>CBDDCY010000001.1:0-23881 GCA_965226435.1 Bryobacterales bacterium
AGCACGAGCAGCGACATGTGCTGACCGGGACAGGGGTAACACTTTAGGCCAAGCACATAGGTAACACTTTTGGGCGATCGGGGCAGCCCACTTGGCCGCTAACTTGGGCCGAATCAATGACCTGGCAGAAAGTCCGAGGAGACCAAGCCAAAAAGGCCCATCGCCCTGCTATTGGTAAGGGAATCAAGGAGTTCGCCGGTTTTCTGTCCAGGCCTCGCGGCAGCGAGCCGACAGGGAAGCCTTGACAGAAGACCCGACGAACTCCCAACACTGAAATAGCAGGGCGATGGTCCATGTGTTACCTATGTGCTTGGCCTACAGTGTTACCCATGTGCCCGGTTTATACCTGGGCTAGGACCGGCACGAGTGCCGGGAGCATGTCCGGATTTCCGTTGAAACTCGCGGCTCTCCGGTGGATCTAGTTTACGCCGCTTTGGGCGTTGGCAGGGAGGTTCCCCGCCGTTTTTCAAGCACCTCCAATAACTTCGGCAAATCCTTATAACCCTTCACGCGGCGAAAGTTCTTTTCCGCCACCCACAACGCCGAGCCGACCCAGCGCTCGATGTGATCGCCCCGCTGCCAACACTTCACTCGCGAACAAATCCTCTCCACCACCGAAAACGCCGACTCGATCGGATTCGTCGTGCTGAACGTCCGCCGCAGCTGCGGCGACAAAGCCAACCCGTGCACCGTCAGCGTCTCGTCCATTCCCTCCTTCAACGAGCGCGCCGCCGAGGGGTTCAGCTCCATCAACTCCCGCTGCACCTGCTCCAACGCTCGCTTCGCATCGGCCGTGCTCGTCATCTGATAGGCGTTGGCCAACTTGCGATCGATCGATTCTCGATACTCGTCGGGCAAGTGCGCCGCCACGTTGCGCCGCTTGTGAATTTGACAGCGCTGGATCAACACCGCCTTCCCGGCCTGTTTCTTCAGCGCCTTCCCGAGCGCCTTCGCGCCGTCGAGAATGTAAAGCCGCGGTTGCGTAAAATCCACGCCGCGCTGCTCGAGGTCGGCCAATAATTCGCCCGTCACCACGGCGTTCTCGGTGGCGCCTTGTTGCAACCCCAAAACGATCTTACGCCCGTCCACGGCCACTCCCAGCGCCACGACGAGGTGCTGCGAATGATACTCCACCCCGTCGATGTAGATCGCGCACAACGGCAGCTCGTCGAGCCGACGCTCGATCAACTCGCGCAGCTTGCCGCGACTGACACGGATGAAATGATCGCTTACCGCCGATTTCTCGATGCCGTAGGCGTCGGCGAACTGGCGCACCGCCCGGCCGTAGTTGCGGGTGGACAAACCGAGCATCAGTTTGTCCCACACGGCGGCGTCCAACGGTTCCGAGCGGCGAAACAACTCGTAGCTGCCCAAGGGCTGTTCGCGGCCCTCGTCGCTGCGCAGCCGCGGCCGGGTGATCGGCGTTTTCTGTCCGTCGACGACGAGAAACCCTTTCTCGCCTCCCCAACGGTAGACCTGACCTTGTTTACGGCGTTCGTAGCGCTCGCCGGCCCAATGCCGGACTTCTTCGTCCATGATCAGTTGCATCAACTGCAATCCGGCTTGCCGCATCAAGTCTCCGACGCCGTCTTGCAGCACCGCAGCCACCTCCCTGAGGGGCAGCGTCAACTGCAGCGACTCCTCGCTGTGCTGGGCTTGCTTTTGGAATTTTCGGACCGCTTGCTTGCGGTCGATCTGATATCGTTTCTTCATAGCGACTCTCCTTTTTGAAAAACACATCATCCCGAGCCTACCAAGGGCTCGGGCGGAGAGTCGCTATTTTCTACGAACTATCGGACATGCTCGTGCCGGTCGCTACTCGCGGTTAGTCGCCGACTTGGAGGACAGCTAGGAACACTTCTTGGGGAATGTCGACGCGGCCGACGCGTTTCATGCGGCGCTTGCCTTCCTTTTGCTTTTCGAGCAGCTTGCGCTTGCGACTGACATCGCCGCCGTAGCACTTCGCCAAGACGTTCTTGCGTAAGGCCGCAATAGTTTCCCGCGCCACGATCTTGTTGCCGATCGCGGCTTGCAGCACTACCTCGAACATCTGCCGCGGGATCAGCTTCCGCATCTTTTCGATCAACGCCTTGCCGCGCCCATGCGCCTGGTCGCTGTGAACAATCATCGACAGCGCATCGATCGGGTCGCCGGCGACGAGGACGTCCAACTTGGCCATGGGCGACTGCTGGTAACCCGCCAAATGGTAGTCCACCGAGGCGTAACCCCGCGAGACGGTTTTCAAGCGGTCATAAAAGTCGAGCACGATCTCGTTGAGCGGAACGTCGTAGGTCAGCACGACGCGGTTGCCCGCCGCGTACTCGAAACCCTTTTGCACGCCGCGCTTGTCTTCAAGCAGCTTGAGAATCCCCCCCAAGTGCTCGTCGGGAGTGATCACGGTGACGACGAAAACAGGTTCTTCGACGGCGGCGATATTCTGCTCCAGCGGCCAGCGGCTGGGATTGTCGACCTCGACGACTTCCCCGTCGGTCAAGCGCACGCGATAGCGCACACCGGGGGCCGTCGTGATCAGGTCGATATCAAATTCGCGTTCGAGCCGCTCTCGGACGATTTCGAGATGCAACAAGCCTAGAAAGCCGCAGCGAAAACCGAACCCCAGCGCCGTGGAACTCTCCGGCTCAAACTGAAAAGAACGGTCGTTGAGCTGAAGTTTTTCGAGAGCCTCGCGCAAGGCCTGGTGCTGATGGGACTCGACGGGATAGAGTCCCGCGAAGACCATCGGTTTGCTCTCGTCAAAACCCTTGAGCGGTTCGGCGGGAAGATTGGCCTCGTCGCAAATCGTGTCACCGATTTTGGTTTCGGTGACGTTCTTGATGTTCGCGATCACCCAGCCCACTTCCCCGCTACCGAGCTCGTCGCACGGAAAAGGCTTGGGCGTTCGAAAACCCAAATCCTCGACGGTGTAAGCTTGCCCGGTCGCGGCCAGGCGGATCTTCATCCCCTTGCGCAGCGTGCCGTCGATCACCCGCACCAGCACGATCACGCCGCGATAAGAGTCGAACCAGGAATCAAACAACAAAGCCCGCAAAGGCTCACCGGGCGATCCCTTCGGCGGGGGAATTCGCTGCACGATCGCTTCGAGGATCTCGTCTACGCCCTGTCCCGACTTGGCACTGACAAGCAGAGCGGCTTGGGCGTCGAGGCCGACCGTGCTTTCGATTTCCTCGCGCACCCTTTCCGGCTCGGCCGCGGGCAGGTCGATCTTGTTGATGACCGGGATGATTTCGAGGTCGTGTTCCAGCGCGAGATAAGTATTCGCCAGCGTCTGGGCCTCGACCCCCTGGGAGGCGTCGACGACCAACAGCGCTCCTTCGCAAGCCGCCAAGCTGCGCGAGACCTCGTACGAAAAATCAACGTGGCCCGGCGTGTCGATCAAGTTGAGCTGATACGCCTTGCCGTCGCGCGCCTGATAGTTGATGCGGACGGCCTGGGCCTTGATGGTAATGCCGCGTTCGCGCTCGAGATCCATCGTGTCGAGCACTTGCTGCTTCATCTCCCGGTGACTGAGCGTCTCGGTTATCTCGAGCAGGCGATCCGCCAGCGTCGATTTGCCGTGGTCGATGTGGGCGATGATCGAGAAATTACGGATCAGAGAGGGATCCATTGAGGAGGGGTTCTTGCGAGCGAGGGGACTCTTCACGCTAACAGTGGGCCGAAAAGGTGTCAAACTCGGGTCTCGCCCCGGGATAACGAACAACCGAGTCCGCGTATCCTCCTGCGCCGGCGGATCGCAATTCATGAAACACTCCGACCGCCCGCGGCGTCTTTCCGTTTAGGGTTTGCGGCAAATTCGCATTCGCGGTATCCTACACGGTCACCCCTCGTACAATGCTTCAGGCACTTCAAGATTGGTTCTTCGGCCTCGGCGCCGAATACGGCGTCAACCCGCTCATCTTCGGTCTCATCTACGTGGGGGCGATTCCCTTCTTTACCGCCTCGGTAGCCTGGCTGGTGCGTAATGTGCGGCGCGGCCGGCCGATCGTCCTGCCGGCGATGTGCTCGTCGTTCTGCTTCGTTTCCGCCTATCTTTACCTTGCCGTCGCAGGGAAGAACATTCCCACCTGGATCTGGGTTTTCATCGGCGGGATGGTGCTGTTCGGGGTTTTTTCGACCATCCGCCAAGTCAGGGCGAAGCTCGGCGAGTCGGAAGAAAGCGCCGGCTGATGGTTCGGTGAACCGTGAGCCGTTAACCGAGTTGCGAACTTTACTTGAGATGTGGAGATAGGACATGTCGCCAAGAATGGCGACACGGCACGCTGAAAGCGTGCGCCACGTCGGGTGCTGAATTTCGCCACACGCGGTTTATTGAAGTCGCACATCCGCGACCGTTCGCGAGAGTCTTACCGACCCTGCGATGATAGAAAAGGCCGCGCACCACCGCCGGTTCACCGTTCACGACTTACGGCTCCCCGGAATGCGACTCCCCGGCACATTCTTCCTCCGCAACCTCGTCAACAACCGGAGCCTTGTCTACCAACTCGTGCGCCGTGATTTCGAGCAGCGTTATGTGGGCTCGGTGGTGGGGTGGTTGTGGGGTGTCGTTCATCCGCTGGTTCTGCTTGCCGTCTACACGTTTGTCTTCGCCTACGCCTTCGGGATGCGCTTGCCGCCCGGCGAGGTGACCGACAGCTATCCGCTGTTTCTTTTCGCCGGGATGCTGCCTTGGCTGTTGTTTTCCGAAACCCTCCAGCGTTCGTCGTCTTCGCTCGTCGAATACGCGAATCTGATCAAGAAGACCGTTTTCCCCGCTGAAGTCGTCCCGCTCAGCATCTTCCTCTCCACCTGGATCAACCATATGCTGGCGCTGACCCTGCTGATCGTCATCGTCGGAGTTCGCGACCACCACGTCAGCGCGGCGTTGCTGCTGTTACCGGGTTACTTCGTGTTGGTTGGGCTGCTGAGCCTGGGGTTGGCGTGGATCGCGGCGGCCCTCAACGTCTATCTGCGCGACACGGCCCAGGTCCTCTCAGTCATCCTCACGGCTTGGTTCTGGTTGACGCCCATTTTTCTGTTCGAAGCGCAGTTTCCCGATGCCGTATCGGGTTTCTTGCGGTGGAACCCGCTGACTTATGTCGTCCGCGGCTACCGCGAGTGCATCCTTGGCGAGGGCCTGCCCTCCGCGGTGGACTTTTTGGCCCTGGCGGCTTTCGCGGTGGCGGCTTTCGTCGCGGGCGGGCTCTTCTTCCGCTACACCAAGCGCGGATTCGCGGATGTGCTTTGACGGTGAACCGTTAGCCGTGAACCGTGAACCGAGCGGTTGAACTTCGGTTCCGCACCAAAGATGATAGAAGAGGATCAACCGTACCCTCGATCACCGGCCTGCACGCAAACCAGCGAAAACGGATGTCGGCTCACGGTTCACGGTTCACGGACCAATGTCCCTCGCTTTTCACAACGTTTCGAAAAGCTATCCGGTGTATGCCGCTCCGGGCGACCGGCTCAAGGAACTCGCCTTCCTGGGCCGACGGAGCTTTCACCGCGACTTTTGGGCCTTGCGCGATTGTTCGTTTGAAATCGCCAAGGGCAGCACGTTCTGCCTGGTCGGCGAAAACGGTTCGGGCAAGAGCACCGCGCTGCAACTGGCCGCGGGCATCTTCCCTCCAAGCAGCGGCCGGGTGGATGTGCAAGGCCGCGTCTCGTCGTTGCTCGAGCTGGGCGCGGGCTTCAATCCCGAGTTCAGCGGGCGCGAGAACGTTTTCTTGAACGGCGCGATCCTGGGTCTTTCGACACAGGAAGTGCGCGGCCGTTTTGGCGAGATCGCCGAGTTCGCCGAGATCGGCGATTTCATCGATCAACCTGTCAAGACCTATTCCTCGGGAATGCTGGTGCGGCTGGCTTTCGCCGTGGCGATTCACGTCGACCCGGAAATCTTGCTCGTCGATGAAGCCCTGGCGGTCGGCGACTACTACTTTCGCCAGCGTTGCATGCGCAAGATCCACGAACTGCGCCGCCGCGACGTAACCATTGTGTTCGTCTCGCACAGCATGGCCGATGTCAAGGCGCTCGGGACGGAAGTTTTGTGGCTCGAGCACGGGCGAGTCGTCGAGATCGGCGATCCGGCTTCGGTCATCGGCAAGTACCTGGCCCGCATGGCTGAAAAGGACGCCGCTTACGTGAAACTGCACCAAGCCGAACACGCCGGCGAGGAAAACCAAGCCCCCTCGATCGCGCCCGAAATCGTGGAAACCCTCCCCAATGTCGATTTTCGCCACGGCAACCGCCGTGCCGAAATCTTGGGCATCGCCGTCGTCGACGACCGGGGCCGACCGGTGCAACTGCTCGAGCCGCACGCCTCGCTGCGCGTTCGCATCAGCGTGCGCGCCCGCGAGTCGCTGGTCTCGCCCAACATCGGCTTCATCTTGAGAAACCACTTGGGCGTCGATTTCGCCGGCATTAATACCTTGAGCGAAGGCGTCGAAGTGCCCCCGATGTCGCCCGGCGACGTCCACACGATCGATTTTGCTTTTGAACTGCCCGAACTGCACCCGGACCATTTTTCCTTCACCCCCGCGGTCGCCAACGGCCCGTTGGACGGCTATGAAACGTGCGACTGGGTCGACAACGCCCTCACGTTGCCGATGGCGCGCGGCGACAAGCCTGTCTATGGCTACATCCGGCTGCCGAGCCGCGTCGAAATCAACACTCGCTTGGCCGACTCCGCGGCCGGCGAAGCGACCGTTTCCTCATGCAATCGATGACCGCGTTTTTGCGAGGGCTCGGTGAATTCGTCTTGCTGCTCACCGCCGCGCCGCTACTCACGGTCGCGGCCGCGCTCTCACTCGCCGTCAACGATCTGTTTGCGGCCTTCGCCGCCCGCCCCCGAAAAGACGAACCTCCGGCGCCGGATGAAAAAGTCGATGTTTCCGGCGTAAGCGTCGTGATCCCGACTTGGAACGGACGCGAGCATCTCGAACGCAATCTGCCCTCCCTCGTCGCCGCACTCGCCGACAATTCCGAGCACGAAATCCTCGTCGTCGATAACGGCTCGACCGACGGCACGCGTGAAATGCTGACGCGGCGTTTCCCGAGTGTCCGCGTTCTGACGCTCGAAACCAACCTCGGCTTCGGGGGCGGCTCGAATGCCGGCTTCCGCGCCGCCCGTCACGACATCGTTGTCCTTCTTAACAACGATATGCGCGTTGAGGCCGATTTTCTCGCGCCCTTGCTGGAAGGCTTCCACGACCCGCGCGTCTTCGCCGTCTCGGCGCAGATCTTCTTCACCGATCCGGCCAAGCGGCGCGAGGAAACCGGCCTTACCCAAGCCGCTTGGCGCAACGGACGCCTCTCGCTCGGCCATGTCATTGACGACAAGGTCCGCGACCTTTTCCCGACCTTCTACGCGGGAGGCGGCTCTTCAGCCTACGATCGCCGCAAATTTCTCGCCCTCGGCGGCTTCGACCCGCTCTGGGAACCTTTCTATCTCGAAGACACCGACATCAGCTACAACGCCTGGAAGCGTGGCTGGATCGTGTTCTATCAGCCTCGGAGCATTGTTCACCACGATCATCGCGGCACCATCGGAAAGCACTTCTCGGCGGCCTTCATCCGCCGCACCCTCGAAAAGAACCATCTGCTCTTCGCCTGGAAGAACCTCCACGATTGGCGGCTGCTCGGCGCGCATTTTGCTTGGCTCTACGCCGGGCTGTGGATTCGGCTGCTTGGCGGGGAGCAAACCGCCCGCCCCAACAGCGCCGCGCTTTGGCGCGCTTTGGGCCGACTCGGGCCCGCCATCGTCTCGCGCAACCGCGCCCGCCGCCTCGCGGCCGTCGACGACACCGAGGCTTTCCGCCGGCCGCTGGGGGGCTATTTCCGCGACCGCTTCCAGCAGCCCGACCCGGAGCGCGACAAGCTCAACGTCTTATTCGTGTCGCCCTACCCGATCGAGCCACCCTTGCACGGCGGGGCGCTGTTCATGAACCAGACCGTCCGCTACCTCGCGCCGCTCACGCGGCTGCACTTGCTGGCCATGCTCGACGAGGAGAGCGACCTGGCGGAAAACCGCAAGCTCGGCGAAATGTGCGCCGACGCGGAATTCGTCGTGCGTGGCCGCGGGCGTTCGGGGGGCCTGGGCGGGCTTGCGCCCCATGCGGCTCGGGAATTTGGAAGCGATGACTTTCGCCGACGTTTGCACCGCGCGATCTATGTCAATGAGATTGACGTCGTGCAACTCGACTACACGCAACTGGCCGGTTACGCCGAGTCTTTCGAGCGCATCGCGACCTTTCTTTTCGAACACGATGTTTACTTTCAGTCGGTCGCAAGCGGTCTGCGCACCGTCGGGAATCCCGTGGAGAAACTGCTGCACGGTTACGAATATCTTCGAGCACTGCGCTTCGAGTTGCGGGCATTGAGGCGTTTCGACGGTGTGCAAACCTGCACAGCCGAAAATCGGCGTTATCTGGAATCCTTTCTCGGGCGCGGCCCGAGCGAGACGGCGGCAGGGAATCTCGACACCCGAAACGGTGTTCCGCCGATCCGCGACGACCTTCGCGCGGCCATTGATTTGGCTCGCTATGAATACAACGAAGAGGGGCGCCGGCCCGACACACTGCTTTTCATCGGCAGTTTTCAACACCCGCCCAATCGCCAGGCGCTTGCTTATTTCATCGAACGCGTATTGCCGGCTGTCCGTGCAGCGCGGCCGGCAGCGCGGTTGCTGGTCGCCGGCGCGCACGCGCCCCCGAATTTCGCGGCGACGATGAGTGCGCCCGGCGTTGAGTTTCTGGGGCGCGTTGAGGACATTCGAGAACTCTATGCGCGCTGTGCCGTCTTTGTTTGCCCGATCTTGAGCGGATCGGGGATTCGCGTGAAGTTGCTCGAGGCGTTCGCGGCGGGAATCCCAGCCGTCTCGACCGCTCTGGGGGCCGAGGGCCTGGCGGGCGAAAGCGGTGAAATCGTCGAGTTGGCCGAAAACCCCGAGACCTTCGCGGCCGCCGCGCTCTTGCTGCTCGACGACCCCGAAGGGGCCCGTGCCATGGCCCGCCGCGCCCGCCGTGAGGTGGAGAGGAACTGGTCGGCTGATCTCCGGACGGCCAAGCTGGAGCGGCACTACCGCGAAGTGCTGCGCCGGAAGCTCCAAGGCGCAAACGGCCCGCCTCGTTGACGTGAGTAAGCGCACCGAAAACGCCCGGCCCGCCGGAATTTCTTTCTGAATTTCTCGCCGGTCAGTCTTTTTCGGCCCGGAGTTTTTTGGCCTTGGCGACCTTGAGCGTGATCAGGTTCGTGGCCGCCCAGCGACCCTCGACCTTCGATTCGGCGAAGATATCGAAATACCCGACGCCGGCCTCCGCGGCCGCTTTGAGACGAATCGCAAGACGGTCATCGTTGCGGTTGACCACTTGGAACGAAACCCCCCTGCGGCAAGCCTTTGATCTCGACGACCGCCATCGAGGAGTTGAACCCGGTGTTGCGGGGTTGGGGCCACTACTACAGATGGCGGCATCCATGTTAGGTATCTGTCAACTGACCTCAGGGGGTGGAGGCGGTCACCCCGCTCCCTTGGTGACATGGGTCCGCGTTGGTAAGATCGTATTTCTGTAGGGCGCCCCAAAAGCGCGGGCATTTTTCCGGGAAAGGAAGATCAATATCGTTCGTCATGAGCGACACGGAACTCATCTCGGTCGTGATCCCTTGCTACACCAGGGGGCATCTCGTTCATGAGACCGTCGAGAGCGTTCGGCGTCAGACCTATTCTCGCTGGGAAATCATTCTGGTCGACGATGGGGCGGAGGAGCCTGAGACCGTTGCGGCGATCGAAGCCCTCGAGCGCCTAGCGATCCCCGGCGTGCGGATCGCCCGCGAGCCCCACCGCGGCCTTCCGCATGCGCGCAACCGAGGCTTTCATCTCGCACGCGGCCGCTACGTGGTCCCTCTCGACGCCGATGATCTCCTGGAGCCCGAAATGCTGGAAGTCTGCCTGGCGGCGATGCGTTCCCATCCCGAAGCCGGGTTTGTTTATTTTGACTACCGTGTCTTCGGCAATCGCAACTGCATTCACCATGCCGGTGACTACAATCTCTACCGTCTGATGAATGAAAACTTTCTCGCGTATTGTTTGTTCTTGCGGCGCGAGGCCTGGCAGGACGTCGGCGGTTACGACGAATGGCACCGCTGGGGTTATGAAGATTGGCAATTTGCCCTTCAGCTCGGCGCTGACGGCTGGTACGGACACTACGTCCCCAGAGTGCTGTTCAACTATCGTACCCACGGACGCGGCCTTCACTATGTCGGCCTGGACAATCACAAGAGAATCTGGGCGCATATGACGGCGAGCCATCCCTCCCTGTTCTCCCCGCGGGGCCGGCTCCAAACAAAAAAGCGATGGTCGCCTTCGATTTGTTTTGTCGTCGAGGCCGGCGGTGAGCCGAACTTCGAGAACCAGACGGTTCGGGACTATCAAGTTCTCGTGGATGTCGACGAGACGACCGCACTCGAGCAATCAAACGCTCCCTGTTTTCTGCGGATGAGCGACGCAAGCGAGCTTCAACCCTATGCCGCCGAAGAGTGCATTTGGGGCCTGCGTTCGGCTTCCTGGGTGACCTGGAGCGACACCGGTGAAGCGCGGCGCCCTTCGTTTCGCCGCGCCGCGGGACCTCTCGGGGTCAGTCGCGAAGTGCTCGAGCAACCCGAAGCCCGGCGCTCGGGGAAGGTTCGCCGATTGCCCTGGCGATGCCGACAGCCGAGCCGACAGCCGGGGGCGCGCGGTTTGCGAAACCGCCGTCCGCAAAGAAGATCGCTCTCAACGAAAACGGCGCCGCCCGCCGCGACACGCCAACGCGACCTCCCCGCGAGTTGGCTCGGTACGATTCGCCGCCACCTCGACAACGCGGAGCTTCTTTCGATCGAAACCTGGCGCGACGATCCTCCGGGGGCCGCCGCGAGGCTGATTCCGCTGCGTTTCAAAGAGAAGGTCAACGCCGTCGCGGGGCGTCCCGTTTTTGACCTCAGCTTCTACTTGAGATTCCAACCCAGCTCGGCGCTGATTGATGGAGGAGGTCTGGTCGACTATATTCCTCCCCCCAAGAGCGCCGGCCGGCGGCGTTTGGCTCTCTGCATGCCGAGCCTGGGAGCGGGCGGCGCGGAGAATGTCTTGTTGGAATTCGCGGGCCGAATTGACCGCTCTCGCTTCGAGGTTTTTCTGCTGGCCACCGACGACCAGGACTACCGCCGGCGATCCCGATGGGAAGAGTTGGTCGATCACATTTACGACCTCGCCCCATTGCTCGATGCCGCTTGGGTGCCGCATTTTGGCTACAGCGCGACCCTCAATTGGGAATTCGATGTCCTCGTCGTGCAAAACTCGCTGGGTGTTTACAGCGCCCTGCCGGCCATCAAGGAAAAACGACCCGACATCCAAGCCGTCGACATTCTTCACACCGTGAACGACGATTGGGATTTTTTTGCCGCGACTCTCGATGTGGCCGACCATCTCGACCGGCGCGTCGTCATCTCCGAGGCGGGCCGAGCTCGCCTGTTCGAGATGGATACGCCCGAGGAGAAAATCCGGCTGATTCGCAATGGAATCGATCTTGCGAAGTTCGACGCCGCCGCTTATGCCGGCGACCGCCTGCACCGCGAACTCGGCCTGGCGCCCGCTACGAGGATCCTGCTGTTTGCCGGCGCGCTGAACGAATGCAAGCGGCCGCTCCTGCTGTCCGACATCGCCGCTGAACTCCTCCGCTTGCGCTCGAGCGCCGATTTTCACTTTGTAGTGGCCGGCGCCGGGCCCGAAGAGGATCGACTGCGAGCGAGGCTGGAGAGCATAGGCGTAATGCGATGGTTCTCGCTGCTCGGCCATCGCGAGGATGTCCCGGAATTACTGGCTTCCGCGTCGCTGCTGCTCCTTCCCTCCAAGATAGAGGGCATCCCGTTGGTCCTACTCGAATCCCTCGCCATGGAAACGCCCGTGGTCAGCTCCCGCGCCGGCGCGATCGAGGAGGCCTTGTTGCCCGAGTGCGGCGTGCTCGTCGATTTCGGCAGCGAAGAAGAAGCCCGCTTCGCGCAGGCGATCGACGCCCTGCTCGATGACGAGAAACGTCGCCGCGACATGGGACAAGCCGGCCGGAGACTCGTGGCCCGCGATTACGCCATCGATCGCGCCCGCCGCCAATACACCGAACTGTTGGACGAATTCTAACCCCGCACCGCCCGCCAACCGGCGCCCCCCAAGAAGTTTGGTAAAGGAGTTCAAGGAGTTCGGTAGGAGTTCGGTCAAGAGTTCGGTGACAGGGGTCGGAGTTCGGTGACGGGTCGTGCGGCGGGTTCGGTGGCTGTCACCGATCTGTGGTCACCGATCTATCTCACCGATCTATCTCAGACAACCGACTTCAAGACCGCGGCGAGGGAGAAACGATCCGAATTCGAACCGCCGCATAGACGATGGAATGCACCAAAAGCGGGCCTTGGCCGCCGCCCAAGAACCCGCTACCGCCTCCGCCGCCGCGTAAACCTAAACCGCAACCCGCTCAGCCTCCCAAAAAGTCGGAGAGCTCTTGAAGAGCGGCCGGTGGCGATGCCCGCCAACAACATTGCGTAGACCGGCAGGTACTCGAGCAGCCGAAAATCGTTGCTCTCTCGCCAAACACCCAACGCCGCGTAGTCGATCACGACGTGATAGGCCAGCACCGCCAATGCGGTCCAGAGCAGGAGCGCGGCGTTAGGGTAGATCGCCAGAAAAGGAACGAGCCAACTCAGGTACCACGGGAAGCAGTTCGGCGAGAGGAACAGCAAAGCAACAACAGCTCCCATCGATGTCCAAACGATGTGCCGCCGAGCCCGAGCCAAAACCGCCAAAGTGATCAACAGAATTCCGCCCGACCACGCCGCGGATTGTCCGTAGCTGCCGCCGCTCGCGGAGAAAATCAACGCGTACAAGCCGGCGTTGTTCTGCCGTCCGTCGGCGAATGCGAGCAGCGTTTCCGCCAGCTGCGGGATTCCGTCCCAATACGGCGCGCTCAGCAGTAAGGCAAGTGGGAGGGCGACCAGCGCGGCCTTGCTCGTTGCGCTTGTGGGCCGCGCCTCGTGACGCAACAAAAAAAAGGGCGCCAACAGCAGCGGCCAAAGTTTCGTTAACGCCGCGGCCGTCAACCAGCCCCACCCCCGCGTCCAACGCCCGCGCACGGCGGCCCCGAGGGCAAGCACGACACACAGTATCACCGCAGGGTCATTGTGCCCCTGGGCCCAAAATTCGACCACGATCAACGGAGACCAGAGGTAGATCAACAGCCAACCCGCGGGCCTGCCCAGCGCGCGCAGCAGCGCGGCCAGCGCCCAAGCGACCCCAAGCTCGATCAAAACGAAGGGGATCTTGAACAGCCGAGCCTGCTCGAACGGGTCATCCGTCAGCGCGGCCGCGAGTCGATAGGTCCCGGCGTAGATCATCTCCAACACCGGCCCGTAAACCGTTGGTAGATGCTTCCCGGGAACGAGCGGATACGCGGCGTCCCGCAAGTGCTCCCATCGCGGGCTTTCCGGCGTTTCGGTGTAGGGATTCCCTCCCGCGGCCTGCAGTTTCCCGTTCCAACGATAGCGATGCGGGTCTTCAGAGAGCTGGGGATCCAGCGGTAGCGCCGTCAACCGAAACACGATCGCCGCGCCCCAGATCAGGCGCATTGCGCGGCGGTCGGATGCGACTTTGTCGGCGGCCGTGATCAGGTAACACGAAACCAGGTAAAATAGGGATGCCGCCAGATACGCCGTTACGAATTCGGCGACATAGGGCGGCGGGCCTTGCCCCGATCCGTGCAGTCCCAGAAGAGCCGCTTCGACAGCCGCCGCAAGGAATAGAAGTCGTCGGTGAAGGCGAGTCGGCATCCGGTCGGCGGCCCGTCCTCTCGACTCCTCGTCATGTCTCCCGCCATGCCGCCGTCGGCGCTCATCGAGATCGGCTCGCTATCCGCGGGGCTGACGGAGTGGTGGGCGGCCCTACTGTCGGGCGCCTACCAGGTTAGCGTTTTCGACTGGGCTTTGGTCACCGTCTACTTCGCGTTGATGGCCGTGCTGAGCGTCTGGGGCTTACATCGCTATCAACTGATCTATCTCTATCGAAAATATCAGGATCAGGCCGTTGGACGGCCCGCGCAACGGTTCGATCGGCTACCGAAGGTGACCGTGCAACTCCCGGTCTACAACGAGCCCTACGTCGTTGAAAACCTGCTCGAAACGGTGTGCCGGCTGGACTACCCGCGCGACTTGCTGCAAATCCAGCTGCTCGACGACTCGACGGATGAAACGAGCACCATCGCGCGTGCCGCCGTCGAGCGCCTTGCCGCCCAAGGGAGCCCGATCGAGTATCTTCGCAGACCTCACCGCCGAGGCTACAAGGCGGGTGCGCTACAGGCCGGGCTGGCCGCGGCACACGGTGAGTTGATCGCGATTTTCGACGCTGACTTTTCGCCGCGCCCCGACTTCCTTCATCAAACCGTGCATTACTTCACCGACCCCGCGGTGGGTATGGTGCAGGCTCGCTGGACGTACCGAAACCGCGACCAATCGCTGCTCACGCGGCTCCAAGCGGTTCTGCTCGACGGGCACTTCGTCTTCGAGCATGGCGCACGTTCGCGCTCGGGGCGCTTCTTCAACTTCAACGGAACCGCGGGGGTATTGCGCCGGTCGATGATCGAAGACGCGGGCGGCTGGCAGCACGACACCCTCACCGAAGACACGGACCTGAGCTACCGGGCACAGATGAAGGGTTGGCGTTTTCTCTACCTGGGGCACGTCGAGGTGCCGTCCGAGTTACCGCTCGACATGGCCTCGTTTCAGACCCAGCAGGCCCGCTGGGCCAAAGGGTTGATCCAAACCGCAAAGAAGACGCTACCGGTGCTGGTGCGCTCGGACTTGCCCGGGAAAATCAAGTGGGAGGCTTGCTTTCACCTTGGCTCCAACCTGTCCTTCCCGCTGATGATTCTCTTGTCTCTGCTGCTGGGTCCGACCGCGCTCATTCGCTACCACCACGGCGGCGGACACTTGCTCTATTGGGACATTCCCTTGTTCTTGGGAACGTTCGCCTCCTTGTGCTCTTTCTACCTGCTCGCGCAGAAAGAACTCTTTCCGAAGGATTGGAAGAAAACCTTCTTGCTGCTGCCGTGGCTGCCGGCCATCGGCATCGGCTTGACCTTGACAAATGCCCGCGCCGTCGTCGAAGCTCTGCTCGGTATTCCTTCCCCGTTTGAACGCACCGCGAAATTTGCCGGACTCCGCGCAGCCGGGCTCACGCGCTCGGCCGGGCGTCCCAAGGCTTGGCTTCCCACCGCCCATCTCGCCGCCGGCGGCTACTTCGCTTTTTGCGTTTTTTGCTCGTTGCTGATCGGCAATTGGGCGACTCTGCCGTTTCTACTGCTGTTCGTGGTGGGTTATTTTTTCACCGGGGCGCTGCTGCTGATACAGGCCTACGACGATCGCCTCGCCAAGGGAAGCAACATCACAGGTTGACGGACGAAAGCCGGTCGCATTCGGTTCCATCAGGCGTCTGTCGGCCCGGCGTGGAATCGACTTTCCTACGCCCCTACCGGGGCTTTTCGCAATTTTGTGGACTGACCCAGGGCGAAGCGAAACCCTGGCGAAAAAAGGGTACAGTCGGTTTCTATGAATCCGCGGATTCATAATCCCGCCATGAAAATGGGCGTCGGCCTGCCGCCCCTACCACTGCCAGCGCTCGCTTGGTTGGGGGTTCTACCCAGGGTTCCGCCTGTCGGCTCCACCCTGGGCTAAGGCTCCTGTCGCCGCTTCACGGCTGCAGTGGTTGGGGATTTTTTGGGACCCCTTTTCGCCCGAACACATTTTTGCCACGGGCTGCCGGCTAGCGTTGCTCGAAACGCTGCTCGGGGATCAGCTCGAAATCGTAGATGAAGCTACTCGACGTGTAGTAACTCTTGTCTTCGAGTAAGCCGTATGCAGTGCCGAAATAGTGATCAAACAAAACGCGAAAGCTGTTTACGGGAGTGATCGAATCGTAAAGCCTTTCGGCGCCGCCTCGCGGAAACAGATAGGCATTGAAAATTGAGTATCGTCCGCGTACGTCGGTCTCATCCAGACTGTTCAGATGTAACCCCACCTGAGGGCCGTGGTCCCCCTGCAGAATGATCACCGGGGGCCGAGAGGAGTCAGCGATGATTCGCCGCAACGTAGTTTGGAGTTTTGTGTTGAGATAGGCGAGCTGCTCCCGATAGGCCCGTCGAAACTCATCGCTGCTCATGCCCTTCGACGGCCACCAATTATAGAAGCCGGCCGGGTTTCTACTCTCGCCGCCGGCGCCGAACACAAACGGACGGTGGGCGTACATCAGATGCGCAAAGACAAACTTCGGGGAGGGCTCCCGGACAGCCTCGGGGAGGCGATCGAGGGTCGCAAGCATTCGCGCACGGTGCAAATCAAAGAACACCGGCTGTCCGGCGAGCCGCAACAAAGCGGGTATGGGAGTCCTTTGTAGAATGGCCATCAGGAACGGACTCGGGGACCACGATGCCCTCACAGTCCGGTCGGCCTCTTGCAAGTCGATTTCAAAGTACTGGCTCTCGTAGACGATCGTGCGATAGCCGGCGGCACGCAAATGCCGCATCACTCGGTTTCCTCCCAAGAGTTCCCGCAGAAAGAGCTTATCCTTAGAGCGGCGTAGTTGCTCCCCGAGCGGCTCGTGCAGGTAAGCGAAATTGAGGGACGAGGCCACTGACCCCAGGGTCCATGGATAATTCGCACGACTTTTCCGCGCTACATAGAAGCCCTGATCGCTGAGTGAATAGAGAAAAGACGAACTATCGTAACCGTACTCGTCGGCCAGCAAGTCCGCACGGCCATAACCGTCGAGCACGAAGTAGTAAATGTCAGGCGGATTCTCGGCAGTCCGCATGGCCGGAGGAACCGCTTCGAAAGAGGCGCGGTCCGGAAGGAGATCACGCGGGACGAAGGTTTGATACGTGCCGACAACGATTTCTCCCAGGGGGGCGCAAACCAATACCGTGCCAACAATGTTGACGACGTAGGTCACAGTGTCCACGTGTTTCCGCAGCGTCAAACACAAACCCACGCAAACGAGGACGACCAGCAAGCAAAGCCCCACAAGCTTTGCTCCGACCGAAACATTGACAAAACCTTGTTCTAACGACCACCTATCGAAGATTTCATGCACCGCCCCGAAGGAGTAGAAGCTGAGAGCAATCACCGACGTGTAGAGCGCCGAGAGCTTAACGCCGCGCACTCGCCAATTGATGAGCCACCACAGCAGAGACACAACAGCGATATTGACGAACAGAGGGCCGAACAGAACCGAAAAGTCCAACGCTTCGCGGTTCGATGCGTAGAGAAAGACGATCGGATAGATCGCCAGAAGGATGGGATGAAAGACGACCTGTCGGTCCTTCGCCAGCGCCATAACGCGATTCGTCGGTCCGATCGCCGGGCGAAATCGCGCACCCGACGCAAGCCTAATTGTACCGAGAGGCTCCTTAGTGACTCAGCAGGGCGGCGGTCAGAACTTGCGAGACCAATCCTTCGGCCAGCGCTCGACGACGACTTTCTTGTCGGTATAGAATTCAATGGCGTCGCGCCCTTGGCCGTGCATTACCCCCATAAAACTGGCCTTCCAGCCGCTGAAGGGGAAGTACGCCATGGGGGCGGCGACGCCGATATTGACGCCGACGTTGCCGGTGGGAACTTCGTAGCGGAACTTGCGGGCGGCGGCACCGTCGCTTGTAAAAATCGAGGAAGCATTTCCGAAAGGATTGGCCGCAATAATCTCGATCGCCCGGTCGAGGGTGTCGGCGTGAACGAGACTCAGGACCGGCCCGAAGATTTCGGTTTCCGAAAGCGTGCTCTCGGGTGAAACGCCGTCGAGAACGGTGGGCCGCAGGAAATTGCCGTTCTCGTAGTCGGCGATCTTCGCCCCTCGGCCGTCGAGCACAGCCCGCGCTCCCTCGGCCACGCCCTGCTCGATCAAACCCTCGATCCGGGTTTGGCTTTGCGAGGTGATGACCGGCCCCATCCGGACGCCGTCATCCAACCCGAATCCCACGGGAAGGCCGGCGGCGGCATCGATAACGGCGTCGCGAAAACTTTCCCGCGCCTCGCCGACGGTCACCGCCGTCGAGACCGCCAGGCAACGCTGGCCGGCGCAACCGAAGGCGCTGTCACTGACAATTTCGACGGTCTTGTCGAGGTCGGCGTCCGGCATGACGACGACATGATTTTTCGCCCCGCCTTGGCACTGCACGCGCTTACCGCGCTCCGCCCCTCGGGCATAGATGTATTTCGCCACCGGCGTCGAGCCCACGAAGCTGACCGCGCGAACCGCCGGGTGATCGAGCAGCGCGTCGACCGCCCCCTTGCCTCCGTTGGCCACATTGACAACGCCCGGCGGTAGGTCGAGGCGGTCGAGCAAACGGACGATTTTCGCGACCGTCAGGGGAACCTTTTCGGACGGCTTCAGAACCAACGTATTGCCGCAAGCCAGCGCGTAAGGTAGAAACCAGAGCGGAATCATCGCCGGGAAGTTGAAGGGAGTGATGACCGCGACGACGCCGAGCGGCTGGCGGATCATGATTTCGTCGATGCCGGGGGCGATGTCCTCGAGGTTGTAGCCCTGCATCAGAGTGGGAATGCCGCAGGCCACCTCGACGTTCTCAATCCCGCGCCGCAGCTCGCCGCGCGACTCGGCCAAGGTCTTGCCGTTTTCAAGCGTCGTCGTGCGGGCAATGTCGTCGAAATTGTCCTCGAGAAGTTGCTTGAACCGAAACAGGTATTGGATGCGCTCGCCCGGAGGTGTACGGCGCCATTTCGGGAACGCTCGCGCGGCGGCTTCCACGGCCTCGACGGCGCCGGCGCCGCCGTCGAGCGGAACGGTTCCCAGCACCTCGGCAGTGGCCGGGTTCATCACTTCCGAAACCCGCTCGGAATCCGGCGTCGACCAGCGACCCTCGATGTAGTTGGCGATCGGTTGCATGGGACTATCCTTTGGTGACGATTGACCGGCGCCGACGTGGCGCGAGCCTCCCAGGCTTGCCGCGAACCGATTCCTCGGTTCGTATCCCGAATGCGTGAACCTCGCAAGGCGGCATCCAAGACTCGCCCCGATGACTCGGGGCGCGGCAAGCCTGGAGGCTCACGCCACGTCGGCTGCGTTCCCGCCGCCCCTTCAGGGCTCGCACTGATTTGATTCCGTACCCAGGGTTCCGCCCCACCTCCCTCCACCCTGGGCTATATTCCTGCCGCCGCTTCGCGGCTCAAGAAGCTCGCACGGCCTTGGCCGGGGATCGATTCTCAAGGGATATCGATGTGATCGATGACGCCGACGACGGCCGCGTCAATGGGGGAACCGGGGCGGTCGATCGCCGTCATGGCGGTCCAACCGTCGGTCGCGAGCAAAACCCGATCGCCTACGCCGGCGTCGACCGAATCGACGGCTAAGAAAGGGGCGGTATCCTCGAGCGGTTCTCCCCGCGGGTCGGCGGGCGCCACGATCAACAACTTGAGCCCTTCGTGGCTGGGGTGCTTTTGTGTAGCGACCGTCTCGCCGACAACACGCCCGATGATCATGGCACGCCTTCTTGCGGCGGAGCAGCGCTTGCGTTGAGAGTATCGACAATCCCGACGACCGAGGCGTCGGATGCGACATGGTCGGGGCGGAAGGCGAGAGCGGCCTCGCGCCCGCGGCACCAGTAAATGGTTTCGCCCGCGCCCGCGCCAACCGCGTCAAGGGCAATCAGCTCATTGCCCATGTCGCTGCCGTCGGCGGTAATCGGTTGAATCACCAACAGCTTGTGGCCTTCAAGAGATTCGTCCTTGACCGAACACCACAGCTTTCCGACGACACGGCCCAGACGCACGGTCAGTCCCCTCCCCCGTCGGGTTCGTCCAGGTCGATCTCATCGACGATGCCGACGATCGCGATGTCGATCGGAGTGTCCTTGCAACCTTGCGCCATACGAGCCGAACTGCCCTGCACGGCGATCACTCGCTCGCCCACGCCCGCGCCGACCGTGTCGACGGCTACCAGGAATGCGTCCCGCTTGTCGCCTTTCGGCGACTCGAGCTGCAAAACGAGCAGCTTCCTTCCCTCCAGGCGAGGGTCTTTCCGAGTAGCGACAACGGTACCTGCGACGTGCGCAAGGATCATGCGAGGCGTCCTTGTTCAGCCGGACTCACTTGGCGGAGATATTGAAAATATCGTCCAGGCTGGTATGAGGCCGCGGAATTACGTGGACCGCGAGCAACTCGCCGACTCGACGAGCCGCGGCCGCGCCCGCGTCGGTGGCGGCCTTCACGGCGGCGACATCGCCGCGGCAGAGCACGGTGACATAGCCCGACCCGATTTTTTCCCAGCCCACCAATGTTACATTGGCGGCCTTGACCATGGCATCGCCGGCTTCGATCAAAGCGACCAAGCCTCGTGTTTCAATCATTCCCAGGGCTTCGCCCATTAAATTTCCTACCTCCTCCGGATTCTATTGCCTTACCCGCACGGCTTCCTCGACCAGTTGCACCAACTCGTTGCGTGTGACCGTAAAACGCTCTTGACCGTCGGCCCCTTGGACGCCGCTCGCGGCATCCTCGGCCGAAATCGGGCAACCGGGTTGCTGTATCGCGTTCGACTGCACTCCGTAGCGGCCGCGCGCCTCGAAAAGCTTGTCGACTTCGCCGCGCGGCAGCGGTCGCGCGCCCCCCAGCATCTCGGCAACGAAGTTGATGCGCGCAAAATGTTCCACGGTTTCCATGCGGAAATACGCTTGATGTACATCCTTGCCGTAGCTGACCGCCCCATGGTTGGCCAACAAAATGGCGTCGTACTTGGGGATCAGCGGCAACATCGGCTCGGTTAACGCGGGTGTCCCGGGCAACCCGTAATCGGCCAACGGGACGCACCCGAGCCCGATCACCACCTCGGGCAACAGCGCCTTATTCAGTGATAACCCGGCGGCCGCGAATCCGGTCGCGACCGGCGGATGAGCGTGCACCACGGACAAGACGTCGGGACGCAACTTGTAGATCGTCAAGTGCATCGCGATTTCCGACGTGCGTTCCAGGCGCCCGGCCATCTTGTTGCCGTCGTTATCGATGATGATCAAATCATCGGGGCGCATCATGCCCTTACTGACGCCGGTGGGCGTGCCAAGGATGCGCTCGTGGTCCAGGCGAATCGAGATGTTGCCGTCGTTGGCGGCCACCCATCCCTTTTCAAAGACGAGCCTGCCGATGTCGACGATATCTTGGCGATATTCCCGTTCGGTCTTGACCATGCGAACTTCGTATCGTAGCGTGGGCCGCGAGAGAATGTAAAGCAAAGGGACATGCGCGGCGGGTGGACAAGGGGTGATAAGGGGTGATCAGGAAGGCCGAGGAAAACGCGCACCCCGCGCCGCAGCGAGGCCGGGCGACGCGAAGCCCGCGCCGCGCGCCGCGTCTTATTCCGCTTCACGGTTACCGGAACCGGGGTCGTCCGTTGAGTCGTCCGTGACGTCGTCGGTTTCGGGGTCTTGATCACCCGAAGGCCCTTCGGTGACGACGACGATCCGTTTTTTGCGCTCGGGCGCCCGTTTCTCGATACGGTCGAGTCGTTGACTTAGTGTTTCGCGTCGGCCTGCCATTTTTTGTGTGCTTTCGTTGCAGCGGTCTGCTCGTGAGAAATGTGGACGAGGGGATACCGGTCAACCGCCCGCTTCCGCCATGAGTGTCCCCGTTACCACGTTACCAGAATAAGATTCGGCAGCGAGGGTATAGAATTGTCCAACACAAGATGAGCCTGAAGGAGGGCGTGTTTCCAACACAAGATGAGCCTGAAAACGACAAGGGCGAGACAGGGCACACTGCGGGTGAATGCCGATTACCATGCAGCATGCCGAACATCTCACGCCGGTCGAGATCGAACAGTTTCTCGACGCCGGCACCACCCTCAGCTTTGCCGGCACCGGCCGCAAGGAGATTTACGCGCTGCTCGAACGCACCCTGCGCGCCCGCCGGTACCCGGGTCTGTCGAAGAAAGACAAGGGGGTTGTGCGCCGCTATCTGGCCAAGATCAGCGGACTCAGCCTGTCGCAAATCACCCGCTTGATCGCCCGTTGGCGCGAGCGCGGCGTCATCGAGCCGCGCGCTTCCCGCCGCCGCCGCTTCCCACGCCGCTACACGCCCGACGATATCGCTCGCTTGGCCGCGGTCGACGCGGCGCACGAAGGCCTCTCGGGCCCGGCCGTGCGTCGTATTCTCGAACGCGAATTCGAGGTCTACGACAAGGCCGACTATCAACGATTGGCCTCCATCTCGGCCTCCCACATCTACAACCTGCGGCGCACCCGCGCCTATCGCGAACACCACGTGCACCACACCAAAACTCGCGCCGCGGCGGTGAGCATCGGCGAGCGGCGCAAGCCCGATCCGCGCGGTCGGCCCGGTTACTTGCGGGTCGACACCGTGCACCAGGGCGACACCGAAACCAGCAAGGGGCTGTATCACATCAACGCCGTCGACACGGTCACGCAATGGCAGGTGGTGGGCTGTTGCGAAACCATCTCCGAGGCCCATTTGAAGCCGGTTTTAGAGGCTATGCTGCATCAATTCCCCTTCCGCGTTCGCGGTTTTCATTCCGACAACGGCTCGGAGTTTCTCAACTACCGGGTGGCGCGGTTGTTGGACAAAATGAGGGTCGAAGAGTTCACCAAATCGCGGGCCCATCGCAGCACCGACAACGCTTTGGTGGAAGGCAAAAACGGTGCGGTGGTGCGCAAGCACATCGGACACGAACCCATCGCCGCCGAGCATGCCGAAAAGTTCCAACGTTTCTACACGGCCGATTTCAACCCCTATTTGAACTATCACCGTCCTTGTGGATTCGCGACCGTGGAGACGGCCTCGAACGGCAAGCGCCGCCGCCGCTACCGGCTTGCCGACTATCGCACGCCCTGCGAAAAGTTGCTTTCGCTCGACGCGGTGGAGAGCCACTTGAAGCCCGGGATCACGGTTGCTTTTCTGCAGCAACAAGCCCGCCGGATGAGCGACACCGAGTACGCCTTGCGCATGCAGCAACGCAAGAGAAAACTGCTCGACGCCTGCCGCTCGCGACGCTGAGCTGTTGCTTGGAGCCGCGTTGCGCTGGGCCGGACCGGACGGTCCGGGACTCGACAGGGAGGGAGGGGGAAGGGGAAGCTCAAGAAACCTTTGGGATCATGCCAAGCGCGTGCTCAGCTTCCCCCTCCCCCTTAACCCCCCTCCCCGCTCGAACACCGCCATCGTCTCAGAAAGGAGTTCTTCACCCCACCTAGCCACCCTTTTCAGCTCAGACCCATTTCAGGCTCATTGTTGGATTGGAAAATGCTGGTAGCCGCGAGCCGGCTCACTAAACCGTTGATTCCGCTCGGGAAATTTTTTTCAACTCGGCGTGATGGGACGTCGGAAGCCGAGGCTGTTCGAGATATCGGCGCGGCCGCCGGAGGGTTTTCGCGACCGGGTTGCGGCGCGCGGCCGGCGACGCCGGTGGATCAAATCCGTAACTCGCGCCGAATCGAGGAGGCCATCTCATCCAACTTGGAAACCACGCAGGTCGTCACTGTCGACGAATGCAGCAACTCGCGCGTGTCGTCGGGGAATGTATCGTCCACAACGGCCGTTAACTCGGGCGGCGTTTCCGCCGCCGCCCGCATTCTTTCAAACGCGAAACACAGTTTCGACGCGTCGGAGACGTCGTTGCGCAGCGCCAGTGCGTGCACGTATTTGACCACGCCGTTGGGCCGGTAGCTGTAGTCGAACGTGAAGCGCAGGCGCGGCCCTCCGTAAGTCACGCTCACTTGCTTGTGCATGCGATCGTCCCCGAACAAGGCATTCCGCCGGAAACTCTCCTCCATGTGACGCCGCAATGCGTGGCGGGTACCCGGCCGAGGCT
>CBDDCY010000002.1:0-27911 GCA_965226435.1 Bryobacterales bacterium
GGGTCGAGTCGGGGGACGGAGCGACCAGAAATCGCTGCCTTTCGGTTGTGGGTGGTGCTCGGCGTCCGCGACAAGTTCATCGTCGTCGGAAGGACGGGGTTCGGGGAGCGCGCCGCCGGCGATCCATTTCCGCAGGACTTCGACTTCCGAGTCGATCGGCGGACGGACCTGACTTTCGAACAGCATGTCGGGAGGCGGCATCTCTTGGCGGATGATGCGCTGGAACAACAAGCTGTCTTCGGGGTCGCCCGGCACAAGCGCCGGCCCCGACTTGCCGCCCTTCAATCGGGCGGCCAATGTGCGCAGGTCAAGACCGGCTTCCTGACGACGCTTGCCGTGGCACTTCGCGCAGCGCAGCTGAAAGATCGGCAAGACGTCTTTTTCGGTGAGGGGCGGTCCGCTCGCGGCGGTCTCTTGGTTGAGTCCATGATCGATCCAACCGCGGATCTGGTCGACTTGGTCGTTGGTCAGTCGGGGATCCATCGGAGGCATCGCACCGCCGACGATCTTTTCGAGCAGCAGACTGCGGTCGGACGCCCCGGGAGCAACGGCCGGCGCCGGACTTGCCGCCTCGGAGTACGCCTTCAAGCGAACTCAGATCGAGTTCCCCTTGGAAGGGCTCTTGCCCGTGGCAGGCGAGGCAACTTTGTTTGAAGATCGGGAGGATCTCCGTCTCAAACGAAGGCGCTGGAGCCGCCGATGCGGTGGCGACGAAGAGGACCGTTACAAGGCCGAGGAGCACGAAGAAAGACTTTGAAGGCACCCGTTCCACCCTCCCATGAGCAGATACTCAAAGTATACTCCGACGCGGGGTGCGAGGTTGGTGGGTGGGGGGTTGCGCTCGTGCTGTTCCTCAACGCTCGAGACAGGGTCCTGAGTGCGCTCAGGGTAAACTGTGATGGCGTTCGGCAAGCGGCCTGACCGGTCGGCCGTACAGGTTCCCTTTGTGACAAGTTCTCCACAAGCGCTTCTATTCGATTTTGATTACACCCTCGCCGACTCGTCGAGCGCTGTGGTCGAGTGCGCCAACCATGCCCTGACGGGTATGGGCCTCGAACCGGCAGCGCCCGACGCGATCCGGCGCACGATCGGCCTCTCGCTGCCCGATACGCTGGCGACCCTGGCCGGCGAAGAGCATCGCCCTCGGGCGCTTGAGTTTCGCGGTCTGTGGCGCGAGCTTTCCGATCAGATTATGGTCAGGGATACGAAGCTGCTTCCGGGGATGATCGAGGCTCTCGTGCCGTTGCGGAAAAAAGGACTTACGTTGGGCATCGTTTCGACCAAGTACCGCTCCCGTATCGCCGCCGTGCTTGACCGCGAGGGCGCCGGGCATCTATTCGACACGATTGTCGGGGGCGAGGATGTGAGCGAGCACAAACCTCACCCGGAGGGCTTGCTGCGGGCGCTAGAGCAGCTTGGCTTGGCTGCGTCGGTCACGCTGTATGTGGGAGACAGCACGACCGACGCTTCGGCGGCGGAACGGGCGGGGGTGGAGTTCATTGCCGTCTTGTCGGGAGTTACCGAAGAGGCGGAGTTCGCGGGTCACCAGACGCGGGCCGTTGTGGGAGGGCTGAGCGAGTTGCAGGGTTTGCTTTGAGCCGCGGGGCGCTACTGAATCGTGCTGGCGCCTTGGACGCCGAAGTCATCGCGAATGATGTTGCGGTTGATGTGGCGGTCGAGATTGATGACGTAGGTTTCCGGGGCTCCCAGTAAGACGGGGGAATGCGTGGCGGCGATGATGCGGAACTTCTTTTGGTCGATGAGTTCCCGCAGCATCTTCAACACGCGGCGTTGATTCGACTGCGAAAGCGCCATCTCCGGTTCGTCGAGAAGCAGGACCGTGCCGTCGGGCATCGACGGGAACGTGTTGCTGAAGAGCGAAAGCATCACCTGCCCGTGGCTGGCTGTTTCGACGAACTCCTTCATCTTCGGATCGTCTTCGAACAGGTGAGGCTGGGTGCGCGGGTTATGCTGCTCGGCGTCGAACAGCAACGCTTTCTCAATCACGATATCGTCGGGTTTGTGCAGCTTGTAAGCGTAGCCTTCAGGCTCTTCACCGCGCAGAGCGTAGAAGATGGAGTGGAGAAGGGTGGATTTGCCCGAGCCGTTCTCACCCTCGAGCATGATCAGCGGATGCGACAAGTCGACGACCATCGGCAGATGGAAGTCGAGGTTCATGAAAATCGGGTGCGAGAGGATTTTGAGGTGCATCATGGGGCGTGTGGGTACGGGGTCTGATCGCAGCCGACTGCGCACTACCCTGTCAGGATATCAGCCTGTTGACGGGTCGATTTACGATGCCCCTCACTTGGGCACGCCGCGTTCGTCGTAACCGAGAATTTCATCGGAGCTACGGGGGTCCAAGTCGGGGAGCGCGGCCAACCGATCGCCCATGGCGAGCAGATCTTCTTTGAGGCCGGGCCTGAGGGCGCCCCCAGTTTCACGCACGAGCCGTTCCCGCAAAGCTTTTACAACGGCATCAGCAAGGCTCTCGCCCGTGTGAGCGGAGAGCTCTTCGGCAAGCCGTTTGGCGTCCGGATGCTTGATGTAAAGAGCTACGGTTTGATTATGGCATCGGTTGGGATCTGCTACGCCGGATGCAACTCCGCGTCCTCTTCGCGCGCCGCTTTTTGGCCGGCTTCGACATCGACACGTCGTAACAGCAACATGCCGCCCACAAAGAAGATGATCAGCGATAGGATGCTCAAGCGGCTGCCTCCGGCAAGTTGGCTGACGACGGCGAAGACGAGCGGGCCGAAGATGTTGCCGAACTTGCCGCTGATGCTGTAGAAGCCGAAAAATTCCGACGATTTGCCGGGCGGGATCATCGAGGCGTAGAGCGAGCGGCTCAGGGCTTGGCTGCCCCCTTGCACCAGCGCGACGCCGCAAGCGAGGGTCCAAAAATGCCAGGCCTCTTGCATGAAGAAGCCGAGAATCGAGATACCCGTATAGACGGCCAGGGCTAAGTAAACGCCGCGCTTCGGACCGATTCGGGCGGCGAGTGCGCCAAAGGCGAAGGTCGCCGGGATGCCGACGAATTGCACCAGCAGCAAGGCGCCGATTAGGTCGTTTTGTCCGATGCCGATTTCAGCACCGTAGATCGTCGCCATCTTGATGATCGTGTTGATGCCGTCGTTGTAACACCAGAAGGCGAGCAAGAAGACGAACACCTCGCGGTGGCGACGAATCTCGCGGAACGTTTCGATGACGCGCGCGAGCCCGGCGTGCAAGGCTCGCAGAGACGCCTCTTCGCCCGCCCTCAGTCGGCGCGGGGGCTCGGCGACCCGGCGTAGCAGGGGAACGGTGAAAAATCCCCACCACAGCGCGACGGTGAAGAAAGCCGCGCGCGAGGCCTGGCCCCCGTCGTCGAAGCCAAATGTGTCGGGCGAGCTGATCCAGGCCAGGTGAACAGCCAGCAATAACCCGCCGCCGACATAGCCCGTCGCATAACCGGCTGTCGAGACGCGGTCGATTTCATCACGGCGGGCGATGTGAGGCAACAGCGATTCGTAGAAGACTTCGGCGCCGGCAAAGCCGATGTTTCCCACGATGAAGACGGCGGAGGCGAACATCCAATCGCCCTCGCCGACAAGGGACAACAGCGCCGCGCCTACGACGCCGATCCCGACGAAGCCGGTTAGAAAGGTCTTCTTGCGGCCGGCGTAATCAGCCGCTGCTCCGAGCACCGGCGCCAGAGCGGCGATGATCAACAGCGCGATGGTTTGGGTGTAGCCCCAGTAGGCGGTGCGCAAGTGCTCTTCGACGCCGACGGCCGCCACCTGGTGGTAGTAGATCGGCAGGACCGCCGCCATGACGGTCGTATTGAATGCCGAGTTCGCCCAGTCGTACATGGCCCAGGCCCGCAATTCCTTGCGGTCGAGGCCGAGGGCGTGGAGGCGGGATTGGAGACGGGAGGGCAAGACCGCGGCTATGGTAGCAAAGACGGTTGTGGGACGCGGACGAATTGGGGAGTTGCTCTACCAATCGGCTACGGAGCCGACGGCGCCGTAGTAGGCCTCGGCCATGCCCGCGATCAGACGCGTCTCCATAATGCCGCCGGCGTGACAAAGGTCGGGTTGTAAGATACTCGCCGCGCCCTTCTCGAGTACTTCTCGAAACCCCCACTTTGTGAAGACGCGCTCGCCGGTGGCAATCGGTAAGTGAGTCCCCCGGGCGATCTCGGCCATGATGTCGTGGTTCTGGCAGTTCACCGGCTCTTCGATGAACATCGGCTGATAAGGCTCGAGCGCCTTGATGAGCAGCTTCGCCGTTTGCGGGCTTACCTTGCCGTGAAAGTCGATACCGATATCGACCTCGTCGCCCCCGGCTTCGCGCAGCAGACGAAAGTCGTCGGCGATTCGCCCGACGAAGGCTTTGTTTTCGACAAGGCGGGGAGAGCGCCCGCCTCCCACGCCGACTTCTATTGCGAGGCCACTGTAGCACCGCTCGCGGATCGGGCGCGAGGAGGGGTTCTCTAGTCGCGAGGACGCGGCTCGGTTTGATCCGGCGGCCGTTTCGTGTGCCAATCGGTCGTTCGCTCGTAGGCGTGGCCGACTTCGAGCAAACCCGCTTCCCCGAAAAGCGGTCCGATAAGTTGTAGCCCAATCGGCAACCCCGCGGTACTCAGTCCACAAGGAACCGACAGCAGCGGCAACCCCGTCATGTTCAGCGCGCGAACCAGTCGTGTCGTCGCCAGCCGAACATTCTCTTCTTCCCCGCCGATCATTGTCGTCAGTTGCCCGATCTTGGCGGCGGTGATGGGAATCGTCGGCGCGGCAATCACGTCGACCTGTTCGAGCAGAGCGTTGAAACCGCGGTTCAATTCCCGCCGCCGGCGCTGGGCGTCGAGGTATTCGGCGGCGGAGATCAGTTGCCCTTGGTCAAGCATAGTCCGGACGTCATCCCCGAAATCCTGCCGCCGTTCCCGCAATCGCCGCCGATGCACCGACGACGCCTCGGCCAGCAAGATCAGTCTGCCGACAGCATTAAACTCCACGATATCGGGAACATCGATATCGACCAACGCAGCTCCGATCTCTTCGAGCGCCTTCAAAGCCGCGCGGACGGCGGAGTCCACATCGGGATCGAGGTGCTCGAAATAGAAATTGCGCGGCACGCCGATCTTTTTGCCGTCCAGGCGCGGTTCCGGGTCAAGCCGCGGCGCGGGGTCGGGGCGCTCGACGCTGCTGTCGTCGCGCGCATCGGGACCGGCGATCGCCTCATAAACCCAGGCCGTGTCGCGCACCGTGAGCCCGAAAGGCCCGGCATGGTCGAGGGTGTGGCCGAGCGGAAAAACGCCGTGTCGGCTGACGCGCCCGAAAGTCGGTTTTAACCCCACCACCCCGCACAACGACGCCGGGATGCGAATCGATCCGCCGGTGTCGGACCCCAGCGAAAACAAACACTGTCGGGAAGCCAGCGCCGCCGTCGATCCGCCGCTCGATCCCCCCGGAATCCTCTCTGGGTCCCACGGGTTACGCACGGCCCCGAAATGCGGATTGGTGCTTGTGATGCCGTAGGCCCACTCATGCAGCCCTGCCTTACCCACTAAGACGGCTCCGGCCTGGTGCAGCTTTTCGATCACGGCGGCATCGTAGTCGGGCACGAAATCGGCCATGATTTTCGAACCCATCGTCGTCTTGATGCCCGCGGTGTAATAGAGGTCTTTCGCGGCATAAGGGATGCCGTGCAGCGGCCCGCGATAGTTGCCCGCGCGAATCTCGGCTTCAGCACGGCGCGCTTGCTCGAGCGCGAACTCTTCGGTCACCGTCACGAAAGCATTGAGGGCTGGTTGCAAGCGGGCGATGGTCTTCAGACTCTCGCGCGTCAACTCGACCGGCGACAGCGCGCCGCTCTGGATTTGTCGGGATGCTTCTTCGATCGTCATGCGAGCCCCTCTGTTCGCCCGATTATTTTCCGTCAGGCCGGAAAGCGCCCACCGGCTCGACCGTGCTCAGGTCGCGGTCCAGCGCCGGCCGCAGGTCGCTGTACAAGCGGTCCAATACCGCCGAAAACGCTTCCACTTCTTCTTTTGGAATACGAAGATCCATCTCCTCGGCCATTCTTGTCCACTTAGTTTCCGCCATAGCCCCTTCCCTCCCGAAGAGCTACAGTTTACAGTGTTGAGAACGAAGTTTTCCGCGGTCGACCCGTTTCCGCCTACATCGTGAATCGAAGGTCGGCCGCGCGGGAAGACGAAGGAGCAGTGCATGCCCGAAACCCTGGCCCGATTATTTCGCCACACGATTGCCTACGACCGGCCGGACATGATGTTGGCGAAATCCGACGGGCAGTACCGCCCCATCTCGGCGCGCGAGGTCGAGCGCCGCGTCGGGCGCTTGCGGGGCGAGTTGCGCCGCGCGGGCCTTGGCAAAGGCGACCGCTGCGCGCTGCTGTCGGAAAACCGTTGGGAATGGGCCGTCGGCGATTTCGCCATGATGACGGCGGGCATCGTCAGCGTGCCGCTCTACTCAACCCTGACCGCCGAGCAAGTGCGCTATATGCTCGAACACTCCGGCGCCCACGCGGCGATGGCGTCAACCGCCGACCAACTCGCCAAGATCCAATCGATTTGGGATCACCTGCCGCTGCTCGAAGGCGTGATCGTTTTCGATGAAGTGGAGAGCGATGACGAGCGCGTCATCAGCCTGGGATCGCTGATCGGCGACGCGCCTCTGACGCCCGAGGAAAAACAAGCGCTTGAAACTTCGATCAACGAAGTCGAGTCCGAAGACCTCGCCAGCATCATCTACACCTCCGGTACGACGGGAACGCCCAAAGGCGTCATGCTGACGCACGGGAATTTTGCGATCAATGTTCGAGATAACGGATACGACTTCAGCCCCGACGATGTGGGCTTGTCGTTCTTGCCGCTCTGCCACGTCGCCGAGCGCATGGCTGACTACACCTATTTCCGTAGCGGCACGACGGTTGCCTATGCCGAATCGATTGACGCGGTGGCGAAGAATATGCTGGAAGTCAAGCCGACCGTCGCCGTTGGGGTGCCGCGCTTCTTTGAAAAAGTGCACGGCCGCGTGATGGAAAAGGTAGGTGCCGCTCCGCCGCTCCGCCAAAAGCTGTTCGCCTGGGCCGTCCGCACGGGGAAAGAGACGATTCCTTACGGGCTGCGCAACGAGTCGTTACCGTTGGGACTCCAACTGCGGCACACCCTGGCCGATCGCCTCGTGCTGAGCAAGCTGCGCGAGCGGCTGGGCGGCCGCATGCGCTACTTTGTCTCCGGCGCGGCGCCGTTGGGGCTTCATCTGGCGGAGTTCTTCCATGCCGTCGGTATTCCCATCTGTGAAGCCTACGGCTTGACCGAAACCTCGCCGATAGTCACCGCCAATCACTTGGGAAAAATGCGTCTCGGCACGGTCGGCCAAACGATCCCGAACGTCGAAATCAAGATCGCCCAAGACGGCGAGATCCTCGTGCGCGGCCCCAACATCATGCGCGGCTACTACAAGATGGACGAGGTCACCGCCGAAGTGATCGTCGACGGCTGGTTCTACACCGGCGATATCGGCGAGATCGACGACGACGGCTATCTGAAAATCACCGACCGCAAGAAGGATCTCCTCAAAACCTCGGGCGGCAAGTACATCGCTCCACAGCCGATCGAGAACCTCATCAAGAGCTGCGACTACGTTTCGACGGCGGTCGTGATCGCCGAGCGCCGCAATTTCCCCAGCGCGCTGATCGTACCGAATTTCGAAAAGCTCCGCCAATGGGCCAAGGCCAACGGCGTCGGCGCCGAAAGCGATAGCGAACTGGCCCGCGATGAAAAGACGGCCGCAATGGTCGAGGCCGAAGTGTTGAAGACTTGCGAGGGGCTGGCACGCTACGAGCAAGTGAAAAAGATCGCCGTCCTCGAACGAGAGTTTTCCATCGAAAAAGGAGAAATCACGCCGACCATGAAAGTACGGCGTCGTGAAGTGGAAAAATTGTACGCCCCGGTGATTGACAAGTTGTACGGGGGCAAGTAGGGATACGGCCTCTTCCGAATGTAGCGTTGCCGATAAATGGGTATTACGAAGAGACGGCGAAGTCACAAATGCGCTGAGCCGCGAAGCGGCGAAAGGAATATAGCCCAGGGTGGAGCCGAAGGCGGAACCCTGGGTACGGAATCAAATCAAGTGGAGCCCTGAAAGGGCGGCAGGAACGCCCTGGCGTCCATTTTCACGGCGGTGTTATGAAATGTCGTGTGTGGATGGAAAGTGACTCTTCTGCGTTGCCGCCGAAAAGCGGGTGTTTTCCCGGACCGGCGGGGGACTCTTCACAAGATTATGAGAACTAGAGCCGATGGCGAGAAGCGTCTGGATAGCTTGATGCGTTGGTTTCTGCCGCCCTTTCAGGGCTCCATCGTATTGGATCGTTACCTAGGGTTCCGCCGTTCCGGCTCCACCCTAGGCTATATTCCTGCCGCCGCTTCGCGGCTCCTCGGCCTCGGTTTTCTTACCGTCGCTCGGCCCAGGGGCTTGAAAGCTCCCTTCCTCGCCGCCCTAACCCTTTGCCTTGCCGCCGCCTCCCCGGCGTCTGCTCAACCCACCCTCGTCGTCGATACCCCGATGTCCCCGCCCGCTTGGGCTTTGATGGAGCGCGCCTTGCTCGACGCCAACTCCCGCGCCGTCGAAGCTTTCGCCGAGAAATACATCGATGATCGCGGCTATCTGCTGCACACGCCGCGCTGGGGCACCCTCGACGGCCCCGACGATGCCATCGAGACCTACTACAACTGGACCCTGCTGCACGCCCTCGGCGGCTCCGACTCCGTGCTGCGGCTCTACAAGAAAGGCCTCGAAGGACATCTGCTGCAATACAACGAGCTGCGCACCGAGTTGACCGAGCTGGCCTCGAACGGCGCCTATCACAAGGAATTCATCACCATGTCCGACTGGTTTCATACCGGCGAGGGCATGCGAGCATTTTTTCTGTTGGGCTTGTCGGACCCGACCGACCCACTACTCGTCGGTCGCATGCGCCGCTTTGCCGCCATGTATATGGACGAAGATCCCGAAGCCCCCAACTACGACCCGGCCAAGAAGATCATCAAGAGCATTTGGAACGGTAGCCGCGGCCCGATGATGCGCAAGGCCACCGTCTACGACTGGGTGGGCGACCCTGTCGCGGGTACATTTCATCTGCTCCATAATCCCGCTCGCAACAGCAAGATGCTTGATCTCGCCAAGTGGTACCCGCGCATGTTGGCGCATTGCGAAGAGTACCTCGACTCGGTCGGCGACAACTTTCTCAACCTAGGCGCCACCCTGCTGGGCCTCAATGCCTACGCCCTCACCCACGAAGACAAGTACCGCGATTGGACGCTCGAATACCTCGATGCCTGGAAAGCCCGAACCGAGAAAACCGGCGGCATGATTCCCTCCAACATCGGCCTCGACGGCGAGCCGGGCGGGGAGTACAACGGGCAGTGGTGGAAGGGGACCTACGGTTGGAACTTCACGATCTTCGACGGCGAGCTCGAACAAATCGCCCATCGCAACTATTTCACCGGGGCCTCCTGGCCGGGCTTCGCGAACGGCCTGCTACTGACCGGCGACTTCTCCTACATCAACGTCCTTCGTCGACAACTGGATCTGGTTTACGAACACAAAAAAACCGTCGACGGCAAGACCCTGCTGCCACAAATGTATGGCGATCCCCGCGGCTACAAACACAACGGCCCGCCCGAGTTCTATCACTACACCGAAAATCTCTTCACCGACCGGCTGACAGAAATCTACCTGTGGTCGATGGACCGCAAAGACCTCGCCCGCATCCCGACCGAGAAAGGTTGGCTTGCCTTTCTCGAAGGCAACGACCCCGACTATCCCGCGCGGGCGATGCGGCGGGATTTCGAGCACATTCGCGAGAGAACTGATCGCATGCGCAACGACCCAACCTCGCCCGATACGCGGCTGGCGGATTACCTGCTCGACATCGTCCCCGCGACCACCGAGCATCTGCTGCGCCTGACGACGGGCGGCTACTTCGCGCGCGGGAGAATCTGGGTGCTGCACAGTCGTCTGCGCTACTTCGACCCGGTCCGCTGGCGCTCGGGACTCCCCGACGACGTCGCGGCGCTGGTCGAAAACATGGACGCGGATTCCGTGACGGTTACGTTGGTGAACACGAATCAACTCGAAGCCCGCGAGATCGATGTGCAGGCCGGCGGCTACGGTGAACATCAGTTTCGAGGCGTATCGGGGATCTCCGAACCGGCCACGAGCGACCCGAAATCGAACGAGCGCGAAACCGCAACCAAGCCATTCAACGCGCCCTATGTAACCGTCCGCCTCGAACCCGGCTGCGGCCGGCGTCTCATCTTTTCGATGGACCGTTACGCCAACCCGCCGACCTTGGCTCAACCCTGGAATCGTGGTAGATTGGTCAAACACAAGCGATAGAGTGGGGCCGACGCCCCGTACCTAATGCCCTTCGGCCAATACAAGGATTTGCTTCGCGCCCGCGGCTTCGCGTCTCTGCTGTGGACGCAAATGCTCGGAGCCTTCAACGACAGCGTCTTCAAGATCGTCGTCACTCTGCTGGCGATCACGGTAACATCGGGCGGGTCGGGAAGCCGCGATCTCGCTCTGGTGGGCGTGGTCTTTATTCTCCCCTTCTTCCTGTTTTCGGGCTATGCAGGGCACCTTGCCGACAGCCGCAACAAACGCACCGTTCTGATCGCGACCAAGTCGATCGAAATCTTCTCGATGCTCTTGGCCGTGTGGGCGCTATGGATCGGCAGTTTTGCTTTCCTGCTCGTGGTGCTGTTTTTGATGGCTTTGCAATCAACGCTCTTCAGCCCGGCGAAATACGGCATCGTGCCCGAGATGGTTCCCGACAAGGACCTCTCCCGCGCCAACGCTCTGGTCCAAATGACCACCAATCTTGCCATCATCTTCGGCACCTGGATCGGCAGCGAAATGCTTGCCGCATGGCCTGACGATAGTTGGCGCATCGGCGCCGTGCTCGCCGTCATCGCCGTCGCCGGCTTCACGGTAAGTTTCGGCATCGGGCGCGTTCCCGACCCGACCGCGCGAAAACCTTTCCAACTCAATCCCTGGAGCGAAATCGACCAAGGCCTGCGTACTCTCTACCGCGACAAGCCGCTTTGGCTCACGGTGCTGGGCATCTCCTACTTCTGGATGCTGGGCGCGTTGTTGCAACTCGACATCGTCCTGTTCACCCGCGACGTCCTCCATGCCGGCCAGGAGTGGAACGGCCGCCTGATCGCCTTCATGGGCTTGGGCATCGCCGTCGGCAGTCTCGCGGCCGGAAGACTCTCGGGCGACAAAGTCGAGCTTGGTCTCACGCCGCTTGGTTCGATCGGCATGGGACTGGCCGCGCTGGGGCTGGCGGCGGGGGATACTTTTCTGCGCGCCGGCCTCTTCATGGTGCTCCTGGGTTTCGCCGGGGGGCTGTTCACCGTTCCCCTCAATTCGCTGCTGCAACAGCGCGCCGACGCGAGCGAGCGCGGCCGATTGATCGCCGCCAACAATTTCATGAACATGTTCGGCGTTCTGGCGGCCTCGGGCTCGCTCTATGCGCTGAACGATTTACTGGCGGTCGGCCCCGATCGCATCATTTTCCTATTCGGGATCATGACCTTCGTCGTCACGGCCTACATGCTCACCGTGGTGCCCGATTTCTTGATCCGCTTCGTTTTGTGGATGCTGACCCACACCGTCTACCGCATTCGCATCGTCGGACAGGAGAACGTCCCGTTCCGCGGGCCGGCTCTGCTGGTGAGCAATCACCTCTCCTACATCGACGGCTTTCTGGTCGGCGGCTGCGTACAGCGCTTCTTGCGCTTTCTGATCTATCGTCCCTATTACGAGATGAAGGCGTTCAACTGGATCTTAAGCCGCATGCACGCCATCCCCATCCAAGGCGGAGATCCGGAAAAAGTGGCCGAGTCGATCGAGCTGGCGCGCGAACAATTGCGACAAGGCCACGTCGTCTGCATCTTCGCCGAGGGCTCGGTCAGCCGCACGGGCAACATGCTGCGCTTCAAACCCGGCTTCGAGCGCATCATGGCGGGTCTCGATGCCGACGGCGTCGCCGGAGAGAGTTTCAATGTCCCGATCATTCCTGTCAACCTCGATCGCGTCTGGGGCAGCATCTTCAGCATGAAAGACGGCAAAGCGTTCTTCCGCGTACCGGAAAACCTGCGCTACCCCATCACCGTTTCCTTCGGCCGGCCCCTGCCCTCGACCGCCAACTCCGTCGAAGTCCGCCAAGCCGTCATGGAACTCGGCGCCGAGGCCGCGCGACACGCCTACGCCGGCCGTGAAGGACTCCAACAGCACTTCATCCGCACCGCCAAAAAGCGTTGGTTCCGGCGCGCCGTCGTCGATGAACACCGCTCGGTTTCCTACGGAAGGCTTTTGAGCGAGGCGTTACTGTGGGGTCGCCAAATCAGACGACTTGCCCGCGACGCCGGGCAAAGTAAGCCCCGCGTCGGCATCGCGCTGCCTCCCTCGATCGATGCCGTCCTGGCGAACTTGGCGACCGTGGTAGCCGGAGGCGTGTCGGTCAATTTGCCGCCTGTCTCGGACGCCGCGACTGCGCACGCGCCGGCAGGTGATATCGCCCTCGGCGGTCTGATCACCGACCCCGACTCCGGCTACCCCGAACTCCCGCCGGCTGCTTGGCACGCGACCAGCCGCGATCTCCAATCCCGCGCGTCCGGCTGGAAAACAACGTTGCTGTCGCTGGCGGCGTTTCCAACGCCGACTCGCGTTCTGCGAGCACTGGCCTGTGGCAACGCCCCTTCCGCCGACAGCCCGGCCGCGATCATCTTCACCGCCGGAACCGGCGGTCGGCGCAAACCCGTCCTGCTCTCTCACGCCAACCTCATCGCCAACGTCGAAGCGCTGGCGCAGGTTTTCTGGGTGAAGCGCGACGACCGCGTGATGGGCGTGCTGCCCTTCAGCCGTGCGCTTGGCCTGACCGGCACTCTGTGGTTTCCGCTGCTGACCGGATGCGGTGCCGCCTACGCACCCGACCCGAACCACGGCCGCGCGGTGGGCCGACTGGCTCGCGACACCGAGGTCACGATCTTTGTCGCGCCGCCCGATCTCTATGGCCGTTATCTCGATCAAATCCCGCGGGAAGATCTGGCCACGCTCCGCTGCGCCCTGGTAGGCGGAGATTTCGGCTCCGAAGAACTGGCGACCCGATTCGAAGAGAAATTCGGCGTACCGCTGATCGAAGGTTACGGCCTGGCGGAGATGACCGCCGCCGTCGCCCTGAATATTCCCGACTACATCCAAGGACATCGAAAACAAATCGGAACGAAACCGGGAACCGCCGGCCATCCGCTTCCGGGCATTGTCGCGAAGATCGTCGACAGGGCGACCGGCGAAAACGCCGCCCCCGACGAGCCCGGCGCATTGTGGATCAAGGGCCCGAGCCGAATGCTCGGCTACGCCGACGACCCGACGGCAAGCGAGGCCGTCTTCGACAACGGCTGGCTCCAAACCGGCGACACCGCCGCGATCGACGGCGATGGCTTTCTGCGGATCATCGCATCCGAGCGGTAGCGGACACCGCCCGCCTAACGCACCGACGAAACCACTCAATCATAGAAGTCGAGCCAAGGTTAGACGGTATACTGTTCCCTCCACCCGTTCTACCGAGAAGGACTCCATGGCGCGCTCCCAAGACCCCACCGATCCAATTCGTAGGAAAGCCGCGGCATTCCCGGCCGCGGCCAAAGGGACGTCTTGCAACCAGAGTTCGTTTAAGGCGGGCAAAAACTCGTTCCTCTTCATCGGACCGGGGGCCAAGGGGCAGGGATTCAAAGCCATGTTCAAGCTCGAACGTTCCATGCCCCAGGCAAGCAAGCTGGCGGCCAAGGATCCGGATCGCTTTCAGGTGGGGTCCACCGGCTGGGTGACGACGCGTTTCACCACCGAAAAGCCGCTTCCCCAATCCATCTGGGAAAAGTGGCTGCAAGAATCCTACGATTTGACGGTGAAGAAGACGGCTGCAAAAAATAAATCCACGAAGAAGAAGACTAGTTCCTGACGACCTCCCATGCTCATTGAGACGCCGCGAAATAGAGGCTGTTCAACCGCTCGCTTCGGTACACCGCCCAACCAATTGGGTCGTCTTTATCGGCGCTGTCGACAACCAACTCGAAGACTTTCTCGGGCGGGTTGGTGTGGGTCACCTCGACAATCCGCGCCCAGTGCCGGCCGCCGAAGATGTCGCTCGACACGTTGCCGTCCTTATCGCGAACGCGCCCGCCGTCGGTCACCAGCACATTGCCGGTTGCCGGCAACCAGTCGGCTTCACTGATGAACGGCGAGAAAAAGAGCTCATCCCCGGGTCCGCCGTATGTCCAGCTTTGCTTCACGGTCTTGGCGGCCGGATCAACGGCATATTCCACCACTCGGCTGTAGCTGTCCTTGTCCTCCGACTTTTTCCCGGGCGGCCAGGAGCGGTTGTTGCCGTTGTCAAACAGCGACACGGTCCCGGACGGGGTCATCTTGGCCGCGTGCTGGTGATATTGCCAAGCGAACTCGCCTTGTGGTTCGAGTAAGTAAGGCTTCCAGGGATCTTTCCAACCCTCGTGCGTACCCAGAATCCAAATCAGCTCTCCGGTCTCGCGCGAGAATTTCACAACAGCGTCCTGATGGCGGAATGACAGGACGATCGAGTCGTCCGAGGCGTCATGGAAGATACTGTTCCCGTGCGCCCAATCGCGTGTCATACCCTCGACTTCGGTGTACGCCCAGTCATTCCAGATCGGCGCCAACGAATCGTACCCAACCCGGTGGACGTCAAGCATGTCCATCAGCTTCCACTCCCGGACAATCGTCCCGTCCCGAGCGAATTCCACGACGATATCGCCAATGACTTTCGCCGTCTCCTTGTCGGCATCCGGTTTCGCCGGATCGGTCGGATAGTTTTCGATCTCCCGGAGTTCGGTCGAGAGGACCAGCAAATTTCCCGAAGCTATCTGGAGAATCCCGTGGTGAAACGTTTCGGTCTCGACGGGGATCGATCCTTGCGGTACTTTCTCGACAGCTTCGGGACTAGGGTGCCGGGCGGCGTGCCATTGCGCGACGACATTACCGAGCATGTCCATCTCGAAAGCTCGGTTGTGTCCGATCATGCAAAGCAGGTTGCCGTTCGGAAGCGGGCGCGGATCTCCGACGGCCTCGTCGCCGCGGTAGTACCACACAACCTCTCCGGCGGCATCGACGGCCAACACCAGGCCGTACGTCTCGTCCGTTGCGCCGCCGGTGGGCCACTTCATGGGTGTGAAAAGCGTGATGCCCGGCTCCATCTTGTCGGGAACGGCCGCCAGAATCTTGATTGGAGGCAAGTCGTCGGGCAGTGGAGTGGTTTCGAATTCCAGCTCGTGAACGTCCGCACTGAGGTTGCCGGCTTGGTCGCGAGCGCGCACGCGAAGCTGATGCTTTCGGCCGGCCTTGAATCCGAGCACCGCTCGGGTGTGATCCGTCGCCGTATCCCCCGTTTCCGGGACCACCCACTCGCGCTCGCCGTCGCTGACCTCGATAACCAACTCGGCCGGCTCATCCGTTACGGCGGAAACGATAGCGGCAAGGGGAACGGCGGGATTCGGGTTGGGAGCCACCGACGGCACGGACGTGAAGCTCGGCGCGGTGGTATCGCCGCAGCCAATCACTAACAGCACCGCAAGAGCACAAAAAGTTTGTCGAAGAGACACTGGAAACTCCTTCCAATCGGGTGTGCCGACCTTCATCTCGTTAACCCGCGCACGGCGACCTGTAGGGCGCAATCGTCGACAGCAAGCATTGTACCGCCGCGGGATTGCTGAAGTATCCGTCCATTTCCTGACGGCAACCTAATCCGGCCTGGTTTCGACCCGGCTCGGGGCGGCTTGTGAAGATCCCGAGGGCTGATTCCTGAATGGGCGGCGGATCGGCGACTGCGCCCGGAGCAAGCACGGCGGCAAGCGGGTTAAGCGGTAATTGGTTGGTACGTTTCGACTACGTTCCCGCGCCGCCGGCACGGACTTCGAGTTGTTCCAAAACGGGTTCCGGAGCGTCCTCGTTCTTCTTACGGTGCTTGTTCCAAGCTACCCAACCGCCTATCTTGATCGCCAACCACGCGATGAAGGTGAGACTACGCAAGCCGTTTACGTGTACGCCGACGGCCCAAAATTGCCGGTCCCATCGATGCCTTTTGCTGTCTTCACCGCCTTTGTCATAACGTTTTATGACGCCATTATCTATCTCCCAAAGTTGGTCGTATTTATAGGCGTAGTCATGAATGAGACCGGGGATCAACAGCAGGCCGACCGGGCTCAAGAAGAACCAGAAAATGCGTGGAATCGACGCCCCGTCAAACTTAAAATCCCTCCCGAATACTAACCGGACGGTCCGGGATCCGTCGTGGTAATTGAAAAACCAATTCTCTTCCAGCGACCAGCTCCTCACTTCAAACAGCCACACGAGGATTCTCATCAAGCCCTTTTCGTTCTTGGTCGGAATCGGAATCGGTCGCAACAGGGGTGTCTCTTTGGGTTTAATCACGGCCTCGGGCAGTTTTTTCTTACGGCGGAGATATTTCCGAACCTTATAGACCACCCCAAGAACCGCGTATAGGCAGACGAAGGAAACGAAAATACCGCCGAGGATATCTTCCAGGAAATTGAGTATCGTGTAGATCATCACATCCTCCCCGTGAACTGTTTTACCCAGTCTCGATTCTCACGCCACGCACCAGAGGGGCCGCAGGCCGCCCGGCCCAACCGCTCCGACATTCATATACGCGTATAACCGCGCAAAAAAGGGCCAACGAACTTGCTCGGAATCTTCCCTTTCGATTCTCGACCTTGCCAACGGGCCCCGACGGCTCCAAAACACACCCTGTCGAAAGCTCGCGGTGTGATACCTTTCGCGACCCATCCCTACTGTCGCCGACACTCACCCCCCGCCCGACACCAAATCCAAGAACGCCTGAGCCGCGTACGACACTTGCCGCTTTGTCGGATAAACCAACCTGATCTTGCGCTCCACCTGAATCTCTCGAACCCCCACCTCCGCCAGCGCCCCCGCGCGAAGCTCCTGCTCCACGCACATCTTGGGCAAGAACGCCACGCCCATGTTCAGTTGGACCAACTTACGAATCGTCTCGATCGTCGGCATCTCGACTTCCATATTCAACGGCACCTGGTGCCGCCGAAACGTATCGATCACCGCCGCGCGATAAGGCGAAACCACGTTGTGCGCGATAAACGTCTCCATGCCCAACTCTTCAATGCCGACCTCGTCGCGGTCCGCGAAACGGTGCTCCGGAGACACGACGAAAGTTAAAGAATCCGTGTAAATCTCAAGCGCCGCCAACCCCGGATCGGCGGGCGCGTAACTGATCGCCCCCAGGTCCATCGACCCCGCCGAAAGCGCTTCGGGAATGCGGCTCGACAAACTACGTCGGATCTCGACCTTCACTCCGGGGTAGAGCCGCCGATATCTTTCGATATGGCCGATCAGGTAAAGCGCCGTTGACTCGTTCGCGCCAATCGTCAATCGGCCCGCCCGCTTGTCGTGCATCTCGACCAGGGCGTTGCGCAATTCGCGGTCAAGGCCGTCAAACCGCCGAGCGTAGTCAAAGACCAAACGCCCGGCGTCGGTTAATGTCAGCTGCTTGGACGAGCGGTCGATCAACTTCTCTTCCAACTCGGCTTCCAACCGCTGAAGCGCCAGCGAAATCGCCGGCTGCGTGCGCAACAACTTGCGCCCCGCCCCCGAGAAACTACCCTCCTCGACAACCGCGACGAAAGTATCCAGCAAAGAAACGTCCACAACGAGCCTCCTCCGCCATCCACAAACCGAGCCGCGACCTTCAGAAAAAATCGGGGACAGTCCACTTCGCGCCGGACGCGGTTACTGATTCAATGGAACTTATTCGGTCGGCACTCGGTACGGGTCCCCATTTTTTCGCAGCCCTTCAGTGGACCCGCGCAATGCTGTGCCGCCCATGAATAAACTAAACTTATATCATCACCAATAGTCATAGTGCAACACAAAAGTATAAATTTTCATTATGGACAGTTTCTTGATTTACTAGGGGGAACAGCCGATGCTGGAGGCAAACGAATGTCTGACCGCGTATACATTTTCGACACCACCCTGAGGGACGGCGAGCAGTCCCCCGGCTGCAGCATGACGACCCCTGAAAAGCTGCAAATGGCGAAACACCTTGTCGATCTCGGTGTCGACTTGTTGGAAGCCGGGTTTCCAATCGCTTCCGAGGGTGATTTCGAAGCCGTCCGTGCCGTTGCGCGCGAATATGAAGATGTTCGTGTCGCCGCGCTGGCCAGAGCCGTTCCGATGGACGTCGAGCGCGCCATCCAGGCCCTCGACGGAGCCAAGAAGCCCTGCCTGCACACCTTCATCGCCACCAGCGAGATTCATCTTCGCTACAAGCTCAACATGACTCAGGAGAAGGTGATGGAAGATGCCGTCGCCGCCGTCGCACGGGCCAAGAAACACATCGATGACGTCGAGTTTTCCGCCGAGGACGCCACGCGCACCGATATCGATTTCCTGTGCGCCATCTCAAAAGCCACCGTTGACGCCGGAGCAACGACGGTAAACATCCCCGATACGGTCGGCTTCATGGTGCCCGAGCACTATGCCGAAATCATCGGCCGCATCGTGGAAGAGGTAGGCGATCGCGCCATTGTGAGCGTGCATACGCACGACGACCTGGGCCTGGCCGAAGCCAATGCGCTGGCGGCGCTCGGCGCCGGGGCACGGCAAATCGAATGCACCATCAACGGTATCGGCGAGCGCGCGGGCAACTGCGCGTTGGAAGAGGTCGTGATGGCTATGAGGGTCCGCAACGATCGGTTGCCCTACCACACCAACATTCGCAGCGAACTTCTCTACGGCGCCAGTCAACTGCTGGGGAGTTTGATTACTTTTGGGGCTCAACCCAACAAAGCCATCGTCGGAGCCAATGCCTTCGCTCACGAAGCGGGCATCCACCAGGACGGCTATTTGAAAAACCCGCTGACTTACGAAATCATGCAGCCCGAGCAGGTCGGCGTGCCCAAGACGAACCTCGTGCTCGGCAAACACAGTGGCCGCCACGCGTTGCACGAGCGCGTGAAAGACCTCGGCTTCCCCGAGCTCAACCGCGAAGAGCTCATGCGCGTGTATAAGGCCTTTACCGCGCTGGCGGACGGCCGCAAGGGCCTCACCAACGAAGACATAGAAAAACTCATCGTCGACTTGGGCTTCCAAAAGGTCGCCTCATCCGAGGAAGTCCTCACGGCCGGCGACTGATCGGGCCGGCGAGCCAAGCGATTCGCCTCCGAAGCTCTTGCAGGGCGGCGGGTCGCCGTGTTTTCAGTCATGCCGGTCGGCGGCGTTGGTCCGAGCGTCAGGCCCGGGTCGCCTCAACTTTTCTTTTCTCGACCGAGGGCTGTGAAAAATTGGGGACTGCCGCAAGCGCCGAACTGTCTCCCGATTTCAGAGCCTGGCGATTAGCGCGCACGCGACTCGGTTTGGGTGCGGGTCGGGTCGGATAGGAAATTTTCGAGGGCATCGCGGGCGGCTTCGCATTGGTGCTTGCGGCGGGCTTTTTTGTCGCGGCGAAATTCGGTTTGCCGGGCCGGCGGGAGGGCGGGCAGCAGGTCAAACGTGATGTTGGCGGGTTGGTAGTTGTCGGGGTTGGCGCCGGAAATGTAGTGGGCCAAGGAACCGTGGGCGGTGGCACGGGGCCAGACTTCGGGTTCGAGGCCTTGGGCGCGGCGGGCGGCGTTATGTCCGGCCATCATGCCGCCGGCCATCGATTCCACATAACCTTCGACGCCGGAGATCTGCCCGGCGAAAAAGATACCGGGGCGCGAGCGAAGTTCGAGGGCGGGTGTCAGCAGCGCCGGGGCGTTGATGTAGGTGTTGCGGTGGATTTGCCCGTAACGCAGGAATTCGGCGTTCTCAAGACCCGGGATCATCCGCAAGATGCGCTTCTGTTCCGGGTAGCGGAGGTGGTTTTGGAAGCCGACGAGGTTGTAGGATCCGGCGCGCAGATCTTCCTGGCGAAGCTGCACTACGGCATACGGAGTCCGGCCTGTGCGCGGGTGGCGGAGCCCAACCGGTTTCATGGGGCCGAAGCGTAGCGTGTCGACGCCCCGGCGGCCAAGCTCTTCGATCGGTAGGCAGGCCTCGAAATAGTTGGGGTTGTCGAAGTCGGGTCCTTGGTGCTGCTCGGCCTGGGTGAGGGCTTGGTGGAAGCGCTCGTATTCCTCGCGGTTCATGGGGCAGTTGAGGTAGTCGTCGGTACCGTCAATGGAACGGTCCCAACGGGACGCGCGGAAGGCGATGTCCAGGTCGATCGATTCGGCATCGACGATGGGACTGATGGCGTCGTGGAAAAACAGGCGTTCGCTGCCGGTCAGCTCGGCGATGGCGGCGGCCAAGGCGTCGCTGGTGAGCGGTCCGCTGGCGATGACGACGACGCCGTCGGCGGGGATCGCATTGACTTCACGGCGGCTGACTTCGATCAGCGCATTTTGCTCAACGGCTTCGGTGATATACGCGGCGAAGCGATCACGGTCGACGGTGAGGGCTTGTCCGCCGGGGACTCGCGCTTGGGCCGCCGCCTGCATCGAGAGCGAGTGCATGCGGCGCAGTTCCTGCTTGAGCAGCCAGGGGGCGGAATGCTCGCGTTCACTCTTGAGCGAATTGCTGCAAACGAGTTCGGCGAAGCGGTCGGTCTGGTGGGCCGGAGTATTTGTGCCGGGGCGCATTTCCCAAAGCCGCACCGGCCAACCGCGGCGGGCGATTTGGAAGGCGGCCTCGGAACCGGCGGGGCCGGCGCCGACGACTGTGATGGGTGTTCGAATTGGTTTCCGTCTCCGCGCTTCATTATAGTTTCGATCGCTGGATGACGCAGACCCCTTCCGATAGGGTCCACAGCGCTTGGACACGCTAAGACCCTATAAGAATGGGGTGTTTGTGCGTTTTGTGCTTTACAAAGGGTCCGGGTTACCGTATGATGGAACGACAGAGATAAAACGTTTCTCTATCTTTTTGTTTTGGTCGTCCGCGCGGCAGTGAGGGCGTAGGACGTAGAGAAGGAGGACTATGGCAGCAGCAACGAAAATGACCCAGGCACAGACCGTGGCGGCGCTGGCGGAATCGCAGGGCGTCAGCAAGAAGGAAGCGAAGGCTTTTCTTGAGAGTATTGCGGCGTTGGCCGTCAAGCAGACAAAGAAGACCGGCGAATTCACGGTACCCGGCATCGGCAAATTGGTCAAGTCCGAACGCAAAGCTCGCTGGGGACGTAATCCGGCGACGGGGGAGAAAATTCGGATCAAGGCACGGAAGGTCGTCAAGTTCCGCGTGGCGAAAGCCGCGAAGGACGCGATCGTTCCTCCGAAGAAGTAATCACTCCGCGAGTTCCACACACAAAACCCCACTCGGTCGCCCGACTGAGTGGGGTTCGACAAAAAATCGTTTCCGACACCGCGCCAAGGCGGTGCTTTAGTGGATGATCCCGCGGGCGGGCTTAGTGAGACGATGTCTGGGGCTGCTCTTTCTTTTCCGCCTCGTCCTTTTTCTCTTCCCCTTTCAGAGAAGTCTTGAACTGGCGGATGCCTTCGCCCAAGCCCTTGCCGATCTCGGGAATCTTGCGTCCCCCGAACAGCAGCACCGCGATGCCGAGCACCACGAGCAACTCCGGCACGCCCAGGCTGGGCAGTATCCACGCGGTCGGAAGGTTCATCAAATTCGGTTGCAACATGATTGCTCCTGCACCTCTATTGTAGTTGCCGGTTTTTGAGCGAGTCAACCGACGCCGGACGGAAGTTAAGGGCTCGGCACCCATTTTCTCGCGACGAGCCGGCTGGTTCAGTTTACCCAATCGTCGGGCGGGCGGCGGTCTTGCTTGCGCATATAGACCTCGAATCGGCGTTTGGCGCGCTTACGTTTCCATAACCGCAGGCTGCCCATCCAATCGATGTCGAAAGAGCTCGGGCGGAAGCGCAGGTAGTAAAAGCCGAAGGCCATTCCACCCAAGTGCGCCATGTGGCTGATGCCGCTGCCGGCGGCCCCAAAGGTGGAAAGGAACGCGATACCGCCCAGGATCAGCACGAAGATCCGCGCCGGGATCGGAAACAGCAGACCCAAAAGGACCGTGCGGTTGGGGTAGAGCAGGCCGAATGCCATCAATAGGCCGTAGATCGCGCCGGAAGCTCCGATGGTGGGGATGTCCAAGTCGCGGCTGCTGCCCAGCAGGAAACGCGCGCCGACATCGCAGAGCCCGGCGCCGATACCACAGAAAAAGTAATAGTTCATGAATCGGCGCGTACCCCAGTCGCGCTCGAGATCGGAGCCGAACATCCACAGGGCCAGCATGTTGAATAGGATGTGGCCGAATCCGTTGGGGCTGTGCAGGAATAAGTAGGTCACCGGCTGCCACAGCAGCGCGCCCTTGACGACCCAAGAGGGCGTCAGGCTCAGCACCTGAAACAACAGCATCAGCGGCCCGATGCGCAACTGCGCCGACAAGAAATAGATGACGAAGACGGCCAAGTTGGTGATCAACAGCCACTTGACGCCGGGAGGGACCCGCCCGCCGCCGAAATTGATCGCGGGACCGCGAGGATAGTAATCCATGGAAGGTTGAAAGGGCGATCGACCGCCGTCACCGGTTGCGCGCCCGTACTTGCAGCATAACGCAGTGCGACATCCGCGCTCGGCGCCGAAGGCGAGGCCGCGCACACGGCCCATCACTCCGGGATAGGAGTAATCTACACGAGCAAGGCGCGCATCGGCGCGTCGCGGGCGTCGATCGCTTCTTGGCTCAAGCAGAGGCTCCCGTCTTCAATCGGCTTGATCGACTTGGTTGTGTAGGCATTCCGACAGCGCCGCTCGCAAGCGCTTGACCCGGCCGCCCCAGGCTCGCAACAATCTATCCGTGTCCCAATCCATGCCATGCCGGGGACCGCGGTCCATGCTGAACTCTCATCTCGCCAGACGCGAATTCCTACGCCAAGCCGCCGCGGCAGCCGTCGCCACCGCGACCCTGACTACTTGCGCACCTTCGGAAAAGGACAGCGGCGTCGACCAGCCCCCCGTGCCTCCAAAAATCGACCTCGCCTCTATCCCCTCCCCACTCCTTTTCCAAGGCGACGCCGTAACCGCCTTTCGCGACCCCGCCGCCGTCTACCACGACGGAGTCTTTTGGCTCTACTACAGCTACGTCCTCCACGAGCCCGACGGCAAGGGCTACAACTACACCGCCTACAGCACGAGCCGCGACCTCGTCGATTGGACCGCCCCCCGCATCTTCACTCCGCGAGACGAAACTCTCAACTTCTGTGCGCCGGGGAACGTGATCCGTTACAACAACGAATGGGTGCTTTGCCTGCAATCCTACCCCAGGCCCAATTTCGAGAAATACGGCAACGACGATTGCCGCATTTGGATCCGCCGCTCGACCGACCTCGCCAATTGGAGCGAGCCCGAGCTGCTGAAAGTTCGCGGCCCCGACGTTCCCATCGAGCAAATGGGTCGCATCATCGACCCCTATCTGATTGAAGACAAGGACGAGCCGGGCAAATGGTGGTGCTTTTTCGACGACAACGCCGCCAATATGTCGTTCTCCTACGATCTCGAAACATGGACGTACTGGAACCGCATCCCGGCCGGCGAAAACGTCTGCATCCTGACCGAAGACCGCGACGACTATTTGATGTTCCACTCGCCCAAAAACGGCATAGGAATGAAGCGGTCACGCGACTTGAAGAACTGGGAAGACACCGGCTCCCCCATCACCCTCGGCCAAGCGAATTGGTCCTGGGCGCAAGGACGCATCACCGCCGGCTTCGTCCTTGACTTACGAAAAGAGCCGGCTATTGGCAAGTATCTGATGTTCTTTCACGGCACCGGCCCCGAGGACGAAAGCGTCATTTTCAACACCCATGCCTGCCTCGGCCTCGCCTGGAGCGATGACCTCGTCACTTGGGATTGGCCGGGCAAGGGGGCATAGCCGCCGAAGATATCACAGCCGGGGTTGTCGGATCTTTGGACGGAAAGTCGTAGCCCGTCGGCGACTTTCGACTTCCCTCGACTTTCCGTGGCGACGACCCCGAAGCGACGCAGGAAGCGCTGTCCGCCTAGCCAGAACCCTCGCAGTGACCTCCCGAGCTGCTCGGGTCACCGCTCCCGGAACCAACCACTTGCTTCGCTCCATGGAAATCGTTCCAGGCTATTGATGTCTTGGGGCTTCGATCGAAGATTGGCTTTGTTTCGTCAAATTGACTTGGGCTGTGGGTGCACTCCTCTTTTGCACCTTGCCTGTCTGTGATTTCCCCGGGGGCCTTCGCTGTAGAGCGGGGGCGGGGACGGCCTCGGTTCCACGGAAAACACCCGTCGCGCTGTCCCGAGTCTTACACGTCCAAGTTATTGATGTCACTTAGGTTTTACGCCTTTCGTTGCCATAATTGGGTTCGTTTCGCAAGAATTTTCAGACCGCTTCGTGGGCTCACTTTTTTCTCCTTAGTCTGTCGCCGGCGAGTCTTGGCTTCGGCCTCGCCGTGCTTAGGATAGCGGTAGTGTCAAGCGGGTCTTGGCCGAGTTCAGGAGCGTGTCCCCGATGTTGCTGGTCCGGTTTCCCCAGAAGGATACCTTCAAATTGGGCTCGTTTCGCAAAAATGGTTTGAGGCTGGGTTGGTGGATAGAATCGTTTTGGCTTCGTTTCGTATTATTCGTTTCGCGGAATTTCTTGGGCTGCGCTTTGGCGTATTTTTCTTCCCCCTGCTTACCGCTGACGGTCCCGGATCTGGGAGACTCGGGCTTAGGATAACGGGCTTGTCAAGCCGGTCTCGCCCGAGTTGAGAACGGTGGTGTCGGACCGGGTCAGGCTGAGTCCGAGAGCTGTGTACGATCGTGTGTGACCACGATCGTGCGCCGCGGCCCGCCCCAAGCCCCCGAACGACCGGCTTGCCGGGCGTTCGCCCGAGAAGAGGTTGGGAGGTGGTTTGGGTGCCGGCCCTTACGGGCCGGCCCAGTATTAATTTCAGCCGCGCGAAATCTGCGTAGACGCTGTTGGGGCACTTTCTATTGCGGCGCTTGTTCGGGCGCGCGGGGTGAAGATTCTTTATTCGGGAGCTGTCCCCGATCTCCCCGATCTCCCTCCCGATCTCCCGTCCCCCCGATCTCCCGTCCCCCGATCTCCCCGATCTCTCCTCCGCCCGATCTCTCCTCCGCCCGATCTCTCCCCCGATCTCTCCCGATCTCTTCTCCTATCGCGGTTGACCGGGCTATGGTCGGCTTCATCACTTCGTAGGGCTCCGCGCCTCAGCTTGCTCTGAATTGCCGGAATTTCTTACGGCACTTCCGAATCGCTCGGCAAGATTGCGATCGGGCCGGGCGGCAGAACGTCGCCCTCAAGGCGGGTCCAGTCTGCGGGCGCATCGGAATTGTTGTTGATGCCCTTAACCGAAACTCCGTGGAAGGGGATTAGAATTTCGGCGTCCTTTTCCACCATTTGGATGTGGAGGTGGGGGTTGCCGGAATTGCCTGTGGTGCCCACGCGCCCCAGGTACTGGCCGCGTTTCACCTTAGGCCGACTGCCTTCGGGTATTTCGGTCTGGCCCTCCCCGGGTGGCGGGAGCGTCTCTGAGAACGGGCAGACGGCGGCTGGGACCGTCCCCTGCTGGAAGTGCCCGTAAAGAGTACGGGAACCGTCACTCTGTTCTACCCAGACATGGTTGCCGGCTCCAGGCATGGATTTGGATTTGATGTACGACTCGGTGAAGTACGACTCGGGTGCGCCCGCCCACCTAAGAAGAGATATTTTTACGTCCTCCCCAGGAGTCCGCAGGTCCTTCGGAAAGTACGGAAAGTTTCGCCAGCAACCCGACACCTCCCCATCAGCGATTGCGTAGACCCTCTTTCCGTAGACGACCCAGTCTGACGGTTTCGTTTCCCGCCAGTTTGCCTTTGGATCGACACCCGGGTTATAGCGCGTCCAGACCCTCTCCTTGGAGTCGTATCGGACGGCGTCGAGATCGTAGGCGTTCTTCACGTAGGAGCCGCCATGGGTCTTTTTGAGGCGGTACCAGTATTCGCCCGGCTTTAGGTCCTCGGCACGGGCGGGAAACGGTAGCTCTTTATCATTTCCGCAGCCGTTGGCTGGACTGCGCCGGAGGCACGTTGCTGTTGCGCAGCGCACGGCTGTGCCAGCCAAGTGAGACCGCAGGTCAATATCAACGCGGCTGCTGATGTGAAGGTGTGGAGTGTCATCGATCTGTGTCCTGGTTCAGCCGGAACGGGAGAGTGAGCGCTCCGCGTTAGTGTAGATGCCGCCCTGCGGGCGGGGATTTTCAAGGCATCAGGGTCTATCGATCCGATGGGGCTTTGGGACGAGCGCGAAAGGTGACGTCCGCGCCCGTGATCATCGTCTCGATGAGCCCGCCGGGCTATCCCTCGGCAGGGTTGCTTCCCAGCAGAGCCCGCTTCCGTTTTACCCGGCAACGCCATTGTAACTCGATCGGTCAAGCTGCTTGCTGACGGCGTAACTGACGTTGCCGTCGAGCGGGCTCCAGTTTGTGGTCGCGGGCGGCATGGATCTGGGCTTGGCGACCGGTCAGCATATCCAGAGGCGTCACGTATCCGATCGCGCTGTGCAGCCGCACCGTGTTGTAATGCACGACATAACTCTCGATCAGCCGCCGCGCATCCTCGGGCGTCAGCGGCACGCCGGGCCGAATGCATTCGCTCTTCAACGACTGGTGCCAACGCTCCAACTTGCCGTTGGATTGCGGATAGTAAGGCGACGTTCTCACGTGCGTCATCCCCGAGATGCGAATGAATTCCTTGAAGTCCTTGGCGATAAACCGCGGCCCGTTGTCGGAGATGATGCGCGGTTGGGCCTGCGGATATTTCTCCTTGGCGGCCTCGAGAATGATCTCGACATCGACTTCCCTCATCGCCTCGCGCAAGTCCCACTGCACGATCGCACGGCTGTAGCCGGCCGGCACGCCGCAGAGGTAGTAGAACGTGCCCGAGACGTTGATGTAGGAAACGTCGATATGCCAATGCTGATGCGGTTCCGGAGGCTGCTCGAAGCCCGTTCCTTTCCGCGACGTTTTGGGGTTCCACTTGCGCAGCAGGCCCGCCCGGCTCAACACCCGCCAGACGCTCGACGGGCTGACCGCCACGATATCGGCGTCGAGCATCATGAACGTCAGCCGCCGGTAGCCTTCCAACGGATGCTTCAGGTGAAAGTCGGCGATGGCTTGTTTCTCCCAGGGTTCGAGCCAGTGATCGCGCGGGACCCAGCCGTTGTGTTCGTTGACCGAGCCGTAGCGTTTCCGCCAGGAGTAGAATTTGCCGGGCGAGATGCCGAGCCACGCGATGAAGCGTCCGGCGCCGATCTCGGTCTTCTCCGACCAGCGCCGCACGAAATCGACGATCTGGTCGCGCACGTCGGGCGGCGTCCAGGTTTTGGTTAGAGCTCCCCAAGACTTTTTTTTAACGCCATGTGCTCGGCCATCAGCTCGGCCAGAACTTCATCCTTGGTCTGGATCTTTCTCTCCAGCCGCGCGATGCGTTCCTGCTCGGGTTGGCGACTGCGCGGTTCTTGGTCTGGAAAGCGGCGGCGCCGTTCTCGAAGAACTCTTTCTGCCAACGATAGAAAACCGTCGGCTGAAGTACCAGCTGGTCGCAGAGCTTCGAGACCGGCTCGTTGTCAATCAAATGCCGCCTCAGAACCGCGACCTTCTCTTCGGCGGTGTAGTGCTTTCGTTGCTTTCTCATGCGTCCTCTCCGTTAGCTTAACGGCGGAACGCTTTTCTCCTGTTCCAGCTGAGGCGGGACAGTACGCCTCGGGCGACTACACGGGTCTGCTCCAACAGCACGGCATCGAGATCAGCATGAGCCGCAAGGCCAATC
>CBDDCY010000003.1:0-65678 GCA_965226435.1 Bryobacterales bacterium
GCCGGCGCGACGGAGGCTGTGCGGAATACAAGGTGGAACACCCGCCTTGGCGACTTTGGCGGGTGGAACAAGCCACCGTGAGATGCTCGGCGCGAGAGCTCTACGGTGACGAATTCGCGCCGTATCTCTCGGCGGAACCTGCGTCAGTGTTCGTGGCCGAAGGGTCCCAGGTCGCGGTCTATCCCGCGCGTCAACTGGACACGTAGCGAAGTTCTATACCCGGAGCGTTTCGGCGGGGGTTTGGATCAACCGAGATCCCGCGCTGGAACTTCAGTCGACGGGATCAACTACCGGGAAATTGTCTACGGAGCCTCGCGGATCGGCGACGAGCGAGGACAGTGAGAAAGAAAGCAACGCGAGCGCAATAAGGTGTTTCATGTTACGGATGATGATCCTCGGAGGCGACTTGAATCGTGATGCCGTCGGGCGCGTCGAAGTAGACGCGGTCGTTGTGGCGCCGGGCGTTGAGGTCGAGGGGCTTGAGCTTGGTCATGACCGCCGCCGGATCGTAGTCCGCAATCGAATAGCAGTAGTGATCCATGCCGGGTTTGTCGGCTTTGAACAGCGCCAGGAAATTCTCGCCCAAGCCAAGGAAGCAGCTGGATGCGCTCTGGTTCACCACGGGCACTCCGAAGTGCTCTTGATAGAAATCGCGCGAGCGGCCGATGTCGGTAACGCGCAGCGCAATGTGGTTGATGCCGGTCCCTTTGAAGGTTGAAGTTTCGGGGGCGGCGCGGAGGACCGGCACGGCCGCGTCGTGATCGACGACCGACAGTTGCACCTCGATGCCGTCGGGGTCGAGGATGTAGACCCAGGTTTCGGTTCGCCGCGTCGTGAGCCCGAGCGCACGGCACTTCTTCTCGACGGCGTCGGCCTCGTAGTCTTCGACCGCGATGCAGAAGTGGTCCAGGCCGGGCTGGATCGTGCTTCCGTAGCGCCGTGAAGTTGCGCTTGACTCGGAGGAAACGCCAGTCAGGGAACTTTTGCGAATCCGGCCCCCCGTTGTGGATGTTCGAACAACCGAAATGCGCGCGTAGAAATTCCTCGGTGCGCAACACATTGCTGACTCGCAGGGCAAACGTGGTTGACATCGACGCCTTGGAAGTGAGGAGGGGCGGCCGCGCCGCGTCGCGCTCCGGCCAACAGCCCGCCGCCTAGGGCGAGGGCCATCCGGGCGCCGTGTCAACTTGGGTGTAAGGTTGGGGCTTTGCATGGCCCTATTGTGCCACTCCGCGCCCATCCGCCGTGGCGCCGGCGACCGGCACTGTTGCCGGTGCTAGTCCACGACCGCTTGAAAGAGTTTGTTTGGCCGCGAAGCACTATTTTTGAGTGACCGCATCGCGTGGGGGCTGTGAAAAAATCGGGGACAGTCCACTTCGCGCCGGATGCGGTGATTGATCCAATGGAACTTATTCGGTCGGCGCTTGGGGACAGTCCCCATTTTTTCACAGCCCCGGTCGCGGCTCGGTTTGTATCGCTACAAATTTCGATCCAGATATTCCTCGATGCTCCGAAATAGATGCAGCCGCTCGGTGCCGCTGTAAAGCGAATGTGTCTTGCCCGGATAGAGCAACAGATCATACGGCTTGCCGGCTTGGATCAATGCATGGACCATCCGCACTGTGTTCTGCAAATGCACGTTGTCGTCCGAGGTGGGATGCACCAGCAGCAAGCGGCCGTGAAGGTCCTTCGCCCCCTCGATCGCCGAAGTTCGCCGATAGGCTTGCGGTTCGTCGGAAGGGTGGCCCATGTAGCGCTCGGTGTAGATCGAATCGTAGAGCTTCCAATCGGTCACCGGGGCCACGGCGATGCCCACTCGGAACAGTTTGCTTTTCGTCAACGCCAGGCAGGTGCTGAGACCGCCGCCGCTCCAGCCCCAAATCCCAACCCTCTCTTTGTCGATGAAGTCCAGCGCGCCCAGATGCTTCACGGCGGTTTCGTAGTCGGCTACGGCCGTCGGCCCGTAGTTGCGATAGAGCGCCGTCTCGTATTTGTGGCCCCGAAGCGACGACGCGCGATCGTCGATGATCGCGACGGCGTAGCCCTTGCGCGCCAGGTATTGATGGAAGAGAAAACGGCCGCGACCACCCCAGGCGTCCCGAATCGTCGGGGCGTGCGGGCCGCCGTACACATAGACCAGCAGCGGATACTCGCGCCCCGGCTCGCGAGCTTCGGGCTCGATCAGCTGAATGCGAATCAGGGCCTCATCGGGCGCTTTGAGCTCGATCATGCGCGGTTTGGCCAAGGCGTACTCGTCGAGTGATTGAGAGCGGTGCGCGACCGTCCGCCTACCGCTCGGTAAATGCCGCACGAGCGTTTCGGGCGGCTTGAGGAAGCCGGAATGCCGATCGAAGTAGGCGTCTCCGGCCTTGTTCATCACCACGCGATGCGTTCCGCCGCCGTCGGTCAGCCGCTCGCCGCCCGAGGCGTCCAACCGCGCACGGTAGAGATCGCCGCCCATGGGATTGTCCTGATTCGAGCTGTAATAGACCCAACCTCGCTCGTCGTCGACCCGAACGATCCTCCCAACCTCGCTCTCGCCCCGGGTGAGGACTTTCGTCATGCGGCCGCCTGACTCGTGGCGATAGACGCGGCGCAGGCCGTCGCGCTCGGAGGTCCACAGAAAACCGTTGTTGTCGTTGAGAAACGTCAGATCGTTGGTGATGTTGATCCAATGCCGGTCGCGCTCGGTGAGCAACGACGTCACCTTGCCGTCAAAGGCATCGGCCAAGACCAGCTCAAGCTCCGTCTGTGCTCGGTTCAGAAATTGCACCGCGACTTGCGCGTCATTGGCCCACTGAATCCGCGGAACGTATTCCTGACGCTTGTTCACCCATACGATCGGCGGCGGAGACTCTGCATTCGGTTTGGCTTCGACGATGCCGACCCTGGCGCGAGGGTTTGGGTCGCCCGCTTTCGGATAGCGTTGGTTATCGACCGTCGGCTGTATGTCCAGCAAATTGGAAATCGGGTAACTCGGGACCGCGGTTTGATCCAACTCGAGAAACGCGATGCGGCGGCTGTCGGGCGACCAATGGTAGCCGCTGCGCAAGGCAAATTCTTCCGGATACACCCAGTCGAGATCACCGTGCAAAATCAGTTCGGTCGCCCCGAAGGTCAGTTGCCGGGCTTCCCCACCGCTGGGGGGCACGAGCCATAGGTCGTGTTGGTAAACGAAAGCCAACCAGCGGCCGTTGGGCGAAAAACGCGGGTTCCGAACGCCCTCTTTATCGGGTGCGAGCGGTTTGGCGCGTTTGGCCGGCACGTCGTAGAGATAGAGGCTGCCCGCGCTCGTGAAAAGAATCGACTTCGAGTCGGGCGCCCACAGATAGGCCGCCACGGCGTAGCGCTTGCGCCGTTCCCGCTCGCGTTCGTTGTCGGTCGCTTGATCCGTTGTCGGCGCCAAATCAGCGAGCAGCTCGCCGGGAACCAAGATGCTCTTCTTCCCCGAGACCGGATCGAGCGACCACAGATCCCGGCCGCCGTCGGCCGTTTCGAGCATGTAGGTCAGCCGGCGGCCGTCCGGGCTCCACTCTAAATGGCTCGGCTGGGGCCCGATCAATCCGTGCTTCGAGAAAATCTCCTCGAGACGAAGCGGCTTGCGCTCCGCCTCCGCGTTGGCCGCTGTGACGAGGGCGGAAGCAAGCGCCATCAGGAGGTACAGTCGGCTTAGGCCACGTCGGGGCCGGGTCGGCGAGGGGCCGTAATCCATCATTCCTCCGAAACGGCGATCAACGACTTCGTCAACCCCAGGAACCGCTCGCGGCGAATCCGGGCCGCCGGAAACAATCCTCGCAACTCCCGCGCGTCGAGCAATCGTACGTCATCCACAAATTCCTCGCAACCGCGCGGCGTCGGCCGCACCAGCACGCCCCACACCGTGAAATTCCGCAACAGACGCTTCTCCAACCGCGCCGGCAGGAAATGAATGAACGGCGTCAGCAAGTGCGGTTCGATGGGAAACCAATAGTTCGGCGTCTGAACATAGTAGCGCCGCGCAACCCGTTCCACCTCCCGCGCGAATCGCCGACGGCTCCGCTGATCGCCGACGTGTTCGATGATCGAGTTGGCGAAGACGACATCGAAAGCCCGGTCGCGAAACGGCAGCGCGCGGGCGTCGGCCGCCACCCAACAAAAGCCCTCGCTGCGCGGAGGCGTTTGGTCCAGCTGGACGATGGTCACGCGGGGAGGCTGTTCGAGGTAACTCCAATAGTATTCATACCCGCCCAGATCGAGCACGCGCGTTTCGGGCTTGATCCGGAAAGCTCGCGCGAACCACCGAAAGCGGCGTCCGCGAAAATAGCGGGCGAAAGGTGCGTGAAGCCGCGGTACGCTGATCGGCATCGTTGGCGATCCCGGCGCCGAAATCCGCGCCCGATCGATTGGCGAACTTCCGTCCAGTGTAGTTGACGGCGGCGACGCGGTTCCCTATCCCCGGTTTGCCTCCGTCCTACGTCAACCGCGACCATAGGAGATCGGACCTCGCTCGCATGACTCGTCTACCGCCATGGTTGCGCCAAGCCCTCGGTGATGGTTTGCCGTTGTGGCTCGCCGTTCAGGCAGTCCTGGTTTTCTCGAACCTCGACTTGTTGCCGATCTGGGGGGACGAGCAATTCACGCTCAACGTCATCGGGCTCGATAGCCGGCAGGCGCTCGAAGCTTTGCGAGGGGACATTCATCCACCGGTCTACTATTTGCTGGTCTCGGCCTGGGCTGATTTGCCGTTCGCCGGCACGCTGATCAGCCATGTGCGCGCTTTTTCGGGGTTGTGGGCATTGCTCTCGACCTTGCTCATCTATTGTTTGTGGGTCAGGGGGCTGCCGCGCGCGACACGACTGTGGTTCTTGGCTCTGTGGACGCTTTCGCCCGCCCTTGTCCTCTATGCCCGCATCGGCCGTTCGTATACGCTGCAGCTCTTCCTGGCTTGCCTTGTGCTCTATTTCGCCGCGCGCTTCGTGCGGGCCCCCGCCGATCGCCGTGCCGCCGGTGCTTATACTCTGGCGGCGACGGTTCTGCTCTACGTCCACTATCTGCCCGCGCTCGCGCTCATGGCCGCCACGGCGCTATGGCTCGTTGTTCGCTGCTTTCGAGAACGTACGCGCGGCTCTCTGGCGGCCCTATTCATTCCCCACGCCGTCGTGTTGCTGCTTTACATTCCCTGGGCGGCGACATTGGCCGGGGCGATCCGTCGGGTGGCGGTGACCGAGTCGTATTCTCTGGTCGATAGCTGGTGGGGCGAGGCGCTGGTCAGAGTGCTTTATTGGTTCTGCTCGTTCACGTTCGGGGAAACGTTGCCGCCCTGGGGCATTGCCGTTGCGGCCGCGGTTTCGTTGCCTGCCGGCTGGATGATTGGCGAACGGATCCATAGGCGGCTTCGGGAAGGAGATGCCGGCCTCGGCCTCGCGTTGGTAGGCGCGGTGGTCGGCTTCTTGGCAGCGTCGTCGTGGGTCGCTTTCGCCTCGGTTCCCGGGCGATTGCTGTTTCTGTTGCCGCTGTATGTGCTGCTTCTGGCCGCCGCCGGATTCGCGCGGCCGGCGTGGGGCGCGGCCGTTCGCTCGGCGATCCTACTACTCGGCATCGTTTCTCTGACGAGCTACTTCCACAAAACCGACTTCTTCAATAAGGGATACCTGATCCCCTTCGATGAAATGGCCGCGCAAATCGAAAACTCTCCCGGCACGCGGTCGTCGCTAGTCGTCATCGACGGCTATAATTGTGACCCCGGCCCCTTTGTGGCGGCCATCGGCGATTCCATCGACAAGGTAGTCGTCAACACCCGCCGAGCCCGCCGCCGAGCCCGCGAAAAGGTCCGCCCGCGTCGTCGTCGCACCATTTGGCACCTACGCGGCACCCACGATATCTCGCCGGGACAGTTTCACGACCGTCTCGAAAAACGCCTGCGCCGCCTATGCCGTCCCGATGTTCAGCCCTATTTGCCCTACTCCGCTCACGAGCGCCGATTCCTGGCCTGGACCGGCCGACCAGATCCGCCGAAATACCACTACCGTCTGACGCGTTTCTCCTGCGGCCCGAGCGGCCGCAGGTAGTCCCTTTCTCTCGTCTTGTGATGAGGTGAAACGAACCCCCAGGGTCATTTGCAGACAAATCCAAACAATACGCTTCCCAATCAGGCGCACATTTAGCGACTTTTCCGGGGCTCCGGACAGCTTCGCCCCGGGCCCGGATCATCGCCGCCGAGACTGGCGCGCTCATCGAAGCATGTGGGGCTAACTAGGGAGTCGGTGGGCTCACCCTGAGGTTCTACCCTAGGTAAAGCCTTAATAGTTTTCCCTAGGTGGGTGGTACTCTTGTGCCATTGCGAAATGAACAGTTGGTCCATTGTTGATCGGCGAGGTTGAGACGCATAATAGCAAGTGTCGAGACCCCCCTGGAGATCTTCTTAGTTAGAGGAAATTCAAAAATGCCGATTGCTTTATCCGTCGCCGCGCTGCTTTTGGTCCTCGTTTTGTTCCTAAATCACAAGCCAAAACGCAACCGCATCGAATCCTAAATGTCAACGACGACCGGCGCCCCAGGTCGGTCGAAGCCGGCCGAGTGTGATCGGCTCTCAGACGGCAGGTTTGAATGGGCGCTCGGCCCCGAGCTCCACCCAGGCCCCCCGAATCACGTTTCCCGTTGCAAACCCCTGAGCAGGCATTGGAGCAGTTCCGCGTCTTCGCTTGGGGCGACGGTGCGTACGTCGACAAGAACCCGTCCGTTCTCGCAGCGAACGACAACCGCCGGGCTACCCTGTCGCAGGCGGCGCTGTAGAGCGTCGGCGGAATCCGGCGCGCTCGGCCGAATTGCGACAAGGATCGTGGGCAGAGTTTGTTGCGGCGTCGCGCCGCCTCCGGGCACGGATTCCCCTTCCACCAACTCGATCTCACCCGGCATCTCGCTCAGCGCCCGTGCCGGCTTCTCGGCGCGGCCCCGGATCTCGTCGAGCGACATCCTTACCATCCGCAATACCGGGATGTCGTCCCAACGTTCGAGTTGATAATCACGCAGCGTGGCATCGAGCGCCGCATAGGTCATCTTGTCGGCGCGCAGAGCACGGAACAGTGGGTTGCGTCGGATACGATCAATCCACTCGCGCTTACCCGCGATAATCCCGGCCTGCGGGCCGCCGAGGAGTTTGTCTCCACTGAAAGTAACGATATCGACGCCCGCGCCCAGGCTGTCGGAGATCATCGGCTCGGGCCCCAGCCCATGCCCCGCGAGATCATAAACGCACCCGCTCCCCAGGTCTTCCACCAGCGGCACGCCGCTCTCCCCGGCCAAAGCCACGAGCTCGTCGAGGGTTGGGCGCTCGGTGAAGCCGACGATTTGGAAATTGCTGCGATGGACCCGCAACAGAGCGCGGGTGTCGGCCCCGATCGCGTCGCGGTAGTCGGCAATGCGGGTTCGGTTGGTGGTGCCGACTTCGCGCAAGCGCGCGCCGCCGCAGGTCATGATGTCGGGGATGCGAAAGCCGTCGCCGATCTCGATCAACTCCCCGCGCGAGACGATCACTTCCGCGCCGTCGGCCAGCTCTTCGAGGACCAAGAAGACGGCGGCGGCATTATTATTCACGACGATCGCGGGCGCCCCGAGCAGTCTCTCAAGCCGCGCTCCGGCATGAACATCGCGCTTGCCCCGCCGGCCTTCTTGCAAGTCGTATTCGAGGTTGCTGTACCCGCCCGCGGTTTCGCGAACCGCGGCCAGAGCATTCTCCGACAATGGCGCGCGCCCCAAATTCGTATGCAGGATGACGCCGGAGGCGTTGATCACGCGCCGCAGCGACGGCTCGGCCATTTCAGCCAGGCGCCGCCGGGCCCGCTCGCGAATCTCGTCGGTGAACTCCGCCTTGGCCGCCGGGCTCGATCCGTTGGCGGCCTTGCCGCGCCGAATCTCGTCGCGCAACCCGTCGAGCGCGTGTCGCACTTCCTCGACAACCAAGTCGCGCGGGAAGGAACGCAACTCCAGCGGCATGTCGCCATGCCCCAGCACCTCGTCGACCGAGGGCAGCTCTCGCAGCTTTTCCGACAACCCGCTGTCGCTCACGTCCCCATTGGACCATTGGCGGCCGGAAAGCGTCAAATCCGGCGTTGCCGACGCCGAGGGCATCGAGCCCGGTTAAGTTGCCGGTGTCATTGAAAAAATCGAAAAAATCGAAAAAATCGGGGACAGTCCACTTCGCGCCGGATCGGGTTTTCGATTCAATGGAACTGATTCGCTCGGCGCTTGGGACAGTCCGTTTCTGTGAAAGCGCGGCATTCATAATACCGCCGTGAAAATGGAGGCGAGTCGTCGACGTGAACGATTCGGTTGGCCGAGGGCGCATCGGGCAAATGCTCCTACGCCCCATCCGGGGCTTGCCGCTTTCTTGGCGCGAACCCCGGGCTGAAGCCCGCGGCTGCAAGCCCGTTGCGGTTCGAATTGGCTACATCGTAATCCACCGTACGTTCGAAGGGGATTTTCGGAAGAGCCCCCATTTTTTCCCAGCCCTGACGTGCGCGGTTCGATTTTGGGGGCCAATGCGAGGTTTTCCTTGTTGTAGCGGCCCGTTCCTGCTACAAAGAATATTCAACCGGGGCGGGCACGTCTGGTTAAGGACCGAAACCGGTCCTTCAACGTCCCGGAATCACCGCGAATTTCGTGCTCGAAGCCGGTCCGATCAGGAGCCCTCCACGAGTCTTCGAATCTGCCAGTTGGGAAGCGGCAGCGGCGGCAACGCCACTTGGATCGCCACTGAAAAAGTGCGTCTGCTGATCGACATCGGCTTTAGCTTTCGCGAGATCGGCAAACGGCTCAGCGCTATCGGGGAGAGCGTTGACGACCTCGACGCGGTATTGATCTCCCACGAGCACTCCGACCATGTGCGCGGCCTGCCACAAGCGGCAAAACGGCTGAAGATTCCGATTTACTTGACCGCGATGACCGACGACGTGCTCGATTGGCACAAAGCCGAGCCCCGCCGAGAGATCTTCCAAGCCGGTCAGCGGCTTGCGGTCGGCGATGTGGAAATCGACACTTTTACGATTCCCCACGACGCCGTCGACCCGCTGGCGTTTTGCTTTCGCTCCCAAGGCGTCACGCTCGGCCTGGTCACCGACTTGGGCTACATGCCCGATTCGGTTCGGCTGCAAATCGAAGGCTGCGATCTGCTCGTCCTCGAATCGAACCATGATCTCGAAATGCTCAAGGTCGGCCCCTACCCCTGGTTCGTTAAGCAACGGGTCATGAGCCGCATGGGACACCTTTCGAACCAAGCCGTATCGGACTTTCTCACCGGCCCGTTCGACCGCGCGGCGAAAACCGTCGTGCTCGCCCATTTGAGCGACAACAACAACCATCCGGAAATCGCCCGTCTGTTCGCCACCAGCGCGCTTGACGAGGTCGGAGCCGGTGATACCGAAGTCGTCGTCGCTCCCCAAGATCACCCCACGGAGGTATTTACGTTTTGATCCCCCGCTATACCCGCCCCGAGATGGGTCGCATCTGGTCGGACGAAAACAAGTACCGGCAATGGCTCGAAGTGGAGCTGGCCGCCTCCGATGCGCTCGCCGAGAGCGGCGAAGTCCCCGCGGAAGCCGCCAAAGCCCTGCGTCGACATGCCGATTTCGATATCGCTCGTATTCAAGCGGTCGAGGCCGAGGTCAAGCACGACGTCATTGCCTTTACCACCGCCGTGGCCGAAAAGATGGCCGCGGCCGGCGCCGCCGACCATTCGCGCTGGCTGCACTTCGGGCTGACCTCGAACGATGTCGTTGACACCGCGCAAGCGCTGCAACTCAAGGCCGCGAGCGCGCTGATCCAACCGGCTCTCGAAAAGCTGCGCGACGTCCTCGACGAGCGAGCCCATGAGTTTCGCGATACCGTCATCGTGGGACGCACCCACGGCGTTCACGCCGAGCCAACGACCTTCGGCCTCAAACTGGCCAACTGGTACGCCGAGGTCGACCGCCATGTGAAGCGCTTTCGCGAAGCCGCCGAGCAAATCCGTGTCGGCAAGATCTCCGGCGCGGTCGGCACGTTTGCCCACATCAGCCCGCAAGCCGAGGAACGTATCTGCGAAAAGCTCGGGCTCGAGGCGGCGCCGATTTCCTCCCAAGTCATCCAGCGCGACCGCCATGCCCATTACCTATGCGTGCTGGGGCTGATCGCCGCGACTCTCGAAAAGATCGCGCTTGAAATACGGCACCTGCAACGCACCGAAGTACGCGAGGCCCAGGAATACTTTTCTAAATCGCAAAAAGGCAGCTCCGCGATGCCGCACAAAAAGAACCCTATCGCCTGCGAACAGATTTGCGGGCTCGCCCGGGTTGTCCGCTCAAACGCCTCGACGGCCTTCGAGAACATCGCGCTGTGGCATGAGCGCGACATCTCTCACTCCTCGGTCGAACGCGTCATCCTGCCCGATTCGACCATCCTCATCGATCATTTATTGGCGAAGACGACGAATCTCGTCGCCAAGTTGTTGGTCTATCCCGACCGCATGCGGCATAATCTCGAAAGCGGCGGCGGGCTCGTTTTTTCCGGCCAAGTGCTGCTCGAACTCGCCGCCAAGGGCGTTCTCCGCGAGCAGGCCTATCAATGGGTCCAGCGCAACGCCATGCGGGCCTGGGAAGAGGACGGCAATTTCCGCCAAATGATCGAACAGGATCCGGACATCAGCGGCGTGCTCTCCGCCGATGATATTTCCCTGGCGTTTGACCTCAAGCGACAGGTCCAACATGTCGATTACATCTTCGAAAGGGTTTTCGGTGTGAGGAAGTAGCCGAAAAGTACCAGACAACCGCCCACCTATCTTGATGTCCGCGGGCCGTTGCGAAAAAACCCGTTACGTGTTGAAAGCAAGCGTTTTCTAGTACTAGGACCGAAAATTTTTACTACCGCATTTCGACTGATTCGGGTACAATCGACCTAGGAGTACTTATGCAGACGGCAATTTCACCGGGCACGGAAAAGGTGCAAGCCTCGGGAAGCGTTCCCGTCCTGTTGGTTGCGGACGACGTTCCCGCCCGGTTGACCTTGGAGGCGGTATTGGGGAAGAGCGGCTACGCCGTTGACTCGGCCGCCTCATCCGCCGAGGCCATGGAAAAGATCGAGTCCGGCCAATACTCTTTAGTTTTGTGTAACTTACACAATGAATCGCCGGATGCGACGCCCAAGGTTATTCGTCTTGCGCGGATGCAGGATTATCGTCCGGCCACCGCCTTTCTCACGACTTCCTCGGATGGAAACTCCGGCCCTCTCGATTCCGACGACGTGCTAATCGAACCTGTCGAAGTTGCGGCTTTGCTGACTCGAGTCGCCGACCTGATCGGTAGCCGCGCGGTCGGCAGGGCTCATCGCGCTGCCCGCCGAGGCGTCGCCTAACAGCCGGGCACGGGCTCTCGGCGGTTTCGTTGTGTCTCGTTTCGCCGAAAACGGGACAAATTGTTATGTTAGGTTACCCTAGTCCTAAATTTCCCCCCCGGATGTTCCTCTAAATCGCTTGCGTAACCTCCTTGCGCCTCCCCACGGTATAGTGAAGCGTGCGGATCGGCGTCGAGGCCACCTGCTGGAATCACCGCCGAGGCTACGGTCGGCACCTGCGTTCCTTGCTGCCCGCGCTGATCGAAACCGAGCCCCGCGACGAATATGTCGTATTTCTTGACGGCTCGGGAGACGATCTCTACCCGCTGCCGGCTCAGGCCCGGGTTGTTCGATTAACCACGAGCCGCCCCACTCTTGCCGCCGCGGCGGCGGATTCCGGCCGCTCTCTCGCCGATCTGTGGGCCATGAGCCGCGCGATTTCGCGGGCCCGGCTCGATTTGCTGCTGTTTCCCACCGTCTACAGTTACGTCCCGGTTACGACTTCGGCGGCCAAGGTGTTGATGATCCACGACGTGATCGCCGAGCGCTTCCCCAAGCACGTTTTCCCAAACCGCTCCGAGCGGTTCCGTTGGCGGCTCAAGTCGGCCCTCGCCAGGGCCCAAGCCGACCGTTTGGTGACGGTGTCGGAGTACTCCCGGAGGGGCTTGATCGACCATTTCGGCTTGCGTCCCGAGCAGGTCGCCGTCGTCGGCGAGGCTCCCGACCCGGTCTTCCGCCCGATCGAGCCGGCGAGGCTTCCCTCATCCGTCCGAGGCGCGGGGATTGAGGATCATCACCGTCTTGTCACCTATGTCGGCGGCTTTGGGCCGCATAAGAATCTATCGCGACTCTTCGATGCGTTCGCTCGCTTGACGTCCGAGCCGCGTTTCGACGACGTGCGGCTGGTCCTTGTCGGCGACTACGAGCATGATTCCTTTTCCTCGGAGTACCAGGCGCTGCGGAGCGACTTGCGACGCCAATCGCACGAGTCGAAGATCGTTTTCGCCGGCTTTCTCCCTGACGAAGATCTCGCCCAATTGTTGAACCGCTCCGCCATGCTGGTGTTGCCGTCGCTGATGGAAGGCCTCGGGTTGCCGGCGATCGAGGCCGCCGCTTGCGGCATTCCCGCCGTCGTAACCCGCAACAGTCCGCTTCCCGAGTTGCTGGGCGAGGGCGCGATCGCCGTGGATCCATTAAGGCCGGCCGCTATCGCCGAAGCCCTCACTCGCTGGTTGGACGACTCGGAACTGCGTGCCCGCGCCGGCCGTTGCGCGCTGGCCGCCGCCCGCGGCCTGAGCCCGCTTCGTGAAGCCGCCGAGCTGCGTAACCTACTCGGCCAAATCCCGATTGCCGACCCGGTGCGTTATGAGCAGACCGCTTAAGTTCTGCATGATCTCGATCTACTACCCGCCCTACGGGTTTGGCGGGGATGCGATCTATCTGCATCGGCTGTGTCGTGAACTGGTCGCCGAAGGGCATGAGGTCGACGTCATTCACTGCGCGGATTCTTATCACATGTTCGTGCCGACAGTCGACCCCGACGCCTTTCCGACGAGCGAGTCCGTTACCGTTCACAAGCTCGAAAGCGGCCTGGGGATGATTTCACCTCTGCTGTCGCACCAGACCGGCCGCCCGTGGTTGAAGACCCGCAAGATCCGCGACATCCTCGACTCGAAGCGCTTCGATGTTATCCACTACCACAACATCTCTTTGCTTGGCCCCGGCGTGCTCGAGATTCAGCTGCCGTACCCGGCGGTTAAGCTCTACACGGCGCACGAGCACTGGTTGGTGTGCCCGGTGAACGTGCTTTGGAAGAACGGCAGCGCCGCTTGCGAGAGCCCGACTTGCTTTTCTTGTACCCTGCGATCCGCTCGCCCGCCGCAACTTTGGCGTTATACGCCGTCGCTCGAGCGCGCCGCTTCGCACGTCGATCTGTTTCTCACTCCCAGCCGTTTCAGTCAAGCCGAACATCGCCGCCGCAGCTTCCGGCCTCGCATGGAGATTTTGCCGTATTTCGCGTCGCCCTTTGGCGGGGACTCGAACGGAAGCTCGGGGGGCGTTTCGGTCCAGACCCCCCGCGACACCGAGGATTCGACCCCCGGGCGATCTCCGCACCAGCGGCCCTATTTTCTCTTCGTCGGGCGGCTCGAGAAGATCAAGGGCGTCCAGGAAGTCCTGCCGCACTTTCAGGGACCGGGTGAGTACGATCTGCTGGTTGTCGGCGCGGGCCGCTACGAAAGCGAGCTTCACCGACAGGCCGCCGGCATGGAGCGTGTGCGCTTCGTGGGCTGGAAGAACCAAGATCAACTGGGCGACTATTACCGCCACACGCTCGGCGTCGTCGTCCCGTCGCTGACCTATGAAACTTTCGGGATCGTCGTGATCGAAGCTTTCGCCCACAACAAACCGGTCGTCGTCAACGACCTCGGGGCCCTGCCTGAGTTGGTCGAAGAAAGCGGCGGCGGGTTTGTCTATCGCGGCCGCCGGCAACTTGGAGAACAGCTCGATCAGCTGGCCGACGCCCCGGATCTACGCGGACGGCTCGGCGAGCGCGGGCATGAGGCTTTGCGTGAAAAATGGTCCGCCGGCCCCCACATGGAACGTTATGATTCGCTGATCCGGCAGGCACGCGAAGACCGGAAGCGAAGAGACGCCTGACCTGAACCTACCCCAGGTTCGAGAGGGTGTTTTCTATCTTCGCGATTTGCGCTTCGTAGTCGGTAAGCTTGGCGCGGATTGACTCGACCACATGGGCCGGCGCCTTGTCGAGGAACTTTTGATTGGCGAGTTGCCGCGTGGAACCGTCGCGCGCCTTGGTCAAGGGTTGAAGCTGCTTGGTGAGGCGTTCCCGCAATGCCTCGGTCTCGGCCGCGGGCAGCATGAGCACCAAATCGAAATCAGCGGTATGATGCATCGCCGTGCCGGCGGGCGCGGCTCCGAGTTCCGCATCGAGAGTTATGTTGGCCAGACGCGCTAGAGCGTCCGCTTGTCCTTTAACGACGGCAACGCCCGAGTCGGAGTGCCCGTGGAAGACGCCGTCAAGGCCGGTCTTCGGCGCGATGTTCATGGTCGCGCGCAGATTGCGGGCCGCCGTGATGATTTCCTGGAGCAGAGCGACGTCGCGCTCGGCCGCGGCGTCGGCCAACTCGGCTCGGCGCACGGGGTAAGCCGCGACCGCGATCGATGTCGCCCGGCCGGCGGTGTTGCCGGAGATGCGCTGCCACAGCTCTTCGGTAATGAAGGGCATGATCGGATGCAGCAAGCGCAAGGCCTTCTCCATCGCCGCCATCATGTTCTTCCACTCGGCGGTCAGCCCCGAGCCTTCGCGGAACGACAGTTTCTTCAGCTCCAAATACCAGTCGCAGAACTCGTGCCAGAAGAAGTGATAGAGCAGATTGGCGGCCTCGTGATAGCGGTATTTGTCGGTATGCTCGGCCGTCTTCGAGGCGACCTCGTTGAGGCGTGAAAAGATCCAGCGGTCTTCGAGCGGAACCTGCCCGGTTTCGGCCGAGGGCAGGGGCTCGAAAGAGTCGAGGTCCTCCGGCGTCCAAGGCTCGGCATCTGACTTTTCGAGACTCATGAAGACAAAGCGCGCGGCATTCCAAATCTTGTTGGCGAAATCGCGCGCGGCGGCGATGCGTTGCTCGGAGAGAACAACGTCGGAACCTTGTCCGGCGGCCACGACCAGGGCAAAGCGCACCGCGTCGGTGCCGTACTTTTCGGTCACCTCGACCGGGTCGATGACGTTGCCTTTCGTCTTCGACATTTTTTGCTTGTCGGCGTCGCGCACCAGGCCGTGAATATAGACCTGGCGAAAGGGCACCTCGCCCATCATCTCGATCCCGAGCATCATCATTCGCGCGACCCAGAAGAACAAAATGTCGGAGCCGGTGTTGAGCAACGAGGTCGGGTAGAAGGTCTTCAGGTCTTCGGTTTCCTCGGGCCAGCCGAGAGTCGAAAACGGCCACAGCCCTGAGCTGAACCAGGTATCGAGAACGTCCTCGTCCTGCGTCAGCTCGCCGCCGCCGCATTTTGGGCAGGCGGTCGGGTCTTCGCGCGTGACGATAATTTCCTCACACGCCGAGCAATACCAAGCCGGAATCCGATGTCCCCACCACAGCTGCCGGGAAATGCACCAATCGCGGATGTTGTACATCCACTCGAAGTAATTACGCCGCCACAAATCCGGGATGATCTGGGTGTCGCCGTTTTCGACCGCTTTGATGGCGGCGTCGGCGAGCGTCTTGGTGCGCACGAACCATTGCGTCGAAACACGCGGCTCGACGACCGACTTACAGCGCTGGCAACTGCCGATGTTATTGGTGTAGTCCTCGATCTTGTCGATCAGGCCTTGCTGTTCGAGACGCCGGACGACTTCCTTGCGCGCCTCGTAGCGGTCCATGCCGGCGAACTCGCCGCCGTTTTCGTTGATCTTGGCCTTTTCGTCGAGGATCGTGATGAACTCGAGCCCGTGACGTTTCCCGGCCGCGAAGTCATTGGGATCGTGAGCCGGGGTGACCTTGACCACGCCGGTACCGAACTCGGGGTTGGCCAGCTCGTCGCGAATCACGGCCAACCGCCGCCCGACCAACGGCAGCGTGACGGTCCTATCCCAAAGGTGTTTGTAGCGCTCGTCGGCTTCGTTGACCGCGATCGCCGTGTCGCCGAGCATCGTCTCGGGACGAGTGGTCGCGACGGTGACGAATTCATCGGAATCGGTGACCGGGTAGCGGATGTGCCACAGGTGCCCTTGCTGTTCGCTATACACCGTTTCGAGATCGGAAACGGCCGTGCCGCATCCCGGGCACCAGTTGATCAGATACTCGCCGCGATAGATCAGCCCTTTGTCATAGAGCCGCACGAAGGCTTCCCGCACGGCTTTCGAGAGCCCTTCGTCCAATGTGAAACGCTCGCGCGTCCAGTCCAAACTCGCGCCGACCTGCTTGAGTTGGTTGACGATCGTACCGCCGTATTTCTCTTTCCAGGCCCAGGCGTGCTCGAGGAATTTCTCGCGGCCGATTTGCTTGGCGTCGATGCCTTGTTCGGCGAGATAGCGCATCACGAGCATCTCGGTGGCGATGCTGGCGTGATCGGTGCCGGGCAACCACAGAACGTTGTACCCTTGCATGCGCTTGAAGCGCATGGTGATGTCGGTCTGGGTGTTCTCATACATGTGTCCCATGTGGAGAGCGCCGGTGACATTAGGAGGAGGGATGGCGAGCGAAAACATCGGCTTCTCGCTCTGGTTCGAGGGCGTGAACAGTTTCTCGGAGACCCACCAATCAGCCCAGTGCGGCTCGAATTGGGAGGGCTCGTAGACTTTGTCGAGATCGAGGGAAGACATGGGAAATCGCGGCCGGAAAGTCCTCAGAATAACACCGGGCTCCCGCGCCGCGATCCACCAAACCGAGCCGCGCGCGTAAGCAAGCGGTATGCGACGAGGCCCGACAACCGGAACAGAGGTGGTGGAAGCGTAATACCCGGAGCGGGCTATTCTTTTCCCGCCGCGAACCAAGGCGAAACCCCAGCCCCAACTGGGCGCGAGACAGTGGCCCCGGATCAAGCGAAGCGGAACCCGCGGTTCCCACTTCGGCCGAACTCCGCTAGCCCGACCCGTCCCCTTGCGCCTTGGCCAGCACTTCCCGGGTCCTCGGCGTCAGCACGCCGCTGGTCTTGATGCCGTTTTGCTTTTGCAGCTCGCCGACGGCCTCCATCGTGCGTTTGTCCAAAACGCCGGTGACCGGACCATCATAGAGTTTCTGGCGAAACAAGGCTCGTTGAGCATTTTGAACGAGATGCGCGCGATAGGGCTCGTAGCGTCCGCCGTCGAGCCCCAGCATCAATTTGCCCTCCGCGCCCGGCGCCCACGGCGTGTCGTTGATGTAGTGGGCCTCGCCGACTTCGGGTTCGGGCGGCTTTGGGGGTGGAAGTGGAGACAGAGGGGCTCTGACGATTGGCCCCGGGATCGGCTCTCGCCTCGCCGTCGGCGGTTCGGGCTCGGGCTGACAGCCGCCAAGCGCGAAAACCACCGCAAGGCAGAAAATGAAGATCGCCGTCGTGAAAGATCGCTCTCGTATTCCCCTTCGCTGATGACCGAGCATAAGCATTGCTCCCTCCGCAAGCGACGTCTCAGCGGAGTATATCGCGTCTACCGAGGCGCTTCCGCTGCCCGATTCGCCCGAGTGGTCGTTACGGTTGCCGTTCAGCGTCCTCCGGCTCTTCCACCGTGAGAATCTGATCCGCCGCGACATCCTCCAATCGCTGCAGCTCGCCTCCCGGCCAGGTGATCTCAACGACCGTTGCCTTGGTTGATGCGCCTAATCCAAAATGGGCTCTCTTATCCCCGGAAGAAAGATAACTCCCGGCCGCGGAAACAAACCGGAATTGCTCGCCCGTTGCCTCCGTCACGACTCGAATGCGAGCGCCGATCCCGTCTCGATTGCTTTTTTCGCCAACGAGGTCAATCGTCAGCCAATGATTCTCGCCTCCGCCGTTGCGCAGGATCACCGCCGGCTGCGTATTGCAATTGATCGCCAGGTCGAGAAAGCCGTCGTTGTCGAGATCTCCGACCGCCGCGCCGCGGGCCGCGCGGGGAACCGTGAAATCCGCCCCGGTCTTGGCCGAAACGTCGACGAAACCGGTCGTCGTATTGCGCATCAAAGCGAGCGGCTCGAGGTAGCTGACATCGGGCTGCGTCAGCTCGATGTTATCCATCACATGGCCCTGCGCCACGAAGATGTCTTTGCGGCCGTCGTTGTCGTAGTCGAAAAACTTCGCCCCCCAACCCGAGTGCAGCGCGCTGATACCGCTCACACCGCTCGGACCGGAGTGATACTCGAATAGTTCCCCGATATTACGGAACAAGGCGTACTTTTGATGCGCCAGGGCGTTGATGAAGACGTCCGGGAGGCCGTCGTTGTCGTAGTCGAGAAAGTCGACCCCCATGCCGGCGAACGTTTTGCCGTCTTCGTCGTAGGCGACGCCGGCGAGCAGGGCTTCCTCGGAAAACGTCCCGTCGCCTTGGTTGCGAAATAGCTGTTGCGGGAACGAGTCGTTCGCCACCAGCACGTCGGGCAGGCCGTCCGCGTCGTAGTCGTTGATCGCCAAGCCCAGCCCCTTGCCGAGGGCGGCGGCCAGCCCGCTGCTTTCGCTCACATCCTCGAAGGTGCCGTCACCGCGGTTGCGGTAGAGCAGGTGAGAGATCGGCTCGAAGTGTTTCGGGTGGCAATAGGACCGATAGTCCGGCTTGCGTTCGCCGCAATAGGGGTTGTCTTGAAAATCCCAGACCACGTAGCGCGAGACGATCAAGTCGAGCAAGCCGTCGCGGTCGTAATCGAAGAAAGCTCCGCCGACCGACCAACCGCCGCCCGAGACACCGGCCTTTTTCGTGACGTCTTCAAAGGTCGAATCGCCGCGGTTGCGGTAAAGAAGATTGCCGCCGTAGTTGGCGACGAACAGATCCGGGAAGCCGTCGTTGTCGTAGTCGCCGACCACCACGCCTTGCCCGTAGAAATCTCCGGCGACGCCCGCCTTCTCGGTTACGTCGGTGAAGGTCCAATCACGGTTGTTGCGATAGAGGCGATTCCAGAAGCGCGGATCGGATTTGTCGGGCATTTTGCCCTTGGGCATGGGGTCGTCGAGAGCCGCGCCGTTGACGAAGTAGAGATCGAGAAAACCATCGCGGTCGAAGTCGAGCATCGCCACGCCGCCGACCATCGACTCGAGCAAGTATTTCTGGGAAGTATGGGAAGCTTCGTTGCGAAAATCGAGACCCGAGGACGCCGTGACGTCGATGTAGGTAGGCAAATCGGAGGCCGGAGCCCTGTCCGTCGCCAATCCGCAAAAGACAAGTCCCAGCGCTGCCGCGCCAACTCGAAAACGTCTTCGTCCACCCACCTTATCCACTTTACAGCAGAGCCCAACGGCCACAGATGAAGGGTGCGCGACGCGAGTGTGGCCGGCGGCGGTGTTTTGGCGCCGTACGCCTCTCGATTCCGCTGCCCACCCGAGCACGACCCGAGCCGAGCCGCCTCGCGGACCTCCTCCGCGCAACAGGACCGAGCCGCCCTCGCGGCTGTGAAAAAATGGGGGACAGTCCACTTCGCGCCAGGTGAAATTATTGATTCAATGGAACTGATTCGGTCGGCGCTCGGTACAGTCCCCAATTTTTACAGCCGCGAGGCGGCTCGGCTCGGGTGGCCGAAAAAATGAAGCGCTTGCCGACGCGCCCGTTTGGGCTGGTTTCGGCTAAACTTGTATCTCGTAAGACGGCCTCGATCTCGAAGACAGCAAGGAGAGCCCGCCCCATGTATAAAGGACTGGAACACACCGCAATCGCTTCAGCCGACCCCGAAGTCCTAGCCGCCTGGTATGCGAAATATCTAGGCTTTCCGATCTGTCACCGCTACGGCGGCAATGTCTTTGTTAAGGCGCCCGACGGTACGATGCTCGAAATCATCCCCGGCGAAGGCGATCGTCCCGCGAACGAAATGAAGACCATGGGGATTCGTCATCTCGCGATCTCGGTGGACGACTTCGACGCCGCCCACGAGGATCTCAAATCGAAAGGCATCGAGATCGAAAACCTCGTCAACGCGGGCGGCAACCGCCTGGCCTTCTTCCGCGACATCGAAGGCAACATCTGCCACATCATCCACCGCGAGCAGACGATCTAGAGCCCGCGGAAGTTCGGCAAGGCGCGCTCGTGGGCCATTGGCGCCGCGCTAGAATCGGAACGTCGTGATCGGGCAAACCATCTCTCATTACAAGATCACCGAAAAGCTCGGTGAGGGCGGGATGGGTGTTGTCTACAAGGCTCAAGACAGCAAGCTCGAGCGCACCGTCGCTCTCAAGTTTCTCGCCGCTCACCTGCTTAAAGACGAGGAAGCCAACAAACGCTTCCTCAGAGAGGCCAAGGCCGCCGCGGCCTTGCATCACCCCAACGTCTGCCCCGTCTACGAAATCGGTGAAGCCGACGGCCGCACGTTTCTGGCGATGGCCTTCATTGAAGGCGAAGACCTCGAAAAGTACATCAAACAGGGGCCGCTGAAGATCCTCGAAGCCCTCGACATTGGCCGACAGATCGCCAAGGGACTGCAAGCCGCGCACGACAAGAAAATAGTCCACCGCGACATCAAGCCCGGCAACGTGATCGTCGACGCGGAAGGCCACGTCACGATCATGGATTTCGGCTTGGCCCTGCTTACCGAGGGCTCGAAGCTGACCCAGCTCGACACGACCGTTGGAACGACGGCTTACATGTCGCCCGAGCAGATTCAGGGCATTGATGTTGACTATCGCACCGACATCTGGGCCCTGGGTTGCGTGCTTTATGAAATGGTTTGCGGAGAGCGGCCGTTTAGGGGACTCTACGACCAGGCGTTGCTCTATGAGATTGTCCACGAGCAGCCCGAGCCGCTGACGGGTGTTCGGACCGGTGTGCCGGTGGAGCTGGAATGGCTTGTCGGCAAATGTCTTGCCAAGGAGGCAGACGAAAGGTACCAGGGTGCCGCTGAACTGCTCGTCGACCTAGCCGGGCAACGGAAGAAACTCGTCGAATCGGGGACGTCGTCGGCGGTCAAAACCGCCGTTAGCCAAACAACGCAAGAACCGCGGCCGGCGGCGAAATCAAGGCGCACCGTGACCCTGTCTCTTGCCGCCGCCGGGTTGCTGATGTTGCTCGTCGTCGCCTTTGTCGCGGGAACCCAATTCACCGACTCGGCCCCGGGGATTCCGAGCTACCAGCGGCTCACCTTCCGCCGCGGAACCGTCACCTCAGCCCGGTTTGCTCCCGACGGCAACACGATCGTCTACAGCGCGGCTTGGGACGGCGGTCGCCGGCAACTCTACTCGACCCGTCCGGAAAGCTCGGAGTCGCGGTCGCTAAACATCCAAGACGCGGACATCCTGGCGATATCGAAAACCGGCGAAATGGTCTTGGCACTGCGGGCGCCCCGAAACCTGATACATTCTTTCGGATCCGGGAGCGCAAACTATCCCGCTACTCTTCTGCAAGCTTCCTTCGCCGGCGGCGCTCCGCGTGAGGTGTTGACAGACGTGCTGTTCGCGGACTGGACGCCGGACGGTCAGTTGGGTGTTGCGCGGATGATCGAGGGCCGAACACGGGTTGAGTTGCCTGTCGGCACGGTGCTCCACGAAACGCCAGACCGAATATCGAGTTTTCGGATTTCGCCGGGGGGCGACCGGATCGCCTTTTCCGAACGTCCTGCCGGGTACGGGGGCGCTTGGGAAGTCGCGACGATCGGCGGTGACGGCGGCAAGACCGTTCTTTCCACGGACGTCGGGCAGGACAACCTTGTTCTTGCCTGGTCCCCCGACGCGGATGCGATCTGGTACGTAACAGGCTGGTTGGGAGGCAAGACGATCCGCGCCGTGACGCTCTCGGGGGCCGGGCGGGTTGTTCAGCGCGCTCTCGTCGATTTGCGTTTGCTCGACGTTTCCCGGGACGGTCCGGCGTTGGTGAGCCGTGTCAATTGGCGGGTCGCTATCAGCTGCAAGGCGCCCGGGCAGACAACGGAGAGGGAGCTTTCGTGGTTCGACGCCTCGGAAGTGGACGACATGAGCCCGGACGGCAAGACAATCCTGTTCACGGAGTTCGGAGAGGGAGGTGGACTGGACCGCTGGGCAGCGTATTTACGAAAGACCTCGGGCGAACCGGCAGTGCGCTTGGGCGACGGTCAAGCGTTCGCGCTGTCGCCGGACGGAACTATGGCCTTGACGATGCTCTTGGGGTCTCGCCCGGAGATTGTTCTGCTCCCTACCGGGGCCGGAGAACCGGTTCATATTCGGAATGACAGCATTCGAAACTATGAGGCGATGGATTGGGCGCCCGACGGCCGCCGGATTGTCTTCGCGGGAAGCGCATCGGGCCAGGGCGTCCGCTGCTATGTACAAGACATTGACGGTGGCGATCCCCGGCCCATCACGCCGGAGGGGTTCAGCTTCGAGCTTGCACAACACCCGGTCTCGCCGGACGGCGAATGGGTTGCCGCGGAGGCGGATGGACCTCCGTCGCTCTTCCCAATCGCGGGCGGTGAAGCCCGAGAGATTCCCGGCGTCGAACCGGAGGACAGTTTTCTCGCCTGGAGTGCCGACGGCCGCGCCATCTTCGTGAGTCCTAAAGCGGTACCCCGAAGGGTCTACAGGATCGAGCTCTCCACTGGCAAGAGGTCTCTCTGGAAGGTTCTTGCGCCCGCCGATCCGGTAGGGGTGATCAACACATACGGCATCCAGATCTCGGCGGACGAGCAGTCTTACTGTTACAGCTATGCCCGAAACATCTCCGACCTCTATCTGGTCGAGGGACTTCGTTAGAATGGGTCGGGGCAACCAACGCTCGCGGGGCCGGCCGATCGCGGGCTAACGTCACGCCTTCCACGGAAAGGAATCCGGCGACATGAGCACTCCCGCAATGTCCAACCCGATCGTCGGTTCCGGCGAACACACCTACGAGGTCATTCACGACTGGGGTCGGCTGCCCGACCACATCCGCTACGGCAACTGCCACGGCGTGGTCGAGGATTCCCAAGGGCTGATCTATATTCACCACACCGTCCACGAAACCAGCACCAGCTCCGATGCCGTGGTTGTCTTCGACGCCGATGGGAACTTTGTGCGCTCGTGGGGCGCGGCGTTCAAAGGCGGCGCGCACGGTTTCCACTTAGAAGTGGAAGACGGCCAGGAGTTTCTCTATTTCTGCGATATCGATCGCCGCATTGTCGTCAAGACCACGATGGACGGGGAGCAGGTCCTGCGGCTGAGCTACCCCTTTGAATCGCCCGGCTATGAACCCGGCCCCGACGGAGAAAAGCTCGACTATCGCCCCACCAACCTCGCCGTGGGGGCAAACGGCGACATCTACGTTGGCGACGGTTACGGGTCGAGCTATATCATCCAATACGACAAACAGGGCAATTACATTCGCACCTTCGGCGGGCCCGGCAGCGACGCGGGCCAGGTGCAATGCCCTCACGGCATCATCCATGACACGCGCGGACCGGAACCGGTGATCCTGGTCGCCGACCGCGCCAACAATCGTCTACAAGAGTTTTCGCTCGATGGCGAACACCGCCGGTTCTATAGTGGTGTCGACTTACCTTGCCACTTCGACATTCGGGGAAGCGAGGTGGTCATTCCCGACCTGGCCGCGCGCGTGACGCTGCTCGACGGAGACAACAACGTCATCGTCCATGTGGGAGAAGGGTCCGACGATTACCGGCAACGCCGCGTCAAGTCGCGTGAGCACTTTCCGCCCGGGAAGTTCGTCTGCCCGCACGGGGCCTGCTTTGACCATGACGGCAATATTTTCGTCGTCGAATGGGTCGAAATCGGCCGCGTCACTAAGCTGCGAAAATTGACTTGAAACCAGTAGCGACCGGCACTCGTGCCGGTCCTAGCCCACGGTTGAGACAAGCTCTCAGCTTGTCTCTCGATCTCCTACATCGACATCCAACAGCACCGGCTCCCAGTGGGGCAGGCCTCCAGGCCTGCCCTTTGTTCAGCCCGCCTCAATTCAAGTTTCAGGTAAGCCCCGCCACCGGCCGCGCCGGATCGGTCAGGGGAGAAACGTAGCCCCCCAATTACCGTGTTTTTCGCGCTGAGGCGGCGCTGCGTTGGATTGTGCTCCCGCTGCTTTCCTCGGTGTTGAACGGCTCCATCGCACACCGCTTCCTCACGGTCGCGGCTCGGTTTGGAGGTAGTTTCAGTAAGCCGGCACGGCTTCAATCAAGCCTGCTTTCTCACGGCATCGTGATGAACCCGAACTCGCTTTGCCGAAAGTGGGAGTCGCCCGTGAGGACATGCCGAATGGTGAGTTCTTCCATGACGACGAAGCTGGTGAGGTCCGTAAATGAAACGCGGGGTTTATCGTTGTAGCGAACCCGAAGCCGGTACGCTTCCCGGAATCGCGCGGCATGGATCGGCTCGATGAAGAGAAGTCCGCGCTGTTGCGCGCGGAACAAGGCCGAGCAGAATCTTTCCGCTTCATGAAAGGGGCGCCGGGCGAACAGCCGAGTGATCGTTTCGTCCAGCACGTAGTCGCTGGTGACCCAACGACGGCCGGCCTCGATGTCGGTTTCCCGTAGATTCTTCACGGCGTTATGAGCCGGATCGTCTGCATCCGCCAGACTCAGCCATCCCCAAGTGTCGACGAACAAGGATGACCGGTCAGATTCCGTAAAGTTCTTGGTCGATGTCGGCAGTGAGGCCCCCGTCGTTACAGATTCCGGCGACTTCCAGCAACGGATCAGTCTCCGATTCGCCGAGTTGCGCCGCGGGTTGCAGTTTCGTGCGTATCAACTCCGCCATGCTGATTCGCAAACGAAACGCCTCTTCGCGCAGCTGTTCGTGCAGGTCGTCAGGCAGAAAGATCGTCGTACGCTTCACAGCAGCATCATAACATATATATGTCATCGCTCGACGCCTCCACCGACTGCTAGTCTGGTTCGAGGTGACATCCATGGATTCGTCGGAAATCACGATTCTTGGCGGCGGCAACACGGCCTTTGCGACAGCCGCGAATCTCAGCCTCAACGGGGCTTCGGTGACGCTTTGCGAACTGCCGGAGTTCTCCTCGATGGTCGACCCGATCCGCGAATCACGCCGCATTACGCTCGACGGGGTGGCCGGGCGCGGTACAGCCGAGGTGGCCCGCGTAACGACGGACTTCGCCGAAGGCTTGGGCGATAGCGAGCTGGTGCTGCTGATCATCCCGGCCTACGGCCATCGGGCTTTCGCGGAAGCTTGCGCTCCGCATCTGCGCAATGGACAGGTTGTCGTCCTGATGCCGGGGACCTTGGGAAGTCTGGAGTTCGCGCGCATCCTGAAGGAACAGGGCGCGCCCGCCGGCGTCGTCGTGGCCGAAACCGACACGGCGCCGTACGTTTGCCGCAAGATGTCGCCGACGTCGGCGCATATCTGGGGCGTGGTGAAAGGGCTGGGACTGGGCGTTTTGCCAAGCGGCGAGGGCGAGCGCGTTAAGAGTCTGGTCGATCGTTGGTTCCCCGGGACCGAGCTATATCCCAATGTATTGGCTTGCGGGTTGGCCGCGATGAACCCGGTCGTTCATCCGGCCGGTGTGCTGTTGAATGCGGGGCGCGTCGAACGCTCCCGCGGCGACTTCTATTTCTATGACGAGGGGGTCACGCCGGGCGTGTGTCGGCTGATTTATGCGGTGGACGGCGAGCGGTTGGCGGTCGCCAAGGCCCTCGACATCGAACTTTCTCCGGTCGACAAAGCCTTTCACGAAGCGGGGTTCGGTCCCAAGGGAGACTTGTGGGCCACGATCAACGGCAGCCGCATGTTGACGGCGCTGCGAGCGCCGGGAGCGCTCGACACGCGCTGGCTCACCGAAGACGTTCCCTACGGGTTGGCCGCTTGGTCGAAGCTGGGCGAGCAGCTTGGAGTCGACTGCCCTATCATGCGAAGCCTCGTCGAGCTGGCCTCGGCCACCCTCGACCGTAATTTCTGGGAGTCGGCCCGCACTCTCGAGCATCTCGGCATCAGCGGCATGAGCAAGGAAGCACTGCTCGAGCATGTCGCCGGTGGGGTCTGAATCCGCACGATCCGCTGCGCTATGCTCGAACCTTGCCCCGGCGCGAACCGCGCCCGGCGTAGGAGCTAACACAACTTATGAAAACGGTAGGAGTGATCGGCCTCGGCGACATGGGAATCGGGCTGGCGAGCAACATTCTGAAGGCGGGTTTCCCGACAGTCGGATTCGACCTGAGAGAAGAGCGCCTTGATTTGCTGGAAGCCGCCGGCGGCCGACGCGCCGCGAATTGCGCGGAGATGGGCGCGGCCTGTGACGCCGTGTTCGTCATGGTGATGAACGGTTCGCAGGTCCGCGACGTCGTTGTTGGGGAGACGGGTTTGCTGAACGGCATGGATCGCGGCAAGACGGTGATCGTTTCGGCGACGATCTTTCCCGCCGAAGTGAGAGCCCTGGAGGCGCCGCTTGCCGAACAGGGCATTCATCTGATGGACTCACCGGTCAGCGGCGGTAAATCGGGCGCCGATAACGGGACCCTCACATTGATGACCGCCGCCAAGAGCGAGGTTCTCGAACGGAACCGCGACGTGCTCGATGCCGTCTCGAAAGTCGTCTTCCACGTCGGCGACCAGATCGGCCAAGGGCAAACCGTCAAGGCGGCGCTGCAGGCGATGATCGGTTGCACTTTCGCGGCGACCTTTGAATCGCTCGTGATGGGGCACAAAGCCAGCGTCAAGGGCGAGACATTGTTTGAGGTGTTTCAATCGAGCGCTGTGGGCAGCCCCTTGTTCGAAAATTGCGCGCGCCAAATCCTCGACCGCAAGTTCGAGAACACGGGCAGCCATATCGCAACCATGTACAAGGATCTCGGCATCTCGATGGGTGTGGCGCGCGAAGCCGGCGCGGCCATGTTTACCACCAGCGCCGCCTACGAGATGTTTCAAGCCGGCATTGCGCGCTTCCCCGAAGGTGACAATTGGTCGGTCGTCAAATGGCTGGAAGAGATCGCGGGTACCGAAGTGACCTGGTAAGGGGAAGAGTCGCTGTGAAATTGGGAGTCATCACCGACGGCATCAGCCGTGAGTTCGAGCACGCGCTCGATGTCATGAAAGAGCTCGGGTTGCGGCACGCCGAGCTGCAGTTCCTGTGGGACAAGGAAGTCGGGGACCTCGACGACGCCGAGATCGGTCGGGTCGAAGACCTGATCAAGCAGCGCGAAATGGAGGTCTGTTGTATATCGCGCCATAACTTCGGCGGCTTGCTCGTGGGGCCGACCGAAGTCGGCGACGAATCTCACTCCGCACATATGGACTCGCTGAAGCGGTGCATCGAGACAGCCAAGGCACTTGAGTGCGGTCTGGTGCGCATCATGAGCTTCCGCAAAGAGATGATCTTGTTCGGCTCGGGCGGCTCGGAAAGCTGGGTGGCCTCGACCGGTGCGTGGGACAAGCTCAAGCGGTTGCTCGCGCCGGCCGTCGAACTGGCTGAAGACGAGCGAATGACTCTAGTCGTCGAGACCGGCAACAACGCCATGATCACCTCCGCCTACCTCGGGCGCAAGCTCGTCGACGAAATGGGTAGCGAGCGGCTGAAGATCCTTTGGGACCCCGGCAACAGCCTCTATTGCAACGAGGCGGCTTATCCCGACGGCTACGAAGCGCTTCGCGGAGGCCCGCTCGCGCATCTCCACCTCAAGGATTTGCGGGTCGACATCCCCAAGGCCGCGGTTGACCAATGTCGCTTCGGTGACGGCCAGATGATCGGGTATTACCGAGGGATGGCCGGGGCTCTGCGGCGAGATGGCTATGACGGCGTAATTTCGTTCGAGAGCGTTCATCGGCCCCAGGGCGGAACGTTTGAAGACGGTTTTCGACTTTCGTTCCCGGCTTTCAAAGAGCTGTTTGCCTGACGGGCCGCCGTGGTAGACTTTGTGTTCGTTTGGTTCACTACATAGGAGGTTCGTAATGCAATTTATGGTCAAAGTGCAGTGGGATATCGAGGCAGGCAACAATCTTGCCAAGGCGGGAACGATTGGATCCACGATGGGGTCGATTCTGGCCGACCTGAAGCCCGAGGCGGCTTATTTCAGTGCCGAAGGGGGGAAGAGGGGCGCCACCTTGATCGTCAATCTAGACGATGCCTCGCAAATCCCCGCTGTCGCCGAGCCCTGGTTTCTCGCCTGCAACGCGTCGATCGAATTCTTCCCGGTCATGCTTCCTGAAGACTTGGAAAAGGCCGGCGATTCGATCGGGCAAGCGGTCGAGAAGTACGGTTAGGTTAGGGAGGCTCCGTCAGGTGCTCTGGAATTTAGCCCACGGCTTCAGCCACGGCTGAAGCCGAGGGCTGAAGCCGTGGGAAAGCGGACACCAAGCGGAAAGCTCCAGAGGGGTGCTGGAACCGGCGTACACCACGCTCGAAACGGCATCTTCGGAAAAGTCTGTCTCGCGCATGCTTGGTAATTGGTCAGGGTGCGGTCGCGGGTTGCGGTAGGTTCGCCACATTCCTTCGGGTTGAGCGAGGTCATGGGATACCGCTTACTTACGTGCGCGGCTCGGTTTGTGCGGCTCGGTTTGTGCGGCTCGGTTTGTGCGGCTCGGTTTGTGAGAGGTTCGCTCAGCGTCAGTCTCGCTCGCGGTCGCGGAACTCTTCGTACCAGTTTTGGACGACGCGGATCTTGACTTCCTGCTTGCCGTCGTCCGCGGCTACCGGGGCCGCGAGCAGGAATCGCCGGCCATCGGCCGAGGCGTCGTATCGGGCAAAGGGCCACTCAGCTACCGGCGTCAAAGCGCGGTGCTCGAATAGTCGGGTCACCGAACCCACCGAAAAGTCAGGGCGGGTCGATACCTGAACGGCCATCAGGGTAGCCCCCTCCACGTAGAAGATCTCCTTGCCGCCCGTACTCCAGCGCGGCTGTGAACCGCCGTTCGTCGACACCGCCGTCCTGCCGCCCCCTTCGGGAAAGGGCCTCACGTAGATTTCGTCCCGCCCGGACTCGTTGGATTGGTAAACCACAAAACGGCCGTCCGGGGATAGCTTCGCAAGGCCCTCCGCATAGGGGGTCTGCAAATAGGGGTGCGGCTCCCTGCCGAGCTATAACCATAAGTTGTGGATGAGCCTCTGAGGGGAGGCGGCGTATCCTGACGATTGAGGAAGCAACTCAATCGTTTTCTGGAAAGGAACAAGGAGGATACGCCATGAGTCAGTGTGAAGCTGCTGAGAGCAGCAGTCAAGTCAACCCCCAAGTCATTGATGGAAAGGAACGCTCGCCCTTGGATGAGGTGCTGCGCCAAGGAGCGCGCCAGATGCTCGTCAAGGCCGTGGAAGCCGAAGTGACCGCCTACATCGAAACGCATCAGCACGAAGTCGACCAGGACGGCCGGCGGCTGGTGGTGCGCAACGGTCACGCCCGCGAGCGCACCATCGTCAGCGGCGTGGGTCAGCTGAAGATCCAGGCGCCGCGGGTCGACGATCGCCGAGTCGATGAGCAGGGCCGGCGCTTTCGTTTCACTTCCCAGATCCTGCCGCCGTATCTGCGGCGCACGAAGAGTGTGGAGGAGTTGATCCCCTGGTTGTGCCTGAAAGGGATCTCGACGGGCGATTTCAGCGAAGCGCTGGAGGCCTTGCTGGGGCCCGACGCTCCGGGCCTGTCGGCGACGACGGTGGTGCGTCTCAAAGACGTCTGGCGCCGCGAGTACGAGGCTTGGTCAAAGCGTGACCTCAGCGGCCAGCGGTTTGTTTACATTTGGGCCGATGGCATCTACTCGAATGTTCGTCTGGACGATGAACGGCAGTGTTTGCTGGTTGTGATGGGAGCACTCGAAGACGGTCGCAAGCAACTGCTGGCGGTGCACGACGGCTTTCGCGAAAGCGAACTGTCGTGGCAGGAGTTGCTGGAGGACTTGAAACGGCAGGGGCTCGAGCTGCCGCCGAAGTTGGCGGTGGGCGACGGAGCGATGGGGTTTTGGGCGGCACTGCGGAAAGTCTATCCGGCGACCGGTGAGCAACGCTGCTGGCTCCACAAGACGGCCAACGTGCTCAATAAGCTGCCGCAGAGCATGCAGGGCAAAGCCAAGCAGGCGCTGCGCGACATCTATCTTGCCGAGAGTCGGCAGACGGCGGAGGCCGCTCTGGACCGTTTCAAGAACCTATACGAGAAGAAGTTTCCCAAAGCGGTCGAGTGCCTGGAAAAAGACCGCCAAGTGCTGCTGGCTTTCTACGACTTTCCGGCCGAGCACTGGGGGCACTTGCGGACGACGAACCCGATCGAGTCCACCTTTGCGACGGTCCGTTTGCGGCAGCGACGAACGAAGGGTTGTGGCAGCCGCGAAGCGTCGTTAACGATGGTCTTCATGCTGGCCCGCCAAGCCGAGCGCCACTGGCGACGCCTGAACGGTTCGGAAGTGATTGTTCATGTCTTAGAGGGAAAGGTTTTCAAGGATGGATTGATGGTTCAGGAAAACGCCGCCTGACCTCGCCCATCCACAACATTTGACAATATCTCCTCCCAGTCGCCGCCTTCTCCCTTGCGTTCCAAATACCAGATGTCAGACCCGCTTTCCGCATCGCCGATCACGTAAACAAGATATCGACCGTCCTGGGACCAGTCGGTGGCAATCTCGTTATTCGGACCGGCCGCCAGAGGTCTCGGCTCGTCGCTGCCATCGGCCTTCCGCAAGAAAATGTCGTAGCTGCCCTCCCGAAAGGAAGCGAACACAAGTTCGGCCCCGGTAGGAGACCAAAGCGGGGCCTCGTCAGCATTCTCCGAAAAGGTCAAGCGGTTTTTCACCCCGCGGCTGATTTCCCAGATCCACACATCGAAATTCGCGCCTTCCAGGGCCGACACGGCCACCTTCTGTCCGTCGGGGGACAATGCCGGATCGCCGCTGTCGAACTGTGGCGAGCCGATCTCCTCGATCTTCTGCCCCGCGCGGTCGAGCCACACGAGTGTTGAAGGGCGATGATAATGTCCCCTTGAGAGGGCGATAGAAATGTCCCCTAATCTAAGGCTCCGAAGGAGGAGCCTAGATTGGAGAGGACATGGATGAACGACAAGGAATTGAGACGGGGCGAGGTACTGGGCCGGGTGAAGCGAGGCGAGTTGAAGCTGAGCGAGGCGGCGCGGATACTCGATATCAGTTATCGCCAGACCAAGCGGATCTGGAGGCGCTACAGCGCGGGAGGGACAAAAGCATTGAAGCACGGCAACGTGGGCCGGGTATCGAACCGCGCCAAGCCGGCGGAAGTTCGCAAGCGAGTGCTGCAACTGGTGCGCGAACACTACTCCGGCGAGCCGCACGAGCGCTTCGGGCCGACGCTGGCGGCCGAGCATTTGTGGACAGACCACGATCTGAAACTATCGGTGCGAACACTGCGGCTCTGGATGCTCGCCGAGGGCCTGTGGAGCCGCCGCCGCAAGCGCCGGCCGCATCGCTCGCGGCGGCGGCGTAAAGCGCACTTGGGCGAGCCTGTGTTTTAATAGGCTTTCGGTAGGAGAATGCTTCCATGAAACGCCCCATCCAACGCTTAGCCCTGAGTACCGCATTTGTCGGCCTGTTGGCCGCAAGCTGGATTGTGAGTTCCGACGCGCCGTCGAGCGCGGCCCCGAGCCCCGCTCCCGCCCCGTCCACGGACGGCACCAGCGGTCAGGGCAAGTACAAATTTCGTGTCCTTTACAAGTCCGACCATCTGCCCAGCGAAGCGCAAGCCGTGCTCACCGACGCCCACGGCGGCTTTGCCGTCGACCACCGTGACGGCAAAGGCGAGACCTACTTCGCCCTTCCCGGCGCGGGCATCATTCAGATCAGCGCGGACATGAAGAGCACCAAGATGCTGCCTACCGACGAGGCCATGAAAGAGCCGAACATGCACAACACGACGATCTGGTACGGCAAGGACGGCAGCCCCTTCCTGTCGTTTCCGGGCGCCGGTATCGCCACGGTTTTCACGACCGATCTTTCCGGCAAGTTAGTGCATCAGTTCGGCGCGCCCGACGGCACCGAAGACCTGGGGCATCCGGCGGCGAACGACTATTTCATCGGTCGCGGGAATTTCGTTCCCACCGACCTCGAACAGCTGAACGGGATGTTTTACATCGCCACCGGCTACTCGAACCTCGACTACGTGCTGACGGCCAAGATCCTGAGCACCAACCCTTTCAAGACGGCCTGGTATGACCTGGCCTTCGGCGGCAAGGGTGACGGCGTGGGGCAATTGGGTACCGGTCACGGCATCACCGTTCCGCCGGGAACCAACCGTATTGATGTCGCCGATCGGCCGAATTCGGAAATCGAACGCTACACACGGCACGGCCAATATCTTTCCACTCTACCAATGCCGCTCGGGTCCTTCCCGTGTGACGTCGACTACGTGGGCAAATACGGCCTCGTCGGCGCGCTCCACGGCCCCGACCGCGGGCAGGGCGCCCCGATCTATCTGCTTGAGGACGACAAGCTGGTCTCGACCATCATGTGTAAGACGGACTTGGGCTTGGAGAACTTCCAGCACATCCACAATTCCGTGCTGCGGGAAGTCAACGGCAAACTCTACATCATCGCGCAGGCTTGGAACCCCGGCGACTTCGCCATCCTTGAGCAGGTGAACTAGGCGTAGTCGAAAGACGGCTTACGGGTTCAGGACGAATAGGGCAGGCATCTCGTCTGCCCTTTCGCGGTTTAGGGGCCGCCCTCGGACGTGGCGCACGCGTCCCGCCTGGCGTGGCGCCGGTCTTGGCGAAATACGCCGACCCGCAACGGGCCCCAGCCGTTCCTTGAACCCAACGAAACGCCGCAACAGAAAGGCCCCCCATGGCAAGAATCGTCACCTTCGGAGAGATCATGCTGCGGCTCGCGCCGCCCAACCTCGAACGTCCCCTGCAGTCGGGGATGTTCGTGGCGACCTTCGGGGGCGGCGAGGCTAATGTCGCCGTCTCGACCGCTAACTACGGGCTGCCCACCGCCTTCGTAACCGCCCTGCCCGCCGACCACGCTATCGCCGACGGTTGCATCGCGGAACTGCGCGGCCTCGGCATCGACACCTCCGGCATCGTCCGCGCAAAGGGGCGGATGGGGATCTATTTCATCGAGCACGGCGCCAACCAGCGGCCCTCGAAGGTCATTTATGACCGCGACGATACATCCATTGCCTTGGCCAAGCCGGGCGACATCGACTGGGACAAAGTCTTCGACGGCGCGACCTGGTTTCACATCACCGGCATCACGCCCGCCATCAGCCAAAGCGCCGCCGATCTTTCGCTTGAAGCCGTCAAGGCCGCCCGCGAAAAGGGCGTAACGGTTTCTTGTGATTTCAACTACCGCAAGCGGCTGTGGAACTACGGCAAGACATCGCAAGAGGTGATGCGCGAGTTGGTCAAGTTCGTCGATGTCGGCATCGCTAATGAAGAGGACTGCCAGAAATCTCTCGGCGTCTCGATCGACGTCGATGTCGAGTCGGGCGAGTTGGATGTCGAAAAATATCGGGCGCTCTCGGAAAAGATGCTCGATGAATTCCCCAACCTCAAGGTGCAGGCGATTACCTTGCGGGAATCGGTCAGCGCCTCGCACAACGGCTGGTCGGCTTGCTTGAACGACCGCGAAAGTTTTCACCTCAGCAGTAAGTATCAGATCACGCACATCGTCGATCGCGTCGGCGGGGGCGATTCATTTTCGGGTGGTCTAATCTATGGCTTGACCGCCTACCCGGACGATCATCAGCAAGCGCTCGAATTCGCCGTGGCGGCTTCTTGCTTGAAGCACTCGGTCCCTGGGGACTACAACCGCTTTTCCGTGTCGGAGGTTGAGGCCCTGATCAAAGGCGGCGGCTCGGGGCGCGTGCAGCGCTAACGCGATTTGAAACTGGAGGGCTCGGGGAGAGAAAAACTGAGAGCTTGTCTCAACTTTGGGCTGGGACAAACAAGAGTGTTTGGCCCTACTGGTGGCGCGCCACACTACCGCGTCGGCGTCTCGCGCCCTTCGTGCTGCATTGGCAAGTAGGCGGCGCCGAAAAGCCCGGCTTGGTTGCCCAGCTTGGCCTTGTCAATGCGCGTATCGGTTTCGCGATAGGTGACCGAGCGGTGCTCGACCTCGTCGAACATCGAGGGCGCGAATAAGTCCCAGGCTGCCAGCACGCCTCCCGCCAGCACGTAGAGCGGGAAATTGAATGTGTTGACCAGCGACGCCAGACCGCGTCCCAGCGCCACGCCGACGCGTTCGTAGATGCGTTTGGCTTCCGCGTCCCCGCGTCCCGCCGCCTCGTGGACCAGCCGGGACGTCATCTTGCCCTCGGTCTCTTTCATTCGCGCCATCATGTCGGATCGTTTGGCGAGGACGACGTCGTTGCCCATGCGGGCAATCGCGGTGGCCGAGGCGTGGACCTCAAGACACCCGTAATTGCCGCAGCCGCAAAGCATGCCGCTGTTGGGCTCGACGGTAATGTGGCCGACCTCGCCGGCCATTCCCAAGAAGCCGTGGACAATGCGCCCGCCGGAAATGATGCCGCCGCCGATGCCGGTCCCCAGCGTAACCATGACCAGGTCATCGACGTGATGCCCCACGCCCAGCCAGTATTCGCCTAGGGCGGCGAGATTGGCGTCGTTTTCGAGCAGCACCGGGCAGCCGAGCTTGTCCTGTAACGCATCGCGCAGGGGCAGATTTTCCCAGCCGGGCAGATTCGGCGCTTTCTTAATGAGGCCCTTTTTGAGTTCGATCAGTCCTGGAACGCCGACGCCGATCCCGGCCAACCCGCTCTCTGGTTGCGAGTCGCGCACGTGCTGGATGCCTTCGACCATGCCGGCGATAATCTCATCCGGCCCCTCGGTGGGGGTGGCCATCTGAAATTCATCGAGGATCTTGCCGTCGGTCGAAATCGCGGCGGCACGCAAGTTCGTTCCGCCTAGATCGACTCCGATTCCGAAATCCGCCACAACATTGACCTCAGCGCGACTATAACACGGAGCAAGCGGCGTTCCAAAAGAAGCGGACCCTCGCCGCTTCTCCGCCGGGAAAGGCGCTTTGCAAGACTCTCATCGGCCGGGGCGGGTCAAGAATGCGGCGTGGCTTCCCGCCTGGCTGGTGATCCGCGGTTGGGTCCTTAGGGAGCGAAAAGAAATCGGGGATAATCTCGTTTCGATGAATCGGCGGGTTCATAATATCGCCATGAAAATGGCCGTCGCGGCGTTCCTTTCGCCCTTTCAGGAAAGGAGAAAGTGTTCACGATGTGCCGGGTTGTACGCCCCCACCCGCGCGAGCCCTGAAAGGGCGGCGGGAACCTCGCGCCCAACCCTTCGGACCGCCCGGCACCCATTTTCATGGCGGTATTATGAAGCGGATTCATCGAAACGGACTCTTCCACCTCATATCTAAGTCGCGCGCCTCGGAGTCGGTCAATACCGGCGAAACCGCCGACCACTATACAATGAGATCCGGATTTCAGCTTGCAATCCCGATCAGCGATGCCCCCTTCATCCCTCGTCTGCAATCTCGGCGCCGGCGGTGTAGCCGCCAATTCACCCGTCGCGAAAGGCGAGTTCGCCACCACCCCCAATCAGCGCCTCCGCATTCTCAAGGCCTATTCCAATATCGCCATGGTCGGGCTCTCGTCGAATCCCTACCGCCCCAGCCATTTCGCCGCCAAGTACTTGCTGCACGAGGGCTACAACGTCGTTCCCGTCAATCCTCGCGAAGAGCAAATTCTGGGACGGACCTGCTACCCCACTCTCTCGGACATTCCCGAACCGATCGAGGTGGTTGATATCTTTCGTCAGGCGTCGGAAGTGCCGCCGCTCGTCGAGCAGGCGATTGAGATTGGCGCGAAGGTTGTTTGGATGCAGTTCGGGATCATTCACGAGGAAGCCGCACGCCGTGCCCGCGACGCGGGGCTCGAAGTCGTCATGGACCTGTGCATGAAAGTCGAGCATGGGCGCTTCTTCGGCAACCTGTCGATTCTCGGACTCAACAGCGGCGTCGTTTCATCCCGCCGCTGGAGCCGCCGAGACGGCTCGAAAAGATAGCCCCGACGCGCTGCCACGATGAGTATTGAAGCCGCGAATCTCCTCAGCCGCGAAGCGGCGGAAGGAATATAGCCCAGGGTAAAGCCGCAGGCGGAACCCTGGGTACGAAACAATTCAGGTCGAGCCCTGAAAGGGCGGCGGGAACCGACTGTACTCGATATTTTCACAGCCCCCAAGCCGCTCGGCTATACTCGATTTGCCATGACCCTCACACCCGACGCGACGTTATCCTCATGGGCCGCGGTGACAGCCTTGGTCACTTGCCTGCTCGCCATTTCCGTCACCTCGGCCGACGCCCAACCCGCCGGCTTCAACTACGACGAATCCAAAGTGCCGTCGTATGATTTACCCGATCCCCTCACCCTCGCCGACGGCTCGCCGGTGCGCGACGCCGCAACCTGGCGCACTCGCCGGCGTCCTGAAATCCTGCGCCTCTTTGAAGAACAAGTCTATGGCCGCGCCCCCAAGAAGCCCGACTCGTTGCGCTTTCGCCTTCTGTCGGATGACGACAAAGCGCTCGCCGGCAAGGCCGTTCGCAAGCGCATCGCGATCGACTTCACGGCGGACGAAAACGGCCCCTCGATCGAGATGCTGCTGTATCTTCCTCGCAAAGCCGAAGGCCCGTCGCCGGTCTTCCTGGGCCTCAACTTCAGCGGCAACCATTCGATCCATGCCGACCCCTCCATTCCCCTCTCGACGACGTGGATGCGCGACGCGCCCGACGACGGCATCGTCGACCACAAGGCCACCGAGCGCTCGCGCGGGGTCAATGCTTCCCGCTGGCCTGTCGAAACCATTCTCGATCGCGGCTACGCCTTGGCGACGATCTACTACGGCGATATCGATCCCGACTTCGATGACGGATTTCAGAACGGAGTTCACCCGCATTTCCTAGAACCCGGTCAAACCAAACCCGGCCCCGATGAATGGGGTTCCATCGCCGCCTGGGCCTGGGGCCTGAGCCGTGCGCTCGACTACCTCGAGACGGACAAAGACATCGACGCCGGCCGCGCCGCTCTGTTGGGTCTCTCGCGCCTGGGCAAAACGTCACTCTGGGCCGGAGCCCTCGACGAGCGTTTCTCGATCGTCATTTCCAATGAATCCGGCTGCGGCGGCGCGGCCTTGAGCCGCCGGCGCTTCGGCGAGACCGTCGAGCGTATCAATACCTCTTTTCCGCATTGGTTCGCCGACAACTTCAACCGCTATAACGGCGACGAGGACGCCTTGCCCGTCGATCAACATATGCTTATCGCGTTGATCGCCCCGCGGCCCGTCTACATCGCAAGCGCCGAGGACGACCAATGGTCCGACCCGCGCGGAGAGTTCCTGGCGGGCAAACACGCCGACCCGGTTTACCGCCTGCTCGAACACGCGGGCCTCGACGTCGATCGCATGCCCGCGGTCGACCACCCGGTAGGCGACACCATCGGTTACCATATTCGTCGGGGCGAACACGACATCACTGATTACGATTGGCGTCAATACCTGGATTTCGCCGACCGCCACTTCGGCCGCGAGCAAGAGGGAAGCCCTTAGAAGAGGACCGCTGCTGTGTTTCGAATACGCCGCATAGCCGTCACCGCCGCGCTGATTGGCTCGGTCGGGGTGCTGCTCTGGCAAACCGCGCCCACTCACGCTTTCCCGCCGCCGCAACGAACCGCGGGGATGCGGCCCGCCAAGGGTCGCTTTCTTGTCGCCGTCCGCGAGCTGCGCGACCCGAATTTCGCGCAAACCATTATCTTGCTCACCAAGTACGGCGAGGACGGCGCCATGGGGCTGATCGTCAATCGCTCGACCGATGTCAAACTAGCCGGCATCCTCGAGCTGGAAGGCGTCGAAAAGCGAACCGAGACGATTTTCGCCGGCGGGCCGGTCGAAAGATCGGCGGTTCTGTTGCTGGCTCGTTCCGAGACGCAGCTTGAAAAGTCCGACTCGATTTTCGGCGACGTCTACCTCAGCGCCAACCGCGCCCTGCTCGAAAAATACATTGCCGGCTCGGAAGGCGACGAAAGTTTCCGGCTCTATGCCGGATACTCGGGCTGGGCCGCGGGGCAGCTTGATTTCGAGATGGAACGCGGGTCGTGGCACGTCTTCCCCGCCGACGCCGACACGGTCTTTTCAACTCGCCCGTCCAAGGTCTGGGAGCGCTGGATCGAAAGGACCGAAATGCGTTTCGCCATGAACCCGATCTCGCCCCCCTTGTTTGCGGCCGCCCGCTAGCCACCGGCTCTCACCCGCCGCCCCAGCCACGAAATCCAAACCGGCAAAACCCACACTCCCCCTCGTGCTATGCTCTTGAGGCGGTGCCGCGAAACGCACCGGGCCGGCCGGCCTCAACCCGAGTCAAATCACATGAAAGCGTGGCGATTCTACGGATTTAACGACCTCCGCTTAGACGACATTCCCAAGCCCTCTCTCACCCCCGGTCACGTCATCGCCGAAGTGCTTTGCGTCCAACCGAGCATTACCGAAGCCCAGCTCGCCAACGACATTCCCACCGTCGCCTACGAAGCTGTTAAGAAACTCTTGGAAACCGAAGCGCCGGTGCAACTTTTCGGCCACGAGTTCTGCCTGCGCGTCGTCGAATCCGCCGACGATTCGCCTTTCCGCCCCGGCGACCGTGTCGCCGCGCGCGCCAAACTGCCTTGCGGTGAGTGCCTCATGTGCCGCTCCGAACAAGGCGCTCGCTGCCGCAAAGGTCCGATCATCGGCTTTCAACTGCCGGGCGCTTTCGCCGAGTTCGCTTCCATTCCCGAAATCGCCCTCGTCAAATTGGACGACCGTATTTCCGACTCCGAGGCCGCCTGCATCCAATCGTTGAGTGACAGTCTGGCGGGCGTCGACACAGCCGACATTCAACTCGGCGATTCCGTCGTCGTCATCGGACAAGGCAGCATGGGCCTCGAAACGATGCAGGTGGCGCGAACCAGTGGCGCGGGAAAGATCATCACCGTCGACGTTCGTCGCGAATCGTGCGAAATTTCGAAACAACTCGGGGCCGACTACGCCATCAACGCCTCGGAGATCGACGCCGCCGAAGCCATTCTCGAACTAACCGGCGGCAGTGGCGCGGACGTCGTTTTCGAATGCGCCGGAGGCAGCCCGCGCCAAGGCCTTTCCGGCTCGAAGACGTTCGGTCTGGCGCTGGAAGCCGTTCGCTCGGGCGGCAAACTGATGGTCGTTTCCTTTTACGGCCAACCGTTGGAAATAGCCATCGATCGATTGCGGGAACGAAGCCTCCGCGTCTTGTTCCCCGACATCTCAACCCTCGCCCATCTCGAGCAATCCGTGCTGCTGGTCGCCTCCGGCCGCGTGCGCCTCAAGCCCGCCATCACGCACGTGCTCCAAGGGATCGAGGCCGTCCCCGAAGCTTTTGAAATCACCGCCAACAAAGGCAAGTACGGCGCCATCAACCCCGCGCAAGTCATGATCGCCGGAACCGCCGCAAGCTGAGAGTCTCATTACGTGGATGTCCGGCAAGGTCGCGAACACGTTGAGCCGCGAAGTGGCGGCGGGAATATAGCCCAGGGTGGAGCCGGAACGGTGCAACCCTGGGTGGCCCCCCCACCCGCGCGAGCCCTGAAAGGGCGGCGGGAACCTCGCGCCCAAAAAAATGGGCCCGGAATCTCCGCCACGTCGGGGACGGGTCGGCGCTCTATTTCTTGCAAGACTTTGAACGCATCATGAATTCCTCGACTTCGGAAACCTCACCCGACACCCCGCTCGACCACGGTGGCCTGCCGCCTTGGGAAGTAGCCGAACTCCCCGCCCCGCCGCCGTTTTCACCCGGCAATCTATTCCGCGTCATCGGCCCCGGCGCGATTCTGCTGGTCGCCTCCATGGGAGGCGGCGAGTGGTTGGTCGGCCCCGCCATCGGCGTGCAATACGGCATGGGCCTGTTCTGGATTGCAACCGTTTCGATCTTTCTCCAGGTTGTCTTCAACTTGGAATCGATCCGTTACACCCTCTACACCGGCGAGCCCATCATGAGCGGCATCATGCGGCTGAGCCCAGGGCCGCGTTTCTGGTCGGTGGTCTACACCATCTTGGCGGGCTTCCAATTGGGCATACCCGCCCTGGCCGCCGGCTGCGGATCGGTTTTATTCGCCGCCTTCGCCGGACACATGCCCGGCGATTCCGACTCCGGATCTCTCCTGCTCGTCAGCTACGGCGTCATGGCGCTCACGATCGTCATCTTGCTGCTCGGGCGCACGATCGAACGTACTCTCGAGTGGGTCTCCTGGGTCATGATCGTGCTGATCTTCACTTTTCTCCTGGTCGTCAACATCTTCTTCGTGCCCGCCTCGACCTGGGCGACTTCCGCCGCCGGCTTCTTTGAGTTCGGACACATCCCGGAAGGCATCGACATGGTCTTGCTCGGCGCGCTGGCCGCGACCGCCGGAACCGGCGGCATCGGAAATATGGCAATTTCCAACTGGTTCCGCGACAAGGGCTTCGGCATGGGCGGCACCGTCGGGGCCATCGCCGGCGCCTTCGGACACCAGGAAATCAAGCTCTCCGGCATCGGCAAGATCTTTCGCATCAGCGACGACAACATGGACCGCTGGCGGATGTGGTGGAAGTACGTCCGCGCCGATCAAATCTGGCTGTGGGGCATCGGCGCCGCGGTCGGCATGTTTCTCAACGTCAATCTGGCGGTCGGCATCATCCCCGCCGGAACCGACCTATCCCAAGTCGGCGCGGGAGCTTACCAGGCCGAATACCTGGCCAAGGTTTGGTCGGGGTTTTGGTTCCTGGCGTTGTTCAACGGTTTCTGGGTGCTGTTCTCAACCCACCTGGGCAACACGGATACTCTCGTTCGCACGGTTACGGACATCATCTGGGCGGGCAGCCCCCGCGCAAGACAGTGGCGCGGCGGCAGCGTGCGGTCGATCTACTACACCACTCTGTTCGGGTTTTCGATCTGGGGAGCCTTCGCCATCAACTGGGGCACGGCGATGGACCTGTTCAAGATCATGGCGAATATCGCCGGTTTCGTCCTAGCCCTCGCCGCGGTGCAGATCTTGCGCGTGAATACGCGCTTCCTGCCGAAAGAACTGCAGCCCCCGCTCTGGCGCCAAGTTGTGATGGTTCTGGTGACCGTCATCTACAGCTGCATGTTCACCGTCGTCGTGTGGAGCCAGTTGTAGGAAATGCGTTTCGCCGCTCGGCGAATCTCGCCGAGCGGCGCGAGCCCGCGACCTCTCACTTGGGTCCCCATCGCAAGCGGCGGCGTGGGCGCCTGTTCGGTTTGCCGTCAACCCGCCGGTGGGGCATCTCTCCGCTCTGCCCGCACCCCGCCGCCCATCTCCCCGGCCCCTCAGTGAATCCGCCCGCCAAGGGCCCGCGAAAAATTGGGGACTGTGCGCCCACTCCATCTCGACCCGTCCCACGACCAAGTACCCGCAACCCCCAGTGGGGCAGGTCTCCAGGCCTGCCCGGCAACAAACCCTCCCCAGCGGCGTTCACGCCGCTTGAACTCCCCCATAGGCCGGTCCTTCAGGGCCGGCACAACCCGACCAACCCAACCTCCCACGGGCGAACGACCGGCCCCGCCGGTCGTTCGGGGGCCTGGGGCGGGTCAAAGACCGGCCGCCCGCAGCCGGTCCCCTCCCACTCGGTTCACGGCTCACGGCTAACGGTTCACGAAATCTGTCACGTCCGTTTCAAAAAAACTACCCCCGCGAAACCCACAACCCCAACGTATCCTATGAGCGGGCGACAAGCCCAGTTAGCGGGCACTTAGCCCCAGGAGAAATCTCAAATGTCTACAACAGAAAGAATCCGCGCCAATCGCGAAAACGCCAAAAAATCAACCGGGGCCCGCACCGCGAAGGGAAAAACCCGCTCATCCCAAAACGCACTCAAACACGGCCTTCTTGCTCAAGACGCCGTATTACCGGGCGAAGATCCCGCCGAGTTCGATCAACACCTCACCTCCTTCGAGGACACCTATCTCCCCCGCAACCGCGTCGAAAAGGAAATCGTCCGTCAAATCGCCGACGTCAGCTGGAGAATGCAACGGCTCTCCCGCATCGAAACCGCCGTCATCGCCGCCGGCATCGAAAACACCCGTCGTTCGACCACGACACCGGCCCCATGCCCGAAGACCGCCAAGAGCGAACCAAGATCCTAGGCTGGGCCATCCTCACCAGAACAAAACTCCTCAACAATCTCGCTCGTTACGACGGCCATCTGGGCCGCCGTTTCTTCCGCGGCGTCGAGCTGATGATCGACATCCGCCGCGAAGACCGCCAACTCCGCGAGGCCTACGAAGCCAAAAACGCCGGCGCCGCAACCCCGGTCCACTACCTCCCCGACGACGACCCGCCCGCGATGCAAAACACCGCCCAGCCCCATCGACCCGACATAGGCTTCCGCCCCGCCGAAAAATCGGACCCAATCTCAAGCGCCGCCCAGTGGGGCAGGTCTCCAGACCTGCCCGGCCACCAGCCTAAGAGCCCACGGTCTGGCAAAAAACAGAAACTCCATACCCCCCCAAACCAAAAAACGCGAAACGAACCCAAAATCAACCTAACCACCATGGCGACAACAACTTACAAGCCAACGGCGGCAACCGTCGCCCACCCCATCCCGCACAGCCTATAGGCCGCCCGGGGCTCGAAGCCCCCCGCGACGGCCCAAGGCAACCCAAACAAAGGAGACCAACCCCCGACCAGCGACCAACCGCCACCATCGACCCACCACCGTCGGCCAAGCACCCAAGAAGCCGACGCCACTAGTGTCTCTCCCAACAGATTGGAAACAAATAGTTGAAGTGGTGAGCGAGCGGGGAAACTCCGTTACACTAGGAAAACCCGCTCAGGAGACCACCGTGCCCAACGCCCACCTCCGCAACGTTAAGGCTATATTCCTAACCTGCCTCGCCCTAATCGCGATCATGGTCGCCGTCCCCGCCATCGCCGAGGATTGGCCGGAATGGCGCGGCAAAGGCCGCCAAGGCGTCTGGCTCGACAGCGGCATCCTCGACGCCTTTCCCGCCGAAGGCCTCAAAGCCGTTTGGGAAAGCCCCATCCGCAACGGCTACGCCGGTCCCTCGGTCGCCGCCGGCCGCGTCTACGTCACCGACTACCAAGCCACCGCCGGCCGCAAGGGCGTCGAGCGTGCCCTGAGTTTCAGCGAGGAAACCGGCGAGCTGCTGTGGAGCGTCGAGTGGGACACCGACTACGCCGGCCTCCAATACCCCTACGGTCCCCGCGTCACCCCGACCGTCGACGAAGACCGCGTCTACACCGTCGGTGCGATGGGCATGCTTCATTGCCTCAACAACAAGACCGGCAAGGTCCTCTGGAAAAAGCACTACATGAAAGACTACGGCGCCGAGCTGCCCACCTGGGGCATGGCCGGCGCGCCGCTCGTGGACGGCAAGCAACTAATTTGCCTCGTCGGCGGTTCCGACAACGCGAAAGTCGTCTCCTTCGACAAGATGACCGGCAAGGAACTTTGGCGCGCGATCTCCTCCGACTGGGAACCCGGATACGCTCCGCCGATGGTCGTCGAAGCCGGCGGCGTGCGGCAGCTCATCATTTGGCACCCGAAATCGGTCACCTCGCTCAACCCCGATACCGGGAAGGTCTACTGGGAGCAACCGTTTGACATTCAGTCCGGGCTCACCGTCGCCACGCCCGTCCTCAGCGGCGACCGATTGCTCGTCAGCGCCTTCTACAATGGTTCACGCATGTTTCGACTGCACCCGCGGAAACCGCAAGCCGAGTTGATCTGGAAGGGGAACAGCAATAGCGAAATCAAGACCGACGGCCTGCATTCGCTGATCACCACGCCGGTCATCGACGGCGACCACATCTACGGCATCGACAGTTACGGACAATTCCGCTGCCTCGATGCCCGCACCGGCAAAAGGGTCTGGGAAACGATGGACGTGACGCTTGAAAACGCCCGCTGGGCCTGCGGCTTCATCGTCAAACACAAGGACCGCTATTTCATCAACAACGACCGCGGCGATTTGATCATCGCCAAGCTGTCGCCCGAAGGCTACGAGGAAATCAGTCGCACGACGATCATCGAGCCGACGACGTTTTCACAAACTCGCCGCGAAAAAGGAGCCGTGCACTGGTCGCACCCCGCCTACGCCAACCGTCACCTGATTACGCGCAACGACAAGAAGATCGTCCGCTATTCGCTGGCGAAACAATAGGGCCGTGGTTGTTGGAGCCGCGAAGCGGCGGCCGGATTATAGCCTAGGGTGGAGCCGGAACGGCGGAACTACGCCGTGACGCCTTTTTGGCCCCAGCATGAGTTGCTGCTCAAGGACGTGACAGCGTCCGATGACACGATAGTCACGATGCTCGGCGTCGAGGGGCAACTGGGTTGGCGCAAAACCAAAGACGGCATCGCCATCCGCCCGCCCACGCTATCCGTCGACAAGATCCCCAGTCGCTTCGCCCACACTTTTAAGATCACGGGGGCGAAGTAGCGGTGAAGGGGCAAGACCGAGTTTCGCTCATTTGCCGATAACCCAGTCAATCGGCTTGCCCTCGACACCGGTCAGCTCGTGATAGTCAACACCCGCTAGTTCGAGCATCGTCGGGGCGATATCGCTTTGCTCCACGGCCGGCGCATCTCGTGCTTCCCCCCGCGCAGCGGTGTCGGGGCCGATCGCCGCGATCCAAACGTTCTCGGCGCCCTCGACGGTAGCCCCATGACCGTGCCAATCATCGGCGGTCGAACCGCGGCCGTGATCGGTTGCCACCAGCAGCGTGGTCCGGCCCCGATAGTGGGAGTCGTCTTGGAGCACTTGCCATAGTTGCTTCAAACAGGCGTCGAAGTAGCTTGCCGTTTCCAAGGTCCGATCGTAACGGCGTTGGTGCGCCCAATCGTCGGTCTCCCCGAGCGCGATATACAGCACGCGCGGCCTTACCGTCCTTAGGTATTCGATCGCCATTGCAAAGGTGACGTAGTCATGCCGTACGCTACGCCACGGCGTGAGGATTTCAAATTGCAAGCGGCTCAGGTCCTTGAGTCGCTCCGAGGCATCTTGCGCCGCGATCCGTTGATAACCGGCATTCCTGAAGATCGCCTCGGGGTCGCTCGCGCCGATGCCGTTGAAGACCTCCCAGGAAGCGAACAGGGCCGCCTTGGGTTTGGGTAAGGCCCACTGCTCTCGCAAGATCTCGAGAACGGTTCGCGAGGGGTTGGGACGAAGGTCGTTGCTGTCGATGACATCGTCTTGCGGTCGACCCGTCAGGATCTCGGAGTAGCCGGGGTACGAGAACCGATGCCGATTGCGAAGGGTCGCCGCGGAACCGCGGTCGCGATTGCCGAGGATCACTCCGCGCGGAACGAGTTCGTTCCACAAGAAGGGCATCAACAACCGGCGTCTCTGCTCCGGCGATTCCGCCCACAGTGATTGGCGCAACGGCTCGGCGTCTTTCATCCCGGCGTCTTCTCGACTCATCAGGAGGGGGTCGATTCCTCGAAAGACTTCCTGCCACCGCAGTCCGTCCGCTGTGACAAGCACCAGGTTCCGTGTCTTGTAATCGTCGGCCCCAAGCAGGGCGGGCGCGAGGAGCGCGAGGACGGCGAATAGAAACTTCATTTGGAGTATCGGATCTCGCCCGTTGAGACAGGGTAGACAACGCGCCCGCGATTCGGGCCGCTGCCGGATCTTACTATGTCTCGCGCAAGGTTCGCGGCTGTCACGTCAACCGTCTCGGTGTCGCCATTGTAGAATCGATGCATGTTGGGACACTGGGGGATCGCCTTACGAATCGTCTACCTGCTCCTGCTCGGGGTCGGCGGCGTCTTTACGGCTGCTGCGATCTGGAACAGCATCACCGACTACCAACCGCCCCCGCCGGTAAAAGGAAATCCGGAAAGCGCTCCGGCTTTGACGGATCGACTGGTCCTCGTCGTCTTGGACGGCATTCGATCGGACGTTGTCGGCGAAATGCCCTTCCTCGAGGGCCTGATGGACCGAGCGGCTTCTTGGACGATCGAGACCGTTCAACCCTCGCTGTCGAACCCCGCTCGCGCCGTACTGGTGACCGGCGCCGGGCCCGACATCAACGGCATCACCAACAACGGGAAATTCTCCCCGCCCCCCGTCGATTCGATCTTCTCGCTCGCCCGGCGGGCCGGGATTCCGACCGTTGCCGCGGGTTCGAGTTTTTGGAAGCGCGCTTTCGGGGATCACATCGATCAACTCGTCACGAGCGGCGGCAAGAGGTTACGCCACGGCGCGCCGCCCGCCGAGCTCATCGCCTGGCAGGAGGGGCTGTGTACTAACTACATCGAAGCCCTAGGTCGGCACGAGAAAGGCCTGCTCGTCGCCGGGCTATTCGCCGCCGATGCCGCCGGGCACGATTTCGGAGGCGAATCGATCCAGTACATCGAGGTCGCGCGAGCGGTGGACGCCTGCCTCGCGAAGATCATAGCGGCCCTCGACGACGGCCAAACGACTTTCTTCGTCACCTCGGACCACGGCCACATTCAGCACCGCGGACACGGCGGCCATGGGGGCCTGGAACCCGAGGTAACGCGGGTGCCGCTCGCGGCATGGGGACGAGGGGTTCGCGAGGAGGCCGCGGGCCGTTCGGCCGAGCAGGTCGATGTGGCCCCGACGATTTGCGCGCTGCTGGGATTGCCGCTGCCCACGACGACCCAAGGGCGCATCTTGATCGAGGAGCTCGACGCGCCCGACCCCCTGCTCGCCCGACTGCGGTCACTCCAAAGCCGGCAGCGCGAGCTTGCCGTCGGCAACATCGCCGATCCGGTCGAGGGACGCAAGCTCGAACGCCGAGAGCGAAGCCTACGGGCTCTCGGCCTGCTGACTTTTTTTTGCGCGGTTGTTTTCGTAATCGGTCTTCGACGACCCCGGAGTTTTGTGCTGCCGGTAGTCGGGTTGGCGGTCTACTATGTCCTCTATTACGCGTGCTTTTGGGCGATGGGGCTGGGCTATTCGCTCAGCGTCGTGGGGCGGGAAGAGTACCTGCTGAACTTCTTCTTCCGCAACGCGGCCGCCGCCGCCGGAGCACTTTTCATCGCCGGTTACGCGGTCTCCCGACGTGCCGGCCCGGGTGCGGCGGCGAAGCTGTTTCTCGATTTGGGCTTGCTGGTCACCGCGAGTTTGGCTTTGCAAGTCGTTGTTGCCTATTTTCAGTACGGGCTCTTCATGGTAGACTTCATGCCGCCGCTCGATCTGTCCTTCAAGGCCTGCCTCGATTTGACTCAACTCTTCGCCGCCAGTGTGGCGGCGTCGATCGGCTTCGCGATTCAACGCGTCGTGGAAATGCGGGCTAGTACTCAGACCACGTGAAAGACGCCTTTCCCCGACCTCGTTGAGAAGGCTTCGATCCGCCATTGCGAGCAAACCACGGCCAACCAGAGCCGCATCGCCTCGCGATGCGGTCACTTAAGAATAGTGCTTTGCAGCCAAACAAACTTTTTCATGCGGTCGTTGCGCTAGTACCACTCCCGCAACCGAACCTCGATTCCCTTCTCATCCTTCAACGCATTGACAAAGACCTGCAAATCCGACCCTCGGTAGTGATAGGGGTAGACGACTTTCGGCTGAAAACCCTTCACTCCTTCCGCTGCTTCCTCGGGAGGCATTGTATAGGGCAGGTTCATCGTGACAAACGCCACATCGATGTCCTTGAGTGCTTTCATTTCGGCATGAGCCTCGGTGTCGCCCGAAAAATAAATGCGCTTGCCGCCGACGTTGAGCACATAGCCGTTGCCGCGCCCTTTGTCGTGGTAGAGCTTCCCGGCCTCGGGTCCGCGCTTGAGGTTATACATCGGCACCGCTTCCACACGAACGCCGTTCACCGTGATCTCTTCACCGTTGCCGATCACTTTGGCTTCGGTGACGGTCTTCGCCACCGCCGCCGCCGCCACAATCGTGGTCGTGCTTTTCTTGACCATCGCAATGGCCTTCGGATCCATGTGATCCCCGTGGATATCAGTAATCAGAATCACGTCGGCCTTGGGCAGCGAAGAATAGTCGCCCTGACTCCATGGGTCGACATGCCAAACCTTCCCGCCGATTTCGAGCATCACGCTGCCGTGATGAACCGGCGTTATCTTAACGTCGCCGGCGTCGGTCGAAACGATGTCCGCCGGCGCAACCGAAACGAGGCCGACGACCAAAACAAGTAGTGCAAAAAAGCGCATCGCGATTCCTCCTTACTGTCGAACCTTTACATACTTGCGCAATTCCCGGATGAAGGGTTCGCCCGCGTAGAGGTTGCCGTCGCGATCGGCCGCGACAAACTCCGCTCCCGAGCCGCGCGTCTTACGCGGATCGCCCCAAGGGTAGCGTACGAAAGCGTCGACCCAACCGGTTTGCGCGTCGCCGATTCGAATGCCCATCTCCCAGCCCGGGTTCTGCACGTTGTCCGACTCCGAATCGGACACATATATCTTGTCGTTCTCGTCGAAGAAGATCCCGCTTGGCCGACCGAATTGCGTCCATGTAGCGAGGTGGGCACCTTGTTGATCGAAGATCTGGATTCGACTGTTCGACCGATCCGCCACGAACACCCGTCCCCGGGCATCGACCGCGATAGCGTGCAGCGTTCGAAACTCACCCGGACCGTAGCCGGTTTTCCCCCACGACATCAAATACGTGCCGTCGCTCGAAAACTTCACCACACGGTTGTTGCCGTCCTCGACATGGCCGTCGGCGACGAGAATGTCTCCATTGGCGAGCGTCACGACGTCGCTGGGTGAGTTGAACATGTTCGGGCCCGTTCCAGGCTTACCCGGAGTGCCGAGCCGCAGCAGCACTTCTCCCGTGGGACTGAATTTAACGACCTGATGCCCCCTTGTGCCTTCCGGAGTTCTCGCGGCGCTAACGGCGTCCGTCACCCAGACGTTGCCATGCGGATCGACGTGAATCCCGTGGGGCCAGATGAACATCCCGCCGCCGAAGCTCTCGACAACCTGGCCGGCGAGATCGAACTTGAGGACCGGATCCAAGTCCGAATCGAGGCACTCGTTTCCAAACCGTTCGGGCTCGGCCGCGTCGCACCGCACAATCGCCCAAACGTGTTTGCCGTCCGCATCGATCGTCACCCCGCCGACCGCGCCCATCGTTCGGCCGTCAGGAAGCCGCGCCCAGCCCTCCACCATGCGGTAGGGATTCGGGTACGGTTGAGCCAAGCCGTCCGCCTGCGCGCAGAGTAGCCCGGCGACGGCCGCGGAAAAGATCGAAACCAGCCGTGTACGCGTCACGCCAAAAATACCTCGGCACCAGAATAGCGAATATCGGAGCGCAGCATAGGAATGGGTGAAATGCGAACAATAGAAACAGAGCCGCGCACGTCAGTAAGCGGTAGGCGACACCCCGCCTAGCCCGCTTCACCGCCGCCGAACCTGAACTTCAAATTTCGCGCCACCCGGAGATTCACAACTGCTACCAATAGATCGGACGTTCACCCACCCGAGCCGCGCCGCCGTGCGGCGCGGTCCCCCGTGTGAAAAAATGGGGACTGTCCCAAGCGCCGGCCGAATAAGTTCCATTGAATCAACAACCGCATCCGGCGCGAAGTGGACTGTCCCCCATTTTTTCCCCTCGCGGCCCGATCCCCCGCGGCCGCTCGCCTGGTTTCTCGCTTCAACGACCCGCTGCGGCCGCCGGCCCCACTAGCCCGCTTCACCGGGCTTGGGTTCGCAAATAGGCCGGTCCTCGTAGGGCCGCTTCGAGAGTCTCGTCGTTCTGCATGAGGCCCTTTCAACGGCCTTTTTCTCCGGAGGCCCGCGGCGGTACAATCTTGCTGTCGACGATCCGTGCAACATTGCCAATGAATGCCCTCGGACGTTGAGCGAAGGTGGGAGGAGCCGGCCTCGTGCGAATACTTGTGATTAACCCAGTTGGAACCGATGTCTTCGACCAAGACACCCGCAACATTCTCGAGGCCGCCAAGGGGCCGACCACGCAAATCGATGTAGTCTCTCTTGCTCCGGACCGCCCCAAGCACTTGGAGTATCACGCCTACGAGGCGCTTGTCCTGGCCGACATTGTCAAGCTTACCCATGATGCGGCGGACCAATACGACGGCGTGGTCATCGGGTGTTTCTATGACGTCGGGCTGCGCGAAGCCCGCGAGGTATCCGGCCGCGCCGTGGTGACCGCTCCCTGCCAAGCGGCCACCGATATCGCAAGTCATTTGGGCAACACCTTCTCCGTGCTGGTAACCCGCAAGAAGTGCATCCCCAAGATGAAAGAGAACATACGAGCCTACGGGCACGGCGACGCGATGGTCTCGATGCGCGCGCTGGGCTTGGGGGTCCACGAGTTGCAAGCCGACCACGCCGTCACCCGCGAGCGCCTCATGACCGAGGGCGCGGCGGCGATCGACGAAGACGGCGCGGAAGTGCTGGTGCTCGGCTGCACGGCGGAATACGGCTTCTATCAAAAGATGCAGGAGCAGCTCGGCGTGCCGGTCATCGACGCAATCCTCGCGCCCCTGAAGTACGCCGAGTTTCTAATCGAGCTACGCGATCGATTCGGCTGGTCGCCAAGCCGAAAATGGGGCAGCGAAGCCCCACCGACTGATGAGCTAAAGGGCTGGGGTTTGTTCGGTGCCACAAAGCCATCGACCCGATGATGTTGCGGCGCCAATTGCCTCTCAGCCGGCAATCTGAAACTTCGAACCTCACCCAGGTTTTCGACCACCCGAGCCGCGCCGTCCCACGGCGCGGTCCCCTGCGAACCCTTTGCCCAAGTTTCTCCCCTGAATGACCCGGCCCCGCTGACCAGAATAGAAGAACGCGCGCACGCCCCGTCCTTCTGTTAGGCTGAACCCAGTGGCCACGCAGACTCTCATACCGCTGGAAAAATACCTGCGGACCAACTACGAACCGGACGCCGAATTTGTCGACGGCGAAATCGTGGAGAGGCATTTGGGGGAGAACCCGCACAGCGCGGCGCAGGTCCGCCTCATTCAGTTGTTCACGCCGTTGAGCCAAAGTCACGATCTTCATCTGAGAACCGAACTGCGGGTGCGTCTGTCGCCCACGCGAGTGCGGATCCCTGACTTTGCCGTGTTTCGCGCGACGCCGACGGAACTGGTGCCGTCGACGCCGCCGTTGCTTGTCGCCGAAATCGTATCCCGCGAGGATCGACACACGGGCATCATCGGGAAATTCGAGGAATATCGCGCCTGGGGGGTACGCCATTTGTGCCTCGTCGACCCCTGGCGACAACAGCTCTCCGTATATGCCGAAAACGGCCTCACGGCCGTCCCCGCGCTGCGGATTCCCGCATTCGATTTCCAGATTTCGCCGTCGGACCTCTTTGAGTAGCTGTGGAGTCTCGCTGAAGGTTCAATCCGCTGCGAGGGCGGTCACCTTTCTTTAGAACTCTGAAGGTTGACGAGGTGTGGGTGACGGTGACCAACGCCGTTCAGGTCGTAAAGATTCTTTATTAGGAAGCTGTCCCCGGTTCCCCTTAGTCCCCGCTTCCCCCGCCCGGTTCCCCCTTCCGAACTCCCCCCCCTTCATCGCTTTCTCGGCCCGAATCCAGCCGCAATACTTACCTTCCCGGTCATCCTTGACCCCATGCGAATAACGGCGCGAGCAGGCGGTGCACTATTTTGCTGTTGGCTTGCTGCGTCACATAGCAGGCCCGCTCCTCAGCACGACATGAATCATGGAGGTGTAAGTACAGATCTTCGTATTCTTTCACTCTCGCGTTACTCGTGGAGAGATCATATGTCTGCGCTAAACCAGTTGGAACTGAAAACACGTTGACATTCAAACCCACGATCGAGTTAAGATCGATAAAGTCCAGGTCTATCGCCTTTGGAATAAGATCCACTCTTACAAACCCGATCTCGATGCCCAAAGATAGGTGTTGATTGATAAGTCGCACGATACTGCGGCGGTAGTCGCTGTCGCTTTTGAGTCGTGGAGGTTCGAACATGACTATGAACCGCACAAAGGCTACTCTCGTCCCGGCCTTATTTGCTTCCTTACCGGTGTAGTTCAGATAATGCAAAAATGCGGTGTCACGTCGCCAGACGTCCGTGTTGTTCAAATCCGTCTGCGTGTCCAACGAAAAGAATATCATATTGTGTTTTGCAAATGATACCAGTTCAACATTTTTGTATCCACGTAGGACAATCTCGTAGATGTTCTTGCTCCAAGCGTCGCAGAGCCTTTGAAGATGGATAGGACTGCGCAACACCGCTTCGTCGACGTATCTGGCACCCAAAATGACATTGTGGAGACCGGGAATAGGTTCCCGCGAGGGACTGAAAGCGGGTGGCTTCCTGTCCTTCGGAAACCGGATTTGATCTATGAGCGCCTCGTACGCGGGCGACGCGCTAGTGATTGCCGAGGTACTTATTGTGTCTAGTCGGTTACGAAGGTGTTGGAAGACATCGCGCATCGTGGAATAGAATTGGATCCAGTTATCTCGGGGCTTATTGGTGATCTCGTCGATAAACTCGAAGATCTTGTAGCTTTCGGTCTGCCATTTAGCACCACTTGACAACTGCTGGAAGACGTTGCGTCGTGTTGCGTCGGAATCACGAGCTTCGTGCTTAAGGCGGTCCTGGAAAATCTTGGCCTCGTCCTGAATCACCGTCGGCGCTAAGGATAATGATCCTCTTTCCGAGACGGCTGGCCTGCCTGAACTCCATTTGGGTAATCGAAATCTCCTCATTACCTACTCGGAGCACGCCCCCGTATCGATAGCCGATGAGCACTATGACGATGTCCGCAGCTTCAATATTGTCAATGCAGGCTTTGTACGAATGCTCGTGGTCGCTTACGGGGAAAGTCGGAGCATCACTGGCGAGAACCTTATAACCCTTGTCCTCCAGGTATCCATGAATGGCATCGCGTTCTGTGCGCAGATCATGAACCGTGGAGGACAGGAAGGCGACTCTCGGGACAGCCACCCTGACCTGAGGGATGTACGGCCTGGTTTCAGGCATGCTGGCGTCGCCTTGTAATGAACATGAACGATCTGTCAGTTCGGGGCCTCATTGTAGGATACCTCGTGCCGACCCGTATGTTTCGGATGAGGCCGAGATCGGGAGCCGAGATCGGGGGGAGGAGATCGGGGAGGAGATCGGGCGGGGGAGATCGGGGCGGGGGAGATCGGGGGAGATCGGGGGGGAGATCGGGGACGGGGGAGATCGGGGACAGCTCCCGAACTCGTCAGAACATCGGTACCGCTACTTCCTCGATTCCCCGTTGACAGAAGCGAGCTCGGCACCGACAGATCGATGTCCGTTGATCATTTTCCGACTTCGAGAGACCCAGAATCGATATTTTCTCGAATGGGCAGATAAGAACACGCGTTATCTGCTCGGCATGTAGGTCGGTACACCGCGGCAGCGCTTAATGGAATCGTAGACTTCATGCCATTCTGCCAGCGAGCCGATTCTCCCGGCATGTACTTCTCGCTGCTTGGGCAACTGGACGGCCTCCTTCGAGTTCCGATCAGTGCTAGACCAACGGCTGGTAAGGGTTCCTTTGAGCGACTCGTTTCGCAGTGATCCTTCGAAGGAGAAGATGGTTTCCGCGGTATCCGCGTTGAAGCGAAGACGACCCGACTCTGAATCGTGTCGGACATCGGTGAGTACCCCGCAAGGAGGATCTCCGCAAAGGCCTCGATGGTGATGCAATAAACCGAACAGCACGTTGCTGTCCTTCCACAGGTCTATCGAATAGCCACTGCAGTGTTCGCCGGTAGCCGATTCGACCTTCTCGTAGGTTCCGACATAGGCAAACGCTGGGTCTGGCGCCCCCGCGGCGTCGCAAGATGCGGCCAACCAAAAGACAACAAGCAGCCGGGAGAAGTGCATGCGACGACCCTCGTCGACTCTATTATGCGCAAGCGGGACGGTTGGGTCGTCGCTTCCGACAAGTCTGGTTCGCGGAACTGCCGGGCAGTGCCCCTGGACCGTTGCTTACGACAATCCCCATTGGGGGGATCGGGGACCGGGGAGATCGGGGCACGATGCCTCAAGAACACCGTGCCCGATTCAGTGCAGCACCTTCCCCTCCGTCTCCGGCAAGAACGCGCTGCAAACCGCCGCCGTAATCAAGAACGACGAAATAAAAGACACCGTGAAACCAAAACTCATCTGGCTCGCCAACAAAGCCCCGATCACAACCGGGGCCAGCGAGTTGGCGACGCGTTGGACGGTCAATCCCAGGCTGTACCCCACCCCCCGAACCTCCGTCGGATAACACTCCCCCATCCAGGTATCCCAAACCCCCCAAGCCCCCTGGTTCAAAAAGAACAGCCCGAAATTCCAAAGATACATCTGCGTCAGCGTCTCCGATTGAGCAAACCCGAAACCAAACAACGCCGCTCCGCCGACGAAACTCACCATGATCTTCTTACGGCCGAAGCGTCCCGTGAGCCAGGAGGCCGCCATATAGCCGGGAACCATACTGACGGCGGACACGGCCATAAACGTGTAACCCGCGGGGGTCGAAAGGCCGCGGTCGGCGAGCAGAATCGGCATCCAGGAAGCCAGGCCCCAGTATCCCCAGGCAAAGAAAAAGTTGATCACGGATTGCAGCCACGTCACGCGCCGCAGCTTGCGGTGGAATAGCTCCCGATAAGATCCCTGCTCGTAGTGATCAAGCACCAATTCGGCGTCGGCGATTCGGGCATCCAGCGTGCCACCGGCCAAGCGGCTGATCGAACGTTTGGCGAGTTCCTGCCGGCCCTTGCCGACGGCCCAGTAAGGCGACTCCGGCGCCAGCTTCCACACGACCAGCGCCCATAGTCCGGCCAAGGAACTCACCGCGATGATCCAGTTCCAACTGGTGTGCCTCAACGACGCCGTGACGCCGATGGCGATGAGCATGCCGACAGGCCACCCCGACGCCAGATAGACCGTCGCCGGCCCGCGAACCTTCACCGGCAGAAGCTCTTCGAAATAGACAAACGAGGCAACCAGTACTCCCGACAAAGCGAACCCGGCCACAAAGCGAGTCCACCAGAGCACGGCATAGGTTGGGGAAAAGGCGCTCAGCAGAGAAATGACGCCGTAAGAAGCGAGGCTCCAGATCATCGTTGTCTTACGGCCGCGGGCGTCGGCGATCTTCCCCCAAGTCAGGCAACCGGGAATCATCCCCAGGAAAGTCGAGCCGATCAGCGAGCCCAGTTGCTTGCGGTCGAGCCCGAAATCCGCCGAAATGAGATCGCCGGCATAGATGACGATCATCATCTCCCAGGCCTCGATCACGAAGCTGAAAAACAGAGCGATCCCGGCCTTCCAATGCGCCGCGGTAAAGGGCATATCGAGGAATAGGTCGCCGACTGGAATGCGAGGATGTTCGCGAGGGGAAGCCATTGTCTGCCGTCTCAGTGGGGCGCTTCGTCTTGTCGCATCGATTGCCGTCGTTCCGCGGTCGCTGATTCATCGATCTCAGCCGTTCCCGGTTTCAAGACGACTCCATAAACGTCGGCCGCGGCTTCCGCCGAAAGCAACCCTTCGTCGATGTCCCCGAGCACGTGTTCGGGGTCTCGATCCAGCGGCGAGCCCCAGCCCGCTCCCCCGCCGGTTCGAATGCTGATCACGTCGTCGCGCTTCAGCTGTCTCGCCGAGGCCTTCCGCACACGCTCGGCGGGGGATCCCTCCGACTCAATCCAGATGGCATTCAGCGTTCCAGGGCCGCCGCCTTCCATGGGCCAAGGCGGGACGACCGCGCGATTGATATCGGTCGTAAATTCAACGGAACTGTTGAGAATACGGTAGTCCTTGACGATGCCGTATCCTCCACGATATTTCCCGGCGCCCGCCCCCTGCGCCGTGTTGAGCTCATACCGGTCCACCAGAATGGGGTAGCGGTTTTCAATCACCTCCACGCTCGAGGCGAAAGTTTCCCCGTCGGCGAAGCTGACCAGGGCGCTCTCTCCGTCGCGGTCGGGCCCGGCGCCCCAGCCTCCCGGATTCGGCTCGACCAGGGCAAAGGGTTCCTTGGTCCGGTCGTCGACGCCGGCGACGATCTCGCCCACGACGCTCAGGAAATGGCCGGCCGTCAGGCGATCGCTCACGGCGGGCGCGAGCGCTTTCCATACCAGGTCGGCGGCGTAGGTGAGGACTTCCCAATAGACCGACACCGGCGCGGGCCGCACGGCGTTGAAAATAGTTCCCTCCGGCGCGACGACTTCCAAGCGCGAAACCAAGCCCTGGTTGTACTTGGCGTGAGGATCAACCAGGGCCATGTACACGACCCTGACCGCCGCGACCGTTCCCGGAAACGTGTTATTCAAAGAAGTCGGCAGTTGCGGCGAGTTGCCGCTGAAGTCCACTTTGAATTTCTCATCCGTGATCTCGATATCGACATGCACCGGCAAAGGGCCACCGTCGCTGCCGCCTTCATCAAGAAAATCCTCGCCTCGAAATCGGCCTTTGGGCAGGTTCGCGAGACGCTTGCGGGCAATCTGTTCTCCCGTGTCGATGATATGTCGCAGGGCTTCGAAATACGTTTCGATCCCGTATTTGTCGATGAGCGCTCGAATACGCTTGCCGGCGACCCGCATGCCCGCGATCTGCGCTTCCAAGTCTCCAATCGAGGAATCCGGCAGCCGGGAATTGATCCGGATGATGTCGATCACCGCCGTGTTGACGTTCCCTCGTTCATAGAGCTTGCAAAGAGGGATTTGCAGGCCTTCCTGGTAGATCTCGGTTCGTCCGGGCCCCCAGCTTCCGAAGCTCATTCCCCCGACGTCGTTCCAATGGCCCTTGCTCGCGGTGAAAGCCACGAGAGTACCCTCGTGAAACACGGGCATGATGACGCAGACATCGTTGAGGTGGGTGCCTGAGATGTAGGGATCGTTGACGATAATGATGTCGCCGGGCTCCAAACCTTGCTTGCCGTACTTGGCCAGAACCGCCTTGACATTGAAGTCGAGCATCCCGACAAAGACCGGCACGGCGAGCGCTTGCGCGGTGACGTCACCCTCGGGATCGGTGATCGCGGGCGAAAAGTCGAGCACGTCGTAGATGATCGGGCTTTTCGCGGTTCGAGCGGTGACGGTAAACATCTCCTCGCTCGCCGAGATCAGTGCACTCTGCAGGATGTTGAGGGTGAATGGATCCGCCCGGCCTTGCGACGACATGATCTAGCGCCTCCGTAGGATGATATTGCCCCACTCGTCGAGTGTGGCCCCGAATCCCCGCGGAACGATGATTGTGGTGGACGCCTCCTCGACGATCGCCGGTCCGTCGATCCGCGCCGGGTTGGGCAGCAGGTCGCGGCTATAGATCGGTGTTCGCTGCTTTTCCTCGCCCATCCAATGAACCCAACGCTCGCCGGCTTGTGCCTCCTGTAAGTCCTGTGTCTGTGACTCGCGCAGCCGCGGTGAAGGCTTGCTGACATGCACAACGCCGCTGAAGCGTAGGTTCACAATCTCGACGGCGCCCGGCAAAGCAAAGCCGTATTCGCGCTGATGCGACTCGGAAAATGAAGCCCTCCAATCGGTAATCGTGTCGGCGTCTATCGCACCCTCCCCCAAAGGCACGCCGACGGTGTGCTCTTGGCCGCCATAGCGCAGGTCACCGGTGCGCTCGAGCCGCACTCCCTGGGTGACGCCTTCCTGTCGATAGATCTCGCGGATTTCGTTTTCCAGTGCCTCGCAGGCAGCCCGCAGCACGGGGACACTGTCCGCCGCATCAAGCCTGTGGACCAGGGTTTGGACAACGGTGTGTTTGAGGTCGCTCATCAGCAATCCCCAAGCCGAGAAGTTGCCGGGAGGAATCGCCGGGATGACGACCTTCGGAATTTCCAGCTCTTCGGCTAAATACGGCGCCATCAACGGGCCCGACCCCCCATAGGCGACCAGCGTGAAGTCGCGCGGATCGAAGCCCCGCTGGACGGAGATCAGGCGTAACAACTGCGCGGCATTGTCGTTGCCCACCCGCGCCACCGCAACGGCGGCTTCCTCCGGTGTGATTTCGAAACGGCTCGCGATGGCGGCCATCGCTGACTTCGATTTCTCCGGGTCGATTTGAAAGTTTCCACCCAAGAAATTCGTTGGATTCAGAAAGCCGATCAACAAGTAGGCATCGGTCAAGGTGGGCTCGGTTCCGCCCGAGCCGTAGCAGGCCGGGCCGGGATGGGCGCCGGCACTCAAAGGCCCGACCTTGAGTTGTCCCACTTCGTCGATCCAGGCGATGCTGCCCCCGCCATTGCCGATCTCGGTGATGTCGACAACCGGAACTGTTATGGGATAGCCGGGGCGATACTCATCCCTTTCGACGGCATAACTGCTGGTGAACTTCGGCTGTAGGCCTTCCAGCAGGCTTGCCTTCGTCGTCGTGCTGCCGCCATCGAGCGCAATGATATTCGTTTCCCCAGTCAGCTCAGCGAGCTTCGACGCACCGATCGCCCCCGCCACCGGACCCGACTCCACGGTTTCTATGGGCCTTCGCGCCGCATAGTCAAAAGATGCCACGCCGCCGCCCGACAGCATCATATAGAGCGTCCCCTTCATTCCGAGCGCGCGAAAGTCCCCTTTGAGCCGGTCGAGGTATTGATCGACCAGGGGCATGACGTAGGCGTTCAACACGCAGGTGCTGGTGCGTTCGTATTCGCGCCACTCGCGCGCGACTTCACTTGAGGCACAGACGTGCAGTCGGCGTCCATTCTCCAGGGTGTCCGCAAAGCTCTGAAGTAATTCCCGCGCGCGAATTTCGTTGGCGGGATTGCGGTAGCTGTTGATAAAACAGACCGCCACGCTCTCCACCCCTTGGTCGAGCAACTCTTGACAGGCTTGTCGCAGTTCGGTCGGGGCGACGTCCCTGAGGACCCGGCCGTCGGCCATCGTGCGCTCATCGACCTCGATCCGTGATTTGCGCGGAACGAACGGCTTGGGCTTCAAATAGCGCAGGTTGAAAATATCTCTTCGGTTCGACCGTTGGATCGCGAGGATGTCGCGGAATCCTTTCGTGGTGATCAGGCCGACCTTCGCGCCGCGCCGCTGCAAGATTGTATTGATGACGAGAGTCTGCCCGTGCAGGAGTTGGGTGACCAGACCGGGATCGACGCCACTGAGTTGGAAAACGTCCTTGACGCACTCCCCAAGGTCATCGGGGGTCACTTTGGTCTTTGACCAGGAGGTGTGTCCGGTCTCCTCATCGAGGGCAACGAGGTCGACGAACCCGCCTCCGATGTCGATAGCGACCCTCACGCCCATGGGTAATCCCGGCGCGGGGCGTTACTGCCTCGATAGCTCATAGCCGACGGATGTCCTCAAGGCGGAGAGCTTGGAAGAATGTCTTGGGATACGCGATGGTGAATTTCCCGTCCGCGGCGCGGACGGCCGGGGTCCGTCGTGAGCCGACAATAACCCACAATCCTATCTGAATCGGGTGCTTGTTTGCCTTCGAGCCCGCACCAGGGCTGAAAAGTTCGATCGTTGGACGGAACGGGTGTGCGACATAAATGTGGGAGGTGGGGCCGGCCCTGGGAGCAGCAGAATCAGAGGCGGGGACGGAAGTTCACGCTCAGCCCGGTTCAGCGGGCTTGGATTGCCAATAGGCCGGTCCTTCAAGGGCCGGTTCCGGTTTAAAGCCTGCGGTGTCTGGAACGAGGCCGTTTCAACGACCTTTTCCAATACGGCTTTAGCCCTGGCCGAATCAAGAGAACATAGCAGGCGAGTACGTGCTCGACCCCGGCCGGCCATTGCTCCCACATTTATTTCGCGCACCCGGACGCAACGATACTTACCAACATCTATCTTCATAGCGCTACAATGTCCCCATCTTAGTCGGTCAAACCATCAGTCACTACAAAATCACCGCCAAGCTCGGCGAGGGCGGCATGGGTGTGGTTTACAAGGCCGAGGACACCAAGCTCGAACGCACCGTCGCGCTCAAATTCCTCGCCTCGCATCTGATGGCGAACGAAGAGGCCGCCAAGCGCTTCACCCGCGAGGCCAAGGCCGCCGCCGCGCTCGACCACCCCAACATCTGCACCGTTCACGAGATCGACGAGGCCGACGATCACACCTTCATCGCCATGGCGTACTTGGAAGGGGAAACCCTCGACAAGCGAATCGCCGCCGGCCCCGTGCCCCTCGACGACGCCCTCGACATCGCCGTCCAAATCGCGCGCGGCCTCGAAGCCGCCCATGGGAAAAGCATCTTCCACCGCGACATCAAACCCGCGAACATCATGATGCTCGACCAGGGCTCGGAACGCCTGATCAAGATCATGGATTTCGGACTCGCGCAACTCGCCGAGCGTTCGAAACTCACCGACCTCGACACCGTTCTCGGCACGATGGCCTATATGTCGCCCGAACAGACCGAGGGCGCCGGCACCGACCAGCGCACCGATCTATGGGCGCTGGGTTGCGTGATATACGAGATGATCTCGGGACAGTTGCCGTTTCGCGGCGACTACAACCAGGCCGTGCAGTATTCGATTCTCCACGAGGCTCCCGAGCCGCTGACGGGTCTGCGCACGGGCGTTCCGATGGAGCTCGAGCGGATCGTCGACAAGTGCCTGGCGAAGAAGCGCGAGGAGCGCTATCCCGAGGCCTCGGCGCTGATCCTCGATGTCGGCACCCTGCGCAAGAAGCTCGAGGCTGGGCGTTCGACCGTCGCGCGAACTACGCGTCCGCCGCTGCCGAGCGAGATGGGAACACCGGCCGCCCAGGTCCAGTGGGGCAGGTCTCCCGACCTGCCCGGCGACCCGTCCCCACCGCCGCAAGCTCCGGCCCCCGCCGGCCCCCTCGAAACCACCGCCGAGCCGGACCACCCGCTGGTGAAATATCACGTCATCGAAGACCTCGATTACGGCGGAGACAGCGTCGTCTATCGCGCCGAGGACACGCAACTCAAGCGCTCGGTAACGATCAACGTCGTCCCGGAATCGGCGGCGCGGGCGGCTGAAAAGCAGCAGCGCTTGCACAAAACGGGCTTCTATGCCACAGCCGCGCTGTTGGCGGCCGCGCTGGCCGTGATCATCGCCATGTGGTTTGCGGGGCCGGAGCCGGCCGAGCCTCCGCCCTTGCGTCGCTTTGCCTATGCGCCGCCGGCAGATTTCTCCCCGGGCGGCATCTTCATGCTCCCCGCCTCCATCTCCCCTAATGGGAAGCACATCGCGGCCGCCGGCGGCGGCAGCTTGCGATTGTGGATCCAAGATCTCGATCAACAGCAGCCGCGAGAGATCGAAGGCACCGAAGGAGCACGTTCGCCCTTCTGGTCGCCCGGCAGCGACTTCATCGGATTTGCCGCGGGCAACGAACTCAAGAAGGTGTCGGTGCGGGGCGGGCTGTCGGTTCGGCTTTGCGAGTTGCCGGGCGAAGCTTTCTATGGCGGTTCCTGGAGCCCGGACGGCGAAGTGATCGTGTTCGGCAGCGGTCCGCCGCGGGTTTTGTGCCAAGTCCCCGCCCGGGGCGGGGATCCTGAATTGCTGATTTCCGCCGAGGGATCAGAATCGTCTTCGCAAGGTCCAACGGGCGGACTCGCATCCCCCCATTTCTTGCTGGGCGAGGCGGGGCGCCGCGTGTTGGTTTTCACATTCGGCACTCAGAGTGAACAGACCATGATGCTCCAGGATCTCGAGAGCGGTCGGCGCGAGACGCTGGGACCGGGACACCAGCCGTTCTATTCGGCCGGTCATATTGTTTACCAGTTAGCTCCCGGCACTCAAGACCTGTGGGCCCTGCCTTTCTCGCTCGAGACGCTCACGGCAACTGGTGAGCCCTTCCCCTTTGTCCAAGCGGCCCGCTCGCCCACCGCGGGCGCGGACGGGACCCTGGTTTACTTCGACAGCGCCGGCCGGGGAGTTGACCGACCCACTTGGTTCGATCGACGCGGAACTCGCATGGGAGACGTCGGCCGAGGACAGACGCTTACCCTCGACCTTTCGCTGTCGCCGGACGAGCGTAGCGTCGCTGTTTCCGCGGAAGAGAACGGCAATCAGGACATCTGGGTCCACGACATCGAGCTTGGCGTCAAGACCCGTGTGACGACGGACCCGGCTATTGATTATCGGCCGATCTGGTCGCCGGATGGAGAGGAAATTTTGTTTGCCGGCGGTAACCAGGACATCGTCTTGCGGCGCGCCGATGGAAGCGGCGAAGCCCAAGCGTTGCTGGACACCCCGGCGACTGAACTGCTTTCCGATTGGTCGCGGGACGGGAAGTATATCCTCTACATGGTGATAGACCCGGAAAATGGCGCCGACCTTTGGTACCTCGAACGCAACCAGGAAGGCGGCTGGGAACCGCATCTCTTTTTGCGGACCGCCTTCCGGGAGCGCTCGCCGAGCCTCTCCCCCGACGGCCGTTTTATCGCCTACGCCTCGAACGAATCCGGTCGGGATGAGATCTACGTACAGCCCTTCCCCAAGGGCGGCCGACGGACAACCGTGTCGAACAACGGCGGTTGGGAGCCACGCTGGAGCCCGGACGGCCGTGAGCTCTTCTACGTCGAAGGGACCACGCTGACAGCCGTATCGGTCGACACAAGCGCGACGTTTTCAGCGCGCTCACGAACGCCCTTGTTCGAGCACCCGAGCCTGACCAATCCGTTTTATCCCCAATACGACATTTCGGCCGACGGGCAGCGCTTCATCATCCCCACGCCGGTCGAAGACGCGCCCGAGTCAAAGCCGATGATCCGCGTTGTGCAGAATTGGGCCGAGGAGTTCCGCGACCGCGAGCAGGACTAACCCTGGAGTGCGGGCTGGTTTTTCGAGGGCAGTTTGGGAATCACCATGAGGAGTCTTCTCTTGTTGTTAGCGGCAGCCTTAGCGCTCCATGGTCAGACCCCGAAGCCCCGCATCGCTGTCGGCGGTCTGTCGCACGAATCCAACACCTTCTCCGCCGACCCGACCGACCTCGACGATTTCAGCGGACGCCCTATCCGCCGCGGCGACGAGGTTCACGAAGAGTTTGCCGCCTCGCAGCACGAAGTTGGCGGCTACATCGAGGGCGCCGAAAAGTACGGTCTTGATCTCGTCTATACCGTTGTGGCCGGCGCCACCCCTGCCGGCCCCGTCACCGACCGGGCCTTCGAGACCCTCACGTCCGAGTTGATCGATCGCCTCGAGAAGGCACAACCGATCGATGGATTGTTGCTCGCCCTTCACGGCGCGATGGTCGTCGAAAGCTATCCGGATGGCGATGCCGAGGTGTTGCGGCGGCTGCGGAAAGCTCTTGGCGACGATCTGCCCATTGTTGTTACCCACGACGCCCACGCCAACGTGGCGCCGCAAGAGATCGAGCTATCCACGGCGCTGGTGCTCTACAAAGAGGTCCCCCACGTTGACCAGCGCGAGCGCGGCATTCACGCGGCCGAAATCATGGCGAAGATCGTCATCGGCGGCGCCAAACCCACTCAGGCGATCGAGAAGCCGCCGTTGCTCTACAACATCCTTTATCACAACACCAAGCAAGAGCCGATGCTGTCGCTGGTCCAAGAGGCTCGCCGTCTGGAAAAAGCGAACCCGAAAATTCTCGGCGTCAGCGTGCCGGTGGGCTACCAGTATGCCGACGTGCCGCAAATGGGTCCCAGCATCGTCGTCGTCACCGACAACGACATCGAGCTTGCGCGCCGGGAAGCCAAGCGGCTGGCCGACATGATGTGGGAACACCGCCGGGTGATGAAGCTTGACCTGCCCGACGCGGCCGAGGCCGTTCGGCGCGCCATAGCCGAGCCAAAGACCCCGGTCGTATTGGTCGAGATGGGAGACAACATCGGGGGCGGCTCGGCCGGCGACAGCACTTCGATCCTCGAGGAACTGGTCAAGCAGAAAGCTCGCGGCTACGTCTCGGCGATGTATGATCCCGAGGCCGTCGAGCACGCTGTCCGGATCGGCGTCGGCGGCGACTTCGACGAGCTGGTGGGCGGCAAGAGCGACCGGTTGCACGGGGATCCGGTGCGGATACGCGGCAAAGTCAAACTGATCTACGACGGCGAATATATCGAGACCGCGATTCGCCACGGCGGCCGCCGCTACCTCGACCAGGGCCTCACGGCGGTGATCCACGCCGAAGGCTCGACCTCGGACTTGCCCAATGTCGTCTTGCTCAACAGCAAGCGCCACACGCCCTTCAGCCTGGGGCAACTCACCAGCGCCGGAATCGTGCCCGAGCGGCTGAAGATCCTCGTGGTGAAAGCGGCGGTGGCCTTCCGGGCGGCCTATGAACCGATTGCCGGAACCATCATCGAAGTCGATACGCCCGGATTGACCGCCGTGAACCCAAAGCGATTCGAGTACAAGCACGCCTCTTCCGATCTTTTCGGAATTCGGTAGCGCGATCGACTATTCCGGCTAACCGAGTATCGCGACCGCGAAGAGGGCTAAGCTTTTTCGCGGGCAACGAATACTCAGACCACGTGAAAAGACACGTTCCGCGACCTTGCTGGGAAGGCGTCGAGCTGCCGGCGCGGAGGGGGTGTGCGACATCAATGTGGGAGAATTCGTCGGGTCGTGGGCGCCGGAAAAGGCTCTTGCAATCGAAACCGTCTCGTACCGAGGGGCCCCGGACGCTCCCCGGCCCCGGCAGGCGCGGCGGACGCTCAGCGGCGGACGCTCAGCGGCCCCGGCGGGGCCCTGGAATTTAGCCCGCGGCTTCAGCCGTGGGACCGAAGGCCATCAAAGAAATAGCCCTGAAGGGGCGCGGGAAATCTTGTCCCGGTGCCCCGCTGGGGCTTCCCGTCCGGTGTCCCTTTTTTCCCGCCGCGGGCGGAAATTGGTTATTGGACGGAACGATTGTTCGCGACAGCTATCCGCGAAACGGTAGAATTGGACCGTCGTGATCGGCACCACCATCAGCCACTACAAGATCACAGCCAAGCTCGGTGAGGGCGGGATGGGTGTTGTCTAGCCGAGGACACCAAGCTCGATCGCCCTGTCGCGCTGAAGTTCCTCGCTTCCCACTTGCTCAAAGACGAGGAAGCCAACAAGCGCTTCCATCGCGAAGCCAAGGCCGCGGCGGCGCTCCATCACCCGAACGTTTGCCCGATTCACGAGATTGCCGAAGCGGAGGGACAGACGTTCCTGGCGATGGCCTTCATTGAGGGCGAGAGCCTCGACAAACGCATCGAGCAAGGGCCGCTGAAGATCCCAGAAGCTCTCGACATCGCCCAACAGATCGCAAAGGGTCTGCAAGCCGCTCACGAAAAAGGCGTTGTTCATCGCGACATCAAACCGGGCAACGCCATGGTCGACGACAAAGGCCACGTGACGGTGATGGATTTCGGCCTGGCGTTGCTCACCGAGGGCTCGAAGCTCACCAAGTTCGACACGACCCTCGGCACGGTCGCTTACATGTCGCCGGAGCAGGCCGAGGGGGCGGAGGTCGATCACCGGACCGACATCTGGGCGCTGGGGTGCGTGCTCTACGAAATGGTGTGCGGGCAGCGGCCGTTCAAGGGCCTTTACGATCAGGCGCTGGTCTACGAGATCCTCAACGAGGAGCACGAGCCGATGACGGGGGTCCGTGCGGGCGTTCCGATGGAGTTGGAATGGCTGGTGGGCAAGTGTCTGGCCAAGGCGGAGGCGGAGCGCTATCAGAACGCCGGGGACGTGATTGTTGACTTAACGAGCCTGAGCAAGAAACTCGAATCGGGCGCATCGACGATCGCTGAGGCGCAACGTGCGCCCTTGCCGAGTGCACCTGGCGCGCCCGCACAACAATCAGTAGCCGCGTCGGCATTGTCCGAGGAAGTGGTTCTCAAGCAGAGGCTGCGCATCTTTCAGGCGCTTTTCGCCGCTGCGGGCGTCGTCGCACTCGTGCTTGGCGCTCTCGCCGTCCGTCCAGAGCCGGACCAAGCTCCGCTTCGTAAGTTCAGCTTTGCGACGGGGCCCCTGGATGACCAGCTCCTCATCGATCTTCGGGCGGTGATC
>CBDDCY010000004.1:0-29021 GCA_965226435.1 Bryobacterales bacterium
ATCGCGACTTGGCCGCCCGCTGCGATTACCCGCTCCACCTAGGGTTGACCGAGGCGGGGATGGGGACGAAAGGCGTGGTGGCGTCCACGGCGGGGCTTGCCATTTTGCTGCAAGAGGGGATCGGCGACACGATTCGCGTTTCGCTCACCCCGCAGCCCCACGGCGACCGGACCGAAGAAGTGCGGGTGTGCCAACAGATCCTGCAGTCGATGGAGCTGCGCAGTTTCACCCCCCAGGTCACCGCTTGCCCGGGCTGCGGTCGCACGACGAGCACGTTCTTCCAAGAGATGGCGGATGAGATCGAAAGTTATCTTCGCGATCAGATGCCGCTTTGGAAGACGCGGTTTCGGGGGTGTGGAAGAGATGAAGGTTGCGGTGATGGGTTGCGTGGTCAACGGGCCGGGAGAGTCGAAGCACGCCAATATCGGGATTTCCCTGCCCGGCACGTTCGAGGAACCGAAAGCCCCCGTTTACGTCGACGGGCGTTTGATGACGACGCTCAAAGGCGACCACATCGTGCGGGAATTCATCGGCATTCTCGACAACTACATCGAGACGCATTATGCCTCGGAGGATGGCGTTCAGCCGACAGCCGGCCTGCAAGGCCGGCAGCCCGCGGTGTAAGTTCGACTACGCGAAAGAAGGGGCACAGTTCCGCTGCTTTGAAATCCGCGGATTCATAGAACCGCCATGAAAATGGGAGTCGGGACGCTCCTGCCGCCCCTTCAGGGCTCGACCTGATTTGTTTCGTCCCCAGGGTTCCGCCTTCGGCTCCACCCTGGGCTATTTTCCTTCCGCCGCTTCGCGGCTCAAGAGATTTGCTAGTTTGGCGATCCTGAGAGTAATACATCGTACCGACGCAGTGTTGTTTTCGGAAGAGCCACCTATTTTCGCTGTCCACTGGGGAGGAACAGAGCGGTCCGATGAGCGAATATCGGCCGGCAGTCCCCCCCTTTTCGCCCGAACACTCTTGCCGCGGAGTTCTACCCCGCGGCCAGGCTGTTGACCTTCAAGCTCAGGCGGGATTTCAGACGCGAGGCGGTGTTCTTCTTCATGATGCCTTTTTGGACCGAGCGGTCCAGGGCGCTGACGGCGGAAGAGAGAAGCTGTTGCGCTCCCTCGGCGTCGTTGGCTTCGATCGCCTTGCGCAACTTCTTTACTTGCGTGCGCATGCTCCCCTTGTTGCGACGATTCACGATCGTGCGCCGCTCGATTTGGCGCACCTTTTTGATTGCTGAAGATGTGTTGGCCATGAAAGTGTCAACCGAAAATACGGATCAAACCACGGGAAACCTCAGAATACCTACAGCGGCGAAGAAGTGTCAAACCATTGCATGGTTGCCGTTTACCCGCCGCTACGGCGCGCGCAGAGCGAGCAGCGTCTTGCCCGGGTCGACAACCACGCGGCTTGGACGGTTGCGCAGCACAACCTGAAATTCCGTGACTTCGCCCTCGGTCTTGATGTATTTCGCCAAGGAACGCCCCGGGATCGTGTGGATCTCGACCGGCACTGTTACCGAGAACGATTCGGGCACGCCGGTTTGGACCAGCCGCCCCCGCAAGGTATAGCGAGAACCCTTGCCCTCGATGCGGTAATCGACGCTCAGCTTGGGAATTCCGGTGTCGTAAACCCACTGGTCGAAAAAGTTTTCCAGGTCCGGGTCGGGGTAGTCTGCGGGCAGGAAGTCGGCGGCTAAGCGGCGGAACTGCTCGGTTGTGAGGTCCTTGTATTCGAAACTTTCACGCAATCGCCGCAAGAAAGTGAAGAAGCCGGCATCTCCGAAGATCCCCCGCATCATGTGAATGACCCAAGCGCCCTTTTCGTAGACGATCAGACGACGCGCGTTCGGAAACTTCGACGAACTCAGGCGCTCGCCGAGTACGATGGCGCCGGCGCTCTCCACCGTTTCCCCGTCCTCGTTGCGTTCGAGCAACCGCGCGCGGTAAGCCGCCAGGATCTCGTCACGGGCCTCGACGCCTTGCTCGTGCTCGAGCAACAGCAGCGCCGAATAGGTCGCCAAGGCTTCCATCAGCCAGACATCGGAGGGTGAGAAAACGGTGACGACGTTTCCCCACCACTGATGCGCGATCTCGTGCGCCGGCAGCATGCGGCTGTAGAAAACCTGTTGGAAGCGCGACATGCGGTCGAACGGAGCGTCCCCGGGTCTTAGGTAACTGATGGTGGGAGCGTAGACCAGGCCCGGAAAGCCCTGCCCGAAGTCGCCGGGGATCGGCGAGATCACGATTTCCGACGTCGCCGGGGGCCCGAACTTTTCCATGAAAAACTCAAGTGCCGCGGCACCCGCGTCGGCGACCTCTTCCAGGTGCCGCGTGGGCTCGGGCACGGCCCGCCGCGGTCCTTCGAGCACGACGTTCGGCTTGGTCTCTCGCTGGGACCCGGAAAAGGTATCCATGGCGGCCTTCGGAAACGGATTGATAAGCAGCATCGGCGGCGGTTTGGGGCGCAGGCCCTGCTCCACGCCGCGGTAAGCGCAGGCTTCGACGCGTAGATCGCCAACCGTCCGCGACGCTCTTTCGTAGACTCCCAAGTTGAAGCCCGCCATCCGAATCGGATTCTCGGCGCGAAACAGCGAGGACCGCACGCCGCCCCGGCTGGTTGTTTCAATTCGTCCGCCGGTGGCGACCAAGTCGAAGCGCGCCGGGTAGTCAAACCGCAGCTCGAAATTCGTGAAGTCGGTTCGGACCCTTGGGTACCACGTATCGCGGCTGCCGACGTAGTAAACGCCTTCCCCGGCTTCACCGATCACCTTGCCCTCGTAGCGAAACTCGATTTCGTGCCGTGAACCGGGGTCGAGCGGCTGCTCGACGGCCATGGCGAAAAAGTTGCTGCTTCGAAAGGGCGACTCGGCCGCGCCGGGATGGTCGAATTGCAGAAATTCCACCGGCACGCCGTCGAGCAGCAGTTCGGAAATCCGCAGCCGGCGAGAAAGTTCAAAAGCGTAGAGTTTCGCTCCGGGAGCGCTCGGCGTCAAAACCGCCTTGGCTCGTACATCCATTCGCAAGTCGTCGGCGATGCGCGTCTCGATGCGATAGTCGCTTAACAAACCGGCGGGTTCCATGCGGCGGCGGCGGCCCGCGACGAAATTCTTTCCGCGGAAGCGGCACCATGCTTCGTAGAACCGGCGATTTTCGCGCCAAACAATCTGGCCGATGTTGACCTGTTCGGCTTGCCTCGAGTCGATGACCACTTCAAAGCGGCCCCTCGCTCCGCCGCCGATCATGGCTCCGAAGAAACCGCCGGCGGGATCGCGCTGTTCGGCAAGGTCGGCCAGCAAGGAAAGCTCGACACCGGCGAAAAGGTTCGCCATCACGGAGTTCCATCGAGGAGCGATGCGGCCGCCGGCTTCGGGGTCGAGCTTATTGCTCGGGTTCGCCCGCAAGGCCTCACGCAACACGGCCCCGGTGTCGTCACTGAAGAACATCATGGCACTGCGGAAACGCTCGTTGAGCACCGGCTCGGATGTAAAGCGCGCCAACGATACGCGCTCCTGCTTAGAGGGCGGAAAGAGGATGATTTCGCCTCGGTCGGCGGCTTTGCCGGCGACAAACAACGCGGCGAACGTGCGCCCGGCGTAGGGACGGGCAAAGATCAGGTGGCCGTCGACGAAATAGAACTTGACGTCCTCGCGCTCGAGAAACAGGTCGCGAACGCGATAGCATTGCTCGGGATCAAGCCGCGTCGCTCGAATGTCGGCCAGTTGTTCGGAGGCCCATCCGGCCCACGCCGGCGCGACCCGGAAGAGCAGGATCAGGATGAAGCACAAGCGCCGCATTCGCTGCCCTTATTTTACCCCTCGCTGGGCACGCCGGCCGAAGCGCGTAGGGGAACCGGAACCTCGCGCCGGAGCGGGCAGGGAGAGTTCGTGAATCGCGTCGCCGCCCCCGCCTCATCATCGCTTCCTCGTAAACCGGCGCTCAAAAGGGACGAAAAGGATTGCGAGGGTTTCCGTGGAAGTTTTGCCGCGCCGATCTGGCTGTATTGCCGTCGCGGCCTATGGGGTGAATGTCTTTCCGGGCATGTCTAGACTCGGCGTTCGGCGGGGCGCCTCTACGCCGCGGTCTGTTTCCACGGACCAGCGGGCGGGCCAAGCCTTCCGCGCGTATCTCTACACGGTGACCGGTGTCGCCGTCGGATCGGAGACGTCGTCTTGAACCCGGATCGCTACCTACCGGTTATCGGAACCGTGATCGCCGGGCTCGTCCTCTCGCTATGGGGTTTCCAATTCCTTCGCAGCCGGGAACATCACGTCATGGAGGCCGACTTTCGCGCTCTGGCCCGCGATCAAGTATCGACAATCGAGCGCGAGGTGCGGTCGAACCTGGAAGTGCTCGATTCGTTGCGCGCGTTCTACTCGACCGTTCCGGAAGTGGGGCATGAACAGTTCGAGTCTTTCACGCAACCTCTTCGCGGACTGCACCAAGGGATCCAAGCGCTGGAGTGGATTCCACGCGTGCCTCAAGCGGAGAGGGACGAATACGAAGCGCGCGCACGTGAACACTACCCCGAATTCGCCATCACGGAAAGACAGCAACAGGGCGTGATGGTGCGGGCCGCGGACCGGGCCGAGTATTTTCCGGTTTACCTCGTGTCTCCCTACGAAGGGAACGAGGCGGCACTCGGTTTCGACCTGGCGTCGAGCCCAACCCGCCTGCAAGCCATCAATTCCTCGCGGGCAAGCGGGGATACGATCGCGACCGCGCCGATTCACTCTTGTCCAGGAAAGCGAACGTCAGTTCGGATTTCTAGTCTTCTCACCGGTCCATGAACCGAGCGCGTCGTTCCCATTGGAAGAGCCGAAACTGCGGGGCTTTATCTTGGGGGTCTTCCGCGTAAGCAGCATCATCGACCGCTCTCTGCGCTATCTTGCGAGCGACACCCTGTCCATTCATGTCGAGGACGCCACCGCCGACTCTCCCAATCGGTTGCTTTACGGCGGTCCGATGACGAGCAAGCCGGCTGGGGAGACAGTCGCCAAGACAGATTTACGGTACGTTGCCGAAATCGCCGTGGCCGACCGGCGCTGGGCCGTCACATGTACCCCGACGTCGGAGTTCGTCGCCGGGTATGACTTCATGCAGAGTTGGTTCTTTTTGGTCGCGGCGTTGCTGTTTACAACCGCCGCCACCGGTTATGTCGCGGTCAGCCGAAACCGGGAAATCGGTGTCGCCGAGTTGGTCCGAACCCGCACCAAGGAGCTTCTCGTTGCCCAACGCCTGGCCGTTAGACACGCCGAGGAGTTGACGATCCAAGCCGAAAAGGCCGAGGAAGCCAATATCGCCAAGGGACACTTCCTCGCCAATATGAGCCACGAGATCCGTACTCCGATGAACGGGGTGATCTCGATGGTCGAGCTGCTCAAGGACACTTCTCTCAGCGAAGCTCAGCTTGACTATGCGCATACGATCCAGTCGAGCGGCGACGCGTTGCTCGCGGTTATCGAAGACATTTTGGATTTCTCGAAGATCGACTCGGGCAAGCTCGAATTGGACGTAGTGGATTTCGACTTGCGCACGACGATGGAAGAAGCCGCCGAGGTGGTGGCCGTCCGTGCACAGAACAAAGAGTTGAACTTTTCGATGGGTATCCCGCCCTCGGTTCCGCGTGCCTTGCGAGGTGACCCGGCGCGGCTTCGCCAAATCTTGATCAATCTCGCCGGCAACGCGGTGAAGTTCACCGACTCAGGGGAGGTGCATATCGCGGTCGCGGTTGAGGAGGAGCGCGATACGAACATCGTGTTGCGCTTTGCGATCAGTGACACCGGCATCGGCATCTCCCCGGACCGCAAGAATCAAATTTTTGACAGTTTTCAACAGGTCGATACCACAACGACACGACGTTTCGGAGGCACCGGACTGGGCCTTTCGATCTCAAAGACCCTGGCCGAGTTGATGGGCGGATCGATCGGCGTGGAAAGCACTCCGGGTGAGGGATCGGTCTTTTGGTTCACCGTACGGTTCGACCTGCGCGAGAATTCTCAGCCGCGCCTCGCCCCCGGCGGCGCCGCGGACGTCCGCGTCTTGCTCGCCGACCCGAACACGAACAGCCTGCGCGCGTTGGCCCACAGCCTCGATTATTGGGGCATCTCTTACGCCGAAGCGAGCGATCTCAAGAGCGCCGCCGAAAAGGTTCGAGAAGCGAGCGCCGCCGGCACACGGTTTGACCTCGCGCTCGTGGATGCGCGGTTGATCGAAGCCGGGTCGGGGGGAGTTCGCGATGCCATCAGCGTCGCGTCGTTACCGCCGGAAACCGGACTCGTCGTGATGACGCCGTTGGGTAGCGGTGAAGATTCCTGTCCGTCCGAGTCCGTCTGCCGCCGGCTCACGAAACCCGTACGCGAGAAGAGCCTGCTCACCTGCCTCAGAGGGCGGGTTTCGGCGTCGTCGCCCCCCGCGGAGAGCCCGGGCGATGTCGTGGGCAGGGATAAGATCAAGATCCTAATAGCCGAAGACAATCCGGTCAACCGCAAGGTAGCGACCTTCTTGCTCGCCAGGAAATTCGGCTTCCAAGTCGATGCGGTTACCAACGGGCTCGAGGCCGTGGAAGCGTTGCGAATGAACTCCTATGACCTCGTGTTGATGGACTGTCAGATGCCCGAGATGGACGGCTTCGAGGCGGTTCGACAGATCCGCAAAACCGGGTCCGTCGCGCTCGATCCCCAGATCCCCATCATCGCGGCCACCGCCAATGCCATGCGCGGCGACCGTGAGCGGTGCATCGAGGCCGGCATGGACGACTACGTGGCCAAACCTCTCAAGCCCGCGGAATTGCTTGACGCGATCAAGCGAAACTTGAAGACCAAGGTTTCGTAGTTCGGAGGCCGTCACCGCGGATCCGGGCCTTGATGCAAACGCCGCCGGTACTTCCTCAACAACTCGTAAAGCACTACGCCTCCCGCCGTCGCCACGTTCAAGGATTGCTTGACGCCCAACGACGGGATCCTCACGTGAATGTCGGCGCGCTCCACCAGGGCGGGCGCAACACCGTCGACTTCGTTGCCAAAGACAAGAGACACCGGAAAATCCGGCTTCCAGTCAAAGAGATCCACGGCGTGAGGAGACGTTTCGACGGCCGCGATTTGACGGCCCGCGGCGCGGAGTTGCTCGAGCAACGCCTCCGCATCCTGATGATGCTCCCATCGAACGGCGTCCTCGGCCCCCAACGCGGTCTTCGAGATACCCCGATGAGGCGGGTGACCCGTGATGCCGGTCAAGTAGAGGCCGTCCACGCCCGCGGCGTCGCAAGTGCGAAAGAAGGAACCGACGTTATAGAGGCTTCGGACATTGTCGAGAATGACGCTAACGGGGATGGCGCGGATGCCGTCATAGAGACGAGATTGTTCGACGGCGCGAAACGGGAAAGCTTCCATGGGCGGTCGCCGCGGCTCACGAAACGTCCGTACGTCTTGCTCAGTTCAAATACATCGTGCGGTAGAGCGTGTCGCGTTGTTTGGGAATGAAGCCCGCGTCGCGGATCATGCGCCGCAGGTCTTCTTCCGTCGCGCTGTGAGAAGCGCCGGCTTGGCGGACGACGTTTTCCTCGATCATCACGCTGCCGACGTCATTACCGCCGAATCGCAGACCTAATTGACAGACCTTGAGGCCTTGTGTCACCCAGGAGGTCTGGATGTTCACCACGTTATCGAGATAAATGCGGCAAAGCGCCAGCGTCTTGAGGAATTCGACAGCGGTGACTTCCTGAGTCACTCGTCGGCCGAGAGCTGTATTGTCAGGCTGAAACGGCCAAGGAATAAAAGCCGTGAATCCGCCCGTTTCGTCTTGTAGCCGACGCAACAACTCGAGGTGGTTGACGCGGTGCTCGTAGGTCTCACCGCAACCGAACATCATTGTCGCCGTGGTGCGCATACCCAACTCGTGAGCGGTGCGATGCACGTCAATCCACTCAGCGCTGGTGCACTTGAGGCGCGCGATGCGAACGCGCACTTCGTCGTCGAGAATTTCCGCGCCGGCGCCGGGGATCGAGTCCAGCCCGGCGTCGCGCATTCTTGCGATGGTGTCGCGAATCGATAGATTACTGACCTCGGCGACGGTGAGAATTTCGGGTGCCGACAGACAATGCAGGTGGATCGGGTAGTTCTTCTTGATCCATGAAAAGAGGTCCTCGAAATATTCGATCTTCAAATCGGGGTTGACGCCGCCTTGCATCAGCACGCCGGTTCCCCCGAGATCGATTGTCTCTTGAATTTTTTGCCCGATCGTTTCCTTGGACAAAATGTAACCCTCGGCGTCGCCCATGGGACGGTAGAAGGCGCAAAAACTGCAATATTCGGTGCAGAAATTCGTGTGATTGATGTTGCGGTCGATGATGTAGCCGGCGACCGGCTCGGGGTGGAATTTGCGCCGGACGGCATCGGCTTCCGATCCAACGCCGATCAAGTCGTCGCTTTCGAGATATTTGAGGGCTTGCGCGGGGGTGATTCTCATTCCGCTTCCGCAACTGCCGGTACGCCCATGTAGGCGACTTCGCGGCTCGAATCAACCAGGCCGAGCTCGGCGGCCGAGCGCAGAAACGTCGACAAGCTGCGCTGTTCCCGTTCTCCCAAACCGAAACTGGTGTTAGTTGTCAGGTAGGAACGGATCAGGTCGGGAGCGAGATCTCGTCCGACGCTTTCGGTCTCGACGATTTCATCCAGATGCGCCAGTCCGTAGGCCGCTGAATCCTGAAAACTTTGCGGCAGCGCGGGGTTGGCGGCAAGGTTCTTGACCGCCCACACAGCGAAGACCATCGGCAGGCCGGTCAGATCCCACCATTCCGCGCCCAAGTCGTAGACGAAAAGCGGCTGACCATTCCAATCGGCTCGTTCGGGATCAAGACGCAACGCCGGGTCGCCAATGATCAGGCCGGCGTCGGCGACATCGAGCATTTCATCGAGCCGAGGGGGATAAGGCCTCACGCGCGGACGGATGCCGTATCGCCGCGCGAGCAGAACCTGCGTCAGCGCGACGGAAGTGCGCGAGCTGGTATCGGCGGCGAACGACTCGATCGCTTCCATCGGCTTGCGCGAGAACAGCAAGACGCTGCGAACCCGCTCTTGGGCCGCAATCGACGTTCCCGGCAAGACCAACAAATCCGGTTGATCGGCCAACTCGATCACCGGCACCAGACCGATGTCGGCATTGCCCGCCTTGAGGGCATCGGCGCAACCGGCGGGGAGTTCAAACCGCAAGTCGTAAAGCCCCTGTTGGGGGCCGTGGGAAAAGCCCCAAACCAGCGGTGCGGTGTTGAGATAGCTGACGGCGCAGACGCGAAGTTGATCGACCATGAGCGGACTTTCAATTGTATCAAAACGCCTCGCGAATACCGCGGTCGAAATGCAAACGAATGCACCAACCCGATCGAACGTTGCGGCTTGCTACTTTGGGGGAATGGACCTTTCTGAAATCCAAGAGGAACTCCGGGCGGAAAACGTTGACGGCTGGCTGTTTTTCGACCATCATCACCGCGACCCGATCGCCTACCGCGTGCTCGGACTCGACGCCTCGGGACATGTCTCGCGGCGTTGGTATTATTGGATTCCCGCCGCGGGTGAACCGCTCAAACTCGTGCATCGCATCGAAGACTGGGTGCTCGATTCGCTGCCCGGTCAAGGGCGGCGCTACTCGGCCTGGCCCGAGCAACGGGCGCTGCTGGGGAAAATCCTTACCGGGGCCGAAACAATTGCCATGCAGTATTCGCCCGATTGCATGATCCCCTATGTGTCGCTGGTCGATGGCGGGACGGTCGATCTGGTTCGCTCGCTCGGAAAGCGCGTTGTGAGCTCGGCCTCGCTAGTGCAGTTCTTCGAGGCGCGTTGGTCTCAGGAGCAGCTCGACGGGCATTTGGAAGCGGGACGCCGCGTCGACAAGGTGCTCGCGGAAGCGTTTGTCGAAATCGGCCGCCTGGTCGGGGCCGAAGGCAGCGTCGAGGAATTCACGATCGCCGCGTTTATTCGTCGCCGCTTCGCCGAGGAAGAATTGTATGCCGAGGACGGCCCGATCGTCGCGGTGAATGATCACAGCGGTAACCCGCATTACGCGCCGACGGAGAAGCAAACTTCGCCGATCCGGGCGAACGATTTTGTCCTCATCGATCTGTGGGCGAAGCGGAACGAGCCGGGGTCGGTCTACTACGACATTACGTGGACGGGGTTTGTCGGCGCCGGGCCGCCGAGCGAGATTCAAAACGTTTTCGAGATCGTCCGCGGGGCTCGTGATCACGCGGTGGAGACGGTGCGTTCGGCGTTGCGGGGGGGACGGGCGCTCGCGGCCTGCGAAGTGGACGACGCCACCCGCGGCTTTATTACGGAAAGGGGATTCGGCGAGCAGTTCGTCCATCGAACCGGGCATTCGATCGGCGAGGAAGTACACGGCAACGGAGCGAATATCGACAACCTCGAAACGCGCGACGAGCGGCCGATCATTCCCCGGACTTGTTTTTCGATTGAGCCGGGTGTTTATTTGCCTGAATTCGGAGTGCGTTGCGAGATCGATTGTTATGTTTCCGAAGGGGATGCCGGCCCGACGGGGCGGGTGCAGCAGGAGATTGTGCGGATCGGGGGATGAGAGGATTCTCTCCTGTAAACTGAGATTGACTTTCGCTTCTCGGTGCGCTCATGTCGATAACGATCAATATCGAGAAGGCCCAAGAGCAACTGTCGCGGCTCGTTGAGCGTGTAATCGAAGGAGAGGAAGTCATCATCACCAAGGTAGGGGAGCCCGTGGCGAAGCTCACGCGTTGGCAGCCGGCCCGCAAGACCCGCAAATTCGGCACGGCCAAAGGGAAGATCAAGATCCTGCCGGGGTTCGACAATCCCGTTCCGGGGTTCGAAGAATTCTCCTGAGCGCGGCTAGAGCCCGCGGTGCAAGTCCGGCTACGCGAGGAAACGGCGCCGACCGTTTCCATAAATCGCGGATTCACCATACCGCCACAAGAACGGGGCCGGTGACGAGGCAAGTGGGATAGCAGGCTTCGTTCCCGTCGCCCTGTCAGGGCTCGATTCCTCTTGATTCCGTACCTGGGGTTCCGCCTTCGGCTCCACCCCAGGCTATATTCCCGCCGCCGCTTCGCGGCTCAGGGCAGCGTTGGCCGTCTTGCCTGGCGCGAATCGGCCGGCCATCCCGTTCTTAGAACTCAAATCGCACCATTAGTTGGATTTGCCGCGGGGTCTCGTCGAGCGGCGTAAGCGCTGGAAATCCCGTGTCGCGGCCGCGGCGGCCGTACGACGCGAAACCGAAGTTCGACGAGCCGACTAATGCGTCGGGATTGTTGAGATTGGCGTGATTGAAAACGTTGAAAATATCCGCGCGCAGCGTCACCGTCCCCGATTCGCCCAGCCAGCGAGCCGGGATCACACGGCTGATCGATAAATCGACGTTATAGAGGCCGGGGCCCGAGAAGGCGTTGCGACCGGTGTTGCCGAGCGTCCCGCGCGCCGGTTGGCTGAAAGCCGCCGGGTCGAGCAATTCCCTGCCCCCGGCCGCGACGCGATCCATTTCGGCGGCGGACGGGTTCAATAAATCAGCTCGTTGATTGAGGATTTGGCCTTGCCCGTCGAGCGAGCGCGTCGGGGCGAAAACGGAATAGGGAAAGCCGCTGCGAAAGGCCGCGACTTGCGCGAAACGCCAATTTCGAAACAGCGGCGCGACACCCGAATCGGAAAAGAGCGCGGGCACGTCCCAACCCGAGTAGAAAACCAGGTTGTGGCGCTGATCGAAATCTGCGCTGCCCCGATCCGCCGCGCTATCGAACTGCCGCGAGAAAGCCGCCGTTCCTCGCGAGCCCGTCGCCGCGCGCGAGCCGATGAAGGTCAGATCAAAGAAGTTCCCCAAAAGCGGATCACTTTGATTGTCGATCACGTGGCTCCAGGTGTAGGCGAGCTGCACGAACCCGCGGCGTGAGCGGTACCGTCCCACCGCCGTCAGCGCGTGGTAGTTCGAAGCTCCCTGCGCCGCGCGATAGCTGATGTCGGGCAGCTCCGGATTCAGACGTCCTTGAGGATTGTCACCGCCGCGTCCCACACTGAATTGGCGATTGACGATATCGGTCGTGATGAGCTTTCGTCCCAACGACGCCAAGTGATTGATTTCGACTGACCAGTTTGAAGTAAGCGCCCTCTGCACGCCGACGAAGAGGCTCTGCGCGTATCCGTTGCCTATTGAGTCTCGCAAAATAAAGTGACACCTTTTTGGGGTACGTACGTCTTTGTATGTATGGGAAATACAAAAGGCGTACGGCGGGATTTCGAGGCCCTGGAGAAGCGCCGTTTCAAAGCGATCCGGTTGGTCGAGCAAGGCTGTAGTCAGTCCGAGACAGCGAGGCGATTGAAGGTCGCGCGGCAAAGCGTCAGCGAGTGGCTGCGACGATACCGGCGTGACGGCGAAGCCGGGTTGCGCCAGGCCGGCCGCGCCGGCCGTAAGCCGCTGTTGGACGCCGCGCAGCTCGAACGCCTCGAGGCGTTGCTGCTGGAAGGCCCCGAGGCGCACGGCTTCCCGACGCCGCTGTGGAGCTGTCCGCGGGTCGCTCGTCTGATCGGAGACGAGTTCGGCGTGCGCTATCACGAGGGCCATGTCTGGAAGATCCCGCAGGCGCTCGGTTGGAGCCCGCAACGGCCCGTCGGCAAAGCGCGGGAGCGCAACGAAGAGGCCATCCGCGGCTGGCAGCGCAAGACTTGGCCGGCCATTAAAAAAAAGCCCGCAAAGAAGAACGTACGATCGTCTTCATCGACGAAAGCGGATTGAGTCAGAAGCCGCATCGTTGCCGCACCTGGGCGCCGCGCGGCGAGACACCGGTGTTGGAGTTCAACTTCAACTGGGACAAGCTGTCGGTGTCGGCCGGGCTGACGTTGCGCAACTTTTACTTCCGGCTCTATCCCGGCGCGATCGGCGAGTTGGAGGTCATCGACTTCCTGAAGGCTTTGCTGCGCCACATCGACGGCCCACTGCTGATCGTCTGGGACCGGCTGCCGGCGCACCGCAGCCGCCTGGTGCGGGAGTTCATCCAGCTCTCCGAGGATCACATCGCAACGGAGTACTTGCCGCCCTATGCGCCGGAGTTGAACCCGGTGGAATACATTTGGGCGTACTGGAAGCAGCACGAGTTGCCCAACGTCTGCCCGAAGGACTACTGGGAACTCGACGAGCGCGCCCGCAAAGCGCTGCGGCGAATGCGCCGCAAACCGCGCTTGATTACCGCTTTCTGGAAACAGTCTTCTCTTTGTCTCGATTGACAGTATATTATGCGAGACTCAGTAGGTCGGGGTCAAACAACGTCAGGCGCGGAAAATCGCCTGAGAAACGGCGGCCTTCGTAGGCGGGGAGAACGGAATCCACGGGGGCAAGATAGCCGTCATCGCCCCCGACGTCTTGATACGCGAAGCGCCCCAACACGAAACCGTTATTCCCCGAGTTGAGCCAGAGGTTGTCGAAAGGTCGATCGTAGAAAATGCCGTAGGCGCCGCGAAGCAGCGTCTTGGAATCTCCGAACAGGTCGTAGGCAAAGCCGAAACGCGCCGCGAGGTCGTTGTTGTCGGCCCGAAACAGCGCCTCGCCCGAGCCGAGGGATTCGATGCGCGCTGACGACAAGCTCTCGGCAAGGCTCGACCCGGACCCGAGCACAACGGCGGCTTCTTGGTTGGCGGCGCGGGCCTCGGGCGCGCCAAACTTTTCGTAACGCAACCCAAAGTTCAGCGTCAGCCGCGAGTTCACTTTCCAAGTGTCGGTGGCGAAAAGGTAGTACTGGTTGTAGCCGAAGCGTCGCTCGAATTCAGGGCGGCGAAATTCCGGGATCGAGCCCCTAGCGAGCGGGGCCTCGAAGGTTTCGGGCAAGTCGAAAGCGAAGTTGAAAATATCGCGGAACCCGTAGCGCGCATCGCGCCCGGCCGTGAGTAGGCTGTCGATACGACGCAAGAATAGCCCGCCCCCGAACTTGACGATGTGGCGTCCGCGGGACCAAAGCAAGTTGTCGTTGAGCTCGAAATTGCGGGCGCGGTGGCGAAAGGCATAGAAAGCCGGGCTGCCGGGCAACAACGTCGGCCGCAGAGCGGCTTCGGGCGGGTCGCCGGGGCCGACCAGAGTTCGCGCCGCGACGAGCGTCGGAATTTCGGGATGAGCGCGGTCCCAACTCAACTCGTCCGAACTCCAACCCAACCGCAGTTCGTGGAGAAAGCCCGCGCGCGGCGTTTGGAAGTAATTCAACCCGAGATGGAAGCCGGGCTGCTCCAATTCCGAATTGAACTCCTCCCAGGGGTACCAAATGAAATCGGGGCGTTCGAGACTCGCTCCGGTGAAACGTCCCATGAGGCGATGCTTGGCATTCGACGAAATCGAGTCGACCCGCGCCAGAAACAACGATCGGTCGATGGAAAACGGCGGCCGAACGTCGAGGTCGGAGGTCACGCCGTTGCCCGCATCGAGCGCGGGTGTGGGGAACTGGGTCAACAAGCGTCGCGCCAGGCTGTTTTTGGCCGTGAAGTCTCGCGCGAAGTTCGGCGCGGGCACGCGCACCGCGATTGCCTCACCTCGATTCCGAGTGCGTAGGTTCTCGAAGGCGCCCGAAAGATACAACCCGTCGCGACGCAGCGGCCCGCCGGCGTGAAAACCCGTCTGCGTTTCCTTAAGAGGCGGCCGGTCCAGGCCCCGGCGGTTGCTTTGAAAATCGTTGGCATTGAGGGCGTCGTTCTTGAGGTGGAAATAGCCGATGCCGTGCCAGGCGTTGCCGCCCGAGCGCGTGACGGCATTCGCCAAGTAGCCCGCCGTGCCGCCGTATTCGGCGGAAAAACTACTGATCGAAACGCGATACTCCTCAACGCTTTCCGGCGCCAACGAAAACAGCGGCCCGGTGACGAGATGATTATTGTTATCGAGTCCGTCGAGCCGAAAGTTGGACGACGCCGGGCGTTGCCCGTTGATCGAAAGACCCAGCCCGCGCGCGGTTGCCGTGTCGGCGGTGACGCCGGGTTGGGTCAACAGCATGGTGTAGACGTCGCGCCCGGCGAAGGGCAGCGCACGCAAATCCACGGGACGAATCACCTCCGAGACCGTCGATTCAAGCGCGCCGTGATGGCCCGTGTGAGCTTCGAAAACTCCCGAACGACTAGTGTCGACGTCAGGGCCGTAGAAGGTCACCACGGCTTCGCTGTCGGGGAAAAAGATGCTGCGGTAACGGCCCGTTTCCCACAAATCATCGAGTCGGCGGAGTTTGAACGGCAGCTCGATACGCGAGGCCACGCGGAGTTCCAAGCCGTGGACTTCCTGGGGCTGATAGTCATCAACCGTGACGCGCATGCGGTAGTCGCCCGGGGGTAAGGGAGCGAGCAAATAGAAGCCGCCGGCGTCGGAGACGGCCGAGAGCCGCGTATTGGTTTCGGGCGATTCGACCGTGAGTTGGGCGCCGGGGACCGGCTGGCCGGTTTGGGAATCCACGACGCGGCCGGTGATTAGGCTTTGCGTCGTCTGCGCCGGAGCCGCCGCGAGGAAAGCGGAAAGTAACAGCAGGGCGAATCCCAAAGACCGAGGTGGGGTTGGCATGGTCGGGCGGGAGAACTGCAATTATTGTAACTGGGGCTGTGGGCGTTTCTTATTGAGGAGTCGGTTTCTATGAACGCGCGGCATTCATAACGCCGCCACGAAAATGGGCGTGGGGGGCGACGAGAGCTGCCTGCCGCCCTTTCAGGGCTCCTCCCGGGTGGGAATTTTACCCAGGGTTCCGCCTTCGGCTCCACCCTGGGCTATATTCCTGCCGCCGCTTCGCGGCTCAAGGTGTTCGTGGTCGCTAGCGATTGTCGCTCTTGCTCGCCCCGGTCGCGATATCGAGATTCCGGCGCGCGGCCGGGTTGTTGGGTTCAATCGCGAGTGCGCGGCGATAGTGCGAAATCGCTTCCTCGGCGCGGCCTTGGCGCTCGAGCAAAACGCCCCAGTTGTTGTGCGCGCCGGCGTTGGTCGGGTCGAGTTCGGTCGTTCGCCGGTACTGCCGCTCGGCCTCGTCAAGCTTCCCCTGTTGATGGAAAGCGATGCCGAGGTTGTAATGCGCTCGGGCGAAATCGGGCTGAGCCTCGACTGCGCGCTGATAGTAGGTCTCGGCCTCAGCTTCCCTTCTTTGGCGGACCAAGCAGTTACCGAGCCCGTTGAGCGCGTCGGCGTATTCGGGTTCGCGGTCGAGCGCGGCTCGAAAGTGTTGCTCGGCCTCGCTCAGCTTGTCGGATTGCATCAGGACATGGCCCAGGTTGTAGCGCGCATGCGCATACTTGGGTTCGATGCGGATTGCCTGCTGAAAGTGTTCGACAGCCTTGTCGGTTTCACCATCCTCGGCGAGGGCGCGGCCGAGATTGTTATGCGCCACGATCGACGACGGGCTCACGGCAAGCGTGTGAGTCCACAAAGCCTTCGAGTCTTGCCAGACGCCGATCTGCGCCACCGTCCTCTCGCATAGTAAGAGCGTGAACGCCAACGCACATCCGCCCACAAGAAGAGACCGTTCCGGCGTAAACCAGCGCAAAAACAAGGGGGATTATATACGATAGTGACGAAAAACACTTGACGAACTACGTCACTATCCTGTAAATTTGTCTTGTAAGTAGGAGATACGCAATGGCTAACAAGGCACCGGGCAAGCACTTCCGACAGGGACTTTCGACCAAGGATTTCTACCGCATGTTTCCCGACGATGCATCCGCCGAACAGTGGTTCATTGAGTACCGTTGGTTTGACGGCATTACCTGTCCGCGTTGTGGATCGGACAACGTACAGACTGGAACGGCTCACAAGACCATGCCGTTCCGTTGCCGCAAGAGCAAGAAGCGCGGAACCTGCGGGAAACCGTTCAGCGTCAAGACCGGGACGTTCATGGAAGCATCGAACCTCGGCTATCAGGATTGGCTCTATGCCATGTACCTTGTCGTTACCAACCTGAAGAGCGTGGCATCCATGAAAATGCACCGGGAGTTGGGAATCACCCAGAAATCGGCATGGCATCTTGTTCACAGAATCCGAAAGGTGTGGACCATTTCTGACCATAAGTTGTTCAATGGTCCTGTTGAGGCGGATGAGGTCTACATCGGCGGACTGGAAAAGAACAAGCACGAGTCCAAGAAGTTGAAGGCCAGTCGTGGATCGGTTGGGAAAGCCGCTGTTGTAGGTGTCAAGGATCGGGACACGAACGAGGTCCGGGCTACAGTGGTCGAGCGTACAAATGCAGAAACCCTTCAAGGTTTCGTTCGCGCCAATACCGACCCTGAAGCCACTGTCTACACGGATGAAGCAAGTGCCTACACTGGCGTTGCCAAGTCACACAAATCGGTCAAGCACTCGGTTGGTGAATACGTTCGCGGGCAGGCCCACACGAACGGCATTGAATCCTTCTGGTCCATGCTGAAACGCGCTCACAAGGGAACGTTCCACAAGCTGTCAGCCAAACACCTTCACCGCTACGTGAGTGAGTTTGCGGGACGCCACAACATCCGCAGCATGGGCACTCTCGATCAAATGCGTTTCGTTGTTTTGAGCATGGACGGTGCTCAACTTCGTTACAAGGACTTGGTGAGGTGAAACCGCTACTGCTCGATCTGTTCTGTTGTGCGGGAGGCGCGGCCGCAGGTTACGTCGAGGCCGGGTTTGACGTGTTCGGCGTCGATGTGGTCGAACAGCCGAACTATCCATATCCGATGATGGTTGCGGATGCGCTAGCACTGCCGTCTCTGGTATTCGATCAGTTTGATGCGGTTCATGCATCACCGCCATGCCAAGCCTATTCCGATCTCGCGGCCCGCAACGGCAACGCCGATGAATGGCCGCAACTGATTGAGCCGGTACGGGACATTCTGAAGGCAACCGGCAAGCCCTATGTAATCGAAAACGTTGATGGGGCACCGTTACGGGACTACGTTGTTCTCTGCGGAACGATGTTCCATGAACTGCGCGTGCTTCGGCATCGTCTGTTCGAGTCAAACTTTCGCATCATCACGCCGCCGCACCGTCCGCATCCGATCTGTCATACGTTGGACAAGCGCAAGGCGCACTACGGCAGGACAGACGAATGGAAGGATTATGTCAGTGTCAACGGCGGTGGAAACTGCTCTGTCGCTTCCGCACGAGACGCGATGGGCATTCCATGGATGACGAAAAAGGAGATCAATGAGGCGATTCCGCCTGTCTACACGCACTGGATCGGAGATCAACTCAAACGGGAGATCGAAAACGTGCCAAAACGCGAAAGCATAAAGTCGATACTCAAGGCTTTTTTCCTTGCGAATAAGGGGCTGGTTCTCACATCCGCGCAGTTGCAGGCGGTGATCGGTAATGACCGAACGGAGTGGGCACGCCGTGTTCGTGAATTGCGGCGCGATGAGGGTTGGCCGATTGAGACGAATAACGATGACGCCGACCTGAAACCTGGGCAATACCGTTTGACTGGCGATCCACCAGCACCCGGTACATACGTGTTCCATGACATATCGCAGGCGCAACGTGCCCGCATCCTTCAGCGCAACGGTTATACGTGCCAAGCGTGCGGCGCGGGCGTCGAAGACAAGATGTCGGACGGTCGCACCGTTCGGCTTGTCATCGACCATCACGAAGCCCGTACGCATGGCGGAGCAACCGCCGACTCCAACCTGCGCGTCCTCTGCCACGAGTGCAACGCTGGTGCAAAGGACTTCACCGCGCAACCGCCGACATATACGCGAGTCATGGCTACGGTTCGTAGTGCCAAGCGCGAGGATCAGTTTCGCGTGCTGGAACAGCTTGAGAGGAAGTTTCGATGATTAATGGAAAGACCAAAAAACCCAAAACAGTAGAGATCGTTCGATCCGACTACCAGCCGACCAAATCCGAGTTGGAAGAGGAATTAGAGCCTCTCGACGTACCGGGCAAGACCGTGAACGAACGCATGAAGACTCTGGCAAGGGAACTGTTACAGCCGGTCAAGTTGCGCAGGATCGACCGGCCACGGAAACGACGCTGCTTCAGAGTGCGTCACTATTCGATATAATCCCCAAAACAAGCCCGCCCCCAGCACCGCGAAACCTAACGTCGCCAGGTAGCTGTGATGGTCGGCGACGAACTGTTGCGGGTCGTAGCGCAGCAGCGACAGCACCGGCAGAAGTACCACGATGTAGACGAACCATGCCGCGGCCGGGCCGAAGATTCCGCGCTTCAGCGCCGCCCACGCCACCGCGGCCGTAACAGTGATCGCGAACACGCCGCCCAATAACAAGATCGGGTCCAGCGCTTCAGGCACGGCGCGCCAAGCGTATTGCGGCGCCAACCCGAAAGGCGCAAGGCTCTTCCAAAGGTAAAAAGCCGCCCCGTAGAGCGACATCGTGACGCGAGCCAGCGGTTCGACCGCGACGTCGGCGAATGTGCCGCCAAGGCCGGTCCGCTGTCGGCTGAGTGCGAACAATCCGGCGGCGAGTGCCGGCAGAACGTAGGGGATTTTCTCGATCAGTAAGCGGCGGTCGAGCTTCCTCCGCAAGGGGTAGAAGTCCAGGGCCAACAGCGCGACGGGTAGAACGGCGACGATGATTTTCGAAAGCAACGCGGCGACAAAGACGGCCACCGACGCCGCCTTCTTCCCACGAAGATAGAACAACACCGACCCAACGGCGAAAAGCCCTGAAAGAACGTCGCGGCGCTCGCTCACCCAAACTACTGACTCAACGCGCAGCGGATGGAGCGCGAACCACAGCGCCCCGAACGCAGCGGCCAAGCGCATGGCCGGTGTTTCGTCGTCTTCTTCCTTTTCGCGCCGAGCGAGCAGCAGCAAGCGCAAGATCAGAAAATAGACCAGCAGCGTGGTCAGGGCGTGCAATAGAACATTCGTCGCGTGATATCCCACCGGGTTCATGCCCCAGACGACATAGTCGGCCCCCAGGGTCAGCCAAGTGAGCGGATGGTAGTGTCCGAGATGGAAGCTGGTGAACATCCACTTCAAGTTGTCGAGCGAGAGCCCTCGATAGTGAGGGTTTTCGAGGAAGTTGAGATCGTCGTCCCAGTTGACGAAATCGTTACCGAGAGCGGGCAGGAAGACGAACAGCGTTATCGCGAAGCAGATCACGCCGAGATGTCGCGTGGATTCCTCGGTGAGCGGAGAGCGGGCAGGATCATCGGCCGGGCGTCGCGTTTTGGGGCGTCGCCGCTTGGTACCCATGGGCGCATTGTAGCGCGGTGGCGGCCGCCGCCAAACCGAGCCGCGACAGTGATGGAGCGGTATGCGATGAGGCCGTTCCGCAACAAGAAACGTGGCGGACCGCGCGAAGCCAAAAACGCGAAATGATGAGTGCGCGATCAGGGCCGCCCGCGCACCCGGGGATTATCAACGGTGGAGTCGAGACCGGTAGTAGGTCCACCACCCGCGTCGCGGCGCACGCGATTCAACGCATACCGCTCCCTCACGGTCGCGGCTCGGTTTGCTGAGTGATCGATCACTTGGCGCGATACTCGTCGCGCAAGCGCTTGACCTCGTCGAAAAGATCCGCCGGGCAATAGCTGCCCCGTATTTTCGGGTAGGCTCCCTCGGCCAAGGCTTGCCAGGCGGCAACACTCTCCTTGTCCAAGCTCGTCACTTTGAGGCCGCGCTGCTTCATCTGGTCGATCGAGTCGGGCCCAAGACGCCGAATCTCACCACGCAGTTTCAGCCCCGCCTCGCGCGCGGCGCTCAGCATCGGCTCGTGATATTGGCTGGGGATTCGATCCCACGCCCGCTTGCTGATGACGGCGCCGGCAATCAGCGGAGCCAACTTGAGATCCATCATGTGGCGCACTTCGGTGTAGAGGCGGTTGAAGAGGGCCAGCAAGGGCGGCACGTCGACGGCGTTGATCATGCCGGCTTGCAGCGAAGTCAAAATATCGGTCGGCGCCAGCGGTATCACGTTGAACCTGAAACTCTTCCAAAGCTTTTCGGTCTCCGGATCGCCGGCCGAGGTGAACAACTTCATGCGCTGAATGTCTTTCGGCATCTTCCCCGGCTCTTTCGAAAAGATGTGCACCCAGCCGCCGTCGGACCAGAACAGCATCTTGTGTTGCACGCCCGTCGACTCGATTCGCTGTTCGAGCTTGGGTGCGATGCGATCGCGGACATAGTCAAACTCTTCATAGGAGTCGAACATCATCGGCACCTGCAGCGCCAAAACGCCCGTATCGATGCTTGAGAGGCCGCCCGAGGAAAGCGCCACGGCGTGAATCACGCCCGCGCGCATCTTGCGAACCATTTCAACGCCGTCCCCGAGTTGACCGTCGGGGATGATCACCAGATCCACTTCGCCGTCGGTAATCTTGCGCCACTCCTGCCGAATGTAGAGCAACGTCTCGTGCCAAGCCGAACCGCGCGGAACGATTGTTCCCATCCGCAAGCGCATCTTACGGGCTTCCAGCGGCGCGGGAGAAAACAGTCCGGCCGCGGCGGCGATGAGCAACACGACGGCAATACGACGAAAGACAGTCACGGCGTTCCCTCCTCGTCAGCGAGGCTTTCGAGGTCAAAGATGAGATCGTCGATGCGATCGAGCAGCCGACGCGCCCGACGCTGTGACAGCAGATTGACGAGGCGCTTGGGTGGGTGCGCGTCGGGATCGACGGCCAATGATTTTTCGAGCAGGGCTCGAAACCGCGGTTTGTCTTGTTGCGGCAGCGAAACGGCCTCGCCGTAGGAAAGGTGAAGGCCGGCGCTGGGGTGTTCGGCCAGTTCCAGCACGCGATCATAGTGGCGTTTCATGGCGGCATAGTCGGCCTCGCCGGGCTTCGAGGAAGCGAACTGAATCGCGAACTCGTGCAGCGAGCCGTCCTCCCAGCTTTCGTCGAGTTCGAGAGCGCGATCGAGCATGGCTTCCACTTCAGGTAGACGCGCCAGCATGGCTGCATCGTTTCGCGAAACCGAGACCGCCAGCCCCAGCGCCGCCGCGCTCCAGTAGAGAAAAGGAACGTCCTGCTGCTTTTTCTTGCGGTTGTGCACGCCGGCGACCGCAGCCTCGGGGTCCATGAAAAGCCGCTCACTGAAACCGGGGTAGGAAACTTCGAGGCCGCGCATCCCAAACGCTATTCCGCGCAGGTAGAGCTTGCGGGCCCGCAGGCGAAGGGCGCGGGCGCGGTCGAGGTCCTCGTCTTCGAGTACTTCGGCGCGGTCGGCGACCGTCGAATAGGAATAGAGGACGAAACCGCGAGCCGCCGTCAGCAGCAAGCCGCGGTGGTTGGGCGATTCGAGGAGTAAGCTTTCGATTAACTTGAGGCCGAAGGGCAGCGCGTCGCCGACGAATTCGATGTCCTCGTCGGTTTCATACACCGAGTTGCCGGACGCCAGCGCGTCGCCGACCATGTTAATCGCGTATTTTTTCAGGGAACAGCCGACCGCAACGGTTAGCAGCAGAATGACGACCCAAACTGAGCGTTTGGAGAGCATCTACTCTTAAGAATACCAACCGTGGGGATACCCACGGCCAACGGCTAAAGCCCCCGCGCCTCACGAAGACTAGGTCCAATGCTCTTCGTCCGGACGGGGCTGGAGGGTGCGCGTTGGCCGGACTCACATGCAGGGATGAACGCGTGGCGATTCCCGCGTTGGGGTTCCCGCCGCCCCTTCAGGGCTCGCACGGGTGGGGGATTCTACCCAGGGTTCCGCCTTCGGCTCCACCCTAGGCTATATTCCCGCCGCCGCTTCGCGACTCAAGAGTTTGCGGTCTTGTCGGAGACGGTGTTGGATGTCGAGAACGCGTCAGGATCGTTACGTGAAGGGTATTGGGGCCGGCCCGGGCTAACCCCTCACCCGCACGAGCTTGCGGTCAATATAGGAAATGTTCGCGACGCCGGACATCGCCATGTCCAATGCCAGCTCGGTTCGCAACAGTTCGATGACGCGGGCCACGCCTTCCTGACCGAACGTCGCCAAGCCCCATAAATAGGGCCGCGCAACGCCTACCGCCGTCGCGCCCATCGCGAGAGCCTTCAAAATGTCCGTTCCTCGGCGGAAGCCGCCGTCGACCAGCACGGGGATTTTGCCGTCGGCCGCTTTCACGCACTCTTCGAGTGCCTCGATGGTTGACCCGGTGTGATCGAGCTGCCTCGCGCCGTGATTGGAAACCACGACGGCGGCCGCGCCTACCTCCACCGCGCGAGCGACGTCTTCTCCGATCATCAGGCCCTTCAAAATGACGGGCAGGTCGGTGGCCTCCCGCAGTTGGCGGACAGTGTCCCAAGTCGGCGTCGGAAACGCGCGCGATGGGTAATCGCCCGTTCTCCAATAGCGCTGACCGGGTTTACGAATCAGATTCCCCTCGGCGTCGCGGGGGATGCCGGTATTGCACCAATTCCGCACGAGTTTATTGCGGATGCTGCGTTCGCGATGCGAAACGTGCATGTTGTCGACGGTGAAACAGATCCCGGTGGCGCCTTGATCTTCGACGCGCTCGACGAAGTTCAGCATCGTGTTCTTGGTGCGGAATGGGCCGCCGGTTGTGTATTGCCACCAATTCTTGGGACCGTTGCCGGAGTTGATTACGCTCTCGATGCCGCCATTGGTGAACATCATCGTATCGGCGGCGGCGGCGGCGCGGGCAACTTCTTGCTCGCCGTCGGGATAGAAGCAATTCTTGCCGCCGGCGGGGTCGATGAAGATCGGATGTTTCAGCGTGTGTCCCAAGAAATCGGTCGAGATGTCGATGTTGTGGACATCGATGAGAAAACGCGGCCGGATGATGATCTTGTCGAAAGCGGTGCGGCCTTCTCTGAGGGAAACTTCATCCTTGCCGCCCTCGGCCATGTAATCCCAGGCCAGCGGGTCGAGCTTTTCTTGGGCTCGCTTCTTGAAATCGAAGACGTTGACCATGTCCATCAGCAGCTCGCGTTCGGCCGCGGATAGAGCGTCGGCCCCGCTCGCGGACGCCTGGGCTTGCGCCCGGCCGAGGTCGAGGCCGACGGCGAGAGGAGAAGCCAGCAGGAATTGAGCGAACTTTTTGATGGCTTGGCGTCGCGTGGCGGTGGTTGGGTCCGCGATCATGGCGCTTCTTCCTTAGGGTTCCGAGGCTGCCGCTCGGGTCCGCAGTCAATCATACGCCTATGGAGGGCTCGGAAAAACCCCAGGCCGCATTTCTGATCGCCTGACGGGTACAATGAAGGCCTTCGAAATGCGGATTCGTGTCCTATTTTTCGGCCTGTTGCGCGATCTGATCGGGTGTTCGGAGCAAGAGTTGGAGCTTCCTGAAAACGCTCGCCTGGAAACCGTCTTTGACCACTACGCGTCCCAATTCCCGAGAGTTCGCGAGATGTCCGACAGCATTGTCATGGCGCGCAATGAGGAGTTCGCCGCCCGCGACGGCAGCCTCGCCGACGGCGACGAGGTGGCGATGATGCCCCCGGTGAGCGGCGGAGCCGGCGACGAGAGGACACAGACGGCCGCTTGGTTGGCAAGCGCCGAGGACGAACGCGGTTTTTACGCCTTGAGCAGCGACTCGATCGACGTCGAGGAGTTGAAGCGTCGGACGGCGGCGTCTTCGGTGGGCGCGGTACTGACCTTCGAGGGCGTCGTGCGCGACAACTCCTCGGGCCGACGCACGCGCTACCTCGACTACGATTGCTACCGCCCCTTGGCATTGCGAACCATGCGGCAGTTGGGCCGAGAAATTTTGGAAGCGCATGACGTGCATGCCGTCGCCATGGCGCACCGGCTGGGGCGACTCGAAATCGGCGAGGCCAGCGTGGCGATCGTGGTCAGCTCGGCGCACCGTCGGGCCGCCTATGAAGCCGGCCTGGATGCCATCAACCGTCTCAAAAAGACCGTCCCGGTGTGGAAGAAAGAGTATTTCGAGGACGGCGAGATATGGGTCGAGGGCGAGTGGGACGAGGGCGTGCCGCGCTGATAGCGGACTTCCTCGGCAAAGCGCCCATGAACCGGGCAGTGAGCAATGCGGGCGAGAGAAACGAGCCTCCGGTGAAAAAGTCCCTCACGGCGTTGGTCACGGCCTGCTTGGTCGTTATCTTGGCCGCACCGTTGCCGGCCCAACAAGAAGACGACCCGGTCTTTCGAGTCGATGTCAATCTGGTTCACATCCTGGCGACCGTCCGCGGACCCAACGGCGAGCCGATCGGCGATTTGACCAAGGACGACTTTTCCGTCATTGACGGCGGGAAAGAGCGCAAGATCGTCGTCTTCGAACACCACACCGATCGACCGCTCTCCGTCGCGCTGATGGTCGACAACAGCCTCAGCACGGGCAAGGAGCGGCGTTTCGAGAAGGACGCGGCCAAGCGCTTTGCCGACGATCTATTCGAAACCGACCCAACCGGGATGGACCGACTCGCCGTCTTTCGCTTTTCCGTTTTCGTCGAGTTGATCGCCCGCTTCACGAAATCGATCAAGCCGATCGCCAAAGCGCTTGGCTCGATCTCACCCGACAGCGGGACCTCCATGTACGACGCAATCCTGCTGGCCTCCGATCAGCTGGCGCGCCGCTCGGGACGCCGCGTGATGGTCATCATCACCGACGGCGGCGACACGACGAGCAATACCAGTTTTCAGAAGGCGCTCGAGCGCGCCCAACAAGTCGACGCTGTCATATACGGCATGATCGTCGTCCCCATCCGCGCCGACGCCGGACGCAATGTCGGGGGCGAAAACGCCTTGAAGGTCCTCTCGGCCCGCACGGGTGGGGAGACCTTCATCCAATATGGCGACGTGGAGATGCACGATGCTTTCGGCCGCGTCCTACGCAATCTCCGGACGCAGTATTTGATCGGCTACTACCCGCCGGAACGCGCCGAGACGACCGAACGCTTTCGGCCGCTGGACCTGAGAGTTCGTCAGCCCGACGCGACGGTTTTAGCGCGGAAGGAGTATTATGTTCCGAAGATCAGGCGTAGGCGCGGAACCCGCGACAAGATCAGTTTGCGTCCGCCGCCCAAGAGGGCCCGCACAGCCCCGGCCGTCGAGACAAAGCCCCCGCTGCGAACCAAAAGACAACCGTGATGAAACCGACCAACAGCGACAGTCGCAGCGCTCGTCGCAAGGGAGCGCGCGGCAAGCCTCAAGGCGGGCGTCCCCCGACTCGGGGTGACCGCGCTTCGTCGCGGCCGGAGGACACGTTTCAGGAAGCGCGCTACCTCAAGCAGCTGAAGGAAAAGCAGGTCGGCGTGGCGGTTACGACCTGGGAAGGCGACGAGTTCGTTGGACGTGTCGAATACTACGATCGGGCTTTCTTGCGCCTGACGCGAGACAATGCGCCGAACGTGTTTGTATTCAAGAAAGACATTAAGTGTCTGCGAGAAGAGGCATAAGCAAAAAGCTCGTTACCGAATGGCAAGCTCGCCGTAGCGTTGCCGGCCGCCTTGTGGTTGAGTACTCGTTTCAAAGAAATCCCTGAAGGTTTCCTGCGATGGTTCTCCACTCTTACTGACTGGTGCGGATCGATTGAAGGGCTAGACGCAGCCACTAACCGCGACCCCTTGTTTGGCCGCAAGGCACTATTCTTGAGCGACCGCATCGCGTGGCGATGCCGCTCCGGTTGGCAGTGGTTTTCTCCGCCACGGCGGATCGAAGCCGTCTCAACAAGGTCTAGAACCGTCGGGCCGAAAGCGGAATTTCGTCAAGCAAAACGGTCTCGCCAAAAGACCGGTGAGGCACTTGGTCGGCCCGCTCGAGAAAGGCGGATACGTACTCCTCGGACTGCCATTCGCTCAGCTCTTTCGGCATAGGACAAGTCCCCTTTGCGGATACACTCGGAAGCTCAATCTAGCCCACAAACCCCAAGAAAGCCTCCCGCACCCTCCTCGCCACATCTCCAATCGCCTCATCCGCTGACCGTCGCGTGATCAGCCCGTGCCCGCCGCCTTCCACGACGAATAATTCCGTTCTGGAAGGAATCAACGCGAGAGCGTCGCGCATCTCATCCACCGACCCGAAGGCGTCTTTCGTTCCGTGGGCGAAAAACGCGGGCGACTCGAGGCGGAGGAAATGCTCGGTCCGCAATCGATCCGGCTTGCCGGGCGGGTGCAAAGGATAGGAAATCAGCAGCAAGCCTTCGGTCAGGGAAGCGTCGTCGGCCGCCGCCATTGTCGCTTGGCGGCCGCCGTAGGACTGCCCGCCCAGGTACACGGGCCCGGCGATCTCGTCCCGCAAGGCGGCCGCGGCGAGTCGCAATCCCTCGCGGTCGAGTTTGGCGGCCCCGGCATGCGGCGGACCCTTGGGGCGAGCCTGCCGGTAGGGCAAATCACAGCGCAATACGGCCACACCCGCCGCGGCGAATTCCTCCGCCAGCGCGACAAGCAAGGGCGCGTCACTATTCGAGCCGGCGCCGTGCGTCAGCACCAAGCCCGCGGTGGGGCCGCGTGCCGCGTCGGCGGCGGGCGAATGAAGATAACCCGAAACCGCGGGGCCATCCGGTGATTCACGAAGAAAACGTACGAAATCCGAGGGCATGAGGCATCATGCGAGACAAACCCTATCGTATAACGAACCGGCTCACCCCAATGGGCCGTCGTCGCAATCCCCCGTCTTGCCGCCCCAACCCGGCGAACCTCAATCAAGCGGCTGAAAACCCCACTACCGCGAGGCCATACGATCATCCGGCGCCGGCGGCTTCGGTCGCCAAAGCTTCCGGTGACTGGGCTTCGGCAGGCTGCAAAGCGTCTTCGGCCAACTCCGCCCCCGGCGCGGTGACGTTATGAGCTTGCAGACCTTTCGGACCCTCCTTGATCTCAAACTCGACTTCGTCCCCTTCTTCGAGTTTGCGGTAGCCGTCCATCATGATCGATGAGAAGTGCACGAAAACATCCTGCCCATCAGAGCGTTTGATGAATCCATACCCTTTGGGTGCGCTGAACCACTTCACTGAACCAATTTCTTTCACTGCTCTTCTCCAAACAGTAGTTTTGACCGGCGAAATCAACCTATTGAGTCTCGCAAAATAAAGTGACACCTTTTTGGGGTACGTACGTCTTTGTATGTATGGGAAATACAAAAGGCGTACGGCGGGATTTCGAGGCCCTGGAGAAGCGCCGTTTCAAAGCGATCCGGTTGGTCGAGCAAGGCTGTAGTCAGTCCGAGACAGCGAGGCGATTGAAGGTCGCGCGGCAAAGCGTCAGCGAGTGGCTGCGACGATACCGGCGTGACGGCGAAGCCGGGTTGCGCCAGGCCGGCCGCGCCGGCCGTAAGCCGCTGTTGGACGCCGCGCAGCTCGAACGCCTCGAGGCGTTGCTGCTGGAAGGCCCCGAGGCGCACGGCTTCCCGACGCCGCTGTGGAGCTGTCCGCGGGTCGCTCGTCTGATCGGAGACGAGTTCGGCGTGCGCTATCACGAGGGCCATGTCTGGAAGATCCCGCGGGCGCTCGGTTGGAGCCCGCAACGGCCCGTCGGCAAAGCGCGGGAGCGCAACGAAGAGGCCATCCGCGGCTGGCAGCGCAAGACTTGGCCGGCCATTAAAAAAAAGCCCGCAAAGAAGAACGTACGATCGTCTTCATCGACGAAAGCGGATTGAGTCAGAAGCCGCATCGTTGCCGCACCTGGGCGCCGCGCGGCGAGACACCGGTGTTGGAGTTCAACTTCAACTGGGACAAGCTGTCGGTGTCGGCCGGGCTGACGTTGCGCAACTTTTACTTCCGGCTCTATCCCGGCGCGATCGGCGAGCTGGAGGTCATCGACTTCCTGAAGGCTTTGCTGCGCCACATCGACGGCCCACTGCTGATCGTCTGGGACCGGCTGCCGGCGCACCGCAGCCGCCTGGTGCGGGAGTTCATCCAGCTCTCCGAGGATCACATCGCAACGGAGTACTTGCCGCCCTATGCGCCGGAGTTGAACCCGGTGGAATACATTTGGGCGTACTGGAAGCAGCACGAGTTGCCCAACGTCTGCCCGAAGGACTACTGGGAACTCGACGAGCGCGCCCGCAAAGCGCTGCGGCGAATGCGCCGCAAACCGCGCTTGATTACCGCTTTCTGGAAACAGTCTTCTCTTTGTCTCGATTGACAGTATATTATGCGAGACTCAGTAGTGGGCCTTGCGGACAATCCCACGATCAACCCCTTGGGCCCTCA
>CBDDCY010000005.1:0-213980 GCA_965226435.1 Bryobacterales bacterium
TACTGGGACTTATGCTGCCTTCCGCTATGCTTTGAGCCTTCTGAATCGACGATATTCGCGGCTAAGACATACAACCTATAGACATTCAGCATATGTCTAGGGTACTATTACTGCCATGGCCATCTTCGAGTGGCGGAGAGGGAGTCTCAACCATGAAAATCGCGAAAAGGCGCCTCATTCGGCTCATCATTGGACTGTCGGCGACGCTGGCAGGGGTTGTCATCTCTCAGATGCCCGGCATTCTGACGGAAGCGCTGCCGCGGTTGAGCGACCCACAGTTCGTTGCGATCTTCGGCGTGCTGTTGTTTAACGGCGGCGTATTTCTCGCCCTGTCGGTTGTTCCTTCCGCGGAGAGCGAACCGGCAAGTGACGTGGATGTCCAGGACCTGCTGGATTGGTTTGAGGACTGTGACCGTCATGAAGCGGATCGCCAGGCACGCGTGAATACCCTGCATTACGACGAGTTCCGTTTCCGCTCGAAATAGACTCGCCGGTTCCGTCGAACACCATCGGTATCCGTAGGGGGCGTTTCAAATAGCGGTCGCGCGGCTTGCGGTGATGGGAGTTGGTTTCCGCACTCCGCGGATCCGTAGGGGCTTTCTCGCACCAGATGAAGTGGGCGGCAATACCGTACCGGTACCAGTAGTCTTTTCGGTACATTTCTCCGGCTGGACCTTGACATCCTTGAGACTTGGGGTATAAGTCATAGGACTAAAGAAATATTACCCGGTAATTGTGTCGCCCGGTTCCGTCGACGACGGGGCGGCCGGGACCGATCTCCACTCTAATGCGAATCAAGAAGAGTCATGCCGTGCGCTCGATCCTTGGCCTCCTGAGCATCCTCGCCGGGCTGGCAGTTTCCCGCCTAACCGTCACTTTCGGTGGTGCTCTTTCCTCATGGGTTGACGAGGAGTGGGTCAGGCTTGCCGCGGCTGTCCTGGTGGCCGGGAGCCTATTCGCGGCGTCTTCGGCGGTGTTTTCAGGCGTCCGCCGGAAGCCGGGGCCGAGCAAACTGTCAACGTCCAAGCGCTCACGGATTGGTTCGAAGATTGCGAACGGCACGAGGCCTCGCGACGCGAGGCTCGCGCAAGCGATGCTCAAGCCGGTGTTTCCCCCTTGCCGCCGGCTGCCGCCGCTACGTCCACGCCTTCCTCGAAGCGTCGGGGCATACTGGTAAGCGAGCACCGGCGGACGGCCGGTTAGGCCGCTCCCACTGGGTTCGGTTCCCTCCCAGCAGGCCTCCAGGACGTCTCGGGGATCTCCACGAGCTCCAACCCGTCGGCGCGCGGGCGAAGGAAGGAGGCGTAAGATCCCTCAGCCGTCACCGCCACGCCGCTTACTTCGCGGGTGGATTGTCGGCGTAGCTCTCGCGTCGCTTGCGCGGAAATCCCCCTCGTGATAGCATCAATGAAGTCGTTTTCGTCGCTTTCGCGGCGTTGACGGCGCGATCGGCGGAGTCTCTCTTTTCCATCCACCTACCCCGAGAGAAGCCGCCCGACATCACCGAACAGCGGGGGCGTAGTTCAGCTGGTTAGAACGCCGGCCTGTCACGCCGGAGGTCGCGGGTTCGAATCCCGTCGCTCCCGCCATTTCTTCAGCCGGCGGGCCGGTTTTCAGTCGCGAACCCAACCGGCTCCGGTTTTCGCACAACCCAGGGGGGCTCGTTCGGTTATTGGATGCGGTCCCACGGCTGAAGCCACGGTATGAATTGCGGGATTCATAATACCGCCATGAAAATGGGCGCCGTGAGGCGTTCCTGCCGCCCTTTCAGGGCTCACGCGGGTGGGGATTCTACCCAGGGTTCCGCCTTTGGCTCCACCCTGGGCTATATTCCTGCCGCCGCTTCGCGGCTCAAGATACTCGTGATCTTGGCGGTCTTGAATGTAAGGCACCATACACTTGTAGGTTATTTTCGGAAGAGTATTGGGTTTAGGCGGGTTTAAGCCGTCTCTTCGAAGAAGTTTCCCATGTGGCGGAACTTTTGGAAGCGGTCTTCGACAAGTTGTTCGCCGCTGAGCGCGGAGAGTTCGCCGAGGGTTTCGGCCAGCACGGCGGAGAGGTTTTGCGCGGATTGATCGAAATTGGTGTGAGCGCCGGTCCCGGGCTCATCGACAATGCGGTCGACCAGGCCCAGGCGCAGTAGGTCTTGGGCGGTCAGCTTGAGGGCGCCGGCGGCTTGCTCGGCTTGCGATGCATCGCGCCAGACGATGGCGGCGCAACTCTCGGGCGAAATGACGCTGTAGACGGCATTTTCCAGAATCAGCACGCGATTGCCGACGCCCAGGGCCAACGCTCCGCCGCTGCCGCCCTCGCCGATACAAGTCACGATGATGGGCACGGGCATCTGAGCCATCGAGCGTAGGTTGCCGGCGATGGCTTCGGCCTGTCCGCGCTCCTCGGCGTCGATGCCGGGGTAGGCGCCCGGCGTATCGAGAAGGGTGAAGATGGGGCGATTGAATTTCGCCGCCATCCGCATCACGCGCAGGGCCTTGCGATATCCCTCGGGCTTGGGCATTCCGAAATTGCGGTGGAGTTTCTGTTTGGTGTCTCGGCCCTTCTGATGGCCGATGACCACGACGGGAGCGCCTTGAAACAGGGCGTACCCGGAGACGATGGCCGGGTCGTCGGCGAACAAGCGATCACCGCGAATCTCCTGGAATTCGGTGAAGATTCGGCTGATGTAGTCAAGGGTGTGGGGCCGCTCGGGGTGCCGGGCGAGCTGAACGCGCTCCCACGCCGATTGCCCAGGATTGGCGGCTTCACCAGAATCGTTTGCCATCTGAAGGTTTTCGAAAGACGCGGCCGGTCCGGGGATGCCCGCGGCGGGCTCAATGCGACTCACTCGGTCACAAGGAACAATTATCGCAGTTCCATGAGGGGGTGGTCGTGTCGGCGAGAGAAACGGCTGTTTGGATTTTCTCGACCCTCGCACCGGACGTCGGCGGACGCGGTAGCGCGGTGCGTACCCTCTCGGACCGGTCTGGTATGATTTGCGGCATGCTTGGGGACGAAGAGCGCGAAATTCAACAAGAGACCAGTCGTCATTTCCCGGCTTGGGATACCGCCGAGTTGCCCGCTCCCCCTCCTTTCGGCCTCAGAAATTGGAAGGCCCTGATCGGCCCCGGACTGGTATTGGCGGGGTCCAATATTGGGGAGGCGAATGGCTTTTCGGCCCTATCGTGACGGCCCGCTACGGTGGCCAGGTGATGTGGCTGGCCACGTTGAGCATCCTGTTTCAGGTTTTTTACAACCTGGCCGTGATGCGCTATACGCTCTACACCGGCGAGCCGATCATGGTGGGCTTCATGCGCACCAAGCCGGGACCCAAGCTGTGGGCGCCTTTCTATGTGCTTGCCGATATGGGCGGCGTTTGGCCCTACTTGGCCTCGAACGCCGCTGTCCCGTTGGCGGCCGCTTTTCTGGGAAGACTGCCCGACGCGGGGGACGATTCGCTGATCCGCAACTTGGGATACGTGGTTTTCTTGACGGCGTTTGTTCCGTTGATTTTCGAAGGGAAGATCTACAACGCCATCGAACGCTTGATGGTGACGAAAATCGTGTTGGTGCTCGGGTATTTGAGTTTCGTCGGGCTCTTCATGGTCAGCCGTGAAAGCTGGATCGACGTCTTCACGGGCTTCGTCAAGTTCGGTTCGCTTCCCGAAGGCGAGGTGGATTGGGCCACTTTGGCCGCCTTTGCCGCCATCGCCGGAGCGGGCGGGCTGACGAATATGAACTTTTCCAATTTCACGCGGGATAAGGGTTGGGGCATGGGAGCGGAAGTGGGCGCGATCCCCAGCATGATCGGCGGGAAAACCGTGAAGCTTTCCCACGTCGGTAAGATTTTCGGAATCAACCCCGAAACGCTGGTGAAGTGGCGCGGTTGGATGCGGCACATTGTGCGCGACCAGACGGCGATCTGGGCCGTCGGCTGCCTTCTCGGGATGGCGTTGCCCTCTCTGCTGTCGCGGGAATTCATTTTCGGCATCGAGGTCGAAGGGCATGCGGCGGCGGCGATGACGGCGCGCGGGGTGGCCGATCGGTCAGGAGAAATTTTCTGGTTTCTGACCCTGTTGTGCGGATTCATTGTTCTCGCGCCGGGGCAGACGTCCGATATCGACGGCATCACGCGACGCTGGACGGACGTGATTTGGACCGGCAACCGGCGTGCGCGCCGCATGGACGGGCACCAGGTCAAGAACATCTATTACGGGATCATGTTCGCGTACTGTTTGTGGGGTTTGATCGCATTGCGGTTGACGCCGAATCCTCTGGTGCTGGCCATCGTGACGACGACGCTGCGGAACATCGGGCTGGGCGGCTCGTCGTTACATGCGTTGTATGTGAATCGGACGATGTTGCCCGGTCCTTTGCGGCCGGCGTGGTACTTACAACTGGGGCTGGTGGGCGCTTTCGTGTTCTTTATGGGGATTTCGATCATCGCGTTTCTGCAGCAGTGGGCGCGGTTGATGGCGGGTTAGAAGTCTTGCTGCTTCCCGAAGGGAAGGGCCGCGGTGCCGTGGAAGGGCGCGCGACATGAATGGTGAGAGGCACCACACCGCCCGAGCGTGGACTCCACGCCTCCGTTGCCCTGCCCCGCCCCGCGAGTCATTGAAGCCGCGGCGCGGGCGGCGGTACGCGCGGTCCGCTTAGTCGGACTTCTGGGAGGCCGCGATCGCCTGGTCGAGGTCCCAGAGCAGATCCTCGAGGTCTTCGAGCCCGACAGAAAGCCGAACCATGTCCGGCGTGATGCCGCAGGCTTCCATGTCTTTGGCCGACAATTGCTGGTGCGTCGTGCTGGCCGGGTGAATGATCAGGCTCTTGGCGTCGCCGACGTTGGCGAGATGCGAGAACAGCTGCACGTTGTCGATCAATTTCTTGCCGGCTTCGATACCGCCTTCAATGCCGAAGGTGAAAACCGCTCCCGCCCCCTTGGGCATATACTTCCGAGCCATTTCCTTGTAAGGGCTCGAATCGAGTCCGGGATGATTCACCCATTGCACCGACGCGTGCGCCTCGAGGTGTTTCGCGACCGCCAGCGCGTTGGCGCAGTGGCGGTCCATGCGCATGCCGAGAGTTTCCAACCCTTGCACGAATAGGAAAGAGTTGAACGGACTCATGCACGGCCCCAGGTCGCGCAAGCCTTCCACGCGGCACTTGAGAATGAACGCCATCTCCCCGAACGTCTCGGCGAACTTCATGCCGTGGTACCCGGGGCTGGGCTCGCTCAATTGCGGGAACTTGCCGCTCGACCAATCGAACTTGCCCGCGTCGACAATAACGCCGCCGATGCTGGTGCCGTGGCCGCCGATAAATTTCGTGGCTGAATGCACGACGATGTCGGCGCCGTGTTCGATCGGGCGGCATAGATAGGGCGTCGCGAAAGTGTTGTCGATCACCAGCGGAATGCCGTTTTCGTGGGCGATGGCCGCGATATCAGGGACGTTCATGCGCGGGTTGGCGATGGTTTCGATGTAGAGCAGCTTGGTTTTGGGCGTAATGGCCGCGCGGAAGTTCTCCGGGGCGTCGGGCTCGACGAAGACGGTGTTGAACCCGAAGCGGCGAAAGGTGGTGTCCATTTGGGTGTACGTTCCACCGTAGAGCGTGGCGGCGGAGACGATTTCGTCGCCGACTTCGCACAGGCCGCTGATGGTGAGAAACTGCGCCGACTGTCCGCTGGCGACCGCCAGGGCGCCCAGCCCGCCTTCGAGGGAGGCCACTCGTTCTTCAAAAACGCCCGTGGTGGGGTTCATGATGCGGGTATAGATGTTGCCGAATTGCTGCAGGGCGAAAAGAGAGGCGGCGTGTTCGCTGTTTTCAAAGACGAACGATGTGGTTTGATAGATCGGCGCGGCGCGAGCACCGGTAGCCTCGTCGGGACGCTGCCCGGCATGCAGGGAGCGGGTATTGAATCCTATTGAGTCTCGCAAAATAAAGTGACACCTTTTTGGGGTACGTACGTCTTTGTATGTATGGGAAATACAAAAGGCGTACGGCGGGATTTCGAGGCCCTGGAGAAGCGCCGTTTCAAAGCGATCCGGTTGGTCGAGCAAGGCTGTAGTCAGTCCGAGACAGCGAGGCGATTGAAGGTCGCGCGGCAAAGCGTCAGCGAGTGGCTGCGACGATACCGGCGTGACGGCGAAGCCGGGTTGCGCCAGGCCGGCCGCGCCGGCCGTAAGCCGCTGTTGGACGCCGCGCAGCTCGAACGCCTCGAGGCGTTGCTGCTGGAAGGCCCCGAGGCGCACGGCTTCCCGACGCCGCTGTGGAGCTGTCCGCGGGTCGCTCGTCTGATCGGAGACGAGTTCGGCGTGCGCTATCACGAGGGCCATGTCTGGAAGATCCCGCGGGCGCTCGGTTGGAGCCCGCAACGGCCCGTCGGCAAAGCGCGGGAGCGCAACGAAGAGGCCATCCGCGGCTGGCAGCGCAAGACTTGGCCGGCCATTAAAAAGAGCCCGCAAAGAAGAACGTACGATCGTCTTCATCGACGAAAGCGGATTGAGTCAGAAGCCGCATCGTTGCCGCACCTGGGCGCCGCGCGGCGAGACACCGGTGTTGGAGTTCAACTTCAACTGGGACAAGCTGTCGGTGTCGGCCGGGCTGACGTTGCGCAACTTTTACTTCCGGCTCTATCCCGGCGCGATCGGCGAGCTGGAGGTCATCGACTTCCTGAAGGCTTTGGTGCGCCACATCGACGGCCCACTGCTGATCGTCTGGGACCGGCTGCCGGCGCACCGCAGCCGCCTGGTGCGGGAGTTCATCCAGCTCTCCGAGGATCACATCGCAACGGAGTACTTGCCGCCCTATGCGCCGGAGTTGAACCCGGTGGAATACATTTGGGCGTACTGGAAGCAGCACGAGTTGCCCAACGTCTGCCCGAAGGACTACTGGGAACTCGACGAGCGCGCCCGCAAAGCGCTGCGGCGAATGCGCCGCAAACCGCGCTTGATTACCGCTTTCTGGAAACAGTCTTCTCTTTGTCTCGATTGACAGTATATTATGCGAGACTCAGTAAGGGGCGTTCTTCGTTGGCGTCGGACATAAGGAAATATCTTAGCAATAAGGATGGAGAGGAACCAAGGGGAGTGTCCGCGTTCGTATATCAAGCGTCCGCCAGTTCGCCCACGATCTCTTCGTAGAAGGTCAGGTGATCGAACGCCGAGCGCGGGATGCCGCCGGGGGGCGTAAGGTCGTGGCCGATTTCATCGGCATGGTCGGCGGCGATCTTGCCCTTGAATTCACCCCACTTGGCGGATTCGACCGTGACCCAGCCGTCATTCTCTTTGCCGTCGAGCAGGAGTAATAAATGGGGGGCGAAAGAGATCGGCGCCGGCGGATCGCTCTTCGTCACATCGCGGACGCCCGCGTAACTGTTGTAGGTCACACCGTCGGCATCCGTGACCTTTTTGTTGAACTTCTCCATTTCCTTGGTGCTGAAGGCTCGTATGGTCTCGGGTTCGAGGTCGGTCAATTGCTTGACGAGCCTGAAGGCATCCGGAACCGTACGCAGAAATCCTCGGAGCAACTTGTTGCGCGGGTGGCCCAGGCTGATCCGGAATGTCCCCGACAACCGAATCGCGTGGCCCGCTGCCCGAGACACGAGCCGGCCCGGCCAAGATAGATTGAACGGGTTGGCGGGCAACCTCGCAACGAGGGGCTTAAACGCTTTATCGGCGACCTTCGGCACGACATCCGCGAACAAATCCGCGGCCAACGCGCCGCCGTGGGGTGTGGAAATGGTGGTGATCGAGGAGACCAAGTCAGCGCGGTTCAAACAGAGGGGGTGCGGGGACGCCAGCCAACGGGCGTCCAGCCCGCCGCCGCTGTGAGCGATGATGTGGACCTTTTCGCCTTTGAATTCCTTTTCTTTGAATTTCTTTTCGATGTCGTCCTTGAGTTTTCCGGCCCTTGTCTCGACGTCAGCGACAGCCCCCAGGGCCGGGGTGCTGATTTTGATGTTGCGCGAGCTGAACTCTCTTTTCAGGTGATCTTCAACTCCCTTGAAGTAGTCCAACTCGCCCACCTGCGAAAAACCAGGGAATCCGTGCACTAACACGATGTTTAGGGAATGGCCGTTCGCCATGTGGGGGCTCCTTTGCTGATTGCCTTGATCGACTCGCTTTCGCGGGTGGGTCAGTGGGCCGCGGGTTCGCGCATTTCCAGCCCCATCAAAGCGTCTGGGAGAGCGTTTGTCAAGGTCTTGCGGCGCGGGACGCTAGATGGAACGGGGAGTCGTGACGGGCGACGTCTTGTAGAGACGGGGCAGGCGACCGAGCGGATGGCGAGCGAAGGTGGCTGGGAGGCGGGGATTCGAACCCCGATAAACAGATCCAGAGACTGTCGTGTTACCGTTACACTACCTCCCAAGCGAGGCGGGAAACTACTTTCGTCAGTATAGGACGGGAAGAGTGGATCGGCCAACCCGAATTCGTAAATCCGCTTTGTTGAGGCCCGTGCGGTTTTCAGCGCGGGGAAGAGGAGGCGGCCCTCAGCGATGTCGTAGCGATGAGGTTGAAGCGGCAACGCGAATGTCGAGTTCGTTGCCGCGAAATCCGTCAACGAGCAGCGATACGCCCACCAGCTTGCCGGTCGCCGAGCGAGGCACAATCACTCGAACCACGTAAAGCCCCGGGTTGCCTTCGCGCGGTTCGATGGCGACGGGACGCAGCCTTTGCGCGCCGAAGATCACCGAGACGGAGGGTAGGTCGTCTAGAGCGTTGATGTCCCCGCCGGGAGCTTCCGCGGCGGCGGCAAAGGCCGCGCCGAGGCCGGTGGCGGCGATGACAATTCGTTCACCCGGGCCGGCGGGAGCGGACTCGGCAATCCCGACGCCGTCCGCGTGAAAAGCTCCGAATAAGCCCGGCGAAGCGCGATCGATTCGAACCAGCTGGGGCTCGCTCACCGCTGCGGTGTTGTCGACGTGCACCACGGCGAATCCCGGCTCGAGGTCGACGGGAAGTTGCAAAAGGATTCGCTCGGCGTCGACTTCGATCAATCGCGCCGGCAGGCCGTCGAACGTGACCGAAGGTTCCGACGGCGACTCGACGTCGGTGCCGAGAGCGACGAGGTTCTTCCCCAGTAAGGTCGCCAGCACTCCGGGCGAGAGGTTCGGTTCGCCCGTAGCGCTGTTGACCAATCCACCGAAGCGCAACACGGGAGCCGGGCCGTCGACGGGTCGTGAATCGAGAACTCGAAACCCTCGCTCTAGGCCCGCCACTTGGAGCCCGCTGGTCACGCTGACCGGGTAGTCGCCCGGCGCCGCGACCGGACTGACGGTCACCACCGCCTGCAAGCGTCCGGGCGCCAAGACACGAACTTCCCGCGCGCTGATATCGGCGGTGCCGAAACCAACGACGGTATCCGCGGGCATGAAGGTCATTGCTTCCGCGCTGAACTCGATCAGCAAGTCGGTGTCGGGCGCGGCCGCGGTCTTCGAAAGGTGGAGCGCCGCGGGGGGGCCGGGGGGATAGGCGAACGTAATGTTGCCGTCGGGGAGAGTTTGCGCCGAGCTTTGGCCATCAAGATTGTAGACCGTCACAACGGCTTGATGGTCCGGCGGTCCGGCCGGCGGTTCGACAACGATTTCACCGAGCAAGGGGTCGATGCCGACGACAGCGGCCGGCACGCCGTCGAAGAACACGGTCGAGCGGGCGTCGATCGACGTGCCGCGAACGCCCCACAGGTTTTCGCCAAGGTCGAAACGCGGCGTGATCCAGTGAATCAGCGGGGCCGGGGCGGTGGTCAGGCGTACGCCGTTTGGCAACACGTAGGCCTCGTTGTCGAAACGAAACAGCAAATGGACGCCGCCGGCGCGGTCGAATGGGGAAAAGCGAAAATCGAGGCGCGCGAATCGTGGCGCGATCGAGTAGGGGGTTGGAGGAAGAATGAAGAGCGGTCGGCCGACGGCCTCGACGCTCATCCGGGCCAGGTTTTCCGCCACGCCCGGTCCGGTCGCCAGGGCGAAGCCGGAGAGTTCGGTATGGTCGAGAAAAGCGGGGTGAACCGCCGGCGCGGCGTTGCCGGGAAAGCTATAGGTCGTGACGCTGTGCAAGGCGATGTCGGCGCGCGCGGGGGGCGCGAAGTCGATGCCGGTGGTGGTCTCGCCCTCGACGACGAAGACGCGAGTCGAGTCCGCCGAGTCAAGGACGCCGCCGTGGAAAAGGTTCCGGAAAGGAGCCGATGAGCGAACGGGCTCGCCGTCGGGGTTCAGGGGCAATACGAGGTTGGCGGGGCCCAGCCCGCTTTGGGTCGCGGACGGCAGCGGATGCGCGTAGACAAAATACGCTCCCGGCGGCAGGCCCTCGATGATGTAACCGCCGTCGGGGTCGCTCAGCGCGCTTACGGCCGACCCGGCGGGTCCCAGGGCAACGACCGAGGCCAAGTGAATCGGCTGTCCGTCGGGCCTGACGACCCGACCGCTCAGGCCGCCGAAAGCTTGTGCGAATTCGCCGCTCGGATAGGCCAGCGAGAGCCCCGCCACATCGTCGGCGCCCAGCGGACGAGCTCGGCTGGTGGAACGCGTGACGTCCGTGCTCATCGCCGAGCTCGCCAAGGAATGCTGCAGGCCCAGCGCATGGCCGATCTCATGGACCAGGCTGTTGAAGAACAGCTCGGAAAACGTCGTGTAGGGGCGGGTTCCGCTTGTGAAATCGCTCGAAAGCACAACCACGGAGCGAACGATCGGGACAAAGTCATCCCGAGTTTCGCCGCGCGTCACCGGGTCGCCCAGGCCGATGACGCCGGGTGGCAATTCCTCGAAGACGATTTCGCCCGCGGGCGTCCGAGAGGGCAGAGGCGTTTCGCTAATTCCCCCGTAGGCTACGCGCAAGGCGGAGGTAGGGACGGAGTTCCAGGCCGACAGTGCTTGGCGGACCTGACTGACCAGCCCCACGAAACTGTCGTTGTCGGCCAAGTGGGGGGACCGATCGGAAACGAAGAAATAGACGGTATCGTCGACGAGCGAGGACGGATCGAATTTTTCGATCAGGGCTTGGAAGCGGCCGTCCTGGGAACGGTAATGAACGAAGTGATAGTAGGCCGGGGCGATCGAAGCGGTGAAGAACAAGCTGATCGCGACAAGCCAGGGGGAGGTGCGGCACGGTCTCCACGGCGCGATTTGACGATGCTGACGGCCTGTCATCTTCACTGGGGGGCGGTTGGGCATCAATAGGCGGCAAGGCGGCTTGTCTGGATACGGTAGGCGTGCCGTGCGCTCCGGGTCAGTTGGCGGGCGGGGTCCCTTCCCGCGCGGCCTCGTGATCGGAGAAAGCCGCCGCTCCAACGTGCGCCCGAAGTTCGTCCAAGCCCATTTCGATCGGCGAGGCGACGACGGGTTTGCCGGTCGAGGCCGAGAGCATGAGGCCGCCGGAGAGTTGCTGGATACCGCGCAGGCGCCCTTCGCTGTCTTGTTCCAGCCGCAGCAAGCCCTGGCTTAGCCCCACGACGTGCAATCTTCCGCTCGGCCCGCGCCACAAGAAGACGACGTAGTCGGCGCCGGGCCGCAATTGGGGTACGCCGGCGAAGCGTTGTTGTAGGTTTCCCCGGCTGCCGCCCGGTGACCAGACTTCCAACTCGGCTCCGGCCCGGCCCTTCCAACGTTCCGAGACGACCAGGCGCGTCACCGTATACAGCAAGCTGCCGCTTCGAACCGTCCGGCTCTCGGCGGCCCGACCACGCACGACCAGGGTCGAATGCTTGGCCATCTCATCGAGGCCGAGGTGCTCGAGAGTCGCCGAGCGCAGCGGAAAAAGTCCCAGTACAAGGAGGGCGATGAGACACAGGGAGCGCATGCGAGGTCTCCAAGCAGCACGTGCGGCGCCAAACTTAAATTATTGCAAAAAATAAGCTTACGCGCTCTCCGATGGTGGATTCGAAGCACTTTGACACGGCGGCGGCCCGGCAGGTCACAATGAACGAAGTACCGGGGAACGGGTTTTCGAGAGCCGGGTCCGCTAATCTAAGCAAGATCGCATGAATTTTTGTCGACAATGCGGAGCCCCGATGACGGGGAGGTTTTGCCAACAATGCGGGACGCCCGCCCAGGCGCCGGACAGTGTCGGCGCGGCGGAACCGCCCGCCGGAGACAATACGCGCGCCGCCATGGCGTACTTCATCTTGCCGGCGGTTTTCTACTTACTCGACGATCGCTTCAAATCGAACCGAATCTTGCGGTTTCACGCGTATCAGGCCCTACTGCTGCTGGCGGCGGTCGTGGTGGGATATTGGTTCCTCTGGGCAATCCTCAGCTTCGTGTTCGGTTTTTTCACATTGATCTTGGGTTGGCTTTTCACCTTGGCGTCCTTCGTGCTGTGGGCTAAGACCGCGATGGGGGCTTACTCGGGGCGGGCAGCGAAGATACCTGTCTTGGGCGACATTGCTGAAAAGCAGGTTTCGTGAGATAAATCGCGGACGCAACCGGGTCAAGCCCCTATCGCGCGGAAGGTTTTGATCGATTACCGGCGGGCGGCTCAAAGACCGATTTTTCTGTCTGGAAGCCGGTGTTTTCGGTGAGGGCTTCGGTTCGCATGTGGCCGAGTGCGCGAATCACCGGCTCGTCGTTGAGGGAAAACAGGACGGCGTCTCCCTCCGGCGCGGCGTGTTCGTGCAGCGTCCAGATCGGGACGGCGAACGTGTCGCCTTTCTTCCAGTCAAAACGCTTGCCGTCGAGGATCGAAAAACCGCTTCCCTCGGCGGCGTAATACACCGTACTAACCGTATGGCGGTGCGCTTTCGTATGCAGTCCCTTGGGAAGAAGTTGCAAGCGGCAGCCGATGCTGTTGAGCACTTCGCCGCCGTTGAGCGGGTTGGTGTAACGCAATAAGTAGCCGTCAAAGGGATCGGGATCAGCGGCCTTGCGCAAACTTTCGAGCGCCTCGCGCGACTCAACGCCCCGATAATTCCAGACCGGTGAATAGCTCGCGCCGCCGGCCCGCGGCGCGCCGGCCGGCAACAGCGATCGCCCGAAGAGCTTCCCGGAATGGCCTTCGGGGACCGTGATCGGCTGGGTGGTTCCCTCGTGATCCTCGAAGAATATGCAATTGAGCGCCAGCATCAGCGGGATGTCCAAACCGTCGAGCCAAATCACCGGGTCGTCGCTTTCCGAGCCATGGTCATGCCACACCATCGGCGGGGTCAGCACGAGGTCGCCCGGTTCCATGAAGACCTTTTCGCCGTTAACGCAGGTGAACGCCCCACTGCCCTCCACAATGAATCGCAACGCGGTCGGGGTATGTCGATGCGCCCGCGCCGACTCGCCGGGCAAGATCAACTGCATCGCCGCGTAGAGCGTCGCCGTGGCCCCGATGCGGCCCGGGCTGCCGGGGTTGAGAAACATCAGCACGCGACGCTCGGCCTCTTCGGTGGAGACCAACTCGCCGGCGCGCAGCAATTTCGGCCGAACGCTTTCCCAAGGCCATAGATAAGGGGTCTCGCGCGCGGCTGGGGTCTTCGTTAACGTATCGCGGAACAAGACCCAGAGGGGGCCCATGTTTTCGGCCTCGAGTTGTTGGAAGAACTCGTTGCGTTGCTCGTCGAGACTTTGTGGATTGATTGGCCGGTTGCTCATCGAGGTTTCGTTTGGGTAGGCGGGTTGGTCCGCGGCGAGAGTTCGACTACGCGAAAAAAGGGGACAGTCCGTTTCCATGAATCCGCGGATTCATGATACCGCCGTGAAAACGGGAGCGAAGGCGTTCCTGTCGCCCTTACAGGGCTCAACCTGATTTGATTCCGTACCCAGGGTTCCGCCTTCGGCTCCACCCTGGGCTATATTCCCGCCGCCGCTCCGCGGCTCAAAGCATCCGCAATCTTGCCGGGCTCGAATGTAATGCATGATGGGGCTTGAAGGCTGTTTTCCGGCTGCCCCCGATTTTCGCGGTCCCCCTTTTTCGCCCGTTGACACTTTGTCCGCGGGCGGCTAGTCCCCGAAACCGCGGCGCTCTTCCGATCCCACTTCCTCGAGGACTTCGCCCTCGATATCCGCGGGCGGGGCGGGCTGCTCCAGTCCTAACAGGGTAGCGGATGCACCGTTAGAGGGTTCGAAGAGGGGCTCGGCGGCAACCCCGCTCGCCGACGCCAAGGCCGGTGTCTGGGTGACACCCCGCCACCACCACCGACCAACGCGACGAAAGTCTTCCAGGATCATGTAGCACGACGGCACCAGCACCAACGTGATCGCCGTCGAAAACAGCACGCCGTAGACCAGCGCCACCGCCATCGGAATCAAGAACTGCGCTTGGACTTCCTTTTCGAGCATCAACGGCATGACGCCCGCGGCCGTGGTCAGCGACGTCAAGATAATCGCACGGAAGCGCGCGCTTGCCCCTTCTCGCACGGCATCGATCATCGATCGCCCGCGATCCCGCAAATCGTTGACGTAGGTCACCAACACCAGGCTGTCGTTGACGACGATGCCCGTCAACGCCACAATGCCGCACATCGACAACATACTCAGCGGAAGCCCCATGATGCCGTGGCCCCAAATCGCCCCCACGATGCCGAACGGCACGGCGGTCATCACAATCAGGGGCTGAACGTAGGAGCGGAACGGAATCGCCATCAATGTGTAGATCACGCAAAGGGCGCCGAGGAATCCCCACACCAACCCGCCCATCGCTTCCATCTGATCACGCTGCTGCCCCTCGAGGGTGTAATAGAGACCCGGGGTACTGTCGACCAGCGGGTCAAGAAACGCGCTGCTCATGTCGTCGAGGATTTCGTTGGCATTGCCGACGGCGGTGTCGACATCGGCGGTAATGTTGATCGCTCGGCGGCGATTGACCCGCTTGATGCTCGCGAAACCGCGGCCTAGGTCGGCCTGGGCCACGGTGGAAAAAGGTACCTCGGCTCCGGCGGAGGTGCGGATGCGCATGGCTTCCAAATCACCCAGGGACTCGCGGTCGCGCTCCGGATACCGCACCATGACGCGGATGTCGTCGCGCCCGCGTTGGATGCGCTGCACTTCCTCGCCATAGAACCCCTGCCGCACCTGCCGCGCGAGCTGTTCGAGCGAGAGGCCAAGAGCCTCGGCGTTCGACGTGATCGCCAGCTTGACCTCCGGCTTGCCGCCGCGCAACGAATCGGTAATGTCGAAGACTCCGGGATACTCCGCCAACTTCGCCTTGGTCTGCTCGCCGACCTCGCGCAGCAAACCGATATCCCGGCTGGTGAACTGAATGTCGATGGCTCCGCCTTGGTTCATCAAGTCGGAGTTGAATTTCAACTCCACAGCGCCCGGTATCGAGCCGCTCATTTCGCGCCAACGCGCCGCGACTTCCGTGCTCGTCAGGCTGCGCGACTGCGATGGGGCCAGCTCGATGGCGACTTCACCCAAGTGCGCTTGGCTGGCGCCTCCCGTGCCGCCGGCGAAGCGTTGGGACTGCTGGACAAAGGGCTGGTCTCCCACCGACGTCAGCACATGGAGCAGAACCTCGTCCCCGGTTTCTTCCTTGACCTTGCGCTGCAACTCCAGCGCGCTGCGCTCGATCTTCTTCACTGCTGCCTCGGTGACGTGGGCCGGAGTTTCAAGCGGCATCGTCAACGGTGCGCTGATGAAATCGTTCTCCACCTGCGGGAAGAATACGAACTTGACGTAGCCGCCGCCGACAAGGCCGACGGTGAACAGCAAAATACCGAGCGCCGTCGCGACGGTCAGGTAACGCCACTCCAGCGCACCTCGCAGGAAAGGGCTGAACACGTTCCGCGCAAACCACACCATCCCGTCGCTGAAGAAGTTGAAAAAGCCGTTCCAAATCCGAACGATAATGTGGCGCGGGCCTTCCTTCCGCTTCCGTCGCCGGAAGGAAAGGTGGTGCGGCAGAACAAACTTCGATTCGATCAGAGAGAACAGCAGCGTCGGAATAATGATCAGCGGGATGACGCGCCAGATCTTACCGTTCCAGCCGGGAACAAACAGCATCGGGGCGAACGCCACCATCGTTGTCAGGACGCCGAAAGTAACCGGCATCGCGACGCGCTGCGCCCCCTCGACCGCCCCTCGCACGCCGTCAATACCCTCCTGCTGTTTCGTGAAGATACTCTCGCCGACGACGATCGCGTCGTCGACCACTATACCCAGCACGAGAATGAATGAGAACAGCGAAATCATATTGACCGAAACACCAAGGATCGGCATCAACATGATGGCGCCTAGGAACGATACGGGAATACCGATCGTCACCCAGATCGCCAGCCGCAGCCGCAAGAACAGCGCCAGGATGACAAAGACAAGAAGCAACCCGTTCCAGCCGTTCCGCAACATCAGATCCATGCGCCCGCGCAGGAATTTCGAGCCGTCGTTCCAAATCGTGTAAACTATGCCTTCCGGCGCCCGCGCGCCCGCGCGAACCACCCAGGCATTCACCGCGTCCGCGACATCCAAAGCATTTTGGTCGCCCACCCGGTAGACCTGCACCATCATCGAAGGCTTGCCGTCGAAGCGGCTCCATTGATCGGTTTCCGCGAAACCGTCAATCACCGTCGCCACGTCGCCGAGAACGAGTTTCGTTCCGTCGGATTTAGTCATCAGGGTCAGGTCTTCGAAATCGTTGCCGCGATAGGCCTGCCCCTTGGTCCGCAGCAGGATCTCCCCAGTCTTGGTTTTCACCGAGCCGCCGGGAAGGTCCAGCGAAGACCGCCGCACGGCCATGGCAATGGCGTCGAAGGTCAACCCGTGACGCCGCATCGCTTCCTCGGAGACCTCGATCGAGATTTCGTACGGCGGCGCGTTGACGACCTCGGCTTGCGTCACTTCGGGAAGCGCAATGATGTCTTCCCGCGCCTGTTCGGCGATCTTCTTGAGCGTCAACATGTCCGTATCACCGGAAATGGAGACATTGACCACTTGAAAGCGACTGGTGATTTCCTGAACGACGGGCTTCTCGGTTTCTTCGGGAAACGTATCAATCGCGTCGACGCGCGCCTTGATGTCGTCGAGCGCCTTCCGCGTGTCGTAGCCCGGCTCAATTTCCACCGTGATCATGCCCGTGCCTTCCGAGGCCGTGGACCGAATCTCCTTAATGCCGTTGAGGTCTTGGATCGCCTCTTCAACGCGGACGCAGACGCCTTCCTCGACTTCCTCGGGAGCGGCGCCGCGGTAGACGACACTGACCGTGACGATATCGACGGAGAATTCCGGAAAGATCTCTTTCTTGAGATTCGGAATCATCATCAGCCCGGCGACCAAAATCATGATCAACAGCATGTTGGCCGCCACGCCGTTGTGAGCAAACCAGAAAATAACGCCTTTTTTCATGTCCGCCTCGAATCAATCTTCGTTCGTATCGTGTTGCCTAATCCGGCATGGGAAGGGTCGTTCCCATGAATCCGCAGTTCACATTACGGCCGCAAAAATGGGTGTCGCGGGCGTTCCTGCCGCCCTCCAGGGCTCGACCTGATTTGTTTCGTACCCAGGGTTCCGCCTTCGACTCCACCCTGGGCTATATTCCCGCCGCCGCTTCGCGGCTCGAGAGATTTGCTACTTTGCCGGCCCTGGGAGTAATGCATCGTAGTCTCGCAGGGCAATTTTCGGAAGAGTCCCCATTGTTCACGGCCGCTAGACCGGCGGCTCCGATCCTTCATCCGTCGTTTTTTCGTTCACCTCGACGACGCGCACCTTCATGCCGTCCACGGCCGCTTCCACGACCGAGACGCCCACGCGATCGCCGACTTCCAGCCCCGACCGAATAATGACGCGGTCTCGGTCGGTTCGCAGAACGTCGACCTCGCGGAACCGCAGCCGGTCGTCTTGGTCGACCACCAGTACCTGGTCCGCTCCGCGCATCGCCATACGCGGCAGCACCACGACGTCTTTCGCGGTCTTACCCTTGATCTCCGCTTTAACGAACATGCCGACCGCCAGCGGGGGACGGCCCGGTTGCCCGCCTCTCCCGTAAGGATTCTTGACTTCGGCCACCGCGTGAAGCATGCGGCTTTGCTGGTCGATCTGCCCCTCGGTCACGACGATGCGGCCTCGCCAGGAGTATTCCTTCCCGGCAAACTTGGCCCGCAGGACCACGGCCGGGCCTTGGGGGGGCGCTTGGCTGCCGCGGTAGGCCAGCGGGAGATTAATGTAGGCAAGGTCCTGGTCGGGAATAGGCAAGCGGACCTCGGCGTAATCAATGGCATAGATCGTTGCCATGGCCTGCCCCCGGGAAACGAACTGATCGGCGATTTTTGAAACCACCCGCCCCGCGAAGGGCGCTTTGATCACCGTGCGCTCCAAGTCGTATTCAGCCTTGGCGAGCGCGGCCTCGGCCGACGCCAATTCGGCGCGAGCCTGGGCGATCTGCGGTTCCCGAACAACCAAAGGCTCGGGCTTGCCTCCCGTCCCCATGCTCTCCCACTCTTTGCGCGCGACCGCGGCTTCCTGCAACTCCGTGGCGAGCCTAAGCTCGGCCTGCGCGATCGCCGCGTGCGATCGCACGACTTCCAGCTCATACTCCCGCGGATCGATCTTGCCGATCATCTCGTCTTTTTCGAAGAACCCGCCGACGCGGAAGTTCGGATTGACCCACAGGACACGTCCGGAAACTTCCGGCATCAATTGGATCGCGGTAGCGGGCTCAACTGTCCCTTGCGCGAACACGCTCAGGCGCACATCTTCAGGCTCGACGCGCATGACCCGAATCAGCGGAGGGGGAATCTCCACCGTTTTCGTCTCCGGCTTGGGCCGGTTTTTCACCATCGTGATGGCGGCGAACCCGCCCACCCCGATTACGACCAGAGGCAGCAGAATCATCAATATCCGTCTCATAACCCTGTAACCTCCTCGCCGTCCGATTGCTTCTCGGGCGGCTTCGAGTCGTTCGTCCGCGTTTGGATCGAATCGTAATCGGCTTCAAACCCGCCTCCCAGGGCGAGATGAAGATCCACGCGGTTGTCCAACCGTAGGCGGTGGACGTTCAACCACTGACTCTCCGAATCGAGCGCCGTTCTTTGCGCCGACAACACCGTGACGATGTCGGTCAGCCCGGCGCGATAGCGTCGCTCGGCCTCTGCCTTGGCGGCTAGAGAATGCTTCGTCGCCGACTCGAGCGCCGTCACTCGCTCGGCCAAGGCGCTATCGGCGGCCAGCGCCGACTCGACCTCGCCATAGGCCGTGAGAATCGCGCTTTCGTATTGCGCGGCCGTCTCGCGAGCCAGCGCTTCGTCGCGGCGTACGGCGGATTTCAAGCGACCGCGATTGAAAATCGGATAGGCGAAATTCGTCGCGAGGTTCCAGGCCGAGAAATCACGATCGATCAAATCGCGCAACGCGTCGCTGGTGGTACCGCCGGATGCCGTCAACGGAAAGCGCGGCCGGAGTGCCGCTTTCGACACGACAATTTGGGCATCGGCCGCCAGTAACGCACGCTCGGCCGCGGCGAGGTCGGGCCGCCGGTACGCCAACTCGGCGGGCAAGCCGGCCGGCACTTGTTCGGGAACCGGCGGCAAGTCCTCGCCTAACGCGTATTCACCCGAAGGGTATCGCCCGATCAAGATCTCGATCCGACGTACGGCCCGGCGTTGCTCCTCCACTCTCTGGCCGACCAAAGCCTGGGCTCGATCGACTTCCGTCATCGCCAATCGCAAGTCGAGCGAAGGCCGCAGCCCGGCCTCAAAACGCGTCCGAACACGATCAACCGACGTCTTGTAGCTCGCCAGCGACGCTCGCGCCAGCCCGACTTGCCGTTGGGCCTCGATCGCCGCGAACCAAGCTTTCGCCACTTGCCCGCTCAGCGACAGCTTGGCGCCCGCGACGTCCGCTTCGCGCGCTTCGAGCGTGGCCCGCGCGGCCAGTTTCCCGGCCTTGATGCGCCCCCATAGATCGGGCTCCCAACCGGCGTCGAGCGAGGCCCCGGTACTGGTGAACGTGCGGCTCAAGACCTGGCCTTCGAAGCCCGGAATCGGGAACCCCACGAAGTTTTGTTTCTGCCGCGCCCGGTTAACGCCCACGTCAAATGACGGGAGGTCATCCGCGCGGGCAATGACGACCTCGGCTTCGGCCGCCGCCACGCGCGCCGCCGCGGCCCGTAGATCATGGTTGTAGGTGAGCGCTTCTTGGATTGCGCGGTCGAGACCGCTGTCGCCCAGATAGGCCCACCAGTCGACACCCGGGGACTCGCTCCGCGTCTCGCCGCCCTTCCACGCTTGTGGGGCGGGAGCAACATTCAATGTGCGCTCCGGTCGGGCGATCGGGCGCGAACAAGCCGCCATCAGCAAGACCAGCGGCAGAGCCGCCAAGAAAACTCTTCTCATCCCGCCACCTCCACCGCCGCGTCTTCGGCGACGGGAGCCAGAACCGGCGCGCGCATTCCCGCCGCCGCGAAATGAACCATCTGGTCCACCGTCCGCTCCACATTCGAGGGGTCACAAAGCCCCCGCGAGTTCTTCATGAGAACGTCGCTGTGGGTCATCACGAAAATCATCGCCCCGACGGCGAAATGGGTTCGCCAAGACATGTCCTCGGGCGGCAACTCGGGAGCGGCCCTCTGGAACGCCACGCCGAAGCGCGCGATCAATTCCTCGAACAAGTCATCGAAGATTTGCGACGTCCGAAAACTCGGCTCCGACCAGATCCGCCCGCAGATACGCAAGAAAATGTGCCCGCGTTCCGGATCGCTCGAGAGCCGAATCGCCGGCTCGAACATCGCTCTCAGAACGTCCTCGACCGGCAGCGGCCCACTGCCCGCCCGCGCTTCATATTCGTCGAGTAGGGCCAGCCGCTCTTCGTTCAACGGACGGATGCGGCGGCCGAAAACCTCTTTCACCAGCAGCTCCTTCGAGCGAAAGTGATAGTTGATCGCGGCCAGATTCACACCCGCCTCGGTCGTGATGGCCCTCAGTGAAACAGCATCGATCCCCTGTTCGGAAAACAGCCTCTCGGCCGTGTCGAGAATTAGGGTCTTGGTGTCAGCGGACATAAAGGGGTGCGCTCCATACAAGCGATCGCTTGATTCAAACGTATGTTTGAATTATACGTATGAATCAGTTCTTGTCAAGACCTTTCGACCTAGCAGGCGTCCTTTTATAGAGTTATGCGTAACGGAAATCACATTCCCGACGAAACGCCATGAGAAAAAGGAGGGCTGTCTCGGGATGAAGCGAATCCCAACCCGTCGAGTTCTCTTGCCTCTATGCAAAGCCGTCAAGGGAAGAATCGAAGCCCTTTTCATTACCCAGGGTTCCGCTTCGCTTCACCCTAGGCTAACGGTTCCCGCCGCCGCTTCGCGGCTCACGAGATTTGCGACGTTGGCGATCCTCAACGTAGTACACCGTACGCTTGACGGGCTGTTTTCGGAGGAGATGAACCTTTACGAAGCTCGCGTCAAGAAAGAGAAGGGCGCATAGCTCAACCGCCGCCCGGCACGGAACCCAAACGCAATGGATCGCGCCGGGCCGCGCTACTCGGCCTTGACGTTGTAGCAGGAAAGCGTGTCTTGGTCCCGTAGGAAGAGCTTCCCGTTGGCGACGACTGGTAGCGTCCAAGTTCGATACTGCCCGTGCTCGATCGAAAACCGCGAGATCTCGCGATAGCCCTCCGGGTCGACCTTGACGAGGCCGACAACGCCGTCATCGCTCAAGATGTAGAGCAGGCCTTCGGCGCTGACGATCTGTCCCTTGCCTACGCCGCGGTCGCGCCAAAGAATTTCGCCTGTCAGGAAATTCATAGCGGTCAGAATGCGGCCTGAAAAGCCGTAGAGGTGGTTGCCCAACAGCACCGAGGTGCTGTAGTGATTCTTCATATCGCGGTGGAAATATACCTCCTCGGCGCGAATCCCCTCGCCGTCGGGCTCGAGCCGCAGCAGGGCGCAACCGGTCCCATAGTCGGTCGACAGCAAAACATGGTTGCCCCGGACGATCGGGGTGGCGACGTTCGCCGTACTGTTCGAAACGCGATCGTATCGCCACAGCACCTCGCCGTCGGAAGCCCGCACGCCGACCGCGCCGCCACCCGTCAGCACGATGTAATGGCGAACGCCCGCGACGTCGGCCACGACGGGCGAGGAATAGCCGGCGCGATCGCCGGGCGATTTCCAAATCGTGTTGCCGTTTTTCTTGTCGAGTGCGACCACGGACGCCTCGCGGGCTCCCGGGTTGACGATCACGCGATGGCCGTCGATGAGCGGAGACTCGCTGATGCCCCACTTGATATTGCGCACCCTAAAACGTTCGAGCAGGTTGGTGCTCCATAGCCGCTCGCCGTCCGACGCGCGGGCGCAGAGCAGATCGCCATTCGATCCCAGCGCATAAACTCGATCGCCGTCGATGGTGGGCGTGCCGCGAGGACCGCTGCCGCGGCGTTCGGTGAAAGTGTCGCCGTTCGGCGTGCGCCACAAGATCTCGCCCGTTTCCTCATCGAGCGCGATCAAGAACTGCCGACCCTCGCTCTGCCCCTGTGTGAAAACCTTGCCGCCGGAGACCGAAAACGAAGCGAATCCCGAGCCGAGTCCGCGCGTTTTCCAAAGCAGCGGCGGTCCTCCCTCGGGCCAGCTGGTGAGCAGACCGGTTTCGGCGCTGATGCCGTCGCGGTCCGGCCCCCGCCACTGCGGCCAATCGAGGGCGAACGCCGCCGTCCCGACGATCATGAAAGCACTGAAAACGCCCAACAATCCGCGCATAAGTGTTGCCAGTATAGCAATGCGTATTCGGCGCGAATGTTACGAAAATCGCGGCCTCCGCCCTGTTCTTCGCGGCCCAAAAAACCGATTTATCCGAGAGATGCCCGTTTCGGCCCAGGCCCCGGATCGAGCGCTGCCCGCACGGCCCCGCGCGGGGCTGCTTGAGCTGCTTGCGACTTGGCGCGTCGAGGTGGGGGCTTTGGTCGCCGTTGCGCTTCCCGTCGTTGTCTTGGTATGGCGCAAGGGCGGCGTCGACGGCTTCGATCAAACCGCTGTTTTCGGCTGGGTTTTGGCCGTCGGCGGCGCGGCTTGCCTGGGGTTCCGACAATGGGGTGTGGGAGTTCCCTGGGCTGTCGCCGCAATCGCCGTCGTGCCGCTGTTGCAGGTCGTCCCGCTTGGCTCTTTGCAGCCGCATCTGGTCTCGGCCTTTCGCCGCGCGACGATGACGCCGGTCGAGTCGCTCGGGGTCATCGTGCCCACGACTCTTTCGATTGCCCCCGGCGAGACCATCGCCGCCCTACTGCCCATGGCGGGCTGCTGCGCCCTGTTCGTCATGGCGCGGGGTCTCGTAGCGCGTTCCGAACGAGTGTTCTGGCTGATCGCCGCCGTCTTCCTCACCGCGGCGATGGCTTCGGCGGCCTGGGGCCTGGAACAGTTCTTTCGAGAGCGCTTAGTGGACGCCGCGGGCGCGCTGGGGGCGCGTGGAAGCTTCGTCAACAAGACCCACTTCGCCGCCTTGATGGAAGGGTGCCTGGCCTGGCGATCGGCGCGGCCTTGGCCGGATTTGCCTCCCGCGGCGGGCAGCGCGCCGAGTGGGGTCGGGCCGGCTCGTTCAAGCCAGAAACCGGGAGAGCTACTCCTGGGGGACCGCGCCGCACGGCGGCGCGGCTCGGGTGGTTCAATATCGAATCCAATTTGAAGTTTCAGCCTAGGCTTTTTGGCGTGGCCGGACTGATGGCCGCCGTAGTCTGTTTCTCCGTCGGCATGCTCTCTTTGTCGCGGGCGGCGGCGGTGATCTTGATCGTGACGGCCGGCGCGGGCATGGCCTTGGCCCTGCGCGAGTACCGCCGCTCGGTGCTGCCGGTATTTCTCGCCTTAACCGCGATCGCTATTTCGGCGACCCTCGGCGCGGGTAAACTCAGCGAAAGGTTCGATGAGCTGTCGGAACCGAGCGGCTTTCCCACCCGCATCGCGATCTGGACCGACACCGTGCGCTCAGCCGGCGATTACCTGTTCACCGGAGCCGGCGCGGGAGCTTTCCCCTACGCTTTCCGCCGCTCCGCTTTCTACTTGCCGCGAAAGACCGTCGACCATGCTCACAACGATTATCTGGAGTGGCTGCTTGAGTTCGGTTTACTCCCGACGCTTTTGCTGACGACCGTCGTGGCTCTCACACTGTGGCGAGTCGGGCGTTTCGTCCTGAGTAACGAGGAGACCGGGCGACGCATGGCGGCCGGCGGGGCGCTGCTGGGGGCGGCCGCGATCTTACTGCATGCGGCGGTCGATTTCCCCTTGCAAATTCCCGCTCTCGCGGCGTTGACGGCGGTTCTATTGGGCTGTGCGGCGGGCCTCGCGACACCACGGACCGTTCAGCGATTGGTTCCACCCCAGGTCGCGGCCGTCGGCTGCTGGTCGCTCTGCGCTATCGGTCTGCTGTCGGCCGGAGATTTTCTTCCCGCGGGTTTCGTTGCCGACGGCGATACGGAGTCTCTTTTTCGGCAAGGCCGCCGGGCGCTGCTGGAAGGTCGACCCGCGGCCGCGGAAAAGGACTTTCTCGCCGCTGCGGAAACCAATCCGCAAGCTGCCGCGATCTGGCTCAAACACGCCGAGTCGGCGGGCCTCGCCGGTAACGCCGACCGAGCAGCCGAGTCGGCCAAGCTGGCGTCCCTCCTCGAGCCCTTCACGCTGCGAACCGAATGGTCCCTCGCCCAAGCCTACTTGCGGGAAGGTGATACGGAGTCGGCGGCAAACGCTTTAGCCGGAATCGCCGCGGCGCTTCCCAAGATGCGGCGAGCCGTTTACCATGCCGCCCGAAGCGAGGGAGTAGCGCCCGAAAGAACCGCCGCCGATGTGGTCCCGGCTGGAGCGCGCGCGGCGGCCGATTACCTGATTTATCTGGCCGATCGGGGGCAGTGGCCCGAGTTGTCCGCGGCGGCGGAAGTATTGACCGGCCGCGTCGAGCTTTCCCATCAAGACTTGCGACCCGTCTACGACCGCCTCTGGGACAACGATCGCGGCCTTGTCGCCAAGCACTTGTGGGAGCGAATCGAAAAGGGAGGGGTGGATGCCCAGCCCGCCGTTATCGAGACCGGCTACCCTAGGCAACCGAGCCCCGGGTGGATGAATCGTCCGCGAGAGGGCGTTGTCGTCTCGCTGCACGGCGCCGGGTCGCCCGACGAGCGAGTCGAGATTCGTTTCCAGCAACCGCGCGACTCGAACTACCGCCATGTGACCCGCGATTTCTTCGTGGAACCGGAAAGCGACTACGTCTTCGAAGCGTCCGTTCGAGCCGACCGCCTCACCGCGAGGGAGGGGCCGCGAGTGGTTCTCGCAGCTCCCCGGCGTTTCATCGCGTCTTCGTTTGCGTCGAGAGGAACCAGCCCGTGGAAGCCGGTCACCCTACGCTTCCGCACCCGCCCCGGCGAGCACGTTGTGCGATTGGCCGTCGTCAACGACCGAACCGGGCTCTCCGAGGAACAGCTGCGCGGTCGATTCGAGGTGCGAAGCGTCAGCTTGCAATCCGCCCCAGTAGCGACCGGCCCTCTCGCCGGTCCCAGTCAGCAATATTGACCGAAGCCCGAGGGGCGGGCTCACTCCGTCAGACGCCGCGCTTCCACGGAGGCTTCCTGCAACAGACCCTCCGCCGTGTCGTTGAGAGGGTAATCCAGGTCGTAAACAACCTCGGCAATGCCCGAGTTGATGATCATCTTGGTACAGATCAAGCAGGGCGAGAAGGTCGAATAAATCGTCGCCCCGCGAACGCTGATGCCGTGGTACGCCGCTTGAACGATCGCGTTTTCCTCGGCGTGCGAACAGAGGCATTCACCCAACTTGGTGCCGCTCGGCGTCAGGGAATTGCAGCGCGGGCAGCCGCCTTCGTTGCAATTGGTCACGCCCCGAGGCGTCCCGTTGTAGCCGGTCGAGACGATACGGCGATCCTTGACGATCACGGCGGCAACCTTGCGTTTCATGCAATTGCTGCGCAGGGCGGCCATCTGAGCGATCCCCATGAAATACTCGTCCCAGCCGGGCCGCCGCTCCGACATGAGGCGGCCCTTAATGAAGGTGTCTAGGTCGGCTCGCAACTCCTCGATCGTGCCGCCGTTGATGAGCGTCTCGTCGGCCATCTCGCGGCAAACGCGCAGTTGCTGATGGGTCGGATCGCTGCTGTGGGTTTCGAGTTCTTCCAGGGTGACAAATTCATCGAGCGAGGCCGGAGTGCGCGGCCCACCCCGCGAAAGAACCCGCTCATAGCGAACTTCCGGCGGCCCATCGAGGTGCAACAGGCAGAAATTTCCCGCCGACCGCAAGGCGCGCACTTCGTGGGGGTTGCGAATCGAGTCGATAACGTAGTTGCGGTCGGGACGCAACCGCGCCTTCACGCGCTCGGCCAAAACCGCGGGGCCATGGTCGGCGCGGAGGCGATTGCCGGTCTCGATGAGGTTTTCGCGCGTGGCTTCGCGGCCTTCCTGTTCGAGTTCGGCGCGAATTTCATCCGAGAGCGAATGGTACGCGAAACCGTGGGTTTGCAGGTGCTCGGCGGCGACGGTCTTGCCCGCGCCATTGGTTCCGGTGAGTCCGATAATCATGCGTTCGTCGCTCGGGACTCCTCATGGTAATCGAAACCCCGGCCGACACGGCTACTCGGGCCGCGAAATCGCCGAGTTCTCCGCGACTCTGTAAATGAGGAACGGTTCGTGACGCGCTTCTTCTCGCAGCCCCCAAGCCGCCGGGTCTTTTTCGATCACGCGCGAAATCGGACCGAAACCGCCGCCGGTATGGCTGACGAAATACGAAATTCCGCGGCGACGCAATTCTTCGCCAAACCAAGCGCGCGCGGCGCCGAGTGAAACGGGTAGGCGGGCCCAGGTGCTCTCGGTCTCCCAACGAACCCATTGCCCGCTTTCATCCCGCCCGAGGAATTCGAGGTCCAGGTGGTGTTGATTCCACGGGAAGACGAGGTCCAAGCCGCTCATCTCGATCGCTGTTGGGAATTCCACCTCGATGCTCATGCCGTCGTAGAGCGGCTCCCAGGAAAACCACCCGGTAAACGGGTTGGCGTCAAGGATGCGGCCGGCTGTCCAGGGGAAGGGGTGGGCGCGGATGGTCCAATCGGGATCGGGCGAAATGGGCCCGGTGTCGGTTTGCGGGACCAACTCGAGCACCCGCCATTGGGCTGACGGATGCTCGGCGCGTTGGATGATGCGAACCCCCGTGAAAGCGCGGCTCGGACCTCGCACTCGCAGAGCCCGAGTCGGTTGAAATCGCGGATCGACTCCGGCTCGCAAGACCTCGACCAACGTCTCGTTTTCGGCGCCCTGGTAATAAACCAGCAACTCGGAGTCGAAATAGGCTTCCGGCAACACTTCCACGCTGAAGACCCGGTCGCTTGGTCGGGTTTCCCGCCGCAACCAAGCCGCGGCCCCGTACCCGTCGACGCGGCGGGCGAGATATTGCTCCTCGGGCTCGAGCCGTAGCGCGGCTTTCCAAGGCACTTCAGGATCGAGCCGAAAAGCGGGGTACTCGTGCCAGACGTGTAGAATCGACGGCCAGGAACCGACCGCATGGGCGGAGGCGAGCAGCAGCCCCAACACGGCCGGCCATTTGCGTCGCGAGGCCCCGAAGAATAACCCCATCCCCAAAGACCAAAACATCAACGCCGGGATGAGAAACCGCGTGCCGACGTTTTCGATCCAAGGCAAAGAGAAAAGCAGCGAGCACGCCAACAGGGGCTTTGCTAAAGGCCGCCCCCAGGCGAGCAAGGCCAGCGGCGCGAGCAGAAAGGCAGGCCCCAACAGGCCCTGGGGCCTCGTCCCTCGCACGGTCAACTCCAACGCGTATTCCAGCCACGATGTCGAATCGTCGCCGTGGACGTAGTCTTCCAAATACGAGCGGAAGGTGTGCTCGAAAGACACCGTGACATACGGATTGGGGAACACGTTGTTGTAGAACGGCGCTGTAGGATTGTCGACCAACACCGCGTTTTTGATCAGCCATGGCGCAACGAACAGGGCCGCCGCGCAGCCGACGACAAGCACGCGACGAAACACAACGCCCGGTTGCTTCAGCCTGGCCCAGCTGCCCCAGGCCACCACGGCCAAGGCGAGTGGCACGGCGAGAAAGCCGGTGTATTTAATCGAAAAGCAAAAGCCCGCCAGGATCCCCAGCAGCGGCAGCCAGCCGTCTTGGCGTCCCTTCCACCACAGCACGAGGGCGTAGAAGGTCATGAACTGGAAAAACGCCAAGGCGCAGCCGTTGTAGGTGCTCGCGGCCACCGGCCCCACAACCGGCGAGCAGGCGTAGAGGACGGCACCGATCACACCCGCCGGCCAAACCCGAAAACGCCGCGCGAGCAGAAGCATCGCGGAGACGCCGCCGACAAGCAGCGTGAAGTGCACTAGCTTCGCCGCCGAGTGGCGTCCCACCGCATAGGCGAAAAGGTAGAGCATCTCCGCCCCCTGCGAAAGGTAGGCATAGATATTGGTGGTGATGGCCGGAAACCCGTGCGCGCCGTAGTAACGCCTGACCAAACCAAGGTGATAAGCTACCCCGTCGGCGCTGATTTCCGGGGCGGCGGCGTGGATGAGATACAGCCCGCCGTAGAGGACGGCGACGGTTGCTAGGGCGGCGCTCCACAACATCGACGATGGTTGCGGGAAAGCCGCCCGGCATGGGGGAGGTCGGCGCGCCCACGTTGCGGCGGCCGCGACGATGAGGACGGCAAGCAGCCACACCGAGGCGTCGTAAAACAGGCCCGTCGCGCAGAGTAGAAAGACCAGCCCGCTGAGGCAGGCCGTACCGGCGGCGAACGAAAACAGCGCGTGCTCGGCCGCGGTTAGCTCCGCTTGCACGCGCGGAAGACGAGCCAAGAGAATGCGGCCCGACAAGTACGAGCACAGACCCGTCAACCCCGTGCCGAGCAGAATGCCGCCGACTTCTTTGAAGGCTTCAAACAGCATTAGTCAACAGGGATCGGGTTGCTGTCCGCGGGGGGGAAGGGTGAACGTTCCCGTGGGCCGGGGTTCCATCGCGCGATCGTTCCTACGCCCCATCCGGGGCTTATCGTGATTCTTGGCGAACCCCGGGCTGAAGCCCGGGGCTAAGGCTCCCGTCGCCGCTCCGCGGCTCAAGAGGTTCGGGATTTTTCGGGACGCCAACGTCATACACAAAGCGGTCGAAGAGTATTTTCGCAAGAGTGGGTTTCGCGCCGGCGAAGTCTATCGGTTCAACGGAGCTTGTTCGCTCGGCGATTGGGCCAGTCCCCATTCTTGTCCCTATTTCTACGCAGCCCTCAGCGAGCCGGATGCGGTGAACAGTCGCGCTCACTGCGCCAGAAAAACATAGAATCCCAAAGTGATGACACAGATGGCGACGGCGACTTCATTCCGTCGAGGCCACGGCGTCATGTCCACATCACCGCTTTCCCGGGCTTTATAGACTTCGCGGGCCGGCCTAAATCGGCTGATCGCCGCCATCATCACCGCGGTCAACACGAAGACCAAACCCAGCAAGTGCAGGAAGTGGACATCCTCGGTCAATCCAAAGGCCCCTGTTAATCCCGCCTGCACTTGGTCCCCGAACGTGAAAACCAATAGATAGAAAATCACCGGGCCGACCAGCAACCCCGTCTTCGCCGCGACGGCCGATACGCGCCGGGTCAAAAAACCGAGCAAGATCACCGCCAGCAACGGGCCGAGAAAGATCGAGTTCACGCGCTGGAGGTAGTTGTAGAGGCTCCCCGACGTGTCGATCAGCGGCGCGATCGCCATCGTCGCGATCGCCAACACGATACTGACCACGCGCCCCGAACGGACAATCTCGGGCCCGGTCGCGCCGGGGTTGATGAGCGTCTGATAAATTCCTTGGCTGAAGAGCGTCGCCGAGCTGTTGAGCACGCTGTTGAACGTGCTCAGAATCGCGCCAACCATCACGGCCGCGAAAAGGCCGATCAGCGCCGGCGGCAAAACCGCCTTCACTAACATCGGATAGGCCATCAGGTAGCCGTCGGAACCCAACGTGTCGCTGAACATGTGATACGCGATCACGCCGGGCAACACGATGATGAACGGCCCGAGCAGTTTGAAAAAGGCCGCCAGTAGAACGCCCTTTTGTCCCTCCGCCAAGCTCTTGGCGCCCAAGGCCCGCTGGACCTTCTCTTGATTGACGCACCAGGCGAAAATTTGCGTGCAAACCAAACCGGTGAATAACGTCCCCATCGGCAGGAACGACCCCGCTTCGTCGCCGGTGATGTCGAACTTCGGGCGCTGTTCGGCGTAGACTTCGCTCAACCCCGCCCAGGCGCTTCCGTCGCCGATCATCACTAACGCCAAGAACGGCACCGATAACCCCGCCAGCAGAAAGCCCACGCCGTTGACCGCGTCGGAGATCGCAACTGCCTTGAGTCCCCCGAAAATCGCATAGAGCGACCCCAGCGATCCCACGCCCCAAGTCACCAGCAACATCGCCTCCATCCGCGTCAACCCAAGATTGGTCGAAACGTCGAACAGGCTTTCGAGCCCTAGGGCGCCGAAGAGCAACACGACCGGCAACCGCGCGAAAACGTAGGAGAGCAAAAACAAGACCGTCGCAATCACCCGCGTCGCCTGATCGTAACGCTCGGCCAGAAACTGCGGAATCGTCGCGAAGCCGCTCTGCAGATAACGCGGCAGAAAGTAGAGCGCGGTCAGTACCAGCGCCGGCGCGGCCGTCGTCTCCCAAGCCGTTACGGCGATAGTGTGGTTAAAGGCGTCGCCGTTGAGCCCGATCAAGTGCTCGGTCGACAGGTTCGTCATGATCAACGAACCGGCGATCACCCAACCCGACAGACTCCGCCCGCCGAGGAAATAGGCGTCGGAAGTCGTCATGCGATCGTGGCGGGTCTTCCAATAAGCGATCGCCGCGACCGTCAGCGTGAAGGCAAAGAAGGAGCTTACCGTCCAGAACATCAGTGGGAAAGTGTGACAGACAGAGGGGCATGTGCACAAGCGGGGTCGGTTCCGCCGGCGTTCGCTTCGATTGAATGCGCTTGCACTGCTTGACTGATCGCGGCGTACGACGACAAACGGCCTGTCAGCGCGCCCGGCCGAAACCCCGCGGGCGGGGCGGGCCTGAGACCTGCCCCATCGCCTCGGTAAGCTTCACCGGAAATTTTCGACCAGCATGAGGTCGGCCTCGGGTGGCTCTTGTTGGCTGAAAAGAATCGATCGGCCGTCGGGGGCGACGCTCATCGTGCCAACCGGCCACAATCTGTGCCTGGCCTCAACCTCCACATCCTCCGCAACCGCCGCCGCATCCTCCACCACCGCCGCATGTCTCTCGAAATCATAGATCAGCTCGACGGCGCCCGCGGCAAAGCGGAGGAAGTGAAGCGAATAATCGTCCCCCTTCGATGGGGGGACGAAATAGACCCCGTCCTCGACGACATCATAGAGTTCGCTCAACGACGATTCGAGGACCTGCTCGGCATCCTCTTCGGTCCCTTCACTGCCTCCCCCGACCGGCATTCTCCACACAGAGTGGTTGGCGCCGCGCGCAAAGTAAAACCACTGGCCGTCGGGTGACTCCATGGTTGGCCGCGTCCCGGCTGTAACGACCTGGGCGGGGCCTCCTCCCGCCGGTATCTTGAAAATCTGATAATTTCCATTCCTGTTTGACGTGAAGTAGATCCACTCGCCGTTTCTCGACCAAGACGGCGCCGATTCCATCGACGGGTCGCTCGTCAAGCGCCGCGGCGCGCCGCCCTCGGCGTCCACGACGTAGACATCGAAATGCCCTTCGGCATCGGAACTGAATCCGATCCTCTTCCCATCGGGAGCCCAGCGGGGGTAGCCGGTCTGCGCGCCAAGCGACGTCAACTGGACGGGGTTCGAACCGTCGCTGTCACACGTCCAAATTTCCGAGGCCCCGGAGCGATACGAAACGAACGCGATACGGTTGCCGTCGGGAGAATATCGCGGCAGTAGGTCAAAGCGGGAAGAAGCAATCAACTTGACCGCCGCGCCGGTCGGGCCGTCCGCGACGGGCAGGTTGAGGCGGTAGATGTTCAGGTTAGAGCTCATCACTGTATACGCGAGCCGATTCCCCTGACGGGAGAGATGCGGCCAAATTCCCACTTCTCCAAACGGTAGCCGCTCGGGCGAGGCGGTCCCCGATACCGGCACTCTCCAAAGACTTTCATTGGTCATAGACCCCGCCGAGAAAACAATGTCGCGGCCGTCGGAAGTGAAACTTTGTGGCGAGGCCCCGCTCAGCTGCTCCATAAAGGTTCGGCGTCGAGGTTCGCCTCGCGGGTTCAAATCTTTGTCGAGATCCAGCAGATGGAGATCGGCTTTGAACACGGAACTGTAGCGGGAAAAGGCGAGCGTGCGGCCGTCGGGAGAAAAGGCGGGCAGGACGTCGCCTAGCGCCGAGTCTTCGGGCGGCCAAGTCAGCCTTCGCCTTTCGCCGGAATCCACCGAGAGCAAGAATACGCTCAACCGCCCGGGCGAATCCTCCGCCCAATCGCACACGGCCAGCCAACGGCTGTCGGGAGACCAGGCCAGACAGCTCCCCAGCGAATAAGTACCGGGAACCCGCGTCTCCGCGAGTTTGCGTTCCGTCCCGCCAACAGGGGAAATCAGGTAGAGGCCCATTTTCTTCCCGGCCGGGGGATGTCCGCGGAGAAAGGCGACCAGCGGCCATCCGGCGACCAGACGGGGCTGCCATCCATGGCGGGATCGGTAGTGAGTCGCAGCGGCGGGTCCTGCCCAACGACTTTGACGTAAATGTCGAAATTATCCGTATTCCCCCCGTTCCACCCGAAGGCCACTAGATTGCCGTCGGGGGAAAAGGAACCGCCGCCCTCATAGCCCGGGTAACTGGTGAGCGGAACCGGCCGCATGGGTTCGAGGGGGGCTTCGGTGGTCGTCGGCCGGAAGTTCCAAAAGGCCGCGCCGGCGACTGCCAGAACAACCGCCGCGGCCGCGGCGAGCCATGTCAGGCGTCTTTGCCGAGCTCGCCCCGGCGCTTCGGCCGACGTTCCCGAAAGCCTCGCCGTAACGGCTCTGCCGCTCGGCCTCGCCGAGGCCTCGCCCGATTCGGTGCGCCGCTCGAGCGCACGCAAATCGACGATCATCTCCTCGACGTGTTGGTAGCGATGTTCCGGGTCCTTGGCAAGCGCCTTGTCGACGAGGAAGTCCAACTCGATCGGCACCCCTCGGCGTAGCCCCGTGATCGGCTCGGGATCTTCGTTCCCAATCGCATAAAGCACGGCCTCCTGGCGCTCGCCGCCAAACGGCGCTTGCCCGGTGACCATCTCGTAAATCACCACACCCAGCGACCAGACGTCGGTGCGCCCGTCGGTGGGCTGCCGTCTGGTCTGTTCCGGGGACATGTAGGCCGGCGTGCCGAGGATCACCGCGCTCTTGGTCAACCTCGATTGCCCGGCGAGTTGCGCCAGCCCGAAGTCCATAATCTTGACCTGACCCCGCTCGTTCACCATGACGTTGGCCGGTTTGATGTCGCGGTGAACGACGCCCTTTTGATGCGCCGCCTTCAAGCCCTCGGCCGTCTGCGAGGCGATGTCGATCACCTCGTCGAGCTTGAGCGGGCGATCGGCGATTTTGTCTTTGACGGTCCGGCCCTCGACGAAGGCCATGGCGAGGAAGGTTTGTCCCTCGGCCTCGTCGATTTCATAGACGGTGCAAATGTTGGGATGGTCGAGTGCCGCCGCGGCTTGAGCTTCGCGCAGGAAGCGTTGCTTGGCTTCGGCGTCTTCCACGGCTTCGGAGCGGAGAAACTTCAGCGCAACGGGGCGGTTGAGTTTCGTATCGAGGGCCTTGTAGACGACCCCCATGCCACCCTCGCCGAGTTTTTCGGTGATCTCGTAGTGGCTGATGGTTTGGTCGATCACGACGGTCCAATTCTACCCTTTTCCCCGATATGCAGTCCGCGACACTGTATCAAATCGCGGAGTCGTACCCAAGCCGGCTCTCGCAAGATACGCCGGGCAGCCCGCGGCAAAATCATGTTCGGGCGAAAATGGGCCCCCTTTTTTCGCGTAGTCGGAATTTCGCCTCGGGACGCTGGGCTAGCTCAGGATCTCGGTGACGACGCGGGCGGGGAATTGGTCGGTTAGACGTTCATCGAGGCCGTGGCGGTCGTAGACCAAGTCACGGTGATTCATTCCCAGTTGGTGGAGGATGGTTGCGTGTAGGTCGTGGACGCTCACGCGGTTTTCGACGGCCTTGTAGCCGATTTCGTCGGTGGCGCCGTGAACCGTGCCGCCCTTGACGCCGGCTCCGGCCAACCAAACCGTGAACCCGGTCGGGCCGTGATCGCGGCCCGCCACGCCCACCTCGCGGCTTTGCGCCAACGGAAGGCGTCCGAACTCCCCTCCCCACACGAGCAGTGTTTGGTCAAACAACCCGGTGCGTTTGAGGTCTTCGATGAGCGCGGCGATCGGTTGATCCGTCTTGCCGCACGCATAGCGAAGCGACTTGTCGAGATCGGAATGGTTGTCCCAAATTTGGCCCTCGATGTAGATCTGGATCAGCCGCACTCCCCGCTCGACCAGCCGGCGCGCCATCAAGCAACGCTTGCCGTAGGACGCCGTCTGCTCGTTGTTAAGCCCGTACATTGCTCTCGTCGCTTCGCTTTCCTGTGTCACGTCGAGGGCGTCGCTTGCCGTCAATTGCATGCGCGCGGCCAACTCGTAGTTCATCAGGCGGGCTTCGAGGACGGGTTGGCCCGGACGCGCGTCGCGGTGGTCGCGATCCATCCGCGCCAGCAACGAGCGAGCCAAATCCAACACAGGCGCCGGATACTCTTCTTCCGGATTCAAGTTCAGCAACGGCGAGCCCTCCGAGCGCACGCGCGTTCCCTGGTAAACCGGGGGCAACCATCCCGCCTGCCAGTTCTGCAGATGATTGACCGGCAGGCCCTTGGGATCGTCCAGCACGACATAGGCGGGCAGGTTTTGATTTTCCGAACCCAACCCGTAGACGATCCACGAACCGACCGTCGGGCGGTTCGAAAATTGCCGCCCGCCCTGCATGATGAAAATCGCCGGCTCATGGTTGAAGTGCGTCGTGAACATCGAGCGGATGAACGCGATGTCGTCGACTTGCCCGGAGAGATGTGGCAGGATCTCGGAAATCTCAACGCCCGCCTGCCCGTGCTTGGAAAACGCATAGGGCGAGGGCATGAAGCCGCCGGCTTCGTTGATGAATTCAATGTCGTTGGCCAGATCGCGCCCCGGAGGCTGCCCTTCGTATTTCGCGAGAGCCGGTTTGGGGTCGAATAGATCGACTTGACTAGGCCCCCCGTTCATGAAGAATTGAATGACCGATTTCGCCTTCGGCTCGAAATGCGGTGGTCGCACTTTGAGGTCGTAGACACGGCGTCCGCCGGTCGAGGCCGCGGCGTGCTCGGGCGAAAGGAAATCGCTGCCCAGCAACGACGCCAGCGCCGCCCCGTGCAGTCCGTCGCCGACGCGCGAAAAGAAGTCGCGGCGCGTCGGATTCGCACTCCGGCGTTGTGCGTTTTCTCGTTGCTTGCTTGGAGCCGCCATGGTCACTCTCCTAGGCTGTTTCCCGCCGCCCTTTCAGGGCTTACCGATAACGGGGCGGCACTTAGGGTTCCGCCGTTCCGGCTCCACCCTAGGCTATATTCCGGTCGCCGCTTCGCGGCTACGATTCTTCGGAAATTCACCGGATGCCTCGCTCAGTTTTCACGGCCCTCATCAGCGTTCCGCACGGCCCTCGCTCAGCGTTCCGCACGGCCCTCATTTCTCGCGTGTCCTCTTCCCCGTCTTAGTCAATGTAAAGAAACTCGGCGGAATTGAGCACGGTGTGGCACAGCGTCGCCAATGCCAACCAACGGGCCTTTGTCCGCTTCGGTTCCATCGGAACCTGCTCTTCCAGTCGCCGCCGCCAGGCCTTGGTCATTTCGCTTAACGTGGAAACGCCGTCGGTCCGCTCTTTGGCGGAAGGCGGACGGCTCAGCGCCGTCAAGTAGACCCGCTCGACCAGCGCCGCCGGGTCGTCGCCAACCTCATCGATGATGCGCCCGGCCATGTAGCGTGAGTTCCCGCGGAGGATCTCGCTGTTCATCATCTGGAGCGCTTGGGACGCCACCGTCGACTTCGTCCTTCGCAGGCAGTTGGGTTTGAGTTGCGGCGCGTCAAAGGCCTCGAGGATGGTCACTGGTTTCGAGCGCCGCTGCTGGATATAGATACTCCTGCGTTGCCCCGCGGGCGAATCCTTGGCGATGACTTCTCCATCGGGCTGGATGTCGATCTCGTCGGCCGGGCCGAAAGGCCTGCGGTCGAGCCGTTGGGCCGCTTGGAGCACCGTGTCGCGGATCGCGTCGGCGTCGAGTCGCCGCAGCGGGAACCGAGAAAGCAGAACGTTGTCGGAGTCCGCCCCATGGCGAGTCTCGTCGAATCGGGAACTCTGACGGTAGGCGGTCGACGTCAAGATCAGCCGATGGAGGGTCTTCAGGCTCCAGCCGCGCTCGACGAATTCCACGGCCAGCCAATCCAGCAACTCCGGGTGCGTCGGCGGAGATCCGGTGCGGCCGAAGTTGCCCTCGCTCGCCACAATCCCGCGGCTGAAGTAATGCTGCCAAACCCGATTGACCATCACTCTAGCCGTCAAGGGATGATTCGGCTGGACCAACCATTTCGCCAACGCCAATCGCCGTCCGCTGGACCAATCGAGCGGTTCCAGGCGGTAAGGTTCAAGGCCGACGCTGAGCACCGACGGCACGCCGGGGTCGACCGGCGGTCCCGGGTTGCGGTGTTCGCCGCGATACAGAATGTGGACCGGGGTCGGCTCTCCGCCCATGTCGAACAGCGCGCGCACTTGCGGCTTGGTGCGAAGACTCATCTTCGCCTTGACGAAAGAATCGAGCAGCGCGAAGGCCGTCGAGATAGCAACGGGGTTGCCTTCCGCGACGTCGCCCTTCTCGGCCGCCACGGCCAGGTCCTCGACCAGCGTCTTGCCCAAGACTTTGCCCAAGACCCTGCGGACTTCAGCCCGCACGGCCTCGGGCACGCCGGGTTCCTTTTCCTCGAGAAGTTTCTTGCGCAGCGGAGCGGACAACGCCCGCAATGCGCCCGCGAGGCGAGCTGCCTCCGCCTGAATGGGTACGTTGTGCCGCGCGGCTTCCGTGACCTCGTTCGCCGGGGCGCCCGGCAACAGTCGGCTGTTCGTCTCGTTCCAATCGGCGTCCGGCCCAATATCGGCTTCGTTGGGGGAGAGCCAATCATAGGGGTCGTAAGAGCTTCTCAGGATGGCGCTCAGCCGATAGTAGTCGCGTTGCGGGATGGGGTCGTATTTGTGGTCGTGGCAGCGAGCGCAACCGACAGTCAGCCCCATGACCGTTGAGGTCAAGATCTGGAGTTGGTCCGCCACAACGGTGAGCCGCTCGGTTACAAAACCCTGTGAAACGCTGTAGGTGCCGTCGGGCCCCATTCGCAGGAACCCGGTGGCGGTAAGCGTTTCGCTGTCCTCGGCGTCGAGCAGCAGCGGCGTTTCCTTGTAGTTGAACAATTCATCGCCGGCAATCTGCTCGACCAGGAAGCGGTCGTAGGGCTTGTCGGCGTTGAGGGCTCGAATGACCCAGTCTCGGTAGCGCCAAGCATGCGGGCGAACCGCGTCGAAGTCCACTTGCCCTTCCGAGTCCGCGTACCCGGCGGCGTCAAGCCAGCGTCTTCCCCAGTGTTCCCCGTAACGCGGCGAGGCGAGAAGACGATCGACGAGCCGCTCGTAGCTGTCGGGAGCGTCGTCGGCCAAATAGGCTTCGATTTCTTCGGGCGAGGGCGGTAGCCCGATAGCATCGAAGTAAACCCGCCGCAGCAACGTAAGCCGATCGGCGTCGGGTGAAAAGGTCAGGCCCTTTTCCTCGAGTTTCGCGAGTAAGAAGGCGTCAATCGGTTTGCGAACGCGGTCGCGACCGCGCACCTCGGGCGGCGCCGACCGTTGCGGCGGTTGGAACGACCAGAAGCCACGGTCTTCGTCACTGACCATCGGGTCCGAAGCGGGATCGACCGCGATCGGTTTTTCGTCGTCCCAGGGCGCGCCGGCGGTGATCCAACGGCGCAGGTCTTCGAGTTCCGCCGAGGTGACCGGGCGATAGGAAAGCCGCGCCTGATGCTCCTCGGGAGGCATCTCCTCGGCGGCGATGCGCTTGATCATCAGGCTTCGGTCGGGATCGCCGGGGATGATCGCCGGACCCGACGCGCCGCCCTTTAGCACCGACGCGCGCGTGCGGAGATCAAGGCCGCCTTCCTGGCGACGACGTCCGTGGCAGAGCAGGCATTTTAGGTTGATCGTGGTGACGAGGATCTCGCGCGGGTTGACCGGCTCGTGATCGCCGGCGGCGGAAGCCGGATCTTCGCCTTCCAGAAGCGCGCCACTCTCGATCCAGCGGCGAATCAAATCGACCTCGCCGGGCGCCAATTTCTTATCGCCCATCGGCATTGCGCCGGAAGCGGTTTTCTGCAACAGCAGGCTTTCCACCGGGGTTCCCGGAACCAGCGCCGGCCCGGACTTCCCGCCCGCCAGCAAAGTCTCGCGGGTTCGCACGTCAAGCTCGCCTTGCGGCGAGCCCTCACCGTGGCAGACAACGCAATTCTCTTTTAAGATCGGCACGATATCGGACTCGAAGCGCGGCGCGGCGGGGTCTGCGCCGACGAGAAGAGCGGGGGAAATCAGGAATGTCGCCAAAGCGCGAACACCGCGAAACGACGAGAAGCTGCGGGCTGGAAATTTGGAATCCGCGTTCATGATGCGCGCTGGGGGCCGACGGCGAGCCTCCTCTGAAGCTTATCAGAATTCATCAGGTAAGTCTTGTCTCATGCAAGATGAGCCTGAACGAGGAGTTTGTTTCTCACACAAGATGAGCCTGCAGGATCGGGGAGTGGGCATGCTGGGGATTGACTATCCAAGTGCAAAACGCCGGCAAGTTGAATCCGCAACAGATCCGGCAGTTTCTCCACTCCAGCCAGGAGATTCGATTCAAAGGCAAAGGGCGGGCCGAGATTTACGCTTGGGTGGCGCGCACGCTTGGCCGGCACGGCTACAGCCGCCAGAACCGCGCCGACAAAGGGCTGCTGCGGCAGTATCTGGTCAAGATGACCGGACTGAGCCGGGCGCAAATCACGCGGCTGATCCAGCAGTACCGGCAGGGCGGAGAACTCCAACCCGCCCGCTACCGGCGGCATCGCTTTGCCCGCAAGTACACGCCCGCCGACGTCGAACTGCTGGCGGCGGTGGACGAGGCCCACGAAACCCTCAGCGGCCCGGCCACGCGCAAGATCCTCGAGCGGGAATACCAGCAGTACCAGCAGCGCGAATACGAGCGGTTGGCGGGGATCTCGGTGGCCCAGATCTATCGCCTGCGGCGGCGCAGTGCCTACCGCCGCCGGCGGCTGCATTTCACCAAGACCCGGCCCACAGCGGTGTCGATCGGCGAGCGGCGCCGGCCCGACCCGCAAGGCCGACCCGGCTTTCTGCGAGTGGATACGGTGCATCAAGGGGATCGCGATGGCGTCAAGGGCGTCTACCACATCAATGCCGTGGATGAAGTCACCCAGTGGCAAGTGGTCGGCGCCACAGCCGCGATCAGTGAAGCCTGGCTGGAGCCGTTGCTGAAAGCCATGATCGAGCAGTTTCCCTTTCGTATCCGCGGCTTCCATTCCGACAACGGCAGCGAGTTCCTCAATCGCACGGTGGAGAAGTTATTGAACAAGCTGCTGATCGAACAGACCAAGTCGCGTCCGCGGCACTCCAATGACAACGGCTTGGTGGAATCGAAAAACGGCGCGGTGATCCGCAAACACATGGGATATACGCACATCGCGGCGCCGCACGCGGGGCGCATCCAGCGCTTCTACCAACAGCACTTCAATCCCTATTTGAATTTCCACCGGCCCTGCGGACAGCCCGAGATCAAGACCGACGCCAAAGGCAAGCAGAAGCGGGTGTATCGCCACTACCAGACGCCTTGGGAATCTTTCGAGCAGTTGCCCGAGGCCGCCGGCTACCTCAAGCCAGGGCACACGCTTGAGGCTCTGGGCCGCATTGCCCAGGCGGAAAGCGACACTGCGGCGGCGCGCCGGATGCAGCGAGCCAAACACAAGCTGTTTGCCAGTTTCCGGTCCGCGAACACGCCGTGCTGAACAGCAGGAAGAGGGCTGTGGAAATGGCGGGCGGTGGAAAACGAGGAAAACCAAAACCAGGTTTCCCTTCGTTTCCCACCGCCCTTGGAAATCGCTCCGCGATTCCCACATTCCCACAACCCCGACGACGATTCTCCCCTTCCCAAATCAAAACCAAAAAACCAGAAAGGAGCCCCAGCTACTCAAAAAGCCCCAACCCCCGTCTTCAGGCTCATCCTTCGATGAGAAAATGCTAGGTACGGAGCCGGCTCAATGTCCCGATCACGCCTTCACGCCCGGTTTTGGGGCTTCGGCACAGCCCCTTTTTCATCGCCCGCCTATTTCGCCGCGAAGCAATAGAAATAGCCGTTGCCGCCGGTTCCTTGCAGGTCCGCTTGGCTGCAACCGCGGGAGCCGTGGGCGGCGTTCCAGGAGGTCGGGTCGGCGCCGCCGCCTTGGCGGTCGTGATGGCCGACTTGCGCGCTGCCTTCGCCGTGGCTGGTCCAATTGGAGCAAGTGTGGTCCTCGCCGTCGGAGAACGCGGTGCCGTCCGATTGAGAGCCGGTCAAGGTGTCGTGCCGATTGGGCGAGTCTCCGCGTCCGTTGACGACGTCGCCTGTTTCAGTGATCGAGTTCTCCTTGCTCAGCTTGTTGTTCGCGGAATGCAGGTCATCGACGTTCTCGGCAACCTTGACGCCCTTGGCGTTGTGCCACGGACCGGTTCCGATGCGATCCCGAGCGTTGACGGCGTCGGTGCTCAGATAGGCTCGCCAGGTACGGCTGCCCGCGCCGGCGGCGGCGGCAAGCTTTTGGCAGTGCGCGTCCGCGCCCGCCAGTCCGCCCAAGTCGGCGCCGTTGCCGGGCCCGGCGCTGGTCTGGAAAAAGCTCAGGCTGTTGTCTTGAGCTTGGGCCGGTTGCCCGGCCAAGACGACAAGCACAATCGATGTCAGGACGAGAAGTTTGGTATTCACGGGGTTCTCCTTAGGTTTCGACGCCTGCTCGGCGGCCCCTGCATTCTATCAAGACACGAAAGCGACCATCGGGACCGATTGAGCCCGGGTAAACCCGGCCCGCCCTCGCATGCGGCATGGCCCCAACCCACCGGCGTTCGACCGCTGCGACGGCCTGGCGTCGAGGGGCAAAAACGACTATGCTTCATTACTTGGCGATGAATCGGCAGTCAACGTGCTACGGAGGAGAGTGATGATGCGTTTCACGAGCGGGCTGGTTGTTAGTTGCTGCGCGGTGTTGATGTCCTGCGGACCCGGCGACTCAGGTCCGAGTTCGGAGGCGCCGCCCAGCGCCGAGCGCACGGGTCCTCGAGTCTATGTGACGAACGAAGCGTCGGGCGATCTTAGCATCATCGACGCGGGTTCTCATGAAGTACTCGCCACCGTGCCCTTGGGTAAGCGTCCCCGGGGAATTCGGTTCAGCGGAGACGGCAAACTGCTCTACGTGGCCCTCAGCGGGTCCCCGTTCGGCGGTCCCGGCATCGATCGCTCGACCCTGCCGCCCGCCGACAAGTCCGCCGATGGGATCGGAGTCTTCGACATTGAGCGGAACAAGCTCGCCAAGATTCTCGACGGCGGCTCGGATCCCGAACAGCTTGCCGTGAGCCTGGACGGAACCAAGATGTATGTGGCGAATGAAGACGTCGGGTTGGCGAGCATCGTCGACATCGCCGAGAACCGAGTCCTCAAGACGCTCGAGGTGGGCGATGAGCCCGAAGGCGTGGGCATCAGCCCCAACGGCAAGTTCGTTTACGTGACCTCCGAGGACGACGCCATGATCTCGGTGATCGACACGGCGAGCGACTCGGTGGTGAAAACGTTCGAGGTCGGGCTGCGGCCTCGGACAGCGGCTTTTTCTCCCGACTCCTCGCGCGCCTACATTAGCTCGGAAAGAAGCGGGACGATCGCGGTGGTGGATACCGCGAATCACGAGGTCATCCACACCATCCAGCTTTCCGGGGAAATGGTGCGACCGATGGGTATCGCGGTGGCTCCGGACGGCGCCATGATCTACGTAACCACCGGGCGGGGTCGCCATGTTGTCGCGATCGACACGGCCACGAACCAGGTTGTCGGGTCTGTCGAGGTCGGCGAGCGGCCTTGGGGTATCGCGATCACTCCCGACGGCAAAACCCTCTACACAGCGAACGGCCCATCGAACGACGTCTCGGTGGTCGATGTGGAGACTATGGGGGTTATCAATAAGATCAAGGTCGGCGAGCGGCCTTGGGGCGTCGCCATATTGCCGTGAAGAGCGCGCGCGACCCGGCGCGCTGTTTTCTCAGCTTCCTCCGTTGCCGGCGCGGCGCGGATCGACCAAAGCGCGCGCGCCCCTGATTCTCGTCGGACTCTTGCCCGCGGGCGTAAGTTCCGCTCGCCGCGGGTTGAATCGTTGCCGTGCCGCGTCCCGGATCCATTTCAGCCGTCAAGTCCGATCTGCTCGGGATCCTTGTGCCGGCGCTGATCACCGTCGGCGTGATGACGGCGGCGGCGGTCCAGGTTCGATCGAACGCCCCGGGCCGGCTGACGGATTTCGCCGCCTTTTACGCGGGCGCGCATTTGCTCGGCGAAGGTCGGCTTTACAACTCGACCGCGCTTCAAAACGTGGAAAGGCTCCACACCGGGACCTATTCCGCGGACCACGGCTACGTTCGCATGCCCTTCCACGCGGTCTTGCTTTGGCCGCTCTCGCACCTTGATTACGAGGCGGCGGAATGGACTTGGCGGATTCTCCTCGGGGTGGCGGTGATTGGATTTGTCGCGTTGTGGCCGGTTCCGGCGCGGTGGTTGCGTTTATTGTCGATCTGCCTCTCCTTGCCGCTTTTCGCGGCTTTCATCAACGGTCAGGACTCTCCTTTATTGTTGGTCTTCATCGCCGGGGCGATGCACCTGTACCGGCGCGGAAATGCACGAGCGGCCGGCTTGGTCGCTGCTTTGTGCGCGATTAAGTTTCACCTCTTCTTGTTGCTGCCGATTTGGATCGCGGCCCGTCGCGAGACTCGTTTCGCGCAAGGCTTGTCGGCGGGCGCGGCGGGATTGCTGTTCATCTCTTTTGCCGCCGCGGGTTCGAGCTGGCCCCAGGATTGGTTTCGAGTGGCGACGGCCGGCGACTTCTCTCCGAATTTGGGACTCATGCCGAACCTGCGCGGCGTCGTTGCCTCGATGCCCTACGCGGCGGCCGTTGAGACAGCTCTCGCAATCGGTTTGGCGGCGGCGGCGTGGTTCGTTGCGCGTCGAGCGGACTTCCATGTTTCTCTGGCCTGCTGCTTGGCCGGCGGGCTGCTCATCAGTCGGCACGCCTATCTCCCGGATATGGTGATCCTATTACCGGCCGCGCTGGCCGTGATGCCCCAACGATACTCGCGGTTGACGCGGATGGCCGCGCTGGGCCTTCTGTTGCCGCCGACCGCCTATGCGACGTTGGTTGGCGCACAGGGAAACGCGATTGTCGTGAGCTTCATTGTCGCGTTTGTACTGCTGACGGTTCGTGAGGCACGCGGGCCGACCGAGACCCCGGCGAGCGCCGGGCTTCACTCGTAGCGTAAACACACGATCGGGTCGAGCCGGGCGGCGCGGTCAGCGGGGTAGTAGCCGAAGAACAGCCCGATGCTCACCGAGGTCGAAAAAGCGATCACGACCCAAACCAACGACACCGCCACCGGTAGGGCGGGATAGATCAACTTGGCTCCCCAGGCAACGCCGTTGCCGACGAGAATCCCGATCACGCCGCCCAGGCAGGTGAGTGCGACGGCCTCGGTCAAAAACTGCATGCGGACATCTTGACCGCGCGCTCCGACGGCCTTGCGGACTCCGATTTCCTGAGTGCGCTGCGTAACCGAAACCAACATGATATTCATCACGCCGATACCGCCCACCAGCAGGGCGATCGAACTGATCGTAAAAGTCAACAGAAACAGGGCGCCGGTGAGCTGCTTCCAGATGCGCGCGAAGAACTCGGGCATGAAAATATCGAAATCGTTTTCCTTGCGGGGAGGGACTCTACGGACCCGGCGCAGCGCCGCGACCGTTTCATCGACGGCTTGCCCGACCTGCGACGTTTCCCGAACCGAAACGGCGATCGCGAATTCGCGCTGGTCGGGATAGAGTTTGCGAAACGTCGACAACGGGATCGTCACCATCTGATCGATTCCCGGTCCTCCGAACAGACCCTCGTCGCGCACAAACACACCGATCACTTCAAACGGCAATCCGTTGAATCGAACCGTGCGGCCGATCGGGTCGGTGAAGGGAAACAGACTCTCGGCGATGGCCCGTCCCAGGACGACGACATAACGCGAGTGGCGGCTGTCTTGCGCCGAAACCAGGCGGCCCTGTGAGACATCCATCGCCGCCATGGCATCGGAGTGAAACTCGTCGACACCGCGCAGAAACACATCACTGACCAGCCGGTTGCCGTAGCGAATCTCGTTGGAGGAAAACCCTCGGCGGTCCCCGAACATCGTGACGAATTCCGCCGTGGGCGCGGACTCGCGAATCGACTCCGCATCGGAGGGCTTGAAGTATTTCCGCCGGCGCATTTCTTGCGTGCGTCGCCCGAATTGGGGCCCGATGCGGGCCAAGATGAAGACTTTTGATCCCATCATCTGAATACGGCCGATGACGTCGTTATTCAGTCCTTCGATGATGGACGCCACGCCGATGACCGAGGAAACGCCGATGACCACGCCCAACAACGTCAAGAGCGACCGTACCTTCTGGGTGCGGATCGAGTGAAAAGCGATCCGGATATTTTCGCGTAGCTGGTCGCGCGTCATCTTGGAACGATGCGTGGCGTCGGTCATCGAAGGGGTACTTTCACCCGGCGCTTGACCGCTCCCCGGCGGTCGGCGCTCTGTCGCGGCGTTGGGGGTTTCCGAGTTCATCTATTCGCTTCGCAAGGCTTCGACCGGGTCGAGATCGGCGGCTTTCATGGCCGGGTAGAGGCCGAAGAATATCCCGACCGTCGAGGCGAGCGCAACACCCAGCGCGGCCACCCACCACTCGACCGCGGCCGGAAAATTTGAAAAACGCGTCACCAGGAATGCCGCAATGACGCCGATCCCGACTCCCAGCACACCGCCGAGCGCCGCCTGCACGACGCTCTCGGCCAGAAACTGACGGAGGATATCGCCTCGGTTCGCCCCGCAGGCACGCCGCACCCCGACCTCCTTGGTGCGTTCGGTGACGCTGACCAACATGATGTTCATGATGACGATGCCGCCGACGATGGCCGCGATCGAGGAAACGCTGATGAATACGAAAAAAAACGAAGCACTGATGCTTTCCCAAAGCGCCATGTAAGCGGCGGCCGTGCCGAAGTAGAAATCGTCTTCGCGCTTGCCGCCAAGGCCTCGTTGTACCCGCATCGCGCCCCAAGCCTGATTGATGGTCTTCTCGAAGGCCCCTTCTTCGGGACCGGTCTTGACCTCGATCGTCAAGCTGAAGCGGGAACCGCGCATGCGGAACATCGTATGGAGCGGGACCACGATAAAGGAGTCTTGATTTTGCCCCAGCACCGAGCCGATGCGTTCGAAAGTGCCGATTACGAGCAAGGGCTCGGGTCCCACGCGGATGGTCTTCCCGATCGGGTCGACGTTGGGGAAAAGCTCCTCGGTCAGCTCGTCGCCGATGACACAAACCCCCGCTCCGTGGCGGTCCTCCGAGTCGGTAAAGAAACGGCCGCGCTCGACGACCAGGTTGCCGATGTCGATCATGCTGGCGGTCTGCCCGCGAAAACTGACGTCGTTCAACTCCTGATTCTGGTACCGCACCGTCACACTGCTCTGGGCATTCGCCCCGATGTCGGCGCAGAGCGGGCAGCGGGCCTTGAGCCCCTCGACATCGGCTATGCGGATGTCGGTATGGCGAATCGCCTTTTTGTACTCGTCATGGCTGGTCGAGGTGAAGGGCATCTTCCCGATCCGAAACACATTCGTGCCGAGATTGGCGATCTTGTCCTCGACGTAGATGTTGGCTCCGAGGATGAGAGTAACCACCATGATCAACACGGCGACGCCCATCGTCAGGCCGAGCACCGTCAGCGCGGTGCGCAGCCGATGGTTGCGCATCGTATCGAAAGCCAGAATCAAGTTTGTGCGCAGGTCGGTCATGGGGCGCGAACTACGTGACTTATTATGACGCGTGGGTATGCCGCGGCGGAGAATACCCGGGCAACGATCGCGGCAACCACACGGCCCCTATAAGTAACGCTGAAACCGCCCCGTTTGTTCGCGCTGAATGACCGCGAGGGGTCCGGGAAGAGCGTCAACCCGCCGTCATCCGCCGTCCGAAGATCCGGCCAAACGATTCCACCAGTAGGCGCATCACTTCCTCGCGGTCCGGCGCGCGGCCCGTCAAGCGCTCGACGGACGTCACGGGCTTGTCGATGCCGCAGGGGACGATGTAGCTGAAATGCTCGAAATCAGGCGAGAGATTCAGAGCGAAACCGTGCGATGTCACCCAGCGGCTGATGTGCACCCCGATCGCGCCGAGCTTCGCGTCGCCCACCCAACAACCCGTACAGCCGTCAACGCGCTCCGCGTGTACGCCGAAAGGCCCAACGGCGTCGATCATCACCTGCTCAAGGGCCCGCACATAGGCGACGACATCGCGCTTCCACCCGCGCAGATCAACGATCGGGTAAGCGACGATTTGCCCCGGGCCGTGGTAGGTGACGTCGCCGCCGCGGTCGGTCTCATGAATTGCAATGCCGCGGCGCGTGAGCTCTGCTTCGGGAATCAACACATTGCCGCCTCTCGCATTGCGGCCGAGCGTAATCACCGCGGGGTGCTCAACGAAGAGCAGTTGGTCGGGAATCGCGCCTGTCTTGCGACCGGCGACAAGTTCTTGCTGCAAGGCGAACGAGGATCCGAAAGCCATCCTTCCCAAGTCGCGGTATTCGCATACCGGAAGGTCATTCCCCAAATCCGAGGGGCTTCGGGGCGACTGCAACGGTTCCGTGGAAACGGCCATGTCCAGATCAGTGAGCGGGCTTAGCCTGCATTTCTCACCAACTGACGGTCGAAGCACATGATAGGTCCGCCATTACTTCGTTGCGCTTGCTTGCCGTGCTCACACCGTACCGGTCAAGTACGCCCCTTTGCTTAAGGGATGGGGCGCCAAGCGGCCCGCGTCTCGTACTGACGGCTCTCTCATGCACTTCGCCTCGACACTTGGTGAGAAATGCAGGCCTAGGCATTGATCGCCATCCCATAAACATCGTGGAAGGCTTCTTGCACGGCCTCGGAAAGCGTCGGGTGAGAGTGAATGGTCCGTGTAATCGACTCGACGGTCGCCTCCGAGGTCATCGCGACAACGGCTTCCGAGATCATTTCCGTCGCTTGCGGGCCGATGATGTGGACACCCAGAATTTCCTCGGTCTCCTCGTCGGCGACGACTTTGACGAAACCGTCGTGGCGGCCGAGGATCGACGCCCTGCTGTTGCCGCGAAACGAGGACTTGCCCGTCTTGACCGCATAGCCCGCCTCGCGGGCGGCGGCTTCGGTCAGCCCAACGCTGCCGATTTGCGGTTCGCAATAGGTCGCCGCCGGGCTGTGGCGGCGGTTAATCGGTTCGATGTCGCGCCCGGCGATGCGCGCCGCCGCGACGATGCCTTCCATCGAGGCAACGTGAGCCAGTTGCGGGGTCCCGGCGACGATGTCTCCAATGGCGTAAAGACCCGCCTCGGCGGTCTGCATCCACTGGTCGGTCTTGACGGATCCCCGATCCATCTCGGCGGCGGTGTTTTCGAGCCCGACTTTATCGGTGTTGGGTTTGCGGCCGACCGCGACCAGAAGTTTTTGGGCGGTGACTTGCCGTGCCTTGCCGTCGGCGTCATTGAAACGAACGGCAACGCCGTCGTCGGTCTGCTCGGCGGCCTCGAGCACGGCCCCGGTGTGGGACTCGATGCGGCGTTTGCGAAACGCTCGGGCCAGTTCCTTGGAAACCTCCTCGTCCTCGAGCGGCACCAGCCGCGGCAGCGCTTCGAGCAAGGTCACCTGGGAGCCGAAGCTGCGATAGATCGAGGCGAACTCCACGCCCACCGCCCCGGCGCCGATGATCGCCAACGATTCGGGGACGGCTTCGAGGCTGAGGACTTCGACATTGGTCAGCAAGCGATCGGGCGGTAGCTCAATGCCTGGGAGCCGGCGGGCTTCCGACCCGGTTGCCAGCACGATGTTCTTCGCGTTCAGCTCGCGGACTCCCTTGGGGCCGTCGACCGTAACGGTCCCGCCGCCGCTGAGTTTCCCGAAACCCGCGATGCTCTCGATCTTATTCTTCTTAAACAGGAATTCAATACCGCGGGCGTGGCCGTCGACGATTTGCTTCTTGCGCTGCTGCATCAACGGGAAATCCAATTCGACGCCGCCGGTGCGAATGCCGATGGCCGCCCCATGCACGGTGGTCTCATAGGCTTCGGCGAAATGCAACAACGCTTTCGTCGGGATACAGCCAACGTGCAGGCAGGTGCCGCCGAACGCCGGAGCCTTCTCGACGACCGCGACCTTGGAGCCGTATTGCGCGGCCCGAATCGCCGCCACGTATCCGCCCGGGCCGCTGCCGATGACGATGACGTCGTAGGTCATGGGCCCAACCAGTTTATCAGAGCAAAGAGCCCTTCCTCGCCGGCGCAAGCCCTGGGCGGGGCGGGGTTTGACGGCTGTCGACGCCAAGTAGATATGTCCCGTTGGGGCGGGTTTACCCGAGAGGGCGCGGTAGAGTTGTACAATCCTTTCGGAATTAGCGAAGACCTACGGCGAATACCTAGGGTGTTCGCGTTCGGTCGAGCTTTTAAATGGGGGGGGTGCACGAGTGAAGAAAACCGCTAAACCGACTCCGCGGGATCCTGCCCGGGTCGCGGCGACATCGAATGTCGGCAATAACGTCGCCGGGAATTCCGCTGCCATCCCGGGGGAGAGTGTGGATCAGATCCGCCATATCATCTTCGGGGCACAGATGGAGGCGTACGAGAATCGTTTCTCCTCTCTGGAGGAACGTATGCTCAACGAGCTGGCGCTACAGAGAGAAGAATCCAGCCGCCGCTTCGATGCCGTGCGGGAAGAGCTTGCGACCGAGCGCAAGCAGCGAACCGAAGAAGCGGGCCGAGACCGTCTGGCGCAGGAGCACCAGCTCGACCAAGAAGTGCAGGCTCTGAATACCGATATTCAAAAGCGTCACGACGAGCTGCTCAAACTGCTCAACAAGCATGTGGATCGCGTCGCGAACGACAAGGCGAACCGCCGTGACTTGGCGCGGCTCCTTACAAAGATGGCCGAACAGCTGAGCGATGACTCCAAAGCCGCAGCCGCAAACACCAAAGCGAGGAAATGAGCCCGGCGCGGACGCCGCGCCCCGGCACGGCAACGCCGACCAAGCCGCACTCGGGTCCGGCAATGGCGGCGGCGCCGACGCGCGGGACGAGGCGTTCGCGACGCTGCGGCACATTCTTCTCGCTCCCGAGCAACAACGCATCGACGCTCTCGGTGAGCGCCTGGATAACCTCGACATCCGCGCCGACGAGTTGGCTCGTGTTCTGCCGAAGGCGATTGTGCGCGGCACGCAGCAGGAAACGGGCATCGAGACGGCCATGGAGCCGATTCTCCAAAACGTGCTGCAAACGACGGTCAAGCGCAATCCTCAGAGCTTGGTGGACGCGTTGTTCCCGGTCATGGGTCCGGCGATTCGCAAGGCCGTGGCGGCATCGGTTCGAACGATGGTCGAGTCGCTCAACCGCATGCTGGAGCAAAGCTTTACGTGGCAGGGAATCCAGTGGAGAATCGAGGCGGCGCGCACCGGCAAGTCGATCGGCGAAGTCGTGCTGGCGCACAGCTTGTTCTACAGCGTTCGGCAAGTCATTCTGATCCACAAGGAAACGGGTTTGCTGTTGCAGGCGGTCGGGATCGACGAGGGGAAAAAGGATGAGGATCTGCTCTCGGCGATGCTGACGGCGATCCAGCAATTCGCCAAGGATTCGCTGGACGTCGGGGAGTCGGAAGAGCTCGAAAGCCTGGAAGTGGGCGATTTGAGCGTTTGGATCGAGCGCGGGCGAGGTGCTGGTAGCCGTGCACGACATCACCGAGCGCAAGCAAAACGAAGAGCAACTCCGTGAGACACTGGCCCAAATGCGCGGCAGCCGTGACGACTTGCTGGTCATTCTCAATCAGCTCGATGTGGGGGCGGCGCTGACTGATGAGCGGGGCCGGCTGGAATTTCTGAGCCGGACGGCGGCCGGGCTGCTGGGTGTCGCCGACGGGCAAGCGCGGGGAATGAGCTGGAACGAAATACCGCTTCTCAGCCGCTCGCACAGCGACGGGCTCGAAGCCGTCTCGGCGCAACCGCTGCAACGACGTCATCGTGTTTCGTTGCGCGGTGAACGTCCCGACGGCAGCGTTTTCGCCCTGGATGCCGACATTCGAGAAGACCCGCGCGATCCCGCGCGAAGGCTGGTCTTTTTCTACGATGTTTCCGAAATCCAGGACCTGCGGCGGCTGCTGAGTGAAAAGGATCAGTTTGAAGAACTGATTGGCAAGAGCGGGGGCATGCAGCGTGTCTTCCAATTGATCGAGGACTTGGCGCAAGTCGACGCGACGGTCTTGATCGAAGGAGAAACCGGCAGCGGCAAGGAGCTGGTGGCGCGGGCGCTTCATCGCCGCGGCCGCGGGGTGGACCAGCCCTTTGTCGCGGTCAGCTGCGCGGAGCTGACCGACTCGCTGGCACCGAGCCAATTGTTCGGTCACAAATGGGGCGCTTTCACGGGCGCCGCCGAACAGCATCGCGGCCTGTTCGAGGCCGCTCACGGAGGAGTGCTCTTCCTCGACGAGATCGGCGATCTGCCGGCCGCCATTCAAACGAGCTTTCTGCGCGTTCTCCAGGAGCGGGAAATTCGCCGACTCGGCGAGACGCAGACCCGCAAAGTCGATGTTCGAGTCGTGGCCGCGACGCATCGCAATTTGCCCGAGGAAGTCACGAGAGGCAACTTTCGCTAGGACTTGCTGTATCGCATCCGCGTGGGCCGGGTATGGCTTCCACCGCTGCGGGAGCGCAGGAAGACATCCCGCTGTTGGCGAACCGCTTCCTCGGCGATCTGCGCGCCGCGACCGGCAAGCCGGTGCGGGAGGTCTCTCCCGAGTGCATGCGTTTGTTGATGGACTACGCTTGGCCGGGGAATGTGCGCGAGCTCAGAAGCGCCCTCGAGTACGCCGTGGTGGGTTGCCGCCGTGCCGTCATTCACCCCGGCGATCTGCCGCCGGAAACCCTGACGGTTAGCGATCAGCCAGCGGTCGCGGCCCGGTCGGTCGCCGGCGATCCCGATAGCGAACGCTCCCGATTCCATGAGGCGCTCACCGAAGCGGGGGGCAACAGAACGCGTGCCGCGCGCCTGCTCGGCATGAGCCGGGCTACTTTCTACCGCCGGCTCGATGCACTGAACATCGACCCCAATCTCGGCGGCTAGTCCGCAACCGGGGACTTTCCCCACACAGTGCATTCCACGCTCCGCGTGCCATTCCGCAATTGTCTCGCTGAAACACTGCGAGACATCGGGCTGTCTCATGACTGTCTCACGAGACGCTTTGCTCAGGTGCTCCTCATACTCCTAAGTTACTGAATAGAAATAGGTTAATAACCTTAGGCCACGTTGGTTTCGGGCATGCATACCTCTTGTTCGCAAGCGATCGGCCGGTCCGAGTCCGGACAAGCGGACAGTGGGCAAAAAGTGGCCGGGAGCCCGAGGAAGAGGAGTTTTGGAAGTCATGCGGCAAAAGATTTGGACATTGTCGGCACCCGGAGACGAGGGAGCCGTTGCGGCCGGCACCACGATTAGCCCGCCGGCGGCGGAGATCTTTGACGAAGAGGACGGCCGTCTCCGCGGCGGCGAACAGGAGCCATGGCCACTCTCGTCTTCCGGCTTCGAATCCGATCAAGAGACAGGCCCCGCCGCGAACCCGGACCGGCCAAGAAGAGGATGCTATATTCCCCCTTTCCAATGACGGTATTGTGACTCTCAGTATGAATGGCGCGATTCTTCAAACCAATGAGACCTTTCTGACACAGATGGGTTATTCCCGCGAGGCCTTGCTGGGCCGCCAAGCGTCCGCGCTTTGTCCCGACGGCGAGATCGAAGCCTGGAAGGACGCCTGGCGAGCGATGCGGGCTCAAGGCAGCTGCCTCATCGAAACCTCCCTGCGCAGGAAGGACGGCACGGAGATGGCGGCTGAAGTTTCGGCCGCGCTGATGGATCTGGGCGACCGCGAGATCGCGCAGATTATCGTGCGGGACATGTCGCTGCGCGAGAAGATCGAGGAGAACCTGCGGCAGACCGAAAAGACGGCCGCGCTCGGGATGTTGGCCGGAGGAATCGCCCACGATCTGAACAATATGTTCACTTCGGTCGCCTCTTTCGCCTTTCTTGCGGAGTCTTCCTTGCCGGCCGGGGCCGAGGCTCGCTCGTATCTGGAAAAAGTAGCCGAGGCGAACGAACAGGCCTCCGCCCTGGTGCAGCAGGTTTTGGCATTCATCCGGCCGCATGCCGGCGAAACCGTTCCCGTGGAAATGTCCGCCATCGTGAAGGACGTCTTGGCACTGCTGCGCGCCGGGTTGCCCAAGAACGTAACGCTGCGGGAAGTGATCGACGAACAGCCGAACTCGGTGGTCATCAACCCGGCGGAGATCTACCAGTTGGTGATGAATCTGTGCACCAATGCCTCCCAGGCGATGGAGCCCGCCGGCGGTAATTTGGAGGTGGTGTTGGAGCGGGTCGAGGCATCGCATCCGAAATCGCGGCGCCGGCGGGGCTCGAAACAAGCGACGTTTATGCGGTTGACGATTCGCGACGACGGTCCCGGCATTGACCCGGCCATTCGAGAGCAGGTTTTCAATCCCCTGTTCACCACGAAAAAGAGCGGCGAGGGGACGGGACTGGGGCTTTCGATCGTGCGCGGCATTGCAACCCGATGCGGCGGGCACGTTGAGGTCGAAAGCGAACCCGGCGTCGGGACCAGTTTCCACGTCTATTTTCCGGTTGCCGGGGTTGCCGGCGGCGCCGCCAACAGGGAAACACGGGAATCGGTCCCTCGGGGCTCTGGAAGCCCTCGGGTCGGCGCCGCAAGACTATGACTTGATCATCTCCGACGTGACGATGCCGGGCATGAACGGCGTGGAGTTGGCGGTCCGGGTGCGGGAACTACGGCCCGGCATCCCGATTGTATTCACGTCGGGATACTCCGACCCAATTTCCCCGGCGGAAGCCAAGAAGTTGGGTGTGAGCGAGATCTTGATGAAACCGTACCGGATTCGCGACTTCGGAGCGGCGATCCGCCGGGCTCTGGCGGTGCGCTCGCGCTGAGGGGCGCCAATTTGGATAATCGCCGACGGACCTTCGCGGAGCAGGCCATTCGCGATTTGCGCGATGGATTTCGGAGGTTCCGTCATGGATTCGCATAACGCGGCAATCGGGGTGCATTCACGCGGGGCCGGTCGGGCTGTAACTCACTGATGCCGCGCGAGTGCGGCGGGCCGAAGCGGCCGCGTCGGCGATGGACAGCGCTCGGAAACTTCGATAGACTTAGGTTCAACGGTTTTCGTGTGTCATGAAGACCCCGTAATCGGCGTATGGTCGGCTCATTCGGGCCGGTCGCCGCGTCAGAGGTAATTTCTCCACTGGATTGGATTTTGTGGGGTAGGAGCGCGCCGCGAGGCGTGTGTCGCGAGTGATGACAACGCGAAAGACGACAACCTATGTTCCGAAAGCGTCGGAACTCAAATCGGATTGGTATTTGATTGACGCCGTGGATCAGGTTCTGGGCCGATTGGCGACGCGGGCGGCGGTGCTGCTGATGGGTAAGCACAAGCCCGGGTACACGCCTTTTCTCAAGACAGGCGACCACGTGATCGTGGTCAATGCGGAGAAGGTACGCCTGACGGGCAAGAAGGAAGAGCAAAAGATGTATCGGCGCCACTCCGGCTATCCGGGAGGATTGAAGTCGGTGAGCGCGCGGCGGCTGCGCGAGACGTTCCCCGAGCGCATGGTCGAAAGCGCGGTGGCCGGGATGCTGCCGAAGAACAAACTGGGCAAACAGTTGACTGCCCGGCTGAAGGTCTACGCGGGGGCGAAGCATCCCCACGAAGCGCAGCAGCCCGAGGCGATAGAAATCTCCTAAGGGGTGGTTTCACGGACGCAGTAAGGAAAAGAGACGAAAATGGCAGAGCACCGAAGTCCGAGCGGACAGGTTCAGTACTTGGGAACGGGACGGCGCAAGTGCGCTATCGCGCGGGTGTATCTGCGTTCCGGAGACGGAAAGATTACGATCAACGGCCGGGCGACCGACGACTACTTCCCTTCGGCGGCGCAGCGACTTCGAATTTTGCAGCCGCTGCAGGCAACCGAGACCACCGGAAAGTTCGATGTGTTGATTCTCGCCCATGGCGGCGGCATGAACGGCCAGGCGGACGCGATTCGCATGGGTATCGCGAGGGCTTTGCAGGAATTCAACATGGAACTGCGGCAGACGCTCAAGAAACAAGGCTTTCTGACGCGCGATCCCCGCAAGCACGAGCGCAAGAAGTACGGGCGCCCGGGCGCCCGTAAGCGGTTCCAATACTCGAAACGGTAGCCGCGGGGCGCCGGAGTAGGCTAGCAGCCCGCGGACCCAACTTTCGCTTGGGAGGGTTTAGGGCGAAGGAGGATACTTGTCGGAAATCACGATGAAGGAGTTGCTCGAAGCAGGCGTTCATTTCGGGCACCAGACCAGGCGCTGGAATCCGAAGATGAAAGAATATATCTTCGGCGAACGTAACGGCATCCACATTATTGATCTGCAAAAGACGCTCAAGGCGTTCAAGGAAGCGGCGCAGTTTGTGACCGACTCGGCGACCGAAGGCAAGACGATTCTCTTCGTCGGCACCAAGCGCCAAGCTCAGGAAGCGGTGGCGGTGGAGGCGGAACGTTGCGGCCACTACTACATCAACAATCGCTGGCTGGGCGGTTTGCTGACCAACTGGGCAACGGTTCAAAACTCGATCAAGCGCCTCAAGGAACTTGAAGTGATCGAGCAAGAGGGCTACGAGGGCCGCTCGAAGAAGGAAGTTTCGCGGCTTGAGCGCTCCCGCAAACACCTGCACCAAAACTTGCGCGGCATCAAGGAGATGCCCGCCGTCCCCGATATTCTGTTCATTATCGATGCGGGGAAGGAAGAGATCGCGGTGCAGGAAGCGCAAAAGTTGAATATCGCGATTGTCGCGATCGTCGACACCAACAGCGATCCGACGCCGGTGGATTACGTCATTCCGGGCAATGACGACGCGCTGCGGGCGATTCGACTGTTTTCAGCGAAAATTGCCGATGCGGCCATCGCCGGCGCCAATTATGCCGCCGAGCAGATCGCGGCCGAGGGTGCCGACGAGGTGGTGTCGGAGGACGCCGTCGCCGTCGCCGTCCACGAGGAAGCGCCGCCGGAAGTCGTCGTGCCCGAGAGCGTCGCGGCGCCGGAACCCGCTGACGGGGCGATTAAGGTGCAGTCGGGCGCAACGGGCCTCGAACCCAGCCGGCAGGCATAGGAATCGCAACGAAGTCTTGACCGAAGCGGGCGACAGGACGCGGCTTTCGGTTCCTATTCGATTTTCGAAAGTTAGGTAGGTAGATGATGGCGGACATTACCGCGCAAATGGTGAAAGAGCTGCGTGAGCGCAGCGGCGCCGGCATTATGGAGTGCAAACGAGCACTCTCGGAATCCGACGGCAATATCGACGAAGGGGAAGTCATTCTGCGCAAACGCGGCATTGACGTGGCGCAAAAGAAGGCTTCCCGCGCGGCGAACGAAGGCAACGTGGGTTCCTACATCCACGCCGGCAGCAAGCTGGGCGTGCTGGTCGAGGTCAATTGCGAAACCGATTTCGTGGCGCGCACCGATGACTTCCAGAAGTTGGTCCACGACATTGCGATGCATGTGGCGGCGGCCGACCCTCGATTTATCAGCAAGGATGAAGTCACCAAAGAGGCTGTCGAACGTGAACAGGTGATTCAGCGCGATCGGGCGTTGGCCGAGGGGAAACCCGAAAAGATCGTCGACAAGATTGTCGAGGGCCGGATGAGCAAGTTCTACGAGGAAGTGTGTCTCCTCGAGCAGCCCTTCGTCAAGGACAACTCGACGACGGTCGGCGAGATGATCACCGCGCAGATCGCCAAGATGGGCGAGAATATCACTGTCAGCCGCATGGCGCGCTTCAAAGTGGGCGAAGCGGGTTCTTAAGACAGCGCGCGGGTCTCAAAAGGTCCGGCGTTTCCAGCCGTCATGAAATACCGCCGCATACTGTTCAAACTCAGCGGCGAGGCGCTTGCCGGCGAGGCCGGGTTCGGCATCGATCGCCCGCGCATTTCCGAAATTGCCGCCGAAATCGCTGAACTGGTTCGACTGGGCGTGCAAGTCGGGCTGGTCGTGGGAGGCGGGAATTTCTTCCGCGGGATCGCGGCCGCCGACACGGGTTTACGCCGCATTTCCGTGGACTACATGGGGATGCTGGCGACCGCCATCAACGCGCTCGCCCTGCGCGACCACATCACGGCTTGCGGAGTTCCGGCCAACGTGATGAGCGCGATCGAGATGCCGCCGATTGCCGAGTTCTTCTCCCCCGAGCGGGCGGTTTCCTTGCTGGACGAGGGTCACGTCGTGGTCTTCGCGGCCGGCACCGGCAGCCCCTACTTTTCCACCGACACGGCGGCAGCCCTGCGCGCCGTCGAGATCGAGGCGGATCTTGTAGCCAAGGCCACGAAAGTTGACGGGGTTTACGACAAGGACCCGGCGCGCTTCCCCGACGCCCGGAGATATGAGAAGATTTCCTATGCGGAAGTCCTCGCGGCCGGATTGGCGGTGATGGACCAAGCGGCGGTGGCGATGTGTCGAGAGAATCGCCTGCCGTTGGTGGTTTTCGACCTCAACGTTCGCGGCAACATCAAGAAGGTGGCCCAGGGCGAGGATGTCGGGACCTTGGTTCACGCGGGTGAATGAGCGTCACTCGGTTATCGAGCCGGCCCGGCCGGTCGCCGCGGCGGGTTTGCGCGGATCCAGCAAGGAAACGATCATGTCCCATATCCAAGGCGAAACGGTCGCGGAAGTTGAAGCGCAAAGCGCGGCCCGCATGCACAAGACGGTGGAAGATTTGCACCGCGAGATGGCCACCATCCGAACGGGCAAGGCTTCGCCGACCATCCTGGACGGTGTTCGGGTGAACTACTACGGCACGCCGACGCCGCTCAATCAGCTTGCCAACCTATCGGCGCCCGAGCCTGCATTGATTCTTGTGCAGCCATGGGATGTGTCGCAAATCGGAGAAATCGAGAAGGCCATTATGTCGTCGGATTTGGGGCTCAACCCCTCCAATGACGGCAAGGTGATCCGAATCGCGATTCCGCCGTTGACCGAGGAACGCCGCAAGGAGCTGGTCAAGCATCTGCACCACATCGTCGAACAGCACCGGGTAGCGGTTAGAGCTGTCCGCCACGAAGCCAATGATGCCGTCAAGCATCTCGAAAAAGATAAGAAGATTTCCGAAGACGATCAACGCCGCGCCCAGGCGGCGATTCAGAAAAAGACCGACGAAGTCATCGCCGACCTCGACAGCGCCGGCGCGGCCAAGGAACAGGAAATCATGGAGATCGGGTAGTTCGGCGCCGGCTACCCCAACAAACATTCCTCGATGGCGGTTTGTGGGATGGCGGCTTCGCGGATCAGCTTCCACCGCGGGTCGGTGATGTCGACAGTGGTGGCGCCGGGACCGTCGAGCCCACCGCCGTCGAGCACCAGGTCGACGCGTCCGTCCATGGTGCCGAAAACCTCAATGCCGCTGCGGCAACTCGGCTGACCCGACCGATTGGCGCTCGTGGCGATCACCGGCGCTCCTAATAACTCCGTCAACTGATTGGGAATCAGCGCTTCGCTTTGCCGCACCGCCAGCCGGCCGGTATTGCCGGTCACTTTGAGAGGCAGTTTCGAGGAAGCCGGCACGATGATCGTCAGCGGACCGGGCCAGAACCGTCGCGCCAACAAGTAAAAGCGCGCCGAGAGGTGGACGGCGTAGTCCTCGGCCATCAACAGCGAGTTCACCAGAATCGGCAAGGCGCGATTTGCTTCCCGGCCCTTGGCGCGGAAGACGGCCGTCACCGCCTTCAGGCTGAAAGGGTCGGCGACCAGGACATAGAGGGTGTCGGTGGGGATTGCGACGACCTTTCCGGCGCGGACGGCCGCGGCGGCCCGAGCGATGGCGTCGGGATCGGGTGCGTTGGCGTCGATTTCGACAAGTTCGGTTTGCAAAGTGGCTCTCGTATCCAGCGTAACCTACTGCTCCAGCGTAACCTACTGCTGCTCGGGAGGCCGAGCCGCGAGGGGTTCGAAGACTCGCGAACGGCCTCGTCCCGCGGGACTAATATCGGCCTTTTTGCCCGCTTTCCGCGTCTCTAATCGCGACCAGAGAATAATAGAGGATCCGCCGACGGTTCCGTCAGGCGGCGGACGACACGACAAAGGGAAATAGACCATGCACGTAACGGTTCGTCGAAGTAAGCCCGCCGACCTGCCAACAATCGTTGATTACAATGCGGCGATGGCTCGGGAGACCGAGGGTCTGGAGCTGGATCGGGAAGTGCTGGCGAAAGGCGTGGAGGCGTTGATGCGGGAGCCCTCGCGGGGGTTCTATTTGCTGGGTGAGGCCGAGGGGCGCGTAGTCGGCCAGACCATGATCACCTTCGAGTGGAGTGACTGGCGCAACGGGAACTTCTGGTGGATTCAGAGCGTGTATGTTGACCCCGGCTATCGTCGCCGCGGCGTGTACCGGGAGCTTTACCGCCATGTCCTCGAGAGTGCGCGCGAGGCGGACGAGGTGCGCGGCATCCGTCTCTATGTGGAGCGTGAGAACAGCGGCGCCCGCGCGGTCTACACGCGGTTGGGCATGAACAAGGCGGCTTATGAAATGTACGAAATCGATTTCGTCGTGTCGCGTTGAGAAACCGCGCGGCCGGCTTCCGTGTCGCGACGGCGCCGGAAGGAATCCTCTTAGGGGAAGGCTAAGGCAAAATCCCTATCACAAAACCCCTTACAAAAGTTGTACGCTTGCCGGGACGACAGTTTGTATGGATCGTTCCGGGTACACGGTAGTCGTTCGCTGTCGTCCGATTGTGGTTGTCCGAACCCCTGTCCGCCGGTAGGCTCGCCAAAGAGCGTGTCGCCGGCGGAGGCGCATCCGCGAATCCCGGTAGTCGGCTGTGTTGCCCGGCGTCGGGACGGAGAGCGTTATCGGTGAAGGGGCGTGGATTTCACCAAACTACATCCTCGTCGAACCCACGTAGACCTGGTGGTCGACCGGCTGCGCCGGCAGCCTCGCTTGCCGCTATTGCTGTGGGCCGCCCTAACCATGGCGCTGCTGTGGGGTGCGCGTGCATGGGTGGTCAAGGCGCAAACGGAGGGGCAGGCCGAACAACTCCGAGTTTTGCTGAGTTCCTTCGTCGAAGCCCGACGCGATCAAATACGATCGGAGGCCTCGCGGGCACGGACGGAAGTCGAAGGGGTGGCCGCGGAGTTGGCCGACTTGGTCGCCGCCCTGCTTCATGACCCGGACGAGCCGCGGGGCGAACGGCGCGCTCAAACCCTGCTGCGAAAAGCATCGATTCGTGGTGGCGGCGGCGGCGCGAGTCGAGACCTTCAAGATTACTGCGTCGTGAATCAAGAAGGCGTCGTCCTCACGTCGTCCAACGACGCTTTGGTGGGCCGGGTGTTTTCGGGGTTGCTTGTCGGGGTGGTTGGCGAAGCGATGGCCGGCCGAACGGCCGTGACGATGGGGAGTGATCTGACCGCGGGCTTCGACGAGAAAAAGAGCGGGGGGGTGGGTACGGCGGCCGCCACTCCGATCCGAAGTGGGGACGGAACCACGATGGCCGTCCTGGTATTGTCCAGGCGTGTTTCCATCGGCGCACCGCGGGGAGACCGCGCCGCGACGGGTTACGACGCCATCCAAACATCTTTCTTTGATGAAAACGGACAGCGGCTTGGAAACGCGCCGCGAAACAGGGGCGAGGCGCGGCCGCTTCCGCCCGCCTTTCGCGAGGAACGACACGCGTTTCAGAGTGAAGCGGTTCGAGTAGACACGGCGGGGTATCTCGGCCGCGAGGGTCGTCGAGTTATAGGCGCGGCCACCTACTTCCCCGATCTCGACGTCGGTCTCGTCGCCGAAATGGACTTCGGCTTGGCGTACCGACCCGTGGAGAGGCTCGGGAATACGATGGCCATCGTCAACGTCGCGGCGGCGTTGCTGCTGGCGTTATTGCTGTTGGTGACGCGCTATACCGCGCGCGTATTCGAAGCCGTCGCCCCTCGTTTGGGTCAGCGCGTCGTCGGTCCGTGGATAATGTTGGCCGTGTCGCTGGTCGCGACATTCTTGTTGTGGGACATGACGAGCGCCAATGTCGAGAGCGGCGCGCGGGCTCGCTTCGATCAGGAACTCGAGCGTCTTCGCGGTCGTTTCGTTGATCGATTGGAGCGAGACGAGGAAACGTTGCGGACGATCCAGGCCGCCCATGAAGCACTCGGCGTGTTCGATCAGAAGCGCTGGCATGGGTTTGTAGAGTCGCTACAAAGGTTTGTCGAATCCGTCGACTATATTGCTTTTGTGGAAAATGTGCCGCGTCAGGCCATCCCCGCCTTCGAGGCGGCGGCCGCGCGGGATATCGGGTTGCCTTATGTCGTCTACCCTAAGTCTTCAACCCTCGATTCTTTTCCGATTCGCTACATAGAGCCTCACAAGAAGAATCTCGGCCGTTTGGGCTTTGACCTGGGGTCGATCGACTCGGTCCGGGCGCTGGCCGAGAAGACGAGAGATTCCGGCGAACTGTTGCGCGGCTATCATGCGGCCGGCGTCTCGGTGCCGGGTGAAGAACCGAGCTTCCTCGCTCTGGTTCCTGTTTACGCCCCGGGGGCGGCCGTCACAACCGTAGGCCGCCGCCGTGCCGCCCTACGAGGCTGGGTGGCGACTCAAACGCGAGCCGACGCGATGTTGGGCGGCTTGCTCGAGCCGAAGGACGAAACCGAAGCCTTAGCTCTACGCATCGAGTTGGCGGAAAAGGCGGGCGATCCGGCGGTGGTCTTCGAGCGAGGCGCCGACGCCTTCCAACCCGACGTTGTCAATCGATACGAGAAGGCTGTTTCCGTCAGTGCCGGCGGCGGATTGTGGACTCTGCGCCTTGCCGCCCCGCGGCATTATCTGTCCGCGGAAGCCGACCGCCCTATCCAGGTTCTGCTGGGCGGGCTTGTGTTCAGCGTGCTGCTGTTCGACATCGCTCTGATCCTAGCTTCCGCTCGCTCCCGCGCCCTGGCCATCGCCGATCTGATGACCCGCAAGGTCCGGGAAAGCGAGACGCGTATCCGCGCCGTCATTGATCAAGCTCCGGACGGCATTATTACTTTCGACCGAGAAGGTCTCATCGAAACGTTCAACCCGGGCGCCGAGCGTCTCTTCGGTTGCGAGGCGGAGCCTACCCGCGGCCGCCATGTCAACGAGCTGATGCCGGAGTGCCCGGACTTCGCGGCTGTTAGCGGCGCCGACCGCGAATTTTTCGGGAGTCGTGAACTGGTCGGATTGCGCCGCGACGGGCGGAAGTTTCCGCTGGAGCTGACGGTCAGCCGCATGGAACTCGATGGCCGTCCGATGTTCACGGCAATCGTGCGAGACATCTCGGAACGGCGGAGCGCCGAGCAAGCTTTACGGGAAAGCGAGAAGCGTTATGCGCTGGCCGCGCGGGCCGTCAATGATGGTTTGTGGGATTGGGATTTGCTGTCGGACAGCATATATTACTCACCGCGTTGGAAAATGGCTTTGGGCTACAACGAAGACGAACTACAGGGAAGGCCGAACGAATGGATGAGCCGCGTTCACCCCGACGATCATCCTTCATTGACGCAGGCCGTGAAGGACCATTTGGAAGGGGACGCCCCGCAGTTGGAAATTGAGCAACGCGTCCGCCACCGGGACGGCAGCTTCCGTTGGATGTTGACTCGCGGGGTCGCCGTGCGTGACGACCAAGGTAAGGCGGTGAGGCTGGTGGGCTCGCAAAGCGACATTACGGAGCGCAAGCAGGCTGAAAAGAAATTACTCCACGAGGCGCTGCACGATCCGCTCACGGGGCTTCCCAACCGCACCTATTTCCTGCGGCGGCTGGAGGCGGCGGTTTTGAACCGGCGCCGTGAAGACGACTTGTTCGCCGTCTTATTCCTCGATGTCGATCGCTTCAAAGTCGTCAATGACAGTTTGGGACACACGGCCGGCGACCATTTGTTGGCGGCGATCGCCGATCGGCTGGCGGCCTCGGTCCGCCCCTATGATGTGATCGCTCGATTCGGAGGAGACGAATTCGCGGTTCTTCTCACCTCCCTCGCCAACGAAGCCGAGGCGAGGCGGATCGCCGAGCGTCTGCAAGCCGCCCTTACTGAATCGTTCAAGGTCTGTGAGCAAGAAGTCTTCGCCGCGGTCAGCATCGGCATTGCGTTCGGGACGGGCCGGGACGAGACGCCGGTTGAGCTGCTGCGAAACGCCGACGCCGCCATGTACCGCGCCAAGTCGCTCGGCAAGGCCCGTTACGAGACCTTCAATCAGGCCATGCACATTCGAGCCGTCGAGCTGTTGCAACTGGAAACCTCGTTGCGCCGGGCGTTGGAACGCGAAGAATTCGAGCTCTACTACCAGCCGATTTTTTCTCTCTCGTCGGGCCATATCACGAGCTGCGAAGCCCTGCTGCGCTGGCAACATCCCGAGCGAGGGATCATGCTGCCGGGTACTTTCATCCCGATCGCCGAGGATACCGGCCTCATCATTCCCATGGGCGAATGGGTTCTGCGAGAAGCCTGTCGGCAGGTGCGAGACTGGGAACGCCTCGGACTGGGGCGCGTGCCGGTTTCCGTGAACGTCTCGCCGCACCAGATCAAGTCGATCGATCTATTTGAATCGGTCACCGCCGCGCTGCGCGAAACCGGCGTTGATGCGCGATTGCTGCGGGTCGAGCTGACCGAGAGCGGTCTGATGGGCAACACGGAAGTGACCGCCGAAGTCTTGCGCCGTCTGTCCTCTTTCGGCGTCGAGATCCTACTCGACGATTTCGGCACCGGGTATTCATCGCTCACCTATTTGCGGCGTTTCCCGATCAGCTGCCTCAAGATCGACAAATCGTTCGTCAGCGAGCTGACTTCGGACCGAGAAGACCGCGCCATCGCGGGCGGCGTTATCGCGCTCGCCCACAATCTCGGCATCAAGGTCATCTTCGAAGGAGTCGAACGACAGGAACAGCTCGAGTTCCTTCGGACACAGAACTGCGACCAGGTGCAGGGACGCGTCTTATACCCCCCGCTCGACAGCAACGCCATCATCGACGTCCTGCGAGAGCATTTCGACAGGCAAGAGTCCGAGTCCGACACGGAGAGCTTGATCCAGCTCGGTTCACAGTCGACCCTGAGAGCGTCGCTGAAGAGTAAGTAAAACGGACCCTTTCGCCTACGGCAATTTTCTTATCGAATCAGGTACGGATGGCCGTCTGTCTTTGGTCGCACTACTCCTTAAAATAGACGCTAGGAGCACCGGTTTTCGTCCCTGGAGCGTCCACGTCTTGGACAGGCCGGCGACCCCGCCGCGTGCCCCGAAAGTGAGCCCCGCCGACTTGATCGCGGGCCGCGGACAGAGCGCTTAACGTGGAATCGGAAATCCAGGAAAGTAAGGAAAGGTACGCTCTCGCCGCCCGCGCGGCCGATGACGGTCTATGGGATTGGGACCTGAAGACAAACGAGATCTACTATTGCCCTCGTTGGAAATCGATGCTCGGGTTCGCGGATCACGAAATCGGCCACGAACCCGACGAATGGTTGGACCGCGTTTATCGTAACGATCTGGGTCATCTGCTCGGGAAGCTGGCCGATCACCTTCACCGCGGCGCCGCCCGCTTCTCGATGGAACATCGTTTGCTCCACCGTGACGGGAGCTATCGCTGGATGCACAGCCGCGGCATTGCCCTTCGTTCGGAATCCGGCGAACCGACGCGCATCGTCGGCTCCCAAAGCGACATCACCGACCGCAAAAACGCGGAAGATCGACTGCGCCACGATGCTTCCCATGACGCGCTAACGGGACTGCCGAATCGCGCGGAGTTTGAATCCCAATTGCGGCGCACCGCTCTGCGCGCTCAGCGACGCTCCGATCGGTTGTTCGCCTTGCTGATGGTGGATCTGGACGGTTTCAAGTCCGTCAACGACAATTTCGGACACGAGGTGGGTGACCGCTTGCTGGCCGGGGTCGCCGATCGGCTTCGCCGATGCATCCGTCCCGGGGATCTCGTGGCTCGTTTGGGCGGTGACGAGTTCGGCGTGCTTTTGCGGGAAATCGAAAGCCCTTCCGACGCCGCGATCGTGGCCCGGCGCATCCAAGAGGAGCTTTCCACGCCGTTCCCCTGCGGTCGCCGGGAAGTTACAGTCGGGGCGGGGATCGGCGTTGCCATCGCCTGCGACGATTACGAGCAACCGGCCGATCTGGTGCGCGACGCCGATGCCGCCATGTACCGCGCCAAGGCGCGGGGCCCGGCGGAATACGAGATCTTCGACAGCAATCGATATGCCGCGGACCTCGAGATTCTCGGCTCGAAACGACAACTCAGCGAAGCCTTGGAGCGTGGCGAATTCGGCTTTCAGTACCAGCCCTTCGCGCTACCCTCGACCGGAGAGCCGGGCGGCGTGGAGGCGCTGCTGCGATGGAATCACCCGGAGCGCGGCTGGATCGCAACCCGCGACATCATCCGCGCGGTGGGGGAAAAGGGCAACATCCTTACGCTGAGCCGATGGATCATGGAGCAGGTCTGCCGTCAGGCGCGGGCTTGGGAGCAAGCCGGCGCGCCCTTGCCTGTTTCGGTCAACGTGTCGGCCGATGAGATTCGCCGGCCCGAATTCGTCGCGATGATGAGGGACGTGCTGCGCGACGCGGGAACCGATCCGGAATGTTTACGCCTCGAATTGAACGAACCCACCCTTGCGCGAGGCGACTCCGAAGTCGCGGAACGGATTCGCGAACTGGTGGCGCTCGGCGTTCGCGTCGATCTCGACAATTTCGGCGGAGCCTACTCCTCGCTGATCTACTTGCGGCGTTTCCCGATCGACGGCATCAAGATTGACGTTTCCTTGGTTCATCAGGCGGATGGCGCCAAGGCAGGCCCCAATTCCACGTCGGGCATTGTGGAACTGGCCCACGATATGAGCTTCAGCGTGGCGGTCACCGGCGCCGAGACCGAAGACGATTTGGCATTCTTGGGGAGCGTCGTCTGCGAGCGCATTCAAGGACATATCGTGGCGCCTCCGCTCGACACGGCGGGTTACGAAGCTTTCCTAGAGCGGTATCGGACGCCCGGCGCCGCGCCCTTCTACTCCCCAGCCTAATCGAGCGGCCGGCGGGTTGGGCGGTGCCGGCCCAGAGCCCCTTACAATCACCTGTGGGGGTCGCGCCGCGCTTCCGCCATTCTCATGCCCGGCACCATCTATCTCGTGGCAACGCCGATCGGGAACTTGGAGGACCTGAGCCCGCGCGGGCTCGCGGTTCTTCGGAAAGTCGATCGGATCGCCTGTGAAGACACCCGCCATAGCGGCAAGCTGCTGGCCCATTTCGGGATCGACAAGCCGCTCGTGAGTTACCACGAGCACAATGAACAGCAGCGCGCCAAGGAGTTAGTGGCGGCGGCGCTGGCCGGCGAACACATCGCCGTCATTTCCGACGCCGGAATGCCCGCTATTTCAGACCCGGGCTACCGCGTCGTCCGAGCGGCCATTGAGAGCAATATCCGGGTAGCGCCGATTCCCGGTCCGACGGCGATCGAAACCGCTCTAGCGGCCTCGGGGCTGCCGACCGACCGCTTTCGGTTCGAGGGATTCCTGCCCGCGAAAAAGTCGGCGCGCCGCAAGGTGTTGGAAGCTCTGCGGTATGAGGAGGCGACGACGGTGTTTTACGAGACACCGCGGCGCATCCGCGGCACGTTGTCCGACATCGCCGAACTGCTGGGCACGCATCCGGTGGTGGTGGCGCGCGAGTTGACGAAATTGCACGAGGAGTTCTTACGAGGCACGGCGGCGGCGATCGCGGCCGCTCTCGAACAACGCCCGACGGTCAAAGGGGAGATTACGCTACTGATCGGCCGGCGTGAAAGGGTCCGGCCCGTTCCCGACGACGCGTCGGGCCGGGTAGCCGAGTTGATCGCCGACGGTGCCGATCGCATGGGGGCCATCAAGCAAACGGCACGCGAATTCGGCCTGCCCAAGAGCGAGGTATATCGATTAGTCGAGGATGCCCGGCCCGGCTCGGGCCGCGAGGACCCATGACCGCCCGCGCTCTGGCACTATCGGTGGTCCGCGGTCTCAAGGAGCGCGGTCATACGGCCTATTGGGCGGGCGGTTGCGTGCGCGACCGGTTATTGGACCGTGAACCCGGTGACTACGACGTGGCGACCGACGCGCGTCCGGAGCGGATCCAAAGCTATTTTCCGGGGTCATTGGCGATCGGCGCCAAATTCGGCGTGATCTTGGTTCGCGACGGCGAGGCGCGGGTGGAGGTGGCGACGTTCCGCCGCGAGGGGGAGTACCACGACGGGCGTCGGCCCGCGGACGTGCATTTTACCGATAGCGCTGAACAAGACGCCGGACGCCGGGACTTCACAATCAACGGCCTTTTCCTCGATCCGGTCGAAGAAGTTTGTTTCGACTACGTTGGCGGACGCGACGATCTGGAAGCCAAGCTCATTCGAGCCATCGGGGATCCGGATCGACGGTTTGGCGAGGACAAGTTGCGCCTGTTGCGGGCGGTGCGATTCGCGGCTCGGCTGGGCTTTTCGATCGAAAACGAAACTCGCCGCGCGATCGAGCGACACGCGGCCGAGATCGTCGAGATTTCGGCCGAACGAATTCGCGATGAGCTGAACCTCATGCTGACCGAAGGCGCGCCGCGCGAAGCGTTCGCCTTGCTCGACGAGACTGGTTTGCTCGAAGCCGTGTTGCCCGAGGCGGCCAAGATGCGGGGCGTCCCACAATCGCCCGAGCATCACCCGGAAGGCGATGTGTGGACACACACTTTGCTGCTGCTCGAAAATCTCCGCGACCCGACCCTTACGCTGGCCTGGGGGGCGCTGTTGCATGACGTGGGCAAACCCGAAACGATCGAATTCGCCGACCGCATTCGGTTCCACGGTCATGTCGAAGTCGGGGTCAAGCTGGCCGAGGAAATTCTCACTCGGCTGCGCTTCCCCAATCAACAAATCGAGCGAATCCTCGCGCTGGTCGCCAACCACATGCGTTTCGGACACGTCACCGAGATGCGCACGGGCCGCCTCAAGCGCTTCCTTCAGACCGACGGCTTCGACGAGCACATGGAGTTGCACCGCCTCGACTGCGTGGCGAGCCACGGGATGCTGGGGAACTATGAGTTCGTGCGCGAGAAGGTGGCTGAGATCCCTGAACCGGAGTTGCGTCCGCCGCGGCTGGTTAAGGGCGACGACTTGATCGCGGCCGGGTACCGCCCCGGCCCGCTGTTCGCGGAATTACTGGAATGGGTCGAGATGGAACAGTTAGAGGGCCGGGTCACGACGAAGGATGACGCCATGGTCAAGCTGGGAGAGCGCTTTCCACCGCCCGATCATGCTTAGCCCGCTTGCGGTGAAAGTCCGACTACGCGAGAAAAGGTGCTGCCCGGCACGACCACGTGATTTTCGCAATCGACCGGTCGCTGGGAAGGGTCCGTCAGGACTGGATCGTGCAATGGGTGCTTCGGCTTATCTATCTCCACCCTTTAGAAAGTGTGAGGGGGTTATTCAGACCACCGGAGGCGAATGGCCTCAAGATGAGGAAAGCGGCTTATCCGGTCCCCTACTCTTGAAGAGATCCTCAGCGTGTTCCGCCCGTGCTTCACATTGAAGGGTCCGAGAGACGTCCACTCCTGGTGGGCGAGCGTCCAGCCACCGGTGGCTGCGACAAGACCAACCCTCTCCTGGCCAGCGAGAAATACGGCAACCGGACGGCTTTCGCCAGCCGCGTAGCGGATCAGTACATCGTATGACCCTTCGCGAGGAAACTCAATGTCGTATTCGACACGCCGGACGTTGAAAACGTCCAGAGGCGGCGGGGGCTGCCGGTCACGCACGATTTCAAGGCCGAAGGCTGCGTCGCCACCTATTTGTACGTGAGCTTTGCGGTCGTAGTTCTTGGCAGCGATGGTCTTGTCAGTCCATCCATGGACAGGATGCGAGTGGAGGATCAGTGGAATGAGCCACGGGCTCCCGAGGACAGCGGCCGCCAGTGTGGCCGCAGCCCCAATCCATACGTTCCTCTTCTTCATTCTACAACCCAGACGCATTGCACCCGATCCAGAACGACCGCCGGCCTCGGGAGAACCACTCCACGCAAAAACCCGGTGGGTTGGCGTCCAGAAACGACGTCAGATCGCAGCCGTCCGAGCCTGAGCGCTCCGTAAGCACCCGCTCCAGCTCGGCTTTTAGGGAATAGACGAAGCTCCGGTCACACCCGAGCAGCGCTTCAATTGCCCCAAATTCGACGAAATTACGCCCGTTGAACAGATCTGCCACCATCTCGATCCGATTTCGTGGACCTTTCCCGTTGCGCGCGTCAACCACGATTCTATTTTCGCGGATTATCTCAGGCGTCGCAACCGCAACCACTGGCCCAAAACATGGTACATTAGTAAGTATCCAAGCGAGATACACAACATTAAGTGTCCGATCGACGCATACAATGTTTGTGTCAGCGTGGCCAACGCCGCCCAATCGAGAATCACGACATGAGAACTACGGGAACGAACTTCAAAACCGCTCTCCGCCAGATTGAGAACGAGGTTCCTCGCAGCCGGTTCACGCCTGAGTTGCTAAAGCAAGCCAAGAAGGTCGGTAGCCAACTTCCGATACTTGCCTCGACGGGACACGACGAAAATGAGGAAATTAGCAACCTCCGTTGCCGGTGCCTAATCGCTGAAGTCTTTGACTATTATGGCGAGACACGCAGTGTGCAGCAGGTGGTCCAGGCGGGTGCGGCTCTTTACAACGAGCTCCCGAGGTCCGTTCAGGAACAAGCCTCCGGAAAGCGGTCCTTGTTCAGGGAGAAAGTGCGGCTGATCTTGTACTACGCACAGTCCATCTATCGAGACGGCCAGTACACGGCGGCGCGAGACCTGATTCTTGATTGTCAAAGCCTCCTAACCGACGACCTATTTGACCAACGAGAACCCGTGTGCTACGAACTACTCGGCCAAAGCTATTACTACTTAGGGCGGGTATATCGCCATCTAAACCAACTGGCCGATGCCGAAGATGCGTTCGGCAAATCGATCGAACATTACTATTTGCTTACGGAAACGAGGAAGGCGTTGTACTCACAATCCAAGGGACGCAACAGGGATAAGAAGGTCCTTGACTCCTTCATCTACTCAGCCCATAGAATCGCAAAGAGTCAAGCGTTGGGCCTAGGCTGGATCAATCACACTAGAGGCTATTACCGAAGGGCATTGCTACACAATATCTACCCTGCCAGGGTGCTCTTCACTTTTGCGGCCGATAAGCTTAACGTCGCTCGCCTGAACCTCCTATTGAGTCTCGCAAAATAAAGTGACACCTTTTTGGGGTACGTACGTCTTTGTATGTATGGGAAATACAAAAGGCGTACGGCGGGATTTCGAGGCCCTGGAGAAGCGCCGTTTCAAAGCGATCCGGTTGGTCGAGCAAGGCTGTAGTCAGTCCGAGACAGCGAGGCGATTGAAGGTCGCGCGGCAAAGCGTCAGCGAGTGGCTGCGACGATACCGGCGTGACGGCGAAGCCGGGTTGCGCCAGGCCGGCCGCGCCGGCCGTAAGCCGCTGTTGGACGCCGCGCAGCTCGAACGCCTCGAGGCGTTGCTGCTGGAAGGCCCCGAGGCGCACGGCTTCCCGACGCCGCTGTGGAGCTGTCCGCGGGTCGCTCGTCTGATCGGAGACGAGTTCGGCGTGCGCTATCACGAGGGCCATGTCTGGAAGATCCCGCGGGCGCTCGGTTGGAGCCCGCAACGGCCCGTCGGCAAAGCGCGGGAGCGCAACGAAGAGGCCATCCGCGGCTGGCAGCGCAAGACTTGGCCGGCCATTAAAAAAAAGCCCGCAAAGAAGAACGTACGATCGTCTTCATCGACGAAAGCGGATTGAGTCAGAAGCCGCATCGTTGCCGCACCTGGGCGCCGCGCGGCGAGACACCGGTGTTGGAGTTCAACTTCAACTGGGACAAGCTGTCGGTGTCGGCCGGGCTGACGTTGCGCAACTTTTACTTCCGGCTCTATCCCGGCGCGATCGGCGAGTTGGAGGTCATCGACTTCCTGAAGGCTTTGCTGCGCCACATCGACGGCCCACTGCTGATCGTCTGGGACCGGCTGCCGGCGCACCGCAGCCGCCTGGTGCGGGAGTTCATCCAGCTCTCCGAGGATCACATCGCAACGGAGTACTTGCCGCCCTATGCGCCGGAGTTGAACCCGGTGGAATACATTTGGGCGTACTGGAAGCAGCACGAGTTGCCCAACGTCTGCCCGAAGGACTACTGGGAACTCGACGAGCGCGCCCGCAAAGCGCTGCGGCGAATGCGCCGCAAACCGCGCTTGATTACCGCTTTCTGGAAACAGTCTTCTCTTTGTCTCGATTGACAGTATATTATGCGAGACTCAGTAGAAGGTGCTATTCTCCGAGTTCTTGCCGGTTACGATCAAGAGAAGCTAGAGAAAGCAATCAAGCTCATCGAAGACTCGGTGAGTGAATTCAAGGGCCATCACCGCTACTCTGCGAAGGCAACTTACGAGCTAGTGCTCGGACATTTGTACACGGGGAATCTCAGCGAAGCGCGCGGTGCGCTCGACAAATTGACGACACTGGCGAATAGCATCGAAGACAAACGTTGGCTGTGCTATTCGTCAATCCTCTCGAGCCGGATTGATCTCCGCGAGGCGACGTCGGCTTCGATTGCAAGGGCGAAGGAGAGAGCAGAATTTGCTATAGCCTTGGCACAAAAGCACGGCCAATTGTTTTGTGAGATCGACGCGTTGATTGCGGCGGGCAGAGCCTTCGTCGAATTGCGCCGACCAACGGATGCCCGGGAGCGTCTGAAGAAAGCGATGCAGCTAAACCATAGGGACGGTGAGAGTCGATCCAGAAAACCAACGATAGATGCATCATGTGCCTTACACCTCACGAAAGCGTTTTTGATGGAAGAAAATGGGGACGGTGCTCGCGAAGCCTATCGGCGATGGATAGAAATAGAGCCTGACGTGGACCACCAAAGGCTTCGCAGCCTGGCCGGAAGAGTCAAGAAAGAATTAGATGATTTGGTTGAGGACTTTAGAATTCGCCCCTCTGATAGCCTGAAATACATTCCTCACCGTGATGAGCTACAAATAGATTTACTAAAATTTGCGGAGAAGGACGGAGCGGCAACTGCGAAGAAAAAGGCAGAGGTTTTAGATGTGTCGCTGACGACTATCCAAAAATGGGAAAAGAAGAGGCGTAGCCGAAACGGGTGAATTGACTACTTCTTCTACTTCTTCTCTGCCTTTGAACATTCTATCGAAGATAGATGTGCGCGAGTGAGAGCACACTTATGTGTATGGCGGCGCGATTGGGCCAACCTACAAGTTGACGGCACCGGATGTGGATCAAGTTGCGAGCTGGGGAGTCCGTGACTGACTGGTTATGGCACCCGGCAGGCTTCAGAGACCGTAGTCCGGACAGCCTGAAACGCGGCCACGGCCACTCGGACCCCTATAATGCGCATTGACAATGTCTACATCTCTGGCCTCTTTCCTCGACCAAAACCGTGAACGCTTCCTCGACGAGCTGAAGCATTACCTCGCTATTCCGAGCATCAGCACGCTGCCGGAGAACGAAGCCGACATCCTGCGCGCGGCCGATTTCGTCGCGGCGAGCCTGCGCGAGGCGGGTCTCGAAAACGTCGAGATGATTCAACCCGATTCGGTTTCGGGCGTCGAGGGCGGGCGGCACCCGCTCGTCTATGCCGATTGGCTTCACGCCCCGGGAAAGCCGACGATCTTGTGCTACGGGCACTATGACGTCCAACCGCCCGACCCGCTCGACGAATGGATCAGCCCGCCGTTTGAGCCGACCGTTCGCGACGGCGATCTCTACGCCCGCGGCGCGTCGGACGACAAGGGCCAGATGTTCGCGCACATCAAGGCCGTCGAGGCGTTGCGCGCGGTGCACGGCGAGCCGCCGGTCAACCTGAAGTTTCTGATCGAGGGCGAAGAGGAAGTAGGCGGCGAAACCGTCGCGGCCTATGTCGCGGCCAACCAACAGCGGCTGCGGGCCGACGTGGCGCTGGTTTCCGACACGGCCATGTACGCCGCCGGGATGCCGACCCTCTGCACCGGCCTGCGCGGCATGATCTACATGGAATGGGAAGCGCGAGGCCCTGACCGTGATCTTCATTCCGGGCTGTACGGCGGTACGGCGCCCAACGCCGTGTTTGGACTGGTCGAGTTGCTCGCCCGTTGCAAGGACGCCCAGGGGGTGATCCGGATTCCCGGTGTCTACGACGATGTTCGCGATCCGGCCGCGGCTGAAAAGGAAAGCTGGGCGGGGCTGCCTTTCGACGAGGCCGACTACCTCGCCGCCGAAATCGGCGCGTCGCAATTGACCGGCGAGCCGGATCGTTCCGTGTTTGAACGCACCTGGGCAAGGCCGACGTTCGAGGTTCACGGCATCGGCGGCGGCTTCACGGGCCCGGGAGGCAAGACCGTCATTCCCGCCAAGGCCGTTGCCAAGGTCAGCATGAGACTGGTCCCGGATCAGGATCCCGACAAGATTCTCCAGGCCGTACGGCAATTTGTCGCGGACAATTCTCCGGCGGGTATCGAGATCGAGATTCGGGTGATCTCCTCGGCGCCGGCTTCCCAGGTCGGCCCCGATCATCCGGCGGTCGCGAAGGCGGCGCAAGCACTCGAGGAAGTGTTCGGCCGCAAGACGGTGTACATTCGCTCGGGCGGCTCGGTCCCGGTCGTCGGCGACATTGCGACGCATTTGGGAATCCCGACGGCGATGATGGGCTTCGGGCTGCCCGACGACCGGCTGCATTCTCCGAACGAAAAATTCCACCTCGACAACTACTACAAGGCCATCCATTCGGTGGCGCGATTCTTCGAGCTATTGGGCGAGGGAGGTCAACGCTAGCCTGCATTTCTCACCAAGTGTCGAGGCGAAGTGCATGAGAAGGCCGTCAGTACAAGACGCGGGCCGCTTGGCGCGCGGAGGCGTACTTGAACGGTACGGTGAGCACGGCGAGCAAGCGCAACGAAGTAATGGCGGGCCTATCATGTGCTTCGACCGTCAGTTGGTGAGAAATGCAGGTTAGACCACTGGGGCGGAATCGGGAAGGCTAGCGGGTTAGTGCGTGATTTGATATGGGAAAATAGGTGGCACCGGCACGAGACGGGAGCGCGGACTTCCGTGCATGACCGGTGAGTTTATCCATGGCTCAAAAGATCGGTATCGGCATTATCGGGATGGGGTGGATGGGGCAGATGCACAGCCGCTCGTATCGCCAGATCCCGCTGCGCTTTCCCGAGGCGGGCATCGAGCCGAGATTGGTAATTTGCGCCGATGACGTCGCGGCGCGGGCCGAGCGGGGAGCCGGGGCGATCGGTTTTGAGGAGACGACGACGGACTGGCGAAAGCTCGTCGAGCATCCCGAGGTTCAGGTCGTCAACATCGCCGCGCCCAATCACCTGCATGTCGAACTCGCGCGTGCCGCGGCCGAAGCCGGCAAGCACATTTTTTGCGAAAAGCCGGTCGGTCGCAATCCCGAGGAAACCGCCGAAATCGAAGCCGCCGCGCGACGGGCCGGCGTACTAAGCTTCGTGGGTTTCAACTATCGCTGGGCGCCGCTGGTGGTCCACACGAGAAAGCTGATTGCCGCGGGCAAGCTTGGAGAGATCAACCACTACCGCGGCCGCTTTCTTTCGATGTACGGCAGCAATCCGCGCAGCCGTTTGACCTGGCGTTTTGACAGCGACTTGGCCGGCTTCGGCGCGGTGAACGATTTGATGTCGCATGTTGTCGACATGGCGCATAGCTTGATCGGGCCGGTGAAGCGCGTGGTCGCCAATCACGACACGTTTATCGAGCAAAGGCCGTTGCCGACCCCGGGCGTGGGGACGCATTTTTCGCTCGGCGCCGCCGACGACCCCGCGGGCGAAGTGACCAACGAAGACTACGTCGGCGCTTTGGTCGAGTTCGCCAACGGCGCGCAGGGGACGTTCGAAGTTTCGCGAGCGATTTTCGGGCCGAAATGCGAGATGGCCTTTGAGCTCAACGGCGCCAAGGGCGCGGCGGGATGGAATTTCGAACGCTTGAACGAGTTGGACCTCTATCTGCCCGGCGAAGACGGCCTGCACGATGGCTACATGAAGTTGATCGCGGGCGATCAGTATCCCTACCACGGCAATTTCAACCCTGGCGACGGCAGCGGGATCGGCTACGAGGATCTCAAGACGATCGAGGCTTACGAGTTTCTACGCTCGGTCGTCGCCGGCGAGCAAGGCAAGCCCGGTTTCGCCGATGCGCTGGCGGTAGCCGAGGTCAACGCCGCCATGGTACGGTCGTGGGAAGGCGGGGGCTGGGAGGACATTACGAGTCTCCGTGCGTAATTACATCATGGACCGAAGAAATTTTCTAACCAGTCTCGGGGCGACGCTGTCGCTGGCCTGCAACCGCTCGACGAAGACCGTAATCGGAGTCGCGCCCAAGGCGGTCAACTCGATCTTCTGGCAATCGGTGTACGCCGGCGTGATGACCGCCGGCCGCGAACATGATGTCGAGATCTTGTGGAACGGGCCTCCGCAAGAGACCGACTACGTCCGCCAGATTCAGATTGTCGAATCGATGATCAACCAACATGTGGCCGGCATTGTGATTTCTCCCTCGGACCAGACGGCGCTGGTGAACGTCGTGGAGCGGGCCACCGCGGCCGGTATTCCGGTGACAGTGTTCGATTCGGGAGTTAATACCGACAAGTACGTGTCGTTCGTGGTCACCGACAACTACGCGGCGGGCGTGAAGGCCGCCGAGACGCTCAGCGGCTTGCTCGGCGGTGAAGGCAACATCGCCATGGTCAAGCACATTACCGGTAGTGATTCGACCATGAATCGCGAGAGAGGTTTCGAGGAGGCGCTGCGCGACAAGTTCCCGGGGCTGAAGATCGTAAACCAACAATACTGCATGACCGACCGCGCCCGCGCCATGACGGTCACCGAAGACATGATGACGGCGCATCCGGAACTCGATGGCCTATTCTGCTCGAGCGAAGCGGCCTCGGTCGGAGCGTCCCAGGCGATTCGCGCCCGAAGGATGGTCGGCAAGATCAAGGTCGTGGGCTTTGACTCGGGCCCAACCCTCGAGAAAAGCCTGCGAGACGGCGTGATTGATGCCTTGGTCGTTCAGGACCCTTTCAATCTGGGGTATCTGGGTGTGGCGACGGTGATCCAAAAGCTGAAAGGCGAGACGCCGCCCAAGCACATCGATTCCCCCACCCGAGTCATCCGAGCCGCCGACCTCGACGACCCAGAAGTCCAGCGCCTCCTCAACCCCGACATCAAAAGCCTTTTGAACGAAGGTGCAGGTGGGTGACCGGGCGTCAAGAACCCCTGTTTCGATAATCAAACACGATCCACGACAGCGGAGAAGCGCCCCGAGCTGTGCCTTTTTGCCGGCAAATCCGCCGCGAAAAGAAAGGAGGCGGGAGAGCCGAGCCGCGGAACGGTTGGCCCCGCGGGCCGAAGCGACAGGCGGGAAGCGCCTGTCGCCACTTCCTATTCAGTTGGGAAGGCCGCCGGCAGCGGGTGGCCTAGGGTGTCGCCGTTGGCCTGGAAGCCGTCGTGGCGCGTGTCGACGTAGATCGGGTTGGTGAAAGCGGTCGGGCGCATCTTGCCTTGCGGGTTGAGGCCCCAGCCTTTGGAGAGGTCGGAGTCTTCGTCGACGGCGGCGACGATGAGGTGCGCGTCTTGCTGGAGCGGCACGCGAACCGTCTCGTCGAAGCGGAGGACGCCTTGGCGGAATTTCCGCGGATGCGTCTTCGCGGTGAAGTTCAACTCTTTGGGCATGCGGCCATTGACGAGCACCTGCACACGGTCGACGTCGATCCAGTTCGGCGCCTGGACCTTGATGTTCAGGTCGACGTAGCCCTCGGCTTGGATCGTGGAGCCGATCGGCAGCCCGCCGGCAGTCTCGACCTCAAGGAAGGGGCCGTTGGTAATCATCATGCGGCCGGCTTTGGCGTTGCGGATGATCTCGGCGTGGTCGATCTCGCCGGGGTCGTCGGTCGAGCTCGGGATATAGGTGCGCCAGTCGCCGACGCCGTTACCGAAGATACGGTGGGCGTCGGAGACAGCAACGCACCAGACATGGCGGCCTTGGTTGAGCATCTGCAGCCAGAAGAAGGTGCGGTTGGGCCAACTGCTTCCGCGGCGCGTTGCGAGCGGCTGATGGTTGAGGATCTCGGCGCTCCAAACCTCGGCGGCATCGATCAAGTTCTCGAAACCGACGAAGCCGCCGTCGCGGACGCCGTCCTCGTCGCGGTCGAAGAAGACGTTCTGCACGCTCGGGTGGTTGGCCTGTACCCAACGGTCGGCGCCGCCGCCGAAGCGAACGCCGCGCGCGCGAGCCTGGAGAGCGTTCGCTTCGCTGTCAAAGCGATTGCCGCCGTGCAGCGAAGGCGTGCCCCAGTTGCGAAGCACGATGGCATTGATTCGGGGATCGAAAGTCCAGACAGGAGCGCCGCCGTTTTGCTCGAGCGGGTTCGGCGTCAGCGGGAAGGCGTTGAAGTGCTGTCCCGAGCCGGTCAGCTCGATCCCTGGGACGGTCTTCAAAACGTCCGACAGACTTAGGCGGTTGATGTGTGGCTCCCAATCGTAGATACGGTTGTGCTCGGTCGTCGGCGCGAACTCGATGTGCTCGGCGGCGAAGTTGATGATGCGGTCATTGGTGTTGCAGTAGTTATCGCCCGAGGGAGTGGAATGGGCGTGGAAGTCAGTGGATACCCAGCCGGCGGTGTCGACGGAACGGCGCAGGCTCACGTTGATCTCGACAGTCTTGCCGGCGGCGACGCTGATCTCTTGCTCGTAGAGGTCGAACTCTGGGCCGCGAGTGATTCGGACCAAGTAGTCGCCCGCCGGGATCTGCTGTTCAAAGCGGCCGTCGTGGGTTTGGTACTGGTGCGAATTGCCGTGAACGCGGTACTCGGTGCCGAAGTTCGGAGTCTTGGTTCCGTCCCGGCCGAGGAACTGGATCTTGGCGGGCGAGGGCGCGCCCGAGCTGTCGCGCACCATGCCTTTGACCATCGAGGCCGGGGAGACGTTCCAGTCGAGCTTCGCCGCTTTGCCCGCTGCTATTTCGACGGTTTGCTCCAGCGGTTCGCGGCCTAGGTCTTCGAGCCCCAGCTTATACGACCCCGGCGGCAAGTTCAGAGAGTACGAGCCGTCGGCGTCAGGGTAGGCCTTGAGCGCGGTGTCGTTGATCTCGACGATCAGCTCGGCGCGCGCGGCGGGCGAACCTTGGGGATCGGCGACGCGGCCGGAGAGCGAGCCGGTTTCGCCGAGCGCGGCCGCGACGACTCCGTAGGCGGCGAGCGGCGACTGGGCGACGGCGAACACGATTCTGTAGGTGCGGCTTTGGCCGGGTCGGAGCATGATTTCTTCCGGCAGCGAGGGCGGCTCCAGGGGCGCCCAAGCATAGCCGCGCTTGTCAAAGGGGTCGATCGAATCGCCCGTGCGAACCTCGCCGGCCTGAGCTTCTTGGTCGAGACCCTTCCAGACGGCTCGCGGCGAGATCACTTTGTTTTCAGGGCCCTCGTTGCGATACGTCGAAGTGATTTCGACATGTTGCCGGCCCGCTTCGAGGCGGTACTCGTGGCGTGTGTAGAGACCGTCGCCCGAGGGCGCCGTACGGACCGCCTCGATCGCCGCGGTGCCGTCGCCCGACTCCGCGACGACCCTGACGTAGGTCATCATGCCGAGTTCGTCGCCCGGCCGAAGGGCGGTTAGCTGGTCGTTGTCGCCGTCGCGGAGGTCGAAGTCGAAGATCGCGCCGGGGATCGGCGCGACATACTCGATCGACATGTTGGCGCGGCGCAGCGGTAGATTGCCGCCTACGAGCAGCTCGACCTTGTCGTTTCTCAGAACGAAGTCGCCGGGGAGCCCGTCGGCCTCTTTGCCCTTTGGCATCTGGTCTGTATTGTGGCGACCGATCTCGAAGGCTTCGACGCCTCCGCGCCGGGCTGTCAGGGAGTAGATGCAGAGTAGGGAAAAGGCAAGGATCAGACTTAAACGAGTGCCCATGGGGACCCCTCCAGGTGCCTTCCAAGCGAGTCTGCCGCCCGAGCGTTATCAGCTTAAGAGACCTAACTGAGCTCGCGCTCAACGAACTCTTAGCGCGCCATTCGTTCAACGCAACCTTGTCGATGATTGCACTACTCAGGACTTCCGCACAGCATAGATCTAGGAGGCCGATCCAGCATGGCTAGTATAGCCGACCCGGAGCTGCCATGCAACGGTTTTCTGTCTTCCTGTCGCGTTCGAACCTCCCTTCACACCCGCGCAGGGCGTCAGACACGGCGCGATGGTCGCGTCTGGGCTCCCCCCGGGGGCCATGTGACCACACCACTCCGACGTTGCCTTTCGGCAACTCCTGATTCCGGGCCGCTCCACGCCTGACGCGTTAGGCTCCCGGCACGGGTAGCGCCCAGATCTTGCGCAACATCTCTACTCTTTGGTGATGGTCTCGTCGAGATTGAGAATTAGGCTCGCGACCGCGGCGTAGGCGGCGAGTTCCACGGGATCGATGGTCTCATCGCGTCGCGATTCGCCGACGCTCAAATAGCTCCGGGCGTCTTCGGGAGCCGTTTGGTAGCGATCACGATATCGCCGGAAGCTTCGCGGCAAGACTTCCTGTTCCTCGGCGGCGGGCCGGCGGGCCGTCGCGAGGCGAAAACCGTACGCCGGCCGCTGCTCGGGGCTCGACCCGCCTTCCCGCACGAAGCGTTCGGCCGGCTTGCGAGCGGCTTCGAGGTAGGTCACGTCGTTCATCAGATTCAGCGCCTGCAATGGCGTGTTGGTACGGGTCTCGCGGACGATGCAGGTTTCGCGGTCCGAGGCGTCGAAAGTCAGCATCGCCGGCGGCGCGATGGTGCGTTTCCAAAATGTATAGAGGCCGCGGCGGTAAAGCCTGTCGCCGCCGTCATGCTCGTAAGCGTCCCAGTTCGAGAGTTCCTTCCACAAGCCCGCGGGCTGATAGGGACGCACGGAGGGGCCGCCCTGTTGTTCGGTCAACAAACCCGAGAGCGCCAGAGCCTGATCACGCACGCTCTCGGCGGCGAGACGCAGACGCGGACCCCGAGCCGGCAGCCGGTTTTTAGCGTCCTTCTCGATGAGTTCCGGCGTCAGTTTCGACGACTGGCGATAGGTCGCGCTCGTGACGATAACTTTCAAGATGCTCTTGACGTCCCAGCCGCTTTCCATGAATTCAACCGCCAGCCAATCGAGCACTTCGGGATGCGTCGGCCATTCGCCTTGCGAGCCGAAGTTTTCAACGCTCGCCACCAACCCGCTCCCGAAAAGCATCTGCCAAAAACGGTTGACCGTTACACGGGCGGTCAACGGGTTTTCGCGATCCACCAACCAACGAGCCAGTCCCAGGCGATTGTTCGGCAACCCCGCGGGCAGTGGCGGCAAAAGGCTCGGGACGGCCGCGGTGACGCTTTCTCCCGGAGCGTCGTGAGCGCCTCGCTTGAGCATTCGGGTTTGGCGCGGCGGATCCATCTCGGCCATCACCATCACGGTCGGGAAGCCGTCGGCGGGCAGCGGCGCGAAAGCGCTTTCGGGACGATCGAAGCGAAGGGCCGTCTTGCGATTGGCTTCGTCAGGCCCGTGACAGGCATAGCACTTGTCGGAGAAGATTGGTCGAATGTCGCGATTGAACACGACGGTCGGCGGCGGCGGGAGATCAGCGCCGGCAGCGGGATTTGCGGCGGCGCCGGCCGCGGCAAGAAGCGCGGCGGAAAGCGCGGCGGAAAAAACGGAAAAAGAGCCTCGATGCAAAGCCATCCTCCGTCACCAATTGTAGCCCCTCGGTCGCGTGAAACGCGGACCGCCCCCGGCCTGTGTTAGGCTGACGCTCGCTATGACGCGTATAACCGGGGCCGTAGTCGCCCTGACTCTTGTTTTCGCCGCGCTCGGCATCTGCTCGCAGCTTTCGGAAGAGGGCGCGATCGAAGCCATGATCCAAACCCAGGCCGAGGCCTGGAACCGCAGGGACATCGCCGGCTTCATGGCGAGCTATGAAGACTCTCCGCGAACCGCCTATGTGGGCGCCAAAATTCTCAAAGGCTACGCCGCCATTCTGGCGAGCTATCGGGAGCGCTACCCGGGTCCGGCCGGGATGGGCGAGGTGGCGTTCACCGATCTCGACGTGCGGCTCATCGACGAAGGCATGGCGATCGTCATCGGCCGTTTCGCGCTCACGAGAGACGCCGAAGCCGGCGGCCCCGCGTCGGGGATTTTCACTTTGGTAATGCGTAAAGGGGCCCAGGGTTGGAAGATTATCCACGACCATACAAGCTGAAGACGCCGACAAGTCCATGGAACCGGCACCCGCGGAGCTGCGCTACTCTAGTCGTTTCGGAATGACGACGCCGGCGCGAGCCGCCCTGCATTCCAGGAGCGATCAACAATGCGAGAACTATCGGGAAAACGAGTCGCCGTGCTCGTCGATAACTACTATCAAGAACTCGAGGTTTGGTATCCGCTGCTGCGGATGCGCGAAGCCGGCGCCGATGTCTTCACCGTGGGGTCCGAGGCGGGCGCCACCTACAAGAGCAAGCTCGGTTATCCGGTGAAAGCCGACCGCGCCATCGCCAATGTCGGCGCGGACGACTTTGACGCTCTCGTGATTCCCGGCGGATGGGCGCCCGATCACATGCGTCGCAATCCACTCTTTGCGCGCCTGATCGCCGACGCCGACCAAGCCGCTAAACCGATCGGGGCGATTTGTCACGGCGCTTGGATGTTGTGTTCCGCCGGCATCCTGAAAGGCCGCCGCGCCACGGCCTTCTTTTCCATCAAGGACGACGTCGTCAACGCCGGAGCCGACTACCTGGATGAAGAAGTCGTCGTCGACGGGAATCTCATCACATCTCGTATTCCCGACGACCTGCCGGCATTTTGCCGAGCGATGATCTCGGCCATTGAATCCGCGAGTGTCTCCTCGGAAAATAGCCTTCGAGATCATCGTGCATTACGTTAATGTCCGGCAAGATCGCGAACACCTTGAGCCGCGAAGCGGCGGCGGGAATATAGCCCAGGGTGGAGCCGGAACGGCGGAACCCTGGGTGGAACCCCCACCCGCGCGAGCCCTGAAAGGGCGGCAGGAACCTCGCGCCCAACACCTTCGGACCGCCTACACCGATTTTCATGGCGGTATTATGAATCCGCGCGTTCATAGAAACGGAACTCCTCGGAACCGGCTGAGGAGCCGCGTCCCGCAAACGTAACCCCATGAGCAAACCGCAAGCAAAACAATATTGGCTGGTGAAATCCGAGCCGGTTAAGTATTCCTGGGACGAATTCGTGCGAGACGGTTCGACCTACTGGGACGGCGTCCGGAACTATCAAGCGCGGAACAACCTCAAGGCCATGCGCAAGGGCGACCTCGTGCTCTACTACCACAGCAATGAGGGCAAGGCTGTCGTGGGAATCGCCAAGGTCACGAAAGAGTTCTACCAGGACCCGACCACCGACGATGAGCGTTGGGTCGTGGTCGACCTGAAACCGGTCCGCGCTCTGAAAAACCCCGTCACTCTAGGCGACATCAAGGTTGACGAACGCCTCCGGGAGATGGCCCTCATTCGCCAAAGTCGCCTATCGGTCATGCCCGTCGACGAAGGCGAATTCGACGTCATCGTCGCCAAGGGCAAGGGAAGCTGTAACACGAGGTGAAGCCGAGATCGAGCGGATCGCCCGGGATCGGTGCAATCGCCGCCCCGCCGGGAATAGGGGAAATAGGAAACTCCTCCGAAAATAGACTCGCGAGAGTATGGCGCATTACGCTTAAGCCTTGCGAGGTCACGTTTAAGCCTTGTGAGGTCGCAACTATCCTTGAGCCGCGAAGCGGCGGCAAGAATCATAGCCCAGGGTGAAGCGAAGCGGAACCCTGGGTACGCGTCCCACCTGGAGGAGCCCTGAAGGGGCGGCGGGAAAGTCCTCGCTCCCATTTTCATGGCGATATTATGAATACCGCGTTTCCCGACCGCATTCCACGCCGCGGCAGCCGGCCGGAAATAGGAAACTGTCCCCGGTTTTGGTCCGAGTTTTGGTCGAGATTTAGAGAAGATAAACAGCAACACAGTAGCGGCCCTTCAAGACGGTTCGTTGAGCAGTTCAGATCTTGACGCGCGTTTGGTCAATGTGGAACAGACCGAAGTACAAAAGCAGCTCGACGGTCTCCGTCAATCGAATCTGGCCGCGTACGACAAGGTCATCACAGAGATCAATGGGGTGCTCAACCCTGGAGTTGCCGGACAGACGGCTTCGAGCCTATTTGGGACGGACAGGGCCTTCGGTAAGGTACTCGACGGAGTGCGAAAAGACCTTGGCCGCAATATTGATTTCTCAAAGCAAAATGACCGCGAGGCACTTGGGAATGCACTCATCGAGCACATACGCCAAACGGGTGGATGCGACGTAGGGGGCAACAAGCTAAACGGATGCTGATCCTAAAGCGGCTGTCTGGTTGCTTGAGACGTCGTTAGAGGCATTCCTGCTGGGTTTGTTCCTGATCGTCATGCATGGGTATGACCAACATGCCTTCGTCAAAGACCTGTTGTTTTACGTGGATCGGATAGCCCTTCTGTTTTTCACGACCGGATACCTGCTAACCACGGCAACCTCCCGGGTGGTCTGGAGAGGTCAGGCGTCGTGGTCATAGCCAGCCGTTGCGACCGTACTTTTCTTCATCCATTTCGAGATATTGAACGTGGCAGCAGACGGCGCTTTTGGGCCACTAGAGAGGGTTCGCATCCGAGGAGCAGGCGCATGCATTGTGTTTGCTTGCACCTTTGTTGGAGGCTATTTTCTGCGGAAGTGGGTACAAGTAGGCAGTAAGCGACCGAACACACGAAGCGGGGGCGTACCGCGCAGTGCTGGGTGAACCGGGGGGGGAACCGGGCGGGGCAGGGCGTCCGTGGGGCGAAGCCGATTTTGTGGACGAGCTGGAAAGGCGGGCGGGAAAGAAGCTGCGACGCGGTTCGCCGGGGCGTCCGCCGAAGACCGAAACTCTCGCCGCGGCAGCCGGCCGGAAATAGGAAACTGTCCCCGGTTTCCTTCCACAACGGGAGGGAACTGCTCAAGGCCGCTAGAGACCTGAAGGTCGCACCGTCGAGGTTTACACATCCTGAATCGGCGAAGAATCGACGGTCCCCGGCAACGGAAGCCACCTGAGCGCGGAAGTCACTGGCTCTAAAGGGCTTCGAACCGCTTCACACTTTTGGGAGACGAGCCTTGTAACTTTTCGTTCTCCGTCGGCGAAGTCATGATATAGGACACAAAACATAAACTACTGAGTCTCGCATAATATACTGTCAATCGAGACAAAGAGAAGACTGTTTCCAGAAAGCGGTAATCAAGCGCGGTTTGCGGCGCATTCGCCGCAGCGCTTTGCGGGCGCGCTCGTCGAGTTCCCAGTAGTCCTTCGGGCAGACGTTGGGCAACTCGTGCTGCTTCCAGTACGCCCAAATGTATTCCACCGGGTTCAACTCCGGCGCATAGGGCGGCAAGTACTCCGTTGCGATGTGATCCTCGGAGAGCTGGATGAACTCCCGCACCAGGCGGCTGCGGTGCGCCGGCAGCCGGTCCCAGACGATCAGCAGTGGGCCGTCGATGTGGCGCACCAAAGCCTTCAGGAAGTCGATGACCTCCAACTCGCCGATCGCGCCGGGATAGAGCCGGAAGTAAAAGTTGCGCAACGTCAGCCCGGCCGACACCGACAGCTTGTCCCAGTTGAAGTTGAACTCCAACACCGGTGTCTGGCCGCGCGGCGCCCAGGTGCGACAACGATGCGGCTTCTGACTCAATCCGCTTTCGTCGATGAAGACGATCGTACGTTCTTCTTTGCGGGCTATTTTTTAATGGCCGGCCAAGTCTTGCGCTGCCAGCCGCGGATGGCCTCTTCGTTGCGCTCCCGCGCTTTGCCGACGGGCCGTTGCGGGCTCCAACCGAGCGCCCGCGGGATCTTCCAGACATGGCCCTCGTGATAGCGCACGCCGAACTCGTCTCCGATCAGACGAGCGACCCGCGGACAGCTCCACAGCGGCGTCGGGAAGCCGTGCGCCTCGGGGCCTTCCAGCAGCAACGCCTCGAGGCGTTCGAGCTGCGCGGCGTCCAACAGCGGCTTACGGCCGGCGCGGCCGGCCTGGCGCAACCCGGCTTCGCCGTCACGCCGGTATCGTCGCAGCCACTCGCTGACGCTTTGCCGCGCGACCTTCAATCGCCTCGCTGTCTCGGACTGACTACAGCCTTGCTCGACCAACCGGATCGCTTTGAAACGGCGCTTCTCCAGGGCCTCGAAATCCCGCCGTACGCCTTTTGTATTTCCCATACATACAAAGACGTACGTACCCCAAAAAGGTGTCACTTTATTTTGCGAGACTCAATAGGAAGAGCGCGGGGCATTACAAAGCGAACCGCCGCCCATCGGAGCGATGGTGGACACGTCCTCCTACAATAGGTCTCGCCAAGCCGAGCGTGTTAATCAACGTTTTATCTATCCCATCTATTTCTCGCTCTTTTCCTTCGTTCAGGATAGAGTTCTCTTCGCGACTCATTTAAAAGACGCAATAAGCAAGGGGTAAAGCAGATGACAGCACAATTCATTCGTGTTCGTAACCGCCTCATTAATGTTGCCGCAATCTCTTACGTTCGATTATACGAGGACTTGGACCGAATCGATATCCGGCTGCTCGGACCAACAGTGGATGTGACGCTGACGGTCAGCGTGGAGGGAGAAGAGTTCGTTCCGGTACGTGAGTTTTTTCTTGCTTCCGGGCTCATAAGAGACTTGCGGCCTACCGGCCTCCTGTCCCCCGCCTCTGCTGAACTTGGCGAGCAGCCGGAGAACGGCCTCCAACTCGAACGCTTCCCTCATCCCGTTGCCACCGCGACAGCGGCGCCCGAGATCGAAGAAGGCGAGTGGGATCTGTAGTAACGCCGGCGTGTCGCGTTCGTTGCCCGCGGGAAAGTCCGTCTACTGTAAGTTGACGCGCCTGAAGTGATCGATGGCGTTGCCGGGCTGCCAGGTCGCTGTGGGCGATCGGTTGTCTTTGTTGTCGGCCGTCCTTCGCCACATCGCTGGGCCGCGCAAGTCTAGAACACGAGCGGACGCCAACGCGGGCCCCGGCTAAGATGTGAACGTAACAAAATCTCTCACTTTATCGAATGAATATATTGGGAGCTATTGAGTCTCGCAAAATAAAGTGACACCTTTTTGGGGTACGTACGTCTTTGTATGTATGGGAAATACAAAAGGCGTACGGCGGGATTTCGAGGCCCTGGAGAAGCGCCGTTTCAAAGCGATCCGGTTGGTCGAGCAAGGCTGTAGTCAGTCCGAGACAGCGAGGCGATTGAAGGTCGCGCGGCAAAGCGTCAGCGAGTGGCTGCGACGATACCGGCGTGACGGCGAAGCCGGGTTGCGCCAGGCCGGCCGCGCCGGCCGTAAGCCGCTGTTGGACGCCGCGCAGCTCGAACGCCTCGAGGCGTTGCTGCTGGAAGGCCCCGAGGCGCACGGCTTCCCGACGCCGCTGTGGAGCTGTCCGCGGGTCGCTCGTCTGATCGGAGACGAGTTCGGCGTGCGCTATCACGAGGGCCATGTCTGGAAGATCCCGCGGGCGCTCGGTTGGAGCCCGCAACGGCCCGTCGGCAAAGCGCGGGAGCGCAACGAAGAGGCCATCCGCGGCTGGCAGCGCAAGACTTGGCCGGCCATTAAAAAAAAGCCCGCAAAGAAGAACGCACGATCGTCTTCATCGACGAAAGCGGATTGAGTCAGAAGCCGCATCGTTGTCGCACCTGGGCGCCGCGCGGCCAGACACCGGTGTTGGAGTTCAACTTCAACTGGGACAAGCTGTCGGTGTCGGCCGGGCTGACGTTGCGCAACTTTTACTTCCGGCTCTATCCCGGCGCGATCGGCGAGTTGGAGGTCATCGACTTCCTGAAGGCTTTGGTGCGCCACATCGACGGCCCACTGCTGATCGTCTGGGACCGGCTGCCGGCGCACCGCAGCCGCCTGGTGCGGGAGTTCATCCAGCTCTCCGAGGATCACATCGCAACGGAGTACTTGCCGCCCTATGCGCCGGAGTTGAACCCGGTGGAATACATTTGGGCGTACTGGAAGCAGCACGAGTTGCCCAACGTCTGCCCGAAGGACTACTGGGAACTCGACGAGCGCGCCCGCAAAGCGCTGCGGCGAATGCGCCGCAAACCGCGCTTGATTACCGCTTTCTGGAAACAGTCTTCTCTTTGTCTCGATTGACAGTATATTATGCGAGACTCAGTAAGTACCAAGGTCGGAAGGGTGCGGCGCTCCCAAGACAAACCGGAAAGTAATTAAGGAGTGACAACATGAGTGTAAGTAACATCAGAATTGGTATCTATAGTGGTTGGCTCGGCGGTGTGGTATTTGGAGCGATGATGGCGATGATGGGGATGCTGCCCATGATCGGCAAGATGGTCGGACATCCCTCCGCGGTCACGGGCTTTCTTGTCCATCTCGTCATTAGCGCTGTGATAGGTGCATCATTCGCGATCCTGTTCGATCGAATCGTTCAGGGTGCGAGCAGTGGGCTGGGCTACGGACTGTTGTACGGCGGAATTTGGTGGCTGCTGGGACCTCTGACTCTAATGCCGTTCATGATGGGCATGGGGTTCGGCGTGAACTGGAACGCGACCGCGGCATCCCAGATGCTTCCCAGCTTGATCGGTCATCTGATCTACGGGACAATCGTTGGAGTGAGCTACGCCTGGCTTCGAAGCCGACAGAGCTACCGTCATCCGGCCTCTGCGACACCGGCGGGGGCGGTCTGAGCGCTCCCGAAAATACCGTCCAAGAAACCAAAACCGATCCTCCTCAAGCCTTGATGGGCCGCGGGAGGATCGCTTCCGCCGGAGCAAACAGTGATAGAACTCGAACCGAGAAGCATCAACACGGGAACTGGCGGCATACTGTCCGGCCCCGCAAGTGATAGGCAATTTCCTGTTAAGGCGATGGTGGAAGCGGCGACTGCTTCCCACAGCAACCCCGAAAGCCCTTATGCCCTGCAAACCGAGCCGGCAGGTCATCAAGAGTGGCCACGACCCAACTTGGGTTGCGTTGGAGTCTGGAGCGGCAATCGCGAGGCGGCGTTCAATGGGCAACTACCCGGCTTGGCGACCTGGGTCTATTCAGCACCCTTTGAGTCCTCTAGAGGCGGGGACGTGCACTATTTGTCAGTCTGTGACGAGGGCAGGCTTTCTAGAATTGCTCTAGCGGATGTGAGCGGCCATGGGGCGCAAGTCCACGTCGTCGCTGAGTCCCTGCTCCAGCTGATGCACCGCTATATCAGCACCTGGGATCAATCCGCTTTCATGCGCGATCTCGGTCGCACATTCGGTGAAGCCCAGACAGGTTCACAATATGCAACAGCCGTCGTGCTCGGATTTCACCACGAACTGAGCCAGGTCGCTTATACGAATGCGGGCCACCCGGCTCCCCTTTGGTTCCACGCCGGCGAGAAGCGCTGGGGCGTTCTTGAAGAGGACGAATTGCCCGGTGCCGTGCCTTCAGACTTGCCCCTCGGTTTGATCCCCGGTACAGAGTATCAACAAACGTTCGCGACCCTGGGCCCGGGCGATCTACTCATGTTTACACCGACGGCATAATCGAGGCCGAAAACTACGCCGGGTCGCCGCTCGGTGCCGAACGCCTTCTTGAACTGGCAAAAGGACTGCCAACAGATTCTCCCGAGGCAGCTGGTCGAAGTTTGTTGTCAAAGATTGACAAATTCAGCGGCGGCCTGGGTGCCGGCGACGATCAGACACTGATCGTTATACAGCGGGACTCCGGGAAGTCCCCCTAGTAGACCCTCGAAAAGATCGGCTAGGGCGGGGTGAATGTGGTCTACAGGGCCGAAGACAGAGGATGTCCGGATTTCCGTTGAAACTGGCGGCTCTCCGGTGGATCTAGTTTACGCCGCCTTGGACGTTGGCGGGGAGGTTCCCCGCCGTTTTTCAAGCACCTCCAAGAACTTCGGCAAATCCTTGTAACCCTTCACGCGGCGAAAGCTCCTCTCCGCCACCCACAGCGCCGAGCCTACCCAGCGCTCGATGTGATCGCCCCGTTGCCAACACTTCACCCGCGAACAAATCCTTTCCACCACCGAAAACGTCGACTCGATCGGATTCGTCGTGCTGAAGATCCGACGCAGCTGCGGTGACAAAGCCAACCCGTGCACCGTCAGCGTCTCGTCCATTCCCTCCGCCAACGAGCGCGCCGCCGAGGGGTTCAACTCCATCAACTCCCGATGCACCTCGTCCAACGCCCGCTTCGCATCGATCCCGCTCGTGGGGTTTCCGTGGGGGTTCTGGGGGTTCGGGGGTTCCGTGGGGTTCCGTGACAGCCACCGAATAACATTCCTCACCCACCATGGAGATCAGCAGGCATTGCTGGAATCGAACCCGGGTCCGCTCCGACTTGACCGCCACGCTATCCTGAGCACGCGGACCCGGGTACCGCAACCGCCGTCATGAAAACCTCACCCGAAAAAATTTCCCCGCGACCCGCCCGAAAGCGATTTTGCGAAACGAACCCAAATCGACACTATGTGATGTCTTATCTACTACTTAATAGACCCTCGACGGGCCCATCCCGTGTCGCGAGCCACCGAATCACTCCGGCTCAACGTTCGCCCCCGTCGGTGGGGCTAATCCGCGCCAGAGAGACCCAGCAGCGGCCGACCCTCACTATGGTTGTCAACCGTCGACGGAGATCAGAGGCCGCCGCGGCGCCGAGCCCGAATCGAATTTTACGAAACGAACCAAAACTACACCTAAAGCTATTAGAATCAATGCACTGTACCATATGCCGCGGCCCCCCGACAGGAACCCGCGGCCTCACGCGCCCGCACAGTCCGGTTGCCAATCACTCCACCCAGATCAGACCCCGGCAGCCGTCCAAAACCAAAAATGCAAAACGAACCCAAGAACAACCTAACACTATTGGAATCAACGCCATGCGTAGCCTGGTTCACCGGGCTTGAACCGCCAACAGGCCGGTCCTTATTAGGGCCGGTCTGAACGGTGCCCCGGACAACTAGGCCGCTTCAGCAAAAACCGGGAAAACCGGGGACAGTCGGTTCCGATGAAAACGCGGTATTCATGAAACCGCCATGAAAATGGGAGCGAGTGCGATAGGATGGCGGCCGCGGTTTAGCGGCCAGGCCGTGGCGCCAATGAGGCTGTCACACTGCCCGCCTTTGCTGTCTCGGCTCTCCACCACCATCGTGCTCACGAAGCCAAGCAGCAACGATGTGCCGGCGCCGCTTGGAAGGGCAACCCTTGGGGGTTGGCTTTTACTTCGACGATCGGTACTCCGCTGTTTACCCGAAACGTCCACCGTGAGTTTAAGGGGCTTCTCCGCGCGGCCGATCCGCCCGACCCGCGCATTCACGACCTGAGACACTCCGCAGCCGCAATCCTGATTGCTCGGGGCGTCCGCGAAAGCTATCAGCGACCTCCTGGGACACAGCGACGCATCGTTCACTCTCAACGTTTACGGTCACCTCATGGAGGAGACGAAACGTGAGGTGGTGGCGAGAATGGACGTCGTTCTGAACCCGGTGGCTACCTCCGTGGCTACCAAAACGGCTCGGGGTCCCGTGAATTGACTCGCAAGCTGTTGAAAGAATTGGCTCCTCAGGTAGGACTCGAACCTACAACCCTCCGGTTAACAGCCGGATGCTCTACCAATTGAGCTACTGAGGAGTAGAGGGAGAACTGCTCTTTGTATGCTGCCAGAATGTCTTCGGAGGTGTCAAACGAAACGGTCACTTGGCCCGGCATTTCACGACCTCGGGGAACGACGTAAGTTCAGCGGCGCGGTCACCGTCCTTGGATTATCGGATCCCGCTTCCGACTTCCTTCCGCAGCCCATTCAGCCCCTCTTGGGCGGGCGGCTGGGGCGCATTTCCACGCGGCTCGCCAGGCTGCGGGCGGGCATGCGCAACAGATGAACCACGGTTTCCGCGATGTCGGCGGGGTCGATCTTCCACTCGCCGCCTTCGGTTCCTTGTCCGGCGAAGTCTGTTTGTACGCTGCCGGGCATGATCGTGGTGACACGGATATTGTCGTGGCGCACGTCGAGCATCATGGCTTCGGCGAAACCGTTGAGCCCGAACTTCGTCGTGTTGTAGGCGGCCCCGCCGGCGAAGGCGTGTTTCCCCGCCAGACTCCCGATGTTGACGATGAACCCGGCTCCGGCTTTTTTCATCATCGGGATCGCCAACCGCGAACAATAGAAGGGTCCGTTGAGGTTGGTCTCGATCACTTCGCGCCATTGCTCGGGGCTTACTTCGTCGACCCGGCCGAAGCCGCGAACACCGGCGTTGTTGACCAAGATATCCAGGCGTCCGAACGATTTCTCGATGGTCGAGTACAACGCTTCGACCTGTTCGAACCGCCCCACATCGCAAACGACGCCGATGACGTTGCCCAGAGGTTCCAGTTCGCCGACGGTCCGATCAACGCCTTCTCGAGACCGCCCGCAGACAGTGACTGAAACGCCTTCCCTCAATAATGTTTCAGAAATAGCTCGTCCGATGCCGCGAGTGCCGCCGGTAATCAGAGCTACTTTTCCTCGCAGCGAGAAAATATTTGATGTCATAACTATTTTGACCCCTCTCTCATACGCTAAAATAACATCGCGGCACGGCAAGGACCATGGAACGCGACCTCGAACGAAAATTGCAAGCAGCTCTCGATACGACCTTCGAACAGCGCGTGGACTTGTTGCGATCGGAAATGATCGAACAGTTGAGCGCGACCTGTGGCGACGTCGTATGGCCCGCGATGGACGATGCGCGTACTCATGCCGCGGAGGTGCTTTCAGCCGCCGCGCGGCGTATCCGCGCCGAAGAGTCGGTTACAGGGATCGCGGCCGCGCTGGTCGAAACCGCATCTCACTATTGCGGTCGCTCGGCCCTGCTGATCCACAAGAACCACCGCCTTCTGGGTTTTCAGGCCGAAGGGCTCGAACCCAAGCAAAGGACATGGTTCCAACAAATCGACATCGGCGCCTCGGAGGCGTCCGCCTTCGCGCACGCCATCGATACGAAAGATCCCGTCGTGACGAGCGGAACCGTCAACGAGTTGTCGGCGGAAGTAGTTGACACCCTCGACGTGGATTCGGAAACGCGTGTTCACCTGTTCCCCGTCGTATTGCGCGATAGTGTACTCGCGTTGCTCTACACCGACGACCGCGGATTCAAGGGACAGCCGCAAACGGCGGCCATCGAGCTGCTGACCTTCTTGGCCGAAGCCTGGATCGAGGCTGTCGGAGCGCGCGGGAAACTGACGCCAATGGAGCAGCGAGCCGCGAGTTAGTGCCACACCACGGTCTCCCCCCGATAGATTCAGCCGAGCAAGTGCGCCGGGCCCGCCAAGGCGATCCCGCGTCATGGGCCGCGTCAAAACGCCGCTTCGCCCGACAATACGCTTCCCCTTCGCCACCCGCGGACGATAGCATAGAGACAGACGCATGGCCTGTCGAGGACACCAAAAAAGAGCCCCCACCGCGAGCTTTTCCTGGGCGCTGTTGGCGGCCCTGGTTATCGCCGCGCCTTCGATTGCTCGGGGATCTCCCGTACCGGCCGAACTCCGTGAACAAAGCCGAGCTTATCTGAAATCCAAGAGTCGAGCGGACCACGACCGCTTAGTCTCCATCGCGAAACAGTCTCCCTCGAACTCAACCAAGGCCCTGGCGCAGTTCGCGGTCGGGATGGGCGACCGCGCGGAACAGAACCATCGCGAGGCGGCGGAGCATTTCGCCCAAGCCGTTGACGGGTTGGGCGACCTGGCGCACTACGCCGCCTACTACCGCGTTCAAAGCCTGGCCAAGGCCGAGGAACACGTCGCGGCGGCCGCGGCAGCCGAGGATTTCCTCAAGCGCTTCGGTGATAGCCGCTTCGCCGGCTTCGCGGCACAGGTGCGGGGCGAAAGCCTGATTCGCGCGGAGCGCCGCGCCGCGGCCCGCGGGTTTCTCGAATCGGCGAAGGGCGTGATGTCGGAGTCGACGCGGCTCTATGGGCTGGCGCGGATCATTCACCTGGACAGCAAACTCGTCGAGGCTGTTCGCGCGTACCGCCGCGTGTACTACCATTACCCGTTTTCCGACCAAGCGGAGGAGGCGGAGTCGCAGCTCAACGGGCTGCGCCGGCGGCTTGGCAAACGCTACCCGAAAGCACCGTCGGGTTGGCGGCTGGCGCGTGCCGAGGCGCTTCTCGGGTCACGCAAATACTCCCAAGCGTCGCCCGAGTACGCGCAGGCCGCCGCCGGGCTCGCCGGCGACGACCTCGAGCGGGCCAAGGTGCACTGGGCTTCGGCCGACTATGGCCGACGTCACACGACGCGTGCCTATCAACGGCTGAAGCCGCTGAAGGTGAAAGATGCCGATTTGGCCGCCGAGCGCCTCTACCTCATGGGCGAGTGCGCGCGGCGACTCAAGAGGGTCAAGGAATTTCGTGCGCGGGCGAAGGAGTTGGGCGAGAAATATCCTCGCTCGAAGTGGTACGAGGAAGCGCTGTTTTCACTCGGCAACTATTATCTGCTCAAGAACGAAGCGCGGCTCTCGCGCCATTACTACGAGCGGGCCGCGCGGGCTTTTCCGCGAGGCGAGTTTTCGGCGCGGGCTCACTGGAAAGTGTGCTGGCGGGCCTATCTGGATCGCGACCCCCGAGCGCGGGCGCTGTTTGAGGAGCATGTCGCGCTCTATCCTCGTGCCGCCTCGGCGAGTGGGGCGATCTATTGGGCCGCGCGGCTCGATGAAAGGGCTGATCCGGCGCGCGCACGGCAGCTCTACGCCGCGCTGATCGAACATTTCCCGCACTACTACTACGGCTATCGCGCCCGGAGGAGACTGCGGGATTTGCCTCCCGAGAAAACCGGCGCCAAGGCAGCCGCTCCGACGTTTATCGCGTCGTTGCCAGGCCCTCGCAGGACGGCTCCCAAGCCCTCGAGCGATACCGAGGCGTTGCTTCGCCGGGGAGAGATTCTCTATGCACTAGGGCTCGAGGAAGAAGCCGCGGGTGAGTTGCGGACCGGCGATTACCGGAAATCGGACGCCCCTTGGATCGGTCTGGAGCTGGCCGAGCAATACGCCGACCGAGGGCGACATCATCTCGGGCTGCGGATGATGAAGCGCTACGGCTTCGGGTATCTGCGGATGCGACTCAATTCGATGCCGCCCGAGTTTTGGCGCCGTTTGTTTCCGATGCCGTTTGAAAAGCGGCTCCGGGCCCGCGCCAAGCCCCATCAGCTCGACCCTTATCTGGTGGCGGCGTTGATCCGGCAAGAGTCGGAGTTCAACCCCGGCGCGACCTCACGCGCGGGGGCGCGAGGGCTGATGCAGATCATGCCCGGCACGGGGAAGGGTTTGGCGCGCCGGTTGGGCATCAAGGGATTTTCCAGTAGGCACCTTTACCGACCCGACACGAGTCTGCGCCTGGGCACGTTTCACTTTCGGCAGGTGCACGATCAGTTCGAGCGCCGGCTCGAGTATTCGCTGGCGGCGTACAATGCCGGCGAGCATCGTGTCGAGGAGTGGGCGACGTGGGAGGAGTTCGCCGACGCCGAAGAGTTCGCCGAGACGATTCCTTTTACCGAGACGCGGGGCTATGTGCAGGCTGTCTATCGTAACGCCGAGATTTATCGGGAGCTTTACGGTGGAACGGGGGAGAAGATCGCGGCGCTGCGGGGGACGAGACCATAAGCCCCGTTCAATCCCGCGCTTCGGTAACGCGGTTCTCGCACTCCGGAAATTCCCCACGATAGGGACAAGCTTCGCAGTCGAGCGGGTCGCCGTCGGGCCCGCGGACCGCGAGACCGCCGCAAGAGCCGCGTAGCGAGCGTTTCGCGACAATCGCGCCGACGGCCATGAGCAGCATGGCGAAGGCGATGGTGGCGACGGTGATGAGGAAGAGCGTCATTTCCTTGGGGCTCTGACCGTTATTATCGTTGAAGTCGTCTCGGGAGCCGCGCTCAACGCTTACCAGGCTTGCCGAAGCTCTCCTCGAACGCAGGCGTGGTTTTCTCCGCGAAGCCGCCCGTCCCGTCGCGCACCAGAAACAGCGCCGCTAGGTTGTTCTCGACGGCGAAGTGAAATCCTTCGTCCTCGCCGAGCACCATCAGGGCCGTGGCGTAGCCGTCGGCTCGGACGCAGAGCGCGTCGAAAACACTCACCGAAGCCAAGCGATGATTCACCGGCCGGCCCGTGCGCGGGTCGATCGTGTGCGAATACCGCCGGCCGTCTTTCTCATAGAAGTTGCGATAGTCTCCCGACGTCGCCAGCGCCATCTTCTCGAGCGGCAGCAGGCGGTGCGGCTCTCGACCGGCGGCTTGCGGGCGCTCGATGGCGATATGCCACGGCGTTCCCTCTTCATTGCGGCCGGCCGTGCGAATCTCGCCTCCCAGCTCGACCAGGTAGTTTTTGAAACCCATCGCGGCGAGTGCGTCGGCGGCTCGGTCGACGGCATATCCTTTGGCGATCGCCGACAGGTCGCAGCGTACTCCGGGCACGCGCTTCGCAATGGTCGAGGCTTCTTCGTTCAACTCGATCATGTGCCGACCCAGGCGCGAGCGGAGCGCCTCGATCTCGCTCTCGGTGGGTATCGACGCTTCCTCGGAGATAGGGTCGATGCCGCCCGCGCCGAAACCCCAGGCAGCCACCAGCGGGCCGACCGTGATATCGAACGCGCCTCCGGTGGCCTTGCTGATCGCGCGAGCGTGGCGGAATACGGCAAACGTTTCGGCCGACACGGGAAACGGCTGCGCGCTCGCGAGTTCATTGAAACGGGAAAGCTCGGAATCTTCCCGATACGTGGACATCTTGCGGTCGACATCGTCGAAAGCGGTTTCGACCGCGAGCCGCAGCTCAAAGAGGCGCTGATCGGAGAGGTTCCGCGCCGCCACCTTGACGCTGAAGGCGGTGCCCATCTTGCGGCCCTGGAAGGAATATAGGTCGGGCGCGGGGGCGCAGCCGAGGGTGACCCATAGGACGGCGACCAAAAAGGGCGTGATGGGAGTTACTGGGAAACGGGAGGCCGTCTTGCTTCCATGAATTCGCGGTTTCATAAACCCGCCATGAAAATGGGTCTCGGGGAGCTCCCGCCGCCCTTTCAGGGCTCAATCTGATTTGATCTCGCACCCAGGGTTCCGCCTTCGGCTTCACCCTGGGCTATAATCCCGCCGCCGCTTCGCGGCTCAAGGTGAACCGAAGCAAGCGGCGAGGTCTTGAGTTGGGCTGCATCCACGAGAGAAAGCCCACCGTCTTGTTTGCCGACCGCCGCTACCCGAAATCGTCGAAGAGAATATTTTCCGGCTCGACGCCGAGACCGTCCAGCATGTTCATGCATGCGGAAATCATCATCGGCGGCCCACACAGGTAGTATTCGATGTCCTCTGGGGCCGGATGATCCTTCAAATAGTTGTCGAGCACAACCTGATGAATGAAGCCCGTGTAACCGGTCCAATTATCTTCGGGCAAGGGCTCGGAGAGCGCCAAATGCCACTTGAAGTTGGGATTCTCTTCTTGGATCGCGTCGAAGTCATCGTCGTAGAAAGATTCGCGGTAGCTGCGTGCCCCATACCAAAACGAAATCTTGCGATCAGTCCGCAAGCGCCGAAACTGATCGAAGATATGCGAGCGCATTGGGGCCATCCCCGCGCCGCCGCCGATGAAAACCATCTCGGCGTCGGTTTCCTTGGCGAAGAATTCTCCGAAGGGGCCCGAAATCGTCACGTCGTCGCCGGGCTTGAGGTTAAACGCCCAGGACGACATCTTGCCCGGGGGTGTCCCTTCGGGCGAGCGCGGAGGCGGCGAGGCGACCCGAATATTGAGCATGATGACGCCCTTCTCTTCCGGGTAGTTGGCCATCGAGTAAGCGCGGCTGACTTCCTCGTCGACTTTCGAAACAAAACTCCACAGATTGAACTGATCCCAATCGCCGCGATACTCCTCTTCGATGTCGAAATCTTTGTAGGCGGCGGTGTGGGGCGGACACGTTAACTGCACATAGCCGCCGGCGCGGAAGGGGACTTCGTCTCCCACGGGGAGTTCGAGAACCAATTCCTTGATGAAGGTCGCGACGTTGCCGTTCGAGCGAACCTTGCACTTCCACTGCCGCACGCTGAAGATTTCAGCGGGCAGCTCGATCTCCATATCCTGCTTGACCTTGACTTGGCAGGAAAGCCGGCAACCTTCGCGCGCCTCGCGGCGTGTGATATGGCTCGTCTCGGTGGGCAGCATGGCGCCGCCGCCCTCTTGGACGCCGACTTTGCAAACCCCGCAACTGCCCTTGCCGCCGCAGGCCGAGGGGATAAAGATCTTACGCTCGGCGAGCGCGCCGAGCAGCGTGCCTCCCGTGGATACGTGGATCGCCTTATCGGGGTCGCCGTTGATGACGATATCGACTTCGCCGCCGGCGACGAGTTTCTTCTTGGCAACCATCAGCACCGCCACCAGGCTGAGGATCACGAAGGTGAACATGAAGACGCCGAGCGCGACGATGGTCATTGAACGTCCTCCGTGTCGCCGTGACGTGTCGCCCGAGATTCCTGTGTGGTGAAACGCTCCATGGTGAACCTTTACAGCTGAATCCCCGCGAAGGCCATGAAGCCGATCGCCATCAGACCGGTGATGATAAAGGTAATACCGAGGCCCCGCAGCCCGGCCGGTACGTTGCTGTATCGCATGCGCTCGCGAATCGACGCCAAGGCGACGATCGCCAGAAACCAGCCGATGCCGGAGCCCAAACCGAAGACCGTGCTTTCGGCCAAGGTGTAATCACGCTCGACCATGAATAACGATCCGCCCAGGATGGCGCAGTTCACCGCGATCAGTGGAAGAAACACGCCCAGCGCGGCGTAGAGTTTGGGAACGAAACGGTCGGTCGCCATCTCGACGATTTGGACCATCGCCGCGATCGTTCCGATATAGCAGAGGAACCCGAGAAACGAGAGGTCGTATTCGGCCAATGCCGGGTCGATCCACCCCAACGCGCCGGCGCGAAGAAAGTAGTTGAAGAGCAGATTGTTCATCGGCACCGTCACGGTCAAGACGAAGATGACCGCGAACCCGAGGCCGATGGCCGTGCTGACCTTCTTCGAGACGGCCAGGAAGGAGCACATGCCGAGGAAGTAGGCGAGTGCCATGTTCTCGACAAATACGGCTTTGACCGCCAGGCTGAGATAGTGTTCCAACATCGTCTTTCGTGTCGTTTCCTGTCAGACGCGGATTCGCGACACCCGCGCCGCTCCGTCTATTCTTCGTCTTCGACCTGATCGGGACGGATTGTCCGAATCAGCCAGATGAACAACCCGATAATAAAGAACGCCCCGGCGGAGTGGACCATAATCCCGTTGGGGTAATACCAGCCGCCATCGTGGACAGCCGGGAATACCACGTTGCCGAAGAGCTTGCCTGCTCCGGAAAGCTCTCGCAAGAAAGCGGTGGCGATCAGGATCAAGCTATAGCCCAAGCCGTTGCCGATGCCGTCCATGATGCTCGGCCCGACTTTGTTTTGCATGGCATAGGCCTCGGCGCGGCCCATGATGATGCAATTGGTGATGATCAGGCCGACGAAAACGGAAAGCTGCTTGCTGATGTCATAAACGTAGGCCTTCAGAAACTGATCGGCCACGATGACCAGCGAGGCGATAATCGTCAACTGCACGATGATGCGGATGCTGGTCGGAATCTGATCGCGAATCAAGCTGATCGAGACGTTCGAAAGCGTCAGGACGAAGATCACCGCGCCGCACATCACCAGCGCCGTATCCATCTTCGTCGTCACCGCCAGCGCCGAGCAAATGCCGAGCACCTGCAGTGCGATCGGATTGTTTTCGATCAACGGATCGAGTAGAACTTTTTTCGTTCCCGCCGCCATCGCTTACTTATCCTCGCTTCGTTGCGTTGCCGGGCCTAGGTTCGCCCGGAACTTCTCCAAATACGGCCCGAAGCCGTTCTCACCCAGCCAGAAACGCAGCATGTTCGTGACGCCGCGGCTCGTGATCGTCGCGCCTGAAAGTCCGTCGACGCGATGGGGATCGTCGGCGGGCGACCCGGCTCGCCCCTTGATCACCGTCAACGCTAATTCGCCGTTGGCATCGTAAAGCACGCGCCCGGGCCACAGTGCCTTCCAGTTGGGGTTATCCACTTCGCCGCCCAGCCCCGGCGTTTCCTTGTGGTCGTAGTAGGTGATGCCTCGAACGGTCTTGGTGTCGGCGTCGAGCGCCAGAAACCCGTAGAGCGTTCCCCACAACCCGTAGCCCTCAATCGGCAATACGATCATCGAGACGGCTTCGTCCTCTTCCACGACGTGATAGATCACTTGGTGGCGGGCCATGCGCTTGATGGCCGAAGCGTTGGGGGGCGCTGCGCGCCCGCCATCGGGGTCAATCGCGGCTTTGCGGGCGTCGAAACTTTCAGGGTCGATCTCCGGAGCCCCCGCGCCGTCCTCGAGTCGGATCGCCACCGCGCGGACCTTTTGGAAGCGTTGGTCCACTTCGTCGGCGCTCAATGTCTCGCTCGGGTCGGCCAACCCGGCGGCGTAGAGAACGTTCTTTTGCTTGTCGAGCTTGACGTTGGTCTGCTGCAGCGTCGCCAGCGATACCGCCGAGGAAGAAACGAAAATGGCGCAAACCACGCACACCACGCCGGCAAAGAGGAACGTATATCCGGTGCTATGCCGCATAACGCGCATTCCTCCTTTTGATGTTCGCTTGCACGACGAAATAATCAATCAGCGCCGCGAACAAATTCATGAACAGAATCGCCAACATCATGCCCTCGGGGTAGGCCGGATTCACGACCCGAATCAAGATTGCCAACACCCCGATCAACAGCCCATACACGTATTTTCCCGTATTCGAGTGCGCCGCCGAGACCGGGTCGGTGGCCATGAATACCGCGCCGAACGCCCAGCCGCCCAACACCACATGCCAAATGAAGGGGACGTTGAAAAGCAGATTCGTCTCCGAGCCGACACTATTCAACAACGCCGTGGTGAGGAATGATCCGATCACGATCGAGGCCATGATGCGCCACGACCCGACACCGCTTAGAATCAACACCGCCGCGCCGAACAAACACGCCGCCGCCGATGTCTCTCCCATCGACCCGGGCACCAGCCCCAGGAAGGCGTCCGACCAGGTTACGCCGGCCGTGAGGGCCGCGGGTCCGGCAACCGCCGCTTCCGACAGCCAGGTCGCGCCGCTATAGCCGTCGGCGCTGGTTTGGGCCGCGATCCACACCGCGTCGCCGGAAATCTGCCCCGGGTAGGCGAAGAACAAGAACGCCCGCGAAGTCAGCGCCGGGTTCAAAATGTTCATCCCCGTGCCGCCGAAAATCTCCTTGCCGATGACGACCCCAAAGGCGACTCCCAACGCGACCTGCCACAGCGGAATCGTCGGCGGCAGGATCAACGGGAAGAGCATCCCGGTTACCAGGAAGCCTTCGTTGATCTCATGCTTGCGAACCATCGCGAACAACGCCTCGCAATTGCCGCCCACCAGGAACGTGACCAACAGCACCGGGAAATAGTAGAGCGCCCCGTGAACCAGGCAGGCGGCGACATCGGAGGGGGCAAAGGCATAACCGAGCGCCCGCATGGCCTCGGTCTGCCAAGTATCGAGCGGCAACGCGCCGCCGGCGATCGCGAGGTGCGCTTGGTAGCCGGTGTTATACATCGCCATGAAGACGCACGGCAGCAACGCCACCACCACCGTCATCATCATGCGCTTGAGATCGAGCGCGTCGCGAACATGCGAAGCCCCACGCGTCACCTTGCCGGTCGTGAAGAGAAATGTCTCCCCGGCCTCGAACAGCGGGTAGAGCGCTTCAAGGCGACCGCCGGGGCGGAAGTGCTTCGATTGCGAGTCGAGAATCGAACGCAAAAACCGCATCAGCTCTCTTCTAGCCTTCCTTCTCGATCGTTGTGAGCACGCCCCGCAACAGTGGCCCGTATTCGGCCTTGCTGGGACAGACGAACGTGCAGAGGGCGAGGTCTTCTTCGTCCAACTCGAGGCAGCCCAACTGCTGCGCGCCTTCGATGTCGCTCACCAGCAACGCCCGCAACAGAAACGTCGGCATGATGTCCATCGGCATCACTCGCTCGTACATGCCGATCGGCACCATGGCGCGGTCCGAACCGTTGGTCGAGCTGCCGAGGCTGAATTTCTTCCCTGGGATCAGTTTGGAGACGAACGTGTTCACCGTCGAATAGCTGTCAACGCCGGGTGTCAGCCAGCCCAGGAACTCTTGGCCGCGCTGCTCGGGAATCGCCGAAATCTGCTGATGATAGCGGCCCAGATAGCCAAAGACTTCGCCCGAGGCGATGCGGCCGGCCAAGACCGATCCCGAGATGACGCGGTTTTCTCCCTGCGAGAGCTCGCGCTCGACCAGGTCGTCGGCCGAAGCGCCGATTCGGGTCGCGAGCAAGCGCGGCCGCGTGACCGATGGCCCCGCCAACGAGATCACCCGCGCGACGTCCAACTCACCGGAGGCGAATAACTTCCCGATCGCCGCGACATCTTGATAGTTCGCATGCCAGACAAGCTTTTCGGCGTTAACCGGATCCAAATAATGAATGTGCACGCCGACCGTGCCGGCAGGATGCGGGCCACTGAATTCCTCGACCGTGAAGCGGCCGCCCGACGGAGCCGAGACCGCGCTGCCGGGGCTCTTGCACACATAGACCGGCCCGTCGGTCAGTTGCGCCAATGCCTGTAAGCCGCGCTCGAAACTCTCTTGCTTGCCTGAGAGCGCGACATCGACCTCCGCGGCCAACGGACTCGTGTCGACGGCGGTCACGAAGATCGAGCGCGGCGTCTTTTCCGGGTCCGCCACGCGTCCGAAAGGTCGCCCGCGCAACCCGGTCCACAAGCCTGATTCCAGCAGCAGCTCCTTGACTTGTCCGCGATCCAACTCGCCCGGTGATCGGCCGGTGAACGAAGAGAACGAAACGGTTTCGCCGCCGCCCGCGAGCTCCGCGCTATCGAGTTGAATGACGACCGACTGCAGCGCTCGCCGTTCCCCGCGGTGGATGGCCGATATGCGCCCGCTCCCGGGAGCGGTGAAGCGCACGCCGGGGTTCCTTTTATCCTCGAAGAGCAGTTGCCCGCGCCGTACGTCGTCGCCGACAGCAACGTGCATGGTTGGCTTCATGCCGACGTAGTCGTCGGCGATGAGCGCGACATGGCGGGGTTGTGGGGCCGTCGCGACTTGTTGTTCCGGGGCTCCCGTGATGGGGAGATTCAATCCCTTCTTGATTCTGTGGAGTCCCATGGCAACGGTAAAAGACGACGATTGAGGTTCGCGCGGTTAGCGCCCGCTTGGCGGGTTGGATTGGGGGCGGTCGAGGGACCCGAACTCCTTATCTCCCCCTGCTCCTCGCGGAACGCCGCCGAAGCCGGCCGATTCGATTCCCCGACATCCATATCGGCGTTTGCCGGTGCAAGCTAAAGAGTAAGCCCGCTCATTCTCCCCATTTACTTCATCGCGCGCATCACAACTCGCAAAAAAAAGCCCCGTCCTGCTTCGTGTCAAAGCGACCCGTTCACGTGCCTCTTGCGCGGGAGCGATGCTTGGCACGGTCCCGATCTTGTTGACGCTCCCCGGCTCCTCGCCGACACAATGGCTCGGCTCGGGATCGGCCGGCAGGCCCTACTTCGACCGTTGCCGTTTACCCCAACACCTCGCATCGAAACGCTTTCGTGGGAGCGAACTCACGACGACCGCAGGCGCGCAATCTCTATTTTAGCGTGTTCTCGGCGAAAACTCCCACGCCGCCGAAATCGATTCCTTGGCAATTGCGCTTTAATCGCCGACCGGCCCATCGAAGTTCGGGGCGGGGTTGCCGGAACCGCCGGCCTTGGCGGGCTTACGCCCCATGCCGCGGACCCCGGACCATGCTTGGCGTGCCGCCGAAATAGGCAACGCGGACGCCGCCCGTCTTATCTCGGTTTCGACCAACTCGGATTGTGAAATGTTTCACGAGCCCAGTCCCGCGGCGGTGTGGCATGCTGAGTAGGTCGCCGCCCGGCGCGATTGGTTTCTCGAAGGTCCCCCGCTTGACTCCAGACTTGGCAACTCGATCTCCGCTTCCGGGAAAGCGCCCGCCGGCTTTCGCCCGCCCGACCGCCGCGTCGGCATTGCTGGTCTTATTCGCGGCCGCCGCCCTGGGCCAAACGATCGAGCGTCCCGTCGAGTTTCTCTCCGCCGACCCGGAGGCGCGATTCCCCGATCGTCCCAAGAGTGAATTCCCCGGCGTCGAGCACGAGGGACCGGCCCAAGGCGGCTGCAATGTCCCCGGCGTCGCCGTCAACGCCGAGCTCGCCAACGACAATCGCCGCACGACCGGTCTGGTCCTCGCCGAAGGCGGCTTCGGGCCTCCGGTGCAGCGCAGTCTTTTGGCCGCCCGCCTGCTCAACGTGCAGTGCCGCAAGGTGGATGCCGAGCTCGCTACCTCGTACTCGCTGCACGATGCCCGCGTGTTCGAGGAGAAGGTATTCATGGCGCGCGCCATGTTCGAGCCGCTGGCCCGAGTGCGCGTCCATGGCGGCATCGCCTACGTCACCAACCCCGAGGGCCTGTTCCGCTCGCGTTCGGTCTATTTGATGGGCGGCATCGAATACCCAACTCTGTGGGGGGCCACTTTCGAGGCTGACTTTATCCGCGATGTCAAGCAGCACGGGGATTGGGGGACGCTGCAGGTGACCAAACGGTACCGGCTTGGATCGTTGCGACGGGGGGCGACTTTCTATTACCGCCACGGCTTGGGAGCGACCGGAACTCGCCATCTCCCGGGCAATACCAACACGGAAAGCATCACCGGTGTCCCCAGCGTCTCTTATCGCTCGCTGCTCGAAATCGACGATGGGCCGGTGACTTGGTACATGGAAGTCAGCCCCCACGTCAGCTTTGTCAGCCGGGCCACGGGAGTGCGAAAACATCATCTGTTGGTCGCCGCCGGCATGCGGATGGATTTCCCGTAAGCCTTCTCGATCCTCGGTTCCAGCGGCGATCCGTGCGTCGATTCGATACCCTGGTACTTCACCATGGCGGACGTACTTGTCACCGTCGCGCGCTTCTCATCGCCCCATGAAGCCCATCTCGCTCGGGGTATGCTCGAAACCCACGGAATCTTCGTCGCTCTGCTCGACGAAAACGTGGCTCGCACCGTTGGTGCTGGCGGCGGGTACTTCGGCGGTATAAGGCTGCAGGTGACCGATCAAGACGCCACGCTCGCGGTCGACCTGCTTGCTCTTTCCGGCACACAGACGCAAATTGAACGCCCTTCCGAGGACGAGTCTTTCGAGGGCGGTATCAGCGGAACCGGCGTGGGGCCGGCTGTCGGCGATAAAGGATGCCCGCTGTGCGGCGCGCCGCCGAGAGGTTTGTTCGCGCGCCTTGCCGCCGGGCTGGTGTCTTTGCTGGGAGGCGCTTCCGGCGGCCAAGACTTGGCTTGTTCGCTCTGCGGCAGCCCTCGGGAGATATAGCGCGACCATGGGACGACAACAACGATTCCTCGGCGTCACCGTACTTCCTGAGTACATCCAAAGCGAAGGCGTTGACGGCGTTCTCGACAATCTGGTCGAGAAAGTCGGCGCCAACGCCGTGGCGACCTCACCCTATTTGATGGAAGAGGCGGATCGCGAAACGGGCAACCGCGAACCGCCCGCCGACGCCGGAGCCGGGTCGGTGCGATTGCTCGACCGCCCGCTGTTCGGGAAACGCGAGGTCTGGGTGCGCACGGCGCCCAGCTTCGTACCCGACCGCTCGCTCTACAAGGGCTTGCGCTATCAACCGGCCGAGCCTACCGAACTCACGCGACGCGAGGGGAAGATCCTCAACGAATTCATCCGCGCGGCACAGGCTCGGCATCTGAAGGTTTACTTGCAAGTGCAAGCCGCGATTCCACCCGGCTACCGCGTACAATTCGGCGGGCCGGTGAATGACGATCGCGCCCGGCTGCCCGACGGCCGCATTCCGCCGCGACGCTTGGCGAAAAACGGCAGCTTGGCGAGCCCGCACATCTTGGACTACGAGCACGCGCTGCTGCGCGACTTGATCCGCAACTACCCCGACATCGACGGTATCCGCGTCGATTGGCCCGAGTATCCGCCGTATTTTCTCGACTCGGTTTTTCTCGATTTCAGCGCCCACGCCGAACGCGCGGCCGGCCGACTGGGTTTCGACTTCGAGCGAATGCGGCGTGATGTTGGGGCGCTCTACTCGAAACTCCACGGGGGCCTCCGAGACGACGATTTACAGGCCTGGGCCGACCCTGACGGCGGACGCTACGCCCTGCTCGATTTTCTCGCCGAGCGACCCGGCGTTGGTGAATGGCTGCGGTTCAAGGCTCGGCTCGTCGAACGCATGCTGGCCGGGTTTCGCCGCGGGATGGACGAAGCCGGTGGGGACCACATGGAGCTGATGCCGAACGCGTTTCCTCCGCCGTTCACCGCCGTTTCGGGCATGGACTTCGGCGCGGCGGCGAAGCATAGTTCGGCGATCAGCGTGAAGCTTTACACCATGCACTGGCCGATGATCCTGCGTTTCTACGGGGACCAAATCATGAAGGCCAACGAGGGGTTATCGAGCCCGTTGCTCACCCGAGCTCTGGTGGCCCTTCTCGACATCGCCGATGACGCCGGGTTGCCGAACTTGGAGGACTACCGCTACCCGCCGCCCGACGTACCGCATCCGGTCGGGGCGCGTGCGCAAGCGCGCAAGATTGAGCAGGCACAGCGAGCGGCCGGCGATACGCCGGTGTACGTCCTGGCGCACGGCTACGGACCTCTCGATGATTTCCGAAAAAGAATCGAAGTCGCCCACCGCGCCGCGCGCCACGGGATATGGGTGAACCGGTATGCGTATCTGACGGACCAGAAGCTCGAAAGCATCGGCGAGATCGCTGGAGGGAAGGCGGCGAACCGCTAGTCGGCACGGGGCTACAGTGACGACCTCGTCTTTCCCACCCTTGCGTCACAATAGAGCGTGGTCGCCCGTCGCTTGGCGAACCCTCGGCACGCGCTTGCCATGATGCGATGAAGTGGCTACAAAAAATCTTCGCGAAATCTCCCGCCGAGACGCCCTTGCGCGGCCGCCCTCCCGTACGGCGCGAAAAATCCTACACGGCCGAGACCGGGTACGTCTATCAGTACTTCTATGAAGGGTTTCGCGATGCCGGCCTCGATGACGAACGGGGGCAGGAGTACCTTTTCACCGTTAGCTCCGACCGCGTTTCCCGGTTTCCGATCCGGATCTTTCTGAACGCCCGGATCACGGCCGACTGGCAGGCGACGCGAGAACGCGAATTAAACGCCACCGAACAATACGCCGTGGTAAAAATGGCCCTGTTCGCGATCTTCGACCGGCAGCCGAATCTCGGCCAAGGCCTCCCCCCGGTCGCGGTCACCTACGACGAGGTGGAAGAACACGCCGCCACTTTGGAGTTTGTGTAGAGCGGCGTCCCGTAGGATCCCTCGGTGGTGATCGGCTCTCGGCCGGTGATCGTCTTTTCGACGGGAACTTTCTTGTTCCCGTCACCGCGACAGCGGCGTCATCACGATCTTGTAAAACTCGATCGGGCCGTGGTCGCCTTGCAACGCCAGCGGCCCCGGGTCGGCTTCGCGCGCGTCCGTCGCCATCGCGGTAAGCCCGTCGATCGTCTGCTTGTCGATGATGCGCTTTCCATTCAGCTCGACCGTCACGTCGCGGCCGATCAATGTAATCTCGTAGGCTTGGCGAGACTCGGGCGACAGGCTCGCGTTCACTAAAGGTTTGATCGTGCTGTACACCGCGCCGTTGCCGTGAATGCTCGCCGGGCGGCCGAAATCGTCGAGGATCTGCACCTCATACCTCGAACGCAAACCGATCCCGCTGTTGCTTCCCGGCGCCACGCGAAACTCGATGCGCAGCCGGAAGTTCGAGAATTTTTCGTTCGAAATTAAGTTCGGAGCCTTGCCCTGATTACGAAGAACGCCGTCATCGACAATCCATTTGCCGCTCTTCCCTTCCGTGGATCGCCAGGCCGACAAATCTGTCCCGTCGAATAAAACAACCGGCGCGCCCTGTTTCCAGCTCCCGTCGTCGTGGGCGTCAACCAGATCGGGACGTCGTCCGGACCATTGAACCTCGGGGCCGCCCTCACGCTTCGTCGTGCCCTCGATTCCGTCGCCCGCCAAGCGCGCGGTAACCGTTGCCTTGCCCCAAGTTTGACTTTGCTCAAAGTAGCGCTCCACCCGAAAGCGCAGGACGCCGTCCACGATTTCGGCGTCGAGCAACGGCTGGGAGCGACCGCCAACGCCGCCCACGAACCGGCCGTTGACTTCGCCGGCATCGGCGCCCTGAACCTCGAGCCACATCGCTCCCCGATTCGGAGGCTTCGCCGCGATCGCCCATTTACCGTTGAAGCCGGCGTCGCCGGCGAACGCAGCCGCCGCGAAGGCAAGCGCGAGTACCCATCGACATGCTTTCATGATTTCCCTTCGACTGCTTCGCGCCGGCGAACCATAGTTTTCAACAGGCGCCCCGGGTCTAAAGTGCAAGGAGCTTCACTCTCTGTCGCGGAATTCCTCGAACCAGTTGAGTGCGACGCGAATGCGCGGAGGCTCGCTGCCTCGGGCGGCATCGGGAATGAGAAAACGTTGACCGTCAGCCGAAACATCATAGACGTGCGAATCGGAGTTTTGGAAGTAATCGGAACGGAACAGCCGCTCCGACGCTTCCACCGAGAACCCCTTGTCCGTCGTAACATTCACGGCCACCAACGTATCGGCTTCCACGTAAAAGATCTCGCCGCCGTCGCGGCTCCAGAGCGGCTGCCTCGCGCCGTGGGTTGAGACCTGCCACTTTCCGGTGCCGACCGGAAAACGCCGAACGTAGAGTTCCCGTTCCCCCGACTCGTCGGATAGATAGGTCACGAACCGCCCGTCGGGAGAAAACTGTCCGTCGGTTTCGTCAAAGGGAGTCTTCATGAACGGTTGGGCGCCGTCGCCCGAGCCCGGCTCTAGGTACCACAGGTCGCCGGTCGAGTCGTCGCTTTCTCGGCGCACGAAGAGCAGATACCGGCCGTCGGCCGAGATGTCGCTGACGCCCTCGCTCGCTTCCGTCGCCAGGATTGCCTTCGGCTCGGCGTCCCCATGCACCGCCACGCGAAACATATCGAGGTTGCCCGCCGTCTCGGCGTTAAAGGCAACTTCCTTCCCCGAAGCAAACCAAACCGGGCGCATGTCCGTGCTCGGCCCTCCACTGACACGGGTTGCCACCGGCCGTGCCGCCTCATGGATCCAAATGTCGGAGACACCGCGCTCGGCCGCCCGAACGGCCGCGAAGCGCCCATCGGGAGAGAGGGCGGTATGGCTCATGCGGGCTTGCGGACGTCCCACTCTTCCGATCTCTTCTCCGTTGCGCCCGCGCCAGATCAACTGGTCGGTCCCGCTTGCCGGCGAAACCAGATAGGAAAGCGACCCCCCGGCCGTCACGGTCGGGTAGCTGCCTTTTTCAACAACGGGAAAAGCCGCACCGGTCACTTCCAAGCCGCTGAGCGAAAACGGAAGTGCCCAAACCGCCGGCTGCCGTCCGGCGGTTTGGTAAACGATATGCCCGCTCGACGAATACGCCGGCCTTGTCCCCGCGCCGAGGACCTTTTCCTCGCCTGACTCCGTGTTCAGGAGCACGAGTTCCGATTTCCCGTCGCCGGAAACACTCTGCAAAAGCAAAAACCGGCCGCCCGACTCGGTCGGAAGAAACCGAGGGTAAGCGACAAGGAACCGGCCATCGCGGCCTCCCGCCTCGAACAGGGTTGTCGGGTTGCCGCCGCGCGCCGGCACCTCGTAAACCACCGAAGTTCCGCTGCTCTCGGCGACGAAAGCGATTGAGCCGCCGTCGGGGCTCCAGGAACCACCTAGGGACGATTCCCGAGGTTTGTCGCACAACGTCGAAACCGAGCCGCCGTCGACGGAAATCCTCTTGACTTCCCAGCGCGTCTGGAAAGCCAGCGAAGCGCTGTCAGGCGCCCAGAAAAGCGTATCGGCCCCTTCGGTCCCCGGCAATTCCCGAGGGTTCTCGCTGTCGAGGTTTTGTGTCCAAATCGAGCTCTGTGGCGCGCGGCCCCGGATGTACGCCACTTTACGGCCGTCGGGCGAGATGGCCGGATGGCCGGCATCGATACCGGGCATCAAGGAAAACTTCAGCGTGAAGGGCTCGGGCGCCGGCGGAGTGCGGACCCACAGACCGACCGCGATCAGAGCGAGCAGCGTCATCACCAGCAACGCCGCCTGGTAACCGCGCACTCGGTCCCATTTTCTGGGCGTGCGTCCATCGGCGGTGGAGGGCATCGAAACCGGTTCGCCCCAACCGCTCGACACTTGAGCCGCTGTAGTCTCGCGCGGAGCAACCTGCGTCGGTTGCGCGCTGATCCCGGTACTCGCGAATTGCGTGCCTAGTGGAGCCGCGCCGCGGCTTGACGCGACGGTTCCGCCGGCCTCGACCTGTTCGCGCAAGCGCCGCAGATCGACCACAAGATCGGCCGCGCCTTGGTATCGGTCCTCGGGCTGCTTCGCCAGAGCCTTTGACAGCACGTAGTCGAACTCAATGGGAACACCGGCTCGGCGCGCGGTGACCGGTTCGTGCGGCGTATTGATGATGTCGTAGACGACGACATGCTCTTGCTTGGCTCCGAAAGGCAACAAACCGGTCACCATCTCGTAGAGCACCACGCCCAGCGCCCAGACATCGGCGCGGCGGTCGGCCGCGAGCCCCTGGGCTTGCTCGGGCGCCATGTAGCAGGGCGTCCCCAGCATGGTGCCCGTGCGGGTTAAGCGGCTTTGACCCGCCAGATGCGCGACGCCGAAATCAGTGATCTTCGGCTCGCCCTTGCTGGTCAGCAGGATGTTGGCGCACTTGATGTCACGATGAACAACCTGATTGTCATGCGCCTCTTGCAGACCGCGACCGACACTGATCGCGATTCCCAACGCCTGAGAGAGATCCATCGGGCCCCGCAGAATTTGGTGCTTCAGACTCAGCCCGTCGACGTAGGCCATCGAGATGAAAGTTTCACCATCGACATCGTCGATCTCGTAAACCGTGCAAATATTGGGATGGTCGAGCGCGGCGGCGGCTTGCGCCGCGCGCAAGAATCGCTCTTTCTCTTCCTCGTCGGCCAGAGCTTGCTTGACCAGAAACTTCAACGCCACCGGGCGCTTGAGGCGGGTGTCCTCGGCCTTATAGACCACACCCATGCCGCCCTCGCCTAACTTCTCGAGGATCTTGTAATGCGAGATGTTGCGGCCGATCATGAAATCCGTGCGCGAAGACATATCATGCGAACGGGGAATCCCCTCGGTCGGCTTTCTATCCGATGCGATTATACAAAGTCGCTTCCGAGCAGGGCTCGCCACGCCGAACCTGGGCGGGCGAGGCAATGCGGCCAACTATGCGCAGCGATCATTCTACCGCGCCGTGATCCCTGTCTGCTCCAAATAAAACAACCCGCCAAGCACGCGACCGCTAGGCGGAATGAGGGAGACGGGGCGTCGCTACCCTCGCCCAAACCGCAGCGTCACGATTTCCCAGGGCTTGATCTTGAAGCGTACCCGGTCCCCCCGCAACGCAATCTCCGGCCCGGGCAGCTCGTTACCGTTGAAATCCACCGCGCGGCACGACGAAGGGGCAAAGGGCAGCCCCACCTCGACCTCGGCTCCGTCTCCGGTTGAATCATAAAGCCGCAGGTCAAACCCGCCGTCCCTGCCTTGGCAGCTGGACATAGCAACTGTTTCGGGGCTCACCGTGACGAAACTCTTCTCGGCGGGCAGGTCGGCCCCTTCTTGCGAATGGACACGCGTCTCCCGCAACGGGTAAAGCTTTTCCTGCGCCCGCTGCACGCTTCGGCCTTGCTTCCAGTCGCCGTCATGCAGCAGCAGCGAGTAGTCGAAATGGTGCCGGCCCTCACCGGTGAAATAGCGGTTCGTGAAATCTTCCTGAATCGGCCGCTTCACGATCGTCAGCATCAGAATGTGCTCAAGCGAACGTTCCTCCGGGTGGTACAAGAACCCGCGCTTCCCTTCGGCCGCCAGCAGCGTCAAACCTTTTTTGCCGTCGCTGTGGTCCACCCAATGATGCGCGTAGAAAACGTTCTTGCGCAGAAACTCCTCGTTGACGTCCGACCCGTCGGCCCAGGGTTCGTTTGAAAGATCGCGATGCTCGGCCCCGAAAGGGACCCCCGCGTAGGGAATCGCGTCGTAGTCGAAAACGACGTTCGCCGCGAAGTAGCCGTTGCCGCCGACACTGTCGATATCCACGCTGAAATCAACCCGCTCGAGCGCCGGATAAACCGAAAGCGTCATGGCGATCTCGTGATCGCCGATCATCCCCGTCATCCGTGCCCGCGTGAGCAGCGGGCCTTCCTCCGCGATCTTCCACTTCGCGCCGCGAATCTTCTGCTCCGACGTCACCGGGCCGCCATGCCAGGGCCAGGGGTCGTCGTTGGTGTAGAAGATCGGGTTGCCCGCCCCTTCGTAAACAGCTCCGCGGGTCTTGTCGACGATTCGATTCACGCCGAGCGGACCGAGTTCGATCCGTGCGAAGTCGCTTTCGATCACGTTCTTGGATTCTTCAATCTCTTCGGGTATCTCCGACCCCTCCTGCGGCACGACCGTCAAAGTCGTGTACCCGGTCGGGGGTGCCTCGACATCCACCAGCAGCCACAATTCCTTGTAGGAATTCCGGCCCGTGAAAAGATGCTCCCCGGGATTCAGATAACCCCGCATCTTCATCACGTGATGCGGCCTTTGGCGCCCCTGCCCGTCGACCACCTTGATCTTGCTCACGCCGGGCTCGGGGAAAACCGCCTTCAGCTCGATCACTTCCCGCCGCGTCCAATTCAGCGGGTTGACGATCGCGACTTTTTGTTCGTCGGGGTCGGCCGCGATGCGATGACTCAGCATCGTCATTGCGCGTTGCCGCAGCTCACCGCATTCATAAACCACGTGACCGCCCACCCGAATGCCGTCGGAGAGGTCTTCATCGCTGATATAAAGTCCGTCATGCGGGAACAGGAACAGCCCGTCATACCACAGCGCTTCCAGATCTTCCTCGGGATAATCCGCGCCGAGCCAGCTCGCCATCGACGAGAAGATCTCCGCCTCGACCAAGCCCAAAGCCGAACGGTCGCGCCAATTGTCGAGCCCCAAGCTGCCGCACTGCCCATACCAAAACGGCCAGCCGACCGGCTCGATCACTCCCTTGACGCGGGGTAACGTCGAGCGCTGCTTTTCCAGCTCGCGATAGAAATCAAGCGGTGTCGCGAAATCGAGGGGAATCGATTCCCGTTTGGCCCACTCGCGCACGAAACCGGGGAGATCGAGGTAACCTTCCTTGCCCTGGTCAGCAACGAGTCTCGGAATCGATAAGGGTAAGGTGTGATCGAGGCCGACGGGAATCCAAATCACGTTGCTCGGGCTGTTGGCGGAGAGACTCCTCACCGCCGAATCGTAAATCGCGACCACCGCGCGCTCCCAATCGTCCTTGTAACCGCTGATCTCGTCGTAATACGCCGCCGCGCCCTTGCCCATGCCCCACCCGCCGGCCATCCAGCCGTACGGACCGTAGCTGAGCAACATCTCGCTGCCGTCGAGCCCTTCCCAAATAAACTCGCGCTTGTAACCCTTGCGGTCAAGCGGAAAGATCGGGCGGGTGAAGCGGTAATACTTGTACCCCGCCTTGGTCAGCAATTGCGGCATCTGCGCGAACCCGGGATGGATGTCGATAAACGCCGCGACATCGAGATTGACGTCCGGGAAATGCTTCCGGAAGTACTTCCGTCCGAGAACCATGTTGCGGATGATCGCCTCGGCCTCGTTGAACGGGTTGTCATTGTTGACGACCGTTCCGGCCGCGACGCCGACTCGTCCCTCGGCGATGAACTTTTTCAAATCATCGATGAGTTCGGGATGGATCTTTTCGATGCGGTCCATGCGTTCGAGCTTGACGTCGATGAACCACTTGAAATTGTCTTCCCGATGCAGGATCTCGACAGCATGTCTCTCGATGCGGGCCGCGCGCTCGTGATGCCAGGTCTCGGTGGCAAACCACGAATAGTCGTTGTGGCTGTAGGGGACAAAGAAGAGCTTGGCGTCCTTCATCGCCTCCAAGACTTCTTCGTAGGTAAGCGCTTCCCCGCCCGTCTCGGGCGCTTGAGCGGCGGCCCAGGGGGCGGCGGCCCCCATCAAACCGAGCATTTCCAGGAATTGACGACGATCAACGGACATGGGAACTCCGAGTTAAAGCAGTTTTGGACGGCAGACGGGCTCACCCAACGAACCCCCCAACAGGCATTTAGACTAGCATCGAGCGGGATCGCACGGCGAAGCGGGAGACCGCGCCGACAACGACCGGCGGTATGCCATTTTGCGACATTCGGCAAGAAGTGAGGGTGGCGGCAGCACGCTCCTGGGCCGACCCGGCGGGCCGCGCTGGCGAACCTCATTTTCATCGCGGTATCATGAATCCGTTCATCGAAACGCCCGAGCAAATCGCACCGACGATGCAAAGGGCCTTGGCGAGCGATAAACCTTATCTGTTGAATGTCGATATTGAAGGGGTGGCGTCGCCGTTCACGCAATATCAATTGGCTCACAAGTAGGAGGACAGCGGACCAGTGCTCTTGGGCCAGCCTCGCGTAGTCCGGAAGGCGGCTCATAACCGCAGGCGAGTTGAGTGCCGGCAGAAACGGAATGCTCTACACCGCGTCAATAGGGCCGCCCCCCTTGCAACCGTCAGTGCTGCGCGCAAACGACGACACCTCAGGACTCAGGAGCCACAGACTCAGGAGCCACACCCCCCACGCCAACCTTGCGCCCGACACACCGTGAAGCATAGACTCGTGACGCGGGGAGCGAAATTCAACGCGCTGTCCCGCGGGCGAAATGGAGGCCTAATGTCGATCCCGTCTCGAGTTGTTTCTTGGCGCTCTCTACTTGGCGTTCTGCTCACCACCGCCGCCTCGGTCGGTTGCGGCCCGACCGGCCCGCCGTATTCCGCGAGCGACGCCCTGGCCACCTTCGAAATCGAGCCCGGTTTTCAAATCGAACTCTTCGCGCACGAACCCGATATCACCGATCCGGTCGCGATGGAGTTCGACGAGTACGGCCGTATCTATGTCGTCGAAAGCCCCGGTTACCCACTCGAAACCGGAGAGCCGTTGGGACGAGTCAAGCTGCTCGAAGACACCGACGGGGACGGCCTACCCGACCGCTCGACCCTATTCGCCGACCAACTGACCATGCCCACGGGCGTGATGCGTTGGAAGAACGGCATCTTGGTCACCGACGCGCCGAACATCTGGTACTTCGAGGACACCGACCAAGACGGCCGGGCCGACGAGCGGCGGGTTGTGCTGACCGGGTTCGCCTTCACCAATCCGCAACACACCGTCAACACGCCGCTCTACGGATTGGATAATTGGATCTACATAGCCCAAGAAAGGCCGATTGACGCCAAGGTGTTCGTCGAGAAATTCGGCGACCGCGGGACGCCGATCCGCTTTCCGGATCGCGAGGACCTGCCGGGGGTCGACCCGCAAGAGCGGAACCTTCGTTTTCGCCCCGACACTTATGAGCTGGAAGTGCTTTCCGGCGTTTCTCAATTCGGACAAACATTCGATGCCTGGGGGCGTCATTTCGGAGTCGAAAACCCCATCACGGGGCGTCATGAAGTCATCGCGGCGCGCTATCTCGAACGCAACCCCGACCTTCCGGTTTCTTCGGTCATGCAGGAGTTGTCCGAGGATCGCCACGTTGCCTTTATCACCGAGCGACCCGAGTCGCCGCGCGAGAGTTGGGGTTTCGGCGGTTCCGGGGGTTTCGGACGACTCACTTCGGCGTGCGGGATCACCTGTTACCTGGGCGGCGCGTTTCCCGAGAAATACCGCAATATCGCTTTCATCGCCGAGCCGGCGCACAACAGCGTTCTCGCTCATATCTGGTCGCCGGCGGGCGCTTCTTTCCAGGCGAGGCGGTTGAATTCCGAGCGGGAATTCCTCGCTTCGAGAGACGGCTGGTCGCGGCCCGTCAACTTTTCCGTGGGTCCCGAGGGGGCTCTCTATATGGTCGATTATTACCGCCGCGTGATCGAGCACCCGGAGTGGACCTCGCGCGAGGTCTACGAGTCCGAGGCCATCTACCACGGCAACGACAAGGGGCGCATCTACCGCATCACGCCGACAAACAACGCGCCGCCTTTGCCGACGGGTATCCGTTTGGGCGATGCCTCGGCCGAGGAGTTGGTCGAGCAGCTCGGGAGTTCTAACTTGTGGCGCCGTCGCACGGCGCAACGCTTGCTCGTGAATCGAGGCGGCGAAGAGGCTGTGGCCGCACTCGGCGCGCTCGCCGAAAACGTTGCTTTACCGTTGGGCAGACTCCACGCGCTGTGGACGCTCGAAGGTTTGGATCAGCTCGAGCCGTCGCTCATCGAAAAGGCATTGGACGCTCCCGAGGCGGGGCTTCGCGAGAACGCCATTTTGTTGGCCGAGCGGCGCATGGCCGATTCCCCGCCCTTGACGAAGAAATTGATCGCGATGACGGATGATCCCGACCCGCGGGTTCGGTTTCAACTGCTGTGTACTCTGGGCGATCTCGACTCCGAGGCGGCCCGTGTCGCGAGCGGCAAGCTGCTTGCCCGCGACATCGACGACCGCTGGGTACAGATCGCGGCATTGAGTGCATCGTCGGACGACGCGCCGCGTCTTTTCGAATTAGCGGTATCGACGCTCGGCGATTCGGCGGGCGAGGCAAAGGCGGACTTCGTTCGGCAAGCGAGTTCGGTGATCGGCGCGCGCGGCAAGAATCGCGAAATCCGGCGAGTGCTTGGGGCGGTTGAACGAGCGGCCGATCGCAAGCAGGAGAAGGACGCCGGCACCCGCTGGCGCACCGCAAGTCTAGAGGGGCTTGCCGAGGGTTTGCGAGCCGTCGGCGAGGGGGCGGACACCCTAACCGCCGCGCAAAAACGGCAGCTGCTGCGATTATTCGAAACTCAGGCCGATCTTCGCCGCGCCTCGCTGGAATTATTGGAAGTGGTCGGACTCCCCTCGGGCGCGGCCGCGACGGCCGCCTTGGAGCGGGCTGCTCGAACGGCGGGGGACACGGAGGCGGCGGCGGAGCAGCGGGTGGATGCGATCGGTCTGCTGGCGCTGGGGGACCCGGCTCCGCGCGAAACGTTGTTCAAGAAACTGGTCGACCCTCGTGAACCGCAACCGGTGCAAGTCGCCGCGGTCGGGGCGCTGGGGGGCGTGAAGGGCGCGGGGGTTGGCTCTTTCTTGCTCGAGGGTTGGCGCGCCATGACGTCCGAGGTGAGGGCCAAGGCCGTGGAGGTGCTGGGGGACAATCCCGAGCGAGCCCGCCTGCTTCTTGATGCGATTCGGGAAGGCGACGTGCAGCCCTGGTCAGTCAGCGCAAACGGTAAGTGGCGCCTGCTGACTCATCCCGATGAGTCGTTGCGCGCCGAGGCGGAGGAGCTGATTCGGGCCGAGGCCGGGGAGCGCGAGCGGGTGCTCGAACGCTATGACCAGGCGGCCGCGATGGAAGGCGACCCGGAACGCGGGCGTGAAGTATTCGAGAGGGTTTGCGCGAAGTGTCACATGATTAACGGCATTGGCAAGGAAGTGGGGCCGGACCTGGGAGAAGTGCGCAACCGACCGCCGGAATTGCTGTTGGCCGACATCCTGATGCCGAACCAATCCATCGCGCAGCAATATGAATCGTATATTGTGGAGCTGACGTCGGGCGAAACCATCGACGGCGTGATGGGGCCGCAAACGCCGACCTCCATCACGATCCGCCAAGAAGAAGGCAAAGAGCATGTGATCCGACGGAATACGATTCGGAACTTTTACATCGCCGAGCTTTCCGCCATGCCCGAAGACGTCGAGGAACAAGTCGACATTCAGCAAATGGCGGACCTGTTGCGGTTCATCAAGACAGGCCGATAAAGTGCTTTCGACGGGCGTCGACGCTCCGGCGCCCGGAGTGACCTGCTTTCACGCCGAGATTCGTTTATTCTAGTGCTGTTGTGAACCGCCGGGAATTCTGCCGCGGAGTCACCGCGGCGAGCGTCGCCCTTGCCGGCAACGCTGCTCCGCCGCCCCGCATTACCACGGTCACCGGACCGACTCTTCCGGAAGAACTGGGTACCACTCTCGTCCACGAACACATCATTGCCGACCTGCGACCGCTCGGGGAGCGTAACTGCGGTGACTACAACCGCGACCACGCCATCGAGACGTGTCTGCCGTATCTGAGGGCACTCAGGGAAGCCGGTTGTCAAACCGTGGTTGAGCCGTCTCCGATGCTTGTGCGCCGCGACCCGGGGGCACTGCGAATCCTTTCGGAGGAGAGCGGGCTTCCGATCATCTGCTCGACCGGAATCTACGGCGCGATTGGCGGCCGTTGCGTACCGAGCTACGCGCACACGGAAACGGCCCAGCAACTGGCGGATCGCTACGTGCGAGAAATTCAGCGGGGCATCGCTGAAACCAATGTCCGAGCGGGCTTTATCAAGAGCGGCGTCAACCCGACCACACCTCTCTCCTCGATCGAGCGCAAGCTGGTGAGGGCGGCGGCACTTGCACAGAAATCGACCGGGGCGGCGCTGGGCATCCATTCCGGCCCGGCGGCTCCCCTACTTGAGGAACTGGAGATTCTCGAAGTTGTGGGTGTCGGGCTATCGCGTTTCGTCTGGATCCACGCCCAGGCCGAAAGGGATCGTGCGACTGTCCTGCGTATCGCCCGCCGCGGCGTCTGGATCAGTTACGACGGGATCAACCCGCGGGACCCCGAAGCTATGAATTGGATTGTCGAATGTGTCATTGAGATGGGCAGAGCGGGCCTGCTGGAGCGTGTCTTGATCTCGCAAGATGCCGGTTGGTACCAACCAGGCAAGGCCGGCCAGGAAGACTTTCGCGCCTTCACGGGATTGTTTACGGATTTCCTGCCGAAGTTGCGGCAAAACGGTTTGGACAGTCGGAGATTGATCGCTTGCTGATCGAGAATCCCCGGCGAATGCTAACGCCGGGAATCGCCTAAGGTTCAGAAACCCAGGGGCTCGATTTACGGTGCCCCGGACCACGTTCTCGCGGACTGAGGCGGGTGTTGGTGGTGGTAACGGGATATATCAACATCTATCTGCGTGCAAGCGCTATCTAGTTCGTTTCGGGGGACTTAGTCCTGTTTGCGTTCGCGGAACTCATCCTGCCAGCTCTGCACAACCATGATCTTCGGCTGCTTTGCTTGCTCCACGGTTTTGACCGCGATAAAGCGCTGCCGGGCGGTACAATCTCCGTGTCCATGATCGGGCACTTGTAACGGCGCAATAAACAGGCCGTGATAAAGTTTGTTGCGCCATGTCGGCTGCAACCGCCGCTGCTTCTTGGTGCTCGTCCGCCAAATGTCATCTTTCGAAGGTGTTCGACTCGGTAGACTCGGTAGACTCGGTCGGATAGCTGGCACAGAAAGCCCATCGCCTGCACTCTGACGTAATTGGAGGAAAAAAAATGTGGTCTTCACCTTCCACTAGGACACTCCGGATGGCCCTGGTCGTAGTAGCGGCGCTGTCGTGGTCAGTGGCCCGGGCGCAACCGGTCACCACCGCTGACCTCGAGCAGGCGGCCGGCGACAATTCGTCGTGGCTGATGTACAGCCGAGACTACTACGGCCAGCGCTTCGTTGACCTCGACCAGATCACCCCGGCTAATGTAGACCGGCTGCAGCCGGTGTGGGCGTTCGCGACCGGTGGTGAGAATCGTGGGTTGGAGGCCACGCCGCTGATTCACAATGGCGTGCTTTACGTTTCAGCCGATGGATCGCGGGTGTTTGCGATCAATGCCCGCACCGGTGCCCAGAAATGGAGCTACGATCCGAAGCTACCCGATGAAGCCGAGCGCGTGTATTGCTGTGGGTCGATCAACCGCGGCGTGGCCCTGCTTGGCGAACTGGTGTACGTCGGCACGATGGATGCGCGCCTGATCGCGCTCCACAAGGACACCGGCGAGGTTGTCTGGGAGATCGAGGTCATCGAGTGGGAACAAGGCTATAGCATCACCGGAGCGCCGCTGGTAGTGAAGGATATGGTGCTCATCGGTGTGGCTGGCGGTGAGTACGGCATCCGTGGCTTCGTCAAGGCCTATGACGCCAAGACGGGCGCTTTGCGCTGGACCGCCTACACCATCCCCGGTCCTGGCGAGCCGGGCAACGACACCTGGCCCGGTGATACCTGGAGGAACGGCGGCGGCTCGACCTGGACCACTGGCGCCTATGATCCCGAGCTGAACCTCGTCTACTGGAACACGGGCAACGCCGGGCCCTGGAACTGCCACGTACGCAAGGGCGATAACAAGTGGACCGCCGCGACGATTGCGATCGACGTCGATAGCGGCGACATCGAATGGGGCTTTCAGTACACACCGTGGGATTGTTGGGATTACGATGCCGTGAGCACACCCGTGCTGGCGGACCTCACCCTCGGCGACGCGGGGCCCGTCAAGGCCCTGTTTCACCACGATAAGAACGGCTTCTTCTATGCGCTGGACCGCACAAACGGCAAGTTTATCTACGGCGAGCCCATTGTCCCCGGAATCAACTGGGCATTCGGCCTCGACCCGCAAACCGGTCGCCCCACGGTGAACCCGGACATGGTGGCCGAATCCGGCGGCCCGGAGGTCGGTCCGATCATTCCCAGCCTCGAAGGGGCGATCGACTGGCAGCCGCTGGCCTACAACCCGGATCTGGGATACATCTACTTCATGTCCAATCAGTGGGCGATGGGATACAAGTTCTGGGCGGAGGACCAATTTGAGCCCCCCACCAACGGTGAGTTCTACATGGGCGCTGATTATCAGCAGTACATGACCAGTGAGAACCCCGGTAACTTCGTGGGGTTCGATGTAGTCAACCGCAAGGTGGTGTGGCGAAGCGTCAGCCCCGCGCCTTTTTGGGCGGGCGCCGTTGCCACTTCGAGCGGGCTCGTCTTTACCGGAGACATGCGCGGCTACTTCATGGCGTTCGACGCCCGCACCGGCACGCTGCTGTGGCAGTTCCAAACCGGCTCGGGTATCATCGGTAGCCCCATCAGCTATGAGCTTGATGGCACGCAGTACTTGGCCGTTCCCTCCGGCGGCATTGGCGGCGACATGACGTTCTATTACACGGAACCGAAGGCCGGTAACATCTGGGTGTTCGCCCTGGACGGCGGTGGCCCGGCGCGTGTTTCGCCCGGGACCAATCTGACCTTCCTCGAGGGTGGCCTGCCGAAGGTCGGGGAACCAGGTCATACGCTCGGCGGCAGGGTCTTGCCTGGGTACGGCTTCCCGCCCACCGAGGGCGGTGAGCCAGTGCGAGCGGCGGCTGTCCCGGCGGCGGCCGAGGTGGAGTTGACGAACCCCTACCTGGATCGAAATGCGGCGATGGCGCAGGGGGAGCGACTCTACCGCACGCGCTGTGTGGGCTGTCACAAGTCCCAGGGCGGCAGCGGTCCGAATGTATTCAGGATCAAACTCAGTCCGGGGCAGTTCTTTGGCACAGTGGCGAATGGGCGCAAGGGCACCGCAATGCCCGCGTTCGGTAAGCTGCTCTCGCGCGACGAGATCTGGCAGATTCACGTCTTGCTCGTGTCTCGCGACGGCCTTTGAGACGGTAGCTTCCGCCTCGTCACGGCCGCCAACGTGCGCCCGAAGCGCAATACTCGACACAGCTTGAACCGTGAGTTAGTCAACAGGCAATCGGCAACGGCATTGTTAGCTGGCGAGAACAATCGATGTCACAAACAGACAGATTTTTTTCGCCCATTCGCTGCCTGGCGACGGTTTGCGACTCCCGCACGACGTTCCGGCACGATTCAGCGGGCGGAAACGAGTGCGAACCGGATATACCAACAGTAATCCGGGGACGAGCGCTATGCGGTCCGTTTCGTGGAACCTAGTCCTCTTCGCGGTCGCGGAATTCTTCGTACCACTAGTCCGGTGATCGGTAAACGGTTTTGTGCTCACGGTTCGAATAGTACCGGCAGATTCACTGGCGGGTTTCGGCTGCCTTCGAAGTCGATCACCAGGGGCATAGTCGGACCCGTTGTCGCCAGGCTTTCCGACAGTTGAATGTTGATCTGCCCGAGGCCCGTGAAGCGCGGTGTCAGGCCGGCGAACAAGACCTTCGCAGCCTCGCCGCCAACTGTCACCACCGGCGTCACCCGCGCCCGCGCGAGCGGCGAATCCGCTGTAGCCGCGCCCGTCGCGGGCGGATTGCTCACGCCGCCGATGCCGGTCACGAAGATGATTAGGACATCCCCGGGTTTGGCGGGATTGGCGGCGGTGATCAGCGCCTCGTCGGGGTGCCGCTGGATGATCGGCTCACCCGTACTCGGATTGAGGAACACCGCCGGCGCGAACTCCGCGATCACGGCCGGCTCAATCGGGCTGTCTTCTCCGTTACGCGTCACCACTACGTTGACTTGCCCGGGCGAGGTGACCTCGAAAGGAACCTGGAAGTTGATCTGTCTGGACGAGACGAAGAACAGCGGCGCTTCCCAGCCGTCCACACGCACACGAGCACCGCCCAACTCGAACGGTAGAGGCAGGTCCTCGGCCTTGAGCATATCGTCGGCCAGCTCGGCCCCGAAGATGCTGCCGATCCCGCCCGGGCCGACAACCGCTTGGAACTGCGCCGCGTCCACGATACCGGCGGGCAAGATCATCGGCGTCGTCGGGAGTTCGACTCCCACCCCCGATAGGACGATTTCTATTCGCCCATGCGCCGGATCGTTGCTTGTGAGAACCAGCCGGCCGGTAGACTCCCCAAGAGAAGCAGGTTCGAAGAACACCGTCAACGAGGTATGCTCATACTCTCCGAGCGTGAGGGCGTCTTGCCGCGCCTGCTCGGGTCGCAGCGCCGCCGTGCCGCTGACGATGCGAAAACCTTCGCCCTCGACCGCAAACTCCAGGTTCAGCTCGGCCGCGCCGCGATTCATCAGGAAGATTGCTGCCGGAGACGCCTGCCCCAGCCCGACCCTCCCGAAATCGACGCTTTCCTCGGTCAGATCGGTGTCCAAAATCGGACCCGCCGGATCGAGGCCCTCGGCTTCCACCAGCACGTTGACATTTGGTTGATCAGGAGAATTCGTCGTGAGAGTCAACATGGCCGTCTCGACGCCCACCCCGCTGGGCGTGAACTCCACAAATAGCTTGCGTGACATCCCCACCAGTACCGTCAGGGGCAAGGTATTGGGATCAACGCCAAACCCCGGACTGTCACTGGTAACCGCCTCGATGACCACTGGGCCCGTGCCTGCGCCGGTGACCGTAACAAAGCCTTCGGAAGGCAGACCGGCGGCAGCGCTACCGAGGCGGACCATCTCATCGACTTGAAGCGCCGGCCTCTGGGTTACGGTCACGGGTCCGACAACCTGCTCACTCGTATGGAAACCATCCGAAGCCAGCACCCGGAAGAAGACGTCGTCTCCGCCTTGAATCTGAGCGCCGTCAAAAGTAAACTGCGCGTCGGTCGAGTCGAGGGTCAGGGGAAGCCAGCTCTCTCCGCCGTCCGCGCTCTGGAGCACAGTGAAGACCAACCCATCACCGTCGGCGTCACTCGCCATCCAGGCGATCGTCAGAGAAGCAGAGGCGTCCAGGTTCGCCCCTGCCGTCGGCGAGGTAATTTGCAGGCTGGGGGCGTTGGCGCTTGCGGCGCGGGCGACAACCTCCTGACCGTTTTGCGTCAGAGAGATCTGGCGCGTCCCTGCAAGATAAGGAACCTTGGCAACGAACTCGCCACCGTCCAGGTCTTCATCGATGCAGTGACTCGATAGAAGGCCACCATCGCCCGCAAGCTCCAAACACCACTCACCCACATCGGGCAGCGGCAGCGGAGCGATGGAGGACTGAAGTCGATAGACGGGGTCAAGACGGGGACCGCTGCCGTTCCGGCCGGCCGCGCCGCTCATGATCAGATACTCCGCCGGCTGGGACTGGCGCTTCCCTGGCGGCGAACCTAGCGTGGGCAAAGAACTCATCGAGTTGCTATTGGATTTCTGAGCCGGGAGCTTCCGCTTGAGTTCCGTATCGAAAAGCTTCGTGTAAGTCTCGGGCGAAACCCAAGGCTTATAGCAATCCCCGATGAAATCTTGGCTGTCAAATGCAGGCTTGATTGTCTTTGTTTCAGGGTCGAAGCCAGCGCCTCCAATCTCAGGAGCCACGGTGCAAAGCCTCGTTTGCAGTCCCAATAAACGTGCGGCCGCCTGCGCGAGGAGGGAGTCATCTTGATAATTTAACTGCTGAAAAATCCTGAAGCCAAACGGTAACGTGTTCAACCTTTCTATCCCTACCACTTTGACGGATATTGTTTCTTGCACCCACCACTCGATGAACAGGTCGGTGGTGATCTCCAAAAACACAGCAAACTTTTCCCGAGAAACTACTGAGTCTCGCATAATATACTGTCAATCGAGACAAAGAGAAGACTGTTTCCAGAAAGCGGTAATCAAGCGCGGTTTGCGGCGCATTCGCCGCAGCGCTTTGCGGGCGCGCTCGTCGAGTTCCCAGTAGTCCTTCGGGCAGACGTTGGGCAACTCGTGCTGCTTCCAGTACGCCCAAATGTATTCCACCGGGTTCAACTCCGGCGCATAGGGCGGCAAGTACTCCGTTGCGATGTGATCCTCGGAGAGCTGGATGAACTCCCGCACCAGGCGGCTGCGGTGCGCCGGCAGCCGGTCCCAGACGATCAGCAGTGGGCCGTCGATGTGGCGCACCAAAGCCTTCAGGAAGTCGATGACCTCCAACTCGCCGATCGCGCCGGGATAGAGCCGGAAGTAAAAGTTGCGCAACGTCAGCCCGGCCGACACCGACAGCTTGTCCCAGTTGAAGTTGAACTCCAACACCGGTGTCTCGCCGCGCGGCGCCCAGGTGCGGCAACGATGCGGCTTCTGACTCAATCCGCTTTCGTCGATGAAGACGATCGTACGTTCTTCTTTGCGGGCTTTTTTTTAATGGCCGGCCAAGTCTTGCGCTGCCAGCCGCGGATGGCCTCTTCGTTGCGCTCCCGCGCTTTGCCGACGGGCCGTTGCGGGCTCCAACCGAGCGCCCGCGGGATCTTCCAGACATGGCCCTCGTGATAGCGCACGCCGAACTCGTCTCCGATCAGACGAGCGACCCGCGGACAGCTCCACAGCGGCGTCGGGAAGCCGTGCGCCTCGGGGCCTTCCAGCAGCAACGCCTCGAGGCGTTCGAGCTGCGCGGCGTCCAACAGCGGCTTACGGCCGGCGCGGCCGGCCTGGCGCAACCCGGCTTCGCCGTCACGCCGGTATCGTCGCAGCCACTCGCTGACGCTTTGCCGCGCGACCTTCAATCGCCTCGCTGTCTCGGACTGACTACAGCCTTGCTCGACCAACCGGATCGCTTTGAAACGGCGCTTCTCCAGGGCCTCGAAATCCCGCCGTACGCCTTTTGTATTTCCCATACATACAAAGACGTACGTACCCCAAAAAGGTGTCACTTTATTTTGCGAGACTCAATAAGTCCAAAGGACTGGCGGAAGTACTGGCGGGTTGGTAATTCACACGAGCCGTGGGGAATATTTTGGACATCAGTTTGTGAGCGTCGCGGCCCACCGAGGGGTCATCTGAATCGAGGCGATAAAGAATGTCGAAGCTTTTGCGAGCCACGAATTCCAAGAGCTTCGTTTCCGACGAGTTGTTCTCACTGTTAAGTTCGGGGACCGCACCTTCGGGATTCACGGTGGCAGTCAGGACCAAGTCCCCGGCGTTTGTCCACGCCGGCGGAAGTTCAAAGATGGCAGACGTGATTGGGGAGGCGGACCGCGTGCGGATGCGGAAGAGGGCCGTTTGGTCAACCCAGTCCTGCTCGCTGATCGCAAGTATCGGAAGCGCCTCCGCGGTGGGGGGACTTAGCGGCTTGGCCTGACCCCAGCTCCTGACCGCCACCCCTCGCGCCGGTCAACTGAACCTCCAGTCGTGGAACCTCAGGCTGCTCTTCAGACGGTTCACCCGGAGGAAGCTTGCGGCTCGCATAAACGCGCGCAAAGGTCTTCTTGTTTGCTACCAGCGGGACATTGTTGCCATCGTCCTGGATTACTTGAGTGACCTCGATCCACAACACTTCGAAGTCCAGCCCAATTCTATAAATGAAGGAATTTGTCCTGCCCAGGAAGGTCAGATCCTCTTCGAACAGATTCGCCTCCAGGGCGAACTCTCCTTCCTCCAGCAGCGTCACGTCGGGAAGGGTGATCGTTTGCATGCCGGTCTGGCCCACGAGTAGCGTGAACGGTCCCCCGCGCCAGGACATCGTCGGTCGCCGTGTCGACCAACAGAAGTTGTAGCCAACCTCCCGGCAGCGGCTCGGGGAGGTCGATCTCGACGGCAGCCGAAAACGTCTGCTTACCGCCGATAAAGAGCGCCTCCTTGGGGTCGGGATGGGGATTGATCAGAGTGATGCCGGACGGGACCACCATCCGGACAGTCTCCGCTGAGTTAGCGACCAAAGTGAAGCTCGGAGACTCGAAGCTTGACAACGCTGCGAAGAACTCTTTGTCCGGTAGCGGCGTCGGCTGTCCGGTGAACTGGAAAAGAGGACAGACCACCAGAGCCAGTTGCTCCTGCGCCAAGCATAGATTCACTCTGCTTTGATCGACGATCTCAGCCACGGTCGGCTGCTCGCTCCGGTTGAGAATACTGGTGTATTGAGAAAACTCTGGCTCTCCCTCTATTGGATTGCGCAACCCGAGGCGCACTGCCCCTAAATCCGCGGAAGTGAGCGTGTACCGAACTCTAAGGCTGGTCACCCAAACGCGGTTGCGCTCCTGATAGGGCCATTCCACGACCTCGCCGGCAAGCGCTGTGACGGTTGGTGTCCCTTCCTGCTGGGGGAAGGCGAAAGTTACCGAAATCAGCTCGATGGAGTCTGCCGGGGACGCGGAAACCGCCAACAACATCAACGCCGTAATCGTCGCTACTTGATTTACGTAAGACATGGATGATCCTCCTCAGTCGAGAAGGGCTGTAATCGCCCAAAGCTTTCGATCAAGAGCCCGATTTTACCGCTTCAGAGATTGCTGTTGATAACAATCGATGTCACAAACAGACAGATTTTTTTTGCCCAGGGCGCCGTGTCAGCTCGGTTTCTGCGTCCGTCGGGGGCCGTGGGTCCGCTCAGGCGCTGGATTGTTCATGCGAACGAGATTTCGCAACACCTTTCCGCGGCGGCGACTTAAGGTTCCTTGTTTTTAGTGACTTAGTGCCGGTCTAAGTCACAGAGCCGTGACACGAAAATGGCCTGCGAACAACACGGCGCGGTGCTGAATCGACCCTGCGCCGTCAGTGCGGATTTGGCTCGCCCTCGACCACCCTAAGAAAGACGGTCTCGGCTCGGTTTTGAGGGTCTGCCCACTTCGGTAGAGTGAAGACTCGATGGCCACGGACACCGACTGTATCATCATCGGCGCCGGTCACAACGGCCTTGTGGCTGCCTGGTACCTGGTGCGCGCCGGGCTCAAGGTGACGGTGTTGGAACGCCGGGGCGTCGTTGGAGGCGCCGCCGTCACGGAGGAACTGTTTCCAGGTTTCCGCTTGAGCGTTTGTTCCTACCTTTGCCACATGCTGGAGCGAAAGGTCATCGATGACCTACAACTTCGCCGGCACGGCCTCCATATCTACCCAATAGATCCCGTTTCTCTGTTTCCATTCGTGGACGGCAGTCACTACTGGGCTTGGCACGACGCCGAGAAAACCACCGAGGAGATCGGCCGCATGCAAGGTGTCCCGGCTGCCGATGCTGATGCGTACCCGAGGTGGATTCGGTTCTGGGAACAAGCGGGCGGCCTGTTGAAGAATTACTTTCTGAGACCTGCACCGACGGTCGCCGAGATCGCCTCGGATGTGCGTGACACAGCCGACGAGGCGGTCTTTGACACTCTGAGAAGAACATCAGCGCGGGAGTTGGCAGCGGAGTACTTCCAAGACCAACGTGTCGCGGCCACCGCGGTGGGCAGTCCCGACTATGGGCAGATTAGCGAGCCGGGCAGCTCCCTGGCACTGGCTTATTTCAAAACCAATTTGCATACGGCGCACGAGGATCTGGGGATCGTACGCGGCGGAATGGGCAGCATCACCCAGGCAATGGCTCGATCGGTCACATCCGCCGGAGCGGCGATCCACACCGACGCCCCGGTCAAGAAAGTGGTGGTTGAACAGGGGAGCGTCCGTGGTGTCGAGCTAGAGAGCGGTGAATCGCTCAGTGCTTCTCTGGTGCTGTCGAATGCCGACCCGAAGTCAACCTTTCTGCACCTGGTCGGCGAATCGGATCTGGACAGCGCATTCGTCTCCCAAGTGCGGTCGCTCAAGACGCGATCGGCGTCCCTGAAATTTCACGCCGCTCTCAAGCGGCTTCCCGACTTCGACCGTTTTCTCCGGCCGGGGCTCGATCAGACGAGCCTCGCCATGATTCGCGTCTTGCCGAGCGTTGATGCGATTGAGGCGAGTTGGAACGATGCGATGTCGGGAATACCAACGCGCTTCCCTCTGATGCAGATTCAGATTCCTTCAGTTCTCGACCCGACCCTGGCTAGGTCCGGAGAGCACGTCATGTCTGTCTGGGTGACGTACCAGCCTGCCCATGTGCGAAACGGGTCCTGGGATTCGGTCCGCCAGAATGTCGGGGAGGCGCTGATCGGCGAGTTGGCGAACTACGCGCCTGACATTCGCGAGTGCATGGTGGCTTGGGAAGTCTTCACGCCGGAAGACATCTCACGGAGAGTTGCGATGACCGATGGCAATATTCGCCACTTGGACATCTTGCCCGGTCAGATGCTGTCCGACCGCCCGCTACCGGGCTGGGCGGATTACCGGACGCCCATCGCAGGACTTTATCTGTGCGGCTCCGGTACGCACCCCGGCGGCGAGGTCACCGGGGCACCCGGGCACAACGCGGCCCAGGCAGTGCTGGCTCGGCTGTGATGGTCGCCTTCTGTATACAGACTGCTGGATCAGTACTTCGCCGTTACAGCGGACTTGAGGGCTGCGGGTGAACTGTAGGAGAGGTTCCTTTCTCACCAACAACGGCCCATGTCAGGCACCTACTGAGTCTCGCATAATATACTGTCAATCGAGACAAAGAGAAGACTGTTTCCAGAAAGCGGTAATCAAGCGCGGTTTGCGGCGCATTCGCCGCAGCGCTTTGCGGGCGCGCTCGTCGAGTTCCCAGTAGTCCTTCGGGCAGACGTTGGGCAACTCGTGCTGCTTCCAGTACGCCCAAATGTATTCCACCGGGTTCAACTCCGGCGCATAGGGCGGCAAGTACTCCGTTGCGATGTGATCCTCGGAGAGCTGGATGAACTCCCGCACCAGGCGGCTGCGGTGCGTCGGCAGCCGGTCCCAGACGATCAGCAGTGGGCCGTCGATGTGGCGCACCAAAGCCTTCAGGAAGTCGATGACCTCCAACTCGCCGATCGCGCCGGGATAGAGCCGGAAGTAAAAGTTGCGCAACGTCAGCCCGGCCGACACCGACAGCTTGTCCCAGTTGAAGTTGAACTCCAACACCGGTGTCTCGCCGCGCGGCGCCCAGGTGCGGCAACGATGCGGCTTCTGACTCAATCCGCTTTCGTCGATGAAGACGATCGTACGTTCTTCTTTGCGGGCTTTTTTTTAATGGCCGGCCAAGTCTTGCGCTGCCAGCCGCGGATGGCCTCTTCGTTGCGCTCCCGCGCTTTGCCGACGGGCCGTTGCGGGCTCCAACCGAGCGCCCGCGGGATCTTCCAGACATGGCCCTCGTGATAGCGCACGCCGAACTCGTCTCCGATCAGACGAGCGACCCGCGGACAGCTCCACAGCGGCGTCGGGAAGCCGTGCGCCTCGGGGCCTTCCAGCAGCAACGCCTCGAGGCGTTCGAGCTGCGCGGCGTCCAACAGCGGCTTACGGCCGGCGCGGCCGGCCTGGCGCAACCCGGCTTCGCTGTCACGCCGGTATCGTCGCAGCCACTCGCTGACGCTTTGCCGCGCGACCTTCAATCGCCTCGCTGTCTCGGACTGACTACAGCCTTGCTCGACCAACCGGATCGCTTTGAAACGGCGCTTCTCCAGGGCCTCGAAATCCCGCCGTACGCCTTTTGTATTTCCCATACATACAAAGACGTACGTACCCCAAAAAGGTGTCACTTTATTTTGCGAGACTCAATAGGTCATTGGCCCCGGAAAGCAGTCTGAGGCACCTGCCGAAATGAATTCATAGTTCAACGGATCAATTGTTTTCACGATCAATCCGCACAGCGGTAGAATCGAACCGCGGTTGTCAGCGTATCGGGAGAGGATAATCGATGGCCGAAGAATGAGATATTGTCAAATGTTGTGGATGGGCGAGGTCAGGCGGCGTTTTCCTGAACCATCAATCCATCCTTGAAAACCTTTCCCTCTAAGACATGAACAATCACTTCCGAACCGTTCAGGCGTCGCCAGTGGCGCTCGGCTTGGCGGGCCAGCATGAAGACCATCGTTAACGACGCTTCGCGGCTGCCACAACCCTTCGTTCGTCGCTGCCGCAAACGGACCGTCGCAAAGGTGGACTCGATCGGGTTCGTCGTCCGCAAGTGCCCCCAGTGCTCGGCCGGAAAGTCGTAGAAAGCCAGCAGCACTTGGCGGTCTTTTTCCAGGCACTCGACCGCTTTGGGAAACTTCTTCTCGTATAGGTTCTTGAAACGGTCCAGAGCGGCCTCCGCCGTCTGCCGACTCTCGGCAAGATAGATGTCGCGCAGCGCCTGCTTGGCTTTGCCCTGCATGCTCTGCGGCAGCTTATTGAGCACGTTGGCCGTCTTGTGGAGCCAGCAGCGTTGCTCACCGGTCGCCGGATAGACTTTCCGCAGTGCCGCCCAAAACCCCATCGCTCCGTCGCCCACCGCCAACTTCGGCGGCAGCTCGAGCCCCTGCCGTTTCAAATCCTCCAGCAACTCCTGCCACGACAGTTCGCTTTCGCGAAAGCCGTCGTGCACCGCCAGCAGTTGCTTGCGACCGTCTTCGAGTGCTCCCATCACAACCAGCAAACACTGCCGTTCATCGTCCAGACGAACATTCGAGTAGATGCCATCGGCCCAAATGTAAACAAACCGCTGGCCGCTGAGGTCACGCTTTGACCAAGCCTCGTACTCGCGGCGCCAGACGTCTTTGAGACGCACCACCGTCGTCGCCGACAGGCCCGGAGCGTCGGGCCCCAGCAAGGCCTCCAGCGCTTCGCTGAAATCGCCCGTCGAGATCCCTTTCAGGTACAACCAGGGGATCAACTCCTCCACACTCTTCGTGCGCCGCAGATACGGCGGCAGGATCTGGGAAGTGAAACGAAAGCGCCGGCCCTGCTCATCGACTCGGCGATCGTCGACCCGCGGCGCCTGGATCTTCAGCTGCCCCACGCCGCTGACGATGGTGCGCTCGCGGGCGTGACCGTTGCGCACCACCAGCCGCCGGCCGTCCTGGTCGACTTCGTGCTGATGCGTTTCGATGTAGGCGGTCACTTCGGCTTCCACGGCCTTGACGAGCATCTGGCGCGCTCCTTGGCGCAGCACCTCATCCAAGGGCGAGCGTTCCTTTCCATCAATGACTTGGGGGTTGACTTGACTGCTGCTCTCAGCAGCTTCACACTGACTCATGGCGTATCCTCCTTGTTCCTTTCCAGAAAACGATTGAGTTGCTTCCTCAATCGTCAGGATACGCCGCCTCCCCTCAGAGGCTCATCCACAACTTATGGTTATAGCTCCCTGCAGGAGCACGGAGCGCAACTCGCGGTCCCGGAATACGAGCGGCACCTGTTTGACCAAGCTGAGCTGTTTTGGCAGCAGCGGCGAACGTTTGACAACTACAACGACCGCAACACTTTTTTTGCCGTAGGTCAGAACATCCCGGTTGATGCCATCCTGGAGGACTACGAGACGTTCCCCTGGCGAGGCTACGAATTCTACGTCCTTCCTGCGAAGGGACACACGCTCGGCTCCAGCGCTTTGCTGGTCAGGGTCGATGGGAAGCTGGTAGCTTTCACGGGCGACCTGTTAGCGGCGGGCGGCAAGCTGTATCAACTGCACGCCATGGAGTACACCTACGGGTCGATGGAGGGGGTCGTCTTCACCATGCAGTCGGCTCGGGCACTGGCGAAACAGGCGCCGGGTGTCTGCTTTCCTTCCCACGGAGAACCGATCAGCGATGTGGCGGGTGACATTGAGCGGCTCGAAAGGCGCCTGATGGACTTGGTCGAGCTAGGACGAGGCATGCGAGTAGCCGGTCGCGAGAGCATACCTGAACAGCTCTTCCTACCCGAATCAAAGCTGATTCCTCTGTCCCGTCATTTGCTGTGGGGTGGCGTTTGGACTTGTTCGAACTTCTACGTGATTCTGAGCGACAGCGGCAAGGCCATGTTTGTCGACTATGGGCACGCTTACTGGCCCCACATGCATGTCTGGTCCGACCACGATGGTCTGGAAACGATGCGCTTCGTCGAGCATCACCTCGACGAGTTGCGGGAAGAGTATGGAGTTACGAGTTTCGATCTGGTTGTACCCACTCACATTCACGACGACCATACCTGTGGAATTCCCTATCTTCAGCGACACCACGATACGAAGTGCTGGGCTCTGCAGGAGGTCGGGCAGGTGCTGGCGGACCCAGCGGCGTGGGCCAGCACGCCCTGCACCTTTCCCAAACCGATCCGAATCGAACGTTGGTTGCAGGACGGTGAACGTTTCCAATGGGAGGAGTACGAGTTTGAGATTTACCACGCTCCTGGGCAGACCGAATTCCACTCCGTCTACGCCGGCATGATCGACGGACGCAAGGTGGCATTCACCGGTGACAACTACTTTGTAGAGCAGGTGGTGGTTGGCGGTAAGACGGAGGTCCATCCGTACCAGACCACCGTGCTGCGGAACAGCTTCCAGCTAGGGATGCACCGGCGGTGCGCCGAAGTCATGCGGCAGATTGCACCGGAGCTGATCTGTCCCGGTCACCGCGACGTGCTGTCGTGCTTCAAGCCGGAGCTGGACTACTACTGCGATTTCATCGCTCGCAAGGAACGCGTGTTTGAGAAGTTGGTGAATTCGCCAGCCGATCATTACATCGATCTTTTCTGGGCGAGACTGCTGCCTTACGTCGCGGTCGTGGAAGCGGGGGAATCCGTCGGCTACCGGCTCCTCTTACGCAACAACCTGGAGCGGCCTGCAAAGTTCTCCGCCCGGTTACTGCCCCCGCCAGGGTGGGTGGTGTCCGCGGAGCCCGTCAGCGTGAGCCTCGAACCGGAGGGGCGGCATGAACTCACCCTGTCTGCCACAGCGCCGCCCGAGGGGGATCAGACTCGCCGGCTTGTGACAGCAGAGGTGTGCATCGACGGGATTTCCCAGGGTCCCGTGAGTGAGGCACTGGTCACCGTTCGGTGAAGTGAGGTAGGCCGTGGAGAGCATCCGGCGCAGGTTACTGAGCGCAATAGTTGGCAGTTATTGCCTCTTGCTAGCGGGGGGTGCCTTCCGCACACCCTCAGGAATGGCGCTCCTACGGGAACGATCCCGGAGGGGTGCGCTATTCCGTGCTGGATCAGATCGACAAAGAGAGCGTAAAGGACCTCAAGGTGGCCTGGGTGCACGACACGGGCTCTCGGTTAATTACAGAATAAACGAGGACGACAAATCCAACTAGAACGAATATCCCCGCCAGGGAAAGCAGGAATACTTCACGTATCTTGTTGTCGGAAAGTGCCTCGTCGATAACCTCTCTCGCACTTCGCGGGTTGCCCACGGTCGCGCCGGACACCAGGTCCGTCTGGGGTTTCTCCATCTCTTCGTGACGGTCAGTTGTTAGCCGTCCCTGAGGCATTGCCAAGTTAACGATGCGAAAGCGGTCTTGCCCGGCCATACGTGATACTCTCGATGCGCAATGTCGACAGTCACGCTGGAGAAACTGAAATCGGTGAAACACGTTTGCCGCAAGGCATGGGGACTCGGTCTGGCCCTGATCTCGATCGCCTCGACGGCTCAACAATTGCCCCCTCAGCAACTGTTCGCCAACCGTTGCGGAAGCTGCCACGGCGAGGAGGCACGCGGATCGGCCAAGGGACCCGGCCTTGCCATGAATCCCCGCGTCGCGGAACAGTCGGTCGCTCAATTGCGCGCCTATCTGGAGCTTGGCAATCCAGGCGCAGGCATGCCCGCCTTCGCCGATGTTCCCGCAGAGGAGTTGATGACGCTCGCGAGGAACCTGCGCCGCATCAATGTGGAAACGATCATACCTCCCGCGGATTCCACCCGCAAAATCACTTGGGGCCCGCCTCAACGTGGCGACTGGCTCACTTATAACGGAAACGATTCGGCGAATCGCTATAGCCCGCTGCGGCAGATCACGACCGAGAATGTATCCGCTCTGCAGCTGAAATGGGTTTATCCCATTTCGTACTTTGGCTTGGAGGTCACTCCGCTTGCGGCAGACGGCGTGCTCTACGTCACCGGCCCGAATCAGGTCTTCGCGCTTGACGCTCTCACTGGCAGTGCGCTGTGGCGTTATTCGCGCCCGGCCAGCCCCGGCCTGTCGGGGGATGCGAGATTAGGAACCAACCGTGGAGTCGCCATTCTGAACGACAAGGTCTACTTTGTGACCGACAACGCCCACCTGCTCGCGCTCGACCGCGCCAACGGCAAACTGCTCTGGGAGACTCCGATGGCGCCTGAGATGCCAGCCGGCGAGAAGCATCACTACGGTGGCACCGTCGCGCCCCTCATCGTCCACGATACGGTCGTGGTAGGTGTCGCGGGCGCGGATTCAGGCATCCGCGGCTTCGTCGCGGCCTTCAAAGCTGATAACGGCGAGCTCGCGTGGCGGCGCTGGACCGTACCTCGAAAAGGCGAGCCTGGCATAGAGACCTGGCAGGGAAAAGAGCCCCTCACCGGGGGCGGGTCCACCTGGCTCACAGGTTCATACGACGCGTCGACGGATACCCTGTACTGGGCCACCGGCAACCCTTTTCCTGGCACCGACCTAGTGAACCGCCCCGGGGACAACCTGTACACCAACTGCGTACTCGCGCTCAACGCGAAGACCGGTGAGATCAAGTGGCATTACCAATTCACGCCCCACGACCAGAAAGATCGTGACGCCACCGAACCGAACGTCCTAGTCGACACCGTTTTCCGAGGCAAGCCGTCGAAACTGCTGCTGCACGCCGATCGCAACGGCTTCTTCTATGTGCTCGACCGCTCCGATGGGAAAGTACTTCTGGCCAAGCCCTTCTTGCGTCGCATCGATTGGGCTACGAGCATTGGAGCCGATGGAAGACCTGTCGTGGTGGACCCTCTCGGCTGCCCGACCGATGCGGCCAATTGGGATTCCACCGCGTTTTCCCCGGTGACGCAGCTGTACTATACGATGGCTTTGGAAGAATGCGTCGGCGAGCCGACAGGTTACCCAGAGCAGACGGGCCAGCGATTCCTGCGAGCCCTGGACATTGAGACGGGCGACATCGTTTGGGAGGTTCCCCAACCCGGGCCCGCGCGCGCCAAAACGTGGACCGGGGTACTTGCCACCGCGGGGGGTCTGATCTTTTACGGCCGTCCAAACGGAGGCTTCGCAGCTGTGGATGAACGCAACGGCAAAGCGCTGTGGGAATTCCCGACCAACGTACGTATGAAGGCCTCGCCGATGACTTTTACAGTAGGCGGCAAGCAGTATGTCGCGGTTGCCGCCGGCCCGAATATCCTCTGCTTCGCTCTTTGACTTGGAGGCGCGTCCGCGGCGTTAGTTGGCGTTGGTCCAGGCGCTTGGATTGATACTTCGCCGTTGCCCACGATTTGGCGACTCCGCCGGGGCCCGATTACGCTCCTCCCGGCGGCCCATCGGTTAACACCCTTGAAGGGCCGGAGTCACCCGGGTCTCCTAGGCTGGCGCTTTCGAATTACCCAGTCTTAGGTGAGTTGACTGCGGCTTGAATCCGCCCTTGTCGGCAAGGGTTGATTCAGGGCGCCAATAGCCACCTTCGAGCTTTTTCTCGTTAACTAGTGAGAACAATCGACCCCACAAACAAAGATTTTTTTCTGACCCAGGCCGCTGCCCTGCGGAGGTTTCCGCCCTCTTGACGAGGTTCAGGCGTGGTTCGGTGGACGGAAGCTCATGCGAACCGGATATACCAACACCTTTCTACGAACGAGCACTATATCGTTCGTTTCGAGGGGCTTAGTGATAGTTAGTCCTGCTCGCGGTCAAGTCTAACGGCGTCTGGCGCCGTCCTGGCCACGGGACAAGATCTATTGGATATACCCAAGTGAGCGGAGGCGACGGATCTGTTCGGAACTGAGGCTCTCCAAAGGGACAGCGTCTGGAGATATCCTCGACGCAGTCACCTGCTCACGTCGCAAGGTTAGTTCGTACGCGAGTTTCTCGATGACATTCGGGTGCTCACTAGCGACGTCACGTAGATCAAGTGGATCTGTTCGGTGCTCGTACAGCTCATACTCCGACTCCCTATTCAGTGACTCTGCATTCTGGATCAGCTTCCAGCCGTCGAGGACGAGAGAGGATGCGTACTCTCTTGCCCTCCCCCCAACGGTCTTCTCACTAAAGGCCCCTCGGGCGACCCACCCGAGGCTAGACGGCTCTTCGGGACGGGCCAGCAGCGGCACTAAACTCTGGCCTTGGATTCCCTTCACCGCTCTAATGCCGGATAGCTCGATGAGCGTCGGCATCAGATCGATCGACTCGACTGTTTCGTCGATTCCTAATCCTGGCGGGACGACGCCTGGCCACCAAAGCAGCAATGGCACGTTCAGAAGCTCGCCGTACGCTGTATGGCCGTGACCAAGGCGCCCATGATCGAGAAGCTCTTCACCGTGGTCACTGACAACAGCCACTAGCGTTTTGTCACCGAGCCCATGCGCCTCGAGACCTTCCAGGAGCCTGCCGATCTCCACATCCATCGCTCGGATTGAACCGTCATACCATGCAAACTCATGTGCGATGAATGCCTCTGGATCCACGCCCGCCTTCTCTAGCAAAGCAAGTGCTGGAACTCGATCTGAACGTTCCTCGATCTGGATATACGGCGCCTGTAGGCCCGCTTCCTCCAGCTTCCGCCACCGTGCTTCCTGTTCAGCTCTTGCCGAGGGCGCGGCCCACATCGTGTCATAGGGCGGGTACGGCTCGTAAGGTTGGTGAGGGTCAAAGAAGTGGAGGAAGGCGAAGAAGGGCACGTCGTCGTGCAGCTCTAGCCAATCGAGGAAGCGGGTGACAAAACCCCTTGCGGCACAACATGAGCTGGTCCCTTCGTGGAGCACTTCGACCCCCTGTTGGAGGCGGCTCGGCGTGCCCGCCCATCCGTTCACGTCCGTGTGAAATGTCGCATACCCCGCGTCGCGATAGACCTCGGCCAGCGTCACAACCGACGACGGCAACAGATCGGAATACTCTACGACGCCGTGCGTGCTCGGATACAGGGAGCTCAGGATCGACGGGACAGAGGGCTTGGTCCAAGGCGCTTGGGAGATGGCGTCTGAGAACAGCACGCCCTCAGACGCCAGGCGAGTCAGCACCGGTGCTGTGGGACGGTGGTGGCCGTAGGCGTCGAGGCGATCGCGTCGCAACGTATCCGGGAGGATGAGAATCACGCCCTGGGGCACCGAGGCGCCCGCGTCGGGGAGTGCCGCCCCCGCGAGGTGACGTCTCAGCTCGTCGCGGCAGGGCGCCGCTGTGGCGCACCACGGGCGACCCCCAGAACCCCAGCCTGCCCGGCTGGTCCGCGTCCAGCCCAAGCCGTAGTGTGACCTGCTGTTCGGCAAAGTCGCTCAGATCGAGTCGTATCGGCTCCCATCGGCCGGGCAGTGTCACCGTGCGGCGAAGGAGCGTCGTGTCGTTCGGCGCGGTCTCGACCGCCACGGTGAACGTTACTGGGCCGTCCTCGACCGTGCCAACAGCCAAGTCGAGCCAGGGGTACGGGCCAAGGTTGACCTCGAACCGGACCCTCTCGGGAGACCGACTGACAATGGTCTCGCGGTTGATGTAGCCGAGTCCGCGCCACCCGGGTCCGGACACAATCGAGCGCAGATGCTCCCGGCGAGTAATCAGGCGAATCGACTCAATCGCGAACTCGGCGCCGTTTGCGTCCGTGGGCTCCACTTGAATGTGCCGCACCGAAGGACGCGCCATCGATCCTACCGTCGAGCTTCTTAACGGATGTGTCTGCGCGTCATTTGTCAGCCTGTAGGTCTGGAACTCGTCGCCGGGCTCCAACGGCACGCTAACCATGGCGAAGACATCGTGAACGCTGCGCATCCGGTCCGGCGGCTCAGAGCCAAACTTAAACCAGACGCCCGCCTGCGAGCCCTCGGACACTCGCATTCTGACTTCAACGGCGTGGAGGAAGTCCTCTTCCAGGTTGTCGGGGAGGGTTGCCGAGAGAGTCGGCAACTCGCTGCTTCCGGTGCTGCCCGCCAAGAGACCGTCACGCACGGCAAGTCCTTCGATACCACTCACCGCCCTCCAGCCAAACGTCTCGGCACTCTCGGCTGAGACCGCGAGCGTGCCCTCGCGATCGAACCGCCACTCCATCGGCGCGGGCACGTCGAACGGCAGGGTACCCTCCACGATCGCCTCGTCGAACTGGTCGATGAGGCGGATAGTGATCGGCGCTTCACTCGTGGTTCCACAGGCAACCAGGAATACAGAGATACACACCATCGCAGCACCGCCACCGACGCGGAAACGCCGCGCGGCTGAATGGGTCTGGACGCACATGACCGCGGCGGCCCGCGCAAGCCGAGTTGTTCGGCGACGAGAGGTGCGCACGTCGAAGTCCCCGAGGCGGTCGCTGACGTTCCAAGACATACGCTGTGTAGGACCGGAGTGCTTGGCCGACAAGGGCACCTCAATTCTACCGTGTAGCGATAACTGGAGTCTTGTCTCATGCAAGATGAGCCTGAACGAGGAGTTTGTTTCTCACACAAGATGAGCCTGCAGGATCGGGGAGTGGGCATGCTGGGGATTGACTATCCAAGTGCAAAACGCCGGCAAGTTGAATCCGCAACAGATCCGGCAGTTTCTCCACTCCAGCCAGGAGATTCGATTCAAAGGCAAAGGGCGGGCCGAGATTTACGCTTGGGTGGCGCGCACGCTTGGCCGGCACGGCTACAGCCGCCAGAACCGCGCCGACAAAGGGCTGCTGCGGCAGTATCTGGTCAAGATGACCGGACTGAGCCGGGCGCAAATCACGCGGCTGATCCAGCAGTACCGGCAGGGCGGAGAACTCCAACCCGCCCGCTACCGGCGGCATCGCTTTGCCCGCAAGTACACGCCCGCCGACGTCGAACTGCTGGCGGCGGTGGACGAGGCCCACGAAACCCTCAGCGGCCCGGCCACGCGCAAGATCCTCGAGCGGGAATACCAGCAGTACCAGCAGCGCGAATACGAGCGGTTGGCGGGGATCTCGGTGGCCCAGATCTATCGCCTGCGGCGGCGCAGTGCCTACCGCCGGCGGCGGCTGCATTTCACCAAGACCCGGCCCACAGCGGTGTCGATCGGCGAGCGGCGCCGGCCCGACCCGCAAGGCCGACCCGGCTTTCTGCGAGTGGATACGGTGCATCAAGGGGATCGCGATGGCGTCAAGGGCGTCTACCACATCAATGCCGTGGATGAAGTCACCCAGTGGCAAGTGGTCGGCGCCACAGCCGCGATCAGTGAAGCCTGGCTGGAGCCGTTGCTGAAAGCCATGATCGAGCAGTTTCCCTTTCGTATCCGCGGCTTCCATTCCGACAACGGCAGCGAGTTCCTCAATCGCACGGTGGAGAAGTTATTGAACAAGCTGCTGATCGAACAGACCAAGTCGCGTCCGCGGCACTCCAATGACAACGGCTTGGTGGAATCGAAAAACGGCGCGGTGATCCGCAAACACATGGGATATACGCACATCGCGGCGCCGCACGCGGGGCGCATCCAGCGCTTCTACCAACAGCACTTCAATCCCTATTTGAATTTCCACCGGCCCTGCGGACAGCCCGAGATCAAGACCGACGCCAAAGGCAAGCAGAAGCGGGTGTATCGCCACTACCAGACGCCTTGGGAATCTTTCGAGCAGTTGCCCGAGGCCGCCGGCTACCTCAAGCCAGGGCACACGCTTGAGGCTCTGGGCCGCATTGCCCAGGCGGAAAGCGACACTGCGGCGGCGCGCCGGATGCAGCGAGCCAAACACAAGCTGTTTGCCAGTTTCCGGTCCGCGAACACGCCGTGCTGAACAGCAGGAAGAGGGCTGTGGAAATGGCGGGCGGTGGAAAACGAGGAAAACCAAAACCAGGTTTCCCTTCGTTTCCCACCGCCCTTGGAAATCGCTCCGCGATTCCCACATTCCCACAACCCCGACGACGATTCTCCCCTTCCCAAATCAAAACCAAAAAACCAGAAAGGAGCCCCAGCTACTCAAAAAGCCCCAACCCCCGTCTTCAGGCTCATCCTTCGATGAGAAAATGCTACTGGTGGGAACAATCGTTCCCACCAACGATCCGACGGGAGCTCCGGTAGCTGCCTGATCCAGCTCGATTTCGCCCTTCTCGGAGGGCCGGCACCCGAGGCTCTGACCGCCCATTGTTGAATGAGAAATTGTTTCTCGGTAGCTATCCGAGGCCGAGTTGCGTGCGAAGTCTGCATCCACGATCCGACTTTACAACATCAGGCGATTTCCGCACACCACCCCAAGCGTGCTTCCTTCTCGCAGGACGGGCCCTAAAGACCGTAGATTTGGTTTTCGACTTCCACGTCTATTTCCGCCTCATCCATGGGAAAGTACGAGGAGAGCCGGAGTTGTGACCACGCGTGGAGGAACTGCTGCCGAGCGTCCTTCTCGATTCTGACGATCGGATTCACGTGCTTCGTTCCGGTCTTGGCCGTAGTGAAAACCAAGCCTTCCTGAAGCAGAGCTTCTCGGGCTTGATCCGCTCGATCCAAAGCCTCCAGGGCAGTTCTTAGAAGGGCCAGGCGCTCCGGACTCAGAGCCCGCCTCGGAACGATGGATCGCCAAAGCTGCTTTGTCGTCTCACTCAGGTGGTCGGGTGGGCTGGGCGGGTGCTTAATCGCCTTCTTGATGCTTCCGGCAAGCTCGTCATACTGCTTTGGGTTCAATTTCATTGTGTTAAGTCCCTTGCTCTCAGTCTGGGAGCAACTTTTTTAATTCGGTGAGCCCGAAGTATCCAAACTGCGGGCATTCGCGCGAAGGGGACGCGGGGTTTTTAGACGCGTCAACTGGTGAGACGGATAAGGCCCCTAGTATCAACAACTTAAGTCCTTCCTTCAGGTCGCGCATCAATTGATGCACCATCAGGTCGTGTACCATTTGGTACGCCACCTGAGGCGAAGAACGACTTCTGTCCGGTCCGCTCTTCCTCCAACCGCGCAACGCACCGCGCGGCCCACTCCCGCATGAACGGCGGATGCGCGCCCGGCCGCTCCAAGATGAGCTTCGCGGCGGCCAAATTCGCCTTGTCCCACTTGTCGCGCTGTGCGCGGTCGGGATATCGGGGCTTGCGGGGGTACTTCATTTCGTTTCGCTGTCACGGGTAGTCACGGGTAACTCTCTATTTATTTCTCTACAGAGTCTTTTTCGCGTGTGCGTGCAAATAAGGATCTACCCGTGACTACCCGTGACACTCGCCGTTTCAGAGAGTTCCAACCCCCTCGTACACCCGTATTACCCGCGAAGCCTCTCGTCTTTGACGAATTGCGACGCCCGGTAGTACGGCACGTAGGTCTCTGCTGAACCTCGCCTTCGTGCCCGCGTGCTCGCGTCCCTGGTCCCGACACCATGCTTGCCATGCCGCGTAGATCTCGTCTGTCGTCGCCGACAACCCCGCCCCTACCTCGCAACGATCGCGGACGAACGCACCAACCGGCGAGCCAAGGTCCTCGAGCTCTCGGATAGCGTCCGCCGACGACGTGGGTTGCAGGAACCGGCCGCGCTCCGTGAGACGCTGCAAGCCCTCGACGGACCAGCGCAGGATACCGGGAAGCTCGCCGCATAACCGGTCGGTTAAACCGGTGTCCTCTCTTCCGAAAAAGCTGGTCGACATCGTGAGAACAACGAACCGGCTCGCCATGGCGCCGGATGCGTCAGCCAGCCGCGGGAGCTCATTGGTGAGCAACAGGAACCGCGTGGGTAGCGTCCCTGTCCAGGGTTCACGGTGCTTGCGGTCGATCGTCAAAACGTCCTCTCCGCTGATGGACAGCAACCGCTCGACGATGACGGCTTGATCGGTTCGCCCGCTTAGGCGTGCATCGCTGATGATGGCGAGCGGTTTGCCGATCAGGGGAGCAAGTCCGAAGTTGGCGCTGAGCGAACCCAGCGTCGGGCCCGCGACGTTTTCCTTTCCGAGCAGGGCAGCGAGAACGCGCGCGATGGTGCCTTTGCCGGCGCGCTTCGGACCGACGAGCAAGAATATCTTTTGCTGGCGAGTGTCACTCGTCAGCCAATACCCGAAAGCCTCTTGGAGCGTCGCGATGGTTTCCTCGTCGGCATTCCAGACGGATCGAAGGAATGAAAGCCATTCGGCCGGCTCCGGTGCGAAAGGATCGAAGGCGACCGGCAAAGCCGACGTGCCGAAGTAGTCCTGGTCATGACCGAGTAGCTGCATCTCGGGCAGGTGAAGCAGGCCGTTGCAGCAAGGTACTATCTCGCTCGGGTGCAAGTCGCAAACTTGCTCCAGCCATACCGGCGGCGTGATTTCGGTCGACAGATGCGCCGCCGCGCGCAAGGCGTCCAGTGTTTCGGCGACCCGGCGGGTTGTTGGCTTGAATGGACGCAAGGTTTTTTCGTCGCCAACCTTTGCGCTTTCCAAGTACTCGTAGAGCCGCGCCCGTAGATCGGCTTCGGCGACACGGCGGTAGTGCGAGCGAACCCACGCGAAAAACTCGCCGCGATGGTGGTAAAGCGTCGAGCGATCGTCTCGGGTGAAGGCGTCAGCAACAAACCGCCGGGCGTTGGCGAGCGGGTCGGCGGAGTCGAGCACAAGCGGAAGCTCTTCGGCGTCTTTCGGTTCGATTGGATCGGCGCCGGATTTAGCCGGCGGGTCGGCAGTCATGTAGTGCTGCTCGGCCCGCCGGTTAAAGCCCGCGTCCCGGTCCGGCCAAGGGGTCATGCTCATGCGGCCGCTTCCATTTCGGACGCCACTTCCGCCGGCAACATCGACTCGATGCGCTTGATTTCGGCGCGATTTCGTCGGCGCGTAGATCGTCATGCACGCATGCCCAAATGGCCGCCCATTGCTCCTCGGTGCCGTCGCCGGTCGCCAACAAGGTCCGCGCGATCGCACAGGTGCCGTTTTCGCTGACGTAGAGTCGGTTCCGGTCGTCCCGGAGCGCCCGGAGCCGGTCCCGCCGCCATGCGGTCAACTTCCGCGCCTTCTTTTCGGCATGGCCGCGGCGCCGGGCGTAGGTTCGCTTCTCCGCCTTCGTCAGCGGTCGCCGGCCGTCAAGATCGACGTTGTGATGGTTGGCGAGCCAGCGTAAGGCGGCCGGGCGGTCGCAACCCTGAGCAACCTCGATCAACCGCAGCACGCCGCCGCCGGCGCTGCGGGCATGGTCGTACCACGCGCCCTTCGCGTCGTCGAGCGACACGTTGAGCCCGTCGCCGTCGCGCCAAAAAACAGCACCCCGACCATGGCGCAGGGGGCCGCCGCCCAACGCACGCCAGATATCGACGATATCGGCGCGGTCGATCAATTCGTGGGCGGTCATGCCTGCTCCCGCTCAGCCTCTTCCCGCTTGTTCTGGACCCACTCCCGTAGGCTGTCAGCAGAAATTCTGACCGCTCGACCGATTCGGACGGAGGGCAATTCACCGCTTGCGGCCATCATGTAGACCTTTGCGCGCCCCAGGCTGAGCCGCTTGGCCGCCTCTTCGCATTTCAGCAACAATTTCGGTTCGTCCATTAAGATTCTCCTTGCGCTAGTGGCAACCATAGAGTACACTCTATTTATATTAAAAACACGTGTATTCTATCTAGAAAACAGCGTGCTTCCCATTTACACACGGAACTACACATGAAACCTCGATCCAAGCGCAAGGAGCGGGCTGAGACGACTCCGTTCGACGACGTTTGGTTTACCTTGTGGGTACCGAACAAGGGCTACGTGTGGATCCAAGATCTGAGCCATCCGGCCGAATTGACAGGAGAGCTTAGAGGGGTAGCCTCGTACCTCGTCAAGAATCCCAAAGCTACTGTCGAAACGAAGAAGTGGCCGCTCCGCGACTGCCCCGAACTCTTCTCGGATTTCGAGGCTCTCGAACCGACCGCCGAACAAATCCAGGAGTTCGCAAATCGCTTTGGCTGGTTAGGCATTGGCGAGTTGCTCGTGCGCGCAAAGACGGGTTCCGTCGAGCAGGGAGAGGGACTCAACCTTTGGCGTGAAGCCATTCGAGAGATCCAGGCATGCTTTCAGGTTTCCGAGTGGATCGACGCCGGCGATGAAGCGGAACTCTCTAAGCGCGTCGAATGGAAGAGCGACCATGTGCTCTTTCACTGGGTCGCGATCGGCCGGGAGCCGATAGACCCAGCGCCGTTTCTCGACAAGCGCAGAAAAGACGCACTCAGCGATCTCATCGGTAAAGAGACAGTATGGTTCGCACACGGCTCGGTCGCGAGCAAGACGGACAAGCCCGAGCTGATGGCTCGTTGGCCCCGTGGCGATGTTCTCGGGCCTGCGAACGCGTGGTTGGTGAATCGCGTAAACAAGCACATCCGAAATAAGGCTTGGCTCGGGTTGATTCTGGATTTGGATGGCAAGAGGATGCCCGTGATTCGGGCCGAGAATCTGCTGTCAGCAATTTGGTACCAGTTCTACAGTCACCTGATCGGAGAGAGCAAATTCATCAGGTGTGAGGTATGCAAGAAGTGGATGGATGTTACCCACAGCCGCCGGCACAAGCGGATGCATCCGCATTGCAGCATGTGGCTGCGAAATCAGAGACGAACTCGTAAGGGGAAATAGTCATGCCAAAACGCGGAAGCAATGAAGGTTCGATTTACCGAATGAAGGACGGTCGCTGGAGAGCAGCGGTTAGCGTCGGCTGGAAGGATGGGAAGCGGGTCCGCAAGACGTTCACCGGGAAGACCCGTTCCGAAGTCTCCGAGAAGCTCAAAGCGACGCTACGGGCCCAACAGCTTGGGCTGCCGATAGCGCCGGATCGCCAAACGGTCGCGCAATTCCTTACTCACTGGCTCCGGGAGTCCGCTAAGCCCCGCGTTCGGCCCCGAACCTTCGAGAGCTACTCGTGGATCATTCGTCATCACCTGATCCCCGGCATCGGGCGCATACGTCTCACCAAGCTCGGGCCGCAGCCCATTCAAGCCTTTCTCAAAGATCGACGGGAGTCGGGACTGAGCCCGCGCAGCGTGCAACATATTCACGCGACGCTCCGGGCGGCCCTTGGGCAAGCCGAAAAGTGGGCGTTGGTTCCTCGGAACGTCGCGAAGCTCGTGGAGGTGCCCCGTGTGGAGCGACAGCCCGTGAACGTGATGTCTCCCGAGGACGTGCCTACGTATTTCGAGGCTGTCAGGCGAGACCGCCTAGAAGCGCTCTACGTTCTGTCCGTCGCTCTGGGTCTTCGCCAAGGCGAGGCACTTGGGCTGCAATGGGACGCAATCGATTTCGAGCGAGGAACGCTTACCGTTAGGTGTGCTCTGCAGCGCGTCGAGAAGAAACTTCGCCTTGTTGAACCGAAGACTGCCCGAAGCCGAAGGACACTCCACCTGCCGCAGTTCGTGACGGTCGCTCTGTTGGCCCACAAGGCTCGGCAGGAGCAGGAACGTGAATGGGCCGGCACTCGGTGGAGCCATTCGTTCAACCTGGTGTTCACGACAACGATCGGGACGCCGCTCGACAGCTCGAACGTCACCCATCGGCTACACCGACTATTGGAACGGGCAGGGCTGCGCAGGATGCGCTTTCACGATTTACGCCACTCGTGCGCGTCGCTGCTGCTCTCCAAGGGCGTCCACATGAGGCTCATCATGGAAACGCTCGGACACAGCCAAATCAGCCTGACGATGGACACGTACGCGCACGTCGTACTGTCGATGTGCCGCGAAGTTGCCGCCAAGATGGATGAGGTTTTCGATCCCGTGGCTACCTCCGTGGCTACCTCCGGCCTTTCCGAGCGGCTCCAGTGAGTCGTAAGTTGTTGGAAAGATTGGTGGGCCCTGCAGGATTCGAACCTGCGACCTACGGATTATGAGTCCGCGGCTCTAACCACTGAGCTAAGGGCCCTGGGTGGGGGTGTTCGGCGTCCTTCCCATTTTGGCATGGAACCGGGGCCTGTTAGAATGACTGCCTTATGAAGGCGGAAATCGGAATCATCGGCGGCAGCGGACTCTACAACATGGCGGCGTTGACCGAACGCGAAGAGGTCGTGGTCGAGACCCCCTGGGGCAGCCCCTCCGATGCCTTCATCGTCGGCAACCTTGGTGGACGAAGGGTGGCCTTCCTGGCCCGGCACGGTCGTGGTCATCGCATCATGCCGTCGAACCTCAACTTTCGCGCGAACATTTACGGCCTAAAGAAACTGGGCGTCGAGTGGGTTTTGTCTTTCAGTGCCGTCGGCTCGCTGCAAGAGCAATACAAGCCCCTTGATTTCGTGGTTCCAGACCAATTTGTCGACCGCACCAAGGGACGTCCCTCGACGTTCTTTGACGAGGACGTCGTCGTGCACATCGGCTTTGCCGATCCTGTTTGTTCGACGCTGGCCGGCATCGCCCGGGATGCCTGCGAACGAGTCGGCGTCACGGTCCATCGCGGCGGGACGTACTGTTGCATGGAAGGGCCCGCGTTTTCGACCCGCGCGGAATCGAATCTGCATCGAAGCTGGGGCTTCGACGTGATTGGAATGACGAACCTGCAGGAAGCCAAACTGGCACGCGAGGCCGAGCTTTCCTACGCCACCGTCGCCATGGTGACCGACTACGATTGCTGGCACGAGGAGCATGATGGCGTCACCGTCGAGCAAGTGATCGCCTACCTGACGCGGAACGCCGAAAACGCCCAGGCCGTCGCGGTCGAAGCGGTAAGGAATATCCCCTCGGGACCGGGGCCGCATAGCTCCGCGCTGAAGAATTCCATTCTCACCGACCGCACGAAAATCTCCGACGCTTCCCGCGAAAAGTACGAGCTGTTGATCGGGAAGTATCTTTGAGGCCGCGCTTGCGTTCGGACCTCCGCCTACACTGAAAGTACGGTCGAGGCCGATTTCCGCCGATTTCCCTTACACTGCTCACTCGCTGACCCAAGTTCGATAACGAAAGCACCCTTATGTCCCTTCTCGTCGTTGGATCCGTTGCTTACGACGGGGTCGAAACCCCGCACGGAAAGGTAGACCGTCTGTTGGGCGGTTCAGCCACATATATCGCGATTGCCGCGAGCCATTTCACCGACGTGCGCTTGGTCGGCGTGGTCGGCTCCGATTTTTCTCCCGATGACGAGGGCATCCTGGTCGATCAAAACATTGATCTCGCCGGCCTCGAGAGAGTTCCCGGCAAAACGTTCTATTGGGCCGGGGTCTATTCGCGTGATATGAATGAGCGCACGACGCTCACCACTGATCTCAACGTCTTCGCCGATTTCGACCCCAAGCTGCCCGAGTCGTACCGCTCGACGCCCTATGCGCTGTTGGGAAATATTCATCCGGCGCTCCAAAAGAAAGTGCGAAGTCAGCTGACAGCTCCGCGTTTCGTCGGCGGGGATACGATGAATTTCTGGATCGAGGGCACTCCCGAAGAGCTGCGCGAGACGATTCGCGACTGGGATTTCATTCTCATCAACGATCAAGAAGCGCGGCAGCTCTCCGGCGACTACAACCTACGGCAAGCGGCCCAGCGCATTCACGAAATGGGCCCCCACACCGTCGTCATCAAGCGAGGCGAATATGGGGCCGTTTTGTTTCGTTCGGAAGGCTACTTCATCGCGCCCGGCTTTCTGCTCGAAACCGTGTTCGACCCGACTGGGGCGGGGGACTCCTTCGCCGGGGGGTTCATGGGGTATTTGGCCGGCGAGGGCATCACCGACATCGACGAAGCCACGCACGCACAGTTGCGCAAAGCGATGATCCATGGTTCGGTGATGGGCAGTTTCTGCTGCGAGCAGTTCGGCGTCGGGCGGCTGCGGACCCTCACCCGCAACGAGATCGATCACCGCTACAAGGAATTTCAGGCATTCACGAAGTTTTAAGCCGGGGCGCCGGTTCGCATCCGCGTAACGCGGTCGGCTCAGCCGCCAACCGGCCCGGGCGGCAATTCTCCTACTCCTCCGGGCCGTCTTCGCTCGATACTTTCGCCACGTCGGCGCTTCCGGTCTTGATTTCTCTGAGCAATTGAACCAACTGGGTATCCGAGCGAGAGTCCTTCGACGCGACAACCAGCTCAATCGCGGACATCAACGCTATCGTGTTGGCGATCTGGGTTTCCGAAATGATCTTGAACGCGCGTAGGTTGATGGCCCCGTCGGCCTGGAGCAACTTGAGACTAACCTGATTCCAATTGTGAGTGTCGTTGTACCAAGTCAGGAATGCCGAGACGAGCTGGGACAGATTGCCGCGGCTCCGTTGCAGGTCCTCGACCGGCTTGAACGCCAGGAACGCGATGACGTCGGCCAGGCCGACGCCACCGAACACGAGCGCGATTTTGTCGTTTCCCGTGACCAGTGAACCCACGCACGCCAGCACGATCAGCAGCAATCCCAGGTAGAAGAGGCACAGGTACATCCACATCACTTTGCGGAATCCCTCGTCCACCTCATTGAGGACGTTGAGAATGCGATCAGCCAACGCCGATGCCATGTTAGGTAGATTTTCGCTTGGGAGTTTATCCATTCGTGTCGCTCCGGGTCCGCCGCTACAGGATAACGTTGGGCGTGAAGGTCGTCTCCCGATCCGTTGCTCGCCATGAAACCAACGCGTTCCAATTGAGCCGATAGCTGAGCTTCAGCACGTCTTTCTTCCGAACGTCCCGTCCGCACGCGGAAAAGGTTCTGCCGTCGGCGAACTCGAGGTCGATCGGCGTTTCAGCCGCGGCCGGGTCCGCCGCCATCGCATCTCGCAGAAATGCGCGTGGCTTTTCGATGAACAAGTCCTTCCCGGGCGCGGTCATCACGGAAGAAAAATCCAATACGATCCTCAATAAACCCGTATCATTGGCGGCGCGCACGCCGGCCCACTCCCCATCGCCGCGCTGAAAGCCGTTATAGAAGTGCGATACCACGACCAGCGTGTCGGGTGTCGGCCTCAGGTAACCTTCGATGCCCTTCTCAATCGTCCGCCGAGCCGGATCAGCCAGGTAGGGCTGGGGCGCGAACGGATGCCACTGCACACCATCGACGTAGCCCTGAGAGGACGTGAATTTCCACTCGTGATCGTCAGGCCGGTTTTCGCCGAATTGCGTGAACTGATAATAGATCGCCGAGTCGTAGACGTCGAACTCCTGACCGGATCGCTCCAGGGTTTGTTTGAAGACTGGTGACTTTTCGTGCTGCTCTTTGTCGGTCAAGAAGATGAGTTTTACGTACAGCATCTTGACGGCGACCGGCGCTGACTGATTGTCCGGGGTTGGCATTGTATTTACCTTTCGTCGCGGATCAGTCTCGGCCGGTGAGAAGATTCTGTTTTGGGTCGGAGAACCGGTAAGGGCCGTCGACTATGGAAAAGTCGTGCGCCTGGGTCGTTTCTTGATAGCGATCCGTGAACCTTTGGCCCCAGGTCCTGAGGCCGACTTCGACGATCTCGACATAGCGTCCGAGGATGGCCGTATGCTCGAAACAGGCGGCGAAAAACTCGGGTTTCCCAACGTACGCGAAAACCGTACCGTGGTCGGGGCGGTCCGCTGTCTTCGCCGAGATATCCAACCTCGTGTAATTCTGTTCGCGGATGTCCAGGTTGTCGAGTTCCGCCGGGCTCACTTCGATGAGAATGCCGTTGGCACGGTAACCCGGCCTCGGTTGCAGATCTAGGAAAACGGCATTGACCCACTCGTTGCCCCGCTCGATAAGCTGCACCGGCGCGACGAGGTTCCACAGACGTAGGTGATCTTCCACTTCGACCGGAACAACATCCTCGGGTCTGACCAACCGTCCGAGCGTCTTTCCCGCGCTCTCGAGATTGAGCAGCGATCCATATCCGAGAACGAACTGCTTCGGCGATCCCATTGACCTTGTCAGATCCTCTCGTTTTGGCCGTTTCAGAGCATGTGACAGGGATAGAGTAGCCGAGCTACCGATTTGATGCAACGGTTTTCGTGCGGGAGTGGCGCGGTCGCCGCTTCTTCCGAAGTGGAAGTTGAATTGCTTCGAAAAGGGCGCTAGTCGGGTTGTCCTACCGACGATCCGCGGGAGGTGCTGGATGCCCGCTGACGATGACGGCTTTGACGATGATTTGGCCGTGTATGACGCCGATCGCAGCGTAATTCCGGACCATCTCGACAGCGATGCCCTGCTATGCCCCTTGCGCAACCTGTCCTATCTGAAGCGGCCCGCGGTCGTCGGACCTCGCGCCACCGCGGCACAGGCGCTCAAGACGATGAACGAGCATCAGATCGATGCTGTTCTGGTGACCGAAGGCGAGCGCGTGCTCGGCATCTTCTCCATTCGGGATTATCTGCGCAAAGAGCCATACTCCGACGGTGGCGTCGATGAACCCGTCACCCGCTCGATGACGCCCGACCCGGAGTGCCTCACCCCGGACGACACCGTCGCTTTGGCTTTGAATTGCATGTCGCAATCGGGCTACCGGCACGTCCCGCTGATTCGAGGCGGCGGATCGACCGTCGGGATGCCGCGCGTTCGGGACGTGATTGAATTTCTCGCTTCGTTCTTCCCTCGTGATGTGCTCAACGCGCCGCCCCACAGCGAGTGCAACCCGCCGGATCGACGTCTGGAAGGGGGGTAGGAGCAGTGGGTGGCAATAGTCTGTTCGATCGGAAACCCGGGGCTGCCGGCTCCGTAGTACGGCCCCCATTCCTCGACGTACCAGCGGGCGATCTCGGGCAAGGTGTCCGGCACGTCCGTCAGATGTCGGATGGTGATGCTCTGGTCGTTCTTCACCCACCGGAAAGCGTAGCAGCGACGCCGGCCGCGCAACGGGAAGCAAGTAAGTCAGGGCAAGGAATTTCCGAACCGCGCACGTTAGAGGCTGTGAAAAATTGGGCAATGTCCCAAGCGCCGACCGAATAGGCGCGGTCAAACAACAATCTCGTCTGGGGCGCAGCGGACTGTCCCAATTTTTCCCCAACGCGGGAAAAGCCGCCCCCCCCAATCGTGTACACTGTTGGGTCCCGTCACAAGGTATCCCCATGGAATCGACGAAAAAGGCCTTTCACGGGCCTTGGATCATTGCCGCCTGTTTCGTAACCTTCGGGCTCTCGACCGGCTTTCCCTACTACAACATCGCGTTTTTCTTCGACTACTTCCGCGACGACCATAACTGGACCATCGAGCTGGTCACGATGGGCGCGCCGATCGCGGTCTTGCTGACGATCTGGGCCGGGCCGGTGATCGTGCCGCGAACGAGCCCGCGCAAGTTGATCCTGATCGGAACCGGGTTGACCTTCATCGCCTTTCAATGGTTCGCGGTGCTTGGCGGCTCGAAGATCGAGTACATCGCCGCCTGGTGCCTCTACATGGTCGGCTACTTCCTGGCCGGACCGGTGCCGCACCAAATCATCATTTCCAATTGGTACAAGGAAAAGCGCGGCATGGCGATGGGTATTACCTATGTCGGCGTCGCCGTTGTCGGTTCGATCGGCGCCAAGCTGGGTCCCTGGTTGGCCCAAGAGCTGCCCTACACCGAGGCCTTGCGGATTATGGGCTTCATGCTGCTCATCGCTTGGCCGCTGGCTCTTTTCGTCATCAAGGACAAGCCTTCCGACGTGGGCCAGCTTCCCGATGGCAAGGAAAGTCAAGAGCAGATCACCGAGGTTCCAGCAGCCGCGCCGGCGAAAAGTTTTTCCACGCTCATGAGCAGGAAATCATTCTGGTTGTTGCTGATCGGAAGCGCCGCCTCGATCGGGTCGATTGCCGCGGTGAATTTCCACATGAAATTCGTATTCGAGGAACAGGGTTTCACCGACCAGGCCGCCCGCAACGCGATCTGGAGCACCGCTTCTTTCTGGATCCTATGGTCGAGCATCGGCGGACGGCTCCTGGCGGGCTACTTGTCGGATTGGTTGCCTCGAAAATACGTGATGCTGGCAACATATTTGGTGGTCGCGGCGGCGATTCCAGCGCTCTTTCTGGTGCGACCCGAGGAAATGGCTTTCGTCTATCTATTCGCGCTGGTCTTCGGCTTCGCGATGGGCGCCGATTACATGTTGATCCCCCTCATGGCCGCCGACCAATTCGGGCTCTCAAGCCTGCCGCGGGCGATGTCGGCCATTTTACCGAGCGACACGATCCTGCAATTTTGGCTGCCGCGCTTCGTCTCGACCCTGCGCACGGCCTGGGGCGGCTACGGCAGCGCCCTGTGGGCCGTCTTCGGAACTGCGGTTCTAGGGGCCGTGGCAATCGCTTTTCTGCCGCGCCATAGCCCCAAGGACGAGGAAGCGTAACTCGGCGGCTCGTCTGAAGGGCGGGACCCACGGGTGAGGCTTCGCGCCCCAGTCCTCTGTTCACGATATGCCTATTCCTTTCATCAAGGCCCAAGCGGTGGGCAACGATTTCTTGATCGTCGACGAAGCCGCGCTCCGTGCCGCCGGCATGGACGAACTCGGCTATGCCGAATTCTCGCGGCGCATCTGCGATCGGCATTGCGGTGTCGGCGCCGATGGTCTTGAGATCCTCCTCGCCGACCCCGCCGAAGGTGCCGACCATGCGATTCGCATCTTCAATTCCGATGGCAGCGAAGCCGAGATCTCGGGCAACGGCACGCGCTGTGTCGCGGCGGCATTGATGGAGGCCGGCGACGCTCCCGAATCCTTGCGCATCGCCACGAGAGCCGGCGTCAAGACCCTGCTGTTGCTCGGACGCGAGGGCCCGCGATTTCAGATCGAAATGTCGATGGGCCGTCCGCGTTACAAGGAAGACGAGATCGGCTGTACGCTCGAAACCTCAGCCGGCCCACGTAGCGCCACGATCGTCGATGTCGGCAATCCGCAATGCGTCTTTCTGGTTGACGATTTCGACTGGGATTGGCGGTCTCTGGGGCGGGAAATCGAGACTGATCCACGCTTTCCCGATCGCACCAACGTCTCCTTCGTCAAAGTCATCGACCGCCACACGATCGACGTGCGGTTTTGGGAGCGCGGCGCCGGCGAAACCGCCAGTTCCGGGACAGGCTCGACGGGAGCGACAATCGGCGCGATTCTTTCCCGACGCTGCGAAAGCCCGATTCGCGTCATGACCGCGGCGGGCGATCTGAAACTTCGTTGGGAAGATGAGGTCGTGATGGTAGGCCCGGCAGTCGTGGTGTGTCGTGGCGAGTACCTGGACCAGTGATGCGTACCTGAGCCCCCCAGAAGTGGCGCACAATCGGTTCACAGCTTCTTCCGCCCGGGCTCGCCGAATCGGCGCTTGTAACCTCAACCCCGCCCGAACCAGCTGCCGGCCCGAATGTGATTGAAGTTTATGACCGCAGTCTTCACCCTGGAGAGAGCCAGGTATAGATGGAGATCGTCCGTTAGGACACAGTCCACCGAAGATGCTTGATGAAGTGTCCCGCAGTCGGCCAGGCCCAACGTCAGAAACTCTGGAACTGTAACGGCGTCCTTGCTGCGGACATAGTGTTCGTGAGTTTCTGGCACCAAGGCCCGTAGTTTGTGCATCACTTTGTTCTTTAAAGGTCCACCGGTCTGGCAAAGTAGATTGCTAGTTTCGGTCAGTATATTGGGTGTGACGGCGGTCTCCTGAAACTGGGACATGAAACGGCGAAGGAGTTCGAAGTCTTCTCTCTCGTAGGCCTGCGTCCTTTTGTGCAGCTTTATCGAATCGTGCCCTACCAGACCGACCACGAAGAGAGTGAGAAGATTGGTGTCGAGAAGAATTGTTTTGCTGCCCGGCATCAGTGCTCCCAGATCGTAATGGACCTGACGACTCCGGATGCTCCGTCGAGTTCTACGACCTTGTACGTCCTTGTTGGGCTCTCAGGTTCCGTACCCAAAAGGAAGCCAGTCTTGTGATCCCAAGGACGCGAGAATCCGACTGTCACGTTCCAGCTACCGGTCTCGCTGTCGAAGTCCACTTCCTCTAATCCGAGATTGGAAATTCGCTCACGTTCAAACAACTCGCTGACATACTTCACAGCGATCTTCACCGCTTCCTTAGCTTCCATTTTTGCCGCCTCTCTCCTCCGCCAGGACTCAGCACGCAGGTTGAAACGAAATCGGTATTCGCAGCCTATTGAGTCTCGCAAAATAAAGTGACACCTTTTTGGGGTACGTACGTCTTTGTATGTATGGGAAATACAAAAGGCGTACGGCGGGATTTCGAGGCCCTGGAGAAGCGCCGTTTCAAAGCGATCCGGTTGGTCGAGCAAGGCTGTAGTCAGTCCGAGACAGCGAGGCGATTGAAGGTCGCGCGGCAAAGCGTCAGCGAGTGGCTGCGACGATACCGGCGTGACGGCGAAGCCGGGTTGCGCCAGGCCGGCCGCGCCGGCCGTAAGCCGCTGTTGGACGCCGCGCAGCTCGAACGCCTCGAGGCGTTGCTGCTGGAAGGCCCCGAGGCGCACGGCTTCCCGACGCCGCTGTGGAGCTGTCCGCGGGTCGCTCGTCTGATCGGAGACGAGTTCGGCGTGCGCTATCACGAGGGGGATTATATACGATAGTGACGAAAAACACTTGACGAACTACGTCACTATCCTGTAAATTTGTCTTGTAAGTAGGAGATACGCAATGGCTAACAAGGCACCGGGCAAGCACTTCCGACAGGGACTTTCGACCAAGGATTTCTACCGCATGTTTCCCGACGATGCATCCGCCGAACAGTGGTTCATTGAGTACCGTTGGTTTGACGGCATTACCTGTCCGCGTTGTGGATCGGACAACGTACAGACTGGAACGGCTCACAAGACCATGCCGTTCCGTTGCCGCAAGAGCAAGAAGCGCGGAACCTGCGGGAAACCGTTCAGCGTCAAGACCGGGACGTTCATGGAAGCATCGAACCTCGGCTATCAGGATTGGCTCTATGCCATGTACCTTGTCGTTACCAACCTGAAGAGCGTGGCATCCATGAAAATGCACCGGGAGTTGGGAATCACCCAGAAATCGGCATGGCATCTTGTTCACAGAATCCGAAAGGTGTGGACCATTTCTGACCATAAGTTGTTCAATGGTCCTGTTGAGGCGGATGAGGTCTACATCGGCGGACTGGAAAAGAACAAGCACGAGTCCAAGAAGTTGAAGGCCAGTCGTGGATCGGTTGGGAAAGCCGCTGTTGTAGGTGTCAAGGATCGGGACACGAACGAGGTCCGGGCTACAGTGGTCGAGCGTACAAATGCAGAAACCCTTCAAGGTTTCGTTCGCGCCAATACCGACCCTGAAGCCACTGTCTACACGGATGAAGCAAGTGCCTACACTGGCGTTGCCAAGTCACACAAATCGGTCAAGCACTCGGTTGGTGAATACGTTCGCGGGCAGGCCCACACGAACGGCATTGAATCCTTCTGGTCCATGCTGAAACGCGCTCACAAGGGAACGTTCCACAAGCTGTCAGCCAAACACCTTCACCGCTACGTGAGTGAGTTTGCGGGACGCCACAACATCCGCAGCATGGGCACTCTCGATCAAATGCGTTTCGTTGTTTTGAGCATGGACGGTGCTCAACTTCGTTACAAGGACTTGGTGAGGTGAAACCGCTACTGCTCGATCTGTTCTGTTGTGCGGGAGGCGCGGCCGCAGGTTACGTCGAGGCCGGGTTTGACGTGTTCGGCGTCGATGTGGTCGAACAGCCGAACTATCCATATCCGATGATGGTTGCGGATGCGCTAGCACTGCCGTCTCTGGTATTCGATCAGTTTGATGCGGTTCATGCATCACCGCCATGCCAAGCCTATTCCGATCTCGCGGCCCGCAACGGCAACGCCGATGAATGGCCGCAACTGATTGAGCCGGTACGGGACATTCTGAAGGCAACCGGCAAGCCCTATGTAATCGAAAACGTTGATGGGGCACCGTTACGGGACTACGTTGTTCTCTGCGGAACGATGTTCCATGAACTGCGCGTGCTTCGGCATCGTCTGTTCGAGTCAAACTTTCGCATCATCACGCCGCCGCACCGTCCGCATCCGATCTGTCATACGTTGGACAAGCGCAAGGCGCACTACGGCAGGACAGACGAATGGAAGGATTATGTCAGTGTCAACGGCGGTGGAAACTGCTCTGTCGCTTCCGCACGAGACGCGATGGGCATTCCATGGATGACGAAAAAGGAGATCAATGAGGCGATTCCGCCTGTCTACACGCACTGGATCGGAGATCAACTCAAACGGGAGATCGAAAACGTGCCAAAACGCGAAAGCATAAAGTCGATACTCAAGGCTTTTTTCCTTGCGAATAAGGGGCTGGTTCTCACATCCGCGCAGTTGCAGGCGGTGATCGGTAATGACCGAACGGAGTGGGCACGCCGTGTTCGTGAATTGCGGCGCGATGAGGGTTGGCCGATTGAGACGAATAACGATGACGCCGACCTGAAACCTGGGCAATACCGTTTGACTGGCGATCCACCAGCACCCGGTACATACGTGTTCCATGACATATCGCAGGCGCAACGTGCCCGCATCCTTCAGCGCAACGGTTATACGTGCCAAGCGTGCGGCGCGGGCGTCGAAGACAAGATGTCGGACGGTCGCACCGTTCGGCTTGTCATCGACCATCACGAAGCCCGTACGCATGGCGGAGCAACCGCCGACTCCAACCTGCGCGTCCTCTGCCACGAGTGCAACGCTGGCGCAAAGGACTTCACCGCGCAACCGCCGACATATACGCGAGTCATGGCTACGGTTCGTAGTGCCAAGCGCGAGGATCAGTTTCGCGTGCTGGAACAGCTTGAGAGGAAGTTTCGATGATTAATGGAAAGACCAAAAAACCCAAAACAGTAGAGATCGTTCGATCCGACTACCAGCCGACCAAATCCGAGTTGGAAGAGGAATTAGAGCCTCTCGACGTACCGGGCAAGACCGTGAACGAACGCATGAAGACTCTGGCAAGGGAACTGTTACAGCCGGTCAAGTTGCGCAGGATCGACCGGCCACGGAAACGACGCTGCTTCAGAGTGCGTCACTATTCGATATAATCCCCGCCGTGACTGCTGCAATACACGAGCATCGCCCGCGGACCTCGCTCGATAAGGATACCGCCATGACTACCCGAAAATTCGGAATCTCTTTGCTCACTCTCGGCCTCGCCCTTTCCGGGGCGCTCGATACCGCCTCGGCGGCCGACGAAGGCTGGATCACGCTTTTCGACGGGTCAAGCCTCGACGGCTGGCGCGCGAGCGAAACGAAAGACACGTTTCGACTAAGCGACGGCCTGATCGTCGCCAACGGCAATCGTAGCCATCTCTTCTATGTCGGCGACGTCAACGGCGGCAAGTTCCAGAATTTCGAGTTGAAAGTCGACGTCAAGACCAAGCACAACTCGAACGGCGGCGTCTACTTCCATACGGCTTATCAGGAAGTCGGCTGGCCGGATAAGGGTTTCGAAGTCCAGGTCAACAATACTTTCAAGGACCCGCGCATGACCGGCAGCCTTTACGCCGTTTCCGACGTCGCCAAGGCACCCGCGCGGGACGGCGAGTGGTTCACCGAGCACATCATCGTCCAAGGGAAGAAGGTCACGATCAAGGTCGACGGCGAAACCGTGATCGAATGGCCGGAACCCGACGATTGGCCCGGCCTGATCGATCCCGCCAACGGCCAAAACTTCCCACAGCGGAAGATTGACAGCGGCACGTTCGCGCTGCAGGGCCACGACCCGGGCAGCACCGTCTATTACCGCAATATTCGCGTCAAGCCCTTGCCGTAACGAGCAGTGACGACACTCGCGTTTGTCTTGTTCGCCCCCTCGGACCCGGCGATCCACGACCTGTAAGAATGGAAAGTCTCGATGCCCGCGCCGCGTATTCCCCGTTGGATTGGCTGGCCGTTACTCGGCCTGTGGACTTACTTTGTGCTGACCTTCTTCGCTAACAGGGCGATGTTTCACCCGACCCGCTACCCCGACGGGCCTTGGGAGATGCAAGCGCATTGGAAAGCCGAGGACGTGTGGCTTCGGACCTCCGACGGGGTCAAGATTCACGGTTGGATGATTCCCGCGGCGGACTCGAGCCCGCTGATCACGCTCTATTTTCACGGCAACGCCGGGAACTTGACCCACCGCGTCGATCACATCGAGGCGATTGTCGAGGCCGGCACGCCGATGCTGATCATCGACTATCCCGGTTACGGGAAGAGTGATGGTTCGGCATCGGAGAGGGGTTGTTACCGGGCCGCCGACGCGGCTTACGAGCACTTGACGGGTCAGGGCTATTCGCCGGAGCAGATTGTTCTCTATGGGGAGTCGCTGGGTACGGCCGCGGCCGTCGATTTGGCCGCGAGAAAGCCTTCGGCGGGAGTGGTCTTGGAGGCGCCCTTCCCCTCGGCGCGAGCGGTGGCGGCTCGGGTGCTGCCCTTCCTGGGGCCCTTGGTTGTTTCGGGCCTCGACACCGGCGACAAGGTCGCGAATATCAAAGCGCCGGTCTTCGTCCTACACGGGACGCAAGACCAAGTGATCGCCTACGACTTGGGGCAGGAAGTCTTCGAGCTTGCGAATGAGCCTAAGCGATTTTGGGCGGTCGAGGGCGCGCACCACAGCGACATTGTTGTGCGCGAAGGACCGGAATATGTGAAGAGGCTGCGGGAGTTCCACGCGAGCCTGCCGGCCGCGGCGGCCGACAAGCCTTAGCGTGTTTGCCGCGGGATCGCCTCGGAAGAGCCCATTGCCCAGGAAACCGGGCGGATCTCCTTGACCTATCTGAGTCCTAGTCCGCCGGCTTGACTTTTGTTGGCCTCACGCTGATCGAGGAGCGCGTTTAGCTTCTGGATGGCCTGGGCGTGCTTATGGACGTTGTTGCCCAGCCAGCCTAGGACAGCTACCAGTAAGCCCACTAGAGGAATCAAAATTGCGAAGGCTGTTTCCATTTTTCCAATCATCTTGGCCTGTGAGGCCTGGATTGTCGTTATCGAGACCTCAAGAGCGCCTAAACTGCTATCGGCCTTGTCAACCGCTTCCTGTAGACGCTGCGACCGCTCATGTAAGACCAAGAGGATCTCGTGGTCGCTTTGCGGCGTAGGTTGCGGGGCTTTGACGCCCTTGGGCCAAAAGGGCCGCGGGAAGCAGCAACACAACGACACATCCGACCGAGAAGCGCAACGCGAGGAAACCTCTGCATAGAGAATACCATGCAGGACCAAATTCTCAGTTGAGCTTCATGATCCGCCACTCTCCGCCCTGCGACAGTGGCCGTCGAAGAGATTGCCGGAACGTGTGGAGCGATCGAAGACAATTCCTTCGCCTATTCCCCGAAAGCCGCGTCAAACGCTCTGCCCGAGGGGGTGAAGTCGAGGTTGCGGACAAACTGTTGGGCGTCGGCGGCGCCGTGCTCGCGGTCCATGCCGGCGTCTTCCCACTCGACGGAAAGAGGACCTTGATAACCGATCTCGTTGAGGGCGCGGATGATCTCTTCGAAGTCGACCGCGCCGTGGCCGGGCGAACGGAAATCCCAACCTCGCTCGGCTTGCCCGAAGTTCAGGTGCGAGCCGAGAATGCTGGTTCTGCCGTCCAATTGGAGGCCGCAGTCTTTCATGTGGCTGTGATAGATGCGGTCGGGAAAGGTGCGGATAAATCGAGCCGGGTCGACGTATTGCCACACCAGATGGCTGGGGTCGAAATTGAAGCCCAAGGTCTTGCGCCGCCCCACGGCATCGAGCATTCGCTCGGCGGTAATGATGTCATAGGCGATGCTGGTCGGGTGACATTCGTAGGCTACGCGGACGCCGGCTTGGTCAAAGGCGTCAAAGAGCGGGTTCCAGACTTCGGCGAAATGACGGAAGCCCGCTTCGATCGTTTCCTCGGCGACCGGCGGGAAACTGTAGAGCAAGTGCCAAATCGACGAACCCGCCAAGGTTGTCACCACCGGGACGCCCATGTTGCGCGCCGCTTGGGCCGAAGCCGTCACGGAACGAATCGCCCATTCGCGTTTCTTGTCCGGGTCGCCCGCGCAATCGGCCGGCGCGAAGGCGTCGGAGCGAGCGTCGTCATTGGCGTCGAGCGTCAACTGCCCGGCGATGGCACAGGAAATCGCCCAACAGTCGAGCCCGTGTTTCGCGAGCACGGCTTTTTGGGCGGCGCAATACGCGGGGTCTTCGGCGGCCCGAAAGACATCGAGGTGATCGCCCCAGGTCGCCAGCTCGAGCCCGTCGTAACCCCAGGCGGCAGCCTTTTCGGCTAACTCGGCCAGGGGCATGTCCGCCCACTGACCTGTCATAAGCGTAATGGGTCGCCTCATAGTAGAAACCTCCGGTGCTCTATCGAAGAGGACGGGCAACGTCACCCCGGCGCGCCTATTCTAACGCGCCCGTCTTTCACCGTCTACAATGAAATCCTGTCCACGCGGACACGCCCCTTGTGGGCTCCGGTCCTCGGCGCGGATTCCGCGCGCCGGGGACCACCAAACTCACTCGCCTAGACCCAAGTTCGACATGACGCGCGCGGCTCGGTTTCAAGATGTGCGGAGCGACCACGACGTATCAGCCGCCGACCATGCGTTCCGTAAAACCCAAGCCACCGAAAGCCACCAACACGAGTGGCGCAAGATCGATCATGATCGAGCAACGCCCGCCCCCCCGCATTCCGGTCAGGAAATCCGGACGCGAACAACAATCGGCCACTTTGAGGAGGTCGGAACCTTTTCGAGTTGCGGCAAATGCCGGGTTCAATTCCCGAAGGCTAAACGCATGGCTTGGCCGATTACTTCACGGCCTCGCTGTAAGACGGTTTGCCGCCACGACTCATCATTAGGAGAGAATTTCTCCTTCAGTTCCTCCTTCGCCGGATGATCGAGCGTTCCATCGCCATAGTGGTGCAGGCGGTTCTCGTCGCGGAGAGCGCTCAGAGCCCGGACAACGTGGTACGTACCGAACTCCTGGCAAAGGAAATAGACTTTCCGACCAGGCAAGACACGCGGATACATGGTGTCGTAGGCTCCTTTGATTCGGTAGCCCGGGCCGCGAACCGGGTCCAAGGGTGCAACGCGTTCCCCGAACGTTCTCTTCATCACTTGGTAGATTTCGGAACCTTCATCGCCGGCGTGAACGAACAAAGTGTCGTAAGCGAACGGCCCTAACCCTGTGTGCACGTCAACAACGACCAGACGCTCGGCGGCCTCCAGGCGCTCCCGCACGAACGCTTGGACCTTTCGCGGTCCTTCTTCAAGCTTCGATCCACCAAAGAACAGACCCTTCGGGTATTCGTATTGCCCGCCGGCGATCACCTGCTTGAGGGTTGACATGCCATGCCGGGCAATTAGCCACGCCGCGCGAACGTAGTACAGATCCCAACCAGGTGGGCTCGGAGGATTCAAGAAGGGGTCAAGCTCGGGGTAACCAGGGGGGGTGCCCTCGTATTTCTCGTCGGGTCCGAGAAAATTTCGGTTCAAGTCAACACCGTTTTCGTTGAATCTTCGGAGCCAGGCCATCCCAAACGGATTCAACACGTGGACCATCACAAGCGCCGAGTCCTCGGGCATGGAGGGAATACCCTCATCCAGCCGCTGCAACTGGATAGCAGACCCGGCGAAAGCCTCCACCCCGTGCAGTCCGGACGAGTGCACGAGTGCCCGCTTGGGCTTCTCAGCACCAAACCAGGCAATGTCGATCGTTAAGTCTTCCCCATTCGGGCCCTTTGCATTGAGTTGTAGCGCGCTCAGCCGTCCGCCGGCCTTTTCCACCGCGTTCCGAAATCGGGTCCGCGCCGTCGCGTAGTTGGGAGAAAAATACTTGGCGGACATGGAATCCCGACGGTCTCCTTCCCCGCCGTCACACGAGGCGAACAAGAATAAGACGAGCGCACTGATCAATAGCCCTCGCCCTGACTTCGAATGATAAGACTTCTTATTCTTGGCGGGCATCACGTCTAGCTCCTCGTGCTCAAACCGATTCACTCTTGCGATTCGATGATACGGGAGGTTCGGACCAATAGCCACGGAGCATCGTGACAGTTTCTTGAGTGTCACACTTCCCTTGACTGCCCGCGGATTACTGTCGAGCAATCCGGTTACCACCAACCACCGCGCCCCAGAAGCGCTCGGGTGGCGGCCCGCCTGGAGGAGAGCTTATCGCTACACGGGGCGGTCTCCGGCGGCTGTTGTGCGGTGCATTAGGCGAGGCATCGTGTCGTCGTAGTCGTACACGGCGTAGTGCATTGCGCAGCGGTTGTCCCACATCAGCAAATCGCCGGGGCGCCAGCCATGGCGGTAGAGATTCTGCTCGCGGGTTGCGTGCGCATTGAGCGACGCCAGCCACGATAGGCTTTTGGCCTGTTCGATTCCGATCAGGCGCGACGTGAAATAGGGGTTGACGTAAAGCGCGAGCCGTCCGGTTTCGGGATGGGTGCGAACGACGGGGTGCTCGACCGGCGGAGGAATGCTTTGAATTTGCCGCCCGTCCGTCCCCGGCGATTCTTCGTTCCGCCGCGCCAACCTGGCGGCATTGTGCTCGGCTCGCATGGTCCGTAACGACTGCTTACGCGGGTCGGGCAGACTTTCATAGGCCGCGTACATATTGGCGAATAGAGTGTCGCCCTTTCCCTCAAGCGCGACGACGGCGTGCAGCATCGAGAGTTGGGGCGGGTTCTCGCTGAAAGAGATGTCGGAGTGCCAGAAGTCATTTCTGGCGCTGGGCTTCCCCGGGCGGTTTTCCAGCACAAACACGGCGGGGTGATCCTCGTGGCCGCGCCGTGAGCGCAGGGGATGAGGCTCAACCGCGCCGAAGCGTTCGGTGAAAGCCACTTGCGCTTTCGGTGGAACGCTCTGGTTTCGGAACACCAAGACCAGGTGATCGAGAAACGCTTGACGAATCTGCTGAAACGCTGCTTCGCTCACCGGACCGGATAAATCAACTTCACCGATTTCGGCGCCGAGGGCGGGACTGAGAGGCTGGATGGTCATCCCAAAACAGTAGCGACAAGCATCCGCCGATTCTCCAGCCCGAGTTCGGTCGCGGGGCCGTCGTCTCCGTTGACTCTTGTACCACGAAAGCGCGGGCGGCGGCAGGAGTCTTTGGCGGGAAACGCGATGAGAATAGCGGGCCGGGAGAGAGGTCGGGGCAGGCGGATCGACGCGAGGACGTTTGAGCCGGCTGCGTTCGTTTCCGGTGCGCTAGGATAGGGACGCGCGACTTGAGGAGGTGTGTTGTGAGAGCCCTTTCGAACGTTGTTGTTCGTGTGTTGCTGTCGACCGCCGCGGGCGGCTTCTTGTTCGCGGCCGAAGATCAGCCGATGGTAGGCGAGGCGGCGCCGGCTTTCGAGTTGCCTTCACTCGCCGGAGAGCGGGTCGGTCTCGCGGACTATCGCGGGAAGACACTCGTGGTTCACTTTGGCGCCGGGTGGTGACCGTTTTGTAATTCGGAGGCTCCGCATCTCGAAAAGCTCTCGAACGACTACAAGGACCGCGGCGTTGGAGTTCTTGTGATCGATGTTTTGGAAACCGAGGCCGGCGCGCGCAAGTACGCGGAGCGCTCGAAATTTACGTTCCCGGTGTTGCACGATGCCGATGGGGCGGTCTCGGCAAGCTACGCGCCGGCCGGAGTGCTCCCGGACCTGCCGCGCGATCAGGTGCCGATCGCGTCTAACCTCATCATCGACTCCGAGGGTCGAATCGTTTTCTACAGCTTGCTCGGTTCCGTCAATTTTGACGCTAAGCTTGTGGCCCTGAAGGCAGCGCTTGAAGAGCTTCTTTCGAAACCTTGAGGGAGTTTCCCGCCGTCCTTTCACCGTCTATCGCCGTCTATCGCCGAAAACCCTTTTCGGCGGAGTCCCATCGGGCTATGGTATTAGAAAGCAAGGGAGGTTCCGATGAGCGATCGCTTTCTTGCTGCGTTGTTGACGATGATTGTGGCACTTTTGCTTGCGCCGCCGCCCGCGCTGGGCCAGGCCGAGGCGGACGGTTGGACTCCGCCGAGAACAGCGGATGGCACACCGGACATACAAGGCATATTCACCTTCCGAACCGTCACGCCGCTACAGCGTGCCAAAGAGATGGCCGGGAAAGCGACGCTGAACGCCGAAGAAGCGGCGGCCTATGAAAAGTATCGCAATCGACGCCTCAATCGTGATTTGTTCGATCCCATCACGGGGGCTCCGTGGGCCGGTTACGCGCCGAAGGCGAAGGGCGGCGTTCTGTCGTACAACGATTTTTGGTACGAGCGGGGGGTTGAGCTTACCAAGGACAAGCGGACGTCGCTGATCGTGGATCCGCCCGACGGGAGAATCCCCTTTACCGAAGAGGCGAAAATGCAGCGCGCCAAGCGTCGCGCCATATCGAATTCGGGTTGGGCCGAATCGCATGAGGACCGCAGCTTGTTTGACCGTTGCATCATGGGTTTCAACTCCGGACCGCCGATGGTTTCCTCGGCTTACAACAACAACGTTCAAATCCTGCAGGTTCCCGGATACGTGGTGATCTACAACGAGATGGTGCATAACACGCGCATCATCCCCACCGACGGTCGCCCGCATGGGGAACTGCGCCAATGGGCGGGCGACTCGCGCGGCCGTTGGGAGGGCGATACGCTGGTCGTGGATACGATCAACTTCCTGCGCGAGACGAGCCTTCCGGGTTCGAGCGCGACTACTCACTTGGTCGAACGCTTTACGCGCGTTGACGCCGACACGGTCATGTACGAGTTCACGGTCGAGGACTCGAATTCGTACACGCGCCCCTGGACCGCGGTGATGCCTCTGCGAAGGACGGACGGGCCGCTTTATGAGTACGCCTGCCACGAGGGGAACTACGGGCTTTACAATATTCTCGCCGGGGCGCGGGCTAAGGAGAAGGCGGCGGCGGGGGGAGATCGGTGACGGCGGGGGGAGATCGGTGACAGCCACGTAACCCCGCCACGTAACCCCAGCCACGTAACCCCACAGCCGGGGCGCGGGCTAAGGAGAAGGTGGCGGCGTGGGGGGAGCGATAGGGGCGGCCGGCTGCCCCTATCGCTCCCCCCCGATCTCCCCGGTCACCGATTTCCCTCCTGGTTTCCAACCTCTCCCCCCCCGGTTTCTCCCCGCGCCCGCCCTTCGCCGAGCGTCACCCTGCCTTGAGAATAGCGGGCGTGTCAAGCGACCGCGCCTGGAGTGGTGCGTGACGTCAATCAGAAAGACCTGGTGGTGTGGGCGCGAGTCTCTCGGGGGTCTTCGGCTTCGCTGCTCGGTTGGGCCGCGGCTGAAGCCTGAAGGGGAAGGCCGCTGAAGCGGCCTAGTCGTCCGGGGGCGCCGTTACCCCGGTCCTGAAGGACCGGCCGATTTGAGCAACCCAAGCCCGGTGAACCGGGCTCCACTGGGCGTTGATTTCAATAGCGTTAGGCTGTTCTTGGGTTCGTTTTGTATTTTTGGTTTTGGACGGCTGCCGGGGTCTGATCCGGGTCGAGTGATTGGCAACCGGACTGTGCGGGCGTGTGAGGCCGCGGGTTCCTATCGGGGGCTGCGGTATATGATGCAGCGCATTGATTCCAATAGCTTTAGGTGTAGTTTGGGTTCGTTTCGTAAAATTCGATTCGGGCTCGGCGCCGCGGCGGGCTCCGATCTCCGTCGACGGTTGACAACCATGGTGAGGGTCGGCCGGTGCTTTGTCTCTCTGGCGCGGATTAGCCCCACCGACGGGGGCGAACGTTGAGCCGGAGTGATTCGGTGGCTCGCGACACGGGAACCGCCCGTTGAGGGTCTCTTAAGTAGTAGATAAGACATCACATAGAGTCGATTTGGGTTCGTTTCGCAAAATCGCTTCCCGGGCGGGTCGCGGGGAAATTTTTTCGGGTGAGGTTTTCATGACGGCGGTTGCGGTACCCGGGTCCGCGTGCTCAGGATAGCGTGGCGGTCAAGCCGGAGTGGGCCCGGGCGATTCCACTAATGCCTGCTGATCTCCATGGTGGGTGAGGAATGCTATTCGGTGGCGTTATTCGGTGGCTGTCACGGAACCGCAGTCGTCACGGAACCGCAGTCACGGAACCGCAGTCACGGAACCGCAACGGAACCACATTGACATCCAACGGCACCGGTTCCCAGTGGGGCAGGTTTCCAGGCCTGCCCATTCCTCAACCCGCCCATTTGAAGTTTCAGGCTGGGGACAGCCGGCCGCCCCTATCGCTCCCCCCCCGCCGACTCCCTCTCCTTAGCCCGCGCCCCGGCTGTAGGGTTACGTGGCTGGGGTTACGTGGCGGCCGGGGTTACGTGGCTGTCACCGATTCCCGCCGCCGATTCCCGCCGACCGATTCCCGCCGATTCCCCCTGTCACCGGTTCCCCCCCTTGCACTTGTGCGCTTGAGCGGATATGTGAAAATGGGTTGCAGCCATCATGCGACTTGTTCTCGCGTGGCGGTCAGGTCCCGGCTGGTGCGTTCACATCGGCCAATATCCGAGATCAGGCCAAGGAATTGCAAGGGGGGGGCGTGAAACCCAAATTCATAGCCGGCTTTCAGGTCAGGGCCCAGTGCCCTGACTGCGACGGGGCTGTCACGACCTTTGAGAAGCTGCTCTTCGAAAGACAGCACGAGGGCAGTACCGTTGTTGAAGTGAACCGCCGCACCGAGGTCGACGGAGTGTGGTACAAGGCCACGATCTACAGGTTGCTCAAATGCGCTGGCTGCGGTCGAGCTGGTCTCGCAAAATCCCATGTGGGCGTTCAAGATAACCGCGAATATCTGTTTGAATTCTTCCCCTATTCAATAGACCGTGCCAATCTACCTTCTGCCGTCCCCGACGAAATCAAGAAGGAGTTCCGAGAGGCCGAAAAATGTACCGGATTCGGGGCCCATCGCGCGGCGTCCGCTCTAATCAGATCCGTATTGGAAAAGACCCTCAGGCTCAACGGTTACGCTCACGGCAAGCTCAACAGAAGTAACCTGCAACAGAAGATCGATGCGGCGGCAGACGATGGCGTCATCCACGAGACGCGCAGAAAGCGGGCGCACGAGGAAATCCGCGCGCTCGGAAACGACGTCCTACACGACGAATGGCGCGAGGTCACCAGTGAAGAATTCGAGATGGCTCATCACTACGCTCAACGCATCCTCGAAGACTTCTACGACGACAGGGATACCGTCGAGGCGACACTGAAATCTCACAATCGGCTTCCTCTCCCCTCCACCTAGCCCAAAGGCGTCGGGGCCCGGAAACCTGACCGCAAGAGATGAAAGACAAGTCCAACAGCGAAAGCGCCGGAGGCAGAGGCCCCCGGGTAGTATCCGCGAAGGCTAGTGCCATTGCCACGGCGACCGCGAGCGTTTCCGCCGCCGTAAAGGCCAACCTGTCCGGGCGTCATTTGTCGGCTGCTGACTACTTCGCTTCTCAATGCGAAGCTATCGAAATGGAAGAGGCGACGCTGGATTGGGAGCAACCACGCTTGTACGAATCGAGGTACTATTCCATTGGCGCTGTCGTGCTAGCCGTCGCGGCCCTGGAAACCTCCGTAAACGAGCTCTACCTTGAAGCAGTTGATCGAACAAAGAGCTCCCTCGACCCGCTGTCTGAGCAACAGATGTCGCTGCTCGAAGAGCTCTGGAAGGGAATCGACAGAACATTTACGATTCTCGAAAAGCATCAGGTTGCGCTGACGGCTTGCGGCAAACCTCCGATGGACAGGGGAGCGGAACCAGCCCAGTCCGCCGCCGATCTGATCGTCCTGAGAAACGCTCTCATCCATTTCAAACCGGAATGGGACACCGAGCTGGACAAGCACCAGAATCTAGAAGACCGCCTTCGTCAGAAGTTCCCTCCGAGCGCTCTCGCCGCTCGGGGTCTCGGGACAGATGGCATGGTTTCCGAATCGATGCCTCGGGGCGGGGTGCGCGCGCTGGGCTTGTGAGGCAACCCGCAAGTTCTCTGCCGAGTTCTGTAATCGCCTCGGCATCAAGGCCAGGCTGCCGTGAGGCCGCCCTAGCGCCCCCGATCCCCCGCCCCCCGCCGGCGAACGCCGTGGAACGCGGCGGAACGCCGGGAACAGCAAAAACCGTAAGCGCCCGCCCCTGTGGACGCGTTGGGACGCATCGGGACGCAGGGAACGGCGAGTGTGAGACCGCTGGCGGGTCACTTTTTCGGGCATGAGATCATGAAGGAAGAGGCTTACCTATGGCAAAGACTCTTTACTTCGTCGAATGCAAGACGTGCAAATCGAAGATCCCTCCCGAAGACCAGGCGGATTACTACAGCGGGAGTTGGAAACGTCGCCTCACATGCACGTGTGGCGCTTCACACGAGTACAGCTACGAGGACCTGAGGCCGAAGCCTCCGAAGGGTCGAGAGCCCCTCCCGGCTCCTACCGAACACGCGGTCTAATCTGAGTTCGTGGAACCCCTCGCCGCGGCGATGATCATGCGGGCCGTCTGGGACCTCAACCACCCAGAACAGGGGCGTTCGGGGACGGAGCCCAAATAAAGTGGAACGCGGGCGGCAGTCCCCCATCTTCGCCCGAACTACTTCCGCCACGACCTAGGAGCCGGGCGGGCGGTTACGGCAGAAGCAGGAAGGTTCGGGCGGTGGGACGTCCCACGGCGTGGGTTTGTTGATAGGTGTCTAGTTTTTTTAGGAAATCGTCCCACATGCGCTGCTCGTCGACGTCGGTGATCCAATTGATCGTGCGGTCGGTTTTGACGTGCTCGAAGTTCATGTCGTCACCCAGCTTTGGGCGGGGGTAGGTTTCGTGGGTCGTCATCCCTAATACGTAGGCTAGGGTGATGTTGTCCCAAATGATCCAAGGCTTCGAAAAATCGTTGACTCGGCGCGGTTTGACAAAGCGGTAATACCAGGCCTGAAACTCCTCGAAGAGCCACTGCCCGATCGGGCCCCGCTCGCCCACCATTTCTCGGGCCTGATCCAGATGCAGCGACAGACTCGCGCGGCAGACGTTTCCCGAGCCGATGGTCAGAGGGACGTCGGAGTCCAGGATGACCTGCATGCCTTTCACATCGTTGGCGATATTGAACTCATCTCCACCGTTGGGCCAGCTCGTGAACCCCATATCGATGATTTCGATGCGCTCGACGATGGTTGGGTCCATCAGGATGGCGGAGGCCGCGTCCGTCACCGCGCCAATGGTCAGCACTTTGAGACGGTTGTCGGGCGAAAAGTCCCGCGACGCCTCGATGAGAAACCGCGCGCCGTCACTGGCCCTGGGCTTGGTCTTGTCCTCCAACGGAAGATCGGCCCCGGCGAAGAGCGGCGGGTGGCTCGCCATGCCCAGCCGATTCTCGACTACATCGAGAAGAATTCTGTAAGACGTTTGTCCGGCGGGCGGGCTGATGGTTGGCGCGTGGGCCGAGATGATCCCCCGAACGTCAAATTGCGAGTTGATGAGCAGGTAAGTGATTGCCCACTGATCGTCCACTTCATTGCCGACATCGGTGGAAAGAACAACAGGAATTGTCGGTGACGCCGCGCTTGGAGTCGCGGTGGCCAAGAGAGCGGCCGCGGCCACGAAGCACAAGAGAAATCGAGTCAGGTTGAGCATGTCCGGTTCCTTTGGATTCGACGAGTCTGGTCCACGAGGCTATGCGAGATCGTGCGGGATGGGACCGTTGTCGGCCGCGAGCGCTGTTCGGTTCGACGGGGGCTATTATACTTGAGTGCCGGTGGGGCGAGTCGGATGGGCGCGGGATTTTGATGCGCATCGCGCGGGGCGGGGGGGTGCGGCCTTGCTTCCACCGCTTCCCTCCGGGTTGTCGTGTTTCATCGCATACGGCTTACCGGAAAAATTGGGGACAGTCCACTTGGTCTATTCGGTGGCGGTCTATTCGGTGGCTGTCACCGAACCCCCCCCAACCCCCCCCAACCCCCCCCCGTCACCGAACCCCCACCGTAAGGCCGGATTATCGGAAGCGGGAGTCATTGCTGAGCGGAGGAAGGAGCATATTGTAAACTCCTAATTCGGCGGTCAGTGCATCAACGTCTACTAGCTCAAGCTCATATCCAGAGATGCCTGAATTGACGGTATCTGCTGTAGCTTGGGCAGGGCCCGTAAAGTGCGTCGTGGTGACCAGTTTAGCCTTACGCACCCCGCGTTCCAGTTGGACGCCCAAAAGTTGGCGAACGGCACCTACTCTGACCCGATTTGAAGCGGAATACCGCTTACATTCAACCAGAATCTGGGCCCCGGTCGATTTCTCAAGTAAGACAATGTCGTAGCCGCCGTCCCGTGTGCACTTTGTCAATTTGCTGAAGTATCCGGAGTTCCGATAGATGTCACTTACCAGTTCCTCGAAGCGTCGCGGTGTCAAGAATCGAAGATCAGAATGTCGGCGACGGAGATGACTTCCGAGTTCGGCAAGATTCAACTCTGTGCTATTGATATCGAAACTGAGCAGAGCGGAGACTTCGCGTGAGTACCACTCACCAAAGTGCAACGAGTATTCTCCCTCAAGGGTCTCGGACCAAAAACCACAGGTACTGCAACTCGCCCTGTTTATCCTGCCGGGTCGACTCTCAATCCGCTTGGAGTCATACTTATAGTCCGACCAAGAATGCACCTGAAGCGGTTTCTCGCAGGGCGAAGATCTGCAAAATGGACAAACCCCGCCACCTATTGAGTCTCGCAAAATAAAGTGACACCTTTTTGGGGTACGTACGTCTTTGTATGTATGGGAAATACAAAAGGCGTACGGCGGGATTTCGAGGCCCTGGAGAAGCGCCGTTTCAAAGCGATCCGGTTGGTCGAGCAAGGCTGTAGTCAGTCCGAGACAGCGAGGCGATTGAAGGTCGCGCGGCAAAGCGTCAGCGAGTGGCTGCGACGATACCGGCGTGACGGCGAAGCCGGGTTGCGCCAGGCCGGCCGCGCCGGCCGTAAGCCGCTGTTGGACGCCGCGCAGCTCGAACGCCTCGAGGCGTTGCTGCTGGAAGGCCCCGAGGCGCACGGCTTCCCGACGCCGCTGTGGAGCTGTCCGCGGGTCGCTCGTCTGATCGGAGACGAGTTCGGCGTGCGCTATCACGAGGGCCATGTCTGGAAGATCCCGCGGGCGCTCGGTTGGAGCCCGCAACGGCCCGTCGGCAAAGCGCGGGAGCGCAACGAAGAGGCCATCCGCGGCTGGCAGCGCAAGACTTGGCCGGCCATTAAAAAAAAGCCCGCAAAGAAGAACGCACGATCGTCTTCATCGACGAAAGCGGATTGAGTCAGAAGCCGCATCGTTGCCGCACCTGGGCGCCGCGCGGCGAGACACCGGTGTTGGAGTTCAACTTCAACTGGGACAAGCTGTCGGTGTCGGCCGGGCTGACGTTGCGCAACTTTTACTTCCGGCTCTATCCCGGCGCGATCGGCGAGTTGGAGGTCATCGACTTCCTGAAGGCTTTGGTGCGCCACATCGACGGCCCACTGCTGATCGTCTGGGACCGGCTGCCGGCGCACCGCAGCCGCCTGGTGCGGGAGTTCATCCAGCTCTCCGAGGATCACATCGCAACGGAGTACTTGCCGCCCTATGCGCCGGAGTTGAACCCGGTGGAATACATTTGGGCGTACTGGAAGCAGCACGAGTTGCCCAACGTCTGCCCGAAGGACTACTGGGAACTCGACGAGCGCGCCCGCAAAGCGCTGCGGCGAATGCGCCGCAAACCGCGCTTGATTACCGCTTTCTGGAAACAGTCTTCTCTTTGTCTCGTTGACAGTATATTATGCGAGACTCAGTAGGAAAGGGTTGTACTGGGACCAGAGAACATCCCATTCTGTCGACTTCTTCTCATCGTATGCATTGGTGTCGGGGTATTCTTCTTCCCATTTTCGGTAACAGGTACCGCGCCAAACGAAGAGGGGCTCATTCATGCGTTCTCCATAGCGATGCCGACCCTCAACCAGGAGTTCCGTTTTTGCCCTCTCGGAGTGGGCATTATAACCCGAGCCATCGCTGGGAAGCAAAGGCTCGGGTTTGGCACTGCTGCCGCGTTTGGTGCTCCTTTCGCCGCAGTGGTTCCCCGGCGGGCTCAAAAGTTCGGGTTAGCCTCACTCCTCGTGCAGCTTCAGCCGTGCTGGCGACCAAGCCGTTGTCGCTATCTTTAGGCGAAAGGCGACAGCTACCGTCTCGCAAAACTCCGCTCAACGAGCCCGTGTGAGCGGCTGTTTCGGAGCTGGGAAGGGGCAAAAGTACCCGGAAATCAGAAGACCCCGTCAGAGGCCCGAGTTTGGCCTGCAGCGGGGCGTCGGGGATTTCCTCGCCATCCTTGTGCAGGGCGCGGACATGGCAGAGGATCGCGTCTTGAGCCATCTCCCGAGCTTCCTCAATAGTTCGTCCATAGGTAACGATTCCAAGCAGGGCCAGCACGAAAACCTGGTAGCCACCTTCGGAGAGCTGCTCGTGAATGACGGTGTAGCCATACTCGGCCGTGAGGTCCTCCTTGGGGGGTGATTTGCTCGGAGACTTCGTACGTGTAGGATATCAAGCTGGTGGAATGCGTCACGCCGGCCAAGGTGGAGAATCTTTCGGCGAACCCGGCCGCGATGTGATGAAGTAGGAATCGATGGAACTGTACGCGGGGCCGGAAGATCAAGGGGAGCGCCTCGACCGCTTTCTTGCCGCACAGCTCCCCGACGCGGGGCGCACTCGCGTCCAACAATGGATCCGCGACGGGCGCGTGCTCATCGACGGCGGGGCCGCCCGCGCGTCAAGACGCTTGTCGGAGGGAGATAAGATCGATGTCGACCCGGCGCCGCCCACGCCGCTGAAAGCTTTCCCCGAAGATATCCCCCTCGATATTCTTTACGAGGACGACGATATCGTCGCGGTCAATAAGCCGGCCGGGATGGTCGTCCATAGCGGCGCGGCGGCCAAGTCGGGCACTTTGGTGAACGCGCTGCTCAATCACTTTGGGAGTCTCTCGAGATTGGGCGGCGAGTTGCGGCCGGGTATCGTGCATCGGCTCGACCGCATGACCAGCGGCGTCTTGTTGGTTGCCAAGCACGACCGCGCTCACCGCTCGCTGGCGAAGCAATTCCAGGCCAGGAAGGTCAAAAAGATCTATTGGGGGGTTGTTCACGGGCGTCCCGCGGAACCGCCGCGGCAAGGGCGGTCGGTGGAGGTTGAAGGCCGGCGCTGGTGGCGGCTCGAGATGCCCATCCGCCGCGATAGCCGCCAAAGGATCAAGATGGCCGCCCGGGCGGGCGGTCGCGAAGCGGAGACCGATTTCCGCGTACTGCGCTCGGCGGGCGCCTATTCGCTGCTCGAAGTGCGCATCGGAACCGGCCGCACCCACCAGATCCGCGTGCACCTGTCGAAGATCGGTCACCCGGTGGTCGGCGACCGGCTCTACGGCGCGCCGGCCGCGCCCGAGGGGCTCGGGGAGCTCGATCGTTTCTACCTGCACGCGCGCTCGATCGGGTTCCAGCGCCCGGCCGATGAGAGCCGGATCACCATTGAGGCTCCGCCGCCTGAAGAATTCACGGAGTTGCTCCGCCGACTGGAGCTATAATTGGATGGTTGGGGCGAAAGCCTCACGTTACGGCTATGCAACGGATTTCCCCCATCGTCCTGCTCGCCGGACTTCTGGTATCCGGCTTGGTTTGGGCGCAAAGCGACCAAAGCGCTCCGGAGACGCGGATCGGCGATCTCATCGACCCCGGTTCGACCATTCGCATCGAGGTCTCGCGCGTCCCCTTACTGTTCACGGTTACCGACAAGAAGAACCGCTTCATCACGAACCTGGATCGCGAAGACTTTCAGGTCTTCGACAACGGCAAGAAGCAGTCGATCCGCGAGTTCGTGCGGGAAAGCGACCTTCCGCTGAGAATCGGCATCATCCTCGACACCAGCAACAGTGTTCGGACGCGTTTCCGCTTCGAACAGGAAGCCGCTATCGAATTTGTGCACAGCGTGCTGCTCGAGGAGAAGGACAAGGCTTTTCTTGTCGGCTTCGACACCCGCGCCCAGCTGCTTGTCGACTTCACCAACAACGTCGACAAGCTCGCCGAGGGCATCCGCGCCGCGCGAGCCGGCGGCGGCACGGCGCTCTACGACGCGATTTATTACGCCTGTCGCGACAAGCTTCCCGAAGACTGGCCGCCCGAGCAGTTTCGGCGCGCCCTGGTCATCCTGGGAGACGGCGAAGACAACCAGAGCACCGTCACCCGCGAGATGGCGCTCGAGATGGCCCACAAGGCCGAGGCTGTCATCTACGCGATTTCGACGAATCAAACCCGCGAGCATATCGCGGGCGACAAGGTGCTGCATCGCTTTAGTCGCGAAACAGGCGGCGTGGCGTTTCATCCTTTGCAGGCCCGCGATCTCGAGCAGTCTTTCGCCGACATCGCCAACGAGTTGCGGCATCAATACTTCATTCTCTACTCCCCGACGGAGTTTACAGCCGACGGGAGTTTTCACAAGGTGCGGGTCAAAGCCCGCGTCAAGAAAGCGCAGGTCCGCGCCCGGCGAGGCTATTACGCCCCGCTTCCGGGCGAGGAGCGGCGCTAGAAAAAATCGGGGACAGTCCACTTCGCGCCGTCGAAGCTTATCGATTTTCCAGGCCTGTTCGGCCGGCGCTCGGTACAGCCCCCGTTTTTTTCAGAAGGACGCCAAGAGTTGGGTCAGCCGCGCGGCCCGCCGATCGCCGCCCGCTGAAATTTTTTTCTTTGGAATCGCCTGATTCCACTTTCGCTTTCTATTCGCCTTTGGTACAATCAGCAGACAAATCGATTTGTCCGCCGGAAGGAGTCAGTGAATCATGAATGAACAAGATCGAGCGCGAAGCCTTGAGATGGCACTCGGAGAGATTGAAAAATCCCATGGGAAGGGGTCGATTTTACGGTTGGGACGACGCGACGCCGTCGTCTCGGTGAGTTCGATTCCGACCGGATCGATTTCGGTGGACGCCGCTTTGGGCGTCGGCGGGTTACCTCGCGGCCGCGTCATAGAGGTTTTCGGCCCCGAGTCGTCGGGAAAAACCACGCTGGCGCTTTCGGCCGTGGCGCAGGCACAAAAGCTAGGCGGGATGGCAGCGTTCATTGACGCCGAGCACGCGCTGGATCCGGGCTACGCCGCGAAATTGGGCGTGGATGTGGACAACCTACTGGTTTCGCAACCCGATAGCGGCGAGCAGGCTTTGCAGATTGCCGAAGTCTTGATTCGCTCCGGCGCGGTCGAAGTCTTGGTGATTGACTCCGTTGCCGCCTTGGTGCCCCGAGCCGAGCTCGAAGGCGAGATGGGCGACAGCCATGTCGGTTTGCAGGCACGGTTAATGTCGCAAGCCCTGCGAAAGCTCACCGGGGCCGTCTTCAAGTCAAATTGCTGCTTGATTTTCATTAACCAGATCCGTGAGAAGATCGGCGTCATGTTCGGCAGTCCGGAAACGACAAGCGGCGGCCGGGCCTTGAAGTTCTATGCCTCGATACGCATCGACATTCGCCGCATCGCCCAGATCAAGGACGGCGACCGCGTGGTGGGCAACCGCACCCGCGTGAAGGTCGTCAAGAACAAATGCGCGGCCCCGTTTCGACAGGCCGAGTTCGACATCATGTATGGCGAGGGAATTTCGCTCGAAGGCGACCTTCTCGACCTGGGCGTCGAGAATCGCGTGGTCGCCAAGAGCGGCGCCTGGTATTCCTACGGCGGGGACCGCATCGGCCAAGGCCGCGAGAATACGAAGAAATTCCTGCAGGAGAACCTCGACATTCGAGTGAAACTCGAAACGGAGTTGCGGCAGGCACTAGGCTTAGAAGCGCAGCCGGGGCCCGAACCGGCCAAGGAACCACCCGCCGCGAAGAGCGCCGCGGGCGGCTGAGTGCTGTAAGCGACGGGTTAACCTGAAACTTCCATTGGGGCGGGTTGAGGAATGGGCAGGCCTGGAGACCTGCCCCACTGGGAACCGCTGCCGTTGGACGTCGATGTCGAAGACCGCCAGACAAGCTGAGAGCTTGTTGCAACTGCGGGCTCGGACTGGGCTGGGACCGGCAAGAGTGCCGGTCGCAACCCGGGCCGCGGCTGTTCGAAATTCAATCGTCCCACCAAGTTTCTTGCCTGGTCAGGGCCCTGATTCCATGGCTCGCATTGCGAGAAGGGCTGCCACGTTTATCTCGCACACCGCCCTGAAGGCGCATCTCGACAAGGGTCTGTCGAGGGTTCATACTAGGGGGGGAGTTTGCTCCGAAAACAGGATGCCTTTTATGCAGCCCAACCGTTCCGTGAGTCGCCCCGCCTTGCTCGCGGCGGTTCTTTGCGCGTTCGTCATGCCATCGGCGACGTTGGCGCAGCCGGCCGACGCGCCTCGCTTCAACGACCCCGCCCAACACGCTCGCGACATGGCCGCGGGACTCAAGCTTTTCACCGAACAGGTGCGGCCCTTGCTGGTCGCGCGGTGCTTGGCTTGCCACGGGGGCGGGCAAAAGCTGGGAGATTTCGACTTATCCACGCGCGAGGCGCTGCTCGCGAGCGGGAAGCTGGGCGACAGCGCGGCCGATAGCCGTTTACTCAAGCTGATCCGACATGAGGAAGAGCCCTTTATGCCGTTTCAGCAAGAGAAACTCTCCGCCGAGGCGGTCGATGCGATCGCACGTTGGGTGGACTGGGGCGCGCCCTACGATGAGCCGCTCGCCGACTCGTCGGCCGATGCCGGGCAGTCGGAAGACGCTCCGATGGAGGTCACGGAAGAGCAGCGCTCTTTTTGGTCGTTTCGTCCGCTGGGAAAGGCGGCTCCGCGCGCGGCCGGCGATTCGTCTTGGGCTGCCTCGCCGATCGACCATTTCATCCGGCAAAAGCTCGAATCGAAGGGCTTGACACCAAATGCGGCGGCCGGTCGCCGCGCGTTGATCCGTCGCGCTTATTTGAATTTGCTCGGATTGCCGCCCGGGCCTGAAGAAGTAGAGGCGTTCGTCAACGATTCATCTCCCGATGCCTACGAAAAATTGGTCGACGGTTTGCTCGACTCTCCGCACTACGGCGAGCGCTGGGCGCGCCATTGGATAGACATCGCCCGTTTCGGCGAAAGCGACGGCTTCGAGCAGGACTTCGACCGACCCTACTCCTTCCACTACCGCGACTTTCTGATCCGTGCTTTCAACGAAGACATGCCCTACGATCGCTTTGTGCGCTGGCAGCTCGCCGGCGACGAGCTGGCCCCGGATAATCCACAAGCCATGATCGCCACGGGTTTTCTCGGCGGCGGCCCGTTCCCGACCCAAATTACCGAGGCTGAGTTCGAGACCGCGCGTTACGACGAATTGGATGACATGATCGGCACCATGGGTACGGCCATGCTGGGCCTGACCGTCGGCTGCGCGCGTTGCCACGATCACAAGTACGATCCGATTCCCAATCGCGATTACTATCGTCTCGCTTCGGTCTTCGGACGCACGATTCGCTCCGAGATCGACTACGATCCCGGCTGGGAAGCCTACCTGCAAGCGAAAGAAAAGTGGGACCGGGAGCACGCCGAGCTTGAAGCCGCCCGCGCCAAATACGACCGCAAACGTCTTTCGGCGCGCTTTGAGAAATGGCTGAAACGCGCGGCGAAAGGCGCCCGGCCCGCCATCCCCGCCGAGCAGTCTTGGCGGGTGCTGGACTTGACGGAGTATAAGTCCAAGGGCGGCGCGGTGTTTGAGAAGCTCGATGACGGATCGTTGCTTGCCTCGGGACCGAATACGATGTTCGACAGCTACACGTTTACGGCGGAAACCGACGCCACGGACATTGCTTCGATCCGCGTCGAGGCGTTGACGCATCCGTCGCTGTTCGAGCAGGGTCCCGGACGATCGATTTCAGGTCAATTTCTACTGGGGGCGTTCCGCGTCGATATACAATCGATTGCCGTCGGAGAGATTGATCCTATTAAGACCGAGTTGGCCGCCGCGCGCGCCACCGATCACCTCCAGGCGGATGCGAGGTCCGTTGAGGGCGCGGCGAATATCCGAGGTACTTTCCTGGGATGGACGCTGAGCCCTTCCGGGATCGGGGCCGACCAGGCGGCGGTGTTCGATTTCGCCAAGCCGATTGGATTCGAGGACGGCACGCGATTGATCATCAGCCTGCGCTTCGCCTACAACACGCAATTCGCGCTGGGCCGGCCGCGGCTGTCGATCTCGACCGAGAGCGGCCTGGAGGCGGCGGTGGGCGGCGGCGTCCCGCAAAACGTGGTGGAGGGTCTTGCGCTATTGAAGCGGGCCGGGCAGGACGCCCTTTCCGACAAACAGCGCGCGGCGCTCTTCGACTGGTTTGGGCGTTCGGACAAGCGCCGGCGGGAGCACGACGACAAGCTTCGGGCGCATCGGGACGCCAAACCGCTCTCGCCGAAGACGAAGATGCAGGTCAACTCAGAGGGCTTTTCGCCGAAAGAGCACGCCGCCGAGGGCCGCGGCTACCCGCATTTTTACGAAAAAACGCATTTCTTGAACCGAGGCGATGCGAATAACAAGGTCGGCGTCGCCGAACCGGGGTTTCTACGGCTGTTGATGCGCGATGGGCGCGACGAAACCGATTGGCGCGTTTCGCCCCCTTCCGATTGGAAGCGGACCGGATTCACCCGGGCCTCCCTGGCGCGTTGGATGACCGACGCCGACAACGGCGGCGGGTCGCTGCTGGCGCGCGTCATTGTCAATCGTCTCTGGCATCACCACTTCGGCCGCGGGATCGTCGCCTCGCCGAGCGACTTGGGAATGCAAGGCGAACGGCCCACTCACCCCGAGCTGCTCGACTGGTTGGCGCGAGATCTGGTCGATCACGGTTGGCGGCTCAAACGTCTCCACAAATCGATCATGATGAGCGCCGTCTATCAAGTCAGCGCCGCGTATGACGCCGAAAAGGCGGCCGCCGATATCGGCAATCTCTACCGTTGGCGCTGGACCCCGCGACGGCTGGAAGCCGAAGCTGTTCGCGATTCGCTGTTGCAAGTTTCGGGTTTGCTTGACCCAACGATGCACGGCCCCGGTTCGCCGCGGGCCGAGATGCAACGACGCAGCATCTACTTTTTCATCAAACGCAGCGAACCGATTCCGTCGATGATGTTGTTCGACTGGCCCGAACACTTGGTGGGAATTGGGCGCCGACCCTCCACGACCATAGCGCCCCAGGCGCTGATGTTTCTCAACAGTCCCCAAACTCGGCGCTACGCGGAAGGTTTGGCCGGGAGACTGCAAGGGCGGAAAGGGCCCGCGGCGATTACGGAAGCCTACCGCATCGCCTACGGGCGCGAGCCGACGCCGGCGGAAATCGCCGATGGGGAACAGTTCCTCGACCAACAACGCCACTCGTACGAAGCCGAAGGCCGCGCCTCCGCGGCGGCGGCGGCGCTGGCTGACTATTGCCAGACGCTGCTGGGCCTCAACGAGTTTCTCTATATTCGGTGAGTCCGGAGTGGACCGCCTCCGCGGACGGGTCACCGGCGTTACGGGCTCTGCGTCGCCCGTGTCAAAAGCGGAAGCGCACGTTGAGTTGGAAAGTGCGAGGCAGGCCCTCCGACCTAACAATGCCGAAAAAGGAGGCGTCGACGTTGGTGGAAGGCGTGGCCCAGTTGCGGTTGTTGAAGGCGTTGAGCAGGTCGATGCCGAAGTCGATCGAGGTTGTTTCGCCCGTCGCCACTTGCCGCCCGATGCGCAAATCCCATTGCTGAAACCCATGCATACGGACAGCGTTGCGGCCCAGCGTTCCAGGGCGTAGTTCGTCAAAATTCGTGGGCACGACGGCTTCGAAGGCCGTTGGGTCAAAAGCGAAACGACCTGTGACCTCACGGCCGTCGGAAAGAGTGAAGGTTCGCTCTCGGCCCGGGTCCAGGCGCTGAAACTCGCCGACGAGATCGGGCCGTCCCACGCGAACGAAGCTGAAGGTCGGGTCTTCCGCCTGCCTGATATCGAGCGGCAGACCGGAGTGAAAACGCCAGATTCCGCTCACTTGCCAGCCGTCGGCCCAAGGGACCTTTTCCGCTGTGTCGCGGGGTAACCGCAGCCGATAGAACCAGGTCGCCGACACCAAGTGGCGACGGTCGAAATCGGAGTGGGACCACGGTTCGCTCACCAGCGAGTCGCGAAAAACCGTGCTGCCGTTGTCGAAAGCGTTCGACCAGGTGTAGCTGACGTCGAAGGCCGTGTTGTCGCTCAGATAGCGCGTCACTTTCCACTGCAAACCGTTGTATCGTCCGTTACCCATGCTTTCGAACAAGCGAACATTGTCGTATTGCGAATACAGGCGCATCCTGCGGATCTGACCGAAGCCGAGCAGCGGACTTCGGACGAAAACGTTCAGCTCCCGTTGACGCTGTAGATTGAGCGAACGCGAGCCGACATAGATGACACTCAGGAAGACGCGGTGGGGCAGAAGCCTTTGCCAGCCGAACGTCCAATGATGAGCCAAGGTGTTGTCGAACAACGGGTCGAACGACAGCACGGGGAAACTGACGCGTGAGCTACGAATGGTCGCCGCGGTCACCGGCGGAATAATCGACAGCGGAGCCTCGAAACTGCCCTGTCGTTGCAGGCGGGCGAAGTTGAAGCGGGTATTGGTGCTGAAGGGCGGGAAAGTCGCTTGGAACAGCGTCGCCGCGCTCGATCCGGCAAAAGCGCCGAAATCGTAAAAAACCCCGTAAGACGCTCGGAAGACGGAGCGGCCCGATTCACCTAAGATCAGACGAGCGGCCTTGCTCGTAGCGGTCGGTGAGTAGGCCAACCCGACTCGAGGCACGAAGTGTCGACCGTCGCTGCGTACCGTCGATCGGGGCAACGGGCCGAAGTCGCCGTCGGGGTCGCCTGGGAAGATCAAGTTGGGTAGAGTGTCCTCGAAGGCCTGTGTATCGACGTTGCGGCGGAAGGCGGCGATACGATCAAGCCGTTCGACCGCCGGCGGCTGGGCTTCATATCGAATACCGGTGGTGATTTGCAGACCCCGTAGAGGCCGCCATTCAGCCTCGCCATAGGCCGCGAATTCATGCCAGCGGAGATTCATGCCGCGCGGCGTCGTGAGCTGGTAGAGAGCCGGAATGCCCATCAACAAGTCCGCGCCGCTGTTGCGACTACCGCGAAACGCGGTTGACGAAAACGTAAAACCACCGGCCGGATTCTCGGCGTTCGAAAAGGGCCAGATCCCGCGCCTCGCCATGGCTCCGGCGCGCAAGACGAGATTTCCCAACCGATAGGAAATGTCGTTGCGAATCTGAAACCCCGTCTGTGCCGAAGACTCGGAAAACAAGAAGGGCGCCACGCGCAGCTTCTCCGTTGCGTCGTGGTCGAGAATCGTGACGTCGGGGAGCGTCGGAGGGTCGGCTCCGTAAGTCACGAAGTCGAAGCCGAAACTTTCCGCCGAGGTATCGAGGAAGTCGGGTTGTCCGCGGCGGCTATTGCTGGTCAGGCGTTGGCCCGCGACGCGAATGGTATTCAGCAGTCTCGCAGTGGGTGTGTAGCTGAGCGAGAGCTGGGCGTTTTGGGCTCGCTGCCGTCGCCGCACGGCCAAGCCGGGCGTTGACAACGGATCGAATGAAGGCTCGACGACGCGATTTTGAAAGTTGAAGTAGCTCCAATAGATCGCCCAATTTCCGGGCCGCCAATCGACGCGCCCCAAAAACATTTCGCCGTCCGCGGCCATGCGGCTTTCGGAACGATGCAGGTTTTCCCCTTCATTCGGAAGAGGCACGAAGGTGTCGAGATACTTCGCCATCAGCGGGTCAAAGGCTTCGGCGGGTACCTGGCCGTTGGGGAAAAGCGTAAAGCTTGCGGGGTCTCTCGGCAGATTCCGTTCGGGCGCCGATGAAAAGTCACCCGCTCTTTCCGCCAAGGTCAAGACCGGGGAAATTTCAGTGTGTTCGCGGTCTGTCCCCCAAACCTCCGCGTCGGCGAACGCAAAGAGATTACGCTTTTTCCAGATCGGCCCCCCGAATTGCCCGCCCGCGGCCCGGCCGCCGATGCGATCGGTGGAGCCATTGAACATCTCAAGCGCATCGCCCCTCCGAGGCCGCCAGAAGGCTCTCGCTTGGCCGTGCCAGTCAGCGCCGCCGTTGCGTGTGGTCACGGCCACGACGGCTCCGGCGTTGCGACCGTCCCGCGCCGAATAGGTATGGGTAACAACGCGGAATGTCTCAATCCCCTCCGGCGAGGGACCGAATGTGCCGGCTTGCGCCCCGCTGATGCGGTTTTGGGCGTTATTGGATGCGTAGTCGAGTTGATAATTGATGGCGGAGCGGCGCGAACCGTTCGCCGAAACAGGCGCGGCGAGGCCGGTGAACGGATCGACTTCGAGCGAGGCCGCCGGGCTGACTCCCGGCACCAAATGGAGCAGCTTGTCGATGGTCGTGCGGCCTTCCGATCCTAGAATCACCGGCGTGGCTTCGATCTGCTCCCGCACCAAGCCGTATTCGAGAGCCATGCCTTCCAGGCCGCCTTTGGGCCTCGTCAGGGGCGCCGTCAACTTGCGCAGCTCCACGGCGATCTCGACCGGAATTTCGGGCAAGATATCGTAGGGGCCCATCCGTTGGACAGCGTAGCCTTCCAGATCGACCGCCAACGAGTAGCGCCCGGCCCGCAATCGGGTAAAGAAGAACTTACCCGCGAGATCCGTATGGGTCGTAATCGATTGAGCCGTGGAAAGATTGATCAGGCGGATTTCCACCTGATCGAGAGGATTCTGATTCGGGTCCGCGACGAGGCCCACGATCGACCCGGCAGGGACTTGGCTAACCAGAGGCTGAGCGAACAAGACGCACGCAACCGCCGGCAGGAGCATCCTCCCGCGCATGACTCTATTGTAGGGTTTCGAGGGGAGCCTTAAGGTGCGTTATGTGACCGCGAAGACGGCTCAGCAACTCACCGCAGGAGTAGTTTCCTTGATCGGCGCGAATCGTGCCCGGCACGGCGCCAAACAGCGACGTCAGCGTCGAATCGAGTTGAAGGGCGTCGTCAAGAAGGACTTTGCCTTGCTTGAGCCAAGCGGCTTCGGCGTGAACGGTTGCCTTATCGGCGCGGTAGGCCCAGTAGCGGCGCGGCAGCACTTCCGAGAGCCGGTCGTAGAGAGCGGCTTCCTCGTCTCGCAAGGCCGACAAGTGAAGCCGGATGATTTCACGCAGGCGGCGCTTCGTCTCGGGGGCCAACTGCTCCACATGATTACTCTCGACGCTGCTCAAGACGCTGTTCAACGCATAGGCGTGGGACAGCAACCGAGATTGGCCGCGGAAAATCCCGCTCACGTAGCGGTCCAGTTCCGCTTCGAGCAGCGATGGTTCGGGTGTCTGGAAAGACCTGCGCGCGGCGTCACTGAAGTGCGAGAGCAGAGACGTGCGCACGCCGCCGCCACTGGGACGATCCGAAGGACGGGCGGCGGAGGCCAATCGAACCGACGGCTCGGTCGTCGCCGAGCGATCGTCCCGACGCGAGCGCACATCGAAGGCGATATCGGTCTCACCGGCTGTCCGCGAGAGAGCGTCAACCACCCGGCGGCGAGACGTTTCGTCTTCGACCGTTCCCACGAAGGTCAGTCGACCGTTACGCGGCTCGGGTCGCAAATCTTCCCGCCAAACACCGGCTTTCGCCAGCAGCCAATGGCCGTCGACTACCGTCGAAGCTGTTTCGACGGTCGCCGGAACCGGGCGTGTCGGCTCGAAAGACTCAAGCGCCGCGGGAGCAAGCGGTAGCGAAATCGATGCGGCCGGATCCATGAGCGGGACCAATCGGTTCGTCGGGCCGCTCCAGGCTATCTCAAGCATCGGAGCTTCGTGGTCGAGGGCGACCGGCGGGGCGGGCGACGTTGTCGTTGTAAAGCTGAAGGCGAAACGTTCGGGCGGCAACGGCACCGTCTCGGTAGTGACGGGAAACGCAACAGCCGGCATCGGCGCGGTAAGATTTTCATCCGAGGCCGTCGCCGACCGCGCCGCTGGAGCGGCAGGCACGCGAGCGAGGTCGGCCGAAAGCCGAGTTTCGCTCGCCTGATCCTGATCGCCGGCTTGTTCGACCGCGACCGGCGGTGAATTCAAGGCCATGTAACCGCCCAGCGCGGCCATCAGAATCGTCGCCGCAATCCCGTATGCCGGCTGGCGCCATTGCGGGAAACCGACAATCGGCGGCAACGGACGCATCGACCCGCGCAGTCTTTCGAGCGAAGCTTCGCGCAAGGCCGCGGGCTCGGCGGGCACCGTGCGCTTCAGCTCAAGCTCGACCTCATAGAGCAGCGACTGTAGACCGACCATGGCCTCCTGGCAAAAGGCGCATCGGTCGATGTGCTCGGCGCGCTGGGGGATCAACTCCCCGTCAAAGTGCCGCAACAATTCTTCGGTTGTCAGATGCCGCAAATTCTTCCTCTGCCGCCGGGCGGAGCTTCGTGAGCGCCCGGGAAATATAACTAACGACGGTCGAGATCGAAACGTCAAGAACCTCACCAATTTCGCGGAGTTTAAGTCCCTCGCTCCGCAAGCGCAGGCACTCCAACTCGATCGCGGTCAGGCGATGCCAGGGAAGGCTCGCCAGTTCAGCCCCGCGGTCCAGCCCAACGGGCTCGACCACCATCCTGGCTTCGACCGCCAACCATCCTTGCTCATCGAGCAACTCGGGCTTCTTCTTGCGTCCCAGGTCCACCAACAGATTGTGGGCCACGCGAAACAGCCAAGCCTTGGGCTGCAAAATCTCCTCTTCTCGACTTCGGGCCTGGTAAAAGCGGACAAAGCTTTCCTGGGCGATGTCCTCGGCTTCGGAGCGATCGGAGAGGTGATAGCGAATATACCGAAGTAAACTTTCTCGGTGTTCACCGAAGAGGTCTTCGGTTTCGCGGGTGGCCGAGCTGGTGTTCCCTTGGGCTCTCACGAGAAGTCTCCCGTGCCGCTGTTGCCTGCTCTATACCCTTGAGTAGTAAAGACGTATAAGGCAACGATTCTTACGGCAAGAATCGGATATTTCCATTTTGCGCCTCGATCGGCTGGATGTCAATGGTTCCAGGCGCTCGATTGGGGAAGGACCAACGAACCGTGGAATTCCCGGTAGCGGAGCCCGTACGGCGAAAAAGGCCCGGAACCTCCGGAACCGGTCAGCGCGAGTTGGGTTGATCGGAGGGTTGCGATCGTTCGGTGCGGCCGCTTGAGCCCGGCGGCAGGTTGCGGTTGCCGGGTTGTTGCTGATTCGCTCCCGGGAAGGGATTCCCTGTACGGGGGGTGGATGTTGGTGTCCCCGGTCGCGGCGCCGTGAAGGGATTCGTTGTGCGCGGTTGCCGATTGCTACCGCCGCCGGGCCGCGGAGAGTAGGACGAGCGGCGCGAGCCTTGACCGTAGTTCGATCCTCCGGGGCGAGGTTGGAAAGCCGAACCCGGCTGCCCCGCGGTCGGATACCCGGCCGGCACGGCGCGGCCCATGCCAACGCCTCCGCCGGGCGGCCGGCTCATTGTGCGGCTCGAGGACAACCCAGGCTGTCCGCCGGCCATAGGCATTCCACCGCCGCCCATGGCTCCCATTCCGCCACCCGCGGCTTGCGCCTCGCGGTAGTCGAAGACGAATTCCCACTCGTTATAGGCTTCGCGTTCCTTGTAGATCTTGACGCCGCGTTCCTCGGCCTTGCTCGCTACTCCGGCGATGCCCCCGGTAAAAGCCGCCCCGCCGCCGCGGTTTTGCGATGCCCGCAACCCGGCCAAGCCACCCGGTCGCGGCTGTGTCAGCAACTGCCCAATCACGCTCGCCGCCTGGCCGCCGGCCCCTTGTCCGCCAAACCCCATCGGTCGTTGCCCGGCTTGTCCGGCCGCCCCCCGGCCTTGGCCCCCGAAGCCGCCTTGCCTTCCCGCGCCGCTTTGTCCGAAGCCGGAACCGCCGCGACGTTGGTTGCCGCGAGACTGCCGACGACCCGGGCGGTTCGCGCCCGCGCCGAACCCACCCGGCTGGGGATATCGCGACCGCTGCCCGGCTCCCGGCGGAACTTGGCTGGGCAGCGTGGTTGAGTAATCGGGATTCCGTCCGGCCGCGGCATCTTGGCCGGTCCCCTGCCGGCCGTTGAGGTCGTTGGGGTCACTGGGCGCCTCCTGTCCGGGGATGCCTCCGAATGGTCCGCCTTGACCGAGAACCTCTGGCGCGGCGGACTGCCGCACGGCTCGGGCGCGGTCGGCACCGCGAAAACGCCCGTCCGGCGCGACAAAGCCTTGGCGGGGATCCGCGTAACCTTGCACAAAACCGCCGGCACCCTGATAGCCCGCTTGTCCCGGGTAAGCTCCGCCTCCCGCCCGGCCGCCCGCGCCGGGAAAACCTCCCGCCTGGGGATATCCACTGCCATAGCCACCCGATTGCGCGCCGCCGGAACCGCGCAATCCGCCGCTGTTCTGACCGAAGCCGCCGCCGAAACCAGACCCCATGCCGGAACGAGAACCCGCGCCACGCCCGCCGCGAAGGCGCTCTTCCTCGTCTTCGGTGTCATAGACGATCGAGTCCTTGAAGCGCCCGTCGGGACCCATGTGCACGATCCGCCATTCGTCTTCGCCGGTGAGCGGGTCTTTGTAGCGCCGCCGCAAATAGCGCACGCCGTTGGTGTCTTCGAGATCGTCGAGTTCTTGGGGGTACTTCTGATGCTTGCGGTAGTAGAGTTCGATGGCTCGCTTGTATTGCTCGCCGCGGTAGATGAGTGTCTCTTCGCGAATTCGCTGCGCCTCCATCGCGGCCCGCGGCAGCGTAATCGCCAGTTGCACGGCGATCGCCGCGGCGGTAAACAGCAGCGTCAACAAGACGAATCCGCCTTGATCACGACGGCGGTCGCGCGGGAGCTTTTCCGACTGGGCTTTGTGCGGCATCAACCTTGCTCAAGCGGCAGCGACTGCTGGTCCTTAAATTGTAGGTCCTGGATTACGATCGAATTCACGCCGATGCGGACGACGCGATAGCGTTTCTTGAAAACATCGCCCTCGGTGGCGATGAAAACCTCGTCCTCGTCCCCGATCAAGAAGGCCCGCTTACGGGCGTCTTTCGAGGAATTCGCGAAGCCGTAGTATTTCCACTTAATCGGCGGGGCGGTGGGCTTGCGCACGGCGGGTTTGGGCGTTTCGACGGGCTCGGCGGATATAGCCGCCGCTGCCAGGCGTTCTTGCGCCGTTTTGACTTCCTCCGCCGAAGGTCCGGCGACTTTCGGCTTCTTGCGCTCACCGAAGCGGAATATATCCCGCTCGACGCCTTCGAAGGCGACGGCCCGTACCTTGGCGAGCAGGTCGGTCCGCAACGTCGGGTCGACGGTCATCGGGTCCAGCGGCTCCTCGGAACCGCCGAACACGGGACGGCCCGCCGCTCGCCGTGCCGGCGGACGAGCGCGCGTCGAGGCGCGGCCGGACGCCGAACTCGAGGTCCGCGAAGCGCTACGCGGCGGCGGCGGACCCGACAAAAGCTGGGTATAGACCGAGTACCCCGCAACGGCGGTCAGCACGCCCAGCAAGATGATCTTGTTCTTTTCCGCGCCCAGTTTCATCGTTTTATCTCTAATCGGCGGTCTATCGGCCGTCTCGGCCTCACAAATCCCGAACAAACGTATCGATGCGCATCGTGACCTGCAGATCCGCCGACTCCGACCGCGGGCTCGCTCCTAATGATTCGATGATCAGAAACTGCTCGGAGCGATCGATCAGGTTCAGGAAGCGCACGATGTTTTCGTAGGAGCCGCGAAAGTTGGCGTTCATGCGAACGATTCCATAGTCCTCGGTTCCTTCCACCGGCTCGATGTCGTAGGTACGGTCGCGGTCTTCGATCTTCGCTTCGGTCGCCGCGGCGTTCAACTCGATAACCAGTGTTGAAAAGGTGATTTGGCGACGGATGGTGATGTCCTCGATCAATTCGTCGCCGGTCGAGCGGGCGGTTTCCACCTTGCCGACCACGTCGCGTAGTTGCTCAGCCGCCTCGCCACGTTGCTCAAGCTGCTGTTCCAAGGCCGCGATGGCGGCGATGGTCTCTTCCTCTCGCGCGTCGAGCGGACGAACGGCGAACAAATAAAAGGCCAGGTCGAACAGCAACAGCACACCCAACGCCACCGCGATATGGGTGTGCGAGATGCGCCGCGACCACGGTGCGTTTTGCGCCGGCGTTGTATTAAAGTTGCTGGTCATAGCTCACCGTCAGTTGATAGCGGAAGAGCGGCTGGTTGTCGCTCGGCGGCGCGCTGCCCCGCAAATTGGGCGAGTCAAACAGCTCCGAGGTTTCGAGCGCTACGAGCAACTCGATGAAATCCGCCGGCGTTTCGGCGCCCACCTGCATAGAGAGCGCGACGTTGTGCGAATCGGTCACCTCGGGGCGGATCTGCATCATCTGCACCCGAGGCGGAAGAATCTTCTCGAGATCGGCGAATGTCTTGGTCCAAGAAATCCCCTTGCGATGAAGCAGCCGGTTGAGAAACAACGAACGTTCGAGCACGATGCTGTTGGCGGGGTCTTGGAGAGTCCCGCGTAGTTTCACTTCCTCGGCGCCGAGCGCGGCTAACTTCGCGCGCAGCTCGGCTTGACGCGCCGTCAGCTCGGGCGGCAATTCGCGTTGTTGGGAATAGACGACGATCATCACGACCGCCGCCGCGGTCAGCAATACCGCCGCGAGCCCAGACAGCACGCCCACCAGACGCCTTCGTCCGAAGGGCCGGGTCGCCATATTGAGTTCAAATCGCACGCGTTCCCTTCCTTAATTCTGACTCAAGAAGCCTTCAATGCCCGCGTCCCGCGCCCCGGCCGGGCCGGCGGCGGACCGCAGCGGCTCGACCTCGCAGCCGAGTTCGCCCGGCAGCCGAGTCAGCGCGCTATCGAGCAGACCGTCGAAACCACTCAAGATCAACTTCGTGACCGGGCGGCGTAGATTGTCGGCGATAAACACGAACGTGGGGTAGAGGTCCGCGATCATCTCGTCGATCACGGCGTTGGGGTCGCCCCCCGCGCCCGGTTCCACGCCCGGCGTCAGCTCGATGCTGCGTACCATGCGCGCGGCCTCGTCATCGAGCGCGATCATGGTCAACGAACTTTCCGAAAGTTTGACGAACAAACTCATTCCGCCGGTCGGCACGAGATTCAACGCCGCCACGGTCGACAGCGCGACATGGCCCGGCTGTAGCCCGAGCGCTTCGAGCGGCTGCTCGTACTGTTCAATAATTTCCCCCGGCGTCGCCGCCGCCAACACCGCGAATCCGCCCTCGATTTTCCAGACCTGGTGGGCTACCCGCGCACTCTCCACATCGAACGGCACGGCCTTCTTCAATCGAAAGCGAATCAGTTGCAGCCGCTCTTTCCCATCGCTCGGCAGATGATCGAAATCAAGAACCGTCAGCCGGGAAGAAGCATCGGGCAGAATCAACGCCGCGTCGGGGCGTTTCACGGGTCCAAGCTCGGCCCAGACTTCGTGCACGGCTTGCGCCAGGATCTCAGGCTGCTGAACGTTCGGCTTGCCCGGCGACGGCTCGATCACGCCCGCTTCGACGGCGCGATAGGCTCGCGCCCGCGGCTCGAACGTCTTCGAATCCAGACGCACCCCGGCCACGCCGCGCGGGCCGATCTCAAAGGCCAGCAAGGGAGGGGGATCTTGGAATAGGCGTTGTAGGAACATGGCTCGTTTCGCCGAAGTAGGTGTCGCCGAATCACGTGGATCGGCGTCACGTGGATCGGCGACAGCTACTCAATAAACGTCACCTTATTGATCTCGCGCAGCGTCGTTAGCCCGTCGCGCACTCTCTCGATCGCGGACTCGCGCAGCGTCGCTAAACCTTCTTTGCGGGCCTCGCGCAAGATCTCCGAGGAAGGTTTCCTCGCGAGAATCAGCTCGCGAATGTGGTCCGACATGTCGAGCAATTCATGAATCGCCGTGCGGCCCCGGAATCCCGTTCCGGCGCATTCGATGCAACCCTCGCCCTCGGCGAACTCGAAATCGCGCCACTTGGCGGGGTCCATGCCGCCATCCTCCAACACCTTGTCGGAGTAGCGCACGCGCGTCTTGCAGTGCTCGCAGACGAGACGCACCAGCCGCTGCGCCAAGATGCAGTTCAGCGCCGAGACGAAGTTATACGCCTCGACTCCCATATTGAGGAAGCGTCCCAGCACGTCGACCACGTTATTGGCGTGCACGGTCGTGAAGACCAAGTGCCCGGTCAGCGCCGATTGGGTCGCGATCTGAGCTGTTTCCGAGTCACGAATCTCGCCGACCATGATCTTGTCGGGGTCATGCCGCAAGATCGAGCGCAAGCCGCGCGCGAACGTCAGCCCCTTCTTTTCGTTGACGGGAATTTGCGTAATGCCGTGGAGCTGATATTCGACCGGGTCTTCGATGGTGACGATCTTGTCTTCGTCGGTCTTGATTTCGCTCAGCGCCGCGTAGAGCGTGGTGGTCTTGCCGCTGCCGGTCGGCCCGGTGACCAGCACCATGCCGTAGGGCTCGTAGATGTAGCGGCGAAACATCTTACGGTCGTTGTCGGAAAAGCCGACGACGTCGAGCGAGAGCTGCTTGAATTTCTCGCTCATCGACTCTTTGTCGAGTACGCGCAGCACGGCGTCCTCGCCGTGAACGGTCGGCATGATCGAGACGCGGAAATCGATTTGACGGGCTTTGTAACGCACCCGGAAGCGGCCGTCTTGGGGAACGCGGTTTTCGGCGATGTCGAGTTCCGACATCACTTTGATACGCGAAATGATCGTCTGATGCCAGTCTTTCGAGATCGGCGGCATGGCGTAATGCAGCACGCCGTCGATGCGATATTTGATGGCGACTTCGGCGTTGCGGGTTTCGATGTGAATGTCGCTGGCGCGCCGCTCGAGCGCGTTGAAAATTGTCGTATCGACCAGACGAATGACGGGGCTGATGTGGTCGTCGCCAGTGAGCTTTTCGATCGACAGCGTCTCGTCGGACCCGTCGTCGCGAACAACGTCGAGGATGAAGTCCTCGGTCACTTCCTCGAGTACGCGTTGCGATTGCTCGGTCTTCTTGAGCAGGTCGTCGATCTGCGTCAGCGTCGCCACGCGGATGCGAATCTTCTTGCCGAGCAGCAGCGAAATTTCATCGAGCGCCGGCAGTTGGCGCGGATCGGCGATCGCGATCTCGAGAGTCCCGTTCCGAGCACCGACGGGGACGAAGCTGTAACGGAACATCAGCTCGACGGGAATCGAGCGAAACAGCTCGGCGTCGATATGCACTTCGTTCAGATCCACGAACGGATAGCGATAGCGCTCGGCCAGCGAACGGGCTTGCTCTTCCTCGGCCGCCGGATCTAGTTGAGGCGGTTGCTGTTCGGCGCTAGCCATGGTTTTCTCTGATCATTCCTAATTCGGTTCACGGCCCGACGGTTCACGGCTCACGGTTAGATCCTCTCCGCCAAACTGAAGATCGGCAGATAGAGCGACACCAACACGAAGGCCACGAAGATGCCCATGAAAATCATGATGGCGGGTTCGATCAGCGACATCACGGCGGCCATGTGCGTGCTCACGTCGTCGTCGAAAAACTCCGCCACCGAGTTGAGCATTTCCGGCAACGCCCCGGTCGATTCACCCACGTGAATCATTTCGACCGCCAAGGACGGAAAAACCCCGGCGGCGATCAAGGCTTTGGAAAGCGACTGCCCCTCGGTCACCTTCTCGCGCGCCCCGCTCATTGTTTCCCGAAGCAAGCGCGAGCCCAGCGACTGCCCCGTGGTATCGAGCGCCTGCACCAGCGGGATCCCACCCGCCAGCAAAGTGCTTAACAAACGGCAAAGTTGCGAAACCTGATACTTGATCCAAATCTGTCCGAAAAAGGGAACTCGCAGCTTGACGCGGTCCATCGAGTCGCGCACGGTTTCGGAGCGCATCCACATCACCAGCAGTCCGACCAAGCCCGCGGTCGCCGCCGCGATGAGCATCAGGTTTTCGCTCACCGTTACGCCGATCGACACCAGCAATTGCGTCATGTAGGGCAGATCGGCCCCCATGCTGTCGTAGAGCCCGGCGAATTCCGGCACGACGAAGGTCACCAGGAAAACCACCATGACCACGACCAGCGTCACCAAGACCGTCGGATAGATCAGCGAAACCAAGATCTTTTTGCGCACCGACAGCGACAGCTTTTGGTGCTGCACATAGCGGTCGATCACTTCCGGTAGGCTGCCGCTCTTTTCCCCGGCCATCAGCGAAGTTGTATAAATCGGCGGGAAAACCCCCTGCACCCGAAAAGCCTCCGACAGCGGCGTGCCGGTCCGCACTTGGGCATGGACCGCGTTCAAGTGGGCCGCCAAGCGCCGATGCTTTGTGTTCTCGGCCAGCAACTCGAGCGATCGCGGAATCGGCAAGCCCGCGCGCGTCAGCGTCACGAACTGCTGATTGAAGATGACGAAGTGCTCGAGGTTGAGCCGGCCGCCCCGGCCGCTGACACCTTCCAAGGTCAGCGAACGATGCGGCTTGACCGAATAGAGCAGCAACCCTTGCTCGGCATACTTGCGGCGCAACGCCCCTTCGGAATCCGAGGTCTCGATTTGCCGCCGGACCCGGCCCTGCGCGTCGGCGAACTTGCAAACGAATTCCGGCATCAGCGGTCGCCCCCCGCGAAGCTTTCATCGAGAATGTCCGCGCCCGCCGGGGCCTCGAATTGAAACAGCGCCGCGGCGAGGGGCGCGTTGACTTTTTCATCGCGGAACTCGAAAGTCGTGATGCTTTGGTCCTGCCCGTGCACCTTGATCCGCAGCAACCGGTAGTCGCCGGGGTCGTAGCTGAACTCCACGCGGCTGTAAGCTTCCTTGCCGCCGCGGCTGTCGGCGAGCAGAACCGAGCGGTCTTGTTGTTTCTCCAACCGTAGATTGCGGAACTGACGCCGCAAGCGCAAACGCCCCAGCAAGAACGACAACGGAGCCCGCAAATCCGCCGTCGCACCGGACTTGATGCGGCGAACTTGGTTCGTTCGCGGACTGTACATCCGCATCACTTCGCCGTCGCCGACAAGCAGCTTGCCCTCGGGTTGCGCGTAGTCCCAGCGCATTTTCGACGGCCGCAGCAGGTAGAGCGTCCCCTGCTCGTGAACCGGTGGCCGCGAACCAAACTCAATGCGCTGCTCGAAGCCGACCGTCAGCGTCGCCAGCGAGTTGTAGCGCCGCTCGATGCGAGAAGCCACATCGCCCACGCTCGGGTCGGCCGCGAGGATCGGACTCGAAAGGCCGAGCAGCCCCGCCAAGGCGCAAGTCAAACTAAGCGACACCGTCACACTAAGGTTGACGTTCGTCACGCCGCCGACGTGTAAGGAAATTTGGAAACTGGATCGAAACTGATGACAACGACGCGCGCCGGCGTGGACAGGATTACCCTTCGCCGCCGTCGTGCATTTGCTGCGAGAGGTAAACGCCGATGCCCATCTCCTCGATCATGCCGAGCTGAGCTTCGAGCCAATCGACGTGTTGTTCTTCGTCGACGAGAATTTTCTCGAAAAGATCACGGGACGCATTGTCGTTAGCGGCCACGGCGTGATTGATCGCTCCATTGAGACGAGGGATCGCCTGCAACTCCAACGCCATGTCGTTTTCGATCTGGGACTTGACGTCTTGGCCGATCTTGATCGCGAACATGTCCGCCATATTCGGCATGCCTTCGAGGAATAGGATGCGTTCGATCAGCGCTTCGGCATGGCGCATCTCGTCGATGGCCTCTTTCTTAATGTAGCCGGCGAGCCTGCCATAGCCCCAGTTCTCACACATCTCGCTGTGGCAGAAATATTGGTTGATCGACGTCAACTCGGCTTTGAGCAGTTCGTTGAGATCTTCGATGACTTTGGGGTCGCCTTGCATGCTGGTTCCTCCCGGCGGGGCTCTTTCGAATGGGGCCCCGAATTTCGAAAATAGAGACTTTATTGTAACGAATGGATTGAGCCGCGCCGGGGCTTTGTACACTAGAAACGAACTTGGCGGGCGCGAGGCGACCGAGGTGAACGAGGGAATGAACAACGGACGAGGGGGCAACGGGATCGCACTCAAGTTGGCGCCGGCGGCGACAGCGACGTGGCTGCTGTTCGCCGCCCCGGCGATGGCCGACGGCGGCGAACTCGATCGGCCTTGGGCGCGGCATACGATCGACGATTCCTCGCGGGGCGCCGATGGAGTACGGTTGGGCGACGTGAATGGCGACGGGCTCCCCGACATCGTGACCGGCTGGGAAGAGGGCGGGCGGATTCGGGTTTATATTCATCCCGGAAAGAGCGCGGTCAAACGGAGATGGCCCGCCGTGACGGTTGGGGAGGTGACCAAACCGGAAGACGCCGTTTTCGCGGATCTCGACGGTGACGGCGCGCTGGACGTCGTCAGCTCGACGGAGGGCGAGACGCGGACGATTTTCGTTCACTGGGCGCCCACGGCGAAAGAACGCTATCTCGATGCCGCGGCTTGGAAGACGGCGGCGGTGCCGGCTTCGAAGTCCGTTACACAGTGGATGTTTTCGTTGCCGCTCCGGATGGACCGGCGCGGCGGATTGGATCTGGTGGCGGGTTCCAAGAACGAGGGCGGGGAGATTAGTTGGTTCGAGGCGGCGGGGGATGCGGTTCGGGACCTGGGCGCTTGGCGAAGACATCCGCTTTACAAGGCCGGATGGATTATGTCGCTCGAGGCCTATGACGTCGATGGCGACGGCGATCTCGACATCCTGGCGAGCGATCGCAAGGGGCCGAGGCGGGGGTGTTTGTGGCTTGAACGGCCGGGTGGCGGCGAATCGGGCGCGGCGACATCCGACGGCGCGGGCGCCGCCCCGTGGCGGGAGCACCGTATTGGGTCAACAGGCGATTACGAGGCGATGTTTCTGACCGTCGCCGATCTCGATCGAGACTGGCTCGATGACATTCTTGTCGCGGTGCGCGGGGGGCCAATCCGCTATTTTCGGCGGGCCAAGTGGTCGCCCCCGGAGTGGGAAACGCATACGATCGAGCTTCCGCCCGGCAGCGGCACCGGCAAGAGCGTGGCGGTCGGGGACATCGATCGAGACGGCAAGCCGGATGTCGTTTTTTCCTGTGAAAACGCGTTTGACTCGAAAGCGGGAGTGATGTGGATGTCGTACGGCAAGACACCGGTCGACGCGGATTGGAAGCACCATGCCATCAGCGGCCCCGAGGGCGTGAAGTTTGATCTCGTAAAGCTCGTCGACCTCGATGACGACGGCGACCTGGATGTAATTACGTGCGAAGAAAGCGCGAACCTGGGAGTGATTTGGTATGAGAATCCGCTGTTGTGACGTCCATGCCGCCGGTTGGCGCGGCGGTCGCCGCGTCGGCCGGCCCGCCGCGCCGCGCCGCACGTAGAATGGAAACTGCCCCGTGCGTCGCTACCTCGACCTCCTGATTCATTACTTCGGCCAATACGCCAAGGTGCGAATGGCCTACAAGGGCGATTTCTTCGTTTCGATCGTGACGACGATCGTCGCGACCGCGTTCGGGTTGGCGGTGGTCTTCCTGCTTTTCCAAAGAGCGCCGGAAATCGCCGGGTGGACCTTCCCGGAAATTCTGTTTCTCTACGGCTTCGGGCTGATTCCGCTGTCGCTTTTCAACCTGCTCAGCGTCAATCTCTACTATTTCGGTGAGGTCTATATCGTCGAGGGAAAATTCGACCGTGTGCTGCTGCGGCCGGTGCATTCTCTGTTTCAAGTGATGAGCGAGCAGTTTCGGCTCGAATCGGTGAGCGACACGTTGATCGGGTTGGCGATCGTGCTCTACACGAGCCGCGAGTTGGGTTTCGAATACGGCTTGGCGGATTGGGCGTTTCTGGTGTTCGCGGCGGTTTGCGGGCTGCTGATCTATACTTCCGTCTTCTTGATTCTCACCTGCGTTTCGTTTTGGGTGGAAGACCGCGTGGGCGTCATCCCGCCGGTGTACAATATGCTGGCCTTCGGGCGCTATCCGCTTTCGATCTACAGCCCGATGATTCAATTTCTGCTGAGTTGGATTATCCCCTTCGGGTTCGCCGCTTTCTATCCCGCGTCGAAGTTGCTGGGCCGTGTCGAGTATGCCGGTTATGTGGTGTTTCTGCCGCTGGTCACGGTGGTTTTCATGACGCTGGCGGTCATGCTGTGGAATCGCGGCGTGCAGAATTATTCGAGCACCGGATCGTGAGGAAATCACGTCCCGGAGCGTAAGCGACGGGTTCCGAACGCCGGCGTCGAACGCGAACGCCGCGCGATAGAATAGAGCAGCTGGAGGAACCATGGCCACGCAAAGAGTCGCCCTTGTCACCGGAGGTTCGCGAGGCATCGGACGAGCCGCGGCCCTGCGCCTCGCCTCCGACGGCGCCGCCGTCGCGGTGAACTACAACAGCAAGGCCGCCGCGGCCGAAGAAGTCGTCGAGCAAATCGTGAGCGCCGGAGGGCGCGCCGTCGCGATCCAAGCCGATGTCGCCGACAAGAGCGCCGTCGAGTCGATGGTCACGCGAGCCGCCGACGAGTTGGGGCCGATCGATATCCTCGTCAACAACGCCGGATTGCTGATCCCCGGCGAGCTGCTCGACTTCAACGAAGACGACCTCGACCGCATGTGGAAGACCAACGTCAAGGGCGTGATCTATGCGACCCGGGCCGTGATCGAGTCGATGAGCGAACGCAAGTGGGGCCGCGTCATCAATCTTTCCTCGAACGCCGCCATCGGGACGGCCATGGCCGGAACGACGATGTACGCCGCAACGAAAGCGGCCGTGCTGAGCCTCACCAAGCGTTTTGCCTTGGGGTTCGGCGAACACGGCGTCACGGTCAATGCGGTGCTGCCGGGCTTCACCGAAACTGATATGACGGTGGGCGGCAAGACTCCCGAGCAAAAACAGGAAATCATCGAACGCGTCAAGGCGCGCTCGGTGCTGGGTCGCACGGGAAGGCCCGACGACATCGCCAACGTGATCGCGTTTTTGGCCTCGGAGGAGTCCGGGTTCATGACCGGGCAATACCTGATGGCCGACGGCGGGCGGATCGATTATATTACGCGGACGTAGTTGACGGCGCACCCGGGCGGCCGACGGCCTCTCTGCTATTCTCGGTCCATGGATCCGCTCGAAAAGGTGAGCTCGGAACTCAAAAAGTACGTCCATCCCTTACTTGATTTTTCGGTTCGTGACAACGAAGGGACGGTCGAGTTGGTGATCGACCTCAAGAACAGACCGCCCGACATTCATACGTATTACCTGCCGATTCATCCACGCGATCTCGACAGCCGGCAATTCCCTTGGACACTCCAACGAATGATCTTCGACGGTTTGCACGACTACTTCGTCGAAATGTTCGTCTACACGCCGCAGAGCATCGATAACCCCGCCGCCCCTCGATGACACCGCTCGAAGAACTGCTCGCCGCTGAAATCCGTCAACAAGAGTCGATCGGTTTCGAGCGCTTCATGGAGGCGGCACTCTATCATCCCGACTACGGCTACTACCGACGCGCCCGCGACCCGTTCGGCTTCGAAGGCGATTTCTACACCAGCTCCCAAATGCAGCCGGTCTTCGGCCGCCTCTTGGCCCAAAAGATCGACGCCTGGCGCCGCGAGGTGGGTGCGCCCGCCGATTTCACCGTGGTCGAGCTGGGTGCCGGGCGCGGGGAAACAATCGCCGAAATCAAGCGTCGCCTGCCCGACCTCGAAACCATCGCCGTCGATGTCGGCGGGGGAGAAATCCCCGAACGTTTCACGGGCGTCGTTCTGGCGAACGAGTTTTTCGACGCCTTGCCGGTCTCCTCGATCGAGCGCGGCCCGCTAGGGCTGATCGAGCATCGCGTCGGCCTCGCGGGCGAGCGATTCGTCTGGAAGCAGCAAGCCGCGAGCGACGCGAATTTCGATGACTACATCGAACGCTACTTCCCCGCCCTGCCCGAGGGAAACCGCACGGAAGTGAATCGTCGGGCTCTCGACTACCTCGAGCGCATCGCCGAGCGCCTCGAAGCCGGGTATCTGTTGGCGATCGACTACGGCTACACGGCGGACGAAATCGCCCGCGGCGGCCGTCTCCCCCAGGGATCGCTGATGAGCTACCAACGCCATCGCTCCAACGACGACGTGTTGACCGAACCGGGAAGCCGTGATATCACCTCGCACGTCAACTTTTCGGCGCTCGACATCCGCGCCCGTGAGCTGGGTTTCGTGACCGAACCGTTGCGGAGCCAGACCGCCTTCCTGATGGAAATCGGGGAGCCCGATGATTTCCAAGCCGCGCTCGGGGGCGCGAACACCGCCGATGACTTCGACCTCCGCATGAAGCTCAAGAGTCTGCTGTTTGGAATCGGAGAAACGTTTCGAGTATTCGTGGCGCGGAAGGGATGACGGAAATAGAGCCCTCGATAGCGGCTGCTATACTCCCTTACAGTCATGCCCGCCGAGTCCGAACAGCCGGACTTTTCCACCCTCGCCGGCCGCACTTTTTCTTTCTATCCGGCAATCCGCAATCTAGAGCACAACGAATGGACGCTTGAGCGCCGGACGTGGTCGGAAGTGCTGGTCCGCAATCTCTCGAGCCGTGAAGAGATTTGGATTCCCCGCAACTATCTGGGGGCAGTGAGCAGCTCGGACTCACCGGTCTTGATCGTCGGCTTGCACCGCGAGTTGGAGCTCAAAGCCGGCGCGGTTTGGCTCTTCAACAAACGCGTCATCGAGATGCCGCGCCCGCGCTCCGGCGAAGTATCTCCCACCGCATCGGGATCCGGTGAAGCGTCCGCGGGGACCGACTCTCCCGCGACGGAGTCGTGGCTGAGTCGCTTTGTCGGGGGAGCGATCGCGGCCGGTGTAGGGCTGTGTCTGTTGTTGGTCATTTTCGTCTCCGAGGGCATGCCCGACCCCGCCGCCTGGTTTGCGCAAGTCTCCATCGAGACCTCGGATCAGCGCTATTTGGGGTTGAGCGGAGAAGACGGCTATCACGACATCGTGATCCGCGTCGGTCGGCCCGATGCCGAGCATTGGATCACGCCGGAAGCCGCGCAACTGCAATTTCAATTGCTCTCCTACCGTTCGCGTTCCTACGCCGTCGTCTTGATGGGACCCGAGCGCGGCGGCGCTCGCTATGTCGGCACGATCCATTTGCCGTCGAGGCGGCTGTTGGACTCGGCACCCCTTCCCGGTGGCGGTTCGACGGCGGCGATGATGCGCCATCTGCCGGAGTTTTGAACCCTCGTTTTCGCGGCCTCGAAAGCGCTATCATCTTTCGTTGCCCATGGAATCGTTCATGACGCGTCGCGCCCTGCCTGGAATCCTGCTCTTTCTTACGCTCGTTTCGTGCTCCCCCGACGGTTCGGTCCCGGCTGAGTCCCCCGATTCAGCCCCCGTCCCGGCTTTGTTTCTCTCCGCGTTGCAGGTAGCCGACCCGCGCGCGGAAGTCCAGCTCGTCAAGGGATTTCACCGCGTCGAGCAAGGGTCGTGGCGGTGGACGGATAGAACTTTCTCTGTTCTGTTCCGAAACTCCGTGACGGGCGGCGACCTTGAACTCGAGTTCCGGTTCACCATCGTTCCTCAATCGATAGACCGATTGGGGCCGTTGACGCTGTCGGCCGCCGCCAATGGAACGTCACTGGGCGCCGCGGTTTACGATCAGCCCGGAGATTTTATCTATGCCGAGACGGCGCCCGCCGATGATCTCGATAATTCGACGGTCCGCATCGATTTCACACTGGATAAAGCATTGCCGCCCAACGGCGGCGAGCAGCGCACCCTGGGCGTGATCGCGGTGTCGGCGGCGCTGCAATAGAGTCACCGAATCGGGGCCGCGTCAGTCAGGATCAGGGTCTTGGCGGGCAAGGGGCTTGAGGCCGCCAAGCGTATTTTGGAGTCGCCGCCTGACGGCCGGGTCGGTCCAATCGGAAACAACGGCCTGACGATTGAGCACGGCCAGTTCGGTACGAAAGATCTCAATCTCGCGCGGTGCGATGACGCCGATTTTCACCTGCGAGCGGCTGAGCTGCAAGATCCGCACCTCGACGTCGTCGCCGACGCGGAACGATTCGCCCTGCTGCCGTCGAAAAACCAACATCACTAATCCAACAGCGGCCGCGCCGCCGAGTAATCGCTGTCGAGTTGGAGAACTTGCTTGGCTCGCCGCGTGACGACGTTGACCACGATCGGGGCAAACAAATTACAAGTCGGCGGTTTCGTTTCGTCGGCCAAGACCAACACCAACAGGCAAAGGGCATCGCGGCCGACATCAGGTGGGCCCTCGAAACCCAACAACCGACAGTCTTCATCATCGACGTTGAGGCTGTAACCGGCTTCAACGGCCTCGGCCGGCACGACGGGTAGGCGGATTCGTTCGTCGTCGACGGCTTGGAAAAACAGAATCGGCTCGAAGCCGTCGGGACGGATAATCACAAAGCGAGTTTCATCCTCGAACCCCGGCAGACCTTCGGGAAAAGTGATGGCGCTCTCGTCGGTGGGGGTGGCGTTTTCGCTCATGCGGTCATCGGGACAACGACGGCTGTTGTGGATTGGGGCGGGTCGATTCCAGTGCGTCGCGCGGGCCGGCCCGCATTTCTCACCGCCTGACAGGCAAAGCACACGATAGGCCCGCCATTACTTCGTCTAGACCAATAACTTTGACGGCAGAGGGTCAGCGTCGGCCCCGGCGGCCCGCGAGCGGAACCAACAGTAATCGAGTTCCCAAAGTGAGCGGAAGAAATTCGAGGCGAACTCGACGATATCCCCGTCGGTCGCACTCGCGCCGAGCGACGTTGCGATGTCGGTGACGGAAGAGACTCCGTCGATTGCGTTGAACAGCGCCCCTTGCAGCGGGTCGACCAAGGCTGAAATTTCCGGATAATGATGCGCGTCCCAGCTAAGGCGGGCGGATAGACCGGCGGCGAGGCCTTCCTCGACAATCGTCAGGCCGGGGTTGCGGATGGGGACGGCTTCGGGCACTCGCGCGGCTTCGTACCCCAACTCGCGAGTTAAGGCGGGCCGTTCGTCGCGACAGACGATGAGTTCGTGCATCGGCATGCCGCCGCGATATAGTTCAACAATTCCGGCCTGCTCAACCGGAGACAGCGAGCCGATCTTCGCGAAGATCTCCGGCGACTTGGCGAGAAAGGTGCATCGCGGGTTGTAGTGCGCCTGATAAAAGGGCCGCTGCATCTCCAAGCCGCTGTCTTCGAGCAAACGGCACAACCCGCCGAAATCGAAAGCATGCTCGCGCGGCTCGAGCAAAGCGTCAACCATCGCGGGTTCGGCGGCCCAGGCGCGAAGCTGCCCCCCGGCCGTCCCATGCACGTCGCCCTGGGCGAGTTGTTCGAGAATGCGGCGCGTCGTGGCGGTGTCGGGCGGCTCGGCGGAACCCGTCAGCCGCTCGACGAGGCCCCGCAGCATATGGATGCCGTGGCGTCCGTGACGTCCGAACATCTGTAACACGATCGACCCCGTCGGACGAAGTGCCGACCGCAGCGCCCGCAAGCCGCGAGCCGGGTCCGGCAGGTAGCACAACTCGCCGTTCGAGAAAATCAAATGGAAACGCGGCCCATCCGAACCCGCTTCGCCGATCGGCAAATCAGCGGTCTCAAGGTTTGTCAAGCCATGGCGTTCCCGTTCGCGGTTGAGTCGCTCGATCCGATCGGGCCGCGTATCCAGCGCCGTGATACGACTTGCCGGATTGGTCAAGGCCAACTGCACCGCTTGATCCGATCCGCGGCCAACGACCAAGATGTCAAGATCTTCGCGATACGGCGCGGTCGGAAAATAGACGTGAAACCAGTGGCGTGGACTGCCGACGACCGTCGCCTCGCCCGAGCGAAGCGAGTCGAATCCGCCGGCGGGATCCGACGCGGTCACGAAGTCAGCTGTTTCCCGGTCTGTCGCCGTAGGCGCCATATGGACACACTTAGGACCGGCCGCCTCGCGGACGGGCGGTCATACCAAAGAAAATCGGCGATTGCCCGCCGGGTGTTTATGGGGGACTACGATTTCCGCGAAGGAAAAGGGGGTTGACGGGGTGCGGTAAGCGGCTGAAAGCCGGTCGCTACCGGGGATCTCAACACCGACCGTTCCGAGAAATGCAGGCTAGATCGAGAAGGTCCGGCCGCGGTTTTGGCCGATCAACACTTGGAACAGCCGGTGCGTGATCAACTCATGCAGCGACAGCAACTCTTGGTTCGCCGCGACGATCTCGTCAAGGTCGTCCGAGTCGGTCCCGCCGGCTTTCAAGGCGTCGGTGGCTTCCTTGATGATCGGGTCGGAAATGGCTTCGCCGGCGATCTCCCATAGAGTGATGAAGCGGTCGACGGCGGTCGGGAAGCTGATCTTGAAAACGCCGTGCTTGCTGGTCGTGCGGGGCGGCTTGAAGTCGAGGTTAAACGGTCCATCGTAGCCGTGCGAGCGCAGCAGGACGAGCACGTTGAGCCAGTCGAGCGGGTTGACGAGCCCGACGCCCAAATCGACATCGTGTTTGAGCGGATAGCCGTCATTAATATCGAAATGCCACAGCTTGCCGCACAGCAGAGCCCGAGCCAGGGCCGCGCGACAGGCCGCGCCCCACATCAACTCGTGCAGGTATTCCGGATTCAATCCCACCATCTCGGGGTGCTTGAGAAGCCCGCTGCTGATGAACGCCAGCATGGCGTCGCTTGACGGCAGGATGATCTGCGAAACCGGCTCGAAGGGCTTTGCTTCGAGACAGTGCTTCATCGTCGAGCGGCCCTTTTCCTTGGCGACTTCGATGTCCTTTTCACAGGCCGCGTTCATGCCGTCGGCGAACCAGCGTAACGTCTGGGTCTCGTCGATCACGCCTTGAATCATGTAGCCCAACGTACCGGGCCAATAGACCACGAACTGGGCGCCCAACTCATGACCGATTTCGACCATATTCCGCAGCCGACGCGATGTGTATTGGCGAACCTCGGGCGCCTCGGCCGCGCCCGACGCGGCGAACACCGGATGATGGAACGTCTCGCAAGTGACCATCGAGCAGCGCACGCCGTTCTCCGAAAGCGCTTTGTTGATGCGCTCGACGATTTCCCACTGTCCTTCGGTCAGCAGCGTGTCGGTCGGGATCACGTCGCTGTCATGAGTGGTCCAGCAAGGAATGCCGATTCGGCCCAAATGCTCGATCGCTTCCTCGAAACCGACCGGGGGGCGGGTGGGGGCATGGAACAGCGCCTGTCCTTCGTACGCCGCCGCCCATTGCGGTCCGCTGATGAAATACTTGCGCCGCTGCTCGGGCGTGTAGCTACCGCCGCAGGAGTCCATGAGGCGGTCCACGAGAGAGATTTGTTGTTCCTGGAGAATCGACATAACTCAGTCAAGTATACGATGAGCGGTTTTGAAAAAACAGCACCGCCGCTATCGAGCAAAGACCGGTTGCACCCAGGCCGCCTCGCCCCGCGACGACGTCACCTTGGCCCGCACGTACGGTTCACCCGGCTTCAACGTATATGCCGGGTTGTTGTCGAACGAGCGTTCCAGCAGCTTGCCGCCCTTGCCGATGAAGTCGGTCGTGTATTTCATGGGGTTTCCGCCATTGACCTTGTCGGAAACGATATCGATACGCAACCCGTCGCTCAGCCACCCGACATCGTCGAGCACGACGCCGGTCGACGAGTAAAAACGCCCTTTCTCGATGGCCTCGAGAATCGCCTCGGTCGAAAGCTTGGGGGCCTTAACACTGACCCAGCCCCGGCCCGGGTTGGAATAGTTCGGTCCGAGCACCTTAAAAACATGCGCGTCGTCCACCGCGATGCCGTAAACCCGATTCCCCGACGAAAGCACGGCGTCCCACAAAGCATCAAGTCCCGGGCTTCCTCCCCCGCCCGCATTGTGAGTGGCGGGGTGCCCGTTGTAGATCTCGAACAAATGCAGGTTTCGTACCCGTGCCAACTCGTCCGGCGTCACGGCCCAGAGAAAGTTGGGGTGGTTGAGCGAGGGGATGCCGCCGGCTTCGAGAATCGCGTCGACGTTTTTCTGAATCGTATCGACGACACCGTCGCCGAACACCGGAGGAACCGTGTGACGAACGTTCAAACCGTTAATGTGTAACGGCTTCTTTTCGAATCCGGAAGTGACCTCTTCTCCCGGGATCAGCAAGAAGCGCTCCTCGGCGGCGAAGATCGAATTCAGCCCGTCGGGGTCGGTTCGATAATCGTGATCGGTGAGAAATAAGAAGTTGTAACGGTGTTCCTTATACCAGCGCGCCACCGCGTCCGGCGAGCTGTCGCCGTCGCTGTTGATGGTGTGGGTGTGGAGATTGCCCTTGTACCAGCGCTCCGCCGAGTCGGACGGCGTTTGCGCCGCCGGCAACAGAACCCACGTTAACCCGAGCAGCAGCGGGAACCCCGCGCGCAGCCAAAGATGCCGTCCCGAAATTTGCATGTCCCCAACCTAGCACAGCGCGCTTTGGAGAATCGAAACCCCTTTAATGAACCACGATGTCGACCGCGGCGACGGTTTGCGCCCAGGCGATCTTCAGCGTGCCTTTGTCGCCCGACGCCGGCTCGATCGTGATGGTGAGCTGTTCCAACGGCGCGTCCAGCCCGGAGATCTTCATCGCCGTCCGGCCTAGGTCTTGGCCCGAGTCGTAGTCGAAAGCGCCCCATTGCTTCGCTGTCTTGTTGAGCACCAGAGTCCATTCCTTCTCGCCGGGAATAGTGAACAGCCCATAGGTTCCCTTGGGGACATGAACATCGCCGATCATCAAATCGGCTTCCGTGGTGATTGTGGTCGCTTCATCGGCGCCGGTTCGCCAGACCTTATCGAAGGGGACCAGGCCGCCGTAGATTTTTCGTCCCTTCTGATAGGGCCGGCCGTACTCGATTGTGATGGTCTTGCCCGCAATCGCTCCCGCTGTCGATACGTGAGGGCTCTTACGCGGCTGCTGCGCCCCCATCGTCGCCGTCAAGCTGAAAATCGCCGCAATCGGCAGAATGTATCGAATTGTCTTTCGCATGGTGGAATGTCCTCTTTCGACCATCGTAACAAGCAGGCTCCCCACAGGCTCGCAACCGGCCGACGGGAGACTGTCGTCGTTGCTACCATAGCCGAAGACCGGAGGGAGATCATCATGTCGAAACTCGCCGAAAAACAGTGCATTCCCTGTCGCGGGGGTGTGCCTCCCTTGACCAACGAGGAAATAGCGCCGCTGGCGGCGGAGGTCCCCGCCTGGAACGTGGTCGACGAGCATCATCTCGACCGGACCTATGCGTTCAGCAATTTCCGGGAGGCTCTCGATTTCACCAATCAAGTCGGCGAACTAGCGGAAGAGCAAGGCCACCACCCCGATATCTATTTGGCCTGGGGCAAGGTAGGCGTTCAGCTCTGGACCCACAAGATCGACGGCCTCACCGAGAGCGATTTCGTCATGGCCGCCAAGATCGAACGCCTCCAGGAAAAGCAGCCCTAAAGGCGACAGCGAATTTCACGACGACCTCAGTCGTCCTCGGGCAGGTCGGCTTGATCTTCCAACTGCTCAAGAAGTTTCGCGACCAGCGCCTTTTGGCCGTAATCGAAATCGTTGCCGGCCGGATCGGGATCGTGCGCCGAGATCCACAGCTTGAGCATTTCCGTTACCGGGTGGGCCACCGATTCCTCCGCGCCGGGCTCGAAGCGCAGCGGAATCTCGCTTTGTTGAATCGAGTGGATAAGCAGTTCGGAAAATTTCATGGCAATCGGTTGCATAGTACCCAAACCGAGCCGCGCACGTCAGTAAGCGGTATGCGATGAGGCCGTTCAACCAAAAGGAAAGTGGCGGAAGCGTGGTTCGCGGGACGCCACTTCCAAACACAGCAACAGGTTGCACCCTCGAAGCCGTGCCGAAATCCCGCGTGATGACATCGGATACCGCTTACTAAACGCGCGGGGCTCGGTTTGGGACGAATTGCTACGCTACGAAGGCGGCCGACGCGCACCACGATTCCCATGGCGTCCCAAGCGTCCGACTATTACTCAGCAAACCGCGAGGCTTTTCTCGCCGGATTGATCGAGTTTCTCCGCATCCCGAGCATCAGCGCATTGCCGCAGCATTCCCCGGATATCAAAGCCGCCGCCGATTTTCTCGTCAACGATCTCAACAAGGCCGGCCTCGAAAACGCCGGGCTCATCGAAGGCCTCGGCAACCCCCTGGTGACGGCGGAATGGCGCGGCGCCGAAGGCCGCCCGACCCTGTTGATCTACGGACATTACGATGTCCAACCGACCGACCCGCTCGACGAGTGGCACTCGCCTCCCTTTGAACCGCGAATCCGCGGCGACGATCTGTTCGCGCGCGGCGCCGCCGACGACAAGGGGCAGGTCTATCTATTAATCAAGGCCGTCGAGGGCCTTCTCAAGTCCAGCGGCAAGCTGCCGGTCAACGTAATGTTCCTGATCGAAGGCGAGGAGGAATGCGGCGGCCAAGCCGTCACCACCTACCTCGAGCAACACGGCGCGGAACTCCCGGCCGACGCCGTTCTCATCTGCGACACCGAAATGTTCGCGCCCGGACTGCCCACCCTTTGCGTTGGGCTGCGGGGCATCGTCTACGCCGAGATAGAGGTCAGCGGCGCGGCGACTGATTTGCACTCCGGCGTTTACGGCGGCGCCGCTCCCAACGCCCTCGAAGCCGCCGCCCAAATCATCGCGGGCCTCAAGCAAGGCGGCATGGGCGAGGCGGCCGGGCGGGTTCTGATTCCCGGCTTCCACGACCAAGTCGACCCCCCGGCTCCGGCCGAGCTCGCGGTTTGGGCGAAACTGCCTTTCGACGAAGAGCGCTATCGCCGCGAGGAAGTCGGTTCGCCGGCGCTGACCGGCGAGGCGGGCTACTCGGTTTTGGAAAGAACCTGGGCGCGGCCGACGCTCGACATCCACGGCATTCGCGGCGGGTTTGTCGGCGAGGGGGCGAAAACCGTCATACCGGCGCGGGTAACCGTGAAGGTCAGCATGCGCTTGGTTCCCTCCATGGACCCGCACGATATCTTGGCCAAATTCGAGCGCCGCGTCGACCAACTCACGCCGCCGGGAATTCGCGTGGAAACCCGCCGGCTGCACGCCGCGCCGGCGTCCGTCGTCGATCCCGAGAATCAGTTCGTACGGACGGCCGCCAACGCGCTAAGCGAGACGTTCGAGAGCGAAACGGTGTTCATTCGGTCAGGAGGGTCGATTCCCGTTGTCTCCGAATTCAACAAGCACGCCGGAATTCCCAGCGTGCTGATGGGCTTCAGCCTGCCCGACGACAACATTCACGCCCCCAACGAAAAATTCCACCTGCCGAATTTCCACCGCGGCATCGAAGCCGTCGGATGCTACCTGGAAATGCTGGGGGCCTAGGTGCGGACGGCCTGGATGGGAGTCCCGCGTCGAGCGCTAAAGGCCTCGCTGCTCGCCACAAGCGTGTTGACGCTGTCCGCTCTCCCGATCATCCACCCCGGAGGCGTCGTCAACGGAGCAAGCTTTCTCCCCTCGCCTCTGCCCGGGTCCGCGCTCGCGCCGGGGTCGGTCGTCAGCATCTTCGGGACAAACCTTGGACCCGAACCGGGCCTGGCCGCCGCCGGGCGGCCGTTGCCCACCGAACTCGCCAACATCGCGGTTTCGTTGTGGAACGGTGAACAATTGTCGCGCCCGGCGCGGTTGCTCTACGCGGGGCCGCGCCAAATCAACGCCGTGTTACCGCCGGACCTGCCGGCCGGGCTTCATTTCGTGATCGTCCGGGTGGGTGAGGAGACTTCGCCGCCCGAGCCCGTCAAAATTGTCGCCTCGAGCTTCGGAATTTTCACGCGGCGGCTTACCGACCGCGAAACCGGCTTGGTAGGGCGCTTGCCGGTCGCGGCGCTTGTCGGCAATCTCACGCCGGGCGGGCGGACGCTCCTCAACTCGCCGCGGACCCCGGCTCGCCTCGGCGGAACGATCGAACTCTGGGGTACCGGGCTCGGACGGACCGCGGATCGGCCCGAAGTCCCCGCGACCGAGCATGGCGACATCGAAATCGATATCGGCGGCCGGTCGTTCGCAATCGAATCCGCCCAGGCGTCGGCCTGTTGCTTGGGCGTCGATCGAATCCGGCTGCGGGTCCCCGACCACGCTCCCCTGGGGTGCTTTGTCCCCCTTTCCGTCCGGCTGCGCGGCGTCGTTTATAGCAATGTTGAAACGATTTCGATCAGCGAAGACGGTTCCCTGTGTGAAGACGTCCCGCCCATCGACCGGCCGGGCGCGCCGCGACGCGACGGCCTCGTCACGCTCTCGCGATCCGTGGTCAACGGAGAAACCTTCGATGAAGCCGAGGCGCGATTCGGCCCCGCGTCGGCGATTTTCTCTCGTCTGCCGGCGCCGGGAACCTGCCTGCCGGGATTGCCCGAAGGCAACCCCGAAGTCTCGGCCACGCTCGACGCCGGATCGGAACTGTCGCTTTCGACTCCTACGGGCGCGATTCTGCTTCCGGGGGCCTCGGCGAGCGAACCGCCGCGCTACAGAGTAACCTCTCCCCCCGCGCCTTTATTTCTCGGACCCGGCGAATACACTCTCGTCGGCGGGGGCGGCTCGGATGTAGGGGCCTTTTCGGCCTCCATTTCGATCCCGTCGGCTCCGATTTGGGCAGCCCCGTCCGGGTCCGAAATCGTACGGCGCGGTCGGGGTTTCGATGTTTCTTGGGGAGCGGCGGAAGGTAGCGAGATTCTTCTGACTCTAACCGGGGGTTGGGGCCTGACTTGCCGCGGCGCGGGCGCGGCGGGGCTGTCGAGACTGCCCGCCGCCATCCTGACGAACCTGCCGGCTTCCGCCCGTCTGCCTCGTGGCGGCGAACGGCTTGAGTTCGTGGCAACGTTTGCTCCGCGCGAGGCGCGTTTCAGCGCCGAGGGAATCGACGAGGGCCGCTTGCGCGCTCTCCATCGGGAAGCGCGCGATGTGGTGCTGAGTCCCCTCGAGTTACCGAGCACGCCCGTAACGTTTCCGAATGGCGAAGTGATCGAAGCCGAGCTGGCGACCGCTTTCAGCGAGCGGCAACGTGGGCTGATGGGACGCCCCGAGCTTGCCGCCGACCGCGGCATGCTCTTCCTCTTCGAGCGGCCCGGCCGCCTGACCTTTTGGATGTTCGGAGTCTTGATTCCCCTCGACCTCGTGTGGCTCGATTCGGACCGGCGAATCGTTGGACTCTCCGAGCGCACGCCGATCTGCGAAAGCGCGAACACCTGCCCGCTGTTCGACGGCGGGGCCGAGGCGCGGTTCGTGCTCGAATTGGCCGCGGGAACGGCCGAGGCCAACGGCTTGGCCGTCGGCGACGTAGTCAACTGGTAGCCCGTTCCCATCAGAAGCCGCGAGGCCCCTGGGCTTTGAAAAAATCGGGTACAGTCCACTTCGCGCCGGATGCGGGTACTGACTCAATGGAGCCTATTCGGTCGGCGCTCGGTACAGTCCCCCTTTTTTCACAGCCCCCCCTCTTGCGGCCAAACCAATTGAAAGCGAACCACTTTTGCGTCCACTCAGTGAATTGAGGCGGCATCAAGAAGCACTTTGCTCGGTTGTCTAAGTCAAAACTCCTACCACCGCCGACCCCACTCGCGGTTACAATACAGGTACCTTCATGAGCGACTTCGATCCCAGTTTGAAAAGCATCGTCGATGAGCTGAACGAGAAGGCCAAGCCTGTCTCGGACAGCCCCGGCCCGCGGCCCGTCGATGTCCCCGAGTCAGGCGATCCCGACGGCACACTCAATCGGCTGCTTCGCCACGCCGTCGACTCCAACGCTTCCGACATGTTGTTCGTCAACGGGTCCAGCTTCATTCTGCGAATCAACGGGAAGCTGCATCAGGCCGCCGGCGCGCCGTTTTCAGACGAAAGCATTCGCGCCTTGATGCTGCCCTTGCTCAATCGCCGCCGCCGTCAGGAACTCGACCGCGAGCGTTCGGTGGACTTCAGCTTCGTGCGCGAGGGCATCGGGCGTTTCCGCACCAACGTCCACTACCAACGAGGCACCTTGGCCGCCGCGATACGTTTGCTCCCCGACAAGGTTCCGACGATCGAAGGGCTGCATCTTCCGGAATCGCTGCGCAAGCTGACCGAACGCAAGCAGGGTCTGGTGCTGGTGACCGGACCGACGGGCTCGGGCAAGTCAACGACCTTGGCGTCACTGCTCGGCATCTTGAATCGCGAGCACGACTACCACATCACCACGATCGAAGACCCCATCGAGTACTACCACGTCAACGAACGTTCGGTCTTCGAGCAAATGGAAGTGGGCCACGATGCGAATAGTTTCGCCGCCGCCCTTCGCAGCATCTTGCGCCAGACCCCCGACGTGATTCTCGTCGGTGAAATGCGGGACCCCGAAACCATCGCGGCCGCCGTGACCGCCGCCGAGACGGGCCACCTGGTATTTTCGACGCTTCACACGAACGACTCCGTCCAGGCGATCGGACGCATCGTCGATTCTTTCCCCGGGGCGCAGCAGAATCAAATCCGTCAGCAGCTCTCGCTCGGCCTGCTGGCGATCATCGCCCAGCAGTTGGTCCCGGCCGCCGACGGCAACGGCCAATACCCGGCACTCGAAATTCTCTTGGCGAATACCGCCGTCAGCCACATCATTCGCAAAGCCGAGGATCACATGCTGCGCTCACAGCTCAGCTTGGGACGGGCCGAGGGGATGGTCATGATGGAGGAATCCCTCGCCGACCTAGTCCGCGCCGGCCGCATCACCTACGAGACGGCCTCGAAGCACTGCTTCCGCCCCGAAGAATTTCAGCGCTACATGCAGCAGTAAATCCTCAAACCGAGTCGCGCGCGTCAAGGGCCGTGAAAGAATGGGGGCTGTCCCAAGCGCCGACCGAATGAGTTCCATTGAATCAGTGATCGCATTCGACGCGAAGCGGACCGTACCCTCAGAGTCCCGCCGGCGGCGCTTGTCGCTCAGGAAGCTCGCGTCGCCCGTGCGGGCATCGCCGATCGAGTCTCGGACTTCACCGACTTCTTAAGCGCCGCGGCCGAGGAAAGCTGCCGAATCTGATTGGTAACACAGACGGCGATCATCGGCTGGCGAGCATCGTTGAAGATGTCAATGATGCGCTTGTGGTTGTCTTCCAGGTAGAAGTTCTTGCCGTCGGTGAGCAGGTGCACGTCTCGCCCGTTGCGGGCCGAATCGAAAAGGCTCTTGCCCATCTCCTTGTGGAGATAGTTCATCACGCGGCGGATCTTCTGCAACGAAATCCCCTTGCCGCGCAACTCGTTGATCAAGGCCACTTCGACGACCTCATGGATTTCGTACAGCCGCTTATGGCCGCGCTGCGTCGGGCTCACCACTCCCTGTTCATCCCACCATTGCAGTTGACGCAGACTGACGCCGGTGATGCGCGTGACGTCTTGGCTGCTGAAGACTTCGGAGGCAAGCGGGTGGGGTGGGTGGGTTTTCTTTGCTTTCTGCATCACCAAATCCTAGCGAGGGCGGGCGGCGGACAACTCTGCGATTTTACGACAACTCGACCCCTTGTGAGAAGCCTTCTGTATGTCGTTGAGAGAGAGACGCTTATCCTCCGCCGACAAAATGTACAACCTCAAACAGTGCTCCGGTACGAATCTCGGTCTCGCCCCAATCGGCGCGCCTGACGATTTCGCGGTCCATCTCGACCGCTACTCGATCCGTCGGCAGCGCCAGCTGGTCGAGCAAAATCGACACTGTCGCTCCGGGCGGCAAGTCCACCGACTCCCCATTGACTCGAACCGTCAGCGTGTTTTCAGTTGACGCGGCAGCGGACTTCATAGACCTTCGAATGATGGGAAGCGAGCCCGGCGGGCTTGCGGTGCGATTCTATTATACGCACATTCTCGATGCGTCCCACGAGAGGAAGTGTCCCTAGTCTCCCATGCCGGTTTATCTCAGACCCGGCCGGAAAGAACGCCGTCCTATCTAAACATTTTTGTAAGTTTTGTTTTGGGAAATGCGGGCCTTCTTAGGGAAGTCGCCCCCACAAAGCACTAAGCGTTTTCACTTATGGCACCGTCCCACGGAGCAGGCTTGCCGCGTTTTCGCCGCTGGGCCCGTATCCTCGGCTTTGTGTTCTCGGCGATCAGCGGCGGGTAGTCTCCACGAAGCCCCCCCTACTCCGAAATCGCGATCGTCACGCCGTTCGACTCGGCCCCGCCGATCTCCAACGAAAGATCGACGGCATCGCCCACGGCGGCCCCCTCCGGGATCTGAGCGTTCACTTGATAGAGCGCGACGAAACCGGGCGCCAGTCCCCAGAAGGACGTTCGCGCATCCAAGCCGTCGATGGTCACGGTTGGCCTTGTTTGGGTCCACGCCAGCCGGTCGGTCCAGGCGCCGACGCCGCTGGGTGGTGGATCGTCAACCGGGCCCAACGCGGTGCAAAAGATCGAAATGTAGTCCCCCCTGGCAACCGGCCGCGAGCCGCGGAACATGCCCGCGGGCGCCGCCAGCGAAGCGGTATTGGCGATCAGGATCGCTCCTTGACCGCTGCCGCTTTGGTTCGTGGTGTAGATTCCGGGATCGTGGATGGCCACTCGAACGAAGAACGGCATGGTCGTGGCGGCATGTACCTCGACTCGGACTTCCGCCAACCTATCACGGAGCAGTTCCCACGGCGCCTGGAAGTTGATTTGATTGCCGGCGACGAAGACGAGCGGCGCGGGGATGCCGTTGAGGCGAACCTTGACGCCTTCTAAATGGATTGGCAACAGCGCGGCATCTTCGGCAACACCCACAGTCGACGAAAATCCCGCGCCCCAAACGGTGTGGCCGCTGCCCGCGGAAACCGTATCAAAATTGAGCCCGGCGGCGCTGTTGGTCACCGCGGCGGGCGGGGGAAGAATCGGGGCGGGCTGCTCCAGAGTCTGCAGTTTCGGCTGTGGAGAGCCGACGCCCAAGGCGACTCGTGTCACGACCTTCGGAAGCGGCTGCCGAAACTGAAATTGATTGTTTGTGGGGTCGGGGTCCTCCGGCCCGCTTGCGGCCGCCTGGAAGTCAATCTTGATGTTTTCCGCGTTACTATTGAACGTGAGTTCGACTAGGTGGAGTTCGGAGCCAATGGGCCCCAAATATAAAGTGCACGATACCTCTCCGCCGCAATCCGCCGGTTGCGCATACTCTGGGTCTGCCAGCTCACTCAGATCAACGCCAACGACCGCTTCAACCGTCAAGAGAACGTTCTCCGCTAAGGAAGGGCCGGCATTGCCGACATACGCACTGACGACATGATTGCTCCCGCCGGGGCCGACCGAGAGCGGGTCCGAGAGCGATCGTGGCACCACAACCACATCAGCCGCCCGCTTTCCAGATATGCGCACCCTGGCATAGTTGTAGTTATTGCCCGGCTTGGTGTCCGCCTCCTGAATGCCGACTTCAGCTTTACTTAAGACGCTTGCCTCCAAGAGGCCGGCTTGGCCGTTGACATGGATGATCCACTCTTCATCCACAAACATTGCCGCGATCTCGCATTGAACCTCCGTGCGCTCATCCGGCAAGAAAGGCAAAGGAGACTTGCCATCCTTTCGTTCACAGGTGCCACTGGCCCTGGAGCTGGAGTAGAAGGAGTCTGCCAATTCGATTGCCGGGTCAATGGGAAAAACCACTTTGACGTCTGTCGCTATGAGCGGTCCGTGGTTAGTGACCGTGATCTTGAAGCCGACCGGCCGGTCGCTGAGGACTTCGGCGGGGCCTGTAATCTCGATCTGGACGTCCGTACCCGCTTCAACCAAAGTCTGAGCTTCGGTCGGTGACGTTTGCCCCGCGTTCGTTGCGGTGACAATCGCGGTATTCACCATGATTATTCCGGGCTCCGCGGGGGCTCTCACCTTAAACACCTTACTCACGCCGATTCCGCCGACCGGAACCGTACCGAGGTTACAAGTGACTTGCGGACCGGCCGCTTGGCACTGGTCGGGCAAACCGCCGACGACCGCCGAATTCGACGGCAGCGTGTCTACCACCACCACATTCAAGGCCTCTTCGGGGCCGTGGTTGAAAACCTTGATGGTGTAGGTAACTAGAGCGCCCGCGGCGACTTTTTTCCGCCGGATCGGCCGTCTTCAAGATACGGAGGTCCGCCCCGCTTGTTGAGGGCTGATCGTTGACGTTGACCGTGAGCAGCACGGCATCGGTGCCGCTCGCCGTCCCCGCATTCGTCGTGCCGGCGACGACGGCGCCGCCGGTCGTCGCGGCGACGGCGGTGATCCCGGCCCCGTCGACGGGGGTCTTGGAGATTTCCGCGCCGGCTGGGGTCAAAAGCACAAGAGTGGTCAGTCGATCGAAGCTGTCGAGAAATTCTATCAGGACGGTTAGCACTTCAAAGTCGATCACCCCGCTCGCCAATTGGATGGTAGCCAAGGCGAGCAGGCGATCGCCCGCTTGCATGAAACTCACGTAAGCGTCGTCGGGGAAGAGGAGGTCGAAGGTTGCGATCCATGCACTGTAGCCGCCGCCAAGAGGGACGGCTTGGTCGGCGTCGGGGGTGACCGGAAAATCGGGCGAATCAGTTCCGCCGCCGAGCCAAACCTTGCCCGTCGGGTCAATCGCGACCGCGCTTGCAAAGTCATCGCCCGCGCCGCCGAAGTAGCTGCCGTAGAGAAGACCGGAGCCGTCGGCAGCCAGCATCGCGGCGGCAGCGTCCGCCAAGTCGATCCCCGGAAAGGGGCTGCGTTCCGGATTGAGCGCCCGCTGATACGCGCCCGGGGTAGTCGGGAAGTCCGCCGAGGTGGAGGAGCCCACGATCACGGCCTCGCCATTTTGGTAAGCGCCATCGCGCCGCACGATTCGCGGCCCGAGCCGCCCACGAACGTGGAGTAGATCATATCCTGCCCCGAGGAGGGCATCTTCGAGACGAAACAGTCCGCTTCGCCTTGGAGCGTCTCACTGAGGGCGCCCGCCGTGGTCGGAAACTCGCCCGAACTCGTCTCGCCGCAAATGTAGATGTTTTCGGGCAAATCAACTTCGACGCATTGAGCGAAATCGGAGGCGGCGCCGCCCAGGAAAGTTGAGAATTCGAGGACATCGCCGTCCGTGTTCAGCTTCGCCACGAAGGCGTCTGACTTGCCCCCATGCGTGGGTTGCATTGCATCTTGCGAAGGGAAGTCCGCGGACCAAGTGCTTCCGACGACGTAGACATCGCCGGCGGCGCCGACCGCCAACCCCAGTCCGCTATCCGCTTCCAAACCACCCAGAAACGTCGCCCAAATCATGTTCTGAGCCGTCGGATCGAATTTGGCGATGAACACATCCGTCTCGCCGGAGATGTTCGGGAACAAAGGGTCCATGGTCGGGAAATCAGCGGATCGAGTACTCCCCGTCACGTAAATATTGCCCGCGTTGTCCACGTCAACGTCGCGCAGGCTCTCGGAATCACTGCCACCGAAGACCGTGGGCGGTGAAGTTACGGGGTCGATGATCAGCGGCCGCGACGTGTCGTAGTTTTCGAGGTGGAACCCGAACTCGCTCGGGCCGCCGCGGACATACTTGCCTTCGACGAGATCACGGTCTTGCCCCGTTTGCTGATAAATCACGGGTTTGGTAAAGCGCACGATGTTGTCGCCGGCGTGCACTACCAAATCTCCATTGGCGTCGAGGTCGATACGGTTGCCGCCTTCGATCGCGAATCGAATGCGCTCGGGATCGGCGCCCGGGTCGA
>CBDDCY010000006.1:0-316182 GCA_965226435.1 Bryobacterales bacterium
AGTTTCTGGAGCGCGTTTACAACGAGAAGCGTTTGCACTCGGCGCTGGGGTATCTGCCGCCGGTCGAGTACGAGCAAACCGTGCTCGAACGGGCAAGCCTCGCGGGAGTGGCGGGATGAGTTTTCCAAGGCATGAGGAAATCTATCGATCCGATGGGCCGGATCTTTGCCGGAGTGGGGCGCAAAGCGAGCGGCTCCACGCCCCGACCCATCGTCTCGATGAGTTTCCAGCCGGGTATTCCTTGGCGGGTTGCGCTCCCGCAGAGCCCGCCGCCGCTTCACCGGCCGAGGAGAAGTTTACAATGAAGGCCGCTCCCCAGCCAAGCTTTTTTCAGCGAATGGGGAAACCCTGCTTAGCGGGTTGTCTCACTGTAGGGGTCCACCCCACTTGCTTTCCCCGCCGTCGGTCACGGTGGTCGGCTCGTCGGTAACGGGATGGCTTTCGGGTTGCCTTTCCGCGCTCGCACGAGACATTTTCAAATCCCTCATCCGTCGTTCATGGACTAGGACGACAAACGCGGGGCCGTGAACCGCCGGGCGGTACACTTTTCTTGAAAACGCGGCCTTCAGAAACGCGGTTTGGGCGCGAATTGCCGTTAGCGGAAACCGCGCTGCCAACTCGTCACTCTGGCTGTAACCGTGCGTCATCGTCGCCCTGCCTTCCTTGTCCGAGCGCGGTGCTTGGAACCGCGTCGCTCTCGTTGGGGCTGATGGGAATCGGTGCTGATTACGACATCGCACGGGATGGGCGATGGAGACCGAAGTCGGACCTGAATGACGTCCCCTTTTCGAAACTTCACTTCGTCGGTTCTGAACACGGCACGGGCGAAGAGTTCCCCGGTTGCGTGTCCAAACGCCGCCAGTCCAACAAGGAATGCTGACCCTTCATCCACGGCCCCTGCCCGCGACACCCAAGACAGGGCCTCCTTAAGAGTTCTTCCGGTGATGCGCACCGGGTGGAGTGGAGCTTGGCGACCCGCCCCCACCGGCACACCCTCGAATTCCACTTCAAGTCTTCCCTTCCCGAGAACCCCCCACGACCCCAGGGTCCACGAACCAACGACGCCGTACACGGGAGTCCCGCGGGCTATGCAGGTTGAGCTTCCGCTCCGAACGTCCGCTTCCACCTCAAAGAGAACTCGATGCCCCGGCTTGTGTCTGGAAGTGACTTTGCCGCTCTTGAGCCGCAGCAACACCACAGCCGTCGCCGGCAGGAGAACCTGTTTCGGAAAGGCGACATTCTGGGCCGCGGGCGGCGAGCCTACGGGCTTGTCGGCGGCTTTCTCGGTGAAGCGAAGTTCCGGCCGCCGGGCGAAGGGGAAGTCGACGGGAATGATCGGGGCCAGCTCCGTGCCGGTCCGGTCGCGTAATAGGTAGGAAGGCCGATGGAGCTGAAGAGTTGGTTGAGCAGAGTGTACCCGATCATCCGCCGGTTTTTCCGAACTTTTCGCGTCCGCCGCGGCGGGAACAAACAAGGCGACGACCACCAGCGTGATCCATAAGTTTGGCCCCACCAACAGCGACACTCTTTCGTGTTCTCGATAGATGGGAGGGCTGACGACTGAAACTTTGTTTTTCAACATTGCTTCACCTCCCGCTCCATGCGACCGGCCCGAGGGTTAACCAGGGCACGTAGGTAATCAAAAGAACGGCGACGAATAGAATCACCACGTACGGCAACGTATAGCGGTAGATCCGCGTCAGCGGCATTTCGAAACGAAAGCCGGCGAGGAAAAGGTTTTCGCCCATCGGGGGCATCAAATAACCGAGTTCCATATTGGCGAGGAAGATAATCCCGAGATGGGTGGGATCGATCCCATACGCGGCCGCCATCGGGTAGACGAGCGGAACGACGACGATGATGGCCGAATAGATATCCATCAAGGCACCGACGAGAATCAGGAAAATATTGAGCGCCAAGAGAAACAGCAACGGAGATTCAATGTGACTTTGCACCCAACCCAGCGCGCGGGTGGGAACGTCGACAAGGACGAGGAAGTGAGTAAAGCTGAGCGCGACGCCCAGAATGATCATGAAACCGCCCACCAACGTGGAGCACTCGACAACCACGCGGGAGAGGTCGCGCGAGACACTCAATGTCCTGTGAACGACGCACTCGATGAAAAGACTCAAGACCACGGTGAGCGCGGCGGTCTCGACCAAGGTCGCCCAGCCGCCAAAAAAGCCTCCCAAGACGATGAGCGGCAACAGCAGTTCCCACTTGGCTCCCCACAGAGCCGCGGCGGCTTCGCGCGCTCGGAAGGGCGTGCGCGTCGCGCCGCTCAGCCGACCCTGGCGAGCGGCCCACCAGGCGACCGCCGACACGAGTAGAACGCCGGGCAGCAGGCCGCCGATGAAGAGCCGATCGATGGGTTGGTTCGAGTAGTAGGCGTAAAGAATTACCGGCAGGCTCGGGAAAAACAGCAGGCCGATCGAGCCGGAAACCGTCACCAGGCCGACGGAGGTCTTTTCGGGATACCCGGCTTGGACCAGGATCGGGAGAAACAGTCCGCCCATCGAGAGAATCGTGATGCCCGACGCACCGGTCAACGGCGTGAAGAACGCCAACACGCAAGCCGTAACGACCGCCAATCCTCCGGGAGCCCAATCGACCCATGCGGTGAACAGCCGGATCAAGCGCCGGCCGGCTCCCCCTTCCGCCAGAATGTACCCGCCCAAAGCGAAGAGTGGAATCGCCGGCAGCATCGGCGACGCGCTGAGACGGTAGGTCTGCCCCGGGACCGCGTTCAGAGGTGTCCCGTCGTGCCAGAAAAGCAACAGGGCCGCCCCGCCGATCGCCGCGAAAATGGGCATTCCCAGGGCCGTGGCACAAAGGATCACCAGCCCGGCGGCCACCGGAATGCCTGTCTCCTCCGGCTTGGTGACAAGGGCCAAAGACGCCGGAATCACTAGGAATAGCGCCGCTGTCAACCGTCCCTGGAAGCTTTCCGCCGATCGCCGGATAAGACGGCCGGCGATCACGGCGAAACCGGCGGGCATGACGGCGAGGGCGGCCCACAGCGGAATCCCCCAGGCCACGACACCGCCGGCGTCGCGTTCGATCAGGACGAGGTCGAGGCTCGCGACGCCCAGCCAAGCCGCCACCGTCGCGCCAAGCCCGAACGTCAAAATGCGAATCGCCGGGCGCACGCGTTCGGGAAGAAAGCTGACGGTCGACAGCGCCAGATGGCGATCGAAGCGGGTGGCCAGGGCCGCCCCGAGAAGGGCAATCCAGAGCGTCAGATGTTGCACCAGCGGGATCGAGCCGGGAACACCTCGGTCCAGAAAGGCGCGACCCGCCATCTCCGCCAGCGGAAGCAGCGACATCAGTCCGAGCACGGCGATCGAAAGGGCGTTTTCGAATCGCTCGATTCCCCATCGTTTGCTTAGGGGCTGGATTGCTTCCGTCATGGGTGCTCCGGTAGTCGTTCCGTTCTGGGAGGTGCCCTTCTTCTCAGTTCACGGCCGGATTAACGGGGTTTTGCCGGAATTCGTCGCGCAGTCGCTGAACCTCGTCAAACAGTTCGGCGTCGACGTAATCGCCGCGAAGGCGCGGATAGGCCGCCTCCGCCTCCGCCCGCCACTGCTCCCGCTCGTCGTCGCTGAGACGGACAACGGTCAGGCCCCTCTTTTGCATCGCCGCGACGGCGTCATCGCCCATCTTCCGGATCGTCGGGCGCAGCCGGTCCCCGGCCTGACGGGCCGCGGCAAGCATGTCCGCCCGCAGATCCTCGGGGATGCGCCGCCACGCTCTGTTGGAGATCACGGTCCCGCCCACCAGGGGCGCCCACTTGATCGGAATCATGTTCGGCGCCAGCTTGTAGGAGCCGTTGAGCAACGCGAAAACCGGAGGGACATCAAAGGCGTCGATCATTCCCGTTTGCAGCGACGTGACCATGTCGATGGCCGACAAGGGGACGACATGGAACTTCAATTCCTTGTAGATCCTCTCCGCCTCGGGGTCGCCGGCCGAGATAAAGAGCTTCATGTCACGGATGTCGTCGGGCGTCCTGGCCGGGGTTTTCGAAAAAAAGTGCACCCAGCCGCCGTCGGACCAATTCAAGACCTGAAACCCGCTCTCCTTCATCGTTTGTTCCAGCCGAGCGGCCAAGCGGTCGCGAACGTAGTCGAGCTCTTCATAGGAGTCGAACATCATCGGGATCTGGAGACAGTTGATCGCGCTATCGATCTGCTCCAAACCGATCGAGGAAAGCGCGCAGGCGTCGAGCGCTCCCGAACGTACTTGCCGAACACATTCCACGCCGTCACCAAGGACGCCGCCGGGGTAAATACGCAGGTCGACCCTGCCGCCGGAGATTCGGCGCCAATCTTGGCGGATGTGCAGCAGAGCCTCGTGCCACGGAGAACCCTCGGGCACGACGGTCCCCATGCGAATACGAACGGTTTCTTGGGCGTACGCCGGCGATAGAGTGCCGGAGACGGCGAACGTACAAATCAGGCACAGGGCTAATCGGGTAAAGAGTTTCATTGCTTGTTTCCTTTCGAGTCGTCTGCCTTCCGGTCTTCTGCTCTGAGATCGAGAATCAGATCGTCAACGTGCGCGAGCAACCATCGAGCCCGCCGTTGCGCCACAAGATTCGCGAGACGGAGTTCTTCGTGCTGGTCGGGGTCAAGCGCCAGAGCCTGTTCGATCTTGGACTTGAACTCAGCGCGATTCTGCCGTTGATAGGACGCCGCTTCGGCGTAGGCGACGTAAAGACCGGCGCGTTTGCCGCCGGACAGAGCCAACGCACGCTCAAAATGCCGGTCGATGCGTTCGTAGTCGGGAGTGCCGGGTCGAGCCGAGGCCAGGGTGACCTCGAACTCGTGCAGAGCGCCTTCGTTCCAGTCTTCATCGAGTTGGAGCGCACGACCCAATAGCGCCTCAACCTCCGGGAGCCGCGCCAGCATCTCGGCATCGTCGCGCGACACCGAGATCGCCAGTCCGAGCGCGGCGGCATTCCAGTAGAGGAGTGGAACGTGTTTTTCCTTGGTTGTCACCAGCGCCGCGGCGGGATCTCGCTGCAGACGTTCCGTGATACCGGGGTAAGCCGCCTCCAGCCCGCGAAGCCCATAGCGCCGAGCCCTTAGATAGAGTTTTCGGGCACGCGCGCGGATTCGGGCGGCGGCGGCGAGATCACGCTCCGCGACGGCGTCGATGTCATGTTCCACGTAAGCGTAGGAGTAGGTCGTGAACCCGCGGCAGGCAGTCAACAGCAGACCCCGGTGGCGGGGCGATTCCTCCAGCAGACTCTCGATCAGCTTCAAGCCGAAGGGCAGGGCCTGGCCAACCAATTCGATGTCTTCGTCGCTGTCGTAGGTGGCGCCGCCGGACGCCAAGGCGTCTCCGATCTTGTTGACGGCCATGCGGCGAATCGAGCAGCCGGAGCCGACGGTGGCGCCGAGCAGGGTGCAGACCACGGTCGCCTGGATCAACGCGGCGAAGCGCCCGCCCGTGGGTCGTGTTTTCGCGGAATTCGTTTTCATTGGTTTGTCCTCGCCTCGTGTGATGAGCCTGAGTTTGGGGCTTCAGGCAGGCCGGGTCAATTAACAGAGGCACAACCTTGAACCAATTCCAAGGCAATTGGGAGATATCGGCGATAAACTCCTAAGTGATTGAAAAACCATGAACTTGCTCCATTCAATCAACTGAAGTGGCCGTGAACTGCGAGTCCGCTGACGCGAACGTGGGTGCTATAATACGCCGGTCAGCGCTAGCGGGTCGCCCGCAAGGCCGTTCAACGCCACCGGCAGCCAAGTCCAGGGTTCGGTTTGGGGTGTTTGAGGCGGACCTGGCCTCGCGTGAGCTTCGGAAGGGCGACCGGAAAATCAGGCTGCAGGATCAACCGTTTCAGATTCTGGCCGTTTTTCTCGAGCGGCCCGGCGAAGTGGTCACTAAAGAGGAGCTGATCGAGAACCTGTGGGGGGATTCTCCGCCCTCAGCGCCGGACCACAGCCTCAGCATCGCCATCGGAAAGATCCGTACAGCTCTCGGCGACTCGGCCGACAACCCACGTTTTATTGAGACGCTGCCTGCGAGCGCCTACCGCTTCATCGCGACGGTCGAGTTCGTACGGGAAAAGCCACGCGTAATCCCCTCGTTTGCTTTCCCTCTCTTGGGCGTCGGTGTTGCGGTCGCCGCGGCGGTTATGTTGCTGATCCCGCAGCGTGACTGCGGGAGTAAGAAGGTTCTCGAACCTGTAGTTCGATTTGAAGTGCCGTGTGAGAAAGACTGTGCCTCCCCCGTAATCTCACCGGACGGCAGCCACGTCGCATTCGTCTCGGGCGACGGAACCCTCTGGGTTCACGATTTTAAGGAAGATGAGCGCCGTGCACTCCCGGGAACCGAAGAAGCGAACTCCCCGTTCTGGTCGCCCGACAGCCTATGGATTGGGTTTGCGGCGGCCGACGAACTCAAGAAGGTCCGATTCGACGGTGGCCCCGCGGTCGTGCTGTGTCGGCTCTTGGATCGTTCTTTTTGGGGTGGGACGTGGAGTCCCGATCTCCGTTCGATCGTCTTCGGCGTGCACAACCCCGGAAGCTTGCCGCGCCTCTACGAAGTAAGCGCGCAGGGCGGCGGCCGGCCCGAGCTGCTGTTCGAGCCCAACGATGAGGAGCGCAAGATGGGCTTTGGGCATCCCCATTTTCTACCCTTGGGTGAGGGTCCACGTATGCTCCTCTATGCCGCCGGGTTCCCGAGCAGATCCAGTATTGTTCTTCGCAATCTCGACACAGGGGAGCAAGACGTCTTAGGGTACGGGGCGGCACCCGCTTACTCCCCGAGCGGCTACATCGTGTATCAGACGTCAGGGGTAGTCGGGGGCCTTTGGGCCTTGCCCTTTTCGCTCGACACACGAAAGCCCACGGGAGCTTCGTCTGCAGTGAGAACAAACGGCTTGAACCCGAGCGTTGCCGACGGGTGGTTAGTCTATCTCAATCGCGGCGGCAGTGTGAGGCTGGTTTGGCGAGATCGAAGCGGAAAAAAGTTGGGTGCGATCGGCGAACCCCAGGCAGGGATTTTCTACCCGGCGCTATCGCCGGACGAGCGGGCCGTGGCGGTCCGGGGGATCGAGGGCGACACTGAGAACATCTGGATTCATGAGGTCGGCCGGCGCAGCAAGACTCGCCTGAGTGTCGAGCGCGGGTACGTCTCGGTGCCGATCTGGTCGCCCGACGGCAAGGTTACCTACTCTGCATCCGTGGACGGCATCATCAACATTTATCGAAAGCCGGCCCGATTCGACGGTGACCCCGAGGTTCTGCTGGCCGGCACTTTCCACGATCTGCCCTGCGATTGGTCCGAAGATGGGCGGCATCTGCTGTTCTATCGAAACGACCCCGAAACTCTACGCGATATCTGGTATCTGCGGCGCAGGGACGACGGGAGCGGGTACGAAGAACGACTGTTCCTGCAAACTCCCTTCTGGGAGCATGCGGCAAGTTTTTCTCCCGACGGACGTTTCGTGGTCTACGTTTCGGACGAAGCCGGGCGGTACGACGTTTACGTTCGTCGGTTTCCGGAAGGAACGGAGAGGTGGAAAGTGTCGATGGACAAAAGCGGAGCCCAGCCGCGCTGGAGTCACGACGGCAAGGAGATCTTTTACGTGGAAGGCGACACGCTGTTCGCGGCTTCGGTGTCGACCGAACCCACCTTTGCCGTTAAAGGGCGTCGCCGATTGTTCACATCGGCGCTGCTGCGAGGAAACTTTGTGCCGTCCTACGATGTGTCGTGAGACGGAAATCGATTTGTCGTCGTGGAGCCCGTCGGAGAACGTCGGCCGGTGATCAAGGTCGTCCAAAACTGGTCCGCGGAGTTCCAAGGCTCTCAACTCTCAAACTAGTGGGAGAACTTCCGGCTTCCTTGATGTCGGCGCGGATGGACTTTTCTCGCGTTCAGTAAACAAACGTCGTCTTGGGCAAGCGCCTCCAGACCCATCGACACCTCTCCATCTGTTCCGTCACGCGGTAAGTAGCCGTCACTTGCGGCATTGATAGACAATAGCCGGCGGTAGATTTCGCCATACAACGCGCGAGATGCGAACTTCTGAAAAATGAGACCGTAGTTGCTTCCTAAAGCGTCTGCCTCTCGGCAGCGCCAGGGCGGGCAAGTACCCGACAGTGGCGAAATGGCCGCCGCTTCGAAGAGCTTGCGAGGTGACGTCCAGCAATCGCCGTTGTACCCCCTGTCTGAAGCATGTCCAGGGCAGACCGCTAATGATGCAGTCCACCCGCGAGGCGCCCCATTGCGTCAATAGGTTGGGCAGGCGTCCCACCGAGTCTTCCGCGACGTCGACATCCGGAAAGCGGCGCCGAAAGACCGCGACCATTCGAGGGTTCTTTTCAACCGCGAGAACACGGGCGCCGGGCTTCAACAGCGCGAGAATACGCTCCGTGAAAGTCCCGGTGCCGGGGCCGTATTCGACGACGACATTTGTCTTGGCCCAGTCCACCTCGCGCACCATCTCTCTCGCCAACCGGCGGGAGCATGGGGCGACGGAGCCGATAACGGTGGGGTGGACGACAAACTCGCGAAAGTATTTCCAATTATTGAGTCTCGCAAAATAAAGTGACACCTTTTTGGGGTACGTACGTCTTTGTATGTATGGGAAATACAAAAGGCGTACGGCGGGATTTCGAGGCCCTGGAGAAGCGCCGTTTCAAAGCGATCCGGTTGGTCGAGCAAGGCTGTAGTCAGTCCGAGACAGCGAGGCGATTGAAGGTCGCGCGGCAAAGCGTCAGCGAGTGGCTGCGACGATACCGGCGTGACGGCGAAGCCGGGTTGCGCCAGGCCGGCCGCGCCGGCCGTAAGCCGCTGTTGGACGCCGCGCAGCTCGAACGCCTCGAGGCGTTGCTGCTGGAAGGCCCCGAGGCGCAGGGCTTCCCGACGCCGCTGTGGAGCTGTCCGCGGGTCGCTCGTCTGATCGGAGACGAGTTCGGCGTGCGCTATCACGAGGGCCATGTCTGGAAGATCCCGCGGGCGCTCGGCTGGAGCCCGCAACGGCCCGTCGGCAAAGCGCGGGAGCGCAACGAAGAGGCCATCCGCGGCTGGCAGCGCAAGACTTGGCCGGCCATTAAAAAAAGCCCGCAAAGAAGAACGCACGATCGTCTTCATCGACGAAAGCGGATTGAGTCAGAAGCCGCATCGTTGTCGCACCTAGGCGCCGCGCGGCCAGACACCGGTGTTGGAGTTCAACTTCAACTGGGACAAGCTGTCGGTGTCGGCCGGGCTGACGTTGCGCAACTTTTACTTCCGGCTCTATCCCGGCGCGATCGGCGAGCTGGAGGTCATCGACTTCCTGAAGGCTTTGCTGCGCCACATCGACGGCCCACTGCTGATCGTCTGGGACCGGCTGCCGGCGCACCGCAGCCGCCTGGTGCGGGAGTTCATCCAGCTCTCCGAGGATCACATCGCAACGGAGTACTTGCCGCCCTATGCGCCGGAGTTGAACCCGGTGGAATACATTTGGGCGTACTGGAAGCAGCACGAGTTGCCCAACGTCTGCCCGAAGGACTACTGGGAACTCGACGAGCGCGCCCGCAAAGCGCTGCGGCGTATGCGCCGCAAACCGCGCTTGATTACCGCTTTCTGGAAACAGTCTTCTCTTTGTCTCGATTGACAGTATATTATGCGAGACTCAGTAGGCATCGTGATCCTTTCTAGTTCTTGACTTCATCAATTCGGCTGTTTCCGAGTCGGGCGCGCCGGCCTCTTGGCGCGCGCAAAGCGGTCGGTCACCGCGCCGTTACTCGTCAGCGCTCGGAGGCATATCCCCCCGGAACCCCTCTTGGGGACATGACGACTTGCCACAGCTGCAAACCCCGTGTTCGAAAGGCCCCGGCGCAGGTCAGCAGATAGCATTTCCACATGCGGCAGAAGCGGTCGCCATATTTGTCGCGCAGTCGCGGCCAATGGGCTTGGAAATTCTCAAACCAGGCCAGCAGGGTCCTGTCGTAGTCGGGTCCGAAGTTGTGCCAATCTTCGATTACAAACTCGCCTTCGGCCGCGGCTGCGATTTGGCGTGCCGAGGGCAACATTCCGCTCGGGAAGACGTTCTGTCGTATCCACGGGTGAAGAAAGGCCGCCGACGTATTGCGGCCGATGGTGTGGAGTAAGAAGAGGCCTTGGGCTTTGAGAAGCTGTCGCGCTGTCCTTATGAAAACCGGGTAGTTCTTGTGCCCGACATTTTCAAACATGCCGAGCGCGACGACGGCGTCAAACGGGTCGTCCTCGACGTCGCGATAGTCTTGGACTCGCAAGCTGACGGGGAAACCCGAACACAGAGATTTCGCGAACGAGTATTGTTCTTCCGAGATGGTTATGCCGACCACGGAGGCGCCGTATTTCTCGGCGGCGTATCGCGCGAATCCGCCCCAACCGCATCCGATATCGAGCACTCGCATGCCGGGTTTGAGGCCGATCTTACGGCAGACGAGATCGAGTTTCTTTTCTTGCGCTTGGTCGAGAGTCGCGGCGCCATTCCAATAGGCGCAGGTATAGACCATGAGTGGGTCGAGCATGGATTGGAAAAGATCGTTGCCGAGGTTGTAATGCCGGCGGACACGCCGAGGCCGTTCGCGGCTCCCTTGGTTCAGCAACCGCGCGGAGACATTCGCCAACCAAAGCACGCCGCGGTTCGCGGTCGACCGAGCGGTTCCACAGGTCAGCAAGCTCGCGGTGAGTTCGTCGAGCCGGTGCGTCTCCCACCAGCCGGCTACGTAGGCGTCGAGGATTCCCAACTCCCCCCGCGGAAGGGCATGCGTATAGAACCGGTCGTCCAAGACACGGATATCGCGCGGCCCGCCCCCATTGAGCGAGATTCCGGCGGGCGCCAACAGTTCCTGGAAACGTGCCCCAATCCTTCGTTTTCCCCAAACGGCGTCTTCTGATGGTCGGACTGTTGGGATCTTGTGAGTGTGGGTGGCCATCGACAGTTACCTCGGATTTCCTTGCGTGTCCGCTAATCCGAGATTGAGTCTAAGGGGCCGGGAGGACAACGATCAATTAAGAGGTAGTCAATTCCCGGGCAACTTTGAAGAAAGCGGTGAGCAAGCCCGAATCAACTCGGAAATAGGGGGGGAATCCGGGGGGGAATCCGGGGGGGAAACCCGGGGGGTGAACCCGGGACAGCCTCCTATTCCCGAGGGCGGAACGCGGGTCGAGGCGCCGCCGGGGCCGCGGTTTGATGGGGCGGCGGCTACGGTCGCCTTAGTAGGATCGAGTGGACTTCCATGACTTGGTTGCCGGAAATGTCGGTTGCTTGGAGGGTCAGTTTGCCGCGGGCCGAGGCGCTCGACCAAGGGTACTTGGGTCCTTCGCCGACGATGCCCGCGCGGACCGGATTCAGGTCAACATAGGCCAACGCCGTGACAAGGTGTGTGGGGCCTAAGGGACAGGAATAAAAGCGGTTCTGCCACAAATGACCGTTTCGGCCGTATTGTTTGTTGAAGCGAATTGAGTAGCGCCAATGGGCGCGGCCGACCGCTCGGGCGAGCGGCGTCGCGTGCTTCGGTATGGCGACCAAATGGACGTGGTTCGTCATCAAGCAGTAGCCCAAGATGGCCAGGCCGTGCTGCTCGGACTGCGCGCGTAAAGCTTCGATGTAGAACCGCCGGTCTTCGTCGAGCAGGAAGACGTCCTGGCGGTTGTTGCCCCGTTGGGTGATGTGGTGCGGAACGCCCTCCGCCACCACCCGGGCTTGGCGTGACATGTGGTGGTGAGGTCAGATTAGCATAGTTAGCTGCCTGTCACCGATCTCCCCCGATCTCCCGTTATTCAGTCCACGGTAGTAACACGAGGTTCCCAGTGACGTGCCCGGTGGAGATCAGCCGGTGCGCCTCTGCCGCTTTGCTCAGTGGCAGCGTGTGGTCGAGTAATGGCTTGATACGACCCACACGGACTTGCTCCAGTCCCCAGTTAAAATCCTCAACATCGCTAGCCATCGAGCCGCGTAGCCTTTTCTGAGCAAAGAATAAGCTTCGAATGTCGAACTTGACTTCAGCACCGGCCGAAAAACCAAAGGCAACAATAACGCCCATTGGCTTTGTGGCTTCAATGCTTTTGGCCAATACATCTCCGCTTAGGTTGTCGATCACAACATCAGCACCGGCCCCGCCCGTCCATGCCTTGACCCGCTCGACGAAATCCTCTTTGCGTGTGTTGATCACAAGGTCTGCAGCGAGCGCTTTGGCAAATTCGCCCTTAGCATCGCTGCGAACAGTCGTAGCGACATCTGCGCCCAATGCTTTAGCGACCTGGATTTGCATGCTGCCGGAACCGGAAGCGCCTGAATGAATCAGAACCTTGTCGCCGGCTTTCACTTCGCCAATCTCCTTAAGAGAATGAACAGCCGTCGCTAAAGGAACCGGGAGTGTGGCCGCCTCTTCGGGCTTCAGCCCGGTTTCATCCTTGATAAGCGCGTAGGCAGGCACGTCCATAAACTGAGTATAAGTTCCTGAAATGTGCAAACCTGGTAAGGCGAAGCTTGGGGCGGTAACTGTAGGACGAATGTTGGTCTCCTCTTCGCTTTGCGGATATCCCGGGGCTACAATCACTCGTTCACCGATTTCAAAACCGACAACTCCTTCTCCAAGATCAGCCACCTCGCCGGCAGCATCCGCCCCTAGTATATGAGGGAATGGCAGTTCCGGCACAATGGATCCTTCACGGATATAATGATCCAAACGCTCGACACCGGCCGCGAGCACTTTGACCAGTACATGGCCGGGTTTTGGGCTTGGCTGTTCGATGTCTTCGTGCTTGAGCACGTCGAAATCGCCAAATTCGCGTATGACCGATGCTTTCATTTGACTAACCTCCTTTTCTTTCTAGTTAAAACGTTGAGTAGCGCCCGGACGGATCGCCGCTCAGCTGCGCGTCGCCTTGAAACGGCTGCGGCCCACGAACCATTTCGTCCCGAATTTCCGTTTTGGCCATCCTGGCAGGTACATGGTAGAGGATCAACGGCCCCGATGCAACGGTTTTCGCACTTCTGTGTCAAGAGGCGATAGAAATGTCCCCTTGGTTAGCCCGGTAGAAATGTCCCCTTTTAAGTAAAAGGATAGTAGTCGTAGGGGCTTGTGGGAATGTGGGAATCGCACAGCGATTTCCAAGGGGCTGGGGGAAACGTGGGAAACCCGAGCGATGAGGTTCGAAGCTCCTCGTCGGCTGCCGAGGGTTTTCCTCGTTTTCCACGGCCCCGTCATTTCCACAGCCCTCTTCACGCGGTCGCCGCCCGTTTTTTCGGCTTCAACGGCGCGCGCCAAGGGTGATTCGCCGGCGGTGTGCGCGGCTGCGGCGCCAGGCGCGGTTTCGGCTCCGGCCGCACCTTGGGGAGCGGCTTGGCGATCTCGTCGAACGCCACCGTTCTCCCCTCGAACACCACCCGCAACTCGCCCTCGCGCGCTTGCTGCACGGTTACTCTCGCGCCTGCGCCCAGAGCCTGATTGCGCTGCGGTTTCAACTGCGGAAAACGGTTCTCGAAACGTACCACCAGGTCGTTGGACACCACCCGCTCTCCCTCCAAGCAAAACACCCACTTCAAGTCCAAACGCTTCGATAAGCGCCGATGAAAGTCCGCTCCCGCTGACGGCTCAGAGGCGAACTTGGCGTTGTGCTCTGGCAGATACTGCTCGTCGAGATAGCGGTTCGCCGCCTCGTAATCGGCAATGCCTTTGAGCCGCATCTTCTTGATCAGGCGGTCTTGATGGGTGCCGTGATGGCGCTCCACGCGGCCCTTCGCTTGCGGTGACGAAGCGGCGATGATACCAATGCCGAGCTTGGCGCACATGCGTCCGAACTGCGTCTCGGGCTCGATGCCTTCCAGCGCTTCACGCGACGTTGGCCGGCGCTTGTAGACGTTCTTCCAGTCGCAATACAACGCCTTCGGAACGCCGTATTGACGCACCCAGGCTTCGAGCAGATCGGCCGCCGCCCAAGTCGTTTCCTCGCTCGAGAAACGGCACAGCGCCAGACCGGTCGCATCGTCGACGAAGTTCATCAGGCAACCTTTCCGCCCGCGCGCTTCGAGCCACTCGTGGTGCGAACCGTCGACCTGGATCAGCTCGCCCAAGTGCGCTTTACGCCGCCGCCGCGAGCGATGCGGCCGGCGCTTGCGGCGGCGGCTCCACAGGCCCTCGGCGAGCATCCAGAGCCGCAGTGTTCGCACCGATAGTTTCAGATCGTGGTCTGTCCACAAATGCTCGGCCGCCAGCGTCGGCCCGAAGCGCTCGTGCGGCTCGCCGGAGTAGTGTTCGCGCACCAGTTGCAGCACTCGCTTGCGAACTTCCGCCGGCTTGGCGCGGTTCGATACCCGGCCCACGTTGCCGTGCTTCAATGCTTTTGTCCCTCCCGCGCTGTAGCGCCTCCAGATCCGCTTGGTCTGGCGATAACTGATATCGAGTATCCGCGCCGCCTCGCTCAGCTTCAACTCGCCTCGCTTCACCCGGCCCAGTACCTCGCCCCGTCTCAATTCCTTGTCGTTCATCCATGTCCTCTCCAATCTAGGCTCCTCCTTCGGAGCCTTAGATTAGGGGACATTTCTATCGCCCTCTCAAGGGGACATTATCATCGCCCTTCAACACGGTTTTCGCACTTCTGTCACGTTCGATACTCCTTTCGCCGCCGCTCCGGCCTCCGAATACCGCCCGATCATGGCGTTCCGGCGACGCTAGAGCCAGGATTTCCATTTGGACCGTCCTGGCACGGACAGGGTAGCCGATCCACGGCCGCGAAGCGACGGTTTTCGCACTACGACCACCGTTCCATCCAAACACCACCGGGCCTTTTGCCAGCCGACACCTACACAGTCCCCGAGACCCACACATCGCGAAAAACCAGAAGCCTCAGGCCTCGAATCCCGGGCACTCCAGATCCCAAATCCTGCACGCCACATCCGAGACCTACAACGCCCCAAAGGCAGGTCAACGTCAAGCCCGAATCTGCAAAAGCAAGGACACCCCGCCCGGCCGAGGACTTATCGAGGGACCGCTCAAAAACGGACTCCAACCGGAGCCCGTTTTTTTGTCCACTAAACCAAGACGCCACGCTATCTCAGCATTTTCTCATCGAAGGATGAGCCTGAAGACGGGGGTTGGGGCTTTTTGAGTAGCTGGGGCTCCTTTCTGGTTTTTTGGTTTTGATTTGGGAAGGGGAGAATCGTCGTCGGGGTTGTGGGAATGTGGGAATCGCGGAGCGATTTCCAAGGGCGGTGGGAAACGAAGGGAAACCTGGTTTTGGTTTTCCTCGTTTTCCACCGCCCGCCATTTCCACAGCCCTCTTCCTGCTGTTCAGCACGGCGTGTTCGCGGACCGGAAACTGGCAAACAGCTTGTGCTTGGCTCGCTGCATCCGGCGCGCCGCCGCAGTGTCGCTTTCCGCCTGGGCAATGCGGCCCAGAGCCTCAAGCGTGTGCCCTGGCTTGAGGTAGCCGGCGGCCTCGGGCAACTGCTCGAAAGATTCCCAAGGCGTCTGGTAGTGGCGATACACCCGCTTCTGCTTGCCTTTGGCGTCGGTCTTGATCTCGGGCTGTCCGCAGGGCCGGTGGAAATTCAAATAGGGATTGAAGTGCTGTTGGTAGAAGCGCTGGATGCGCCCCGCGTGCGGCGCCGCGATGTGCGTATATCCCATGTGTTTGCGGATCACCGCGCCGTTTTTCGATTCCACCAAGCCGTTGTCATTGGAGTGCCGCGGACGCGACTTGGTCTGTTCGATCAGCAGCTTGTTCAATAACTTCTCCACCGTGCGATTGAGGAACTCGCTGCCGTTGTCGGAATGGAAGCCGCGGATACGAAAGGGAAACTGCTCGATCATGGCTTTCAGCAACGGCTCCAGCCAGGCTTCACTGATCGCGGCTGTGGCGCCGACCACTTGCCACTGGGTGACTTCATCCACGGCATTGATGTGGTAGACGCCCTTGACGCCATCGCGATCCCCTTGATGCACCGTATCCACTCGCAGAAAGCCGGGTCGGCCTTGCGGGTCGGGCCGGCGCCGCTCGCCGATCGACACCGCTGTGGGCCGGGTCTTGGTGAAATGCAGCCGCCGCCGGCGGTAGGCACTGCGCCGCCGCAGGCGATAGATCTGGGCCACCGGATCAACGTCAAGCGCCGAATCTGCAAAAGCAAGGACACCTGCCGCCCGGCCGAGGACTTATCGAGGGACCAAGCTCAAAAACGGACTCCAACCGGAGCCCGTTTTGCACTTTGTCCACTAAACCAAGACGCCACGCTATCTCTCCCTTCGACACTGATAGCATGGGACGATGGGGCTTGACGAAGATCTCGCGAAAGCCAACGAACTACTGAAGGAGGCCAGACGCCTGCTCCCACAAGACAAGGCGCAAGAGTGTGCAGGGTTGGTGGACGGGGCCTTGGCACGAATCGAAAGGGTGATAGCCGCTCTGGCTCAACGCGACAAGGGCCAAGCTAAAGAAACAACGTAAAGCAACGACCTCCGATCGTCGAGCCGTTCTTGTCCACCAGACCAAAGGCAGGCCCGCGCCCCGAGGAACAAAACCGAGCTCGCCGATCCAAGGTACCCTAAGGGCAATATATGGAGCCCAACCAAGAAATCCAGCACGCGCTCAGCAGCTTCAGTCTGCCGGCCGATGCCCGAGACAAGATCGCCGCCGCCATGGGGCGCATAGAGAAAAACCAGGTAGCCCCCGGACTGAAAGTAGGCGAGCGCGCTCCCAACTTCCAGCTGCCGAACGTCGCTGGAGAGGAAATATCGCTCGAAGCGCGGTTGGAACAAGGACCCGCTGTGGTTACCTTCTACCGAGGCGCTTGGTGCCCCTTCTGCAATCTACAGCTGCTGGCCCTGCAACGAGCCTGGCCCCACATACGATCCCTAAACGCTTCTCTGATTGCAATTTCTCCCGATGATTCAGAGCCCAGGCCGGAGGGCACCCAGCTCGACTACGACATCCTCACTGACGCTGATCAGAAGGTCCTTCGCAACTACAAAGTCCAGTACTATGTCCCTCCAGAGGTGCAGGAGATCTACCTCGGCGTCCTCGATACCGATGTCAGCAGTCACAACAGCGACGGCAGCTGGAACCTACCGGTGCCGGGGACGTTCGTCATCGATCAAAAGGGCATTATCCGCAGGCGTCACGTCACGGCCGATTCCCTCAATCGAATGGAGCCCGGGGACGTGATAGCAGCCCTTGAGAATATGAACTAAGAGCAGATGGCAAATGGCTGAATCTCAACAAAATGTATACGACATTACTGAGTCTCGCATAATATACTGTCAATCGAGACAAAGAGAAGACTGTTTCCAGAAAGCGGTAATCAAGCGCGGTTTGCGGCGCATTCGCCGCAGCGCTTTGCGGGCGCGCTCGTCGAGTTCCCAGTAGTCCTTCGGGCAGACGTTGGGCAACTCGTGCTGCTTCCAGTACGCCCAAATGTATTCCACCGGGTTCAACTCCGGCGCATAGGGCGGCAAGTACTCCGTTGCGATGTGATCCTCGGAGAGCTGGATGAACTCCCGCACCAGGCGGCTGCGGTGCGCCGGCAGCCGGTCCCAGACGATCAGCAGTGGGCCGTCGATGTGGCGCACCAAAGCCTTCAGGAAGTCGATGACCTCCAACTCGCCGATCGCGCCGGGATAGAGCCGGAAGTAAAAGTTGCGCAACGTCAGCCCGGCCGACACCGACAGCTTGTCCCAGTTGAAGTTGAACTCCAACACCGGTGTCTCGCCGCGCGGCGCCCAGGTGCGGCAACGATGCGGCTTCTGACTCAATCCGCTTTCGTCGATGAAGACGATCGTACGTTCTTCTTTGCGGGCTTTTTTTTAATGGCCGGCCAAGTCTTGCGCTGCCAGCCGCGGATGGCCTCTTCGTTGCGCTCCCGCGCTTTGCCGACGGGCCGTTGCGGGCTCCAACCGAGCGCCCGCGGGATCTTCCAGACATGGCCCTCGTGATAGCGCACGCCGAACTCGTCTCCGATCAGACGAGCGACCCGCGGACAGCTCCACAGCGGCGTCGGGAAGCCGTGCGCCTCGGGGCCTTCCAGCAGCAACGCCTCGAGGCGTTCGAGCTGCGCGGCGTCCAACAGCGGCTTACGGCCGGCGCGGCCGGCCTGGCGCAACCCGGCTTCGCCGTCACGCCGGTATCGTCGCAGCCACTCGCTGACGCTTTGCCGCGCGACCTTCAATCGCCTCGCTGTCTCGGACTGACTACAGCCTTGCTCGACCAACCGGATCGCTTTGAAACGGCGCTTCTCCAGGGCCTCGAAATCCCGCCGTACGCCTTTTGTATTTCCCATACATACAAAGACGTACGTACCCCAAAAAGGTGTCACTTTATTTTGCGAGACTCAATAAGTGAGGAGGGAGACCTATGAGTAATGCACCTACAGACGTGAGCGAGTATGACGTGATCGCCAAGGTCGTCCAGCACTATATCGATGGCGCCAAGTCCGGCAGAGGCGACGACATGAAACCCGCCTTCCACAAGGACGCGACGATCTTCGGTTATGTCGGCGCCGAACTGTTCGCCGGCCCCATCCAGCAGCTCTTTGACTGGAATGACAAGAACGGTCCAGCAGCAGAGCTCCAAGCATCGATCGCCAGCATCGACCTGGTTGACACCGTGGCCACCGTGCGGCTTGAACTCGCCAACTGGACCGGTTCCCGGTTCACCGACATGTTCACGCTGCTAAAAGTCGACGGGGAGTGGAAGATCATGAACAAGGTCTTCCATCTGCACCCCTGAGGGAGGAGCGAGCAAGGGTATCGAGGGTATAGAAGGGATAACCGGCAAGGTTTTCTGGAAAAGTCGGAAAAGTCGGGGACAGGCTACGACTTTCTCTAGATGAACCCCAGGCCAAGGCTCAGTTCACCACGCCGCCACCGACCCATCCTCATGAAAAACCCTCGCCATCGGCCGCGTCCCTTGGAAGGGGTTTTTGGCTAGGGCTGCTTCATCTATCTCAAATCCCAACCCCGGTTTGTCGGGCAACGGAAAATATCCGTCGACCATTCGCATGGTGGGAAATCCGAGCCAGTCTTCCCAGAGCTTTTCCTTGAATGTCGGCTCGATTCCGGAGCAGATTTCCTGCACCAAGAAATTGGGCATGGCGGCGTCGACGTGTAATGTGGCCATGCCGGCGATGGGACCTTCGCAGGCGTGGGGGGCCATCATGCAGCCCGAGGCTTCGGCCATGGCTCCAACTTTCCACAGCGCGGTGAGGCCGCCCACATGAGCGAGGTCGCATTGCAGAATGTCGACCGTGCCGTCTTCTAATAGTTGTTGAGTCGAGTAGTGGGCGACGAGGCGTTCGCCGGTGGCGATGGGGGTGGTGGTGCGGCGCGCGATGCGGCGCATGGCCTTGTAGTTTTCCGGCGGACAGGGCTCTTCGATGAACATTAGATTCAGCGGCTCGGCTTCGCGGCAAAGGATGGTCGCGACGGTCGGGCTGGTTTTGGCGTGGAAGTCGACGCCGATGTCGATCTTGTCGCCCAGTCCTTCGCGCAGGCCGGCCATGTGCTTTACGGCGGCGTCGATGGTTTCGTTGGTTTCGATCCATTCGTAATAGCCGGGGATGCCGCTCTTGAAAGCGGTGACGCCGAGCTGCTCGGCGGACTCGCGGAGGGCGGCGAGTTCTTCCTTGGTCCCGGCGCGGGCGTGATAGTAGCCGCGCACACCTCGGGGATCGACGGGGCCGCCGAGCAGACGGTAGACGGGTTGACCGAGCACCTTGCCGCGGATGTCCCACAGGGCTTGGTCGATACCGGCGATGGCCGAGCCGAGGATGGGGCCGGCGCGGTAGAAGGCGTGGATATACATGTCCTGCCAGATGTGCTCGACGCGCATGGGGTCTTGGCCGAGGTAGAAGGGTTTCAAGTCGTCGAGCGTGGCGAGCGTAGCGCCGGCCTTGCCTTCGAGGGTGGCCTCGCCCCAGCCGACGACGCCGGCGTCGGTTTCGAGCTTGATGAAGACGTAGGGGCGGTCGGAATCCTCTTCCCAGGTGACGCCGAAGGTCTTCATTCCGGTGACTTTGATTTTTCCCGGGGATGGTGGGAGGGCGGCGGCGAGGGCCGGGGAGCAGGCGCAGTCGGCGGCTTGGGCCCTTTGATTAGTGACGCGGGTGGCGGCGCCGGCAAGTAGTGCGCCTCCGAAAAACTGTCGGCGATTCATGTGGTTACCTCGTATTGTTCAAGCACGGCCTCGTTGATTTCGATACCGAGGCCGGGGCCGTTGGGTAGGTTGAGGAAGCCGTCGGTGGGCTGCTCGATCGTGCTGCCGGCGAGCGCTTGGCGCATTTTGCGGTCGGTGGGATCGGGCGGGAACGGCACCTCGAGCAGGACGAAATTCGGCGTCGAGGCGGCGATGTGCAGCCCGGCGGCGGTGGCGATGGGGCCTCCGCGATTGGCGGGGGCGACGGCGGTGTAGTAGGCCTCGGCGAGCACGGCGGCGCGGCGGGCTTGGCTGATGCCCAGTAGCGCGATGTCGGGGCGTAGGACGTCAATGGCTTCCATCCGCAACAGGTCTTGGAATTTGGCGTTGTCGGTGATGGCCCGTCCCCAGCCGACCGGGGTTGCCGACTCGCCGCTGATCTTGCGTAGGGCTTCTTCGTTGGTTTCGGTGGTGGGTTCGTCGATCCAGAGGGGACGGAACTTTTCGAAGCTAGCTGCGAGCCCGGCGGCTTCGGCGGCGGTAGTGCGGCCCGCGCAGTCGAGGACGAGGTCGGCGGCCCCGGCGTCGCGGAGTCTTTCGGCCAAGTCGAGCGTGTCGGCGTAGAACTGCCTGCCGCGAGTGGGGCCGGCGGGGATTTGGATGGGGAGCGAGAAGGCACGAAAGCCCGCGGCGCGGGCTTGATCGAGGGACGCTTTGAGCTCGTCGAACGAAGAGCCGCTGAGAGGGGCGTAGGCTCGGGCTTTGTCGCGGGTGCGTCCGCTGAGGACTTGATAGATGGGGGCGTCGGCGATCTTGCCTTTGATGTCGAGCAGGGCGATATCGACGGCGGCCAGGACTTCCGCGGGAAGATCGTTCAACGAACGGCGAACGGCCTCGGAGGCGAGGGCGTCGAGTCCCAGCACGGTTTTGCGGGCGGCCATTACGCGGGCAACGGCTGTCGCCGGGTTGGGGCGGGCGTGGGTTTCACCGTAGCCGACGGTGCCTTGGTTGGTTTCGACGCGGACGATGACGTAGGTCGCGCCGCCGGCGGGCTCGCGGACGGCCCTTGCCGTGAGGTCGGCGATGGCGATGTCGGGTTTCGCGGTCGGCGGCGCGGGCCGAGCCGCCATAGCCGCCAGCTTCAAGCGTCTCGCGGTGCGAACGTTTGGCATGGGTGTTCCCTTCGTGTCGGTAGACGAGTGGTCGTCAACAAGTGGGGCCGTTCGGCATTCATGAACCGCTCCATAATACCGCCATGGAAAGGGGTGTCGGCGGGCCGAAGGGTCGGGCGAGAAGTTCCCGCCGCCCTTTCAGGGCTCGACCGCCATAGATCGTTACCTAGGGTTGCGCCGTTCCGGCTCCACCCTAGGCTATAATCCGGCCGCCGCTTCGCGGCTCAAGATTGTGCACGCCTTGGGGGCATGAGCGCAAAACACAATATTTTCGAAGACCGGCGCCCCGCGCTTGTTACTTGGGCGCCCACTTGAATACATGCAGGGTTAAGGGTTCGCTGCCGGTATTGTTGATGCCGTGCGAATGCCCAGGCGCCGGGTAGAGTATCGTCCCGGCGGAACACGGCGACGCCTTGCCGTCGAGTAGAAACTCGCCTTCGCCCTCGACCACGAGCAGGAGTTCTTCCTCGGGATGCTGGTGGGGCGGGTGTGGGCTCAGGCCCGGGTTGACTCGCACGTTTAGCAGTTCCAAGAGGCGTAGCTGATCGGTTTCGCCCTTGAAATAGATGCGCACTTCTCCGAATGGGGTTGTGATCGCTTGCACGTCTTCCCGCGTCTTCATCCACGAACCATCGACCGTGCCGGCCGCGGGCGAGGCTCCGCCCGCGAACAACGCCGCGGTCATCATGGCGATCATATCTCTGCGGCTATCCATGTGTGTCTCCTAATTGCAACTATTCTAGTAGACAAACTGCTCACCGATCGCCCCCGGGCGGCAAGCACCCTCAATCGCCGAAACAATAGAGCCAAGAGTCCGTCCTCAAGAAAATCTTGCCGTCGGAAAGTGCCGGGGTGGCGTACACGCCGTCATCCAAATCGTTCACGGCGATCACTTCCCATTCGGCGCCGTGTTTGACGACCGAGATCTTGCCGGTCTCACTCGGGAAATAGACCTTGCCGTCGGCGGCGACCGGGGAGGCCGAGTAGCCGTCGATGGCATCTTTAAGGCGACCTTTTTTCAGTTCTTTCCCGGTCTTGGCGTCGATCGCCGTCATGATGCCGCCGTTCTTGACGAAATATAGAATGCCGTCATAAACCAATGGCGAAGGAATCACGTTTAGAAACCCTCTCTCCCGGGACCACAGTTCGCGCGCGCTCCCGTCCCCTTCGAGACGCATGGCGACCATGCGCGAGGGACCGTCTCGCTTGCCCATGATGTCGTCCCAATCGATCTGCTCGAGGATGCCGTCGCGATTGCCGCGGTGTTTGGCGACGGCGGTGTAGAAGGATATTCCTTGGTATTCGAAGGGTTCAAGCGCGCCGCTGCCATTCTTGTCGTATTGCGAGAGGGTGTCGTCGAAGGGAGGAGCTGTTTCGAAGTTGTATCCGAATGCGTAGACGGTGTCGCCGACCAAGACCGGGCTCGCCACCATCACTCCGCCGGCGCCGCCCTGGGTCAAAGTGCGTCGGCCGTCGGCCGGCTCGTAGGCGCCGATCAAGCTTGCACTGACGGTAACGATGCGGGCGTCGTCGCCGTTGCGATGGACGAGCGGCGTTGTCCAACTATCGGTCTCGGCGCGGTCGGTCTTCCACTTCGTTTCGCCGTTCGCGGGGTCGAAAGCGGCAATGTAGGAACCGGCGGCATGGTCGACCTGGAGAACGAGCAGGCCGTCCACGAGAATCGGCGATGCTCCCAGGCCCTGCTCGTTCAAAAAGGGTCCTAACGGAGTTTTCCAACGTAACTCGCCCTCTTCGTCATAGGAAAGCAATCCCCAGTCCTCGAAGAAGACGTACACATTGCGTCCGTCGGTCACCGGGCTGACCGAAGCCGGCTCATTTAGCTGATGCAGCAGAGCCTTGCGGCGACGCTCGATCGATCGCTCCCATAGCCGGTTGCCCGTCTCGCGGTCGAAACATTGGGTGTAGAGCCTGTCGTCGCTATAAGAGGTCAAGAAGACGCGACGAGAAGTTAGGACCGGCGACGACTTGCCGGGTCGCATGGGCGACTTCCACCGAACGTTCTTATCAGGCCCGAATTCAGTGGGAAACCCGGTGCCGCCGGCAATGCCCGAGCCATTCGGGCCGCGGAAGCGGGTCCAATCTTCGGCAACCAACTCGGAAGCAGTCGGAAGGAGCGCCAACAGCAGGGCCGGCAGCAAACGTAGCGTGGGGAATTGGGTTGGATTCATATGACGCCGAGGGCTAGTATATCGATTTGGAGAGAACGGGCGGCACGCGGCCGCTCCAACGTTCCCCCTTTCAACTACCCTCGCAAGGATCCGATCGCCTCTCTTGCGCGCAAGTAGACTTTTGCGTCGGGGGCGTCGGAACCGCGTAGGAATTGCACCGAGGTCGCCAACATGTGGGGCCGCCATCGGGGATGGACCTGGTGGTGGTCTTCAAATACGGCGGCTCTGAATCTTCAGGCCGCCGGTTGGCTTTGGAAAGCTCGTGGCCGATAGAGATACTCGACGATGTTGCCTTCGTGCGGTTGCAGCCAGTCGAGCTTAGTCGTCGGCACCGGGCCTAGGTTCAGACGATCAATCTGTTCGCTGTCGAGTAATTGCGCGCGGAACGCTTCGTCCTCGGTAATGCCGGTTCCGACCAGCGTCTGGCCGATCTTGTCGAGCATTTCGGCTTGCGGACACTCCACCACATTGACGAAGGGGAACATGAACTCTTTCGAGGCGATCGGCGTTTCGGGCGATTTGCAATGAACCACCGTCGGCAATAGATAGGAACAATGGTCGCGCGTGACCAGGCGCGAGGAGCCGCGAATGTTTTGTGTCAGATCCTCGGCGCCGCCGGCTTCGAGGTCGGCGTCGATCGAGGCCGAGATGGCTTCGGCCACGCCGGGCACGGTGAAGGCGGCTAGAGCGGCTTCGGGGTCGTCGTGCGGCAGCGCGCGAATCGACGCGAGGCGCTCGGCGAGGGCTTGGGCGATCTCTCGTCCGTGGCGCGAAACATAGATGGCGCTGCAATTGATGCAGCCGCGTCCGCTGTTGAGGGCGACGCTGGTTTCCATCACGTCGAGATGGCTTTCCCAATTGTCGACCTCGTCGTCGCCGATCAAGATCTTGCTGTAGCCGGGGCCGTGGACCTGCACGCGCGGGTTGCCGCCGTGTTGATCGACAGTGGCTTGGCTGCCGAAAAGCATTGTTCGGGGGCAGCTTTCGAGCACGGCCGCGCCAATGTCGCCGCCGCCCGGGTAGAGCGAGATCGCTTGCGGCGGAACGCCCGCCTGCATCATCGCCTGCGCCATGCGATAGGGCGTCCAAGGCTCTTGCGGGCCGGGTTTGAGTACCAGCCCGATCTGCATCGGGACGACCGGCATCCACAATGTATGGACGCCCGGCGAGTTGCTCGGCAACACCATCCCTAGAACCGGCGTCTGCGCCTGATAGCTCAGAATGCGGCCGTTGTCGTCGACGCCGTGTCCGGCGGTGAGGATACTCAGGTCGAGGCCGCGCGTGAGGGCGTCGAGAATACGGTCCATTTGTTTCAGGACAAAAGCGATCTTGTCCATATTCTTACGGCACATGTGGAACGGCAGACCTGTCGTCGAGGACTGCTGACGCGCGAAGTCGTCGGGCGTTTGCGGCGAATCGCCCACCGGCAGTTCGGCGGTCATAAACAGCTCGCCGGCCTTTTGAATCATCTTGATCAGCTCGACGCAGGGGATTTCACGTAGGGCGTCGCGGGCGGACTGGGCCTTGCGCAGGTCACGGCGGACCATCCCGGCAACAGCCTGGCTGACTTCGGCAACGGGCTCGCCGGTGTCGAAGTGGACCACCTTGTCGGTGTCGAGACTGGTATAGGGCTCGCCCCAGCGGAGCATTGGTACGTGAATCATGGATCGTTATTCCTTAGACGGGTTGATGCGGGCTGGGACAAACACGAGTGTTTGTCGCTACTGCTTCCACGGCGGTGTCGAAGGTAATAGTTTCTCAAACTCGGCGATGCGGGCGCTTTCGTACTCGCCCCCGTAGGTCCCGGCGAAGAAGCGGTCGAGAGCCTCGTCGTGCAGCCGTTGCCAGGAGTCTTCCTCGTGACCGGGGTTGACCGGGTAGAACATCAACCCACAAGCTCGCGCGGCTTTGAGGTCGCCCGGGGCGTCGCCGATCATCAACATTTTGTCGGAGGCATAACGATCGTCGCGCGTCATCGAATTCAAATGATCGACTTTCTTGCCCAATTCCTGTCCGGCAATCAGGGCGGGGTAGTGCTCCATCTTGTTCTCGATCCACTCGCGCTCAAGCGCCTCGCCGGGGGTTCCGGAAACAACGCATAGGTCGGCGCGGGCGATGACGCGTTCGAGCACTTCGAGGACCTTCGGAAAAGGCGGCACGCCGCTGACGATATCAGCCACGGCGTCGTTGACGGCGAGACTCCAGGCGAGGGTTTGCGACAGGATTGGGTCTTTCGTCTCGTCGACCAGGTTGGTGAGCGAAGTGTTGCTCGGCGGCAGACCCGAGGTCACGAAATCACGCAAGGGTTTGATGTCGGGAATGCGAAGGCCGCGCTCCATCGGCTCGGGCCAGTCTTGGATCAAATCGAGACATTTGACCAAGACCGGGAAGCGGTTCATGCCGCGATCGACGGAATAGAGGTTTGCAAACTCCCACGTCCGGCGGGCGTATTTCGCCGCGGCCTGTAGATTCCAATGCTTGATGAATTGCGGGGTAAAGCACTCTTTGTGTTTGATCTCCATCGAGTCAAACACGCAGCCGTCGGAATCAAGGCCGACAAAGAAATCGTGCCGAGGTTGGAAATCTTCAAGGGTTTTCTGATCGCTCATGAATGTCAACCAAGCGCCGAGCGGCGGCGCCCTCAAGCGCGCCGGACCCTCTAGTTTACCGAGTGGCGGTTTGAAGTGATGGGAAGGAAACTCGCCGGCGCACGGGACCCGACGGAGGGTGGCTGGGCTTGGTTCGCGGGACGACAGTGACTGACAAGGGCTGTTCGAGGGCAGGCCTGGAGACCTGCCCCACCGCCTCGGTAAGGTCACCGGAAATTTTCGACCAGCATGAGGTCGGCCTCCATTGGCTCCACTTGGCCGAAGAGAATCGATCGGCCGTCGGGGGCGACGCTCATGGTGACGGCCGGCTGTCTCTCGAAATCATGGATCGGCTCGACGGCGCCCGTGGCAAAGCGGAGGAAATGAAGCGAATAATCGGCCCCCTTCGATGGCGGGACGAAATAGACCCCGTCCTCGACGACCTCGTACGAGCCCACGTACACGGATTCGAGGACCTGCTCGGCATCCTCTTCACCGCCTCCCTCAACCGGCATTCTCCACACAGAGATGGCGGCCCCGCGCGCAAAGTAAAACCACTTGCCGTCGGGCGACTCCATCATTGGAGAACGCGCGGCTGTGACGACTTGGGCGGGGCCTCCTCCCGCCGGCATCTTGAAAATCTGGGGATCCCCGCTCCGGTTTGAAGAGAAGTAGATCCACTCGCCGTCTCTCGACCAAGACGGAAAAAACTCGTTCGACGGATCGCTCGTCAAGCGCCGAGGCGCGCCGCCCTCGGCGTCCACGACGTAGACATCGAAATGCCCTTCGGCATCGGCACTGAATCCGACACTCTTCCCGTCGGGAGCCCATCGGGGGCCGATGTACACCGGCGCGCCAAGCGAAGTCAACTGGACAGGGTTCGAACCGTCGCTGTCACACGTCCAAATTTCCGAGGCCCCGGAGCGATACGAAACGAACGCGATGCGGTTGCCGTGGGGAGAATATCGCGGCGCGAGGTCGTAGCGGGAAGAAGCAATCAACTTGACCGCCGCGCCGGTCACGCCGTCGGCGACGGGCAGGTTGAGGCGGTAGATGTTGATGTTTAAGTTAGGCACTGAATACGCGAGCCGATTCCCCTGACGGGAGACACTCGGCCCAATTCCCACCTCCCCAAACGGCAGCCGCTCCGGCGAGGCGGTCCCCGATACCGGCACTCTCCAAAGACTTGAGTTGTCCATAGACCCCGCCGCGAAAACAATGTCGCGGCCGTCGGAAGTGAAACTTTGCGGCATGGCCCCGGCCAGCTGCTCCATAAAGGTTCGGCGTCGAGGTTCGCCTCGCGGGTTCAAATCTTCGTCGAGATCCAGCAGATAGAGATCGCTGCTCACCCCGGAACTGTAGCGGGAAAAGGCGAGCGTGCGGCCGTCGGGAGAAAAGGCGGGCGAGACGTCGCCAATGATCAAGTCCTCGGGCGGCCGAGTCAGCCTTCGCCTTTCGCCGGAATCCACCGAGAGCAAGAATACGCTCAACGGCCCGGGCGAATCCTCCTCCCAATCGCACACGGCCAACCAAGTGCTGTCGGGAGACCAGGCCAGACAGGTCCCCAGCATAAGAGTGGAAGGAACCCGCGTCTCCGCCAGTTTGCGCTCCGTCCCGCCAAAAGGAGGAATCAGGTAAAGGCCCATTTTCTCTCCGGCTTCGGGAAATCCGCGCAGAAAGGCGATCCAGCGGCCGTCCGGCGACCAGGCGGGGCTGGCATCCCAATCGGGATGGGTGGTCAGTTGGAGAGGGGGCCCGGGCCCGACCCCTTTGACGTAAATGTCGAAACTCTCCGTATTCCCCCCGGTCCACGCGAAGGCCACTTGATTGCCGTCGGGGGAAAAGGAAGGGAGCATCTCCGCGCCCGGGTAACTGGTGAGCGGAACCCGCCGCATGGGTTCCAAGGGCGCTTCGGTTGTGGGCAAGAAGTTCCACAAGGCCGCCCCGGCGATCATCAGAACAACCGCCGCGGCTGCGCCGGCCCATGCCTTGGCCGATTTCTTTCGTTGGCGGCGGGGGTGGGGACGAGCCGTTCCGGGAGTGGTTCGCAGTCGTTCGACTCCACTCGGTTGTTCCTTCTGTAGCTCGCGCAGGTCGACCAGCACATCGTCGACGTGCTGATACCGCTCGTCGCGGTCCTTCGCCAACGCCTTGTCTATTAGATAGTCGAGCTCAATCGGCAGGCCGGTTCGGAGGGCCGTCAGCGGGTCCGGGTCGGCATGCAAAATCGAGTGCATCATCGCCTGTTGGACGTCGCCCCGGAACGGCAATCGTCCGCCGACCATCTCATAGAGCACCACGCCCAGCGACCAGATATCGGTGCGACGGTCGACCTTCTCCCAACGAGCTTGCTCGGGGGACATATAGGCCGGCGTGCCGAGGGTCGTGCCGGTTTTCGTCAGTTGGTCGGGGTCGGCGAGCTGCGCCAGCCCGAAGTCGACGATCTTGACTTGTCCGTCCGCGGTCAGCAGGATGTTGGCGCTTTTGATGTCACGGTGCACCACGCCTTTCTCGTGCGCGGCTTGGAGCCCCTGGGCGGTTTGGGCTGCGATGTCGAAAGCTTCGTCGAGCGGCAGGGGGCTGCCGCCAATCTTCTTGTCGAGACTTTGCCCCTCGATAAAGGCCATGGCGATGAAGATCTGTCCATCGACCTCGGCAATTTCATGAACCGTGCAGATGTTGGGATGATCGACCGCCGCGGCGGCCTCGGCTTCGCGACGGAAGCGTTTTTTGGCCTCGGGGTCTTGGGTCAGCCGAGGGGCGAGAAACTTGAGGGCGACGGTTCGGTTGAGGTTTGTATCGAGGGCTTTGTAGACCACGCCCATCCCGCCTTCGCCCAATTTTTCGAGCAGGTGGTAGTGGGAAATGACGTGCTCCGCGGCGGCTCCCTCGGGCAGGCCGACGATTTCGCCCGACGCGTTAACCTGCTCGACCGCGCCGATGAAGCGATAGCCCCGCCGCGGCAAAGTTTCGATAAAGCGAGGCTCCTCGGCGGAATCCCCCAGCGCTTGCCGCAATTTACTGACGGCAATATTGAGGCCCTTTTCGAAATCAACGAAGGTGCTGTCGGGCCAAAGCCGTTCGCGAAGGGCGTCGCGCGTGACGAGTTTCCCGGGACGTTCGAGCAGCGCGGCGAGGATTTGAAACGACTGCTCCTGCAGCCGAATCTTCACCCCGCCCTTGCGAAGCTCGCCGGTCTTGAGATTCAGCTCGAAGGTTTCAAACCGCACCACCCTCGAAATTTGGATCGCATCGGGCATCGAAGCGCCGGACCTCTCCCCATGTCCGTTCGCGATTCACGACTTGCCGTTGGAATTCAGGGGAATTATAGCGCTTTCAAGGCGAGGCTCGCCGCGTCGAGCGTGCGCTACGCATTCCACATTCCAAATGATACTTATGGCGGGGCGGGCGGACCGGATTTCGCCGTTAGTCAACTCGTGGCGTCGTAAAGTCTCGGCTTTTCCGAACCCGATACTGTCTCCGCCTTGCCCGAACGCATCGACCGAATGCAAGCTTCCGCCGTCAATAGCGACGTATAGCCGTCCCAGGCGCTCGGTCCCGTCGGGCCGCCCTCGCCGAGCGATCGCACCCATTCCTTCAATTCCGTGACATACGCCGCCCCGAAGCGCTCCAGCCAACCCGGATGCACCGGCTGCGATGCCGACCTCGCGGACCGCACGACGGGCCCCTCGCGGGGATCGGTTTGCACGGTGCCGGTCTCTCCAACGATCTCCACGCCAACTTCATAAGCGTACTTGGCGCTGACGTAGGCTTCGATCATCCCCAAGCAGCCGCCGCTCAGCGACAAATGAATGGTCACCAAATCAAAGGTGCCTTCCCCGACCGCCGGGTCCGCCGTCACGCCGCGAACATAGGCCGACTCGACTTCTTGCCCCAGAAACCAGCGACACGAATCGAGGTCGTGAATCGCCGAGTTGACGATCACCCCCTCGCTCGTCACGTAAGCCTCGGGTGCTTCGTTACGGTGGAATCCCTTGAAGAGAATCGGTCTGCCGATCCGGCCCGCGTCGACGGCCTGTTTCACCGCGACGTGCCGCGCGTCGTAGTGCCGCATGAAGCCGACCTGCACCAGCCTCCGGCCGAGTTCGATTTCGGCGTCGACCACGCGGCGAGCATCCTCGGCGGTTACCGCCAAGGGCTTCTCGCAAAGGACCGGTTTATTCGCGGCCAAACAAGCCAGCGTAAATTCAACATGAGTCGGATCGGGAGTGGCAATGACGACGGCGTCGATCTGCGGGTCTTCGATGAGCTTGTGAGGGTCGCTAAACGTCCGCGCGCCGCCGCAATCGGCCGCGACCGCCGAGGCGCGTTCCGCGTCCATGTCCATCACGGCGACGACTTCGGCTCCGAAGACTTGGGAATGAAGATTGACGGCGTGCCGACCGCCCATGCCGCCGACGCCGATAACGCCGACCGAGAGTGTTTTTGAAGAACTACCCATAGTTGCTTATGCCGTCTCCTCGTCGAGCGCTCCCAATCCGCACGATTCATGCAACGCCCGCACCGCCTGATCGAGCGATTTCTGGGTGACGACAATCGCAATCGTCAGCTCGCTCGATCCTTGTGCAATCGCGATGATGTTGATCCGATGGCGGGAAAGCGCGGTGAACACGTCACCCGCCAAGCCCGGAGTGCCCCGCATCCCCTCGCCCACCGCCGCCAGCAGCCCCACACTGTGATCCACCTCGATCGGATGGACGTAACCGTGCTCGAGTTCGAGCGATAGTTCCTCGCGTAGCGCCGCCAAGGCGTCGGCCAGCTCTTCGGAACGCACCAACATGCAAAAGTTCTGCCAAAAACTCGACCGCGTCATCAGCAGCACTTCGACATTGGCTCGCGCCGCCGCCCCCAGCGCGCGCGACATCAGTTGCGCGCCCGAGGTCGAGGCGTTAGCCGCCTCGATCGTGATCAGCGCCGATTTAGCAAGCGACGTAATCGCGCGCACCCCGTGATCGGCCGTGATCGAGGATACGATGCGCGTGCCCGGCTTCGCGGCGTCGAAGCTGTTCTTGATCCAAACCGGGATCCCTTTTTCGACCAACGGGGCGAGAGTGCGCGGATGCAACACCTTCGCGCCGTTGTACGCCAGCTCCGCCGCCTCGTTGTAACTCACCTCGGCGAGAACCCTTGCGTCGGCGACAAGCCGCGGATCGGCGGTGAGAATGCCGTCCACGTCCGTCCAGATCCACAATTCGTCGGCTTCGAGGACCGCCGCCAGAATCGCCGCTGAAAAATCCGAGCCGCCGCGACCCAGCGTCGTCGGATGTCCGTCGACCGCGGCGCCGTTGAAACCCGTCACGATCGGCGTCACTTCGTTTTCGAGCAGCGGGCCCAGCCGCGCCGCGGCCTTCCGCGCGGTTTCTTCCATTAGCGGAGAAGCGTCGCCGAATTCCGCATCGGTGACAATCACCTCGACGGCGTTCACCGCTTCCGAGGCAATCTCGTTCTTGCGCAATACCGCGCTCACCAACAGCGCGCAAAGCCGCTCGCCGGCCGTGACCGCCTCGTCCACTGAACGCGGAGGTCGCTCGCGCAGCATCGCCATGCCCCGCGCCGTGCGGGCGAAACCATCGACCAGAGCCTCGATTTCGCCGCGGGCCGTTTCGAGCGCTTCGCCGCCGAGCAGTTCCGCGGCCGCCTCCAGATGGCGCTCGCGCAGCGTTGCCAGATTGGATTCCACCTCGGATTCTTCCCCGGCCGCCGCCAACTTCATGGTGTCGAGCAGCAAGTCCGTGATTTTCGACATCGCGGAAACCACGACCACGACCCGGTTCTCGGCGGCGCATCGGCGGATCAACTCCGTCGCGTGATCAATACGTTGCGCGGAGCCGACCGAGGTTCCCCCGAATTTCATAACGACCAAGGGTTGCGGCATTTTTCGACGATTGTTTACCGGACGAACTCCGGAAACTTCCATGATAGCGGCGGACTCCCCGAGCAGGTCGCTCCCTGGTTCCCACGCGAACTCCCCGAGTGTCACGGCGGCCGTTTGCCTCGGCGGCCTCATCGGCGGACTTGTTATGTTGTGAGCGTGAGGTGGCGGACATATTTGTGGGGACGGTACCGGCGCGCGGCGGTCGCGGCGGGTCTGTCGCTTTTTCTCGTCCCGCCGCTGACCGCCGCCGTACCCGCTTGGTTGGCCGCTCTGGGAAGCGCCGACCGCGTGACGATTTTTTGGACCGTGCTGGCCGTTTTTCTGGGAATCGGCTGCCTCGTTTTGCTGTTTCGCACGCTGCTGGATCGTAGGATCAGCGAACACCGAGGAAAGCTCAAATCCCTCCAAGACCTCGCCGAGACCGTCGTCGCGTCGAGTGACATGAGGCCGGTGCAGCAAAAGGCGACCGAAATTCTGGCGGAGGTGGCCGACGCCACGCACTGTTTCCTGCTGCGGCTCAACCCCGCGACCCAACAGCTTGAATATGTGTCCGGCAGTCATAGGCCGCCCGCCCCGGCTGTTTCGATTGCCGCCATGAGCGGCCCCGGCACATGTTTTCGCAATCAAGTGATGACGGACGTTCCGGACGCCGAAAACTGTCCTTTTGTGGACCGCGAAGTTGTGCGAAGGCTTTCGCAGAAGTCCCTGTTATACGTCCCATTGCTCGCCGAAGGGCAATGCGTCGGCGTCCTCGAGTTGGAAGACCGGCGCCGTAAGCGAGTCTTCACCGCTCAGGAACTCGGGCACGTTCTGCACGTCGCCAATTTGCTGGCCATGGCCTGGAAGATGGAGGGCCATAGTTCCCTTGAGGGCCATGTGTTCCGAGCTGAAAAAGCCACTTTCATTCGAGACTTCATCGAAGGTCTTGCCGAACAACTCAGCGACCCGTTGGGGCGGATTCGCTCGCTCGCCGATCGCAGCCGTTCGGAAACCAACCAAGCCGCGGCGGTACGTTGCCTGGCCGAGGCCGACCACCAAGCCGAAGAGGCCCTCGGCGTTCTACGCCGTGTCTCGCGACTGGTTCGTCCCCGGGAAGGCGGCGAAAAACCCGTCGAGATGAACGCCGTGTTACGGGATGCCATCGAGGCGCTACGGCCTCGTTGGGAGCGAATTGGCTTCACGGCTCGAATGCAACTTTCGCGCCGCCCCGCCCGAGCGTCGCTCGATAGCGACTCGCTGCGCGAACTGGCCAAGAGCTTGCTCCACTACGCCGAGCGCATGCTGCGCGGTGACGGCGGTAATTCCCTCCAGGTGGCGACCAGCTTGATTCGCAACGAATTCTGGTTGCTGTCGATTCGCTCGGCCGACGGCGCCGGGGACTCTTCCTCCAACTCGGTTCGAGCGATCGGCTGGGCCGACGACCCCCAGGATGGGATGCTTGGTTTGCTGCTTTGCCGGGGCCTCGTCGAGGCCATGGGAGGCGTCCTGCGGGTCGATGAAAAAGGCGCTCGCGGTTTTCTCTTGGAATTGGAGTTTCCCTTGGCCGCGGCGCCGTCTCCGACGACCGACCCCGTGCCCGCCGAACAGGAGCGGCGCGTCAACGCCCAACCGGTCACCACCCTCGTGATCGAAGAGAATCCGGAGACAATGAAGAAGCTCGTCCAGCTCATCGCCGCGCAAGGGTACCGCGCCATCCCGGTCGAAACCGCCGCCGAGGGAACCGACCTTTGCGACCGCATGGAATTCGATTGCGTGTTTTGCGCCGCCCGCGTCGGGCGACTAACCGGTGTCGAAGTCTATCGCCAAGTGCGGCACCGTGTTCACAAGTTCGTCCTCGTCATGGAGGGAAAGGCTCCGCAAGCCGGCGATGCCGCCGAAGCCGACGGCCTTTCGGTCTTGACCGCCCCCTTTACAGCCGGGCAGGTCGGGGCGTTGCTCGACAGCGTCGCCGATCAGGGCGCCCCGGAATGATGGCTCGGCTTGGCTCCTCCCAACGTAAGGAGGGCGTTTGGCGTCTTGTCACGGAAGTGCCGCGCGGGGCCGTCTCGACCTATGGCGACATCGCGCGGGCTCTCCGCCCGCCCTGCAACCCGCGCTTCGTCGGTTGGGCGCTGCGACAAGCTCCGCCCGGCCTCGCCCTCCCCTGGCATCGTGTCCTTGGCGCCGGCGGACGGATTGCACTGACCGGGCCCTCGGCGCTTGAACAACGCGTCCGATTGCAGGCCGAAGGCGTTCAATTCCGAGGTCCCAAAGTGTGCCTCGATCTCCACCGCTATGGCGGCTTCGACTAAGCCGGACTTCAACCCCGCTGAGGTCCCCTGAGCGAGCCCGGTTACACCCCGCGTCTGGTAGCATTAGTCCGCAATGCGAATCGAGCGCATACTCGTCTACCAAGTCGACCTGCCTTTGCACGAGGGCGCCTACAACTGGTCGGGTGGGAAGTCGGTTTCGGTTTTCGACAGCACGATTGTCTCGGTCGAAACCGACCAGGGCCTCACCGGCCGCGGGGAAGTCTGCCCGCTGGGGCCGGCCTACCTGCCTTCCTATGCCGCCGGAGCCCGGGCGGGCATCGCCGAACTCGCGCCGCGACTCATCGGTCTCGACCCCACCCAACTCGGCGTTTTAAACCGCCGCATGGATCAAGCCCTCAAGGGCCATCCCTACGTTAAGTCGGCCCTCGACATGGCTTGCTGGGATATCTTCGGGCAAGCCTGCGGCAGACCGTGCTGTGAGTTGATGGGCGGGCGTTGGGGCGACGATTTCGTTCTCTATCGCGCGATCTCGCAACAGGCGCCGGACCAAATGGCCGAGCGAGTAGCCTTCTATCGCGCGCAAGGTTATCGGCGCTTTCAGCTTAAGGTCGGCGGCGATGTCGAAACCGATATCGCGCGCATCCGGGCGGCCCGCGAAGTTCTCGAGCCGGCCGACATCCTCGTTGCCGACGCCAACACAGGTTGGCTGCCCCACGAGGCGGCGCGCGTGGTGCGCGGGGTGCGCGACGTCGATGTCTACATCGAGCAGCCCTGTCTGCGTTACGAAGATTGCCTGTCGCTGCGGCGGCGCGGCGATCACCCCTTCGTGTTGGATGAAACGATCGACGGTATCGACGCCCTGCTGCGCGCAAGTGCCGATCACGCCATGGACGTCGTCAACCTCAAGATCAGCAAGCTCGGCGGGCTGACCAAGACCGTGCAGGCAAGGGATCTGTGCGTCTCGCTCGGAATCGCCATGACCATCGAGGATGCCTGGGGAGGCGACATCGTAACCGCCGCCATCGCGCACCTAGCGCACAGCACGCCGCCGGAGTTTCTCTTCACCTCGACCGACTTCAACAGTTATGTAACCGTGAAGACCGCCGAAGGCGCACCCGAACGTGCTAACGGTCGCTTGGCGGCGTCGACCGAGCCCGGCCTGGGAGTGCGGCCTATCGCGGAGGTTTTGGGGAAGCCGCTGGCGGAGTTTTCGTAGCTACGTAGTCACCAGTCAACTTCACGGCCCAGCTTGTGCGTTCGAGCATTCTCGAGCGCTTGTTGAGCGGCGGCCGCGTCTTGGATGGCCAAACCCACTGACTTGAAAAACGTGATTTCGTCGGGCGCCGAACGTCCCTCGGCGCGACCCAGCAACAGCTCTCCGAGTTCGGCGTGAATCGCGTCGGCTTCGATGCGCCCCGCGCGGATCGGCTGGATCAAATCTCCCGCTTCTTCAAGGGCGGCTTTGCGTTGGTCCACCACAAGTAGCGAGCGCTCGACGGTCTCGGGCGGGATCTCGGCCACCTCGGGACGAAACGAACCAATCGCGTTGATATGGACTCCCGGCGACAAATCCGAGTCGCGAAATACCGGCCTTCGCGAAGTCGTCGCCGTCGCGATAATGTCGGAACCCGTGACCGCCGCCGCCGGGTCGGTGGTCGGCTCGACATCGTCCGGGATGGGGCCGACGCCCGCGACTTGATCGGCGAACGCACGGGCCTTTTCGATCGACGGGTGGCAGACCCGCACGGCATCGATGGGGCGCACGGTACACACCGCTTCGAGTTGCGTCTTGGCTTGCGGACCGGTTCCAAAAACCGTTGCCACGCGGCTTTCCGGGCGCGCGAGTAGATCAGTCGCCAAGCCCGAAACGGCGCCGGTGCGAATTGCCGTCAAAGTCGCCCCTTCCAGTTGTGCCGTCACGCGGCCGGTCTCGGCATCGAGGACCGAAACCAGTGCGTGAATGGTGGGCAAACCGCGCTCGCGATTGCGCGGGAAAACGGACACAACCTTGACGGTGAGGGCGGGGAAGTCGCCTTCACCGACCCGGGCGGGCATGACGAGAGTTATTCCTTGGTGCGCGGCGATCGTCAGCGATGAGCGAGCAGGCAGTTCGACCTCGCCGGCCGCCAGCGCTAGAAAGGCCCGCTTCATGGCTTCGATGGCTTGGACCATCGGCAAGGCTTTTCGGACTTCTTCGGCGTTGAGGAGGAGCATGGTTGGTGATGGGAAGCGTTTGTGGCTTCGCCGCCGTTCTTGCGGCGAAGTTTATCGCACACCGCTTCCTTACGGGCTGTGAAAAAACGGTTTGAAAAAATGGAGACTGTCCCAAGCGCCGACCGAATAAGTCCATTGAATCAATAACCGCATCCGGCGCGAAGTGGACTGTCCCCTATTTTTTCACAGCCCCTTACGCTCGCGGCTCGGTTTGGGATCTGTCCGCCTTGGCCGCCGGCTCATGAGGCGGTGTTGCTTTTCTCACGATCCAGCTATTCAGCGCGATCAACACGGCGAAGGCAATTCCCAATTGGAACAACACGGTGCCGACATTAAATACGTTTTCCGGGTCAAAAGGCCGCAGCCATCCCGCCGGATCGTCCAACCGCGATTGATAGAGGAACCAGCCCAGCAAGAAAACGGCTTCGAACGGGACCAATACGGCGATCACGACGTCCCACCAACGGCCCACGCGAATGTCGGAATGTTCGTGATTCAAGTGCTCGGCACGAAACCGTGCCACGCCGTGTCCGATCACCGCGATCGAGAAGAACAATCCCGACAACATCAGCGCCACGCTCCAAACCCAGTCCTGGTTGTCGAGCACCCCCATCCACAACGCCGACGGCAAACCGAGTAACAGCGATGTCACTCCCACGATGCGAATCGCCTTGGCCCGCTCCATTCCCGCATCCACTAATGACCGCGTAAACACTTCGACCATCGAAACCAGACTCGTGAAGGCGGCGAAACTCAGCGCCAAAAAGAACAGCAGCATGAAAAACCGCCCGAACGCCAAGGTGCTGAACAAGTGCGGCATCCAAATGAAGGTGATCCCCGTATTGCCTTCCGAGAAGATCGTTTCCTGCAGCAATTCCGGAGAAAACTCCCGGCCCGCGGCTACGGCTTCACCGAGCGTACCCAACCCTTCCAAGACCCCTGGATTCACGGCCGCTTCATCGATCAATTGGGGAACCGCTGAAAACACCGTGCAAAACACCATGATCGCCGCCAGCAGTGAAATCACATTGTTCGCCGCCGGTAGCAGGAAGGCGTTGAGCGCCGTATCCTCGTCGCGCCGAAGATACACCGCGTAACAAAGAACCAACCCCCATCCGGCGCCCGTGTCCCAGGCATTTTGCACCAGCGCCTCGATCCAGATGCGCGGCTCGGTCAGGTTCGCCCAATCGACCGTAAACAGATAGGTCAGCCCCTCGCCGGCGCCAGGCAACATGACCGCCCGAACCGTCAAGATCACTACCAGCACAATTAGCGCCGGCATTAGGATAAACCCCACGCGCTCGATCGCTCGCACTCCCCGCGCCACCACCAGCACCGCCGCGCCGATCATCACGACGTGCATCGCGGCCGGCTCATAAGATGCCGTGAAGTCGTTCCAGAAAACTCCCGGCGTCGTCCCGGACACCTCACCCGTCAACGAGGCCGCCATGTAGCGCAGCGTCCAGCCGGCCACGACGGAATAGTAAAAGCTGATGGCGGATGTCACCACCACGCAAAAAGCGCCCATCCAAGCCCAGCGCGGCCCCAGCACTTCGATAAATGTTCTGATCGGCCCCGATCGCGTCTTGCGTCCCAATCCGAACTCGACCAGCACCAGCGGAATCGACCACAGCAGCAAAAAGACGATCCATGCGACCAGGAATTCGCCGCCGCCGTTCTTGGCCGCGATGCGTGGGAAGCGCCAGATATTACCGGTGCCCACCGCCATGCCGAGCATGGCCAGCATCATTCCGAGCCGCGAGTTAAATGTCTCTCGGTTTGCCATCCGTTTCCCACGAGCCGCGGCGCGGCCCTCAACCCCCGTGGATCGTCACTTTTCGCACCATGATTTCCCAAAACCAGGCGCCGAAGAGCATCAGCGCCACGACCCAGAATGCCTGGAGCAGCAGCAAGCCCGCAAGCTCGCTGTCGGCCACTTTCCCTAGATAGATTCGCAGCGGCGTGTAGGCGATGTGCTGAAACGGCAGGTAGGCGACGATGGTTCGTGCCGGCTCGGGGAACATTGTCATCGGAATCAACAACCCCGAGAGTAATTCCTGAGCGAAGAATTTCGCCCGCAGCAGTCCCAGAATCGATTTCATGCGAACCGCGAAACATCCGACGATGAAGTTGATCGCCCCGAAGAGCAAGACGCTCATTACCAGCGACAACAGAAAGACCGCGAATGAGCCCGCTCCCGCCGGCGGTTGCACGGGAAAGATCAACGCGATGACGATCGCCGACGGCGTGGTCAGCAAGATCAATCGAAACGTCGCCTCGCCGAAGGCACGTCCCAAATACATTGTCTGCACGCTGACGGGCTTCAACAAAGAAAGCGCGATCTTGCCCTCCAGCACATCCGCCGCCATATTCTGATCGATGTTATTGAAATAGACGGAACGAATCACCCACCCCACCGCGACGTAGGTCACCATGTCCTCGAACGTGAAGCCGCGCGCGAAGTCGGGGTCGCCGGCATACAGCGCCTTCCAAATGAAGTAATACACCGTGACGTTAATCAGGTAGGTAACAATGCCGGTGTAATAGCGTAGGCGGAAGGCGAGAATATTGACGAAACCGATGCGCGAGTAATCGACGTAATTCCGCAAACGGCCTGCGAGGGCGACACTCATCGCCGCCCCGCGGCGGGTACGGCGTTGCCCAGATACACACGCCTTACGATGTCCTCGATCGATTCTTCCTCGATCAGGATGTCGCGGACGTCGATGCTCGAAACGACGCGCCGGATGATTTCTCCCGCGGTGTAGTCGTCTCGTGGAAATGACAGCCGACAAGTCAACTCGTCGAGATGCTCGGTCTCGACCCCGGGAAGGGCAAGATCCTTGATGGCGGCGGCTTGCTCTCGGTCACGCAGCTCGAACTTCACTTGATTCTGCCGCCACAGCCTGCGTTTGAGTTCATCAAGCGGCCCGTCAAAGAGAATCCGGCCGCGATCGATGATCATCAGGCGTTGGCATAGTTCCTCGATGTCGGAGAGATCGTGGGTCGTTAGCAGAACCGTGGTGCCGAAGTCTCGGTTCACTTCCTTGAGGAAGAGCCGAATACTTTCCTTGGCCAGCAGGTCGAGCCCGATCGTCGGTTCATCGAGAAACAGCAACGGCGGGTTATGCAGCAAGGCGGCCGCCATGTCGCAGCGCATGCGCTCGCCGAGGCTCAGCTTGCGCACCGGCTGATGCAGGTAGCGGTTGAGTTCGAGAATCTCATCGAAACGCCGCATACGCGCTTCGTAGTCGGCGTCACTGATTTCATAGATGCGCTTGAGCAGCCGAAACGATTCGACGACGGCGATATCCCACCAAAGCTGTGTGCGTTGCCCGAAGACCACCCCGATCGTGCGGGTGTAGGCCATCCGTTGACGGTAGGGCTCGAAACCGTTGGCGAAGACTTTGCCCGCGGTAGGCACCAGGATGCCGGTCAGCATCTTAACCGAAGTGGATTTGCCGGCCCCGTTCGGACCGATGCAACCCACCATTTCGCCCGCTTCGACTTGGAACGAAATCTTGTCGACCGCGTCCAGGGTCGTGTATTCGCGCGAGAAGAGGTCGCGGACCGCTCCCGAGAGCCCCTCTTTACGCTTGAATGTCCGGAATTGCTTGACGAGGTCAACAGCCTCAACGCGACCGAGCATCAGAGGCCCATTCTATCACCTGGCCGTAGCTGCTTAGTCTCCGGCGAGGACGGCTACAGCGGCAACCGGGACCGTCCGGCCCAATCACGCGGCGGCCGATTCCTCGAACTTCTCGGCGAAAACGTAGAATTTGAACATCGGCGTCTTCGAACCGACGCCCCATCGGTGGACGGTCCAATCGACCCGCAGGAACTTCACATCTGCGTGCTGCGAGAGATCGAACAGAATCGAAGACGTACCGCGATAGAACTTCTGTGGAAAGGCTCGCGGTTTATTCTCGCCCCATTCCTCGCCGTCGGCCGATCCGAAAACGGAAATATCGAGGCTCTCTTGTTCGACGATGTCGGTGACGCCGAGTGTCAGCAACAGCATGTGCCCGGCGGCGTCGCCAAGTTCAACGGCCTCGCCGTTTCCGTTGGCGTCGATGGTCTGTTCGGGAATGATGAAGGCAGGGAGCATGGAGGTATCTCAAGGATGCAATGCGAAAACGCCTATTGTAGCAACAGACCTCGATTCCGTACCGCCAGGGTATGGGTCTTCGTTACGCGGCTACAGAGCCCCAGACCGCGAGGGAAGGGGTCAACCGGCGTGCGCCACAACTCCGGCGACACAGTGATTCGGCAACACGAACTCCTATCACCTCGAAACCGGATACCCCCGCCAGCCGCTCCCCTCGTGCCCGAAGTGGAAAACTTTCGGATGGAGCACCTCGGCCAAGATCTCGAGCGACTCGACCAGACGCGGGCCGGGCCGGTTGAAGAATTGATTGCCGTCGGCGACATACACGCGCTCTTCTCGGACGGCCGCGAGATCGTTCCACTTCGGCTGCGCTTCGAGCAGCGCTAGGTCGGCGGCGGCGCGCTCCAGGTCATAGCCGCAGGGCGCGACGAAAACGACATCCGGATCACTCTCGACCAGATCGTCGTATTGCATCCAAGGGGAATGGCGTCCGGCTTCTCCGAATAGATTTTCCCCACCGGCGATCCGTACCAGCTCGGGCGTCCAATTGCCGGCGGCCATGAGCGGGTCAACCCATTCGACAACGGCAACCCGGGGCTTGTCATCGAGAGGTAGACGGCGCGCGCGGGATTCGATCCGCTCCACGCGTATCTGCAAGTCGGCCACCAGACGCTCGCCCGAACCCGTGGCGTCGAGTTCGGAGGCCAAGCGACAAATGTCGGCCCAAATATCGGTCATCGAATTGGGTTGCAACGAGACAATGCGGGCGTCGCAATCGGCGACCTCGCGGACGGCGCGCTCCACATCGGCCAGGCTCACGGCGCAGACTTCGCACTGCGCCTGCGTGACGATGTGAGTCGGCTTCAGTTCGCGCAAGCGTTCCGGAAAGACTTCGTAGACGCCGAGGGCGTCTTGGGCCCGCGAGCTTTGTTGCAACGATTTGACGCGCTCGTCGATTTCGCGACTGCTGCCTGAAACATCGAACCGCGGCCGAGTGCATACCGGCAGCGAGGCGATCGATGCCGGGTAGTCGCACTCATGCGAGCGCCCCACCAGAAACTCCTCGAGTCCGAGCGCGCAAACCGTTTCAGTCGCCGAGGCGATCAGTGTGATGATGCGCATGGGATTTCGTGTCGCCAAAGTACCTGCCGCCAAACTACCTTCAGCCTCGCGCTATTGTCGCGCACCATGGCGCCGGCACGCTAACCGGTGCGCATCAACCCCAACCAACCCTTCCCCAGCGGTCGGGGCTCTGTCGTTACGTTTCGAAGACACGGAACCCGGCGTCACGTCGCCCCGCTGCGTGGGTGATGCTTGTCGTAAACCTCGCGCAACCGCTCCCTGAGAACGTGCGTGTAGATCTGCGTCGTCGAAATGTCGGCATGCCCGAGCATCAACTGCAAGCTGCGCAAATCGGCGCCACGCTCCAGTAAATGGGTCGCGAAGCTATGCCGCAGCACATGAGGCGTCAGGCGCGTGGAAATTCCGGCCTTGAGCCCGTGGTTTCGTAATAGATGCCAAAAAGCTTGACGCGTCATCGGCCCGCCGCGCGCTGTGACGAACAAATGTCCCGAGTGCTTCCTCTTGAGAATGGCCGCTCGATCTCGATCGAGATACGTCCCGATCGCGGTCAAGGCCTCCCTCCCCACCGGGACGATTCGCTGCTTGCCTCCCTTGCCCGTGACGCGCACAACGCCCATCTCGCGATTCAAGTGCAAGTGCTCGACCGATATCAATTCCGAGACGCGAAGCCCGGTGGCGTAGAGCAATTGCAACATAGCTCGATCGCGCGAACCCAGCGGCGTTGAGGCCGGGGGCGTCTCCAGCAAGCGGTCGACTTCTTCCAACGTGAGGAAGTTCGGCAGTTGCGCCGGCAACTTTGGGGAGACCAGTTCGGCGGCCGGGTTTTCCGTGATGCGCTGCTCGCGCAACAGGTGGAGATAGAAGTTTCGTACCGCGGCGATATGCCGCGCGATCGACCGGGCGGCGAGCTTTTCGCGATACAGCGAATCAACGAACCCCCGCAAGTCGTCGCCGTCGGCCTCGAGCGGGGACCCGCCTTGCCCGGCGCAGTAGGCCGCCAGTCGATCCAGGTCCCGTCGATAGGCCGCGAGAGTGTTTTGAGCAAGGCCTTTTTCGACCCGGCAGTAGTCAATGTATTCTTGGATCGGCGCTTGCAAGGGTCAGATCAAAACCTTAGAAATCAATCACTTATGATATAAGGTTCGGCTGTTGAAGGGCGATGATAATGTCCCCTTGAGAGGGCGATAGAAATGTCCCCTAATCTAAGGCTCCGAAGGAGGAGCCTAGATTGGAGAGGACATGGATGAACGACAAGGAATTGAGACGGGGCGAGGTACTGGGCCGGGTGAAGCGAGGCGAGTTGAAGCTGAGCGAGGCGGCGCGGATACTCGATATCAGTTATCGCCAGACCAAGCGGATCTGGAGGCGCTACAGCGCGGGAGGGACAAAAGCATTGAAGCACGGCAACGTGGGCCGGGTATCGAACCGCGCCAAGCCGGCGGAAGTTCGCAAGCGAGTGCTGCAACTGGTGCGCGAACACTACTCCGGCGAGCCGCACGAGCGCTTCGGGCCGACGCTGGCGGCCGAGCATTTGTGGACAGACCACGATCTGAAACTATCGGTGCGAACACTGCGGCTCTGGATGCTCGCCGAGGGCCTGTGGAGCCGCCGCCGCAAGCGCCGGCCGCATCGCTCGCGGCGGCGGCGTAAAGCGCACTTGGGCGAGCTGATCCAGGTCGACGGTTCGCACCACGAGTGGCTCGAAGCGCGCGGGCGGAAAGGTTGCCTGATGAACTTCGTCGACGATGCGACCGGTCTGGCGCTGTGCCGTTTCTCGAGCGAGGAAACGACTTGGGCGGCGGCCGATCTGCTCGAAGCCTGGGTGCGTCAATACGGCGTTCCGAAGGCGTTGTATTGCGACTGGAAGAACGTCTACAAGCGCCGGCCAACGTCGCGTGAAGCGCTGGAAGGCATCGAGCCCGAGACGCAGTTCGGACGCATGTGCGCCAAGCTCGGCATTGGTATCATCGCCGCTTCGTCACCGCAAGCGAAGGGCCGCGTGGAGCGCCATCACGGCACCCATCAAGACCGCCTGATCAAGAAGATGCGGCTCAAAGGCATTGCCGATTACGAGGCGGCGAACCGCTATCTCGACGAGCAGTATCTGCCAGAGCACAACGCCAAGTTCGCCTCTGAGCCGTCAGCGGGAGCGGACTTTCATCGGCGCTTATCGAAGCGTTTGGACTTGAAGTGGGTGTTTTGCTTGGAGGGAGAGCGGGTGGTGTCCAACGACCTGGTGGTACGTTTCGAGAACCGTTTTCCGCAGTTGAAACCGCAGCGCAATCAGGCTCTGGGCGCAGGCGCGAGAGTAACCGTGCAGCAAGCGCGCGAGGGCGAGTTGCGGGTGGTGTTCGAGGGGAAAACGGTGGCGTTCGACGAGATCGCCAAGCCGCTCCCCAAGGTGCGGCCGGAGCCGAAACCGCGCCTGGCGCCGCAGCCGCGCACACCGCCGGCGAATCACCCTTGGCGCGCGCCGTTGAAGCCGAAAAAACGGGCGGCGACCGCGTGAAGAGGGCTGTGGAAATGACGGGGCCGTGGAAAACGAGGAAAACCCTCGGCAGCCGACGAGGAGCTTCGAACCTCATCGCTCGGGTTTCCCACGTTTCCCCCAGCCCCTTGGAAATCGCTGTGCGATTCCCACATTCCCACAAGCCCCTACGACTACTATCCTTTTACTTAAAAGGGGACATTTCTACCGGGCTAACCAAGGGGACATTTCTATCGCCCTACCGAGGGGGACATTTCTATCGCCTCTTGACAATGATATAAGGTTCGGCTTGACATTCGTTCTCGGCGCATATTAGCATACCGGCAAATCGTTCATCCCCTTGTGTCATCTTCCACCACCAAGAAAGTTTACGTGAGGCGCTTTGACGGGCCCCTGCTCGAAGGGTACGTGAATCCCCAAACCTACCGCCGCCCGGAAGGCATCGAGGTGCTCGATCGCGCCGCGCAAGTCGTGACGCTGGCCGAGGCGAGTATCAAGGGGGTGTACTTTGTTCGCGATTTCGATCCCGACGCCGAGAGCAAGCAAAAGACTGCTTTTGCCTCCCGGCCAAAACAAGACGGCCTCTGGGTGCGGCTGAACTTTCGTGACGGCGATACTCTCGAAGGCGTCGTCGCGAATGACATGCTCTTGATGGAACCGGCCGGCATGACCATCACGCCGCCCGACCCGAACGCTCATGCGCAGCGCGTCTTCGTGCCGCGCGCGGCGCTGCGAGCGGTCACGGTGCTGGGTGTCGTGGGCAGCCCGGTTCGCACCCGCCGCCGCCCGAAAACTCCATCGGAAGATCAGATGGATTTATTCCAACGGGGTGGAGCCGAAAGCGGAACCTCGGGTACTGAATCAATCGTCGTTAAGCCCTGAAGGGACGCTGGAAGACCGTCCGGACAATCCGACCTGACCCTGCGCATCGCAACCCCCATTTTCATGGCGGTATGACGCAAACAGTGGTCCGGCGTGGCTCCCGAGGTCGAGGTCGTCAGCGACGACGAATCGTCGGGCGGCGGTCACTGATCGGCCTCCCGCGGTCGTGCGCCGTACCACCGCCCGGTCGCCTTACGGTGCGACCACAACCCCCTTTTGGTCTCGGGAATCCCGCATGGCGAGCGCAACACGCACGGCCCAGGCGGAGTCTCGCGGCGGACAGTCGGCGGGTGGACGGCCGGCCTCGCAGGCGGCGATGAAGGCGGCGAGCTCGGCTTGAAATCCGTCTCCCTGTTTCACTTCCACCGCTTCGCTCCCGCCGTTGGGATCGTAATAAGTCAGCGAAGTTTGCCCCGAATGAAAGTCGAGAGTTCCGGCCTCTCCCACGATCGTGAACTCCATCGAAAAAGGGAACTCGCCGCGCCCCTGCCAGCCACCCGACACGCTGACCGTGGGGCCTTCGTCATAGGCAAGCCGGGTGTCGACAACGTCGATACCCCGAGGCACATCTTCCGTTCCGACGGCGCTGACCGAATCGGGCCGACCGAAAACATACAAAGCGTAGTCGAGATCGTGTGTCAAGAGATCGAAAATGCCGCCCCCGCTCTTGGCTCGCTCGCTCAACCAGCCGCTCCAACCCGGACAAGCGCAGCGCCGACGGAACGAGGCCGCGCGAATCGTTTCCAGTCGACCCTCGCGAATCCAATCCCGCGCCGCGGCATATGCGGGCCAATACCGAATCACCTGCGCCACCATCAGGACTTTGCGCGCCGCGTCGGCGGCGGCAATCATCGAATCGCACTCGGCCGTACTCAGCGCCATGGGCTTTTCGACCAAGACGTGTTTACCGCCTTCGAGCGCCGCGATCGCGAGTGAGGCATGTCGGTAGGTCGGGACACACAGGTCGACGGCCTCAACGTCCGGATCGGCGAACAGCTCCTCGGGAGTGCTGTATCGTGCGACGCCGCTGAAGTCGAGCGGCTCGGCCGAAACATCGAGGTTGCCCGACACCGCGCTCAGATCACCCTCTCGTTTGCGGGCGTCGCTGCTGGCGACAGCAACGATCTCCCCGGAAGGGACGCCACGATAAGCTTGCAAGTGAGTGCCCCCCATGAACCCAAGGCCGACGACGCCGATCTTCATCTGTTTGCTCCTCGTTCAAGTGTAGTCCTGACGCCCAAGCGAAGGTCCCTCAAACCGAGCCGCGCACGTAAGTAAGCGGTATCCGATGAACCTGACAACTCTAAAAAACCAGGCGAACCCACCCCCGTCTAACAACCAGCCAAAAAGTGGCCCCGTCACCCACATCTCGAGAAAGCGCAAAAAATCGCGAACCCGCAACACCGCGGCGTCACTAATCAAAAAACACTAAACAAACCCAATCTCCAACCGGCAAAACAAAGCCGGAAACCCCGGCCCGCCCGCCAGGAGCAGGTCTCCAGACCTGCTCACCACCCGCTCTCCCTGATTGGCCATGTTCACCGAAAACCCCGTAAGTCAACCGGTCCATCCCCCTCCGCCAACCCGACCAAGCCTCTCGACTTAATACCGGCCCTGGGCGCAAGCCCAGGGACCACCATCTCAAACCAAGACCAACTCTCCCACGGGCGAACGACCGCTCCCGCGGTCGTTCGTGGGCCTGGGACGGGCCAAAGATCGGCCGCGAGCGGCCGCTCCCCTCCCCCCTCCCCCAACGCTTCGCGCACCAGTGGGGCAGGCCTCCAGGCCTGCCCGGCAACCACCCAACCCAACCCCCCACAAGCCAAAGACCGACTGGCCCCAGTCCCACTCGCCTAACGGCTAACGGCTCACGGCTCACGTCCAACGTCCCCCCTCGCGCCACGAAAACCATCACGTTCATTCAAAAGAAAGGCTCTTCCGGGTTTCTAGTGGCCGAGGAGAGCGGGGTGGTAGGCTCGCGGGATGCAAGACGGCGAGCTATAGCGTCAGATTCTAGGCATTGAAAGTCCCTGGAAAGTCGAACGCGTGAAGTTGCGCCGGGACGGCGGCGAAGTCCACGTCTTTCTCGAACACGATGAACAAGTGCGCTGATGCTGTCCCGAGTGCGGCGCCGAGTGTGGGCTCCACGATCATCAACCCGAGCGCCATTGGCGTCATCTCGACACTTGCCGGTACCGCACGATTCTGCATGCCGGGCCGCGCGTAGCGACTGCCCCGAGCACGGGCCGCGGGTGGTGGGACTGCCGTGGGCCGAGGCTTCCAGCCGCTTCACAGCACTGTTGGAAGCTCTCGCGATCTCGTGGCTGCAAGAAGCCAGTCAACAAGGCGTCGCCGAGCTGCTCGCCCTGAGCTGGGACGAGATTCACGGCATCCTTGAACGCGCCGTGCAGCGTGGACTGGCGCGCCGCCGAGCCGAGCCGATCGCCCATCTAGGCGTCGACGAGAAGAGCTTCCGTAAGCGTCATCGCTATCTCACGGTCGTCAACGATCTCAACCGCTGGCGCGTGTTGTTCGTCGCCGCGGGACGGCGCAAGGCAAGCCTGGACGGCTTCTGGGAGACGTTGAGCGAAGAACAGCTTGCCGGCGTCGAAGCCGTCGCGATGGACATCTGGGACCCCTACGTCGCCTCGACGCGCGAGCATCTCCCCGAATCGGACAAGAAGATCGTTTACGACAAGTTTCACATCGCGGCGCATCTATCGAAGGCCGTGGATCAAGTGCGGCGGGCGGAGAACAAACGCCCGCGGGCGTCCGGCGACGAGCGTTTGAGCGGCACGAAGTACGTTTGGCCGCGGCATCCGGCAAGCTTTTCCGAAGACGCCTGGCGCGAGTTTCGAGTGCGGGAAAGCGACCTGAAGACGGCGCGGGCGTGGGCGTTGAAGGAGACGGTGATGCGGCTGTTCGACTATCGTCGCGAATCGGCGGCGCGGGCTTTCTTCACGCCATGGCGCGAGTGGGCTCGTCGCAGCCGGTTGACGCTGATGGTCGCTGTGGCGCGGATGTTAACGGCGCGCCTCGAAAACATACTGACGTACCTGAAACACCGCGTCACGAATGCGGTCAGTGAGGGGCTGAACTCAACGATTCAATAGCTGAAGGCGACCGCTCGAGGCTTCCGCAATCAACAGAACTTCATCAACGCCATCTACTTCCACCGCGGAGGACTCGATATGGCCCCCGGCCACTAGAAACCCGGAAGAGCCAATTATAGAAAGAAATCAATGTTCCCCAATTCAACTTGGTTAATTCCCGGACGGGCGGCTCGGGCCGCCCCCGGGTTTTCCATGACGGGAGATTAGTCATGAAGAAAATCAGCTCTGCTTTGATTGCGAGAATGTTGGTTCCGGCATTACTCGTCGTCGTGACCATGGGGGCGCCCGGCCTATTCGGCCAAGGTCTCAACTGGGAAGGCCAGACAGGCGCGTTTATCACTCCGTTGGCCTATACGAGCAAATCACCGGCCAAAGGTTTAGGGACGCCTCAATTGAGTTTCCATTACTTGGACGGCGGCAGCGTGATCGGGGGACTCACGCAGTCTTCAGTGACTTTGGGTTTCCGAAGAACCTGGAAATCGGCTATACGCGGACCGCCACGCTGGGCGGTTCGACGCCTGGTTTGAGCCCGTTGGTTGAAGGGGGCTTCGACACATTTCACGGCAAGATTAATTTCCTGCCCGAAAACACGGGCGGAAAGTTCATGCCGGCAATCGCGGTGGGCTTCGTTTCGCGACGGCGGGTGAGTCATGTCGGTGGCGCGATTCTGGGGCAAGACACTCATAGCGGCGACTATTACATCGTCGCCACGAAAACCATCACGCGGATCAAGGGTTTGCCGATTCTGCTGAGCGGAGGTTTCAAGCAGACGAATGCGTCGATCTTCGGGATCGCGGGCAATGCGTCGGCTTGGCAAGGACGTTGGTTCGGGGCGGGCGCGATTGTGCTGAGCGGCCCCGGCGGCAGCGCGATTATCATGGGAGCGGAGTTTGCGCAACAGCCGCATTTCATTCTAAGGATTGCCTGGCGCAGGCGGTTAGCGAAATTACCCCGGGAATCGATTTGCTGGCGCGCAATCAGTTGGCGCTGGGGATTTCTTACCAGTTCTAAGCGTCCGGACCGAGCTTGGACTCGGCGGGGAGCGACGGAACGTTTTGGTCTTGAGCGCGGCGAATATCCTGTTCGCCGCCGATCAACGGAGCGAATGTCAAAATCTTACGGCACCCGCCGGCAAAGACGGCATCGAGTTCGCGCTTGAGATCGGTCTTAACCCGACCGAGCCCGAACGAGGTCTCCTGGTGTTGAGCGCGATTGTTCAGATCAGCGAGCGAAAATGTGAAGAGAACGAACTAGTGCCACGACCGCATGAAAAAGTTTGTTTGGCTGCAAAGCAATATTCTTGAGCATCGCGTGGCGATGCGGCTCTGGTTGGTAGTGGTTTCCTCCGCAATGGCGGATCGAAGCCTTCTCAACAAGGTCGCGGAAAGGTGGCTTTTCAGGTGGTCTGAGTACTAGGGTTTGGAAGGACCTGCTGAGTCTCGCAAAATAACATGACACCTTTTGAGGTTGCCGTACGTAGTTCTATGTATGGGAACACCAAAAGGAAAGCGCCGTGATTTCGAAGCGCTGGAGAAACGCCGCTTCGAGGCGATGCGCCGGCTCGATCAAGGACTCAATCAGTCCGAAACCGCCCGGCGGCTCAAAGTCGCCCGACAAACCGTCAGTGAGTGGCGGCGACGCTACCGCGATCAAGGCGAGACCGGACTCCGCGCCGCCGGCCGCGCCGGCCGCAAGCCGCTGTTGGACGCCACGCAACTTGAACGCCTTGAGACGTTGCTGCTCGAAGGCCCCGAGGCGCACGGCTTCCCAACGCCGTTGTGGACCTGTCCGCGCGTGGCGCGTCTGATCCAAGACGAGTTCGGCGTGCGCTATCACGAAGGCCATGTGTGGAAAATCCTGCGGGCGCTCCGCTGGAGCCCGCAACGGCCCGTCGGCCAAGCGCGCGAGCGCAACGAGCAGGGCATCCGCGAGTGGAAGCGCAACCAGTGGCCCGCCTTTAAAAAAAAGCCCACACACAAGGTCGCACGATCGTCTTCATCGACGAAAGCGGATTGAGCCGGAAGCCGCATCGCTGCCGCAGCTGGGCGCCGCGCGGCGAGACGCCGCTGCTGGAGTTCAACTTCAACTGGAAAAAGCTTTCCGTTTCGGCCGGGCTGACGTTGCGCAACTTCTACTTCCGGCTCTATCCCGGCGCGATCGGCCAACTCGAAGTCATCGACTTCCTGAAGGCTTTGGTCCGTCACATCGACGGCCCGTTGTTGATCGTCTGGGACCGCCTGCCGGCGCACCGCAGCCGGATGGTGCAAGAGTTCATCGCACTGTCGGAGGGTCACATCGTGACCGAGTATTTGCCGGCCTATGCGCCGGAGTTGAATCCGGTGGAATACATCTGGGCGTACTGGAAGCAGCACGAGTTGCCCAATGTGTGTCCGAAGGACTATTGGGAGTTGGACGAGCGAGCCCGCAAGGCGCTGCGGCGCATGCGCCGCAAACCCCGTTTGATCACCGCCTTTTGGAAACAGTCTTCTCTTGCTCTCAACTGACAGGATATTATGCGAGACTCAATAGGTTCGTGACGAGAGTGTCGGCGTCGAGCGGCAATTCTCGCACTCCTGAGTCGTCGGTTAGGTCGAGGACCGCCGGTTCACTGCCTCTGATCGTGGCGATCGCCTCCGTCTTGTATTCGCCGAAATCGGCCGCCGAGGGCTTTGCTGAGCGGGAGGTCGCGACGCCTACGCGCAGCCCGCGCTCCCGGAGCTGTTCCCCAAATTGGATCGCCTCCGGAAGCTTTTCGTCGGACTCGGCGAGCAGGAAGAGCTGATAGGGCGCGGGTGCTCGCCAAGAGTCGGCGCGCAGGAAGGCGTCCACGAGCGCATCGAAGCGAAAGGCGCACCCGGCCGAAGGCATGGGCGGGCCGCCGAACAATTCCACCAAGCGATCGTAGCGTCCGCCGCCGCAATAGAGGATCCCACCGTTCGCCGGTCCGGACGTGATCTCAAAGACCGTACTGGTGTAAAAAGTAAAACCGCGGGCGATCCCGAGGGCGACTTCGAAATTCTTGATGCCGTACATTTCGACACGGCGGCACACGCTCAACAGCTCGTCGAGGGCGGCGGTGGCGGGCGTTTCGGCAAGCAATTCCAGGGCTTGTTCGCGAATTGTCGCAAGGGGGCCTCGTAGGCGCGAGGTCTTGATCAACAGCTCCGCGGTCTCGTCGGACAGCAGCTCTTCCACCTTCCACAGGCGGCGGAAGGTGACTTCGGCTTCCAGCGGTAGACGCTCGACGAATTCTTCCGGACCGATTTGAGGCGTTTCGGCGATCGAGTTGGGACCGCTGTATTCGGTTCGAGCCTGTAGGGTCGCTAATTCCATGCGTTCGGATTTCAGATCGTCCAGGACGGAAGCATCGGACCCGGCGCCGAGGCGGCGGCATTTCTCATGGATACCGATGAGCAGGTCGAGGTGCCCGATTACCGTAGCTCGATCCTCGGCGTCAAGGTCGTCGGGCAGCAGGTCGCGAAAGATTCCAATGCTGCCGATTTTGAGGACGAAATCGTCGATGCCCAGTCCGCGCAAGACACGTCCCGCGGCGGCGACGACCTCGGCGTCGGCGTCGGGCCCGGAGGCGCCGAGACACTCGAATCCGGCTTGCAAGAACTCCCTATAGCGACCCGAGTGCGGGCGACAATATCGAAAGCAGGGTCCGAAATAGAACAGCTTGTGCGGCAGGTGGTCGGCCGCCAGGGCGCCGGAACTCATTAAACGGCAGACAGGCGCGGTCATTTCCGGGCGGAGAGCGAATTCCTCGTGGTCGCAGTGAAACGTCAGCATCGAGCCCTTGATTTCCGGGCCTGAGCGCGCGGAAAACAGTTCCACATGCTCGAAAATCGGGGTTTGCACCTCTTGGAAGCCGTACGATTCGGCCGCTTTCACGAACCCGGCGCGTACATGGTTGCGGGCTGCCGTCTCGCCGGGCAGAAAATCGCGCGTCGCGCGTGGGAGTTCAAACTTCGACATGATGGTTGCGATCCGGGATTCGCCTACGCTCACTGGCGAGGTTGCGGCCGGCCGGCGACCATGACTTTCTCTCGATCGAGCGTTTACGAAATGAGGATCGGAAAACGCGGTTTGAGGGTGCCGACGTGGGAACTCTCTTTATAACAGAGGGGTTAGAAACCCGCAAGCAGCCCTCGAAACAGCGGCCATCGAGTAACGAAGTTCGGATAACCGCATCAGTTTCATGTTGATCCGAGACGGTTTGGTTGCGACCGATGTTGGCCCGAAAGTAGAATCGGGCTTGCGATCGTGCGAGGCCCACACTGAAAGCATTGCCAGTGTGGCAAAATAGACACACTGCGGTCCTTCGTTGGGTCATAGAATCAATCACTTAGGGTTGGACCTTTGCTTGCAAGGGTGACAGGTTGCCCTTTGGCCCCGGAAGCCCTTCATACGACAACCCGGGCCAGGCGCGAGCGACGTCTAAACAACGATATCCAAAAAAGTTCGCGTGATACGTTTTCCACGCGCTGTACTCCATGCGATTTGAAACTACCACCGTCGAAGCTGTTGAGACGGCCGGTGTCGGTCTCCACAGCGGACAGGACGTCTCTTTGCGAATTCTCCCGGCGTCTTCGGGCAGTGGCATCGTTTTCGTGAGGACGGATCTTGACTCGTTCGAGATTCCCGCTGATTGGCGGCATGTCGCCCGAGTCAGCTACGCGACCAGCTTGATGCGGAAAGGCGTCTTGTTGTCGACCACCGAGCACCTATTGAGCGCCCTCTATGCGGTCGGCATCGATAACGCTCGCATCGAGATCGACAATCTGGAAGTGCCGATTCTCGACGGCAGCGCGCATCCGTTTGTCGAGTTGCTGCGAGGCGCGGGGATGAAGCAATTGCGGCGGCAGCGGCGCTATCTGCGGATTATTCGTCCGGTGGAAATCGTCGAAGGGGACAAACGGATCTCGATTGGACCGGCGGACGAATTTCGAATCATCTGCCGCAGCGACTATGGGCACCCTCTGGCGGGCCCCGACGAGGTGGAGCTTTGTGTTGCAGGTGATGACTACGCGCGGTTGATCGCTCCGGCGCGAACTTTCGGGTTTGAAGCGGATTTGGAAGCGATGCGGGATATGGGATTGATCCGCGGAGCCGGTCTCGACAACGCGGTTTGCTTCAGTGCCGACGGTATGTTGAACTCGGGCGGGCTGCGTTTTCCCGACGAGTGCTGCCGCCACAAACTTCTTGACCTGATTGGGGATTTGGCTCTGTTGGGCCGCCCGCTGCTCGCCAACGTGACGGTGGAACGGGGAGGCCACGCGCTGCATGCCGCCTTGGTGCAGAAGATCATGCACGACGCCTCGTGCTACGAAGAGATTCCGTGGAGCGCGGCCGAAACGGCTGTCCCGGATGCCGTTGCGGGGTAATCTCGTTTTGAGTTAGGAGCGGATCGCGCAATAGAAATTTCAATGGTTGCGCGTCGTCGGGTGAGGGAACGCATGTGCGGTATTATGCGTTAGGGTCTGCTTTCGCGCTTTGCCGTCCCAATTCTTCCTGATAGCCGGGGTGAGGCACCGCCGGAGTTCATGCGAATGCCGGCGGATCCACAAACGGCTCACCCATAGGATTTCATGCTGCGATTCGGCGCTACGATCGTCCTGAGCGCCTTCCTGCTCTTTCAAGTTCAACCGCTGATCGGGAAATACATCCTGCCGTGGTTTGGCGGCGGGCCGGCGGTTTGGTCGGCTTGCCTGCTCTTTTTTCAATTGGTGCTGTTGGTCGGCTACGCCTACGCCCATTGGGCCGGCTCCCGACTTCCCGCCCGTGTGGCGAGTAGTATCCACCTGGTGCTGTTGACGGTTTCGCTGCTGGTTTTGCCGATCGCGCCGTCGCCTATTTGGAAACCATCCCCCGGCGACCCTCCGACGGCTAAAATTCTGCTTCTGTTAACCGCAACGGTAAGCTTGCCCTATTTGTTGCTCTCTTCGACGGCGCCGCTTGTGCAGAAGTGGTTCAGCGAAAGTCTCCCGGGCCGATCACCCTACAGGCTGTATGCGCTGTCGAACGCCGGATCGCTGGTGGCGCTGCTGAGCTACCCGTTTTTATTCGAACCCTGGCTGGCGGTGCACAACCAAGTCCTGGGCTGGTCCGCCGCCTACGGAGTCTTTGTGATCCTATCGGGCTGGTCGGCCGTGCGCGCGGGTTTCATGGATACGAGGTCCTTCCCTGAGACCGAACCAGCGTTGGGCGATGAGGGAGCAGACCGGTCCCAGTCGCCTAATAGCGCCACGATTTCGCTTTGGCTCGGGCTTTCAGCCGCCGGCGCCATGTTGCTGTTAGCCACGACGAATCAGATGTGCCAAGAGATCGCGGTGATTCCCTTCCTTTGGGTGGCGCCGCTCGCCATCTACTTGCTCACCTTTGTGATTAGCTTCGACAGCGAGCGATGGTATGACCGGCGTGTTTTCGGATTTCTCGTCGGCGTGTCGGCGGCTGCTTCTCTTATGGCGGCCGCCGCCGGTCCGCATATTCCGTTGACGTACCACATCATCTTTTACAGCATCGCGTTGTTCGCTTGTTGCATGTGTTGTCACAACGAACTGGCGAAGCTCAAACCGGATCCGCGACATCTGACGTTGTTTTATCTGACCATTGCGGCCGGCGGCGCTTTGGGCGGAGTTTTCGTGGCACTTATCGCGCCTCGAATCTTCACCGCTTTCTCGGAGTATCCGCTTGCTCTGGCGGCGTGCGGGGTGTTGACGTTGATTTCTTGGTATCGGGTCAAAGCTTGGGAGCCTTTCCTCAAGCAACCGCATTGGGTCGTGGGCCCCATGGCCGGCATGATGCTGGCGGTCGTGTGCGGCGTCGTCGTGATGATTCGGGCTGCAGGCCCCGAGACGATCGTAACTAGAAGAAGTTTCTATGGGATCTTGAGGCTACAAGAGGAAGGGGAGGGACCGAGCCGCAAGATCAAGCTGGTTCACGGCCGCGTCGTTCACGGTGAGCAGTTCCTTGCCCCCGATCGGCGCAAGTGGCCGACTACATATTACGGACCTGACAGCGCCATCGGATTGGCCATGAAGCGCCATCCTCGACGGCTCCGGGAAACGGATCGAACACTGCGCGTGGGCGTGATCGGGTTGGGCGCGGGGACCATCGCCACCTACGGATTGGAAGGCGATTACTTTCGCTTTTACGAGATTAATCCCGATGTCATCGAGATTGCCGAAGACCACTTCACTTATGTGAAGGACTCGGTCGCCGCGGTCGATGTGGTGACCGGGGACGCTCGGGTTCGCATGGAGTCGGAGCTGAGCGGCAACCAACCGCAAGAATTCGACATTCTTGCCGTCGACGCGTTCAGCAGCGACGCGATCCCGATTCATTTGCTGACAGCGGAATCGGTGGAAACTTATTGGCGGCATTTGCGACCCGACGGGCTGCTGTTGTTCCATATCTCGAACCACACCTTGAACCTCGAGCCGGTCGTGAGGGGCCTCGCCGAATTCAGCGGGAACTCGACACTCTTTTTGCTCGACTCGGGAGACGAGGAACGCGGGATCAATCCCGCCACCTGGATGATCATGACGGACAATCAAGAATTCTTGGCGGACGAAGTCATTCGGGAAGCGGCGACGGAACCGACCGATCCGCGTGCGTCGGCACTGCTGTGGACCGACGATTTCGCGGGCCTGTGGCAAGTCTTGAAATTCTAGAAAACGGTTGGACGCGGTTCAATTGTCGCCGGCTCCAACCTTCGTCGCGCGGACGGCGATGGTCACAACGTATCCGGGATCGGATGCCTCGAGTTCCTTGGACGTCAGCTCGCCGGCCGCCAACCCTTCCAGAAAAGATACGGCGGTAAGGACGTTGCCGAAACCTTTGATGGTCACGTTGTCCGCGCCGAAAACTTCATCAAACAGAAGGTGCGCCGAGGGGGTCGTGAAGGCCCAATACCAGGAGTCTTGCCACTCGGCGTCGTAGGTTTGGCTTATCCCCGGGAAGGTTGCCAGCAGCGCTCCACCGGGCCGCAAGGCACGCAACAATGTCCGAACAGCGGCGGGCGGGTCTGTGACGTACTGCAATGTTTGCGTTGTGATGATGCAATCGAACGCATCAGAGGGAATCCTTGCCGCATCACATAGATCGCCGACGATCGTTGTGCCGGGAACGTCGTTTCGGAGGTGGAGAACGTCGCTCTGACTTACTTCGGCGCCCCCGAAACGGCGCGTGTAAGCGTCATCGCCTACTTCCAGTACCCTGCCGCGAATATCCGTCGCGTGGGCTTCCAGGAAGTTTTCGATGTAGTAGCGGTCGACCGGCTGCCCGCGGTCATATCCCCAATTCCGGCTGATCGGCGTAACCCTTCGCAGGTCGCCCCAGCGCAGTTTGTCCGGTAACGAGGCCGTGTGCTCAGGGACCAGCGGCCTGCCGCCCTCGACGTCTTGGAGGTAAAACGTCGTGCCGTCTTGCAGCCATTTTCCGATCCGAGAACTTCCCAGGGCCCCGGATCGACTCACCAACGGCCCATCGGGCGCTCCCAAACGGACTTCCAACACGGCCGTATTCTTGGCGGTCCAGGTAAGGGTCGTTGCCGTGCCGGTCTCTGACTCGGCTTCAAGAATTGGGTTGGGGTCGGCGGCGATGCGGCCGCTGGGACGCGCTGTGCTCATCTCGTTGTCAACAGCCAATCGTGAGCGATACTCATGGTCAATCAGCGCTCAACCGGAACGTTGGTCGGAAACATCCGATCGAGTATCAGCGCCAAAGTCCTGGCCCGCCTTGCGGCCGGATCGCTTCCGGGCTCGGCGCCCCAAAGGGGACCGTAGGGCGTCTCATGCCAGTATACGACCGGCAAACCTCGTTGCACGATTTCCATCGCCAGGGCACGATGCCGCTGCTGGGGGGCAATGAAAATCGCGCCGGCGATGCCCTCGGCGGCCGCGGGGTCATCCGAGGCTCCGAAACTTCCCCGCAAGCCGAGGTCCGGGCGGAGTCTCGCCAGCTCGGCCGTCGCGGTATCGAAGAATTTTCGTTTCGGCACGATCAGGTCCGACGCAGCGAAAAGGATGATTCGCCCGGCATTCCCTGAAGCAGGGGAGCCGTCGGCATCGTCGTCTGATTGAACGAGATCGCCGAATGGACCGAGCGCCCCCGGCGGGCGGTCGATGATCGTTATGATCTCCCAGTGGTCTAGATTGCCGAGCCGACCCAGGTCTTTCATCAGGCCGTCGTCATCCGTGCAAGGGTTTGGCGTGACCAGTTGCAATTGTCGCCGGCTGCCATCTCGAAGCGGCCTTGGCACGGCGACTTCGATACGGGGTTCGACGTCCGCGTATCCTCCGTGCTGGAAGCGTTCGTAGGGACTCAAATCAAACAGCGGCCGGTCCAAGGCGCGCTGGAGACGCAGTTTCCATCCCAACGGAACCGCCATGCCGGCGGTGCGCAACGGGTGGTCAAGCCAAGAGCGCCCCGAAAGCAATCCGGCGTTGGTGAGATGGGCGCCGATGTTCCCTAATCGTTCTCGGCTCGCCGGCGTGGAACGTATCGGGGGTGCTTCGTCGAAAAAGAACGGCGCGGAGGACGGCTCGACATCACCGGCGAAGCGCTCGGCAAGTCTAGTGATCCGAGCTTGGGCCTCGGCCTCATCTCCTCGACGGCCAAGGTTCGCGGGCCGCGACGAGTCATCGAATATGTCCCGTTCCCCACGGCCTTCCATCCAGGACCGGTCAAGTTGCCTCATACGATCGCTGAGATCTCCCCGCCGTTCGCCATCGAGGTAATAGAGCGCGCTGAAACTTCCCAGTGTCCGAGCCAAGATCTTGGCCAATGTTTCGTTGGCCTCCTCACGTGACGAGACCGGGGCGGACGAAAAGACTTCATCCAGCAACGAATAGAACATGCTTCGCAAAGCGTGATCGCGGTAGTCGCTCAACTCTTGGCGCTCTTGGCGCTCTTGACGCCCGGGTCCCGCCCGCCATTGAAGGCGATCGCGATAGGAGGGAAACTGCTTCGGGTCGATCGAGGGCTCTTGGAGGAGCAATGCCGCCTCTCCGAGCAAGAGTCCGAGGAATCGGAAGAACTGCTCGTCGCCGGTCAGGTTCGGATCTTGCGGCTTGTAGCCGAGCACAGCGGGCACGCACTTACCGGAAACGTACAGCCGCTCGAAGTGCGAAGCAGCGGGCCGAGTATGGGAATGGAGGGCGGCCGCATCCGGTGTGTAGGCAAGGCGGCGGCCTGCTTGCAGGGCCCGTAAGCCCCAGTCCAAATCCTCGCCAAAGGCCGTGGCGGAAAACGGCAGCTCTTCCCATGCTTCGCGTCGCAGGACGCAGGCGACGTTGTTCGACGTCACGAGTCGCAGGCGGTCTTCTCGGGAGAGGGTTTCGAAGGCATTCCAATCGCGGACTTCCGAAACACGGGCGGAGGGTCCCAATAGATCACTTTGCGCGACGGTTTCCCAACGCCCGACCGTATCGGCATCGGGACGAGGTTCGACGCGGCCCGATACGGCCGCGACCCGCGAGTCCGCGAAGGGCTGAAGCAGGGCGTCGAGCCATCTCGCGCCGACGGGGAGGGCGTCCTGCACCAGCAAGACGCAATACCGGCCGGAGCTTTGGGCTATGCCGCGATTTCTCGTCCCACCGTGGTTGAATGACTCGGGGGGAATGGAATCCACCTTGGCGCCAAAACGGTCGGCGATCGAGACGGTGTTATCGGTCGAGCCGGAATCGACGACAACGATTTCGGATTCGATGCTCTGTCTCCGGACCGCTTCCAGGGTTGCGGCGAAACGCGGCCCGGCGTTATTCGTCGGGATGACGATGCTGACCGAAGGGCTGGATCTCAGAGGGGCTTTGGCCATGGGGATCCGGCGTCAAGAAGTGCGGACCGGCGGCGACGTAGGCACGGCGCTGAAGCTCCACGAACGGGCGCCCTGGGAATCTCTAGGGCTGAAACGCGAATAGTGTATCATGTGGGCGCGTTTGCGGTTCACTCGGCAGCCTCCCATGGGGACATGAGCGCCCACGGTCTGATTCTCCTCTATCGTCGCGTTGCGGACGCGGACTCCGATGCTTGGGGCCTATGCGTAAGCCCGCTTCACTTCGCCGAGCAAATGGACGTCGTGGCCCGTCACTTTACCGCTGTCGACTTCGGATCGATTGGGGCGGCCGTTGAGCGCGGGCCGGTGAAGCCACCCGTCGCGGTGACTTTCGACGACGGTTACGTGGACAATCTCGAAGCCGCGAAAGCAATTCTCTCCGCCCGCGATATTCCGGCGACGCTTTTCGTTATCAGCTCGACGGTCGGTCGGCAACGGGAATTCTGGTGGGAAGAGCTTGAGAGAATTTTGCTTGAACCCGGCCCGTTGCCGAGCGAGCTTCATCTAACAATCGGCGGCGAAGACTTCGACGGGAACCTGGCGGCCGACCGCGATTACTCTCGCGCCGCTTACGAGGCCAACCGGGCTTGGCGGGCTCTGAGTGAAGAGACACCCACCGCTCGCCACACTCTTTTTCGATCGCTTTACTTTGCTCTACAGCCGCTGCCGGCGGAAGAAATTTCCGCCGTGATCGATTCGCTTTGGGTTTGGGCCGGCGGCGACGGAGTGCCGCGCCCCGAGCGCCTGCCGATGAATGAAGAGCAATACGCCCGGCTGACCGCCGACGGCCTGATCGAGTTGGGTGCGCACACAGCGACTCATCCGCTGCTGCCCGCTCATTCAGCCGAGGTGCAACGCCGCGAAATCGAACTCTCGCGCGCCAAGCTGGAAGAATCATCAGGAAAGCCTGTGCGGTGGTTTTCCTATCCCTATGGGAAATATTCCCCCGAGACACTGGCGATCGTTCAGGCATTGGGTTTTGAAGCGGCGGGTACGACCGAGGGCCGCGCGGTGCGCGCGGGCGTCGAGAGCGCCTTGGTACTGCCGCGTTGGGCGGTGGAGGATTGCGACGGCGAGGAGTTCTTGCGCAAATTGTCGAGCGCACCTTTTTTGGCCTAGTGCCGGCGATCCCGAAAGCACGATGCTCGTATCCGTCGTCATCATCTTTTTTTAGCGCGGAGCGCTTTCTCGAAGAGACGGTCGAGAGCGTGCTCGCGCAAACCTACTCCGATTGGGAGCTGTTGCTGGTCGATGATGGGTCCCGCGACGGCGGCACGGCTATTGCTCACGGGTATGCGGAACGCCACCCCAGCCGAGTCCGTTACTTGGAGCACGCCGGGCATGTAAATCTCGGCATGAGCGCGGCTCGCAACCTTGGGATTGAACAAGCACGCGGGGAAGCGCTGGCCTTTCTCGACGCCGACGATCTGTGGCTGCCGGATAAGCTCGATCGACAAGTCGAGTTGCTTCGAGGCCGGCCGGAGGCTGATATGGTTTGGGGCCGCACCGCGTATTGGTTCAGCTGGACGGGCAACCCCGACGACAAACAGCTCGACAAAGTTTCGGTGTTCCCGGCGGGCTTAGGCGGGTTGGTCAGTGGCGGGCCGCTGCGGGCGGTGTGTTTTCAAGGCGCTCCGCCTTCCAATTGCGCCTCGTTGTTTCGGACCGATTTTGTCAGGCGAATCGGCGCCTGGGAGTCGTCTTTCAAGGGACTCTTCGAAGATCAGGTCTTTTGGGCCAAGGCTTGTACGATGGGCACGGCTTACATCGACGACAAGTGCGTGGCCCGCTACCGGATGCATCCGGAGTCCTCGTGCTACTCGGCGTTGCGAGAGGGCACTTATCATGAATCGCGCAAGCGTTACTTGGAGTGGGTGCGGGCTTATTGGCGGGACCTTGGAATCGACCCTGCCGAGGGCCCGGCGGTGCGGCTGCTTGAGCAAGAGATCCTCCGCTACCGTCGGCCTTGGCGTTTTCGAGGGAAGAAAGTGGCGTCGCGGGTGGTTGCGGCGATGCGTTGGTACGAAAATCTATCGAAACTGATCATTCGCCGGCTGCTCGGCATGGTCGCGCCGCGCGGTCGGGAAGGCGTCGGAGGTACGCTCACGGCCGATCCCAACCCCATTTCCGTAACCAATTGTCATGCTTCCCATCTGCCTCGCGGGCTCACTACTTTAACTCGGCGGGCCGATGGGCCGACCGAGATCCGGCGGGGCTCATCCGAGGGCGAGTTAGTGGAGACCGCTTCGGCCGGCGGCGCCAAATCCGTACGGGCGTGGGCCCAAGATGGAGAGGAATTCTATCTATTGGACGTTTCCGTGGACGTTTCCGACGAATCACGCACGCCGGAGCAGCGCACAATCGACGCGGTCCGCATTCAGGTACGACTGCTCGGGAAGCTGGTTGCCCCATGGTGAGGCGGAACATTGCAACACTGGTCGGGACCTATTCCGTTCCGCGAGAACGATCCATCCTCCTTGAACTATCTCTAAGACATCTCGGAGAATAGAAGGTGCCGGGTGTTATCCCGCGACGCCGGTGCGTTTTTCGTTCACCGGCTCCTACGAGTATCGATCATGAAACTGTTCGGCGTCATGATGGTCCGCAACGAAGCGGACATCCTCGCGGTCAATCTCCGACACCATTTCGCTCAGGGCGTCGATCAATTCCTGGTCGTGGACAACGGCTCTTCCGATCGCACACTCGACGTTTTGGAGACTTTCCAGGAGGAAGGTCGTCTACATTGGATTCGCGACGCGGGCCCTTATAACCAATCCAACATAACCAGCGACCTCGCCCGGGAAGCGGGTGCCATGGGCGCCGATTGGGTCATTCCCATCGACGCCGATGAATTCTGGTACGCCCCACGGGGAACTCTCAAGGAAGTTCTTGAGGAAGCGTCCGCGGCCGCGCTGAGGGTTTCGATGACAAACTTCGTTCAGCGCCGGAGTCAGATCATGCCGACCGCCGATGGGCTGCTCCACATGGTCTACCGGCCGGAGTCAACCGGTATACGCGCCGAAGAAGCACAGGCCGTGTTCAAAGCCGGAAAATTTTCCTACGTCGAACTGGGGGCCTACCCAAAATGGATCGCGCGGGCGACGGAGCATATCCTGATCGCGATGGGCAACCACAATGTTTTTCATGTGCCGGGCGCGGAAGAAGACTGTCCCGAGATCGAGTGCCTGCATGCGCCGTTGCGGGCACGGTCGCTGTGGATCGCCAAGGCGATGGACCATGGGGCGCGAGCAGAGCAACTTGGCTTGCCCGAAGACCAATGGTGGCAGGCGAGGGCTTGGTATCGGCTGGCCCTGCGCGGCTCGCTCGAGGCGGAATGGCGCGCCAACAGTTACAGAAACAAATGCCTCGACGTGCACGGTGATTCGCACGCGCTGATCCACGACACCCGCCTGCGCGAGTTAGTACTGCCTTGGATCGCCGAGAACGGGATTGCGGAGAAAGGCAACGGCAAGGTAACCGCCATGCCCCCAAAGGCGGAGAGATTGATCTCATGAGCGCGGGCCCGGGGACCGAACCCCTATCGACGGGGGGTCGGCCGGCCGATCCAACGATGGCCGCCGCTGTCGAACCATTGCGGCGCGTTGTGCTCGATGTCGTCCCGGCGGCCGGGCGCGTGTTGCTGTTGGGGGCGACCGGAGAGGGCTGGGCGGCTGATCTGCACGCCCGCGGCTGCCGGCTCATTGTGCTCGAAAAGGATCGGCGGGCCGCTTTGCGGATGGCCCGCTACGCCGAGCGTGTCATCGTCAATACTCTGGCCTGGCCGGAACTGAGGGGCGAGATCCCCGACGGCCCTTATGACGCGATCATCGCCGTCGGTTTCGTCGAGAGCAGCCCGACGCCGGTGGAAACGCTTCGTGATCTCAAGGACCTCCTCACTCCGGAGGGGCATCTGATCGTCTGTTGCGCCAACTTTGCTCACGCCGGAATGAGGGTGTCGCTTCTCGAACAAGGCACCCTGCCGTTGGAGGAAAACGGGCCCGTCTCGGCCGACCATGTGAACTATTTCACGCGCCCGGATCTTGAGCAAACGATCGAGCAAGCCGGGTTACTCATTGGTAGGTTCGATCGCGTCCAGCAGCCGTTGGAGTCGCTGCCCGGGATGCCGCCGGACCTTGATCCGTCGATCCGCGAGCAACTCGAGGCGGACCCGGACGCGTCGACCAGCCATTTCGTGATCGTCGCTTACCCCTCGAACCTTCCCCACCTTCAGGCGATTCAGGAGCGGATGCGGGAGATGGCCGAGGAGCGTGAAACGCTCCGACGCGAGCGGGCGGAGATGGAGGCCCGCAACGCGGAAGAGATCGCCCGGCTGGGCGAACGGATTCGGGCCCAGGCAACCGAGCTTGCCGAAATGGTGGATCTGATGCGCCGCCAAGGCGCCGAGATTACCGAGCTCAAACAGCGCCAACAAGAACAGGAAGCCAAGCTGGAATTCCAGGAAGCCGAGCTGGAGGAGGCTAAGGCCACCGAGGAAGCCTACGAAGTCGTGCTAGCCGAATTGCATCGAGTGAAGCAGAGCCCCGGCTGGAAGCTGAATGTCGCGTACCGACGCTGGGTCAAGCGAAACGTTTGGAGCCGCCCATGGCTGATGCGCTTGTACGAGGGTTTTTTCTCTCTGCTGTCAGGCCGCCCGGCTCCCAAGCCTGAATCGGCCCCGACCCGCGAAGCAACAACCTTCACACCGCCGCCGGTTGCCTCTCGCCATAAGGCGCAAACAGCGGTGCCGTCGCCACCGCGCATGCAAGCTCCCAAGGCTTCGCCCAACGCACCTCCAACGGAGTTCCGAATCGCGATCGATCACCCCGAGCCCGACTCCAGGCGTACCCTCGCCGGCCGTGTGCTGGTGCGCGGTTGGGCTCTGGCCTCTTCGCCGATCGATAGCGTGTACGTTCAGATTGGCGATGGCCCCGAATACAAGGCGGTCTACGGTAAAGCGCGGCGCGATGTGTCCGAAGTCCATCCCGAATACGCCGATGCGGCCACTTCGGGGTTCGAGGTGCGTTGGAACGTCCCACGGGGACAAGGCGGGTTGCACCAGCTACGAATCATTGTCATCACCAAGGAAGGCGCGTGCGGCGAACTCGTTCGCGAGGTGCTGCTTGATGATCGTGACGCCTACGAAATCTGGATTCGACGGAATGCTCTCTCCGACGCCGACAAGGAAGATATGCTTCGCGAAAGCGAAAAGTTCGCACAACGTCCTTTGATCAGCGTCGTAACGCCGGTTTACCGCACCGACCCGGCGGACTTAGAGAGCTGTGTTGCATCCGTCTTTGCCCAGATTTATCCCCGTTGGGAACTTTGCTTGGTCGACGATGGCTCAAACGATGCTTCGCTGACGAAGGCGTTGGAACAGTTTGCCGCGAAAGACTCTCGGGTCAAAGTGATCGCCCTCGAAAAGAATGGCGGCATCGCGGCCGCCACCAACGCAGGCATCGGCGCGGCCACCGGCGATTACGTCGCTTTCCTTGACCACGACGACGAGATCGCCCCCGAAGCCCTCTACCAGGTGGTTCGAGCCGTCAACGACGCGCCCGAGGTCGAGGTTTTCTATTCGGACGAAGACAAGATCGACCCGCAAGGCAATCGATTCGGGCATTTCTTCAAGCCGGATTGGTCGCCGGAATTAATTCATGGCATGAACTATGCCTGTCATTTCCTTGTAGCTAACCGGGATTTACTGAATAGTATCGGCGGTCTGCGGCTAGGTTTCGACGGTGCGCAGGACTACGATCTGATCCTGCGCTTGTGGGAGAAGACCAATGAGATCAAGCGTGTCAGCGGGGTGCTCTATCATTGGCGGACGGCCCCCGGATCGACGGCGATCGATGTCGGCAATAAGCCGGCGGCGTCGGACGCCGGTCGTCGCGCCCTCGAAGGCCACGTCGAGCGGATGAAGCTCGATGCCGAGGTGATCGAGACCGGGCCGGGACGGTATCGTGTGCGCCACGAGTTGGCGGATGAGCCCCACGTTTCGATCTTGGTGCCAACCGGCGGGCGGGTGGATCGGTTGGAAGAGGCCGTGGAGAGCGTTTTCGCGAAGACGGATTACACCAACTATGAGATCGTAATTATCGACAACTCGTCGGATGAGCGCACCAATGAATTGATCGAGCGTCACGCGGCGGCCGGCCGGCCGATCCGGCGGCTTGACCATCAAGGCGAGGAGTTCAACTTCGCGCGCTTGTGCAACTCCGCGTCGCGCTCGACGGATGGGGACTTGCTGCTCTTTCTCAATGACGACGTGACGATCATCACGCCGCATTGGCTCACGTCGATGGTCGAGCATGCCGGGCGCGACCGGATCGGCGCCGTCGGCGCTCGATTACTCTTTCCCGATCGCCAGATCCAGCATGCCGGCGTCGTGCTCGGAGTTTTTGGGACCGCCGGGCATTGCTTCAAGGGGATCGACGCGGATGAGCCGCACTACGGCGATTTGCCCGAGCTGGTGCGAAATTGTTTGGCGGTGACGGGGGCCTGTCTTCTCGTCGACCGAAAGCGGTTCTGGGAAGTCGGGGGATTCGACGAAGAGAACCTCCCGATCGCTTTCCAGGATGTTGATCTCTGCCTGAAACTTCACGACGCCGGGTACCGCAATGTCTATACTCCGCACGCCGAGCTCTACCATCACGAGGCCTCCAGCAAGAGCGACGCCCAATACACGCCGAGTGATCTGGAAGTGGTCTACATGCGTTCGCGATGGGGGAAATATATCGAGGATGACCCCTACTACAACCCGCACCTTACCCGAGAGGGCGAGGATTTTTCGCTGCGGTTGTAGCGCGGTTCCGTCCTGTATCGAGAACTACCAATGAGCCTTGCCCAAGCACTCGCGCGAAGGGAAGCCGCGGGTTCTCCGATCGCTGTCGGTGTGATCGGCGCGGGCAAATTCGCTTCCATGTTCTTGGCTCAGGCTCGGCGGACCGCGGGCATGGCGGTGATCGGTGTTTGCGATCTCGACCTCGCCCGAGCCGAACGGACCTTGGTCCGCGCCGGGTATACGCCGGAACAACTCAGCGCCGATTCCGCGACCGGCGCCGCCGGGAATGGATCGGTGTGGTTGAGCGAAGACGCGGCCGCATTGATCTCGTCCGAGGGCATCGATGTGGTCATCGACGCCACCGGCGACCCCGCCGCCGGTATTCGCCACGCTCTGGCGTGTTGCGAGGCCCGACGCCACATCGTCATGGTCAACGTCGAAGCCGACGTTCTCGCCGGACCGCTGTTGGCCGAGCGCGCCCGCCAGGCCGGCATCGTTTACTCGATGGCTTATGGAGACCAGCCGGCGTTGATCGTCGAGCTGATCGATTGGGCGCGTACCAGCGGTTTCGACATTGTGTGCGCCGGCAAGGGCACGAAGTACCTGCCTGCCTATCACGGTTCGACGCCCGAGACCGTCTGGGGGCATTACGGCATCAACGCCGAAGAGGCCGCTCGTGCCGGCATGAACCCCAAGATGTTCAACTCCTTTCTCGATGGCACGAAATCGGCGATCGAGATGGCGGCGGTTTCGAATGCCTCGGGGCTCGAGCCGCCCGTCGACGGATTGCAGTTTCCCGCTTGCGCCAGTGATCGGCTCGCCGATATCCTCAAACCCCGCGGCGACGGCGGCGTGATTGCCGCGAAGGGAACGGTGGAAGTAGTCTCTTCGCTCAATCTTGACGGTTCCGAGGTGAAGAATGATTTGCGCTGGGGAGTCTACGTTACTTTCGAAGCCGGCTCCGATTATGTCGCGAGCTGTTTTCGAGAATACGGCCTGGCGACCGACGCAAGCGGCCGTTACGCCGCTCTTTATCGGCCGTATCACATGATCGGCCTCGAACTTGGCGTCAGCGTAGCCTCGGCCGCGCTGCGGGGCGAGCCCACGGGAGCGGCGCGGGAATGGCGAGGCGATGTCGTCGCCGTCGCCAAACGCGATCTCGAAGAAGGCGAACACCTCGACGGCGAAGGCGGATCGAGTGTTTGGGGAAAGCTAACGACGGCCGCGAATTCCCTCCAGTTGGGTGCTCTGCCCATCGGTCTGGCGAACGGTGTACCGCTCCGCCGCGGCTTGCCCGCCGGCGCGGTGGTCACCTGGTCCGACGTGACGTTGGACGAAGATGCCGGCGAGGTGCGCATTCGCCGTGAGATGGAACAGACCTTCGGGCCGCTCGCGGGATGAAGGAGCCGGCATCCGCCCATAGCGTTAATCCGCGTCGCTCCAAAGTACACTAAGAAATCACGAGGTAACCCATGCCCTTGGCCGAACCGTTCCGCGGGATCTTGCCCGCCCTGCAATTGCCCTACGACGAAAAGTACAAGATCGATGAACCGGAGCTGCGCCGTTTCACCGCTCGTCTTGCCGCCGTCGAGGGAATCGGGGGGCTTGTTCCCAATGGGCACACCGGCGAGGTTTTCGCGTTGACGGCCGCCGAGCGCGCCGAAGTCACACGCATCGTCGCGGATGAGGCGGGCGGGCGGGTTCCAGTGATCTCGGGAATCTGCTGCGAAAGCATCGACGAAGCTTGCGAACACGCCGAGATGGCCCAACGCGCCGGCGCAACGGGCTTGCTGATCATGCCGCCGCATTATTGGCTCCGTTTCGGCATGCAACCCGAGCATGTCATGGCGCATTTTGAAGCCGTTGGCCGCGCGGTCGACATCAACTTGATCGTTCACATATATCCGGCTTGGACCAGGGCGGCCTACTCCGAGGAATTGCTTGCCGAGTTGGCCCGGCTTGCCGGCGTGACGACCTTTAAGATCGGGACGCGTGAGATGTCGAAATACGACCGCGATATCCGCGCCGTGCGCGCCGCGGATCCGAGTTGCACGATCTTGACCTGCCACGATGAATATCTTTTGGCGTCGATGGTACAGGGCGTCGATGGCGCCCTGGTCGGGTTCGCGTCGTTTATCCCGGAGTGGATCGTAGCGCTCTATCGAGCGGTTTGCGACGGTGATCTCAATAAAGCGCGGGAGATCCAGAGCCGAATCTTCCCGCTCAAGGAAATTGTCTATTCGAGCGGCGAGCCGTCGAGCGATGCGCATTCGAGAATGAAGACCGCGATGATGTTGGCGGGCTTGCTGAAGTCAAACCGCGTGCGTCCGCCGATCGCCGTCCCAACCGGCGACACGCTGGTGCGCATTCGCAAGGCCGTGGAAGAAGCCGGATTGTTGGCCGAACAAGAGCTGCCGGTGGGCGCGGACTAGTGAGGGAGGCCTCGCGCGAGCCCGTCGAGGCCTCCGACACAGATCTCTTCTTCCGGCCGGTTCGCATTGCGTTGGGCCTCGGGTGGCTGGGCTTTCAGATCTACATCATCTTTTTCCCGCAAGCCCCGCTTTTCCAGCGCCCCCTGCATCTGACCCTAGCCCTGGCCCTGCTCTTGCTGACGAAACCTCTGACGGAAGCCCGCCTCAACCCGAAAATCGTCCGAGCTCTCGACCTTTTCCTGCTGCTCGGCGTCGGCGCGGTTTTGCTCTACTACATGGTCTCGGCGGCCCGCCTCACCGAAAGGATTGAAGGCATCGACAAAGTGCTCCCGGTTGACATTGCGTTCGGCCTCTTATTGATCGTCTTGTTGCTCGAGGGCGTTCGTCGGGCCGTCGGGTGGTCTTTGCTAAGCGTGTTGCTGGTGTTTCTCGCCTACGGCCTCGCCGGGAGCGTATTCCCCGGCTGGCTTCGATTCGGTGGTTTCGATGTCACCGAGGGCATCGAAATCCTGACGATGACGGTCAACGGCGTTCTCGGCATTACCACCGCCACGTCCTTGCAATTCGTCTTTTACTTCGTCCTGTTCGGCGCGGTCTATTCGGCGATCGGGGGAGGAAGGCTTTTCATCGATATCGGGCTCAAGGTCGCCGGAGGTCACAAAGGCGGCGCCGCCAAGGCCGCCGTCGTCGCGAGCAGCCTGATGGGTTCGATCAGCGGCAGCGCCGTCGCCAACGTCGCCACCACCGGCGTGTTCACGATTCCTCTTATGAAGCGGGCGGGATATTCCGCGCCCCTCGCCGGTGCCGTCGAAGCGATCGCCTCGACCGGGGGACAGCTCATGCCGCCCATCATGGGCGTAGCGGCCTTCGTCGTCGCCGAGATGCTGCAAGTCAACTACGCACGCGTGGCGCTTGCCGGCCTGATCCCCGCGTTGGCCTTCTATGCCGCCGTGTTCTTGTTCGTCGACTTGACGGCGCGCCGGGGCGGGGCGGGCGAGCTGCAAACCGATTCGGTCGATGATTCCGGGCCCATCCGTCCGCGTTTGTATCTGTTGATTCCCCCGGGCGTTCTCGTCGGCGTCTTGTTGGCCGGATATTCGGCGACCTATTCGGCCGTCATGGCCTCGGCGAGTTGCATCCTGGTTGCGTCGTCCAAGCGCGAGACCCGCCTCGGCCTCGCCGATCTCATCGAAACCGCCGACCGAGCCGTTCGTCAAGCGGCGCAAGTAGCCGTGCCGATCGGCGCTATCGGAATCATTATCGCGGTGGCGATTCAATCCAACCTGGCATTGAAATTCTCCTCGCAAATGATCGCCGGCAGCGGCGGGACGCTCTACGGGGCGATGCTTTTCATCATTCTCGGCTGCATCATCATGGGGATGGGATTGCCCACGGTCGCGGCCTATATCATCGGCGCGATCCTGTTTGTTCCGACGTTGCTGAAGCTGGGCATCCCGGACATGTCGGCCCACTTTTTTGTCATGTACTACTGCGTGTTATCGATGGTTACGCCCCCGGTGGCGCTGGCCTCCTATACGGCCGCGGGCATTGCGGGAGCCGGCGTCATGGAAACGAGCCTACTGGCATTCCGACTGAGCCTGGTGTCGTTCTTCATCCCCTTTGCTTTCGCGTTCGACCCCCGCTTGTTGGGCTTTGGGACGCCCTTGGGCATACTCGCCGCGTCGGCCTCCTTGTTAGCCGGAACGGCACTGTGGGCCGCCGCGCTGGCGGGATATTTAGGTTCTCCTCTGCACCCCGCCGAGCGGGTTGTCACGGCTGCCTGCGCGCTTGGTTTGATCTTTTCCGTTGCCGGGTCGCCGCCCTGGCTTGTTGCTCTCGCGTGTTCAATCGCCGTGTTACTTTGGATATTGCCATGGAAGCGGCGTATCAACGACGCGCCATTGCGTTTTGGAAAACGGCCTCCGACAGGTCCCGGCACGAGCTTGCCCGGTTCTTGAAGTGACCGACATCGGCAGCCCTGCACCGAAGCGGTTGGCTCCCGGCGCCGATCCGCGTACCGACCTCCCCCGATACGCCGTTTACCGGGAAGGGCGTCGCCTCGATGATGTAACGGATGTGCGCGACCTGTGGCGCGACGACTTCACGGCGTTTTTGATCGGCTCGGGTATTACATTCGACGAAGCTCTACAGCAAGCCGGCGTCCCAACCGATAAGCATCGCTGGGTTCCGCGGTCCATGCTTCCCACCGACCCCGCCGGGCCTTTTCGCGGTCCGATGGCGGTGACGATGCGCTGGTTGACTCCCGAGCAGGCAGTCACGGCAACGCAAGTGACGACGCGTTTCCCTTTTAATCACGGATCGCCGATCCATACCGGTGACCCGGCCGCGATCGGCGCGGATCTCGAAAACCCTTTTTACGGCCCGCTGGTCGAAAGCATCCCGGACGGGCTCGTCCCCGTCTTCTGGGCCTGCGGCGTCACACCCCAAGAAGCGGCTCTACGGGCTGAAATCGAGATCATGATTACTCACGCTCCGGCCCACGTTCGTGACGGATCTGTGCGCCCGAGACCTCGCATTGCTTGCCTGATGCCGGCCAAGGCTGACGACAGTCGTATGACCGAATACTACTTACCATTTCCCAGTCGACGAGCGTCACACCACCGATGCGGGCGCAAGAATCCGCGATTGGGCCGGTCTGTTGGTCATCGCCAATCCGGCGGAGCAAGGTCCGGTAGGCCTGTTATTACAATTCGTTACGCCCGCCGACGTTGCTCGCCGCCCCATCCAAGCACACCTTCTCGCCGAAGATGAGGCGGAATGCCGCCCGCGCTCGGGAAACTCGATTCCTCACCGACGCGGGCTCGCCGAGTGGTACCCAACCCGAAGGTGTTAGGCAGTCCGTCCCAGCCGAGAATGGTGCAAAAGTTCCATGGCCTTTCCGTTACCCCTGGTGGCAAGATTGAGAGGACACTGCGATTACGGTCAGGGCCTTCGTCGTGGCGGCCTGCTCGTTCCCCCGGTGGGCGATGGGTGTAACCTGCATTAGGTTTTTAGATGACTCGTTCGAGCGGATGAGCCGCCTGTAACGCCTTACGATCTTTTGAATTTCAAGTGAACTTGCAACCACCAATGTCCGCGGCTTTGGGCCTAATACGCTCCGCGCAAGCTTTCTTAGCAGCGGGTGGGAAGCGGGTGCCGAACCTCAGTGAAAGGGTCTCTGGAGCGGCGCAAAGCGTCTGGAAATCCATCGAGCACGCAGCCGCCAAAGTCGATTCCATGGGCGGCAACGCCAAAGACGCGCCCTCGAGTGACATAAAGCTACGCATAGAGAAGAGCCGCGATCGAACCTTCCGCGACACTCTCAAAATCATTCTTCCGTTGCTTGTCTTGTTGTTCGCCGGGTACGCCGTCTATCTGATCTCGGCGCACGAGGCGACACAGTGGCTCCCGGTCGTGATCGTGGGAACGCTGTGTTTGATCCTCACCGGAGCCTTTTTTGCCGAATTGATTCCCGTCTCGGGGTCCCACGCGGCGGGTTTCGCGGCGGGCTCCATGGTCATCATTGGAATTTCGCTGGTCCGAGGGCCCGCCGAGCAGTTCAGCCCTGTCCTGGTAGCGCTCGTGCCCCCCGCCGCGGCCCTTGTTTTCCTGTCGCTCCCCTGGTTTGCGCCCTTGGCGATTCTGGCCTCGGTGGCGGCGGGGTTTCTGGCCTGGCTGACGGCAGCTGTCGGCCCACCCTTTCTCGTCGGCCTCGGTGCGCTGGTTGCGGCCGCGCCGGCCGCTCTGGTGCTCAAACTGCGACTGAACGGACGTAACCGCTCCTTCCATCGAAAGCTGAAAGAAAAGCGTCACCAACGAGAGTTCAAACAAAACAAGGATCGCTACGACCTGGCGGTGGAGAGCGGCAACGAGGGGCTTTGGTATTGGGACCTCAAGGCCAACAAGATCCATCTCTCTTCGCAATGGAAGGCAATGCTCGGTTACGAGGATCATGAGATCGGTACCGACCCCGAGGAATGGTTCGGGCGCGTCCACACTTTCTATCTCAGCTCGCTCAAGAAAGACCTGGACTCGCATTTGCGCGGTCAGACGCCCCATTTCGAGAGCCAATATCGCATTCGTCACCGCGACGGCAGCTATCGATGGGTGTTGGTGCGAGGCCAAGCCAAGAAAGATAAGTGGTCCGAGCCGACGCACATCGCGGGGTCGCAGACCGACAGCACCGTGCTGGGCGAAGTCGAAAAAGGACTCATCCACGACGCCATGCACGACCGCCTCACTGGGCTGCCCAACCGCAACTTTCTCATGAGGCAATTGGATCGCGCCAGCCAGCGCGGTCAGTTATTCGCCGTTCTCTTTCTTGACCTCGATCGTTTCAAGATCGTCAATGACAGCCTGGGCCACGCCGTTGGGGACGAACTACTCCGCGTTGTGGCGCAAAGGTTGAAGTCAAGCGTGCGCGAGGGTGATCTGGTCGCGCGCCTGGGGGGGGATGAGTTCGTCATCCTGCTCAACACGTTGAACGACGAGACGGAAGCCGTGGCCTGCGCGCAACGCATTCTCGATACGTTGTCGGCTCCGTTGGAAGTCGACGGCCACAAGGTTTCCCCGGCGGGCAGCATCGGCATTGCGCTGAGCGAAGGTTCGATTACGGCCGGCGATCTGCTCAGAAACGCGGACATCGCGATGTACGAGGCCAAGACGCATAAAGAGGGCTTCAGCGTTTTCAATGCCGGGATGCACGGGCGCATGCTGCGAATCTGGGAGCTGCAAGAGGGGCTCGCGAAAGCGGTCAGCCGCGGTGAGATGTTGCTTCATTACCAGCCGCTCGTGTCGATTGATACTCATCACATCGAAGGTTCCGAGGCGTTGGTACGTTGGAAGCGCTCCGACGGCGAACTCGTATCGCCGGCTGATTTCATTCCACAAGCCGAGGAAATGGGCCTGATCGGCGAAATCGGCGAATGGGTGCTGCGAACCGCTTGCGAACAACAAGCCAAATGGTGCCAAGCCGGCTACAACCAGCACAAGGTCTCGGTGAACGTCTCGGTCCGCCAGCTCAAGGAGCCGAGCTTTACCGACACGGTGAAGAAAGTCTTGGAAGAAACGAGTTTGACCCCGAACTGCCTGGAACTGGAAGTGACCGAGAGTACCCTGGTGGAGGGCGAATCCGAAGCCGTGCAAAACTTGGTTGCGCTCTCCAAACATGGGGTCGGAATTGCCATCGATGATTTCGGGACCGGTTACTCGTGCTTAGACTATTTACGGCGACTGCCCTTGACGACGTTAAAATTCGACCGCGCCTTCGTCGCCGAAATTCTCGAAGACAGGAAGGCGGCGGCCCTGCTCGAGGGTCTGATCGGAACCGCCCACCGACTCGACCTGAAGGTGACCGCCGAGGGCGTCGAGCGAATTGAGCAATTGCCCCTTTTGCGGGACTTCGGGTGCAACACGATTCAAGGGTTCGTTGTGAGCCGGCCTCTTCCGGCGTCGACGTTTTCCAAGCTGCTGGCGGCTGATCGCGATCACGCCATCTTGCGGCCGTTTGAAGGCTTCGATCTCAGTAAGCCGCCCAAGCGCGTCACTGCCGCCAAAGACAGAAACAATCCGGACCCGGACACTCGGTTGGACGATCCCGTCGAGGCCGAGGGCGAGTTGATTAAGGCGTCCTAGCCGTCGAATTTTCACACCCCACCCTCCCCTCGTGGCCGATAAGGAGTAGGTGGAACCCACCCGGCCCGAGCTTCTCAGCGCCGAGCCCCGATGGAATTTGGTCGCGGACCTCCGAGGCTCGATGCGCCGCATGATGGCTCGGGGACATCGCCCGGGAACTTTTCTAGTGGCCCGGCTCACCGACGGTCGCATTAAACTCGTCGAACTCGACGGTCGGCCCGAGGATGCCGCCTCGCGGCTGGCGCTGCTGAAAAACGAGCACGGTCCCGTCAACCTCGCGGTGGTTGTATCGGTTCAGTTCTTGGGCGGCGAATGGGTCATGACGGCCGAAGAGCCGGCCGCCGCCAACTCGCGGGTTGGCGTCTTGCGAGGCGTGCCCATGTTGGGATATTGATACACCTTCTTCCCGTAGTTTGATTTTCAGCGCGGGCTGCCGACGACACTTCAGGGCGCGTTCTTATCCAGAAAATCGGTGATCCGCCCGGCGTCATTCGGCATCACGACCGGCTTGTTGCCAAAAGTCGAGGTGATAGCCTCGTTGCCCGGAGTCTTGAGTTGCCCGGTGTGGTATCGATAAATGAAATCCGGGTCTTTCAACAAGTGACCTGTCAAAACGGCCACCACATCGGCGTCCTTCGAGATCGTGCCGGCCGCCGTTAGCTTACGAATTCCCGCCAGCGTTGCCGCCGACGCCGGTTCACAGCCGATGCCGCAGCGACCGATCACGGCCTTGGCGTCGGCGATCTCCTGTTCGCTCACCTTCTCGACCGTCCCTTGCCGACTCGTTATTTCGTGCAGCGCCTTGGGCCAGGAAATCGGCGCGCCGATCCGAATGGCTGTCGCCAGTGTCTCGGGGTTTTCGACCGGCTTCAGCGGGCCTTCTCCTCGACGGAACAGTTCCTCGAAGGGCGCCGAACCTTTGGCCTGAATCACGGCAATGCGTGGAGTCTTGTCAATCAAACCGATCTGCTCGAGTTCCCGCAGGCCCTTTCCCAAGGCCGACACGTTCCCGAGATTGCCACCCGGCATCACGATCCAATCCGGCACGTTCCAGCCTCGCTGGTCGAGCATTTCGACGACGATTGTCTTTTGCCCTTCAATACGGAAGGGATTGATCGAGTTGAGCAGGTAGATGTCCGACTGCTCGGTAAATTCCCGCACTAAGGCCAGGATCTGATCGAAGTTCGCTTCCACCTGCAGCGTCAGGGCGCCGTATTCGAGCGCCTGCGCCAACTTCCCGTAGGCGATGTTGCCGTGAGGAATGAAAATGATCGCCTGCATGCCGGCGGCGGCCGCGTAGGCGGCCATCGACGCCGATGTGTTGCCGGTCGACACACACGCCACCCGCTTCATGCCCAGCATGGCGGCTTGCGTGACGCCGGCGGTCATACCGTTGTCTTTGAACGACCCGGTCGGATTGTAGCCTTGGTGCTTGAATTGAATCCTGTCGAGCCCGCCATATTCGGCCGCGCGCGGTGCGTCGAGTAGCAGCGTGTTGCCCTCGGTCAACGTCACCACATGACGAAGGTCCTCGACGAAGGGCAGAATCTCGCGGTAGCGCCACACGCCGCTGACGTCGAGCGGATCGCGGCTCAGTCGCCGCTGCCGCCAACAGCGTTGCAACTCCGCGGCATCGATATCGGAGAAATCGTTCTCAGTTTCGAGCAGCGAGCCGCACGAGGGGCACTGGTATAGGACCTCATCGACGGAAAAACGCTTCCCGCAAGCGGGGTCGTAGCAGATCAATTGAGCGCGCGGTGTGGACACAACAGTTGAAGGATCATCCGATGAAGGATCGGGCGAGTTTCGGAGCGACAAGGCGTTCAAGGCGCCCAATAGGGGATGAAGAACCGCCGCTCAGCGGACCCCGGTTTCTCATGGTACCAGCGGCGTGATTTACAACTGCATCGCCAGCGCCGTCAGCGTTCGCAGCACGACGCCGCTAGGCCCCTTGGAAACATAGGGCTTCTCGTCTTCAAGCCAAGCTGTGCCGGCGATGTCGAGATGCACCCAAGGCAGCGGATCAGCGAACGCCTTGAGAAACATCGCGGCCGTGACCGAGCCGCCCCAGCGCGGTCCACTGTTGGCGAGATCGGCGATCGGACTGCGGATGTTCTCCTTGTACTCTTCATCCAAGGGCATCCGCCAGAACTTTTCACCGGCCGTGTCCGCGGCCTTCATCACTTCATCGAGCCACGCGTCGGAGTTCGTGAAGGCGCCGACGCGTTCGTGGCCGAGCGCGACGACAATCGCTCCGGTCAGCGTCGCGGCGTCGACGAGATGGGTGCATCCGAGTTGCTCGGCATAGCTCAGGGCGTCGGCGAGAATGAGCCGTCCCTCGGCGTCGGTGTTGATGATCTCGATCGTCTTGCCCGCCATCGATGTCACGACGTCTCCGGGACGTTGGGCTTTGGAACCCGGCATGTTTTCCACCGACGGGACGATCGCGGTCACCGCGACACGAGGCTTGAGAACGGCCAGGGCTTGCATCGCGCCGAGCATCGCCGCGCCGCCCGCCATGTCGTATTTCATGCGACCCATGTCCGTCGCCGGTTTCAACGAAATACCGCCGGTATCGAAAGTGACGGCTTTGCCGACTAAACCGAGATGGATCTCCGATTCCGGATTTTCGGGCCGGTATTTCACGACCATCAGCACGGGTGCCTCGGCGCTTCCCCGCGCCACGCCCAGGAGCGCACCCATCTTCAGCTCTTCGATTCGGCCGCGATCGAGAACATCGATTTCCAGGCCGGCCTCGGCGGCCATCTCCCGGGCATGATCCGCCAGCCGCATGGGAGTCAACAGATTACCGGGTTCGTTGACCAACCTCCGTGCGAAATTCTGTGCGTCCGCAATCGCCACGGCGGAATCGAAGCGGTCTTGGACGTCGTCTTGGGCGACGACGGCTATTTCTTCAACGGCCTTCGGGTCTTTGCGCTCGGTGTGATAAACGTCGGGCTCGTAGTCCCCCAACAGAGCGCCTTCCGTCACGCTCTGCGCGGCTTCACTGTCCGCGGGGTCCCCCGGCGGAACCAGCGCAAGGCGCCGCACGCCTTTTTTCTTGGCGAAACGTAACGCCGCGCCGGCAGCTTGGCGCAGCCTTGACGAAGTGAGCTCCTCGCTTGGCCCCGTGCCCACCAAAAGCAACCTTTTGGCCTCAAAGTCCCCCGGACGATGCAGTAAAGCTGTTTCGAACAGCTTCCCGCTGAACTCGCCCGAGGCGTAGAGTTCGCTCACCAGGCCGTCCGTCGCCGGGTTCAGATCGGCCCCGGGCGGGGGAGCCTCCTCGGGAGCCTCCTCGGAAGCCTCCGAGAGAAAGAAAACGACGGCATCCGCTTGGATTTGTTCGGGTGGTGAGGAAGTCAGTCTCGTCTTCATGAGGATGTCTCATTGTATCGGGACGCGTAACGAGTGACCCCACGCCGCCGGCGCAACTTTCGCGGGTTTCCCGGGTTGGTCTAAATTAGGGGAGTCGCCGCGGCACGCCACGCCGGGTGTGATGCGTGTGCGCTCGCAGCGAGGCACGGTAGTCGGTTCGTTTACGATAGTAACAGCGGACCTACTGGTATGTACCCCGCCAAGTTTCGCCCCACGTCTATGTTGCCAAGGCTGAATCCCATGAGACCCTTTCTTCTATTGCTCTTCGTGGCGTTGTCTGTGTTGAGCGCTCGGGCGCAGCTCTTCGATGCCGGAACGCTTTCGGGTAAATACCATTTCGTCCATTTACTCATTTCGACCGGCAATAACGGCCGGGCCGATAACGCCCGCAACCTCGGCGGAACGATCACCTTCGACGGTGTTGGGGGCTACACCTACCAAGGGAGAATCGGCACGGGCGGCGACGCGGCCCTAGCCGCGCAGGGTGCCGGCACCTACGCCGTCGACACCAATGCCTTCGCGATTTTGACGAATCCAATCGAAAACAACCTCGAAGTCAACGCCCGCATAGGTGCCGACGCCGAGATCGTTCTCGGCTCCTCGACCGAGACCGCCGACGGTTCCTATGACCTCTTTGTCGCCGTGCGGGCTCCGACTTCGGCCGTGAGCAATGCAACGGTTAGCGGCAACTATGCCCTGTCGACCATGATGTTACCCGACGGTTCCGACGACGGCATCACAACGGCCTTCGCGCTACTCACCGCCGATGGACAAGGAAGCTTTCCCGCGGCGGACGTGATCGGGCACAGTGCCATGTTCGACGATGTCAATTTCACCGAAAATCTGCCGAACGTAACCTACGGCGTCAACGCGGACGGAAGCGGCACGCTTTCACTCGGAGCCGACACCGATCTGCTAGCGGGTGATCGCGACATCTTTGTGTCCGCCATGGGGAACTACCTGATCGGCTTTTCCACGGCCGAGGGCGAGCGAGATATTCTTCTCGGCGTCAAAAATCCCGAGGTGATCGTGGATGACTCAACGTGGGAAGGGAGCTATTGGATCGCCGAATTGGTGATCGAGCGCGGCATTGACAGCCAAGGGTTGGCGAATGGTTACACGTCGGCCGCGGGAGGTATCCGCGCCAACGGCGAGGGGGCCGGGGTTCTGTCCCAACGACAGAGATTCGACTTGTTCCCGCTCGACTTCGGCGCGCTGCAGGCCTATCGCATTGATAGCGACGGCTCGGGTCACTTGGCCGCGTTCCAAGACTCCTTCGTCACGAACATGGCGTTAGGACCCTCGGCGGGCGGCGTACCGCCGGCGTTTCTTGGGGCGCAGGTTTTGGCGGACACCGACTTGTCGGTGCTGCACGGCATATTCTTTGGCGTTCGCATGCCGGACCCGACCGGCGACGGAGTCTTTCTTTCGCCCTTGGGAGTGGTCAATGCGGCCTCATGCGCACCGCCCACTTTTCCGGTATTGGGTCGGAACTCTTGTTTCGTTGTTTGGAGGCGGTTTGGCGCCCTCGGAAAAGCTCAATGAAGTCGTTCCGCTGCCAACGGAGTTGCTCGGTGTCAGCGTCCTGGTCAACAACGTGCCGGCGGCTCTGCTGTTCGTCAACGATCGTCAGATCAATCTTCAAATTCCTTTCGGTGTGTCGGGGAACTCCGCCGAGATCGTAGTCAACAACAACGGCGTGAACTCAAATTCCGTCCGGGTGCCCGTAGCGGCCACCAGCCCGAGCATCTTCTCCACGCAACGGACCGGCTTCGGGCCGGGAACCATCACTCACCCCGATTTCCGCCTCGTAACCGCCGAAGACCCCGCCGCACCCGGCGAGACCGTCGTCATCTTCCTCACCGGGTTGGGATCGCTCGACCCTCCAATCGCGGATGGGGCTCCCGGACCCGGGGAAGAACCGTTTGCTCGTGTGGTCGATCCGAACTTGCAAGTGCTGTTCGGGGGCGAGGTTGGGGATATATTCTTCGCCGGCGCGGTGCCCGGATTCGCGGGTCTCTATCAGGTGAATGTTACGATCCCGAGCCCGGTGATCGCGGGCGAGGCGATTCCCGTGGCGATTTTCACGACCAACGCATTCGCCTGCTTTACCGATATTTCGATTGGGTTCTGAGAAGCCGGCAAACGATACGGTTTGGAAATCAATGAGCGGTTCTCGGCGCCGTGGGGATCGGCCCTTGAGGAACTCACGGACGACCGAGTCCAACGAGACGCGGGCCCCGCGACCTAGTAGCCGTCATCGCGCTTTTCGACGAAACCTTCCATCATGACGCTTCCTTAGTCAAAAGTCTTCGCTGAGTCTTGTCTCATGCAAGATGAGCCTGAACGAGGAGTTTGTTTCTCACACAAGATGAGCCTGCAGGATCGGGGAGTGGGCATGCTGGGGATTGACTATCCAAGTGCAAAACGCCGGCAAGTTGAATCCGCAACAGATCCGGCAGTTTCTCCACTCCAGCCAGGAGATTCGATTCAAAGGCAAAGGGCGGGCCGAGATTTACGCTTGGGTGGCGCGCACGCTTGGCCGGCACGGCTACAGCCGCCAGAACCGCGCCGACAAAGGGCTGCTGCGGCAGTATCTGGTCAAGATGACCGGACTGAGCCGGGCGCAAATCACGCGGCTGATCCAGCAGTACCGGCAGGGCGGAGAACTCCAACCCGCCCGCTACCGGCGGCATCGCTTTGCCCGCAAGTACACGCCCGCCGACGTCGAACTGCTGGCGGCGGTGGACGAGGCCCACGAAACCCTCAGCGGCCCGGCCACGCGCAAGATCCTCGAGCGGGAATACCAGCAGTACCAGCAGCGCGAATACGAGCGGTTGGCGGGGATCTCGGTGGCCCAGATCTATCGCCTGCGGCGGCGCAGTGCCTACCGCCGGCGGCGGCTGCATTTCACCAAGACCCGGCCCACAGCGGTGTCGATCGGCGAGCGGCGCCGGCCCGACCCGCAAGGCCGACCCGGCTTTCTGCGAGTGGATACGGTGCATCAAGGGGATCGCGATGGCGTCAAGGGCGTCTACCACATCAATGCCGTGGATGAAGTCACCCAGTGGCAAGTGGTCGGCGCCACAGCCGCGATCAGTGAAGCCTGGCTGGAGCCGTTGCTGAAAGCCATGATCGAGCAGTTTCCCTTTCGTATCCGCGGCTTCCATTCCGACAACGGCAGCGAGTTCCTCAATCGCACGGTGGAGAAGTTATTGAACAAGCTGCTGATCGAACAGACCAAGTCGCGTCCGCGGCACTCCAATGACAACGGCTTGGTGGAATCGAAAAACGGCGCGGTGATCCGCAAACACATGGGATATACGCACATCGCGGCGCCGCACGCGGGGCGCATCCAGCGCTTCTACCAACAGCACTTCAATCCCTATTTGAATTTCCACCGGCCCTGCGGACAGCCCGAGATCAAGACCGACGCCAAAGGCAAGCAGAAGCGGGTGTATCGCCACTACCAGACGCCTTGGGAATCTTTCGAGCAGTTGCCCGAGGCCGCCCGGCTACCTCAAGCCAGGGCACACGCTTGAGGCTCTGGGCCGCATTGCCCAGGCGGAAAGCGACACTGCGGCGGCGCGCCGGATGCAGCGAGCCAAGCACAAGCTGTTTGCCAGTTTCCGGTCCGCGAACACGCCGTGCTGAACAGCAGGAAGAGGGCTGTGGAAATGGCGGGCGGTGGAAAACGAGGAAAACCAAAACCAGGTTTCCCTTCGTTTCCCACCGCCCTTGGAAATCGCTCCGCGATTCCCACATTCCCACAACCCCGACGACGATTCTCCCCTTCCCAAATCAAAACCAAAAAACCAGAAAGGAGCCCCAGCTACTCAAAAAGCCCCAACCCCCGTCTTCAGGCTCATCCTTCGATGAGAAAATGCTCGCTGCTCTCACCGATGTGTCACCGAAACCTTCACCAGCCCGACGTCCAGCAGCACAGGAAGCCGCGGCCTCCGAGCCCCAATTGTTGAGTACAACGCCAGTAGATACTCGCCCGGCTCGCTAAACGTCGCCGTCGTGGCCGCGCGACCTTCGGGTTCCGCCCAATGAAGCAGCTCGCGTTCCCGGCCTGTTAACTCTTGGTGTGGATGGCCTAGGAGTTGGTTGTAGGTCGTCGACGCGTCTCCGTTGACCTGGATTTGCCGATCCTCGGGGTTGCATCACCCGGGATTTCCTCGCCGAAGGGGACGAAATCCCGGCGGGCAACGACACGGCCGGACGGCTCGGTCACCAGGCGTGTTGTCGGTCCGGGAGGGGGCAGCGGCAGGACAAAATTCGCCACGACGCCGAGAATCGCGGCCGCGCCGATTCCTTTCACCGCAAACTCTCCTATTCCTAAACTCAACCCTCCCACCCCGGGAATCAAGATCAGTGCAACGATCGCCAGATTGCGGGGCGCCATGAGATCCTCGCCCGACTTCACCGTGATGGCGGCGAAAAGGAGCACCAGAATGCCTCCCATCACCGGTGTCGGAATGGTCTGGAGGATGCCGCCGACTTTTCCCACGAATGAAAGCGAAATCGCGGTAATCGCCGCCCATGTCATCACGCGGGATTGTAGACGCCGGTTAGGGCAACCGCACCGGTGACCTCCGAGTAGGTGGTATTCGGAGGTCCGCCTAGAAACGCCGCCAGACTGGTCGCCAACCCGTCTCCCAACAGCGTTCGGTGAAGGCCGGGATTCTCGGTATAGTCGCGGCCGGTCAGCGACCCGATCGCCGGCACGTCGCCGAAGTGCTCAATCGCGGGTGCGATCGCGACGGGAAGAATGAACACCACCGCCTGCCAATTCCATTCTGGAAACACAAAGGCGGGAATCCGCAACCACGGTGCTTCCGAGACGGCTTCGAAGTTGACCAGCCCCAAGGGCAACGAGACAGCGTAACCCGCCGCGATCCCGACGAGAATCGGTAGAAGGCGCCGCATGCCGCGCCCAATCAGCGAGCACAACACGGTGGCCGCGAGCGACACGGCAGTCCCGTGAGGATAGCAACCAGAACCAGCGCGCCGAACGCCACAAGAAGCATCTGCGCACCGAGGACGCAGTCGCGCGGACGAAAGCGATAAAGCGAAGAATCAGGTAGGCCTTCGTCTTCTTGCGTACTTGCGGGCGCGGCCATCGTCAATCCAATCGGTGTTTCAGGCTATCACGGAAAGGCCCGCCGGCCTCGCGCCGCCGGGAGGCGGGCCGGATCGGGTTTTCCTAAACCGCTTGCTACAATCGGACCTTATGCTCAAGCCCGAGAACTGCCGCGAACGACAGAAACGCCTGCTCGCGATAATGGAAGATTCGCAGCTCGACCTGGCCGTCGTCACCAACCCCAAGACGGTCTACTATTTTTCGGGCCTGCTCGTCGACGATCGAACCCCGCATGCTTTTCTGCTGCACGGCTCGGGAAAGTCTGTCTTGGTGACCCATGTGTCCGTCGGAGCATCGGCCGCCGCGCCCCAGGCCGCCGCCGACGAAGTCGTGCTCTATCGGCACCATCGAATCGACGCCGTTGCCGGCTCCACAAGCTGGGATCAAGCCGTCTCGGACCACGTCAGAGAAGCCGCTTCCCGATTGCAACCGGGCAGCGGAACGTTCGGCCTCGAAAGAGAGTCCGCGAAGCTTTGGACAACAGAAACACTCAGTGATTGGGCGCGGAAACCGGCCGCCAACCTAACCCCGACCATCGACCGCATGCGCCGACAAAAAGACCCCGACGAAGTTGAGTGCATTCGCCAAACCGTCGCCTTGGCCGAAGCCGGCCTCGAAGCCGTCAAGGAGAAACTCGACGACAGCGTGACCGAATACAAGCTGTACTCAGCCTATTGCGAGGCCGTGGTCGCCAAGGCCCAGTCCGCCGTTTCAATCCGGGGAGATTTCGTATCCGGCGCGCGAGCCGTTCAGGGCGTCGGCCCCCCAACGGACCGACGCATCCGGCTGGGCGATCTATTCATCGTCGACACCGGTGCAAGCTACAACGGCTACGTCTGCGATATCACCCGAACCTTCGTCGTCGGCCGCCCAAGCCAACTCCAGCAAGACGCCTGGGGACACGTCATGGAAACTCACGACATCGTGCGGAAAGCGATCCGCCCCGGCGTCCCGACCAAGGAAATCTACGCAACGGTCAAGGAACACCTCGACGCTTTCGAAGCGGCTCGCGGGTCGTTTTGGCACCACGCCGGTCACGGCATCGGTCTGAGCGGTTGGGAACTGCCCTGGCTGACGCCCGGCAGCGAAGAGCCGGTGCTGGACCGCGAGGTTTTGGCCTGCGAGCCCGCGCTTTACTCGGAAGCGTTACAAGGCGGCATTCGTCTGGAACACGACTATCTCGTCACCCCCGAAGGCGTCACCGCCCTCGATCACTTCCCGATGGGATTGACGTAGCCCTTCTTGACCGCCTATTGCAACGGCAAACCCAGAAACCGAGCCGGGTTGAGCTTGGCCATGCGATCAATCTCACTCCGCGTAAACCCACTCTGCCCGAGCCTCTCGAAGTAATTGACCAGCCCGTCGGTGTGCACTGGATTCATCGGTTGTCCCAGATCACTCGACAGAATCGCGCGCTCGGGCCCCACCGCCCGCAGCGTCTCGACAAGGTCTTCATAATCCACTCCGCCATCCGGCATCAGAGCGTTGAAGGGATATTCCAAGAACGCCCCCAACGCCGCGGCCTTCTTTTGCAACTCGATCGACATACCCACCGGCGGCAGCATCGGATGCGTCACGATCATGCGATCGATGCCCGCTTCCTTGCCCGCCTTGATTAGCAGAATGGATTCCTCCGGGCTCGAGTGTCCCGTCGCCAGCGCCAAGTTTCGGTCCGCCATTAACGCCAGCACCTGTTTCACTTCCGGCAACAGTGCCCCGTCGCGACTAATGGGAACAAAGTTCGGGTTGGGCGCGTACGTCCGCGTGTAATGTTCGGAATCGAACGTCGGCATCCAAACCACGCGCCCCAACGCGCCCGTCGTCGCCGCCATGTGCTCAACCGCGACCGGGTTAATGCCTCCTACGCTGCGATTCAACGCGATGCCGCCGTAAAGTTCGACTCCGGGGACAGCCTGCCCCACGATGTAAGCCAGCGAAGCCGTTTGCGTGTAGTGGTTCTTCAACAGCAACGCCCGAACGCCGTGCCGCCGCGCCAAGCGCGCCACCTCGATCGCATCCACACTGCGCATCCGGCTGTCAGGCGCCGAATGGACATGCAGATCCACCACACCGTCGAGCTGCCCAAAGACCGCCGTCGGCATCACCATCGCGACCATCACCAAACCAAGACAACGAATTTTTCTCATTGCGTTGACGCCTCCCTGACTTCGCAGCCTTTCATTGACCCGCTACCGCCCCTGAAACCGCGGCTTGCGCTTCTCCAGAAACGCCTGAGTCCCTTCCCAAAAATCTTCCGACACGATACACTTTTTCTGCTCGACACCCTCGTAATCGAGCGCCTCGGCCAGCGAGTGCGTCTCGGCGAAATTGAGAGCTCGCTTAATGCCGGCGAAGGAAAGAGACGGTCCGGTGGCCAAACCCTTCGCCCAAGTCTCGACGGTTGCATCAAGCTTGTCGGGCGCGACCACGGCATTCACCAATCCCAACTCCCGAGCCTTCTCCGCTCCGAAGACTTCGTCCGTCACCATTAACTCCTAAGCCCGCGCGTAACCGATCATTCTCGGCAAAAGGTACGTCCCCCCCTCCGTCGGGAATCAAGCCAATCCGCGAAAATACTTCCCCGAAGCGCGCCTTCGTGCTCGCGATGCGAATATCCGCCGCCAGCGCGAAGTTGCATCCGATCCCCGCCGCCACTCCCGGGATTGCCGCAATCACAGGCTTGGCCATCTTCCGTAAATTCAAAATGATAGGATTCGATACTTCTTCCAAGAAATCAATCGCGTTCTCGAAACCGCCATCGGGGCTCCGTAGCGCGTTGACGTCCGCCCCGGAGCAAAATTGACCGCCCGCGCCGGTAATGACGACCACCTTGCAATCGTCCTCGGCGCTCTCGATCACGGCGTCGCGGAAGCGCTCGGCCATCGGACGGTCGACGGCGTTTAGGCGCTCGGGGGCATTCAAAGTAATGAACTTAATCCCGTCTCGCAGCTCCACGACGACCTGCTCGACGACCGTTGAAATCGCCTCGTTCGCTGTTGCCATATTGAAAACTCCCCTCGGGCCGGGCCCCAGCGGACCGGGAATGCATTATGCCCTAAAAAGCGCCCAACCGACGCACCGCTTAGCCTATCACGTCATCGCCCGCCGCAATTCTGCTATCCTCTTTGTTTTCCCCGCTATTCGAGATTGCCGATCGGGGATTTTCCGAGGAGGTTTCTTTGAGCGCACCGACCCTCAACATCACAGACAGCCGTACTTCGAAATCCTACCAACTGCCGATCGAAAACAGCACGGTCCGAGCCCTCGACCTGCGTCCGATCAAGGAAGACCCCGAAGAGTTCGGGATGATGGGCTACGACCCCGGGTTTACCAACACGGCGTCGTGTACCAGCCGCATCACCTACATCGACGGCGATAAGGGAATCCTGCGTTATCGCGGCTACCCGATCGAACAGCTGGCTGAGAACTGCACGTACCTCGAAGTCGCTTATTTGCTGCTGCACGGTGAACTACCGACGCAACACGAGCTCGAACACTGGCACGAAGAGATCAAGCACCACATGATGGTGCACGAAAACATCAAGAAGTTCATCGACGGCTTTCTCTATGACGCACACCCGATGGGAACGCTCATCTCGACCGTCGCGGCGCTGTCTACCTTCTATCCCGACGCCAAGAATATTCACAGCAAATCGAACCGCCGACAGCAGCAGTTACGCCTAATCGGCAAAATGCCGACCATGGCGGCCTACGCTTACCGCCACACCTTGGGGTTGCCCTACGCCTATCCGGACAACGACCTGAGCTATACCGAAAACTTCATGAACATGCTCTGGCGTCGAACGGAGCTGAAATACAAGACCAGTCCGGTGCTCGCCAAGGCTCTCGACGTACTTTTCATTCTGCACGCCGATCACGAACAAAACTGCTCGACCAGCACGATGCGCACCGTGGCCAGCGCCAACGCCGATCCTTATATTTCGACGGCGGCGGCGGCGGGAGCGCTCTATGGGCCGTTGCACGGCGGAGCGAACGAAGCCGTTCTGCAAATGCTGGATGAGATCGGATCGGTCGACCACATTTCCGAATTCATCAAGCAGGTCAAGGCCGGCGAGCGCCGCCTGATGGGCTTCGGACACCGCGTCTATAAGAACTACGATCCGCGCGCCCGCATCATCAAGCGCATCGCCGACGAGGTCTTCGAAGTCACCGGCAAAAACCCCAAAATCGACCTGGCCATCGAGCTCGAAAAAATCGCGCTCGATGACGACTACTTCGTCAAGCGTCGGCTATACCCGAACGTCGATTTCTACTCCGGCATCATCTACCAGGCGATGGGCTTCCAGCCCGAGATGTTCACCGTGCTGTTCGCGATTCCGCGCACGGCCGGATGGCTCGCCCACTGGGAAGAGCTAATGGCCGACCCCGAAAAGCGCATCACGCGCCCGCGCCAAGTCTACTTGGGGCCGGATGAACGCGAGTTGGTTCCGATCGAAGACCGCCTAGGCAAAGCCCAAAGCTCACGGGCGTAATCGCCCGTTTGTCCGAAGCAACGGTAGCTTTGTAGCTTCTTCCTTTTTTGCTCGGCTTGCCGCTTACGGTCTTGGAATTGGGGTCTTCGCGCTCGGGATAGCGGGCCTGTCAAGCCGGTTTCGCCCGAATTCGGGAGCCTGTCCTCGATCTCCTCTCGTCCCCGATCTCGCCCCGGCTCCACTTTCCGCCCGCACTCCAAGCTGTCCCCGATCTCGGTTCCGATCTCGTCCCGAGTAAAGATGGCCCATTCCTAGAGTAGTTGTCGCGTATCTACACAAGAGGTCGATTCCAGACCGGAGGCGATAACAGCATGACATCTTTCAAGAAAAGCCTGGTTGGCGGCGCAGCCGGCCTATGCCTGGTCCTAGTGAAGTTGATTCAAGCCGGTTTTTATCTGGACCCCAGCATTCAATTGGTCGAAGTCTGGGGAGGGCTTCTGACGTCGGCGGCCTTTGTCGTGCTTGCGATGATTTTCACGACTTTTCTTGAAGAAACCGATCCTCGTAAGCTCTTCATGCAAGGCCTGGCCGCCCCAAGCTTTCTCATCGCCCTGGCCCAGCCGCCACCGTACGTCCCGCCGAACGGCACCGGGGATGAATCAACGCTGTCAATCCCTGATTTGCCCCTCCCTGTGCTGCTATTTCCCCTCACGGCCCATGCGGAGGAGGAAGATTCGGCTACCGAGGACGGGCAACGTTTCCAAGTACAAACGATTTCCAAAGAAATGCTCGAAGGTTCGCTAGGTGATGGAGTCCTGCGTTTCGTCGGACGGACGCCGACAACAACTTACGCCTACGTCATAGGCAAGACCAGGCACGTAAAACAAGCACAGAAGTTAGCGGAAATGTATGACAAGCTTCTTGATGGTCAGACGGTTCACTTGTTGCAACCGCAAGGAAGCAGGAACATTTATCTTTCGATCGGCAACTTTGGCGGTCCCCAAACCGTCTCAGCCGAGCGGACAAGAGCTCTTGAAAAGCTACAAGACACTCAAAATCTCGACTGGAAATACATTGCACCTCTCGTCAACGGTCGGGCTGTGAGCCTGCGCAAGATCTCGGAGAGACAGCGAGATCCATAGGGACAGATCGGGCGAGAGGCATCCGCGTGGCGATGAATGGAAGCGCCCTAAGACCGAATCGGCTCGGAGCCTCAGGAGCCAAGCGGTCAGTTCCCATGCCACGGCCGAACAAGCCGCAACCCCCGGCCCATCAGCCCGCCAACCAGCGCCCCCAGCAGCGGCACGCCTAAGTGCGCCAACGCAATGTGAGGGGCGTTCGGGATGCCGCACGCAAAGTGCAGAACAACCACTCCGACCAAGCCCGCCAGCAATCCCGCTCCCGCGCCGACAACTCCGAGCGAAAGAACCGCCCCCCGCCGCAACACCAGCACGACCAGCCCCGCGGCCGGTAGAGAAAACATACAACCCGTCTTGAAACAATGCCAACTTTGCGGAGCCGGATTGTTCCCCGATTCCCACGGGAACACAAAGAAGACCGTCAAGAACAAAGGGACCAACGAAAGCAAGAAAAGCCGCGCCGGAGTCAAAAGGCGCTTCTCGCCCGGCACCATTTCACGACTCAAGGTCAGCGCCAATAGGAACGCCGAAGCTCCGACAATTCCCAACACGCCCGCGAACTGCACCCAACCCAGCGTGGCGGTCCCGCCAATCCCCGCCCACGAAACAAACGCCGCCGACAGCAAACCAAAGATCAGCAAGAATCCCAGCGTGAGCAGCCTGGAACCGGGCAAGGGAGTAACCGGCTCGAGAGATTCCGTGACCGATCGGGTGATTTCCGCGCGTTGTTCTTCGCCCACTGGATCGGATTCAGAGAAACCGACCAGAAATTCCCACACCTTGCGGCAATGCTCGCAACCCTCGAGGTGCCGAAGCACTTCGGCCGAAAGGTCCGAGCGCGTCTTCCGCACCGCCTGGGTGAGTTCCGTCCCGACTTCGCTACATGTCATCCCACACGTTCCCTCGACTGGCTCTCAATCATCTCCCGCAACTTCACATACGCCCGATGCGCCTTTTGCTTAACGGCACCGACCGTGGACCCGGTGGCCCGCGCCGTTTCCTCGAGCGTCATTCCCGAGACCTTGAGCATGAGAATGACCTCCCGCTGCCCGGCCGGCAGCCGCTCGACCAGCTTCCAAAGGTCGCGGTCGGGCGTTTGCGCCGGCGTTGACGCCCGTGCGTCGGTATCGCTGATCTGTTCGAGCGCCGTCTCTCGCAGGTCGATCTTGCGGCGGCGTCGATATGAATCGATCCGCGTATGGCGCGCAATCGCGTAGACCCAGGACAAAACCGGCGTTCCCGGCCGGTAGGCGGCTCGCGAACGGTGGATTCGCAACCAACATTCTTGCAGCATGTCGTCGGCGAACGACCGTGTATAGACCGGACCGGCAAGAAACCGACCCAGCTTCGGAGAAAGCCGCCGGACCAGTGCAGTGGCCGCCTCGCGGTCCGCGTTCTGGTAGTCCAGCATCAACTGCTTAAGCTCCTCCGCCTCTTGGGTGGAGTCAGCCGCCTTCGCGCTTTCCCGGTCAGGCTGCGCCGTTGTATTGATTTTCACCACGACCCAATTGGGCGTCGGAAGTGCGAGGGATTCGGCCGTCACACCGATTTATTCGTTCCCGCCAAGCAGCGGGTTACGGCGGCGGCGAGTCCATTGCGTCGAACGCCCGGCGAAATAGCGTACCGGCGGCGTCCGATCCGACGCAGACTCAAAAGAATATCGTAGCCGAGACGCGCACGTCGAGTGGCCGCCAAACTTCTGTCAAGAGGCGATAGAAATGTCCCCCTCGGTAGGGCGATAGAAATGTCCCCTTGGTTAGCCCGGTAGAAATGTCCCCTTTTAAGTAAAAGGATAGTAGTCGTAGGGGCTTGTGGGAATGTGGGAATCGCACAGCGATTTCCAAGGGGCTGGGGGAAACGTGGGAAACCCGAGCGATGAGGTTCGAAGCTCCTCGTCGGCTGCCGAGGGTTTTCCTCGTTTTCCACGGCCCCGTCATTTCCACAGCCCTCTTCACGCGGTCGCCGCCCGTTTTTTCGGCTTCAACGGCGCGCGCCAAGGGTGATTCGCCGGCGGTGTGCGCGGCTGCGGCGCCAGGCGCGGTTTCGGCTCCGGCCGCACCTTGGGGAGCGGCTTGGCGATCTCGTCGAACGCCACCGTTCTCCCCTCGAACACCACCCGCAACTCGCCCTCGCGCGCTTGCTGCACGGTTACTCTCGCGCCTGCGCCCAGAGCCTGATTGCGCTGCGGTTTCAACTGCGGAAAACGGTTCTCGAAACGTACCACCAGGTCGTTGGACACCACCCGCTCTCCCTCCAAGCAAAACACCCACTTCAAGTCCAAACGCTTCGATAAGCGCCGATGAAAGTCCGCTCCCGCTGACGGCTCAGAGGCGAACTTGGCGTTGTGCTCTGGCAGATACTGCTCGTCGAGATAGCGGTTCGCCGCCTCGTAATCGGCAATGCCTTTGAGCCGCATCTTCTTGATCAGGCGGTCTTGATGGGTGCCGTGATGGCGCTCCACGCGGCCCTTCGCTTGCGGTGACGAAGCGGCGATGATACCAATGCCGAGCTTGGCGCACATGCGTCCGAACTGCGTCTCGGGCTCGATGCCTTCCAGCGCTTCACGCGACGTTGGCCGGCGCTTGTAGACGTTCTTCCAGTCGCAATACAACGCCTTCGGAACGCCGTATTGACGCACCCAGGCTTCGAGCAGATCGGCCGCCGCCCAAGTCGTTTCCTCGCTCGAGAAACGGCACAGCGCCAGACCGGTCGCATCGTCGACGAAGTTCATCAGGCAACCTTTCCGCCCGCGCGCTTCGAGCCACTCGTGGTGCGAACCGTCGACCTGGATCAGCTCGCCCAAGTGCGCTTTACGCCGCCGCCGCGAGCGATGCGGCCGGCGCTTGCGGCGGCGGCTCCACAGGCCCTCGGCGAGCATCCAGAGCCGCAGTGTTCGCACCGATAGTTTCAGATCGTGGTCTGTCCACAAATGCTCGGCCGCCAGCGTCGGCCCGAAGCGCTCGTGCGGCTCGCCGGAGTAGTGTTCGCGCACCAGTTGCAGCACTCGCTTGCGAACTTCCGCCGGCTTGGCGCGGTTCGATACCCGGCCCACGTTGCCGTGCTTCAATGCTTTTGTCCCTCCCGCGCTGTAGCGCCTCCAGATCCGCTTGGTCTGGCGATAACTGATATCGAGTATCCGCGCCGCCTCGCTCAGCTTCAACTCGCCTCGCTTCACCCGGCCCAGTACCTCGCCCCGTCTCAATTCCTTGTCGTTCATCCATGTCCTCTCCAATCTAGGCTCCTCCTTCGGAGCCTTAGATTAGGGGACATTTCTATCGCCCTCTCAAGGGGACATTATCATCGCCCTTCAACAGTGGCCGCCAAACTTCGGGAACGTTGGGAAGAGCGCGGAGCCGGAGCCGGCCCCGGCGCATAAGGCGCATGGGGTTTGATCTTAGGAAAGGATTCGATCCGCTTTCCGGCCTCAACCAAAGCTAAGCAGTGGCGGGCTTCGGCTTCGATGACGGCCGTCTCGATTCCACCCCAGACCGGCAAGTAGCCTTGGATTTTCTTGATCCCCTTGTTGAGCTGACGAACTGCGCCGGTCGAGTTGTCGCGCCGATGGTGATAGAAGCCGACGGCGAAGTGAATCAAGCTTTGGAGAAACCAACGCTCCGGCTGACGGGTCGGCGTCCAAAGCTCTTCGAGGACTTCATGACACTCGAAGAATTCTTCGCTGTTAAACAGATCAATCCCTCGACGGAAGAGATCCTTTTGCCGACACGTCACCATACCTTGAGCGTAGCGCGTCGCCAATCTTTTCGATCGAGATAAGGTTGGAAGGCAGCCCCAAATTGAAGTTTCAGAGCAGCCGGAAATTAACTTCCACGTTGGCGCGGACTCTCACCGGCAGCCTGTCTTTCTTCCCGGGGATGAAACGCCACTGCTGGACGGCGTCGATGGCTTTTTGGTCCAAACCCAAACCCAAGCTGCGGACCACGCGAATATTGTGCGCCGTGCCGTCGGGCCACACTTCGATCGCCAACACGACCGTTCCTTGATATTGGGCTTTGCGCGCTTGTTCCGAATACTCGGGTTCGACTTTGTAGGTCAAACGCGGAGCAGAGACGCCGCCGCCGATTCGAAATACACCGCCGCCGATGCCGCCGCCCGATCCCGGTCCCACACCAGCGCCGCGGCCCGCGCCGACGCCCGTTCCGCGGCCCGTGCCGATACCGCCGCCGGTACCCGGCCCGGCCGACGGCGGCCCGACCTTCCCGAAGGGGTCGCCGAACATCTTCATGTTGATCTTCGGCGCTTGGGCGTAGTCCTGAACGATAACCGTGGGCTCAACCGACAATTTCGGGTCGAGATTCTTGATCACGGGAGTCGGCGGTGCCAATTGCGTCATCGAAAACCGAGGTAATTTGCCTTTGCTCGGCGGCAATGGTGAATTCTGTCCGCCTCCACCGCCGCCGCCGCTCTTTCCACCCGGCGGCGCCTTGAGTAGATCCGCCATGAATGGAGAGATGTCGAAATCCATCACCAAGTCGATTGAGCTGCCGTGGCGCGAAATCACCGGAACCGCGGAGGTAAGGAATACGAGAGCGACCACCACGACATGCACCGCCGCCGACGTGCCAACTCCTTGCTGTTTGTAATCGTAAGCTCCCAGATGCTCTTCACGCGAACCGGCTTCGAAGAGATCTTCAACGGCGGAAGTTTCTTATCCGTCTGGAAAGCCTTGTACTGCCGCTTCAAGGAAACGAACCAAGGTTCGTGAAGCGCGCGAAGATTCAACAACGCAAGCCGCGCCTCCTCGTCGCCTCGTCGGATGGGGGCACCGCGATACTTCGGCAACGGCGGTTGTTTAGTCAACAGATCAGCGATCTGCTTCTTGAGAGAAACAAACCACGGCTCGTGGAGAGAAGCCACCGTGAGCGAACCGAGCACCACACCAGGAGGCGCGGGCCCCAACGATCGCGCGGGCGCCGGTTCCGTTCCAAGCTCGCGCGGTGTCTCGCCGGCCTCGGCGGTCTGATCTCGTGGGTTGGTTTCCATCTTGTCGGCAACTCCCCTGCGGATAATCTTGGGACGAAGCCCCCCGCGCGGCCGTTACAACGAATCTTGCAGGCATCTTCCGAAGAGCCCCTTTCGAGTGACCAAAGCATTACGTTTGTCTGGTGAACCGCAAACCTCCACAGCCACGAAGCGGCGGCGGGGATATAGCCCAGGAAGAAGCGAAGCGGAACCCTGGGTGGCCCCCCCGGGGCAAGTTCTGAAAGGGCCCCAGGAAGCCGCGCAGCTTGGCGCACTGCCGCGCCAAAACGGAAAACAAGGAAACAGAAAGAATCGAGGGGCCCGGACGGGCGGGCTAGAGAAGCCTGAAGTTAACTTCGACGTTGGCGCGAACTTTTACCGGCAGCTTGTCTTTCTTGCCGGGGACAAAGCGCCATTTTTGGACGGCATTGATGGCTTTTTCGTCAAGACCGAGCCCCAGACTGCGGACCACCCGAATATTGTGAGCCTTGCCGTCCGGCCACACTTCGATCGCGAGGACGACCGTTCCCTGGTACTTCGCTTTACGGGCTTCTTCCGAATACTCAGGCTCGACTTTGTACGTCAAACGAGGAGCCGACACTCCTCCGCCGATTCGGAACACGCCGCCGCCAATGCCGCCGCCCGAACCCGGCCCAACACCCGCGCCCCGGCCCGAGCCGACGCCCGTTCCGCGGCCCGTGCCGATACCGCCTCCCGTACCCGGTCCGGCCGAAGGCGGCCCGACCTTCCCGAAGGGGTCGCCAAACATCTTCATATTGATCCGCGGAGCTTGGGCGTAATCTTGCACAATGACCGTCGGTTCAACCGATAGCTGCGGATCAAGGTTCTTGATCACCGGCGTGGGCGGAGCCAACTGCTGCATCGAAAACTTCGGCAGCTTGCCCCTGCTCGGGGGCAAGGGGGAATTCGTGCCGCCGCCTCCTCCTCCTCCACTCTTCTTCCCGGGCGGCGCCCTCATCAGGTCGACCATATAGGGAGAGATATCGAAATCGAGCACCAGGTCGATCGAACTCCCCTGCGACGTGAGCAGCGGCACCCCGGAGGAAGTGAGAAAGATGAGAGCGACCACGACAACATGCACCGCCGCCGAGGTGCTGACTCCCTCTTGCTTGTGGTCGTAAGCGCCCCAGATGCTCTTCACCCGCACGGGCTTCGAAGAGACTCGCAACGGCGGGAGTTTCTTGTCCGCCTGGAAGGCCTTGTACTGCCGTTTCAGCGAAACGAACCAAGGCTCGTGAAGCGTGCCAAGATTCAGCAGCGCGAGTCGCGCTTCCTCATCCCCGCGACGAAGCGGAGCGCCGCGATATTTCGGTAACGGATCCTGCTTACCCAGCAGTTCGCCAATCTGCTTCTTCAGTGAAACAAACCAAGGCTCGTGGAGCGACGGCACCGTCAGGGAACCGAGTTCCACACCCCGCGGCGCGGCCCCAATCGATCGCGCGGACGCACCGCCGGTTCCGGGCTCGGGCGACATCTCACCGGATTCGGTAAGCTGATCTCGTTGGTTGCTTTCCATCTTGCGGGCGACTCTGGAGACAGTTAGCCTGCCTGTAGGACGAAGTCCCGAGGCCGGCCGTTACACGGAATCAGTCCGCGATGGCCGCGCGCGACCAACCGCCGGACTACACTTTCAATTTAACATGTTACCCGCGCGTTTCCGCCCGGAGCAACCGGTATGTCGTTGACTCTTGTTACATTTAGAAATTTTCAGCGAAACGTGACAGCCGACCGGGCCGGAGCGCTTGCACGCCTATCCCAGGGCCCTGTACGACGAACCGCTAGTCCAATCGCGGTGCGAATTCACGCAAGACGTGATCCCCTTCCTGTTCCGGCAAACCGGCGACTCCGGCCAGCGAACGCCCCCGTTGCAAGACCAGCACCGGGGTTTCGCCGTCCAAGCCAAAGTATCCTCCCAGATGCGGAACGAACTTGGCGTCCTTGAGATCGCCTTTGAAATCCATCATCAGGAACATTGCCTTGTCGGGCGTCGAAGCCCGAACGAGAAACTGCTTGTACGAGCGCCCCTTGCGTTTGTACTCCGCGAGATTCCCACCGGGCAGATAGTCCTTGCCGAGCAGGTGGTTGTCGACAAGTTCGATTTTCTCGCGGCCGTCGAGCGAGAAAAGGTGACCCAGGTCGTCGGGCCCGGCAACAGGCGGCGGCGCTTTCTTGGGCTTGGCGGCCTGGTCGGAGGGGATGCCGCACGCCGCGGCGAACACCAATAAACCGGCAAGACCGGCGGCGCGGAACCACCCGCAAGCGCGGCTGGTCATTTTCAAGTCGATCGCGCGCATTCGAAAACCTCCACCGAAGAATTTCGGCCCTTAGCATCGTGACAAGACAAACCGACCGCGTCATCGCCCGCTATGGCCCTTCCGACAGCGAATCCAAAATCTCCGTCAACACCTGATCGGGCGTCTTGCCCTCGGCATGCGCGTCGAAATTGAGAATGATGCGGTGACGCAATGCCGACAGCGCCAATGCTCGCACATCGTCAATGCTCACGTTCAAACGACTCCGCATCAGCGCGCGCACCCGGCCGCCTTGAATCAGCGCTTGCGCACCGCGCGGCGAGCTGCCGTAGCGGATATACTTCCTCGCGGCCTCGTGGCCGTTTTGCTCTTCCGGCTGCGTGGCCAGCACCAGCCGAATCGCGAAATCTTGCACATGCGGCGCTACCAGCACTTCATTGGCCGCGCTCTTGACTTCCAGGATTTCCTCGCGATTGACCACCTGCTCGACCAGCGGTTGCTCGGCCGCCAGTGTGCGCTCGACGATTTGCTCGAGTTCTGACTTGCTGGGGTACTCGACCAAGATCTTCAGCAGAAAGCGATCCAGCTGCGCTTCCGGCAGCGGATAGGTTCCCTCCATTTCGAGAGGGTTCTGCGTCGCCATAACCAAGAAGGGATCTTCCAAGGGATAAGTGGTCGTGCCGCTGGTGACCGTCCGCTCCTGCATCGCTTCCAGCAAGGCCGATTGCGTTCGCGGCGTCGCGCGGTTGATCTCGTCGGCCAGCACCAAGTGAGCGAAAATCGGTCCCGGCTCGAAACGCAATTTCTTCGAACCGATTGTGTCGGCGTCGAGCATCACGCTGCCGACGATATCCGCCGGCATCAGATCCGGCGTGAACTGAATACGCGAATAATCCAAATGCATGGCGCGCGCCAGCGTTCTTAGCAAGGTCGTCTTGCCCAATCCCGGTACGCCTTCGAGCAAGACGTGGCCGCCCGCCACCAGCGCGATCAGGACGCTTTCGACGACATCCTCGTGGCCCACGATAATCTTGCCGATCTCATCACGCAGACGATCGGTTCGTGCCGTAATTTGCTCCAGGTGTGCTTCGGTGGAAACCATGAATCTTACTGCGCCGCCTTTTGCCGAATCGTTTGAAAATACCGCTGAACGTAGGAGCGATACGCGATCGGAATTTCATCGCGGCTCAACACCGCTCCCGGGTCACGATGTCCGCTCTCACGAGGAGAATACGGAGTCCGGGCGACCTGCCGCGCCGACCCGGTCTCGATCGTGAATTCCCCCTCGATTTCTTCCGCGCGCTGTTGAAAAAGCTCCGTCAACTTGCCCATCGCCTCGGCGCGCTTGGCCTCGGCGAACTCCTTCGAGCCCTCGCCGGTACCCGCCGTGGCGACCGAGCTTTCCCCTTGCTGCTGTTCGCCTTCAGCCGCGCCTTCTTCCACGGAAAATTGTTCGCCGATCTCTTTCGAGGACGCTTGCTCGCCGGAAGCCTCGGTGCCTTCCTCGGACGACTCAGCGCCGGGCACTTCCTGCCCCTCGCCCGGAGCCTGCGTTCCCTCTTCGGCTTGCTGCCCCGTGCCTTTTTCCGACGAAGGACCCAATTGGGGCGGCTCCATGTTCATCGAGGAAAGCATGTTCTGGAAAGCGTCCTGTAAGCGGCCCAACAAGCTATCGCCTTCCTCGTTCATCTCTTCGCCGGGCCCTTCGCCCGCTTCCGCTTGGGAATCAAGATCTTCTCCCTGCTCGCCGTCGGCGCCCGACTCGGCGGGCGCCATTTCGTCGCCGGCGGCTTCATCGAAAGACATCCCCTCCACTTCCGGAACGCCGAGTTCTTCGGCCATTTCATCACCCGGGCCGTCCGCTTCAGCGCCTTGATCGATTTCAGGTACGCCTTCAGCGGCGAGCTTTTCGGCTTCTTCGTCGGATTCTAGAGAAACCGCCGCCTCGTCTTCGGATGTGGGAGCGGACGCTTCGACCGGTTGTGCTTCCGGGTCCGTCGCGGGCGGGAGCAAGGCTTCCGCCACCAGAGCCGGCAAAGATTCATGGAGCGAAAATGTTTCTTGCGAACCGGTGCGGATCACCAGCATCAGCACCGCCAGCAAGGTAACGGCTCCCAGCGCCCATGCCGAGGCGGGAATCTCGTAGGGGAAAGCCGCGGCGACGTCTCCGCGATCCGCGACACGCTCGGCACGCTCTCGCTGCTCCCGCACCCACCCCGAGCGCTCACTTTGATCCAGAAAATAATAGGCCGTCGCGAGTTGGTCGTTCGTCGCCCAAGCCCGGTCGATCCGCTGGGCCACCGAATAACCGCTGGGACAGCCGCGGCGCCAGCGGACTACGCCCGCCAACAAACCCGCCAACCCAACCGGGATCAACAACCAAGCCGGAAACCAACCGGTCCCCGCCGTCAGCAACACCACCAAGCCGCCCATGCCGATTCCCGCCGCCAACAAGCCTTCATGAAGGGCATGGCGACCCAGAACACGCCTCCGGCCGCGTTCAACGGCGGAGCGGAGACGGGCGGCGCTTGCATCGAAACTCATCCAACGAAACCGACTCCCTATTATAGGGTCGCCGGCCGGGCAAGAAGACGAGACAGGCGGCAACCGCGGTAACCCGATGAACCTTCGCGCCGAAAATTCAAACAGCCCTCGCTGCCCGCCCGCTATAATCCCGCATCCTTCGGCGGCGGGATAGAATGAATATCCGGCTCCTACCGACACATCGGTCGCCCGCCGCCGCGCGGCCCACCGTATCTCATGCCCGCCGCCGACCCAACCCAACCCCGCATCCTGGCCCTCGATGACGACGAGCTTGTCCTCGGCGCACTCCAAAGTCTGTTCACGCTGGAGACCGAATATACGGTGAGCGCCCACAGCGACCCGAAAAAAGCCCTTTCCGAGTTGGAACGCAACTCGGTCGACCTAATCATTTCCGATTTCTTGATGCCGACCATGAACGGCATCGACTTCCTCGCCCTAGCCCGCCGCCTGCAACCCGACGCCGCCCGGATCTTGCTCACCGGTTTCGCCGACAAGCAAAACGCCATTCGCGCCATTAACGAAGCCGGCATCTATCACTACCTCGAAAAGCCCTGGGACAACGACCACTTGCTCCTGCTCATCCGCAACGCCCTCGAGGAAAGGAGCTTACGAAGGCTGCTCAACGGCAAGATCCAAGAGTTCGAGCGACTGATGCGGCAACATTCCGATCTCTCCGACCGGCATCGCTCGTTGGAACTCGAACTCGAGATGGCGGCGCGCGTCCAGCAAAGCCTGCTGCCTACGAATTTACCCGACATCGAGGGTTACCGCGTCAACGCCGTCTACCGACCGAGCGAAGCCGTCGGCGGGGATTTCTACGACGTGCACTTGCGCGACGGAGACGCCACCTGGTTGGTTTGCGACGTCAGCGGCCACGGCGTCCAAGCCTCCCTGACGTCGATGTTGTTGAAAGCTATCTTTCAGCAAGCAGCGGGTCGCATCGACGATATGCGAGAGCTGTTGCGCACCATGAACGCGGAGTTGCACCGCTATCTGCCGAGCGGCATGTATGCCGTCGCCGTGGTCTTCCGTCTCGAATCGGGGACACCGGGCTTGTCGATCGCCAACGCCGGCCTCCCTCATCCCTTCTTGCTTTCCGAAGACCCCGAGAAACCCGTCGAACAAATTCCGATGTCGGGGTTGCCGTTGGGGATGTTCCCCGCCTCGAAAACGGACGACTATGACAGCCGTCAATTTCAACTCTCCCGCGGAGAACGCCTGCTCGTCTGCTCGGACGGGTTGGGGGAAATTCGAAACAACGAAGATGACTTGTTCGAAGACGGGGCTTTGGGGGAGACGCTGGCGTCGCTCAGCAGGAAGCCAACGCAACAGGTCCTCAGCGAGTTGGTCGAACGGGCTCTAGCCTTCGGTCGCCCCCGAGCCCTCGCCGACGACCTCACGATCATCGCCGTTGACAAGGTGTAGAAAGATCAAAGATCCCAAGAGAAACGCAAGTGCCGAAACGCTACCTGGACGAAATCGAGATCGGAGAGACCCACGAATCTCCCGGCATCACCATCACCGACTGGCATGTGATGGGCTTTGCCGGCCTTTCGATGGACTTCTTCGAACTGCACACCAACGACGAGTTCGCGCGACAAACCCAATTCGGCCGGCGCGTGGCCCATGGCTTATTGGGGTTGGCCGTCACCGACGGCCTCAAGAATCGCTCGACTTTCCAAGTGGAAGGTGTGGCGTCGCTACACTGGTCTTGGGATTTTGTCGGACCGATTTTCGTGGGCGACACCGTCACCGCCAAGCTCCGCGTCGCCGAAAAGAGGCCGTCCAAATCGCGGCTCGAGCAAGGCATCGTCAAACTCGATATCGAGCTCGTCAACCAGCATGGCGATATTGTCCAAAAAGGACAAAACGTAATGCTGGTCAAGCGCCGAGCCGAACGAACCGAACCGTGACGAGCAGACCTGAACTTTCCTCGCCGAATCTCTCAAACATACTCGCGTTGCACTCGCTCCGAAATTCCGCAAAGCACTTCGTACACAATGGTCCCGCGGCGGTCGGCCATCGCTTGTGCGTCGAGCCCGTTGCCGATCAGCGTGACTTCATCGCCGGGGACGGCCTCTGGCGCCGGCCGCAAGTCGACCAGCGTCACGTCCATGCTGACCGACCCGACGACCGGGCAACGCCTGCCCCCGACCAGGACCTCGCCTCCGTTCGACAGACGACAGTCGAAACCGTGTCCGTAGCCCACGCCAACGACGCCCACGCGCATGGGCTCGGCGGCGCGATACGTTCCGCCGTACCCCAGCAGCGAGCCTTCGCGAACATCGCGAACGCTCAAAATCGAGGCGCGCCACTCCAGCACCGGCTCCACCTGAAGCCGCGAGGCCGGCACCTCGCCTCGAGCCGGGCTGACATAGCCGTAGAGCGCCAACCCGGGCCGAACCATGTCGGCTGTAAGCTCGGGTCGATAGGCGAGCGTGGCGCTATTCGCCATGTGGATCAGCGGCGGACGAATCCCCTCCGCCGCCAACCGATCGATCGTTTTTCGGAACGCTCCCAGTTGCCCCTCGGTTTGCCGGCTCGTGAAATCTTGCGCCGAGGCAAAATGAGTCGCTACACCGGCAAGGCGCAATCCTTCAGCGGCCTTCATGCGATCAGCGACTTCGGCAATACAAGCGCCGTCGAATCCCAAACGCGTCATCCCCGAGTCGATTTCGAGGTGATAGGGAAGCGTCTTCCCCGCTGTCGAAGCCTGTTCGCGCCAGCGGGTGAGTTGGTCGAGGGTTTGCACCATCGGAATCAAACCCAGCGCGGCGGCGTCGGGCTCCTCCCCCGCTTGAAGCCCACAAAGAATGATCAACTCTTCGGTGATGCCCGCGTCGCGAAGTGTCACCCCTTCGTGGGCTGAAGCGACGGCGAATTGTCGTGCACCGGCCTCGGCCAGGGTTCGGGCGACCTCGACGGCGCCGTGTCCGTAGGCGTCGCCCTTGATGACCGCGAGCACCGCGGCCTCGGGGCCGGCGGCTGCGCGAACGGTGCGAAAGTTGTCGCGCAGGCGGTCTCGGTGAATGCGTGCAACACTCCGCATAGCCGTTCTTCAAGCCTAGCAGTCAGGCTGAATAGGAACGGTATTCGCAGAGTGCCGCGCGTCAACGGCTTTCTCGGGTACTTTCAGTGCCTGGCGTCGTTCTTGTATTCTTATGAGCAGGGGAACCGTGGCTCGTCGCGGTTGCCTTCGGGAGGCGGTTCACGATGCGTATCGCAAGAAAAGTCAGGCAATGGATCGGGTGTTTTTCTCGGCTCGTGTTGCCGGCGGTGGCAATCGGAGTCCTCGGGGTTTCGACCGCCTCGGCGGCCGACGCGATCGAATTCTTCGAATCGAAGATCCGTCCGTTGCTCGCCACGAAATGCTACACCTGCCATACCGACGCCAAGAGCGGCGGACTGCGAATAGATTCCCGTTGGACGTTACTGCGCGGCGGCAACACTGGCGCGGCGATCGAGCCCGGCAACCCGGAAGAGAGCCTTCTGATCCAGGCCGTGTCGCACACCCACGAGCGGCTGCGCATGCCGCCGACCGGACAACTCGAACCGCACGAGATCGAAGACCTCAAGCAGTGGATCCGCACCGGCGCGAATTGGCCCGATGAGAAGCAGAAGTTTTTCGTTCGCTCGATCTATCCGCTACTCGAGGAAAAGTGCCTGGCCTGCCACCAGGAAGATCCGCAAGGCAAGCTAAGGCTCGATTCCCGTCAGGCTGTCGTGCTCGGTGGCACGCACGGGCCGGCGGTCGTTCCCGGGAATCCGAAAGAAAGCCTGTTGATGCGCACTCTGCGTCACGATCACGAACGCATCAAGATGCCGCCCGCGGGAAAACTCCCCGACGAGGAGATCGCTCTGTTTGAACAATGGGTGCGAGACGGAGCGGTGTGGGGCGAGACCGGTGTCGAAGCGCTCGAGCCCTACGAAATCAGCGAAGACCATAAGAATCACTGGTCGTTCCAGCCCGTCACCCGGCCCCCGGTGCCGGCCGTCTCCGATGCGCGTTTCAAGGCAAACCCCGTCGACCGTTTCATCTTCGCCAAGCTTTCCGCGAAAGGTCTCAAGGCCGCCCCCGAGGCCGACAAACTCACGCTGATGCGGCGAGCGACCTACGATCTCACCGGCCTACCCCCGAGCCTGCAAGAGATTGATGGCTTTCTCGCGGACACATCTCCCGACGCCTACGAAAAAGTCATCGAGCGGCTGCTCGCGTCGCGCCAATACGGCGAGCGCTGGGGACGTCATTGGCTCGACCTCGCGCGCTATGCCGACACCGCCGGCGACTCCGCCGACTTTCCAATCCCCGAGGCTTACCGATACCGCAACTACGTAATCGATTCGTTCAACAAAGACAAGCCCTATGACCAATTTGTTCGCGAGCAGCTCGCCGGCGATTTGCTTCCTTATGAGAATGACGATCAGCACTGGGAGCAGACCATCGGAACGGGCTACATTGCGATCTCTCGCCGCATCGGCGTGACGCCGGAAACTCTCGGGCACATTCGCATCGAAGACACCTTGAATAACTTCGGCAAGACGTTTCTCGGCTTGACCGTTGGCTGCGCGCGTTGCCACAACCATAAGTTCGACCCGATTCCGACCGCCGACTACTATTCGCTCTACGGCATCTTCGACAGCTCGGTGTATCCCTTCCCCGGCAGCGAGCACAAGCCCCATCGCAAGGACTTCGTCTATCGCGTGGGACCCGAGAAAGCCGCCGGAATTCTCAGGGCGCATCGCGCCCAACTCGCGCTGTGGAACAAGAAAGAACGCGAGAAATTCAAGGAATATCAGTCGTTCCAAGACCGCAAGATCACCGATCCGACCAGAACGCGGATCATCGTGTGGGACGAGCTTTTGAAGTTGCGCGCGGAGCGTGCCGCGATCGCCGCCAAGTTTCCGCCGATGGAGATCGGTTACGCCATCGCCGAAGCAAACAATCCGCACGATGTTCGCATCCAGAAAGCCGGCGACCCGAAAGCGTTGGGCGCGGAAGTCCGGCGCGGATTCCTGCAAATCCTCGGCGGGCAGAAAGTGCCCGAAGACGCCACGGGCAGTGGCCGCCGCGAATTGGCCGATTGGATCGCCGATCCGAAAAACCCCCTCACCGCGCGCGTGATGGTCAATCGCATCTGGCACTACCATTTCGGCCGCGGCATTGTTGCGACTACAAGCGACTTCGGCGTCAGAGGCGGCGCTCGCTCGCATCCCGAGTTGCTTGACTATTTGGCGTCGTACTTCGTCGACAGCGGCTGGTCGATCAAGGACATGCACCGCCTGATCATGCTGTCGGCGACCTACCGGCTTAGCGGATCGGAAATCGCGGCCAATATTGAGGTCGACGCGACCAACGAATTGCTCTGGCGAGCCAATCGCCGCCGGCTCGACGCCGAGTCGCTGCGCGATTCGATCATGCTCTTGAGCGGCGATCTCGACCCAACACCCGGCGGCCGCCATCCAATGCCGCATCACCTGACGTATTTCTACCGTCAGCACGAACCCTTCAATGAGTTCTATGAATCGAATCGCCGCACGGTCTACACCATGCAGCAGCGCTTTGAAAAGAACGCCTATCTGGATCTATTCGACGGCCCCGACGGCAACATTCAACTCGCCGAGCGCAAGTCAAGCGTAACGTCGCTGCAGGCGCTTTTCATGATGAACTCCGAGTTCTTCCACACCCAGTCGGAAGCCATTGCCGAACGCGTCTCCGCCGCCGCCTCGTCGACCGACGAGCGCATCGAACACGCCTATCGAATGATCCTCGGACGCCGCCCGCGGGCCGAGGAGGTCGAAAAGGGCGAGCAATTTCTCGCGAGCATGCGCGAAAACCTTGGCGCGACCGAGTGCGCCGGCACCCGCTGTGAACAAAGCGCCTGGGCCGGGTATCTGCGGGCGATCCTCGCCGGCAACGAGTTCATATTCGTGGACTAAAACCGACCGCCTGCTTAGAGGGTGCGCAGTCACCTCCGGGAACCGGACTTGTCGGAAGTAACTCGGTTCTATCGAATCAACTGCCGGAGATCGACTCCCTAAGGAGCGGTCACCCGTACTACCGGTCCGACCGGCGTCTGGATCGGGGGATTTCAAACGGTAACGCGGATTAGCTGCTCAATAACCGGCGGCGTTAGGCCATCGGTCCGGTCACGGAAGTAACGATCTGCGGCTCGCTGTGGTGAGAGATGGTCAACATTGTGAAAGCCTAGTTCCGTAAGCCAGTCGACAATTTCTGGGGGCCGGAACTGGCTCAAGAAGGGCTCCCCCTTGGCCGCCGCGGCCGCTGAGAAAGTCGTGAGTAGTTCGCGGTCGGCTCCCGTCAGCTCTTCCTCCGGGAGGACGAACGAGAAGACCATGGTCGTGCCTCTTGCTAGCGATCCGAAAAACTCAAACGTAGCCTGAATCGCAGATCGACTCAAGTACTGGGTAACTCCCAGCCACGAAATGACCGCTTGACCGGACAAGTCGAAGCCCGTGGTCGCGAGCGCATCGCGCAGATTTGTTGTCTCGAAATCTATGGGGCACCAGCGGAGATTACCGGGAACGGTGATTCCCACCGTGTCCAGGAGGGCTCTCTTCGCTCTCTGTGTAGCCGGGTGGTCAACTTCGTAGATGTCGAGCTCCGTCGCGAACGGAGGTTGCCGGTAGGCGAACGTTTCAAACCCGGCGCCAAGGATAACGAAAGGCGCGCGAACCTCTTCTAGAACGTCCTCAGCATAACGACTGCGCATCACCAGGGCCGTACGCGCTACTCGGGATGCCTGTTCTGTTAGTGGAGATGAGACTCCGCCCAAAACTCCACCCGCTAACTGACGTGCGAGAACCGTGGCGATGGGATCCACTTGGAGTTTAGGGTCACCGTCCAAGCTCTGGTGAGTGGACCGAAGCATGATCGCCATCATGGCCGTGTCGCTGGAGGTGTGACTGTCCACTGTGCGCGTTTGTATCGTGTCGGTTGGCGTGGAACGGCCCCGGGCCGGTACTTGCGTCACTTCCGACTTTGGGGATTGTCGGAAGTGGGTCGGCTGCTCGACCGATTATTCTTCCGAGACCGATTGGGATGCCGTCGTGTTTTCAACGAACAGGAGAGCATCAAAAGCTTTCCGCGGAGCGATCAATTGCTGGTAGCTCGCCGCGAGCTCTTCTGAATAGACGGCACCAATCGACCACGCCCGCTGCTTGGCGTCGAGCCACCTACCCACAGCCCCTTCGGCCGGCTGCAAATCCACGGTAAGTAACGGCGAGCCAATCGCGGCGAGTGTGTTATCCAGACCGCCCACAAACCCGGGCCGCGCGTGGAAGACCCGTATCCTTTTCCCCGGCTGGACCGCTCGAAACGCTCCTCGGTGGAACGCAAAGCCGAAGACGACCATATCGGAGCCGAACTGCCTGTCCAGATGCATGCCCATGGTCTCGATCGGGCCGTATGGCTGTTTGCCGACGTGACCGTTGTGCGCCCACGGAACGGCCTTCTTGTCCGCATGCTCCGCGAGGATCGAGGCGACGTTCTCGGCCATGGCGCGATCTCTTAGTTGGACATTCGGCGACTCGGATTTGAAGCGAAAGCCGCTATCGCAAATTGATCGAGACGATTCCGCACGGGATCGTCGAGATCGATCTCAACGGCGTTATTACATTGAGCAATGATACGCACAATCGGATGTTGGAATACGGGCAAGGTGGGCCGGAGGGCAAGGCCGTCGGGGACCTGGTGGACTCCGACGCCGACGGAAAGCGACTGCGAGACTATTTGAACGCCTGGGTTTTGGGTGACATGCGAGCCGCCTCCTTAGGAAGCACGTTTTCGTATTCAGACCGGCGGAGTGATCGACGTTCAAATCGAATGGAGTTTTCTAACCGGCGAATCGGGAGAGGTGACGGGTTTCATTTGCGTAGTGACCGACATCACCCGACGCAAGCAGCTCGAGGCGTAACTGCGGCAGGCTCGGAAGTTGGAAGCGATCGGCACTCTGGCCGGAGGGATTGCGCATGACTCAACAATATCTTGCAGATCATCAACGGCTACAGTGAATTGGCGACGAGGGCAACCTCGGAGGAGTCACCCGCGCGCCGCCACCTGGACCGAATCGATAAAGCCGGGCAGCGAGCGAGAGGCTTTGGACGACGCCGAGGCTCCGTCCTAAGACGGTCCGTCCTTCCCCACTCGCCTCAATCGGCGGGCCGGCGTATCGAAGCGAAAGCCGGTTCGTCGATTAGTGACCGGTAACCGAACTGGGCGGCAGGGCTCGTTTCGCCCTCTCCGTCGTAGAAGCGTTTATCTCCGACCAGCCAATGATAGAGGGTTACGGGCAAGGAACCGTTGCGGGCGGTCTGTAGGGTAGCTCGTTGCAGTCCGGCCCCGAAATAGAGCTGTGTGCCGTTCTTTTCACCAAACGCCTCGCCCGCGTGCCGTCCGTTCACCTCGGAATTCATACCGACATGGCGCAACGGAAAGATGTTGATCGTTCCGGCGCGGTTGGAATCGTAGAGGTGAGAAAACTGGTAGATTACGTCCGGCCGCAATGTTGTGGATAAAAGCTCTCGCCAGCGATCGTCGTCGCACCCCTCGGCCGCTTCGGCGCACTCCTCGATGGCCCGGCCAATTTCATCCACTGAACGACCGTCCGGCGGGATCAAGTACTCACGGACACCGCCGACCAGATCGAGCGGGTCGTGACCGCCAAGAACTTCATAGCGATATAGCATCGTGTCGCCGGCGGTGTCGTCGTGCTTTCGAATACGGTAGACGCGGGCATCGCCGCGATCCGGGGTGATGATGCGAACGACCGATTCAATCCCGTCGGGCCAACGCTCGTTCGCGGCGGGACCGTATTCCCTTATGAGCGCGAGGTCCATGGTGTCATGGAGACGCTGTTTGATTTGTCCGACCCAGTCGATGGTCCCGCCGCCGAGGAGCCCATGGGTACGCAACGCGTGATAGCCGGGATGCCGCCGCCAGGCTGTGTCGTCGCCTTGCAACCCCTTGATGTCGAACAGGTCGATGATGTAGGAGCCGCCGGCCGTGGAGCCAACGACGGCGTCAAACGGGCGCGTGGGCTTGACGTCGCGGCGTCCATGGATCGCGGGCAGGCCACCCTCGTCGTGGGTCAGTTTTTCGTAGGTGATTTGGATGCCCTCGGCGCGCATGGCGTCGAACAGAAGCCGGTCGATCGAAACCAAGCGCGGCGTGTAGACCAAGCCATGATCACTGACTACCCCGAACAGAGTGCGGTCGGCATAGTTCTCGCGTTCGTCGAGAGTGTCGACCGACTCGTAGACTTCAATCAATTTGCCCAGATAGAAGTCCAATCGATCGTACTCGCCTTTGAAGCCGATGATGGGATCTGAATAAGGACCTTCCGCGTGGGCGAAGTGATCGGGCCAAGGATTGTACCAAAGCAAGTAATCGGGGAGTCCCTCGTCCTCGTGCTCAGCGATGAAGCGCGCGTCGTCGTGGAAGGTTTTGAGCGCGATCGAGTCGTAAATCAGCGACCCGAGAAAGCTGTAGCTGAGGCCGCGATTGTTTTGGAGACGGCGTCGTCGTTCGTTGAGCTCGCGTTCCATCCGCGCGCGACGACGAAAACGCAGCAGCAGGACTTTCTCGGCGTAATTGCGCTTCATTTCGCCGATCGCCATGCCCACTTCCGCTGCGATTCTTTCGAGCGCGCCGGTATCGACCGTCGCCATCGAACTGACGGTGTTGTAGCGCCAGAGCCGTTCGAAGAGGGTGCGCGCCCCGGGACCCTCGGGGCGGTTTTGCCCTCGCGGGATCTCGTCCTCGTGGTTTCCCACGATTCGCCGCATGTGCAACACGTCGCTGCCCCAGAAATACCAGCCGCGACCCGAGCGGCGATCGAGATAGGAAAAGTTGGGGATTCCGGTGCCGAAGGGCCCGGCCACCGCATGGCCGGTCTTGATGATCGGCAGGTTGCGGACCGAGATGCTCGGCGTATCGACGGTGGCGGCGCTGACGGTGATCGCGGGAGCCTCGGGCGAAAAGAAATAGCGCTTGAAACTCTCGAGGTAGTCCGGCTTGCGCGGGGCGCTCTCAACCAGCTCGATGATGTCCCGGCCCAAGGGAGGTTTTGTGGCGGGGCCGTAGTGGGAAGGATCCATGAGATCGGATTGGTGAAGACTCACGAGTTCGGTGACGTAGAGCGCGCCTGAACCTTCGCGGTTGCCGTTGGAGAGCTGGACCAGCCCCTCCAGCAGCTTCCCCTGTAAACCGTCCACGGCCACATGGACGACCATTCTCCGCACGGACCGTGTGCGCGCGTAATCGGCGATTTCGTGATATCGGTTGCGGCTGATTCGATCCTGAACCCACTCCAGCCGAGCCTGCTTCCGATCTTGCCGCCGACTAAACGATTGCAGCCAACTGTCGGACTGCTGACGGATGAAATCGGTGAAAAATTCGACAAATGCTCCGAGGCGCTCGTCGTCGTTGAGGAGTCCTTCGAGAATCTCCGCGTATTCGTTTTCCTCGATGTCCTGATTGAGAGCATCGTCGGTGGGGGTTAGAAAGTCATTGGCTGTCTCGTGCACGAGATCCTGAATGCCTTTGTAGGCCGCGTCTTCGTAGCGCTCACGCGGCGGCAGATCCCGCTCGATCGCTCCCGGCTTTGCTTGCAAGAACAAGGCGTCGAAGAGTCGAAGGCCCCGAGAGACGCGCCTTCTAAGCTCCAACGATCGCCGCACCAGCCGGGAGAGGCCGGGCCGGTCTTCGCGAACCATCTCGGGCTCGATCGCCTCGGCGTAAGCCAGATCGCCGAAGTCGCCGGCTTCGGCTTGTGCCGGCGCACCATAGAGTTCATAAAGGAAAAAGACGAAAGGAACCGTCACTTCCTCGAAGCGCTCGCCGCGAACCAATCCCAGCAATCGCCCCTCGACGTCGGCGGGCAGGTCACAGGCTCGGATAAAGAGTTCCACGGCGGCCTGGTTGATGTGCTCAAGCAGGTGATCCGCGGGCCGCGTGGCCAGGCCGGCGGGAGCCTTGAACAAACCCTCTAGGATCTCGGCGCTGGACTTGGGTCCGTTGGTTAGAGACGGGAACTGCCCGGCGACCCAGACACCCACGATCACCAGGAGGATGAGCGCGGCGAAGAGGGTCGCGAAGAGTCGTCGCAATGGCTTGCGGGGCATGGCGAGTCGCTCGATCAATCACTCAGCCAGGGTTGCCGATCTATCCCCGGCACAGACAGCATAGTGGAGGTACGGCTGGTTGGCAACATTGTCCGACGGCCGCGGCGTTTCTACTCTTGTTTACCGGTCGGAGTTTTGATCCACAGCAAGGATGCGTCGAGCCGGCGACTTGAAGAGTTACGATGCGTAGGGGTGTCGCCGGCGGATCTTGTTCGGGGTAGAATCGGATTGGACGCGGGGGAACCGCGGTTTTCGTTTGGCGGCGCGGATTCAGTCACGACCGGCGGCTGGAACGTTTCTAATGTAACCTCGCATGCAACATGAAATGATGCGGCCTTTGATTCTTTTTGTGCTTCTCGGTGTTCCCTTTGGCGCGGCCTGGGGCTCGGCGGAAGGCTTCGTTCCGATTTTCGACGGCGTGAGCCTTGAAGGGTGGCGGGCGCTGCCGGAGGAGCGCGCGGGTGATTGGACGGTTCGTGACGGCGTGCTGGTCGGGCGCACAAAGGGCGTGGGGTCCGACTTGATTTGGGCGGGTGGGGATCTAAGCGATTTCGAACTCAAGCTTTCTTACCGCATCAGTTCACCGGCGAACTCGGGTATTCATATCCGCGGGCTGGTGGGGCAATCGGAGACGCACCGTATCAGCGGCTACCACGCCGATTTCGGGCATGTCGGAATCGGGGCCCACACCCTGGGCGGTTGGGACTTTCACGGTTATTGGCGAGGCCATAATCTGGTCGACCGAGGAGCGCTCGTCACCATTGACGAGGCGGGCGGGAAGACCTTCGCGCCGCTCGATGACGCTCTCACGCCCGCCGACATTCGCATCGACGGGTGGAACGAAGTGCACGTGGTCGTCGAAGGTAATCGTTTTGTGTTCACGATCAACGGCAAGGCGGCCTCGGGGGTTGTTGATAATGAGTCGTCGAAGCGCATCGACCGAGGTGTGATCGGTTTGCAAATGCACAGCGGCAAACCCATGTGGGTGGAGTTCAAGGATATCGTTTTAAAGGGTGCGGGAGGCGGGGAACAAGAGCGCTGAAGAATGGAGGCCGGTCGGACGTCCTTCCGACCGACCCGCTGCCGGATGGCAACCTCATGACTCGTTCCGTGCAGGATCGTTCAGGGTATGGGTCTTGAGCGAGTCCAAGCGAGTATCGGAGTACGGGGCATGGGAGTGCGGACTATTGAGTTCCGATTTGGTCGGGGTTCTATAATGGTTGGAGGTTCCCGGTACGGCCCGGCTCCGGAGCCGGTACGACTTACGGTCGGGTTTTCATCAGGGTAGGACTTTATGGCTGTCGACTTCCTGGCGAAGCTTGAAGCTGAGATCAAGACGCTCGAACACGAGCTGCTTCATGAGCTTCCGAAAGAGATTCAAAAGGCCCGCGAGCTCGGCGATCTGAGCGAGAACGCCGAGTACGCCGCCGCGAAAGAGCGTCAAGATCTGGTCAGCGCCAGGTTGCGACAGTTCAAGAAGCGCCTTTCGGACCTGAGCATGATCGATGTCAGCAAGATCTCCGCCGATTCGGTCGGGCTGGGCTCCACGGTAGTGCTCCATGACCTCGGCAACGACAAAAAGATTGAATATAACCTTGTCACGTCGGAAGAGACCGATGTCCCCAACGGCAAGATTTCGACCACGTCGCCGATCGGGCGCGGATTGTTGGGCAAACGGGTCGGCGATGTCGCCGAGGTTCGCACGCCGACGGGCGAAAAAGAGTTTGAAATTTTGAAGCTCACCACGATTCACGATCAGGTCAAAGCGTAAACTAAAGAAGTATGACTTTCGGTCGAGCGATCGGTTCCGGCGCCGGTTGGATTCTAGGCGGCATAGTCCGCCTCCTCAGCGGCGCGCGGATCCACCCCAATTTACTCACCGCGATCGGGCTCGCCATCAACGGCGTTGCCGCCTGGCTGTTTTCGCGTGGCGAGTTCACATCGGCCGGCTTTGTCGTCCTGGTCGGGGCCGTCTTTGACTTAGTGGACGGTCCGGTGGCGCGCACGAGCAACCGCGTCACGCGATTCGGGGGTTTCCTCGATTCGGTACTGGACCGCTATTCGGACCTGATCCTGCTCATGGGTCTGTTGGTCTTTTACGCCTCGATCAATCGCTTCGGCTATATCGTTTTGACGGCGGTGGTGATGACCGGCTCGGTGATGGTCAGCTACGCGCGCGCGCGCGCCGAGAACGTCATGCCGAGCTGCAAGGTCGGTTTCCTCGAACGCCCCGAAAGAATCGTCCTGATCATCATTGGGGCGCTGGCCAACCGCATGGCACCGGTGCTGTGGGTGCTGGCCGTGTTCTCAAACATCACGGTGATTCACCGCATTGTCCATACCTGGACCGGCACGCGTGAAATCGATCGGGCCGAAAAGGCCGCCGCCGAAGCCGCCGCCGAACACGGCGAAGAGGGAGAGACCTCCGACGATCTTTCCGAAGGCTACGGGTCGTCGGCCGTTTGAGACGGCGGCCGCGGTTTTCACTTTCATGACGGGCTTCGAGAGGGCGGCGAGCCCTGTTGCATTGGGACCGGCACGAATGCCGGCCTCTACCGCCGCGTCGCCTAGGCCCGATTTCGCATCGCTCCGACGCGGACAAAGGCTCCTTCCGAATGTCTTCCCAACGATTGCTGACTGAGACGGCGCCGACCGGCGTGGTGACGCTGACTCTCAACCGTCCCGAAGTGCACAATGCTTTCGACGATGAGCTGATCGGTGCATTGGCGGAGGAGTTTCAAAGGCTCGACGAAGCCGACGGCGTCCGGGCCGTCGTGCTGGCGGCGAACGGCAAGAGTTTCTCTGCCGGCGGCGATCTTGGATGGATGCGGCGCATGGCCGACTATTCCGAAGAAGAAAATTTCCAAGATGCGCTTCGGTTGTCGGAAATGCTCCACGCGCTCGACCGGCTGAGCGCGCCGACGGTCGCTAAGGTCCAGGGAGCGGCCTTCGGCGGCGGTGTGGGATTGGCCGACTGTTGCGACATTGCGATCGCGTCCGAGGATGCGTTTTTCTGCTTTTCGGAAGCGCGGTTGGGCTTGATTCCGGCCGCGATCAGCCCCTTCGTGATTGCGGCGATCGGCGCTCGGCCTTCGCGCCGTTATTTCCTCACGGCCGAACGCTTCACGGCCGCCGAAGCCCAGCGGCTGGGTTTAGTCCATGAAGTGGTACCGGCCGAAGATCTCGACGCGGCGGTGGAGAGGTTCACCGGGGAGTTGTTGCAATCGGGTCCCGTGGCCGCCCGGGCCGCGAAAGACCTCGTTCGGGCCGTGAGCGGTAAGCCCATCGACCGCGCCATACTCGAAGACACTGCCTCGCGGCTGGCCGCGGCCCGCGACGGCGACGAAGCCCGCGAAAGGATCGAAGCGTTCCTCGAAAAGAGGAAGCCGAGTACTTAAGAAGCCGTAACTCAGCGAACCAGCGAAACTCCCAAGGCGACAATCCAAGATTCGCTCCGATGACTCGGGGCGCGGCAAGCCTGGAGGCTCACGACATATCGGGGGCATCGAGTCGGCTGGCGGCTTACTGCAATGTCCCGATGAACTCTCGCATGCGGGCGGCGATTTCGTCGCGGACGCGGCGAAAGACGGGCAGGCGCTCTTCGTCGTCGCCTTCGGCGTCGGCGGGGTCGTCGAAACTCCAGTGGAGACTCTTCACCTGAGCGGGGAAAGTCGGACAGGCTTCTCGGGCGTTGTCGCAGACGGTGATGACGTAGGTGAATTCCTTTTCGGCCAGGGAATCGACGTGCTTCGAATCATGGCTCGATATGTCTAGGTCAAGTTCCGCCATGGCTCGCACCGCCAACGGATTCAACCCGACGGGTTTCGTCCCGGCGCTCGCGGCGTCGAAACGGTCACCGGCCAGGCCGCGTAATAGGCCCTCGGCCATTTGGCTGCGGCATGAATTGCCGGTGCATAGGAATAGGACGGATGATCCGGGCATGGTGGCCGGCATGGGGTCGCCTCGTTCGTTCGGGCCCCCTATTGTTATGTTAGTTCGCGGCGAGATCGGTGCAGGGTCAGGCTTCACGATTTCAAGCACGCACGCGTCACGTTTGTTGCGGGCCGGCGTTGACGTAATGAGGGACTGCAAGCGGGTTTGTCTGACCTTGGACAGCAATGGATTAGCGGCCGGAAGCGTAGCGCGTCGGTCATTTCTCAACTACCGCAACCGTGGCGGCGAGGGTGGGATTCGAACCCGCGGAGCCCGCGAAACTCAAGGTATCAATGCGTTTTGGGGTCAGCCGTGGGCGCCCGGCGTGTAAGATGGTGAGTCTTTTTCAATATCCGGGTATTGGGCCGACGGGGCTCGAAAGGAATCGACGATGAAAGCTTGGCAGGTGATGCATTACGGCGAGCCCGACGAGATGGTGTTCGGCGATGTGCCGACTCCAACTCCGGGAAAGGGCGAGGTATTGCTACGCAACCACGCGGCGGGGTTGAACTTCTTCGACATCCTGCAAGTGCAGGGCAAATATCAGGCCAAGCCGGAATTCCCATTTACCATCGGCGGCGAGATGGCGGGCGTCGTTGAGGCTGTCGGCGAGGGCGTGGAGAACGTCGCGGCGGGCGATAAGGTTCTTGCCGCGGGAGGAGGCGGAGGCTACGCGGAATACGCCGTCGCCGCCGCGCAACGGACGGTCCCGATTCCCCGAGGAATGAGCTTCACCGAGGCCGCCGTGTTCCCGATTGTCTACCAAACTTCCCATTTGGCGCTCGAAGGGCGGGGGCGGTTGCAGGCCGGTGAATGGCTGCTGGTGCATGCGGGTGCGAGCGGAGTCGGCATGTCGGCGATTCAGCTCGGCAGGGCCTTTGGCGCGAGGATCATCGCCACCGCCGGCAGTGACGAAAAGCTGGCCTTTTGCAAGAACCAAGGGGCGGAATTCGCGATCAACTACCGAGATGGCAAGTGGGTCGACGAAGTCAAGCGCATCACCGAGGGCCGCGGCGCGGATATGATCTACGACCCCGTCGGTGGCGACGTTTTCGATCTATCGAGCAAATGCATCGCCCACCACGGCCGCTTGTTGGTGATCGGCTTTGCCGGCGGGCGGATCCCGTCGATTGCGGCGAATCGGCTGCTGCTCAAGAATATGTCCGCCGTGGGCGTTTTCTGGGGCCGCGAGTGCTCCGAAGACCCGTCGTATTACGGTAAGACCCACGCGGCCTTATCGGCGCTGTACGAACAAGGCAAGATTCGCCCCGCCGTGGCCGCCGAATTCCCGTTGGATAAGGCTGTCGAGGCGCTCAAGATGCTCGCGGGTCGCAAGGCGGCGGGTAAGGTTGTGTTGACGATGCCGTAGCGGTCCGCGAGGCTCGATCGACGCCGGGGAGGAAGCCCGAGAGCCCTGACGCGTCGCCAAAATGGCTCGTTCTCGGACCCCTCTTACAGTTCCGTCGCCGCTCCTCCGATTACCTCCTGGAGGAGAAGTTTTCCATGCCGAGCGCGTCGACCCATGTTGCCTACCCCACCATCGAAGGCGGACGCGCCCCCTTGTCCAAGAAACAGCGCCAGGCGGTGTCCTTTTTCACCGACGCGGTTCGAAGTTTGCCCGACGAACAGGTAACCGCGCTGGTCGAACTGCTGTTCGAATTTCGGGCCGATTCCTACCTGGATCGCGTGCGGCCCTACGAGCTGCCCACGCTCAAAATCCTGGCCGAAGTCATCAACGGTTGGGAGCCTGACGGCGTCTACGAGTTCACCGTGGCCTGGGTGAGCACTCTCGTCTCCCGCGAGGACGGCTTCGACTGGACCGATTGTACTCCGCTTGAAAAGGCCGAGCACGAACGCCGTATTCAAGTGGAAATGCAGCGCCGCGGCGTTCCCAAGCCGTTCTGACGCTGCGCAATTACCACCGACTTCATGGCCTCCCTCGAAACGCCGGATTGCGGACCGTCCGCGGTTGGGAGCGAAGAATCGTTCACGCCGGCGGGAGTGGCTCCGATTTGTGCTGTCCGCCGGTGTCGGTGACAACGGGACTCTTTCGGGACGCGATTGGCGGAGGGAGGGGATATATCAGGTATCGGCGGACGAGCTCTACATATTTCGCTTCGCCGGGACGTAGTCGTCCTCGCGGCTGTGGAATTCTTCTTGCCGATTCTTCATACCTCCACCGCGGTCTTTTGTCCTCGCTCTCCGACGCTTGCAGCATACTGTTGGCAGTCCCCTTTTTTCGTCCGAACATACCTTCGCCGCGGGCTGCTGGGTCGCGAACACTTCAACCGAACGCACAACGCGGGCTCGGCGAACAGCCGAGCCCGCGTGGCCTCACGAAAAAGTTCTTACTCTCGACAACCCGCCTCTACAGGTCGTAGTAAAGATAAAACTCATACGGCACGGGCCGCAGGTTCACCTGCTCCAGCTCGACTTCGCGCTTGTAGCTGATCCAGGTATCCACCACGTCTTGCGTGAACACGTCGCCGCGCAGCAGGAACTCGTGGTCGTCCTCGAGGGCGTTCAGCACGTCGCCCAACGATCCGGGCGTGGTCTTGAGCTGAGCCTTCTCTTCGGGCGGCAGATCGTAGAGATCCTTATCCATCGCCGAACCCGGGTCGATCTTGTTGAACACGCCGTCGAGTCCCGCCATCAACATGGCCGAGAACGCCAGGTAGGGGTTGCAGGAAGGATCGGGGCAGCGGTACTCGATCCGCTTCGCCTTCGGGCTCGTCGAATAGACCGGAATACGGCAGGCCGCCGAGCGGTTACGCATCGAGTAGGCCAGGTTGACCGGCGCTTCGAAACCGGGAACCAGCCGGCGATAGGAGTTCGTGGTCGGGTTGGTGAACGCCAGCAGCGCGGGCGTGTGCTTGAGCAAGCCGCCGATATAGTGCATCGCCGTCTCGCTCAGCAAGGCGTAGCCGCCCTCGTCGAAGAACACATTCGTTGCGCCGTTCCACAAACTCTGGTGAACGTGCATGCCGCTGCCGTTATCCCCAAACAGGGGCTTCGGCATGAAGGTCACCGAAAGTCCGTTCGCCTTGGCGACATTGCGAATGACGTACTTGTAATACATCACGCTGTCGGCCATCGCCGTCAGCGAGTTGTAACGCATGTCGATCTCGGCCTGGCCCGCCGTGCCGACCTCGTGGTGATGCACTTCGATCTTCACGTTGAAGGCTTTCATCGCGAGCATCATCTTGGTGCGGATGTCCTGCATGCTGTCGGCCGGGGGAACCGGGAAGTAGCCTTCCTTGTGGCGCAGCTTGTATCCGAGGTTGCCGCCCTCTTCTTCTCGGCCGGTATTCCACGCGCCTTCCGTCGAGTCCACCGAATAAGATCCGCTGTTGGCCGTTTGGCTGTAGCGAACATCATTAAAGATGTAAAACTCCGGCTCCGGTCCCCAGTAGCTGGTGTCGGCGATCCCGGTCCCTTCGAGGAACGTCTCGGCCTTTTTCGCGATGTGACGGGGGTCGCGGCTGTAGGGCTGGCGAGTCAGCGGGTCTTCGACGTTACAGATGATGCTCATCGTCGGCGCTTCGCGCATGGGGTCCATGTAGGCCGTATCGGGATCGGGCATGAGCAGCATGTCGCTCTCGTGAATCTTCTGGAAGCCTCGGACACTCGATCCGTCAAAGCCGAGACCGTCTTCGAAAATGTCCGGCTGCAAATCTTCGACCGGGATTGAGAAGTGCTGCCAGACTCCCGGCAGATCGATGAACTTGAAGTCCACTACTTGAGCGCCGCCGTCGGCGGCGATCTTTTGGACATCCTCTGGCGTGTTAGGCATACGTCGTGTCTCCTTTTCGTTGCAAGAAATTCCTATCTAAGTCAAATCTAAATGTCGTAATACAGCTCGAACTCATAGGGGTGCGGGCGCTGACGCACCGCGTCTACTTCGTTCCGCATCTTGTAGTCAATCCAGGTCTCAAGCACTTCCTCGGTGAAGACGTCCTGGCGCGTCAAGAATTCGTGATCGCGCTGGAGGGCGTCCAAGGCGTCCTCGAGCGAGGTCGGCAGAGAGGGCACTTGCCGCATCTCCTCGGCCGAAAGATCGTAGATATCCTTGTCGAGCGGCTCGCCCGGGTCGATCTGATTCTGAATCCCGTCCAGCCCCGCCATCAGCATCGCCGCGAAGGCCAGGTAGGGGTTGGCCGACGGATCGGGGGGGCGAAACTCGACCCGCTTGCTCCGCGGCTCCGACGAATACATCGGAATCCGGCAGGCCGCCGAGCGGTTGCGCCGCGAATAGGCCAAGTTGACCGGTGCTTCAAAGCCGGGCACGAGGCGCTTATAGCTGTTCGTCGTCGGTGCGGCGAAGGCAACCAACGCCGGGGCGTGCTTGAGCAGGCCGCCGATGTAATAAAGCGCCGTGTCGCTCAACCCGGCGTACTGATCGCCGGCGAAAAGCGGCTCCTCGTCTTTCCAAAGGCTCTGGTGCACGTGCATGCCGCTGCCGTTGTCGTTCCATAGCGGCTTCGGCATGAAAGTGACAGTGTGCCCGTGACGAAATGCAACGTTGCGCACAACGTACTTGTAAATCATCAAACTGTCGGCCGCATTCACCAATGAGTCGTATTTCTGGTCAATCTCGCCTTGCCCGCCGGTGGCGACTTCGTGATGGTGGCACTCGATCTCGAGCCCGCAATCCTGCATCGTCGTCACCATCTCGGTGCGGATGTTCTGGTGATGATCGGTTGGCGGGACGGGGAAATAGCCTTCTTTGTAACGCGGGCGGTAGCCGAGGTTGTCGCGCTTGCGGCTGGAGTTCCAACGGCCTTCCTCGGCGTCGATGTAATAGAAACCGTAGTTATGCGACTGGTCGAAGCGAATATTGTCGAAGATGAAAAACTCGGCCTCGGGGCCGAAAAACGCCGTATCGCCGATGTCCGTGTATTGCAAGTATTGCTCGGCCTTATGAGCAATCCAACGCGGGTCGCGCTCGTAGTGCTGTTTGGTGACGGGATCGACGATGTTGGCGATCATCACCAACGTCGGGACGTCGGTGAACGGGTCCATCATCGCCGTATTCGGGTCGGGGACAATCAGCATGTCGCTTTCGCTGATCGCCTGCCAGCCGCGAATACTCGAACCGTCGAACCCGAAGCCGTCCTCGAAGGTCGTTTCCTTGAGCTGCGCGATCGGAAACGTCACGTGCTGCCACAGTCCCGGCAGGTCCGCGAAGCGCACGTCCAGCATGCGCGCCTCGTTATCGCGCGCGAATTGGAGCACTTCTTCGGGTGTTCGGCGGGTCGACATGGTCTTCTCGAAAGGCGGCTACAGCTACCCCTCGGCTCTCAGACAAGAGACTCAAATCGTAACACACGAACCGGCCGCCCTCGGGGAAAATTTCACTCCATAAAAAGTTTCGATCGAGGCCCCGCGCCGCCGAAACCCGCGTGGCGTCCTCTCTCCCGCCGTCGGTCGGTCGTGCTAGGATACTCCCGACAAAGCACGCGATAGGAGTTAACACTCATGGCTGAAACCGTTTCCCAAAACTTCGAAAACCACGTCGTCTTCCCCAAGAAGATCTTCATTGCCTTCCTGCTGTCGTTGGCGGGTATCATTTCCGCCGTCGTCGGGCTGTTGATGGTAACGACGACCGCCGGTCTGTGTCTGATCGGAACCGGGACACTGCTCGTTGGCATGGGCACTTTGTGGACCGGTTTCGTCGCCCGCGGCTACGTCATAAAGGTCCAAGACCGCGTCATTCGGCTGGAAATGCGGCTTCGCCTAGAGAAAATCCTGCCGCCTGAAATGCAAGGCGACATCCTCAAGCTGACTATTCCGCGGCTCGTAGGCCTGCGTTTCGCGTCCGACGCCGAGATGCCGGCCCTGGTCCGCAAGGTTCTCGCCGAAGACATCCAAGATCCCAAGCCCATCAAACAGATGGTCACCGATTGGCAGGCCGACCACGCCCGCGCCTGACAGCGCGGCACTCGGGCCGCGCCGCCATGTTCCCGGAAATCACCGGAGGAGATTCCATTAGAAGAGCCGGGCGGGCCCCACCCCGTGGTCGAATTATCCAATGCCGAAAGATGAGAACGAATGGCAGTCAGCGGAACACGTATCCTCTTACCTCGCGCGCGCCGACCAACTTCCTCACCGCTCCTCCGGCGAAGCCGCCTTGCTTGAGGAGATTCCACCGTTGGCCCGGCGGGTGTTGGACCTTGGTGCCGGCGATGGGCGCTTATTGGATTTGGTGTTGCGTGCCAGGTCAACCGCCGACGGGGTTGCGGTGGACTTTTCGCCGGCGATGCTGAAACAGTTGCGTGCCCGGTTCGGCGCGACACCGGGAACGAAAGTTGTCGAGCACGATCTGAGTATCCCCCTGCCGGTCCTTGGTACGTTCGACGTGGTGGTGTCGAGCTTCGCGATTCATCATCTGACCGACGAACGAAAGCGCCGGCTGTACGAGGAGATCTGGGCGGCGTTGGAGCCCGCGGGAGTCTTCTGCAACTTGGAACATGTCGCATCGCCGTCGCCCGCCGCGCATGAGCGGTTCCTGCAAGCGATATGCGTCACTACAGGCGAAGAGGACCCTTCGAACAAACTGCTGGATGTGCACACGCAACTGGAGTGGCTGCGCGAGATCGGATTCGCGGACGTCGACTGTTACTGGAAATGGCGCGAACTGGCTCTTCTCGTGGGCCGCAAACCGGCAAGAAGTGGCCTTTCAATAAACCAGTTGGTAGACTAGTTGGATGGACGCCATCGGGGCCTTCGAGGCCAAGACCCACTTCTCCGAACTGCTCGATCGAGTTCGCCGCGGGGAACGTATCACGATCACGAAAAGGGGCGTGCCGACCGCCATGCTGGTCCCTGTCGACGATCGCGAAACCCTCTCTCCGCCCGACGCGGTAGCCAGGCTGCGACGGATCCGCAAAGGATTTTCGGCCGGAGCCGGGATTCGCGACCTCATAGAGGACGGGAGGAAATATTGACGCTCTTTGTCGTCGACGCCTCCGTAACCCTGGCTTGGTGCCTGCCGCGGCAAGCCTCGGCGGCAACCGAAAAGCTATTGGATCGGATGGCTTCCGGGAGCGCGGCGATCGCCCCCTGCCTTTGGCCCTCGGAGGCGGCCAATGCGTTGTGGAGTCTGGAGCGCCGAGGGCGACTTACGCCGGCCGAAGTCCTCGCGGTGATCGAAGTCCTTCGATCTCTGCCCATTACGCTTGACCACCAGCCGCCGGCACGCACTTTCGGCACGGTCAAAGAGTTGGCCGGCCGCTACGGGCTCACCGTTTACGATGCATCCTATCTCGAACTGGCTCTCCGCCGGCAACTTCCGCTCGCGACCGCCGACCGCACTCTCCGCGCCGCCGCGCAAAAGGCCGGACTGGACATCGCATAGGCTGGAATTTCGGGCACGGCGGCAAGTCTCTCGTCGCCATAATCCCGCGCGAGGGCCGATCAAGCCGTCTCCGCGAGCCGCCGCCCCTTCAGCGCTTTCATTTTGTCCTTCTTTCCCACGGCTGAAGCCGCGGGCAAAATTCCAGGGCCCCTAGCGGCGCGGGGGAGTCAACGCTACTCGCGGAATCGCCGCGAGCCGCCCGAACGCCGCCACGACGACGCCGGATTGATATCTCTTCCAGCGTTAAGGATCTTATGTGAAGAGCATTCAGCCTAAGTCGCCGCTTCGGAGACGGCTTCGATCAGCTCGCTCTTGAGCTGCTCGCAGGCGTCGGCGGGCAGTTTGCGGCCATCGGGCCCGACCAAGTAGAAAACGTCCAAGGCACGATGCCCCTGGGTGTCGATCAGCACGACTTCGATATTGCATTCGTGCTGCGAGAACTTCGCGGCCAAATCGAACAAAAGACCGGTGCGGTCCTCCGCGTTGACGTGGAATAACGTGGCACGCGGAGACGTGTCGTTGTCGTAGGAAACGATCGGCTTGAAGCCCGGCCGGCGCTTGCCCCCAAAGGGATTTCCACGGGCCGGCAACTCATCCAAATCGGCGCTTCCCTTCGCCGTTTCAATCAGCGCCTTCTTCACCAACGTATCTTCGCCCGGGTTCAATTCAAGCGATCGTCCGGGGTCGGAGACGACAAAAGTGTCGAGCACCAGGCCGTTCTCATTGGCAAAGGCCTCGGCCTTCTCGATATTGAGTCCGAACCCGGAAATGGTCGCGCACAAGGATGCAAACAGGAAAGACCGGTCGCGAGCAATCACGACGACTTCATAGAGCGAGTTCCGGCGGGTCACGCTTGCCGCGGCTGATTTCATTTCCAATGTGCGACTTAACAAAAATTGCTCAAGTATTTGTTCCATTCTATGAGTGCGCAAGTATCGCCGTGGAAAGCCCTCGAGAAACTCGCGAAGGGCGTCGCGTTCATCGTCGGCAGTCTGTTCCATCAGAGCCTCCGAGGCGTCGACACGAATGCGGTGCTCCTCGACATCCCGGCCGAGGGCTCGATCGGTCGCGATGTAAAGCTGCCAGAGCAGCTCTTTGCGCCAGTCGGTCATCGCCTTCGGGTTGACGGCGCTGATGTCGGCGAAGGTCATCAGAGTCAGCGCCTTGAGGCGTTCGGTCGTCTCCGCCAACGCGGCGGTTTGCTCAATCGTTTCCGGGGCGCTTAAATCACGGCCGCTCATCGTCTGGGACATCACCAGGTGGTGGCGAATCAGGAAGCGCACGGTTTCGCGATCTCCCTCCTCCATCTGGATGCGCTCCATCGCGATGTCGGCCAACTCGAGACTTCTTTCGGAATGGCCGCCTTTCTTTGGGGCCCCCTTGCCCACGTCGTGAAACAGCAGAGCGAAATGGAGGACCTCGGGCCGGTCCAACTCGGCTGCCAAGCGCGTGTACCGTTGGGTCAGCTGATCTTCCGCCGACCCCAGGTCGCGCAACGTCTGGATGGTGACGAAAGTATGTTCGTCCACCGTGAAGCGATGGTAGAAATCCCGGACGACGAGGCAATCGATGTTTTCGAATTCGGGAAACAGCGCCATCAGCGCCCCGGTCTCGTGCATCGCCGTCAGCGCTTCATAAGCAAAGGGAAGAGATAAAATTTCCGCGATGACCGGCCACAAATCACGACCTTCGCGAGCATAGGCGGTAAACCCTTCCACTGCTTTTTCGACGCGCTTCTCCGTCTCCACCGCCAAGGGAACTCCGTGGCGCGAGACGAAAGCAAACAACGGCGGCATGAGCTCGGGCTGCGCGGTGAGCGCCTGGCTGCCGCGTAAGTAAACACGGCCGCGGCGAACCACGAAATCGTTGTTCGAAAGCCGCGATTTGCGGTCCCGGAAGAAAGTGAACAGTGACTGGCCTTGGGTCGCGTTCTCCTCGATCATGCGCATCGCCAGCCGGCAGATGACCCGCACGTTGCGAAAGTAATCACGCATCCATTCGGAGGTGTTTTGGGCCGACCGAAACGCCTTGCCGGCACCGGCGGCGGCGACCTCGTCTTGGCTTTCGAAATCCAGTTTGTTCTTGTCGCGGCCCTTGAAGTAGTGCAGATGGCTTCGGACTGAAAAGAGAAAACGCTTGGCCTCGGCGAGAAGTTCGGCGTTCTCGGTGGGCAGACATTCCTCGCTCTCGGGCAAGAGAACGGCCGACATATTCGTGAGCTGCGAAATCCAGCAGGCCAGTTGAAAATCACGCAACCCGCCGGGATACTCCTTGACGTCGGGCTCGAGGTGATAGATGGTCTGCCCGGCAAGCACGTGGCGTTGGTGGGCCAGCTCGACCAGGTTGTTCAGCAGGGTTCGTTGTTCCCGCAGATAGAAGCGCGGAAGCTGGCGGTAGCGAAGGTCTTCGTAGAGGCTCTGATCACCCGCCAGGAAGCGGGTGTCGAGCAGGCTGATGTTCAACTCCGCGTTGTCGGGCGCGACACGAGTACATTCGGCGGGCGAACGGACCGAGTGCGAGACGCGCAAGTCGGCGTCCCACAGTTCAGTGAGCAAGGCGGAGACTTGGTCCTTGTACGCCGCGGTCTGTCCGGGCCGTTCGACAAGCAAGAGCAGATCGACGTCGGAATGCGGGAACAGTTGCGCGCGTCCATAGCCGCCCACGGCGACCAGCGAAACGCCGCTGCGTTCGGCATCGACGAACGTTTCGTCAAAACACCGCGTCACGACTCCATCGGTCAGGGCGGAGGTCGCCGCCACATTCGCGAGACTGTCACCGTCGGCGAGAAACCGTGCCCTAATCTGACCGAGGGAATCGGAGGACGTGGCCGGCCGGGGTTCGGGCATGAAGAATGAAGGCTATGCGGCGTTGGCGAAGAGTTTCACACAAGCAAGATCACAGCGCATGGCCCGCGTCGGCTTCTGATGTGGGCCGGTCGAGAGAACTCCCCCCCCGCGCCGCCGACGCGACGCGGGAGAAAGTTCCCCTCGACGGAAATGAATCAGCCGCTAACTACAGCGCGGCTTCGCCGGTATCGTTGTTGCGGATGCGAATCGCCTGCTCGACGGGATAGATGAAAACCTTCCCATCTCCGATTTTACCGGTCCGCGCTGCCTGGATGATGGCCTCGGCGGTTTCCTCGACCCGCTCGTCGCTGACGATCACTTCCAGCTTGACTTTCGGAAGGAGATCCACTTCGTACTCTTGGCCTCGATAGACCTCCTTGTGGCCCTTCTGGCGCCCGTGACCGCGCACGTCGTAGATCGTCATGCCGTTGACGCCGGCTTCCTTGAGAGCCTCCCGAACGTCGTCAAGCTTGAATGGCTGAATGATGGCTTCTATTCTTTTCATTCCGTACTCCTTCCGTAACTAACCTTCGAGATTATAGGCTTCCTCGCCGTGTTGGCTGATGTCGAGACCATCGATTTCATCGGACTCGGTGACACGCAGTCCGATCACGGCGTCGACCACCTTGAGGATGACAAACGTGCCGACGGCGGCCAGCACCCAGGTCAACAGCGCTCCCGTAGCGTTATTGACCAACTGCTGCGCGTTGCCGTCCAAGAGGCCCGAGGAAGAGCCATCCACCATCCTGTTGGCGAAGACGCCTGTCAGGATCGCGCCAACCGTGCCGCCCACGCCGTGGACGCCGAAAGCATCCAGGGAATCATCGTAGCCGAGCTTGCTCTTAAGGATGGCAACGGCCCAATAGCAGATAAAGCCCGCCGACGCGCCGATGATCAGAGCCGCCATCGGGGTTACGAACCCGGACGCGGGCGTGATCGCCACCAGACCGGCTACCGCTCCAGTGATGCCGCCCAACGTGCTGGCCTTGCCGTCGCGCATCTTTTCCGCCAGCAGCCAGGTCAACAGGGCCGCCGCCGCGGCAAAGTGCGTATTGACGAAGGCCGCCGCCGCCACACCGTTCGCGGCCAAGGCGCTTCCGGCGTTGAAACCGAACCAGCCGACCCACAGCAAGCAGGCGCCGATAAAGCTGAGCGGCAGGTTGTGCGGTTTCATGCCTTCGCTGGGGTAGCCTTTCCGTTTTCCAAGATACAGCGCGCAGACCAAGGCCGAAACTCCCGACGAGATATGCACGACCGTGCCGCCGGCGAAGTCCAGGCAGGGAATTGCGCCGCCGTCAAAGGCGTTCATCAGACCGCCCGGGCCCCAAACCATGTGAGCCATCGGGAAGTAGACGATGATCGCCCACAAAATCAGGAACGCCAGCATCCCGCTGAATTTCATCCGCTCGGCGAAAGCGCCGGTGATCAGCGCCGGTGTGATGATGGCGAACATCAGTTGAAAAACCATGAACGTCAGATGGGATATCGACCCGTTGGCCTCTTGCCCGACGCCGTTAAGCAGGGCGTAATCAAATCCGCCTATAAACGAGTTGCCGTCAGAGAACGCCAAGCTGTAACCGACCAGGGCCCACAACACAGTGATGACGCCCATCATTGCCAAGCACTGCATTAGGGTGCCCAGCATGTTCTTTTTGCGAACCAAACCTCCGTAGAACAACGCCAACCCGGGTCCGGTCATCATCAAGACCAGAGCCGAGCAAACAAGAACCCAGGCGTTGTCTCCGCTATCGACTCCGTCGCCATCCTGCGCCAACGCGGGCGCGGTCAACAACAAGCCGATGAGCAACAAGCGCAACATGGCACTACTTTTCATCTCCTCACTCCTTTAAGCACTTCTTCTTCCACCCAACAGAGGGCGAAGCTTGCTGAAACGCTCGGCGCTCGTTGGCACCGAGCGTTTAGAAATCCATCTATCTTTCGTGCGTGGAATCGCCCGGATAGGCTTCCATGCCCATTTCGCTGAGGTCGAGACCCCGCATCTCCTCTTCGGGACTGACACGCAGCCCGACGACGGCCCTGATGATTGCCCAAGCAACCAGCGAGACAATCACGGTGAACGCGCCGACCGCGATGACGCCGACGAACTGCGCGATCAGCGAAGTCATGCCGCCGCCGTAGAGCAGCCCGTCAGGACCGCCGCCGGGGGCCGCGGCGGTACCGAAGATGCCGATGGCCAGAGTTCCCCAGATGCCGTTGACCAAGTGAACCGAAAGCGCTCCGACCGGATCGTCAATCCGGATCTTGTCGAAGCACAGAACGGCCGGCACGATAAGCAAGCCGGCGATCAGCCCGATCACGACCGAAGCCCAAACTTCGACGAAGGCGCAAGGCGCGGTGATCGCGACCAAGCCGCCCAGCGCGCCGTTGACCGTCATGCTGAAGTCCGGCTTGCCCAGCCAGATCCAGGCCACGAGGGTTGAGGCCAACAGGCCGGCCGCGCAGGCCAAGTTCGTGGTAACGACAATATGAGCAATCGCGCCGGGATCGGCGGCCATCGTACTGCCCGGATTGAAGCCGAACCACCCTAGCCAGAGGATCAACCCGCCCAGAAACGCCAACGCCATACTGTGGCCCGGAATCGGCTGCACGCCGCCCGAGGCTTTGTACTTGCCGCGTCGGGCTCCGAGAAGGATAATGCCTGCCAGTCCGGCCCAGCCGCCGACCGAGTGAACAACCGTGGAACCGGCGAAGTCCCAAAAACCGAACTCGGCCAGCCATCCGCCGCCCCAAATCCAATGCCCACTGATGGGGTACATGATGCCCACTAGTACGAGAGTAAAGATCATGTAGGCTTTATAGTGGATGCGCTCGGCCACGCAACCGGAGACGATCGTCGCCGCCGTGCCCGCGAAGACAAGTTGGAAGAAGAATTTCGCCAGCAGGGGAACGCCCGTCCATGCGATCGACCCATATACGCCCTCGTAGGCTTCACCCGTTGCCGGGCTGTTGTCCGCGCCTTCTAGGAACCAACCTTCGAGTCCGAGATAGGCGTTACCGTCGCTGAACATGATCGCGAAACCGAGAATCCAAAAAGCAATCGATGAGAGCCCGAAGACGACAAAATTCTTTCCGAGGATGTTCACCGCGTTCTTAGCACGGCAGAAACCCGCCTCGACGCAACCAAAGCCGGCGTTCATCCAGAAGACCAGAAAACCGGCGATCAAGACCCACAGGGTGTCGGTGGCGACTCTCAGGTCCGCGACCGGGTCGGCGTCCTGGGCCAAGATCGGCGAACACAGAACCAAACCGACGGTTATGAAACGCAACCAAGCGCTAAATCTCATTGCTGTACTCCATTTCGTTAAGATTGCCCCTCGACAGGGAAACACCCCCCGCCGATCGCTGACAATAGATGAACGACATGGTCACGGTTGCAGCGACTTTATTCTTGCAACGGCGGGGGAGCGAAACAAGAAGAAGGTTTCTATGGCCCCCATTGAAAATTTTTATCGATTGTTTTATCGGGACGACACGGAGACGGCGGATTCGGGAATCGCGGTGTTTTTGAGGGATTCGGGCCTGGATGCAGGGCCGGGCGGCCTGTCAAACGCGGTCTTGGCGCATGGGGGGCATCGAAATTTTCTATCCCGCCGGCGCCAAAACTACGGGCTGAGAGTGCAACCAAGGGACCGCCGAGGTCTCGTAACCCGTGCGCCGGGGGCCTATCCGGCTTTCTGACGGGGGGTGCGGGCGGCGGCCGAGCGGCTGAGAATCACGATGTCGACGCGGCGGTTGCGGGCTCGGCCGCGGGCGCTGTCATTGGCGGCGAGCGGGCGCAAATCGCCGTAACCCACGACGGAAACGCGAGTAGCCGGGATGCCGAAGCGGTCGGTCAACAGTTTCATCACCTCGATGGCGCGCCAGCTCGACAATTCCCAATTCGAGGCGAATTCATGGTTGTGGATAGGCACATCGTCGGTGTGCCCTTCGAGCCGAATCGGCCGGTCGCCGGTTGCCGCCACGGCTTGACCTACCTCAACGAGCATGGCGTCGGCGCCGGTTCGAAACGAGGCTTTTCCGATCGGAAAGAACGCGGCCTCTTGCAGACTGAGCACCAGGCCTCGCGGCTGCAACGTGACGGAAACCTTGCCGTCCTCGACCATGTCCGCGAGTCTTTCCTCCAAGTGTTCCTTGACGGGTTCTACTGAGTCTCGCATAATATACTGTCAATCGAGACAAAGAGAAGACTGTTTCCAGAAAGCGGTAATCAAGCGCGGTTTGCGGCGCATTCGCCGCAGCGCTTTGCGGGCGCGCTCGTCGAGTTCCCAGTAGTCCTTCGGGCAGACGTTGGGCAACTCGTGCTGCTTCCAGTACGCCCAAATGTATTCCACCGGGTTCAACTCCGGCGCATAGGGCGGCAAGTACTCCGTTGCGATGTGATCCTCGGAGAGCTGGATGAACTCCCGCACCAGGCGGCTGCGGTGCGCCGGCAGCCGGTCCCAGACGATCAGCAGTGGGCCGTCGAGGTGGCGCAGCAAAGCCTTCAGGAAGTCGATGACCTCCAACTCGCCGATCGCGCCGGGATAGAGCCGGAAGTAAAAGTTGCGCAACGTCAGCCCGGCCGACACCGACAGCTTGTCCCAGTTGAAGTTGAACTCCAACACCGGTGTCTCGCCGCGCGGCGCCCAGGTGCGGCAACGATGCGGCTTCTGACTCAATCCGCTTTCGTCGATGAAGACGATCGTACGTTCTTCTTTGCGGGCTTTTTTTTAATGGCCGGCCAAGTCTTGCGCTGCCAGCCGCGGATGGCCTCTTCGTTGCGCTCCCGCGCTTTGCCGACGGGCCGTTGCGGGCTCCAACCGAGCGCCCGCGGGATCTTCCAGACATGGCCCTCGTGATAGCGCACGCCGAACTCGTCTCCGATCAGACGAGCGACCCGCGGACAGCTCCACAGCGGCGTCGGGAAGCCGTGCGCCTCGGGGCCTTCCAGCAGCAACGCCTCGAGGCGTTCGAGCTGCGCGGCGTCCAACAGCGGCTTACGGCCGGCGCGGCCGGCCTGGCGCAACCCGGCTTCGCCGTCACGCCGGTATCGTCGCAGCCACTCGCTGACGCTTTGCCGCGCGACCTTCAATCGCCTCGCTGTCTCGGACTGACTACAGCCTTGCTCGACCAACCGGATCGCTTTGAAACGGCGCTTCTCCAGGGCCTCGAAATCCCGCCGTACGCCTTTTGTATTTCCCATACATACAAAGACGTACGTACCCCAAAAAGGTGTCACTTTATTTTGCGAGACTCAATAATTCTTCGATCGGCCCAGGAGCCTTCGACTCGCCCGAGGCGGTTTCGGTCTCGCTGCCTTTTGAAGCCGGCGGCGAATACCCCGGCACTTGGCTTGCGTAAGCCTCCACAAGCCGCGCCATGTTCGCGCTGTCGATGTCGGAGGTGGCGAAGAGCACCACGAAAAAAGCGAACAAGAGCGTGATGAAATCGGCGTAGGAAACAAGCCAGCGTTCGGAATTGTCGCCAGCTGGAAGGCGGCCGCGCCGGGAACCGGTCTTTCGAGACCCTCTAGCCATGGACTTCCTTTTTGGGGCTACCACGCTCGGCGGGTTCGAGGAAGACTTCGAGGCGGCTCCGGATCAAACGCGGGTTGAGGCCTTCGGCAAGACTGACCGCGCCTTCGAGCATGAGCATCTTAAAGGTTTCCATGCGGTGTGCTCTGCCGACGATTTTTTTGGCTCCAGGAAGCAGCAACAAGTTGGCCGCGCCGACTCCATAGATAGTCGCCACAAAGGCGACGGCGATTCCTTTTCCGACTTCGTCGATATCTTGGAGATGCTTCATCACCTGAATCAGTCCCAACACGGCGCCGATAATGCCGATTGTCGGAGCAAAGCCCCCGGCGATTTCGAGCACTCGAGCCTCCGACTCCCATCGCGCGACATCCAGATCGATTTCGTTTTCCAGAATCTGGCGCAAGTCCTTTGGCTCGGTACCGTCAACAGCGAGGGTGACCGCTTTCTTGAGGAAGGGGTCGGAGATGTCGCGGATTTCCTTGTCGAGGGAAACGATGCCCAGCCGACGCGCCTTGTTCGCTAATTCGACGATCTTCTCAACCACCGGGCGCACGTCATAGTGCGGTTCGGCAAACAAATGAAAGACCTGTCGTAGGGCCCTCCAGACGGTTCCCATCGGCTGCGCGATGAGCGTAGCGCCCATCGTGCCTCCAAAGACAATCAAGGCGGCGGTGGGTTGCAGGATTTCGAAAACAGAACCGCCTTCCAGAACCAGCCCCGCGCTGATGCCGCCCACCGCCAGCACCAGGCCCAGCAACGTAGCCCAATCGGTTCTCATACCTTGCCGTCCTCGGCATGCGGTCGACAAAGTCTCGTCATGAGTCGCTCGTCCTTCTTCATATCGGCCCGCGGGCGGCAATGTTGGGAGGGGTTGATTCGGGTGGTGCACTCATTGAGGTCCCGGTCGGGCCATGCGTAAAATTGAGTCTGCTTGAACAATGAGCAAACTCGGAAGGAAGGCAGTATGAAAAAGCAGTACTTGGAAAATCACACGACGGCGGCGAAGCCGGCGAGGCACGGAGCCTCTCGACGCGACTTCTTACAGTGGACCGCCGGCGCGGGCTTGGCCGCCGCCGGCTGCGGCGGCGCTGAACCCGCGGCGGAAACGGCCCAGCCGGCGGCGTCTACTTTTTCGGCGCCCCTCGGCGTTGAACTCTACACCGTTCGCAAGCAGCTGCCCGATCAGGCCGAGGAAGTCTTGGGGCGGTTGGCGGAAATAGGCTTTGTCGAGATCGAGCAACAGTGGAGTTCGGTCAAGACCATGCTGCCGCTGTTGAAGAGCGTTGGGCTCCACCCGATCAGCGTGGCAATCAATCCGGCCGTCGTCACCGGCGACTGGGCGGCGGCTGAGGCGCAGGCGAAAAGGTTCGGACTCGCATTCGGCGGACCCGAGAGCATGGACGAAATCGCCGGGCAAGCCAAGGAAGCCGGGGCCGAGTACCTGATGTTTCCCATCATTCAGGCCGACGATGACGCCAATCTCGATTTCTATCGGGAGTTCGCCGACAAGTTCAACAAAGTCGGTGAAACCGCGACCAAGCACGGCCTCCGTATTTGCTATCACAATCACGCCTTCGAGTTCGAGCCGCTTGGAGAACAAAGCCCCTTCGACGTGATGATCGAGCGTTTTGATCCGCGAGTGACTGCTTTCGAAGTCGACGTCTTCTGGGTTAGCATCACCGGCAATGATCCGGTGGAAATTTTGAAACGACTGAAGGGCCGCGTCCCCATGATCCACCTCAAGGACCTTGCCAAGGGCGCGGCAAGCCGCTACAACCAAAAAGTCGCTCCGGAGGAGTTCACGGAAGTCGGCAACGGCAGCGTCGATTTCGAGGCGATTCTGCGCCAAGCGCCCGACACCGGCGTCAAGCACTATTTCGTCGAACAAGACCAAACGCCCGGCGACCCGATCGAGAGTCTGCGGCAGAGCTACGAATATCTGCGCACGCTGACCGTCTGAGTCGCACCAGCAGGGCAGGCCTCCGGGCCTGCCTGCCATATTCTATTTTTGACATTTCCCGTCCGATCTGATGGGTGAGGACAAAACGGGCTGTTCGTCCGAACTCGGAGACGCCGCCTTCCGTTCTCATTACATCCGCTTCAGAAGGGTACTTGTCATGCCAGTATCCGCGAAATCGCTGCGCGCCTCGCTGAGGTTGCCTGTCGCTCTATGCTGCTTGACCGCCTGGAGCGGTCTCCTATGGGGACAATCCGCTGCCCGGCCCGGCTACCAATTTCTACGTCAAAACGAAAACTGGTCGGCCTTGGCGGAGAGCTCCGCCCGCGGCGAGGACTTCTTCGACCCGATCAAATACGTCCCGCTGAACGAAAGCGGCAGCGTATGGGCGAGTTTCGGCGGGCACTACCGCGTCCGCATGGAGAGCTGGGACAACTTCGCCTTCAGCCACGCGCCCGGCCGCGACGATAACTTCGCCAATACGCGTTTCATGATGCACGCCGACCTTCGGGTGGAAAAAAACGTTCGGTTCTATGTGGAGGGCAAGACGGCGCTGGCGACCGACCGCGACCTTCCCGGAGGCCGCCGCCCCCTCGACATTGATTCAGCGGACCTGCTGAACGCTTTCGTCGATCTCAGCGTTCCCCTCGCCGACAATACGAAGTTCACCGTTCGCGTTGGCCGCCAAGAGCTGCTCTTCGGTGAGCAACGCCTGGTGAGCCCGCTGCCGTGGGGTAATTCCCTGCGAACCTTCGAGGGCGTTTCGGGCGAGCTGAAAGTCGGCACTTGGAAGGTCACCGGCTTTTGGACCCCACCCCGTCAAAGTCAACAAGTATACGTTTAACCGGCGCGATACGAGCACCAAGTTTTTCAGAGCTTACGCCGCGGGCCGCCTACCGGGAACCAAGTCGTCTTGGGACGTCTACTGGCTTGACGTCGATCGTCGGCGCGGCGTCTTTAACGGCATGGCGGGCCATGAAAAGCGACACACCGTGGGCAGCCGTATCGGCGGAAAGATCGGCGAGACCGATTTCGACTACGATGTCGAGGCGGCCTATCAGTTCGGGACGCTTGGCGCGGCCAATATTGGAGCCCACATGGTGGCTTCCGAGTTGGGTTATACGTTTTTCGACGCAGCCAGATCCCCGCGTCTCCACGCCGGGTTTGACTACGCCGGCGGCGACGACGGACCGGGCGGCAACGCCGGCACCTTCAGCCATCTTTTCCCGTTGGGCCACGCCTACTTCGGGCACATTGACGGCGTCGCGCGGCAGAACATCATCGACTTCAGCGCGGGCGTGACCGTCAAGCCCGCAAAGCGTCTAACCGTCGCCGTAACCGAGCACAATTTCCAGAGAGCGAGCAAGAGCGATGCCTTCTACAACGCCGGAGCCGGCGTGATGCGGGCTTCCGTCCCCGGCGCGCCGGCCGGTGTTGGGTCCGAGGTGGATCTGATGGTGAAGTACAAACTCGAAAGGCACACCGTCGTCGGCGGAGGCTTCGGGCACTTCTTCGCGGGCGAGTTCTTGGAGGCTACCGGACCGGGTAACGACGTCAACTTCGCCTATATGTTTTTGCAGTACATGTTCTGAACGCCGCGGGCTGGACTTGCGCGCGGCCCCAAGACGCCCGCCCGGGGCAAGGTGTCGCGCGCTAATCCGTCGCCGGCTTGGTGAACTTCTGCTTGACCGTTGGCTTGTCGTCACCCTCTGTAATCACGACCCAGGCATTGGCCGCAACGCCACTATAAGAACTCTCATCGCCATCCGGCCAGCGGATCGTGATATCCACCTTCTCCGCGTCCCCAAGCCCGAAGTGCACCCGAAAATCGCTGTGCGAAATGTGGTAACCCCCGCTGCGTACCTCGTCGCTATGAGTTCGATCACCCGCGGTCACGTCGATCTTGGCGCCCAGCGCCGCGCGTCCCGATTCCATCAGCGCTTCGATCACGATCGAGTTGCCCGTAGGGGCGAAATTCTTGAGCAGCGACGGCGACTGGTGCATGTTGACGGTGACGATCTCAAGAGTTCCGTCGTTGTCCAGATCCCCGATCGCGATGCCGCGTGAGGCATGTCGGGCGGCGATTCCCGGTCCGGCCGCGCCAACCATGTCGTGAAACTGCCCGTCACCGCGATTCCAGTAGAGCAGCCGTTCTTGAAAAAATGTTTCGCCGATGTCGTGTTTGTCGACGCCGGGATAAACATGACCGTTGGCGACGAATAGGTCCTTCCAGCCGTCCTGGTCGAAGTCCACGAAAGCCGTTCCCCACCCCAAGAGTTGCGTATTGACCGCCAGCCCGGTGGAGACGGTTTCATCGCTGAAAAGCGTGTCGCCTTCGTTGAGGTAGAGCGTGTGGGTGTCGTTCGAAAAGTTCGTCTTGAAAATGTCAAAATCCCCGTCACCGTCAAAGTCGCCCGCCGTGGCGCCCATGCCGGCTTGCTCCTGGCCGTCGACATTGTAGGCGGTGCCGGAAATGACGCCGATCTCCTCGAAGCTGCCGTCTTGCTGGTTGTGGAAAAGCAGACTGGCCGTCGAGTCGCACGTCACATAAACATCGACCCAACCGTCGCCGTCCAGATCGGTCACTAACGGCGTGAAGCCATAGTAGTTTTCGTCGGTCTCGACCCCCGCCTCCTCGGTGATGTCTCTGAAATTTCCACTGCCGTCGTTTTCGTACAACGACATCGACTCGCCGGGCAACCCGCGTGGACCGCACAGTACCGGGATGCCTTTCCAGCGGCACTCGGCGCCCTCGCCCGGCTTCGGTGTCTTCTCCTGGTCAAAGCGGAGATAGTTCGCGACAAAGAGGTCCAGATCCCCGTCCCGGTCGTGATCGAGAAAGGCACAACCGCTGCTCCATCGCTTGCCTGGAGTTTCGAGTCCGCTCTTTTTCGTCACATCGGTGAAGGTCCCGTCGCCTTTGTTGCGGTAGAGAATGTTCTGCCCCCATTGGGGAATCATCACATCGGGGTTACCGTCGTCATCCGCGTCGCCGACGCAGACGCCCTGCGCCCAGCCGGTGTGGTCGATGCCGGCGGCCTCGGTGACGTCCTCGAATTGGAGATTGCCTTTGTTGCGGTAGAGGTAGTGTTTGACGGGCGCGGCCTCTTTCTTCTCGAGGTACTCCGCGTTGACGAAAAGGATGTCTTGCAGCCCGTCCTTGTCGTAGTCGAAGATCGCGACGCCGGTTCCGGTGGATTCGACGATGTAGACCTTCTTGGTCGAACTGCCCGAGATATTCACGCCGGTCAGTCCGGCCTGCGCCGCCACGTCGCGGTAGTCGACTTTCGGCGGAGTCATTCCCTCGGGTAAAGGACGCTTCCGCGCAGCCTGCCGACCGGTTGTCGCGGCACCTTGCCCCTGTGCGGCGGCCTCACCGACAAACGGAGAAACCAGTGCCGTGACCGCAACCGCGAAGAGAGACGAGAGGCAACAACGTCGAAGAAACAACATCTGTATATAACGGCAGCTTTTCCCAACTTAGCAAATCACCGCCGAGGAGCCGTTCAGCCCCAGCCCTCAACGCGGGCCCAACCCAGTGGGGCAGGTCTCCAGCCCTGCCCAGCCCCGACCTCCAAAACCTAACAAAGACTACCGACTCACCGTGACTACCGACGCACCGTCTCTTCGAATACCGACGCACCCGCCATCGCCAAGGTTGCCTCCGGAAACCACCCGGCCTCACGTCCACTTGTTAACACTTTGCAAAAACTACAGCCAAATATGCCCTCCAGCGCCCTTCCGCCACCCGCGTCTCTTGCGGTCGGCCGTCAACAAACCTATGCTCGAAACAATGAAGGCCGGCCGCCATCCTTCGCTGCGCGCGACGATCGCCGTCGTGGGGTTGACTCTCACGCTGTTGATCTTAGCGTGGTTGCAGTACCGCTGGATCAACGAGGTCAGCCGCGGCCATCGCCAACGCATGCAGGCGGCCATGGTCACCGCCGTGCGTCAGTTTCAGGCTGAACTGAGCCGCGAACTGTTCACCCTGGGCGCCGCTTTTCGCCCCGATTTTCGCTCAACCCGGGACCGCGGCGGAGGCCTCTACGCAGGCCGATGGGAAGCCTGGCGGCAAACCGCGTCCTATCCGGACCTGCTCAAGCAAGTGTTTTTCGCCGAGATGCGCCAGGGCGAGGAAGCCCGTATTTCCCAACTCGACCGGGATGGCGAGGAGTTTACCGAGGTCGAGTGGCCCGAGCATTTCGACGCCGCGCGACGTTATCTCAATCGCGGTACCGCTGACGGGGAGCGGCCGTCGCGAATGGGTTTTGGCAGGCCCGTCCTCATCGCGCGCATTGGATTGTTGATGATCCCCCAGCCCCCGCGACCCTCCGAGCGGCGTCTGTTTCGCGCCGGCGCGCGCCCGCTCCCGGCTTATTTGCTGCTTGAGTTGGATCGAGCATTTCTCGGAGAACAAATGCTGCCCGAGTTGGCGACGAGACACTTCGTGGGCGAGCCGGGTTTCGTCTATGAGGTAGCCGTCTTTCTCGAAGATGCAGCGGCAAGCGCCGCCGGCGGCGCCTCGACACCGTCAACGATGCTCTTCTCGTCGAACCCGGCACTGACCGCCGATTCGTTCGCCGCGGCCGAGATGCGTGTTCCTTTGCTGTTCGATCCGGGAGCCTTAGCCGGGCGTGCTCGTCGTTTGGGCGGACCGGGCCCGGAAGGCCGCGGCCGGCGCCGAGGGTTCGGCCGCGGAGGTCCGCCGCTGATCGCCGCCCCCGAGGGCCGTTGGGTGCTGGCCGTGAAACACCCCGAGGGCTCTCTCGACGCCGTGGCGGAATCGTTTCGGCGGCGCAACCTGGCGGTCGGTCTCGGCATCCTTTTGGTGTTGGGTCTGACGATGGGGATGATCCTGGTCTCCAGCAATCGAGCGCAACGTTTGGCGAAACTCCAAATGGATTTCGTCGCCGGAGTTTCACACGAACTCAAGACACCTCTTGCCGTGATTCGATCGGCCGGCGATAACTTGGCGGACGGCGTCGTCGAGTCGCCCGAGAAGATACGCGAATACGGCTCGTTGATTCGTGACCACAGTCGTCGGCTCTCGACGATGGTTGAGCAGACTTTGCGTTTCGCCGCGTCGGAGGCGAATTCAGTTTCCTACGACTTGCGGCCGCTCGCGCCGGCCGACGCTCTCAACGCCGCGCTCGAAGAGACTTCGGCGGCGATCAGAGAGGCCGGCTTCACTGTCGATACTCAGATCGACGAAGGTCTGCCCGCGGTATTGGCCGACCCCAGAGCGTTGGGCCAGATCCTTGAAAACCTCATTAACAACGCTTTGAAATACGGCGGTAAGGCGAAATGGATCGGTGTGCGAGCTTCGAGCTCATCGCCGCCCAATGGGTCGGGTGAAGGCGTAGAGGTTCACTTTGCGATCGAGGACTGCGGCCTCGGGATCGAACGGCGAGACCTGGCGCATATCTTTGATCCCTTTTATCGCGGCCGAGTCGCCCAGAACGCACAGATTCAGGGCGCCGGGCTTGGCCTAAGCTTGGCCCGCGACACCGCCGAATCCATGGGTGGCGAGCTAACCGTCACCAGCACTTCGGGGAGGGGCAGCCTATTCACCCTAACCCTCCCGGCCGATCGCAACGGTAAATAGACCCTAGCCCCACGGCGTCGGTGGTCATTTTTGGACTGAATCCGCCGCTCCCACGGAATAGAACGTGCGCGGCTCGGTTTTGGGGCTGGTTCTCAGTCGAGGGTGAAGCGGGTCGAGCGTCTTTCTTGTTGGCGCTCGACGGCCAGGTCGATTAATCGGTCAAGCAGCTCGGTGTAATTCAAACCCGTTGCTTCTCAGGCAAGCCCACTCCGTCTCCCCTTTGGGTCGTAGGATCCGAGGAGGCCGGAGCCTATGCGGAGCCGGGCTAAAATCCCACGGTAACTGGTTCCAAGGTGTTGATACATCGTAGGATACCTTCATCTTGGCTTCGTTTCGCAAAAATGGTTTGGGCCGGGAGTGGGACAGCGGGGCAGGTCGCCTGGCCGGCTATGGAGCCCGCGGCCGCCGGTACCGGAGCCGGTTTCAGCAAAGAGGGGCTGTCGACGAGTGTCGGTTTGGCGTTGATTCTCCATTTAAGACCGGCCGACCGATGCGTAGAATTCCTCTTACGTTATTGATATTGTGGAACATAGAGTGATCTTGGCTTCGTTTCGCACAATTCATTTCGTAGGATTTGTCGGGTCGCTCGTTGGTTCCTTTTTTCTTTCCCTGGCTAGCCGCTGACGGTCTTTGGGCCTGGGCTCAGGATAGTGAGCTTGTCAAACCGGTCTTGTCAGGGTTCGGGAGCCTGTCCCGATCTCCCTCCGTCCTTTTTTCCGTGGGTCGCCGCAACGGGCGTGGGCTTGGGGCTCCGGGCTTAGAATAGCGGGGCTGTCAACCTGGTTTGGGTGTCGCGGCTGACCACAACAGACCACGGGTCCGGTCGTTGTTGGGGTGAAGATTCTTTATTAGGAAGCTGTCCCGAGTTTCCACTCCGGTTTCCACACCGGGTTTCCACCCGGCACAGTGGAGTGCGCAGCATGGTGGACTGGACCTGTCCGACCGGTAGGGCAGGCGCCAAAAGCCGCCTCAGATCATGCCAAGCTCAATGCCGCGCAGAACGGCGCGGGTGCGGTCGCGAACACCGAGCTTGGATAGAATGCTCGATGCGTGATTCTTGATTGTGCCTTCCGAGCAGCCTAGTGCTTCGCCAATTTCCCGGTTACTGAACCCGCCCGCGATCATGCGAAGTATTTCGGCTTCCCGCTTCGTCAACGGGTCGGGAAGGTCGAGGCGATCGAAGGCGGAATCGGCGCCTTTGAGGACGCGGGTTGCGCGCTCGGTGATCGCGGGACGGATCTGTGTCTCGCCGGCGACAACGCGCCGAATCGAATCAGCGAGCTGATCGATCGAAACATCCTTGAGGAGATAACCCTTCGCGCCCGCGCGAATGCCTTGCAGCAACGCCTCATCGTCATCAAACGTGGTCAACAGGATCGTCGGCGGCAGGGGCATGACGCAGGCCAGACGGCGCAGAACTTCGATGCCCGAAAACTTGGGCAAACGGATGTCGAGTAAAACGCAGTCGGGCTCATGCAGAGGAATTCGTTCCAGCGCTTCCGCCCCATCGGCAGCCTCGGCGGCCACTTCGATATCGCCGGTGGTGGCGATGAGGCTGCGGATACCATGCCGCACGAGCGTCTGGTCTTCGACAAGCACAATCCGGATCACACGGCCTCCAATGGCGTCCAGATTTCGACGGTGAACCCGGCGCCCGGTTGCGTCACCACGGAGAAACGGCCACCGGCTCCCTCTACGCGCTCGCGCATGCCCTGAAGCCCGTTGCCCATCGCGCAGGCGGCCGCGCCTTGGCCGTCGTCACGCGCCTTGAGACGGATCCCGCTATCGTCCCCCCGCAACGTGATCCAAAGATTTTGCGCGCGGGCATGCTTGATCGAGTTGGTAATGATCTCTTGTACGCCTCGGTAGAGCACATGGGCCAAGGCCGAATCTGAAACGGCGAGTCCGCTGTCGTAGGCGAAGTGAATCATGGGCAATTCGACTCCGGCGGCCAACCGCTCGATCGCCCCGCGCAGGTCCACCTCCCCTCCGCTCCGTAGGGTGCTTACGGCGTCGCGAACGTCGTTGAGCAAGAGTTTCGCGACAAGGTGGGCGTTGTCAACGTGCGTGCGCGCCTCGTCCCCGTCGGATCGCGAAGCAACCTGCAGGCTTACCGTCAACCCCACGAGATGATGCCCAAGGCTGTCATGCAGCTCGCGTGAGATTCGCAGCCGCTCCGCCATGCGTTCGGATTCAGCCAGTAGGTATTGCGCGCCGGTTAGCTCGGCGTTGGCATAGCTGAGTGCGCGGCGTGAGCGATTTTCCGCTGCCGCCAGATATCCCATGCCGTAGGCAAAAAAGCTCCATACACAGATGGAACCAAACCCAAGGATGAATGCCGCGGGCGGCGGAATGTCGGCAATCTCGCGCTTCCACCCGTCGTCTTCTCCAAACACCCAGGAGTGCACAAGGATGGCTGCGACCAACATGGACGCTCCCAGCCACGCCAAGCCCGCCCTTGTCGGCAGCAGATAGCCCACTTCCGCCGCAACGATGTAGAGCACGTCCGTGGTCAGCAAAAGGCAGAGCACGACCTGTAGAGCGAGTAAGACAAACCGGACACGCTCGGGCCGGTCTTCGGCCAAGGGCCGCGTGGTCCGCCAGAAAGCCGCTACGAAGGCCACGAAGATAACGACCTGGGCAGCCAAGACGGCCCAATAGACCAGTTCGATCTGACTAGGATCGAGTTTGCCGTGCGTCCAAACGGCGAGCCTCTCTCGTCCGGACTGAAAGAACCCCACCGAGTCCACCAGCGTAACCATCAACGCCGCAAAGACGGCGCTGACGCGGAACACCATGAACGAAGCCGGCAGCATTTCCCCCCTAGAGTAGACCACCGCGGGCCCGCGCGCCCAGTGCCAAAAGTCATGCTTTTTCGCTTGACCTTTGGCACATGGCAAAACGGCGGAAAGGCCGTAGCATCGCAGGTAGGAAGCTCGTCAGCGAAAAAGGGCGGGCTTCGGGAGGACACCATGCGACGCACTTTCACCTCACTACTGATGCTTACTTGGATCGCGATTGGGGCGGCGCTGCCGGCACCGGCGGAGAAGATCGACGTACATATCGGCAGCGATTCGGACCGGGCCGCCGCGGTATTGCTTGAGGAGCTGAACAAGAAAGGCGCGGAACACAATCTTTCGTTTCGCCTGAATGAAGACGAATTCTCGATCAAGTTCATTATCACCTGGCGGCGCGGCGGCGCGGGCTATAAGAGGCCGTGGGCTCGTGTCAACGTCTACAACCGTGACGGCATGCCGCTGTTTAGCGTCGACCGCGAAGGGCGACTCTTCACGCGGCGCGGTGCCGTGGGCCGGTGCGCCAAACAGATCGTGGAGCAGCTTCCGAGCCACTTGGCGAAGCAGACTCGGAGCCGGCGTGACGCCCGGCCGTTGGCCGCGAGGTTGACGGGCGTAGCGGTTGACGAATAAGCGGCCTTGGGCCCGTTTTCAAAAACCATATTTCTTGGAGCAAAAAAATGCCGACGTCACACAATCCCGTGAAACCTGACGCCCGAGGGGCTGTCGAAGGGGTGCCGAGTGCTCCCGAGAGGGCCGCGACGCAACATCTGCGGTGGCGGGATGTGAATTACGGGGGAGTCATCTTCTTGGTCGGCAGTTACCACAGCCGTGATGGCGCTGTTGGGCATGGCCATTTGGCATCAAGCATGGATGGCGATCGTTGTAAACAGAACGTGAAGCAGCTTCCGAGCCATTTGCCGAAGCAGACTCGGAGCTGCCGTGACGCCCCGCCGTTGGCCGCGAGGTTGCCGGGAGCGGCGTTTGCCGAATAGCCGGCATTGGGCACGCGTCGGGTTTTCTGCCCGGCACGGGCCTACTGATCCCTTTCACAAACCATCTTTCTTGGAGGAAAACATGACCATACGTAGTTGCGGAGGAATCGTTTGTCTTTTTTTCATGCTCGGAGCGTTTATGGGCCCCGCGGCAGTTGCGCAAGGCGTTCAGATGGAGCTGATCCGCTCCCAATGGCCGCTGTTCCGCCAAGCGGGCGGCGAGTGGGTGGTGCTCGGCGAGGCGCTTGTCGTCAACCCCGCCGGCGGCGCGGGACTCAGCCGGGTTTCGCTGGAGGTGCTTGGCCCCGACGGAGCCATCGTCGCAACACGGCGATATGTCCCGGCCGATTTCGACGACATGGTTGATGGCGATCCGGGGCTCAGCGCCGGCAACGGAGCCGCGCTGTTTCTCTGGACTACCCTGACCGGCCCGGCGCCGGCGCGGGCGCGCGTGCGGATTGAGCTGTCCGACGCCCGTACGTTCGACCGCGAGGTTCCCTTGTCGCTCTTCGAGCCGGGATTCCAGGCTCGCCCGCCGGTGCGCGGAGGGCCCTGGGTGGCCCACAATAGCTTCGGCGCGGCGCACCACTGGCTCGGGTCGCTCTTCGCGAAAAGCGCCAGGCAGGCCTGGGTGGCACAGCGCTTTGCCATTGATATGGTTCTCCTCGACTTTGACGGCAACCTGTTCCCCGATACAGGCGCGCCGCCGGCGGTTGAGGATTTCTACGCGTGGGGGCAAGTGGTTTCCGCGATCGCGCCGGGACGGGTGGCCGTCGTGGAGACGCATCACTCCGATCAGCTGTTGGGCGAAACCGACCGCCAAAATCTCACCGGCAACGTGGTTGTGATCGAGCATGCTCCCGGCATCTACGGCTGGTACGCGCATCTGATGGAGGGATCGGTGCCCGTCGAACTCGGCGACGAGATCGCCGCCGGCGCCGTGCTTGGCCGCGTGGGCAACTCCGGGAACACGGACTTCCCTCACTTGCATATTCATCTTTCCGACCGTTTTGAGTTGGCTGAAGCGCAAGGTTTGCCGCTCACGTTCACCGCCGGCCGCATGTTGGTCTTGGACGATCAACTCGACGACATCGTCGATGTGCTGCCGTTGGAGAACGGCGCCTTGCCGAACGACGCCCCATTCATCGCTCCCGGAGCCATCGCGGAAGCGGGCGTGGTTCATGCGGCTTCGTGGCGGACGGGCCCATTGGCACCCGGCCAGATCTTCTCCATCAACGGCGAGGGACTGGGGCCCCCCAACGGCGTCGTGGGACAGTTTGACAGCAACGGGTTTCTTGAACGGCAGGTGATCGGCGTGGAGGTTCTGGTCAACGGAATACCGGCGCCACTGTTCTTCGTTGGCGACGGCCAGATCAATGCCCAAGCGCCCTATTCGCTCCAGCAGGCGTCCGAAGCTCGGGTCAGCGTGAGCTACTTCGGCGAGTCCTCGAACGAAGTGGTCACCAGCGTGGCGGCGACGGCGCCCGGCTTGTTTGAGTATCCCGGCGAGCAAGGCCGCGTGTTGGCGGTTCACGCCGACGGCTCGCTCAACGGACCCGGTCACCCCGCGCGCGCCGGGGACATCGTAGTTCTCTACGCAACCGGCGAAGGCGTGACGACCCCGCCCTTGGGTGACGGCGCGCCCGCGGTCGATCCGTATCCGCGGCCGACGGCGCCGCTGACCTTGCACGTCAACGGACAGCCGGCCGACCTGCTCTACGCGGGGAGCGCGCCCGGCTACGTTGGTTTGATGCAGATCAATGCGCGCGTGCCGGGCGGCGTGAACGGGGAAGTGCCGGTGACTCTTGCCGCCGGGACGCAGGTGAGCAAAACAGTAACACTGTCGGTGGAGTAATATGCCATGGCTTTCCAGATCGGGTTCCAAATCCTCTTGCCGGCGTTCCTGCTGATCGGCCTCTGGCGAGGGGCCTTTAGCAGCCGACTCGACTGGCTTCTAAACGTCCTGGCCGTCAGCGCCTTCTGCCTCTTCGTGTTCCTCACGGCTCGCTGGGACTTTACGAGTTACTACCTTCGCTTCGTGTCACCGGTCTTGCTCGCCGCGGCCGCTTGCATAACCTACCGTAGGACAAACCGGTTGCACGGAGAGCGCCGAAAGCTGAAACTGTCAGCGGCGCTTACGAACGGAGTTCTTCTCCTTGCTTGCTCGGCCCTGATCTTGATCGTGCTCCGGGGCTACGACGCCCCGGAAGGGGCAATCCAACTAGCCCACCCCCTGCGAGACGGTACGTATTACATCGGGGGCGGCGGCAACAGCCGCTTGATCAACAACCACCAGGCGCACGATCCGCAGAAGTTTGCTCTCGACATCGTTGGCCTCAATGCATTCGGTAACCGGGCTTCCGGCCTCGCACCTGACGACCTCGAGCGATACGCAATCTTTGGAGATACCGTCTACAGCCCATGCTCGGGCACAGTCATGCTAACGGTGGATGGGTTACCGGACCTCCGCCCGCCCGAGAAGGACTCAGATAACTTGGCAGGGAACCACGTTGTGCTCGCTTGCGGGGGTGTCGAGGTGATCCTTGCACATCTGAAGCAGGGTAGCGTGGCGCTAACGTCGGGCATGCGAGTGAATGAGGGGGACGTTCTGGGGCAAGTCGGCAACTCCGGCTACACGAGCCCGCCGCATCTGCACCTCCATGCCGAGCAGGGCGGCGAGCCGGGGGAAATCCTCAATGGCGAGGGGGTGCCGATCGAGCTAGGCGGACGATTCCTGGTACGGAACAGTTTGTTCAATGGTCGCTGATGCGCTCGACTATGCTCTCCTGTCCGTCTAACCCGCTCTGCACGCTACGCACGGCCGAAGGGCTTCGTTGGTTTGATGCGGATCAATGAGCGCACCGGGCGTAAGGTGAGATCCTCCCTGACGCGTAGTGTTTACACGCTCCGAATGCGCTACTTGGGAAGGAGATCAGGTCTTCTTGCTGCTGTTCGGTACCTGGGCACGCGGGTTCACCTCCGGGGTCACGGTTACACTGGGCGGCGACAACGTTCCCGTACTCGCGGCTGTCCCATGCGCGGCTCGGTTTGGGGCTTGTTCTCAGTCGAGGGTGAAGCGGGTCGAGCGTCTTTCTTGTTGGCGCTCGACGGCCAGGTCGATTAATCGGTCAAGCAGCTCGCGGTAATTCAAACCCGTCGCTTCCCACATTTTGGGATACATGCTGATCGAAGTGAAGCCCGGCATCGTATTCACCTCGTTGAGGAGGAGTCGACCAGTGGCGCTTTCGAGGAAGAAATCGACTCGCGCCAAACCGCTGCCTTCGACGGATTGAAAAGCCGCCACGGCCAGGCGCCGTACCTCGTCGGTTTGCTCGTTGCTGAGCGGGGCGGGGATCAGGAGCTTGGAATCGTCGGCGACGTACTTCGCCTCGTAGTCATAGAAGTCCCTGGCGGGAACGATTTCGCCCGGCACCGAAGCCTCCGGGGCGTCGTTCCCCAAGACGGCGCATTCAATTTCACGGCCGTTGACGGCGGGTTCGACGATGATTTTGCGATCGTACGAAGCGGCTAGGTCGAGGGCGGTTTGCAATTCCCCTCGGTCTCGGGCTTTCGAGATTCCGACGGAAGAACCCAGGTTCGCGGGCTTGACAAACACGGGGTAGCCGAAGCGCTCTTCGATGTCGCCGATGCGGTCACGGCATCCGGGGCGAAGCAGAGCGAGATGCTCGACCGTCGGCAGACCACGCTCGCGGAACAGGCGCTTCATGACGTCCTTATCCATGCCGACGGCGGAGCCCAGTACCCCCGCGCCGACGTAGGCCGCGTCGGCGAGATCGAGCAGCCCTTGCACGGTGCCGTCTTCGCCGAAAGTCCCGTGCAAGACGGGGAAGACGACGTCGATGCTCTCGCAGGATCCGGGTTCGTGCGAAACGGTCACGGCTTGGTCGACGGCGAGGTGACGGCGCGACTCAGATGGGAGCAGCGCCGCTGAGTCGGCGGACGAAAGCCAATGTCCTTGCTTGTTGATGGCGGCGGAGACGACTTCGTATTTGCTTCGATCGAGGGCGCTGATGACCGAGGTCGCTGAGCGGATCGAGACTTCGTGTTCGCCGGAGCGACCGCCGAATAGGACTAGGACGCGTTTCTTTTTCATGGGGAAGCGGGTCGGGTCATGGCGTAGGTTCGACTACGCGAAAAAAGGAGGCAGCCAACCGATTTTCGCGGCGAGCACGTTTACCCCTTGGGCGTTACGGTCGCATGCGATACAGCATGCGCGGGAAAGCGATCGTTTCGCGGACGTGTTCCAGGCCGCACATCCACGCCACGCAGCGCTCAATCCCCATGCCGAAGCCGCCGTGCGGGACGGCGCCGTATTTCCTCAAATCGAGATACCACTCGAAGGCTTCGCGCGGGAGCTTGTGCTCGTTGAGCTTTTCGAGCAGCAAATCATAGTCGTGAATCCGTTGTCCGCCGCCGATGACTTCGCCGTAGCCTTCCGGGGCGAGCACATCCACGCCGAGAGCGAGTTCGGGCCGCTCGGCGTCGGGCTGCATGTAGAAGGCCTTGATCGCCATCGGGAAGCGGTGCACCAGCACGGGCCGATCGTAATCCTCGCCAATCAGGGTCTCGTCGGCGCCGCCGAAATCACCGCCCCATTCGATGTCGCTGCCTTTCGCCTTCAACTTGTCGACCGCTTCGTCGTAGCTGATACGTGGGAAAGGTTTCTGAATGCTCTCGAGTTTCGAGACATCGCGTTCGAGGGTTTCGAGTTCCCGAGCGCGGTTTTCGAGGACCCGGCCGACTAGAAAAACGATCAGGTCCTCGGCCAAGTTCATCACGTCGTTGAGATCGGCGTAGGCCATCTCGGGTTCGACCATCCAGAACTCGGTCAAGTGGCGGCGGGTCTTCGATTTTTCAGCTCGAAACGTCGGCCCGAAACAATAGGTCTTGCCGAGGGCCGCGGCCGTGGCCTCGTTATAGAGCTGCCCGGACTGGGCCAGGTAGGCCGTTTCGTCGTCAAAGTAGGGCACTTCGAAAAGCGTCGTCGTGCCTTCGCAAGCGGCCGGCGTGAGAATCGGCGTATCGACGAGCGTGAAGCCGTTGTTGTCCAAGAAATCCCGTACCGCGCGGATCACTTCGTGGCGAATACGCAGGATGGCGTGCTGTCGACGGCTGCGCAGCCACAAGTGGCGGCGGTCCATGAGAAATTCGACGCCGTGTTCCTTGGCCGTGATCGGGAAGGGGTCGTCGGCGGCGACTTGCTGCACCACTTCAAGGTCGTCGACCTCGATTTCGTATCCGCCCGGTGCACGCTCCTCGGCGCGTACACGGCCTTCGAGCCGCACGCTCGACTCGTGGGTCAAGTGGCGGCATCGCTCGAAGACCTCCGCCGAGACCGAGGCTTTCACGACGACGGCTTGCATGAAGCCCGTACCGTCGCGGAACACGGGGAACAGCAGTTTGCCCGACCGCCGTAGATTGTGCAGCCAACCTTCGAGCCGCACGCTTTGGCCGTCGAACTCACCGATACGGTCAATCGTGACGCGGGGAGCGTCGGCGTGCATCACAAACTCTCCAGGTGGTCAAAGCAGCGAAGAACGTCTTGGAGGGGCGCCTCTCTATCGTCGTCGCCGCGTAGCTCCAGCACCCACGGCAAATCGTTGTTGTGGGAGGTCAACATTTCCTTCATCGACGCCCAGGGGATCGATCCGTCCTCGCCCAAGGGCGGGAAACGGTGACTATCCTCGCTGCCGTCATTGTCGTGGATATGCGTTGAGCGGACGCGGTCTCCCATCAGCCGTAGCTCGCTTTCCCAGTTGCCGGTTAGATGAGCGTGGCCAGCGTCAAAGCAGAAATTCAGGGGCAGATGCGTGGTGTTGACGAAGAGATTCAGGCGCTCGGCCCTTGAAAACGCGTTGGGGATATTCTCAAGAAGGATTTCAACTTCCAATTGCCGGGCGAAGATGCGCAGCTCGTCGAGCGAGTTGAAGGCCGCTTCCATCTTGGCGTCGTCGTACTCTTCATCGGGCATGCCGATGTGCTGGATTAGATAGCGAAACGGAATGGAATCGGCGATCTCGATCGCGCGTTTGATTTCATCGGTAGCGGCGATGCGCTTGGCCTTCGAGGTCTCGGTGAGGGAAACGATCGAGTGCGGTCCGCTAAGTCCCCAGATGTCGTCGCTGAAAACCGGGGCGTGCAGCGAGTGCAGTTCGAGGTCGACGTCGCGGAACCAGTGTCGCAGCTCCTCGATTTGGGCGCGATTGTGGTAGTCGATGTGTTGGCGAGCACAGAAAATTTCGATTTTCTCGATGCCGCCGCGGAGGACACGGTCGAGCAGGGCGACGGTCAGGCGCTGTTCGGCGAAGAGATAAGTGGAGAGAACTCGTCGCATGAAAACGACTCTCGGGCCGGGAAGCGATTCTCCCTACACACCGCCGCGAGCAGTCATTGATTCTACCTGAAACCTTGGCGTCGCGCCTTCGATGGAACCGGGCCGCGGCACGGCCCAAGGGAGTCGCCGTCAACGCGAACGCCGTCGGTGAACCGGGCCGGCTCGACCGCGTTCGATGTCGCGTCACGCTTTGAACCTGCGTTTAACGCTTGAAACGCTATAATCGTGAATGGATCTTAGGGAGTGCATGCCGAGACTGCTTGTATTCCTCCTTCTGGTGGGTCTACCGCTGCAAGCCGACGAAGCGGCCGATCTGGAGACCTCTCTCCGCAAATTCGTCGAGGTCTTTAACCTCGTCAACAACAATCTCGCCGATCCGATCGATGCGGCCGACGCCATCTACCGCGGGGCGCTGCCGGGGATGGTCCGGACCCTCGACCCGCACTCGGCGTTTCTCGATCCCGACCAATTCGAGTCGCTCCGCGAGATGCAGCGCTCGACGGAGAAAGGTTTCGGCAGCGTGGTTAATCTGCTGCCGGGCCGCGTGATCGTGTTGCAAACGCTGCCGGGCAGCCCATCGGAACGCTCCGGGCTGTTGGCCGGCGATGAGATCGTCGTCGTCAACGGATACCAGCTCGCCTATCTCCAGATCGAACAACTCGTCGCTCTGCTGGGGCAATCACGCCGGACACGGGTCGAGCTGATGGTCAAGCGGCCGTCGTTTCCCAAACTGCTTCCGATGGCGCTGGTTCCGGCCGAGCTTGCCGATCCCAGCGTTAGCCGAGCTTTTCTATTGGAGGAAGGCATTGCTCACGTCAAAGTCGGCAATTTCGAGCAGCACACGGCTCGCGAGTTGCGCGATGCGATCGAGCAGTTGGGAGGAAGGGCTCTGCGCGGTCTTGTGCTGGACATGCGCGGCAACCCGGGCGGCGTGATTGAGGCCGCCGTGCAAGCCGCTTCGTTCTTTCTCGAAAGTGGACAGAGGATTCTGTGGGTCGAGGGAAGGGAGGGGCCGCAAGAGGATTTGCGGGTTCCCGAGGGCGCGGATCCTTATACGTTTCCCGTCGCGATTCTGATCGACCGGAAGACAGCCAGCGCGGCCGAACTGGTTACGGCCGCGTTGCAGGACAACAGCCGCGCGGTCGTCCTCGGCGAGAAGAGTTTCGGGAAGGGGATCATCCAAAGCGTTTTTTCACTTCCCGAAGACACGGCCCTGGCTTTGACCACGGCGCAGTACTTAACTCCCAACCGCACGACGATCCAGCGACCGCTCGGGGACTGTAGGGAATTCGAGCTCGTTAAATGTCCGGAGCACCCCGAAGACGGCTCACTGTCCGAGCCTCCGCCGGGAGGCATCGAGCCGGATGAAACTGTTTCGCCTCGCGGCTACACCGACTTGGAAGCCGTCATCGAGGCGACCAACTCCTTCTTTGAATTCGCCCGGAAGTATTTCGACACCCACCGAGAAATCGGGGAAGACTTCACGATCTCGCCCCAAATCCTGGATGACTTTCAGGCATTCCTTTCCGAACGCCGCATCCGGCCCTCGATTTCCGAATGGTCGGCTACGCTCGAATTCATTCGCAGTCGGCTCAAGCAAGAGATCTTCAACTTGGCGTTTGGCGTGGATAAGGGAGATCAGGTCGAGGTGCTTAGAGACCCGCAAGTGTCGGCGGCCGTGCGGCGGATCAAAGACAAACTGGAATCGATCGACCTCGGCCCTTGAAGCCTCCGCCACCCGGAGACGCGTTGAAGCTCGATTTTCGTAAGTCGGGTTGCCCGAAAACGGCAAGCACAACGGACGAAACCGGTCTATAGCGCGGGCGGCCGGGCGGTCCTCGCTTCACCTTTTCCGGCCCATTGCAATCCTCATTTGTTACCATTGCAATCAGTAATGGGGAGGGATTTTTCGATGAGCTTTGTTCGTATCGCGACCACGGTTTTCGTGCTTTGTATGCTCGGCGGCACGAGCCCTCTTTCCGCCGCGGCGCCGCTGCTTGAACGCCTCGAACCGCCTGGCGGACAAGCCGGTACGGCGGTGAAGTTGACCTTGATTGGAGAAGGGCTCGACAGCGAAGTCCGCCTCGACTCCTCGATCCCCGGCGCGTTAACGCCTCTGGCCCCACCAAAGAAAATGACTCGTGTGGGGAAGGAACTTTCCTTCCTGCTCGAACTCAGCCCCGACGCCCGGGTCGGCCCCTACACGGTGCGGGCGCATTCGCGCGAAGGTATGTCGAACATTCTGCTGTTTACCGTCGGCGTGTTCCCGGAAACCGCCGACCGTGAAATCGACGCCCGCGGCAAACTCGCGGGCGAACCGCTGAACGACTCGTCGAGCATGGCGCAGGTCGTCGAAACGCCGGTCACGATTAACGGCACGCTCAGCGCGGCCGATCGAGATTTCTACCGCTTCCACGCCGCCGCGGAAGAGACGCTCATCATCGAGGCGGAAGCGCGCCGCATTGGCTCGGCGATTGACCCCGCTATCGAAATTTTCGACGCAACCGGCAAGCGGATCGCGCGGAATCAAGATGCTCCCGGCATCGGGGTCGATGCGCGGGTGGTCTTCACGGCGCCGGCCGAGGGCGATTACACCGTCGCCGTTCGCGATTCGAAGTTCAGCAAGCAGGAGCAAAACTACTACCGTCTCAAGATCGGCAACTACAGCTTCGCGGAGAGTCTGTTCCCGCTGGGCGGCCGGCGCGGTGAGACGTTGGAAGTCGAGATGTTCGGCGGGAATCTGGATAAGCCCGTCACGACGAGCGTCGAGATGAAAAGCGAAGACCCCGCCGCCGAGTTCGTGGATGTTCGCGTTCCCGGTGTTCCCGGCGCTCTACCCATGCGCGTCGTAATCGGGGACGAACCGGAGATCGCCGAACCCGCCGGCTCCGTCAAACCTTTGCCCCCGGGAACCGTCGTCAACGGCCGCGTTGCCCAACCCGGCGAGAGAGACCGTTACAGTTTCGCCGTCGAACCCGGCCAAACTTGGCACATCGAATTGCAGGCCGCGAAACTGGGAACCTCGCAACTCTACGGCGTCTTGAATCTATTCGACGGTAAAGGTGAAAAGCTCGGCACGACTCGCGAAATAGGTCTACGTTTCAAACTCTCGAACCTAGACGTCGGCGAGGATCCGAATGCCGACCAACATATGTCGTTTGAAGTCCCCGAGGACGTCGACGAGATTCAGATTGAAGTAGAGGATCTGCTCGAACGCGGCGGCGCGGCTTTCGGCTACCGCTTGCTGGCGGCCGAGCGCCCCGGCGATTTCACGATGACGATTCAGAGCGAGCAGCTTAACGTGCCCTTGCGCGGCAGCGCCTTCATTGCCGTTCTCGTCAACCGCCTGGCTTACTATGGGCCCATTCAACTGTCGATTCCCAATCTTCCCGACGATTGGACCGTGAACGGCGGTAATATCCCGGCGCTCGAGCAGCAAGGCTCGCGGCGGACGATTTCAACCGGTCTGTTAACGGTAACGCCGAAACCGGGCGCCGAAACGCGTTCGGTCAATCTCGAGGTTTGGGGCGAGGGCGAAGTCGACGGGCAGCTCATTCGCCGCCGGGCACGGGGCCCCGGTATGAAATCGAATGTAAGCTTTCGGGTCGGCGAAGTGACGTCAAACGAAAATGTCGCCCCGTGGCTGGGGGCCGATTTACCCGCCGTGGTGACCGACGAACGGCCGGCGGGAATCGAGATCAACGCGCCGCACTATATCAAGCTGCTGCAGGGCACCAAGACGGAACTCCCGTTCGAGTTCACATCTCGGGCCGAAGGCGTTGCCAGAGTGGACAAGGTGGACCGGACGAACCTTCTGTTTACGTCCGGCGTGCGGGTGACCCGCAGGTTGATCCTGGATGACGACAACCCCAATAAGGGTGTCTATATTCTGGGGAGCCAGGTCGGTTGGGGGCCGGGCCTATTCGAGGTCGTCCTGCCGGCGAAGATCAAAGTCGACGGCCGTGAAGAGACGATCTACGCGCAAGCGATCACGATCGACGTCATTCGGCCCTACGAGGTGGAACCCCTGCATGAAGTCACCTCTCTTGCGGTTGGCTCGGAAACGAAGCTCGCGGCGCGTCTCAATCGACAGATGGGATTCGACCGGGAAATCGAGATCAAAGCGGAGAACCTGCCGCTTGGAATTTCCTGTGAACCGGCGACGATCGCCGGGTCGGCCGATGACTTCCAACTTTCTTGCAAGGTTGAGGCGGCCGCCGAGGCCGGGGAATACGAGATCGATCTGACGACATCATCTACCGTGATCGGTGGCGAGGATAAAGCAATTCCTTTCAGTCCTCCGCCTTTCAAAGTGAAGGTGAAGGTTGCGGGTGAGGGGCGGCAGGCGGACGAGGTTGCCGACGGACTGTAGATGGTTGTCGCTACTGAATTTGAGCTACGATCGGTAACGCCTTTCAAGCCTCCCGCGTTAAGATAAGTGGGACTTTCGGCAAGGTTCGGTTTCCAACTCCATGCGTCTTGTCGCGGCTGCTTTAACTCTGATTTTCGCGTCGCTCCTTCCCGGGCAGAAAATCAATCTGTACCTCGCTGACGGCGGCGATATCACCGTCAAGGAGTATGGGGTTGTCGATGACCGCGTGCGCTACTACAGCCTTGAACGCAGCGGCTGGGAGGAAATTCCGCTCGCGCACGTCGATCTTGAAAAGACTGAACGCGAACAGAAACGCCGGCAGTCCGCCCGCGAGACCCGCGCCAAGGAGGACCGAGTCGAGCGCATCGCCCGCCGCAAGGCGCGCACTGAACTCCATCGTGTTCCGCTCGGTTACGGCGTGTATTACCTGCGGGGAGAAGCCCTTGAATCGGTGGGGCAAGCGGAAGTCATCGTCGTCGGCAATAAGAAGAGAACTTTCCTGAAAGCCATGGTCCCGGTGTTTCTCGGTAAATCAACTTTGGAAATCGCGGGAACCGAGTCGGAATTCAAGGTCCGCGGCGACAAGCCGACGCTCTACGCGCGGCTCGAGAAGATCGAGCGGCTGATGTTTGTCCGCCTCACCGAGAAAAAGGGCAAGAACCGCGTCGTTCAGCGCCTCACGAAGGGGCCCAAGGGCACGGAAGTCTTTGAGGAACAGGAAGAGGTCGAGATTTTTCGGCAGCAACTCGCGCCGCGGGTTTACAAGGTCTGGCCCGTCGAGCCGATTGCGCCGGGCGAATACGCGGTGATCGAGTTTACACGAGGAAAGGCCGACGTTCGAGTGTGGGATTTCACCGTGCATCCGGTTCCGCCGGAGCCGGGGACATAGCGGCTCGGCGGCGTAGGTCCGAGGACGCGGAAAAGCGTACAGTCCATTTCTATGAATTCGCGGATTCACGATACCGCCACGAAAATGGGTGTGCGGGCGTTCCTGCCGCCCTTTCAGGGCTCCCGCGGTGGGCGTTGTACCCAGGGTTCCGCCTTCGGCTCCACCCTGGGCTATATTCCTGCCGCCGCTTCGCGGCTCAAGGAGTTCGCGATTTTTCCGGACGTAAGTGTAGTACGCAACACCTCAAGCCGAGTGGGCCGCATTGGGTCCGTCCCCGTCATGGCACTCACCGCCATTCTAGGGGCCGCCTTGGGCTGCGGGGAACGCCCGGCTGTTCGATCCGTACCGGTCGAGCGTCGTGACTTGGTTCAATATTTGACGACCAACGGCCGAGTCGAACCCACCGAAGATTACGCCATCAGCGCGCCGATCGCGGGCCGGGTTCGGACGACGCCGGTCGAAAAGGGCGGCCGTGTCTCCCAGGGCGCCGTCGTTGCCACGATCGAGGACGAAAGCGCGCGTACTGATTTCGACCAAGCGCAAGCCCGCCTACGAGCGGCCGAGGCGCGGTCGGCGCAGGCTGACCACGGCGGGCCGGCCGCCGAGACAGCCGACATCAAAGCCCGGCTGCAGGCCTCGCGCCGCGCCGAAGAGCGAGCGCGGTTGAAGGTCGCTTCTCTCGAAAGATTGGTCGCCGGCGAAGCCGCCCCCCGCATTGAGCTGGATCAAGCTCGTACCGCGCTCTCTGAGCGGGAGGCCGACTTGGCCGCCGGCAAGAAACAATGGGAGCTGCGCGTCGATCCCGAGCAGCGACAGCTGGCCGCCGCCCGCGTCTCGGAAGCGGACGCGGCCGCTCGTTCAGCCGAGAGTCGCTTGCGGGCGTCGGCCGTGCGGTCACCGGCCGAGGGCGTCCTTTATTCGCTGGAGGTTCGTCCGGGAGACTATGTGGAACGCGGGGCCGTGATTGCGCGGGTGGGTAAGCTCGACGCGGTTCGCGTCGTGGTGTTCGTGGATGAGCCGGAATTGGGCCGAGTGAAACAGGATGCGAGAGTCGTTTTGGAGGCGGATGCTTATCCTGAACAAAGTTGGGAAGGACGCATCGACCGCCTGCCGACCCGCATCGTCTCCCTCGACACGCGGCGGGTGGGAGAAGTGATTTGCACAGTTGAAAATCACGAGGGTTTCCTGATTCCCAACCTTACCGTAAGCGCGCAAATCGAGAGCGGCGCCGTGAAGGGCGCGCTGACGGTACCGCGCGAAGCTGTCGTCGAAAAGGACGGCCAAAGCTATCTCTGGCTTCACGCCGAGGGCGAAACCGCGCGCAAACAAGCCGTCGAGTTAGGCTTGCGAACCGCTTCGCTTGTCGAGGTGCGATCGGGTATTGGGGAAGGCGACCGCGTGCTGCTGTCCGGCGGACCCCCATTGCAGCCGGGACAGAAAGTCCGCGCTGAGATGTGAGCGGGTCGGCCCGAGGTTCCCGAAAAAAGGCCATGCGAATCCGCGCGATCATCTTGGGACTGTGGGCGTGCGTGGGCGCGTTTTCCGCGCAGCCGTCTTCGCACTCTCCCGACGATGTTTTCCAACAGGGCCTCGGTTTCTATCTCGACGAAGACTATAAGCAGGCGATCAAGGTGTTTGAACGCGTAACCGCCGCTTATCCCGATCACTCGGAATATCGGCGTTGGCTGGGTCGGGCGTATGGGCGTCGGGCCGAGACCATGAGCAAGTGGAAGCTGTTTTCGGCGCTTGGGCTGGCGAAGAAAACGCGTGTCTGCTTCGAACAAGCCGTTGATCTGGACCGCTCGAGTCTCAAAGCCCTCGAAGACCTCTTCGAGTTTTATCTGCAAGCGCCGAGCATGATCGGCGGCGGCTTGGAGCGCGCCGGTGGAGTCGCCGACAAGATCCAGGCTCTCGACGAAGCCGCCGGAGAACACGCTTGGGCGGCGATCGACGAGAAGCGCGGCAAGCACATCGAGGCGGAGGAACGGTTGCGGCGGGCACGGCGAATCGATCCGGGGGATTTGGAAAACCTGCTCGCGTTGGCGTCGTTTCAAAGTCGCAACGGCGAAACGGCCGAAAGCGATCGACTCTACGTTGAGGCGTTCAAGCGGTCCCCGGAATCGCCTGAAGTTTGGTTTTCAAGAGCCAAGGCGTTGCTTCGTTCCGGGCGGGGCAAGGCGGAGGCCCATTCGCTTCTGAAGCGCTACCTCGCGGCGGAACCCGACCCCGATGCCTCGCCACGCTGGGAAGCGCGCAAGCTGCTCAATCCCTAAATGCGCAAGCGATGACGCCCTCATCCAACGAACAGATTTCGGGAGAAACGGCGCCGGGCGGACGATTGTTCCGCGACGCCGCGAGCTTCGCGGTGGCATCGATTCGAGCCCATAAGACGCGAAGTCTGTTGACGGCGCTCAGCATGGTTGTCGCCAACGCCTCGGTCATCGTTGTCGTCAGCACGGCCATGACAGGCCGCGATTTCGTGGTGCGGCAGATTCAAGGCGTCGGGTCGAACCTGGTTTACGCCTACTACGAAGCCGGGGGAAACGTCTCCGAATCGGAGGCCGACTATATCACGCTCGCCGACGTCGAAGCCGTGCGTCGACGGCTCGGCCCGCGCGCCGACGCGGTGGCGGGGGTGATGGGAAATTGGGACCGTCTTTTCGTTGACGGCCGGGAGCAGCAGATCCGGGTGTTGGGCTCAAGCGTGGAATATCGGATGGTTCGCAATTTGGAAATTCCAGCGGGACGATTTTTCGATGCCGATGATGTCGAAAGGCGCGCCAAGGTCTGTCTGCTGACCGCACCGCTGGCCGAGAAATTGTTCGGCTCTTTGGAGGCCGCCATCGGAGAATCGATCCCCGTTCACAAGCTGCGCTTTACCGTGGTCGGTGTTTTTCGCGAAGGCGTCGAAACATTGGGACAGACCGAGGTCGCCGCCGATTCGGTGCTGATGCCGATCAGCGTGATCGAGTATTTCCAAACCAGGGAACGGGTCGATCCTTTGTATGTGTCGGTGCGCTCGGCGGCGGAAGTCGAAGAGGTGACTTCCGTGGTCGAGAGCGTTCTGGTCTCTCGTCACCGTCCGGGCTCGCGCTACCGCGTGGAGAATCTTACCGCGATTCTCACCGCCGCCCGCGAAATCGCTCGCGCGCTAACCGCCGTGCTGATTTTCGTCGCGGCGCTGACGTTGATCATCAGTGGTATTTTCATCATGAATATCATGTTGATCTCGGTCGCCGAGCGCACCAAGGAAATCGGCATTCGCCTATCCGTAGGCGCCGAGCGGCGTCAGGTCAAGGCTCAATTCTTGATGGAAGCGGTGTGTCTGAGCATGATGGGCGGCTTGGTCGGCGTTGCGGTGGGGGTGGCGGTTCCGTTGACGGCGCGTGCGCTGTTGCCCGAATTGACCATCCCGATCGCCCCGCTTTCCGTCGTCGCGGCATTGGCGGTTTCGTGTGCCGTGGGTGTTGTTTTCGGTTTGCTTCCCGCCTCTCGGGCGGCGAAATTGGATCCTGTCGAGGCTCTTCGTTATGAGTAGAAATCAAGTCTTTTCCCGCGTTGCCGCTTTTTTTGTTTTCGTGACGGCCGGCTCTGTTGCTCTCGGGGCCCAATCGTCGCGACCGATCACGCTACGGCAAGCGATCGGCATTGCACTCGAGCAGAATCCCGACGTGCTGCTGGCGCGCCTGGACGCGGAAAAGGCAGGCTATGCGGTGCGCGAGGCCCGTGCGCCATTTTCGCCGCAACTGGTTGTTGGTTCGGGCTTGGCTGCTACCGGCGGAATCCCCCAAAGCGTCGACGGCGCGTCGCCCTCGATCGTGCGAGCGGTGGGTCGCCAATTTCTCTACAACCGTGAGCAATCGAGTCGCGTGAAAGAGGCCCGCGAACGCGCCGCCGCGGCTGATCACGTTGTCGCCTCAAGGCAAGACGAGGTCGCTTTTCGCGTGGCTTCGACCTTTCTCGATTTCGAACGCTCGTGGCGGCGTTCGCGGTTGTTGCGCGATCAGACCGATCATCTCGGGCGTATCGAACGCGTTGTCGCCACGCGGGTCGCCGAAGGCCGCGCGATTCCCTTGGCCGAGCGGCGCGCGCGCTTGGACGCCGCCAAGGCCGGCCGCGAGTGGGAGACCGAACAGGCTCGAGCGAAAGTCCTCGAGGCCACTTTGCGGCACGAGTTGGGAATGGGCCGGGAGAGTCGGATCGAGCCCGCGCCCGGGGATTTCGTCCAAACGGCCGTCCTGCCGGAGAACCCCTCGGCGGCGCGCGCTTTGACTCTCGACCACAACCCCGAGCTGAAACGCATCGACGCTGATCTGCGCGCCAACGGGTATGCCCTGCGGGCGGCCAAGGGATCGCTGTTTCCAAGAATTGATTTAGTGGCGCAATATTCGCTGCTGGGTCGTTTCAACAACCATGAGGATTTCTTCAACAAGTTTCAGCGACACAACGGGCAATTCGGGATGTCGGTTCAAGTCCCCGTTTTCGGGCGGCGCGAAGCGGGTGCGCGGGCGGGCAAGATCCGCGTGGAGGCACGGCAACTTGGAGTGCGGCGCAAAGCGATCGAGTCGGGACTGGATCTGGAAATCACGCGGCTGTACGAGGATATGGGGCTGGCCGAAAGCCTGCAACGGTTGTCGCGGGAGGAACTTGATTTCGCGCGCGAGAAACTCAGCGTCGAACTAACGCGCTTTGACGAAGGCCTCGTTGCCATGGAAGAAATCGAGCGCGCCCGGCTCGATGAAAGCCGCGCTTGGAGCATCTATTACGATTCGCAATACGGGGTGCGGAAAGCCAAGCTCAATCTCTTGCGCCGGACGGGGCAGCTGGCGGCCGCCGCGCGGTAGGCGTTGCGCGTCATCAACTCCAAACCGAGCCGCGCGCGTCAGCAAGCGGTAGGCATGGAGCCGGCCCAAACCGAGCCGCGCGCGTCAGCAAGCGGTGTGCGATGACTGTTCAGCCCGAAGGACGGTTGTGGAAGCGCACTGCACGGCGCCAGGCTCAATACTCTCCGCCGTAGAGCCAGGCTGGGGACGGCTTCCGTTGTCGACCAGCGACGGACGCCCCGCGGCGAGTTTCGTGGAATCGCTGCTTCCGCGCTCCCTTGGCGGCCTCATCGGATACCGCTTGCTTACGCGCGCGGCTCAGTTTGCGATTGTAAGATGGAATGCGGCCTAGTCTCGCGGTTACCCGTGCGCTCTCCACAAACAACCTTCAGTTTCGAAACACGACTGACCTGGGGATTGTCCGCAACCGTCGGCCTGATCCTCTGGTTCCTTTACCCCTCCCCCGCTTCCGCCCATGTGATGAGCCTCAGCAACGGGGAACTCCGCGTCGAGGGCGCGCGCGCGGAATACGAGCTTCGCATGCCGCTCTACGAAATCACCCATTTGGAGGAGCCTCAAAAGACGCTGCTCGAGAACTTCCACGTTCGAAGCGGTGGAGAGCAGGCCGAACCCGAAGACGCGTCTTGCGAGGAAGACAAGAACGGCGGATGGTACGTTTGCCGCGCCGCGTTTCAATTCAGCGAGCCCATTGACGAACTCGATGTCCAATGCGACTTCGCCTCGGTCACGGTGCCGAACCATGTCCATCTGCTTCGCGCCGAGCGCGGCGAAGTCACCAAACAGTTTGTCTTCGATTTCCGTTTCACGCAAACGACGATCAATTTCGTGCCGCCGACCGCCGCCGAGGTGGCTTGGTCGGAAGTCGGCGCCGGGTTGACGCGCGTCATCTCGGGGCCGATTCAAATTCTGTTTGTCCTGGGACTCGTCTTGGCCGGCCGCAACCGCAAGGAACTGCTGTGGCTGGCGGCGGCGTTTCTGCTGGCTGAATCGGCGTCGGCCGTGCTTGTCGCCGCCAAGTCGTGGCAGCCCTCGGCACGGTTTTTGGAAGCGGCGGGAGCGCTCACCGTTGCCTACTTAGCCGTTGAGGTATTGCTCCTTCCCGAAGCCGGGTACCGCTGGATAGTAGCCGCCGCGATGGGCGTTTTCCACGGTTTCTACTTCGGCAGCTTTCTCGAGCAATCGGAGATGGATCCGTTTTTTGTGCTCGCCGGGGTTGGCGTGGCGGAGGTCGTGTTGCTGGTTGTTTTCGCGCTGTTGTTGAGCCGGATCGAGCGCGGCATGCCGCGACTCAAGCCCGTGCGCGCCGGGGCCGCGGCGCTCTTTGTGGTGGGAATGGTTTGGTTCATATTGAGGTTGCAATCGTAGGCGGCGCGGGCTCTCGCGAAATGCAATCGGAGATCGTTCAATGAGATTCGTCCAAGGTCGACCCCGATCTTATATCCCCGTGTTGCTCACGCTGTCGGCCTTCCTGCTTTGCGGTTGCGTTCCCGACCCCGTGAAGATCGTCTTCGTGCCCGGCGAGCGCAGCCACGGCTACGGCATGCACGAGCATCGAGCCGGTCTGTTGCTGATCGAGCGATCTCTCAAACAGCAGTGGCCCGAACTAGAAACCGTCGTGATGGACAAAGACGTCTGGCCCGACGCCGCCGCCCTTGCTGACGCCGACGCATTGGTCATGGCTTGCGAGGGCAGTAAGCACGTCGCCCTTTCGCATCTCGACGAAGTGGACGAGTTGGCTGATCGCGGCTTGGGAATAGCTCTCATTCACTACGCCGTCGAGCCACCCGAAGGTCCCCCGGCCGAAGCTGTTCGCCGCTGGATCGGCGGGAACCACGAAAAGGGATGGTCGATCAATCCCGACTGGGAGGCCGCCTTTTCAGACTTTCCCGATCATCCCGCCGCCAACGGACTTGAACCCTTTTCGGCCTACGACGAATGGTATTTCCACATGCGCTTCGTTCCCGACCGAAAGGGGGTCACGCCGATTCTTGAAACGCATCCTCAGATGAGCACCTTGCTGCGCAACGACGGCCCCAGCTCAAACAACCCCGACGTCACCGCGAGCGTGCTTCGCGGTGACCGCCACGCCGTTGCTTGGGTCTATGAACGTCCCGGCGGGGGACGGGGTTTCGGGTTCACCGGCGCGCACCACCATCGCAACTACCGAAACGACAACTTTCGCAAGGCTGTCCTCAACGGCATTGCTTGGGTCGCGGGGCTTGAGGTTCCGCCCGCCGGTGTGGCGTCGGCTAAGCCCACTTGGGAGGAAATCGCCGCGAATCAGGATTACGAAAAACCGCCGCACTGGGAGCAAGAAGCCGGTCTCGATCCCGCGGGCAGCGCCGAACCGGTCTACAGCACGCCGCCGATCCGACTCGACGCCGCGCGGCCGTTTGATCTGAAGATCGACATTCCACCCAATCGCTATCGTCACATCTACTTCGTTTTCGAAGCTGATTCATCGTTTCCGGGTGTGGGAAGCGCCGCGGCGGCTACCCTGGGTCGCTTCCGTTTTCAGAATTCGCGATTCCTGGGAGAATCGGGATACGAGGCGCCGCTGCATGAGGAAACTCCGGGGCATTTCATCGGGCCCGGCGGCTCTCGGCCGGTACCCAATCATCGCCGGGAAAGCGGGGAGCCGGACGCGGTCCCGATCATGGAAATCCCCGCCCCGGCGTTGCTCTACTATCCGGTGCCGCGCGGCTCCACGCATTTCCTGGCCGGCGTTTCGTTTCTTCGAGACCAAGACGGGACCGGCATAACGCGGACCGGCCGCATCCACGTATTCTTCGCCGCGCCCTCCGAGCAGTACTTCGGCAGGCCGTAAATACTGCCGGGGCTCCAAGGCGGGTGCTCCCGCGGGACACGCTTTGTCGGATCTCCTCCGCATTTCTCAATGAACGGGATCCGAGCCTTACACGTGCTGTTTTGGGCTGTTTGAGCCCGAAATAGCGCCTCCTAGGGGCTTCAACCGAGCCCCAAAAACTTTCCAATGAGTACGTCGGATTTGTCTCGCCGGCGAAAATCCTCCCTATGTATGATGAGACAGTACCGCCCTCCGCGATCCGACAGCGTCAAGGAAAACAACAATGGCAAATCAAGATATACAAGACGCATTTCTGAACAACGCCCGCAAGGACCGCGCACCCGTTACAATCTATCTAACGAGCGGCGTTAAGCTCACCGGCCGTGTCAAGGGATTCGACAAGTACTGTGTCATTTTCGAAACCCACCATCAAGAGCAATTGATCTTCAAGCATGCAATCTCCACGGTCAACTCGCCTCGTCATGGGGGCAATACCTATCGGACCGCGGAACGCTCGGGAGGAGAATTCGCGGAATCGCCGGGTCAGCCGGCGGCGGACCCGCCCATCATAGACACCCCTCCGGCCGGAGACGAGTAGACTTCGCAAGCACCGAGATGACCGACATGCGCAACCGCTAATTCATCCAAACGGCCCTTTTGGAATCTCCCTTTCTCCCGTCCGGGGGATGGGAGAAATCTGTCTTTGTCCGTGGGGGAATCGCATGAAAGAATCGGTACGTCTAACTACGGAAGATAGAGAGACCTGTGTATTGGTCGGGGTGGAGTTGCGCTCGGGCCGCTCACAGACCGGGGCAGCGGAGACCGTGCGGCTTTCGGCTGAGGAGTCGCTGCACGAACTGGCCGAGTTGGCCGAGGGAGCGGGCGCGGAGGTTCTCGGCCAAACGATCCAAACCCGTGATGCTCCCGACCCCGCCACCGTCATTGGACGCGGCAAGGTCGAGGAGGTACGGGCCTGGGCGGCCGAGGTCGAGGCCGATGTGGTCGTCTTCGACCGTGACCTGTCGCCGACTCAGCAACGAAACCTCGAAAAGGCCGTCGACTGTCGCATTCTCGACCGCACGCAACTGATCTTGGACATTTTCGCGCGCCACGCACGAACCCGTGAAGGGCGACTGCAAGTCGAGCTTGCGCAGTTGCAATATATGCTGCCTCGGCTGACCGGCCGCGGCGTCGCGATGTCAAGATTGGGCGCGGGTATCGGTACTCGAGGACCGGGTGAGACCAAGCTCGAAACCGACCGCCGCCGCATCAGTCAGCGCATGGAAAAGCTGAAAGCGCAACTCGACTCGGTTCGCAACACGAGGAAGCTGCAACGCAAAAAGAGGTCCGGCGTTCCGCTGGCGACGGTAGCGCTGGCGGGCTATACAAACGCCGGGAAGTCGACGCTCTTCAATAGGCTCACCGCCGCCGAAGTCATCGCCGACAGCCGTATGTTCGCGACTCTGGACCCCACGCTTCGCGTGCTCGACCTTCCCTCGCACCGGCGCATTCTCTTGAGCGACACCGTGGGCTTTATCTCACGTTTGCCGCCGGCCTTGATTCAGGCGTTTCGAGCGACTCTCGAAGAAGTGACGGAGGCCGCCATGATCCTGCACGTGGTGGATGTCGCTGCCCCCTACCGGGCCGAGTACATCAACGAGGTTGAAAACGTTCTTGATGAGTTGGGAGCGGGCGACAAGCCTCGCTTGCTGGTGCTCAACAAAGTCGATCTTCTCGAAGCGGGAGAGGTGGAAGCCGATGCCCGCGGCGAAGCCGTCGCGAAAGAAGAGGATTCCGTTGCCGTTTCGGCGCTCCGAGGGCAGGGTCTCGACGCATTATGTAAGGCCATCGATCGCCTTCTCCCCGGCGATGACGTAGAGGAGGTTCGCTATCGTTTCTCCCATCAAGACGGCGAAAAGTTAAGCTTTCTCTACGACCATGCCCGCGTCTTGGAGCGGAACGACAAATCCGAAGGTGTGGAGATCAGGGCGCTGGCGGCGGAGTCGGTGCGCCGGAGACTGGCGGCAAACGCGGTCTAGGAGAACGCCGCCGGGCCGTGATGCCGCTTCAGTCAACCCCGGCGATTAGCTTTGCGAGTAACGCGGTTCGATCCGCCATGCGATTGACCAGAATGCTCTCGTTCACCGCGTGGGCGCCCTCGCCGACCCCGCCCATCCCGTCGAGAGTAGGGATTCCCATCGCCGCCGTGAAATTGCCGTCCGAGCCCCCGCCCACCTGCGCCTCTCCCAGTTCGACACCCATCTCGGCGGCCAGTTTGCGAGCTTGCCGGTAGAGCTTGAGGACGCTTCGCGAGCGCACCAAGGGAGGCCGGCCGATGCCGCCTTCGAGGGTCAGGCGCGTCCGCCGGTCGATCGGCTTGAGGCTGCGAAACTTCCGCTCGATCTGTCGCGCATCGGCGGGGCTCGGGGCTCGCACATCCACCTCGGCCCAAGCCGTTTCGGGAACTACGTTCGACCGAGTTCCGCCTTGAATGACGCCGGGATTGACCGTGACGCCTTTTTCAAGATCCGTCCATTCGGCGATTTTCAATAGTTGCCGCGACAGCTCGAGCACGGCGCTGACGCCGGACGAAAAATCGAGCCCCGAATGCGCGGCCCGGCCCTCGACGCGCAACGTGTAGGTGCCGCCGCCCTTGCGCGCCGTCTTAGCTCGCCCGTCGAGCCCGGCGCTGGGCTCGGCTACCAGCACGGCCTTGCTCTTCTTCGCTTCGGCTTCGGTGAAGGGCCGCGAGGTCGGGCTGCCGATTTCCTCGTCGGAGTTTAGTTGCATGACGAACCGATGAGGAACGGCGATATCGAGTTCTCTCAGTGTTTCGGCCGCGAAAATGAAAAACGCGACGCCTGATTTCATGTCGAACACGCCCGGCCCCCACAGCCGCTCCTCGGCCCGCTTGAATGGCATACGCTCGATCGTGCCGATCGGCCAAACCGTGTCGAGGTGGCCCAAGCCCAGCACTTGCGAAGTCTTTCGACGACCCGGGAGGTTGAATTCCACGCGCAGGTGATTGCCGTAATCGCGCTGCCGGCGAAGCTTGACCTCGGCGAACGGCGCCACGTAATCCGCCACGTATTCGACGGCGCGATCGACCGCGGCCTTGTTGTCGGTCGGTGACTCGATGCGGACAAGGCCGCCAATCCATTGGCTGAGCTGGGGTAGGCGGGCTTCGGCCCGTCGAAGGACAGGGTCGATCTGAGGCATGGATTTCAGCTCTCGCCGTCGCGACCCTTGCGGTATTCCTCGCGGACCTTTCGGGCAAAGCCCCAGAGCCCCTTTTTGGCGTTTTCGATCTCGGGTTGAGCGTCTTGCCAGGCCTTGCGGGCTCGCGGTTTGACGTCATCCTCGATCACCTGGGAGGCTTTGGCCCGAGCTTCAGGATTCGCCGCCAACTCTTGCGCGGCCCGAACGACCAATCGGTGGAGAAAGCTCATGGGGTTATGTCCGTCTTTTGGGAGCACTTCTTAGACGAGAACGGCCGGGTTCACCAGCTTCCCAATCTCGGGAACCTCGATCGTCACTACGTCCCCCGGCGCCAACGCCGCCTCCTGCGTAACGATGATTCCCGTGCCGGTGAGAATCACCGTCGCGGCGGGGACTGGGTTGCTCTGCAGCAAACAATCGACCAAGTCCTCGATCTTACGGCGTAACTGGTCGGTCGAGACCGACCCTGCAAAGGTCGTCTCGCCATTGCGCGTTATGGTGCAGCTCATGTCGAGGTTATAGGGGTCGGGGATTTCATCGGGCGTGACGAGCACCGGCCCGAGTGAACAGCACGCCGTGTAGACCTTCGACTGCGGTAGATACAGCGGATTTTCGCGCTCGATATCCCAGGCGGAAACATCGTTGGCGAGAGTGTAGGCGAGCACCGTGCCCTTGCTGTTAATGACGACGCCCAGTTCAGGCTCGGGAGCCGTGAAGGTCGAGTCGGCGCGAATACCGATCGCGTCGCCCGAGCCGACGCAAACCCGACCGGTTCCCTTGAAGAAGATCTCGGGCCGATGATCGGGATCGTGGACGTAGCTATAGAAGCCTTCACGCGTGCCGTGCTCGGCGTCGCGAAACGCGGCGCTCGGGGCGTAGGTGCAGCCGCAGGCCCACACTTCCGATGGGCTGACCGGAATCGCCGCTTGGCCCGATTGGGCGTCGGCGTCGGCGAGTTCCGAGGCTAGATCCGCGAGTCCCCGGCCCGCGGTTTCCGTCTCTTGGATGAGCGACGCGAGGGTGTGGCCCGGGATGGGACGAAAGTGCCCGTTCTCTGCAATGGCAGCGGTCAAGTTGCCGGCGGAGTCTTTGAGTTGCGCTAGTTTCATGGAGATTCGCTTCGCACTAGTATTTCAGATAAACCGTCTTGTAGTCGGTGTAGAAATCGAGCGCGGCCGGTCCCTGTTCCTTGGGGCCGAAGCTGGAGTCTTTCGTGCCTCCAAAGGGAAGTTGGTATTCGACTCCGGCGCTCGGCAAGTTCACCGTCAGCAGACCGGCTTCGATCTTTTGGACGTACTCGAAAATGCGTGAAGTATTGGTTGTCTGAATGGACGCCGACAGCCCGAAGGCGATGTTGTTTGCGACTTCGATGGCGTGGTCGAAATCGCGCGCTCGCATCACGGCCAGCACCGGGCCGAAAATTTCTTCCTGCGCGATCCGCATATTTTCCTCGACCCCGGTGTATACGGTGGGCTCGAAAAAGTAGCCGTGGTCGTAGTCGCCGCCGGTGAGGCGGTTACCGCCAACCTCGAGTTTTGCTCCGTCCTGGTTCGCGATGTCGATATAGCGGATGTTCGTGTCCAGCTGCGCTTGATCGATTGCCGGACCGATATCGATGCCGGGCTCGAGGCCGTTACCGACTTTGAGAGCCTTGGTTTTCTCGATCAGCGCGGCGACAAAGTTGTCGTAAATGCCGTCCTCGACAATGACGCGGCTGGTGGCGGTGCACTTTTGACCGGTGGAGCCAAACGCCGCGATAATTGTATTGCCGACGGCGCTGTTCAACTCCGCGTCAGCGAGAACGATCGTCGGATTTTTGCCGCCCATTTCGAGTTGAATGCGCAGGCGGCGTTCCGATGCTCGTGCGTGGAGCCAATTCCCGGTATCACACGACCCGGTAAAGGAGACGGCCTTGAGCGGTTTCGCGTTGATCAGGGCTTCGCCCAACTCGGCGCCCGAGCCGGCCACGAAATTCATGACGCCCTTGGGGATACCGACGGCATCGCAGGCTTCGGCCAGCCGCCACGCGCTGAGCGGCGAAGCCGAGGCCGGTTTCAAAATTACCGTGTTGCCGGCGATCAACGCCGGCGCCAGTTTCCAAGCCGGAATCGCGCTGGGGAAATTCCAGGGCGTAACCAGCCCGATCACTCCAATGGGCTTGCGAATGGCATACATGAAAACGCGGTCGCGTTCCGAGGGCACGAGCATGCCCGGCATGCGCGATCCCTCGCCGGCGAAGTAACGGAAGATGTTGATCGACCGCATGGTCTCGCCCTTGGCCTCGGGTAGGGTCTTGCCCTCTTCGCGCGTCATCTGCTCGCCGAGTTCGTCGAGACGGCTTTCGAGCCAATCGGCGATCTTGAACAGGAATGCCCCGCGAGCCGGAGCGGGCATCGAAGCCCAGGTCGGGAAGGCGGCTTCGGCGGCGTCGGTCGCGGCCGTGATGTCGGCGGCCGAGCCCTTGGCGAACGTACCGACGAGTTCGCGCGTATCCGCCGGGTTACGATTTTCGAAGGTCGCCTCGGTGGAAACCCATTCGCCGTTGATGTAGTTGGGGTAGTTCTTCGCGTCAGCCATTACCGTTGTCGATCCTCATCGAGTCGGCTCGGGTTGAGCCGAATTTCTATCTTCTCATGTTAGGAACAGAAAGCGGATCACGAGGCGCAAACCGAGCCATGCACGTCAGCAAGTGGTATGCGACGGCCCTCGACGACCGGAAAGAACGTAGAGCAAGCGCCATGGTGACAATGCCCGGATCCGCTCAACGATCCCACCAAGCGCGTGCCGCCCTCGGGGCACCCACCAAGAAACCCGCAACAGCCCGCCGACTACACTAGGATTGGAAAGCGGACTCCATCCACAAGACCTCTCCCGCCGAACTCGTCCTCGGTTCATGTCCCGGCATCCCCAACTCCGAACTTTCGTCATCGACTCGCTACTGCTTGCCCTCATCGCCGCGGCGCTGATTTATCCCCTGTTTACCTTGGTGTACATGAATAACTGGGCGTCGATCGAAGCGACCTTCATCGCCGACGCGCGTTTCCTGGCCGAGCATTGGCCGCACCCCCGATGGCAACCGCTTTGGTATGGCGGCACGCGTTTCGACTACATCTACCCGCCCGCGCTGCGTTATGGGACGGCCGGGCTCTCGATGCTGTTGGGCATTCCACCGGCCCACGCTTACCACATCTATACGGCTTTCTTTCATTGCATCGGTATCGCCGGGGTTTATCTGATGGTCCGTGCGTTGAGCGGATCTCGCGGCATGGCCTGGGCGGCGGCCGTGGGGACGATGCTGGTTTCCCCAACGTATTGGCTGATGGAAGATATTGGCGTCGACGCGGCGACTCGCTTCATGACGCCGTGGCGCCTGCACGTTCTTGCCTTGTGGGGGGAAGGTCCGCACACCAGCGCTCTGGCGCTTATCGGACCCGCCATCGCGGCGTCATGGTTGACCCTCACGCGGGGAAGCCGTCTTGCCCTGGTCGCCAGTGCGGTGCTCAGTGCCCTCGTTGTATCCAACAATTTCTATGGCGGCGTGGCCCTATCGATCTTTTTCGGCCTGATGCTGTGGTGCCTGTGGGTAACCCGACGCGATCACGGCTTGTGGGCGCGGGGGGCGGCGGTGGCGGTGTTGGCTTACGGGTTGACGGCGTTTTGGCTCGTGCCTTCCTGTTTGACCGCCACTCTCGCGAACCTCAAAGTGGTCCGCGCCGAAAGCAATATCCAGCACCTGATTTGGGGCTTGGTCGCGGCGGCCGGATTCTTCGTCGTGAGCTATTGGTGGGGCAGGGAACGCCCCGAGCGCTTCTATACGCTGTTTCTGAGCGGCGCGTTTTTCATCCTTGGCGGAATGATCCTGAGCTGGGATTGGTTTGGAATCCGCATTGTCGGCACCCCGGGGCGGCTGATTCCCGAGCTGGACCTAGTTCTCATCTTGGTGCTGCTTGAAATCATACGCCGCGTCTGGAACCGGGCGCCCGCTTGGTCGCCTTCCCGAGCCTGGCTACCCCGGGCGGCCCTGCTCCTACCTCTCATCGTGGCACTGCCGAATACCGAGAACTACCTGTCCCACGCCTGGGAGATCTTCCCGGAAGATCGCACGCCCCAGCACCGTGTCGAATACCGCCTCAGCGAGTGGATGGCCGAAAACCTCCCCGACTCCCGCGCTTTCGTGGCCGGCTCGGTTCGCTTTTGGTACAACGCATGGCACGACCTCGGCTACCTATCCGGGGGCTCGCATCAGGGAATGCTGAACCAAGGCATTCTCCCGGCGATCAATGAAATCCGCAGCGGGCCCGACGGCGAATTGGCCGTCAAGTGGGCGAAGAGTTTCGGTGTCGACGCCATCATCGTCAACGACGAGACCTCGGCGGAACTTTACCACGACTACCCTTATCCGAAGAAGTTCGCGGGCGTCCTCCCGGTGCTGCGCGACGAGGACAAGGGCGATGTCGTTTACAATGTGCCGCGTCGTTATTCCGACCATGCCCGCGTGGTGAGAATCCGCGACATGGACGCGCTATCGGATAAAGAGCCCGACGACTGGGAGGCCGAAGAACTCGATGCCTACGTCCGCGCGGTGGAAGAGGGCCCCGATGAGTTCGCCGAGTTGACATGGATGGGAACGGACGGAATCAAGGTCAACGCGGAGTTCGACTATGGTGAGGCGCTGCTGTTGCAAGTCGCCTACGACCCCGCCTGGGGGGCTTTTGCCGGCGACCGGCGCCTGCCAATTCATCGCGACCCGCTGGGCCAGATGTTGATCGAGGTGCCCGAGGGCCCTTCGGAAATCACGCTGGTCTTCGACCTACCTCTCGAAAACGCCATCGGACGAATCTTGACCGCGATCTCGACTGGAGTTTTGATTTGGGTGTTCATCGGCGCGCTCCGGCGTCGGACGGTGTAGCGACGCGCGCGGCGGGTGAACTCTCGAAGAAAGTCCGTTCACATTGCTTTTCCTGCCTGAACCAACACACAATCGGGGCGTGCTCCGACCTATCCCAATTCTGATCCTGGTTGTCGCGGGCCTAACCGCGTGCTCCAACCCCCGGAAAACCGCCCCCATTCCCACGAAACCCAACTTCGTCATCTTCCTGGTCGACGATCTCGGCTGGCGCGACGGCGGCGTCTTCGGCAGAGACCTCTACGAAACTCCTCACATTGATCAACTGGCGGCGGACGGGATGCACTTTCGCATCGGCTACGCGGCCTGCACGGTCTGTTCCCCGACTCGTGCCGCCTTGATGACCGGCAAGTATCCGGCGCGCACCCACGTTACCGATTGGATTCGCGGCCACCAGCGTCCCTTCGCCAAGCTCAGCGTGCCCGATTGGACGATGAAGCTCGAAGCCCGCCACCGCACGATTGCCGAAGCGCTCGGCGAGGCGGGTTACCGTACGGCTTCGGTGGGCAAATGGCACCTGATGCCCAGTGGCGACGAGGACATGGCTGAATACTTCCCCGACAGCCACGGTTTCGACGTAAACATTGGCGGCAACCAATGGGGCCAACCCGGCAGCTATTTCCATCCCTACGAACACCCCACCCGCGAAGGGCGGGGCATTGGCCCCATCCCACCTGGGGGAGCCGACGGCGACTATCTCACCGACCGGCTCTCGGCCGAGGCGGCGAAGCTGATCGAGGGCTTCGGCGACGACCCCTTCTTTCTCTACTTCCCGTTCTATTCCGTCCATACGCCGATTCAAGCGAAAGACGAAGACATCGAGCACAACCGCGCCCGAGTTAAGGAGGGGATGGTCCACACCGACCCTGCCTACGCCGCCATGATCACGAGCGTCGATCGCGGTGTCGGGCTGGTCCGCGCCAAGCTTGAGGCGATGGGCGTAGCCGACGACACCGTGATCATTTTCACCGGCGACAACGGCGGCTTGGACCGCGACGGCACCCCGACCGAGAACGCTCCTATTCGCGATGGCAAGGGCTCAGCCTATGAAGGCGGCGTGCGGACGCCGGCGGTGGTCTATTGGCCCGGGGTAACCCCGGCCGGGGCGGTTAGCGACGAGCCCGTGATCACGATGGATTTCCACAACACGATCTTGGCGATCGCGGGTGTTCCCGGCATGGCGGGTGAAAGCGATCTACAGGACGACCCTGGGGCAATCGACGGCGTCAGCTTGGTGCCGGTCTTGCGCGACCCGGCGGCGCGACTCGGACGCGAGGCCCTCTACTGGCACTACCCGCATTACCACACACAAGGCGCGACTCCCTATTCGGCGATTCGCGCCGGCGATTGGCGTCTTGTCGAGTTCTTCGAAGGCGGTCGCACTGAGTTGTACAACTTGAAAGAGGATGTCGGCGAAAGCAGCGACCTGGCGGCGCGGATGCCGCACAAGGCAGCGGAACTCAAGACGATGTTGGCGGCTTGGCGCAAGGAGGTCGGGGCGCAATTGCCGACAGAGAATCCGGATCACGATCCGGCAAAAGATCGCGAAACTTGGCGCGGTCGATAGGCTAAGATTTCAGGCCAAGGACAAGCTGGGAGCTGGGACAAAGACGAGCTGTGTCGCTACCGAGGAGGTCAAATGTTCTCGGCCCGGCGAAATCTCGGAATGGGACTAAATGGCGGAGGAAGAGGGATTCGAACCCCCGAGCGAGTTGCCCCGCCAACGGTTTTCAAGACCGCCGCCTTCAACCACTCGGCCATTCCTCCAACCGCATTCTAACAGGCGACCGATCGAAGCCCGCCCCGCGGGTGGGGTTCGCGACATATCAGTGGGAGAATGGACGGCCCGGCCCCGAGCGCCTCATGTGAAATGATCCGTTGCTCGAGCTATAGCTCGGTGAACCGGACTAACGGCGTCGCTTGCGCTCAGGACTCTGATTCTATTGTTCGCATTGCGAGAAGAGCTTCCACTTCACGCGAAGCTCTATCGCGGTTCTTACCGGGCACATGGTGAACAGATTCCGATATCTTCTCACAGCCTCCGGCACCGCTCATTTCGTCGCCACGACGACCAGCTCGCCGCAATAGCGCTCTAGAAACGGGGCCTGACGCAGTGCGGCGGCATCGAGAGCCTCGAGTAGGCGCATCACCCTCCGAACCCCCGCTGATTCGAAGCGCCCGCGAAACAACCTTTTCGTCATGCCGAACAGATTGAGCGGTGTAATGTCGACGCGGCTCATGTGGCGGCGAAGAGTCTCGACGTCGCCGTCGGAAAAGATGATCCCTTCGCCAGCTTCCTCGGGCTCTCGACTGACGCGGGCACGCAATCGACGCGCGGCGTTGAGTACGGGGTTGTTGCCGTAGCCCTCGGCCAGCACGAGCAATCCGCCGCGCTTGAGGACGCGCAGCAGCTCGGCCAGGGCGTTGGGGTACTTCATCGTGTGATGGACCGCCGCGCCGGCGTAGATCAAGTCGAACTCGCCGTCGGCGAAGCAACTCAAATCGCCGGCATCACGAGCGAATCCCCGTACGCGATCCCCCACGCCCGATGCGCGGGCACGCCGCAGTCCGATCTCGACGCCGACGGGCGAGAGGTCGAGCAAGGCCGCGTGCGCGCCTTCGGTCGCCATCATCACGCCCCACTCACCGGTTCCGCAGGCGTAGTCGAGGACGTTGCGACAGCGCGGCAGGGCTTCAAGGATGCGGTCGAGCGCGCTCTGGTAAAGCCGGCGGCGTTCATACATCGGGCTCGCCGGGTCGTTGAATTGATGTTCGAGGATTTCGCGATTGCAGGCCAGCGCGTCGCCCTCGACCGCCAAGTGCTCGGCGTAGGCGTCGTCGTAGAATTCGCGTTCTTGGTGGACTTCGATACTCACTGTTGCTTCGAGGCCGCGCAACGTGGGGGCGGTGAAGGTGCGGGCGGTCAAGCAGGGGCCGCGAGGTTTTCGCGCAACACTCGCGGGTGCCGAGCCGCAACGCGCAGCAGAGCCAATGCCGGACCCTCGGGGCTCCGCCGACCCTGCTCCCAATTCCGCAAGGTATACACGCTGATACTGAGCGCTTCGGCGAACTCCTCCTGCGTGAGCCCGGCGAATCGACCGAGGGCTGCAATGTCTTTCACCGGATCAATGCGTCCGCGCATGATGCGTTCGCGCTGCTTGCGTGGAATGGCGCGTGCAAAATCTTCTTCGGTCAACTCGCGCATGTCGTCAAGCATCATCACCTCCAAGATGTTGGCGGAAGAGGCGGATTTCTTTCGTTGTAGCTTTCCGCGCGGTCACGATCCGAATAACGTCGTCCCGGCGCTCCGGGGAGACCGACTACAAATCCACCCAGCCCCCCTCTTTCCCCGAGCGGAACAACGCGTCGATGATCTTCATATTGGCCAGCGCGTTTTCGAGCGGGAACTCGATTGGCGTCACACCGCGCACGGCTTCCGAGAACAGCCGGCCTTGAATCTCGTACTGATTGCAGGTGTCGATTTCCTCCAACACCGCCCCGGACGTATTGTGTCCGCCGCTGCCGTCGTCGACCCAAAGGCGGCAAGGACGATCAAAGGGCGCGTTGAAAGGGATCTCGATTTCGACCCGGCCTTTGGTCCCGACAATCTGCATGCGCTGATAGGGGGAGAGCTGTGTGCTGCAAACCCAACTCGCCTGACCGGCGGGGAAGTCGAGAATGGCGCTCGCCAATCGATCGGTTTTCATGACCGGGTCGAATTCGATGAGGGCCACGGCGCGGGTCGGCTCGTCCTCGAAAACGAAGCGCGAACCGACCGTCGGGTAGACGCCTATGTCGTAGATGCCGCCGCCGCCGATGTCGGCCATGTTTCGGATGTTCGCCGGATCGGTGTTGTAGTAGCTGAAGAAACCCTGCACCGCGCGCAGCTCGCCGATTTGTCCGCCGCGCACGACCTCGCGGGCGCGCACCCACTGCGGGTGGCTGCGAACCATGAAGGCCTCTTGTATCAGCACGCCGGTGCGATCGCGGACGTCGAGCAGGGTTTGCGCCTCGGCGGCGTCCATCGAGAGCGGCTTTTCGCAAAGCACATGCTTGCCCGCCTCGGCGGCCTTGATTGACAGCGGAACGTGCAAGTGATTCGGCAGGGGGTTGTAGACGGCCTCGATATCGGGGTCGGCGAGCAATTCCTCGTAAGATCCGTACGCTTTCGGGATCCCCAACTTGGAAGCGGCTTCTTTCGCGGTTTCGAGATTCCGCGAGCCGATCGCGACGATTTCACAATTATCGGCCTGCTGCATGGCCGGGATGACGAGATCGATGCCGATTCTGGCGGTGCCGATAATACCCCAACGAACGGGTTCCATGGTTCCTCCTGGAGCGCGGAGCGCGGCCCGCGCCGTTGTTGCCTCGGGTTAGGCGGTTGACTGTAGATGGTAGCGTATTCGGAGCGGCCCACAGTCCTTTCCCAGGGGTGTGCGACATAAGTGTGGCGGCGTGACGGATGTGTTTTCGCTGCAGCGAGATCCGAGCGTACTGGATACGCACGGACACGAGGTTGCTCGCGAATGGATCCCGCGAAAGCCGACGCGACGTCAGCCCGGTTCAGCGGGCTTCGATTTCCAATAGGACGGCCCTTGAGGGCCGGTGGGCAGGCTGCGAGGCCGATGGGAGGCCGTTTCAACGGCCTTTCTTTCGTAAGGCTTTAGCTATAGCCATGGCCGAACCAATGGAAAAGCTCTGACAATGGAACGCGCGGTTCTATCTGCCGGTACTCCCACATTTATGTCGCACACCCCTTCCCCAGCCTCTCACCATGCCCTCGGACCCGCTGCGTCCGACCGCGGGCCTTTGCTCGCGCCGGGCGTCGGCTCAAGGTCGGCCGTTCCCAACTAATTTGCCTCGCCCGGTACAATGAAGTGAAACCCCATCCCGCCCAATTGCGATCTATTGTCTTATGAGTACCGATTCGCCTCAGCGGCCCTCTCCACCGCCCGACGAGCCCCAGGGCAGTGAGTTTACGTTTGCTAATCGCATCACCGGCGATACGATCAAGTCGCGTTTCAATCGCAATTCGACGCGCGCGGCAATTCCGCTAATGCTGGGAGTGCTGGGGCTGATCTACTATCTGCAGGGCGGCAATATTTTGACGAATTTGCCGGTCCCCGAGGTTTCCTATTCGCTGTTACCCAACGAAGGCCGCACGTCGGGTGTCCCCATCGCCATCAAAATCAATCAGGTCGCCGTCTTCATGATCAACGACCCGCTCGACAGCGGCGCCGGGGCGGTGCGGGCCAAGGATCTGGTTGATCAGCTCCAACAGATCGTTGACAGCGCGATCGAGGAGCCGGGCAAGACGTTGCGAATAGACAACGACTCGGCCGAGCTGCCGGTCATTATCTTGACCAAGGAAGACGGCACCGAACCCCAACCGGTTGTCGCGATCGCGCCGGGAGACCTCGTCCTCGCCGGTGACGACGACGCCAAGCGTATTGCGCGAACCTGGGCCGAGCGGCTCACCGATACGATCAAGGTGCTGGCGTTCGGCGAAGAGCCGAAATTCACCTCGGGCAGCCCGTTTTGGGAAGCACTGCAGCAAATGTATACTGGGGCGCGCATGGAGAAGGGGCTGATTACCGAAGATTTGCTCAACGAGTCGTTCGAGGCCCTACCCCCTCGTCAGCGCCTGGCACTCGAAACCCTCCCCACCCAACGACCCGAAGACCTCGCGCCGGCTCCGCTGGTCGCCGAAGTCTCAAGGGAGTAGGTCGACAAAGCGGCGGATATCGTCGTCGTTTTGGTAGAAGTGCGGCGCGGCCCGAATGCCACCCGCGCGCGGCGATACCGAAACTCCCTTGCTCGCCATCTTTGCGGCTGTTTCGACGGCGTCGATACCCGGTTTGACGAGCGTCACGATGCCCGAGCCGCAATGCTCATCGCGGGCAGTCATTGGCTGGTAACCCTTGGCTCCTGCTGCGGCGACGATCATATCCGCGAGGCGGTGTATATGCGCGGCCATGCGCTCGACTCCAACTTTAAGAAGCAGATCAATAGATGTCTGTAAGCCATAGCAACCACTTGTATTCATAGTTCCACATTCATAGCGGGATGCTCCCGGCGCGAGCTTCTCGTCCAGGCTGTAGGCGGGCCAGCCCTCGACATTCATCCAGCCGAATTCGACGGGCTCAACTTGAGGGATCAGGTCGCGGTCGACGAAGAGAATTCCCAGGCCTTCGGGGCCCAGCAGCCATTTGTGCGAGGCGGCGGAAAGGGCGTGGATGTGGGATTTCTTGACGTCCACCGAAAACGGTCCCAGGCCCTGCACCGCGTCCACCACAAGCAGGCAATCGTGACTCCGGCAAATCTCGCCGACTGCGTCAAGATCAATGCGGAACCCGCTGAGGTATTGCACGAAGCTGATGGCGAGCAGGCGCGCGCCGCGACAAGCGCGGTCGAGGTCGTCGAGTTCCACGCGGCCGTCGCGCTGCTCGACCCAGCGCGGTTTCACGCCGCGGCGATCGAGCCGCTTCCAGGGGAAATAGTTGGCCGGGAACTCGCCGCTCACGCCGACGACGATATCGCCGGGCTTCCAGTCGAGCCCGTTCGCGATGACGGCCAAGCCCTCGGAAGTGTTCTTGACGATGGCGATTTCTTCGGGGGCCGCGTGGATCAGCTCAGCCGCGGAATGCCGCAGCGCCTCGCCTTTTTCCACCCATTCGCGGTGGTGAGTCGAGCCGTGGCGGTGCTGATCGTCGATGAGTCCGCGCATCGCTTCGGCCGTACGGCGGGGTAGGGGACTGACCGAGGCGTGGTTGAGATAGGTGTAACTTTCGGTGACGGGGAACTCGTTGCGGTAGACAGAGAGGGCTTCCATGGCGGTAACTAATAGTACTGGACGCGACAGGAAAAAAGTTTTTCGATTTGGGCGGACGGAGTATACTGTTAGGGGCCCATTGTTGTGCCGATAAGGGGAATCGGAGGCTCTCGATGACTGCGCGGACCTTGGCAGCTTTTTTGGTGCTGGTGTTGGCGATTTCGCTGACGGCGGCGCCGAAGAACGACGGATCGAAGAAGAAGCCGAAGAACAAGCGACAAGACGTCGAAGCGATCGGCGATCGTGATGTCGGCAAGGGCATAAACTTCTACTCCATCGAGAAGGAGATCGCGCTCGGCAAGCGAATGGCGCAGCAGATTGAGCGCCATTCCAAGATTGTCGACGATCCCATCGTCGCCGAATACGTCAACCGCGTGGGGCAAAACTTGGTGCGGAACTCCGACGCCAAGGTGCCGTTTACAATCAAGTTGATCGATAGCCAACAGGTCAATGCTTTCGCTCTGCCCGGCGGATTTTTCTTTGTCAACGCTGGATTGATGCTGCGAGCCGAGAGTGAATCGGAACTGGCCGGCGTGATGGCGCATGAAATCGCCCACGTCGCCGGCCGTCACGGCACGCGCCAGGCCACGCGCGGGCAATTGATCAATTTCGCGACCATTCCGCTGATTTTCATGGGTGGCTGGACCGGGTTCGGTATCCGCCAGGCGGCGGGTTTCGCGATTCCGATCGGTTTTCTGCGCTTCAACCGCAAATTTGAAACCGAAGCCGATTTCCTCGGCTTGCAGTATCTCTACAAGGCTGGCTACGACCCGACGGCGTTCGTCGATTTCTTCGAGAAGATGCAGGCCGACGCGAAACGCAAGCCCGGAACGATGGCGAAGCTTTTCTCGAGTCATCCACCCCATGGCGACCGCATCGTCAAGACCCAAAAGATGATCAACGAACTGCTTCCGACCAAGAGAGAGTACGTCGTGAGCACGTCGGAGTTTTTGGACGTGAAAGAGCGCCTGACGGCTCTGACTCGCCGCGGCAAGGAAGCGCGAGAAGATCCGAATCGTCCGAAGCTGCGGCGAGCACCTTCCGGCGGTACCGTGTCGGTGGAAGAGGGCGACGTGGACTCCGACGCCGATGCCGGGGATGAAGACGATCGCCCGACACTGAAGCGGCGCTAGATCTCCTCCGCCAAATCGTAACGCGGAGACAGAGCCCAGAGCGCAAGCGACGGGCCCGGCCGCTTCTACTCGGGAAAGCTCTTTCACCACAAGAAGACCAACCCCGACACCTTGGGCCCCCGACCCACAAGGCACCGGTCTCGTGCACTGAGACTTTATTCCATCCCAACGAGCTCCGAAGCTTGGTTCCCGCGACCCCGTTCGCCTATAATCAGCCAGTACTCTAGGGGGCAAGACATGTCGAAAACACGTGGTGTTCATCGCAGAGACTTTGTCAAAGGGGCCGTGGGCGCCGGCGCCCTCGCGGGGCTGGCCGCGACAGCGGCGGCCGCTCCGCCGCCACAATCTTCCGCGCAAGCCTCCGATCAACCGGCCGGGGCAAACGATCGTGTCAACGTCGCGCTGATCGGCGTCGGCGGGCGCGGTACCAGCTTGATGAAGTTGGTGCTCGACATGACCGACCGGCGCGGAGACGTCAAGATCGCCGCGGTTTGCGATGTCTACGAAAAGCGCAAACAACTGGCGCAAGAGGCGACCAAGGCCGAGTTCGCCTCGCTTGACTATCGCGAAATCTTGGCGCGACCCGATATCGACGCCGTCATCGTAGCCACCCCTGACCATTGGCACGCGCCGATCGCGCTGGCCGCGATGGAGGCCGGCAAGGACGTCTATCTCGAAAAGCCGATGACGCATACGATCGAGGAAGCCAAGCAAGTCGCGGCGAAGGTTCGCGAAAGCGGGCGGGTATTGCAAGTCGGTTCGCAAACGACCTCGAGCGACCAGTGGTGGAAGGCGCGCAAGGCTATCCAAGACGGCATGATCGGCAAGCTGATATCGAGCCAGGGTTCTTACCACCGCAATTCGCTGGCGGGCGAATGGAACACTACACCGGATCGCGGTAATCGTAATTGGGTGATCGATCCCGACGCCGGCCCCGACGGCAAGGGCGTCAACTACATCGATTGGAAGACCTGGTTGGGATCCGCGGAAGAGCGGGATTTCGATCCCCAGCGCTATTTCCGGTTTCGCAAATTCTGGGACTACTCGGGCGGCGTCGCCACTGATCTTTTCTATCACGTAGTCGCCCCCTTGCAAATTTGCTGGGGCGAGGCGCAGTTTCCCCATCGTGTGATGGCATCGGGCGGCATCTATGCCTTTCCGGACCGCGAGGTGCCCGACACGTTCAACTTATTGGCCGATTTCGCGAAAGGGCATTCGCTGGTGCTGAGTTCGTCAATGGCCAACTCGACCCATATCCCCGGGCTGATTCGCGGACAGAAGGGGACCATCGTGATGGTCGATCACGGGAGGTTCGAAGGAGAGACGGATCACATCACGGTCAGCGCCGAAAAGATCTATCGCGACGAGTTCATCGACAAGTTCGGCTATGCCGCGGTGGACATTCCCGTCGAGGATCGCGGACGCGACGCGCACATGGCGAATTTCCTCGAATGCGTCCGGACTCGCGAGAAACCGCGCCTCGATGCCGATACAGGGTATCGGGCGCAAGTGACGATCTCGATGGCGGTACAGAGCTATCGAGAGGGCAAGGTGCTCTATTTCGACCCGAAAAAAGAAGTGGTGGTCGACAGCCCGCCGGCGGTCTAGAGTCTCGGGCAACCGACTGTAGGGCTGTGAAAGAACGGGGCTGTCCCAAACGCCGATCGAGCAAGTTCCAACGAATCAGGAATCGCTCTCGGCACGAAGTGGGCTCCTCCGAAAATAGGTTTCGAGCGTATTGTGTATTACGATCTCGTCCCGAAAAATCGCAAACGCCTTGAGCCGCGAAGCGGCGGCGGGAATATAGCCCAGGGTGGAGCCGAAGGCGGAACCCTGGGTACGGAATCAAATCAGGTTGAGCCCTGAAAGGGCGGCGGGAACGCCTCATGACACCCATTTTGATGGCGGTATTGCCTTCGAAACGATGAGGATTCACTCTCGTAATCGAGTCGGGCGGCAGCGACGAGGTAAAGCGATGTTGGCTGTGCGCATTGTGGTGCTGCAGGCGGTTCTGCTGGGCGCGGTTGGGGCTCAATTCCTCGAACCCGAAAACAACTGGCGGCAGTTGCTGCGGCACGGCCGGGTGCTGTCGGAGCAGCAGAAATTTCTCGAAGCCGAAGACACGTTGGTCAAGGCGCTCAAGGGGGCCGAGCGTTTCGGTACCGACGATCCGAGGGTTGCCGCGTGCCTCAACGCGCTGGCGTTGCTCTATCAGTTGCAGGGGAATGCGGAGGCTGCCGAGCCGCTCTTCAAGAAGGCGCTGGGGATCCTCGAGGGGCGACTCGGTCCGACGGACCCGGCGATCGGCAAAGGCTATTTCAATCTGGGTGAGTTCTACCGCACCGAAGGTCGGCTCGAGGAGGCCGCGGCGGCCTTTGATCAGTTGTTGACGATCATGGAGACGAACGAGGGCACGGAGCTGATTCCCGCCATCAATCATCTCGCTCTGGCGTATTTTCTTGACGGCCACTACGGGCAGGCGCGGAAGTTGTTGCGCAAATCAGCCCAACTGTCCGAGCAACGTTTCGGCCCTGAAGATGCTCGGACGGCGCGGGTATGGAGCGATCTGGGCGTGGTCCATCTGGCGGCGGGAAAAGGAGCGCGAGCGGTAGCGTCTTTGCGGCGCGCGCTCGAGATTCGAGAAAAGATCGAGGGTGCCGAGGCGGACCGGGCAGTGACATTGGGGCACTTGGCAAAGGCGTACGCGGCGCGCCTTCACTACGCCGAGGCGGAACGGACTTTCCATCGATCGATCGAGATGCACGAGCAGGCGGCAACACCCAATCAGCGCGAGTTCGCGACCGTGCTCAACAATCTCGGCGAACACTACCGTCAACAGCGAGAGTTGAAACAGGCGGAGCAAAGCCTTACCGACGCTCGCGGTCTGTGGGAAAAACTCGTTGGCGCCGAGCACGCCGAGACCGCTACGACGCTTTTCAATCTGGCTTCGCTCTATCAGGACATGGGACGCGCCGCCGATGCGGGCCCGTTGCTGACGCGCTCGGTGGAAGTTTTCGAGAAAACGCTCGGCCCGGGCCATCCCAAAACCACCCTGGCCAAGACCGCGCTGGCCAACAACGCGATGGCGCGAAACGCCGCGGCAAGCCCGCAAGAGTGACCCCGGCCAATGGGGCCGCTCAACCCAAAAGGGAGAAAAACGAAACGAAGCCAAAAGCAATCTAAAGCTATTGGAATCAATACGCTGCGTCATGTACCGAGACGCTCGATAGACGACCGACGGCCTGCGCCCGCCCACGCAGTCGCGTTGCCAATCACGCCACCCTGGGCAGACCCCGGCGACCGTCTAAACCAAAAATGCGAAACGAACCCAAGAACAACCTAACGCTATTGGAATCAACGTCTCGCGGAACCCCGTTCACCCCCCGTTCTCCCTCCGTGCACCCGGCTCGGGCTGCTCAAGATACGGGCCCTTCATAGCCGGCGTGAACGGCGCCCTAGACGACTCGATCGAGCCCTTTCTCACCACGCGCGAGACGAAGCGCGTAAGAGGGCTGTCAGCCGCCGTTTCTTCCACATGGACGTCGCGCGCCGCTCGCTGCCGGGCCGCTTGACACGCCCACTATTCTCAAGGCAGGGGACAAAACCGGGGACGGGCGTCGCTTCGGTGTTCCGCGGCGGGGAAGCATTCGTCCCGCCGGTACCAGTCGAGAATAGTGGCCAACAGGTGGTCGTAATCGGGATGAGCTCTCCGCGGGAAGCACGCGAGTCCGCCGTATAGGCGTTCGGGTGCCGCGCCCCGCCCACATCCGCCGACACGGCAGCCTGAGCGTGGCCCTGTGCCCTTCTGGAACCACCTGACGCGGGCCGCGGCCGCCCTGGACGGGGTAGGGACTGTTCGCACCGCCGGAAAGCGAGAATGTACCAATACCCAGACCACGTGAAAAGACACGTTTCCCCGACCTTGTTGGGAAACGTCGAGCTGCCGGCGCGGACGAAACCACTTGCCAAACAGACCCGCATCGCCACGCGATGCGGTCACTCAAGATTAGTGCTTTGCCGAAAAAAGGGCTTTTTCAAGCGATCGTGGCGCTAGCGGGTGTGCGGCCGTACTAGGCTTCCGGGTCGGACTCGGCGAGGCGCTGCTTCCACCGTTCGAGTATCCCCAGCGCCTCGATGGGCCGCAAAGCGTCAAGGTCGGTATTGCGTAACTCGTCGGCCACTTCGTGTTCGGCGGGATCTTGAAAGAATACCGTCTGCGTCGGGCCGGGGTGCGCTCCGGGCGACAGTTCTTCCGACAACGATTGTTCGCTCTGCTCGTGACGCGCCAAGACCTGACGCGCCCGCTCGACCACCTCGATCGGCAATCCGGCCAAGCGCGCCACTTCAATCCCGTAACTGCGGTCGGCTCGGCCCGCCTCGACCTTTCTGAGAAAGATCACCCGGTCCCCGGCTTCCTTGACGGAGACGTGCAGGTTGGTGACGCCCGAAAGCAGCTCGGCTAATTCGGTCAGCTCGTGATAGTGGGTTGCGAAAAGCGTTTTCGCGCGGCAACGCGCATGGATATGCTCGACCACGGCCCAAGCGATCGCCAGCCCGTCAAAGGTTGACGTTCCGCGGCCTACTTCGTCGAGCAAAATCAAACTATCCGCCGTCGCCGTATTGAGAATTTCGGCCGTCTCGGTCATCTCGACCATGAAGGTAGACCGCCCCATCGCGAGATTGTCGGCCGCTCCGATACGCGTAAAGATACGGTCGATGACCGGGAGCGAGACCCGCGCCGCCGGCACGAACGAACCCATCTGCGCCAAGATCGCGATCAAAGCCGTTTGCCGTAGATAGGTCGACTTACCTCCCATATTCGGCCCGGTGATCAGGGCCAGCAGATGATCGGAGTTGTTGAGATAAATGTCGTTGGCAATGAAGCGCTCGGCGGATTGTTGCTCGGCCAAGCGCTCGACGACCGCATGCCTACCCGCTTCGATTTGAATTGTTCCACTGGTATTAAAGCCCGGACGAACGTAGTCGCTCTCGGCGGCGAGTTCGGCCAGTCCGCGCAATACGTCCAGCTCGGCCAGCGCCACGGCCGCCGCTCGAACGCGCCGAGCCTCGGCCGTCACCGCCGCCCGCAGTTCCTCGAAGCGAGCCTTCTCGCGCTCCAGAATGCGCTCTTCCGCCTCGAGGACTTTTTGTTCGTATTCCTTGAGCTCGGGGGTGATATAGCGCTCGGCGTTCACCAGCGTTTGCTTGCGGTCGTAGTCCTCGGGGACAAGGTGCATATTGGCCTTGGTGACTTCGATGTAGAACCCGAAGACATTGTTGAAACGCACCTTGAGCGATGAAATGCCGGTCCGTTCGCGCTCGCGCGTTTCCATTTGCGCGATGTAGCCGCGGCTGTTCTTGCGAATCTCGCGCAACTCGTCAAGCTCGGGGTCGATGCCGTGTCGAATCACTCCGCCGTCGCTGAGGTGAATCGGCGGCTCGTCGGCCAGTGTCGATAGAATGCGGCTGCTGACGTCGGTCAGCTCGTCGAGTCGCTCATGCAAGTCGCTCATCCGCGAGGACTCGAGCTTCCCGATCCGCGCGCGAATGTCGGGCAGCCTGTCGAGCGATGCGCCCAGGTCGACCACGTCGCGAGGATTCGCGGTTCCCAGCGTCACTTTGGCGAGCAGGCGTTCGATGTCGAGGATCTTCGCCAGTTCGGCTTCGATTTCGCTGCGAACAATCGGGCCGGCGGCCAACTCCCCCACGCCGTCGAGCCGCGAATCGATCTCTTCGATCGAGAGCGAAGGCCGCAGCAGCCATTGCCGCAGCAAACGCTTGCCCATCGGCGTGCGCGTTCGATCGATGACGGAAATCAGCGCCGTGCCGCCATCGGCCGCGAATAACGGTTCGATCAGCTCGAGATGCCGCACGGTCACCGCGTCGAGCGCCATCCAATCGTGTTGGACGTAAAGCCGCGGCCTATCCAAATGTTCCAGCGCCGCGCGTTGGGTGTCGCGCAGGTAATGTAGGACGGCGCCCGCCGCGGCCGTCGCCGCCGGATGATCCTTCCCTCCGAGCCCGTCGAGGGTGTGCAGCTTGAAGTGCGAGCAGAGCGTTCTCTCCGCGTAGTCAAAGTCGAAGATCCAGCTTTCGAGTTCCGTCCGCAGCCGTTGCCCGGCGCGGGCTCCATTCTCGGGGGCCGGTTCGGCGAAGAGCGGCCCGGCGGAAGGTTCGAGCACCTCGCGGGCGCCGATTTGATCGAGCGCCGCCTCGATCTCGTGCTCGGGCAGTTCGGTCATGCGGAACTCGCCCGTCGAGACGTCCACATACGCCAGGCCGGAGTGATCACCTCGCGCGGCCGCGGCGGCGAGATAGTTGTTCCGCCCGGCTTCGAGCATCCCGCTGTCGGTGGCCGTGCCCGGGGTGATGACGCGCGTAATGGCGCGCCGAACGAGTTTCTTGGTTTTCTTGGCGTCCTCGACTTGGTCGGCGATGGCGACTTTGTGCCCCTTGCCGATCAGCTTGCTGAGATAGCCGTCGATGCTGTGCGCCGGGACGCCGCACATCGGAATCGCCTGCCCTTTTTCCTTGTTGCGCGACGTCAGAGTAATATCGAGATCGCGAGCCGCGGTCACGGCGTCGTCGAAAAACAGCTCGAAGAAATCTCCCAGCCGAAACAGCAGCAGGTGATCCGGCTTTTCCTGTTTCAGCGCGTGGTACTGACGCATCAACGGCGTGGAAGATTGGGTTGACGCCATGGCGGGAGCGCGAATCCGATTATACCGGAGCAGGGAATCACGGGCCGCCGCCGAGGAAAGTTTCCGTGCCGTCGGCGCGCCCGTCGGATATCATTCATGGAGGAGGTGGGAATGCCGAACGTTCAAAAACTTAACGACGAGGAGATCACGGCCGCCCTCGCGGAGCTATCGGGATGGAGCCTGGCCGATGGCAAACTACACAAAGATTTTCTGTTCGAGGATTTCGTGACCGCCTTTGGATTCATGAGCTCGGTCGCGCTTATAGCCGAGTCGAGCAATCATCACCCGGAGTGGTTCAACGTCTACAACCAAGTGAAAGTCGATCTCGCCACCCACGACGCCGGGGGCATCACGCGGAAAGACGTGGACCTGGCTCAACGCATGAATGCGATCGCCTCGAAGCTATTAAACGATTAGCAATCAGGAATGGGGAGGCAAGCGGGTGCTTAGCGGTAGCTCACAACCGCCTGCTGCGGTGATTTCGGAACGTCCCGAACATCGCTGCGCGCAAACCCCGCGTTGCGGAACATCTCGTCATACTCCGAAAACGTATACGCATCCCCCGACGGCGTTGTCCCGAGCATCATCATCGCGAACGTGGCGGGAATCGGCGGCGAAACACGGTCTTCGTTCGGAACGAACTCAAACGTGATGACGCGCCCGTCGGGGTTGAGACACGCGTGCATCTTCCGCATCAGCTTCTCGCAAGTCGGTACGTCGAAATGGTGGAAAAAGTTCGTCGCCAGCACGACGTCGAATCCTTCCCCATAATCGACTTCAAAGGCGCTCCCCGGCAGCAAGTGGTGACGGTCGGCGACACCGGCGGCTTCGGCGTTTTCGGTCGCGACCGTGAGGACCTTGGCCCAATCGAGGGCGGTGATCTCGGCTTCGTCGTGCCTCCGAGCGGCGGCGATGCCGAATAGGCCGTGTCCGGCGGCAACGTCGAGCACGCGCAGTTTGCCGGATGCTCCTTCGACGGCCAACTCGCCGATGAACTCCGCGGCGGGGGCCATCATGGGGGCCATGCCGCGGGCGAATTCCACCCATCCCTCCCATTCGTCGGTAACCGTGCCGTCGTCGCTCAATTGCGTGGTGCCCTCTCGCACGACGGTAGCCACGTCGCGGAAGGCGTCGAGGAGTGTGTCGGAGTTGATGAAACGAGCGACGCTGCCCAGGTAGGCTGGGGATTTCTTGTTGAGAAAAACTTCGCTGGTGGGGGTGAGGCCATAGCGAGCGCCTTCCTTGGTGAGGAACTCGATCACTGTGAGGTAATCGCAGAGAATGCGCGTGCCTCGTTCGGTGGCGTTCGTTTTGGCCGCAATGTCGGGAGCCGTGGCGACTCCGCCGGCGATTGCCGTGAAAAGCTCAAGCTCGATAGCCGCGCGCAAAGCCGCCGACTGTTGATGGGCGTTCAGCGTTTCGAAGATCCGTGCCGGATTGGGCTCCTGAGCGGGCATGAAAACACTCCTTCCAAGCAACGTAGCATACCCCCGGCTAGAACAGCCTTCGTTGTTGAACCAACGTCGTGGGATCGACCCGCCGTATCAGTTCCGGCGAATCATTTCGGACGGCGTTCACCAATCGCGCCACTGGATAGGTTTCCAAGTCTTCGTCGGGGTAGAGCGGCACCTGCCTGAGCCGACCCCAGGGGAGTTCTTCCGAACCGAGCCACGCGTTTTCTTGTTCGCGGGGCAGCATCAGCGGCATACGGTCATGAATCTCCCCGAGCATTTGATTCGGGCTGCGCGTGAGAATCGTAAACGACCAAAGCGGTTTTCCGTCGCTGTCTCGCCAGCAGTTGTACAAGCCCGCCATGGCGAACAAGGCTTGGTCCTTGCGGCGAATGACATGCGGTATTTTTTCGCCGCCCTCCTTTTTCCACTCATAGAACCAGCCGGCGGGTACGAGGCACCGTCGCTGCTGAAGCGAGTCGCGAAAGGCCGGCCGCACGGCGACTGTTTCCACACGCGCATTGATCGTCTTGTATCCCGCCTTGGCGTCGGGGGCCCAGGAGGGTACCAGTCCCCAGCGCATGAGCGCGGGTGCGGTCCGGCCCTCCCGTTTGTGGATCACGGGCAGGTCTTGCCCTGGAGCGGCGTTATAGCGAGGTTCTAGCGACAGCGCTTCGAAATCGTCCTCGTCGAGGTCGAAACGGTCGGGGAAGAGACCCGTTTCGGTGAATCCGAATCGTCCGCACATGGCCCGGTCAGTGTAGCGGAGTTGGATCTGCCGCTTGGCGGCGGGATTCTCGCTCGGAGTTCAAACTTCGTCTGGAACCCGATAATGCTTCCGATAAGCCGGCTTCAGCTTGCCGTTGGCCCAGTCACTGTCGACGAACCGCTCTGTTTCGCCGTCGAAAACCAAGTGCCGGTTTCCGGCGCGATAGGCGAGATTACCCAGGTGGATGACCGTCGAGCTGTAATGCCCCTGTTCGATGTCGCTGTTGGGCGCCTTCCGCGTGCGGATCGAATCAATGAAATTCGGTTGGTGCCATTTGTCGGGGTGATGTCCCTTGTCTTCGGCAACAACTTTGCCGTCTTTCTCGACTGCCTGCCATCCGGCGCCATGACGTCCCAAGAACATCATCTGCTTGGTGCCGTAGATCTCGACGCGGGTCGAGTGGTGATTCCAGGTGGGCCAAGTCGTCCCATAGCGCACTTCGTTGGGGAACTTGCCGAGATAGGGAGAAAACGTCCCGCTCTCACAGGTCATCACGAAATCACCGTAGTCGTAGGTGACCGCTTGGGTATCGGGTGCGTCGCGGCCGTCATCCGCGGCAAAGCGGCCACCCGCGGCATACACCGAGCGCGGATGCGGCGGGTCGCCCAGCACCATGCGGACTTGGTCGAGCTGGTGACTGGCGTCCGACGACAGCGGACCGCCGCCGTAATCCCAATAGGCCTCCCAATGGGCGATGCGGTTGGGGTTGTAGGGGGCGTCGGGGGCCGGTCCGAGAAAAGCGTCCCAGTCGAGCCCGGCGGGCGGCGCGCTGTCGGGGATCGGATCGAGCGGGGCCCAATCCCCGGTCGGCGGCAATAGATTGAAGACCTTCACCTGCAGCACCTTGCCGAGCTTGCCGCTATCGACATATTCCTTGGCCGAGGCAGTGTAAGGAGCACTGCGGTTTTGCGTGCCGCATTGCATGACGCGCTTGTACTTACGCGCCGCCTCGATCATCTTGCGGCCTTCCCAAATTGTCAGCGAAATGCATTTCTCGACGTAGGAATCCTTGCCGGCCTGGCAGGCCCAGATCGCCGCGAGGGCGTGCCAATGCTCGGGCGTGGTGATGACGACGCCGTCGACGTCTTTGTCGTCGAAGGTCCGCCGCATGTCGAGTACGCGTTGGGGGCGGCGGCCGGTGACGGATTCGAGATGATCGATGGTCTTGCCGCCGTTTTCATCGTTGACCTCGCAGACGTATTTGAACTCGACGTTTTCCACGCGTTGGAATTTTCGCGCCAAGTCGTTACCGCGTCCCCCGGCGCCGATCAGCGCAAGGACGACTTTGTCGGCGGCCGATTGCGGGCGTGCCGAATTAGCCGAATTCGCCGCGGCGGCGGCGGCGGCTCCAAGGAAAAAATAGCGTCGCGTGAGGGTGGACATGGAAAACCTCCAAGCCCGTGCGGGGTCGGGCTGCCGTGAGTGTAGCGTACCGCCGAGCAGCCTGGTCAACCCGCTCCGCGGACCGCCCGAGCGGTCGCGACCGACACTTGCTCGGTGGGTGGGGCTCCGGGGGAACCAGAACGTATTCGCCTGCCGTACTACACTGACCATATGGCTCCTCGCGGCCGCGCAGCGCTCCGTCTTACGGTGACCATCGCCTTGACCGCGCTGATTATCAGGACCCCGCTTACGGCCGAGTCCGACCGCCGACCGGCCGACCTTTCGAGTCCCCTTACCCTCCAACTCATCCATCAGCAAAATCTGGTGGCCCGTGCGGCCAAGGGGCTCGAGATGCCGCGCACCGTATCACTCGCCGCGGACCCCGAGCCCGTTGACGAGTTGGTCGTCGACGACATCGGCAACCTCGCCGTGGTTGACGACGGCGAGGGCGTTTTCCTGCCGCCGCTCGATTTCGACCTGAACGGCAAGACCCTGGCGTTCCTACCCGCCGACGCCGCCGCCGGCTATACCTACACGACGCGTGATGGCGGCTATGACAGCCAAGCCGCCGCCGACGGGGAGTTCGTTGTATTGAGAGACGACGACTCACTCTTTCTTCCTCTGCCTTCTCCTTTTCCCTATTTTGGAGAGCGCTACCAAGAAATCTTTCTCAACTCCGACGGCAATCTGACTTTTCTGCGCGGCGACAGCGCCACGACAGCCCGTGACCCCGCGCGGGCCGTGAGCGGTCCTCCCAGAATTCTTCCGTATTTTGTCGACCTCGATCCAAGCATGCCCGGCGGCGCGATTCGCGTCTTGGCCGGACCCGATCGCTGGACGGCCACTTGGATCAATGTTCCGGAATTCAGTTTCACCGGCGAGGGCCTGCCCCAAAATTTTCAAGTTTCCCTGTTCGCCGACGGTCGCGTTGAGTTCGCCTACCGCGACATCACCGCGCTGACCGGCATTATCGGCATCGCCTCGGGAACACGCCTGAATGAGTCGCTGGCGGTCGATTTCTCCGAGCCTTCCGATACCGTCTTCGAAGCCGCTGTCGTCGAGATCTTCGTGCCCGCCGTCGTCGATTTGGCCGTGCTGAGCCAAAAGTTCTACTTGAACCACGACGACGCCTATGATTTCCTGGTGATCTTTCACAACTACGAACTGCCGATCGAGACCGGAGCCTTTGCTTTCTATCTGCCGATCCGCAATTTCGTGCAAGGCATCGGTCCGTTCCCGTCGTTTTTGTCTGAATTCAACATCACCGATTTCGGCGCCTTCATTGGCTCGCCGCAACGGCTTCAAGGGTTGATCTTCATGGGATTGCTCGACAACTATCCCGACGACCCCAACGATCGTATCGACCGCGGCTTCGGCCTTGGGGTCAACACGCCGTTGACCGTTTTGAGTCATGAAGCCGGCCACCGCTTCCTGGCGAATGTGTTGTTCGTCGATCCCGAAACCAACCAATTTTCCGCCGAACTGCTCGGCCGCCAATTCAGCCATTGGAGTTACTACTTCAACTCAGAAGCGTCTCTGCTCGAAGGTAACCGCATTATGGATCGCGGCAGCGGGCCCTTCCGATTCGAAACAACCGAAACGACGCAGGCCTACAGCCTGCTCGATCTTTATCTGTGGGGCTTGCTGCCCCCCGAGCAGGTCCCGCTATCGTTTTTCGTGCGTAACCCGAGCATTGCCGACGACAACCTGTTTACTCCCGCGCACGAGCCTTTAGCCGGCATTTTCTTCGACGGCGAACGAGTCGACGTCGGCATCGACATGATTCGCGCGGCCCACGGCCGTCGCATTCCCGACCATACGCTTTCTCAGAAAAGCTTTCGCTACGCCTTTCTTCTCCTGAAACAAGAAGGCGAGGGGGTTCCGCCCGAGGACGTCGAAAAACTCGACACTCTCCGCGAAGCCTTCGACGATCGCTTCGAGGAAGTCATCGATCATCGCGCCGAAGCCGAGACGGAGCTGGTCCGCAAGGTCGGCCTGACGACCTGGCCCGCCGCGGGCGTTTTTCAGGGAAGCACGCAAACCGCCGCCGTGTTTCTCGGCCGACGAGCGGTCGAGCCCGTCACGGTCATGTTGGGGAGCGACAATGACGCCGTTGACTTGCCGGAAACGGTGACCATCGAGGCCGGGTCGCAATTCGCGAATTTCACGATCACCGGCGTTTCGCCCGGTGTTGCCCGCCTCACCGCGGCCGTTGACGAAGAATACGAAGTATCCCATTCGAATATTCAAGTCTTGGGAGACACCTCGACGCTTTCGAGCACCCGTTTATTCCCACTCGAAATCCTCTTCGGCGACCCTCGCGAGAGGCTCCGTACCGGCCGTGTTGGGGCGCCGATGCCTTTTCCCTATTTCATCCAGGTCTTTGACGACAACTTTCTCGCGTACAAAGATGTTCCTCTCGAAATCACCGTCAGCGGCGATGGCAGCGTCGACCCGGCTAACCCCGTCAGCGATGCATTCGGTTTCATCGTGGTCGACTGGACCCTGGCCACCGCGCCGGGTGAGAACACCATGACGGTGGCGATCCCGGGCAGCCGGAGACCACCGCTGGTGATCACCGCCGTCGGTGTTCGCTCGCCCCCCAGGCACCGCAACTTCCGCGATCTGTTGTTTGGCTTTTGATTTCCCGTTCCCCTATGCCGAAGCTCAGCGTTCGAATACAAAAGACCCATCCCGAGGCGCAACTGCCTCCATATGCCCACGGCGCCGACGAGGATGCCGCCATGGACCTGCATGCCGTCGAACGCGTTGAAATCGCCCCCGGAGCCTGGGCCGGAGTCGGAACCGGGTTGACCATCGAGCTGCCCGCCGGCTTTGAAGGGCAAGTGCGCCCCCGTAGCGGCAATGCCGCCCGACATGGGCTCACCGTGCTCAACAGCCCCGGGACGATTGATCCGGGGTACCGCGGCGAAATTCGCGTGCTGCTCATCAATCACGGAATAACCTCGTATACCGTCGAGCCCGGCGACCGCGTCGCCCAACTCGTAATCGCCGCCTATACCGCGGTCGAGTGGGACGTCTCCGACGACCTGGCTGATTCAAATCGAGGCAGCGGCGGCTTTGGCTCGACCGGACAGTAGGCGGCTCCCCGCGCAATCACAGTGGCATCAGGCCGACAACGGGGCGGGCCGCAACCCAATCTCAAACCCACGCCGGACCGCTATAATTACTGGCTCATGGCTGCATCGGGCATAGTACGCGTCCCGGCGTCGAGCGCCAACCTGGGCCCCGGGTTCGACACCCTGGGCCTGGCGCTCAAGATCCACCTCGAATGCCGCTTTCGCGAATCCAAGAAGTTCGCCATCACCGCGCAAGGGCGCGATCTGACTTCCATTCCGCTCGACGACAGCAATCTCATCTGGCAAACGGCTCTCCAGTTGGGCACGAAATATGAACGCGAGATGCCGCCGATCGAGTTGGAATTGATCAACCAGATCCCCGTGGCCAAGGGCCTTGGGTCAAGCGCCGCCGCTTTGCTCGCCGGCGTTGTCGTCGCTGATCGCATCCTCGATTTGGGCTGGAGTCGCCGCAGAATCCTCGACGAGGCATCGAAGCTCGAAGGACATCCCGACAATGTCGCCGCGGCGGTGTTGGGCTCGTTCGTCGCGGCCACGATTGATTCCGAAGGTTTCACGCGGGCCATTCGGCTTGACCTTCCCGAGACGCTGCGGATTGCCATCGTCTGTCCCGACTTTGAACTCGCGACCTACCACATGCGTACCGTGTTGCCCGAGTCTTATTCGAAGGAAGACGTAGTCTTTAATCTGCAACGCGCGACGTTGTTGGTAGCGGCGCTGGCGACCGGCAACCGCGATGTTTTTCCGGATTGCTTCCAAGACCGGTTGCACCAGCCTTACCGCTTCTCGCTCGTCCCCGGCATGGAGTCGATCTTGAAATTACGTGCCAAGGGCTTGCTCGGCTGCACGCTAAGCGGCGCCGGCCCGGCGATCTTGGTCTTTTACGAAGAGGGTTCCGAATCAGTGGTCGAGTTGGTGCAAGAGCAATTCCGGCTTGTCGGACGACCCAGCGACGCAATCTTTTGCGAGATCGACCGCGAAGGCCTTCAAATCGAAGACGACAGCTAGCCCCATTGCAAGGGCGCAATGTCGCGAATCTCTTGAGCCGCGAAGCGGCGGCGGGAATATAGCCCTGGGTGGAGCCGGAACGGCGGAACCCTGGGTGGAATCCCCACCCGAGCGAGCCCTGAAAGGGCGACAGGAACCTCGCCCGACCCCGCGGCCGGCCGGCGCTGATTTTCATGGCGGTATTATGAAACCGCGGATTCATGGAAACCTACTGTAGTCGAACTTTCACCAGGGGCTGCCGGCGGAGACCTGTTCCCCGCCGCCCGGAGCCGAAATGAGAGCAACCCGAGAAACCCTCGAAAAACACGGACGCCCGGGATCCGATCCCCGCGACTGCCCCAGTTCATCCAAGCGCTTCCCCGACGGCGCCGAATACCGCATCGAAATCCCCAGCACCGAGGGCCCGGCTTGTTTTTGCGCCGTTCTCGAAGAAGCCAAGGCTCGTAAGGTGCCGGTCCATCGCATCAGCCAAGGCAGCGGCATCATGCTGCTCACCGACGACGAAATTCGCGAGATGGTCGACTTGGGTCGAGCCCACGAAATCGAAGTGAACTTGTTCGTCGGTCCGCGCGCGAGTTTCGACATCGGCGCCCAAGCGTTTTCGGCCGCCGGCAAGTCGCTCGCGTTGAGCCTACGCGGAGCCGATCAAATCGTCTTCGCCCTTGAGGACGTCAAACGAGCCGTTGCTCTCGGCATCGACAGCATTCTCGTCTCCGACATCGGTTTGCTCGCCGTAATGGATGAGATGAAGAAAGCCGGCGAACTGCCGAGCGGCCTGATTATCAAGACTTCCGTGATGATGGCACCGGCCAACCCGGCTTCCGCGCGAGTACTCGAAGATCTGGGCGCGACGACGATCAACGTTCCGTCGGACCTAACCCTGCCGCAACTCGCGTCCATCCGCGCCGCCATCGACGCGCCGATCGATTTTTACGTGGAAGCGCCGGACAACATCGGCGGTTTCATTCGTCATTTCGAAGTGCCGGAATTGATTCGCGTCGGCGCTCCGCTCTACGTCAAGCTGGGGCTTCGCAACTCCCCGGACATCTACCCCAGCGGCACCCACATCGAAGCCACCGCTGTAGCCCTTTCCCGCGAACGCGTTCGCCGAGCGCAAATCGTCCGCGAGATGATCGGGCGTTACGCTCCCGACGCCGTCATGTCCAAGCGCCCCGAGTAGGGACTGCCGGCCCGGATCTACCAGGTGTAGTGCACCGTGTAGGTAATCCTCGCTTCGCCTCCGGGTTCGATCGTCGGCCGAAACTCGACCGTGCGGGCGTCGAGTTTCGTGAACTCCGTCGACTGCGCCGTTACTTCCCATTCGTACCAGCGATACATGTGTTCGACCACACGCACTTCAACCGGCTCCTCCTTGTGGTTCCGCACTTTGATCTCAAAAGATTCATCAACCCAATGGCCTCGCTGGTCACGTGTGAAGTTCGTTTGCCGCCGCTCGCCGACGATATCAAACGCGTTGCCCGTATAGAGCCGTACTGTCTCGTCCTTGGGGGTGTGGTCGATTTCGTCCTCGCCGATAAACTCGTTGCGCCCGTCAAGATCGCGACGATAGAGCTTCACCGTGCCCTTGGGTAGAGGCATGCCGAGTTGGGAGTCTTCCGAGTTCTTGAACTCGAGCATGGCCCAAACCTTGGGGTTGGCGACGGTTCCGTACTCAGGCCTATTGCGAATATCGTAGGGGCTCGAGTTGCGGAAGCGCTGGTCCACCTTCAAACCGTCATAGACGTAGAGCTTTTCGGCCGGGACGTCATCCGCCCGCAGGAATTCCACTTGTTTGAGTTCGCGGTCGAGAACCGTCGTGGGTCGTTCGACCGTGTATAGGTGGTATTCCTCGAAGGAACGCTCGGTGACGCCGGGAGCCTCGGCAGCACCGGATCTGAACGCCGCAACCCTTCCCAAGGCGTTGTATGCGCCCGCCCCGGTGTTCACCCGAGCCACATCACCCGCCATCAGCTTCAGTTGCGCATTCTCAAAATCCTTGCCGCTCATATTTTCGAGAGTGATCCAGCCGATAATGTCGAAACGGTTGCCGTCCTCCGGCGCGACAGCGTTGTAATGCGCTTCCCAGCGCATGCCGCCCGTCAGGTATGAAAACTCGACCTCATGCTCGATCGCCTCGTTGGACCACAGCTTCCACAGCAACGTAGGTTTCAAGAAAGCCTTCGGGTCGAGGCCGTCGAAAATCGGTTTGCCGGGCAGGCCGAATTGAATCTTTCCGTCAACCTCCACAATCGGCTGTCCCCCGCCCTGCGGCTGCGAGTAGGCCATCTGCCGCGCGACGTATTGGTTGCCGTAGCGCTGGAAGGCCGAGCGGTGAGGAACATAACCGCTGCGATGGATCTTGCCTTGGACGATTCTCTTTTCACCTGTACCCGGGAGAGTGATTTCAAAATCCAAGATCTTGCCTTCGGACTTACGCAGCAGCAATCCTTGGCTGAGAGGGTCGCTTTCGTAATTCTGCTCGATGATGCGAAGCGAATCCGGCCGCTGAAGATCCCGCACCATGACCGATTCCGGTTCGACATGGGCGGTGATGTCGGTAACGCGGACTTCGTTCTCCCCTTGTTCAAGGTCGAACGTCCGAGTCTCCTTAACCACCGCGAAATTCTGGTTGTAGATCGTAAGTTGGGTCTGCCCCGCGAGAGTGGCGGCCGCCAGCAGTCCAACCGAGAGTAGAGCGCGCATAATTATCCTCCTCCAGGCGTCTACGTTAGAGACACCGGTTTGGGTACAAAACGATGTATCGGATGTATCGTTTATTACGGGACGAACCCGCCCCTCTTCGTTTGTCGGCGGGCCACTCGGTCTACGAGGAATCAGGTCGGGACCTGGTTCACGCCTGGTACTCAGACCACGTGAAAAGACACCTTTCCCCGACCTTGTTGAGAAGGCTGCGATCCGCCATCGCGAGGGAAACCACAGCCAACCAGAGCCGCATCGCCACGCGATGCGGTCACTCAAAAATGGTGCTTTGCCGCCAAACAAACTTTTTCAAGCGGCCGCGGCACCAGTGGAATAATCCTGCCTGGTTCCTCGGACGTGACCGTGGTCTCCCACGGCGTGTCCGCCCACAAGCAGGTAGCGAACTCTATTCTTGTTCAGCAACTTCAAGAACTCGCTGAAGTCGCTCGGAAGGGTCGTAGCCATAGAGGATTTGGCGGATCGTTTCAACGCCTTGGAGGCGTTCCCGCGGGGTCTTGCTTAGCCAGTACTCACGGTCCTCGCGGTCCTGCTGATCCAGCGGAACCACCGAGAAGGCCGATCGGTCCACGCGGAAATCAGGATTCATTTCGATCGGCATGTTCCCTCTATGATACCGCGACCCCTCCGGCTCCCCAGGCCTTTTATAGTGGATACCCTCCTCCACACCAGGTCCGTCCGTCGGTTCGGACACACAAGGCGGAAATCAGGCCCCCCGCCGAGGTTCCGTATAATATTCAGAAACAGGAGACAATATGAAATTCTTCATCGACTCGGCGAATCTCGACGACCTTCGCGGGGTCGCCAGTTACGGCATCATCGACGGCGTCACCACGAATCCTTCCCTCATTGCCAAGGAAGGCCACGAGCATCACGAACAAATCCGGGCCATCTGCGACATCATTGACGGCGATATCAGCGCCGAAGTCGTCTCCACCGAAGCCGGGGAAATGGTTCGCGAGGGCAGGGAACTCGCGGCGATCCATCCCAATGTCGTCGTCAAGTTCCCGCTGATTCGCGAGGGCATCAAGGCCACCAAAATCCTTTCTTCCGAGGGCATCCGAGTCAACGTGACGCTTTGCTTCTCGGCGACGCAGGCGCTGCTCGCCGCCAAGGCCGGCGCCTATTTGGTCAGTCCGTTCCTGGGGCGTCTCGACGACATCGCGATCGACGGCATGGAGCTGATTCGCGAAATCGTCGCGATCTACGAGAACTACGGCTACTCCACGCAGGTCCTGGCGGCATCAATCCGCGGCCCCTTGCACGTCAAGGAAGCGGCCCTTGCCGGCGCGCACGTCTCGACGCTGCCTCGCAAAGTTTTCGATCAACTATTCCAACATCCGCTCACCGACATCGGCCTCGAGAAATTCCTGGCCGACTACCGTAAGACATTGGCGGAAGTATCGGTCGGGTAGCCGGGTGCGGAGGTCTCGCTGACAAATCATTCTTGGCTGCTGGTCTCGGCCGCGATCGTGGTCGTGGCGGTTGCCGCGTCCTTTTTCGGCTACCGTTTTTGGCAACGCTGGAATACGCCCGTCGAGCGCGAACGACGGCGACGTCTTCTGGTCCATGCCAAGGGACGAACAACCGACGGCACCGTGACCGACATCCCCGAAAGCGAAGGCGCCGGCGAACCCCTCATCCACTACCGCTATGTCGTCGGGGGCGTGGAGTACTCCGCCGCCCAGGATGTCTCGGCCCTCCGCGACGCGATCGGAGACGCGCAACAGTTTCTCGGCACCGTGACCGTCAAATACTTTCCCCGCCTTCCGGCCAATTCAATCGTTGTCTGTGAGGAGTGGAGTGGGCTGCGCCGTTCGCCCAACGTAGCGGGCCCGACGTTGCTCAACGCGATCTCCACCCCGGATATTCAGGACTCGTAGGACTTCCGCCGGTGGCCGTACTCGGCGGCAAACCTTACCGCCGCGCCTGTCTTCCCCTAGTCGGCGAAAAATCTCCGCCGTCCGGCTTCCTGGCCGGAAAGCCGTGTTACGGTCAGAGTGATGAGGGTTATCCTAAGGGTGCGCACGGCGTCGGAAACGGCGATCGTTCCGGGTCGACCCGCGAATCGTCGCCTGGCCGGCGAAACCGCTCCCCTACTCGGGCTGGCCGCCATCGCCGGGTTTGCCGTCTGTGCCTGGCGCTGGGGAAACGATCTCCAAATGTTAGAGTCATTTCCCTTTGTCGAGGGCGTCTTCTCGCGATGGCAAGTTTGGTTCGGCTTGGCCCTACTGCTGCAAACCCTGTCGGCGCTCTTGGGGAGCTACGGAAGGCAAGCCGCGCGACAGGAGGTACGCGTCCCGGCGGGCACCCGCACACTCTGAAGCCCCTGCCAAGCCCTCAGTCCAACGCTTGGCGGATCCAGCTTTCGTACTCCGGAAAATAGCGCCCGATCAAGGGCAGATCAAAGCGCCCCAGAATACTCGTATTCGGCTCCCGCTCGAGCAGAAACTCGAATGACTTCGCGACAAGCTCGTCGACCCCCACCCGACCCCCAGTGAGCTTCTCGTGGTATTCAGGGCTGACGGTAACCGTGTGCGTGGTCGTCGTGCCTGCCCGCACCGTGACGGTAAACGTTGATTCGTCGACCGGCTCAACCTCAACAGACATATCGGCTCCCATCCTCGCACATCACCCCCCGTCGCCCCCCGTCGTTGTAGAATAAACTGCCACCGGTAGCCGTGGCGAATCTCGTCACCCCCAGAGGACGATCGTGACCCGAAAAACATTCATGAAATCGATGGCCGCCGCGGTCCCCGGCGCGCTGGCGGGCTTGGCCGTTTCGCCTGATTCGGCAGCCGCGCCCGCGGGAGGATCAAGCAAAGTGACCCCCTTCAAGATTCAAATCGACGATGCCGTTCTCGAAGATCTCAAGCGTCGCTTGGCCCGGACTCGCTTTCCCGACGAGCTTGCCGACGTCGACTGGGATTACGGAACCAACCTCGCCTACCTCAAGGAACTCGTCGACTACTGGCAAACGAAATTCGATTGGCGCCGGCAAGAAGCGCGCCTCAACGGTTTTCCACAGTTCAAAACCGAAATCGACGGCCTCGCTGTTCATTTCCTCCACGTCCGCTCCAAGCACGAGAACGCGCTGCCGCTGCTGATGGCGCACGGTTGGCCCGATTCCGTTTTCGGGTTCCAAAAAGTGATCGGGCCGCTCACCGACCCCACCGCGCACGGCGGCTCCGCCGAAGACGCCTTTCATGTGATTTGCCCGTCGATGATGGGATTCGGTTTCTCCGACAAACCAAAAGATCGAGGCTGGAGCGTAGGGCGCATGGGCGAAAACGCCTCGAAGCTCATGGCCAAGCTCGGCTATTCCAAATACGCCGCTCAGGGCGGAGATTGGGGTTCGGCCGTCGCAACCTGGATCGGCCGCCACGACGGCGAGCATGCCGTGGGCATCCACGTCAATTTGGTCGGGACCGCCGCGCCCGACGACATGGAGAATCCCGAAGAGGGTATCCCCGAATGGGAGCTGAAACGAACCGTCGAGCGTCGCAAATGGTGGGATGGCGAGAATGCCTACGGGAATATTCAAGGAACCAAGCCGCAAACTCTCGGCTATGGGCTTAACGATTCGCCCGTGGGTCTGGCCGCCTGGATCACCGAAAAGTGGCGCACCTGGGCCGATACCGGCGGCGACATAGAAAGCCGTTTTTCGAAAGACGAGATCCTGACCAACATCATGATCTACTGGGTCACCGAGTCAATCGCCTCCTCGACCAGGATTTACTACGAGTCACGCCGCGCACAACCTGACCCGGCGCGCGTCGAGGTACCCACCGCCGTCGCTGTCTTCCCCGGCGAAATCTTTTTCTCGCCACGTAAATGGGTCGAGACGGCCTACAACGTCCAACAATGGACCGAAATGCCCCGCGGCGGCCACTTCGCCGCCATGGAAGAACCCAAACTCTTCGTCGAAGACGTCAGAAAGTTCTTCCGCGGCCTGCGCTAGTACTCAGACCACGTGAAAAGACACCTTTCCCCGACCTTGTTGAGAAGGCTTCGATCCGCCATCGCGGAGAAAACCACTGCCAATCAGAGCCGCATCGCCGCGCGATGCGGTCACTCAAGAATAGCGCTTTGCAGCCAAACAAACTTTTCATGCTGTCGTGGCGCCGGCCCCGCGCTAGCCCGCTTTTCGCATCGCCTGACAGGTAAAGCACACGATAGGCCCGCCGCCGGGTGGTAAGATCCAATTTGCTTGAGCCCAGAGCTTCGGTCGTCATCCCCACTCTCACCGCCGGTGATAAGCTGGCACGTTGCCTGGACCGCCTAGAAAAGCAAACTTTCGAGGCCTTCGATATCTACATCGTTGATAACAGCGGAGAGGGGCTGGCCGAGCCCCTGGCGGCCTCCCCCCGCGTTACCCTAATCCGCAACTCCGAGAACGTCGGCTTCGGGGCGGCCATCAACCAAGCGGTCGCACGCTCCTCGGCCGAATTCATCTGTACGCTCAACGACGACGCCTACCCATCGCCCGAATGGCTTGCGGAGCTGGTCAATACATGCGTCAGCTCGAGCGACGTGGGCCTGTGCGCCTCACGCATTTTTCTGGGCGCGGGTCGTGACCGACTCGATTCCGAGGGTCTTGCCGTCTACGGCGACGGCACCACGAAGCAAAGTCGTCACGGCCGTCCTCCGATCGCTGAAACAGCCCCGCGCGAGGTGCTCCTCCCCAGCGGATGCGCCGCCCTCTACCGCCGTTCCTTATTGCACGCGCTGGGGGGCTTCGACGAGGACTACTTCCTCTATTGCGAAGACAGCGACCTTGGTCTGCGGGCCCGCCAAGCGGGATGGCGCTGTCTCTACGCCCCCCGCGCGGTCGTTGAGCATGATTACTCGGCCTCCGCCGGCCGCGCGTCCGCCCTCAAAGCCTATCTGGTCGAAAGAAACCGGCTGTATACGGTCGTCAAGGTCTTCCCCGTTTGGCTCTGGCCGCTGGTCCCGTGGTATTCCGCGTGGCGTTATCTCGCCCATGCCCGCGCTCTCTGGAAACAGCGCGGTTTGGCGTCGGAATTCGCCGCTTCGGGAGAAAAGTGGTGGCGACTTGTGTTAATAGTAGTGTCAGCCCACGGCAGTGCCTTGCTGCACGTCCCGGTGCTCTTGCGAAAGAGGCGGGCGGTGGCGCGTTCGGCCGTTCTCGGAGGGTCGGCGTTCCGACAATTGCTTAGGCGGCATGGAACCACGGCCTCCGAGATTGCCGCGCAGTAACGAACCTCGACAGCCCTTGGACGAACATCCTTTCGGCGACCCGGGGTAACGTGCCCGCGAACGATGTATGCCCGCTTCTCTACCTTCTCTGCTGGTCATTGTCCCCGCCTTCAACGAGGAGGGAGCCGTTGCCGATGTCGTCGCTTCGATACATCGCGTTGTGCCCCATGCCCCCGTTTTCGTGATTGACGACGGGTCCTCCGATGGGACAGCCGCGCGCGCGGAAGAGGCGGGTGCCGAAATCTTCCGTCTGCCGCACCATCTAGGTCTCGGAGGAGCCGTCCAAACCGGTTACCGATTTGCCTTTGAACACGGCTATCAAACCGTCGTCCGGCTCGACGGCGACGGGCAGCACAACGCCGACGATATACCCAGCTTGCTCGCCGCCATGGCCGAGGGCGATTACGACATGGTCAGCGGATCTCGGTACCTGGTGCCCAATGGTTATCCGACCCGCACCGTGCGTCGCTTCGGGAGTGTTCTGTTTTCTTGGATCCTCTATCCCATCCTCGGCAAGCGAATCACCGATCCGACCTCTGGATTTGTGGCGGTGAATCGTAGGACGCTCGAGGTCTTCAGTCGAAGCTTCCCGCTGGATTATCCCGAGATCGAGGCTTTGGTCGTTCTCAAACGCAAGGCATTACGCTTCAGCGAGGTTCCCACGAAGATGTTTCCCCGCAAGGCCGGGAAGTCTTCGATCGGTACCAAGGCGGCGGCCTACTATATGGTCCGCGTGTTGTTGGGCGTTTTCGCCAACGTGATTCGGTACGAGCGCCGTTATCACATCGGAAGACGGAGCTAGCCGTGGAGCAGGTTCGAGTCGTCACCGCCGTCTTCTGCGTTGTGTTGCTGCTCCAGATCATTCGATCGGTACGGCGCGAACACATTCGCGTGGAATATTCGATGGCTTGGCTGGGGGCCGTCCTGCTGCTCTTGGCGCTGTGCTTGTCGGATACGGCGCTGGGGTGGCTGGCGAGCCGGCTTGGTATCGAGGATTTTTCGTTCATCTTGCTGGGCGTTGCCGGGATACTGTTCTTGTTTACCTTCTTCCGGTCTTCCGTCCAGCAATCGGACCTGAAGGACAGTAGCATTGTCTTGGCGCAGAAGATAGGTATGCTGGAATGGGAAGTCAAGAAACAGGGGGCGGAAATTGAACGCCTGAGCCGAGACGTCTCTGAAAAGCCGTAGTTGCGGGGATTGAACAGCCGTGCGCATTCTCTACGACGCCACACCGCTACTCATGCGCAGCGCCGGGGTGAAACACTATCACCACACGCTTTTGCGTACCCTGATTCCCCAGATCGACCCTCATCAGATCGGACTGTTTCCCTTTCTCGATACTTTGACTGCCAACCGGCCCGATCTTTCCAACTATCCGCCCTATCCCACGATGTGGCGCCTCGGCGCCGTCTTGGGGTCTAATTACACCGGCTGGAACTTAGCCGAGCCGGCTGCCCGAAAATCGCAACTGTTTCATGTCACGCCGCATGTTTGGCAACTCCCGTCCAACAAGTGCTTAACATCCATCGTTCATGACGCGACGCCTCTGTCGCTGCCGGGGTGCCATACCGAATCGAACATTCGCTATTTTCAGCAGTTTGTGAAGGGGACCCTGCCCAGACTGCATCGCGTGATCGTCCCTTCCCAAGCAGTGGCGAACGATCTTGTGCGGCAGCTACGCGTCCCCCCGGACCGCATCACGGTGATCTACCACGGCGTCGAGCCGGAGTTCTATGAGGTTACCTCCGCCGCCAGCTTCGTGGCCGTCCAGAAATACAATTTGCCGAATGACTATATCCTGTTCGTCGGCACCATGGAACCCAGGAAAAATCTGGTTCGACTCGGCCGAGCCTACAAGATGCTTCCCGAGGATTTGCGACGACAACACCCCCTTGTGATCGTCGGCGCCACCGGCTGGGACGCGGACCCCATTCGGCGGGAGCTTTCGTCGATCCCGGGAGTGCACTTGGTCGGCCCGGTGCGCCGCAGCCTTTTGCCGGCGATCTACCACAGCGCATCGATGTTCGTCCTCCCGTCACTCTACGAAGGGTTTGGCCTCCCTCTCTTGGAAGCGATGGCCGCTCGTCTGCCGATCGTTACATCCAATACCGGGGCGGCGCCGGAAATTGTCGGAGCAGCCGGACTTTGCGTTGATCCCATGAGCATCTCCGAACTGGCGGCCGCCATGGAACGCGTTCTCGGCGACCAAGACACCGCCACTACGCTGGGCGCTGCCGGCCGCGAGAAAGTCCGGTCATTTAGCTGGGACAAGACCGCGGTCCAGACCAAGGTGTTTTTCGAAACTGCTCTCGGCGGTACCGCCAATCCTCAATCGGCCTGACCTGAAACCTCAAATTTCGCGCTCCCCGGAGATTCACAACTGCTACCAATAGATCGAACGTTCACCCACCCGAGCCGCACCGCCGTGCGGCGCGGTCCCGGCGAACCCTTCGACCAAGTTCTCCCGTGAACGAGCCAGCGCGGCGGGTGTCCCACTAGCCCGCTTTGACCGTCAGCCGATGAGAAATGCGGCCAACCTGGCGCAAGAATGTTTGCGCCGAAAAAGAGCAAGACCGCCGGCCGATCGCAGAGCTTTCCAGGTAATTTCCGCCAATCCAAGTAACCCGACTATACCGGCTGCCGGCGGAGTCTGACCTACACCCTCGGCCGGATGGCTTTTCCGGTACCGAAAAGGCCTCTGCCCTTCAAGAGTTACGAACGGATGCCGATACTTTATGTGAGGGCCGGCGGAGCTGAAGGGCCGGCTCTCGGTCGACGCCTCGTCCAGCGTGGCACAAGAGACACAACACTATGGATGACAACGCCTTAGTCAATGCAATTCAGGAAAGCGCGGACAAAGTATTCAAGAGCATGTTCGCCATGGAAGTCGAACACAACGGCTTTGCCCGCAAGTCGGAGCTGCAAGGCGGCGACGAAATCTTATCGATTATCGGCATTCGAGGCGACTGGAAGGGCTCGTTCATGTTCGTTTGTGATCCGCCGTCAGCTTGCCACCTCGTTTCGACGATGTTGGGCGTCGAGATCGCCACACAAGATAATGAGGTGCTGGACGGTGTCGGCGAGTTGGCGAACATCGTCATGGGCAATCTCAAAGACGTGCTCGAGGTCGACGGAAAGCAAGTCGGCATCACGCCGCCTACCGTGGTGCACGGGGACAATATGATTGTTCGCTCAAGGGCGAAACAGGAATGGCTCGTCGTTCCTTTCTCGACCTACAACGCGAAGTTCGAGATTCGCATAGTCCTCAAAGAGTGATCCTTTCCCCCGGGCCGCCGTCACGGCGGGGCGTTGTCGCTCTCCGTGCCCTCATCAGCGTCAATCGAGAGTTCCACCGGGTCTCCGACCACGACCTGTGCTTTCGCCGCCGCCGATTCTTCCCGAAGCGAAAGTTCCATGTACCCCGAGCTTCCCGCGATGGCAAAGACCTCTCCCGTCGGCGCTTCCTCGTAAGCCGCCGCGCTGACCGCCACTTCGGCTTTTCCGACTCGCAGCCGGAAACGCACGTCTACTCCCGCCATGTCGGCGGCCAAGCTGGTCACGATATTCCCAAAGCGGTCGATCGCCAGGACTCGCCCCCGCCAAATGCCCGGGGCGATTTCCCGCGGCGCGGTTGGCGGCAACCGCACCAGGTGCTCGACGGGTTCCCCAAAATCTTCGCTTGCCCGCCCGCCGGCCGCATGGGCCGCTACCGGCGCAAAAAGATCTCGCCCGTGGAAGGTGTTGCTGGTCGGTTTCAGCGCAAACCGCTCGGCGTCGATCGACCATGCTCGATAGTTCTCTTTCTCGAAAACCTGCGAAAGCACACCGTTGTCCGGAGCCACGAAACGCCGCCCGCCGGCTTCGACCAACAAAGCTTTCCTCGCGCTCCCAACCCCGGGGTCGACGACGACTACATGGACCGTGCCCGGCGGGAAATATCGATAGGATTGCGCGATCGTGAAAGCGGCTTGCCCGACGCCGTGGGCGGGCACTTCGTGGCACAAGTCGATAACCCGCGCCTCAGGCGCGATCGTTGCAATAACCCCTTTCATCACACCCACATAGTGGTCCGTCAAACCGAAGTCCGTGGTGAGGGTGATAAGCGAGGACGACACGATATAATCAATCTTGACAAGCTATGGCCGCCGAGCGCTACTACTTCGATCACAATGCCACCACGCCGGTTGACCGGTGCGTGCTTGACGCCATGCTGCCGTGCTTCGAGGCCGGGTATGGCAATGCCTCGAGTATCCACTCGTTCGGTCAGCAGGCGGCGGCGGCCGTCGAGCGGGCACGCGGGCAAGTCGCCTCGCTTCTCGGCGTCAAGCCCGCCGAGATCGTCTTCACCAGTGGTGGCACCGAAGCCGACAATCTGGCGATTTTCGGAACCGTGCGCGCCGCGAGCGGCCCTCGAAAACACATCATCAGCAGCACGATCGAGCATCCCGCCGTCTTGCAAGCCTGCCGCAAATTGGAGCAAGAGGGCGTCGAGCTAACGCTGGTCAAAGTCGGCGCCGAGGGAGTCGTTTCGCCCGATGACGTCCGAGCCGCCCTGCGCCCCGAGACGGTGTTGATCTCGATCATGCACACCAACAACGAGTTGGGGACCGAGCAGCCGATCGCTGAAATCGCCGTCGCGGCCCGCGAAGCCGGCGTCGTGTTCCACTGCGACGGCGTTCAGAGTACCGGCAAGATCCCCACCCGCATGGACGATTTGGGAGTGGATCTGTTTACCCTCAGCGCCCACAAGATCTACGGCCCCAAGGGTGCCGGCGCCCTCTATGTTCGCAAGGGCACGCCGATCGAGAAGATTCAATACGGTGGCAGCCATGAACGCGATCAACGCCCGGGGACGTTGAACGTACCCGGAATCGTCGGTTTGGGTGCCGCGGCGGCTCTCGCCGAGAGTAATCTCGTCGAGGAAGGGGTCCGCTTGGCCGCGCTGCGCGACCGGCTCGAAGGCGGCGTGCTCGAAAAGATTGATCATGTGAGGGTCAACGGGGCCGCGGCTCGGCGCGCACCGAATACAACGAATTTACGCTTTGACTTCCTCGAGGGCGAGGCCATGGTCATCGCGCTTGATTTGAAAGGAATCGCCGTCTCGAGCGGAGCGGCCTGCTCGAGCGGAGCGGTACATCCGTCGCATGTGTTGACCGCGATCGGACTCTCGGCCGACCAGGCCCGATCGAGCATTCGATTTTCGCTCGGCAAGCAGAATACCGAAAGCCAAGTGGACGCCGTATTGGAAGCGCTCCCCAAAGTCGTCGACCACTTGAGAAAACTCTCTCCGGCCTACGCCGGCTAGCGACCCGTGCCAAGCGTGTTTGAGTGAAAAGGGGGACTGCCACGCGGCGAAAAGGGGGGGCTGCCACCCGATTTTCGCGCGTCGAACAGCCTTGTCTCTACTGACGTCCCCGGAAAATAGTTTGCGAGAGTATTGTGCGTCACCTCGAAACCCAGCAAAACCGCGAACACCTTGAGCCGCGAAGCGGCGGCGGAAATATTGCCCAGGGTGGAGCCGAAGGCGGAACCCTGGGTGCCGTTGCGTCCGAGCGAGCCCTGAAGGGGCGGCGGGAACCGCGCCCCCAGAGATCGCTCTCGGAGAACGCGAGCCGCGTCAAAGTTTCTCACGGCCGAATCGTCGGTCCAAATTTGTAAGCGTTGGTTTCCATGTCTTCCAACGACCTCATCGCCGTCGCCATGAGCGGCGGAGTCGACAGCTCCGCCGTTGCCGGTCTGCTCAAGCGCGAAGGCCGTCCGATCGTCGGCATGACGATGCAGCTTTGGGATCAGCGCCGCTTCCCCGAGTTGATCCCGCCGGGCATGAGCTCGGGCCGCTGCTGCTCCCTCGATGACGTCTACGACGCCCGTAGCGTCGCGAGCCACATCGACATTCCCTTCTATGTTGTCAGCCACGAAGAGCGTTTCGAGCAGGAGGTCGTCGGCCCTTTCGTGCGTGATTATTTGGAAGGCCGCACGCCGATTCCCTGCACGCTTTGCAACAACTTCATCAAGTTCGACCAATTCCTGCAAACTGCGCGACAGGTCGGGGCCGAGCGAGTCGCCACCGGTCATTACGCCCGCACGGAAACCGACCCCGACACTGGCCGCCGGCTGCTGCGCCGCGGCGTCGACGAAACTCGCGACCAATCCTATTTCTTGTTCGGACTCACCCAGGAGCAACTTTCCCGCAGCTTGTTTCCGCTCGGCGGAATGGCTAAGTCAGAGGTCCGCGTCTTGGCCGACGAGCTCGAGTTGCCGGTCGCGCAAAAGCCCGAAAGCCACGAGATCTGCTTCGTGCCCGACGGCGACTACGCCCGCTTCGTCGAGCGCTATGTCGAGGAGAAGGGAATCGAACTTCCCGAAACCAGTGGCGATGTGGTCACCGAAGACGGCGACGTACTCGGCCGCCACCAGGGCATTCACCACTACACGATCGGACAGCGCAAGGGCCTCGGCGTCGCGCTCGGCAAGCCGATGTATGTGACGCGCATCGAACCGGCGTCGCGGCAAGTCGTCATCGGAGAAAACCCGTCGTTGTTCAAGAAATCTTTCGAAGTACGGGATGTGAATTGGATTTCGATCCCGGCGTTGGAGGAGCCCTTACGCGTGGAGACGAAGATCCGCCACCAATTCCCGCCCGCCCCGGCCGTCGTCACCCCGACGACGAACTCCGGCCGTGCCGCGGTAGAATTCGATCTTCCGCAGCGGGCCGTGACGCCGGGCCAAGCCGCCGTTTTCTATCAGGGCGATCTGGTCGTCGGCGGCGGTTGGATCGAATAGCCGCCCGTGGCAAAAGTGTGTTCGAGCGCAATAAGGGGGATTGCCATTTCGATTTTTGCCCGTGGAGCTGCTTTTTGTTGAACACGCATGGGTGTCGAAATTCGTGGGCTCTTCCGCCGGCCTTCGACTGTATTGTTTCGCCGTTACGTTTGCAAAAATCGCGAACATCTTGAGCCGCGAAGCGGCGACGGGAATATAGCCGAGGGTGGAGCCGGAACGGCGGAACCCTGGGTGGACTCCCCACCCCGGCGAGCCCTGAAAGGGCGACAGGAACGCCCCGACGCCCGTTTTCACCGCGAGTTGATAGACCCCGCGGTACGTTGCGGATAAACACATGCCCACGTCGCTCACTCCCGAACAGCAACAAATCCGGCAAGCCGTTCGAGAAATCTGCGCCGATTTTCCCGGCGAATATTGGCGTCAACTCGATGCCGAGCAGGCTTATCCCGAAAGTTTTGTCAAAGCCCTCACTGATGGCGGTTGGCTGGCCGCGTTGATTCCCGAAACCTACGGCGGCGGCGGCCTCGGCGTTGGCGACGCGGCGCTGATTCTCGAGGAAATTCACCGCTCCGGCGGCAACGCCGCCGCCTGCCATGCCCAGATGTACATCATGGGCGCGCTGCTGCGGCACGGTTCCGATGAACAAAAGACGAAGTATCTACCCGCGATCGCGGCCGGTGATTCGCGCCTGCAGGCCTTCGGCGTCACCGAGCCCACCAGCGGATCCGACACCACACAGCTCAAAACAACAGCCGTTCGACGAGGCGACAGCTACATCGTCAATGGACAGAAGGTCTTCATCTCTCGCGTCGAGCACTCGGATTTACTGCTGCTTCTGGCCCGCACAAGCCCGGCCGATCAAGTCGCCAAGCGCACCGAGGGACTGTCGATCTTCCTCGTCGACCTCAATAAAGCCGTCGGCAACGGCCTCACCGTTCGCCCCATTCGGACGATGATCAACCACCACACCTGCGAACTGTTTTTCGACGATCTCGAAGTGCCCGCCGAAAATCTTGTGGGAGAAGAAGGCCGCGGATTTCACTACATCCTTGACGGCTGGAACGCCGAGCGGATCTTAATCGCCGCCGAGTGCATCGGCGACGGGCGTTGGTTTATCGAACGGACCTGCGACTACGCCGGCGAGCGAGTCGTTTTCGATCGCCCCATCGGGAAGAATCAAGGCGTGCAGTTCCCCATCGCGCGGGCTCACGCGCATGTCGAAGCCGCCGACTTGATGCGCCATGAGGCCGCGCGGCTGTTCGATGAAGGCAAGTCGTGCGGTCCCCAAGCCAATATGGCGAAGCTGCTCGCGGCCGACGCGTCCTGGGAAGCCGCGAACGTCGCGCTCGACACCCACGGCGGCTTCGGTTTCGCGGCGGACTACGATATCGAGCGGAAGTTTCGCGAAACCCGCCTCTACCAAATCGCCCCCGTCAACTCCAACCTCATCCTCGCCTACATCGCCGAACACGTTCTCGGCCTGCCGCGATCCTATTGATCGCGCAAAATCCGGGGTCCACTTTGGCCCAACGAAAAAGGGCGAGCCCGAAGGCCCGCCCAGCAATTTCCGCGTCCCCCCAAGGGAGCGCGTCAGCGCTCTATCGAGAGGCGCCCGACGACATTGCGGTCGCTACCGGCGCTCCACTTTCCCGGAAGTGCCCCATCGGGGTAAAGCGCGACACCTGACGCATGTAGTTGCGGTAGCGCTCCCCAAACTCCCTCGTTAAATCCGGCTCCTCGAACATCGTCACCGCGATCACAATGTACGCCGCGGTAACGACCGCCTGCGGCAAATCGTCGAGTATCGTTTCTTTTGCGGCCTAACCGAGCAGGAAACCGCGGAGATCCTCGGCGTCACTCCCCGTACCGTGCAGCGAGAATGGGTTAAGGTGCGGGCTTGGCTTTACAAAGAGCTGTATAGCGAGAGAAATTGGGTTGCAGTAGTCGCCTAATGGCTTCCCAACCTTCCTGGAATAAGATCTCCGCCATTTTCGACGAGGCGATTGAGCGCTCCGGCGAGGAACGTACCGAGTGGATCGCGGAAGCCTGCCGCGGCGACGCCCTGCTGCTGGGGAAGGTCGAGAAAATGCTGGCGGCGCATGAGCGCGCCGAGGGCGTTCTCGACATGTCGCTTGCCGGCCTAGCCTCCGAAGCGCTTCGTGCCGCGGAAGCGCCCGCCTCCGACAGCGAAAACGTCGGACCCTATCGCATCGTTTCCGAAATCGGCCGCGGCGGAATGGGCGTCGTCTACAAGGCCGAAGACCCCCGACTTCGCCGCTTCGTCGCGCTGAAGTTCTTGCCTCCTCACCTTGTCGCCAACGAGCGCGCCAAGGAGCGCTTCCTGGCCGAGGCCCGCGCCGCCTCCGCCCTCGATCATCCCAACATTTGCACCATTCACGACATCGGCCGCACGTCGGAAGGGCGCATGTTCTTCGCGATGGCCTACTACGACGGCGGCACCCTCGCCGAGCGGGTACGGCAGGGGCCGCTCTCGATCGAAGAGGCTTTGCGAATTGCGCTCGATGTCTCCCGCGGCCTTGCTCACGCGCACGAAGCCGGCGTTATCCACCGCGACATCAAACCCTCGAACATTCTGTTGACGACGAAGGGCCTCGTCAAGATTCTCGATTTCGGTTTGGCCAAACGTGATTTGGGTCCTGTCTCGGACCCCAACACGCGCGTCGGCACGGTCGCCTACATGTCGCCGGAGCAAGCTTCCGGGGCCGAGGTCAATGCCCGTACCGACCTTTGGTCTCTGGGCGCCACGATGTACGAGATGATCCTCGGGCGCTCGCCGTTTCGCGGAGAATACACCGAGGCGATCATCTACGCCATTCTCAACGAAGAGCCCGAGCGCATCAGCGCCTTGCGCACCGGCGTGCCGCTCGAAGTCGAGCGCATTGTCTTCAGAGCGCTCGCCAAGGTCGCCGACAAGCGCTATCAACAGGCTGACGAGTTCGGCCTGGATCTGGAAAGGGCCCTGCGCTCCTCGAAATCCGGCCTTTCTTCCTTCGCCGATCTCACGAGCCTGCCGTCCGCGGGCGCGTCGATCGCCGTGCTTCCTCTGCTCAATGTCAACCGCGACGATGAAAGCGAATTCTTCGCCGCCGGCGTGACCGAGGATATAACTTCCGCGCTGACCAAGGTCCCCGGTTTGCGCGTCGCCGCCTATAACTCCGCGCTGCGTTTTAAAGACCTCACGCCGGACCTCCAAGAGGTCGGCCGCGAGTTGGGCGTCGAAAACGTTCTCGTCGGCAGCGTGCGAAGGGCCGGGAAACAGCTTCGCATTACGGTTCGCCTGAGCAACATTGCCGGCGGGCATGATGTCTGGAGCGAGCGCTACGACCGTGTTCTCGAAGACGTCTTCGAAGTCCAGGACGAGATCTCTCAGGCCGTCGCGCGGCGACTCACCGAACACGTCGCGCCGCCCGACGAGACCGGCGAATGGTACGTGGAAACAAGGCCGCCTACGTCAGGCCGCGGCGCCACGCATGTTGCGGCCGGTCGTGCAAGCCAGAGCTCCACGACCCCCGGCACCGAACACGGCGAGCCCGAGATCCGCTACTGCGGCCGCTCCGATGGTGTGCGACTCGCCTATTCGATGATCGGATCCGGTCCGGTCCTGGTGATGCCGCCGGGTTGGATCAGTCATCTGCGGGAGGCCTGGCGCGATGACCGACGGCGGGCTTTTTATGAACGGCTGGCCGCCGACCACACCCTGGTCCTCTACGATAAGCACGGCACCGGACTTTCCGATCGAGATCGCACGTCCTTTTCCCTCGAAGCGGAATTGGCCGATCTGCGAACCGTTGTCGATCATCTTGCGTTCGAACGTGTCGCGCTTCTCGGACTTTCCCAAGGCGGCCCGGTAGGGGGCGTCGGATAATGGTCCCGAGCTTCTACACTGCTCCCACCGATCCCCCGAATCGACCTATCGTGACTAACAACCCAAACGACCAACGATCATGTCGCATTACTCGCCGCCTCGAATCTTCGCTTTCGCCGCTGTGCTGTGGCTCGCCGGGCAGCTATTCGCCGCGAGCGCGTGGGACCGTTTTCGCGGCCCCAACGGCGCCGGCGTCTCCGAAACCGAGGGCCTGCCCGTCCACTTCGGACCCGCCCGCAACGTTGTTTGGAAGGCCGAACTACCGAAGGGGAAATCCTCGCCCGTGCTCACCGCCGACCGCGTCTATCTGACGGCGCACGAAAACGGGACGCTGTTCACGATGGCTCTTGACCGAGTAAGCGGCAAGATTCTGTGGCGGCGGCCCGCCCCCTCTCGACGACTCGAAAAGATGAACTCGCTCAACGATGAAGCGGCGGCGACCCCGGTCACCGACGGCGAGAACGTCTACGTCTTTTTTGGCGGCTACGGCTTGCTCTCCTACGCGCCCAACGGCGATCGCCGTTGGGCGCGTCCCATGGGGCCGTTCACGAATTTCCACGGCATGGGGGCCTCGCCGATCCTGGCCGACGGCAAGGTATTGATGGTATGCGACCAAGATCGTGACGCCTATGTGATCGCGCTTAACCAGGACGACGGAAAGACAGCCTGGAAGGTGGAGCGTCCCGAGATGGTCCACAGCTTTTCGACCCCGCTGATCCACCGTCCCGATAGCGGCCCAAGCGAACTGATCGTTCCCGGGTCGTACCAGATGATCGCCTACGCCGTGGACTCGGGTCGAGAGTTGTGGCGGGCGAGTGGGCTGACCTATCAAGTGAAATCCACGCCGGTGAGCGCGGGCGGTACGGTCTACTTCAACGGCTGGGCTCCCGGCGGCATGCCCAGCCGTCGGCTGATTCTTCCCGAGTTCGAGGCCATGCTGGCCTCCCACGACGCCGACAAAGACGGATTCTTGTCCAAGGGCGAAATCCCCGAGGCTTGGCTGCCGGGGAACTGGGAGATGCAGGATCTCGATAAGGACGATCTCTTTGACCGCCGCGACTGGCTTTATTACCAATCGCGGAGAACATCGTCCAACTCGACGATGGCGATCCGTCTCGGAGGACGGGGCGACGTGAGTGACACGCACGTCTTGTGGCGTCATCGAAAATCGTTACCCGACGTCCCGTCGGTGCTGCTCTACCGTGATGTTCTCTATCTGGTCAAGAGCGGCGGCATCGTCACGACCCTCGATCCGGCGACCGGCGAGGTTTTGCAACAGGGCCGCTTGCCCGACGCGGTTGACGAGTATTACGCCTCGCCGGTGGCCGCCGACGGTAAAGTCTACATGATCAGCCGCGAGGGCAAGGTTTCCGTGATCGCGGCCGGGCGCCCGTGGAAAGTGGCGGCAAGCAACGACTTGGGAGAGGAAGTCTTCGCAACCCCCGCGATCGCCGACGGCCGACTCTACGTAAGAACCGCCGGCGCCCTTTACTGCTTCGCGAAAGAATAGACCCGCGACCAACATGCCGCGTCCTGATGCTAACACCCAGGTAGACGCCGGGGCCGCAAGTGGTTTATTCTCAATCGTGGGAGAGATTTCGCGGGTGTGGGTCCGGCAATCGTCGACCATTGTCGTCCACAGCGATAGGACGTTTTCGCCGTGACGGATGGGAAACAAATCAGCGTCCACTTGATGGATCTCGCCAAGGGCCGAGTCGTGCAGACTTGGCGTTTCGAACGAAAAGAGAACGTCCGCATCGGACGCTCCGAGCAAAACGACGTCGTCATCGGCGATCCCTACGCTTCCCGCTTCCACACCGAACTCCAATACAAGGAACCGCGCTGGTATCTGGTCAACCAAGGACGGCATGGAACGGTCATGAACGGCGAGAAAGTGGAAGACGTTCCGCTCGAAGACGGGGCCGTGTTTCGCCTCGGGCCGAGTGGGCCGTCTTTCCGGTTCGAACTTTCCTACGCCCCGGCCGACTCGGCAACGACAAGCATTTACAATGCATTGCCGGACCTCGGAAAAGCCATCGAAATTGATCAAGCTCAAAAAAGGCAACAAGTGAGCGATGTCGCCGAGACGCCGTACTTCCGGCAACTGCAAGAGTTCGCCGACGGGCTACGCAAGAGCTCCGACGAAAAGGGCCGAGCTGTCGGAGAGGATAAGGTCTAGACCGGTCCGCCCGACGCGCCTCTCAAGCCACTCAAGGATATTGCATGCCCAAGATCGTTTCCATTCACTCCTTCCGCGGCGGCACCGGCAAGTCGAACATCACGGCAAATCTGGCCGTGACGGTTGCGCGTGCCGGCAACCGAGTCGGGGTCATCGACACCGACATTCAGTCGCCGGGGATTCACGTCTTGTTCGGCCTCCGAGAAGACAACGTCGACAAGGCGCTCAACGATTTTCTGTCGAACTCCTGCTCGATTGAAGACGCCGCCTACGATGTGTCCGCCGCGGCGCGAATCGACGGCGAACCCGACAGTGAAACGCCGACGCTTTACCTGATCCCATCGAGCCTCAAATCGGGAGAAATTACGCGGATCATCAAGGAAGGATATGACATCCAACGCCTCAATGAAGGCTTCCGGCGAATGATCGAGGATCTTAAGCTGGACTACCTCTTCATTGACACGCATCCGGGTGTCAACGAAGAAACGCTGCTTTCGATCGCCATCTCCGACCTATTGCTGGTCATCATGCGGCCGGATAATCAGGACTTTCAGGGCACCGCCGTTACGATCGATTTGGCTCGACGCCTGAAGGTCGGCAACCTGCTCTTGCTTGTGAATAAAGTGCCCTCGGGGCTCGAAACCCGCGTCCTCAAAGACCATCTGGAGAGAACCTACAAAACCGAAGTAGCCGCCGTGTTTCCGTTGAACTTCGAAATCGTCGAGTTGGCGAGCAGCGGTATTTTTGCGCTGAAGTACCCGGAACACCCGTTTACCGAGCAGATCAACAAGGTCGCCGACCGCATCCTCCAATTGCAGTAGCCGCCCTCCGGGGCGTGCGCGCCCACGCGCCCTGGTACTACCATCGGACCCGCGATCTACAGCGGCAAGATCTCTTCCCGGTCGGGATCGAATTTCAAGCGCCGCTTTTGTAGATAAGCCACATTACCCAAATGCGAGGCCTGCGCGGATCGGTGGCCGATCCAAACATCGCCGTTGGGCCGCTTGCGGCTGCTCACGCAATCAATGAAATTGTTCACGTGACTCACGGTGAGGTTGCCCTCCGCCTTGACGACGGTCGGCTCCGCGTCGGGGTCGGGCGTGTAGAAGGCAAAGTGCCGCCGATCGATCAAGAGACGTCCTTCGGTGCCGGCGATCTCCACCGCGGCGCCGCGAATGCCGGGCGCGAGAGTTCCCTCGAAAGTCGCGTTCCATTCGCCGGGATACTCGAGAACCGTGTTAATCGTGTCGGGGGCCGTGCGACCGTCTTTGTAGGCGAAAATTCCCCCCGCGGAAACCGCTGAGATCGGATTGTCCTGCTCCATGAACATATGGACCACATCGATCCAGTGCGTGAACAAATCGGTAATTTGGCCGCCTCCGAAATCGAGATACGCACGGAAATTGGCGTACTGTTGCGGGTCGTAGTCGCGCCATTTCACCGGGCCCAGGAAGCGAGCCCAGTCGAGGTTCGACGGCAGCGATTGCAACGACGGCGGGGCTTTGCGTAGGTGCGCGCTATTGCCGTGCCACCATGTGCGGGCCAACGTGATCTTTCCCAGCCGGCCCGTGTCGAAGTACTCTTTCTTGGCTTGTAGATAGTGCGCCCCCGAACGCTGCTGCATGCCTACCTGGCAAACGCGGTTGTTCACGCGAACCGCCTTCACGATCGGCGGCCCCTCTTCAATCCGCAGCGTTAGCGGCTTCTCGACATAGATATCCTTGCCCGCATTAGCCGCGTCAATCGCAACCCCGGCGTGCCAATGGTCGGGCGTCGCAATCAAGACCACGTCGACATCTTCTTGATCGAGCAGCTTGCGGTGATCGGAAAAGCCGCGGGCCTCGGTAGCCGTTTCCATGGCTTGATCCACGCGGCTCGCGTAGACGTCGCAGATCGCCGAGACATGAATCGCTTCGTTCTCCAGAAACGCCTTCATCACGCTCTGACCACGCTGACCGGCCCCAATCAGACCGAGGCGAATCTGATCGTTGGCTCCGAGAATTCGCGAGTACGAACCGGCTGTCATCGCCATCGCGCCCCCGGCCGCCATCCGAAAGACATCACGACGGTGTAACGTTGAGTCGGACATGCCGGGAATCATACCACAGTGCTGCTCAGGAAGATTCATCGGACGGGAAAAAATGGGGACAGTCCACTTCGCTCCAGGATAACTTGTTGAGTTTATGAAACTTATTTGGTCGGCGCTCGGTACAGTCCCCAATTTTTCACAACCCCGAGGCGGTGCGGCTCGGGAGGTTGAAAATCGAATCCAATTTGAAGTTTCAGGTTAGAAAAGCAGCTTCACCCCGAACTGAATCTCACGCCCGTCGCGAGCCGCCAAGACTCGCCCAAAGCCGGGCGTTCCGAAGACCGCGTTCGGCTGGCGAAAGTTCGGGGTGTTGAACACGTTGAAAAACTCTGCGCGAAATTGCAGCGTCGCGTTGCCGCCCAGCCCTGTTTCCTTGAGCAGCGAGAAGTCCAAATTCCGCAACGACGGCCCACCGAGAATATTGCGTCCGACGTTCCCGAAACTACCGAACTCGGGCAGCGCGAAGGCCTCCCCCGCGAACCACCGCGACGGGTCGCGGCTCCCTAATAGCGGGTTGCCGATGACGTTCGGCCGGTCCGCCGCCCCCCCGAGAAATGAAATGCCGGTATTGCTGTTATCCAGCTCGCTCGGTAACACCACGCTGAAGGGTTGGCCCGTCTGCAGCGTCCAAACACCGTTCAACATCCACCCCTCCGTCAGGGTTTTCAGCGGCCCGCTCAGGTTGCCTCCCAAACGGTGTCCGGCTCCCATCGGCAGCTCGTAAACCCAGCTTCCTGAAAAGCGCTGCCGTAGATCGAAGCTCGACAATCCGCGCTCGGCCGCGGTGTTGAAGCTGTCTTGCGGAAAGTTGTTGTCCGTGGAGCTGCGAAATACGTTGGAGGCGTTGTCGATCGCCTTCGACCAAGTGTAGGAAAACATCCCCGTCAGCCCGCCGCGAAAACGGCATTGCAACTGCGCTTGCAAGCTGTGATAGGTCGAATGAGCGGCCGCTTCAATTTGATCGATTGATTGGAAAAACGGGACCGGCCGAAAGTTCGGAAACCGCGGGCTTGGAGCCGCCTGGTTGATGTCGCGGCCGGCGAGCAAATTCACGCCCGACGTGCCGTGGTAGCCCACCTCGAAGATCACCTCGTCGCTCATTTCCCCCTGGAAAGTGAAGTTCCACTGTTGCGCGTAACTCGATCGGAGCCGGCGGTCATACGTAAAGGCGCTCGGAGGAAACGGCGCTTGCAAACCCGACGGCCAAGGGTTGTCGATCGTAATCGGTCCGGTTTGGGCTGAAGGGAAGAAGAGCTGGAAGTTGAACAGCGGCGGGTTGAAGTAGATCGCTTGCCCGGGAGCCAGCGGCGAGGTGTTGTAGTAGATCCCGTAACCCGCGCGTACCACCATGCGCCGCGAGGGGCTCCAGGCCAACCCGACCCGCGGCGCGAAATCGTTGCGGTCGCTTTCGTAGCCCGCCCGCGGGATCCCACCCGTCCCCACCTGCACCGTCGAAAACGACGTCGGGTCGTAGAGGTACGCGCGATCCTGGGCGTCATGCGCCGGCGTGTTGTATTCGTAGCGTAGACCGAGGTTCAGCGTCAGGTTGCGGCGCAGCTTCCAGCCGTCATGGACAAAAAGGCTGGTGTTCCCCGTCCGTAGCGCCTGCGGGTTGTCCGAAACCGCCCCCCCGGTAAAGGTCGGCAATCCCAGCAGCAAATCCGCCAACGGGTTTCGCGTGAAGGCTCCCAGAAAATTGATCATGCCGCGGGTGAGAACATCGCGGAATGCATCCTGGCGAATCCAACGCCGCTCCACGCCGAGCCGCAGCAGGTGGCCGCCCTCGGCATAACTCGCCGTGTTGAGGAATTGGTAACTATCCACAACGCTGTCTTGCGGGTTGTTCCCTTCATCCCCCAACGGAGAAAACCCCGTCACGCTGATTTGGCTCAAACCGAGGTCGCGTTCCCGTGACGAAAAATCGGGCAGTCCGACGGATTGGTTGATGCTCGTCCCCGAGTTTTCGTGGAACGTTCGATTATCCACGCGGTTGTAGCCGAACCGAAATTCGTTGACCCAGCGCGTGCCGATCGTGTGGGTTTCGGCCACCATCAGGTTTTGACCGCGTTCGTCGAAGTCATTGCCGAAGCCGGGAATGAGCGTCGCGCTGCCCGTTGCAAAAGGCTCGAACAAGTTGCTGTTTCCGAAACTGTAGCGGCCGGTCAGCCTGCCGTTGACCCCGAGCTGCTGGTCCAAGCGCACGTCGAATTTGTCGTTCCGCCGGCGCTCGGTCGGTGAAGCGACAAAGTTTTGTCCGAACGCTTGGCGATTGGGCAAGGGATAGAGGTTCGCGATCGCCGACCCGATCGGATGTGAAAACGGCAGCTTGGCGTCGGCGAAAGGCTGTCCGGTGAAAATATTGATCGGGGCGGGGAACAGGCTTTGGGAAAAATCACCCGCGCGCTCGGCCGCCGTCGGCACGTTAGTGGTTTGGGTGATCGCGCGACGCTCGGCAAGACCCTCATAGTCCACGAAGAAAAAGCTACTGCCGGGACGCAGGGCGCCGCCGGCGGCGAACCCGAATTGGTTGCGCCGCAGATTGGGTTGCCCCGCCGATGGATCGTCGAAGAAATTTCGCGCGTCGAGGGAATCGTTGCGCAGGAATTCATATACCGAACCGTGAAAGTTGTTGCGGCCGCTCTGGAGAATCACCACCACTTGGCCGCCGCTGTTACCGCCGAAAGCGGCCTCGGTACCCGAGGTGTGAATCCTAAACTCTTGAACGGCGTCGACCGCCGGGCTAAGCGTGAAGCTGTTCAAGATCGGATCGACCGCGTAAACACCGTCATAGATATAGGCATTCTGCGCTTCACGCAGACCGTTCGACTGAAACGACAAGCGACCGCGTGAGGAACCGGGCGAACCCTCCACGCTCGGGGAAACCCCGGGAGCCAGCAGCGCCAACTCCAAAAAGTTCCGGCCGTTCAGCGGCAAGTTGACAATGTAGTTGTTCGGAATGACCGCGCCTACCGCCGAGGACTGCGTCTCGAGTACTACTTGCCGGGCCACCACGGTGATTTCTTCCGTCACCTCGCCCACCTGCAATTGAAAATCCACGGCCGCCTGTTCGCCTACGGCCAACCTCAATCCGGTCTGACGCAACCTTTGAAAGCCGTCCGCGGCCGCGCTGATTTCGTAGGCTCCGGCCGGCAGCGAGGGCAGCGCGTAATCCCCTCGCCGATTTGTCACCGTGGACCGCGACACGCCGGTGGCCGTGCGAACGGCCGTTACGGCCGCTCCGTGAATAGCGGCTTCCGAAGCATCGAGAACGCGGCCGCGAACGGCTGATTCCACCTTCTGGGCCCGCGCGGAGGGCGGGGTCAGAAGGAACAAAACCGCCAAGCAAGCCGCGAAACTGAATTTTCGAAAACACATCATACACAGCCTCTGTCCGGTTTCCGCCGGTTCCGCGATCAAAGGGCCATCTTATCGACCACCAGGGCACCCTGTCTAGCCCGGGTGCGCGACATGAATTGTGGGAGAAGCGGCGGCCCACTCCCGAACGCCTCCTGCGTGAAATAATCCGTTGGGTGAAAAAAGGGGGACAGTCCACTTCGCGCCTGATGCGATTACTGATTCTTGGAGCCTATTCGGTCGGCGCTTGGGACAGTCGGTTCCTATGAAAACGCGGTATTCATAATACCGCCATGAGAATGGGAGCGAGTCGTCGACATGAACGTTTCGGTCGGCCGAGGGCGTATCGGGCAAGTGCTCCTACGCCCCATCCGGGGCTTGCCGCTTTCTTGGCGCGAACCCCGGGCTGAAGCTCGGGGCGACTTTCCGGTCGCCGCTCCGCGGCTGCAAGCCCGTTGCGGTTTGAATTGGCTACATCATAATCCATCGTACGTTCGAAGGGGATTTTCGGAAGAATCCCCAATTTTTCACAGCTCGCGAGGCGGCGCGGCTCGGGAAGTTCAAGATTGAGTCTGATTTGAAGTTTCGGCTTAGCGGCGCCACCGGCCGCGCCGGATCGTTCAGGGGAGAAACTTGGTCGAAGAGTTCGCCGGGACCGCGCCGCACGGCGGCGCGGCTCGGGTGGGTGAACGTCCGATCTATTGGTAGCCGTTGTGAATCTCCGGGTAACGCGAAATTTGAAGTTTCGGCTCAGGCCGGCTAGTAGGGCCGTCAAGAAGTTTTGGCGACACTTTGGGCTTGGGGTTTTGGGGGTCTTGGACGAATGGAGCGTGCTGTTTCGTTGACCAGCGGGCGGCGATGGCGGCGGGCTGTCGTCGCTATCGGTTTGGCTGGTTTCGGCGGTTCGCCGCTTGGTTTCGCGGGTTTGGGTTGGGGTCTTTGTTTCTCCTTGTTGATTGGCGTGTCGCGGTGACGGCGGCTAAGCCGTTGGTTTTGAAGCGACTTGCTTCGAGATTGGGTTTGTTTGGTGTTTTTTGATTAGTGACGCCGCGGGGCGGCGGGGTCGGGATTTTTTGCGCTTTCTCGAGATGTGGGTGACGGGGCCGCTTTTTGGCTGGTTGCTAGACGGGGTTGGGTTCGCCTGGTTTTCTAGAGTTGTCAGGTTCATCGGATACCGCTTACTTACGTGCGCGGCTCGGTTTGCGACGGCATCGTTTGCGACGGCGTCGTTTGCGAGGGCGCTTTTTAGGGTGGGGTTGTTTTCGCGGCTTTGGAGATTGGGGGTTCGGTTGACGAGCGGGGGGTCGTTGGGGGAGTCGGGAATGGGGGGTGGTTCGTAACGGATGAGCGGTGGGTCGGGGTCGTAGCCGGGTTGGACTTCGCGGGCCTCGCGGGCTTCGCGGAGTTGGCGCTCTTCGCGGCGGATGTCGATCATCAGCTCGACGCCGCGGAAGAAACGGCGGCCGAGATGGCCGTCATATCGGGCTAGGCTGTTGAGGAGTTTTATTCGAGTGAGCATGGTCCAGCCGAGGATGTGGGTTCGCTCTTGGCGGTCTTCCGGCATGGGGCCGGTGTCGTGGTTGAACAGGCTCGAGGTGCGGCGGGTGTTGTCGATGCCGGCGGCGATGACGGCGGTTTCAATGCGGGAGAGCCGTTGCATTCTCCAGGAGGAGTCGGCGATTTGACGGACGATTTCCTTTTCGACGCGGTTTCTGGGGAGATAGGTGTCCTCGAAGGAAGTGATGTGTTGATCGAACTCGGCGGGGTCTTCGCCCGGCAGGACGGCGTCTTGAGCAAGAAGGCCGTGTTTGAGTGCGTTTTTGGCGGTGCGGGTTTTTCCGCTGTTGGTGCGGGGCCCGGTTGATTTTTTCGCGTTTTCGCGATTGGCTTTGATCTGCTTGTCAGATGCCATGGTAGTAGTCCTTTCTCGTCTAAGTATTGGCTAAGCAGCCGGTAATAGGATAAACGGGAGGTGGGCGTTTTTCGGGGGTTGGATTTTCTACGTTGTTGATTGGGCAGGGACAACTTTTTTGAGACGGACGTGATGGTTTTGGTGTCGGCGGGGACGTTGGCCGTGAACCGTGAACCGTTAGCCGAGTGAGACTGGGAGTGGCTGGTTTTGGCTTGTGGGGGGTTGGGTTGGGCGGGTGGCGGGCAGGCCTGGAGGCCTGCCCCACTGGGGTGGTTGGGGGCTTGGGTGGTTGGCGATCGTGGGTCCGCCTACGTGAAAAAAGGCGACGGGCGGCCGATTTTCGCTGGTGGTGGTCGCGTATTTTCGCGGTGGCAGTCTTGCGTTTGCGCCCGAGCGTTTTCGTCGAGTCGAGAAACCGCAGGGTGCTGATAAGTCCTGGGTTTGTCCTGGGTCATGCGGGTCGGCTTACAATGAATAGCTGCGCTTGGGCGCTTGTTGGGGAGACGTACTGAGTACGATGCCGCGTCTTATTTCATTGCTGGTGATTCTGGTTGCCTTGGTTGCGCCGTTGGCGGCTTGGCAGGGCTCTCACGACGGCGAGCTTGGCGAGAAGCTCAAGGATCTGGTACGGGCCGCCGACCCGAATTCGGGAATCTTTTTGTGGGCGCTGGGGGTAGCGTTCTTGGCCGGCGCGGCACATGCCTTAACGCCCGGTCACGGCAAGGCGCTCGTGGCTGCTTATCTGGTGGGCTCGAAAGGGACCGTTTGGGACGCCGTATTTCTGGGTAGTGTAGTGACGGTGACGCACACCGCGGCCGTGTTCGTGCTCGGGTTGCTGACGCTCTACGCTTCTCAGTATTTCTTGATGGAGCAACTCTATGCCGGGCTGTCGGTGATCAGCGGGGTGCTGATCGTAGGGATCGGATCGTGGCTGCTTAGCTCGCGCTGGAAGTTCTTCCGGCATCCGGAGTTGGCGGAAGCCGCCGCGCACTCCCATTCGCACGGGCCGTTGGGACACACCCACTCGCATACTCACGACCACCCGCACGAGCATGCGCATGAGGGCGGTCATCCTCATGACCACGACCATGACCATTCTCACGACCATGGGCATTCGCACGACCATGGGCATGAGGAGGATTCGGGCCACGCGCACAGTCATGAACACGACCATTCCCACTCGCCGGGAGAAGGGCGGGGAAGTCTGCTGTCGCTGGGGATTTCGGGCGGGTTGATTCCTTGTCCGGAAGCGCTGGCCGTTTTGCTGATCTCTTTTACGCTGAACCGCATTATGTTTGGGTTGATTATCCTGCTGGCGTTTAGCTTGGGGCTGGCGGCGATCTTGATCGCTATCGGCGTGGCGATGGTGATGGCCGGACCCGCGTTCAAGCGGTTTACCAAGGACGGGCCGCTGATGCGCTTTTTGCCGGTGGGCAGTGCCGTGGTTGTGACGCTGTTGGGGGTTGCGATTTTGGCGAAGGCGGCGACGGACGCCGGGTGGTTGGGGACATGACGGGACGCCGGGGGGTGCTTGGCAGCTCGCGGCGCACGTCCGACTACGCGAAAACGGGGGCGTGGTTCCGTTTCCGTGAATCCACAGATTCATGGCGCCACCATAAGAATGTGTGTCGGGGGTGTTTCCGCCGCCCCTTCAGGGCTCCCGCGGGGTGCGGGTTCGACCCAGGGTTCCGCCTTCCGGCTTCACCCTGGGCTATATTCCGGTCGCCGCTTCGCGGCTCAGGAGTGGTAGAGATCGTTCCGGACATGGACGCGTAATGCGCACTATTAGGCTCGAAGGATATTTTCGGGGCGACCGGCTCGCGCCGCTGATTTGGAGCGCCGTTCTGTTGTCGGGGTTGCTTGCTTCGATTGGCTCGGCTCAACAGGCCCAATTGCTGGTTACGGTTTTCGATGAGAAGACGGGGCAGCCGATAGAGAACCTCGCGGCGGCGAACTTTTCCGTTATCGATGATAAGACGTCGCTGCGCGTTGTGAGAGCCGAGTACAAGAAGACCTTGCTCGACGTCATGTTGTTGGTTGATACGAGCGCGCTGGGGGAGGTCGTGCGGCCCTTGAGTGCCGCTTTTGTAGAGGCCTTGGGGCCCGATGAGCAGATGGCGATCGTGGGATTCCACGACTCAGCCGATTTGTTGCAGGATTTCACCAACAGCAAACAAACGCTGATGGGCTCGTTGCGCGGGGTGCGCTTCGGAAACAACCCGCGTATTCTCGATGCGCTTTTCGCGGGGCTTGACGGGGGCTTCAGCGTGTCGTCGGCGGCGCGGCGGGTGATCGTGGTGTTGGCGGCGGGGGTGGAAGGGCATAGCAAGGTTCCGTTGGCGGATGTGCTGCGGTTGGCTAAGGACAAGCGCGCGTCGATCTACCCGGTTTATGTAGAGGGCGTGGAGCGGGGGTTGTTCCGCCGCTTGGCTCGACGGACCGGCGGGGCTCACTTCCGCGCCCGCCCGAGAAAGCAAGACCCCAAGGACCTGGCCGCGACCGTCTACTCCGTGTTGCGGGGGCATTATGTGCTGGAGCTGACGGGCGTCTATACCCTGGGCGACCGCATGGAGATCAAGATCCAGGGGCTGCCGAAATCGGACCTGAAGCCTTGGGCTTCGGCGCTGCCTTTGGAGTGACAGGGCGTGAACGTCCACGCTTGGCGCGAAGCGATTCCTCGGTTGGTATTCCCAGTGCCACGACCGCATGAAAAAGTTTGTTTGGATGCAAAGCACTATTCTTGAGTGACCGCATCGCGTGGGGCTGTGAAAAAATGGGTGACAGTCCCCATTTTTTTCAGCCCCGAGGCGATGCGGCTCTGGTTGGCAGTGGTTTCCTCCGCAATGGCGGATCGAAGCCTTCTCAACAAGGTCGGGGAAAGGTGCCTTTTCACGTGGTCCGAGGACTAGAATTCGCGAGAGTCCGCAAGCCTGATACGTCCCGGTGACTCGGTTCCCCGCAAATCCGGGCGTTCACCACACGCCGCCCCCCTTTTTGGGGTCTGGGCCGCCGTAACAGATACTTCGCTCTTTTGCGTGGGTACTATAGCGTTGCGATCCTCGGTTTTGCGAAAATACTCGGCGTATGGGACAAGAGATTTACCTCGTTGCCAACGGAGATTTGCGCCTCTCCGCCAATCGCATGTGCTGGCCCGCGCAGGCCGAAGTCGAGTCGAAACTGATTGAGACGATTGAGCGCGAGGGACCGAGCGTCCGCCGCGCCCATGATTACGACGAAGCCAAGCGGCACGGCTTTATCGATAGCCAAGCCTGCGGGATGGAAGTGTTTCGCTCGATTCCGCGCGACGTTCCGCTGATTGTGGTGGAAGCGGTTTGGCAATATAGCCATCATTTGCTGCACGGGCTGATTACCCACGAAGGGCCGATTTTGACTGTCGCCAACTGGAGCGGTCAATGGCCGGGGCTGGTGGGCATGCTCAACCTCAACGGCAGCATGACCAAGGCGGGAGTCGACTACAGCACGCTGTGGAGCGTCGATTTCAGCGATGATTTCTTCCTCGATGGGCTGCGTGCGTGGCTTGCCGACGGCAAGGTCACTCACGACACGGGACACGCTCGGGATGCCGCGGCGATCGATTTGCCCGACGACGCGGCCGCGGTCGGCCGCGATGTCGCAATCCGGCTGCGAACGGACAAAGCGATCATGGGCATTTTCGACGAGGGCTGCATGGGGATGTACAACGCCATCATCCCCGACGAGCTGCTGCACCCCATCGGAGTGTTCAAGGAACGTCTCAGCCAATCGGCGCTGTACGCCGCCATGCGCGAGGTCAATGATTACGAGGCTCAAGAAGTGCGCGATTGGCTCAATGCCAAGGGCATGGCCTTCAAGATGGGATCGAGTGAGGAGTCGGACCTGACCGATCGCCAGGTTCTCGAGCAATGCAAGATGTATATCGCGGCTTTGCGGATTGCCGATGAATTTGGTTGCGACACGATCGGCATCCAATACCAGCAAGGGCTGAAAGATCTGACGCCGGCATCGGACCTGGTCGAGGGACTATTGAACAATGTCGACCGTCCTCCCGCCAAGACGCGAGAGAACGGCCGTGTGTTGTTTGAAGGCGAGGCGCTGCCGCATTTCAACGAGGTGGACGAGTGCGCCGGGCTGGACGCGCTGGTGACCAACCGCATTTGGAAGACGTTGGGCTTTGATCCGGAAACCACGCTGCATGACATTCGATATGGGGAGTCGTTCGCGGTCGACGGACGGGAGGAATTTGTTTGGGTGTTTGAAATCTCGGGTTCGGTTCCTCCCCAGCACTTAATCGGCGGGTACACCGGGACGGTCAGCGAACGCCAACCTCCGATGTATTTCCCTCTCGGCGGCGGGACCGTCAAGGGGATCAGCAAGCCGGGCGAGATTGTCTGGAGCCGTATTTTCGTGGAGCACGGCGGACTTCAAGCCGATCTGGGACGCGCTAAGGTCGTCAAGCTGCCGCCGGAAGAAACCGAACGGCGTTGGCAAATCACGACGTCGCAGTGGCCGATCACGCACGCGGTCACCTACGGCGTCGGCCGAGATCAACTGATGGCCCGCCATAAGGCGAATCACATCCAAGTCGCCTACGCTCCCGACGCGGCGGGGGCGAATCGGGCGTTGGCGGCCAAGATCGCCGCGTTCCGCGAGATGGGCATGGGCGTCCATTTGTGCGGCACCGATCACGGCTTGGATTGATCGCGCTCTCGCTGACGCTCGACGGTTGTGACGGGGTATTACGGGTTTCGCATCTCTTGCCGATACCATTTTGAGGGGTTTCGGCCAGTGTCTCTTTATCCGAATGTACCGGCGCGTCCCGCCGCCGGATCGCCGACGCGGGACTATCGCGTCAAGTTGCTGGGCTCGTTGGACAAGTTGCCGCCGCTGTCGACGATCCTGAATCAGCTTCTTCAGCTCATCAACGACGCCAACTCTTCGGCGTCGCAAATCTCGGCGATCATCGAGAAAGACAGTGTCCTGAGCGGGAACGTGCTGCGGAGCGTCAATTCGGCGTACTACGGATTATCCAGCCGCGTCTCGTCGATTCGTCACGCGGTGACGCTGCTTGGTTTTGAAACTTTGCGTAATTTGGCGCTGGCGTTTTCGATGCGCCGCATGCTCCAGAAACCTTCACCGAAGTCCCGGAAACTTTTCGCGCAGTATTCACAGCATGCTCTGGGTTGCGCGATCATGACGCAGTTCTTGGCGCATTACACGCATTCGGAAGACGTGGACGCGGCATTCGCGGCCGGATTGTTCCATGACGTGGGTCGTTTGCTGATCATCACGACGGCTCCGGAAGTCATGGAAACCTTGGCGGGGCGCCGGGAAGAGGACGGGAGTTCTCTTGAAAGCGCCGAACAAGAGATACTCAACATCACTCATTCCGAGCTGTCGCACGCCGTGTTGGCGCGCTGGAAGCTGCCCGAGATCATCCAGCAAGCCGCGCGCTTCCATCATGAGCCGGATTCCGCGCCGCGGGAAACCGCGCAAGAGATCTCGCTGGCGCAACTCGTCCATGCAGCCGATGCCTACGTGAACTTCCAGGGGCTCGACACCATGCCCAGCGAGAAGACGCCCGCCCCTGTTCCAGACCAAGCCTTTGAATCCATTGGTCTTAGCGATAAATTTTCGGAACTGCAAGAACGCTTTCAAAGTGAATTCGAGTCGATTCGGACCGCTTTGCAGTGTTGAAGGGCGATGATAATGTCCCCTTGAGAGGGCGATAGAAATGTCCCCTAATCTAAGGCTCCGAAGGAGGAGCCTAGATTGGAGAGGACATGGATGAACGACAAGGAATTGAGACGGGGCGAGGTACTGGGCCGGGTGAAGCGAGGCGAGTTGAAGCTGAGCGAGGCGGCGCGGATACTCGATATCAGTTATCGCCAGACCAAGCGGATCTGGAGGCGCTACAGCGCGGGAGGGACAAAAGCATTGAAGCACGGCAACGTGGGCCGGGTATCGAACCGCGCCAAGCCGGCGGAAGTTCGCAAGCGAGTGCTGCAACTGGTGCGCGAACACTACTCCGGCGAGCCGCACGAGCGCTTCGGGCCGACGCTGGCGGCCGAGCATTTGTGGACAGACCACGATCTGAAACTATCGGTGCGAACACTGCGGCTCTGGATGCTCGCCGAGGGCCTGTGGAGCCGCCGCCGCAAGCGCCGGCCGCATCGCTCGCGGCGGCGGCGTAAAGCGCACTTGGGCGAGCTGATCCAGGTCGACGGTTCGCACCACGAGTGGCTCGAAGCGCGCGGGCGGAAAGGTTGCCTGATGAACTTCGTCGACGATGCGACCGGTCTGGCGCTGTGCCGTTTCTCGAGCGAGGAAACGACTTGGGCGGCGGCCGATCTGCTCGAAGCCTGGGTGCGTCAATACGGCGTTCCGAAGGCGTTGTATTGCGACTGGAAGAACGTCTACAAGCGCCGGCCAACGTCGCGTGAAGCGCTGGAAGGCATCGAGCCCGAGACGCAGTTCGGACGCATGTGCGCCAAGCTCGGCATTGGTATCATCGCCGCTTCGTCACCGCAAGCGAAGGGCCGCGTGGAGCGCCATCACGGCACCCATCAAGACCGCCTGATCAAGAAGATGCGGCTCAAAGGCATTGCCGATTACGAGGCGGCGAACCGCTATCTCGACGAGCAGTATCTGCCAGAGCACAACGCCAAGTTCGCCTCTGAGCCGTCAGCGGGAGCGGACTTTCATCGGCGCTTATCGAAGCGTTTGGACTTGAAGTGGGTGTTTTGCTTGGAGGGAGAGCGGGTGGTGTCCAACGACCTGGTGGTACGTTTCGAGAACCGTTTTCCGCAGTTGAAACCGCAGCGCAATCAGGCTCTGGGCGCAGGCGCGAGAGTAACCGTGCAGCAAGCGCGCGAGGGCGAGTTGCGGGTGGTGTTCGAGGGGAAAACGGTGGCGTTCGACGAGATCGCCAAGCCGCTCCCCAAGGTGCGGCCGGAGCCGAAACCGCGCCTGGCGCCGCAGCCGCGCACACCGCCGGCGAATCACCCTTGGCGCGCGCCGTTGAAGCCGAAAAAACGGGCGGCGACCGCGTGAAGAGGGCTGTGGAAATGACGGGGCCGTGGAAAACGAGGAAAACCCTCGGCAGCCGACGAGGAGCTTCGAACCTCATCGCTCGGGTTTCCCACGTTTCCCCCAGCCCCTTGGAAATCGCTGTGCGATTCCCACATTCCCACAAGCCCCTACGACTACTATCCTTTTACTTAAAAGGGGACATTTCTACCGGGCTAACCAAGGGGACATTTCTATCGCCCTACCGAGGGGGACATTTCTATCGCCTCTTGACATTCGGACCGCTTTGCAGTAGGCAATTCGCCCTAGTCGTGTTAAGATAAAGCACCTAGGATCTATACCGGACCGCAGTTTATCACGGTACGATTTTTACCCTACTGAGTCTCGCATAATATACTGTCAACGAGACAAAGAGAAGACTGTTTCCAGAAAGCGGTAATCAAGCGCGGTTTGCGGCGCATACGCCGCAGCGCTTTGCGGGCGCGCTCGTCGAGTTCCCAGTAGTCCTTCGGGCAGACGTTGGGCAACTCGTGCTGCTTCCAGTACGCCCAGATGTATTCCACCGGATTCAACTCCGGCGCATAAGCCGGCAAATACTCGGTCACGATGTGACCTTCCGACAGTTCGATGAACTCTTGCACCATCCGGCTGCGGTGCGCCGGCAGGCGGTCCCAGACGATCAACAACGGGCCGTCGATGTGACGGACCAAAGCCTTCAGGAAGTCGATGACTTCGAGTTGGCCGATCGCGCCGGGATAGAGCCGGAAGTAGAAGTTGCGCAACGTCAGCCCGGCCGAAACGGAAAGCTTTTTCCAGTTGAAGTTGAACTCCAGCAGCGGCGTCTGCCCGCGCGGCGCCCAGGTGCGGCAGCGATGCGGCTTCTGGCTCAATCCGCTTTCGTCGATGAAGACGATCGTGCGACCTTGTGTTTGGGCTTTTTTTTAATGGCGGGCCACTTGTTGCGCTTCCACTCGCGGATGCCCTGCTCGTTGCGCTCGCGCGCTTGGCCGACGGGCCGTTGCGGGCTCCAGCCGAGCGCCCGCAGGATTTTCCACACATGGCCTTCGTGATAGCGCACGCCGAACTCGTCTCCGATCAGACGAGCGACCCGCGGACAGCTCCACAGCGACGTCGGGAAGCCCTGCGCCTCGGGGCCTTCCAGCAGCAGCGCCTCGAGGCGTTCGAGCTGCGCGGCGTCCAACAGCGGCTTACGGCCGGCGCGGCCGGCCTGGCGCAACCCGGCTTCGCCGTCACGCCGGTATCGTCGCAGCCACTCGCTGACGCTTTGCCGCGCGACCTTCAATCGCCTCGCTGTCTCGGACTGACTACAGCCTTGCTCGACCAACCGGATCGCTTTGAAACGGCGCTTCTCCAGGGCCTCGAAATCCCGCCGTACGCCTTTTGTATTTCCCATACATACAAAGACGTACGTACCCCAAAAAGGTGTCACTTTATTTTGCGAGACTCAATAGGTGGAACCGAGCGTGAAGTGAACGTCTTAGCACAATTCATCTACCTGCAATTGTTGGACGTCCTAACGACGGTCGCTTTCATGATGCAAGGGGTCGGGGAAGGCAACCCGGTTGTTCGTTGGGCGATGCGTGCGATGGAAAATCCGTTCGGCGGGCTGTTTCTGCTCAAAGCCGCGGGCGTCGGGCTGGCGATCCTCTGCATCTACCGTTCACGGGAGAAATTGCTACAGCGAGTGAATGTGCTGTTCGCGGCGGTGATCGTCTATAACTTAGTCGCCCTAATTCTGGCCAACCCCACGGTCAACTAACTCGGCCCCTTAGGGGCTGTGAAAAAATGGGGGACAGTCCACTTCGCGCCAGACGAAACCGTAGATTCAATGGAACTTTCTCGGTCGGCGCTCGGTACAGTCCCCAATTTTCAACGATCAACTGACTCGGCCCCTTATCCGTTCGTGGCGAAGATCCGCTGAAACAGTTCCCGCGTTTCCCGACGCACCTGCTCGAAACCCTCTCGAAAGCCGCCCGGGCCGATTTTGACGCGACTCCAGCGGCCCACCAATTCATTGATGATCTCGGTTTGCGAAACGGAGGTTGGTATTTTGTGCGCGGACGGTCCTCCGGCGATGCGTACGGCGTGATCGAGTGCGCGCAAGAATTCGGCGGCACTTTCGAGGGTTTCCGCCTGGTCGCCGGTGAGGGCTTTGGTTGTGCGGAGCACTTCGATTCGCTCCGGGGTATTCAACGAAGGGAAGAACAGGCCCGCGTTTCGGAGACGAAGGTACATCAGAATGAAGTCCACGTCGTAATAGCCCCCGGGGCCGGCCTTGATCGGTTGCGCGATTCCATGGGCGTCTTCGATCTTCTTGCGCATGAGGACGAGCTCGGAGGCCGGGTCGTCGCTAATCCCATAACGTCGCCAATCCTCGTCTTGCAGCTCGGTGAGAAACTTGGTCCCTTGGGCGAAGTCCCCGGCGATGGTGCGGGCTTTCATGTAGGTGATGGCTTCCCAGGCTTCGGCTTTCTCGGAGAAATATTGCTTGAAGCGGGACTCGGTTTGGATCAACGGGCCGTCTCGCCCCATCGGCCTCAGGCGGCTGTCGATGGTGAACAGCGTGCCCTCTCGGGTGTAGCTGCTCATGATGTCGACCAGGATTTCGATGGAGCGGCGCCACCACTTGGCGTGGGATGCCCCTTCGTCGGGCAGGACGAAGACGAGATCGGCGTCGGAACCGAGGTCGAATTCGCGCATGCCGAGACGCCCGAGGGCGATGATCTGGAGCGGCGCGGCGGGTCTGGGTTGATCGAGAGTGCGCTCGGTTTCGGCCGTTGCGATCCGCAAGGCCTGTTGAATGACGAATTCGGCGAGGCGACTGGTTTTATCGAGAGTCGCGAAGACAGGCTCGCGGCGGTAGATGCTCCGCGCCGAGATTTCGAGCATGCGGCGGCGATAAAAACGCCGCAGCTTGGTCGAGTCACTCAGGTCGGAGTGTCGAGCGCCCTCGAAGGTATTTCGATCGGTGTTGGCGGGGCTGTCGGACGCGACGACGGTGCTCAACTCGGCCGCTTCAGCGGGGTTGCGAATGATCTGTTCGGCGAGGTGAGGACTATGTTCGATTAGATCTCCGGCGCATCGCATGAGGTCGGGTTGTTCTTCGAAAGTCTTGAGCAGGCCGGGAACGGAAATGAGGTTGTTGAGAAAGTGTTCGAAATGCTTTCGACCCCGGCGAATGGGCAGATCGGCGATCGTTTCCGCCAACCTTGGCGATTGCTGTTGGAGGTGTTGAATCTGGGCGCGCCAACTGGGATCGGAGGCGGGTTTGTCGGGTCGGGCGTCCACGACATCGACGGGAGGGGCGGCGGCGGGCTCGATTGGGCGTTGACCGCCGATGACGCGCTCATAGATTTCGCTGACTTTGCGTAAGTGTCGCTCGACTTCGCGGCCCAGGCTGTCGGCATGGGGTGAGCTTTTGCCGTACATCTTGCGAGTGAGAATCCGTCTTGGCTCCGGGCTCGAGGGAATCGTGTGGGTCTGACGGTTGTGTTCGATCTGGAGGCGGTGTTCAAGGGTACGAAGATACGAATAGGCGCCGTAGAGTCGGGAGTAGTCCTGTGAGGAAAGGTAGCCTTTGTCACGCAGGCGGTGGAGGCTGAGCAAGGTTCCACCCCCTCGCACCCATGGCTCGCGCCCGCCGTGGAGCCGTTGCAAGCACTGCACCAGGAATTCGATGTCGCGAATTCCGCCTCGACTGAGCTTGACGTTGAGGCCGTTGTCGCGGTTTCCCGAGAGTTTTTTTTGAATGCGGTCACGCGTTTCCGCGACCCTTTCGATCAGCGAAAAGTCGGTGGTTGTTTGATAGATCCGGGGTTCGAGCATCGTCAAGAAAGCGTTGCCCAGCGGTTGATCTCCGGCGACGGGACGGGCCTTGATGAGCATTTGCAGCTCCCAATCGCGAGCCCGGGAGTGGTAGTACTTCAAGGCGCTGCTGAGCGGCAGCGCCAATTCTCCGCTGCCGCCTTCGGGCCGCAGGCGCAGGTCGACGCGGAAGCAAGAACCTTCGGGCGTGATCTTCGAGAGCATGCGCGTCAGTCGTTGCGCCAATTGGCCGAAGAACTCTCGGCCGGAGATCTTGACGGGTCCGGATGTTTCCGCCTCGGCCGTGTAGAGATACATCAGATCGATGTCGGAGCTGTAGTTGAGCTCGCGTCCGCCGAGTTTTCCAAGGGCTAAGACGACGAAGTGGGATTCGATAGGGCCGGTGTCCGCCTGCGTCAGCGGGCGCCCGAAACGTCGTACCAACTGCTGGTGTATGTGCTCCCGCGCCCCTTGCAGGATTGCGTCCGCCAGGTTCGAGAGTTCTTCGGTGACGTCGGCCAGGGTCGCGAAATGAAATAGATCGCGGATCACGATGCGCAATAGGTGCATCCGTTTGAAGCGCGCCAATGTCCGGGCCGCTTCGTCATCGCCGGTGTCGGAGGGGAACCATCCCAATTCCGAGCGCAACTCGTCGGTCGACAGCGAGCGGTAGAGGCGGCTTTCATCGAGGGCCCAAGCGAGCAGCTCGGGATAACGAAATAACGTTTCGGCAAGAAAGTGGCTGTTGCCGAAGACCGCCGTCAGGATTGGCAAGCGGTTGCCGTCGAGGAGCAAAGACTCGTCTTCCCCGGCGGCCTGCTTCAGGAAGCGCTCAAGGTAGTTCAGCGAAGAATCCGGGTCGGGAGATTGGCGCAATGACTGGCGCAACGTTGTCAGCGCCGGCTCGGACAAGATGCCGGCGACGGCCCGAAAATTGCGCTCGGCCGAGGCGGGGTCAAGAAAATGGATCGACTGGAGAGACAAGTCCACCGTTCAAAAGATAACGCATTGCCCGGGGACGGGCGATGAGGGGGGTCGAAGGGGCGAGAAATCAGGCTTGCTCGACCAGCACGACGGTAACGTTATCGGGTGCTCCCTTTTCGAGGGCGGATTCGATCAGCGCCTCGCATTTTTTCTCCAGTGAGCCGCTCGCCTCAAGGCCGTGGAGGAGAGCTTCTTCGCCGGTGACACCGTGGAGGCCGTCGGAGCAGAGCAGAATCAGGTCGTGGGGCGAAAACTCGACGATGTGCGTCTCGACCTCGACGGAGTCTTCGGCACCGACCGCCTTTGTGAGGACGTTGCGATAGGGATGTGTGCGGAGTTGCTCCTCGGTGAGGCCCAATCCGCGCCCGACTTCGTTGATCCAGGTATGGTCGGTTGTGACGCAGTAAAGCTCGCCGTCTTTACGGAGGTAGGCCCGGCTGTCGCCGACGTTGACGAAATAGGCGCGGCTTTCGTTGACCAGCACGGCGACGACGGTCGTTCCCATGCCGGCGTATTGGCGGTTTTGTCCGGCTTCCCAGCGAACGTTGCGATTGGCGAGCTGGATGGCCTCGCTCAGACGATTGAGGTTGGCCGATTCGCCCGCCTGCTTCATCTCGGTCATGACCGTATCGACGGTGATGCGCGAGGCGCGTTCCCCGGCTTTCGCGCCGCCCATGCCGTCGGCGACCACGAAAACCCCCATGCTCGGTTCGGTGGCGTAGGAGTCCTCGTTGTTGGACCTCACCAACCCGACGTGGGTCATGCCGAAGTTATTCGTCATAGACGACCTGTCGGCGGAAACACCGCCGCGCAGTCGTTGCCGTCGGCCCGAACGAAGGGCCGGCCTACTACCTAATACGGGCTTCATACCCGCCTACCGTCAAAGTTTCGCCGGACGGCGCTTCGGTTCGCAACAAGGCGAAGCCCAGCACTCTACCCATTGTTGGCGAAAATACGGGACTGGTCAATCGTCCGACTTCCTTTTCTCCGAATAAAATCGGGGAATCCGGGGGTGGAGCTTCGTCGGAATGGACCTCTAAACTTTCTAAAGTGCGACGCAAATTGCCGCGCGAACGCACCCGCTCGACGATTTCCTGGCCCAGATAACAGCCCTTGGTGATGGACACGGCATCGAGACGGCCGGCTTGTTGCGGGATGGTTTTGTCGGGATAGTCCACACCCTCCAGCGGGATTCCGTTCTCGACGCGAACCGTTTGCCATGCTTGCTCGTCGGCGGGAACGGCACCGGCGGATTCCAGGCGTCGAACCCACGAATCTTTTTCTTCCGGCGACGAAAAAAACCATAGACCGGGTCCGCCGGTTAGTGAACAGCGCGCGATTCTCAGGGCCCCGCGGGTTCGGTGCCGCAGGGCGCCGGGCGGAGGCAGGACGCCGTCGGTTACCCGGCCGGCGACTTCCTCGGACCCCGGACCCTCGACGGCGACAGCCGCCACGGAAGAACCGACATCCTCTAGAGATACATCATCCATCACGATGAACTTGTCGAGATGCAGCGGCAGCGTCTCACGCCGACGGGAGTCACAATCGAGCAGCAGATGATCCTCCGCGACGAAAACGCGGACGTCGGCTTGAATGTGACCTTGGGCGCTCAAGAATAAGGTTTGAATTCCTTGCCCGGGGGTTAGTTTTTCGATGTCGTTTGTCGACATCGCGTGCACGAATGAGAGACGATCTTCCCCGGTGACCTTGATCCTAGCGCGATCGGAAACGTCGATCCAAGCAGCTGACTCGTGCAACGCGCGGTAGCCCGTCATGACAACAAACGCCGCTTTAGCCGCGGAGCGAACGCAGATAGGCTCCCAAGGCCAAGACGACCAATCCCGATATTGCCCCGCCCAACAACAAACGCGGTCGTTTGGCGTCGCGCGCGGCGTCCCCGCTCGGCGGGATCGAGGCGACGTAGAGCATGGCGAGAACGTGCCCCGCGATCAGGAACTTGATGCCAAAGGCCATGTGGTAGCTCGATGTTACTCCTTGTTCGAGCACGCGAATTAGATTGTAAACTCCCGAGACAACGACCAAAACGATTGCCGCGGAGGCGATCGGCCGCAGGCGTTTGGCGATTTGCGCGGCGAGGGCGGCGCGCTGCTCGGCCGCCAAGCTTTCCATCGCCGGCATCAGTACGAAGCGGGCGTAAATCAGACCGCCCACGGCGACCGCGGCGGCGGTGATGTGGAGCCAGCGTGAAAGGACATCCATGATGACAACTCTCTTGCTCGACGGGCGTGGCGAGGAAAAGGCCCACGCGCGGCGGGCGGTAACCCGTTCGATATGAAGTTGATATTATACCCCCAATGTTGCATGAAATCCTCACCGTCGGCCCGTTGCAATGCAATTGTTCGATCTTTGGCGAGCCGGAATCGGGCCGCGCGATCGTGATCGACCCGGGAGACGAGATCGATGCGGTGACGGAAATTCTCGATCGGCATGCCCTGAAAGTCGAGGCGATCGTCATCACTCATGCGCACATCGACCATATCGGCGGGGCGGCCAAGCTCAAAAAATTGACAGGCGCTCCGATCCATATGAACGAAAACGATCTCGAGCTCAGGAGTCAGCTCGAAACGCAGGCGGAGTGGCTGGGCATGGCGCCTCCCGAGATTCCCGAGATCGACGTGTTGCTGCGTGACGGGGATACGGTGTCGGTCGAGGACTGTGCGTTTCATGTACTGCACACGCCCGGGCATACGCAGGGCAGTATCAGCCTGCATGCGCCGACCGAGAACAAGCTCGTGGCCGGGGATACGCTTTTCCGCGACAGCATCGGGCGAACCGATCTGCCGGGCGGAGACGCTCGACAGATTCTGGTTTCGATTCAGGAGAAGTTGCTGGCGCTCGACGACGGTGTCATCGTGATTCCGGGGCACGGGCCCGAAACGACGATTGGGCGGGAACGGGAGATGAATTATTTTTTGCGGGGGCTTTGAGGAGGGCGGGGCGCATCTTCAGTTCAACTTAGTATTCCGGACGATGTCGGCCCACGATCGCGCCCCATCGACTACTCGGAGCACCGTGATGACATCCCTTTGCACCCGGTACCAAACAACGTAAGGAGTGCCTGAGAGCACGAGTTCTCTTGAGCCGGACACGCGGCCGGGACGACCGAGGCCGGGATGGCGAGCGAGGCGGCTTACGGGGGAGAGTATCCTTTCTAGAACCTCTCCCGCCGCCTCGGCATTGTCCAACCTAATGAAGTCACGAATTTGCTTGAGGTCATCGAGAGCTGCTCGCGACCAGATCAATCGCACCGCGGAGGCTCCAGTTCATTGTCCGTGTCGAGGCTTTCAATCCATTCGCGGACCTTCTCGTCACTTACCGTACGACCCTCGTCGGCGTCCTTGATTCCCTCCTGCACCGCCTCCACGATCCACAATTCCTCTTCCACATATCGCTGAATGGCTTGTGCCATCAGCCAAGCTCGAGAGCGATCCGTCGCCCGTGCGATGACGTCGAGTCGATCAAGTGTTGCGGGGTCAAGCCGCACCGATGTCGCTTTGGATACCACGGTGAGTTCTCCTGTAGTGGATTGTATTCGTATTATACACAACCAATTCATCGCAGATACGGCAGCATCTTCTTGAACTCGTCGTTTCGGCTGTCGCCGAATAGTTCGTAGATCGCCATTTCGGTGGAGGAGACGACGGCGCCGGCGTTGCACATTCGATCAAGGCCGACGGCCTTGTTGGCGGGGCTGCGCGAGCCGACGGCGTCGGCGGCGACATGGACGTTGTAGCCTTTCTCAAGCGCTCCCAGCGCGGTCTGCATGACGCAAATATGCGACTCAACGCCGGCGAGCAACAGGGTTCCGCCCGGCGGGAGGGCCTTTTCGAGGGCCTGCTGAAATGGGTCGTCCGCCAGACAGCCGAAGCAGATCTTGTCGATGGGCTCGACTTCGCAGAGTTCCGCGATTCGGGGTAAGGTGGCGCCCAATCCCTTGCTGTATTGCGTGGTGAGGAAGGTGGTGAGCCCGGTGACCTCGGCCAGGCGGAGAAGTTTCTCGGTGTTGGCGAGGAGCTCTTCGCGGCCGTCGATGGCGGGGACGAGCTTTTCCTGTAAATCGATGACGACGAGCGCGGTGGTTTCGGGGCGAATCAGCAAGCCGGGGTTGGGCATGTGTCGATTGTAGCGCCGGGGGGGGGCGAGGGCTGACCCATCACGAAGCCGGCCGCCGACGATCCGAAGGGTCGGGTGCGAGGTTCCCGCCGCCCCTTCAGGGCTCTCCCGAGTGGGGATTCTACCCAGGGTTCCGCCTTCGGCTCCACCCTGGGCTACGGCTCCCGCCGCCGCTTCGCGGCTGTAGAGATTTGCGATTTCAGCGGCCGGAACATGAGGTGGCATACGTTCGCCGCGCTATTTGCGGAGGGCTGCTCGACTTTTCACAGCCTCTCAGGCTGTTATTAAGGCGGCGATCTTGGCGGCGCTGTTGAAGGCGGCTTCGAACTGTTGGTCGCGGGTGAAAATGCGCAGCTCTTCGTTGAGCAGAGCGGCGTCGTTTTCGGCGGGGAAGAGAACGCGGGTGCCGGTCGGTTCGCTTGAGCCGGTTTCGATGCGAATGTCGAGATAATCGCCGTCGCGTTCGAGCACGACTTGGGTGTCCTGTTCGTCGTCGGCGGCCAAGGTGACGCCCGCCAAGCGGTTACCCGATCCGTTGTCACCGGCATAGGCCAAGCTCAGCCCGGCTGATGTGTTCTGGTGAGTGAAGGCCAGCCGCTTGGCGCCGTTGTTCGACGGCATTGCTCCTGTCCATCCCCAATTGAGGCAATTCACCAGCCAACCGCCCAGCAAGAATACCGACACCGGGATATCGGACTCCGACTCGCCCCAATAGGAGATCGTCAGGCGCGAAAGGCCGGGAAGCCGCGAGACGCAGAGCGGGTTGTCAAAAACCTGAGCGACGGTTTCGCGCCAGCGGGTCAGACGCGCCCAACTCAGATCGGTCGTGATCAAAGCCGAAGATTCCCCGGTCCACTCTTCCAGGGCGTGGTTCGGTTCGCTGAATCCGTCGATGTCGAAAATCAGGCGCGGAGCCAGCGCCGTCAGTCGCTTGAACGCGGGCAGTCGCGCCGCCGTTTCGCTCTTGCACCACAGGACCACCGGGAGATCGGGAACGATCAAGGGCAGCAATACCGAGGGCAGGTCGGCGAAACTGTCGGCGGAGGCCTCGACTTCGACTTGCTCGCTGCAGACCTGCTGACGCCGACCCATCGGCATCCAACAATGAGCACGGACGTCGGCTTCGAGATGGTCGCCTTCCCGGGCGGTGAGCCGAATCACAATCGCGCGACTGGGGTGGGTCTGCATCAACTCGGCAAGAGTTTCCGAGACGACCGCCGGATTGTCGTCCGCGTCGGTGACGACGATCAACGTCATCGCGCAAGCGCGCATCAGGGCGTGTTCGTCGCCCTCCGACTGCTCGGCCATGTCGGCCCAGAGGCGGTCGATTTGGCGGGTGAGAGTTGCGGGATCGATGGGCATGGTACTCGTCGTTGCGATTCGAAGATTCGTGATGCCGAGAAATAATCGGGGGCAGGCCGTTTTTACGAATACTCGGTATGCATGATATCGCCATGAGAAATGGGTGCCGGTGGTGTTCCTTCCGCCCCTTCAGGGCTCGCCCGCAAGGGGGGCTACCCAGGGTTCCGCCTTTGGCTTCACCCTGGGCTATATTCCCGCCGCCGCTTCGCGGCTCAAGATTTCGCGGCCCCCGGCTGATCGACTTGCCCGACGCGGTCACGGCGTTCTCCAGGTATGTCCGCCGCGGTGCAGCATCTCGTCGGAATCCGCCGGACCCCAGGTGCCCGAAGCATAGTTGGGGAAGTGGGGCGCGGTGTTGTTCCACACTTCGATAATGGGCTCGATGGCGCTCCAAGAAGCCTCGACCATATCTTGGCGAGTATAGAGCGTTCCGTCGCCGACGATGGCGTCGAGCAGCAAGGTTTCGTAGGCGGTGGGTTCGCGCACGCCGAAGCTGCTGCCGTAATGAAAGTCCATCGAAACGCCGCGCAGATGCATGCCCTCGCCCGGTTGCTTGGCGTCGAAGCGGATCGAGATGCCGCCGGCGGGTTGAATGCGCAAGATCAGCAGGTTCGGCGCCTCGGCTTCGTCTTGGCCCGCGAAAAGCGCATGCGGGGCGGCACTGAATTCAATCGAGATTTCCGTGATGCGCTTCGCCAAACGCTTGCCGCTGCGAACGTAGAACGGCACGCCCGCCCAGCGCCAATTGTCGAGATAGAAGGTTGCCGCGGCATAGGTGTCGGTACGCGAGTTGGGGTCGACGCCGGGTTCTTGGCGGTAACCGACGAGGTCCCTGCCGCCGACGCGCCCGGGGCCGTATTGGCCGATCACGGCGTGGGTGCGGACTTCATCGTGGTTCAGGGGCCGAATCGATTCGAGGACCTTGGCTTTCTCGTTTCGGACGGCTTCGGCTTCAAAGCGCGCCGGCGGCTCCATGGCCATCGTGGCCAGCACCTGCAACAGGTGGTTCTGAATCATGTCGCGTAGGGCGCCCGATTCCTCGTAATAGCCGCCGCGGCCTTCCACGCCAATCGACTCGGCGGCGGTGATTTGCACCTGGCGGACGTAGCGGCGGTTCCACAGCGGCTCGAAAATACCGTTGGCGAAACGGAAGGCGAGAATGTTCTGGACTGTTTCCTTCCCCAGATAGTGGTCGATCCGAAAGATCTCCGATTCATCGAAGACCTTCTGGACATCGAGGCTGAGTTCGCGGGCGCTTTCCAGATTGTGGCCGAAGGGTTTTTCAACGACGAGACGGCGCCAGCCGCCCTGTTTCGATTTGGCCAGCCCGGACGCCCCAAGCTGTTCGGCGATGGGCGCATAGAGGCTGGGCTGCGTGGAGAGGTAAAAGACGACATTGTCGCCGGTCCGCCGGGTTTCAGCGATGTCGTCGAGCAGAGAGCCGAGCTGCTCGTAGTAGGCCGGGTCCTTGACATTGCCCGGCAAGTAGAAGATCCCTTGCGCGAAGGCTTCCCAAACTTCCTCGTCGAATTCGCCGTGTTCGGAAAATTCCTTGACCGAGGCCTTCATTTTTTCGCGGTAGGCTTCGTGGCTCATCTCGGTACGGGAGTTGCCGACGATCGCGAAACCGGCGGAAAGTCGGCGGTCGAGCGCCAGGCTGTAGAGAGCCGGAAGGAGTTTACGTTTTGTGAGATCGCCGTTGGCCCCGAAAATGACCACGGTCGAGTCGGGTACGCGGCGCTTGAAACGGAGCGAGTCCACAAAGGGGTTGGTATCGATACGGGCTTCGGCGGTGGCCATGGAAAACTATTCCGTCCTTAGCGTCGCGGTCCCCGCTGTTGGGAGGCGGTCAGCCGTTGGTTGGTGGCGAATGACGGCGGGAAGGCGGAGGATCGTCCACGCGCCGTGCCCTCACCATTCGTTGTAGGGCGAACCGTCAAGGCCGGTGCGGTCCGAGCCGCTATGAACATCGAAGACGCCCGACTCTCCGCTCGGTCCGATATCGGTGACGATCTCCCAAGCATCGCTCGACTGGGTGAAGGGATCCACCGGGATCCGGCGCAGGTAACCTTCCGCTACGAGGTCCTCGAGAGCTTGCGGAGGTTTCTCCTTGTCATACGTATAATGATCGATCACCGAACGCAAAGTGAATAGGTTGCTTTGCAGAACACTTTCCTTAGCCCGCACCATCGAGGTGGTATACATCGGTACGGCAATCGAGATCACCGTCAGCACGATGGCCATGACGACCATCACTTCGACGAGCGTGAAGCCTCGTCTCTGTTTACCACTCGCTGTAACGTGATCCATCGAGCGCCAAGTCCATGCTTTTACTATAGACATCGAAAACATTCGAGCCACCCCAGTTGAAAGCGCCGGGGTCATCCTCAACCGCCCGCATTCCCCAATCGGTCTGGCCGGTGATGGGGTCGACGGGAATTTTTCGTAGAAAGCGGATCTTCTTTTCCTCGGTTTCGTCGTCGAGGTCGCGGCTCATCCCGTCGTTGCGACGGCCGGAGCGCCTTGAGCCCGAGCCGCCGAACGAGCCGCCGCCGCGGGAGCCGGATGACCCGAAGGAGCCTCCCGAGCCGCCGAACCCGCCGCCGCCGCGACCGCCGCCCATGCCGCCCCGCGAGCCGCCGAACGAGCCGCCGCCCATGCTGCCGCCGCCGCGATTGCCGAAGCCGCCGCCTCCGCCGAACGAGCCCCCGCCGCGATTGCCGCCGCCCATGCCGCCGCGGCCGCGTGAGCCTCCCATTTGGCTCGCCGGAGTGCCGAAGCCGCCTCCTTGCCCCATGCCTCCCATGCCGCCGGCGCCCATCTGAACCGGGACGCCCTCGACCATGACTTCCAGACTCGGCGGATAGCCGAACGTATCGGGATCAACTTGTCCTAACTGCCCGGTGTCCGCCATATCCTTATAGCGGTCGATGGCCTTGCGCATCACCGAAAGCGAGTCCCGAAGGCGACGTTCTTTTTCCCGTTGGATTTTGACATGCGCCAGTGGTAGGGCGATCGTGGAAAGAATCAGCATGATGCTGAAAGCAACGATCAGCTCGATCAGCGTTAGGCCGGATTGGTGTTTGCGGCGCGACATGAATAACTTGCGCGGCATCGGGCGCCGGCGGCGTTGGGTTGATGACTCCGGCCCCGGTGCCGTCCTTATTATCGAACGGTGACATTAAACTCGGCCGCGGTCACCTGCACGCGCTGACCGGTGGCGTCGCGAGCCCCGGTTGCGCGTGCCTTCAACGTGGTGGATCCACCCGCCACGCCCTCGAGCACCAAGGTCACCAACAAGCCGCCGCCGTCGGTGCCTCCGGTTCCCGGGAAGCGGGAAATATTGATGGCCGCCTGGCCGACGTCATTACGAATATTACGGGAAAAGATCAAGTCTTGACCGTCTCCCTGAAGGAACGTCCCCTCTTGGATTTCCGCTAAGCGGAGGACTTTGGGGTCCCAGCCGAAGCGCATGGGGACGCCGAAGATCTGGTTCACGCCTTCGATAAGGACGTTCACCGAAACTTGCTCGCCGGCGGCCACTTGGGGCGCGGCCGGGTCGAAGCGGAAACGGGCTCCGGCGCCGGGTTCCGGCGCGGGCGGTGTGGGGGCGGGCGTCACCGGCGGAGCGGGTGTCGGCGGCGCTGTCGGCGTCGGCTGCGCCGTTGTCGCCGGCGGGCGGGGGTCGGCGTGGTTTGCTGAGCCGGGGGCGTCGGGGTCGCCGGGGCCGGCGGCGTCGGCGTCACGCCGACGGCCGGGGTTGGCGGCTCGGCCGCGGCTCGCTGGATCGGCTCGTCGCCGTTTCCGACCTTTCCGACGGGCGGCAGAGCCGGCGTGTCATTCACCTCCGGCTCGTAGCGCACGCGGTAAATCTGTTCGGTTCCCGAGGCGACCTCTTGAAGGTTGACGTCGCGAATGTCGGGCAGGCGAACGATGTGAGGAATCAGGACGACCAGAATCTCGTTCTCCGACACTTGCGTGTCCGTGCTGCTGAACAGGCGCCCCAAGATCGGAATTTCGCCCAGGAAGGGAATGCCCGACTTGGTCTTGAATAGTTGTGACTGCACCAAGCCGCCCAGAATGCTCGCCTCGCCTTCCTGAATGCGGATATCGTGGGTCACGCGCCGCTGTCCGATGACGGGCTGCGAAATGCCCCCGATGTCGACGAAGTCGCGCACGGTCGAAATTTCGACTTCGATGTGGAGCGAGATCTCGGAATCATTGTGGATTTTCGGCGTCAGGTCCAACACCACGCCGACATCCGTGTAGGTGAACTGGGTGTTGACTAGGGGGTTGATTCCGACGCCGCCGATGCCGGGCTGAAAGCTCCCGGTGGCGATCGGAATGCGATCGCCGATCCGCAGGCTGGCCTGGAAGTTGTCGGCGGCCCGAATGCGGGGTGACTGCAGCAAGCGTGTATCGGAGCTACTCATCAAGGCCGTCAGCTGCCCGCCCGGCAAGACCGTCGACCAGTCTCGGCTGCTCAGCTTCCCTAAGTTCGAAAGGGGAAGACCGCCGCCTTCGCCCGCGCCGACCGCCGCACCCGTGAAGGAAACCGGCAGGCTGATGCCGTCGCCGCCGCCTGAAACCGGAGTAATGCCCAGCTCGCGGTTGCGCGTTTTGCTGGTCTCGAGCACCAACACGTCGATGATGACCTCGGGGCGAGCCTTGTCGATGTCGTTGATGACCTTTTCGGTCAGCGCAATCTTGTCGGCCGGTCCGCGCAAGATCAGCGCGTTCATCGACGGCACCGCGAAGACGCGCCGAATATCGGTAAGCCCGCGAATCGCCGTGGCGACCTCTTGCAATTCCTGGGGCGTGGCGGTGTTCGTCAGATAGAACGTCTGGACGACCTCTTCCTGATAGTCGCGGCGCTTGTTGGAGTTGTCGTTAGTGACGAAGATGGCGTTTTCCGTGAGCGGTTTCCAGTACGCTTTCGCCAGCAGGCTGACGTAGTCGAGGGCTTGGAAGAGCGTGACGTTTTGGAGTTCCAGCTTGACCTTTTCATCCTGATACTCCGAGTCGAAAAGGACGTTGATGCCCGCCAGCTTGGCGACGGTTTCAAAGACTACCTTGCTGTCCTGCTCTTTCGGGATGTTGAGGTTGATCGGCTCGGTCGAAATCGGCCGCAGCTTGGGGAGTCCCTTGAGTCGGCTGACCCTTTCTTCTCGTTCCCGGCGGGCGCGCTCAAGAGGGCTGAGGCCGATGGCTTCGGCGGAGCCGCTGTTGGGGTCCGCCTCGAGCTTTGCGCGCTCTTCGATCATTTCGAGCACGCGTTTGCGCTCCTGGGCGGCGACACTCGACGCCGGATCAATTTCCAGTGCCCGCTGGAACTGATCGAGCGCTTGCTCGACCTCGCCCTGTGCCCGATACACTTGACCGCGATCCACATGCGCCTGCGCCGCGACAAATTGCATGCGGCGAACGGAGAGAAGATACCCTTGATGGCCGGAATGTTCGTTGAGGGCTTGCTCGTAGAGTTCGAGAGCGCGGTCATAGTCCCGGCTTAATTCCGCGCGGCGGGCCTGGTTGTAGAGCTTGCGGCCCTTGCGGGCGCCGGCCTCGAGCGGCGCGGCTAGGGTGGTCAGCATCAGCGTCAGGCAGAGGACGGCAAGGGTTTGCCGGCGCATGTCAGCCGAGATGGATAGCGCGGCACGCATCGCCGAGCGAAAACATGCCAAGCTGAAAAACAGGTATCCCGCACAGCGGGTAGGCCGCGGCCGGGGGGGGCGGAGAGCCGGGTTGTCGAGCACGCGCAATTCTCCCAAAGAGACTTTCTTCTCGTAGAGAATGACGGCCGGGCTTCGGGAAGCGCGCAAAGAGAAATGAGCGAATCCAAAGGCAATCGCGTCTTGAGCGATAACCGTCGGGCGCGACATAACTACCATTTGCTGGAATACATTCAGGTTGGGATTGCCCTGCTTGGCACCGAGGTGAAGTCCGCCCGCGACGGCAAGATTCAGCTTTCCGACGCCTACGCCGCCATCAAGAACAACGAGTTATGGCTGATGAATGCGCACATCGGCCACTATGCGCACGGTAATCGCTTGAACCACGAACCGCTGCGGCCCCGCAAGCTGCTCGCGCATCGGCGCGAAATCAATCGCCTCTACGGTAAGACCCAGGAGAAGGGTCTGACGCTGATTCCGACCAAGATTTATCTCGAGCGCGGGCGAGTCAAGTGTGATTTGGCGCTGGCGAAAGCGAAGAAACTCTACGACAAGCGAGACAAGATCCTACAGCGCGAGGCGGAGGCGGAAGCCAAGGCGGCCATGAGGGAGCATGGGTGAGGCCGGCGTTGCGACCGCATTCTCTCGCGGAGGGCGTAGCGAACGGATTTGCCCCAACAGGGGCCCCTGGACCGGCACGAGAGCCGGTCGGGCGAGACAAGCGGGCTAGCCCGGGCTAGCTAGGACCGGCAAGTGTGCCGGTCGCTACCGGGGGGCCGCGCCTGCTCGAATTCAATCGTCCTACCCAGTTTCTTGCCCGGATGAGCGGGCGCGACCGGCGGCGCGGCTCGGGTGGGTGAAAGTCCGATCTATTGGTAGGAGTTGTGAATCTCCGGGTAGCGCGAAATTTGAAGTTTGAGGCTAGAAGTAATACCCGGGCCGGTGCCGCACGCGCAGACGCCGCGTCTTCTTGCCGGAGAGAACAACTTTGATCTTGCGGAAGCCGGGAGCGCCGCCCCGCGTGGGCGAATAGGCCAGGATGTATTGGTTACGAATGTCTTGGGCGATCTGCTGGGTGATCTCATTCACTTCGTCGACGCTTTTGGGAAAGTACGCCGCGCCGCCGGTGGCATGCGTCAGGCGACGGATGGCTCGGGTTGCCCGTTTGGCCGACCCGCGGTCTTCCGCGCTCAGCAGTCCGACCGCATAGATGACAGTATCGGTTTCCTGCAAGCGGCGGACGAGTTCCTCCAGCTCCGCGATGCTGGCGTTGTCTTCGCCGTCGGTGACGATCAACAGAACTTGCTTGTCCCATTTGGCCTTATCCTTCAAGTGATCGAGGGACATGCCCGCGGCGTCGTAGAGTGCCGTGCCGCCCCGAGAGTCGATTCGCTGTAGGGCGTCTTGCAGGCGTAAGACATCGCTTGTGAAATCGCTGTCGAGGAAGGCCTCGTCATTGAAATTGACAATGAAAACCTCGTCCTTGGGATTGGAGGCTTTAACGAAGTTGACCGCCGCTGTATTGACCTGTTGGCGCTTGTCGCGCATGCTGCCGCTGTTGTCCACTAAAATCCCGAGCGAGACGGGAACGTCTTCGCGGCGAAAGATCTTGAGGTTCTGTAGGACGTCTTCCTCGTAGACCTTGAAAGCGCCTCGAGTCAAGTCAGTGACAAAATGCTCTTCCTTGTCGAGCACGGAAGTGTGCAGGACAACTAATTTCGTATCGGCTTTGAAGGTGAGCCCGGGATCGTTGCCGCGTTCCTTGCCCGCGGGCTGCGCGACGGCGAGCGCGGTCGAGAGGGCGAGTAGGGCGGAGTGGCGGGCCAGGCGCGAGAGCATGGCAAAGGATCCGGTTGGGAAGGGCGCCCTACCAGTCAAGCCGTGTCGGGAACTCATATTCATCGTCTTTTCGGTCACATCTCAAGGGCTGTAAACGCCATGAAAATGGGTGTCATTGGCCTTCCTGCCGCCCCTCCAGGGCTCTCCCGGGTGGGGATTCTGCCCAGGGTTGCGCCTTCGGCTCCACCCTGGGCTATATTCCCGCCGCCGCTTCGCGGCTCAACGTGTTCGGGGTCTTGCCGACTGTAAACGAAATGCACAATACTCTCCAAGGCTATTTTTGGAGGAGCCCCATTTTTTCATGGCCCCTCAGCGGCTGGGTGCGTAATAGCCCAGCCGATAGTGGGCCCGTAACGGCGGCATGCCGCGAATCTTCGACAGCGTCACGCGGACGCGCCTCCACTTTCCATCCTTCTTCTGATTCTTTGGGACGTACCCCAAAACGTACTGGTTGCGAAGCTCGATCCCGATGCGGGCGGCCACGTCGGGCAACTCGTTCAGATTTTCGACCGGGAACTGGCGCCCGCCGGTTTGTTCGGCGATTTCGGTCAGCAAGCTCGGTCCCGATAGCTCTTCCGGGGTGCGGCCGCGCGAGGAAACCGGTTCAAAAATTCCGATGGCGTATATCTGCACATCGGCTTCCTTCACCAAGCGCTTGATTTCCCGTCCCGTGTAGCGGCTGCTGTTGTCGCCGCCGTCGGAGATCACCAGCAAAGCCTTCTTAGTGTTCGCGGCCTCCTTCATCTGGTTGATCGCCAGATAGATGGCGTCGAGCAATGCCGTACGCCCTTTCGATTGGGTGAAGGTCAGGCGATTCTGAATCTCTTCCAAACTGCGCGTGAAGCCGCCCATTAACTCCGGCCGGTCATTGAACTGGATGAGAAAGAATTCGTCTTCCGGGTTGGCGGTTCGGAAGAACTGGGCCACGGCCTCGCGGGCCTTGCCCATCTTGTAGCCCATGCTCCCGCTGGCATCGAAAACGATCCCCAACGAGATCGGCGCATCCTCGGCTCCGAATTGCGTGATTTCGTGTTCGACCTTGTCCTCGAGCAGCTTGAAATGCTCTTTCTCGAGCCCGGTGACAAGACGACTCATCGGGTCGCTGACGGTCACGTTGATCAACACCAACGGAACGTCGACCTTGATGGTTTCGGTGCGGATGCCGGTTTCCGAAATCTGAACCGTTTCTTCCGCTCGGTTCTTGAGGCCTACCTTGGCGTCCTCGGCCAAGCCGCCCACGGGCAGAAGCAACAAGTAGATGAGCGGCTCTGTGATCCTTGGGCGACGGCGAACGAAACAAGCGTTCCGTGTTCCCCGGCGGAGGGCCGCCCAAAGCCCCCATGTCCAATTTTTTCGTGCGATGGGATGCCGCAATGCGATTAAATTTTAACATACAAATCGGCCTGTGCTAGACTTGAGCTTTCCGTTGCGCGGCCGGTCGATCTTGTGCTGCTACGACCGGTTCCGAGCAAGCGTTTTTCGGCTCGACACTCTGTTCGATCCTGTTTCGTCAACGCAAGGTATGCGGATTCGGAATGCCCGGTAGGCGGCCTGTTCGTTCTCAGCGAAAATCAATAGGCCCTTCTCAGCCCCTCCGGTCCACCTTCTCCTTTTTTCGTGCCGTCGGGTACGTATCCAGTAAATCTCTTGTTTTCTTGATGTTGGGAGTGTTTTCCGAGAGCGGCGGGCTGCCGCTCTCGTCTTCGCGGGTAGTCGAAGGCTTATGAAAAAATATCTGTTTGTCACCGGCGGCGTTGTTTCGTCTTTGGGAAAAGGGATTGCGGCGGCTTCGATTGGCTGCTTGCTCGAGAGCCGCGGATTGCGCGTCACGCTCCAGAAATGCGACCCCTATCTCAACGTCGATCCAGGCACAATGAGTCCTTTTCAGCACGGTGAAGTTTTCGTGACCGACGACGGCGCGGAGACGGATCTGGATCTCGGCCACTACGAGCGCTTCACCCACGCCAAGCTGACCCAAGCTAACAACATCACCAGCGGCCGCATTTACGAACGGATCTTGGCGAAGGAGAGGCGGGGCGACTATCTGGGCAAAACCGTCCAGGTGATTCCTCATGTGACCAACGAGATCAAGGACGCGATCCGCAAGGTTTCGACCGACGATGTCGACGTCGTCATCGTGGAGATCGGCGGCACAGTGGGTGACATCGAGTCTCTGCCGTTCCTAGAGGCGATTCGCCAAATGCGGCACGAGTTGGGGAGGAAGAATTGCGCTTTCGTTCACGTAACGCTGGTTCCGTGGATCGCCGCCGCCGGGGAGTTGAAAACGAAACCCACCCAGCACAGCGTCAAGGAAATGCGGGGTCTCGGCATTCAGCCCGACATGCTGTTGTGCCGCACCGAAGCAGAGTTATCCGAGGAGCTTCGCGCGAAGATCGCGCTGTTTTGCGACGTGGACCGCGAAGCCGTGATCGGGGCCCGCGACGTCAGCTCGGTCTACCAGATCCCCGTGATCTTTGCCCGCGAACGGGTGGACGAGATCTTGTTGCGTCACTTTGAACTCGAAACCCCGCCGCGCGACCTGGCGGCATGGGAGGAAATGCTGCACCGTCTGAAACACCCCCAAGGCGAGGTGACGATCGGCATTGTCGGCAAATACGCGAGCTACGAAGATTCCTACAAGAGCCTCAAGGAATCGCTGTTGCACGGCGGCTTACACCACAGGTTGCGGGTCAACGTGAGTTGGATCGAAGTGGAGAATATAACCCCCGCGACGGCTCACCATGAGTTGCGCGACGTCGACGGCATTCTCGTCCCGGGCGGCTTTGGGGAACGCGGTATCGAAGGAAAGATCGAGGCCATTCGCTACGCGCGCGAAAACAAAGTGCCCTACTTCGGAATTTGTTTGGGGATGCAGACGATGGTCATCGAGTTCGCGCGCAATGTCTGCGGCCTCAAGGACGCTGATTCGACGGAATTCGACCCGGGAACGCCGCATCGTCTATTTTTCAAATTGCGTGAGCTCAAGGGCGTCGAGGATCTCGGCGGCACGATGCGCCTGGGCGCTTGGCCCTGCCGCATAGCGAAGGACAGCCTGGCGCACGCGGCCTATGGGGCCGATGAAGTCAGCGAGCGCCACCGTCATCGTTACGAATTCAATCGGGAGTATGGCGAGACGATCGAAAGTCACGGCATGCTGATCTCCGGCGAAACGCCTGACGCCACGTATGTGGAGATCTGCGAATTACCCGGTCACCCTTGGTTCTTGGGCTGCCAGTTCCATCCGGAATTCAAGTCGAAACCGCTCGAGCCGCAGCCGCTCTTCCGCGATTTCGTGGGGGCCGCTTATCGATTCCACGGCACGAGGGTGGCGGGTGAACAGCAGGCCGAGGAGGAGCAGTTCTTGCGCGTGCGCATGGGCTGATTCCCTTTTCGGGAGTCCCTATAACCGCAAGCGACGGGCAAGCCGAGGCGGGGATCTATGATGAGTAGATAGTGGACCCGCGGCCCCCCGATTCCCCAAGACTTGCCCGCGTCGATTCCCTCGTGATCGGCGCACAAGCACCCCTCGCGCTCATCTGCGGCCCTTGCGTGATCGAGTCCGAGGAACACACCGTCTCGATTGCTCGGGCGGTTGCCGAAGCCGCCGCCGAGGCCGGGATGGCCGCCGTCTTCAAGGCGTCATTCGACAAGGCGAATCGCACCAGCGTCGATTCCTATCGCGGGCCCGGTATCGACGAAGGGTTGCGAATTTTGGGGACGGTCAAGCGCGAGACCGGCCTGCCCGTTCTCACCGACATTCACGAACCGAGTCAAGTCGGGCCGGCGGCCGAAGTTTGCGACGTTCTGCAAATTCCGGCGTTTTTGTGCCGACAGACCGATCTATTGGTCGAAGCCGGCAAGAGCGGACGGGCCGTCAATATCAAGAAGGGGCAGTTCCTGGCGCCGATGGATATGCGGTACGCGGCCGAAAAGGTCGCGAGCACCGGAAACGACGACATTCTACTGACCGAGCGCGGGACGTCGTTCGGGTATCAAAATCTGGTGGTGGACTTTCGGGGCCTGGCGATGATGCGCGAGATGGGCTATCCGGTGGTGCTCGACGTGACCCACAGTCTGCAACTACCTGGGGTGGGGAAGGGATCGAGCGGCGGGCAGCCGGCGTATATTGAACCGCTGGCGAGGGCGGGTGTTGCGGCGGGCGTGGACGCGGTCTTTTTTGAGGTCCACGAAGAGCCGAGTCGCGCGCTTTCGGATGGCGCCAATGCTTTGCGGTTGGAGCTGCTGCCGGCGCTGCTCGAGACGTTGGCGGCGCTTGACCGTCTTGTCAAGAGCCGGCCGCCGCGGGACCTTCGATAAGCCGTTTCAGAGCTCTGAAGCTGGTTTGCGGCGATGCCTGGAGCCACGACCGCGTGAAAAAGTTTGTTTGGCTGCAGAGCACTATTCTTGAGTGACCGCATCGCGTGGCGATGCGGCTCTGGTTGGCAGTGGGTTCCTCCGCAATGGCGGATCGAATCCTTTCAATAAGGTCGGGAGAAAGGTGTCTTTTCACGTGGTCTGAGTACTAAATCGGCGATGCCTGGAGCGGCTCTGCTATTCTTCTTGTCGGACGGACGCTGAAATTTGGTGCTGACGATGCGCATTCCATGGCTCATCGCAATGTTTGTAACCGGCCTCGTAATGGCTGTTCTCGGCATGGCGCGCCCTCCCGCCGAGGGCTGGCTGAAGATTTCCGTTAATCCCAGAAACGGGCTTGAATACGCCCGGATTCCGGCGGGGGAGTATTGGATGGGCTGCTCCGGCGATGACGACCTTTGCGAAGAAATCGAGCGGCCGCGCCATAAGGTTCGTTTGACGCAAGAATTTTGGATAGGCCGGCGGGAAGTATCCGTTCGCGCCTACAAGCGCTATACAAAGTCGACGAAACGTAAGATGCCGCCCAAGCCGAACGCGACGCCTTTCGCCGAGTTGAGGAAGAAGAAAGGTTGGTCGCGGGCGATCGCCGAGGCCTTCGACTCAGGACCGGGGCAAAAACAAGACAGGCCGATCGTGAGTGTCACCCATGCCGAAGCGGCGGCCTATTGCGAGTTCGTCGGAGGGCACTTACCGACCGAAGCCGAGTGGGAGTACGCCGCCCGCGGCGGACAGTCCGATTGGCGCTATCCCTGGGGCGACGAGCTGACCCATGAGTACGCCAACTACGGCAACGTCGCGGGGCGGGACCGTTGGCGCTACACCGCGCCGGTCGGCAGTTTCGAGCCCAATGGATACGGCCTCTACGATATGGCCGGGAATGTCTGGGAGTGGTGTTCCGATTGGGAGGACGGCAACTATTTTCTCAACACGCCGGTGGAAGATCCTCAAGGGCCCGATCAAGGCGACGCGAAGGTCATTCGCGGCGGTTCGTGGGGGTTTGGCCCGCGTTATTTGCGTGTTTCCGCCCGCGCCATGGCCGACCCCGCGAGTCGAGGCGATGGTGTCGGATTTCGGTGCGTGGTGGACGAACTGAAGTAGCGCCGCTTCCTTCCGCTCCCATGAATCTCGAACTCGAAATCTTCCGTAATCTGTTCGTCTCGATCGCCGAGGAGATGGGGATCGTCCTGCGCCGAACTTCGTTTTCTCCCAACATCAAAGAGCGTCGGGACTACTCCTGCGCGGTTTACGACCGGCACGCCGAAACGATTGCCATGGGCGATCACATGCCCGCGCACCTGGGGGCGATGCCGCAATCGGTGACCGAGACCTTGCGCTCCCAAACCCTCGAGCCGGGTGATCTGGTACTGCTCAACGACCCGTTTCGCGGCGGAACCCACCTACCCGACATCACTTCCGTCTCCGCCGTCTTCCTCGACAGCAATCCCGAGCCCGCTTATTATCTGGCGACCCGAGCCCATCATTCCGACGTCGGGGGGATGATGCCGGGCTCAATGCCCCCGGCGACCGAGATTTTTCAAGAAGGCCTTCGCATCCCCCCGGTCAAGTTATTGAAAAAGGGAGAGTTGAATGACGATATTCTGCAGCTGATTCTTTTGAACGTTCGAACTCCCGAGGAGCGTATGGGAGACCTCGGCGCGCAGATTGCCGCGCATCGGGTCGGCGAGCGTCGTCTGCTCGATACCACGCGCAAGTACGGCGCCGAGAAGATACAGGCCGAGATGAGCGAGCTGAAAGACTATAGCGAGCGCATGATGAGGGCTCGCCTGCGGGAAATCCCCGACGGAGTCCATGAGTTCGAGGATTTCATGGATGACGACGGTTTTGGGACCGAATCGGTCCGTATCCATTGCCGGCTCACGGTGGAGGGGGACTCAGCGACGGTTGACTATAGGCGGTCCGCGCCGCAAACTCGCGGCGGCATCAACGCCAACTTGGCGGTGACGACTTCGTCGACGATGTACTCTTTTCGCTGTCTGATTCGAGAGGACATTCCGTATAACGCCGGGATGCTGCGTCCTGTCGAAATCGTTACCGAGCCGGGAACGTTGCTGGATCCCCTACCCCCGGCGAGCGTCGCGGCCGGCAATGTTGAAACGTCGCAAAGGATCGTCGATGTTCTGCTTGGCGCGTTGGGTAAAGCCCTGACCGGCAAGATGCCCGCTGCTTCGGCGGGCACGATGAATAACCTGACGTTTGGCGGAACCGATCCTCGTAGCGGCCAAGGGTTTGCTTACTACGAGACGATTGGCGGCGGGATGGGCGCCAGGCCCCATGCCTCGGGTCTTGACGCCGGCCATACGAATATGTCGAACAGCCTCAATACGCCCGTGGAGGCGTTGGAGCATCAGCTTCCCCTTCGGATGCGGCGTTACGGGGTTCGTCGCGGTTCGGGGGGGCGGGGTCGACATGCCGGCGGGCAAGGCGTCGTGAAAGAATTTGAATTTCTGACCGATACCGACATCGCGATTCTTTCCGAGCGTCGTCTGCGTGCCCCCTACGGACGCGAGGGCGGCGAGCCGGGTGAGCGCGGGCGAAATTTCCTCAACGACGCGCCGATTCCGGGCAAGGGTCGTTTTCGCGCGGCCAAGGGCGACCGGCTGAGGATCGAGACGCCCGGCGGCGGTGGTTACGGGTTGCCCGACAGCGCGAAAACAGAGCGCTGATGGATTCAACACCGGAAAGTCTGGGGATTGCGTGCGCGGTATTTGTAAGAGAAGCGAGGAACAGCGGCGATCAGGGCGATGCTTCAGGGTCAGGTTTTGTTGAGGTGTCTGCTTCCAGGGGCTCACGCCCCTGGCCGGTATTAAGGGACTCCAATCCAAGCGTTTGACGGCATGGCATTGCAAGCATCTTTGGGCCACCGTCAAAAGTCTTCCCCGTGTTGGAAATCGCTTCCCATCCGATTGCTAATAGATGACTACCCGTCCCATGAACTTCGCTCCACACATCTCGCCGACCAAGGACGCTGCCGCGGCGGCCGCGGCAGGTCACATCCTGGAGCGGCTCGAGGCGGCGCGTCAGGCGGCGGGTCGGGCGACTCTGGCGGTTTCGGGCGGCTCTACTCCGAGGTTGATGTTTCAAGTCATGGCGACGGCCGGGTTCGACTGGGCCGATGTCCACATCTTTTGGGTCGACGAGCGTTCGGTGCCGCCCGACCACGCCGACAGTAATTACCGCATGACGAAAGAGGCGCTGCTCGATTCGATCGCGATCGTTCCGGACAACATCCACCGTATTCAAGGCGAGCGGGAACCCGCCGAGGCCTCTACTCTTTATCGCGCGGAGATCGAAAAGCTGTTCGAATTGGTTGATAAGCCCGCCGGCACGATGCCGCGGTTTGACGTCGTTCACCTAGGGATGGGACCCGACAGCCACACGGCGAGTCTGTTCCCCGGCGAAGAGCTTATCGACGACCGCCGCGGCCTGACGGCGCCGGTCTACGCGGCTTCGAAAGACAGTTGGCGCGTTACGCTGTTGCCGGGAGTGCTTCTTGCCGCGGCGAATACCGTCTTTCTTGTCACCGGGGATGACAAGGCGGCCGCCTTGCGGGAAGTGATCAACGGACCTTATGATTCGCGCCAACGCCCGGTGCAATTGATCGCCCGCGACGCCGCCCCCGTGGAGTGGTTTTTGGACGAAGCGGCCAAGCCGTAGAGCCGCGGACTGTGAAAAACGTGGTCGTTCCGCCGAGCGCGGGTCGACACGTACGATGAAACGTACCATGAATCGGGCCCCGCAACCGGCGGGGTGGCTGTCTGTAGTCGCAAGGCCCGTCCTCGGAGGCGACGCCCCCGCGAGGTTTCCGAGATCCACTCGATCCTCCAAGCTCGGGGGCGTTGAGCGGGATCACATGATCGAGCAACTCGCGTCGACAACTTCCCACCCAGCGTTCGGTCACTGATGAGGTTTTGGCCGCGGACAGCGGGATTTCCTCAGTTTTCGGGCCAATCTGCCACGAAGTCTCCTTTTTTGTTGACGTATTGGGTGACAATACCCTACACTGGACAAGCTCTTGATCGAAGAAGTTTTAGTTCATTGTTGGAATATTCGCAAAAGTTGAGAAGATAGTCGATCAATCCTTTCCCTTCCATGGGCATCGAAAGACTCAGGCCCGACCGGCGGTCTGAGTCCGCGGACGACTTGGTTGTATGGCCGTTACCTTCATCCGTCAACAAACTCGGGACGCCGACTATTTCTATTGCGGCGACTGCGCCGAGCCGGCCGACCTCGAATGCCCCTACCGTGTAGGCCGTCCCTACTTCTTGCTGGACGGCAAAGCGCCTAACAGCGATCCACTGACGTTGGAAAAGATATGGGGGAGCGGGGGGCGCTTTGCCGGCGTCTTCATCTTCGTAGGCGAACCGATCGATGACATCAACCGGTTTGTTGACGAGGTCAGGGATTTCGTCGCGGGTTGGGGCGGCACAAGCCCCCGTATTCTCTGGTTTTCCGAGCCGGGCGTTTACCCGCTCGAGGGGTCGGTTCTGGGTATCACGCCTTCGAACGTGACGACCGGTCCCGACACCCTCAGGCTGCGCAACATCTCGCTCACGGTCGACAACTCCCTGAAAGCCTCGTTATTGGGCGAGGACGCCATCCAGATCAAGCCGAGCGATGAGCACCGTATCTTCTTACAGGCCGAGACGGACGGTGTGGAATATGACATTCCCGCCGGCGTTATCGTACCGATGTGCGGGGATGGTTCCGGTACGTTTCAGTTTGGGATCGACCTCAAGCGGTCAGCGCTGTTCGATTTTGGCGGAGACGTTCGCTACTTTTCACCCGGCTTGGGCCCTGACGCTCTGATTGCGCGCCGCTATCCCGTGTTTGAGTTGAGTGCGCAAGCCGAGCCGATCCCGCTCGACGCGCAATTCGACCCCATTCGCGCCGATACCGCAACGGGAACGAGGACGCGGTTTGCTTTTGGAGACCTCGCCGGCGGGCGTTCGTATGCATCGTATTTCAGAACCAATACGGGCCGTCTTGTTGGCTTAACGCCGCGGCCGGAAGCGCGTTTGATGTTGGCTTCGTTCGCCGCCCTGCCGGAAAGCGGAGTGGAGGACGCCTACTACCTGACCCCGGCCGGTCCGTTTCAGTTGGATTTCGAAGCGAGCGTTTCCTCGGAGACGGCGGCGGTCCCGAAACGCCTGATGACCGGCTCGCTGGGAACCGAGTTTGTTCGGGCCGATGCGGGGGATACGGTGGAATTCGTCCCCGATCAAGCCGCTTATGCACCTACTTTTCCGTTAGGTGCTGGAAACGAGGAAGGGGTTTTGCTCGATCCGAAGCTGCGAACGTCGTGGATGACGGTAACCCCAGGCGGCGCGAGCAGCGACTTTGGGTACTACGCGCAGCCGGAATCAGCGGCCTATTACGGGCAAGGCGATGGCGCCGGGAATCTGTTTCTGGGCTCGTTAGGGGTAAGAATTTCCGCGATTGGAGGGGCGGCATTCCCGGGTGTTCCCTATGCCGGGGTCAAGACCAGTCCGAATGGCGGCGGTGGCACGATCAACCCGGGAGTCGACCTGGCGGATTTGGAGGCCTTCGAGCGACAGATTCTCAACCCCTCCCGGCGGCTCGCGGTACCGAGGAATCCGGATGGTCCGGTCTTCGTCGCCGACCAGCCCGCGGGGTCGGCGATGAAGGGCGCCCGAACGGGTTTCGTGGTGCGCACCGAGGAGAATAGACCGACGGGGCTTACGCCACAGGGGCTGGTGGCCGAGCTCAACGAGGGCCCCGCCGGCGAGGCGGCCGAGGGGACCTGGAACACCTTGATCCTAGCCAAGGACGCTTCGGGTCAAGGCGAGGATATCTTGTTCAGTCCGCCGGAGGGCGAGGACACGCTGGCGCAACCGCTCGCCGACGCCCTGATGCGGAACGACCTGTTCCTTGTCATCTCCCGCGACAAGATGGTTCCGTGGAGCGACGACGGGGATGTATCGAACATTGGAATCTTTCAATCCAAGGCAACGATCGGCGACTTCACGCTTAATCTGGCGCCCTCTTCGCGGGAGGGTCCCCCCGAGGCGGTGGTCCTTTTCAAGTTTCGGACGGACAAGTCGATTCTTGAGCTTGCGGTTGATGTGCAGTCCTGGACGCAACCAGAGAACTTCAACGACAAGACGGGGAGCGACTTCCCGATTCAGCCGTACCTGATCGAATATTTGGAGCCGAACGACAATCCGCGTCTCGCGTATTTCAACGAGGTCGTGAATTCAGCCGGTTGGACGGGCATTTTGGTGCTCAACTTCGGCATCCACGGCGATGATCTGCCGTTCCAGATGCAAGGGTTGGTGGGAGGTTTACAGGAACCGCTGCAAGGGCATCACTTCGGCATCGAGGTCAATCAGATCGACCCGAAGACGGCGACCATCGAAGAAAGCTCTCTGTTCGGGCTGATTCAGTACCCGCCCATCACGCGGTCCCGCGAGAGCTTGCAACGGATTGAGCCACTCCGCCTGCCGGCGACCTACTCAGTAAAGGAGTTGGCGGTTGTCTTCGCCAACTCGGCGATTGAAGATTTCAGTTGCCTGGTCTATCTAACGATCAACGAGCTGTTCGGTCGTGAGGTCGAATTACGCGACCCCAAGTTGCAGGAAACGAACACGTTTGAGATCCGCGGCACTTACCAGGATCACGACGGGCAGAGCACTTTCACTTTTACTTGCGAGGACGACAATCACTTCGTGACCGTCGTTGAACCCGACACGCCGGTGGCCCGCGTGTTGTCGGGAATCACTATCACCCAGGCGGAGTTTGTCACCCTGAGCGCCGAGCCCAAGGACGATAAGACCGAGATCGCCGCGCGCTTCACCTTGCAGGGCGGGCTGGCGTTCAATCCGGATGCGCTGGCGCTTGATTTGTTTTCCTTTGGAGCGGATGAGGTCGCCGGCCGGGGTGGCGAGAATCTCGCTTTCTCGAAAGCCGCTTTGGACGTTTCCTTCGAGATCCCTCGCGAAAGCAGTGACAACCTGGCGTTGGGGTTTAACCCGTCGGCGATCACGTTTGACCTATTGAGTCTCGCAAAATAAAGTGACACCTTTTTGGGGTACGTACGTCTTTGTATGTATGGGAAATACAAAAGGCGTACGGCGGGATTTCGAGGCCCTGGAGAAGCGCCGTTTCAAAGCGATCCGGTTGGTCGAGCAAGGCTGTAGTCAGTCCGAGACAGCGAGGCGATTGAAGGTCGCGCGGCAAAGCGTCAGCGAGTGGCTGCGACGATACCGGCGTGACGGCGAAGCCGGGTTGCGCCAGGCCGGCCGCGCCGGCCGTAAGCCGCTGTTGGACGCCGCGCAGCTCGAACGCCTCGAGGCGTTGCTGCTGGAAGGCCCCGAGGCGCACGGCTTCCCGACGCCGCTGTGGAGCTGTCCGCGGGTCGCTCGTCTGATCGGAGACGAGTTCGGCGTGCGCTATCACGAGGGCCATGTCTGGAAGATCCCGCGGGCGCTCGGTTGGAGCCCGCAACGGCCCGTCGGCAAAGCGCGGGAGCGCAACGAAGAGGCCATCCGCGGCTGGCAGCGCAAGACTTGGCCGGCCATTAAAAAAAAGCCCGCAAAGAAGAACGTACGATCGTCTTCATCGACGAAAGCGGATTGAGTCAGAAGCCGCATCGTTGCCGCACCTGGGCGCCGCGCGGCGAGACACCGGTGTTGGAGTTCAACTTCAACTGGGACAAGCTGTCGGTGTCGGCCGGGCTGACGTTGCGCAACTTTTACTTCCGGCTCTATCCCGGCGCGATCGGCGAGCTGGAGGTCATCGACTTCCTGAAGGCTTTGGTGCGCCACATCGACGGCCCACTGCTGATCGTCTGGGACCGGCTGCCGGCGCACCGCAGCCGCCTGGTGCGGGAGTTCATCCAGCTCTCCGAGGATCACATCGCAACGGAGTACTTGCCGCCCTATGCGCCGGAGTTGAACCCGGTGGAATACATTTGGGCGTACTGGAAGCAGCACGAGTTGCCCAACGTCTGCCCGAAGGACTACTGGGAACTCGACGAGCGCGCCCGCAAAGCGCTGCGGCGAATGCGCCGCAAACCGCGCTTGATTACCGCTTTCTGGAAACAGTCTTCTCTTTGTCTCGATTGACAGTATATTATGCGAGACTCAGTAGGCCGCCCGCCGACGCCGCGGACGGGAAGCCTGGTGGCGAGTCTGCCCTTGACGTTAAGCGGATTCAGGTACTCCGAACAGGGGCTGACGAAATCGGACTTGGGCGCGGCGCCGGTCGGTTCACCGCAGCTTCTCAATGAAGGCGACGAGGCTGCGACTTACGCGGACTATCCGGCGGCGGCGCCGAAGTACGCCCTTGAGTTCGTTCTGCCCATGGGGACGCTGGGATCGCTTTCGTCGGTGGGGGTTAGTTTCGACGCGCGGTTGGTGCTGGCTTGGGGCGAGAGCGAGACGGTCCCGGAAAACGACGCCGCGGCGTTGTTTGTGCAGTTGCCGGCGGTCACACCCGGCATCAAGGGGATGAGCTTGCAGGGAGTGATCGGCGTCAATTTCGGGGACGCCAGCCTGGCCAAGCTGAAGACCAAGACGCCCGAGGGCGGGGAGCTGGACGCCTACACGATTCTGTTTAACGGTATCGCCCTGAAGCTGATCGGCATCACATTGCCGCCGGGCGTGATGTTGGATTTCATTCTATTCGCGCCGCCGACGGCGAAAGATCCCAGCCTGGGCAACTTGGGCTGGTATCTGGCTTACAACAACGAGGAGGTAAGCGCATGATTGTCGCACCCAGTCACGGTCCGCTGGTGATCGATATCCCGCCGAGTCTGCTGAAAGGGAAGTTCGAGGCCGGAGACTTGCCGCCCGACCAGCCGATGAACCAGTTCGCCGAGCGGCTCAATCAGGAGTACCCCGGCTTGAACTTACCGACCCTGAACAATGGGGTCGATCCCGAGAGCAGCTTGGGGACCCTGTGGAAGATCGAGTTACATTTTCTCGAGCCCGAGGGGGCCGGAATCCTCTATGAAGCCGAATTCGCGGCGGATTGGAAACCTTTTCCGGACATGGAGTATCCGGACTTTCCGGCCCAGTCACTGCACCTACGGGTGCTTCAAGCAAACTCCGCGCCGCTTCTCGACACGCCGTCGAGTCGTGGTTCCATAACCATTAACTAAACGAAAACAAAGAGGATCAACTATGGCTACCCGGAAAAAGACTACCAAGAAGAAAGCTTCGAAGCCCACGACGCGAGCCGTTACCCGCAAACCGGCCGCCTCGGGGGCCGCCGTTGACGCATCGAGCATCGCGGTGAAGATGCAGGGAACCCTTAGCGTCTTCGACAACGAAATCACGATCACCAGTGAAGACCTGGCTGAACTCAAGGAGAAAGGTCTGATTTTGAACATTGACGATCCAATCGTCACCGACGGCAGTGTTCTAGATTTCGCCAAGTGGGTGACAGAGAAGATCGGGGCGCCGGATTGGACGGGCAGCATGCCCGAGCCTTTGATAAGCCTTCTGAGCGCCAAGGTCACGATCGAAAGGTTCCACATCCAAGTCAAAACCAGTGTTGAGGCTTTCGCGTTAGGCGTTTCGTTTGATTGGACGGACCCGGACAGTCCGAATGGTTGGCAAATCATCGGAGATCTCTACCTCAAACAGTTCGCCATCGATGTTGCAAAGGTTCCCGAGCCGGCCTAATCGCTGTCGGAACGAGAATTCGCAAGGAGTCTTAACGGCTGCCGGAGGTCGGCGCGCGCCCCGTCCGGCTTGAAACTGCCTGATCTCTCGACCCGATCTTTGTTGGACAGGGTCTAACGGATGTCATCGAACAACGAAATTATCGTCCGGGATGAAAGCGGCAGCGCCTGGAAGATTATGCTGGCGGGGCGGACGACCGTGGCGTACGGCTCCGGCTTCGATATTTACGTCTCGCTTCACTTGGGTGGGAGCGTCACGGTTATCAAACTGTCGACGAAAGATCCCATCGACCCAAACCAACCGGGCGGCACGATTTCGGTTAAGGACATTGTCGGGTACGTCGCCGAGCAGTTCGGCTTTCAGATCCCGGATTTCGCGAGCTCAAAGAATCCGCTCGTTCGGATCTGGGATACGATCTATTCCGCGCAGTTCGTTCCGACATTGGAGGTCTCGCCGTCAGCTTCGAACCGCTACATCAAAGGGAACCTGGATCTTGAAGATCCTCTCAAGATTCCGATCATTGAAATCGAACTCAAGGGTGTCTATGTTTCTTACGCCAAAAAGGAGTTCGACTTCGGAATCAACGTCACCATCAACGGCCGAGAGCAGACGCTGATTTACCCGTTTCCGACGCCGCCGCCGGAGACGCCTGCTTTTAAGCTGAATTATCTGGGAGTCGGGCAGCGAGTCCGCATACCGGACGTCGACAAGATGGACCATGTCGCCGAGGTGATCGCGCGGCTGCGGGAGGACCTACTCGACGAAGGGGGCGGGGAAGTCCTTACGAAGCTCGGCCAGTATTATCAGCCGGAGAGTCAATGGCTGTTTGGGACGAGCTTGGAGATACGCAATCTGCTCGATCTGCAGATCGTCTTCAATGACCCGGTCTTCTACGGCTTGGCGATCGGATTGAGCAAAAAGCCTCTAGACGGGCTCAAGTTCGAGATCCTCTACAAGAAGATCAGCGAGGATGTGGGCCTCTACTATCTGGACCTGACTCTTCCGATTCAGTACCGCCAGATCGACCTGGCTCAGGTTTCCATCACGCTGCCCTCGATTGCGATTTGGATCTACACCAACGGCGATTTCAAAGTCAGCATCGGCTGGCCTCTCGGGGAGCGGTCGATTACGGTGCAGGTTTTTCCCTTTATCGGGGGTGGTGGTTTCTATTTCGGCAAATTGAGCAGCGCCACGGCGCCCGACATGCCGACCGATGCCAACTACGCGCCGATTCTCGTCTTCGGCCTGGCGCTGCGTTTGGGCGTGGGGAAGGAGTTCAACAAGGGCATTCTCGTTGCGAGTGTTTCCGTCACTCTCTACGGCATATTCGAGGGGCGGTTGGCGTGGATTGATCGGTCGGAGACGACCGTGAAACGGGTGCCGCGGGTCGGCGCAAGGCCCACAAACGGAGTGCCGGCGCTACGCGAGACCGCGCGGGCGGAGATCGGTTCGATTCCCGACTATTTCAAGTTTCAGGCCACGGTGGGCCTTGTCGGATTGATCCAGGGCGCGGTTGACTTCTCGATCATCAAAGCGACTTTGACGGTTCGCGCGGAGGCCTCGGCGAGCATCACCTTTGAAACGCGCAAGGACACCGAAATCGTTCTCAACGCCAACGTGAGCATCAGGCTCAGGGTGGAGATCGGGGGCTTCAAGATTTTCGGTAAGCGGGTGAGCATTACGATTACCCTCACGTTCAAAGCCGATCTCACACAGCGATTTGTCATCAAGAACGACAGTACGGCCGCCCAGTTGGCCGCGGCCGTAAAGCCGATTGCCGCGTTGCCGTGGGGGAAACGCTCGACCTCGGCGGTGAAGAATGGAACGATTCATCTCTATTTCGTCCCGCAAGTGACGGTGGCCGGCGGCGTTCCGCAATTCATCGCGGGGCTGACGATACCAACCGAGCCGGCGGGCGGCGGAAAGATTGAGGACTCCGATTTCGGCAAATTAGTTAACGCCGTCTCGGGCTGGGTGATCGAGGGTTACTCGACCGTGCGCGGTATCGAGGGCGATGCACGCCGGGAGTTGTTCGACTACGACGATCTGGAGCACCTTGGCGATTGCCTGCACGCCGGGGGGGCGCTCAACAGCCGCACTCGACAGGCCTCCCCGCTGACGTACGACGCCATTATCGAAAATCTGCGCAATGATTTCGATGACTTTGTGTTGGCCGCTTCGCCGCCGGACGACAGCACGACCTGCGCGGCGCCCGAGCAACAAGCCGTCTTTCCGATCTTCGCCGAGTTGACATTGGCGGCACTCGGTAGGGAAGCGGTGAACTTTCGCGTCAAGAACCCGAAGGATGAGACCTATCGCCAGCGCCTCGGAGACTACTACGACGAATTGCTGGTCGCCTTCGCGGGTCCCGACAGCGCGGCGCTGCTCGACGTACCCGAGACGGAGTTGCCGTCGATGGCCATGCTGCTTTTCGAGGACTACTTCGGCCTTATCGCGAACGCGGTTCAGAAGGCGGTGCAGGATAGGGTATTGCCTCCGGGAGCCCTTGCCGGCGATGCGCGGCCGCGGCGCATCTCGTTCGCGCAAGCTCTCGGCGAGATTGACTACAACCAAATCGCCGGCGCGGCGTCGCGGTTTATGCAGTACGGCATGCGCCCTCCCGCGGGTCCCATCCCGGCGGAAAAGGCGGATTGGCCGGGGTTGGAGCTGGATGCGATCTACAGCATGACCGGACAGCAGTTCCCGATCACGCTGCCTCCCGATCCTCTTCCCTACGTCGTTGCCCTCCAGGTTCACGAGAGTGCGGCGGAATGGCTTAAGGCCGATGCGAACTGCCCGCCGACGTTCGTTACGGATAGCGGCTCCCGAGCTGCTTACACTGCTCTCGCCGCGATCGATGTCGCCCCGGACTTCCTCTCTCTGACGCCCCAAGCGCCTTTGGCCGAGACGCCGCAACAGTTTGTTCTCAAAAACATTACTCCCTGGGAGGACCCAAAGGGCGTGGAGCCGAGCCCAATTCTCTCGCTATCACAACCGTTGACCCAAGAAATCGCCGCGAACGGAACGCTCGAGCTGGGGGTTTACGGCAAGCCGCCGCCGACTTCGGGCATGAGGCTTCCGGAGGCCCTGCCCTACCGGCGGGCGGTGCGGATCGACCTGACGTTGACTCGGGTGACGCGGCACGCCGACGGCGAGGTTTCCCGCGAGGGTGAAGCCATGATCTTCGTCCCGCATACCTATCAGGTGGGTGGAGCGGAGGAGAAGAATCGAAAGTTGCTCGATGAGCTGTTGAAAAACAGCGAGCAACTCGGCGGAATCGAGGACATATCGCTGCTTTATCCGGTTGGGGGAGACAAGCCCGGCATGGCGTCGGACTCGCTCGATTTGAACAAGGTTCTGTTGATCAAGACGAACCTATCGACCGAGAGTAATCCGCCCATGGCGGGGGCGGAGAACGAACGAGACCCGGTCTACGCACGGTTGACGCCGGAGGAAAGGGACAAGTTTCTGCGCCTGCTGTGGGAATGCAGCATCGTGAACTCCGGCGGGTTTTACCTCTACTACGAGACCGAGGACGGGGGCGATCTTCCCATCGATGATCTGTTCGACGAAGGCGACAGCACGCCGTCTTCGGTATTGGTCACCTTCCCGGGGGGCGAGAACACGCTCTACCCGTTCAACAACGTTATCGTCATGGACCCGATGAGCGGCGAGCGCGAGGAAAGCGACAACAGCATTACCTACTACGCGTACCCAACCGGACGGTTCGACTACGACGCCGCCGTGCCGGCCGGCTGCGTGAGTTTCGAGGTCATCCGCAAGAACCCCAACGCGCAATACACAACTCCGGCGTCCCTGGAGAATACGCCGCACGGATCAACCGGCCTGACCCGCCGGCAAGTGGTTGAAACGTTGGAAGCGAATGGTATTGGGAAAGACGATGCGCGGTTTGACGCGATGCTTGCCGAGACCGAGGATTTGAAGATCCAGGTCGAAAATCTCTTCAACCTGCTTCAGTTTCAGATCAACGCTTCTGGAAATGAAGTCCAAGGCTTCGAACAATCGATTTGGAGTTTGCCGATGGGGCCGGGGCGGGACGACCAAGACCCCGAGGCCCTGGCTGCGTTCGAAGCCGCCGAGGAACCTGACTGGACCTACGCCCAAAGCCCGGCCGTTTACCGCTTCGCCAAGCAGAACACGGAACTGAGCCGCTACGGCGGGGTAGGAAGCGACTTGTCCGTCACTCTTCGCGTTCTCGACATCTTCGGAAACCTGATCGGGCCCGACGAGAACAACGCGGTTCTCGAATTCGGCAAGCTCCTCTACCACGACCGCCTGTTGGGCATCGAAGAGTGGCCCGGCAGCTCGATTGAGTACACCGCCGCCAAGCACGACCCCGGGGCGCAATTCACGGTCGAGATCGCCTTCGACCCGTCGGCCGTTCTGCCCGACGGCGGGAACAGTCCCGGGTTTGGGGACCAAGCCGCCGATGCGCTGGTCGTCTACAACCGCGTCCACGATCAGCTGAATGATCCCAACACGCAGTTAGAGTTCGGAACGACGCTCGCGCCCGGCACGACGTTCGCCATCGATAAGGGCCCGCTGACGGCGTATGTCAACGAGATTAGGAACTTCCTCGAAAGCGTCAGCGAGGGCGGCAGCCGTTTCGCGACGGAAGCCCCGACCGTGCAATGCGAATTTGTGATCACGGATGAGATGTTGGCCGCGCAGGAAGCCGACATCTTTCCCGTGGATCTGTGGATTCTGTTTTGGCGAACCCGATACGTCGATGAGGAAACGACGAAAAAGAATCCTCGGGCTAAGCAGGTCCTGATCGAAGTCCCGCCGCATGTGCCGCGGCAGCCGACCTTTGACGATGCCGACTTGGCGGCCCGAGCCGGTGTCGCCGGCGATGACGAGACGTCGCGATTGTCGGCTTTCGCGAAACAATTCGAGGAAGCCTTCAGCGGCCTACGGGTCGCCCTGGGCGCGGCCACGCCGACTCAGCGACCTCGGCAACTGGCGGGACCGGCGGGAGAAGACGGCGGCCGCCGGTGGGCGGCGTCCGAGCAAGCGGATGACGATGTCAACATCTTCGCTGTGCGGCTGGGTCCGGAAGGTATTCACATTACACCCGACCCGAAGCAGCGCTTCTATTTCGCGCCCAAGCCGCTTTCGACGTCGCTGCTATCCGACGACTTCGTCGTGCGGGAATACAAATCCGACTGGAACGGCGACCCTTGCGGCGGGGGACCGGAGTGCGACTTCACGGAGATTTCGACGACGTTCTCGAATGTGGATTTGGATGTCTGGGCGCTGGAATTTCTGGGGGCGTTTGACTCCTTCTTGGAACCGGAAATGTCATTGCCGGTCGCCCAACTCAACGCGGCGAAATACGCCGAGCTGATGGGCTACAAGGAAGATATCGCCGAGGCGATCCGGGAAAGCTTGACACCCGTGCTCGAGGATGCCGACTGCCCGCCGCCCAGCGCCGCGCAGCTCGACCAGGCCAAGGACGTTTTCTATCAGCGGCTCCTGGTAACGCTTTCGAGTGCTTATCAGGTCAACAGCGTCAGCCAAATACCCGTTCAAGTGACGGTACCGCACTACAATCCCAACAGCCCCTACGAGACAAAGCTTTACGGCAATGTTTCGGCTCCCGCGCCGCCGCCGGGCACGGATCGCACCGGCGATGGGCAGCCCCACGCGACATTCTCGACCTCGAAAGTGAAATTGGGGCCGTTGGGAGCCTCAGCGATCGGGACCGAGACCTTCGATCAGGTATTGACGTTCTTGTTCAGCTCGGCTGATCCGATCAAGAAGCGTTCGTTCCAGTCGGACCTGCTCTACCACCTCAGTTTCATCGAAACCGAGATTCCCAAAGCCGAGGACCCGGCGGAGAAACCGGGGTATCTGCCCTCCTCGTGGTTGAAGTTCGTTTTGACCTCGGACAAGGGAGAGCCGGACACATTTTTTGATGTGGCACTGGGGGATTTCGATATCCCGATTCCATTGCGACAGTACCCGATTTTGCCGTCGCTGAGTGAGCAGTCCGTCGCGGCTTCCTATAAGCCCGGCGGCAACGTCGACGAAGAGCCGACGCTGGAAGAACTGCTGCAGTGGAATTACAGCTTCAGCTATCGACAGCAGCGCGTCAGCCAAGACGAGGTTTGGGCGCAAGTCGAATACAACAACATTCCCCAAACGAAAATTCGAAAGGCGCTACAGGGCGTGACGGACGAGGAACGTCCGCTTCCTCTGTGTCTGTTTGAAGCGTTGGCTCGGTTCAGCGCCGAGTATAGTGCGATCGCTTCGCATTTCGACGCCGTTGTTGAAGCCGCCGAGAGCGGTGGGGATGAGAAGATCGCGCAAGCGGTGATCCGCCGCTTCACGGAGTTGGTCAAGGGCGTCGCGCTGCTGTGGTCTCAGCCTCTCTGTAAAACGGAACAGGCCGACGCGGATGTACCGGAACCGGTCATCAATGTCTACCGGATCACGGAGCATGACCAGCAAGAAGAAATCGTCGTACGGCGCTATCAGAGGAAAGAGGCGGGGGGTTGGCCGGAATGGCCCAAGATCGCCGGATTCCGGCAATGTGAAGAGCCGGGGCCGGCCCTCTCTGACCGCGTCGGAGAGTATCAGGAGGCGACCTACTGCAAGACTTCGGACCCGGATGGGGACTGTCTTCCCGATGCGACATCGGACGAAGACGACGCGCTGCGGCACCGCAAACTCTGCTTCACGGGCGAGAACAATGTCTTGAGTCGCCAGAACGGAATCGCACGCATCCGACTGGTGCGCAACATGGACCTGGTTCCCAATTGCGAGACGAACCCCGACTTCATCTACGGAACGCCGAACATCAGCTTTCCGAATACGTTGACACCGTATCTCGAATACGCCAAGCCCTTTTCGATTGACGACAATATACGATTTCCGGGGACGGATCTAGCGACGAAACTCGCCGGTTTCTTCAAGAAACTGTTTGCCTCGGAGGGAGCCGCCAATCGAGCGGGGGCGCCGCACGCCGGGGGAGGCGGCGCCATACCGCATCTCATCAAGCTTGAAGCTACTTATCAATATCCGTTGGCGGCGACGGCCGGCGAAGCGCTCAACACGCGGCTTCCCTTGCGTCTGATCGACGGCTATTCGTTTAACGCCGAAGACGCGACGCTCGGTGACGGAACGTTTGTCAGCGAGTTGGCGCGCAGCCTGGCGACATGGTACCGCGGCAGCCGTCCGGCGACGGATCAGGCCAAGTTGAGTTTCGACCTGACGGTCTTCGTGAACTTCGATACGAAATCAAGGAAGCTGCCGCTGTTTCGCTTGATGCAGGTCCAGTTGAGCGTTGAATCGTCGGATTCGTGGTGGGGCCCGGCCGCGCCGGTTGAGGAGTAGAGGGCGGGGTGGAATCGGGAGCACTTACGAAAGTTTTGGCCAACATAACAAGAACAAGAGAGAGGGACACTTATGCGAATTACAATTGATATGTTTTCAGGTCGGTCTAACCCAAGTTGGCTGTTGGTCGGCGACGAGTTGGAAAGCTTCAGAGCGGAGCTGACGCGGGCGATTCACGCGACCGAAGCAAGGACGGGTCCGGTCCGACTGGGCTTCCGCGGCGTAATCTTGGAGGCCACCGGGGAAGAGGAGGACCTGGGTTTCGGATTTAGGGGACGGAAGGTCGTTCTGGTTGATCGTCGCGGCCCGATCGACGAGTTGGAAGTGGCGTTGGTGAACCGGCTGCTGGAAACCGCGGGCGGTGCTCTGCCGGGAGGAATGGCGGAAAGAATTTCGGAGCGGACGCAGAGGTTTCGCCGGGGAAATGATCGAAAGTCCGCGCGAACGGCCGCCGAACCGACCGCGGAACCCGACCTCCCCGACGCGTGCGAGCGGGTTCTGCTTGCCTACAATCCCGATTGGTGGAATAACCCGATTCGCGTGGACGACAACAATTGCTACAACTACGCGACGAACTGTGGGAATGATACATTCGCCCAACCCGGACGGCAGTCGGGCCAAGAATACACTCAGTTTACGTGCGACAACGTTGGTCCGGCCGCTGTGCGGGACGGCCTGCGCGACAACTGCAATGAGCAGCAATATAGCGTCGCGCTCGTGATGACACCGGCGGGCGATCCCGACCCCGACTATCACTGGTATCGACAACAACTGGGCAATTTTTGGGGACACAAGCCGGGTGAAACGGATGTTACGGATCTCGACGATTCGGGGCAGGTCATCATCGATCCTCAGACCGCCGATCGTGGGGACTACACGATCTTTTGCGGCTATATGTGGTCAGGGGTCGGTCTGGTGGTGTCGTAAGTCGCCGATTCGCAACGACGCCGTTTGGTTGGGCAAGCCGCCTTGGTCTTGCTCGATGTTGGCGGCCGGCGGTCGCCGAGGCTCGGGCCGGGTGAAACGGAAGTAACGTGTGACGGAAAGTGAAGTGGTGATGGAGAAACAACATGATGGGAGATAAAATCCGCCGGGCCGTGCTCTGGTTTTCTTGTTTGTTGCTTGTAGGATGTGGTTCGCAAGCGCCTGAGGCAGTACCGAAGACCGCGGAAAACGTCGAGCCGATGCCGCAGGAGATTTGCGGCGACGCGGACACACGCGTGCCGAGCGATTACGGCGCCGTGGGCCGGATCATGCCGAATGAGGGAGACGTGCCCTGTACGGGATTCATTCTCCACAATGGAAGACTGGCGACCGCGGGTCATTGCGTCGACGACGGAGGTCTCCAGTACGTGGGATTCAATGTGCCTGCCTCGCAGGACGATGGGACGATGGTTCCGGTGGCGGCCCGGGACCGCTACAACGTCATTCAGGACTCGATCGTCTACGAAAACAACAAGGGTGATCACCACGACCCCGCCGATTGGGCGCTATTCCGTGTCCAGCCAAACGCCGTCACCGATCAGATGCCGCTGGAGGCGCAGGGGGCGTCGTTCCAAATCACGCAAGATCCGCCCCATGTCGGCGACACCGTGATTGTCATCGGGTACGGGCGCGACAATCCTCGGCCGACTCGGAACTACGTCCAACAAGAGGCGCGGGGACCTGTCACGGAAATTGAGAACGAGGAGGCCGCCGATGTGGTGATTGAATATCGCGCGGACACGATGTCGGGATGCTCGGGTGGGCCGGTCGTTCGCGACAACGCGCCGGGAACGGCCATCGCGATCCACATGGCGGGTACGTGCCGGGTTCCGCACGTCGAGGCCAATGCGGGCCAATCTTTCGCCACGGCCCAACTGTGGGCCGCGGCGAATTGATTGTCGGGAATCGTCCATTGGAATTTACTTCAGTAGAGGTGAGAACGTGAAACCCCAAAGAGCCATGAAGCCCAAGAAAACCGGCCCAATTTGGCCAACGCTAATATTCCACGAATACCCGCGAACACAGGTTGATGATCCGGAAAACAGCGCATTTCGGCCCGTGGGGTACTTGATGTTGCAGGACGGGGACGGCACCCTGACGGTCGGTACGGGAACTATGATTAGTCCGCAGTGCATTCTCACGGCGGCGCACAACTTGTGGTGGGACGCCCAGAACAGGTACATCGACGCTCTGCGGTTCATTCCCTCCAGGAGCGGGGCGCAAGAGCCGTTCGGATCGGTGTTGGTCCCGGACAATGACGACTTCTGGGTGCCCGACGAATGGAAAGACAAGGATCAACCGTTTGGCGACCGCCAGAAGTACGACTACGGCACCATCCGCTTGGAGGCGGCCCTCGAAGGCCCGGGAGTACTCGATATGAAGGCCGCCACGGAAGCAGAATTGCAAGCCGCTGCGTGCTCGGTCACGGGCTACCCGGGCGATAAACCCGAGGGCACGATGTGGACGGCCGAGGGCCAACTCCAAGACATTGACGACCACAATAGCAGCTATCGAATGGATACGGCGGACGGTGAAAGTGGCGGTCCGGTGACCGCGGTTTTCGACGGCGCGGCCGCTATCGTGGGCGTGCACAGCGGCGCCAATAACCAAAACCCGGCGAATGCGACGGCGAACTTGGCGGTGCGCCTCAACGAGGGGGTCATCGCCAGGATCCAGCAGCAGATAGCGAATTAACCAATCCAGACGTCATCGTCGCCCTCGGGAGTCGAACCTGTTCTTCGCCAAGACTCCATAGCCGATCGCCGTCGAACCACAGGGGACGCACCGGGTTGAAGGGGACCGTCATTAAATTTGTAGCTGTCCAATGCTTCTAGTGCCACGACCGCTTGAAAAGGTTTGTTTGGCTGCAAAGCACTATTCTTGAGTGACCGCATCGCGTGGGGGGCTGTGAAAAAATGGGGGACAGTCCACTTCGCGCCAGGATAACTTGTAGATCTTATGGAACTTATTCGTCTGGCGCTCGGTACAGTCCCCAATTTTTCACAGAAAAGCGGAATGACGACGGCCCGTTGAAGAGGGGGCGGCCATCAAGGTGAATCACTACATACTTTCGGCTTTTTCTATCACAAAGTGATGACCCTTTTTTCACGCATCGCCTTGTTTGCCCAATGAGAGGTTGCGGCCGCTTCGACGCCGGCACGGATGTACGCGTTGGGCGCCTTGCGGTTGCGAACGCACTCCAGCCAATTCCCCACGTTGTCGAGAGTTCCGGTGCCGTCGACCCTTTCGATGGTCGAAGTGTCCTCGCTGCGGGCGAAGTGGTGGATCGGTTCCGGCAGGCTTACCGCCTCAAACGGTTTCGCGCCTTCTTCGTAAACGTCGTAACCAAGGCGAGTGAGCGTCATCATGGCCTTGTCGCCGCGAAACACGATCCCGCCGCCCAACAACCCAAACATCATGTTGCCCTCGTAGGCCGCGGTGTAGCCCTCGGGAAAAAGCATCGTCGCGGTGACGGTGTCGGGCGCCTCCAACCAGTCTTGAGTGTAGGTGGTGCCGGCGGCGTGGACTTCGTGCGGGCGCGGGCTCTTCATGTACCACTGAATCACATCGATCCAGTGCGTCATCAGGTCGGTGAAGCTGCCGCCCCCGAAGTCCCAGAAAAAGCGCCAGAAGCGAAACCGTATCTTGTCGAAGGGCTGCTTCGGCGCCGAGCCCAGCCACTGCTCCCAATCCAATCGGCTAAGATCGACTTCTTCCGCTCGGCGCGCCCCGAACCTCGAGTAGTTCTGCGACCAGTGACAGCGGACGAAAGTGATCTTGCCCAGCACACCCTCGTCGATCAGCTGCTTGGCTTCGATGAAATGTTTCCAGCTCCGCTGTTGCGTTCCGGTCGCGACGACTTGGCTCGAATCTTCAACGACCTTGACGAGTCGGTCCCCTTCGGAAAGATCATGGGTCACCGGCTTTTCGACATAGACGTCCTTGCCCGCGGCGACGGCTTCGATCGTCATCGGAGCATGCCAGTGGTCGGGAGTGCCGATCACGACGGCGTCAATGTCTTTGCTCGCGAGAACGTCGCGGTAGTCCTTAAACACCTTCGCGGTGGAGCCGAACTGTTCCGCTGCTTGCTCGCGCCGCGGGACATAGACATCGGAGACGCCTCTTACCTCGGCACCGTCGATCTTTGGGACGTAGGCCGTTACGCCCCGTCCGCGTCCACCGCAGCCGATCAGAGCGACGCCGATGCGGTCGTTAGCTCCGAGAACGCGTTGGGACGCCAGGGCCGTCATTGCGCCGGCTCGAAGAAAATCTCGTCGTTGCATGGATTTTGCCTCCCGGGAAGGAACGGGACGAATGAACGGCCGTCAACGTTACCTTCGCCGTTGCTGGGTGTGAGTGTACACTCGTTGGTTTGGGAACACAACGGCGGCGGGCCTCGCGCCGTTTGGGGCTTTGTGTTGAGCCGGTAGGCATACGAACATGGGCGGGCAGGTCCGGAGACCTGCCCCACCGTGAGACGCCGCGCCCAAGGATGAAGAATTTGGAGTTCCAGATGTCGGCACGAATGCCGACACGGCACGCTGAAAGCGTGCGCCACGTCGGGGGCTTCAACGGCGAGGAGGTTTTGGGCTATTTTCGGAAGAACGCTTATGAAGCCGCTGTTGATTCTCGTCTTGGCATGGTTCGCGGTTGGGCCGAACAGCGTTGCGGCTCAAACAGGTCTTGGGACGCCCTCAAGCGCGCTTGAACAGCCCGAGTCCGTCGAAGGTCTTCTCGAAAAAGCCGAGCAGGGCGACGCGCAATCGCAATACGAGCTGGCCGTTCATTACGCGAGCCGCGGATCGGGACAACTGGCGGCCAACGAGGCCGTGTATTGGCTTCGCCGAGCGGCCGAGCAAGGTCATGGCGAGGCGCAATCCGATCTCGGCCTGCTCTATCACCGCGGCCTCGGAGTTCCGCCGGACCCAGCCGAGGCAGCCAAATGGCTGCGCCGCGCCGCCGAACAAGGGCACGCGCATTCCCAGGCTGATCTCGGCCGGCTTTACTACTTAGGCGCCGGCGTTGCGCGGGACTTCGCCCAAGCAGCGGAGTGGTACCGCAAGGCAGCCGAGCAGGGACTTGCGGAAGCGCAATACAACTTGGCGGACCTTTACGTAGCCGGGGAAGGCGTTTCCCAGGACCTGTCCCAATCCGTGAAGTGGTACCGCGAGGCGGCCGGCCGCGGACTCGCGGAAGCGCAATACGCCCTGGCTGTGGCGTTGGTGCGGGGCGAGGGTGTGCGCAAGAACTTGGCGGAGGCTGTGCGCTGGGCTCGCGGAGCCGCCGTGGAGGGCCACGCGCCGGCCCAATTGCTGCTGGCGAGGCAATACGAGAAAGGCCTGGGCGTGAAGCGGGATGTCGGTCGCGCCCTCCGATGGTACCGATTCGGAGCCGAACAGGGGCTGGTGGAAGCCCAGCGTTCCTTGGGCGCTTTCCACGCCGAGGGGAGGGGAGGAACCGTCGATCCGATCGAGGGGCGGATGTGGCTGGTCATCGCCGGCCTGAACGCGCCGGAGGGAAGACGCGAAGTGATTGCCCGGCAGCGCGATGCAACCGCGAGGGGGATGACCGCCGAGCAAATCGCCGAGACAGAACGTTTGGCGAGGCAGTGGAAGCGTAAGACCTGGGCCGAACTGAAAGCCGGGAGTCCCGGGGAGCTGATTCCGGGAGGGCGATTTACAAATCTAACGGGCTTTTTCGGCACGGCGGGCCGGAACATTTCCGCCGCCGAACTTGAGTACGACCGCTACTGGAGGCCGCATATCGAGAAGAGCCGGCAGGCCGTCCTCGAAGCGGCGGAACTCGTGGGGGAAGCCGGAACCGCGCTGGTCTTAGGCGCCGGCAAGTGCCGGGAGATCCCCCTGGAAGGTCTGGCTCGCAAGTTCGATCGAGTGGTGCTCGTGGATCTGGACGGTCCCAGTATGCGCGCAGCGGTTGCGACGCTTTCCGAGGAGTTGCAGGCAAAGATTGAAGTCCGCGTCTCCGATGTAACGTCGTTCGCGCAGCCGCTGATGGAAGCCACGAGCCGTATCGTGGAGGAGGCTCAAAGCGCCGACGAAGCGTTCTTAGAACTCGGGACGTTGTATCGCGAAATGGATTCGCCGCGGCGATATCCGGAGCTACCGCGAGCCGACCTGGTCGTCTCGTCGCTGGTATTGTCCGAGCTGGCCCGTTACCCGAGGACGTACACCGCTCAGCTCGTGAAGGAAAAGTTCGACGCGGATCTTTCGGAATGGAGTGGTTACGGGAAGTTGTGGCGAAATCTCCAGACCTTCGCGTCGAGGGATCATGCGGAATTACTCGGGCGCTTCACGCGACCCGGAGGCGCCGTCTATTTCGCCGATACGGTCGCCCGAGGACCTGACCTTAGCAAGGTGGACCGCGAGGAGAGACGCGCGGCTCTGAATGCGGTCGCGGGCCGCTTTGCTCGGATAGGCCTTTTCAAAGAGCTCCAAGCGCGTTCGGAAAGTTGGAGCCTTTTCCGTGAGGTCTTTCGAAAGATCGAGTTCGGCAAAGCGGACGCGGGGGCTTCCATAAGAAGGCCGAAGCCGGAACGTTTTGAAGAACTTGTCTCCGATATCGAAGCATCGCCGGGTTCACCGCGCGATGGGGTCGACATTGCGGCCGAGGCGGCAACTCGGCTTTTATGCCAAGGTCACTTGCCCGTTAAGACGGAGATCGCCGCCTACGAAGCAATACTCGAAGCTTACCGCGAGGCGGCCCCCGGATCCCTGGAGCCGCTTCTCGATTGGGACGCCTTCTTCGGCGCCATCGAAGGAAACGGGCTGGAACCCGTGGGCGACACCGAGAGCTGGTGGTGGCTCGAGTACGCCTGCTCGATTCCGCGCAAAGCAGGCGGCTTTTCGGTCCGCGGTCGGGTTTTGCGAAAACGGGTAACCGGCAAGGATTAACGCGAGAAGAATGCTCTGTTCCACGATTCCGCCGGCGTTGCGCGAGATGGGACGCTGGTCTATCTCGACCGCGTCGGCTCGGTCGAAGGACAACTGGTCTGGCGAGATCGCGGCGGCAAGAGACTGGGACCGATCGGCCGGCCACAAGCCGGTGCCATAAGATTCCCCGCTTTATCTCCTGACGGGAGCCGGGTGGCCGCGCAGGACAACAGTTCGGGCGACCTTGACATCGAGGAGTTCCGCGACCGCGAGCAGGACTAATACGGCATTGCAGTTGGGGCGTTTCGCGAGACCACGAAAGAAGGGACGAGTTGCCGTTCGCACTCCAAATCTCGCCGGACCGGATCAACCTGAAACGGTTAGGATATGAAGAGATGTCTTCCGTCGGCCTTTTGTGGTGGGCCTGGTAGGACGATTCCCTTTCTCTAGATTTCGGTGGCGACAAGAACGTAGTGAGCTAACTCGGGAGGCCTGGAAGTCTCTCTCGCCCAGGAAAGGCAGTCCGTGCTGAACTATCGGAAACCGCGGGTTCGTACTTGTCTGGCGAGTTTGCTCGCCGCCGGCGGTCTTCTGTACCGATTGGAGGCGCGGCAGCCGGCATCGGCGGAGGGATTGCGGGAAATCAGGTTCGCCCGAGTATCTGAAACCTGAATGCGCTGACCGCCTTCCAACGGACCTGGGAACTAAGCCTACCCAGCGTCCTGGGCGAAAAGAATCTGTTCGTTTGTGACATCGATTGTTCTCATTAGTAATACCGGCAGCGCTAAAATGGACCCATCTTGATCGGCCAAACCATCAGCCACTACAAGATCACCAAAAAACTCGGTGAAGGCGGGATGGGTGTCGTCTACAAGGCGCAGGACACGAAACTCAGCCGCCCGGTCGCGCTGAAGTTCCTGCGATCTGAAGCCACGGAAGATGCCGACGCCAAAGCGCGATTTCTTCGCGAGGCGCAGGCGGCAGCGGCCCTCGACCACGAGAATGTCTGCACAGTTTATGAAATTGATGAGGCCGACGGCCAAACCTTCCTCTCCATGGCCTATCTGGAGGGCGAAACCGTACGGGAGAAGACCAAGACCCGCCCGTTGAAGATCGAAGAAGCTCTTGACATCGCGATTCAGACGGCATTGGGTTTGCAAGCCGCCCACGAAAAAGAAATCGTTCATCGCGACATCAAGAGCGCCAATCTCATTGTCACCCCGAGGGGCCAAGTCAAGATCATGGACTTCGGGTTGGCGCAGCTCGCCGAGCAATCGAGGTTGACCAAGACGGCGATGATTCTGGGCACCCCGGCCTACATGTCTCCCGAGCAGGCTCGGCGCGAGCCGACCAATCGGCGGACCGACATCTGGTCGTTGGGGGTCGTGATCTACGAGATGGTGACAGGCAAGCTGCCGTTCGAGGGCGAGCGAGAGGATGCCGTGGCGTACGCGGTTGTCCACCACGAGCCTGAGCCCATCACCGCTCTCCGAGTGGGTGTGCCGGTCGATTTGGACCGTGTCGTCGCGAAGGCGATGGCCAAGGATCCCAACGAGCGGTACCAGCACATCGACGAGATACTGGTTGATCTACGGGGTCTCCGAAAAGAGGTGCAGACCGAGACCGCGTCCGTCACCCGTCCGGCCCCCGCCCGCACGCCGCAATCCCAACACACCCCTTGGCTGTTCGCCAGCGCCGCAGTGCTGGTCGCGTTGGCCGTGACGGCCGGAGCCTTTCTGGGTCTCTTCGAGTCCGAACGGCCGGTGACGCAAGAGCCCTTGCAGGCTGTCCCTTTTACTGCCTACCCCGGCGAGGAAATCGACCCCGATTTTTCTCCCGACGGCGAGCAGGTGGTGTTTTCCTGGAATGGCGAGAAGCAGGACAACCCGGACATCTACGTCAAGCGACTCAGATCCGATCCGCCTGTGCGACTCACGAGCCATCCGGCGCCGGATTATTCCCCGGCCTGGTCCCCGGACGGACGCTGGATAGCTTTCCAGCGGTGGGACGACCTTCAGGGTTCCGTACTGCTCATTCCGTCGATTGGGGGCCCCGAACGAAAGATGGCTGACCTCGAGGGTGAACGCGGCAGCGTAAGCGATAGGATGGCTTGGTTGCCCGACAGCGCAGGTTTGATCGTTGCGCACGGCCATCCCGGGTCCATATTCCTGGTATCGATCGAAACGGGTGAACGCCGGGAACTGATCGCCGGCCGTGATTTCGGAGGTACGGGCAGCAACCTGGTGCTATCGCCCGCCGGACAAACTCTTGTCTTCACAGACAGCCGGCGGCTTCACCTTCTCGATCTTGGCGCTGACTTCGAGCCAATCGCACCGCCCCGGCCGGTAGGAGACACAGGCTTGCGCCTGGCGTTCCCGGTGGCTTGGTCTCCCGACGGGAGCGATCTTATCGTAGAAAGCTTTCCGTCCTTCAAGAGCGAACTCGTCCGTTTGCCTCTTGCGGAGCCCAACCGGGTCCGGTCCCTCACTTTCGCCGGACCGGGGAGTAGTGGGGGATCCGTCTCGGCCCGCACGAACCGTCTGGTATTCAGCAAGAGACATCATGATTGGAATCTCGCGGTGCTGCGCAGAAGCGGCGTGGAGCCGGGTGTTTGGCAGTTCGGGTCGTTTCCGTCCACGACTCGACTTGAAGGCGGGCCGCGATTCTCACCCGACGGCAAGCAGCTTGTTTTCGAATCGGACCGTAGCGGCACCTTCGGAATCTGGATCAGTGAGCGGATGGAAGCGACGCGCGGGAGCTTTGGGTGGTAGACGGAGTCCAATCCGGGATGCCCCATTGGTCGCCCGACGGCCGACGGGTAGTTTTTGACAGCCTTGCGGAAAGCGAAGGAAGCGATTTCGGCATCGAAGTGATTCACAGCTCCGGCGGATCCCCTTTGCCTGTGACGGACGACCCCGCCTATGAACAAATGCCCAGTTGGTCCGCCGACGGCAACCGGATCTATTTCATCTCAAATCGCACCGGGCGGTTCGAGGTCTATTGGATACCCGCCACCGGAGGCGAGGCGGAGCAAATCACCGAGGGTGGAGGGGGCGTTCCATTCGAGTCCCCGGACGGGAGATTCGTGTATTTCCTCGAGGGCGGGCTCACGTTCACAGGTTCCTCACCCCTGTGGAGAATACCGACAGCGGGCGGCGAAAAAAGTTTGGTTCTGGAGAAAGTCTGGGCGCGCAATTATGCGCTGAGCCGGAGTGGAATCTACTTCATCGAGCCCCCGCGCAAAACGGGAGGCTCCTTTTCGTTCAAGTTCCTTGATTCGGCAAGCGGCGACCTCCGAACCCTCGCTAAGCTTCCCGCCGGAGAGGCCCCCGGCTTCGGCCTAACCGTTTCTCCCGACGAGCAAACGATTATCTACACCGAGATCCCGGCTTACGGCAGCGACCTGATGCTGGTCGAGGGCTTCGAGTAGGGCAGCACACATCTCTACGACCCGCCGTAGGTAAAAAAGGTTAACCTCTACTAAACGAACCAGATAGGACCCTTTCGCCGATTGCTGTTGGTATATCCGGTTCCAACTCCGAATCCGCCACCTCTCCGTCTAAGTGTGCGGCAGGCGACGATCCATGCCCCATCGCTGTCTCCGGATGGCCGCCTGGCGGCGCTCTCGGCACTCGAGGGCGCGAATCGAGACATTTGGGTTTGGGATATGGCGCGGGGGGTGAAGACTCGTCTGAGCTCCAGCGCGGGGATCGAGTGGCGCACGGTTTGGTCGCCTGACGGAAACCAAGTGGCCTTCTCTTCCCAACGAAGCGGAAGCTGGAACATCTTCCTCCGGCAAATGGACGGGGGCGGGGAGGAGGAGGCGTTGGTGGCCACTCCGAATCAGGAGTGGGTATCGGATTGGTCTCGAGATGGAAAGTACATACTCTACGAAAACGTTACCGCGGAAAGCTTGATGGACCTCTGGTATTTGGAGAGCAATGAAGAGGGGGGCACTTGGGAGCCTCAACCGTTCCTGCAAACGCCCGCCAACGAAGGCGTCCCCAGGCTCTCGCCCAACGGCCGCTACCTTGCCTACATGTCGGATCAGTCGGGCCGCGACGAAATATACGTCGAGCCGTTTCCCGAACGCGGCCGCAGGGTCACCGTGTCGGACAATGGGGGCCAAGCGCCGCGCTGGAGCCGGGACGGCAAGGAGCTGTTCTACGTGGAGGGGAGTACTCTGGTCGCGGTTTCGGTCTCGGCCGGGGCGACTTTTTCGGTAGCCACGCCGCAACGCCTGTTTGAGCACCAGAGTTTGGCGGCATCTTTTTATAGCGACTACGACGTCTCGCCCGACGGCCGGCGGTTTCTGATCGCCGAGCGGGTGGGCGGGGTCGCGGAGCCCCAAATCCGGGTGGTCCAAAACTGGTATGAGGAGTTCAGAGACCGCGAGTAGGACTAAGCCACTCAAAACGAGCCACAAAGCGCCCGTTCGCCGATTCCTGTCGCAAAATCTCGATCGCATGAGTGATCGTACGCCCGAATGTGCTCACGGCCTTCCGACGAACCCAGCACCCAAGCCGGCCATCATGGACAATCAGCGGCCGGCGATAAGAACGTAGTAAGCTACTCTGTAGATTCGCAAACGTCTCTTCACCGGGAAAGCCGCCCGTGCTGAACTATCGGAAACTTCGGGGCCCCGCAGGCTTGGCGAGTTTGCTCGCCGCCGGCGGTCTTCTGTACCCATTAGAGGCGCAGCCGCCGCCGGCCCCACACCAGCCCCTCGTCGATCAATACTGCGCCTCGTGCCACAACGACAATCTGAAAACGGCCGAGCTCGCGCTTGACACGGCAAGCGCCCGCCCCGTGGCGGAGAACTCGGAGATCTGGGAGAACGTGGTGCGGAAACTGCGCGCTCGCCAGATGCCCCCGGTGGGAAATCCGCGCCCCGATGAGGCAACCTACGAAGCCGCGGTGTCTTCCCTATCGGCCTCGCTCGATAGGGCGGCCGCGGCCCAACCCAACCCCGGCCGCACCGACACCCTCCGGCGGCTCACGCGAACGGAATATCGCAACGCCGTCCGCGACCTTCTGGCTCTTGACATGGACCTCTCCTCCTTGCTGCCGCGAGATGAGTCCAGTCAGGGCTTTGACAACATCACGGTGACGGAACTTTCCCCGGCGTTGCTGGAAGCGTATGTGTCGGCGGCGGACAAGATCAGTCGCCTGGCCGTCGGCCGGCCGGTTTCCTCTCTCGTTGTCGAGACCGTCAAGATGAGGCCCGAGGTCACGCAAGAGTGGCCGGTGGAAGGGCTTCCGGCCGGTACGCGCGGCGGAACATTGTTTCCCTACACCTTTCCGGTTGACGGGGAGTACGAGATCGTCGTCCGGCTGACGCGAGACCGGGACGAACAGGTCGAGGGTTTGCGGGAGCCCCATCAGGTGGAGCTACTGTTGGACAGGGAGCGGGTCGGCTTGTTTGAGGTCGCGCCCCCGCGGCACGTCGGAGATCACTCCGCCGTCGACAAACACCTCAAAACCCGCATACCCGTCAAGGCCGGCCCCCGTCGGCTTGGCGTGACTTTTCTGAAGCAGCCCTGGGCAGTGCTCGAAACGGACCGTCAGCCGTATCAGGCTCATTTCAATGTGTATCGCCATCCCCGCGTTCAACCGGCGGTCTATGAGGTTTCGATCAGCGGTCCCTACAACGCGACCGGCCCCGGCGACACGCCCAGCCGCAACCGGATCTTCCTATGCCGGCCCGCGGACGCCGGAGAAGAAGAAGACTGCGTCCGACGAATTCTTCGGACCCTGATGCGCCGGGCCTACCGGCGACCGGTAACGGAGCGGGATTTTGAAAGTCCGTTGGAGTTCTATCGGCGCGCTCGGGCCGCCGAAGGCTTTGAGGGGGGCATTGAAATGGCCCTGTCCTCGATCCTGGTCAGTCCGGAGTTTCTATTCCGCGTGGAACGAGACCCCGCCGGGATTTCACCGAATACAGCGTACCCGATCAGTGATCTGGAGTTGGCGTCCCGCCTGTCCTTTTTCCTTTGGAGCAGCATTCCGGACGATGAGCTACTTGATATCGCGATTCAGGGCGACTTGAGAAAACCGGAAGTATTGGAACGGCAGGTGAAGCGAATGCTGGCGGACCGGCGTTCCCACACCTTGCTGACGAACTTTGCCTCCCAATGGCTGCACTTACGCAATCTCGAGTCGGTTTCTCCCAACATGCGCTTATTCCCGAGCTTTGACGACAACTTGCGGCAAGCGATGCGCCGCGAAACGGAACTGTTGCTCGAAAGCGTGATCAGGGAAGATCGAAGCGTCCTTGACCTGCTCGCCTCCGACTACACGTTTCTCAATGAACGCCTCGCCAAGCACTACCGAATACCGCACGTCTACGGAAGCTGGTTTCGGCGGGTAAAGCTTGACGACGACAGCGGCCGCGGCGGACTGCTTCGCCACGGCAGCATTCTGACCGTGACCTCCTACAACACCCGGACCTCCCCCGTAATACGAGGCCATTGGGTGCTGGAGAATCTGTTGGGCGTGCCGCCGCCGCCGGCGCCGGCGGTCGTTCCGGCGCTCGAGGACAAGACGATCGACGGCAGCTTGTCGGTGAGGGAGCGGCTGATCGAGCACCGCTCCAATCCCGCTTGCTCGGGCTGCCACAGTCTAATGGACCCGCTGGGTTTTGCGCTGGAGAGCTATGACGCCGTGGGCCGGCGGCGCGAAACCGAAGGGGAACAGCCGATTGACGTTTCCGGTAATTTTCCCGGCGGCGCCCGATTCGAGGGAGTGTCCGGCCTGGAGAAAGCTCTGCTGGACCGCCCGGACATGTTTGTGGGAACACTGGTCGAAAAGCTTCTGACATACTCTATGGGTAGAGTAGTCGAGTATTATGATGCGCCGGCGGTTCGTAAAATCCTGCGTGACGCGCGCCCCGAGGATTTTCGTTTTTCTTCGCTCATTGTTGGAATCGCCGAAAGTAAACCGTTTCAGATGAGGAAATCACTATGATCATCACCAAGAAAGCTCTCCCGCGGCGAACGTTCCTGCGAGGAGCAGGCGTTACGGTAGCCCTTCCGCTACTGGACGCGATGGTGCCCGCGATGACCGCCTTGGCCGCTACGCCGGCGAGGCCGGTGCGCCGTCTGGGTTACATTTTCATTCCGATGGGATCGGATATTTCCCGATGGACTCCTCCAGGCGAGGATACATTGACCGAGCTTTCGCCCATTTTGCGGCCGCTCGAGCGGTCGAAGGACTACCTCACGGCCGTAACGAACATGCAGCTGAAGAACGCCTACCCGGGTTCCCACGCGACCTCCAACTCCGCTTACCTGAGCTGCGCGAAGGCAAAGTTGACCGAAAGCACCGATTACCATCTGGGCGTGACCGTCGATCAGATCGCGGCCAAGGAAATCGGCCAGGACACGCCGCTGCCTTCGCTCGAGCTGGGCATGGACCTACTCGATATCGTGGGGCAATGCGACGACGGCTATGCCTGCGTTTACCAAAACAATCTCTCCTGGTCGTCACCCACTACTCCTCTTCCCTATGAGGCGCATCCCCGAAAAGTCTTTGAGCGTTTGTTCGGCGAGGGGGGCAGCGCGGCGGAGCGAAGCAAGACCCTCAAGAAAAAGGCCAGTTTGCTGGATCGAGTGAAAAGCGATATTTCCCGACTGCAGCGTGAGTTGGGTTCGGGTGATCGCGGGAAGGTGGACGAGTATCTCGACAGCGTGCGGGAAGTGGAGCGCCGCATTCAAATCGCCGAGGCGGGAGTGGCTGAGAATCCGGCGCCGGATCTCGATCGGCCGGTCGGCGTACCGGCTGCTTACGGGGATCATGCCCGCTTGATGTTCGATTTGCAGGTACTGGCCCTGCAGGCCGACGTCACCAGAGTGATTACGTTCCAACTGGCTCGGGAAACCAGCACGCGGAGCTACAACGAGATCGGAGTTTCCGAGCCGCACCACCCGTTGACGCACCACGGGAACGATCCCGAGAAGATCGCCAAGATGGCCAAGATCAACGAGTATCACGTGTCGCTGTTCGCCTATCTTCTCGAAAAGCTCAAGGCCACTCCCGACGGAGACGGCTCTCTGCTGGACCATTCCATGTATATGTACGGCAGCGGCATGGGAAATCCCAACGCCCACGACCACACCAACCTTCCGATTCTGGTGGCCGGCGGCGGCGCCGGTAGGTTGAAGGGCGGCCGTCACATCCGCTATGCGGAATCGACGCCGCTGGCGAATCTGCACCTGACGCTACTCGAGAAGGCGGGTGTCCGTATGGATTCCTTCGCCGACAGTAAGGGAAAGGTCGAGGAACTGCTCTCGATTTAATTCCCGCGAAGGGAAGCGAGAACACGATGGCCATGTCCGCGAAACAGATCGCCCTATGGGGGACAGCTTGGCTGTTATGCGCGGCCGGCCCGGCTCCCGCCGGCGACGCCTCGCTCGCGGATGCGGCGGAGATCATGGATCGCGAGGGTATTCGCGCCCTGCTCGAACAGCCCGCGGATGTGAACACGGCCCAGGTTGACGGCATGACGGCTCTCCACTGGGCCGCGCGTCACGATGATCTGGAGACGGCGAAACTCTTCGTGCGAGCCGGAGCCGACGTAAGCGCCGCGAATCGCTACGGGGTGACGCCGCTCACGTTTGCCTGCACGAACGGAAACCCTGAGATGGTTGAGTTGCTCCTCGATGCAGGAGCCGACCCGAACACCACGCTTCCCGGCGGCGAGACCGCTCTGATGACGGCCGCCCGAACGGGCAGGCTCGGGCCGGTTAAGGCGCTGTTGGCCCGCGGAGCCGACCCTCGATCGACCGTTCACGGCATGGGACGGCAGGACGGAGTAGGCGCCAGCGCCTTTCTGGTTCGCATGGATGACCCCACGATTTTCGATTTCGAGACGAAAGCCGAACAGACGGCCCTGATGTGGGCCGCGGCGGAAGGTCACGCCGAGGTCGTCGGGGAACTCATCCAGGCCGGCGCCGAATTCCGAACGACTTTGTCCTCGGGGTTTACGCCTCTGCTCTTCGCGGTGAGAGAGGGCCACATGGATGTCGTCAAGACGCTGGTGAAGGCGGGAGCGGATATCAGCGAAGGCATCGAATCTCACACGGATTGGCGGCACCTCGGCTACGACGCCCGTCTAAAGCCCGGGGCGCGCCCGCTGCACGTGGCGGTCGAGAACGGTCATTTCGAACTGGCGACGTATCTGATGGAGGCCGGCGCCGACGCGGGCGCCGCCGACCCGACCGGCTATACGGCGTTGCACGCCATGATCGCGGCGCGCAGAGTCCCTCCCGGCGACTTGAATCCGCCTCCCGAGCCCACGGGAAACATGACCAGTCTTCAATTCGTGGCCAAGCTGGCGGCTCATGGCGCGAATTTGAACGCGAGAATCCACACGGCGCGCCCGACCTACCCGGATATCGCAAGGCCCCGGATCGAGATGACCCCGTTCTTGATGGCCGCCGAAACGGCGGACGTCGGGTTGATGAAGACGCTGGCCGATCTGGGCGCCGATCCGGCGCTTACAAACGAAGACGACAACACGGCTGTAATGCTGGCCGGCAGGATGACCGGAACGACGGAAGAAGTGTTGGCGACGATGGATCTGGCGCTGGATCTCGGCGTCAACATCGACGCGGTCAATCACAACGCTGAAACCGCGATGCATTTAGCCGCCTACCGAGACCGCCCCGAGATCATCAAATTCCTCGCCGAAAAAGGGGCCGGGATTGAAGTCTGGAATCGCGAAAACAAGTACGGATCGACGCCTTTAGCCATCGCGGTCGGATACAGACGGCCCCGAAGTTTCAGGCCTCAGCCCGAGGCCGAGGTCGCCATTCGCGAAGTGATGATTGCCGCGGGCGTAACTCCGCCGGAAAAGGTAACCGTCACTGCCAAGTCGAGTCCCAAGTCTCAGTAAGCATCGGCTTCCAGTCGGCTGACGCCCGGCCGCCACGCGAGGGTCACACCGGACCGCGCTAAGCAAGAATGTCGTGAACGACGTTTCCGCGGACATCGGTCAGGCGGAAGTCGCGGCCCGAGTAGCGATAGGTGAACTGCTCGTGATCAAACCCGAGTAGATGCAGGATCGTCGCGTGGAGATCGTGGATGTGGACGGGTTGGTCAACGGCGCGGAACCCGAACTCGTCGGTCGCGCCATGGATATGTCCGCCCTTTACGCCGCCGCCGGCCATCCACATCGAAAAGCCCCATGAGTTGTGGTCTCGGCCGTTCTGCCCGGCGTTGCTGCCGAAGGCGGTCAACTCCACCACGGGAGTGCGGCCGAACTCGCCGCCCCAAATCACCAGCGTGTCGTCGAGCAGGCCGCGCTGCTTGAGGTCCTTGAGGAACGCCCCGATCGGTTGATCGCACTCGCCGGCGAGCTTGCCGTGGTTCTTTTCGATCTCGCTGTGGCTGTCCCAGGGTTGTCCCGCCCCGTGCCAGGTCTGCACGAAACGCACGCCCTTTTCCAATAAGCGGCGCGCGATGAGCATCTGGCGGCCGTGCACCGTGTCCCCGTAGGCCTGCTTCACGTATTCCGGTTCGCCGCTGATGTCGAAGACTTCCGACGCCTCCATCTGCATGCGGTAGGCCAGCTCGAAAGACTGGATGCGCGCTTCGAGCAAGGTGTCTTCCCCGCGCTCGCGCTGATGAGCCTGGTTTAGCCGGCCCAAAAGGTCGAGTTGCCGCCGCTGGGCCGCCGGTTCGACGAAGTGGTTCTTGATGTTGGCGATCAGCCGCTCTACGTCGGTTTGCGACGAATCGATATGAGTGCCCTGGTAAGCCCCCGGCAGAAAGGCCGAGCGCCAGTTGAGCGCGCCCGCTATCGGATCGCCGTTTGGGCACAGCGCCACGAAGCCGGGGAGATTCTGATTCTCCGAGCCGAGTCCGTACGTCACCCACGAACCGAGACTGGGACGCGCCTGAACCTGCGCTCCGCAGTTCATCATCATCAGCGACGGAATATGGTTCGGTACATTCGTGTTCATCGACCGAATGACGCAGAGGTCGTCGGCGCACTCGCCGACATTCTTGAAGATCTCGCTGACCTCGATGCCGCTCTCCCCATACCGCTGGAACGTGAACGGGGAGGGGAAGGCCGCCCCGGTCTGCCGCTCCGTGCGCAGGTGGACGGGCAAGGCTTTTCCGGCGTATTTGGCGAGCACGGGTTTGGGGTCAAACGTGTCCACCTGAGACGGCCCGCCGTTCGAAAAGATGTGGATCACCCTTTTAGCTTTCGCCGGGAGCGGAGGCGGCTTGGGAGCCAGCGGATTAATGTTCGACGAGAGGGCGGCGGCCGAGCCCGCCGCGCCCAGCAGCGGCTCGCAACCGATGGCGGCCATGCCCATCCCCATGCCGTGCAGCAGTTGGCGGCGGGTCAGGGGCGAGAATTCAGCGGAGGGTTTACCCATAGCGATTAGTCTACAAACGCGAACTCATTAGTCTCAAGCAAAACCTGCACGTACTGCTCCCACGGATCAAGGGGTTTTGCTTGTGGCCCGCGGAAGTCGTCCTCGGCATGCCAGCGGCGAGGTTGCTTTTCCGATGCGCCTTCCTCGGCCGGCAAGACCTCGTCGATCAGCGGGGCCCAGCGGAATCCGTCGGACTCGTCGTCGCCCCGGGAGTCCACGACGAAATCGAGAATCTCCCCTTTCTCGACCGCGAGGCCGCTTAGGGAGGTTTCCGCTTTCAGACCCCGCAACGTCCAACTAGCCAGTATGCCCGCGCGGCCGGAAACAATCCAACCCCGTATACCGTTGCTGGAGTCGAACCGCTTGCCGAACGCGCCCAACTGATGGCTCAAGGCGCCGCTGATATTGACTTCGCCTTCAAACGGAGACACCCAACGCCGGATCACGCTGTGTCCGAGATCGTCCCCCGGCGCTCCGCCCTTCGCCGTCAAATGGGCGCCGCCGGCGTCAGCGGCGGGAAGCAGCGAAGCGTGCTTCCAGGCGGAACGCAAATCCGTCCCTAAGCCGGCCCGCATCAAGGGCGCGAAATAGCCGAACGGCACGAAGCGCTTGACGTGCCCGTCTGTCGGGTCCAGCTCACCGAAGCCGTATTGCCAAGCGTCGGCGGGAGCAGCCTCGATCGGGGCGGTCGATTCCAAGGATCGAGCATTTTCGGCTTTTGACAAGAATTCCAGCCCGAGTCGCACTTCATCCGGGGTCGGCACTCGACCGAAGATTCTTCGGTACGCGGACTGGATCCGATCCTCATCCGATCCGCGGGGTTCCCGAGCGATGCCCCCGGCGAGGGCGCGAGCCTGCTCGGCGACAAACGGACTGTTCATCATGAACAAGGCCTGTTGCGGCACGGTCGTCACATGACGCTTGGGCGTGTGCTGCGCGGGATCCGCCATGTCGAAGCTACGCAGGCTCGGCAAGGCCCTTTGCCGCTCGACAAACGAGTACAAGGTCCGCCGGGGGACGGCCGGCACGGACGCCGGTAGAAACGAGCGACCGCCCACGGTCATATCCAGCCGGCCCGAGACAGCCAGCAGCGAGTCGCGCTGCGCCTCGAAATCGAGACGCCGGCGGTTCATTCTCCACAGCCGTTTGTTCTCCGGATCTTTCCCCAAGGCCGCCTTCCTCTCGGCGCTCGATTGTTGATAGACATCGGAGAGCACGATGCGCCGAATGAGACGCTTAATCGACCAACCGTCCCGAACAAAAGTCGCGGCAAGGTGATCGAGCAACTCCCGATGGCTGGGGGCCGCGCCGCGGGCGCCGAAGTCGCTCGTCGTTTCCACGATGCCCCTGCCGAACAAGTGGTGCCAGACGCGGTTGACGATCACCCGAGCCGTCAGCGGGTTGTCAGGATCGGCAACCGCCCGTGCCAACTCCAACCGGCCGCTGCCGCGGGCAAAGGGCTGCCGGTCAGACCGCGAGAGCACCTTAAGAAAGCGACGGGGCGCCTTCTCTCCGAGATCGTTCTGGTTGCCGCGCCGGAAGACCCGCACGGGCACGGGCTTCTCCACTTCCCGCAGTCCCATGGCATGCGGCGGCGCGGCACGATAGGCGTAATCCGCGGCGGCGTCTTTGTATTGGCGGACCAAGCCATTGGCCGTGTTTTTGTCGCCTTCGCTCTGCACGAGCCAGAATTCCTCCGGCGGGACGTTGGGAGGGGCGTCGGGCCCGCGAAGCGTCAGGCGAAGTGCTTCACGGCGCGGGTCCGCGTGGGGTTCGGGTGAATCGGACCGTCCTAGAAGTTCCGCGTGACGCCGCACCAGGTCCTCGGGCGACACAGGCGGCTTGCGCTTGAATTCATCGACCACGAGCTGGTTTGCATCGGATAGGTCGTTGTCGCCGGTCAGCGCCTTGCGAGCAGCGCCGGCGAAATCGGGCCCGTCCAACGCCGCCAGTCGACCCCACAAGATAAACACGGGATCGGCCGAGGCGCCGGCCCGGTTGAGATAGCTTACCCAACGATTCAGCAGGTAGGAGGGTAGGTTCGTCTCCTTGGCGAGGTTTTCAAGCTGAGGGCCCGTCATGCCTCTCCCCCGCCACGCGCCGAGCAGGTAGCGCTCGATGCTGTCGGCCCTTCTCGCGTCGGCTCGGTGCTCCTCCAGCCGTTCTCGCTCCCACGTCCGGAGCACATTGACGCGACGGGTCAGTCGAGCACGATACGCGTCTTCGAGGGGATCGGTGCCGGGCGTGTTCGCGATGGGAACGGCTTCCAGCGGTTCTTCGGAGTTCAAGAAGACGCCGTAGAGCGAGTAGTAGTCCTGGGTGGGGATGGGGTCGAATTTGTGGTCATGGCAGCGTGCGCAGCTGACGCTCAGCCCCATCAGGCCGCGGGTGACGACATCGATCCGGTCATCGATCTTCTCGGGCAGGTCGGTTCGACGGAACGGATTCAAGCCCAGCGTGAGAAAACCCAAAGCGGCCAGGTGGTGCTTGTCCTCACCGGGCAGGAGATCGGACGCCAGTTGCCGTATGACGAACTTGTCGTAGGGCATGTCGTCGTTAAGCGCCCGGATGACCCAGTCGCGGTAGGTGTAGGCAAAGGCGAAGCGCACGTTGATCGCTCCAGCCTCGGCGTAACGGGCGGTGTCCAACCAGTGGCGCGCCCAGCGCTCGCCGAAGTGCGGCGAGGCGAGCAGGCGGTCCACCTCACGTTTGTACGCGGCCGGGTTGGGGTCCGCGGCGAAGGCCTGGATTTCCTCAAACGAGGGCGGCAAGCCGGTGAGGCCATAGCTGAGACGCCGCAGGAGCGTGCGTGGATCGGCGCGCTCCGAAGGAGAAAGCCCCGTCTCCTTCAACTTGGCCAGGATGAGCCGGTCGACCGCCGGATCACCGTAGCCTTCGGCGGACTTTTGGGCGTCGACCGCATGGAAGGGCTGAAAGGCCCAATGACCGCCGGCACCCGTGGCGGACATCGCCGACCCTGTCGTGGTAGCCCCTTCCCCGTCAGCATCCGCCGGTGCGGCATCAGGCCCTGGCGCGGCATCCGCTGAAGCGGTATGCCCCCAGGGGGCGCCGAGCGAGATCCAGTGCTCCAGATCGGCGATTTGGCGATCATCGAGCTTTCCGTTCGGTGGCATCACGAGCCCCTGGTGCCGCACCGCTTGGATCAAACGGCTTTCCGAGGGCTTGCCGGGGACGACCGCGGGTCCGCGATCACCTCCTTGGAGCAGGGCATTGCGTGTGTCCACGCGCAGCCCGCTCATCGGCTGCGGCGACTGCTCGCCGTGGCAGGCAAAGCAGTTTTCGGCGAGCACCGGGCGAACCCGCTTCTCGAAAAAGTCAATCTCCGCGAGGGTTTGCGCGGAGGCGCCGGCGGGCCACAACAGCAGCCAGCAGGCAAGTACGCCTTTACGGAAACAAACAGGTCCCACTGGTCGTGAGATTACCACAAGGTTACTGGTAAGCGACACAAAGTGTGCGACCAGGCAATGGCGAAGCGCTGGCGTGCCGCGACCGTCACAGAGGTCCTTGCCGGCCGGAATCCCTTACAAAAGGTGACTGGGTGCCTCCATAAAACGGGGATCGACAGCAATTCAGATGGTGTGACAGTCACCGACACATCCGCCATGGGAAGCCTCCGTCCCACGCTGGGATCCCCTGTAACGGCGCAGCGTTTAGAATTGGACGGAAGGGGCAATCGGAACCGCGGGACGCGGGTTCGCGATACTTACTCCGACGAATCCGTAAATAGGAATTTTTGAACCCTTAAGTTTGGAATCTCGGTTGTGTAGACGGTCCGATTCGGGGTGACCGCCAGGTGGTGAGGGCCCAACCCCAATTGGCCCGGCATCTCGCCTTCCTCTCCATGGGAACCGAGAACAGCCCCGTCTGAGTTGAGCTTGAAGAAGCGGTGTCCCTGGGCGTCGCCGATATAAATCGATTGATCCTCGGCGATATCGATTCCGAAGGGGGTCCCAAGGTTCGTCCATTGCCGCAGGAATTTCCCCTCGGCGTCGAAAACCTGGACACGCAGATTGTCGCGGTCGCAAACATAGACGAGGCCCTGCCGGTCCACGGCGATCCCGTGGGGGAGGTTGAACTCGCCTTCGCCGGAGCCGGGCCGGCCCCAAGCCTTCACGAACTGTCCCTGTTTCGTGAACTTCACAACTCGCGCGTTGTTGCCGTCCGCGACATACAGCTCGCCGTTGGGCCCGAAGCCGATATCGGTGGGCCCGTCGAATCGGTTGGGGGCGTTGGCGGGCCGTCCCTGCCGACCCAGCACCATCAGCACCCGGCCTGTCGTATTCATCTTGATCGCGACGTGCGAACCGTCGTCCACACCCCACACATTGCCGTCCGGATCGACACGGATACCGTGGGGGTTGGTGAAGAGGTCCGCGCCAAAAGCCCGCTTGAAGTTGCCATTACTTTCAAAGACCAGAACGGGGGGCTCGACGCGGCGGAAAATGTAGACGTTTCCGGCGCGGTCGGTATCGACGGAAGCGGCCGGACCGAAGTTCATCCCCGGGGGGAATTTGGGCCACTCGGCGTCAGCGTGGTAGTTGAGTTGGGTCGGCTGGGTTTGGGCAACACAGAGGATTGCGGAAATCAGAAGCAGAATTGGTAGGCGAGGCATCAGGTGACGTAGCTCCGAAAAAGATCAACCATTTTTCGACTTGGCTGTCCTATTTTGATGATGGAATCGTGTGGGTCGCGCATAAGCATCGATCGGGCCTTCCGCTTGGTGTCAGGCGGTCCCGGGCAAACGTACGGTCTCGCCTGATTGCGCCGATTCGTAGGCGGCGAAGACCAACCCGAGCACGCGGCGGGCGTGGAGCATGGGTTGCTCATTGAACTCGCCGGCCTGGATCTGCTCCGCGAAGATACGCAAATGACTCGCCGTGGCCGAGGCGAACGCCGGACGTTGTTCGCGGACATAGGCATGCGACCGGCCGCCGGCCTCCTCCCTCGCCTCTCCTCCCTTGACCAAACTAAATCGACCCGTCGGGCGCCCCAGCCGACGCGACCACTCGACCGATGCCCTCGCCACTCCGCCCAGCGCCAGACTGAGCGAGGCTCGCTCGCAATCCAGTTGGATATCCAAGTAGTGTTCGCGGGCGTGGGTCACGCGATTCAGCCACAGCGTCGCGATGCGCTCGCCGGGAAAACGCAGCGTGACCTGCACCAATACATCCGAGTCGAATGCCCGGCGTACTCTGGGCGTATGGGCCGTTAGTGATTCAGGAAAGTCGTCGAAGAGATAGCAAATCAGGTCAAGCGCGTGGGTGCCGAATTCGTAGAGCGAGCGCTTCAGCGCCTTGCGCCAGTCGACCTTTTCGGCTTCGGGAGGATGAAACATCCGCTGCTGACATTGGATCGCGAAAACATCGCCGAACTCCCCCGCCTTGACCCGACGACGCGTCTCGGCGTAGATCGGCATATGGCGATATTGGTTGTTGACGCGCAGCATCCGGCGGGCGCGGCGAGAGGCCTCGATCAGCTCGTCGGCTTCCTCCAGAGAAGACGTAAAGGGTTTCTCGCACAGCACATGAGCCCGCGCCTTCAACGCGGCACGGCAGAGCGCGTAATGGGAATCGGGCGGCGTTGCCACAATCACCAGATCGGGTTGTTCCTCGGCGAGCAAGGCGCCGGCGTCCTCGTACGCCCGCGGAATCCCAAAGCGATCGGCAAGCCGGTGGCGAGCTTCGTCAATCGGCTCGCAGGCGGCGACGACGTCGATTTCGGAAACGGCGCGGCAGGCCGGCAGATGGATTCGTTCGGCTGCTCCACCGAGGCCGAAAATCGCGGTTCGCAACATGAGTCGAGGAGAGTCGGAGGCTAAGCGCGTCAGGCGGCCGCGACGGACAACGGCGCGTTAGTTGTCCTTCTTTTCCTCTTCCTTCTTCTTGTTCGCTTCTTGTTGGGCGGCTTGGACTTCTTTTGCCTTTTCGACTTCAGCTAAGTCCCAACCGGTCTCGATTTCGAGCTCGGGAATGGCTTGCTGAAGCGCGCTAATACCCTGCTCGGTGACCTTGCTTTTCCAGACATAGAGCTTCTTGAGGCTCTTGAGCCCGGTTAAGTGCTTGAGCCCGGCGTCGCTGACCTGCGTGCCGTAGAGATTCAGATAGACCAGCTTGGTAAGTCCCTTGAGGTGCGCTAACCCCGCGTCGCCGAGTCCGGTGTTCTCCAGGTGAAGCCGTTCGAGGGTCGCCAGACCGGCCAGATGCGCCAACCCGGCATCGCTGACGCCGGTTCGTCCCAGTCGCACCTCGTAGACCTTCGAAAGCTTCGCCACCGGCGCGAGATGTTCGTCCGTAATCTTGTCGCCGGCGAGTTGAAAATTCAGGTCCAACCGATCGTCGTTACGGGCGATTTCTCGCGCCGTGCCGCCGGCTTGCTCGATCTTCGCGATAGCTTCCTTTTCCACTTCGGACCGTTCGGCCGCGGGCGCCGGGCCCACGGCGTACAGGCCGCAAGCAACGATAACAGCCATCGATCGTATCTTCATCGAAACCTCCTTGCGCGGAAAGAATCGGCTGAGCGAATCCCTACGTCTCTCCGATAGCGTCAAGTCGCCCAAGATCGCCGACTCACAACTACTATGCGACGCCGAGCGCGTGTTCCGCAACGCTTCGACGCCCCAGCGCCGGGCTTCAAGGGGCCAAAGCAACGTTGCAGCCGTCGGCGAAGGGTCCCTACACTGGACGATTGACCGACTCTCCCTCGGTGCCGGGCCTGTCCGTGATTGTTCCGGTGCACAACGCCGCCGCCCATCTCGAGCGCTGCATAGCGGCGATTTTCAGTTCCCGCTTCCCTGATTTTGAATGTATCGTTGTGGACGACGGCTCGACGGACGGGTCGGCGGAAGTAGCCGAGCGCCTTGGCTGTCGCGTCTTTCGGCTGGCGACGAACCAAGGTCCCGCGACTGCCCGCAACCTGGCGGCCAAGCAAGCGCGGGCGAAGATTCTGTTCTTCACCGACGCCGATGTCACCGTTACACCCGATACGCTCGGCCGTGTCAGGAATCACTTCGCCCAAACCTCCTCACCAGACGCCGTGATCGGCTCCTATGACGACGACCCTCCCGGGCCGGGCTTCTTGTCGCAATACAAGACTCTACAGCAACACTTCGTCCACCAGACCAGTTCCCAACAAGCTATTGCTTTTTGGAGCGGCTGCGGTGCGGTACGCAAGGAAGTTTTCATGCGCCTAGGAGGTTTCTCACAGATCTATGCGCGCCCGTCGGTTGAGGACATCGAGTTCGGATATCGTTTGATAGCGGATGGGGCGAGCATTCTGCTCGACAAAGGGCTCCAGGTCAAACACTGGAAGCAGTGGACGCTCGGGACGCTTCTCAGAACCGACATTTTTGACCGCGGGGTGCCGTGGACGGAGTTGATTCTTAGTAGCTCATCCATGCCCCGCGACCTCAATCTCAAAGTGTCGCAACGCTTGAGCGTCGTGCTGATACATCTTGCCGCGGCCACTTTGGCGGCCTGGGCGATTTGCTTCCGCGATTCGCCGATAGGGCTCGTGACGCCGCTTGCCGCTAGTGCGGCCGTCGCCGCGATGAACGTCCGCTTCTACGCTTTTCTGGTACGCCGACGCGGTATCTGGTTTGCCCCGCGGGCGATCCCCGTTCATTTCCTGTATTACTACTACAGCGGTATCGCGTTCGTGATCGGTACCCTTCGATATGAGTGGAAGCGATGGTTTTCGACGCCCCGCGGCGGCGAGAAGACAAATCACCCGAGCGAGAAATAGTCAGTCCCGTGAACCCGGATACATGAGAAATTCCGGTAATCTCGGAGTCGAACGCCATGAGTGATCATGCGGCGCCGAAAATCTCGACGCCCGAGTATTACGACCGGCTCGAGGCGCTCGAAGACGCCCACCCCTGGACCGAAGCGATGCGGCAAACCGCCTTTGCCTTGCTGGAGCGGTTCGGGTCGGACGCGCCTTCCGCGCGTTTGCTTGACGCCGGCTGCGGCACCGGATTGTTCTTGAAGCAAGCCGAGAGCCGCCCGCCGGGTGGCATGGCGATGGGCTGTGATGCGTCCATGGATGGCCTGCGGCGCGCACGGCGTCGGGGTGCGGTTTGTCTAGCGGCGGCTACGGTGTGTGAGCTACCGTTTCGAGGTGAGTGTCTCGATACAGTGACGTGTTTCGATGTCTTGCAACATTTGCGCTCCACCCAGGCGCGAGCAACGATCGATGAGTTTCATCGTGTCTTGAAGAACGAAGGTGTATTGCTCATTCGCGCCGCGGCACGACGCGGATGGGGCCGAAAAAGTCACCAAGACACCGAGGACTACCAACAATGGGAGCCCGATAAGCTGCGACAACTGCTCGAAGCAGGCGGCTTTCACGTCGTCTTCGTCACCTTGACCAACTTCCTTCCGGCCGTTTGGGCCGATGGGCGCGGGTGGGCGTTGGAGGAGGCGCCGCGAGGCGACGAGGGACTGCGCCCGCGGCCCTTGTCGAGCGAAAGTTTCAAAGGCCGCCTGCTTAGGGCCTATTGGCACATCGAGCGCCGCTGGATTCTCGAACACGGCTGTCGGCCCCCATTGGGTCACACGGTTTATTGCGTCTCCCGAAAGGGGTGACCGGCGGCTAAGCGGGCGTAGAGAGCGATGGGGCAAAGTCAACAAACTTCCGAAGCCCCCACCTTGTCGGTCGTCGTTGTGTCTTTCAATCAACCCCGGCTGCTCGAACGATGTTTGACCGCGCTCGAAGGCCAAGGCGCGGCCGAAATCATTGTCGTGGACGCGTCTGATGAGGACCCCGCCCCGGCCCTCACGCAACGCTTCGAAGCGGTGACGTTCGTCCACATCAACGAGCCGCGATCGATTCCTCAATTGCGTTGGGAGGGTGTCCGCCGAACCCGCGGCGATGTCATCGCGCAACTGGAATCCACCATGGAGCCCGCGGCAGGTTGGGGCGAGGCTTTGCGCGCCGCTCACCGGGACGGTCCGGCGGACGTGGTGGGTGGCCCGGTGGCGTTTCAGACCGGCCCCCAGACCTCGGCCTTTCAATGGGCTGATTTCTTACACGAATATGGACGCCACATGGCGCCCAAAAGCGATGGTTTCGCGAAAGAACTCAGCGGGGCCAATTGCTCCTACCGCCGCTCGGCGATCGAAGAGTGCCTCGATCTACTCGAGGATGGGGCCTGGGAAGGTCCGATCCATGACCGTCTGCGACAGCAAGGTGGAGAGCTTTGGCGCGCCTCGGGCGCGGTGGTTTTCTATCGCGGCGACGCGAGGTTTCGGACGCTCATTCGGCAACGTTTCCACTACGGGCGCTGGCATGCCGGGGAGCGACGAAAAGAAATGAGCCCTCCGGAGCGCATTCTGAGAGCCGCACTGTTCCCGCTCGTCCCTTTCGTCCTGCATTGGCGGCTTTGGAATTCACTGGATGGGAAACCGGAAGCCCGCTTGCACAGCCTGCGCGGCGTGGCATGGCTGTGGTTTTCCTACTCGTTGTGGGCGACGGGAGAAGCCTGCGGCTACTTATTCGGAAGCGGGTCGAGTCGGGGACGGATTTTCTAATGCAGCCTAAGCTGACCGTTGTGGTCCCGTGGGTTAACCGAGGCCCATGGATCGACGAATGCCTGGCCCGGCTTGAGGCGCAGAGTTGCCGGGACAGGTTGGAAATCATCGTCTACACCCGTTTCTTGGCAGAGGAAACCGCGCCCCTCGCCGGCCGCTTCCCCGGCGTGCGCTTCGAAAGCGGCCTTGATGGGCTATCGATCCCGGCTCTGCGTTGGCGCGGGTTTTGCGAGGCAGCGGCCGAGAAGGTAGCCGTGATGGAAGACCACTGTTTGGCCGCGGCCGATTGGGCGACGCGAATAATGGATTGGCACGCGGCCGGGTATGACGTCGTTGCCGGCCCGATCGAAAATGCCTCGCGGAACACCGTCTTCGATTGGGCGTTCTTCTTGCTGGAATATGCCGGTGTCATGCCTCCGGCGGAGTCGAGTGGGCCCAGCGCCATCGCGGGCGGCAATGTCAGCTATCGCAAATCGGTCTTGCCGATCGAAGATGAGCGCTTCGGTTCGTTATGGGAGGGTTTTCTGCTTGACCATCTCGATGAAAACGGAGCGAAGTTTCTCGTCGACTCGAAGATTGCCGTCGAGCATCTGAATCCCTTCCGGTTTGGGGAGTTCGCCGCGCAGAAGTTTCTCTACGCACGCTCTTTCGCGGCTATGCGGGCTCAACGGTGGGGTGAAGGGAAGCGGTTGCTTTCTGCCGCGGCGGCCGGTTGCGCCCTGCCCCTCATGCTGCCGTTACGGTTGCTGCGCGCCGTCCGCCGAAAGCGCCGTCACAGGGGCAAACTGTTGGTCGCCTTTCCGATGATTGTCATTCTCATCGCGTGCGGCATTGCCGGCGAACTCATCGGGTACGTCGCCGGCGATGGTGGAAGCTTGGCCCGAGTGCGGTAGAGCGGGCGAGGCCGCCGAAAACCCGTCAGCGGCGCGTCTCGGCACGCTAGAATAAACGCTCGTTCGCAGTATTCGGAATCAACAAAGGAAACCCCCTCAATGAACCTTGCGCAAAAACTCGACGAATCGATCTCGCGATGGAATCTACTGGAAAGCGCCTTTTATCAAGCCTGGAGCGAAGGCTGCTTGCCTCGCGAATCCCTGGCGCGCTACGCCAACGAATACGGTGCCTTCATTTCCTTGATTCCCAAGGGATGGGCGATCCACGGTGACAGCGCGATTGCCGCCGAGGAGCGCGAGCACGTTGAGCTATGGCGAGGGTTCGCCGAGTCGCTGGGCGTCGACATCGGCCAAGCCGAAACTTCCGCCGTTCGTGAGCTGGTCGAGACAGCCGATTCGCTATTCTCGGACGCGACGACCTCGCTCGGCGCTCTTTACGCCTTCGAGGCGCAGCAGCCTCGCACGGCCGCCACCAAGTTGGCCGGGCTCCGCGAGCACTACGATCTTTCCGAAAAGGCGCACACCTACTTCGCCGTTCACGCCGACGACGAGGAAGAGCCGGCCCTGTTGCGTCGCCGCATGGAGGCGTTATCGCCTTCGGAAAAAGCGCGTGCCGCCGACGCCTGTGAAAAGATGTGCCGCGCCCTCCGCAAGGCATTGGACGCCCTCGCCCCCGCTAACTTAACCGTGCAATAGCGGACTCGCCGGAACAGGGGTAACACTATCGTTGAGGGGAAGGAGCAGGCAGCGGCGTCTCTCAGAGCTGCCTCTGCCCGCTTCCCGCGCTGCTTGGCGTGCCTTCCTGTTGAAGGGCGATGATAATGTCCCCTTGAGAGGGCGATAGAAATGTCCCCTAATCTAAGGCTCCGAAGGAGGAGCCTAGATTGGAGAGGACATGGATGAACGACAAGGAATTGAGACGGGGCGAGGTACTGGGCCGGGTGAAGCGAGGCGAGTTGAAGCTGAGCGAGGCGGCGCGGACACTCGATATCAGTTATCGCCAGACCAAGCGGATCTGGAGGCGCTACAGCGCGGGAGGGACAAAAGCATTGAAGCACGGCAACGTGGGCCGGGTATCGAACCGCGCCAAGCCGGCGGAAGTTCGCAAGCGAGTGCTGCAACTGGTGCGCGAACACTACTCCGGCGAGCCGCACGAGCGCTTCGGGCCGACGCTGGCGGCCGAGCATTTGTGGACAGACCACGATCTGAAACTATCGGTGCGAACACTGCGGCTCTGGATGCTCGCCGAGGGCCTGTGGAGCCGCCGCCGCAAGCGCCGGCCGCATCGCTCGCGGCGGCGGCGTAAAGCGCACTTGGGCGAGCTGATCCAGGTCGACGGTTCGCACCACGAGTGGCTCGAAGCGCGCGGGCGGAAAGGTTGCCTGATGAACTTCGTCGACGATGCGACCGGTCTGGCGCTGTGCCGTTTCTCGAGCGAGGAAACGACTTGGGCGGCGGCCGATCTGCTCGAAGCCTGGGTGCGTCAATACGGCGTTCCGAAGGCGTTGTATTGCGACTGGAAGAACGTCTACAAGCGCCGGCCAACGTCGCGTGAAGCGCTGGAAGGCATCGAGCCCGAGACGCAGTTCGGACGCATGTGCGCCAAGCTCGGCATTGGTATCATCGCCGCTTCGTCACCGCAAGCGAAGGGCCGCGTGGATGTCAAGAGGCGATAGAAATGTCCCCTTGGTTAGCCCGGTAGAAATGTCCCCTTTTACTTAAAAGGGGACATTTCTACCGGGCTAACCAAGGGGACATTTCTATCGCCCTACCGAGGGGGACATTTCTATCGCCTCTTGACAGCTTGGCGTGCCTTGGTTGACTCTCCGCGTTGGCCGGGCTATGCTCGAAGCTGTGTGGGCGGTGGCTTTGGCTGCCGTCGACGCGGCCTTGCTGTAGGTGCCCACATGGGCATAACAGGGAAGTCCGGTGCAAATCCGGCGCGGTCCCGCCACTGTGAACGGCGAGCCGTTCCCCAACATTGAGTCACTCGGCATTTGGCCGGGGAAGGCTGGGGAACAGCGAGGGCGGCATTTCGATGTCGCTGAAAGCCGTAAGCCAGGAGACCTACCTAAAGCAGATAGTCGGCACGTTTTCCGCGGGCAACGGATGTGCGCCCTTGCAGCCTGTTCGGCTGTGATCGCCCTTGTTCCCCGGCGGGAGCGAGGGCTTTTTTGCGCGGCGACCCGTAGCGTAGTCCGACGACGCGAAAAAAGGGTACAGCCACCGATTTTCGTGATGCACCGGCGGTCGAAACAGGCGACTCGCCGGGAGAAAATCGGCCGGCAGTCCCCCATTTTCGCTTGAGGACTCTTGCCGCGGCCCACCGGGCGCCGCCCCTCGACTTCTCGCCCTCAAGTCCCACAAGGGCTCATCCGTTTTGATGCGCGTCTTTGGATCCGCGCGGCGGCCTATCGGCCGTTGGGTCTGGAGCGGCATACCGGAGAAGCGACTCTTCGCGAGTCAAGCGTGCCTTCCATTTTTGGTTTAGCCAACGAGGAAAGGTAACTACCACCATGAAATCGCTGCTTCCCTATTGCACAATTCTCTTTTTCGTATGCCTGTTGGGCTGGGGGCAACCCGCCCGGGGGGAATCCCCCGGCGCGCTGCATGGCCGAATCAGCGCCCCCCAAGGCGAGCCCGCGGCCGGCGTCTCGGTCACGCTGAGGCCGCGCAACGGCTTTCACTCACTTTCAAGCCGCGCCGACGCCGAGGGCGTCTATCGCTTCGACAACGTCGCGCCCGGCGAATATTTGCTGGAGGCCGCGGACGCCTCGTCCACTTTTGGAGCATCGGAATTGCTCACGATTCCGGCCGGTGAGGACATGAATCGAGACATCCGACTCAAGGTTCGCGGTACGCCGACGGAGGTGCAAGTCACGGCTTCGGGCACTCCGCGCGCGTTGCAAGAGGTCGCCAAGGCGGCCGACACGATTGATGGCGGCGAGATCAGCCGCCGGGCGGAATACGCCGTGGCGGAAGCCGTACGTAATGTTCCCGGCGTGCGGGTGAAACAGAGCGGCGGGCCCGGCGCGTTGACTTCGATTCAGACACGCGGCTTGCGCAACCAAGACACCGCCCTGCTGATCGACGGGCTGCGTTTCCGCGATGCCGCCGGAATCCAAGGCGACGCTACGTCTCTCTACGAGCATCTGCTGGTCGTCGATACCGAGCGTGTTGAATTTCTGCGGGGCTCGGGATCTTCGATCTACGGCTCGCACGCGATGGGCGGAGTGATCAATGTCGCCTCGCGCACCGGGGGCGGCCCCACGCACGGCGAAATTTCGGCTGAGGGCGGGGGGCTTGGATTCTCGCGCGGACTGGCAAGAATCGGCGGCGGACTGGGCGGCGTCGACCGCCTTGTCTACAGCGCCGGCATTTCGCACGTCAACGTCACCGAAGGCGTGGACGGCTTTGACCCTTATCGCAACACCAGCGGCCAGGGTTCGGTTCGCTATCACTTTCGGCCGTCGATCTCTCTAAGCGGGCGGGTGTGGGCATCCGATGCGTTTGCCGCGCTGAACGAATCGCCGACGTTTGATGCGTCGGTCTTGGCGAATCATCCGGCGAGTGGGCCGGTGCGGGCAACGGGCCTGGCCGCGAATCAACTGGATAGATTCGCGCTCGAACAGCCTTTCCAAGCCGGAGGCGCCACTTTCGTGCAGGGGTTTAACGACCCTGACAACCACCGCGTTTCGTCGTTCTTCACGGGGGCGTTAGTGTTGCAGCACGAGCTCAGCGCGCACAGCTCCTATCGCCTCAGCTATCACCGGGTGGATACCGATCGCTCGTTTCGTGACGGGCCGGCGGGCCGCAGTTTCTTCGACCCGACTTTCAGCAGTGACGGACGTTTCGAAGGCCGCATTGAGACAGTCACGGCCCGGAGCGACCTGAACCTGGGGTCGAATCTGATCAGCTTCGGATATGAATATGAGCGCGAAGAGTATTTCAACTTCAATACCGACGAGAACCCGGACCCGGCGTTACGGGACGAGTCGAGCGGGCTGACCGAGCAGAGCAGCCATTCGATTTTCGCCCAAGATCAAATCCGCCTCGTCGACGGTCGCTTGCAAGTCGGACTCTCGGGACGCCTGCAGAATTTTTCGCTCGGCCCGCCCGTCTTCACGGGTGACGCCAACCCATATGTCGGTGCGAACTCGCTGTCGCCACGCACCGCCTACACAGCCGACGGCGCGATTGCGTACTTTTTCCGATCGAGCAACACGAAGGTTCGGGCGCACGTCGGGAACTCCTATCGTTCGCCGTCGTCGTTCGAGCGTTTCGGGGCGTCGTTTTTCGGAGGGTTCGCCAGCTTTTGGGGCGACCCGAGGCTGGCGCCGGAGCGATCGATCGCTGTCGATGGCGGCATTGATCAGTGGCTGTTTGGCTCGAAGGTTCGTTTGAGTGGAACCTACTTCTACACGGCGCTGCAAGAAGTCGTCGTCTTCGATTTCGGGATAATCGACCCGACGGTCGATCCCTTCGGACGTTTTGGCGGCTACCGCAATACCGGTGGTGGATTGGCGCGGGGCGCTGAGTTCAGTGTCTCGGCGGCGCCGAGCTCGTCGCTGAGCTTGACCGCTTCCTATACGTATACCGATTCCATCTCGCGCTCACCGACCGTGGCGGGGGAGAATTTCTTCAAGACGCTTGGGCTCTCTGATCACACGTTCACGTTGACGGCGACGCAGCGATTCGGACGCCGCTTCGACGTCACCTTCGATCTGTTTGCCGCGAGCGATTATCCGCTGACGTTGTTTGGGGCGAATCGGCGACTGATATTCGACGGTCCGGTGAAGGCGGACTTAGTGGCGACGTACTCAATCCCTGTTGGGGAAGGTAAGGAACTGCGTCTGTTCGGGAAGAGCGAAAATCTCTTCGACCGGCGCTATTTCGAGAACGGCTTTGAAGCGCCGGGGGCTTGGGCGATCGGGGGATTGAAGTTCAATTTTTAGGGCGGCGACCGCTGTTGTTGGCCAGTGGGGCCAGCGGCCGCGGCGGGTCGTTGAAGCGAGACAACCGGGCGAACGGCTCGCGGGGGGACCGCGAGGGGGCTGTGAAAAAATGGGGGACAGTCCACTTCGCGCCAGACGCACTTATTGATTCAATGGAACTGATTCGGTCGGCGCTCGGTACAGTCCCCAATTTTTCACAGCCCGAGGCGGCACGGCTCGGGAGGTTCAATATCGAATCTGATTTGAAGTTTCAGGTCAGAGGGGCCACCGGCCACGCCGGATCGCTCAGGGGAGAAACTTGGTCGAAGGGTTCGCCGGGACCGCGCCGCACGGCGGCGCGGCTCGGGTGGGTGAACGTCCGATCTATTGGTAGCGGTTGTGAATCTCCGGGTAGCGCGAAATTTGAAGTTTCGAGTCAGAACACATCGAGCCGGATGCCGCCGCGAATCCAGCGGCCCGGCTGCGACAAACCCTGGAACGCCTCGTGGTACATGTTGAGCAAATTGGAGACCTGGAAAAAGGGATGCCAAAGGCCTTCGGTGTACATCAGCGAGGCGTCCCAGAGGGCTTTGGTTGGTTGCCAAGAGCGATTGAAGGCGCCTAGGCGGGTTGTGAAGGCGATTCCCTTGCCGAGCGAACCTTTGTAGCTAAAACTTGCCGAGTTCAGCGGGAAGTTGAACACGTAGCGCGAGGTGACGCCCGGCGTGAGCGCCTTTGACGCCCGCATGGCGGTGTAGTTGAACCCGATCTCGGAAGCTGTGCCGAGGCGTTGACGGACCTGGACTTCGCCGCCGCGGAAGGTCAGTTCGGCGAAATTGCGAGCGCGGAATTTCAGGTCGTCCATTCCGCGTACCCAGTCGATTGTGTTGTCCTCTTGGCGCTGAAACCAGGTCAGTGAGACGCTCGTGCCGTGATCGGAATACCAGTCGGCCCCAGCCTCGTAATTCCAGACGTTTTCGGGCAACAGGTTTTGGTTGCCTTTGCTGACGGGGTCTTCGTAGTAGAGGTCGGTGTAGGTGGGTATGCGGTAGCCATGTCCGGCTTGCCCGCGAATCTTGAACCCCTTGCCGATCCAATAGCCGAGCGACAGGGTCGGGCTGGTTTCGCCGCGCCACTTTCGCCAGACCTCTTCGCGGACGCCGACGACGACGGTCAATCGCTCGGTTGGGCGCAGGTTGAGCATGAAAAAGGTCGAGGCGCGTTCACGGCGCCGCAGGCCGAGGTTGGTGCTGTCGATGCCTTCCGATAGCAAGGAAGCGCCGGCCGACCAGGTGAGCTTGTCGTTGACTTCGCCGCGGACCGAGTAATTGCCTTGGTATTGATTGGTGGTGTGGAAGTTCTCGAAAATTTCGGGGCGGTGTCTGAACAACACGAAGTTGTCGGTGTGGCGGCGATACGCGAAGTTGAAGCGGTGTTGCAAGCGGCCGGGGTCGCGGCCGATCGTTTGCGAGGCGGCGACGAAGGTTGATCCGGTGTGTTCCCACGAATCCCAAGGGCCGTAGAAACCGTTGGCTCCGAAAGGGCGGTCGTTCTTGGCGACCATGACGGTCGTGGACCCGAAATCCTTGTCGAGGAAGGATTCGCTTGAGAACGAGATATTGCGGTAATCGCGACCGGGTCGGAAGCCGCTCGAGAAATTGCGCTCAAACGTCGTTTGTTGACTCCAATCGCCTAATTTGAATCCGCTGACGATTCCTTGGCGATGCCAACCGAAATCGCCGCCGCCGGCCATCAGTTTGAGTTCGGAGGCCTGTGGTTTCTTGGTGACGAAGTTGACGGTGCCGCCGATGGCATCCGAACCGTAGAGAGTCGACCCGGTGCCGTGCAGAACCTCGACTTGGGCAACCGATTCGAGGGGTAGCGGCAGATTGAGGTTGTGGTGCCCGGTTTGGCTGTCGTTGACGCGAATGCCGTTGATCAGCACTAAGACTTGATCAAACGTCGAGCCGCGGATCGACAGGTCGGCTTGGGCGCCCTCGGGGCCGCGCTCGCGTAGGTCGAGGGAAGTGTCGTGCTTCAGCAGATCGGCGAATGACCAGGACGGCAGGTCGGGGTTGTCGACCGAGAGGACGACCAAGGTGCGATTGATTTCCGCCAACTCGCTGGGCTCGATGATGCCGGTGACGACGATTGGCGTTTCAATGCGCGTTCGTAAGCTCAATTGGAAGGTCATGGCGGCGGCGCCCGGAGTCAGCGGGCGCTGGGCCGTTTCGAATCCGGCCGCGCGCACCGTCGTCACCGGCTCGTAGCTCGATCCGAGGCCGCACAAACGCGCCCGACCCTCGGCGTTGGTGAGTTCCGCTTGAGACGACGCCGTGACGCGCGCACCGGGAACGGGGAGGCCATCGGGATCGCGGACCGAAACGTCCACACAATCGGTCGCCGGGAGGGCAGGGGAGAGCAGCATCGACAGGGCAGCGAGGAGCGGGTAGGAACGATTCACAGAAAGATCTCCGAACAAGCTTTGATTCGACAACAAGTTTAGCTCATCTGGTCACAAATAGGTCGATTCTTTATTCTAGTCGGGTCGAGGTACAGGAGTCAGATGAAGTCCTACAAAGTTTACAATGGAGAATGTTATGGCAATGATCGCATATTTTAGACGATGTTAAATTGATTATAGGGGATGTTGATACCCTCAAAACCACTGTACACTGGGTCGCTATGGAGATGAAGTTGGGCGATGGAAAGGGTGAGTTCGGGTTGCGTGGTCTTGATTGCCTCCCGGTGCCGGGCGGTTGCTTGGAATTTCGTCGGACTTCGTTCAGTGCCGGAAACGTTCGGGTCAATACACTCGACTGGTGGCCTCCGGTTGGACAGGGTGCCCATAACGGTCTAGGATGGCTATATGAAGATCGCTGTGGCGTTCCTGCTTCTCGGTGGTTTGTGTTCGGCTTTCGGTCAGGAGGGGACGATCCCGCGTTGGGAAATTGTCGAACTTGCCGAGAATTTGAATGAGACCGCGCAGTCGGTGGAAAAGATCCTGAGCCGCATTCGACCCAAGGAATGGATGCAAGACGGCGCGCCGGAAATCTACATCTCTCAGCACAAGACTTTGCAGGCCGACGTCGCCAGCTTAGCGTTGTCGGCCCAAGAGATGACGCGGAAACCGGAAAAACTCTCGGCCGCGATCAGCACATTTTTGTGGCTCGACCGGGTCAGCTCGATGGTCGATTCGTTGTCCGCGGGCGTGCGCAAATACCAAAACACGGCGTTGGCGGATCTGCTCGATCGAAACGGTGCGAAGGCTCTTGCGAGCGAAGGCCGTTTCAAGCAGTACATGCGACAGCGCGCGGTGGATCAAGAAGCCGAACTCGCCATTGCCGACGACGAGGCGCAGCGTTGCCGCGGCGAAATGTTAAGAAGGCCCCCGGGGCGCGATTAACCACATACATTGCCGGGGGAGGACCGTGTTTCAGGCACTCCGCTACCGGCTTCGGGCGCTCGCCGACCGCGCCCGGCCGCCCCATCTCCGCGACGCTCGGAGGGGAGAAGATCTAGCCTACGATTACCTGCGCCGCTTGGGTTATACCGTCGTGGCGCGCAACTACCGTCCGCGAGCGGGCAAGGCGGAGCTTGACCTGGTGGCGTGGGATGGCGACCGACTCGCGGTCGTCGAGGTGAAGACGCGGGCGAATGTCGAGTTCGGCCGACCCGAGGAAGCGGTCGGGCGAGAAAAGCGCCAGAGGTTAATCCGGGGCGCGACCGATTACGCGAGACGCGCGGGCGTCGACTTTGATTGCGTGCGGTTCGACATTGTCAGTGTGGTCTTCGACAATCCGCCGACGATTGAACTGGAAAAAGGAGCCTTTTCGGCGCGCTCGGCGCGGAGGGCAAGGTCGGCGGGCGGGCGCTTCTAGTGCCACGACCGCATGCACCAGTTTGTTTGGCTGCAAAGCACTATTCTTGAGTGACCGCATCGCGTGGCGATGCGGCTCTGGTTGGCAGTGGTTTCCTTCGCAATGGCGGATCGAAGTCTTCTCAACAAGGTCGGGTCATGTGGTCTGAGTACTAGGGTAGGCTCTGATGGGCGCGGGAGGCGCGGTGTCTCTCGTCTCGCCTTCCACTGAAGCGGTCGGTTGTGTTCGTGGAACGCGGTGCAACCAGCGGCGCCGCCCCGACGTCTTTTCCTGGAAGGTGCCGTCCCAGGGACCTTTGTAGGATAATCAGTAGTTCGATGAAGGACTTTCTCGAGTGGGCTTCGGCGGGAAGCCGTGAAGAAGCGCTGGCGCGGGAGATCGATTCGGCCGCGATCCCGCGCCACATCGCCATCATCATGGATGGCAACGGGCGTTGGGCGGGCCGACGACATCTACCGCGGGCCGCGGGCCATCGAGCCGGTGTGCGGCCGGTGCGGGAAACGATTGAGGCCTGCTGTCGATTGGGCGTCGAGGTGTTGACGCTCTACGCGTTTTCGGTCGAAAACTGGAAGCGGCCGCGCGCGGAAGTACAAACGCTGTGGGGGTTGCTACGGCACTACCTGCACCGAGAGCTGCCCTCGCTCAAGAAGAACAACGTTCGCTTTCAAGTGATCGGACGCGTCGAGGCGTTGCCGGAGGCGGTGCGGAATGATCTGGACATCGCCATTGTCGAAACCGCGGCCAACACCGGGTTGCGGCTCAACGTCGCGCTCAACTATGGGGGGCGCGCCGAACTGGCCGACGCGGTCGAGACGTTGGTGAAGCGGGCGAGGAAAGGCGAGGATTTCGAAGTCGACGAGGACGCGATCGGCGCCGAGCTCTATACGGCGGGGCTTCCGGATCCGGATTTGCTGATTCGTACATCGGGGGAGATGCGAGTCAGTAACTTCTTGTTGTGGCAAATCGCCTACGCCGAAATTTGGGTAACCGATAAGTTGTGGCCGGACTTCCAAACGGTTGATTTGCTGGAATCGATTTTGGATTACCAGAGGCGTGAAAGGCGCTACGGCGGATTAGGAGCGGCGCGTCCGGAAGACGAACCGGCGGCGGCGTTCGTGGGCGCGCGGCCGAGTTCGGAAACAGAGCCTGGGTAGCGGCCGTTTCGGATCGCTCGGGATTTTCGCGAATTTTTCCTTATGAAACGGGTCCTTACGGCCCTCTTGCTCGTCCCTTGCGTGACGGGCGTCGTATTTTTCGCGCCGCCGGCCGCGGTTTCGGCCGGGTTGGCGGCGGCGGCGTTGTTGTGCCTGCGCGAGTTCTTCGAGATCGCCCAAGCAGGCGGCACGCGGGCGTTTCGGATTGTGGGATACGGCGCGACGGCCGTGCTCATCTTTGCTCCCCAGGTACCGCAACCGGGGTTCTTCGTCGGACTCGTTGTTCTCCTGCTTCTTTTATCTCTAGGGTCTGAAGGCACGGTGTCGGAAGCCGCCTCGTCGGTAGGCTCGACGCTGTTGGGCGTGGTTTACGTTGGAGGGCCGTTCGCCTTGGGACGTGAGCTGCACGGGGTCAGCCCTCATTGGCTGTTCTGGGTTTTGCTGCTCAATTGGGTGGGAGATTCGGCGGCTTATTATGTCGGGCGGGCTTTCGGCCGGCACAAGTTGGCTCCTCGCGTGAGCCCGAACAAGACCTGGGAGGGCTCGCTGGCTTCGGCGGCGGCGGCCGCCGCCGCCGGACTTGGCTATTGGGTGTATTTCACTCCGCGGCCCGAACTCAGCGCGGTGTGGGTGATCCTGCTCGCGGTCGGGGTCAATGTCGCCGCGCAGGCGGGCGATCTGGCCGAGTCGCTGTTGAAGCGCGGCGCGGGCGTCAAAGACAGCGGCGACTTGCTCCCCGGACACGGCGGGATGCTCGACCGCGTGGACGGAGTGTTGTTTTCCGTACCGGTTCTTTACTTGGCCTTGGGGCTGTTGCGCTAGTACTCAGACCACCTGAAAAGAGACGTTTCCTCGATCTTATTGGGAAGGCGTCCGGCTGCCGTCGCGGAGGAAACAACTACCAAACAGAGCCGCATCGCCATGCGATGCGGTCACTCAAGAATCGCGCTTTTCCGCCAAACAAACTTTTTCAAGCTGTCGCGGCACTAGTGGGCGCTAGGCCCGTTGCTCGACTTGCTCGGCCATATAGGAGCTGCGCACGAGCGGGCCGCTGAAGACGGCCCTGAACCCGATCGATTCGCCGTATTCGCGGTAGCGCTCGAAGGTTTCGGGAGGCACGTATTCCTCGACCCGAAGGCGTCGACGGCGAGGCTGCAAATACTGTCCGATCGTGGCCACATCGGTTTCAGATTGTCGCAAGTCGTCGAGCAGGCGGCGCACTTCGTCTTGGCTTTCCCCTAAGCCGACCATCAATCCCGATTTCGTTAGAACGTCCGGGGCCCGCCGCCGGGCAAAGGCCAGCACGTTGAGCGATTGCCGATAGTCGGCTTGCGGGCGCACGCGGTAGTAGAGTCGCGCGACCGTTTCCATGTTGTGGTTGAAGACGTCGGGGCCGGCGTCGAGCACTCGCGCGACTGCGTTGGTGTCGCCGCGAAAGTCGGGGGTCAAAACCTCGATTTTGGCGTTGGGCAACGCTTCGCGCACACGGCGCACGGTTTGGGCGAAATGGCCGGCCCCGCCGTCGGGCAATTCGTCGCGGTTGACGCTGGTGATGACAACGTAGCGCAATTCCATTTCCGCGGCCATCTCGGCGACTTGGCGGGGCTCGTTGGGATCGAGAGTTTCCGGCGTGCCCCGAGGGACGGCGCAAAACCCGCAGGTACGCGTACAAGTATTGCCCAAGATCATGAACGTCGCCGCCTTGCGGGCGAAGCACTCGTGGATATTGGGGCAGCGGGCCGACTCGCAGACCGTGTGCAGCCGCCGCTCGCGCAGCCTGACTTTGAGGCCGTGAAGGGCAGGGAAATCTGTCTTGCTTCGGCGGAGCCAAGACGGCAGGCGGGCCGACGCCGACGAATGGGACGGGGAATTGATTTGGATGATGGACATTCCCGGGATCGATGTGTTCTTTAGATTAGAGTATTCCGGGGAAGGAAATTCAGAGACCCGAGCGGAAGCGCCGGGTTGGGGCCCGCGCCCGCCACGCGCTCTGCAATCACACTTTCCCGAACCGTTGCGCACGACGAGACGGCCTTACTGGAGATTGCGGTGCGCTTGACCCGTCGCTTGCGTTCAGGGCTCTCAATTTTCACTCGACCAGTGCGCGGAGCTGTTCCGTTGTTGCGCCCGACGCCCGCAATTGCTTCGTCAATCTATCGACGTCGGGGACGTAGGCTCGCATGGCGGTGGTGCCGCACTCAGGGTATAGATCGAAGCTCCTCGATTCGTAGGGCGCCAGGTAGGCGTCGCCGGGCGCATAGGCTTCGCGCCAGGGCGAAATAGATCGGTCGTGCGGTCCGTCGTCGCCGATCCGCCCGCGGCCTTCCAGGAAGATCAGCAGTTCCGCGCTGTTGCCGCTGGCAATGTATCGGCCGGGTTCCTCCCACGATATTTTTTCGAAGGCGAAATAGCGGCACGCGGCCAACAATTCCCGCTTCCCATTCGTTTCGGGCTCGGTGATCACGACCGGCGACGCGGCCTCCGGGCGGATCTCGGGGCGGACGACCTCCGCGGCTCGATCCAGGTGCAAGGGTCGGTGCTTTCCGTCCGCGCCCGGGCGGCCGTAATCATACAGGCGGTACGTCAAGTCGGAGTTCTGTTGCACTTCGCAGATCACCAGACCGGGGCCTAGTGCGTGCAAAGTTCCCGGGGGGACGAAGAACGCGTCGCCGGGTCGCGCTTCGATCCAATTCAGATGCTCGACGATCTCGCCGCTCTCGGCCAAGCGCCGTAGTTGGTCCGGTGCAAGCCCCTCTTTGGTCCCCAGCGCGATCCGAGCGCCGGGTTCGGCGGCCACGACGTACCAGGCCTCGGTCTTGCCGGGGCCTCCCTCGTGGGCCAGGGCGTACTCGTCGTCGGGATGAACTTGAATCGAAAGCCGGTCGTTGGTGAAGAGAAGCTTCGTCAGGATCGGGAAGTAGGCTCGGGTTGCGGCATCGGCCGGCGTGGGCTCTTGGGATGCCGAGCGTCGCCGCAACGCGCTGGGTCGGTAGCCCGGCCCCATCAACCGTTCGCCGAACTTGTCGATGAGGTCGCCTAGGGTTTCGCCGGCAAACGGCCCGTTGGCGACGCGGTTTTCCTCAAAGCTGTACCAAACCTCGCCGATCGGCGAGGAGCGCGGCCCGGCTGATGGAAACCACGGACTAAGGTCGCGTTTGCCCCAGATCTTTTCCCGGAAGGAAGCAGGAAGTTTTAGTGGATACAACGGGCTCAATCGAGACCTTCGACGAAATCACGGATTCGCGCAATGCCGCGTTCAAGCTCGTGCATCGAGGTTGCATAGGACAGCCGCACATGTTCGTTGGTCCCGAAGGCCTCGCCCGGAACCAGCGCCACGTGGGCTTGCTTCAAGAGAGCGCCGGCGAAATCCATGGCGCTGTTGATGCCGTTTTTCCCGAAGTAATGGCTGAAGTTCGGGTAGACGTAGAAAGCGCCGCCCGGTGTTTCGCAGGTCACACCGGCGATGTCGTTGAGCGCCTGGACGGCGAAGTCGCGGCGACGGCGATACTCCTCGAGCATTTCTTGGACTGAGTCTTGTGGCCCGGTGAGGGCTTCGATGGCGGCCTTTTGGGCAATCGAGGTTACGTTCGAAGTGGCGTGGCTCTGTAGCTTACCCATCACGCCGATGATCTCTTTCGGGGCCAGAGCGAACCCGACCCGCCAACCGGTCATGGCGTACGTTTTCGACAGCGAACCGGCCACGACGATATTCGGCTTCGAGCCTTCGACGGCGGCAATCGAAAACGGCTCGCTGTCGTAGACCAGGCGGCAGTAGCATTCATCGGTCATCAAAGTAACGCCGCGACTGGCCGCCAAGTGGTAGATCTTTTCGAACTCCTCGCGCGAAACCACTGCCCCGCTGGGGTTGTTGGGCGAGTTGACGATAAGGAGTTTGCTCTTGGGCGTCAGGGCCGCCTCGATAGCATCCGTGGTGAGCCGAAAACCCTCTTCCTGCTTCGTTATGACCTGGACGCATTTCCCGCCGTGGTAGTTGACCACGTCGTAGAAAGTGACCCAATAGGGAACCGGCAGCACGACCTCGTCGCCTTCCTCGATCAGGGCGGCGACGGTGTTGAAAATGACGTGCTTGCCGCCCACCGAGACGATGCACTCGGCCGGCTCGTAATTGGTCCCGAAATATTTGGCATGGTGTTCACAAATCGCTTCCTTGAGCTGTGGAATACCTCCGGCCGGGGTGTACTTCGTGAAATTTTCGTCGAGCGCGCGAATGGCGGCTTGCTTGATGTTGTCCGGGGTCGGGAAATCGGGCTCGCCGGCGCCAAAGGCGACGACATCGACGCCGGAGGCCTTGAGACGGCCTGCCTCGGCGCTCACGGCCATCGTGGCGGATTCGCTGATGCGGTTCATTCGCTCGGCAATTTCCATACTGTGTTAGATAACCTTTCCTTTCGCTCGCAATCGCTTCTCGACGCCGGGCGGAACCAACTCCCTAATGTCGCCTCCGTGGCCGCAAACTTCCTTGACCAGCCCGGAGCTGAGATAGCTGTAGGCCTCGGCGGGCAGCATAAAGACGGTTTCCAACTCGGGGGCGAGCTTGCGATTCATGAGCGCCATCTGTAGCTCGTATTCGTAGTCGGAGACAGCTCGAATCCCGCGCAAAATCAAACGAGCGTGCTTTTCCCGGGCATAATCGACCAGCAGTCGCCCGAAACTGTCAATGGATATGTTCTCGATGTGCCCCACGGCCTCCTCGAGCATTTCCATGCGCTCCGCGGTGGTAAACAGCGGATGCTTAGCGTCGTTTTCCAAGACCGCGACGATGATTTCGTCGAACAGCTTCGCGGCCCGCTCGATCAAATCCAGATGACCGTTGGTCAGGGGATCAAACGACCCCGGGTAAATGATTGCATTTCGGCGCGGCACGGGGAAAAAGCTATTGTACCAAGGGCGCGGCCGGGGACCGATCGAAGCTGTCGGGGACCCCTTTACCCGGATGATGGGCAGGCCTGGAGACCTGCCCCACCGGGCGGCTCGGACACCCTGCTCCAGGGCGGCACTGACACCCTGCTCCGTTCTCCCGTTCCCGCTGAATTCAACAAATCCCGATTGGGTCCGATAAGGACCGTTGCAGACAAACAACAGGTTGGGCCCCAGGCCCGGCCGGCCGTGAATGGACTCGCGGCGCAATTTTCACCAAGGAAGGAATTATCATGGCAGGATTTTCAATTGTTACCAACGTATCTTCTTTAATAGCCCAAGAAAACCTCATCAAGACGAACACTCTGCAACAGCGGACGATCACGAGGTTGACCTCGGGCTTGCGGATCAACTCCTCCGCGGACGACGCGGCCGGGTTGGCGATCGCCAACCGTTTCCGGTCCGACATCGCCGTGTTGCGGCAGGGCATTCGAAACGCCGCCGACGGTTTGAGTACTTTGCAGACCATCGACGGCGGTATCAACAACATTTCACTGCTGATTGATCGTGCTCGGACGCTGGCCACGCAGTCGGCTTCGGGAACGTTCACCGGTGACCGCAATACGCTGAACACCGAATTTCAATCGGTGCTCACCGAGATTGACCGGCAGGCGCAGTCTGTCGGACTCGATCCGGGCGGTACCTTCGCCGCGGCGCTCTCGGTCTTCATCGGCGGCGGCCGGACCAACAACGGCGTCTCGGAGACGACCAACGGATCGGTACAGATTGATCTGTCGAACTCGGCCGTTAATGCCAGCATTCTGGGATTGAGCGGCGTCCAAGTACTCGGCGAAGGCAATCATGGCACGGCGATCGCCGTGGACATCGGCGACGCATCTGCTACGAGCGTTCAGGACATCGCTACCGATGCGACGAACCTGGCCTCCGTGCGAACGGCGGGCTTCACGGAGTTCATCTTCAGCGGGCCGGCTTTCTCTGATTCATCGTCGGTTCGTGTGTCGGTCAACCTGAGCGGTGTTGTGGATACCTCAACGCTGACGACGGCGATCAACGACGCCATCAACGGTCTCAGCGTCACCAGTCAGGCGGAACAGGCCTTCAAGAACGCCGGCGTCAGTGCGAGTATCAACACCGATGCGGAGGGCGAAAAGCAGTTGGCGTTCTCTTCGAGCGACACGGCTTTCCAGGTGGCGGCCGGCGATCGTGTGTCGAACGCGCTGTTGGGCAACGTGACTTCGGTGACGAACCTGACCGGCACGATCCTCGAAATCGATGTCGATGCCGACACGGCGTCCGCCGCGGCGGCAACCACCTTCACGAACGCCGGCAACATCCTCATTCGGCTCGAAGGCGGCGGCCTAGCTGACCCGATCACGTTGACGCTGACGGTCTCCGCGGCTGAAACGGTGGGCAGTATTATCGCCGAACTCAATACTGAGTTCTCGGCCAACACCACGCTGACGACGGCGGGCTTTTCGCTCACCGCCGCAGCCGCCGGCACCATCCAGTTCACCAATTCGCTGGGGCAGGAATTCAAAGTCTCCGTCTCGGGCGATGAGGAGAACCATCTCGGGTTGGGAAGCTTCTTGACGGGCGACAACACCGCTCCGATCGACACGCAATACACCGGGGCGGCGACGGGCGGCGCGATCACCGAAGCGTCCACGTTTTCGATCCTGATCGGCGGTAGCGTCGAATCGATCACCGTGGCCGCTGACGGCTCCGGAACTCTAGCCACGCGAGTGGACGTTTTGAATGCCGCGATCGCCGCCAATGCAACGCTGGCCTCAGCCGGGCTTGTTGCCAGCAATAGCGGTGGGGCGATTCGTTTAGAATCAACGAACGGGTCGCTGTTCCAACTCAACGTCGACGACACTAACGGCGGGTTCGGCTTCTCGACCTTCACCGTCGACAACGACACCAATGCGTTGACGGCCGGCGCCGGGTTCCTCGATACCACGTTCAACTCCGGAGGGGCCGACGCTTCCACCATCGGGGATGTGACCTCCTATGCCGACATTGTCTTCGGCGGGGACGATCAGACCATCACGCTCACCGCCAATGATGCCACCGGCGCGCCGCAATCGATCAACATTACGTTGGCCAATGACGGCACCGGGACTATCACGTCCCTCGACGAAGCGGTACAGCACCTTAACGCACAGTTGCAGCAGTCCAACAACACAACGCTGCAATCGATTGTCGCCGTCAAGGAGCGGAACGACGCCAATACCGGAGAGGGAATTCGTTTCATCTCCAGGTTGCAGGAGTTTCGCGTCAGCATCGGCACGACCGAGAACGGCGGTGGACTCAACGGCGGGACGGCGCAATTGCTGACCTCCGATGAATTGACCGGCGGCAGCGTTACCGACATCTCGAGCAAGGACAATGCCGAGTCGGCGGTTACGCTTTTGGCGACCGCTGTCACGGTGTTGGCCAGGATTCAGGCCGATGTCGGTAAGGGGCAGAACAACCTGACCTTTGCCATCGGTTTGGCATCGACGCAAATCACCAACCTGGCCGCCGCGGAAAGCCGCGTTCGAGACGCCGATCTCGCGGCCGAAGCAGCCAACCTGACACGAGCCTCGATCGCGCAACAGGCGGGCGTTGCGGCCCTCGCGCAAGCGAACTCCGCGCCGCAAGCCGTCCTCGCGCTACTCCGAGGATAAGCTACGGTCTTTCGGTAGGCCCTTTGCCCGCCCGGTTCGCCGGGCGGGCATTTTTGTTGGGCCCGCGATGGCTTTCCCTTGCTTGAACCCCCTAGGTGGATTCGTCATGCTGAGGAACTGCTTCGCGCCATGGCTCCCACCACGCAAGCCCGTGATCTTGCCGCTGAATCCTTCGACTTGCTCGACAAGGGCGGGGAAGACGATGCCTCGCGCGCATTCGAGCTGATCGAGGCGCTTTGCCACCTGGCGACATCTTCCAATCCTGAGGAGGCGCGGGCGGGCGCCGACGCCCTCTTCGGCGATCTTGTCGAGGGCCTCGCCGACCGCTTCGAGCCGCGACTTTGTGATGCCTATGTCGAACTGTTCTCTCGGGTGATCGACTTCTGCCGCCGGCTGCCGAGGGGCGCGGAACTCGATCGAAGACTGCGTGCCTTCGGATTGGACGACCGGCGGGCGCTGCTCGATCGAGCGGACCGGGTTCGCCGGCCGAAGCCCTTTGCCCTTTCGCGAGCCGCGGCACTGCGCAAGATTCTTGTTCTGTCCCGCGTCACGCTGGGCGCCGACATCGCCGTCACAAGCGTGGTGTTGGCGAAGCTGAAGCAGTTGGCCCCGCATGCGGAGATCAGGCTGGTCGGCGGGCCGAAGTCGGCGGCGTTTTTTGCTTCCGACCCGCGTATCTCAGCGCTTGTGTTGGACTACCCTCGCGGCGGAACGCTGATGGAAAGGCTGGACGCCTGGTTTGCCCCCGCCGACGCCGTGGCGGCGGAAATCGCGGCGTGCAGCGAGGGTGAGTTCTTGGTCGTTGACCCTGATTCGCGCATGACTCAACTGGGCCTGTTGTCGCTGACTCCCAAGGATGTCGGCTATTGCTTTCTCGAAACGCGGTCATTCGGCGCCGAGACCGATTCCGCCCGCAAGTCACTTTCGCAGCTCACGGCCAAAGGCTTGGAATCCCTTTTCGGGCCGACGAGCGAACCGCTCTATCCCTACGTCAGCCTTCCTGAAGCCGATCTTGATCTGGGTCGGCGCGTTCGCGGAGCGGTGCAGGGAAAGACGGTTGCGGTGAATCTTGGCGTTGGGAACAACGACGCGAAACGGGTTGACGATACTTTCGAACGCCGGTTGATCGCCTTGCTCGTCACCCGGGGCTACCGGGTTCTTCTCGATCGTGGCGCGGGCGAAGACGAGTTGAAGCGCATGGACCGTCTTGAGGAATTCCTATGCGAGCGGGGGCTGTCGGTAAGCCGCATCGTTTCCGACGGCATGCTGCCCGACCGCATAGAGGCCGCCGACGTCATGACGTGGCAAGGCAGCCTGAGTGCTTTCGCCGGAATCACAGCCGCGGCGGACCTCTACATCGGATACGACTCGGCAGGCGGCCATCTGGCCGCTGCGTTGAGAGTGCCGGTAATCAGCGTGTTCGCCGGAGCCCCCAACGACCGCATGCGAGAACGATGGTCCCCGCGCGGCCCGGCCCGCGCCGACGTGATTGCTGTCGAGCAGGGTGAAATCGCGGACGCCGTCTTGGGGCGAGTCGAGGAGCTGCTGCCTTGAGGATCGCGATCGACGCGAGCTACAGCCTGGACGCGGCGCCTTCCGGCGTGGCCGTCTACAGCTCGAATCTGATTGCCGCCATGGTCCGCTCCGCGCCACGAGACCACTTCGACCTTTGCTATCGCGCCAATCGCTTCTTGCGGGCTCTTGGAGCCGCGCCGCCCGGATCGAATTATTCCCGTAAGTTACTCGAGGAGTTCAACTGTTATCTGTTTCGCGGGCGCGTGGATCTATTTCACGGTTTGAACCAACGATTGCCGCGCTGTCGCTTTCGCCGCGCGGTGGCAACATTCCACGACCTTTTTGTCGCCAACGGTGATTACTCGACGCCGGAATTTCGCGGCCGTTTTGCGTCGTTGGCGCGGGAAGCCGCGGGGCGGGCGGATCGCATCATCGCGGTCTCGCGTTACACCGCCGATCAAGTGGCCAACCATCTGGGCTATCCCCCGTCGCGCATCGATGTTGTCCACCATGGCGTGAACCCGATCCCCCAGGTGGCGGAAGAGGACTTGGCGGCATTCCGGAAAAAGACAGAACTGCATGCGCCCTTTCTGCTGCACGTCGGGGCGATTCAAAAGCGCAAGAACGTCGTGAGGGTGATCGAGGCTTTCGAACGCCTGCGGTCACACTACCTGCTCGTGCTGACCGGCTCGGCGGGCTATGGCGCGGAGCGGATCATGGCACGCATCGAGTCGAGCCCGGCGCGTGATCGGGTCCGCGTGATTGGTTATGTCGATGACGATTCGTTGACGAAGCTTTACCGCTCGGCCGAAGCCTTGGTCTTTCCGTCCCTCGAAGAGGGGTTCGGTTTACCGGTTCTCGAAGCCATGTCGGCCGGGTTGCCGGTGGTGACATCGAATCGCTCGGCGATGCCCGAGGTCGCCGGAGACGCGGCGCGATTGGTCGATCCCGACGATACCGACTCGATCGAGGCGGGCATCGTCGAAGTGCTCGAAGACGAGGATCGACGCGCGGAGTTACAGGCCAAAGGCCTCGTCCGGGCAACCCAATTCCATTGGACCAAGGCGGCCGGCGAAACCTGGCAAGTCTACGCCAAAACGATCGAGGCGTGATGCGCCGTGGGACAGGCCTCCAGGCCTGCCCAGGCGATGAAGCTCGAGCAGGCCTGAAGACCTGCTCCACCCGCCAACCCCCTACGCCCTGAATGGCTTACCCTTGAACTCTGTGAACGCCAAGCCTATTTCTTCCCATATCCCTCTCCCCGGGAATGACAAGTTGTCTCAAGCTGCCTTAGCCTTTGCTTTCTTGGCGTCGGCGGGCGGGCTGGTTTCGATTACTTTCTCTCATGTCTGCTTGGGTGCGGCGTTGGTGTTGCTGATTGCCTCGAAAACATCGCTACGTTTTCCTCCCATCAAGGCTCCACTGTTCGCCTTTCTCGGGCTGACGGTCATTTCCCTTTTCGCATCGGACGCCCCATGGGACGGGCTGCCGCAAATCAAAAAGTTCTTCGTGTTCGCTTTCTTGCCGGTCATCTACTCGCTGCTCGCGCGCCGGCATGCCGCTCATCGACTGCTGCAAGCCTGGTTCATCTTGGCGGGAGCGACGGCGGCCGTGAGCATCGTGCAATTCGTCTATAAATGGCAAACGGCGCGGGCGGCGGGAGAGGAGTTCTACACGCCCTACATTGGGAACCGGATCACCGGTTCTTTCAGTCATTGGATGACTTTCAGCGAGGTAGGCTTGTTGGTGCTTCTCGTGCTGACGGCCTATCTACTGTTTTCCGAGCACGGTCGAAGAAAGACCAGCGTCTTTTGGGTAGGTTGTGGGTCGCTCATTGGGCTTTCGCTGCTGTTAAGTTTTACGCGAGGCGTCTGGTTGGCTTTCCTGGTTTGCGGGGTATATCTGATTTGGAGTTGGAAGAGGAAAGCGTTGTGGGCCCTGCCGGTTGTGATCGTCATGTTGGTAGCTTTCTCGCCTGACGCCGTGAGGAAGCGAATCGCCTCGATCAAACCAGCTGCGAACACCAATCGCCTTTTAATGTGGGAGACAGGATGGAATATGGTCCAGGCGCATCCCTGGCTCGGCGTCGGTCCCGAGCGCGTGGGCCCCAGGTTTGACGAGTTCATGCCGCCGTGGGAAGGCGAGCGGCCCGACGCCTATTACGGGCATCTCCACAACATCTACATCCACTACGCGGCCGAACGTGGGTTACCGGCTGCCTTGGCCCTGCTGTGGCTGCTATTTCGAGTGTTGGGTGATTGTCGAGCCGCCCTGGCGCGTGTCCCGCGAGGGCGCGATGATGACCGTTTTATGTTGCACGCGACGGTAGCGGCGACGCTGGCCGTGATGGTGGTCGGCTGCTTCGATCTGACGCTGGGCGACAGCGAAATCCTGGCGGTCTATTTGGCGATTGTCGCGCTGGGTTACGGAGCGGTCGGCAGGGCAGCAGGTCGAGGGCGTAGTGCGTGAGGCGGCGTTGGCCCGCGGCGGCGATCCGTTATCATTGAAATACGGTGAGGTGCGAGAGTGGTTGAATCGGGCGGTCTCGAAAACCGTTGAGCCTTTGCGGGCTCCGTGGGTTCGAATCCCACCCTCACCGCCATGTTTTCAGTAGGTTAGGGTCGGCAGGCGGGCGGCGCTTCAGGGCGCAAGAAAACGCGTTGCTAATCCCTTGCTAATCCCAGGTCAGACGACCCGCCCGCTGTCCCTCATCAAATCCCCAAAGGCTCGGTCAATTTTTCCAGCGGCATCCTCCCGCATCCCCGGCGAGACATGGCTGTACGTGTCCAGCGTTATCCCCATGGCCGAATGGCCCAGGCGCTCGGAGACTACCTTTACCGGCACTCCGGCCCGTAACAAATGTGACGCGTGGGTGTGCCTGAGATCCTGAAACCTGACCTTGACGTGAGTACCCGATTTGGATTCAAGCCCGGCAAGCCGAAATCATGGGTTCCCGCAACCGCACGGAGCGAAGCCGCCGTGCTCTTCTAGTCCGCCGCTGACCGATTTTTGAGACATGGGCGGACCTTGATTCCCGCATGCGTGATTCCGCCGGAGGGAGCAAGGACAGGTTGCCGGAGTCGCTGAATCCGGGGCGGCAGCGAGGGGAAGGTTGACTTCCAAGTTATAATCCACTTATCGAGATGGGTCGGAAGCTCCACGGGCTACCGACCGGGGACGGCAATCCATGCGGACAGGCGAAGAGACAACTCACTCGCGACAGAAGTTTTGGGGGCGCTATTTCCGCTTCTACGATACCCTCAACAAGAAAAAACCGTATCGCCACATGATCGAATGGGAAGTCAGCTTGCTCGATCTCGAACCCGGGTGCAAGGTTCTGGACGCCGGTACCGGGTCGGGCAACGTCGCGGCCGAACTTGAAAACAGGGGCGCCGACGTTATGGGGATCGATTTTTGCGAGCCGGCTTTGGACCTTTGTCGTCAAAAGGCGCCGCGTGGGCAGTTTCAGTTCGGAGATCTAACGAAGCCCCTGGAATTCGAGGACGGTGCCTTCGACAGGGTTGTTTGTAGTGTCGTGCTGCATCTGTTCAAGCCCGAACAGCAAGAGTTCGCGCTTCGAGAGATGGGCTTGCCCCCTGGGGTGAGACAAATAGTTTAGACACAGTTGACCGTTCGCTGGTTTTTGATTGCCGGCGGCGGCCCTTTGCTGCATAATGGCTCCCGGTTGGTGAAGCGGAGGCGGGCTCTGCGGGAGCGCAACCCGCCAAGGAATAGCCAACTGGAAACTCATCGAGACGATGGGGCGGGGCGTAGAGTTGCACAGTTCTGCGTCCCGCATCTGCTCAGCCGGCCCTATCGGATCGAAAGATTTCCCCATGCCTCAGAAAACTTCTCCCGCTGCTGCCGCCGAAACCGCCGGTTGGGCGTCCAAGTTCTGCTCGAACTCCACCGGCGGACAATAGCCCAGCGCCGAATGCAAGCGCTTTTCGTTGTACACCTGCTCGAGAAAACGCCCGATCGAGGCGCGCGCCTCGGCCAGATCGCGGTACTCGGAGCGGTAGACCTCTTCGTACTTCAGCGTCTTCATGAAAGATTCCGCTTTGGCATTGTCGTAGGGGTTCGCTTTGCGGCTCATGCTGGGGGTGATTCCGTGCTGCTTCAACAATTCTACATAGCCGTTGGCGGCGTACTGTACTCCCGCGGTCGGAGTGATGCACCAGCCCTGCAGCGGGACGCCGCTGATCCAGCGCCATCCGCAACGCGGCGATCGTCAGCTTCCCTTCCAGCGTGTCCTCGAGCGCCCAGCCGACCACTCGCCGCGAGTACGCATCCAGAATCACAGCCAGATAAACAAACTCCCAGACCAGCCGGATATAGGTGATATCCGCCACCCAGAGCTGGTCCAGACCGCTCAGGACGGTCTCGCGGGCTAGATTGGGATAGACTCGCAGACCGTGACCCGAGTCGGT
>CBDDCY010000007.1:0-427352 GCA_965226435.1 Bryobacterales bacterium
CATCGCGGCGGGACATCTATTTCAGCAGCGGCTCGTGACGGGCGAGCTGGCCGCGCTTCCGCAGCCCGATGACGCCTTTCCGCTGCTGGTGCGATTAGTCGTCCCGGCCGGCTACGGCTTGATGGGGTTGATTACGGCGGGATTGATCGGGGCGATTCTTTCGACCATCGATTCGATGATGAATTCCGGGGCGACGTTGTTCACCTTCGATTTCTACAAGCGGTATTGGAATCGCGAGGCCGCGGAGCGGGAGCTTATTCTGGCGGGCCGCGTCGCGATTCTGGTGTCTGTCGTCTTGGCGGCTCTCGTGGCGGGGATCATTTATACCGAAAACGAAGCCGACAATTTCTTCTTGAAAGTTCCCGCGCAGACGGGACACTTGGTTCCGGGCGTGTTGATCGCTTTTCTGTTCGGTGTCCTGTGGCGAGGAGGGACGGCAACGGCCGCCTTTGCCGCCATTCTGGCCGCGCCGTTTTTCTCCTTCGGGCTGGAGTGGGGTTATAACGCCTGGCTGGCGGCCTCGCTTCCCGGGGCGGAAACGGTTCGTCCATGGCTCGGCTCGCAGTTGAATTTTCTACATCGCACGGCGCTCACGAGCCTTTTCGCGGGCGCTGTTCTGTTGCTTGGGAGCCGCCTCGACCCGAATGGGCGTGACCCGGATGCCGAGCGCTACACATGGTGGGAGAATCGCTGCCGGGCGTCGAAACAGGGCGAGCGGGAGTTTTGGCGGAGCGAACGCCCCTGGGCGCTGCTGTTAGGGGGCCTGACCGTGGCGATGTTGATTTACTTCGCGTAGCGGGGTGGCGCGATGCGTCCCAAACCGAGCCGCGACCGTTAGGAAGCGGTATCCGATGAGGCCCTTCAACCATACCGGCCGGTGGCGGATACGCTATGCCGGCGGCGCTGATCGCCGACACCACACCGACCCAAGGAAGACCGGGTTAAAGCGAACCCGGCCGGGAACCCTCATGCAGCCTCTACAGAATCATCACCCTCGACTCTTCGGTGCGGCCTCATCGCATACCGCTTCCTGACGGTCCCGGCTCGGTTTGGGAAAAAATGGGGACTGTGCCGAGCGCCGACCGAATAAGTTCCATGGAATCAGTAACCGCGTCCGGCGCGAAGTGGACTGTCCCCGATTTTTTCACAGCCCCTGACGGTCGCGGCTCGGTTTGGGCTACAGTCGCGCGGTCTGCTCGCCGAAGACGAGACGCTGGAAGATCGGGTCGCTGTGTAAAGGCTCGAAGACGGGGTCGTCCGCGACCTTCTTGCGCTTCTTGTAACCCTCCTCGAAAGCCTTGCGCAAATAGAGCAGGCTCTTATCCATGACGCCCGCGACGGCGTAGGTGCGGGCCATGAAGAAATGAAACCGCGCGCGGTCGCGCACGCTTCGCTCTTGGAGCAGGGTGCCGGCGGTTCCGCGGCGTTCAAAAACAAGCGGGTCGAGTTGTAGCGCCAGTTGGTACTCGTCCGCCGCCTTCCTGTATTTCTTGCGGGCGAAAAAGGCGGTTCCCAGATTACTGTGGATCGAGGCGGAGCTGGGGGCAACGATTAACGCCCTCTTGTAATGCCGAATCGCTTTCCTGTAATGCCGTAGAGCGTAATGCAGAGCGCCGAGGTTATTGATGGCGCTGCTGTAGGCGCCGTCCAGCTTGACGGCCCTCTTATAGCTGCGCCTGGCGTGGGGAAATCGCCCGAGGTGATGGTAGGCGATACCGATCTTGTTATACAGGCGCGCGGTCGGCTCTTGTTGCGAGGCGAGTATGTAGGTTTCCAAACCCTCGCGGTACATCTTGCGGACCATGAAGACATCGGCCCGTTGCTCGGCGCTGAGCCCCTCCCCCGGGGGTTCGGGCCGTAGAGGTTCCTTGGTGCGATCGACCAGTTGCGGGAGCAAGGCCAACAAGAAAATCACTGCGACCTGCATGGCTCACCTCCGGCGCGAAGCGGCTTGCCGGGCTTGTCGGCTTGCGAAAACCCGGGCTCGCCGCCCGGCGTCCACCCTCATTAAAGCACAGGGTTGAGGCGTCGAACGAATTGACTTTGCGAGGAGATTCGTCCCGTCTAAAGGCGGTTTATGGGTCATGCCGGTTAGCCGGCGGCGGAATAAATCTTGAGATATTTCCCGGCACGAATGCGGCTGGTGCGGAGGCCGTTCCACGCCTTCAACTCGGCTATGCTGACGCCGAAACGGCGGGCAATGACGGCAAGGGTATCGCCGGGACGAATCTTGTAACGGGTCGGCGAGGCCGAAGAAGCGGAGAAAGAGGAACCCGCCGAGCCTGAAGCGGCGGCACGCCCGCCGGGCCGAACCGTCAAGAATTTGCCGGCACGAATGCGGCTGGTCCGAAGGCCGTTCCATTGTTTCAGTTGGCTGACGGTGACGCCGAAGCGGCGCGCGATCACTTCCAGCGTGTCGCCGCTCCGAATACGGTATTGCCCGGAGCCGGACGCCGGTTTCGCGGCGGCGCGCGAGGGCGCGGCCGGGGCCGCCACCGACTTACGGGCCGCCGTACCCGAGCCCGGGAACCCCACGATCAACTCCTTGCCGGCGCGAATTCGGCTGCCTCTCATGTCGTTCCAATCTCTTAGGTCGGCGGCGGAGATCCCGAAGCGATCCGCGATGCCCGACAGCGTGTCGCCCTGTCGGATGCGATAACGCCCGCCGGCGGGAAACGGCGCGGCGGCTGTCTTGGTCCTCGATCGACGGGAACCAGCGGCGGCCGTCGTGGGCGCCCCTTTCGACGGGTCCCGAACGACGAGGTAGCGCCCGGTGCGAATGCTGTTGCCATGCATTCCATTCCAGGCCCGCAGTTGGTGGATCGTCACGCCGAAGCGCTTGGCGATGACGCTCAAATTATCGCCCCGGCGAATCTTATACTTCCCCGGACCCGCGGTCCTCGAACCGCCCGAAACCCCGCCGGCTCGCTGTTGCTTGCGGGGCTTGAGGCCCTCGGGCGTGACGATCAGGTAGCGCCCGGCGATAATACGGCTGTTGCTCATGCCGTTCCACTGTTTCAGCTGGGCGACCGAAGCGCTGAAACGCCGGGCGATGCCGCCCAGCGTATCGCCACGCGCGATGCGGTAGCGGCCACTGCCGCCAACCAGCAATCCGCCGGCGCCGGAATAGTAATACTTGACCGCGCGCTTGCGGCCGGGAATGGTCAGGCGCAACCCGGCCGGGACCGCGTCGCCCTCGATCCCGTTCAGAGCGGCGATTTCGGCGGACTTGATTTTGAACTTTTTCGAAAGGCCGACCAGGGAATCGCCCGCTTTGACCTGATAGCGCCTCCAGGCCAGCCGTTTGTCGGCGGGAATGAGCGCGATTTCCCGCTCGAAAAGGGCTCCGGAACCATGGGGCAGCCGCAGGTGATAGTTGAGCGGTGGTGTCGCCGAGCGCAGCAAGGCGGGGTTGAGGTCTCGGATCGTTTCCGGGGTGGTGTCGGTGATTTCGGCGATCAGATCGATATGGATCTCCGAGTCGACCTCGACGGTGTCGTAACTAAGCGGCGGCGCCCAATCGAATTCAGTCGACTCGTAGAGCCAATCATTCTTGGCCACATAGGTCATGGCCAAAATGATCGGAACGTAATTGCGCGTTTCCCGGCGCAGGAAGCGGCGGCGCGACAACTCCCAATAGTCGCGTGACCCGGAGCCGCGGATTCCGCGTCGAACGCGGTTTGGGCCGCCGTTATACGCCGCCATCACGAGATACCAATCGCCGAACTCGATATAGAGATCCTTGAGGTGGCGGGCGGCGGCGCGGGTGGCCAGTTCGGCGTCGCGACGCTCATCCATATACTTGTTGCGCCGCATGCCGTACTGCTTGCCGCGAAACGACACAAACTGCCACATCCCGGTGGCTCGGGCCCGCGAAACGGCCTTGGGACGGAATCCGGACTCGGCTTGCGCCAAGTGCAGCATTTCGAGCGGCACGCCCTCTTCTTCGAGAATGCGCTCGATCATGCCGCGGTAGGCGCCGGCGCGCTCGAGAGTGCGCTTGAAGGTCTTGAATCCGCGGCGGCTGGTGAAATAGTTGATCAACCGAATGACCTGTTTGTTGAGGACCAGCGGCAGATCGGATTTCGTCGCCCGAAGTCGCGCCTCGCGGATTTCCGGGATGCTGAAGTCCTCGGGGATTTTCGCCTGGTTGAGTTCGTCGAAAAGCGCGGGCTCGGCGGGCTCTTCGCTTTCCTCCGAGAAAGTGTCGCCGAACTGAGGCGCGTTTTGGACGGCTTCGAATTCCAGTTGCCGCAAGCGACGATCGAATTCGCTTTGCTCCGAACGGCGGGCGAGAATCGCGGAATCGGGAGTGGTCGCCCCAGTTTCGGAGGATGTTTCCGCCGACGCGAGGGACTCGGCGGGTTCGGTACTCTCAGTCGTGCCTTCGTTGGCGACCGTGGCGGTGGTTTCGGGAGGACGAGGGGCCGGCGGAGGAGTCGAGCGGGCCACCGGCTCGCGCTCGCCGCACCCGGCGAGGCCGACCGAGACCGCAATCACCGCTAGGAGAACGGGGTTGTCTTGCAGCAGCCGCTCTGTCACAAAGGAACCCACAAAAAAGGAACCCACTAGAACACCCTACGCCGCAGCCTAGGGGAAATGTTCAAGTGGGTCGTAAAGCAACGATCGTAGCAGTCGCGGGCCCGCCGGGTCAATGTTCCCCTAAAACGTCGTTGGTCGATTGAGGGGCAAGTTAGCGGTCGGTATTTGACAGCCGGTAGAGTCTTAAACTCGATGAGCGGCGGAAATACGTGGGGATAGCTCGACTAGATCGACGGACATGCTCCCTGGGGCCGAACCCCCCGTCAAGTCCCCTCGGGTGCCGTATGCTGCCTTGCCTGAGGCTGCGATCCTCGTTCGACAAGAGTTTTCACGTCCCTAGAGATTGCCTCAAGACGTTTCGCCTGAGGTTCCAGCCCTCGTTCCGCCAATGTATTCAAGGTTCGAGAGATCTCCTCAAGACGCTGCGTCGCGGGCTCCGATCCTCGTTCGACCAGCGTATTCAGGCTCCGAGAGATCTCTTCAAGAGTTGCGTCGCGGGCTCCGATCCTGGTTCCGCCAACACATTCAGATTCCTAGACACTTTTTCGAGAAGTTCCCGTTCCCGCTCCCGAAGCGTCCGTTCCTGCTCGTGCAGTCTTTTTGTTCTTGCGTTGAAAAGGGTCAGGAGGCCCAGCAAGGCCGGTATGCCTAAAGCCACCACTCCCGCGGCCACAGTCTGCATTCCTTCCATCGTGGACACCCTCGTCGACAGATCGTCAACTTTCTCTTCGACCCGCTCGACCGCTTCTTTGAGAGTCTTTGTGCTCTCTTCCAGCCTGGACAAAATGCCGTCGTCCGTCTCCGGGCGAGGCGGTCTCTGTGCCTGCTGCGCCAACAAGACGACAGGCAGTAGCAGGACAACGACTCGACAGGCCGAAACGAGCAAGTTCATCTACCCTCTACCCGGAAGTTTATGACGGGGCACCAAATTCCACGGATTTCGCCAGGTTCTCGGCGGCGTGCCGGCTCACGGCCGGGAAATCTTGCGAGGAAACGCCGACCTCAAAACCCAAAGGCCGTCAGCCCGCTGTGATGTAGAGTCCGTCGGTCGACCGGAGAAAGACCGGTCCGGCTACTGGGCAGCCGGCGGAGCGGCTGCGGGGGCCGCCGGAGCGCCGGCGACGGGGTTATCTTGGTCGTAAAGTGTGATCACGTCATTCGTGATCAGAATCTCATTGAGTGCGAATAAGACAGGGCTCTGGGGCGCGGAGATGTCAAAGACGATCGCAAAACCGTTCGCCTTGGCGTGCTTGTCAATCACCACCATCAGCTTCTGGACCATCACGCCCGAGGCTTTTTGCTGCGTCTCGTTGAACTCCTGTTGCGCGTCCTCGGCGTCGCGCTGCATGTTTCTTTCCTTGGTCTGAATCTCGCGGGTCAGCTTGCGGCGAGCTTCGTCGCTCATCGTGTTGGCGCCGCGGGAGAGCTGATCTTTCAGGCTCTCAACCTCCTGGCGTTGGGTCTCGAGACGCTTCCGTGTCGGACCGTATTTGTCTTGCAGCTCGCGCGCCAGCTTTTGGCCCTCTTGGGTCCGCATGAGGGCGTCTTGCATGTTGATGATGGCGATCTTATTGGCGCTCTGACCGAATGCCGTCGCCCCCCCCAGGGCGCACAACAACACGGCGGCATAGGAAAGAATCTTCGTTTTCATCGGAAACCTCGGCAAACAAACAGACAGGTCTTTTTCGACAGTCTAGCATAGGCCCGGCCTATGTCCTTGTCTCGTAACGTGTTCGATTCGACACACCCGATCGGGGACTGCCCGGCTGCCTCAAAACGTCCGGCTGATGGTGAAGCGGAACGTCTTGAGCTTCTCGAAGAAGGGCAGGGCCCGCCCGAACGGCGCCACGGCGCCGATGAACGACGTCTGATTCGGGAACAGCGAGCGGTTCGCGACGATCGGCGGCTGCAAGAAAGTTTGCACGCGCAGCGGATTGTAGGCCCAGTAAAAGCGAAACGGTGCGTTGACGACCGGCATCAGAATCTGGAATTCCAAGCCGGTCGAGGCGCGCAGCTGTTGCGTTTCCGGAATCACCTGGATGTTCTCTTCGAATCCGGCTTGCGGGAACTGAGCATTCAACTCCGCCACGCGGTCCGGGTTCAGCTTGACTTGATCGGGGAAGATGATCTTATTGAATCCGAAGTCAATGAACGGCGCCAAGGTGACCGGCCCAAACAGCTTGATCCGGTATTCCAGGTTGTAGACCAAACGCGTGTCACCGCCGGGAAACACCAGCCGGAAGATCGGCACCGTCGTCGAGATCGGCACACGCTCCTCGACTCCCTCGACGACCAAAACCTGTTCACGCGGTGTTCCGTTGCCGTTCAAGATCGGGACGCTGGCCGTGTCGGGAATCCAAGCCATCGGGCTGACCGAAAAAATCCGGAAGCCGCGAATGTCGTTTTCCCCGCCCATGAACGAGCGCCGGAACGGCGGCGGCACCTTGCCCCCGTAACCGGTCAAGACCGACACCAACAGACGCATGGCCAGGACATTGCCGCGCCGGCTCACCTGCTTGAAGTACTTCGCTTCGATCACCGGCTGGATGAAGCGAGTGTTGCCTCCCAGCCCCGCGATGCTGAGATTGGCGAACAAGCTCTTGCCTCGCGTCGGGCTGATCGGGTGGTTGACGGTGTTGTAAAAGATGCCCGGCGTAAATTCGCTGGTCAGAATCCCCTCCAGCGAATTCGGACCCGAGACACCTTCGAAATTGATGAAGGTGAACAAGTTCTGCGCCGAGCGACTGAAGGTCGTCAGATCATCGGTTTGCAGGCTGTAGCGAAGGCTCAACCGCGTGAACGCGCGCTTCCTCAACGGGTAGCTGGCGAACACGCTAATACCCGTGCTGTTCTGGCGATAGTCGAGAATGTTGTCTCGCCCCAGGGCCTCGAAGAGGGGAATGACGTTGCGGCCCGAGAAGATCGACGCCTCCCGCGCTTGGTTGAAGTTGAAACGACGCGAGAAGACGGTGAACCCGGCTTGAATCGGAAGGTCGAAAAGGTAAGGCTCGGTGAAACCGAACATCAGCACTCGCTCGCGACTGCCGAGCTGAGTTTCGAAGGTCAGGGTTTCACCCATCCCCAAGAAGTTGTTCGTCGAATACCCGAAGCCGATAAAGCTGCCCGCGAATCCCGACACGCCGCCGTTGAAGCTGACCGTATTCTTGCCGCGCTCCTTGACGTTCAACGTCAAATCGACAAGGCCCTGGCGAGTGTCGCGGCGGATGTCGGTTGCTTCACCCTCTTCTTCCTCTTTAATCGGCTCGAAATAGCCGAGCTGGTTGAGGCGCAGCTTGCTCATATCCCACAAGCGGGTGTTGAACATGTCGCCTTCATCGAGCAACAACTCGCGGCGAACCACTTTGTCGCGGGTGGTCGTATTCCCGGAGAAATCGATCCGGCGAACGAAGAATTGCTTGCCCTCGTCGACGGTAACGTTCAAATCGATCGTGGGCGGATCCTCATCGTCGTGAAATTCGAAATTGGGCTCGCCGACGAAGTCGATGTGGCCGAATTCGCCGTAGAGCTTCTTCATCTGCTCCAGGCCCTTGCGAAGTCTCTCGACGTTGAACACCGAACCCGCCGGCATGCCGAAAACACTGCCCAAGACCAAATCGGGGGTACGGAACAGCTTTACGTCGGTAAAGCTCAACTTGCCGCGGTAGTACTGCGGCCCCTCTTCGAACAAGATCTTGATGTCGGCTTTCTTGGCTTTCTTCTTGCGCAGGAAAGGAATCGGGAACAACGACCGACCCGTGGGCTCGCGCATCGTAATCTCGTGGCCGATCGAGGTCGCCTTGAAATACCCCTCGCTCTGGTAACCGTTGCGGAGCATCTCCTTGCCGCCTTCGAGCCGACGGATGTCGAAGGTCCTGGCGAACAGGCTCTCGAGGAAGTAGCTGTGCGGAATGCCGATCGGCCGTAGCGGCTTCATAAAGCCCCGCACTTTCCGGTCGGACATGACCGTATTGCCCTCGACCTCGATCTTGCCGACCTTGACCTTGGGACCCTCTTCGATGTTGAACACGACCTCGATCGAAGACGGCGGTATCTGACGCACCTGCGGGTCGACCTTGGCGTACTGTCGGCCGCGTTCGGCCAACAGTTCTCTCAGAACGACAACCGCCCGCTGAATGCGAGTGGGGTCGTAGCGATCCTCCACCGAAAGGCCGACCTTGCGTTCCTTGAAACGTTCGAGAATGTCGGAGATGGTCGCGGACTTATTACCTTCGTACCGAATCGTACGAACCACTCGCCGCTCCACGACGACGAAACGCACGATACGGCCGCTTTCGCCTTGCTCGAGTTCGAGTCGCAGGTCGTCGAAATAGCCCGAGTTCCACAGCACCATGAAGTCGCGCCGCAGGGTGGCCGCGTCATAGACGTCGCCGGGCTTGCTGAAGATACGCGCCAGCAGACTGTCGCGGGTCATCCGCCGCGCGCCGCGAAACTCAATGCGCTCGATAATGTCGGAGGCTCTGGTCCGAGGCGACGCCTCCTCGACGTCCTCGATGTCTTCAAAGGGAGAAGGCGTGCGTTGCGGTGGGTCGGTTTCCTCGGCAACGTCTTCAAACGGAGAGGCCGGTTGGGCTTGCGGCGCTTGGCTGTCGGGGGTGTCCTCGGCCGGCGAGGGCGGCTTATCCTGCTGCGCCGGCGCCAAACCCACGCCCGGTCCGGCGAGGATCATGAGGCATACGACCACAACGAGAGCGCCACCCGATTTTCGGGCGCGCCCAAGGGCGGACGAACATCGACCCATGCGGGGATTACCGGCGGTTCCAAACAAGAATGCTTCTCTCACAGCCAACTGGGAATTCTACGCACACCCCAAGCCTGCGGTTTCACCCGCCTAGCCTGCATTTCTCACCAAGTGTCGAGGCGAAGTGCATGAGAGGGCCGTCAGTACGAGGCGCGGGTCGCTTGGCGCCCCGTCCCTTAAGCAAAGAGGCGTACTTGACCAGTACGGTGAGCACGGCAAGCAAGCGCAACGAAGTAATGGCGGACCTATCATGTGCTTCGGCCGTCAGTTGGTGAGAAATGCAGGCTAGGCCCCCGAAAGCTTAGCGGAATCCCCTAGTCTAGCGGAAAGTTTCCAGCAAGGCTGCTCGATGGCGGCGTATTCCGGTTCGGGGCGCCGATCGCGAATCCACGAATCCCGCGCCGGTGGCATTGACATCAGCCGCCAATCGCGCTACAACCGGCCCCATGAACCGTCGTAATTTGCTGCGCATGAGCCTGCCCGCCGCCGCCGCGGCATTACCGTTGTCCGCCACCGCGGCGCAATCAGCCGCCGCAAGCGAGCAAGCCTGCCCTGCTCCCGAAACCGATCTCAAGATCACCGGAGTGCGACTGGTCAAGACCCGGCCGCTCCGCCCCCTACCTTCTTATGAGCCCGCCGCCGACTCCTGGTCGACCGGCGGCGTCGAAGTCGCCAACCCGATGTCGGTCTACCCCGCCTATAAGGCCACGCGGTCCTTGTTCTTTCCCGACCCGGGCGGCGTAACGAGCTTCACGGTCGAGATCACCACCGACAAGGGCATCACCGGATACGGGCGCGGCGGCCCCGCCGGCGGACCGATCGTCGAAGGACATCTGGCCAAGATCCTGATGGGGAAGAACTCCCTCGACATCGAGCGCCTCTGGGACATGCTGTGGCGTTCGTCGATGCACTACGGCCGCATGGGCGCCGTGATCAATGCTGTCAGCGGCGTCGACCTGGCGCTATGGGACATCGCCGGGAAAGCTTGGGGACTGCCGGTCTACAAACTCCTCGGCGGCGAAACCAAACCGCGCATTCCGGCCTATTGCACCGGCAACGACATCGAGCAGCACATCGAGTTCGGCTATACGAAGCTCAAGCTGGCCCTGCCCCACGGTCCCGCCGATGGACGCGAGGGAATCAAGAAGAACGTTGAGCTGGTACGCCGCACCCGCGAGTTGCTCGGCCCCGAAGGCGAGATCATGATGGACTGCTGGATGGCGCTGACCGAGCGCTACACCCTCGAGCTGGCCGAGGCCTTCGAACCCTATCGGGTCTATTGGATGGAAGAGTGCCTACAGCCGCACGACTACGCCGGGTTCGGACGTCTCAACAAGCAGATCACGTCAACAAAGATCGTCACCGGCGAGCACGAGTACACGCGATACGGTTTCCGGCAGTTGCTCGAACACCAGGCAGCCCAAATTTGGCAGCCCGACATTCATTGGTGCGGCGGACTGACCGAGCTACGCCGCATCGGCGCCCTGGCGGCGGCCTACGATATCCCGGTCATCCCCCACGGCGGCGGACAAAGCGACGCCGTCCACTACGTGATGGCAACGACGAACAGCCCCTGGGCGGAGATGTTCATGCCGGCCCCCGGCGGCCCCGCCGAGGTGTACGAACGTTACGAACAAGACAGCCATCTAACCCGCGGCCCCGAAGGCATCTATGAAAGGCCCTCGGAAGAGCCGGGGCTGGGCTGGGATTTCGAGGCGGCTTAGAACGGTCCCCAGCTAAACGTCCATATTCTCAACACGGAAAACCGGACCGGAAAACCGGGACAGCCTCAATTGACTCGGCGCACGACCGTAACTTGCTGATTCTACGGGCTATGTTTGCCTGACCGGCAGCCGTTCTTTTTCCCGACCATCCGGCTATGTAATTGATAATGTGGCAGTTGTCTGTTACCTGCGGAATTAACTGAGGCTGTCCCATCCCCCCGAGAGAGCCTCCCGACTGAAAATAAGTAACATAACGTCCTTTATGTTACCCCAATTTTAGCGCACGGGCAGGAGGTGTCCAGGGGGGGTTGCCCCCGGTGGACGGGCTGGTGTGCGACAAATCGACTGAGCAGCGACGAGACAGCCTTGTCAGACGGCTCAAACAGACTTTGGAAACGCTTCGACCCACCCCGGGACTGCCGTCGGGCCAAGAATCACTTGAGTCCGGGGAGCAGCTCGTGTACCCTGAGTGAGCCGGATGTCCAAAACGGAAGTTCCTTATTCGGTGGCTGTCACCGAACCTCGCCGAACCTCCGAACCTCCCACCGAACCTCCTGAACCCCCACTGCCCCCCCTGAACCCCCGCGTTCCGGCTCCAGGGGTTAGCGGATTACGAGTCCCCAACGGTTCAGCTTACCCACGTCCGCGCCTGCGTGATCCGCCGTATGTAGCTCCCACCGGCCGTTTGCTGGCACCCCAACAAATCGGTTTAGATCCGTAACCTCTCCCGGTCCGAAAGTCCTCTGAATATTGTCCGCACCGCCGCCGACATCCCGAGCCTTGAGAACAGCCGACTGTCCAGTCGGCCCGTTCAACGTGATTTCAAGGTCGCCAATATAACTGTGCGTGATATCAACGTCTACCTCGATGTTCGAGACAACGCGCGCGTCGTTCGTCGAGACCGAATCGGTAACGCCTTGAGAATCGTTGTCGGGTATCGTCACTCCCGGCGTGGATTCCAATCGTAAAGCTCCATCCGTCACGACAGTTGCCTCAATGCCCCAGCGGTTCAGATTTCCGATGTCGATTGACGCCAAGTCGAAAGTCTCGAGGACCCAGACACCGTTGATTTCACTGCCAAATAGCGGGGCTAGTTCCGCCGCTGTGGAAACGTCGTACGTTTCGATCAGATTGTTCGTACTGCCGCCCGAGCGTCGGTGAAGGACAGCCCTCCGGCCATCCGGGGCCACCAACCGTACCAGTAAGTCGCCTCTATAGGTGTGGGTGATGTCGACAGTGATGCGAAGGTCGCGGATTCTGCCGTGTTCCGGTATCACGATGCTGCTCGAAACGCCGGCGGCATTGCGATCAGGAATCGGAAGGTTCTCGGTTCGTGAAGCGCTGACCTGGGTGGTGCTCCCGCCGGCCAGATCCAAGGCACGGCGGACGGCGGCGGCGGCGTTGACATTTCCGTGGCCAAACCAAGGGCTCCAAGTTCCCTCCGGCAGACCCAGGACTTGAAAAGCTCCATCGTTGAAGGGAGCGATTGGAGAGATGTCCCAGACCGTATTCAAGTCGAAGCTCGCGGGAGGAGTTCCGGGCCAGCCTTCGAAATCGAGATCCTTCGACGCGGTTTGTTTTAGGACTTCGATGACCTGGGCAGCCGACAGGTCAGGGTTCGCCGAAATGACGAGAGCGGCAATGCCGGCCACGAGGGGCGTCGCACTCGATGTACCCCCGAAAGAATCAGTCACCGTATCAAAGCCCCTCGTCGTTGTGATCCCGAACCCTTCGAGTAGCAGACGGCGGTAGGTGTGCAGGTTGCTGGTCGGAGCGCAAATTCCGATTCCCGTCCCATAATTGGAATAATGGCTTCGCCGTGCTGTGGACGTCAGTGCCGCGACGTGCATGACGCCTTGACGACCTGCTAGGTCATTGCGGAATACACGGGCGGTATCGACACCTACCCAGGTCGCCGGACTCGTGCCGAAATTCCATCCGGAATTGAACGGCACGTCTTGGTTCGCAACGTGAGAGATCGGACAATTGTCGTTGCCGGCAGCCCATAGGAACACGATCCCTCGTCCTCGCCTTCCGCCGGTTCGGGCTAACTCGTCGATCCGGTTCTCGGTCGTTTGTGCCCAAGTCGAGATGGGTACGCTGCCCCACGAGTTCGACATGATGTCGGCACGCGTGCCAATGTAGTCGAGAACGCGGCGCATTCGCGTGTCGCCGATGAACAGACTAGGGCCGCTGGAGGGCCAGCGAATCGGCAGCAGGCGGCACCCCGGTGCGGCGCCGACGGTCATGCGGCCGTCGACTTCCGCCGCAGCGACTCCGTTTCACGCAGTGCCGTGGTTTTGTCCTGCGATGTACATTTCACCCTCCACGGCGCCAGGGTCTCCTGTCCGGGTGAGATTCAGACTCGTGCCTCTGAAATAGGCCCAGCCCGCGAACTTGTTTGCGCCATCAAAATCGGGGTGGTCAATTTGGCAGCCGTCGTCTGCAACGGCAACCACGACATCGTTGTCGCCGAAGTTGTCCAGCAGCCGCCAGGCTTCTTCACAATCCGTCGATGAGCGCGGGTCATAGTCGGCTGACACGGGCTCGCGCCGGTGGAGGTGCCACTGCTCGTCATATCGCGGATCGTTGGGGATCGGAGGTTGCGCCGTGCGAAATATTTGATTGAGGTCGTGATCCGCGACGGCTACCCGGTCATCGTTCTCGGTCAGCTTGACTACGAGCTTGACCGGATTCATACCGGTATCGTCCGTCAGCCGAAAAAGATAATCGACATCGGATATCTTCTCCACGATCTGCAGGCCGAACTCGCCAGCGAATGCGCCGACCTCCTCCGTGGAGGGCGCGCTCTTGAAAGTGATGATGACGCGGTCTGTAATCAGAAGATCAGCGGATGTGTCGACTGCTTCGTAAGCGTGGTGCGTCGGAGCCAGTCCCCGCCCTTCTTGCATCAAATCTTCGAGTTCGTCCGGAGAGCAGGTCACGCGCGCCGAGGCTGTCGACATTCGCTCCGCCCCGGCCATGCTCTGCGGTAGTTCGTCGGGCAGTCGGCGAACAATAAATTGGTTCGGTCTCTTCCTAAGCACCACTTTTTCGCCGCAGCGGTACGTGTAGAGTTCCTGAGATTGCGTCTTCTTCTGAGCCATTGGATTCTCCCTTGATGCTTTCGACTGAACCAGTCGTCCCTATCCTGACTAATGTCCAGGCCAAATCGGCCCGGGGACGCCGAGAGGTTCCCCGATCTACAAGAGAACGCGCAAAATCTTTGTAAAACGGGCCAACGAATTGAGTATCCCTACCGATTAATTCGTCCACGTTGAAAACATTGAGGTTACGGATCTGACCTGATAGCGTCGAAGGTTGTGCGTAGACAAAACTCCGTCCGGGCCGAAGAATCAATGACTTGCGGACGCCCGGGGAAACCCCGGGGGGGAAACCCCGGGGGGGAAACCCGAAAGGAAACCCGGGACAGCTTCCTAATAAAGAATCTTCATCCCAGCCGCTCACCTTCACGACATCGCAACGCGGACGCAGCCGAATTCGCGTAAGCCCCGCTCGAATTAATCATGGGCCGTTCCGTAAGGGCCGGCACCCTGACCCACCGACCCCCGCGCCGTTCCGGGCCAAGGGCCGGCAAGCCGGCCGTTCGGGGGCTTGGGGTGGGTCCACAAGAGCGGCCGCCAAGCGGCTGGTCTCCGCCCATCCCCACACCAGCAGACTTTCGGGGCGGATCCTCTTGAACCGCTCCCGAACTCAGGCAAGTTCCGCTTGACACGAACGCTACCCTAAGCAAGAGAGCCGGGAGCCCAGTGACCCGGTTATGGCCAGGCAATGAGAAAAAATTCGGCTTCAAAACGGCTTGACCGAAAACCGGACCGAAAACCGGGACAGCCTCAATTGACTCGGCGTACGACCGTAACTTGCTGATTCTACGGGCTGTGTTGGCCTGACCGGCAGCCGTGCTTCTCCCGGCCATCCGGCTATGTGCTGTTGAAGGGCGATGATAATGTCCCCTTGAGAGGGCGATAGAAATGTCCCCTAATCTAAGGCTCCGAAGGAGGAGCCTAGATTGGAGAGGACATGGATGAACGACAAGGAATTGAGACGGGGCGAGGTACTGGGCCGGGTGAAGCGAGGCGAGTTGAAGCTGAGCGAGGCGGCGCGGATACTCGATATCAGTTATCGCCAGACCAAGCGGATCTGGAGGCGCTACAGCGCGGGAGGGACAAAAGCATTGAAGCACGGCAACGTGGGCCGGGTATCGAACCGCGCCAAGCCGGCGGAAGTTCGCAAGCGAGTGCTGCAACTGGTGCGCGAACACTACTCCGGCGAGCCGCACGAGCGCTTCGGGCCGACGCTGGCGGCCGAGCATTTGTGGACAGACCACGATCTGAAACTATCGGTGCGAACACTGCGGCTCTGGATGCTCGCCGAGGGCCTGTGGAGCCGCCGCCGCAAGCGCCGGCCGCATCGCTCGCGGCGGCGGCGTAAAGCGCACTTGGGCGAGCTGATCCAGGTCGACGGTTCGCACCACGAGTGGCTCGAAGCGCGCGGGCGGAAAGGTTGCCTGATGAACTTCGTCGACGATGCGACCGGTCTGGCGCTGTGCCGTTTCTCGAGCGAGGAAACGACTTGGGCGGCGGCCGATCTGCTCGAAGCCTGGGTGCGTCAATACGGCGTTCCGAAGGCGTTGTATTGCGACTGGAAGAACGTCTACAAGCGCCGGCCAACGTCGCGTGAAGCGCTGGAAGGCATCGAGCCCGAGACGCAGTTCGGACGCATGTGCGCCAAGCTCGGCATTGGTATCATCGCCGCTTCGTCACCGCAAGCGAAGGGCCGCGTGGAGCGCCATCACGGCACCCATCAAGACCGCCTGATCAAGAAGATGCGGCTCAAAGGCATTGCCGATTACGAGGCGGCGAACCGCTATCTCGACGAGCAGTATCTGCCAGAGCACAACGCCAAGTTCGCCTCTGAGCCGTCAGCGGGAGCGGACTTTCATCGGCGCTTATCGAAGCGTTTGGACTTGAAGTGGGTGTTTTGCTTGGAGGGAGAGCGGGTGGTGTCCAACGACCTGGTGGTACGTTTCGAGAACCGTTTTCCGCAGTTGAAACCGCAGCGCAATCAGGCTCTGGGCGCAGGCGCGAGAGTAACCGTGCAGCAAGCGCGCGAGGGCGAGTTGCGGGTGGTGTTCGAGGGGAAAACGGTGGCGTTCGACGAGATCGCCAAGCCGCTCCCCAAGGTGCGGCCGGAGCCGAAACCGCGCCTGGCGCCGCAGCCGCGCACACCGCCGGCGAATCACCCTTGGCGCGCGCCGTTGAAGCCGAAAAAACGGGCGGCGACCGCGTGAAGAGGGCTGTGGAAATGACGGGGCCGTGGAAAACGAGGAAAACCCTCGGCAGCCGACGAGGAGCTTCGAACCTCATCGCTCGGGTTTCCCACGTTTCCCCCAGCCCCTTGGAAATCGCTGTGCGATTCCCACATTCCCACAAGCCCCTACGACTACTATCCTTTTACTTAAAAGGGGACATTTCTACCGGGCTAACCAAGGGGACATTTCTATCGCCCTACCGAGGGGGACATTTCTATCGCCTCTTGACAGAAGTTTGGCGGCTGCGGATCGGTTACCCTATCCGTGCCAGGACGGCCAAATAGGAAATCCTGGTTGAAAGCAATTTGCTTTTTGTGGGCTGAATCTTCTCGCTTGATTTGAGGAGATTCGATCTTTATCTCTTGTGGACAAAAGGAGAGAATCCATGACAGTTTTGAAAAAGCTTTCCTTGTTCGCGGTGCTGACGGTGATGGCTTTGCTGCCCGTCGGCGTGGCGAACGCTCAGGAAAATCTAGTTACTTGTCAAGCGACGGCGGTGACGCCTCTGATCCGCGCTGAAGGCATCGCGGAACTGGTCGGCGATATTACGCTGATCTGTTCGAGCTCCCTAAGTGCACCTGCCGACCACGAGTTCGAAGTGAACGTCGATCTGTTTACCAGCGCCTTCGTGACCAACAACCGGTCGTTCGGTTCCGGGACGGACATCACCGATGCCGTTCTGGTCATCAACGAGAACAACTCCGCGGCTCCGGTATCCGGAGGAAATGATCATTCTTGCGCCGGCCAGAGCAACACCACAAGCGGGACTGGGGTCCTCAACCAATGCCCGCAGTTCGGCCTGCTGGCTGCCAACAACAACCTGCGTTGGAACGGCGTTATGTTTCCCGTTCCCGCCGGTGGCACCGGTGACAACGAGTCCCCGACGATCCTACGCATCACCAGCGTTCGTGTGAACGCCTCGATGCTGGGTGTGCCCGATGAAAACTCTCCCTCCTTCACGCAGGTGCAAGCCGACCTGGTGATCACCGGTGAGAGCGCCATTTCGGTCAATCAGAATGTGTTCAACATCGGCCTGCCTCTGCGGGGTCTGATCGTCGAACCGGGCGATGTCGCCTCCGGTCTGCAGTGCGACGAAACGGAAGTGCACGGTTCCTTCACGATTAACGAAGGTTTCCCGACCGCTTTCAAGACCCTCGGCGAGGCCACCTTCACGATCGGTTCCAATATCCAAAATGAAGCTGGATAGCATGGTTCCGATGAGGGTGGCGCGACACAGTCGACGCGCTTCCTGGCGACCTTCTTCAACATTCCCGAAGGCGTTCGCATCGGTGTCGAGGAAGATCCCGACTGCACCGAGGGCGGCGAGGATGTCGACCATCTGGCTTTGACCACGATGGATTGCGACGTCAACGGCGACGATTGCTCCGCGGCGACCGCGATCGACGATGTAGATGACTGTCTCCATGATGCCGTGGAGGTTGATATCGACGGTGGGTCGGGTTGGATCGGTTTCGAAGTGACCGATGACTGGACCATCGCGAGTGAAGACTGCGAAGTGGCCGTGTGGGTTTGCTGGACCCCCGACACCGAGAACAATCTACCCGCGCCGGGAACGGGTCAGATGTCGGTGAGCTTCGCGCCTCTGAGCACGGTGGGCACCTCGACGGAAGACGTCGAGCCGCGTCCGCGGTTCCTCGACGGCACCGGATCGGATCCGGAGAACATCGTCAATGTGGTGAAGTGTACGTCAACGATTCTGTTCCCGTTCGTATCGAACCAGAACAGCTTCGACACCGGATTAGTGGTTTCCAACACGTCGGAAGACTGGTTGGGCACCGATCCGCAGGACGGCGCTTGCGAGATTCACTACCACGGCAGCACGACGGGTGGCGGAGCCGCTCCGCCGACCGATCCGACCTCGGTCATTAACGCGGGCGAGCAGCTGATTTGGCTGCTTTCCAGCGGCAACCCGGCGCAGGATGTTGACCCGGCCACTGAGTTCCAGGGCTACGTCATCGTGGTTTGCGACTTCCAGTACGGCCATGGCTACGGTTTCATTAGCGACGGCTTTGGTTCAGTGCCGACACTGGCGCAGGGCTATCTGGCTCTTATTCTGGAAATCGACAGCGACGGCTTGCGGCTCCCGGTGCCCGAAGCTCTCGACCAATAGGTCGACTCAGTTCAATCTCAACAGCGAGGGGGGCGGCAACGCCCCCCTCGTTTTTTTCGGGAACCCGGGGGGGGAAACCCGTGGTGAAGGAAACCCCGGACAGCTTCCGGGGGGGGAACTCGGGGAAACCCGAAGGGGAAACCCGGGACAGCTTCCTAATAAAGAATCTTCACTCCAACAACGACCGGCCCCGTAGTCTGTTGTGGTCAGCCGTGACACCCAAGCCAGGTTGACAGCCCCGCTATTCTAAGCACGGAGCCCCCAGCCCACGCCCACATTGCGGCGACCCACGGAAAAAAAGGACGCCCACGAGCGGATCAAAAAGAATTCGCGAAACGAAGCCGATTTTTCTCGCCATGGCTTCCACGCGCTCCAGAAGGGAGGCTATACGGAGGGATCGATATGGGATTCTACCAAACGAAGCCAAGCGCCCATGAAGGGTATTGATTCCAACAACTTACAAACCGACAAAGCGCATTAGACAAGGCAAGCCATGGCAAGCAAGGACAAGCAAAGACAAGACCGAGTCAAATCAAATCCACCTCCAGGTCTTCTCCCCGGCGTCCTGTCCCTCGCGTCTCGTCCGCGGCCGTCAGACCATGAGCCGACGAAAGATGCGCCCGCGAATCCCAACGGGTAAAGAATCCGCGAAACGAAGCCAAAGGGGGAGACAGTCCCCGAAACTACCCCCGAACTCCCCCGGGTGACAATTTACCGGACGATTCCCTCGAACCGGGATTGATTCGCTTACGGTCTACGCGCCGCCCCGCCGTTACTGGCAGACTCTGGACGACGGGCGACCGTTGCTGCAGTTGTTCGAGCAACAGTCCGAATCACGCACGCATGAGTCCGGGTTGGGCAAGCATGAACCCGCGCATGCCGGATCGATACTGCACTCATCATCATCGCAATCGGTCTGACCGTCGCAGTCGTCGTCGATACCGTTTTCGCAATTATCCGCCTCCGGAAAACCGGTCGGCGTGCACGCGAAGTCGCCCTTGCACGTTTTGTCGTTGCCGCCCCGGCATTTGTCCGTGCAGCAGTCGGCGTCCTCGAAGCAGGGGTCGCCTTGTAGGCCCAACGAGCAACTCTGCTGACAGGCCGGCGCCAGGTCGCAGTCGACCGTGTCGTCGCAATCCGTGAGGCCGTCGCAGTCGTTGTCAACTCCATCCGTACACGAGGCTTCCGACTCGCTCTGGCAAGCGCTGTCGTCACAATCCGCGACGTCGTTGCAATCGTTGTCAAGCCCGTCGTGACATGCGGTCTCGGGCGGCAGGCCGCTACAGGCATCGTCCGCGCAGTCTACGAGAAGGTCACAATCATTATCAATACCGTCGTCGCAAACTTCCGGGGCTTCAACACAGCTACCGCACTGCAACGGCAGGTCGAAGTTCTCGGTGACGTTCAGACTGTTGGGGCTGCCGCCGTCATCGGCGTTGGCGCCCATGCCGCGCTTGGCGAAGGCTTCCCAGATCAGACACTCGTTGGCGCCGCCGTTGTTAACTTGATCGGCCACGAGGATGGCGTCACGCGCATCGAGGAAGGTGGGGTTACAACCCTGCAGCTTCAATCCGTCGACAACGAGTTGGATGGCGGTGTTGTTGCGGCCGCTGCCGTCGTAGAAATTGGGGTCGAAGCCGATGGCCGGATCAACAACCAGTTTCCAATACATCTCCCACACCGCGGTAGCCCATACCGTGCCGACACCGTGAGGCACCGACAGCGCACCGGTTGTGAGATCGCCGTAGGTTAGCGGATTGACCGCCATGTCCGTGGTGTAGGGATACGGCCGGATCCCCGCGCCCTCCGAACTATCGAAGATGACGTAGGAGCCGACGCCTCGCTGCGTTGTCGCCGTATCCGCCGCCGTCGCGGTGAAGAACAGGGCGCAGAGATCGCTCCATCCCTCTCCCGCCCGCTGGTTGCCGGACAGGCAACTGCTATTGGCGGCACCGCCGGTCAGCCGATTGGAGAGGCCGTGACAGTACTCGTGCGCGATGATGCCGGCGTCGAGATCGCTGTCGCGATCGAGTGGGGACAACCGACGAATCGTGCCTGCCGCCGGCAGCCCGCTCTTGATCGTTCCGCCATTGTTTAGGCTGACCATGACCGAAGGGATCGTGATGCTGCCGCCGCCACCGCCGTCACCCATCGTGATCGGGCTTCCTGCAACGTTATTGACGATGATAACGCCCTTTGCCCCCGCGTTTTGGGCGTTCTGGACCTTGACGACGAAGTCGCAAGAGCCCCTATCGGCAATGGCAATGTCGCCGCTGAAGTTGATAAGCGACTCGCAGGCATCGGTTGAACTGCCCGTGTCGTCGTCGACCAGCTCCAAGCTTCCCGATACGCCGGTGTTGTTGAGCGCCGGACCGAACACCGCGCCGGAGGCGACGTAGCTGCCCGGCGCACTCCCGGAGTCAACCACCACCTCGTTGGCGTTCCCCGCTGTCCACTCGTACATTTGCATGCGCGGGTTGAACCCATCGGGGGGAGTCGAAAAATTGGCGTTGTTGATGCCGGAACCATCCTGGGCGTCGGCGTTGACCGAGTCACTACCGGCCCCCCCTTTTCCGTAGTTGTTTTCCTGGAAGTTGCCCGAGTCCTCGTCGAACCCGTACTGGTAAAGCAGATCGTGCAAGACGTTGTTCCAGTAGAAAAGGTTCGTGACCGCCGCGTCCCGATAGTCGACGGGCTGCTGGGTCAGAAGATCAAGAGGCGACGTGAAATCAAGGCCGGCGCCGCCGTTCGGCTGGATATTGGGGTCGCAGGCCGAGTTGTTGCGGTCGCGGGAGCTATAACCATAAGTTGTGGATGAGCCTCTGAGGGGAGGCGGCGTATCCTGACGATTGAGGAAGCAACTCAATCGTTTTCTGGAAAGGAACAAGGAGGATACGCCATGAGTCAGTGTGAAGCTGCTGAGAGCAGCAGTCAAGTCAACCCCCAAGTCATTGATGGAAAGGAACGCTCGCCCTTGGATGAGGTGCTGCGCCAAGGAGCGCGCCAGATGCTCGTCAAGGCCGTGGAAGCCGAAGTGACCGCCTACATCGAAACGCATCAGCACGAAGTCGACCAGGACGGCCGGCGGCTGGTGGTGCGCAACGGTCACGCCCGCGAGCGCACCATCGTCAGCGGCGTGGGTCAGCTGAAGATCCAGGCGCCGCGGGTCGACGATCGCCGAGTCGATGAGCAGGGCCGGCGCTTTCGTTTCACTTCCCAGATCCTGCCGCCGTATCTGCGGCGCACGAAGAGTGTGGAGGAGTTGATCCCCTGGTTGTGCCTGAAAGGGATCTCGACGGGCGATTTCAGCGAAGCGCTGGAGGCCTTGCTGGGGCCCGACGCTCCGGGCCTGTCGGCGACGACGGTGGTGCGTCTCAAAGACGTCTGGCGCCGCGAGTACGAGGCTTGGTCAAAGCGTGACCTCAGCGGCCAGCGGTTTGTTTACATTTGGGCCGATGGCATCTACTCGAATGTTCGTCTGGACGATGAACGGCAGTGTTTGCTGGTTGTGATGGGAGCACTCGAAGACGGTCGCAAGCAACTGCTGGCGGTGCACGACGGCTTTCGCGAAAGCGAACTGTCGTGGCAGGAGTTGCTGGAGGACTTGAAACGGCAGGGGCTCGAGCTGCCGCCGAAGTTGGCGGTGGGCGACGGAGCGATGGGGTTTTGGGCGGCACTGCGGAAAGTCTATCCGGCGACCGGTGAGCAACGCTGCTGGCTCCACAAGACGGCCAACGTGCTCAATAAGCTGCCGCAGAGCATGCAGGGCAAAGCCAAGCAGGCGCTGCGCGACATCTATCTTGCCGAGAGTCGGCAGACGGCGGAGGCCGCTCTGGACCGTTTCAAGAACCTATACGAGAAGAAGTTTCCCAAAGCGGTCGAGTGCCTGGAAAAAGACCGCCAAGTGCTGCTGGCTTTCTACGACTTTCCGGCCGAGCACTGGGGGCACTTGCGGACGACGAACCCGATCGAGTCCACCTTTGCGACGGTCCGTTTGCGGCAGCGACGAACGAAGGGTTGTGGCAGCCGCGAAGCGTCGTTAACGATGGTCTTCATGCTGGCCCGCCAAGCCGAGCGCCACTGGCGACGCCTGAACGGTTCGGAAGTGATTGTTCATGTCTTAGAGGGAAAGGTTTTCAAGGATGGATTGATGGTTCAGGAAAACGCCGCCTGACCTCGCCCATCCACAACATTTGACAATATCTCCGGTCGCGGTCTTCCTGGGCGCAAACGTTGTTGCCGCGCGTGGTGGTGAACTCCGCGCCTGCGGACCCATTCGTGTCGTGCCAGCCGAAGGGCGAAGCGGCCACGGTCGCCGGGTTCACCTCAGTCGTTCGCCCGCCGTCGTTGGGTGACTCCTTGGGCAGGGCGAAGACCTCGTAGCTGTCGTTAGCGATCCAGTCGACCTTGGCCAGGATCTCGCCGCCGGCGGCGTCGACCCAGAGGTTCCACCAATGCTGCTGGTCGGTCTGACGAATGTTCATCTCCCAGCTCAACCGCACTTCACCCGAATCGAGTGCATAGTAGGCGAGCTTGACGGGGATCTCGTCGAGTGACAGGCCGGCTCCGCTGAAACGCGCCTGCTGCTCGCGTCCGCCGGTCCCTCCGGTTTGGACGAGCAAGCCCGAGATCTCAAGACCCAGCTCATCGGCGGCATCACGGATAGCGCTTTCGGCATTGAGCCCCGGTTGCTGTGAGTTGACCTTGCCGGCCAAATTGCCGACAAAGCGGGCGCCGACGCTCAGCACTTGACCGTCCGCGGTCACGTTGACGTTGATGGTGCCGTTGGCAACCGCTATCCCTCGCAACTGTTGGCGGAAGTAGATGTGAGTCACGCCATTGTGCTTCGAAAGGTATTGATTCGTAACGGCTTTGCCGGCCAGATCTCCGGCCGTAAGGCCAAGAGCCGCGGCGTTATCGTCGAGATGGCTCAAGGCGACCTCAAGGGGCGGCTGTGCCTGCGCCCACACGGAGCCGGGCAGGGCAAGCAAAGCCAGGCTCAGCAACAGGAATCCTGATCGCGGTGTCTTGAGTCGGGTCATCGCTTGATCTCCTTGGTCGTAGGCCGGCAAGAAATACAGGAGAATCCTAGCACGATACGCAACTTCTGTCCATGGTTGTTCGATTCCATCTAAGCTTTGCCGTCCTGTTCGGGTTCGGCGCCACGGTTATCCCCAACCTGTTTCGAGGTGTTGAACCGGAAACCCGCTGCGACACGAAGCCCATTTTTCGCACCATGGCTTCCATGCGCCCCGGAAGGGAGGCCATACGGAGGGATCGATATGGGATTCCGCGAAACGAAGCCGAGTGCCCATTACGAGTATGTATTTCAACAACTTACAAGCCTACAAGGCGCATTAGACAAGGCAAGCCATGGCAAGCAAGGACAAGACCGAGTCAAATTCAATCCACCTCCAGACGAGATGGCCGGTGTCATCCGTATTGCCATGGTCGGCGTTGCCGTGCCGGACATGTTGATTCCGATCTACTACCTTGTGGGCCGCGCACGCTTGGTGTAGGATCAATTAGTCGAGGCGGGCCGGCGCGTACTTTTTGGGAAACGGGAGGAGTGCAATGGCAGTATCAGGAATGCAATTCGGCTGGTTAGGGGCGCGTGATTTCCACGATGACCTCGTCAGCCATAGCGTGACGGTACAAGTGCGCAACCGCGATGCCGTCGCGGACATCGGCTTGTACTCGAAATGGGTGACAGGAGAAGAGGATCACGCCGTTCTGGCCCATATCAGTCAGATCGTGAGCGATAGCGGCGTGGAGAACTTTCCGACCTCCTGGGATGCGGGACCGCCTCCAACCCTGTTTCGACGCAACGTGACAAGCGTGACGTTCAAAGTAGTGGCCTTCCAGGCTCATGTGATGGCCAGGTGGATGATCTATCGTTGGGTGTAGGTGACTCTATGAAAGAAGCGACGGAACTACCTTTCGATTCGTCCCCGACGCAGACGTGTGTCGTGTACGATCAGCGGACGGGTCGTGTGGTACATGTCCACGACTTCATTCCAGCGGAGCCCGGCGGCTCCGCGGCCCCCAGCGAGATGCGGGCGGCAGCGCTCGAGGCGACAGGCTCTGTCGTGGAGCAGCAGTACCTAGCGGTAGCTGAAGTCCCAGAAGATCTTCTGGACTCGAAAGGAGCCTGCCGCGTCAACGCCGAGACGGGGAAGGTCTACGCCGAGTCTTTGGGTCCGGTGGATCCGGGTCCTACAGATCCTAAAGCCGAAAAAAAGGAAGACGGCTGACACACGGTTTCGCTTTGCTTCACACCGCGGGCTACTTTCCGGCGCCCCCTCCGGCGGCCGGCCCCTTGGTTTTCCACCCTCACGTTGCACACCCCGAGCGCCGGCGCACGGGCGTCCAAGACGTTTACTATAGAGATGAGTGCGGAAGCAACTTGCAGGCGTTCTTTGCCCCGTCTTGCTGATGGCTTTTCAGCTGGGGCCGGTCGTCCATTTCCATGTGGACGAGCACGAGACTGCTCATGTCGGGGCCGAGCATCCGCAAGGGTTCGCGGCCCACATTCACGTTGACCCCAATGGACGGCCGACCGCCGAGGATGACGAGCCGAAAGTTGGTCCCGTTGACGGCGACGAAGACCTGGTTGAGCTTTCTTGGCTACAGTCGGAGCGACCGCAAACGCCTCATGCATTGCCCGCCGTCAGGTCGCCGGCCCGCGCGGCTACCCCGGTCGTCGCTGTTGTTGGAAACCCGCCGCAAGAGCCGCGAATCCACGATCCTCCGTTTGCATCGTCGATAATCCCCCGAGCTCCGCCCGCCTAACACCCGCCTAGGAACGATTCCTTTCTTTGGGCCCTAGGGTCCCCGTCCGCGAGGTTGAATCATGATTGCGAAGGCATGCATATTCGCGCGCCTGAGCCTTCTGGTCTGCTGTTTGGCGACACTGACCGCCGCTCAAGAGCTGACCGAGAGGCAGGCGCTGCAACTTCTTCGAGAAAGTCCGCTGTACCGAGAATTGCAGGCTCGGGTGGAGGTGTCGCGCGCGGAATCGCGGCGCGGGACGTTGTACCCGAACCCCTCGGTGACAACAACATTCGAGGGCGCCGGACGAACGGATTACTACATTTTCGAACAGCCTCTGGCCGTCAGCGGACGGCGTCGCTTGTTGCGGCGGGCCGGCGAGTCCGCCGTCGCCGCGGCCGAGGCCGAGGCCGACCACGCTTTGCATCAGATCGAAGCCGGACTGCGGGGCGTTTTCCATCAGCTCGCCTACGCGCGGAAGCGAAGAGGCGCCATTCGCGCGAGTATCGACGAACTACAAAAGCTCGTTCGCATCTTGCGGGAGCGCGAGAAGGCAGGCGAGGGATCGCGATTCGATCGTTTGCGCGCCGAACGAGAGGTTGTCGAGCGCGAGACCGAATCGGCCGATGCGGAGGCCGCCATCGCCGAGTCGAGAGCGGCGCTGGCGGGCTTTCTCGGTGAGTCGGTGGATTCGGAACACTTGATTGCACGGGGCACGCCGGTGTCCGACGGTGCACTGCCGGATCTGAACGAAGCCCTCGCGGACGGCCTCGCCGCTCGTAGCGACTACCAGGTCGAGAACGAGCGGTTGGAACAGCTCCGGCTCGAGGGCGAGGCGGCGGATCGCCTGCGCATCCCCAACCCCGTCATCTCCGGCGGGCTGAAACGGGAGCAGATCGGCGACCGCTATGCGAAGGGTCCCGTGCTGGGTTTCTCGATCGATTTGCCGTTGTTCAACAAAGGACGAGTGGAAAAGCGGTTGGCCGAAGCCAAAGCGGCTCGCACGCGCGCCCGCCGCCGCGTTCTCGAGAGCCGCATTCTCGCCGAGGTGCGTGCCGCGCACGGTTCCCTTCGACTGCGCCGCAAGATCGCCGAGGACTACGAGTCGAAGTCCGGACGGCGTGCCGAAGAACTCCGCGAAATCGCTGAAATTGCCTACCAAGAAGATGAACTGGGCATCTTGGAACTGCTCGATTCCTATCGAGTGGCTCAACGCGCGAAGCTGCGGTTGCTGGAATTGCAAGCGGTCGCCAAGCAGGCGGAGATCGAGTTCGACCGCACCGTCGCCAAGGAGCTGTTGCCATGAAATTGCACATTCTTGCCGCTGTCGTGATGCTGTCGGCTTGCGGCGGTTCGCCGCCGCAACCGGATGCCGCTGCTCCCCCCGCGGACGTCGACCCCGTCGCCGTCACCCGCTGGACCGAGAAGACCGAGTTATTCATGGAGTACCCGCCGCTTCAAGTGGGCGAGGTGGCTCGTTTCGCGGTGCATCTGACGGACATGAGTTCCTTTGAACCCCTACAGCAAGGACATGTCGAGGTGCTTCTGGTCTATGAAAACGGTTCCCGGGAGAGCTTCGCCGTCGACGGCCCCTCACGGCCCGGGATCTTTGGGGTCGACGTCACCCCGACCCGAGCGGGATCAGCGGCGATGACGGTTCATGTGCGATCGACGACGGTCGAAGACGCCCACGATTTGGGGCCCACGACGGTTAGCGATGCGGGCCGACCCGGCGACGCTTCCCCGAGCGCGAACGGGGAGGAACCGGAGACCGGAGATATCTCCTTCTTAAAGGAGCAGCAATGGGCGCTCGACTTCGCGACGGAGCTTGTCGGCCTCAAGCCGATGCGCGAAAGCTTCGTCGTGTCGGCCACGATCGAGCCTCGCACTGGAGGCCGCTTGGCGGTGACCGCGCCGGTTTCGGGTCGCCTGCTGCCGACCGTCCAATTGCCGACTCTGGGAGCATCCGTCGAACCGAGTGAGAACCTCGGCACCGTCGTTCCCCTGTGGGGCGGATCGACGAATCGCAGCACTCTACAGCTTCCAATCGACGAAGCGAAGGTCGCCTTAGAGTCGGCCCGGAGAGAGCGGAAGCGCGCCGAGAGACTGCTCGCGGCGGGCGCCGTCCCGGCTCGCCGGCTGCAAGAGGCCGAGGCCCGCGAGGCGGTCGTGACGGCGCAACACAAGGCGGCGGAAGAACGAATGGCCTACTACGAAGCGACCCGCCGCGACGATCCTCACCGGGAATCACAATCCGCCTTCTCGATACGATCGCATCTCGCGGGAGTCGTTACGGCCGTCTATGTGACCGACGGAGCCCATGTCGAGGAAGGCGACACGCTGCTGGAAATCGCCGCCACCGACATAGTGCATGTGTCGGGCGCGCTGCCGGAATCGCGAGCCCTGATTCTGCAAAAGCTGCGAGGCGCGGAAATCGAGATCCCCGGGTCGGAGGCCTCTTTGCCGGTCGTCAAGCTTATCTCGACCGCGCGAGTCGTGGACCCGGCGACGCGAACCCTCAAGACCACCTACTTAGTGGATAACACCAAGCGGAAACTGGCGATCGGCCAGTCCGTCTTCCTCCGCTTGTTTACCTCGGAATCGGTGGAGGCGCCTACTGTTCCAAGCTCGGCGGTTGTGGATGAAAGCGGCCGTAAACTCGTCTACGTGCAAACCGGCGGAGAGTCATTCGAGGGGCGTCCGGTAAAGCTCGGCAACCGCCGGGGCGGGGAAGTTCAGATCACTGAAGGGCTCCGGTCCGGTGAGCGGGTCGTCACACAGGGGGCTTATCTTGTGCGGCTGGCGTCAATCTCAGCCAACGCCCCGGTTCACGGGCACGCCCACTAACATCGCCATGCTGAATACACTCATCCGATGGTCACTCGCAAACCGGCCTCTAGTCGTGGCGCTCACTGCCGCCTTTCTTGCCTGGGGCGGTTATGCGGTTAGCGGGCTTCCTATCGATGTGCTGCCCGACCTCACCGCGCCGACGGTGACCGTCATTATCGAGAACCCGGGCATGGCGCCCACGGACATGGAGTTCCTGGTCACGTTCCCGCTCGAGACGGCGGTGAACGGCGCTCCCGGCGTTCGACGGGTTCGCTCGTCGACAGCGGTCGGGGTGAGCATGATTTGGGTCGAGTTCGACTGGGGCGAGGACGTCTTCCATGCCCGGCAGACGGTGACCGAACGCCTCAACGTAGCCGCGGCATCGTTGCCGCCGGGCACCACCCGGCCGCTGCTGGGACCGATCTCGTCGGTGATGGGAGATGTTCTCTTCGTGGCGTTGACGTCGGATCGCCACAGCCCCGTGGAAGTGAGAACGGTTGCGGACACGGTGATCCGTCGGCGGCTTCTCGCCATCCCCGGAGTCGCCCAAGTGACGCCCATTGGCGGTGGACGCAAGCAGTACCAAGTATTGCTCTCCTCGCGGAAACTCCAGGCCCATCAGGTTACACTGACCGAAGTCGAGGACGCCCTCACCGCCGCGAACGCCAACACCTCGGCCGGCTTCCTGGTCACCGGTGGACAAGAATACCTGATTCAGGGCATCGCCCGGCTCACCGATTTGGATGACATTCGCCGAACCGTGGTCACCTCCAGGAACTCCATTCCAATCCACATAGAAGATCTCGGCACAGTCCGGGTCGGCGAGGCGCTCAAGCGCGGTGAAGGTTCACTAAACGGCGAGACCGCCGTCGTGATCGGCATCCGAAAACAGCCTCAAGTGAACACCCTCGATCTGACGAGCTCGATCGACCAAGCCCTCGAAGACATGGCAGCGAACCTGCCCGACGGCATGCGAATCGACGACCGGGTCTTTCGTCAGGCCGATTTTATCGAGGTCGCGATCGCCAATCTCGAAACGGCCCTGAGCTACGGAGGCTTGCTGGTCGCCGCGGTCGTCATCATCTTCCTGGCGAACGCCCGCGCGAGCGCCATCACGCTGTTCGCCATTCCTTTCTCGCTGTTCGCCGCCTTCCTTGGGTTCCAGGCGCTGGGGTTGTCGATCAACAGCATGACGCTCGGGGGCCTCGCGATCGCGATTGGCGAACTTGTGGACGATGCCGTCATCGATGTGGAAAACGTCTTCCGCCGTCTGCGCGAGAACGCCCGACTCCCTCAACCCGACCGACGCTCCGGCCTCGAAGTCGTCTACCAAGCCAGCCTCGAGATCCGAGGTTCGGTCGTCTTCGCGACGCTGATCATCATGCTGGTCTTCGCCCCATTGTTCTTCCTGGGCGGGGTGGAGGGCCGGCTGTTGCGCCCGCTGGGTTTCGCCTACATCACCGCCCTGTTTGCGTCGCTCGTTGTCGCGCTGACCGTTACGCCGGTGCTTTGTTCGTATCTGCTTCCGCGAACGAAAGCGGTGATGAAGAGGGACGCCCCGGCGGTGATTCGTTTTCTCCGGAAGCTATACCTCCCGGTCATTCGCTGGAGCTTGGCCCACGGCTCCCTCGTGATGGCGGCGTCGTTCATGGTGGTCGCCGTGGGGGTTGCGAGTTTTGGGTGGATGGGCCGCTCGTTTCTCCCCGAGTTCAACGAGGGCACGCTGACGATCGGCGCGGTCACGATCCCGGGCACGAGCTTGGAAGAGTCCGACCGGCTGGGTTCCGCTTTGGAAAAGATTCTGCTCGAGGTACCGGAAGTGGTTTCGACCGGCCGCCGAACCGGCCGAGCCGTACTGGACGAGCATCTGCAGGGAGTGGAGGCAACGGAACTAGAGGTGCGTCTGGAGATGGGCGAGCGCCCGAAGGAAGAGGTCCTCGAAGAGATTCGCGAACGGGCCACGCTGATCCCGGGAACGCGGATCAATATCGGTCAGCCGATCTCTCACCGTGTCGATCACATGCTCTCGGGAACCCGCTCGAACATCGCGGTCAAGATCTTCGGCGATGATCTCATCACCCTTCGCGCCTTGGCCGCGCGGGTCGAGCAAGCGATGCGAGATACTCCGGGCGTCGTTGACTTGGCATCCGAGCAACAGACCGACATTCCCACCGTGACGGTTCGCTTCCGCCGAGACGCTCTGGCCCGCTACGGCATGCCGGCGGGGACGGCCGCGCAAGCCCTCAAGACAGTGTTTCTTGGTTTGGAAGTCGGCTCGATTCTCGAAGGGCAAGTCGCTTTCCCCCTTGTAATTCGGTACGAGGACGGCCAACCAGAGGATATGGAGACGATTCGACAGGTGCTGATCGACACCCCCTCGGGGGCGCGAGTGCCTCTATCGGCGATTGCGGATATCCGCGAAGACCGTAGTCCGAACTTCGTGACGCGGGAGAACGGGAGGCGTAAGATTGTGGTCTCTTGCAACGTGGTCGGGGGCGATTTGCGGGGAGTGGTCACGGAGATTCAGAAGCGGATTGCCGAGGACGTGAAGCTGCCGCGCGGTTACCGCGTCGAGTATGGAGGTCAGTTTGAGAGTGAGGCCGAGGCGACCCGCCGTATCGTATCGCTCGGCACCCTTGTGATCGTCGGAATCCTGGTCTTGTTGGCGACGGTCTTCCGGTCCTGGCGTGACGCGCTGATCATCATGTGCAACCTCCCGCTGGCGTTGGTCGGAGGCGTTGTCGGCGTCTTTCTCGGGGGCGGGATCTTGTCGGTGGCTTCTCTGATCGGCTTTATTACGTTGTTCGGCGTAGCCACGCGCAACGGCATCATGTTGATCTCACACATCCGGCACTTGATCAAGGAAGAGGGTGTGACGGATTTCAAAGAGGCGATCACCCGCGGCTCGTCGGAGCGTGTTGCGCCAATCCTGATGACGGCGATGTCGACCGGGCTGGCTCTGATACCGATCGGCCTCGGGTTGGGAGAAACCGGCAGCGAGATTCACGCGCCGCTTGCGCTGGTGGTCATGTGCGGCCTCTTCAGCTCGACCGTGCTGAACATGATCGTCGTGCCGGCGGCCTATTGGCGCTTCGGCCGGTTGGAGAATTGACGGGGTCGATGAGCATCGGGTCGTTGCCGCGGTCGTCGACTTGCGCGTAAGCTATGCTCTAGTCGATGTCCGCCACGCGCCGCCGCTGTCTCGGCCGCGTGGACGAGTGAGAAACAGTTCACGGAGAGGTTCCCAGTGATGCGCAAAGCTCAAGTCTTCCTTCTACTCCTCGGTTCCGCGGCGTCCCTGTTTGGACAAGCCAACACGGGTGAAGCGACGATCCATGTGGATGCCTCGCAAAAGGCGTCCTACACGATCCCGCGGACAATTTTCGGCACCTTCCACGAACCGATTCGGAGCTCGAATTACGGAGGCCTGTGGGCTCAAATCCTGACCAACCCGAGCTTTGAGGAAAACCTCTGGAGCGTTCGCAATGTTGAGACGATGGTGCGCGAGCGGCCGGAACTGCGGCGGAGTTCGCACATCGGGCTGCCCCTTCCGTGGGAATCGCTTCATCCGAAACAGGGCTGGCGCTTCGAACCACGTTGGGCCGATGCCGCCAACTCCTTCCGTTCGCTGATGGTAATGGCCTTGCCGGGGACCGAAACCGGAGTCCGGCAGGCCGTCTACCTGCCGGTTCAACGCGTGCTGCGTTATACCGGCTCCGTCTACGTCAAGCCGGCGGCCGGGCCAGTCGAGGTAGCGGTGTCGATCCGTCGCGGGAACAAGCCCGACGAGGTGTTCGCCAAGGCCGTTTTCACCGCCGGGGGCGAGGGGTGGACGAAACACGAATTTCAACTGGAGTTGCCCGAGGGCAAGCTGTCGCACAACGAGCCGGCGGATTTCGTCATTGCCCTCACCGACGACTCTCGCGCCCTCATCGATCAGGCCATGCTCTACCCGGCCGACCATATCGAGGGCTTCGACCCGGAGATGGTGCGGCTCTCCCGCGCGTTGAAAACGCCGCTACTGCGCTACGGCGGCAATTACACGTCGGGCTACCACTGGCGGGACGGCACCGGCCCGATGGACAAGCGCGTCAGCATGATCAACCAGGCCTGGGGCATCCCCGAGTACAACCACTTCGGCACCGACGAGTTCCTACGCTTCTGCGAACTCATCGATGCCGAACCGCAGATTTGCCTCAACCTCGGCAGCGGTACGCCGCAAGAAGCCGCCGATTGGGTCAAGTACGTGAACTCCAAGTGGGGCGACAGAGGCGGCGGATTGTTATGGGAACTCGGCAATGAGTTATGGGGTGACTGGCAGATCGGACGCCCGACCCTGGAGCAAGTTGCCGGCAGGACCAAGGCATTCAGCGACGCGATCCTAAAGGTGGACCCGCGGGCGCGCCTGATCGCCACCGGGCAAGACCCTGACAGACACAAAGAGTGGAACGCAGCCCTGCTGACCCTCGCTCCGCAACCCTTTTCCTACATCGCGACGCATTTCGTGGTGGGTGACCGCGTGGTCAAGAAGAACCCCTCCGCGGACTTCCGCATTCGAGCGCGATTAGCGCTGCCGGTGGCACTGGAACGCCTTCTTCGATCCATGAACGAGCAAATCGCCGCGCACCCGGGGGCGCGGGACAAGGTAAAGCTTGCCTTTACCGAGTGGCTGTTCGCCGGCGAGTCGGAGCGCGTACCGCACTTCGACAATATGGGGGGAGCCCTATGCGCCGCCGGCTTCCTGAACACGCTGATGCGAGTCGCCGATTTCACTCCCATTTCCGATATGACCGGACTGGTCGAATTCGGAGGAATGCTCAAGAGACGGTCCACCGTCTACGCGGTCCCGGCTTACTGGGCCTTCCGGATGTATTCGAACTCGGACATCAACCGACTCGTGGAAACCCGCGCCCAAGTTGAGAGCTACGACGTGCGCGAGGGGAACAGCCGCATTCCCGAGATCCTTGATGTTCCCTATCTCGATGTCGTTTCGGCGTTGAATGAAGCCGGCGACAAACTGACGCTGTTCTGCGTCAACCGCAAGACCACGGGTGCGATCAGCGCCAAGCTGAAGATCTCCGGTTTTCGGCCGGCGAGCGCCACGGCGGTCGAACTGCGCGCCGGCAGTGTCTTCGCCCAAAACAACGAATGGCGCCCGAACGCCATTCGCCCGAAAACCATCGAAATCGAGACGACGGGTGAAAGTCTCGATTATGTATTCCCGCCGGCAAGCGTCACGGTTCTGACCCTACACGGCCGGTGAAAAGTGCGGGGAAGCGCGTTGGAGCTTTAGCGTGTCCGACGCCCTGACGGGGCCCCGCGAAGGATCCTCCAAACCCTCAATCGCGACCTGACAATCGCTGATGCCGATGGGAACGGGATTTCCCGACATGATCCACGGACGAGGGCTCTGTAGTTCGTCTTGAGGAGCTTAGTCCTGCTCTCGGTCGCCGAAGTCTTCAGTCTTCGTACCAGTTCTGGTTAGATGATGTGGATCTACGGCGGTCCCCGGTGGCAGCACCGCTCGTATGAAGGGCGTCAGGGAGACTTGTCCCGACACCCAGGCGAAGTTCACTCGTGCCGTAAAGCATCATCGGGTGGACGTTCACTGTCTGCCGGGCGGGAGGGTAGGAGCCGAGGAGGGTAGCGGCCAGTAGGACAAGGAGACCGCGATTGTGAATTGGTAGGCCGATGGTCTGCCTTGCGACCCAATCGCAGCGCGCGACGGACGTACCAGCCTCTGAGACGCTGAATTGGTTTCCAGTTCGTAATCGTCAAGGCTCCCATGTCGGTGGGGCTGCGGGTGAGTGGCTCACAGCCGTCTCGGGTGACAAGCACCGTATCGGAATGACGAACGCCACCGACTCCCTGCAGGTATATGCCCGGCTCGATGCTGATCACCATGTTCTCGGCCAGAGTGTCGGGGCTGCCCTCGGCAACCCAGGGACCTTCGTGAGTTCCCAATCCAATCCCGTGGCCGGTTCGGTGTAGTCGCGTGTCTTCGCCGCTGTACCCTTCCTGTCGCAGAAAATCGTTGACAGTAGAGTCAAGCTCGGCACAAGAAACACCGGGACGAGCTTTCTTGAAGGCGAGGCGGCGGGCCTGGCTCATTGCTTTGAACGCCTCCCTGACCTCCGCGGACGGCGGAGCTGTGAAGTAGGTCCGCTCACACTCTGCCGCATAGCCGTTGACCCGGGTGAGCACCAAGGCGATATGCGGCCCCATATCCAGCCTATCTGCCAAATCGGGGATCGAATGCGGTTGCGCACTGCGAGGGGCCGCCCAGGTCGCCATCACCACTTTCGTCGTTATGGGATCCCAATCATCAACCTCGCGGATGATCCGCAACGTAACGGCGCGGGTTTCAGTAAAACCCTCAGCGACCGTGGCTCCGTGGTACGAAGCCGCCAGGAGCCGGCGAACCCCAAGGTCGGCGTAGCCGGCCGCGCGTCGAATCAGGTTGATCTCGGTATCGGACTTAACGGCGCGCAGCCGTTCGACCAGCGGCTCGGTGCGGAGGGTGTAGTCTTTCATCTCCGCCGCAATTTCTTGCGGTAGCGCGGGCTCGACTCCGATTTCTTTGGCGTCACCGATTAGCTGCTGGATCACGTCCGGCCACCCACGACCACGCGGAGCTGGATAGTCCCAGTAGGTGCGAATATGCTGCTCCGCAATATTGCGGGTTTCCTTCATGTGCTCGTGTTCAAGCTTCGGCACCAACAGGATTGGAGCCCCACGGGCACCGACTAACAGGAAGAACGGACGCTCCAGCGGCTCAAATCCGGCGCCAGTCAGATAGAAGAGGCTGTCGAACGCCGACACGATGAACAGGTCCAGGCCGGCTGCCGTCAGGTTGCCCTGGAGGGATTCCAAACGCTCTCGATGTTCGTTGGTGGAAACTCGCAGCATCTGCCTATCCTCGCAGTCGATCGACTGGACGAACACTCAGGTCCGGGCGTCGGCGCACCCGAAAGAGGACCAAGATCAACCTCTCAAGCAGGGACCACAGACCAACAGCGTCAAGCAATGGGTTGAGGTAGTTGGTCACCACGCAATAGTGGCTGGTCTTGCGACCTTGATGATGCCGGGCGTGATGGTGTACCGACTGAACGACGCCGACGTCCTGGAGGAAAGAAATGAGGCGACCGTTTTCGCGGCGGCTCCGATGCGCCCACTTGTGAATCTCGTTGGCGTTGACACCGATAGCGACGACCAGCATGACCTCCCAGATCAGGCTGTTCAGCAACCACGCCACAAGCAGGGCGATACCCCCCATTACCAGTAGAATGTCCGCGCTCTGGAACCAGGTGTGTCTCGTGAAGTAGGTCGGTTCATGATGGTGCAGGATGTTCGGCCCAGTGATCAACTCCCCGGTGATCGGCCAATGCTCCTGCCCGCAAGCATCCTCCAACCAGTGGAAGAATCCCGACAGCAAGTCCGCGATCAGTATGCAGGCGACAGCTTCGATGAGCACCACGGTTTTCCCCTATTTGGTTGTATCGCTTCGTTGATCGTTACTCTTGCAAGAATACGAGGCCTTGGAGAGCCTGGCTAGAGAAGTGGTGACAGTTTATGAACTGTCACAGTTGCGCGAGGGAGGGATATTGGCCCCTGTGAGAAGCAAGGAACTTTCTCGAACGCTACGGAGATCGGCGATAACACCGCGCTCGACGCCCCCGTTGGCGAAATCCTGAATCTCCCTTGCCAAGGTCGCTTCAAGCACGCCGATGAAGGGCAGATGATCGCCGGCAGTGTCTTCGCCCAAAACAACGAATGGCGCCCGAACGCCATTCGCCCGAAAACCATCGAAATCGAGACGACGGGTGAAAGTCTCGATTATGTATTCCCGCCGGCAAGCGTCACGGTTCTGACCCTACACGGCCGGTGAAAAGTGCGGGGAAGCGCGTTGGAGCTTTAGCGTGTCCGACGCCCTGATGGGGGTAATGACGGCCTGAGAATAGCCGATTGCCGGTGGGAGCGGGATTTCCCTACAGTAACCCGCGGACAAGGGCTATGTGGTTCGTTTTGAGGAGCCTAGTCCTGTTCGCGGTCGCGGAACTCTTCGTACCAGTTCTGGACGATGTGGATCGAAGGTCGACTCGCTTGCTCGTCTTCCACGTCTTCGATAACAACGAATCGTTGCCCGTCGGCGGAGACGTCGTATTGATACGCGATATCCAAACCTATATCACCTTGGCCCGGAAGGCGGAATAGCGATTTGGGCGACCCGGTCGAAAACTCTCCAACGGTCGAAACGGAAACCGCCACGAGGGTCTGCCCCTCGACGTAAAAAAGCTCCCCGCCATCCTCGCGCCAAAGCGGTTGCCGACCTCCGTCGGCCGTGAGCTGCCGTTTACCACTGCCTTGTGGAAATGGGCGCACATAAATTTCATTTCGGCCCGACTCGTTTGAATCGTAGGCAACGAACCGGCCGTCCGGCGAAAGCTGTCCATTGGTCTCTGAAAACTCGGTCTGAAGAAAGACGCGCGCCTCGAAAGTCCCCTCTTGCGCTTTGCGCTGGAGATACCCAATGTCCCACCCGGTTTGCGGATCCACAAGGCTGTAGAACAGAATCCCGCCGTCGGCCGACCAGCTGGCAGGGAATTCGAGTAGGGGCTCGCCGATCACAAGTGTTGCTTCGCCGCTGCCGTCGGCCGATCGAATGAAGATGTCCTGATTGCCTCGACGGTTGGAGCTGAAAGCAATCTCCTTCCCCGAGGGCGACCACACCGGGAAATCGTCGTTGCCCGGGTCGAATGTCAAGCGCGTACTTACAGAGCGATCTACGTCGTGCACCCAAATGTCCATGTCTCCTCCCTGCACGAATTGAACTGCCACGCGCCGATCGTCAAGCGACAATGCCGGTTGCACCATCCCTTCCTGGGGTCGGCCAATCACGCCCATCTTTCGTCCGGCGCGGTCGAACCAGGCCAACTGACGCGGCCTCATGTCCTCGAAGTCAACGGCCACCAACGTACCGTCATCCGCCAGACTCGGGTCGGCCAGACCCTCCGCGACACGGAACGCCTCACCGGTGGCGCGTAGCGTCTCGATCGAGAACGGCAAGGCCCATAACCCCGCCTCAAGAACGTTCGTCTGATACACAATATGTCCGCTCGGAGCATAGATGGGGAAAGCGCCGGTTGCCAGGACCGAGAACTGACCGTTTTCCAGGTTCTTGACGGCAATCTCTTGATCGTTCGCTGTCCCCACAGTGAAAACGATGGCGCGAGCAGCGGCCTTTTCGGGTAAGAACGAAGGAAACCAATTGCCTCTTCCCCTTTCGGTAATCTTGCGTTCGAATAACAACCTCGGCTCCCCGCCCTGATCGGGGATCTCGAACATTCTCGGAGGCAACCCCGCGCTGAACGCAATCGAGCGGCCGTCCGGGCTCCACGAACCGGAAGCATACGCTTCCCGGGGGACCGAACAAAGGGTGATGACCGAGCCGCCCTCAACGGGAACCTTTTTCAAATGGTTGTCCGCGGCGAATCCAATGAACCGGCCGTCGGGTGACCAGAATAGACCCTGGTGGTAGGCACCCTGGGTTCCAGCAAGCATCCTTGGTTCTTTGTTGTCTATATCCCGTACCCAGAGTGTCGGTTCGTCCCCGGCCGCCAGGTAGACGATATGCTTCCCGTTGGGTGAAATCGCAGCCCGCCCGCGGGGAATGGTTGAGGCCACAGGATGGAGATTCTCGGGGGTGAATGAAAACCGGCGCACGGCCGGTTCGGGAGCTTCTTCACCGAAATGAACGAAAGAAACGACCAAGAGCGCGATCAGCAGCACGGCCGAGACTACGGCAAGCAGCAGTTCACGGTTCGTGGGGGTTCTTGTTCTCTGTTGGACTGAGTCAACACCGGCGACTGTTGCGCGCGTGCCCGGTTCACGCCCCTCGGCGTCGGCGACCGTCGCGGAAGCGGACTGGTCCCTCGAACGCGCGGGTGGTGCTCTCACGATCGTCGAGCGTCCCGACTCCATTTTCTTATGCAGGCTCTTGAGGTCGACGACCAAATCACCCGCATCCTTGTACCGCTCCTCGCGGTCCTTGGAAAGGCACTTGGCGACGTAAACCTCCAGTTCCATGGGCACGCCGGCACGGACGCCCGTAATCGGCTCGTGCTCCTCGTTGAGGATCTCGTAGACCAGCGCCTGATCGTAGAGGCCCTTGAACGGCCGCTGTCCGCAGACCATTTCGTAGAGCACGCATCCCAGAGCCCAAATGTCGGCGCGGTGATCGACCTTGGCGCCCTCGGCCTGCTCCGGCGACATGTAGGCGACCGTCCCGAGCGTCGTATCGAACTTAGTGAGTTTGGAACCCTCGGTCAGCAGAGCGAGACCGAAGTCCATCACCGTGACGTGGCCCTTTTCGTCGACCATCACGTTGCCCGGTTTGATGTCGCGATGGACAACGCCCTTTTCGTGAGCGGCTTCCAGTCCGTTAGCAATTTGTTGGGCGATATCGAGGGCTTCGAGGATCTTCAGCGGCCCTTGCTCGATCTTCTTGTCGAGACTGTCGCCTTCAATGAAGGCCATTGCCAAAAAGGTTTGGCCCTCCTCTTCGCCGATTTCGTAAACGGGGCAGACGTTGGGGTGATGCACCGACGCCGCGGCTTTGGCTTCTCTGTGGAAGCGTTTGTTCGCTTCCTCGTCTTTCAGTAGGTGAGCAGCCAGGAATTTGAGAGCGACGGGACGGTCGAGCTTCATGTCCTCGGCCTTGTAGACCACCCCCATCCCGCCCCGGCCGAGCTCGGAGCGGATCTTGTAGTGGGAAATGGTTTGGCCGATCAAGATGGGGCTATTGTACCGCTATGACGAATAGCCGCCATCGCCCGCCCGTAATCAATGCCCGCGATATCTTCACTCCGGCCACTGCAAGTGTTTACGCAAGAACTCGAAAGTCCCGCGGCCGTTAATCGTGTGAGGGCCGTTGAAGAACTCGATCCGGGTACGGTCGGCCAGATTCATCTTCGTCACGTAAAACCGCCGCACCTTAGCGTATTCGTAGGCCACCCACTCGTCCGGGGCAACTCCGTCGAAGTGGCCACGCTCGACCATGAAAGGCCGCGGCGCCATCAGGTTTCCGAGTTCCGCGTAGTTGACGACATTGGCAAGATCAAATTCGATCATGTCGTACTCCCTCGTGAGTAGGTAGCTATAGGAGGCGTCCACACTGGTGTTCTTCCAAACCCATTCATTAAAGTCCGCCGAACATATCGACAGAGCGTAACCATCCAAGAGAGGCGGCACGCGAACCGCCGTCTTTCCACCATAGGAAAGGCCGTAGAAACCAATGCGCTCGGCGTCGACAAAGGGCAGCTCGGAGAGCCACGCTAGGATGCGCTGAGCGCGAAGGCGTTAGCGCACTAGAACCGGACTTTCCCTTTAGCCTGCCCAATCCGAGAGACATAGCCCCGGAGTTGATCGAATAGGCCCCAGATCTCAAGCAGGGATTGGGATTGTCGAGGCTACGGTTGTCCGGGTACCGTAGGAAATTCCAGAATCAAGCTTCTGACTACGGGATTCTTGTGCTTTTCCTCCGGGCGCACGCGCAGCATAACCCGGTAAAACCGAACCGTGTGCACCGACCGCAGTCGAGGGTCCAGTTCGGCTGCTGTCGCCCAAAACTTTTGGAACGGCAGGGCTTCGCCGGTCTCAATACCGATGGCGGCGATTCTGAGCAGCAGCATCCTGAAACGTTCCGGACGAAACTCCTGTCGGATCACCGAAAGATCGATGGGAGTTTCAGAGCCGTCCTGTTCGCTGGAGTAGAGGCTGATGAACCTGTCCTCCTCCTCGACATTGTAGGCAAAGATCGGGAAACACGCGAAGGGCCACGCCATCTCGGCCCGGAGCAGGCCCGCAACGGCGGCTCCTAAAAGAACTAAGTTTCCTGTCCAAGCAACTGTGCGCGGAATACGATTCTTAACCGGCTGGATTAGCTTATCGGATCGAGTCGACGCTTTAGCGGACTCCGATACGACGCGACATACACGCGAGTCCGCAACCGACCGGTATATTCGGTTGCCTATCCTTTTCACGGGTCTGAGATAGAGAAAGGGCACCACCGGCCAAAGGAAGGGGATACGCCGCGCCATCTCACGGTAGGCATCGTAACCCTTGTAAGCCCTTCGTCCTACAAGCATGTGCATGTCTCTCGCCCAGCTTTGGCGCTCACCCTTCCCGGAAGGAATGAGCTTGACCTGCTCTTCGTCCAGAAAATTAATGTAAGTTAGTCTATCGAAAACATCGAAGACCCGAAGCATGCCGATAACGCGCCGGCAGAGCAAGCAATTTCCGTCGTATAACAGGATCCCCTGAAGGGGGAAGAGCTTCGCGCCTACCCACCTACACCACGACGAAATGTCAAAGAATGCGACGTAGGCGAACTGTAGGGCTGCAAATGGAATGCCGAGAGTAAAGGCGTTAGCGTTGTGAAAAGCGAGCCCCGCCCATGCCGCAAAGGTTCGAGTGCGACGGAATGCGATGAGAAACACAAAACCGATTTCAAACAGCACTACTCCGGCAGCCATCAAAGTCAGAATGGTGTCGGGCAAAAGGTCGATTCGCCAGCCGGACAACTCCGGAGTGCGGACCCATTGTCGGTAGAGCATGAATCGAATGGTATCACTGGAGATCCAAGGCCCCGAGAGAATTTTCCAAAACCCAGGAAACAAATAGATAAGCCCGATAGTTAACCAAACAAATCGCAAGGGCGCTCCGTATGCGGCTGATGGTCCGGGAATTTCGTATAGTCGCTGGGCCGCATGGCGCCACGCCCGAATTACCGCGTCCAATGAGAGAGCGTCCCCGGATCGCCCCGCCGCCAAGAGCGCCGTAAACCATACCAGAAAGTGATAATGATTGACTTTGCCGAATAAATTGGGAACGCCCAGCACGTATATGCTCAGCAAAGTTACGATGAGAGCCGAAGAACGTGAAAACAGACCCACCATTCCAGTAAGACAACACACTGTCAGGACAACTTTGGCTGTTCCGACCCATAACGGGTTGAGGTAAAAAACGGGTAGGATTCTCGGCAAGCCTTCCGGGAGCAGCAAATACTCAGTGGGCAACCTGCTGTAGAGAACGGCCGGACTGCCATCGAGCGTCAAAAGCAGGGAAAAAAACACAGCGATCCGGAAGACCGCGAGATTTATTGGGTGCGAGGGGGCGTCGATCTCTTCTGCCATGATTCACTACAAGGAGCCGGCACGATGAAGATCAGAACCAGGATTTCCATTTTGGCCCTGGCACGGTTACAGGATACACTCCCGTTGCGCCGAATATCACGTCTTTTCGCGCTGAACCCTGCACATCACCTCCGCCGGTATGGCGCCAGGGCTCGTCCGTCCGCTCACAGACGTTGATTGAGCGGACTGAACGGCGCTCCGGCCGACACTGCTCCCTGCGAAACCTTTTTGGAGCCAAAAACTGTTGATCATCGCCCAGGGCAACGCTACCCACCCGGCACAGGCAGCGCCCAGATCCTATGCAGCATGTCACCGAACAGCCGCCGGTTCAGATGCCCCTCCACCGTCGCCGACAAGCTCGACACCTCCACCCGAACCGTCGGCAAATGGAAGCGTCGCTTCCTCGAAGCCCGCCTCGACGGCTTCGAAACTCGACGGCCCGGTCAGCCGCCCCGCGCCCTGACCCCTAAACTGCGCGCCCGCATTCTCAACGCCACCCGTCGTAAGCCCCACGACGGCTCCACGCATTGGTCGTGTCGCAAGCTCGCCAAACAACTCGGCGTCAGTAAAACGATGGTCCATAAAGTCTGGCAGGAGGCCGGCCTCAAGCCCCACCGTCTGGAACGCTACAGGGCCTCCAACGATCCCGACTTCGAGCGTAAAGCCGCCGACATCATCGGGCTCTACCTCGACCCGCCGCAACACGCCGCCGTGTTTTGCGTCGATGAAAAAACGGCCATCCAAGCGCTCGATCGTCGCGATCGCGTGTTGCCGCTATCGCCGGGACCAGCCGAGCGCCATGGCTTCGAGTACAAACGCAACGGCACGCTGTCACTCTACGCCGCCTTGAACACTCAGACCGGCCAAGTGCAAGGCAAGACGGCCGCGCATCACACCAGCCGCGAATTTGTCGGCTTTCTCGAACAAGTCGTCGCGGGGCAACCGACCGAGCAGGAGATCCACATCATTTGCGACAACCTCTCGGCGCACAAAACCAAGCGCGTCGAAACGTTTCTCGAAGCGCACCCGAGCGTTCAGCTTCACTTCACGCCGACCTACTCCTCGTGGCTCAATCAAGTCGAACTTTGGTTCGCCAAACTGCAACGCGACGTGATTGCGCGCGGCGTGTTCACCTCGACCGCCGACCTGGCCCGCAAGCTGCGCCGCTACATCAATGCTTACTCGAAAGACGCCAAACCGTTCCGCTGGAAATACTCCGACCCTTCACGACGCATTCGCCATGCATAACTTTTCTCTAGGACAGTCCACTAGTTGATCGAACTGCCGGTGCAACCGCGGTGTGGGATCATAGTCGTCGCGTCGGTCCTCGGGCGCCGAGTGCCCCGGCATGAGCTCTTGACGAACACCTGGCAGGTCCAGCAAGGCTGCCAATGCTTCCTCGGATCCCGGTGGCCCTTCGCCGTCGCCACTCGCAATCAGTCGCAATCTCTTCCCGGCTCCAAGGCTCGAAAAGAAGCGGCGGTTCCGTTCTACTTCTTGGCGAACGGACGCCAATGACGGGGTGGTCAGGACTCCGTTTGGAGTCGCGCCCTTGCGCTGATCGGTTTCAGGCGGGGGGCCGTTTACCTCCGGCGCGCCACTCGCTTCCACAATGAGGGCGCGAGGGGCGACAAGACCGGCAATCTCCGCGTCGCCAAACTCCTTGAGCAGCGACCATATGTCCCGGTAGACAGGTTCGCTCCACACTTGTTCCCGCAGTTGAAAGTAGCCGCTGACGAACGCGGCGTCGATGCGCGTATCGAGCGCGGCGCTGTAGAGGGCGAGAAGCCCGCCCTCGCCGTAGCCCGCGACCGCAATGGGCGCCGGGTGCGTCTGGTTCTCGGCGGCGAACCAATCCACCAAAGCCAAAACCTTCTGTACTTCGTAGCCGATAATGTGCCTTCCCACCTCGAACGCCATGCGATAGAGGAATTCACGGTGGGGCTGGTTTGTCATGCGGAACTCCGCGATGCCGGACCAGGTGTCGTTGCGGTCGATGAGCACGGGGATGACCACCTGGCAACCGTTTTCGGCCAGTCGCCGCGCGAACTGCGCCACCGGATCGACTCCCGGTGCGAGACCGACAAGCATCTCCGGAGTCCAGTCAGCGTCGGGAACCGCCACCACGCGAGCGATCGGAGTGCTACTGGGCTGCAGCAGCAGCCCTTCCGCGGTTACACCGTTGAGAACCGGGCCGGCGGACGGCGAAGACCTTGTAGCCGTTCCCGCTTGCGACTTCCGCCGACGCGGATGTCGTTGCCACAAGTTCGAGCGCGGCAACAGGCAGCCTCTTATCGACCGCGCCGATGATCTTACGGAGTCGCCGACGGTTCGGTTCGACAGAGCGGTCATAGGCTTCTCGAGAGCTGAAATCACGATTCCAGAATCGATCGCGCTCGCCGGCCATATCCCTGGTCTTCTTCTCCAAGAAGGTGTTGATGCCGTCCACCATCCGGGCGGCCATATCTCCTTCCATTGCAAGCGCCGCCGTGCCGGGCAGCCTGTCTTGGCCAAAGGCGGCGGCGGAGGCGGCGCACAAAGCCACAGTCAACCAACTTACGGTTCTTAGCGTTTTCATCCTTGTTCTTGCTCCCTGAGATGAATTTTCCGCCGGGCTTGGCCCGCTGTTACGGTTGCCTCCGCCCGATCCTACGCTTGAACTCCCCGGGCGATGAACCCTTTCTCACCAGGACGACAGTCTCGTCCGATTTCACGAAAAACTCCAAAAGCCGGCCGGCCATTCCTTCCGCCTCGGCCTCATCCCGATAAACAACAACTTCCTCCTCGCCCCAGGGGTTTCGCAAACGGCACAGGCTCCCACCCGCCGAGCGCAGTTCCACAAACCGCACCACGCCGCCCTTGATCGCCGACGTCGCAAGAAATCCCCCCCTCACCGGCAGCGTGTACTCCGCGTCCCACCCCTCGGGCCAAGCCGGGAAAACGCGCACCACCGGATCACCGCCCGGCCGCGCCGGAACCCCCTGCAACAGCGCCAATTGCAAGGCGTCCAACGCGCGCCCCAAACGCTCGGCGTCATTCGCCTGTGGGCCTTCCACCAACGACATCCGGTTCCGCAAAGCGTTGCTCCCCGTCCGCCCGGGCCTGACCGTGTCGTCTTTTCCCCAGCCGCCGATTTGGCTCGGAATCAGAATCTTGACGTCCGAAGCCCGCCCCAGCAGCGCCGCCGTCCGCGGGCTCGGGTCCAGCGAATCAATCTTGGTCCGTGAATTGATCCCTCCGGGGAACAACGACTCGAAGGAATCATTCGCAGTTTGCATCAACTTCGCATCCTCGGTCTCGAGCGTGCACAAGTCGTAGTGAATCGCCGGAACGATCGTATGGTAGCTGCGGTTGGTCCCGTCGCCCCAGGCATGCGGTTTCCGCCCGTTGGCCCACACCCGCGGCATGCCGGGCTTCCTCGGGTCGAGCGCGTCGGGATCGTCGTTGGTCGGCAGCGGCGTTAGATTCGCGAGCAGCTCGCGCCAGGCCTCGCGGGGATCGGCGTCGACGTCGAGCAGTTCCGATGCTCGAATCGCGAGCGGCAGCACGCCGTACATCGCCGAGAGTTCCTCCATCGTGTCTTGCGCGCCCCACACCGGCTCATGGTTGTTGACGTGATGGATGTGGTATTTCCCGTCCGCGCCTTTTTTCAAGTTCGGAAAAAACCGAAAAAACTCGGCCACGCCCCGCAACATCGGATACGCCCGATCCCGAAGCCAATCCTGATCCTGCGTGAACTGGTAGCGCTCCCAAAAGAGAAACGCGATTTTCGCGCCGCTCGACAGAATGTGCAACACATGCCCGTTCGCGCCCGCGCCCTTGTCGGAGAACGTCCACCGCCCGTCGACCCACTTGCCGTGAGCCTTCCAATTCCAGCGGCTCGAATGCGGCGGCTTGCGCCGCGCGAACTCCCGAAAAGCTTGCGATCGCGCCTCCCACGGCTTTCGGAACAAATACAGCTCCCGCATCTCGGCCGCCATCTTTTCCGGCAACTCGGCCAACCCGTCAAACCACGTCGTTTCGGGAATGAAAAGGCCGCGGCTGCCCCACTGTTGCCGAGCCGCCCGCGCTCCGGATTCATACATCCCCGAATACATGTCGAACATCGGGTCCGTCAACCGCAACCGATTCGTGCCGAGCATGCCTTGGTAGTAGCTGCTGACGTTATGCCACCAAAACTGGCTGCCCCACTCGCGCCGATCGCCGCCGGTCGTCCACAGCATGCCGTTGAACTTCGGCGGGAACTTTCCGCGCGACGTCGATGCCATCAAATAGAGAAAGTAGTTGTAGTGCGCCTCGACGAAATCGGCCACGCCGTCTTCGCTTTCGAGATGAACAAACGACCGCGCCCAAAACTTCCCCCACCAATCGCGATTCGCCGCGAGCAAGCCGTCGAACCCCACCCCGGCGGCCGCCTCGAGTTGCCCCAGCGCCTCGGCGACAATGTCGTCATCTTTCGCGAAACTCGCCGCGCTCCCAAGCAGCACGGTGAACGTCCCACGCCCCGCGGCGGCCGTCAAAACCATCTCGTCTTCACTCACCGACTTGACTTTCACCGCCCGTCCGATCACCGCCGCGGCCAGCGCCGAGTGGTTGTAGTAGTCGCCCTCGCTGAATCGTTGACGAAGGACGACACGGTTCCCTCGCGTCAAGAAATCCGACCGCGCCAGATGGCTGCGTGTGCGCACCACCGGCGGGCGCAACATCCTCAGACTTGTCTTGATCGGAGTGGGCCTCTCGCGCTTGTCTTCGATCGACAACGCGATCACGTCCTTGTCGTGCCAAGCCAGTGCCCGCACGCTCACTCCCCGACCTTCCACGCCGAGCAGGCCGTCATACACCGATAGATGCTGCACCGTCCGCTCTTCGGGAAAGACATCGTCGCCGAAATCAACGAAGTCGATATCCACGAACCCAACTCCGCAGCAGTAGTCGGAATGGCGCTCAATAAAGCTCCGCGTGCGGCTGTCGTTCGAGAAAACGTCCACGCGGTTGATCTGAAATTTCAGCGCTGTCGGAGAAGTCCAAGCCAGCGTGCCCATGCGACCGTTGCCGATCGGCAGCCCCTCTTCGCTTCGCCCCGCCGGCGTGTCGTAGTGCAGGTCGGCCGCGGAAACGAGACTGCGCTGGTCAACATCCAAGATGGTGGACGAGACGGTTTGCCCCTCGGAGGTAACGCCCAAGAATGCCGCGGCCGCCAAGGCGACAAACCCCAAACGGCAATAGAAACTCTTCATCAGTACACCTGGTTGTCCGTCTGGCTATCCGTCATCGAAAGTAGCCCCCGGGCTCTAGGCTCCGTAGGAGCCCCGGAATTTAGCCCATGGCTTTAGCCGTGGGGGAAATAGACAATAAGCGATAAGCCCTGGAAGGGCGTTGGAACAATCGTCCGATGCCACCTCGCCCCCTCACTCCACAACCGCCGATATTCAATTCCGTCAATCCTGTCTTGCGCGCCCTTCACTCCCCCGCCTTCAGAAACGTCCCTGCGTTCAGTTCCGCGAACGCCTCCCGCAGCTGTTCCTGCGTGTTCATCACGATCGGCCCGCGCCACGCGACAGGCTCTTCGAGCGGCTTTCCCGATACGAGCAGGAACCGTATTCCGTCCTCGCCCGCCTCGACCGTAATCTCGTCGCCGCGGTCAAATAACACCAGCGAGCGGTTGTCGGCTTGGGTCCCGGGAGCGGTCTCCGCTCCAACTCCCTCGGTCCGCGCGGCCGCCGGATCCGAGGCGTTGCCGAACCGACCCGACCCCTCGAAAATATACGCGAAGGCGTGCCGAGTCGTCTCCACCGGCAACACTTTCCGCTTGCCCGGCGGCACCGACACATCGAGATAAATCGGATCGGCGGCGATGCCGTCCACCGGCCCCGATTTTCCCCAGAAGCTCCCGCATACGATGCGGACCTGGGTGCCATCGTCATCGGTGACCACGGGGATGTCGGTCGCTCCGACTTCCTGATAACGGGGCGTGGTCATCTTGAGCGAGGCGGGGAGATTGGCCCACAGTTGAAAGCCGTGCATCCGGCCGGCCGGGTCGCCCTTCGGCATTTCTTGATGGATGATCCCGCTGCCGGCCGTCATCCATTGCACATCGCCCGCCTTGATGGCCCCGCTGTTTCCCAAACTGTCGCCGTGCTCGACCGTTCCGGCCAGCACGTAGGTGATGGTTTCGATACCGCGGTGCGGGTGCCAGGGAAAGCCCGCCCGATAATGCTCCGGGCGGTCGTTGCGGAAGTCGTCGAGTAACAGGAAAGGGTCGAAGTCGGATGTCTTGCCGAACCCAAAGGCCCGGCGCAGGTGAACCCCGGCGCCTTCCATGGTCGGCTCGGCGCGCACTAACTGCTTAATCGGTCGAAGGGACATGGCGTAGCCTCCCGTACCGAGAGTCTACCCCGAAATCGAAAAAGATGCCCGGGGCAATGGGGGGGACTTCATCGTGGCTGGTCGGCGGCCGAGGTAGAGGGTGGCGGCTCGATTTCGTATTTCATGATCTTGCTGACCAGGCCCCGGAAGAGTCGCACGTCCTCTTCACGGATTTCCGAGTCCGCGACGGCTTTGTCCAATATCGATATCAACATGGCTCTTCCGACGTCCGGGTGCCAGTTTTCTTGGATTTTTTCGAGCAGATCCGCGATGTTCCTGTCGGGGGAATCAGTCAGACCTTTCCTGAGGAGTGCGGCGGGTATTTCATACCCCCCCAGGTATTCGGCCTCCCGGTACTTGCGCTCACGCAACTCGGCAAAGATCTCTGTCTCGGGGTAGATGAAGGCCTTACGGTACTCGGGTGAGTACCCTTTGTCCGCTTCTCTCTTGCCGATCAGTTTCTCCCGGGCGTCGGGATCGAGTTGCTGGATGACTTCACGCGACACCTTGTGGGCGACTGTTGTCCCGTAGGCCAAGTGCCCGCCTACTTCATGAGCAATGTTGTGGAAGACATTTCTTGGGTTCAGATCAGCCGCTTCAATCCAGTTCATGGAAACGTGGAACTTGCCGCCCGTCATCCGTGCGAAGTACCCTTCCCGCAGGCCTTTCTTGGCAGTTTCTTGTAAAAAAATCGGCGGCGACAGATCCAGCAAGAGGGCGATGTCCTCATAATCCGGATAGCTTATTGCCGTATCGTAGACATCGGCGATAGTTAAGCGAGCATCATCCAGATACGCCACTTTGTCGCCAATCTTATCCCATCGGGATGTGGACTTGGCTTTGGTCGCCGTCGCACTGCCGGCACTGCCGCCCTTCGCGACTGGAGCTGTGTCAGCGACTTCCTCATCCTCCTCTTCTTCTTTAGCCTGTTGGTCGAGGAACTCGATTTGCTGTTGTGCCAACCCCGAGATTCTACTTTCTTCCTGCCAGTCGGAGGCGAGGCGATCGAGGTCCTCGAATTGATCGGCGATGGTGCCGACGTATTCGATTCGGATGTCCGCATCGTAAAGGACGCCCTTCCGTATGAGCGCGCGGCAGATGTGCACAAGTTGGCGCAACTCAGCCGGCGAGCGGAGCCCTTTGAACGAATAGGTGTAGTCTTCAGGTGCGTTTCCCAGCGCTGTTTCGCTGAGTTGGCTCACCATTTCGTCGATCGACTGCGCCTCTTTGAACTTGACGTCGACTTGGTAGTGATGAGTCCCGGTTTCTGACTTCAACACGGAGGCCAGGGTACGGAATATTTCCTTCAGCTCGCCGCCCCAGATCATATCGGCGACATGAATGATGTCTTTCGTGAGCAATTCAGCGGGTTCCTCGCCTTGTCGCTGAAGGCGAAGGTTCGATCGTAGGGAAGGTGTGGCCTCATCGCTTTCGGATTCCGTGGGGACTTCTCGGCGGCCGGGTCTGGTATTCCTTGCTGCACGACGTGCGTCAGCTCGTGTGCCAGCAGCCGGTCGCCGGCTTGGGTGCCGGGCCGATACTCGCCGGCGGCGAAAAGCAATGTCGCCGCCGACGGTGAAGGCTCGAGCCGACAGCGACTTCGAGAGCGCCGCCGCCTGGGGGTCGGTGTGGATGCGAACACCGCCGAAGTCGCTGCCGAAGCGCGGCTCGAATGTTCGGCGCGCGGCGGAGGGGAGAGGCTCGCCGCGGCCTCGCATCGCGTGTATGCCTGCGTGAGTGGCTGACGGTGCCGGGGACGGTGCCGCCCCTCCGCCCCTCTTCACCGGGCCCTGCTCGGCACCCGGTTTGGCCTTGGGTTGAATCAGATCGTCGGTCGGCCCGGAATCAAGCTCGTCTTCGCATTCGGTGCACTGGCGCTGGACGTGGTGGGGGCCCATGAGTCGGTCATGCGGGTTGGAAACATGGTCGAGCGCTCCAATTTCGACCATATCCCCGGTTCACACCCCCAGTAGCCGACCGGCACTCGTGCCGGTCCCAGCCCAAAGTCGAGAGACAAGCTCTCAGCTTGTCTCTCGACCGCCCACATCGGCACAAAACTTCGGTGGCTCCAGTGGGGCAGGTCTCCAGACCTGCCCAGCGACCCCGCGGTCACCTCAACCCCCAAAACCCTAACGCCCGCACTCTATCCCAAAGGCGGATTCACCCAGCGCTGTCCGCCGCCGCGCTCATTGACCGTGCTCACTTTTGGGTCTCGCCCTTCCGCGCCCGATCCAAGTAAAGTACAAACTCTGAATAACTATCGGCATTGGTAAGCAACTTGAAGTAGGACAGACTACCCCAATAAGCGCGGCGTACCGCATCCTTCTCGTCTTCGTCCAGGTTGCTCCCCACTTCGAAGCCCGATAGCTTGGGCAGGGCGCCGTAATAGGCAATGTCCGCGGCGTTCACTTCGAGATGAGCGAGTTCATGAATAATGGTTTCCCCCGCCTCTTTGATGACATCCGCAAATTCGTCGTGCCGCCACGATACGAACCCGGGGCAAATGCGAATGATCCTGTCCTGGTCCTTCCGGACAAACGCCTTGGCCTTAAATCCGTCCATCCGGCATGATTCCGCATCAACACACTCGAACCGGAGGCTCCCGAGCCGCTCGTCACCCTCTCCACGAGATCGCAGAGAACCAGCAATGGACTCCAGCCCTGCCAGAACCAGCGGTAGCCCGTATGCGCTCGCGTTAAAGAACTCCGCCAGACCGTCTTTCACGCGTTTGGGAATGGCGGTTCGAAACATGTCGTTACGGAGATTCTTCTCGGTGGGCTCGCCGGCCAACCTGCAGTCCCCTATGGCATGATCGATCATCCATCGAGCTTCATTGACGGCCTCCTCGATATACCACGTGTCATCCTCGCTGCACCCGGCAATGGACACATTGGGCAGCAGCTCGGGTTCCTCAACCGAGATCTTAGTCTCGTCTTGAAAGGCAAGCTCCTCGATCGGATCTTCAAAATGGAAGTCGGCTCGACGGTTCAACGCCTGCTCGTCTGGGTCATCCTGCATGATTCCGCGGCCGTGCTCGGAGACGTCGTCGCGACCAAATCCACTGTCAATGAACTCCTTCTTGAGGGTCCGAGCGCGTTCGGTATCCAAGCTTCGGTCGTGAAGCTCTCGCGGCTCGGAGCTCACAAACCCCTCAACGATGAGGCGCGAGCGACGAAAGACATCCGTGTAAAAGCGGAAGAATCGGCTGACTTTCCGCTTGAAATCGCTCTCATTAATCAACTCTTCATTGAGCTGAGTAGCGCTGCCGAGCGCGAAGTACGCCGAGTGTTTTCCCGCCCGCCTGAATTTGACATTTTCATCCTCCCCAGGCCCGGACTGGCGCTGGATCTTCCCAGGCTCGGCGGACAATCCCGCGGGCACGGATTGTCCTCGTCGGGACTCTCCCTGCCCTTGCTGCACTACATGCGTTAGCTCGTGGGCGAGCAGGCGGTCGCCGCTCTGTGTGCCGGGTCGGTATTGGCCGTTTGCGAACGCGATGTCATTGCCGACGGTGAAGGCTCGAGCCGAGAGCGACTTCGCGAGCCCCGCCGCCTGGGAATCAGCGTGGACGCGGACACCGCTGAAGTCCTGACCGAAGCGCGGCTCGAAGGTTTGCCGCGCTGCGAAGGGTAATGGCCGGCCTTGGCCTCGCATCGCGTGTATGCCTGCGTGAGTGGCTGACGGTGCCGGGGACGGTGCCGCCCCTCCGCCCCTCTTCACCGGGCCCTGCTCGGCACCCGGTTTGGCCTTGGGTTGAATCAGATCGTCGGTCGGCCCGGAATCAAGCTCGTCTTCGCATTCGGTGCACTGGCGCTGGACGTGGTGGGGGCCCATGAGTCGGCCCCCGGGGGACACCGCGTCGGCCGACGCGGGATCGGGCATTCTCATCACCATGTCGGCAACGTGATCGGCTTCGCGTTCGTATTGGTCGTCGGCGGAGCCGACCTCGAGTTTCGTTTGGATCACGCGGTTCGCGTACCGCACCGCCTCGGCGCGCGGGTTTCCAGTGGCGAGGCGGTCCCAGACCTGGTTCGAAACCGCTTTCCCCGGCCGCGTCGGCGGGGCCCGAACGGCACCAGGCAGCGGGTGATGCCGGGCTCGAAAACGGGACTTATTCAAAGCGAACATGTTATTCGTGTCCAGCGTGGCTCGAGTCGGTACGGGCGACGAGCCGGCCAGCTCCCATTGACAAGGCTCTCGACAAATCGATGTTCCCTTGGGCGTCTAAAGCTCAAGGCCGACCGTGACCCCCGCACGAAACCAGTCCGCGTGATCAGGGTCATCCATGTCGATACCCTCCGAATTAAAGGTGGAGCCATAGGCGGCCTCAACGCCCAAATAGGGGAACAGCCCGGCACCCGGTGAGAAACGGAATCCCGCGGAACCGCCGACCTCTCCGTAGGCGGATCCGCCTGTCCGGTCTCCGAACAGCGCGGTAGGGTCATCAGTCTGAAAGCTCCCGTAGCCTACTTCACCGAACGCTCCAACGCGGAAGCTGTCAGCCGAGCCCGAAAACGTATGTTCCGATCCTACCCGCAGTCCGGCCAGCCAAGCTGCCCGTACGTCGCCTTCAAACCGACCCAGGGTTCTCCCCCGCAGCCCGATCAAGAACTCCCACTCCCGTAGTCTATCGATTGGGATTCCGAGATCAAACCCAAGTTCGACGTAGGTTCCGTTGCCGCCCTCATAAGATGCAAACCCTCCGGACGCGCGGAGGCGGAAGTCGAGCGTAACCGGCCCGCGAAGCTCCTCAAGGCTTGCTGAGCAGTCGCCAGGCAGGATCGAGTTGAGGAAGGTCGGGACAAAGGCGAAGTGCCGTTCGTGGAGCAGAGACCAGCGCCCGAACAGATCGGCTTCGGCCATCAGCGAGTAATCGCCCATTCGAACACGCTCGATCGGATACCCTCGTTCCTCGTATTCGTCCCCGTGCCCCAAGATCGCGTGGCCCGCCTCGTGAGCGATTCGGTGCGAGCTTGCGCCGGAAGCATGGATTACGATCTGAGCTCCGCTGACGCAGGATCTGCCGCGCTTGTTCGCGAGAATCACTGTTGCGTCAGGATCTGCTTGGTCAACCGAAACTACGACTCGAATCGGAATATCACGCCCGGCGCAATCGTGCTCGCACGACTCGATCCGAGCCGCGTACCAACCGTTAAGTCGATCGTTCGCAACGCTTACGAATTGTTCGCTCAGGTCTTGATAGTCGTCGGGTCCCAGATGGGCTGGAGGTGCGCTGCCGGCATCGGCCCCACACACCGGCCAATTGGCCGCCGAGGGATGAGCAAATGCGACCTTGTAAGGGATCGTGACCTCGCAGGAGTTGGCGTCAAACCGAAGCCCAACTCGACTCGAGAGGATCGGGGCCTTCTTGAGTTTCTTGTCGCTCGCCGATCGGTACTCCCGCCGGTCCACCTCACCTTCCCACACGCCCGGCTCCTTGATGTTTGTCGAAGTGGAGCTTACCTGGTCTTTGTATACGGACGTTCCCGGTTCTCCGTTCCTTTGAACGAACGGACGGTCCGCGGCGCCCTGCTGCACCACATGCGTCAACTCGTGGGCCAGCAAGCGATCGCCGCTCTGTGTGCCGGGATGGTATTGGCCCGCGGCAAACGCTATGTCGTTGCCCACGGTGAAGGCTCGAGCCGACAGCGACTTCGCGAGTCCCGATGCCCGTGAGTCGGCATGGATGCGGACACCACTGAAGTCGCTCCCGAAGCGCGGCTCAAAGGTCCGCCGCGCGGCGGGGGGCAGGGGCCAGCCTCCACCCCGCATCGCGCTGATGCCTGCCTGGGTCGCGGCCGGCGCTTGCGAGGGTGTTCCTCCGCCGCCCGGCTTCGGCTGTATCAACTCATCCGCCGGCCCGGATTCCAACTCATCCTCGCACTCAGAGCACAGGCGTTGAACGCGGCGTGTGGCGAGTCGTCCCGGCGACGCGGTCGACACAGCCGGCGCGGGGTCCGGCATTCTCATGACCATGTCGGCGACGTGATCGGCTTCTCGTTCGTATTGATCGTCGGGGGCGCCGACCTCGAGTTTGGGTTGGACAATCGGATGCGCGAAACCGGGACGGCTTGACCTACTCCCATCAGGAGTGGTGGCGACGTGATTCCAAAGCGCGTTGACCGGCGTGACGACGGGCACCTTGCCTCGCCCGAGGCGGTGGGCCGAAGCGTCGTGCTCCGGCGATTCCCTTTGGGCTATTTGAGTCATGAAAGCTTCCTTCCTTCCGGGGCGCGTTATCCCTCGTCGCCGCGACTCACGAACTCTTTCTTTCGTCTCCTAAGATCGGACCGACACTTGGGCTTAGGGTTCGGGTCCCGGCAAACCGCGCCGCAGCCGGAAGTCATCGATCAACACGACGTACTCCGGCTCGCGATCGGCGCTAATCGACGGCGTTGCATGAACCAGCTCTTGCAGCAGCGCGATCATTAGTCGGCTGGGCGGCAAAGACGCTGTTTCTTGGGTCAGCGTCACGTCCACTCCCGGACCCGCGGACCACTCGTCCACTCCGGTCGCGACCTTGGTCCAATGCAGAGCTGCATCGATTGGCCGCGCCATCAGACGTACACGGTCATAAATGGCGGCTACGCTGTGCTGGTCGCGCGCGGACGGCACCGCGGGCGGGGAAGTCAGGCCAAAACGCGGCGCCAGGATTTCCATTTGATCGTCGCCGCTCACATTGCGCCATGACCGCTGCTCGCGTGCCCTCGCCGTGCCGGAAAATGCTTTCGAGACGTCGACGCGAGACATCGTCAGCCATTGCTGTAACCAGGCGACGGAAGGGTCGATGGCGTCTTTTTCAGCGGGTGTGAAGTCCTGACTGAAAACGTCCTCGAACTCGGGACCCAGCCCCGCCGCGTCCGGATGATTCACATGAATCACGAACATTTCAATCGAAGCGGCGTTCTTAAGCGCCGTCTCCGTGTCGAGTCTCGTGATTAGCCTCGTGCCCGCATAGGCGTAGTCCCTGGAGGGCCGCTCGGGGATTCCGTGGTGAGCTTCGTGAATGACAATCCTCTCACGCAGGTCGGCGTCCTCTTCAAAGAAGGCCGGGCACATGAAGATGACGCCGGGCGGGTGGTCGGTCCCGGGTTCGCCCTCCACCCCGGTGTCTCGATTGAAAGCCGGCGAGCCGGCTTTGCAGACTCCGTGGCAAAAGGTGGCACACTCGTGTCGGGCCGGACTCGTCATCTGTCCCATATGCACATTCAAATCAGCGAGAATGGCTTCCACTCTCGGGATCACGGCGGGGCGCGATGTCGCGTCGGTCCCGAAGACTGTGTCGAAGAGCGTCAGCAATCGGCGAACCTCTTGTTCCAGCGGAGGGAGACCAAGCGCGCCGGCGAGCGCGGTCAGCAATTCGGCGTGGCTAATCGCGGCGATGGCTTCGTGAGCATGAAGAACGGACTGCTGCTGGCGGCGACCGTTTGTCCGAGAGTCTGAGTTTGGCTCTCGGCGCAGGTTGTGGTCGTCGGCTCCCCTGGCTCACAGCTCTCGGCCACCGGCGCCTCCGCGCCTTCCGGCACGATGGCCACGGAGCGGGCGCGGCGGTAGTCGATGTTTCCCGTTCCTCGTTCAGGTTCAGATTGATGAAAGATGACTTCCGAATGTCCCTCCCCGCGGAGCACGTCGTCAACGGCATTGATCCGCCGGGTCGCGAGGCGGCGCCGCGAGGCCATGGACCCCTCTTCGCTGGCGGAGCCGATCAGCGTCAATGGGGTCGTGCCGTGGTTCGCCGCTATCGCGACGATCTTGGCCCGCTCCGACGCGCTGATCGTCGCCTCGTCAGCGGCAAAATAGATCGTCCGCTCGTGTTCTTCGATCTGCTCGTCCTCCATCAACTCTTCGGGAGGAGGAGTGTATTTGTCATCCGCCGTGAGGTCATCCGCGATTGGATCTGGATCGGAGTCCACGCGACCGATGCGGGCGGCGCGATCGAGCAGAGCCACGGTTAGGAAGCCGACTTTCCCGTCGGTTTCTCGCCGAGACATGCCCGACATCGTTTGGAACTGCTTGACAGCATCCTTGGTCTCGCGGTTGAAGTCACCACCTGCCCCGTGATCGGGTAAAGCGAAGCCCAGCCCCAGCAGCGCGTTCTGCAGCCTGGTCACCCCGGAACCGCTGTCGCCTCGTCTTAGAACCTCTTCGTCGTCGAAGCAGGCCTCCAGGTCGGCGTCTCCCGAGAGGGCTGCGGACGTCAGGTCATGACCGTCTCCGATGGTGCGGCGGACGGTCGCGGGGCCGCCGGCCGCGGCTGGGGAGAGTGTCGGGCCGGGTGCCGACCCGCCGGACCGTCGATCTTGACCAGCCCCCGCGGAACTTGAAACCGCTTGGGGACCGGCCATTCCCTGCTGCACCACATGCGTTAGCTCGTGTGCGAGCAGACGGTCGCCGGCCGGCGTGCCGGGCCGGTATTCGCCTCTTGCGAAAGCAATGTCGCCGCCTACGGTGAAGGCTCGAGCCGAGAGTGACCGCGCGAGCCCGGCCGCGCGGGAGTCGGCGTGAATGCGAACCGCGCTGAAGTCTCGCCCGAAGCGCGGCTCGAGACCCTCGCGAAGCGGCGCGGGTAGAGGCCGACCGCCGCCGCGCATGCCGTCGATTCCGGCTTGCGTCGCCTGCGTCACCGAAGGTGAGACTTGGGCGGAGGACTTCGTCCGGATGGTTTCCGGCTCCTGATCGAGTCCTGGTTCAGCTTCGGTCTCCGCCTCGCATTCCGCGCACAGTCGTTGTACCCGCGGGCCTTCGACTTGTGCCGTCGGCTGCACGCTTTCGGGAACCTCGCCCTCCGAGCAAATTTCAGGAGGCTGACCGCGTTCGATGCCGAAACATGATTCCTCGCAAGCATTTGGCAGCGTCTCGGGGCGCGTGTTTAACCTCTGATGAACGATCTCATGAAGCAGCACCGTCGCCAGTGCGTCCACCGGATCGGGCAACCCCACGCAAGGGCGGCCCTTGGAAAGGCACCCCTCGGACTGGTCCGGGTGGCCCGCGAAACTACAGGACCCCAAGCGGATGATGCTGCTGTCGGGTACCGACTCAGCACAACGGCCCTTGTTGAGAGATTGCGTCCGTCGGCACCGAATGTCCATCCGGAACCGCTGGAGGCTTTGCCTGATGCGAGCGCGGCGGTCGGCGGAGATGCAGTTTGTGTTTACGACCTTGTCGATCATTCTTATGGCCGCGTTCCCGACCCGTTGCTGATCGGCGGGAGTGAACCCCCACGCCGGCAACCCGCAGCTGCGGCGAACCATCGCCTGGATGCCTCCCGGCCCCGAAACCTCAAGGTCGGGTCCCACGAAGGGGTCGGAGCCTTGCGATTTGGGCGGAGCCTGGAAGCCGGCCGGTCCGAACAGGTTGGCGAGCGACCCGGACACGACATCCGCGATGGACGTTTGGGGGGCGGATGTCGCGGGCGCTTCGTCGTCCTGGCGCCGGATCGTTTCGCCTCCGAGGGCACTTCGTTGGACGACCTGTACCGGCTCGGCGGCCAGCGCGGGATCAAGCTCGTTCTCACAATCGGTGCACGCACGCTGAATACTCAGGCCGGCAGCGCGCCCCATTGGCGATACCGACTCAACTTGTGCCGGTTGATCCGGCATCCTCATCACGAGATCCGCGACGCGATCGGCTTCCTGTTCGTATCCATCGTCGGGCGCGCCTACCTCAAGCTTGGGTTGCAGTCGTGCGTTATCGAGGTTCGGGGATGCGGCGACCGGTGCTCCGATCACCATGTGATCCCACACGTCATTCGAAACGCCGCGGCGGTGGTCCGACGAGGGCACGGGCGCCGGGCTGCCCGCCGCGGGAGCTGCTTGCGTCTCGGATCGGGGTTTGTTTAGGGCCAACATGTCAACGGTTGCGTCGACAGAATTCGATCGTCGCTTGGCGGCTCCGATTCAAGAAAGGGCTTGGCGTAAGCGACCGTCTTTTGTTTCAGATCCATTTATGTGTCCAACGGCTCTCGCACGATTACGCTGATGGGATTCGACCGCACCGAACCCACTACGGCAGGCACGCCCTTCATCGGACGCCCCACGGCGTTGCGGTATGTGAGTTGAAGCCGGTATCGACCGGGAACGTGGAGACTATGATATTTCCAGAGTCGGTAGACCCTTTCGACACTGCCTCCCGCTTCCAGCAGCCTAAAGTCTTCGTCCTTGGGCTCGCCGACCCGGACCGTAAACAAGATTTCGTTGTCGTAGTCCCGAGGCCCTTCGACGTCCAACACGATCTCGCCATGAGTAACGGGGGCGTCAGGCCGGTTCAGCAACATGCGCCCATTGATGACGAGAGTTTCGTCTCCGACGTTGGTCAGTCGTGCGGTCAAACGGATCTGTTCCCCGGGCGGGGCCTCCACGGGGGAAGCCGTCACTTCAAGGCGTAGCCCCGAAAGCTCCGCCATCGACTCCGCCACGTCCGATCGTTGGGCCTCTTGTGGAGGCGGAGCCGGCCGAGGCTGTGCCGGGGGTCCGGTCACATCCCGCCTACCGCCTTGCCGCTTATGACCCTCGGATCCAGGGCGAGTTCGGGATTCACCCGCCCGGCTGGAGGGCGGCCCGGCACGCATCTCTTTCAACAGTGCAACCTTGAGTTCCGCCTCGTACCGAACTTCTTCCACCTCGCGCAGGACATCGGCATCGACAAACTCCCCGGTACTGCGTTCTAATGCGCGAGACGAAAGGCCCAACATGCCTCGTTCCCGCGCTACGAGCGCGACGCGATACCACTGCCGCGTCGAGAGAGGCCTTTTGTCCAACACTTCGATATCCATGTCGGTGTTTCCCACATCGGGCGAACCAGGCAGCATGACTCCCTCGCGCATTCCGGCCGTTTCCTCTCGAAGCTTCTTCTGCCCGAATTCACTCAGGTGATCGCCGTACCGGTCCGCTTGCACCAGCGCGTCGCGTGCTTCATCGAACTGGCCCATTGCCCCGAGCGCACAGGCGAACTGGTACCAGACCACTGGATCGTCGGGCTTTTTATCTAGTGCCTGTCGGTAAAGACTGAGAGCCCGCCCCGTGGAACCGCGGAAGAACCAGAGGCGATTGGCTCGCTCAAACAGGCTGCGAATAGCTGATCGTTTTCTCTTCATGGCTCATACGCTCATTTCGTCAACGCACATGGGCATCGATCACCGGCTCGACCCGCGCCCGAATCCCTTGGCTGATAATCGTTTTGGTCGCCTTCAGAAGGTCGTTCAACTCCCCCGAAAGTGCGTCGTCAGGCTCCAGGATTCCCCTTCCGTCGCCCCGAAGTCGGGGAATGAGATCTCTCAGGTCAGCCGCGATCTTTCGTGGTGTTGGGGTGATCCCAGAAACCGGGGGCAGACGCTCCTCGATCACGTCCGCCGACATTCGGAGCTGGTTTCTCGCCTCGCGAACCTCCAGAATGCGGGTTGGGAAGGACCTTCGGGTTAGGAGGGCGCGCGCGACGGCTTCCATCACCGAGGCCTGCCGGCCGACACGCGCCTGCTCGGTCCGGAACACGGGCTCCAGCGCTCGCATCCCCTCTAGGTTGCCAATAACAGTCAGATAATTATAGGCTCGCTTCGCTGCCTTCAAGAAATCCGGACTCGGGGCATCCGCGAGTTCCAAGGCCTTCTCCCGCATGACAGCGGCGAAGGCGCCGAGGTTGCCGGCCGGGATGCTCGGCGGCTCCTCCAAGTAAGCCAGGTTGTATTCGGCGTGGGTTACCGAAGAGAAGAGTTCATCGCCGCTGCCGCCGCGGATCGCGCGGATTGTCATCACCTTGGTGATATCAATGAAGCGGTCATCCACCCAGGCACGCCAGAAAGTATTAATGCCGCCCCTCGCGCGCGTCAGCATTGCGGCAAAGCGGCCGAAGACGACCGGATTGCGCTTGGCGGCAAAGAGATCGGCCTCGGTCCAGCGGTGCGACCCGGATTCAAAGAAAATGATCAGACGGAGGAATTCGAAAGTTCGGCTCCGGCGGTTGCGGTCGACGAAGTCGATGATGCGATGAGCCAGAATCCGGCCGGCTGCCGGCTCGTTTTCCGCTTCGACTTCGACTTCCTCGACGAAATCGATATCGCCCGGGAAGGGGTGGACACGCCCCTGAACCGCGGTGCCGGCGACGCCCAATCGGGTGGTGACACCCGGAGTTTCTCGGGTGCTGATTCGCGCTCCGATGGAGAAGACCGCGGGTGAGACCTGCGCGAGGTGCCAGACGACGGTTATTGCGCCGTAAAGGTGTGTGACTCTGCCACGACCATCCACGACCGGTACGCGGTAGATGCCCCGGGCGCGGTCGACGATTTCAACGACCGGATTCTCCGTGAGAACGACGTCAACGAGGGCGTTCTCTCGGTCTCGCTCAATTTCAGCGATCTCTCGATCGATGCGTGCACGTTTCTCCCGGTTTTCGTCGGTATCGTCAGCTGGTCGTCTTGGTGCCGGGGGACGTTCGCGCACCAAGGCTGCCATGCGGCGGCTCGCTTCCCGCACGGTACGGCGGGCATCGTCGAGCGAGAGCAGGGCTACACCGCCTTCGGCCGCGCGAACGCGCTCCATGGCAGCGTCATAGCGGGCGCGGTAGCGAGTCTTGGTCGCGTCACTTAACTCATTGAAATGATCCGTGAGGCGCCGGCCCAGCTCTGCCATGTGCTCGGGGTTTGCAATGAGCCCCGAGCCGTGAGCGTGTTCGATCTCCCAGAGGTAGGCCTCGGTTTCTCCAATCGCGGACGCCTCGGGATCGTTGAATTCGGGCTCGGTAAACTCCCTTTGATGCTGGAGCGCGTGCACGTACTCGTGCATGATCGTGCTGTAGAGCCAGGAGGCATCGGCGAACGCCGGATCGTGGATTTCCACGTCGGATGGCCCGGCCGGCGTGCGAACCCGGGTGCGAGGATCGGTGTTGTATCGGGTGTTTGTTTCTCCTTCTCCGGAACTCGTGCTCTGGATGTAGGAGAAAGTCGCGAGCCGGGAATTGATGAACCCACGGTCTTGCAACTTCCGGACCATGACGTATAGGGCGTCGACGAACATGCCTTGCGCGATGTAATGCTTCGCCAGGAAAACCGTGCTTTCATTGAGCGAGGGAACCGTGACCGACGGCTCATTGCGGAGAACGCGCCGTGCGGCGGGCCACAGCTCCGACCCAATCGCGTCCCGCAGCGAATCCAAGGTGGAGTCATCAGCAAGGACGGCGGACTTCTCCTCGTCGCCAAGTTCCGCCAGACCATGGACAATGGATCGTGGGTCGCCGCTTCCTAACAGGCTTTCGACCTGCTCGCTCAACGGGCGCGGCGGGCACGGCCCCGCCGGTCCGTGGTTCCAACCCGGAAGGATTCCGAGACCCGAACGATCGAATTCGTGGCAGCACTGGGACATCCAGGCGCCGAAGCTATTGCTATTCGGCCCATGACGGTAGCGGTCGTCCGGGTCGGGAAGGTTGCGGTAAAGGTTCGGGCCGGGATAACTGTTGTAGACCCGTTGCAAACATTTCGAAACACCCTTCGGAGTCTGTCCGGGCGGCGTCTCACAAGGCTTGCAGATGGAACTGTGAGGTTCGTCGGGAGGCCCCGAAGCGGACGTCTTGGGTGAGCAGCTCGTGGTGACGCCGTTGCCCCACACCAACGGCTCCCGAATGGCGTAATTGGCCGCGGCCACGGGGTCAAAGACAAAGGCGTGCCGGAAAGACCGCAGGCCGGTCCACCAGGGGAAATTGAGGGGGCGCGAGCAAACCCGAATGGGACTCTCTCCCTCCTCGTCGCCCTCTTCACTCTCGTCGGCTTCCTCGCCACCGCCGGAGCCGCCGCCGGAGCCGGTGCAGGGGTTCGGATCGCGGGCGTGCGGCGGGATGCGATCAGGGTGGTGCTCGTAGGTTGCCGGATAGCCCGGGAAAGGCGACCCCTCCGGATTGGCTCCCGGCCCGGCATTGGTGTCGTAGGGCCCCATCGACACACTGATCGACCAGGCGTAGTAATCGAGGTCTCCGCCGCCGGGACGCCAATATTCGACGGCGGTGGAATACCAAAGCACCTCGTCACGACCGTACACGCGGCCAAGAGCATCTCCTTCCGCGCCGCTGCGCATACTGCCGTTGATGGACCTGTCGCTCACGATCAGATTCCAGGACTGATCGCCCGGGCCGTGCAGGTGACGGCGCCCGGTCCTACTCGTTGCGCCGTGCAGCAAGTGCGCGCGAGCCCAGGTGTTCGTCTCGCGCAAGTCACGGATACAATCCCATACAGGCGGGTAGATCGTCGGCTTGCTGCCGCGTGTGTTTCCCGGGCACTTCGTGAGCGGGCTCGCCTTCACATGTGCTCCCCAGCCGTGCGCGCCCGCGTTGTGGGTCACGACCGTGAGCGGCAGTTGTTGGCTTCCGCATTCGGGAGGAGTCCCGGGTGTTGGCCCCGGAGTAGGCGGGGGCGCGCCGGAACACGGTCCGGGCGCTCGAGGGTGCACGGTCGGCGGGCCCGAGAAGAACATGTCGCTGCCCGCCCCTTGACCGCGGATCCAGCCGATACAGTCGCCGGCGTTGTAAGTGCAGGCACACTCCAGGTCACAGACACGCTGGCGGGGACCGAAGATCAGGCCCGGTAGGCCGCGCTCCCCTTGGTCAACGGCGTAGTCGTAACAGGCGTCATGGGCAAGGCAGCCCGGGTGCGACTTGCATCGCGTGTAGTCGGGATAGTCGATGAAGTAATGTTCATTCCCGGACTCGAAGCAGAACGTCTCGTTGACCGGGGCGTCGCAGGTATCGCAGTCGGGACCGCAAGCCGTGCGGCACTTGGATGAGTAGCCCGCGGGCACTCGTGGGTAGACCGTTCGAGGGGTGGTGTGCCAGGGCGGCGGCGGCCCTTTCTTGTTCGTGGGGAAGAGTCCGACCGCGTCGAAGAAATCGCACAGCGGGCAGTCGTCCTGAAGATTCGCGAGATCGAGGGCGAGGGGAATCCGACCGATGGGAATGCCCGTGATGCTGGGGATGGCGGGCGAAACGGAAACGGAGGGGCCGCTTGTGTCGAGCGTGAAACTCTCGGTCACATTAATGCTTGCCGCAATGGCGTCATGCCATGACCACAGCGGCCAATACAACCGGCACAAGTTCTGTCCAAGCGCATCGAGCTGCCCGTAAGCGCCCACCATCGCGCTGCCTTGCAGGCCCAGGTCGAGTTGGTCGGATGTGGAAACCCGGAAGACGCCGCCGCTGTAGGAAAGACTACGGGCCGCGGTATAGTTGCCGGCCCCGACCGCCATGAACGCGCCCGCCAACCCGACCTCGAGACCGACCGCCGGTATCTGAACGGGAACCCCGCCGACAATGACAATGGCCCCAACTTCCCCGCGAACTCCCCCGCGCACCTCGGCGCCGAGACCCACCGCCGCCGCGACCGAAAGCGAACCGCCGGCTGAGTAGGTGCCGCCAAGAGGATCGACGACGATTCGCAACCCGTTCAAGCTGCAGGGCCCGAGTTGTAATTGCAGCTTGGGCTGCAAGGCGACGGCCAGTTCGAGCGAGCCGTAGAGAAATACGGCCGGGTTTATCGGGATTCCGCCCACCAGAAACGGGAAGCTCTCGCTGATCTCATCGAGCTCGAATTCGAGCGGCACGGCCGGGCAGACGGTCATGGGCGGAATGGTCACGACCAGCCGCCCGCCGCTCAGGGAGATGGACCCGCCAAGAGTGGAGGCGAGAGACTCGGCCAGCTCCCAGGCCTCACCGGCTATCCCGGTGACGGTATCGACGGCGCCTTCGATCGCGCCGACGGGGTCGTTGATGACCTCTTTGCCGGTTCTATAGGCGTCGCCGGCGAGTTGCTTGCCGGTGTCCCAGGCGTCGCCGGCAAGGTCCGTGCCTGTGTCCCAGGCGTCGCCGGCGCGATCTCGCGCGCCTGCCGCTATGTCCCCGAGGTCGTCAAGAAAATCGGCCTGGACGCCGGTTGGGGCGGCTTTGGGGCCGCCGCCGGCTTGCCATGCGGGGCCGCTGCCGCCGCGCTGCTGCACGACGTGGGTCAGTTCGTGCGACAGCAATCGGCGCCCCTGTTGGCTGTGAGGCGAGTATTCGCCGGCACCGAAGACAATATCGTGACCCAGCGTAAAGGCGCGAGCCCCCAGCCCCCTCGCCGCTCGGGTGGCCGGCGCATCACTGTGAATACGGACGCCGCCGAAGTCTTCGCCGAACCGCGACTCGAGTGAATGGCGGAGGGAGATCGGCAGGTGCTGTCCCGATCCCTTGCCGCCATTCAGGTAAGACTCGATTTCCGGGGTGATTTCGGGCCTGAACGAGAGCTGCGGGGAGGGGTCTTCGAGTGCTCGTTCTTCTTGCTCCGGCCGGCGCCGCAACTCCTCGTCGCAGGCGGCACAGGCGCGCTGAATGGAAGGTCCGCCCGCGCCGGCGCCTTCGGCCGACTCCTGTTCGCATTCCGAGCATACTCGCTGGATGAGGGGTTGGGAGGCAATCGAGTGGATTAGGCCCCGGTGTTGGGCTGCGTTGGACGGTCGCGGCCGCCGCCGCCGACTTTGCGCCGGAGATGCTCGTCCTCGCACTTGGAGCATACTCGTTGAATGCGCCGTTGAGCACCTTCGGTTGTGGAAGGCACACTCAACCCTACCGGCTGGGTCCGCGCTTGTTGACATTCAGAACAGAGACGCTGGGGGCGGACCGCCGCGGCAGCGGTAATCCGGGGCACACTAAACCTGTTGCCGTCATGGTGCCGCTTTTCGCACGACGCACACGACCGCTGTATTCGCTCGGGAGGCCCTCGAATGGGTGTCGAAAGCGTTGCCGGCGAGTGGGGAATCGCACCGCGTGAATCCTCGCGGGCGCCCTGATTGCATTGATTACAGGCCCTTTGGATCCGAGGAGGGCCCCGCACGGGGTTGGCCCGCCCCCGACGCTCACACTGTGCGCAAGAGCGCTGGATCGCTTTACGCCGAGCGGGCTGTCGATGCGGCGACCCGCGAAGCGGCGAGATCGACGGAGTCCTTGACGAACCTCGTGTCGCGGGAGCACGTTGCGGGGCGCGGCGAATCGGCTGCCGCGAGGCGGCACAAGCTTGTCGCCTCGCGCTCGGCGCGGCTTGTCGCGCAATTGGGGGCCGGCCGGCCGCGGCAGGTTCGGGCATGCGCATCACCATGTCGGCGACGCGATCGGCTTCTTGTTCGTATTGATCGTCGGGAGCGCCGACGGTAAGCTTCATCTGAATTGGCGGCGGGGGCGGACCGAACGACGGCCGCGCGGCGCTCGGCTGGTGTGCCGCCGTAGCGATTGCGTCCCAGAGCGGGTTCAAAGGGGCGGCTTCCGCGGGCGCAGAGCCGGACGAATACCCTTCTTTTGAAGAATCGCTCGTGCCTTTCGTCGACTCGTGGTTCTTGGAACCAAACAAGATCTTCACCGCGCCGCGGGTCGTGGCTCCCCGTCAGCTTGTACTTGTCTCCCGCTATCGTTTTGATCCGGCAACTAAGACCCTGGCCGAAGCCGACGGACATGCTCGGCAACCAGAGTGCGTCCGTGCCGGAGTTCGACCTACCCATCCTTCGGCGCGATCACCGTTATCGCCGTGCAGCTCGTGGGCAGCTTTACAGGGCTTACTAATCGAGTCCGTGACGCGACCGCTTCGTCGGTCGCCCCGGGGAGCAACTTGACGATCGCAGCACCTTGGTCGCCGGCGACATCCTGGGCAGCTGCGGGGCTTCCCGGAGGCAGCAAGACCAGGAAGCTCGCGGGTGCGGCGTCTCCTACCGAGTCCCATTTTTGAACGACGTCATCCAGGGTACTGTCGGGGACCTCCACCGTGTCCTTAGTGAACGTGACATCCCCCAGCGGTATTGTCAGGCGCCTCAGAACATCCGAAAAATTATCCGCGGTGACCTCTCCTTGTTCGATCAACGTTTCTAGCCTCTTCACTTCGGCGGCTCGTCGCGCGCGGAACACCGCATGGCACGTCAACTCCACAGCCGGCGGCGGCACGGGCACACTCTCGGCTGGCGCAACCAGCACCATCGACGGGCAATCTCCGGGGATGGTAACGGGACTTTCGACCGGTGTGACGGCATCCGAAGAAATTTCCGGCGCGCCCGGAAGGGCGGCGTAGACTACTTTCGCCTGCCGCGTGGCTTCCGACTCGAACGACACTTCTTGGCCGGGTCCGGTGACCACGAGGATATGACCGGGAACTTGGCTTGCGGGCCAGGCGCCGGCGACCGGGCCGAGGCTGTTGTTGAGAACCTCCGGAGCGGCGTCGGGCACCGCGTCCGCCCGAAACACTACCTGGCCTAGAAGCGCGGCCAGTGGGAGATCGTTCGCCGTCGGGCTGAGCAGATCGGCGATTCGTTCCCTCTCGATCAGCTCTAGGGCGACTTCGATGTCTCTTGCCCTCCCGAGCGCCACCACCGCTTGACAGACCGTCTTAACCTCCGGTTCCGGCGGGGGCTCCGCGGGCGTGGTGGGCTCCTCGATTCGAATCGTGCGGGTCATGCCTTCGCACTCGTTGGCGCGACGGCGGTGGAACAGCACCCAGGGAAGGGTGGCGCGAACGGTGGAGTCTTCTTGGGAGGGTTTGGCCGCCGGGAACAGCAGATTCTGAGCGTCCAGGGCAAAACCGGGTGTTGCCATGGCAGTGGCGATGAACTGTACAGCGTCAGTGGCGCGGACGTGAGCCGGGTGAGAAGATGCAAGCACGCCAGGGTTTTCCATGAGCTGGAACCCTCGCAACGGTAAGCTGAATTGCGAACCTGTCAAAGTCTCCATCGTGACCTGGGTCGGGTCCCCAGCTAGGTTGACCGCGAATAGAAATACGAAAATGGGCACCCCCTGGATCCGCAATTTAACTTCGACCCTGCGAGTGTTTCCAGAACTTGTAAGTTTCAAGTTGACCAACAGCGTATGCTGTTCCGTTGTCTCGGCGCTTCCCGACGACCGTTTTCGGATCGAGGCCGGAAACGTCCCCTCGATCTGTGGGGCTCCCCCGACGTCAGTTTTTTGAGTGATGGAAAAGTCACCGTCAACATTGAAGTCCGTAGCTTCGAGGCCCTCGCCTCCTCCCTCGTCCAAGGCTAGGATGAAGCGCCCCTTCACCGGAGTGCTCTCGCCTGGTTCGAGATCGAAAACGTTGCGGCCAGAGCGGGCGCTGAGCCAGAAAGCAGCCTTCTTTACCGCCGTTGTCTGGCGGTCGGCGACGATCTCGACCTCTGTTTCTCCGTTGGCAGCTAGGTGAACGATCCCGCCACCGGACTCGAGGCCGTCGGTGCGCGCTACACCTGAAAACTGCTGCTTTACGTTTTTCATGTCCAGGGAGGACATCGATAGTTCGAACGCCCGTCCCGGAGCCTGAGATTCGGTGGAAAGGACCTCTCCGTTGGGAACCAGGATGTCCACTTCCGGCTTATTCGTGGGATCGTCCAGCCCCTGAAGTAAAGAGATCCGCTCCATGTGTTGCGCCTCTTCGAGGGCGTGAGGAACGTAGTCGGGGCGGACGGCGCAGAACCTCAGATCGACGCCTTCGCCCATCAATCGCCGTACTTGAATGTCGACGGGAATCGCGGACCCCGGGACCACCGGGAGATAGCCGGCGCTCGGCAGTTCGACGATGCCACCGCCGATGAGCAGGCGTTCCCGAGGGATGGAGAAGATCGCTTCGCCGGCCTCGCGGAGCCGGTTTTCCAACTCAGTAATCCGATCCGCCCCGCCCGTAAACTCGAGTAACGCGCCGGTGGGACCGCTCTCGAGCGGCTGAAGTTCAGCCAGCCGATCGCCGATCGCTTCATAAAACTTCGCCAACTCGGCCATCGCCAAAGAGGCCTCACCGATGATTTCGCCCGCGGCCATGCAGGGGTCGTCTTCCGCCCCGGGGTCGGCGGTGCGTCGCAACGCGCCTGGAAGTTGACATTGGAACTGCAGAATCTGCGCCAGGTAGACGTCCCAAGGGCGCATCGCCATGCGCCACTGCCAGTACCGCTTGGCGGGCGTATCCATCTTTTCTCGGCGAGCAATCCACGGGTCCAAGAAATGGGTGGCCAAGCCGGCGCGTGAGATCACCGCGATCGGCACGTCGAAACCGGAAGCGCCCTCGGCGCCGAAACACCAGGTATCCGATGCCAGGCCGGCTTTAGAAATCAAACTGACGATCCGCGCCCGCTCATCGGCGAAATACGCCGAGGCGACGCGCGAACGAAAATGCTTGCGACTAATCGCAATCGCCTTCGACGTGGCCAACGGGGTCGTCAAGATTAGCGGCAGCGCCCGCACCACCAAACCCTCGACGCGATAGGGGCGATCGGTGCTCGTCAGGCAGGCTTCCTCGCAGAGCTTTCCATAGACGTCTTCTTCGCCGCAAAAGGCTTCCGCGTGGGCGATCGTGATGACGTAGAGGTCGCCCGGTCCGACAACGTTGTCGGGCGTCTCGGAGGCGATCTCGCATTCCTCGAACGTGCCGCCGCGAAACACCGTCCGTCGCCCGCGCAGGCGAAAGATTTCCTCAGACTTCTCGATCAGCTCTTGAATATTGATGACGGTTTCCTGGGGCAGAAGCAGTGTCCGTCCGCGCGGGTCGATGGCCAGACCCGGGCCGATTTGCAACCCATCGCCGGACGCCAAGGAGACGTCGTAACCGTGCGCTACTCCGCCGCCGTCAGCTTGATTGGAAAGCTCGACTAAGCGACGCAGATAACGTTGTTCGGTTTGAAGGTCGTCGGCCCGCAGGAACTTGCCGTCGAAGTAATTGAGGCGCGTCAGCGGAGTCTCCCGAGGAATCACGGTGATCCCCTGGGAGCGTCCCGCCAGAACCAGGGATTGACGTTGATCGATCTGCTTTTGCGGCATGCTTAGCTCCTCTGCCCCATGAACACGAAGTCGCGCCCGTCATGTTGAGTCGCGGGCGGATCCGAAACAGCGCCCGCCAAGGGGACATGCCCCTCTCCCACCAACGGCGACGGGCCGGTACCTTTGGCGATGACGCGAACAAAAGAGTTGGGCGGGAGCGGAGTCGCCGACCCGGGCGCTCCCAGCTTCAGTTTGACCACCTTTTCCGACGCTTCGAATGCCGAGGTTTCCACCGCGACGTTCTTCCAGCCGTTGCCGCCGAGTCGAGTCACCGAGAAAGCGGCCGGTTGCACGCTGCGCGGGTCAAGAGCTTTGTCGACCCGCAATTCGATTTGCGACGGGCCAACCGAGACGGACTCCGCGTCCACCCGAGGCCCCGCCGACCCGTCTTCGCTCGGAAGCCCAAAGGCGGTTTCGCAACAACGGCACAGCAACTCTTGCAGCGTCGATGTCGCGATGTGTGTCGGCCGCACCGAGGTGTCGACTTCGCCCGCCGTCACCACCCAGCCCTCCGAGCGGCGCTCGAGCGTGATTGCTTGGACATCCGCCAGCACGACCGGCTCGTCCTCTTCGCGGGGGAAGAGCGAATCGCGAATCCCGTCGGAGGCTGACGCCGCCGGGCCCATATCAATTTCGTCGAGGGCGGCGAACTTCCTGAGTGCGTCGAGACAGGCCTGCTCTCGGTCGGCGAGGTCGGCCGCGGCAAGGTCGTCCCGCAAGTCGATGACATCCTGATCGGCGGAGACGACCGCGCCGTCCTCTTCTCGCGGCGCGTCGAGGCCGAACAGCAGACGAACCCGATGGTAGGGGCGCTCTTTGGCGGGAGCCGGCCCGGGCCGCGGAAAGATTTCGACCGTCTCGAAGACCCTCGAGTAAGCCGTGTCGGTTCCGCTCGAGTCACAGGGTTCCAGAATCGCCGGCACCTGCCTCGTCAGGCATGCCTTGAAGCGAATGACGACATGCGCGGTGAACTGAACCTTCGTGAGTTCGCCTTCACCGTCGGCGGGGACTGTTTCGCTCAATTCGAGATTCGGGTCGTCACGATGCTCTTCGAACCAGGCGCCGATATTGACGCAGGCGTCGGCGTCGAGATGAAGCTCGTGTCCGGCCGAGTCGAGAGCCAAGCCGGGAAGAACGCGGATCTCATTGCGTGCTTGATCGAGCCGCACTCCGAAGCCCCAGACCACGCCCTCGCCATGCAGCCAAGCGTTGTGGAGCCGCGTCTTGGCGCGGTGGTAGGCCTGCTCGGTCTGGAAATCGTCGACGCCCAGCAGCATTCCGAAGTGATGGTTGAGGGCGTAATAGGGGCTCAACGGGAGCAATTGCGTTGCGCCCGCATCGGCGGTGGAAAAGCAGGAAGCCATATCAGGTGTGCCGGCCATAAGTTATCTCCTGTTCTCGGGCGTTCGGATCGATTCGTTACCCATCCCCGCGTAAAGCGCCGAAAAGGACCGGGCGCGCCCGATCGATTTCCAACTCGACGCGTGTCGCCCGGCGGGCTTCGGCCTCTTCGCGCGCTCGCAGAGCAAGCTCGCTTTTGTCGACATTGTCGAGAGCGTTCGCGAGATTCGTTTCCGCTTGCGTCAAGGCGGTCTTCAGCGCGGCGGGGTCGACGGCAAGCGAAAGCAGGGTTGCGTGCGCCTCCTCGAAATCGGCGAGCAATCGCCAGGTCGCGTCCGGCACGGCGGCTTCCCACGTATCGAGGGCTGTGCGCATGTCCGCTGTATAGGCGAGCTGAGCGTCATCAAACTCGGTCTGGGCCGTATCGCGAGCTGTCTGCTTGGCGGCAATGTCGGGCCCCTCCTTGAGCGTTTCTTCCTCGAGCTCTACCTCGGCCTGTAGCAGCGCAAGCTGCTTTGCGTCAACGGCCTGTTCGCTGGGTATGGCCGCCTTGGCGGGGTCGGCGACGGCGGCATCCGCTATGCGCGCCGTTTGTTCCGCCGAGAGAGGGTCGATCGCGCCATTCGCCACCTTCGCGAGAAGCCGCCGCGCGTGGTCCAACCGACTCTCCGCCCGCGAGACGTAGTCGCGCAGCGCCGCCTCGGCCGGCTCGAATTCGCTTTGTCGGCGGCGCAGCTTGCCGCGAACGCCGCGTTTCTTATCGAGTTCGTCGGCGACCAGGGCACGGGTTTTCGAGAGACCGTCTTCCTGAGCCGTGCGCAGCGCCAGCCGATGGACCCGCCGCTCGCGGGCTCGCGCGATCAGCTCGGCCGGTATATCGGCCTCGATGCGGGCCTTCGCCGCGGCGAATGCCTCGTTCGCGGGGGCCGTATTGACCGCGTCATTTGCGTCGGAGGGGATTGCACTCAGGGGCGCATCGTCGAGCGCCGCCTTGAGCTCTTGTCGAGTATCGTCTTCTTCTTGGACCGCGGCGAGATCCGCCTTGGACGCGGTCAATCGCCGAGACGCCCATTCCAATCGTGCCGCGGCCTGCTCGGATTCGATTTCGCCCAGCTCGAAAGCCAGCCGAGCATCGAGGGCCTCCGCTTGCTTCGCGCGGGCCGCAATCGTCTGCTGCTCCAGGTTCGTCAACAGCGGCGCGGCATCCGCCGGGGTTTCCACGCCTCCCAGGGCTTCGCGTGTTTTCTCAACTTCCTCCTGGGCGGCGCTGAGTGCGTCGGTGGCCGCGGTCAACGCCAACCGCGCGTCCGCGACCGCCGTCTGAGCACTCGCCAGCGCCTGCTGTTGGTCATCACGCGCCGTTTGCGCATTGTCTTTCGCGTCGCTTGCCAGATCCAGCAGTGTTGCCATGGTTTCTCCGTTCTAATGCAGCGTTACTCCCAGCGGAGCCCCCGGAAAGGCTCGGCCGGATTTCTGGTACTCGCGCCGTATGGCGTGTACGAAGTGGTTGCGACTGATCTTTGATTGGTCTTCGGCCGCCAGAAAGCCCGCCGCCACGGCGGCGTTTCGAATAAATCCCCCGACCACCGGATAGAGCGTGGCGAGTTCGAACAGGTTGACGTCGGGATCCAGTAATTCCGTGTCGGGAATATGCCGTTGCCACAACTGAAAACGCTGCTCGCGATCGGGATCCTCGAAGTCCACGACGAACTCGATGCGCCGCAGGAAGGCCGGGTCGATGTTCTCTCGCAGGTTCGTGGCGAGAACGGCCATGCCTTCAAATCGTTCCAGCCGGGCCAACAGGTAGGCGGTCTCCAAATTGGCGTAGCGGTCATGGGCGTCGGACACCTCCGTGCGTTTCCCGAACAGCGCGTCGGCTTCATCGAAGAACAAGACCGCCTGCGCGCGTTCCGCCGTATCGAAGACCGCGGCCAGGTTCTTCTCGGTTTCCCCGATCCACTTCGAGACGACTCGCGAGATGTCGACCGCCAACAGGTCGACCGAGAGGGATTTCGCGATCACCTCGGCCGACAGGGTCTTTCCCGTGCCCGGCGGGCCCGCGAAAAGCATCCGCACGCCGCGGGCGCCCGGGCGGTCTTTGAGGAATCCCCATTCGTCGAGCACGACCGCTTGCAGGTTGAGCCGGTTTACCGCTTCGCTCAGTTGGCTCTTGCGGTCTTTCGGTAGGACCAGTTGCTCCCACCCGGCCCCGGGGCGGATCAGTTTGACGCCGGAGGCAAGAGTCAACCCGGAGCGGGCACGAATGGCTCGGTGAACGTCTTCCACGGTGGGAGCGCGGCCGACAAGTTCTTGCAAGCAGTCGAGATCGGCGGCAACCTCGGCGGCGACGGCCGGCTCCACGGGGTATCGAGCAGCCAGATACGGTGCGTGATCCGCCAACGACGGAATGGTTTCGGCCCACATCCGACGCCTCGTAGTCGACGCCAGCGGGCCGATCGGGACGCGGACGAGAGGCCGCGCCTCGGCGCGCATTCGAGTCGTGCCCGCACGGCTGCACACCACGACGGGCACCGGATAGGCGCCGAATCCCGGCGCGGTCCCGCCTTTGGGGCCTTCGGTTTCCGACAGGTTCAGGACAGGTACGATGCCCTGGGCCAAGGCATGAATCCGGACCAGCCGCTCCCATTCCGGCGTCGGCGAATCCGGTACCGATATCGCCACCGAACGCGCTCCGGCGTGTTGTACCAACGCCAAAGCGCGAAACAAGGCCGTCTCGGCTCGGTCGGCTGTAAGCAAGACGGTGCAAGGCTTGCCGCCTCGAATCGCCGCGATTGCCTGCGCCGCCGCGTCGCTTTCGAGCCATTCACTAAGCCCGTTGAGGACAATCGGAGCGCGCGCAATCACAACCGAACTCGGCCAGGAGTCGATCCCGTGCAACGCCGCCCATAGAGAATCGGCAAGCTGTAACGACCGCTCAAACAGGGGACCGTCGCCGACGACTTCGACAGCCCCCTGAGTTATGATCGGACTCGAAACCAGCAGGTCGCGGAGCCGCACTCGCTTTTCGGCGCTTGGGAAAAGCAGTCTGGCGGCCAGCGCGACGGAAATGCGGGATTCGCTTCGAGGATGCAATGTCCGGAGAACGGCCGCCAGCCCCTCGTGTTGCTCCGCCAGCGCGGCGAGCAGCATCAACTCAGCCTCTTCTCTAGAGGGTTGCAGCAGGTCCATCAAGCGATCCAACGGATGCGTCGGGCCGTCGGGCCGGCGCTCTTGGGGTCCTCCCTGGAAATCTGAAAGCTGCCTGCCGTCCGCCGCGGATTCGAAATGCCCGTGCAGAAAGGCGCGGGCACTTTCCAAGGCGCCTTCCGAGCCGGCGGCTTGCAGTACTTCAGCCAGGCGCGCGGAGAGAATTCCCACTTCGAGCGCTAGACGCCGGCGCACCAATTCAGCGTCAGGCGCCTCCAACGGCAGGTTGATTCCCGTGTCACCCATAAACGAATCTCAAAACGATCCCGAGCCAGGGCAGGTAACCCGGATCGAGATCCAAACCGGCGCGTCGAATATCCAAGCTCACGTCCTCGAGCGAGAATCGCGCTTCGATCCACCCGGGATCGGCGACCAGCTCGCATGGCCGAGTGGAGACATGTACGGCAAGCGCGAGGTCGTCACGGCCGGAATCACCCAAGCTCTCGCGCAAGGCAGCGAGGATCTCGGCGACATATCCATCCATCTCGCGTTCCTCTTGCTCGTCGGGAAGGGGCTGACCCGCCGACGGTGGCTCACTGCCCGGCGCCAATCCCGCGAACGCCAGCGCCGCGGCGTCATCTTCCCCGACAGGGGCAAGCCGAAGGGCAAGCTGATGCAGTACCCAAGGGAACGATCGTCGGGCCAATATCTCGGCGTCGACGATTCGTTTCGGCAGTTCCCGTTCGCGCACCAGGCAGACGAGAAACAGAAGTCCGCCGTAGTCGGACCAAGCCCGTTTTCTAGTGCTTTCGAACGAGGATGCCTCGGCGGGCTCCGGCGGTTCGGCTTTCGGGGCCTTGGCGGCGTCGAGCGACTTCGCTTGCTCGCCGGGCGCCGCGGGGGAACCGGATCTTCCGTCGGCGGCGGGTGTTAACGGCCCGTTGCGCGCGATCGAGTCAGTGCTCGCCTCGGACGCCTGCTCCCGCTTTCCATCAGCGACCGTGTTGCGTCCGGCGAGGAACTTCGCGCCGAGTTGCCGTGCCGTTTCATCGATCAACGCGGCGCCGATACCGCCGCCCGTTGTGACGCCGGCGGGAGAAACTTCGAGCACCATCAGGGCGGCGAGCGACAGCAGGATCTCGCCCGAAGATCGGGGTCCTGTCAGGGCCGACGGCGCGACCCGGCCGAGGTGCGATTCCTCAAGAACTCGAGAGACCTCGGCGCGCAATCTCGCCGCCCGTTCCGGCCGCACTTCTCCGGCGGGGCGCGTCGCCGCGCCCGAGGCAACCAAGGCGGCGTCGGCAAGGTCACGCCAATCGTCGGCTTCCAGTTTGGGAGCGAGCCGTGCCCACGGAGAACTCTCCTCGGGCGCGTCATGAATGGGCAACCCACTGGGCGACCCCGGCGCGGTCGACCGCGCCCTCGGGTTCGCGAGTATCCGAAGAACGGGGACGATCAACTTCGCTTCTCGAAGCAACGCTTGCACCAGTTGCCCCACGGCTTCCCGCCTGGAAGGTTGTTCCCCGCCGGTCCAGAGTCCGAGCTGCCTCCAAGCCCATACACGGTCGAAATCGCCGAGCGCGACGCTTGCCGCCAGATCCATGAGGGCGTGAGTGGTCGAGCGGTAGCGCACGACCCCTTGATTCCGCGGTTGGGAAGCCGTCGCCTTCACCGCATCGGCGATGGCCAATGCCCAGCCGGAAGCGATCGAGGCGTCGGTGGCGGTGACTCGCACTCGCCACGGTACATGGAGACTCCGGATGCAGATCTCCTCCTCGGGATCCACGCCGACCCTCGCGAGGGCGGGTTCCAGGTGCTCGTCCAACATGGCTGTCAACAGGCGGTCCAACCTTTCTCTTTCCGCCAGGCGAGAAGAGGGGAGCCGGTAGCGCACTTTGAAATCGCGGATGCTTACGCCTTCCATGCTTTATCCCACTCGGCTGTCGCGGCCCAAGCGGCTGCCGCCGACACTCGTCCCCGGTTCAGGCCGTCCGATAATCCCGTCGCGTCCCAGCAGGTCATAACCCACATGCAAGGGTTTGAAGCCTCCTTGGCGTCCAATGATCGACGGCAGCTCGACGTGGAGTCCTCGGCCGATCCTCATGCCGGCGTCGACCGTGCAAATTTCGTAGAGAGTGTGCGCCGGGCGGTGTACTTCGAGAATGTGGCGCACGACGTCCCGCTGCTCCGCGCTGAGAGTCGCCGGGATGATCACGGCGAAGCGGTGCACGTGTGTCGCGAAGGCGTCGGCGGAGGTTTCAAGCAGTTCCGTTTCGTCGCTTTCGCCAACCGATCCGCCGACGCGAAACCCGGCGCCCAAAACCGAACTCGCCGTGCGGGACTCCGGGTCCCCAAGCAGGGCCTCGCCCATTCCGCGCAAGCGGTATTTTTCGATCAAAGTGACCTTCACGTTGGTGTAGATTTCCAGGAACCGGGTTAGCCCCGCGACGGTGCCTCGGAACCGGAAGAGCCACACCGCCTCGGCGATCGCGGTTCGGCGAGCGTCGACGGGCCAGCGGCCGTCGAGAACGAGTCCCACAAAACCCGCCAACCAGGGGAGCGCCTCGGTGGGCGCGCCGCGCGGATCGATCAGCGCGTGGCGCTGATCCGCTACCCCCTCCAGCTCCCCGAAAGTGCCGTCGAACATGGCCAGGTAACGGCGTAGGAACTCCTCGGCGGGTGCGTCACGCGAAAACAACTTGGGTAAACGGCGCAATAAATCGTGAGAGGGGTATTCCGCCCGCAGTCCACGCAACCGAGGCGTGACGCGGGTGTTCCCGGTCATCTCCACCGTGACCCACAAATACCGGCCCGGACCCGCCATCACGGGCGCTTCATAGGTCTGAAAGGCATCGCCGCCGGCGCGCCGCACCCACGGAATCTCGTAGTCGGTCTCGCGGCGATGCAGGCGTTGCGCCACGTCGTCGTCGGCGGGGACAAACGACAAGGGCGGCATTCGGGGGAATTCGTCGCGTTCCGGAGTTTCCAGGCTGACGGCGTTCGCCGGTTGTGTCCGTTCGAGTAGGTCCGCCGCCGACGGCTCATCCGAGCTCACGCAATGAACCCGCAGCGAGGAATCCTCGGGGATGCAGGCGTCGAGAAACAGGCGGCCCCAAACGGTCTGAAAAACTCCGCTGTCGAGTTGGAAGCTCGTGACGCCTCCCTTGGGTACGTATCGCGGCCGAGCCGAGACGGCATGGCGAAAACCGCGAGAGGTTCGAAACCCGATGCGGTTGTCGGGGGTGCGGACGATTCCGCGTCCGTCGTAGCCGCGTGCTTTGAGCGGGGTTGCTTCCGTGACGGTGTCGGCACCGATGTGGAAGCGCAAGAAATCGGCGCCGGGCAAGCGAGCGACGACCACGAGGACAGCTTGTTCACTCTGCCGGCCGGCGTTCTCGAAGGCTCCCTCCTCGCTGTCGGGCGTCTGAAACTCGATGTCGGTGGCGTGGGGCGCCTCCACGATACGCCGCTCGGGATCCAGCGCGACGATCACCGCGCCGGCGGTCCGCCCACGATCCAAAACGAACAGGCCGCCTCGCGGCGAACAGGCGATGCGCGTTGGGTCGCTGATCGATTCGGGAAGTTCGACAGCTTCCACCGAGCTGCGAGCGTCGAGTCGCACCAACCCGTTGGGCGACCGAAGCAGCGCGTAGACCCTCCGTCCGCTTGCCGTCAAATCGACAGGCTCACCCTGGAGCGCGACGGTTCTGAGCAGGCGGCGGCTCCAGAGGTCGAAAATGAGAATCCGCTTCGCGCCCGTCTCGGCGATGAAAAGCCGGTCATCTTGGTCAACCGCCAAGCCCGTCGGGCGCGAGAGAGCGGAGGACGTCTCAGGTTGTTGAAAGTCGCCGAGCTCGGGTTCCTCGGAATGAAAAAGGTCGAGTGTCGTGGGTTGGAGCTTTCGCGGCTTAAGCGGGTCCCCGGCCGCCCACAAAGCACGTTCGACGCGCCCTTCGTCCGGCACGCTGAGATACAGGCGGCAGTTCGAGTCGAACGCCAAGCCCGCCGCAATCCCCGGACGCACCGACTCTCCCGAGGCGATCTCCTCGTTGACGCGCGCGAGCTGCACCACGTCGCCATGCAGCGCCGTGTTGTCGTGAGCGACCAGGCGCCACTGCGCGGCGGTTCGGATCAGCTCGAATGGTCTTGGAAGGGGCACCGATCAGCACCTCCGCCGCAGCACCGGGAAAGGGACCGGGACGCTGGAGGAAGGCGGTTGGCCGATGCTCTTCCCCGGCTCGAGAACGTCCGGGCCGGCCACGACGGTGATCTCGGTCAGCTCGGGCACTTCGAAAGCCTCCAATTCGACGGGTTCGACGGGTTCGACGGTGTCTTGGATCCAAGATTGGCTTTCCTCGTCCCAACCGGCGACCCGCAGATCCTCCAGAAACTCGACGCCTTCCACCTGCAAGGCGGCGGCTTCGAGTTCGGGCCCATGCACGCGTCGCCCGAGCGGCCATCCTTGTCCGCTTGGGCCGAACGGCGGCAGCGGAGCCAGGTATTGTCGGATCACCAATTCGACCCAGCGACGTACCTCCTCGATCCCATAACCGGGTTGCACCCGCAAGCCGATCGACACCGCGACCTTGCGGTAGGTCGGCGGAATAACGTACAGCTCCGTGGTAACCAACCGACGCTGATCCAGCCAGCCGCACACCGAGCGAAGCAGATTGCGATTCGGCAACGGGGCGTTCGGGTGTGCCGGATCTTCCCGCGGCCAAACCACGACGCTCACAACGCCCGCTGCCGACCTGTTGCGGCTCGGCGGATGGAACAGCGCCAAGGTTTCGGCGCGGCCCACGTCGACGCCGGGCGTCATCAACGCCAGCTCTCGAAAATCCGACGCCGTTACCGCGCGATCCCGCCTGCGCAACTCTCCCGGGATGCGGTCCAGCGCCTCTTCGATCGTTTCCTTCGGCCCGCCTCCCCAAGCACGAAGCGGATTTTCCGCCTTCACCGACGGGTATTTGGGCATCTTCGAAACGGCCTTGGGGCCGACGTTTCCCTCTTCGCCCCCGCCGTACTTGTACTCGACCGCCCGGATTCGCTGACCAATCTGAGGCGGCAGGCCCTGTAGGCCGTTCCCGAACAACACTTCGCCGGCTTCGAGGTCGATCCGGTAGTGGCGGTCATCCGCCGCGCTTGCGTGAAAGCCGCCGACGGTTTGCCACTCGCGCCACCCGCCCGCCTCTTCCACCTGAACAACCACGCTGCCTTCGACGACCGGTCGGTGTACCAGTTTGTAGCTCTGGTTGGGCTGTGCGTTTCCCGTTCCGAGGAATTCAGCGGAAGCGGTCTTGGTCTGGACGACCTCGCTCGCGTTTGCTCCCACCAGCAGAACCTTGCCGAATCGACTCCCGTCGTGACGGAATGCCCGCAACCAGAAGAGAACTTTCGCCGCCGTTTCCTCGTCGAGCGAGGGGGGCAGATCTCCGGTGCCGAGTTGGTCGGGGTCTTTGACAACAAAGGGCCCCACATCGGCCGCGTCAGCCGGCAAGCGCAGTCGGCAAATCCCTTCGCGGCTTAAGCCGCCTGGGGTGTCGCCTTCCAGCGCAACCTTCTTGTAAACAGGCGAGCCGTCCGTACCCAATTCGCCGGTTGAGACCTGCCATTCCACGGCCGGCCCGGTCGATTCGCTGCCCACTCCGAGGCAGGCGTCTACCTCATCCATGGCCGGAACGGCGAGGTCGGGGACAAACCCGATATTGAGGAGCGCCCCGTTCATTTCGTTGATGTCGGCGCCGTCTTCGCCGAGCACCGCCGCCCACAGCATCCCGTCCACCGTTGCGTCGAAGTCGACCGGCGGACCGTCTCCCTCGGCCGGAACAGTGCGGTTCTCGTAGTAAACCGCCTCCTCGCCCTCTTCCAAGCCGCCTACCGCATCGAGCGCGCGCACGGCAAACTCGTGGGCCTCGGGCTCGGTGGCCGGATCCGGAGCCGCCGTCCGCACTCGGCCCAGCGCCATGACCGAAACCGGCCAGACGTGTACCTCCGAGCGGGTTTCAAAGGCGAGTCGGCCGGCCTTCGCTTCCGCGGCCCGCGAAACGAGAACACCCTTCGGGTCCGTGGTTGCGATCGTCAACATCGCCCGCGCGGCGCTCGCGGGGCGAACCGGAATCTGTAACAGATTGAGGAAGGCCAGCTTGGTCGCTTCGGGAATCTGGTTGAAGCGATAGAGCATGTTCTCGCCGAGAAAGGCGAACAGCTCGATTAGTGTGACCCCGGGATCGCTCGCGTTATGATCCGTCCACTCCGGGGTGTAGACGGGGATACGGCGGACAAGCTCATCCCGCAGTTGCTGGTAAGAGCGGTCGTCGAGAATGGGATTCGGAAGTGACATGCGTTATCGCTGATCGAGATAAAACGGGTACACGAAGTTGTCCTCGCGACCCTCGCGGATGTGAACGTAGGCAATCTGAATTAGGACCAGTGCCGGGTCGTCGCCGGGGTCCACGCGAACTCCCCGCACTTGAATGCGCGGCTCCCAATTCAAAAGGGCGCGCTCGACGTCGTTCTGAATCAACGCTCGCGTGGCCGTGTTATTCGGCTTCATTAAATAGCGCCGCAATCCACAACCGAATGTCGGCCGCATGATTCGCTCGCCCGGCTCGGTTTCGAGGATGATCCGTATCGACTGCCGGACAACCTCGGGCCCGGTCACGTAGCGCGTCTTCCCGGCGCGCGGGTCCGGACGGACCGGGAAACGCCACCCCCCACCAAGAAATCCGACGACGCTCATGCCGAGGTGACCTCCACTCTGGGCTCGAATTCCAGACCGCCTTCGAGGTCGACCCCGGCGGCATCGGGCTCGTCGTCGGGGACCCTGTCCGTTTCCTCGATGCTTTCGCCGAGCGGGTGCAAGGCCGCGTTGCTGAAGCCCTCCAACTCGCTCGTTACCGCCGGGATGTCAAGGTCGCTGTGATTGGCGACAGCCGCCGTGAGAGTTGCGTTGAGTTCGGCCGCGGTGAACGAGAGTCCCAAGCTCACGTCGAAATCCGCGTCGACGTCAATGCCGGGCGGCAGCGCATCGAGCTGTGTTTTGAGGCCGCCGTCGATGGCGACGCTCGGCGGAATGCAGAAACGGAATTTGAGCAGGAAGTACAGCCCGAACAAGAAGACAACGATCGGGAGGAACAACTTGAGCAGAAACCAGGCAACGATGGTGATCAATGGAATCGAGAAAAAGCAAATCTGCTTTCCGCCGATGCCCGCATCGCCCGCCTTGCCGTCCTCGACCGAGAAATTGAGGCTTTGCGGTTGCACGACCTTCACGGGCGAGAAGTTGCGCCTCGGGAAGGCCGCCGCCTGAGCGGCGAGTTCGGCCAGGTTCGGCATCCGAATCGTGACCGGTCGCTGGCTTGTACCGGTCAGGTCGCTGGGCCCGGCGAGCCGGTACGACTCAGTCGGTTCGCTCCAAACCACTTCCCCTTCGCAATCCGGAGCCTCATCCAAGCGCGGGCACTCGGGCTTATGGCGTCGAACGAAAGTGCGAATCTCGTATAGCGTCTCGTCGTCAAAGCGGGATTCGCCGCGGGCATCGGTGTCGAAACCGCTCGTTGGCACGACGCCGAAGTAAATCGCCTTACCCATCGCCGAATGCTCCGGGAGGTTGGGGTCCGCGAAGAGCGGGTAGAGCGGGAAAGTCGACTCCTCGATGGTTCGCGGTGTCTGCTCGACCGGCTCCCAGGAACCGATGTTCTCGAACTGGGACGGCTTCCAGCCTTCGTATTTGGGTTCGATCCCGGCCCCGGCGGTCATGGTCCGCAGTTCGGCTCGCGCCTTCCGCAGGTCGACGCCCAGCTCGATGATTTTCGATTCCAGCGTCCCGTCGGCTTGCATTTTTTCGATCAAGCGCGCCCGGCGCTTGGCGGCCAGGCCTCCGACGGGCGCGGTGCCATCCAGGTGAGACAACTCGGCTTGAATCTTATGGATGCCGCGTAAAGCCTCCACAACGGCGGGTTTGGATTCGCTGGGAACGTTGAATGACCAGCGGCGCACCACGAAGCCCGCCTGGCAAACCTGATCGGCGGTCGCGCTGGGGAAGCCCGGCGCGTCGCAGTGCAGCTCGCAGACAATCAGGTAGTAGCGTTTGTGCGTTTCAAGGTAGAGTTTTCGGATGCCCGTCGGCACGAGAGCGGCATCTTGCGCGAGGCGATCCCCGTCTCCATCGAGTTTCGGCGCATAGAGCCTCGTGAAACGGCCTCCAAACGGAGCTGACGTCAGCGACGGCGCGTCGGTGAGTTCGACGTCGAAAACACGGTCGATGTCTTCCTTGAAGACCAGTGAGCGTTGCGGGTCTTTCGTGAAGCCCTTGACGAAATCCGCGTCGTCGAATTTCTGAAACACCGGCCGCGTTTGGCGTGGCGGGACGCCTTGTCGCGCCTCTTGCCGCCCCCAGCGGTACCAAGGCGCAACGAGCTTCCATGGTCTGTGCTCGGTCATGGTCACCAAACGTTCCCCGCTCCCGGCGAGTAAACCGGTGAGGTTACGGAGGTAGCGGTCAACGGTTGGCAGATGACGGCTCCTGAAAATGTGGAGGTCGGCGCGTTGACGGTCAAACCCGACGGCGCGTTGATGGTCGCCCCGGAAACGGCTGTGATCGTGACGTTTCCGGCGCTGTCAAACTTGATCAGCGAGCCGTTTTGGTGCGTCAGCGTCACCTCGGAAGTGCCTTCGTTCAGCTCGAGCTTATGCCCGGCTTGGGTCGACAGCGTGATCTTCGGCGAACCCTCCGTGTCGTCGAACTCCAGGACACTGGCCGACCGAGTGCGAATCAACCGTTTGTTGTTCGCCTCTCGCGGTTCCTCGGGCAAGGCTTCCCGGCCGTTCCAGGTTGAGCCCATGACGTAGGGTCGCCGCAAGTCGCCCATCTCGAACGCCACAACGACTTGCGAGTCGACTTCGGGCAGGACCTGGAAACCTTGGTCCTGATCCGCGTAAGGACTGACCATGGTCGCCCAGGCCCGCACGTCCCGCTCACCCTCGGTCCCCAACCACGGGAACTTCACTTCCACGCGCCCGAGCCTCTCGGGATCGACAATGTCGGTGACGATCGCCGGATACACGACAAAGTAGCGTGGCGCATCGCCGTCGGGCCGGAAATCACTGATCATGCAGCCTCCTGGACCGTCGGCCGCTCCGCCGAGAAGTGCGTGCGGTGACCGTCGATCAAGTCATACGTGTGGCGGACCCGAGTTACGTAATATCCCGGACCGTTGAAGGGCCGGCCGGCTCGCTCGAGGGTGAGGCGGCTGCCGACAACTAAGTCCGGCGTGCCGCGTGTCGTTCCGGCCACCTGAACAAATCCTCTTGCCCGGCGCAGCATCTCCGCTCGAGCCCAGGCCGCCGCTTCGCCGTCGGCCAGCGGCGCTTCGCGGACGCGGTAGGAAACCCGCTCGCCAAACGCCCGCTCGACGATAGAGAGCCCCGTCCTTCCACCGGCGACTTCCGCGTCGATGGCCTCCGGCCCGGCCTGCTCGTCAATCACGTCCCGCTGGTTGGCGTCATAGCCGCTCACCCTAACCGCGGTCCGCTGGTGCGCCAGATCGGCCCGAGCTTCCAGATGAATGATGTGGTTGCCCTGGACGAGCGTCAGTTCCGTGCCGGTTCGTTTCTCGCGGGTCTTGAAATGGAGCGTGTCCTCTTGGAACCAAAGTTCGGCCTGAATCAATCGCGCCCGCTGACGAAGGAAAGCCAGGTCGCTCATATTCCACTGCTGCACGACGTCGTAGCCGGGTCCGTCCGCATCCGCGTCGACGTTGAAACCATGCTCGGCCGCGATGGCTTCCGCGATTTGTGCGTCCGTTACGTCTTCATAGCTCTTCGAGCGGCGCGTCATCCGCAATTTCATGAACTGGTCCTCGGCGAAGAGGACTACCTCCGGCTCTTGTTCCTCTTGGAACTTTGCTTCGAGAGCGCTTACGAAGCCGCGGAAGATCGTTCGCGCGCCGTGATCGGGACCGATCGACACGGCCAACGGTTTACCGAAATCCAGCGTCGCCCCGTCGAGGTAGAGCTGCGCTTCCTCCGAAGATCCCGGCTCGGGGCCGTGAGCCAGCAGCCTCGCCGTCAACGTCTTGAGCCCGGCGGTATCTTCCTCGACTTCCAGGCGCATCAAATCCCTGGCCAATTCGCCGACAACTCGGCCCTCGACTTCGAAGACCGGGGCGGAGGATACGAGCAGCCGTTCAGTCATCGAAACCCTCGGCGGATACACGAACTCGATCGCGCAAGAGACGCGCCCGCGCCCGGCGGACCTTATCCACTTCGTCGGAAACTCGCGAGTCGGAGGCCGCCGGCGCGCTTTCCGGTTCCGGGATGACTTCCGATGTTAAATTCTCCACGTGAACGGACATCCTACTTCCCTCCTCGATGACCGCACGGCCCATGGCACCCGCAAGGGCGTTTGGGCCGCAAGCGGTTCTCCGCTCGATCGGCTTGTTGTCGACCGCTGTCGAGGGCCGGAAGCGCGACCCACGGCGCGGTGGTTGGGATTTCGGTCATCGGCGGTTCGCCGCTTCCCCCCGCTTCCGCGCCCGACCCGCCAAGCCGCGGCCGCAGCGGAACTCCCGCGCCGAATGACGTCGAGCGAGCATCGGCCCGCCGCGACGTCGGCGCGGGCCTGGCGGTCCGCCGGCGAGCGGGCGAGGGTGAGCCGGTTTCCGCCATCGGGGCTCGTTGCTGCTCGGGCAAACCCGGCCGCGTGGGCGCCGCGGTAGTTTCCGGCCGGGCCACGCCGAATGCCTCGCGGGCCTTTTGCTCGGCCCGTTGGGTTTCGATGACCGCCACCGACTGAATCGCGGGGTCGACGCCTCCCGCCGCCGACAACTGAAACCCCGTCGCTACTTCTCCGTTCACGCCGCGGGCCGCTTCCGCACCGTCGGCGGCGAGTCCGAATGCCGCCTCGGCGGACGACGACAGGCCTATTTCCACACCGGCGGACATCCCCACCCCGGCGTTTAGGTTCAGTCCGGCGCTGAATCCGATTTCCAGTCCGGCCGATAGAGATAAGGCATCGCCGCCGCCGAGTGAAAGACCGCGCCAAGCCTCGGCGTCAATACCCACACGCGCCGCGAATTCGGCCGCGCTCTCTCCGGCAAGCGAAGGAGCGCTGCGGTTGCCGGCGTTCCCTGAAGACGTGCCGGGGAACCCGGGCAGCGCAATCCCCGGGTCGGGCGTTCCGCCTTGCTGGTTCGCCATCGGACCCGTCGACCCGAATTGGTACCTCGCGTCCTGCTCCTTGATCGAGAGGTTGACTTTCGCTCGCAAAGGCGTGCCGTCGGAAGCGAAGTGATCGAAATCGATCGAGACGTTCTCGACCACACCCTTGACCAGGACTCCGCCCCATTGAAATTGGAGCTTGGGAGGCGCTTGCTTTTGGTCCCCGTCGCCCTTCGGTAAGACGTACTTTTCGACGAGGGCCGTCTTTTCTCGAACGGATCTCGGGGTGTCGGTTGTGCCTTCGTCCGCGGTGTCGAAGATCAAATCCAAAGTGAGAGTCGAGGAACTGCTGCCGGTGTACTGGCGCACCTGTCGGCCTCGCGACCGGTTTCCCTCGATCTGGTTGGTGATTTGCAGACTCAGCGACGCGGGGTTGAACTGCACCGCGACCGGTTCACCGATCGGGCTTTCTTGCTCGTCGCTACCGATCTCTTGGAGCGTCGCTTTGGCCAGGTTGCTCATACTTCGTTACGCGGAGACCATCCGCAATCCTTCGTGGGCGATGTGAATCTCCTCGATACCGACTTCACCGGTTTTCGCGTTCAACTCGGGACCTCGAACTTGCACCGGCAGGCCGCGATAGAATTCCCATTTCGCGCCAACCTCGTAGCCGGTCTTCATGACGGTGACCACGCCGTCGTACCGAATCACGGGCCGCACGCCCGAAGCAATGCCCTGCAGCCAATTCCACAAATCGCGGTTGACCCCGGATTTGTTGTAGAACATGCCGCGCTTCAAGACGATGTTGTGAAACTTGGCCCGGCCTACCTGGCGAACTACTCCGTCGTTGCGTCCGCCTTCGAGAAACTCCTGGACGTCGAGATCAATCTGGAGACCGCTGCATTCCTGGAAGGCGCCGTCGCCGAAGTGCGCGCCGCCGTCCGGGTTCTCCGGGTCGGCTCTCGCCAGAGCAATCCAAAACCGGAACCCTCGTAGCAGAGGAAAGTCGTTGGGGGGCTCGAACATCGAAATTCCTATTCCTCCAACGAGAGTGTGCCGTCACCCTCTCGGCTCAGATGCAGCAAGATGAATTCGAGCGGCTCGGCCGGAGCGATGCCCACATGGGCGATCAACCGACCCGCATCCACGATCCGCGGCGGGTTCAGCTCTTCGTCGCAGCGAACGAAGAAAGCCTCCTCTTCGCCGGCCCCCCGAAATGCCCCCGCCTCGAACAGGCGCCCCAGGAAAGTTCGGATCACACGTTGCACTTCGGCGCGCAACAGAGCGTTGTTGGGCTCGAACACGACCCATTGCATCCGTCGATCCAAGGTCTTGCGGATCATCGTGACCAGTCGGCGCACGCTCAACTGACGGTAAGCCGGGTCTCGGCTGAGCGTTCGCCCCGCGCCGAGACGGATGCCGTCCCGCTCGCGCAGATAAACGTTGATCCCTTGAGGATGAAGCCGGTCGTGCAGCGCCCCGGAAATCGGTTCGTCGACGTTGACCGCTTGTCCGACGATGACGTTGCCCGGCCCGTGCTGGACTCCGTAGTGAAGTTCCTGTCGGGCAATGATGCCGGCCGCGGCCGCGGAAGGCGGTATGCGGATCAAGGCGTCTCGGCTGTCATCCCGCCTCGAAACTTGCAGCCACGGATGGTAAGCCCCCGCGTAAGCCGAATCGAAAGCGGCTCTCCACGTGATGACTTGGCGTTCGGTTAGTCCCGGCGGCACGTCCAGCAGAGCGGTCAGACAACGCGTCGCGTCCGCGAAGGCGACAAGACGCTGCTGATATACGGTGATCTTGTCCAAATCTTCTTCGGATTTCGGGTCAAGCCGCGTACCTTCCAATGCTTCGACCGGCGGTTCGGGTTTGGTCGCCGCCGCGGGCAAGTCCACGCAGCGTTCGACGGTTGGCCCGGCCAACGAGACGGGGTCCTCGATCGACTCGGCGTCCGCCAACGGTCCCGGCGAGTAGAGATCCGGGACCGCGAGAAGCGCAACGTCGGGCAGCTGTGCCACCGCCTGCACGCCGTTCCCCGGCTCTTCGCTGTTCGGGCTCCACGAGGAATCGAAAAAGTCGTCCGGCGTGATGTCCTTGTAGCGGTCCTTACCACCTTGGAACTCGACCCATGCCTGTTCGGAGGGAAGAGCGGAGGCGTCTTCGAGACCCAGCCGAGACAGATCGATTTCCGAGTTCGCCCAACTCGGATCGGGATAAACCAACTCGGACTCGTAACAGAGCACGGTCGCGACCCAGCGGGGATGGAGAGACGAAAGACCGACCCGCCCGTGCCGCTCAAACGAGCCCGCGCTGTGATCGAGTGATAGAGTCCCTTCGATGACATCGATCTTGCCGATGCTTCGAGAAGCTCCCGGGGCCGAGTCCGCGGCGACCGAGACAGGCCTGTCAAGAGTCGCATGCAGGACGAAACCCGGCCGGCTCGGACGTCCGACTCGCGCGACAGCGCTGATAAACCGCGGCTCGCGTTTGCCGTCGCGGGTATGCAGCCGCACCGCCGACCCCGCGCTCAGTTCCGATCGCGACCCCAGAACCAGACCGGTTACGAGAACCTGGGCGGGATCGCCCGGATCCGCGCTTTCCAGAGGATCTTCGAAACCCACCGGACGCGCGTCGTACGTTACCGACGCCCGCAAGCCGTTTCCCCAACTTCCCTCGTTGCGCGCGCGCAGCATGACCGCATCCACCTCGCCCGGCTGTAGGGCATTCGGAAGCTTGGCGGTTGCGACCGCTTCGGCGTCCGTCGCGGCATCCCCATAGTCATGAACCACGCGGGCGACATAGGCGCGCCGCCCACCCTGTTCGAAGAACGAGGCGACCGCGTAAGGCAAGCGTCCCGGCCCCTCGAACCCTCCGAAGATTCGGCGGTAATCGTCAAAGCTCTCGACCGCCACGGCCTCGGTTCGGCGTCTGGGCCTTTCCGGCTCGACACAGGGACGATCTCCGCGCCAGGTTTCGTTAACCACCGGAACCCTGGCCGGGCCCCGCGGCGCGACTCCGAGGAAGGCGCAGACGTCCATGCGCACTCCCGACAGAGCGCGAAGGGGTACGTCCGGGTGGGGATAGATTCCCGGCGCACCAAGGGGAACACGTGCCGTGACAGCCATTGGTAACTACTTGTATTCAATGCCCTCGTGGCATAGGCTCAGCTCTTCCATGGCAACCTCGCCGCCGCCTTTGGCGGCCAGCGTCGGCCCGGTCCATTTCTTGGGCTGTGCTCGGTATAGAGTCCAGGTCGCGATGGGTTGGCGCGCTTCGTCGAGCAGCGTGATCGTGACTTGTCTTGGCTCGGCGGTCCCTTCGCGCACCGTCTTGAGCCAGGTGAACAAGTCCTCCGAGCCAACCAGACCGCGCTTCAGGGTGACGTCGTCGACCTTGAACGTATTGGGGACTTTACGAACGGTGTTGCTCCGCTCGTTGCCGTTGCGGTACTCGGAGTAGCTGACCTCAAAGCCCAGCCCGCTGACGTCCGAGAAGCCTCCGACGACGGAGCCTTCCGACCCGTCTCCCGTGTCTCCTCCCAGAGCAACGATGTAGTTGAACGCACTGTAGGGGTTCTCTCGAAATGTCGGCATGGTTTCCTCTCGTTAACTTTTGACGTCGGCGGTCCATTGACCGATCTGGAAGATGACGAACTCGGCCGGCTTCGTGGGCGCCAGACCCACCAGGCAGATCATCCGACCGTTGTCGATATCATTCTGGGTCATCGTCGTGCGGTCGCAGCGAACAAAGAAAGCGTCTTCGGGTTTGTCGCCCAGTAGAGCGCCCTGGCGCCACAAGACGAGCAGGAAGTCCTCGACGGTCTGCCGGATGTTCGCCCACAGGCGTTGGTTGTTGGGCTCGAAAACGGCCCACTGCGTGCCTTTGTCGATCGAGTGTTCGATGAAGATGAAGAGGCGACGCACGTTGACGTACTTCCACTCCGGGTCGGAGCTCATCGTGCGGGCGCCCCAAACTCGACTGCCGCTCCCCTCGAAGAAACGCAGAGCGTTGATGCCCTCGGGGTTCAGGACATCCTGTCGCGACTTGTTGATATTGGCTTCAAAGCGCGTCAATCCGCGAACGACTTCATTGGCCGGCGCTTTATGCACTCCGCGTTCGACATCGGACCGCGCATAGATCCCCGTCACGAATCCCGAGGGAGGCAGCAGTAAGCGATTGGGCGGCGCCCCTTGGGAGGGGCGCTCGGTGGGATCGAGGATTTCAACCCAAGGATGATAGAGCGCCGAATACTTGCTGTCGAACTTATTGCGGAACTCCCGAATCTCGTTCATCGAGCTGCCCTGGGGAGCATCGACGACCGCAATCCGGTAGCGCATCCGTTCCGCATGGCTGACGACCCGCTCGGCGGCCTGCGCGCTGAGGTCCGAATCGTCGTAGCCGCCGCCGTCGGGGACCGCCACGATCGCAATGTCTTCCACTTCGCCGAGAGCTTCAAGCCCGGTTGCCTTGACGCTCGCGTCGTCAAGGGAGGCCGCCTCGCCTTTCAAATCGTCCGGCTGAGCCATCGCGCCGTCAGCGCCGCCGGCGAGCCGAGGCGCGACGTTGCCCTGCAAGGCAATCATGAGCCGCGCGGCCGGCACCGGATCGGGAGCCGAGGCATCCCAATCGAGCCAGACCATCGAATCCTCGTTCTCCGGGTCGTCGCGCTGTAGAATCTTGCCGATGTAGCGTTTCTGATCCGGGTGCGCGCCGAGTTCCTCGGATACGTCGGTCCGTTCGTTATCGACCGAGACGACCACGCGCAGCTCGACGAGCTGAATCACGTCGCCCGCCGCCGGGGTGACGGCCCCGCCATCCCCTTGGAACGTCTGGGTCCCTTCGGCGTCCACTTCCACGACAGCCAAATTGGCGAGCTGAAGGGGATCGTTGCCCGTCGGCGACGCACTTCCCGAAGGAATGATCTCGACGACGGCGCCCGCCTTGACTCGTCTCGCTTGGATAACGCCGTCGTCCGAGTAGGCGAGGTTCTTGCCGCGCACGACTTCCGCGGTCACCAGCACATTGCCGGCGGCTCCCGGCCAACGCGCCCGCCAAACCGCTTCGTTGGCGCCAACCATGATGATGCGGCTCGCCGCGCCCGGGTCGACCGTGTCGGGCGGCGTCTCGACCGGCGCGTAAACGCGCGAGACGTAAAGCCTTTGTCCGCCGTTGTCGAAAAACGCGCGCGCCGCGTGCGCGGTGTAGCCGATGTGCTCGCTGCCGCCGCTCAACCACAAAGAGTCCAAACCGCCGTAGACGCGTTCGAATTCGGTAAAGCTGGTGATCAGCCGCGGCTCCGTCGTTTTGGGTCCGCCGGGGTATTGCACCGGCCCCCAGCGGGTCATGCCGGCAAAGCCCGTCGTGCTTGTCGCGACCCCCTCGATTGACTTGGAACGGAAACTGACTTCCTCGATGTAAACTCCTGGTGCCAAATATTCAGGCATATGACAGCTCCTTGTGGGCGCCTCGATGACGCCTTAGGAAAGGGTGAACTCTCGACTCTCGGTTCGTCCCAACCGAAACTCCACCAGTTCGGAATGAAGCTCGGTGTACTCTTGGGGCGGATCCAATCCGGGAGACACTCGATCCGGGTCTTGCGGCGCCGGCGCCGCTTCCAGAGGTAGATCCCAAAGCGGATCCGATTCCCCCGCCGAAGCGGGTGACGGAGTGATCGCGGGACCCCAAATTCGAACCCGCGCCGACACCGGGTCGATCAAATCGCCGACCGGGATTGTTTGCGGGCTTATCAAGAGAAAAAACTCTCCCCGATCGTCGCCGTGCGCCAGCCCCACCACAATCTCGGGGTTGCCACTGCCCGGCAGCGTGACGAAGATACGGGTCCAGCGCATCACGCCGCCATTCCTGACCACGCGTCCGCGCAAGCCCGTCGCCGTTCGGTGGACGTCGTAGGCCGCGCCGGGAAACAGCGCCGGCCGTCTCACTCGCTGGGTGTAGGGCTCATTCCGCGCCGCCTCGAGCGTGAGAACCGGAATCCGCAATCGCCGCGGAACAAATCGCCGGTTCGATGCCACCAGCCGCAGATCGACCGTTTCCCCCAGGCCGGGAAAGTAGCGTAAAACATGGCGGCATGAATTATGTCGCTCGATCGGCGGCCGCCGCAAGCCCCGCGCCTGTTCGTCGAACGAGATCCCGATCGACCGCGCGATGATGCAGCCTCGCTGCGCGTCCTGAGGCTCCAGTCCGAGCGCCAGATGTTCGACCCTTTCATCAAACCCTTCGGGGACAAACTCGTTCATGAGGTCACCCTGGGCCGAGCGCCGGTTGCGGTGGTCGTGACGGGATGATCCGTCACCAGATTCTTGCTGTCGAGCCGAACAATCCGAGCGATATAGGGCACGCTGAGCCGGTAGTCGGTGGGCAACGAATCGAACGTCCGCATCACGGCCTCGGTCGAAATTTCGCCAATCAACAATTGGACGGATTCGTTGACCGCCCACTCGGTCGAGGGGTGAAGCAGAGGCCCGCTTAATATCGGATTTGAGTCCAAACACTGCATCGTTTTCCCTAGAATTCGCAACTCGTACTCGGCGTTTTCGGCCCAAGGCGTGAGCAGAAAGTACAGATCGAGCGGTAGATGGGAGCGGCCGTCCGCGCTGCCCGCCGCCGACCAGGCCGCTCGCATGGCGCGGTTAAAATCGACTTGATAGAAAAAACTGGAAAGCGCCGGCGATCCAATCACATTGGACGCGGTCTTTTGGGCGAAGTCGTCACTGCGTACCAGGACTGCCCGGGTTTTTTTGCCGGGCACGGGTTCGTCCTCCTCGAAAGACTGATTCAACAGTCTCTCCACGCTCTTTCCGGCGGCCGCAACCGCCGCGAAACCGGCCATAAGCTTTCTCCGTCCAGCTCAACATCTATCGCCGGATGGGCGGTTGCGCGCTACCCTGGGGGGACAACGGCGGAACAGCGTACTCACCGACTGAGAGCCAAGTTTGTATCCGTTGTTACGAACCGCGGGTTGTCTATCACGCGTTCCGGATTTAAGTCAAATTTAATTTGCCAAATCGCCCTAAATACAAGATTCGTTCATAATGATTTACTACGCATATAAGATTTATTGTTTAAAACATAACTATCTTTTTGTGGTGAATTGATACCGTCCCGAGGGGCCGCAAGGGTTTGGGCCGGCCGGTTCCGTCGCCGCGGCCGTGGCGGGCGCCGATTCGTGTCCGGAATGGAGATCACGAGCCGAGCAAGACGATCCTCCTCTCAAGGTTGCCGATCGGCCCCTGATCCGCATCGAATACCGCCGTCCCCGACGGAGGCAATGCTCCCTTTCAGCGCGAAAAAGAACCGGATTTGGGAAGCGGCGTCGGTGTATACTGTGTCGGGGTCTCGGCCGAAATAGAAGTTCCCGCTGGAAGGGCGAAGACCCATCAAAAAGGGGTGCCCGCCGACGCGTCGGTTGTCGCGCGGATAAGTGGTCATGTGGGGAAAGGGACAGAACGAGCGAGTCGCACGCGCATGGATTGTGCTGCTTGCCCTGGGGATCGTTTTCGCCGACGGGGCCTTCGCCCAAGCCGGTGACGCAAGCGGCCGGTTGTCCGGCCTGGTCGTTGACGCGCAAGGCGGGGCGGCTAAACACTTCGTTCTGTTTATGGCGGTGGATCTGATTGGTGAACCCGCTTTTCTCACCGCGTGGCGAGGCAAAGTGCATGAGAGGGCCGTCAGTACAAGACGCGGGCCGCTTGGCGCGCGCAGGCGTACTTGAACAGTACGCTTGAGCACGGCGAGCAAGCGCACCGAAGTAATGGCGGGCCTATCGTGTGCTTTGCCCATCAGGCGGTGAGAAATGCGGGTGAACCCTTCGACCAAGCAGAGAACCGGCGACCGAAAGCCTCCTACTCTTGGCCGAGCCAACCGCTCGGTATGCGCCGCGCCCCGCACAATCCCGACGCAAGGATATGCCGCATGTCTCGGTCCTTGGCGAGCAAGACCACTCCGGCTTCTTCCGCCAGCCGCGCGATGAGACAATCAATCGTCGAACGCACGGAGACGCCTCGCCGGCGGAGGTTCCGATATAGCGCGGCGGCGGCGAGATAACTGTCGGGTTCCGTGGGTGTCAGACACTTCATATCTCGAAAAAACGGTTCCAAACTCTCGAGCGAACCGCGATTGCGGATACCCTGGAAAAACTCGGTGATCACAACGCCGCAGGTAACTATATCCACCTCATCCTCGATGAGGACGGCGAGCACCTCAGCTTCGGGACTAGGGTGACCGTTGAAGAAATCCACCCAAACCGACGTGTCGACCAGAACCGTCATTGGCGTTTTCGGAGGGCGTCGATGTCACCTTCCCACGCCACCTTGCCCCGCAACTGCAACAGTTTCTTCCGACGTCGAGTCCGCGCGAACTGCCGGAGGGCTTGATTGATGACCTCGGTCTTCGTTCGGCCTTGGGAATGCTCCATCGCGGAGGCCAAGGCTTGATCATCGATGTTGAGTGTTGTTCGCACGATCTGCTCTCCTACGCATATAATACATCACTTAGATCTGCATCGTCATGCAGGGCTCGTTACTTATCCGATTGCTCCCGGATGACGCAACGGGCAACCGTAACGAAAGTCATGACCGCCCGGCCGCCGTTCACCAAATGTAATCCTTCGCCATCTCACGCGTGTCGTGGCCGTCAAGCAGGTGCATGACGCGGACCTTCTTCAGCGCTACCGGCGACAGCTGCCCGCTCGGGATGTAGAGGATTTGCCGCCCCAATCGCGCGGCAATGCTCTTGAAGGTCGAGCGCGGAGGCTTGGGCGCGACGTAGACAACCAGCTTTTCGAGCGAATAATCGATCGCGGCGAGCAAGAGCCGCTCCGGCTTCGTGCGGGCGAAAGCGTAATCGAGATCGGTCCACACGTCCATGAGACGCTGCGAGGGAAGGGTCAACAGCAAGCCGCCGTACTCCGCTCGCCCGATGCCGGGGCCGACCGTATTTTCATAGGGATCGGTGGCGTAAAACGCCATGTCCGACTCGTTTTGGTGCTCGCCGAGCCAGGTCAGGCAATAGGGATAGCGGTTGTCGTGATCCTCGTCGAAGATGATGACGACGGCCCCCACTTCGCCCGACACGCGCTGCTGCCGGCGCACGTAGATCTTCTTCTCGTGCCAATTGCGCAACGTCTCGCGCAGGTCGATGCCGTCGAGCATCGAGGTTTGGCAAGGCTCGGAGTAGGTTCGCTCTTCGGACAGAATACTCTTGCCCTTCTTCTTGAGAAAGACGCCGTAGTTTTCGATCACCAGGTCTTCGGGCGGATAGGAACAGACGCCCTGTCCCTGCCATTGCCGCTGCCACTCGCCGGGGAAACGCTCTTTCTTGCGGCCCTTGAGTCCCATCGGACGCCGTCGCCCCTTCTTCCCCCGACGGCGCGGCCGCAGGCGAATCAAGCGCGTGTTGAGCCACATCTGCTCGCCGGAAACATTCGCGGTCGTTAGGTCGGACTCGACCTTCTGCGCCGGGTAGGCTCCGGCCATCTCCCACATCTCCCATGCGAAGTTGTCGTCGACGACCGAACGCGCCGCGACGGTCAACTCGAACAGCCCGCCGAGTAGTTGGTTCGACACCAGCGCCAAATTGCGCGAATAGCGAGCCCACAGGCGACGCTGCCAATGGCTGATTTCCTCTCCGGTGTTCTTCGTGTATTGGCGTTCGGATGCGGCGAAAAGCCGGAAATGCAGTTTGCGGCGGTCAATCGGCTCGTGCGCCGCCCGCGCAATGGCGGCCTCGCGCGGATCCACCTGAGGCGCGCCCACAACGGAAAAACCCAACCGCGCCGCGCGGGTTTCAACCTCGGCCGGAGGCGGGGGCGGCGCGCCCCGGCGGCGCGCCTCATAGACGGCCCCGAGAAAAGGCATGTCGGTCAGCACTTCGGCCAAGCACTCGGGGTGCAAGTTCAGCAGGCGAACGCCCCGCCTCGTCGCCTTGCGCAGCGGCCGGGTCTGGGGCGTTTCCATGGCCTGCAGCAGCGGGTCCAGCAAATTCAGCGAGACGACAACGAAAACGGACGCTTCCGGGTCGAGGCTCTGCAGCTTCCATGCCAGCCCTTCGGCATGCACCGCCAACTCGGAAGTCCGAGCACGCCGGTTAACGCGATACGCCCCGACGTATTTGTCGAGGCCCAGTTGTTCGACCGCGTAGGGATGGGGATAGGATTCCTCGACATGCGGCCGCCCGCCGATGTCGGGATCCAAAAACTCGGTTTCCGCGCCGATCTCCTTGGCCGTGCGAAGCGCCTCGACAAACGGGTCGGTCACCTCGACGGGAAGATAGACGGCGCGATCGGCCTGGTCGTGTTCAGACTGCTTCGCCCCCTCGTCGTCGTAAATGATGACGGAAAGCTCCGGCAGCCGATCGACCGCGCGGCCGTATACCTCCGACAGCGTGACGGGCAGCTCGACGGCGACGATGGCGGGCTTTTCGCGAAGCAGTTCGTCGCGCAGGCGTTGGGCGAATTCCATACGCCCGGGAACCACTGGAAAATAGCGAATCCGGCCGCGTCGCAGGTCGTTGTCAGGATCGGGGAACATAGCGCAGCGCCTCGCGCCCGAGCGTCTGGACGACGGCGGTGTAGAGCACTTTGCCGGTGTCTCGCGGCGCATCGCCCACGGCCAGCTTGAGTCCGAAGCGGGCGATATTGATGCCGTCGCGAGCGCTATAGCGTTCATCGGCCGCATGCGCCGACTGCAGGAAATCGGTGACGTAGTTGAGCACTTCGTCGTCGGCGAAGGGCAGATTCTCCTTGAGAATGGCGAGCTCTTCGTCGCGCTCGGGGAAGTCGATCATGATCTGCGGCTGCAGCCGCGAGTGGATATACTCGGGCAACTCAAAGGTCGAGGCGTCGTCGTTCATCGTCGCCACCATCCGAAAATCACGGTGAGCGTGAATCTTGACGCCCGCGACGATGGATTCCACATAGCGCCGGTTGTCGAGCAGCGGAGCCAGCGACGCCCAGCTTTTCTCGCTCATGCGGTTGCCTTCGTCGAGAATCACCACGCCGCCGCGGATCATCGCCGTGACCAGCGGAGAAGCCACGTAGCGCAACTGTCCCTCGCTCTCGATCACGGGGGTGACGAGCAGGTCTTCGGGGCGCGTGTCGAGCGTGGCTTGGGTGATGTAGACTTCCCGTCCGAGCCGTTGCGCGCCGGCATAGGCGAGGGTGGTCTTACCGACGCCGGGTTTGCCGAGCAGACGCGGCGTCATCGGCATGTCGTGCTCGTGCACCGTCAGCCAGGCGGCGAGCAATTGACGCATCAGCTCGTCCTGGCCGATCCACTTGATCGACAGTTCATCCGGGTGGGCTAAGTGGAGGTTCACGCCCTCGATCACAACGGTCCGGCTGGTCGGAGCCTTCATATTGTTCATTCTACCGTGGGGTCAAGGGAGCGGCGGCGCGGAGCATTGCCGCCGAGGGGCAAGACCGTGTCGCTGAGTTAAGGAGTCGACCCGAAAACGCAGGGCACTATACTGACAACTGCGGACTTGCCCACACAGAAAATCGCGAATTGACGGCACGCGGGCCGACGGCTTTTCCCCGACAAACAGTACCTCAGGATACAGTCCCGCGCGTTACCGGCTGGCTTGTTGTTTGAAAAGGAAGTATCGAAAATGCACCCCCGGTTGTTGTTTCGCGCGGCGTTGCTGCTGGTTGTTGCCGCAGTCACGGCCCCGGCGCAGCAGCTCTCCGGCAGCATCGAGGGCAACGTAGTCGATCCGCTCGGCGCGGCCGTTCCCGACGCTTCCCTGAGCGCCCTCCACGACGAAACCAATACTCTCTACGAGACGAAAACCTCGGCGAGCGGGCAATTCCGCATCCCTAACGCGCGGCTGGGTTCCTACACGGTTCGCACCGAGGCCGAGGGTTTCAAGCGCTCGGTCGTGACAGGGGTGCTCGTTGAGGTGGGAGGCGCGGCCGGGCTTCGCATCTCGCTCGAAGTCGGCGAGTTGCGCTTCGAGGTCACCGTCACCGCCGACGCCGTCCAAGCCGTCATCAACTCACTCGACGCCGAACTCAGCACGACGGTCGATAATCGCCGCGTGCTGGAGTTACCCCTCAACGGACGTAACGCCGCCGAGCTGGCCATGCAGCAAGCCGGTGTCTACTATGAACGCGCGCCCAATGGGCAGGGCGACAAGTTTTTCATCCACGGACAACGTCACCGCTCGATCCAGATTTTGCTCGACGGCATCGACACCCAAGACAACTACATCAAAGCCTCGTCGATCATGATCGACCAGCCGTTGCTGGCCTTGGCGGCGGAGAACGTGCAGGAGTTCAAGGTCGTCACCGGCATCGCTTCGGCTGAATACAGCCGCGGCGGCGCGTCGATCAGCGCCGTCACGCGCTCGGGCGGCAACCAGTTTCACGGCTCGCTGTTTGCGTTCAACCGCAACGATGTTTTCAGCGCCAACGACTTTTTCAACAACAGTTCCGGGGTCGGAACTCCGCGGCTCAACCGCAACCAGTTCGGCGGGCGCATCGGCGGGCCGATTCGCAAGAACCGCACGTTTTTCTACCTCGGCTACCAACAGACCCGCCAGGTGAAAGGGATCTCGGAAAACCGCACCGTCTACACCGCCCCCGCGCGGCAAGGCGTTTTCCGTTATCTCGACCGGCTTCAAAATACGCCGGCGAACGTCGCCGCCAACCCCGCCGCGGTTCACAGTGTTGACCTGCTGGGTTGCGGCCCCAGCGTCGCCGCCGTGCTCGACCGCGATTGCGTCGACCGGCGTTTCAACGGCGCCGACCCAACCTCGCTCGACCCTTTCATCACGGGGACTATCTTCGGCGTGATGCCGCTGCCGAACAACACGGATACCGGCGACGGATTAAACACCGGGGGATTTCGATTCAACGCGAAATCGTCGTTGACAGAACACTTGCCGAGCGCCCGTTTTGATCACCGTTTCAGCGACCGGCACAGCTTCTACACCACGGCGAACTATGTCGACCGCGACATCGAGGGCGATTTCATCAACAATCGCCTGCCGGTCTATCCCAGCCTCGACCCGATCGGTAGCCGCGTGACGCATTCGAAGGGATTCTCCGCCGCGCTGACATCGACCTTCACGCCCACGCTCGTCAATGAAGCACGCTTCGGTTTCCTCGGCGGCGAAAACGCTTTCTTGATCAACCAGCCTTTCGCAACGCCGTTTACGCTCAATCTCAATACGATTCGGGACCCCTATGATTGGGACGACAATGACGACGTTCGCGACAATCGCACGCTGCACCTGCGCAATGTCACGAGTTGGATTCGCGGCAAACATCAAGTGAAATTCGGCGTCGAGTGGCGGCAGCGCTTTGTCGACCGCTACGATTTCGACCGCGTCAATGCTTTCGGAGCGATCGGCTTCGATGACAACGATACGCCCGACGCTTTCTCGTCGGGGGACCTCAATAGCCTGAGTGGCGCGGCAAGGATGAACTCCACCAATGGCGAGACGGCCCGCGACATGATCAACAATCTCACCGGCTTCATCGGCGAAGTCTTTTTGAACTACAACGTCTCGAGCATCGACTCGGGCTTCGTTCCGCTGTTTCCCGAAAGGCGATCGTTCAAGAATCACGAGCTCGACTGGTTCGTCAACGACCGCTGGTACGTGCGCCCGAACTTGACGCTGAACGTGGGTTTGCGCTGGGAATACGCCCACCGTGCCGTATGAGGTCAACGGACTAGCGCTGGCGCCGGAGGGCGGCTTGGACGCGGTCTTCGGTGTGTCGGGTCGCTCGGGTTTTTTCAACCCGGGGACTTTCGCCGGCACGAGCTGCGACTCGCTGAGCGGGCTGCCGCGAGCGAAGACCACCGCCAACGCCGTGGGGTTGATTCGCGACTGCGCGACCCGCTACCTGCCGGCGACCTCAAGCAACGGCCGACCACTTTGGAACGACGACCTCAACAACTTCGGCCCGGTGGTCAGCATCGCCTGGGACCCTTTCGGCGACGGCAAGACCTCGGTGCGCTCCGGTTTTCGAGTCAGCTACATCCAGGACCACTTCTCTCTGGTCGGTTTGAACCTCGACGACAACGAGGGCCTGGAAGTTCGCCAGTCTTGCGTGACCTCCGACGGCGAATGCCTCAGCAACCCGCGTCTGCTGCGCGATGTGATGAACGGCGGCTCGCCGCCCCTACCACCGACGCCCGCGTTTCAGTTGCCCGCCGCGCGCTCCATTCTCGACAGCTCGACGATCGACTTTCGGACCTTCGATCAGAATCTAAGGACCGACTACTACGCCGAATGGACATTAGGGATTTCCCGCGAGATTTTCGAGAACTGGGCGCTGGAGGTTCGCTATATCGGCAACCGCGGCATCAAGCTCAAACGCGCGGCCAATTACAACGAGATCAACGTCGATGCCCAAGACCCCGTAACCGGGCAGACGTTTCGCGACGCGTTCGTGAGAGCGCAGCACAACTTGGACTGCAACCGCGGCTCGGGAGGCGGCAGCACGTTTCTCGATTCGACCGGTGTCGACTGCATTCAACCAAATCCGCTGATGGCGGCATTGGTCGCCAATGACGCCGGGCGTTTGGGGTCACGCAGCAGCTTAACGACGGCCCTGGAACGCAATGAAACCGGACAGTTAGTCCATCGGCTGACGCAAGGTGAGTTCTCGCGGCCCGGGTCGCGCCAAGGCCGCATTCGCGGCGGCAGCTTTTGGGGGCAGGTGCTCGACGGGCGATTCCCGGCCAACTTTTTCCAGGTCAATCCCTTTGTCGCCGACGCCCGCGTGCTGGTTAACGACAGCAGCTCCAACTACAACGCCCTCGAGGTCGAAGTGCGGCGGCGCTTCGCCGGCGGGTTCTCGTTTCAAAGTAGCTATACGTTCGGGCGCGCGATCGCGGACTTCGACGGCGACGAGAATTCGCTGTTGAACGCCGTGCGCCCCAGCTCGGTGCGCTACCCGCGTTCGACGCGCGGGGAGTTCGTCCCGCGGCACTTGTTCAAAACCAATTGGATCTACGAGCTGCCCATCGGTCCGGGCAAGGCGTTTCTCAACCAAAAGGGCGCGGCCGGCCGAATCGTCGGCGGTTGGCAATTCGGCGGCATCGTCAACTGGCGCGGCGGCAGGCCGTTGACGTTCATTTCACGAGTCGGGACGTTCCACCGTAACGCGGTTTCGATCTTGAATACCGTGAACCTGACCGAGAATCTCGACGCCGGCGAGTTGCGTGATCTGACGGGCCGCCGGGACGTGGGCGGCGGCGTCTTCTGGATCGATCCCTGTACGTCGTCTTTTCTCGGCGGGTCTTGCACGAGCGGTTCGCCCGAAGGTTTGCTCGAGCTTCCCGAACCGGGCGAATTAGGTCGGCTGGGAACCGGACTTCTCTTCGGGCCTCGGCGGTTTCTATTCGACTTCAGCCTGGCGAAGCGGACGCACGTCGGCGAGCACGCCGAGGTGGAATTCCGCTGGGAAGTCTTCAACGCCTTCAATAACGTGAATTTCCACACGCCGCAATTCGACGTCACCAATTCCAATTTCGGTCAGATCACCCAGACGGTTTCCGAACCCCGCGTGATGCAATTCGCCTTGAAGGTGAATTTCTAGCCGGCCCGTAATTCCAAACCGAGCCGCGCGCGTCAGCAAGCGGTGTCCGACGAAACCCCTCGATCCGAAGGAAAGTAGTGGAAGCGTTGCGTCCCACGACCCGGCAGCGGTCGTGGCAAGAACCAGCATCAAAGGGCGCCATTGGTTCCAGCTTGAGTGGGAAGGAGGCCGCTGGGACAGCGGAGGCGCGGCGTCCCTCCGCGTCGCCGTGCACGAACAATTGGGCCTGCGGTTAGAGGAGAGAAGCGCGCCGCTCCCCACCCTCGTCATCGACCAAGTCGAGAAACCCGCCGGGGACTAGAGAGATCAGGGCGAGTCACCACGACTCCTGCCGCCGGCCGCGCAAACCTCGTCCAACGCCGCCCGCTCGGAAGACCGCACGGCTATTCCGAAAATCATCCATTGATTCAACCCGAACCTTCGGTTATTCTACTTCTGGCGGGAAGCGCAAAAGGAAATCTCGGGCCTGTGCGCGAGTTTGCTTGACCCTGCTCACCCGCCGGGATATGAGCGCTTTCCAATCACTACAATCGTCAATAGAAAGGGAGAAGAACGCTATGGCAACCAGGAAGAAAGCGGCAAAAAGAGCGAGTTACAGAGCCACCGGTCCGGTGCTGACTCGGGGCAAACTGGGGTTCTGCTCGGCACCTGAGGTCCCCAAGAAGTGTTGCCGGCGGGGATCACCCCCAACCGCGCCTCTCTTATATTGAACAGCCGAAAGAAATGGGCAAACGGAACCCAGCTGCACTATTACTTCTTCCATAAGAACTCCGACGCCGCGTTCGTCGAACTGCAAGACGGCACGAGAGTTCGGCGGACATGGACGGCGACCGATATCCAAAAAAATGTAGCCCGAGCTGCGTTCGAGGTCTGGAAAGACGTGGGCCTTGGACTGGAGTTCACGGAAGTCAATTCGCGAGACGATGCCGAGATCCGTATCGGTTTCATGCAAGGAGACGGTGCCTGGTCTTACGTCGGTCGAGACGTACTCCGAGCCGGCCGCAATGAACGGACCATGAATTTCGGCTGGAACATCCGCCACGACATAGATACGGCCGTACACGAAATCGGTCACACTCTGGGATTTCCGCACGAGCACCAGAACCCCAACGCCGGCATCGTGTGGAATGAAGATGCCGTGTTTGCCGACCTCGCCGGATCGCCCAATTTCTGGTCGCGCGACAAGACCTTCCACAACATTATCCGGAAGCTTTCATCCGCCGAAGTCGCCGGCTCGCCGTGGGATCACAATTCGATCATGCATTACCCGTTCGGTCCGGGCCTGATCCAAGAACCCGAGGAGTTTCGAAACGGCCTGCAACCAGCCCCGGGCCTGTCGGACCGAGACCGGGCATGGATCGCCAAGTGGTACCCGCCGCTCAACCCGGAAATTCCCGAGCTGAAGGTGCTGCAATCCCGAACTCTCAACCTTGCCCCCGGCGAGCAGAAGAACTTCGTCGTCAAGCCGCCGGCGACGCGCGCTTACAACTTTAGAACCTTTGGCGCCTCCGACAGCGTCATGGTCCTGTTCGAGGAAGATGGCGAGAATCTTAGGTTCCTCACCGCCGACGACGACAGCGGCGAGGATACTAACGCGAGCTTCCGGATTCGACTTATCAAGGGAAGAACCTACGTCCTGCGTATCCGGCTGTATTGGAGCGACAGCTCCGGAGAAACCGCCGTGATGATGTGGTGACCGCCGCGATATGGGGCATCAGGCTGCCCTCGATAAGCCTGCGAATTGCAATGTAGGGGGGGCGGCCGTCGAGGATGAAGCGCCCCCCGGCCCTCACCCCTTCGCCAACAACTCCCGAAACGTCGAGGGCAAAACGTTCCCGCCGCTCAAAATACAAACCACATCCTGGTCCGCGCGGCCAACCTTACCGGCGCGAAGCGCGGCGACAGCGACAGCCCCGCCCGGCTCGGCGACCACTTTCTGCTGCTCGGCCAGATAACGCACCGCCGCCGCGATCTCGTCCTCGTCGACCGCGACCACATCGTCCGCCAGACGCTCGACAATCCGCAAACCCCGTTCCCCGGGGCAAGCCACGACCAGTGCATCGGCGAGCGTCGGCGCAACGTTCACCGTCACCGGCCGTCCCGCGGCGAGCGACTCTTTCATTGACGGGTTCGCCGCCGGTTGCACGCCAAAAACGCGGCACCCGGGTCGCTCCTGCTTGAGGGCCGACGCGATGCCTCCGATCAACCCGCCCCCGCTGATCGGAACCACGACCGTGAAATCGCCGTCGAGATCGTCGAGCAACTCCAGCCCGATCGTCCCGTCGCCGGCGATCGTTTCATCCGAATCATAGGGATGCAACAACAAACGCCCGGTTTCCTGTTGAACCCGAAACGTCGTATCCCAGCGGTCTTGGAACGTGTTCTCGCATAGCACGACCTCGCCGCCGTACTGCTCGGTCCGCTCGCGCTTGAAGGGCGACGAATTCTTCATCATCACGATCCGCGCGCTCACGCCGAGTTCGCGGGCCGCGTAGGCCGTCGCCTGCGCGAAGTTCCCCGACGACGACGTCACCACGCCCGCCCGCCGAGCCTGATCGAGATTACCGAGAATGCTGTTGAAAGCCGGACGCGCCTTGAACGCCCCGGTCGGTTGCTGCGATTCGAGCTTCAACCAAACCCGCCGCCCCAAATCGCGGCTCAGCGCGTCAGAGAGGACCAGCGGAGAGGGCCGCAAGTAATCGGCCAGGCGTCGCCGCGCGTCGCGAATCGCTTCGAGTGTCATAAATTCCAGGGTCCAAGAAGCAACAAGCCTCCACTACGACCGCACCTACGACCGCACCCGCAAAAACAGATAAGCCCCCGTCAACCCGAATATCGCCCCCGGCGCCCAAGCCGCCACCGCCGGACTCAACTGCCCCGCCCGCCCGAGTTGTTCAAACAGCGCATTGGCCGCGTAATAAGCAGTCGCCAAACCAATGCTGAGCGCCACCCCGGTCAGCGCCCCGCGATGCCCCGCCACGAGCGAAAAGGGAATCGCCAAAACCGCCATGCTCACGGCAAACAGCGGGAACGCCAGTTTTTTATGCCATTGCACCTGCAGCCGCACGGTATCAAAACCGCTTTGCGTCAGGTCAGTGATGTAGGCCCGCAGCTCGCGCCAGTTCATTTGCTGGTGCTGGCGTTCTTCCTTGAGGAAATAGCCCGGCTCTTCCTCGAGATCGGCGAAAGGTCGCTCGTCGAACTCCTCGAAACGCAGCACCCGATTGCCGTCAATCTCCCGCACCCAACCGTTTTCAAAAACCCAAGCACCCGCGGAATCATCCCAGTGCGCCCGATCGGCGGCTATGTGGCGCACAAGCTGGAAACTCTCGTCGTCGAAATCGTAGACATTGATCTTCGCGAAAGCCTTTTCCTGTGAATCGAAAAAGCGGTGGTGGTAGATGCGTTCGCCCTTGCCGAACATCCAACGCCGATCAGGCCTGAGGAAAGTCCGCACCGGCCGCCCCTTGATCTCGTCGCGAATCGCGTCTTGCTTGCGATTGGTTTCCGGCAGATAGTAATAGTCGAGCGCGAACAGCAAGCCGCTCATGATCGTCGCCGCCGCCAAGATCGGCGCCGCCAGCCGATAGAGACTCACGCCGCAGGCCTTAAACGCCGTCAGCTCCTGATGTTTCCCGAGAATTCCGAAACACACCAGCGTCCCCACCAGCACGCACAGCGGAGCCGTCTCGTACACCAAAAACGGCGTCAGATAGTAGACATAAGGGATGAACAGCCCCAACTTGTCGCGATCAAGCATATCGCTGAGCAGTTCGAAAAAGCTAAACACGAACCAGATCATCACGAACGAGGCCACCAGCACCAGCAGATAGAAAAGGAACGCTCGCAACACATAGCGGTCAACAATCCGAAACGTGAGAGAACCCTCGGCCGCGACACCCAGGCCGCGCACCCGCCGGCCGCGCCGTGCCGCGGCCCCGCCGCCATTCGCTGCCGCGCCCTGCCCGTTTTCCTTGCGCAGCCTCGCGGCCAGGCCCGCGAACCAACCGCCGATCGCCGCCGTGACATCGCGTCGGTTCGGTGCATCGAGTTGAAACAGCAGCCAAGCGCCCGCCGCCGCGAAGACGAGGTTGGCCATCCAAATCGCCGGCCCCACCGCGAGAACTTCCGTCTTCGCCAGCGCGATGCCGCCGAGCTGAATCATGTAGTAGACAAACACCAGCAGCAGGCTGAAGACCACGCCCATCGACTTGCCCGCGCGCCGCGATGAAATCGCCAAGGGAACGCCCACCATCGGCAACACAAAGCAGGCGATCGGCACCGCGAACCTCTGCTGCAACTCGATCGCGGCGTCAATCTTCTTTTCGCCGACCTGAGAACGCGAGATCAGCTCCGCGGTCGAGGCCTGCTGGAAAGGCTGCTTGCCGAGTTCCGGCGCTTCGGCGTCGGATTGAAGCACTTGATCGTTTTCGTGAAATTCGAAACTGTGATATTGGGTCGCGTCGTGCGACTGCTCGTACGTGCAGGCGTGCGGCAGCCGAAGCTGCAAACGATTCTGCTCCGGACGCGGCACCACCATCGCCTCTTCGGCCACGGTAATGCGAGGGCCGTCGACCGCCGCGTTGGCGCCGCCAAACGACCCGCGGATTTCCGGCGCTCGCTCGTCGGCGATAAACACCCCTTTCCAACGAACCACCGGCCCGGGAATCACGTCGCGCACATAGAGAATCGTGTTCGGGAAAGTCTCAATGAAGACCCGCGGCTGCACTTCGGCGCTGGCCTGTGAGATCTTCAAAGACTCGGCGATCTTCTTCTGCTGTTGCAGCGCCAGCGGGTTGTAATAGATCGTCGTCGCGGCGCAAATCACGCCCCCAACCAGCGCCAACGCCGCGACCGGACCCATCAGCCGGCGGCCCGGAATGCCCGCCGCTCGCATCGCGATGATCTCGCCGTCGCTCGAAACACGCCCCAGCCCAACCAACACTCCAATCAGCACGCCGATCGGAATCGTGAAACGCAGCGCCTGCGGCACGGCCAGCAAAAAGAGGTAGACGACATCCTCGGCCGAGCCGCTGGGGCGGATCAACAGTTCCATCAGCAGACCGACCGACTTGAGGAACAAGACGAAGGTGAACAGCAGCGTACCGATCAGCGAGCTGACGATGACTTCGCGAAGAATGTAGCGAAAAAGAATGGGCACGGGAGGTTCAAGGCTTCCGAGTCCGAGCGCCCCGGAGAGTATCCCAAAGTCTAGCGCAGAGCCCGCTCACTCGGCCCGGAACCGTGTCGGAGATCAGACAAGACCCGAGCGGCGGGCGGGGCGGGCCTTCGGCGCGTGCGGCTAGTCCGAAGCGGTAATCACACGCCTCCACATGCGCTTGCGTTCCTTGCTGAGACGCAACGCTCGATGAAAGCTCCAATTGTCAAATGCGTCGCCGTCCGCCGAGCGGTCAAGGGGCTCGATCTCCGCCGGGCGGAGCCCTGCCAGCGAAGCTGCTTGCCACCTGCGGACCTCGAACCCGCCCATGGAGGTTGCCACTGTCGCCCTTCCTCGATGTATCGCCAGACGCAGCCCCGGCCGATCGACCGAACAGTCAAAGCGATAGCGGCCCGTTCGGCTGATATGCACGACAACATCGCCACATTCCACCGAAAGAGAGTCTAGCTCCGGCTCTCTATAGAAGGTTCTTCGAGCGGCATAGACATGGATGACGGCCGATCCCTCACCAATCCGCACGCGCACGTCGGCAAGATCATTCGATAGAAGCTGCAATTCGCTGTCATGATCCAACCAAAGTAGCGCCATCGGACCCAGCAGAATTTCCGCTCGCCCGTCCGCGGCCTGCAACGTGCTGCCGGGACGCAGCATCGGGAATCGCCACCCGTCCATGCGTAGTTCTTTCTTGTCGAGCACGATGGCCCCCTCGATGTAGTGCACCAGGCCGGCTTTGGTCGCAATCGCAATCTGCGCGCCCGCGCCACGCGCGATCAACAACAGCAGGAGCAACAACGGTATCTTGTGCAAATTTCCCCCCTTTGGGCTGTCATACGTGATACCGTAAAAGCTCTGTTACTTGCAATAGCCCATTTGGGCTAGTACGAAAAGCCCCGCCGAGAATCCGAATCATGGTGCGCTCGTGTCCATAAGACGAACCCCGGCGCCGGCGCCCCGCCGCTAATTCCGGCAAGCAATCCGCAGGTCGTTTTTCGCAGGGAGTGGACGTGCGGCAATTGCTCTAACTTGGACAGGCCCGACGGGATAGGTAAGAGCTGATGGGAGACTTTTTAATCCTCGGACACCGCGGAGCGGACCAGCTGCCGGAGAACACGGTCCCCAGCTTTCAAAAGGCCTTGGACTTAGGCGCGGGCGGGTTCGAACTCGACGTGCGACAGACCGCCGACGACAAGTTGGTCGTCGTTCACGGCTCCGTTGTCGGTACGCTGGCGGTGCGGGCAAGCGCCTACGAGCAGATCCGAAAACTTCCCGACGGTTTCGAGATTCCTCTGCTGGAAGAAGTATTGAAAAAGTTCGGCCGCCAGGCCTTTCTCGATATCGAGCTCAAGACGCCCGGTTTCGAGCAAGCCGCGGTGGACCTGATTCGCGAGCACTGCGACCCGGCGAAGGTTCTCGTCTCCGGGTTTCATCCCGAAGCGCTGACGAAGGTCTACGAGCTGTTCCCGGAAATCGAGCTGGGCTTCATCTACAACCGCACCCAAGATGAAGAAACGCGGCACAATTGCCCGGTCGACGTCGTCAAGCCGCAATTCCGATTGGCGTCGCGCGAACTCATCGCGGAAGTTCACGACGAAGGCTTGCGCGTCATTCCCTGGACGGTCAACGACGAGAGTGAGATGAAGCGATTAATCAATCTCGGCGTCGACGGCATCATCAGCGACTTCCCCGAAAAGGTCGCCGAAGTCGCCCGCCCGGCCTAACGTCCAAACCGAGCCGCGCGCGTCACGGGACGACTTGCAGCCGCGAAGCGGCGACAGGAGCCTCAGCCCAGGGTGGAGCCGAAGGCGGAACCCTGGGTGGAACCCCCACTCGGGAGAGCCCTGGAGGGGCGGCGGGAAGCTTTCGCCCGACCCTTCGGCCCGTCAACACCTATTTTTTCACAGCCCCTCGGCAGGCGGTATGCGATGAAACCGGTGACCCCAACCACGCCGGCGTAACCTCCCCCTGTCAGCGCCGCACGCGGACCTGGTTGACAACTTTCTTGACGCCCTTGACCTTCTTCAAGATCTTATCGACCCGCCGCCGCAACTTCTCGGTTTCCACCAAACCCGTCACCGTCACGGCCCCTTCCTCGACCGCCACTTCAAGCGCATTCGTCTTGAGCTCAGGATCATTGACGAGTCTCCGCATCACGCGGTCGTAGACGATGTCGTCGGGGTTCTCGTCCTGGGCGGGGAGTGGAGCAACCAACAACAAGAGAACGAGCAAGAGCCCGACTCCGGCTCGCGGCAGCAACCATCCGTATCGCGCGCGGCTATGAGACACATTCATCACCAATCTATTATCGCCCTCCTGCCGCCGACCGTCACAGCTTCACGATTTACCCAACATCTGATGAAAATCGAGCGACTTCACAAAGCTCGATTGCTCGCGCCACTTCGGCCGAACCTTGACGAAGAGTTCCAGGAAGACATGGTTGCCGAACCAAGTCTCCAATTGGTGACGGGCCGCTGACCCGACTTGTTTCAATGTAGCGCCCTGAGAGCCGACGAGAATCTTCTTCTGCCCCGGGCGCTCAACATACACCGTGGCCGAGATCCGCAGCAAGCCGCTAAGCTTCTGCTTCCGGCTCGTCGAACGCGGCGGTTCCTGCTCCCATTGGTCCACAATCACCGCTACCGAGTGGGGCACCTCCTGCCGCGTCTCCTCGATCACCTTCTCTCGAATGAACTCGGCCGCCAGGAATTTCTCGGGCTGGTCGGTGATGTAGTCTTCCGGATAGAAAGCCGGCGCTTCCGGTAAGCGCTCGAAAATCAGCCTGACCAGTAAATCAACGTTTTCGCCCGCGAACGCCGAAAGAGGAACAATCTCTTCGAACGTCCGCGTCTCTCCATAGCGTTCGAGCAGCGGCAGCAGCCGTTGTTTCGACCGCAATAAATCGATCTTATTCAATCCCAGCAACAGCGGTACGCCCAGCTTCTTCGCCGTCTCCACGGCGGCCGCGTCCCCTCGTCCCGGTGGTTGCGTTGCGTCGACAAGCACCACCGCCAGCCCGCAGCCCGACGTCGCGCGCCGCACCTCTTGCATCATGCGCCGGCCGAGCTCTTGGCGGGGTTCGTGGATGCCCGGGCTGTCGACGAAAACAATTTGCCCTTCCGGACGAGTGACAACTCCTTGGATGGCGTCGCGCGTCGTTTGCGGCTTATCGGCGGTAATCGAAATTTTCGTGCCGACCAATTGGTTCAGCAAGGTCGACTTGCCGACGTTGGGCCGACCCAGGATCGCTACGAAACCGGCCTTCATCGGCTCGACTCGGAGGCGCTCTTCTCCGACGACGAGGGTTCCCCGTTCTCGGTGACGCGCCGAATTCGCACACTCGACACTTTGCGTTGATCGCCCGAAAGCACTTCGACCTGAATTCCGTCCAGTGAAACCTTCGCGCCCGGCGACGGCACTTTCCCCAGGTGTTCGCACACCAGACCGCCGATCGTCGTCGACTCGATCTCCTCGCCGGGCCGAAAACCAACCAGATCCTCGAGCCGATCCAAGTCCACGTTGCCGTCAAGAATGAACGAGTGATCGGCTTGCTCGACGACGTCGGAAGGCGAATCCGACTCGTCGTGAATTTCTCCGACGATCTCTTCCATCAGGTCTTCCATCGTCACCAGCCCGGCCGTCTGGCCGTACTCGTCGACGACAATCGACATCTGCGCATTGTTCTCCTGCATCTCGCGCAACAATTCGTTGATCGGCTTCGTCTCCGGCACCAGCCCCACCGGTCGCATCAGCTCGCGAACGCGAACCAATGCCCCCCGGCTCTCATCGATATCGAGCGTATCCCGCGTGTGAACCAAGCCCACGATATTGTCGATGTCCTCCTCGAAAACCGGCACCCTTGAAATCTCCGTGTCGATCAATAACCGCCACAATTCTTCAACCGTCCGGCCCGCCTCGATCGCGACCACCCGCGGACGAGGGGTGACAACTTCCCTCACCGTTTTGTCCCCGAATTCGACGACCGACTGAATCAGCTTACGGTCTTCCAGTCCGATCAGCCCTTCTTCTTCCCCGGCGTCGAGCAAGGCCTCGATGTCTTCCCCGGGCGTCGCCGCCCCGTTGCCTCGCGGCTCTTCGGCGCTCAGCTCGGCAACCGATGAAACGAAATGGACCAGCAAGGCGAACGGTTTCGTCACCCACCCGATCAGCTTCGCAACAGGCAGCAGCCGTTCCATCCAACGACCCGATGTCCGCCGCAGTAAGACGTCCGGCACGATGTGGGCGAAGAAAATGACCGCCGTCACCGCGAGAATCGCCACTTCTCCGATCGCTTCGGAAACGGCGCGCCCCTCGGTGAAAAACAAGAGCGTAAGAACGAGCACCAGCGCGACCAGCGCCAATTGTCGCGCCAGAGCAAAGCGAAACAGACCTTGCTGCGCGTCCATGCCCAGCCGCGGCTTCAAAGCTTCCTCGAAATGCTTGAGGGTTTCCGGGTTTTCTCGCGCTCGAATCGGCAGCGAATGAACGAACAACAAATGCACGTACGAGGCCAGCGTCGCAACGCCGCACAGCAGCACCGCCGGTACGATCCAAAGCCATGTCATCGATCCGCTCGCTCCACCAAACCCGCGGGCAAGCCGAACTTCTTGCGCCAACGAGTCTCCGCTCGACGCATGCGGCCGCCGTCGGTCTCGTGATCGTATCCCATCAGGTGCAGCAACCCGTGCAAAGTCAAAATCTTCAATTCCTGCTCCACCGAATGCCCGTAATCACTCGCTTGCCGCTCGGCCCGCGCCGCCGAGATCAGAATATCCCCCAGCCGGCCGTCCTCGCCGTCGGGAAACGAGAGCACATCGGTGGCCGACGATCGACCGCGAAACCGCCGGTTGGCGCAGCGCACGGCGTCGTCGGTGGAAACGAGCACGGCGAACTCACGCCGGACCGCCGGCTCGCCGTGCAGTCGCGTGAGGAAAGCCGCGAAGTCGTCTTCATCGAAGCCGACCTTGCGTTGCCGGTTGAGATACCAAGGAGGATCGTCGTTGTTGGTTTCCGCCATCGCTTTCATGCTTCGGGGGTTAGGCGCCCTCCGAACCGCCTTCGGTCCCGTCCTCGGATACGCCGGCGCCGGAATCCCGCTCAACACGTGGGTGCTGATAGACGTCGTAAGCCCGCACGATGCGCTGCACCAAATCGTGCCGCACGACGTCTTTCTCGTCGAAATAGACAAACGAAATGTCCTCCACCGCGCCGAGCACGTCGATCACCTCGATCAGGCCGCTGCGCCTGCCCGACGGCAGGTCGATCTGCGTGATATCGCCGGTGATCACCGCCTTCGATCCGAATCCCAACCGCGTGATGAACATCTTCATCTGCTCGGCGGTGGCGTTTTGCCCTTCGTCGAGAATAATAAAACAATCGTTCAGCGAACGGCCCCTCATAAACGCCAGCGGAGCGATCTCGATCAAGCCTTTTTCGAGCAGCTTTTCGACGCGGTCGCTGTCGAGCATGTCGTAGAGCGCGTCGTAGAGAGGACGTAGATAAGGATCGATCTTCTGCTGCAAGGTTCCCGGCAGAAACCCCAACCGTTCACCCGCTTCGACCGCCGGGCGAGCCAGGACAATGCGACGGACTTTCTTGTTCAGAAATTCCGAAACCGCCATGGCCACCGCCAAGTAGGTCTTTCCGGTTCCGGCCGGGCCCACGCCAAAGACCATATCGCAGCGCTCCATGGCCTCGAAATAGCGCATTTGGTTGACGCTGCGCGGAGCCAGCGTCTTACGCCCGAAGTTACGCTGGCGGCTGCTGATGACCAGATTGCGCAACGTCAATTGCGGGTCGGAGGCAACGACCCGCAAGAAACTCTTCAAGTCGCCGTTGGTGAAGCGATGCCCCTCGTGCCACAGAAACTCATAATCGGCGACCATCGCCTCCACCTGCCGCACCTGTTCCGGCGCGCCTTCGATCTCGAGGCTGTCCTCGAGCAACTGCGTCTTGACGTCGAGAGAGTCTTCGAGCAGTCGAATGTTTTCGTCGCGCGTTCCAAAAAACGGCTCGATGCCTCCGCTGATGGGTACGCGTGTTTTCGTCGTGGTGCTCAGCCGTCGCCTCCTTTACTCGGACCGGCAAATACTTGAAAACCGGTCGCCGCGGAAGACGGATAAGACTTGTCGGAGTGCGACAAGCTCGGCAAGAAAGGGGGGAAGCGGAAAGTCCGCCCGAGCGGCTGCGCTTGAAGGCGCGGAAGGGTCGTCCATCGCTACCCGTGACTATAGCCCACCCCCCGGGGCAAGTCAATGTCAAGAGGCGATAGAAATGTCCCCTTGGTTAGCCCGGTAGAAATGTCCCCTTTTAAGTAAAAGGATAGTAGTCGTAGGGGCTTGTGGGAATGTGGGAATCGCACAGCGATTTCCAAGGGGCTGGGGGAAACGTGGGAAACCCGAGCGATGAGGTTCGAAGCTCCTCGTCGGCTGCCGAGGGTTTTCCTCGTTTTCCACGGCCCCGTCATTTCCACAGCCCTCTTCACGCGGTCGCCGCCCGTTTTTTCGGCTTCAACGGCGCGCGCCAAGGGTGATTCGCCGGCGGTGTGCGCGGCTGCGGCGCCAGGCGCGGTTTCGGCTCCGGCCGCACCTTGGGGAGCGGCTTGGCGATCTCGTCGAACGCCACCGTTCTCCCCTCGAACACCACCCGCAACTCGCCCTCGCGCGCTTGCTGCACGGTTACTCTCGCGCCTGCGCCCAGAGCCTGATTGCGCTGCGGTTTCAACTGCGGAAAACGGTTCTCGAAACGTACCACCAGGTCGTTGGACACCACCCGCTCTCCCTCCAAGCAAAACACCCACTTCAAGTCCAAACGCTTCGATAAGCGCCGATGAAAGTCCGCTCCCGCTGACGGCTCAGAGGCGAACTTGGCGTTGTGCTCTGGCAGATACTGCTCGTCGAGATAGCGGTTCGCCGCCTCGTAATCGGCAATGCCTTTGAGCCGCATCTTCTTGATCAGGCGGTCTTGATGGGTGCCGTGATGGCGCTCCACGCGGCCCTTCGCTTGCGGTGACGAAGCGGCGATGATACCAATGCCGAGCTTGGCGCACATGCGTCCGAACTGCGTCTCGGGCTCGATGCCTTCCAGCGCTTCACGCGACGTTGGCCGGCGCTTGTAGACGTTCTTCCAGTCGCAATACAACGCCTTCGGAACGCCGTATTGACGCACCCAGGCTTCGAGCAGATCGGCCGCCGCCCAAGTCGTTTCCTCGCTCGAGAAACGGCACAGCGCCAGACCGGTCGCATCGTCGACGAAGTTCATCAGGCAACCTTTCCGCCCGCGCGCTTCGAGCCACTCGTGGTGCGAACCGTCGACCTGGATCAGCTCGCCCAAGTGCGCTTTACGCCGCCGCCGCGAGCGATGCGGCCGGCGCTTGCGGCGGCGGCTCCACAGGCCCTCGGCGAGCATCCAGAGCCGCAGTGTTCGCACCGATAGTTTCAGATCGTGGTCTGTCCACAAATGCTCGGCCGCCAGCGTCGGCCCGAAGCGCTCGTGCGGCTCGCCGGAGTAGTGTTCGCGCACCAGTTGCAGCACTCGCTTGCGAACTTCCGCCGGCTTGGCGCGGTTCGATACCCGGCCCACGTTGCCGTGCTTCAATGCTTTTGTCCCTCCCGCGCTGTAGCGCCTCCAGATCCGCTTGGTCTGGCGATAACTGATATCGAGTATCCGCGCCGCCTCGCTCAGCTTCAACTCGCCTCGCTTCACCCGGCCCAGTACCTCGCCCCGTCTCAATTCCTTGTCGTTCATCCATGTCCTCTCCAATCTAGGCTCCTCCTTCGGAGCCTTAGATTAGGGGACATTTCTATCGCCCTCTCAAGGGGACATTATCATCGCCCTTCAACAATGCAACCGGGGCGCTCGATCAGGTTCGTCGCGCCGGCGCAAGGACGGTCGAACCGACGGCGATCATTCGAGGTAGCCACTCTCAATTTCCGCGATCATCTGTTTCGGGTCGGCCGTGGGAAAGTTGTATTCAGCGGCTCGTTGAATGGCACGAAGTTTCGATGCGACCTCATTGGCTGGCTCCGGCCTTCGAGCGGCTCGCAGTGTTTGCCGAACCCATTCGGAGACCGTGAGCCCGTTCGCTCGCGCGGCTTGGCGGATCTCTTCGAACTCATCATCGTCGAAGACGACATGGAGCCTCTTGCTCATGCTTTCGGTATATCACACCCGGCCGTACCCAACCGTTACTCCCCTCACTCCTTCCCGTTGACCTTCTTGATAAACGCAATTTCGTCCTCGATATACGCCCCGCCGTCGGTGCGAAAAATGTCGTGGAACCACAGCTTCGGCTCCGCCGTGTAGGTCGACGTCCAGGAATCCCACGGATAGATCGTTTGCGACTTCCCGGCCACGAAGCCCCAGTTATAGGCGGCGATGTTCTCTTCCTTGAAGTAGGACAAGACCGGGTCGAACGTGCTGCCCCGCGGCCGCGCCATGTATTCGGTACACAACAACGGCCGACCGTGCACCCGAAGCGACTCGACCCGCTGTCGGGTTGACTCGATCGCGTCATAGCTGTGGAACGTGATCACGTCGGAGTTCTCCAACATGAAGCGATTGATGGGCGAGAGCGCCTCGGGCGGCGCCCATTCCTCCCGCCAGACGCCGGCGGTCAGCGGTTGGCTCGGGTTGACTTCGCGCGCCCAAGCGAACGTCCGCTCGAGCAGCGCCAGGGCGACTTCGGCTTTATTCGGCAACTCTTTGTCACCGTAGCTGTTGGCGTTGGGGTTGTCGGGCTCGTTGAACAAATCCCAGGCCTGAACGCGCTGATCATCCTTGTAATGACCGATCACGCCTTTGACAAATCCTTCCAGTTCGTCGTAGCGCGAAGGGTCCCGAAGAATTTCGGCGCCGGGACTTTGGATCCAACCGGAATTGTGCAAATGCGGCTTCGGCTCTCGCTGCGGCCCGAGTTTCGGGTAAGGGTCCCACACGCCGTCGAAGAGAACAAACATCACGCCGATCCCGTGACTGTCCGCGATTTCGAGAAAACGGTCGGTGCGCGAGAGAAAGCCCTCGGCGTCTTGTTGCCAAAGCAAATCATGCAAGTAGACCCGCATAGTGTTGAAGCCGAGATCCTCGCCCCACCCCAGTTCGCGGTCGATGGTTTCCGGGTCGAAGCTGTCGGCCTGCCACATTTCCAATTGATTGATCGCCGAGCTTGGGCTGAAATTCGAACCCGAAAGCCACCCGATCCGCTCATACCATTGGTTGGCGCGTTCCGCCGACCAACGCGAGCCATCAGTCGGCGTCGCTTCCACCGGCGTCTCGGCCGGCTCCGAGCCGCAAGCAGCGAAGGCCATCGTGATCAAAAACAGTGATGTGACGCGGATTTTGTGCATCATTTCGATTGCTCCACAAATTCAGAAGACCCTTCACTCTACCCAACAATCGGTCCGGCCCGGTCCCCGGGAGTCTGTCGCCCTCGCGTCACCCGACTCCCTTCCGACTCCGATGACAGGGGCTCCGGAACAAGTCTCGAAATACGGCTCAGCGCTTGGTCCGCCGCACGGGTTCATGTCGTGTTCGCGACGAAACAACGGCGCTCCCTTCTCATGAAATTCCGTGGGTGAAAGCGGCAGGTTAATCCGCGGCGCAATCGGTGGGGCAATCGGTGGGGCCGAGCGAGACGAGTTCGGTCCCAGCCTGATTCGAACTGAAGTAGCGACTCTTGTCGAGCGATTCGTAAATATTCCCCGCGATTTCGGCGGCCCGCGGGCCGTACATCATCGGGCCGCCCCGCAACATGACGACGACGACGAGTTGTTTCTCCCTGACCTGGTTGACTTCGTTGAAACAAGCGAACCAGCCTAGTTGCGTTCGGCCGGGCCGGTCGTATTGGCTACAAGTGCCTGTCTTGCCGTAGAGCACGCGCTTGGCGGAATGCGCCTTGCGACCCGTCCCGCGCTTGACGGATTCGAGCATTCCCTCATGAACTTCAGGCAGCCAACGGGCGCCCGGCACGCGTCGCTTGACGCGCGGTTCGAGCGCGGCGACTTCCGCGGGTCCGAGCGGTGCTTGCAGATAGTAGAGCGTTCCGCCGTTGGCGAGAGCGGCGATGAAGGCCGCCATCTGCAGCGGCGTTGCGCGAATCCCTTCCCCGAAAGAACTCATGCGCTCCACGCCGGATCGAATTTCTTCCTTCGGAAACTTGCCTAGTTGCTCTCCGGCAATCCCAAGGCCGGCCTTTTCGCCAAAACCGTATTGGTTGGCGTAGCGCTTGAGGCGGTCAAACCCCAGCTTGCTTCCAAGGTGTTCGAAATACACATTGTTCGAAATCGCCAGGCCGTTGACCATGGTCATGAACCAATACCCGTCGAACCACACTTTTTGCTTGGGCCGCACAATCCCTTCGTTCAGCGCCGCCAGCCCGACAACAAGCTTGATCGTCGAGCAAGGCATGTAGCCGCTCGCAAGCGCCAGTTTCTGGTTGACCGCCGTCAGGATGCGGCCGCTGCGCGCATCGACGACGACAACGGAGCCGTTGAACTTGCCGAGGGCTTCGACCGCCGCGCGGCGAACCAACGGATCTTCACCCGCCGTAAAATCGCCCGCCGGAGAATTCGCGTAAGTGCGTTCGGTATACCAACGGCCGCGTGAACGCCGTCGTTTGGTCGCCGTCGATTTCGATCCGCCCGACTTCTTCGCGGCGGCCTTCGTAGCGGAGGTCGCCTCGGCGTTGTTGACCGAAACGCTCTGCGCCTCTAAGGATCGTGCGAGCGGTGCGGCCGTCACGAGTAGCAAGCAAAGGGCTGGAAGAAGGCGCAAGGTGGAATCCAGTCGCCGGCTCGGGGGCGTGGAATGTATTTTACACCCTGTCGCGACATGTCGTCGAACCGTGGTGTCACCGCAACCGTAACGAAAGTAATAACAGGTATAACCCAGGATTTCCATTTTGGCCCTGGTACCGCGACAGTATACACCCGCGTCGCCCCGAATACCACGTCTTTTCGCGCTGAACCCTGCACATCACCTCCGCCGATAGGCGCCAGGGCTCGTCCGTCCGCTCACAGACGTTGGTTGAGCGGACTGAACGGCGCTCCGGCCGACACTGCTCCTGCGAAACCTTTTTGGAGCCAAAAACTGTTGATCCTCGCCCGGGCAACGCTACCCACCGGGCACAGGCAGCGCCCAGATCCTCCGCAGCATGTCGCCAAACAGCCGCCGGTTCAGATGTCCCTCCGCCAATAAGAGCCAGTAATACCGGGCGTGCTTGACCAGCCGTCCGCCGGTCTTCATCAGCCGGTGCTGCAGACTCGTCAGCGACCAGCTCTTGATCCTGCGCGGCAGTCCGAGTCGCCGCCACAGGTTGCCCAAGTTGTAGGAGAGCACGCTGAGCTGAAGCCGCACTTCGTTTGCTCGGAAGCGATGGCACGACAGCCGCGTCCAGTGAGTCGCCTGCTTGCCTTCCTTGATCCACTGCTCGGCGGTGCCGCGCTTGTTGTAGAACCGCACCAGCGAACGACTCGGCAGGGTCATGTTGGTCACCAAGAAGCCGGGTCGCGCAAACAGCTCACCCGGGTGATGCTCCACTTTGGCGACGATCCGTCGGGGCTTGGACCAGCTCTCCGCCTGATAGCGGAAACTCTTGTAGCGCACCAGCGGTTTCGCGCTGGGCCTGCCCGGTGGCCGGAACAAGATGTCGGCGATCTCCCACTCCAGCTTCTTGTTGGCCGGGATGCGAATGACGTAGTCCACTCCGCGATCCTCCAACGCCTCGTAGATCTCCGGCTTGGCGAAGGCGGCGTCGGCGCGGAACGTCACTCGCTTGCGTTCTCCCTGTTGGCGCTCGATCTCGGGCAACAGCAGTTCGTCCCAGTCCTCGGCGCTGGACACGTTGCCCGCTCGCAGCTTCGCCGCCAGACAGTCGCCGTGCTGGTTGAACAGCAACAGCGGGGTGATAGCAGACGGACTCAAAGTGGCCGTTGTAGGCACTGCCCTCTTGTTGGCCGTGGACCGGGCTTTCGGTCGAATCCATGTCGAGCACGACCCGCTCGGAGTCGTCTTGCGTCTCGGCTTGCGCCACCAACTCGCGGTTCACCGCCATCAGCCCGATCAGATTCTCGTCGCCGGCGAGCATGCCGGTCTCAAAGCTCTGCAGCCTGGAGGTCAGTGCTCCGCCGCGATCCCAGTTCTTCTTCGAGCCGATCAAGCGAAACGTCGGATCGACGGATACCCGAACGGCGTCGTTGAGATCCTCGTAGCCCGCCAACCGAGAGTAGACCGACTGCCGCAGCAGATCGACGAACGGGAACTTCTTGTTCGCACCTTGCCGTGAATCGCTGAGATGTTCCTCGATCAGCCTGCCCAGTCCGAGCCGCTCGTCCAACTCGCGAATCAGAATCAACCCGCCGTCCGAGGTGACTCGCGACCCTTGGAAATCGACTTTGAGAAATCCATTGAAACTTAGCTGGAATGGCTTGGTTTGTTTTTCACCCATTGGGTGTTGGCCTCCATGGCGTCCTCATCGGGCTCTAGCCCCTATGAATAAAGACGCTCAAGGCCGCTGGAAGGTCGGGATGTCAAACATCAAATTGAAAATGCGGGATAACAGGTATATTGCGAACTTCGACCGTCAGGCAGTGAGAAAAGCGGAGCCTGAGCCCCAGTGGGGCAGGTCTCCAGGCCTGCCCGGCAACCCGTCCTCCGCCACTACGCCAAGTCCCCCCGCGATAAGCAGGTCTCCAGGCCTGCCCATTCCCCAACCCATCCCCAAAGCTGCCCCCAATCTAATCAACCCTCTCGACTTAATCCCGGATCTACACCTCCCCGTTAGGTAGGATCTATCGGCCATAATTGACTTATTCCTTTCGGAAACGCGAGGATCTTTCTAGGCCAGGCGTCGTGAGCACCGCCGGCGCAGACCGTCATATGCGAGACGAGTTTCCGCAGCAAATAAAGGAGCTACTGGCCAAAAGGGTTGGAAATTGTTGCTCCAACCCCGACTGCCGTCAGCCCACCTTCGGCCCCCAGATCAACCCCAAAAAAGCGCTCAACGTTGGAGTTGCAGCGCACATTACGGCAGCGTCTCCGCTCGGACCCCGATACTCGGCATCACTTACGACGGAGGAGAGGACGTCTGTCGAAAACGGTATCTGGCTCTGCCAGAAATGCTCCAAGCTGGTAGATAACGACGAGGAGCGGTACACGTCGGAGGTTCTCAGGAGCTGGAGGGGCGAAGCTGAAGGCCTAGCGTTGAAGGAACTCGAAGGTAGGGGACCACAGGCGGCTCGCCGCCCCTCTCGGCTCACGTGGGATGCAGACGTTTTCTGGCCGCTCGAGGCGAATTCCGGAGAGCGCCTCGCTATTGGCCGGTTTCTCGAACTACAGGACAGGAATCAGATTGTCCTCGAGACCGAGCTCGTCGAGCGCTTCAACGAGACTCTTGGTTCTCAGCGAGTTGCGATCATCTCCGGTGCATCGGGGAGCGGCAAGACGATCGCCTCGCTTGCTCTTGCGGATCGTTTCGCCGCAGGCACCTGGCGGGTTTTCTATGTCAGCTTGCGCCACGACATCAGTGAGCAGCAACTCGTTGACGGCGTTCGCCATCGAGCGATCTGTCCGACCGTTTTCGTCTTCGACGATGCACACCAGCGCTTAGACCTTGTCGAGTTGGCGCTCGAGCGGTTGACGGCAGTTCTGCGGTCGAGCAAGATCCGTATCGTTGTCACGCTGCAACTAACCGGCCTGAGCGACGAGGACTATGACGGACCTACGCGTGAGTTTATGGATGAGTGTCGAGCGAACGAGGCTGTCCTCGAGCTCACCCCAACGGAGGCTCAATACGCCGCGATCGCCGCTCGAGCGCGTCCGGCCCTCGCGAGACTTTCGAAAGAGCACATTCAGCGTTTGCTCGCCCTGTCGGGACAGAGCTTGCGGCTGCTTGGTGAGGTTCTGTCGCTGATCGAGGAGCCTAGCGAACTGGACTCGCTCGATCTCGAACGGCTCTATCCTCGGGTTCTGCTCCGATACTTTGGGAAAACTGGGGGTGTTCACGCTCCTGATCTCAAGAGACTAGCCGCCCTGGCGCAACTCGACGTGGCCGTTCCCGTTTCGGATCTGTCGAATCCGTTCGAGCCGGGATGGGAGGAGGCCGTCGCCCGACTGACTCTCACTTCGGGCCGGCCAGAGAGTCGTGCGTTCTTCCATGCGTCGACGGCTGAGCTTGTTTTCCGAGCCTTGAGCTGGGCGGATCGAGACGATGACCCCATCGCGAAAGCGGCGAGCATCTGCATCGATCACCTTCGACAGGCCGAGCCGAAATGCCTTCAGGAACTCCTGGTGCTTTTCACTAGCCGTCTGAGGCTCGGGCCAGACTACGGTCTCAAGCACGAAGTCCTGAGTAACGCCTCCGTGATCGAAAACATCGCGAGTGTCCGCGATGACCTTCCGCTGTACTGGCTTAGTCGCATGACTATGCTCACGCGTGCTGCGGAGCCGTTACCTCCCTTCGCCAACTGGATGGCAGACCGAGTCGTTCGAATGGTCGAGGCGCCGTCCGGCGTAGAACAGCATGAACTCGGCACCTTGGGTTGGGCGTTACGCGAACTTGGCCTCCTTGACCCAGGACAAAAGCAGCTCCGTGCACTAGAAGCCAAGATCGACCCTGCCGCTCTGGTCCAGCTGATCGGCGAGCACGCCGATTTGCCAGCCTTTCTAGGAATCCTTCGGTACTGCTCCTTGGACTTCTCCGGCCGTCTGATCCAGGCCCTCGATCCGTCCGCAGTCGAGTCGATCCTCAAGCGAACCCACGATAGCCAGACTTCGCTTGGGACGATCAACCTCGCATTGCGCGAACTTGGCCTTCGTGACCCGAAGCAAGAGCAGCTCAGTGCACTAGAAGCGAAGATCGACCCTGCCGCTCTGGTCCACCTGATCGGCGAGCGCGCCGACTTTCCAAGTCTTCTGAGAATCCTCGCGAAATGCACCTCGGACTTCTCCGGCCGTCTGATCCAGGCCCTCGATCGGTCCGCGGTTGAGTCGATCCTCAAGCGAACCCACGATAGCCAGACTTCGCTTGGGACGATCAACCTGGCTTTGCGGGACCTGGGACTCCGTGACGAGGATCAGGCGCAGCTGCGTGCGCTGGAAGCGAAGATCGACCCTGCCGCTCTACTCTTACTGATCCGGGAGCGCGGCGTCTTACCAAGCTTCCTAAAAATTCTTCAGTATTGCTCGCCCCCCTTCGGACGTACGCTGGTCGTTACAACCGACCGGGCCACCGTCACCCAGCTCATCGATCAGGCTATCGCTGAGGGATCGTCCGTTGGGGCTCTGGGCCTTTTTTTCCAGACCTTGCGTCGTCGGCTGCGGGACCGCTATGAACTGCTGGAAAGCTTGATCGACCCTAATGACCTCTGGCGTCTCTTCGCTACGCTTGGCGATCTCAGAGGCTTGTCCCACCTGCTGCCCGTTCTCGGAGAGTCGCTCCGGGAGGCCTTTGTGAGCGCGGAACACGGCTGCCAAGAGCACTGGGACTCGATCACTGCTCGCAGTGATTTCTATGCTATCTGCCACTTTACGCGGGACTGCGCCCCCGGTCTCACCAAGGAAGCTCGTGTACGACTGATCAGGTCGGTCGACTCCTGTCTTTCGGAGTCGGTCGAGAGCACGAGCTGGAGCTCCCTTGCGGGCGGGCTGGCGATTGTCGCAGAGCTGCCGACTTCCGGTCTAAAGCGCCGGCTCTCGGAAGCCGCCCGTGAGCGCGGAGCGCGACTCACCCTGGCGGACCTGGCGATTCAGGAAGACTTGGATTCGGCACAAGGGCTGCTGAACAGCATTCGACGCCTGCGCCCGGACCTCTGGCCTACCGCAGCCGTGAAACTGTGGGAGATCGTCCCGCCGAAAAGCGCGTGGCCGACCGGCGACGAACTGTTCTCGGCGGGCCGTCACTTGCTTGTACTTGCAGCTCTCCCTGAAGTGAGCCAAAGCGACGCCGAGCGTGTGATTCGGGCCTACAACGGGCTTTCGCCTAAGGCCCTGGACGGAGTAGACGCCGGGTACCAATGGTTATTCTTCTGGAATCTTTTCTTGGTCTGGCACGAGCGCGGCCGACCGTTGTCACGAACGTTTCGGGACCTCCAACACCGTGAGCTTTGGGATAACCTCGTTCGGTCCATTCACGACCGAGCGGCCAAAGGCGATGCCCAGTACAGGTTGAACGTCGTAGCTCTTGCGGGCGCGATTTGTTTTCTGATCCCCGAGATGTGCGCGCCTCTCGGCTCCGCACTTCGCAACCGCCTGGCGGTCGCGCGCGACCTGCTTCAGGAGGCCCGGAGTCTCGAGAAGCTCCACGCTTTCTTTGCTCTTCAAGGCCTCTCCCTCGTGCTCTCTCCCCGAGCTGCATTTCCGCCCGACCGTTGTCAAGAGCTCCTCGCCCAACTTGACGACTGTGACGACCAGTTCGCTGCGCTCGATGTTGTCAGGAGTTTGCTCAGGAAGTTTGGCCGCCAAAAGCGACGGACCTGAGGATCAATAGAGCGCGAGATCTGGGCTTGCCTGAAACTGCGCTCCACACGAAACTCCCCTCTGAATAACGGGGCGCAAGGAGCCTTCGGAGCCGTGTCTGGGACCGCCAAGTCCTCACTTGTCGGCCAGTGTTTACTTGCAGTCGGTGAGCAGCGCCAAGGACTCTTCACTCCACCCACTGCCAACCCCGTAGCTCGTAATACTTCCTTCGCGGCGTTGCCTTGATAGGATGGATGCCGTGCTTCCGGCACCAGGTCAGATGCACGGCCGCTCCCAGTGCCAGGAAGGCCGCGGGGCACAGAAGCGACCAATGTCCAAGCAAGGGGAACAATCCCAGCGTGAGACCCACGATGATGACCCACTTGAGGATCTTTCGCCAAGCGGGCGTCTCGAGCTCGAACACCGCGAAGATACTCATGCCGAGTGTCTGGATCAGCAACAACAGCAGTAGTTCCACTTCGATTCCAGTTGGCATCCCGCCACCTTTCTCCACTTCAGAGCTGACAGCTCGTTGCTGTCAGTGTAACGTCAGCCCGCGGGGAGACTGCGCTCCCGCGCCGCCATGCCTTCCGCCCCTTCCGTATCAAGAGCAGGGGGCCGAATGCCGGGCGCCCACCTCTCGCCGGCGCGCGAAAAGTCGGCCGGCATAAACCTGGGAGGTTAATACCCGCCCTGGGCGCAAGCCCAGGGAACCCCACCAAACCAATCCCTGCCCATCCTCCGGGCGAACGACCGCTCTCGCGGTCGTTCGGGGGCCTGGGGCGGGTCCAAAAAGACCGGCCGCCAAGCGGCCGGTCCCCTCCCCCTCGGTTCACGGTTCACGGCTAACGGCCAACGGCCAACGGCCAACGCCACACAAAACCCATCACGTCCGTTTCAAAAAAACTACGTCTTCCATATCAACAACTTAGAAAAACCAACCCCCGCGAAACCCACAACCCCAACGTATCCTAAATTACCGGGCAACAAGCCCCAGGAGAAATCGCATGTCTACAACAGAAAAAATTCGCGCCAATCGCGAAAACGCCAAAAAATCAACCGGCCCCAAAACAAAAAAGGGCAAAGCCCGTTCATCCCAAAACGCTCTCAAGCACGGCCTGCTGGCAAACGACGCCGTCTTACCCGGCGAAGACCCCGCCGAGTTCGATCAACACCTCACCTCCTTCGAGGACACCTATCTCCCCAGAAACCGTGTCGAAAAGGAAATCGTCCGTCAAATCGCCGACGTCTCCTGGAGAATGCAACGTCTCTCCCGCATCGAAACCGCCGTCATCGCCGCCGGCATCGAAAACTCCCGTCGCATCGACAACGACACCGGCCCCATGCCCGAAGACCGCGAAGCCCAAACCAAGATCCTAGGCTGGGCCATGCTCACAAGAACAAAACTCCTCAACAATCTAGCCCGCTACGACGGCCATCTCAGCCGCCGTTTTTTCCGCGGCGTCGAGCTAATGATCGACATCCGCCGCGAAGAGCGCCAACTCCGCGAAGCCCTCGAAGCCAAAAACAACCAAGCCAACGCCACCACCCCGGTTCCCGAATACTACTTCCCCGACGAAGAGCCGGCAGCCCCCCATCCATCCCCCATAGGCTTCCGCGGCCAAGCCCAGTGGGCCAGGTCTCCAGACCTGGCCGGCGAGCCGCAAAAGAACCCCAGGGCAGCCAAAAAGGGTAGCCCCCAAAGTCAAAAAATACAAAACGAACCCAGGGCCAACCTAACGTCATATATAACAACGCAGTACGAGCCGAAGTCAGTAACCACCGACCCCGCTATCCAGGCCGGCCTCAGGTAACCCCGGGCCCGAAAAGCCCCCAATACCCCCAAGGAGAAGCAAAGACAGGAACCGACAAGCGACCAACAAGCGACCAACAACCAACCGGCGCGCGGCGACCCCGTACCGTCAGCCAGCCAACCGCGAAGCCAACGCCAGTAGTGTCTCTCTAATCGACGCCGAGTAACACAGCGCCGGCCGTTGCGAAGCGGCTTCGGGAACTGGCGAGAAGCTCGGGCCGCCCCCCCCGCCCAATGCGGTTCGAGGCGCGCGAGATGGTGGACCTGTTGGTCTACTTGAGAAATCTGCCCGGCGCATCCGGTGGCGAGTTCCGGCTGCTCTTCGGGGATCCATCGGCGGGAGGGCTTGTTTTCGAGCAGCATGGATGCGTTGATTGCCATCAGTTCGGTGACGGAAAATCAGGGAAAGTTGATTTGCTTTCGGGGCGGGCCGACTCTCCGACCCTCTCGATGTTGGCGGTTGAAATGTGGAATCACCGTCCGCGGATGGTCGAGGCCGCGAAGCGCAAGGCCCTCGCAATCAAGTCCTTCGCCAACGAGCAAATGCGCGATCTCCTTTCCTGCCTACTCGCGAAAGGGTATTTCGAGCAAACCGGAAACCCGGGTCGAGGCGCGGCTGTGTTTCGGCGCAAGCAGTGCTCAACCTGCCACGACGGCGGAGGCGTTGCGCCGGAGCGGCCCCGGCCCGGGAAAACGGTTACCGCGACGGACTTCGCCGCGGCCGTCTGGCGGCATGGGCCCCAAATGGTCTCCTTGATGAGCAACCGAGGGATACCCTGGCCCACACTTTCCGGCAAGGACGTCGGCGATCTTACGGCTTATCTGAGCACGCACTGACCCGAAACTTCGAATTTCGAGCTACCCGGAGACTCACAACTGCTACCAATAGATCGGACGTTCACCCTCCCGAGCCGCGCCGCTGTGCGGCGCGGTCCCGGCGAACCCTTCGACCAAGTTTCTCCCCTGAACGATCCGGCGCGACCGGTGGCGCCGCTAACCTGAAGTAGGTGAAGTGGTGAGCGCGCGGGGAATCGAACCCCGAACCTAGTGATTAAGAGTCACTTGCTCTGCCAATTGAGCTACGCGCCCAGCCTTTGCGGGGGTGCCTGGGAGGGGGTTGCGGAAGTTCCCGCCTCCAGACGAGATGTCATTATATCAACTCGTTCGACGCCGATCCGAATCGACGGATGGATGGTTTCCGTTGTGTCGCCGGACCTGTTACAAACGCACGATCTTCTCGTCGGCGTTGCCCGGGTAACGGTTGCGCGTGTCCACTAACCTCGGGCAGGCTTCGAGCAGACCGCCATAGTCGAGCTCGGAGTGGTCGGCGACGATCACGGCGCAATCGGAAGCCGCCGCGGCTTCGAGCAGGTCCGCGGACTCGCGCACCCGGCCGTCGATCTCTAGGCTCGGGACAAACGGGTCGGTGTAGCTGATGATTCCTCCGCGGTCCTCGAGCAACTTGATGATATCGAGCGCCGGGGACTCACGGGTGTCGGAAACATCGCGCTTATAGGCCACCCCGACGATGTGAATGCGGGAGCCCTTCACCGGCTTCGAGCAATCGTTGAGCGCGGCCTGTACCTTGTCGGCTACAAAGCGCGGCATCTGGCTGTTGATCTGCGCCGCCAACTCGATCAGCCGAGCCTCGTGCCCGGTCTGCTTCGTCTTCCAGGAAAGGTAAATCGGGTCAACGGGGATGCAATGACCGCCCAGGCCCGGCCCCGGATAGAACGGCATGAAGCCGAAGGGTTTCGTCGCGGCGGCCTCGATCACTTCCCAGACGTCGATATTCATGTGGTCGCACATCAGAGCCATTTCGTTCGCCAGGCCGATGTTGATCATGCGAAAGGTGTTTTCCATCAGCTTGACCATCTCGGCCACGCGGGTGGAGCTGACAGCCACGACTTGGTCCATCACCTGGGAGTAGAAGAGCCGCCCCATCTCGGTGCAGGCCGGGGTGACGCCGCCGATCACCTTGGGAATATTGCGGGTCTTGTACTTGGCGTTGCCCGGGTCGACGCGTTCGGGTGAAAAGCAGAGGAAGAAGTCACGGCCCGCCTTGAGCCCCGAGCGCTCGAGCACGGGCAAGATGACTTCCTCGGTGGTTCCCGGATAGGTTGTCGATTCCAAGATGACCAGCATGCCGGGGTGCAGTCGCTCGGCGAGTTGATCGACCGCCGCCAGGACGTGGCTCAGGTCGGGATCACGCGTTTTGCGCAACGGGGTCGGGACGCTGATGCTGACCGTGTCGCATTTGGCGAGCGCGGCGAACGATCCGGTGATCGAGGCGTTCTCGGAGCCGACCCACTTCGCAAAGGCCTCGGCCTCCACGTCGGGAATCGAACATCGCCCGGCCCGCAGTTGCGCGACCTTGACGTCATCCCGATCGATGCCGGTGACGGCGTAGCCGGCGCGGCCGAGCTCGACGGCGAGCGGCAGCCCGACGTATCCCAGCCCGATGACGCCGGCGCGGGCCGTGCGCGAGCTAATCTTTTCGGCTAAGACAGCGGCCGGGTCGATCGGAGTGGGGGCTTCGAGTGCGGTTCCCATTGTTCTAATTATCCCATCGTGAACGGAAAAGGGGGATATGCAATCGATCGAACGAAGCCGCGGAATGCTTTAACGGCGGGGCTTGGGGTGGTGGTCTATCCCTGTACCTTGCGCGCCAGGGCGCGGGCCGCGGCCTTGGTCGCTTTGTCTTCGCCGTTGAGGGCCGGTTGCAGGCACTCGCGGGTTCGCTTGAGAACCATTTTGCGCCGAGCGGGGTCGTCGAGGCGACCGGGCTCGAGAGCGACGGCGGCCTGTTGCAGCGTGCTCGCGACGGCTAGCAGAAAACGGGCCTTATCGACCGTCACGGGAAGGGATTCGAAACGAGTTGCGGCGTCGGCCGGCTCCTCGATGCCGGCGGCATCCATGGTGTGCAGAATGAAATGGCGATCCAACGTTCTCGCGGCGGCCGCTTCGAGGACGTCCTCACCCGCCATGTTACCCACCTTGATGCGGCGAAGGATCGGCGACTTAGACGTACTTGCATGGGGTAGGGGAAAGCCGAGATCAACGGTTTCCGACGCCTCGGTCTTCTGCTCGAATTCCGTCACGGCGTCGAGAAGGGCCAAAAGCCGCGTCCTGGTCTGGCGGCGGTATTGTGAAACGCAGATTTTATAGTTTTTCGATTCCCACTGCGGCACGTAATAGATGCCCTCGGAACACGACTCCTCCCACTCCATCGCGGCGCGTGTCATCGCGCCTAGAATCGTGACCGTCCAGGCCGACGCGCGTTCGGCATATGGAGTATCGCGGGAGAGAAGATCTTTCAGGTAAGCCAGTGTATCGGAGTAATCCCCCTTTTCGAATTGTCGGTGAGCCTGGACCCAAAACTCCGATCCCGGGGGCGCGGGCGTACACGCGGGCAGAGCGATGATCAACAGCGGAACCGCGGCGACTTTCGACAACAACTTCTTCATGGGGCTTATCTTCGGAGCATAGCAGCCGGGGGCGACAGGACGGCTCATGAATGAAAGACGGTCCGCGCGGCGGTCAGGTTGCCTTGGGCCGTTGCGGGAGCAGGGAGTCCGTCGGGTTTCGCTTGGGGGTTGAGTTGGGCGGGTTGCCGGATAGGCCTGGAGACCGCCCCGACTCGGGCACGGTAAGATTGCCTCTATGAGCTTGCGGAGTCTCCTCATCGCCAATCGGGGTGAAATCGCGGTCCGTATTATCCGCGCGGCGACTGAGTTGGGCGTGCGGGCCGCGGCGGTCTATTCCGAGGACGACGAGTCGTCGCTGCACACTCGCAAGGCCGATCAGGCCGTTGCTCTCGAGGGGCAGGGGGCGCGGGCGTATCTCGACATCGACCAACTGATCGCCGCCGCCCGAGACGCCGGTTGCGACGCTGTCCACCCGGGGTATGGATTTCTGAGTGAAAGCGCGGAGTTCGCGCGACGCTGCGGCGAGCAGGGCCTCACGTTTGTTGGGCCGCGGCCGGAAACGCTCGAGCTTTTCGGCGACAAAGCGCGGGCGCGCGCGATGGCCGAGAGTTGCCTGGTTCCCGTGTTGCCCGGCACCTCGGGGGCAACGAGTCTCGACCAAGCCCGCGAGTTTTTCGAGTCGCTCGGCGGGGCGCCGATGATGATCAAAGCGTTGGCGGGCGGGGGCGGCCGCGGCATGCGTGCCGTCTCTCGCGCGGAGGAGATCGAGTCGGCCTATGAGCGCAGCCGTTCGGAAGCCCTAAAGGCTTTCGGCGTCGGAGACGTCTACGTGGAGCGACTGGTCCGCGAGGCACGCCACATTGAAGTGCAGATCGTGGGGGACGGGTCGGGGGCCGTCATCCACTTGGGCGAGCGCGAATGCAGCATTCAACGAAGACATCAGAAACTGGTTGAGATCGCTCCGGCGCCCGGGCTCGCCGAAGCGATGCGCGAACAGCTGTGCGGAGCGGCCGTGCGGCTGGCCGAACAGGCACGCTATCAAAACCTCGGGACCTTCGAGTTTCTCGTTGACAGGGCCGAGGGCGGGAGCGGCGGGGCGGACTTTTCGTTCATTGAGGCCAATGCTCGTTTGCAGGTGGAACATACGGTGACCGAGGAGGTCACCGGCGTGGATCTTGTGCAATTGCAGTTGAGGCTGGCCGGCGGCGGCTCACTCGACGAGTTGGGGATCGACTCGGCGGCGAAACCCGGCGGCCACGCCCTCCAAGTGCGAGTCAATATGGAGCGAATGGGCGCCGACGGCGCCGTGCGGCCCGCGGGCGGGACCCTCACCGCCTTTGAGCCGCCTCGGGGCGAGGGGATTCGCACCGACTCGTACGGCTACGCGGGATACAGCACCAATCCGCGCTTCGATTCCCTCTTGGCGAAACTCATCGTTCACCGGAAATCGGACGGGCTCGAGGGCGTTATCGACCGAACCCGCGAGGCTTTGGGACGGTTCAAGATCGAGGGCGTCGCGACGAACGTTGAGTTCCTGCAAAGCGTCTTGGGTCATCCCGAATTTCGGGCTGGCCGCTGGTACACGCGCTTTATCGAAGACCACATCGGGGATCTGGCGACCGACGATCCAGCGAGTGGTTCCGAGTCCCCCGGGCCGGCCGAGGACCCCGCGACCGCGGGAGCTCGGGTGGACGCTTCCGACCCGTTGGCCGTGCTTGATTACGGCCGGTCGGTCGGGCATCGCCCGGGCGGTGTTGTTGGTTCGGCGGCGACGCCGTCGGATTTCGGCATTGAGGGTCCGGAAGGAGCGACGCCGACCGCGGCGCCGATGCAGGGGACCATCGTCGATATCGAGGTCGCCGAGGGCGATGCGGTTCACGAGGGTCGTCCGCTGTTGATTATGGAATCCATGAAGATGGAGCACGTTATCGTGGCGGATCGGGGCGGCATCGTGCGGCGGATCACGGTCACGGTGGGGGATTCGGTTTATGAAGGCCACCCGCTGATTTTCATTGAGGAGGGAGAAGTGAAAGTCCCTGATACCGATGACGCGGAACAACGCGATTTGGATCACATTCGGGCCGACCTGGCGGAGAATATCGAGCGCCACGAGATTGGGCTTGACGCGGCACGCCCCGAGGCGGTCGCCAAACGCCGCGACAGGGGGCATCGCACGGCCCGCGAAAACGTCGCCGACTTGTGCGACCCCGACTCGTTCGTCGAGTACGGGGCACTGGTGCTCGCCGCGCAGCGGCAGCGTCGTTCGCTCGATGACTTGATGAAAAACGCCCCGGCCGACGGCATGGTCGCCGGCTTCGGGCGCGTGAACGGCGATCAGTTCGGTCACGACCGGGCGCGCTGCATCGTGATGTCCTACGACTACATGGTGATGGCCGGCACGCAGGGCTTCAAGAACCATTACAAGAAAGACCGGATGTTCGACTTGGCCGAGAAATGGCAACTCCCGGTGGTCTTTTTCGCCGAAGGCGGCGGCGGGCGCCCGGGCGATACCGAATGGTCGTCGCCGGCCGGTCTCGACGTCCCCGCGTTCTATCTTTGGGGCAAGCTCAGCGGACTGGTGCCGATGGTGGGCATCACGAACGGACGTTGTTTTGCCGGAAACGCGGTCATCCTCGGCTGCTGCGACGTCATCATCGCCACCGAAGGATCGAACATCGGGATGGGTGGTCCGGCGATGATCGAGGGCGGCGGGCTGGGAGTCTTCACGCCCGAGGAAGTGGGGCCGATGGACGTTCAGGTCCCCAACGGCGTGGTGGATATTCCCGTCGCCGACGAAGCCGAGGCGGTCGAAGCGGCCAAGAAGTATCTTTCCTACTTTCAGGGGTCGCTGCAGGAATGGGAATGCGCCGACCAACGCTTGCTGCGCGATATCGTTCCGGAGAATCGACTACGGGTTTACGACATTCGGCAGGTCATTGAAACCCTCGCGGACAAAGATTCGGTGCTGGAAATCCGCCGTCATTTCGGCGTGGGAGTCGTGACGGCCTTGGCGCGGGTCGAGGGTCGCCCGATCGGCATCATCGCGAACAATCCGAATCACCTCGGCGGCGCCATCGACGCCGACGCGGCGGATAAATCAACGCGTTTCATGCAGCTCTGCGATGCCTTCGACATCCCCATCCTGATGTTGTGCGACACGCCGGGGAATATGGTCGGGCCCGAGGTGGAGAAGACCGCGTTGGTGCGTCATGCCTGTCGTATGTACGTGACCGCCGCGAGCGTCACGGTCCCGTTTTTCACGATCGTCCTGCGGAAGGGCTACGGGCTTGGAGCGCAAGCGATGGCGGGCGGCAGCTTCAAGGCTCCGTTGTTTGTGGTGTCGTGGCCGACGGGCGAGTTTGGAGGCATGGGGCTCGAAGGCGCCGTCAAACTGGGTTACCGCAAGCAGTTGGCCGAGTTGGAAGATCCCGACGAACGTAAAGCCCTCTACGACAAGCTGGTCGCCGAGATGTACGAGAAGGGCAAGGCGATCAGTATGGCGTCCTATTTCGAGTTTGACGACGTGATTGATCCCGCCGAGTCACGGCGTTGGATCATGAACGCGTTGACATCGGTGCCGGCGCCGGAGCCGCGCAAGGGGAAGAAGCGGCCTTGCATTGACACGTGGTAGGCGCGGGGCTGGTTGACCGCCGCGGCGGTTAGTGCCACGACCGCTTGAAAAAGTTTGTTTGGCGGCAAAGCACTATTCTTGAGGGACCGCATCGCGTGGCGATGCGGCTCTGGTTGGTAGGTGGTTTCTTCGGCGCCGGCAGCTCGACGCCTTGTCAACAAGGTCGGGGAAACACGTCTTTTAACGTGGCCTGAGTACTAGTTGAAGAACAGCACTTTCGGGCGGGTGTCTTTCCAGTTCACGTCCATCTCCTTGGCGTGGATCCGGTAGTCGGCGTGCAGCGCCAACGCCACCTCGGGAATCACTACCGGATCGTCGTCCATGTGATAGGTGCAAACAGCCATGCGGGGGCGAAAACGAAGGATCGTCGCGGCGCCGCCCTCCAGCGCTTGGCGTTCGGCGCCCTCGATATCCATCTTGATGAAGTCGACGCGCTCGATTCCCAACTCCTCGATAATGCTGTCGAGCGGGCGCACCGGGACGGTGATGGAATGGGAAATGCCATCCATATGAAACAGCGTGGGGCGGCTGGTGATGTGGTCGTGGAGGCTTAATTCCAGTTTGGACTCTTCGTTCCAAACGCCGGCTTTGACGATCGTGACCTTGCCTTCGGCGATCTCGGGGGCAAGATTGCGCTCCAGACTGATAATGTTGTCGGGGTTGGGCTCAATCGAGATCACTCGCGCCGCGCCGCGCTTGAGAGCCCAGCGCGAGAACACTCCGATGTGCGCTCCGGCGTCGATGACGGTATCACCGGGTTGAATCGTCGGTTCGTGCCCCTGGTAGGTTTGGTCGATGTCGATTTCCCAGATCAGCCAGGCGAGCGACTCGCGGCCGTCTTCTTCGCCGATCCAAAAGTCTCCGAGTTGAGTGCGGTATTGCTGAAAGGGGTGGCCTTCGATCTCTTCCTCGGCAAGCAACGTAAGGGACTCGAGTAGATCGCTGTGTTGACCTTCGGGAAAGAAGCAGTGCCCGCGATCGAGAGCGGCGAACCAGATGTCGTCCCAAGCAACGTAGGGTTGGCGACCGATCGCCTTGTCGGTTACGTAGTTCACTCGCCACCAGGTCGAGCAGCCGCTTTGATCGCCCCGCGACCAGAAAAGGGCCACGCAAACGAACACGACCGCGAAAGCCCAACCCTTCCATTCGCGATTGATAACCAAGGCGCCGATCGCCGCCAGCACGAAAGGGATGCCATAGATGTCGTGAAAATCGATGAATTCGCCCAAGACGAAGGTCAGGAACATGCCGACCAGGAGGCCGTAACTGACGTGGGTTCGGGTCATCGCGCGACTTTGGGGGAGCAGGGCATTGACGCACGGCCCCTCCCCTACCAATGCTACTAGATATCCTCATTGAACCGGGGTGCTCGGGCAACTCGGAAGCCGCAAGGAACTGATCGTTTATGTTTTCCCGCCGTACGGACTGGAACCGATCGCCGAACCGTCTCGCCAGGGCACTGGCCGCCCGGCGCGAAAAAGGATTGCCGGTGTTTGATTTGACCGAGTCGAATCCAACGCGGTGCGGCTTCGACTACCCCGAGGCGGCAATCCGGGCGGCGCTCAACCGGTCCGCCGTCTTGCGATATCAGCCCGCGCCATTGGGTATGTCGGAGGCCCGCGAGGCAGTCGCCGCGTATTACGAGCGACGAGGGGTTGGGGTGCCTCCCGAACGCGTCGCTCTGACGACGGGAAGCAGCGAAGCCTACTCGCGGCTTTTCAGGCTGCTGACCAATCCGGGCGACGAGGTCTTGACGGCCGCTCCCGGATACCCGCTACTCGACTTTCTGGCCGACCTGAATGATGTTCGGTTGGTGCGCTATCCGCTCGTCCACGAAGGCGGGTGGCGCTTGGACCTCGATGCGTTGGAGCAGGCGATTACGGCGCGTACCCGCGTTCTGGTCGTTGTCAGCCCGAACAACCCGGTCGGCTGCTTCCTCGATCGCGACGAGCTCGACGGTGTGGCAAGTCTGTGTCGTCGGCACGGCCTGGCGCTGGTTGTGGACGAGGTGTTCGCTGATTTCGCATGGGGAGCCGACGCGCCGCGAGCTCCCAGCGCGGTCACTGTCGTTGATTGCCTCACGTTCACGCTCAATGGGTTGTCGAAAAGCGCCGCTCTTCCACAAATGAAACTGGGTTGGATGGTCGCGGGCGGTCCGCCCGACCCGCTTTCCGAGGCCCTTGGGCGACTAGAAGTCATCGCCGATACGTATCTCTCGGTCTCTACGCCGGTGCAGTGCACGGCGGCGACGCTGATCGAGCAAGGGGACGTGATACGTCCTTTGATCCTCGATCGCATTCGCGAAAACAGCGACCGGCTCGATTCCTATCTGGATGCTGATTGCCCCTGTGATCGCCTCGCGGCCGAGGGCGGCTGGTACGCGGTTCTGAGGATTCCCGCTGTCCAAAGCGACGAGGCCCGCGCTCTCGATCTGCTGGAAAACCAGGGAGTTTTCGTCCACCCCGGCAGCTTCTACGACTTCCCCGTCGGCGCCCATGTCGTGCTCAGCTTGATCACGCCGCCCGCGGTATGGGCCGCCGGGCTCGCACGCCTGTTTACGACCCCGATGTTTTGGACGTCCTGAGCCACTGCTCGGCCGGAGCGCGGGCGGAGTCGGGAACAGAGTGGCTCTTCGTAAGTCAATTGCAAGTGTAGGAGTGCGATTAGCGTCGTGGGGATATCCCCAGCCGCAACTCAGTTGCATTGTGAACGCCTCGAAGCGACCTCGGATCCGCGGTCGGAACTAGGGGGTAACACCTTTGTTTATGGACACAATGCCCTAAGTTGGAAACACTTCTCGAAAAACTCGTTCTCCAGTTGACACTGAGTTGCAAGTTTCAGTATCTTCGTAGGAGAGCCTCTAGTTGCAACTGAGTTGCAACTGCGGAATCGTGATTGGGTCGGCTTGAGCCGGCCGCGACACCTTCGATTGGTTCCTTCGTCATGCGGGTGAAACTGCCAACAGCGGGAGGGGTGTGGTTGCCGGCCGCCCTAGCCGTTTCGTGCCTTGGCGCCGCCGCCGCGGTGGACGCCGCGGGTTCGACATCCGCGCCAAAACCGTCAGTTGAAACCGCCGTCGCGGCGATCGACCAACAGATTGAAGATCTGCGCGCCAAACTGGCCAAAGTTCATCAACAAATCGAGGAGCTGGCCGCGCTTCGCAACGCCGCGTTCGCCGAGCCCGCGACTGATCCGGCCCAAGCGACGGCGGCGCAATTGCCGCCGCGCGCGTCCGAGGCTCCGAGGGCGGCCGCGGGCGGGCTCTACGACAGCCTGACCGCCGAGAAGGATCCACGCCCGGCCTCGACGGCCCTGCGCCCCGGGTCCGGGTTGGTTGGCGACACGATCAAGGTCGGCGGGTACGGGTCGTTTCGCTTCGAGACCAACAACATCGACCTGGGACCGCAAGTCGGCAACCTGCCGCGCTTGAAACGCGGCTTTAGCTCCTTCGATTTTCGGCGCTTCGTGGTCACCCTCGACGCCAAGCCGACTGATCGGCTGCGCTTCTATGCCGAAGTCGAGATGGAGCGGCTCAACGAGATCGAGGTCGAGCGAAACGCCATTCCCGAAAATCGAGGACGCGTCGACCGCAATCGCGCCGGGGTGCGCTTCATTCAAGCAGTCGAGGGGAGCAGCGGCGGCGAGCTGGCTGTCGAGCAAGCTTGGGCGCAGTTTGATTTCAACGACAAGATCGGCGCCCGCATGGGGGTCGTGCTTCCTCCGGTGGGCCGTTTTAATCTGCTGCACGAAGACAATTACTGGGACTTGCCGCGGCGGCCGCTGGCGGCTCGCGGCGGCCCGGCCCTGCCGGTGAAGTCGGCTTGGCGCGAGCTGGGCGCGGGCGTTGTCGGCAACATTGCGTGGGGGCAAGGCTTTTTCGACTACCAGGCGTATGTCGTCAACGGCGCGCAACTTGATTTCGCCATGGAAGAAGTCGTCTCGCTGCGCGAGGGCCGCAACCTGCTCGAACTGGAACCGGAGCTTTCGTTTTCCTCCGGGGCCTTCAACGGCACGAATACGGCCAATGCTTTCACTTGGCGCACGGCTTTCCGTCCGCGTCTGGGGCATGAGTTCGCTTTCTCGGGTTATCACGGCGAGTACACGCCTGACTATCTGCTTCAGGACGGCTGGGTTAACACCTTGGCTTTCGACGGCAAGACGACGCTGGGCAATTTCGAGATCGAAGGCGAATACATCTTTACGAACTTCGGCGCGATGCGCGACGTGCTCAACGACATGGGCCGCCAGATGGTTGACGCCGCCGCCAAGACGACCAGCGCGGAAACGGCGACTCTCGAAACCGAGCTCGAAGGCGAATTCAAGGGGCCGTTCACGAACCGCCGCAACGGATTCTGGGTGGACTTCAAATACCGGCTGCGGCCCAAGTGGCTCCGGGACGGCTTCCTCGGCCGAGGCTTCGGGGACCCCGAGTTGATCCCGATCATGCGCCTTGAGCGCGTCAAGTTCGCGGACTTCCTTACCGGGTTTGATTTCAAAGGCGGGCAAATCACGCGGCTCGACACCGAAGATTTGGCGCAAGTGAGAATGTCGCTCGGCCTGGCCTATCGCCCGACGCCTACGGTGGTGTTTTCCGCCGCTTGGGAACACAACCGGCGGACATCGGGGAGTCACTTGATCTTCCCGAGGCCGGTCGGAACCGACCCGCTGGGGGACCGCTCTTTCGACAGTTTCGTCATGGGGACGGCGTTTGGCTTCTAGAGGGATCATGAGCACGGCGATTTCGATGAGTGTTCGAGGGTTGGTCGTCGCGGCCGCCTCGGCGCTGTGTCTCGCCTCGCCCGTGTTGACGGCGGAAAGAATCGATGTCTACCTCGATCTCGAAGAAGCGCCCAAGGTGATGTTTCCCGAGGCCGACCGCATCGAGCGCAAGGACGTCCCTTCCGACGAAGCGCTGCGCGCCCGCATCAAACAGCGCATCGGGCGGCTGAAGCCGAGCATTTGGGAGCCGTTTTACGTCAGCTTCACGGCTTACAAGCAAGACCGGATCATTGGGCACGCGGTGGTTTGCGAGGAGATCGGCAAACACCGCCCCATCACGTTTATCGTCGCCACCACGCCCGACCTCGCCGTCAAGGATGTCGCGGTGATGATGTATCGCGAATCGATCGGCGGCGAGGTTCGGCATCAAGCCTTTCTGAAGCAGTTCAACCGCAAGAATATCGAGGACCCAATTGCCGCGCGGCGGGATATCAAGAACATCTCCGGCGCGACGCTGTCGGTGCGGGCGATGAGCCGGGGCGTTCGTAAAGCCTTGGCCTTTCTCGAAGAGACTTACGGGGAAACGGCATCGGCCTCATGGAGCGAGGCAACCGAGGTGCTGCCATGACCCGAATGCGTAGCGCCCTGATTGCCGGGCTGCTGGTTGGCTTGGTTGCCGCGGCCGGCTGGGCGGAATCACCCGAGATCGGCTTGTCCCAAGACATCGGCGCGCCGGCGGCGAGTACGGAAGGGTACTTTGTGCAGCGCGCCCATTACGTGATGGGCACAATCTTCGAGATCCGCGGCTACGGAAAAGACCGTAAAGCGACAGCGGAAGCTTTCGAGGCCGCCTTCGCGGAGATTCGCAAGGCCGACGAGCTGCTGAGCCACTACCGCGACGACAGCGCCTTGACGCGCTTAAATCGCGAGGCGGCGCGTGGGCCGATCGAGGTTGAGCCGGGGCTTTACGACGTCCTGGCGCTCTCGCGGAAATTCGCCGAGCTTTCAGACGGCGCCTTCGACCCCACCGCCGGGGCGTTGGTCGCTCTGTGGGAAGAAGCGGAACAAGTCGGGCGGGCGCCGGCCGATGGGGAGCGGCAAAAGATTCTGCGCCATGTCGGTTGGCGAAAAGTCGAATTGCTCGACGGCGGGCGGGTCCGTTTGCGCGCTTCCGGCGTGAGGGTGAATTTCGGCGCGATCGGAAAAGGTTGGGCTCTCGATAGGGCGGTCGCGGTCCTCAAGGGCCGCGGCGTTGACAACGCTTTTTTGAGCGCGGGGACAAGTACGGTTTACGCGCTGGGCAGCGATCGCTCCGGGCGCGGCTGGCGAATTTCGTTGCGCAATCCGCCGCGGCCCGATGCGGAAGATGTTGAAGACGATGAAGAAGCGGCGGCTTTTTATGTCCGTGACGGCGCGGTTTCGACGTCGGCCGACTACGAACGGTCGCTGGTGATTCGAGACAAGCACTACAGCCACATCATCGATCCGCGCAACGGTCTGCCGGTAGGCGCGGTACGCCGGGCGGCCGGCGGGAAAATCTTGAGCGCGACGGTGCGGGCCCCGGGCGCGGCCGAGGCCGATGCGCTTTCGACGGCGGTTTTCGTGATGGGATTGAACAAAGGGCGAGATTTCCTGAAGCGGATCGGCCGCCAAGGCAGGCTGATCGGTCTTGTGGGCGGCGAGGTCCGAGAGCAGCGCGTCGGCCCGTTGGAAAAAGGGATAGATGCTCGGCGAAAGGGATAGAAAATGCAGGGTAACGGCAACGGCAACGGTATTCGAGCGAAAAAATTGAATGCGGCCTTCCGCCGCTGGCGCGGGGTCCACCTCATCACCGGGTTCGTGGTGGCGCTGTGGCTGGTGTTGATGGCGATTACCGGAGTCTTGATCAATCATCAAGAGGATTTCGGACTGATCGACGTCGAGGTTTCGAACGCCTATTTGCCGGCGCGGTACAGCAACGAATACCATCCCGATTCGAACGGCCTGCACGTGGTGATCGGCGACCTTCATTCGGGCGCCTTCTTTGGTCCGATCGGCCGCTATGTCGGAGACTTGATCGCCCTGCTGATTCTCATCTCCGTGGGCTCGGGCCTGTACTCCTACTGGGTCAAGAGGCGCTTGGGCTCGCGCCGGACCGGCGAGACGGAATCCGGCGAGTATCCGTTGTTACAGCCGTTGTTAGAGGATGTTCCGCCCATCGCCGTCGAGCCCCAGCCAACCATGGCGACTTCGCTGCAACAGATGCGCGAGTAGGTTTCCGCGACGCCGGGGTACGTGTCGCCGATTCAGGTGTTGCCGGGGTAGGTTGAGAGTGTTCGAGGCCGGCTCGCGGCGGCACGGAAGCTTTACGGGATGGGCAGGCCTGGAGACCTGCCCCACTACGGCGCGTCGTGCTGATCCTGGAAACGGCTCTAGCGTTGCATTTCTGCCAATAGAATTTTTGTAGAATCAACGGTTCGCTGAAGATCACGCCCGCAATGGAGGGCGGCTTAAGCGATCACGTCTGGACATGGAAGATCTACTAAGAGCCGCCTCATGATGGCGTGAACTCTGCCATTTCGGCCCGGAGGCGACCCTGCAGTTTCCACCATTCGCACTGCCCGGTGAATCGTGGCGTGCAGTGCATTGGGTCGTCACAGCCGTACTCTTTCGCACAGCGCTTCTGTTTCAGCGGGCCATCGACGAACTCCGCGATGACGCGCTCGTGAACTGCCTGAATAGATTGGCTGCCGTCCAAGGTGACGATGTTGCTGTCCGGTAGCGCATTGAAGACTTCGCGGACCGCCCGTAGGGTATCGACCTTCTCAAACTGGTTTGGGGATTCACCCCTGGATTGGGAAATTCGGAACAGCCCTAGCGTCGGATCAACATTCAGAAGCAACACAAGGTCCGGGACCGGAGCGAACTGTTCAACAGCCACCCTGATCTCATCGACATCCTTACCCCGCGCGCCTTGGTACGCAATTGTTGAGTAGTAGTAGCGATCCAAGATGACAATCTTTCCGCTATCCAACGCAGGCTGGATCAAGGTTTGCACATGCTCTTTGCGGTCATCAATGAAGGCCTGTAGTTCCTCCTCAACCGGCAGCCTTCCAATCGCGGCGGAATCACGTATGATCTTGCCGTGGACCCCGTTCGTCGGCTCTTTGGATTGCACAACTTCGAGGCCGACGGACTCTAAAGCGTCCGCCAGCATCCGCGCTTGGGTGGTCTTGCCAGCCCCGTCAATACCCTCAACAGCTACTAAGATCGACTCATGCACCAGAGCAGTATGCCACACATCGCAACCGTTGCGGATCATTCTGGTCCCCTTAAAACGTGACTACCAGAAGATGATCGAAACAACCCGGTCGGACATTGTGTTACAGGAGCTATCCTAAAACATTTCTGGGCAGGAATGTTGTGGCAGCCGTGTGGAAGAATCCCACCAACGCTCTTTTGCGCACTACCGCAAGTCCTGATTGGCCGCGTCGAGAAGAATCTCACGAATGCGCCGGCCCGACCGCGTCCCGCCCGGCTCCCGCGCAACGACGACGACATACCCCCTGGCTTCGAGGCTCCGCCGCAAACGCTCCAATTGGGTTGTTTTGCCGCTGCCGTCAACGCCTTCCAAGCTGATGAAAATTCCGTTTCGCAAGCTGCAATTATAGCGTTCCGGCTGTTGCGGACAAGAAATTGGGACAGTCGGTTTCCATTGAACGCGCTACGTCATAGTGCCGCCGGCCTAAACCTGATTGTCCGTACCCCTGGCGCTTTCGGCTCCGCCGGGGGCTTCACCGGCGTGCTACAGTACTCGGGCTCGAAGACTCCGCTCCTCGTCGGTGAAGGATTCCCCATGCCGGACGAAAAAAAGAGTCACCTGACGCTTTACAGCTGCATCGGCATCGTTGCCGCGGGAGTCACGGCCTTCGCCGCTCCCCTTTTCGCCATGAAGCCGCATGTGGGCGGCGAAATTTTTCTCCGCCTACTCAAGATGATGGTCGTGCCGCTGGTGATGGCGAGCGTGATGAGCGGCATTATCGGGCTGGGCGATGTGCGCAAGCTCGGCCGACCCGGCGGCCGCACCATTCTTTTCTATCTCGCCACCACGATTCTGGCCGTCATCATCGGCCTGATCTTGTCGGTGGATTGGTTCTTGGATCGTTTTCGCACAGCCACCAACGCTTTCGGGGACGCCGTGGGCTTGGCCGTCGTGGAAAAGAGTTTCGTTGATGCCCCGGAAGGCGATGCCGGCGCGTCGGTTTCGTAGCGACGTGCGTTTCCGACATGGAGCTTGGGGGCTTCCCTCGCCAGGTGGAAGGTTTGACCGAGCCCCTGACCGACTGACCGAAATCATCGCTATGTGCTAGAGTGGGCACACTCCGCTCTTCTATTTGCTCGCGAAAGGATGCGCGCTCGATCCATCGGGCCGTGCGTAAAGATACGCTAAACCCGCGCGGGATTTAAGGGATCCTGGTATAGAATTGAGACGCCGAATAGGCGAGATGTCCAGGGGGATCTCGTGACGGAAATAGGACTGATAGGTCCTGGCAGAGTGGGCCGCGCGCTGGTGGAGCGTCTGCCGCCGGACTTGTTTCAACTGGGGCCCGTTCTATCGAGAACCCGCACTTCCGCCCGCCGAGCGGTGCGTCTGATCGGAGCGGGTTCCCCCGCCGGCGACCCGGAAGAGTTCCACTCTTGCAACGCAGTCTTGATCGCCGTGCCGGACGCCTCCCTCGAAGCGGTGGTGGCGCGATTGGTCCGGGTCGGTTTTTCGTGGCGCAAGAAAGTCATTGTCCACACCAGCGGAACGCTGTCGAGCAAGGTATTGGAACCACTTCGTGCTCGGGGCGCCGAAGTCGGCTCGATGCACCCCTTCTACGTTTTCCAGCGACCCGTGCTGACCTTCGACGGCGTCCTGTTTACGGTGGAAGGAGACCCCCCGGCGGTCAACTTCGCGCGCCGTTTGGTGCGCGCTTACGGCGGCGAGTTCGAGCTGGTCAAGGCACACAAGAAGGTGCATCACTCGATAGCCGCAACGATCGTGTCCGATTTTTCGACGGGTCTTCTCGAAGCCGCGGTGCAACAGATGGTCGCGGGCGGCTTCACGCGGCGACGGGCGTTCGATGCGGCCCGGATGCTGTTGCAAGCCGTGGTGGAAGACTATGAACGTTCGGGACGCAAGAGTCGGCCCGGTCCCTTTTTACGAGGCGAGTGCGCGGCCGTCCGTCACCAACTGGCGACTCTCGATAACGTCGACCCGGCCTTGGGAAACGCGTATCGCGCCGCAGCCCGGATTGCTCTGGCGGTTTTGGGGCAAGACCAAGACGATGAGCGGCTTTCGCCGATTGACGAAGAATAGGCGTGGACTGTGTTTTCTCGTTTGCGGGCTGCTGTCGATCGCGGCGGAGGCACCGACCGCGGCGGGCGAGGTGCTCGACCTCAACGCCGTCTCGGCGGCGGAACTCGAGGCCTTGCCGGGACTGGGACGCCACCGCGCCGGGTTAATCGTGCGGGTCCGGCGCCGCAACGGCCCCTTTCGAAGTCTTAGCGAATTGCGGGCGCTGCCGCGATTTACGCGGAAGATGATCGATCGCCTGCGACCTTATCTGATGGTGGATTCGGAAACGCCGTCGGAACACAACCCACCCGAGACAGAAAACCGACACCCAAGAACCGGGCGTTCTTCTCGTTGACTCCTACCAGCGGGGTTTCATAGCATCGACATGACCATGAGCGCCGACGATCCGAAAGGTCAAGTCGTGTTGCCGGACGGTCTTCCTGTCGCCCCTTCAGGGCTCTCCCGGGTGGAAATTCTACCTAGGGTTCCGCCTTCGGCTCCACCCTAGTGCTACGACCGCATGAAAAAGTTTGTTTGGATGCAAAGCACTATTCTTGAGTGACCGCATCGCGAGGCGATGCGGCTCTGGTTGGCAGTGGTTTCCTCCGCAATGGCAGATCGAAGCCTTCTCAACAAGGTTGGGGAAAGGTGTCTTTTCACGTGGTCTGAGTACTAGGCTATATTCCTATCGCCGCTTGGCGGCTCAAAACGGACTGTCCGCCGGTCGCGCGATTCGGCGTCTTTGCGATAGTCTGAGAACTTCGTGTCCGCCGCCGTCACACAGACATCTCGGGGCGGCCACGAAGGACGAAGTCGCCGGAGACCGTTTTGCCCGCCGTTTACTTCATTCGTCATGCCCAAGCCGGGCCGCGGCACGACTACGACAAGCTCTCCGAGCTCGGCCGCGATCAGGCTCGTCGATTGGGGCGGCATCCGGCTCGTGAAGGTGTGCGGTTCAGCGCGGTTTTCCGAGGCGGCCCGCAACGCCGCGGCGTTCCTCACCTCTCCGACGAGAAGCAAAGGAGGTTCCGGTAGCCATGTCGACCCACGACGAGCCTTGCGCTGAATTCAGCCTCCCCACCTCGAGCGACCCGTCGGAAAGGCTTGACGTTCATGTGGAGCTGCACGTGGGGGATACGCTGCGCGCGGGCTTCCAGATCTTTTCTCGGCGCGCCCGTGTTGCCGGCGGCATCTATGCCTTGGCCGTGGTCGGGCTGATCATCTTTCTCGCGTCCCCGGGTCCCTCGTCCTCATCGGCGGATACGGGTTTGCTTGGGTTGGCGGCGGCAACGGCTTTCTTGTTGCCCGCGCTGGCGGCGGCGCTGGTTTATTGGCACGCGAAATCGGACTTCGAACGATCCGCGGACGGCGTTCACATCATCCAATACCACTTCAGCCCCGACGGTGTTTTGATTGAAACGCTCGAAAGGCCCGGTTGGTTTGAATGGGATGCCTTCGAGAATTCCCTGGAACTGCCGAGCTCTTTCTTGCTCTTCGCCAATCGCGACGAGTATTACGTTGTCCCCAAGCGGTGCCTGCGGGGGCCGGCGGAGATCGACGGGTTGCGGACGATCTTGCGGCGGCATCTGGAAAGCGGGTCGCGCGAGTAATCGAGTCGTATGCGGCCCGGCGGGTAGTGTTTCGCCTCTTTCCGTCTGCTTTGCGTTGCCTGGTCGGATAGCGCTCCTTTACAGGCTCGGCTCGGTTTGAGCACGGCGCAACGCGTCAATGGACACGCCGGGCGGAAAGGATGATGACCGGGAAGATGGGGACGTTTCGCATAGGGCCGCGGCGGCTGGTTTGTACTTGCGCGATGCGATCCACGACTTCCATGCCCGCGATGACCCGCCCGAAGACGGTATAACCCGGACGCGGCCCGGCGCGATCGAGTTGATCGTTATCCCTCAAGTTGATGAAGAATTGCGAGGACGCGCTGTTGCGATCGGCTGTCCGTGCCATGGCCACCGAACCCCGGATGTTGGGGAGGTCGGTGCGGGTTTCGATTCTGATGGGGTGCAATGTCCCCTTCAGTTCCAACTCCGGCGTGAAGCCGCCGCCTTGCACCATGAACTTGGGCATCACGCGATGAAAGATCGTGTCGTCGAAGAATTTCTCGTCGACGTAGCGTAGAAAGTTGGCCGCCGTTCGCGGCGTCTTGTCGGCAAACAACTCGATCGTGAATTCGCCCTTGGTCGTTTCGAACGCCACGGCGGGCCGCGAAAAGGTGTCTTGCCCAGGCGCGGACAACGTGACGAGCAAGAACACCGCGAGCGGAATGAGTAGCCAGCGCGCCTTCATGCCGTGTCCCCGACCCGATAGTTTACACCGCCGACCGGAGCGAAGTCTGATACACTCGCCAACGGTTGAAGACTTTTCAGACCGACCGCCAAAGCGACCGCCAAAGGAGAGCTGCCGTGGGAGAACTGATTCACACCTCGCGTATCAAAATCTATCAAGATAAGCCGCCGGAGCGACGCGCCTTCATCGAAAACTTCGAGGAGCCCCTCACTTTCGGCGTGCATGGGGGCATCAAACACTTTTATGGTGTCGAGCCCGAGCGCGACTTGCCCGCCACGCTTGATCACATGATCGCGGCGGTCGGCGCTTGACTAACCGGCACTCTTGCCGGCGCGCTGGCAGTGCGTCAAATCCCTCCCATCCCCGACAAAGTCTGGAGCGAAGTCGAAGGCGACATTGAAAATGTCGACGGTGTCATTCGCATCACGCGCATCCGCGTCAAGTATCATTTGAAGATACCGAAGGGCACGCGCGAGGCCGCCGAGCGGGCGGTCGACAAGCACCCGAGCAAGTGCCCGGCCGCGATGTCGGTCAAGGGCGCTATCGAAATTGCCATCAGCGCCGAAATCGAAGAAGAATAGGGGCAGCGAGCCTTGTGCGGCCGAGCCCGACGGACGACTGACACGCCGCGACGTGGGGCGACTGGCGGCCGGCGGCGGGTTGTTCGCTCTTTTCCGACAACCGGCCGAAGCGGAGCGGATTGACCGCGTTCGCCTGCTCAGCGTTCGTTACCGCACCGACCCGAAACGCATCGCCTCGTTGTTGCCGCCTCCGCTCGTCCCCGACGTTCTCCCCGACATACAGGTCGATTACCTATCGGTCGTCGGGCGCGGCCTTTCTCCACTCGGCGGGGGTGAGGAAGAAGAGATTGGCTGGTTCATTCTGCACGCGGCGGCGCGCTACGGCCGACGGCGCGGAATGATCGCATTGGGACTGATCACCGATCACGAATGGGGGCGCATCCGGGCCCGTGAGTTTTTGGGTCTTCCCGCCAAGCCGGGCGAAGTTTCGCTGTCGGTCGATGGAATTTCCGTGCGCGCATCGTGCGGCCTTGGCGGTCGAACCGTACAGCGGCTGGAAACCGCGGTGGGCAACCGTCCGGCTCACCCGCTGGCGCTATGGCGCTCCACGGGTTTCGGGAGTTTCGTTTACCGCTATGCGCCGGGCGTCGACACTTCGGAAGCCGTTATCGATCTCCCGGTTGAGCTTTGGCGTGTCGACGGCGGTGCCGCGAGTTCGCGCGAGGGCGACCCCGACGAGGGCGCGGCGCTGGCCTGCGACATCAGCCAAACGAAATTCACTTGGGGGCCGGCGGCTTTGGGCGATGCCGTGCCCGCTTTGCCTGTCAAAGAGTTCGTGGGCGCCGCCTACCAACAGCTGCAAGGCGCGGAAGCTGTCGGTTGGCGGAATCGAGAATCCCGACGCAAGCAGGTTCTTGTCGCCGAAGTCGAACCGCGCCGCTTTGCTCCCTGGGTTTTTTCGCGTTATGACCGCCCTGGAGGTTTGGGAACCGATCGCTCGCCGGCCCGACGGGGAAAAGTGTTCCTGGAACCGAAATTGTCCGCCGCCGAAATGGCGGCCTACCGCCGACGCGAAGAGGACGAGTTAGGGCCGATGAGTCTGGTCGAATTTCGCGTCTCGATCGATCCGGAACGCCATGCCGAAGTGCTTCCGCCGGGATGCGAGCCCGGGCGCCGCCCGTTGCTGCGGGTGATGGTGTTAAGGGCCGAAGCCGGCGATTTCTCACGGCGACCGTTCCACGAAGCCTGGCTTTTCGCCTATTGTCGCGTCGACCGCCGTCCGCGTTGGTATGCGCTGTCTCATGTGGTGGATGCGGACGGAGAGGCGTTATTGGGGCGCGAGAGATTTGGCTACCCGACTCTCCAAGGCAGCATCGACATGGGAGTTTCGCCCGAGGGCTTCGGCTTTTCAGGATCGCGACACGGCCGCGAGTTCGTGAGCGGAGCAGGCGCCTTCCGCGGTTTTTCGACCGGCCTGTCACTGTCGAGGATAGATATCGTTTCGTTGCGCGCCCGCCCCTTCCGGCCTGGAACGCCTCGGCAAGCCGAATTGGTCGAACAGACATTCTTCTTCCAAGGCCGTCGACACTACGCCGACACCCGCGGCATAGAGCTTTCGTTTCCGGGCGGAACCGCCGGCGGGACGGACGGCGCGGCCCCCATGGCAACGCCGTGGTTCAGGTTGGGGCCTTTGCAAGTGGTTTCAGCCGGAGCGATGGAGGACGCCCACATGCAGCGCGGCCCCGGACGGGTCGTGCAAGCAGTTCCGGATTTCGAGCCCTACTATCGCGAACGTTGCGACGGCGTACTTCCGGACGAACCTCTGCCTGCCGCGAGTGTACAGCCGACTTTCGGCAAGGCGCCCGGCCCGCGGCCACAGTCGTAAGAATTCCAGCCCCGTGAACCGGGCCGGGCCCGCTTATCCGAGCACGCTGCTTTCACGGCCCCGATGGGTGCGAGATGCCGACCACTGTTATGCGAAATACTCGCGGACTAGTGCATGACCCTCCTTCCATGGCAGAATGGGTAGGGTTGCCGACAACAACGGAATTGGGCTGGCGGCTTCAGCAAGGAGTGCACGATACGATGCGTTGGATGAGAATGTCACAAATACAGGTAGTGTTGATCTTGGGGGCCGTGCTTTCGCCCTTCGCCGCCCCGGCGCAGGAGCCGCCGCCGACGCGGGTCGGGGTTGTGAACTTTCAAGAAGCCTTACTGGCCACCGACGAAATGCAGGCCAAGTCAAAAGAGCTCGAGAGTAAGTACACGCCGCGTCGAGAAGAATTGGCGGGGCTGGCACAAGAACTGCAAGACTTGCAGGAGAAGATGCAGAGTGCCGCGGGCGCGGAAGGGGCCGCCCTGCAAGGCGAGTTCCAGCGCAAACAACGCAACGCGCAGCGCATGCAGGAAGATTTCCAGGCCGACGCCGAGTTTGACCGCAACGAAATCTTGGGGGCCGGCGCTCGCGCGATGCGCGAAGTCGTCTCCGAGTTAGCGGTGGCCAAGGGATTGGATATGATCGTCGACGTTTCGAACACGCTGTTCTTCAAACCCGCGCTCGATCTCTCGGCCGAGGCCACGGCGGCTTACAACCGCAAGAAGGCTCAGTAGGCCGGCCGTCGAGACGAAGCCGCGCGGTTGCCGCGATGGGGTATCTGGACGATTATTACTCGGTGTCGGGAGCGCGCCGCGAGGAGATCCTCAAGGCCTTGACCCTGACCCTGGTGGTCGCCGTCGTTGTCGGCGGGGTCCTCTACTACTTCTTCAAGAACTATTTTGAAGAGCGCCGGGTTTCGTCCTTCCTGTCGGCGTTGCAGGAGGAAGACTACCCGGCCGCGTACCGCTATTGGGGTTGCTCGATCGAGGAACCCTGCCGCGATTACGACTACGATAATTTTCTGGAAGACTGGGGACCATCGGGTCCGCTCGGCCGCGTGAACAGCTTTCGGCTGGGGCGCTCGGTGGAAGTCGGCAACGGCGTAATCATCGAAATCCGCATCAACGGGCAGTCGCATCCCGAGCTCTGGGTCGAAACAGAAAGCAAGATCGTGGGGTTCTCGCCCTACCGCTTTCGCAAGAGTCCGTTTTCATCAGAGTTGCGTGGGGACGGCGGTGAGGGGACGGCGCGAGCGGCCCGTCGCCCCGCGTCACCCACATCGGCGCATCGGTTTTCCCTCTTTCGTACGGCTGCTTAAGTGAAAGGTATTGGGCCTAGCCCGGCCTAGCCCGCTCACCCACGAACGCCGGCCCGCCACGCTTCCACGGCGGCCGTCCCCTGCCCTTGTATCGCCCGGTCCTCCCCAAACCCCGAAAGCCAGTGCACATCGGGTTCCCGTCGAAACCATGTCATTTGGCGCTTCGCGTAACGCCGCGTCCGGACGATCGTTTCTTCAACCGCCTGCTCGGCCGTAAACACCCCGTCGAGATGCGCCAGGACCTGCTTATAGCCGAGAGCGCCGAACGCGTGCGCCTCTCGGCTCACACCGAGGTCGAGCAGGTGTTGCACTTCGTCGATCAGCCCGGCCTGAAAGATTCGCTCGGTGCGAGCCGCGATTCGTTCGCGGAGTTGCTCACGCGGCGGGTTCAGGCCGAGCCGAAAAACCTCATAGCCTTCCAAGGCATCCTTGCCCTGTTTCCAAATCGACGATATTGGCGCGCGGCCGGCGAGGCGGATCTCGATAGCACGAATCAGCTTGGGATGATCGTTGGGATGAACGCGCCCCGCGGCCTCGGGGTCGAGCCGGGCAAGCAGACGATGTAGATAGTCGGCGGGTCGTTGAGCCGCCTTCGCGGTCAATCGGTCTCGCAATTCCCGATCACGCGCGGGCCCGGGGAAGAGGCCGTCGATGAGCGCCCGCAGGTAGAAGCCGGTGCCGCCAACCATGATTGGCATCTTCTTCCGGGCCGCGATTTGCGTTAGAACCTCGCGGGCGCGACGGGCATAATCGCCCGCCGTTACTTCCTGCTCCGGTTCGGTGACATCAAGCAGGTGATGAGGGATGCCGCGACGTTCACCCGGGGGGACCTTGGCCGAACCGATATCGAAGCCGCGATAGAGTTGGATCGAGTCGAAATTGACGATTTCCCCGCCGAAGCTTTCGGCGAGAGTGAGCGCGAGGTCGGATTTGCCCGACGCCGTCGGCCCCACGATTGCGAGTAACGGGATCAGGCAGCGGTCCGGTTCTTCCGTGAACGCGGGATTCATAATACCGCCATGAAAATTGGAGTTGGCCGCGTTCCTTCCGTCCCTTCAGGGCTCTCCCGCGAGGAGTTCTACCCAGGGTTACGCCTTCGGCTCCACCCTGGGCTACATTCCCGCCGCCGCTTGGCGGCTCAAGGTGTTCGCGATTCTTCCAGGCAGAAAACGTAATCAACAATACGGTCGAAGGCTACTTTCGGAAGATTCGGCCCAGTGACACCCTTGCGAAGCGGCGTGAGATTCTCGGCCCTTCCTAGACCGATTCGCCGCGGATTAGGTCTTCGTGGATTTCGCGCTCTCGAATCACTCGAAACTCTCCAGCCCGCACCAGAACTTCGGGCGGCCGCGGGCGCGCATTGTAGTTCGAGGCCTGCACAAATCCATAGGCCCCGGCCGTGCATACCGCCAAGACCTCGCCCGGAGTCGCATCGGCCATTTCCCTCTCACGCGCCAGGAAATCGCCCGTCTCGCAAACCGGTCCGACGATATCGGCGAGGATTCTTGGGCGGTCCGCTCGCACAACCGGTACGATCTCGTGATGCGACTGGTAAAGCGAGGGGCGAATCAAGTCGTTCATCGCCGCGTCGACGACGACGAACTCTTTCTCGCCGCTCCGCTTGCGGTAAAGGACCGTCGTGAGCAGAATGCCCGCCGGGCCCACGATCGAGCGGCCCGGTTCGAGCATCAGCTTGAGGTTCTTGCCGCGCAATCCCTCGGCGAGCCGGTCGAGGTGGCGCGCCACCGAGGGCGTGCTTTCCTCGCCTCGGTAGGCCACCGCCAATCCGCCTCCCAAGTCCAAATAACGGATCGGCAGACCCGCTGACCGTAGTCTCTCGGCAAGCGAGGTCACGGCCTCGAGAGCTTCGAGAAACGGCCCACTATCGAAGATCTGCGAGCCGATGTGGCAACTGACGCCGGCCGGCGTCAAGCGCGGATTGGCGGCCAAACGTTGGTAAATCCGCTCGGCCTCGGTGATCGGAATGCCGAACTTGTGCTCTTGCATGCCGGTCGCGATATAGGGGTGCGTTTCGGCGTTGATGTCGGGGTTGACGCGCAAGGCGACCGAGGGGCGCTTGTTGAGTTTTTCGGCGGCTTCGGCGAGCAACTCGGCCTCGGCCTCCGATTCGCAATTGAAAAGCTCGACGCCGTTGTCGAGCGCATACTCGATTTCAGCCCTGGTTTTGCCGACGCCTGAAAAAACGACGCGGGCCGGATCGCCGCCGGCCTGCATTACGCGGAACAACTCGCCGCCGGAAACGATATCGAAACCGGCCCCTTCGCGGGCCAACAGCGCCAGGATGCCCAGTGTCCCGTTCGCCTTCACCGAGTAATGGATCTCGTGATCGAGCCCCGCCGGCGCTTGCTCATAGGCGCGATAGTTGGCGACAATCGCGTCCGCCGAGTAGACGTAGCAAGGCGTGCCGATTTCCTCGGCCAGGCGACTCAGCGGAACGTCGCCGCAGTGGAATACTTCGCCGCGATAGGAAAAACCTTGTGTCGACATGGGGTGTCTTTCTAGTCGGCGGCGAAAAAATAGGGGACTGTCCCAAGCGCCGGTTAAAGCGGTTCCATTGAATTCCTAACTTGCCCGGCGCGAAGTGGCTGTCCCCTATTTTTTCACAGACGCTCGGGCGGCGGCTAAGGGAACCAGGGTTCACGTCGCTTTCACCACGATCACGGTACGGTCGTCGGCGGCCCGGGCGGAGCGGCTGAAAGCGTCGACCCCCGCGAACACCGCGGCGAGTAGTCGTCCGGGCGACGCTTCGCCGTGCTTCTCGACGACCTTGGTGAGCTCATGGTCGCCGAACTGCTCGCGGACCGCGTCTTCTGATTCCGTAATGCCATCGGAAGCGAATACGACGGTGTCGCCCGATCCGAGCGTGATCGTCAAATCCTCGTACTCGGAAACTCCGATCAGTCCCAGGGGAATGCCGGAAACATCGATCGGCGTCACTTTCCCTCGACTGAAGAGCAGCGGTCGCGGCAGCCCGGCGTTGGCCAACCTCAAGGTGCGATCCGCGGGATTCCACTCCGTGTACAACGCCGTCAGGTAACGCGCTTCGATCTTACGACTCAGCAGCGCCCGATTGAGTTCGAGCAACAGCTTCGAGGGCGCGTGCCGGTCCGCCACAAGCTCTCGCATCAACCCGCTTACCAGCGCGCCGTAAAGCGCCGCCGGCGCGCCTTTGCCGCTGACGTCCCCGATCAACAACCCCAATCGCCCTCCGTCGAGCGGAAAGAAATCGTAGAGATCTCCGCTGATCTCCGTCGCCGAATCATTGCGGGCGGCAATTTCGAGTCCCTCCACTCGGGGTGGGGAAGCCAGCAGCAAATGTTGCTGTAATTCCCTTGCGGCCCGCAGGTCGCGCTCCAGCCGTGCTTCGTTGCGGGCGACCTGCTCATAGAGCCGAGCGTTCTCGATGGCGATCGCGACTTGGGGCGCCAGCAAAGCCAGCATCCGCACATGCTCGCGCGCAAAGGCGTCTACTTGTGCGCTCTCGAGATCGAGCACGCCGATGACTTCGTCCTTGACCATCAGTGGAACCGCAACCTCCGAGCGGATGCCCTCGACCATCGGCACATAGCGCTCGTCGCGGTTCGTATCAGGCACCAATACGGTCTGCGCGTCCTGTGCGGCGGCGCCGACGATGCCTTGGCCGACCGGCATGTTGTTCCACTGGATTCGCTCGTCAAAGCGCACGCCAAAGTAGTGTTTGAGAATCCGCGATTCCTTTTCGAGCAGCAGAATACTGAAGGCGTCATACGGGATCTGCCGCCGCACCAGATGCGATACCTTCGAAAGCAATTCGTCGAGGTTGAGAATGTGTGAAACCTCTTGGGCAACCTGCAACAGCGTCGCGAAAACACGATTCTGGCTCAACGTGCCGCGATGCAGCCGCGCGGCCTCGATGGCCAGCGAGAAGCGCGAGCCGATCAGTTCGAGCAGATTTTTTTGGTGTTCACCGAAAGCGCCCAGCTGTGTCGACTGCAAATCGATCACGCCCACCAACTCGCCGCGGGCCACCAGCGGCACGGCGATTTCCGAGCGTATTCCGTCGACGGTTACCAGGTAGCGCGGGTCGCTTCGCACGTCCTCGACAACCATCGTCTTCTGTTGCTTCGCCGCTGTTCCGGTAATTCCCTCGCCCAGCTCGATTTGAAGATTGCGCACGACTTCCGGGCGATGCCCGACCGACGAGCGAATCCGCAACGCCTTGCCGTCGACGGTCCTCAGCAGAACGGCGAAAACCTGATAATCAACGACCTTGCCGACCAGGTCGCGCAGAGCGCGCAGCAATTCCTCGAGATCGAGGCTGTGGCCGGCGACAATCTCGGCGGCTTCAATGAGGATTTCGATCGCGTCGGCCTGGGGGCGGGCCGGCGTCGGGGCGGGAGACGGCACGGCTTACCCGCGGCCTTGAGGAACAACGCCCGCCGCCGCGGCCTCCGCCAAGATCCGGACGCCCGACGAGCTGCCGACGCGCGTCGCCCCCGCGCGCATCATTTGGACCAAATCCGCGTAAGTCGAGATGCCCCCCGCCGCTTTGATGCCCATCTCGCCGCCGACCACGCGATGCATCAGCGCAACATCCCCGGCCCTGGCCCCCGAAGGCCCGAAACCGGTTGAGGTCTTGACGAAATCCGCCCCCGCCAAGTTCGCCAACACGCAAGCGAGCGCTTTCTCGTGGTCGCTGAGCAGCGCTGTTTCCAGGATCACCTTGAGCACTCTCTTCGCCGAATGCACCAATTCCGCGATGCAGCGGATTTCAGTGAATACGCGATCCTCTTCCCCTGACTTCAGGGCTCCGATCGAGAGCACCATGTCGATTTCGTCGGCCCCGAGCTTGATCGCTTGTTCGGTCTCGACACATTTTACCGGCGTCAGCGTTGCTCCATGCGGAAACCCCACGACGGTAGCCGTCTTGACTCCGGAACCGCGCAGTTCGCGCGCGGCGAGGGCAACCCACCCGGGGTGGACGCAAACCGCCGCGAAATGATGGCGGTAAGCCTCGGCGCAAATCGCCGCGACATCGGCTTCGACGGCGTCGGGCCGCAACAAGGTGTGGTCGATCAGTCCCGCGATGCCTTCTTCCGGAGGAGCCCAGTCGGGACAGGTGACGGGACCGTCCGCCGCCGTCGACATCGATCCGCCCGCCGCGCCGTTCGAGCTCGTCGGGCAGCCGCGGCCGGCCGGGGAAGCCGCCGCCGCCCCGTTGGGCAAGCGGTCCAGTCGCGTCAGCAATTCGTTGCCGACGCTGTGGACGATCTGGTCGAGTTCAGCGCGGGTCATGACAATCTCGGCGTCGCCGGCTCGCGAATTTATCCTTCAAGCCGACGTGGAATCTCTAATTTTAGCTCAGGAGTGAAATTGCCCCGTAAGAGACGGTTCTCTCCCGCAAGATGATCCCATAACGGGGCAGCCCCGTCACCGCTACTCTTGGATGATGCCCAGCCCGCGGCTATGGCTTGGCCAGACAGTAGAGATGTTCCGCGGTTCGAATAAAGAGCTGATTCCCCGCCGCCGCCGGACTGGCGAGAGTGTGACTGTCGAACTTGTTGACCGCCAGAACCTTGAACTCCCTACCGGCCTGGAGCACCGACGTCGTACCGTCTTCGCTGACAGCGTAGATCTTGCCGTCGGCCAAAGTCGGCGATGCGCTGTAGGTTCCCGGCTCGATGCGTAGGCGGTTCCAAACGACATCGCCCGACTTGGCGTCGATGGCCACCATGATGCCTTTGTCGCCCAAGACGTAAATCAGCCGGCCGTCGGTCGTGGGCGTCGGGACATCGGCGCCGAGATTGTTGTCCCACACGATGTTCTTCGCGGCGAGTTTGCCGCTGCCCGGCCGGAAAGCGATAAACGGACGTCCGCGCGTACTCGGCGTATAGACCACGCCGTCGAGAAAGACCGATGACGCGATCGTGCGGTAAAAGGCCTGCTTGCCGGGGTTAAATCCGCCCATCCGCCACAGTTCCTTGCCCGTCTCTAAGTCGTGGCCGGTGGCGTAATCGCCACCCGAAACAATCAACTGTTTCTTGCCGTCGACCACCTGCGCCAAAGGAGTGGAATAGTCGTCGGGCGACTCGCTAACGGCATCGGTCCAACGGTCGACCTTCCAAAGGGTCTTCCCGGTTGCCTTGTCGACGGCGAAGACGTAAGAAGGGTCGTCGGTCTTCATCCCATGGAGCACCTGCAAATACAGCCGGTCGCCATGGAGCAGCGGAGAGGACGCGTAGCCGTGATTGAGCCCGAAGCGGCCGTAGTCCTTCTGAATATCGCGCCGCCAAAGCTGATTCCCCTCGAAATCGAAACAGGTCAGAAAACCCGACCCGGTCAACACCCAGATGTGTTTGCCGTCGGTGACCGGCGAAGGGGAGGCCAGATTCTGCTTACGGTAGATGCGGTTGCCCGTACCGGTCTCGCGTCGCCAAAGGATCGAACCGTCTTTGCGGTTGATGGCCAACAGCAGCAGCTTGTCGCGCTTGCCGGATTTCCTCGATCCCGCCCCGCCGCGGCCTCCGAGGTTGTCAAAACCCTCTTCGGCCGAGGTCACGAGAACAACGTCGCCCCAGATGATCGGCGTCGCGGCACTCCAACTCGGCAAGCGAACTTTCCACTGAACGTTCTCCGTTTCACTCCAGCTCAGCGGCAGGTTCTCGGCCGTCGTGCTGGCGCCGTTTTGGTGAGCGCCGCGCCACTGCGGCCAGTAATCGGCCGACTCGCCGGCCCTCAACATCAGCGCGCAACACAAGCCGCTGGCAACTAGGAAAAACGCGCGTTTCGACAAGGGTTTCCTCCTCGCGGGATCGTACGGTCATGCTATCACAGGCGGGTGAAAAAGGAGGCAGCGAGGCCTCACGCCAGGTCAGGGGCGCCGGCCGGCGTGGCGCCTCCACCGTCGTGCGCCTCCGATGGCTCCACGTGTATCTCGCGCAGATCCTCACCCAGGTCGACGAGCCGAATCTCAGTCCTGCGCCCCGGCAACTGCTGACGGAACTTCTCTCCCCACTCGATCAGAACCACCACCGGCCGGTCCCACAAGTCTTCGAGGCCGAGAGTTTCGAGCTCGGGCACGCGGTCAAGGCGATAGAGATCGATGTGGTAGACCTTCGGCGTCCCCTCGTATTCGTGAATCAGCGAAAACGTCGGGCTCAGAACATCTTCGGGCCGGGCGGCGCCGAGACCTTCGATGATGCCTTTCGCCAGGGTCGTTTTGCCGCTTCCCAAGTCGCCGATCAGCAGAATAGTTTCCGGCGCGCGAATCTCGGCGGCCAAGCGGCGACCAAGCCGGGTGGTTTCCTCAGTCGAACGAGTCGGGTAACGGCCGGGAGACATAACGGAATCGTGGAATCCTATGCTTTCACGGAAGAGAATGCGGAGAGCCCGTCAAACCATGCGCGTCTTCCAACGCCCTCGACGGAATAGGACAAGCCCAACCAATGTCCACACGCCGCCGGTGCAGGCGACGGCGATGTAGACGCCGGTGGCGCCCATCCCGACCAATTGCGAAAGCGTATAGGCCAGCGGCAACTGCCACGCCCAATAGCAGAATAAGTTGATGAAAGTGGGCGTATCGGTGTCACCGGCACCATTGAAAGCGGCCGCGAAAATCATGGCGTAAGCACTGAAAATCTGGCCGGCGCTGAGATAGCGCAGCGATTCGACGCCTACGCTCAGCACGGCCACATCGCTGGTGAACGAGCCGACCAACGGTTCGGTCAGCAGCCAAAATACGGCGCTCGTCGAGGCCAGAAAGATCGCGTTGTAAAAACCCGCCAGCCATACGGCACGCTCGGCTCTCTCCGGTTTGCCCGCCCCTAACGACTGCCCCACCAACGTGGAAGCGGCATTCGACAGACCCCAGGAAACCAAGATCGCGAACAGCACCAGCCGCAGAGCAATCGTATAGCCGGCCAGCGTCACCGAGCCGAATAGCGCCATGATCCGCATCACGCCCATCCAACTCGCCGTCGCGACAAAGAACTGGATAATGCCGCTCACCGATATCCGCATCAGCGTTCGCATCACCGGTAGGTTTATCAGCAGATGACGCGGCCTCAACGCGACTCTTTGCCGACCGCGGAATAAAACGCTGAATTGATAAGCGACTCCGATGCCGCGGGCAATCGTCGTCGCAACGGCCGCGCCGACCAATCCCATTTCCGGGAACGGCCCCCAACCGAAGATCAGGCAAGGGTCCAGGACGATATTGATCGCATTGGCCAGCCACAGGGCTCGCATCGCGACAACGGCGTCGCCGGCGCCTCGGAAGATGGCGTTGTTGAGAAAGATCAGAAAGATCGTCGAAGACCCGCCGAAAAGCACCGACAAGTAGGCCGAGCCGCCAACGACGGCCGGCGCGGCTCCCATCCACCCCAACAGGCTCGGGGCCATTACGGCGCCCAAAACCGCGGGAGGCAACGATAACGCCACCGCCGCCACGACCGCTTGTCCGGCGGCCGCCGAGGCCCCTTCACGGTCCTTCTCGCCAATCCGGCGGGCGACCATGGCCGTTGCGCCCATGCTCAGCCCCAGCGCCACGGCGAAGACGACGACCACCAATGAGGCGCTCAACCCGACCGTGGCTACCGCGTCCGCCCCGAGCTTGCCGACGAAATAGATGTCGACCAGCCCGAAGGTCGATTCCATGAACAACTCGAGCATCATGGGAATCGCCAGCCAAGTAATCGCCCGCGACAAGCTGCCCGAGGTGTAGTCTTCGCGGGTACCTCGCAGCGAGGCCCATGCTGCTCGCCAGAAGCCTCCGGCGGGCGCCGATTCGACCGTTGTTGATGAGGTGGGCTCCATGATTGCCGTGACGTGGATTGCCGCGGGTCGAGCGCGGAAACCGAGGACGCGGTCGGCTCCCAGTCCCGAATCGACAGGGACCCGCCCCGCCGCGGTCCGTCCGCTTGCTTCGCCGAGAATCGCCCTTTCGATGGCGGCAAACCGCCGATGCGAGGAACTGTTCTATACCGAAGAAAATTCTTGGGAGAAAGAGACCGTGAACTCCGAACGTCCCACCAACCGTCGTGAACCGTTTCATTGTCCCCCAAGGTCGGCGGGAAGACAAGCGAAACGCCGAAGCCCCCACTCCGGCGGCTTTTCGCTGGAGGAGTCAACCAACATCGACCCGTGAATTAAGTGATAAGGAACCGGTGGGCGGGAGTGCCGGCCGCCCTATTGCGATACATTTGTCTTATGGCGCGACGACTCGAATCGACTTTTCTTCCCGGTCCGGCCGGGAGACTCGAAGCGTTGCACGAAGCACCGGAAGACGGCGCGCGCATCGAGCGCGTGGCGGTGGTTTGCCATCCGCATCCGCTTCGCGGCGGCTCAATGCACAACAAGGTCGTTTTCCGACTCGCGCGGGCGGCGCGGCGCGGGGGCGCGGCCGTGATCCGCTTTCAATTTCGCGGGGTTGGTCTGAGCGACGGAAGCTACGACGAAGGGCGCGGCGAGCAGGACGACCTGCGAGCGGCGTTACGCTACGCCTCGGACCGCTACCCGGGATTGCCGCTCGCGGCGGCCGGCTTTTCCTTCGGGTCGCGAGTGGGCCTCGGAGTATGCTGCGCCGACGCCGGACTCGAACGCTTCCTGGCCGTGGGGACGCCGGTGGATCACGGCGAGTGGAGTTTTCTCAGCGCCTGTGGTTGTCCGAAGTTCTTCCTTCACAGCACGCGGGATCAATACGGCTCGCGGGAAACCATGGAAGAAGTCTTCCGACAAGCGGCGGGCCCCAAGCAGCTTACTTGGATCGAGTCGCCGGACCACTTCTTTCTCGACGCGCTCGACGCTTTGGAAGAGGCTGCCTTCGCGGCGTTCCAGGCCGAGTTGCCGACCGGATAAGAGCGCGGCTCGGTCACCGAGAGCGGAAAATTTTTCCTTCTGATCGAAAATTCTTACCTTCTAGGCGGACTTCTGGGCTGTGTCGTCTACGGCTGTATCACTTGCCATGTCAATAACTTAAACCCTCCTTGGCGGATTGGCCCGGAGATTGCTGTCCCCTTCATCAGCCGCGGCCGGGCTCAAACCTCCGGCAGCGGGGGACCGGAAGCGGTCACGAACATTCGCCAAGTCAAGGAGGATATTTTGATGAATCACGATCACCCAAACTTCGAAGTCACACCGTCACCGAAACGCAAGACCGCGGCAAGCGTCACTGTCGTGTTGTGCTTGTTGGCGGGGAATTTCTACCTCTACTCACGAGTGAACCGGGCTGAGGTCGACGCCCACACGTTCAAGCAAACTCTGGAAGAGAAACTGGCGGGAGTGGAAAGCAAGTCGATTTTCCACTTGAACAACGCACAGCGAGAAATCGAGGGCTTGCGGGAAAGTCTCGAAGAAGCACGCTCGGAAGCATCGAACAGGGCAAAATCCGAAGCCCGTCGCCAGACCGACAAACTCAGCAGAAAGATCGCCGCCCAGCAGCGGTCGGCCAAAGAGTTGGTCATGAGCGAGGTGCGCACGCTCGGCGACAAGGCCTTCGAAACCGCCGGCAAGGTCGAGGGCATCGAGGGCGAGTTGGGCGGCGTCAAGGATGAACTGGCCGGCACGGTCGAACGGCTCGAATCCACCGATAGCGTGCTCAAGGATACGAAAGCCCACATGCGGTCCATCGGCGACTGGGTGGCGGGCAACGCATCCGAGATCAGCAAGCTACGGGAGAAGGGCGGTCGTCGGTTTGTTCGTTTCCAACTCTCAACGAGTGAGAAGATGAGCCGCGTGGGCGATGTGCGGATGCGGTTGCGCAAGACGAACCCGAAACGAAACAAGTACACCGTGGAAATCCTGGCCGATGACAAGAAGATAGTCAAGAAGGGGCAGTACGCCAACGAGCCTGTCGAGTTTTACGTAGCCCACCACAGGGAGCCCTACGAGGTAGTCATGACCACCATCAAGAAAGACCACGTCATGGGATTTCTTTCGCGGCCCAAGGAGGTAAGTCTCCGGCGTTAGCTCCGGGCGCTGTTGTCGATTCGGTTACGAACAGGGGGGGCGGACACGGATGTCCGTCCCCTTCCGCGTATCTGTTCAGCGTTCAGGGTCCCAGCGCCATCACCACGGCATCATCAGGCGGGTTCTGATAGTAATCCGTGCGCCGGCCCGCTTCCTCGAAGCCCAGCTTGCGATAAAAGGCCTCGGCTACATTGTTCTTCGACCGCACTTCAAGAAAGACGTAGCCTCGGTGCCCCGCGAGCGATTGCCGCACCAGCTCGGCCCCGACACCCCGCCGCCGAGACGCCGGATCAACGGCCAAATTCAAGATTTCCAGCTCGTCGGGAAGGGCTCGTCGAAACACCAGGAAACCGATCACCCGATCGGCGTCAAGGGCTACCCAACCTCCCGACCGGCCGGCCGTTGCCGTCAGGAAACCGCGGTATCCCGTTGCGTCCCATTGCGACGTTTCCGGGGATGCGGCCTGGATTTCGATCATCCAGTCGATATCCCCCGTCTCGGCTTTGCGAACAGTAATCGGCACTCTCCGCCCAGTCTACGGGAATCACGCGCGCGATCTCACGGTGGAACTTCGACGGGAATGAAACGTACTTTGGAACCGTTTCGTCTTTGAGGACAAAAGAGCGTCGGAAGCACGTCCCCGCGGTCGGGCGCGTCTCTTACGTTTCTTGATTCTCGCTTGCCCGTGATAATCTGTACAAGGCCCTTTGAATCGGAAGCTCCGGGGCGTACTCCGGCCATGGAACTCGCCGCCGCGGAAGCGAAATTGATCAAAAGCCCAGGGGAGAAACGTCAATGTTGATCAAAGTCCCGCGTGGTTGGGAGATTCCCGAACGCGAAGCCACACCCGAATCGGTCTTTCACGGTCGTCGCGAAATCCTCAAAGGCATGGGTTTCGTCGGTATGAGCGCCCTACTTGGACAAGCGGCCGAAGCGGCGATCGGCGCCGATCTCTACCCGGCGAAACGGAACCCGCGCTATAAGCTCGATCGTCCCGTTACACCCGAGAGCGCCGCGACGAGCTACAACAATTTCTACGAGTTCACAACCGACAAAGAGCGCGTCAAGACCCTGGTCGGCAATTTCAAGATCGACCCCTGGACGGTCGAGGTCAAAGGCTTGGTTAACAAGCCCGGTAAATACGACCTCGATGACTTGCTCCGCAAATTCCCGCTCGAAGAAAGGCTTTACCGCATGCGCTGCGTCGAGGCCTGGTCAATGGCCGTTCCGTGGGCCGGGTTTCCCGTCTCGGCCCTCATCGAGCATGTCGAGCCGAAGCCCAAGGCAAAGTACCTGCGAATGGTAACCACCTACCGCCCCGACGAAATGCCCGGGATTCGCTCGCAGCCTCATTACCCCTGGCCCTATTTCGAAGCGCTGAGGCTAGATGAGGCCATGAACGAACTGGCGCTTTTCGTGACCGGCATTTACGGCAAACCGCTGCCAAAACAAAACGGCGCGCCGGTTCGCTTGATCGTCCCGTGGAAATACGGGCTGAAAAGCATCAAGTCGATCGACGTGATCGAGTTCACGAGCGAGCAACCGCCGACACTGTGGAATCAAGCTCAAGGCCTCGAATACGGTTGGTACTCGAATGTCAACCCCGCTCGCCCGCACCCGCGATGGTCGCAGGCGTCGGAGCGCGTCATACCCACCGGCGAACGTGTGAAGACGCTTCCCTACAACGGCTACCAGGAGTTCGTCGCGGGTCTCTACGGCGGCAAGGAGTTTTAGAGGGCGGGCGACAACACGCCCGAATCCCGGAGCCGCTTACCGAGCGGCAATCTTACGAACCGAAGGCTTCCCAGTCGCTTTCGTCCGATGCGGGGGAGACAATATCTCCAATGATGCGACCGGTGCCGGCCATGTATCCCATCCAACCGGTGCTGTTTTGCAGCGCGGGAGCAATTACTTCCGCGATTGGTTTACCGAAACGAGTAATGCGTACCGGTGTGCCGGTTCTTTGAACCCGTTCGAGAATCCGCGTGCAGTCGGCCTTGAATTTCGAAATGGCGATTTCTTCCATGGGCAGGTCCGTCCTTATTCTGAAGGTGATCGGCGCATCGAGTCAAGCTTCATGGGTTACCTTCGTGTGACGTAGGGTGGGGCGGGCAGGCCTGGAGACCTGCCCCACTGACGGCCGCGTCAAGACTCGGAAAGGGCGCATGCCTTTGGGGGAATTGTAAGAATGCCGGCACCCTACAGCACCAACTCCGCCATCACCCGCAACGAGGCCATATCCCGCACGCCGCAGATCAGCGTCGTGACGTCGCTTGCTTTCCACTCTTCCAGCCGTTCCGCAATCCTCTCCTTGGGGCCGCACAGGGCGACTTGGTCGACCAGCTCGTCAGGCACCGCGGCGGCGGCTTCGTCCCGCTTACGTTGCAGAAATAGGTCTTGGATCTTCCCGGCGGCTTCTTCAAAGCCGTAGCGGCAAGCGATGTTGTAGTAGAAATTCTTACTGCGCGCACCCATCCCGCCAATGTAGAGGGCAAGGTTGGGCTTGACGCTGTCGCGGCAAGCCTGGGCGTCATCGCCCAGCGCGACGGTCACGGTGGGAGCGATATCGAATTGCGAGCGGTCTTTTTCCGGCGCGCGCGCGAAGCCCTCGTCCAGAAACTCTTGATACATCTTTTGGTGCGCGGGAGCGAAAAAGACGACCAGCCACCCGTCAGCGATCTCGGCGGTGAGCGCGACGTTTTTCGGACCTTGGGCGGCGATGTAGATCGGGATGTGATTTCGCAACGGATGCAGAATCAACTTCAGCGGCTTACCCAGCCCCGAGCCTTCACTGGTCGGGATGTCGTAGTGTCGGCCGTGATGTTCGAGCGGGGCTTCGCGCGCCAACACCGAGCGGACGATCTTGACGTACTCCCGCGCCCGCGTCAGCGGCCGACCGTAGGGCACGCCGTGCCAACCCTCGACGACCTGGGGGCCCGACGCCCCAATCCCCAGCCGCATCCGTCCTCCGCTGAGCCAATCGAGAGTCGCGGCGGTCATCGCCGTAACGGCCGGGGCCCGCGCCGTCATTTGCATGATCGCCGAGCCGACGGCGATTTTCTCGGTTTTGGCCGCGATCCAGGTCAGAGGCGTGACCGCGTCCGATCCATAGGCTTCGGCCGTCCAGACCGAGTCATACCCCAGCCGCTCCGCCTCGGTCGCGAACTCGACCAATTGGTCGGGCTTCGAGCCCCAGTAGCCCAAGTTCAATCCCAGTCGCATCCGCCCTCCTCGTCGGCAGGCCGCCTCGCCGGACCCTGAGTGTACGAAAACAGCGCTTCCGACTCAACCCGGCACCGCCAGAACCAGGCGACCTCGGGAAGTTTCCCGGCGTGCCGGTCGCGCGCAGCCGAACGCCCGCGGCATAATAATTCCTACCTGTCACGGAGGTCTTTCCTTGCGAGCACTGGTATTGGGATCGGGCGGACAACTGGGAACCGAAATCGTCGCCGATCTGCGGCGCCGCGGCATGAGCGTTGTCGGACTCGGCCGCGATGAACTCGACATCACCGCCGCCGAGGCCGTTCAGGCCTGCTTTGAAGAGCACGCGCCCGGCTGGGTCATCAACACCGCGGCGTACAACCACGTCGATTTAGCCGAGAAAGAAGCCGAGACGGCGATGCGCGTCAACGGCCTCGCGGTGCATTACCTCGCCGTCGCGTGCCGTGACCGCGGCGCGACGCTGATGCACTTTTCGACCGATCACGTCTTCGACGGAACTCTCGTCCGGCCCTACACCGAAGAGGACGCGCCCAACCCGCCCTCCGCCTACGGCGTCTCGAAACTCGCCGGAGAAATGTACGCCCGCGCCGCGCTCGAAAAGCACTACGTCATACGCGTGGCCGGGGTGTTTGGGCCGGCGGGTCGCTACACCAAGCGTGGCAATTTCCCGGAGCTTATTCTCAAGAAAGCCGCCGAGGGCGGCTCGCTCACCATTGTCGAAGATTTCTTCGCCACGCCCACCTATGCACCGGCCCTCGCGCGCCGCTGCGTCGATCTATTCGAACGAGGGGCTTTCGGGCTCTACCACATCGGCGGCGGTGCGAAGATTTCCTGGTACGACTATGGGCTGAAGATCCTCGAAATCGCCGGTCTCGAAGCCGACATCCAGCCGACGAATCACCGTGAATTCAAGACACCGGCGCGGCGCCCGCGCAATGCCGAGTTGTCGAATGCGAAGATCGAAAGTCTAGGCCTCGAAAAAATGCCCTCGCTCGAAGACGCCCTGGCCGAATACATGGAACTGCGGAAGAGCGTCCGATCCCCGAAGCGGCACGGGTAGAGGCGCGACGCCTGGTTGCCGGCCGCCGCCCCCGCGAGGCGGCACGGCTCGGGTGGTTCAAAATCGAATCCGATTTGAAGTTTCAGGCTAGCTAGTGACGCCACCGGCCGCGCCGGATCGTTCAGGGGAGAAACTTGGTCGAAGGGTTCGCCGGGACCGCGCCGCGCGGCGGCGCGGCTCGGGTGGGTGAAAGTCCGATCTATTGGTAGCCGTTGTGAGTCACCGGGCAGCTCGAAATTTGAAGTTTCAGGTCAGAAAGGCACGTCGTCGTCGGTGACGCCTTGGTTGCCGGCGGGCTCGCCCGAGGGGGCGGGAGCGGCGGCGGCTCCGGCCGAGGCCTGTTGTGGGGCGTAATCGTCGGGCGGGGGCGAACCCGCGTCTCCGCCGCGATTGCTTAGCAAGATGAGGTTATCGGCCACTACCTCGGTCTTATAGCGCTTGTTGCCGCTCTGGTCTTCCCAGCTGCGTGTTTGCAGCCGCCCCTCGATATAAACTTGCTTGCCTTTTTGCAGGTAGGGAGCGACATTTTCCGAGCGCCACAAGACGATGTCGTGCCAGTCGGTCTCCTCTCGCCACTCGCCGGTTTGCTGGTTTTTCGTGCGCCAGCTCGTCGCCAGAGTGAAGTTCGTAACAGGAACTCCGCCCTGGGTATGCCGCGTTTCGGCATCTTTACCGAGATTGCCGATGAGCATGACTTTGTTGAGACTGCGGGATGCCATAGGACTCAAGGTACACCCAACGGCTGCCGATCGCAAGCCGCTCTCGCATCGATCGGGCGGGCGGCTCCCCGCAGTCGTACTCTGGAGCGAAAAACGTCCTCAGCGGTTCTCCGATTGCGCCGCCAAAACCCGCCGATATCCGTTACCCGCAAGCCAAGTTTGCATGTCGTCGCTCAGCAAGAATGCGGCGAACGCCCGGGCGGCGTCCTGATGCGACGAGGCCGCGACGATGCCCAAGGCCTGGTCGAGCGGGGCGTGAAGATCGTCCGAAATCACCAACGGCGCGGGCGTCCCGGCGCCGACACTTGGGTGGATCAGAGAACTTGCCGTCAAGGCCGCGTCGGCGTTGCCCGACTGTGCGAACTGCTTGGCCATGGCAACGTTCTGCGCATAGACGACCCTGGGTTCAATCGCCGGCCACAGGTCGAGGGCTTGAAGCGCCTCGACGGCCGCCTGCCCGTAAGGGGCGACTTCCGGTTTCGGTACGGCGATGACGCGATAGCGCGCGGAGACGAGATCCCCGGGCGTCCGGATCTTGTGGGACGCCGACCAAGCCACGAGCACGCCGCGGGCGTACACGCGCCGACTTTCGGCGGTGATCAGGTTCCGCTCGACGAGCCGGTCGACATGTTCGGTATCGGCGGCAAGAAAGACGTCGAACGGCGCGCCGTTTTCGATTTGGTGGCCTAGTGACGCCGTCGACCCCAGGCTAACGATAGACCGGATACCGCTTTGGGCTTCAAATCGGGCCGTCAGTTCATCGATAACGCCGGCAAGATTCGCGGCCGCGGCCACGACGACTTCCCGCCTCGGAGCGGTCGATTGAGCGGAGGGGTCGCCGCAACCAAGGCTTGCCGCGAGGACCGAAAAGACCAGGCCGAGCAAAGGGCGGCGGAACATCATTAAGGTTAGGATAGCGGGCCGGATCGGTGCGGTTTTCCGCACCCGCGATCTTTTCGCCGTACTCAAGAGTCTCTTTACTCTATAGTCGATACCATGCAGGTTCCGGCCTCGTGTACGAGAAGAATCCCCGACGGGCAAGGCCGCTAACCGCGGGCCGACTCGATTTCGGCTGCGCCGACAATCCTCGGAATAGATCATTGAAGCAGCGAAAAAGGTTGTCAAATGAAACGAGTTATCTTCCCATTCGTCGCAATCCTAATCATTGAGTCGGCTGCCGTCTGCAGGGCACAGGCTGTCGACGACCCGGAAGCGACGGCGTCAGCTTTCGTCGAGTCCCTCAGGACTGTATTAACCGGCGATACTCTCCTGGTGAGACTGAAACATGGGAACTCTACGCGGGGCAAGTTTCACGCAGTTCATCATCGCGAGTTAGAGTTGTCTCGGGGCCAAAAGATTATTGCTATCAGCGAAACGGACGTACAAAAGGTTTACCGATTGGAGAAGAAATCAGCCGGCTTGCGCGCGGCGATCGGAGGCGTCATCGGTCTCGGCGCCTTTCTGGTTGGTCATGCACTCGCGTTGCCCAAGGAACGCGCGCCGACTCACTCCGCCGACGCCTCCTTGATAGCGTACTCCGGAGGAATAGGAGCCCTTGTCGGTTGGGTGATTGGGAAACGAGCGCGGCGCCGAGTGCTCCTTTACGACGCCGGTCTTGCGGCGATTACTTCCGATACCGGCGGTCAGCGGCCCTGAAGCGAAACGAAATGGACGCGCCAGGTCGTACTGACCTCTGACCCGTACGCCCCGTTTCGTCTCCGCTTACGATAGCCGCTTCGCTCTTGAATAATCCTCTCAGTTGACAACCGGGACGTAAACGGGCGAGCTATGCCGAAAAGCGCCCGCATGGTTGCAGTCATAGACGAACCAACGGAAAATTTGAAACAGGGAAGCGCTCGGCCCGGGCCGCCAACCCCCCCTCCACATATTGTGTCGCACACCCGGCAAATTGCCGCCGAGCACCACCGCGCACCCAAAGCGTTACAATCTAGCATTCACGCTCGGTCTTGCCGCAGCGCGTGCCTTCGTGCACACAGGGGAAACGAGGTTCAACGGGAATGAAGGACAAGACTTTCTACGGCTGGTTCATCGTGGGTGCGTCCTTCTTCACGATGATGCTGACCGTCGGCGTGACGATCTACGGCATGCCGTTCTTCTACGAGTTCTACAAAGCCGACTTCGGGTGGACCGATGCCGAAGCCACGCGAGGCGTTTTGATCGGAACCCTACTCGTGCTTCCGCTCGGCGGGCTCGTGATCCATCGCTTTTCGCCCCGCAAGCTGATCATGTGCGGCGTGGTGCTGCAGTTAGTCGCCCTCAACTGTTTCGGCTTGATGGAGGGCAACCTCTACCTCTATTGCTTCATTTGGTGCGTCCTGATGACCGGGTTCCTGTTCTCGGGGTTGATCCCGAATCAGGTCATTCTTTCGCAGTGGTTTCATAAGAACCGCGGCACGGCCTTCGGAGTGGCTTACCTGGGACTCGGGTTGGGCGGAGCCATCTCGCAAAAGTATGTCGCGCTGCCGTTGATCGAGGCTTATGGCTGGCGCACGGCGCTACAGTTGATCGGCGGTTTGCTGCTGGTTCTGTTTCCCGTTCTGATTTTCTTGGTGCGCGATCGCCCTTCGGATAAAGGGCTACATGCGGACGGCGCCGACCAGCCGCCGCCGGAAACCAAGGTTGAATCGCTGCCCTTCAGCGCCATTCTTCGGCAGAAGTCGTTTTGGCTGCTGGCGCTGAGCAGCTTCTGCAGCATCGGCGCGATCGGGTCGATGGACCATAATTTGCCCCTGCTGCTGCGCCGCTCGGGCTTGAGCCTGGAAGTGGTGGCGAACACCCACCTGTACCGGCTCGGTTCAAGCCTCGCCGGCCGTGTCGTGATGGGCCGCTTGGCCGATCGCATTTCGAAGAAATACGTCATGATCGCGGCGTATCTCTTCGTCGCGTTGCCGATACCGCTGCTGTTCTACATTGACCGGCCGGGAATTCTCGAAACCTTCGCCGTGATCTTCGGCTTCGGCATGGGCGCCGACTTCATGCTGATTCCGCTGATGGCCGCCGAGATTTTCGGAGCCAACTCGCTGGCGCGGGCAATGGGCATCATCTGGCCGTTCGATTCAGTCGGACAAGCCATCTGCCCGACCATCGTCGCCTATTTGCGCGACCGTTCCGGGAACTATAAAGTCGGGTTGTTCTTGGTCTTCGCTCTAGCCATGCTCGGCGCGGTCGGGATCTCTTTCTTGCCGAAAAAGCGAGCCGACGAGGCCAAGGCCTGAGAGATCGCAGACCGCATTTTCGCGCCGGCTGACGGGCAAAGCGGGCGAGGGACGCCACACCTTGTACCTTCCGACGAGCCTCTTGCATCGGCCCGAAATTGGTGCGCGGTCGCTCGGCCCGTCGCTTGCACTCAGGGCTCCGATTCCATTGTTCGCATTGCGAGAAGGGGTTCCACGTTTTCGTCGCACACCGGTCTGCCTTGGGTGGGCTCGAACCTATTGATAAACAATGGGTTAAGTTCAACTTGGGTTCGTTTCGCAAAAACGCTTTTGGGGCCGGGAATGGGGGTGGCGCCAGGTAGCCCGGTTGGTGGCTGTGAGGCGGCAAGGGTTCTCCATTCGAGACCGGCCCGCTGTCGCGAGGATGACATTCTAACCTATTGATATCGGTTGACATAGTATCGTTTTGGGTTCGTTTCGAAAAAATCTTTCCGGACCGTTTTGGGAGTGTCCTTTTTTTCGTTCGTGTCGCTGCCGACAGAGTCTGGGGACAGTGGTTTCCGTGCTCAGGATAGCGGTGGTGTCAAGCTGGTTTTGTTCGGGTTCGGGAGCGGCGCGGCTCGTGTTCGGGGCAGGCACCGCGGTGCCGCGGTAATACCGCCTTTCGTTTGCGTTGACGGGCTGATCGGATACCGCTTACTAACGTGCGCGGCTCGGTTTGGGGGTAATGCGCGTTGTGTGCTATGTGGATGGGTAGGCTTGGAGACCTGCCCCACTGCTCGTGGGACACTTCGGCGTGGCGCGACGGGCTGAGAGCGGGTCAGAACTGTTGGCTAGGACCGGCGGGTGCGAATCGATTTCGGGGTGGGCGGGACGATAGGAGTTAGAGGACGTTTGCTCACGAGTTTTCAGGACCGTAAGGTCTTTGCCGTATTCCACATAGCCGGGCTTGGGCTTACGATCAAATGAAGGAGAATCGTTTATGATTCGTGCGATACCGTTTGTCCTGGTGATCTTGCTTGCCGCCACTTTGCCGGCGCCTCCGGTCGCGGCGCAAAGCTTGGTGGATTTGGCGCGCCCCGACGTGAATGTACTGGCGGGGATTCGGGTAGCGGACTTCGCGGGCTCGCCGCTGGTCTCGATGTTTTGGGACCAGGCGCGGGCGCAACAACCGGGGTTCGATCAGTTGCTCAGCGTGATGGGGCCGAACCCGCTCTCGATGATCGACGAGGTTGTGATCGGCGCCAGCGTGGACGGGTCGGAAACCGAAGCCGAGGGGCTTGTGTTGGCGAGCGGGCGCTTCGACGAAACCCTGGTGGTCAGCGCGCTTTGCCCGAAAGGCTGCGAGACGAACCTCTACGAGGGGTTCGAAGTTCGGCGACCGCTCGGCGACGACGAGGACAAGCATTTCGTCATCATGGACGGCAGCCGGATCGCGCTGGGGAATCTGGCGGAGATCCAGGGAGTCGTGGCGCGGCGTCTTTCCGGCAGCCCGTCGCGATTCGGGGCAGGGATGTCGGATTGGATCCAACGTCTGGGCGGACATCATATTTGGATCGCCGCCGCCGGTCCGTTCCCCCAACCGGCCGCCGACGCGGACAACGCCTTCGCGGGGATGTTGAGTAATTTTGGCTCGAAGATCGATGGGTTCGGAGTCGGGATTGACGTTACCGAGGATATTGAACTGCACTTCGATGTGAGAGCCGCCACGCAAGAAGACGCGCAACAGTTTTACGACCTATTGAACGGCTTCCTCGCGATGGCGAAGGCGAATGAGCAGAAGCCGGAAACTTTGGAAACGCTCAATAAGATTCAGTTGACGCACGACGGCAATGTGCTGGCGGCGTCACTGCAAGTGACAGGAGCGGAGATCCGGCGCCAGATGGACGCGCGGGCGGCGAGCGGCGGCAGCGGCGTCGCCCCGGCCGAACGATTGCCGTCGGCGGCAGCGCCTTCTTCACGCCCCAAGGTAGTTGTGCAACCGGCTCCGAAGAGTAGGTCGGGGGGCATTCGGATATTCGGGCTGGGCGAGGAGGCGGTCGAGGTTCCGACGACTAAGGGGCGGGAGTAGGGGGGCCGTTGCTCGCCTATAAATCCTCGGGAGTCATAACGTCGCCGCGGCAATGGGTTTCGGCAACGAGGCAGGTTTGATCGCGGGTTTCGTTCCTTCCGCCCTGTCAGGGCTTGATTTTGTTTGACTCCTTACCTGGGGTTCCGCCGTTGGCTCCACCCCAGGCTATATTCCCGCCGCCGCTTCGCGGCTCTAGGCGTTTGCGATTTCGCCGGTCGTATACTGCTCGTGCCGGCCGCGGCGGTCGCTACCGGCGCGGTCAGAGGGTCATCACGAGTTGTTCCATGATGACGCGGTCGTTGGGGCGTTGGCGGCGCAGGTCGCGGTCGGCTGCCCCTAGACGGATCAGCGCTTGCTCGAGCCGGCGCGGCGAAAAGCGTCGGCCGACCTCCACTACCTGGCGTGCTCTGGGCGGCCACATCCGAATGCCGTACTGTTGCGACAGCGACATTACTTGCTGAGAGGTGCGGGCCCCCTGCTCTTTCATCGCCAACGCCTGCCGAAATAGGCTCGCGATCAAGTTGACCTGCATGGGCCAGGAAACGCCCGTCTCGGCCAAGGTGTCGAGAATGTCGAGTGCTCGCACTCGATCGCCGTGGGCCAAGGCATCGGAAAATTCGAATACGCCGCGACGACGAGCCTCGGGAATGAGGGTTTCAAGATCATCGGCCGCGACCGCGCGCTCGCTTCCCACATAGAGGGACAGTTTTTCGAGTTCATTGGCCAGGCGCGCCATGTCGCCGCCCAGCATCTCAACCAGATCGGTCAACATCGAAGAATCGATCTCGAGACCCAACTGCTTGGCTCGCGCGGCCGATTCGCGTATCGCTTGATCGGCGGTAAGCCGCTTCATCTCGACGACTTCGCAGGCGCTTCCGAAGAGTTTGACCAGGCGGTCGATTTTCGATTTGTCGTCGCGCTCGCTCAGATCAAAACGAGTGGACTCGAAAAGCACGACGGTGCCGGGGGTGGGACTTTCGGCGTAGCTTCGCAGGGCTTCGAAAGGCTGCGCCGCCTTGGCGCCGGTTCCGCGGGGGAGAGTCGCTTCGGCCCGTGCTCCGACGAGCAGGCGGGCCGCGGCGAATAGCGACATCGTGCGAGCTTCGTCGATGAGGGCGGCGAGGGATTGTTCGCTGAGATCGATTTCGGTGAGCCCTTCAGGGCTTACGGTTTCGAGGGCGGATTCGCCGAGTACGGCGCGCGTCAACGCTTGACGGCAGCGGTCGCGATAGAACAACTCGTTTCCCACGAAGAGGTAAACCGGGCGGGGTTCGGCTTTCTTGAGGCTGTCTAGGAATTGTTTCGCGGTCATGGCCGATGTCTAAACAGAGGCGGCGCTTCGAATCGGAAAGAAATATTGTCGAACGATCTTTCCTTCGCCCCTACCGGGGCTTTTCGTTTTTCGATGTTTACCCAGGGTTTCGCTTCGCTTCACCCTGGGCTACTTTCCGGCGCCCCCTCCGGGGGCCTAGGCTTCCTCGGAACGCTAGAAGCCGCTCAAGACGGCGGAGACCAGATCCCTCGCGACGCCTTGGCTTGTGCGGACCAGAGCGGCCTCGCGCTCTTCGAAATAGGCTTCGGCCGCGGTCGTCACCTCGTACCTTTCACGATGCTGGAAGAGCGGGTTTTCGTAGAGAACCTCGCCGGTCCGCCGGTCGCGCAAAACAATGTGGATGTGCGTGATGGTCGCGACGCTGGTGGCGCGTCCGCTGACGGGATCGAAGATCACCGGATAGACCAGGAAGTTCAGAACCGTCCCGTCGAGAGTAGCGTCGGCGTTCTTATCGTCATGGACAATCTGATAGCGCGTGCGGGAAATGAATTCGCGGATGATCCACCGCGTCAGGTGTTGTTCGATCTTGTATTCCGTGGTGGCGTTTTGAAACGTCTTGATGGAAACCTTTTGGATGCGATCGGGAATCGTATCCGCCGAGCCGACAATGCGATAGCCGCAGGAAGCGGCGAGAGCGGCGCACAGGATCGCCGGCATCAGCGGTTTCCAGAAAATCGGCAAGGGTGGGCCGACGAATCTCGATGTCAAAGGACCGAAGGTCGACCGCATCGCGAGCCGTTTCATTGACCCTCGGCGGTGGATTCGCGAGAGTGTTCGGACCGATTGCGGGAACCGCGCCGCAGCAGTCCGCCGATGCGCGTCAGGATGCCGCTGACGACAAATCCCGATGCCATGGCCAACAGCACGGGTTGCGAAAAATTCCAAATCAAATAGATGGACGTCGCGAGCGAAACGACCATCAGTAGCGAGGGCATACGCGAGAAACCCATGTCCTTGAAGCTGGTGTAGCGCCATGTGGAAATCATCAAGAAGGCCAGCAGCAGGATGAGCCCCAGCCACAACACGCCCCATGGCAGCCAATCTTGAATTGGGTAGCCACCGCAAAAGTGGACGATGGCGGCCAGCATCCCGGCGGCCGGCGGAATCGGCAAGCCGACGAAATAGCGCCGATCCGGACGGCCCGGGTTTTTCGGACGCGGGTTGGTTTGCACATTGAAACGCGCCAGTCGAGCCGCGCCGCAGGTCAGGTAGAGGAAAGCCATCAAGTACCCGATCGCGGGCAGCCAGTCGGCAAACCACAGATCTTGACGCATTTCCGGCGCGCGGATTCCCCAGGCAAAGGCCAAGGTGGCCGGGGCCACGCCGAAGGTGATGACGTCGGCCAGCGAGTCGATTTCGCGTCCGAAGTCGCTGGTGGCGTTCGTCATGCGGGCGATGCGGCCGTCCATGCCGTCGGTGAATACGGCGAGGCCGATGGCTAACGAGGCGTGATCATAAAGGCGGGCGGCCTCGTTGACGGCGTCGGGCGGCAGCGAGATCGCCTGCACGGTTTTCATCAGGCAGTAATAGCCGCAAAAGAGCGTACCCGTCGTAAACAGCGTCGGCAACGCGTAAGCGCGATGTCGATTCTTGCGCGGTTTCGTTTCAGTCATAACGACAGCTCAACCTGGCTTCCAACCGTGAAAAAACGGGGGAGAATCCACTTCGCGCCGTACAATTTTCTTGATGCAAGAGAACGAGTTCGGCCGGCGCTTGGTGTCGTCCCCATTTTTTCACACAACCTAGCTTGCGAAAGCTCCGGCGGGATCCTCGCTTCTCTTTGTCGCCAAGACGGAACTGCCGCCCCGGACTCGATCCCCCACGCCGACCGAAAGGTCCCATTCGGGGCCCAAGTAAATGTCGACGCGCGACCCGAACTTGATGAGTCCGAAGCGTTCGCCCTTGCGCACTTCGTCGCCAACTCGTTTGTCGCACAAGATACGGCGCGCGACGAGCCCGGCAATCTGTTTGACGGTAACACGGGTGGCGCCGTCCTCAATCGTCAAACTGTTCTGTTCATTTTGCGCGGAGGCCGCCTCCAGGTTCGCGAGCTTGAATGAGCCTCGGCGATATTCGACCGATTTCACGACGCCGCTAACCGGGATGCGATTAACGTGGACATTGAAAATATTGAGGAACACGCTCACGCGACAGGCGCCGTCGCCGAGATCGCGAATGTGAGTGACGGTGCCGTCCGCCGGCGAGACGGCGACCGGGCCGGAAGGAATCGAGCGCTCGGGGTCCCGAAAAAAATACACGCAAAAGGCCCCCATGGAGAACAGCGGAAGGGCCGGAAGCATGCCCAGCCAAACAGCGGCGAGCAATCCCGTCAGGCCGAAGCCCAGGCCGTAATAGATGCCGTCGCGAACCATGAAAGATCCGGGCGGACGCGGCTAGCTGATGATCGTTCAGCGGCCGCGCCACCCGTTAACGGCATTATATCAGCGCCCTTCGGTCGTCTCCCCGCGCGGTGGCGAGCGATTTCTCGGTGCCGGAAGCCGGCGAGGGCGCCTTCTCGTCTATTCTCCGCGGCGTAATACGCCTAGAACGAGAGCGATCCTCCGCAAAATGGTCGAATTGAATTCTTGTTGCGCCGCGACGCCGTCGACGCTTCCTTGAACCTTCATGATCATCCCGGCCAAGCGGTCCACGTCGAGCATGCGCAACTGACCGCGCATCAATCCCCCCGGTTGGCTGCCGGCATGAACGTTTACGTAGAATCCGCCGGGATTCTCCAACACGGAGCTCACGACGGCAAGGCCGGCTGCATCCGTCATCGAGACCTGCCGCCAGATTCGGACGGGTTCGGGACCGGCCGGCACGGGGTCGCCTCCGAATTCCAGCCCTGACGGGATACGAACCGGACCATTTTCTCCGGCGGCTCCTTCGTGAATGTGGATCGCCAACAGGGCATCGGGTTCGGCGGGGCGAACCTGAACGGTGAACGTTACAAACGCTGAGATCAAAGCGCCGTCGTCGTCGCGTTGAAGATGAAATTGTACGGTGGCGCCGCCCTCCGCATCCATCCCCGCAAGAGACGGTACCTCTTTGATGGGGCTGAGAGGCGCGTTAAGGTAGACGGTTTCTACGGTGTCCGCGGCCAGCGGAACAACCAACCAGTAAAGCCAAGAAAGGTACCGCGATTTTCATAGGTCTCTCCTTTTGAATTCGTCACTAGTGAATTCTCGGCGCAAGGAGCCGACCCGGACAGCGCTGTTCCACAGCTGGTGTGTTTCCTCCGCCGTGCCGTCTTATTGCTTCCCTTCTCGGCGGGCGTAGGAGGACACATTCGTACCGCTATGGCACTCGACCCTATGATTTCGTTCGAAAGAACGAATATCCCCGGACAGCGGCGACCGTATTCAACCCCTTGAAACGAGCACAATTAGTATACGCGGGCCCGAGAGAGCGTGCAAGAGAAAGTCTTGTCTCATGCAAGATGAGCCTGAACGAGGAGTTTGTTTCTCACACAAGATGAGCCTGCAGGATCGGGGAGTGGGCATGCTGGGGATTGACTATCCAAGTGCAAAACGCCGGCAAGTTGAATCCGCAACAGATCCGGCAGTTTCTCCACTCCAGCCAGGAGATTCGATTCAAAGGCAAAGGGCGGGCCGAGATTTACGCTTGGGTGGCGCGCACGCTTGGCCGGCACGGCTACAGCCGCCAGAACCGCGCCGACAAAGGGCTGCTGCGGCAGTATCTGGTCAAGATGACCGGACTGAGCCGGGCGCAAATCACGCGGCTGATCCAGCAGTACCGGCAGGGCGGAGAACTCCAACCCGCCCGCTACCGGCGGCATCGCTTTGCCCGCAAGTACACGCCCGCCGACGTCGAACTGCTGGCGGCGGTGGACGAGGCCCACGAAACCCTCAGCGGCCCGGCCACGCGCAAGATCCTCGAGCGGGAATACCAGCAGTACCAGCAGCGCGAATACGAGCGGTTGGCGGGGATCTCGGTGGCCCAGATCTATCGCCTGCGGCGGCGCAGTGCCTACCGCCGGCGGCGGCTGCATTTCACCAAGACCCGGCCCACAGCGGTGTCGATCGGCGAGCGGCGCCGGCCCGACCCGCAAGGCCGACCCGGCTTTCTGCGAGTGGATACGGTGCATCAAGGGGATCGCGATGGCGTCAAGGGCGTCTACCACATCAATGCCGTGGATGAAGTCACCCAGTGGCAAGTGGTCGGCGCCACAGCCGCGATCAGTGAAGCCTGGCTGGAGCCGTTGCTGAAAGCCATGATCGAGCAGTTTCCCTTTCGTATCCGCGGCTTCCATTCCGACAACGGCAGCGAGTTCCTCAATCGCACGGTGGAGAAGTTATTGAACAAGCTGCTGATCGAACAGACCAAGTCGCGTCCGCGGCACTCCAATGACAACGGCTTGGTGGAATCGAAAAACGGCGCGGTGATCCGCAAACACATGGGATATACGCACATCGCGGCGCCGCACGCGGGGCGCATCCAGCGCTTCTACCAACAGCACTTCAATCCCTATTTGAATTTCCACCGGCCCTGCGGACAGCCCGAGATCAAGACCGACGCCAAAGGCAAGCAGAAGCGGGTGTATCGCCACTACCAGACGCCTTGGGAATCTTTCGAGCAGTTGCCCGAGGCCGCCGGCTACCTCAAGCCAGGGCACACGCTTGAGGCTCTGGGCCGCATTGCCCAGGCGGAAAGCGACACTGCGGCGGCGCGCCGGATGCAGCGAGCCAAACACAAGCTGTTTGCCAGTTTCCGGTCCGCGAACACGCCGTGCTGAACAGCAGGAAGAGGGCTGTGGAAATGGCGGGCGGTGGAAAACGAGGAAAACCAAAACCAGGTTTCCCTTCGTTTCCCACCGCCCTTGGAAATCGCTCCGCGATTCCCACATTCCCACAACCCCGACGACGATTCTCCCCTTCCCAAATCAAAACCAAAAAACCAGAAAGGAGCCCCAGCTACTCAAAAAGCCCCAACCCCCGTCTTCAGGCTCATCCTTCGATGAGAAAATGCTGAGAAAAACAGTTGATTCTTGTAAACTCTCGGGGCCCGGCCCAAGACCGACGATGCCTGGCGGGAGGACGAGCCAGTTAGGGCCGAAAGAGGTTAGGAGCCCGCCACGACCGGGTTGCGCAGCTCGCCGAGGCCCTCGATCGTGATGGCGACGTCGTCGCCGGGCTTCATGAAGATCGGAGGCTTGCGGGCCATGCCGACGCCGGGAGGCGTGCCGGTCGACACGATGTCGCCGGGGACGAGCGTCATCACTTTCGAAAGGTATTCGATCAGCGCCGGTATATCGAAAATGAACTGTTTCGTGTTGGAATCCTGCAACACCTGTCCGTTGAGTTCCAAACTGATGCGCAGATTGTGGGGATCGGGTATCTCGTCTTTGGCGACCAGCTCGGGCCCCATCGGACCGAACGTGTCGAAAGTCTTCCCGATCGTCCATTGCGAGGTGGCGAGCTGGTAGTCGCGCGCGCTGACGTCGTGAACGATCGTATAGCCGAAGACGTGCTCTTCCCATTTTTCGGCGGGGATGTTCTTTCCGCGCTTGCCGATCACGAAGGCGAATTCGGCTTCGTAGTCAACCTGATTGGAAACCGACGGCAGCTCGATCGGCTGACCGGGGCCGGTGACGGCGTTGCTGTATTTCGTGAAGACGATCGGAATCGTGGGAATATCCATGCCCGATTCGATGGCATGGTCACGGTAGTTGAGGCCGATGCAGATGAATTTGGGCGGGTCGGGAATCGGCGCGAGCAGTGTCACGTCGGCGCGACTGATCGTCTCCGCGGGGTTCGCCGCCAGATCGCCGGCGGCGGAGACGGCGGCGTCACCGGCCTCGAGAAATGACAAGACGTCGGGATAGCCGGCCGCGGCCAGATCGATGATTTGGTCGCCGGAAACGAGGCCGGCCCTCGATCCGGTTCCGGTGGTGAAGGTAACAAGTCGCATGGATTTCAGCTCTTTCGGTTGCTTCGCGAGAGGTTTCCCAGGCACGCCCGGCATCCTGGGAGGGTCTTCCATAGTAGCGTCCGAGACGATGGGGCGGCTACTGTTTCCGCGCAACGTAAACGTGACACAAATATTGGAGAGTCGACGGCCGGGGATTGAGCGTTCCCCTGCCTGCGATCTTCTCTTGGTTCGACCATGGCCGGCACCGACTTCCGACTACGCCCGCCATCGTTCTTGATGCCGGACGAGGTCCGGCATTCATCTCGCGGACCCTGGCTGCTCCGGCCGGACGACTTGTTTACCAAGGGCTTGGAGGCGCGATCCTGATGTGCCACGACGGCCCGACGGAAGCGGTCTATGCTTGATCGGGGAGCCGTTATCGGCCTCTTTCGCTCATGGCTATCCCCCTTGAGATCAATCGTCTAGCCCGTCCAAGGCATAGACTGCGTTGAAATCACGGATAGATATAAAGCCGCGGGCAAATCTCCGATTGAAGGGTGAACGCGAATGCCGCGGCCGGCGGTGAATCGTGCTCACTCTCGACTGCTCATGAACGAAAAGTGCCGAATTCTGCAAGTGGGGCTGCCCGAATCCCTCGACCTGGCGATCGAGGAGCGGTTTCGTCGGGCCGGATGGAAAAGCGACTGGGTCCAGACCGCGGCGGAGGGTCTGCGCGCTCTTGAGTCGGGCGGGTTCGATGTCTTGCTCTTTGCGACCACCGTGGAAGACCCTTTGCCCGAGCGGTTAGCCGAGGAATCGCTACGCTGTCAGCGGGCCCCGGCGGTCTTGGCGCTGTCGCGGCAACCGGACTATTCGGAAGCTTGTCGTCTGGCCCGCTTCGGCGTCGTCGATTATCTCGGGATTCCCGAGGAAGAGCCGTTTCCGCTGGACTGGATTGAAGAGCGAGTTCGCCTGGCTTGGGAAGACCGCGCGGCGCGCGACGCGGCAAAGCACGCGGAGGACGCCGAACCGCGCCTGGTCGGCGAAAGCGAACTGATGCGCGGCGTCAGGCGGCTGATTCGGATCATCGCCCCTCGCCGGTCAACGATCTTGATTTGCGGTCCGACCGGAACGGGCAAGGAGCTGGCCGCGAAGGCGATCCACGGCGCGTCGCCGCGGGCGGGTCATCCGCTGGTGACGGTGAACTGCGGGGCGATCCCGGAGAGCCTGATGGAAGCGGAACTATTAGGGCACGTCAAGGGCGCCTTCAGCGGCGCGATCGCCAATCGGACGGGGCGATTCGAACAGGCCCACAAGGGGACGATCTTCCTCGATGAAGTGGGGGAGATGCCCCACGACATGCAGGCCAAACTGCTGCGGGTGTTGCAGGAAAGGGAATTTCAACGTGTCGGCAGTTCGGAAACGACGACGGTCGATGTTCGGGTTGTCGCGGCAACCAACCGCGACCTGGACGAGATGGTCGAGCGGGGAGAATTCCGCGAAGACCTCTACTATCGATTGAATGTGATTCCGATTTCGCTGCCGACCTTGGGGCGGCGCCTGGAAGACGTTCCCGGGTTGGTCGATCACTTGCTGGAACGTGTCTGCGCCCGAGAGCGCCTACCCCAAAAGCGGCTCAGCGCCGACGGGCTCAAGCGACTCACCGAATACCACTGGCCGGGTAATGTTCGCCAGCTCGAAAACGCCGTCGAAAAGGCGGTCGCCCTCAGCGAAGAGCGATCGATGCTCTATCCCAGCGATTTCCCCTTGCCGCGCTTCTCGGTCCAACGCGGGCCGGGAGCGGCGCCGGAAATCCAACTGCCGCAAGCCGGACTTGACTTCGACGCGGTCGTGACGGAGTTGGAGCGCAGCCTACTCAAACAGGCCCTAAACCGCTCGGCGGGCAACAAGAAGCAAGCCGCCGATTTGCTCGGGATCAAGCGTACGACGTTTGCCGCGAAGTGGCGTGTGCTGGAGAAGGCGGCGGGGGCTTAGGGTTACCGCTACCGGCGCACATAAGACACCGGGCCACCACCGTTCAAGCGCACCATGAGCCCTTGTGGGCTCAGTGGGACCATCCGCCAACCGACGCTGATTTTCCCTTTTTCGCGACATGTTAGGATCGTACGATCGAGGCCTATGCGGCGATCAAGGTCTCTCCTATATCTTTTTTGCGATATACTCTTTATGGGAGTTGTCTGGACATTTTTTGGCTACGAAAGCCCCGCCGGTAATCGAGACGTCCAGCGGTGGATCGATGAGATCCCCGATGCGGCTCATGATGAGCTCGAGGATACGCTTGACTATTTGCGGGTTTCGCCGAGGGATCTGTGGCGGCGTCCGGGTTTCGATTTACTCGACGACGGCATTGGGGAGATACGGTTCAAGACATCGCGAAAGCAATACCGCGTCTTTGGCTTTTTCGGCCCGGAGCGTCTGCAATTCACGATGCTGATCGGCGCGACGAAGACAAGCGGGAAAGGGAAAGACAAATTCAAACCGATGAATGCACGCAAGACCGCTCTGCGCAGGAAGAACGAGGTCGAAGGCCGTGCAGGGAGGGTTCCGCATGAAATCGAAATCTGAGAGGAAGGAGGGGCTTTGGAGACGACTTCGGCGTGGAAGAGAATCGCGCGGCCGTTTCGTGGACTCTCACATTGCGAAAGCTATCGCCTTCCAGATCCGCGCGATGCGGATGAGAGCGGGTTGGAGTCAACAAGAACTGGCCGAGGCGTGCGGGATGACGCAAAATCAGATCTCACGGCTGGAATCTTCCGATTACGGAAGACCGAGCATCACGACTCTCAAGAGAATCGCGAAAGCCTTCGACGTGGCGCTCATTGTAAGATTTGCTCCCTTCAGTGAATTGGTCGATTGGACTGCGGACCTCGCCGCGGAAACCCTGGATGTCAAGAATTTTTCCAGTGACGAGATCGATTCAACACCCGGCGACAAAACCCCCGAGGTTCCCATGCGTCCCGTGCCGCGAGCCGTGATGCCGCCCAGGAAAAGCGCGCGCCCCGACACGGTCCGAAGTCGCTAGAACCCCGCGAACAAAGGCGCTCAGCCCCTCGCCGTCAGCCGTCGATCGAGCAGGAAGCCGTCATCGCTCCTCCCGCCAAGCCCCCAGGCCCCCCGCCAGAACCTTGCCCAGACAACTTTGGATCGAATTGCACTCACCCTCGGGGGCCCGCAGTCGAGGTACCCGTCCCAACCGATCCAGCATGCCGAAGCCCCAGGCCGCGTCGCCGTTTCTTGGGTTGTCGAAAACCTGCCACAGCACAATGTAGGGACAGCCCTCGGCCTCGGCCGCGGCGAGCGCGCTCCGCAGCCGCGGCAGGACGCCGCCGGTCGGCAGCGCGTCAAAACGTTCGCGCGGATAGCCCAGCTCGCCGATCATGACGAAGTCGCGGCCGAAACGCCGCCTGCCCGTTTCGGAGACCGACGCCGCGGCACGTTTCCGTATCCGCCGCACATCGCGCTCGAGCCGTTGTCCGGTCAAAGCGGCGTCGACATTGATGCGTTGGGTTTCGTAGGGAGAATTCGTCGCTTCGTAGGCTGAATAGGAAAGCAAATCGAATGAAACGTGGGGCACGATGTCCTGGAGAGCATTCCATCCGCGTTCGCCTTGCCTCACACGCGCCGTCTTGTAATACATCGATCCTTGTTTGACGAATTGCAGATTGACCAAGGAAATCTCGAAGGCGTGAAGAACGCGGAGGCGGGCTCCGCGGTTCGCCCGGCGCGCTTCGCTGACGGCCTCGAAGCGGGTTTGCGTCCAGGCCCGCAGATTGTCGACCGCGCGCCGGGCCGAGCCGGTGTAGTTCATGATGTCGAGCAACTTGTTGTCGGCCTCGGTATTGGCCAAGATCACGGTCTTGTCGAGATGACCGAACTCGCGGTAAAGAAAGTCACACAATTCGGTGGTTTGGGTGAATTCGATCTCTCGCTCTCTCGGTCCCCAGGGGCGCGCAAGATTCATGTCGTCGGGCCCGGCCCCGTAATCGACAACCGGATAGACGGTCAAGATGACGGTTTCAAGCAAGGGGTCTTCGAGGACGGCCCGATAACGGGGCAAGGCCGTGATCTTGGCGGGCGTCAAGGGTCCTTCCACCGGATCTGATTGGAACCGCCGCGGAGAATACAGGCGGTGAACATAGTCGAAGCGCGCGCCGACGTAGAGCCGAAAGACCTTCGCTCCCAAGGCGGTCGCGCGTTCCCGAGCGGCGGTCAACGGGTCCGGCTCACCCTGGCGCGCGGGCGGGCCAACCCATTGATAAAAGCCGATTCGCTCCTTTAAATCCGCCGCCGAAAGCTGCAAGGCCAGGGCGAGAGCCGTGCCGCCAACCCACAAAACGAACAACCGGCGCCGGGGCCTCACTCGACCACCTCGATCTGTCGACTTTGGCTGATGCGCCCGGCCGCTTCCACGGTCACCGCGACATCACCCGGCGAGGTTTCGGCGGGGAGGCGGACGTTGATTTGGTGGGGTATGACGTAGAGAACCTCGCCCGGCGTCGAATCAAAGAATACCTGTGTCTCGCCGGGAACGAAATGCTCGCCGAAGACCGACAAGACGGCGCCGGGACGAAACGGAGGCAGGGCAAACGTTTTCGCATCGCCGATGCCGCCGGGGTAAATCCGGGGAAAAGGACCCGCCAAGAAGGGCTTCGTCGGCAGCACGTCAAAACCCAAACGTTCGTTAAGCTCGGGTCGGTATTCCAGTGTGATCCTGTGTAGCCCGCTCCCGGGCGGGTCAAGCACCATGAATCCCAGCGGGTCGGCCTCGATGTTGACCTCGAGCGGGGGATCAGTCGAGTCGAGGGCGCCGATCGCGGCAAGCCGTGCCCGCCGGCCTTGCCGGAGGGGCTGCCTCACGAGGATCAAGTCGTCCGGCCCGATATCGCCGCTGATGACGATCAGCCCGTCGGCCGATCTCCGCAGCCCGACGGCTTCGGGGCGTGACGCCCAGGCTTCATAGGCGATCAAGCCGTCAAGATCCAGCGGACCACGCAACGGCGGCAAATGCTTCCACCCGCGGCGTGAAGTGAGCACGGCCTTGGCGGGGTTTGCCCCGGGGACTTCGTAGACACACCAATCATCTTTTTCGTAAACGCATTCGAGCCGTGAGTGGAATTTCGGCCAATCGCGGCTGATGAAGTACTCCACGCCCAGGGCCCGCAGCCATCGCACCGACAAGTTTTCGTTTCCGGGCGACCGTATCAAGCGATCAATCAAGCGGCGCTTGGGATTGGCTTGCACTTCGAGCGACGGCAGGCCGTAGACACGAGCATCCGGCGCGTTTTCAGCGACCCAAGCCGTCACGCCCGGCGGCAGCGGTTGCGAAGTGTGGACCAGGGCCGGGTACGCCAACAGCAACCAAAGGCTCGGTAGGGCGAAAACGGCCAGGGCCAACCCCGCCGGCAGAGGTCTCGTCAACCATGTCGCCGCCTCTCGCCTGCGCGGCAGAGATAAGATCGCCGCTAACTCAGCCGCGGTGAGTGCATCCAACCAGTCCGGCGGCCAGGGAATGGTCAGAAGAATCGCGACAGAGGCCGCGGCGAGCAGCATCGAGCGCAAGGGCCGCGAGAGTCGCCGAGCGGCCCATAGCCAGACCAATACGGCGGTCAATGTCCCGAAGCACAGCCTTGCCTCGTCGGGCGTGTGGAAGATGGAAAGCACGCGGCTTGGAGCGAGGGCGAACAACGCCGCCCCAAGGCCGGCAAGGCGGACGCCGCCACCGAGCCGCCGCAGGGCCGCGAAGACGGCGGCCGAGCCACCCACCCAGACGGTCCCCACGATCACCGCATAGGCTTGTTCCGCGGAGAGCCCCGTCAACGACGTCAGCGCGGCGACGAGCAGGGGCGTCAGGGGAGGGACTAATCCATAGGGAGCGGCGATTCCGTATCGACGAAGCTGCTCGGCTGCCTGAAGGACGAGTTGAACGGCGCTGTCGGGTCCGTGGATCACGGCCGACCCTCGCTACTCGCCGCGTTGCCGGTGGTGTGCTGATTCAAGGTGCGATCTCGATTGAAGTCGTGGGGAAATGACGGCGGCCCAGCCGCAAACGTAATTCGTGCCGCCCGGGTGTCAGGTTCTCGGGCACCACCAGGTTCAGCTCGTAGCGTCGCGTCAGCGGGTCGACCAAGGAAGCTTCAATCTGCTTGACCGGTCGGCCGCCGATGTCGGCCCGGACCTGGGTGGAGAGAGCCGCCGGGCCGGCGGTGTCCACTTCTTCCAAGCTCACACGCACGGCGCGGCTTTCTATGGTGAGCCGCGACAACAAATTGATGCCGTCGCTGACGCCGAGTAATTTCGGGACCATGGGCGCTTCGGCGATGATCCGAATCGTTGCTTGGTCGGAAATCGGTTTGCCGTCCAACAGCAGTTGAACCGTCGCCACCCCGGAGCGCACGTTGGGCGGAAAGAAGAAATTCACCTGGGTGGGGCCGCCCCATACGTATTCGCCGACGAAGTTAGGGGCCGTCGAAACTCCGTTGACCTCGACCCGCAGGCGGTTCAAGTCGGCCTCGTTGGGCAAATCGAGACCGCGTAGGGAAGCACTGGCAAAGCGCCCGGACCGAGGGGCCAACGAATCTTCGGTCCAGGTGTTGGTGACGCGGTAGACGCCGCCGCGGCGCGGGGGGGGCGGCGGGGAGTGCGCGCCGGCGGAGCGGGGCTTGCGCGCGGTCACCCACAGATACTGCGAATCAAAACCGTCCATCGCGAGCAGTTGCCAACCGTGGTCGGCGGCGAAACGCGCAACCTGCTCGGGCCGGATGCGCGCGCCGCTCCAGGTGTCGGGCGCGCCGTCGGCGGGTAGCGCGACCAGCCCGCGCGGGACGGCGGCGCGCAGCGACCAGCCGGGCATCGGCGCGGGGTCGGCCGCGGTCGGCGCGGCGGGTAGACCGTTGAGCTGCACCTTCATTAGCCCTCCGGGCTTCAAGACTCGGCGGGCCTCCCGCAGGTAATCCCACACTACGTCGGCCGAGGGGATGTGTTGAAAAACGGCGTAACTGTAACAATAATCGAACGACTCATCCTCGAACCCCGCTAGATCGGACCCGCCGCCGCGGCGCACCTCGGCGTTGGGAATTCCGGCCAAATTTTCCCGTGCCAGGCGAACCATTTCGCCGGAAACGTCCACGCCGGCGACGCGCCCAAAGACCTCGCTCATCGGAACCATCAGACGGCCCGGGCCACATCCGATCTCGATGGCGGCCAGCTTACGAAAGTCCATTTCAGGCGGAAAGCGGCGAAACTCCTCGCGCAGCGTGCGCAAGACCTCGGCGGCCGTTGCGAAGAATTCCTCGCGATCCTGTCCGCGGCGTCCAAACGCGACATAGTAGGAGGCATCCTCGCGGGCGCGACGGTCCCAATCGTCCCGCATGCCATTGCGTATCCGATCGTTGGCCCCGGTGTTCTCCACGGAAGACTCAGCCTATCCCACCGGGCGGACGAGCGTAAAGCCTGGGACGGCGGGGCATGCCGGCGACGACGGTGGGGGCAAAAAGAAACGGTCCATCGATTTACCGGAAAATTGACAGTATCGAGAAGCACGAAATATAGTAGGGAAGGTGGAGTTCGCGCACCCTACGGCCTGAGACCTGATGAACCTTCCGAACGCGCTCACGGTTCTGCGGATCTTCTTTGTTCCGCTGCTGCTCGCCGTGATGCTGCGCCGCAATGTCGAGGTCCAGATCGGCGGCCTGTTCTTCAACACCGAGTGGCTGGCGCTGGTGATTTTCTTGGCTGCCGCGGGGACGGACTTGCTGGACGGGTATATTGCACGGCGGCGGCATCAAGTTACAACATTCGGGAAACTGGCCGACCCGCTGGCCGACAAGCTGCTGATCTCGGCGGCCTTCATATGCTTGGTGGAACTGGACCGCGTGCCGGCCTGGATGGTCTTCATCATCGTGGGCCGTGAATTCGCCGTGACCGGACTTCGCGGCATCGCCTTATCGAAAGGCCACACGATTTCGGCCAGTGACCTGGGCAAGACGAAGATGGTCACCCAGGTGATCGCCGTGTCGCTGCTGATGATAACGCCCTACTGGCCCGCTGCCGCGGACGTGGCGTATCTTTCCTTGTGGTTCGTGGTGCTGTTCGCGCTGTGGTCGGCGGCGGACTATTGCCGCACGTTCTGGCTGAGCCTGGGCGAACCACCCCCCGCTAAGCGGCACCCGAAGCCGACTCCCCTGCCCAAGCCCGGTAAACACGATTTGGCGACGTAGCCGTCGCGGCGTGAAAGCCCCGGCGACAGCCGGTGTTTTTTCGGCGTCGATCAGCGTCGTCAACGAGTTGGAGAGGCTGTGTCGGTCTGGGGATGCGCGGGCGTCAACCCGGCGGGCGGCTCACGGCACTCCATGTTTACGGTTTCTTTTCGCCCGGACGCAGCAGGGTGGGTCGTTTGCGTTTCTGCTTCTCTTTCTCGCCGCGGATGGCTTCCATTTCTTTCTTGAGTTCGGGGACCATTGAGTCGTCGCGTTTGGCTGCTTCCCGCTTGGCGGTCAGCTCGATGGCGGCCTTTCTGGCCGCTAAATCACCGCCGGCCAGCTCCATGCTGTCGCGAGTGATATCGATGGCGTCCTCGAGGACGAACTGATAGCGAAAATGGTCTTCGGGCGGATCGTCGGCGATCTTTTCGAGCGCGGCGAGAAACTTCTCCTGTTGTTCCAACATGGGGCCGATCGAGAGGCTGATGTCGAACTCGCGGTCGAGGGCGTCATCCACGACGGTGTCGACGGCTTCCAGGATATGGCCGTATTCCTTGAGTGTGCGGTGGATGATTTTGGAGCGCCCCGCCTTTTCCTCGGCGAGTCGCAATCGAATCAACTCGACACGAAGCTTGGCGAATTCGAGGTAGCGGTGGATGCGCAGATTCGGTTCTTGGGCTTCCCGAATCGAGTCGATCTCATGGTCGGTGAGAAACTCGCGTCGGACACCGATATAGTCCTGCGCGGCGAGGGTGGCCAAGCCCGAGAGCAGCAGGAAAATCGCCCAAAGTTTGTGCGTCATCACCCACCTCATTTCTCTTTCGGCTTGGTCATAATGGCTCGCAGGAGTTGATCGTTGATTTCCGAGACGCGTTCTTGCACCGGGTCGACCGCCGTACGTTCATCGACCAGGAGATTGCGGGACAAGGCGTCGAGCTGTCTGAGCAGCCGACGAGTCTGAATTTCGGCTCGCTTGAAATGCTTCGGCCGACGGCGGGCCGCTTTTCCGGTTGCCGTGAGCGCTTCATTGGCCAATTCCACGGCCGCGAGAATCTCGGCCAAGATGCGCTTTCCCTCTTTCGGGTCGTTTTGCTGGTACGCCGCGAGGACGTGGTCCACTTGGGCGCGCGAAAATTCCAAGGCGCGTCGGGCTTTCCGCTCGAGATCGGGTTCGGTCTTCAACGACTCGAACTCGGAGGAGCCGGGGCCCTGCGCCGCCGCGGGCGCGAAGGCGATCAAGAGTCCAAGTATTGCCGCGCGACGCCGGATCATCATCTTCGACTGAGCGCCCTTTGAATCACTTTGGCTCTTTCCCGAGCCTTCCATTCTTCTTCCTCGAGCCCGGGCTTCATTTCCAGGAAGCGGCGGTAGCTCGCCAAGGCCTCCTTGCGCAACTCGAGCTTGTCTTCGACAATGGCCCGCAAATAAATCTGCGCGGGCTTGGACGGGCCGGCCTTGGCCGACCGCATGAGCGCGCTGAGTGCACCGGGCAAGTCTTCATTCTTGTACATCGCGAAGGCCAGCCCGTTCCAGGCATCCACGAGATCGGGCTTGCGTTCGAGCAGGGCGAGGTAATTGCGCGCGGCATCGGAAAACTGCTCGTTGTGCAAAAGCAGGTTGGCGTAGCGCAGCCGCAGAGAGGGGTCGGCGTTCTTGGCGGCGGCGGCTTCACGCAGATGGGGAAGCGCCTTGGCAATCTCGTCGGTGTTCAAATAGGCCTCGGCAAGGGCGGCGCGATTGGCGACGGTCGGGTCGAGTTCGACAGCCTGTTCGAAAAAACGAACGGCCTCGGGATATTGCTTGAGATCGAGCAGCAACAAACCGATCCGCTCACGGACGGCGACGGCTTCGGGGTCGACGCCGAGATAGCCCCGGTAGAGCGCGATCGCTTTCTCGGGATGGCCGTTGTTTTCGAAGTGCTCGGCGAGTTCGAGCTTCATCGATTGCAAGGTCGGGTCAAGCTCGGCGGCCCGTTCGTAATGCGGAGCGGCTTCCTCCGCTCGGCCCGAGCGCAGCAAGGATTGGCCTAAGCCCAGTTGTGCGTCGGCGGATCGCGGATCGAAGGCGACGGCTTTCTTATAGGCGTCGGCGGCCGCTTCGGCGTCTCCCATCTCAAGCGAGGCGTGAGCTAGGTACAGGGCGGGGGCGAATTCGTCGGGACGACTTTCGATGACGGCTTCGAAGTGAGGAGCCGCTTCGCCGAACTCTCGCCGCTCCATGAGCAAGATCCCAAGGTTCATGTGAGCTTCGACGAGGTCGGGTTTCAGCTCGACGACCGTTCGGTAATGTTCGACGGCTCTGTCACCCTGTTGGAGTTGGGCGTAGCAATAAGCGAGGTTGAATTGGATCTCGACGTTCTCCGGTTCTTCGGCGACAATTGTTTCGAGTAAGGGGACGGCGGCGGCCCAGTCTTCCTCGTTGAGCGCCTTGACGGCCTGTTCGAGGTCGCCGGCGGCGAGGGAAACGGCCAACAATACCAGCGCGGCGAACGCTCGCGACATGCTGTCATTCTAGCCCGCTTTCGCGGCTTGTTGCGGTGACGGTGGTCGCCGGGGCGCGAGGACTCCCCGCCGTTTGTCCGTTGCCGAGGAAGGGCGGGTCCGGCCGTGGACCTCGCATTCGCGCCGCAGAATGCATCGCGCGGCCGGCGTGCCCTGTCCTAATCTTTATCGACTTGAGGCTCACCTTGTGTTGGAAACACTCCCCGCCCCTTTCAAGCTCATCTGATGTCAGACATTCTTTGGGTCGGGATTGGGCGAAAGCCGTGATAAGATGTGGGTGTGTCACCTGAACGGAACGGTTGATCGGAGAGGGCTGGTTCGAGGTTGCTGTGAAAGAAAATAGCGGTCCCAAGAATATTCCCGCCGGGCGGGGCGTTGACCCGCAATGGCTGGAAGCGGCCAAGAAGACCGTTTTTGAGCCTGAAGCCCAAGAAACGTTTGCCTGTAGGATCTGTGATACGCCGGGCGCCAGCGAGCAATCAGAAGGCCTATGCTGGGTCTGCCGCCGCCTCAAAATCAGCGCTTGGAAAGAATCCGAGCAGCAGATGATGTTTACGGAATAGGGTTGTTCGAGGCTTTCGCCTCTTCCATTGTTCCGAATCCGGTTCTTCCCGCCTCTTCTTCCTACCTAGCGGGAAAGGTTCAGCCAACCATCCTCAGCGGACTTGTTCATAGACGTACCCGGCGACGGCGATATCCTCGATGGCGAGGCCTTGGGATTCGAACAGGGTGATCGCCTCTGGTTCGGGGCGGCCCGGGACGCGCCCGGCTACGACGGCCGATAGTTCCTCGACGCGCTCCCAATCCAATACGCCTTCTTCGTGAGCTTGCACCAAGTCGCCCGCTTCCATCTTGGCTTGCTCGATGGAGTCGACGGCGATGAACGCCGCGCCTTGAACGGCCGCGCCATCGATTTCACGGCGCTTGACGTGGTTGCTCCCGGCGGCGTTGATATGCGTTCCGGGGGCGAGCCAAGCGCCTTCGAGCACAGGCGTCGCGGCATTGGTCACGGTGATTACGATGTCGCTTTCGCGAACGGTTTGCTCGGCCGACGAGGCGGCCTCGATGTCGATTCCGAGCCGGCCCGACATCTTTTCGGCGAAAGCCGCGCGTTTTTCCTCGGAGCGGCTGTAGACCTTGACTCGCTCCGGCCTGCGTACCGCAACCACGGCGGCGAACTGCGTTTCGGCCTGCCACCCCGTCCCGATCATGCCGATGGTTCGGGCGTTGGCGTTGGCCATGAATTTCGTCGCCAAACCACTAGCCGCGCCGGTGCGGATTTGTCCCAGACTGTCGGCATCGATCACGGCAAGCAGGGAAGTCGTCTCGGCATCGAAAAGGCTGACAAGAAAACGCGCGCCCTTGCGGGGATTGGTGCTGTAGACCTTGGTTCCCAGATACCCGCTTTCGTTGTCGCCGGCGGCCATATAGTGCAACAGCGTGCGGTTCGCCATCCGGACGCGGCGGCGCGGGTGGTTGACGGCTTGGCCCGAGTCGAGGCGGCGGAAACAAGTTTCGAGCAGCTCGACGGCCTTGGCGGGCGATAGGATTTCTCGGACTTGGTCCTCGGTGATGTGGATCATGGCGCCGAATCAATGAGACCGGAGCAGATGACCCCGGTGAGACGAGGGCTAGGCCGCGCCGGCGGGAGCGAGGACTGTTTCGCTTTGCGAGGCACGATTCATGCTGAGGTATTCCAGCAAGATCATCATGCGATGCGTCGACCGAGCCTCGGAGGAAGGAGGCCCTGCGGCGCGGTCGTAGCGTTGGATGCAGAGCGCGATTTCGTCGCGCGTCAAGGCGGGAGAAGTCGGGCGGGACTCAATGAGGCGAGCCCCGAAATACGCCGCTATGTATTCGAGTTCGTCGCTGGATAGGCCCTCAAGGAAACGCCGTGCCGCCTCCCGGCGACTCGCGGTGGATAAAGAAGAAACAGCGGTGACGAGAGTAAGTCTTTCTCGTACTAAAATCACGTTTGACGACTCCGGTCCGATCCGTGAAGCGCGAGGGGCTGTAGTCATTATCACTTACCGATGATTAGGGCCGCAACCGTAGTACAGGCGAGTGATGAGATCCTATAAGTAGTACTTATTCGGGGCCGCCGTGTAGTGGGCCGCGGCCCGATCGGTTTTTGTCGGATGCCGGACAAGGTTTCGGAAATCGAGAAGCGCATCGGGATCGTTATGTGAAGCGTATTCGCGCTCGGGCGGGCTACGCCGCCGCGCTTTCGCGCGCGGCCTCTAGGGCGGCGGCAATCGCCTCGGTCTGCTCAGGTGAGCTTTCGGGCATGGGAGCTCTGGGGAACCCTCCGTCGCGGCCTTGCAGTTTCATCGCTGTTTTGACATTCGCGGGGAGGTTGTCGGCAAAAATCGCGTTCCACACTCCGAGCAACATGGTGTGGAGCACGCGAGCGCGAGCGTGATCACCGGCCTGGACCGCATCCCACAACTCGACACACAAGCGGGGCGAAGCGGTTAAGACGGCGGCCACGGACCCGTGCGCGCCGAGCGAAAACGAGGGGTAGAGCAAGGCGTCCACCGCCGAGAGAATGCGTACGCCTTTGTCGCGAGCCCAGTCGGTGTCGGTTAGAAACAGCAGGTCGGCCAGCAGTTTCATGTCGCCGGCGCTTTGCTTGACGCCGATTACACCGTCGACATCGCGTAGGATGCGGGTCAGCAACTCGGGTGAAAGATAGCTCCACGGCACGACGTTGTAGATGATGACGGGTAGGCCCGCTGCCTGTGACAAAACGTCGAAGTGGCGCACCATGGCGTCGTCGTCGGGACGGAACAGGTAGTGCACGGGGGTCACCTGCAACGCGGCGACTCCCAGATCGGCGACGGCCTTGGCGCGCTCAATCGCGGCCTGAGTGCTGTTGGTGATGATGCCGGTGATGACGGGGATTCGCCCGTCGACTTCTTCCATGGTCGCGCCGGTGATGGCGCGGGTTTCGTCGGTCGTTACGGCATGGCCTTCGCCGGTGCTTCCGCAGACGGCCAAGCCGTGAGCGCCCGTCGCCAGTAGGGCGCGGACATCGGCGCGGTGCAGCGCTTCATCGACACGGCCCTCGGCGTCAAACGTCGTGACCATGGGCGGGATAATTCCTTGAATCTCTTCGAACGGCATAACGGCTCCTGTTGAATTTCTTCCCGCGTACTAAGCGAGGGAAACGTAGACCAAGATCAGCGTGACCATCAAGGCGCCCGCGACAAAGCGCGGATCGACGCGGTCGGAATCGACCTTGTGGGTCAGCACGGCCAGCGGGTTATCCCAGGTCAGACCGTCAACTTTTTCGGGCGGCGGAGGCGGTGTCAGTAGACTAACCACGACGAAGACAACGCTGCACATCACGAAGCCCCACCAGGCTTGCAACATGAAGGGCACGCCCCAAACGTCGGTAATGAGTTTTTCGTCGCCAATGAGAGGAAGATCGACCGTGAACGCGACCACCCCAAGGGTGAGGCCGAACATCAGCGTGGCCAGCGAGGCTTGGGCGGTTCCGCGTCGCCAGAAAACGCCCCACAAGAATACGGTCGTGATCGGCGGCGCCAAATCGGCGCCAATCACCTGCACGGCTTCGAAAATACTGGTGAAGCGCCCGCCTTGGGTCGACCAGGCCATGGCGGCCAACATGATGCCGACGGCGGCCCAGCGGCCGATGCGGACTTGTGTTTCGTCCGACGTCCCGGGGCGGATTCGGGTGACAATATCGACCGCCACCAGAGTCGCGCAACTGTTGAGGGCGGCGGCGATAGTGCTCATCAAAGCAGCCAGCAAGCCGGCCGAGATCAATCCTTTTAGGCCGGTCGGGATCAATTCCGTAATCAACGTCGGCAGCACTTGGTTGGCGTCCTCGCCGATACGGTCTTGGAACAACACATAGCCGATCGTGCCGGGCAGAACAAGGATGAAGACCGGCAGCACCTTGATAAAGCCGGCGAAGAGCGGTCCGATCTGGGCGTCATGCTCGGACTTGGCGGCCAGCACGCGCTGCACGATCGTCTGGTCGGTACACCAATACCAAATGCCCAGTACGGGGTATCCCAGCAAGACTGAATACCACGCCAGCCCCACCGAGTTGTCGGTGTGAAGCAGGTTAAGCTGGCCGGGCTTCAAGGCGGCTTCGAATTCGGCCATCGTCGTGACGCCGTGGTCGGGCAAGGCCATGATGGCGGCGACGGTCACCGCGATCGCGCCGACGATCAAGACGACTGTCTGAATCGTTTCGGTGATGACGACGGCCTTGAGACCGCCCATCACGGTATAGATTCCCGTGATCACCGAGATGATCAGAATCGAAGCGATCACGTTGATGCCGAAAAACTGTTCGAACACCATCGCCCCGGCATAGAGACTCATACCGATGTGGATGAACAGGGCCGCCAGAATCGCCATGAAGGCCAGGAACGAACGCGACCCCGCGCTGAAACGGCGTTCCAGGAATTCCGGCAGAGTGCCGATGCGGTTGCGAAAGTAAAACGGCGCGAAGACGAGCCCGAGAATGATCAGCGTGAAACCCGCCGCCAACTCGAAATTGCCCCAGACAAGGCCTTCGCTGTATCCCGACGCCGCTAATCCGACGACGTGGATGGTCGAAATATTCGAGGCGAAAAGAGCCGCGCCGACGGTGATCCAACCGAGCGAGCGACCGGCGAGGAAGTAGTTGTCGCCAGTCATCTTTTGATGGCGCGTGGCCAAAATGCCGACCGCCAGGATGCCCAGCATGTAGACGACGATGATGACCAGGTCGAGAAGCGGGATTTGTAGATTGGAGCTGAACATGGTTGGAGACCGTTAGGGGGCCGCCGGCGACACCGGGGAAGTGAGTCGTCTAGTGTAGCGAAATCGGCACGGACGTCGCGAACGAGCCTGTGGCGGAACACAGGTCAACTGCTCGGTCAGGGCGACTCGTCGTCGCCTGCCGCGTACCTCATTATGCCCTACCGCGTGGCGCTGCTTGGGATACTCCCGGCAAACGAAATCGCCCGGCTAAGACCCAAATTCGTCTTGGCCGGGGTCGCGGTCTCAAGCATCCATCCCGGAAGGGATCAAAGCTGGGACCTGTTGCCCGCGAGTGGAGGAGATTGTCTGTCTACCCTTGGCGGCTTCGCCGGCGCATCATGATCAGCACCAACAGCCCGACGGCTAGAAGCCCGCAAAGAACTCTTACGATTGTGGAATCCATAGCTCTTTTGTAAACGATCCGACACCAAAATGGCAAATAGGGATTTCACCTATACGGCAAATCATTTCTCACTCGCCAGTCATCATCGACCTCGGCGAACCACTCCATGGTCAAGGCGTCGAGCCGAGACCGCAATTCCGAGAACTCGGGCTTCTCCACCAGATTGGCCATCTGATAGGGGTCGCTTTCGTTGTCGTAGAGCACCCATGGCTGCTGCTGATGCCGCGCGTAGGTGTGGGTTTTCGTGCGCACGCCGCGCCAGGCGGGAAACTGAGCGGACTCAGTTTCGGTGTAGCTTTGGAGGTAGACGGACTCGGGTTCCTCGGCGCCGGCGCCCTTGAGGTTCCCGGAGAGGTCGCGACCGGAAACAGCGTCGGGAACGGACACGCCCGCCAAGCCCAGCAATGTCGGGACGACATCGACATGCGAGAAGAGCAAGTCGGTATCACCGCCGGGCGCGATCGCGCCGGGGTAGCGGACAATGCCCGGCACGTGAATCGACTCTTCCCACGGCTTGCGCTTCAGGACCGTTCCGTGGGAGCCGAGCATGTCGCCATGGTCGGAGCTGAGTAGGATGATCGTGTTGTCGGCTTGCCCGTTTTTTTCGAGAACCTCGAGCAGTCGGCCGATTTCGTTGTCGATGAAGGTGATGGCGGCGTAATAGCCGGCGACGTCGTCGCGTCCTGCGCGGGGTGTGTTTTCGCGCCAGTTTTCGCGCATCCTGACGAGATCGGGGTCGTAGAGATTCATGTACTCGGGGGGCGCGACATAGGGGTCGTGGGGAGGGCCCCATTGCAGATAGAGGCAGAACGGCGCGCTGTCGTTCCCGGCGTCGCCGCGGCCCTGGTTGAGGAAGTTGATCGCTTCGTCGGTGAAGAATTTCGCGGAATAGTCGTCCATGGGAATGGGCGTGGGGTCGTCGCGAAAATAGTGCATGTGCCAATAGTCGTGACTGCAAATATTCGCGGCCCAAAAATCGAAGCCTTGGCGGCGCGGCCCGGGCGGAACGAAACCGGGTAGGCGGATGCCGCCCTCGAGATGCCACTTGCCGATGAAGCCGCTTCGGTAGCCGCGCGGCGCGAGCACTTCGGGCAGGCTGACGGCGTCGTCGGGGAGCGGAGCGTCGTTGACGTCGACGCCGTGCTGGTGAGCGTATTGACCGGTGAGCAGCGTTCCGCGAGCGGGGCAACAGACGGGGCAGTTGGCGATGGTATTACGGAGCAAAACGCCTTCGCTTGCGAGGCGATCGATATTGGGCGTCTGGACGTCGGGGTTGCCCATCGCGGCGATATCCATACCGCGGAACTGATCGGGCATCAGGAAAAGGATGTTGGGTTTCTTGGGGCCGGAACCTTGGCAGCCGGCCAGGGCCGAAGCCGCCGCGCCCGCTAAGAACTCACGACGGCGGATCATGCGCAGTAGCATGTCACCGGTTCTCGGGTGGTGTCAAGGGGACGGGCGCGATGAAAGCCGTTCTCACCTTGCTCCTATCCGACCAATCGCGGACAACAATCCCGAAAATACCCGTCACTCAGAGCGCCGGAGTTTCATTCCTCGTGCACTGCTTCGATCCGGTTCAACCGCGCCGCTAGGCGGGCCGGATAGAGGCCGGCGATGATGCCGTCCTGACACAGCTCCAAGTTGTTGATATGGCTTGGGATGGATGATGCTCGTTGGCGGTGGGTTGGGTTCGTTTCGTCTAATTGGTGGTGCGGTGATGGGTGCTGTCACCGATCTCCGACGGCACACGGTCCAGGGGCGGCCAACTCCTAGACCGGCTCGTAGCGCTCCACGTCGATGTCACTCGCGCGGGCGCGCATTTGCGTGGCGTCATGCCAAGCCTGCATCTTGAGCAGCATGTCCATGCACGATTGCGTGGCTGTCACCGATCTCCACCTCACCGATCTCCACCGATCTCCCCCGCTGCAACCTTGTCTTGATCGACAAAGGGGTTCGGGACCGGGGTTCGGGACCGCGTCGAGATGCGTGGCTGTCACCGATCTCCGTGTCACCGATCTCCGTCACCGTCACCGTCACCGATCTCCGATCTCCACCGATCTCCCCTCCCGATCTCCCTCCCGTCACCGATCTCCCTCCCCGTCCCTGGCACCGACATCGCAGCCGAAAGAACCCGAGCCCACAAGATTACCGTTGCACCGCCTGCATGGTCACTCGCCGAAACAGTAGAGATGATTAGCGGTTCGGATAAAGATTTTTCCCTCTGACAGAGCGGGAGTGGCGTAGATTGGCTCCTTGAGATCGCTGACTGAGATCACTTCCCACTCGGCGCCGCTTCGCAGAACGGACACTTTTCCCGCTTCACTACTCACGTAGATGCGTCCTTCCGCAGCCACTGGAGAAGCAGTATAGGCGTCGATAGCTTCCCTTATCCGGCCTCGTTTTAGAACCTCGCCCGTGGCGACGTCCATGGCGGTCACGATGCCACCGTTCTTGATGAGGTGGAGCACGCCCTGATAAACGAGCGGGGAAGGGATGACGCCGACGAAGCTCCTCTCGTAGCGCCATACTTCCTCGGCTTTAGTGATGGCAGAATTCTCTCCCCTGCGCAGGCGCACAGCGACCAAACTCGAGGGCCCGGAGTTGTTCGAATTCCACCGGTCATATTCCTGGCGGCTTAGAATGCCGTCCGCGTTACCGTGGTATGTTGCCAAGACCTTGAGAATCGACTGGCTTTCGTGCTCCCCAGGTGTGAGTTTGCCGTCGCCATTCTCGTCTAATTGCGAAAGCCACTCGTCGAATGGGACTATTTTGTCTTTGTCCAAATCATATCCGAAGGCGTAAAGTGTATCCCCACCGATTACGGGGCTGGCGACCATCGCAGCCGCCAACCCCGTAGCCCCCGCCGTGTATTCGCCGTTGCGAGTTTTGTAGGCACCCAGCATGCGGGCTCCCACGGTAATCACTTGGCTCTGATGAACAACCGGAGTGGCCCAGCTGTCCGTCTCCGAGCGGGTTGTCTTCCAGACGAACTCGCCGTTTTCCGCATTGAAGCCGCCGATGTAGGAACCGGCTGCGTGGTCAACCTGCAAAACGATTATCCCATCGACGAAGATGGGCGAACTTCCGAGCCCCACGAGATTTGAAAATGGGCCCAACTCGGTCTTCCATCGAAGGTTTCCCGAACCATCGTATGAGACCAGCCCGACATCTTGAAAGAATGCGTAGACGTTCATCCCGTCGGTGACAGGAGAGGGTGAGGCCGGCACATTCCCATTTCCAATCGGGTCGCTTCGCGCCCTTTGTGCCGAACGCTCCCATAGCAGCTTGCCCGAAAGCCGATCGAAGCACAGAGTGAGCAACTGACCGCCCTCATCGCCTGTGAGGAAGACATGGTCCTTGGTCAGCACAGGCGAGGACTTCCCTGGCGGGACAGCCGATTTCCAGATCAGGTTGGATTCGGGGTCCAACTTGATTGGGAACCCGGTGTCCTTAGAGATACCTCAACCGTTGGGACCGCGAAAGCGAGACCATTCCTCGGCAACCGAAGGTGCAGCCATTAATAAGAGAGTCAACAACAGGAATAGACCTCGGCCGAGCTTTTCGATGGCGCGGTAGTGGCTGATGGTTTGGCCGATCAAGATGGGGCCATTGTAGCGCTGTCGGGATTGCTGTTGATAACAATCGTTCCGTTGAACAACGATTTTTTTCAATGCCAAGCCTCTGAATCAGGCCGGGTTTCACACCTCCAGGTCCCGGCCGCGGTGGAAAAAAGGGGACACCGGACGGGAAGCCCCAGCGGGGCGCCGGAACAAGATTTCCCGCGCCCCTTCAGGGCTGTTTCGGCTATTGCCGCGGTCCCACGGCTGAAGCCGTGGGCTAAATTCCAGGGCCCCTGCCGGGGCCTGTGGGCGTGGATTTCCGAGTTCAACTCTACTTTCGATCGCTCGCGTCGCGAGAAAGGATGTCCCACATTTATGTCGCGCACCCCCTCGTCTTGAGCAACAAAGGGGTTCGGTTGGGGTTCGGTGACAGCCACCGACGCCGCCGACAGCCACCGAACCCGCCGCCACCGAACCCGCCGCGCGCGACCCCGGCGGCGGATACCAGGGCCCTATGGCACGCGCCCCGGCGGTTTCGGCCCGCAATACCGTCTGCCCAATCGAATCTCCATCCATGTGAGATCGGAACAGTTGAATGCCGGCACAGTTGCGTGGCTGTCACCGTTCGGCGTTCCGTCACCGTTCGGCGTTCCCGTTCGGCGTCCCGTTCGGCGACCGTTCGGCGGCGGGAGGCGTCAGGTAGGGGTTGAAGCACCTATTTCCTGCCGCCTTTTCAGGGCTCCACCCGATGGGGCCGCGACCTAGGGTTCCGCCGTTCCGGCTCCACCCTAGGCTATATTCCTGCCGCCGCTTCGCGGCTGGAGTACTTCGGATTCTCGCTGGACACAGCGACATATCCAATACGCCCGAGAGAGGGTTTTCGGAAGAAAGGGCTTCATTCCTCGTGGACGGCTTCGATCGGATTCAAGCGGGCCGCTAAGCGGGCAGGATATAGGCCGGCGATGATGGCCGCGAGGTAGATCAAGCTCAGCGCGGCCAGCAATAAGCCTACGGGTTGGTGAAATTGGATCGTCCAGCCGAACGACTGTTTGTTGATGACGAAAATCAGAATCAACGACAGCAAGAATCCCAAGCCCAGTCCGAGGACATTCGCAAACAGACCGAGCAACCCCGACTCGATCAAGATCAGCCGGCGGAGTTGGCCGGCGCTCGCCCCGAGAAAACGCAGCACCGCGATTTCGCGGCGGCGGTCGATCACCAGCGCCATTAGCGCGCCGGCCATGCCGAGAATGGCGACCAAGATGGCCACGGCCTCCAGAGCATAGGTGATTGCGAATGTGCGGTCGAAGACGCGCATCGAGACTTCGCGCAGTTGGCGGTTTTCGGCGACAAAGAGATTGCGCTCGCCGGTGATGCGACCGACCTCGGCGCGCACGACTTCCTCTTGAGCGCCCGCGTCGAGATAGACGGCCAGGCTGCTCGGCGCGGGGTCGGGCAAGTATCGCAACAGCACTTCGCGGTCGGCGATCAAATAGCCTCGCTCGTCGGCATAGTCGTAGTAAACGCCGAGGATTTCGAAAGAAACGGAGCGGCCGGCCAAGGGAAGTTCGACGCGGTCGCCGGGGGTGAGCGAATGCTTGTCGGCGAACGGTTCGCTGACAATGACGAAATCACCTTGGGGCAGGCGGTGGATGATTTGCTCGGGGTCGCCGGAGAGAAAACGCAAGCGGCTCGATCGCGAGAAGACGCGCGTTTCGCCCGCGCCCAATGTCGCCGGCCGACCGTTGTAACTGATCGCGTAGGCTCGAAAGCGGTCGACGGCGGCGACGCCTTCGAGCCGCTCGATGCGGTCGGCGATCGAGACATCCATGGTGGGGTGGTTGCCCGCGCCGCCCGGACCGGCCGGTCTGATGTAAAGGTCGGCTCGCAGTCGATTGTCGAGCCAAACCTCCACGGTTTCGCGAAAGCTGCCCACCATGATCGCCACGCTCACCATCATCGCCACGGCGGTGGCAAGCGTGGAGACCAGCACCGCCGTACGGGCCAACGAACCGACCAAACCGCGCGAGGCGAGCAGTCCTTCGACGCCCAGCAGACGGCGAGCGGCCGGAGCCGCCGCGCGAACCATCACCGTCACCAGCGCGGGCGTTGCCAAAGCAGCGGCGGCGATCAGCAGCAAGGCCGCCAAGTAACCGGCCAACGGTTTTCCGTCCACGGGAGGCAGGCGCGAGGCCGCCCATGACGCGGCGGCGAGAGCGCAGGCCCAAGCTACTTCGCGGGGCAGCCGTAAACGGGCCTCATAATGGCGGCGTCCGGCGGCCATGGCCTCGGTGGGCGGAACGCGGGCGGCCTCGCGCGCGGGGCCGAGGGCGGCGAGCAAGGTCACTCCGATGCCGGCCGCCAGGCCGACAGCGACGGCCCAGGAGGTGAACAGAATGTCTCCGGGCGTGCTGCTGACGTAGAGCGCTTCGACCGTGCGGGCCATCAATTCGACGGCGCCGTCGGCCAGGACGCGTCCCAGAGCGAAACCGAGCAGGGTTCCCAGGACCCCGAAAAATCCGGCTTCCAATAAGACGGCGGCGAGCACGCCCCGCCGCGTGGCGCCCAGGGCGCGCAGTATACCGATCTCGGTGCGTCGCCGAACGACCGACACCGAGATGGTGTAGTAGATCAGGAAGGCCCCAACTACTAACGAGATGTAGCTCAGGACGCGCAAGTTCCAGCGGAATGCGCTGAGCATCTTTTGGTTTTCGCGGGTGCCGGCGCCTTGGGGCCGCAAGGAGACCCCGGCGGGGATCGAGCGGCGCAGGAGGGCTTCCCAGCCGCCTTCGATTTCCAGCTCGGGAACGCGGATTTCGATGCGGTCGAGCCGGCCCGCGCGACCGACCACCCGTTGGGCAAGGGCGATATCCATCACGACGAGGTCTTTGCGAACTTGCTCGGAAAGCTCGTCGTCGGCCAACACGCCCTCGACGGAAAAGGCGTGGGTCTGATCATGGATGCCCAGCCGCAACGTCTCGCCGCGAGCAAGGCCCAGGGCCGAGCCGACCCAGACCGCATTGCCGGCGGTGAGGGTCCCGACATCGAAGGACTCGCGCCAGAGCGCCGTTTCGATCGAGGTGTCGCCGATGAGATCGAGACCCAACAGACCGACCGTTCGACGCTCGGGAAGCACGACGGCGGCCTCTTCGATCCGCGGGGATACAGCGAGCGGATAGGGCAGCAGCGCGAGTTCGGCCAAGAGGGTTTCATCCACGCCGCCGACCGCCGTCACCTCGAAATCGACATCGCCCACCAGCGATTCCATCGACGAGCGAAACGAACCGGTGGCGGCCTCGCCGGCGAGTTCAATGGCCACCACGACGGATACGCCGAGGGCGACGGCGAACACGGTGAGCGTGGTTCGGCCCGGCTCGGCGGCGAGGGGCCGCAGCATCACTCGGGCGAATAGGATCAGCGAGGCCATGGGGGGTGTGTTGGTTGTGGAGGTGGCGTCAGGGTTCCGCGTCGTCGGTGAGGCATTTTGCTTGCGGAGAAGGTTTCGGGCGGGTTGTACAGTTCCCGCCGCCGCTTCGCGGCTCAAGATGTTCGCGATCTTGCCGTAATAAACGCAGTGCGCAACACTCTCGAAGGCTACTCTCGGAAGAGTCCCCCAGTCGGCGGTTCTCGGCTTACGGCTAACGGTTCACGTTCAACCGCTCAGGGCCCGCCGAGCGCCTTCTCGGCCGCCCGGATTTGTTTCGTCACTGTTTTGAAGACCTCCCTGATTACGTCGATCTGCCGCTTTGCGGTCTTCCAATCGCGTTGCTCGACCGCCTCGCGGATGCCGGGAAGCGTTTTCACTCCGTAGCCGGTGTAATATCCAGGGGCATAGATTTGGTGTCGATACCAGCCGCGCGGACCGGGTAGGCCTTCCGGACGCCCCATCGCTTGCTCAATCTTCCGCAAGACGGCGTTCGCGGCGCTGAAATCACCCGCGCCGTCGCCCGAAATAGCGGCCGCTAACGCCTTCTCGTAGCTCTCGGCCGCCGTCGAGAGCTTTTGCAACGGCTCGCGCAACTTCCCGAGCGGCAACGAGGGAGTCTCGGGGTTCTTCTTCTTGGCTCCCTCGTACAGTTTGTCGATTTCGTCGAGATACACACCCAAGGTCTCGGCGAAATTCGTGAACTCGAAAGGCAATACGTCGGCATCGGCCATGCGGGCTATCGCGACAGCGTGCAGTTGAGCCAAGGCTTTGCCGTAGAGGAATTGCGGGTCGCCGAAGCGCCGATACCAGTCGAAGGAATCGTAGATTGAATGATAGACGCCGCCGCCTTCCCCCCGGAAAGAAACGTTTGTCGAGGCAATCGCCAGGTGATCGAGAAAGACAGTGTAGTCGGAGCCCGACCCCAACGCGGCGAGACGTAAGTCGCGGCGACTGTCAATCTTCTTCTTTTCCTCCTCGTCGTCGCCGGCGGCTTCGAGCCGTTTATCCTTCACGATTTGCCAAACGCTTTCGCCGTTGCGCGGGTCGCGCATGTCTCGAACCACGTCGTTCAAGAAGCGTTCGAGGGTGTGCGAACCTTGCAGGCTCAGCGTCCCTTGGCGGTTGCTGTCGGTGTTGAAATAGACGACGGCCTTTTCGCGCAGCTCGTCGGCGTGCTTCTCGGCCCACTCCGTTGATCCGATCAGCCCCCATTCCTCGGCGTCCCAACTCGCGAAGATGATCGTGCGCTTGGGCTTCCATCCTGCCTTGACCATCTCGGCCAGAGTACGCGCCGTCTCCATCATCGCGGCATTGCCGCTGACCGGATCGGTCGCTCCATTGACCCAGGCGTCGTGGTGGTTGCCGTAGAGGATCCACTCGTCGGGAAACTCGCCGCCCGGAATCTTCGCGAAAACGTTTTCGCCGGGCGTGATATTCCAATCAAACGCGACATCGAGCCGCACTTTCGCCGGCCCCGCTCCGACGTGGTAGGTAATCGGCAGCGCTCCCCGCCACGCCTCGGGCGCCACCGGCCCCCCGAGGTTGCGCAAAAGCGGCAATGCCTCGCCGTAGGAAATCGGCAGCACTGGGATCGTCGGCAACGTCTTGGCCTCGGCGATCGCGAGTTTGCGGCCCCCCGGCTCCGATCCCCAACCCGGCGAAAGCGGGTCGCCGGGATGAATCGGCATGTCCATTGTGCTGCCGCGCTGCACGCCGTCCTCGGGCCGGTTTTGCCCCAGCGGATAGACGTCGTCGCCGAAATAGCCGTCGTCCTTGGGATCGGAATAAATGATGCAGCCGATTGCGCCGTGTTCGGCCGCGAGTTTCGGCTTAATGCCCCGCCAGCCCCCGTAATAGCGGGCGAGCACGATCTTGCCCTCGACCCCCACGCCGAGTTTTTCAAGCACTTCGTAATCGGCCGGCATGCCGTAGTTGACGTAGACGATTTGGCCCGTCACGTCCCCTTCGGCCGAATAGGCGTTGTAGGTGGGTAGTTGATCGATGTCGGAAGAGTCCTTGTCCTCGGGAATTGCCGGCTCCTCGAGTTCGGCGAAGAAGTATTCCGGTTCGAGCAACTCGAGCCGACGCGCGGTCGGAGTCGGCATCAGCCCGTCAAACACTTCGATCGAAGCATCGAGGCCCCATTCCTTGAACTTATCGAGCACATAAGCCGCAACACGTTTACCGCCCTCGCTGCCGGTATGGTGAGGCTCCTCCGACATCACGCGGATGTACTCACGCACGTTGCCCGCCTTGGGAACCGCGCGAATCTTCTCCTCGAGCGCGCGCTGGGTTTTCGAGGTTTCCTCCGTAAACCCGCGCAGGGGGTCGGCGGCGCCGAGGTCTTGGACAACGAGCAGGAATACCGAGACCGTCACGACAAGCAATTTCCGCATGAAGAGAATTCTACTAGACGAGGTCGAGTGCCGGGGGATGCACCCCGACGTCTCGTCGACTTTGCGGAACCATCTACCTGCAGCGTCTCCGGGTTTGTCCGCTTGTCTCCCCTGGGGCGATCCACTATCATCAACGGTTCGAGGTCGATCGATCCGCGATGGCAAGAACGATTCGAGTCGGCGTGGTCGGTTTTACCGGCTACAGCGGGGCGGAACTCGTCAAGATTTTGCGGGGACACACCGCGGTGGAGCCCGTTCTGCTCGAACATCGCGCCCAATCTCCCGACGACGGCCCGCAGTGGCCTGATGACCCCGAACGCGTGCCCTGGGCGCCGGAAAACCTCAGCGACGCCGGCATTGAACTCGTCTTTCTGGCGACCCCTCACGAGGTTTCGCTCGATCTCGTCCCGGCCGCGCTCGATGCCGGAGTCAAGGTTGTCGACCTCAGTGGGGCCTTTCGCCTGCGCACCGTCGACAAATACGACCGCTGGTACAAGATGGCGCACAATCGGGCCGACCTGCTCGAGGAGGCCGTCTACGGCCTACCGGAATACTTTCGCGCCGTCACGAAAGTTGCCCGCCTGGTTTCGAATCCCGGCTGCTACGCGACCGCCGCGAATCTGGCGATTCGTCCGCTGATTACCGCCGGTGTGCTCGAACGCGAGGCCGGCGTGATCTGCGACGCCAAGTCGGGCGTCAGCGGGGCGGGGAAGAAGCCCTCGGGGGCGACTCATTTCTGCTCCGTGACCGACAACTTTTCGGCCTACGCCGTCTTGGAGCACCGCCATGTGCCTGAAGTCCTGCTTACCTCGGACCTCGAGGAGCACGAGTTCAGCTTTACGGCGCAACTGTTGCCCGTCTTCCGCGGCATTCTCGAGACCATCTATGTGCGCACGGAAGAAGAGATGACGCGCGAAGACATCGAGCAGGTTTATCGCAAGGTGTACGACGACGAGCCGTTTGTTCGCATCTACCCCGACGGAGCCGTCCCGACGCTCGCATCGGTGAACCATACGAACTACTGTGACCTAGGTATTCGCGTCGACCCCAAGACGCGGCGAGCCGTCATCGTCGCCGCGATCGACAATTTGGGAAAAGGGGCGGCCGGCCAAGCGGTTCAGAATATGAACCTCGTGCTCGGTTTCCCCGAGACCCAAGGACTGCTCTAGGCGAACGCACCGACTTTCCGTCCGTGAAACTGTTGATCAAACTCGGCGGGACGCTGCTCGAAAGCGATGAGAGTCGCCGAGCTGTCGCCGCCCAAATCGCCGCTCAAGCCGCGGCCGGACATCGCACCGTCGTTGTTCACGGCGGCGGGAGGCGCCTGAGCCGTTATCTCGAACAGGGCGGCTATGAAAGCGAATTTCGGCACGGCTTCCGGGTCACCCCGCCCGAGATCATGGACGCCGTCTTGCGCATCTTCGCCGGCGAGGTCAACCATCATCTCGTCGCTGAGTTGCAGCGCGAGGGCGCGCGCGCGGTCGGGCTGTCGGGGATCGATGCCGGGTTGGCGCGGGCGGTCGAACTCGACCCCGATCTGGGCGCGGTGGGTCGTGTCGAGCAAGTCGATCCGGCTGTGCTCGACCTTTTGACCGAATCGGGTTTTCTTCCCGCGGTGGCCTGTATAGCCGGCGGAAAAGACGGCGCGATTTTCAACGTCAACGCCGATGAAATGGCGGTGGCTTGTGCCGCCGGATTCGCGGCCGACGAGTTGATTTTCCTCACCGACGTCGACGGCGTCCTTGATGAAAACGGGAAATTGCTCCCCCATTTGACGCCCGCCGCCGCGGAACGACTGATCGCAAGCGGAGTGGCCGAAGGCGGCATGGAAGCCAAGCTGCGGGCCGCGACGGCCGGTCTCGCCGAAGGCCTCGGCCGGGTTCGGATCGCCGCCGGGAAAGAGCCCGGCATCTTGACGCGACTGCTCGACGGCGAGACGCTGGGAACCACCTTACAGCCCCATTAGAAGCACCTTTCCGGTGTTTTCGGTGTCTCATCCCCGCTCCGATTCCGGCCGTGTCCGACCCACGAACTGTTGTTGGTCGTCGGGCTGAAAAAGGGTGGCTGTTTGGTTGGATGATCGGGTGGTGTTGCCGCCGTGCAACCGATGAATCTCGTCGCGGAATCCGCCGAATCCGGAGGCGAGGCCCCCTCTATCGTTATATAATCGTCAGAATATCACGAAATATTTACAAAAAATGGAGATAAAATTTAGATAAAGTTTGCTCAGGTTGCCGGCCGATTTTGTATACTTTCTCTGCCGTGAACAATACGAAGTGTTTTTGATTTACGGAGGGGGGATATTCGTGAGAACGCAGGTCATCGAAATCGAGAGCGCCGTCGGCATGTTGCTTTGCGCCCCGATTTTCCATCCATCGGGGAAGAAGTTGCTTGCGAAGGGTCACCAGATCAGCGAGGAAGATATTCAGCTTCTCGGGCAAGAAGGGCATCAAAGCGTGTCGGTCGCGGTTCTCGAAGACAGCGAGATCCCCGAGGACGAGGCTTCCAAACAACTCGCCGCCGAGGCGGCCTGCGGGGTGATGGAGATTCGCATGAGCGCCGGCGGCCGCGCGAATCTGTATGCCACCGGTGATTGTTGTCTGCTGGTCGACGAAGGGCTGCTGCGACGCGTTAACGCGTCGGGAATTGTGACGATGGCCACGGCCCCGAACTTTTGTCATGCCTCGGCCGGCCAGCGACTAGCCACCGTCAAGACGGCACCATTCGCCGTCGAGCGGCACGATTTCGAAGCCGCCGCTCGGCTCGTTAGCGAGGAAGGCCCGATCTTGCAGGCCCGGCCGATGACGGACCCAAGTATCGCCGTGCTCTATTGCGATCTCAACAGCGCGGACCGCGCGCGACAGCTTTTCGAGGGGATCATGCGGAATCGCTTGGAACGGTTCCCGAAGGCGCCCGGTTATGCCTTGGCCTGCTTGGAGGACGAGGCGACGGTGGCCAGGGCCCTGCAACATCTGTTGCATCCGCGGCCCACGGTCGTGCTGGTGGCTTCGACGACGGCACCGGCCGGCCCCGAGGATGTCGTGGGTCGGGCCATGCGGCGAATCGGCTGCAAAATCGAAAGCTTTCTAGCGCCGGTCGAACCGGGCAATTTGCTGCTGCTCTCCTATGCGGGGGGCATTCCGGTGGTATCGGCGCCGGGTTGCTTCCGCTCGCCGCGGCCCAATGTCGTCGATTTGATCCTGCCCCCCTTGTTGGCTCGTTACCACATTTCGGCCGCCGAGATTTCCACTCTCGGTCACGGCGGATTGTTGCATTGAGGAAGTTCGCCGAAACCGTCTCGGCCGACCCGCCGGCGGTCGACTAAGAATCCGTCCTGTGTCGGCCGATCTTTCCCTTGAAAAGGTGACGTTGGCCGTCCGCGTCGACCGGTCGTAAGCCGGCGTGATGCCCGGCCCGATCCGCGGACACGCCGCCTTAGGAGAGTTCTTACCCAAACCGAAATGGCGGTAGGCGAAGAAATGATCTCGGCCCCTACGCGGCCCAGCCCGTTGCAGATCCGGTCGGCTCTAGGGCGCTTGCAGGAATTGCCCGGTTGGTTTCCGACCGTGCAGCGAGTGATGACGCTGGCGGTTGACCCGCGCGTCGATGCCTTCCAGCTCGAAGTCGGTCTCGCGGTCGAACCGACCGTCTCGGCTCGGGTGCTTGCCTTTGCGAATTCACGCTATTTCGGATTGCCCGAGTCCGTCGACGACATCCGAAGCGCTCTCGGCGTGATTGCTCACGACCAACTGCGGGTCTTGCTGCGGCTGGTCCTGATCACCGGATTCCTCGATTCACTGTCGAAAGACCTTCCTCGGGCCGAGGACTTGCGGGGCCTGGCGGTGGACGCCGCCGCGGCCGCCTATCTGCTCCGCCGAACGGGGAAGCGACGACAAGCCCTTGGAACGTCTCGGAGTCGGCCTCGTGCACAACGTAGCCGACTTCGCCATGGCGCGGCTCTACCCTGAATCGTATTGGGCGATGGAAGATGAAGCGGCGACAGTGCAGGCGACGGCGCTCGAGCGGACGGCTTTCGGCGTCGATTTCCCGACCATCGGCGGCTGGGTGATGGAGTCGTGGTCCTTCCCGCGGTTTTTCGTTACGGCGGTCGAATACCAACGAAACCCTCTGAATCCGGCTCTCGACTTGACCGTGCAAACGCGTCTAGCTAGAGTGGCGCTCGGCATCCGCCTGGCCGAGTGTCGCTGGCACGACTCCGGGGTCGGGCCGCTCATGGCCGAGCAAGACATTATGCGGGCGGCGCGCATGCCGGCAGCCGCGTTGGCCGAGGTGTACGCCGCGCTGCCGGCGGAAGCCGAGGATCTGCGGGCGCTTCTCGAAGCTCGGCGTCCGGAACCGGAGTTGGAAACCGGGACCGGGGAGTGACCCGCGGACGGGGATTTCCACTATCCGATTGGATAGCGCTTGTGCCGGATCGGATAGAGCGCCGCACCCCGCGGGACCGGAGGGCTGATCGGCCGGAGAGCCGATAGTTTTTCCTAAGTTGTTGATTCTTTAACGATGTGAACCTGTTGCCGAGTCTTCTTCTCGTTGTCCGCTCGCGTTTGGCCCCTGGGGTGCTAATACCAGGCCATGATGACAAACAACAAAATGAATCGCCGATACAGCCGCGTGGCCGTGCTGAAGCAAATTCTTCAAATTACCGTTGTTGCCGCCGTTTCGGCGATCACCGGCTGGGCCGGTATCTTTCCCGCTATGGACGGCGATATCGCCGTTTCGATCCCCTTCCAATTTGTCGCCGCCGGACAAACCATGCAGGCGGGCGAATACATTGTTCGCCACGACACCAATCGAGGTGTGATCGACATTTGCGAGGACGGCGTTTATTGCGTTTCCGTGCCCGCCCGAACGGGAACGGCCTCCGCGGTCGTCGAAAGTCCTGAATTGGTCTTCGAGCATTGCCGGGAGCGAAAGACTTTCGTGCTGGCCGGCGTCTCCTCCCCCAGTCGGGGCCGCATCCAAGTTGGATCCCCCGCACAATCAAAGAAGGCGGCCGGTAGTGTGTCCGAAAAGTGTGTGCCGGCGCGCGAACTCTGTCTGCATCGCAACCAGGGCTCGAGGCCTTCTTGGCACTAGCTTGAAAACGCCAAGCCTTACGCTGCTTACGCCGGCACGTTCCGATCAGCCGCGTTGTTCTTGAGGCCTCGCGCTCCCGACGCAGATAGTACAGGTTGAGCGCCCACAGCAGCCCGGCGGCGAAATTGTTGAAAACGAAAAAGGTCGCAACCTGTTCGAGATAGGAGGCCTCGCCGACCAGAAGCCGGACGAGGTCTCCGAGGGTTCGGCCGCTTCGGGTCGGCGTGATGGGCATGGAGAGCGCCGCTGCCAGGCAGATCATCTCCACGACGAAGACGACCTCGGCGGTGGATAACTCCTTCCGCTTCACGCCACTTACTGTAACTTGCCCGGCTTGCTTTCTTGCCGTTATGGGGTGACCCGACGCCCCAGAGCCATCCCCAAGCGGTAGAATCTCCTTATCGTGATCGGCCATTGCGGGTCCATCAAAATTCCCGAGGTACAGTTCCGCGACCGCGAGCAGTAGCGCCGACCAAAAAGGTAAACCATGAAGAAGACTTTCACCCTAGTTCCGCTTGTCGTTATGGCGAGCGTCCTCGTCGGCGGCCAAGTCTCCGACGAAATCCCGTTCAAGGCCCATACCCTTGACGCGGGCCGAAACGAGACCAGCGCCTTCGCCGATCTCAACGGCGACGGCCATGTCGACATCGTCGCCGGCGAAAATTGGTTCGAGGGGCCGGGGTGGAAGAAACATCGCTTTCGGTCTCTTGGTTTCTTCAATAACTACATCGACAATTTTACCGATCTGCCGCTCGATGTCGACTCCGACGGCGCCATCGACGTCATCAGCGTGGCCTGGAATGCCAAACGCGTGGCGTGGTTCAAGAACCCCGGCAAGGGCATCGGCGAATGGGTTGAGCACTCGATTGATCGGGGTGCCAACGTCGAGTTCGCCTTTTTGGTCGATCTCGACAACGACGGAGAAGCCCGTGAGCTGCTGCCGCAATTCGCCGGGGAGGGCTCGGACACCGCCTGGTTCGAGGTCAAGGGTCGCGGGTCGGATGCGAAGTGGGTCCGGCACCAGGTGAGCCCTGAAAGCTGGGGTCACGGCATCGGCGCCGGTGACGTCAACGGCGACGGGCGAGCCGACATCCTGACCCCCAAGGGTTGGCTCGAAGCCCCAGCCGACCCTCGATCCGACAACTGGACCCGGCACGCCGACTTCGACCTGGGAAGCACGGGTTTCCTCTACGTTCACGACGTGGACGGCGACGGGCTCAACGACATCATTGCCGCCAAAGCTCACGATTACGGCATTCACTGGCTGCGGCAGAGCAAGTCAGCGGCCGGCGAGCGCGAATGGGACCAGCAGTTGATCGACGACGCCTGGTCACAAGCCCACGCCTCGGCCCTGGTCGATCTCACCGGTGACGGACGCCCCGAATTGCTTACCGGGAAGCGGTTTTTCGCCCACAACGGCCACGATCCGGGGGGCCGCGAGCCATTGGGGATCTATTGGTACCAGTACTTTTTGCAGAAAAATCGATGGATCTGGGCCCGTCACGTAGTTTTTTTTGGAAAAAATATCGGGACAGGGATGCAGATTCCTGTTCTTGATTTCGACGGAGACGGCGACCTCGACTTCGCCGTGGCCGGCAAGAGCGGGGTGTTTCTGGTCGAAAACCAGAGCCGTTAAAGGGCCATTTCTTGGACCAAAATTGTCAGTGAGTTATTGATTATAAATGAGTAATAGTATCCATCGCTTGTGTGGCTGTGTTGCCGTCCGTGTTGGGGTGGGCCTCATGTCGACGAGTGTATTGCTCCCTGATCGAGCTGCCCGCAACCCTCTAAACTTCGGGCGTACTTCCCCGTGCATGACTCGGGTACCAGATGGTCGTACGGTATCTTTCCTATTGATCCACTTTGCATTCCCGACTATGATCGTCAGGTACGCTAGCCTATGAGAACCAGAGTCGGAGCAAGTACTGAGTCGAAATCGTCTCGCAAGGGTCTATAAGAGGATGGCGGCAACCAAGGCAATCCAGTGGAGCAAAACCAAAATCATCCCAATTCGGTTCTCACGCTGGGCGGGCGAACGCCCGCGCAGACATCTCCGATGATGATTGTCAAGTCGGTTTCGTGTCCCAAACCTCCGAGCCGGCGTGCGCGCAGAAATCGCTTTCGCTTCCAAGAATTACACGTCCTGTTCGCGATGGAGCCCACGGCAAACAGTGTTCATCCTCTTCCGCTTCCCGATCGCGCCTTTCAGCCGATTCAGCCGATTCAAAGCAGCCCGGTCGCATTATTCCGGACCGCCGAGTTGACTCCTCGTCGGATCCTCAATCTGGAGAATTTTGATGCCCGGCATGTTGCCGCGAATCAACCTATATCTACGGCTGCTCGTGCCAGCGGCGAACTGGCGCCTTTGAGCTTCGTGGCGCCATCGGCGAGGGAAGCCCTGCAACTTGCCGCTTTCCAAACGGATCTCAACCCGATTCCGTCGAACCAGGCGGTGTCTTTCACCACGAACCTGGAACCGCGCAAAATGTTCGGTGTCCAGACGATGGATCATCCCCCGGTGGCCGACCTGCTGGCTCAATTACAGGTCAACCCGTCGGCGGCCATCGCGTCCCCGGCGATGGGCGACAGTTTTCAGCCGTTTGCACCGGCGATGGAAGCGCCCAAGTTCGCCGGCGACACGCAGCCTATCGCGCCGACCACCGATTTCGGCAGGGGGCTTGGTACCGATTCGGCAGCCGGCCTTTGGCCTCTGCTGGGCAACGAGAATCAGGCGGCGCCGAAGGTCGACGCGAATGTCGCATTTGGCGAAAGCGCCGAGTTGGAACACGATCCTTTCCGCGACGAGCGGATTTCGATGAGCGATTACGCGACATCGGGTTCCCGGTCGTTGATACAGGGTATTCGTCAGTTCTTGCTGGGGCGCCGTTTCTCGCAAGCCCTGGCGATGGTGCTGATGATTGTTTTCTTGAGCACTCTGCACGATTCTTCGAGAGCTTGGCTTGGTAAGGGCTTGGAGAAGGCGCGCGACACCGTGGCACTCGCGCTCCACACCGTGACCGGTCCGATTCGGGAACGCGCGGCCTTCTTTATCGTGGACGATTTCGACGCGGCCTCGGCCGACACTTGGTTGAGCGCCGGATCCTTTGATTTCGATGCCGGCGGACTGGGCCGGGTCAACGGACTCTCGCTGCGCCAAGACACCCTGGGTCTGGAAGACTTTCGGTACGATTTCGACGCCAAGATTGAGAAGAAAGCCGTGGGCTGGGTTGTCCGCGCACCCGACCTGGAGAACTACTACGCGTTTAAGTTAGTCGAGACGCGCCGCAAGGCTTCTCTTTCCTACGTCATGCTTCGCTACGTGGTGCTCAACGGCGAGCGGGTTGCCGAGGATTCGGGTGTGGAAATCCCCGTTCCCGGTCACCTGACCCGTCCGGACGACTTCAATCGCGTCTCGGTACGCGTCCGTGACAACCAAATCACCACTCTGATCAACGGATGGGGCGTTGACTTTTGGAAAGACTCACGGCTGGAACGTGGCGGCGTCGGTTTCCTCTCTGACGAAGGCGAATCCGCTCTCATCAGCCGCGCCACGGTTTCGGGCAACGACGACACATGGGGTTTGATCTTGTACGGCACGATCGAAACGATTCGATCGATCCGCGACACCGTGTCGGCCCGGGTTGCGATGGCGCTCTCCCCGGTTCCTCTCCACCTGATCGACGAACGGGCCGGCAACTAGTCAATCCGTTCTCTCGGCCGGATTTTTTTCGCACTTCTCTCCCCTCACTCGGCTAGGTTGCGTGCGTCGCAAGTCGACTCACGTAAGTGCCGTGCGATGACGGCGTCAAGCGATCAGGGTCGGTCGCTTACGCTCGGGACTCCGCGCCCACGTTATGCTTCGGGTATGCCGACGATATTTCGGAAGAACTAGGAGCCGCCGCCGGGTTGAGTCGACTCGCGGGCAATGAAATCCGGCTTGACGAGGACGGTGCGCGCCGGCGGATTGCGCTTGGCGCGAATCATGCGGAGAACGAAGTCGGCGGCGCGTTCCCCGATATCGAGGCTGTGCTGATCGATCGTGGAAAGAGGAACCGACAGAAAATCTAAATGACGTAGATTACCCGATCCAACCACGGCGATATCGTCGGGCATGCGCAGGCCGGCCTCGTGAATCGCCTTCATGGCGCCGATGGCCATCGAATCATTGAAGCAGAAGATGCCGTCGGGCCGAGGTTGGAGGCCCAGCAGTTCCCGAGCGGCGAGATAACCGCCCCGCGCGACAAGTTCCGAGGCATCGCCCGCGCTGACGACGTACTTGTCGGACGATTCGAGTCCCCGCCGGGTGACCGCCTTTCGCCAGCCTTTCTCTCGAGCGCTGGCGCTGGCCAGTTGCCGGGGGCCGCGGATGTGGGCGACGCGCGAGCAACCCCGGTCGATCAGATGCTTCGCCGCTAACCGTCCGACGGCTTCATCATCGGTACCCACGTAGGTCACCTTGAGATCCGCGAAGGGACGATCGATCAGCAAATAGGGAACCTTGTGTTCCTCGATCCGCTGAAAAATCTCCGCTGAGCTGTCGGTCTGGACCGAACAAATCGCCAACGCATCCACGCGGCGCGAAACCAACCAATCGATTTCCTTCTCTTCACGCTCGGCGTCCTCCTCCGAAGAAGACGTGAGTAGATTAAAACCCTTCGCCTGAATCTTGCGACCCAAGCCCTTGGCGATTTCCGCGAAAAACTGGCTCCCCAGGTCGGGGACCACCAAACCAACCATGTGCGTCCGTTTTGTAACCAGGCTGCGAGCTGCCCAGTTCGGTTGATAGTTGAGTTCCTTCACACGTTTCAGTACGCGTTTACGGGTGACTTCACCAATATCGCTCTGGTTTCGAAGCACTTTCGAAACCGTCACAATCGACACCCCAAGGTCGTTGGCGATGTCTTTCATCGTTACAGGCATGGAACTCCCGCCGCGAGCGCGCGGACCTCAATCTTTTATCGTAGCATCCGGCGGCCGGCGTTCGACAAACAACGCTGAATCAGCACTGGTTTCGGGCCCGCGGCGGCGAGGGCGAACTCCCCCAACGTCTTACCCCGAGCTCGGTCGCCTACCCGCGTCGGCCCCAACCTTCGGGGCGAAACGATTCCGATTGATATACTGGAGGTTTCCCGCTTTGGTCGGAGCTACGCTACCCGCCGGACGATTTCCATGCCCTTGTACGAATACGAATGTCAACAGTGTGGGGAGCGCTTCGAGGAGATCCGCAAGTTCTCCGATCCGCCTCTAACCGAGCACGAGCAATGCGGCGGAAAATTGCGCAAATTGCTGTCGCCGCCCGCGATCCGATTCAAAGGCACGGGCTGGTACGTTACCGACTACGCGAAAAAGTCGGGCGGCGAGCCGAGCGACGCCAAGAAAGACAGCGGCGATAAGAAAACCGAAGAAACCGCGAAGGCGGATAAACCCGCGGCCTCATCCTCCGACACCAAGACGGCGTCGTCTTCCACCAAGACCTGAAGCGCCTTGCACGGCGCATTGGACGCCGGCCCCGAGAGAGATCGCAACCACGATGGAATCGATTCTGGTCACCTTACCGGACGGCACCGAGCAAACGGTCGACAAGGGAACGACCGCCCGCGCGGTTGCCGAGTCGATCAGCCCCGGGCTGGCTCGAGCAGCGTTGGCCGCCCAGCTGAACGACGACATCGTCGACTTGGCCCAACCAATCGATCACGACGCGTCGGTGAGAATTCTCACCGAGCGCGACCCCGAGAGCCTCGAAGTCTATCGCCACTCGAGCGCCCACTTGTTGGCCGCCGCTGTCTTGGAACTCTATCCGGAAACCAAGCTCGGCATCGGTCCACCCACCGAGCAAGGCTTTTTCTACGACTTCGAACGCGAAGAGCCGTTCACGCCCGACGACCTCGAAAAGATCGAGGATCGGATGCGCGAAATTGTCAAGCGCGACCCGGAGAACCAGCGCGTCTGGCTGCCGCGCGAAGAAACCCTCGCCGAGTTTCGCGAGGCCGGCGAGCAGATGAAGTGCGAACTGATCGAGGACAAGACCGACGGCGAAAAGATCTCGATCTACAAGACCGGCGAACAATTTCTCGACTTCTGTCGCGGGCCCCACATCCCCAGCATGGGCCGCATCAAGGCCTTCAAGCTGCTTTCGGTCGCCGGTGCTTATTGGAAGGGCGACGAGCGCAACCAAAGGTTGCAACGCATCTACGGCACATCGTTTTTCAACAAGAAAGACCTGGCCGCCTATCTCCACCGGATCGAGGAGGCCAAGAAACGCGATCATCGCAAGCTGGGCAAACAGCTCGACTTGTTCAGCATTCAGGAAGAAGCCGGCCCCGGTCTCATCTTCTGGCACCCCAAGGGGGGCGTCATTCGCCGATTGATGGAAGATTGGCTGCGCGAACAATACGTCGCGCGCGGCTACGGGTTGGTTTATACGCCGCATGTAGCGCGGCATGATCTTTGGCGCACCTCGGGTCACGCCGATTTTTACTCCGACGACATGTTCTCGACGATGAAGCTGGATGATGCCGAGTACCAGCTCAAGCCGATGAACTGCCCCTTTCACATCTTGATTTACAAGAACGGCCTGCGCAGCTACCGCGATCTGCCGGTGCGGTTGGGCGAGCTGGGCACGGTCTATCGTTATGAGCGTTCGGGCGTCATGCACGGGCTGCTGCGGGTGCGCGGCTTCACCCAAGACGACGGGCATATCTTCTGCACTCCCGACCAAGTCAAGGACGAGGTCGTCGGCTGCGTGGATTTCGCGCTCGACGTGCTCAAGACATTCGGATTCGACAACTTTGAAGTTGAGCTGTCGACGTGGGATGGGGGGGAGAGCGGAAAATACGCCGGCTCGGCCGAGGAATGGAAAATGGCCGAGGACGGTCTTTACAGCGCCCTTAAGGAACGCGAGATCGACGCCAAGGTCATGCAAGACGAGGCGGCCTTCTACGGCCCGAAGATCGACATCAAGCTGGTGGACGCCATCGGTCGCCCGTGGCAGCTTTCGACCGTGCAGTTTGACTTCAATCTACCGCGTCGCTTCGAACTCGAGTACATCGCCGAAGACGGCAAGGCGCATCAACCCGTGATGGTCCACCGCGCGCTGTGGGGTTCGGTCGAGCGCTTTTTCGGCGTCTTGATCGAGCATTATGCCGGGGCATTCCCCATGTGGCTGGCCCCGACCCAAGTAATCGTGCTGCCGATTACGGACCGTCAAAACGCCTTTGCCGAGCGAGTGAAAGCGAAGCTCGCCGGCGCGGATATTCGCACCGAGCTCGACGCACGCAGCGAAAAGGTCAATTTCAAAATCCGCGAAGCGCAGTTGCAGAAGATCCCTTACATGTTGGTCGTCGGGGAACGCGAAGCCGAGGCCGGAACCGTGGCGGTGAGGCATCGCAAGCGCGGCAACGAAGGCGCGATTCCGGTTGATGAATTCATCGACCGAGTGCGGGGTCTCATCGAGTCGGAGGACACGAAGGACTAAGCGCCCGGCCGGCACTCGCTTCGATTGCGTTCGAGGGACCTGTTGTCGACCGCTGTCTCCATTCAGAAGCTTTTTCGGACGACGGTAGGCCTCGCGCTGCTGCTGTCGGGCGCGGCCTCTCCGGGCGCCGACCTCGATGCGTTAGCCGGGCTGCACGCCGTCTCGGGTCATGAATCCGAAGCGCTTGCTTACGTTCAGTCCCGAGTCGGCAAGCATGCCTCGGTCGATAACCTAGGGTCGCTGACCGTTCAGTACGGCTCGGGGGCGCCACATACGCTGCTGATCGCGGGTCTTGACGGACCCGGTTACATCGTCTCCCATATCGACGAAGACGGATATTTGCGCTTACAACGGTCGGCCGATCCGAAACCTCACTATGACTTTGAGGAGTTTTTTGTCGGGCAGCCGGTCCGGATTCGGACCCACAAAGCCGGCCTCGTCCAAGGTGTGATGGCCGCGCCCTCCGTCCATTTCCAAAAAGCCGGTCGAGGGTCGAGCCGCTCGGGAATCGACGGGCTGTACGTTGACATCGGTGCTCGATCCCGCGAAGAAGCTCGGCGGGCCGGTGTCGATCACCTCGACTCGTTGGTTCTCGATAGTGATCCCGTTGCTTTAGCCGGCGGGCACCGTCTGAGCGCCCCGTGGATCTCAAGCCGTGCCGGCGCGGCCGTATTGATCGATCTCGCGCAACGTTTCGAGCGGTCTCCGCCAGGAAGCAAGGTCACCCTGGCGTTCGTCAGCCGGCAATACTTTCAGCATCACGGATTGACGCACGTCTTGCGGCGGGTCGAGGCCGACCGTGTCATCTACTTTCGGCCCGGGGGCGGCGAAAGCTCGGGAATTGCCGCGGCCGAAGGTTGGTCGTCGGAATGGGTGGATCGGCTGATTGCGCATGCCGGAGAGAGGGGTCTCGAATTACTCCACAGCCGCGGCGACTCGCTCGAACTCGGACCTTTTGGGGCAGGCGACATTTGGCCTCGGCCCGAGTACAGCGCTCTTCTTACCGTTGGTGTGGAAAACGCCGGAACGCCGGTCGAAGTCGTCGACCGCGGCCGATTGTCGCGAATGAGCCGGTGGCTGGCGGGTTTTCTGGGGTCGACGGCCATGAAATCCGTCGAATCGCGTGGACGGAAAGCGGACGCGGCTGTCGCGCCTCGGGCCTTGCCGCCTGAGTTGGGTTTGATCGGTGCGCTGGTCGAGACCCCGGCGGTCAGCGGCGCCGAAGCGGGCATACGTCAAACCATCCGCGGTCTTCTGCCGGAGTGGGCCCGACGGGAGTCGTCCGTCGATGACGCGGGCAACTTGATCGTGCAACTGGGGGAAGGCGAGCCTGGGGCCGTCTTCATCGCCCACATGGACGAGATCGGGTTTCGGGTCTCCCGTATCCGTTCCGACGGCACGCTGGCCGCCGATGCGGTAGGCGGCGGCGAAGCCCGGCTATTCGCCTATCACCCTGTTCACGTGCATGGCGAAAAGGGTTCGCTGCCGGCGATAATGACCCGCCACGGGACCATTGACATTGGTGCCATGTCCGCCGAACAAGCGGAAGAGATGGGCGTTCAGGCCGGGTCGACGGCAACGGTACCCAAACGTTTGCGGGTACTCGCGGGGGGGCGCCTCTCCGGGCGCTCGCTCGACGACAGGGTGGGCTGCGCGGTGCTCGTCCGGGTCCTGCGGTCGCTTGGGTCATTCGATCGGTCACCGCCGGAATCCGGTCGCGCTGTTTGGTTCGTTTTCAGCGTCAAGGAAGAAGCCGGGTTGGTCGGCGCCTCGGCGGTCGCCGAAAAAACACAGCCTAAGCGCGTTTACGCAATCGACAGTTTTGTCAGCTCTGACTCGCCGATCGAGAATCGGCGCATCGGTTTCGCCGAGTTGGGGAAGGGTTTCGTGATCCGAGCGATGGATAACAGCGGAATCAGCCCGATCGAAGCCGTGCGTTCCATTGCGAGCTTGGCCCGATCGAATCGCATTCCCGTGCAATCGGGAGTCACGGCCGGAGGAAACGACGGCTCGCGCTTCGTGCCCAACGGCGCGGTGAATGTCCCGCTGAGTTGGCCCCTGCGGTACGCTCACTCGCCGGTCGAGGTCGCGGACGCCTCCGACATCGAAGCGCTGTATCGGATCGTCGCGGAGCTTGCGACAATAGAGTTAATGGGACGTTCGCTCTATTGACCATTTTTTTTCGACACGGTATTCAATCACCATGTGGCCCCTGTACCGGACAATTCTCCTTCCTCTTTATATCTTTTCGTGCTTCCTGGTCCCGCTGTCGGGCGCCGAGCTGGAAGTCAGCGTCGTCGACGGTGACGGACAGCCCGTGTGGGCGAGAATGGAGATTCGCGGCGCCGACGGCAGGATGGTCCAACCCGCGTCTCCGCTGCGCGACCGCACGGCGCGCCCCCGCGAGGGCGGCCGGCAGTGGTACCTGGGAAGTTTCGTGTTCCAGGGTCCCGAACTAGTCATCGCGCCCGAGGGAGACTATACGATCATTGCCGAGCGCGGGCCGGAATTTGATCGCTTCGAGGAAACGATCACCTTGTCCGATCAACAACCGTTGCAACTCCAGATTCACCTCGAGCGCTGGATCGACATGGAAAAACGCGGCTGGTATTCCGGCGATTTTCACGTCCATCGTTCGGTCGACGATGTGAAGAAGTTGGCCTTGGCCGAGGATCTTAACTTGAGCGTGGTCTTCACGATGTGGAACAAGGCCAGCGAGCGGGAAGGTATTCCATTTCCTCGCAAGCCCGCCATCGAACTCTCACCCCGCCATTTAATCACCGTACTCAACGCCGAGGATGAACGCGGCGGCGGCGCTTGGATGTTGCACAACCTGACCAAGAAGATCAACCTGGCGGTCGACGGTCGCTGGTATCCGGCGGGTATCGAGTTCATCCGTCAGGCCAAGCAACAGCGCTACTACAAGGAGGGTTTTCCTTGGGTTGACGTGGAAAAGCCGTTTTGGTGGGAAGTGCCGGTGGTGATGGCGATCTCGCCGCCCGATTCGATAGGCCTCTTGCATAACCACTTCAATCAGTACGGCATTCTCGACAGCGAGGTCTGGGGCCGTCCGCGCGATCGAAAGGTATTCCCGGGCGACCGCGGGTTTGTCGATCATTCCCTGAGCCTCTACTATCGGTTTCTGAATCTGGGCATGGATATCCCGGCCTCGGCCGGTTCAGCAAGCGGCGTGCTGCCCAACCCGGTTGGTTACAACCGTGTCTATGTTCGGCCCAGGGAAAAGTTTTCGCTTGCGTCGTTCTACGACGGGCTGCGTCACGGGCCGAGTTTCGTCACCAACGGACCGATGTTGTTCTTTGATGTCGTGGAAGCGAAGCGAGAGGTCCAAATGGCTCTCGAAGTCCAAAGCCGCGATCCCATCGAGAGTGTCGAGCTGGTGGCCAACGGCAAGGTCATTCAAAGTTTTACCCCCGAGCCCGGCCAAACCTCCTTTCAAACCGAACTCTCCATGGACAGCGGTTTTCACAGTTGGGTGGCGGTTCGCTGTTTCGTCCGCGCCGAAGAGACCATCCGTATGGCCCATTCCCGGCCGGTGGTGTTGGTCGACGGCGCTTGGGACGGGCGCGAGGACGCGGTTTTTTTGTCGAGTGGATGGACGAACTAATCCAGGCAACCATGCAGGATGAGGATCGCTTTACGAGCGATGAGGAACGAGACGCCGTCCTTGCGCTTTATGACGAGGCGCGAAGATTCTACGTGCGCAAGAGCCGTTAACTCGCTTTGCTCGTCGCCTGACGGGCAAAGCACCCGGCCGCGGTCTGAACCGGCGCCGCGGAAGGCACCGAGAATCGGTAGCCCACGCTGGGCTCGGTCAAGATGTACCGAGGCGCCGAGGGCGTCGGCTCGATTTTCTTGCGCAGGTGTCCTACATGGACGCGCAGGGTCTGGATGTAATCGCCGTGCGTCGGCCCCCACACCTTGTCAAGAATCATCTTGGAAGAAACAACGCGGTCCAAATTCTGCGCTAAGTAGACCAGAATCTCGAACTCGGTTCGCGTCAGTCGAATCTCCAGGCCGTCGCGCAGGACTCGCCGTTTCGCAAGATCCACTTTCAGGCCGCCAGCTTCAATGATACGCGGGCTTTCCGACGAAGTGTCGGTACGCCGCAACAAGGCCCGAATCCGCGCCAGCATCTCGCTGGGCCGAAAAGGCTTGGTCAAATAATCGTCCGCCCCGGCGTCGAGCGCGTCGATGACCATCATCTCTTCCCCGTTACCGGAGAGAATCATAACCGGTCCCCGGTACCATGTGCGTAATTCCTGAAGGACTTCCAAACCGCTTATGTCCGGCAAGGAAAGGTCCAAGATGATCAGGTCCGGGGTTTGTGAGGCGAGACTGTCGAGCCCCTGACGACCCGTTGCGGCTACGCCCACGTGATACTTTTCTCTTTGCAGTACGAGTCGAACGACTCGTCGAATGGCCTCATCGTCGTCCACGACGAGGACCCTCGAAGGGTTATTTGAAGAACTCATAGTCTTTCAAAGGTGTATTTCCTAAGCACAACCCCAAAAAAGAATTAGGTCATTCTGAACGAGATTATAGCATTTTGTACCTGCCCGAGTCCGGCCCTTTCCGGGCAGACAAGGGGCACACATGCGCGCAGCGAAGGTCTGTCGTGTCCACAAGGTTACAACGAACGAGCCGCCACTCCCGCGCTGGCGTCGTGGTCGGTACGGCGATATTCCGTCGGTGAGTGAACAGGCCGTCTCCACCGGGCGACCGATTCAGAATACCACCCGAGCGCAAACGGAATGCGCTTTGCGCTCGATCGAGCGGGTTCGCCCGGCGGGAACGTGTACTCCCCCGCGGGCCGCTGAAGGCAGGCAATGGCGCGGCCGCCGGTTACGCCGGCGTGAGGCTGTCGGGGAGTCGTTGGACGTCGTCGGCTCGGTCGTTGTCGGCGTCATCGGCGCTGGCGGCGGCCAGGGTGAAGCGGAACGTCGTGCCCCGGCCGGGGGCTGACTCCACCCAGATCCGCCCCCCGTGCTGCTCGACGATTTTCTTACAGGTCGCCAGGCCGATACCCGAGCCCTCGAATTCCCTTCGCGAATGCAAGCGTTTGAAGGGAGCGAAGATCTCCTGGGCGTGTTTGGGATGGATGCCGATGCCGTTGTCGGAGACCGAGACGACCCAGCGCCCGTTTTGAGGGCTCGAGCCAAGTCGCACCAGGGGCGGGTCTTGCCCGCGGAACTTCAAGGCATTGGCGACGAGGTTTTGCAGCAGTTGGCCGAGCGCCGGTTCATCGCCGAGGACCCGCGGCAACGGTTCGGCTTCCACTCGGCCGCCGCACTCGTCAATGGCGGTGCGCAAACCGGCCAGCACCGAGCTGGCGACGGGTGTGAGATCAACCGGGGCTAGAGGCCGATTCGAGCGTCCGAGCGTGGAATATTCGAGTAGGCTGTCGATCAGGGCGAAGCCGCGGCCGAGGATGCGGATCGAGGCTTCGACGAACTCAACGCCTTTTGCGTCGAGCTTGTCGCCGTAGAAATCGCGAATCAACTCGATGTTGCTCTTCACGCCGGCCAGAGGCGTTTTAAGGGCATGGGCGACCACGGAGACGAAACTTTCCAGTTCTTGCCGTTTCTCGCGAAGTTGGCGAGCCAGCGACACCTTGTCGACGGCGTTGGAGACGGCGCGATCGAGAGCTTTGACGGTAATCGTTCCGCGCGCCAGGGAATCCTTGGCCATATAGTCCTGGGCGCCGTGTTTCATCGATTCGACCGCGACGGCCTCGTTGCCGACGCCGGTCAGCATGATGACGGGAACATCTTCGCCGCGTTCACGCAGCGTCCGCAGGACATCCAAGCCGCTCCGTCCGCCTAGTTGATAGTCCAGAAACAAGCAATCAATCGGACGGCCGCGTAGAACCTCTTGTCCCGATTCCGGGTCGAGGCAGTGCAGAAAGTCGACGTCGAAAGAAGGGGCCTTGACCAACAGCCGGCGCAAGATCTCCGCGTCGGCGGGATTGTCGTCGATGGCGAGAATTCTTAGTTTGCCGTAACTCACCGTCATTCTCGTGATCCCAGAGCCGGACCGCGACGGGCGGGCCAAGCCGGTATCGGGGCGCGAGCCTCCAACTTACGCGGCGTCTTCCTCGGCCGGGAGGACGACCAGCCGCAGCCAATAGCCACCCAATTGCCGCAAGGCGTCGAGGAATTCATGGACATCCACCGGCTTACCGATGAACGAGTTGCACCCCAGTTCATAGCTGCGGGCGACGTCTTCATCGTGACGCGAGGTGGTCAGCACGACGACCGGGATCTTTCGCAGCGCCGGGTCGGACTTGACGCGCTCGAGAACCTGTCTGCCGTCGAGCTTCGGCATATTCAGATCGAGCAGAATCAAATGCGGCCGGGGAGACTGTTCCGGGTCGGAGTAGGGGCCGCGGCGGAGCAGGTAATCCATCGCCTCTTCCCCGTCGGAGACCACTCGGAGGTCGCACTGGATAACTCCCTTCTCGAGGGCCCGCCGCGCGAGATTTTGTTCCGCCGGATTGTCTTCGGCCAACAGAATGGTTGCCATGCGCATGTTCTCGATGATTTCAGCCATAACTCGGACTCGATTACCTAATCGGCCTCCGCGGGGCGGAGTGTGAACCCAAAATGCGATCCTTGACCCGGGATCGACTCCACCCAAATCTTGCCGCCGTGTCGCTCGACGGTCTTGCGGCACAGCGCCAACCCAATCCCCGTGCCCTCGTATTCCGTCATGCCGTGCAGTCGGCGGAAAGGCACGAAGACCTGTTCGGCGTATTCGGGCTCGATTCCGATCCCGTTGTCCTTAACGCCAAGGACCCAATCAGCGCCGTCGCGCTCGGCGGTGAGCCGAATGTCGGGCTGCTTGCGGTCGACGAACTTCATCGCGTTCGCCAGCAAATTTTGATAAAGTTGCGTCAACAAAAACGCATCTCCGCTGACGCTGGGGAGCCGGTCCCAATTGACTTGCGCCCCGCTGTCGATGAGCCGCGTCCGCCGCGCCTCGAGGGAATTCGTCACGCAGTCTTCCAGCGCCACGACTTCGTTCTTGATCGACGAGCGCCCGGTGCGCGAGAGGGCCAACATGCCGTCCACTAGGTTGCTCATTCTCGTGGCCGCCGCGCGGATGTAGTCGAGATCGGCGGCCACGTCGGTCGAAAGCTCGTCGCCGAGGTCTTCCCTGAGCAGCGTGCTGTAGGAGACCAGATTGCGCACCGGCTCCTTGAGATCGTGCGAGGCGGAGTAGGCGAACTGCTCGAGTTCGGCGTTGACCTGCTGTAGTTCCTCGGCCCGCTGTTGGCTCAGCCGCTTCTCCGCGTTGAGATCCTCGACTGATCGGCGAAGCTGTTCTTCGGCCTGCTTACGGGCCGCCAGCTCTTGTTGGAGCTCTTGGTTGGCATCCGCCGATTGCTTCGCACTCTGTTCGGCCCGGACATAGAGCTTATAGGTGTTCGCCGGCAAACCGGCCAGGACAACGGCGTAGCTCACGACTTTCAACCAATGCGCCGAGTCAAACATCGCGTCAAACAAAATGAATGAACGGGACATGAACACCGCTTGCGAGATCAAGCCGATGATCAGCGAGACGACGATCATGTTTTCGAACGGGTCGAGGCGCCAGTCCCCCTTTTTGTAGTAGCCCGCCAAGGCGGCCGCGAAGAGAGCCGCCGCCACGAACTCTTCCGGGCGGCCGAAGAAGTATTCGGGGTAGTAGGCGCGCGGCAGCGGGACGAACGCGAAGAAGCAAAAAATGAGAACCGTCGAGCCTCCTACCGCGGCAAAGACCGTCTTCTCTCGAACGACACCCGCCTCGCCCAGGTCTTGCTCGCGCCGCCACATTCGGTAGCTCAGCAATAACAGCAGCGCCAAGAAAATGCGCGAGGCGTTCCAACTCCAGGGAATCAGAGAAGAGGGCGCCGACGGAAACGACTGACTAAAGAACGAGCTGGTGACCACGGCGTGATAGCCGTCCAACAGGGCCGTCCCGAAAAAACCCGTGCCGATGAACAGATAAGTGTTGTTGTGTTTCTTCTAGTAACGGACCAGCGCCACGACGCCGACGACAAGAGCGAGCAGTGTTGCCACCACCTCGGTGAGCGTGTGCAGTTGGGTCGTGCCGCGCCATTCGCCGCCGGTGGCGACAGCGCAAAGCAACAGCAGACCCGCGGCGACCGCGATGTGCGGATACTTGGTGTACATATTCCGGCCCGCCTATCGGTTTGGTCCGCGGCGTGCGTGCCGCGGGAACTGGTGGGCTCCGCGGTGCGCGCGCACCGGCCGATCGGCGGTTCTCCTCCGGGTTACTTGAATGGTCAATCGGCGAATTCCGCGCCGGAGCTTAGCGTGGAACGGTTTCGGCCCGCGCCTCTTCCGTCGGCGCCCGCGACGCGACGGACGGCCGGTTGCCCGGCCACGATCTCCTCGATGATTCGTTCGATCGAGTATTGGGGCGTCCAGTCCGGGAAGTGGGACCGGACCTTGGTCAAGTCGGTGATGTAGCAAATGTGGTCGCCTACGCGGTTCTCCCCGTCATAGCCGTGGTTCAAGCGCAGCCCCATTTGGCCGAGCCTGTCAATCGTTTCGAGGATCGAAAGACTATTGGCCCGGCCCCCTCCAAGGTTGTAAACCTCGCCGGCCCGCGGTTTGTTGTGGAACGCCAGAAAAAGCGAGGCCACGTCGCGGCAGTGAATCTGGTCGCGTACCTGCTTACCCTGGTAGCCGTAGATGGTGTAGGGCCGTCCCGTCGCCGCGCAATGGACGATATAGGCCAGATAACCATGCAATTCGACGGCGGCGTGTCGCGGTCCGGTCAAGCAACCCGCGCGGAAAACTCCGACCGGCATGTCGAAATAGCGGCCGAACTCCTGGCACAGAACGTCGGCGGCGACCTTTGACGCCCCGAAGAGCGAGTGCAGACAGGCATCGATCGACATGCTCTCGTCAATGCCGTCGCGGCCGTCGGCGTAATCGTAGCGGGTGCGGAGTTCGCGTAGCGGTACATCGTTCGGACGGTCGCCGTACACCTTGTTGGTGCTGGTAAAGCAGAACGGCGAATCACGGCAAAAGTCCCGCGCGGCGACCAGCAGATTGAGCGTTCCCACGGCGTTGACGTCGAAATCGTCATAGGGGATCGACGCCGCCTTATCGTGCGAAGGCTGCCCGGCGGTATGGATGATGAAGTCCGGCCGCTCGTCGTGAAAGACGTCTCGAACGCCGCCGCGGTCGCGGATGTCAAGCGCGAGGTGGCGGTATCGGGGAAACGACGCCCGTAGGCTTTCGACGATCGGGCCGGTGGAGCCCTTTTCCCCGAAGAACTCGCGTCGCATATTGTTGTCGAGGCCGACCACATCCCAGCCGTGTTCGGCCAGAAACCCGACACAAGCCGAGCCGATCAGACCTCCGGATCCGGTGACAAGCGCTTTCATATCCCTCCCGCGCCGGCCGCGGGAGACCGACGTTACAGATATCGGCTGTTAGGAATTGCGACAGCAGGCAAGCAGGACCGGCAAGCTACAGCGGCCGGCCGGCCGGGCGGAGGCGGACCGGCCGGAATCAAGCCGGCGGCCTCGACGTGACGTCCGATCGGCTCCGCCGGATCATGAGAGACGAACCGGGGAACGACCGGGATGAGAGTACCATTGTCCGCCAAGCCGGTGTCCAGTCCGTGCCGCTTGGGGCTTTCTTTACGAAAAGTTGTTGTTTTCTTTAGGTCTTTCTCTCCCGAAGTGGCTGTCCGTTTCGTGGTGTTGCCGATTCGGACTTTCGCCGGTCGGTCGCAAGATCGGCGGGGTGAATGTTTTCGGCGGTGGGCTTCCGCTCTACAGAGACAACGGAAACCTGCTCGGGGCCCTTGGCGTGAGTGGTTCAAGCTCATGCACGGATCACATCATCGCCTGGAAGGTTCGCGACATTCTGGGGCTGGACCATGTTCCGGCCGGCGTGGACGGCGCGGGCGCGGACAACATGATCTTCGATATTTCCGAAGACATGAAGGGTCACGCCAAGAGCGCGGGCGGATTCGGGCATCCCGAATGCGGTTTCGCCGAGACGCCGATCGCCGAGGAACTTCATGACTGCTATCCGATCGGGAGCGTCGACGGACCGCAAGCCGGCGTGACCTGCCAGTAGTTTTTTCAACGTTTGCATCGAAACAAGGGGCCGTCTCGTCGGCCGGAAGAGTTCGCTCTTTCGGTCAGGCGGGCCGGCCTTTTTTCCTTGGGAGGGCGGCGGGAGTAATAGAATGGAGGTCAGCGGGTCAGCCGCGGCGCACGGGTGCGCACGAACGAATGGGTGGAGGCAGTGATGGCGTGTCAATGGCAAGACGAAAGATCGGGCGACGAAGGTTTGCCGCGATGGTGGTGGTCGAGGAAGAGTATCGCGCGGGTTGGTGAGAGGGCAGGCCTGGAGGCCCGCCCCACATCGGCCGCTTGGGCGCGAGGATCCATGGCGGCGGCGCTACTGCTCGTGGTCGGCTCCGCCGCCGCGGCGGAATCCGGGACGCTCGGGAAGATCGACTTCCCCACGTCGGGGTCGGCGGCGGCGCAGCGACATTTTGAGCAGGGCGCGCTCCTGTTGCACAGTTTCGAATACGACGACGCGGCCGAGGAATTTCGAAAAGCCCAACAGGTCGAACCGAATTTCGCCATGGCGTATTGGGGCGAGGCGATGACCTATAACAAGCCGCTTTGGATGCGTCTTGATCAGAAAGCCGGTCAGGCGGTATTGCGACGTTTGGGAGAGACGCGCGAAGCTCGGCCGGCCAAGGCCCCCACCGAACGCGAGAAAGGCTATTTGGGCGCGGTCGACACGCTTTTTTTCGGCGAGGGCGACAAGGCCGCGCGGGACCTGGCGTATGCCGCGGCGATGGATGGACTGTCGCGGCGGTTCCCCGATGACAGCGAGGCCGCGGCGTTTCATGCTTTGGCGATTCTCGGCACGGCGCAGGGGGAACGCGATTTTCGGACCTACATGCGAGCGGCTTCCGTGGCGCAAATGGTGTTCGCCCGCAACCCCCAACACCCCGGAGCGGCGCACTATTTGATTCATTCGTTCGACGATCCGATTCATGCGCCGCTCGGTTTGCCGGCGGCGCGGGTGTATGCCGAGATTGCTCCGGCGACGGCGCACGCGCTTCATATGCCGTCACACATCTTCGTTGCGCTTGGAATGTGGGAGCGGACGGCGGCCTCGAACCAGGACTCCTGGAAGGCGGCGGACGATCGGGTTCGGCGCAAGGGGTTGACGGTAAAAGACCGTAGCTATCACGCGCTGTGGTGGTTGCAATACACGTATTTGCAACAAGGACGTTATCGAGAGGCGCGGGAGCTGCTCGACGTGATGGAGGCAGACGCCAAGGAATTGAGCGTAGCCATAACGCGCCGGCACTTGGCGGCCATGCGAGCGCAGTACGCGGTAGAGACGAGGCGGTGGGATAGGGAGGCGCTTGGTTGGGACCTGGATCTGACGAAGGTGAGAGCCGAGGACGCGGCGGCGTGGATCTTTGCGCGAGGGGTGGCGGCGATCGAGAATGACGACCTCGCCGCGGCTGATAAGGCGCTTGTGACGCTTGAGGGGCGGCTTGCGGATCTCGCGAAGAAGTCCGACGGGGCGTACGGTTCCGAGGCGACACGGGCGTCGGCGTTGCAGCTCAAGGGTCTGCTGGCGTTGGCGCGAGGCCGGGAGCAGGCCGGGATGGATTCGCTCAGAAAGGCCGCGGCCGCGGAGGAGGCGATGCCGCTTGCCTATGGTCCGCCGGCGCCGGTGAAACCGTCTCACGAGTTGCTCGGTGAGGTGTTGTTGGAGCAGGGTCGGTTTGAAGAATCCGGCGAGCAGTTCGCGAACGCGCTGGAGCGCGCACCTCGGCGGGCGCTTTCGTTACTCGGCGCGGCGCGGGCCGCGGCGGGGAGCGGGGACGAGTCGGCGGCGGAAGCGTTTTATACCGAGCTTCGAGATGTTTGGAGCGGGGCGGACACGTTGGCTGAGCGGGCGGAGGTTTTCGCGGCGAAGGCGGGGGGCGTGAACCGTGAGCCGTGAACCGTGAACCGTGAACCGAAGATAAGATAGCTCTACTCGCGGCGGCTGGGGCCGGGCGTGTTTCTCGCGGGACCCGCGGCGTGAGATGATCCCGATAACTAACGGCGCAGGCGGCTCACGCCTCACGGAATGCTAAACTGGTGCCTGAAAACGGGAGTGCCGCATGCGGATTGATCCGTCGAAATGTGTTGCTTGCAGCAACTGTGTCCCCATTTGTCCGATGGGAGCGATCTATGTCGACCCGGCCGTGAACCGGGCCACCATTAACCTTGATGAATGCGTTGAGTGTGGAACCTGCGCCCGCATGAGCAGCGAGGCGCTGAACCCGTACATCGTGCGAGGCGTCCGGACGCTGGCGAAGCTGTTTCGTTTTCGCTTTGAGCCCGAGCCCGATGTTTGTCCGACCGCGGCTTTTGTCGTCGATGAGCTTGATTACCCGCGCTTAGTGCGGCGGGTCTTTAGCGATCCTCTCGTCGAGCACGCCTCGACGGGCATCAAGGGCCGCGGCACCGAGGAAGTCAAGACGAACGACGTGGCGCATCGCGTGGATGTCGGCGAAGTCGGCTATGTGATTGAGTTCGGCCGTCCGGGCGTCGGTGTGCGTTTCCGGCATATCCAGAGCATGACGATGGCGCTGGCCGAGCTGGGTGTTCACTTTGAAGCGAAAAACCCCATCACCCACTTAATGACGGATCAATCGCTGGGGACGCTCAAGGAAGATTTGCTCGACGAGAAGATTCTCTCGGCGATTGTCGAGATCAAGACGACGATCGAGCAAGTGCCGGGCGTGCTTGAGACCGTCGAGCGGGTCGGTAAGACGATCGACACGGTGATGGCGCTGGGCCTTTCGACGCGCTGCGACGAAGAGGGCAACGACACGGTCTTGGCTCCGCTGCTCAACGAACTGGGTTACGATTCCGAGCGAGCAAAAACGAATCTCGGGCTGGGTCGTGTGACGAACGTCGAGAAACGAGAGGAGGCCGTCGGTGACGAACACCTTGCACCGGTACGGTAAGGCCGCCGGCTTCGAAGACGATTACATCTTGTTCGCGATTCCCTGTAAAGGGAAGAACGATGAAGGGGCGGTCGAGCGGCTCAAAACCTTCCTGCGTATTTGCGCCCGCCACCGTCCCGCCAACATGGGCAACTCGGCCTTCGGAGGTTATAAACCGGCCAAGGAGTTGCAGCCGACAATTCACTGGAGCCGCGACGATTCGTCCGACTACGACAGCGTGATCGAGGCGGTGGAGAAGGTCGGCACGGTGGCGGCGGTGTTCGATTCGCGGGAAAAGGCCGAGGGTTGTTTGACCGAGGTGATCGAGGCGAACTTGGGGCTGTCGATTAACATGAGTACGTCGGTCGAGGGCGCCCGCCGCGCGGCCGAGGATTGCGGCATTCACCGGCATAGCGTGGAGTATTCGCTGGGGTTCTTTGATCCGCACGACCACCTGCCCAACAGCCAAGTGCTTGAGTTGTCGACGATGTGCGGCCACGGCATGGTGTCATTCAACCTGGCCCGCAAGATGCTTGACATGGTGCGCGAGGGGCGGCGCACGCCGGACCAGGCCGTGGCGACCCTGGCGCGGTTTTGTCCCTGTGGCGTGTACAATCCCGAGCGCGCGAAGCGGTTGCTTGAGGAATCGCGGACGCGGCAGGCTTAGCCGTGAACCGTGAACGCACGGCGACTTCTCTCACCCAAAATCTACAGATTTGAGCAGGTTTCGCAGGGGTGGATACCCTTGCGCGTGGCTTGTTGTTCGCGTAGACGGCGGAATGCGGGGGCGTTGTAGACTTCCAGAACATGTTGCTTGGAGACGTCGCCGACGGGGAATTCGGCTCTTCCATCCATGCAACACAGCGCCACGACGCCGGTGGCGGTGATCGAGAGTTCAAACCAACGGTCGCAAGCTACGGGCGGCGTTTCCGGGAACAGCGCCGGCAAGTCGACTCGGCCCAGACAATTCGTTCGCGGCACGAGTTTCGGTTGGAATCGCGGGAAAGTTTCGCGAACCCAGGGCGCGAAGGCCTGGTCGTCCTCGGAGCCGTCGCAGACTCGTGAGACGATCACCGGCGGCGGGAACCGGCCGGCTGCCTTGGCCTCGTGGAGTAGGTCGAGCTTGGCGCGGGTTTTTCGCCAGGGAAGCTTCATGATGCGCTCGTAGCCTTCCGGCTGGTGGTGGTTGAGCGAGATCCACAGGTGCTCGATGTTCCCCGCCGCGGCCAGGCCCTCGATGTGCCGGGGTGTGAGGGGCGAGCCGTTGGTGAACATGCGCACGGTTGCGTGGGGCAGCCGCGCCCCCACCTGCCCGACGATGTCGAGGATTCTCGATTCAAGCAACGGATCGCTGACCTTAAAAGGAGAGATCGAAAAGGGGACATCGCCGGGGATGTCTTCGAGATCACCGAGGATCTTCTCGACGAGATCGTCGCTCATGCAGGCTCCCTGACGTTCGAGATCGGGGTAGGGACAGAACTCGCAGGCGGCGTTGCACAGCGCCAGGGTTTCGATCGTCACTTCGCGGGGGTAGTCGAGGTAGGGCGAGAGGCGCTTGCGCTCGACGCCGAGTTGATAGTCGCGAAAGTCGGCGGGCAGATCGCCGTATTCAAGCAGCCACTCTTCCAGTTGTTGCTGTTGCTCGATGACGAGGGCGGCTTCGTCGGCGCGCCCGAGGTTTTCGAGCATACGCGCCAGGTTGCTATGGAAGTCGGGGATGTTGGGGCGCTCGGTGATGGCACGGCGAACGAGTTGGACGGCCTCGTCGCCGACCCCGGACTGGTGTAGCGCGAGCCCAAGCAAGTGCAGGGCGTCGGCATGGCGGGGAGCGGCGTCGAGCACTCGCCGGTAGAGCGGCTCGGCTTCGGCGATGCGGCCGAGGCGATGGAGTTGCGCCGCGCCGTCCAGGGTTTGCTTTAGTTCTTGCCGAGTTATTGGGGTGCACTGTTTTCTTGATCGGCCGAATTGCCGCCGGTCGTGAACCCTTTGGCCGTGAACCGTGAACCGATTCCCATGAGCGCTGGGCATGGACGTTCGGTCGGCGCGCGGTTTGGTATCTTCAGGGCATGATTGTCGGTATTGGCGTGGATCTCGAAGAGGTGGGGCGGATTCGCGGTGCGATCGAGCGCCACGGGGACCGGTTTGTGCAGCGCGTTTTTACGCCGGGCGAGGTTGCCTACGCCGAGGAGAAAGCGCAACCGTTCCCAAGCTATGCCGCACGATTCGCCGCTAAAGAGGCGGCGATGAAGGCTCTCGGCACTGGTTGGGATCACGGGGTTCGCTGGCGGGATATCGAGGTGGCGAATGAGTCGGGGGGGCGACCGTTGTTGCGGCTGCGGGGACGGGCGGCGGAGGTGGCCGGCGAGTTGGGCTGCCGATCGATCCACGTTTCGCTTTCGCATACCCGGGAGACGGCGATGGCGGAAGTGATTCTGGAGGGGTAGACAGCGCCTGATTTGGAACGCGAAAGGCGAGGAGCCGGAGCAAGCAACGCTAGGTCGCGGTGTCAGCCGTCGGCGTCGAGCGTCTTGCGCACGGTGTACAACCCGGCACATAGTGAACACTTTCTCCTTTCCTGCGATCTTGTCAGATTCGTCCGAGGACGTGTCGACCGCGGCCTCCGAGGGCCCCCCAGGGGCGCCGCTGCCCCCCCGTGTGCCGGGTTGTACAGTTCCTGTCGCCGCTTCGCGGCTCAAGATGTTCGCGGTCTTGCCGGGCACAAACGTAACACACGATATTTTCGAAGGCTGTTTTCGGAGAAGCCGGCATAGCCACCGCTTTTCGATCGAACAGTCTTGTCACGGGCGGTTAGTCCTCCTCGCGAACGACGCGGAAACCGTAATCGGCGTACTCAAGATGCGGTGGAATGCTGCTGCGGGCGGCGCAACGAGAGATCTGGATCTGGTGCCGCCAAGCGCCGCCTCGGGACGACCGCCGAAGCGCTTCCTGTTCGCACAGTGGGTTGAGGCGCAGCGACACGGCATAGAAACCGGCTTCATACCAATCGGCGCACCATTCGTGCACGTTCTCACACATGTCGAATAGGCCGTAGCCATTGGGCGCCGCTTCGCCGACGTCTTCGGGGCCGGTGCGCCAACGAACGGCGTAGTCGGTGCGTTGCTCGACAGGCTCGTCGCCCCACGGATAGATCTTTTCCCGGAGCCCACCACGGGCCGCCCATTCCCACTCGGCTTCGGTCGGCAGGCGGTGCGGCCGGCCGGTTTTCTTGGAAAGCCAGTCGCAATAGGCCGCGGCGTCGAACCAGTTCGGGCCGGTGACTGGTTGGCGAGGACGCGAAAGTTCCGGCTGTTCGCGAAACTTCGTCGTCTTGCGCCCGGTTTCGCGGCGAAAGAGATCGTACTCTTCGTTGGTCACTTGGAATCGGCCGATGCCGAAAGCTCCGACGCTGACGTCGTGAACGGGGCGCTCTTCGTCGCGACCGTCGGCGGCGCCCATCCTATAGATGCCCGCCGGGATGGAGACAATTTCGGGAATCAAAGAAAGAACCGACACGGGAAGGCACGGCAATGGCGGGTGGGCCGCGAAAAACCGATTCTATCAGGCGCGCGAGTCAGCCCGGTGTTACTCGCCGCCGACGGGCTCGATGCTTTCAATCGAGATTGCCTTCATGCCGTCTTTGTCGATCACCTTGCCGGTGACGCGCACGGTCTTTTCGGCGTGTTCGATGAGTTTGTCGTTGGCGCCGTGGTGGCCGGAGAGCGGCAGGTAGAGCGTCTTCGATTCACTGTCGAGGATGGCCAACGGCACTCCCGCCTTGGCGCATTGGATGGCGCAATCGGTGTGACCTTCGCCCTGGGAGTTGTGACCGAGATAGCAAGCCGTCCCGACGACGTTGCCGGTGATGGTGATCGTCTTGGCCCCTTTGGGCTTGTGGCCGAGCAGAGGAACGGCCGCCAGCAGTAACACTGGTAGGAGCCAACGGATTTGAGTGATGGGAATCATGCGTGCCTCCTTGGCCGCGGCGGGCCGACCGACAAGTCAGCTGGGCTGACCGACTCTTAGCTTACCGCGAAGAAGACGAGGTTTCCCGAACGGAGCCGGGCGGGTAAGCGGTATGGGATGCGTTGGCCTGGAGGTGCCGAGAGTGACGATCCTATGACAGGCGGCTGGATAGAACGCTGCATCCGAGGCATTTAGCGGAATCCGCATCGAGCCGGATCGCATTGCGGAAACTTCTCATCGCGGCCTTGCGGCATGATGCTTCCGCCACTTTTCTTGTTGCTGAACGGCTTCATCGCATACCGCTTGCTTACGCGCGCGGCTCAGTTTGGGGGCCTCATCGCATACCGCTTACTAACGTGCGCGGCTCAGTTTAGGGGCCGATCGCTACTTTCCCTCGAGGGCTTCGACGATGCGGTCGACGTCGAAGACGCAGCCGCCCCAGGTGCCGCCGCCAAGCCGCTGCAAGGCAGCCCAGAGTCTCGTGTCGTCGGGCAAGTCGGGGTGCGCCGCTAAATCGGGACGGGGGGCGCGGCGGGCTAGGATGGCCGCGCCTCGTTCGCGGCCTTGCTCCAAATCGGTGTCCGCCGACGACACCGCATCACTCTCTTCGCCGGCCTCGGCAATCAGATCGAGACTTCCCTCGAGCTTGTTGCGGTCGACGACGATGCGGACACGATCGCCGTCCAACAATTTCCCAATCGGGCCGCCGGCAAGTGCCTCGGGACCGACGTGACCGATGCAGGCCCCAGTCGACACACCCGAAAAACGGGCATCGGTGATGACCGCCACTTGTTTGCCGAACGACAGGTATTTCAGCGCCGAGGTGATTTGATAGATCTCCTCCATGCCCGAACCCATCGGGCCGCAGCAAATCAGCACGAGAATGTCGCCGGACTGAATCGCGCCGTTCTTGATGGCTTCGATGGCGTCGGCCTCGCGGAGAAAGACGCGCGCGGGTCCGGTATTGCGGTAGACACCGTCGTCGTCGACGACACTCGGGTCGATGGCGGTGCTCTTGACGAGGGAGCCCTCCGGCGCGAGGTTCCCTCTGCAGAAGGTGATCGTGCTGGTCAGGCCGCATTCACGGGCGCGTTCGGGGCTGAGAATCACGTCGTCGGGTTCGATGCCGTCTTTTTCCCGTAATTGACGGCGCAAGCTTTCGCGCCGCTCGGAGGCTTCCCACCAGTTCAGAACCGCGTCCAACGTCTCACCGCCCGCGGTCAAGACCGAGGTGTCGAGCAATTCCATTCGCCGCAGGTGCAACATCACTTCCGGAACGCCGCCCGCCAGGAAACCCTGCACCGTGGGGTGGCCGACCGGGCCGTTGGGCAAGACATCGACAAGCCGCGGCACCCGGCGATTGATCTCCGCCCAGTCGTCGACTCCGGGGCGGCGCACGCCGGCCGCGTAGGCCACGGCGGGTAGGTGCAATAGCAAGTTCGTCGACCCCCCGAAAGCCGCGTGCACCGCCATCGCATTCTTTACCGCAGCCTCGCTGACGACATCAGCGACCGTCAACCCGCGTTTCGCCTGAGCCGTCACGGCCCGCGCCGAACGCCGCGCCATGTCGCGCCAGATCGGTTGCCCCGACGGCGCCAACGCCGAGTGCGGCAAGGCAAGGCCCAGCGCTTCGGCCACCACCTGCGAGGTGGCCGCGGTTCCCAAGAACTGGCAGCCGCCCCCCGGCGACCCGCAAGCGCGGCAACCCAGGACCGAGGCGTCTTCGAGCGATAGTTCGCCGTGGGAAAAACGCGCTCCGATGCTTTGGACCGCTCCCGCGTCTTCTCCATTCGACGCCGGCAGCGTAACCCCGCCCGGCACCAGCACGCAGGGCATTTCGTGCATTGACGCCAACGCGATCATCATCGCCGGCAGACCTTTGTCGCAGGTCGCGACGCCGATCACGCCGCGTCGGGTCGGCAGCGAACGGATCAGCCTGCGCAGCACGGTGGCGGCGTCGTTGCGATAGGCCAGGCTATCCATCATGCCCGGCGTGCCCTGGGTTCGTCCGTCGCAAGGGTCGCTGCAAAATCCGGCGAAGGGAATCGCGCCCAGCCCTCGCAGCTCCCGCGCGGCGGCCTCGACCAGCAACCCAACTTCGTAATGCCCCGTGTGATAGCCCAACGCCACCGGCGAGCCGTCGGGCGACCGTACGCCGCCCTGGGTGCTGAGGATGAGGTACTCCTCGCGCCCCAGCTCGGCCGGGTTCCAGCCCATGCCGGCATCCTGCGTCCAGCCGAAAATATCGCCGCTGGGCCGGGTGCGAAGAATTTCAGCGGTTAGCGGAAGCTTGCCCTCGGGACCAGGCTTGCGGGTTTCGATCGTGAAAAGGGAAGAGTCAGCGGAATCATAAATCTCATTCATTGTGGTGCTCTCGATCGGGTGCCTGCGATTATCATAGGGTTGGCATGCATTCGCATGCACGAGCATTGGCGTGCGCGGGCATGGGCACGGACGTTGATGAGCGCGGAGGAGACGATTATGGCCGACCGAAAAACCGATCCCCTCGATCAACACTGGATGCCGTTTACGGCGAACCGCGATTTCAAGACCTCCCCACGACTGCAAACCCGCGCCGAAGGTGTCTACTACTGGAACGACCGCGGCGAAAAGATTCTCGACGGCTGCTCGGGCCTCTTCAACGTCGCCGCCGGCCACGGCCGGCCTGAGATTCGCGAGGCCGTCCATCGTCAATTGGGTGAACTCGACTACACGCCACATTTCCAGCTCGGCTTCGCCGGATCGTTCGAGCTGGCGCGGCAATTGGCCGAGATCACGCCGGGGGATCTCAACCACATTTTCTATACGTGTTCGGGGTCGGAAGCGGTCGAAACCTCGCTGAAGATCGCCATGGCCTATCACCGCGCTCGCGGCGACGGGCATCGCGTTCGGTTGGTAGGCCGCGAGCGGGCGTATCACGGCGTCAATTTCGGGGGCATGTCGGTCTCCGGGATCGGGCGCAACAAGGAAGCCTTCGGGGCGGGGCTGCCGGGCGTTCATCATATCCGACACACCTGGTTGCCGCAGAATCGATTTTCGAAAGGGCAGCCGGCGCACGGCGCTTATCTGGCCGACGACTTGGAGCGGCTGGTGCAGACCTTGGGCCGAACGATTGCCGCCTGCATTGTCGAACCAATCGCCGGGTCGACTGGGGTTCTCGTCCCTCCCACCGGGTACCTGCGGCGGCTGCGCGAGATTTGCGACCGCCACGGCATCTTGCTGATCTTCGACGAGGTGATCACGGGCTTCGGCCGTCTCGGAGCCCCTTTCGCGGCGCAGGCCTTCGGCGTTACGCCGGACCTGATCACGATGGCCAAGGGCATCACCAACGGCTGTCTGCCGATGGGCGCGGTAGCCGTGAAAGACGACATCTACGACACGGTGACCCAGGCCGCCGACGAAGGCGTCATCGAATTCTTCCACGGCTACACGTATTCCGGCGCGCCGGCGCCGGTGGCCGCGGCGTTGGCCGTGCAGGAAATCTACCGTCGCGAAGGCCTGTTCGAGCGTGCCGCCGAGATGTCGCCCATCTTCCTGGACGCGCTGTTCTCGCTCGAAGGTCTGCCGGCGGTCGCCGACATCCGGGGCTACGGCATGCTGGGAGGTATCGAGCTCGTTCCCGGCGAAAAGCCCGGCCGACGGACCCATGAAGCCTACTTGCGTCTCTACGAGGCGGGGTTGATGACGAAAGCCACCGGCGACGCGCTGCTGATCGCGCCACCGCTCATCGCCAAGCAATTCCACATCGAGATGATGGCGGAGCGCTTGAAAACGGTTCTCAGCGCTATGTGAGCCTGTTCCACTGGTGCCGGCTTGAAACATCAATTGGGGTGGGTTGAGGAATGGGCAGGCCTGGAGACCTGCCCCACTGGGAACCGGCGCGGCCGGTGGTCCCACTAGGCGGTCTTTTCCGCTCCGAAGTGGTGGAGGGCGTTTCGCATGAGGGTTTGGAGCTTGGGGTCGACGGAGAGGGCCCAGCCGGCGGCTATACAGCCCGTGTGGAAGACGCGGCCGCCTTGCGGTCGTTCCCAATACGTCATCTCGGCGTAGACGCCGTGATCGAGCGGTTCCCAACGTCCGAAGTAGTCGATGCCTCGGCGCTCGGAGGTGGTGACGCGGGCCAGGGTGGTGATGCCGTCGGGTTCATCGGGCAGGGTTTGGCCCTCGGGGATGTGGTGAGTAATTTTCTTGATCCAGCCCAGGCGGACGTCGGACTCATGCCCGCCAACCCGGGGAAGCTTGCCGTCGGGCGATTGGCCGAAGCGGTCGCCGGGCTTGAGGCCGACGTTTTCGGGTTGACGAAAAAGAAAGTGGTCGGTTTCGAGGGCCTCGTAAGGCTCGAATTTCTCATCGACGATGGGCCACCAGCCGATGCATTCGAGGCCGAGCACTTTCCATGCGGGCCGCCCGGCGTAGCGCAGCAGGCTGCCGCGCTTGCCGTCGTGGGCGTGGTAGATTTCGCCGGGCGCAACGGCCTCGCGGCCGCCGATGTCGGTGTCGAATTTGCGGCATTCCATCGCGCCGCCGTCTTCGTCGTAGGAAACGCGCCAGAACATGGTGTTGCCCGACATCACGACGACGCTGCCTCCGGCGGTTAGGAAGCGGTCAACGGCGTCATAGGCTTCATTGGACCAATATTCGCTGTGGCCGTTGATGACGAGGACCTTATAGCCGTCGAGCGGTTCGGGGTCGGCGTGGAGGTCGTAATCGGCGACGACATCATAGGCATACCCGTTTTGGGTCAGCCATTGGTGGGCGAAACGCTCGCCGCGCATGAGGTGACTGTAGTTGACCGCCGGTTCGCTGAAAAGAATGTCGGGGCCGGCGCAGGGCCAAGGCATGCGGCGTCCGAAGGCGTAGGGCGGCTGGCCGTGGTGATGATTGCGGTAGCAGGAATAGGACGGCGCTCCGTCGACGGCGTTGGGTAGGCCCTGGGTATCCCAAAGTCGGACGTCGGGGGCGTTGGCGGCGAAGGGCGTGGCGCTGTAGGCGCGCCAGGTGTTGGTCGAGCACAGCATCAGGATCGGCGCCTTGGGGCGGTCGGCGGCTTTGCGGACGATGAACGTGACGTGATAGTTGCGTTTCGCCCCTTTGTGGTCGAAGCGAAAGCGCCCGACGTAGAGGCCGGAAGGGGCGTCGTTGGGGACGGTGTACTCTTCGGTGATTTGCCAGCGGCAGTCGTAGAGATCGTCGGAGGCGAAGCGCAGGGCGTGGCCGCGATCGGGGTCTTGGGCGGGGTTGTAGTCAGCCCAGCGGTCGACCGAGGCGGCGTCGAACGACGGTCCGCCAATCATCCAGGTGGCGCGGTTGATGACGCGGCCGTGATGTTGGCCGCCGGAGGCATCGGCTACGCGGTCGCCGGATTCTTCGTCGAGAGGCCAGTAGGCGAGCAGGCCGTCGGGCGGGGGCGGTTGGAGGGCGCGGGCCGCGTGACGGGCACGGATTTCGCCGGCCGAGAGGGCACGGTTGTAGATGGCGGGCGCGGCGAGATCGCCGTCGAGGAAGTCAGCGGCTTTCCCCCCCTCGCCGGCGGCGGCGATACGGAGGGGAGCGCGACCGGGGCGGATGGGTCCGGGGACATCCCAGGAGGCTTGGAATTTGCCGTTCTCATGGAAGGCGGCGCGATCGTTTTCCCACGTCACGACGAGGTGACGCCAGCGACGAAGGGCGTCGCGCTTGTAGGCCAGGCGCCAACGGTCTTCGAAGGGGCCGCCGTCGCCAAGATAAAATTTCACCCATCCGTCGCGATTGAGATAGAGGGCGAAGCCGCAGTCGCCTGACGGATCGAAGGTCGTGATGAGCGCTTGGTCGCGTTCCCAGGACCAGGGACGGATCCAGCACTCAATGGTGAGGCCGGAGAATTCGATGTTCGGATCGAGGCCGTTTTCGACATGAATATAAGAGCCGGGGTGGATAGGCTGTTGACGGGGAGCGGCTTCGGGGAAGGCGTGAAGAGTGGTGTCGCTTGCTGGGTTGTCGATTTCGGGTCCGAGACGGGCGATGGAAAGCTCATAAGGGATGGTGCCGCCGGTTCGGAAGTGGATGGTTTCACCGGCGGCGACGCTTTCCTCGGCATAGGAGTGGAGGCCGGGAATGAGCATCGGACGGTGCGGCGGGATCGGGGCGTTGGGCTCGTCGGCGGGCGCGGCATGAGCGCGGTCCCAGGCGGAAAGAGTGGATGCGCCGGCGACACCGGCCGCGGTTTTGCGCAAGAAGTCGCGTCTTGGGATGTCGGCCATCAATCACCTCCGAGAAACAGTTAGGGTTAGGGCGGGCGTGGGGGTTCGGACCATTTTCGCCCTATGGTAGCGCTATTGGGTGACGGCGGGAGGGGCGACCGTGTTCAGGATAGCGGTCGTGTCAAGCGGGTTTGCGGTCCTTGTTGGTGTTGGCGGGTCGCGACTCCAGGCAGCTATCGAGAAACCTCCTGACGCCCGCGACTTCTCCGGTGACCGGAACTTCCTCGGGGATTCCCGGAAGCTCCGCGCGGTCTTCCAAGAAAGCGACAACAGGCTTCTCGTACCGCAATGCCAACTTGACTTCGCTCAACGTTCCCGACCCGCCGGGGAACGCCACGACCGCGTCCGCCGAAAGAATGTTGATGTGGTTCCTGGATAGATCGTCCTGCCCGTTTTCCCCGCTTAGCGGCAGATGCGTCGCGATCGGAATTTCCACCCACTGATTCGGATATCCGGGCTTCGGTCTCCGTAATGGATCGCCCCCGGCGCATGGCAGGATACCGATCACCGAACCCCGCCGCCTCGGCGTTTCGTGAAACGTCCGGCTGACCGATTCCATTACGCCGCCGCCTCCGCCGGTCAGTAAATGAACTCCCATCTCGGCGAGCATTCGCCCAAGCGCGTGAGCACGGTCGCGAAACGGGTCGCCGCCCGACCCCATGACTCCGACGATAGGAAGACGCGCCATGCCACCGACCAAAACGAAAATGCAGCGCCGGCTTTGTGTTGAAAACCGCGCCTAAGCGACGGCGACCGGCAGTTCGCTGAGTTGAGAGAAAACGTAGGGACCTTCGGGAATGATGACGAGCGAGGCTCCGGCCGGCAGCCTGGCTATCAGAGCATCAAGCGCTTCCTGTGGCGTACGAAAGACCGGACCCCACAGGTGTTTCCAGTCCTGCTCGTCGACCCCCGGGAGGCAGAACGACAAGTTCGTCTTGCGCGCCACCATCGCCAGCTTTTCGGCTTGCCACTGGTCCACTTCGACCGAAGAGGTCTTGAGTTGGTCGAGCAGGGCGTCCCAGGGCAGTGAACGACGGACCAGCGCGGCGAACTCGTCGCTGCCGATTCCTTCGCGGCAGGCGCCGATGAGCAGGATCGATCCGCCGTCCTTGACGATGTGCGAAGCTGCGGTAACCCCTTTGACAGCCTGATAGAACGTCAGGTCGAGCGGGTAGCCGCCCGAGGTCGTCACGACAGCGTCGACAGGCTCTTCGATGGAGGCCAAAGTGGATTCGCGGACAAATTCGACGCCCGCCGCATGTGCCTCGACCGGGTCGCCGGCAAACACGGCGGCAATTTGGCGGTCTCTGGTCAGGGCGACGTCGATCATGAAATCGTGGCCGGCCTTGGCGGCGATTTCGATCAGCTCGCGATGCAAGGGGTTGTCGGGGAACGAGCCCTCGACGGCGTTGGGGTCGCGCATGTAGAGCGGGCTGTGAAGACGCTTGATGGTGGGTTCGCCGGCAAGGCCGATCGAGATCAGCTTGCGGCCTCCCGAAAAACCGGCCATCAAGTGCGGCTCGACGAAACCGAGAGTAATGTGGAGGTCGGCTTCGACAAAGCGCTTGTCCACGTAGGCGTGGGTGGCGCCACTGGTCTTACCCAGATCCGTGTGCTGGTCGAGATTGCGGGCGCGGTGCGAATCGACCCAATAGCGCGACCGCATCTCGGGTCCGAGGATTTCCTCGAGTTCGGCGTCGGTCGCTTCGCGGTGTAATCCGGTGGCGATCAATATTCGGATTTCGGACCGGGGAATCCCGCCGCGTTCGAGCGCCGCGGTCACATGGGGCAGCACCTGGCGATTGGGGGCCGGGCGGGTGATATCGCAAACGGAGATGGCGGCGGATCCGCGGCCGCGCGCTAATTCCTCGAGAGGCGGGCAGCCGATCGGTTGGCGAACGGCGCGGTCCAACTCGGCATCGGCGTCGGGTAGGGCGTGGGCGAAACGCGACTCGAGCACGGTGGCCCGAACGTGATCGGGCAGCTCGATTTCGGCGCCTGCTTTGTCGTATTCGAGTTTGACCCGCATGTCCGAAATCCCCCCCGGAACACTGCTTACTCTAGCAGTTCGGTGGGGGTCGAACACGCCCCAGATCAGGGGCCGAAGATGTGTCGCGAACGGTGTATGATTGTCAGATCGTCGCCGTTTTGACGTCGGCGATCGGGTGAAGAGCGATGAGAGGCGTAATGATGGGTCGACCATTCGCGGGATGGGCTTTGTCGTTGGGATTACTGCTGTCCACTCCCCTCGGCGCCGAGAGTTTTCGCATCACCTTCGGCGGGGCCGACCGCGAGGTCGCCGATTGGTCGGGTGAGATATCGGCCCGTGAAGGGACAGTGGAGATTGCCGCTGCCTACCATTTCGCGCTCAACGAGAGCTTCGAACAAACAAGCTGGAGCTGCGGCAATCAATGGGACGGCAAACTCCAAATGGAGCCGACGGACGCCGCGGCTTTTCCCGATACGCGCTGGAAGGGCGTGGTGGTCAACATCGGGGGCTCGGGGCGGACCGTCGTCGAGATCGAAACGCGGCAGGGGAGCGCGCGGTTTCGTCCCGAGCAAGTGCGCTTTCAAGAGAGGCTCGAACTGCTCGATGAGCGTATCCGCGTCGAGCGCGTACCGGAGATGCGGCCGATCTCGGGCGAGAGTGGAGACGACGACTACCCCGCCCTGACCGTGGGACCCGACGGACGGGTCTGGGTGGCGTGGGTTTCATTCCGAGACGGCGCGGACTTGATCGAGTTGCGCTCGTCCATCGACGGAATTCAATGGACGGCGGCGGAACAGGTTACGCCGACCGCGGGAGATTACTACCAGGTCGCGCTCGTCTCGACGCGCCCGAACCAGGTCAGCGTTGTTTTCTCTGCCATCGTAGACGGCACGGTTAATCTCCATGGACGCGACTATGACGACGGCAGCTGGGGCGCTGTCGCAAGGCTCACTCAGGGGCTGGGGCCCGACACTTTCCCGCGCTTGGCGGCGACTCCGGACGGGAAAGTTTTCCTGGCGTGGCAATCCGGGGCGGCCGGGAACACCGACATTTCCTTGATGACGCGGCAAGGCGGCGAGTGGTCGGACCCGATTGCGATTACGCGCCATCCCGCAAGCGATTGGGAACCGGCCCTGACCGTCAACTCGCGAGGGGAAGCGGCGATTTTGTGGGATAGCTACCGCCAAGGCAACTACGACATTTTCATGCGGCGGTGGGCCGGCGGCAAACTTGGGCCGGTCGCAAGGCTGACATCGAGTCCCGATTTCGAGGCTCATGTGAGCGCGGTCTACGATCATCGCGACCGGTTGTGGTTCGCCTACGACAACGGCGGGCCGAATTGGGGCAAGGATCACTACGGCGTTAAGGGCATTCAGCGGGGCGAGAGTGGGCTCTATTTCCATCGTCAAGCGCAGGTGCGGGTACTCGATCGCGGGCGCATCAGCGAACCGAAGCTGCCGCTCGACCACCGCCTGCCTTCCGGCGCGATCACCGGGAGCTGGATGGCGCTGGGACTCGACAGCGCCCGCGAGACCTTCACGGAATATCCGCGGCTGGCGGTCGACGGCAAGGGCCGCGTTTGGGCGGTTGTGCGGACACGGGCTCTGGGTCGGGCGAATCCGCCGGCCGTCGCGGAGCGTTCGATCTTTCCGTACTGGAATTATCACGTGACGATGTTCGACGGCCATGCTTGGACGCCGCCGGTCTGGGTTCCGTTTTCCGATGGGCGGATTGAGCAGCGGCCGGGGACGGCGATTGATAAAGAAGGCAATCTTTGGATTGCTTCGCAGACGGACGGGAAGAGCTACCCTACCAACGATCCGCGATTTCTCGAATACAGTCTTTACGCCGGCAAGATCACGCTCGATGATGTCCCCGGGGGGCCTATCGAGGATGAGTACTTGGTGGGGTCGAAACAGCAGGGGGCGCCGGAACCGGTTGACGACGCGGAGCCCGCGGTTTCGACGCCGCTTTGGAAAAAGTACGAGATGGAGGTCGGCGGCAATAAGTATGCCGTCACCTGGGGAGACCTTCATCGGCATACGGATTTGTCGTTCGACGGCTATAGCGACGGCAGCCTCTATGACAGCTATCGCTATGCGATCGACGCGGCGCGCATGGACTTTCTGGGACCCTCCGAACACTTGATGCCGCGGCCGGCCGATACGCCCTACCTTTGGCGGATGATCGATAAGGCGGTCGATGTCTACAAGCTGCCGCGGGTTTTCTATCCGCTGCTGAACTATGAGCGCACGGTGGCGTACCCGGACGGGCATCGCAATATCGTGTCGCGCTCGCGGGGGTTCCAGCCGATTCGGATTCGTCCGGGGCCGCGCGACATCGGTGTCGCCGAGGACGACATGGTGACGCTATGGGAGCAACTGCTCGGAGGCGGGCGTCCGCAAGCGATCAGCATTCCGCACACGACGGCGACGCAGATGGGAACCGACTGGCGTTACAACAACGAAAAGGTCGAGCGGCTGGTCGAGATGTACCAGGGCAACCGCGATTCCTATGAATACCTGGGCGCGCCGCGGCGGGCGACGGCGGACAAGATCGTTGTCGGCGGCTATATTACGTCGGGCGAGATTCATCCCAAGGGTTTCGTTTGGAACGCGCTGGCGAAGGGTTACAAAATGGGGTTCATCGCGAGTTCCGACCATCGCTCGACCCACATGTCTTACGCCGCGGTCTATACGCCCCGGCGCGATTACTCGGAGATTTGGAATTCGCTCTACGATCGCCGCACCTATGCCGCGACGGACAATATCATCGTCGATTTTCAATCGGGGAGGCACGCGATGGGCGAGGAGTTCACGACCGATCGGCCGCCGCGGCTCGATGTGCGCGTGATTGGGACGGGCCCGATCGCGCGAATCGACATCATCAAGGACAATACGTTCGTCTATACGGCGCACCCCGATGTCGAGGAAGTTTCGTTTTCCTACACCGATCGGTCGATCGAGCCGGGGACGCACTATTATTACGCGCGGGTGATTCAGGCCGATGGCAATATGGCGTGGGCGAGTCCGATTTGGGTGCGGTTCGGGGAGCCGGAGCGTTGAAAGGGGCGCGGGCTCGTTCCTGTCGCCCTTTCAGGGCTCCCCCCGGGTGGAGGGATCCCACCCAGGATTCCGCCTTCGGCTTCATCCTGGGCTATATTCCCGCCGCCGCTTCGCGGCTGAGGAGATTAGCGGGTTCACTGCTTGACCCGTTTTTCGGAGAGGATCCATTTCGATGCCGATTGCTAATTGGAAGTCACAAGTCTATAACGTGATCCAGAGTTTGCTGTTCAACAATCCGCACCGGGTGGTGAGTTATCGCGTGCGGGATGAGCAGGGGCGGTGGCGTGACCGATCGGAGATCCCGGCGCCGGTGCGGCGGCTGTTTGACACGGAAGCGCCGGCGGAAAGGACCTGTTTGGAGACGATTCAGTTCGTTCACCATATGTTGATTCCTCCCGACGGACGGCACGTGGCGGAGTTGCACATTCACCCCGATGCCGAGGAGCTTGTGGTGGTGACGAAGGGCCGAGGGACGGCGATTATCGGCGGCGAGGAACACTCGATTGCCGCGGAAGACGTTCTCTATATTGCGCCGGGGGTTGAGCATGAGGTGCGCAATACGGGGGAGGAGTTGCTGGGGGTGATTTTTATTAATGTGCCGACGGGGGAGGGGTTGACGCGGCTGGGGGCGGCACAGCGAACCGAGCCGCGACCGTAAGGAAGCCGTGTGCGATGGAGCCGGACAAGCCGTGACGCGAGGGGCGGACCCAAGGAAATGCCGTGACCAGAGACCAGGTGCACGCTTTCAACCCAAGATCCTGACGCGCGCGCTTGCATCCGCCAATGAGGGCTGTCGCGATGCTGGGGTTTGGTTCCGTGCCGCGGCGGGTCCGCCACGTTTGTTGCGACCGACAGCTTAATCGCATACCGCTTCCTTACGGTCGCGGCTCGGTTTGCCTCGCGGCTCGGTTTGGGACGGTGCTACAGGACCTTGTCGAAGATTAGGAGGCAGTACAGCACGGGGAGATAGATCACCGAGGCCTGTAAGAGGCGGCGGGCCTGCATGGTGGTCTTTTCGCGGGCGGCCAGGACGCCGAAATAGAGGTATCCGAGGCCGCAAACCACAGCGCCGATCAGGTAGACCATCCCGGTCATCCCCAACCACGCGGGCGCCAGGCTCACAGGGACCAGCAAAGCGGCGTAGAAGACAATCTGACGTCCGGTGGCGACGCCGTCGGGTTTGACGACCGGCAACATCAAAATGCCGGCTTTCGCGTAGTCTTCGCGATACATCCAGGCGATGGCGTAGAAATGCGGGAATTGCCAAACGAAGAGCAGGGCGAAAAGCGCCCAGCTCTCGAAGCCCAGTTCGTTGCGCGCCGCGGCCCAACCGATCAGAGGGGGCATGGCACCCGGGAACGAGCCGAAAAAGGTCGAAAGCGGCGTCCGCGTCTTGAGCGGCGTGTAGACGAACAGATAGCCTGTTGTCGTCAGGAACCCCAGCAGAGCGGTCAGGGGGTTAACGGCCAGAGCCAAGTAAACCAGACCCGCCAGCGTCAGACCGACGCCGAAAAGCATGGCGGGCAGGGGCTGTAGGCGTCCCGCGGGCAAGGGCCTTTTCTCGGTGCGGCGCATTCGGGCGTCGAGGTCGCGCTCGAGCCACTGGTTGAGCGCTCCGGTTCCGCCGGCCAATAGCGCCGTGGCGGCCAGGGTGTGGAGCAACAACAGGAACGACAGCGAGGCGGGCGAACCCATATAGAACCCCACCGCCGTCGCGAGAATGATCAGCCAAACGACGCTGGGCTTGGTCAACTCCAGATAGTCCGACGGCACGCCGATCGAGAGCGGGACCGCGGCTTCGGCGGTGGAGGAAGGTTCTCTCATGTCACTTGCGGAAGTTCCTGTGTTTCCATATCGGCCGTTCGATCCGCGAGTCGAGAGCGAACCTGAATCGTCAGCACAATGCTCGACGCCAACAGCAAGGCTCCCACCACGAGATGGGCCACCGTCAAGATCACCATCGGCGGCAGCGGTTGCGGGGCGGTCGCGGTAACGTGTCGAATCCAATATGCCGCCGCTCCTAATACCAACTGCACAACCAGCGTAGCGTTGAGCGCCAGCGCCCAGCCGAGGACCTCACGCCGCGCCGAATGTTGGGCCGCGACTCGCACGACCACCCAAATCACGAGCAGCGAGACGACCACCGCCCCGATCAGGTGCGGAATAATCCCGACGCCCTTGTGGCGAAACGCCGCCCCGAACATCAGTTGCAAAAAGATCGCCACATTCACGGCGACCGTCAGTCTCCCCAGCGAAAAAACACCGCCGTCCGCCAAGGGCCGCGAACGATCTTCACTCTGACGCCGCCACCCGGGGGAGGTAACCAGCGCCAAGCTGACAATCATACTGAAGAACAGCTGCGCCAAACAAGCATGACTGACCGAAACGGCGGTCGGCAGCAGAAACAGCACCGTCAACCCGCCGAGAACGCCCTGCGCGACAACGGCGGCCAACGCCGCCCAGCCGAGCTTTTTCACCCAGGAACGGCTTTCCACCCGCCACAGCCAGATCGCGAGAACGACGGTCAGCAGACCGACGAAGCTCGCGATCATTCGATGGCCGTGCTCATAGAAGACGCCCCCGATCATCGGAGGCATCCACTGCCCGTAGGAAAGCGGCCAATCGGGAACCGACAATCCCGCCTCGTTGCTCGTCACCAAACCTCCGGCGGCGAGCAAACCTAGTGTCGAGCACGCGGTAAGCAGCGCGAAGTGGTGCAGCGGCCGGTTCACGGCCGCCGCGCCCTCATCCGGCTTTGTAGCTGAAGTCAACCTGTTTTGACTCGGAAGCGCCCACGGTGACGCTCATTTCTTGCGATTTAAACCTCTCGTGAACCGCTTCAATCGTGTAGGTTCCCGGGGGCAGACCCTTGATTTCAAACGAGCCGTCCGCTCCGGTCACCGCGAAGAAGGGATGGTCCACGACATTGATGTACGAACGCATCCAGGGGTGAATATTGCACTTCACCGGCAGCATGATCTCCTGGCGGGCAAACTTGCGCTCGATCTCGGGAGCATTGGCGGTCTGCGACTTGTTCCACTCGCGATTGACCTTCGGCAGCGGGTGAACATTGTGCGTCGTCGGATCATCGTTGGAAACGGCAAGAACCTGCCGCGTCTGCAACCCGATCACATGAGGCTTGTAGATACAACCCTTTTGAGTGAGGGAAACCGAACTCGACGGGGTCTCGAATTTCTTCCCCTCGAGGCCGCCTTTGACCCACACAAACGTGTTAGCCAAGGCGCCGTCTTCTCCAACCATCGCGGCCTCGGCGTGAACCGGCCCGCTGTGCAAGCCCTGGCAATCGGGCTCGGCGCTCATATTGATGCGCGGATTCTTGGGGGCGTCCCCCTCGAAGTTGACCTTCCCGCTGACGGTCGCGGCGGTCGCCGCGTCCACCTCGAAATAGTCTTCGGCCTCTCCGGCCGCCTCTTCTACCGGGGCTTCCTCGCCACCGCCGCACCCGAGGGTGAAGGCGAATACCACAGCGAGACTCAAGACCCATGTTTTGTATAACGACATGACTTGTCTATCCTTCCTTTTGATAAAAAAACGAACCTGGCACGCAGGGTGCCAAACCTTTAACAGTAGCGGAGCCGCGTGAAAAAATCGGGACTTTACCGAGGCGCCGACCGAAGAGGCTGCATTGAATCGATAACCTTAGCTCGGCGCGAAGTGGACAGTCCCCATTTTTTCACAGCACCTCATCCGCCCGGCACGCCGGCCGCCAGCAAACGCCGCAGCTCGTCGGGCGTGAACTGGAACATATAGCGCACCATCAAGTCGGCGTGATCCTTTTCATAGTTCTGGAACGATGACGGCAAGGGACCGTCAAAAACCCAGCGATTGTCCTCGTGTCGGAACAATTCCGACGGCATTGCGGTACCCGGCGCGATATTGGCCGGCTCGAGCATCCAGCGATACGTCCACTCGGGCTTCAAGCGTTGGGCGGCAATCAGGAAATTCGGCGCCGTCGCGTTACGGTCACGAGCGGCGTTGCCGGTCATATGGCACTTCAGACAGGGCGCGGCTTTTCCGCTGAACAACCGCCGACTCATCAAACGCTCGGCGCTCGAGAGCGGCTCCATGTCCTCGGGCTGATAGGGGAAAGGCTGCGTCGAGCGCGCCATGAAGAAGCGCATCACTTTGCCGACCTGGCGGTCCGAGAAATAAAAAGTCGGCATGCGGGCTTCCAAATATTCCCGCACGCCGTTGCGATTGATATTCGTTTCGCTTTGGGCGGGGTTGTGCAGAAAGCCCAACAACCAATCGGGCTGCACGCGGGCGCCCTCGGTGTAGAGCTGCGGCGGGAACTGCTCGGCCCATTCCGGGTCCTGATAACGCGGCATGTTCATGAACGAGGTCGTGTCGCCCGGCCGGATTTGATGGCAGCCATTGCAGTTGTGGCGCTTGATGATCCACCAGCCCTCTTGGACAAAGCGTCGATCATCCTCGGGCTCATAGCGATATTGTTTCGGGAACTGCGTGTCGACCGCTCCCAGCAAGAAGGTCGTCAAGGCGGTGATCTCGTCGTCGTCGAGATTGAAATTCGGCATCCGCAGCTCTTCGAGGTGGCTCTTGACCTTGCCCTCGTCGAAAAAGGCAGGGTTCTCGAGCTTGTGCTCGAAAAATCCTTTGTGGCTGTGCCACCCTTCGCGCTCGGCGCGGTGGGTCAATAAAGCGAAGTCGAGCCGATCGATCGGTTTGCTGCCTTCCAGCGTCAGTTCCGTCCCGATGCGCCCCTCGGTTTCGAGGCCGGAAATCTCGTGGCAACCGGCGCAGCCGTAATGGCGCAGCGACTCGAATCCCTTTTCCGCCAACGCCGGATCATCCATATAATCCGCGGCGGCGTACTGGGCATCGGTTTTCTGATCGATCAAATACGTCGCAATGTCACGCGTCTCGGCGACCGACAGCCGTAGATTCGGCATGATCGGCCGGAGACGAATTTCATGCTCCGGCGCGTTGGGATCAGGCGTCAGTTCGCTCGGATCGTGAATCCACCGGACCAAAAACTCGTAGTTCGTCTTTTCGCCGACCCGACTCAGATTCGCGGCGAACGTGCCGCCCAACCGCTCCGCGCCCTCGCCGATCGAGTGGCAGCCCAGACATCCCCGCGTTTCAAAAAGCTCCTTGCCGCGTTCACCGTTCCCGCGGGCATGCGATGCCAACTCGCCGTCGATCGCGTTTTGCCACAGATAAGCCGAGATCCCCTGAATTTCTTCTTCCTGCAAACGGAAGACCGGCATCTTCGACCCAGGCCGAAATTCGTGCGGATTCTTGAGCCAGACCGGGATCCATTCCTTGCGCAGCTTGACGCGCATCTCCTTCAAGCTGGGACCGAATTTCTTCACCTCGACGGCGAGATTCCGCTCTTCCCGACGCATCGTGGTGATTCGAGCGTCGATGCGGCTGTTGCGCAGCGTCAGCTGCTCGGCGCGATCGTAGAGCCGCTGGGCAACGTCGTCCTCTTCCGCTTCATCGCCTCCGATGATCGCCCCCTCGGCGTCCTTCACATTGGCCGCTCGTTCAGTTCCCAGGATGCCGATTTGGCGGCGCACGTCGGCCAATTCATCCGACTCGATATCGAAACCCTCAAAACGGTGGCAGCCCCAGCAGCCGCGATTCAAGAACAACTCGCGGCCCTGGTTGAGTGTCTCCGCCATCGGCGTGACGACTTCCTTGGCGTGGCACTGCTGGCAACCCGCCGTCATATTTTCCTTGTGATAGAGCGGCCAGAGCCAGAATTTGTGCCGCCCGTGCCCCTTAACGACGCCGCTCGTGGCGCGGCCGTTGCCGTTATGGCAACTGGAACAAGCGAACTCTTCCGGATCGTGGATCTTGAGTAGATCGCGATTCGGGTGCCCCGCGAAAACCTCGTGGCCGCCCATCGAGGCCGCCGTCAACTCGACCGGCTCGCGAATACCCAGATGGCACGACTCGCAGCGGTCGACCCAATCGATATCCCGCAAGTGGATCTGCTTGATGTCGACCGGAAAGTTATCCATCTTACTGATCAAGCCGTCGACTTGCTGAGCGCTCAGGCCGCGCATCCGCTCGCTCAGATAGGCGTCCCGGTTAACTCGAATCTCCTGCGCCGGCGCGAGCAAGGCCACACGCTCGGCTTGCAACTCGGCCCGCAGATTACGAAGCCGTTGAAATTCGGCCTCCAACTGCGAGAAATTCATGGTCAACGTTTCGCTGTTCCCCGAACCGTCGTCCGCGACAACCTCCAACTCGATGACGCGCCGCCTGATTTCGTCGATGTCGGCCCGCAGCGACTGCTTGGCGGAATCGTCGACGGCGGTTTCGAACAAAAAGGTCGGCTCGCCGATTTCCCCGCGCAGGGTCTGGAAAGCCGAACGGACCACGACCATTCTCGGGGTCACGCCTCGGTTGACTCGTTTTTCGATGCCGGCGGTCTGTTCAACCGCGGCCTCTTCCGCATCCCGCAATTGCTGATCGAGTTCCTGGTATCCCTCCGAGTCCTTGATCTCCTGCTCAATCGCGGCCTGCTCGGGCTTCAGCTCTTGCAAGTACGACTTATAAAGCCCCACGAACTGCTCCTGCGACGCCTTCCAAGGGCGCATCGCATACAGTTCGTCGTAAAGCGCCCAGACGAGCGTCAACATCAAGATCAGCGTCGACACAAACAGCGGCACGCTTAGCGAATTATTTTGGACCGGATCATCGTGATCCGGGGGAGGCGCTTTTGCCATGCAATTACTCCGTGGACAACAGGCAACTACGAAAAATGATAAGTGCCAATCTCTGCCGCCGGCCCGGGCCGGCTACACATTAAACCAAGGCGTCACCAAGATATATTTGACGCGAAACACCAGCCGCGCGATCATCTTCGCCGGCAGGCTGAGCATCGTAATCATCAACAACTGGAGAACCAGGTATTGCGTTAACGACATGCGATCCAGAATCCTGCGGTTGAATTCGGTTAGCGTCAGCAGCTTGTGCGTACCCCAAGCGCTGAGAGCCGTGAAAACCCCCAACACGGCCGCCCCGAAGGCGGCGATCGGCCAAGTACCGGTCAGGCCGATGAACTCGTGCAAGTCCCGATTGACTTCGAAAACCAACTTATTGTGATCCCAGGTCTGGCCCGGCCAAAACCACATCCAGCCCGGCCCGCGAATCATCGTCCCGATCACGATCATCGCGCACCACAGAACGATGAACCCGAAGATAAATGTCCCAATCGCGAACCGCCGTTGCTTGAAGGTGTAGTAGCCGTTACCCAGCGGATTCTCATCAATGTAGGGAATCGCGATCAAGCCGATGATGATCAATGTCGGCATCACGACGCCCGCGATCCAGGGGTCGAAGTAGACGAGCATTTCCTGGAGGCCCAAGAAGTACCAAGGAGCCTTCGAGGGATTCATCGTCAACGACGGATTCGCCGGCTCCTCGAGCGGGGCGTCCAGCGTAATCGACCACACCATTAGAATGGCCGTGACGATGACGGTCGCCAAGAACTCGATCCGCAGAAGATAAGGCCAAACGTGCACCTCCTTGGGCCAACCCTTCTTATAGGGCTGGGTCTTGCGATGATGCGTCTTGGCCATTTCCGGGTCGGCCTCGAGCCGCCCGATCAGCCGATCGTTGGCGAAACCCTGCCGCAGCCCATACCACGCGTAAAAGGGCATCATGACCATCAGCAGAACAATCGGAACATTGTCCGGCAAGGAAACAATTACCCAAAGCTGGTGCCAATCCATTGAGCCTCTCCTGTCGACCTACTCGTCAGCGGCAAGCGAGCTTCTCACCGCCGCGGCTTCTTGATCTCGCTCTCCAACATCATCGGGGCCGGTCCCGAAATCCCGCCGTCCTTGCGTATGCGCCAGAAATGCACAATCATGAACGTCGCCGCGAATCCCGGTATGGCGATGCAATGCCATATGTAGGCGCGCAACAGCGCGTTCGCGTCGACGATCGAACCGCCCAGCAAGGCGAATCGCACATCATTAAACGCCGTCATCCCCAATTCCGGCCCGAAAGGCCCTTCATGCCCGAGCATCGGCGTGGCGCGCGCCATGTTCGTGCCCACCGTAACCGCCCAGAATCCCAACTGATCGTCGGGCAACAAGTACCCGGTGAAGGAAAGCAGCAACGTCAAGACCAGCAAGATGACGCCGACCGCCCAGTTGAACTGCCGCGGCTTCTTGTAGGAGCCGGTGAGAAACACCCGGAACATGTGAATCATCACCGTTAGGATCATTGCGTGAGCTCCCCAGCGGTGCATATTACGCAACAGCTTGCCGAAGGGGACGTCGTGCTCCAAATACAAGATGTCTCGGAACGCCTGAACTTTCGTCGGGTGGTAGTAGAACATCAGCAGCACGCCGGTCCACGTCAACACCACGAAGAGGTAGAACGAGATCCCGCCCATGCCCCACGTATAGTTGTAGGCCACCGCGTCGCGATTGATCTTCGCCGGGTGCAGGTGCAGAAAGACATTACTGAGCACGCCCAGCGTCCGACTCCGGGGCGAATCGTCGTGCTTGACCCGGAACATCGACTTGTAGAGTTCCGTTTTGGTCGGCTTCTTGAGCGCCGCAAGATCCGCGCGCGCTTTTTCCTTGATGACGTCGGGGTCAATCACGCCCAACAGCCCTTTTTTGCCGTTGCCCGAACCATTCTCTTCCGGCATCCTTCTCTCCTCCCCCGGTTTCCCCCGGGGCAACTCGTCCACTCTCTTACGTTGTCTCCAACCTGTGTCCCGCGCTCAGGGCCGGAACATCGCGTGTCTTCAAGGGGCCTCGGCCGCTGCTCGATGCATTCCGCCTCGCCGATCCCGGCCGCGGCGTAACCTTTATCTACATCACGAGAAACGCACCGGCGTTGTTGAACTGGGTCGCTTTACCCTTCTCCTCTTTGAAGAGCTGAGCGGTATTCACCACGATTTGCCCTTCCGGGTCGAGGCTCACCGTGGCGCGATCGAGCGGTCGCGGCGCGGGCCCCTCGTAGTTGATCCCCTCGGGGTCATACCCGCTTCCGTGACAGGGACACTTGAACTTTTGCTCGCCCTGTTTCCAGTCCGGCGTGCACCCCAAGTGCGTACAGCGGGCGAAGATGACAAACAACCGGTCGGTGCTTCGCACCACCCAGATACGTCGCGTCTTTTGAAATTTCGTGTCGACGCCGATGCCGAAGTCGGTCGGCGCGCCGATCCGAAAAACGGTCCTTGGTTCAAAAATCGTCCGCGGGAAGAAAAACCGCAAGAACATCAAGAAGTTGGTCAGCAAGAATCCGCCCGTGAGAATCCCCACGAACCGGCGACGTGCCTTGACTGCTTCCTTCTTGTCGGGACTGGTTTCGAGCGCCGTGCGGAGCTTCGCTACCAGGGACGGCTCTGCCGCTTCGACCGCGGCGCCCTTCGGGTGGCCCGAACCTTGCCCGGCGCCACCAGTGGTTTCAGCCATGATAGCCCTTCCTTGTATCTACTCAATATGAAATGTGATTAACGATCCATCCGAGACGTTAACACCCCATTGTAGTGGAGCTATGGAGTCGGGACAAGGAACGGGCAGCAACTAAAACGTTTCAGTAGATCGAAAAAACGGCGGCCGGGGGCCGAATCGAATCCGCGAGGCTCCCCAGCCGCCCCTCAACGCCGACTCGAAGGGATCTCTTGATCCGAGCACGGCGGAATCGCTCGAAGCGACGCGGCGCCGTTTCTCTATCGTTCACACGGACCGCCCGGTCACGGGCGTGGGCCGATTCACGCCGCGGGAGCATTTTCCGGTTAACTCGCCGCGGGCCCGGAACCGCCCGTGTGGAAAGCGGAACAGCCGCTCCCGGCTCTGTTCCGACTTCGAAAAAAACTCCGGCTATTCCATCACGCTCGAGGCTTCGCCTTAGTATCAAGGAATCGCACGGCGTGTTTCCATTTAGGCCGTTATTTTGGAGGAAAAATGATCAAAAACCTAATCGTAGCCCTTACCGTTCTGACGAATATGTCTCTGTTGGGCATCAATGCCGCCCAGTCCGTCGACCTCACTGGTCTTCCCGACCCGGGTTGCCTCCCCGGTCAAGTTTGCGACGACTGCTAACAGCGTCACGTCGACATACAGAGGCGCGAAACGGGGACAGCCCGCTTCGTGCCTCCGCTGTCGAATGACTTCGCCCAGCAACGCCCTCGGTAATCCGAGACTCCCCCCCCTGGTGGGTGGTTAGAGCGTCATCCTCTCTTCAGTTTCCGTTGAAATGCCGCTGCAACCGCTGCGTGATCTGAATCATGTAATCGGCCGAGCTGGCCAGGGTCGTAGCGGCGGCGGCCCAGATCAAGACGCCGATCACGGCAACCGCCAATTCGGTCGGATGCGCATTGTTCAAGATGACGATTGAAATCGTTGTCGCCTGAACAACTGTATTCAGCTTCCCGAACGAACCGGGCTGGAAGTCGCGAATCGGGGTCGCCAGCATGATCACCGCCACCGTCCCCAAGATCACCACGTCGCGGCTGATCACCAAGATGGTCAGCCACCAAGGAATGGCCCCGATCACCGCTTGTGCGATAAAGGCGGAACTGAGCAGCAATTTGTCCGCTAACGGGTCGAGATAGGCCCCCAATTCCGTCTTTTGACCGAAGCGGCGCGCGATCGTGCCGTCGATAACATCGGTGGCCGCGGCCACTAAAAACAGCGCCAAGGCCGTCTTGTGCCAGCCGTAGATCATCGCGATCAAGATGAACGGCAGCAGCAGCAGCCGAAACATCGTTAACTGGTTGGGCAGAGAGAGGATCTGCCGAAGCGTCGTGCGGCGCTCGATCGCGGCGGCCGGATCTTGGGGCGCGGAGTCGTCCATTAGAGCTCCGCGATGTGTCGAATGCTTTGCGTGGTTTCAAACATCAGCTTTCGCGCCAGGTCCTCGATCGTCTCTCGATGGGCCAGACATTCCCGCCACTCGCGGGGGATGCCGTCGACGCCGTAATAGGCCCCGGCCAGTTGCCCGTACACCGCGCCGGTTGTATCCGCGTCATGGCCCAGGTTGACGGCCGCAAGAACGCCTTCCCGAAACGAATCGGTCCGATGGAAGGCCCACAAGGCGGCCTCCATCGTGTCGATCACATAGCCGCTCGCCGGCAAGTCGGCGGCTTGCTTGGTCTTGTAAACTCCGCGCGCGATCGCGTCAACCCGCGGCGTCAGAGCGAAGTGTTGCAGCAACCAGTAATTGTAAACCGGCGAATAGAGATCGGAGAGCAGTCGATCCTTGGTATCGCCGCGCAAGGCGCCCACCATCAGCCCGGCCATGTAGCGGCAGCAATCAACGGCCTCCGGAGCGCCGTGGGTCGTCTTTGACATTTCCCCGGCCAGATGCTTGGCCCGGCGAGCGTCATGGACCAAATACATCGGCAACGGCGCCAAGCGCATCAAGGAACCGTTGCCGGCCGAGCGCTCGTCGGTCGGTCCCGAGTAGGGCTCGCCCGCGGCTTCGTAGCGCTTTAACGACTCGGCCGCGGTATTGCCGATATCGAAACACGCGCCTGTGCTACTCATGTAGCCTTCGTCGCGCCAGCGGAGATAGCGATCCATCTGATCCTTGGCGTCGAATCCGCGACGTTCAACGATGCTCGCCGCCAGGCAAAGCGCCATCGAAGTATCGTCGGTCCACTGGCCGGGTTCGAGCTTCCAAGGGCCGCCTGCTCGCATGTCCTCCACGGGCTCGAAATCGCCCGGTTTCTCGCCTTCGATCGCGGCCCCCAGCGCGTCCCCGACGGCCAGACCCACCAAGGCGCCGACATAGCGATTTTCGATACCCGGCCGCATGACGAATCATCTAATTCTAGCCCAGCGTTCCCGAACCGAAGCGGAGCCCGGCGAACCGTCGCTGAACCGGGCTGTCGCGCCCCCGGAGTTTGGTGCGCGGTCGCTCGGCGGGTCGCTTGCGCTCAGAGCTCTGATTCTATTGTTCACATTGCGAGAAGGGCTTCCACATTTATGTCGCACACCCCAATTCTTCCTTCGTTGGAAAGCTCCGTGCCAAAATAGACGAAGCGGCCACGACGAGCCCCCAGGAGAATCCACTAGCCTCGACCCGGCGACATCGAAAAGGCGATTCTGCGCAAAACCGGCAAGGCTGTTCACGAGTTCAACATGATTCGCGACGGCGACCGCATCGCCGTGGGCGTGTCGGGCGGCAAGGATTCGATGACCTTGCTAGAAGCATTGCGGGTGCTGCAAAGGAAATCGCCTGTGTCCTTCGAGATCCAGGCCTTCACCGTCGAGCAAGGCGAATTCCCGAGGCCCATCGAGCCCCTCGCCGACTACATAAAGTCCCGCGACATCCCCTGGACCTACTACCGCAACGAGCCTTCGTTCCGCCTGCTCGACGAGCAACCCGATCACGGTTGCGACCTCTGTAGCCGCTACCGCCGCCGCGCGGTCTACGCTATCGCCAACGAGCTTGGCGCCAACGTCGTGGCGCTGGGCCATACCGCCGACGACTTTTGCGAATCGCTGCTGCGCAACACCCTCTATACGGGCCGTCTGAGCGCACTACCGGCAATGACCTACTCGCGGACCAAGGATTTTCGCTTGATTCGGCCGCTTGTCTTTGTCTCGGAGCGGATCACCGCCGCCTTCGCCGAAGAGCGCGGCATGCCGCTCACGCCCTGTGTCTGCTCGCACCGCACCGGCACCGTGCGTCGGTCCCTGCGTGAGTTCCTCGACGAAGTCAAAACGGAGCACCCTCACGTCCTCGAAAACATGCTGTCGGCCATGAGCCGAATCGACACGGATCGCCTACTCGACCGACGTTTCCTGGACCTCGAACCGGGCCGGGACGCCCTCGAATCCCGCGCCCCCGAGCCCGCCGAACTATTGCCCGTCCTGTCGCAAGATACCCTCTGACACAGAGGCTCGGACCTTGCCATACTGTCAAATAGTGGCCGCTGTCACGCGGCCTTTTTTTCGAACCGCCCAAGCGACCCCACGCCTCGCAAGCCCGGATCCTAAGTAATGACGAACCCAGCTCGTGCTGTCTCGGACCCCTCCGGGCCTCTCTCGATTCTCCAAAAAGTCGTCACCGTCGTATTCCTGTTGTTCGTCTTTCTGCTGGGCGTCAAGGGGCTCGGTGACGGTTTTAAGCTGCTCGGTAAAGACCTGTTGCAAGCCTTTTTTAACGCGACCGAAAATCCTTTCATTGGCTTGATGGTGGGCATCCTCGGGACTACGCTGGTGCAAAGCTCTTCGGTATCGACCGCGATGATCGTCGCTCTCGTCGCGGCGCCGGAAAATCCCCTGCCCGTGGCCAACGCCGTGCCGATGATCATGGGCACCAACATCGGCACGACGGTCACCAACACCGCCGTCTCGCTGGCGCACATGGGGAGGCGCGAGGAATTTCGGCGGGCCTTCGCGGTGGCCACTTGTCACGACTTTTTCAATTTCATCGTCGTGGCGGTGCTGCTTCCGTTGGAGCTGATGACCGGCTATCTGCGGCAGACCGCCGAAAGCTTGGCGGCGTCGGTGAGCGGCTTCGGGGGCGTCACGTACTCGAGTCCCCTCAAAACGTCGCTGAAAGTCGCCTTCCAACCGGTCGTTGACGGCAGCAAGATGCTGTTTGAATCGCCTCGCGCCCAAGGCCTGCTGGTGATCTTCCTCAGCGCGGTGTTGATCGTGGGCGCGCTGCTGCTGCTCGTCAAGGTGATGCGATCGGCGATGCAGAGCCGCGTGGAAGTCTATATCACCCAGTTCCTGGGCCAAAGCGCCGTGCTCTCGATTTTGGTGGGAATCATTGTCACGGTCATGGTCCAGTCCAGCTCGATAACGACATCGTTGCTGGTTCCGCTGGCCGGCGCGGGTTTGATCACGCTGGCGCAGGCATTCCCGATAACGCTGGGCGCGAATATCGGAACGACCGTTACGGCGCTGCTCGCCTCGATGGCGGCTTCGGGCGAAAACGCGCAGTCGGGCGTGGTGATCGCCCTGGTGCATTTCCTGTTCAACATTACCGGAACGGTCATGGTTTATCCCATTCCCGCGATTCGCCGATTGCCGCTGGCGGCGGCCTCCCGCTTCGCGGATTTCGCCGTCCGCTCGCGCAAGTGGGCCGTCGCCTACGTCCTTTGCTTGTTCTACGGCCTCCCGGCCGTCTTTGCGTTCCTCGACCAATACTGGAAGTAATTCGGAGGGTTCTATGCTGCAGGAATTATTGAAAATCTTTAAGAGCGGCGACGCGTTGAGCGGCATGGCGAATGACTTCGCCGAGATGCTCAAGCTAAGCTGCGAGATGACGGCCACCGCCGGCGCGATCTACTTCCACGAACCCGTCGAGTCAGGCGAGCGAACCCGAATCTACGAGAAAGACGTCGCCGTCAACAAGCTGGAACGCGACATCCGCAAACGCGTCGTCGCGCACGTGTCCACCCACGGCAATACGCCGGACCTGCCCTATTGCTTGCTGCTGATGAGCTTGGTCAAGGATGTCGAGCGCATCGGCGACTACGCCAAAAACGTTAGCGAAGTCGTCGACATCTATTCCGGTGACTTGCCCGACGACGATGTCCTCGCCGAGCTGCGGGAAATCCGAAGCGGCGTCGAAAATGCACTCGAAGAAGCCGGCCGCGTCTTCAGGCAGTCCGATCGGGAAGCCGCGTTGGGGCTTCTCCGCAAGGGTAAGGATTATGCGGAGCGCTCCGACCGCCTGCTGTCGCGCATCGCCGGCCTTGACTATGATTCCGGCAAGACGGCCGCCCTGATTCTCGGCGCCCGCTATTACAAACGCATTGGCGGCCACCTGCTCAACGTGCTCTCCAGCGTCGTCATGCCGCTTCACAAAGTCGACTACTACGACGAGGACGAGGTCAAGCAAGTATCGGCCCGGTAGTGAGGCCGCCCGCCGCGCCGGATGATTCGGTAGCGACGAACACTCGTGTTTGTCCCAGCCAACAGTTGAGACGAGCTCTCAGCTTGTCTCGCCTCGGGCGCGCGGACCACACGAAGATCCTGGTTATAACGTCACTCTACGAAGTCTCCCGCGTAGTACTTAGCCGTCAACGGTTCGCCGGTCGCTCGCGCCGTCATTTCGTTCCAAGGCAGGCTCTTGCCGGGGCCGAAAACCTTGTCTTTGAGAAACGCCCCGACGCGCTCATCCCCCGCGTACACCACCGACGCCGGGTCATTCGAGCCCGTCTCGCGGGCGATCGCATGGTGAATCTGCGACGCCAATAATTCGCCCATCATGTAGTTGTGGTAATACACCGGCGCGACCACAAAGTGAATCTTCGAGGCGTAGTCGGGCGCGTCGCGGCCTTCGGGCCGTCGCACTCCTTGATAGCGTTCGACGAGATCCCACCACAGCTTATTGAGATCTTGGTCCGGATTCCCGTACATCGCTCGCTCGAAGTGCAGCATCACCTGACACCAGCGGCTGAAAATCAACGAGGCCAGCCGCAGCGTCCGCCCCGCCGCCGGCGCGGTCCGCCCGACTTCAGCTTCTTCGAGTCCAAGAGCCGCCCGCAACCACGGCCCCCGTTTCGGCAGCCGCCCGAACATCATCGCAATCGCCTCGGTCGTGAGCGTGTGGGCGTCGGTGCGCAGCAAGTAGGGCAAATCAGCGCCAAGGTTTTTCGAATAAACCGCGTGCCCCAGCTCGTGAAGCACCGTATCCATCCAATAGTCATTGGGCCGAATGTTGGTCAGAATGCGGACATCGCCCGCGCGGTCGATATCGATACAGAAGGCGTGCGGGCTCTTGCCCTCTTGTTCATACAAGCTGCTGCGCTCGATCACGTCGTCGACCGGAAGGCCGATGCCGCGGTAGAACTCCCTCGATATTTCCACCAAGTCGCGCTCCGTGTAAAGCGTGTCGAGACGGACTTCCTCGATCCGAGGCGCTTCTTGAAAGAACGGATCATCATAGTGCCAGGGTCGTAGCTGCTCTGCCGTGACCTCGAACCGCGCCGCCAAGCGATCATCCACCTCCGCCTTCGCCTCCCGAAATGTAGCGCCGGTCAACTCGTCCAGCTCTTCGAAAAGTTCCAGCAGTTCGTCTTCGTTCTGTTCGTTGAGCGCCAGCGATAAGGCGTAGTAGTCGCGATAGCCCAACTTGCGCGCCGCCCGGTTGCGCAACCCGACGAGTTCCTTGAGCAGCCCTTCCACTTGGGCGCCAACGCCCTTACCCGCCGTCCACGCCGCCTCGCGCTCGGTCGAATCCCGCGATTCCTTGAGAATCGCCCGGACATCGTTCTCCGTCAGCCGTTTTCCGCCGACTTGGGCACGATAGGTGTTGAAGATCTTCTCGACTTCGTTCGCTTTCGCCGTCATTTGGCGCAGCAAGTCCGGGTCAACCTGCTTGCCGACGTACGCCAGGTGGAGGACCTCGATTTGTCGCCGCAGGTGGGGGTCCTCGATCGTCCCGGCTTCCCGTACGGCCTGAAGTCTCGCGAACGCTTCGGGGTCGGCCAACACGGCGTTCATCGCGTTTTCAGCATCCTCCTTGGCTTGGAAGTCTTCCTCCGACCCGCTGACGCTCGCTTTCCACCAAAGTCGCCCGACCTCGATCTCGAGTTCCTTGGCCCGGGCAAGATGGTCGTCGATGAAGGCTCGCGCCTGCTCATCCCCGCCCGCGGCGTTTGAGGAGCACCCGACCGCCGCCATCATCCCGAACGCCGCCAACCCCACCAACCAGGCCGACGAACCCGAAACCGGAAGCACCGCAAGCGCCTCCCGAAGACACCCCACAGCATCAATGTTCATGAAAGTGATTCTGCCACAAACCTCCGGGTGCCGGTAGCGACAAACACTCGTGTTTGTCCTTGCCCAAAGTCCGGACAAGCTCTCAGCTTGTCCCCCGCCGCCGCCTTCGAACATCCTCTCGAATCTTCGCCGCTTGCCGCTTCGAGAACAACAGACCACCGTTTAAGCAAGCACCCAACTGCTTCGGCCCCCAGGGGAACGCCATGATGCCCGAGCGGGAGTGGCTTCCGTGCCCGAGCAGGACGTGCCCCAACTCGTGCGCTACGACGTGCCCTAACACCGCGGCTTCCGAGTAAAACCTGCCGCCGGCCCGCCGGCGCATGCGAGCGATCAACTCGCTGACTCGATGGTGGAACACGTTGGCGACCGTTCCAAACCGAGAGTCTTTCGAGGGCACGGCGTAACCGAACGTCTTACCGCTGACCGGTATTCTTGACGCCATCGCTTCCGGCATGATTCTCAGTACGAGGTCCGTCGACGTGATGATCCCCTTGCAGTCGGGGTCGGTCGGTTCACCTGGCTTTGACGCACAACGAATCCACCGCGTCGGAACCCCCGCCCTATCGAAGACGCGCTCGGCATGGGCGCGGACCTGCTCGGAGTCGGGTCCCCGGCAAGCGGACATAATCGTAAACACGGATCGTCAGCGGCTCGGCCGGCTCACCGCCTGTGTTCACCTCGGCGGCCGATGTCGAGCTCAAAACGGCCAATGCGGCCAAAACGAAAACAAAGAACGTGGAAAATCGATTCACGGTGCTCACCTCCTGGGTTGGTGAGACCGAGAATGCGTCAGATCAGGGGGCTATGCCATGGACAGGGACTGAAGCCGAACTGGAATCAACCTGGACAGGTAAGAGTCTGAAGACAAACGTGGTTAAGAAGCCGACCGGACAGCCCGTTCAGCGCGATTCCCGAACGCCGCCTTTGCCGGCATCAGCCCCCGGCGGGGGCGGGCGCAAGATAGTTGCCCCAGGTGAAGCGAAACCCGGGTCGCTTACCCAATTGAAGAAAAGCCCCTGCCGCCAAACCTCGCCGACCGCACTATTAGTGCTACAATTCCCACGAAATGGCGCGGGAAAAACGCTGCCGACGGTAACCCTTGATGGGACACCCTGCTCAAACCACGCGGATCGTGCGCATCGAGAGCTTCGAGGTCAACCTCACCACCGGCGAGCTTCGCAAGAACGGCATCCGCGTCAGGCTCGCCGAGCAACCGTTTCAGGTGCTCGAGGCCTTGCTCGAACGGCCTGGCAAGCTGGTCACGCGCGAGGCGCTACACGAGCGGCTTTGGCCCGACGGCACCTTTGTCGATTTCGAAGACGGCCTCAATGGCGCAGTCAGGAAATTGAGGCAGGCGCTGGGGGATTCCGCCGACGAGCCTCGCTTTATCGAGACCCTAGCGCGGCGCGGCTATCGCTTCGTCGGACCGATCGAGCGGCTCGATTCGGCGGGCCAAGTCGTCGGGCTGCCCGAGGGCGCGGGGGACGAGCGCACCGTTGCCCACTACCGCCTACTCGAAAAACTGGGCGAGGGCGGCATGGGCGTCGTCTACAAAGCCCTCGATACGAAACTCAATCGCCCGGTCGCGCTGAAATTTCTCGCGCCGCGGCTGACGCTCGACCCCGAGGCCAAGAAACGCTTCCGGCGTGAAGCGCAAGCCGCCGCCGCAGTCGATCATCCGAACATCTGTACGGTCTACGAAATCAACGAGGTCGACGGGCAGATCTTCATAGCCATGGCCTTTATTGAAGGCCAGAGCCTGGACAAGAAAATCACCGGCGGTCCGCTGCCGCTCGACGAAGCCTACGACATCGCGATTCAAACCGCGAAGGGGTTGCAGGCAGCGCACGACAATGGCGTGGTTCACCGCGACATCAAGGGCGCGAACATTCTGCTCACCACCGATGGTCAAGTCAAGATCGCCGACTTCGGGCTGGCGCAACTGGCGTCTCCCGATCAACTCACAAAGACGGGAACGACGCTGGGCACCCCGGCGTATCGCTCGCCCGAGCAGGCCCGTTGGGAGAAACTCGACCGCCGCACCGACATTTGGTCGCTGGGCGTGGTGCTGTACGAGATGGTTTGTGGGCAATTGCCGTTCCGGGGGGAGGTCGAGCAGGCCGTGATGCACGCCGTTCTGCATGCCGACCCCGAACCCCTCACGGCGGTGCGAACCGGCGTGCCCATCGAGCTCGACTATCTGGTCGACAAGGCGTTGGCGAAGGAGCGCGACGAGCGTTACCAGCACGTCGACGAAGTGCTGGTCGACCTACGCGAGCTACAGAAAGGACAACCGAGCGGTGCGGAGCGCCTGCGAACCACGCCCGGCACGCCTCGTTCCCGGCCCCGGCGACAAGTGAAAAGATCTGCCAAGGCATGGGCCGTTGCGGCCGCGGCGGTTGTTCTCACGATCGCCGGGGCGGCTGCCTGGAACCTTCTACGCACCACCGAGCCGCCCCTGGAACCCATGCGCACGGTCCCGCTCACCAGTTACCCGGGCACGGAAGCCGGCCCCACATTTTCCCCCGATGGCGATCGAGTGGCCTTCTCGTGGAACGGGGAGAAGCAGGATAACAACGACATTTACGTCAAACTCATAGGGCCCGGCCCGCCACTGCGACTGACCACCGATCCCGCCTGGGACCACAGCCCCGCCTGGTCGGCGGACGGCCGCTACATCGCCTTTCTCCGGGGACGTCCCTCGGACCTAAATAAGAAGGGTGTGTACCTGGTTCCCGCCCTCGGCGGGACGGAGCGCAAGCTGGCTGAAGCCCGGACACCCCTCTACATTGACTCCATGGGGACCTGTCTGAACTGGTCTCCGGACAGCCGTTGGCTGGCTGTGTGCGATTGGGAGGATGATTCTCTCGGGCCGTTGAGCATATTTCTGTTCTCGGTGGATTCCGGCGAAAGGCGAAGACTGACGTCGCCGCCCGCCGGCTCGAAAGAGAGTGACGCGGACCCCGTCTTTTCTCCCGACGGCCGCACGCTTGCCTTCACCCGCGGCGCGGGGCTCGTCAACGATCTCTACCTGCTGGATCTAGGCGACGATCTGACCCCAAAAGGTGAACCGCGGCGGCGGACCTTTACGAAACAGGCTACCCTCAATCCCGTTTTCACCTCCGACGGCCGCGAAATTGCTTTCTCTTCCGGTCTTTACGGCAATTCCAGCCTTTGGAAAGTGCCGGTGTCCGGGGATGCGCCGCCCGAACGGCTGCCGTTTGGGGAGGGCGGAATGTCCCCGGGGATCTCCCGTCGGGGGAACCGGGCCGCGTATACAACGCTTGAGGCGAACCTAAACATATGGCGTTTCACTCTACCCAATACCGACGGGGCGACCGGCACGGCGACCAAGTTCATTTCTTCTTCCCGGCCGGACTTTGAGCCGCAATATTCTCCCGACGGCAAGCGCATCGCGTTCATGTCGGCTCGCTCCGGGGGCATGGAGATTTGGAAGTGCGACAGCGATGGTTCGAACCCCGTGCAGTTGACTTCGCTTGGCGCCGCGTTGACCTACGCCGCCCGTTGGGCTCCCGACGGGAAGAGCATTGCGTTTGCGTCCGATGCCGAGGGACATATAGATATCTACGTAGTCGACGCCGAGGGCGGCGCGCCGCGGCGCTTAACGAGCGCTCCGGAGGGGGGCTCCCTGCCGGCTTGGTCGCGAAACGGCAAGTGGATCTACTTTACTTCAAACCGCAATGGAGATGACCAGTATTTCAAGATGCCGGCGGAAGGAGGCCCCGCCCAGGTGGTTACGGCCGGGAATAACATAGCGATGGAGTCACCCGACGGCAAGTGGGTTTACTTTACGCGGGACACCGCCCAATCTTTGTGGAGAATACCGGTCGAGGGAGGCGAGGGAGAACAAATCCTCGACTCCACGCAGATGGGTTTCTATGATGTCGTCGAGGACGGGGTCTATTTCATTCTCCCATCCACTCCGGAAGCCGGTTTTTCGCTCCAATTCCTCCGCCTTGCCACGGGTGCCGTCGAGCCGGTCCATGACTTCGAGCAAGAGCCGGTTGGCCCCGTGAGCGTCTCCCCCGACGGCCGATCCATTCTCTTCGGCCAGGTGGACGAAATGAGGGCGGACATCATGCTGGTCGAGAATTTCCGGTAATTGCATCAGCGAAGCATGACGGGCGAGTTGGGACACTCTTCCGAAAATAGCCCGTCGAGCGTACGGCGCACCACGTTGAGGATCGCCAACGTCGCAAATCTCGTGAGCCGCGAAGCGGCGGCGGGAACGCCTTCGATCCCATTTTCACGGCGCTCCTCGGACAAGTCAGTGCCCGCTCGTGCTGCCCGCGCGGCGAGCTGCCTCGACCCTCTCTCGTTCTATCACCGCGCCGCGGAGGCGTTCGCCCTCTCGCGCCGTAAACCCGAACTTCCCTTGCGCCATCTTCGCCAACTCTCGCTTTTTCCAATCGGCGGTCATGATGCCGCTGGGCCGGTGTTGGTATCCCAGCAGCAAATGGCCCAGTTCGTGGGCCATGACGTGTCCCAGAATCACGGGCAGGGACGGGTAATAGTTCCGGCCCAGGGCGGCCTTGCGTTTCGCCAGTTCCTCGGCGCGGTGGAAGAAGATGTTGGCATACCTGGCGAATCCATTCTTGCCGGTGGGCAAGGCGAAACCGAGGATGTCCTTCGCCACGGAGTACTGCCGCGCCATCGAACGCGGCAGAATTTTCAACGCAAGAACCGTGGGTCCACCGCCCACTTGCTCGCAAGCCCGGTACAGCGGTAGTTCCGCCGCGTTGCGAGCACAGTCCAACCAGTGCAGCTTCACCCCTTGGGCGCTGAAGATCCTTTGGGCAACCTCCCGCGCGGCATTGAGGTCGGCCGGGGAGACAGCGGCGTAGTTATATACGCGCACCTTGATATTGAGGTCCCGTTCGAGTGGGCCGATTGGCCGTATCGGCGCCGATCCGCGCGGCGTTCGCTGGGGCTTGCTTTGATCCTTATGAGATCGCTTTTCGAGCCGCTTCGAAATGCGGGAATCGCTAGGGGCCTCTGTGATCCTAGGAGGACGCCCGTCCACGTAGCCAAATGTGGAAAAGCAGCTCAGTAGAATCAGCCACGTTGTCGCTTGCCTCATCGCTCTCACCTCCGGGTGGTTGGTGAGAGCAGAATGAGCCGGATCGGACGGTAGCTCAACTGATTCGAAACTACGGTGGAGCTACATCTCGACTACACAATAAGGCACTGAAAACAAGTTATTTATCAGGTCCAAGAAAGCTGGTGCGACAGGTTGGGACGTGGGCGCATGGTGCCCGGAGTGAAGACGCCCGAGCCGCCTCCCTGTCTTCCCGCTCGGAGAGTGCCCTCGACCGCCGGCTCGCCACCTTCCGCCGCGAAGCAACTTGCCGAAAACGCAGGTCGCCCGCTGTGCGGCGTCAAGAGAAGCGGCTTTCGTTGGATCGGCGTAGAGTTTCAGACCGTGTCGAAAGCGCTATAATTTCCCTGAATTCCAACCGCAAGCTGTAAATCGCGAATGCCCGTAGGAAGAGATCAGACACTTCATGCCCGATCCGATTGAAATTTCGAGGGTGGTGCGGTTTGAAACCTTCGGGCTGAACCTGAAAACCGGCGAACTTCGCAAGGGCGGGGTGAAGATTCGGCTGCCCGAGCAATCCTTGCAGATTTTGGCTGCCTTGCTCGAACGTCCCGGAAAGCTGGTCACGCGCGACGCGCTTCGCGTGCGGCTTTGGCCCGACGGGACCTTTGTCGATTTCGAGAAAGGCCTCAACATTGCCGTCGTGAGATTGCGGCAGGCATTGGGCGATTCCGCCGACGAACCTCGCTTTATCGAAACCCTCCCGCGCCGCGGCTATCGCTTCGTCGGGCCCGTGGAACTGCTCGATTCGGCCGGCCAAGTCGTCGGGCTGCCCGAGGGAACCGGGGACGAGCGAGTCGTTGCCCATTACCGCTTGCTCGAAAAACTGGGCGAAGGCGGCATGGGCGTTGTCTATAAAGCCCTCGACACGAAACTTGATCGCCCCGTCGCTCTGAAGTTTCTCGCGCCGCGGCTGACGCTCGACCCCGAAGCCAAGCGGCGCTTCCAGCGCGAAGACCGGGCCGCCGCGGCGGTCGATCATCCCAACATCTGCACGGTTCATGAAATCGATGAGGTCGACGGACAGATCTTCATCGCCATGGCCTTTATCGAAGGCCCAAGCCTGGACAAGAAGATTGGAACCGGTCCCCTACCGCTCAAGGAAGCCTTCGACATCGCGTTCCAAACCGCCCAAGGGCTGCAGGCCGCGCACGAAAAAGGCGTAGTACACCGCGACATCAAGAGCGCCAACATCCTGCTGACCACGAGCGGACAAGTCAAGATCGTCGACTTCGGGCTGGCGCAGCTCGCCGACCCCGACCAACTGACGAAAACCGGAACCACCCTCGGCACGCCGGCTTACATGTCCCCCGAGCAAGCTCGCTGGGAGAAGGTGGACCGTCGCACCGATATCTGGTCGCTGGGCGTTGTGCTGTATGAGATGGTCGGCGGACGATTGCCTTTCCGGGGCGACGTCCAACAGGCGATGATGCACTCGATTTTGCATGCCGACCCGGACCCGCTCACCGCCCTGCGAACCGGCCTGCCGATTGAGCTCGACTATCTAATAGACAAGGCGTTGGCGAAGGACCGCGACGAGCGTTATCAGCACGTCGACGATGTGCTGGTCGACCTGCGGGAGCTACAGAAAGAACAACCGAGCGGAGTAGAGCGACCGCGAACGACCCCGGGCAAGGCACGGCCCCGGCCCCGCCGCCAACAAGAGAAACGGACGAAGGCGTGGCTCGCCGCGGCCGCGGCGGCTGTGCTGATGATCGCCGGAGCGGCCTTTTGGAACTTCCGGCCGACCACAACCGAAGCCCCCCCGGAACCCATGCGGCCGGTTCCGCTCACCAGTTACCCGGGCGTGGAGATGCTCCCTTCCTTCTCCCCCGACGGCAATCAAGTGGCCTTCGCGTGGAACGGGGGGAATTCGCAGAGTTTCGACATTTACGTCAAGGGGGTCGGGCCCGGGCCCCCTCTGCGACTGACCACCCATCCCGACTGGGATGGCAGCCCCTCCTGGTCGCCGGACGGCCGCTGGATCGCCTTTCTGCGCGGATTTCCCGACGCCGGAGAGAAAATGGGCCTCTACCTGGTCCCTCCTCTTGGCGGGACGGAGCGGAAACTGGCGGAGACGCGGGTTCCTGTCAATATTATGCTGGGTACCTGTCTGGCCTGGTCTCCCGACAGCACTTGGCTGGCCGTGTGCGATTGGGCGGAGGATTCGCCCGGGCGGTTGAGCGTATTCTTGCTCTCGATGGATTCCGGCGAAAGACGAAGGCTGACTCGGCCGCCCGAAGACTCGGAGTTCGGCGACGTCCTTCCCGCCTTTTCTCCCGACGGTCGCATGCTCGCCTTTTCCCGCTACAACTCCGGGGGGACGGCAGCCGATCTCCATCTGCTGGATCTCGACGAAGATTTGAACCCGAGAGGCGAGCCTCGACGCCGAACCTCTATGGAGCAGCTAATCTTCGGGGGGTTCACTTCCGACGGGGGCGATATTGTTTTCTCGGCGGGGTCCGTGACCAACTACAGTCTTTGGAGAGTGCTGGTATCGGGGACCGCCTCGCCCGAGCGGCTGCCGTTTGGGGAGGTGGGAATTGGGCCGATTGTCTCCCGTCAGGGGAATCGGCTCGCGTATTCAGTGCCTAACTTAAACATCAACGTCTACCGCTTCAACCTGCCCGTCGCCGACGGGGTGACCGGCGCGGCGGTCAAGTTGATTGCTTCTTCCCGCTATGACCTCGCGCCGCGATATTCTCCCGACGGCAACCGCATCGCGTTCGTTTCGTATCGCTCCGGGGCCTCGGAAATTTGGACGTGTGCCGGCGACGGTTCGAACCCTGTCCAGTTGACTTCGCTTGGCGCGACGATCGGCACCCCCCGCTGGGCTCCCGATGGGAAGAGGATCGGATTCATTGCCGATGCCGAGGGGCATTTCGATGCCTACGTCGTGAACGCCGATGGGGGCGCTCCTCGGCGTTTGACGAGCGATCCGTCGAGCGAAACGGCGCCGTCTTGGTCGAGAGACGGCGAGTGGATCTACTTCACGTCGGACCGGACCGGGTTCCCCCAGATTTTCAAGATGCCGGCGGGAGGAGGCCCCGCCCAAGTCGTTACAGCCGGACAGGGACCAACGATGGAGTCGCCCGACGGCAAGTGGTTCTACTTTACGCGCGGCCCCAACCACTCTGTGTGGAGAGTGCCGGTCGGGGGAAGCCGCGAAGGGACGGAAGAGGATGCCGAGCAGGTCCTCGAATCCTTGCAGGAGAAACTCTATGATGTCGTCGAGGAAGGGGTCTACTTCGTCCCGCCGGCGAAGGGAGCCGCTTTTTCCCTTCAGTTCCTCCGCTTTGCCGCGGACGCCGTCGAGCCGATCCATGAGTTCGAAAGACAGCCGGCCGGCGGGATGAGCGTCGCCCCGGACGGCCGATCGATCCTCTTCGGCCAAGTGGAGCCCATGGAGGCCGACCTCATGCTGGTCGAAAATTTCCGCTGAGGGCGGCGGCGGATTTTTCGTTGGTGCACGGCAGTGGCAGCCCGGACCTGGCTCCTGGCCGGCTTGGCCCGTCGCTTGCGCTCGGGGCTCTGATTCAAGATTGCGGGATCGATTCTGTAGGGTCGATCAGACACCCACGGCCGGCCGGTAATCAGAACACCGTATAGATGAAAGGCGCTAGGGCCGAGCTTTGGGCGAAAACGAGCAGGGCTCCCAGCAGTAGCAGGGTAATCACGATCGGCAGCAGCCAGAGCTTCTTGTTCTGCTTGAGAAAGAGAACGAACTCGGCGATCAGCGCCAGTTTGCTCATGATTTGCCCCTCACCTTAGCTTCCGATCGGGAAGAGACAAGCTAAGAGCTTGTCTCAACTATTGGCTGGGACCGGCACGAGTGCCGGTCGCTACCGGCCGCGGGCTCCATTCGCGGACGACCCCGACCCGGATCGATCACTCGCCGAACGCCGCGTCAAACGCCAGGTTCGACGGCGCGAAATCGACCCGTTTCGTAAACTCGCAAGCCTCCGTCGCACCGCGCTCTCGTTCCATGCCGCTGTCTTCCCACTCGATCGACAGAGGACCGGTATAGCCGATGTGGTTGAGGCTTCGGATGATTTCCTCGAAATCGACGCCGCCGTGTCCCAGCGAACGGAAATCCCAACCGCGATCCGGATGCCCGAAGTTCAGGTGCGACCCCAAGATACCCGAGCGCCCGTCCAACTGCCGCGCCGAGTCTTTCATGTGGACATGGTAAATCCGGTCGTTGAACTCTTGTAGAAAGCGAACCGGGTCGACCATCTGCCAGTGCAGGTGGCTCGGGTCGAAATTGAAGCCGAACGCCTCGCGCCCGCCGATCGCATCAATCGCGCGCTGCGTGGTGACGATGTCGAAGGCAATCTCGGTGGGGTGAACTTCGAGTCCGAAGCGCACGCCGCATTCGTCGAAGACGTCGAGGATGGGGTTCCACTTGTCGGCGAAATCTTGAAAACCGGCGTCGATCATTTCGTCCGATACCGGCGGAAAGCTGTAGAGCAGGTGCCAGATCGACGAGCCGGTAAAACCGTTGGCGACCTTGAGGCCCAGGTTCTTGGCCGCGCGCGCGGTGTTCTTCATCGCCTCGATCGCCCAGGCGCGCTGCTTCTCGGCATCGCCGGCCAATTCGGGGGGCGCGAAGATATCCGAACGCCCGTCGTTGTTCAAATCGCAAACCAACTGCCCGGCCAGGTGGTTCGAGATGGCGAAAAGCTGCAAGTTGTGCTTTTCGAGAATCGCCTTTTGTTGCTCGCAGTAGGCCGGGTCCTCGGCGGCCTTGAAGACGTCCATATGGTCGCCCCAACAGGCCAATTCCAGCCCGTCATACCCGAAGCCGGCGGCCTTTTCGGCGAGCACTTCCAAGGGCAAATCCGCCCACTGCCCCGTGAATAGAGTTACCGGTCGCCCCATGTCTGTTGATCCTCCTGAAATTGGCGAGCCGGCGCTGATGCTGACCGCACCCTCTGGAACACACAATTATATTTCCGCGACTGCACGTCCGTGTCGGACCGGATGAGCAACCGTTGCTTTACTGCCGTCCGCCAAACACGTCCAATATGGGCACTGGTCCCCCGCCGGTGACCACTGTGGGCATCACCCCATTCCATTTGTCAACAGCGCGTCCCTGAACCTCGATTCGCCGCAATGCCAATAAATCCGACGTTATCTGTGCTCTTTGGAGCTCCAGTCCCTTGGCTTCAGCTTCGGCTCTGGTGATTGCCTGTTGCGATTCAAACTCCACCCGTCGCAAGGCGTTCTCCGCCTCCAGAGCCTCTTGGACCGCTTTCACCTTTGCCTCGATGGACTCCTGGAAGGTTTGCGAGAACTGAAAGTCCGTGATGGAGACTTGTACAACTAGGATACCAGGGGCACGTAACCTTTCCGCCATCAAATTTTGAAGTTCATCTTTCACCTGTGGCCTTTGTGTGATCAACTCCTCGGCGTCGAAATCGGCCGTGGTAGATTTGACCGCTTCCTGGATATACGGCTGAATGACCCGGTTTTCATAATCCTGCCGCATGTCTTGATAAATTGTCCCCACTCTGCCGGGATCCAACTGGTAGTTCAAGGTGACTTCCGTGGTCACCTGTTGCAAGTCCTTGCTAAGAGCCGACACGGCAGCGGTGTATTTCTGAAGCTGGGTTGACATCAGAGCTACGTCCTCAACGAAAGGAATCTTGAAATAGAGACCTTCATCTTTGATCTCCTCGGTCACGGCTCCAAAACGCAGCAAGACGCCTCGTTGTCCCGCGCCGACTATCCCGGTGCTTCCCATTACCACAATGAGGCAGGCAATCAAGACCGCGATAGCCGCGATCTTTTTACCCAGCCCTGGCGGAATTCTAAAATCCCCAAAGTCTCCACTAGAGTACTGTGCCATCGCTATCTCCTTTTATGCGGAATTTTCAATTTGGATCTTGCGCTCCTCAACTCTACTCCCATGCCCTCGCCGGCCGGCAACCCAGCCTCGAAGCATTGTAGACGCGAGGTGAGCGCCCCGCCGCGATCCCGGTTCTTCTTCGAGCCGAGCAAGCGAAACGTCGGACCGACGGAAATGCGGACGGCATCGTTGAGCCAGGGTTTCCATCTTGGCCATCCCGGCATCTGTATAGGTTAGTCGAACCAGGGCCGCGGTGCAACAGTTTCCTCGCGGGCGTGCCGGCTTTGCCGGCCGAATCGCCGCGTGCGCCGCCGAAAATCGTCGGGCGGTCCGCAACTCCGATTCTTCCGGGCCGATAAGAAGTGGAAAGCGGACGGCTTCCAAGCCGCATAGTTCGCGCCCGTCCGCCACGAAGGAGGAAACTCGTGCCCACCCCCCGCTCCAAGAACCGCCGCGGCGCAACGATGGTTGAGGCCGCCCTGACGCTTTCGCTGCTGTTGTTCGTCGTCATCGGCATCGTCGACATCGGCACGGTGTTGTTCACCTACCAAGGATTGGTCCAGCGGGCGCAAGCCGGCGTGCGCTACGCCGTCGTCAACATCTACGACGCGGAAAAGATCAGGAATGTGGTTGCGTCGGGGAACCCGGACGGCGGAGGATCGATCTTAGGTTTGGATCCGGAAATGGTGGAGGTCGTCATCGAAGACATCGACAACCAGACCACCCGGATCGTCGTGGCCATCGGCAACTACCCGATTCGCCTGTTCACACCCTTCGTCGCCGGCAGCTTCATGCTTCCGCCAATTCGGGCTGTCCGGACAACCGAAAGCGAAGGGGCAACGACGTAAAGAAACAAGCGCGCGGCGAAAATCCGCGCGCGCCGGCGTTTCCGGCATCGTCACGTCAGGCGCGCGTCACCCATTGCCGCAGGAACGCGAGTTGCCCGACATGATAGGCCTCGTGAAAACCGAGAAAGTTGATCATTCCCCGCATCGTCTTATCGGCGATCGGGAAGTCGCGCGGCGCCGGCACGGAAAGCTCCTCATCGGTTAGCTCCTCGAAACGTTGCTTGAGGGTCGCGGTCGCTTCCGCCCATTTCGCCAGCACGTCTTCGACGGACGGAAAAGGCCGGGGATCGTCGACCTCCGCGCCGCGATCAAAACGGTCGCCCCAATCGTGGTTCACCGGGGTGCCCAGGGCCCGAGCCAGGTTACAGCGGCTGACCGCCATGTGGCCGGCGATCCAGATCATCGGGTTCAACCCGTCACCGATGCGCTGTTGCACCGCTTTGTTGTCCAGCCCATCGAGAAACTTTTCGACTCGCACTCCGCAGACATCGTAAACTTGCGCGCTCGGTTCAATGAGTTTGTCCATGCGGTTATTGTATCGAGGCCGGACCGCGACCGCGCCGCCGGCTTCACCATTGCGGTTCCCGGCCCCCACTTGCTAGGATGCAAGGGCTTTACCGGCCGATCCCAAGGCCTTCCGTCGGAGGAATCAGAACATGACAACGCGCCGAAAAATCATCGTTAGCTTGGCTCTCCCCGCCGCCCTAATCGCTTTTCTTGCCTGCAATTCCGGCGGAGACGCCGTCGCTCGCGAGACGGTGACCAAGGCAACCGTCGACGGCTGGATGACCGAGCTTTCCAACTGGGGACGCTGGGGCGAGGACGACACGCTTGGCGCGCTCAACCTGATCACGCCCGAAAAGCGCGTGCAAGCCGCGGCGCTCGTCAAGTCGGGCGTCTCGGTGTCGCTGGCGCGTAATGCCGAAACCGAGAAAGCCGCCGACAACCCCGATCCGTTTGTCTTTGAAATGACGGCCACGGGTGTCGACGCCACGGACGATTTCCCCTTCTCCGTCGACCGTTACAGTGTTCTCTACCACGGCTATGCCCATACCCACATGGACTCGATCGGGCATATGTTCTACAACGGCAAGATGTTCAACGGGCATTCGAAGAACGACGTCACGGTGGAAGGGGCCAAGCACTACGGCATCCACCACATGAAGCACGGCGTCTTCACGCGCGGCGTTTTGATGGATATCCCGCGGCTCAAGGGCGTGCCCTATCTGGAGCCCGGTACGGCCATCTACCCAGAAGACCTCGATGCCTGGGAGAAGAAGGCGGGATTCAAGGTTTCCAGCGGCGATGTGGTATTTATCCGCACCGGACGATGGAAGCTTCGCGACGAGAAAGGTGCATGGTCGCCCAGCGAAAAGGCCGCGGGCCTGTTTGCCTCGTGCGCCAAGTGGCTCAAGGAACGCGATGTGGCGATGCTCGGCAGCGACGCCGCCAGCGAAGTCGCGCCCTCGGGCGTCGACGGCGTACCGCAGCCGATTCACCAATTGGTGCTGATCGCGATGGGGATGCCGATTTTCGACAACTGCGACCTCGAAGCGCTCGGCGAAGAAGCCGCCAAGCAGAACCGTTGGGAATTTCTCATCACCGCCGCGCCCATCCCGGTGGTGGGTGGAACCGGGTCTCCGCTCAACCCGCTCGCGACGTTCTAACCAGCTTGAGTTTCAGAAGCGGCCTACGCAAGCGTTACCCCCGCTTTTGCTTCGGCGGCGCGGCCGAGACGCCGGTCAGTCCGCCGCTCACGGTCAAGACTTCACCGGTGATCCAGGACGCGTTGGCGCCGCAGAGGAACGCGACGGCGCCGGCGATGTCGCCGGGTTCACCCCATCGCCCAAGGGGCACCGCCTTTCGCACTCGCTCGATCATCTCTTCTTCGCCGACGCCCAATCCGGCCGATCGCTGGGCCATGACTTTCTTGTTGAAATCGGTGTAGACCGGGCCGGGGCTTACGGCGTTGACGCGGACCTGGTAGGGGGCAAGTTCCAAAGCCAACGTCTTGGTGAGGCTGATCACGGCGGCCTTCGAAGCATTGTAGGCCGCTACGAGCGCGGCGGGGCTCTGTCCGTTGATCGACGCCAGATTGACGATCGCACCGGACTCTTTTTCCCGCATGAGGCGGCCGGCGGCACGACAGGTGTGGAAAGTTCCCGTCAAGTTGACGTCGATGACGCGCTGCCAACCGTCGTCGCTCAGCTCGACGGTGTGGCAAACGTCTTGCCCCAGCCCGGCGCTGTTGACGAGGATATCGATGGATCCTCGTTCCTTCGCGATCGAGGCGAAGAGGTCGTCGACTTGCTCGCTGACGGTCACATCAAGTCGGCGCGCCTCGGCGGCGAGACCCCGGGCGATCAACTCGTCCGCCGCGGCGCGGACCTTCTCGATCTGCAAGTCGGCCAGGACGACATGGGCCCCCTCGGCCGCGAGCCGGCCGGCGATGCCCTCGCCAAGCCCTTGGGCGGCGCCGGTGACGACAGCGGTTTTGTCGGCAAGTTTGCTGGGTTCCGGCATGATCGGCTTACGAAACGACTCTCACGCGTAGAGCGTGGGTAGCTCCATCAAGAAGAAGGTCTCGACCAACGAAGAACGTAACGATGAAGTACCAGCGACCCCGGAAGAAACGACAACCGACCTCGACGGAAGGAAGAACAGGGCCCGCGGGATGTCGCGTCCGGGACGTAGCTTTGGTTCCTCCGCACCGCCTCGCGGCTACCGCGTCGCGTAGAACGACCGCTGGGGAGTCGGGTAGGACGAGCTTTCACTCACCGGCTGGAGAAACGGGAATTCCGCGACTTTGCGGTAGATCGGGCCCGCGTCGGTCACCGTGCTCTCGAACAACACGAAATGATCCGGCGAGATCATGCCGAACTCACGGCTCGGCAAATCCTCGACAGCTCGGTAGAGATCGTCCACGACAATGTCTTCGCGTACGCGCGCCAGAGTCAAATGGGGATTATACGGGCGAACTTCCGGGGCAATGCCCAGCGTCTGCAACGTTGAATCGACGCGGCTCGCCAGTTGCCGTAGCGCCGGGGTGTTTTCCGCGCCCGCCCAGAAGACCCGCGGACGATGGGCGTTCGGGAAGAACCCCAGCCCGGCCAACGGCACGTTCAAAACCGGTTCGGTGGCCGGTAATCGAACCTCGTTGAGCTGATGAATCACTTCGTCCAACCGCTTCGGCGACCACTCCCCGATGTATTTCAACGTGACGTGCATGTTTTCCGGGTGCACCCACCGCAAATGGGTATGGGGCTGAAGGCGCCGAATCAACTCGGTCAGAGCGACGACGACCTTGGAATTCAGTTCGAGCGCAACAAAAAGACGCATAGGGATCTGCCTTCGCCAAACCGGCTCGTCAGGCGGCGAGAACCGGCTCTACTTCTGCTTCTTCTTTCCCGTGTGGACCGAATGCTGCTGTTGCGGCAACTCCAGTATGACGGTGTAGTTCTGATCAATTTCGCTGAGCGCCAGCCGTTTTCCGTAGGTCTGGTAACCCTCGGCGATCACTTGAATGAGTACATGCCCTTGTTTGATCGGAGGAAGCGGCGCCGTGCCTTCCTGACTGGTCCGCAATTCGAAGCTGCGGCCGATTTTCTTGAGCTTTTTTCCTTTGAGCGTGCGCACCAGCACACTCGCCCGAGCCACCGGAGCCCCTTCGACGTCCTGCACAATCACACGCAGGTTCGTCCGCTCTTTCTTGGCCTGCCCCGGAGCCGGGTAAAGGATGAGAAAAAGCAGTGGGAGTAGGAAAGTGACAATCGCTTTCATCGGGACGCCTATATTTGCGAATTCACGAAAGACCGGCGGTCAGAAGATGAAACTCAGCGCGCCGCGGTAGCTGCGAATCGCTTGCAGCAAATACATCTGCCGGCCGTCCATGGTCGGTATCGGCACGTAGCCGGCCTTGAGCAAATTCCGAAAGTCGGCCGTTGCCTCGAATTTCCCCGGCAACGAACCGCCGACCCGGATCGGCTGCCGAATCACAATATTCAATCCCGGGTCCGAACGCGCCGCGAAGTCATTGTAGAGGTCGGACGCGATCACCGCCTGCCGGCTCAGCCATTGATACGAAGACGTGATCTGGGTGCCCGAGCGCGGCGCTGCCAGCGAAACCGACGCCATCACCATGTGAGCCCGCCGCACTCGCAGGGAGTCGCGCAAGTCGGCCATTCGCCCGCTTTGGATCAACGCTTGGTCGGGAGCCAGCGCGCCGTTGAGCCCGTAGCCCACCGCCGCTTGCAGATGGTCGCGCAACTTGCGGGCATATGACACGCGGTAGCCGGTCGTTTGGTGGAAGCCGCCGTTCAGCGTCGAGCTGCCGCCGAAAAGATCGGGCAGGACATTGCCGTCGGCGAAATAGCCGGCCGGTACGTAGGCTGAAATCGCCGCGTCCGATAGCGAATCGTGGTAGACGGCGGCTTCGATCATTCCCTTATCGCCGACTTTTTCGCGGTACGCCGCCTCGAAATGTTCGGTGCGCTGCACGGTGGGCCGACCGTCTCGCAACGCCATTCTCGGGAACAACCCGAGGCTCGAAACCTGCCTGCGCAGCGTCTCACCGCCCGTCACCTTGTCGTGCGATTGCGGCACGCCCGAGGCATAGCGCACTTGCACTTCGCGGCCCTTGCCCAGGCTGTAAACGAGCCGGCCCCAAGGACTCACAAAGTTCAACCTATTCAAGAACGTAACGGACTCATACAGGAAACCGTACTCGAAGCGGACCGCTTCGCCCAGCTTCAGCTTGTCGTTGAATCCTAAACTAACGGTCTGCAACGAAGGTCGAGTCTGGTCTTGCGGCCCGAACAGAGCTTGCCCGGCAAACACCGGAACCTGTAGCTGCCTCACCGTGACCGAAACTTCCGCCGCCGCCGAGCCTATCTGTCGGCTGTAGCCGGCCCGGAAAGCCGCCGCCGGCGTTCCTGTCGTCGAGCCGTATCCCAGATTGCCGCTGACCAAAACGTCGTGATTGCCCAATAACGACGTCGCCACCGCGAAAGCCGTCCCCAGATCCGTCTCATTCGCCAAGCCTGATTGCCGGGCACCGCCGCCGGCACTCACCTCGGCATAGCCGTGGGTGTCGGTGAATTTGCCGCTCACCTTACGCATGACCGAGCGGGTCTCGTGTCTTTCGTCGGGCAGAAAGCGCAGGACCGGTCGCGTCGAGGTCGCCGTGCGCAGCACCCACTTCCAGTCGTCGCTCATGTCGCGCACTTCACCGGAACCGGGGAAAGCGACCTGCAAGCTGGCGAACAGCGAGCGCAGATTGACGTCCAGAACCGTTCTGCGGCCCGACCGCACTTGGATTTTTTCTTTGAGAAGCGGCAGGAAACGATCCAGACTGACGCGGATCGAATAACGGCCCGGGAAAAGACGAGGAAGCTGGAAGACGCCGCGGTAGTCGGTGAAGCCGCGCTTGATGATGCGGCCTTCCGGCGTCAGCAAGGCGACGGTCGCCCCGATCCGCGGGGTACCCCGCGAGTCGTGGACCAAACCGGACATCGAGCCCGCGATTTCGCTCTTCGCGGCGGGGACAATCATCACCGCGAAGACCAGCACCGCCGAGACGGCGACCAAAGCCCAACCGCTCACGGAACGGCGGCGGCTTTGACGGTTCGTCAACATCACTTCGTTCTCACTCGGTCGCCGGATACGCGGGTCCATTGAATAGTCTAAGTGACCAGTCTAGTCCCCTTTGATCTTAAACGTCGCGGTCGGGACTAAAGTTTCATTCTTGACCTTGTCGGTCACCGTGAGGCTGAGGCGGTATTCGCCCGGCTCGAGGTTCCGCAGCGGCAACAGCTTTTCAATCACCGTCTGCCGCGCCGAGATGCCGCGGATTTTCTCGAAACCTTCCGTGAAATCGAGCAACAGATCGTCCGGGGCGTCGAGTCTTGCGATCTGATAACTCACCGACCCTTCCGGAAGACTCGTCTCCTCGTTTTCCCCGAGATTGTAGACCTGGAAATAGATGCCCATCTTCTCCGTGCGCTTGAACTCTTCGCCGATGCGCGGTCGCACCTTCGAGCTGCCGATGACGAACTGCCCCGTGCCCAGCGACCGCGTCGGCACGTGCTCGATGCGATCGGCCAAAATCAGCGAACTCATCGCCAACTTCTCTTCCTCGAACGCGGGGACTCGGAGCGCTACCCGATAGGTGCCCATCGTCTCGCCGACGATATCCTTGACAACCAGCTCGAGACGGTACGAGCCCGGCGCCAGCGGCACGCCTTTTTGGTAGATCGAAACGCGGGCCATTTCCTTTTGCAATTGCGCGGCGGTCGTGTCGATGGTCACCGTGTCTTCAAAGTGCGTCGCCACCCGCCGCGTCATCGTGGTAACGCGGCCGAAGATGTTGACGACGGCTCTCTGCACGCCCTCGTCATCTTCGAAAACCACGTCTCTGTTCTGAAGCTGCACCGTGACGCCGGTCAAGACCGAGCTGTTCGTCACGCGAACATAGTGAATGTCCACCACAAAGGGCAGCGTGTTGTACTCGATCCTCGAATCGACCACCGCTTCCAGATCCTTGAATTTCACCGGTGGCGGTCTGAAGATGTCCGCGTGCAATTGCAAGCGCTCAAACTGGTTGTAGCGTCGACTTTGCACGCCGCCCATCGGCATGCCCATGCGCGTGCCGTCGCTGCGGGTAAAGCGATCCGCTTTGCTCGACAATCCCATCTGCTCGGCGATCGTCAGCCCCGCGCCGGGAACGTGCAGCAAAGCGTCCTTTTCGGAAGGATCCATCGTGAGGCGATATTCGCCCGTCATCGTCGGATCCACGAACTCCAAGATGACGTCCTGCCCAACGCCTTCAATCCAGCGATAGCGCCAGGTTTCAAACGGGAAGGTCGAAGTCGTTCCGCCGCCCTCTTCGTAAGGCCTCTGGTACATTCCGCCTGAAGGATGAGACTCGATTTCATCCGGCGGACCGTGCGCGATATAGATACGTCCGCGGTCCGCCTTCCAGCCGGGAATCCCCGACGCGAAGCGGTCATTGGCGTAGGCAATGCGGCGGTAGTGTTCTTCCTTATATTCGTTCTCCATCGAGTCGGGCGTCGGGTCGCGGCGCATCCAGAACTGTTCGATGAAGTTCTCGCGCTCCTCGGCGGTGGAAAGGCGCAGGAAGGCTTTCCGCTCATCGCCGGTGATGATGTAGATCACATCCGTTTTCAACCATCGGCGGAACGGCCCTTCGAGCTCTTTCTCCAGTCTCTTGAGGCGTTTTCTTTCTTGCCTTCGAGTGAGCTTGCGAGGCGCTTCATCCCCTTCGGCGGCCTGCGACAGGTTGCCGGGAGGGAAAACAGCGAACATAAACAAAACAAGGAGAGAGAATAACTTGCGGCTCATACCTCGGCACCCCTTCGACAGACCAACCCAGTGCCAGTGCCCGCGCGGCTCTATTCCAGTTTCGATTTTAGGAGGTCCACCGGGAATCGTCAAGTAAATTGTGTACGCTCGTGGTGGGAAAAAGACATACGCCCGACGCGGAAAAATCGGTTCCGGCGGCGCGAGAAAAAACCCATGTCTCGGCCACCCTCCCCTTCCCGTCCGCGTCCATCGGGAATGCCCGTCTATGTGAAACCACCTATCCAAGCGCCGGATTCTCCCAAAATGCGGATTTCGCTTGCGTACGCGCCGGAAACGTCCCGGTAAGTGATTGTTTTACAATGACTTGCACGGGCCGCTCCAGGCCCGGTTTGGCAGCCGGCGTGCAGTTAAGAGGAACGCGTCCGTGCGCGTAGCGTGTCTCTGCTCGCTCGTCCGGCGGCAAACGTAAAGATGAAACCAGGGCTTACAACCCGGATTCTCACCCAACTGCTGGTGGTAGCCTCGATCGCATTGGTGGGGGCGGCCGTGGTGAACTACCATCAGCGCCGGACGTTTGCCTTGCCCGACGACGGCGTGCGGTGGACCGACGCCGCGGGCGGCCCCCGGGCGCTTGAGGTTGCGCCCGGGGGCCCCGGCGAGCGCGCCGGCATCGAGCCGGGCGACGAGCTGCGCCGCATCGGCGGCTTGGCGATCGGCGACCGCGTCGATGTCGCGCGCGCTCTCGATCGGGTCGGTGTCTGGGGCCGGGCTTCCTACGAACTCGTCCGCGCCGGCACCGCCTTCCAAGCCGAGCTGATCGTCGAACCCCGCGGTCTCGCCCAGCCGCTGGTCTACTACTTCCAGTGGCTGCTCGCGATTGTCTACCTGACGATCGGAGCCTTCGTCTTCGCGCGCCGCGGCGCCAGGCCCATGGTTCGCCACTTCTACGTTTTCTGCCTGGCCTCGTTCGTCCTCTACGCCTTCAGCTACAGCGGTGAACTCGCGGGCCTCGATCGGTTCATCTACTGGGGCGATGTTTGGGCGACCTTGTTGGCGCCGGCGATCTTCCTGCATTTCTGCCTTGTGTTCCCGCGCGCCCGGCTTGTCTCGGCGTCGCGTCTGAGGGCCGTCAAGTGGGCCTACGCGCCCGCGGCCGGATTGTTGGCGCTGCATCACTTGATCGCCGCCGGGACCATCGACACCGGTTGGCCCCTGGTCGACATGCGCGAGATCCTCGATCGCGTCGAGTACGCCCTACTGGGGATCTACTTCCTCAGCGGCGCGGCGGTGTTGCGTTTCGGGTTGGGATCGCAGGCGGCACGGGAAAACGCCGTCCTACGCCAACAGCGCAAATGGCTCGCTCAAGGGACATTGGCGAGCGTCGCCCCCTTCGTGGCGTTCTATGTCGTGCCCTTCGCGGCCGGTTGGACGATCGGACCCAACCAAAGCCTGGTCGTCTTTACGCTGGCGCTGATCCCGCTGACCTTCGCCTATGCCATCGTGCGCTTTCGCCTGATGGATGTTGACGTTATTTTGCGACGCGGCGCGGCCTATACGCTGGCGACCACGACGCTGCTGGCGGCTTTCTACGGCTTGGTGATTTTGCTCGGCGAATTCGTGCCAGGCCAACCTTTGCGGGAGCTGTCGCCGGCGGTTTGGGTCATCTCGGTGATCGCGGCGGCGCTGCTGTTTCAGCCTTTGCGCAACCGCATCCAAGCCAAACTCGAACAGCGCTTCTATCAAGAACGCTATGACTACCGGCGCACCTTGGTCGACTTTGCCTCGGAGTTGAGTACGGAAACCGATCTCGACCACACCATGGCCGCGCTCAGTGATCGGCTCGTTAAGACGTTGGGCGTGAACCGGCTCGCGATCTTCGGGGCGTCCGAAGCCAACCACAACGGCCGAGTGCAATTGCTGCGAGGCGTGGGACTGACCGACGCTCACGGCGCGGCGATCAAGACCGGAGCCGGCCTCGATCTCTTATTCCTGGGCGACGATCCGCAACAGGTCAACGGCAGGCGGCCGTATTACTTTTTCGAAGACCCGCGAAGCGCCGAAGAACTCCCGGAAGCCGCGCGCCAAACGGTTCTCGATTTAGACCTGAACTACTACGTCCCTTGCCGCGTTAAGGGACGCGCCATCGCCTATCTCGGGCTCGGGCGCACGACGGCCGGAGACTATCTATCGAGCGAAGATCTGTCGCTGGTGCTCATCGTTTCCGGCTACTTCGCCATCGCTCTTGAGAACGCCCGGCTGATCACCTCGCTCGAAGAGCAGCTCGCCGAAAACGAGCGCCTCAAGGATTACAACCAAAACATCGTCGAGTCGCTCAATGTCGGCGTCTTGGCCCTTGATCTCGAAGGACGCGTCGAAAGTTGGAACAGCCAACTGGAGCTGACCTTCGGCATCTCGCGCGACCAGGCTGTCGGCCGACCTCTAGGCGAGTTGTTTCCGGCCGACCTGGTTGCCGAACTCGATCGCATTCAGGGCGAATCCGGTATCCAGAACATCTACAAGTTCCCGCTGCGCGCCGACGCCTTCCCCGAGCCCTTCCGGCCCGCGCCGTCATCCGACGGAGTCAACGGCGCTAACGGATCGGACCCGCGTGAATCCGAGCAACGTACGCTCAACGTCGCCGCCGCCCCGCTGGTCACGAAAAACTTCGAACCGATCGGCCGTTTGATCATCTTCGACGACGTCACCGAACGGGTCGAGCTCGAAGAGCAACTCGTGCAAGCCGACAAGCTCAGCTCGATCGGCCTGCTGGCCGCCGGCGTGGCCCACGAGGTCAACACGCCGCTGGCCGTGATCTCGAGCTACGCCCAGATGCTCGCCAAGCGTGTCGCCGACGATCCGGGCCAAGCGAAGATCCTCGACAAGATCACCGCGCAAACCTTCCGTGCCAGCGAGATCGTCAACTCCCTATTGAATGTCTCGCGCACCTCGCCGCGCGAATTCGCCGAAATCGATCTCAACCGAACCGTTCAAGAAACGCTGGCGCTCATCGAGCCGCAACTTCGCAAAGCCCAAATTGAGGTCGAAACTCATCTTGAACCCGAGGCCGCGGCCGTCATCGGCAACTCGGGACGCCTGCAACAAGTACTGCTCAACCTCTTCCTGAACGCCCGCGACGCCATGCCCCAAGGCGGCCGACTCGTCATCGGCAACGAAGTTCGAGAAGTTGCCGGCGAAGCCGTCGCCGCCATTACGGTCCGAGACACTGGGACGGGCATCGACCCAGCTGATCTCAAGCACGTCTTCGATCCCTTCTTTACCACCAAGGGAAATCATCGCGGCACCGGGTTGGGCCTGGCCGTCAGTTACGGCATCGTGCGGGAACACTCCGGTACGATGGGCGTAGAAAGCGAACCGGGCCAAGGCGCCTCTTTCTCGATCGAACTGCCTCTTGCCCGCAAACCAATTCATGCCTGAGGCATCCGCTGAACGCGCTCCCGCCTCGCGCGGAAAAGTACTCATCATCGATGACGAGGATGCCATCCTCGAAAGCCTCGAAACACTGCTCGAGTTGGAAGAATACGAAGTAGCCACCGCCTCGACCGGCGGCGCCGGCCTCGATGCGCTCGACGCCAAGACGTTCGATTTGGTTTTGCTCGACCTGATGCTGCCCGACATCTCCGGGCTCGACGTTCTGAAAGAGGTTCGTTCCCGCGACCAGGAAACCCCGATCGTCATGCTCACCGCCTACGGCTCGATCGAGACGGCGGTATCGGCGATCAAGCTTGGAGCAACCGATTTCTGCACCAAACCCTGGAACAACGAAAAGCTGGTCCTCGAAATCGACCGCACTATTGAACGCCGTCGCCTCGAACGCGAAAACGCTCACCTAAAGAGAGTCCTCAAGGCCCGTTTCAGTTTTTCGAACATCATCGGTAAGAGCGACGGCATGCAGCGGGTCTTCGACTTGGTCGGCCAGGTATCGCCCAGCCGCTCGACCGTGCTGATTCACGGCGACAGCGGGACGGGAAAGGAACTGATCGCCAAAGCCATTCACGCCAACTCGCCCCGCGTAGGGCGTCCTTTCGTGCCCATCAATACCGGCTCGATTCCGGTGGACTTACTCGAATCGACCCTGTTCGGCCACGTGCGCGGTGCTTTTACGGGCGCCGAGCAAACCCGCCGGGGCCATTTCGACGTCGCCGACGGCGGTACCGTCTTTCTCGACGAAATCGGCACCCTGGGCGCCGAAACCCAGGCCAAGCTGCTGCGCGTGATTCAAGAGCGCGAGTTCGTCCCCGTGGGCTCAACCGATACCGTCAAGGTCGACGTTCGGATCGTCGCGGCCACCAACGACAATCTCGAAAAACTCGTCCAAGAAGGGACCTTCCGCGAGGACCTCTATTACCGCCTCAACGTCATTCAGATCAAGCTGCCCCCGCTCCGGGAACGCCTTGAGGACATCCCACTACTCGCCGAGCATTTCTTCGACAAGTACTGCCGAGAGAACGAACGCTTCCTCGACTCCGCCGGCCGCTCGACTTTGCGTTTCTCGCCCGCGGCCATGAAGTTGCTGATGAATCACGCCTGGCCCGGCAATGTCCGAGAGTTGGAAAACGTGGTCGAACGCGCCACGGTGCTCGCCACCGAACCCGAAGTCGGGGCCGACTTATTGCCCGAATCACTTCTCGGACCCGACGGCGTCGAGCGCATGCGAATGCCGGTAACCTTCAAGCCGGCCGCCGGCGCGAGTCTATTTGAGATCGTCGAGGAATTCGAGCGCCGCGTGATTCTCGAAGAGTTGGAAAAAGCCCGCTGGAGTCAGACCGAAGCCGCTAAACGACTGCGCATGGCGCTATCGACGCTAAACCAAAAGATCCAGCGCCTCGACATCGACGTCAAGCGCCGCCGCGACCTGGCGCAAGCTGATCGCCCGGCCTAACGACCCTCACCGATTCACTAACTCCCCTGCCCTTACGGAAATCCAACACCGGCGGCTGTCCGGCAGTTCAACGTGACGCCAGCCACCCCGCTCTTCCAATGCCAAGAACTCGGTCCCGGCATGAAGTGGTTCCTTGAAACTCGGCTCATACGACTCGCCGTCGCCTTTGCGGGCAACCACTTCGTGCGCCAAAATCACCCCGGGTGATTCCTCCGACTGCCGGTAGGCGTCAACCAGTAGCGATCCGAGGAATAATACCGCCGTCGCGCCTGCCCCAATCAGCAGCGCCCGCGGGCCGGCCTCCGGCCGAAACAGTCGCCACGCCGCGAGCAACCAAAGTATCAGCGCCGCCGAAGCGAAGATCGCCGTGCGCACACGCGTCGAGAAATCGTAATGCCAAAAAAGCAACGTCCGCAGAACGCGATCCTGCTCGGTGCGCTCGAAAGTATCGAGCCGATTGGCCCGCGCCGCGTTCAGGTTCTGTTGCAGGTTGAGATCGTAGGGGATCCCCAACTCGGCGCGACGATAGCTCAGCAACGCCCGCCCGACGTCGTTCGCCCGAAAGTAAGCGTTCCCCAAGTTGTAATAAAGCTTGCCGTTGCGAACGGCCCCCTCGTCCACCAACCGCTCGAATCGCAAAGCCGCCCGCCGGTAGAGATCCTCGGCCGCGACCGGGTTCCGAGCCGCCACTTCATTGGCCTCGCGGAAAAGCCCGTTCGCTTCGGAAAACACCGTCCGCAGTTCGCTGTCGCTCATAGCGGCCGGCAGTGATGCTACCGACAAAACCCAAAGAGCCCCGAGCGCGCTTCCTCTGATCAAGGCCCGCTTCATCGCAACACCTGCTCCGTCCGTTCGGCCGCGCCTCGAATCGCCCGCGCCGTCTCCTCGGTCGCTCCCCCGAAAGCGCCGCCCGCGTAACGGCCCGCCTCGCAGCGCTCAAACAGCCTCGCCCACTCCGCCGTCGTCTCGGCCGAAACGCCGCGAGCCGACAACTCTCGCTCCGCATCCGCGAAGGTCAGCGCGCCGGGGGCCAACCCCATGCGGTCGCCCAGGTATCGCTTGACCGCCTCGAGCAGCGCGGCATCCGCCCGGGTGTCTTCGCCGGAAACTTCAGCAGAAGCAATCTCACCCACCGCACCCAGAGCTTTCGTCAGTTTCTTGAAAGCTTCGCGCGCTCGCCGCTGCCCCGGGTCGCCATACCGCCTCTTCGTCACCAAGACGAACGCAAACAGCCCACCATACGCCAGTGGCGGAACAAAAATCAGCGTCGCCCACAACGGCGAGACGAGCCAAGCGATCGGCCCGTAGGCGTGGTTTTCAAGAGCATCGAAGTCTTCATAGTTATGGGCAATGCCGCCCTCGAGAGTTTCCAACTCGGTCTGCACGGTCCCCGGGTCCACAAGACCCTCGGCGTCTCGCGCCGTAACGATCCGCGCGCTATTCACGGTGAGGGGAATCGCTTCGGTCGTCGCCCGCTGATAGCGCCCCGATTCCACATCGAAGTAACTCAGCTCGATCGGCGGAATGCCGGCAACATCGGCATGCCGCGCCCGCAGAGTCTGCGTGAACACTTTCGCCCGTCCCTTGACCGTCCCCGGGGAGCGCTCCGACGGAATCTTAAAAGCGCGCGCCAACGCCGGTTGCGAGCCCAACGACGGCAGATCGACGTTCCCCAGATAACGAGGCCCCGAAATCTTCACCGTTACCGTGATTGGGTCCCCGACATTCACTTCGCGCGGCGTCGCCTCCGCCGCGATCGAGTACTTGCCGACCAACCCGCTGAACCCCGCCGGACGTCCTCGGGCGGGCAAATCGAGCACCTCGAGAGTCGGGCGATTCGAAGGCGCGACGGCCGTTTCATAAACCGCTCGGCTGCGCAAGCGGAAGAAATCCTCGCTGAAGAAATCATCGAGAACGCCCCGACGCCGCTCGCGCCGTCCCGACTGCGCTTGGCAGGTCGCCGCGGCTTGGGGAATCCGTAGCTTGCCCGCCTGCCTCGGAATCAGCACGCGCTCGAAGCTCACGGTCAGGTAATCACGCCCGTCGAGCGTCCCGCGGCCCTTCTTCCCGATCACCTCTCCATCGGCGAGCGGCACGCGAACATACTTCTCCGCCTGCGCCTGCGTCACTTTCGGGTCTGATCCGGCAACCTGAAAGCGCGGGTCTTTCAAAACCGGAACATCGAGGGAAAACTCCCGCACGTCCTTGCCCACATACCAAATCACCTTCAGGGTCACGGGTTGGCCGACATAGGCCTTCCGCTCCGACAACGACATCCGCAGCTTGAAATCGTCGGTCTCCACCGGCGGCACCACGCGAATCGCAATCGGTGCCGTGCTCGCCGTCTGGCCCTCGGCGGTAACCATGAGCGCGGGAATCCGCAACGTTCCCGCGCGCTTCGGCGTAAGACGATAAGAGAAAACGTACCCCCGGCGGACAACTTGATTCACCTGCCCGTTGACTATCGTCATCGACTGGCTGGTGTTCTGCTGCGCCCCCATTTCGAGAACCTTGAAATCGGCAATCGCGGAAACATCGGGTTTTTCCGGCTTGTCACTGCCCTCGATTTGAATTTGAAACAGGAAGGACTCACCGACAAACACTTCGGTCTTTTGCACCGCCCCTTGCACACGGAACGTCTGCGCCCGGGCGGTCCACTCCAATGTGCTTGGGGCGGCCAAGAGAATCGCCGCCAACAGTACCAACCGCCAATAGGCCGCGAAAAAACCGGGGACAGGCCGCTTCGCGCCGGACGCAGTTGTCGATTGCGTGGGAGTTGAGTCGGTTGGCTCTCGGTCCAGTCCGATTCTATGAATCCGAAGTTTCATGATGCCGGCATGAACATGAGTGCCGGGGGCCTCCTGCCGCCCCTCCAGGGCTCTCCCGGGTGAGGGCTACCCTGGGTTCCGCCTTCGGCTCCACCCTGGGCTATATTCCTGCCGCCGCTTCGCGGCTCAACGTGTTCGCGATCTTGCCGGGCGTAAACTTAATGCCCCATACCCTCGAAGGTTGTTTTCGGAGGAGTCCCCGCTTTTCGCGGCCCCGCCGGCCCGCGGGTTCCGTCTTGTCCAAGACTCCATCACCAGTCTTTATCCACGGGAACGATCCGGATCGCCAATCCCATCCGTCTCTGCTCGCGATCGGATTCTTCCTTGTCAAGAATATCCCGCGCCATTTGCTCTTGCGGCTCGCCGTCCCGACCGGGCTCCGCCGGTGATTGGTTTTCCCGGGCGGTTTCGGGCGGCGACTGCTCACCTTCGCCCTGCCTTTTTCCCTCGCCCTCACCCTCTTCGGGCTTGCCGCCCATCGCGCGCATTGCGTCTTCCAACTTCTTGCGCGCCTCTTGCTGGGACGCCTTCGCCTGGTCGAAATCGCCCTTTTCGAGATCCTTGCCCGCCTGCTGCTGCTCGGCGGCGGCCTGCTGAAGATCCTGTTGCGCTTTGTCTTGTTGCGCCTGTTGGGACTTGGAAGTCCGGGCTTGCTTCTCCTGCTCTTTCATCTCACGCGAAAGTTGCCGGGTCCGCTCCTCGAGGTCCTTCTGTTTCTTTTCCAGATCATCGGCCTTTTGCCGCATCTCCCGCGAATCGCCTTCTCGCTTTTGTTGCTCGGAAGCCTGTTGGCTCTGCTCGGCGGCTTGCTTTTGCTCCTGAACGAGGTCTTTCAATTTGCCGGAAGAATCTTGTTGGTCCTCGGGCTGTTTTTCCCCTTCGCCGCCCCGCGAGGGGCTTTGCGGTTGCTTCTTTAGCTGCTCGATCAAGTCCCGCATGCGGAGCCGAGCAACCTCGATGTTGTGCCTCGCATCGTTAAGCCCCGGATTAAGCTTCAACGCATCCTGATAAAGCTGCACGCCCCTCCCCACGGACTCCAGAGCCTGCCGCGGATCGGTCTGCTGTTGCCCGACACCTTGCCGAAAAGCCGCGTTGCCGTGGCTGAACTTGCTGAGCGCCTCGATCGCCGGATCGGAACCCCGTAGCGCGGCCTGCTCAAAAGCGTCGCCCGCCGCCGTGTAGTCTTCCTGCTTGTACAGCGTGCTCCCGCGGTTAAACCAAATGCGCGCCGAATCCGGTTCCAACTCCGACGCCTTCTCGTAAGCTTCAAGGGCGTGCTCGTAATTCTCCGCCGCGTAGGCTTGATTGCCCTGCTCCACCAACTCTCCCACCGACTGCCCAACAGCGACGCACGGAAGCAGAAGGAATCCGATCAACCGAAGCCGCGAAGCGGCGACTGGAATATAGCCTAGGGTGAAGCCGGAACGGCGGAACCCTAGGTTGCGCCATGACACGGTCGAGCCCTGAAAGGGCGGCGGGAAACGCCGGGGAAATAGTGTTGCCGGCATTTTCCTTGCCGTTTGCGTCACCCTGCTCATCCTCTCCGTCGCCGCCGTTCTCGAATCGTCAACTCCGTGAGCAGCAACAAGAACGCCGCACCCAAGAAAATCTGGAACTTCTCCTCGTAACGCTCCATCTCAGTCGATCCCAAATCCGTCTTTTGTGCTCCGGCAATCAATTTGACATACACGTCGCCCAAATCGATTACTCCCGTTGAAACATTCAGATAGCGCCCGCCCGGCGTGGCATTCACCATTTGGCGCAGCGTATCGCCGTCGAGTTTAGTCCACACCTCTTGGCCGTTGTATTGGAGAAACGTCTTCCGCCCTCCACCTCCGGTAACCGGAATCCTGCGGCCCTGTTCTTCGTCGCCCAATCCGATGGCCAATAACCGAATCTTGAGTTCGCCCATTTGCTTCGCGGCCTCGACCGGAAAGCTTTCGTGGTCTTCGCCGTCGGTGATCAAGATCACGTCGCGAAACTCGGTCTGGCGCTCGTCGAAAACCTCATCCATCGTCTTGCGAAGCGCATCGCCGATCAAGGTCCCACCACGCGTCACGCTCTGGGGCGAGATGTCGTTGAGCGCCAAACGGAAAAAACCGTAGTCGAGCGTCAGCGGACACTTGATCACCGCCGTCCCCGCGAAAGCCACCAACGCCACTCGATCGCCCCGCAAACGCTCGATGGTATCGACAATCGCTAGCTTGGCCCGCTCGAGCCGATTGGGCGCTAGATCCTCGGCCAACATGCTCTTTGAGACATCGAGTACAAAAGCCACATCGCGGCCCCGCCGCTCGACGTCCCGGGCCGTCGGGTTCCAGGCCGGCCTGGCCAGCGCCATCACCGCGAAGGCAAATCCCGCCAACAGCAACGCGGCCTTCCAACGCCGCCGCGGCCCCACCGCCTCCGGCTGAATGTGGGCAAGCAGCTCTCGATCCGCGAACTCTTCGAGCGCCTGCCGCCGCCGTTTCGCCGCGAACACGAACACTCCGACCAACAGCGGAATCACCCACAGCAGGTAGAGCATCTCAACCGATAACAGTCGCGTTTCGCTCATGGAATCCTTCGAAACACCGTCCCCGCGAGAACGATCTCCAAGCCCAGCAACCCCAAACCGGCCAGCGCGAAAGGCGGGAAAACTTCCCGGTAGTCCACAATCCGCGTCGACTCGATCTCGCTCTTTTCAAGCTGATCGATTTCCTCGTAGACCTCGCGAAGCGCTTCGGCCTCCTCGGCAATCCGGTACAGCCCGCCCGTCGTCTCGGCCAGAGTCTTGAGCGCCTTCTCATCAACGCCCGAACCGCCAAAGGGTAGATTAAACGTCCCGAAGGCCGTCTGATACTGCGACGTCGCCTTGCCCCCGATACCGATCGCGTAGATCTTGACGCCCCACTGCTTGGCGAGTTCCGCCGCCTGCTCGACCGTGCGCTCCCCGGCGTTGTTGACCCCGTCGGTCAGCAGGATGATCACTTTGCTCTTGATCTCGTAATCCGTTGCCTTGCCGGTCTGCCGTGCGAGCGTTTTTTCAGCCGTTTGAAGCCGCGCCGCCGCCAACGCCACCGCGTCGCCGATCGCCGTGCCGTCTTCCTCGCGTCGCTCGACAAGCTTCACGGCAGGCAGAAATTGCAGCAACGCGTCGTGAGCCAGCGTCAGAGGACAACTCGTGTCGGCGTACCGCGCGAAGGTGACCATTCCGATCAGATCAGCCCCGCGGCCTTCGAGCCGCTCGCCGTCCCCTTCGACGAATTGCTGGAAAACCGTCTTCGCCAAACCCAGAATGGTCATCTGACGGCCTTCGTAGCGAAGCTCGGCGCCCATGCTGCTCGAACGATCGAGCACCATCTCGATCGCAACCCCGCGGCTGAGGTCGCGCACTCGCTCGGTGCCCATTTGCGGGCGCGCCAGAGCAATCACGAGCAGAACGAGCGCGAGGATACGCAACGCGAGAGGGATACCGGAAAGATTCTGTCGCAGCGAAGTTCCGGCTACCCGAAACGGAGCCACCGCTGAAAATCGCAACGCCGCGCGGCGCCCCACTCGGCGCGACAGGTAGAGCGCCGCCGGCAACAGCAGCAAAAGCAAGAACATCCAGGGGGACTCAAACCGCGGCATGGACAAATCGACAGCCCCGACACCGCCCGACCGCAACCTAAATCAACGGCGAAGCAGCGCGGCTCTCCCCATTCTACTGCGGGCGTCCAAACGCCCACCGGCCCGAGTGGGGCAGGTCTCCAGGCCTGCCCAAAAGGTTCACTCCAATCACCCCCGCGTCCCCGCCTCCGAAATCTTGCAGGCAAAGAACCCATCGCCGGCATCGCGCCCCGGCAAACGGTCAAGATACTCGACCGCCCGAAACCTCGGCCGCTCCAGAAAAACCCTCTCCACAACCCGCCGATTCTCCTCCGGCTCCACCGAACAAGTCGAATAAACCAGCACTCCGCCCGGCGCCAGACAGTCGAGGGCATTCGAGAGAATGCGCTCCTGTTTAGCGTGCAAATCCTCGATATCGTCGGGCTTCAGCCGCCACTTGATCTCGGGGTTGCGCGCTAGTGTCCCGGTCCCTGAACACGGCGCATCCACCAAAACGCGATCAAACAGCCGCCGAAACGGCAACGGGTACCGGGCGTCCGCGACAAGGCGATCGAAAGCCCCTTCGGAGGTCGGCCCCATTGCCCCGATGCGGTGAAAATGGACGTCGCACGCCGCGGCCGGGGCCCCGAGCCGCCCTTCGCCATCCAAAAGCGACTCCACCGCCTGGCGAGTCTTCCCCCCCGGCGCGGCGCAAACGTCGAGGAAACCCAACCCGGGTCGGAGGTCAAGTAAAGGCACTACCATCTGCGAGCTGATGTCTTGGATCGAAATGCGCCCCCCTAGAAAGCACTCCGTCGCCGCGGCGCGCCCCCGCTCAACCAGGCGGCAACCCGGTAGCTCCGTCTGCTTGGTCTCGATACCCTCCCCGCGCAATCGATCAATCGTTTCTTCGAAAGGAAAGCGGGGGTTCAGCCTCACATAGGTTGTCGGTGTTTCGAGGTTCGCCGCCGCAAACGCCCCCGCCGCTTGCTCGCCAAGATGGTCCTTCCAGCGCGCGTAAAGCCACTCGGGATGAGACCGCTCCGGGCATGCCGTTTCCTCTCGCGGCTCGGCGGCCGCGCGCCGCAGCACCGCGTTCGCCAGCCCCGCCGCCGAGTGTTTGCGCGCCCGCCGCACAAGCTCCACGCTTTCGGAAACGGCGGCGTGCGCCGGGACCCGGCTCAGAAAACCGAGCTGATAACACCCCAATCGCAAGGCAATACGGACTGCGGGATCCAGTTGACTCGGCCCTCGGCGCGACAATCGGGCAAGCCAATCATCCAATTCCCCTTGACGCCGCAAGCACCCCAGAACCAACTCGAAGACCAGCCCGCGGTCCCGCTCGTCAAGGGCAGCGGTGCGAGCCGAGTGAAGCAACTCATCGGAAAACGCCCCGCCGGTCTCCACTCGCAGCAAGATGTCGAACGCGGCGCGGCGCGCCGGAGAAACGCCCATAGACCCGCTACCTTAGCGGATTGACCAAACCGAGCCGCTCACGGGGTCGAGATTGCGCCGGGGACTGCTAACTCAGCGGGTTCGCCGATAAGGCAGTGACGGGCATCGTTCATGATGCAGTTGGTTCTCGAGAACTTATTGGGCAATGCTTGGAAATTCACGGGTAACCAACCGGACGCGCATATCGAATTCGGAGCAGGAAAAAGGGACGGAAACCTGATATATTTCATTCGAGACAACGGAGTCGGTTTCGACATGGCTTATGCCGACAAGCTGTTCGGCGTGTTTCAGCGGCTTCACAACGACTCGGAGTTCGAAGGAACGGGCGTTGGCCTGGCCACCGTACAGCGCATTATCCAACGCCACGGCGGCCGCGTCTGGGGCGAGGGCAAGGAAAACGAGGGGGCGACTTTTCATTTCAGCTTGTAGTCTTTTCGAGAGGAGATGCCATGAAAGCCAAGTGCCTTCTACTTGTCGAAGACAATCCCGACGACGAAGCACTGACACCGCGGGCACTGCGCGGCATCGCGAACGACGTCGTGGTCGCGCGCGCCGCCGCCGCCGCTCTCGACTACTTTTTCGGGGGCGGTGATTTCGCCGATCGCAATCTCGAGGACCTTGCCAGCGTCGTCATCCTGGATCTGAAACTACCCAAAGTCGACGGCCTGGAGGTGCTGCGGCGAATCCGGGCCGACGAGCGAACGCGCCTGCTGCCCGTAGTCGTTTTGACGTCATCGGATGAGCAGCGAGACCTGGCCGAGAGCTATAGCCGAGGGGCGAATAGTTACGTCCGCAAACCGCTCACCGATTTTGGTCGGACCTGTTGTCAAAGAGGCGCTCAAGCTGCTGCGTGCCTCGATGCCGAGCACCGTCGAACTACGGCAGGAAATTTCCGACGAAGCGGACGTGGTCCACGCCGATCCGACCCAGATTCACCAAATCGTCATGAATCTGTGCACCAACGCCTATCAGGCGGTGGGGGCGGGCGGCGGGGTCTTGGAGGTGAGCCTGCGAGCGATCGACGTCGACGCGGCATTGGCCCGCCGTCACCTGAATCTACGCCAAGGGCCGTACGTTGCGCCGGCAGTCCGCGACACCGGCCCCGGGATCGCCCCCGCGGCCGTTAAGCAAATCTATGAACCCTTCTTTACGACCAAGCCCGTGGGGCAAGGTGTACAACCCGGCACATGGTGAACACTTTCTCCTTTCCTACGATCTTGTCAGATTCGTCCGAGGACGTGTCGACCGCGGCGCGACCCGATTTTCGCGCACATCGAAGCACCCCAGTTCGAGCGTCGAGAACCACACCCGATAGATCCCATCGTCAATCGCCTCGAGCCCGACCGGCTCTCCCCCCAACACTTCGCTCACAAAGATCCGTCGCCCCCGCCAGTACATCTCTCCTCGTTTCCCCACCATCCGACGCAGGTAGCCCGGCGGATACTCCACCGCCGGCAGCTGCCCCCGATAGCTCCTCGGCGAGCCGTAATACACACTCGCCGGTCGTCTCTGTCCCAATGCCTGATGCGGCCGCTGCTCGTTGTACTCCCGACAAAATCGACGAAACTCTCGCTGCTGCGCCCGCTTGGTCGCCGCCGGCGGTTCGGCCGTGTGTTGCTTCAAGGTCCGATGAAATCGTTCCTGGCGTCCGTTCGCGCTCGGCGTCCCCGGCGGAATCCGCTCCACCCCGATTCCCAACTTCACCCACCAGATGCTCAGCCGACTCAATCCCGCGATCGCCCGACTCGCAAACGGCGCTCCGTTGTCGCTGCGAATCCGCTTCGGCAGCCCGTATTCGCTGAATACATTCGCCATCACCGCTTGCACATGCGCGAGATCACAGCCCTCGAGTGCCTGGCAACACAACACGTAACGGTTGTGATTATCGATCAACGTCAGCGGGTCGATGCGCTCGCCGTTGCGCGCCCGAAACCATCCTTTGAAATCGATCGAGACGACGTCGTTGGGAGCCTCGGCGTGCGCCAAGGGTTGTTCGTAGGGCGGCGTGCGGCGGCGTTTTTTGCCCGGCCGCGTGAGTCCTTCGTGGCGCGGGATTTCCCCGATCGTCGACGTCGCCGGCGGCTTTCTTTTCGGCTCTTGGTCTTCCAGCAGCGCCCGAATTTTCGGGGCGCCCCACGACGGATGCTCGTGACGGAGGGCGAGAATCCGCTCGACCGTTTCCGGGCTGCATCGATTAGGATGGCGCAGCGGGGCCCGCGAACGATCCGCGAGGCCCGGACGGCCCCCCTGGTGATAGCGCTCGACCCATTTGTAGCCGATGCGGCGTTGAATACCATAGCGCCTGTTCACCATGTCCCCGGTAAGTACCGGGGTTCCACCCAGGGTTCCGCCGTTCCGGCTCCACACTGGGCAATATTCCCGCTGCCGCTTCGCGGCTCAAGGTGTTCGCGATCTTGCCGGGCATTAACAACAACAACAACGCAATGCACAATACTCTCGAAGGCCATTTTCGGAGGAGTTTTCGCTGTCACGACCGTACGGCGACGGAATAATGGCCGCTGATATAATGAGTGCCGATTGGCGCGGGGGTTTGATTCCGTTTCCGCGCGAAATCGGCGCCACGTATTTCGCGGAGGACTTTTCGTTTGGACGTTCAGGCAACTCAACTTCGCCCCGGAATGATCATCAAGTTCAAGGGCGACGTCTACACCGTTTTCAGCGTGGATCATCGTACGCCCGGCAACAAGCGCGGCTTCGTGCAAGCCAAGATGCGCAGCCGCGCGAGCGGCGCCATGATCGAGCATAAATTCTCGTCCGAGGATTTCACGGAAAAGGTAGAGCTGAACGAGCAGTCGATGGAATACCTCTACGAAGACGGCGACTACCATTTCATGAACACCGAGACCTACGAGCAAATCTCGATCAGTAAGGATGATCTGGGCGCGCAGATCAACTACCTCGTACCCAATACGACGATCAAGGTACTGTTCCATGAAGGCAACCCGTTCAGCCTGAACCTGCCCGCCTCGGTGGATTTGGCGGTGGTCGAGACGGCCCCGGCGATCAAGGGCGCCACGGTGACGAACGTGACCAAGCCGGCGACGACCGAAACCGGGCTGGTCGTGCAGGTGCCGCCTTTCATCAAGGAAGGCGAGAAGGTTCGCGTCAGTACCGTCGATGGAAGCTATCAGAGCCGGGCATAGCAGGCGGCGGTAAAAGGGTACAGTCGGTTTCTATGAATCCGCCGGTTTCATGATAAGGCCATGAAAATGGAGGAGAGAGTTCCCGCCGCCCTTTCAGGGCTCGCAGCGTGCCGCGGGATAGCCCAGGGTTCCGCTTCGCTCCACCCTGGGCTATGGTTCCCGCCGCCGCTTCGCGGCTGAGGAGATTCGCAGTTCGGCGCGCGAAAATCGAATCGCAGTCCCCCATTTTCGCCCGAACGTAGTTTTGCCGCGGGCTGCCGGCCCGCATTCTTACTGCCTGAGCGCCGAAAGTCTTGGGGTCTTTCTTGCAAGCACTGTTCGGAGGTGAAAGCGGTTAAGGCTTTGCGCGTTCGTTGCCGAACTCAAGCGACCAGTTCTCAACGAGGTGGATCGTTGGCGGGCGGCTTGCCTCTTCCTTGGCCGTGAGCGTATTCACCAAGACGAAGGAATTGCCGTCCGGGGCGACATCATAATTCGCGACCAGTTGGGATCGCATGATGAGGCCGGCATCACGGAAGAGGGGTGTGGGCTCGCCGGGGACGAAATCGGGATTGGTGATCACCGGCACGGCGATGAGGCGATCCTGCTCTACATAGAAGAGTTCTTGGCTGTCGCGGGACCAGCGCGGCGCGCAACCCCCTCCGCGGGAGACCTGACGGCTGCGCTTACCGTCGGGAAAAGCGCGCACATACACTTCGTAAGCGCCCGATTCGTCGGAACAGTAGGCAAGAAAACGACCATCGGGGGAAAGTTGGGCGCTCACTTCGTTGAATGGTGTCACCAAGAAGTCCCGCGCCTCGAAGCGGTCGCCCTCTCCGCCGCGCTCGGCAAACCAGATATCCCCGCGAGTCTCGATGCTGGTCACGGTGTAGACGAGACAAGAGCCATCCGGACACCAATCGTTAGGACGCTCGGTCAACTCACTGGCGACCAGGGCGCTCGGCTTGCCGTCGCGGTCGAGGCGGCGATAGTAGATCTCGGCGTTGCCCTGCCGCGTCGTGCGCCACGAAATCTCGTTTCCCGACGGGAGCCAGACCGGATCGGCGTCAACGGCCGGGTCAAAGCTCACCCGCGTCTTGATGTCACGGCCGACTTCGTGGATCCAAATGTCGTGATTGCCTTGTTCCAATCCGCGCGCGGCGACGCGACGCCCGTCGGGCGAGAGCCGCGGGGCGTGGATCCACTCTTGAGGCCGGCCGATCGCCGACAGTAAGCTGCCCTCGCGGTCACGCCAGACCAGTTGTCGCGGCCCTGCGGGCGCGGCGTCGATGTACACCAATGTGCCGTCGCTCGACACCGAGGCTCGGGACCCGTTGGCGGCGATCGGGAACGGTTCCCCGAACGAATCGAGGCTCCCTCCCCCAAAGGGCATCGCCCAAATGCCGCTTCCCGCGCCAACGCCTTCGAAAATAATGTGGCCGCTGGACGAATAGACCGGCCTTCGCCCCGGGCCCAATTGCACTTGTTCGCCGCTGTCGAGGTCGCGCGCGAACAATTGGCTGTCACTGGGGCCGCCGACGCCGAATATGACCCTGCGCGATCCCTCCGGCGAAGGGAGAAAGATGGGGCGGGAGTTGCCTCCGCCGGCGTCTGTGACGATTTGATCGATCAGCGGTCGCGGGTCGCCACCTTCGGCGGGTACTTCGTACAGGACGGGGGGCAGGCCCGTGCTGAATACGATCGTTGATTCGTCTGGGCTCCAAGTGCCGCCAACAAAGAGCGAATTCGACAACCGGGCGATGGTCGCGGCCGCGCCCCCATGCACGGAAACGCGTTTCAAATCGGTGCGGTTGCCGAAAACGAGGTACTGACTGTCAGGCGACCAGAACATTCCGGTGGCGCCTTCGGTCTGCTCCAGAGCGCGAGGCAGCTCTTTGTCGAGGTCGCGGATCCAAATGCGCGAAACGGTTGCGCCGCTGAGGAAAGCGATGTGGCGCCCGTTGGGCGAGATAACCGGCACGCGGAAAGGAAGTCGGCCGGCTGGCTGAGGCAGGTTCCTCGGCGTGATGTCGAATTTCCTAAGGTCCGCGGAAATGACGGGTCCCGAGTCGCGCGTCCAAGCCCCCAAGAGCGCCGCCGCCAGCCCCGCGGCCGCGATGAGCAGGATGTTTCGTTGTCGGCGAAGCTGTCGTTGCGCCTCAAGGTCGGCCGCGCCCAGTCCGGCGTCCTCTTGCGCCGAGCTGACGGCGGACACAGCCCGGGACCCATTCGTGGCAAGACGCGCCGCGCCGTTAGTTTCCGGTCTCCCGACGGGCGCGATGAAGCGGTAGCCGCGCTTCGGAAGAGTCTCGATATAGCGTGGGTGAGTCGCCGAGTCGTTCAAGATCCGCCGAAGCTTCTTGACGGCTGTCGTCAGAGCATGATCGAAATCGACGAAGGTATCGTCGGGCCAGAGCCGCTCTCGTAGCTGGTCGCGGGTGACAACCTCGCCGGGACGATCCAACAAAGCAACCAGCACACGAAACGGTTGCTCTTGGAGGTGTACCCGCACCGAACCCTTGAAAAGCTCTCCGCTTTCCCGGTCGATGGTGAAAGGACCAAACTTCTCCGACACGGCTCCCTCAGTGTAAGACTTTACACTGCTCTCCGCAAGGGCCCTTTCCGGGGCCACATCACGGATCAAGTATAGCTGAATCAGTCCTTTAATGGGCCACATCCTTTCTGCTTGCAATTCACCCCGGGACTCTTGGCGTGAGGCGGCCGTGTTGATAAAGTCGCAATATCAGCGAGAGGGGATTCAAGGGGAGATGGAAGTCGAAACCGCTCTAGTCAATCAAGCCCAGTCGGGGTCCGCCGAAGCGTTCAATGAAATCGTGCGTCGTAAGCGGCGCCGCGTTCTAGGCACGGTGTACCATCTGCTCGGCGACCCGGCGGATGTGGAAGACGTAGGCCAAGACGTTTTCGTTCGGATGTTTCGCTCTTTAGCTCAACTTCGCTCGCCGGAAGTCTTTGAGTCGTGGCTCTACCGCCTGACGGTCAACACGGTTTATGACCACCTGAGAAAACGCCGGCGGCGGATCGAGACGCCGCTCAGCGCGTTGCATGAAGAGCAAGTCCATCATCTGGATGCGACCGAGAGCAGCCGTTTATTTGACCGTGAAGAACAATCGAAAGAAAACCGGGAGTTATTGGGCCGCCTGCTTGACGACATTCCGGCCGGTGACCGTTGTCTGCTTTTGCTCAAGGAAGTGGAAGGCCTTTCGTTGAGCGAATTGGAGCAGTTGTACGGAGTGCGGGCGAACGCGCTGAAGGTCAGGCTGTTCCGGGCAAGAAAGAGGGCTCTACAGGCTTTTGAGCGCGTCGAGCTGAATGCGGGCTCTCGACGGAGCCCGGGCCGATCGGCGGACGCATTGCCGACTGAGACGCCGCAACCGGCTCTCGCCGTGAGCTGACCTGAAACTTCAATTGGGGCGGGTTGAGGCGCGGTTGGATGTCAATGGAGAAGATTGAGAGACAAGCTGAGAGCTTGTCTCGACCGTGGGCTGGGACCGGCAAGAGTGCCGGTCGCTACCGGGGCCGCAGCTGTTCGAAGTTCCATTGTCCTGCCAAGTTTCTTGCCTGAATGAGCCGGGCGGCCGGTGGCTCCACTCGCGCGCATTCTCAGGGGCGGAGGACCGAAACACCCACCCTTCAATTTCTTGCGCACGTTCCTGTTCGCCGAGATTGCATCGCGCGGTTGTTCCCACGCCCCGTCCGGGGCTACCTATCCCACGCCTCCTTGCGGGGGCTGACACGGTGAAACATCGCGGCGACTCGGTCGCGGGCGCTATGGGAAGATAGTCCGTAATGTCTCACATGCTTCGAGAGATCGAGCAGCAGCCCGAGGTGCTTCAGAAAACTTTTGACCGGGCGGTCGGACCGATCGAAAAGTTCAAGAAGAAAATGCAGAAGAAGCCGCCGCGGCTGATCGTGCTGGTCGCGCGCGGTACGTCCGACAACGCGGCTCTGTTTGGGCGGTACCTGCTCGAGATGACCACGGGTATTCCGGTTTCGCTCGCCGCGCCGTCGGTGATGACCGTTTACAAAGCCCCCCTCAACTTGCAGGGGGCTCTCGTGATCGGCATTTCGCAGTCCGGCGAATCGACGGACACCAATCTGTTTTTGGAAGCGACTCGCAAACAAGGGGCTCTGACCATCGGCGTGACGAATCGAGCCCGAAGCTCGATCACACGGATCGTCGAGGAAGTATTCCTGGTGCGCGCCGGGCGTGAACGAAGCGTGGCGGCGACGAAAACCTACACCGGGCAGATGCTGATGCTCTATCTGCTGGCGTATGCGCTGGGGGCCCCGATTGCGCCCGGCGCGGTGGGGCGGCTGCCGGGCGTCGTGGCAAAAGTGCTTCGGCGCAAGGATTCGATCGGAGTGCTATCGGAGCGCTATCGCTACATGAGCAATGCGGTTGTCGTCGGGCGCGGACTCAACTACGCCAACGCCTTCGAGTTTTCCCTGAAGTTGATGGAGACCTGTTACGTCGTCGCCGAGCGCTTTTCCGGGGCCGACTTCATGCACGGACCGATCGCCATGGTCGAGCGCGCATTTCCTGTCTTTGTATTCGCGCCGCCGGGCCCGACTTTCCCAAGCATCGTCGAGCTGTGTGAAAAGTTGCGCGCCCTGCAAGCCGAAACTGTCGTCATCAGCGCTGACGGCTCGGGGGGGGCGGCGTCGCTCGCCACTCGCTGTATTGCGATTGGCCCGAAGATTCCGGCGCTTCCCGGCATGCCGGACGATTTGTTTACGCCGATCCCCTACGTGATTCCGGCACAGTTGTTCGCGGCGTTTCTGGCGGAACAGAAGGGACTCGACCCGGATCGGCCGCGGACGCTGAGCAAGGTGACGAAGACGATCTAGTTCGGCAGCGGTGTACCGCATCTCGCGCGGTGTCTCTTCCAGGAATTGCCCTCGAAAGGGTTGTGCATTGCCTGGATGCCCGGAAAGCTTGTGAACACCTTGAGCCGCGAAGCGGTGGAAGGAATATAGCCCAGGGTGGAGCCGGAACGGCGGAACCCTGGGTGGAATCCCCACCCGGCGAGCCCTGAAAGGGCGGCGCGAACTACCGATCGAACCACCCCCGAACGCCCACCCGGGTGACGCTCCGCCCTCCCTTTGATGGCGACAGTGTCGCCACCGTTCCATGGAAACGACCTCCCATCCTAGGGCGCGCCGGGTCAAACTCGCTATACTGGTGCGGTTCGCGCCGGACAGCCGTTCGCGGGCCCTAAGGTGCAAATTGCGGATACGTGGAATCATCGGTCTCACAGGCGCGTTCATTTTCGGCGCATCGCTGAATGCGCAGTCTCCAAAGCTCGGTGTCGGGCGCGCCGCTACCGACGCGGAGATTCGTGCCTGGGATATTTCCATCCCCCCGGACGGAACCGGTCTCCCCGCCGGAAAGGGAACGGCGGTCGAGGGCAAGGAAGTCTATAAGCTGCGCTGCGCCGAATGCCACGGTGATGACGCGGAGGGAGGCGACGCGGGAGCTCTCGTGGGCGGACGCGATACGTTGCGTTCCCCGAAACCCCTCAAGACCGTCGGCAGCTACTGGCCGTATGCCACGACGCTGTGGGACTACGTCAACCGCGCCATGCCGTTCGATCGCCCCGGCATGCTGACGAACGATCAAGTGTACGCCGTTGTCGCACACGTTCTCTTTCTGAACGACATCATCGAGGAAAAAACCGAGATGAACGCCGAGAGCCTGCCGCAAGTCAAAATGCCCAACCGCGACGCCTTCGTGCCGGCCTCGGAAGTCGATGCCGAGGTCGAGCCCTCGCGGCCGGGCGGCTCGCAGGAGTAGCCCACCGGCCGGGTACTCTAACACCAAAGCTGTTCTTAGCGTCTCGGGCAGAGACGGCTCGCGATCGTGATCTACGTTCGCCTCTTAACTCATTGATATCACTTCGCATAGCATTGGATTGAGTTTTGTTTCGTGAAGCGCTCGCGCCGGGTCGTGGGAAGACCCGGTACCTGAACCCGTGAATTCTTGAGAGCCTGATAGAATAGGAACAAAAGGCGAAGATGCCGACTCGGACGCACAATCCATTCGGTGGGCGTCTGGCATGTCATGAGCAACCCGGCAAACGTGCAAGATCCCGGACGACATGGGACTTCCCAGTCCAATCGACGAGCGAGTTTGCAAACACCGCCAGGAGCCAATCGACACAGCATGAAAGATGAACAGCCCCCCCTCGTCTGGCCTAGCTATTGGAGTTGCCCTCGGACAACGCGAATCTTGTTTATCTTGACCTAAACCACTGGAGATATACCTGGCGCAGGCATCAGTCGGTCAGTCAAAAGGTGCTGCATTCGCGAAAGCACTCGAGGCGTCGCGTGCCGCGCGAGCGGCGGGGACCGCGATTTTCGTCCTGTCCGGTACCCACTACATGGAGATGCTCAGAATAAAGGACCCGGCGCAACGTCGAGCGATTGCCGAAGTCATGGAGGAATTAACGGGGTTCACGGCTCTCCTTAGTCGCGTGGTCGTGATGGAGTTTGAACTCTCGGCGATGCTAGACCGATTCGCGCGCAAGCCGAATCCGATGCCGATGATCCCTCTCATCGGACGAGGTGTCGGGCACGCCTTCGGCCGACGGACCGGATGGAAGATCATGGGACGTTCCGGCGATGAGACCGACCGAGTCCGAGAGCGCCTCGGGGCAAAGGTGTTTGATGATCGCATGGATCAGGCAAATCTGCTGTTCGAGCGCCGAGTCCTTCGAGGTCCGACGGACGACGAGGTCGGGACCCTAGGCGAAGCGGGCTGGAATCCCGAGGCAATCCAGCACATCGCAGAGAGGCGGGCTGCTGAAGAACGTGCTCAGACCCTGCGACTCGACGGCGGGGGCCCATGGCGGCATGGTCGGCTGCGCGATGTAATCTCAGCACGCGAACTTATTATTGAATTCCAGGACATGCTCCCGCGCGCTCTAGCGCAGCGGGGCCTCACGCATTCTGATGTACTTGTGGATCGCCGATCGGCTCGCACGTTCGTTCGGGCCATGCCGAGCACCGACGTCTCAATCGCATTGAAGACAGCTTGGCACCGAAACCGGGACAAGCCCTGGGCCGTCAACGATGTCCATGACATCGACGCCATGTCGCTGGCCGTACCCTACTGCGATGTCGTGGTGACCGAGAAGGCATGTCATCATGCGCTGAAAGCGGCATCCCTCCACAAACGAATGCACACGGTGCTCCTACGGAACCTTGGGGACCTTCCGAACTCTCTTGACCAATAGGAGCCTCAACGTGCGCCGTCAGGGTAGCTGGTTCGCGTCGACTGAAATCTTCGACAATCCATGCAGCAGATCTAGGATGTCAAGGGATGAGGCAGAGGCGTTAGCTCGTCCTTGATCCCGCTAACCAAAAAGATATCTTTCCAGCGTTCAGCGTCCGCTACCCCAGCTATTTCATCCTGATGCACCGTTACGAGGACACCATGCAAGAGTTCATACAGGCGCAGAAAAGCAATCTTGATCGAGGTTGCCAAAGCACCATTTTTCTGGCAATCGTCGGAACGCTCGACCGAACATATAGGACGATTATCGACTGGAGCAATTCGGGCACATCTCCATTCTTCGGGCAGCTTCTTCTGATCTGTCACAAGTCGATGCTGACAGGAGGATCCCTCATCGCTCAGAGGCAGCCGGATGACTCAGTGGGAATCACGCGAAGAGCTATAGAGGCTGCGAGGGTTGCCTTGGCTGTCAAGCTGAATCACGAGAACGCAGAGCAGTGGGTATCGTTTCAGAAGCGCCACGACCGCTGGATTAAACGGCAACAGAACGAAAAACCTCGGCCCTTCCGCGTGAAGTTCAAAGACTTGAATACCGATCCGGTTGTTGAGAAACTGGACAGGTTTCTCGGAATTCTTTCGGACGCCTACGTCCATTTTACGCCAGAGTACTACGACAGCCTCGATTGGGATGAACGCCGAAAACCGGATGGTGGGGCCGAGATCTTCCTAAACTACTTCCACCGCGACGACCGAGAGATCGATCGTCACTGAATCATGCTCGGCGCCGTGCACGGTGTGATTCTGGAGGCGTTCGACAAGTGCTTCGACGGCGCCATCGGCAAAGATCGCGAGGCGTCCGATGCCGTGACCGAGTTCTTCAAGACTGGGCAGCGAGCCAACTCTTGGTTCCAAGAGAAGTACGGTGTCGAACCCGAATCGGGAGAGAGATCGGAATGAGTCTTCGGACGGACGCCGACCCGGCAGACCCAGGATACAGGCTGCCGATACGGTAGGTCAGGTGGTGGCTCGGGGCACCAGCAGATCAGTGCGCAGACCGGAGGACAGAGGAGAGCTAGATAGGCGGCACCTACCCAAATAGGCCGGGACGACCGGCCGGTCGGCCTAACCCATTCCCGTTTTGTCCATCATGAAGTCGATCGCCTCTTGGGGCACCGTGTATTCCGAGAGAGCGTCGTTGCCGATATAGCCGACATCTTTCACGCCCGCTTCGCTGGTGTAATAGGCGTCGATCGACATCTTGCGGACCCAGTCGAAAAAGCTGACGGCGGCGGCGAAATCCGAGCGCTTCTCGATGCCGTAATCGCGAAAATCGGCATACTCCGATTCACCCCAGGCATGGTCGGCCTCGGCGGCGGCTCGTTCCGCCTCGACCAGCCGATCGAGCAATGCGGTTTGTTGCGATTCCGAGGCCTCGACGAACGTGGTCTCGTGATCTTGGCGCATGCGGGCGTCCATCCAACTCAGACCACCCGTGTAGATCTTGGCCAGTACGTCATTTTTGCCGCACAGTAAATCGATAAACTCCGCCGCCCCGGCGTCGGCCGCGCTGGGCCCCTTCTCATCGGCGGGGACGATCAATTCCGCCAACCTCTTGACGGTCTTGAACTCATGCTCGGTGAACAGCCCGGGCGTGTAAGTGCCGTCGGCCGCCTTGCCGCGCTTGACTTCCTCGTGCACGTGCTGCGCCGAGGCGGGGTCGAGCCGCCCGATGCCCGCAACGGTGAGCCCGAGCGCGATACCGCGCAAAATCTCGCGGCGGGAAACCCGTTCGCGTCCCTTCGGGTCGTCGATGTGAATCAGTTCAGGGGGGCCACCGACCGCGCCGGCTCGATCAGGCGGGAAACTCGGAGAGGGGTCCGCGGAAGACCGCGCCGCGAGGCGGCGCGGCTCGGGTGGTTGAGAATCGGATCCAATTTTAAGTTTCAGTTCAGACATTGCCTTTCCTCAACTCCTCGGCCATGAATTCGGCCGCGCGCCAGGAAAGCGCGTTAATGGTCAGGGTGGGGTTCTTGTCGGGGTTGGTCACGAAAACCGAGCCGTCGCACACGAAAAGGTTCTTGACGTCGTGGGCCTGCATGTGGGGATTGACCACCGATGAGCGCGCGTCGGCGCCCATGCGCGCCGTGCCGACCTCGTGAATGATCGTGCCGGGAACGCTGATACCCTGCTTCTCCCATTGGTTGCCCATGCCGGTAACGTGTCCGCCGAGGGTTCCGATGATGTCCTTGAAGGTCGCCTCCATATGACGCGCTTGCTTCCACTCGTAGTCGGTCCACTTGAAGTGGAATTTTAAGACCGGGATGCCCCACTTGTCGACGACGTCGGGATCGATTTCGCAGTAACTGTTCTTGTTGGGCATCATCTCGCCGCGGCCGGCGAACCCGATTCCGGAGCCGTACTGTTCTCGAATGCGCTGCTTCATCTTCTTGCCGTAGCCGTAGTGCCGACCCGCACCGTGGAACGAACCGACGCCCGGCATGCGGAAGCCGCCTCCGAACTCGATGTGATAGCCGCGCGGGAAGCCGAGCTTGGCGTGGTCCTTCCAACCCCACCAAGGAGCGTACAGATGCGCCCCGCCGAAGCCGTCGGTGTTATAGGGCCGCATGCCCTCGAGCGACGGCACGCGCCCGCTGACGCTGAAGCCGACCGTATCCATCAGATTGCGCCCGACGTGGCCGGAGCTGTTTGCCAAGCCGTTCGGGAACAAGTTGGACTTGGAGTTGAGCAGGATGCGGGCCGAGTCGCACGACCCGGCCGCCAGGACCACGATGCGGCCCATGACTCGCCTTTCACGGCGTGTCTTGCGGTCGATGTATATCACGCCGGTCGCCTTGCCGCTCTTGTCGGTCAGCACCTCTCGCACCTGGGCGTCGGTGAACAGCTTCACGTTGCCGCCGGCGACAGCGGGGAAGACGTCCACTTGACTCGATGCGTAGGCCGACGCCGTCAGGCAACCGCGCCCGCATTGGCCGCAATAGTGGCAAGCGGCGCGGCCGTTATGGTTGCTCGTAATAATGGCGCGGCGATTGGCGACGAAAGGAATCCCGAGCTTCTTCCCCGCCGCGCGAATCATGTGCTCGTGTGCTTTGGGCGCGGGGGCTTTTTGAAAGATGCCGTCCGGCGCGGAGGGGATGCCCTCGACCGTCCCGGTAACGCCGATGAACTTCTCGGCTTTGTCGTAATAGGGAGAAATCTCGTCGTAGCTGATCGGCCAGTTGCGGCCGAGCCCGTCGCGATCGTAGCCGCTGAAGTCGATCTGCGAGAGCCGAAACGACATGCGGCCGTAGTGGTTCGTGCGTCCGCCGACAATGCGCGAACGGAACCACTTGAATTGGCTGCCTTGGCCGACCGTATACGGCTCGCCGTCGAGTTCCCAGCCGCCGTTTGTGGTGTTGAAGAATCCGAAAGGCTTTTGGTGTCCGAAATAGGCTTTGCCGCCATCTTCCGCGCCCCGATGGTCCCAATCGCGGGGCCATTGGTGTTCTTTGAATTCCGCGGCCGGATCAAGCATCGGCCCGGCCTCGACCAGGGCGACCTTAACGCCCATCTCGGCCAGGACGCGCGTGGTCGTGCCGCCTCCGGCGCCCGATCCGACGACAACAACATCATAGGTTTCGGGACTTTTGGTTACTTGTGGCATTGGGTGACTCAGCGAAACTAGTCTAGGAACATTCTAGCGAACGGGTTCCACCCGCGCCCGCGCGGTGTGCGATGAATCGAACCGAGCCGCGAACGCAAGGGGGCTGTGAAAAATGGGGACTGTACCGAGTGCCGACCGAATAAGCTCCATTGAATCAGTAATCGCATCAGGCGCGAAGTGGACTGCACTTGACAGAACCGCTCTTATTCGTGTCCTTTAGGGCCGACACATCTTAGGCAGGTTGGGTGGATATCGCCGATCCGCACGGTCACCGATCTGTTTTGCCTTGGTTCCGGCTTCCCGAGCCGCGCCGCCTCGCGGCTCGGGTTGTACGAAGATTACGCTCAGGGGGAAGGGGAAACTGAAGGGACGACCTGAATCCGGTGCCGGAGTGCGTCGTCTGACCGCGGAAAAGGCCCCTGGGCCGCTGCTTTAGGATCATCAATCTCGGCGGCTCCGGGGCGACGGCATCGCATACCGCTTGCTGACGCGCGGCTCGGTTTACCACGATTGCGTGGCTGTCACCGATCTCCTTTCCCGATCTCCTTGCACCGATCTCCTGGCTCCGATCTCCCACCCGTCACCGATCTCCCACCCCGGATTCTGAACGGCACCTCATCAGAGTCGCAACGCTATTGCCCATCGGTGCTAAAAATGGCTTCCGCCGGGTTGCGCAAGGCTGAAAGAATGTTTTCTGCGACTTTTTCTAGCAGCTTGTTTCCCCAAAACGGGTCCGACATGTCGTAGTAGATAACGCGGATGTGCTGCAGGTCGAACGGTACATCCGCCTCGTTCGAAGACACGAGAACTACGGGTTTCTTTAGCGCATGGGCAAGGCCGAGTTCATAGAAAACATTAGGATTTCTCGATGTGAGCTCAGCAACGAGGACCTTCGCGTGCGCGATGCCCTGCCCCACTTGATCCATGATCTTCCCTGTTCCGAATCGGTCCGCATCCGCCCTCATGGGCGTGAGGCCTGCCTTCTCGATGGCGGGCTTGTATACCTTCTCGTAATACTCACCCAGAGGAGCCCGCAAACGGCTGCATCACGAAACATGTCTCGGAAGAATCTACCCTAACGCCACGACCTAGTTTGCGCATGGTCTTCGTGCGCTCGGTCGAGATCGGTGACCGGCGGAGATCGGTCGGAGATCGGTGACAGCCTCGCATCTCCAACGGCGAATCCCGGGACTTCGGAACTCAGCCAAGGTCAGCTTGACGCGACCGCTGTCCTGAGCGTGGAAACCGAGAGCCCAAGACTAGTAGCGACTCAAGCAAGAAAAACACCTCCAATACGGCCCAACGGATCAAATACGAAACGAAGCCAAGACGACACTAAGTCACACAATGTCAATATTTAAGAGGAATCTTTCACGGCAGAGGGCCAGCCTCAAATCGAGAATCGTCGGCCTCCATCAGCTAACCAGGTGGGTCGCCCGCCGCTCCCCAGCCCGGACCAAATCATTTTTGCGATACGAACCCAAGATCAACCTGACCGACTGGGTATTAAATGGATAAGGGAAAGATCGGCGAAAGTTCCCGGAGTGAGGCCGACCCGGCTTGACAGACCCGTTACCCTGAGCACGGCAGCCCCGAACTCAAGACTGTCAGCGGCGAACCAAGGAAAAAAAGAACCGACGAGCGGCCCGACAAGTTCTTACGAAACGAACCCAATTCTCGAAGACGAACCTGCTATTATGTCATACCATATCAACACTTTATGGGATCAACCCGGGCAAATCGAGCAGGCTGGCTCGCAACACGAGTCTTCGCCAAACCGGTGCCACCGATCCCACCGTTCGCTACCCGGCCGTGATGCTCCGTCCGCCGCACCAAGATGTCCCGGCTCCCGCCCCGGTCGCGACGGGCGCGAGGCTGTCCTCAACCTCGGCGGAAGGGGCGCACTCCACAACAGCTCGGAACGGATTTTTGCGAAACGAAGCCAACCCGCTTCTATGTCCCACGATATCAATACGTTAAAGGGAACTCTCCGCATCGGTCGGGCCGCTCTCCAACGGAGCATCAACGCCGGGTCGACCCCCGAGCGCGCAAGTCAAGCGATGCGGTCCCGAGTCCCAGCTCAAACGGGATCTACTCGCCCTTGGCTTTGCTTACGGCGCGTTTCCAGCCTTCGAACAACTCTTCCCGGCGTTCCGCGGGCATTTGTGGTTCGAAGCGGCGGTCGACCTTCCAGAAGGCTTCGAGTTCCGCCGTGTCTTTCCAAACGCCAACCGCCAGACCGGCCAAAAACGCCGCACCCAAGGCCGTGGTTTCGATGTAGGAAGGCCGCACGACGGGCTTGCCTAGAACGTCCGCCTGAAACTGCATCAGGAAATCATTCGCGGCCGCTCCTCCGTCCGCGCGCAATTCGGTCAACGGCTTGCCGGCGTCGGCTTCCATGGCCTCGACGAGCTCGCGGGTTTGATACGCGATCGACTCCAACGCCGCGCGAACGACGTGGGCTGTCCCCGAGGCGCGTGTCAGGCCGGTCATCAGCCCCCGCGCCTCGGAATCCCAGTGGGGCGCGCCCAACCCCACGAACGCCGGTACCAAATACACGCCCGCCGTATCGGGAACCGACGAGGCGATCTCCTCGGAATGCGCGGCGGTCTTGAGCATGCCCAGCGAATCGCGCAACCACTGCACGACCGCCCCGGCGACGAAAATACTGCCTTCGAGTGCATACTGGCGGTGCGCGGATTCCGAGGCCGCCATGGTCGATAGCAGTTTGTTGCGCGACTCGGCCGCCCGCTCACCCGTATGCAGCAACATGAAGCAGCCGGTGCCGTAGGTATTCTTCGAGAGTCCCTCACGGAAACAAGCCTGTCCGAAAAGCGCCGATTGCTGATCGCCGGCAATGCCCGCGATGGGGATTTCCGTCCCCAGGATCGAAGCATCGGTCGTCGCCGTCACGCCGCTCGACGGCACGACGCGTGGTCGCATTGAGGTCGGGATGTTGAGGAGCCGAAACATCTCGTCGTCCCAGAGGCCGCTCTTGAGGTCGAGCAGCATCGTGCGCGAGGCGTTCGAGAAATCGATCAAGTGGTTGCGGCCCCCGGTCAGTTTGTAAATCAACCACGAATCGACGGTGCCGAAAACCAAATCACCGGCTTCAGCCCGCTCTCGCGCACCGGAGATGTTGTCGAGAATCCAAGCGATCTTCGTCCCTGAAAAATAGGCGTCGATGACAAGCCCGGTGCGCGCGGCGACGTTGGGCCCGTGGCCGGCTTCCACCAGACGGCGGCAGACTTCGGCGGTGCGTCGACACTGCCACACAATCGCCGGAGCAACGGCCTCGCCCGTGTTGCGATCCCACACAACGGTCGTTTCACGTTGGTTGGTGATACCGATGGCGGTGATGTCGGACGTGGAGATCTCGGCCTTTTCGATGGCGTGGCGGGCAGCCCCGAGCTGCGCCCGCCAAATTTGCTCGGCGTCTTGCTCGACCCAGCCGTCATGCGGAAAACGGCACGGGATGGGAACTTGGTCGACCGCGATCTCGTGCGCGTTGCCGTCGAATAGAATCGCCCGAGCGCTGGTCGTGCCTTCGTCAAGCGCGAGGATATAGGACATGCGACGTGCCTCCAGCGGACAGCGTCCGCGCGGGAAGGGCGGACGGTCCGGGCCTCTACCAAGATAGCGTGTCGGATCGGTGGCGGCTCCGCCGCCGGAGTGCGCGACATAAATGGGGGATAACCAGCCCGCCGGGGGTCGCGCACTCGCCCGCTATTTTCCCTTGATGCGGCCAGGGCTAAAGCCGTATTGAAAAAGGCCGTTGAAACGGCCTCGTTCCAGACAACGAGCCCTTGAAACCGGCCCTGAAGGACCGGCCTATTTGCAATCCAAGCCCGGTGAACCGGGCTGAGCGCGGACTTCCGTCGAGGCCTCTGTTTCCGCTGCTCCCATGGCCGGAGCCACCTCCCCCATTTATGTCGAACACCCCAGCTGCCGGCCCAAGGGGCGTGGGGTCGAATGTTCGTCAGAAATTCAAGCCGACGCGGCCGCCCCACCAATGGTTGATGACCCCACCGGAAGAAACGACATGGTCGCGGAATTCCAGCTTGAGACCGAGACTGCGAAGCAGCCATAGGTTGACGCCGAAGCCGACGTTGGCTCCGTCGCCGGCGCCGCCGCGAAAGAAGCGCGAGTAGCCTCCGGTGACGTAGGGGTCGATCTTCCCTTTCGGTCCGAAATGCAAGAAGGCATTGGCGGAGGCGACGCCGATCGAGGACAAGACTTTGCCTCCAGGACTCAAGACACCTACTTCGGCCCCCAGTCCAAGTCGGCCGGGCAAGCCGAGTTCGCCGCCTCCACCGAAATGGAGGGTGGAGCCCGCACCCTCCACACCGTTGACACCGCCCGGCGCCGCGAAAACGTACCCGTGGGTTCGCTGCGCCGAGGCGGCGGGGAGGAAGCACGCCAGCAATGCGATGGAAAGCCGGAGGCGCTTCAGCGGTTTCATGGAACCGGGTCGGGGGGCCGTCAAAGCAGGGACTCGCCGTCGGTTAGACATAGAACTCGCGCGACCATCCTCAGCACTTCTTGGCGGCTCTGTCTTCCTGGTAACTCTCGCCGCGCAGGATCTCGGGTAGGTGCTTTGCGAACGCGTTGCGCGAGAGCACTTGCTCGCAACCGGCTTGGCGGGCCGAATCGATCAGCTCGGACATTTCGTGCTTCACGAAGCCGACTAACGGCGGTCGGCCGGCTTGGCCGTCAGCTTTCAAGCGCTCGATGGCGGCGACGGTGTCGAGCCCCTGGGCGTTGAGATCGAGGACGATCAGCGCCGGCTGTTCCCGGGCGAGGCGCAGCAGGTCTTCGGCCGATCGAGCGAATTCGACTTCCGCCCCGACGTGTTTGGCCGTTTCGCCGATCTTGGCCGCGAAAAACAGGTCGGGTACGACGGCGACGACCCTCCTGGGGACTTCAATGCTCATGATGACGGGCGGTGTTCTCGCCGGGCTTCGTTGGCGGTATTGACTTAGGACGAGTCGGCCTGTTACTCCTGGAGGAAGGGGATTGGTTTTCGTGCTTTGGGAAAACAACCCCGCTCTCCGTCAATTCTAGCAGCGTCCCGACTCATCGAGCCGTTCGAGAGGGGCCCGAACGATCGGCCGGCAATGTCGGTCCGCGCCAAAGATCATGCCCTCTTCGCAACGTAAGATCGCCGTAGCGCACAGCCCCGACGCTGATGACGCCTTCATGTTCTACGCCTTGGCCACGGGCAAGGTCCGCTCGCCGCTGCTCAAATTCGAGCACGTCTTGAAGGACATTCAAACCCTCAACGCCGACGCGCACGAGAGCCGCTACGAGATGACGGCGATTTCCTACCACGCTTACCCCTACGTGGCGGACCGCTACATTCTGACTTCGGCGGGATCGAGCGTGGGCGACGGCTATGGGCCGATCGTGGTCTCAAACCGCGGCTTGGACGTTTCCGAGCTGAAGGGCAAAAAGATTGCGATCCCAGGCGAGCTCACCACCGCTTACCTCGCGTTGCGGTTGTTCGAGCCGGATTTCGAGGCCATGGTCACACCGTTTGACAAGATTCTCGAGGTTGTCGAATCGGGGGAGGCCGACGCCGGCGTTGTGATCCACGAAGGGCAACTATTCTACAATCGCACGGGCCTACACAAAGTGGTCGACTTGGGTGTGTGGTGGAAAGAGCTTCACGGATTGCCGCTGCCGCTGGGCGCGAACGCGATTCTACGTGACTTGCCCGCGGACGTTCAACAAGAGAGCCGGCGCTGCTTGAGCGAGAGTATTCAATATGCCCTCGATCACCGGGAGGAAGCGCTGGGCTACGCGCTCGAATTCGGCCGCGGCCTCGATACCCAGCTTGCCGATCAGTTTGTCGGAATGTATGTGAACCACTTCACAACCGAGATGAGGCCCGAGGTGGTCGAATCGGCCCAAATCCTGCTCGACAAAGGGTATGAAACCGGAATCATCTCGAAACGCGTCCAAGTAGAGTACGTATAATTACTCCCAGAAGCGGGCGCCGTCGGTTCCGCGAGAGCCCTTCGAGGTGTTTTATGAACTCCGGTCGCGTTGTTTTCCGCGTTGCCTTGCTGATTATCCCCCTGGCGATTCTATCGTTTTCGGTTGCCGCGTCGGCGCAACTCCGGGACCTCGCTCACAAGGCCCCCAAGAAGCGCATGCGGGCCGCCGACAAGGTAGGGCAGCTCAAGGACCCCGCCCACATCCCGCCGCTCGAAAAGCTGCTGACGGACCCGGTTGCCGACGTTCGCGCCAAGGCGGTCGCGGCGATCGTTTCAATCGGGACGCAGCACAGCTTGCCGCCGTTGATTGCCGCCACACGCGACTCGATCCCGGCGATTCAAGTTATGGCGGTTGACGGCCTGGTGAATTTCTACCACCCCGGGTACGTCCGGAAGGGCTTTGGCGCGTCGCTAAGCAAGTTCGGGTCCGGCGTGAAAAAACGTTTCGCGCAGCCGGCCGAAGTTGTCGTTGACGCCTATTTGACGGTCTCCCCGGATGTGATTGCCGCGTTGGGGCGACTTATCTCGGGCGGTGTGACGCTGGAGTCGCGGGCCAACGCGGCGCGCGCGGCCGGCATCTTGCGCGGCAAGCAAGCCCTGCCGCAATTGGTTGAGGGCCTGCGCTCCAAAGACACCACGCTGATCGTGGAATCGGTCGAGGCAATCGAAAAGATCGGCGAAATCAGCGTCGGCCCCTCGCTGGTGTTCTTACTGCGTGATCTCGACGAGCGCGTGCAATTGGCGGTCGTCAAAGCCGTAGGGCAATTGCTGGTGCGGCAAGCTATTCCCGAGCTGGTCGGTTTGGTCAAGACGGCGGACGTTAAGAAGATCCGTCGCCAGTCCCTGATCGCGCTCGCCAAGATCCCCGACTCGGGACAACGCACGACGTTCTTACTGTATCTACGCGACAAGGACCATCAAGTTCGCGCCGCGGCCGCCGAAGGTATCGGACGCGCCGCCGAGCCCGGCGATCTGAACGTCATCACCGAAGCATTTGGGCGGGAGAAAAATGAATCGGCACGGCTGTCGGCTGCATTCGCGGCCGTCCACCTTGGCGACCTGAGCCATATCAACTATCTTCTTGACTCGCTCAATTCCACGTTTCATCGGATGGAGGCTCGCCCGTTCTTGGTGGAGTTGGCGCGCAAGCCCGCCGTCCTCGAGAAACTGTACGAGCCGCTCGTCTCGGGTACGAACGACCAAAAGCGCCACCTAGCGCATGTGCTTTCAATAAGCGGCACGAAGGAGAGCGTCCCTCACCTGGAAAAGCTCACCCACGACCCGGAGCCGCGAGTCGCCCGCGCGGCTATCGAGGCCGTGAAGACCCTTCAGGCGCGGCTGTAGTGGGAAGCTCACTCAAGCCGCGGCCAAATTTTTCACAGCTCTGAAGACGCCGGACTCGTTGGCGAGACGTGTCGCGACCGCTCACGACCGCAAGTTCCTGGGAATTCGAGAGGGCCCGGTATACTGGTACTCGCATGTCCGAGCCTTCTCCGGAAACAACCCAACAAGCGGCTTCGCGCAAAGCCACCCTGATGGTTTCGGCCCTCTCAGTGCTGATCGTGTTGATGATGTTTCTGTTCTGGCGTGGGACATGGTTCGGACGTGAACTCACCAATGCCGAGATCGGCGAATATCTCACCGACGAGGGGCATCCCCGCCGCGCGCAACACGCCCTATCACGGATTTCCGACCGTCTGAACCGCGACGACCGTTCAGTTACACAATGGTACCCGGCGGTGATCGATCTCGCCGACCATTCCCTGACTCAACTGAGGGCCAACGTCGCTTGGTTGATGGGGCAGGACAACACCGAGCCCGCCTTCCACGCGAAGCTCCGCGAACTCCTCGCGGATCCGGAGCCGCTGGTGCGCCGCAATGCCGCCCTGTCGCTGACTCGCTTCCGAGACAACGCCGGACATTCCGAGTTGCGCGCCATGCTCGACGACTACATCGTGCTCAGCCCGCACCAAGGCGTCTTCGTGAACCGCTTGGACGAGGGTGATGTCGTTGCCGCAGGCACTCTCATCGCGCGGGTCGAAGTCGAGGGGGCGGAGGAGGCGTTGGAGATCCGCTCGCCGGTTCCCGGTCTTGTCGAGGAACGTTTGCTGGAAGACGGCGCCGAGATCACGCCCGACACCGAGGTCGTGCGGCTCGGCCCCGATGCATCGCATATTTTCGAGGCCCTGCGCGGCCTCTACTTGATCGGAACCGAGGAAGACATTGAAGCCGTACGGCGATACTATCGACCGCGAGAGGACATGTCGGCGGGCGTCGTCGAACAGGCGCGGCTTACGGTTCAGGCGATTCGTGAACGGGCTTCCCAACAGACGCGAGAGGCGACGCCTGTCAAATAGGTTGTATTGAGACACGGAACGGTCATCGGCGGACTGTCACCGGCTCGCAGGCCTGAATTCGCGGGCGGCGATCCAAGACCCGCCCCGATGACTCGGGGCGTGGCAAGCTGGAGCCTCACGCCACGTCGGGGGCATCGGCTACGAGGAGATTGCCGGGTAGTTGCCGAGGAGTTCGTGTCGCTGATCGTGGCGTTCATAAAACCGCCGCGAAAATGAGGGCCGGCGTGTTCCCGCCGCCCTTTCAGGGCTCCCCCAGGTGGGGCGCGTACCCAGGGTTCCGCTTCGCTTCACCCTGGGCTATTATTCCCGCCGCCGCTTCGCGGCTCAAGATTTTCCGAAGAGGGGCTCAGCCTTTTTCGCGGTGATCGGCCACCAGCTGCTCGATACCCACCAAATCCGTTGGGTAGTCGCCTGTGTAGCAGGAATAGCAGTACTCTTCTCGGTTGTCTTGGACGGCTCGCTGTAAGCCCTCCAACGAGAGGTAGGCCAGCGAGTCGGCTTCGGTGTGGTCGCGGATCTTATCGAGGGTGTAGTTGGCCGCGATGAGTTCGTTTTTGTCGGGCGTGTCGACCCCGTAGTAGCACGGTGAAACGGTCGGAGGGCAGGAGATGCGCAGGTGCACTTCCTTGGCTCCGGCTTGCCGCATGATGCGGACAATCTTTCGGCTGGTCGTGCCCCGAACCAGCGAATCGTCCACCAAAACGACTCTTTTCCCCTTGATGACTCCGCGCACTGGATTGAGCTTGAGTTTCACGCCGAAGTCGCGAATCGATTGCTTGGGCTCGATAAACGTGCGGCCGACGTAGTGATTGCGGATCAGGCCCATGCGGTAGGGGATTCCCGATTCGGATGCATACCCGATCGCGGCGTCCACGCCGGAGTCGGGCAGGGGCACGACGATATCGGCATCCACGGGAGACTCGCGGGCGAGCAAGCGGCCGAGCATTTCGCGCGATTCTTGCACCGAACGCCCGAAGACGATCGAGTCGGGCCGCGAGAAGTAAACATGTTCGAAAGCGCAATGGCAGCGTTTGCGGGCCGGGGCGAAGCGCTCGCGGTGCAGCCCGTCAGCGTCTACCGTGATCATCTCGCCGGGTTCGACATCGTCCACATAGGTCGCGCCGATCAAATCGAAGGCACAGGTCTCGGAAGCAAAGACGTAGGCGGTGTGGCCGTCGTGTTCGAGTCGCCCGAAGGCGAGCGGGCGGAAACCGTGCGGGTCGCGCGCCAAGATGAGCCGGTCTTTCGCCAGCAGCGCCAGCGAATAGGCGCCCTCCATGCGCAACAGGGATTCGCGCAGGGCGTGCTTGAGGCTATCTTCGCGCGAGCGCGCCATCAGATGGATGATGACTTCGGTGTCGCTGGCGGCTTGAAAAATCGACCCCGACATTTCGAGTTCGCGGCGAACATCGATGGCGTTGGTCAGATTGCCGTTATGGGCAACGGCGATTTGTCCCTTGCTGCACTCCACGAAAAACGGCTGGGCGTTGAGCCGCGCGCTTTGCCCCGCCGTCGAATAGCGGGTGTGGCCGATTGCCATCTTGCCACGCAGGTCTTTGAGGACGGACTCGGTGAAGATCTCCGCCACCAGGCCCATGTCCTTGCGGCAGTGCAGTTTTTCGCCGTCGCTCGAACAGATGCCGGCGCTTTCCTGGCCTCGGTGTTGGAGCGCGTAGAGGCCCAGGTAGGCGAGGTTGGCGGCTTCCGGATGCCCGTAGATGCCGAAGACGCCGCACTCTTCGTGGAACTTGTCGGATAACACTGTCCCTTTCATTATTGCGCCAAGGTCCTTTCGAGTGACGTGGCCCAGGTTTCTTGCAACTCGTCGACGGACCGATCGAACAACTCAGCACCATTGACCGAAACGGTGAGCCGCCCCTCGACGGTTTCCCCGATCTCGATCGCCTCGACGTCGCCATCGGCCGCCGCCGCGAGGACATCGCCGAGAGCATCATTCGTGACCGACAGCAAGATCCGCGACGGCGCTTCGTGAAACAGCAAATAGTGCGCTGGTATTTCGGAATCAAGCTCGATCGCCGCGCCGATGCTCGCGCCGCCAAACGACGATTCCGCGGCGGCGACAGCCAGCCCGCCGTCACTGAGGTCGTGCGCCGATTCCGCCAAACCCGCCTTCACGATGCGGCGGGCCGCCGAATGCACACGCTTCTCATAATCCATATCGAGCGCGGGAGGCAATCCCCAGACCTCGCCGACGATAACCTTGGCGTATTGCGAACTTCCAAAACGCCGCTCGATTTGCGCGTCGGGGCCGGCCGCGGTCGGCAGAAGTCCGCCCAGCAAGACCAGCCGGCGGCCGGGTTGCCGGAAATGAATGCCGGGCGGAGGGTCTTGGTGAGCGACCAGTCCGACAATGCCCATCACCGGCGTCGGGTAGATGCCCTCTCCCAGGGTTTCGTTATAGAGGCTGACGTTGCCGCCGGTAATCGGCGTTTCGAAATGCCGGCAAGCCTCGCCGATTCCTTCGATGGTTTCGATGAGTTGGGCCATGATCTCGGGCTTTTCGGGGTTGCCGAAATTGAGGCAGTTCGTCGCCGCCATCGGCTCGGCCCCGACCGCGGCGAGATTGCGGCAACACTCGGCCACGGCCAGCTTGACGCCTTCGCGAGGGTCGAGCGCGCAGAATCGCCCGTTGCCGTCGAGCGCCATGGCCAGCGAAACGCCGGCTTCCTTGACGCGCACCACCGCCGCATCGCCTCCCGGGCCCGCCGTGGTATTCGTGCGCACCATGTAGTCGTATTGCTCGAAGATCCAGCGTTTGGAACAGATGTCGGGCGAGGCAAGCAGCGTCGCGAGCGCGTCGCCGAAGCCCGCGGTTTCCGACAGATCGATCTTGGGGCCGTCGAGCGGCGCGGTGCGCGGCGGCGTCGAAGCCGGCCGGTCGTAGAGCGGCGCGTCGTCGGTTAGCAGAGGATTGGGAATCTCGGCGACCAACTCGCCGTGATTGTTGACGCGCAGCAGGCCGTCGCCGGTGACGACGCCGATCTCGGCCGCGTCCAAACCCCATTTGCGGAAGACGTCATAGACTTCCTGCTCGCGGCCGCGCTCGGCGACGAGCAGCATTCGTTCTTGTGATTCCGACAGCATGATCTCGTAGGGCGTCATGCCGCTTTCGCGCTGCGGGACGTGCTTCAGATCGATCTCGATGCCGCTGCCGCCGCGGCCGCCCATCTCGCAGGTCGAACAGGTCAAACCCGCCGCCCCCATGTCTTGAATGCCCTCGATCGCGCCCGTTTCCATGGCTTCGAGGCAGGCCTCGAGCAGCAGCTTTTCGAGAAACGGGTCTCCGACTTGGACATTGGGACGCTTCTCTTCCGATTCTTCGTCGAATTCGCTCGACGCCATCGAGGCCCCGTGGATGCCGTCCTTACCCGTTTTGGCTCCGACGTAAATGACCGGGTTGCCGACGCCCGACGCTTGCCCGAAGAAAATCTTGTCTTTGCGAAAGATGCCCAACGCGAAAGCATTGACCAGCGGATTGCCATCGTAGCCGGGTTCGAAAATACACTCGCCGCCGATGGTGGGGACGCCGAAGCAATTGCCGTAGTGGCTGATGCCGCCGACGACTCCGCTGACGATATGGCGGTTGCGGGGGCCGGTTTCGGGGTCGTTGAGCGCGCCGAAGCGCAGGGAGTCCATCACGGCGATCGGCCGTGCTCCCATGGTGAAGATGTCGCGGAGAATGCCGCCGACGCCTGTCGCGGCTCCTTGAAACGGTTCGATGAAGCTGGGATGGTTGTGCGACTCGATCTTGAAGGCCGCCGCCCAACCGCCGCCGATATCGATAATGCCGGCGTTTTCACCGGGACCGACGAGCACGCTGCCGCCCTCGGTCGGCAGCTTTTTCAAATGCAGGCGCGAACTCTTGTAAGAGCAGTGCTCGCTCCACATCACGCTGATAATGCCTAGTTCGGTGAAGGTCGGCTCGCGGCCGAGGCGTTCGAGGACGCGGCTGTACTCTTCGGGGGTCAGCCCGTGTTGTGCGATTAGATCGGCGGTCAACGTGGCCATCGTGCTATTTCGATCAGCGAGCCGCGCCGACCAGGGCGGCGGTCATGGAATGAAATACGGCCAGCCCGTCGGTCGACCCCATGGCGGGGTCAGAGGCCCGCTCGGGGTGCGGCATCATGCCCATCACGTTGCGGCCTTCGCTCAAAACGCCCGCGATGTTGCGCAGCGAGCCGTTGGGGTTAGCCGCATCGGTGACGCGGCCTGCGGCGTCGCAATAACGGAACGCCACGCGGTCTTGGTTTTCGAGCTGATCGAGGGTGGCTTCGTCGGCGTGGTAGCAGCCGTCGCCGTGGGCGATGGGAACCGCCAGCGGGCTGTCAGCTTCCGCCATGTTGGTAAAAGGCGAGTCGAGCGTCGCCGTTTTCAGATGAACCGTTCGGCAGACGAAGCGAAGGTCGCGGTTGCGGATCAACGCGCCGGGCAACAGGCCGCTCTCGACCAGAACTTGAAAGCCGTTGCAGATGCCGATCACGAGCCCGCCCGAGTCGGCGAACTTCTTGACCGCTCCAATAACTGGAGAAAAGCGCGCGATCGCCCCGGGGCGCAGGTAGTCTCCGTAGGAGAACCCGCCCGGCAACAGCACTGCATCGAGACCCGATAGGTCCTCCGACTCATGCCAGACGAGCGAGGCCTCGCGGCCGAGGTTGGTCTCCACGGCATAGTAGGCATCGTGATCGCAGTTGGAACCGGGAAACAAGACAACGCCGAATTTCATGGGCCCTTTCCTGGGAACCGAGAGGGCGAATCACCCGGGACTCGTTCCGCAAACGATGAAGAAAAGAATCCGGACGCAACACGGGGGTGAGGGGAGTTTCCGAAGAGTCCGATCACCCGAGTGAGGTTCACGATCGCTGATATTTCCTGGGAAGCTTGAAGGGAAGCTTCAGTGTAACATTTCGGCGCGGGGAGGGGATTGCCGGCGGCCGGCGTTGTTTCGCTGTCTCCCCGGAGTGGAGTACGATGTTGAGTTGCCGCCGTCGGGCGGCCCGGAGGAACCGATTCCATGACGTCTACCCAGCAATCACAACCGCGAAATTCTCTCAACCGCCGAACCTGGTTGAAGACGGCCGTTCTCGGAGCCGCGTCGGCGCTGGCGGTCCCGGCCGCCGAGCGGGATTGGAGCGGCAAGAACCCGATCCGCTACCCCGATCCCGACATTGTCGTTCTCGACAAGCGTTTCGCCCAATACAAGTTGGGCAATACGCCGATCCAGCGTTTGCACACCGGGACCCTGTGGGCCGAAGGACCCGCCTGGAACGGCGTGGGGCGCTATCTCGTATGGAGTGACATCCCCAACGACGTGCAGTACCGTTGGCTTGAGGAAGACGGTCACGTCAGTGTTTTCCGCAACCCGGCCGGCAACAGCAACGGCAACACCTTCGACTATGAGGGCCGCCAGATTTCTTGCGAGCACGGCAATCGCCGCGTGGTTCGCTACGAGTACAACGGCACGACGACCGTGTTGGCCGACGAATGGCAAGGCAAGCGCTTGAACGCCCCTAATGACGCCATTGTTCACCCCGACGGCGGTGTCTGGTTTACCGACCCGGGTTACGGCAGCTTGATGCACTACGAGGGCAACAAAGGGCCGCTTGAAATCAAGGAGGCCGTTTACCGCATCGACCCCGCCTCGGGCAAGATGGAAATGGTCACCGATGAAATCTACAAGCCCAACGGGCTCTGTTTTTCTCCCGACTACGAGAAGCTCTACATTGCCGATACCGGCTCGTCCCATTACCCGGAAGCCGCCAAGGAAATTAAGGTGTGGGACATCGTTGACAAGAAGAGCCTGCGCAACGGCAAGCGCTTTGTGTCGATGGAACTCGAAGGTGTGGGGGCGGGCCAAGCCGACGGTATTCGCGCCGATGTGGACGGCAATGTCTGGTCCAGCGCCGGGTGGGTCGGCGACGGCTACGACGGCGTGCATATCTTCGCGCCCGACGGTGCTCGGATCGGACAGATCCGGCTGCCCGAGATGTGCTCGAACGTCTGTTTCGGAGGGAGAAAGCGCAACCGGTTATTCATGACCGGCAGCCAGTCACTCTACGCGGTTTATGTGGAGACGCAGGGGGCGCATATTACTTGACGCGGGTTGCCGAGGTAGGTGAACGGTGAGCCGTGAGCCGTGAACCGTGAACCGAGTCGACGGGGAACCGGCCGGGTGACGATTCAGGTGTCGCTGCGGCACGTCCGAGCCGGCGGCTAAGCTCCTCATTCGTAGACGCGTCAGTAGCGACGAACACTTGTGTTGTCCGCGCGGTCGGTCCTCTCACTCGGTTCACGGCTCACGGTTGACGTACTTCAGCGACACGGACCCCCTGTGTTATCGTGCGGAGGATGTCGATCACACCGGCCATCGAGGTGCGCGGACTCGGGTTTGCCTATAACGGGACGCCCGCTCTGCGCGACGTAAGCTTTTCGGTCGAGCGCGGCGAGATCTTTGGTTTGCTCGGCCCCAACGGGGGCGGCAAGACGACGTTGTTCCGGATTCTGTCGACCCTGCTCCCGGCCGAGCGGGGCGCCGCGTCGGTCTTCGGGGCCGACGTGGCGAGCGATCCGATAGCGGTGCGACGCCGGATCGGTGTTGTTTTTCAGAACCAGAGTCTCGACCGCCGCCTCACGGCGCGGGAAAACCTTCAGCACCAGGGGCATCTCTACGGCTTAAGCGGCTCACGGCTCGCTTCGCGCATCGACGAACTTCTCGAACGGATGGGACTCGCCGATCGGAAAGACGACGTCGTCGAAACGCTTTCGGGCGGCTTGCGCCAACGCGTTGAGCTTGCGAAAGGTCTGCTGCACGGTCCCGAGTTGCTCTTGTTGGACGAGCCGAGCACGGGCGTTGACCCGGCCGCGCGGCTGCAATTTTGGGAATATCTTTGTCTTCTGCGCGACAAGGAAAACGTGACCGTGTTGCTGACGACTCACCTGCTCGAGGAAGCCGACAAGTGCAGTCGGCTGGGCATTCTCGATCGCGGCTCGCTGGTCGCCGAGGGGACGCCCGACGAGTTGAAAAGCCGCATCGGCGGCGAGATGGTGTCGTTGGTCGGAGACGATCCGCAAGCCCTCGCCGACGAACTCTCTCAACAGCTTGCCATCAGTCCTCAAATCGTCGATCACACCGTGCGCTTCGAACACGCGCGGGGGTCTCAACTCGTTGCCCGTCTGATGGAGAACGCGCAAGGGCGCATTCATTCGGTTACGGTCTCGAAGCCGACCCTCGAGGACGTCTTCATCCGAATGACCGGGCGGCGTTTCGCCGAGGACGCTTCGGAAGAGACGGCGTCCAACGATCAGCGATAGAATAAGGGAGCCGATCGGGGGAGAGTCGTCTCGCCCGCCGGCCGTTGTTCCGCTGTCTCATGGCTGATTCCGGATCCACTCTTGCCGCCCCGCCCGTGAAGGGAACGGTTGAAGACGCGCCGTCGGCACCCGGCCCGCGGCTCGCCCGGCCTCGCTTTTGGTTGAGCGTGGGCACGCTTTGTTTCCGGGAGATTCGTGGCTTCTACCGCCAGCGAAGCCGCGTGGTCGGCACGTTGGCGACGCCGTTGCTGTTTTGGTTGCTGTTGGGGTCGGGTTTTGCGCATTCGTTCGGGACGAGTGGCTCGGGCGGGGGCGCGATGGAGTTCTTTTTCCCCGGCATGATGACGATGGTCGTTCTTTTCACGGCCATCTTTTCGAACATCTCGATTATCGAAGACCGCCGCGAGGGCTTTTTGTTGTCGGTGCTGGCGGCGCCTGTTTCGCGGGCGGCGTTGGTGCTGGGCAAAGTGCTGGGGGCGACGGCGATTGGTTTATTCCAAGGGATCGTCTTTTTGCTGCCGGCTCCGTTCATGGGCCTTGCCGTTGACCCGGCGAAGCTGCCGGCGATCTTCGCGGTCATTGTCGGCATGTCGCTGGGCTTGACGGCGTTGGGATTCTTTTTCGCGTGGTGGTTGAATTCGGTCCAAGGTTTTCACGCCATCATGAACGTTGTGCTGATGCCGCTGTGGATTCTGTCCGGCGCCATTTTCCCGGCTGCCGGGGCGGCCGTGTGGATGCAATGGGTGATGAAGGCCAACCCGCTTGGTTACGGCGTGACGGCTTTGCGTAGTCTCTTCCCCGGTTCGCGCGCCGACGACGGACCGTCGCTGTTGGTGTGTGGCGTTGTGCTCGCCGTATTCGCCGCGGTGACGCTGGCGGCGGCTTTTTATCAAGTGAATCGCGCCTCGGCCCGCCAACTTTCCTGAAAGGCACGACCCGGCCTCGGTCGGGCGCAACGACCGCACCGCAAGCTATGGACTTCCGTGATCTTCCGGCGCTCAACGCAGCCTTGAACGCAGTGAGCGCGGTGCTGCTCGGCGCCGGTTACGTTTTCATTCGCCAAGGCCAAAGGGATCGCCACCGCTTTTGCATGATCGGCGCTTTCGGCGTTTCGTGTCTCTTCCTGACGAGCTACCTGGTTTATCACTTCGAGGTCGGCTCGGTGCCCTTCACGAAACAGGGTTGGGTGCGGCCACTCTATTTCACGATCTTGATCACCCACGTCGTACTGGCGGTGGCGATTGTTCCGTTGGTTTTGGTTACGCTGTCGCGGGCGCTCAAAGAACGTTTCGACAAGCATCGCGCGATTGCGCGCTGGACTTTGCCGCTGTGGCTTTACGTCTCGGTCACCGGTGTGGTGATCTATTGGATGCTCTATCTTATGTAGCCGCGGTCGAGCCGGCCGGAGCACGTTCATGCAACAAGGCGTCTACTTCACCGGCAATATCGTGGCCGACTGCCTGGTGGGGCCGGTCGATGGGTTGCCGGAATGGGGTGCGACGGCCTATGTCGACTCGACCGATCTGCACCTGGGGGGAAATGCCGCCGCGACGGCCTATGCGGCGGCCTTGATGGGGGTTTCCGCAACCGTGGCCGGCGCGGTGGGGGACGATTTTTTCGGGGAGTTCGCGCTCGGTCGGCTGCGGTCGGTCGGGGTGGATCTCTCTCGCGTCAAGGTGAAACAGGACTCGGCGACCTCGACGACCGTAGGGCTGATCAATCAAGAAGGCGAGCGGTTGTTGCTGCACCAACCGGGCGCGAGCGGCCTGCTGGCGCTCGATGATATTCCTTTCGATGAAGAGATCAAGCGCGGTCATGCCTACTTTCATTTCGGCAGCATCTTTTGCTTGCCGCGGCTGCGACCCGACGGCGAGGAATTGCTGGTTCGTGCTCGCGAGGCCGGGTTGATTACCTCGCTCGACACCGATTGGGACGTGGATGACTTTTGGATGGAGGGCTTCGAGCCGCTCTGCCCGCTGATCGATTACTTCTTCGCGAACCATGAGGAGGCGCGGCGGCTTACGGACCTCTCCGAACCCGCGGCGATCGGGCGCTTCTTTCGCCGCCGCGGGGTCAAGGTCGTGGTGTTGAAATTGGGATCCGACGGATGCGCCGTCTTTTCCGAGCAAGGTGATTTCGCGCTGCCCGCCTACGAAGTCGAGGTCGCCGATACGACGGGCGCGGGGGATTGCTTTTGCGGGGGGGTTCCTGGCGGGGTTGGCGCGGGGCATGGATCTGGAGCAGGCGGCTCGGCTGGCGACCGCCGCCGCGGCCCACTCGGTCCAACGAGTGGGGGGGACCGAGGGGCTGCGGGATTTTGAGACGACCGCGACATGGGTGGAGTCTCGGGAGCCGTTACCGGTCGAGAAGCCGTAAGGAAACGGGGTTTCGGGTCACGTGGTTGATGCGGGTGTGCCGTTGGTGACGACGGGGATGAGCGCGGTGATCTCATCCAACAGAATTTCCGGCGGATGGGTGACCAGAGTTTCGGGCTGCAAACCGTAGGTCACACCGCACGAGGCGACGCCGGCGTTGCGCGCCGTCAGGATGTCAACCGCGCTATCGCCGACCATGAGGGTGCGGTTTTTGGACGCCCCGGATTCATCGATCAAGAGATTGAGGCCATAGGGGTCGGGTTTTTTGGTGTCGAAACTATTGCCGCCGTAGACTCGACGAAAGTGCCGCGCCAGGCCGAGCCTTTCGATCATCAGGATCGAAAAGCGCACCGGCTTGTTGGTGAGCACGGCCAGGTTGCGGCCGGCTTCGACAAGGGTATCCAACGTTTCTTGGACGCCGGGGTAGAGGGTCGTGTTGTCGAGCATGTGATCGCGGTAGTACTCGTAGAAGAAATCGAGAGCGCGATCGGCTTGTTGTTGGGAAGCTTCCGGGCCCAGCGAACGGCGGATCAACATGGGTGCGCCGTTGCCGACGTAGGAATAGATCAGTTCGTAGTCGAGCGGAGCCATGCCGGCGTCACCGCGGGCGGCGTTGACAGCAAGAGCGAGATCGAGTTTCGAGTCGACCAAGGTCCCGTCAAGGTCGAAAACGACGAGTTCAAACACGATGTTTCAGTCTACCAAGCGACCCGTTGCGAGCCTGTCGGGGGGGAAGGGCCGGGCGCGCCAGTCTCGGAATCGATTGAGCGCTTCCGTCGCCGGGCTTAAAGGGGCTCGCGGCTTCGCTCCTTTCGCCCTGTAAGGGCTCAAATTCATTTGATTGAGTACCTGGGGTTCCGCCTTCGGCTCCACCCCAGGCTATATTCCCGCCGCCGCTTCGCGGCTGTGGAGTTTCGCGGTTTCACCGCTTCGACGCTGCCGTTTGCGCCGATCACACTTTTGCCGCGGGCTGCTAGGCTGGCTACAGGGGGAGTTACTCCACTGACAGATCAGAAATTGCAAGTCATTCCGCTCGGCGGGCTGGGCGAGTTCGGCATGAACATGATGGCCCTGCGATGCGGCGACGATATTGTTGTCATCGACGCCGGATCGTTATTTCCCGGCGTGGAATTGTTGGGCGTCGACCTGGTTGTCCCCGACATCACATTCCTGGTCGACAACCGCGAGCATGTTCGCGGACTGGTTCTCACCCACGGCCACGAAGATCACATCGGCGCGACGCCGTATGTGCTGTCGCAGCTGAACCTGCCGATCTATGCGACCCGCTTCACCGAAGCGCTGGTCCGCCGCAAGCTCAAGGAGCACGATCTCGACGAGCCTCCGACAATTCACACAGTCGAGGCGGGCGAGAAGGTGACGCTCGGCTGTTTTGAGATCGAGTTCATTCAAGTGACCCACAGCATTCCCAATGCTTCGGCGCTAGCGATCAAGACGCCCTTGGGGATTGTCGTTCACACGGCGGATTTCAAGATTGATCCGACGCCGATCGACGGCCGGTTGTTCGATCTGCACGCGCTGGCCGATTACGGCAAGCGGGGCGTGTTGCTGTTGCTGGCCGATTCGACCAACGTCGACCGTCCCGGCTTCACGCCGTCGGAGCGAGCGGTGCGGCCGCGTCTGGAAGCCATCTTCCATCACGCGCCGAACTCGCTTTACTTCAGTTGCTTTTCCTCGTCGATTCACCGGGTGCAGCAGATACTCGATTTGTCGGCCCAGACGGGCCGCAAAGTCGCCTTCGTGGGGCGAAGCATTTCCGAGGTCAGCAGCTTGGCGCACGACCTGGCGCTGCTCGATGTGCCCGATGGATTGCTGGTGCACCCGGGCGACATCGGCAAGCTGCCGCGCTCACAGCGCACGATGATTATTTCGGGCAGTCAGGGAGAGCCGCTCTCGGCGCTTTCACGCGCCGCGGTCGGCAAACATCGGCACGCCGAGATTGATACCGGGGACACAGTCGTCCTCAGCGCGCGGCTGATTCCGGGCAACGAAAAGGCGATTTACCGCATGGTCGATCACCTTGCTCGCCGGGGAGCCGAGGTGCTCTACGGGCCGATGAATCCCCCGGTGCATGTCTCGGGCCATGCGAGCGAGGAGGAGTTGAAGCTGGTTCTGAGCTTGCTGCGGCCGAAATATTTCGTGCCGGTGCACGGCGAATACCGGCAGCTTTCGCGTCACTTGCAATTGGCCGAGCACTTCAAGAGCGCCGGGCTGGAGGCGTCGTTCTTGGTGGAAAGCGGCGATGTGCTGGAAATCGACGCCGAGGGCGCGCGGCAGCGCGAATCGGTTCCGGTGGGCCGTGTGTGCATCGACTCGGGTACGGGCGACGAAATTCTCGAGGAGGTCGTGATTCGAGACCGCCGTCACCTGTCGGAGTTTGGCGTGGTGGTGCCGATCGTGGCCCTCAACCGGCATAGCGGGAAACTGGAAAGCGCCCCGGAGATCATCACCCGCGGTTTCGTGGTGGGAGAAGACAGCTCGGGGCTGCTCGACGGCGCCGCGGACGCTGTTTCCCGGACGATCGAGACTTCCTCCGAGGAAGAGAAGACCGATTGGGGGGTGATGGAAGAGAAGATTCGCGTCGATCTGCGTCGCTACATCAAACGTAAGACCGATAGCCGCCCATTGATCGTCCCGGTGATTCTGGAAGTTTGATTCGGCCTGATCGCCGGGCCGGCGCCCTTGGGCGAGCGGTCAACCCGGGGCGGCGCGAGACTTGTGCACCATGGGCCGGGCGGGGTTCCCGACAACGACAGCTCCGGCGGCGACATCTCGGGTGACAACGGCGCCGGCCCCGACGATGGCGCCCTCTCCCACAAACAGCCCGGGATTGACGACGGCTCCGGCTCCGATCGTCGCGCGGCGACCGACTCGAACATTACCGGTCAAGATGGCGCCCGGGAGGATTCGGGCATGGGCTTCGACGCGGCAGTCGTGATCGACCGAGGCGCGGGTGTTGAGGCAAACGTTGTCGTCGATGAGGGCGCCGGGGTTGACAACGGCGGCGGCGAGAATGACGACGCCCCGACCCAGTTCCGCGTGCCGGGAAATCACGGCGGACGGGTGAATAAGGCAGGGCGCGGCGAGACGGGTCGCCAGGACGCGGGCAAAGAAGGTTTCTCGCAATCCGTTGTCACCGAAGGCGAGCGCAACGGCGGTGGCGCGGGTTTTCTCGGCGACAGCGGCCAACTCCGCGGTCGGACCCAAGACCGGCAAGCCCAATACGCGGTCGCCCTGCTTGGCCGGATCGTCGTCGAGAAAGCCGACGGCGCGCCAATCGGCGAGACGGTCGATCAGATCGGCCAGGACTTTGCCGTGGCCACCGGCGCCGAGGATCAGGATTTTTTTTACCGGCATCTTTGTTTTCCCGACGATCGAGTGAGCCGGCCCGCATTTCTCACCGCCTGACGGGCAAAGCACACGATAGGCCCGCCATTACTTCGTTGCGCTTGCTCGCCGTGCTCACCGTACTGTTCAAGTACGCCTGCGCGCGCCAAGCGGCCCGCGCCTTGTACTGACAGGCCTCTCATGCACTTTGCCTCGCCACGCGATTAGAAAAGCGGGCTAGGAAACGGCCTTGGCGGCGTCGCCTTCAAAGCGCGGCATGGTCGCTTCGCCGGCTCTCGCAATGCCTTCACGGCGTAAAACGGCGATGACGGTTAGCCAAGCGATCTTGCGATCGAGGGTGGGCGAGGCGTTGCCGACATACCATTCGTCGCAGGCGAATCTGTCGTCCCAGCAAAGGGTGTTGCGGCCGCGCACCTGCGCCCAGCCCGTCAGCCCGGGCCGAACTTGGTGGCGCTTCATTTGTCCCACGCTATAGAGAGGCAGGTATTCGGCCAACAGCGGCCGCGGGCCGATGAGGCTCATCTCCCCCTTGAGGACGTTCCAAAGCTGCGGCAATTCATCGAGACTCGCGGCGCGCAGCCAACGACCGAGCGCAATGAGCCTTTCGCCGTCGGGGCCGTCGCCGGGGGCCATCGTGCGGAACTTCAGCAACTCGAAAACTTCACCGCCCCATCCGGCGCGCTTCTGACGAAATAGAATCGGTGATCCTATGCAAACTCGAACCGCCGCGGCGACCAGCAGGATTAGCGGCGATAGGAGTAAGAGCCCTCCCAGGGAGGCAACGATGTCGATCGCACGCTTGCCGGGGTAGGCGTTGCGGCGGGGACAGGCCCGGGCGAGAACACTCTCGGCGCTGACGAGGGCTTCGCGATAGAGCAAGAGGTAACCGCGAGCCAGTCGTTCCGGAGCGAACCCGGCGCGAACGCGTTCGCGGGCGGCTCGGCCCATGCTGTTCGCGGCTTCGGCATCCGCGAGTAGGCTCTCGACGGCGGTTGCCAAAGACGCGGCATCCCGTTGGGGGACGAGAATCCCGGTTTCGCCGTCGACGACGGCATCGACCGAACCGGTGGCGCGGGCGGCTACGAGTGGTTTGCCGGCGGCAGCGGCTTCCAGTGCCGCGGTCGGTAAGCCCTCGCGGTAGCTGGGGAGCACGACGACATCCATCAATTCGTAATAGGGGACCGGGTCTTCGACAAAACCCGCGCGGATGACGGCGGGATCGTCTTCGAGGGCTTGTCGGGTTCGGCGGGGAATCTCCCGCGGCCGCTCGTATTCGCCGACGAGCAAGAGCTTGAGGCGGGGCCGTTTCCTCCGTAGGATGTCGAAAGCGTCGATCAGCTCGGCGATTCCCTTGTCCCGTGTGATACGCCCGACGAATCCGACGACCTCGTGCCCCGAAGCGATACCGAACCGCTCACGCAACCGGCGAACCGTAATTGCTTTTTCGGGACCCGCGAGAAAAGGCGCGATATCGATGCCCTTGGCGCTGCCCTGCTCGATGAGCACGGTCTTCTCGCCGGCAACGACGCCGAGTGTAACGGCGCGCTCCCGCAGGCTTTCACTGACCACGATCACGCGGTGCGCCAAGCGGCACGCCAGCCACTCGGCCGCGAACAGCAACCGTCGGCCCGTGCCGGTTGCTGTTTCCAAACGCAAACCGTGAAGGGTGTAGAAACGCTGCGGCACGCGGGCGGCCCACGCGGCCAGGCCGCCGAGAAGCCCGGCTTTCGGCGTCCCAACGTGGCAAATCGTCGGACCTAAGACCCGCAGCAGCCGCCACAGCCTCCAAACCGAGACGATGTCGGCGAGAGGCGCGATGTGCCGGGCCATCGGGACGGCCCGCGCCTCGACGCCGTCGCGTTCGGCCGCGCGGCACAGGGGGGCGCCGGGCGACGAAACAACTGTGACGCGGAAACCGGCTTGGCGAAACCGCCGGAGTTGGCCCCCGAGCATGGCCGGCACGGCCATCGGCGCGGTGACAATGTGAACCAAATGGGGGCGGTCGTCGCCGTCGGGTGGTCGCTGGTGACGGTTCATGGGACGTGGCTGTCGGGAAGCCGGCGTGACCGACCGGCGCTTGTATCAATCGGGTTGTTGGGGGATCGACTTTAGTAGGCGCTTCTCTCCGCCCACGGGCCGCTCGAACACGATGTTGCGTGCCGCGACATGAATCTACTGCTGAGCGGCTGCTCCGAGTCAGCGGATGCGGTTCGGAGTGGCAACGCGATTTTCTGACAGTTAAGTGCCCTAAGGCCCTAATTCCTTCGTGGCTGCTTTTGCTGGGTCTGCGAGAGAATGCAGTACCATAGACTCGCCTGGGAGGAGGCCGGCCCATGGAATGCCCGCACTGTAGACTCATCAACCCCGATACAACCCAACACTGTAACTGTGGGTATGACTTTACTACAAAGACCCTTGAGGAGCCGTACGCCCGATCGCATTCCGTCGTCGCAATCCTCTTTGGTTGTGGCCGTGCGAAAGGAGCGCGTTGGGCCTTAGCCGGGCTGCTTCCTTGCGTGACAATGCTGCCCTCGTGCAATCTAGTTTCTCCCACCGAGTTCATCGCCTCCGAGTATTTTGTTAGCGCCATCGACGGCTTGGATTACGTCAAGATACCGGCAGGCGCATTCCAGATGGGCTGCGTTGGGGGGAGTTTTTTTGTTGCCGAAGAATGCAATGACCTTGAGAGGCCCCGGCATCAGGTGGAGATCACGCGGGCCTTCTGGATGAGCCGCACGGAGGTGACGGTTGCGGCTTACAAACGCTTTGTCAAAGAAACCGGCCAAAAGTGGCCGAAGACGCCCTATTTCAACACGCTCTGGGTAAAACAGGACCATCCGATCGTCCAGGTCACCTGGGATGAGGCAAAAGCCTACTGTGAGTGGTCTGGAGGGAGGCTGCCAACGGAAGCGGAATGGGAGTACGCGGCTCGTGGCGGTAGCGAAGGCTTCCTCTACCCCTGGGGCAACAAAATCAGTTCACAGAACGCGAGATACCGATCATTAGGGTTCGGAACCGCAGCGGTGGGCAGCTGTCCAGCGAATGGATTTGGTCTCTACGACATGATAGGCAACGTCTATGAGTGGTGCTCCGATTGGTATGACGACGACTACTATGCCGCCTCACCTCCCCGCGACCCTAAAGGTCCTCCCTCAGGTAAGAGCAGGGTTTTGCGCGGCGGGAGCTGGGGCAACTATCGGCAGACCGTGCGTACGTCGTTCCGCTCCAGCGGGTTGAGCGGGAACAACAACATCGGGTTTCGTTGTGTCCGGGAAGTTTTCCGCTGAGCGTCGCTTACAGTCGCCCCCCGCCGGTACCAACAGTAGAGTACTTCAAGGTTGAACCCGTAACCGCTACCACGCTGCGCGGCAAGGTCAGTTTCGAAGGGACCGCTCCCAAGAATGCTCCCATCGACATGAGCGCCGAGCGTGACTGTCAGAGACTGCACAGCGGTCCTGTCACAGCCGAGGTTGTGGTGGTCGGCGAGGGAGGTGGCTTGGCCAACACCTTCGTTTGGGTCAAGGCAGGGCTGGAAGGCAAAAAATTTGAGGCTCCCAAGACCCCGGTTAAACTCGATCAAACGGGTTGCATCTATCGGCCCCACGTGCTTGCCCTTCAGGCGGGTCAGATGCTCAGTGTCACCAACAGTGACCCGACCAGTCATCATGTTCATCCGCTGGCGCGGTTCAACCGCGAGTGGAACAAGTCGCAAAGCTCGAACGCCCCGCCCGTCGAACGCAAGTTCAGCCGGCAGGAGATTATGCTGCCGGTCAAATGCAACATCCATCCCTGGATGAGAGCTTACATCAACGTTGTGGACCATCCTTTCTTCGCGGTGACCGGCGAAGATGGAACGTTTGAAATCAATGGCCTGCCACCAGGAACCTATACGATCGGGGTGCGTCACGAGAAGTACGGCGAGAAAGAAACGAGCGTCACGGTGGGTGCCTCCGAGTCCAAACAGATTGATGACTTCACTTTCATGGCCGCCGGCTGATCTGGTGTCTCAAGCGCGAGATTCTCAAGCTGGACCTCGAGAACCCGCCCGCCCGATCGCCGCTGCCTTCTCTGACCAGAGGAGGAAAGGTCATCGACCCCGAGCAGCTCTACGTCACCCAGGGCAAGTACAAGGAAGCCGACCCACTCTTGAAGCGCTCGCTGGCGATCCAAGTGAATATGAGGGGAATCGGCGGCCCGGTCCCGAGCACTTCCCTGCCTGAAGATTTTCCTTGGTTTGACCATGGCTAAAGCCCTACGGAAAAAGGCCGTTGAAACGGCCTGGCTAAAGCCCTACGGAAAAAGGCCGTTGAAACGGCCTCGTACCGGACGACGAGCCCTGTAAACCGGCGCTCAAGGGCCGGCCTATTTGCAATCCAAGCCCGCTGAAGCGGGCTCAGCGTGGACTTCCGGCTACGCCTCTGTTTCTATTGCTCGTATTGCGAGAGGGACCGTCCCGCATTTACGCCGCGCACGCCACGGTATTTGTCGCCGCCGGGGCCACAGTATAATGATTCGAAGATGTTCAATCTTTTCCGAAGCCAAAAACGAGCCGTAAAGATCGTCCTCGGCGGGATGCTGTCGTTGGTCGCGGTTTCAATGGTGATTACGTTGATTCCGGGCAGTTGGGGCGCGGCGGCCGACGCCAACCAAAATGTATTGGCGGAGGTCGGCGACTCCACGCTCTGGTGGCTTTCCGACGGCCGCGAGTTGACGATTAACGACATCCAGCAGGCGATGGGCGACCTCAGCCGGGGGCAAACGATCAATCCTCGAACGCGCGGCGTTTTGGCGCAACAAACCCTCGACAGCGAGCTGACAAACCTCATCCTGATGAAGGAGGCGGAGGAACTGGGCCTCGGGGCGAACGAACACGAACTCGCGGATTGGCTGAAGCGGCAAATGCCGTTTTTGTTTATCGACGGCGTGTTCCAGGCCGATCAGTACAGAACTTTCGTTTCGCAACGATTCCGCAAGACGATTCCGCGATTCGAAGCGGAAGTGCGACGTTCCTTGATCGTGGATATACGGCTGCGGCGGATGGTGGTCGACGGCATTACGGTGGGCGAAGAGGAGCTCAAGGAGATCTACCGCCGGCAAAACGAAAGGACAAAGCTGCGGTTTCTTAAGATTCGGGCCGAGGATTTCCGCGAGCAAGCTCAACCCGAGGAGGAAGCCCTCAAAGTGTTCTACGAAGAGCGCAAGGGGCAATACACGATCCCGGAGTCACGCGGCGTCAAGCTGATCACGATCGATACCGCCGATCTGCCCGAGGTCGTCCCCGACGAAGACGAAGTCGAGCGCTACTATCGCCAAAACCGTCAGCGGTACCAGGTGGATGAAAGCATTCGCGCCAGCCACATTTTGTTCATGACCGAAGGTAAGAGCGACAAGGAAAAGACGGCGCTCAAGCAGAAAGCCGAGGAAGTGCGTAAGGAGCTGCAAGGCGGAGCGGACTTCGCCACTTTGGCCAAGGAACACTCCGACGACACAGGGACGGTCGAAAAAGGCGGCGAACTCGGCTGGGTCACTCGCGGCCAAATGGTGCCGAACTTTGAAAAAGCTTCGTTTGCACTGGCGGTGGGAGCGCTCAGTGAGGTGATCGGCACGGAGTACGGCTACCACGTGATCAAGGTGCACGAGCGGCAGGGGGCGCACGTCCAAGCGATCGACGAAGTGCGCGAGGAGGTGCTCCGGGAGCTGGTCCAAGACCGCGAATACAACGCCCGTATGAAACATATCGACGCGGCAATCGCGGCGGCTCGGCAAGCCGGTAAAGACCTCGAAGCGGCGGCGGGGCCCTTGAATCTCGAGGTTATGACGCTGCCGAAGGTCGTTCGGAGAAGCCCTCCGGCCGCGTTCCGGGAATTCCGGACTTTGACGGCTTCGTTGTTCTCGACCGATGAGGGCGAGGTCGTTACCGCAACGCAGGGGGACAAGACGGCGATTGCGGTCGTGACGGAGATCGTTCTCGAGCGCCAAGGCGAGTTCGACGAAGTGCGCGGGCGAGTCCAAAGTCAATACGTCACCGAAGAGTCGCAGCGGCTCTCGGAAGAGCGCGCCAAGGAAGTCGCCGCGGCGGTGGAGAAGGACGGCATCGAGGCGGCGGCGCGGAGTTTTCGACTGAAAGCGGAGACGAGCGACTTGGTCCGCCGCTCCGATTCGGTGCCGAACTTGGGATCTGTCGGTGCCTTGGGCGAGGACGCCTTTGTCTCGGAGACCGGCAAGGCTGTCGGGCCGGTTCGTTCCGGCAACGATTGGGCCGTTTACAAAGTCGTCGAACGCCAAGAGGCCGAGATGATCGGATTTGTCGATGCTCGCGACGACCTATTCGAGCAAGAGAAGGCGCGGCGCCAGCAACAAGCTTTCGAGATCTACCGCGAAGAAGCGCGGCAAAGATTTGAGCGGGCGGGGCGGGTGCGCCGCTATCCGATTAACATCCAACGTTACGTCGGCAGTCTATCCCGCGGAGGGTAGAGCGGCGGCCGGCACGCCCGTCAATGCTGTTGGGCGATCGTGAAAAGGGCCAGCTGAACGCGGTCGTTAATCTGTAGCTTGTCGAAGATATTCCTCAGATGATTGCGCACCGTCTGCTCGCTGATGTGTAGACGTTGGGCGATTTTCCGATAGCGAAGACCCTGAGCAACCAGCGAGGAGATTTGCTTCTCCCGCGGGGTCAGACATTCCCATCCCACCGTCGGCTTGGCCGGCGGCCCGGCACGCTGTGAGCGACGCGTTCGCGGTAGGGATGTGCGTTTCGCGGCGAGATCGGCGAACTGGGGATCGACCCATTGTTCCCCGCTCCGGACGCGGCGAATCGCTTCCAGAAGCGACTTGGTGGCGGCTCTCTTCGAAACGATGCCCTTGGCCCCGAGGTCCAGAGCCAGGGACAAGTCGACGCGGTCATCACTGGCCGACAAGACCAGCGCATGCACCGAACTTCGCGAGGTTTGGAGTTGCCGCAACACCTCGATGCCGTCGGTGTGCGGCATGGCCAGATCGAGCAGCAAGACGTCGGCTTTCATGTTCTTGACCAGGTCGCAGAGGCCGCAGCCGTCGTCCGCTTCGCCGACAATTTCGAGGTCGGGCTCGTCTTTGAGAATGGTCTTGACGCCTGCTCGGAACAATGCGTGGTCGTCGGCGATGACGATGTGAGTCGGCCGGCTTTGATGGCGGGCGATCATGGTGAACTTCGGCTTCCGTTGGTCTTATCGGTTTCAAAAGGCCGGCCCCGAGTTTTTCTGCAAGTCCGGCGCGGCGTGTGCATTTCCGGTCGCCTGACGGGTATAGAATGGGATACCGTCGGGCAGTGATCTCGGCGCTGTTTACCCATGCCGACTTTTTCCTTGAAACCTCGCGAGATCTCGCCGGTTGACACAGCCTACCGGCGGATCGCGAGCCCTTTCCCGCATCCCGAATCCGTTCCCTTGCTTAAGCGCTTGCATGCGGCCGAAGGGCGGGCGATGCAGGGTCAGCCGCCGATTTTTTGGGATCGCGCGGAAGGCTTCGCGGTCCATGACCGTTGGGGCAATCGCTGGATAGATTGGACTTCCGCCGTGTTGGTGGCTAATGCCGGACATAGCGCGCCGAGGGTCGTCAAGGCGATTCGCGAGCAGGCGACGAAATCGTTGCTGACGAACTTTTGTTTCGCCAACGAACCGCGGCTGGCGTTGGCCGAAAAGCTGTGTGCGCTGGCGCCGCCGCCGCTCGAGAAGGTTTTCCTATTCACGACGGGATCGGAGACGATCGAATGCGCGGTCAAGCTGTGCCGGACGCGGGGTGTCCAAGTCGGCGGGCCGTCGAAAGTCACGATCGTTTCGTTTCAGAACGCTTTTCACGGCAGAACTCTGGGGTCACAACAAACCGGAGGCATCCCCGGGCTCAAGGATTGGATCGTGAATCTCGACCCGGGTTTTGTGCAAGCGCCGTTCCCCGACGGCTATCGCAACTCGGATACGTCGTTTGAGCTTTTCGAGCAATCGCTGCGCCAACAAGCGGTCGATTTCGACGACATCGCCGGAGTTGTCGTGGAGTCGTTCCAGGGGGGCGATTCGGCTTTCGCCCCGGCGCCTTATATGCAGCGGCTGCGCTCGTGGTGCGATGAGCGCGGAGCGCTGCTGGTGTTCGACGAGATTCAGGCCGGGTTCGGACGAACGGGGTCTTTGTGGGGGTTCGAGCAATACGGGATTGTCCCCGACTTGGTTTGTTTCGGGAAGGGCGTGAGCAGCTCGCTGCCGCTTTCGGCGGTGTTGGGGCGAGCCGACCTGATGGACCTCAACGCGCCGGGCACGATGACTTCGACGCACGCGGGGAATCCGGTGTGTTGCGCCGCGGCCTTGGCGGCCCTCGAAACGATTCTCGATGAAGATCTGGTGACGAATGCCCGCGATGTCGGCGCGCATCTACAACGGCGACTGAATGAGGTAGGCGAAGAGTTCGACGAAGTCGGGGCGGTGCTGGGTCGGGGCATGGTGGCGAGCGTGTTGATCGAAGACCCCGAGACAAGAAAACCCGACCGCGACTTGGCTTTCGATATCGTGCGGCGTTCGGTTGAGAAGGGTGTGCTGATGTTCGCGCCCGTCGGCGTCGGCGGGGGTTCCGTGAAGATTTGCCCGCCGCTGATGATGACGGTCGACGCGGTGGACGACTCGGTGGCTGGCTTGCGCGAGGCCGTCGCTGAAGCGGTCGCGGCGAAGACCCGCTAAGGCTGCCGAGGTTGCGCGCGCCCGTTACACACCCGGTTTCGACGCAACGGTAGACCCGAATTGATGACCCCGCGAAAAGCACTCTACCCGGCGCTCGTTGTCGGGGGCGGCATGATCACTCGCGAGGTGATCTTGCCGACACTGTTTCAGCTTCAACGGCGTGGGGAATTGGGTGAGATCTCGGTCTGCTCGCGGCGCGGGCGAACGCTGCAACGGTTGCGTGAAATGTTTCCCGATAACCCGTTTCGCGCCTACCCGGGCGACGGGGCGGACCCCGAAGCATCGCACCCGGAACTCTACAAGCAAGCGATCGCCGAGCTGCCCGCCGGTGGTATCGTGCTCGTGGCCACGCCGGATCACTTGCACACGCCGGTGATTCTCGAGGCCTTGCGCGGCGGCAAACACTGTGTCGTTCAGAAGCCGCTGTGTCTGACGACCCAAGACTGGTCGGCGATTCACGAAGAGGCGGAAAGCCGAGCCATGTACGTGCTGACCGATTACCACAAGCGCCACGATCCGGCGGTGCGGGCCGCGCGGCGGCGTTTTCGGCAAGGCGACCTGGGCGAGATGCTGCACGCGCATGCCTGGATCGAAGAGCGCCGAGAAATCGCTTTCGATCATTTCGCGTTGTGGATCGAGAAGAGTTCTCCGTTTGAATATGTCGGTGTCCACTACGTCGACGCCTACTACTACATCACCGGCCTGAAACCGCGCAAGGTGGTTGCCTTTGGCCAGAAGAAGCTACTCCCTCGGCACGGCAAGGATGCTTTTGACGCCGTGCAGGCCGTCGTTGAATGGGAGGACGGTTCCACGCTGTGGGTGCAGACCTCCTGGGTGCTGTCAAACCACGAAAGCGCGCTGACCAACCAGGGGTTGATGCTGCACGGCACCGAGGGTGAATATTGGGCCGACCACAAAGATCGCAACTGCCGCTTCATTACCGAAAAGGCGGGGTACGAAGACTACAATCCGAATTTCTTCCGCGACTTCGATAGTTGGGACCCCGAGGAAGATTGCGATGTCTGGGGATACGGCTACGAATCGATCGTGCAGGGAGTGCGGGACATCATCGCGCTGCAAGACGAAACCGCGGGATTGGGCGAAGACGAGGCCGAACGGAAGCGTCGGGAGTTGCTAGGTCGGCTCGCGCCCAAGCGAGCCCTGCCCGAGCAGGCGCTGGTGGGGACAAGCGTCAACGAAGCTGTCCGCCTGAGCATCGCCAACGGCAACGCCGCGGTCGTTTTCGATGCGGAATCACGGCCTGGGTTGGTTCGGTAACAGCTCGACCGCGGCCGGACAGGACCGCGTCGTCCTGAACCTCTCGTTTAATGGCAGCCCATACAGGCGAAATTTGTTCCGTGGCAGGGCCGACAGGTTGCCTTATCAAGGTTGATCTTGCCGGTCGAATGCAGATCGATGAACTTGCGAGTGTGGTTGGCCGGCTTGAGGTTGATCCCGGGAAGATGACATTCCTCACAGCTAAAAGGATTGTCGATCTCGGAATGGCAGACCAGGCAGTCCGACATCACCGGTAGATTTGCCTTGGAGGCGAGATCGGTTTCCTCGAGTCCGCGATGGCAGCTTTGGCAGATGTTGTCGCTGTTGAGCAGACGTCGCATGTCGCCCGCTTTCCCGAGGTAGGTCCCCGAGTCGAGCGCCACCCGGATGAGCGAGGCCAGATCGCCGAGCTTTGCGTGAAATGCATGATTGAAGCGGAAGGTTCGCTCTTCCAACTCACGCTCGGCGAGCCAAGCGGTATCCACCGAGGGGGCGGTTTCGCCGTTATGGCACGCCAAACAGGTTGCTTCGGTTGGAAGGTTGCGGTCAGTTGCGTGCTTGCTCGTGGTCGCCGAACTATGACAGATGGTGCAGGTGGCGCCGACCTTGTTGAGATGGAGTTGATGGGAAAATTTAGCTTCCGCGGCGAAGGCTTGCGTTACGGCCAGCAAGCCCAACAGCGGAATCCACACTCGTCGCAACAACGGCATACATTGAATCGGCGGAATCGTATTGGGAGACTCGAAAAACTTCGGAACGGCGCGAGGTGGGCCGACGCCGGAAAAAATCGGGGACGCTTCATTTCTATGAATCCGCGGATTCATAATGCCGCCATGAACATGGGTGTCGACGGTCTTCCTGCCGCCCCTTCAGGGCTCTCCCCGGTGAGCGTTCCACCCAGGGTTCCGCCTTCGGCTCCACCCTGGGCTAAATTCCTGCCGCCGCTTCGCGGCTCAAAGGATCGGCGAGCCTTCCGGACGCGAGCGTCGCGCACAATTCCAATCGAACGAGATTTTCGGAGGAGTCCCCGTTTGTTCACGGCCCATAAGCCGCCGGGACGCCGCCTCCGCTCGTTCCCTCGCCCGGCTCAGCCCTTATAAGAAATGCGCCACAGCTTGCGGCCGCCGTCGTCGGAGACCAGCATGGACCCGTCGGGCATTTGCAGCAAGCCGACCGGGCGTCCCCAAACTTCGCGCTGGTCTTCGCCGAGCATCCAACCCCTCAAGAAATCTTGCGGACCCGAGGTCGGTTTGCCGTCCTTGAACGGGATGAAGGTCACGCTGTAGCCGGTTCGCTTGGCGCGGTTCCATGAGCCGTGAAAAGCCAGGAACAGCCCGTTGCGATACTTCTCGGGGAACTGCTCGCCGGTGTAGAAGAGAATGTCCAACACGGCGACGTGGGCCCCAAGTAAGACGTCGGGATAGAGCGTGCTCTTGACCTTGTCGGGGGCGACGTCTTTGTGGCGCGGCTCCTCGTGCGGGCCGTTGTAGGCAACGGGCCAGCCGTAGAAGGCGCCCTCTTTGATATTGACCAAGTAGTCGTTGGCAATGTCGTCGCCCAACCCGTCGCGTTCCTGTACGGCGCCCCACAGCGAGTCGCTGCCGGGATGCCAACGCAGCCCGATCGTGTTCCGTAATCCCGTCGCCAGGATTTCGACGTTGCCGCCGTCGGGGTCTGAACGCAACACGGTGGCTCGCTTGGGGTCTTCCCCGAGATCGATATTCGAGCCCGAGCCGACGGTGGTGTAAAGCTTCTTGTGGTCGTGGTCAAAACGCAAAGTGCGGGTCCAGTGGCCGGTACCCATCCCTTCGAGCGAAATGATTTCTTCGCCCGCGCCGGTCACCGCCATGGCTTTGGCGTCGTAACTGTAGCGCTTGACGGAGGTCGGCTCGGCGACGTAGAGCCAATCTTCGTGCATGGCCAGGCCGAAAGGACGATCGAGCCCCTCAATGATCTTCTTGGCCTTCTTCTCGTGAATGACGTAGACCAGGCCGTTGGGCTCGCGGCGTCCGCCGCTGTCGCTGAGCAGAATTTCCTGGTTCGGCCCCAGCATCATATAGCGCGGCCGGGCCTCGAATCCCGACATGTATTCTTCAACGTGAAACCCCGGGGGCAACGAAAGCCCCGCCCCGTCGGGCTTGTCGACCACTTTCGGCCGGTTGCTGGCCGAGGGTGTGTGGAAGGGGTCGGGAAGCCCTTCCCAGTTCACCGGAAGCTTGGGAGATTGGGAAATCGCGGCCCCGGCAACAAGGAGCAGCGTCGCGACGGCGAGGTAGAAACGTTGATGCTTTCTCATAAGCAGCAGTATCGTATATTCGAGGGCTTGGTGGAAATAGGGGGTGTGATTTCGGGTGAGGCTTGATACGGGCCGAGCTTTGTGTTGGTCGCGAGGGCGCTCGCCACGACCGGCTGAGAGCCGGTCTGTACTGTGGGCTAGGACCGGCAAGAGTGCCGGTCGCTACTTGAGGCGGTTTAGATTCCGAAGAGTTGGATTGCCAGGCCGGAACTCGCGATGGCGAGACCGGCGAGGGTATTGGCGTGAGCTTCGAGCCTGCGTAGCGGGGCGAGTTGCAGCCCGTAAAAGCCGATTGTCACAACCAACAACATGGTCAGGATCGTGGTCAAACCGAAGGCGGCTGTGACCGGGACGACGGCCCAGGCGCCGAGCCCAATGGCCGGGGCCATCAGCAGCGGGATCAGCGGCTCGCACGGACCGAGCACGAAAATGATGAACAAGCTCCAGGCCGTGACGGTAGCCGGCGAAGTCGCGCCGTGCTCATGGGCCTGCCCACCGTGGTCGTGGGTGTGTACAGAGCCTTCACCGTGGGAGTGAATGTGGCGCTGTTTGCGTCGTCGGCGAGCGAACGACCAAGCCGCATAGGTCAATCCGAAAAAGATCAGCGACCAAGCCGCCACTTCGCCGCGGGCCCCCTCGATCCACTCCAGCCGCGCAATGGCGACGCCCAGGCCGAGACCCAGCCCGCCCAGCACGACCGACGACAAGACGTGACCGACGCCGCAGAGGCATGTGATGCCCCAGACTTTACGCAGCGACCAACCACGCGCCCTGCCGAGTACGACGAAGGGCAGGGAATGGTCGATGCCGATCAGCGTGTGGATGAAACCGATGCTGACGGCCGAGACGAGCAGAATATTTAAGGACGTTTCCATCGCAAGTTACGATTCACCGTCCCAGGGGGCTCGAACCGTCTCATCAAGGTAACACGAAACGAACTTGGGCACCAGCGGCCATTGTCGAGCAACCCCGGCCCTTGACTGCTGTATAATTTCAGCGAGTCGGCCGGTCGGGCCGCGGGAATCGAATGAAGATCTAGGAGGCGCTGTGCTCTCTCGTCGCAACTGGTTGCAAGGAATCGCCGGAGGGCTGTCGGCCCGTATGCTTTCCGGGGCGACCTGGCCGCAGTTTCGCGGTCCGGGAGCGCTGGGTACCGCGGCCGACGATCCGGGCCTCCCGGTCTCGTGGAGCACCACGGAAAACGTGCTGTGGAAAACCGCGATTCCCGGTAAGGGTTGGTCGTGTCCGGTGGTCTGGGATGAGCGGGTCTACCTGACCTCGAACATTCGCACGGCGGGCGAAGCCGAGACGCCGGCGGGGTTCTACGAAGGCGCCATCCGCCAGCCGATCGCGGAAGAAGAGCACCGCTGGCTGGGCTACGGAATCAACTTCGCCGACGGCAAAATCGCCTGGGAGACGGAATTGCACCGAGGGATTCCCAAAGTTCCGCGGCATCGCAAGAATACGTACGCGTCGGAAACCCCGGTTACCGACGGCCGCCACGTCTACTTTCACTTCGGCGACCTGGCGACCTATTGCCTCGACATGGCCGGCAAGGTTGTGTGGACGAAGGAGTGGGAGCCGGTCGAAACGCGCTGGGGGTACGGCACGGCTTCTTCGCCGGCTTTGCACGAAAACCGGCTTTACATCACCAACGACAACCAAGAGCAGTCGTATACGGTTGCGTTGGATAAGAGTACGGGGAAAGAGATTTGGCGCGCCGAGCGCGATGAGCCGACGACCTGGTCAACGCCTTTCGTGTGGAAGCACGATCGAACAGAGATCATCACCGCCGGCCGCAACAAGGTGCGCTCCTACGATCTGGATGGGGAGCTGCTTTGGGAGATCAGCGGGATGTCGTCGCTGTCGATCCCGACGCCGTTTTCGACCGGTGGGCTGCTCTATGTGACCTCGGGTTATCACGGCAGCAAGGAGCGGCCGATTTACGCCATTCGACCGGGAGCCTCGGGCGACATCACGCTTGCCCCGGGTGAGACATCGAACGAATACATCGCTTGGAGCGTGCCGCAGGGCGGGCCGTATCACCCCTCGCCGGTGATCTACGACGGCCTCTATTACACTCTGCTCGACCGCGGATTTCTCACCTGCCACGATGCCAAGACCGGCGAAGAGGTCTACGGCAAGCAACGCATTGAAGTCGGCAGTGGGAATTTTACCAGCTCGCTGTGGGCTTACAAAGGGCGGATTTTCTGTTTGAGCGAATCCGGCGATTGTTACGTCGTCGAAGCGGGCCCGAATTTCAAAGTGGTAGGCAAGAACTCGTTGGGTGAGATGTGCATGGCTACCCCGGCGATCGCCGACGGTAATTTGTTGATACGGACGTACTCGCACCTCTACCGGCTGGGCGAGCGGGGTTAGCGAGCAGACAAGATCCCGGGCGGCGACCGTCCCGAGTCCTGAAACCGGACGAAGATTTCCTCTAGTCTTAAGTCACCTTCGAATGTAAGATTGAGCAGGTGTCTCCATTGGGGGCCGGTTTGGCGTTGGGGGAGCTATAACCATAAGTTGTGGATGAGCCTCTGAGGGGAGGCGGCGTATCCTGACGATTGAGGAAGCAACTCAATCGTTTTCTGGAAAGGAACAAGGAGGATACGCCATGAGTCAGTGTGAAGCTGCTGAGAGCAGCAGTCAAGTCAACCCCCAAGTCATTGATGGAAAGGAACGCTCGCCCTTGGATGAGGTGCTGCGCCAAGGAGCGCGCCAGATGCTCGTCAAGGCCGTGGAAGCCGAAGTGACCGCCTACATCGAAACGCATCAGCACGAAGTCGACCAGGACGGCCGGCGGCTGGTGGTGCGCAACGGTCACGCCCGCGAGCGCACCATCGTCAGCGGCGTGGGTCAGCTGAAGATCCAGGCGCCGCGGGTCGACGATCGCCGAGTCGATGAGCAGGGCCGGCGCTTTCGTTTCACTTCCCAGATCCTGCCGCCGTATCTGCGGCGCACGAAGAGTGTGGAGGAGTTGATCCCCTGGTTGTACCTGAAAGGGATCTCGACGGGCGATTTCAGCGAAGCGCTGGAGGCCTTGCTGGGGCCCGACGCTCCGGGCCTGTCGGCGACGACGGTGGTGCGTCTCAAAGACGTCTGGCGCCGCGAGTACGAGGCTTGGTCAAAGCGTGACCTCAGCGGCCAGCGGTTTGTTTACATTTGGGCCGATGGCATCTACTCGAATGTTCGTCTGGACGATGAACGGCAGTGTTTGCTGGTTGTGATGGGAGCACTCGAAGACGGTCGCAAGCAACTGCTGGCGGTGCACGACGGCTTTCGCGAAAGCGAACTGTCGTGGCAGGAGTTGCTGGAGGACTTGAAACGGCAGGGGCTCGAGCTGCCGCCGAAGTTGGCGGTGGGCGACGGAGCGATGGGGTTTTGGGCGGCACTGCGGAAAGTCTATCCGGCGACCGGTGAGCAACGCTGCTGGCTCCACAAGACGGCCAACGTGCTCAATAAGCTGCCGCAGAGCATGCAGGGCAAAGCCAAGCAGGCGCTGCGCGACATCTATCTTGCCGAGAGTCGGCAGACGGCGGAGGCCGCTCTGGACCGTTTCAAGAACCTATACGAGAAGAAGTTTCCCAAAGCGGTCGAGTGCCTGGAAAAAGACCGCCAAGTGCTGCTGGCTTTCTACGACTTTCCGGCCGAGCACTGGGGGCACTTGCGGACGACGAACCCGATCGAGTCCACCTTTGCGACGGTCCGTTTGCGGCAGCGACGAACGAAGGGTTGTGGCAGCCGCGAAGCGTCGTTAACGATGGTCTTCATGCTGGCCCGCCAAGCCGAGCGCCACTGGCGACGCCTGAACGGTTCGGAAGTGATTGTTCATGTCTTATTGAGTCTCGCAAAATAAAGTGACACCTTTTTGGGGTACGTACGTCTTTGTATGTATGGGAAATACAAAAGGCGTACGGCGGGATTTCGAGGCCCTGGAGAAGCGCCGTTTCAAAGCGATCCGGTTGGTCGAGCAAGGCTGTAGTCAGTCCGAGACAGCGAGGCGATTGAAGGTCGCGCGGCAAAGCGTCAGCGAGTGGCTGCGACGATACCGGCGTGACGGCGAAGCCGGGTTGCGCCAGGCCGGCCGCGCCGGCCGTAAGCCGCTGTTGGACGCCGCGCAGCTCGAACGCCTCGAGGCGTTGCTGCTGGAAGGCCCCGAGGCGCACGGCTTCCCGACGCCGCTGTGGAGCTGTCCGCGGGTCGCTCGTCTGATCGGAGACGAGTTCGGCGTGCGCTATCACGAGGGCCATGTCTGGAAGATCCCGCGGGCGCTCGGTTGGAGCCCGCAACGGCCCGTCGGCAAAGCGCGGGAGCGCAACGAAGAGGCCATCCGCGGCTGGCAGCGCAAGACTTGGCCGGCCATTAAAAAATAGCCCGCAAAGAAGAACGTACGATCGTCTTCATCGACGAAAGCGGATTGAGTCAGAAGCCGCATCGTTGCCGCACCTGGGCGCCGCGCGGCGAGACACCGGTGTTGGAGTTCAACTTCAACTGGGACAAGCTGTCGGTGTCGGCCGGGCTGACGTTGCGCAACTTTTACTTCCGGCTCTATCCCGGCGCGATCGGCGAGTTGGAGGTCATCGACTTCCTGAAGGCTTTGCTGCGCCACATCGACGGCCCACTGCTGATCGTCTGGGACCGGCTGCCGGCGCACCGCAGCCGCCTGGTGCGGGAGTTCATCCAGCTCTCCGAGGATCACATCGCAACGGAGTACTTGCCGCCCTATGCGCCGGAGTTGAACCCGGTGGAATACATTTGGGCGTACTGGAAGCAGCACGAGTTGCCCAACGTCTGCCCGAAGGACTACTGGGAACTCGACGAGCGCGCCCGCAAAGCGCTGCGGCGAATGCGCCGCAAACCGCGCTTGATTACCGCTTTCTGGAAACAGTCTTCTCTTTGTCTCGATTGACAGTATATTATGCGAGACTCAGTAGAGGGAAAGGTTTTCAAGGGCGGATTGATGGTTCAGGAAAACGCCGCCTGACCTCGCCCATCCACAACATTTGACAATATCTCGCGTTGCGGCATTTGCGTTGATCACGCCGTCACGGCGCGCCACCGGACTTGGGGGGACGCAGACCACCGAAGAAAGCGAGAAACTATGAAAACCCGTCTCCTCGGATCCGCCTTTATCGGACTGACCTTTTTGCTTCTGTTTGCTTTTCGGACTTCCGCGGCGTGGGGTCTTGAAAGAGGCTTCGGCGGCCCCGAAGAGGGGATTCCAAAGCCGCTTGGACCCGCCCTAATTTCAGCAATCCAGCAAAACGCCTCGAAGCACTACGACCTCGTCGACGCCGGTTCCACCTATTTGGGGCCCAATCGGCGGGTTGGAATGTTGACTCAATTCAGCGCCGACGGCCTTGTAGTACGCCGCGAATCTTGCGTGGATGCCGAGCAACCGGCCTGGGAACTGCAGCTTCGCTTGCGACGCTACGGATATGACGGCCGCATGCAGGCCGTCTCGGAAAGGGACCGGTACGCTTCGGGCAATCGTTTTGAATACAGGCATCGACACGGCCGGGCCGACGCCGACCCGGCCCTGGTGGAGTGGTATCTGAACGGTCCGCTCGGTTTGGAACAGGGTTTTGACTTGCCGGTGCCGCCGCCGCGGCCAACGAGTCGGCTTGCAACCGCGAAGCTGCGATTCGAAATCACAGCCGAGGGTGACCTGACGCCGGCGGTCCGTAACAACGGCCGCGGCATCCAACTCGCCGACGCAGGCGGCAACCCGGTGCTCGAATACGGCGCGCTCTACGCTTACGACAGCCGCGGCCGGGAACTGCCCTCACGGCTTTTGGTCGACGCCTCCCTCATAGTCATTGAAGTCGATGACCGCGCGGCGGTCTATCCGATCACCGTCGATCCTCTACTGACGACCGAGACAATAATGACGGCGAGCGACGCCGCGGCCGGAGATCAGCTCGGCCTGTCCGTGGCAATCAGCAAGAATGGGCAAGTCGTGGTGGCCGGAGCTCTCTTCGACGATGATTTGGGCAACAACTCCGGTTCCGCCTACGTGTTTCGCCGAAATGCGGCCGGAATGATCCTCGAAACCAAACTCACCGCAAGCGACGGGATGGCGGAAGATCGCTTCGGGCACGAGGTCGCCGTGGGTGCGGGAGGAGGAGCGGTTTTCGTCGGCGCTTCTTTGGGAGACGCCGGCGCGGTCGCCGACACGGGCGCGGTGTACCTTTACGAGCGAAACGCCGCCGGCGTGATCACGGAAACGAAGCTGACGGCGAGTGACGCCGCGGCAACTGATAATTTCGGCACGGCGCTGGCTTTGAGCGACGGAACCTTGGTCGTAGGGGCGTTCGGGAACGACGATGCGGGAACCAATTCAGGCTCGGTCTATTTATTCCGCAGAAACGCCGCCGGAGTGATCGTTGAACGCAAACTCACGGCAAGTGACGCCGCGTCCGGCGACAATTTCGGGGCTTCGGTGGCGATTGACGGCACAACGGTCGTGGTCGGAGCCGAATTAGACGATGACGGCGGGCTGAATTCAGGCTCCGCGTACGTCTATCAGCCCGACGGCGCGGGCGGGCTTATTGAAACAAAGCTGACAGCGAGCGATACAGCCGCCGGAGACAAGTTCGGAGGCTCGGTCGCGCTCGACAACGGGACGCTTGTGGTGGGCGCGGTTGGCAAGGCCGATGCCGGCTCTCTTTCCGGCGCGGCATATATCTACCGGCGGGACGCGGCGGGGGTGATTGTGGAAACCAAGGTGACGGCCGGCGATGCCGCTATGTTTGATAATTTCGGAAATGACGTCGCCATCAGCGGCGATATGATCGTGGTCGGTGCTCCATTCAAGGACGACGCGGGTACTTCGAGCGGCGCGGCGTATATCTACGAGCCGGACGGCGCGGGCGGTTTGACGGAGCAGAAACTGACCGCGAGCGACGCGGTCGCGTTCGGTCAGTTCGGCTTCTCGGTGGCGATCAACGGGACGACCGCCGTGGTGGGCGCGCCGGGCGACGCCGGCGCGGTTTATGTTTATACGCCGTAACGATCGTGCGAAACTGGAGCCATCGCTCCGTGAGTACGCTGGTCCAAATCGGCAAGTTCAACTTTCGCTTTGAGTGCGTTTCCGAATGCACGAATTGCTGCACGCATCCGGGGGACGTCTTTTTGACGGACGAGGATGTCGAGCGTATCGCGCGGCACCTGGAGCTGAGCCCGTCGGAATTTTGCGATCGCCACTGCGAGGAACGGGATGGCAAGACCCGCATCGCCGACCCGAGCAAAGGGGCTTGCCGGTTTGTGACGGCGACAGGGTGCTCGATTCACGAGGCCAAGCCGCTACAATGCCGTACTTTTCCGTATTGGCCCGAATATGTCGGCGCGAAAAGGTCGTGGAAGAATCTGCGGCATTTCTGCCCCGGTATTGGCGTGGGGGCAATCGTGCCGGTTGAGGAAATTCGTTCGCGGGCGCAGGCTACGCGCGATGCGTTTCCCGAACCTTGAGGGGAGCGGCCGGCGGGGGGGCGCGAGGTTCCCGCCGCCCTTTCAGGGCTCGACCGGGTGGGGATTCCACCCAGGGTTCCGCCTTTCGGCTCCACCCTGGGCTACGGTTCCGGCCGCCGCTTCGCGGCTCAGCGGGCCCAATAGTCGTCGGGTTGGTCCATCTCGACGTAGGGGTCGACGTTCTCGGGAGTGATGAAGTCGAGGCGGATCGGCTGCTGTTTGGGTACGGTTTCGCCATGGAAGAGTTTGATGAGCGATTCGACGCTTCTTGATCCGTGAATCCGCGGGGGATGCTGGATTGAGAATTTCCCGACTCCCGCCTTGATCAGTTTCAACCCGCCGTTGTAGCCGTCGGTCCAGGTGAGAAACGGTTTGCCTGCTCGGAGGCTGTCGTCGGAGAACCCCGCCCCGCGCAATGCCTGCACGCCCCCGACCGCCATCTCCCCGCCGTCGAAATGAATGCCGAGTAGGTCGGGGTTGGCGGTCAGGACATTTTCGGTGATGAGTTGCCCGCTGGCGCGCGACCAGTCGCCGGCCTGCCGCACGGCTTCGATTTCGGGATGCCGGGCGAGCACTTCGTCGTAGCCTTCGTTTCTCTCGACCGCCGGGCCGGCGCCGGGGAGCCCTTCAATGATGGCGATCTTACCGCGGCCCCCGACAAGCTCGATCAGCTTTTCAAGCGCGGTCGCGGCGAGCCAAGTGTGGTCGGTCGAAATGAACGTCGTGAACTTGTCGGTCGCCACTTTACGGTCAACGATCACGGTGGGGATTCCGGCCTGCTCGCATTCCGCGATGGCGGTGTTGGCGACGTGCGTATTGACGGCGCCGATGATCAACCCGTCGACGCCTTTCGCGAGGAGGTCTTCGAGATCGGCGACCTGCTTCGCCGGAGAGTCATTGGCATCGGTGATGAACAGGTCGACGTTGTCGTGGGCGGCAACAGTCTTCTCGATCGATTCGCGCAGGGCCGTGCGCCACGTGTTCGACTCCGAGGCGTTGCTGAAACCGATGACCCAGCGGCGGTCGGCGAAGTTCCCCGGCGTTTTCGGGGCTACGCTCTGTTCGGCGGAAGAGCAGGCGCCGAGAAGCAGAGCGAAGGAGCCGGCGGCGAAAAGGTTTCTAGACGTCACGGTAAGTCAACAATTGTCGCACGCCCCAACCAAACACCTCAGCCGAGCGACGGACACCTGTCGTAAGCGTGCCGCGGGAAGGCTTTCCGGAGTTCCACCGTCGAGCCAACCGGCGGCTTGCTCGCGACGGCGGCGGGCGGTGCTTTTGGGGGGCGACTGTTGGAGGCCGATCGCTCTATTCACGTCGTAAGGTGCTCCCAAAAGTCGCGCTGTTATTCACCCCCGAGCGCCGCGGTCAGCGCCCGGCGGGCGGCAGCGAGGGTTTCGTCGATGTCCTGCTCGCTGTGGCTTGCCGAAATGGAGCATTGCTTGGTCGCCAGCGGGAAGAAGAAAATCCCTTGATCGAGCAGGGCGCGGCGGAATCTTTCGTCGAGGGCGTAGTCGTGCGAGGCGGCCAGGTCGTGCCAGTCGACGGGTGGGTGGTCCATGAAGTAGGTGACGAAGGCGGACCCTTGGCGCACGATTGTCGCCTCGACTTCGGCTTGGGAGAAGATTTCGCCAAGGCCCTGTTCCATCCGCGCGCCGAGGGTTTCAAAGCGCTCGTAGACGGCCCCGCCGTTTTCGAGCAGGACTTCCGTTGTCGCGAGGGCGGCCGCGGTGGGGATGGGGTGAGCGTTATAGGTGCCGGCCAGGAGAACGCGCTTGCTCGGGTCTTGGTGGAAGAAGTAGTCCATCCAACGAGCGGGGCCGGCAATGGCGGCGAGCGGGTAGCCGTTGGCTACGGCCTTGCCGTAAACCGCGAGATCGGGGGCGACTCCGGCGATCTCGGCGTAGCCGCCGATCGAGTGACGAAAGCCGGTCTTGACCTCGTCGAAGATCAGCAGAAAACCCAGCTCGTCGGCCAGCTCGCGCAGCCCCTCCAAGTACCCCGCTTGCGGCTTGATCAGCCCGACGTTTTGAAGAATCGGCTCGGTGAGCACGGCCGCTACGTCGTATTTTTCGGCTACCCAACGCACGGAATCGAGGTCATTGAAATTCACCGGGTGAACCAACTGTTGATGCGCCTCGGGGATGCCGGCGCTGATCGGATAAAACTCGTATTCCCCCGGCGATCGTCGCGGCCCGAGCTGCTCGACGGGCGTCATCAGATTGCAGGCCACGTCGTTGTGCCAGCCGTTGTAGCCGCCTTGCATGACGATGATGTGGTCGCGTCCGGCGGCCGCGCGGACGAGCCGAATGGCAGCGGCGGTGGCTTCGCTGCCGGTGTTCAGGAAAGCGGTCCGGTCGGCCCACGCGAGATGCGAACAGATTCGCTCGGCCAACAGGCCCTCCGCCTCGCTGGGACCGGAGCCGAAAAGGTCCGAGCCGGTGGCGAGGGCTTGGGAAACCGCTTGCTCGACTTTCGGGTGGTGGTACCCCAACACCTGTGGCGCGAAGGCGGCGTGGTAGTCGATGTATTCGTTGCCGTCGGCGTCCCAGAGGCGAGAGCCCTTGCCTTTGGTAAAGCAGATGGCCGGCGAGGTGTGGCGGTTGGTCGAGGAGATGCCGCCGGGGATGAAGTCGCGATTGCGGTCGAGGATTCGTTCGGATTGCGTGAAGGTCATTTTTTGTGAACCGCGAGCAGAGAACCGTGAGCCACGAGCCGACGGTCAACGTTTCGCGGACAGTTTTAGATGCGCGCCATCCATAATACTGTCATGGAAATGGGTGCGAAGGTATTCCTGCCGCCCTTTCAGGGCTCCACGCGTTCTGGTGGCACAACCCAGGATTCCGCTCCGCTTCACCCTGGGCTATATTCCGGCCGCCGCTTCGCGGCTGAAGAGATTCGTGACTCTTGAGGGCTGTGAATGCAGCCCCTCGTGCGCTTGACGGGCTGTTTTCGGAGGAGTCTGGTGTTTCGGGCGATCACCTCAGAGATTGGAGTATACTGCGAATCAGCCGCACCGTATTCGGGGCGGGCCGAAGACACGCCCATGGCGCATCGCACCTCGGCAACAGAACCCGCCATCGGCGCCCCTCTCACCCGCCGAGGCTTCTTCTCGCGCATCGCCGACGGTGTGCATGGAGCGGCGCTGGCCTCTCTCCTGGGCAACGAACTATTCGACGCCGATCGGGCGCCGGCGGCCTCGGTCGAGCCAAGCCGCAAGACCTTCGACCAGACGCCCCTCGCGCCGCATTTCGAGCCCAAGGCCAAGGCCGTCATTCACTTCTTCATGAACGGCGGGCCGAGCCAGGTCGATCTGTTTGATCCCAAGCCAACGCTCGAAAAGTTCGCCGGCAGCGCGCCGCCGCGCGACATCGTCAATCAAATCGAGTTTGCCGATGAAGTCGGCACGATGCTACCCTCGCCCTACCGCTTTTCGAAGCAGGGGCAATCTGGTATGGAGCTTTGCGAGCTGCTGCCGCACTTGGGCGAGGTCGCCGACGACATCACGCTGATCCGCTCGATGTATGGCGAGCATTTCAACCATGAGCCTTCGCTCTATTTAATGCACTCGGGCCGCACTCTGCCCGGGCGCGCATCGCTCGGTTCTTGGGCCGTATACGGATTGGGGACGGAGAATCAGAACCTGCCCGGGTACGTTGTTCTTGACGACCCGAAGGGCTACCCTGTCAACGATTTGCAGAACTGGCAGTCGGGCTTTCTGCCGCCCGTCTACCAAGGGACCAAGTTTCGCTCCGAAGGCCCACCCGTCCTCAACCTCAAGCGCGCCGAGGATCTTCCGGGCCCGCTCATCCAGGCCGAGCGCGATATCCTGCACCGACTCGATGAAGCTCATCGCCTCGAGCGGCCTTTCCAGCCGCAACTCGACGCCCGCATGGCCGGTTATGAGTTGGCGGCGCGGATGCAGGTGGAAGCGACCGACGCGCTCGACCTGACACAGGAGAGCGAAGCAACGCGCGAAAGCTACGGGCTCAATAACGAGGCGACCCGATCCTATGGAACGCGTTGTCTGATGGCCCGGCGGCTGGTCGAGCGAGGCGTTCGCTACATTCAGCTCTTCATCGAATATCAGATTTGGGACAATCACTCGGATCTTGAAAAGGGTCTTCGCTACGCCTGCGGCAAAACCGATCAACCGGTGGCGGCTCTGATTAAAGACCTCAAGCAACGCGGCTTGCTCGACAGCACTCTTCTGATGTGGGGCGGTGAGTTTGGGCGAATGCCGCTTTCGCAAGTCGGGCGCGCGGGGGCGGCGGGCCGCGACCACGGCCCGGCCGGTTTCAGCCTCTGGATGGCCGGAGGCGGCGTCAAGGGCGGGTATGTTCACGGCGCGACCGACGAGATCGGTCACAAAGCCGTCGAGAATCGTGTAAGCGTGCATGATTACCACGCGACGATGCTCCACTTGCTGGGGCTCGATTTCCACAAGCTGACTTTTCCCGAGAGCGGGCTCGACTTGCGGTTGACCGACCAATACCCGGCGCGGGTGGTGGAAGAGATCCTGGTCTAAAGCTGCTCTGTTAGTGCGCTGCTAAAGCGCAAGGACCGTGATGGGCGGCCTTGAGACCTGCCCCACGACTAGTGCCACGACCGCATGAAAAAGTTTATTTGGCTGCAAAGCACTATTCTTGAGTGACCGCATCGCGTGGCGATGCGGCTCTGGTTGGCAGTGGTTTCCTCCGCAATGGCGGATCGAAGCCTTCTCAACAAGGTCGGGAAAAGGTGTGTTTTGACGTGGTCTCAGTACTGGCTGCTTGGAGAGAAGATATGGACAAGGCCGGACAAAGTATCCTCTGGTTCCTCGGCGCGTGCCTCTTTTTCAGCGAGGGCCTGGTTGCTGGCGTCGCGAAGGCTTATACCGACGTCGATGGAAGCTGGGTCCTGCTTTTCGGTTTTCTCTGCCTGAGCATTGTTCTTGTCGCCCTCCTGGTGATGTTCAGAATCAACCCGGCTTTCATAACCGCGGAAAGAGGCGACCTCGTCCCCTTGACCCTGATTCAGCAACTGGCTCGGGACAATCATCCCGATTTATTCAAGCTCATCATGAATATGAAGCCCGAACTTTGGACTGCCGGCGAACCGGGTGTTGACGACGCCGAGGCCGAAGCGCCGGTTGAGCCCATTCCCGAGGAGGAGACCGATGAGTCGCCGGACGACACCGAAGCGGACGAGGACTTCGCGAAAGCGTTTGCAGCCCTGAAAAGCAGCTAGAAAACAGGTGAAACGCCATGGCATACAAAAGTAACTTTCAATGGGCGAAGAAGCTTCCTGAGTTCAGCGAGGATGAAACGAAGATTCTGCTTGCGCTCTCGCACGACGAATACAAGTGGCGCACCAAAGAGCGCATTGTGAAATCCACGGGCATCCCCCCCGATCAAGTGGACTCGGTACTGTCGCAACTCATCGAAAAGGATAAGGTGAGAGTATCGATGAGCAAGCAGAAAAGCGTCATATTCGGACTCCGCGAGCGAGTCGGGTAATTTCGAATCACCGCTCGAAGGAACGACACCGCGTAGAAACTCCATGCCTGAAACTATTCTCGAAGCCATCCGGCACCGCATTCTCTTGGGCGACGGCGCCATGGGCACCCAACTCCAATTCGCCGGCCTCGAACCGGGTGGCTGCGGCGAGGCCTGGAACGTCGAGCACCCCGAGCGGCTGCTTGCCATTCAGCGCGCCTATGTCGCGGCCGGGTCCGATTGCCTGATCACCAATACTTTCGGCGGCTGCCGTATCATGCTCGAGCGTCACAATCGCGCCGACGACGTCGCCGCCATCAACCGCGCCGGCGCGGATCTGGCCCGGGAGGCCTTCGGGTCGAAACCAGGGTTCGTCATCGGCGACATCGGTCCATTCGGCGGACTGATGGAACCCTACGGCGAAATCTCCGAACAGCAAGTCCGAGAGGCCTTCGCCGAACAAGCCGAAGCGCTCGTTTCCGCCGGGGTCGACGCCGTCATCATCGAGACCCAGACCGCGCTCGAGGAATTGGGTATCGGCATCGAGGCCGCCAAGAATGCCGGCGCGCCCTGCATCATCGGCTCGATGGCCTATGATGTGACTACCGACGGCTCCGAGATTCGCACCATGATGGGCATCGACCCCGAGAAAGGCGCTGCCTTCATGCGCGACGCCGGAGTCGATATCATGGCTCTCAACTGCGGCACCGGCATCGATGTCGGTTGGGCGGGCCGCGCCGTCAAGCGCTACCAGGGTGTCAGCGATCTGCCGACCATGGCTCAACCGAACGCCGGTCAGCCTGTTCTCGAAAAAATGAAGGTCGTCTACAAGCAAACGCCCGAGGAGATGGTCGCGGAACTCCCCGACCTGCTCGCTTCAGGGGTGAACATCGTTGGCGGTTGCTGCGGCAGCACGCCCGAGCACATTCGCTTATTCCGCGCCATGATCGACGGCCGACAGGAGACAGAGTCGTCGTAGTGCAAAATTGGGTTCGAGTGCCCCTCCGGTTTTTACCGTTATGAAACTTCTTATCGCCCCCGAAAACACCGACGCCGAGGCGCTGATCCCGCCGTCGGCGCCCGACGGCTCCGGAATCGGCGTCAACTACGCCGATGCCTACATTAAGCCGCTCAACGTCGAAATCGCCGATGGTCGCAAGATCACCTGCAAACGGCGCGGCCTGAAGATCGTCATCACCATCGGCAACGTCACGGGGGAGGCTGTCATGCGGCGCCTCGACGACGGGCCCGATGCTAAGAATATTCTCAGAAAGGCGCTCGAATCCGCCGCCCAACAAGCCGATGCCGTTTTTTCGGTGGAAGATGGAGTGGTCTACCTGGAGGTCTGACCCCAACCTGAATGATTCAACTGCTCACTCGCCATGACTTCCAAGCAAATCGTCGATCTCGCCATGAGCCAACAGCGCCCGCCGCGCATCCCGGTCATGTGCCAGCTCGCGAACGGGCACACCATCATCAACACCGGCGTCCACCCGATCGACTACTTCATCGACAGCGACCTGTGGGCCGATTGCCAGATCCGCATGCGCGCCCTCTATGACTTTGACGGCATCCTGTGCCACAAGCCCGGCCGTGTCCGCGGCATCATGGATCTCGTTGAGCGCAGCGACTACGATGCCGAAGTGCCCACGCTATATATGAAAGACGGCTCGCGCATTGAGTGCACGCGCGACGACGACGCCTACTACAAGCCGGCCGACGACTTCGTCCGCCCCACCTTCGACGAACTCGATCCCGACGACCTGCTTGGTTGGCCGCCCGAGAGTTTTCTCGCTTTCCAGGCCAGCAAGGCGACGCTGCCGATTTCCGATCCCGAGGGATTCGAGGATCACGTCTTTGCCACTATTGACCGCGTGCTCGAACGAGTCGGTGATGAATACTCGGTGCACGGGGAGGTCCGCGCGCCTTTCGATCACTTCCTGAACATTACCGGAATGGAAGACGGTCTGATGGCCCTACTCGACGACCCGGAAAAGTGCGCCACCATCCTCGACAAGACCACCGAATGGTCGGTCGCCCTCGCGGTTGCCCAGGTCCGGCGCGGCGCGGCCGCCATCAAGATCAGCAGCCCCTTTGCCGGAAGCGCCTTCCTGAGCCCCGACATGTATGAGGAATTCATCCTGCCGTTCGAGAGTCGCTTGGCGAAAGCGGTGCGCGATGCCGGCGGGGCGATCTACACGCACACTTGCGGCGCGATCGGCGACCGGCTTGATCTGATTTGCCGCACCGGCGTTAGCGGCATCGAGTGCCTCGACCCGCCGCCCCTCGGCGACGTCGAAATCAACGAAGCCGTCGAGCAACTGCAAGGGCGCATCTTCATTAAGGGGAACATCGACCCGGTGAACACCCTGCTCAGAGGCGACGACCGAAAGGTCCGCGAAGACGTCGGTGCCATTCTCGAAGCCACCCGGCCCATGGGGGGATTCATACTCTCCTCGGCCTGCTCGGTCGCACCCCCGGCCCCGCCCGACAACCTCAAGCGTATGGTCGAACTCTGCCGCGACTTTGAAGTGTGACCGCCGCCGAGGTTGCCGAGTGTGCCCGTCAGGCGGTGAGAAACGCGGCCTACACCTTCTCGAGCGTTTCGCCGGCAAACAGCACGCCAAACAGCAAGGTGCCGTTATATCCGGCATGCACGAAGGCGGCGGGCACGACCGACCCTGTTTGCGCCCGAATCAGCGCAAATATTGATCCCACGTAGAACAGCAAGACCAGGTTCTGCCAGTGCCAACCATACTGGGGCCCGTGGATCATCGAGAAGACGACGCTCGTCACGAGAATCGCGGCCAATGCACCGTGCATCCTGTCGAGAGCCGCATAGAAAAAGCCGCGGAAGAGCAGCTCTTCCACCGCCGGCACGACGGTCACCCCGAAGACCGCCAGCAGCAGCAACGCCGCCGGGTCGCCGAGCAGTTCTTCCAGCGGCGGGCGCTCGGTCGGCATCGGAATGAGCGAGGCTATCACCGCCACGGAGCACGCCAACAGAAACCCAAGGCCGCAATAGAGCGCCCCGGAGCGCAGCGGTCGGGTCAAGGGAATCCAGCTCATCGACTCGCCGAAGTCCATACGATGCTTGACCGTGGCCAGCACGTAGACAAAGGCCACGATCAGCGCCCACCACATCATCTGCATCGTGATCAGCATCACGGCTTTGCCCGCGGGCTCTTGGAAGTCGACCTTCAACCCGACTATGTATTCCAACGCAAAGAAGAAAGTGAAGCAGGCGATGATTGCAACCACTAATGCCGGGACAGCGAAAGCCACGACATAGGCAAGGTCCTTGTAGCCCCATCCAGGGCTGGGAGGCCGCGGGTACGTCGGGATCATGTGCGGGGCGCCGTCGCCCGGGGCTGTCGAATCCGCAACCGCCGTCTCGACCGCAACCGACGCCGGTTCCTCGATGACGGAGGACGCAATAGGCTCGCGATCCACGCCGGTACGGTCAGTACGGTCCGTTTCTTCCATGAGTGTCTCTATCGTAACAGTACAGTTGTTTCAGGACTCCGCCGCGCACCTCGCGCGGCCCGGGGGGAGCAAGGCCGCTAGGGTTGGCCGGGAGGGGCGGCGGCTCCGGTCACCACGGCAAGCGCCGCGACTGCCGCTGTCTCGGTTCGGAGGATGTTGGCGCCTAGGCCGACGGGGGTGAAGCCGCGATGTAGCGCGGCTTCTCGTTCGCGATCACTCCAGCCGCCCTCGGGCCCTACTGCCAAGACGACCGCGCTGCTGAAAGATCGATCCGTTTCCCGCAACGCTTCTGATAAAGGCTTTCCATCGCGGTCGAGGATGAAACGATCCGAATCTCCGGCCGTTGCGACGGCTTGATCGAGATTCGCCGGCGACTCGATGCTCGGCGGCGCCATGCGGCGCGCCTGTTGCGCGGCTTCTTCGGCGATGCGGCGCCAACGCTCGGTTCGTTTCGTCGTCGCGGCCGCGAATCCCCGATCGCTTCTGTCGGCGAGCAGCGGCACGATCGACGTCACGCCCAGCTCGGTCGTCTTTTCGATCGCCCATTCGAAACGAGCGAACTTGATCAGCGAAAGCAGCAGGCAAACCGGCCGCCCCGGCGGAGGGGGCGCGATTTCGGTCTCGATCGCGAATTCGACCGACTTGCCGCTGACCGCGGCCACGCGAGCCGTGTAGAGTCTCTTGTGATCGCTTACTTCGACACTCTCATCGGGTCGTAGCCTCGCCACGCGCGCCAGGTGATGGGCACGTTCGCCGCCGACAGCCGCCTTTCCGGCGACAACGGCGTCCACGAATACTCGACGAAGCGACATCGGGTTGACCGACTTGGGAGCCCTTCCTAGTGTCCTCTCGACCGCGGTAGGGGAGGCGAAAGACCCTCTATCATAGCGCCCGAGCCCGGCGATTCCAGCCTGCTTGACACCCCCCCGGAGGGTTGCCATAATTTGCCTTACGTTCCGGCCCGGCCGATCCCGATGGCGAGTATGTACGAATGATCGCCCACTTGCGGGGCAAGTTGCACGACAAACAGCCGAACCTTGTCACGATCGATGTCGGCGGGGTGGGGTACGCAGTCATCATCCCGGTATCCACGTATTCCCAGTTGGGTCAGGCCGGCGCGGATATATCCCTCGAAATCCATACGCGCGTCCGCGAAGACGCGTTATCCCTTTTCGGCTTTAGTACGCGCCGCGAAAAGGGCATCTTCGAGAAGTTGATCACAGTCGGCGGGATCGGCCCGCGATTGGCGATTACGATACTATCGGGATTGCCGGCGGACGAGTTGGCCGGTGCGATTCGAACCGGTGATGTCGGCCGCTTGACGCGCATCCCCGGCGTCGGCAAGAAGACCGGCGAACGGATCGTCCTCGAGTTACGCGAAAAGCTCGGCGCGCTCGAGCCGGAGGGCGCCGATTCGGCGGCGGCCGGCGGCGACGGGAGCGACGCCACGCAGCGGGAAGTGATCTCGGCGCTGCTCAATCTGGGCTGTTCGCGCGAGGCGGCGCGCACGGCGGTCGGCAAGGCGTTGGGGGAAGACGGCGACGTTGCCTTCGAGCCGTTGTTCCGCCGGTCTCTCGATTTGATCTCGCGGTAGCCGGGCGGCGCCCGAGCCGGGGCAAGGTGTTCGATGTCGGAGACGCGCATCGTTTCAGGAACGGCCGAAGAGGAGGATCGGCAATTCGACCTCAGTCTGCGGCCGCAAGGCTTAGCGGAATTCATCGGCCAATCCAAGCTCAAAGAGGTTTTGAGCATTGCGATCGAGGCGGCCAAGGGGCGCGGCGAGGCGATGGATCATGTCTTGCTCTACGGTCCGCCGGGATTGGGCAAGACGACGCTGGCCGGCATCATCGCGAACGAACTGGGCGTGCGGATCGACTTCACGTCGGGTCCGGTGTTGCAGAAGAAGCTCGACCTGACCGGTGCGCTGACGACGCTCGACGAGAGACAGGTTTTCTTTGTCGATGAGGTTCACCGCCTGCTTGCCGACGTGGAGGAAATGCTCTATTCGGCGCTCGAGGACTACCGCGTAGATTTGATGGTCGGGTCGGGGCCGGGCGCTCGGACGCACTCGATTCCGCTCGCTCCGTTTACGGCGATCGGCGCGACGACCCGGGCCGGACTGATCAGCGGACCCCTGCGCAGTCGCTTTGGGCTAACGCTGCGGCTGAATCCGTATGAAACGGCGGAGCTAACGCAGATCGTCTACCGATCGGCGCGGCTGTTGGAAGTGGAAATCGACGAAGGCGGCGCCGAGGAGATCGCCAAGCGCAGCCGTGGGACGCCGCGCGTGGCCAACCGCTTATTGCGCAGGGTGCGCGACTACTCGCAGGTTCGCGCCGACGGCGTGGTTCAGCGCGAGATCGCGCAGACGGCGCTCGACTTGCTTGAGGTAGACAACTACGGGCTCGATGAAATCGACCAGAAGGTAATGCGAACGATTTTGGGAAAATACGGCGGCGGCCCGGTCGGCCTCAACACGATCGCGGCGTCGATCGGAGAAGACGCCAATACGATCGAAGAGGTCTATGAGCCCTACCTAATGCAATTAGGGTTTCTGGATCGCACGCCTCGTGGAAGAGTCGGCACGCGGTCCGCGTTTGAGTATTTCGAGATTGAGTTGCCGCGAGGACCGCAGGCGAGGTTGGAATTCTAGCCCGCCATGATGCATGGATCGAGACAAGGGAATTTGAAACCAAGATGAGCGTCGCCCGTTATATTGCCATCGAAGGCCCGCTACGCGTGGGCAAGACCAGTCTGGCGCACGCGTTGGCCGAACGGCTCCACGCCCGGCGATTGCTCGACGCGGAGGATAATCCCTTTTTGGGTCCCTTCTACCGAGGGGAAGGGGGCTCGGCGTTTCGGGCCCAGATGTACTTCTTGATGTCGCGTTACCAGCGCATCCACGATGCCGACATCCCGCATTCGCACACGCCCATCGTGGCCGACCATCTTTTCGAGAAAGATAAACTCTTCGCCTATATCAACCTCAATGACGACGAAGCGGCCGTTTACGACCGTTACTATCGTCACTTCAAGGAGCAGCTCCCGACGCCGGATCTGGTGGTTTACCTCAAAGCTCCCACGAGCGTGTTACGGGAACGGATCGAGCGAAAGAACGTCGCCGATGAAGCCCACATCGCCGACGAATACATCGACGAAGTGGTGCGTGCCTACGAACACTTCTTTGCCCACTACAAAGCCGCCGACGTTTTAGTCGTCGACACGTCGAAGTCCGACTTTGTTCATCGAGAACAGGATCTCGAGGAATTGTTGGAAGAGCTCAGCCAGCCGGTTCAGGGGACGCAATATTTCCTGCCCTTGGGGTCGTAGGGGTAGGGAGGGAGGTTCCGTTGCGCTTGGCGTGTCGCAAAACTTCGTCTCCCCCTGTGCCCTTGGCCCGTCGCTTGCGCTCTGGGCTCTGCATCTATGTCGTGAATCCTATTCCTTGTCTTCGGGTGGTTGGGCGATTCCTGCCGTGCCCCCGGGGGCGGCGTAGGTGTCGCGTACGGCGATGACTTTTTCGTCCTCGAAGGTGACGAAGGTTAGGTTGCCGGGGGGGATGCCGTAGATCCAATCCTCGGTTTCGATGCCGTCGCGGAAGTCACGCACCTTGCGGTCGGGGCGTCCCTTGGCGAGCAGGACCATGTCGCGATTCATGCCTTCGAGGACGCGTTTATCCGTAATCGCTTCCCGAAACTCTTCGGGCAGCTTTTCCATGTAGAGCTCCGTTGCGGAGCGTTGCGTGAAATCGATGATCGGCTCCATCATCTTCTTGAGTTTGTCGGGCTCCAGTTCCGGGACTCCGCCCTCGAAGACCAGCGCCAGTTTCGTTCCGCCGGGGGCGTGGACGCTTTGACCCGCGCCGAGCGTTGTTCCTTGCCGCATGGTGCCACTCATTTGCACCCGATGCCACCACTTGCGTCCGCCCTTGAGGCCGTGGTTAATGACCAAGATGATGCGGTCCTTCTTGAACTCGACGCTGGTGATTTGCACCAAGTCGCCCAAGCGAGCCGCCGGACCGAACTTGTCCATGGCATCGCCCCATTGGTCGGGATCGTAGCGCCCCTTGGTCGAGATGCCCAGAGCTTTCTTGGAGCGCGGGATGATGACTTTGGCGGTGCCGTACTCGGCGGTCATTTGCCGCACGATGCGGGCGCGTTGCTCGACGCCGATCTTGGCGTGGAGCGTCATGACGCCGCCCAATACCAACGCCCCTAAAGCGAAACTCAAATGCCTTCGCATGGAATACCTATCGTCGGAGCCCTTCCGACGGACCATCACTATTCTTCTTCCGACAATAGCTTTCGGCTGTCCCGCGCCAACGGCAGTTTCCAAATGACCCAGGCCGCGACGACTACGACGGTGGTTGCCGAAAGCCCGGCTTCCGGTCCGTAGGCGCCGCCGGTCCACAGCTCCGGGCCGACCGGCGTCACGTACATTGCCGTCAACTTGATTTTAAGCCCACTGAGGTTGGCGCCGAACACCGCCAGCGCGAAATTCCAGCCGATATGCAGGCCGTAGGGCAGCCACAACGTACGATGCCGCACAAGAGCGAGGCCGAAGAGAACGCCGAACAGTACCGTGTTGAGTAACGCGGGTCCGGAGAACTCGGGGTTGCCATAGTGAATCCACCCGAAAATTCCACCCGTTGCCCCGACGGCGGCCCAAGGGTGCGTGGCTCGGGCCACCATCTGAAACCCATAGCCTCGAATCAGCAGCTCTTCCCCGGCCGACCCGACCAGAACGCCCAAAAGACCGACAAGCAGCGCGGGCTCCCATAACGGTCCGGCGTAGTTTTCGAGTGGGCCGAGCGAAACTTTGACCCACCCCAGCGCCCAATGAACGCTCAGAATGATCGTGACCAGGGCCGCGCCCACGCCGAAGCCCCATACCGCGGCCGCGACGGCTTGGCGATTGGGCGCGGCCGCGATCACGGCCGGCGGTCGCGGTTGTGGGAAGCGCAGCAGCAGGAAAGTGACCGCCGCCACCGCCGGGAACAGAGAGAACAGCGTTATCGTGAAGCGGTCGACGGGCAGTGACGACAACAGCCAACCGCAGGCCGGCCACAGCAACATCGTCAGCAGTATGAAAAGCCCGAGTTGACTCAATGCCGTCACCGAGCGCCGCCACGACGGCCTTGCCGCACCCGGTCCTTGATCCGCCAGGGTGCTTCCGCGCTCCCGTGATGTCGGGTCAGCGAAGGACGCCGGGCGTTCTTCTTGTATCCCCATAACGACTTGAAGATTGTCGCAAAGCAGCCGCGCGAAAAGGGTGGACGTGGAAACCTCCGACACGAGCCGGGCTTCGTTTCCGGGAGAAGAGTCCCGACCGGGACTCAGTTTCTCGATCCTCAACCCGCTTTGTAATCGAGGACGTCTTCTCCGGGTTTGAAGACCGTGAGATCGGGAACGGAGGCGGCCGCGGCTACTCGCCCGTTGATTTGTTCGAACTCGCCTTTGTCCCAACTAACCGCTGATTGCGAGATCGTGCCGTCTTGTTCAATCAGGAAGCTGCTCGGCACATGAGTGATGCCGTAGGCGTTCGAAACGGCAAAATCTTCGTCTTCGGAGTCGAACAGCTCGGGTGGCTTGACCTCAAATTCGCGGTTGAAGGCGGCTGTGTCTTCCGGCTCGTTCTGCGAGACGGCCCAAAACGTAACCGGGCCTTCCGCGGTTGCCGAGGCTAGGCGATCGAAAAACGGCAAGGCGTACTGGCAGGTGGGGCAGGTGACCTTGAAAAACGTCAGCAGCACGGGTCCTTTTTCGAGCGCGGCGCGCAACGATTGAATCTCGCCGTTACTGTCGGGCAATGAAAAGTCAGGGGCTTTTGAGCCCGGTTCAAGCGCGGCCATTTCGCCTCTCCCCCAATTGCTTGGTCGAAAGCTCGCGACTCAATGAATCGCACCTTATTCTAGCAATGCCCGCCAAATCGACCCGTGTGAGGTAGCCGCCGCAAAGCGCGCGGGTATAATCGAGAGTCCCGGGCGCGGACCCGGCGGGCACATCGTTATGAGTACGGCCTCTTATCTTGTTTTTGAAACCGGTGGGACGAAGCTTGCCGCGGGCGTTGCCGGGGCGGACCGGCGGTTGGAAGAGACGCGCTTCCTGTATCGCGAGCCCCAGGACCGGGCCGAGCGCAGTTTGGAGCGGCTGATTGAGATCGCGCATGAGCTTCGCGAGCCCCGCGAACGCCAAGGGGCAAGGTTTCGCGCGATCGGGTTCGGTTTCGGTGGAACGGTGCGACGCTCGACGCGGGAGCCTCACCTATGTCTGCACGAAGAGGGCTGGGATGGACTTGCCGTTGTCCCGAGGCTCGAAAAGGAATTCGCGCTGCCGGTGAGCATCGAGAATGACTGCAAGTTGGCGGCGTTGGCCGAGGCCCATTTCGGAGCGGGGGAGGGGTGTCGCACGGTTTTCTACACGACGATTGGGACCGGAGTCGGCGGCGGCATTGTGCGCGACGGGCGTATTCAGGCCTTCAGTGATATCGGCGAGGCGGAAATCGGGCATGTGGTGGTAGCGCCGGACGGCCCGATGTGTCCGTGTGGCGGGCGTGGATGCGTGGAGGCGGTTTGCTCGGGTCCGGGGATTGCGCAACTCGCGGGTTGGATAGCCGAACAAGACCCGGCATTGTGGCGGGCGGGGAAATTCGCGGCGGAGTACGACTCCGCAGGGCAGGTTTCCAGCAAACAGATCATGAGCGGTTGGGAGGCGGGTGACCGGTTCGCCGGGACGGTTGTTGATCGTGCCGCGGGCTACCTGGCGCAAGCGCTGGCTGCGGCGATCAACTTGTTGAGCCCCGATGTTGTCGTCGTCGGCGGTGGGGTTGGGGCGGGGAATAGTGCCTTTCTAGAGCGCGTCTCCGAGAAGGTGCGGCCACTGGTGGTTCCCTATTTCCGCGAGCATTATCGGATTGTCCCGTCGCGGTTGGGGCAAGAGGTGGTTAGTCAAGGGGCGGCGATTTTGGCGGCGCAGTCGGTGGAGTAGAGCCGCGGGCTTCCTTGGAAACCCGCCGGCCAATCTTTCCCGATGAAGGGCAGCCGGAGAGAAAAGCGGGTTAAAGCGTCGTGACGACTTGGGCTTCGATCTTCTCGCCGTCATAAGCGGTCATCGTCACCCGCGAGCCGGCGGCAACGCCCACCAGCCCCGGCACGGCCACGTTGCCGTCGGCGCGACTCCGAGCAGCCCGTAACGGCCGTCCCTCGATGGTCGCGAAGCGCACGTCGGCATTGGGCAGCGTCTTGAGCCGCGGCAGGCGGCAATCGATCGGACGCCCAGTCGCCGAGGCCCCGACGAACACCGATCCGTCGCCGCGAGGCTCGGAATTGGGCGGCTCGACCAAGCGCCTGATCCACAAGCCGATTTTTGCATCCTCGGGCCGCGGATCAAACTCCATCTCCAGGAAATTCCAATAGCCGGGATTCGTCTGCTTCCTCAAATCCGGCGACTCGTAGTCCTGGTGGTAGAACGCGATCATGTCGAGTTCGCGGCCGTCGTAGTCGGTCATGCGGCGCCCGAAGCCGCTTTTGGGAGCCCGTCCTCCGGTGCGGCCGATCGGCCCGAAAGAGCACTCATACAGCCGCGCGTCGCGGTTTCGCACAATCGAGCCGATATGAACATCCCCATAGACGCTGACGATTCCCTCGCGCGAGCTCAACAGTTCAATCACGCGGTCGCAACCCGCCTTTACCCAACCGGCATAATCGGCGGCAATGCGGTCACGCTGCTCGGCTTCGGCCGAGGGCTGCCAAATCGTATGCATGCCGTTGATGCCGGTGACGCAGATCAGCGCTGAAGTGTCGGTTCGGACGGTTTCTTGCAACCAGGCAAACTGCTCTTCTCCGAGCAAACTGCGGGTCGGGTCCTTGCGGTCGTAGATGTGCCCCTTGCCGGTCCAGCCTTCGGTTTCCCAGATATGGGTGTCTTGCGATGTACGCCAGAGCCGTGAATCGGCGATCAGCAACGAGAAGTCTCCCTCGGGCATCTTCCAGCGCCGCCAACGTTTCGGGTTTTCGGTGCCCGAGGGACTGTCGTCACCGGTGATTAAATGCTGCACGATCTGAAAATTCCGCTGCATGTACTCGATGTCTTGGCCTAGGCCCGGCTGGGTTCGAATCGCGATTTGCTCGGGACCCTTGACGTCGTCCATGCCGTGGTCGTGATCACCGGGGTTGAGGACGTTCCAGTGCCGCATCATCTGCCAACGCGTAACGGGGTTGCCCAAGGTCGTTGTGATGATTTTGTAGGCGTCGTCGGTGCTGGTGGTGTAGAGAACGAGTTCGAGATACCAAACGTCGTCCTCCCAGAGCATGACCTGAAATTCGAAAAGCTCGGTGTAGAGAAAGGCGTCGACCAAGGGCTGATCGTGAATCCAGTTTTCCTGGAATTTCGCCGTGCGTTCCATGCCGGGCTTTGTGCCGCTGATGGCGTGGCAACTGAGCCCGCAGAGGCGATAGGGCGCGGTGAGGCGCGGTAGGCGACCGACATAGCCGCGGGCGCTTGGGCGCGGGTCGGCGGTGACATTTTGGCCGTCCTTCCAAACCGTGTAATACATCTCGGCGTCGGCGGGGTTGGCCGGCAACACGCAATCGATCACGGCGGTCGCGCGTCGAAAGCCATTGGTCAAGATCCTGCCGCGTCCGGCGCGCGGAACGGCTTCCCAGCCGGCCGCGGGCTGTTCGGCGGTTCCGATACGAATTTCCGCGCTACGGCCTTCCTGGCGAAAGATGGCGATGAACCGGCAATGCCATTCGCCGTCGACTTGCCGTAGGGTGTCGCCAAGCGGATAGCAGACCTGCAATTCATTGACAGGCTCGTCGAGCGCGGTATTGTCGCCCGGGTCGAGCCGAAACTCGCTGACTTCGAAGTCGAGATCGCCGCGCCCGACGAGCCCCACGAAGCCTTCCACGAATTTTTCTCGTTCGACGTTTTTACAGGTGACTTTGGCTTGTGATCCGGCGGCCTTTAAGGTGGCGGTCACCGTGGCTTGGTTGGCGTCACGACCCGAGACTTCCACGTCGATCGTGACGCGGTCGCCGGCCTTGAGGGCCGGGGCCTCGGTGGTGGAATCAAGCTGAACGGCCTTGGCATCGTCGGTCGTGTGGTCATACACGCCGAAGCCGCCGTCATCGCGCCAGGCGGCGTACCAACAGGCGTCGCCTTGCTCGCCGCCGCCGTTCCAGCTTTCAAATAACGTCCGCCCGCCGAAGCAGATCCCCATTAACGAATAGCCCGGCTCGGGCCTGCGATCGGGCAGCGAACGCACCACCGCGTCGATCGAGACTCGATAGTTCCCTTGCAGCTTCCAATCGCGCCGCCAAATCATGCCGTACGGCGGACGCGATTCGTACTCGGTTTCCATGTATTTATGAAACGGAAACCCGGTATGCCGAGCCTTATCGCCACGAGTGCGAATTCGACGCCGCAGCGCGTTCCCTTCGAGTTTCCAATAGCCGGGGTTCAGCGATTCCCAGCCGTGGCCGTGATAGAAGGAATCGGCACGCTCGAAATTGTCGACGACCTTGCCAGTGTTTTCTTGCGCGGTCGCATTCGCGCCGACCGCCGCCGAGGCGGCCGCGGCAACGGAAAGTTTGGCGAACTCACGCCGATTGACTTGCGAGCTGGGATCGATGTTCTTGTCGGGCATTGTTTTCCTGTGGGGTTTTCCTGTCGGGCTTTCCTATGGGCGGCGGTTCGAAGAACAGACCGCGACAGCGCGCCCGAAAGACATTGTAGTGCTTTGCGCCACCCGCGACCTCGCTACAATGTGCCCATGTCTCTCGATCGAAAGCTTGCCGTCATCGGCGCCGGAAATTTGGGCGGGTCCTTAATCCGCGGTCTGCTCGAAGCCAAGCAGCTCACCCCCGATGACATTCGCGCCACCGTGCATCCCTCGCTGCCGGCCGAGGAAATCGGCGAACAACTCGGCGTCTCCGTCAGCGCGGGCGGCAATGCCGAGGCCGCCCAATGGGCCGACGTGATCCTGCTATCGGTCAAGCCCTATCAGATTCGCGAGGTGTTGGGCGATATGCGCGACTTTTTTCGCCCCGATCAGATCCTCATCTCGCTGGCCGCCGCCGTCCCGCTGGCAACGATCGAGGACGCCGGCTCGCCGTCGATGCGCACCTTTCGCGCCATGCCGAATCTGGCGATGACGGTGAGGGCGTCGGCGACGGCAATCTGCCCCAATGATGCCGCCCAACCCGCCGACCGAGAAGTCGCCGAGGGAATTTTCGGGACCGTCGGACGCGTGTTTTGGGTCAACGAAGAAATGATGCACGCCGTCACGGCGCTTTCCGGCAGCGGCCCCGCCTACGTCGCGCTGGTCGCCGAAGCCCTGGCCGCCGGAGGAGTCAGCCTCGGCCTACCCGCCGACTTGGCCGTGCAATTAGCCGAGCAAACGCTGATGGGATCGGCCAAGCTTCTACTCGAAACCGGCAAGCACCCCGCCGTGCTCCGCGATGAAGTTTCCACACCCGCCGGCACGACGGTCGCGGGGCTGGGGGAACTTGAGAAAGGGGGCGTGCCCGCCGCCCTGCGCGCCGCAGTCGAGGCCGCCGGCGCGCGCTCGCGCGAACTCAGCAAGGGCCTCTGACGCCCAGTGGGGCAGGTCTCCAGGCCTGCCCGGCGAGCTGCCCTCCGCGGTTGGAGAAATGTACAGGCCCGACCAGAGCAGAGTACGGAAGGCAGTGACCGTTGGGGTAGATTAACCGTGAACCGTGAGCACGGTTGAGACGAGGACCAGCCGCGGGGCGGCTGGTCTTTGGCCCCACCCGCGGCCCCCGAGCGACCGCCGGGGCCGGTCGTTCGCCCATGGGAAGAGGAGCCTTGACTTGAGGTGTTGTCCCTGGGCTTCAGCCCAAGGCCGGCATTAGGACAAGAGGCTTGCTTAGGTTGGGGGCAGCTTCATGGGCAGCCCGCGGTATGAGCAGGCCTGGAGACCTGCCCCACTGGGAATGGTGTCCCTGGTCTCTTGATGAACAATCAATCGAGGTCGATGTCGCGGGTATAGCGCTCGGGGGGGCCGCTGTCCTTGGCTTTTTTCAGCAGACCTTCGAAGCGCTTATCGAGCGTCTTGTTGTGTTGGCGCTGCGCGTCGAGGCGTTTTTGAAAACGCTCCTCGCGCCCGCTTTCGGCGGCTTTCACGCGGCGAACTGCCTCTTGCAAATCTTGAGGAATGGACTCCGGTTTCGGGGCCTCGTGATGGACGACGGTTTGCGTCTCGGCGCTGATCTCGAGACGCCCGCAGCAGCAGGGACACTGAACTTCGAATAACTCGTCCGCCATCGCCTTCATCGTATCGCAAAGGCGGCAAACCGGGCGAGCAAGTTAGAGCGCAATGAAAAAGAAGTCCGGCTCCAAGCCCCAATAGACCTGCGCAACTGTGCCGAAGCGGCTTTCAGTCACATAGGCGTGATGCCGCAAGACCTCGATATCCCGTGCGGCCCGCTCGAGCGGATTGCCTTTTCTGATGGAACTCGTCCCGGCTACGGATGCGGCGAGGTTGACGCTCTCCGCGATCATGTGCATCGCTTGAGTTGCCGCCAGAAAGAGGTCGGCCTTGTCGTCCGTTGAAGCAGTCCCACCGGACTGAACTTTCGACCAGACGGTTTCCATGGAAGTCTCTAACAGGGCGTAGGCGGCTCGATAGAGTCCGAGTGCCCTGCCGTAATTGATCTGCGCGATCGAACGCTCCCGAAGCTTTGAGGAGGCCGAAAAAGGTGTCTTGTTCCGTGCCAGGTCGGATACCCAGTCGAGAGCCGCTCTCAGTGCGCCCAGCGCCGTTACAGGCGCGGTGTGCACCAACATGCTTAGCGGCAAGCGGTAGAGATCACCGCTGCAATACCTGTTTACGCACGGCTCCGACAACGACGCCATGGGAAACGCCATGCATTGCGGGACAAAGACGTCCTTCATGATGACGTCGTCGCTCCCCGTGCCGCGCATGCCGAGGACGTCCCAATTGTCGATGATCCGTGCCTCTTTCATCGGACAGAAGAGCGCGAAAACCTCCGGCTCGGCATCAGCGGCGCGTGTTTCCTCTTCGATCTGCCCTAGCGTCATGCACCATTCAGCGTGGCGACAACCGCTATTGAAACCCGCCTTTCCCGAAAACAGATAGCCCCCCTCAACGGGAACCGCCTTGCCCACCGCATTGAATGTGCCGCAACCCAGATTATTCGGATCCGCGCCGTACATCGTTTCGTAACCCTCTTCGGGCAAATAAGAGGCGATGTAAGCGATGCCATTGGCTACCATCATTTCCCAGCCGACGGCGGCATCAATCCTGGACGCCCGTTCCGCAATGCGGAAATAGGTCAGAGGATCAACCTCGAGGCCGCCCAGCGACCGCGGCAAATAGAGCCGCAAAAGGTCGGTCTCTTTCAGGGCCTCAATGACGGGATCGCTCAGCCGCAGGTTTTCTTCCGCCGCGTCGCGATGCTTTTCGATGATCGGCTTGATCTCTTCCAACCTGCTCAGCAGAGTCTCGGTGGTTACGGGGGCTTCGATCGCTGCCGGCAATGCCATGATTTCTATCTCCCTTGAACGGATGGGGGCCGTAGCAGAAGTCTAGAACAGCTATTGGGCGATGGGAAGTGACATGGGGTGACATTTGGCGCGGCTTCGCGAACGTGGCGGTTCTTGCACGCCGGCGTATACTAGGAACACCATGGCGGAACGCACCGCTACCGGCACCGTTAGCAGCGCTGAAATTAGGGAACAACTCGAGAAGATTCTCGCGGGGCAAACTTTCGCTCGCGCCGTGCGATTGAGCCGACTCTTGCGGTATTTGGTGGGGCATTCCATCGGGAACGACGCGGAATTCATCAAGGAATATACGCTCGGCGTTGAAGTTTTCGACCGTGGTGAGTCATTCGACCCGCGCAGCGACACCATCGTGAGGGTACAAGCCCGCAGGCTGCGGGCTCGCTTGGCTCGTTACTACGAAACAGAAGGACGCGGCGACCGCTGCGTGATCGAAGTCCCCAAGGGCGGGTATCAGCCTGAGTTCCATCTTCGCGAGCCGCTGCCCGAGCCGCCCCTGCCGTCGAAACGGCGCGGCGACCCCGAAGTGTATCGGTTGGTCCTCGAGGGACGGGTCCTGGTAAACCAAGCGACGCCCAACAAGCTGTTGCAGGCCGTCCGGCTGTTTCAAAAGGCGATTGCTCTCGACCCGCGTCACGCCCCGGCGCACTCCGAGCTGGCGCACGCCCACGCGCAGCTTTCGAGCCTGCACTGCGCCCCGCGCGAAGCCATGCCCAAGGCCCGCGAATCGGCCCTGCGCGCGCTGGAACTCGATGACTCGCTCGACCAAGCCTACGCCGTGCTCGGAATGGTTCGGCTTTACTATGTCTGGGATCGTCACGGAGCTCGCCAAGCCGTCCGCCTGGCGATCGAGCGAAACCCGCGCAGCAACCACGCTTACCGCCTGCTGGCCGCTACATTCAACTCTGAGTGCCGGACTTCCCAGGCGAGAGAAGCTATCCGTCACGCCCAAGATCTTGCTCCGCTTGATGCCCCCACGACCTTCGAAGCCCAAGTCACCGAGATAACCGCTCGCGACTACGACGCCGCCATTGCGCAGGGGGAGCAAACGCTACGGATTGCACCGGATTTCACCCCGGCCCGATGCCTAATGGGCATGGCCTACATCCTCAACGGCAGCGCGAGCCGGGGCATCGAGGAACTCCGCGCGGCGGCGGACCAGGACTGGAGCCCCTGGCCCGTGCTGTTTCTGCAGAACGGCTACGCGCTCGTCGGCCGGACCGACGATGCGCTGAAGCTGATGCCCGAGCTCGAGCAGGGCGTCGGCCACGACTACGTTTGCGCCTACGAGATCGCCCAGGGCTATTCGGTGCTCGAAGATCTCGACCAGGCCTTTGCATGGTTTTCGAAAGCCGTCGAGCAGCGCTCCGACTGCATGGTCTGGGTGGAGGCCGAGCCCTGGCTCGATTGCATTCGAGACGACCCACGCTACCCCAAGCTGATGGATTCGAGCGGGCTGACCTCGCCGCCGGAAGCCGGCACTCCACGGCAACCCACCCCCGACGGCGTTCACGCCGCGTGACCGCCCTACGAACAGGACACACACGAGGGCTTTGTCAGGCGATCGCCCGCATTTCCGGGCCGGACGATGGGCTGTCGCTTTACACTAGAGGAACGGTTGAGCGGGGCTTCAGGCCCAACCCGCGTCGCTGATTTATTCCATGCCCGAAAAGAAATACGATCCGCAACAAATCGAACCCAAGTGGCAACAGATTTGGGAAGCCTCCGACATCTACCGCGGCGACAAGGACCTCTCGCGGCCGAAATACTACGTCCTCGAGATGCTTCCGTACCCGAGCGGGTCGCTGCACATCGGGCACATTCGCAACTACTCGATCGGCGATGCGCTGGCTCGCTATAAATGGATGCGCGGTTTTCGCGTGCTGCATCCGATGGGCTGGGATTCCTTCGGGCTTCCGACCGAAAACGCCGCCATCAAGAACAACCGCGAGCCCGGTGAATGGACGCGCTCGAACATCGCGCACATGAAGCAGCAGCACGCGCGCTTCGGTTTCAGTTACGACTGGGAGACGGAGATCTCGAGTTGCGAGCCGGAATACTACCGCTGGAACCAGTGGTTTTTTCTCAAGATGTACGAGCGCGGGTTGGCGTACCGCAAACAGGCGCAGGTGAACTGGTGTCCCGAGTGCGCAACGGTGTTGGCGAACGAGCAGGTCGTCGACGGCTGCTGCTGGCGCCACGAAGATACGCCGGTCGAGCAGCGTTCGATCGAGCAATGGTTTTGGAAAACGACGGCTTACGCGCAGCAGTTGCTCGACGACCTGGCGGAACTCGAAGGCGGCTGGCCCGAGCGCGTGATGACCATGCAGCGCCACTGGATCGGGCGCTCCGAAGGCACGCACATTGATTTTCGCTTGGAAGACGACGGGACGAAGATCCGCGTTTTCACGACGCGGGTCGACACGATTTACGGCGCGACTTGCGCGATCCTCGCGCCCGAACATCCGCTGATCGATCAGTTCGGTTTGCGTGAGAAGGCCGACGAGATGATTCGCAAGCGGGCGGCGCTAAACCCCGACGACCTCGAAAAGGAAGGCTTCTTCACCGAGCACTACGCGGTCAATCCTTATAGCGAGGAGAAGGTCCCGCTTTGGGTCGGCAATTTCGTGTTGATGGAATACGGCGCGGGGGCCATTATGGCCGTACCGGCGCACGACCAACGCGACTTTGAGTTCTGCAAGAAATACGGCATCGCGATTCGTCCCGTGATTCGTCCCGCCGACGGCGAGTTGGCCGATGCCGAGACGATGGAAGAGGCTTTCGTGGAGTACGGCGTGGTCGAGGATTCCGGCCCCTTCAACGGGATCACGACCGAGCAAGCCAAGGTCACGATGACGGCCTGGGGCGCCGAGCGCGGTTTCGCCGAGGGGGCTGTGACCTATCGCCTCAAAGACTGGGGCATTTCGCGGCAGCGTTACTGGGGCACGCCGATTCCGATGATCCACTGCCCCTCGTGCGGCGTCGTTCCCGTTCCCGAGCAGGATTTGCCGGTGTTGTTGCCGTTGAACGTGAAGCTGACCGGCGCGGGGAGTTCGCCGTTGCTGGGAGTTGCCGAATTCGTCAACGTGGCTTGCCCGAAGTGCGGCGGCGCGGCGCGCCGGGAGTGCGACACGATGGATACCTTCGTCGACTCCTCCTGGTATTTCTATCGTTACTGCGACCCGCGCAACGACCAAGCGCCCTACGACCCGAAGAAAGTCGCGGCTTGGTTTCCGATCGACCAATACATCGGTGGCGTCGAGCACGCCGTGCTGCATTTGATCTATGCGCGGTTCTTCACCAAGGTGATGCGCGACTTGGGGCTGATTACTTGGAACGAGCCGACCAAGCGCCTTTTCACCCAAGGGATGGTGATTCGCGACGGGGCCAAGATGTCGAAGAATAAGGGCAACGTGGTTTCGCCCGACGTCGCGGTCGACAAGTACGGGGCGGACACGGTGAGGATGTTCGCGCTGTTCGCCGCGCCCCCGGAAAAGGACGTCGACTGGCAAGATGCGGGTGTTGAGGGCATGTCGCGGTTCTTGAGCCGCGTCTATCGTTTTGTCACGCGGCACGCGGACAACCTCGGCGTCGAAGGGAAGGAGTCCTCGAATGATGCCGACAAGGCGGTGCTTCGGAAACTGCATCAGACGATTCGCAAAGTGACGAGTGACTTCGAGACGCGCTGGCATTTCAACACGTCGTTGGCCGCTGTCATGGAGCTGACGAACGAACTCTACGCCCGTGAAGAAGACTTGTCGCCCACCGTATTGGCGGAGGTGTTGCCGAAGCTGGTCTTGTTGCTGGCGCCGTTTGCGCCCTACATGGCCGAGGAGTTGTGGGCGGAGTTGGGCCGCGAGGCCCCGGTGATGCACGCCGCGTGGCCGGAGTTTGATCCCGAGCTTGCCGCCGAAGAGGTGGTCGAAATCATCGTGCAGGTGAACGGCAAGTTGCGCTCGCGCGTGGCGGTGGCCGAGGGTACCGGCAAGGATGAGATCGAGGCCTCGGCCAAGACCGACCCGAAAGTGGCGTCCCATTTCGAAGGCAAGACGATTCGCAAGGTTATCGTGGTGCCGGGGAAATTGGTTAACTTCGTGGTGAGCTGACAGGAGAGATGATGCCGATTCCGCATAGCGCAAGAAACCTCGTTGCAACCTCTTTACTGGTCCTGCTTTCCGCGTGCGCTTCTTCGCCCGACGAAGAGGCCGCCCGCCGCACGGAACTCGAAAACAAGTTCCAAGAGTCGATGACGGGCGTCGCCCTGGAAGGCCACTTCACATTGAAAGGGAGAGAGGGCGTTCACCCGGAATATTACGAGATCGAAGAGATCACGAACATGCCGGGGGACGACTATTGGCTGATTCACGCTCGAATCAAATACGGCGATCACGATGTGACCGTGCCTGTGCCGGTGAGAATCCTATGGGCCGACGACACCCCGGTCATCACTTTGACCGAGGCGACGATCCCGGGGCTGGGCACCTTCACGGCGCGGGTGCTGTTCCATGACGGCCAATATGTGGGGACATGGAGCAGCGGCGACCACGGCGGGCAGCAGTTTGGGCGTATTGTGTCGCGCGGCGGTGGGGAATGACCCGGAAATCGTTCGCCGCCACACTCTCAAGAGCGTAGTGAGGGCGGCTGCTCGCTGATCGAGAAGCCGACTCCGCCGCGAGGTCAAGCGCGCCAGCACTCAAGACCGGATCCGGCCCCAATGGGGCATGTTGGCGGCAGGGCGGATCGATCCTTTGGTCGACGGTGCTCTCTTCTCACGGTGCCTCGGGGCTCGGCGACGAATGCTCGGCCGAGGTTTCGATTACTTCGAAGGATTGCGTTTGCGGATTGTGATGAAAGAAGATCAGCTCGGCGGGGTCGCCGGGGGTTAGGAAACCTTGGCGGGCTTCTAGATTCATGGCGCGGGCGGGGTTGACGGTGGCGGTCTTGAGAGCCTCGGGCAACGAGAGGCCGGTGAAGCGCATGAGGTTTTCGAGCGCGCGGTCCATGCGAAGGGCGGAACCGGCCAGGCGTCCCGACTCGGGTAGGCGGACGCTGCCGTCTTCACTCAGTTTCAATTCAACATGGCCCAGCCGGTAAATGCCGGGCGCGCAGCCGGCGGGGGCGACGGCATCGGTGACGAGGATTGATTTCTCGGGTGTCTTGGCGCGCACGGCAACTTTCACGAAAGAGGGCGGCAGGTGGATGCCATCCACGATGAAGCCGGCGTAGAGTTCATCGCACGCCATCTGCTCGATGATGTAGTTGGGGTGGCGGCGGATCATGGCGTGCGCGCCGTTACCGAGATGAGTGCTCATCGTCGCGCCGGCGGCAACGGCGTCGCGGATTTCCTTGGGTTCGGCGCCGGTGTGACCGAGCGAGACGACCACACCCTTTTCCGCCAGGTATTCAGTCAGATTGAGTGCGCCTTCGACCTCGGGCGCAAGGGTCAAGAGGCGGATTTGCCCCTCGGCGGCCTGCTGGAATTCCTCGAATTCCTCGATCGAGGCGGCTCGCGCGTGCTCGGCCGGATGCGCGCCGCGGGGCCCGTCGTGGGGTGAGATAAAGGGGCCTTCGACGTGAAAGCCGGCGATCGAGGCGCGGTTGGGGAGCTCGCGCTTGGCCCGCGCGAGATTAGCGAGTGCGCCGCGGATATTGGCGTTCGAACCGGTGATGACGGTGGGGTAGAGACGGGTGACGCCGGTCGCGCGTTGGACGTCGATCGATCGGCCGATTTCGTCGATCGGCGTCTCGGGCGAGTTGTAATCGACGCCGGCGAAGCCGTTGACCTGCAAATCGATAAGGCCGGGCGCGACCCAAAGACCGGCCGGATCGTCATCGGAGGGGGTGACGGTTTCGATGCGGCCGGCGGCGATATGAAGAGCGATGGGGCGGCCCGTGACAGGCGACAGTGCGTGGTAGTCCATGGTAGATTGAGGGGCTTGCCGCAGGGCTAGTTTCCCATACTTCCGAGGTCTCGACAAGCGGCTTCGCGACGACTGATCGCGACCGAGCCGGACGCGACTCCACACCAAACCGGCGATGCTCGAAACCACGCAACTGTTACGAGGAGTTCTGGGCGGCGTGTTGATGGGGTTGGCGAACCTGGTGCCCGGCATTTCGGGCGGGACGATGCTGTTGGCGGCGGGTGTGTATCCGCAATTTATCGGCGGCATTGCCGAGGTGACGACGTTGCGTTTTCGGGTGAAGACCTTGTCGTTGCTCGCGGCGGTGGGCGGCGCGGCACTGGTCGCGATCATCGCTCTGGCCGGGGTGGTGAAGGGACTGGTGATCGATCACCGTTGGGTGATGTTCAGTCTGTTTATCGGGCTGACGCTGGGAGGCGTCCCGGTCGTATGGCGGCTGTTACGGCCGGCGACGACGGCTGCCGCGGCGGGCTGCGCGGGCGGCGTGGCGCTGATGGCGTTGATGGCGTTGATGCAGCCAGGGGCGGCGGCAACGGGTGCCGGCGAGCGGGCTTACTTGATGCTGTTTCTGGCCGGCGTCGGCGGTGCTTCGGCGATGATCTTACCGGGCATTTCGGGCGGTTATATCTTATTGATTTTGGGGCAGTATCTAACGATTTTGGGAGCCGTTGCCGATACGAAGACGGCGTTGACGGCCGCGGGCGGTCCCCAGTGGGATCAGTTGACCAAGGCTTTGCATGTCTTCGTGCCGGTGGGCCTGGGAATCGTTGTCGGCGTGGTCGTGATCAGCAATCTGGTCAAAGTCTTGCTGGAACGTTTTCAGAAACCGACGCTGGGCCTGCTGCTCGGATTGTTACTGGGGGCGGTTTTGGGATTGTGGCCGTTTCAGCAGGGTGTCGCACCGGTGCCGGGGGACGTGATCAAGGGGCGTGTGATGACGGCGGAGGCGATCGCGACACTTGACCCGAAGGATTTCCCGTTGGAGAGCTTCACGCCAAGCGGCGGGCAGTGGGCCGCGGCGGCGGGATTGATCATGGGTGGCTTTCTGCTGACACAAGCGGTGGCGTTTGTGGGCGGAGGGGGAAGACCGGCGGAGGCCGCGGCGGAGGTCGAGCGATAAAGCCCGTGTAATTTGGCTATGGAAGGGGCTCTGCATCACTTTGTTTCCGATCTGCACGGCGGTTTACTGACGCTGGTAATCCTTGTGAGCCTGGCGGTGCTGGGCAAGGCGGCGGACTGGCTGGTGGATGAAGCCGTCACGCTGTCGGAGCGTTCGGGTATTCCGACGGTGGTAATCGGGGCGACGATTGTGAGCCTCGGGACGACCGCTCCGGAAGCCGCTGTTTCGGTGTTCGCCGCGCTGCAGGGCAGCCCGGGATTGGCTCTGGGGAACGCGGTCGGCTCGATCATCTGCGACACGGGTTTGATCTTGGGGTTGGCGTGTATCTTGGCGCCGTTGCGGCTCGACCGCGCGATCGTCAATCGGCAAGGGTGGATCCAATTGGGAGCCGCAGTGGCGCTGGTTGCGGGGTGTTTTCCCTGGAGTAACGCCGGGCGGGTGTTCGCGGAAGGCGGGCGGCTGCCGCAATGGGTGGGCATCGTATTTCTTGTCGCGCTGGCGGTCTATATGGTGCTGTCGATCCGCTGGGCGCGCACGGGGGCGGCGACGGTGTCCGAAGAAGAGACGGACAGCGAAGCCAGCCCGATGGCCTTTGTGATCTTGAAGCTGGCCGGCTCGCTGGCGTTGGTTGTGCTGGCGGCGCAGGTTTTGATTCCGTCGGTGCAGGAGGCGGCGACGCGGATTGAAATTCCGGAAAGCATTATCGCGGCGACGCTGGTGGCTTTCGGGACCTCGTTGCCGGAATTGGTCACGGCCGTGACGGCGGCGCGGCGAGGCCACGGCGAATTGGCGGTGGGCAATGTGGTGGGCGCGGACATTCTCAACGTGCTGTTTGTCGCCGGGGCCTCGGCGGCCGTGACGCCAGCGGGTCTGATGGCCGGCGGACATTTCTTCGTAGTGCTGTTCCCGGCGATGCTGTTTATCTTGCTGACCTTCCGGATCGGGATTTTCGTCTCCGGCGACTCGTTGCGGAAGCCCTTCGGCTTTGTGCTGCTGGCTGCTTACGGCGTATACATGGTGGTAAGTTACCTGGTGCCGGGCGACGGCGCGGGCATGTGACCGAGGGTTTGCAGGTGCTGCTGTCGTGTTCGCGGCGGAGGTGGTTATGGTGGACCTGACGCGCTGCAGTGCAACGACGCGGGATATTCTCAATTCGGCCGAGAGGGGAGAGCGGGTAATGCCGTTGGCCCCGGCGGGTCCGTTGGCGGGTGAGGGTTTGGAGCGTTTGCGGGCCGTGTCGGCGGAGGAATTACTCGGTGGTCCGGTTGCGTCACGAGAGTTCGCCGATTGCGTTCGGAGCGCGTTGTTTCTCTATTTCTCGGCGATCGACGAATCGCATACGATTTCCCAATCGATTGGTTCGGCGACGGGCAGCTTTCTGCACGGCATCATGCACCGGCAGGAGCCGGACTTTCCCAACTCGAAATATTGGTTTCGGCGAGTGGGTCGGCATGAGCTCTTCCCTGTATTGCGGGAAGCCGCGATCGAGCATTCGCGGTCGACTGGAGATGCGCCTGCCGAGCGCTTGGCGTTGGCGATCGAAAGCCGCGCGGAATGGGACCCTTTTGGGTTTGTGGATCAGTGCGAGGCGGTCGAGCGGGGGCGCGATGCCGAGTTGGAGGGAGCGCTGATGAATGTGCAGCGGGTTGAGTGGGGGGTTGTTTTCGAATATTGCCTGCGGCGGGCGGGCGGAGACGAGTGAGATGAATCCGGCGACTGATGCCTCGCCGGGCGGCGGTCGATATTTCTTGGGTCTTGACGGGGGGCAATCGCATACCGCGGTCCTCATTGGCGACGAGGGCGGGCAGGTCATTGGAACGGGGTCGGCGGGGCCGGCGAACCGCGGGGGCTCTGAAAATACCCAAGCGAAAACGGAAGCGGCGATCGACGAGGCTCTTTCGAGCGCGCTCGATGACGCCGGGCTCGACGGGGCTGTTCGTTTCGCGGCGGCCTGTTGCGGTATGAGCGGCGGTGCCGAGGCGGCTCGCGGGCTTCTTTCCCGGCGAATTCCCGCCGACCAGTTGGAAGTTGTGACCGACGCGCAAATCGCGCTGTGGGGCGCCATTGAATGTACGCCGGGGATCGTGGTGATCGCCGGGACCGGTTCGATCGCTTGGGGCGAAGACGGGGCGGGAAAGACCGCTCGGGCCGGCGGTTGGGGGTATGCTTTCGGGGACGAGGGCGGAGGGTTCGACATAGTTCGACGGGCGATGCGGGCTGGGCTGAAAGCCGAAGAGGGCTGGGGTGCGGAGACGAGCTTGCGGGCTTTGTTTCTCGAACACGTCGGCGCCTCGAAGATGAACGGCTTGCTGCACCGATTCTATGCCGATGGGCTGCGTCGAGATGAGATTGCCACTCTTGCGCCGTTGGTCGACCAGGCGGCGGAGGGAGGCGACGAGGCCGCGCGGGAGATTTTGCTTGGGTCGGGGCGGGATTTGGCTCGGCTCGCCGAGGCGGTGCGGGGGCAGTTGTTCGCTAACAACGAGACGGTCACGATTGCCTACTCAGGCGGCGTGTTTCGGTCAGCGTGGGTGCTGGAGGCCTTTCGCGAGAGGTTGACAAAAGAGCGGGAACGCAACCACGTCACGGCGCCGTTGCGGTCGCCGGCGCACGGGGCGTTGCTGCGAGCTTGGCGGTCGAAGGGCTGACCGCCTGCCCTTGCTCTTGGGCGGGTGGGCTTGGAAGGAGAGAGGGACCGGCCGTTTGGCGGCCGGTCTTGGGTCCCGCCACAGGCCCCCGAACGACCGCGAGAGCGGTCGTTCGGCCAAGTGCAGGGAGACGGTGGGGGCGAATGTTGGCGATCCCTGGGCTTGCGCCCAGGGCCAGTATTAATTCGGGACGTGGTGTGCGCGCGAATTGTCGTTCCTGTTGGTTACCGGCCGGATTGGGGGAGGGCAGGTCGGGAGACCTGCCCCATTGCAAGCCTCCGCCGAGAGCTGGAGAATGAAGAAACTCCAGCCCCACGGCTGAAGCCGCGGGCTAAATTCCGGGGATCCTACGGAGCCTGTGTTTGATCCCGGATGAGTGATCGTGGGAAGCTGGTCGCGTGCCGGAGTTGCCTGATGTCGTCGTTTACATCGAAGCGCTCGAGAAGCGGATTGTCGGCGAGCGCCTCGATGATGTGCGACTCAAGAGCCCATTCTTGCTAAGGACCGCGCAGCCGCCGATCGAGGCCGCGCACGGGAAAAAGGTTCGGGGGCTGCGGAGATTGGGGAAGAGGATTGCGATCGGCCTGGATGGGGACCTCTGGCTGGTGCTGCACTTGATGATCGCCGGGCGGCTGCATTGGGCCGGCGAAAAAATGGGGGACAGTCCACTTCGCGCCAAGCGGGTCGTCGATTCGAAAGAACTTGGTCGGACGGCGCTCGGTACAGTCCCCGTTTTTTCACAGCCCCAACGAAAGGCGGCGCGGGCGGCGATTCCGAGCGGTCGGCGTGGCTTGGCGGCGTTCGACTTTTCCTCGGGCACATTGCTTTTGACCGAGGCCGGGTCGAAGAAGCGGGCGTCTTTGCGGGTGGTCGAGGGCGAAGAGGCTCTGCGTGCGCTTGACCCGGGCGGGCTCGAAGTTCTCGAAGCCGACTGCGACGCTTTTCGGGCGGTTCTGCAGTCGGCGAATCACACGCTGAAGCGGGCATTGACCGATCCGCGGAAGTTCAGCGGGATCGGCAACGCGTATTCCGATGAAATTCTGCATCGCGCCGGGCTGTCGCCCGTGGCGTTGACACAGAAGTTGGCCCCTGAATCGGTTAGGCGGCGGTGGGAGGCAACGCGTGAGACGTTGGGGTTTTGGGTCGCGACGCTGCGCGAGGAAGCCGGCGCCGAGTTTCCCGAGAAAGTTACGGCGTTTCGTTCGGGGATGGCGGTTCATGGGCGTTACGGAAAAGTGTGCCCTGTTTGCGCGGCGACGGTTCGGCGGATTCGCTTCGCGGCGAATGAGACGAATTATTGTCCCGGGTGCCAAACCGGAGGTAAGCTGTTGGCCGATCGCTCGCTCTCGCGGTTGCTGAAGAAAGACTGGCCGCGTACGCCCGAGGAGATGGAGGAGCGGCTGTCGGGTGGGGATGGGACGGTTTAGGGGGAATCTTGGACGTTTGCATGGGCAGGCCTGGAGACCTGCCCCACTGCGAGGCAGCCTTGGAGACTCTGGATCGTTTGGGGTGGGCGGGCATGGAGACCTGATCCACGGCGGGTTATACTTGGCTCGGTTCGGAGGCGTCTTATGATTTGCTCGCGGTTTCCAGTCTGGGCATTGTTCTTGTTGCTTGGTTTGATTGGCGGGCCGGCGTCGGCGCAGCGGGCGGCGGTTTATCCCATGGCGAAGACCGGCGGCAACTATATGCACAGCTTCTATTTGCCGCCTCCGGCGAGTACCCCCTGGCGGCCGAGTTTTTCGCCGGACGGAAAGCAGATCGCTTTCAGCATGGCGGGGTCGATTTGGAAGATCGGCGTCGAGGACGACACAGCCTATGAGCTGACCGCCGGGGCGACTTACGATTCTTCACCGGTCTGGTCGCCCGACGGCCGCTGGATCGCCTATACGGCGGACGACGACTATCAGAGCATTAATCTCAGGCTGCTCAATGTCGCCACGGGCGAAACCTCGGCGCTGACCGAGGGGACCCACGTGAACCTCGACCCGACATGGTCGCCCGACGGCAGCCGCATTCTCCATGTTTCGACCGAGCCGGACGGTTGGTATCACTTTTATTCGTTGCCGATCGATAACGGCCGGCCGGGCGCTCCAATCCGGTTGACTGAAGACCATCGCTTCCACAATGAGCGGCTTTATTTCGGGGCGCAGGATCTGCATATTCATCCGACGGTTTCGCCCGACGGCAAGGAGATGATCTTTGTTTCGAATCGCGGTATTTCGCTTGGCTCGGGGGCCATCTGGCGAGCGCCGATCGAGCCCGACGCGATGGCGAAAGCGACGATGATCTTGCGCGAGGAAACGCTCTATCGCACGCGTCCGCAATGGTCACCCGACGGGACACGGATTCTCTACAGCTCGCATCGCGGCAGCCAATACAACAATCTCTATGTGTTGCCGGTCGGCGGCGGCGAGCCTTATCAGCTGACGTTCGGGGAGTGGGACCACTTCGAGCCGCGCTGGTCGCCCGACGGCGAGTCGATCGTTTATGTGTCCAATCAGCCCGGTGTTTCCGAGCTGCGACTGCTCCGGACGTTCGGTGGGGAAGACCGCGAGATTGAAATCCGTCGGCGCGTCTATCGACGGCCGATGGGAACGCTCGATGTGCGGGTCTTTGATGGCGACACGGGCCGGCCGACCGAGGCCCGCGTCTACTTGAGCGCTTCCGACGGCAAAGCCTACACGCCGCCGGACGCCTATCACCGCATTGCTTCCCGCGCGCGGCACTACGACTTCTTTCACACCCGCGGCCGTTTCGTTGTCGACGTACCCGCCGGAGAAGTTTCGATCGAGGCGATGAAGGGTTTCGAACGCCTGCCGGTGCAAGCGACCGCGACAGCGGAAGCCGGCCGTGTTACGCTCGTGCGCCTCGATCTTAAGCGCTTCACCAACTTGAAAGCGAAGGGCTGGTACAGCGGCAGCGACCACGTCCATATGAACTACGCGGGGAACCTGCACAACACGCCGGAGAACCTGCTCTTCATGGGGGCGGCGGAAGATGTGGATATGGTCGGTGAAAAGATCGCCAACAAAGACAACCGCATTTTCGACCACCAATATTTCAACGGCGCTTATGACGAGCAGCGATCAAGCCCCGAGCGATTGCTTTCTTTCGGGGAGGAGTACCGGCCGCCCTTCCACGGCCACGTCAACTTCATCAATCTCACCAAGCACTTAATTTCGCCCTTCACGACCGGTTACGAAGGCACGGCGATCGAAAGTCTCTACCCGAGCAATACGGATATGTTTCGGTTGGGGAAGAAGCAAGGGGCGTTGACCGGCTATGTGCATCCCTATGACAGCGACCCGGTGTCAGCCGGCTACGCGAATGCCCGCGGTTTTCCGGTCGATGTCGCGCTGGGGACGGTCGATTACATCGAGGTCATGACCGGCGCGATGTACGCGAAACATACCTCGCGGGTGCTGCATCGCATCTTGAACTGCGGCTTCAAGATCACGCATTCGGGCGGAGAAGATTCGATTTCGAATCTGCATCGCACGCCGGCGGTGGGCGCGGCAAGGGTGTACGCGTATCTCGGCGACAAGCTCGCATGGAGCCGCTGGGTCGATGCCATCGCGGAGGGCCGGACGTTCGTCACGAACGGGCCGCTGGTGGGGCTCGAGATCAACGGCAAGATCGCCGGTGACGAAATTCATCTTCCCGGCGAGGGTGGCTCGGTGGAAATCCACGCTCGGCTTGAGACGGCCTTCCCGGTGGAAAAGTTAGAGTTGCTTTTCAATGGGAAGGTGATCGATTCGTTCGCCATCGAAGATGGGGGCCGGCGGGCCGACGTGCGCAAGCGGGTGCAGGTAGAGACGAGCGGCTGGTTCGGGTTGCGCGCGCGAACCGAGGGGCCGGTGCATCCGATCGACGACACGCATTTGCACGCGGAAACCGGCGCGATCTATGTGTATACGGGTGAGCGGCCGATTCGATCGCGGGAAGACGCGGAGTATTTTGTCCGCTGGATCGACGAGATCACACGGCAGGCCGAAGCGCATCCGGGCTGGCGATCGGAGCGCGAGAAGAGTCATGTGTTGGGCCAATTTGGCGAGGCGCGGGCGATCTACGAGCAAAGGGCGCGGGAAGCGCGGTAGCGGCGCGAGACAATGCGGCACCGGTTGAGAGCGTGGACTTCCGTCCGGGTTTTCCATGCAGCGGCTCGTCGTTGTCAAGCGAGACGTGTGGCGGGATGTGCGTCCCACATTTATGTCGCACGCCCTGTCTCTATTCACGAGCGGGCCGCCGGGCCGGCTTGCTGTGTATAATCGTAAGCCGACGTGGCCGTTCGATGTCTCTACGAATGCGAAGTGCGATCTTGATGCGTTTGCGCCCGGCGGGGCTTGGGTCTTTGCCGGCCCTACTGGTGGTGGCCGCCGCGGCTTTGGCGCAGCCCGCGACAGCACAGCACATCGAGCGGAACCCTTTCAGCTCCGCTAAAGACCTCGCCGAGGGGCGGCGGCTCTATTCGCTCAACTGCGCTAACTGCCACGGCCCGGCGGGTGCGTCCGGACGCGGGGCGCGGCTGGCGACGAGGCGCCACAAGCACGGCGACTCCGACAGCGAGATGTTCCGCAACATTCTCGACGGCATCGCCGGCACCGGGATGCCCGGGCTGTGGCTCGACGAGGCTGCGGTGTGGAGGATCCTTCTCTTCGTCCGCACGCTGGAGCCGGAGACCGAGCGGGTCTGCCGGCCGGCGGAAGGCGATGCCCTGCGCGGCCGTGAACTCTTCATTCAAAAGGGGCGCTGCTCTTCCTGCCACACCGTCGGCATGGGAGGCGGACGCCTCGGGCCCGACCTGAGCGATGCCGGATTGCAATACACGCGCGAGCAAATTCGCGAAGCCGTGCTTGAACCGACCGACACCATCGCGGTCGGCCGCCGCGGAGTCAAGGTGGTCTCGCGCGCCGGCGCCGCGCACGAGGGCATTCTGCTCAACGAGGACGCCTATTCGCTCCACATGATGGGACGGGACGAGCAGATCCGGTCTTTCAGCAAAGAAGACCTGGCTTCGTTCGAACGTCTCGACCAATCGCTGATGCCCGCCTACGGAGATCTGTTTTCCGGCGCCGAGCTGGATAACCTGACCGCCTATCTGTGCACCTTGGGAAGTAAGCAACCGTGAGCGCATTTTTCCGCAACCTCCCGTCGCGTTGGCGGATTTTCGACGGAGCCGCCGCTTCGCGAATCGCAAGAAGCCTGCTTGCCGTCTCTGTCTTGGCCGGCGCGGCTCATGCCCAGGTCAGCTATCAAGACATTCTCAACGCCTCGAAGAGCCCGGGCGAATGGTTGACGAACAACGGCAACTACGAAGGGCACCGCTACAGTGCCCTGTCGGAAATCAACCACAAGAACGTCGCCGATTTGCGCCTCCAGTGGGTCTTCCAAAAAGGCTTCCAACATAAGTTTGAAACATCGCCCCTTGTGGTCGGCGAGGTCATGTACCTTACCGTTCCGCCCAACGAAGTGTACGCGCTGGATACGACCACCGGTGCCGAACTTTGGCACTACCGGCGCGATCTGCCGCCCAAGGTGATCGCCTGTTGCGGGCTGGTGAACCGCGGATTGGCGGTTCACGGCGACCGGCTCTTCATGGGGACTCTCGATTCCTACCTCATCAGCCTCGATCGCAAGACCGGCCGCGTGTTGTGGGAGTCGGAGATGTTCGACTACACGAAGGGCTACGGCGCGACGCTGGCCCCGCTCGTGGTCAAGGACAAGGTCATGGTCGGGACGACCGGAGGCGAGTACGGCATCCGAGGTTTTATCGACGCCTACAACGTCGAGGACGGCAAACGGGAGTGGCGCTTCCATACCGTGCCGGGACCGGGCGAATTCGGCCGCGACACCTGGGAAGGTGATTCCTGGAAGACCGGCGGCGCTTCGATTTGGGTCACGCCGTCTTTCGACTCGGAGTTGAATCTTACCTATTGGGGAGTTGGCAATCCGGGGCCGGATTGGAACGGGGATTTTCGCAAAGGCGACAACCTGTTCTCCGATTCCGTCGTGGCGCTGGACCCCGATACCGGCAAGCGCAAATGGCATTTCCAATTCACGCCCCACGACGTGCACGACTGGGACGCCACGCAAGTCATGGTGTTGGTGGACCGCGAATACGAAGGCCGTATGCGAAAGCTGCTGATCACGGCGAATCGCAACGGCTTCTATTACGTGCTCGACCGAGAGTCGGGAGAGTTTCTGCGAGCCGAGCCTTACGTCAAGCAGACTTGGGCCGAGCGGATCGACAAGAATGGCCGGCCGGTGCGCGTGCCGGGAAACTTTCCGACCGAGGAAGGGATCGAAGTTTACCCTAGCGTCGCCGGCGGCACGAATTGGATGTCGCCGTCGTATAGCCCCGATACGGGGCTCTTTTACGTGACGGCCCGCGAAGGCAGCAGTTTGTATTACAAGGGTCCGGTTGACTACACCGCCGGCACGCGCTTTTGGGGCGGCCGCTTCGATAATCAGGACGAAAATCCCGGCAAGTGGTGGGGCGCCGTTCGCGCGCTCGATCCGCTGACGGGTAAGAAGGTTTGGGAGCACCGCCTTTTTCGACCCGCTTGGGCCGGCCTGCTCTCGACCGGCGGGGGGCTCATCTTCGCGGGCAGCGACGAGGGGCACTTCAAAGCCCTCGACGACAAGACCGGCGAAGAACTTTGGCGGCTGAATCTCGGGGGGACCATTAAGGCCAACCCCATCGCGTTTCAAAGCAAGGGCAAGCAGCGGGTGGCTATCGCGGCCGGTAGCGGGCTATTTGTTTTCGGGTTGCCGGGGAAGAAATAGACTCGGCTCCACGGCGGCGGGGCAAGGCTGACTGTTAGATCGACAAGGCCGCGTACCGCGGCACCGAGGAACACCGTGAATCAGCCGAACCAGGACCCTCCCTCCGGCGGCATGGAGGTTCCCAGCCTCGAGGGCGTCGTCGAGACGGCGCTGTTTGTGGCCGATACGCGGCGCTCCGAGCGGTTCTATCGAGATGCCCTCGGTTTTCGAACGATCTTCGCCGCCGAGCGGATCGTTGCCTTAGTGATCCGGCAAGGCCAAATTCTTCTGCTTTTCAAAAAGGGCGCTTCCGTTGAGCCGATCGAGACGCCGGGCGGAACCATCCCCGCCTCCGACGCCGACGGCCGGACGCATTTGGCCTTCTCGATCAATGAGGCTGACTTGGAAGCATGGGAGCGGCACTTAGTTGCGAACGGTGTTGAGATCGAGAGCAGAGTTCGCTGGAATCTCATTCCCGCGGACGAACAGCTACCTCGCCGCGGCGGGCGCAGCCTTTACTTTCGAGACCCGGATGATCATCTGCTCGAGGTGTTGACGCCCGGTGTTTGGCCAGGCGCCTACTGAGGGCTCCGGTTGAGGGCGTTAGGGCCGCCCAAGGACGGCGCCGATCGCGCCGCCGGCCAAGGCGCCTCGAATGGCCGAGACGACCACTTCCACCGGGATCACCGCCGCCCCTATGGTGTTGGTGGTGGCGTATGTGACGAGGCTGAAACCCAACCCGAGAAGCAGCGTCAACACCGCGCCGGCCTTTGCCCCCTCGGCTACGGTGCCGGCGTCGGGCCAGCGCCTAAGCACCATCGTGAGAAAAGCGCCGAAGATGAGATCAGCGAGAATCAATATGCCCCATTCGGGCGTCTCTTTCAGGGCGCCGTCCGCGTACGCGGCCACCATGAAATCCTGGAGCAAGAGTCCATAAAAGACAAATCCTGAAACGAAGAACACGATTCCGCCCGCGAATGTGGCCAGTGCAAACTTTTTCCTATCGATGCCGTGAGACTCCTTTTTGGTCAGACGTGGCAACAACGCACTCCGTCGGGCCCGTCCGCGCCAACGGGTATAGGCATGCTCTCCGCCGGATCGCAACGATTTTAAGGATAAAGTTGGGGTTCGAGGGGCTGGAGGGTAACCGTGCCGTGATCGGTTGGCGACGCCGAATGTGACGCGGGCCGGAGAGGGAGCGACGTGGTGCTCAGCGCGACCTGGTTCGGTGGCAAGTGGATCGCGGTACGGCTACACTGGTTGCCGGCAGGGCGTTTCGAGCGGGTGGTCACTCCGGCGGCGCGGGTGGGCGGCAACGTTTGGTGAAGAAAGGGTGCAGTTTGTTTCTATGAACCAGCGGATTCATGGCCTCGGCGTGGAAATGGGGTTTTGGGGTGTTGTAGGGACAGGTTGGGCTGACAGGATGTTTTCCTGCCGCCCCTTCAGGGCTTGGCTGGGTGGAGGATTCCACCCAGGGTTCCGCCGTTCCGGCTCCACCCTGGGCTGTATTCCGGTCGCCGCTTCGCGGCTGCGGTCGTTTGATAAGTCTTACGGCGGGCCGCGCGGGAATTCGCATAGCGCGATGAGTGCCGCTTGGGCATTAGGATTGGCGGTTCGTAAGAGATGACGATGTTCTTCAATTTTTTGCGTGGCGTCCGCGAGGGTTCGGTGTTCCGTCTCGCGGTTGTCGCTATCGCGTTGCCGTTGATCGTGGTCGCTCAGGAGCCGGCCGACTCGGTGCCGGGTTCCGCCGAGCCGGCGACCGAGGCTGCGGTGCTCTATCGCAACCACTGCGCCAACTGCCACGGCGACCGCGGACAGGGCGGACGCGGCCCCGGTTTTCAGACCGGGCGATTTCGTCACGGGGACTCGGACGAACAATTGATGCGATCGATCAAGAACGGCATTCCCGGAACGATCATGCCGATGTTCTACTACAACGAGCGCCAACTGCGCTCGATGGCTGCTCATGTCAAGAACTTCTCGATTCGGCGAAGCGAGGCGGCCCCCGTCCCGGGAGATGCCGGGATGGGGAAAGAGCTTTTCAGCCGCGTCGGTTGCGCCGGGTGCCATGTGGTTAACGGGGTTGGGGGGCGCGGCGGGCCGGACTTGAGCGAAGTGGGGGCGGTTCGCGCGCCGCGACATATCCGGCAGTCGATTACCGATCCCAGCGCCGAGGTCGAGCCGCGGCTGTTTGCGATGCGGGCGGTTACGAAAAAGGGCGAAAAGCTTTATGGAAGGCGCTTGAACATCGGGACGTTTTCGGTGCAGATTTATGACGCGAAACGCGGGCTGGTCTCGGTGCTGAAAAGCGATCTGGAAAGTTTCGAGATCGTCAAGGAGTCGATGATGCCGTCTTACGAGCAATTGTCGGAGGAGCAGCTGGACGATTTGATTGCTTACCTGGGCACGCTGCTCGGCGAGGAGGAGTCGCCATGAAATCGCCTGCGCCGACGGTTTTCATTTTCGCCTTGGCGGCGGCTTGGGCGCCGTTTGCCCCCGCACAAGTCGGCCGTGAGCCGGTCGGTTACGAACGTCTCGTCAACGCCGCCAAAGAGCCCCACAACTGGCTGACTTATTCGCATACCTACAACGGGCAGCGCTATAGCAGGCTCGATGAAATCAGACGCGACAATGTCGAGCGGCTCGAACTCAAATGGGCGTTTCAGACCAAGTCGCTCGAGAAATTCGAGGTTACGCCGCTGGTCGTCGACGAGGTGATGTATTTCACCGAAGCGCCGAATACCGTGATTGCGATCGACGCCGTGACGGGTCGCGAATATTGGCGCTACGAGCACCAAGGCGACGAGGCCCCGGTCTGCTGCGGGCGCGTGAATCGCGGGTTGGCGATTCTCGGCAAGACGCTCTACATGGGGACCCTCGACGGCAAGCTGGTTGCGCTCGACGCCGAAACCGGGGATGTTCGTTGGCGCGCCCAAGTCGCCGACCCGGGCGAGGCCTACGCGGTGACGCACGCGCCGCTTGTGGTCAAGGACAAGGTGCTGGTCGGGACGGCGGGTGGTGACTTCGGCATCCGCGGGCGGCTCGACGCCTATAACGCCGAAACCGGCCGCCGCGAATGGCGCTTTTATGCGATTCCGGGGCCGGGCGAGCCGGGCCACGATACCTGGGAGGGCGATTCGTGGAAACACGGCGGCGGATCGATTTGGGTGACCGGTTCGTATGATCCCGAGTTGAATTTGACGTATTGGGGGATCGGGAATCCGGCGCCGGATTGGAACGGCGATGATCGCGAGGGCGACAACCTCTATACCGAGTCGGTGGTGGCGCTCGACGTCGATAGCGGGAAACTGAAGTGGCATTTCCAATTCACACCGCACGATGTGTGGGATTGGGATTCGGTGCAGATTCCGGTGTTAGCTGATTTGGAAGTCGACGGGAAGCTTCGCAAGCTAATGCTGTGGGCGAACCGCAACGCTTTCTACTACGTGCTCGATCGGGAGACGGGCGAGTATCTGACGGGCAAGCAATTCACATATCAGAACTGGGCTTCAGGGCTTGACGAGATTGGCAGGCCGATGAAGATTCGCGGCATGGAGCCGAATGCCCAGGGCATCAAAGTGTACCCGGCGGCGACCGGCGCGACGAACTGGTATTCGCCGTCGTATAGTCCGCGTACGGGATTATTCTATGTTTCGGCTTGGGAGTATTCGTATGGGATTTTTCGCAAGTGGAAGGCTGACTACAAACCGGGGCAGATTTTTATCGGCGGAACCGCGACGCCGTGGGTGCCCGACCCGATCAACCACGCCGACCCGGGGCATAGCGCGGTGCTGGCGTTGGACCCGTTGACGGGCGAGCGCCAATGGGCGTTTTCGCTCACCGGGGCGACCGAAAGCGGCATTTTGACGACGGCTGGGGATGTCCTGTTTACCGGCGCCAAGGAAGGCTACTTCATGGCGCTTGACGCGGCGGCGGGCAAGTTGTTGTGGAAGACGAATCTGGGGGGGCCGGTGTATGCGCCGCCGATCACTTATCGCGCGGCGGGCGAGCAACGCGTGACGATCGCGGCGGGGAACGCGCTTTTTACGTTTGGGTTGCGGGAAGCGAAAAGTGACGACGCGGAATAACCGCGGGAGCAGCTTTCGTTTCGGCCCGGGCCTGGTGGTCACGGCGGCCTTCATCGGCCCGGGGACGATCACGACGGCGAGTATTGCGGGGGCGCGGTTCGGCTACAGCTTGCTTTGGTCGATCGTCTTCGCCATCGTGGCGACGCTCGTATTGCAGGAAATGGCCGCGCGGCTGGGGCTCATTAGCGGGCAAGGCCCGGGAGAGGCGCTGCGATCGACCTTCAACCGCCCGTGGATGACGGCGGCGTCGATCGCGCTGGTGGTCATTGCGATCGGCGTGGGCAACGCGGCCTACGAGTCGGGGAATATTATCGGCGCGGCGATGGGGCTCGAGGTTCTCACGGGGCTGCCGCGAGCGGTTTGGGCGATGGTTGTCGCCGGGGGCGCGGCGGGTGTGCTGGGCTTGGGGGGCTATCGATTCATCGAAGGTTTCTTGGGGTTGCTGGTGGGCCTGATGGGGCTGGTGTTCTTGTTGACCACTTTGCTTGTGCGACCTGATTTCACGACCTTGCTTTCGGGGATGATTGTTCCGCGGCTCGAGCCGGGTTCTCTGGTCACGGTGATCGCGATTGTCGGGACGACGGTTGTCCCCTACAACTTGTTTCTGCACGCGGGGTCGGTCCGCGAAAAGTGGCCGGAGTCGGTGCCGAGAGACCAAGCGCTCAGAGAATCTCGCTGGGATACGGCCTTGGCGGTCTCGATCGGCGGGCTCATTACCATGGCGATCACGGCGACCGCCGCGGCGGCGTTTTTCGGAAGCGGGGTCGAGATTGAGAACGCGGCGGTGATGGCGGTGCAGCTCGAGCCGTTGCTGGGCGAAGGGGCGAAGTGGTTCTTGGGGCTGGGGCTGCTGGCGGCCGGGTTGAGCAGCGCCGTTACGGCGCCGTTGGCCGCCGCTTATGCGGTAACGGGGGTGTTGGGCAAGAGCGGGGGTCTCAAGAGCCGAGGCTTTCGCGCGGTGTGGGCGGCGGTGATCGTCGTCGGAGCGGCCTTTGCGGTGACGGGTACGCGTCCGGTGACGATGATTGTGCTGGCGCAGGCGGCGAACGGGCTGATCCTGCCGGTGGTCGCGGCCGTGTTGCTGTTTGTCATGAACCGTCAGGACCTACTGGGGAAATACAAGAACGGCTTGGCGGCGAACATTCTGGGGTGGGGGGTGGTTTTGGTGGTGGCGGGGATGAGTGCGTTTCAGCTGGGAAAGATGTTGGGATTGAGTGAGTAGGGGGGCGGCGGTTGTTTCTACGTTTGGGGGATTATGGGTCAGGGCCATGGGCAGGCCTGGAGATCTGCCCCACTGGGGGTTAGTCGCCGACTTGGAGGACGGCTAGGAAGGCTTCTTGGGGAATGTCGACGCGGCCAACTCGTTTCATACGGCGTTTGCCTTCTTTTTGCTTTTCGAGCAGCTTGCGCTTGCGACTGACGTCGCCGCCGTAGCACTTTGCCAACACGTTCTTGCGTAAGGCCGGAATGTTTTCGCGCGCCACGATCTTGCCGCCGATAGCGGCCTGCAAAGCCACGTCGAACATCTGCCGCGGAATCAGCTTGCGCATTTTTTCGATCAGCGACTTGCCGCGCCCGTGGGCCTGCTCGCTGTGAACGATCATCGACAGCGCGTCGATCGGGTCGCCGGCGACGAGGACGTCCAGCTTGGCCATGGGCGACTCTTGGTAACCGGCGAGATGGTAGTCCACCGAGGCGTAACCGCGCGAGACCGTTTTCAACCGGTCGTAGAAATCCAGCACGATTTCGTTGAGCGGAACGTCATAGGTCAGCACCACACGGCTGCCGGCCGCATACTCGAAACCCTTTTGCACGCCGCGCTTGTCTTCCAATAACTTGAGAATCCCCCCCAAGTGCTCGTCGGGAGTGATCACGGTGACGACGAAAACTGGTTCTTCGACGGCGGCGATATTCTGCTCCAGCGGCCAGCGGCTGGGATTGTCGACCTCGACCACTTCGCCGTCGGTCAACCGCACGCGATACCGGACGCTGGGAGCTGTCGTAATCAGGTGTAGGTCAAATTCGCGCTCAAGCCGCTCTTGGACGATTTCCAGATGCAATAGCCCCAGAAAACCGCAGCGGAACCCGAACCCCAGCGCCGTCGAGGTCTCGGGTTCGAACTGAAAAGAACGGTCGTTGAGTTGCAGCTTTTCGAGCGCTTCGCGCAAGGCCTGATGCTGATGGGACTCGACGGGATAGAGTCCCGCGAAGACCATCGGCTTGCTTTCCTCAAAGCCGGCCAAGGGTTCGGCGGGACGGTTTCCCTCGTCGCAAATCGTGTCGCCGATTTTCGTTTCCGTAACGTTCTTGATGTTGGCGATGACCCAACCGACTTCACCGCTGCCGAGTTCGTCGCAAGGGAAAGGCTTTGGTGTTCGAAAGCCTAAGTCCTCAACGGTGTAGGTTTGCCCGGTCGAGGCCAAGTGGATCTTCATGCCCTTTCGCAGAGTGCCGTCGATTACGCGCGCCAGCACGATCACACCGCGATAGGGGTCGAACCAGGAATCAAACAACAAGGCGCGCAATGGTTCATCCGGCGATCCTTTTGGCGGGGGAATTCGCCGCACGATGGCTTCAAGGATCTCGTCGACGCCTTGGCCGGATTTGGCGCTGACAAGCAGGGCTTCTTCGGCGTCGAGCCCCACCGTGCTTTCGATTTCCTCGCGGACTCTTTCGGGCTCGGCGGCGGGGAGATCGATCTTGTTGATCACCGGGATGATTTCGAGGTCATGTTCGAGCGCCAGATAGGTATTAGCGAGAGTTTGCGCCTCGACACCCTGAGAAGCATCGACGACCAACAACGCTCCCTCACAGGCCGCCAGGCTCCGCGAGACCTCGTAGGAGAAATCCACGTGGCCGGGGGTGTCGATCAAATTGAGTTGGTAGGTCTTGCCGTCGCGCGCGTTATAGCTGATGCGAACGGCCTGGGCCTTGATGGTGATGCCGCGCTCGCGCTCGAGATCCATCGTGTCGAGCACTTGTTCCTTCATCTCCCGGTGACTGAGCGCCTCGGTCATCTCGATCAGGCGATCCGCCAGCGTCGATTTACCGTGGTCGATATGGGCGATGATCGAAAAATTACGGATCAGAGAGGGATCCATTGAGGGAGGTTCTTCGGACGCGGGGACTCTTTCAAGCTAACAGTGGGTTGAAAAGGTGTCAAACTCGGGCGGCGTTATCGGAGGCCGAGCAATCGACGCCGGGCGTCCGGCAGTCGGGCGAAGTGTGATTTCTGAAACAGTTGGGAGGCTCGCGGCGTCTTTGAATAGAAGGATGAGCCTGAAGACGGGGGTTGGGGCGACAAATTCGGATTCGCGGTATCCACCGCCCGCCTACACGATGTTCGCCCCTAAAGTCATGTTTGAGACACTTCAAGATTGGTTCTTCAGCCTCGGCGCCGAATACGGGGTCAACCCGCTTATTTTCGGGGTGATCTACGTGGGCGCAATTCCGTTGTTTTTCGATCTGCTTCGGTGGCTTGGCTGGTGCGCAATTCGCGGCGGGGTCGAGCCGGGTCGGCCTTGCGGGTCGGGCCGGCGCCGCTCGCCGATCGTCCTGCAGCCTTGCGGGTCGGGCCGGCGCCGCGCCGTCGACACCGCTGTGGGCCGGGTCTTGGTGGCAGCCGCCGCCGGCGGTAGGCACGGCCGCCGCAGGCGATAGATCTGGGCCACCGAGATCCCCGCCAACCGCTCGTATTCGTGGTACTGCTGGTATTCCCGCTCGAGGATCTTGCGCGTGGCCGGGCCGCTCGTGGGCCTCGTCCACCGCCGCCAGCAGTTCGACGTCGGCGGGCGTGTACTTGCGGGCAAAGCGATGCCGCCGGTAGCGGGCGGGTTGGAGTTCTCCGCCCTGCCGGTACTGCTGGATCAGCCGCGTGATTTGCGCCCGGCTCAGTCCGGTCATCTTGACCAGATACTGCCGCAGCAGCCCTTTGTCGGCGCGGTTCTGGCGGCTGTAGCCGTGCCGGCCAAGCGTGCGCGCCACCCAAGCGTAAATCTCGGCCCGCCCTTTGCCTTTGAATCGAATCTCCTGGCTGGAGTGGAGAAACTGCCGGATCTGTTGCGGATTCAACTTGCCGGCGTTTTGCACTTGGATAGTCAATCCCCAGCATGCCCACTCCCCGATCCTGCAGGCTCATCTTGTGTGAGAAACAAACTCCTCGTTCAGGCTCATCTTGCATGAGACAAGACTAGGATTTGCGACAAATTCGGATTCGCGGTATACTACACGATCGCCCCTAAAGTCATGTTTGAGACACTTCAAGATTGGTTCTTCAGCCTCGGCGCCGAATACGGGGTCAACCCGCTTATTTTCGGGGTGATCTACGTGGGCGCAATTCCGTTTTTTACTGCTTCGGTGGCTTGGCTGGTGCGCAATTCGCGGCGGGGTCGACCGATCGTCCTGCCCGCGATGTGTGCTTCGTTCTGCTTCATCTCGGCTTATCTCTACCTGGCCGTGGCCGGGAAGAATATTCCGGCGTGGGTCTGGGTCTTCATCGGTGGAATGTTGGTGTTTGGCGTGTTTTCGACGATGCGGCAGGTCAGGGCGAAGCTCGCGTCGGAGGCTGCCGGCCGTGAGCCGTGAGCCGAACACCGAATTGATGAAGATCGCTTGCGATGGGAAGGTGGGACATGTCCCCGGCTATGGGGACACGGCTCGCCTGGAGGCGCACGCCGCGTCGGATGCCCGAACATTGCCGTGAGTTGCGCGTTGGCCCCGTGCCCCCGAGTGTCTTGTTGACCCTGCGATGATAGGAAGGGGCCGACGGCGGGCAGCCTACGGCTCACGGCCCACGACAAACGGCTCATTGGAATGCGGCTCCGCGGCACAGGAATGCGTCTCCCCGGGACATTCTTTCTACGAAATCTTGTGGAGAATCGCAGCCTGGTGTACCAGTTGGTGCGGCGCGATTTCGAGCAGCGCTATGTGGGCTCGGCTGTGGGGTGGTTGTGGGGCGTCGTTCATCCGTTGGTCCTGCTGGCGGTCTATACGTTTGTCTTCGCCTACGCTTTCGGCATGCGCTTGCCGCGCGGCGAGGTGACCGACAGCTATCCGCTGTTTCTCTTCGCGGGGATGCTGCCCTGGCTGCTGTTTTCGGAAACCCTGCAGCGGTCGTCGTCTTCGCTGGTGGAGTACGCGAATCTGATCAAGAAGACGGTTTTCCCGGCTGAAGTCGTTCCGCTCAGTATTTTCCTTTCCACTTGGATCAGCCACATGCTGGCGCTGGTGCTGCTGATCGTCATCGTTGGGGTTCGCGACCATCACATCAGCGCGGCGTTGCTGCTGCTGCCGGGTTACTTCGTACTGGTTGGGCTGCTGAGTCTCGGGCTGGCGTGGATCGCGGCGGCCCTCAACGTGTATCTGCGGGACACGGCGCAGGTGCTTTCGGTGATCCTCACGGCTTGGTTTTGGCTGACTCCGATTTTTTTGTTTGAAGGGCAGTTTCCGGAAGCCGTGTCGGGGGTGCTGCGGTTGAACCCGCTGACTTACGTCGTGCGCGGTTACCGCGAATGCATTCTTGGCGGGGGGCTGCCCTCGGCGACGGACTTCTTGGCGCTGGCGGCTTTCGCGGTGACGGCCTTCGTGGCGGGCGGGCTTTTTTTCCGGTATACCAAGCGGGGTTTCGCGGATGTGCTTTGATCATGAACCGTTGGCCGTGAACCGTGAACTGTGAACCGAACGAGTCGAACCGGTTGAACTTCGGTTCGGCAGCAAAGATGATAGAAGAGGGTCGAACGTTACGTGCGCGGCCCAGAGGCAAGATCCGCGGCTAACGGTTAGCGAATTCATGTCCCTCGCCTTTCACAATGTTTCGAAGAGCTACCCGGTGTATGCGGCGCCGGGCGATCGGCTCAAGGAATTTGTATTCTTGGGGCGGCGGAGTTTTCACCGCGACTTTTGGGCGTTGAGGGATTGTTCGTTTGAGATCCCGAAGGGCACCACGTTTTGCGTGGTTGGGGAAAACGGTTCGGGCAAGAGCACCGCGCTGCAACTGGCCGCGGGTATCTTCGGGCCGACGAGCGGCCGGGTGGAAGTGCAGGGGCGCGTTTCGTCGTTGCTCGAACTGGGCGCGGGTTTCAATGCCGAATTCAGCGGGCGCGAGAACGTCTTTCTGAATGGAGCGATTCTGGGCCTCTCGACCCAGGAAGTTCGCGATCGTTTCGACGAGATCACCGAGTTCGCCGAGATCGGGGAATTCATCGATCAACCTGTGAAGACTTATTCGTCGGGGATGCTGGTGCGGCTGGCGTTCGCCGTGGCGATTCACGTGGACCCGGAAATCTTGCTGGTCGACGAAGCTCTTTCGGTCGGCGACTACTACTTCCGGCAACGCTGCATGCGAAAGATTCACGAGCTGCGGCGGCGCGAAGTGACCATCGTTTTCGTCTCGCACAGCATGGCCGACGTGAAGGCCATCGGGACCGAAGTCTTGTGGCTCGACCAGGGGCGTGTTGTCGAAATCGGCGACCCGGCTTCGGTGATCGGTAAATATCTTGCCCACATGGCGGAAAAGGACGCCGCCTACGTCAAGTTGCACAAGGCGGAGAATGACGGGGAAGACGATTCGGCGCCGTCGATCGCGCCTGAAGTCGTCGAGACCCTTCCGAACGTCGATTTTCGCCACGGTAATCGTCGAGCCGAAATCCTAGGCATCGCCGTTGTCGACGAGAGAGGCCGCCCGGTTCAGCTACTCGAACCGCATGCCTGGTTACGGGTTCGCATCAGTGTGCGGGCCCGCGAGTCGCTGGTGTCGCCCAATGTCGGCTTTATTTTGCGGAATCACCTGGGCGTCGATTTCGCGGGCATCAATACCTTGAGCGAGGGCGTCGAAGTGCCGCCGATGTCGCCCGGCGATATTCACACCGTCGATTTCGCATTCGAGTTGCCGGAACTGCACCCGGACCATTTTTCGTTCACCCCGGCGGTCGCCAACGGTCCGTTGGATGGTTATGAGACGTGCGACTGGGTGGATAATGCGCTGACGTTGCCGATGGCGAGCGGCGAGGGTACTGTGTACGGCCATATCCGATTGCCGAGCCGGGTCGAGATCAACACTCGCCTAGCGGACTCTCTGGTGAGTGAGGGGCTGTGAAGGAATCGGGGACTGCGTGTTTCCGTGAATTCGCGGATTCATGCTACCGCCGCCGCCCTTTCAGGGCTCGCCGCGTGATGGCGGGACAACCCAGGGTTCCGCTTCGCTCCACCCTGGGCTACGGTTCCGGCCGCCGCTTCGCGGCTGAGGGGTCACCCTTTCCGGGCTCGCCCGGGTGGAGATTCCACACCGGGTTCCGCCGTTCCGGCTCCAACCTGGGGTATATCCCCGCCGCCGCTTCGCGGCTCATGTCGCGACCTAGCCGGACATAATCGATGATTGCGTTTTTTCGGGCCGTTGTTGAATTCGTCCTGCTGCTCACCGCGGCGCCGCTGCTTACCGCGGCGGCGGCGTTATCGCTTGCGGTCAATGATTTGCTCGTTTCGGTGACGGGTCGCGGGCGGAAAGACGATCCACCGGATGGAGGCGAAAAAGTCGACTGTTCGGCCGTCAGCGTGGTGATCCCTACCTGGGACGGCCGCGAACACCTTGAACGCAACTTGCCGTCGGTCATCGCCGCACTCGCGGACAACCCGGAGCATGAAATTCTCGTCGTCGATAATGCCTCGACCGACGGCACGCGGGAAATGCTCGAACGGCAGTTCCCGAGAGTACGCGTTCTGGCGTTGGAAACCAACCTCGGCTTTGGCGGTGGCTCGAACGCCGGCTTTCGCGCTGCGCGCCATGATGTCGTCGTTCTGCTCAACAACGACATGCGCGTCGAGGCGGACTTTCTCGCGCCGCTGATCGAAGGTTTTCGGGACCCGCGGGTCTTCGCGGTGTCATCGCAGATCTTCTTCACCGATCCAGCCAAGCGGCGCGAGGAAACCGGACTGACCCAGGCGTCTTGGCGCAATGGGCGTTTGTCGGTGGGTCACATGATCGACGACAAGGTCCGCGACCTATTCCCCACCTTCTACGCGGGCGGCGGTTCGTCGGCTTACGACCGCCGCAAGTTTTTCGCTCTCGACGGCTTCGACCCGCTCTGGGAACCTTTCTACCTGGAAGACACCGACATCAGCTACAACGCCTGGAAGCACGGATGGATGGTACTCTATCAGCCTCGGAGTATAGTTCACCACGATCATCGCGGGACGATCGAGAAGCATTTTTCGGCGGCGTTTATCCGGCGCACGCTTGAAAAGAACCATCTGCTTTTCGCCTGGAAGAACCTGCACGATTGGCGGCTGTTGGGCTCGCATTTCGCTTGGCTCTATGCGGGGTTGTGGATTCGGTTGGCGGGCGGGGAGGAAACGGCCCGCGCGAACTCGGGGGCTCTATGGCGTGCTTTTCGCCAACTGGGGCGGGCCCTCGCTTCGCGCAACCGTGCCCGCCGCTTAGCGGTAGTCGACGACAGGGAGGCTTTTCGGCGGCCGTTGGGCGGATATTTTCGAGATCGTTTTCAGCGGCCCGATCCGGACCGCGACAAGCTCAATGTCTTGTTCGTGTCGCCCTACCCGATCGAACCGCCTTTGCACGGCGGGGCGCTGTTCATGAACCAGACGGTGCGGTACCTGGCGCCGTTGACGCGGTTGCACGTCCTCGCGATGCTGGACGAGGAGAGCGATTTGGCGGGGAACCGCGGGCTCGAGAAAATCTGTGCCGACGCGGAGTTCGTGGTGCGCGGACGCGAGCGTTTGGGGGGGCTGGGGGGGCTTGTGCCGCACGCGGCCCGGGAGTTTGCGAGCGACGACTTTCGGTGGCGCCTGCATCGCAGCGTCTGCGTCAACGAGATTGACGTTATTCAGATCGACTACACGCAATTGGCCGGATACGCCGAGTCGTTCGACCGCATCGCGACGTTTCTATTCGAGCACGACGTTTACTTTCAGTCCGTGGCGAGCGGCTTGCGCACGGTCTCGAACCCGGCGGAAAAGCTGCTGCACGGCTATGAATATCTGCGCGCGTTGCGGTTTGAGTTGGGGGCGTTAGGGCGCTTCGACGGTGTGCAGACTTGCACGACCGAGAACCGGCGTTACCTGGAATCGTTTCTGGGGGGCGCGGCGAACGGCAGCGGCGAGGGCGTCGACAATCGAAACGGTATCCCGTCGATTCGCGACGACTTGCGCGCGGCCATTGATTTGGCGCGCTATCCCTACAGCGAAGAGGGGCGTGAGTCGGATACGCTGCTTTTCATCGGCAGTTTTCAGCACCCGCCCAATCGGCACGCTCTCGCGTATTTCATCGAACATGTGTTGCCGGCTGTCCGTGCGGCGCGGCCGGCCGCTCGGTTGCTGGTGGCCGGCGCGCAAGCACCTCCGAATTTCGCGGCGACAACGAGTGCGCCGGGCGTGGAGTTTCTGGGGCGGGTTGAGGACATTCGAGAGCTCTATGCGCGGTGTGCTGTCTTTGTTTGTCCGATCTTGAGCGGGTCGGGGATTCGGGTGAAGTTGCTCGAGGCTTTCGCGGCGGGGATTCCGGCTGTCTCGACGGCGCTGGGGGCCGAGGGTCTGGCGAGTGAGAGCGGTGAAATCGTTGAGTTGGCCGAGACGCCCGAAAGTTTCGCGGCCGCCACGCTGTCGCTGTTGGAAGACACACCGCGAGCTCGCGAAATGGCCCACCGTGCCCGCCGCGAGGTCGAGCAAAACTGGTCCGCCGATCTCCGCACCGCCAAGCTGGAGCGGCACTATCGCGAAGTGCTGCGCCGGAAACTTCAATAGGCGGCCGGCACGACCCGGTTGACGTGATAAAACGCACGGAAAACGAACCGCCCGCCAGATTTTTTCACGAAAGTTTTTGCCCCCGAAACCGCCCGGACGTTGGTACTTATTGAGTCTCGCAAAATAAAGTGACACCTTTTTGGGGTACGTACGTCTTTGTATGTATGGGAAATACAAAAGGCGTACGGCGGGATTTCGAGGCCCTGGAGAAGCGCCGTTTCAAAGCGATCCGGTTGGTCGAGCAAGGCTGTAGTCAGTCCGAGACAGCGAGGCGATTGAAGGTCGCGCGGCAAAGCGTCAGCGAGTGGCTGCGACGATACCGGCGTGACGGCGAAGCCGGGTTGCGCCAGGCCGGCCGCGCCGGCCGTAAGCCGCTGTTGGACGCCGCGCAGCTCGAACGCCTCGAGGCGTTGCTGCTGGAAGGCCCCGAGGCGCACGGCTTCCCGACGCCGCTGTGGAGCTGTCCGCGGGTCGCTCGTCTGATCGGAGACGAGTTCGGCGTGCGCTATCACGAGGGCCATGTCTGGAAGATCCCGCGGGCGCTCGGCTGGAGCCCGCAACGGCCCGTCGGCAAAGCGCGGGAGCGCAACGAAGAGGCCATCCGCGGCTGGCAGCGCAAGACTTGGCCGGCCATTAAAAAAGAGCCCGCCAAGAAGAACGCACGATCGTCTTCATCGACGAAAGCGGATTGAGTCAGAAGCCGCATCGTTGTCGCACCTGGGCGCCGCGCGGCCAGACACCGGTGTTGGAGTTCAACTTCAACTGGGACAAGCTGTCGGTGTCGGCCGGGCTGACGTTGCGCAACTTTTACTTCCGGCTCTATCCCGGCGCGATCGGCGAGCTGGAGGTCATCGACTTCCTGAAGGCTTTGCTGCGCCACCTCGACGGCCCACTGCTGATCGTCTGGGACCGGCTGCCGGCGCACCGCAGCCGCCTGGCGCGGGAGTTCATCCAGCTCTCCGAGGATCACATCGCAACGGAGTACTTGCCGCCCTATGCGAGACGCGTATCCTCGCCGCCGCGATGGTACGTTGATCTCACCAATACGAGCGTTGAACCCGAATTTGGACGCAGGCTGCTTACGGTGGGCGGCCCGGCGGTCCGCGGCGTTCGGGTCGGCGAGGACGGGTTCGGGAATACTCGGGTTGTTTTTGATTTGCGGAATGATCGGGTACCTGATCCGCTGACCTCCGTTGGGGGCCCCGGACTGACGGTTACGTGGACCCACGCGAGCGGCGACGGCGGGTTGGGCTCCACGCTTTCCGCCACCCCTTTTTCCGGCCGGGACTTGCCCGCGGGGTTTTTGGGGAAACCGGCGGCGACCGAATCGTCCGCGCTCGACAAACCCGCGGAGGAACAAGATCTTTCCGCCGGGGCGGTGTCGTTTCAGCGGTTTTCCATGAGCGGCTTGGATGCAGAGGCCGCGGAGTCGCCGCCGATCGTGTTAGCCCAACTCGACGTGCCGCAGCCTCCGGAGGCGGCCGCGTCACCGCCGCTACCGCCGCTACCGCCGCCACTGCCGCCCGCCCACGTTCCGGGCGTGATTCGGGCTGAGGACTTGAAACAAGGTGTTCTCCGAAGGGTCAACACGCCGCTGGCGCACCTCGGCGTCGGACAGCGCGTCAAGATCGAGGGCAAGCGGTTTAGGGACGGCAAGCTCGTCGCCACCGCGGTGGAGTTTGTGGATGGGGACGATGATGATTTCGAGATCGAGGGAATCATCACGAAATTCGACGGCCCGGCGGGGCGGTTTTCCATGGGTCCACTGCAAGTCGAAACTTACGAGCGGACCCAGTTCCAAAATCAGCGGCGCGAGCCGACCACCGTCAACGACTTTGAACGCGGGATGCGGGTCAAGGTCAAGGCCAAGCGGATCAAGGACGGCTTCGTAAGGGCGCGCACGGTTCGGGCGCATTCGAGTAATCGCGACAAGGACTTTGAGATCGAGGCGGCGATCGAGCACATCAACCTGGCGAAGTCGGAACTCTCGGTCCTGCCCGGAGTCGTTACGATTACGGGCGGAACCGATTTTGAGGGTTTCGGGTTCACGGCCTATGACAAATATGCCGACAACAGCAAGATGGCGCGCTTCATCCGCCGCGACGACGACGCGCAGCATCCCGACCCGATTCGCATCGGACCGGCCTACATCGGGGGCCGCACGCAATTCGAAATGGACGTATCGCGCAACCTCGACTTGAACGAAGACGACCCTGATTCCGACGACTGGTATCGGACCAGCGGTCAGGTGGAAGTGGCCGCTCCGCTGGGCGAGTATTCGGAAGTCTACGCCAAGTTCAATTTCGCGCAAGGGTTCTATGACGGCAACAACCCGACACTGAGCAACCGCGGTGAAGTGCGGTTCCGCGAAGGGTTCATCTACCTCGGAAACTTCTTCCATCGTTCGCTGGGTTTACACGTAGGCCGGCAGCGTTTCCGCGACAAGCGCGAATGGCTCTACGACGAACGCCTCGATGCCGTGCGCCTACACTTTACACGACGGCGATCTAAGGCGGAGATGTCGGTGGCGCAGTCGATCTTCAGCGAATCCACATCCCGCGAAGATCAGCTCTATTTGATCGGCCATTCGCAGTATCGCTTCCCGGGGCGGCGTTACCTGTCGGGCTATGTCATCAAGAGGAACGATACTTCGCGACGCGATGAAGATCCGATTTGGTTCGGCCTGAGTTCCCGCGGGCGGATCACCCGGAAACTGAATTACTGGGGCGAGTGGTTGCAGATGCGAGGCCGACGCGGCAGCCGACTGCTGCGCGGCTACGGATACGATTTCGACGGCAGCTACAAACTGCCGCTCCCTTGGGAATCGACTATTTCGGCGGGCTACGCATACGGCTCGGGCGACAAGGATTTCAAAGACGGCATCGACGGCAACTTCCGACAAACACGATTGAACGACAACAGCTCTCGGTACAACGGGCTGAAGCGCTACCGCTATTACGGCGTGTTGCTCGAGCCCGAACTCTACAACATGAAGATCACGACGCTCGATTACGGTATCCGGCCGTCGAGAAAGTGGTCGTTCAATTTTGCCTACCACACCTATCGTCAGGCGGTGGCCGACGACAATTTCGGCGATCTCGAACTCAAGGTGGAGCCCCTGGGGAAAGATCCGCGTTTGGGCAAGGAACTGGATTGTTCGAAGCCCTCGCCGGCAATCTGCTCACCGAGCTTGGATACAACACGTCGGGCGGATCGCCGTCACCTGAAATCCTCGAACGCGCCGCGTCGTGCCGTGAGTCTTGGGAGAGGGAAAAGAAATAGCGTGGCCGCAGCCGGTCAGTCTTTTTCGGCGCGCAGTTTCTTGGCGGCTTTGGCGACCCTGAGCGTGATAGGGTTCGTCGCGGTCCAACGGCCTTCGATCTTCGATTCGGCGGAAATCTTGAAATAGCCTAGCCCGGCCTCGGAGCCCGCTTGGAGGCGAATCGCAATTTGGTCGTCGTTGCGGTTAACGACCTCGAAGGAAACACCCGTCGGCAGGCCTTTGATTTCGACGGCCGCGCCCTCGGGAAACTCTACACCCCGGATGTCGAAGTCCGCCGCCCCGCCTTGCTCGATAGTGACCGACGATGTGAGCGCCGAGAGGGCAACTTTCGTTGGCTCGATGACGGTCAGCGTGATTTCGGGCAAGGGCCGGCGAATGAAATTCCAAAGGTCGAGCAGAGGCCCCATTTGCGAGCACGTGTTGGCTTCTATGACATGCCGATCGGGGTTTGATTCCTCTTCCGCTTTCACGCCCAAGACGCGAATCGGGTAGACGCCCGGGGCAACGTTTTCGGGCACCCGGATTTTGAAGGCGATTTCGGGAATGATCATGTCCGCGCCGTCGGCGTTGGGCTCGAAGGTTTGGTCTTTTCGAAAGTTGCCGCGCGGTGACTCGACACCTTCAGGCAGCCCTTCGAACCATACCGCGGCTTCGCCGTCGAAACCCGTTTCCCGCAGCATATGAACTTTGATTTCCGCTTCGCCGCCGCGCTCAATGGTGAAGTTTTCCGGTGTTGTGAAGAGTTGGAAGGTAGGCAAGCGGTCGTCGGCTTTCAAGCGATAGCGATAGGACGGCCCGCCGCGCCGAGTGCGGTCCTTCACAGTCAGCACGAGGGGACCGTCTTCGGTGGGCGTGTAGAAGAGACTGCTGTCAGGATTGCCGATTAGGTTGCCATAGGCGCCCACGGTGTCGTCGTTTTCGGCGACCTTCTTTCCCGAAGCGTCGTAGAGCGTGAGCACGGGGTCGAGCAAGGGAATGCCGAGTTGCGTGGACAGGGTCCAAAAATGCAAGGGCTCCCCGGCGATACCGTGCACCGGATAATGGTCCTTCTCGCCCTTGCCCAATAAGCCGCCGTTGATGGCGTAGGCTCGCTCCGGCCGCGGGGCCCCCATGGCCTCGCCTTCGCTGTATTCGACAGCGCCGGCGATCTCGAAATGCGTTCCCTCGACGATGCCGCGCGGCCCTTCTGCCCAAAGCCGCCACAGCCCGGGCCGCGTGTCGGGGGGCACGTTGAACTCCACGGCGAGCGTGTCGTTTTCGCGCCGCGCGACGCGGCCCTCGATGCGCGCGATATCGGCGGCCTTTGGGGGATCCTCGACAATTCGAATCGGCATCGTGTAGGGGTAGGTCATGCGCATGTATTCGGCCGAGCGCACTTCGGTGAGGTAGACACTCTCGATCGATTCGAGCACGGTTCCGTGAAGCTCGATCTCGCTGCTCGCACCCGCTTGCGCCCCCAGCGGCGTCACGTAGTCAATGGTCGGCAGACTCGAAAGGCGTAGGGTATAGGTCGCATTCGCCGCGAAGCTGTGGCCGCGGGGCCCGCGATAACGATCGACCACGATGTAATACGTCCCGCCGGCATCGAAAGTGTGGTCGAGAAACGGCGTTTCGAGGTAGTCGTTGCGGTCATCGTTTTGTGCGACGCGGCGGCCTTCGGAGTCGAGCAGCTCCATCTTGCATTCGAGCACCGAGCCGTGCTCGATCGCTCGCAAGTCCATCACGCGGCGTTCGCCGGCTCGCACGTTGATGGTGTAAACGTCGATGTCTTTCGCCGGCGCCAATCGCGCTTGGATCTCGGCATCGCCCGAGACCGGCTGCGCCTGGCGGATCGAATCGTTGGGCTCGGACTCGGTTACGTCGGGGAACTGACCGACGTTGAAAATGATGGTCGTCGACAGACCGTCGAGCGAGCGCAGGCGCAAGAAGTGCGGTCCCAGAGCCGCGTTCGGGTCGACCGTGACTCCGCCATCGATCCGACCTGTACTTTGGTGGGTGGTCCCCGTCCAAACCAGCTCATCGCAGTCGAACTCGACCTTCGTGGGGTTCGAAAGATTGCGACCCCGTAGTTCGACGGTTACGGTCGCGCCGCGGCGGGCACCCAGCGGGAATACACGGTCGAGTTGCGGCCTGCCGTCATAAGCCGCGGCCGGACTTACCAACAGCGGGCTTGCGAAGAGCAGGATCAGCAGGCCGAGCGTTGTAGGCACCGTGGGAAAACGCACGACATCAGCTCCACAGTTCGGTGACGGGTTCGCCTTCGGCGCTGATCTTGACCGGGCGGGCCCCGGCCATATAGATCTTGGCGCGGTCGATGCCCAAGGCTTCATACACCGTCGCTCCCAAGTCTTCGACCGAGACCGGCCGATCGATGGGATCGGACGCGATCTTGTCGGTCGCGCCGATCACCGCACCGCCCTGAATGCCGGCTCCGGCCAGCGCGACGGAACCCGCGCGGGGCCAATGGTCGCGTCCGCCCGAGAAATTGACTTTGGGCGTGCGTCCGAAATCGCCGACCACCAGCACCAGAGTTGTGTCGAGCAGGCCGCGTTCCTCGAGATCGGTGATCAAGGTAGCGAAGGCTTTGTCGAATTGGGGAACGATTTTCTTGTTCGTCGGCTCGTTGTTGACATGAGTGTCGTAACCCCATTGGAAAACCGTCGCCAAACGAACGCCCGATTCGATCAGACGCCGCGCGAGCAACGTCCCCTGTCCGATTAACGTTCGGCCGTAGCGGTCACGGAGCTTGTCGGGCTCGGCGGTGAGGTCAAAGGCCTTCTTGGCCGCGGGCGATGAGATCAGATCGAGGGCTTTCTGGAAAAACTCGTCCATGCTCTCGACCAGCGGTGATTCATCGATCTTCTTGAAGTGCGAGTCGATTGAGGCCAACAGTCGCGAGCGCACCCCGGCTTCATCGAGCGAGATGCCGGTGGGCAATGTTAAATCGCGCACCGAGAATCGCTTGCCGCTGGGGTCGCCCGTGAGAAACGGATCGAACGTCGGCCCCAAAAAACCGGCTTCCGCGCTGAGATCGGCGTCGGGAATCACGACATAGGGCGGCAGCCCGTGTTGCGCGCCCCTCTCCTTGGCGAGCACGGAGCCGAAACAAGGTTGCAGCAATTCGTTTCGGGGACGCGTGCCGCTGAAAATGTGCTGACGGGCGCGTTCGTGAATGGCTTCCACCGAATGCATCGAGCGGATCACCGCGAACTTGTCGGCGATCTTCGCCGATTCGGGCAGCAGCTCGGTAAACCACGTGCCCGGGACGGCCGTCGAGATCGGCTTGAAGTTGCTGCGGATATCGGAAGGCGCATCAACCTTTGGATCAAAGGTGTCCAGTTGGCTGCAGCCGCCGCCTTGAAACAGAACAATGCAAGAGGTCGCCCGACTCGCCGACGCGGCCTGCAAAGCGGGCAACGTCAAACCGCCGAACGCCAGCCCGCCGATTTTCAAGAACTCCCGGCGGTTGTACGGCGACAAGCTTGATCTCGATCGCGTCATTGTCTTCTCCCGGTTTTCTGCTTGCGCAACCTGCTCGGCCAACGCCCTCAATGGTTCAACAAAAACTCCTTCGAGTTCAGCACGGCCCAGAGCACGTTCTCGAGCGCGCGGCGGCGTTCGCGTCCTGTCTCGCGCTCCGATGCGAGGAACGCCGTCACGGTATTTCGTTCTAGTTCATTCGGCGGGCGGGAGTATGCCCTTTCGTAAATTTCCGCCACGATCGCGGAATCGTCGCGGCCCTCGGCCAGGCGTTTCCCGAGAATATTATCCTCGGCCTCGACCTTTTCGCGAATTGTCCGGCCGTTCATCATGTGCAGGGCCTGTGCCAGCGTGGGAGATTTGACTCGGTCCTTGATAATGTCGCGCCGAGGCGTGCCGAAAGCCCGCAGAAAGTACTCGGGCGAATCAGGAAGGTAGATGTCCTTGGCGCGAGTACCGATCGGGTAGACCTGGGGCTGACCCTTGCCGAAGCCGGCCAAAAAAACGTGGGGCGAGCCGGTCACGTCCGAGATGGCGTCCAACAACACTTCCGACGTCAAACGCCGCGGGGCGTAGTTGGCGAAAAGCGTCCTCTCGATCGGCGACGGGCCGGCGCGCTTCGACTCCGATTGATACACCCGCGAGTTGAGAATCAGCCGGTGCAGCGGCCGCAAGCGAAACCCGTTCTGAATAAAGTGGGTCGCCAGGCGGTCGAGCAACTCCGGGTTGCTCGGCATGTTCGTCGAGCGAAAATCGTCAAACGGCTCGACGATGCCGCTTTGGAAATATTCGTTCCACAAGCGGTTGACGGTGGCGCGCGCGAAAAAGGGATTGTCGGCGGCGGTGAGCCAATCGGCCAGTACTTGGCGCCGATCGGTGCCTGCGGGAATGTCCGGGGTCGCCCCGGCAAGGAACTTCGGCGGCACCGGTTTTTTCGTGACCGGGTGTTCCACCTCGCCTTCGTCATCGACGTACCAGGTGCGGCGGTATTCTCCGTAGCCGTGCTTGACACGCAAGCGCCCGAAAAACGCGGCGAAGGCGTAAAAATCGTCCTGCGTGAAATTTTCGAGCGGATGGTTGTGGCACTCAGCGCACTCTATCCGAACACCCAGCAGCAGCCGGGTGACCGACGGGGTGACCTTGGTGGTGCTGAATTCCTTCAGCATGAAGTCGGTTGCGGGATGCCAGAAGTTCGCCTCGGGAACGACCATCGTGTCGCCGGTACTGGTGAGAAACGATCGCACCAGATCGTCGTAGCCGCCCTCGCCGGCCAGCCAATCGCGCATCCAATCCTTGAAGACGCCCATCGAGCGGCCCTGGGAATGGAGTTGGTTGTTGCGGTACCAATCCTCGAATTTGACGAGCCAATGGCTGACGTAGTCGTCGCCGGCGAGAATCTCGTCGATCAGCCGAGCGCGCTTGTCGGGGGCATGGTCGTTCAGGAAGCGCGCGGTCTGCCCGCGCGTCGGCAGAATACCGGCGGCGTCAAGGTAGACACGGCGAATGAACTCGCGATCGGAGGTCCGCGGGACAGGGGGAATGTTCATCTCGCGCATCTTGCGGAAGACGATTTCGTCGATGAAGTTATTGGCTTCGACGGTTGGGTAGTCGGGGCCGGCGGGCTTGTCGATGACGCCGATTTGCGATGTGGCGACCTTGCCCATCGCGCGCGCCATGACGCTGGTCAGGCCCGGGCCGACGGCCGAGACGCCGCCGTCGCTCGAGATTTTCGCGACCTCTTCATCGGCGACCATAAATCGGACCTGCTCGGTCATGTCGCGGGTCGTGCCGTCGGTGAGCCGTCCCATGGCGACGAACTTCTGCGTTGCCTGCTTGCCGACCAAAACACGATTGCGCGGGTAGAGTTCCAGGTGGGTGAGTCGTGCTCCCGAGTCGTCGAGTCGAGCGCCTTGTTCGAGCCACTTATGTAGGGTTTCGTATTCCTCGGATTCGGGGGTCATCATATGCCCGCCGCCGTGCGCGACGGCGAAGGCGGGCTTTTTCAGAAGCAGGCTTTCGGCGGGGCTTTCGAGATTCACGCGACGGCCTTCGTGCTCGTGGATGATCATCTTATGATCGGCCGCCGCGTCGTAGCCGAATAGCGACAGTTCGAAACCGTTCTTGCCGGCGGGGGAGCCGTGACAGCCCGAACCGTTGCAACCTTTCGTCGTCAAGATGGAAACGACGTCGCGCGAGAAACTGACCGCCAATTCGCCGGAGCCTTGGCGAACTTCGACGGGGAACTGTTGGGTTAGGCCGGCGAACTGAACTTCAATCGTGGCTCGTCCGCGGGCTTTCGCGATCAACAATCCGCGCGCCGCGTCGACCGTGACGGTCTCGGGCCGGGCCGAGATGATGCGTGCTTCGGCCGTGACGTCGGCTGAATTACCCTGATCATCGATGGCGGAGACGATGAAGTGCTGCGAGGCTCCGGGGCCGGCCAGGGCGGGCGCGGGGGGGGCTAAGCGCAGCTCTTTCCAGGTATGGGCAGGGGTGGGCGCGGGAGGAGCCGCGGTTGCGGGCGCAAGCAAGCTGACCACGGCAATGGCACAGAAGACACCGATGCCGCGCGCCGAACGGACGGCGCCGCAATGCCGATCACGCCCCCATTGCATCATGCCAAGTAAGCGCCGGAATACACGCTTCCGAGTCCATATTACCTTGTCACGGCTTGCGATGGATAGTCTTGCGACCATCTTGAGGGTATGGTCGGTTTGGGCCGGAGCTGTTGGCGAAACCCAAACACGACGTCGTAGCCGCAGGCTTGGCTGAAGAGTAGTCGCGGTGAACGCCACTGATCGTCGTGAGGGAGTGCGCGATTGAGCGCGCCGGGGACATCGTCGAGTCCGCGAGCGCGGAGGGCCGCGGCGAGCCTGCGCCAGAGCTCGTCGGTGGACGACCTGGTCGCTGCAAAGTCGTACCACGGAAGGCTTGCGAAATGCATGGAGACGAATCGATCCGGGAGCGCGGAGTGGTTCGTTTAGTTTAGAGAACATCGACGGCGATCGGTCGATTCTCCGATGCCGAGCGCACGGCGGCCTCGGCGACGGCTTGCCGCCCACCATGAACATGAATCCGAGGAAAGATGTCACGGTCCAGAACATGGCGCCTTGTTGCACCGCGGCATACGACAGGCTTAATCTTGGGCGACCAGGCTGGAGCAACGGTGTAACCGAAGTGCGCAGGACGGCGGTCGAGGTACGGCTCGCGGGAGCCAACGGCGCTCTAACCGGCCTTCAGCTCACACCAAGCACGCACCACCGTTTCGATCTCGGAGCGCTGCCTTTCGACCTCCGACACATCCGCGAAATACATGTACTTCACAGTCCCGCCGCCGCCGACCAAGGTCGGATGGTTGCCCGGAATCTTCGCACCCTGGTGGAACATGAGATTGACCTTTTTCTTGGTATTGGGGTTGATGCTTGCGATGTTCCCTTTGTAGGTGAAGGTCGGGCTCTTCCATTTGACGCACTCTTCCACACGTTTATCTGAACCAAGCACGATCTTGCGCACCCGCAGGATCGCATCTTTCAAGGGGTGATCAAAGCCCTGGAGCCACTGCTCCACCTCCAGGTTTCTAGGCACTCACCGCCTCCTTCGTTGGTTTGTGCCGCCAGACTCCGATAATCAACCCGGACGCAATGAGCGAAATCAGGTGCCCGCCCGTATCGATCGCGAGCAGCAACGGTTTGTCCTGCCAAGTCCATTTTCCCGAGTGCGCGGGGAGAACGATCAGAGCGGTCACCACCAGCCCCGAGCGAGCACCGGCGACCGCACCCTCTTCTCGCGACGCCTGCAGCACTATCGCCACGCCGAGCGCCAGAAGAAAGTTAAAACACAGGCCAATGATCACTTTGTCGAGTTCGAACTCCCACTGCGGCGTGGTTCCGGTCAGCGCGGCCCAGTTCTCGCCGAACACGCTGTACCAGGCAACGCTAAGCGCCCAGTTTGCGGACGTCGCCGTTCCGACTGCTTCGTAGCTGATCGCGATCTTCCCCGCCGAACTCATTGCTCACCTCCGATATGTCCGCCTGCCGTCTGGTCCCTCGCCCTTCCTCGCTCGGCAAGCTTCCCGAGGAACCACTTCCACCCTCGCCGATGATCTTCGGCCGTCGAACTCGGGATGTTGCTGTGTACAAGATGCAAGCACGTTACACCTTCTCGCTCATCGAGATCAATCACTACTCGTGTGGCGCCGGGTGGCACTGCCGGTCCCCCTTCTTCCCAGCCGTAAGTGAACACAAGCCGAGTCGGCCGTTGGATCTCGAGGAAACGTCCGCTCATCACTGCTCCGTTTTCGTGACGCCATCGTATCAACCCGCCGACAACCACCTCTGTTTGCGCCTCCACCGCCATCCATTCGCATAAAGACTCCGCGTCGGTCAGCAGCTCGAACACGATGTCCGCCGGAGCCTCGATTTCGATCTCCTGCTCGACCACGGTCGTTTTGGTCATTTCCGCGCCTTGCCTCTAGCACGAGACTCCGCCGCCGCTTTCAGCGCAAGCAGACTGTCCTTCCAGAAGCCGTCCAAGAACGTTCTGAGCTTGGTGAGTTCTTCGTGGTTGGCCCGGTACAAGCGGCGATTTGCGTCCGAGCGCACGGCAACGAGGTTCGCCTTGCGTAGGACGTGAAGGTGCCGGCTCGCGGTAGGTTGGCGCAGGCCGAGCACGCGGGAAAGCTCACCGACGGAATGCTCGCGTTTGCAGACAGCTCGAAAGATGGACGAGCGATCGGGGTGGGCCAGAGCCTGCAGCGTGCCATACATTCCTTTTCTGGAATATTCAACTTCTGTAATATTTGTCAAGAATTCGAGTTCGAACTGAAGGTTGGCAAACCGCCCCTAAAACGATCGCTCCGTTTGCTCGGTAAGTCGCGTCCGTGCGGGCTTTTCGGCCAAAACGGGGGTGTCAACATAGGCGGACATGGTAGGATGTCCCCTTCGGCAAGAGTGCCGGTAGAGGAGTAACGTATCCAGGATGGCTAACACGGAAAAGACCGGCGGTCTGACACCGATTCAGTGGCTGATTTGCGCCGTGGCCGCTCTGGGGTTCGCGTTCGACATCTATGAATTGCTGATGTTGCCGCTGATCGTGCGGCCGGCATTGTTGGAGTTGGCGGACGTACGCCCGGGGACGCCGGAGTTCAACCAATGGATCGGGATGCTGTTCTTCGTGCCGGCAATCTTTGGGGGGGGCTTCGGGCTGCTGGGGGGGTATCTGACCGATCGGTTGGGGCGTCGGCGGGTTTTGGTTTGGAGCATTCTGCTGTATGCCTTTTCAGCCTGCGCGGCCGGATACGTGACTTCGCCGGTTTGGCTGCTGGTGTTTCGGTGTACGACTTTCGTGGGAGTCAGCGTGGAGTTCGTCGCCGCGGTGGCGTGGTTGGCGGAGCTGTTCCCGAACCCCAAGCAGCGCGAGGCCGTGCTGGGGTATACGCAAGCCTTCTCGTCGATCGGTGGGTTGATGGTGACCGGCGCGTATTACGTGGCGGTGACGTACGGCGATTTGTTCCCGGCGATCCACGGGGCGCATGAAGCCTGGCGCTACACGCTGATCTCGGGGGTGATTCCGGCGATTCCGCTGATTATCATTCGACCGTTTCTGCCGGAGTCGCCCGCGTGGGCGGAGAAGAAGGCTGCCGGGACTCTGCGGAGGCCGAGCTTGGGCGAGCTGTTTCGGCCGGAGTTTCGTCGGACGACGCTGGTGACGACGGTGATGTTCGCGTGCAGCTACGGCGCGGCGTTCGGCGCGATTCAGCATATACCGCGGATTGTCCCCGGGTTGGCCGAGATGGCGGGCCTTGCGCGCACGGCGGTGCAGCAGACGGTGAGCGCGGTGCAGTTCTATCAGGAAATTGGTGGGTTGCTGGGACGGCTTGCGTTAGCCGTGCTGGCGGTGCGCATTGTGGGACGGCGGCGATTGATTCGGATCTTCCAGACACCGGGACTGGTGATTGTCCCGATCGTGTTTTTCTACGCCTCGGTCAACAGTTTGGCCATGCTGAAATGGGGCATCTTACTGGTTGGGTTGCTGACGATAGCGCAGTTTAGTTTTTGGGGGAATTATCTGCCTCGCGTTTATCCCACGCACTTGCGGGGGACGGGGGAGAGTTTCGCGGCTAATATCGGGGGGCGGATGTTGGGGACGTCGGCGGCGCTGGTTACAACGACGCTGGCGAACTATATGCCCGGCGGGGCGGCTCCGGAAAGGCTGGCTTACGCAGCGGGCGCGGTTGGACTTGCGGTGTATGTGATTGGGTTTGGGGCAAGTTTCTTTCTTCCGGAGCCGGCGCGGGAAGAGTTGCCGGAGTAGAGGCTTCGACAGGGCCTGGAGACCTGCCCCACCGCTTGGCGCGGCTACTTGCGGAAATGCCGGGCGGGTTGGGAATTGTTGCCGGAATGCGGGTACGGGTTTCGGCCCGTCATTTTCCCGCGGTTGATCGGCTTCGTCTCACACCGCTCCCTTAGGAGCTGTGAAAAATGGGGACACAGCTCCTTGCGGTCGCGGCTCGGTTTGCTTCTATAGGAGAGCTGGCAGGATGGAGCCGGACGCTAGGCTGATGAAGGGCTCGGGGTAGAGGCCGATGCCGACGGTCAGAATGCCGGTGGCGATGAGCGCGAGCTTAACGCCGCGGCTGAGTACGAGCGTCGCGGGTTGGGGGCCGTCCTCGACCAAGAACATCACCTTGACGATGCGGAAGTAGTAATAAGCCGCCACGGCGACGTAGAGCGCGGCGAAGATGGCCAGCATGTACATCTCGGCTTCGAGCAGCGCCAGGAAGATGAAGTATTTGCCGTAGAACCCGGCCAGGGGCGGGATGCCGGCCAACGACAGCAAGAAGATCAACATCAGGACAGCGTAACCGGGGTGTCGCGAGACCAGGCCGGAGAGATCTTCGATCTCCTCGGCGGCTTCGTTCTCCCGGCGCATGGCGGTGATCAGCGCGAAAGCCCCGAAGTTCATCACCATATACGCCAGCAGATAAAGCGAAATCCCCTGCAAGCCGGTCTGGTTGAGCGCGACCAAGCCCAGCAAGATATAGCCGGCGTGCGAGATCGAACTATACGCCAGCAAGCGCTTGAGATTCGTCTGCGTGACGGCGGCCACGTTGCCCAGCGTCATCGTCGCCAGCGCCACCGCGCCGAGCAGCGGCACCCAGAGTTCATGCGCGTCGATGAAGGGGACTAGGAAGATCCGCAGGAGCAGGGCGAACGACGCTGCTTTCGATGCCACCGACAAGTGGGCGGTGACCGGCGTCGGAGCACCCTCGTAGGCATCCGGGGCCCACATGTGGAAGGGCACGGCGGAAATCTTGAATAGCAAACCGACCGAGGTCGTAACCAGCGCCAAGATCAGCATGGGATCCGTCGCTTCAGCGGCCGACCGCTCGGTGATCGCCGCGGCGATATTGCGCAACAAGGTCGAGCCGCTCATGCCGTAGAGAATCGAAAAGCCGTAAGCCAGCAAGCCGCTCGAAAAAGCCCCCAGGATCAGGTATTTGATGGCCGCTTCGTTGGAGCGCTTTTCGTCGCGCAGAAAGCCGACCATCACGTAAAAACTCAGCGCCATCAGCTCCAGGCCGATGAAGAGCGTGACAAGTTCCATCCCCTGCGCCAAAATTGCCATGCCCGCCTGTCCAAACAGCAGCAAGGCGTAGTATTCACCGCGATGCTCGCCCTCGTTCTCGAGGTAGCGGACTGAGATGATGATCGCCAAAACCGTCGAGACGACGAAGAGACCGTTGAAGAAGACGGAAAACGGATCAATGACGATGGAGCCGCTGAGCGCGGAGCGCTCGATCAGATTATTCGCCGTCAGGTCGGCGTGGTGCTGGTAAACGGCGAAGCCGACGAAGACCTGAGCGATCAAGGCCGTGACCGCGTTGAGCCAACGCATGCCGCGGTCGCGGATCAGAAAATCCGTGAGCAGAATGCCCAGCCCAAACAGGCAAAGCAGAATGACCGGCTTCAATACGAAGAAGTCGGTTTCCGTGAACGACAGATTCATGGTTTTCCTACATCCGAGCCGGTCAGGCGAGCGACGGCGGTGCTCGCATCGAGCGGGTTCGGCAGCCCGTTTCTCGAGAAGTAGTCGGGGTCAACGCGCTCGACGACCTTGGCGACGGGCTTTTCGAGAATTTCAAAATACGGCTTGGGGTAAAGCCCGATCCAGAAGCACCACAGAACCAGCGGCAACGTCACGCAAATTTCGCGCCAGTTCATGTCGCTGAGGTCTTCGTTTTTGGGGTTGGTGATCGGCCCCAGCATCGTGCGCTGGAACAACCAGAGCAGGTAGGCGGCGCCGAGCACGATGCCGAGCACGGCGAACCCGGCCCAGTAGACATTCTTCTCGAAAACCCCGCGCAAGATCGTGAACTCGCCGATGAAGCCGTTCAGGCCGGGCATTCCGGCCGAGGCCAGCATGGAAATGCAGAAAATCACCGTGTAGATCGGCATGCGGTTCGCCAGCCCGCCGTATTCGGAGATGGCGCGCGTGTGGCGGCGTTCGTAAACGATCCCGACGACCAAGAAGAGAAGAGGCGTCGAGATACCGTGATTGATGCCTTGGAGCAGCCCGCCGGCGATACCGTTGGGGTTGAGAGCGATCAGCCCCAGCGTGCAAAAGCCCAAGTGGCTGACCGAGGAATAAGCGACAAGCTTTTTCCAGTCTTTTTGCATCAGAGAGACCAAGGCCCCGTAGATGATCGCGATGATCGACAACCAAGCGATGATTTCCACGGTCTGATCATCGGTCGCCGCGCCGGGGAAGAGCGGAATCGAGAAGCGCACCATGCCGTACAGCCCCATCTTCAGCAGAATGCCCGCCAGGATGACCGAACCCGCCGTGGGGGCCTCGGTATGGGCGTCAGGCAGCCAGGTATGAACGGGGAACATCGGCACCTTGATCGCGAAGGCGATGAAGAATCCCCAGAAAAGCCAAATCTGCATTTCCGGCGAGATGATCGTGACGTTCATTAAGTCATCGAGCGCGAAGCTGGCGAAACCGAATTGCTCGATGTGCTTGTAGTAGAGCGCCAGCATCGACAGCAGCATCAGCACCGACCCCGCCAATGTATACAGGAAGAACTTGATCGCCGCGTAGAGCCGCCGTTCGCCGCCCCAAATGCCGATGATGAAATACATCGGCACGAGCATGATTTCCCAAAACACGTAGAACAAAAACACGTCCAACGCGAAAAACACCGCCAGCATGGTCGCCTGCAACAGCAGGAACATGGCGTAGTATTCCTTGAGGCGCTCTTGAATCGCCGACCACGAGCACAGAATCGACAGGAAGCCGACGACCGTCGTCAGCATCGCCAAAAGCAGGCTGATCCCGTCGAGCCCGAGCGAGTAGGAAACGCCGAGCGAGGGTATCCATTCGACCTTTTCGGTGAACTGGTATTCGGCGACCGAGGTGTCAAACCAAAACACCAGCGGCAGCGAAACCAGGAAACCGAGGAAGCCGATGCTATTGGCGACCCAGCGGATGAGATTCTTATTCTCCTTGGGGAGAAGAAACAAGATGAACATGCCCACCAGCGGGGTGAGCCAAACAATGCTAAGGATGTGTTCTTTCATCGTCTTTGCCGATTCGTTAAAAACGCGTCACGCTCGTTTCGGCGTCTACCCAAATACGTAATAACTCAACATCACAATCACGCCGAGCACGATGACGAAGGCGTAGTTCTGTACCAGGCCGGTCTGGAACATCCGCGTCGGGTAGCTCGCGAATTTCACTAGGAAGCCGGTCAGGCGCACCGCGCCGTCGACAATCCAGGTATCCCACCAAATGCTCAGCGTCGAGATCCGGCGCGTCAGCCAGGCGGCGCCGTTGACGCCGCCGTCGACCACGGCCAAATCGAAATCGCTCAACTTTTGTCCGCCGCCCTTGGCGAGGCCGTCGACAAACGCGGCGCCGTACACTTCGTCGACGTAGTATTTGTTCATTAAAACCGGGTGCGCGGGTCCGAGCATGCGCTGCATCGGGTCACCCTCGGTCTTGCGGTCGAAGGTCTTGCGGGCGAATAGAATGCCGCCCGCGGCCAGCCCGACCGAGCAGAACATCAGCAGCCACTCCATCGTCGTATCGTGGTGCTCGCCTTCCCCATGCACGGCCGTCTCCGCGGCGATCGAGGGCTCGAGCCAGTGTTCGAGGCTCGGCAACATATCGTGCACCGGGCCGAAAACCACCGGCGTGCCGATCCAACCCGCCAAGACGCTGCCCGCAGCCAAGACGATCAACGGAATGGTCATCGTTCTTGGCGACTCGTGGACGTGGACGCCCGGCTCAACGCGAGACACGCCGTGGAAGGTCATGTACATCAGCCGGAACATATAGAAAGCCGTCATGCCGGCGGTGATGAATCCCAGCATCCAAAGCCAGCGGAAATCGCCGGCGTGGGTTGAAAACGACTTCCAGAGAATCTCGTCTTTCGAGAAAAAGCCCGCCAGGCCGGGGATGCCGGCAATCGCGATCGCACCGATCCACATCGTGCGGTAGGTGATCGGGATCTTGTCCTTGAGCGCGCCCATTTTGCGCATATCCTGCTCGCCGCCGACGGCGTGAATCACCGAGCCCGAGCCCAAGAACAAAAGAGCCTTGAAGAAAGCGTGCGTGTAGAGATGGAAAATAGCGACCCAAAACGCGCCCACGCCGCAGGCGAGGAACATATAGCCGAGTTGGCTGACCGTCGAATAAGCCAACACGCGCTTGATGTCGTTTTGCACCAGGCCGATCGTGGCGGCGAAGATCGCCGTCAGCGCGCCGACGACGGCGACAATCAACATCGTCTTGGGAGCGAGCACGTAGATCTCGCTCGACCGCGCCACCATATAAACACCGGCCGTGACCATCGTGGCCGCGTGAATCAAGGCCGACACCGGCGTGGGCCCTTCCATCGCGTCCGGCAGCCAAACATAAAGCGGAAGCTGCGCCGATTTCCCCGTCGCTCCGATGAAGAAAAACAACGTGATCGCGCTCAGTACGCCGAAGCTCGCGGTCTCCGGCGTAAAGCCGCCGGCCTCAAGAGCCGGGCCGATCTCGGTGAATGTCAACGTTCCCAAGGTCGTGAACGTGAGCAGCATCCCCAAGATGAAGGCGGCATCGCCGATGCGGTTCACGAGAAACGCCTTCGTCGCCGCGTCGGTCGCCGACTTACGATGAAAATAGAAGCCGATCAACAAATAGCTGCACAAGCCGACGCCTTCCCAACCGACAAACAACAGAACATAGTTGTTCGCCAGCACCAACGTCAGCATGAAGAAGATGAACAGATTCAAATACCCGAAGAAGCGATAGTACCCGCCGTCGTGGGCCATGTAGCCGATCGAGTAGACGTGAATCAGAAAGCCGATGCCGGTGACGACGAGAATCATCACCGAGCTGAGCGGGTCGAGCAGAAAGCCCCAGTCGGCTGTGAAATCGGCGACCCCGCCCGCCGCGACGGCTGATTTCAGCCCCGCCAGCCAGGTGTAGACGACGACTTCGTGGCTGTGTCCCTCCACGCCTTGTAGCTGAATCACCGCGATCAGCGAAAACAAGAAAGCCACCAGCACGGTGCCGGGGCAAATCAGACTGACCAGTTTGTGGCCGGCCGACTCCTCATGGTGGCCGTGATCGTCATGCCCTTCGGCGTGCGCGAGTTGGGGATCAAGCCGACGCCCGAAAAGGAGCATCAACAAAGCCCCGACCAGCGGGAAGAGCGGAATCAGCCATATGTTGTCGAGAAACATGAATTCGTTGAAACTGTTGCGCCTATTTCCGTTGATGCCGTCTTTCGAGCCGTTTACCGTAATCCATTGAGCCGACTACCATCTGAGGATGTCTATTTCGTCGGCGTGGATCGTCTCTTTGTTGCGGAACAGCGCGATCAAGATGCCCAGCGCGACAGCCACTTCAGCGGCGGCCGCGGTAATGATGAAGATCACGAATACCTGTCCATTGACGTTTTGCAGGTGATTGGAGAAAGCCACCAGATTGATGTTGACGGCATTGAGAATCAGCTCGATCGACATCAAGATCACAAGCAAGTTGCGCCTGGTCAGCACGCCGATCGTTCCGATCAGCAGCAGAGCCGTGCTCAAAACCAAGTAATGTGCGGTTGTCACCGGAAACATAGAAAAGCCTATCCGTCCCTCTCCGCGCCCGTCTAAATCATTCGTTCACTCGGACTCGTTGCGCGCCTTGGCCATCACGACCGCGCCGATCATCGCGACCAACAGCAAAATCGATGCCAACTCGAAAGCCAACAAGTAATCGGAAAACAAAACCTGCCCGACCATCTCCGAGTTGTTCGTCACGTCGCCGATCGCGGCCGGAGGCGGCGGCTCGGCGAGCGTAAACGCCCCCAGGCCGTGCGAGAGCAGTACGCCGAGTTGGGTGGCCAACACGCCGACGCCGATCAAGGCGATCCATTTCTGAGAGGCGAAACGCCGTTGCCTGGATTCCTCGCCGATCGGGACCAGCATGATCACGAACATATAAAGCACCATGATCCCGCCGATGTAGACGATAATCTGCACACCCGCCAGGAACTCGGCTCGCTGCAACAAATACAAGCCGGCGACCCCGACCAAGGAGCTGATCAACCACACCGCGCAATAGACGACGTTACGCAGCGTGATGGTCAAGATCCCGCCAATCAACACGATGGCCGCGAACAAATAAAATAAGACGCTGTCAAGCAACATAGCTTGGCAAAAACTTTCTAGATCTCAGTTGGAATCTTCCAAGGATACATCAATGATCGCGACCGTCGGAACGCCCCACCCACATTCGGGGCGGCCCCAAGCCGCGTGAAATTCGTCTAAAACTTGTACTCGGTGGGCAGCGGACCTTCCTCGAGCATCTGGCGATCCCAAATCGCCCCATGGCGAGTGAACGAAGCCAGCTCGAAATCCTGCGTCAGCTCCAGCGCGTCCACCGGGCAGGCGTCTTCGCACAACCCGCAAAACATGCAACGCGATATGTCGTAGGTAAAGTACGTCAGATCCTTGCGGCGAGTCTCCGGATTACGCCGCGCCCCGACCACGATCAGCTCCTCGGGGCACGCCAACGCGCAGAGATTGCAGGCAATGCAAAGCGTCTCGGCGCTCTCGGGATGGACGTTCAGCCGCGGCGCGCCGCGATAGCGCTCGGCGACCGCCGGCCGCTCCCGAGGATACTCCTCGGTGTAGACGAGCGAAGGCTTTTGGTTCCGAAAGGTCACCCATAGGCCCTTCAGTAAATCCACCAGCAAGAAGGTTTGCAAGAACTGTTTCATTTCGCTGCCTTATCCAACTGTCAAGACTTCGTTCGCCAAAAAATGGACTGTCCCAATTCTTGATCACTCTACGATCGAGTCCACAACAGCACCGCCGCGTTCACGACCAACGCTCCGATGCTGATCGGAATCAAATACGACCACCCCACCCTCATGAGCTGGTCATAACGGTAACGCGGGAATGTTCCGCGAAACCAGATAAAAACATAAAGAACAAGGAAGACCTTGAACAAGAACCAAAACAGCCCGATGATCAGCGGGTTCACCGCCGGGATGACGAACAACAGGGCGATCAGGAACATCCCTCCGCCGACCAGCGCCATCACGGCCTTCTGCTCGATCAGCATCAGTTTCATCACGCCGCGCACACACATCAAGCCCAAGATTCCGAAGACCAGCACCGGGAAGGCGATGTTGAACACCGGCGCGAGTGCTTCCACGCTCGGGAAGGGCCGCAACCAGCCGCCAAAGAACACCGTCACCCCGATCGAGCTAATCACGAAGATGCCGGCGTATTCGGCCAGGAAGTAAAGAGCGAAGCGGAATCCGCTGAACTCGGTGTGGAAGCCCGCCACGATTTCCGATTCGGCTTCCGGCAGGTCAAACGGCGCGCGGTTCGTCTCGGCCACGCCGGAGATAAAGAACAGCACTGTCGGAACCAGCATCAGCCCATAGTTCGAAAAGGCGATCCAAGAGCCCTGCTCGAGCTGGCTGACAACGATGCCCTGCATGCTCAGCGTTCCGGCCACCATAAGCCCGGTTACGACCGAGAAGCCGAGCGGGACTTCGTAGCTCACCATCTGCGCCGCCGAGCGCAGCGATCCGAGCAACGAGTATTTACTGTTGGCCGACCAGCCGCCCAGGATGATCCCCAAGATGCCGATCGACGACATCGCCAGCACGAACAAGATGCCGATATTCACGTCGGCGACATAGAATTTGTCGCTCAACGGTAGAACGGCGAATGCGGTCAAGGCGGTGAAGGTCGACAGAATCGGCGCGAACCAGAAAATCCACTTGTCGGCCCGGGCCGGAATGATATCTTCCTTGAGCAGCAGTTTGAAAGCGTCGGCGAGCGGTTGGAGGAACCCGTAAGGCCCCACTCGCATCGGCCCCAAGCGTACTTGCAAGTCGGCCAAGACCTTGCGCTCGAGCAGCACGATATAACCGGCCACCAACGGGAATAGCGCGACAATAATCGCCGTGAAGATGAACGGCGTGACGTAGGGATTATTCAGCAGTTCTTCCATCAACGCGCTTTCAAATTATCCAGCAGACCAACGTAGCGCGGTGCCGTGTCGCCCGACGATCGGGTCGGGTGCCGGGGATTGCGCCCCGGCACCCTCCCACACCACCGGACATACGGTTTTCCGTATCCGGCGGTTGAACCCGGCGGCTTTACCTTCCGGCCGCGAGATCCGACGGCATCACAAACCCATAACGCAACAAAGTACGCTTCGACAAGGCCGTGTGCATCATCGCCCGCGCCGCGACGAACCAAGCGCCGCGTCGCGTCGGCACATAGCGCAGCATCCACTCGGGCACGCCCAAGCGCCGCAAAGCGCGGCAGCGACCCCGCACACTGTGCCACCGCAGCCAAAAGCACTTCCGGATATGCCGCCTGATCCAACCTTCCAGCCTGAAGATGGCTCGCCGATCCTCGGCCAGTCGGTAGTACCCCCACCAGCCGATCACGTACCGCCGCCACTCGTCCAGCAATTGCCGACTCGTCGCTGGGCGGCCGTCGCGCCATATCTCCCGGACCTTCTTCTTGAATCGCGCGATACTTTCCCGCGATACTTCCCGCTGCTTACGTCGGTTGATGCGAAACCCCAGAAACTTGCGCTCCCAAGGCCGCCCCGCTCCGCTCTTCGTCTTGTTCACTTGCAATCGCAACTTCGTCTCGATCCAGTTCCCGATCCCCGCCAGCACCCGCTTCGCCGCCGCCTCGCTGCCCACATAAATGTTGCAGTCGTCGGCATAACGACAAAAACGCAACCCCCGGCTCTCGAGTTCCCGATCGAGCGCGTCCAGGTAGATGTTCGCCAACAGAGGAGACACCGGCCCGCCTTGCGGCGTGCCCTCCTCGCCGACGATCACCACCCCGTCCACCAGTACGCCCGCCCGCAGGTATCGCCCGATCAACCGCAACACCCTCTTGTCCCGAATCACTTGCGCGACTCGGCGCATCAGAATGTCGTGGTGAACGTGGTCGAAAAACTGGGCGATGTCTAGATCCACCACCCAGTCCCGACCTTCTCGGACGTACCCCTGCGCCGCGCGTACCGCGTCGTGCGCGCTACGCCCCGGCCGAAATCCGTAGCTCGACTCGCTGAACGACGGATCGAAGATCGGCTGCAAAACTTGCAGCAAAGCTTGCTGCGCCAGCCGATCCATCACCGTCGGGATGCCTAACAACCGCTTGCCCCCGTTCGGCTTGGGTATCGCTACCCGCCGCACCGGGCTCGGCGTCCAGCGCCCCGTCAGCAGTTTCGCTCGAATCTTCTCGCCGTGACGCGCGAAGTGAGGTTCGAGTTGTTCGCTGGTCATGCCGTCGATGCCCGCCGCGCCGCGGTTGCGTTTGACCGCTTCCAGCGCGCGCCGCAGGTTCTCTTCGGCCGCCACTTGTTCCATCAGATCTTCGTGCATTGCTTTCTGTCGAGAGTTTCGCTTCACTCGGCCTTCGGGACCGCCGGTCGATGCCCGCCGCGGTTCCACCGCTTCTGCCTCGACCTGCTCCCCTGTCTCGTCGCCCCAACGGGCGAGGACCTTTCGGCCCGGGATTCGGGTCCCTCTTGGGCTGGATGAGAGTCGCTCCTCTAGCTTTGCTCCTTGGTCCTTCCGCCCTTCGCTCCAGCGGCATTACCCGCCTTCTTCGCTACTATGGCTTCTGCTGACTTCCCCTTCGCTCTCACGAAGGAGCTCTCCCCAGGTAAGGCGCTGATTCTTTCCCTTCACACCGTCCGGCTCTACCTCGCACGTCTCGGATGGACTTTGGGCTTCACGGTGGCCGGCACGCTTACCGCCCGTACGCGGCCTCTCTGCCGGTTCGTGTTCCTACGGTCAAAGGTTTGTTTCCCGCTTCCTTCGGCTTGGCCGCGCGGCTTGCGCCCCACGACTTCCGCTCTGCGGTTCCCTACGGTTACCTCCATCGGTCCCGGCAGGATCGTTTCATCCTGCGAGAATCAGCCCATGCTGGGCACACTGGCGCACGCCTCCAGGCGTGCCGTGTCGCCACTCGTGGCGACATCTCTTCCCGCCCGGGCCCGTATTGCCCGGGTCCACTTCTCTACCGATCCACCTCGCCCAGCACAATATCAAGCGTCCCAATGATCGCCACCACGTCCGCGATCAGCGACCCCCGGCACATCCGGTCGAGCGCCTGCAAATTCACAAACGACGGCGGCCTCACGCGCACCCGATAAGGCTGCACCGAGCCGTCGCTCACCACGTAGTACCCCAACTCGCCCTTCGGCGCTTCAATCGACGCATACGCCTCGCCGACCGGCGGCTTGAATACCTTGGACACCTTGCCCATGATCGGGCCGGGCGCGAGCTTCTCGACGCCTTGGCGAATAATGCGCGTCGATTGTCGCATCTCCTGCATGCGAACCAAATACCGATCGTAGGTGTCGCCGTTTTCCGCCGTCGGAACCTCGAAGTCGTAGTTGTCGTACCCCGAGTAGGGCAGCGCCTTACGGATGTCCCACTTGACCCCGGCCGCCCGCAGAACCGGGCCGGTGACGCCGTATTCCTTGCACTCGTCACTGTCAAGAATGCCGATGCCTTTGGTGCGGCCGACCCAAATGCGGTTGGTCGTCAGCAACTCTTCGTATTCGTCGACCTTGGGCTCGAACCAGTCGCAGAACTTGACGCAGTCTTCCTCGAACGAGTCGTAGGTCTCATACTCCAACCCGCCCACGCGAAACGCGTGCGTCGTCAAGCGCGCTCCGCAATACTTTTCGAAGATCTTGAGAACCTCCTCGCGCTCGCGGAAGCAGTAGAAAACCGGCGTGATCGCGCCGATGTCGAGGGCGTGGGTTCCCAACCACAGCAAGTGGCTCGAAATGCGGTTCAACTCCGAGAGAATGACGCGCACGACCTGCGCCCGCTCGGGAACCTCCACCCCCGCCATAGTCTCGACGGCGTGGCAATACCCCAGGCCGTTCGAGACGGCGGCGACGTAATCCATGCGGTCGACATAGGGGGCGAACTGCTTGTAGGTGCGGTTTTCGGCGATCTTCTCGACGCCGCGGTGCAGGTAGCCGATGATGCATTCGGTTCCCAGCACGCGCTCGCCGTCGAGCTTGAGAATCACACGCAGTACGCCGTGGGTCGAGGGGTGCTGCGGCCCCATATTCAAAACCAGTTCATTGGTTTCGAGAAAGGTCGCTTCCGCCATTACTGCCCACTCTCAATCTGAAGATTCTCACGAACCCAATCCTCATCCTGCTGGATGATCGAATAGTCTTTCCGCAGCGGATGCCCCCGCCACTCCTCGGGCAGTAGGATCCGCGTCATGTTGGGGTGGCCGTCGAAGCGAATCCCGAACATGTCGAAGACCTCGCGCTCCAGCCAGTCCGCCGTGACGTGAACGCCGACGGCGGTTTGCGCGCTCTCGTCTTCCGCCGCCCGCGCCTTGATGCGAACCCGTTCATTGCGCGCGAAGGAGTAAAGAATCCAGATCAACTCGAAGCGCTTTTCCTGCTTCGGGTCGTCGACGGCGGTGAGGTCCACCAAGTAGTCGAAGTCTTGCTCGGCCTTGAGGTATTCGACAATCGAAACAACAGCGTCGAGGTCGGTGGTCAGGAAGTTCTGCTCGCGGTAGCTCAGAAACTCTTTGATCTTGTCGCCGAAGCTCTCTCGCAGGGCATCCGCCAGAGGGCCCTCCCACGGAACCGTCTCCATGACGGCGGGCTTCTTGGCGGGCTTGGGCGGCGGCGCGGGCTTGTCTTCGGCTTTTGCGGTGGGAGCCGGTTGCTCGGCGGGCTTGGCCGCGCGAGCATCCGAGGCCGGCGGGGTCGCGGGCGCCGCCGGTTTGTCCGCGGGTGCCGCAGCCGCGGGCCTAGGCGTTGATTCCGCCGCGGGCGGGGTCGCGGCCGCCGGAGCCGCGGGTTGCTCGGCGTCAGTCGGCTTCTTGGCGGCGGAATCGCCGCCTTCGCTGCCCGGCTTGTTCTCGTCTTCCATGTATCACTCTACCTCAGCCGACCCGTTCTGACACACTAAAACCCGACCCAAGTTGTCGCGAGGGAACCTACGTGTTTATCACACCGGCAAATAGGGTGTCAATCGAAGCGGTCGCGGAGGAAGGGGGGCGCGGACCGAAGGCATTGCGTCGGCGATGGATTTCGACTCGCGCCCGGGGTCGCTCGGCTTCGTTGTCGTCGCGGTTTCAGGACGGCGGCCACAATTGTTTCGCCAGCTCTTCGGGGTCGGTCACGGGCTCGCGGCAGACGAAATTACGGCAAACGTAGGCTGCCGGTTTGCCGCTGATCAGCGAGCGGCCTTGGAGCAGCGGCATGTCTTCGGGCGCGTCTTGGTCGGCGGGGTTGAACCGGGCGACGACTTTGTTGGGCAACCAGCGGCTGTACACCGCTTTCAGCAAGGCTTTCGTCGCGGGGTCTTGCGGGGGGCCAATGACGGCGATCTCGGCGAATCCCTCGTGAAACGCTTCGACGCCGGCGAGCAGTCGTTCGTGTTGGAACGGCGTCCGCATCGCACCGCCTCCCGCGAAGACTCGGATGATTTGTTCGGCTTTATGGCGAGCGTCGCCTTGGTCGAGCAGGATGCTTAGCTTGAGCAGATTCGCGAGCATGACGGAGTTACCCGAGGGGATCGCGCCGTCGTTGGCCGTCTTGCTGCGAACGAGCAGTTGCTCGTGATCGGAAGCCGTGAAGAAGAATCCTCCGGCGGCTTCGTCCCAGTAATATTCGACGGCGGCGTCGGCGAGCCGGCGTACTTGCGCAAGGCGTTCCAAGTCGCCGCCGGCTTGATAAAGCTCGGTCAAACCCTCGACGAAAAACGCATAGTCGGTGATATAGCCGTTGAGCCGCGCGCGCCCCTTGCCGTAGGTGGCGAGCAGTCGGCCGTCGGGGCACATTGTTTCGAGAATGAAATCCGCGGCGCGCTCGGCGGCTTCGCGGTAACGCGGTTCGTCGAGCACGGCGGCCGCTTTGGCCAAGGCGGTGATCATCAGCCCGTTCCAGCCCGACAACACCTTGTCGTCGAGCGCGGGCCTGACGCGCTTCTCGCGCTCCTCGAAGAGTTTCGTCTTGGCGGCGGCGATGATCTTTTCAACTTCGGCGACGTCGCGGTTTTCGACTTTCGCGATGGTTTCCGCCGAACGCGCCCAATGAAGAATATTCTTCGGGCCGGCGGGAACATGGGCGTCGGCGGGATGCAGCCAATTGCCGACGTCACTCGCGCCGAAATGCTCGGCGACGATCTTGCCGTCGCTCTCTCCTAATAGATCGAGCAGTTCCCGGCGCGTCCAGATATAGAACTTGCCCTCAAGGCCCTCGCTGTCGGCGTCTTCACTCGAGTAGAAGGCTCCGCCCGGATCGGTCAAATCTCGCAGGACGTAGTCGAGAATGCCGCGGGCGGTTTCCTCGAAGAGTTTCTTCAGGTCCGGGTTCTCGGTCGCCTGCAAGGCATCGAGGTAGGCGGCGGCGACGAGCCCTTGATCGTAGAGCATTTTCTCGAAATGGGGGACCAACCATTTGCTGTCGGTCGAGTAACGGGCGATGCCGCCCCCGAGGTGGTCGTAGATGCCGCCATGGGCCATCTTTTCGAGCGTCCACTCGACGATGGATAGATACGCGTGATGATCTGAATCGTGGTATTGGCGCAGCAGCAAATCGGCGGCGAGGCTCGGCGGAAACTTATTTGGTCCGCTGGGGATGCCGCCGTGCTCGGTATCGAAAGCACGAAAGACTTCGTCGGCCGCGGCGGCAACTTGCTCGCGCGGCAGGACGTCCCCGGCCTCGCCGGCTCCATGAATCTGTTCAAGCGCGGCGACGATTTTCCCGCTCTCGGAGACAATCTCGGGTCCGCGCTGTTTCCAGGCCGCGGCGACTTGCGTCAGCACGCTCTTGAAGCCGGGTCGGCCGAACTGGTTTTCCTTGGGGAAGTACGTCCCGGCGTAGACCGGTCTGAGATCGGGCGCCAGGAAGACGCTCATGGGCCAACCGCCGTGACCGCCGGAATAGAGCATTGTGGCACTCATGTAGATTTCATCGAGGTCGGGGCGTTCTTCACGGTCGACCTTAACGGCAATGAAATCCTGGGCGAGAAGCGCGGCGACCTCGAGATCCTCGAAGCTCTCATGCTCCATCACGTGGCACCAGTGGCAGGCCGCGTAGCCGATGCTGAGGAAGATCAGCTTGTTCTCGTCGCGGGCACGGGCGAGGGCCTTCTCCCCCCAGGGATGCCAGTCGACGGGATTGTGCGCGTGCTGCAACAAATAGGGGCTGGTTTCATCGATGAGCTGATTGGTATGCTCGGGCTCCATAATTTCTTGGATCATAGCAGGCGGGATGCGACGAGAATGCCGCGGGCCTTGTCGGCGCGGCGTGCCGTATTCGTATCGCCTAATCGCCAATCTTGCGGGGAACGAGCGGTTGGGTTGAGTCGATCGAACGGATGTCTTCGAGGCGAATATCGCGGCCGGCTTCGTGGTATTCCCGCTCGACGTTGACATCCCAAAGATCGAAGTTCGCTCCCTGGATATTGCGGGCCGCCAGCATCGCGGTCAGCATGGAGTGATCCTGGTTATTGTATCGGTGCATGCCGTTGCGGCCGACCAATTGCAGGTTTTCGAAGCTTTCCAGGAAATTACGAATCTCGGCCAAAGCGTCAGCGTAATCGCGATCGTAGACCGGATAAGCCTTTTCTATTCGAACGACGTGGCCGTCGGTGACCTCGCTTGCATCGACAAACCCCAGACTTTCAATCTCGCGGGCGCCGAGTTGGATCAATTCTTCATCGGGCAGGTTCCAAAGATCGTCGCCCCGCGAGCAGAAATATTCCAAGCCGAGACACGTCGTCTCGGGGTCGGGCACCATCTCGGGGCTCCAATTCTTGAAGTTCTGTAGACGTCCGAGCTTGACGGCGGCGTCGTGAATATAGATCCAATTGTCCGGAAATACGTCACGCCGGTGGATCATCAAGGCAACGGTAAGGAAATCGCGGTATCGCAATCGGGCGGCGGCGGCGCGCACGTTTTCGGGTGGCGCGGGCGACAGGCTTTCCACCAAATCGCGCATGGCCACGCTGCTGACGAAGTGTTCGCCGGTGAGGGTTTCCGGGCCGGCTTCGACCGCTGTGACGCGTCCCGGTTTCCAGTGCACGCGACGGACCGGGGCGTTGAGAATCACATGTGATCCGCGCTCTTCGATGATCGCGCGGGCTCGCTCCCACATCATGCCGGGGCCGTGGCGCGGATAGAGGAATTGATCGATCAGCGTTTTGACGACGTCTTTCCGTGATCCGCCGGTACCGAATGAGCCCCCGAAGATTGCGTTCTTCACGGCCGTCACCAACGACAGCCCTTTGATGCGCTGCGCCGCCCATTCGGCTTGAATTTCGGTGCAGGGAATCCCCCAAACTTTTTCGGTGTAGGTCTTGAAGAAGATCGTGTAGAGACGTCTCCCGAAGCGATTCGACACCCAAGCGGCGAAGCTGTCTTCAGGGAGTGCCGGGCAAAGCCGGGCCCACCCGTAACTACCAATACAGCGCAGGGATTCACGCAAGCCTAATCCGCGAACGGCATTGATTGGCTTGAGCGGGTAGGAGAAGAATTTGCCGTTGTAGTAGATGCGCGACAGGCGCGACCGCGTTAGCAGATCGTCCCCCAAGATTTCGCGCCAAAGCCGCTCGACGGCCGCGACCTTGGTAAAGAAACGGTGACCGCCAATGTCGAAGAGGTAGCCTTTGTAAGGCACCGTGCGCGCCAGCCCGCCGACCACGTCTTGGGCCTCCACTACCGTACACCGCACACCTGTCTTGACTAGCTCATAGGCCGCCGTCAGGCCGGCCGGGCCCGCTCCGAGAATGATAACCGAGGACGAAGACATGAGACCCGACGGTGGGGCTTCTCGCACGAAACCGAACTCGCTTGAAACACGCGTCCAAAGGTCCCGGCGAAAAAGAAACTCATCATATCAGAGGGCGACTCGGACACGTCGCCTGATTAGGCCGTACCGGAAGCACGCCGGCTAGGCTGTTGTTTTCGTGGTCTTGGCGCGGGTTCGGGGACGCGGCGGCGGGGTTCGGTTCACGGGGATTAAGGAGGTTGAAAAAGCCGGCGGCTCGCGAGGAAGCGCTCCCATTTGTTCGGTAACGTAGGCGACGAATTCTTGCATTTGGAGCTGCATTTCTTCCATCTTGCCTCGCATATTGAGGATGATTTCCACGCCGGCAAGATTCACGCCGAGGTCTCGGGTCAGCGAGAGGATGACCTCCAGCCTTTGCATGTCCGCTTCGGTATAAAGGCGGGTGTTGCCCTCGGTGCGGGACGGTTTCAGTAGACCCTCTCTTTCGTAAAGGCGCAGGGTCTGTGGGTGAACGCTGAATTGGTTCGCGACGACCGAGATCGTGTACGCCCCTTCGGTTCGCTTTCGCCTGGCCATATCCTATTCCGAATCCCAGAGACCTTCGCGAGGATCCTCGGCCGCCAGCTTAGCAAATCCCCGAGCCAATTCCTTGGAACGTTCATCAGAAACGGTCGGCACGACAACTTTTACCTTGACAAGTTGATCGCCACGTCGGCCCGTGCGGCGATTCAGGACGCCTTTTTCCCGAAGCCGAAACGTTTTTCCCGAACTGGTGGCGGGCGGGACCTTCAAACGCGCTTTGCCGTCAATGGTCGGCACGTCGATCTTGCTGCCCAAAATCGCTTCGGCGATGGTGATCGGTACCTCGGCGTGAATTTCGTGGCCGTTTCTTTCGAAGACCGGATGAGGACCGACTCGCGTCACGATGTAGAGATCACCGGCCGGCCCGCCGGCTCGTCCGGCATTGCCCTTGCCGGCCACGCGCAACCGCGAGCCGTCTTGCGCGCCCGGCGGAATGCGGACTTCAACTGTTTCCTTGCGCCCGACCCGACCATCGCCGCGGCACGCCGCACAGGAGTTTTCGGTTTGCCCGCGTCCGGCGCAGCGGGGGCAGGTGATGTTGAAACGCATGGCTCCGACGGCTTGGTTGACTTGTCCGCCGCCGCCACACTCGGGACAGACCATCGCGCCCGTGCCCACATTTCCGGCCCCGCGGCAAGTCGCGCAGGCTTCGTGACGGAAGACCGCCAGGCGAACGTTGGTTCCGCGAATCGCGTCCCAGAACCCGATGTCAACGGCGTATTCGAGGTCTTCGCCGGACTTGGGTTCGGCGCGAGCGGGCGATTCACCGCCCTGCCGGAACATCTGGGAGAACAAATCCCCGAAACCGCCCCAGCCCGGTCTCCCGCCGCCGGGGCGTGCGCCGCCCGGGCCGCCGGCGTGGAAGTCGCTGAAGTCGAAACCGCTGAAGTCGAAACCGCCGGGAGCCCCGGCGGCACCCGGAAAACCGGCGTTGTCCGAATAGAAGCCGAATTGGTCGTACATCTGACGCTTCTTCTGGTCGCTGAGAACGTCGTAGGACTCCTGGACTTCCTTGAAGCGCCGCTCAGCCGACTCGTCGCCGGGGTTCAGGTCAGGATGATATTTGCGGGCCAGCCGGCGGTAGGCTTTACGGACCTCGTCAGCCGAAGCTTTCTTCGACACTCCGAGAGCCTTGTAGTAGTCCTTTTGTTGCGTCGCCGGCACAAAGACTCCTCTTTCGAACCACCGCCGGTTTCACCGGCGTAAGCGCAATGCCGAAGGTTCAACTCTTCGACTTATCATCGACGTCCACAAATTCGGCATCGACGACGTCGTCCTTCTTGGGTTCGGCGTCCGCCGGGGAA
>CBDDCY010000008.1:0-505242 GCA_965226435.1 Bryobacterales bacterium
TCGAGGCCGCTTGCCGCGCCGTGACGATGCCGGTGCTCGCGCTGGGGGGGATTACGGCGGACAATGCGATGGCGTGCATTGAGCGCGGGGCGGCGGGTATTGCGAGTATTTCGTTGTTTCAGCGCGATCCCGACCTCGGCCGGCTGACAAGACAGCTGCGCGCCGCCGCGGCCGTCGGCTAACGGATTGCGGTTCACCGCTAACGAAACCACCGCGACATCCCCCCGCGTTATCCGGTCAGCGTAAAGCGCACATCGATTTGCGTGATCACAGCATTTTCTCATCGAAGGATGAGCCTGAAGACGGGGGTTGGGGCTTTTTGAGTAGCTGGGGCTCCTTTCTGGTTTTTTGGTTTTGATTTGGGAAGGGGAGAATCGTCGTCGGGGTTGTGGGAATGTGGGAATCGCGGAGCGATTTCCAAGGGCGGTGGGAAACGAAGGGAAACCTGGTTTTGGTTTTCCTCGTTTTCCACCGCCCGCCATTTCCACAGCCCTCTTCCTGCTGTTCAGCACGGCGTGTTCGCGGACCGGAAACTGGCAAACAGCTTGTGTTTGGCTCGCTGCATCCGGCGCGCCGCCGCAGTGTCGCTTTCCGCCTGGGCAATGCGGCCCAGAGCCTCAAGCGTGTGCCCTGGCTTGAGGTAGCCGGCGGCCTCGGGCAACTGCTCGAAAGATTCCCAAGGCGTCTGGTAGTGGCGATACACCCGCTTCTGCTTGCCTTTGGCGTCGGTCTTGATCTCGGGCTGTCCGCAGGGCCGGTGGAAATTCAAATAGGGATTGAAGTGCTGTTGGTAGAAGCGCTGGATGCGCCCCGCGTGCGGCGCCGCGATGTGCGTATATCCCATGTGTTTGCGGATCACCGCGCCGTTTTTCGATTCCACCAAGCCGTTGTCATTGGAGTGCCGCGGACGCGACTTGGTCTGTTCGATCAGCAGCTTGTTCAATAACTTCTCCACCGTGCGATTGAGGAACTCGCTGCCGTTGTCGGAATGGAAGCCGCGGATACGAAAGGGAAACTGCTCGATCATGGCTTTCAGCAACGGCTCCAGCCAGGCTTCACTGATCGCGGCTGTGGCGCCGACCACTTGCCACTGGGTGACTTCATCCACGGCATTGATGTGGTAGACGCCCTTGACGCCATCGCGATCCCCTTGATGCACCGTATCCACTCGCAAAAAGCCGGGTCGGCCTTGCGGGTCGGGCCGGCGCCGCTCGCCGATCGACACCGCTGTGGGCCGGGTCTTGGTGAAATGCAGCCGCCGCCGGCGGTAGGCACTGCGCCGCCGCAGGCGATAGATCTGGGCCACCGAGATCCCCGCCAACCGCTCGTATTCGCGCTGCTGGTACTGCTGGTATTCCCGCTCGAGGATCTTGCGCGTGGCCGGGCCGCTGAGGGTTTCGTGGGCCTCGTCCACCGCCGCCAGCAGTTCGACGTCGGCGGGCGTGTACTTGCGGGCAAAGCGATGCCGCCGGTAGCGGGCGGGTTGGAGTTCTCCGCCCTGCCGGTACTGCTGGATCAGCCGCGTGATTTGCGCCCGGCTCAGTCCGGTCATCTTGACCAGATACTGCCGCAGCAGCCCTTTGTCGGCGCGGTTCTGGCGGCTGTAGCCGTGCCGGCCAAGCGTGCGCGCCACCCAAGCGTAAATCTCGGCCCGCCCTTTGCCTTTGAATCGAATCTCCTGGCTGGAGTGGAGAAACTGCCGGATCTGTTGCGGATTCAACTTGCCGGCGTTTTGCACTTGGATAGTCAATCCCCAGCATGCCCACTCCCCGATCCTGCAGGCTCATCTTGTGTGAGAAACAAACTCCTCGTTCAGGCTCATCTTGCATGAGACAAGACTATCACCGCCACCGGCTCGCCATTCAGAAGGGTCGGTCGGTAGCGCCACTGCTTTACCGACTCAAGCGCCGCACGGATCAGGAAAGGGTGGCCGGAAAGTACCTGTAGGCTGCGAATGGATCCGTTCTCGGCGATCACGGCCTCCAGCCTGACGAGGCCCTGAATCCGAGCTTGCCGGGCCGCGAGAGGATAGCGCGGCATGGGCTGGGAGGTCAGCTTCGCGCGTTGCACGTTGCCTCCGACACGGACGGGGTCGGACCGGGCTGCCTTCGGCGACTCGGGCTCGAACGGCGGGGCCGGAGGAGGCACGGCGGCGGGGAATCGGCCCGAACCGAAACCGCTCCAAACGCCTGTCGGCACCGATGCACCGGCGAGGCCGCTGATACCGATCGCCGGCACACCGTCGGTTGTGTCGATGATGGCCGCCGCGCGATCGGGTATTGCCGAGAGCGTCGGCATGACGGCAGACAAATCCGCCCTCGGCACGACCTTGGAGCGCTGCTCGGTTGCGGGGCTTCGTGGAGTAGAGGGTGGAACCGGCGCCAGTAGATGTGCCGCCCATTGTCCGACCGGCAACTCAAGCCCGGACAACAGCGGAATCAAAACCCCGACTCCCAAGACAACGCCCTGCGCGAGGGCCGAGACAGAGACCGTCCAGGACCTCCGAGACGTTTCCAAAGTTTCGACGAAAACCCGCTCGAACATGATGTTCCCTTTCCCGCCGCGGGCGCATCGAGGACGGCGGGACGGAATTTCCCGCCTGTTCGCGACCGGGGGGAATTCCCCCGACCGCTCTACTGATGTCGCTTTGCGCGGCGATCGAAAGGCCCCGCGCAGGGCATTATCGAAATCGAACGCTCGGCCCTCTAGACACCGTTGAGCGTGGTTTGGTTCCCGCGTTGGTGCGAGGCAAGCACTCGGCGTTCCGGCTAAGCGAGAACATGGTAGTTTGGGCGAATGGATCAGTTTCCACCGCGACGCGGCACGCGCGCATCCGCGGCGTTCTTTCTAGGAACATTCGAGCAGGCACGGCGGGGAACACGATGACGTCGCCTTTCCGTCCGCTCGGCGACACGGGGCTTTCCTGCCATATGCTCGGTTTCGGTTGCTATCGCGTTGTCGACGGCAACTCCGAGCACGAAGCGGCGATGCGCGCCTATTTGGCGCGGGGCGGCAACTTGATCGACACGAGCGCCAACTACGGCGACGGGGGTTCGGAAGAATTGGTCGGCCGGGTGCTGCAAGGGATTGCGCGCGACCGCGTGATCGTCGTGACGAAGGGCGGGTATATCCAGGGCCGCAACATGGCCTTGGCCGAGCAGCGTAACTTTCCCGAGGTCGTCGAATACGGGCAAGGCATATGGCACTCGATTCACCCCGAGTTTCTCGAGACGCAGATCGAGCTTTCTCTGGAGCGCCTGCAACTGGATTCGGCCGACGTCTACTTGCTTCACAATCCCGAATATTACCTCGAAGACATCCGCCATCGGCGCGAGCTCACGGCGAAAGATATCGACGAGTTCTACAGTCGCGTTCGAGAGGCTTTTCGCTTTCTGGAAGGGCAATTCGCCGCGGGCAGGATTCGTTGGTACGGCGTCAGCTCGAACAACTTCGGTCTGCCGGCCGAGTCGGATGCCGGGTCCGCTCCGACGGCGATGACGAGTGTCAGTCGCTGCCTCACCGAGGCACGGGCCGTTTCCGCGGATCATCATTTTCGGGTGGTCCAACTGCCCCTGAACCTCTATGAGCCGGGCGGCGCGCTTGCGCCCAACAACGACGGGCGGACGGTGTTGGAGTTTTGCCGCGAACACGGCATCGGGGTATTGGCGAATCGTCCCTTGAACGCCTTCTACCGCAATCGCATGGTTCGATTGGCGGACTGGATTGCGGCGGGCCAACCTCGACCGGGGCCGGAAATGATCGAGTCGATGGCGGTGCCCTTGCGTGCGCGGGAGCAGGAGTTTACAGAAGCGTTTGGGGCCCCGCCGACCTTGCCGAGCGGTGAGACGGTTTCGCAACTGCTGTTGCGGGTGGCGCCGGGGTTGACGAAGTTCAGTAACGCGGAGCCGATCGTCGGCGCGGAGCTGATCACGCCGATCCAGACATGGCTGGGGTGGGCGCGCGATCAATACGGCGAGAACCCGGCCTGGGCGTCTTGGATGCAAAGCTTCGTCGAGACGATCAACACGACGCTGGGGGAAATTGGCCGGTTGTTGGGAGCCAAGCAACAAGGGCAGTCCGACGGCGTGCGGGTCAAATTGCGGGAAGCCGGATACGATTTGCCGCGACAATCGCTGAGTCGACTTGCCTTGGGCACCCTCGGAGGGCTGGAGGGGCTTTCGTCGATCTTGGTGGGGATGCGGCGGCGCGCCTACGTGGACGATGCGTTCGGGGTGACCGAGATGGACCCGGTCGACGGCCGTGCGGTTCTGGAACGTTTCAGTTGACGGTGTATTCGATCTTGCGGATGGCTTCGAGCGCGGTGGTGTCTTTGGGGTGCAAGTCGAGAGCGCCCACAAATTCGTCGAGCGCCCGCATGGAGTCGCCCTTCGACAAAAAGATGCGTCCCATGTTGAGGAAAGGGAAGTGGCGCGGCTGGTAGCGTTTTCGCCGTCTTGGCGGTTTGCAACCAGGGGACGGCGTCGTCGAACTTCCCCTGCTGCATGAGGTACACGCCGATGTCGTTGTAGGGGTTCCCGAACTCGGGATCAATGCGGATGGCCTTCTTGCAATCTTCGATGGCTTCGTCCATACGGCCCAGGAAAGAAACGGCCCAGCCCCGGAACGTGTAGCCTTCGGCCGTGGGCATGGCCTCGATGCTTTCTCCGTACAGCTCGACGGCCTCTTCGACTTGGCCGGCCATCAGCTGCTCGGTACCTTTCTCGTACAGTCGTCTTGCTCGTTCGTTTTGCGTCATCGGTGAAACCCCGGGTGGGGAACTCTCTTTCTCTGATAGTAGCTTACCGGGGAAGAGGCGTTGCAACTATTTGAGCAGACGCGGCGGGCAGGCGGGCCTCTTCGGGCGTCGCCTGATCCGGTACGGTTTTGCGAAGAAGATATCCGGAACGCGCGGCGTGACATCTAACGCCGGAATCGCAAGAGCAACATCACGACACCCGGTAGCCCGATTGCTCCGGCGAACGCGGGCAGGAACGATTCCACGTCCATGGCGTAGGCGCCGACCGCCGCATACGTAATGGCGATGCCGGCATTCGAAAGTCCCGCCATGAGGAAGAAACGCCTGGCGGGCATTCCGGCGACGCCCGCGAAAACGACCGAGGCTTCGGCTAAGACCGGCACGGCGCGAAAAACGACTACGCTCCAATCGCCGATGCGCTCGTGGAGCCCGGAGACGCGGGCGATTTCCTGCTCACCGACGAAGCGTTGGGTCGCCGCGCGTCCAGGACCCGTTCCCAAGGCGTAGCCGATCCAGCAACCGGCGGTCATGCCGGTCCAGGTGACGAGCGCGCCGGGCCAGAGGCCGAGCAGCGAACCCGCGGCGGTGCTGAGGATGCTCGATGGAACGGGCAGGACCAAGTCACCGGCCAGGAGCGCCGCGAGCACTCCGCTGATCGCCCAGCGCGAGGACGGGGATTCGAGCATGCCGCGGCTCCAGGCGAGGATCGCCTCTTCCCACAGAAAGAACGGTCCGAGGATTAGCAGCAGAATGAGCGCGGCCGCGGCCGACCAGCGGATTAGGACTTCGCGTTGCACTGTCTTTCTTGCACTATTTCCGCCGATGCTTCCCGCGGGCTGTTGCCGTTACCCGTGACGGCTGTTTGATTGCTGTCAGCCGGAATGCTCAGTTCCGCTCCGCCGTTGCCGCGCGGCTGACCAACCAGCCGGTCAGCACGCAGACGACGCAGCCGACCATGTTGTACCAGAGAAAGGAAATCTCGGTGTTACGGGCTGTCCAGGCTACGGCGGCGAGGCCCGCCAACATTCCGGCGAAAGCCCCATGGCCGTTGACGCGCCAGGGAGCGAAGGCCAAGACGAACACCCCAAGCAGCGACCCGTAGAACAACGACCCGACTACGTTAACCGCTTCAATCAAAGACCCGAGCTGCCCGCCGAAACCGGCGAAGACCATGGCGTAGAGCCCCCAAAAGACCGTCGCGATTTTCGATACACCCGTATAGTGTGCGTCGGACGCGCCGCGCCGTACATAACGTCGATAGTGATCCATCACCGTCACGGCGGCGAGGGAATTGAGCTCGGAGGAGATACTCGACATAGCCGCCGCGAAAACCGCCGCCATGATGAGCCCGACCAAGCCCACGGGCAGATAACCCATCACGAAGGTCAGAAAGATGTAGTTCGTGTCGTTGTAGGTCTTGCCGCCCATGCGGTCCTCGGCGAGCCGCATGCCCTCGCCTCGGACCGAAACAAGCCGTTGGTCAGCGTCCAGATAGCTTGCGCGCGAGCCGGGTGTATCGGCGGCGAGCAATGAGCGGGCGGCTTCCCGACGTTGCTCGAATGACGAGCGGTAGCGCTCATTGACGCCGGCGTAGTCGGCGTCGGAGGAACTCTCCAGCCGACCGCGTTCGACGTTATTGAACAGCATCGGGGGTTCAGTGAAGACGAAAAACGAGAACACCATCGCCCCGGTCAGCAGGATCACAAACTGCAACGGCACTTTGACCACCGCGTTCAGCAACAAACTGAGCCGCATGTGAAGAATCGATTTGCCGGTCAAGTATCGTTGCACCTGCGACTGATCGCAGCCAAAATACGCCAGCGCCAGAAATGATCCGCCGATCAGCCCCGACCACAGGTTGTAGCGATTTTGCCAATCAAACTCCAGGTCGACGGCACGTAGTTTTCCGGCCGTGCCGGCCAACGACAGCGCGTCGGAGAACGACACATCCGCCGGCAGCGCCAGCACCGCGGCGGCGAATGCCGCGCCGATGCCCACAAACATGACGATCATCTGCTGCACGTCGGTCCACATCACGGCCTTGATACCGCCGATCGAGGTATAACCTACGACCAGCACGCCCATCGTGAGAATAGTTGCCCACTCGGGCCAGCCGACCATGATCGACAGCACGACGGCGGGGGCGTAGAGGGCCAAGCCCACGCCCAAGCCGCGTTGGATCAAGAAGATCGCGCTCGCCAAGGTGCGCGTTTTGACGTCAAAACGTTGTTCGAGGTATTCATAGGCGGTGTAGACGCCCGAGCGGTGGAAGAACGGAACCGCGACCGCCGAGATGATCACCATCGCAATCGGCAGCCCGAAATAGAATTGCACGAAGCGAATGCCGTCGACGAAGCCTTGCCCGGTGGTCCCGATGAAAGTAATCGCGCTCGCCTGCGTGGCCATGATCGACATGCCGATTACCCACCAGGGCATCGATTTGCCGGCCAGTAGATAGTCATGGACCCCGCGGCCGCCGCGGGCGCGGCGTAGGCCGTAGCCAATGATGCCGGTCAACGAAATCGCGAGGATGATCCAGTCGAGCAGGTGCATTAGGTCGAGTTGAAGCGCGACGTGAAGACGAGCAGGAGCACGATCCAGAAAGCGAGGTGGGCGAGCACGGCGCCGTAGAGCCGCGGCCAAGAGCCAAGGACCGGCGGGGGCTCGACGTCGTTGGTAGACGGGAGGGTAGACGGATGGGTCGGCGGATGGGGCGTCGGGTCCGTCACGATTCGGTTCCGGTGGCGCTTATCGGTGAAGCGATATTTGGCCGGCCGCGTCTACTTCTTCTTTCCCTTTTTCTTGGGGGCCGATCGAGGAGGCTTTCTGAGCACGAGTTCGGCGATGTGTTCGAGCACAGCTCGGAAATAGGCGCCATTGCGCCGGCTCTCGGGCATTTCCTCGGTCAGCTCGCTGGTTTGTTGGGGAACGTAGGCAAAGGGAAAGCGCTGGGCCTGTTTCCAGGGCACGTAGCCCCACCCGGCGCCCTCTTTGAAAAGCGCGTCGGCGCTGGCTTTTTCGCGCGACAGGTTGGCGGGTGTTGTCTCGCGGCCGTTGTCGTCGCGGATCATCCACAAGGCGCGTCCGGTGGAACGAAACTGGCGAAGGCGGCTGAGCTTTTCGCCCGGCGTGCGGCCGTCGCCGTGCAACAGGACCAGATCGCATACCCTTGCCAAAGAGTCGGGGTAGGACATCTTCCCGCTGCTCGACGCCCCGATCGGGAGCGTGTAGTCGGCCTGGTTAAAGCGCTCTCGAACGAGCTCGACCAGGCGGTCGATGTTTTCGGGGATGAAGCGGGCGTGGCCCCAACTGCGGCCGCCGAGGTCCCATTCATCGGCGACGTTGATGATGACGTTGCGGAAATTCTTTTCGATCAGCCAATCGGTGATGTTGCGCGCGGCGGCGGCGATGGCTTCGGGCTCGCCGAAGACCTCATCTTGCGCGGGGTGGAAATAGGTCAGGCAGACGACCATCCCTCGCTGGTCGGCCGCGCGCAGCAGGCGTTCGAGTCGGGCCATCCAGCCGGGTTTGAGCGAGCCGTCGGGGGCGAAAGCACTGATCAGCGAACCGCCGTTCTTTCCGGGTTTGGCCGAGCCTTCAGACGCGACGCCATTGACCTTTTCGTCGTAGCCGGGATTACCGGACTGGAGACTGACGGTCAAAGCCAGAACGCCGTGTTGCTTGTAGAAATCCAGGGCCTCGATGACGCTGGTGGTGTTGCCGTCGGGGTCGAATTGGCGTTCCTTGAGCCATTCGTCGTCAAATAGGGATTGGCCCAGCCGCAGGGTCATCAGTTTGCCGCGCGCCTGACGGCGGTAGAGGCCGCCGGTGTAGGTGAGCTGCCATTTGGTTCCCGCCGACCCGCGGAGGTAGAAACGCTCCGACTTGTAGCGCGGCCCAAGCATCGCGCCGGTGGCGACCTCGATCGCCGACAGCGGCGCGCTCAGTGCGCCGAATAAGAGAAAAAGCGTCGCCCGCGCCGTTGTTGCTCTGCAGTTTCGCCCCACGAAAAGTCCACGCGGGGAAGCCTTGTCAGGCTTCTCCCGCAAAGATACCCATTGTTGCACAGCTGAGGAAGAGCGCGAATAGGACTAACGGTTCACGTCAAACCTCCCAACAGCCCGGTCGATTCAGGCTTGGTGGCTTCCTAACGCGCTTCGATCGCCGATCGGGCGTCTTGGTAAATTCTTTCGGCGAGCTTGGTGTTGGTTTCGTCGTAGACGTGGACCATGTCCCAGAAGTAGTCTTTGGCGGGAGTTAGATAGCCCCTCAGGTTGAGAAATACGCGGTCGGGGTGTTCTTGCTTGAGGCTCTCGATTTGACGGTCGGCTTCTTGATTGAGCACGGAAATGGCTTCGATCCATTCGAGGGCCGTTGCTTCGTTGACGCCGAAGTCGCGCGACATCAGCGGCGAGGCGTAGTCGCGATCGAGGCCGCCGGTTGGTTGAAAAACGCAGATCGGCTCGAAACCGAAGGCCTTGGATAATTCGATGAGCTGTCTCCAATTACTCAGATAGGCTGCGACGTGTTGGCGGACGAAATCCTTGTTGCCGATGACCTCGTCGGCGGAGACGGCGTTAGGCGCTTTGTTGAGGCCGAGCGCAACGGTATTGACGGTCGTTGCGCTTTCCTCGTCACCCCAACGCGCGCGGAGGCCCGCGTAGACTCGACTGCGGTCGAGCAGCACCTCCCAGAGCGGCCGTTGATGCTCCTCGCGGTAGGCGTCCCAGGCTTCGACCATGGTTTGGAAGTTATAGGGGAAGTTCGGGCGCGATTCGTAGGTCAGCGGCATCCCGATGTCGTTGACGCCGTCGTGGAGAATGACGATGTCGGGGTCGTAGTCAACGACGGCAAAAACGAGATGCGCGATCGATTGCCTCGAAACCGAGGATTGGATCGCGGCGTTGATGACCTCGATGTCGCGACCGGGATAACGTTCCCGCAGCACAGTCCGCAGCGAGCCGGGCAAGGTTGTTTCATACGTGCTTCCCAACTCGACCGCGGAGGAACCGAGAAAACCAATGCGCAGTTGACCGGACGGTTTCTTTTTCGGAAGCGAGTAGTCGGCGGCGGGTACCCGGAACCCGTCTTCGTTGGTGTAGTGGTAGATGCGGCTTGTGTGATGCGACATTTCGTGGGTGTCGCCGGTGACGTACGCCAGGTTCGCGTGGGGACGAAACATGACGTAGGGATGCAGCTTGTTGTGGAAAGGCAGAACCAGTCGGCCGGGGGCCTGGTAGCCGAGGTAGGCTTCGGCGAGCAGAAAAGCCGCTAGGGCGGAGAACAGAAGAACACTCGGGTAGTAGAGCAGTCGCCGAAGGCGGGAGCCGGAGGGCATGGGCTTTTGAAAAAACGGGGATTGTCCACTTCGCGCCGCGTGCGAGGCTTGATTTAGTAGAACATTTTCGGTGGGCGCCGGCGATGCGATACCCCCGGTTTTCAGTTCGGTTTCGGCGTTTGTCGGGAGGCCGTGACCGGCCGCGGTGTCGGTTTCGGAGTGGGAACGGGATTTCGCGACAGCTATCGGCATGCTGCGGCGAAACGCCTTGTTTACATAAACCTACGAACCTTCCGCGCGGTGTTCCGAAGGCCGGCAATTCGCGACCGAGAATACCCGGCGATGAAGGCTGATAACCCCTTGGGCGTTAAGGAGGATCTGTCTGGCATAATGGATGTGCCCCCGCCTAAAGCGCGCGAATCTTGGGCCCGGGCGTCGCGACCGGGTGCGAAAGCGGTTCTCAGTCGAGAGCCTGGGGATGATGCGGGCCACTTGGTCTGCATGAGCTTCCGGAGACAAATCGCCGCATGAAGTGGAAGTCGTTACACAGCAGGCGGTTACGGCTGCGGCGCGGCAGTGGTGCCTTCGCGTTAGGCCGACCAGGACGGGTTTTATCCAGGTCAACCTAAACATGAGTTAGCCGCTTACAGGAAGCCTAAGAGGATTTTGTTCTTGTTAGCCACGTAACCCGCTGACTGCTCGCGCTTCAGGACATCAAGGGCGCAGCCTTTGGCTAGTTTGTCATTGAATACAACGACACGGTTCATGACGACCAAAAATCCCACTCCAAGGACCCCGACAACGGAAAAGAGCGACACCCGCGTTTTCCTGCCGCACATCGGTCTTGGCGATAGCAACATGGTCAGAACCATGTTGCCGACGCTCCTCTACAACGACCCGCTGCCACTCTTGTTGTTTGACAAAGTACTTATCGACCGCTCGGTCTACTTTGGATTTGACTCTGACGATGAGTTTGAACAGAAACTGTTAAACGAATTAGTGAAACGCGGCATTATCGAAGTCGTGCCGTTCGCCGAGCAGACAACACTCGACAAGCGACACTATAAACTCTTTGCTGATCTCGCTCAAGAAGTAGACGGCATAACTCTTCTGCCAAAACGCATCGCCATCCGAGATATCGATGACGAGCAATTCATGAAATCGCTTAGCGACGAGGGACGTGACCTTCGCGATCTGTTTGCTGTTTTCTCTGAATGTTATCTTTCACTTCAAATCACTCGGGATCACCAAATCCCAATGATTCGTTCTGACTGGCTTCAGCTCGCATTGACAGCTTACTTGTTGTCCACGGATAAGCGACGAAAACTGCATAAAGCAATCTCACCAGAGAGTTTAGCATACGAAGGGCTGCGGCACACCGTTGACATCTACGGTCCCACTGTGCCGCTAATGACGACAACCGACGGCACGCAGGTTCCACCAGTGCCCATCTTTCTGCGGTCTGTGGGGTTTAGCGTGACCGACGAAGACAAGCAATTAGACGAAAGGAGATCATGGGCGAACGTCGACAAGCTCACGGAACTTCGTCAGTCGCCTTTACTAGACGACTTCCGGAAGTACATCCGAGAAATATCCGCTGCTCTTTCGACGATTCCTGGGGACGGCGATGTTAATGAGTCAATCAAGAAGGAGCACACAAAACGGTTGCTCAAATTGCAGCAGGCAATTGCACAGGAATACGAATGGCTCCGCAATTTTACAAAGGTGTCCGGTTACTTGTCCGTCCCTTTGGGCCTCGCTGGGTTTGGCGCGCCAGCGCTTGGAATTGCGTCAGCAGGAATGGCGGTCGGTTCAGTTACAGCGGAATTAACTCGCAATAGACTCATGAAGCAACGGGAGCGAGCCCCGGAGTTTTATGAGAGCCATCCAGAGTTTCGATGGCGTCTTTTCCTCGCTGATCTGGAATCTCGATATGCGCGAAACGATTTTCTAAAACTGATGAAACAACTTTTGCAGTGAAAACAGCGAATGAACCCGACCCAACTCCCCTTCACGGGTTTCCAATGTGGTTCGGTTCGGTTAAAATCAATCGACCGTTCCATGCCTTCTCCGTTGTCCGTTGGGCGAGTTATTTCGTTCAGGCCGTTTTCGAATAGCCCTGAAGTCACGTCCTACTCAATTGAGGTCGCCGGTTGTGCAATTCTCTGATAAGGCGGAGGTTACGTAAGATCGCGCAGATAGATCCGCCCTTGTCGGCTAGGGTTGATTCATCAACGATACGCTCGCTTGACGTACCCCCGAGCGATGGGTGGTGATAACGATCGATCCGTTGAATAAGATTTTCTCCGGGCGCGGGCTGTTTTGTTTCAGAGCCCGAGGAGCGCTCGCTCAGCGGGCTTCCGCGTCGGCTGCGAGAACGTAGTCGCGGTAGAGGCGCTCGCAGTCGAGGTTACAGAAAATATGCGCCTCGCCCTCGACCTCGGCTTCCCAGTATTGCTTAGGAATGACCAGTCCGCAGCAGACGCAGTAGGTCATCGATTGGTCATGCCAGGTGACGTTTCGGTCTTGCCATTTCCCCATAGGTATCCTCACGGGCGCGGTATTCGCGGGGCGGTGAGATACGAGACAGTTCCGTGCCCGCGGATCCGGAGTCTCTCGGAAGGGTGACGATCCCTTTTGTCCGACGCGGCATCAAGCAATTGCTCCTACGCCCCGTCCGGGGCTTCCTATCATTTGTGGCGCGACCCAGGGCTGAAGCCCCGGGGCTACTATCCGTGCCCCCTACCGGGGGCAGGGACCGGCGCTTGGTACAGCCGCCATTTTTTCACAGGTGTTCGAGCTTACGGCTCACAGCCCCGCATACCCATAAAACTCCCGCGCCGCCTCGGCGGAGATCAGCCCCTGCTTCACATCCTCCGCGACGGCTTCAACCGGGCGCTCCTCGGGCGGCCCGTAACCGCCGCCGCCGGGGGAGAGAATCATTACTTCGTCGCCTTCCTTGAGAGCGATGCGCGTAAACTTGGTCGGGGAGACGGTTCCGTAGACTTCGGAGAATGTCCGAAATTCGGTGTCTCCGTTTTTCTTGACCAGAAGGCCGCCCGAGCCACCTTGCTTCCCGCCGAAAAGGCCCCAGGGGTTGGTCTTGGTGCGGTCGAGCAGGGCGCTGACGGTGATTTCGGGGCCGACGACGCGCAGCACGCGTTTGCCGCCCAGGCCGCCACGATATTTTCCGGCGCCGCCGGAATCGGGCCGCATACTGTATTCGAGCGTCAAAAAGGGGTATTTGGTTTCGAGCACTTCGGCCGGCGTATTACGGCAGTTGCCGTTGACGGGACACATCATGGAATTGCCGTCATGGTCGACCGTGGCGCCCCAGCCGCCGCCGTCGAAGTGGTAGTTGGTGTAGTATTCGCCGGTTTCCGGGTGAATGCCTCCGAAAAGGAAATTGCAGGCCGTGCCGGCTTCGGCGGCGGCGGCGCGCTCGGGGACGGCTTGACTCAAGGCGGCCATCACGACGTTTTGCAAATGGGGGTGGGTTTCGGTGTTCCCACCCACCGAGGGGCCGGGGTGCTTTACGTTGACGACGGTTCCTACTTTGGTGATCAGGCGGATTGGGCGGTAGCAGCCCGAGTTGACGGGAATATCCTTGCTGGTGACGTGGAGCAAGGCGCTGTAGGTCGCCGCGGCGGTTACGACGAACGTGGCGTTGACGGGGCCGAGCGACTGCGGGTCGGAATCGCGCCAGTCGGCGATGATCTCGTCGTCCTTGACGACCAGCTTGAGGCGCATCCAAACCGGCTTATCGGTGACGCCGTCGTCTTCCATGCAGTCCTCGAAACGGTAGACGCCGTTGGGGATTTCCTCGATCTCGGCGCGCATCCAGCGCTCGGAATAGTCGAGCAACTGCGTCCCGGCGGCCTCGAAGACCTCGACCCCGTATCGCTCGAGCATTTCGTGCATGCGCGTCTCGGCGATCTTCAGCGACCCGATCATCGCGTGCAGATCGCCCCAACTCGATTTCGGCGTGCGGTGATTCGTGAGAATAATCCGCCAGACGTCCTTGACGTACTCGCCGCGGCGCATGATTTTCACCGGCGGCAACCGCAAGCCTTCTTGATAGACCTCGGTCGCGTCGGCGGCGAACGAGCCGGGCGCCATGCCGCCGATCTCGCAGATGTGCGCGATGTTGCCGACGAAGCAGCACAGTTTCCCTTCAAAGAATACGGGCTTGAGGACCATGTGTTCGGGGATGTGACACTGGCCGCGATAGGGGTCGTTGTGAACGACGACGTCACCGGGTTCGAAGGAATCGAGCCCCAGCTCTTCAATGGTCCATTTCACGGCGTATTGCGCCGAGCCCAGCATGGTGGGACAGAACTCGGCTTGCCCGATCATCTCGGCGCGGGTGTTGAAGATAACGCAGGAGAAATCCAACCCTTCGTTGAAGATGGGCGAATAACTCGTGCGCATCATCGCCGTGCCCATCTCGCGGCAGGCGTTGATGAGGGCGTTATTGATGACGCTCAAAGTGACGCTGTCGATTTTTTCCACGCTCTCGCCTCGGTTCACTGCTGACGGCTCACGATTCGGCGCCGACGTCCATCGTGATTACGCCATATTCACTTACTCGGATGCGGCGCTCGGGGTGCGCTAGGATCATCGAATCCTCTTCCTCGATCAGGGCCGGGCCGGTTGTCTCGAAACCGCCCGGCAGGTCGTCGCGCCGGTAGACGGGACAGTCGATGAACCCTGTCTCTTTGAAATAGACCGGTCGCGATTCGCGCGGCTCGGCACGCCCTTCCGCGGTCAGCGGTTTGAGTTGCGGCTTCGGGATGCGGCCGATCACCTTGACGTTGAAGCGGATCAGCTCGATGACCTCATGCCCGATCGAGTAGCCGTAAAAATGCTCGTGGACGCGATGAAATTCATCGAGCGCGCGTCCAAGGTTGGCCTCGTCGATCTCGCCGTCTTCGACCTTGACGTCGTGCTCGTAATTCTGTCCGGCGTAGCGCATGCTGATCGTTCTTTCGATCGCGGGTTCGCCGGAAAAGCCCTCGGTGCGAAGTTCGTCGAGCGCCGTGTCGACCAATCGCGTGAACTCGTCGCGCACAGCCTGCCAATCCACGTTGTCGGAACGAAAGTATTGGCTCCACACTTTGTCGACTTGGTAATCGGCAATCAAGGCGCCGAAAGCCGAGCAGAGCCCGGGATAGAGGGGCAGCACGATGCGCTTCATGCCGACGCGTTCGACAATGCCGCCGGCATGCATCGGACCCGCGCCGCCGAAGGCCACCAACGTGAAGTCACGGACATCGAGCCCGCGGTCGATCGAAACCACACGAATCGCATTGGCCATGTTCTCGTTGGCCAGTTCGATCACAGCTTGCGCGGTCTCGGGCGCGTCCATGCCAAGGCGGCCGCCCAACTGGGCGAGCTTCTCTTCGGCCATTTCGCGGTTGAGCCGCATCTTGCCGGCGAGAAAATACTCGGCGTTGAGTCGCCCCAGAACGAGATTCGCGTCGGTTACGGTGACCTCTTCGCCGCTGCGGTCGTAGCAGACCGGCCCGGGGTCGGCTCCGGCGCTTTGCGGCCCCACGCGCAGAAAGCCCCCTTTGTCGATCCAGGCGATGCTGCCTCCGCCGGCGCCGATCGTCGTCAAGTCGACAAAGGGCGCGGCGATCGGGATGCCCCATTCGATTTGGTAGTCGGTGTTGTAGGAGATTTGCCCGCCGCGCACCACGCCGACGTCGCAACTGGTGCCTCCCATGTCGAGCGTGACGAGATCTTTGTGGCCGGCCAGCTCACCGAAATAACGCCCGCCGATGATCCCGCCGCTCAGCCCCGACAAGACGATGTTGACCGGCTCTTCTTCCGCCGTCTCGGGCGCCGAGTGACCGCCGTTCGATTTCATCACGGCCCAGGGAGAGGCTATCTTCAAACGGTCGAAGTTTTCGCGAACACCGCTGACATATCGCTGCAAAACCGGCTTGACGTAGGCGTCGGCGATGGTCGTGCTGCCGCGTTCATACTCGCGCCAAATCGGGGCGACGCGGTGGGAAAGCGAAACCGGTATGTCGGGGAAACGTTCCGCCAAGTGCTGCTTGACGCGATTTTCGTGTTCGGGGTTGAGATGCGAAAACAGCAGGCAAACGGCGATGACGGTGTCGCCCGGGCCCGCGCCATTCAAGCGTTCCTTGATCGCCTCAACCAGCCCGTCGAGCTTCTCGTCGTCAAGCGGTGTCAGGACGCGGCCTTGGTAGTTGACACGTTCGTCTAGTTCGATACAGTCGGCCCGCTCGACCAACGGTTTGGGTTTGGTCCACTTGAGCGAGTAGTGATACTTGCGATTGATGCGCTGAATGAAGGGGACGTCGCGAAACCCCTTCGTCGCAACGAAGAGTACCCGCGCGCCGGCCCGCTGCAGCATGGCGTTGGTGGCGACGGTTGTCCCCAGAATCAGCGCAGAGAAAGCGTCAGGGGCGAGCTTCGACTCGCCGATCACGCCGGCGAGTGCTTCTTCGGGATGTGACGGCGACGACGGCCATTTCGCGACGACCAACTCGCCGCGCTCTTCGTCGAGCCCGATCAGATCGGTGAATGTGCCGCCGGTGTCAATGCCGCAGCGAACACGGGTTGGTATAGGGTTGTCAGGCATGGAAGGAACAGCCGCGAGGATGGAATTCATCCGTCGTGGATACAACATTATACGGTTAGAGGGGATTCATCCGAGTTCTCGGCCGGATGAAGTTGCCTGTAGGTGAGAATGCTCGGCTCTTGCCGATGCCTATCGGCTGCTATAATGCCGCCGTCAACACCGCTTCCTCCGTCGCCGCTTCGCCCTCGAGTTGACTCACGATGCGGCCCCGCTTCATGACAAGCACTCGCGAACTCATCGAGATTACCTCGGGAATGTCGGAGGAGACCAATAGCACGGCCGCGCCGTCTTGGGCGACTTCGCCGATCAGCTTGTAGATTTCGCTCTTGGCGCCGACGTCGATCCCGGCCGTGGGTTCGTCGAGCAGGAAGACCTTTGCTCCGGTGCTCAGCCATTTCGCCAATGCAACTTTTTGCTGGTTGCCTCCGCTCAGACTCGAGACCACCTGATGCCTGCCGCTCGCCCGCACGTCGGTCTTACGCATCATCTCGTCGATGAATCCGTTTTCGCGGCTCAACCTGAGAAAGCCTCGCTGCGCGAAACGTCGCACGACGGGTAAGGTGATGTTCTCGCCGACGTCGCGGCATCCGACGACGCCTTCCCCGTTTCGATCCTCCGACAAGTAGGCGATGCCCGCCGCCAATGCCTCGCGCGGGGAGCGAATGCGCGCGGTGCGGCCGTCGACGGTGACCGTGCCCGAGTCGAACCCCAGAGCCCCGATGAGGCACTTACAAACCTCGGTGCGTCCGGAACCGACCATGCCCGCCAGGCCCACAACTTCTCCGGCGTGTAAGCGAAAGCTGATGTCCTCGAACGCACCATGGCGCGTTAGGCCTTCGACAGACAGCCGTTCGGGGCCGCGCTCGGAGGACTTTTCGGGGAACTGCTCGTTCCACTCGCGGCCGACCATGCGGCCGACGAGAAACGCCCGGTCGGCTTTCTTGTCCATCGGGTAAACGCCCACCGAGCGCCCGTCGCGCAAGACCGTGACACGGTCGGCGATCTCGAAGATTTCCTCGAGGCGGTGGGAAATGTAGATGATCGCGCGGCCCTCGGCCTTGAGCTTGCGCAGGATATCGAAGAGATTCGCGAGCTCGCGCGGCCCCAGCACGGCCGAAGGTTCATCCAAGATCAGAACCTTCGCGGATACCGAAAGCGCCCGCGCGATTTCGATGATACGACGTTCGCCGGCACCGAGGTTTTTCACCGTTAGCCGCGGGTCGAGATCGGAATCAAGGCGTTCGAGCAGCGAACGGGCCGCGGCGAACAACCTATTCCAATCGACGAGCCCGAACCGTCCGCATGGCGTGCGGCCTAGGAAGATGTTTTCGGCGACGGACTGCTGCGGGACCAATGTGAACTGTTGATGGACGATCGAGACCCCGGCGTCGAGCCCGTCTTGCGGGTTCGAGAAATGGACGGGGTCACCGTCAAGCCGCAATGTCCCCTGGTCGGGCGCGAGGGCCCCACACAGGATTTTCATCAGCGTGGACTTCCCGGCGCCGTTTTCACCGAGGACGGCGTGGATCTCGCCCGCTTCGGCCGTGAAGTCGACACGGTCGAGGGCGTGGGTTCCCCCGAAGGTCTTGACGATGCCGCGGACTTCGAGTCGAGGGGGCACGGGTATCAGCCTACCCGACGAGCTGCTTGACGACGCGGCCGTGCACATCGGTCAGGCGGCGGTTGCGGCCGGCTTGGAAGTAGGTCAGCAGGGTGTGGTCGAGCCCCATCTGGTGGAGAATCGTTGCGTGCAAGTCGTGTACATGGACTTTGTCCTCCACGGCCTGGTAGCCGAACTCGTCGGTTGCGCCGATCACTTGTCCGCCGGGAACTCCGCCGCCGGCCATCCAGGTGCTGAAGCCGCGCGGGCTGTGATCGCGGCCGTCGCCGTTTTGGCTGATCGGCGTGCGGCCGAACTCCCCGGCCCACACCACCAACGTGTCATCGAGGAGGCCTCGACTTTTCAGATCTTGTAATAGCCCCGCGATCGGGAGGTCGGTTTCGGCGCAGTGCTTGCCGTGGTTCGCATCCACATTTTCGTGCGCGTCCCAGTTGTCTTTGCGGTGCCCGCCGCCCGAATAGACTTGCACGAAACGAACGCCGCGCTCGACGAGGCGTCGCGCGATCAGGCAGTTGCGTCCGAATATTTCCGTCATGGGCCCATCGAGCCCGTAGAGCTTGCGGGTCGCCGGCGTTTCGCTCGCCAGATCGACCGCTTCGGGGGCCGATTGCTGCATCCGAAAGGCCAACTCGTAACTGGCGATGCGGGCGTCGAGTTCGTCGTTCTCCGGACCCGACGTGCCGCGCAGCTCGTGCAGCCGCCGCAGAAGATCAAGCTGCCGACGTTGCTCGGTGTCGGTCACGCCCTCGGGCCGCTCGAGAAACAGGATCGGGTCGCCCCGGGAGCGGAACCGGGTCCCTTGGTAACTGGCCGGCATGTAGCCCGCGCCCCAGTTCGGCGGACCCGAAATAGGGCCGCCGCGGGGATCGAGCAAGACGACGAATCCCGGCAAATCCTGATTCTCGGTGCCGAGCCCGTAGTTCACCCACGACCCCAGGCAGGGGTGCCCTTGGCGAAGCTGTCCGGTGTTCATCTGCAGCAACCCCGAGCCGTGCGCGAAACTGTCGGCGTAGGTGGAGCGAATCACCGCCAGATCGTCAATTTGACCGGCCAGGTGCGGGTAGAGATCAGAGACCTCGATGCCCGATTCGCCGTGCCGCGTGAACGTGCGGGTTGATCCGAGCAGTCCGCCCAGGCGGTCCTTGCGCATGGCCAGCAACGGGTCGCTTTTGAGAAACGGCAGCGGCTCGCCGTGGCGCCTGTTGAGTTCCGGCTTGGGGTCCCAGGTGTCGACTTGGCTGGGGCCGCCGTACATGAAAAGAAAAATGCACGACCTGGCTTTGGCGGGAAAATGCGGCGCTTTGGGAGCCGTTTCGGAGATGGGCGCGGCAGCGGCCGTATCGCCGAAAAAGCCGTCGGCGGCGAGCAAATAGGTCAGTGCCGTGCCGGCGAAACCGCCGCCGGCTTCCCAGAGAAAGTCGCGTCGGGAACGGGCGGGCGGGGTCGCTGCGGTAGGGCGGGAACTGTCGTAGGTCGATCGGCGCACGGCTCGCCTCCCGTGGAGAAAGGATTCCCGTTGCTAGAGTACAGCATTTCTACCACCGAGTCGAGTACCAGTCTTGTCTCTGTCAAGAGGCGATAGAAATGTCCCCCTCGGTAGGGCGATAGAAATGTCCCCTTGGTTAGCCCGATAGAAATGTCCCCTTTTAAGTAAAAGGATAGTAGTCGTAGGGGCTTGTGGGAATGTGGGAATCGCACAGCGATTTCCAAGGGGCTGGGGGAAACGTGGGAAACCCGAGCGATGAGGTTCGAAGCTCCTCGTCGGCTGCCGAGGGTTTTCCTCGTTTTCCACGGCCCCGTCATTTCCACAGCCCTCTTCACGCGGTCGCCGCCCGTTTTTTCGGCTTCAACGGCGCGCGCCAAGGGTGATTCGCCGGCGGTGTGCGCGGCTGCGGCGCCAGGCGCGGTTTCGGCTCCGGCCGCACCTTGGGGAGCGGCTTGGCGATCTCGTCGAACGCCACCGTTTTCCCCTCGAACACCACCCGCAACTCGCCCTCGCGCGCTTGCTGCACGGTTACTCTCGCGCCTGCGCCCAGAGCCTGATTGCGCTGCGGTTTCAACTGCGGAAAACGGTTCTCGAAACGTACCACCAGGTCGTTGGACACCACCCGCTCTCCCTCCAAGCAAAACACCCACTTCAAGTCCAAACGCTTCGATAAGCGCCGATGAAAGTCCGCTCCCGCTGACGGCTCAGAGGCGAACTTGGCGTTGTGCTCTGGCAGATACTGCTCGTCGAGATAGCGGTTCGCCGCCTCGTAATCGGCAATGCCTTTGAGCCGCATCTTCTTGATCAGGCGGTCTTGATGGGTGCCGTGATGGCGCTCCACGCGGCCCTTCGCTTGCGGTGACGAAGCGGCGATGATACCAATGCCGAGCTTGGCGCACATGCGTCCGAACTGCGTCTCGGGCTCGATGCCTTCCAGCGCTTCACGCGACGTTGGCCGGCGCTTGTAGACGTTCTTCCAGTCGCAATACAACGCCTTCGGAACGCCGTATTGACGCACCCAGGCTTCGAGCAGATCGGCCGCCGCCCAAGTCGTTTCCTCGCTCGAGAAACGGCACAGCGCCAGACCGGTCGCATCGTCGACGAAGTTCATCAGGCAACCTTTCCGCCCGCGCGCTTCGAGCCACTCGTGGTGCGAACCGTCGACCTGGATCAGCTCGCCCAAGTGCGCTTTACGCCGCCGCCGCGAGCGATGCGGCCGGCGCTTGCGGCGGCGGCTCCACAGGCCCTCGGCGAGCATCCAGAGCCGCAGTGTTCGCACCGATAGTTTCAGATCGTGGTCTGTCCACAAATGCTCGGCCGCCAGCGTCGGCCCGAAGCGCTCGTGCGGCTCGCCGGAGTAGTGTTCGCGCACCAGTTGCAGCACTCGCTTGCGAACTTCCGCCGGCTTGGCGCGGTTCGATACCCGGCCCACGTTGCCGTGCTTCAATGCTTTTGTCCCTCCCGCGCTGTAGCGCCTCCAGATCCGCTTGGTCTGGCGATAACTGATATCGAGTATCCGCGCCGCCTCGCTCAGCTTCAACTCGCCTCGCTTCACCCGGCCCAGTACCTCGCCCCGTCTCAATTCCTTGTCGTTCATCCATGTCCTCTCCAATCTAGGCTCCTCCTTCGGAGCCTTAGATTAGGGGACATTTCTATCGCCCTCTCAAGAGGACATTATCATCGCCCTTCAACACCGGCAGTCTTGTCTCATGTCAAGAGGCGATAGAAATGTCCCCCTCGGTAGGGCGATAGAAATGTCCCCTTGGTTAGCCCGGTAGAAATGTCCCCTTTTAAGTAAAAGGATAGTAGTCGTAGGGGCTTGTGGGAATGTGGGAATCGCACAGCGATTTCCAAGGGGCTGGGGGAAACGTGGGAAACCCGAGCGATGAGGTTCGAAGCTCCTCGTCGGCTGCCGAGGGTTTTCCTCGTTTTCCACGGCCCCGTCATTTCCACAGCCCTCTTCACGCGGGCGCCGCCCGTTTTTTCGGCTTCAACGGCGCGCGCCAAGGGTGATTCGCCGGCGGTGTGCGCGGCTGCGGCGCCAGGCGCGGTTTCGGCTCCGGCCGCACCTTGGGGAGCGGCTTGGCGATCTCGTCGAACGCCACCGTTTTCCCCTCGAACACCACCCGCAACTCGCCCTCGCGCGCTTGCTGCACGGTTACTCTCGCGCCTGCGCCCAGAGCCTGATTGCGCTGCGGTTTCAACTGCGGAAAACGGTTCTCGAAACGTACCACCAGGTCGTTGGACACCACCCGCTCTCCCTCCAAGCAAAACACCCACTTCAAGTCCAAACGCTTCGATAAGCGCCGATGAAAGTCCGCTCCCGCTGACGGCTCAGAGGCGAACTTGGCGTTGTGCTCTGGCAGATACTGCTCGTCGAGATAGCGGTTCGCCGCCTCGTAATCGGCAATGCCTTTGAGCCGCATCTTCTTGATCAGGCGGTCTTGATGGGTGCCGTGATGGCGCTCCACGCGGCCCTTCGCTTGCGGTGACGAAGCGGCGATGATACCAATGCCGAGCTTGGCGCACATGCGTCCGAACTGCGTCTCGGGCTCGATGCCTTCCAGCGCTTCACGCGACGTTGGCCGGCGCTTGTAGACGTTCTTCCAGTCGCAATACAACGCCTTCGGAACGCCGTATTGACGCACCCAGGCTTCGAGCAGATCGGCCGCCGCCCAAGTCGTTTCCTCGCTCGAGAAACGGCACAGCGCCAGACCGGTCGCATCGTCGACGAAGTTCATCAGGCAACCTTTCCGCCCGCGCGCTTCGAGCCACTCGTGGTGCGAACCGTCGACCTGGATCAGCTCGCCCAAGTGCGCTTTACGCCGCCGCCGCGAGCGATGCGGCCGGCGCTTGCGGCGGCGGCTCCACAGGCCCTCGGCGAGCATCCAGAGCCGCAGTGTTCGCACCGATAGTTTCAGATCGTGGTCTGTCCACAAATGCTCGGCCGCCAGCGTCGGCCCGAAGCGCTCGTGCGGCTCGCCGGAGTAGTGTTCGCGCACCAGTTGCAGCACTCGCTTGCGAACTTCCGCCGGCTTGGCGCGGTTCGATACCCGGCCCACGTTGCCGTGCTTCAATGCTTTTGTCCCTCCCGCGCTGTAGCGCCTCCAGATCCGCTTGGTCTGGCGATAACTGATATCGAGTATCCGCGCCGCCTCGCTCAGCTTCAACTCGCCTCGCTTCACCCGGCCCAGTACCTCGCCCCGTCTCAATTCCTTGTCGTTCATCCATGTCCTCTCCAATCTAGGCTCCTCCTTCGGAGCCTTAGATTAGGGGACATTTCTATCGCCCTCTCAAGAGGACATTATCATCGCCCTTCAACAGCAAAAGCGAGGTGTTTGTCAAGAGGCGATAGAAATGTCCCCTTTTAAGTAAAAGGATAGTAGTCGTAGGGGCTTGTGGGAATGTGGGAATCGCACAGCGATTTCCAAGGGGCTGGGGGAAACGTGGGAAACCCGAGCGATGAGGTTCGAAGCTCCTCGTCGGCTGCCGAGGGTTTTCCTCGTTTTCCACGGCCCCGTCATTTCCACAGCCCTCTTCACGCGGTCGCCGCCCGTTTTTTCGGCTTCAACGGCGCGCGCCAAGGGTGATTCGCCGGCGGTGTGCGCGGCTGCGGCGCCAGGCGCGGTTTCGGCTCCGGCCGCACCTTGGGGAGCGGCTTGGCGATCTCGTCGAACGCCACCGTTTTCCCCTCGAACACCACCCGCAACTCGCCCTCGCGCGCTTGCTGCACGGTTACTCTCGCGCCTGCGCCCAGAGCCTGATTGCGCTGCGGTTTCAACTGCGGAAAACGGTTCTCGAAACGTACCACCAGGTCGTTGGACACCACCCGCTCTCCCTCCAAGCAAAACACCCACTTCAAGTCCAAACGCTTCGATAAGCGCCGATGAAAGTCCGCTCCCGCTGACGGCTCAGAGGCGAACTTGGCGTTGTGCTCTGGCAGATACTGCTCGTCGAGATAGCGGTTCGCCGCCTCGTAATCGGCAATGCCTTTGAGCCGCATCTTCTTGATCAGGCGGTCTTGATGGGTGCCGTGATGGCGCTCCACGCGGCCCTTCGCTTGCGGTGACGAAGCGGCGATGATACCAATGCCGAGCTTGGCGCACATGCGTCCGAACTGCGTCTCGGGCTCGATGCCTTCCAGCGCTTCACGCGACGTTGGCCGGCGCTTGTAGACGTTCTTCCAGTCGCAATACAACGCCTTCGGAACGCCGTATTGACGCACCCAGGCTTCGAGCAGATCGGCCGCCGCCCAAGTCGTTTCCTCGCTCGAGAAACGGCACAGCGCCAGACCGGTCGCATCGTCGACGAAGTTCATCAGGCAACCTTTCCGCCCGCGCGCTTCGAGCCACTCGTGGTGCGAACCGTCGACCTGGATCAGCTCGCCCAAGTGCGCTTTACGCCGCCGCCGCGAGCGATGCGGCCGGCGCTTGCGGCGGCGGCTCCACAGGCCCTCGGCGAGCATCCAGAGCCGCAGTGTTCGCACCGATAGTTTCAGATCGTGGTCTGTCCACAAATGCTCGGCCGCCAGCGTCGGCCCGAAGCGCTCGTGCGGCTCGCCGGAGTAGTGTTCGCGCACCAGTTGCAGCACTCGCTTGCGAACTTCCGCCGGCTTGGCGCGGTTCGATACCCGGCCCACGTTGCCGTGCTTCAATGCTTTTGTCCCTCCCGCGCTGTAGCGCCTCCAGATCCGCTTGGTCTGGCGATAACTGATATCGAGTATCCGCGCCGCCTCGCTCAGCTTCAACTCGCCTCGCTTCACCCGGCCCAGTACCTCGCCCCGTCTCAATTCCTTGTCGTTCATCCATGTCCTCTCCAATCTAGGCTCCTCCTTCGGAGCCTTAGATTAGGGGACATTTCTATCGCCCTCTCAAGGGGACATTATCATCGCCCTTCAACAGCCTTTTTCAGCGAATGGGGAAACCCTGCTTAGCGGGTTGGACAATCCGATCCCCTTTCGGAGACCACTCCGGCTGTCCCTCGTCAAGACTCCGTAGCCGATCGAAATTGAAGACCGGACTCTTGAACGATCCGGTTTTTTGGTGTTGTTGCTCCCGGCGCGCCGTGCGAGCCAGTACCCGGAGGACTTTGGAGCAGGCCCCGGAGTGTGTGAACAGCGGGCCTGGCCGCCAAGTGAGATTCGACGTAAGCACTTCAATCTAAACGGCTACGCAGTTTTGGCGAACCGCAACCCCTCTAGACCCGGACATCTCACTATAATGTCCCTGATATGGCATGGGGCTCAAAGGACGGCCTTACCGACGAGAATCGTGGGGGTCGCTTCCGCTTCCAGCATTTTGGCGGCACGCTTCAGCTCAAGGTTGAGAACGCCGGGGACTTACGTCGTGTAGGCGAACTGGATGAAGCCCACTGGGTCGCTACGAGCGCTCCGATCGCGGCCATCAACGTTGACTCCGTCTTCCTCGAGCTTGTGGACAGCGACCATGACGGGCGCATAGGATGCTCCGAGCTTCGCCAAGCGATTTCCTGGCTCTTTGAACACGTGAAAGACTATGCCGGCACCAACGCCGGCAACACCGCCCTGGTGTTGGCTGCGATTCGTAATCAGAGCGACGAGGGCCGGCGCATCGTCGAGACGGCGATCAAGATCCTGACGCGTCTCGACTCCACCGAAAAGTCCCGGATTACCCTCGATCAAGTGAGGCGGATTAAGAAGGAGGAGGAGGGCCGGGCGGTCAGCGAGGCGGGGATTGTCTTGCCCGAGGCCTCACAGGGTGACGACGCTGCCGCGCTCCGCCGGTTTCTGAGCGACATCCTTGCCACTGTCGGCGGCGACTCACATCCCAGTGGTTCCAAGGGAGTAAGCCGGAAGTACCTGGATGAATTTCTAACCGAGACCGAGTCGTTCCTCTGCTGGCTGGCAAAAGCCGAGCGGGTTGATGGGGAACCCTCCTCCCCCGTCATGCCTTTGGGCGAGACAACCTCCTCCGCCTACTCCCTGTTCTCCTGCCTACGGAACAAGATCGATGAATACTTCGTACTCTGCCAGACCCTCCTCCTGGATCGCCGTGTCGGCGAGCAGATGCCGGCAGGCATCTCACACCTGGAGGAAGTCGATTTTGCCGATCCTTCCGCCGTCCAATCCCTGCTGGTCAGAGCTCCTCTGGCCCGCCCCCAGCCAGACGGCATGCTGGACTTCGACAGTCGAATCAATCCCCATTACGCCGTACAGCTCGAGGATCTTCGAAAGGGGGTTCTCCTGCCGTTGCTGGAAGGCGCAGCCGAAAAGGAACTGACAAAAGAGCAGTGGGGCCGCGTAAAGGAGTGCTTTAGCCCGCATGAAAACTGGATCAACTCGAAACCGGCTTGCCGGGTCGAGGGCCTGGGCGCTGAAAGATTGCGGGAGTATCTGAACGACTCCCAATTGGTTCGGGCCGCTCGTGAGCTAATGGATCAGAGCAAGACTACCGCCTTCGTTCTCGACAATGTCCGCCTCCTGGAGAAGGTCATCCTTTACCAGGCCTATCTACTGTCGTTCGCCAACAACTTTGTGAGCTTTCCCGACCTCTACAACCCGAAAAGACGGGCCCTTTTTGAGATCGGGACACTAATCATGGACGGCCGTCACTTCAACCTGAGCATCCAGGTGCACGACCGTTCTCAGCACGCCAACATCGCCCGCGCGAGCAACATGTTAGTGCTCTATGTGGAGGTGGGATCGAAAGAGAAGGGAAAGCTCTATGAGGTTGCTGTTCCGGTGACCTCCGGCAGCAGGGGAAACTTGTACGTAGGCAAGCGAGGCGTTTTCCATGAGGTGGATGGTCGGGAGATGGACGCCTTCGTGGTCGCGATCGTCGAGAATCCCGTCAGTTTAGGGGAAGCCGTCATGGCGCCCTTCCAGCGCTTAGGGCGAGTCGTTACCGGCAAGATCGAGAGCATCACAGGCGCTGCGGAAGAGAAGCTCGACGCCGCGGGCTCGGAAGCTGTTAGCGGCGTCCAAGCCGCCTTCGCGAAGAAACCGCCTGCCTCGCAAGTCCCACCGGCTCCTTCCGGCCAAGCGATTGGCGGGCTGCTGGCGGGAGGAGGCATTGCTCTTGCCGCGCTCGGGTCCTCGGCTGCATTCGTTGTGAAGACCTTTGCCGGCCTTACTTGGCAATCCACCCTCGCCGGCGTCCTGGCCGCGGTGGCGGCCGTCGCGGTCCCTGCCTCCCTTGTGGCTCATCTGAAGCTTCGCCGGCGGGACCTAAGCGCTATCCTCGAGGCCTCCGGGTGGGCCATCAACGCGCGCATGCGATTGACCCGACGCCAGGCAAATTACTTTACTTGCGTGCCAGGATACCCGAGCGGTGCCAGAGGCGTCCGGCGCCGCCGCTGGTTGGTGTGGGCGTTGCCGGCGGCGGCGATTGCAGCAGGCACAGTCGTCCTCATGGTTGTGCTCGGCAAACTTAATTTCCACTGAGCAAGAAATTCCCGCGCAAAAGCAAACCTGTCGTTCGCCAAAACTACGTAGCCGTTTAGATTGAAGTGCTTGCGTCGAATCTCACTTGACAGCCAGGCCCGCAAACATTGGGGTTATCAGAGAACTGCGCGAGGCTCGATTCACCGTTCATCACACTGGCATTTCTGTGCGGCCGGGGCCGCGGTCGAACGACAGGGGACGCACCAGGCGGCAGGAGACTGTAGTTAATTTTGTAGCTGTTCAGAGCCTCACGGAACAACAGCTTTCAACAGGCCGCCCGTAAATCGTTGAAACGTAAATAGTTGAAAACAGAGGATTCGGGGCCTGCAGTGACACCTGCTTTGGGAGCAGGAAGCCGGGGGTTCGAATCCCTCCGCCCCGACCATTGTTTTCAATAACTTACGGCCTGTTTAGGGCTCTCCGAAAACCCACTGTAGATAATTTTGTAGCTGTTCAAAGCCTCACAAACAGCGGGTCGCGATCGTGGATCAGGAATTTCTTGCCGTCGAGAAAGCCATCCTCCACATCCGTCAAGTTGCGAGCAACCTGAGTCATCCAAGCCCCATCGGCCTGCGCGGAAATCCCCGCGATCTCGACCCGACGCGTCGAGAGTTCGATCACGAACAGCACCACAACCCGAATCAATCCTGTCCGTGTCCAAACCTCCACGGTGAAGAGGTCGGCGGCAGCCAGAACTTCCCAGTGGGCCTAAGAACTCCTTCCAACTCGTTTTCGTACGCCGCTCCGGTGTGGGCTCTACGCCGTGTTCTTTGAGCGTTCTGGCGATTGTGGTTCTACCGACTTGGTGACCGAGATTGGCCATGCTCCCCGAATTCGCGTATAACCCCAAGTGCCGTTTTCCTCGGCGAACTTAACAATCAGTTCTCGAATCTGCTCCTTGACACGAGGTCGTCCAGGGTGCATTTGCCCCGCGCTAGGGGGCCTGGAGGCGGTGAAATTCTTCCAGCTCTCCTCGGGCCTCCTCCGCTTTGCCGAGCCTGCGATAGAGCATTGACAATCGATAATGCGGCGTGGGGTTGGTCGGCGCCAGACGGACGGCGGTTTTCATCTGCTCAAGCGCCTCGTCGAATCGGCCTTCGGCGAAATAGATTCGCTCGATGGCCAAGTAGGCTTCGACCAAATCCGGCCTCAGGCGAAGAGACTCGAGCAGGTGTTTCTTGGCTTGGTCGTTGCGCCGTCGGAGCTGCAGAATATCCGCGATTTCATAGTGGGCTTCGGGGTGACTGGGGTTGGTGCGCAACTCCGCTTCCAATTCCGGCAGAGCTTCGTCGAATCGCGATAAGGACCAAAGCAGGCTGCCGATCGCGAAATGGACGTTTTGCAAATGGGGTTTCAGTCGCAGGGCAGCGCGATACTCTCGCTGTTCAGTTTCAGGACATGGTTGACACTTCGTTATCAGGACATCGTTGACACTTCTTTCTGGCGGGGGATGGGAGTTTGAGGGAAAGGGGCTCGCGACGGAGCTGTGTCCGGGGCGCTTGGAGACGGCCGGGAGAGATACGCCCTTGGCGAGTAGCTGACTCCCATGGGTATGCCGGAGCGAATGAAAGCGGTTTCCCGGCTAGAGGATAATCGACTTTGCCAGATAGAGCTGAATGACCAACAGGATGTGTCCTGCCGAGTGCGCAAGGATGACAATCCACAGGTTTCGGCCGCACAGCAGATAGGCGGTGCCCCAGACAAATCCCATCATGACCGTTACGATCATGCCGCCGATGCCCCATTGAAAATGGACCGCGCCGAAGACGAGCGCCTGAACGAGGACGGTCATGAAGGCGCCGCCAATGTTCCGTCCGAAAATACCTGAAAGCCGCCCGATGAGAAATCCCCGGTAGATGACCTCTTCGGGGATTGATGCGGTCAGCGGCAGGACCAATGCCATGGTGATGGCAGCGCCGAGGTTGCCGGAAATCGAATCGTATCGAGACAGGTCCGGTTCCGGCAAGGAGATGAACGATGAAACAAGCAGCGGCGCCAGGTTTTGCACGGCAATGAAGGCAACGAGGATGCCGGCGACCTGTAAGGGAACCGTTGCCCAGCGCTTTGGCCGCCTGAACCCCAGATCGGCGAGGGTTCCGCCGCGGGCGAAAACAACGCCGACCGCGGCGAGGGCGCCGCCGAGGACGGCGGTCACGCCACGTGCTTCCGCTCCGACAGATATCCATCCTCGGGCATTGGCAAGATCCTCGAGAAAAAAGGCGAGGCCCGACACCGCAAAGACGATGATGATATCGATAAAGAGTTCCGTCGGTTTCGCCTCAGAAACGCGGCGATCTACGGACCTGGTCGCATCAATCATATCTGAGCCTCCTGTACCGTAGCTTATCTCGGGAATTGGCACCGGATGACAGGGTGACGTGCGGCTTAAGATGGACCCGAGGAGCCGACCCCAAGGTTGTAGTGCGCTTCGGCAACCCCCTTCTCGGCGGCCGGTGAACCATTGCGTCGCAGGTGTCGCGGCCGCTCACCAGGTTGTTAGCGGCGTAGGCGAGAATTGCAGCGGCGAGACGGTTCATTTACCTGCATTTTAGGACGGGCGTGCTGCCATCGTGCTGCCACTGGACGGACATACGATGTGTTTAGATAGGATGGCGGTCCTTCCCGTTGCTGTAGAATCAAGCACTTATGACTAGACCAATCTCAGTGTGGCGTAGTGTAGCGGGTTCGAATCCCGGTAGCGCTACCATCCTTCCCCTTTGTTCTTGACGCCCTTACGGCTTCGGCGCTGGTTCGCCGCAACCATCGCCGCCCCTGCCGGCGGAGGTGACTTTCGGCCGGTTTGCCGGCGATCGGTCGGCGGCCCGGGTTGATCCGATCCCTTTGCGCGAAGATCGAAGATAATGTTCTTTGCGCTTGTACAGGACGTGATGACGCATAAAATCTTTGCTGCTTTTCTCGGGTTCGGTCTATCGTTTCTAGTCGGGTGTGAGAATGCGGTCCCTCCTCCGGCGGCCCCTGCCGCGGAGGATGTCGAAGCGGTTGCGGCGCCCGCCGGACATGAGGTGCGCTTCGCTCTCGAGCTGGGAAAAGACTATCCCGAAGACCGTCTGTTACGCGGACTCTATGAGTCCGAGGGCGCTTGGCGCTGGTCGGCGCGGGTGTTCGCGTTCTCGCTCGATGTCCCCGATGTCGAAGGCCCGACTTATGTCGAGTTGGAATTCGCACTCTCGGAAATCCTGATGAGAGGTCTCGGCGACGTTACCCTCACGGCTCGCGTCAACGGAGAGGAGGTCGGTCGCGAAACCTATGCCGATCATGGCAAGCAGCTCTTCACCAAGCCCGTCCCCGACCGCTTGCTAAACGACGAACGTGTCGAAGTCGAATTTGAGCTCGATAAGGCCAAACGACCGAACGGCCCGACGGATCGCGAATTGGGCCTGATCGCCATTTCGGTCGCCCTAAAAGGCTTCGAGTTCACCAAGGACTTCAGCGAGACCGAGATCAGCGAAGCGCAAAAACACTACGCCGAGATCTCGCGGCAGCGTGATATGCGAATCTCCCCCGAGCAGCACAAGGAACTGCTTCGACTCTTCCACGACCTGCCCGTCTGGGACGCCACTTGGTTTCTTGGCCACAAGCTCATCAAGAATCCGCTTGATCTGTGGATGATGCAGCAGCTGATGTACGAGACCAAGCCGGACTTCGTCGTTGAAACCGGAACATTTCAAGGCGGCTCGGCGCTCTACTGGGCTCACATTCTTGAGGGCCTTGGGCTGGACGAAGCCAAGGTGCTGACCGTCGATATCCAAGACGTCAACGAAAAAGCGTCCAAGGAGCCGCTTTGGAAAAAGCATGTCGAGTTTTTTTTGGGCAGCTCGACTGATCCCGCGATCGTAAACCGCATCCGTGCGCGTGTTCGGGGTAAGAAGGTTCTTGTGACGCTGGACTCGGCGCATACCCGCAAGCATGTCCTCGATGAGCTGCGCCTTTATGGTCCGATGGTGAGTCCGGGAAGCTATCTGGTCGTCGAAGATACGCATTTTGACGCTATTCCCACCCATCCCGAACGTGGTCCCGGACCGACGTCGGCGATCAGGACATTCCTCCAAGAGCCGGCCGGCCGATCATTTGAAATCGATTCCTCCCGCGAGGCGATGATCATGACTTTCAACCCGGGCGGGTGGCTGCGCAAGAAGGCTGACTAAGGTTTCGCGACAACGCCAAGCGGCGGTGTCCGGGCGAGTCGGAATTGCGTCGGCCGGTGGTACACTATCCCACCATGGCCGACGTAAAAACGCTTTTCGACCTCAGCGGCAAGACCGCTCTCATCACCGGCGGGTCACGAGGATTGGGTGCTGAAATCGCCGAAGGGCTGGCCGAGGCCGGGGCCTCGGTTTTCCTGCTGGCACGGCGCGAGCGCTGGCTTGATCCCACGCTCGAGGAGTTTAAGCAAAAAGGTTTTCGCTGCGAAGGCACGATTTGCGATGCGGCCGTTCCGGAACAAGTAGAGCAGGCTGTTCAGGGTGCATTAGCCGCTTTCGGCAAGATCGACATCCTTGTTAATAATGCCGGGATTACCTGGGGCGCCGAGGCGACCGAAATGCCGCTCGAGAAGTGGCGGGCGGTGCTTGACGTCAACATGACCGGTGTTTGGCTGTTTTCGCAGGCCGTGGGCCGTCACATGGTCGAGCGCAAGAGCGGCAATATCGTGACGATCGCCTCTATCGCGGGCCTGAAGGGCAGCACCACGCCGGGCGTGAGTGTGGCCGGTTACGCGGCCAGCAAGGCGGGGGTGATGGGGCTGACTCGTGAGTTGGCCGGAAACTGGGGACGGTTCGGGATCCGTGTGAACGCCATCGCGCCCGGGTTTTTCCCCTCGCGAATGACCGAGAAAATCCTCGATCAGATCGAGGCGAAGTATCAAGGCCGCGTGCCGTTGGGCCGTATCGGCCGCACCGGGGAACTCAAGGGCGCGGCGCTATTTCTCTGCTCGGAGGCGTCGAGCTACGTCACCGGGCAAACGATCGTCGTCGACGGCGGGTTTACGATCGGGTAGGGGGCGGCACGGGAGGTGCCGAACGTATGGCAAACCGCCGGGGTTGGTAGGTGAAGGCCGACGCCGGAACAGGGCAGCAAGGCGTGGAAGTGCCAGCGGTCGGCACCTTGTAGCGCGAGATGGTTTGGCCGATCATGGCGGAGTTTCCGAAGGCTCGATCGTGCACAAAATCAATAGGATCGATGCGGAGCGCCGAGCGGAAAGGTGCGTGACATAGATGGGGGAGAGCCGGCAGCCGCGCGGGTGGGAAAGGGCGGCCGAAAATTGAAACGGCCTTGTGCCGAGGAGTGGACAGACGCTCGACAGCCCGGTCAGGGGCCCTGGAATTTAGCCCGCGGCTTCAGTGGAATCAGATGCAATAGACGAAATAGCCCTGAAGAGGCGCGGGGAAGCTCGTTCCACCGCCCCTCTGGGGCTTGCCGTCCGGTCTCTCTTTTTCCCGCGGCTGAAGCCGCGGGCTAAATTCCAGGGCCCCTGACCGGGGCCTGAGGGCGCGGACTTGCGAGTACACCTCTCTGCCGGCCGCTCCCATGGCGAGAAGGATGTCCGCACTTATGTCGCGCCCGCGCAGCGGAAACGAACGGGGGTGGCGCTAGGGGGGAGAGAAGACATGTCGCCAGGAGTGGCGCCGCGGCACGCTGAAAGCGTGCGCCATGTGGGGGCCTATTCTTGCCGTGCGCGTCGGATGCGTTCAGTCATTGCCCTGTCGGTCGAAGACCCGTAGAATAAGGAATTAAGAAATCGCACCGACGTGTGAACCTCTCGGCCCTGTCGCCGATCCCCTCCGGATAAACGCGATCCTTTTTGGTTGAATTGTCGGGGAGAGGTCTTTCCTCCGCCGAGCCGTGCTTGGCGGCGTGACAAGCGGTAAGATAGTTGTTTGTCTCTGAATTTTCGAGGAGCTTTCATGAGTACTAGGAATTTTGATTTTGTCCTCGCCATCGGCGGCGCGGCCGGCCAAGGCATCGCGACGCCGGGCAATATTTTAGCCCGCAGCTTCGTTCGGCGCGGCCTTCATCTCTACGCCTACAACGCCTACCAGTCGATTATTCGCGGCGGTCACATTTTCCTGACGATTCGCGTCAGCGACCAAGAAGTCGGCAACCATGGCGACAAGATTGACTTGCTTGTCTGTCTCAATCAGGACACGATGAACCGCCACCTGCGGCTGCTCGGACCGGGCGCGCGGGCGATTTACAACAGCGACACGATCGTCGCCGGCGATGTGCCTGAAGGCGTGCAATTGTGCGGCCTGCCGATCAAGGAGCTCACCGATAACGACCGCAACAAGCTGGTCCAAAACACCGTCGCGTTGGGCGCGATGATGTCTCTTCAAGGCCTCGATTTTCAAACCCTCGCCGATGCCCTCACCTTGCAATTCAAGCGCAAGGGGGATGAAGTTGTCGATCAGAACGTCAAAGTGGCCAGGGCCGGGTTCGATTACGCGGAAAGCAATTTCACGCTCTTCCCCGATCCGGTGCCGGAAGGCGAGAGGCCGCAAGCGGTCTGGACCGGCAACGACGCCCTGGCGATGGGCGGCGCGGCGGCCGGCGTGAAATTTTACTGCGCCTATCCGATGAGCCCCGCTACCGGCGTGCTCCATTGGATGGCTCGTAACGCGCGCGAGACGGGCATCATGGTGCGCCAGGTCGAGGATGAAATCGGGGTTGCCAACATGGCCATCGGCGCGGCCCATACCGGTACGCGGGTTATGTGCGCCACCTCCGGCGGCGGTTTCGCGCTGATGACCGAAGCGCTGGGCGCGGCCGCGATGATGGAAATCCCCGTGGTTTTCATCAACGTACAGCGCGCCGGCCCCTCGACGGGAGTTCCCACCAAGACCGAGCAGGGCGATCTGTGGCAAATGCTGGGAGCGAGCCAAGGGGATTTCGAGAGATTTATCTTCGTCCCCAAGAGCGCTCTCGATGCTTTCGAAACCATGCCGCGCGTCTTCAACTTGACCGACCAATGCCAATGCCCGGCCATCGTGCTCTCCGACTTGTTGATTTCCGAGGGTACTTTCAGCGTCGACCCCGAAAAAGTCAACATGCAGCCCGCTATCGACCGCGGCAAGCTGATTACCGAGGGCTCCGAGCCGAACGGCTACAAGCGCTATCTTGACACTGAAGACGGGGTCTCGCCCCGAGCGGTTCCCGGAACCCCGGGTTATGTTCACGTCGTCGCCACCGACGAACACGAGGAAGACGGCGTGTTGATCAGTGACGAGTTCACCAATCCGCATAAGCGCCGCAAGATGGTTGAAAAGCGCGCCAGAAAGATGGACGGTATCGTCGATCAGATTCCGGCGCCAGAGATCGAAGGGCCCGCGGACGCCGACGTTACATTGATCGGGTTCGGCTCGACTTACGGCGTCATCCAAGAGGCCTGCGAGCAACTTCGCGACCAAGGCGTCAGCGCCAACCACATGCATTTCACCTGGATCGCTCCTTTCCACAAAGACGTGTTCGTTAACGCCGTCAAGGGCGCTAAGCGCTCGATTATCGTGGAAAACAACTTCTCCGGGCAGTTTCACCGCTTCGCGCGGGGCGAAACCGGTGTGGATGTCGACGGCCATATCCGTAAGTACGACGGAGAGCCCTTCATGCCGCATCACATCGTCGGCTGCGTCCAAGAGCAGTTGGCGGGCGAGACGAATCATTCGATCCCCTACCAGGAGATCTTGGTTTAACAATACGGTCTTAAGTCGAAGAGAACATTATACGAGCAGACGGGAAGAGAAGGAGATATCATGGCAGCCGGCACAACCACCATCCCTGGCGAAGAAGAACTGGTTCAACTCAAACCGAAAGACTATAAGGGCAACGTCGACCCCGACTGGTGTCCCGGTTGCGGCGACTTCGGCGTTCTCGCCAGCCTGCAAAAGGTTGCCGCCGACATGCGGATTCAGCCGCACGATATGTGCGTGGTCAGCGGCATCGGATGCTCGTCGAACTTTACGGGCTTCTTCAACGCCTACGGCATGCACACCCTGCACGGCCGCATTTTGACCGTCGCGACCGGCGTCAAGATGGCGAATCACAAATTGACCGTGGTGGGCGTGGGCGGAGACGGCGACGGTTACGGCATCGGCGGCAATCACTGGATGCACTGCGCCCGCCGCAACGTCGATCTCAACTACCTGGTGATGAACAACCAGATCTACGGACTGACCACCGGCCAGGTCTCACCGACCAGTTGCCAAGGGATGAAGACGAAGAGCACGCCCTTCGGAAGCGTCGAGCAACCCATCAACCCGATCGCCTCGTCGATCATGAACGGCGCGACGTTCGTTGCCCGCGGCTACAGCGGCGACCCGAAGCAATTACAAATGTTGATGCGGAAAGCCATCGAGCACCGCGGCTTTTCCATCATCGACATCTTCAGCCCCTGCGTCACCTTCAACCACGACAACGATTACGCCTTCTTCCGTCCGCGCATCAAGAAACTCGAGGACGAAGAGCACGACGCCGGCGACTGGAAAGCAGCCTGCGAGAAAGCCATGGAGTGGGGCGACACGATCTACACGGGTCTCTTCTACGACATCGAGCGGCCCTCGCTGGACGAGTTGGAGCCGGTGCTCGAAAGCGGCGTCCCGATGTCGCAGCGTGACCCCGCCGTCACCAAGGAACAATCCGACCGCATCATCAAGCGGATGATGTAGGGACGTTCCCCAAAAAATTGGAATTACCCGATCACTTCCACTCGATCGACAGTGATCGGGTGTCAAGCCCGGCCTGCGGGGCGGGGCGCACACGGTGAGGGATTCCTTGGAGCGTTAGGTAAAGCGCGGATCGTCCGTGTAAGGAAATCCAACAAGCTCCGACCCCGGATCGTCCGGCGTAAAGGTCCAATACTGCCGAATTTCGCGGATTAACCCGTCCTCGAATTCATAGTGCTCCGACCCCCGCACCGTGAACTCGCGGCCATTGTGCCGACCCCGCATTGTCCACTCCATCGCCGCTCGTTCTCCATCGTCGACGACAGTGTCGAGGCGCCACGTCGCACCGGCCCATTTCTGAACAATCTTCTCCCAGAACGTGCCGATCGTCTCACGTCCGATGACGGGCGCGTGACTGAGGTCGTAGATCCGAGCGTCTTTGGTGAAGTGCGCGGCCACGGCCTCGGCACTGCCCTCGCCGCACGAAGCGAAGTAAGCCCGGACGCGATCAAGATTGCTCACAACAAATCCGGCGGGCCATCAGTAATCGAGCAGCCGCTCGATCCGCGTTTCGATGTCTTCGACCCGCGGCAGAATCTCCCGCTCCAGGCGCGGTTGATACGCAACCCATGTGTCCAGCGCGCCAATCCTCGCGGGCGGGGCGTCGAGGCGATCGAAAAGTTCCTCGGCCACACGCGCCGCGATCTCCGCTCCATATCCGAAAGACAGACAATCTTCATGAGCGACAAGCACGCGATTGGTTTTTGAAACCGATGTCGCAATGGCTTCCCAGTCATAGGGGCTGAGGCTTCGCAAATCGAGAATCTCGATCGAGACCCCACGCTCTTTCTCGACGTGCAAGGCCGCTTGCCGTGAGCGCTGCACGAGCGCCCCATAGGTAACGATCGTCAAGTCGTCGCCCTGTTTGATGCAACGCGCCTTCCCGAAGGGAATACAAAATTCCGGCCCCTGGTAAGGATCACGATTATACGTCTCGCGATAGAGTTTCTTGTGTTCGAGAAACAGCACCGGGTCGTCCGAGCGAATCGCAGTCCGTAACAGCCCGGCCGCGTCGCGAGCGCTCGACGGCATCACGACCCGCAACCCGGGGATGTGCGTAAATGTCACCTCGCCGCTCTGGCTGTGATAAATCGACCCCCCGCCCAGGTATCCGCCGATCGGGACCCGAATGACCAAAGGCGCGGAAAAGTCGTTGTTGGATCGCCAGCGTAAAGTCGCCAACTCACTGCGAATCTGCATCATAGCTGGCCAAATATAATCGAAGAATTGAATTTCGACAACCGGCTTTAACCCACGCGTCGCCATGCCGATCGCACGTCCCACGATGGCTGCTTCGGCTATGGGAGCATTGAATACTCGGCGGCTCCCGAACTCCCGTTGCAGGTTGAGCGTCGCTTTGAAAACGCCGCCCTTGCCTTTGACTTGGTCGAGGTTCTCTTCCCGCGTGCAGTCGGCAATATCCTCGCCGAAGACGATGATGCGCGGGTCGCGCCGCATCTCATCGTGCAGACAGCGGTTCACCGAATCGACCATCGTGAGCGGGTCGCCCGAGGCCGAGGCCGGCACGTCAAATTCCGCCGAAGTTGGATCGACCCCCGGAGAATAGAGGAACGTCTTGGCCGAACCGGGCTCGGGAGGCGCGGCGGCGAGGGCCTGATCGACGGCCTCGTGGATCTCCTCATCCACCTCGGCGTGCAGCGTAAAAAGCGTGTGTTCGTCGGCGATACCGCGATGCTCGATCAGCTTGGCCAGCCGAGGTATCGGGTCGCGTTCAAACTCGGAGGCGCGCTCTTCGGCGGGCTTATAGAGCGATTCGTCGTCCGAGAGCGAGTGGGAGTAGATTCGCACCGTGTGCGCATGCACCAGCGCCGGCCCGGCCCCTTGGCGGCAGTGCTCGGCGGCGGCATGCAGCGTCTCATAACTCGCCGCGAATTCGAGCCCGTCGACTTCATGCACCGCGAGATCGGGAAACGATTCGACCAAGCGCGAAATGCTGCCGCCCGGAGTCTGCGCTTCCACGGGAACCGAGATTGCGTAGCCGTTGTCTTCGATCAAGAAAAGGACAGGCAGACGCTCGATGCAGGCGGCATTCAGCGCTTCCCAAAACTCACCTTCGCTGGTGGCTCCGTCGCCCGAGGTAACGAGCACGACTTCGCGATGCCCGCGCTCGGGCGGCTGTTTGTCGAGTTGCCGCGAGCGGTAACGCCCGGCTTGCGCGCAGCCCGCGGCCTGAAGAAATTGCGTCCCGGTCGGACTCGAGGCCGAAACGATGTTCAAGCGTGGATTCGACCAATGCGTCGGCATCTGCCGGCCGCCGGACATGGGATCCGATCCCGCGCCGACCGCCTGCAGCAACATCTCAAGCGGCGTTACGCCGAGCGCCAGGCAGAGAGCGCGGTCGCGGTAGTAGGGGTAGAACCAGTCGAAGCCGGGGCGCAGCAACAGGCCCGCCGCGGTTTGAATCGCTTCGTGGCCCGCCCCGCTAACTTGGAAATAGATTTGATTGCGGCGCTTGAGAATGATCTCCCGATCATCCAAACGACGCGAAAGATACATGTTGCGGTAGGCTTCGAGAAAGACCTCAGCCGGGACCGCTCCCGCAGCCGAATGCGTCGCAACAAGTCCGCTTTCAGCGGCCATAAACCGGTTTCAGTTTATCATGGGGGGCACTCGAACCCGTCCGCCGCGGAATGGACCGATCTCACCCCCGGCCCCGCCAATCCCGACCCAGGGCATCGGCCGCCAGGATAGCATCGGCGACCATATCGGGCCGAACCTCAAACGGCTCGTTGTGAATCGTCTCCCCTTCCGCTGTTGCCCGAGCCGCTACCTGGTCGAGCAAGTCGCTTTCGACATCAGCCAACCCGACCTCCGCCAGCGTAATCGGCAAACACACGCCGGTCGAAAACGTCAGCACTTCATCGATCCCATCCTGCGGCTTGCCTTCCAGCACCAACTGCACAAGCGTTCCAAAGGCGACCTTCTCCCCATGGAAATATGGATGTGTGCCGGGTGCCGCGGTCAGCCCGTTGTGCACGGCGTGGGCCGCCGCCAACCCCGAAGACTCGAACCCCAACCCCGACAGCAGCGTGTTGGCTTCGACGAGTCTTTCAAGCGCGGGCGAAACGACGCTGCTTTCGACCGCCTGCTTGGCCGCCGGTCCGTCATTGACGAGCGTCCGATAGCAAAGCTGGGCCAGCGCCAGCGCGCTCTGGGTCGACGCCCCGCCGCGCATGTTCTGAATGTGGCCCTCGACGCAGGTTTGCGCCTCGAACATCGTTGCCAGCGCGTCGCCCATCCCGGCGACCAGCAATCGCGCCGGCCCTTGCGCGATGACGTAGGTATCGACCAGAACCAAGTCGGGGTTTCTCGGGTAAAAGCGATATTCCTGGAACACGCCTTCGTCGGTATAGATCACCGAAAGGGCGCTGCAAGGCGCGTCGCTCGAAGCAACGGTCGGGCAATTGACGACGGGCAACTTCAGGTCCGACGCCGCCGCGCGCGCCGCGTCGAGCACCTTTCCGCCGCCGGCTCCGATCACAACGCGAGCGCCGGCTTCCCTCGCCGCGGTCTTGATGCGCTCGATTTCCGGGTGCGAACACTCTCCACCGAAAGGCGTCACGGTGAATTCGATTCCGGCGTCGCCGAAGGTTTCGGTCCAAACCTCCGAGAGCAAGCGCTGCGCGGAACGCCCGGCCAAGATCAACGCCGGTCCTTGTAAGCCGAGCTGTTTCATCTCCGCGCCAAGCCGCGCGGTGGCGTGCTTACCCTGCGTGTAACGGCTGGGGGAGGAAAAGACCGACAACATAATGAGACTCCCGTGAAGCGACAACGAATGATCCGGCTTGAAAAAGCCAACGTTGCCTAGGTTAGCGCAGAGTCCCCCCTGCCGCGAACTACCAGGTCGGAGCACTGTCTTCCAATCCCGCTCCTGAAAGCTATAGTAAAAGCAAGGCCTATGGCTTTTGTTCCCATTCCGGAAGCCGTCGACGAACTGCGCGACGGCCGCATGATCATCGTCGTCGACGACGAGGACCGCGAAAACGAAGGCGATCTCACCATCGCCGCCGAAAGCATTACCCCCGAACTCATCAACTTCATGGCCACCCACGGCCGCGGGCTGATCTGCGTGGCGCTGACCGGCGAGCGCCTCGATCATCTGCAAGTTCCACTGATGACCACGCGCAACACCGCGTTGATGGGAACCGCCTTTTGCGAGATGGTCGATGCCGCCGAAGGCGTCACCACGGGCATCTCGGCCGCCGATCGTTCCCACACGATCCAGGCGATCATCGACCCGGCCACCCGCGCTTCGGATCTGGTGCGGCCCGGGCACGTCCCGCCCCTGCGCGCGTCAAAGGGCGGAGTGCTCGTTCGCGCCGGGCAAACCGAAGCCGCCGTCGATCTAACGCGTCTCGCCGGAATGATCCCCGCCGGCGTCATTTGCGAAATCATGAACGAGGACGGCACGATGGCCCGCGTGCCTCAGCTCATCGATTTCTGCGCCGAGCACGGTCTGAAGATGGTCACGGTCGCCGACCTGATCCGTTACCGCCTAGAAAACGAACGCTATGTCCAACGCTTCGCCGAAGGCGCGATCGACACGCCTTATGGCGAGTTCCGCACGATCGCTTATCGCAGCGAGATCGACGGCGAAGTGCATATCGCGCTGGTCAAGGGCGATGTCGACGGCGAGAAGTCGGTCCTTGTGCGGATGCACGCCAAGAACGCCATGGGCGACCTTTTTTCGTCATCCGACTATCCTTCGCAACGGGTGATCGCGAGCTGCATGGAGCGTATCGCGATGGAAGGGCGCGGGGTGCTCGTCTATCTGCACCATACCGGGCTGGGATTCGGAGTCGAAGCGAGAGCCGACGGCGAGCAGCGCATCATCGCGCTGCCAAAGCCCGCGATGTCGGGCGGCGAGGCGGGCCGACGGCACACCCAGCACGAGTCCGGCATCGGGGCGCAGATCCTTTCGGACCTTGGCTTGCGGACGATCCGTCTGCTGACGAATTGGCCTCGCAAGGTCGTTGCGCTGGAAGGTTTTGGAATTGAGATTCTCGAACAGCTCCCGGTGTTTGCGGGGAAATCAGCCCCCGCCGACGACGGATGAATGCTTGAGCGGCTCCGAGTCGATCTTGATTCGGCTCGCCCACTCCCGATTTTCGTGATACCAATCGAGGGTTCGCCGCAGCCCTTCCTCGAGCGGGACCGACGCTCGCCAACCGAGCAGCCGATGGGCTTTTTCGACCCCCGCCCATGTTGCTTGCACATCCGCTCGATGCGGCGAACGGTATTGAATTACCGCGCGTCGCCCCACTAAGCGCTCGATCAAACGGATGACCTGAGCGACCGACGCCGGCGAGTCCGAGCCTAGATTGATCGTCCGGCAACCGAGCTTTCTCACAGCCGCCGCCACGGTACCCTCGGCGATGTCGTCGACGTAGGTGAAGTCGCGAGACTGCGATCCGTCGCCGTGAACGACGACCGTCTCACCTTCGACAATTTGCCGCACGAAACGAAAGATGCTCATGTCGGGACGTCCGGCCGGACCGTACACCGTGAAGTAGCGCAATACCGTGACGTCGATGCCGTGGAGGTGATGATAGGCATGGCACAGCGCTTCGGCGGCTTTCTTCGAAGCCGCGTACGGGGAAAGCGGTCGATCGGTGTCGGCGGTCTCCTGGTAGGGTATCGGGTTATCGGCCCCGTAGAGACTCGATGTCGAGGCCAACACAAACTTTGGAACCCGATCTCGGCAAAGCTCGAGTAGGTTGAGCGCGCCTTCCGCGTTCGCCCGCAAATAGGACCAAGGGTCCGAGACGCTGGCTCGGACACCGGCGCGCGCGGCCAGGTGAATCACCGCGTCGAAACCGAGCCGACCGTCGCGTACCGCCTGGAGTGACGGCCGATCGAGAATGTCGACGGGCCGAAACAGGAAGCGCTCGTGTCGGCGAAGCTGATCGAGACGCCACGTCTTCAACCGAACGTCATAGGTGTCGTTGAGGTTGTCGAGCCCCAGAACGGTATGCCCTTGGTCAAGCAGCCGCCGGGCCACACGGGAAGCGATGAACCCCGCCGCTCCAGTCAGTAGATATCGAGCCATGAGGATGGTTGAGAGCTGGGGGCGGAAGCCTTGCGGCGAGCCACGCCGGTCTCACGAATGAAGAAGTATTCGACAGAACCGGCGCGAAAGTTTAGAACGGGGGCAGGGAATCGGCGGCCTGCCGGGGCCGGCGAGACACTTTGAAATACATCTCCGCGCGCAGGCCGCCGACAGGGCTCGGCGTCTTCATCGCCCGGTTGAGCAGCTCCTCGATCGGGCGCTTGACGGCGTCGGTTCGCTGAAACCGTTCTTGCGCCAACGCCGCTATGGTGTCACTGTGATCATGGGTCATCATTTTCTCTCTCTTATGGCTACTCGCCATGGATGGTTCGTTTTCCAATTCAATCGATCGTGGAAATAGAGAATGACCCCCAGCCAATAGGGCCGGAAGATTTTGCAAAAGGATTGTCACGGAATCTTGCGATGCACGCTTACGTCCTTTATAACGACCAGATTGTGCGGGCCTCCGATGCGATCCTGCGTCCCGGGCAGTTGGGGTTGCTGTCGGGTTGGGGCGTATTCACCACCGTGCGCATCTATGAGGGTGCGCCGTTCGCATTCTCCCGCCACTGGCAACGTATGCGGCGAGACGCCTCTTTGCTGCGCATCGACTTTCGCTTTAATCCCGACGAAGTCGAGGCTGACCTGATCAAACTCGCGGCGGCCAACGACGCTCCCGAATCCACGTTGAGGCTTTGCGTCTTTCGAAGCGAAGGCGGTTCCTGGGCCGGGCCGGGTTCGGGCAATGCATCCGATCTGGTGGCGATGACGAACGACTTGCAGCATTGGAAAGACTCGGTTGTGCTCGGGGTTTCGGAAAACGCCCGATTCGCGGCGTCGCCATTCGCGGGGACGAAGACGCTCTCGTGGGCGCACAATCTGACACTGGTCGAGGCCGCGCGGGCCGAGGGTTTTGACGAGACGATTCTGCTCAACGAACGCCGCGAAGTCGCCGAATGTACCTCGGCGAATCTGTTCGCGGTTCGCGACGGGACCACCTATACGCCGCCCTTGTCTTCAGGACCGCTTCCGGGAGTGACCCGCGCCTTGCTGCTCGAGGAAATCGATATTGCCGGAGCGCCGGTTAAGGAACGCGTTCTGACGCTCGACGATCTATTCAACGCCGACGAAGTTTTCATCACCTCGACGACCAGAGAGCTGCTGCCGGTGAGCCGCATTTTGGAGCAGCCGATCGGTTCGGGCGCGTCAGGGCCTTGGCCGGTGATGGAGAAATTGCGCGGCGGGCTGCGGGAATACGCCCGGGCCTATGCGGCGGCGAGACGCGCATGAGGGATCTCCATCTCACGCGCTAGGGTCGCCCGGCCTTGGTTGAATCGCGCGATGCAGATCGAGGTTTGGCGGCTTCCCCAGCTCACCGAGCATGGCCTGCACTTGAGCCCGATGGTGAGTTTGATGGTTGAACATGTGGGCGATGGCTAGAGACGCCGGGTCTTCGTAGGCCTCGCCGAGGTTGTTCGTGTAGTCGATCGTCCCTTCCAGAAAGTCGTCGTCCAGTTGGTCGACGAAGCTTAGGATCTTTTCATCTTCCGCTTGCCGCGCCCGCCACCAGTCGGGCAGCTCGTGGTAGAGGATTTCATCGAGAGCCGTGATTCCGCTCGGCCGGCGCTCGAACCTGGCCATCCAAATCCGGTCGCCGACCAGGATGTGGTTGAGAGTGCGATGAATACTGCCGAATGACGCGAAGCGCTGTTGGCGGTACTCGCTGTCGTCCAACGCTGAGCAGGCCTCGTAAAGGCGCTGATTCACGATCCGGTTGTATCGCGCAAGGGTTTGGAAATGCGATGCGAGAGCCGGACGCGACATGCAGGCAGTATAGGACTCTACGCAGTGCGCCAGGAGCCGGGCACGCGCGGCCTTCCGCGCCTACCGGCGTAGGGGATACTGAAACCGTATCAACGGTGCGGTTACGCGGCCGTATCGTGATTGGGAGGAGTGGAATGAGAGGTTCGGAGATTAACCCGGGAGAACAAGTTAAGGCCGTCGATTTTAGCGAGGACACGCTGATCGTAGATCTCGCGGACGGGCGTACGATTACGGTCCCTTTGGTTTGGTATCCGAAATTGTTGCGTGCAACGTCGGCAGAGCGGCGCAATTGGCAAATCAGCGGCGCCGGTTACGGCATTCATTGGCCTGATCTGGACGAGGATCTCAGCACCGAGGGCCTGTTGCGCGGTGCGCCCGCCGCCGCCACGCCGGCGCAAGTCCGGGGTTAGAGGGAGCCCGTAACGGAAAGGTAACCGAGCGGCCGCTTCCCGCGGCGCGATCCAAACCTACGGTAAGATCACAACCTTCCCAAACTGGCCCTTGCTCTCCAAATGCTCGTGGGCGGCCCTTAGCTCGACCAACGGAAACGTTTGATCGATGACCGCTTTGAGTTTGCCCGCGCCGATCAACTTCAGGACGTCGTGCAGCTCGCCGAGCGTCCCCATGAAGGTTCCGTTGAGGCTGAGCTGACGGAAGAACATGTGGTGGATGCTGAGGTTGACCTCCCCGCCGGTGGTCGCGCCGCAGGTGACCAAGCGTCCGCGATTCCCCAGCGAGGCCGTGGAATGGGGCCAGGTGGCCGCCCCGACGTGTTCGAATACGATATCGACGCCGCGCTTGCCGGTCAGTCTCCGCACTTCTGATTTGATGTCCTGCTCATAGTGGTCGATGACCTCATCGGCGCCGAGTTCTTTGGCCTTCGCCATCTTGGCCTCGCCCCCGGCGGTGGCGATCACGCGGCAGTGGTGCAGCTTGGCGATTTGAATAGCCGCCGTGCCCACGCCGCTGCTTCCGCCCACCACGAGGACGTCCTCGCCCATCTTGATCTTGGCCACACCCACCAGCATGTGCCACGCGGTCAAGAAAACCAGCGGGACGGCCGCCGCCTCTTCAAAGCTCAGCTCGCCGGGAATCGGAATCGCGTTGACACCGGGGACGGCGACGTACTCGCCATTGACGCCGGGGTGCATATAGCCGAGCAATCCGTAGCGGCGGCAAGCATTGTCGTTGCCCGAAACACAGGCGGAGCATTGGCGACAGCTCAGTCCCGGAGCCAGCAGGACGCGATCACCGGGCTTGAAACGGCCGGCAACCTCGCCGACTTCGGCGATCTCACCCGAGGCGTCGCTGCCCAAAGTGTGCGGCATGTCGAGCTTCAAGCCAGGCAACCCGCCGCGAATGAACAAGTCGAGATGATTCAGTGCGCAGGCCTTGACGTTGACCAGCACTTGGTCGGGACGAATCTTTGGTTCCGGCGCGTCCTCGTATCGCAGAACTTCGGGACCACCATGCTCGTGAATGCGAACAGCTTTCATGGGAAACTCTCCTGTTTCGCGCCCGTCAACAGGGCATGCTCCGGCAAGTCACGTATTATAATGGCTGTCGGGAACCAAGTCCGGGAACCAAGCCTATGCCTCGCCCAATGGACGTTTACGAAGAATTGGTTCACTTGCGCCGCGTCGGGCAAAAAGCCGCGTTGGCGACGATCGTCGAGGTCCAGGGGTCCATCCCGAGCGCCCAGAGCGCCAAGCTGCTCGTGCGCGAAGACGGCTCGATGGTCGGAACCATCGGCGGCGGCTGCACCGAGGCCGAGGTCTGGAACGCCGCGCGCGAGGTGATGGAAAACGAGCGCCCGCAACGGCTTCGTTTTGATCTCGGTCAAGACGCCGCCTACGACCAGGGCTTGATCTGCGGCGGGCAATTGGAGGTTTACATCGAACCCATCCTCCCCATTCCGAGCGCCTTCATTTTCGGCGGCGGGCACATTTCCAAGAGCCTTTCGAAAGTCGCCACGCTGGCCGGCTTTCGCACGACCATCATCGACAACCGCGAAGCCTACGCCAACCGAGAACGCTTCCCCGAGGCCGTTGAGATCCATGCCGAGGAATACGAGGACGTTTTCCCCAAGCTCGATATCAACGAATCGTGCTACGTGGTGATCGTCACGCGAGGCCACAAGGACGATATGCGCATCCTGCGTTGGGCCATCGACCAACCGGCGCGCTATATCGGCATGATCGGCAGCAAGCGCAAGCTGGTCGAAATCGTGAAGAACTTCCAGGCCGAGGAAGGGATTGCACCCGAGAAACTAGAGCGCGTGCATTCGCCGATGGGTTTCGACATCGGCGCGGTGACGCCCGAGGAAATCGCCGTGTCGGTGGTCGGAGAGATGATCCATTGGCGGCGGCGGCCCGATGCGGGGTGGAACGCGATTTCGAAGGCGCTGTTCGCCAAGGGCATGCCGGAAGCGGCTGTGGAAGTCGGGCCGGACGATACCGGCGGCGGCGCCGAGCAAAAGAAGGAAATGCCGGCTGAGACGAAGTGAAGCTCGCGGGTATTATCCTCGCGGCGGGCGAATCGAGCCGCATGGGCCGCGACAAGGCGCTGCTGCCCTTCCGCGATACTACTTTCCTTAACAACATCTTGAGCGGCTTTCTGGCGAGGCTGGACCCGGTGATTGTGGTGCTGGGCTGCCGCGGCGAGGCTATTCGTGAGTCGATTCGGGTGCCGCATGCCGAGGCACCGGTGCCGGAGACCGCAAGGCAGGGGGTACGCGTTGTTGAGAACGCGGATTACCGGCGCGGCATGCTTTCGTCGTTACAGAGCGGCATCGCCGCCCTGCCCCAGACCGCGGAAGCGGCGATGTTTACTCTGGTCGACCACCCCGACGTCCGCGCCGAGACACTCGACAAACTGCTCGCCGTCTACCGTGAAACCGGTGCGCGACTGGTTATTCCGCGAATGGGAGAGCGCCGGGGGCACCCCGTGATCGCCGCGCGAATCGTGCTCGAGGAAATCGCGCGGCTGCCGGTGGAGGCTTCGCCCAAAGACGTGATTCGCGCCCACCGGGAGGGGACTGTGTTTGTGGAAGTCGAGGACCCGGGGATTCTGCGCGATGTCGATACGCCGGCGGAGTACAAGAGGTTGATGGGGAAATGACGACGCCGTCGTCTAGGCCCGCTCGTGGGCACGGGTCTCTCTCCGTGAAGATGCTACGTTGAGGTCATGGCAAGTCCCGTTCGTCGCCCGAGCGATCCACTCAACGACGAAGAGTAAGTCCGCCGACGCAACTGACGGGCCGTGGGGCGACCGGTTGAGAGCCGGCCGTGACGGTGGGCTAGGACCGGCAAGAGTGCCGGTCGCTACTGGAGTCGGTCGCCTACCTCCTACTCCATCGGCGGCAGAATTTGGATCTTCTTGCCGATCTTGAAGGTGTCGGGTTTGAGCTTGCCGTCGACTTCGGCGGTGCGGCCGAAAAATTCAAAAATTTTATCGTCGTCGCGTTGCTTTTGAATGTTCCACGGCAGGGTCACCCACCCGACTTCGCGATACTTCGAAAAGATCGACTTCTCCTCATAGGGGATGCGGGTCTTCGGGTCACGGCGGGTATAGATCTGCTGCACCGGAAGGTTATCGGACATCCGCAAGAAAACCGTCAACGTCTCGTTGTTGCCGTCGGTGATGTCGATGGCGTGAGTGGGGGTGTTATCCACGATCTCGGTGCCGGTGTAGTAGAAATACATGTCCGGCTCGTCGAGGCGGTATCGCAAGATGTAGAAGATATCGCGTCGCGCCGAAATGCGATAGCGTTGCAGAGTTTCCTCGTGTAACGGGCGCGCGCCCAAGTAGGTCACTTCCCAGCCCTGCCCGTTGCGAAAGAGAGTGTAGTAATCGCCCTTCTCGGTGTAGACTTCTCGGCGGCTCACCGGGAGGTAGTCGGGATCGTCGCTTTCGCGCAATTGCCCGAATTCATCCAAAAGCGTCATCACCGCCAAACCGCTCAGCTTGTGGCGATAGAAGGAATAGGCCCGGCCGGTCTTCTTCACTGTCCGCACGTTCAAGAACGATTGGCCGCCGAGCGCAACAAGGGCTTTATCGAGAAGCTGCTTCGCCTTTTCCTGGCGGCTCTGGGCAAGGATCGGGCGGAAGGCGCCCGAAAACAGCACCAAAGCACTCGCGGCACAAAGAGCAACGAAAGCGTGCCGGGCGCTCCGCCCACTCAGTCCCAACCTTGGATATCCGCTCTGTTTCATACAAGCTCCCCCCTACCGGCCGCGCGAGTTCACCGCCAACCCTTGCCTTGGAGACGGCGCGGACTCGCGGATTGTTGCGTTTCTCCGAGGGCCATTATAGAAAAACGGCGTGGATCGCGGACCGCGAGGCTCGTCCATGCGTCAGGCGACGGCAATGTGAGCACGGCGAGCAAGCGCAACGAATGTAATGACGCGCCTATCGCGTGCTTTGTTCGTTAGTCCCCTTAGCGCCGAATCGACGCAGGAGTACGGCGATCTTGGGGCGCGTACCCTTGACTGAATTCAGGCCGACGATCGTTTGAGGCGTTTCGGCTAATACCAACGCTGTTTGGCCGCGCTTGTTCTCCGCGTTACCGTCGGCGCCGCGTGCCATCAGGAACGCAACCACCGACTCGAAGTCCTTGAGAACCGCATGGTGGAGCGCGGTGTTGCCCGCCGCGTCAGCCGAATTCACATCGACGCCGAGCGCGCTGATAATGCGCCCCATCTCGAGCGTCAGCCGCTCCTCCTCGGCCAGACCCAGCCGCGTGCCCACGATGCGGTCCCGACGATTTTCCTGGGACCCGACGGGCATGCCCATCGCGGCTTGTAACGCCGACATGCCGTTTTTGGGCACAACATGCGGGTCGGCTCCGCGCTCCACGAGCACGCGAAGAATCTCGAGTTCCCCGTACTTCGCGGCCAACCAGAACGCGGTCGCGCCGATCAGTTGAGCGCGGATGCTGTAGTCGGCGCTGAACCTGCGGCCCGGCGTGCCGTGCTCGACAAGTGCGTTGGGCTCGGCGCCGTGGTCGAGCAGCGCTCTCACCAACTCGATACGGCTTCGAAGCACTGCCGCGTGAAGAGCTGTATATCCGGCCTTGGCGGCGTTCGGATCGGCACCCTGCCGCAATAGGTAGATCGCAAGGGGCCCGTGTCCGCTATGCGCGGACACAACCAGCGCGGAGGCCCCGGACGCCATGGCGTCGTTCACGTTGGCGCCGGCTTCGACGAGCACTTTGGCGGTCTCGACGTCACCGTTGCGGGCCGCGAAAAGCAGCGGCGTGGAGCCACCGTGAGCCATCCGGAAATTTCCGCTCGGGTTGGTGTTGCCGGCGGTGTTTTCCAATTGGTAATAGACCTTGCCGCGGGCGTGAAGATCCGCGCCGTGCCGGATCAGCACCCGCGCGACATCAGCGTGTCGCTGGGCCACCGCCCACATGAGAGCGGTTTGTCCGCGTTCGTGCTCTCTCGCGTCGATATCGGCTCCGTGTGCGAGAAGTCGCTCGACGGTAGAGACGCTGCCCGAGCGGGCGGCGGCCGACAGCGGAGTTTCGCCCATCTTGAGCGAAACGTTTGGATTGGCGCCGGCGTCAAGCAGAACCTTGACCATTGTTTCGCCGCCGTTGATCGCCGCCAGCCAAAGGGGAGTGGCGCCGAGTTCATTGGACGCATTGACATTCGCGCCGGCCGCGATGAGCAACGAGGCTGCGTCGAGATCGTTGCGATGCGACGCCCAGTGGAGAGCCGCGGCTCCGTCGCCCTGGGACGCGTTGACGTCGGCCCCCTGCTCGATCAGCGCGCCGGCCAGGTCGAGGTCGCGCGCTTTCACCGCTTCAATGACAGCCGACGCCGACTGCGCATACGCGGTAACGGACCAGCCGAGAACGACGGCAAGCGCGGCGATGCGCGTGAAAGACTTCAACGGCATAACGGTTCTAACGAGCAAGGTCATTTAGGCAGGCGCGACACGCCGGGTCTCAGATCAGCGACTCTACTGCATTCTACCGTCGCCGGCATGCAATTTGCGTACACTCAATAGGGGACCGGCAGCCGATGTCAAGATATCTGTCCGTGCGGTTTGTGTTCGGAGCGGCGGCGCTCTTTGTCGCTGTGTTCGCATGGCCCCCCCACGGGGTCGTCGGCCAATCGCGGCCCGCCGAGCAAGTCGCAGGCCTGCAAGCGACCCTGGACCAATACTGCGTCAGCTGTCACAGCGAAAAAGTCCGCGCGGCTGACTTATCCTTCGAGGGTCTCGACCTTTCACGGGTCGGCGAGCAATCCGAAATCTGGGAGAAGGTCGTCGGAAAGCTTCGCACGAGAACCATGCCTCCGGCCGGCCAACCACGCCCGGCGAATGAGACCTACGACAACCTTGCCGCCGGGCTCGAATCCGAGATCGATCGATTCGCGGCCGCCAATCCGAATCCCGGTAGAACCGATACGTTTCATCGCCTCAACCGCTCCGAATACGCCAATGCCGTCCGCGATCTGTTGGCGCTCGAAGTTGACGTAAACACGCTATTGCCCGCCGATGACATTGACCGCAACGGCTTCGACAACATGGCCGCCGTCTTGACTGTCTCGCCCGCATTGATGGAGCGCTACCTCTCGGCGGCGCGCAAGATCGCGCGGCCGGCGGTCGGCGAAACCCCGCGAGTGCCGGCAGCGCGGAACTACTACGTCCCGATTCTCCTCCGGCAAGACGACCGCATGGGCGACGATCTCCCGTTCGGCTCGCGCGGCGGGGTCGGCGTCCGGCATTTCTTTCCGGTGGAAGGCCGGTACGACCTTGAAATTCGACTGCATCGGAACTACGTAAACTACGTTCGGGGCTTGGGGACGCGCCACGAACTGCAAGTCCGGCTCGACGGTGCTCTCGTGCAAACGTTCATCTTCGGCGGCGAAGAGCCGGAAGGCGTACAGGCTCCGGCGAGCTACGCCGGCAACCAATTCGGCGATCCGGCATGGGAAGAATATATGCTCTTCGCCGACTCCAACCTACGGCTGCGTTTTCAGGCGAAGGCCGGGCCGCATGTGGTCGCGGCTTCATTTGTTCGGAAGTTTGCCGAGCCCGAAGGAGTGCTGCAGCCTCGGCAGAGCGTGTTCGCCTCGGCGGTAAACGAAATGCGAGACGGCAACGCGGCCGTGGAGCGGCTGGCGATCACCGGACCGTATGAGAGCCGCGGCCCCGGCGACACCCCCAGCCGACGCCGATTGTTCGTTTGCCGGCCGGCAAGTGACGCGACTTCGGACGAGGAAGCGTGCGCCCGCCGGATCTTGTCGTCGCTTGCGCGGCTTGCATATCGGAGGCCCGTCGAGCCGGCGGACGTCAATACGTTGATGGATTTTTACCGCGCCGGACGCGCGGGCGCCGGTTTCGATGGCGGCATCCAGCTTGCGCTCGAGCGGCTGCTGATCTCGCCCGACTTCTTGTTCCGCATCGAGAGAGACCCCGCCGACATCACCCCGGGGGAAACCTACGAGTTGAACGCTCTCGATCTTGCCTCGCGGCTGTCGTTCTTCCTGTGGAGCAGCATTCCGGACGCGGAGCTTCTCGAAGTTGCCGAACGCGGCGCGCTTCGGGACCCGGAGGTACTCGCGCAACAGGCCCGGCGAATGCTGGGTGACAGCCGCGCGAAAGCGCTGGTGCGCAATTTCGCCGGGCAATGGCTCTATCTACGGAATCTCCGGAGCGTTGTGCCGGACGCGGTCGCGTTTCCCGAATGGGATGAGAATCTTCGCAAGGCCTTCCGCCAGGAGACCGAACTCTTCTTCGAGAGCATGATTCGCGATGACCGAAACGTGCTCGATTTGCTCAGCGCCGATTATACCTTCGCCAACGAAAGGCTGGCCGCTCATTACGGTATTCCCGGTGTTTATGGCAGCCACTTCCGGCGCGTTCGACTCGATGGCGAGTTAGCCGAACGACGGGGCGGAATCTTGGGTCACGGAAGTTTGCTGACCGTCACTTCTTATCCGAACCGAACGTCGCCGGTACTGCGCGGCAAATGGTTGCTGACGAATATCCTGGGGACGCCGCCTCCTCCTCCGCCCGCCGATGTTCCGGACCTCCCCGATCGCGGCGAGGGCGGTCAGGCGGCCACGGTACGTGATCGGCTGGCGCGGCATCGAGAGGATCCCGCCTGCGCGGCTTGTCACGCGCCAATGGACCCGCTGGGGTTGGCACTCGAGAACTACGACGCGGTTGGTAAATGGCGAACCGCCGGGGAGGCGGGGCTGCCGCTGGACGCCTCGGGGTTGTTGCCCGACGGCACTCGATTCGACGGGCCGCGGGGCCTCCGAACTATTCTGCTCAAGCGCCGCCGGCAGTTCGTCGGCGCCGTGACGGAGAAGCTGTTGGCGTATGCTCTCGGAAGAAGCTTGGAGCACTACGATCGGTCGAGCGTGCGTGGCATCACGGCCGCGGCGGACGCCGATGATTACCGCTGGTCGTCTATCATTGTGGGTATCGTTCAGAGCACGCCGTTCCGCATGCGGAGGTCGAAGCCATGATCGTCACCAAGAAAACCATTCCACGCCGAACGATGCTGCGTGGGATCGGCGCGTCTTTGGCGTTGCCGCTGCTCGACGGGATGGTGCCGGCAGCCACGCCGCTCCGAAAGACGGCGGCGAAACCAGTGCGTCGACTTGGCGTGGTCTACGTCCCCAACGGGATGATGATGGATCACTGGACGCCCGCCGTCGAGGGAACGGAATTTGACTTCCCGTCGATTCTGGAACCGCTCGAACCCTTTCGCGACTCGCTACGAGTGCTCTCGGGCATGCGGGGCCAAGACGCCGAGGGACCCCACGCACGCGCATCTACTCGCTTTTTGACCGGCGTAGTGTCGGAGCGAGATTCCGCCGGGTCGAGTCTCCGCGCCGGCATCTCGATGGATCAAATCGCGGGCCGCGCCATGCGTGACCGGACGCAACTGGCCACGTTAGAGTTGGGGCTGGATGGGCGTGACTTCGCGGGCTCATGTGACGAGGGTTTCAGCTGCGCCTACACGAACACCATTTCATGGGCCAACGAGACGACGCCACTCCCGATGGAGATCAACCCGCGTGTCGTATTCGAGCGGCTCTTCGGCGACAGCGGCAGCACGGACCCGGACGTTCGCCGAGCGCGGCTCGCAAAGGATGCGAGTTTGCTCGATTCGGTGACGGAGCGGGCGAGCGACCTGTCGCGCCGGCTTGGACCAAGCGATCGAACCAAGCTGAGTCAATACCTCGATGCCGTCCGCGACATCGAACGACGGATTCAGATAGCCGAACAGCAGAGCGACCGCGAGCTTCCCGTCGTCGATCAACCGCCCGGAATCCCGAATACATTCGGAGAGCACGCCAAGCTGATGTTTGATCTGCTCGCTCTCGCCTACGAAACGGATCTCACTCGCGCGGCCACCTTCATGATGGGGCGCGAGATTACAGGCCGCACCTACCCCGAGATTGGCGTGCCGGATGCCCACCATCCGATCTCGCACCACCAAAAGGATCCCCTAAAACTCGAAAAGCTGAGGAGGATCAACCGCTACCATGTGGAGCTGTTCGCCGCGTTTCTCGAGCGATTGCGCTCGACGCCCGCCGGCGACTCGACGCTGCTCGATAACGCGATGATCATCTATGGGGCCGGCATGTCGGACAGCAACTCTCACGGCTCCTACAATCTGCCGATCCTGCTCGCCGGCGGCGCAGCGGGCGCGGGTGGACGCCACATCAAGTATCCAGAGGACACACCTCTGGCCAACCTACATCTGACCCTGCTCGACAAGATGGGTATTCCCATCGAGACGCTCGGAGACGCTACCGGTCCACTACCGCTTGAGCCGCTCAGCCTATGACTGAGAAAGTTGTTTCCGCCCCGACCGGCGTTGAGGTAAGACACGAGGTCTTGCGCGAGGAACTTCAGCGCGACACCGGATCGTTGATCGGGCCGTCTTGACCCTTATCGGGACCTCTCCTACAATCAGAGGAAGTTTGGCGCTATCGTCTAAGGGTTAGGACGGAGCCCTCTCAAGGCTCAAATCCGGGTTCGAATCCCGGTAGCGCTACCAGCCCTCCGGCCCATCCACAACGTTTGACAATATCTCTGATTTCGGGGCTCGATTGTTCTATTGATTCCCGAGCCCGATTGAGAAAACGCCTAGGAGGACGAGGGTCAGGCCGATGATTTTGTGGCGGTTGAACGGTTCGCCGAAGAACATTCGGGACCATAGCAGGGTCCAAACGTATCCGAGGGAGACCATGGGGTAGAGGACGGTCAAGCTGCCGTCCTTAAGGCCCCAAATATAGAGGATCGAGGAGGCTCCGAATAGGGCGATGCCGGCGGCCAGTTTTGGGGCCCAGTTCGGCCAGGACTCCTTCAAACGATCAGCGCCCGCCTTGAGGAACACGGCGGCTATCGACCCGATCACGCTGGCCGCCAAGACCAACATCATCGAGGACATCGGAGTCTTCATGACCGACTCCCCCATCCGATGAAGGAAACGCCCAGGACGATCAGGCCAACGCCGACGACCTTGGACATGTTGATGATTTCCCCGAACAAAAACGGAGAGAGGATCGTGACCCAGACGTAGGTCAGGGCGATGATGGGGTAGAGGACGGAAAGTTGGCCGTTTCGCAGCGCCAAGACGAGCAAGCCTGTATTAAGGGCCAGGCAGCCATACCCGGCCAGCAAAGGCCAGTTCGTCAATATGCCGGCCAAGCCGCCCTCAACGGCATCGGCCGCGCTGTAGCGCAGCAGGAATTGCGCGGCCGCGCCGATCACGGTGCACAACAACACCAAGCCGATCGAGCTCACCGACGTGTGACGCGCATCCTCGTCGGGCTGAATCGCCGACCGGGGTTCGTCGAATTCCATGATTGCGGCGGGCGCGGCGAAGCGGTCGGATGCGGGCATAGACCTCGATGCTAGCGTTTTCGGGTGGCGCGACACCATGCGGCATACACCTTAACAGCCGGCGAGGCTTATCCGAAAGACCCCGGTACACTTGTACGTCGCCTTGGAGGGCCGCTGGTAGGTTCCCGTGACATAATTAGGGGCTACACCGCCCACCGGACCCGCCTCGCGCACGTTTTTTCAGCGATCGGAACTATGACGGAATCACTCTCCGCGCAACAGACTTATCGGATCATTCGGGAGGAATTGAGGCCGGTTTTTCCGATGCTTGAAAATTGTGCGTCGACTTCCGAGCTTGCATCGTCCCCTGTGTATCAGGCGATTGAGCACCTGGCTCGAGAGGTATTGGAGTTTCCCGATATCGGGGACTACACGACGGAGGCGGCGCCGCCGAAGGACCGATACCGCTTCGTGGGTTGGAATCTCGAACGCGGCATCGAGTTCGACGGCCAACTCGCCGTGCTGCGCGATCACCCCTACCTGAGCAAGGCCGATGTGCTTTTGCTCACGGAAACCGACGTCGGCATGGCTCGGTCGGCGAACCGCGCCGTGGCGCAAGAACTGGCCGAGGCCCTCGGGATGCATTACGCCTTCGTGCCCTGCTATTTGAACTTGTCGAAAGGGGCCGGGATCGAGCGCGACTCGGGCGGGCTCAATGAATTGGGCCTGCACGGAAACGCGATTCTGAGTCGTTACCCGATCGAGAACGTGCGGCCGGTGCACTTGAAGAACGGAAAGGACAAGATGTCGGGCCGCGAAAAGCGCTTGGGGCGACAAACCGCGATTGTTGCCGACATCGCCTTTCCCAACTTTCGGCTGACGGCGGTGTCGGTTCATTTGGACGCCCAATCGAATCAGCGACATCGGCGCGACCAGATGGCGGATGTTGTCAACGGTATCGGCGGCGGCCCGGCGATGATTGGCGGAGATTGGAACACGACGACCTACAATTCCTCGCGGGCCTTTCACGCCATCATGGGGTTTTGGTTGCGGGTCTTCATGGGGGTGGACAACGTGATCGATAATCACTATCTGCACCCCTACAGGTACTTCGAGCGAGAGCTTTTCGCCTTGCTCGAAACAGAGGGCTTCGACTACAAGCAATGCAACCGCTTGGGCGAGAGAACGACGTCGTACGACGTCACGGATCCGAAGACTCATAAGAATCTGCGTGAGTGGGTGCCGGCCTGGTGTTTCGCTTTTATTCGATGGGCGCTCCGCAACCATGACGGAAAATGCCCGTTCAAGATCGACTGGTTCGCCGCTCGTGGGCTACGCTGCGAGGAGCCGACGATTGCGCGGGATGTGCGAGAAGGGCGCGCGATTCCTCTCTCGGATCACGATGCCGTTGGGGTCGACATCGTTGTTATCTGAAGGCCGGTGAGGACGAAGTCGACGCGGCCCGATTTCGGTCCGTCGGGCTATTCCTGATAGGATGCAAGATTCATTGAACGGAGGCGGTTTTCTGGCTTCGACCCGGCCCATTTGGAGTGATCGCACACAGCGCAAGATGCGCGGAGACTGGGACCGCCGCGCCCGCGAGAACGCATTCTACTACATCGCCTCGTCGCGAACCGACTGGGATCCGGAGGAATTTTACGCCTCTGGCGAGGCTTCGGTCGAGGAAACGGTAACGCCTGATTTGGACTGGATTTGCCGCGGCAGGCCGGCGAAGAGTTTGCGGGTACTCGAGATCGGCTGCGGCGCCGGACGCATGACGCGCGCGTTGGCGGGGATCTTCCGCGAAGTCCACGGAGTCGACGTCAGCGGCGAGATGGTGGCCCAGGGGCGTGGCCTGCTGGCGGACGTCCCCAACGCGCATCTACACCACAACAACGGCGCGGATCTGGTCTTGTTGGGCGACCTGCGTTTTGACTTCGCGTTCAGTTTCATTGTGTTCCAACACATCCCGAGCCAGGCGATCATCGAGAGTTATGTGCGCGAGGTCGGGCGGCTATTGCGGCCCGGCGGCTTGTTTAAGTTTCAGGTGCAGGGAAGTTCGAAGGTCACGGTTTCGGAAGACGACACCTGGTTGGGCGCGCCGATTTCGAACGACCTGGCGGCCCAGATGGCCGAGCGCAACGGCTTCGCTTTAGTGCGTTCGGAAGGTGTGGAGGAACAGTATTTTTGGTTGTGGTTCGAAAAGCCCGACCGCTACGCGATGTGGTGCCGGGCGGCCGACCGGGGTTCTTGGTTCGAGCAACAGCGGCTGCGGTAGCGGGCAAAGCTTAGGGCAGTCGATGGATTTTCAGCAAGACGATAGCGGCGTATTTCGGTTCCGGCCCTGGGGGGAGAGAGCGGAGTTGGTGCACGGTTTTACGACCCGCGCGACCGGCAATTTTAAGGAGTTGCGGTCTCTCGGTTTTCTGGGCTCGGTGCTGGGCTTGGACGGGATGCAGCTCTCTTCGCTGGAGCAGGTTCACTCCAATGAGTTGGTCGTTGCGTGTGGGGTCGAGGCTCGGGACCGACCGGCGGCTGACGGTTTGCTCACCAACCTGCCGGGCGGCGTGTTGAGTATCCGCACCGCTGATTGCTTTGCGATTCTTCTGGCGGATCACCAGATCGGGGCCGTAGCGGCGGTGCATGCGGGCTGGCGGGGAACGGCGGGACGGATCGCGTTCCGAGCCGTCAAGAGGATGGTGGACGAGTTCGGATCGCGCCCCGAGGAAATCGAAGCGTTGATCGGCCCCGGAATCGCCTCGTGCTGTTTCGAGGTTGGCCCGGAAACGGCTTCTCAATTTGACGAGCAATTTGTTCGTGACGGGGAAAAGCCGCATGTCGATCTGGCGGGGGCTAATCGTGCGCAATTGTTGGAAGCGGGTCTGGAGCCGGAGAGTATCCAGGGTATAGACCAGTGCAGCCACTGTGAAAGCGAGCCCTTCTTTTCGCACCGGCGCGAAGGGGCGTCGGCGGGTCGTATGTTGGCCTTTATCGGTTTGCGGCCGGCGAAAGCGTGAGTGTCCGCCCATCTGTCGGTGCCGGTGACACGGCATTTGACCGTGCAGGCCGGTGAATGCCCATATTCAGGTGAATGTTTGGCCGCGAAATCCCCGGCGGATCTAAGGGGATTCACGCATACGAACTCGTTTCAAACCAGTCACATACTGATAGGGTATACGGGCTGCCACGCGGTCGTTCGGCCCGCGTGGAAAGATTGAGGTTGCGACGAAAGACGCGTCCTGGGGTGGTCAACAGGCATGGGCGGATTCGATCCATCAGCAAGCTCGTCGGTTAGTGGGAACGGCGTAACCGAGTCGTTACATTGCGAGCTGTGCGGCAGCCCGATGGCGGCAGGGGAGCCGCGCTGCCCGGTTTGCGGTCGCGAGGCAACAAGAGCCGAGCCGGAGGCCTCCACCTTGCCGGACTGGTGGAGATGGATTGCCCTCGGCGGCGTGGTGTTTGCCGTCGGGTTGGGGTTTCTATCTGTACCCCAAGAGGAGTCGGCGCCGGAGTCCCAACCGGCGGCCGAAGTGGCCGCGGAAACTCCCGTGCCCGAAGCATCCCCCGCGCGACGGGAAGTAAAGCGCGCAACGCCGCCCGCCGCCGAGATTCCCATGCCGGAGAAAGAGCCCGAGCCCGAATCGGCTTGGAAGCAACAAATCGAGATCTCGCCTCTAGACGACAGCAAGACCATCTACTTCGATCTCGAGGCCGAGGAAGCGATCCAAGGGCTGATGGGCGGCCTAACTACGCCGGTCTTGAGCTTTGTTTGCTCCCAAGGCGACTTGGAAGCTTACGTCATGACCGGCATAGCCGCCGCGCCCGGTCGACGGCGAGACTTCGCGCCGGTGCGAATCCGGTTTGACAAGGGAGAAGCCGAGGATGTGAGGATGGCGCGCTCCACCCAGGACGATGCGCTGTTCTTCCAGAAGCCGAATTCTTTCGCCGCGCGCATTCTGGAGAACCAGGAGATGGTCTTCGGGTTCACTCCCGCCGGATCGGGCCTGGCGGTCACAACCTTCCGGCTGTTCGGCCTGCGAGGGGCGCTTCGTGAGTTTCAAGCCGAATGCGGGCTGGCGGAGTTTTTTGCTTCCGAAGCCGACGATGACGGCGGGCCGGACGCGGCGGATCCCGACGCGATATAGCATCGGCCCGTCAATCGCGGGGCGGCGTCAACGCAGCGTTAGAACGACGTTCACTTGCGGTTGTAGTTCCTTCTTCGGCTCGCGGATCGGTTTGACGGCTTCGAGTTCGGTGATCATCTCGCGTACGACGTTGCGTCGGCTTTGGACGCACTCCAGGATCTCCGCGGCGGCCATGCCGTCGTGGGCGGTGCGATCGACCGCTAACTCGATCTTGTTGACCTTCCAATCGCCGCGGTAACCGTAATCGGCGCGCCAGTAGTAGGGCTGTGAGAAGTACCCGAAGCTATTGAGGAAGTATTGGCGCACGTGCGTCGGGTCTTCGAACGCGTCGTCGCTCGAGCCGTAGGGACAGCGGATGACGGCACGAGCGCCCGGTTTGGCGACACGATAGAGTTCCTGCATCAGCGGCAGCGTGTTCTGAACGTGTTCGATAACATGCGACAGGAGGAACTCGTCGAAGTGGTCGTCTTCGAAGGGCAGGGGGTCGCGGTCACAGTGTTCCAAGTTGGCGACGACATCCACGCCGGGAAGATCGACGGCATCGAGGTTCACCCATCCCGGTTGGGCATCACGGCCGCAACCGAGGTTGAGGCGCGAGGGTTGGTCTGTGGCGGACATGGAAGTTTCTGGGGCGTTGGTTGAGCAATCGGCGCAAACCCGGTCTGGATGTAGAGTTGGGTTATGTATGCCGCTCTCTTACCGTTGAGGTTCCGTTGGGTCGCATCTCAAGGGGCACGGCCGAAGAGATAAAGGTGAGACGTCGGTTATGGATGTTAGCCGCGGTCGCGACAAGCGTCTCGTGGCTCTGTGCGCAAGAGCCGGCCGCGCCCGGCGACCCGCCAGTCTCCGAGACAGCCGGCCCCTCCTCGGAAACGCCCGCCGAAGCTGTCGGAGAGACTCCGGAAAACGGTGTAGCCTTTGACCCAACCGACAACGCGGAGTGGGAGTCTCGCCATGCCGCTGATCGGGTTCCTTCGGCGACGAAGCCCCCTGGGTTTCGGCCGCATGATCATGGGATTGGATGGTTTGAACAAAGCCGCGAACGAGTTCGGCGGCGACGATCGGAGCTTTGGAAACGTGTGGCCGAGGTGCGCGACCGAAGTTCCCATTTGCGATCACGCGGCCGGGAGTCGCTCAATGAAGAACGCGAACGCTCCGGTTCGGCGAGAACTTCCACGGAGGTTGCCGGAGGAGGGACCGGGCCGCCGACGTCACCCTAAATCGTGTCGGCACGGCGAGCTGAAGAGTTACAGCCGGACACGACGACTGAACCGGGAGCCCACCTTGGCACGCTAAACGAAGACGCGACCGTGGGGACTGGATCGCCCACGGCCGCGCCGTCCAAGGAGAAGAGAAGAACAACCTGTCTCTATTTCGATCGGTATCTTTGGCTACAGACTTTAGCATGCCCGCACGGTGAATGGGGGGAAATTTCGACTCGTCTTCATCTTTATTTTTCGAGACCCCAATCTTGGGCGAGGAACTGAACCGCCAGGCGCCAGGTGAATGGCCTGTAGCCGGCCGGAGAGTGAGATCCCGCGTTGGCCGGCCTGCATTTCTCACCAACTGACGGTCGAAGCACATGATTGGCCCGCCATTACTTCGTTGCGCTTGCTTGCCGTGCTCGCCGTACCGTTCAAGTACGCCTCTTTGCTTAAGAGAGATGGAGCGCCAAGCGGCCCGCGTCTCGTACTGACGGCCCTCTCATGCACTTCGCCTCGACACTTGGTGAGAAATGCAGGCTAGATGCCCAGATCAGCCGCGATGCGATCAAGGTGCCAATCGGTGCCGCCGAGCGTGAATTCGGCGGACTTGGCTCGCTTCAAGTAAAGATGGAGGTCTTGCTCCCAAGTGAAACCGATTCCACCATGTAGCTGAATGGCATATTGACCCACAAAGCGCAGGGCTCGGTTGGCGGCGACCTTGGCCATCGACGCCGAGCGGGTGAGTTGCTCCGGTTGCTCGTCGGCGACGATGGCGGCGTATTGAGTGACGGAACGTGCCTCTTCGACGGCGATCAACATATCGGCGGCTCGTTGCTGGACGGCTTGGAAGCTGCCGACGGGGCGGCCGAATTGTTCGCGTGTCTTGACGTATGCAACAGTGACGTCGAGGGCTTCCGCGGCCGCGCCGACCATTTCGGCGGCCAGGGCGACCGTCGCGAAATCGAGGGCGCTTTGCAAATCGTCAAGCGAACCCTCGCCTACCACAGGGGCGTTCGCGGGAGCGAACTCCACTTCGCACAAGCCGCGGGTTATGTCCAGGACGCCGAGGGGCGCGATTTCGGCTTGTTCGGGAATCACCAATCGGACGCCGTTATCGGCCTGTCTCAGGACGCAAAACACGACATCCGCGGAAGCGGCGTCGGGGACGAAGCGTTTGACTATGCGGCTCTCCGGGTCGGGCTGTCGGAGGGCGCTGATGTCCCAGCCCGAATGGGGTTCGAAAACCGCCGAGGTGGCCCTGATGCGGCCCTCGGCGATGGCGGGCAGGTACTCTCGTTTAGCCTCGGGGGTCGCTAAGCGCATCAACACGGCGGGTGTGAGAACGGCGGTCGAAAAGAACGTCCCCGGAACGAGGCGGCGGCCCATTTCCTCCATCAGCACGGCCAGCTCGAGTGTTTCCGCGGCCAAACCTTCAAATTCCTCGGCGATTACGAGCCCGGGCCAGCCGAGCCTGGCGATCTTGGACCAAAGCTTGTCGGTCGGAGCTTTTCCGTCCTCGATCATTTCGCGCATCGTCGCCGAGGGCCACTCTTGAGCGAGGAAATCGCGGGCTTCGTTGCGCAGCAGTTCCTGTTCTTCGGTCAGTGCGAAATTCATGCTTTTCCTTACTGCTTCTCGGACGTCGTTGTGCAGTCGTCTATTTTCTTGGGAGCCCCAAGATGCGTTCGGCGACGATGGTTCGAAGGATCTCGGACGTCCCGCCCTCGATCGAGTTGCCGCGCGAACGCAGGTAGCCGAACTGCCAGGTCGAGTGGTCTTCGGGGTTGTCGAGCAAAACGGCGTCGGGACCGAGCGCGTCGAGACCCAATTCGTTGATCCGTTGGTTGGTCAGTGCCCAGGAGACCTTGACCATGGAGCTGTGAAAGCCGTAGAGGCGTTCGCCGAAGCGCTCGCAATTCAAACGCAGCGCCTCCGAGTCGATGTAGGCTTCGGCGACCTTGCGGCGTGCGGATGAGTCGAGATCGTCCTTGCGTTGGGCGGCGGATGAGACCAGGGTGGCGACGGCACGCTGAACCTGCGCGCTCGAGCGAATCGAGATATTGGCGCGTTCGCGCGTGAAGGTCTTCATCGCCACGATCCAACCTTCGTTCTCTACGCCGACAATGTTCTTCTTTGGTACGCGGACTTGGTCGAAGAACATTTCGCCGAACTCGGCTTCCCCGGTAATTTGGGGCAAGGGTTTGACGCTGATGCCCGGGGATTTCATATTGACGATCAACGCCGTGATGCCCTTGTGACGGGGGCGATCGGGAGCGGTGCGGACCAACAGGAAACAGTAGTCGGCAATGCGGGAGTAGCTGGTCCAAATCTTTTCTCCACTCACGACGTAATCATCACCGTCGGGGACGGCGCGGGTGTGCAGGTTCGCCAGGTCGGACCCGGCATTGGGTTCCGAGAATCCTTGGCACCAGATATCCTCGGCGGAAAGGATGCGGGGCAGATAGTGTTTGTTCTGTTCGGGGTTGCCGCAAGCGATCATCGCCGGGCCGGCGATGAGCAAGCCGATCGTGTTGAGAGCTTCAGGGGCCTCGGCGCGCGCGACTTCCTCGTTATAGATGAATCCCTCCCGCATCGTGCCGCCCCGACCGCCGAATTCCTTCGGCCAGCTCAGACCCAGCCAGCCGGCCTTATAGAGCTTGGCCTGCCATTCGCGACGAGCGTCCCAATCGCTGCGTTCGATCGACGTGTTGTTGGCTTCCAGCCACTCCCTGAGGCGGGCGCGAAACGCGGCGTCCTCGGGGGTGTCGAGCAGCCGATGGGGACGGTTGTCGGCGGCGGCTTCGGCGGTAGTTGCGGACATAGTCGACCTCTTCTCGCTAAGACGAGCTATAACCATAAGTTGTGGATGAGCCTCTGAGGGGAGGCGGCGTATCCTGACGATTGAGGAAGCAACTCAATCGTTTTCTGGAAAGGAACAAGGAGGATACGCCATGAGTCAGTGTGAAGCTGCTGAGAGCAGCAGTCAAGTCAACCCCCAAGTCATTGATGGAAAGGAACGCTCGCCCTTGGATGAGGTGCTGCGCCAAGGAGCGCGCCAGATGCTCGTCAAGGCCGTGGAAGCCGAAGTGACCGCCTACATCGAAACGCATCAGCACGAAGTCGACCAGGACGGCCGGCGGCTGGTGGTGCGCAACGGTCACGCCCGCGAGCGCACCATCGTCAGCGGCGTGGGGCAGCTGAAGATCCAGGCGCCGCGGGTCGACGATCGCCGAGTCGATGAGCAGGGCCGGCGCTTTCGTTTCACTTCCCAGATCCTGCCGCCGTATCTGCGGCGCACGAAGAGTGTGGAGGAGTTGATCCCCTGGTTGTACCTGAAAGGGATCTCGACGGGCGATTTCAGCGAAGCGCTGGAGGCCTTGCTGGGGCCCGACGCTCCGGGCCTGTCGGCGACGACGGTGGTGCGTCTCAAAGACGTCTGGCGCCGCGAGTACGAGGCTTGGTCAAAGCGTGACCTCAGCGGCCAGCGGTTTGTTTACATTTGGGCCGATGGCATCTACTCGAATGTTCGTCTGGACGATGAACGGCAGTGTTTGCTGGTTGTGATGGGAGCACTCGAAGACGGTCGCAAGCAACTGCTGGCGGTGCACGACGGCTTTCGCGAAAGCGAACTGTCGTGGCAGGAGTTGCTGGAGGACTTGAAACGGCAGGGGCTCGAGCTGCCGCCGAAGTTGGCGGTGGGCGACGGAGCGATGGGGTTTTGGGCGGCACTGCGGAAAGTCTATCCGGCGACCGGTGAGCAACGCTGCTGGCTCCACAAGACGGCCAACGTGCTCAATAAGCTGCCGCAGAGCATGCAGGGCAAAGCCAAGCAGGCGCTGCGCGACATCTATCTTGCCGAGAGTCGGCAGACGGCGGAGGCCGCTCTGGGACCGTTTCAAGAACCTATACGAGAAGAAGTTTCCCAAAGCGGTCGAGTGCCTGGAAAAAGACCGCCAAGTGCTGCTGGCTTTCTACGACTTTCCGGCCGAGCACTGGGGGCACTTGCGGACGACGAACCCGATCGAGTCCACCTTTGCGACGGTCCGTTTGCGGCAGCGACGAACGAAGGGTTGTGGCAGCCGCGAAGCGTCGTTAACGATGGTCTTCATGCTGGCCCGCCAAGCCGAGCGCCACTGGCGACGCCTGAACGGTTCGGAAGTGATTGTTCATGTCTTAGAGGGAAAGGTTTTCAAGGATGGATTGATGGTTCAGGAAAACGCCGCCTGACCTCGCCCATCCACAACATTTGACAATATCTCGGTCTTCGGTCCCGAGTAATAACAAAGGGCGTAAGGGTTAGGGACCAGGTCTGTAAATGCCCTACCGGGGTTGCCGCAGAGGAGGAAATTGGATTCGGCGCAGATCGTATCCGATTCCGGTGGACAAGCAGACGGGTCACCACCGTTACAGCACTCCGGCACCTCACCCCGGGCTGGCGATGCGAGAGCGAAAAGGACGAGAATCGAGAGGACGACAGGGAGCGGCGGTGCCGGGCGCGGCGTGCGGCGAGAGTCGAACATAATGGTCTCCTTATGCTGGGACGATTCAGTGGACGATTATACGCCGTTGCGACGTAGCATGGCAACGGGGTCCCCCCTTGGATCGAGGGGGATTTGCCCGGACACCTCATTGCCGCGGCCGAGAGGGCAGGTCCGGTTGTCGCCTTCCCCCAATAATCGCGACGCTTCCACAGTCGAACCTTCCCTAAGTTTTTTGTTTCCTATACGATGCCGGCGTAAGATTGCGGCAGCTTGTCGCTGTTTATCTTGCCGCGGGTGATCTTCCGAGAGCCGTTAGGCTGCCGGAGGATCAGGTAGTTGCCGTTTGTGTTGGACTGTCTCACCTCTGTTGGGGATGGCTTCTTGGAGATCCGCGGGGTCAACGACCTTTCCTGCTCGCGTCAGAACCGGCAGAGCTGATCCGGCAAACGTGTCCTGTAATGCTTCGAGACCCGTGTGGGGCTTCTTTTCAGGCGGTTCACCTGCACGGTAAGACACGCCGGGCAACCGGGCCGCCTCTACCGCCGGGCACGCGTCTTAGTCGCGAGCGCTACCGGGCCCGCCGGCTCGTTGGCCCCTGAATGTTGATTGTGACGACATTCGCGGTTTCGCCGTCCACGATGAACACCACTTCGACTTCACCCCGACCCATCAAATTACGAGGAATGCGAACGTTGCTCTGGTCAAGGCCGGCAAAGTCTCCCTGGGCCTGCGCGGCGAGGACCTCGGCCTCCTCACCCCCGATGGAGCAGCGGACATTTTCAAGTCCGCCATGCCCGCGAAAGCCCGTTCCAAAAAGACTCAGTATTACCTCGTCGTCCTCGGAACCCATGTCAATAGGCGCCGGGACGCAGCTTCCCGGCTGGTCACCGCAGAGAAACACAGGAACACGGGTCTGAGTGCCGTCCCGTGAAACCCGCATCGCGGTCGCCGCCGGTACACCTTCGCCGCTGCTGTTCGCCGTGAACAAGGCAGGGGCTACCGGCACAATCTCTATCTCTTCCGTCCCGCTCGTGCCGTCGCCACTCGTATAGGTGATGGTCGCCGGACCAAAGCTAACGGAGTCAGGAATCAGCCAATTGATTTGGCCGGGCGCCACAAAGTAAAGCGGAGCGAACTCTTCCAGGCCACGGCTGTCGACGATTTTGACGGTGGTCCCCTGCAGAATGATTGGCAACGGGGTGCTTGTAGCCATCTTCACACCCGTGGCAAGACCTGAGCCGAAGGTGCTGACGATGGAATTGGGCGCTTGTGAGCCCCCCTGAAAGCTACCGCTTGAAACGGTGGATGGGGGGATGGCGGCCTGCAAGCAGTTGCCCAAGTTCCGCAGGACGATGTCCCGGTCGAGGTCGTCCGTCTCCGCGTCGAGGTTGAAGTCGAAGAAGCTCGGGCCGCTGTTCATGAACGCCTCCACTCCGTCGAGGTCCAACTGATCGACGACCTTGTCGAGATTGCCGTCGCCGGGGCACGGCGCCTCTGAGTTCAGGATGCGGTCCAGCTCGTCGTTGAGCTCGTTGAAGATTGGCCGCAACGCCGACGGGAGGCAGTCAGCGGAATTTGGAAGCCGGCAGTCCTTGAGAAGGTTGTCTTGGGGGCGGTCGATCCCCGCCGGGTTCATTGGCGTCGGCCGCAGCGGATAAAACTCGCGCACCGTCTTGACGTCGTACTCCGCCCACGGGAAGGGCCGCATGCTCGGTGGCGTCGACGGATCGATGGGTGCTGTGCAGTCTTCGTTTTCGAGCATGACCAGCTTGAATTCCCGGTTGCGCACCGCGAACTGCTGAATCGATTGGATATTGCCTTGCGAATTGCCGGCGATTCGGTGCGCATCGCAACAGTTGGTCGCCGGCGCCTGACACAGTGGGTCGTCGGGGTCGGTACAGGAGTCGGGCGGTCCGTACCAGACCCCGGCGTTGTCTTCGCGCCGCGCCTTGTTGCCGATGAGGCCCTCGATGCATATGCCCTCGAGCTCCAACGAAGCGCTACTTCCGAGAATGCAGGGCCAGTTGCGCTCCGGCACCTCGGCGGGGGTCGCCGGTGCGGTCACGGGTGTCTGGAAGAAGCCGATCCCGAGTTGGGTGAAGTTGGACCGGCGGATGTCCGGCTGCGCGGGGTTGGTCAGGTAGGGGAGCAGCGACCGGCTGTCGAGTCGGTGCGAGGCCGGAACCACGTCGGGGTCGCGCACGTCGACCCCTGCCGTCTCGGCAAACAGCTCGAAGAGGTCGGTGACGTTGACGAGCGCGTCGACGGTTCGCCCGGGCTCTTTGACCAAGTCGCCCGCGATCATCAGCGGCACCCAGACGCCGCTCTCGTACACCGTGCCCTTTGAACGCTCCGGGCTGAAAGGGGGCTTGACGGCTGTACCGAAAGTGCCGTTGTCGCCCGCGATCACCAGCAGCGTATTATCGAGATGGAGGCTCGTGATCCGCGTGCGTTCCGGGTTCAATGTCGCGAGATTCAGATCCTCGAGCAAGCGCCCGATGGCGATGTCCATCGCTTCGAATATCGCATTGGAGATGAGTCTGCTTTGCCTGATGTTAGGAAGAGTCACAGCAGGGTCACAGCTGAGGCTGTCGAGGTCGGGCTTCGACAAGAGCTCGCCCGACGGTTGCTGGAACGGGGTGTGGATGGCGTTGTAGCTCACCGTGAGCATGCGGGGCTTTTCCTGCGCCTTCCACCACGCGACCGAGTCGTCGGTCTGGTCCACCGTCATGTAGGCGCGGGGGGTCGTGGTGCAGGCAAGGTTGTCTCCGGGCATGCAGTCGGCGTCGGCGAGGCTGGTGCATTGATCCGGCCCGCTCTCCGGCGGGAGGGCGCCCTCGGTGGTGACCTTCGGCCATACGTAGTAGCCGTTGAAGCGCGTTGACGAGAAATCGACGCTGTCCGGAGGGGGGCTCTGGCAGTCAACTCCGGCAACGAAGATGCCGCCGGCGTCCAGGCACGCTTTGCCGTTGCGGTCGGGGCGGCAGCTGTCGTCGGCAAAATAGCAAGCCCCGGGGATTTGGCTCTGGTCGAACCCGCAGACGAAACTTTCGGGACCATCCAAGATCCCTGCTTGTGTGTCGATCGACGGCGGATCAGCGCCCAGGTTGCCACTGAAGAAGTCCCAGCCGCGCGTCGCCGGCGAGCAGTCGCCGGAGGGATTGCGAAAGTTCCCGAGGTGGTACTTTCCCACCATTGCCGTCGTATAGCCGGCATGGGCGAGCACGCGGGGGAGAGTCACTTCGTTCGGCGAGACCTGGCTCTGGGGCAACATGTTCTCGACGAGGGCGCTCTCCACGCCGGTGCGCAACGGGTAGCGACCGGTGAAGATGGCGGCACGGCTCGGCGAACACTCAGGCATGGCCCACGCGTTGGAGAACTTCACACCCGCGTCGGCGAGCCGGTTGATATTGGGTGTCAATGGCTTGATCAATCCGCCCCAGCCGAAGGCGGTCATCTGATCGATGCCGACGTCATCCATGAGGATCAGGAGCATGTCGGGGCGCCCGCCCTGTGCCTTCGCCTGGGCGGCACTGGCAGAGGTGGGAGCGCGTAGGCCTGAAGCCGACATGCACAGAGCAAGGGCCAGTGCCCCCAGTGCGGCCGACCGGGGGCGAGCTCTCCCGCGAGCAGCCTGAGGCCGGAGATCCGCCGATTTCCGTTCGTGGTTCCACCCCGGCGGCTTTTTTCCAGAGATTGGCGCTTCATTTCTTGCCATCGCGATCCTCCTTGTCCCTTCGTCGCCGGCTTACTGTAGCAAAGATGCTTAGCGAGTTGTCTCAAATTTGGGGTCCACTCCGGGATCGTAATTTCTATAACTCGCCTCCACAACCCGCTTTTACAGGTCGTAGTAAAGATAAAACTCATACGGCACCGGCCGCAGGTTCACCTGCTCCAGCTCGACTTCGCGCTTGTAGCTGATCCAGGTATCGACCACGTGCACGGCCGCGCCAGGCCCCCGAACGACCGGTCTTGCCGGTCGTTCGCCCCGGAGGAGGTTGCGCGTTGGGACTGGGTCCGGCCCCCCTACGGACCGGCCCAGTATTAATTCGAGGAGCGTTAGATCTGCGTGAACGCCCTTGGAGGGGCTATTGCGGCGCTGGTTCCAGCGGGCAGGGTGAAGATTCTTTATTCGGGAGCTGTCCCCGATCTGCCCGCCCCGATCTGCCCGCCGATCTGCCCCGTCCCCGATCTGCCCCGATCTGCCCCCCGGGCGAGTTCGAGAGCTGGGCACGATCGTGTGTCCACGAACGTGCCCCCCGGCCCGCCCCAAACCCCCGACCGACCGGCTTGCCGGTCGTTCGCCCGATAGGAGGTTGCGGGGTTGGGACTGAGTGCCGGTCCTTACGGACCGGCCCAGTATTAAGTTCAACCGCGTGAAATCTGCGTCGACGCCGGCGGAGCCGCTGTTTCGATTGTGGCGCCAGTTCGCGCTGGCCGCGTGAAGATTCTTTATTCGGGAGCTGTCCCCGATCTCGCCTCCCCCCCCATTCGGGAGCTGTCCCCGATCTCCCCCCCCGATCTCCCCCCCCGATCTCCCCCCAAACTGTGACACTCGGGAAACTGTCACGCTACCGCTGGTATTGACCGCGGCTCCGGGGTATGCTTCTTAGCGAGTCTGAGTGAAGACTATGAGCCGCCCACGAGGGCGAGCAGTGATGACTCTTGCCAGAAGGCGTAGCTCGACAACCGATTGCGCGAGGCATTATCGACGCAGCCTGTCCTCCATTCCGCTTCTTGGAGTATTCCTATCGGGATGCGTGACGCCCGCCGCCGCGCAATTCACCGGCGACCTCTTCGAGCAGTACGAGGTCGTTACCGGCTCCGCGAAACGCCAGACCGTTTTGACGGGATTTCTTCTCGGTGGCGCTATCGCGGACCTGGCCGTGGTGCATATCGACGCGAACAACGACCGCCGCTTGCGCATATACGCGTTCGGCGACGACGCCTGGACACCGAAACTCGACGCAACGCTGAAGCCCGAAGTGTTGTTCGTCGACGTGGCCAACATCGGCGGACTTGACCGGTTGGTTACCTACGAGCCTGGTCGCCTCAACTGGTTCGATACCGAATCGGCGACAGAATGCAAGCTGGTTGCGGTTACTTCCAATTTCAACCCGCCTCGCGGAGGCGAAATCCCCCATGTAGACTTCACTCGGGACTTAAACGGCGACGACCGCGACGACATGGTGGTGCCGGACGTCGATGGCTTTTGGGTGTTCATCCAGATAAGCGACGGCGCGTTTGCCGATCCAGTGAAGCTCGGCCCCTCCACCGAGATGGCCAGGATCCACGGAGCCGACGGATATCGATACGACCCTTGGGGTCAGAGCCGCATCCACGAGACGGATTACAACCGAGATGGTCGCGGCGACCTGGTGTTCTGGAACGAGGACCACTTCGAGGTTCATCACCAGGACGAGCATGGGCTGTTTGCCCCGGTGGCCAAGACCTTCACGACCGATGTGGCATTCGACTCCGACGAGCTCTCCTCGCTCGCCACCGGAGACATGCTGGGGAAGGTGCTGCACTCGCTAACCGACCTGAACGGCGACGGTGTCGCCGACCTGGTGGTTTTCTCGCTGCAGGGTAGGAGCATCTCGAGCAAGCAGTCCGCCTTCGAGGTGCATTTTGGCACGCCGGTACCCGATGGCGGCACGGTGTTCGTGCCGGAGGTCGGGGCCGCGTTCAAGTCGGACGGCAGAATCCAGCTCGGGATGGACCGGCACGATTTCGATCGCGACGGCCAGGTCGACTTGATGTTCACAACCATCGAGGTCGGGTTTCTCGAGAGCAGCCTCTGGAAGAGAATCAAGGGGTTCATGGGCGATGACATCTGGTTGGATCTCGAGTTCTACCGCATGGAAGGGGGCCTCTACCCCGACAAACCCAACGCCACTCGCAGAAGACAGTTAGACGGCCACCCCAGCATTAGGGAGCCGGGGTGGGTGCCATTGGACATAGTGCTTCGAGGGGGGACGCACGAAAGCCGAAAGACACAAGAAAGTCACCTGCGCGCGTTCAACACAACTTTGCTCATCGGAGATGTGAACGGCGACGGCCGCTCAGACCTGCTTATCGAGTGGACCTATAGGGAACTGCATGTCTATGTCGGCGTGCCGGGGCCGGACCTGTTCGCGCGGCGGCCTCGGAAGGTGGCGGTCGTCCTGCCCGACGACGAGGAATACACCTGGCTGGTGGACCTCAACAAGGACGGCAAGCAGGACATCCTCATGCATCACCCGTCCACCATCGAGCCGTATCGGGTGACGATGCTGATCGCCCGATAGGGGCGCTCCCAAGCGAGAGAAATCGGATTGATGAAAAACTCACAAGAGAGCAGTTTCGGGCCCTACCGGGCCCAACCAACACGGCGGGACGGGCGTTTGAGTTTGAGTGCCGGGCGTGGGAGGACCCCTTCGCCGGCTCACATATGCATTGAAACAGGCAGGTAACGTGGAGGATCATCGTCAGCCGGTTTAACATAGGGGTTGCCTGATTGAGTGATAGGATAAATCGGCCGGTCGGACCAGCGACGGATGATTCTCCTTCTTCGGGGAACACAGGCGCAGTTCGCGATTCCGTTGCCAACCACCAACTGGAAGGGAGCAGATCATGAAACAGATACTCACTTACCTGACTTTTGACGGTAACTGCCGGGAAGCGATGACCTTCTATGGGAAATGCCTCGGCGCGGAGGTGCAGCTCGTGCCTTTCTCCGAAATGCCGGGTGAGGTTCCGGAGGGAGCAGAGGGCCGTGTGATGCACTCCAGTCTCACCAACGGATCGGACTTGTTGATGGCGTCGGACACACAGCCCGGTATGCCGCTTCAGCAAGGCACGAATTTCTCGGTCAGCATTCGATGCGAGAGCCTCGATGAGATCGAGCGTTTGTTCGCCGCGCTCGGCGAAAACGGCAAAGTCACGATGCCGCTCGATGACATGTTCTGGGGCGCCCGGTTCGGGATCCTCACGGATCAGTTCGGCATCCAGTGGATGTTGAACTTTGAAAAGCCCAGATAACCCCGGCACGTCGGTAGCCGGTCGCGACGGTAGGCGGGGAACGGCGCGAGCGCCGGTTGCTACGGTCCCCGAACTCACAGTCGCGTACGCTAGGGAAATTCCTGTCCTAGACAAAGAACGTCTGGTTGGATAGCGGCGGTGTCAAGCCAATTTGGGTTGGTTCCGGAGCTGGGGTGGGCGACCGTTTTGGTACATTCTTGACAGGGCCTCCCGTTGCCCGCGGCCCGGCGCGCCTGTTGCCGGTCTACCCCGTATTTCATGTCCGCTGATCCACGCGCCGGCCGGCTCGCAGACGAATTTCGTCAACGCTTCGGTTCCGAGCCGAGGGTGTATCGCGCCCCGGGGCGCGTCAACCTCATCGGAGAACACACCGACTACAGCGGCGGGCTGGTTATGCCGGTGGCGATTGATCTGTTTACTTGGGTGGCGGTGAACCCACGCCCGGATCGAACGGTTCGCGCCTACTCGAACACGATGGGTGAACTTCGTGAATTTTCGCTCGACGGCGACACGGCCGAAGCGGGGTGGGCGCGGTATTTGCAAGGTGTCGGCGCGGCTCTCGAAGACGCCGGCTATAAGGTGTCGGGCGCGGATTTGCTCATCGACAGCGATGTGCCCCTGGGGTCGGGGCTCAGCTCGTCGGCCGCTCTCGAAGTCGCCCTCGGTCTCGCCTTGGCCTCGGAAGCCGGACACGAAATCGAGAGGGCCGATCTCGCCAAGATCTGTCAGCGTGCCGAGAACCGCTATGTCGGCGTGCAGTGCGGCATCATGGACCAAATGGCGGCGGCTTGCGGACAACCGGGCCACGCGTTGATGATCGATTGCCAAAGCCTTGAATGCACGCCCTTGCCGCTACCGCCGGGCGTCCGAATCGTCGTCGCCAACACGATGGTTCGCCATGCGCACGGCACGGGAGAATACAACCGACGCCGTGAGGAATTGGAAGCCGGCCTGCGAGCCCTCGGCGACGGGGCCGGTCCCGCGCAAGCGCGGCTCGTAACCGCCGGACAAGTGGAGGCCGCCGACATCCCCGAGGTGCCCCGCCGGAGAGTGCGCCATGTGGTTACCGAAAACAGCCGGGTCGAGCAGGCCGCCGTCGCCCTCACGAAGAACGACTTTTCTTCCCTCGCCCGCCTGATGGCTCAATCGCACCGAAGTCTGCGCGATGACTACGAGGTCAGTTGCTCGGAACTCGACGCCATGGTGGAAGCCGCTCAACGGGCCCCGGGTGTGCGCGGTACGCGCATGACGGGGGGAGGTTTTGGAGGCTGCACGGTGAGCTTAGTCGACGAGTCGGAAGTCGACGCCTTCAAGGCTCACGTCGTGCGAGAGTATCGTGATGCCGTCGGCCGCGACCCGACTATGCACGTTTGCTCGGCAGCCTCGGGCGCGCAGTCCGTTGCACTACCCGTCGGCACGCCCCCCGAGCGGATGTGAATCGACAAGCCATGCATCTCGAAGAGCATTCGCACCGCCGTCGCAACGCCCTGACCGGCGAGTGGGTGCTGGTTTCGCCGCATCGTGCGAAGCGCCCCTGGCAGGGTCAAGTGGAAGCCGCGCCGCGGGTCGAGTTGGCCGCCTACGATCCTGCTTGCTACTTGTGTCCGGGGAACTCTCGAGCCGGCGGGGCGATCAATCCCGCCTACCCCGACACCTTCGTTTTCAATAACGACTTTCCCGCCCTTTCCCGGCCCGGGATCGACGACGAACCCGAGCCGACCGCTTCTTCTCACGAGCTTTTGCAAGCCCGCCCCGAAAAGGGCATCTGTCGAGTCGTGTGTTTTTCGCCGCGCCACGATCTCACGCTCGCCGACATGACTGTCGAACAGGTCGCCGCGGTCGTCGATGTCTGGGCCAATCAGGCGGCGGAACTGGGCGCGATGACGGACATTCAGCATGTTCAAGTGTTCGAAAACCGCGGCGAGATGATGGGATGCAGCAACCCGCATCCTCACGGGCAAATCTGGGCGAGCGCCGGTTTGCCCGAGGAAGCCGGCAAGGAACTCGCCGGACAAAGAAGCTATTACGAAGAGCACGGCCGACCCCTGTTGACCGACTATGCCGCGCTTGAGTCGGCGGCCGAAGAGCGGCTGGTGGCGAGCAACGACCATTTCATCGCCGTCGTACCGTTCTGGGCCGTGTGGCCGTTCGAGGCATTGATCGCCCCGCGCCGCCCGCTCGCTTCGTTCGAGGATCTCTCGAGCGCCGAGCGACTGGGTCTGGCGGACATTCTGCAACAGATCACCGCTCGCTACAACAAGCTATTCGACGCGCCGTTTCCCTATTCAATGGGCTTTCATATCGCCCCCTACGACGGCGAACCGCACCCGGAATGGGTGTTCCACGCTCATTTCTATCCGCCGTTGTTGCGCTCGGCGACGGTTCGCAAATTTCTGGTGGGGTACGAGATGTTGGCCATGCCGCAACGCGACCTAACACCGGAACAAGCCGCCGCCCGTCTCCGCGCGGCGGAATGAAATACCCGAATCGAACTGGAAGACATGGAATCGACCTTTGACCTGGTAATCATCGGCGGCGGCATCAACGGCTGCGCCCTGGCCCGCCTGGCCGCTCAAAACGGTTTCTCGGTCGCGTTGTTCGAGGAAAACGATTTCGGCTCGGGCGTGACGAGCCGTTCGACGCGGCTGATCCACGGAGGGCTGCGCTACCTCGAGAGCGGGCGGATCGGACTCGTGAAAGAGTCGCTTCACGACCGGCGTTTGCTGCTCGATGAATATCCGGGGCAAGTCAAGCCTCTGCCGTTCCTGATTCCTGTTTATCAGTCCGACTCGCGCGCCGCGTGGTATGTGTCGGTGGGGCTGAAGTCCTACGAATGGTTTGCCCGCGACTCGGCACTCGGGGGTGTTCAGCGGCTGTCGCCACGCGATGTTTCGTCTCTCGAACCGGGTCTGGAGACCGCGGGTTTACGTGCCGGCTTCCAATACTGTGATTGCCAAGCGACCTACCCGGAACGGCTGGCGCTTGAGATGGCTTTGCAAGCCGAAGAGGCCGGGGCGGTGTTGGCGAATCACACTTCCGTCAGCGGGTTTCTCGTCGAAGACGGATGCGTCCGGGGTGTGAAAACTCGAGGTCCGCGTGGTGAAGAGGAGTTCCGAGCCCGGCTGGTGGTGAACGCAGCCGGTGCGTGGATCGACCGTGTCCTGGATGCACTGCCGAAGTCCGCGCCGAAGCCGCTGTTGACGCTGCTTAACGGCGCCCACATCGTGGTGGCGCCGTTCGACGGAGCTCCGCGCCGTGCCGTCTACCACGAGGCCCGCGCCGACCGCCGGCCGTTTTTCATCATTCCGTGGCGAGGCCTTTATTTGATCGGGACGACGGAAACGCCGTTTGAAGGCGATCCCGCCCGCGTTAGGCCGACAGCGACGGAGATCGAATACCTGCTCGCGGAAACGATCAGCTTGTTCCCCGGCTCAGGCCTGGGGCGGGAGTCGGTGCTCTATGCCTATGCGGGTTCGCGGCCCCTGTTGCGGGCGTCGGGGAGCAATTGGAGCAGGGCCTCTCGCGACCACCGACTCTACGATCACGAGTCAAAAGACGGTTTGGCCGGGTTGCTGACGATGGCCGGCGGCAAGCTGACCACGGCGCGCTCGTTTGCGCTGGAGGTCCTGACCGAAGCCGCCAAGAAGCTGGGTCGGCACGCACCCTCGGCGCCGGCCATGCCGGCAAGCGTGAAAAGCACTGATGAGCGCCGGATGGAGATATATGGTCCTCGCACCGACCAGCTCGTGCACTTTGCCCGTTCGTCAACCGACAGGGAGGAGCCGGCGCTAGAAGGCTCCCCGGTCACCCGAGGGGAAATTCTCTTTGCCGTCGAATACGAACATGCCCGCACACTGGCCGACATCATGCTGCGCAGAACCGGTTTGGGTTTCGCCCCCGAGCATCAAGGAAATTGGGCCGAGCGGGTCGCGGCCATCGCGGCGACATCACCGGCATGGGGGGCGACCTCGATTGACGATGCCGTCGCCGCGTACAAATCCGAGCGGGAAGCAGTCCTGTTTCCACCCGGCGTGATTGAGTAAGGCTCGACCTTTAGGCCCGCGTTGGAGGGACGTAATCATTGACAGCGAGTCGGACGGCGACTAGAATCAATGGGTTGAAGCGGGAGTAACTCAGTTGGTAGAGTGCGACCTTGCCAAGGTCGATGTCGCGGGTTCGAATCCCGTCTCCCGCTCCAAATTTCAGCGGCCCTGTTTCGTCGAGAAAGGGCCGTTTTGTTCAGGAGCGCCGACCGGATTGACGGCAATCCAAGCGGCGTCACGACCCGCCCGGGCGCGGTAGCCAAGTGGTAAGGCAGAGGTCTGCAAAACCTTTATTCGTGGGTTCGATTCCCACCCGCGCCTCCAAGCTTAAGTTGCTTATTTTCTTTATACCTAGCTGATTCAAGAGAACTTAGATCTCTGTCAACTGGAGTGGACCCCTGTAGTGAGACAACCCGTTAAGCAGGGTTGTCTCACCGTAGGGGTCCACTCCAAAGCCGCGCGTAGTGCTTTTGGCTGCTAAACACCAGTTATCAGGAGGTCGGACAACTAGTAATCCAACAAATAGTTGAACTTGAAAAACAGCGCCCGCGACAGCGTCCGGCGCTGCATATCGTGGGGGTCGAAAAAATCGCGCGTCATGCCGGTGGTGTTATAGACCAGGAAAAACCCGGTGCTCGAGGTCGACAGCAGCCCCAGGCGAATATTGTGGCCGATCTGCTGCGTGATGTTGTTGTACTGGCTGAAGGTCTGCAAGAAGCTCTTGGGAGTGAAAGACCAGTTGAATCGCAGCCCCACCAGGTCGGTCGTGAAATCGCTGACGGGCAGCTCGACGAAATTTCGTACCCAAGTGCCGGTCCAGGTCAGATTCTTGCCGCGCCGGTAGCCGCCCTTTGCATTCACCGAGCGGATCGTGCCGTTATAGAAATTGCCGACGGCCGCGTTGCCCCCGACGAAGAACCGCGCGCTGGGATCGGAGTCGAAATTCGCGATCACTTCGCTGAAGCGATAGCGGCCCGTCGGCATGTGTACGCCCGGGAAAATCTCGAAGGGTTCATCGAGCCGTTCGAAGTTTTGGTTCCACGCCAGACCCAACTGACCGCCGTTATGCCAGCGCGTGGTGACGTGATAGTGAGAAAAGCCTGACTCCCATTCGTTCGTGCCCAAAGTGAACCAGTGATTGCCGAAGTGATGCGGCTCCACGCTACGAATCGGACCGTTCTTCGGGTACAGGGTAAGGCGGTAGAAGTAACTCGCCTTGCGAAAGCCCACGCGGCGAACGAAGCCCACCTCGGGGTTGAAATTGTGTCCGACTTCGAGAAACCCCAGGTTGAACTGATGGGTTGAGTCGTCATATTCAAAGCGCGAGGAATAGGAGTGGTCGCTGCCGCTGAGGTGGGGGCTGTCGGTCTTCGCGACAAAGCTGAACCAGTTGCCGAATTCGCCGATACCGAAATTGGCGTCGGCCCCATAGGTGCGGTTGAATGGGACATCGGTGTCGAAACCGCCGGTCGATTCGCGGCTCACGCCGATCACGCCGATCGAAGAGCGATTGGGCAGCTCGCGGCTGACACGGCCCACACTGTAATTGTTCGCCGAAACCAAGCCACCCATGCCGTTGGTCTGCATGTTGAGTACACCGATCTGGTAGGGACCGACTTTTCCGCTCAGGCGCGCGCCGGCATCGATCGGCACCTGTTGGCGGTTCTCGTCGAGGCCGATGCGGCGAGAGAAGAAGATCTCGACCTCTTGCGCCGAGCCGAATTCGAAGAAGCCCGAGTTCTCTAGAAAAAACGGCCGCTTCTCGGGGAAGAACAGATCGAAACGAGAGAGGTTGATCTGTTCGTCGTCGACCTCGACTTGAGCAAAATCGGTGTTGACGGTCAAGTCGAGCGTCAGCCCCGGCGTGACGCTGTATTTGACGTCGAGCCCGATTTCGCGCTGAATTTCGGTCTGATCGCCGGGGAGCGTATAGTTCTGGGAGAATCCGCCCAGGACATAGGGGAGCAGTTTCAAGTTGCGCTGGGAGCCGGCCTCGAAATTATACAGCTCGCCGGCCAATTCGATCTGCGTGAACTCAAAGGCGCGGGAAACCGGAGCCCAAAACGACAGCTCATTGCGCCTACGCAAATTGCGCGAGATGTTGAGTCCCCAAACTTGATCGGGGCCGGGGCGGTAGCGCAAGGTCCGAAACGGGATGACGATCTCGCTCTCCCATCCACGTTTCGTGATCTGGGAACGAACTTTCCAGACGCCGTCCCAGTTGAGGTTCAACGCCGCCGCTCCGCCGCGCTGGGCGCCGCCCCCACCGCCCCCGGCCCGCGCCGGACCGCCGCCTCCGCCGCGCTGTTGCCCGGCTTTGGAAACCTGGGCGTCGAACTCGATGCCGGTCGGGCTGGTCCCGAAGATGAATGCGTTTTGGTCGTCGTTGAAAGTGTCGAGCAGCAGCAAGACCGAATCGGTGTCCTCGAGTTCGGCGTCACGGCGATTCTGAGTGATGACGATGTTTTCGGGTTGGGAGTCGAAACAGATGATCCCGAAATAGAGGTTGTTGTCGTCGTAGCCGATGCGGACTTCGGTTTCCTCGGTTGTCGGCTCACCCTCGTCCGGGTCTTGCTGCGTAAAATCCGTTGCCGGCTCGATGGACTTCCACAACGCCTCATCAACCAGGCCGTCGAGTTTCGGCGGCTCGGTCACCCGATAGGCGCGAACGCGCAGCGACTCGGGTCCCGTCTGGCCCCGCGTGTCGGCGGGCACGATCAAACCGGATAGAGCTAAAGAAAGGACGGAAATAAGAAAGCGATACCGCATGCAAACCAGTCACGACATCGGGCAGGAGTTACGGATGGAAGAAGTGAAGCCCTTCATTGTAGTCGACCGCCGGCATGCAGAGGTTTCACTCCGCATTCACGGATTCTTGGTCGGTGGAGCAGGGCGCGCCGAGATTTCGTTCCGGGTACGCAGCCGGCGCGGTATTCTGAAGGGTTGCCGTTTGAGCCGCCTTCGTTCGCTCATCGGCTATCCCCGTTCCACCATGCATGTGAAGAGGTCAAGGCTGCTGACGCCCGGCCCGACGCCGCTCTATCCCCCGGCCGTTCGCGCGATGGCGGGCGCGGATATCCATCACCGCACCGAGGATTTCCGGAAAATTTACAAGCGCGTCTTGGAAAACTTGGCCCACTTCATGGGTACAAGCAACAACGTCGTTCTCTTCACCGCCTCGGGTACCGGCGCGATGGAAGCCGCGGTTTCCAACCTTTTCTCCCCGGGCGACAAAGTGCTTGTCGCCTCGGCCGGCAAGTTTGGTGAACGCTGGGTCGCCCTGACCAAGGCCTTCGGGTTGGATGTCACGGTGCTTGATGTCCCCTATGGCGAAGCCGTCGCGCCGTCGACCGTTGCCGAGGCCCTCGCGGCCGACTCGGCGATCCAAGGGGTCTTCACGCAGGCGACGGAGAGCTCGACCGGTGTTTCTCACGACATCGAAGTCATGGCCGCGGCGGTGGACAAAACTGGCGCGATTTTCGTCGTCGACGCTATAACCGGGTTGGGAACCAGCCATCTCGACATCGACAAATGGGGTCTGGATGTCGTCGTCGGAGGCTCGCAAAAGGCCGTCATGATTCCTCCGGGGCTGGCCTTCGCCGCCGTGAGCGAGAAAGCTTGGGCACGGCGGGAGAGAACGCGGGGCGGCTATTTCTATTTCGATTTGTGGAAGCACAAGCAAGCCGGAGAAGGCGGCGAGTCGCCCTTCACCCCGGCCGTATCGTTACTGTTGGGTCTGGATTCGACGCTCACCTATATTCGCGAGATCGGCCCGGAGAATCTCGTCGAGAATGCCCAACTCCTCGCCAGGGCCACGCGCGACGCGGCGACAGCGCTCGGGCTGCGGCCCTTCGCGAAAGCGACCCCGGCCGGGGCGGTGACCTCGATTTGCGCGCCCGAGGGAGTCAACTCCGGCGAGATCGTCAAACAGTTTCGCGACCGCTTCGGGTCGATCATCGCCAACGGGCAGGGCTCGATGAAGGGCGAAATCTTTCGCATCGCGCACCTGGGATATTTCGACTTCTCGGATCTGTTCGGCGTGATCGCGGGGCTGGAAATCATCCTCCAATCGCTTGGTCATCCTGTCGAGTTGGGCGCGGGAGTGCGGGCCGTGCAGCGTGTGTATGTCGAGGCGGACGAGGGGCGTTGAAAAAATGCGGACTGTACCGAGCGCCGATCGAGCGAGTGCCGTTGCATCCATGAGTTCGCCGGGCGCGAAGTGGACTGTCCCCGATTTTTTCAACGCCCCTGACCGAGGTGGCTGGACCGTTTCAGGCCGATCATGAAGATTCTCATCAGCGACCCGATCTCGCCCGCCGCGGCTGCGCTGCTCGAAGCCGAGCCGGGTTGGGAGGTCGTGGTCAGCAACCCGCAAGAGTTTCTTCCGAGCCTCGCTGACGCCGACGCGCTGATCGTTCGCTCGGCGACAAAGGTAACCCGCGACGTTCTCGCGCAAGCGCCGCGATTGCGCGCCGTCGGCCGCGCCGGCACCGGCGTCGACAATGTCGACACCGAGGCCGCTACCGAAAAAGGCGTCGTGGTGATGAATACGCCGGGCGGCAATGCTATCTCCGTTGCCGAGCACACCTTGGCGCTGATGCTGTCGCTCGCCCGCATGGTTGCTCAGGCCAGCGAATCCACTAAAGCGGGAAAGTGGGAAAAGAAAAAATTCCTGGGTACCGAACTCAACGGCAAGACGCTCGGCATTGTCGGGCTCGGCAACATCGGCATGCAAGTAGCGATCCGGGTAAGGCCGCTCGGCATGGAGGTCGTCGCCCATGATCCGTTTGTGTCCCGCGACGCGGCGCAAGATCAAGGTGTTGAGCTGATCTCGCTCGACGAACTTTTCGCGCGCTGTGATTACGTCACACTGCACGTGGCCGTCACGCCCGAAACGGAAGGTTTTTTGAACGACGCAGCCTTCGCCAAAATGAAAGACGGCGTTCGAATCGTCAACTGCGCGCGGGGTGAGTTGATCGACGCCGATGCGTTGGTCCGCGCGCTTGACGCGGGCAAGGTCGCCGGCGCCGCCCTCGACGTTTTTCCGGAAGAGCCGCCACCGCCCTCTTCGCCGCTGCTCGGCCACCCCAACGTCGTCGCGACGCCGCACATCGGCGGCGCAACAGCGGAAGCCCAGGAAACCGTCGGTATCCGCATCGCCGAGCAGATCCGCGATTTCCTCAAGAGCGGCGTCGTGACCAACGCGGTCAACATGCCGTCGATCAGCGCCGAGCAGTACGGCAAACTCAAGCCCTTCCTGGACCTAGCGCTGCGGTTGGGGTCGTTTGTCGCCCAAATCGCCACCGGGCAACCGCGGCGGGCGACGATTCTCTACTCGGGGAACTTCGAGGAAAAAGACGCCGCGCTGATTCGCAACGCGGCTCTGGCGGGCATTCTTAACCGCTTCCTCTCGCAAAAAGCGAACTTGATCAACGCCGCGCAGGTGGCCGGCTCGCGCGGGCTGGGCGTCAGTGAAATCCGCCGCCGCCGCACACAGTACTCCGACTCTCTAGCCGTGATCCTCAAGACCGAACACGGTGAACACAAGGCCGAGGGCACTGTTTTCGCCGACCAATCGCCGCGGCTGATCAGCGTCGACGGCATCTACGTCGAAGCGCCGCTCGACGGGCATATGGTGTTTTCGAAGAACGACGACGTGCCGGGCGTGATCGGCCGGTTGGGAACCATCCTGGGCGAGAATCACATCAATATCGCCGACTTTTCGTTGGGGCGCGAGGAAGGGGCTACGTCGGTAGGGGGCGCCGCCGAGGCTGTTGCCGTCATTCGGGTGGACGAGGCTTTACCGAAAGACGTTCTGGATCAATTACTGGAAGTGGAAGCCGTCAACTTCGCCCGCCCGGTCGAACTGCCCTGAAGTCGAACACTCAAGGCGTCGGTTCGCGCACTTCCAACACAAACGGCAACCCTCGCTCGCGATTGACCTGGGCGGTCAAGTCAAGATCCACATCCTCGACGGTCACCCGGTTGTGTACGCCGTCACGAGTAACGTAGTGCAAGGCGTCTTTCTCAAGCCAGTGCTCGCGAGAAGTATTGATTGTGCCGTCTCGTAGGGCGATGAGGTGAAATGTTGCCTTCGGTGAGGATTCCGCCTCGGGAGCGGTGCCCGCGGCTTCAGGCGATGCCGGTCTCAGCCCGTCCGGGCGAACTTCAAACACCGTCCCGGTAACCGGCTCTTGTTGGCCGGACGCGGGAACGCGGATCACGTATTGTGAACTGGATTCGGTAACGGTTTCGGGATCGACGCGGTAAACGTGGCCTGACTCCCGGCGCTCCCTATCGTCGTCGTCGAAATCAGCTTCGCCGTAATCGTACCCGCGTCGGTAGCGCGTGTAGCCGTACGGCGCGTAGACGATCGGCAAGCCGTAGTAGATGTAGGGATTGTATTTTCCGTAGTAGCCGCCGCCGAAATGTCCGCCTCGATGCCCCGCTCTCGAGTGGGCATCGTAAGTCCACCCGCTCACCCTCGGTGCCTTGACATGGTTGCGGTTGACGCCGGCAGCCGGTCCGCCGCCGCCGCGCCCGGCCGCTCGATCGCGCGGCGGATTGCGGATCACGCGGTCCGTCCCTCGGAAGCCCGTCGAGGCCATTCCGGAACGACCGATCGATCGCGCACCCCTCGCGGGCCCGCCTCGGCCGGCGGCGCGTCCTCGGGCGAGACCGCCTGCTCGCGATCCCCCGCCTCGCAACGAGCCGCCGCCAAAACCGCTGTTACCGATGGAACTCATCCCGGCGCGGCCCGCACGACCTTGCGCGCCGAGATCCCCGGGGAGAACCAGCACAAAGGCAGCTGTCAGACTCAGCAAGGTGAATAGCCGCATGGATTCTTCCTGTCTACAGAGTAACCCCAAACCGTGTTCGGAACAAGGGGGTTCGCCCGATTCGGAAACTTCGTGGGACGACACAGTCAACCGAGTCGCCGGGGCTCGGTCAATCCCGGATCGATTGACTCTCCCACGCCGGCAATTGGGGCTTCTTCGCGGTTAGGGCCGTCAGCGAAAATTCAAGATCGGTGCCCCGAGGGTAATTCTGTCACGTAGATTTATGGGTATTTATCCTAATTGCAATCAATGACTTAAAGAAATATTGCTAACGTAAACCTACACCTCTCGTGATATTCTGGGGCCGAACCCTCGATAAATCGCCAACCGTTCATTGAGTTCTGTAACGGCCGGGGGCTCGGCTGTTGTTCGACCAAGATCAACGGCACCTGTCAACGAATCCATGTTCCGAGAAAAAGTCGAAAAAACAGTCGCGCAGCGCGTCGAGGCGGGCTTCGTTACCGATGTCATCGTGATATTCGAGCCGCACTACCGAAAGGCCGAACGGCGCATTTTGGAAGCCCAAGAGCCATCCGCGCTGCCCGAGAAAATCCACGTGCTCGAGGCCGCCGTCATGCAGAGCCTCGACGTCGTTGCCGGGGCTCTGTTGCGCCGCAACGCGCGATTGTCGATGCCCGGCGTGCCGGTCACGATGGAGAACGAACACGCCGAGCCGCGGCACGCTTCCGCCGGCAGCGGCGTGATGGTTTCCTCGTGGTTAGCAAATTCGGTTTCATTTCTCGCCTCGCCGGATTGGATTCGCAAGCTGGCCTCGAATCGGCGGGTCGCGCGCGTGTTGGCCAATCGCCCTGAACGCCATCCCGAACCCTTTCACGGCGCTAAACTCTCGCACCTACCGCTGTTGGGCGATACGGCGCCGGGCCTGGAGCACTTGAAGATTCCCGATCTGTGGAAGCGCGGCCTCAGCGGGCGGGGCGTGCGCATCGGGCATCTCGACACCGGCCTCGACGCCAGTCACCCCGACCTTCGAGGCAGGGTCGCCGACTGGGAGGCCTTTGATCAATTCGGACAAAAGCTCACCGGAACGCCGATCTACGACTCGGCCTTTCACGGCACCCATACGGCCGGCATTCTGGTGGGCGGGCAAAGCAGCGGAACAGCGATCGGCGTGGCGCCGGAAGCGAAATTGATCTCGGCGTTGGTCTTGCCCCAAGGCAGCGGAACGACGAAGCAGATCGTTACCGGGATGGAGTGGTGTGTTCGCCAAGGTGCAAGAATCATCAATCTTTCGCTCGGCGGGCCCGGTTACAACGACGCCTACGAACCGGCGATTCGCAACTTGACGCTGCTCGGAACGCTGCCGTCGTTTTCGATCGGGAACTGCGGGCTCGGCGTGGCCGGCAGCCCGGCGAATCACCGCGATGCCTGCGCGGTGGGCGCGGTCAACGACCACAACGAAGTAGCCGACTTCAGCGGCGGCGGGGCATTTGTTTGGGGAACCAACGACGTCTATGTCAAACCGGACCTCTGCGCGCCGGGAGTCGCGGTCTATTCCTCGATTCCGACAGCGTATGTACGCGAGGCGGGCGACCACCCGGCCGGCGAGAAAGCCTACGACTCGCTCGACGGCACCTCGATGGCCGCGCCGCATGTCTCCGGTACGGCAGCGTTATTGTGGGAGGCTTTCCCACACGCGTCGCTGAATGAGATGAAGACGGCGATTTACTCGACCTGCCTCCCTCTGGGGCTGTCGTTCCACAACATGCACAGCGGACGAGGCTTGCTGCAACCGGCCGCGGCGCTGCGCAGACTCGAAAAGTTGATCGCCGACCGACGCCCCGGAAAGTCGCCCCGAAATTCCGTCGAGCAAGCGCAGTCGGTCGAGACGATTGGTCTGCCGCCGCAGCCGACGGGAAAGGTTGTGGGGTGACGCTTGGCTAGTGGTCACGCGGTGTATTCTGAGGTCAGGCTTTAGCGCGAGCGCGAGCCCTCGCACGCCTTTCACAAACGCTGAAAACAGGAGTGGCCTGTCTGATCACGTCAAACGCGGTCTTGACCTTGGGATGATTGGGCCTGCGGCATCGTGCAAGGTATTATGGGTTTGGAGGTTGCTGATGGCACTCGAATTCACCGCGGTTTACCGGCCGTCGTTGAGGGGTACATCGGGTTCGTAGAAGAACTGCCCGGCGCGAACACTCAGGGCGCGACGCTTGACGAAGTCCGCGCCAACCTGAAAGAGGCCGTGGGGCTTGTTTTGGAGGCAAACCGCACGCTTACGGCGGAAGTTGCGGACGGAGCGGATGTGATTCGCGAGCGCTTGACGATCCGAGGCGGCCCCACGTCGTAGAGCGCTTCTCTCACCCCGCGACCTGATCTTCAGCCTTCCCCGCCGCCACTCGCGATATCGCCCTCACCAACTTGCGGTAGGGGACGCTGTCGAGCCCGTCGAACAGTAGCACCTCGCCTTTGCGCCACGAGCTACGGTACCAGCGATTGAAGAGCGCCATGTCATCCGTGCGCTCCCGCGTGGTCCCTGTCTTGAATTGGGCTTGTTCGAGAAGTGCCCGCAGGCGGCTGTCGAGCGAAACCGAGCGGCCCTTTTCGACCTCGTAGGTAAACGTCATTTTCGGTTGCAGAAAACCTTGGTAAATCCAAAACAATTCGACGGCTTCCGGCTCGGTCGACGGTTGCACGATGACGCCGAAGAATCGGTCCAAGTCGCGCGCCGGTTCGTCGGCCTGTTTCAGTGCTTCGGTCACTTTGGCTAGCCTTTGGTGATGACGCGCGGCCTCCTCAAATTCGAGTCCCGCCGCGGCCTCGTCGCGCGAACTCTCGATTTCCCGCACCAACGACTCACCTCGCGTATTGAGAAAGTCCAGCACGCGGCCGACTTCGCCGCGATATTCCTCGATCGTCGAGCGCGCCTGGCAAGGCCTCAGGCACATCGACATCTCGCCGTAGATGCAGCCGGGGTGTTCGGGGTCGGGACGAATCTCCTCCTGACACCGGCGAATGAGAAACAAGTCGAGAAAAGCGCTCTCGAAGCGTTCAGCGGCGGGTCGAGTGGGGAAGGGCCCGAAAAACAGCGCCCGCGCTTTCGTGAGCCGGCGGGTGACATAGGTGCGCGGATAGTCATTCGTCAGTTGCACTTTGACGAAGGGCGGTGGTTTGAGCCGCAAGTGCTTGCGATACCCCGTTGGATGAATCTCGCGCGCCAACCTGTACAGTGCCAGCGAAGACTCGAAACGCGACCCGACCGCCTCGAAGCGAGCGTCGACGACGGCTTCGCGGATTGCCGCCCACCGAGAACCCCCGGCCCCGCCGAGCAATCGTCCCAAGCGCCGACGTAAGTTGGGCGCGCGACTGAAATACGGCGTGCCGGCGGCAAAGTCGAGCCGAAACACGCCGAGGCCTTCGGGAATAGCCGAAAGATCCGGTTCACCGTCGGCGTCGAAAGTCACGGGGTGGGCAAGCGACATGGAAACAAGAGCAATCCCATTCTTGCAGAGATACAGAGCCCCGAACGCGCGTGGGAACGTATGATGGCTCCGCCCCGGCCTCTCACCGGCAGGTCGAATTCTCAGGCCTCGTCGATCGAGATCGGTCTGAGTGCTTGCCCTTTGACCCATCACTTGTGTTCGGGGTTCTGTATCTACTTGGGTTGAGGTAGAGTAGTCAGCGATGCTTTGGGCTGCTTTGGCGTTGACCGCCGCGTTGGTCGCTTACTTGTTGGCGCGATACTTGCGGGCGGAGAAAGTCGCGCCCTTTCCGGCGTACGGCTGGGTTGGGCTGAGCATCATCGCCGTCGCGGAGGTGCTGCTATTCGCCGAGGTCCGGCTGGTGGGGTTTTACTTCACGCCGTTGGTTTGGACGGGCTACATTTTGGCCGCCGACGCCGCCGTTTACAGCTTGCGAAAACGGTCGTTGATCCGCGGCGAACCCGATGCCTTTCTGTGGATGGCGATTCTCTCCATCTTCATGTGGCTGATTTTTGAAGTCTACAACCGAGAGCTGCTCAATTGGACCTACGTCGGCTTCCCGCGCGGCGTCGTTGCGCGCTACCTCGGCTATGGCTGGTCATTCGCGACAATCTGGCCGGCGGTGCTTGAAACGGCCGATCTGCTGATGGCGCTTGGTCACCGGAAAACCGGTGCGCCACCCTCGCCCCCGGCTCCGAGGAAAGCGAGTGTCCCGTGGATCGTTATCGGTGCGGCCATGCTGATTGCCCCGTTGCTCGCACCCTGGCCCACGAAGGTCTACATGTTCGGTCTGGTTTGGCTGGGTTTCATTTTCCTCGCCGATGCGCTCAACTATCGCGGCCAGCGACCGAGCATCTTGGGCGATCTCTCGGTCGGCTACCGTGCGCGCTTAGGAGCTTTGCTGGAAGCCGGGCTGATGTGCGGATTCTTGTGGGAGTTTTGGAACTACTGGGCGCGGGCGAAGTGGCTCTACATCTTCCCGATTTTCGAAAACCACACGCTCTTTGAAATGCCCGTGGCGGGTTATCTCGGCTTCCCGCCCTTCGCGGTTGAAATCTTCGCGATCTATACGCTGGCGACGGCATTGTTGAACCTGCCGCGCTATGACATCGGGGCCGATCCCACTAATCCCTGACCGCCGAATCGCCGCTCTCTTCTTCCCGCTCCAAACCCCATAACGATCGCCAACTCAAGCCTTCCAGCGCCAGTAACAGAAAAGCCGGCGGGATCATGATCAGAAACGTCAACGCCCACAACAGAACGGCGATCCCTCCCGCCAACTCGACGCCGAGACCGAAAAACTCGGTCAGCAAGAACACCGCCGCTACCTGCATCCCCCCGCCAACGCCGGGAAGCTGAATCAGCGAAGCGAACATCAGCACTCCCATGAAGATTACTACTTCCGAAATCGAAAACGCCAAGCCGCAATTGCAAGCCGCCAGCACGGCATAGTAGGACGCCGCGATCACGAACCACTCGAGTAGGCTGAGGGCGAAACATTGCGCCATGCTGCGCCCGTCGCGTACCACTGTCAAGCTTTCACCGAAGACATCCAGCCAACGTTGCAGCGTAGCGCGCCGCGGCACCGAGAGGAAACGGCCGCGTTCCGCGACCCAGGCCGCGAAATCGTGGTAGTAGTTGCGAAAGAAGACAACCATCACGATCGCCGCCGTGGTGCCTACGGCAATCGCCCCGCCCAGCGTATGAACCAGCGAAGACATCGCCGATCCGGTATTTTGCGGCGAGAGCCGCAGCATGCTCAGCGCGATGCCCGCCGACGCCAGCACGACCAAGCCGTCGAAAGTGCGTTCGAGCACCCAGACCGCCAATTGGCCTGAAACGGGTACCCGCTCTTTGTGCGCAATCAGGTACGGCCGAACAAATTCTCCGGGCCGCCCCATCAATCCGATGGCCCCGTAGCCGATCACGGTGGCGGAAAACAAATTCCACAGCCCGGCATCCGGCTTCGCCGAACGCATCAGGATCCGCCACCTCCACGCACGCACGGCCAGAGTCAGGTAGACGGCCATGGCCGCGACGCCGATCCAGCCCCAATCGAAGCCGCGAAAGCTGTTAAGAAACTCCGCCGCGTCGAAATGCCGCCACTCGGGATTGGAAACCACGGCGTAGACCAGCGCACCGAGCAGCAATAGAGCCATCCAAAGAATGGGCTTTCGGGTATTGCTCATGAGGCGGCGCGAGGTGAACGCAACGGAAGTTTCACGGATAACGGCTGGTCATCGGGCCCGGGGCGGGTCGCGGAAAAGCCCGCCGAACGGCAACGGTTTTCGGCGGGTACGGGCAGCTTCGAGCGCCTTGAGTATATCACCGAGAATGCGCACTGAAATGGAGCCGGAATTGGGTGGCCTCGGGCTCGGGATTAGCCAACAGCACCGCGAGCTTGCCCGGTTTCGGCCCTTCGAGAACTTCGCGGACGGTTTCGAGCAGCGCCCGCACTCGATACGGCTTTTGGATGAAGCCCGCCAGACCCTTCCGGCAAAGCGATTCGTGACGTCTTGCGCATTGTAGCCGCTCGATAGAATCGTTTTGACGTCGGGGCGAATACGGCGCAATTGCCGAAACGTATCTTCTCCATCCAGAGGCATCGTTAGATCGAGCAGCACGAGAACGATATCTTTCGAGCGGGTGGAGAAAATCTCGACGCCTTCGCGCCCGTCTTCGGCGGTCAGCGAATCCGCGCCTTTCGAAAATCTGCTTGGCGACGGCGCTCACGCTTTCTTCGTCGTCGATAACGAGCACGATCCCTTGTCCTGCCGCAATTGTTGTTGCGTTTGGGCGCGTGCCGCCACCGAGCGCTCCGCCACGATGACAAATAACAGTCTGGTGATCGAGATCAAGAATACCGTGGGCGTCAACTCGGGCGGCGGAGAAACAAGCCACTGTGTTGAAGCGGGCGCCTGCAACGAAATTGTCACGGCGAGAGCCGCGAACAACGCCAAGACGCCGTAAACCAACCTCGCCATGCACGAAGACGCCAAAGCAGAGCCAAGGCCCACAAGGACGTGGCGACTCGAAGCAGGATGAAGACGACCTCCAAGGAGCAGGCGCGTGAAGACAGACGGGCAGCAGCCGAAGCCTGTAGCTTTGCATACTCTTTGGGCAATGTCCAGGAGCGAGCGGGCGGGACCGATTTGTCTTGGTTAGCGTCGGAAATTGTCGATTAATCCGAGGGGACTCAGTGGAAATCGTGGCTCGGTATGTCGAGCGAGACATCCCCCAGCCGCTCGATCTTTCGGGCGCGGACATGAATGACGCCGTCCTGCTTTTGGAGGTCGCCCTCGACGAATAAGAACGGCTCGCCGGTGACGAGGAGGCGCCATTGCTGAAACTTGTCGGGCGTGACGATGACATTCGAAACGCCGGTTTCATCTTCCAGAGTGAGGAAGACAAAACCCTTGGCGGTTCCCGGACGCTGGCGCGTGATGACGGCCCCGGCGACCCGCAGCCGACGACCGTTGGGCTGGGATTCGAGTGCGGCGGCGGGGATAACGCCCAGGGCGTTCATCGGCTCGCGCAGATAGTGCATCGGGTGAGGGCCGGTGGTGAGGCTGGCTCCGCGATAGTCGGCGTCAAGGCGCTCGAAGGGGGTCATCGGAGTGAGGGGGGAGAGATCGTGGGACGTGTTGGGGGTGGAAGGTGGAGTGACAGGAGTTTCGGTTACTAATTCGTTCTCCCATAGAGGACCCTTGGGGCGTCGGGACTTTTCGATTTGCCATAACGCCGCGCGGCGGTCGATGCCTTGCTCGAGAGAATTCAGCGCGCCAATTTCCGCCAGCACATCCAACTCGGGCTTACGCAGCTTCACACGGCGCACAAAATCATCGATCGAGGTAAAGGGCTTGCGGCGGCGCTCGGCGACAATGGCTTCGGCGGCTTCGGCGCGCAGACCGGAGACGTACATAAAGCCCAATCGTACGGCCGGTCTGCCGGCTGCGCCCGTCGCCACTCCGCCGTTCGCTTCGACTGCCGGCGGATCCTCCACTCGACACGTCACCTCCGACACTTGCACATCAATCGGTCGAATACGGAGGCCGTGCCTCTGCGCGTCTTTCACCAAAACCGCTGGGCTGTAAAACCCCATCGGCTGACAGTTCAACAGCGCCGTGTAAAAGGCCTCGGGATGGTGAGCCTTCAAATAGCAACTCGCATAGGCCAATAGCGCGAAACTCGCCGCGTGCGACTCCGGGAACCCATAGAGCGCAAACGAAGTGATCGAGCGCACGATCTGTTCGGCGGCCTCGCCGTGAATGTCGTTTGCCGCTAAGCCGCGCCGCAGCCTTTGCTCGATTTCGTGCATGCGCTCGCTCGAACGCTTGAACCCCATCGCCCGCCGTAACTCCTCGGCCTCGCCGCCGGTGAAATCCGCCGCCACCATCGCCAATCGCAGTAGTTGTTCTTGAAACAACGGCACGCCGAGAGTGCGTTTCAAAATGGGTTCGAGCGACGGGTGCGGATACGTCACCGGCTCTCGCCCCAGCCGACGATTAATGTAGGGATGCACCATCTTGCCGACAATCGGGCCGGGCCGAATGATCGCCACCTCGACCACCAAATCGTAAAAACACTTCGGCTTGAGCCGCGGCAGCGTCGCCATCTGCGCGCGGCTTTCGATTTGGAACGTGCCGACCGTATCGGCCTTCTGAATCATCTCGTAGGTTTTTGGGTCGTCGGGAGGCAGCCGAGCCAAGTCGATCTCTCCGCCCCTCGAACGGATAATTTCGATCGATTCCTCGAGCGCGGCCATCATGCCCAGCCCCAATAAATCGACCTTGATAATGCCCAAGTCGGCGCAATCGTCCTTGTCCCATTGCACGACGACGCGCCCGGGCATGCGGGCGTTTTCAAGCGGAACCACCGCGTCGAGATCGCCGCGGCAAATCACCATGCCGCCGGAGTGCTGCCCCAAGTGCCGCGGCAGGTTTTGGATTTCCAAACACAGCCGAACCAAATGCCTCACGCGCGGGTGCGCGGCGTCGAAGCCCGCTTCTCGAATCTGATTCCCGAACTTGTCGGTATCGTCGGTGTATTCAAACGAATGAATGCGTTTCGACAAACGCGCGATCATCTCCTCGGGGAAGCCCAGCACCTTGCCGACCTCCCGAACGGCGCTCTTGCCTCGATAGGTGATGACATTCGCCGTCATGCCCGCCCCCCGCGGGCCGTAGCGGTTATAGACGTGTTGCAGAACCCTTTCGCGCTGCTCGCCGCTCGGCAAATCAATGTCGATATCAGGCCACTCGCCGCGCTCCTCGGAAAGAAAGCGTTCAAACAGCAGATCCATGCCGACCGGGTCGACGGCGGTGATGCCCAAGCTGTAGCAAACCGCGCTGTTGGCCGCCGAACCGCGCCCTTGCGCCAGGATCTTGTTCTCGCGGCAAAAGCAAATCATGTCCCAGACGATCAAGAAATAGCCGGGCAGATTGAGCTTTTCGATCACCCGCAGCTCATGCTCGATTTGCCGCCGAGCCCGCTCGTGATAGGGGCGATAGCGCTCGCGCGCCCCCTGATCAGTGACCTGGGCGAGGTACGACATCTGGCTTTCGCCTTCGGGAACCGGGTAGCACGGAAACTCATAATCGAGATCTTGCAAGGTGAAGTCGAGCCGCGCGGCCAGCTCCGTCGTATGGCGAACGGCCTCGGGGAGGTCGCGAAAAATACGCTCCATCTCGCGCGGGCTTTTCAGATAACGTTCGCCATGGGGATCGAGTCGGCGCCCGGCTTGGTCGAGAACGGTTTTCTCGCGCAGACAGGTCAGGACATCATAGAGGGCGTGTCCGGAAGGCTTGGCATAGCGAACGCCGTTGGTCGCCAGCAGCGGCAATCGACGCCGGCGGGCAAAGTCAATCAGCGCATGGTTGGCGTGTTCCTGCTCGCGGCGAAAATGGCGTTGGATCTCGAGGTAGAGATTTCCGCGGCCGAAGACGGCTTGGAGACGGTCGGCATACCGCCGGTCGTCGAGTAAGGCGATCAATCCGTCGGCGTATTCTTCGAGGTCGTGTGGGCAAACGCTGCCTTCGCCTTTGGGCGAACGCAGATGCATTTTTGTGAGCAAACGGCAGAGGTTGCGGTAGCCGCGGCGGTTTGCCACGAGGACGGTAAGCCGTGGAGGGTGAGCCGTTGTTCGTGAGCCGTGAGCCGTGAACCGTGAGCCGTTGTTCCCGAGCGCTGTGCCATTGGCGGCACCCGGATCGGCCGGCTCACCGGTTTCCGGCGGATTCTCGAAGTCTGTTGGATGGAGCGAAATATCGCACCCGATCAGCGGACGAATCCCGGCCTCAACGGCCGCTTTATGAAACCTCGGAGCCCCATAAATCCCGTCACGATCACAAAGTGCCAAGGCCGGATAACCGAGCCGCGCCGCACGAGCTACCAGGTCCTCGGGCTGCGAAGCCCCGTCAAGAAAACTGAACCCGGAAGCGGTATGGAGTTCGATGTACATGCCGATTTGATGTTTAAAGCAGTCGTGTCAAACTCCAATATGAAAATCACCGTCGATCTTCCCGACTCGCTCTTCCGCCGCATGGAGGCCGATGCCGTGCTCCGCGGCGTCAGCATCAAAGAATTCATCATCGCCACCATCGAGTCTCAAATCGCCACGCCTGAAAGCGGCGACGATTATTCGGTGGATCTCCCTTTCATCCGTTCCAAGACGCCCGGCGTGCTTGACCTGACCAACGCCGAAATTGAAAAGCTGCTCATTACGGGCTGCTGATGCCAACCATGGGCGTGGGCCGTGGGCCGTGAACTGAGTCGAACAGTTGTTCCTACGCCCCGTCCGGGGCTTAGCGTGTTTTTGGACGGGACACCCAGGTTTTCGCTTTACTCACTCTGGGCTACTATCCGGCCCCCTCCGGGGGGGCTGCCCTGGACTTGCGCCCAGGGCTGATATCAACCGTGTAGCTTCCCGCTAGTCATACACTCCCATCACGTACCACCTCTCTCCGGGTGTCTCACGGCAAATGCGATACAGCCGCCCCCGCACGTCGACATCCCACTCTTCGTAGTGCCGGGGGCCAGTCGCCCACCACTCCCCGCGAACTTTCCAAGGACCGGCGCGGGTTTGCACTGCCCCTTGAATCTCCCCCGAATGAACAGCAACCGGCAATCGGCCGTCGAGGATCACCTCCGCGTCGAGCGAAGGTCGAAAGCAGCGGAAGACCGGAGACGTTACACGAAGAGGAAGTTGCGCTGTGTTCTCGAAACGCGGCGCGGGCATTGCTCGATTGAGCTGTTGTGAGATTGCGCCGCTGTGCCGCAAGGAAGTCTCATCCCCGCTCGGAATGGCCTCAACTATTGGAAGAGCCGCCGGAAGAGCCGTAGTAAGAGAAAGCCCCGCGCTGCTCGAACGAAGTGTCGCGCTCCCTCCCCGCCGCTGTTTCTTTTCCTCCGCCGCTGGCGCGAATCCCGCCAACGCAAAGGCGCCCGTCCGATGCGTATCGACCACCAACGGCGCTCCAACGCGATCCGGTCCGACCAAGTTCACGAGCCGCGCCAGCGTTACCGCCAACTTTTCCGGACTCGGCTGCATCGGCTCGAAGAGCGAAAACTGCACCCTGCGCCGCGGCGTCGTTCGCGCGGCGACCTTCACGCCCTCAATCGCCTCGCCTGGAGGATGCGCCGACAAATCCAAGCGCAGCAAAGTCAGCAACACGCGCCGATCCGCCAGCGGCGAGGGCAGAGAAAGCTCTCGCTCAAATCTTGATCCACCGGTCAATTTCAGAACGAGCCGAACTTGTTCCGCCGCCAAGCCGCTGCCCTGCATCTTCCAACACAAGCGATCCAGCAGATCCGAAAGAAGAAACGAAAGAGGCTCTAATTCAGTGACTTCCCATTCAAAGTCCAAGCTCTCCTCAAAGGCAGGCGACACTTCATAAGGCTGCAAGACCGAGTCCAATTCGCCTCGCGACATCTTGGCCATCTCGACCCCGCGCGTCCCGAACCGAGCGACAAGTGAATCCTCGGGCAAGCTTGCCAACTCGCCGACTGTATCCAGCCCCCAACGTTTGAAAGTTCGCAGTTCCTCGGAATCGAGCGGCAAGACATCCAACGGCAGAGCATGCAAAAAACCGGCTTGCCGACCGGGAAAAATGTGGGTGATGCCGGGCCGCGCGCGAGCGGCGCATAGCGCTGTGAAGCGATTGCATGAAACGGCGACTTGGGCCGGCAAACCGAACTTTTCAACCTTGTGAAAAAAATCCTCCGCCGCGCCGTGCGGGTCGGCAATCCCGGTGAGCTCGACGAGGACAATTCCCGGCGAAACATCTTCCACGCGAGGAGCAATCGTGAGCGCCGTCTCGAGTAGTTCGCGTTGGGTTTGCCGCTCGGCTTCGGGGTCGCGCGGAAGAACTTGAAGCGTTTTTCCGGTGGCGTACCCAGGGGTTCCAGTAGCGACCGGCACTCGTGCCGGTCCTAGCCGAGAGTCCGGACCGACACTCGTGTCGGTCCCAGCGCGGCGTGGCGCGTTCGATGCAGCCCCTATCGCGGGGACGGCCGGCCGTAGACGATACGGACGAATCCCCCCCGTCCGTTCGGCGGTGGGTTTAACCGCCGGCCGAAGTTTCTTGCTTTGCGCATCGGCAAACCGGGCCGCGGCCTCGGTCAACGACATTCCCTCGCGGATTCCTCCCGCTTGCACGGCCTCGGTTGCCGCGTAAACAAAACAATTCGGAGGCTTGCCGGTCGAAACCACCAACGGAGGCGTCCGCAAATTCCTCTCCCCGCGCAGCAGAACCGCCGCCGGAAAATTCGGTACATGCAAGCAGGCGTAGAGACTCACCACTCGATCTCCCCGTCTTTCATGCCGTCTTCTCGCGGCGAACGCGTTGAGAGACAACACGAGCTTGTATCGCCATGCCGTTGAACAATAAAGAAATACCCTGCCGGCCCGTCCAATGCGTTTTGTGTCGATTCAATTCCACGGCCAACGAAGAGACGCCGCTCGTCAACCGCCGCGGAGTGAGAATCACCAGAACAGTTAAACCGTCCTTTAAGGTTTGCATCAACCGCATCCAAGGCCGATTGCGCCAAGGGCCGAGACGCCGCCCCGAGACTCCTCCCAAATCGAGAACAATCACTCCGAACCCTCCGGCCGAGACCACCAGGTTGAGGGCCCGCCAGGCGGTTTCTCCACCGTTGGGCGATGACGAATGGTTTTGGTGATGGCGGATGGCTCGGCGTTGGTATGACGAAGCTTGCCGCGCTCTCAGAGAAGCCGGAAATTGCACGCCGCCGGCCTGGCCGCAACGCACCCAGAGCAGACGTTCGAGTTTCACCCCGGCCGAGGCGGCCGAAAGCGGGTCCAAGCAATCCGAGACATCGATATAGGCGACGACCTCTCCGCGCTCGGTTGCCTCGGCGAGGAGCGACAAAATGACGCTCGTTCCGCCCGACGAGGCTTCTCCCGTGATTTCGCTGATTTGCCCACGCGGCAACCCACCCCCGATCAGAGCATCCAAGTCGGGTAATCCCGTCGATGCCGGTGGATACGCCGTCATGCTTTTGGGCAAACAAGATCCTAGACCGTGTTGCCGGAGCAAGGTTTGGAGCTGCTCGAGTTGAGAGGAGGCCGCCAGTAGTGTGTTCTCCTTTTGTTCGCCTAAGCATTATGCCAAGATTGAGGCCCGGATGCAAACTTTTCAAGTAGAAAAGTTGGTCGGGGGTGGGCATGCAATCGAGGGTGTACCGTAGACCGACGCCACCCCTTGGGCGTGGTGCTTGCGCCTCATTTTTTATGCGTTAACTTTGATGCTGTTTTTCCTTTGACAAGGCTCCGATTCAGGTGTATAAATACAAATGGAAGGAGACTTCCAAAGGGCTCGCAAGGGCCCGAAAGCAAAGGTAAGGAGGTTGATGATCGAACCGCCGGTTATACAAAGGCGACCGCTTACACCGAGGGTTTGTTTGCTTTTCCGGGATCCGGAAAGTACACACTGAGCTGTCACAAAGAGAGCCCAAGCGTTCCCGACAGGGAGCCGGGCTCACAGCGCGAAAAGCGCTTTGGGCATCAGGAAACCGAGGAGTGGCGGTCGCTACCTTTCTTCTTTGTTACTCCCACGCACCCCTTGCTCCGACGAAAAGTCCCTGCCATCCCAAAGCGAGCCTCGCGTGTAAGCAAGAGGTATTGTGATGAGTTCGCCCGGAAGCAGGTGATGATCCTTAAAGAAGACCGCCGTCCCGGTTGAATGCCCGGAGTCGCAATCTGATGCCCGCGGCTCGGTTTGGAGAGCCTCGGCCCATCGAACTTGCGGTCAAGCGAGCAGTTTGTTCACGACTTCGCCGCCGACGTCGGTCAGGCGGAAGTCGCGGCCTCGGAAGCGGAAGGTCAGGGCGGTGTGATCGAGGCCCAGCAGATGAAGCACCGTCGCCTGCAAGTCGTGCACATGCACTTTGTCGCGGATTGTTTCAAAGCCCAGCTCGTCGGTCTCACCGACCGTTTGGCCCGGCTTGATGCCGGCTCCGGCAAGCCACATCGTGAAGGCGTCGATGTGATGGTTGCGGCCGACCGTGTCGCGGATCTCGCCCATCGGCGTGCGTCCGAACTCGCCGCCCCAAACGACGAGTGTGTCCTCGAATAAACCGCGTTGCTTGAGGTCTTTGATCAAGGCCGCGCAGGCGCGGTCGGTTTCGAGACAAACATCGTCGAGAGACTGGTTGAGGTTTTCGGTTTGGCCGCCGTGGTGGTCCCAGTTGGTGTGATAGAGCTGAACAAATCGCGTGCCGCGCTCGACCAACCTTCGCGCCAACAAGCAATTGTTCGCGAACGATTTGGCGCCGGGCTCGGCGCCGTACATATCGAGCGTTTCCTTCGACTCGCTTGCGACGTCGATCAACTCCGGTCCGCTCGTCTGCATCCGAAACGCCATCTCATAAGACGCGATGCGGGTGGCGATCTCAGGGTCGCGCGTCTTGTCGAGCCGTTGGCGATTCAGCTCACGAATGGCGTCGATGCTGCGCTGTTGCCGGGCGGCGTTCATGCCGGGCGGGTTCGACAAGTTCAAGATCGGGTCGCCGCCGCTCTGGAAGGGGACGCCTTGATAGGTCGTCGGCAGGAAGCCGCTCGACCAATTGAGCGCTCCCCCGCGCGGCCCCCTGGGCCCTGATTGCAATACGACGAATCCGGGCAAGTCCTCCGACTCGCTGCCGATGCCGTAGATGACCCACGACCCCATGCTGGGCCGTCCGAAGATCGGCGACCCGGTATTCATCATGATCTTCGCCGGGGCGTGGTTGAAGTTTTCAGTCCACACCGATCGGACGAAAGCGAGATCGTCGACCACTTGCGCGGTGTGCGGCAGGCACTCGGAAACCCAGGCTCCCGACTGCCCGTGCTGTTGGAACTTTCGTTTCGTCCCGAGCAGCTTCGGCGGAGTGGCCTGGAAGCTTTCCATGAAGGCGAAGCGTTTGCCTTCGAGAAATGAATCCGGGATCACTTGGCCGCTGTATTCCTGTAGTTTCGGCTTGGGTTGGAAGAGTTCGAATTGGCTGGGGCCACCGGCCATGAAGAGGTAGATGACGCTCTTGGCCTTGGGCGCGTAGTGCGGGTCTTTCGCGGCCATGGGGCTCACGGCCGCGCTCAAATCGGCGGTTTCGCTCGCCGCCGAGAGTCCGTCTTTCAACGCCAACGAGGCCAGCGCCGCTTTGCCGACACCCAGGCCGCAATCTTGGAAGAAGTGGCGGCGCGTGCGTTCGGCGGACAGTTTCTTCTTGTCAAGGTCCATGGGTTGGTTCTCCGGTTCCGACAGTTGTGCGGGGTCACCTGTTTCGTCTGACTCGCCCCAATCGAACTTCAGGTTCCTGTCGCCCTTTCAGGGCTCAAGTGCACTAAGACCGTTACCTGGGGTTCCGCCGTTCCGGCTCCACCCCAGGCTATGATCCTACCGCCGCTTCGCGGCTCAGGCCGTGTGCAAGTTTAGCGAACTCACCCGTCATCCCCAACAAACTTGCGGATGAAAGTTCGAGCTTGCCACTAAGTCCAGGTCCGCCTCCCTTCCGGTTACTCCCTTGTGATGAACTCATCCAAGTTCATCAGGACGCGGCCGGCGGCGGTCCAAGCGGCCAACAACGCAACGTCATCGTCGAGTGTTTCGTCGGACCGAGAAAACTCCGCCGCATCACGGGCGTTGCTCCCGAAATCCTCGACCATGTCGGCAACAAAGCCTTGGAGGTATTCCGTTTCGTCTCCGTCCGGTTCGCGGGCAAGGGTGAGTTGGTAGACACGGCGAACGCGCTCGGGCAGGGTGTCGGCTTCGCGAAGAACACGGGCGGCGAGTGCCCTGGCCATTTCACCGAAGCCCTCGTCGTTGAGCAGGGTCAGCGCCTGTAACGGCGTGTTGGAGCGATTGCGCCGGGTGCAGGTCATCGTCGAGTCGGGGGCGTCGAATAGGACCAGCCCCGGGTGCGGGGCGGCGCGCCAGAAATGCGTGTACATGCCGCGCCGGTAGCGGTTCGCACCCTTGTCGGCTTGCCATTGGCGGTCCACTTGGGTCTGTTGACCGACGCCTTCAGGTTGCGGCGGAAAGACGCTCGGTCCGCCGAGTTCCCGTGCCAGCAGGCCCGATACCGCCAAACCGGAATCGCGGATAATCTCGGCCTCGAGTCGAACGCGGCTCTGGCGAGCGAGCAGGCGATTGCGCGGGTCGCGGGTGCCGAGTTCGGCCCGATGATCCGATGCTTGTCGATACGTCGCCGACGTGACAATCAGTCGATGCACTTGCTTTAGGCTCCAGCCCTTGCCTACAAATTCGGACGCCAGCCAGTCGAGTAATTCGGGATGCGACGGGAGCGTGCCTTGGGTGCCGAAATCGTTCTCGGTTTCGACGATTCCAATTCCAAAGTAGCGTTGCCAAATTCGATTGACGGTGACGCGCGGGGTCAGCGGATTCGTTTCATCGACCAGCCAGCGGGCGAGGTCCAAACGGGTGATGCTCTCGCTCGACGGCAGGGGCGGCAGCACGGCCGGAGTACCGGGCTGCACGGTATCGCCTTTTCTGAGGAAGTCGCCGTTGATGTGGATATAGGCCTCGCGCGGGGACGGCAACTCGCGCATCACCAAAGTGCTCTTGATTTTCGGGGCGGCCTCTTTGACGGCGGCAAGGCCTTTCAAACGGGCGGCATACCCGGAATCCCAGTCCGACAAGTAAGTATTGACAACCATCTGATCGACGTAGTTTCGATCCGGCCGCGGCCTTGCGAAGATTTCGAGAATGTGCGTCGGAATCTTCGTCCGTTCCGGCTCCGCAAGGCCCGCCCGCCATTCCTTGTGGCGCTGCTCGGTCGCGGTTCGGTAGTCGTCCAGGTCTTTTTCGAGTAGATCGACTTGATGGCGATTGGCGTCGCGGCCCGCGATCTCTTCCGGCGATGCGAATTCCAAGATCGGTTCGTAGGCGCGCCGCCGCCCCGCCTCGCTCTTATAGGCTCCGCTCAGTTCATCCACGTTGTTGAAAAATGAAAACAGGCGGTAGAACTCTCGTTGCGTAATCGGGTCGAACTTGTGATCGTGACAGCGGGCGCAGCCCACCGTGAGGCCTAGGAAGACGGCCCCGGTGGTGTTGAGTCGATCGACCACGGCTTCCACGCGATACTGCTCGAAATCGATTCCGCCTTCGAGATTAAGCAATGTGTTGCGGTGAAAACCGGTAGCGACGATCTGCTCTCGCGTGGCGTTGGGGAGCATGTCGCCGGCGATCTGCTCGATCGCGAATTGATCGAACGGCATGTCGGCGTTCAGTGCGTTGATCACCCAATCGCGGTACATCCAGATCAAGCGCGGCCCGTCGATGTTGTAGCCGTCGGAGTCGGCGTAGCGGGCGGCGTCGAGCCAGTGTCGTCCCCAACGTTCCCCGTAATGGGGCGAGGCAAGCAGCCGGTCGACTAGTCGCTGATAGGCGCCGGGCCGGACATCTTCGACAAAGGCGGCCGTTTCCTTGGGGCTGGGAGGAAAGCCAGTGATGTCGAGGCTGAGTCGGCGAATCAGCGTTCGGCGATCGGCTTCGGCGGAGGGAGTTATCCCCTCGCTTTCAAGCCGCGCTAGAACGAATCGATCTATGCCATTGCGGACCCAGGCCGATTGCCGAACCGCGGGAGGGTCCGGTTTGCGAACCGGGCGAAAAGACCAATGGCCTGTTTCGTCGCCCGCCGCCTCAGTCGTGGTTGCCCAAAGGGCGTCTTGGCGAACCCATTCGGCGAAAAGCTCGACTTGCTCGGGATCAAGCGGCCCGCCGGGGGGCATTTGCAAATCGTGAGAGCGGCGAAGGGCTTGCACGATCAAGCTTTCCTCCGGCTTCCCGGGAACGATGGCCGGGCCGCGTGAACCGCCGGCAAGCGCGGCTTCGCGATTGGTCAGCGCCAGACCGCTCGTCTTGACCTTGTCGCTATGACAAGGCATGCAGCGCGAAGCCAGGATGGGTTGGATGTCGCGGTCGAAGACGGAGCTGTCGCGCTCGGCGGCGATCGCGGCTGTTGGGAGGACGAGAATGACCGCCGCCGGCAACAATCCAATGCGGCCGAGGTAATCCCGAGGGCACATCACGGCTTTATTGTACTCCCCAAGCCCCGACCCGTTCATTCGTGAATTGAAACAGCCGCTCCCGGCCGGAGAACGCTTCTCTTTCCGGCGGCCAAATGGGTTGCGGCTGTTCCTTCAGCATCCGGCCGTGTTGAAACTGTCGAAGCAGGCGGTGCCAAGATGGATGTCTCGTCACGATACGGGAGGCTGGGGGTGAGACCGGCGAAGACGCGCCGATGCAAGCCGGAGCCCGCCAGGGCCGCCTGATACTCCTTGCGATTGCTGTTGTCGAACAAAATCACGCCGCGAGCCGTCAAGTACCCGAGCGCCTCCTCCAGGCACGCCGCCCGGGCTCGGCTGTCAATCACGATGAGATCAAAGGTCATGTTCCATCGCCGAATGTCCCTCACGTAATCCGCGAAATCCATATCTTCCATACCCCGTCTCCTTGAGGGGGCTTGCGGCGTCGTCCCGCGGGCTACCGGCCGCGGCGGCACGCAATGGATCCTAACTTTGTCGAGCGCCTCCACATGCCACTTCATTTCATTGGCGAAAGCGACGTTGTGTTCGACACATCGAACTATCGCGCAACGCTTGCCGAGCCACGCCGTACTCGAACCACATCCGTATTCAAAAACCCGGACCTCGCCTTCCCAGGATGCGATCAAGCTCTCGACTTCCTGAATCGCCGCGAACGTCCACCACGGAAGATCCAGGCGCATAAGATCCACCGGGTCGTAGATGGCGAACAAGCTTCGTAAGTAGCGGGCCGCCAAATGGACCTTGAAGAGTTCCAGCAGACCTACTGAGTCTCGCATAATATACTGTCAATCGAGACAAAGAGAAGACTGTTTCCAGAAAGCGGTAATCAAGCGCGGTTTGCGGCGCATTCGCCGCAGCGCTTTGCGGGCGCGCTCGTCGAGTTCCCAGTAGTCCTTCGGGCAGACGTTGGGCAACTCGTGCTGCTTCCAGTACGCCCAAATGTATTCCACCGGGTTCAACTCCGGCGCATAGGGCGGCAAGTACTCCGTTGCGATGTGATCCTCGGAGAGCTGGATGAACTCCCGCACCAGGCGGCTGCGGTGCGCCGGCAGCCGGTCCCAGACGATCAGCAGTGGGCCGTCGATGTGGCGCAGCAAAGCCTTCAGGAAGTCGATGACCTCCAACTCGCCGATCGCGCCGGGATAGAGCCGGAAGTAAAAGTTGCGCAACGTCAGCCCGGCCGACACCGACAGCTTGTCCCAGTTGAAGTTGAACTCCAACACCGGTGTCTCGCCGCGCGGCGCCCAGGTGCGGCAACGATGCGGCTTCTGACTCAATCCGCTTTCGTCGATGAAGACGATCGTACGTTCTTCTTTGCGGGCTTTTTTTTAATGGCCGGCCAAGTCTTGCGCTGCCAGCCGCGGATGGCCTCTTCGTTGCGCTCCCGCGCTTTGCCGACGGGCCGTTGCGGGCTCCAACCGAGCGCCCGCGGGATCTTCCAGACATGGCCCTCGTGATAGCGCACGCCGAACTCGTCTCCGATCAGACGAGCGACCCGCGGACAGCTCCACAGCGGCGTCGGGAAGCCGTGCGCCTCGGGGCCTTCCAGCAGCAACGCCTCGAGGCGTTCGAGCTGCGCGGCGTCCAACAGCGGCTTACGGCCGGCGCGGCCGGCCTGGCGCAACCCGGCTTCGCCGTCACGCCGGTATCGTCGCAGCCACTCGCTGACGCTTTGCCGCGCGACCTTCAATCGCCTCGCTGTCTCGGACTGACTACAGCCTTGCTCGACCAACCGGATCGCTTTGAAACGGCGCTTCTCCAGGGCCTCGAAATCCCGCCGTACGCCTTTTGTATTTCCCATACATACAAAGACGTACGTACCCCAAAAAGGTGTCACTTTATTTTGCGAGACTCAATAGGATTCCGAGGTGTCGGAAAACGACGCGCAAACAACGCAAAGCGAGGATGTAGCCTCGTTTCGTTCGCGACGTTGCCGGCGGAATTCGCGTAGCCTGTTGATGCGGTCGGTTCATGTCGAGCTTTGTCTCAGCCGCACAGGGCAGCCCCGCCGCGAGTCGCGATTCGGCAATCGCGACCCACGACACTTCTTTCATTCCAGCCCGCGATCAAAACAGACTGTCTATCGTGTCTCCCGGATCGTGCCGGCTCGCGACTTCCCGATACATTCGGGCAAGCCCCGGAACGCCGGCCGGTTCAACTGCCCGGGCAGTCTTTTCTCGTTTATGGACAACATTCTTATACAGTAAGTGAAACCGATCGTCGTCTCGGAGCTTCACCCACACCTGGACGACGTGATCTTTCCTGTAGCCCCGCACGTAGCCCCGCCAAAGACTCCCGACAGCGCCATGCCTGATCCGGTCGGGGGGCCGCGGCCTGAGATAGTTATGAATACCGGCTCCCTCGACGCGGCCTTCTTCCCCTCCCAGGATCAGACACTCCACCTCCGCCCCCTTGACGTAGATCCTGCCTACGGTCGCGACCGTGCCCTCTCCGACAATCCGTACGCCGTCCACCGTCCCCCAAACCGGGCCGACGTCTTTCCGCGTTTCCACAACCAGCGATTCGTCGATTGATTTTCCCAGAAGCCCGCAATCGAATCGAAACCGTTCGTTGAAAGGATAGTGTCGGATCTGTCTTAGCAGTGGCAGTAAGCGCGCAATGTAGAGAGGGTTTGGATGGACCCAACGCGACACCACCGGTTTATCGGGTGAACCCAGTCGCATCGAAATCGCCGCCAAGGATTCCTCCTTCGGGCCGTGCCGGAAATCTCGTTCGAAACGGGACATCAAATACGTCATCATGAAAGCCGTTGTAATGACTATCATGAATGTCGTCCGTAATTTCGTGAATGACGGCCATTTCAAATAACAAACCAACGTAAGGATGAGCACCGCCAACCAAAACAGGGACGGGATGCTTGCGTACCGACTCACTGCCATTCCGGCTGCATCTTGATCCGTCCTTGTGATCATCATCGCCGCGACATTCATAATTCCATAGAGACCGATGGCGTACCAGAAGCTAATGTTTTGTCGTCTGGTCCTCATCGCAACCGTTCGATAATGGAACAAATAATAACTGAAGAGTATGACACCCAAGATGCCGGCTACCTGGCACAACTCTTCTGTCTGAAACCAAATACTCCCCAAGACATTGTTGAAGAACACGCCCAGTTGCACGATTTCATAGTCCGTCGACCGGCGGACGACAAACAAATTGTGAGCCGCGTATACGCACAAGGCCACGACACTGACGAGCATGACAGAGAGCGGAATCGCCCGATTCGTCTTACGTGAAGCCAGAATCATGAGCAGCAGCAGCGGCAATACCACCAAGCCGCTGCCATAGCTCAAGGCGCTAACGATACTCGAGAGGATTCCGAGAGCCAACCAACCCACTCGCCTTCCGTCCAGGAAGCGCGAAACACACAGCAGGGAGCTGATAGCCAAGACATTCGTCGTAATCCACGCGACGCCGCTCATCCCAAGCAGCCAGTTGTGGATGGCCTGGGGAGTGAAGGTCAATATCGAGACGTCCGCCAGGGCCGCGAGGTGAGTGAAAGAGTCGTTCTTGAGTTCTTCCGGCACTGCCCGCCAAAGCAAGGCGACTTGCAATAAACCCATAAAAAAGGCCGTTAGGGATAGATAAAATCCGGAACCGCCCGACAGGTAGATATTCAGCAAATAGATCAGCCGGGGGAGTAGGAGAGGATGCCCGTTGTGCGGCAAGAGCCATTCGCTGACCGGTTTAAGTTCACCACTGCCGTCTTCCGTAAACAAAATCAGGAGGTTGGCCCAATAATCGTACTGTGGCAGATCACTCGCCAAGAAGACGAGATTGAGGACATACGCGGCCGGAAAGACCCACAGCAGCAGACGGGCGCCAATCCAAACAAGGTTTTGGGGAAGCATGGGCAAGGTTTGTCGAACCGCCGGCAACCTAAAGAACGCTCGGGCACGGGTCGCCGGGGATAACTCCCGGAGATTCGCGGTACGACGCGGTCCAAAATCGGTCGGCGCGAAGCGGTCGGCCGCCGTCGGGCCGGATGCGTTGTCGGGGCCTTTCGTCTACGGAAACCGACCGGCGGTTTGCAGCCTCACCGTGCCGCGGGAACACATAGCCGGCTATTATACTGCGGAACGCCGGCCGGTGGCCGGCGGGCCACGCGGGGTTAGGAGACGGCGGCAACGTGTCGCGGGGCATGCACGATCGGTAAGAATAGAGACATGCGTGAGGTGTTGCGATCTTGGCGGTTATTCGACTCATCCCTTAGGCCTCTCGGTCCGCGTGGGTGCGGTTGCGTGATCGTGGCGGGGGCGTGGCTGCTCATGATCGGGTGCGGCTCGGGCGACGGCGACAACTCGGGCGGCGCGGGCCCCACGGCTGAGGTCGACGTAATCTTCACCGACGTCACGGCTTCCGCCGGAATTCGCTTCGAGCACCACCACGGGCGGTCGGGCAAAAAGTACCTTCCGGAAACTCTCGGCTCCGGCTGCGCCTTTCTGGACTACAACTCCGACGGACACGCCGACATCTTTCTCGTCAACAGTAAACCCTGGGATGCCGACTCGACCGAGAAGCCCACGTCGATGCTCTATCGCAACAACGGCGACGGGACATTCACCGACGCCACGGCGGAATCCGGGCTCGCAGTCGAGTTCTACGGACTCGGCGCCGCGGCGGGCGACTACGACAATGACGGCCGCGTCGATCTCTACGTCACCGCGCTCGGCGACGACCGGCTATTCCATAACGAAGGCAACGGCAAGTTCGCGGAAGTGGCGAAGCAATCAGGCATCGACAATCCCGCTTTCGGCACCAGCGCCGCTTGGCTCGATTACGACAAAGACGGCTTGCTCGACCTCTTCGTCGCCAACTATGTCGATTGGAGCCCTGAAGAGGATCTATGGTGTTCGCTCGACGGAGAGAGCAAATCCTACTGCACGCCGGAATCCTACAACGGCGTCTCTTCGCGGCTTTATCACAATCTCGGAGACGGCAAGTTCGAGGACGTGACCGAGGCCGCCGGCCTGCTCGACGATACAACTAAGGCGCTCGGGATTGCCGTTTTCGATTTCGATCTCGACGGGTTTTCCGATATCTTCCAGGCCAATGACACGCAGCCCAACAAGCTCTATCGCAACCGCGGGGACGGAACTTTCGAGAACCTCGGGCTCACGGCCGGCGTGGCCTTCGCCGAAGACGGCAAAGCGCGGGGCGCGATGGGCGTCGACGCGGCGGACTACGATCGGTCGGGCCGCCCGCACCTGCTCGTCGGCAACTTCTCGAACGAAATGCTGTCGTTGTTTCACAACGAAGGCAGCGGTCTCTTCGTCGACGACGCCCCAACCAGCGCAGTCGGCCGCGACAGCTTGCTTTCGTTGACTTTTGGAGCTTTCTTTTTCGACTACGACTTGGATGGTTTCCTCGATATCTTCGCCGCCAACGGCCACCTGGAAGAAGAGATCGGGAAGGTCCAGCCGAAGGTCAGCTACGAGCAAGCGCCTTTGTTGTTCCGCAATCGGGGCGGGGGAGATTTTGTCCTGGTCAACGACCGCATTGGTTCGAGCCTGACGCGACCGATCGTGGCCCGAGGCGCCGCCTACGCCGACTATGATTCCGACGGCGATCTCGACATCTTGGTGACGACGAACAACGGCCCGGCGTATCTATTTCGCAACGACGGTGCCAACAGCAATTCCTACTTGCGCTTCAAGCTGGTCGGTCAGGCGTCGAACCGTGACGCGATCGGCGCGGTGGTGCGGGTTACGAGCGCGTCGGGCGAACAATGGCAAACGGTCCACAGCGGATCGAGCTACGCCTCGCAAAGCGAGTTGGTGTTGACCTTCGGGCTGGGCAGCGATCTGACGGCCGAACGCGTCTCGGTGGAATGGCCGTCGGGCAAGAAGCAGACTTTCGAAAACGTTGAGACGAACCGCGAGTTGACGGTCTTCGAGGATTTCGGAATTCGCTAGCCCTCGGAGATCCCAAGGCGTCAGCCCTTGATTTTCTTCCTCGCGTCGCCCCACTCTTTTTCCCGCAGAACGTATTTCTGTATCTTGCCGGTAGCGGTTTTCGGCAGCTCGCCGAATGCGATGTGCTTGGGGCATTTGAAATGGCTTAAGCGTTCGCGCGTGAACGTGATGACTTCCTCCGCCGTCACCTCGACGCCGTCAGCACGGTCGGCGCGCAGCACATATGCGTCACGGCTTTTTCGCGGATCAATTCATAGATGCGCGCCGGCTCGACCTTGCGCAGACAAACTTGCTCGGCGCCCACCGCGGCCGCCGCCCAGCCATAGCACCAGCCGTTGGCGTGAAACATCGGCAGGGTCCATAGGTAGACCGAGCGTGAATTCATTCCCGTTTCCATCGCTTCGCCCAGGGCGTTCAGGTAGGCGCCGCGGCCGTGGTATTCCACGCCTTTGGGGAAGCCGGTGGTTCCCGAGGTGTAGTTGATCGTGATGGTCTCGGTTTCGGTCGGCGGCTCGACGGGATCGGGTTCGGCCGGGGCGCCGGCAAGGAAGTCTTCGTAATCCGGACCGGGAATGTCTTCCGCTCTCGGGGCCTCGTCGGTCACCTGGATGTAGCTTTCGACTTTCGGCACGTCGTCAATTAGGCCGCGCACGGTCGGCGCCAATTCAGAATCGAACAGCAAGACCTTGGCCCCGGAGTGGTTCAGGATGTAGGCGATCTCGCGCGAGGAAAGGCGGGTGTTGAGCGCAACCAGGATCGCACCCAACCGCATCGGTCCGAACTTCGCTTCGAGCATCGCTCGTCCGTTGGGAGCGAGGACGGCGACACGGTCGCCTTTCGCAACGCCGATCCGCTGCAGCGCGGCGGCTTGGCGGTTCACGCGGGCGCTGTATTCGCTGTAGCTATAGGCGCGGCCGCGATCGACGACAGCGGTCTTGTCGGGGTAGACGTAGACGCTGCGGTCGAGGAACGAAAGGGGGCTGAGATTCTCGAAGGAGACGGAGTCTTTCATGGCGGCGAGTTGGGGTTTGGGTCAAGTATAGATGAACGTCGGCTCAACAGCCCAATCGAACAAGCGGCTGGAAGCCGGCCCTAACCGCGCACCAGGACCGGCACGGGTGTTTGTCGCTACCGGGGAATCCTAAACCCGTGCAGCGGGGCACTGCCCGGCTCGGCGGCGATTCCCATGACCACGCTGATGTGTTCGGCGTCGAAGCGGCTTGGGACGAGCGAATACCAGATGGTGAGGGCGAGCAGTTTGATGTCCAGCGACGGAGATCGGCGCTCGATGTAGAGGAGGCTGAGGCGTAGCTTGTCGGGGAGGATGTGTTCCCGGTAGTAGCGCTCGGGGTTTTGCTCGCGAGCCAGGATCGCCTCTTCATCACGGTAGAGGAGGCCGGCCAGGCCGGTGATTCCCGGCGGGACTTGGAGTACGGAGCGGTGCAGCGGGTTGGTCGGGTCCACGTAAAGGGGAATCTCGGGGCGTGGACCGATCAGGCTCATCTCGCCTTTCACAACGTTCCATAGTTGCGGGAGTTCGTCGAGTTTGTAACGCCGCAAGAAGCGCCCGAGGGGCGTGACGCGGTTGTCGCCTTGAGAGGTGACCCCCGGGCCCGGCTCGGTGCGCATCGAGCGAAACTTCAGGAGAGTGAACTCACGGCCGAGGCGGCCGATTCGGGTTTGCCGGAAGATGATGGGGCGGCCGTTGACGGTGGCGAGAGCGGCGGCTATCGCGATCAAGAATGGGGCGAGAAGGATGAGGCCGACGGCGGCGGCGAGGCGAGCGAAATGGCTCGGCCGGCGCGGCTCCCCCTTGCTCACGGGCTCTCCTCGGACGGCTTTCGGATGACGCCGAGATAGTGGGTTCTCAAGAAGGGGATTTTCTCAAGGACCAGGGCGGCTGTCCACGAAATTGGAACCAGGGCTCGCGCAATCGGGGGCGCCAAGGTATCTTTTCGCAGTTGCACGGCGCGGGCTGGGAAAAGGCTCTTGATCTCGGCGGCCTCGATTCCGCGGACGGCGGGGTTTCGCGGGTTATTGTAACGGAAGTCGTACCACAGGATCAGGCCGTCGGGTTTGAGAACCCGCAGCATCTCCAAAGCGACTTGCCGCTTGACGGCGGGCGAGAGAATCGAGGTGAAGACCGTAAATTGGCTGACGACGTCGAACGAGGCGTCGGGCCAAGGCAGTTCGCGGGCATCGCCGAGGCGGATATCGGCTCGGGGTAGGGCGTCGCGGGCGGCTTGGACGCGGCCCTCGACCAGGTCGATGCCGGCCAGGTTGGCGGGGCGCGCGCCCCATTGCTGGAACTCGATCAGGCGCGACCCGGCACCCGAGCCGATTTCGAGAACGGTTCTGTCATCGAGCGGGAACATCCCGTGTTCGACAAGGGCTCGGATCGAAGCGCGGGCGGTCTGGGAGCGAAAGTACTGGTTGACCGGCCGCTTCCAAGCATAGAAATCGTGGGGGATCTCGCGGTCCCGGCGTTCGAATTCGGCGCGGATGCGGGCGATTTCCGAGGCTTCGGAGAGGGACATTGTGGAGAGTTTATTATGACGCGGGCCCGTGCCGGACGTGAGGCGGTCCTGGCGACGTACACCGGTGTTACAATAATCGGCCCACACCCAGCGGGCCTGTCGCGCGGAGGAAGCAACCTGCGACGGCCTTCGTCCGCGGGCGCTTCAATACACCAAACTCCGAAATCGACAAATTATGGCGAATGAAACTACACCTTTGGTCGCGGTCATTATGGGCAGCAAGTCCGATTGGTCGACGATGCAACATGCGCATGAGATGCTCGACCGCTTTGGGGTTCCTCACGAATGCAAAGTGATGTCGGCGCATCGCACGCCGGCCCTCACGACGGAATATGCTTCTTCAGCCGAAGAGCGCGGCATGCAGGTGATGATCGCCGCTGCCGGCGGAGCGGCGCACCTGGCCGGCGTGATCGCGGCGCATACGCTGTTGCCGGTGCTCGGGGTGCCGATCGAAAGCCCGGCCCTTAAGGGAATGGATTCGCTTTTAGCGACGGTTCAGATGCCGGGCGGGATCCCCGTCGGGACACTCGCTATTGGGAAACCCGGGGCTGTGAACGCGGCGTTGCTGGCGGTCCATATTCTGTCGAATAACGATCCGGAGTTGCGCGAGAAATTGCGGGCCTTTCGGGTTGAGCAGGCCGAGAAGGTGCGGCAGGCGACGCTCGACTAGCGCACCGTTCTCGGTTTACCGAGGCAATCCGCGGTTTTTGCGGGCTTTCCCTCAATCAGCGATCTTGATCTCGCTGTTTCGCGGCGCTACTCTACAAGTGTCAGTTTATTCGCGGAACGGAGACGTTTGCCATGACCCGACGTGAGATCGTATTGTCCCTTTCAGGCCTGCTGGTTGGCGGTCGCTCGGTGCAAGCGGCCGCGACGCCGCCCAATCGGCCGAAACGGTCGGGGTCGCTGCGGCTGCTCGGCCGCGGGCGAGTCGAGCAGCCCTCCGGTAGTGGTCGGGTGAAGGTGAGCGAGACGGCTTTCGATTGGAAGGTTGCTGAAACCGCCATCATCATTTGCGATATGTGGGACGACCATTGGTGCAAATCGGCGGCGGGCCGGGTGGCGGCGATGGCGCCGCGTATGAACCGGGTCGTTGGCGCGGCTCGCGAGTTGGGTGTGATGATTATCCACGCGCCCAGCGCGACGGTTGAGTTTTACAAAGACACGCCCTATCGCCGCAGGATGGCGGAGGCTCCGTATGCCAAGCCGCCGGTGCCGATTGCGAGTTGGTGTTATCTGGAGCCGGCCAAGGAAGACCGCTTACCGATCGACGATTCCGACGGCGGCTGCGACGACGCCGAGCCGGGCGAAGAGCGCCGGGCGTGGTCGCGTCAACACGCCGCCATTGAGATGGGGCGCTATGACGGCGTTACCGATCAAGGCACGGAAGTGTACAACTTCTGCCGCTCGGAGGGAATCACGAATATCGCTCTGATGGGCGTTCACACGAATATGTGCGTCCTGGGACGTTCGTTCGGGATCCGACAGATGGTGCGGTTGGGGATGAATGTCGTGTTGGTTCGGGATTTGACCGATTCCTTGTATGACCCGCGCGACGAACCTCGTGTGAGTCACGAGCGCGGCACCGAGCTTGTGATTGAACATATCGAGCGCTATTGGTGTCCGTCGGTTGCGAGTGGGGATCTTACTCGGCGGGGGGATGGGACGCAAACGCGGGGTTCCCGGACGTCTTCGGGGGCTTAGACCGGCTTAGGGCAGGATTTGACGGGGGGTAAGGGCGAGGAATCTTTCCGGGCTAACTGAGCTGCCCGGAAGACCCGGCTCTAAACGTATCTTGACAATTGGTGTCATATGTGACACCATCCCTTATGTGGAGTCGAAATACGCGGTCGATCTCCTGGATCAAGGCTGCGCGCAAGAACTTCGAAACGTTTCCCGAAGGCGCGCAGGACAAGATCATGCAGGCGCTGACTGTCACCGCTGAAGGCGGCAAGGCTGACATCACGAAACCGCTAAAGGGTCTAGGCTCCGGCGTCTTGGAAGTGGGCGCTGAAATACGACGGTGATGCCTACCGCACGGTCTACGCTGTGCAACTCGGCAACGACATTTGGGTGCTGCACGCTTTCCAGAAGAAGGCTAAGCAGGGGGTCAAGACACAAAAGAAGGACGTTGATCTCATCCGCGAGCGTATCAAACAATTGAAGAAGAGGTTATAGCAATGAGCGCGAGGAGCGACGAGTCGGAGCTTGTGCGGGGCAGCGGCAACGTGTTCCGAGATTTCGGCCGCCCTGACGCGGACGTGCAGCAGACGAAAGCGCTTCTGGCGGCGCGTATCATAGGGATATTGGATGACGAAGGCTTGTCGACGCGCAAGGCTGAAGCGCGTACGGGCGTCAGCCATGCCGATTTCACCCGCATTCGCAACGTGCGGCTGCAACGCTTCACGATTGACCGCTTGATGACCGTGCTGAACAAGCTCGGGCGGCGGGTTGAAGTGCGGATCAGCGTCCGTCCCGAGCCGGTTGGCGAAAAAGCGCGGGCGAGCCGTTAGGCTACGCGATTAAATCTTCGGGCTTGGACGCGCCGTAGATGGACCACCAGGGTTTGGCTTGCTCCAGGCAGGCGTTGACGGCTCCGATGTTGCGGACGCCGTCGCCGCGCAGCCACTCTTCGAGCGCCGCCGGACCTTTTTCGCCGTACACCGGAATGCCTTCTTTCCACGTTGCGCGGCCACACAGCACGCCGGCGAAGGCTGTTCCCGCCTCGGCGGCCCAACGCAGCGACTCGGTGAACTGGTCGTTGCTCACCCCGGCGCTGAGGTAGATGAAAGGCCGCGCGGCGACTTCCGCCGCTTCGCGAAAGATGTCGAGAGCCTGGGCTTTGCTGTAAGCGTTTTCGCCCTTGTAGACCGCCGCGCCCTCGGCATAGGCCAGGTTCACGGGAACTTCGACCTTCAGCACGTCGACCTGATAGCGGTCTTTCGAGAATTCCTTCATGCTCTCGATGACGACCTGGGGCTTCTTCTTGGCGAATGCGAAACCTTTCTCGTCGCCGCCGGCCGGGTCATAACCGATGAATTCCAAGAAATAGGGGATGCCGACATCGGCGCATTCCGAACCAATACGCTCCACGAAGGCGTGCTTCTCGTCGTTCACCGCCTCGTCTTCAAACGGGGTGTAGTAGAGCAGGATCTTGACCGCGTTTCCGCCCATCTCGAGAATCCGGCGGGCCGAAAGATTCGGCAACAAGTCGGCGCGACGTCCGGGACGCGTGTTGTCATAGCCGCTGGCCTCATAGGAGAGCAACAGGCCGGTTCCTTCCGCTCGCGCGTCGGCCGCCGGCAAGCCCCATTGCGGGTCGAGCAGGATGGCGCTGGCGTGGGGGGTCAAAACCGAGGAGACGGCGGTCTTGAACTCGCTCATCATTTCGTCGGTTACGTCGAGTCTTGCGATGCCCTTGGCGGCGGCGATCGAACCTTGCAGGGATCCGCGTTGGTCCATCGCGGCGGCGGCGATAACGCCTTTTTCATTGGAAAGCGCGTTGAGATGTTCTACTTTCGCCGACGATAATTGGATGCCCATGGTTTGTCCTCTCTATCGTGAAGTCGATGCACTAACTTTACAGTTCTCCGTCTCGCCGGATCGATCGGCATCGAGCCGAACTTGTTACGGGTTGGAATACGGGTAGCGTCGCGCCGGAACCGGCGGACGCGGCAATCTCGAAAACAACGAGGTAGCGGAGATTGCGCGCGCGACTCATCATTGTATAAGGTCGCCGTCGGCGTCGTCGGTGCTACAGCTCTTTTACAGCCTTGTTGCGGGCCAGATAGCCGAGCGCGATGATTCCCAGAAGAGCGCCGTTCACAACCACGATCAAAGGCGCGCCGAAGCGGCTCGCCAGTGACCCGGCGGCTAGATTTCCGAGCGGCATGGCTCCCCGGAAAGCGGTGTTTTGAACGCTCATAATGCGGCCCCGCATCTCTTCGGGGGCCAGGAGTTGAATCAGGGAATTGATCATCGCGAACACGGCCAGAATGGCGCCGCCCGCCAGGAAAGCGAAGAGCAACGCCGTCGGCAGCCTCGAGCTCATCGCGAAGCAGACCATCGTTATTCCCAAGATCAACTGCATCACCAAGGCCTTCCAGCCCTTGCCCGGCGCATTGCCGAGCCAAGCGACGAACAAGGCGCCGGTCACGGCTCCGGCGCCCAGCACCGCGCCCATCAGGCTATAGCCTTGCGGTCCGAGTCCGAATGTTTCTCGCGCGAAGACCGGCAACATGGTCATCAGCGGGATGGCGAGCAACGCGGTCCCCAGCGACAAGATCATCAACGAGAACAAGGCCCGATGGTGAAAGACATACCCCAGGCCTTCCTTGATGCTGTGCCACACCTGCGCTTGCGTCTTTTGCGGCACGAAACGAATCCGCACCATCATCAACACGAAGACCACCGCCAAGAAGGTCACCGCATTCACACCGAAACAAGCCGCCGCGCCGAGTCGTTGGAAGACAAATCCGCCAACGGGACGTCCGATGACGCTGGCCAAGTTGAACTGAATCGACATCAATGCAATGGCGTTGGGTAAATCCTTTTCCTCTACCAGCGACGGGATCAAGGCTTGATAGGCGGGGCCTCCGAAAGCTTGTCCGACGCCGCTGAGGAACGCCGCCGCCATGATATGCCAGACCTGGATCACGTCCATCCAAAGCAAGGTCGCGAGAATCAGCGCGGACGCCATCTGGATGTATTGCGAGACGGCGAGTAACTTGCGTCGATCCATGCGGTCGGCCGCCGCGCCACCGAGCAGCGACAGCAACAAGATCGGTGCGCCGGCCAGGAACGCCGTGAGACCGAGCAAGAATTCCGAGTCGGTCATGGTGTAGACGAGCCAGCTTTGGGCGACTTCCTGGACAAAGAAGCCCGTCGTCGAGGTGAACGCGCCGATCCACATCAATCGAAAGTTGCGGTACTGGAAGGCTCGAAAGGTGGTGCCGAGAATTCCCGGCTTGGGAGAAGATGGAGCGAGGTCGGATTCAAGGCGGGAATCGTTCATCCGTGATTGGCGCTGTGGGGTGGTCGCCGGCCGGAAGCGGCCGGGCGAGGAAACCTAATCTTCGCACAGGGGCCGCATCGCGCGAAACCCGTGCCTGGGCGCCTGTCAAGAGGCGATAGAAATGTCCCCCTCGTGCCTGGGCGCCCTCATAAGTAAGGAGAATATCAACTGTGCTACGATGCCGTCTCCCCGGCTCGCGCGCGTTGCACCATGGCCCACCTTCGCTCCCACGGCGCTGTTCATCCCGGTATTCATTGGGGGCCTTTTACCCTACGCGTTCCTTTCGTCCACGTCGGCGTTGAGATTCCCGAACTGATCCAGGGCTTGCTGGTGGCCGGGGCCACGGGGCTCTCGATCGTGCCGCTCTATATGGAGTGGTGGGGGATGAACTTCGAAACCGCCGTGGCTATGTGCATCGTCTCGTCGATGGTCGTTTGCGCGGGGCCGATCGTTTTCGGCGACCCCTATTGCGCGGGCTGGTTAACCCCCGCCCTGCCGCTGGTTCTCCGCCAGGCGATGGAGTACGAGACCGTCCCCGAACGTACGGCGTTTGTCACGGCGGTTGTGTTGCTGGTGGCGGCGACATTTCTGCTGATGGGCTTCTCGGGTCTGAGTAACCGGTTCTTGCGGGCGGTGCCGAGGACGCTCAAGGCGGGGATCATTCTCGGCGCCGGCATGAGCGCGGTCTACGGGGAGTTCATTCCTCGTTCGGGCGCTCGCCCTTCACGGATCGAAGCTCTGCCGGTTTGCATTCTGCTCGCGGTGTGCATCTCGCTGCTGCTGCTGTTTTCCGAGCCCCTCGAACGTTGGAAGAAGCGCTACCGGAGCGTCGCGTTTCTCGGTGCGCTCGGCATTGCGCCCGGCTTTTTCGCGGCGATGGTCGTCGGCCCCTGGGTCGGCGAGGTGAGCTATCGGGGCTTCCAGTCGTATTTCGTCGACGCCGAGACCGGACAATGGATCTTCAACGCCGGCGAGATCTTCTTTCTCCCTGAGTTTGGGACGCTTTTTGGCGGTTTCAGCCCACTCTCCCAGGGCTTACCGAGCTTGGAAGTTTTCGCCGCCGCTCTGCCGTTGGCCGTGGCGGCATACGTCATCGGATTCGGCGACATCATTACCGGCACGGCGATTGTCGGCGACGCCGCCCGCGAACGCCCCGATGAGCAGGTCCCCGTCGATGAGCGACGCACGCATCTCACAATCGGCTGCCGCAACCTGCTGATGGCCGTCCTTGCCGGGCCGTTCTTCCCTCTCCAAGGCCCCTTGTGGACGGGCGCAACCGTCGTGGTGGCCGAGCGTTATCGGCGCGGCCGAAAAGAGATGGACTCGATCTTCGGCGGCATTTTCAGCTATCTGATGTTCGGCCTGCCGATCTTCTATTTCATCCGACCACTGCTCGAACTATTTCGCCCGGTGCTCGACGTAGCGTTTTCGCTGACGCTGATTTTGACCGGCTTCGCTTGCGCATACGTCGCGTTGGCGATGCCGCGCGACCGCATCGAGCGCGGGCTGATGGTGCTGATCGGCATGGTGATTATGTATTTCTCGACTTTTGTGGGTCTAGTGGTGGGCTTTGCTGCCTCGGCGGCCCTGCTGGGACGGCGGGCTTGGGAAAGCGAGCCGGAGGATGCGCAACGGGGGGAAGAGTAAACACCCGTAACCGCACTCGTTTTCCGCGCAGCCCGGACATTTCACGAGGCCTGTTTTGGCGCAGTCGCTTGTCGGTTTTTCTAGCCCGCGGTTGAGACAAGCTCTCAGCTTGTCTCTCGATCTTCTACATTGACATCCAACGCCGCCGGTTCCCAGTGGGGCAGGTCTCCAGGCCTGCCCATTCCTCAACCGCCCCAATTGAAGTTTCAGGCTGGTGCGAGAACTGGTTGCGGCTGTCAGCCGTCAAACCAAGTCTTCGCGAACGATCACGTACTTATCGTAATCACTTTCGATGGAGCCGGGCCAGTCGCTTGCGCTCTGGGTTCGGATTCTATTGCTCGCATTGCGAGAGGGACTCCGGAATTTATGTCGCACAGCGGACCAAGCCGCTTCAATCGGCGACCTTGCCATCCTGATCCGCCCGATCCGTCTTCGAGGCCTTGTTCGATTCTTCAAGAAGCCGCTCGATCCGCGCCAGCCGATTCTTGATCTCCAGCAATTCCTTGTCCGAATCGCTGCCGACGAAATAGGCGCTGATTGAGGCCGCCAATGTCGAGAGCAAACCCAGCCCGCACAGCATCAACACTACCGCGAGCAAGCGTCCCACCGGAGTCGCCGGTGCGATGTCTCCGTAACCCACCGTCGTCACCGTCACGACCGCCCACCACAGGCTGTCGGTGAATTCCACGTGTGCCGTTTCGCCTTCCACGACGGTGAGAAGCGCCGCGGCCGAGAACGTCAGCAACGTCGTCAACGCCGCCACGTACAGGAGGCTCTGGCCGGCTAACGAGGTGCGCATTGCGCGCAGGCCTCGTCCCGTTACCGCCAGCACCCGTACCAGGCGCAACAGACGCGTGACCCGCAGGACACGCACTGACGCCAACAAATCAGGCAAGAGCGGGAAAGAGAGGACGACTACAGCTACGCTCAACCACTGACGACGGGTGTAGTCCAAGCGTTGCCGCGCCGTCACCAGTCCGAAGAGAAATTCAACGAGAAAGGCCGACCAAATAAACCAATCGGTCGCGATGACCGCCGCGTGCTCAACTCCTTTTTCTTGCAGGATGACGATGGGAATCGTCGCCAAGGCGGCCAGGACGACCAGGACATCCAAGCGCTGTCTCCAGCGTCGTTCGAGGTGAAGGTATTCGATCCGAATTTCGTCGCTCATCTGGGGCCGTCGCGAAGTTCCTTATTGTGGCCGTTGCGGCCCGGGAATTTCCACCGGGCAGTCGGGACGGAGATCCCGGAGGTTGCCCGCCCTATTACTTCAGTGAACGACGGGACGCTTCGAGTTTGGCCTGCAAGCTTTGCTTGGCGGCCACCGCCCGAGGATCTTCGGAAGCGATAAGATTGCGGCGCTCGTCGGGATCGGCGGAGAGGTGATATAACTCGTCCTTTCCCGGATTCGAGAAATCGCGAACCAGTTTCCATTCGGGCGTGCGATAGCCGTACTGTTCGGTCTGTTCGAAATGATACTGCTTGTACTCGGCGAACAGGTCGTTGTTCCACCCAGGGGACGCTCCCTTCAGCAAGGCCGTGAGATCGCGGCCGCGGATGAAAACTCCGTCGGGCAACGGAACGCCGGCCATCCCGAGCAGCGTCGGGTACCAATCGAGATTCGTGGTCGTTTGCTCGATCACGGTGCCAGGCGCAATCACGCCCGGCCAACGTACCGCCGCGGGAACGCGCAACGAGCGGTCATAGAGATTCGCGCGGTTGTCGCGGCGATCCGTCAGAATCCAGCGGCCGTTGCCTTTGTGCCAGATGCCGTTGTGTCCCATGTTGAAGCCGTGGTCGCTGGTGAAAATCACGACGGTGTTGTCTCGCAGCCCCAGTTCGTCCAGGGCGGCCATCAGCCTGCCGACGTTGCGATCGACGCTTGCGACGCTCGCCAGATACTCGCGAGTCATGCGGCGCAGTCGAGGTACGTCGAGTTTGGGGTAGTCGGGGTTGGGGATGCGGACGTCGAGATCGCGAAACCTTTCCCAGTCCGCGTCGCTAAGGGGCAGCCAGGTGCGATCGCCGTCTGGTGTGCGGTTGGCGGTATTGGCGTGCGGGGCCCAAAAGTGAACACTGAGTGAAAACGGCCCCTCTCTGGGGCGGTTCATGAAGTCGATCGCGAAGTCGGTGAGAATGTCGGGCGTGTAGCCTTCGATCCGTCGCATCGTGCCGTCGACTTCGACTTCCGGGTCTTTCGAAATACTTCCCCCGGTCCGCCAGCCCGCGAAGAAACCGAACCCGGCTCGGGTCGGGTGGTAGCGGTCTTTCTTGCCAAGATGCCATTTCCCGATCAGGCCGGTATCGTATCCGGCCGCTTGTAAGACTTCGGGCCAGGTGACGGTTTCGGGGTCCAAGCCGAGGTCGGGTTCGGCGGAATGGTTGAGAAAATCGGTAATCCCCAACTCGCTTCCGTAGCGGCTCGTCATCATCGCCGCCCGCGACGGGCTGCAAACCGGCGTTGTGGTGAAGCTGTTGGTGAAGCGCGCCCCTTGGGCGAAGAGGCGGTCGAGGTTGGGCGTATGCGCGTCGCTTTCGCCCTCGCGGCTCAACGCCCAAGCGGCCTGGTCATCGGTGTAGAGAAACAGAAAGTTCGGCCGTGCTTCCGCTTCGGGGACAGCGTCGGGAACCGCATCGCCGCATGAAACGGCTGCAAGCATGGCGAGTAGCGCGGGGACGAAAGCGGTTCGGGTCGGCGAGAATACCCCGAGCGGTAAGCAGAGGAGCGGCATGGGGTGATTCTACTCGGTTCGGCATGTCCAAATCCTCCCCGGCAAACTCGGCGCCGACTCGACGAGCAAGCCGTGATTTTTCATACGTTTCAAAAGCCGCGACAAGCGGCGGCGGGTCAGCGAGAGCGGCGGCCGCGGAACCCCTAACCTACCGGCCTGGAACACGATGTGGGTTTTCCGAAAAATTCACGCGGCGGGCCTACGCATGTCCGGAAGTTAACGTCGCGAATCGCGCCGGCACGCCCCTTAGGAGTGTGCTAGTCTGCCCAAAGTAGGGTCGTGCGGGCCCGCCCCGCGGAGCGGAGGATCTCCATGAAAAAATCGGTATTTGGAATCTTGATTCTGACGCTTGTCGCGACGCTGGGCCTTTGGGGTCAGCAAGGCGGGGGGGGCGGAGGTGGAGGCACCGGCCGAGGCGGAGGCGGCGGAGGCGGCGGAGGCGGCGGGGGTGGCAGCACCGGCGGTCGCCCGGGCGGACAAGGCGGGCAGGGCGGCCAAGGGCAGCAGGGCGGTTTGGGGGGCGGGCGGCAAGATCCCTTCGGTCGTCAGGGTATAGGGCAGCCGCAGATGCGTCAGCGCCCGATTTTCCTATCCGGTAAAGTCCTGCTCGATGACGGCGGCGCGCCGCCTGAATCCGTGACCATCGTGCGGAGCTGCAACGGACAGCGCTTCCCCGAAACCTATACCGACACCAAGGGTCGCTTCAGTTTCGAGGTTGGAGGGAATTCCGCCGCCTTTGCGGATGCGAGTATGAGCGGCGCCCCAAGTCAAGGAAGCCTCCGAGGTTTGGGAGGGTACCGAGGGGGCGGCTTAGACCCCGCCGGCGGGGTGGGCGGCCTGGGCGGAGCGGGTTTCGACCAACTCGACTTGAGCGGTTGCGACCTCCGGGCGGACCTGCCCGGCTATCGGTCCGAGATCATTGCGCTGGGACGCCGGCGTGTTTTCGACAATCCCGATGTCGGGACCATCATTTTGAAGCGGCTCGGGGGTGTCAAGGGCCACTCGGTGAGCGTGACCACTCTCGCCGCTCCCAAGAAAGCTAAGAAGGCCTACGAGAAAGCGTCCAAGGAGTTGCGCAAGAAGAACGCCGCGGCCCGCAAGCCGGAAAAAGCGATTCAAGAACTCGAAAGAGCCGTGGCGGAATATCCTGAGTACGCGGCGGCCTGGACTCTGTTGGGAGAGACCAAGATGAAAATGAGGGACGCGGAAGGGGCGCGGGCCGCCTTCGAGCGTGCTCTCGCCGCCGATTCCAAATATCTCAAACCCTACGGGCCTTTGCTTCAGCTTGAAATGCAGCAACGGCGCTGGAGTGAAGCCGACGAGCTTGCCGATCAAGTCCTCAAGCTGAACCCGATGCTGTCGAACATCCGCTATTTCCAAGCTGTCGCGCGCTTCAACGGCGGTCATCTCGACGCCGCCGAGGAATCGGCCAAGGAGTTAGCGGCGAGCCCGGACGCCGGCCGCTTCCCGCAAGTCCAGCACCTGCTGGGTATGATTCAAGCCAAGAAGGGGAACTTCGTCCAGGCGGCGACCGCCTACCGCAGCTTCGTGGCCGCCCAGCCCGGATCCCCGCAAGCGTCCAGACTGCAGCGTCAAATGACGGAGTGGGAAGCGCTCGGAGTCATTCCCAAGCAGTGATGCAGTCGCGGGCAGTGACGGGCTCTGAGCCGGTAACCCCGGAAGTACTCGTGGCCCCGCGGTGGGGCAGGTCTCCAGGCCTGCCCTCTACCCAAGATCTCCCGTCGGCGAAATCCGCTCGGCACTAAGATAAGGCCGCAAAGCCTCGGGAATCACAATACTCCCGTCCTTCTCCTGGTAGTTCTCGACAATCGCCACCCAGGTTCGCCCGATTGCCAGTCCACTGCCGTTGATCGTGTGAACGAATCGCGCCTTCCCCTTCTTCGCATCCGGGTCGCGGTAGCGAATCCCCGCCCGCCGGGCTTGGAAACTTTCAAAGTTGCTGCAGGAAGAGATTTCCTTGAACTCCTGTTGGCCGGGAAGCCAAACCTCGACGTCGTAGGTCTTGGCGCTCGCGAACCCGATGTCGCCCGAACACAAAACCACCGTGCGATAAGGCAAGCCCAGCCGTTGCAGAATGTCTTCGGCGTCGGCGGTGAGTGACTCGAGTTCGTCGTAGCTCTGCTCGGGCAGCGCGAACTTCACCATCTCCACTTTCTGAAACTGGTGTTGGCGAATAATGCCGCGCACATCCCGCCCATAAGACCCGGCCTCGCTGCGGAAGCAGGGCGTGTAGGCCGTCAGCTTGATCGGGAACCGCGAGGCTTCGAGCGTCTCCCCGGCGAACAGATTCGTTACCGGCACCTCGGCGGTGGGGATCAGCCAGAAGTCGGAATCCTCGATCTTGAAGAGGTCTTCGGCGAATTTCGGAAGCTGTCCGGTACCGAACAAGCTGTTCGAGTTCACCATGAAGGGCGGCAGGACCTCGGTATAGCCGTGTTCGCGAGTGTGAACATCGAGCATGAAGTTCATCAGAGCGCGTTCGAGTTTGGCGCCGGCGTTCCAATAGACGGCGAAACGCGCGCCGGTAATCTTGGCGGCGCGCTCGAAATCGAGAATGCCCGATTCGGGACCGAGATCCCAATGCGCTTTCGGTTCGAAGTCGAACTCGCGCGGGGTTCCCCAGCGGCGCGCCTCGACATTGTCGGCTTCGCTTGTACCCCGGGGCACCGACTCGTGGGGCACGTTGGGCACGCCCCGCAGTACCTCTTGCAGCGACTCGTCGAGTTGCTCTACGTTCCCTTCGAGTTCTTTTACCCGGGCGCCGATATCTCGGCTTGCGCGGATAGCCTCGTCGGCGTTCTCGCCCGCCTTTTTTGCTTTGGCCACTTCGGCGCTGATTGAATTGCGTTCCGCCTTGAGGCCTTCGATTTCCGTGACGGCGGCGCGTCGACGCGCGTCGATTTCCCGGAAGCCGCCCAGCCAATCGGTCTCGCCTCGCCTGGCCAGCCGTGCTTGCACGTCGTCGAAGTTCTTACGTAAATACCCCAGATCGAGCATGGAATCCCAGTGTAACGTAGAGTCAGGGAAACAGCTCTGGGAACCGTCCCGCCTCACGGCCCGAGGCGGCGCGGCCCGGCGAACCGAAAACCTTATGCCGTGGGCCGGCTCCCGGCGGTACGCTTCTCGCGTCCTGGGACTTCCACCAGCGGGCTGCTAATCGACCGCCGCGGAAACGGTGATTTGGACGAAAGCGTTGCGTTCGTCGCTGCCGCCCTCGCGATGAATCAAGAAGATCCCGATCATGTCGCGTTCGGGATCGAGGAAACAGAAAGTTCCGTAGCGGCCCCCGTGACCGTAGGTTCCCACCGAAGCAGGCTTTGGCGAACGTTCCGCAACACGGCGTCGAACTCCAAACTGAGCCGCGCACGTCAGTAAGCGGTGTGAGACGAGGCCCTTCAGCACGAAGGACGGTGGCGGAAGCGCGGTGCAGGCAACGCGGGAATGTTCCCGCCGATAAATCAGCAACAGTGCCGGTTTCGATCGTTTGGCGGCGAGTGAGCCCGCGGGCGATCTTCCCGGGATCACCACTGTCCGAGGATCCAGGGCGGCTTCATCGGATACCGCTTACTAACGTGCGCGGCTCAGTTTGACTGCTCCCAATATTTCGGGCCGGGGCGCGGGTCGAGCAGCGCGAAGACCTCCCCGGCCAATTCCGAGACGAACCGTGCGCCGGTGGCATACACGGCCGGGTCCCAGCTATCGAGTTTGCGTTCCGAGTCCACGCCTACTCATCCCGGGGCACGAAGGCGATGGCGCGGGTGGGGCTGCCGCTTTGATCGACGACCTTGAGAGGCAGAGCAAGATAGTAGGCCCCGCGGGGAGGGAGTTGGTCGAGATTGGTCAACATTTCGGACCAGCTCATGCCGTGGCGCAGGCCGGCGAGGTGCGTAGGGCCGCCGCCTTCGGCATAGCCCATGCTGGCGCCGTCGGTTCCCAAGTGTTTGACGCCTTTGTCGTTGAGGTAATCCATCACCTCGGGGACGGGCGCGGGCCAGCCGGGCGCGGTCTTGAGCTTCACCGGCGCCAGCGTAAGGCGCTCGCCTTCCGGGAGAGGCTTGTAATAGGCGTTGGTGTAGCCGCTATAAAACAACACCACGTCGCCCGCCTCGATCTCACCGTTATCCTGTTCCCATTGCTTCACCATCTCGACGGTGATTTTGGGACTCAACCCGGCCTCGGCCGCGTCACGAATCGCCGTCACGTCAATCACCGTCGCCGGTCCCATCAAGTGACCGAGCGGATACTTGTCGCCGGTGACCGCGCCCATCGGGCCGGCGAATTCCAAGCCGCTGCCGGGCGGCGGAATAAAGTGCGCCGGGAAATCAAGTTGCGTGCCGGTGTGCTCGTCAATGATGTAGCGTTGCGCGTAATAAGGCCCGATGCTCGTTTTCTCGACGGTGCCGAAGGTGCTCTCTTGGGGTGTGAACCAATTAGCGGTCCAGCGCTGAAAGGGCGGATTGGTGACCCAGTGGGCGGGCAAGTTTTCATTGAGCAGAACGGTTAGGTCGACGATCTTCGACTTGCCGGCGATCGCCGCGAAATCCGGCCCGGCGGCTTCAGCCATGGGCAAGATCGAGGAGGGCCCTTCCGAAGGCCGCTGGGAACAGCTCGTAAGGAGCAGGAGAAGACACGGTAGGGTCGAAAAGGCGACGTTTTTCATGGTGGAAATCCTTGAGGCGCGCGCCGGGCGGTTTGGTACGCGTGCCCGCAAGATTCTAGCACGCAGGCGTCCGCCGAGATAAGGATTGCGCCTTCAGCGTGCCCGGATCGGCGTGCGTGCCGACATGACCGGCCCGCCGCCCTCGGCACCGCGGCGCCGATCGTTCTTAGAGGGAATCGAACAGGATGGCGGCTTCGCTCGATGCGCTGATCTTGCGGTCGAGGATTTCGCGGATTCGCTTGCAACGGCCCACTAGACCCTCGATCTCCGCCTTTTCGAGGTAGGAACCCAGTTCGGCGGTGACGGTTTCGTGGGAGAGGTTGCCCAAGGCTTGGTGGATTGCGCGGGGGCAACGCGTGATGTTTTTCGGCGCGCGGGGTTTCTTGGGCCGCCGAAAACCTCGTGTGAAATCAATCAGGCGGACATCCCAATTGTTGGTGATCAACATATTGCCCAGATTGGGGTCGCTGTTGGCGACCAACTGATGAAACACACGCAGCGCATAGAGTTGATGGGCCCATTTCGTCGTTTGTTCCTTTGGAGGGGCGATTTTCTTTTGGTAGCGGTCCTTTTCCATCATCATCACGTCGTCGACCCACCATGTGAACGCGGCGGGGGTGCCTTTGAACTTGCGTTCAACCGATACGGGGACCATATCGAGCCCGATGAGGCGGTCGAGCTTGTAGGCGGCGATGTTGAATTTGTAGCTGTCACGAAAAGCGTACTCGACGCCGGCGGCGGATTCGTGTTTGCGTTTGCGGACGTTGACGGTTTGAATGTGGGCGTCGTGGGTGATCTTGCCGTCGCTGAGCGTGGCGCGCAGGCTGCCGGTTACGCCGATGCCGATACGCTTGGATTGGATGACTTCCGCGCTGCGCAGGAATTGTTCCTTTTCGAAATCGGAAAGAGAGGCCGGGGAAGATCCCGGATTTTCAGCGGAAACGGGAGGAACCACCAAAAAGGCCAAAGCCGCCGCGAGGCAAATCAATTTACCGCGAGCCGCGGACGATGGGGTGTTGCCGCGTTTCTGAATGGTCATGACACAGTCTCCTTGGAAAGAACCGACCGATCTTCCTCTCGGCCTCTCAATCTGGTACGCGCATTCGCGCGGGGAAAGCGATCATCGAAAACAAAAAAATATTGAACCGGGGAGTGAGGCGCGGTAGAATTCACAGCAGTTGGGTCGGGAGGCCCGTCGATGAGCGAGTCGGCCGGGGAGATTACGGCGCTGCTGAAACAGGCCGCCGACGGAGACCAAGACGCCCGCGAGCGTTTTCTGGGATTGGTCTACGGGCAGTTACGCCGTTTGGCCGGCCATTACATGCGCGGCGAGAGGGGCGACCATACGCTGCAGCCGACGGCGCTGGTTCACGAAGTCTATTTGCGGCTGTTCGGACAAGATCTCATCGATTGGAAGAATCACTCGCATTTCGTGTGCGGAGCGGCGAGCGCGATGCGGCGGGTCCTGGTGGATCATGCCCGCAAACGAGCGAGCGCGAAACGAGGGGGCGACGTGAATCAAGTGTCGCTCGAAGAAAGCGCGATGGCGGTGTCGGACGAGACACCGGAGATCTTACTGGCGCTCGAAGATAGTCTGAGAGAGCTGGAGAAGGTTGATCCGCGGCAGGCGCGCGTCGTCGAATTGCTTTATTTCACCGGGTCGACGCAGGGTGAGGCGGCACAGGCTTTGGGGCTTTCCGAAATCACGGTTCGGCGGGAATGGCGGTTGGCGCGAGCTTGGCTGCGGGGGCGGATGCGGCGGGAGAGTAGGGCGTAGCATTCAGTGGGGCAGGTGGTCCAGTGGGGCAGGTCTCCAGGCCTGCCCTCTTGCGGTTCCTCTCTCAGCGCTGGGTGGGCCTGGAGACCTGCCCCACCGAGGCCGACTGTCAGGGAGATTGCGATTCGCGAATGAACCCCGAACGCCGTCAACGGATCAAAGATATCGCTTTCGAGGCGCTTGACCTCGCGGGCGACGAGCGGACGGGTTTTCTCGACCACGAATGTGGTTCGGACCGCGAATTACGGAAAGCCGTCGAGGAGTTTCTCGACGATGATCAGGATGTCGGCGATACGCTCGAGCGCGCCATCGCGGCCGCGGCCGCGGCCGTGTACGAAGAAGCAAACCCCGAGGGGGCCGGTCCTGATTTAGAAAGCGCGCCGGCGGCCGGTTTGGTCATCTCGCACTACCGCGTCGTCGAAAAGCTCGGCGAGGGCGGCATGGGGGTCGTTTACAAGGCGATCGACACGAAACTCGATCGCCCGGTCGCGTTGAAATTCCTGGGGCTGTCGCTGCTCGAAGACCCGGAAGCTAACAAGCGTTTCCAGCGCGAGGCCAAGGCCGCCGCGGCGCTCGACCACCCGAATATCTGCACCATCTACGAAATCGACGAAGCCGACGGACGAACATTTCTCGCGATGGCCTTCATCGAGGGCCGCACGGTCAAGGACATTGCGATGGAACGTCCGCTGCCGATCGAGAAAGCTCTCGACATCGCCGTTCAAACCGCGCAGGGGCTACAGGCGGCGCATCGGAAAGAGGTCGTCCACCGCGATATCAAGAGCGCCAATTTGATGGTTACGCCCGAGGGGCAGGTCAAGATCATGGACTTCGGGCTGGCGCAACTCGCCGAGGCCTCGAAGCTGACCAAGACGGCGACCATGCTCGGGACGCCGGTTTATATGTCTCCCGAGCAGGCGCGGCGAAGGCCGACCGACCGGCGCACCGACGTGTGGTCGTTGGCGGTGGTGCTCTATGAAATGGTCACGAGCCGCTTGCCTTTCGAGGGAGAGAAGCAACAGGCGGTGCTGTACGGGATTATCAACGAGGAGCCCGAGCCGCCGACGGCGCTGCGGTCGCGGCTGCCGATGGAGCTCGACCGCATTGTCGCGCGCGCGATGGTTAAGGCCCCGGAGGAGCGCTATCAGCATATCGATGAGATGCTGGTGGATTTGCGGGCGCTGAAGAAGGGGCTGGGGCGGCGGGCGGATGCGCGGGCGGCCGATGCGCTTGGTGCGGGACAAGCTGAGAGCTTGTCCTCACTGGGGGCTGGGGCCGGCACGAGTGCCGGTCGCTACTGGTCGCCGGTCGCTTTTGCTGTGACATTGATGCTTCTTGCGGTCGCGGTGGGGGTGATCGCGTGGCGAAACTTTGGAGGCGCGGAGCCGAACGCGGGGCCGTTACGGAAATTTCAAATCGATCCGGGGGTGGCGATCGAGCGAGCGGTGATTTCGCCCAACGGAAAGCACATCGCCTATATCTCGGGTTCAACACAGTCACCGGCGACTCGTCTCATGCGATTCGTTTCTGACCCAAAGCTGATGATCCACGATCTTGCCAAGGGTGCTTCTCGGGAGGTTGCCTCGCCCGGCGTAGGTTGGTCGGCAACCTACCCCTTCTGGTCGCCCGACAGCGAATTCGTTGGATTTAGATCGGGATCCGAGCTCAAGAAAGTATCGGTTCGAGGCGGTGTGCCGACAACCATCTGTAACGTGCCGAGTGCCGCCGGCGCCGCCTGGAGTCCCGACGGAAGTTTCATCGTTCTCAGCACGGGTTATCCGCCCCGATTATTGCGCGTGCCGGCCACCGGAGGCGATCCCGAGCCCTTGGCGGGGCTCGATGTTCCGGAAGGGCAAGACCAAGGACATTGGTTTCCAAGTTTCTTGCCGTCTGATCAAGGCGCGCTCAAGTTGCTGTTCGGCGAGGGGGAAATGTCTCGCCGCGAAGTCATCTTGTTTGACATCGAGAGCCGGCAAAAGCGGGTGCTCGGCAAGGGTGCGTTTCCGGTCTTTTCCCCGACCGGGCATGTGCTTTACCAGTCCGCTCCGCGAGAAGGAACTTTGTGGGCGCTGCCGTTTTCAGTGGAGTCTCTCGAAGCGACGGGAGAGCCTTTCGCCGTTGCGGCCGGCGGTCGGATCCCCAGTGTGTCCAATGACGGGACGCTGGTCCATGTCTCCTCGGGGCCGGTGCCGAACCAACTCGCGCTGCTCGATCGAAAGGGCGAAAAGGTCCGAAGCATCGGCAGGCCGCAGGTGGCAATGAGCGACCCCGAATTGTCCCCCGACGGCCGCCTTGTTGGGGTCCGCGCCTGGGACAGCGAAACCGAAAACGCCGACATCTGGGTGCATGGGGTGTCCCGCGACACGAAGACTCGCGTAACCTTCGACACCGGCGGCGAAGGCGGCTTCACATGGTCGCCCTCCGGGAAGGAGATTGTGTACCAATAACGGCCCGCCGGCATCTGGCAATTGTTCTTGAAATCACTGGACGGTTCCGAACAAGCGCAACCGCTGCTTGTCACCAATCGTAATGAGTACATAAGCGATTGGTCGTCGGTCGGGGAACAGATTCTTTATTGGCATTTCGACGAGGAAACCGGCGGGGACATCTGGTACCTTGAGCGGGAAGGGCAAAACGGAGAGTATCAAGCAGTTCCATTCTTGCGAGAGCCTTTTGATCAATTTGTTCCCAAGTTGTCGCCGGACGGGCGCTTCATCAGCTACTGTTCCAACGACTCCGGGCGATACGAGGTTTAAGTGCGGCCGTTTCCCGGCGGGGGCAGTCGTAAGCAAATCTCGACCAGTGGCGGTACGCAGCCGCGCTGGAGCCGAGATGGAAAAGAGCTGTTCTACATCGAGGACGGTACGCTGATCGTCGTCCCGGTCAAAACACGGCCCGTGTTTTCGTTTGGAAGCCTGAAACGACTTTTTGGAAGGCGATATTTGCGGGATAGCTCGCCTTTCCAACAATATGACGTCACCCCAGACGGCAAGCATTTCGTGGTCGCCGAGCCGGTGGAAGGCGGGCCGCCGCAGACGATCCACCTGATCGAAAACTGGTTCGAAGAGTTCCGGGGCGACGAGTAATCACTACCGTCAGGCGCCTCGACCCCCGACGTGGCGCACGCATTCTTTCGTGCCGTGTCGCCATTGCTGGCGACATGTCCGTCATCCCAAGCAACCGCCCGTCACAACTTCACACCGCAAAACTTACAGTGCACCGCGTCGACATCGTGCCCTTCCCGCGAGCACGAAGGACAGGCCTGCGTGCTCACCGGCCGCGGCGCGCGGCGCGTCAATTCAGCGGAAATAATACCGGTCGGAACCGCGATGATCGCGTAGCCGAGAATCATCAGCACCGCGGCCAGGGCCTGGCCGGCGACGGTCCGGGGGGCGATGTCGCCGTAGCCGACCGTTGTCATGGTGACGATGGCCCAGTAGATCGACGCCGGCACGCTGGTAAAACCGTTCTTCTCGCCCTCGATCAAATACATCAAGGCGGCGACGATCACGACGACCGTCAGCAAGGTCCCCAAGAATACGGTGATCTTCGCTCTGCCTGCTTTCAGCGCCGCGAGGAGGAAATTCTCGTTCGCCTCTCCCAAATAGTACGCCAATTTGAGAACGCGGAAGACGCGCAGCAATCGCAAAGCCCGAATGACGATCAACGATTGCGTCCCTGTGATGACCAGACTCAAATAGGTGGGAATGATCGCCGCCAGGTCGACCACGCCGAAGAAGCTGCGAGCGTAGCGCGCCGGTCCGTGGACGCAATAAAGACGCAACACATATTCCAAGGTGAACAGAAATGTGAATACCCACTCGGCGCCCCGCAGCCAGGGACCGTAAGCGGCCCGGTAGGCCGCGACGCTCTCCAGCAAAACGGCCAGCACGCTGAGCAGAATCGCCCACAGCAGCGCTACGTCAAAAGCCTTGCCGGCTGGCGTGTCCGCTTCGAAGATGATCTCGTGTAGTCTGGAGCGAAAAGGGGAAAAACTCGGGTGAGGGGGCTTCGGTTGCTGGATGCCGCTTGCTCATGAGAGTCAGTGTACGCCGCCCCGTATTTTTCCGCACGGCCCGGATAACCTTCTTTGGAAAAGATCGTCTTAGAAAATAGCGGCGGGTGTTGTGCGTCTTTGTTGCAAAGGACTGTTTTACAAACTCTTAACAGTTTGGTGGCGGAGTTGTTGGAATGCCGCTTACTGAGTCTCGCATAATATACTGTCAATCGAGACAAAGAGAAGACTGTTTCCAGAAAGCGGTAATCAAGCGCGGTTTGCGGCGCATTCGCCGCAGCGCTTTGCGGGCGCGCTCGTCGAGTTCCCAGTAGTCCTTCGGGCAGACGTTGGGCAACTCGTGCTGCTTCCAGTACGCCCAAATGTATTCCACCGGGTTCAACTCCGGCGCATAGGGCGGCAAGTACTCCGTTGCGATGTGATCCTCGGAGAGCTGGATGAACTCCCGCACCAGGCGGCTGCGGTGCGTCGGCAGCCGGTCCCAGACGATCAGCAGTGGGCCGTCGATGTGGCGCACCAAAGCCTTCAGGAAGTCGATGACCTCCAGCTCGCCGATCGCGCCGGGATAGAGCCGGAAGTAAAAGTTGCGCAACGTCAGCCCGGCCGACACCGACAGCTTGTCCCAGTTGAAGTTGAACTCCAACACCGGTGTCTCGCCGCGCGGCGCCCAGGTGCGGCAACGATGCGGCTTCTGACTCAATCCGCTTTCGTCGATGAAGACGATCGTACGTTCTTCTTGGCGGGCTATTTTTTAATGGCCGGCCAAGTCTTGCGCTGCCAGCCGCGGATGGCCTCTTCGTTGCGCTCCCGCGCTTTGCCGACGGGCCGTTGCGGGCTCCAACCGAGCGCCCGCGGGATCTTCCAGACATGGCCCTCGTGATAGCGCACGCCGAACTCGTCTCCGATCAGACGAGCGACCCGCGGACAGCTCCACAGCGGCGTCGGGAAGCCGTGCGCCTCGGGGCCTTCCAGCAGCAACGCCTCGAGGCGTTCGAGCTGCGCGGCGTCCAACAGCGGCTTACGGCCGGCGCGGCCGGCCTGGCGCAACCCGGCTTCGCCGTCACGCCGGTATCGTCGCAGCCACTCGCTGACGCTTTGCCGCGCGACCTTCAATCGCCTCGCTGTCTCGGACTGACTACAGCCTTGCTCGACCAACCGGATCGCTTTGAAACGGCGCTTCTCCAGGGCCTCGAAATCCCGCCGTACGCCTTTTGTATTTCCCATACATACAAAGACGTACGTACCCCAAAAAGGTGTCACTTTATTTTGCGAGACTCAATAGGATAAGGAAAAGGTGACGGCATGAAACCGCGACACTCGCTCGGACCGCAACTGTGTTTCGCGGCCGGGGAAGGGCAGGCCGGGAGGCCCGCCCCACTTCCGGCCCCCGAGCCGCTCCATTCCTCGCCCGGCGGACCGCAACCGTTGGGAGATCCGGGTCCCGAACGACCAAGCCCGAAGATCTCTCGGCGTTGGCTGGTCCTGCCCTTCTTGATCGGCGCGCTGGGCGGCTACACGCTTTACCGTCAGCAGGAGCGGCAAACGCCCGCGACCGCGGCGGGGCCGGTTCCCACCATGGAAGTCACGCGCGGCGAGATGACGCGGAAGCTGCGGGTGGGCGGCACGATTTCGGCGCGCCGCTCTTCGGCGGCGGTCGCGCCTCGGATGCGAGGTCGGCCGGGAGCAGGCCGCCGCCTCACGCTCTTGACGATGGCCAAACCGGGGTCAACCGTCGAAAAGGGCGCCGTTGTCGCGGAATTCGATCGCCAATCGCAGCAGCGGACCATCGATGACCGGCACGCCGAGGTCGTTCAGGCGCAGGCGCAAATTGACAAGAACGCCGCCGAGTTGGCGATCGCGATGGAGACGACCAGACAGCAAGTCCGCTCCGCGCGCGCCGAGTGGGATAAATCGATGCTCGATCTGCGGACGGGCGAAGTGCGCTCTCGCATCGAAGCCGAAATCTTAAAACTAAACGTCGAGGAGACGGAAGCGGCTTACCGGCAGTTGCAAAAGGAAGTCAAGTTACTCGAAACCGCGCACGCCGCCAAGCACCGCGCCCTCGAAATCGAGCGCGATCAAAAGAAAATCGACGAACAGCGAGCCCGTATCAACACGGACAAGATGGTGCTGCGCGCCGGCATTTCCGGCATGGTCGTGATGCAGACGCTCTTTCGCGGGGGAGGTCAATTCTCGCAAGTGCAGGAAGGCGACGAGGTGAATTCCGGGGCGTTCTTCATGCAAATCGTGGATACGTCGTCGATGATTCTCGTTGGGCAGCTGAATCAAGTCGACAGCCAAGGCGTGCGGGCGGGGCAGCGCGTCGAGATTCGGCTGGACGCTTATCCCGATCAAGTTTGGCCCGGGCGTGTGACGGCGGTGGGCGCGATCGCCGGCGCAAGCGGCGGCGGAATGCGCGGGCCGCGCTCGATGACACGGGCCCAGTATGTTCGCAGCGTCCCGGTAACGTTCACGATTGAAACGCAGGCGGCCGAGATTATTCCCGATTTATCGGGGAGCGCGGACATCTTATTGGAAGCGATCAGCGATGTTGTAACCGTGCCTCGGGAAGCGGTGCATTGGGACGAAGCGGGTGAAGAGATTGTATTTGTTCGCAAACCGGGTGGGCGCGAATTCGAAGCTCGTGGGATTGAAACCGGCGCCCAAAATAACGTCACGACGGTCGTCACGTCGGGGCTCGACGCGGGAGAGGAAGTTGCCTTGCGCAGGCCGCCGGTGAAACTGTAGTCAGGCGAGGCGCCGCGGGTGGCCGCTAGGTAGGAGTAGAGATGCCGATTGTAGGCCGTAAATCCCGTCTCATTGCTTGGTGCGGCATTATGCTCGCCGGGGCGGCGTGTTCGTACGCGGCCTTGCATTTCTACACGCCTCCGGGGCCGCCGGTGCCGACGGCGCGGGTCGAGCGGCGCGACTTTCTGACCACGGTGCGGGCGCGGGGTGAGCTCAAGAGTACGCAGTCGGTTCTGATTAATGCGCCGCGGACGCCCAACCTGACGATTGTCCGCTTGGCGGAGAACGGCCGCCCGATTAAGAAGGGCGAGATTGTCGTTGCTTTTGACGCGGCTTCGCAGGAAGACACCTACACAGAGCAAGACACGCAGGTGCGGCGGATCAACAGCGAAATCGTGCAAGCCGAGGCGCAACACTCGATCGCCGACGAGCAGAACGCGATGGCGCTGATGCAGGCGGAATACAATCTCGAGCGCGCCAAGCTGGAAGCCGGGAAGCAGGAGATTCTCTCGGAACTCGAAGGGTTGAAGAATTGGATTGACGTCAAGGTTAGCGACGGCGAGCTGGCCAAGGCCAAGACCAATGCCGACGCGACCGATCTTTCGCAACAGGCCGATCTGGCGCGCATCGGCGAGCGTAAGGATAAAGCCGTCCGCGACCTGGACCGCACGAAACGGTATCTGGGCAGTATGGTGATTCGCGCGCCGCGTGACGGGATTGTGCATGTTCTGCAAAACTTTCGCGCCGGCGGAAGCTGGGGACAGGCGCGGCCGCCGTTCCAAGAGGGCGACACGGTTTGGACGGGCGCGGCGATTGCGGAGGTGCCGGACTTGGAGTCGTTGCGGGTCGAATTTCGGATTGAGGAAATCGATCGCGGCCGAATTCGGTTGGGGCAGACGGCTCGCATTCATGTGGACGCGGTTCCCGATGTCGAGTTGACCGGAAAGATGGATTGGGTCAGCCCGATCGCGACGTTGATATTTCGGCGTTTTCCGCCGGATAAGAATTTTCCGGCGCGGTGCTCGTTTGACGTGGTGGACGAGCGGCTGCGGCCGGGTATGAGCGCCGGCGTGGAGATTGAGGTGGAGCGGCGTCCCGCGGTGTTGGTGTTGCCGGCGAAAGCGGGTTTTCAGATCGACGGGCGGCCGACGGTTTTTCTGCTGCGGGGTAACCATTATGAGCGCCGGACGATTGAGGTTGCGGCGCGGAGTGCGACGGAGATTGTGGTGAGCGCGGGGTTGGAAGAGGGTGATGTGGTGGCGCTGGAGAATCCGGAGACGGCGGCGAGGAAGCGGTCCTGAGCGGTGGGGAGATGGGACCGACAAGAGTGCCGGTCGCTACTGGTGAGCGGATAGAGAGATAACTGCGATGCCGCGTTGGAATATCAAAAAGGTAGTCGCTCGGGTTGTGATTTTGGTCGCCGTGGGCGGCGTTGTGGCGGCGGGCTTTTACCTGGCGCGGCGAATTCCCGAGTCGAGCAATGCCTTAGTCTTGACTCCCGTGCGCCGCGGTGACCTGGTTGTCAAAACGCATTTTCGCGGCGAGCTGCGGGCGGTACGCTCGCGTTCGTTGACGGCGCCGAATCTCGGCTCGGCGACCCAAATCACGAAGCTCGCGCCTAGCGGTGCGCTTTCGTCGGTGGGCGATTTGATCTTTGAGCTCGATGATTCCGAGCGACGAGCCACTCTCGAAGACGCCGAGCTTGAAGTCGAACGGGTCGGCGAGTTGCTGAAAGAAGCTGAAACGGACCTGGAAATTCGCAAGAGCCAGGACGAAGTCGAGCTGCTCAAGGCTCGTTTCGCCGTCAAAAGAGCCGAGCTCGAGGTGCAGAAGAACGAGTTGATTTCCGCCATCGACGCGCGCAAGAACATTCTCACGTTGGAGGAATCGAAACGCCGCGAGCAGAAGCTCGAGCAGGATATTCAATCCCGCCTGCAACAGCGAGAAGCGGAGTTGGCCGTCTTGCGGGAGCAGTCGCGCAAGGCGCGCCTCGACGCCGCCCGCGAGCGACGGCGCATCAACCAATCGCGCGTACTTTCTCCCATGTAGGGGTTGGTGTCGATCCAACAAAACCGCGCCGGCGGCCGAGGGGGTTTCGGACAGACGATGCCGGACGTTCAAGAGGGGGACCAGATTCCACCGGGTATGGAGATCGTCAAGATTCTCGATCTGTCGGAAATGGAGTTGCTCGCCAAGGTCGAGGAGGTTGAGCGATCGAATCTACACGAGGGCCAGGAGGCGGTGATTCTGCTTGACGCCCTACCGGGGAAGATGGTGCGGGCGCGTGTGCGGCGACTAGGGAATACGGCTTCGGCTAATGTGTTTCGCGGCGAGGCGACCAAGAAATTCGATTGTGTGCTCTCGATCGACATGGCGCAGTTGCTGGGGCACGTCGCCGCGACGCCGCGACAGATTACGCGCATCATGACCAGAGCCGAGGAGAAGCCGGCGCCGGCGGCGAGTGGAAGCCCGGCGGCACCCTCCGCCGAAGCCGGGGCGGGCGCGAGAGCGGGTTTCGGCGGGCGGCCGGGCGGCCCGGGCGGCGCGCGGGGACCAGTCGGCGGGGGGCGAGGCGGACCCGGCGGCGCGGGATTTTCCGACGAGCAGCGGCAGCAGGCACGGCGGATGTTTCAGCAGGCGCTGGGCGGACGCGACATGCAATCGATGAGCCGGGAAGAACGCCAAAAGATGTTTCAACAGATGCGGCAAAGAATGGGCGGCGCGGGAGCCCCGGGCGCCGGCGGCCGCGGCTCGGGAGGACGTGGGGGCTTCGGCGGGCCCGGGGGTGGAGGCGCCGGCGGTTCTAGAGCCGGCGGCTTTGGCGGTGCCGTGCGCGCGGGTCCTCGGAGGGAGCCCGGATCGGCCTCCGTGCCGGGGCTTTCGCTTTCGCTGTCACGTCCCGGCGGCCAACGGTTCAGCGCCGAACAGAGAAACGCCGCGCAACTGCTCGCGCCGCCCAAACCGGGTTCCGATGTAGACGTGCTGTTGCGGCCCGGCCTGCTCGCCGACGCGGAAATCATCGTCGACCGCATCGAAGACACCCTCTATGTTCCCTACCAGGGAGTTTTCGAAGTCGAGGAGGATTCGGTGCTCTATGTGTGGGACGGTTCGCGCCTCGAAGCTCGCCGTGTCGAGTTGGGCAAGCGTTCCGAATCGCAGATCGCGGTATTGAGCGGCGTCGAGGAGGGCGACTTGATCGCGCTCGAACCGCCCGACGCCGGTGATCGCCGAGGGCGTCAAAAGAAACCGGCCGAGCGCACCACGGCGCGGCCCTCTTTTCCGGGAGGCGGGTCGCCGGGCAGCGGAGCGGGCGGCGGCGGCGGTCGCGGGAGGCCTCGCTAGGTGGCCACTCATATCGCCGATGTGGTGCCCGAGCTTTGGATGGGCCTCGGGAGCCTGCTGGCCCACAAGCTGCGCTCGTTGCTGACGATGCTCGGCATGATTTTCGGCGTGGGGGCGGTGGTGGCCATGCTTTCGATCACCGCCGGAGCGCAGCAGGAGATGATCCGCTACATCGACCTGCTCGGCGTCAACAATATTATCGTTGAATCCCGCGAGGCGGTTGATCGCGATTCGCTGCTGGCGGCGCGCGAACTTTCTCCGGGGCTGACGTTTCGGGACTTTCGAGCTCTGCGCGACAACACGCCGAACATCGCCGCGATGTCGCCGCGCAAGACCTTCCAGCCGCAAAGCATTCTGCCGCGCACCGATCAAGAGATGCCTACGCTGATCGGCGTGCAACCGAACTACATCGAGATTTATAACGTGGCTTTGCTGGAAGGCCGTTTTTTCACGGAAGAAGAAAATCTGCGCTCGGCGCCGGTCTGCGTTCTTGGCGAAAGGGCCAAGGTGAACTTGCTCGGCTATGGCTCGGCGGTTGGCAAGTATGTGAAGGTCAATGAGGTTTGGCTGCAGGTGATTGGCGTGATGTCGCCGCAGGCGACGGCGGAGTCGCAAGTCGAGGGGCTCGAGACCGACGACCGCAACAATCTCATCCTGAGCCCGATGAATTCCGCGATGCGTCGATTTCAAGACAGCAATAGTTATCTCAAGGATGAAATCGACGGCATCTTCGTGCGCGTTCACAATGATGCCGACCCGATTGAAACGGCGGAAATCGTTCGCGCCATTCTGACCGCGACGCATAATGACGCCGGAGATTTTTCCGTGCTCGTGCCGGCCGGCTTGTTGGCGCAGCGCGAGCAACAGCAGTTCATTTTCGAAGTGGTGATGATTTGCATCGCGGGTATTTCGTTGCTCGTGGGCGGCATCGGCATCATGAACATCATGTTGGCGACGGTTTTGGAACGAACCCGCGAAATCGGCATTCGCCGGGCTATCGGCGCGCGGCAACGCGATATAGTGCGGCAGTTTTTGATCGAGGCCGTATTGATTTCGATTGTCGGCGGATTGATCGGCATCGCGGCCGGCTTTGGGGGATCGCAAGTGATCTCGGCGATTGCCGGTTGGTCGACGGTGGTGACGGCGGCTTCGATTTTCGTGGCCTTCGGCGTGTCGGTGTTTATCGGGTTGCTGTTTGGGATTTATCCGGCGGTGCAAGCCGCGAAGCTGGATCCGATTGAGGCGATTCGGTATGAGTAGCGGGGGAAGAGGGCGGGTCTGGAGACCTGCCCCACTGGGTTCGGCGGCTTAAGGAAACGACTGAATGCGGATGAGACTTCTCGGTCTGATGTTGATGGGCGGCACGCTGTTGCCGGCGCAGTTTTCCACCTTTCCGGGCGGCGACTACTTTAAGGCGCAGTGGCAGCGCCCTCCTCTCGACATTGAAATCGACACCGTGCGGCGTCTGGAAGACTTCCAGATCGACGAGAGCATCAAGCTTTCCTTGCGCGGTTATATCGAATTGGTGATTGCTAATAACCCCGACATTCAATTGCAAAAGCTGGCCGTGTACGAACAGCAAAACGCCGTCGAGCGCGCCTTTAGCGCGTTTGACCCGACCCTGGCGGCGGGCTTCAATGCGAATCGCTCGAATAGCCCTTCCACGGGCGTTCTCGACGGGGCCGACGTGCGCACGAACTTAAACCAACGCGGCAGTTTGACGTTCAGTCAGACGATGGATACGGGGACCACTTATTCGCTCGGATTTACGGGCGTCAAGAATGCCAACAACAGCCAGTTCACGAATTTCAATCCGAGCATTACCCACAACTTGGATTTCGAGATCACGCAGCCGTTGTTGCGCGGCCGCGGCCGCTTCGTTAACCGCGTGCCGATTCTCATTGCGCGCTCGCGGCTCGATCTGACGGCCGAGCAGGTCCGTGAGCGCGTGCTGGCTCTGATCGCCCAAGCGGAAAATTCCTACTGGGACGTGATCGATCAACGCGAATCGTTGCATGTGAGGGAAAACAATCTCGAGCTGGCGCGGGCGTTTCTGGAACGCTCTCGGCGAGAGTTGGAACTGGGTGCGATCTCGCCTCTCGACATCTACCAACCCGAGCAGCAATACGCCACCGCGCAAGTGGCCGTGACGCAATTTCAATACAGCTTGCAACAGGCCGAGGATGTTGTGCGGCGTTGGATCGGCGCCGATCTCGACCCCCGCTTCCGGCAAGTGCCGCTGGTGCTGACCGAAACCGCCTCGCCGCCGGATCAAATGCCGACCTATCATCCGGAGGAAACCGTCGCCAAGGCGCTCGATATGCGGCCCGAGTTGGCGCAAAGCCGCTATTCGCTCGACATCGACGACATCGACATTCGCTCGGCGACGAACGAGATGAGGCCCGATCTGACGTTGACCGCCAACTATAGCTCGCAGGGCCGGGGGGGGAACTTTTTCGAGCGCACGCTTTTCGGCGATGCGCCGACGACGACGTTCATCCCCGGGGGGTATCGAGACGCGTTGGATCAACTATTCAGCTTCAACTTCCCGACGTATTCGTTCGGGTTGCAGCTTCAATTGCCGGTGCGCAATCGGCGGGCGGCGGCGGATTTAGCGGACGCGCAAATTCGAAAGAGGCGCGACTTGTATACGCTGCGAAGCATCGAGCAGCAGGTGCGGCTGGAAGCGCTCAACGCCGTTGCCGGGGTGGAGCAGAGCAAGGCGGCGATCCATCAAGCGGGCGTGGCTCGCGATTTCGCCCAAAAGCGTCTCGACGCCGAGCAAAAAAGTACGACTTGGGTGTGACGACGGCGTTTCTCGTTCTTGACGCCCAGGACGACCTGGTGCAAGCCGAGGCCGATTTGCTGGCGCAGTCCATTGCCTATCGACGCAGCGTTGTGCGGCTGTTGCAAGCCACCGGGGAGTTGCTTGAAACGCGCGGCGTCGTGCTCACCTATGACGACCCCTGAGTGGGGTATTTCATCCACGAGCGCCGAGGCCCCGTTTGCATGCTGCCGCGGCAACCTTATGGGACAATAAGGGCCGTAAGAAACCGTGCCGCCCTTCGCCTCACGGTCCCGTCGGCGGGCGGTTTTCACGCTGCTTGTATGTCCACGCAAAAAGCGGATCGTAAGTACGTTGCTCTGCTCGCCGTCGCCGCCGGAATGATTCTGGTCTTCGGAACCTTGGCTCGTCCCGACAACAGCCGCGACGACGCTCGCCCGGTATCCTCACCCGCCGAGTTGATGCGCTTGCAGCGAATGACGCAGCGGCGCAACGTTCAGGAAATGGCGGCCTTTTTTTCCGAGGTAGCCGCCAACGCTTCGCGGCATCTGACGTGGGTCGTCGGCAATCGCTCGACGGCGATTGTTTGGGATAACGACGGTACGCTTGTGACGGCTGCCGGGAAAGAGGATTTCCCCGCCGTTACGCTGGTACGGACCGCCGAACAGGTTGAGGTCGAAGGCCGTCGCGCCGTGGCCTCGCCGCTGTTTCCCATCGTGTCGTTGCGGGTCGGCGCCGGTGATGCGTTTCAACCGGTGCGGAGAGTCGGCCCCGAGGTGTTGTTGGCGGGCGATTGGCTGGTGGCCGTGGCCCGCAGGGACGACGGCAGTTACACCTTCGCGCCGGGCATCTACGGGGGGTCCTCGCCGGCGGTCTGCGGGGAATTGAGCTTTCGGGAGATAACCTACAACGCCAGCCTCGGCGAAACGATGTTGGGGGGCGGGTTGTTTGACCTCGACGGCTACCTGTTGGGCGTTGTAGTGCGATGCGAAGGCCGCCTGACGGTGATGGCCTCGGCCGATATCCCGGAGACTCTTGAGCAAGCCGCGGCGTTTGGCGCGCAGTTGACCGCTCGATACGGTTTTCGAGTGGACCCGCCGGCAATACGCAAAGATGGCGAACGTCCCGCTGAAGGTGTCGAGGTCAGGGAGGTTTGGGTCGGGAAGGCGGCCGACCGTGCCGGTATACGGCCGGGCGATCGGCTCACGGCACTCGACGGAGGCAAGGTGGAACAGGTGGACGACTTGCTGCCGCTGGTGCTTCCGGTGGCGCGCGAAACGATCGAGTTACAGGGACAACGAGGTTCCCGCGTGGTGAACTTCATTCTTTCGGCGCGCGGCGGAGCAGTGCTTCCGTCGGCGGCGCGGCTGGGGCTGGGGCTGGGTTTCCGCACCCCGCGAAGGGGTATAACGGTCGATATAGTGGCCCCGGGCAGTCCCGCCGAGCAGGCCGGGTTGCGGGCCGGCGATGTTGTCTTGTGGGTGAACGATCGCGAACCGGTGAACACCGCCACGTTGCGTAGGTTGTTGTCCCCGCGACCCGGTAGAACCCGGCGGGTGATCGCTGAGCGAGAGGGCCGTATGGGGATTTACAAGCTGGAGTAGGCGGGGATTTGTGGTAGATTTCGGGTGGATTTATCCGTTTCAATTTGAGAACGAACCGCCGAATATGGTAACGTCACGGGTTGTGTTTGTTCGGAACGCGGACAGGTAAGGAGAACTGATGGAAGCTCTCGGTATGATTGAAACCAAGGGGCTTACCGGCGCCATTGAGGCCGCCGATGCTATGGTCAAAGCCGCCAACGTGACTCTCGAAGGGAAGGAAAACGTTGGAGCCGCTTTGATCTTGGTCACTTGTCGCGGCGATGTCGGCGCGGTCAAGGCCGCCACCGACGCCGGCGCGGCGGCCGCTCGTCGTGTGGGCGAGTTAGTCGGCGTCCACGTCATTCCTAATCCGCATAGCGAAGCGGAAAGACTCACCCCGAAGAACCTCGCCGGCAAGAGCGGTAAAAAGTAGAGGAGTTGTCGTGCCGGCCGAGTTTCTTGCTTCCCGGCAAGAACCCGGTCAATGAGTCCGCCAAGGCGGTCGGGCTTCCGGTTGCGTTGATCGGTACCGCGGAATGTCGTCCATGTTGGAAGACAAAGATCTACGATCGATTCAAGAAGTTCGAACGAAAATCGAGCTGGCGCACAAGGCGTTCCTCGAGTACAAGAACTATACGCAAGAGCAAGTCGACGCCGTTGTGGACCATGTCGCGGCCGTGGCGCGCGCGAACGCCGAGCCGCTGGCCCGGCGCGCGGTGGAAGAGACCGGCTACGGCAATGTTCGCGACAAAGTCGCCAAAAACCTGCTGAATTCGGATCTGCTGCACAAGGCGATCCGGTCGCTAAAGACCGTCGGCATCATTCGTGAAGACCCGGAAAAAGGTCTGATCGAGATCGCCGAGCCGGTGGGCATCGTGGGCGCGATCCTGCCGACCACGAACCCGACTTCGACGGCTTTCTACAAAATTTTGATTTCCCTCAAGGGGCGCAACGGTATTGTGCTGTCGCCGCACCCTCGGGCCGTGCGGTGTACCTGCGAGACAGCGTCGTTGTTGGCTCGCGCCGCGGTGGAAGCCGGCGCGCCGGAAGGTATCGTGCAGTGCCTCAACGACGCGAGCCTGCCGGGTACCAACGAGCTGATGACGCACAAGTTGACGGGCGTGATCCTGTCAACCGGCGGCGCGGGAATCGTACGCGCGGCGTATTCGAGCGGCAAGCCCGCGCTGGGCGTCGGCCCGGGCAATGTGGCCGTCTTGATCGAATCCTCGGCCGACGTGGAGAAAGCCATCGCATCGATCGTGGACGGCAAGTCGTTTGACTACGGGACGGTATGCTCGAGCGAACAGACGGTGGTCGCCGAAACCGTCAATCGAGATAAAGTTTTGGCGGCGCTCAAGGCTAACGGAGCGTTTCTGTGCAATGACGAGCAGCGCGAAGCTCTGCGAAAACTCATGATCAAGCCGAACTTCGCGATCAACCCCGATTGCGTTGGCCAAGCGCCGGGCAAGATCGCTCAAATGGCGGGCTTCACGGTTCCGGAAGGAACTCGCATTCTGGCGGTGGAGCTTGACGGCGTGGGACGCGAGCATCCGATGTCGGCCGAGAAATTATCGCCTGTGTTGGCGGCTTATTTTGTGCGCGATTTCGCCGAAAGCTTGGACGCTTGCGAGACGATCTTGAACTTCGGCGGGCGCGGCCACACGACGGTCATCTACTCGCACAATGACGAGCGCATTCGGGAGTTTGGGCTACGCATGCCGGCCTTCCGCGTGCTGGTCAATACGCCGGCGCCGCAGGGGTCGACCGGGATCACGACGAATCTGTTTCCCGCCATGACGCTCGGCTGCGGCGCGATCGCGGGCAATGTCACCAGCGACAACGTCGGCCCGATGCATCTGATCAACATCAAGCGCATCGCCTACCACGTGAGGGACCCCGAGACGGCGTTCGAGAGCGAGGAAGCCAAGGCCTATTTCGCGGGCAAACCGATTCCGCAATCCGTGCCGGTACCGCTGCCGGCCTCACCCGCGACGACATCCGCGACTCAATCGACGAGTGCCGGGAAGTCCGACATCAGCGATGCCGTGGGGCGTTATCTCGAACAGCGCGGCATTGCGGTCGCCTCCGCGCCGGTCGCGGCTCCGGCGGCGGCTTCCGCTCCGGCTGCTTCGTTCGCATCATCTGCTTCGCCCGCGCCCGCGCCCGCCGTGGCTTCGGTTGTGGACCGCTTTTTGTCGCGGCGCCGGTCCGCGGCCGGGCAATCCCAGGCGCTTTCGACGCCGTCCGCGTCGGCCGAGGAAGCTTCCCCCCCGCCACCCGCGCCCCAGGTAACCGTCGTTCCCTTTGTCAGCGAAGACGACGTGCGCCGAGCGATTCTCCAGGACGAGAAGATTTACATCGACAACAAGACGATCGTGACGCCGGCCGCGGCCGACCTCGGCGAGGCCCACGATGTGCTCGTGCGCACCGAATGAGAGAGCGGCTGTGAGCGCCGAGATCGCAAGTGCCCAGAGCCGCGAAACGGGGGCCGGAACATAGCCCGGGGTGAAGCCAAGGGCGGAACCCTGGGTAGCAACCAAATCAGGATCAGCCCTGAAGGGGCGGCGGGAATACCTCGCCAAGCGCGTTTTCACGGCGCTTTTGGAAACCGCGGATTCATTGGAAACGGGCCGTGCTCGATTTTGTCGCGGCCTCCGCCGGTTGGTCGGACGTTCATCCTCTGTCGCGGCCTAGAGCGCGGGAGAAGAGATACCGCCACGAATGACGCCGCGTCGCGCAAGAGGCGTACGCCGTGTCGCGACGGGTTGTTGCTCCCGGAACGAGAGCCGAATGTCGGAGACTCACCTCACAGCCGAGGCCTATGCGGCTAAGCGCACGAAATCGGCCGCTTGGTATGAGCGCGCTTGCGGAGTGTTGGGGGGCAAGGTTGGTCACGACCTACGCCACTTCGAGCCCGTTCCCCTCTGCATCGAACGCGGCAAGGCCGGCCGCAAGTGGGATGTCGACGGTAACGAATACATCGATTTCCTCATGGGTAACGGGGCGCTGTTGCTGGGCCACGCCGATGCCGATGTTCTCGAAGCCATCGCGGAAGCCGCGCCGCTCGGCACTCACTTCGGCAACGACCATCCGCTCCACATTGAATGGGCCGAGTTGGTTCACAAGCTCGTTCCCTCCGCCGAACGAGTTCGCTTCGTCAATTCCGGGACCGAGGCTACGCTATTAGCCATTCGGCTGGCGCGCGCTTTCACGGGACGCCATAAGCTGCTCCGTTTCGAGGGTCACTTCCACGGGTGGCACGATGCCGTCGTGCATGGCTTTCAGCCGCCCTTTGACGCCGACGGTTCGCTGGGCGTGCCGCCGAGCGTAAAAGAAGACATGGTTGCGATCCCTGACGGCGATCTACAGGCGGTCGACCGTGCGCTCGTCCGCGATAGCGGCATCGCGGCGGTGATTCTCGAACCGTCCGGAGCGTCCTGGGGAAGAGTGCCGATCACCCCCGAGTTTCTTCAAGGCCTGCGCGAAATCACCGCGCAACGCGGGGTAGTGCTCATTTTCGATGAGGTTGTAACAGGCTTCCGTTTCAGCCCCGGCGGCGCCCAGCAGCTATATCAGGTCACCCCCGATCTTTCCTGCCTCGCCAAAGTATTGGCCGGCGGTATGCCCGGCGGCGCGCTGGTCGGGCGTGCCGACATCATGGCGTTGTTCGACCACACCGGCGACCCGCGACACGATCGCTTCGAGCGCGTGACGCATTTGGGGACGTTCAATGCCGCGCCCTTGTCGGCGGCCGCCGGAGTCGCGGCGTTGAAGCGCATCGCGACGGGCGAGCCGATCGCCAAGGCGAACGCGATGGCCGCGAAGCTGCGTTCGGCCTGGGAAGGCGTTCTCGAAAAGCAAAGCATCGCCGGGTACGTCTACGGGCCTTGCTCGACGTTTCATGTTTACTTCGAAACGGACCGGCAAAGAATCGAAGCCGTCTCGAATCGCGCGGATCTCCACACGACGGATGCCGCACGCCTCAAGGGAATGCCGCCGGAATTGATTCACGAATATCAGCTTCAGTTGCGTCATCAGGGTGTCGACAATATGAGCTCGACCGGGGGTGTGCTTTCGGCGGCCCACACCGACCAAGACATCAAAGAGGCTACCAAAGCGTTCGAAAAGACTGTTGCGGTCCTGCTGGAGAAGGGGTTGATTTTCGCGCTGTAAGCGAGGGCGTGGGATCGGCGGTTCGCGGGCTCTCGCCTCTTGGTGCTGAAGTTCGGGTGTTTTGGTTTCTTGTTAGGGCAAATGACCCAGCGATGGGTGGGCAAGCTGGATCGACGCGGAATACCAATATGGCAGCGGTGACAGCAACCCCGCCGACGGGAAGCACGGAACTTTCGACCAACTGTTTCCGACCGGCCATCTCTACCAAGGGCTCGCCGATCGGGTGGGCTGGCGCAACATCAGCGACGTGCGCGGCGGAGTGGCTTTCCGGTTATCCTCGAAGCTGCGGCTTAGCTTGGATTACTTTTTGTTTTGGCTGGCCCAGCGCAACGATCATTTCTACGGCAAGGGGGGCACGGTTGCGGTGCGGTCGCCGGTCGCAGGGGCGCTGAACAAACGTATTGGTGAAGAGTTTGATGCCACGTTGGTCTACAAGCCCGACCCGAAAGTGACGCTGGGAGGCGGAATCGGCCGTTTCTTCAGCGGAGAGTTCCTCAAGCAGACGACACCGGGAGCCACCCACACATTTCCTTACGTCTTTCTGAACCATGTCCTCTAACTCCCCGTCCCAACAAAGTCCAAATCAAGTGCCGGGTGACGAGGGGGCGGTCTCGAGAACCCGCCGAGGCGTGATCTTGGGAGCGCTTATTGCTTCGCTTGTCGCCGCCTACGGAACGCTCACGGCTTTTGCCCTTCGCTTCGTCTTTCCGGCGAGGCCCGGACGCCGCGGGCAGCGGAGTTTTGTCGGCTTCGCGCGAGATATCGAAGTCGGGCAGAGCCGCTCGTTGACCCTGCCGTCGGGCGACCAGTTGATCGTTTCCAATACAGGCCGCATCAACAAAGACACCGGCATCAGCTACATCGGCTTTTCCAACCGTTGTCCTCATCTGGGCTGCCGGGTGCAATGGGAGCAAAAGAAACAAGAGTTTCTGTGCCCCTGCCATCAAGGGATATTCAACAGCGACGGCGCGGCCACCGCCGGGCCGACGGCTACAACCACGAAGGCTCTTTCATCGCCACGGGCGGTTACGAGTAATTGAAAACATTGGTCGGGGCGCGGAGATTCGAACTCCGGACCTCTTGCTCCCGAAGCAAGCGCGCTACCAGGCTGCGCTACGCCCCGATCCTTTGTTTTCTGTGGTTTGCGAGTCGTGCCGCGTTGCGCGACCGTTCGCTATTCCTGTCAGTGTAGCACCTTCCATCTTTCGTGAGCCGATGGAGCCTGAGTGGCCGTTGTGCCTTGGACGGCCTCGACCGCGATCGAGTCAGCGGGGCCTGTTGCCTTGGTCGGGGACTCCGATTCGCTGGGTGTGAAAGAATGCAGAAAGGTTGGAAATCATCCGTTAAGGGCTTTATGCGCGGCACGAAAATCGTTTGCACTCTGGGTCCCTCCTCGAACACCACCGCTGTGATCGACGAGTTGCTCGATGCCGGAATGAGCGCGGCTCGTCTCAACTTCTCGCATGGAACTCATCAAGACCACGCGAAAGTGATCGTCAACATCCGGAGGGTCTCGAAAAAGCGGCGTCGCTTCCTGCCCATCTTGGCCGATCTCCAAGGACCGAAGATCCGTACCGGACTCCTAGTCGGGGGCGGCCCGGTCGAGTTGTCACAAGGCGCCACGCTGCGCCTTTGCGCCAGGCGTGTCGGCGGCGACCGCACCGCCGTATCGGTCGATTATCCGCGATTGGCCGAGGAACTTCAAAAAGGCGACCGCGTCTTGATCGACGACGGCGCGATTGAGTTGCGCGTCAGCCGCGTTGAAGGCCGTGACTTGGTAACCGAAGTCGTCCACGGCGGTTTGCTGGCCGAGCGCAAGGGAGTCAACGTTCCGGGCGTCGGGCTGCGCTTGACCTCGCTGACGGCGAAAGACAAGCGGGATCTTGCCTTTGCCCTCGAACAAGGGGTCGACTACGTGGCGCTCTCTTTCGTGCGATCCGCAAGCGACGTTCGCAAGTTGAAAAAACTTATCACGGCCGCCCAATCGCCGGCTCATGTCATCGCGAAAATCGAGAAACCGCAAGCGATCGAGGCGATCGATGAAATCTTGGAATCGTCCGACGGCGTGATGATCGCGCGAGGCGATCTGGGGGTCGAGATTAGCCCGTGGCGCGTGCCGGTGGAGCAAAAGAGGATCATCGAAAAGGCGCGACTGGCGAAGAAACCCGCCATCACCGCGACGCAGATGCTGCAATCGATGATCGATCGGCCCGTGCCGACCCGCGCCGAAGCCGGCGACGTGGCGAATGCCGTCTTCGACGGCTCCGACGCTTTGATGCTTTCTGGTGAAACGGCGGTCGGGCGGTACCCGGTGGAGGCGGTGCGCATGATGAGCCGCATCATCGAAACCGCCGAAGCCTCCGCGCCGCTCCCGAACCGCGCGGGCGGCGAGGCTGCCTCCGACAGCGACGATTTGTCGGAAGCGGTGGCCCGCAGCGCGACGTTTCTCGCCGAGGACCTTGGAGCCAAGTACATCGTCGTCTACACCGAGAGCGGCTACACGGCTCGCTTGATTTCGAAATACAGACCGCGCTGCTCGGTCCTGGGGCTTTCTCGCCACGGAGCGATTTGCCGCCGCATGAAATTGCTTTGGGGCGTGCGCGCCAAGCAGCTCGAGCAGGTTCGCAACTTGGATGCGCTGGTGGCGAGGTCGCAGGCGCGACTTTTGAAGGCAGGCTGGGTGGAGCGAGGAGACTTGATCCTGGTGGTCGCCGGAACGCCGTTTCAGGTCGTGGGCAAGACCGATTTGATCAAGCTGCACCGGATCGGGGACATCGTGGTCGGCTCGCGGACCGCGGGTAGGTAGTAGGGGCAAGGGTCGAGCCGGTCGGCGCCGCGGGTTGACCGCCGAGGTTTCCGCGCGCGGTCCGCGACCCGCTACAGTAAAACGAAGAAGAACAGTCATGACGCAGGTCAAATTCGCCATTCCCAAGGGGAGTCTCGAAAAGAAGATGTCCGCGTTCTTTGAACGCGCCGGACTCGGGATCAGCGGCTATGCCGACGGCAGCCGAGGCTACCGGCCGCAAGTCGACATTCCGGGCCTTTCCGGCAAGGTGCTCAGGCCGCAGGAAATCCCTTATATGATTGCGGCCGGTTTCTACGACATCGGCATCTCGGGACTGGACTGGTATCTGGAAAGCGAATGCGCCTCGAACGTCGCCGAGTTGCTTGACTTGGGCGTGGGGCGCGTCGATATCGTCCTGGCGGTGCCCGAAACCTGGGAAGACGTCAACAACGCCGAGCAACTTTTCGAAAAGTTCGTGAACTCAACCGGCACGCACCCGCTTCGGATTTGGACGGAGTATCTCAATCTCACCGAGGCGTTGGTACGTAAGCACACCGATCTGGAACCCTCGCTCTATACGCCCTATTCGCGTCTGCACGTTGAGCGCCGCGCCTCATCGCCGGTGGCGATTTTCCACTCTTTCGGGGCGACCGAATCGAAACCGCCCGAAGACGGCGACGCCATCATCGACAACACCGAAACCGGCCGAACACTGCGGGCCAACGGGCTGAAGATCATCGGCAAGTTACTGCCGGATTCGACTGCCCGTCTGCTCGTCAATCGGCGCTCGTTGCGAAACCGCGAAAAACAGGCCGTCATTCATCAAGTACGTGATGTGTTGATGAGCGCCGCCCCTTCGAAACGAGCAGAAGAGCCGGTCTTCGGACACGTGTAGGCGCGGTTGCGCTCGGCGCATCAATCAGCCGCGGGCGGCTTTCCCCACCGGCAGAGCTTTCCTGACTTCCTCGATGAGTTCGGGAATCCGATAGGGTTTCAGCAGAACCGCTCGCACTCCCAAGTCAGCGGCCTTTTCCTTGGAAACCAACTCGCTGTAGCCGGTGATCAAGATAATCGGCGGATCAGGTTTGATTTCCAACATCAGACGCGCCAGATCAATGCCGCTGTATTCGGGCATCGTGATGTCGGAAATGACCAAATCGTAGTCGTGGGGCGCCTTTCGAAAGCGCTCCAAGGCTTCGGCGCTGTTGGTCAGCGCGGTTGCCTCGTAACCCAGGGTTGCCGTTTTGAGAGGCCAACGTTTCGTTGACGCGGACGTAGCGCGGATTTCCATCCAGCGTGCACAGCCCGACCGGCGCGGTGGCATAGAGTTGCTCCACCTCGAGCAGCCGCTGCTCGGCGAGGCGCCGGTTCCTTTCCAGTTCCCGTTCGACTTCTTTGCGTTCGGAAATGTCCTGGATCATCCCGATGGCGTGGAGAACGTTCCCCTCCTCGTCCCGAACCATCGAGGCGGAAAGTTCAGCCCAGACGATCCGGCCCGACTTGTGGATGTATCGCTTCTCGGTCCGAAGGTAAGGAATATCTCCGTGGAAGGCCTTGGCCGACAATTCCTCGTCCCTATCCACATCTTCGGGGTGGGTAATGTCGAGGAAAGTTTTTTCGAGCAATGCCGCCTCGCTGTACCCCAACATGTCGCGGAACGCCTGGTTGACTTTCAGGTAGCGGAGTCGGTGTTGGCGAGAGCGACGCCGATCGGAGCACGCTCGAAGGAAACCCGAAACTGGGTCTCGCTCTCCCGTAGAGCGAGTTCCATGTTTTTTCGTTTGCTGATATCACGTGTGACCAGCGCGGTGCCAATCGTCTTCCCTTGGTCGTCGACAAAGGGAAAGATCGTGGCGGCCGCGTCGACCAGGCTTCCGTCCTTGCGGCGATGAACCGTGTCGAACTCGAGGATTTTCTCCCCGGCGTCTAGGCGAGCGACAATGGCCGCGAAGTTGCCAAGCCGTTCCCGCGGCAGAAGAATCGCTATCGGCTGCCCCTTCGCCTCGGCCTCGCTATAGCCGTACAGTTGCTCGGCGGCCCGGTTCCAAGTCGAAATCGTCCCGTCGGTCCCGATCTGGATGATGGCATCGGGCGAGGATTCGGTGATGGCGGCCAACCGATTGCGCTCGGCCTGCTTACGCTTTCTTTCGGTAATATCCCGAGCGGACCAAGCAATCGAGACAACCTCTTGCGTCTTGGGGTCGCGGATCGGGAACATTTGGCAGTCCACCTCGATCCGCTCACCCTCGCGCCGGAAATTCCGAAGCTGCCCGAGGCAATTGACCCCTTTGCCTTGTTGCACGACCCCGAGAAACTCTTCGCGGAACACCGCGCGAAACTCCGCGAAAACGAATTCTTCCAACTTGCGGCCGGGGGCGTCGTCGAGGTTTTCAAGCCCCACCATGTCGATCCCCTCGGGGTTGACATAGGTTACCGTCCCGTCCGGCTTGGCAATGCCCATGAAATCACCACTGTTCTCGACCAGGTCAGTCAAGGGACCGTCCTTGCGGCGGTGCAATTGCAACGCTTCGATCATGCGTCCAATGAGAATGATCGCGACCAGGCCGAGCACGCTGTTGAGGAACCCGACTACATCGCCTAACCCCGGCGGGACGAATCCACTTCGGCTGAACTCGACGACGTATTCAATCCCGCGAACCGAAAGAACTCCGAAGATCAGCAGCAACGGCGTGACACGCCAATCGCGCGTCACCGACAGCAGCCGAATCACCCAACCGAAACCAATCAGCCGGACAGCAACCGTGCAAAAAAACAGAATCGAAGAAGCGGTTGAAACTTCCATGATGCGACGACTTTCCCGAAGAGTTTCCCTGAACTTAGTACTCTGCCCGCATCAACAACAATGAAGTACCATGAGTTCAAGTCGAGACTAGAGGGCGGGTCATGGGGAGCCTCCCTTAGTAGCTCTACATAAGAATGCCCATTTGGGGGACGCATGGCACCGGTCGTATCCCTTACTTCCCAACTTCGGACACCCGACGCGGATCTGACCGAAGGGTGCAACATAGTCGCATCGAAACGTTGCATCGAAACGAATTCGGCCTCGCGCCGATGAGTCTGTCGGGCCGAATTCCTGCTGCAAACCTCCTCCCGGCTTGACTTGTGAATCCACCAATGGCATAAAATCTTAGTGGATGCCCCTAAGGTTGTGCTTGCGCTTCGCGATTCTCTATGGTATGCTTGAGTCAAATGGGCTACCGCTACGGCCGGAACCTACGGTTTCCGGCGTGAGACTTCGGTACCGATTGTCCGCACGGAAACCAGGAAACGGGCACAGACACCGTTGGTGCCGGTTCTTCCGCACAGTGTAGGAAACAGCGACTGAACCGCGGCGGATGGAAACTTCCGCTGTAGCGAGGCCTGATTGGTTCGCGCGGCATGATGCCGCCGGCTTGAATGTTGATTAATGTTGATTTAGGAGGAAACAGGAATGAAACTACGACCGTTGCACGATCGCATCCTGGTCGAGCGCGTTGAAGAAGAAGAAGCGCAAGTCAAGGGCGGGATCATTATCCCCGATTCGGCCAAGGAAAAGCCCCAACAGGGAAAGGTCATCTCGGTAGGGAACGGCAAGCGTCAAGAGGACGGCACCATTGCCCCTCTGGACGTGAAAGCGGGAGATCTCATCCTTTTCGCGAAATATGCGGGGACCGAGGTCAAGATCGACAATAGCGATTACTTGATCTTCCGCGAGGACGAAGTTCTCGCCATCCTCGAAGACAACGAAAGCTCGGAAAAAGCGGCTTAAGGAGGAACAACGAATATGGCAGGTAAGCAAATTATCTTCGGAGAAGATTCGCGCCAGACGATTCTGTCGGGCGTCAACAAGCTGGCTAACACGGTTCGCGTCACGCTGGGCCCGAAGGGCCGCAACGTCGTGCTCGAGAAGAAGTTCGGCGGACCGACGGTGACCAAGGACGGCGTGACCGTCGCCAAGGAAATCGAACTCGAGAACAAGATCGAGAACATGGGCGCGCAGATGGTGCGCGAAGTGGCCTCGAAGACCAGCGACGTGGCCGGAGACGGCACCACCACCGCGACGATTCTGGCGCAGGCGATCTATCGCGAGGGCGTCAAGAGCGTAGCGGCCGGCGCCAACCCGATGGCCATCAAGCGCGGCATCGAGCAAGCCACGGTGAACGTCGTCGACCAAATTGGATCACTCTCTCGCCCCGTTGAGGGCAGCGCGGTTTCCCAAGTCGCCGCGATCTCGGCAAACAGCGACTCCACGATCGGCAACATCATCGCCGAGGCGATGGAGAAGGTCGGCAAAGACGGCGTCATCACGGTCGAGGAAGGCAAGACCATGGACACCGAGCTGGACGTGGTCGAGGGTATGCAATTCGACCGCGGCTATCTTTCGCCTTATTTCGTCACCGATCAAGAGGAGATGGAGTGCGTCATCGAGAACGGCCTGATTCTGATCCACGAGAAGAAGATCTCCAACATGAAGGACCTTCTTCCGTTGCTCGAGCAGGTGTCTCGCGCAGGCCGTCCGTTGCTGATCGTGGCCGAGGAAGTCGAAGGCGAAGCCCTGGCGACTTTGGTCGTCAATAAGCTGCGCGGCACTCTCAACGTCGCCGCCGTCAAGGCTCCCGGCTTTGGCGACCGCCGCAAGGCCATGCTCGAGGACATCGCGATCCTCACCGGCGGCAAGGCGATCATGGAAGAAACCGGCATCAAGCTCGAGGGCGTCCAGATGGACGACTTGGGGCAGGCCAGTCGCATCGTGATCGATAAAGACACCACCACCATCATCGAAGGCGCCGGCGGCAAGGAAGCCATCGAGGGACGCGTTAAGCAATTGCGCTCCCAGGTCGAGGAAACGACTTCCGACTACGATCGCGAGAAGCTGCAAGAGCGTCTGGCGAAACTCGTTGGGGGCGTGGCCGTCATCAAAGTCGGCGCGGCGACCGAGACCGAGATGAAAGAGAAGAAAGCTCGTGTCGAGGATGCCATGCACGCCACTCGCGCGGCTGTCGAGGAAGGCATTGTTCCCGGCGGCGGCGTGGCGCTGCTGCGGGCGGGCAGTGCTTTGGCCGACCTAAAGGCCGATGACGAGGACGAGCAGATCGGCATCAACATCGTGCGCCGCGCTCTCGAGGAGCCGGTTCGCTGGATTGCCCAGAACGCCGGCCAGGAAGGCGCCATCGTCGTTGCGAAGATTCGCGAGAACGACGAAGCGAACTTCGGCTTCAACGCACAGAATGAAGAGTACGGCGACCTGGTCGCGGCGGGCGTCATCGATCCCGCCAAGGTCACTCGCTCGGCTCTGCAGAACGCGGCTTCGATCGCGAGTCTGATGCTGACGACCGAAGCGGCGGTTCACGAGATTCCCGACAAGACTCCGGCGGCGGCGGAGCCTCCCGGGCATCACGACTTCTAATCAAGCACAATCTCCGTCGCGTGAGACCCGCGGCGGCAAGTCTAACTTTGAGGGCCGGGAGAGATTCCGGCCCTCTTTTTTTTCGCCGCGCCGGTCTGGGGCGGCTATTCGTCGGGGTAGCGGGAACGAATTTGCTCCAGCAACTCGTCGGGAACTCGTCCAAAGGCTTCCACTAAACAGGGGTCGAACTGCGAGCCGCTTTCGGAACGAATGATCTCTCGCGCCACGCTGATCGGCCGCCCGGCGCGGTAGGGCCGATCCGAGACAACGGCATCCAGCGTGTCGACCAGAGAGAATACTCTGGCGCCGGCGGGAATATCCTCCCCATGCAGACCCTTCGGGTGTCCCTTGCCGTTGAAGGCTTCGTGGTGGTGGTGAACGATTTCGGAAGCCGCGGCCAACTCACCGAAGGGCGAGAGCAATTCCCACCCGATCCGCGGATGCAACCGCATCACGGCCCACTCCTCGTCGTCGAGCGGGCCCGGTTTCATCAGAACATTGTGAGGAATGGCAATCTTGCCGATGTCGTGCAAAAGCGCTCCGAGGCGCAGGTCTTTCAATTCAGCTTCGCCGAACTTCGCCTCGACCCCGACCAAGCGAGAATACTCGGCGACACGACGCGAGTGTTGCAGGGTTTCATAGCGGCGTAACCCGAGGGTCTCGAAAGTCTTCAGAACCTGTTCGGTCGAGAGCCCGCCTTCTCCGCCGCCGGCCAGGTAATTCCCCAAGGCTTGTTGCAGGGCGGCGTGATCGTTCGACGCCTCGGGCCTGAGGTGCTTGGCCACCATGTCAAGAAGTTGTTGGGGCTTGACGGGCTTGTAGAGATAGTCGGCGGCGCCGGATTTCAGCGCGTCAAGCGCCAAGATCAACTCATAGAGCCCCGAGACGAGAATCACCGGAAGATCGGGAGACACCGTCTTGACCGTACGGAGAAACTCAATGCCGTCCAGGCCCGGCATGTTGATGTCGCTCAAGACGAGATCAACGGGTTTGTCGGTGGCCGCCAGACGCGACAAAGCCGCCAAGGCCTCCGCCACCGGCTCGCACGTATAGCCCTCCGAGCGAAGGACCGCGCTCAGGTACTGTCGCATCGACTTTTCGTCTTCCACGACCAGGATGGTTTCGATTCAGGTGACGGCAAGCCGATTAGAGACCGCTATCGGCCTAGAATCATATCGGCCAAACCAGCCATGTTGTAAAAGGAAGCGAAGAGCGCCTCCGAGCACGCGGCAACGTTCGGGAATTACCTTCATGCCGGCACGACCGTGAACGCCCTCAGCCGCGAAGCGGCGGCGGAAATATAGCACATGGTGAAACCGCGGGCGGAACCCTGGGTGGAATTCTCACCCGGGCGAGCACTGAAAGGGCGACAGGAACGTCGGCGCTCCCATTTTCATGGCGTTCCATGAATCCCCGGCGAGCTAATCGTATCTACCAAGCCAGTCGTTCTTACGCACCCGCAGGATGTCCAGAAACGCGTCGGCCCCCGAAAAGGCCGCCACCTTCGTTCCTTCGACGTCATCCCAGCGGACCGGCACTTCGGCGACCGGGAAGCCGAACTTGCGGGCCAAGTAGAGGACCTCCACGTCAAATCCGAAGCGCTCCAAGCGTTGCGCGGCAAAGATTCGCTCGGCGGCTCGCCGCGAAAACAGTTTGAAGCCGCATTGCGTGTCGGCGAACGGAAGGCCCGCGATCAACCGCACCACAACGTTGAAGACCCGCCCCATCGCTTCACGGAACATCGGTTGGTGGACGCCGATCAGCGAACGATCCAGAGCTCGCGAACCGATGGCCCCTTCGAAGCGTCCGTCGGCGACCGCCGCGAACAACTTATCGCATTCTTCGATCGGAGCCGACAGGTCGGCGTCGGAAAAAAGCACCCATTCTCCCGCCGCCTCGCGGGCGCCGTGACGCACGCTGTAACCCTTCCCGCGGTTGCCCGGATTGTCGAGAACGCGGATTCGCGGACCCTCGCCTTCGAGTTTCGAACCCACCTCGCGAGCGATGTCCGCCGTTCCGTCCGAGGAGCCGTCGTTGACAACCAAGATTTCGGTTTCGCGATAGGCTCCGGCTCGCAGATACTCCGCTACCCGCTCCAGGGTTGGAGGCAGCCGTTCTTCTTCGTTGTACGACGGGATGACGACGGAAAGGGAGGGCAACAAGTCAGGGTCCGTTCCGAAAGGGGAATTATACCGTCTTTCCCGTCAACGCTATCATGATCGTTCCCGCCCGCGACCCCTCGGCCATGATCGTTTCTCTCACCCTCAATCCCTCGATCGACGTCACGGTGACGACGGATCGAATCGTCTACGACGACCACAGTTTTGTCCTTGCCGAACAGGAACACGCCGGCGGCAAGGGGGTCAACGCGGCGCATGTGATCCATGCCTATGGAGGGGAGGTTCACGCCATCGCCACCTGTGGCGGCGACAGGGGCAAACGCTTCGAGCGCTTGCTGGATCAAGCCGGCATCGAGCGCACCCTAATTCCCGTCGCCGGCGAGACACGCCGCAATTTCGCCATCAACGACCGTCACGGCCTGACCATCAAGGTCGACCAAGTCGGTGAGCGGCTGCAAGCCGAGGACGTGCGGAATATCGAGCAAGCCGTGATCGAAAAACTGCCGCGCGCCGACTGGCTGCTGCTCACCGGAAGCCGTCCGCCGGGGGTGCCCGCCGATTTTTTCGCCCGCATGATTCGCCTGGCCTCCGAACATCATGTGCCGACGCTGCTCGATTCCAGCGGCGAGTCGCTGGGGCTTGGCCTGGCCGCCATCCGGCCGTGGCCAAGCCGAACCGGCCCGAGGCCGAGCGTCTGCTCGACCGCACTCTGCTCTCGCAAGCCAAAAGCGCCGCCGCGGCCCGCGAGATTCGTGAAATGGGTGCGGACAAAGTGCTTCTCTCGCTGGCAAGCCAAGGGGTGATCGCGGCTTGGGAAGAAGGTTTGTTGGCCGCCGTGCCGCCGTCGCTTGAAACAGGATGCCCGATCGGCGCGGGCGATGTCTTGGCCGCGACCTACGTTTGGGCGCTGACGCAAGGGGAATCGTTCGTCGACGCGCTGCGCTGGGCCGTGGCGGCCGCGACCGCCGCGGCGGGAAGACCCGGGCTCGAATTCGCCCCGCTTAGCGAGATCGAGCTTCTTCGCGAGCGGGTGGAGATACGTTCGCTCTGACCCAACCGTCCAGCTCGGCCGACAGCTTGTCGAGAGCCGCGCGGACCGCTCGACTCATCTCGGCGACAACGGCGCTCACTTCTCCCACCGAGACCTCTCCCTTTTGCTCGCTGAAGCCGTGCCAAACGGGCTTGCGGTCTTCGACGGAAAGTAGTTCCGCCGACAATCGCACGTGGACCGAGACACCGCCGCCGAAGTCGACCTCCTCGAGCTTTTCGATCCGTCCTCGAAGAATGTAATCGGCTGTCATGCGGCCGTCAAGAGGAACGACCGTCGTAAACGTTCCCAGCGCTTGCAGACGGCGGATGAAAGTAGCCGTGATCGTCTGACGAGGGTCTTCCGCCCAACGGTGATATTCGTAGAAGCCCACCTCGCCGGCCGCGGGACGATAGACGATCCGATCCTGCGTGAGCATCTGCGAGGCCCGGAAGGGCGCCACCACCGCCGTGGCGGGAAAAGCCTCCACCTGGGCGCGCGGAGCCGCGGGCAATTCCAAAATATAATAATTGGTCGGCAGGATCTTGCCGCCGCAACTCGACAGCCCGGCGCTCAACAGCAATGCCGCGGCGATACACAATCCGAGATTGCGCGAAGAAAAGAGTGGAGTAGGGAGCGTCATGAGTGTAAGCGTCGGTCTCGCTGCTGTAATTCCGTGCCGCCGTGTTCGGGTAACGTCGAGAGCCCATCCGGCGGCGCGTTGAACATCCCCGCTGACTGGAGTATTCTCGATCGTATTATGACCAATGTCGTGCTGAGCTGCCATAGCTGCGGGCAGCCTGTTCGCCTGTTGCCCGGCCAAAACATCACCCGAAGGGACACCTGCGCATCGTGCGACGGAGATTTGCATTGCTGTCGTAATTGTCGTTTTTTTGATCCCGGCAAGCACAATCAATGCGCGGAAACCCAGGCCGAATGGGTTTCGGAAAAAGACCGCGCGAACTTTTGCGACTACTTTGAGCCCCGCACGTCGGTCGATTTGGTCAATCGGTCGAGTGGCCAAGGGCAGGATGTACGTGGCCAATTCGACTCGCTGTTCAAAAAGAAAGGCTCTTCCGGGTTTCTAGTGGCCGAGGAGAGCGGGGTGGTAGGCTCGCGGGATGCAAGACGGCGAGCTATAGCGTCAGATTCTAGGCATTGAAAGTCCCTGGAAAGTCGAACGCGTGAAGTTGCGCCGGGACGGCGGCGAAGTCCACGTCTTTCTCGAACACGATGAACAAGTGCGCTGGTGCTGTCCCGAGTGCGGCGCCGAGTGTGGGCTCCACGATCATCAACCCGAGCGCCCATTGGCGTCATCTCGACACTTGCCGGTACCGCACGATTCTGCATGCCGGGCCGCCGCGTAGCGACTGCCCCGAGCACGGGCCGCGGGTGGTGGGACTGCCGTGGGCCGAGGCCTCCAGCCGCTTCACAGCACTGTTGGAAGCTCTCGCGATCTCGTGGCGGCAAGAAGCAGCTGCTCGCCCTGAGCTGGGACGAGATTCACGGCATCCTTGAACGCGCCGTGCAGCGTGGACTGGCGCGCCGCCGTGCCGAGCCGATCGCCCATCTAGGCGTCGACGAGAAGAGCTTCCGTAAGCGTCATCGCTATCTCACGGTCGTCAACGATCTCAACCGCTGGCGCGTGTTGTTCGTCGCCGCGGGACGGCGCAAGGCAAGCCTGGACGGCTTCTGGGAGACGTTGAGCGAAGAACAGCTTGCCGGCGTCGAAGCCGTCGCGATGGACATCTGGGACCCCTACGTCGCCTCGACGCGCGAGCATCTCCCCGAATCGGACAAGAAGATCGTTTACGACAAGTTTCACATCGCGGCGCATCTATCGAAGGCCGTGGATCAAGTGCGGCGGGCGGAGAACAAACGCCCGCGGGCGTCCGGCGACGAGCGTTTGAGCGGCACGAAGTACGTTTGGCCGCGGCATCCGGCAAGCTTTTCCGAAGACGCCTGGCGCGAGTTTCGAGTGCGGGAAAGCGACCTGAAGACGGCGCGGGCGTGGGCGTTGAAGGAGACGGTGATGCGGCTGTTCGACTATCGTCGCGAATCGGCGGCGCGGGCTTTCTTCACGCCATGGCGCGAGTGGGCTCGTCGCAGCCGGTTGACGCCGATGGTCGCTGTGGCGCGGATGTTAACGGCGCGCCTCGAAAACATACTGACGTACCTGAAACACCGCGTTACGAATGCGGTCAGTGAGGGGCTGAACTCAACGATTCAATAGCTGAAGGCGACCGCTCGAGGCTTCCGCAATCAACAGAACTTCATCAACGCCATCTACTTCCACCGCGGAGGACTCGATATGGCCCCCGGCCACTAGAAACCCGGAAGAGCCAGACAACATAACCCCCGAAAAACGCCCACCTCCCGTTTATCCTATTACCGGCTGCTTAGCCAATACTTAGACGAGAAAGGACTACTACCATGGCATCTGACAAACAGATCCATAGCCAATCGCGAAAACGCGAAAAAGTCAACCGGGCCCCGCACCAGCAGCGGAAAAACCCGCACCGCCAAAAACGCACTCAAACACGGCCTTCTTGCTCAAGACGCCGTCCTGCCGGGCGAAGACCCCGCCGAGTTCGATCAACACATCACTTCCTTCGAGGACACCTATCTCCCCAGAAACCGCGTCGAAAAGGAAATCGTCCGTCAAATCGCCGACTCCTCCTGGCGAATGCAACGGCTCTCCCGTATCGAAACCGCCGTCATCGCCGCCGGCATCGACAACACCCGCCGCACCTCGAGCCTGTTCAACCACGACACCGGCCCCATGCCGGAAGACCGCCAAGAGCGAACCCACATCCTCGGCTGGACCATGCTCACTCGAATAAAACTCCTCAACAGCCTAGCCCGATATGACGGCCATCTCGGCCGCCGTTTCTTCCGCGGCGTCGAGCTGATGATCGACATCCGCCGCGAAGAGCGCCAACTCCGCGAAGCCCGCGAGGCCCGCGAAGTCCAACCCGGCTACGACCCCGACCCACCGCTCATCCGTTACGAACCACCCCCCATTCCCGACTCCCCCAACGACCCCCCGCTCGTCAACCGAACCCCCAATCTCCAAAGCCGCGAAAACAACCCCACCCTAAAAAGCGCCCTCGCAAACGACGCCGTCGCAAACGATGCCGTCGCAAACCGAGCCGCGCACGTAAGTAAGCGGTATCCGATGAACCTGACAACTCTAGAAAACCAGGCGAACCCAACCCCGTCTAGCAACCAGCCAAAAAGCGGCCCCGTCACCCACATCTCGAGAAAGCGCAAAAAATCCCGACCCCGCCGCCCCGCGGCGTCACTAATCAAAAAACACCAAACAAACCCAATCTCGAAGCAAGTCGCTTCAAAACCAACGGCTTAGCAACCGTCACCGCCACACACCAATCAACAAGGAGCCAAAAAAGAACCCAACCCAAACCCGCGAAACCAAGCGGTGAACCGCCGAAACCGGCCAAACCGATGGCGACGAGAGCCCGCCGCCATCGCCGCCCGCTGGTCAACGAAACAGCACGCCCCATTCGGCCAAGACCCCCAAAACCCCAAGCCCAAAGTGTCGCCAAAACTTCTTGCCGGCACTATCTTATGATGGTTTACGCATTCTAAAAGTAGAACGCGTTCTAAAAGTAGAAACGGATTTCCGGGCCGACGGCCTGCTTTCGATATTTCGCATTGACTGCCGCAAGAGGAGAAACATGCTTGTCATCATCAGCGACCTACATCTGACTGACGGAACGTCGGGAGACACGATCTCCGCCGGCGCCTTTCGGGCCTTCCGGGAGCGCCTTCGGGATATGGCTTACGATGCTTCCTGGCGCGCGAACGGAGAGTACAAGCCCATTGAATCGCTGGACATTGTTCTGTTGGGTGATATCCTCGATCTGATCCGGTCGACGAAGTGGCCCGCGAGCAAAACGGATGCGGGGTATGTCAGACCCTGGGATTCGCGAACGAAGCCGGACTTGTTCCAGAAAAAGATCGCCGAGATCAGCGGGTCGATTCTCACCAAAAACAGAGAGTCGCTGAATGTTCTGAAAAGTCTCGGTTCGGGGGAGGGGATTACTCTGCCGAGGGTCGGGCCCGACGGCAAGCCGGCCGGCGTCTCTCGCGAACCCGCTGACCCTGGCCGCGGGCCGGTCGACGTGCGGGTTCATTATTTAGTCGGCAACCACGATTGGTTCTACCACCTGCGAGGCACGCACTTTAACCAGATACGCCGCCGAGTCGTGAACGCCATGGGGCTGGCGAATTCCCCCAGTCAACCGTTTCCCCACGATCCCAGCGAGTCGACCGCTATCACCGAGGCATACGAAAAGCACCAAGTCTTCGCTCGTCACGGCGATATTTACGACCCCTTCAACTACGAGGGCGACCGCGATGGTTCCTCGCTGGGCGACGCCATCGTCGTTGATCTTCTCAACCGTTTTCCGACCGAGGTGCGGCGCAGGATGGGGCGCCAATTACCCAAAGGCTGTGTGCGGGCCCTCAAAGAGATTGATAACGTGCGGCCGCTCATCGTCATTCCCGTCTGGGTCGACGGCGTGCTGCGACGGACTTGTCCGGACCGCGAACAGATCAAAGCCGTGAAAGACGTTTGGGACGGTCTCGTCGATGAATTTCTGGCACTCGATTTCGTCAAGGAGAGGGATACCTGGAACCCGATCGGATCGGTCGATAAACTCGAACTCGTCCTCAAGTTTTCGAAGGGAATTTCGTTGGGTTCCGCCGGCCGCCTGCTCGGCTGGTTTAACGAGAAGTTCGGGGGCGCGGAGGGCTCCTATCAGCGGCACGCTCTGACGGAGCGCGAATACAAGAATCGCAACGCCCGCTACATCGTCTACGGTCACACCCACCACCAGGAGATCGTTCCGCTCGATACCTCGTTCTCACGTGCGGGCATTTTGGAGCAAATGTACATGAATTCCGGCACCTGGCGCAGGGTTCATGAGCTGGCCCGGGCAAACCCCAAGGAAGAGGAGTTCTTGAGCTTCAACGTGTTGACCTACATCGGGTTCTTTAAGAATGAGGGTCGGCCGGAAGATGAGCGAGGCGGCCGGCCTTTCGAGTTCTGGTCGGGAGCCCTGGGCGTGGGCGAGTCGTAGAGCAATGTTTCGAAGGGCTTCGGCCGGCTGGCGCTCTCAGCCGCGTCCGACCTCGAGCAAAGCGGCCAAGGTGCGTTCCGCCGACGCTCGCCACGTGAGGCCCTCCGCGCGAATACGTCCTCGCTCAACGAGTTGATTACGCAACGCCGCGTCCCCCAGAACGCGCGTGACGGCCTCGGCGATGCGGTCCACCGACAGCGGATCAAAGAAAAGCGCACCGTCTCCGGCGACCTCGCGCAACACGGGAATATCGGAACACGCCACCGGCAGCTCCGCCGCCATCGCTTCGATCACCGGGATGCCGAAGCCCTCGAACATTGAGGGAAACACCAGCGCTTCGGCGTATTTGAACAGCGCCGACAACACCGGTCGCTGTGTCCACCCCACCAGGTGAACACGCTCCCGAAGATCGCCGGTCTTGATCCGCTCCACGATTGCGTCCCACGACTTGCCCGGCAAACCCGCGATGACGAGATGTTCGTCAAGGCCCCGCGCGGCAAGCCGGCCGTAGGCCTCGAGTAGTCGTTCCCAGTTCTTGTGAGGATGCAGTGTCGAGACCGCGAGCAGATATCGTCGATTGGGGATCTTCGCTTCCGCGAGAAGCTCTTCTCCGTAGGCCTCATTGCCCTTGAGGCCGAAGAATCTCTCCTCCACTCCGTGCGGGATCACACTGACTCGGTCTTGGGGAACCCGGTACACATGCGCCAAGTCAGTCTTGACGTGCTCCGTCGGCGTCACCAGGCGGTGGGCTGTCCGGACAGCACTCCAAACCGCGAAGTTCCAAGCTTGCCGCTCGACCCATCCGAAGTTTCGCGGAAGGCGCTTGTGCTGCAAATCATGAATCACCGTCACCTTGCGCGCCGGAGAAGCCAGGGGCGCGGTAAACCCGGGCGAGAAGACGACATCCAAGCTCCGCCCGAGCCCCTGCAAAGGAAGTACCGTCTGCTCCCACAGCAACCGCAAGGGACGAACGCGCGCCGGCACGATGCCGCCCACGGTGCGAAAGTTATCCGCCTTCGGGGAAAGGTCGTCGCCGGTCTCCCGATTCGTGAAGACGTAGTAGAGGTTTCGTCGGTCAATCGCCGCCAGGGCCGGCAACAGATTGCGGAGATAGATCTCCGTCCCGCCAACGCCGCCCGGAATCAGGTAAAGAGCGTTGACGCCGATTCGAAGGGGCCGTGGCATGGGATGAGAGGGGTGAGAGGGATGCCAACGTCATTTCGGCCGCCGACCCGGAGTCGTTCCCGCCCGTACCGAGGGCAAACCGAGACCGTCTCCGCCGCCGAAACACCCATGATACCGGCTCGCAAGCGCGGCCCGGCAACGGCTACCGAACAGCTCGCGACACCCAACCGCGTCATAACTCCCCGCGCCGCAATTGTTCAGCCAGGTAGTCGCTCGCCCGCCAGGCGACCGCCATGAACGTCAATGTCGGGTTCTGGCAGGCCGCGCTCGGGAGACAAGCACCGTCGACAACAAACAAGTTCTTGACGTCATGGGCTTGGCTATAGCCGTTGAGGGCGCTCGTTTTCGGATCGTCGCCCATGCGGACCGTACCCACTTCGTGCGCCACGTTGCCCGGCTCCGCCATTTCGTCGTCCACATGCAGGACCTCGGCTCCGGCGTGATCGAGCAACTCGAAGACGTCTTGCATGGCCTGCTTCCCCATCTTGTGGTCGTTCTCGGTCCGAGCATAAGTAATGCGCGTGACGGGAATACCCCAGGCATCGACGACGTCCTTGTCGATTTCCACGCGGCTGTCGTAGTTGGGCAACACCTCGCCTCGCGGGTAGACCCGCACCGTGGCGGGATGCAACTCCTTGATGCGGCGCTTGTAGTCGGCGCCGAACCCGCCTAGGCGGCGGGCGTGGCCGGGATAGATCGACGCCCCGCCCTTGACCATGATTCCGTAGCCGCGCAGGAAGTCGGGATGAGGCTTCCGCTTGTCGAGGTTGTGGTAGCGCGGGATGTACGATCCGTTCGATTTGCCGTCTTCGTTGAGAATGTCGCCGCCGACCAATTCCGGAAGCGTCGCCAGCACTCTCCCCGGCTCGGTTTGGTCCATCAGGTAGCGGCCCACGACGCCGCTGCTGTTGGCGATGCCGGTCGAGAAACGGGGCGATGTCGAGTTGAGCATGATGCGCGCCGACTCGATAGTCGACCCCGCCAGCACCACCACTTTGGCGAAGGCTTCCCGGTACTCCTTCTTCACGCGGTCGAAATAACCGACGCCGGTCGCTCGCGCATCCTTATCCACCATGACATGCCGCACGACCGAGTCGGTTTGGAGCGTCAACTTGCCCGTCGCCATGGCATCGGGGAGCGTGACGGCCGGCGTCGAGAAGAAAGCGTCGACATCGCAACCCGCGCCGCAACTGCCGCAGCAATGGCAGGCCGGGCGACCGCGATGCGGACGGCTGAGTTGCGCGACTCGCAAAGCCGTCAAACGCCGGTCCATCTTGCGCGCCGCCTTGCGCATCAGATGCTCGAAGCAGTTGTAGGCAAAGGCCGGCTGAAACTTGCCGTCCGGGATCTGCGACAACCCTTCGTAAAACCCCTGCACCCCAATGTATTCCTCGACCTTGTCGTAGTAGGGCTCGAGGTCTTGGTAGCTGAAGGGCCAATCGATGCCCTCTCCGTCCATCGAGGCGGGCTTGAAATCGAAGTCGGCGAAGCGCAGCGATTGGCGGCCCCAGTGAAGCGTGCGTCCGCCGAGAATGCGCGATCGATACGACCAGTCAAAGGGATTGTCGGGCGGCGTGGTGTAAGGGTGCTCGCTCAACTCGGCGTAATAGCCCGGGAACGGCGTAGCCTCGTGCGCCGCCAGCGATCCGTCTTTGCGGATCTTGGAGGGGCTGCCCCGACCTCGGAACGGGAAGTCGTATGGATAGGAATGCGTCAGAAAATCAGCGCGACTGATCTCGGGTCCGGCTTCGAGCAGCAGCGTCTCGATCCCTTGCTCGGCGAGGACCTTCGCCGCGATGCCGCCGCTCGCCCCACTGCCGACAATCAGCACATCATGGACTTTGCGGCTCACGCGTCACCCCCCGTCGCCGGCGGGGCGGTCTCGCCGTCGACGTCGTGATGCTCGGGATGAGGGCAGCCGGTCCATTCGGCGAGCGGAGTCTTGCCTTTGTATTCCAACTCGTCATGAATCCCGATCTTCGACGTGTAATAGGCGAAGACCGTTCGCGCCCGAATGTCGAGGAAGAAAGCATGCCCCTCGGAGCGCTCACCGTCCGAGGACTCCGACATTTCGGTGAGCAATTCGATTTGCCGTTCCTCGGCGGCGTCTAGGAAGCCGGCGTTGAAGCGCTCGCGACTCTCGGCTTCCACCCACTTGAGCCCGTCGCGAAACGCTCGTCGCACCTCCGGCGTTTCGTCATCGAGGACGAGATCGATGTGACGGTTGACCAGCGCCGCGCGCGCCCCCGGAGTGTCGGTCTGGGGAAGGATCAATTCCGCGAGAGTCGTAACCAACTCGTCTTCGCGGTTGGAGAGGAATCGCGGCGCCCACTTGTCGGCTGCGGCCGCCGCGGCGACCGCTTGGACGCCCGCCGGCGCAACCAGTTGAGACAAAGGAAGAAAAGCGGCCGAGCCCGCCGCAAGCACCTTGATGGCTTCGCGGCGGTCGACCGCGAAGCCGCGGTCGTTTTGGTCCGCGGGGGATTCAGGTCGGGTAGGATCAGAAGGCATTTTTCACCGTCGCCACTCGACAACCCGGGACCAAGCGACGACCCGCGGGCAACGCCGCCACGCGTCAAGAAAGACGCCGACAACTTCATTCTAGTTTCAATCCACCCCCGGACGAGCGTATCGCCCCAACCCCGCGAGGCGGCGCCGCCGACCCAATCCCCCGACTCATTGAAATAGAAAAACAAAAGGCGTGGCGGAGAGAGAGGGATTCGAACCCTCGGTAGAGTTACCCCTACACACGCTTTCCAAGCGTGCGCCTTCAACCACTCGGCCATCTCTCCAGCGGGATCAAATGAGCGCGTCGCCGCGCCTATGCGCCGTCTCGGTGAACGCGGAATCGGCTGATCTCACTTGATTGTAGCCCGTCCCCGAGATCAGCGCGAACCGCCGATCACAGCTCATCGAATGATGCCGCGTTCCACGCAACCTTCAATCTCGACGGCTACGCACTGTTGGCGAACGACAACGGTATTACAAAACTCTTACAAACAGGTGATTAGATTGTTTCCGGACCCATGTTACGGTGAAATCGGAGATCGGATTAGGAGGCGCAAGAGTGGGTAGTGAAGTCAACTTCCCGGGAAAAACGGGCCGGATCAACTGGAGGACCTCAGTCCCGCTGGCATTACTTCATGTTGGCGCGGTCGCTGCTTTTTTCGTGTTTCAATGGCAGGCCCTGATCGTAGCGGTGCTGTTGTATTGGATGGCCATCGGTTGGGGCATCGGCATGGGCTATCACCGATTGCTCACTCACCGTTCCTACGAGGCGCCCAAGCTCTTCGAGTATTTCCTGGCCATCTGCGGCACCCTGACGCTTCAAGGAGGTCCGATCGCCTGGGTAGGCACTCATCGCATCCATCATCAGCACTCCGACAAAGACGCCGACCCACACTCGCCCCATGAAGGCGGCTGGTGGGCACATGTCGGCTGGATCATTGCCGGCGAAGGCAATTACAACAACGCAAAGCAAAGGCGTGTGTTGCGCTACGCGCCGGATCTGGCCAGGGACCGCTTCTACGTTGTTCTGGACAAATACCACTACGTCCCGCTCATTGTGCTGGGTCTGATTCTGTTGGCCGCGGGTGGTATCCCCATGATGCTCTGGGGCCTCTGCGTGCGCGTGGTCGTCGGACTGCACGCCACCTGGCTGGTAAACTCCGCCGCGCACATGTGGGGTCGGCGCCGCTTCAGCACGTCCGACGATTCCCGCAACAACTGGTGGGTCGCGCTCCTCACCTTCGGCGAAGGCTGGCACAACAACCACCACGCCTATCCGACCTCCGCGAGACACGGCTTGCGATGGTATGAGATCGATCTCACGTGGATGCAGATTTGGTTTCTGCAGCTCCTGGGCCTCGTCAAGTCGGCGAAGGTCCCCAAAGCGGCATTCCCGGCCATGCGAGACGAAACCGCCTAGATTAGAAATCGGCACGCGGATTCTGGCATTCTAAGGAAATCGTGTTCGGCGGGTACCGCAGGTCGGTTGCATTTTTCATCGCGCTCGGGTCCTGCCTGGTCGGGCTCACCATCACCCTCAATATCGGCTGGATTGTGCTGAACTGGCGCGCCGGGCTGCTGTTGATTTTGGGCGTGCTGTTTTTCGCGCTGATCATCACCGGCGTTGTCCTCAATACGGTTTTCCTTGTCCGCGAGATTCGCCGCAACGAGCAACAAGATAGGTTTAACAACGCCGTCACTCACGAGCTGAAGACACCGGTAGCCTCGATTCGACTCTATTTGGAGACCCTGCAGTCGCGTCAGGTCGATGACGCGGAGCGCCGTCAGTTCTACGGCATCATGCTGGCGGACAGTGAACGCCTGCTCAGCACGATCGAGCGAGTGCTGCATGCGGGAAGGGCCCGATCCGCTCGACGCAGTTCGGACCACTCGCGCATAGACCTTCGGGGCACGGTGCGGGATTGCGTGGCGGTCGCGCTTTCACGCCATCAGCTACCGCCGGAGTCCATCGAATACGCGGAATCCCTCCAGGCGGGTAGGAGCGCCACGGTCCTGGGTGACCTGGAGGATCTGCGGGCGGCGGTGGCGAACCTTCTCGATAACGCAATCAAGTATTCCGAGTCTCAAGTCCGAGTGCTCGTGGAAGTCGCCGCGGTGGATGCTCGACACGTGGCGGTGCGAGTCAAGGATCACGGAGTGGGGATCCCCAAACCGGAGCTTAAGCGGATTTTCAAGAGGTTCTACCGAATTCGGGGAACGTTCGCCCGACGTGTCAACGGCACCGGGTTAGGCCTCTTTATCGTCCGCTCCATCGCCAAGCGGCACGGGGGACGGGTGTACGCGGAGAGCGCTGGCGCGGGTCTGGGCAGCACGGTCACTCTCCAGCTTCCACTCGCGGCGGACTCATGAGTCGCGTACTCATCGTGGAAGACGAAGAACATCTTGCCACCGGCTTGCGGTTCAACCTGGAAGCGGAGGGCTACGACGTAGAGGTCGTGGACAATGGGGAGGCCGCGCTGTCGCTGCTGACCGGCGCGACCGCCGACTTTGACCTGGTGGTGCTGGACGTGATGCTGCCGGGGAAGGACGGTTTTACGGTGATCTCCGAGCTGCGCCAAGCCGACCAATTCGTCCCGACCTTGATGCTCACCGCGCGCGGTCGACCCGAAGATGTGCTTCGCGGCTTTGCCGCCGGCGCTGACGACTATCTGGCGAAGCCGTTCGAGCTGGCGATTCTCATGGCGCGCATCGGAGGCCTTCTCCGCCGACACGAGTGGCCGCGGCCGCCCGCCCGCAAGACGGATCAAGGCTTGCTTATCGCCGGCGGGAAGCTTATTGACCTCGACGCGTTGGAGCTGCGGGTCGGCGGTCGTACTCTGCGGCTGACGCAGATGGAGGCGAAACTCCTGAGTTATTTGATTCAGAATGAAGGCCGGACGGTCACGCGAAAAGCGATGCTGCAAGATGTTTGGGGGCTGCACGAAGATACGGACACCCGCGCCGTCGACAACTTCATTGTCCGACTGCGCCGTTATCTTGAGGAGGACCCCTCGCGCCCGCGGCACTTATTGACGGTTCGGGGCGTCGGGTACCGATTCGTCGCGGAACCCTGACCGTACCCATCAGCCTGGCTGGGAATCAAAGCGGAAGATTCAGATAAACGGCGTCGGGCGTTGGATTTACGGCATAAGGAGCCACTTCGGAAAACCCGATCTGCTTGTAGAGTCGGAGGGCCGACCTCATGGATTTCAGGGTGTCTCCGTACATCTGGCGGTACCTTTCGGCTCGTGCTTCTTGGACCAGCCGGCTGAGTAGGGCCTGTCCGATACCGCTCCCTCGATATGCCGGGCGCACATAGAGTCGCTTCGCTTCGCAGGAACTTCCATCCAGGGGCCGTAAAGCTGCCGTACCGGCCGGCTTGCCGTGTACGAAGGCGAGCAACAGGCGGCCTCTCGGCGGCGCGTAGACTCCCGGAAGGGATTCGCACTCTTGCGCGAAACCTTGAAAGTCGGCCGCAAGGCCCAAGAAATCCCAGTACTTTCTCCAGAGATTTCTTATGACCTCGATCTCTCCGGGGGAGGCCGCGATGATGTCGGCTGCAACGCTGTTCGGCATTTTGATTGAGCGTAACATCTTGTGTGACGACGGCTGTGCGACGACGGCCGTGTGACGACGGCGGTGTATCGGCGTCGAGGTTCGCAAGATCCTCGGCGAGACCGCGCCGAACGGCCGTGTCGACGAGTTCGGAGATGCCACGCTCGGTCTGAGCGGCTTTCAGTCACAGGGCACCGAAAGAATACATAAATAATCCGCCCGCGTCTTGTTTCAGGTTGCGGCTTCGGGTACATTGGACGCACATTGTACAGTTCCTCCTGAACGGCATGGATTGCTTCCGTTTTGGGAGAGTCTTCGCCGTTCGGATTCTCCTCTTCAGTTGGGCGACGCTTGTCGTCCACGCAAATTTCTCGGTTCGAGAGGGTCGCCTCCTTCGCGGGGGCGACCCGTTTTCCATTCGCGGCGTTGTCTATAGCGCCACGCCGATCGGGAAAACCGCGTCAGATGATCTTGGGCAGGCGGGCGCTTCGGCCTGTCTGTACGGGCGCGACTTTCCTCTGATCGCCGGTCTTGGGGCGAATACGATTCGCCTGCTCAACCGAGTGGACCCCGCCGATGACGCCTTCCGGGCGGGGTTGGAAGCCAACGACCTCTATTGGCTCGCCGGTTTTTCGCTCGATGGATTTCATGATCCCAGTCGCTCGCTTTCGACCGCGACAGCCGCGGGGCAGGTGTTGCGCCGCGAAATCTTGGAGGCGTTTCGCGACTACGCGTCGGGGTGGATTAGTAAAAGCGAGAATCGAGGTCGGCTGATTGCCTTCGTTTTTGGTGATGATGTCGGTAAGTCGTACAGCAGAAAATTCGCGGGCTCGGCGGCGGATTTCCACAGTTTGCTTGGCGAGGCCGCGGCCGTGCTGGTCGAACTCGATCCCGAGAACCCGCCGCTGCTGACGACGGCGGTCTCGGAGACGACGGCGATCGGCGATGCCGCGCTGGGAACTTCCGACGCCGCGTTGCCGGGCTTGGCCTTTTGGTCGTTGAATCTACTGGGGGACGATTCGCTCGAGGCTGTCTTCGTCGAGCTTCGCGCCCGCACGCTGAAACCCTTCTTGATTTCGGCCTTCGGCGTTGATGCCTATGATGGATCGGCCGAAGCCGCGGACGTCGAAGCCCAGGCCGACAGCGCCCGAGCACGGGCATTCGACATTCAAATCCGCTCCGGCGGCGCCGTTTTTCCCGTCCTGGGCGGGATATGGGACGGTTTTGCCGATCAGTGGTGGCGCGCGGGAGATCCCGGCGACCACGACACGCTCGGCCGGCCCTTCGAAGCTTTTCCCGACGGTCGTTACCATGCCGAGTGGATGGGGCTGTTTGAAACCTCCCGCGCGGCGGCGGCCGGGCTGGACCACCTCAAGCCGCGCCCGGCTTACTTTGCGCTCGCGGAAGTGTGGGGCGGGACCCCGGCCGGGGAACTCTCGTTGCCGGATCCGCCTCAAATCGAGTCGGGCGGCGTGGTGAACCTGGCGGACGGAGGGCCGCGAATCGCGCCGGGCGGGCTGGTGTCGCTGCGCGGCAGCGGGCTTGCGGGCGAACGCCTGTCGAGTGGCGGCGGGCGACTGCCTTTCCAAATGGGTGCGACAAGCGTCTGCTTGGCAGGCAGGCCGGTGCCCTTACTGCAAGCCGATTCCGGGGAAATTCGCGGCCAAGCGCCGTGGGAAACCCCACTGGGAGCCGGCGAAACAGTGGCCTACCGAGCCGGCGTGCCGAGCAATATCGCGACGGCCGAGATTTCCGAGCCGGCTCCGGCGGTCTTCGAACGAGGCGTGTTTCGCCCGGGGTTGCCGTGTCCGGTCAACGAGCGCAATGGGGTGAAAGCGGGGACTTATCTGGAAATCTATTCGACCGGATTGGGGCCGGTTAGGTCGGCGCCCGTCAACGGCCTGGCCTTCGATGGGGCGCCGCCGACCGTGGAGCCACAGTTGGTGAAGCTCGGCGGGCGAGAGCTACCGCTGCTCTACGCGGGCGTATTGCCGGGCGTGGTGGGTGTCTACCAGACGAACGTCTTTGTCCCCGATGACTTTCCGCCGCTCGACACGGAACTGACGCTCAGCGTGGCGGGGGTCGAAAGCAAGGCCCTGCCGATACGCGTGATCGAGGAGGCAGCGTTTCCAAGCTTTGGATTGATCGGGCCGTCGCCGGCAACAGTGGTTCTTCAGCAGGGCGCGGGGCCCGAAATCGCTTGGGTCGAGATCGAAGGCGTGAACTCGTTTTGCGACCTGATTCGATTTGAGATCGGCGGGCTGCCGGCGGGTGTCGCGGCGACGATTCCGGTCGGCTTTCCCGGACAGGTCCTCCCGCTGGAGCTGTCGGCCGGGCCCGAATCGCCCTTGCTTTCAGGAATCACCGCCACCCTCACCGCGATTTCAGCGTCGGCGGGAAGCCGGACCCACGCTTTTGGGCTGACGATTTTGCCCAGCCGGGTTGACGCGGCGTTTCGCGTGATCTCGGGAGGTTACAAGAGCGGCGCCTCGGTGGCGAGTTTCGAACTCAACGGCAATCTGCTTTATCAAACGCATGGAGGAGGGCCCGGACGAGGTTTCAATTTCCTGACGGTGGATGCGGGAACCGGCGCGTTGGGTGAAGTGCGTGCCTTCGATACCTTCGATCGCCCGGCGGACGTCGAGGCGATGGGCAACTACCTGCGATCTTTGCCGTTGGGAGTTGTCGTGCTCGGCTCGATCGCCGATGAAGGGACGCATCTGCTGACGGCGGAAGCTCGCGGACTTCTGCGCGAAACGCTGGGCGCCGAGTTGATCGACTTTGTGGGCTATCAGTACTCCTGGGCGATCATCACCAGAAAGCAAGCCACCAAGCCCATCGCCGAGGGGCTGAGCCCGAACGGGCTGGTTGTTCTTGAGCGGACGTTGAGTTTCCCGATGCCTTGACCGGTGCGATTTCGAACGTTAGTTGCCGGCTAGGGCGTTCTTGGCGAGGTGGGTTTTGGGGTGTTCGGCGCTACGACTTCTTTCCACTACGCACGTCTTCTTTCCACACACACTACGCACGTCGGAAAGATAATGATCGGTTCTCGCGGTGAGGCATATTTATGTATCTAGTGATATGCTGATATGCATGAGAACGACGATTGAGCTTAACGACGAGCTGATGCGAAAGGCTAAACGTCGGGCCGCGGACGACGGTGGATCTTTGCGAAGCGTTGTCGAGTCCGCGTTGCGGTCTTATCTGCAAGCGCCTGTTCGGCGCCAAGGCTACAAGTTGCGGTGGCGACCTCAAAAGGGCCGCGTGCTTCCCGGGGTGAAGCTCGATGACCGCGATGCACTGTTTGACGTCATGGACGGCCGCTCTTGATAGCCCTTGACACGAACATCCTCGTCTACGCGCACCGCGTGGAGACGCCTTTTCACAAGAAGGCGCGCCGAATCGTGGAGAGCCTGGCGAACGGCGGCCGGGGGTGGGCTCTTGCTTGGCCCTGTGTCTACGAATTCATGAGAGTCGTGACTCATGCGAGAGTTTTCGACCCGCCGGCGGCGACTGAAGACGTTTTGGGGGATGTCGAGTCGTTGTTGGCATCTCCGACGCTTGTCTTGTTGGGAGAAGGGTCTCGCCACGCGTCGGCCATGCGTCGCGCAATCGACTCTTCCGACGCCGCCGGCAACCTCATTCACGATGCCCACATAGCGGCGCTGCTTTTGGAACACGGCGTTAGCGAGATCTGGACGGCGGATCGTGACTTTTCGCGGTTCGCCGGATTGACGGTTGTAAACCCTTTCCGATAAGGAGCCGAATCCCCGGGGGGCTGTGAAAAATTGGGGACAGTCCACTTCGCGCCTGATGCGATTACTATTCAATGGAACTTATTCGCTCGGCGCTTGGGACAGTCCCCATTTTTTCACAGCCCCCGCGCAACCGTGTATGCTCGGGAGCAGTTCGGCGGGACGGGACGCCCGGAGGCAAAGACCTATGACGAAGGGATCATTGTGGAACGACGGGGACCGAGCAGGCTTGGTGTCGCGGCTCAATCGCCTCACACCGCAAAACGAACGGCGCTGGGGCGAAATCGAAAGCTCTCGGCTGCTGCCGCATATGGGCGACGGGCTGCGAATGGCGCTCGGGGAAATTGAACCGCGGCGCGGAAAGGGCTTTGTGGCGACCGCCCTGATGAGGCGTCTCATCATTCACGTCTTGCCCTGGCCGAAGGGCGCGAAGAGCCCCCGGGAAGGTTTCACGACGGAGCCTTCTAGTTGGGATGAAGACCACGCTACATTGCTCGAATTGATCGAGCGTTTCGGAAAGGCCGACCCGAGCCGGCTCCCCGCCGACAATCCCATTTTCGGGCGGATGAAGCCTCATGATTGGGACATGCTGCAGTTTCGACATCTGGATCACCATTTAACGCAATGGAGCGCCTAGGATTACATGGGCGCTGAGAACACAGCTCCCGGAGCAGCCGATGGGAGGATCTGATATGGCCGGCAAGCAAACCGACGAATCGACTGGGCGGAAGGCGCTGCGACTGTGGCCCGGCGTGGTCATTGTGATGCTGCAGTGGTCGGCTAGGTTTGTGGTCCCTATCGTCGTGCCCGAGGCCGCGGTATTCGGGGTGATAGGCGGACTCCTTGGCGGGTTGGCGGTTTTCGTGTGGTGGGCGTTCTTCAGCCGCGCGCCTCGGTCCGAGCGTTGGGGCGCCGTCCTGCTGATGGTGGTCGCTCTGGCCGTGACATCGCGCATCATCCACGAGTCCATCGCGACGGGCGGGATGGGGATGCAGTTCTTCATTTACGCCGTTCCGGTCCTGAGCCTCGCCTTCGTTGTGTGGGCGGTTGCCGGCCGGCGCTTCTCAGACGGATCTCGGCGCGCAACGATGGTCGCGACCATCCTGCTCTCGTGCGCGGGCTGGACGCTGCTCCGGAGCGCCGGCATTACCGGCGAGGGCGCCGCGGATTTCTCGTGGCGCTGGTCGGAGACTCACGAAGAGCGTCTCCTGGCCCAACCCGGCGACGAGCCGACGGTGCTCCCGTCGGTTCCGGCGGCAGCGGCGACAGGAGCCGAATGGCCGGGCTTTCGCGGACCCGGCCGGGACAGCATCATCCCCGGCGTACGGATCGAGACCGACTGGTCCGCCTCGCCGCCGGTCGAGCTGTGGCGCCGGGCGATCGGACCGGGCATATCGTCGTTCGCGGTCCGCGGCGACCTGCTTTACACCCAGGAGCAGCGGGGTGACGACGAGATTGTTGCCTGCTACAACGCGACCAACGGCGAGCCGGTGTGGAGACACCGCGACGCGGCCCGGTTCTGGGACTCGCATGCCGGCGCCGGTCCGCGCGCGACACCGACCCTCGGCGAGGGTCGCGTCTACACATTCGGCGGGACCGGAATCGTGAACGCGCTCGACGCGGCGGACGGTTCCGTCGTGTGGTCGCGCAACGCGGCGTCCGACGCCGGCGCGAAGGTCCCGACCTGGGGCTTCGCGAGTTCACCATTGGTGGTCGACGACGTCGTTATCGTCGCCGCGGCCGGCACGCTCGTCGCCTACGACGCCGCCACCGGGGATCCGCGCTGGTTTGGCCCGGACGGCGGCGACGGCTACAGCTCGCCTCATCTATTGACGATCGACGGCGTCGCAGAGATTCTGCTGCTGAGCGCAACCGGGTTGACCAGCGTCGCGCCGGATACCGGCACGCTGCTGTGGGAGCAGCCCGCGCCGGGCCTCCCCATCGTGCAGCCGGCGCTGACCGCGGACGGCGATGTCCTGATCAGCGACGTCGAGGTCATGGCCATCGGCATGCGGCGTATCGCGGTCGCGCACGGACCCGGCGGATGGACGACAGAAGAGCGCTGGAAGTCGGTTCGCCTGAAGCCCTACTTCAGCGATTTCGTCGTTCACGCCGGCCATGCTTACGGCTTCGACGGCAGCATTCTTGCGTGCATCGAAGTCGAGAACGGCAAGCGCAAGTGGAAGGGCGGACGCTACGGCCACGGCCAGCTCGTTTTGTTGCCCGACCAGGACTTGCTGCTGGTGCTGTCGGAGAAGGGTGAGCTGGTACTGGTCGCGGCGGCCCCCGAGCAGTTCACCGAGCTGGCGCGATTCCCGGCGATCGAGGGCAAGACCTGGAACCACCCGGTTCTGGTAGGCGATCTCCTGTTGGTACGCAACGGCCGCGAGATGGCCGCGTTCCGGCTGTCTCTGGCGGACTCGACATCGGGATCGTCCTCGTCCGCGACGAATTCGCCGGAACCGAAGGTCGGGATTCCGGGCGTGACGCCGGATGGGCGCAAGGTGCCGGTAGCGAACAATGCACCGCGCTGAAAGGGGGGCTGTTTCGGTCGCGGGTTCCCGGGCCGGTCCGATTCTTCGGCAAGCCGGCCGGCCGGGTTCGACGCGTCTTCCTGTTGAAGGGCGATGATAATGTCCCCTTGAGAGGGCGATAGAAATGTCCCCTAATCTAAGGCTCCGAAGGAGGAGCCTAGATTGGAGAGGACATGGATGAACGACAAGGAATTGAGACGGGGCGAGGTACTGGGCCGGGTGAAGCGAGGCGAGTTGAAGCTGAGCGAGGCGGCGCGGATACTCGATATCAGTTATCGCCAGACCAAGCGGATCTGGAGGCGCTACAGCGCGGGAGGGACAAAAGCATTGAAGCACGGCAACGTGGGCCGGGTATCGAACCGCGCCAAGCCGGCGGAAGTTCGCAAGCGAGTGCTGCAACTGGTGCGCGAACACTACTCCGGCGAGCCGCACGAGCGCTTCGGGCCGACGCTGGCGGCCGAGCATTTGTGGACAGACCACGATCTGAAACTATCGGTGCGAACACTGCGGCTCTGGATGCTCGCCGAGGGCCTGTGGAGCCGCCGCCGCAAGCGCCGGCCGCATCGCTCGCGGCGGCGGCGTAAAGCGCACTTGGGCGAGCTGATCCAGGTCGACGGTTCGCACCACGAGTGGCTCGAAGCGCGCGGGCGGAAAGGTTGCCTGATGAACTTCGTCGACGATGCGACCGGTCTGGCGCTGTGCCGTTTCTCGAGCGAGGAAACGACTTGGGCGGCGGCCGATCTGCTCGAAGCCTGGGTGCGTCAATACGGCGTTCCGAAGGCGTTGTATTGCGACTGGAAGAACGTCTACAAGCGCCGGCCAACGTCGCGTGAAGCGCTGGAAGGCATCGAGCCCGAGACGCAGTTCGGACGCATGTGCGCCAAGCTCGGCATTGGTATCATCGCCGCTTCGTCACCGCAAGCGAAGGGCCGCGTGGAGCGCCATCACGGCACCCATCAAGACCGCCTGATCAAGAAGATGCGGCTCAAAGGCATTGCCGATTACGAGGCGGCGAACCGCTATCTCGACGAGCAGTATCTGCCAGAGCACAACGCCAAGTTCGCCTCTGAGCCGTCAGCGGGAGCGGACTTTCATCGGCGCTTATCGAAGCGTTTGGACTTGAAGTGGGTGTTTTGCTTGGAGGGAGAGCGGGTGGTGTCCAACGACCTGGTGGTACGTTTCGAGAACCGTTTTCCGCAGTTGAAACCGCAGCGCAATCAGGCTCTGGGCGCAGGCGCGAGAGTAACCGTGCAGCAAGCGCGCGAGGGCGAGTTGCGGGTGGTGTTCGAGGGGAAAACGGTGGCGTTCGACGAGATCGCCAAGCCGCTCCCCAAGGTGCGGCCGGAGCCGAAACCGCGCCTGGCGCCGCAGCCGCGCACACCGCCGGCGAATCACCCTTGGCGCGCGCCGTTGAAGCCGAAAAAACGGGCGGCGACCGCGTGAAGAGGGCTGTGGAAATGACGGGGCCGTGGAAAACGAGGAAAACCCTCGGCAGCCGACGAGGAGCTTCGAACCTCATCGCTCGGGTTTCCCACGTTTCCCCCAGCCCCTTGGAAATCGCTGTGCGATTCCCACATTCCCACAAGCCCCTACGACTACTATCCTTTTACTTAAAAGGGGACATTTCTACCGGGCTAACCAAGGGGACATTTCTATCGCCCTACCGAGGGGGACATTTCTATCGCCTCTTGACAGGTTCGACGCGTCTTCCTTGCGCCCACCCTACCGGCTGTCGTAGGATGCGGAATCGCTTATGTCGGAATCCACCGTCCACGATCCCTACTTTTTGGACCCCGGACAGATCGAGAATCCCCCGAGGAAGCTCGGCGCGATCATGCGACGGACCGGCTGTCGTAGGATGCGGAATCGCTTATGTCGGAATCCACCGTCCACGATCCCTACTTTTTGGACCCCGGACAGATCGAGAATCCCCCGAGGAAGCTCGGCGCGATCATGCGACGGATCGGCCCTGGGCTGATTCTCGCCAGCTCGATCGTCGGCTCGGGGGAGCTGATCGCCACCACGGTGTTGGGCGCCGAGAACGGCTACAAGCTGCTGTGGCTCATCGTCATCAGTTGTGCCATTAAAACCGTTGTTCAGAATGAACTGGGCCGCCACGCGATCGGTACCGGCGAAACCACCCTGGAATCGTTTGACGCCATTCCGGGACCGCGTTGGCGCGTGTCTTGGGTGGCGTGGTGCTGGTTCTTCATGGTCCTGATGACGATGATGCAGGTCGGCGGGATGTTGGGCGGCATTTCCGAAGTGCTCAACCGCATGGTTCCGTCCGTGCCGGTGATGGCTTGGGTGTGGATCGTCAACTTCGCCACGGTTATCCTGCTGATCGTTGGGCGCTATGCGCTGGTCGAAAAAGTCGCGATGGGGTTGGTGGTGGCCTTCACGATGCTGACGGTGAGTTGCGCCGTCCTGCTGTTCCAAAAGCCAGAGTATTTTTCGATGGCGCAGGTCTTCGACGGTCTGATCATTCAGATGCCCGAGGGCGGTTTGATGACCGCCGTGGCGACCTTCGGGATTACCGGCGTCGGCGCCACCGAGCTGATCATGTATCCCTACTGGTGTATTGAAAAGGGGTACGCGAGGTTCGCGGGGCCAAGGGACGATTCGGCTGCATGGGTCAGCCGGGCGTTCGGTTGGATTCGCGTGATGGGGGTCGACGTGCTGACGTCGATGGTGATCTATACCTTCGCGACTATCGCCTTTTACTTGCTGGGGGCGGGAATTCTCCACGGCATGGGGATCGTTCCCCAGGGCAGTGAGATGGTTCACATGCTCTCAAACATGTACACGGAAACTCTGGGTTCGTGGTCACTGGTTCCGTTCCTCGCCGGCGCCTTCGCGGTGCTGTACTCGACGGTGTTCGCCTCGACGGCCGCGCATTGCCGTATCTTCGCGGACTTCTTTGGGATGCTGGGCGTTTATAACCGGCGAAACTACACGCTGCGGCTGAAAGCCACGCGCATCTTCGTGGTGATCTTGCTGTTCATTCCCTCGATGTATTTCATGTGGCTCGAGTCTCCGGTGTTGATGGTGATGATCGGCGGGTTGGCGCAGGCGGTCATGTTGCCGGTGATCGCCTTCTGCACGATCTACCTCAATGTCAAACGCACGCCGAAATCGATCTTGCCGAAGGGCTGGATCAAGTTGCTGCTGTGGATCTCGGCGGTCGTGATGGCGGTGATGATGACGGCCTCGGCGATTCAAAAGTTGATGTCATAAATCATGCGAATCTCTGCACGAGCCCTGGCTTTGACGCTCGGCGTTCTGTGGGGCGGGGCGATGCTGATTATCGGAGTCGTCCACGCCTTTACCCCGAGTTACGGGGCGGGGTTCTTTGCGGTGATGGGCTCGATCTATCCGGGGATCGAGGGCACGGGGACCGCGGGCGATGTGATTCTGGGTATGGTTTACGGCTTGGTCGATGGGGCGTTGAGGGGGCAAGCCCACTCGCGGCTCGGGAAACTCTTGCCACGCGCCGCTAGGCTAGTCTTTATCGTTTCTTGAGTCGATCTTTTTCGCTACTTGGCGCAGCTTCTTTTCCAGATCCGGTAGGCGGTTGAAGACCGCTGTCGAGCGCAGCCATCGGCGGTTGTCCATGGCGGGATATCCGGAAATCTTTTGGTTGGACTCGACGTCGCGGGGGACGCCGCTTTGGGCGGTGATGAGGACGTTATCGCCGATGTTGAGGTGATTGATCAGGCCCACCTGTCCGGCGAAGACGCAGTTCTTGCCGATCGTTGTGCTGCCGGCGATGCCCACTTGCGCGCACAGGATGGCGTTTTCACCGACGTCGACGGCGTGACCGATTTGGACGAGGTTGTCGATCTTCGATCCTCGCCGAATGCGGGTTTCGCCGACGGCGGCGCGATCGATGCAGGAATGGGCTTGGATCTCGACATCGTCCTCGATGACAACCTTGCCGGCTTGAACGATCTTGTAATGCGTGCCGTCTTTTTGCTGCGCGAAGCCGTAGCCGTCCGAGCCGATGACGGCGCCGTTTTGGAGGATGACGCGATCGCCGATCTCGCAAAACTCGCGCACGTTGACCTGTGAGTGCGCCGTGAAATCGTCGCCGATCACCACGCCTTCGTAAATCGAAACGTGCGAGTGAATCACAGCGTTGCCGCCGATCACGACATTCTCGCCAATCACCGTGAAGGGGCCGATCGAGGCGTTTTCGCCGATCGTGGCCGAGGCGGCGATCACGGCGGTGGGGTGGATGCCGGGAGTCGGTTTGGGCGGTTGGTAGAAAAGCTCGAGCGCGCGGGCGAAATCGAGGTAGGGGTTTTCCGAGATGAGAAAGCTGAACTGTAGGTCGGGAATTTCCTTGGCGACGATCACGGCCGAGGCTCGGCTGTCGCGGAGCTTGTTGACGTAGCGCGGATTCGACAGAAACGTTAGCTCGCCCGCGACGGCTTTCTCGATGCCGGCGACGCCGGAGATATCCAGGTCGAGATCGCCGGTGGGTCGGCAGCCGAGGCGTTCCGCGATTTCCTTGAGTTTCATGTTGGGGGCCAACCGGGGGACGGACACGCGGGCGCCACGCCTTGAGGTTTTGGAGCCAATTGGGAGCAGTCCCCGCGTCCTGCCCTGGCGCTCGTTACGGTCCCCATGTTTTCACGGCTCCGCGGAGGCGTGGCTCCTACGTTCATGTTACGCGGGCGAGCCGAAAACCGCCGCTTGATACGAGGCTAGGATGGCCTCTCCCCAAACCGCCACGACGATGCTGGTGGCGCCTAAATAGCTACCAAAGGGTAATTCATGCTGCCATTTCTTGCGGCCGGCGACGATGATGATCATGCCGATGACGGCACCCAAGATCGATCCCAGCATCAGGATCATGATCGTCGGAGCGAGGCCCCAGAACGCCGCTACCATGGCCATCATCTTGACGTCGCCGAGACCGAGGCCCTCGATCTTGCGAACGCGGAAATACGCACCGCGCAGGCCGTAGAGTAAACCGCCGATGAAGGCCGCCGAGAAAATCGATTCGATCGCCGACACGATCCATGTGGAGGATCTGGGAGTGAACAGCCAAATGATGCCCGTAAAGCGGTCCTCGACGGGCACGATCGGAATGAAGGCGAGCGCGACCAGCAGACCGCCCACGGTGATTTCGTCGGGCAGGATGTATTCCGTCAGGTCCGTGAAGATCAAGATCAACATCATCGACGTGAAGATCGCCAGCTTGAAGGCCATCGGGTCCAGGCCGCCGCGCCAAAACAGGTAGCCGTAGAATGCGGCATTGAGGAACTCGACGGTAGGGTATATGAAGGAAATCCGCTCGCCGCAGTGCCGGCAGCGACCCTTCAGAAGGATGTAGCTGACGAGGGGGATATTGTCCCGCCAGGTGATGGTCGCTTCGCAATGGGGGCAGTGTGAGCGCGGCTTGACCACCGACTCGTCACGCGGCCAACGATAGATACAGACGTTGAGAAAGCTGCCGATGAGGAGGCCGAAGATGGAGGCGATGAAAGGGATCACGATGGAGTTGGGAGCCCGAGAATCTCGTGGTAGACTCGCTCGGTGCGACGCACCATTATATCAACCGTAAATCGTTCTAAGATTCGCTGATAGGCTCGTTCGGCGCAAGCTTGCGCGAGGTCGGGGTCTTGACGGAACCGCTTGAGGGCGTCGGCGATCTCGGCGGCGTTGTTGTTGACCAATAAGCCCGTTTGCTCATGTTCGACGATTTCGGGGATGCCGCCGACGCGGCCGGCGACGACCGGGACGCGGTGGGCCATGGCCAACAAGATGGCAGAACCGAGCCCCTCGGAGGCGGAAAGATAGGCGAAGGCTCCGGCGGTGGGTAGGTCGGCCGGCAGGTCGGTTGAGAAGTGCAGTGGGAGGCCGGCCTGTTGCGCGGCGGATTGGAGCAGGGCGTTTAGCTTGAGCGGATCGTCGGAATGTGGGGCGACGATGCGATCGCTTTGTTCCAAGGGCGCGTGCGTGTCGGTCGGTTGGGGCGTTAAAGAAATGGGGGGCCGTCCGCTTCGCGCCGGGGAGGTTTTAGATTCAGGAGAACTAGCGCGGCCGGCGCTCGGGACAGTCCCCAATCTTTCAACGCCCGGCAGTTGTACGGCGTCGTGGACGACCTCGATTCTCGACGGCTCGACGCCCGCCCCGCGCAGTTTTCCGGCGACGTATTCGGACACGGCGAGATAGCGGCTCGGCCGCGAATACTTCCATCGCGAGAAGGGCCCACCCTTGATCTCGAACGCCACGCGGCGTGAGACGACCAGCGGCTTGCCGGGGAACCAAAGAGCGGCCAGGGTATGGGCATGGGCGTCGTGCGCGTGGATCAGATCGGCGTGGGCCGCGGCGCGCAGGAGGGTTAGGACGCTGATGGGCCGTCCCGGCCGGCGGTCGAGTAAGGGCTCGCGGGCCAGCAGGGTTTGGCTGTGTCCTTGTTTTTGCAGCCCTTCGATTAGGAGCAGTGCTTGGTACTGTCCGCCACGCATCGAACGACCCGTGTCGAGGTGGAGAAGGCGCATTACGCGGCCTTGGGTTTCCCGGCTTGGGGCTGCCGGGCCTTGGCGTATTTGGCGAAGACGTAGAACGCCGCCATCGAGGCGATGATCAAGCCCTCGACGCCGTCCAGAAAACCGAGTTTCAGGAAATACGAGCGCACGAAAGCCCAAGGCGGCGAAAGCAGGAGGTTGCCGATGCGCGGTTGACGGCCTTCAGCGCGGTATTGTTGGGCGGCGAGAGTGGTGTAGCGGTCGGTTGTGCGGATGTGATCGCTCAGTGAGGGGCAGGTATAGTGCAGCAGGTCGCCGTCGAGTTCGCCGATCGTTCCGTTGACTTGGACGGACTCGTGGACCAGCCCCTCCCAGCGTGCTTTGCGGCGGTCGTACAGGCGGACCTTCTTGTCGGGATACCAGCCGGAGTGATGAATCCACTTGCCGAGATAGTACGCTTTACGTGGACAACGGTAAGCATCGTGGTCGACGCCGCCCGCTTTGATCCGGCGCAGAGACGCGCTCAGGTCGTCGCTGGGTACTTCATCGGCGTCGAGAGAGAGAATCCAGTCGTTGGAGGCCTGTTGGTCGGCGAAGTTTTTCTGTGAGGCGAAGCCGTCAAAGTCGCGGTGGACGACGTGCGCACCGAACCTATGGGCTATTTCGAGAGTGCGGTCGGTCGAGCCGGAGTCGACGACGACGACTTCCTCGCACCAGCGGAGTTTTTCGAGAACTCGTGGGAGGTTCTCTTCTTCGTTGAGCGTGATGAATACGACGGAGATTTCCACGGTGAGGGGGCCGGGCGGTAGGGTGTCGGGTGACTCTTTTATTATGTGCAGGTCGACGGCGGTGGGGTGCGTGCGTCTTGTTCGAGGTTGTGGTGGGTCCATATACTGAGAAGCAGCTTGGACGACGAACGGAAGCCACGAATCATGAAGAACCAGAGTCGGCGGCGAACGGCAGGGCGAATCCCCAAGGGCCGGAATGCGAAGACCCCTTCAACCTTGACGTTGAGCGTCCTGGGGTGCCGCGAGGGGGACGAGTGGATCGCGGTCGCCTTGGAGACGGATCTCAGAGGGTATGGCGCCACAGTGGATGAAGCCGTCGAGGAGGTGACGGATCTGGTCTCGACGCAGCTGAGTTTCGCGAGGTTCAAGGGGCAACCCGAACTGATCTGGAAGCCCGCCGAACCGGTTTACTGGAGGCTCTTCGAGGATGCCGTGCGGGAGCAGCTTCAAGGATTAGCCTCGTCGACGCTCCGCGCCGAGAATCCTGACTATTTGGCGAGGGGTCTGCCGATTCGGCCACCTCAAGTCATAGAGAAGCTTGCGCAATTCAGCCAAGCCAATGCCTAGCGTGGTGAAGTTCAGGGAGTTGAGAAAACTCCTGCTACGACAAGGAATATCCCCGAACCGACCCTGCCGCCGACCGTCGCAAAAACCCTCGAGACAAAAGGTCTGGGCCGACGCCCGGGGGCTATACTTGTAGGCGGCCGATCATGCCCATTAGGACTTTGAAGTGGAGGATTTTGACCGTGATGCGATTGATTGTATTTCTGGTTTTTTCGGCGTTGACGCTTTCGGCGGCCGGCACTCTTGACATTTATTGGATTGACGTCGAGGGCGGGGCCGCGACGCTGATCGTTACGCCCTCGGGCGAAACGGTTTTGATGGACGCGGGGTGGCCGGGCTTCGACGGCCGCGACGCCAAACGCATCGAACACGTCCTTTCGAAAGAGGCGGGTGCCGAGAAGATCGACTACTTCATTACCTCGCACTTTCACTTAGACCACGTCGGCGGGTTGCCGCAACTTGCCGAGCGAGTTTCGATCGGGAAGTTCGTCGACCATGGCGACAGCGTCGAGCAGGATCGCAAGGGCGGTCCGGAACTTTGGGAAAGCTACCTGTCGGTGGCCCGCGGCAAGCGCCTGGAAGCGATTCCCGGCGAGAAGCTCCCCCTGCGTGGGGCGGAGTTGATCTTCGTCGCCTCGCACAGCCGCTTCTCCGACGAGCCGTTGCCCGGCGGCAAGCAAAACCCTCATTGCCGCGATGCGCGGATGCTCGATCCCGACACGGGCGAAAACGGCAAGAGCGTCGGCTTCGTCGTTCGTTACGGAAAGTTCGAATTTCTCGACCTCGGCGATCTGACCTGGAACTACGAGCACGAGTTGGCCTGCCCGGTGAATCGTGTGGGTGAGATTGATCTTTACCAAGTTACTCACCACGGCTTGCACAACTCGGCGGCCCCGCAACAGGTTTGGGCCGCGCGGCCGGCCGTGGCGGTGATGAATAACGGCCCGCGCAAGGGCGGACGCCCCGAGGCCTACGAAGTCCTCGAAAAATCGCCCGATATCGAGGACATCTGGCAAGTCCATCTATCGCTTGAAGCCGACCAAGCCCACAACACGGACAAGAAGATGATCGCCAACTTCGAGGAGACCGACGATTGCAAGGGCCATTGGATCAAGGCCTCGGTGAAGGACGACGGGACTTACACCGTCACGAATGGTCGCAACGGTTTCTCGAAGACCTACCAGGCGCGGTGATTCGTTTGCCGAGTCGTGGAACCATGGCGGAATCCGAAAAAGCGAAATCCCTCGGCGCGGAATTTCTGCGCGTTTCGCGGCACGAGATCGCGCAACGTCTTAGTCGCATCGAATACTGCGTCTCGCGTTTGACGGCCGAGCAAATCTGGTCGCGCGGCAGCGAAGTCGAAAACTCCATCGGCAATCTGATGCTGCATCTTGCCGGCAATCTGCGGCAATGGATCGTGGCCGGCGTCGGCGGTTCTCCGAATACTCGTGATCGCAACGCGGAGTTTGCGCGGCGGGATCCGGTCGATGTCGAAGAGCTGTTGCGAGTGCTGCGCGGGGCGATCGAAGAAGCCGACGGCGTTCTCGCCGGCCTCAGCGACGACGAACTGCTCACCATGCGGCGCATTCAAGCTTACGAGGTAACGGTTCTCCACGCCGTCAGCCACGTCGTCGACCATTTCTCCGAACACACCGGTCAAATCATCTGGGCGACCAAGCGCATGACGGGGCAAGACCTGGGTTTTTATGGGTACCTCAAGGGTGCGCTTGAACCCGACGGCAGCCGAACGCCCTGATCGTCTGTTGCGGGGCATTCGCGTTATCAGTCCCCGCCCGGTGCTTGGCGTTTTCGGGCTTTCGCTACAATCGGTACCACGATGAAACTCACCGCCGTTTTTCTGCTTTCCGCCCTCTTTGCCGTCAGCGGCTTTGCACAGGGCATCCCCGACCACGACCGCCGCAATACGTCGATTCGCCACACCGACACGCATTACGAATTCGGGGACTACAAGACCCTCGACGAGTGGAAGCAAAGGGCGCAGCAGCTGCGCCGACAAGTGCAATTCAGCGCCGGATTGATGCCGTGGCCCGAAAAGACGCCGCTTCATGCCGAGGTCTTCGACAAGACCGAGCACGAGGACTACACGATCGAAAAGGTCATTCTCGAAACCTATCCGGGGTTTTTTCTAGGCGGAAATCTATTTCGCCCGGTCGGCAAACCGGGGCCGCACCCGGCGGTGGTTTCGCCGCACGGCCATTGGCGTTTCGGACGGTTGGAGAATCAGCAACTCAATTCCACCATCGGCCGCGGCATCACGCTGGCGCGGCAGGGCTATATTGCTCTCAATTACGACATGGTGGGCTATAACGACACGGCCGCTCACATCGCTCACCGCCAGGATTGGGGACGACGCGCCGAGTTGTGGGGTGTCGGCATACTGGGCCTCCAGCTTTGGAACACGATTCGCGTCACCGACTTTTTACTCTCGCTGCCCGACGTCGACGTTAAGCGCGTTGCCGCCACGGGGGCCTCGGGCGGCGGCTCGCAGGTGTTCTTGCAAACAGCGGTCGACGATCGCATTCATTACGCCGCGCCGGTCAACATGATTTCGGCTCACATGCAGGGCGGTGATTGGTGCGAAAACGCTCCGAATCTGCGCATCGATACGAACAACATGGAAATCGGCGCTCTCACCGCTCCTCGCCCGATGTTGATGGTTTCGGCGACCGGCGATTGGACGAAGAATACACCGCGCGAGGAGTTCCCGGCGATTCAGAAAATCTACAACCTTTACGGGGCCGAGGACGGCGTTGAAGAGGCGCAGTTCGACTCGCCGCACAACTATCACCAAGACAGTCGCGAGGCGATGTACAAGTTTTTTGGCAAGAAAGTGCTGGGCGACTTCGACGCTTCGAATTTCAAGGAGAAGGGTTTTCGCGTCGATCAACTTGGCCGGCTGCTGGCCTATTGGGGAAGGGAAGCGCCGAAAACGCCCAAGGACGTCGATACCTTCGTCTCCGAGAGGATCGCCGCGTCGGAGAAGCAGCTTCAAGCGCTGAAACCGACCGACGCCGCCTCGCTCGACAAGGCGCGGCCGCTGTTTCGCGAATGGCTTTCGCTGGCCACGATGGCGGAGGCTCCCGCGCCCGAAGAGATTCAGTCGGAAGTCACTGACGCGATGCGTAACGGCGAGGTGTTGGTGATCGGGCGCGCCGATCGAGGCGACCGCATACCGGCCGTCTTGTTGCGGCCCCGGCGGACACGCGCTTGGGTGAACCCGACGTTGATCGTTCACCCGGAGGGCACGAGTTGGGTGCTGAGTTCCTCGGAAAGCCTCGACGGGCTGGTGCGCGGTTTTCTGAAGCGCGGGGGCGTTGTGGCCGGCATCGATGCGTTTCAAACCGGACGTGCCCGCGAACAGCGCGACGAGTCGGAGATCAACGATCAGCGTCGCCGCTACATGACGACCTTCAATCGCACCGACACCGCGAATCGCATCCAGGACGTGCTGACGGCGATCGCCTTTTTCCGCCAACGTCTTGAGACGAGCCATATCAATCTACTTTGTCCGGGAGAAGCCGGCGCGTGGTGCTTCTTCGCGCGAGCATTAGCCGGAGACGGCATTCGTTTGATCGCCGACCTAGGCGCGTTTCAAAGCTACGACGACGCCGAAATCGAAAAGAAGTTGTTTATTCCGCACATTCGCCGTGCCGGCGATTTCCGCGCCGCCGCCGTGCTGCAGGCCCCCGGCAAGACGCTGCTCTACAATACGGCGACCGCCTTCCCGAAAAGCTGGATCGACGGGGCCTTTGAAGCCGCCGAAGCCGAGTCGAGTTTGGACTTGCGCTCCGAAGGGGTCGGCGATGAAGAGTTGATTGAAGCCCTCGCTCCTCGGCGTCGGCCGCGGCGGTAGAAGAAAGGCCGCGGCCGGTCGCTATTTTGAGACCGGGAGACGTGCGAGCTAATCCGTCCATTCGTCCGCAGGGTCGAAGGCGGGGATGGGGATGTTCACGATGCGCAGGTTGCCGACGGCGCGGTGTCGGCAGCCGGGCTTGATGAAGATGGATGTCATCGGCTTGACGGGGATTTTCTCGCCGTCGAGTTCCATGAAGCCCTCCCCTTCAAGGACCAGATAAATCTCGGTCATCTTCTTGTGGTAGTGGACTTCCGAGTCGGTCTTGATATCGACGACGTGCAGGGTCGCGACATCGTTGTCGGGCTCGGCGAAGGCGCGGCGGGCCTGGCCGCAGGGGCAGGGAACCGGGTCGATCTTTTCGAGATCGGCAACCATGTAGTTAGCCATAAGGAGACCTCCGTGGATCAAAGGTGAATAGGTCACTGCTTGAGCAGCAATAGGTAAGGACTGATGACTTCCGGTAAGCCATGAGGTTGAGTTTGCCCCGGAGAAGGGGCAAACTCGTCGATAGGCGAGGTCGCTATGGGGCTTCGTCGCCCGTCGCCACGTCCTCTTTTTTCTCGCCGGCGGGCGTGTCGGCAAGCGCGGCGGCGGCTCCCATTTTGATCAATCCGGTCTCGCTCGCTCCTTGGTAGAACCTATAGCCGTGCCGACCGCTCCAGCTATGGGGGCCTCCTAGGATTTTGCCGGCGCCCAGCACGTCGTCGTGGATTTTCTTGATCAGCTTCTTATAACGCGGATCGCTACGCTCGTAACCGGTGAAGCTGCCGATGTCGCCGCTGGCGGCGAAGACCACATCCACTCCGGGGACGGCGGCGATCTTGGCGGCATTGGCGATGCCGGCCGGCGTCTCGAGCATGATGACCAGCATGATGTTGTCGTTGGCCGTTTCGCGGTAGTCCTTACCCCACAAGGCGCCGTATTGGCCGCCGCCTCGGCTGCGGCGTCCCAGCGGCGGATATTTCGAATAGAGCACGGCGCGTTCGGTTTCCTCGACGGTATCGACCATGGGTACGACGATGCCGAGGGCGCCGATGTCGGTGGCTTTCTGGAGATCGCCTTCGGTGGCGTCGGGCACGCGAATGAAGGGAATCGCGGGGGCGTCCTTGCAAGCCCAGATCATGCGGGCGACCCCGCTGTATGTCAGCGGGCTGTGCTGCATTTCGATCCACAGAAAATCGAACCCGGAGTTCGCCATGGCGCAGTAGACATTGGGATCGTCGGTGGTAATCGTTCCGCCGACAACCGACTTGCCCTCCATGAGCTTTTGCTTGGCGGTGTTGTAAATACGTACTTTCTTGCCGTCGGCGTGGAGCGCCTGGGCGGCGAAGAGCATGGCGACAGCGGCCATGGAAGAAATAATCCGCTTCAGAGTCATGGACTTGTCCTCTCTTTCGTTACTGGTTATCAACAATCGCCGGCACTTCGCGCGATGGATGGAACATTGGCTCGGGGCTCCGGCGAATGCGCCTAGTATACATCTCCGGCGGGGTTGGGTGGGAACGGATTAGGCGGGCGCGGTCTCACTGGGCCCGTCGGGCCGGTTCCGTCCACTGAGCGCGGCTGTGAGACAGAGCTGAGACAGTTTCGAGACGATTGAGTGTCTCACCTCCTGACACACTGCGACCCGACAGCCGGGGATGGCGTGATTAAGGCATTTGTTTTCAAGGCGTTCGTAAGTTTGTCCGGTCTTGGCACGCAACTTGCGATAGATCGGTCAATAGAAGGAGATCAAGAAAATGCATAACATATCGTCCACGGAAATGCCCGTGCTGTCGGATTGGAAGGCGCACGGAATCTACTTGAGCGAGCTGAAGGTCGGTCAGAGGCTGACGCTCGAAACGCGCAATCATCGCTACCATTTGATGAACGAAGGCGGGGGCGAGGCGATGATCTTTGGGCATCCTCAATATTGCCCGGAACCAGTCAGTGTGAAGGTCGCCGGTTCGACATGGGGAGGGAGCATGTTGAAGATGGGCTTCATCGGCGTCGGCATGCGCTTGGAATTCGCGCATCCCGACAGAGGAGTCGTGACGACCTCGGGAATTCGCGACATTCATTTTCGCAACGAATGGGATCAGAAGCAGTAAGCAAGAGCTTGTGACGAGGTTTTCAGGAACTTGGCTCTTCCGCTATCGCTGCGAGGCTCAAGTCGTTCGCGGCCGCGCGGGGCGCGGCGAGGAGAGAATTTCGGTTGGTCGGGGTCCCATCGGTCGATTGTTCCTACGCCGCATCCCGGGCATATCGTGTTTCTTGGCCCGGACCGCGGGCTGAAGCCCGGGGCCATTTTCCGGTTGCCACTCCGCGGCTGCACGGGTTCGTGACTTCAGGGGCTGTACCGCAATCCATCTTGCGGTTTAAAGTCTATTTTCGGGAGGAGTCCACTTCTCGCCGGATGCTGTTACTGATTCAATTGGGCGGAGTCTTGCTCGGAGCGCGCGATGTAGGCGGCGCAGGAGAGGTCGCCGGTTACGTTGACGGATGTGCGGAGCATGTCGAGGATGCGGTCAACGCCCAGGATGAGGGCGATTCCGGCTTCGACTTTGTCGCCGAGTCCGACCGATTGCAATACGACGATCAGCATGATGATGCCGGCGCTGGGGACGCCGGCGGTTCCGATCGAGGCCAGGGTCGCCGTTAACACGACAGTTAGTTGTGCTCCCAGATCAAGCGGGATGCCGTAAATCTGCGCGATGAAGAGAACGGCGAGGGCTTGATAGAGGGCCGTGCCATCCATGTTGATCGTCGCGCCGAGGGGCAGGACGAAACTGCTGATTTGTTTCGGGACGCCCAATTTCGATTCCGCGGTTCCCATGGTGACCGGCAGGGTCGCGCTTGACGACGATGTCGAAAACGCGAAGATCGGCACCGCTATGATGCGCTTATAAAACAACACGGGACTCATCTTGGCGGCGAAGCGAACCATCAAGGCCAGCGTGCCGAACATGTGCAGCAGCAGTCCCAGCACGACCACCAACGAGTAGAGCAGCAAGCTGCGCAGCAGGTCGAGGCCGAATTGCGCCACGACGGCGGCGATCAAAGCGAACACGGCGTAGGGGGCGAGCTTCATCACCCAGGTAATGATGAGCATCGAGGCGCTGTTGACGCCTTCGAAGAAGAGCAGGACGGCCTGCCTTTGCTCGTCGGGAACCATGCTGACCGCCGCTCCGAAAATGATCGCGAAGAAGATCAGCGGCAGCAAGTCGAAGTTGGCGGCCGCCTCCACGGGATTGCGCGGGATGATGCCGAGCAGTACCTTGGTTACCGACGGCGACTCGGCGGCGATTTCCATCTTGCCTTGCGCTTCGCCTTCAAAACGCGCGGCCAACTTATCGCGAGTCGCCGGATCGACGCTCGAGCCCGGTGAAAATAGGTTTCCCAACGCCAAGCCGATGGTCACGGCGATCGTTGTCGTGAGCATGTAGTAGAGGATGGTCTTACTGCCGATGCGGCCGAGTTTGCGGATGTCGCCGAGCGACGCCGTTCCGACTAAGAGGCTGGCGAAAACGAGCGGCACGACGATCATGGTGATCAGTCGAATGAAGCCGGTGCCGACGGGCTCGAGGGCGGTTAGGGTTGCGCGGAGCCAGGCGATGTCGGCTAGGTTCGCGATGACGCCGACGACGGCGCCGGCGATGAGGCCGATCAGGATTTTGGTGTAGATCTGCATGGGGAGCGGCGCGAGATAGGAAACTAGTGTAGCGCAGGTGCACGTGTGGGGCCGTGTCGCCGGGGTACGTGTCGCCGAATTACGTTTCGCCGGTGCACGGGTTCGGATTCGGTGGTGGGGAGCCGCGGGGAAAGACATGTCGCCACGAATGGCGACACGGCACGCAGGAATGCGTGCGCCACGTCGCGTGGCGCACGGTCAATAGGCAGGACTGGGGTTTGATCGGGTACGACGTACCTCGACGACAACGTCCCCCGGCGACACGCAATTCGGCGACACGTCCCCCGACACGGTAGGATGGAAGGCGCCGTGGCGGTGACTTCGCGTGAAGTGATTACGAGTGCTGCTAATCCGTTGCTGAAGCGGGTTCGGCGGGCGTTGGTTCGCGGGGAGTTGACCGACGAGGGGTACCTAGTCGCCGAATCGTTTCACTTGTTGGAAGAGGCGTTGCGGAGCGAGTTGACGGTTCCCCACGTTCTTGTCGCGGCTTCGGTGCGCAAAGCGGTGGAACGGCATGTCGGGCGATTGCAGGGGGTTCGGCTCACGGTTGTCGGCGACGCGCTGCTCAACAAGACCGCGACGACCGAGTCGAGCCAAGGCGTGATTGCGCTGGTGCGTCCGCCGGTTTGGGATTTGGATGCGGTGTTTCGCGGGCGGTCGTTGGTGACGGCGTTGGACGGCATCCAAGATCCGGGGAACGCCGGGACGATCGTTCGGTCGACGGAGGCTTTTGGGGGGACGGGGGTTTTGTTTCTGCCGGGGTCGGTGAGTCCTTTTAATTCGAAATTGTTGCGGGCGTCGGCGGGGTCGATGTTTCGAGTTCCGTTTGTCCGCGGAGTGGACGCGGATTTGGTGCAGGCGGCTTTTCGACAGCGGAAGGTTCAGGTATTGGCGGCGTCTCCGCGGGCACGGCCGCGGGCGGCGCGTTTCGACTTGACCCTGCCGACGGTTTTGCTGATTGGTTCGGAAGGACGGGGAGTGAGCGAAGTGTTCGAGCGGCAAGCGCGGGGCGTAAGGATACCGACGACGGGCGTTGAATCGCTGAACGCGGCGACGGCGGCCGGCGTCTTGCTCTATGAAGCCGCTCGCCAACGAGCCGAGCCGGGCTTAGGTGGGACCAAGCGGAAATGAGCCTTTTCGGGCAGATCGGACCGCGAGAAGAGGAGGTCGATTCCGGCCGCCCGCTGGCGGAGCGCGTGCGGCCGCGGTCGCTTGATGATTTTGTCGGGCAGGAGCACTTATTAGGTCCCGGTAAACCGCTGCGAACCGAGATCGAGAGTGACCGGGTTGCCTCGATGATCTTGTGGGGTCCGCCGGGGGTGGGCAAGACGACGCTGGCACGCATCATCGCCCGCGGGACGGACTGCGAATTCGTGCCTTTCAGCGCGGTCCTCAGCAGCATCAAGGACGTCAAGGCCGTGATGGTCGACGCCAAACGACTGCGCCGATCGGGGCGACGGACAATTGTGTTCGTCGATGAGATTCACCGGTTCAATAAAGCGCAGCAGGACGCCTTCTTGCCCTATGTCGAGCAGGCCGATGTGATCTTGATCGGGGCGACGACGGAGAACCCGTCGTTCGAAGTGATTTCGGCCTTGCTTTCGCGGGCGAAGGTGTATGTGCTCTACGCGCTGGCGCCGACGGAGATTGTCGAGATCCTGCGGCGCGCGATCGAGGACGAGAAGGAGCAGTTGGGCGAATACGGGGAAGTCGACGAAGACATTCTCGGGCGCATCGCCGCTTATTCGAATGGCGACGCGCGTGCAGCCTTGCGGACTTTGGAAACCGCGGTTGCCGCGGCGAGCGGCGGTCCGCTGACCGAGGAGTTGCTCGAAAGCGTGCTGCAACGAAAGATGCAGCTTTACGACAAGTCGGGCGAACAACATTACAACCTGGTGTCGGCACTGCATAAATCGGTTCGGTCCAGTGACCCGGACGCGGCGCTCTATTGGCTGGCGAGGATGTTGGAGGGGGGCGAAGACCGGCTCTATATCTTGCGGCGTTTGGTGCGCATGGCGGCCGAAGATATCGGCTTGGCGGACCCGCGGGCGCTCGAGCAAGCGGTGGCGGCTGTGGAGGCGTTTCGGCTGATTGGGGAGCCGGAGGGCGATTTGATGTTGGCGCAGACGGCGGTATACCTGGCGATGGCGCCGAAATCGGACGCGGTTTATAAAGCGTTGGGTCGAGCGCGGGGCGATGTGCGTGATTCAGTGGATGAGCCGGTGCCGCTCAAACTTCGCAATGCTCCGACGAAATTGATGAAAGAGCTTGACTACGGCGAGGGGTACCGGCACGCCCACGATTTCGAGGACGCGGTGCCGGATATGGAATGCCTGCCCGAGGCCCTTCGCGGGCGGCGGTACTACTTGCCGACGAATCGGGGTATTGAAGAGCGGATCGCGCGGAGGCTCGAGGAGTTGCGGAAAGACGTTCGATAGAAAGGACTATTTTGGCTGAAAAAGAATCAGCCCCAGCAAGTCGCGGGGAAAACCGTTTTGATTACCGGCGGGGCGCGGGGCTTGGGTCGCGCGACGGCGGTGAAGCTGGGTCGGGAGGGCGCTAACGTGGCCATCAACTACGTGAGCCGCGACGCCGATGCCGAGGAAACCAAGGCGATGGTCGAACAGGAGGGCGCGCGGGCGATTCTGGTGAAGGCGGATGTTTCGGAGCCCGCCGAGGTCGATCGGATGGCGGCCGAAACACGTGAAGCTTTCGGCTCGATCGATATCCTTGTCGCCAGCGCGGGCATCGGCTTCATCAAGAGTCATGCTGAAATTACGTACGAGAGCTATCGGCGCACAATGGCGGTGAATCTCGATGGGACGTTTCTTTCCATCATGGCGGTGAAGGATGAAATGATCGACAAGGGGTGGGGCCGCATTGTTTGCCTCTCGTCGGTTGCGGCGCTGCGGCCGCGCCAGATGCAAATCGACTACTCGGCCTCCAAGGCCGCCGTGCAGGCGATGGTCCGATGCTTCGCCGAGGGCTTGGCGCCGACGATTCGCATCAATGCGATCGCGCCCGGGCTGATTGATACCGAGTTGGGACCGCCGGTTCTGGGGCCGGCTAAGACCAAGGAAATTGTCGCGGCAACGCCGTTGGAGCGGTTGGGAGAACCCGAGGAGATCGCCAACGCGGTTTATTTTCTGGCGTCCGACCTCTCGGATTTCATGACCGGGCAGACGATCGTGGTTAGCGGCGGGCGGGTGATGATTCCCTAGGGCGTGTGGTGTAAGTTCCAGCAGGCGAAAGAGAGGTAACAGGCGGGAAGTTCCCGCCGCCCCTTGGGGGCTCGCGCTGGTGGGGGTCCACCCAGGGTTGCGCCGTTCCGGCTCCACCCTGGGCTATATTCCGGCCGCCGCTTCGCGGCTGCACGACAGGTGCGGCCTGATTGGGCTATATCGCACCCCACTACTCTCAAAGGGGTTTTCGGAGGAGTTGCCGAATCTTACCCGAACGCACTCTTGCCCAGGGCGGCCAGGCGCCTGATCCTAATCGAGGATTCGTAGCGGGTCGGGATCGGGATCGACGGGTGGGGGCCGGTCGGGGTCGACGGTGATGGGGCCGGACGGAGGCAGCTTCGGTTTCGCGGCGCGCAGGAGCAGGGGGCCGATGCGGCGGAATTCGCGGTGCTGTTCCGGCGAGGGCCAGGGGACGCAGGCAGGGTCGTCCTCGGGAAGGTCATCGAGTGCGGCGTCGGTGTGGGGGAGTTGTTCGCTCTCGACGCGGTTGAAGCCGGCGTTCTTGAGAATTTCCGTCCATCCCTCGGCGCTCTTCACGTGCAAGGGCGGATCGAAGCCCTCTCGCCAATGATGGGCGTGGGGGTTTTCTTCGTAGAGGCTCAGCAATAGAAAAATCGCGGCGCCGAAATTCGCCACCCGAAAGATCTCTCGTAAGGCGGTTTCGGGCGAAGGCCAATAGTAGGCCGACTCGACGGCGACGATGCGCGTGAAGTAGTTCTCGGCCCACGGAATTTCCTCGGCGGCGCCGGGGGAGTAGAGGACGTTTTCAAAGCCGGCGGATTGTTCGCGAGCAAGCCGGATCATGCCGTCGGAAATGTCGAGGCCCGTTACCGAGCCCTCCGGGCATAGCGGGGACAGCAGGCGGCAAACGCCGCCGGCGCCGCACCCAATGTCGAGGACGCGATCGTCGAGGCAGAGGCCCATTTGTTTGATGGTTTGGTTGAGAGCGGGCCGGTTGCGGGCGGGCGGATTCGGGGGAGGATTGGTTTCGGCGCGGTGGTTGAAGAATTCGCGTAGGCGGTCTTCGGCTTCGTAGCGTTGTTGGAGATGGGGGGGGTAGATCACGGGGACGTGCTGCCGGAGTGCGTGGTTTGTGGTTAGCCAATCGTACCGCAACTGGGATTTAGGCTTTTGTGGAAGCCCGTTGAAACGGGCTGTCGACTGTCGGGCGCAGTGTGCTCACCGGCCGTAAAACGACCGGCCTAGAAAAAGAGGAAGCCGCGTGAACGCGGCTTACGTAGTCCTCCTCACACATAGGGTCTGGTCAGATTGTCCAGCGACCCCTTCTTCGGCTACACGTAACTCGGCGTCACTGTGGCCCTTACGCCGGCGTTACCAGTTGCTCTTGGCCCTTGATGACCGCCGCGGCGTCTTCGGCGGTGAACTCGGCTACTCGCGAGGAAATGTTCATCGAGCAAAAGCTGGGGCCGCACATCGAGCAGAAATGGGCCGACTTGTAGCCTTCCTCGGGAAGGGTTTCGTCGTGCATTTCGCGCGCGGTTTCCGGGTCGAGTGATAGTTCGAACTGGCGATTCCAATCGAACTCGAAGCGCGCTTTCGACAACGCGTCGTCGCGGTCGCGGGCGCCGGGACGATGGCGGGCGATGTCGGCGGCATGGGCGGCGATCTTGTAAGCGATCAGGCCTTGCTTGACGTCTTCCTTGTTGGGCAGCCCGAGGTGTTCCTTGGGCGTGACGTAGCAGAGCATCGACGCCCCGTGCCAGCCGATCATGGCGGCTCCGATGGCGGAGGTGATGTGGTCGTAACCGGGCGCGAAGTCGGTCACCAGCGGGCCGAGGGTGTAGAAGGGCGCTTCGTGGCAGACTTCTCTTTCCTTGTCGACTTGCAGCTTGATCTCGTCCATTGGAATGTGGCCGGGACCCTCGATCATCACTTGGACGTCGTATTCCCAAGCCTTTTTCGTCAGCTCGCCCAAGGTGTCGAGTTCGGCGAATTGGGCCTCGTCGCTGGCGTCGGCGAGTGAGCCGGGGCGCAGGCCGTCGCCCAGCGAAAAGCTGACGTCATATTTCTGGAAGATCTTGCAGATTTCCTCGTAGTTTTCATACAGCATATTCTGCTTGTGTTGGGTGACCATCCATTCGGCAAGCAGAGAGCCGCCGCGGCTTACGATGCCGGTGAGGCGCTTGACGGCCATGGGGACGTATTGAATCAGCACGCCGGCGTGGATCGTCATGTAGTCGACGCCTTGCTCGGCTTGCTCTTGGATGACGTCGCGCATGACGGGCCAGCTCAAATCGGCGATTTTGCCGTCAACGCGGGTGAGGGCTTCGTAGATAGGGACGGTGCCGATGGGAACCGGCGAGGCGTTGATGATGGCTTCACGGATGCGCGGAATGTCGCCGCCGGTCGAGAGATCCATCACGGTGTCACCGCCGTATTTGATCGAATAGCGCAGTTTTTCGAGCTCGGTGTCGATCTCGGAAGTTACGGCGGAATTTCCGATATTCGCATTGATCTTGCACTTCGACTCGACGCCGATGGCCATCGGCTCGAGATTGAGGTGCCGCACGTTGGCGGGGATGATCATGCGTCCGCGAGCGACTTCATCGCGCACGGTTTCCGGCGGCAGATTCTCGCGCCGGGCGACGTACTCCATCTCCTGGGTGACGATGCCTTTTCGGGCGTAGTGGATTTGGGTACGAATCGAATCGTCTTGGCGTTGGGCTACCCATTCAGACCGCATGGCGACTCCTTTACAAGGACAGGGATTGGTGAGAAGTGCTCCTCATTATGTCATTGATGAGTTGGCGTTCGCTACGCCGGCCCGGAGGGGTCCCGGGGGAGCTCGCTCGTGGGGTGCAGCCAGGATGTCACGGTTGGCGGAAATCCACACGGAAATCCACCGGGCTTGATCTTTGACAGTGAAATAAGGCATCCTAATTGGCTTTCCTATGAGGGTTCGCATTTTCTACCATGATCGCTGTTTCGACGGCGCGGGATCGGCGGCCGTGTTCGCGGATTTCTACCGCCGCCATGTGGATTCCGGGGCTGAGTTCGCCTGGGGCGGATTGTTCCACGGATCCAATCAACAGTTCGACCTGAGCTTGTTTGACGGCGACGAAAACGCGATTGTCGACTTCAAATACTGCGCGTCGGACAAGTTGACGTGGTGGTTCGATCATCACCAAAGCGCCTTCCTATCCTCCGAGGACGAGGCTCACTTTCGCGGCGACCAATCGGGGTGCAAGTTCTACGACCCGGGCTACCGTTCTTGCACCCAGCTGATCGCCGACGTTGCCGGTGAGAAGTTCGGTTATGATGCCTCACATCTGGCGGAGCTGATTCATTGGGCCGACGTGATTGACGGGGCGCGCTATGAAAGCGCGAAAGACGCCGTGCTGATGGGCGAGCCGGCGATGAAGCTGACGTTGGTGTTCGAGGCTTCGTCGGATAATGTCACCAAGGACGTGATTCCGCTTTTGGGCTCGGAGCCACTCGGGCGGATCGCCGAGCGGCCGGAAATCCGATCGCGTTTCGACGAGCTGTATCAGCGCCATCTCGAATCGATCGAAACGATTCGCGCGCGCTCGGTCGTCACCGATGCCGTCCTCTTCTTCGACTTGGTGGATGCCGGATTGGCCGGTTACAACAAATTCATACCGTACTACCTGTTCCCCGAAAGCCGCTACACCGTTTCGGTTGCCGATGCCGGTTTCCGGACCAAAGTATCGGTGGGGTCGAACCCCTGGGCGCCGCTGCCGCCCGAACATAACCTCGCTACGCTTTGCGAGCGCTATGGCGGCGGTGGGCACCCGCGCGTGGGCGCGATCAGCTACGGGCGGGGCGAAATCGAGCGGGCTCGGGAAACGGCTCGGGAGATTGTCGTGGAGTTATCGCGACCGCCGCGGGACGACAGCCGATGAGACGGGATGGGCGGGCCTGGAGACCTGCCCCACGGCAAACTGGCCGCGTACGCGGCCGAGAAATTTCTTCATCTCGAGAGCGGACCGGCTTCGGCGGTAACGGACCTGAGCGGCAACTTCGACGTGGAGCGTTACCTGACGCCTCACAGCGACATCGTGACTCATTTGGTATTGGGGCATCAGACCCAAGATGCACAACTATGTTGCCTTGGCAAGCATCGAGACGCGCAAGGCGCCGGCCTATCGCAAGGAGATGCCGCGGTTGTTCGGCGAGACGTCGGAGGACCTGGAGGCTTCCGTCCGCCGGCGCATCGAGGGGCCGAGCGAAAAGCTGCCGCGGCATCTGCTTTTCGTGGACGAGGCGCCGTTGCGGGGCGCGGTGCGGGGGACGACGTCCTTCGCCGAGGATTTCCAAAAGACGGGGTTGCGCGACGAGCAAGGGCGGTCGTTGCGGAATCTGGATCTGGACCGGCGGGCGATTCGTGAAATCTTGATGGAAACGCTTCCGGAGGCGACGCGGAGTTGGGCGGTTCGGGCCGGGCGCTGATTTCGCGCGGGCGCCTGCGACATTCGTACTACTTGTCTCTACGTTTCTCGGCGGGCGGTTTCGGCGAAAGTCATGAGTTCAGGGAAGAACTCTTGGAAGTCCGATTCGATAGCGGCGTAGTTTTCTTCCAGCATGCGGACGGCGTGGGGCAGGGGATTGGCGCGTTTCAATCGCCGGGAAAGGCGGTGTAGCGTCTTGTCGACGGCGTCGACGTCGCGGTACCCGGTAAGCCAATCTTGCTGGGCCATGATGGGGACGATTCGCTGCAATCGCGGTGGGAGCAGCGGGTGATGGTCGAGTAAGCCGCGGTAGCGGTCTTCCGCGAATTCTTCCAGCCGCGAGCCTTCCGTGAAGGTCTCCCAGCCGCGGGCCAGGAAGTGGTCGTAGAAAATGTCGATCAGTACGCCGGCATAGCGACGGTAGGGGGCGCGCATGCGGGCTTTGCCGCGGGCGACGATGGGGTGATCGTCGGTGAACACGTCGATGCGGACATGCAAGCGGATGCCGGCCTGGATCGCGTCGGAGTACTCGGGAATCTGCCGAGGCCGTACGAAATCGCCGAGCAAGGCGCCAACGATCAGACCGGGATCGTCGCCGGCGAGCAGCAGGTGCGCAAGGTAGTTCACGGGGATTGGGGATCAGTTTACACCGCCAACCGCGGGCTGGGAGCTTGACGATCCGGTTCTTCCGGTACACTGGGAAATCGGCCGGTTTGATCGGCTGCCGATGGTTCCCCATGAAGCCTCACCATTTCGCATTGACCGGCTTATGCGGCGCGCTGCTGATCACCGGGCTGATTTATTTCGCCGGCAAGAGCCGGATGGCGGTGCTCGATGGGGAGATCACCCAAGTACGCTCTCTCGGCGTCGAGCGAACCGCCGCGGTGGCGATCGTCGATTTTCGCGCCACCAACCGGTCCGATGTCCTCTTTCAAGCCGGTGATCGCAAGGTAGTCGTGGTGGGCGAACATGGGGGCCGCTACGACGGTAGGCTCAGCAGCTCGTTTGACCTGAAGCAGTTGTTCAAGTATTTCCCGGCGCTGGGCACGATGAGTCACGAGCCCTACATCGAGGGGATCAAGCTCGAGCCCGGTCAGTCGGTCGCCGGGATGTTGGCGGCGCGCTTTGCCATGTCGAAGGAAGACCTGGACATGCGACGCGAGCTTATTTTGCAAATCTACGATGCCGACGGCAGTCTGACCGAGTTGCGGCTGGTGGAGGAAGCGGAATAGGCCGCCGTAGTCGATCGACGAAGCCATGCTTGCACCAGGCGACAAGGCTCCCCCATTTGAAGGGCCCACCGACGGCGGCGGCTGTGTCTCCCTCAAAAGCCTGCGAGGGCACAAGGTCATTCTGTATTTCTATCCCAAGGACAATACGCCCGGGTGCACGCGCGAGGCGTGTGAATTCAGGGATCATTTCCCGACGTTCGACGAGGGCGGCACGCGGATCATCGGCGTCAGCCCCGACAGCGCGGCGTCGCACGACAAGTTCAAAGCCAAGTTCGATTTGCCGTTCCCACTGCTGAGCGACCCCGATCACGAGATTGCTGAAGCTTACGGCGTCTGGAAAGAGAAATCGATGTACGGCCGCAAGTACATGGGGATCGAGCGATCGACGTTTGTGATTGACGAGCAGGGTAGGATCGCGGCGGTCTATCGCAAGGTCAAGGTCAACGGCCATGTGACCGCGTTGATCGACGGGCTGTAGAGGGAGGCTTCGAAAACCGAGAAAAACAAAGAGCCCCGAACTTTGGTTCGGGGCTCTTGTGGTTTCGGTATGGTCCGTGCCGGATGCGGCGATTAGCTGCCGCTCGCCGAAGCGACCGCGCGTCGCGGCTGGGCTTTGGGCGTGGCCAGGTACCCTACGACGCGGTTCTTGTCGATCTTGTTGACCACGATTTCATAGGGCAGTTTCGACCCGATGACGTAGAATTGGACCGGTTCGAGCAGCGTCTTGTTCTTCTTCTCGATGCGCTTGTCGTCGGCCCAGATGTCGAGCGTATAACGATTGCGTTTGCGATCCGTCTTGCGTAACCGCATTTGAATGGAGCCTACACGTTGCGGTTGTTTCGACTTGGTCAGGTCGAACTCGTAATAGTTGCGCTCGCCGAGGTCGCGCAAAACCTGCAGCTCACCGGCGTTCGTGGCGATCAGCCCGCTTTGGACGCCCATGTCGCCGCGGACGGTCTTCAGTTCGTCGATGGTTTGTTGGAGTTCGGCTCGCGTCTTCTGGACTTCGATCTTGACGGTATCGACTTCGCCGGTGAGCGAACCGAGACGGTTATCCGTCTTGCCGGCGACCTCGTTGAGCTTGGCCAACTCGCCGCCGACTTCGGTGAGCTTGGCGTCACGCAGCTTCGTTTCCTCTTCCAATTGCTTGGCGAGAGAATTCGTGCGGCCCAATGCCCGCGCTTCGACGTCTCTGGCGGCCTTGGCTATGCCCTGTTCCGCGCCGGCCATCGCCCCCTGCAGTTCTTTCATGCCTTCGTCCACCGAGCGACTGGCGCGGTTGACGGTGCCTTCGAGCTGGGCGATCTGCTCTTCGTGTTGGTTGAGCTGTTCGAGTGCTTCGGCGGTTAAGGTCTTAGCCGATCGCACCTCGAAAAACATATAAACGCTCATGCCGACGAGCAGGGCGAGAACCGAGAGTACGACGATGGGCAGTACGCGGGTTAACGGCGAGGATTCTTCGAGATCAAAATTCAGTTCTTCATTGTCCATGCTGATCTGTCTCCAGGTACAATCTACCTCTTATCATTCTCTAACATCACTTGGGACGTTTTCAACCGGGTATTCGGTTTCGGAAAGTTGCGGGGGCTTGCGTAAGTCCCTTGGAATGATCGAATAGCTGAGTCGAAGCCGGCGCACGATCGGAGCCCAAGCCGCGGCGACGGGGCGTGGTCCGCGGCGGCGGGCGGAGATTCATGTTTGCTATCATCGGGCCTTTGTATGCCTGAAACTCCTCGTATTTCGGTTGTCGTGCCGGTTCGCGACGAGCAACAAAGCGTTGTTGAGCTGACCCGTCAGATCGAGCATGTGCTGGTCCGTTGGTACGAGGTCATTTTCGTCGATGACGGCAGCGGCGATCTGACCTGGGCGAAGTTGAAAGGGGTCCACGATCCGGGACGCATTCGGCTGTTGCGCCTGAGCAAGCCATGCGGCAAGACGGCGGCTCTGATCGCGGGGTTTCAGGCGACGCGGGGCGAAATTGTGATCACGCTCGACGGAGACCTCCAGGATGACCCCAAGGAGATTCCGCGTTTTCTTGATCAACTGGCTGCGGGTTCCGACCTGGTTTGCGGCTGGAAGAAGAAGCGCCACGATCCGTTGACGAAGGTGGTTGCGTCTCGTATTTTCAATTTCGTCGTGGGACGACTCACGGGTCTGGGTTTGCATGATGTCAATTGCGGTTTCAAGGCGTTTCGCGGGGAGGTAGCCCGTTCGCTGCACTTCTACGGCGAGATGCATCGCTTTATTCCAGCGATGGTCGCGGCGCAAGGCCACCGTGTTACGGAAATCGAGGTCACGCACCACGCTCGAGCGCACGGCCGTTCGAAGTACGGCATGGGACGGCTGTTGAAGGGGTTTGTTGATTTGGGGACGGTCCTGCTGTTGACTCGCTTCGAGGAGCGCCCGGCGCATGGGTTCGGCGTGATTGCGGCGACTTTGGCGAGTTTGGGCCTACTGTTGGGAGGAGGCTACTTGTTGCTGTCGTCGCCGCTTTGGTTGGTTGCCTCGGCGGTCGCCTGGGTGACGGCCGCGGTCTTTCTGGCGGCGGGTTGGATGGCGGAGGTTTTGTTGGCGGCCGCGCCGCGGTCTGATCGCCTGCCGCATGCGCCGATTGCGGAGCAGTTGGACTAGGGAACGGTTCGTATGATGCCGCGATGAAACCGCAACGGATTTTTCGAGTCCTCAAGCTGCTCATACCGTTGGTGATCGCCTTCTTCATCGGCCGGGCGATTTTCGAAAATTGGCGGCATGTCACCGATGCGCCGTGGGATTTCGAGGGGAAGTATCTGTTTCTCTCGTTTCTGCTCACGGTGGGCTGGTTTGTGTTCCGACCGCTGGTTTGGTCGGTGATTCTGCAGCGCTTCGGGTACCAAATTTCGTTTGGGGCGGCGTATCGTACGGTTCGCCAAGCGGAGCTGAGCCGCTACGTGCCCGGGGGCGTGTGGCAATACGTCAGCCGCGTCTATTTGGCGGACCAGTGGGGTGTCCCGGCGGCGGCGACGATGGCGGCGACGTTGGTGGAGACGGTGCTGCTGATCTTGGCGGCGGTCCTTCCGGCTTTGTTTAATTTTCGCGAAGCCCTCCCGAACTTGGCGCGATTTCAGATCGTGTTGTTGGTCTTGTTTCCGCTCGGTGCGTTGGGAATCCTGCACCCGCGCTTGTTGAACATGTGGGCGGGATTTCTGGCCCGCAAACTCAAGCAGCCTTACAGCGAGTTGAAGATCAACTGGTCGGCGATTGCGGGGATTTGGCTGGTCTACGTGTTTATGTGGCTGGTGGTGGGCCTGGGGATCGGGTTTTTCGTGCGCGGCGTAATCGAGATACCGACCGAACGGGTTCCCGCCGTGGGCAGTTTCTTCGCCGCGGCGTGGTTCATTGCGATCGTCTCGATGATTGCCCCGGCGGGCATGGGGATCCGTGACGGGGTGTTTGGATTGTTGCTGAGTCAGATTATGCCCTTGGGCGCGGCTTTAACCGTGGCCGTCGGCACGCGGATGTGGATGACGCTGCTGGAATTGTTTTGGACAGGCCTGGGGATGTGGTTTTTCGAGGGTCCGAAGGAAGGCGCGGGCGAGAATGGTGGCGCGGAGCCGGGTTGAGCGTACGAGAATTCCGGGACGGTTGCCTTTGGCAAACGGGGGCTAGTGGGGCGACCGGCCGCGTCGGCTCGTTCAGGGGAGAAACTTGGTCGAAGGGTTCGCCGGGACCGCGCCGCACGGCGGCGCGGCTCGGGTGGGTGAACGTCCGATCTATTGGTAGCTGTTGTGAGTCTCCGGGTGGCTCGAAATTTGAAGTTTCGGGTCAGGCAGCCCGTTGTGAAAGTCCGACTACGTGAAGACAAGGGTACAGTCGTGCCTCTATGAGTTCGTGGATTCATCATGTGGCAGGGTTGCACCGCGCTGGAAACACGAGCGGTGCGACGAGCCAAAATCGAACGGTAACCGAACACACTGTTGCCGGGGATGGCTAGGGCGCGCCGGCGGGCTCTCCGCAGTGATAGACCTCGTACTTTTCGAGACGATCGGGGCGATCTCGGTTCCACCATTCTTTGCGGCGAATGTAACTGTGTTCCCAGACGAGTCGGTGGTGAGGAGTCAGGCCTTTGGGGCGTTTTCCTCGAGCGCTCCAAACGACGTACCAGTCTACGTCGAGATAATCGTCGAATTGGTCATCGGGGAGGCGTCCTCGGAATTGGCGGTTGTGCAGGACGTCGCTGTCGAGCAAGGCCACCCAGTTTAAAGCGGGCAGGTGGAAGAAAATCGCCATGCCCTTAACATTGCGGTAGAAAGCGACCTTTTCGTGAGGACGGACGTTCTCCCGCAAAAAATCGATCAGCGGCCCGTTTATCGAATCGTCGTTTTTAAGCTGTCGCGCGACAACTCTGCCGCCCTGCACCGGAAAGGTAAGGTTCGGCCAGATCAACAGCCCTCCGAAGAGCACCGCCGCGGGGACTCGGCGGCCGGCGCCGCCGAGAGCGGAGGTTGCCAGCCCCCCCAGCAATACCGCCGCCGGGATGATCTGGTAGTAATGGCGTTGTTTGGCTTCGCCTTTGCCGACAGCGGCGGTGAACAGCGGAGACACCAGTAAGACCAGTCCGCCGAGCAAGGCTGCTTGGGCAAACACGCCTCGTCGGGAACGCCGCCAGAGAACGAACAAGGTTCCCGGAACCGTGATCCAAAGCGCCGCCAATATCCAAAAAGCCGGCGGCAGGTCGGCGAGTTCGCGCCGCGTAAAGGGTATAAGCAGGGGGCTTAGGGCGACCAGCAACGATAGGCCCATGGTGGCTTTGATCGGTCGGGACAGCGTCTGTCCGGAGCGCCAAGCCGCATAGAAGGCCGCGGGAAGCAGAAACAACAGCGGCACCGTTCTCCAGAAATCCCGACCGCGGGAAAACAGAGCACGTTCGTAGGTCTCGATGATCGTGAGGTCGGATCCCGGGGGCCAATTGGCCGCGAAGTCGGAGTGCAGCATCCAGAACTCGATGCCGAGGATGATTCCAAGCCCGGCGGAGAGTGTGAAAAAACCGCGCAGCAGCCGGCGATCGCCAACCAATAAGACGAAGAGTCCGAGCGCACCCCACAGGCCGCCGAAGCTGATGTAATTGGCCTCGTACAACAGCACGCCCGCGACGCCGAGGCGCAGGTAGAAACCGCGTTTACCGGCGAGGGCGGGGTTCTTTAGATAGCGGCAAAATTCCAGCAGCAACCAAGCGGTGATCAGATAGACCAGGACGTAATAGCGCGATACTCTCGATGCATTCAAAAAGTCAATCGAAAGCAAGCCCAAGAACGGGAGCAAGAAAGGACGCAATCCGGTCCCGAATAGGAGTACGCCGAGCTGATAAAGCAGCCACAACGCCGCCGCGCCGCAGAGAACGAAGGGTAGGCGGGCGGTGAAAGTATTCGTGCCGAGTAATTTGAACGAGGCGGCGGCCACATAAAACTGTAGATAGGAATGCATGGCCGGCAGCAGCTTGGAGTTGACGTCGTGTCCGTCGGCGGCCTGAACGACCAGCTGATCGCCGTCGGTCGTCCAGGGCAGCCAGGTGCCGTTTTCGGCCATCAGACGCCCCCAGTTCGCGGTTGTGGCCTCGTCGCGGAACAGCTTGACATTGTCGAGCCGCCAAAACAGCAGGAAGAGGGTGGAGGCGACGACTAGGGCGGCGAGTACTCGGCGCATCAGAGGGTGAGTTTCTCCGGGGAATCGTCGGGCCGGGGCGCGTGATGGGGAAAACGGCGCGCCGGCACCGCCGGATGTCTTTCGTATCCGGCTCGACCCAGTATACAAGCGGTTTCGATTTGGGCGCGGCGGCGTCGACTCTCGACCTGCTGTTAGCGCCCGCGGGTCACGCGGCGTGATTCGGAAAGCCGCACCTCGGGCCGCATAGGAAGGTGCAAGGTACCGGCGATCCGACTACGGGAGGGGGCGATCTTCTTTTCGCGCTCAAGTCTCTGGGGTTTGCTAACGCCGCATAACGGCGACGGTTGCGCGAACTTCTTTCACGGGGTGTTTGCGGCCGGCCGCTTGGGGCGCGGAGAAAACGGAGACCGGCAGGTCGGAGGCGAAGACCGAAAGCGTCTTGGCGAGGTTTTCGATATCCTCGCTGCTTTCGACCGGCAGTTCGTGCTGAACCCAGTTGGAAATCGGGATTTCGCCGAACGAGATGCGTTCTTGGAGGATCAGCACCTTTTGGCTTTGGAAGGGGGAGTCGGACTCTTGGATTTCGTGACGCTGTTCGATTTTCAGATGACCGCGGAAGTCGTCGAACGATTTGCGGCGCGCCGATTCATCGCGAAGTTTGTTGAGTTCGTCGAGATGTTCCTTCTGGGCTTCGATCAGGGCACGTGCCTCACCGAGAGACTGCCTCTCGCGGGCCATCTGCAACTCCAGCCGTTGCTGCATGATGTAGACGGCCAACAGCGCGGAACCGAGCGCGATACAAATCGGCAACAAAACCCAAAATACGGTGGTCATGGGGACTCTCCAACCTCTTACACTACGAAAACATTATACGCGGTTGATGTTGGTCTTCGAGTATAAAAGACGTTCGGCACTGTCTTGTAAGTCAATAAAGGAGAGCAACTTCGGGGGAACTACCTAGCTGTTTGCGGTCACGAATCGGTTGGTGTCGCGGCCGCGGAGGCGATCGCCGGCGGTCTCGGCTCGGATTCCGTGGGTTGAATTGTGTGGAGCGAGTCGCAATTGGCCGGGCTCTAGGCTTCCATGACGGCGCGGACATCGTCGGGGATCCCTTCTCCGCCGGGCTTGCCGGTGGCTAGGGAAACACCGACGAAAACCGCGAGTGAGACGAGCAAGGAAAAGCAGCCGACGCTCATGCCCTGCGGCAGGGCGTAGATGCCGTGGCGGGCCATGATTTCAAGGCTGAAGTTCAACACTATGCTGATCGTGATCGACGAGACGCAGGCCTGGGCGGTGGCGCGTTTCCAGTTGAAACCGAGCGCCGTGCTGGGAACAATGGCGGCGGCGAATGTGCCCCACCCGAAAGTTCCGAGCAGCGCGATCAGGTTTTCCATATAGAGCGCAAAGAGGGCCGCGGCGACCAGGATGGCTCCAGTCGTCATTCTCGACCCCATCAACTCGCGTTTGATCGGTCGGCCGATCAGGGCCGTCGGGATGTCATGGACCAACGCCGCCGTGCCGAGGTTCAAGAAGCTGTCGGCAGTGGACATGATGGCCGACAACAGGCCCGCGAAGACCAGCCCGGCGAGCCAATCGGGTGTGTGGTTGAGCAAGAACAACGGCGCGGCCATGTCGGGCGAGGAGAGCGGCTCTTGCGCGCCGATTTCGACCAGATAGCGCATCGTCAGGCCGATCATCATCCACAGCATCGGCAACACGAACGACACGGCGAAGCCCAGCAGCGGAGCCCAACGAATGTCGCTGATATTTTTCAGCATCAAGGATTTGGTAATCACTCCGTGAGGCTGGCCGATGTTGCCCAGGACGAAAAGTAGATACCAACTGATTGCCGTGATCGAGCCGCGCGTACCCCACGGGCCGATGAAATTCGGCTCCATCTCCCACAGCGTCTTGCTGATGTTGCCCAGCCCACCGCCCAGCTGCAGGGTGTAGTAAAGAACCCCCGCCGCGGCGACCACCATCAGGATCCCTTGGAATAGATCGGTATAGACGCCGGCGATGATGCCGCCGGCCACGCTGTAAAACGCCAGCACGCCCAGCCCGATGAGCATCGCCATGGGGAGGTCGACTCCGAGAACGACCATCAGCACCATGCCCATGGCGAGTACTTGGGTTCCCAGGTATCCGATGACGCCGAGGAGCACGGCGATGGCCATCGCGAGGCGGGGACCGGTTCCCCCGTAGCGAGCCGCGATGGCTTCCGGCAGAGTGAGGATTTGCCGCACCTCGCCGAGCAGACGCAGGCGCTTACCGACGATGACCCACGACAGGGCGCCGGTGAAGCCGCCGACGAGGGTCATCCACAGGGAAGTCATGCCGGAGTCGAAGACGAGGCCGGGGCCGCCGACGAAACCGAATCCGCTGATGATACTCGAGACGCCGGCGATGACGGTGACGAACAGGCCCAACTGACGGCCGGCGATGAAAAAGTCGGCGGCGGTCTTGGTGCGCCGCATTGCCCACACGCCGACGCCCATGCAGGCGATCAGATAGACTGCGGCGCAAAAGGCGATGATCGGGGAGTCGGCGATCGGCATGGGAGGAAAACGCCCGCCCTATTGATCGGGTTCCCAGCGGCCGAAGCGTTCCACCAACTTTTCGACGTTCCGTTTCGGAAGGATGAAACGGTCGAACATGACCACATGCAGGATGCTGGGGATCAGACCCAGCGGCCATAAGCCGAAGACGAAGAAGGCAGTGCCGATCGGCAGGCCGAGAACGAGCACTAAGGGTTTGTCGGGGCGGTGGCTCGCTAGGGCTCCGGCGAACAGCGCCCAAAAGCCGCCGAGAACGATGAGCAATGTGACGGCGATCGCCGGGCGCGCTGCGTTGGCCCCGTAAGCGACCCCGTAGCCGAAAACGATTAGTAGCGAGACCCCGAAGCTGAAGAGCAGCGCGTTACCGGCGAGGCCGAAGCCGAGAGTGACGACGCCGACGAGGCCGGCGACGGCGACGAGTTTGTCGGTTCGGTTCAACATGGAAGGGTTTGGCAACGCGGCGCGGCGACGCGGAACGCCCGGCGACTAGTATTGTGGATTCACTGCCGAGGAGTCAAGCCAAACCGAGCCGCGCGCGTAAGCAAGCGGTATGCGCCGAAGCCGGCGGCCCGAAGGAAAGCGGTGGAACCGTGATGCCCGGGAACCCGGCACAACATCGGCGAAACCACTAACGCTTTCGAGAAAGCACGTTGGCCCGCTTCCCCGGGTGGGGGGCGCCGTCGCGCCCGGATGGAGACCCCGGCGCTGCGCATCGAGGATCCTCACCGCTTCAGCATCCGGGGTGGCCGCATCGGATACCCCTTACGCGCGCGGCTCGGTTTGCGACGCCTCAGCAGGGGACGGGTTGTTCTTCGAGGCTGCTCAACGTCTCAAGCCGCGCCTCGAAGCCTTCAAACCAGGTCTCGAACTCTTCGGCTGCTTGCATTTGGCGTTGCGAGAACGGGAGCGCCAAGCGAGGGTTGAAAAGGCCGCGGCGGCGGGCGGCCAATTTGATCGCGGCCGGGAAGGGCAGCTTTTCCAATTCAGTGATGAATTCCCGCACCCAGCCTCCGAGCGAGGCGAGTTGATCGCTCTGCCCGGCGCGATGGGCGTCGAACATAGCGACGATGAGCTCTGGCATGACGCCCGCCAAACCGGAGATGATGGTCTCGATGCAGTCGGCGGCCAGCGCTTCATCGAGCACGAGGTCGTGGCCGAGGATCGGGTGAGCATCGAGCTGAGGCCGCGCGGCGATCGCCTTGAGGGTTTCCAGTTGCCCGCTGCTGTCTTTGATCCCGATGATGTTCGGGACCGACTCGATCAACCGCAAAGCCAGATCGGTCGAAATCGGCGTGGTGAAGGCCGGCAGGTTGTACAACAGAACCGGGCCGCCGATCGAGGCGGCGGCGGTGCGATAGAAAGTTTCGATGTCTTCTTCGGTTCGCGGATAGAAATGGGGCGTCGGCAGGAGAACCGCGTCGGCGCCATGCGTAAAGGCGTGTTCGGCCAGATCGAGGCAATCGGCGATATCGGCCGATCCGACGGCGGCGATCAGTTGTCCCTTGCCGCGTCCGGCTTCGACGGCGGCTTCGAAAAGCTGCTTGCGGGCCTCCAAGCTCAAGGTGACGTATTCGGCCGTGGCGCCGCCGATGACGACGCCGCCGACGCCGCGGGCGAGAACCCAATCGACGTTGTCTTGGGCCGCGGCGATATCAACGTTTCCGGATACCTCGCGGGGGGAAAGAAGGGCGGCTAGGGGTACTGCGAAGTTCTTGGGCATATCTGTGCGAAGCTCTATTCCTTCATTCTAGGAGATCGCGGCCGAAGGGGTTTTCAGACCGCCGGAACGCGGTCCTCGATCACGCGGAACCGGCGAAACACCATGCCGCCCAGTGCGGAACTTCGCGAGGGTGGCAGGCACAGTCCACCAACGATAGCGCAAGAAAATCGGGTCAGTCTCTCTGGGAGGCCGGTTCAAATGAGGCCGCCAAGATTGGGTAGACCGGCCCGGCGATCCGCCACAACGACCGGTCTCCGCGATTTCGATTATCCGGCGGCTATCCAATTTCGCCCCGACCCGTCTAATCTGATTGCAGGCACAGCAGGTGGAAACAGTCAGCTTAGCGGGGAATGTCCCGGCGGCCGATTTCAGCGAATCGGCCATGATTCGAGCGGCTCAAGGAGGCGATGCCGACGCCTTTGAGGAACTGGTGCGTCTGCACGAGCGCGGCGTGCTGAATGTGGCGTTCAACGTCTTGCGGTCGCGGGAAGACGCCCGCGACGCCTACCAGGAGGTTTTCTTGCGCGTGTTCCGTAGCCTTGATCGTTTTCGATTTCAATGCGCGTTCCGCACCTGGCTTTACCGCATCACGACGAACGTTTGCCTCGATCAACTGCGCCGTAAGGGTGTTCGCAAGGAGCAAGTGATCGGCGGGGACCCTGAATCCGACGGCACCGACCCGATCAGTCGCGCGCCCGACGCCAGGCCGGAGAGCAATCCGGATCGGGCTCTGGCCGGTCGCGAAACGGGCCGCCAAATCGGACGAGCGCTTGAGCGGCTCTCTCCCAACGAACGCATGGTTTTCGAGCTTAAGCACTACGAAGGATTGAGGCTGCGGGCCATCGGCGAGGCGCTCGCGATCAGCGAGGAAGCCGCGAAGAATTGCTTATTCCGCGCCACGCGCAAGTTGCGGGCGTCGCTCGAAGGAGTACGGGCATGAATTGCGAAAAAGTCCGAGAAAGTCTTCTCCTCTACCTCTATCACGAGCTTGACGGGAACGCGACCGAGGGCGTCGAGGCACACTTGGATGCTTGCGAGGTGTGTTCGGCGGCTTGTCGGCGAGAAAGAGATTTCCTCGGTTCGCTCGACGAAAGGGAAGTGCCGCCGGAGGACTTGTTGGCCGATAGTCGCCGTGAGTTGATGCGAACCATTCATTTGGAGCGGGCCGAGCACGTTGCGGGCGGCGGTTGGTGGAATCGGTTTTGGGAGGGCCTGGGCACCATGCGGCTCGCCTGGCAGCCGACCGCGGCTATGGCGTTGCTGGTCTTGGGCTTCTACGCGGGAAGGGTTGTTCCGCCAAGCACGGTCGGATTTTTCTCGACGCAATCGGGTGCCCAGGAGGCATTGCTCGCCGAGCTGCCGGTGGTGGCCGATATCGAGTCGGTGACGATGAATACCGAGCAGGATCGGGTTGAAATCGTCGTGGAGCAGATTACGCGCCGCACGATCTCGGGCGCGCCGCACGACCCTGAAATCAGCGCCTTGCTGCTGTCGACGATGCGAGAGTACCCCACCTCCGGCGTACGTCTCGACACTCTCGACGTTCTCACACCGCGCGCGGCGGATGGCGATGTTCGGCGGGCGCTGATGGAGGCGATGATCGAGGACCGCAACCCGGGAGTGCGGCTGCAGGCTTTCGCGGCGTTGAAGCCGCATCGGCGGGACCCGGAAGTTCGCGAAGCTTTTCTCAAGGTCCTTATGGGAGATGAAAACCCCGGCATGCGGGTCGAGGCGATTGATGTGTTGACGGAAACGCCGGACCGCACTTTGGTCGAGCCCCTGCAGCAATTGGTCGACCGCGAGTCGAACAACTATATTCGGTTGCGGTCGAGGCGGGTTTTGCATGAGTTGAACGCTTCGGCGGATCGGTTTTGAGCCCGGTGTTCGGTATGGGAAATGGAAAGGGAACTACGATGCACATTCCCATGATTCTTCGGTTGGGCGGCCTGTTCGTGCTCGCTCTCACCTTGTCGGCGCAACAATCGGGTCCGATCCAAAAGCAGGGGCGTTACTGGGTGCAGACCGCCGAGGGATCGATTCCGGCGGGCACCCGGTTACGGGTTTCCTCGACGGGGAACGTCACGGTTTCCGGGGATGAAGGGAAGCGAGTTCGCTACCGCGCCCTGAAGAAGATCAAAGCGCGCAGCGAGCAAGAAGCGCGGCGTTTGCTCGAATCCGCGTCGTTGTCGGCGGCACTGCGGGGCGAGACGGCCGTCGTAACGCTCGCTACACCGGATTGCTTTCGCTGCAACTTCCTGGCGGAGATGACGCTGCTCGTGCCGAAATCGACCCGCGAGGCTCTGTTGACAACCGAAGGCGGGTCGTTGACGGTCGAGGGCATCGAGGGCCGTGTGAACGCGGATACGGCGGGCGGATCGATTCGCATGGATAAGATCGGCGGCGATGTACGGGCGGCGACGGCCGGCGGCGGCATCATCCTGGGAACGATCGGCGGGACGGTGCGGGCCGAGACGGCGGGCGGATCGATTCGTTTGGAACACGGCGGTGACGACGCGACGCTCGAGACCAGCGGCGGCAGCATTACGGTCGGCGAGGTCGAGGGCAGTCTTGTGGCGGAGACCTCGGGCGGCGGTATCCGGGTCGATCGGGTCGGCGGCAGCGTGATGGCCGGAACGGCGGGCGGCACGATTCGGCTGGGACAGGTCGGCGGGAAGATCAGTGCCGAGACGGCGGGCGGCTCGATTCATGTCGATTCGGCTCCCGACGGTGTGCGGGCCGAGACGGCGGGCGGCAGTATTCGCCTCATTAACGTCGCCGGCGCGGTGCGAGCGGCCAGCGCCGCGGGCGGTATCCACGCGGTGTTTTTGGCAGGGCGTCCGCTGAAGGATTCGTTTCTCGAAACGAGTGTCGGGTCGATCGTTGTGGTGATCCCCGCGACTTTGGCGCTGACTGTTGAGGCCGCTGTTGATTTCGCCAAGCGAGCGAATCGGATTCAAAGTGATTTCGAGGCAATTAGGGTGAGCAAGCAGGAGGACTCTTTTGCCGGCGGGATCAGGGCTCGCGGACAGTTGAACGGCGGCGGACCGGTTTTGAGAATTCGTAATGCGAACGGAACGATTCAGATTCGGCGGGCGGCGCAAGAGTAGCGACCGGGCACTTGTGTCGACCCACTTCTCGCGTGCGCACGGAGACTGAATCGGATCTTGGATTGACTTAGGAGAGCAGTGATGAAAACGACAACGATCTTCTTGGCGGCTTTGACTCTGATGATCCTTCCCGCGGCTTCGGCTCAGGCGGTGATCGCGCCCCATCCGGGCCCCCATCCGGCTCAGGGCCACGAGGGGAACATGTTCATCCACGGGCACCGGCTTCCGGCCGGGTCACCCGTTGTGTCGGGCCAAAACTTTACGATGCCGGCATTAGGCGTGGCGCCCATGATGGCGGCGGGAGCCCGGCCTGGCGACAGTTATCTGGGTATTCACATTGTTGAAGTAGACGACAAACGTGCCGGTGAGTTGAAAATGGATTCGCCGCATGGTGTCCAGGTAGGCAATGTCGCCAAAGACAGCCCGGCGGCCGAAGGCGGACTGCGAAAAGGCGACATCGTGGTGGATTTTGACGGGCAGCGCGTGCGGGGTGTCGAACATTTTGTTCGCTTGGTACGGGAAACGCCGTCGGGCCGAACGGTTGCGATGTCGGTCGTCCGCGACGGCGAAGCGATGGATCTGACCGCCAAGATTGGACGGCGCAAGGCGGTGCACCGCGAGCGTCACTTTGTGTTCTGCGATGGCGACGACGGAGACTGTACGGGCGCTATGCCGGATGCCGACTTCTTCCGGAGGCAAGTTAGGGGGATCCGCCACCAGATCACCCATATGGACATGCCGCGGCCGCGTATGGCCATGCAGAACCGCTATTTGGGCGCCGAACTCGAGTCCGTCACGGGCCAATTGGCCGACTATTTCGGCGTCAAGGAAGGTGTCTTGGTACGTTCGATCGATGCGGATATGCGGGGCGAGCGTTCGGGCCTGCAAGCGGGTGACGTGATCACCTCGGTGGATGGCAAGGGCGTTGATTCGCCTTCGGAGGTGCGGGAGAAGATCCAGCATGCCGATTCTCGACGGAAAATCAAGATGGCGGTGATGCGAAAAGGCGCGGCGACGACGCTGTCGTTGGAGCCGCGTGAGAGCGAAGAACCGCGCGAAGAGCCCGATGTTGTCCGGCCAATTCGCGGGAAACGCGCCAAGCCGCTGTGAGGCCCGGCCCGATTTAGCCCCAATACCCTTCACTTAACGATCCTGACGCGTTCTCGCCATCCAAAGCCTTGTCCGACAAGACCCGCAAACCTCTTGAGCCGCGAAGCGGCGGCAGGAATGTAGCCCAGGGTGGAGCCGAAGGCGGAACCCTGGGTAGAACCCCCCACCCGGAAGAGCCCTGAAAGGGCGGCAGGAGCCTCAATTTGTGAATTGCCGCGTTCATAAGTGTGTGTCGGTTCGGTCAACTCTCGTCCTCAGGCTCCGTCAGGAGCCCCTGAACATGGGCTCAGGGCTTCGTCCACCTCATTGGTTCATGTCGTGTTTGCGACGAAACAACGGCGGTTCGCTCTCCATAAAATCCTTAAGTGAAGAGCATTGGGGCTAGGGCCGCGCTACGGAATCTTGATATACCAGAGCACCGAGCGGCCGGCCTCGACAAAGCCTTCCGACTCGTAAAGGCCGTTGGCTTCCACATTGGTGACCAGACAATCGAGATGCGCGTGAATCGCTCCGAGGCTCTTCAGGTGGGCGAGCATCCAGCGCAAGGTCTCTCGACCGTATCCGTGTCGGTGGTGATCGCGGGCGACGGCGAGGATATCGACATACCCGAGCCGCGTTTCGGGATCGACTTTCCCGGCGATCACCGAGGCGATCTCGCCTGAAGCCTCCCCGACCATTACCACTTCGGTTTCGAGGGCATGTCGAAAACGCGCCCGCCAGCGATCACGCCAGTCCGTGCCGTTCAGCAAACCGAAGTGTTCGTCGACGAACGTCTGCACGGTCACTTGCTCAAAACCGTCGACGACGATTTGCGCGAGGCGCGGGTGGTCTTCGGGGCGGGCGAGTCGAAACGATAGGGCCATCGGGTCTCCAGAGAATCCCTGCACCATGGCATATCCCGTCCGCGCGGGGCAAGCATGGACGGCCGTTGAAGAAGAGCCGTCGGCGCGCGGAGCGTTATGATCGAAAGAAGAAACGCCGCGGCCGCCACGTTGGCTCGCGGCCTTCGGGAATCCGATGGGACTGTTTGACGACGAACCCTTTTACCGCATCGGCAAATTACCACCCTACGTCTTTGCCGTTATTAATGAGATGCGGGCGAAGGCACGGGCCGCCGGTCTCGACGTCATCGATCTCGGGATGGGCAATCCCGACGGCGCCACGCCGCGCAGCGTGGTCAGCAAGCTCGCCGAGGCGGCGCGCAACAAGCGCAACCATCGCTATTCGATGTCGCGCGGGATTCCGCGTTTGCGCGAAGAGATCGCCAAGCGTTACGAAACCAACTACGGCGTCCAACTCGACCCCGAAAGAGAAGCGCTGGTCGCCATGGGCGCGAAAGACGCTATCGCGCACTTGCTGTTCGCCGTCATCGGCCCCGGCGATCCCGTGGTCACGCCCGATCCTTCCTACCCCATTCACCAATGGGGAGTGGTGATGGCCGAGGGCGAGGCTTGCAACCTCCCGATGCCCTCGCCCGAGGAGTTTCTCAACCGCCTCGAGGACGTTTACCGCACGGCGTCGAAGCCCCCGAAAATGGTGCTCGTCTCGTTTCCCCATAACCCGACGACGCTCTGCGTCGACAAGTCTTTCTTCGAGACGCTTGTCGAGTGGGCACACAAGCACGGCACGATGATCGTTCATGACTTTGCCTACGCCGACCTGGGGTTTGACGGGATGCGTCCGCCGAGCATTCTGGAAGTTCCCGGCGCGAAGGACGTGGCTGTCGAGATCTTCTCGATGTCAAAGAGTTACAACATGGCCGGCTGGCGGATCGGCTATTGTCTCGGCAACCCGAAGATGATCAGCGCGCTGGGGCGCATCAAGAGCTACCTGGACTACGGGGTTTTTCAGCCGATTCAAATCGCGTCGATCATTGCATTGCGCGAATGTGAGGAAGAGACGAAGAAGATCCGCGACGTTTATCAAAAGCGCAGGGACGTGCTGGTCGCCGGCCTGCACCGCGCCGGGTGGATGGTGGAAGCTCCGCCGGCGACGATGTTTCTGTGGGCCAAGATCCCGGAGAAATACGAATGGGCCGGGTCGCTGGAATTCTCGAAGATGCTGCTGCAAAAGGCCCTCGTCGCCGTTTCGCCCGGCGTCGGCTTCGGCCCCAGCGGCGAAGGCTACGTGCGCTTTGCGCTGATTGAAAACGAGCACCGAACGCGCCAAGCGACACGGGGTATTCGTAAACTACTGCGCGAGTAGGCTTCGTGCCGGCGCGCCGGGCTCTCGACCGGCCGTTGAGGGCCTTAATCCCTAAAAAAATCGGACGGCGTACGTAAACCGCACGCCCCGCCCGATCTCGGGCGCCAAGTCCTTGATGAACGACGAGTGGTTGCGATAGAGGCGGTCGGCGATGTTGAACACATTGACCGAAAACTGATGCGCTAGATGCTGTGTCGGGATCGTGTAGGACGCCTTCAGGTTCAACACGGTGTATCCCGGCGTGCGCGTCTCAGTCGTGAAGGTTTGGTGTTGCGAGGCGGCCATCACAATTTGAGGCTTGATGCTGAACCCTCCCTGACGCCAGCCGAATCCCACTTTGGCTCGTAGCGGCGGGATGCGCGGCAGCGGGGTGTTGCGCGTCGTTTCTTGCGCGTCCACAAAGTCCATCCCCATGTTGAACCAGAGACCGTCGTGGAGCCGCAGGCCGCCGCTCGCTTCCGCTCCGACAAAGCGACTGTCGAGTTGCGTGAACTGAAGGACCGGCAGGCCCTCGCGGACCTCGCCCGTCGCGAACGGGAAGACGAAGTTGTCGAACCCGTAATAGAACGCGTTCAACTCTCCGCGAACGCGCCTCCCTTCGCGGCGTAGCGAGACTTCGATGCCGTTGCCGATCTCCGAGGTTAAATTTGGGTCTCCGACCTCGAACGAAATGGTTCCAATATGCGGGCCGTTGTTGTAGAGTTCCTCGAGTGCCGGCGCGCGGTGTGTATGGGCGTAGTTAATTACCAGTGCCGACCCGCGGCCTAGATCCGCGTGGATTCCCGCCGCCGCTGAAACTCCGGTGAACGTCCTTTCACGAAGCCCGACGGGCTCGTAACGGTTTTGTTCGAGTCGCCCCCCGAACTGAAACTTGACGCGTTCGAGCTCGATTTCCTCGAGGCCGAAGACGGCCGTCGCGCGCTGATCGACCGGCGGGGAAAGAGCCTCCACGCCCACGACGTCGTAGTCGCGCGCCAGTCCCCAGAACCCGAAGCGCCCTGTGAGGGGCCCGTATTTGGCCTGTTCAAAGACGCCTCGGTAGATGAACTGGCTCTGGTCGAAGCTCGTGGCGACGGTGCGATCCGACCCGGCGATATCGACCTCGTCGTGGCGCCAGTCGGTGAGACTCAGCGAGAGCCGAAACACTTCGATCGCGGGGCCGATCTTGCGTCTTCCCCAAGTGAACCGCGAGACAAAGCGCTCGGCTTCGAGTTGTACGCGGCGGGCGTCCTCTTTCTCGGCGTCGTCGAGCCGGCCCGGATCACTCTCCAACCCCGGTTCGAAAGACGCCGCGAAGGGCACTCCGTTGACGCCGTCGTCGGCTTTGACGCCGAAGCTGAAGAACGTTCTTTCGCCGTACCATCCGATGCCGACCCGACCGTCGGCCGTTCGCGTCCTTGAATTGTCAACGGTGCCTGCCGGAGTTGCGTAGTCACCCGTGCGCTGTCCGCCGGCCCCGCCCCACAGCAACCAGTTGCCTCGGCCGTACTCAAACCCCGCCGTGCCGCCCCCCAGAGCATTCGCCGAACCCGCCGACGAGGAAACAAAACCGCGCAAGCCTTGGTGAGGATGCTCGTGGACGGCATGATGACGACTGATCGCATTGACGACCCCGCCCAGGGCGTTGCTCCCGTAGAGAAGCGTGGCCGGGCCTTTGACCACTTCCAGGCGATCAAGCGCCGCGGCGTTGATCAACTCCCCGTGGTCGCCCGACTGCGAGGAGAGCGTCCCCGATCGAATCCCGTCTTCGAGGATCAACACGCGGTCGCCGTCAAAACCGCGAATGATCGGCCGCGACGAGCCGGGACCGAAACTTCGCTTAGCGACTCCGCTGCCGGGATTGTTGCCGAGGACTTCGCCGATCGAGGCGCCGATTGATTCATTGAGTTCATAGGCATCCAGCGAATCGACACTTTGGAAAGATTCGAAGGCTGATTGCTCGCGGCCTTCCCCCGTGACGGTGATCTGGGACTTGATGGAACGTAGATCAAGCGCGAAGTCGACCCGCGCTGTACGGCCCGCGATCACCGCGGCGGTCTTTGACTCTTCGGTGAAAATGCTGTCGAGGTGGGCAGTCAGATCATAGCTTCCCGGCGGCACGTCGCGAAAGACATAGCGCCCCTCGCCGTCCGACGTCGTCGTTCGTCCCAACCCTTCGATGACAATTGAGGCTCCATGAAGCGGTTCGCCGCTGGTTCCCAGCGTCACCGTTCCCGAGATCGAGGGCGGCGTTTGGGGGCGTAAGTCGGCGCCGAAGGCTGTGAAAGCCCACAAGGCGAGCAGTCGAATTTGGGTCTTCGAAACGCGCACGAGAAATCGGAGAAACCTTGGGCCGTTCCCGACCACCAACGCGCGGCGACCGCGAAAATTTGGGCTCGCCGGCGTGTACCGGGGCGGTCACTTCCTGAACATCCGCCGTCGGCGGAGGGAGCAGGTGTGACCGGTACGAGAAAGAGATAGGAGAGTTAGGCGGGAGGGGCCCGTAACGAAGGCAAACCAAGCCGGTGTTGGGGGCCGGCGGCCTTCGCCACAAGGATTGCCGCCGTCGCCGATACAGTGGGTCCGGGAACCGACAGTGCCGCAACTGATTTGAGAATGGGCGAATGGCCCAAGTGGCAGAATTCACAGCAATGACCGAGTCCGTCGCCGTGAAACAGCCCCGGGGCAGCTCCCGCCGTGGTCATGACGAGTAGGGCGACGACAGCGGAAAGGGCCGCAAGGCGAAGCAACCAGTGCAAATGGACCTGTTTTGCCGACAAAGCCACTCACTCTTGAGTTATCACGAGGCCGAAATCTTGTCAAGGCGTAGGAGCGGCAACAAGACAGTGGGGCCGGTCTCCAGGCCTGCCCTCCGACACCCTTTGACGCGGGTGTCAGAGCACGCCGTCCGCTACTCGTCTTCCTCTTCCGTCCCGTCGCGATCGCGCTTCGCCGCCGCGATCACCTTCTCGGCCGTTTGTTGCGGCACGAAATCGTAGTGCGCGAATTCCATCGAGAACGATCCGCGACCCTGGGTCATTGACGTCAGCTCGTTGGCGTAGGTGAGCATTTCCGCCATTGGCACTTGCGCCCGCACGACTTGATTCGAACCTTTCGAGTCCATGCCCTGAATGCGGCCGCGGCGGCTGTTCATGTCGCCCATGATGTCGCCGGCGAAGTCGGAGGGCGCGACGACCTCGACGGTCATGATCGGTTCGAGCAACGCGGGGCTCGATTTCTCCATCGCCGCCCGGAAAGCCTTCCGCCCAGCGAGCTTGAAGGCCAGCTCGGAGGAGTCAACATCGTGATATTGGCCGTCATAGAGCTCGACTTTGAAATCGACCACCGGATATCCAGCCAGGTAGCCCGAGGCGGCGGCTTCGAGGACACCCTTTTCGACGGCGGGGATGTAGGTTTTCGGAATCGCGCCGCCGAAGATCTTGTTGACAAACTCAAATTCCCCCCCGCGTTCGAGCGGTTCCATGCGAATGCGGCAATCGCCGAACTGCCCGTGCCCGCCGGTCTGTTTCTTGTGGCGGCCCTGCACTTCGGCGCGCCCGCGGATCGTTTCGCGGTAGGGAATCTTCGGCGCCTTCAGCTCGACATCCACGTTGTAGCGCTTCTTGAGACGGCTGACGATGATTTCCAGATGCTGCTGCCCGTTACCGGCCAGAAGGAATTCCTGGGTCTGGGGGTCGCGGTAGAAATTGAGCGCCGGATCCTCTTCGAGGATCTTGTGAATGCCGGCGCCAAGGCGGTCTTCGTCTTGTCGCGTCTTGGGCTGAATGGCGTAGGCGATCGCGGGCAGTGGAATCTTGGCCTTGGGGAACTCAATGGGTTTGCTCTTGTCCCCGAGGCTGTCGCCGGTCAAAGTGTCTTTGAGTTTCGCGATTGCTCCCAGGTCGCCCGCGTGGATTGAGGTGACGGGTGTGATGTCCTTACCGAGGGCGACGCCGATGCGCGCGAAGCGCTCTTGGGAACTCTTCGTGAAGTTGAAGACGTTGTCGTCATTATTGAGAACGCCCGAGATGACTTTGAAATACGTGACGCGCCCGGCGAAAGGATCGGCCGCGGTCTTGTAGACAAACAGGGATAGCGGCTCCCCGTCGTCGATCTTACGCGAGGTCTCGCCGTCCGCCGAGGCGACTTCTCCGCGAGCGGTCGGCGGCGGACAATAGGCTTCCAGGAACTCCAGCACCCGGTCGGTCCCAATGTTCTGTGTCGCCGATGTGCACAAAACGGGGAAGAGCTTGCCCTCGGAAATGCCTTTCCGCATACCGGCCAGGATTTTTTCCGGCGACAGAGTCAACTCTTCGAGGTATTCGTTGAGCAGATCGTCGTCAGATTCGGCGACCATCTCGATCAGCGATTCCCGCGCCGATTCCGCCTCGGACGACAAGTCGTCGGGAATATCGCAGGCTGTTCCTTTGCCTTTGCCCCCAGGCTCATAGGTGTAAGCCTTTTCCTCGATCAAGTCGACCACGCCTCGGAAGTCCTTCTCCGAACCGATCGGAATTTGAACCGGCACCGCCGCCCGTCCCAGGACCTCTTGGATATCCGAGAGGGTGCGCGAAAATTCCGCGCGTTCGCGGTCGAGCTTATTGATCACGACGACGCGGGCTTGGCCGTATTCCTCGGCGAAGCCCCAGACTTTCTCGGTCTGCACCTCGACGCCCGCGACGCCATCCACCACAACCACCATCGTGTCGGTGGCAATCAGCGCTCCTTTAGTGTCGTTGATGAAGATGTTGTAGCCCGGCGTGTCGATGACGTTCAGCTTCGACGACCCCCACGCGATATGCACCGGCGAGGGACTGACGGTCACCTTGCGGTGGATTTCCTCTTCGTCGAAGTCAGTGAGCGTATTCCCCTCGTCGACGGCGGTGAGCCGAGTCGTCGCGTCGGTGATGTAGAGAAAAGCGGCGACCAAACTCGTTTTACCGGAATCGCCGTGACCCGCAATGCCGATATTGCGAACATCTTTGCCTTCATAAACCTTCATTCACAAACTCCAGACTGTCGTTCCGGGAGCAAGGAAGACCTTGGTCGGGGGAAGCCGGCACCGCGACCGGCTCGCAGGTCGTGTTCTCTCGGGTAGGGCTTACCGTCGCCCGGTTCCTCTATATGTTAGCGAAACAGGGTAAGAAGGCGACCTACGTCGCCGGCTGGCGACGTGGCGCACGCATTCTTGCGTGCCGTGTCGGCATTCCTGCCGACATGTCTGGTTCTCCGCCTGTGCGGCCGACTCCGCTGCGCCAACCCGCCTACTCCGTCCCCTCCGCGAATGGAAACACCATCGGCCGCGCCGCCCGCAAATAGTCACCCACGCTGAGAAACAGGGAATCGGTCAACGACCCGGCATTGAACGCGATGCGGTCATTTTCCGTAATCGAGGGATCGACGTAGAGTTCGAACGGCAAGATCGGTTGCCCGAAAGGCGGCACCGAACCCGGCACGAGCCCGGTCAATTCCCGGAGTTCCGCCGCCGAGGCGAAACGGGTCTTGCGCGTGCCGAACCGACCTCGGATGGCCTGCGAATCCACGCGCAGTGCGGCGCTGAGCACGAAAAGCCGGAATTCTCCGCCAACCTTGAGCAGCAGGGCCTTGCCGCCGACCCGGATGTCTTCCCCGCGAACCCGAGCCGAGTCTTCCGATGTCAACGTGGGCTCGTGGTGCAGAGAGCGATAGGCCACTCCCTGCTCGTCGAGAAAGGAACAGATCTGTTCGAGAACCGGTCGGTCGGGCATTCTTTCCAGGATGACCGAGAGTCGGAGGCGAGGTCAACAGCCCCGCCCTGGGATGAGTTGTGGACCCGAGACTTCAATACCCTTCACGTAACGATCGGATGTACTTCTCGGTATTCGGGAATCTTGGTACGACAAGATAGCGAACACCGAGAGCCGCGAAGCGGCGGCGGGAATGTAGCCCAGGGTGGAGCCGAAGGCGGAACCCTGGGTAGAATCCCCACCAGGGGCGAGCCCTGAAGGGGCGGCAGGAACGACTCACACACCCATTTTCATGCCGGTATTATGAATCCGCGGTTCATGGAAACCGACTCTTCCCAAGACACGATACGACGAGAACGCTTAAGTGAAGGCTGTTGCCGCCTTGCGGCTGCCCGGACCCATTGACAAGATTCCGGTTTTCTGTTCAGATCGTGATAGGCCCAAAGGGTTTGCCGATGACAAGCGAATTTATGAAGAGACTGCGAGTCGCGGCGGCCTTGACGATGCTGCTCGTGCTACCGGCCGGGCCTAGCCGCCGACCAAGCCGCCGAGAAAGCCGCTCGCAAAGCCGCCGAGTCCTGGCTGGCTCTCATCGACTCCGGGCGCTACGCTGAAAGCTGGGACGAAGCGGCTCCCTTCTTCAAGGAAAAGGTTCCTCGTGACCAATGGGTCGCTATGGTTCAGTCCACGCTCGCCCCTTTCGGTAAGCTGAATGGACGCACTTTGATTGGGGCCAAGTACATGACCGAACTGCCCGGAGCCCCCGACGGCGAATACGTCGTGATGCAATTCCAGGCGTCGTTTGAAAAGAAAGAGAAGGCTGTCGAGACGATCACGCCAAAGCTTGCGCCGGACGGCAAATGGCGTGTCTCGGGGTATTTCGTTCGCTGAAGCGGTGCAACGCGCCGGTTAGTCCTGCGCCAAAAGCCCGCGCACCAGATCCACCACCCTCCCCGCCGGCTCAAACGAATCGATCCGGGCCGCTACGCCTTCGAAAGCGTGTCCCTCGTTGAATTCATGCCGGTAGGCGATCACGGGTAGGTCCGCCGCCAGGCCCGCTCTCGCGCCGGCATCGGAGTCCTCGAAAACAACGGCCGCCTCGGCTGCCCCGCCCAAGCGTTCGAGCCCAAGCAGATAAGGATCGGGCTCCGGTTTGTGGCGCGGCGTATCCTCGGCTGTGAGCACGACGTCAAAAAAGGGTTCCAGAGGGAGTAATCGAAAAATCTGCTCGACCATATGCTTTCGGCTGGATGTAACTAACGCGGTTCGAAAGCCTTCCTTTCGCAAAGCCTCCAAGAGAGCAAGCACGCCGGGAACCGCTTCCAGATTTCTCTCCACCAATTCCCGATAGATCTCGCCGTAAAGCTCCGTATATTGCGTTGGGTCCGGCCCGATGCCGCCTTCGCGCATATAGGCCGCCCGCACGATTTCGTGAATGCCCCCCATCACGCCGCCGTAAAACTCGCGCGAGACCGTGCCGCCAAGGCTTCGCACGGTTTCCGCGTGCGCGGTCGCCTTGAGCGCCTCGGTCGTGACCACCACGCCGTCCATGTCGAAAAGGACGGCCCGGGTCGGTAGGTTCGTGCTATCGGAATGCATGGTAATGGAACGGTCGCTGAGGGGCCGCGAAAAAATGGGGACTGTACCGAGCGCCGACCGAGTAAGTTCAACGGAATCGGTACCTCATCCCGGAGCGAAATGGACTCTTCCGAAAATAGCCTTCAAGCCACATCATGCATTACATTCGAGCCCGGCAAAATCGCGCATGCCTTGAGCCGCGAAGCGGCGGCGGGAATGTAGCCAGGGTGGAGCCGAAGGCGGAACCCTGGGTACGGAATCAAATCAGGTTGAGCCCTGTAAGGGCGACAGGAACGCATTCGCTCCCATTTTCACCGCGGCATTATGAAGCCGCGGATTCATAGAAACGGAGTGTCCCCGATTCTTTCGTCAACCGCGCCGGCCGCGATTCTTGCGCCCCCTTAAAAGAGATCGTCCCAGTCGCTGAGCGTCTCCACCACCTCGTGAGCCGTGTGTTCGAAATGAAGCGGCGTGATCGAAACGTCGCCTTCGCGGACCGCCGCGTAGTCAGTTCCCGGGTCGGCGTCTTCGTGCCGGACTTCCTCGTGCATCCAGTAATACGCCGAGCCCCGCGGGTCTTCCCCGCCGAGCATCACATTGCGCGAGATCTTCGGAGATTGCCGCGTGATCCGTACCCCTTCGTAGCTCGGGTGAGGGACGTTCACATTGAGCACCACGCCCGCCGGCAGGCCGCTTTCGAGAACTCGCCGGCCCAAGCGCGTTACGAATTCCGTGGTCGGCCGAAAATCCACATCCTGCTTGGCCGCGACCGAAACCGCGATCGACGCGATGCCGTGCTTGGCGGCTTCGGCGGCGGCGGCCACGGTGCCCGAATAGTAGATATTCTCGCCGAGATTTGATCCGTTGTTGACGCCGGAAATCACCAGATCAGGGCGGAAGTCAAGCAGCAAGGCCAGCGCCATCATCACCGTATCGGTCGGCGTGCCATCGACCGCGTAGCGGCCTCGACCGGCTTCGCGGTAACGCAACGGCCGATGAATCGTGATAGCTCGTCCCGCGCCGCTCTGTTCGTGGGCCGGGGCCGCTACGTAGACCTCGCCCAGTTCGCCGGCGACCTGTTCGAGAGCATGGAGCCCGGGCGCGTCAATCCCGTCGTCGTTGGTGAGAAGTATCCGAAACATCGGTCGAAACGGTCAGCGCTTCGAGAGCAGGCCGAGGATGTCGTTCAGCTCTTGCTTGATGCCGGAAAGCGCCGCGACGTCCGGCGCCGGTTCGGGAGCAAAGGGCAACGCCGACTGTTCGCGCACCGGGGCGGCGCGGCGTTTCTGCTTCTTGCGTTCCCGCATCGCCTTGCGGGCGCCGGCGATCGTATAGCCCTCGTCGTAGAGCAGACGCTTGATCTCGAGAACCGTTTCGACGTCTTTGCGGCGGTATTGGCGCTGGCCGCTGCTGGTCTTCTTGGGCGCGAGTTGAGGAAATTCCGCTTCCCAGAACCGGAGCACATAAGGCTCGACGTCCGCCAGCTCTCCAACGTCGCCAATGCGAAAAAACAGCCGATTGGGGATTTTCGGCGCTTCAATTTCGACCATGGGAGTGCTTATCGTAGCAGACCGAGGAGCCGGATTTGAACGCTGAAAGCGGCGCGACGCCGCAAACGGCAAGAATTTCTTGCCGTCGCCGTCGCGTATCCTTCAAGCAAGGTCGGTTGACGACGTGGCGCACGTCTCCAGACGTGCCGTATCGCCATTCGTGGCGATATGTCCGGGCGTTTATGAGTTGTGGGCCCCGTGTTTACTCCAATCGCGAAACCAGCGCCGCCGGCGCGTTAATCCATGCTCGGTGACGGCCGCTCGGCAGCATCATGGTCCAATGCCGAGGGCTTTCGAGAATCTTCGGCTGAACCCGAACTCCGTCGATCCACACCCTTCCGGGCCGACGATCCACCAGCACCAGCCCACGAGCATCCGCCTTGTAGTCGAAGTCAAGGCCGTTTCGCGCGCGGCGCACGGCGAGCAAGTCGAGGTTGGCGTGCAGCACGCGCAATGCCGGCTCCGTCCCGCCGCGCCGCAACTCGTGACGCCCGGCGGGAATTCGCACCGTCTCGCCATCGGTAAACGGCCAGGGAATCCCGTTGACCGTCACCGGCCCCGCGAACGTGACGCCCACTTCGCGCGACGCCTCAACGACCCACCGGTCGCCCTCACGTGTGACTTGGGTACGTGCCGCCGCGGCATGGGGCAGCAAGTCCCAATCCGGGCGCCCGATCGAGTGTTCGAAATAGAGCAACACGCGTGCAAACGCCTCGCCGGCGACGTGCGCGAGTTGCAGAAACTCGGCACCGACCTGCTTCTTCGTCGGGTACGTCTTTTGGTATCGCTCGACGATATTGATGTCGATCGCGAGGCGTTCGGGGTCGGGGGCTATCTCTCGATAGCGCCGCGCGATTTCGTGATAGCGCCGCGGACCCAAGTCCCACTGCGTGGCGGGATCTTCGACGACAAGCTGAAAATCGTATTCGGCGGCCAACGCCAGCAGAGCCGCCGTATCGGCCCCCAGCAGTTCCCGCATCCTGGGGTCGAAGCGGTCGTCGATCTGCGTCACCGTCAGGTGCGGCCGAGGTCGCCTTGCTCCGAGCAACGCCAGGAAACGCCGCTGCAGTCGCAAAGCCAATTCCGCCCGATAATCGACGAAGTTCCGCCAGGCTTCCCCGTTCAAGCTCCAAAAGCGCGGCGAGTCGGGATCGAAAAGCGCCGCGGGATCGAACCCGGCGCGTGTTTCGTACTCCCGCCGCACCCACTCATTCATCGGTGTGAAACGTTGTGGGTTCGACGGCCCGTGCAACGATTCGAAATACAACTCGGCGAGGTTGACGCCGTCCCAGTCAAAGCGGTCGAGCAAGGCGGACACGCCCTTGGCGACCCTCTCGAAGCAATCAGCGTCGGCTAAGTTCACCAGCTTGCGCCAGTCGAGTTGAGCGTCTTGCAGCGCGGCGGTTTGCTCACGGCAGTTGGGTTCATCTCGCCAAAATGCTTCGCTCACGTGAGGCAACTCAAGCCAGGCGTAGACCAGTACCCCCTCGCGGTGGCAGGCCTCGATCAGTCGTTGCAGGTAGTCGTCGCGCGTTGGGTCGGGATCGTGGAAGTGCCAGGCGCTTACGTGCAAGGCCGCGATGCCGGCCTGGCGCCAACGAGACGCCATGTAATCGAGATCGACCCGCGTGCGGTAGGAATAATCGAAAAAGGCCCAGGTCCGCGCCCCGCGAAACGGCGGGGTGAGCCCAAGATCGCGCAGCGCGTGAATCAAATAGGGGTAGTGTTCGTAGCCTTGCGGCCCCGGGTCGGTCGCGGCCCACAGAACGCCTCCGTCGTTGTGGCGAATGCCCGCCAACAGCGGCGCCCTGCTGTGTCGCTCACGCTGAAAAACGAGAGCGCCCTTGGGCAGAGTGTAGACCGGCAGCGAAAGCGGTGTCTCGAGGAAGATCGCAAGCTCGGGGTCGCGCAAGTCAACCGACTGCGCTACGCGAACTTTCTTGTCCGATGCCGCGAAACCGAGTTGTCGGGCGGCCGCCGAGTCGCCAACCACGATCCGAAACCGCGCCGGTTGGCTCGTCGCTTCAACACCAACCGCGGAAAGCACCGGCCGCCAAGCATCCGGATCAGCCACCTGAACCCGGAAGTCCGCCGCCGGCAAAACCACGACCACCGCCGCAAGCGCCCCGCAAAGAGCACAACGTCCAAACCGAGCCGCGACCGTGAAGAACGGTGACAGCGTGCCGCTCCGGAGCCGCGAAGCGGCGAGCGGACCACGGCGTGGCGTGGAGGTCAGCAAGCACCTCCGCAAGCGGAGACCCGGTCGCCAAAGGCCGCGGCGCCATGCCGCTCCGAAGCCGCGAAGCGGCGACAGGAATATAGCCTAGGGTGGAGCCGGAACGGCGGAACCCTAGGTAACACCACCTCAAGGGATTGAGCCCTGAAAGGGCGGCAGGAAACACTCACTGCCACAAAAAGCGCTCCTCGTATTCGAGTTCGTGCCGTTTCAACAAAGAAAGAAACTCATCCTTGAAGACTACCTTTTCGTGATGCTCCGCTTGATCGGCTATGTATCGCTTTACGCCGCCTACGTTGGATTGGCTGACACTGAACGCCGCGTAACCCGGCTGCCAGGCGAAGCCCTGGACGTGTTGCCGCATCCAGTGAGAGGACTTTGCCTTGATTGTCCGCATCGCCTCCGCGAGTGTCAGGGTGGGAGGGAGAGTGAGCAGAATGTGAACGTGATCGGCGACTCCGTCTACGATGAGCGGCTCGCACCCGAGGCTTCGCACGATCCCGCCCAGATACGCGAATAGGTTGGGGCGATGTGATTCCCTTATCAGGGGCACCCTGTCTTTTGTCGAGAAGACGACATGGATCAGGATTCGGTGTAAGGTTTGCGCCATCGGTTCCTGCCGCCCTTCCAGGGCTCAATTCTTCTTGGGGCTTACCTAGGGTTCCGCCTACGGCTCCACCCTAGGCTATATTCCTGCCGCCGCTTCGCGGCTCTGGGAACTCGCGCCTCCCAGGCCTCTACCCCCCCCATCACCGCGCGAACGAATACCACAATGAAATCCGTAAATCGTAATAATTCGGCCGCCGCGGATTAAACTCATTCACCAAATGAACACCCCGCAGGAAATGAATATCCAGATTCATCGGCGGCGACACACCCGGCAGCCGAAAACGAATCCCCGGTCCCGTCTCGACGAAATTAGCCCAATAAGCCCGGTTGCGATCCGTCGTCACATTGAAGTTCCAAAAGATCTGCGCCCGCAGCCGTCCCCGATCCGGTAATCGATACCCCGGGCGCAGCTGCCAATACCCAATCACGTTGTCCTCGAAACGGCTGATATAGACTCCGTCGAAATTCGTTTCCACAAACGCCCCGCGCCGGCCGGGCACCAAGTTCGCGCCGAAACCTCGAAAGAAATTCACGCCCCCTCGATAGTCGGGAATCGGCCGCGGAACCCCCGGCGCGCGCCTGTCCAAATAACTGATCGCTTCGCCCGCCTCCGCCCAAAGCGTCACTCCCCGCCGCGAAACCGTCCGCAACCCCACCCCGGCAATCAGCGAGCTTTCCGATAGAAACTCCGGCCGCGGACCGCCCGTACGCTGCTTCAAGTCGCCCACAAACCGCAACGCCACATAGGGACGAATCGGGATCGCCCCCAGCCGAAATTCCGTCTTCAGCTGCGCGTAGTTGAACAAATCTTGATAACGCGTCGAGAACATCGGATAGGTCCACAACGTCGTCGTCACCCGCCGAAACTGCGGCGCCAAATTTTGAAAGGACGTCCGCGCCTGCGCCGCCAGCTCCTCGTCGGGACTTTCCGAGGCCCGCCGAAACCAGCGCATCGCCTCCCGGTCGCGGCGCAGCAAGTTGTGCACCACCCCCAGCTTGAAAGCCGTCGAGTAATCCTCGGGATCTTCCTCGTACGCCCGCAGGAAAGCGCTTTGCGCGTCGCGTAGGTAGCTGCGTTGCAGGCTCTTTTCGCCCAACTCACGATGAGGACGCGCTCGCGCCGACCGCACCCGCTTGAGCGCCTCGCGCGCCCGCCGCGCAACGTCCTCGTCCTTGCTCTCCCGCGCCCTCTCGAGCAGCGAAACCGCGGCGGCCGCGTTGCGGCGTTCCAGATAGAGAAACGCCAGTTGCGCCGCCGACCCCAAGTCATCGGGATCGATTCGGACAATGCGTTCGAACTGCTGTCGCGCCGCCTCCCGTTGGCCCACGGCAAGAAACAGATGGGCAAGCTCGCGCCTCACCTGTGTGTTTTTCTCGTCGAGCCGCAGCGCCGCGAGAAACTCCGAGGCCCACGGAAAGCGGTCGGGGAGTCGCTCCTTAGCCGTTTCGGAAATCCGCGTGTCGCTCGAAAAAGAAGCCAGCAGCCAAGCGCCCGCCGCGCCCGCCGCGTCACCGGCCTTTTCGCGAGTTCTCGCCAACTTCGCCAACAGTTCTTCGCGGCGAGGAGGCTGCACGCGCCAAGCCGCCTCATAATGCTCGGCGGCTCGCCGGTTGTCCCCGAAATCTTCGTAAAGCCGCCCCAACTCCCGCTGGACCGACTCGTTCCGCGAGTTCTGCGCGGCCGCGGCCGACCAACGCGCTATCGCGTCTTCCAACTCTGTCTCGACTCGCTCGACGGCCGCTTCGGCTTCCCGCCGCACGGCCTCGTCTCGGCTCCCACGCAAAGCGCGAAACCGTCCGAGCGCCGCGGCGCGCCGGCCGGTCTCATGATCGAGAAAGCTCAACTCCAAGGCGGCCCGCTCGTCCGTCGCATCGAGAGTAGCGACTTGCTCGAAAACTTCCCGCGCCCATTCGGTCTCGCCGATCTTTAGATAGACATAAGCCAGTTCTTTGCGAATCGCCGTTCGCGCCGGAGCCGCTTCGACCGCTTCGCGAAGGTGATGAATTGCCCCTTGGTAGTCCTTCGCCCGCATGGATTCATAGGCGCGGTTCAATGCGGCGTCGGCGTTTGAAGTCGGCGCGCTGGCCGCGCCGGTCCGCCCTTCACGGCGTAATTGCTCCAATGCTTCGGCGGCGGCCTTCCTCTCGCCGCCGCCGCCGTGACGCTTCACGCGCTCGAAGAGGCGGCGAGCGTCCGACGGTTCTCCGGTTTGGAGCTCGGTCCGGAGTAATGCATAGGCAAGTTCGAGCGCCGTGTGGTGGTTTTCCGGGTCGAGCTCGTGCGCTTCGCGGAACCAATCCCGCGCCGACGCGGGGTCGCCCAGTTTCAGGTGCAGATAACCGAGTTCCTTGCGGACCGAGGCGTTGGCGGGCATAGCTTCGCCGGCCTCGATGAAATACTCGAGCGCGTCTTGATAACGCCCCTCGCGGAGCGCTTCATAAGCTGTTGAAAGTGGATCGGCGGCGGGATCCGCGGCCCGGACGAATAACAACGAACCGGCCGACAGGAGAAGGACAAGTAGTCTCACTGCCGGTCACCCTAATGGATAAAGATACCCCCATCTAAGCACAGCGGTGGGGTCGATGCAAGAAAGAAGTAGAGGACCCGGTGCGCGACGTGGATCTGGAAGCCCTTCTCGCAATGCGAAATGACCCTGCCAACGTACGACGTACCGCGGGCAAGGGCTCAAAACCGCGAATCTCCTCAGCCGCGAAGCGGCGGCCGGAGCCGTAGCCCGGGGTGGAGCGAGCCAAACACCCCCCTCCGCTAATCAACCAAGGCTTCAATACCGCCGACGCCCCTCAAACCGAGCCGCGCACGTTAGTAAGCGGTGTCCGATGAACCCGACGACTCTAGAAAGGGAAGCGCCCCCACCCCCGTCTCACAACCAGCCCCAAACCAAACAAATCCCCAAAAAGGCAATAACTCGTCTACAATCGAGACTGGAATGTGGGACTTCGCCGGACCAACTCTGAATGAAATCGTCAAATGGGTTGGCTACCTCATCGTCGCCGCGGTTATCTACGCGCTAGTGAAGGGTGGTGCCGAGATCCTGAAAGAGGGAGGTAAGGAATTTTGGCTCGAGGTCTTTCCTTTTCTCCGAAAGTTTGTAAGAGAGAAACGCGATACCACGCAGATTCCGCCGCCCTGGCCGGGACCAACGGCGTGCCGCCTCTAGCCAGCTCAGCAGGCCCCACAGGTCTGGTCCCGCAACTGCGCGACCCTGTACCCGACTTCGTGGGCCGGGCCGACCATATCGAAACAATCACGGCTTGCTTGCGACAGCAACGCGGCGCGGCGATTAGCGCCATCGGCGGACAAGGCGGCGTCGGCAAGACCGAGCTGGCCTTCTACGTTGCCGGCCAGGTCCGTGATCTTTACTCCGACGGGCACGTGCTGGTTAATCTACGCGGGCTTGACGCCAAACCCGCTACCCCCGCCGAGGCCATGCGCGACGTGCTGCTCGCTCTCATCCCGGACCAAAAACTGCCCGACAACGACCAACATCTTACCGGGCTCTATCAAGGGCTGCTCGCCGAGCGCCGCGTGCTGATCTTGGCCGACAACGCGAAAGACAGCGCCCAGGTCGCCTCGCTCGTGCCGAAGCCGCCCTCGGCGATGCTAATTACCTCGCGGCAGTCGATCCCCTTGCCCGGCGTCGAGCCCGTAGATCTCGACCAGCTTGCCCCAGACGAGGCCGCCAAGCTGCTGCGGAAGAATGTGGGCGAGGACCGCGCGAGCGACGACGAAATCGCCCGCCTGGCCGAGTTGTGCGGCTATCTGCCTTTGGCGTTGCGGGCGGCCGGCGAGCGCTTGGCCGGATCGAGGGCTCTGTCAACCGCGGCCTATCTCGATGGGCTCGAGCGCGATCGTGGAGACTTGCGCTATCAGGGCAAGGAAGTCATGGCCGTCTTGGCGGAGAGCGTCGAGGCGCTCGGGCATGACCAAGCCGAGCTGGTCGAGAAATGGCGCTCGCTGGCCGTCTTCCCCGCGCCGTTCGATCGCCCGGCCGCGCAGGCCGTCGGGGAACTCGACGGCGAGGAGTTGGAGGTCCTGGTCAGCCGCAACCTGGTTCTCTTCGACGAGAAAGAAGAGCGCTTTCGGCTGCACGACCTGTTTCGCGACTTGGCCCGCCAGGGCTTGGCGGATGAAAACGAGTACGCCGCCGCCAAACGCCATGCCGGGAATTTTCTGCGCGTAGCGGGCGCGGCCCACGATCGCTACCTCGAAGGCGACGAGGGCGTCCTTGACGGGCTGCAATTGTTCGATCGCGAACGGACGCACATCGAAGCGGGGCAAGCGTGGGCCGCCGCGCACGCGCAAGATGATGACCAAGCGGCGCTACTCGCACAAGACTATCCTCTTCGGGCCGCCCTCATCCTAGACCTGCGGCAGCACGCCCGCGACCGAATCGCCTGGCTCGAAACCTCCGCCCAGGCCGCCCGCAAACTGGGGAACCGGAAAGACGAAGGCATGGCGCTGGGGAACCTGGGCAACGCCTATAGCGAATTAGGGGAGACGCGCAAGGCGATCGAGTACTACGAGCAGGATCTCGCCATCGCCCGCGAGATCGGTGACCGCCGCGGCGAGGGCATGACGCTGGGGAACCTGGGCATCGCCTACCGCGAATTAGGGGAGACGCGCAAGGCGATCGAGTACTACGAGCAGGATCTCGCCATCGCCCGCGAGACCGGCGACCGCCGCGGCGAGGGCCGGGCGCTGGGGAACCTGGGCGTCGCCTACCGCGAGTTAGGGGAGACGCGCAAGGCGATCGAGTACCTCGAGCAGGTTCTCGACATCGCGCGCGAGACCGGCGACCGCCGCGGCGAGGGCGGTACCCTTCACAATCGCGCGACCGCGCTTGACAACTTGGGCCGTCGCGAAGAGGCGATCGCCGATGCACGGGCCGCCCTGGCGATTTACGAAGAGATCGAAGACCCCAACGCCGAAATGACCCGCCAACTGCTCACCCGCCTGGGCGCGCTCCCCGACGAGTAGAGGCGGCCCGGCCCGACCGGTTTGTATTCGCGGTTCCGCTTGTTTTTGGGCGGGAGCGGTTTTGGAGGAAATTAGGAGTTGGCCCGTCGCTCGCGCTCTGGGCTCCGAATCCGTGGTTGAGGTTTTGTGGTTCCTTGCCGGCGGCTGCATGAGCCTGGAACGCCGCCGGCGGGTCAAGTCCGCGAACTTCTCGGTTACGTTACGCAGGCCAACGCCCAACCCGTGGCGCGCGCACTCCTGCGTGCCGTGTCGCCACTCCTGGCGACATCTCTTCTCCCCAAACCGTCAAACGCCCGCCCCCATCACAACCCGGCCAACGGCTCACGGTTCACGTAATTCGGCGACACGTACCCCGGCGACACGTACCCCGGCGACACGGAACAACCCATCACGCCAAAACAAAAAATATTTCCCCTGTATTCCCAACAACTTAGAAAATCCAACCCCCCGTAACCCCTTCCCCCCTGCCGTATCCTGGTAACGAGGAAGCCATGGCTACCAATAACCAAATCCGCGCCAATCGCGAAAACGCCAAAAATTCCAGCGGACCCCGCACCGCCGCCGGCAAGACCCGCTCGTCCAAAAACGCTCTCAAGCACGGCCTGCTCTCCCAAGACGCCGTCCTGCCCGGCGAAGACCCCGCCGACTTCGACCGCCAACTCTCCGCTCTCGAAGACTGGGTTTCCCCCCGCAACCCTCTCGAACGCGAAATCTGCCGCCAAATCACCGACGCCTCTTGGCGCATGCAGCGCCTCTCGCGCATCGAGACGGCTATCATCACCGCCAACATCAACCACGCCCGCCGCCACAACCGCCAGTTCGACCCCGACGTCGAACTCGACCGCCAAGGCCAAACCAAGCTGCTCGGCGAAGCCATGATCGGCCACACCAACTCCGTCGTCCAACTCTCCCGCTATGACGGACATCTCACCCGCCGTTTCTACCGCGCGGTGCAACTGCTCACCGACATCCGCCAAGGCGATCAAAAATCCCGCGAGGCCCGCGAGGCCCGCAACAAAGGTGATTACGGCTTCGACGTCTACGACCCCGCCGCCCCACCCGAGCTGCAACATCGCTACGTCCCCGCCAACCCCGACGTCATCAACCGCGCCGCCCCAGACCGCGCCGTCCAAGAGCACGCCGTCCCAAACCGCGCCTTCCAAGAGCGCGTCGTCCCAAACCGAGCCGCGCGCGTAAGCAAGCGGTATCCGACGCCCCCCCAAGACCATCAGGAAGGTAGCGGACCCGAAACATCCCAAGACCCCACCCCCACCAGCCACCGCGTCCGAACCAGCCACCCGGTCCCCACAACCACCCCCGCGAAACCCCCGCCACCCCTAAGCTAGCGGCCAACACCGCCCGACAGCGGAAGCCCCCACCCAAACGCCACACCTCCATCCAAATCTTCGAAAAAACCCCAAAAAAACACCCAAAAACCAAATCCAATCAATCCCCCGCCCAAAAACCCCTCAAACCCGCCCAAGCCCAACTCCGACCCAAGCCCCCCACCCGCAATCCGCCCAAGTAACACCCGTACCACCCCATCCCAGAGCATCCAAACCCCCGTCAACCCCCAGCTGAAACAATATAAACCACTTAATATCAATAACTTAAATAGATCAACCTCGCCCCCAAAAACAACCATACGAACCCAATCCCATCCAACACCGGCCTAACCAAAGAGCCGGCCCACCTCTGCAAATGTCGTCATATGGCACACACCGGTCGGTGTGTTTCGGGCGTTCGAATGCCGACGTCTTACCTCGGCTGCTCCTCTAGCGGCGTAATCGCCAGTTGGTCGCCGACTTCCATGCCGGTCTCGGCGGCGAGGCCCGCTGTTAGCTCGACTACGCTGCGGGCCCGCCAGCTCATCGCCATGCGTGACTTCTTCATGGCCGGCACGATCTTCGTTACGCGCTTGTGCTTGTCAATGAAGATGACGTCAATGGGGAACTGCATGCGGAAGGTGTGAACGGCCTCGCAAGGGATGATCCACAGGCCCTCTCCCTTGGGAAGGCTCTCGTGTTTCAGCAGCCCGGTCCGGCGCGTCTCGCTCGTATCGCTGAGCGTGACGCGGTCGGCGACGGCAACCTGTTTTGTTTCGTTGAATACGCGAACAATTGACATAACGTTTACCGCACCGGCCGCTTTCCTCCGTAGGGCCGTTCCGGGGCTCCCGGCGGGCCGTCGATTAGCCGCCGTGATCGGCTGGTCGGGCTATACCTTCTTCCCCGCCACGGGGAGATTGTCGTCGACCATCTGTTGGTTATTCATCTCGGAATTCACGGCCGCGATCAAAGGGTTTCTGAGCGCCCACAAGTACGCCTTGACCGGGATCTTCATCGGGCCGGGCATGGCTTTCTCAATCAGCGCGACACGCTTGGGGTCATCCGGTGGATAGTTCTTCCGCCCATGGTGCACCGGACGCGCCACCTTCATGGCGATCACGCCCAAGTCCGCGGCGTGGGCCTTGGCCATGGTCTCGTCCATGAACGAGTGGTTCACAATGTTGTAGGCGACCATCGAGACCGAATAGGCGCCGGCATCCACCACGCCCTGCAAGACGCGCGCCGGGTCGCTATGGGACGAAGCGCCTAAGTGCCGAACCTTTCCGGCCTTTTTGAGCCGTTCAAAAGCTTCGAAAATCTCGGGGAACTTCGTCACCTCGTCATAACTCGAGGCCCCGTGCGGACACATCAAGATATCGAGGTAGTCCGTTCCAAGCCGCTTGAGGCTTTCTTCCACTGACCGAATGACCACATCGCGATAGTTGGCGGGCCGGTCGATTGTATCGGGGAAGCGATCTTCCATGACGCGGCTGAGCGTGACGTCCTGATACTCCTTGCGCTGACTCTTGAAGTAATTGCCGAAGTAATTCTCGACAAGCGCCGGGGCGTCGGCCAGGCGTTCTCGCACCTCGCCGTCGATCTTCGCCTTTTCGGAAGCGGAGAGGCCTTCGTACAGCTCTCGTAACGCCCGATTGCGGTTGATGTCCCATGGGCTGACTTTGCTCGCCAGGAAAACTTTCTCGCGTTTGCTGCTTCCCGCGATGACTCGCGAATAACCGAGTTCGCTTTGGCCCTTGCCGTAGGAGGCCGCGGTGTCGAGATAGTTGAGGCCGCGTTCGATGGCGGTTTCGACGTGACTATGGTTGGTGGGGGTAATCGTACTGCCGCCGCAAACGACTTCGGAGATCATGAAGTTCGTCCGTCCGAGGCGACGATAGGCCATGCCGTCCCGGCGGTTTCGCCATTCGCCGGCCGCATTCTCGGGGGCGGCCTTCGCTTTTCCCGCCAGCGCGGCGGACAGAGCCGCGGCGGTCGAAGCGGTAAGAAACTCCCGTCGAGTGGAGCCGGATTTGAGCATGGGCCTATTCTAGCCCGCTTTTCGTCTCGCGGGGCGGCGCGGTGTGGCAATCAGACTGCAACGAATCGGGGGGCGGAGCAGGCCGCGTCGGTAGAGCTTTATCGGGCCGCGTGCCCCCTTGGGAGAGTCCCAGGCGGTTGCCTGCGGCGTCCGCGCTCGCTACTCTTGAAAGCGAGAACATGGATGATCGCCGCTTCGTCGCCGCGGTCGACCGATTCGTCGAATTTTTCAGGCCCGCCCCGACCGCGGGGGCCGATAGGTATGGATGAGATGACCCACTATCTAAGTCGCCGAACCAACTCGATTTCCTGGATCACCGCGCTCTGTCTGATCGCTCTTCTTCCGACGCTCGCCGCCGAGCCTCGGATCGACCAGCCTGTCAGCTTCAACCGCGATATCCGCCCCATCATGTCCGACACGTGTTTCCGCTGTCACGGGCCGGACAAGAACGCCCGGATGATGAACCTGCGGCTCGATATTCGTGAAGAGGCCTTGAAGAAGACCGCCACCGGCGTCACCCCGATCGTCCCCGGCAACCCCGAGGAAAGCGCCATCGTCGCGCGCATCTTCACCGAGGATCCGGCGCGCTTGATGCCGCCGAGCTATTCGCACAAGGAATTGACCGACGAGCAGAAAGAGACCGTTCGCCGTTGGGTGGCCGAGGGCGCGAAATACGAAGGCCACTGGGCTTTTCAGCCGCTCACCCAGCCGCCGGTTCCCCAGGGCGCCCAAAGCTCGGCTCCGATTCGCAACCCGATCGACTCGTTCGTCCAAGCGCGCCTGGCGGATGAAGGCCTTAATCCTTCCAAGGAAGCCGACAAGACCACTTTGATTCGCCGCGTGAACTTTGATCTGACAGGGCTGCCGCCGACGTCGGCCGAAGTCAAGGCCTTTCTCGCTGACTCCGACCCGCGGGCGTATGAAAAGGTCGTGGATCGCTTGCTGGCCTCTCCGCGCTACGCCGAAAAGCAGGCCATGCATTGGCTCGACGCGGCGCGTTACGGCGACACGAACGGTTTTCATGGCGACAATCCGGCGCCGACCTGGCCCTACCGCGACTACGTTCTTCGGTCGTTCCGCGACAACAAGCCTTTCGACCAATTCACCCGCGAGCAATTGGCCGGCGACCTGATTCCCGATGCGACCGCGGCACAGAAAGTCGGGTCCGCCTTTAACCGCATCCATCGCACGTCGGGCGAGGGCGGCATTCAGGACAAGGAATATCTCGCCAAATACGGCGCCGACCGCGTGCGCACCACCAGCGCGGTTTTCCTGGGCATCACCACCGGCTGCGCCGAGTGTCACGACCACAAGTTCGACCCCATCCTGACCAAGGATTTCTATTCGATGAAGGCGGTCTTCGCCGACCTCAAGGAAACCGGCATCGTCGGCAGCGGCGGTCCGAACGCCTACGGGACGAAGTTAGAATTGCCCAGCGATGAACAACGCAGCTCGCTGGAGGGGCTCACAGCGGAACTCGACGCCGTCAACAGCGAGATCGAAGCCAAGCTGAAAGGCTCCGATGAACGGCGGCGCGCGTGGGAAAAAGAGATTCTCGCGGCGCACGCGGCCGGCGACTTGGCCTGGCGCTATCAGAGTCCGCTTTCGGTCTCGACCGCCAATGGCGCGAAGCTGACGATCTACAACGATGAGCTCGTTGAGGGCAATATTTACAACTATGACTACTACGGAGCCGGAAGCGCCAGCTTGGTCACCGAACACCGCCGCGGCGACGGACTGATTGTCGCCTCCGGCCCCAATCCCGCCAACGAGACGTATACCGTAACCTTCAAGCCCGGCGAGGGTACTTGGACGGCGCTGGGCATCGACGTCATGCACGACGAAAGCCATCGCGGCGCTCGCGTCTCGCGCGGGGCGGACCGGTTCGTCCTCACCGAGGTTGAAGCCGAGCATTCGCTGGACGGAAAACAAGGCCCGGCGCCACTTTCGTTTGTTCTCGCCACCGCGAGTACGCTCTTTGCCGAAGAGCCCGAGCACCGCGCCATCGGGGCCATCGACGACGACTCCGAAACCGGCTGGGGCGTCTCCAGCGGAGAAGGCGTCAACCCCTTCCTCGCCGTGCGCTTCACCGAACCGCTCGAAACGCAGGCCGATTCGGTCTTGACGATTCGGTTGAAACACGAGAGCGTCTATCGGAGTGCGACAATCGGGCGTTTCCGCCTGGCGCTCAGCGCGGCCGAGCACTCTTGGCCGGAAATCGGGTTGACTTTCGACAAGCTTCGCCTGCGGCCGCCCGACTCCGATGAGGGCAGCATGATCCGAGCCGTCGAGAAAGGCCTGCCGTTCAAAGTTCTCGAAGCTCTGCAAGCGCCCGAGGCCGACCGCGACGAGAAACAACAAAAGGCCGTCGAAGGCCACTTCGTTTGGGAAACGTCGGAATTCGAGGCTCTCACCGTGCGCCGGGCGAAACTCGACGCCAAGATCGGCGCTCTCAAGCGGGCCATACCGCGAGTGGTCGTCAGCCAATCGACCCACCCGCATGTGACGCGGATCCTTGCGCGGGGCAACTGGATGGACGATTCCGGGCCGATCGTCGCGCCCGCCGCCCCCGAGTTCCTGGGCAAAGCCGGAGAGACCAACGGACGCACCACGCGCCTTGATTTCGCCAACTGGATGGTGGCGGACGCCAACCCGCTCCCCTCGCGCGTATTCGTCAATCGCCTGTGGAATAACCTTTTCGGCACCGGTTTGTCGAAAGTCCTCGACGACCTCGGCTCGCAGGGCGAATGGCCCATTCACTTGGAATTGCTCGACTGGTTGGCCGCGGAATTTCGCGACCCGACGTGGCGGGCCGACGGCGCTCATCGCTGGGACGTCAAGCACATCATTCGAACGATCGTTAGCAGCCACACCTATCGCCAGTCCTCGTTGAGCACGCCCGAACTCGAGGCGCGCGACGGTGAGAATCGACTGCTGGCACGACAGAGTCGTTACCGCATCGAGGCGGAAAATGTACGCGACATGGCCCTGGCCGTCTCCGGTCTGTTGGTCGACAAATTCGGCGGCCCCAGCGTTCGGCCTCCTCAGCCCGAGCGCTATTTGGCCGCCATGAATTTCCCCAAGCGCGCCTACTCCGCCGGCCGCGGGGACGATCTTTACCGCCGCGGACTCTACACCTATTGGCAAAGGACATTTCTGCACCCGGGGCTGATGCTCTTCGACGCGCCCAGCCGCGAGGAGTGCACCGTGAATCGGTCGCGCTCCAATACGCCCTTGCAGGCCCTGGTTTTGTTGAACGACCCGGTCTTCGTCGAGGCCGCCCGCGTTTTCGCGCAGAATGTGATCGGCTCGGCGAAGGATTTCGACGGCCGTCTGGACCGCGCGTTTTGGGACGCGGTAAGTCGTTCGCCTTCCGCCGACGAACGAAAGATGTTGCGCGCCTTGTACGACAGCAGCTTGGCGCGGTTCGAAAAGGACACGGCCGCCGCGCGCGAGTTCTTGGCCGCCGGCGAAGCGCCCCACCCCGAAAGTTTCGATGTGCCGCAATTGGCCGCGATGACCACCGTGACGCGGGCCGTGCTCAACCTGCACGAAACGATTACGAGGAATTAGGCACAAGGAATCAGAGGGACGATCATGACCGATTCATTCGAAGCCCGCTCTCGTGACATCTGCCGCCGCACTTTCCTGGGGAAGGGCGTTGCCGGCCTCGGTTTACTTGGGCTGAATACGCTGCTGGACGGCAACGTGCTTTCGGCCAAGGAGAACCCCGGCGGCGCTGCCTCGCGCGGCATGGTTAATCCGCTGCACCACGCGGCGAAGGCCAAGCGTGTGATCTTTCTCTATCAAGCCGGCGGTCCCTCGCATCTGGAAACCTGGGACTACAAGCCGACCCTGGAGAAGATGCACGGCAAGCCGATGCCCGAGTCCTTCACGAAGGGTCAGCAAATCGCGCAACTCCAAGGGAAAAAACTGATCTGCTTCGGCCCCCAACACAGCTTCAAGCGATTCGGCGAATCGGGCCAAATGATCGTCGATCAGTTTCCTCACATTGGAAGCGTCGCCGACGAGATTTGCATCGTGCGTTCGATGTTCACCGAACAGATCAACCACGACCCGGCGCATACGTTGATGAACAGCGGCTCGATCATCGCCGGCCGCCCCAGCATGGGTTCGTGGCTGCTCTACGGGCTCGGCGCGGATACCGAGGATCTTCCCGGCTTCGTGGTATTGGTTTCCTCCGGCAAGGGCGGGCAGATGCAACCCATCGCGGCGCGTCAATGGTCGGCCGGATTCTTGCCGAGCAAGTTTCAGGGTGTGAAGTTCAACGCTTTTGGCGACCCTGTTCTCTACATCAACAACCCGCCCGGGCTGGGCGACGAGCTGCAGGGCGAATCGATCGAGACGATCAACCGCTTGAACCGCCTGCAACACGCATCGTTGGGCGATCCCGAGATTCAGACCCGCATTTCGCAATACGAAATGGCGTTCCGGATGCAGACGAGCGTGCCTGAGTTAATGGATACGAGCACGGAACCGAAACGCGTTCTCGACTCGTACGGCGCCCAACCGGGTGACGGCTCCTTTGCCTCGAATTGCCTGCTGGCCCGCCGGCTGGCGGAGCGTGGGGTGCGTTTCATTCAGCTCTATCACCGCGATTGGGACCACCACGGCTCGGTCAAGCCGAACATCTCGATCAAGGCCGAAGAGACCGACCGCGCGACGGCCACCCTCATCAAAGACCTCAAGGACCGCGGCATGCTCGACGAGACGCTGATCGTGTGGGGCGGGGAATTCGGCCGCACTCCGATGTCGCAAGGCAACGACGGCCGCGACCACCACATCAAGGGTTTTTCGTTCATGATGGCCGGCGGCGGCATCCGCGGCGGCACGAGCTACGGAGGGACGGATGAGCTGGGTTACGCCGCCGTCGACAATCCCGTCAGCATCAACGACTTTCACGCCACGATGCTGCACCTGCTCGGCATCAACCACCAACGCATGACGGTTAAATTCCAGGGGCTGGACGCTCGACTGACCGGCATCGCCGGCAAAGTCGTCAAGCCGATCTTGGCGTAGAAAACTTTGCCCCGAACCCAGTTCGCGGAAACAGAGCCCCGACCACAAGTGAGGTGTCGGCGGGGTCAGCCTTTCGAGGACGACCGCGCCCCACACCCGTGCTATCATTCCTTTCTCCCGACCCCATTACCACGATGTCCGCTCGTATCCTCAACGGCAACGAAATTCGCGACCGCATTCTCGACGAGGTTCAGCAAGGCGTCGCCGAACTCTCCGCCCGCGGCATCCGTCCCGGCTTGGCAGCCGTGCTCGTCGGCGACGACCCGGCGTCTCAAATCTACGTCCGCAACAAGATCAAAGCCTGCGAGCGCGTCGGCATTTTCAGCGAAGGAGTCACGCCGCCCCAAGACATCTCGACCGCCGATCTGCTCGCCGTTGTCGAGGAACTCAACGCCCGTGAAGACATCCACGGCATCCTCGTCCAGCTCCCACTCTCCCCCCAGGTGGACGAAGGCAAAGTTCTGCTCGCTGTCTCGCCCGCCAAGGACGTCGACGGCTTTCACCCCATCAGCGTCGGCGCGCTTGTCACCCGTCAACCGGGCTTCGCGCCCTGCACGCCCGCCGGTTTGATCCAAATCCTCAAACGCAGCGATATCCCCATCGCCGGCAAACGAGCGGTGATCCTAGGCCGCAGCAACATTGTGGGGAAGCCCGCCGCGCTGCTGTTGCTTCACGAAAACGCCACCGTGACGGTTTGCCACTCGAAGACCGCCGACTTGCCCGGTGTGGCGCGCGAAGCCGACATCCTCGTGGCCGCGCTCGGGCGTCCCGCCATGGTGACCCGGGAATTCATCAAGCCGGGCGCCACCGTTCTCGATGTCGGAATCAACCGGCTCACAGACGCCACTGAAGTCGAACGGATCTTCGCAGGCAACCCGAAAAAGTTGGAGCGCTTCCGCGAAAAGGGAACGGTCCTGGTCGGGGATGTTCACCCCGGCGACGTCGCTGAAATCGCCGGCGCCTACACGCCTGTACCGGGCGGAGTCGGCCCGCTTACGATCGCGATGTTGATGTCGAACACGCTCGAAGCGGCTCGGCGCGGCCTCGAAAGCTGACCGCCGCCGCTCTCCGGCAAATGTCACAACAGAGATTCACACTCTATTCCACGTGATCGACCAACACCCAAATGTCCTGCTTGACCTGCGTTCGAGTGGCCCTTGTTCGCTGCAAGACCTCCTCATAGTCATCCATTTCCTGGACTTCCGAGAACAGCTCGGCGTACCGCGAATTCTCTAGGCCCGCGAAAGTCGGCCACTCCGTGAGAACGACGAAATCGTAATCGACAGTCGCCCCTGGCAAGTGAACCCCGTACACCGCCCAGGAGTTGATCAGCCCTCGCTCAACGCGCTCCTGATGAACGGGTCGCCACAAATCACGCTCGATCCGCCGATAGGCCGCCCCCTGCCCGGGAGTGACTTTCATGTACTGGAGTTGAACAAAGCGCTTCGGGGGAGTACCGGTCTGCGTGGAGGCCGTTGGAACCAACGTGCCGGCAACAAACGCGCCGAGAAGCGCGAAAGCGAATCCAAAGTTTCGTAGTGTCACTTGTCACCATCCTTTTCGAGCCATCGTGTCCGTGAAGCGAAATATGCTTCCCCGTTAACGATAAAGGCGAGTGTAGGATATCACAAGAAATGCAATATGGAAACAGTTTTTTCGCGGGGAAGCGGCCCCTTCGCCGCTTGTTCCGTTACTCTCCCACCGGCTGCAGCCCGCCCGAAGTGTAGCGATACGCCTTGTACTTCGGATTCGTGCGCATTTCGTCATAGTCCCGGCTCACGCCGAGGAAGATCGTGCCGTTTTCCACCCTTGGCCCGCCCATCGAATCATACGACCAAGTGAGAATGCCGTCTTCTCGAAAATCGATGATTTGCAGTTTGTAATAAGGGCCGGTGCCCAAGCCCCGAGAGATGATGACATACTCGCGCTCCGGGTCGGCATCGAGAGCTTCAAAGCCTTTGATAACGGGCCGCTCGATAAAAGACGACGGCTCGAGAACAGGCCCCCAAATCTTGACCTGCACTGTCTGCGCCGTCTCGTCTCGCCCCTGCCCGGCAACGACCCATTGGCCCTCAATCCGCACGCGAATGTCGCGGATCGGCTCGCGCTCTTCGCCCTGGGGTCCCTGAGCAAACAAAGCCCCGGTCGCTAACAGCAACCCCCAAGCAATCCGTGTGTTCATGGCACCATCGCCGCTATCCCGACTGCATCATCTCGTCCCAACTCACCTCGCGCCGCAGCGTTACCGCCATCGACCCCAGGATCGCCGTCAATGTGCTCTCCGCCCCTTGTATGCCGGTATTCTCCGGCTTGCCGTCGGCCACGCGAGCAATAAAGGCCTCGATCGAATCCTGCGTCGAGCTTCGCGGCGAGTCTTCATGGACGACGTGCCCCTTGCCCCGGTAGTGCTTCCAATACTCCTGCGCGGTTTCGACAAGATCGCTTGGAGTGAAGAATTGCTCTTTCACGTCCCGATAAAAGCGCGGCGCGAGCACCGACCCCGTCAGCACGACCTGAACTTTCCTCGGGTAGTCGTAGATCGCGTAGGCATGATCGGTCATGTCGCCGCGCGTGCGCGTCGTGCGGCCGCCTGTCCCGATTGCCTTCAGCGGCAACCCGCCGAGAAACCAATTGACCACATCCATGGAATGCACTTCGTTTCCCACGGTCTGCCGACCCGCCGTCTCCTCCCAGATCTTCCAATAGCGAATCTTGTCCAGCTCATTCGTCGGACGCGGCACAACCTGTTCTTTCTCCGGGGCCTCGCCCTTGATGAAATCCGCCCGCGCCATGCGGATCTCGCCGATCGACCCGGAATCAAGCAGTGCCTTGGCGCGCTTATAGACGTGCGCATACCGCCGCTGCAGCCCGACGGTGACATTGAGGTCCCGGCCCGCCGAATCCGCCGCCCGCATAATCCGTTTGCAACCCGCCACGGTATTCGCCGCGGGCTTTTCCAGGTAGACGTGCTTCTTCGCCGCGATCGCGGCTTCGAGGTGCTCGGGATGCAAGTGATGCGGCGTCGCGATGATCACCGCGTCTATATCACTCGAGAGCAACTCTTGATAATCCTTGTAGATCGTCGGGTCGGTGACGCCGATTCGTTTCTTGGCCCGCTCGATACGCTCGTCGAAAAGATCCGACAGCGCCGTGACGCGACCACGCTCATCCTGCTCGGCGAACGTCGCCAGCGTCGGCCCGCGGTTCCCGGTGCCGATCACCCCCACCGTCACCGCCGAGTTCGCCGCGCTTCCCGCCACCGCCGAAAACGGAACAATTGTGGCAGCCTGAACCACCTTTCTCCGCGAAATACTAAAACCCTTGGACTCCATCGCTCACCTCCAGTAAGCAACCGCAATCGACTACTCTACCCCAAAAAGGAATCAGAAACCGACCTTGCCGGCGGGCGGGACATGAACCGCGTCCCACGAATCCGGCCTCGCTGCCCCCGGGCATTATCAATCGTCCGAATCCGAATCCGAGTCACCGCTGTCGTGCAGGCTGTCGTCGAACCAAAAATGCCAGTCGTTGTCGCCCATCTCTTTGACATCAACGCCACGCTTCGTCAAGAAGTGGTTCAGGGCCAAATCGCGAAACGAAGCACGACGGCACCCACAACGAACATGGTTGCGATCGTTTCAACCGAAATCAACTCAATGTCTTGCGGCACAACCGTACCCCGGCCTAACCCCATCACGATCAGCGAGGAGTTAAGTTGATCGAAGCAACTGAGCTCAAGATCACCGAGAAATGCGGCGAGGGATCGGTGGAGTGTACAAAGCCGAACTCTATCTCGCTCCCTCATTGGCGCAGCCGATCGATGCGAGGAAACGGTAGCCCCTGGTACGCGGATTGCTAATCTGGAGTCTTCGATGACGGGCACGGTGGCTCTACATGGAATCAAGGTGCTGGACCTGGCCGGGTCCGTGGCGGCGGCGTATTGCGGCAAACTCTTCGCCGATTACGGCGCCGACGTGCTCTTGGTTGAACCCCCCCGCGGGATTCCCAACCCGACGCCTGCCGCCGTTCGCTCCCGGGACCGTCGGTCCCGAAGCGAGCGGCATGCACGCTTACCTCAGCGCCAACAAGCGCAGCGTTGTTTCGAATGGCGAGAACGCCGAGGAAGACTTGCGGAAGCTCGCCCGCTCTGCGTCACTCGTGATCGACGACGGCATCGGTGATGATCGACCGCTGAGCCTCTCGAAGCTCGCCGAGGTTTCGCCCGACGCCGTCCTGATGTCGATCACATGGTTCGGCCAAGACGGCCCTTATCGCGACTTCGCTGGCGCCGACGGCGTATGCCAGGCGCTCACCAGCCAGATCGCCGCGCTTGGCAAGCCGGGCGAGCCGCCGTTGATTCCAAGCGGCTATCAGGCGCGGATCGTGGCGGGTCTGACGGCGTTTAGCGCGGTGGTGGGGCAAATTATGGCCCGCGAGCTCGGGAATGTCGAAGGGCCGGGGCATCTGGATACGTCGATCTTCGAGGCGAACGTTTCTTTCGCCGAGATTGGCGCCGTGCAGGGTTACAACGGGAAACCGACGCGCTCGCGCCTTGGCGTCAACCGCTTCCGGCCGACCTATCCGATCGGCGTTTATCCCTGTCGCGACGGATGGCTGGGGGTGACGGTGTTGACGCCGAGCCAGTGGAAGAGTTTCTGTCCGCTGCTCGACATCGAGCACTTGGCCGGCGTTGAAAAATATCAAGAAACTCTCGGACGCCTCGAAGACGCCGACAAGCTCGAAGGCCTGATTGCTTCCAGAATCGAAGGGCAATCGGCGGAAGAGCTTTTCCACAAGGGCCAGGGAATGCGCATTCCGCTAGCCATCGTTCCGACCATGGAACAGCTCTTCGAAGTCGACCAATACGTGGAACGCGGAGCCTTCGCCGAAGTTTCCGACCCCGACCTCGGCAAGTTTCAAGCGCCCGTGACGCCATTTCGGTTATACGGCTCCCAAGCCAAGGCCGGCGGGCCGGTGTCTCGGTTGGGCGCCGATACGAAAGAGGTGATGGCGGAAGCGGAGGGTTCTCAGTAATGCCTCGCCCGTCGTTTCTCAAAGGTCTCCGGATCGTTGACCTCTCGATGGGCTGGGCCGGCCCGCTCGCCGGCCGACACCTTGCCGACATGGGAGCGGAAGTCATCAAAGTCGAATCCTGCGAGCGGTTTGATTGGTTTCGCGGCTGGGAAGCGAACCAACGCTAGATTGATTCCAACGACGCCGAAAAACAAGAAACCTTCAACACGATGAACCGCAACAAGCTCGACGTGACGCTCGACCTGTCGAGCGATCGCGGGCGCGAGTTGTTGCCGCGGTTGGTAGCGATTTCCGACGCCGTGGGGACCGTCCTCGACTGCGTGAGGCCGCCCTCCGTATGAAACCGCTCATCGCCAACCGAGGCGAGATCGCGATACGAATCGCCTCGGCGGCGGATCTCGACATCGAAACGGTCGCGGTCTACTCAGTACCGCTTCAAATAGAGATTTCGAAATTCCACCTTCATCGGATCGCCTTGGTGGATTTGCAGACCGATTAGGCCTTCCTCGACACGATTCTGCGCGTCGTCATCGACGACGACGCTGGTGACATACCCGTTGAGGATGTGCATCAGGACGTTGCCGCGCGCCACGACATGCAACCGGTTCCAATCGTTGACCTTGATGTGCTTCTTGATTTCGTCCGCGTCTTGGAGCCGGCCGATCACGCGAGGCCTTTGTCCTTTTTCGATCTTGACCATGTCTCCGCGCCGGGTAATCAATCCGCGCGGCCCGCGTTCTTCGTAGAGCGCTCCCGTGAAGTTGTTGGCGAAATCGAAGTCCGCCTGATAACCGCGCATTACCCAGTTCCCCGCGCCGGGCAACTGGGCGCTGCGGTATTGGACACCGCTATTAGTGGAGTTCATACGAAACTCGAGTTTGAGGTCGAAATCCTTGACCATGCCGCCGCGCCAGATCAAGAAGGTGTTTTGGGAGATGGGTTTGCCGCGGTGGGTCTGTCCGATGATGGAGTCGCGTCTTGCTTTCCAGTGAGCCGGATCGCCGTCCCATTTTTCCAGCGTACCGTCGAAAATCTTTTCGAAACCCTCGTAGTCGACTTCGACGTAGGCTTCGGGGCCGAATGGGGCCTGAGCCGCTGCCGGGCCGACGAATGCGAACCCGATCAGGGCAAGAATGGTGATCGCGGGCTCATATATTTTTCGCATATACATTGGGGTACTCCTCCGTCAGCATGAGTCTTGGTGGTCACGCACGGTTAGCGTGCGAAATAGCCGTCTCGAGTGCGGATCGAAATTCCCGGCCGTTTCACCCGCACGTCCAATTTGCGCCAAGCGCCGTCGAATACCTGATTGCGCGGATAGTAGGACAAACTGTAGACGCTGCGCAGCTCCTGTTCGACGAGCGGGAAAACAGGCTCCAAATCTTGGATAGAAAGCGCGGGAAACAGCCGCCCGCCGGAACGCTCGGCGAGCTTTGTCATTCGTTTCCGGGCCCGATGGGACCAGCCGCGCCCGAAACGTTCCCCGGAACGCAAGAATACAGGATAGATCAACGGGTTCATTTCCGCCGCGCCGCGGAGCAGCTTCTTAAACGAGACGTGCGAGGGCAGCAGCATCCCGCCTATCCGGTTGTCAATGCCGTCGCTGATGACGATCAGCGCGTTGCGTTCGCCGGGGTGTTGCGGGAAATCCTCCGCGTAGGCGAGAACAACGGCGTCGTAGAGGGGCGATGCCCCGGAGGCGTCCGGGAGTCGAGCGATCGTTTGAAGCAGGGCCTCTCTCTCGTCGGTCAACCGCGAAATGACGTGAAAAGCGCTGCCCACGAGCGCGTAGACGGCGACGCGGTCGCGCGGTCGCGCCAGCTCGACGAAACGCCGCGCGGCATTCTTCATGGCCAAGCGATCCGGCCTCGTGCTGCCGCTTAGGTCCAGCAGGATGGCCAAGTTGAAAGGCGTTTCGTCGGAACCCGCATTGCCGATTCTTTGGGCCGCTCCGTCTTCGATGACGTCGAAGTCACGTTTCCGTAAACCCGTCACGGGCCGACCCTGTTTGTCATAGGCCGCAACGATCAGATTGACCATCCGGACGTCGGACCGAAAGACGGGGTCGGCGCCGGGGAGTACGGCAGCCGATGCGGAGTCGTCTTCCGGCGCCGCGGGCGTTTCCCGTTGCTCGGGGGCTTCGAGCAAGCCGGCCAGGATTTCAGGGGCTTGCCAGGGGAACTTAACCGGGGAATCCTTGGGAATTGAATACTCCGTGAGTTCGACACGGCCCGGTCGGTTGGCTTCGATGCTGACACGTCCGTAGGCGATACGCCAATCCGCGAGCCGGTCTTCGATACGCCAAAGCTGTTGGTCGTTAATGATGTCGACCGCTTTTTCGGAAAACTTGTAGCCACGCGGCTTGACGAATTCGGCCGGTTTGTGGCGGGCATCGAGTCGGAATCGCGTGACTTGCCACGGGGCGCTGACGGAAATGGCTCCGCGATCGGTCTTCAGCGAGGCGCGGCCAATCATTCCGCTGACCGAGATCGCCCCATGTTCGGTCACGACGTCGATTGAAAAGTCAAAGGGGACTTGCACCTCCAGGTCGATAGCCTCGTTGTCGGGAGGATCGCATCGCACGGTAATCACGCCGCCGCCGCGGGCAACTTTCAGGTCGTCCTTGGTCGCCGATCGATTGTCTCCGCGGCCGTGGATGCGTAATCTCGGAACCGTTCCGATCTCGACCGAAATACCACCGACCGGATTGTAGAGACGCAGTTTCGTCGCTTCCGCGGCGTGGGCGGCGGAAACGAAGATCGCCGCAAAGGCGAGGAGAGGAAGAATCGGATGCACGATCGTCCTCATGGTGAGGCGGCCCACGGTGCATTTATCGTAGCGCGGCCCGGAGCAGGTCTGTTATTTCCGCCGCATCCGGTCGAGCCGCGCGCGGCAACTCCCGCTCCGGAATCCTGACATTCCCGGCGTGGAATCGGGCGCTCTCGCGATCCCTCATCGAAAGCCTTCCCCCGCAAGAGAGCCGGAACGGCTTCGGAGGCGGGTGCCGACTGTTCCGGTCCGCCGCTCCAGAAAACCTCGGCGTATACGCCGCTGCGTTTCGTCGAGCCGATCGACATCGACCAGCGTATACTCTCTCCGCACGGCGACGCGCGGTTTCAGTGCCGACTCGATCGACCTCCCGTTGCGCAAGATGCCGATCGAAATCGCTTCGGCCGACTGCCGCGAAAAGGCACGCAGCACCTCGGTCGCTCCGCCGGTCACGCGCCGCGGGCCGAGCCGAAAAATTCGGTCCCCGCGCCGCACGCCGGCCTGTTCGGCGGCCCCGCCGGGTTCGACCGAGGAAACCATGACGCCTTGGCCGGGCGGATCGGCCAAGGTTAGGCCCGCCCCAACGCGGCGGCGTTCAACTATTTCGAGCCGATAGCCCGCATAACCCAGGTAACGGTCCCAATCCACCGACTCGGAGGATCGCACCAGATTTCGGACTTCGCCGCTCATGTCGCGGCCGCCAACTTCGTTGATGACGTTTATGATTACATCGAGATCTTCAAAGGGTCGCCCCGTACGAGCATAGTCGCGGTTCATGCGCCGCATCACATCATCGAAACAGCGCTCGTTGGCTGTCGCCCGCCGCAGGGATAAATCCAGCAGATAGGCGATCAATTCGCCCTGTAGGTAGTAGGACACGCTGCGATCGGCTCGACCATATGCCGGGTAGACTTCCAGCCAAGCATCGATGCCGGCTTCCTCGGCCGATTGGCGCCGCGCGGCCGGGCGGCTCTCGTATTGATTAATCAGACGCAGCAGGCGCGCCATGAATTCGGGTTCGCCCGTCAAGCCGGCCCGCAATTGGATGTATTGCGAATAGGCCGAGGTGACGCCTTCGGTGAACCACAGCAAGGGCGTCGGGTTGGGTCGCGCGAAGTCGACCGGTTCGAGCGAGCGCGGGCGGATGCGTTTGATGTTCCAAAGATGGAAGAATTCGTGGGCCGTCAACGACGCCATGTTGCATTCGGCGCATCGCGCCGGTCCCCAGATCGACGTGCCGTCATGGTATTCCATTCCGCCGCCGTTGATGTCGGAGAAGTGATAGACGAACGTGTAGCTCGGGAACGGCGCGTCGTCCATCATTTCCACCGCGGCGGTCACGACGCGGCGGGCGGTCTGCGTGAGCAGCTTGAGATTGTACTCCCCGCCGCGCGGATACGCGACCACGCGGACGGCGCGGCCGGCGTGGAGGAATTCGGTTTCCGCGGATTCGGCAAGATGAACCGGTGTATCCACCAAACGGTCGTAGTCGGGCGCCTCGAAGCGATCGCCCTTGGCGGCAAGCGTAAGCACCGTCTTCCAGCTCTTCGGATGGTTTGCAAAGCGTAGAGAAAACGGTAGTCCGCGGCGCGCTACCGGGTAGAGCAGGACCTGCGGCAGATTCAAACAAACGTGTTCGCCGTCGGCATAGGCGCCGAATGGTCCCGGTCGGTCGGCCAGCACCTGATAGGAAATCGTTGCCCGTGAGCCGGGGGCGGCCGCTACTCGCCACAACGAAGGGTTCTGTTTCTCGACCGGCAAAGCGCGCCCTTGGTCGTCGGCCGCGCGAAAGTTAGTGACGTATTGCGCGAAGTCGCGCACCTGATAGGTTGCGCTCCAGACGGGCATCTGAAAGTCGCAGGTCGCTTGCTCGCAAGTTGTTTCCAGAGAGACGGCCAGCCGGCCCGAGCGGGACTTGGCGAGGTCGAGGGTGTAATCAGTCGCGGCGTCCGCGATGCCGAGCATCGCCGAGAGGGCGGCGACGAACAAGAAGGGGAAGCCGTTTCGAGCGGGCCGGTCCAACTCCTAGTATGCGCTGTTGGGGGGCGGCGCTGCCGGGGCGGGGGCGGGCGGCAATTCTCTATAGACCTTCGGAACGCGACGGGTTAAGTGGCTTTGCGTAGTTCGGCCGGGCCTTGGAGGGCGCTTTTCCCGAGAAGCTAATCCCGGCATCGGGGGAAGACGATAGAACATTTGTCGCCGACCCGACTTACGTCTCCACCGAGGCGTGGCCGCGCACGGCTGCGCCGAGTCCGCCGATGAGAATGGGACTCAGAAAGCGGTAGCTATGCCCAAGAATCGATTCTCATTCCGTTTAGTCGGGTTGCCGGCGGGCTGTGTTCGCGGGGTTGAAAGGTCCGGCGTCGCTCTACTTGCGGCCTTGGTTCTCGTGATCGGGATGGCGGCTCCGGGGCAGGCGGAGACGACCGGCTCCGCGCAACGAGACGTTGGCGGGGCGGCAGCCGCGGCGAGCCCGGAATTGGATCATGTGCCGGGTTATGTGTTAGGTCCCGACGACGAGGTGAGTGTACAGGTATTGGGCTCGGACGAAATCTCCTCCGAACCGCTCAGAATTGGGCCGCACGGCTACCTCAGCATGCCGTTGGCGGGGCGAGTGGCGGCGGCCGGCAAAACCCTCGATCAACTCGAGCAGCTCTTGCGCGAGCGGCTGGCGACCTATATCCGGGAGCCGCGGGTCAGCGTCGGCGTTGCTCGGTTTCGCAGCCGCCCGGTTTCGGTGCTGGGTGCCGTCAATCGTCCGGGTGTTCATCAGGTCGAGGGTCCCAAGAGCTTGGTCGAGATGCTTTCGCTCGCCGAGGGCATCAGCCAAGACGCCGGCCCTTGGGTCAAGATCACGCGCCTGATCAAGAACGGAGTGATCCCGTTAGAGAGCGCGCGAACCGATGTGAGCGGCCGCTTCAGCGTGGCCGAGGTACGGTTGTCCGATTTGTTGGAAGCTCGCCGCCCGGAACTCAACATTGCCGTTATGCCGCGCGACGTGATCGCCGTGCCGCGAGCCGAGATGGTTTATGTGATCGGCGGCGTGCACCGATCTGGGGGCTTCCTGCTGAACGACCGCGAGAGCCTGACGGTTTTGCAAGCCCTGGCCCTCGCCGGAGGCCTCAAGGGGACGGCGAAGAAAAAGGCGGCGAAGATATTGCGCTCGCGCGAGGGCGTCGAGCGGGTCGAGATCCCCGTCAATCTGTCGAGCATCATGGCGGGACGATCGACCGACGTCCCGATGGAGCGTGAGGACATTCTGTTCGTACCGCATAGCGGCGGCAAGGCGGCGGTAAAGCGTATCGCCGAAGCCGGTCTTGCGATGGGGACCGGCGTGATGGTTTGGCGCGCGGGCCGCGGGAACTAACCCGCTGTTCTCGTCGCGTGGCGAGGCAAAGTGCATGAGAGGCCCGTCAGGCGATGAGAAACGCGGGCTGGGAACCTCTCAGCCGAGCCCGCCGGCACGCAAGCTATAGCGCGGCTCCGATGAGAAGTTCGTTCCAAGGAAACCGAATGGAGCACTCGAAAAAGGCCAACGGCGTGACGCCGATACCGGAAGGACTGGCGGCGCGTCGGATCGATACGAGCGGCGTGGAGCCGCCGGTCCAGATGGTCTATGGCGAGATCGTCGATCGGGAAAGCGAGGCGGAGGGCGGCTCGGGGTCGTTATTCGAGTACGGCCGAATACTGGCTCGCAATAAAGGCACGCCGCTGATTGCGGCCTGTCTGGGGGCGCTGGCGGGTTTTCTGCTGAGCTTGCCGCAAACGCCGATTTACCAAGGCCGCACGACGATTGAAATCGAAAGTCTCAACGAAAACTTCTTCAACCTGCGCGAGGTCAACCCGACCACCGTTAACAGCCGCTTCAATACCGAGTTCGACATCGCGACGCAGGTAAAGATTCTTCAAAGCCGGACCTTGATCGGCAAGGTGGTCGACCGCCTCGAACTCGATGCCGACGAACGGTTCACCGCTTCCGGCGGTCGATTCTCGGCTTGGAGAGACGTGCTGGGACTCACCGAGGGTCCCCCCGTGCCGCCTCGCGAGCGCGCCATTGCAGCATCGCTGGCCGCCTTCACGGTTGAACCTTCGCGAAGAACGCGCATTGTCGAGATCGTGTCGGAATGGCCCGACCCGAGCTTGGCCGCCGATTTCGCCAATACGTTGGCGGACGCTTTCATCGAGCACAACCTTGAGTCGCGCTGGAAATCGACCCAACGCAGCGGAGAGTGGTTGGGGCGGCAATTGACCGATTTGCGAGTCAAGCTCGAACACTCCGAAGAGCGTCTACAGCGCTACGCGCGTCAAAGCGGACTGTTGTTCACCGGCGATCAGGATAGCGTCGCCGAGCAACGATTGGCGCAATTGCAATCGGAGCTTTCCCGCGCCCAGGCCGAACGCATCTCGAAACAAGCGCGTTTCGAATTGGCTCGCGGCGTCGAGCCCGAGATGCTGCCCGACATTGTCGAGAACACGACGCTACGCGGCTATCAGGTGCGGCTGACCGAGCTGCGGCGCGAACTGGCCGACTTGAGCTCGACCTTTACGCCGGCGCATCACAAAGTGAAAAGCACCGGCGCCCAAGTCGCCGCTCTGGAATCCGCCCTCGCCGAAGAGCGGTCACACGTGATCATCCGCATCCAAAACGATTTCGAAACATCGTTGCGGCGCGAAAAACTGCTGGCGGACGATTACTCCCATCAAGCGCGGCTGGTGTCGGAACAAGCAGGCCGGGCGATTCAGTACAACATCTATAAACGCGAGGTCGATACGAATCGCGAGCTTTACGACAATTTACTCAAAAGAGTGAAGGAAGCCGGCGTGGCCTCGGCCATGCGGGCGGGCAATATCCGCATTGTCGACCGCGCCCAGCTGCCGAGAAAACCCGTCAAGCCCGACCACGGGGCCAACGCGCTGTTGGGTCTTTTGGCGGGAGTCTTGGTGGGCGTTGCTTTCGTCATCGTCTCGGAGCGCGCCGACCGCACTCTGCGCCGGCCCGGCGACGTGGCGAACTACCTCCGCGTGCCGGAGTTGGGCGTGATTCCATCGTCGGCGGCGGAGCCGGGGTCACGATCGAAGCGAAGACGAAAACAAGTCGGGGCAAGTGCCGAGGCGGGCCCGATCGGGCTGCTTCCCGCCGCGCGATCCGAGACGGGCGAGGCCGTGGAGTTGACCTCGTGGCAACAGAAACCGACTCTGGTCGCCGAATCGTTTCGGGCGACGCTGACGTCGATCTTGTTCGCGGGTGCGAACGGCTCGGCGCCCAACCTGCTGGTGGTATCGAGTCCGTCGCCGGGCGAAGGGAAGACGACGGTGGTCAGCAATTTGGTGATCTGTCTGGCGGAGATTAATCGACGGGTTCTGCTGATCGACGCCGATATGCGCAAACCGCGCGTCCATAAGGTTTTCGACATTCCCAACCGTTGGGGGTTGAGCGATCTGCTCCGCCGTCCGGCCGGCACCGACGACGAGACGCCGATCGAGCAATCCGCGATCAAGACCTCGGTCCCGAATCTCTATGTGCTGCCGAGCGGATCACCGACCCATTCGATACCGAATCTATTGCACTCTCCGCGAACCGCGGAAGTGTTGGCCCGCTGCCGACGCGAGTTCGACAACGTGCTGATCGACACTCCGCCCATGATGCAGATCTCCGACGCCCGCGTACTCGGGCAGATGGCCGACGCCGTCGTGTTGGTCCTGCGGGCCGGGCAAACAACACGCGGGACGGCGCGGGCCGCCGCCGAACGCCTTCTCGACGACGGGACGCATTTGCTGGGAACGATTCTCAATTCCTGGAATCCCAATACGAACGGCTACGGCTATTACGACAGCTACCGTTACTACGACGGCTATTACGGCGACCGTGACGACGGAGAAGACACCGATAAGGCGACCGAGAAGACGGCTTGAGCTTTCCGTTTGCATCGTCACTCTCGAACCGATAAGAACTCTTATGTCGGATGTCGATCTATCCTCGGTCCGTGTCGCCTATCCGGCGACCGCCGCTCCCGCCGCGACGGCGTGGCGCGGCCCGGCTCGCCGCTGGGTGGCCGCCTTCGCTCCGCTGACCCGGCTGCTCTTCGACCTAGCCGCGCTCTCGGTGGCTTGGTACGCCGCCGTCGAGGCGCGCTTGGCACTGAATCCATTGTTGCCGCGGGTACTCGAACGCGGTGAGTTGATCGACGTCGCCCCGGCGCTTTCGTCGATTGTTTTGCTGTGGGTTTTGACGGCGTTCTATCGCGGTTCTTATGGCGGCCGGGGTCGCAACCGAGCCGGTTCCTCGGTGGCGGCGGCTCTTCACGACGCGGCGGAGTCGACCTTCATTGCCGGCGCGCTGATCGTGGTGGTGACCTATTTTTCTCGCCAAGCCGGCGCGGATCTGGCGCGCTCGTTCACCGCTCTGTTCGTCCCGCTCAATTTCGTGACGATGATGACGGGCCGTTACGCCGCGTTGTTGGCGGTTTCGGTTTTCGAGCATCGCCTCGCGATTCCCGAGCGCGTTGCGGTGGCGGGGTGGGGCCGGCCCGCGGCGAACTTGGTCGAACGGTTGCGGCAAGCCGGTGAATCGATCGAGGTGGTTGGGGTCATTCAACCGACCGAGAGACGAAAGACGAGTCGGGGCGCCGCGGAGCCGTCGTTGCCGCTGATCGGCAAGACCTCGCAGCTCGGCGCGCTCGTCAACATTCACGCTCTTGACCGAGTCGTGATGATCGAGGGATATCTCGATGCCGACGAGACGGAACACTGCGCCGCGGTGCTCAAACGCATGGGTGTGACGGCAAGTCGCGCGGTGGCCGCCGCCGGTCCCGACGCGCGTATCGAGGTTTCCGAGCGCTACGGTTTGCAGTGGATCGAGCTGCGTCCGGTTTCGCTCACTCGCGGCGCGGAATTTTTTAAGCGAGGCTTCGACCTTGTCGTCTCGGCCGCTCTGTTGACGGCTCTGGCCCCGCTGCTGGGAGCCGCGGCATTGGGAATCAAGCTGACTTCACCCGGCCCCGTCTTCTACCGTGCGCCGCGGGTCGGCAAGGGCGGACGGCATTTCCAATTCTTGAAGTTTCGCTCCATGTACACCGACGCCGCCAGGCGAGGCGGTCTCGGCGCCCGCAACGAGCATAGCGGGCATTTGTTCAAGATTCGGCGTGACCCACGCATTACGCCGCTGGGCAGATTGCTGCGGCGTTCGAGCGTGGACGAGCTGCCGCAGTTGATCAACGTGTTGCTGGGGCAGATGAGCCTGGTGGGGCCGCGCCCGCTGCCGGCCGAAGACCTCGATCCCGACGGCCAAAGCCGCCGTTTCCGCGAATGGGCCGATGAGCGTTCTCGCGTGCTGCCGGGCATTACCGGGCTGTGGCAGGTGAACGGTCGCAGCGAGCTGCCGTTTGAAAAGATGATCGAGCTCGATCTGGGGTATGTCAGAAACCGCGGCCCGAGGTTGGATCTGCGGATTCTGCTCGAAACACCCCCGGCGGTGTTGACCGGCCGCGGGGCTTACTGAACGTTGAACCTCGGCGAGTCGCACTCCATGAGAATAGCCAACACGCACAGGGGCCCCGCCGAGTGATCGCCGTCTCCCCCCGTCCACTAGCCGTCGAAAGAGGCTTCGCGTGCCGGCTGTGTGGCGCGACGGATGAACCGGTCGATCTGGGACCAAACGGGGATTTTCTGTTCGCGGGGGGCGAAGGGGCGCGAATCGTCCGTTGCCGATACTGCGCGTTGCGCGGCACCCGCCCGCTGCCCGACGCGCGGCAGTTAGCCGAGGCCTATCGCGAGGCCTATCGCGGTCGACGTCAGGAAGGTCCCGACGAGGGGTACCTGAAAGAATCCGACGCTCGGGCGGCCGCGCAGTGGGCCTTTGTTGACCGCGCGGCGAGCGAGCAAGCCGACGGGGGGTCTGGAACACGATGGAATTCGTCCGGCGCTCGGATTTTGGATGTCGGTTGCGCCGCCGGGTCGTTTCTTTGCGCGCGCCTCGACGACAGCGCCTCCTTGACGGGATTTGAACCCGACCGAGCGATGTGGGAAGCGGCCGGGCGCAGACTCGGGCCACAACCGCAACTGTTCAATTCCATTTTCGATGCCCAGGAAATCAGCGGCCGACGTTTCGACGTGATCGCGGCCTCGCACGTTCTCGAACATGTGCTCGAGCCCGTCGTATTTCTCAAGCGCCTGCTGGGGGTCCTCGAAGACGGCGGCGTGTTGTTTCTCGAAGTTCCGAACGAAGACGCCGGGACGATCGCGGCCGGCACAGGGACGGCGTCTCTGGGACGCATGCATCTCTATTTCTTTGATCCGCAACGGCTGAGAGCCACCGTGGAAGCCGCTGGCGGAGTGGTTGTTGCCCTGGGAGCGTTCGGCGACCCGAAGGTGCATCCGAGGCCGAGCGGCCAAGCGTCGAGAGCAGGGGGCGGGTGGATTTCGAGATTGCGCTCGTCGGGGCATCCGGCGGCGAGCGTCGCGCGGGCGGTCTATCGAACCCGGCGATTGCAAAAGCGGCGTAAACGGATGTTTGTCGAACGGGAAGACGGGGATTGTTTGCGGGTGATTGCGAGGAAGCAGGCGCCCGACTCGCCTTGAGCCGACTCGAGTTCACGGCACGATATTCAGGAGGTTTTCTTTCATGACGGATTCGTTCGGGGCCGGCGTCGCGGCCGGGCATGTAGACATCATCGCCGAGATCGGCATCAATCATAACGGCGACCTTGCCATGGCCAAGCAGCTGATCGATATGGCGAAGGCGGTTGACTGCGATGTCGTTAAGTTTCAGAAGCGCACGATTGACAAAGTCTATACCGCGGAACTTCTCGACTCGCCTCGGGAAAGCCCCTGGGGCTCGACGCAGCGGGAGCAAAAAGAAGCGCTTGAATTCGGGCGAGCCGAATTCAACGAGATCGACTCCTATTGCCGCTCGCTCGGCATCGAGTGGACGGCTTCGGCTTGGGATGTCGACAGCCAATTGTTCTTGCGGTCGTATGATCTTCCGCGCAATAAGATCGCGTCGGCGATGATCGGCCACCTCGATCTACTCCAGGCCGTTGCCGAAGAAGGCAAGCCGACCTTCATTTCGACGGCGATGACCGGCTACGAGGAAATCGATCGGGCCGTGGAAGTATTTCGAAGCCGCGATTGTCCCTTCACGCTGATGCACTGTGTCGGCGAATATCCGGCGCAAGCGCCGTCGCTGAATTTGCTGATGATTCCCGAGCTACAGCGCCGTTACAACTGCCCGGTCGGTTATAGCGGGCACGAAGCCGGTGTGAATGCCGCCGTGCTGGCTTCGATGATGGGGGCTGTCGCGATCGAGCGCCACATCACTCTGGACCGCTCGATGTACGGCAGCGATCAAGCGGCATCGCTCGAACGGCGCGGCCTCGAGTTGATGGTGGGCTATATTCGCTCGATCCCGACCGTGTTGGGAGACGGCGTCAAGCGCGTCAGCGACGAAGAGCGCAAGAATTCCGAAAAGCTACGGTATTACGGCGGCCCGGCCGAAGCCGAAACGCCGGTCTCGGCGGCAAAGGGACGATAGCGAGGGGTTCAAGATGCCGCTTTCCCCCACCATGATTTCGTCGCGCCGCGTCGTGCTCATCTTACAGGCGCGCATGGGCTCGACGCGCCTGCCCGGCAAGTCGCTGCTGCCGTTGGCGGGGCGACCATTGCTGGCGAGAATGCTTGAACGGGTCCGTCGGGCGCGGCGGGTCAACGAAATTGTTGTCGCGACCACGCGCAAACCCGAGGACGACGCGCTCGCCGAACTCGTCGCCGCCGAGGGCGCGGCGGTCTATCGTGGGGCTGAAAACGACCTGGTCGAGCGCTATCGTTGCGCCGCCGAAGTCTACCAGGCGGGTCTTGTGGTCCGCTTACCGGCCGACAATGCCGTTCCCGAGCCCGACGAGATCGACCGCATTATCGAATACCACTTGCGAGGAGAGAGCGAGTTCTCCTCGAACTTGGCCGAGGTTCTGGGCAACGGCTATCCCGACGGCATCGGAGCGGAAGTCTTCGAGCGCTCGGCGCTCGAGGAAATCGCGGCGCGTCCGCTTAACCTGATGTTACGCGAGCACCCGCACCTGAACTTCTTTGATTACCGCGCGCAGAAGCCGGTCGAGCCCGAGCGGTTTCGGGTGGGGACCATCGAATGCCCGGCGGCGTTTCGCCGTCCCGATTTGCGGCTCGACGTTAACACGGCCGAGGACTATCGCTTCTTGGCGCAACTCTACGACGATCTCTATCCCCGCAACCCGAATTTCCACATCACCGAAATCATTGATTGGTACGACAACGTGTACCAAGATCCAGCCCGAGCCGCGAACGTAAGCGAGCGGTATGCGATGAAGTCGCCCGACGCCTGACACCGGAGGCGATCTCGACGCGGCCGCGCAAACCAAGCCGCCCCGGTCCGCCCTTTACCGCTATGAGCCAAAACCCCCGCGTCGTCTACTGGAACGGCCGCTTGATCCCCGAATCCGAAGCACGCGTGTCGATCTACGACTCCGCGCTGATGTTCGGCGACATGGTCTTCGAGATGACACGTTCGTTCAACGGCATGCAATTCAAGTTGCGCGAGCATCTCGAACGCCTTTACGCCTCGATGAAGGCCGTGTGTTTGACGCCTCCGGTCCCGATCGAAAAGATGGAGCGGGCCGTCGGCGAGACGATCGAGGCCAACCGTTCGGCTTTCGCCGCCGACGACGAATACCGCGTGATGATCGACGTCTCGCGGGGGTTGCTGTCGATCTACGAAGGTATTGGCGGAATCGACCCCGGCCCCAACGTCATCATCGCTGTCTTTCCCTTGCGTTGGACCGTGCGGGGAATGGGGCGGTTGTTCGATCACGGCATCAATGCCGTCGTGCCGTCGCAACGCGCCATTCCGGCGCACTTGCTTGATCCGAAAATCAAGAACCGCAGCCGGTTGCACTACTTGATGGCCAACATCGAAGCGAGCCGTTTTCGCGGCGAGGATAACTGGGCCTTGTTGCTCGATCCCGACGGTTTGGTCGCCGAGGGAACCGGTGACAATTTCTTCATCGTCCGCGACGGTCGGCTGATCACGCCCGAAGGCCGCAATATCTTGCGAGGCGTCAGCCGCGCCTATGTGATCGAGGAACTGGCTCCGGCGCTGGGCCTCGAAGCGGTCGAACAAGACATCGAACTCTATGACGTGATGACCGCCGACGAGGCTTTCATGACGGGGACGCCGTTTTGCCTCTTGCCGGTCTGTCGCCTCAACGGCCAAGCAATCGGGGAGGGCCGAATGGGCCCGGTGACCCGCAAGCTGCTCGACCGATGGAGTGCGAATGTCGATCTCGACATCGCCCTTCAGATTCAAGGCTGGGATAAGGAAGGCGGGTCGCTCGCAGGCGGCACGACGCCCTACAGTTTCAACGCCGGCAAGTGAGCTTTTTCTTTCTGAAAGGAGTCAGTATGTCCTCTCGATTGACCGCGGAAGGTTTGTGCCTGGATGAATATTCCGCCAATGACGCCTACGCGGCTGTGCATTTCAAGCGCGCCGTGGGCGAACTTCCCGAAATGGAATCCGCTAAGGCGATGGCCGGTCTCGTCGCCGACCGCATCGGCCCGGAGCAGTCGCTGCTCGATGTCGGTTGCGGCGCGGGCCACTATCTGCGCTCGTACAAGCGGGCCGTCTCGACCCCGTTTAACTATGTGGGCGTGGACTACTACACCATCTTTCTCGACAAAGCCCGCCAGGCATGGGCCGACGAGCCGATTGCCGAATTTCGCCAAGGCAGCATTTTCGAGTTGCCCGTCGCCGACCGAGAATTCGATGTTGTGACTTCGAGCAACTTGTTGATGCACTTGCCGAGCATCGTCAAACCGCTCGGTGAGTTGATTCGCGCCTCCCGAAAATGGGTCCTCGTGCGTACGATGATCGGCGACCGCAGCTTTCGCATCCAGGAAGTGCTCTCGAAGCCGACCTGGGCTTATACCGATGTGCGGGCCGAAGACGAGTTTGACGACAACGGCGAACCGCGCGCCTTTTCCTACGAAAACATCTATTCGAAGGACTATTTCAGCGCCGTCGTTCGTCGGCACACGCCCAACGCGTCGATTACCTATCTAGACGACGATCAGTTCCAGGCCGAAAACATCCAGCAATCCGCCGACACCGAGGGGCTCGCCAACGCCACTCGCATTGTCGATGGCAAGCAAGTATTCGGTTACGTGCTGTTGCCCTACTGCTTCGCGTTGATCGAGCTGCCTTCGTGAGCTTAGGTCACGCCATCGGCATCATGCAGGGGCGGCTGCTGCCGGTTCGGGAAGGGCGCATCCAGTCCTTTCCCGCCGGGCGCTGGGCCGAGGAATTTCCTCGCGCCGCCGCCGCCGGGCTCGACTCAATCGAGTGGATTTACGACGACGACGCGCCGGGCGTGAATCCGCTGGACACCCCAGCGGGCATCGATGCCGTGCGACAGGCGGCGGCCGAGACCGGCGTCGCTGTCGGTTCGGTCTGCGCCGACCGTTTCATGGTTCGGCGACTGATCAATCCGCGGGGTGAGGTCGAACAGGCCGTGCTCGACGAGCTGCGGGGTCTGGTTGAAAACTCCGCTCGGCTCGGGGCTGCGCACATTGTGCTGCCCTTTGTCGACGCCTCGGCGTTGCCGACCTTGCCCGAGCGCGCCGGCCTCGAAGAGCTGCTCGCGGCAGTGCTGCCCGACGCCGAACGCGCCGCGATCGAGTTGCACCTCGAAACCGATTGGGCGCCGCGAAATTTGGCGGACTTCGTCGGCCGCATTGGGCATCCGCTGTTGCGGGTCAACTACGACATTGGCAACAGCGCCTCGCTCGGTCATGACCCCGCCGACGAGCTGTCGCTGCTCGGCCCCCACTTGGGCAGCGTTCACATCAAAGACCGACCGCGAGGAGGCTCGACGGTTCCTCTTGGCTCCGGCGCGGCGGATTTCGAAACCTGTTTCGATGGGTTTCGACAGGCCGGCTATGGGCGAGCGTTTATCTTGCAGGTCGCCCGCAACCCGGCCGTCGACGAAATTATCTGGGCTCGCCGAAACCGCCGGTTCGTGGAAGGGTTTTTGCAAGTCCACGCGACCCGAAGCGACTCACCAACCCGGCCGACACCGTCAAGAGAGGATGGCGTCGTTCAGGAAATTACCGTGTTGGGGTAGGCCGACGAAGACCGGCTGGGAGCGTCAGAGGGCTGAAGAAGACGAGGCTCACACTACGTCGCGGCCGGCTTCCTCATGGATTTGGAACTCCAAGACCGCACCGCATTCATCGGCGGGTCGAGCCGCGGCATCGGCTTCGCCATCGCCGAGGCCTTTCTTGATGAGGGCGCCCGGGTCATCATCAGCGGACGCCATCGCGAGTCCCTTGACAGCGCCGCCGCCCGGCTCGCGGAGGGGCGTTCCGAGTACTTATTCGCCGTCGAGGCCGATTTGAGCAACGAGCGCGGTATCGATCGCGCCCTCGATGCCGGGCGGGACGCTTTCGGGTGCCCCGACATCGTCGTCGCGAATGTGGGCGACGGGAGGGCCGCCACCGGGTGGGACGTCGAGCGTGGCGAATGGGAAGCAATTCTGGAACGCAATTTGTTGGGAAGCATGGACCTGGCTCGCCGCGCGATGCCCGACTTGATCGCGCGCCGGGGATCACTCGTAATGATTTCGTCGATCGCCGGCAGCGAGGCCATCGGAGCGCCTATTGATTACGCGGCCGCCAAGGCGGCGTTGAACAGCGCCGTCGGCTCGCTGGCCCGGACGCTGGGTCCCCACGGTGTTCGCGTCAACGCCGTGGTTCCGGGAAACGTGTTGTTCCCCGGCGGATCGTGGGAGCAAAAGGTCGACGAGCGGCCCGAGTTTTGGCGGGAGTACATTGCCCGCGAGGTGCCGCTCAAGCGCTTTGGGCGGCCCGAGGAAATCGCCCAAGCCGTCGTGTTTCTGGCCTCGCCGAGAGCTTCATTCATCACCGGCGCCGCGCTTGTGGTCGACGGAGGGCAAACACGCACTCATGGTTGAAACGAAAAACGAATCGCCCGTCGACGTCGAAACCGAGCCGATCGAGCGCCCGGAACCCCGAGGGCTCGCCGAACGCTTTGATCTCCGCGGCCGTGTCGCGCTGATTACCGGTGGTGGCGGGATGTTGGGGTTCGAACACGGTTCGGCGATTGCCGCCGCCGGAGGCCTCCCCGTCTTGCTCGATATCAACCCGGAGAGGGCCGAGGCCTCGGCTTCTCGAATTCGCTCCCGCCACGACCGCCCGGCGTCGGGGGTGACCGCCGATATAACGAGTGAAACCTCGATTCGGGCCGCCTTCGCCCGAGTGCGGGCCGAATGGGGCCCCGTCGAAATTCTGGTCAACAACGCCGCGCGCAACCCCGGAGTCGGCGGCGAGGGTCTTCGCGGAGGAGCCGCGACGCGCCTGGAGAACTACCCGCTCGATGCTTGGCGAGCTGACCTCGATGTGGGGCTTACCGGTGCATTCCTGATGAGTCGCGTCGTGGGGGCTGAGATGGCCCGCCGAGGGTCGGGCGTGATCTTGAACATTGCCTCGGACCTGGCGCTGGTCGGCCCCGACCAACGCGTCTACGAACTCCCCGACACGCCGGCCGCGGAACAGCCCGTCAAGCCCGTCGGCTATTCCGTCGTCAAAGCCGGGTTGCTCGGGCTGACCCGCTATCTGGCGACCTATTGGGCCGACCGAGGCGTGCGCGTTAACGCTCTTTCGCCCGGCGGCGTCGAAGCCGGGCAAGACCCCGCCTTTCAACAACGCTTGGCCGAACGCATACCGCTCGGAAGAATGGCGCGGGTCGATGAATATCAAGCGGCGGTGGCTTTCCTGGTTTCCGACGCCTCGTCCTATATGACCGGGGCCAACCTCGTGATCGATGGAGGGAGAACGTGCTGGTAGCTGAAAAAGCCCCGGCGGTTGAGCAAGCCGCGGCTCCTTTTACGCCCAGGCCCGCCCCGGTTTCGTCGCCGAGTGCGTCCACTCGCTCCCCTGCGGCAACCAAGCATCTCTTCCTCGTTCAGGCTCCGTTGCAGGCCTTCAACGCCATCGAGGCCGTTGACGCTTTCGGACTCAACCCCCAAGAGTGCCGCGCCGTATGGTTTCACTCGGCCTCGGAACGCAACGATCGCCAAACTCTCGAAATCCTGCGGCGGGGTGAATGGGGCGCGGTTGACATCGTCGGCTACGGCGACAAGAGTTTTTCGTCATGGCGACAACGTTTCTCCGAAGTGCGAGCGCTCGCCGCCGACCACGGCCTCTGTGATCATCTCTTCGTCGGCGACTATGCCTTCGATCTCATGCGGCATTTCGCTAACGCTGTTCCGGCTCGACGCAAGACGATTCTCGACGACGGCAACTCGACACTGCTGATTGACCGCGCCCGGCGCGAGGGCGGCCGCCCCTATTTCTTGCCGCGCGGTTTCAGCGGGCGGGCGAAGCATTTCGTCAAGAGCGCGCTGTGCGGCATGCGATCTCGCGTCGCCGACGACCTTGACTTTTTCACGATCTATCAACTCGACTCGACCGGCGACAACTCCAGAGCCGACGTGACCACGAACCGCTACGAATACTTTCGGCGGCATCTGCTCAGTGCGCGCCAAAGCGACGAGACATTGTTTCTGGGCACGCTGATGTCGGAAAAAGATCTGATGACCGAGGGGGCTTATCTTGACTATCTGGGCCGCGCCTTGGAGTTTATCGGCGATCGATCCATCGTTTATCTGCCGCACCGCAAGGAAGACCCCGCGAAGCTGGCCGTCATCGAGAAGCGTTTCGGCGTGAGGGTGGGCGACGCCCCGATGCCGTTCGAATACCGGCTGTGCTATTCCGGGACGCTCCCCAAACGCGTTGCCGGTTTCTTGACTTCCGCGTTCGACACCAGCCGCGTGCTCGTCGGCGACCGCATGCCGATCCGGGCGTTTTGGATCGACCCGGCGGACTGCGCCTCATCGATCCGCGCCGAAATCGCCGAGATCTATCGCTACTACGAATCCTACGCCCAGGGCGATTTCGAACTCGTCAAGAAGTACTGATATCCTTCAGAGCCCCCTCCGCAAGGCAGGGGTTAGCGTCGGCGCAGCGACGTTCAGGCGGGTGCGGGGATGGCGCTTGAGCCCGCTCTGTCAAGACTAAACGTGGCTGCGGGACATGTCGCCAACAATGGCGGCACGGCTCGCCTGGAGGCGTGCCGCCACTTACGTCCGTTCGGCTTGATTCCGCCCCGTTGCCGTCTCGTGGACACGACCTAAGGTGAAGAGCTCCCTGCACTAAAGGCTCAGCTTAAACCTGCGACCGGCTCCTGTCGATGGTTCAATTCAAGGGATGTTAAGGTCGGCCGTATTACCAGGCGCTCAGTCCTCCGACTGCCAAACTTCAGCTCCAGCGTGCCCCTGCTGCGAAATGAAGTCATCCGTTCAAAGCGGGCGTAAGTCAGGATATGACATTTTCCACTGCCGGGACTGTGGGCTGGGTTACGTGTACCCGCTGCCCCAGGCGGACGAACTCAGGCGTCTCTACTCGATTGCCCCGCGGAACCTGCCGCGGCGGATGAAAACCTACGTCGAGAAAGTCGCAACTAGTCCCAACTCACCCCGACGGGAATGGTTCGATCACGTCATTCGAGCGGCGCAAAGGTACTCGGGTCAAAAGAAGCTGAGAATCCTTGAAGTCGGATCAGGATACGGCGCGTTTGTCCACTACGCGAGCAAGACTCACACCGTCACCGGGACAGAAGCATCCAAAGAAATAGCAGAAGCCTCCAACAGCATGATCTCGAACGTAGAGGATTGTGGATTCTATGAACGCCTGCCCGATGGATCGTTCGACCTCATCTACATGGAACATGTCCTGGAACATGTACCTAACCCGGTTGAACTGCTCAACAATCTCGTCAGCCTTGTCAGTCCTCAAGGCGTCCTGGTGATCTGCGTGCCCAATCACGGATGTTTGCTGTCTCGCCTGCTCCGCCTCAAATGGGGATGGACGTGCCCGCCCTCACATCTTTACTACTACCAAGCAGACTCCTTGGCCAGGCTGTTGCAGAAGTTTGACCTGAGTGTTTTAGAGGCTTCCGCGGGCGATTACTTCTTCAGAAGCATTTACCAGTTTTATTCCTTCGCCGGATGGACGAACCTGCTGTCAGGGTTCGTGGGCAGGCACACGGGACTTGAGGTCCGGCCGCGAGAGCACTCGTATACGTATCCAAGAACGATCGGAGACTTCGTGAATCTTGCGCCCTATTTTCTATTTTACTCGCTGATACAGTTCGCCAACTACTTTCGGGGAGGAAGTGAACTGGTTGTCATAGCGGGCAAAAACAATTAAATCTCCAGATCAGCACTATCTACCGATCCCCCGCAAACCCCTTGTCGCTGCCGCCCGGCGTTGACAAAGGCGTTCTGATTACTGAGTCTCGCATAATATACTGTCAATCGAGACAAAGAGAAGACTGTTTCCAGAAAGCGGTAATCAAGCGCGGTTTGCGGCGCATTCGCCGCAGCGCTTTGCGGGCGCGCTCGTCGAGTTCCCAGTAGTCCTTCGGGCAGACGTTGGGCAACTCGTGCTGCTTCCAGTACGCCCAAATGTATTCCACCGGGTTCAACTCCGGCGCATAGGGCGGCAAGTACTCCGTTGCGATGTGATCCTCGGAGAGCTGGATGAACTCCCGCACCAGGCGGCTGCGGTGCGCCGGCAGCCGGTCCCAGACGATCAGCAGTGGGCCGTCGATGTGGCGCAGCAAAGCCTTCAGGAAGTCGATGACCTCCAACTCGCCGATCGCGCCGGGATAGAGCCGGAAGTAAAAGTTGCGCAACGTCAGCCCGGCCGACACCGACAGCTTGTCCCAGTTGAAGTTGAACTCCAACACCGGTGTCTCGCCGCGCGGCGCCCAGGTGCGGCAACGATGCGGCTTCTGACTCAATCCGCTTTCGTCGATGAAGACGATCGTACGTTCTTCTTTGCGGGCTTTTTTTTAATGGCCGGCCAAGTCTTGCGCTGCCAGCCGCGGATGGCCTCTTCGTTGCGCTCCCGCGCTTTGCCGACGGGCCGTTGCGGGCTCCAACCGAGCGCCCGCGGGATCTTCCAGACATGGCCCTCGTGATAGCGCACGCCGAACTCGTCTCCGATCAGACGAGCGACCCGCGGACAGCTCCACAGCGGCGTCGGGAAGCCGTGCGCCTCGGGGCCTTCCAGCAGCAACGCCTCGAGGCGTTCGAGCTGCGCGGCGTCCAACAGCGGCTTACGGCCGGCGCGGCCGGCCTGGCGCAACCCGGCTTCGCCGTCACGCCGGTATCGTCGCAGCCACTCGCTGACGCTTTGCCGCGCGACCTTCAATCGCCTCGCTGTCTCGGACTGACTACAGCCTTGCTCGACCAACCGGATCGCTTTGAAACGGCGCTTCTCCAGGGCCTCGAAATCCCGCCGTACGCCTTTTGTATTTCCCATACATACAAAGACGTACGTACCCCAAAAAGGTGTCACTTTATTTTGCGAGACTCAATAGGGTTCCGCCTTCGGCTCCACCCGAGGCTATATTCCGGCCGCCGCTTCGCGGCTCCAGCTGCCTGCGATTTCGCCGGGCGCCCCTACCCAGGGCTGATCGCCCCGGGCTACTATCCTTCGCCCCCGCGGGGCTTCTGATTCTCTATTCGCCTTCGTGCCCCTATTTGCTCTGTCCACAAGAACGCCGCCACCCTCACCGGAAATTTTCGACCAGCATGATGTCGGCCTCCAGTGGCTCGCGTTGGCCGAAGAGAATCGATCGGCCGTCGGGGGCGACGCTCATCGTGTCAACCGGCTGTCTCTCGAAATCATGGATCGGCTCGACGGCGCCCGTGGCAAAGCGGAGGAAATGAAACGTAAAGCCGTCTTCCGGAGTCGACGCGGGAGGGACAAAATAGACCCCGTCTTCGACGACATCATAGAGTTCTTGCTGCAAGGATTCGAGGACCTGCTCGGCATCCTCTTCCGTCTCTTCACTGCCTCCCCCAACCGGCATTCTCCACACAGAGTGGTTGGGGCCGCGCGCAAAGTAAAACCACTGGCCGTCGGGTGACTCCATGGTTGGCCGCGTCCCGGCTGTAACGACCTGGGCGGGGCCTCCTCCCGCCGGCATCTTGAAAATCTGGGGATCCCCGCTCCGGTTTGAAAAGAAGTAGATCCACTCGCCGTTTCTCGACCAAGATGGCGCCGATTCCATCGACCGATCGCTCGTCAAGCGCCGCGGCGCGCCGCCCTCGGCGTCCACGACGTAGGCACCGAAATGCCCTTCGGCATCGGAACTGAATCCGATCCTCTTCCCATCGGGAGCCCAGCGTGGGGAGTCGGTCTGCGCACCAAGCGACGTCAACTGCATCGGGTTTGAACCGTCGCTGTCACACGTCCAAATTTCCGAGGCCCCGGAGCGATACGAAACGAACGCGATGCGGTTGCCGTCAGGAGAATATCGCGGCTGTACGTCAAAGCGGGAAGAAGCAATCAACTTGACCGCCGTGCCGGTCACGCCGTCGGCGACGGGCAGGTTCAGGCGGTAGATGTTTATGTTGAAGTTAGGCACTATATACGCGAGCCGATTCCCCTGACGGGAGACAATCGGCCCAAATCCCACCTCCCCAAACGGCAGCCGCTCGGGCGAGGCGGTTCCCGATACCGGCACTCTCCAAAGACTTGAGGTGCTAAGAGACCCCGCCGCGAAAACAATGTCGCGGCCGTCGGAAGTGAAACTTTGTGGCGTGGCCCCGCTCAGCTGCTCCATAAAGGTTCGGCGTCGAGGTTCGCCTTGCGGGTTCAAATCTTCGTCGAGATCCAGCAGATAGAGATCGGTTTTTAACGCGGAGCCGTAGCGGGAAAAGGCGAGCATGCGACCGTCGGGAGAAAAGGCGGGCAAGACGTCGCCTATGATCGAGTCTTTGGGCGGCCAAGTGAGCCTTCGCCTTTCGCCGGAATCCACCGAGAGCAAGAATACGCTCAACCGCCCGGGCGAATCCTCCTCCCAATCGCACACCGCCAGCCAAGTGCTGTCGGGAGACCAGGCCAGACAGGTCCCCATCGAATAAGTAAAGGGAACCCGCGTCTCCGCGAGTTTGCGTTCCCTCCCGCCAAGAGGGGCAATCAGGTAGAGTCCCATCTTCTCTCCGGCTTCGGGCCGTCCGCGGAGAAAGGCGATCCAGCGGCCGTCCGGCGACCAGGCGAGGCTGCCATCCATGGCGGGATGGGTGGTCAGTCGCAGAGGGGGCCCGGGCCCGACCACCTTGACGTAAATGTCGAAACTCTCCGTATTCCCCCCGGTCCATGCGAAGGCCACTTGGTTGCCGTCGGGGGAAAATGAACCGACGGCCTCATAGCCCGGGTAGCTGGTGAGCGGAACCGGCCGCATGGGTTCCAGGGGTTCTTCGGTGGTCGTCGGCCGGAAGTTCCAAAAGGCCGCGGCGGCGATCATTAGCACAGCCGCCGCGGCCGCGCCAGCCCATACCTTGGTCGATCTCCCTTGTCGCTGGCGGGGGCGGGGACGAACCGCGCCGGGGGTCGTTCGCAGTCGCTCTGCCCCGCTCGGCTGTTCCTTCTGTAACTCGCGCAGGTCGACCAGCACATCGTCGACATGCTGATAGCGCTCGTCGCGGTCCTTCGCCAGAGCCTTATCGATCAAATAGTCAAGCTCGATTGGCACACCGGTTCGCAGGGCCGTCAGCGGATCCGGGTCGGCATGCAAAATCGAGTGCATCATCGCCTGTTGGACGTCGCCCCGGAACGGCAATCGTCCGCCGACCATCTCATAGAGCACCACGCCCAGCGACCAGATATCGGTCCGGCGGTCCACCTTCTCCCAGCGAGCTTGCTCGGGGGACATATAGGCCGGCGTGCCGAGGGTGGTTCCGGTTTTCGTCAGTTGGTCGGGGTCGGCGAGCTGCGCCAGCCCGAAGTCGACGATCTTGACTTGTCCGCTCGTGGTCAGCAGGATGTTGGCGCTCTTGATGTCACGGTGCACGACGCCTTTCTCGTGCGCGGCTTGGAGCGCCTGGGCGGTTTGCGCCGCGATGTCGAAAGCTTCGTCGAGCGGCAGGGGGCTGCCGCCAATCTTCTTGTCGAGACTTTGCCCCTCGATAAAGGCCATGGCGATGAAGATCTGTCCATCGACCTCGGCAATTTCATGAACCGTGCAGATGTTGGGATGATCGACCGCCGCGGCGGCCTCGGCTTCGCGACGGAAGCGTTTTTTGGCCTCGGGGTCTTGGGTCAGCCGAGGGGCGAGAAACTTGAGGGCGACGGTTCGGTTGAGGTTTGTATCGAGGGCCTTGTAGACCACGCCCATCCCGCCTTCGCCCAATTTTTCGAGCAGGCGGTAGTGGGAAATGACGTGCTCCGCGGCAGCTCCCTCGGGCAGGCCGACGATTTCGGCCGAGGCATTGACCTGCTCGACGACCTGCTCGACCGCGCCGATGAAGCGGTACCCCCGCCGCGGCAGAGTTTCGATAAAGCGTGGCCTCTCGGCGGAATCGTTCAGCGCCTGTCGCAATCTGCGGACAGCGCTATTGACGCCGTCTTCGAAATCAACGAAGGTGCTGTCGGGCCAAAGCCGTTCGCGAAGCGCGTCCCGAGTGACGAGCTTCCCGGGGCGTTCGAGCAACGCGGCGAGAATTTGAAACGACTGCTCTTGCAGCCGAATCTTGACGCCGCCCTTGCGAAGTTCGCCGGTTTTCAGATTCAGTTCGAAGGTTTCAAACCGCACCACCTTCGAAATTTGAATCGAATCGGGGATCGAAACGTCGGACCTCTCCCCATGTCCGTTCGCGATTCACGACTTGCCGTTGGAATTCAGGGGAATTATAGCGCTTTCGGCGAGGCTCGCCGCATACCGCTTCTAGGAACGTCTAGGGCGGGAGCAGAGGCTTGGCCGCGGGTCGATGATCTAACCCCGGGGGGGCGTTCACGCGAAAGGGGGCGATTCTTTTCCGGGCGCTTTGCTTCCGCCACCGTCCCGTGTGCTGAACGGCCTCGTGGCATACCGCTTACTAACGTGCGCGGCTCAGTTTGGGTTGTTTCGCGGCTCGTAACGTGCGCGGCTCAGTTTGGGGCTTGCTTCGGCGGCGGGGCTCCGCTATGTTGACCGTAGGAAACCTTGGGGGCGGAGTGGGCGTCTGTTTAGCATGGCCGCCCGGTGTCCCGGCTCCGGGTGAAGATATGGGTGTGCATTTCCTTGGAAGGAACCGCGTCATGAAACGAATTGGACGGATGAAACGAATCGGCGGATGGATGGGGCTTCCCGTTGTCGCGCTGTCCCTGTCTCTGGGCTCGACCCCGCTCAAGGCCGCCGATGCCGCGACCGTGGGCGACCTGCCGATGCCGGTGGAAGACATCATTCGGGAATTCGTAGGCAAGGAAACCGAGTTCGCCAAGGCCCGGCAAAACTACACCTACCGCCAGACGGTGAAGATTTACGAGTATGACGAGGTCGGCGGCGTGCGCGGTAAATTCCACGTCGTGCAGGACATTATCTTCAGCGCCGGCGGCAAGCGGACCGAGAGGGTCGTTTACGCCCCGGTCCCGACTCTCAAGAACATTTTGATGACGCCCGAGGATTTGGAAGATATCCGATCGGTCCAGCCTTTCGTCATGACCAACGACGAATTACCGAACTATCACGTTCGCTATCTAGGGCCGCAGCGAGTCGACGAGCTCGACACCTACGTGTTTTCGGTGAAGCCGAAACAGATGATCAAGGGCGAGCGCTATTTCGTGGGGCAAATTTGGGTCGACCAGCAGGACCTCCAGATCGTCAAGACCGACGGCAAGGCGGAAGGTGTTCTCAAGAAAAAGCAGGATCAGCAGTTTCCTCGATTCGAAACCTATCGCGATCAGATCGACGGCAAGTATTGGTTCCCCATCTATACGCGCGCCGACGATACGCTGCACTTTAAGAGCGGCGATCAGAAGATCCGCATGATCATCAAATACGAAGATTACAAGCGGTTCGGCAGCGACGTGGATATCACCTTTGGCGAGATCGTCGACGAGACCGAAAAGCAGGAGCCCGAGAAGCAACCTGAGGAGTAGCCGGTACCGGCCGTAGGGCTGCGATTCACCCTCGCGTGCGGCCCCGCAATGCGCGGATCGATTCTTGCGGGCCCTGGTCCCTTGCCTATCGCTATCATGGTGTGAGTCCGGCTCATCGTCGAGTCGGCTGCCATGTCCGATTCCGCTCTATCCGCCGCGATGACACCCGGCCGCTTGCTGCGGCGCTCGCTTCGCTATCACTTCGGCATCCATGTCGCCGTGGCCCTGGGGGTCGCGGTGGGCGCCGCTGTCTTGGCCGGAGCGCTGCTGGTGGGCGATTCGGTCAAGGGCAGCTTGCGCGGTTTGGCGCTCGACCGGTTGGGCGCGATCGACAACGCTCTCGTCGCCGACCGCTATTTTCGCGAAGCCCTGGCCGATGATTTGTCGGGGGTCGATCGCCTCTACCAATCGATCGACTCCGTTGTCCCGGCGATCTTCATTCGCGGCAGCGCGCACAACCCCGATAGCGGCGCGCGGGCCTCGCGCGTCAACATCCATGGCGTCGACGAACGCTTTCTCGAGCTTTTCGACGCGCCGCTTTCGCTGCCCGGGAATCGTCAGATATTGCTCAACGAAACGTTGGCCCGTGAACTCGGCTTGGCGGCCGGGGATGCACTCTTGCTCCGCTTCCAAACCGATACGTTGGTCCCGAGTGAATCGGTGATGGGGCGCAAGGAGGATAACGTTCGGACGCTGCGTCTGGAAGTGGCCGCCGTTGTTGCCGACCGGGGGTTGGGGCGCTTTGGGTTGTCGCCGAGTCAGCAACTTCCGTCGAATATTTTCTTGCCGCTCCAGACGCTGCAACGGGCGCTCGACCGGGAAGGCCGCGCGAACGCGATCTTGACGGCGGGCGGCGTGATTTCCGATATCGCCGGGAATGCCGATACGCAGCCGCCGAAGATGATCGCCCGCCCGCCCGAGGACTTGAATCAGCTCTTGGGTATAGCGCTCGAGTTCGACGATCTGGGCCTGGCCGTTTCTACCACCCACGACGGCGTGATTTCGGTCACGACGGATCGCATTGTTCTCGAAACGGAAACGGCCGCGGCCGCCGAAGCCGCGGCGCGGGCGGCCGATATGCCCGCGGTTGCTGTGTTGACCTACCTCGCGAATCGTACCTCCCTCGGCGAGCGCGGCTTCCCCTATTCGACGGTCACGGCCCTCGGCGGAGAAACCGACTCAGTGTTGAATCGATTAAGGCTGATGAACGGGAAGACTGCGCCGCGGGTCGGTCCCGGCGAAATTCTGCTCAACGAGTGGGCGGCGAAAGATCTCAAGGCCTCGGCGGGTGATCGGGTTTCGCTCGACTACTACGTGGTCGGCCCTCAGGGAACCCTCGATACCGAGAGTCGCCAATTCACGCTCAAGGGCGTCGTGCGGCTGGAAGGATTGGCGGTCGACGGCACCCTGGCTCCCCGCTACAAGGGCATGAGCGAAGCCGAGAGCATGGGCGATTGGGACCCGCCGTTTCCGGTGGACTTGAGTTTGATCCGTGAGATCGATGAAGTCTATTGGGACCGCTATCGTTCAGCGCCCAAGGCCTTCGTCTCGCTCGACGAGGCCAAGCAACTTTGGACCAGCCGTTTCGGTCAATTGACATCGATGCGCGTAGAGGCCGGCGAGGGGCGGACACCCGCCGAAGCGGTCGCGCGGTTCGAAGCTGAACTCAAGCGGCATCTCAACCCCGCCGCGCACGGCCTCGTTTTCCGACCCGTCAAGCAGCAGGCGCTGGCCGCGTCGAGCGGCGCGACCGACTTCTCGGGCCTCTTCATCGGCTTCAGCATGTTCCTGATCGCCTCGGCGGCGATGCTGGTAACGTTGCTTTTCCGGCTGGGCGTTGAGCGGCGTTCACGCGAGATCGGTCTGCTGCTTTCCACCGGACAAACGGTCGCCGCCGTGAGGCGTCTGCTGCTGAAAGAAGCCGCGCTGTTGACGGCGGCCGGATGCTTGATCGGCATCCCCGGCGCGGTCGCCTACGGCGCGTTGATGGTGTACGGATTGAGCACCTGGTGGAGCGACGCGGTGGGCGGGTCGTTCTTGGAACTCCACGTCACCCCCGCGAGTCTCGTCGGCGGGGTCGTTGGAGCTTTTCTGCTGATGCTCGTTTCGGTTTGGCTATCGGTGCGGAAACTGGCTCGCGTGAGTCCGCGCTCGATGTTGGCCGGAGCGGCGATGGATGACTCATCGGCGGCGGGCAAGAAAAAGTCGCGCGCCCGAGCGACAGCTTGGGTTTCCGCCGCGGCGGCTCTTGCGTTGTTGGGAATGGGTGCTACCCAAGGCGGCGCCGCCGCGGCCGGAGCTTTCTTCGGCGTGGGCGGGCTTTTGCTGGTCTCGGCCCTGGCCTGGTTTCGCCACCGCTTGCTGCAACCCGCGGGCGCGATCATCACCGGTCAGGGCGGAGCGGCGATCACTCGCCTGGGGGCGCGAAACGGCGCGCGCTACCCGACTCGCAGCGTGCTCTCCGCCGCGTTAGTGGCAAGCGCGACGTTTGTGATCGTTGCCGTCGCCCTGAATCGCCACGACGTCAGCTCCCAAGAACCCTCGTTCTCATCCGGCGACGGCGGATTTCGCTGGATCGCCGAATCGGATTTGCCGCTCTACCGGGATCAGCTGACAGCCGCCGAGGAATTGCCCGCCATGGAGGTCTTTTCCCTGCGCGTCAAACCAGGCGAGGATGCCAGTTGCCTGAATTTGTATCGTCCCTCGAAACCAACCCTGTTGGGCGCGCCACCCGAAATGATCGAGCGCGGCGGCTTTGCCTTTCAAGGAACGCTCGCGGAAACCGCCGAGGAAGACGCGAACCCTTGGCTGCTGCTCGAAAGCGAGCGTGACGACGGCGCGATTCCGGTTTTCGGCGACATGAACTCCGTCATGTGGATCTTGCACCTGGGGTTGGGCGACACGCTGGAGATCGAAGACGCGCAAGGCCGACCGCGCCGGCTCGTCATTGCCGGGTTGCTTTCCCGCGGCGTCTTCCAATCGCAGTTGATTCTCTCGGAACAGCAATTCCTCGATATGTTTCCCGGGCACAGCGGTTACAACCAGTTTTTAATCGAGACCGATTCGCGTGAGGCCGGGGCGTTGCTGGAAGTGCAATTCGCCGATCAGGGATTCGACGCCACGACGACCGCCGATCGCTTGGCCGGTTATCTAATTGTCGAAAACACTTATCTCAGCACCTTCCAGACTTTGGGTGGGTTGGGCTTGTTGCTCGGAACGCTGGGTTTGGCGGTGGTGATGGTCCGCAACGTGATCGAGCGGCGTCGAGAATTGGCGCTGCTGCAAGCCGTCGGTTTCTCGCGGCGCTCGATTTCTTGGCTCGTGCTGGCGGAAAATGGCTTCTTGTTGGTGTTCGGGGTTTTGATTGGAGCGCTGACGGCTCTGCTCGCCGTGGCGCCGCATCTATTGGGAGGCTCGGCCGAACCGCCTTGGTTGTCGCTTTCGCTGACGCTGGCGGCGATCGTCGCCGTTGGGCTGCTGGCGGGAGCCGCGTCGGTGGCCGCCGGCCTCAAGACGCCGCTGCTGACCTCGCTGCGGCGCGAGTAAGGAAGGTGCCGAAGGGGGCTCATCCGGCAACCCAAACGGTGCCGGCATAATAGCCCGAGGTAACCGCCGTCCCTGACCCATGCCGCGCGCCTTCCTCATCGTCTATCCGTTCTTGATTCTCTACGTCACCGCGGCCACGCTGATTATGGTGCCGCTGACGTGGGTAATACGCGACATTGGGCCCTTGTATTGGGTCGCGCAAACGGGCGTACGCCTGGCCTTGCTGCTGTCGGGCGTGAAGGTGAGGATGGTCAACGAGGCCCTTGCCTTTGGGGAACTGCCCGCTGTGTTTGTGAGCAACCATGTCAGCAATATCGAGCCGGCCGCGCTGTTCATGGTCTTGCCCCGAATCGCGATTGTTCTGAAAAAAGAGTTGGGCCGCATCCCGCTGCTCGGCTATGTAATGAAGATGGGCCGCTTTATCTATGTCGACCGTAATGACCGCAATTCGCGGCGTCATGCGATCGAAGCCTCGGTGGCCGCTCTCAAGACGGGAGAAAGTTCGCTGCTCGTTTTTCCCGAAGGCACGCGCAGTCCCGACGGCGAACTGCTGCCGTTTCGTCCCGGGCCTTTCACGATTGCGATCGAGGCGCAAACCCCGATCGTGCCGATCACCGTTCACGGCGCGCGCGAGCTGATGCCCAAGGGCTCGGTTCATATGAAACCGGGCCGGGTGGAACTGGTTTTTCACGAGCCGGTTCCGACGAAAGGATTGGCGAGCGAGCAACGCGGGGAATTGATGGATCGCGTTCGCGCCGTTATGGAAGAAGGCGTGTCGCGGGAGGCGGCTCGCCGCGGTCCCCCGCGCTGACCGGCCGAGAGCCGGGCGCTGCCGGCGCGATGAAATCAGGGCTCGCGGCCCAAACAATACAACGCGCTCAGGGTCCGGAAATAGATTTTCCCGTCGGCGATCGCTGGGGTGGCGAAACACTGATCGTCAAATGAATTGGTGGCTCGCACGGTCCATTGGCCCTCGGGGTTGAGGACGCTCACCTTGCAGCTTTCACTCGTCATGTAAACGGCGCCGTTGGCCGCCACCGGCGAAGCCCAGTATTTGTCGATTGCATCCCGCAGGCGTCCTTGTTTGAGAGCTTGGCCGTTCTTGGGGTTGAGCGTCGTGACAATGCCGCCGTCTTTCACGAGCCACAGTAAATCGCGATAGAGCAAGGGCGAGGGCGTATTCGGCAGCGATTTGCGGTAGCGCCAGCGGACATGGGTCCGTGTCAGGTCGCCGCGCGCGCCGTCGTGGCGAATGGCGACGAAGTTGTTCGAGGCCGTGCTTTTGGCAATGTAGAGGCGCCAATCTCCGGCGTCCATCACGCCGTCGCCGTCAAAGTCAGCCTCGCTCCAAGGGTGGTCTTTCTGGAGACGCGGGTTGGGCGCTTCCGCGCGGTCGAGGACGCCGTTTTTGTTGGCGTCGTGCGCTTTCAGGATCTCCTCGAAAGGGGCGGGCGGGTCTTTCTTTTGCCCCGGGTCGCCGCCGATCTCCCAGGCGTTGATGTAGATCATATTCCCGTCAAACAGCGGGACCGATTTCAACTGCCAGGCCATGCCGGTGACCCACCACAGCTTTTCACCGGTTCCCAGGTCATAGGAGACGAGCACGTAGGTTCCGGGGACGATCAACTCCGGCGGTCCGTCTTTGGGGCGCAACACACCGGGTGTCGCGTAGCTTCGGCTGACCTCGGGGCGGCCGGTCTTCCAGCGCACCTCGCCGGTAGCCTGATCGAGCGCAATGACATAGGAATCGGAATCTTGGTCGCATAGCAGAACGAGGAGTCCGTCGGCCAAGATCGGCGAAGAGCCATGACCGTTGGCGTTGTTGAAAGGTCCCAGCGGCACCCGCCAACGCTCGCCGCCGTCGGGACCGTAGGCGAGCAGCCCGTAGTCTCCGAAAAAGACGTAGACGTTCGAGCCGTCGGTCACCGGCGTGGGCGAGGCCGGGCCGTGGGTTCTTTGGAACGCCTCCCGGCGCGGACGAGGGGCTTCGCGCCGCCAGAGGATCTTGCCGGATTCGCGATCGAGCGCGATCGTGAGCAGCTTTTCGTCTTCGTAGGCCGTGACGAAAATGCGGTCTTCGGTCAACACCGGCGAGGAGTGGCCGGGCGGCAACGGCGTCTTCCAGATGACGTTGTGGTCGGGACCGAACTCGATCGGCGGCGAGCCTGACTCGGAAATCCCCGTGCCGCCCGGGCCGCGAAATTGCGGCCAGTCGGCGGCCTGGAGTGGGTCGCTCGAGCCGCTGACGGCGAACCAAACCGAGGCCGCGCAGAAAGCGATGAAGTGGAACGAGAAATGTATATCGGTCGTTCGAGCCCTCATAAGATTCTTCGAAAATCACGGCCCGGCGGGCCGAGTTCTTCCTCGAACGACACTGTACCAGATCGTTCGGCGGGCGACGGCCCCTCTTGCATGCCGGCGGCCGAGGCTCGGCCCGGGCGCGCAATCCTTACTCCTTGGCGAAGCGGTTTCTTGTAAGCTATTGCGCGGGGGAACATCAATGCGGCTTTCACGCTTTTCCATTCTGCTTCTCACGCTGTCGTTGACGGCTTCCGTCGCCTGGGCCGTTTCGGTCCCGGTCGATATGACGGGCTACTCATCCGGGGCGGTCAAGGTCGAGCAACAAGACGATTCGCTTGTCGTCACCTGGCCGGATGAGGCTTCCAAGACCTGGCGGGCTGTGTTTTCGTTGGATCCCGCGGAACCTCTGATTACGTCGATCGGTTCCGAGCGGGAGACGGTTGTCCACGCCGGGCGGCCGTTCTATCGAGCCGAGACGGGCAAACGCCGCAAGGGCTGGAACGCCTTTTTCGATTTTCCGCCTTCGCACCCGGAGGGGACGCGGAGTTTTCAGGGGCGGCTCAAGTTGCGCTCGGCGCAGGTTCAAACGATGGGCGATCGGGTGGAATTGTTTTTCGACGGCCTCGGGATGGGCATCTTCGACGGCGGCGTCGCGTACACGATTTTCCCCGGCAGCCGCTTGATTCAACAGGAAGCCGTGATGACGACCTACACGGCGGACACGGCCTATTTCTATGACGCCGGCATCGAGTTTTCCCTGCCGGACGCCGAGCGCGTGGGCCGCAACATGCACACCGAGACTTCCTACTACGACACCGAGGGCAAGTTTCAGACAGTGACGGCCCAAGGGCTGGAGCCGGAGCGGGTTCCCCTGGCGGTGCGCTATCGGACGCTGGCGATGAAATCGGCTTCGGGCAGCGTCGCCGTTTTTCCCGCGCCGCATCAATATTTCTTCCCGCGCGATTTCACATCGAACTTGGCGCACCTATGGCGGCGGACACGGCGGGGGCGGGTGTCGATGGGAATTCGGCAGATCGGCGACACGAACTGGATTTTTTATCCCTGGGTGAATGCGCCGCCCGGGCGACCGCAGCGGATGGCGGTCTTTTTTCTGGTTTCCGACGGGCCGGCGAAGGAAACACTCGACGATGTGTTGGCTTACACGCGGCGCGACCGCTTTGCCGAGTTGGAGGGCTATAAGACCCTCAGTCAACATTGGCATTTGGCCTATACGGTGCAGGCGGTTGAGAAGGGTTTCGACTGGGTTCCGCCTTTCAAGCCGGTGCTCGAGGAGATGGGCGTGGACGCTTCGATCATCATGGATTTTCACGGCGACGGGCACCCGCGCGATCTGACGGACTTGCGGCTCGAAGAGCTCGATAATTTCTTCAAAGCTTGCAAAGCGCAATCGAACGACGATTTTCTGCTGATCCCCTCCGAGGAAGCCAATGTTCACTTGGGAGGGCATTGGGCGGTGATTTTCCCGAAGCCCGTGTATTGGTGGATGGGACGTCCCGAGGGCGGGAAATTTCAAATTGACCATCCGAAATACGGACGCGTCTATTCGACCGAAGACGAGAAAGAGATGCTCGACTTGGTGCGGCGCGAGGGCGGGTATATGTACCAGACGCACGCTCGCACGAAAGGGTCGACGGGCTACCCGGATAAGATTCGTGAGAGCGAGCACTTCCTCGACCCGCGCTATCTCGGCGCCGGGTGGAAGGCGATGCCGGCCGATCATTCGTCGCCGCGGCTGGGCGAGCGGGTGTTTACTCTGCTCGACGACATGAACAATTGGGGGCTGCCGAAGCGGGTTTTCGGCGAGGTGGATGTTTTCCAGTTCGATCATACCCACGAGCTGTGGGGGCATATGAATATCAACTACATCAAGCTCGATCGGCTGCCGGATTTCGAGCATTACGACGAGGTTCTCGAACCGCTGGCGAAAGGCGATTTTTTCACGACGACGGGTGAGGTTCTGCTGCCTCGGGTGACGGTCAAGTCGGGAGACGGCGATCGCATCGAGGTCGAGGCGGACGTTCGCTGGACCTTCCCGTTGCGCTTTGCCGAGATCGTTTGGGGCGACGGGGTCAAGACGGAGCGGAAGATGATTCCCCTCGCCGGGACGCGGCAGTTCGGTGAGTCGACGTTTAGCTGGAGTACCGAGGCTCCGGGGTGGAAATGGGCGCGAGTGGCTGTTTGGGATGTGGCGGCGAACGGGGCTTTTGTGAACCCGGTGCGGCGGGAGTAGGTGGTTCCAATCCGGGGCGCGGTCGACTACGCGAAAAAGAGGGCAAGCCGCCCTCAGCGGAAATTTTCGACCAGCATGATGTCGGCCTCCAGTGGCTCCATTTGGCCGAACAGAATCGATCGGCCGTCGGGGGCGACGCTCATCGTGCCAACCGGCTGTCTCTCGAGATCATGGATCGGCTCGACGGCGCCCGTAGCAAAGCGGAGGAAGTGGAGAGAAAAACCGGCTTTCGGTGTCGACGCGGGGACGAAATAGACCCCGTCTTCGACGACATCGTAGAAACCGCTATACATGGATTCGAGGATTTGTTCTTCCTCGCCTCCCTCGACCGGTATTCTCCACAAAGATTTGCCGGCGCCGCGCGTAAAGTAAAACAGACTTCCGTCGGGGGACTCCATCCTTGGCCCACCCCCGGCTGTAACGACCTGGGCGGGACCTCCTCCCGCCGGCATCTTGAAATTCTGACCAGTCCCGTTCCGGTCTGACCTGAAGTAGATCCACTCGCCGTTTCTCGACCAAGCCGGCCCCGCCTCGTGCGACGGATCGCTCGTCAAGCGCCGAGGCGCGCCGCCCTCGGCGTCCACGACGTAGACATTGGAATGCCCTTCCGCTTTGGAACTGAATCCGATACTCTTCCCATCGGGAGCCCAACGGGGGAAGTTGACGGCGCCAAGCGAAGTCAACTGGACAGGGTTCGAACCGTCGCTGTCGCACCTCCAGATTTCCTCGTCACCGGAGCGAGCCGAGAGGAACGCGATACGGTTGCCGTCGGGAGAATAGTGCGGATTTCGGTCCCACCGGGAAGAAGAAATGAACTTAACCGCCATGCCGGTCACGCCGTCCGCAACGGGCAAGTTGACGCGGTAGATGTTTATGTTGAGGTCAGACGCTGTATACGCGAGCCGATTCCCCTGACGGGAGAGCTGCGGCCAAGACCCGCTCTCCCCAAACGGCAGCCGCTCGGGCGCGACGGTCCCGGATGCCGGCACTCTCCAGAGACTTGAGGTGCCGAAAGGCCCCGCCGCGAAAACAATGTCGCGGCCGTCGGAAGTGAAACTGTGCCCGCCGATATTCTGCTCCATGAAGGTTCGGCGTCGAGGTTCGCCTTGCGGGTTCAAATCTTGGTCGAGATCCAGCAGATAGAGATCGCTGCTCGCCGAGCCGAACCGGGAAAAGGCGAGCGTGCGACCGTCGGGAGAAAAGGCGGGGAGGACGTCACCTACTTGCGAGCCCTCCAGCGGCGTCGTCAGCCTTCGCCTTTCGCCGGAATCCACCGAAAGCAAGAATAGGCTCAACGGCCCGGGCGAATCCTCCGCCCAATCGCACACGGCCAGCCAACGGCTGTCCGGAGACCAGGCCAGACAGGTTCCCAGAAGATAAGTGAAAGGAACCCGCGTCTCCGCCAGTTTGCGTTCCGTCCCGCCGAGCGCGGGAATCAGGTAGAGGCCCATTTTCTTTCGGGCCTCGGTACGTCCGCGGAGAAAAGCGATGTGGCGGCCGTCCGGCGACCAGGCGGGGGTACTGTCCCAGTCGGGATGGGTGGTAAGTCGCAACGGGGGCCCGGGCCCGATAAGTTTGATGTAAATGTCGAAACTCTCCGTATTACCCCCGGTCCACGCAAAGGCCACTTGGTTGCCGTCGGGGGAAAATGAACTGGCGGCCTCCATGCCCGGGTAACTGGTTAGCGGAACGGTGCGCATGGGTTCGAGGGGCGGTTCGGTTGTGGGCAGGAACTTCCACAAGGCCGCCCCGGCGATCGTGAGAACAATCGCGGCAGCCGCGCCGGCGCATGCCGATCGTCGCCGCCGGGCTCGCGCCGGCATTTCCCAACTCGCCGCCGTAACGGGTCTGCCGCTCGGTTTGGCGGAGGCGCCGCCCGATTCGGTCCGCCGCTCGAGGGCCCGCAAATCAACGATCATCTCCTCGACGTGCTGGTAGCGGTCCGCGCCGTCCTTGGCGAGCGCCTTGCCGACGATGAAGCCCAACTCTATTGGCAGGCCCGCCCGCAAGGCCGTGATCGGCTCGGGGTCTTCGTTGCCAATGGCGTAGAGCACGGCCTCCTGCCGCTCTCCCGCGAAGGGCAGCCGCCCCGTTACCATCTCGTAAATCACGACTCCCAGCGACCAAACATCCGTGCGCCGATCGGTCGGCTTCCGCCTCGTCTGTTCAGGCGACATATAGGCCGGCGTGCCTAGGATTGTCGCTGTCTTTGTGAGTCTCGATTGCTCGGCGAGTTGCGCCAGGCCGAAGTCCATGATTTTGACCTGGCCCTCTTCGGTCAGCATCAGATTGGCGGGTTTGATGTCGCGGTGAACGACGCCCTTGCGGTGAGCCGCCTTCAAGCCCTCGGCGGTCTGGGTGGCGATGTCGAGCACCTCGTCGAGCTTGAGCGGGCGATCGCTGATTTTGTCCTTGACGGTGCGGCCCGCGACGAAGGCCATGGCGAGGAAGGTTTGTCCCTCGGCCTCATCGATTTCATAGACGGTGCAAATGTTGGGATGGTCGAGTGCCGCCGCGGCTTGGGCTTCGCGCAGGAAGCGTTCCTTGGCTTCGGCGTCTTCAACGACGTCGGCGCGGAGAAACTTCAGCGCGACGGGACGCTTGAGCTTGCTGTCGAGGGCCCTGTAGACGACGCCCATGCCGCCTTCGCCGAGTTTTTCAGTGATCTCGTAGTGGCTTATGGTGTGGTCGATCATGGCCCGCCCCTAGCCTGAAGAGATTGTACAGCGGCAGGGACGCCCATCCCGCCCTCGCCGAGTTTTTCGAGCAGGCGGAAGTGGGAAACGACGTGCTCCGCGGCGTCTTCGGGAAGGCCGACGATTTCGCCCGAGGCATTGACCTGCTCGACGACCTGCTCGACCGCGCCGATGAAGCGATAGCCCCTACCGGGTAGGGTCTCGATAAAACGCGGCTCGTCGGCGGAATCGTTCAGCGCTTGCCGCAATTTGCTGACGGCAATGTTGAGACCCTTTTCGAAATCAACGAAGGTGCTGTCGGGCCAAAGCCGTTCACGAAGGGCGTCGCGAGTGACGAGTTTGCCGGGGCGTTCGAACAACGCGGCGAGGACCTGAAAGGATTGTTCGGGCAGCCGGATCTTGACGCCGGCCTTGCGAAGTTCGCCGGTCTTGAGATTCAGTTCGAAGGTTTCAAACCGCACCACCCTCGAAATTTGAATCGAATCGGGCATTGAAACGCCGGACCTCTCCCCATGTCCATTCGCGATTTACAGCTTGCGGTTGGAATGCAAGGGAATTATAGCGCTTTCGGCGCGGAGTTCAGCAGTGATGTCGGAGGTATTGGGAGGTGTCGCTGTTTCGATACCACGATTCGAAACGGGCGCCGCCGCGGCTGAAACTTCACCGGGTAAAGTCCTGCGAGGTCGCGGGGCTGCCTGGAGCCGGGAGGTGGAGGCCCGACGACTCTCTCATTGAAGATCCTTCAGCGCTCGATGGCGCGGCGGTATTCGATGTCGAGAGATGTCTTCGGCTTCGCCCTGCCCGCCGGAAACAGTGAATTCGCCGCCCACGCATACGTCTTCTTCCATCGCGCCGAAGAACCGGCCCAACGAAAGCACGCAGTCGGTGGAAAGCACTGCCCGTCGCTCGCAATGATTCTCGGACACATCATGGCCCACGAACTTGGCCACCTGCTCTTGGGCCGGCACCACCAGCCCCCCGGCATCATGACCGCCGATTGGAAGAAGAGAGAGTTGTCCAAGATGACTCAGAGGACGTTCGGTTTCATTCCCCGAGAGGGGGAACTGTTGCGGCCGGGGTGATGGAACGCGAGCGGGCAGAGGCGGTTTCCGAGACCGGCGAGACCGATCATCACTGACCGCGAAGCCATCTGGGCCGACGACGACATTCCCGCCGGTATAGACCTCGTCATAGTTCCACTTTTCTTCGCGGGCAGGGACCGCGGTTGGTTGGATCAGATCGATTGGTCCTTCGACGCCTACGCGAACTCCGATAGGATGGAATGTCCGTTGGAGTTTGCTCGATTGGCTATGTCGGACTCTTCCTATATTCTCGGTATCGATTTGGGCGGCACGAAAATTGCCGCCGCGGTCTTCGACCATCAGCATCGTCGCACTAGCGATATCCATACCATGCCGACGATGGCGAATCAGCCGGCCAAGCTGACGCTGATGAACCTCAAGCGCGTGATCTCGCAAGCGACGCGGGCGGCCGGGGTCGAAGGCCCGCCCGCCGCGGTGGGGATGGGCAGCCCCGGCCCCTTCGATTTGGCGGAGGATTGCCTGGCCGCCGACACACTCCCCAATTTGCGAGGGTTTCCGATTGGAAAGTTTGTCACCGAGGAGCTGGGAGCGCCGCTTTGTCTCGAAAACGATGCGAACTGCTTCGCGCTAGCCGAGGCGCTCGTCGGGGAAGGGAAGGGAGCGGACATCGTCGTCGGATTGACGGTCGGTACCGGTTTCGGGTGCGGGCTCGTCGTGGGTGGACGCATTCAGCGGGGCGGTTCGGGTAATGCCGGTGAAGTCTCCCACTGCCGCGTCGCGGGAGGCAGTTTTGATGAAATGCTTTCCGGTAGTGGCGTGCGGCGCTTCTACGAACGCGTTACCGGGCGAGCCGAGGACTCTCTCTCCGCGTTCGATCGCGGTCCGACGATTCAAGAAGATACACCCTCTCCCAAGCGAATCGGGGACATGGCCGAGGCCGGGGACCCGGAGGCCGTTGAAACCTGGGAGCTATTCGGACGAGCTTTCGGCGAAGCATTGGGCATGATCGTTGCGGTCGTCGATCCGTCGGTCTGCGTGCTGGGTGGTTCGGTGGCTCGACGATTTTCTCTGTTCCAACCGGCACTGGAACTGACCATCAAGGAATTCATTGCGCCCGAAGCCGCCGACTCGCTTGTTGTTAAGGCCTCACGACTCGACAATACGGCCGGTGTCGTCGGGGCGGCGGAGTACGCGTTTCAAAAGATGGCCGAAGCGTCGAAGGCTTGATGCCCGCGATGACCGGCGGCCTCGACGCTTGGCTGGAGCGATTTGGCCCACGGCCGAAGCGCGGGCTGAATTCCAGGGCTCCTGACGGAGTTTGCGGGCGAGAGTTGACTGGCCCCGCATGTATTTATAAACGTGCGCCAATTCGTGAATTTGGGTTCCTGTCGCCCTTTCAGGGCTCTCGCGGGTGGGGGGATTCTACCCAGGGTTCCGCCTCGGCTCCACCCTGGGCTATATTCCTGTCGCCGCTTCGCGGCTCAAGAGGTTTGCGGTCTTGTCGGACAAGGTTTTGGATGTCGAGAACGCGTCAGGATCATCCCGGGAAGGGTATTGGGGTAGCCCGCTTTCAGCTTCATGATCAAAGCGATTCTTTTCGATCTTGGCGACGTTATCGTCGAGCTTGATTTCCGGCGGGCCTACGCGGCAGCCGCCGGTCTGACCGGACTCGCGGTCGAAGAAATCCGCGATCGGATTCGCCAAGCCGGGCTGAGCGAGCCCTACGAAAAAGGCCGCATCAGCAGCCTGGAGTTTTACCGGAGCTTTTCGGCCGCAATCGGGTTAATGGTTTCCTACGAGCGGTTTTGTGAGCTGTGGGGCGACATGTTTGGTCCCGATCCGCTGCTCGATCGTTCGTTCTTGGCGGGTCTCGGAAGCCGACATCGGCTGCTGCTGGTTTCCAATACCAACGAATTGCATTTCGAGTGGATCCGACGTCATTTCGCGATCCTCGAGGAATTCGATGACTTCGTACTTTCTTATCAGGTCGGGTCGATGAAGCCGGAGCCGGAAATCTACCTGGAAGCCGCGCGGCGCGCCGGCTGTGAGGCGGCGGAGTGTTTCTTTACCGACGACAAGGAAGGGAATGTTGAAGCTGCCAGCCGATTGGGTATCGAAGCCGCGCGATTTACGGGCGAAAAAGCTCTGCAAGCGGAACTGCGGAAACGCGGAGTCCGGTGGTAAGACGAGGCCGCGGCCGCTCAGCCCGCCTTGACCCAACGCTTGTTCGCCGCCGCTTTCTCCGCCGCGGCGAGGACCATCTGGTTCCGCAATCCGTCGTTGAAATCGGGGCGAATCCTCTTTTTCTTCTTTAGTACTCGCAGGAAGTCGGCGACCGAGTGCGTGAAGCTGTGCTCATACCCGAGAATATGACCGTCCGCCCACCAGTTGTCGGCATAGGGGTGCTTGCCCTTCGAGACGACGATGATTTCGTGGAAACCTTGCTCGTCCGGAGCGTCCTCGGTTGAGAAGTAGCGAAGGTTGTTGAGGTTTTCGAGGTCGAACTCGATCGACCCCTTGCTGCCGCTGATCTCAAAGGTATTGAAGTTTTTGCGGCCCGGCGCGAATCGTGATGCCTCAAGGGTGCCGATCGCGCCGTTTTCGAAACGAACGCACATCGCGACGGCGTCGTCAACGGTGACGTCGGCCTTTTTCTTGCTGCCCGGGGCGATAGGACGCTTTTTCAGGAACGTTTCGGTTGTGGCGGCCACTTCCGAAATTTCTCCGCACAAATTGCGGGCCAAATCGATGATGTGCGCCCCGAGGTCGCCCAAGGCCCCGCTGCCCGAAAGGCTCTTATCGAAACGCCAAAGCATGTGAAGGTCGGGCGACATGGCCCAATCCTGCAAATAGCGAGCGCGGAAATGGTAAATCTTGCCGATGCGACCTTCGTCGACCATCTTCTTCGCCAGAGCGACGGCCGGGACCCGCCGGTAGTTGTGCATCAAGAAATGCCGCACGCCGGCCTTTTCCACGGCCTTAACCATCTGCTTGGCTTCGGCCAAGGTGTTCGAAAGAGGCTTCTCGCAAATGATGTGCTTGCCCTGCTTGGCGGCTTCGAGCACCATCGGGCAATGCAAATCGCCGGGCGTCGAGATGTCGACTAAGTCAATGTCGTCTCGCGCCATCACCTGCTGCCAATCGGTGGCGGCTTCCCGCCAACCGTAGCTCGCCGCGGCGGCCTTGGTCTCGGCGGGATTGCGCCCGACGATCACCTTCATCTCGACCTTCGGAGCGTCGGGAAAGAACATATTCACGCTGCGCCAGGCCTGGCTGTGAGCCTTGCCCATGAACTTCGTGCCGAATAATGCAACTCGAATTGCCATTGCGATTTTCCTTATTTGAATAGCACGGGCTGGGAACTGAGTCCGGCGAAGGCGGGCTAGATGAACATCTCTTCGTCCACCGTGGCTCGGTCGACGCTTTGCCGCCTTCCGCCGAACAAGCTTTCCACGATCGCGCTCAGCGCCATCGCGACAGCGCGGGATCTGACGTATCGGCGCCAGCAAGGTGTTCTGCATCGTGGCCGCCGTTTCGTTCACCTTTTCGAGCGCGCCCTCGACCGTCTGATCGACGCGGCTCAATTGCGTCTTGCTGAAACTCGAGACGTCGTCGAGAATCGAGTCAACCTTCTCGGACTGCACCTTCGTCGCGTCGGCCAGATCGCTGACTTTGCCCATGATCTCCGTCGACTGCTCGCGCAATTGTTCGAGAGTCTTGAGCGAGCTCTCGGCGACCGGCTCCCATTGGTCGAGAAAGAGCATCGAGCGTTTCTTGAGTGCTTTGATGGAACTGTAAATTCCAAACAAAAAGACCATCTGAAGAAGTAGGGCAACGGCCGCCACTCCCGTGAAGACCGCCATGATGACGAGAAGCGTCTGTTGGCTTTCCATTTCGACTATTTCCTCACCGCATTCTCCGGCCGGCGGTGGAGAGCGAATTCTCTCGATCTACCGCTCGGCGGGCTCGGACCTCTCAACCATGGAGTTTCGGTACGCCCGCCGCCCGGCTTCGAGCGCCGCGGTGACGCGTTCTTTGCGGACATGCAGGGAGCCGCGTCCTTTGTCGAGAATTTCCTCGGTTTCGTGACGCAACTCACCTCCCCGGCGGCGCAGATAGTCGCCGCTTTCCGCAGCTCGCGTTCGCAAGTCACTTCGGAGTGCTTCCCCGGGCCGAGGAGCGAAGAGTAACCCGACGGCTCCACCCACGCCCAGGCCTAATAGAAAGCTGAGCGGTTGCGATGCGGCCATAGTGATCTCCGGAACAATCGTATCCCGTACGGCCCGCCGCGGCAGAGCTTCCGACGGCCGATCGATGGGATTTGCAAGGCTGATGTTAACACATCGGCACCTGGTTTCGGACCGCATCGAGCGCCGAAATCCCTTGCGCCCGTTCGTCGGTCGCACGCTCGGGACGGGCGGGGATGACGGCCGATCCCCGGGGGCTTGGAAGGAACGGCGAGAAGCGGAACCTTATAGCGATAAGTCGGGTAAACGATTGAATATCTAATCGCAAAACTCTTGATAAAGAAACAGTAAAGTTACTAGGTTTATGTAATTTTGCCTGTTAAGCTTATCTTTCGAAACGGCATCCTGACTCCCCCGCCTGTGTGAGGCCGACCGTTTCGATGTTCCCGACGCCGGTGTTGATGTTGGGGCCGCGGGCTGAATGCCGCCGGCCGCGCGGCTGACGGGACGAGTCCGGCCGTTGCGGTTGCTGGTCGGCTGAATTGGTTTCGGTCAGACTTTCGCGGAGGAAAGTCACCTACCCATCGAGAGCATGTTGCACCCAATGAAGCTCGGTACCGATAGAGACGAGGACCTTGCGGCCCAGGCCGTTCATTACTTGCCGGAATCGGAGGAGCAGGTTTGTCTTGCCGTGACGAAGCTTGAGAGTGGAGCTTGGAAGGCTCACCTACGCGGCCGAGGTATTTCGATCGCCGAGCACTTCGACAGCTCCGAGCGGGCCCGTGAAGCGGTCTTAGGGTGGTTCCAGCGGTCCTTTGGTTCCCACGCATGCAACCCGCGCTGCCGTCTGCAATCCCTGCCGGCGACGAACGGTCGCGGGTCGGCCTCGTGTTGGAGTGCATGGGGGGAAGAAGCGGCCGCCGAGGGCGTCTAGGAGTCTGTTGGTACGGCTCGGTCCTGATGCACTGCCGGGAAGGCTGCTCGGTTTATCTCCCCGAAGTCTTAGAGCGACCGACTTGAGGTGATCAGCGGTAACGCGGGTGGGTCCGTGCTACGAGGGGTTCGGCGTCTGAGCCACCATGATGCGCTTTTGAAAGTCGGCCAACATCGATTCATCGAGCCGTACCTGAGTGGGCCGCTTGCGGAGCGTCGTCATCCGATCGATCTTGTCCTGTAGCTTCAGCAACGAGTAAAAGAGGTTTTCCGGTCGCGGAGGGCAGCCCATGACGTACACGTCAACAGGGACGATCTTGTCGACACCCTGCAGAACCGCATAGGTATTGAACGGGCCGCCGACGCTCGAGCAGGCTCCCATCGAGATACACCATTTCGGCTCCGGCATCTGATCCCAGATCCGCTTGAGGACCGGCGCCATCTTCAAGGTGACCGTGCCGGCCACGATCATGAGGTCTGCCTGGCGGGGGCTGGGCCGAAAGACTTCCGAACCGAACCGAGCGATGTCGAAGCGCGATGTCGACGACGCGATCATCTCGATCGCGCAACAGGCCAGACCAAAAGTCAGGGGCCAAATGGCGGACTTACGAGCCCAGTTGAAAACGTAGTCCACCGACGTGGTCAGGAAGTTGCGTTCGAATTGATTCTGCAGCATAACGTCTCGCTCGGACTCTCCATTATAGGGAATCGCGCGTGGTTCGCCAAGGCCGGCGGGGCTTCCGGCCGACGAGCTCGCGTTAGCGGCGCTTGCTCGGGTTCTCGGCGGCCTTGAGCATCTTGGGCATCTTGGGCAGGACGTCGGGACTCGCCTGCTCGACCTCATCGGCGCCCTCGGGCGTGATGGTGATAAAACCCTGATCTTCCGTTACGATCAGCGACTTTCCGCGCAAGTACCAAAGGGCGAACTGGAGATGCTCGGTGGGGCAGCCAAGCAAGCGGCCGAAGTCGCGAATCCGCATGCCCGGTTTATCCGGGTCATTCTTGCGCTTCATGTAAAGCGCGGAAAGTAAGGCCCAACGCTTTTTCTTTTCCTCCTCCATGCCCGATCCGGCGTTTGTCTCGGGTCTATTGAAGATCCGCCAACGAACCTCCGCCGCCGCGCGGTGCTTGGCATCGTATTCCGCCCTCTTTTCCGGATCGTTGAGTACACGATAGGCCTGCAGGATCAACTGAAACGCCGCCTGATTCCCGGTTTCGGCGTTATCGGGGTGGAAGCGCTGGGCCATCATGCGGTAGACACGCTGAATAGTGTCCAAATCAGCGTTTGGGCTGACCTGCAACGCTTCATAGTAATCCGTCAGCGAAGGGTCGCCTTCGATCTTTTGCGCCGTGCGTGTGTGCGCCGCCTCGAAGGCCAACCCGGAACGATAAATACCCTCGTCGTGCAGCCGGCAGTGGATCACCTGGGCGTCGGTACTACCGTCTTCGTTGCGGAAATTCGGGGCCGGTCCGTTGAAGATCTTCAGGGCCGCACCGACGCTAAGAGGCTCTTGGGTTTCGATGCCGCACCCAAAATCACTGACGTCGATCAGCCGTGCCGAGGGACGATCTCCCTTGCCGCCGCCCGACGCGAAATCGAACTCTACTGTCTCTCCAACGGGAGTCGGTTTTCGTGGTTTTCTTCTACGTTCCGATCGTTCCGGCATGGTTGTTTCAGTTGAGCGGGGTTAAGATTCGCGACGATTTGCCGGACGATAAAGAACGTGCTCCGCCTTTCGTCGGGATAGCGTCCGGCTCTCCCAACGAAAATCGGAATTCATCATACACCCTGGGGCCTCGACGCGCAGTGCCGACCGTTCCATTTGAGCGATCGATCTTCTGATGGTCGAGCTGTTCGGAAAGGCGTCGTAAGGTGTCCCCCCGACACGGCGGGGGGGCGGCAAGAAGCGCCGGCGTGCGTCGGACTAGGGGGAGATGTTGAGAGCTCGGAGAAACAGTCGATCGACGTCGCTTAAGGGCAGATCGTCCGACGTTGTACTGTCCGCGGTCGAGCTGACCGTTACGGCCGACGCTTCGTCTTCTTCGTCGGAGGAGAATTTGGCGTCGACTGAAAGCTCGACGGCATACCCGGCCCTCTTGATGTCATCCAGGATGACAGCCATTGGCTCGGACCCCTCAAGAGATTTGTGCACGGCGTCGCCGAGTTGTTGCATCAAATCCTGCATTTGGGTGTTCACTGAAATCTCCTGGGTTTCATTCGTGGCTGATTGCCTCGAAACCCTTTGCTCTATACCCAGGCTATCTCTCCCGCCGGTTTTCGACAATCAGGTGTATTTTGGTTTTAGGGGGGGCCGTCAGTACCTTTTTTCGATGGGCCATTCGTTTACGGACAATTCAGCTGTTTAACCTACACGGGAATAGTACGCCGCGGCACAACGGCATACGATCTATTGAGTCTCGCAAAATAAAGTGACACCTTTTTGGGGTACGTACGTCTTTGTATGTATGGGAAATACAAAAGGCGTACGGCGGGATTTCGAGGCCCTGGAGAAGCGCCGTTTCAAAGCGATCCGGTTGGTCGAGCAAGGCTGTAGTCAGTCCGAGACAGCGAGGCGATTGAAGGTCGCGCGGCAAAGCGTCAGCGAGTGGCTGCGACGATACCGGCGTGACGGCGAAGCCGGGTTGCGCCAGGCCGGCCGCGCCGGCCGTAAGCCGCTGTTGGACGCCGCGCAGCTCGAACGCCTCGAGGCGTTGCTGCTGGAAGGCCCCGAGGCGCACGGCTTCCCGACGCCGCTGTGGAGCTGTCCGCGGGTCGCTCGTCTGATCGGAGACGAGTTCGGCGTGCGCTATCACGAGGGCCATGTCTGGAAGATCCCGCGGGCGCTCGGTTGGAGCCCGCAACGGCCCGTCGGCAAAGCGCGGGAGCGCAACGAAGAGGCCATCCGCGGCTGGCAGCGCAAGACTTGGCCGGCCATTAAAAAAAAGCCCGCAAAGAAGAACGTACGATCGTCTTCATCGACGAAAGCGGATTGAGTCAGAAGCCGCATCGTTGCCGCACCTGGGCGCCGCGCGGCGAGACACCGGTGTTGGAGTTCAACTTCAACTGGGACAAGCTGTCGGTGTCGGCCGGGCTGACGTTGCGCAACTTTTACTTCCGGCTCTATCCCGGCGCGATCGGCGAGTTGGAGGTCATCGACTTCCTGAAGGCTTTGGTGCGCCACATCGACGGCCCACTGCTGATCGTCTGGGACCGGCTGCCGGCGCACCGCAGCCGCCTGGTGCGGGAGTTCATCCAGCTCTCCGAGGATCACATCGCAACGGAGTACTTGCCGCCCTATGCGCCGGAGTTGAACCCGGTGGAATACATTTGGGCGTACTGGAAGCAGCACGAGTTGCCCAACGTCTGCCCGAAGGACTACTGGGAACTCGACGAGCGCGCCCGCAAAGCGCTGCGGCGAATGCGCCGCAAACCGCGCTTGATTACCGCTTTCTGGAAACAGTCTTCTCTTTGTCTCGATTGACAGTATATTATGCGAGACTCAGTAGATTCGATGGGCCTTGTCGGTCGACGGTTGGTCGGCGGATTGCGTCGCGGACCGGATGGGGTGGGATTACGTTTAGCCGGCCCTTTTCCAAGGAGGGGCCTGGTTCACATTTTGTACTGCCCGAGGTCTTCGTCGCTGAGGTTTTCCAACCATCGGCGCAGCTCTTCGCTGGTGGCCTTATCATTGATGGCGTTGCTGACTTTCGATGATTTCAACACTTCGTCATCGACATAGATAGGACAATCGAGCCGCAGGGCCACGGCCAGGGCGTCGCTGGGGCGGGAATCGACGGCGATCATCTCTCCATTGCGCTCAATCCAAATCACGGCGAAGAACGTGTCGTCCTTGAGTTCGCTGACGACGACTTTGCGGACGCCCGTGGTCAGACCGAAGAGCAGATTCTTGATCAGGTCGTGCGTCATCGGACGCGGGGTAGTGACCTTTTCGATCTCGAGGGCGATCGCATTGGCCTCATACACCCCGACCCAAATCGGTAATACGGCTTTCCCTTCAACATCTTTAAGGATCACGATCGGCATGTTCGTGACCGGGTCCATCATCAGTCCCCGAATCTTCATTTCCACTTCCATCGTGTCCTCCGAGTCTTGGGTTTCCTTGAAGAATCCTACTGCAGAATGCGCAGGGGGTGAAATTTGGGGATTGGGCTCCGGGCGGTCATCTCACCGACCAAGGAGTTTGGTCCCGCGGCCGTCACACGGACGCGACAATACGTCCCGATCCAATCCTCTTCACCGTCCAGATCGTCGGGGACGGTGAAATTCAATACCCGATTCTGGGTCGTTCGCCCGATCCATTGTTGAAATTTCTCGCGACGCCCCTCGACGTGAACTTCCTCTTCGCGGCCGACAAACCGCTCATTATTTCGCATCTGAATGCGGCGTTGCATTTCCTGCAGGGCCGCCAGGCGCAGTGACTTTTCCGTTTCGGGCACGGCGTTGTCGTACGAAACAGCCGCGGTGCCGGCACGGGGCGAATACTTGAACGAGAAGACCGAATCGTATTGCACCTGATCGAGCAAAGAGAGAGTTTCGTCGAAATCCTTCTCCGTCTCGCCCGGGAAGCCGACGATGATATCGGTGCTCAGCGCGATGTCGCGCTTAGACGATCGAATGTTCTCGATTCGCTCCAGGTATTGTTTGCGAGTGTAGTTGCGCTCCATCCGATGCAAGACGGTGTTGGAGCCCGATTGCACCGGCAAATGCACATGGTCGCAAAGTGTGGGATGCTCGTCGATCGCACTCACGATGTCGGACGTAAAGTCGCGCGGATGAGAAGTCGTAAACCGGACCCGGCGGATGCCCCCGACTTGCCCGACGGCGGTCAGCACCTGCGCGAAATTCCAACCCGCCGGGGTAGGGTCGCGGTAGCTGTTGACGTTTTGTCCCAGCAACTGGATTTCCGTGTAGCCGTTTGCCGCGAGTTGCTCCGCTTCATGGACCACGCCGCCGAGAGTGCGGCTGCGCTCCGGGCCGCGGGTGAAAGGCACCACGCAGTAGGCGCAGTGCTTGTTGCAGCCTTCAATGATCGTGATGTAGGCGCGATGCGGATTGTCGCGCCGCGTCAGGGGCGTCTCGAAGGTTTCATCGGTGTCGAGATCGAGACCGGTGACTCGATTTTCGCCGGCTTCGACGCGGTCCACCAACTTCGCCAAGCCATTGTAGCCGGCCGAGCCGCAAACCAAGCTGACGTGCGGTGCTTGCTCGAAGATCTCTTCGCCCTTATGTTGCGCCACGCAACCAAGCACACCGAAGATTTTGCCCTCGGCTTTCCGCTTTTTGAAATTGGCGAGCCGCGAAAAGACCTTCTGCTCGGCCTTGTCGCGGATACTGCAGGTGTTATAGAGAACGAGCCCCGCCGTCTCGACGTCGGAAACTTCCTGGTACCCCTTCGCGAGCAGAGTGCCGCGCACCTTTTCGCTGTCATGAACATTCATCTGACAGCCGAAAGTCTCCAAATAGAACGTCTTTGGCGGCACGGGAAAACTCAACTTCCCCAAGTATAGCAGCCGTTCCTCCACTCTCCTTACCTCGACCGCGGCGAAAGTCTTCCGGGCAAGGCCGTTGAAATTGAAACGGCCGGGTAAGGGGCGACAAGCCCTCCGAGCCCGGCCTGGGACCGTTCCGCATAAAGTTTCAGCCGAAGCGGGACAAGCCGAGAGCTTGTCACAGGCCGACGCCCGGCCGGTGTCAGCCCTCGAAAGGGGGAGCTGGAGTGAAGCGAAGCGGAAAAACCGGGGTTCCCAACACAAATCACGACAAGCCCCGCCGGCGGATTGATATCCGTAAGTGAAGAGCGTTGAGGGTTAGAGCCCTAGAGCCCCAGCCTCTTGGATTCGGACTCAACGGCCTTCAGTAGAACATCGACATTGGCTAGTTTTTTGTTGTTGAGAAAGACCGAGGGCGTCGATTTCACACCCACCTTTTTGGCTTCGGTGACTTGTCGGGCGAGCTCCTGTTGGGCTGACGCCGACCCGATGCAGGAGCGGAACCGGGGGGCCTCCAAGCCGACCGAAAGACCGACCGCGACGACATCGTCCACCGAGGCATTCTTGGGGGGGCGTTGAAATACCTTGTCGTGATAGGCCCAGAAGCGGTCGCTCTTTTGGGCGCAGATCGCGCCGAGGGCCAGGTTGCAGGCACCCGGGTGGACTGTGCGCCGCAGGCCGGGATTGCATGCCTGGTCGAGCGGATAGTTCTTGTAGAAGACGACCAGATTCCCTTTCATTTGTCCCTGATATTTGCCCAAGGCCGCGGCGAACGAGCGGCAATAGGGACACAGGAAATCCGAGTATTCGACGAGGTGAAGCGGCGCGTCGATCGACCCCTTGAAGGGAACGCCCGCGAGGTCCATCTGCTGCCTGGGAGCTTGCTCGAACTCCTCGGCTTGCTTTTGCAAGCGATACTGCTGGTATTTTTCGTTGTCGTCGAGGATGCCGCGCAAGCGGGCTGTTTCGCCGCGTGCCCGCGCGAGCTGCTCTTTGAGACGGGCCGCGTCTCCGCCGGAGGCCGGCGTGCTCGGCTCGGTGCCGTCGGGGTCCGCGGTTTGGGCCGCGGAGGCGGCTTCGGGTTCGTCGAAGCTTTCCGTGGAAAGCGCGTCCACGAGGGCCGATTCTCGTCGGCCGGCTTCGGCCCCCAGGACGTATTCCGCGGCGCCGACCGAGACGAGCGCGGCCAAACACCCCAGTCCCCAGGCCGCCAGCGTCCGGCGCCCCGCCGGCCCGCGCCAAACGGTGGACGCTTCGGGCGCGGCGGCCTTGGCCGGCGTCAGCAGAATGAAGGCCGCCCCGTTGATCCCATAGGTCGCAATGCATAGCTTGCAGTAGGCGCCGATCACAAAGACTTGGAGCCCGAGCAGGATGATATCCACGCCCACCGCCAGGGCGGTCAGATAGAGCAGCAGCACGGCGGCCGCCCGTTGCACTTGCTTGGAAGCGGGCAGAGACAGACAGGCCAACAAAATCAGCGCCGCGTAGAAGAGTGACCCCAAAGCGGCGAGCGACACGCCGCCGATGCTCGAGTAGGGGCTTTGCGCCACCTGATCGCAGCCGCTTTCGGCACCCTCGCCGCAAAGCTGATCGACCGCCGCGCCGGCGGACGAAATTCCGTGATGGTCGAATTGCAACAGACCCGATAGGGCTGCTCCCACCACCAACAGGGCGATGAGTACGACGGTGCGCCCGAGGCCGACGCCGTCCTCGTCAGCCCGCGCCGATGTCTCTTGCCGGGGTTCGTGGTTTTGCTGAGTAGCCATGTGTCGATCGCTCGCCGGCCCGCGAGCCTGTATCCACTTTACAGTTCCGAGGGGTGTGAACACCATACGTCTTGCGTTGAGCCGGCGTTTCCTTTTGCGTGACGAGCCAAAGCGCGGGAGAGGCCGGTCGGTGAGTGAGCAACGCGGGTGGGCGGGAGCCTCGGGCTCCGTGGCGGCGGTGTGCTACGGTACGTCCATTCGACCGTTCGCGCTTTGGCTCGCTCAAGAGCAGCGTGGGCGCCGCCGCGCCTAAGGAGTTGCCGTGCCCGAAGATTCTTCACTCAAACTCGTAATTTATCCGGCCTTCGAGGAGGGGCGATTTGAGAAGATCAGGGCTGCGGCGGGCCGTATGAAAGTGGTCAACGCCGCCGACGAAGAAGAAGCATTGCGCGAAATCGTGGATGCCGACGCGCTGCTTGGGAAACTGAGTCCGGCGATGTTGGCCGCTTCGGCCAAGCTGCGCTGGGTGCAAACGATGACCGCCAGCCTCGAGCACTACGTTTTCCCTGAGCTGGTGGCTCATCCTTGTCAATTGACGAATATGCGGGGGTTGTTTTCCGACATCATCGCGGATCATGTATTCGGGTACATTCTGTGTTTCGCGCGCAATCTTCACCACTACATTCGTAACCAGACCGAAGCGCGATGGGCCCCGGCCGGGGGTGAGTCGGCGCGATCGAATTTTGTTTCCGGACCGGGTCTGACCAGCTCGATGGACCGCGCTCACATCCACCTATCGGACCAAACTCTGGGCGTGGTCGGCTTTGGGAATATCGGAATGGAAGTCGCCCGCCGCGGATTAGCTTTCGGGATGCGCGTGCTGGCCGTCGACACGATTGCGAAGGAGGCGCCCGAGGGGGTGGAAGCGGTTTGGACGACGGACCGGTTTCCTGATTTGCTGGCCGAGAGTGATTTCGTGGTCGTGGCGGCGCCGCATACGCCCGAGACGGTGAAGCTGTTTCGCCAATCGATGTTCGAGTTGATGAAGGATACGGCGCACTTCATCAATATCGGCCGGGGTGCGATTGTGGATCTCGCCGACCTGACCGCCGCGCTCGAGAAGGGCGAAATCGCGGGCGCGGGGTTGGACGTTTTCGAGGTCGAACCGCTGCCGGCCGATCATCCGCTGTGGGGTATGGAAAACGTGATGATTACACCGCATGTGGCGGGAACGTCCCCGCGTATCGCGGAGCGGCATTTGGGAGTGTTGCTGGATAATGTGGGGGGTTTTGCATGGGGCGAGCCGCTGCGGAATGTCGTGGATAAGTCGCGGTGGTTCTAGCCTGCACTTCTCACCAACTGACGGCCCTCTCATGCACTTCGCCTCGACACTTGGTGAGAAATGCGGGTTAGCTACTCCCTTCGCCTTGGCTCGACCGCGGGATGGATAACCTAACTCATACGCTCACGGGAGTTCTGTTGGCGCGAGCGGGTGTTCGCCGCTTGACGCCGCGCGCGACGTGGATTTCCGTTGCCGCCGCCAATATCGCCGACATCGACATCGTTGTCGGACCGTGGGCGATTGACTATCTCAACTACCACCGACACTTGACGCATTCTCTTGTTGCCGTGCCGTTCATGGCGCTGCTTGCCCTGCTAATCGTCGAAGGGGTCACGAGAATAGCACGGCCGGGGGCCGAGCGCCTGCCGTGGTTTCGGGCCTGGGTTGCCGCGACCATAGCGGCCTTGAGTCATCCGCTGCTGGATCTAACGAACGCCTACGGTGTCAGGGCTCTTCTGCCGTTCTCGAACAGTTGGTTTGGCTGGGATATCTTTTTCATCGTCGAGCCATGGTTGTGGGCAGCGTTGCTGTTGGCCGTGGTCGCGCCGGCGACGGCGGGGCTGGTGGATCGCGAGATGGGCCTCAAGTTGCCTCGTGGGGCGAAGGCCGCTTGGGCGGGCTTGGTCGTGCTGCTGTCGTTCGGGGTGCTGAAGGCCGTCTTGCACGACCGAGCAGTTGAGACTTTGGATGCGCATCTCTATGACGAGTCCCCGGCGTTGCGAGTGGCGGCTTTCCCCACGGCATTAAACCCGTGGGTGTGGAGCGCTTACGTCGAGACCGAGGCGTATCACCAAGTTGTCGAGATGGATCTCGGGGAAAATTTCGATCCCGGCGCGGGCACAAAGTACTTCAAGCCGGCCCCCAGTCCGCCGCTTAAAGCGGCCCACGAGCACCCTTTGGCGAAAGACTATCTACGCTTCGCGCGCTACAACGTCACCTCCGTCTTCCCCACGCCCGAGGGTCACCGCATTGAGATGGGTGATGTGCGCTTTGGCAGCGCCCAAAGGTCCGTGTTTCGTTGTACTTTTGAAACCGATGATTCGCACCGCGTTGTCCAGGCGGTTTTCGCTAGAATACCCCCGGAGCCGTCGCCATGAAGCTGGGACTCGTCACCTACAACATCGGACGCAACTGGGATATCGAAACCATCATCGAGAAGCTGGAAGCCGCGCGTTTCGAGGCTGTCGAGTTACGCACCACCCACAAGCACGGCGTCGAACCGACGCTGTCTCCCGCCGAACGCACACGGGTTCGGCGGCGCTTCGAGAAGAGCAAAGTTCGTTTGCTGAGCTTGGGGACGGCCTGTGAATTCCACTCCGCCGATGCCTCGGTCCGTCGCGCGAACATCGCCGAGTGCCGGCGCTTTGTCGAACTGGCGCACGACCTGGGCTGCTGGGGCGTGAAGGTGCGGCCCAATGGTTTTCCCGACGGCGTGCCGCAACAGGTGACGCTGCAACGAATCGCCGACTCATTGCGGGAATGTGGCGAAATCGGCGAAGGGCGTGGAGTCGAGATTTGGGTGGAGGTCCACGGTCGCGGCACCAAGCAGCTCCCCCATATGCGCACGATGATGGACCTGTGCGGGCACCCTTGGGTTGGTGTTTGCTGGAACTCGAATCCGACGGACGTGGTTGCCGGCTCCGTCAAAGCCGGCTTTGAGCTGTTGCGTCCGTTCATCAAAAACGTCCATATCACGGAGCTCGTGAGCGGCTACCCTTACCGCGAATTCTTCGGCCTGCTCAAGAAGTCCGGGTACGACCGCTACACGCTGTGCGAGGTGGGCGAAGAGAGCAAGGAACCCGACCGTTTTCTGCGCTACTACCGGGCGCTGTGGGAAGAGCTTCAGACGTAGGCGAAACAAACTCCATGAGCATTCTTGATCAATTCCGACTCGACGGAAAGACCGCCCTGGTTACCGGTTGTAGGCGGGGCATCGGCCTGGCGATGGCGACGGCGTTGGCCGAAGCCGGGGCCGATATCGTGGGCGTCAGCGTGTCTCTCGAGGAGACCGGCAGCGAAGTCGAAAAGCAGGTCGAAACCGCCGCGAGCCATTTCCGAGGCTATCAGTGCGATTTTTCCAACCGCGAGCAATTGAACGCTTTCATTGAAAAGGTCAAGACGGACGTTCCCAAGATCGACATTCTCGTCAACAATGCAGGCACGGTTTTGCGCAAGCCCGCCGCCGAGCACCCCGACGAATATTGGGACAAGGTCATCGAGGTCAACTTGAATTCGCAGTTCGTGTTGGCGCGCGAGTTCGGCAAGTTAATGGTCGAGCGCGGGGAAGGGAAGATCATCTTCACGGCCTCGCTGCTGACTTTTCAAGGGGGCATCACCGTACCCGGTTACGCCGCCTCGAAGGGCGGCATCGGGACGCTGACCATGGCGCTCTCCAATGAATGGGCGTCCAAGGGCGTGAACGTCAACGCCATCGCGCCCGGCTATATCCGGACAGACAACACGGCCCCGCTCCGGAAAGACGAGGAGCGGAGCGCGGCGATCCTGGGACGCATCCCCGCCGGGCGCTGGGGCGAGCCCGAAGACCTGAAGGGTATGACGGTCTTTCTGGCGTCGTCGGCGTCTGACTACGTCAGTGGGGCGACCCTGGTGGTCGACGGCGGCTGGATGGGGCGCTGAGGCGTTTCTTGCGGGCCGGCGCGGGGCTTGACCTGCCGCTGTAGTCAGCATACTCTGAGAACGGTATGGACTATCGTAGCCGCATTACGATTGAACCCGGCAAGATGAGTGGTAAGCCTTGCATCCGCGGCATGCGTATCACCGTTTCCGACGTTCTTGACTATCTGGCTTCGGGCATGTCGGAGGCTGACATCCTCCAAGACTTTCCCTATTTGAAAAGCGAAGACATCAGAGCGTGCCTCGCCTTCGCGGCGGACCGAGAACGCCGACTTGTAGCGCCGCGGCAGTGAAACTCCTTCTAGACCAAAACATTTCTCCAAAGCTCGTCTCCTTGCTCAAGTCTTCCTATCCGGAAACGATGCATGTGCTGGATGCGGATCTTGATCGCGCCCAAGATGAAGACGTCTGGAGATTTGCTTCGGAACACGAGTTCGCAATCGTCACAAAGGATTCGGATTTCTCCCGTCGAGCTTTTCTCCGTGGTCATCCTCCCAAGGTAGTCTGGATACGCGCGGGCAACTGTTCAACAGAAGAAATCGAAGATCTCCTGACCGGGCACCGCTCCGAGTTGCTGCTATTTCAAGACGACCCCTACGCTTCTTTTCTTGCCCTCTCATGATCGCGGGAATGTCGGGAGGAACTCTTAAATCCGCGGATCGGCCTGTGGAGGTACGGACCCCGAAGAGCTACATTAGTATCCTGGACCCGACACCCGTACCATGATCGATCTACTCCAGACGCACACGGAAGACGACGCCCTTTCGCACTCTTTTCAAAGCGCCAAGCCGTTTCGCCATCTCGTGATCGACGACCTGTTGACGTCGGAATTCTGCGGCGAACTGGCCGACGCTTTTCCCGGCTTTCGTGGTGATAAGGCCATCAGCGAGTTGGGAACCGAGGGCGGCAAGGCGGTCCACACGAATCTTCCCGAGCTGGGCGATTCCTACGAACGCTTCGACCATTTGATTCGGTCCGAGGAATTTCTAAACCTCGTCGGCCGTTGGACCGGCATCCCCAACCTGCTCTACGACCCCGAGTATGTAGGCGGCGGTACGCATGAGAATCGCCACGGCCAGGAGCTCGATCCTCACGTCGATTTCAACTACCACCCGACCACGGCGTTGCATCGCCGGTTGAACCTGATTCTTTTCCTCAATCGCGAATGGGATGAGAGCTGGGGCGGCGTGCTCGATTTCCACCGTGATCCTTGGGAACCGGATACCGACCAGGTTCGCTCCGTCCCGCCGGCCTTCAACCGCTGCGTCTTGTTCGAGACCAACGAGTATTCCTGGCACGGTTTTCGTCAGATTGCATTGCCCGAGGACAAGCGCCACATATCACGCCACTCGATCGCCGTCTACTTTTACACCCGGGAACGCGCGCCCGAGGAAACCGCGCCCGACCACAGCACTGTGTACGTCCCACGGCCGATGCCGGCTCACATCCAAGCCGGGCACACCCTCAGCGCCGAGGACTATTCGGATTTGCGAACCCTCTACGTGCGCAACACGCATCAAATCAAGTTTCTCTACGATCTTCTCGCCAACCGTGCCCATGTACCCGCCAAGCCCGATGAGCAGGTCGAAACTCTGCTGACCGAAATCGCCCATCGCCGCCAGGAAATCGCCCGTGTCAAGCAACAAAGCGACGAACAAGAAGAACAGATCGAAACGTACAAGAAGATTCTTGGAGAGGTCGAGGTCTCGCCGAGTTTCCGAATCGGGCGCTTGCTGACCTGGCCGTTGCGCCTGCTGCGAGGCTTGGGAAAAGGCGCTTGAAGACGCAAAACGGATAGAAACCGCCCGTGCCGCTTCACCATCCGTCCGGCACCGGGACCGGGTGACGCGTGCTTACCCCTCTTGTTGCTCACTCCGAAACGGATTGAAGTCCACGCCCTCGTCGTAAATATCAATGCCCTCGGCGCGTTTGAGCGTATTGACTACCCAGTACGTCAATGGCGTGGCGGCCGCTTCGTAGATGACTTTCGCGAAGTAGCCGGTGAAGATCAGATTCAACATCGTCGAGAAGGAATGAATTCCGACGAACAAAACCGTGATGACGACGACGGTATCGATCGCCTGTCCCACAACGGTCGAGCCGATCGTGCGTGTCCACAGGTGTTTGCCCCCGGTCCAAATTTTCATCTTCGACATTACGAAAGCGTTGGCGAACTCCCCGCACCAATAGGCGACGAGGCTGGCCGCCAACACGCGGGGCACGAAACCGAAGACTTGTTCAAAAGCTTCCTGGTTTTGGAATTCCGGGGCAGGGGGGAGGCTCGTCGTGATCTGTGCCATGATCACCAGCAAAGCCGAGGAAAAAAATCCAATCCAGATCGCCCGGCGCGAGGCGCCGTACCCGTAGACCTCGACGAAGATATCCCCGAAGATGTAGGTGATCGGAAAAAGAATCTGCGCTCCGCTGATCAGGAACGGACCGAACTCCATCCCGCCGATCGTGAACGGCCCGATCGCGCAGAGTTTCTGCGCCACCAAGTTCGAGACCAACAAGACGACCACGAAGACATGCACCAGCAAGTCGTAGTAGCGGAATTGCCGCCGCGATATTAGCGTTTTGGCGACGGTTCCCGCCGGACCGGAGTGAGCCTTGGACATACGCGCCTCCAGTGTAAGCCACTGGTCAAGGACGCGGGGATGGTTCGATTGATCGAAGCGTGCGAGGGAGAAGAGCGGACTAACCGTAATGTATCAGCGACTACGCGGCGACCATGGGACGCCCCCGAAAGGTCCCGGGAGCCGCAAACCCTAACGGCTCCCGGGCAACGCGCAAGGGAAGAGAGCTTTGCCTCTTGCCGCGCGTAAACTGTCTAGTGAGCGGCCGTATGCTGATACGTCAGCGAAACCGTCACGTCGGCGACACCGCTGCCCACCGTGCTGAAACTGACCCGAAACTGGTCGCCCGCGGCGGCCGTGGTCGATGTAGGCGCCCCGCCTGTCGCGCTGCGGCGCCCGGTCGAAATCGACGGATCAGTGGAGTAGATGTCGCTGAAGTTCGCCGAACCCAAGTGGCAGTTCGAGATGCAGCGCTCGATGTTGTAGTCGGTAGCGCCGCCCGTCGAATTAATCAAGATTCGCGAGTCCACCAGCGACGCGTTCGCCACGCCTTCAGGAATTGACAACACGATCGATTGGATGCCGGTCGAAGGTGTTCCCGCGAAATGCCACTGCAACGAATCGTTGACCGTGGCGCATTCCTTGGGGACCCATTGGCCGGCCCCGTTGTCCCAAACGAGGCACTGCCCGTCGACTGGTGCGTTGGTGGAAACGACGCGTCCGCGAATTCCCGAAACCACGGGATTGGGGAAATTCCCTGTCAGATCGCCGCCCGCCGTTGAACCATCCGTGCGATACCAAGACAGCAGATTGTCGCCGCTTTGCGGTATGGCGCCCCCCAAGAAGGTGATCGTCGCGGAACTCAACGTGTAATCCGAACCGGATTCCTGAACGATACCGTTCTTGGTCAACACCAAGCTTGAAGCCGGGGACGGCGCGGTGGCCAGAGTGAACGTATCATTCGATCCGTTGATTGTCCCGGACGGCGTTTCGGCGTCCTGGAAAGCAGCGAAAGACCCGCCGGCAGTCGGTGTTTCGAGTGAGACGACAGTGCCGTTGTCTTTCTTGGCCGAGACTTCGCCGGTTGAAGAGTCGACGAAAATGCGCACTTCACCCGTGGAGCCCGGCGCCGGCGCGGTGACCTCGGCGAACTCGACGTAGCGAGTTTTCATTTCGAGGTTGCCGTTCTGATCGACGCTGCTGAGGACGGTGCCGCTATTGTCTTCCCACTCTTGCAGCGGCGTGGTGCCTTGTCCCTGGCCGGCTTTGACCGTGAGAGTCGTGACGCCGGTTGTCGGGGTAGTGTCGCTGACCTGCAAGGTCGTGTTCAAGAATGTTCCGCCGTTGCGCAGAATCTGAAATGCCGTGTCGCGGAAATTCCCCGAGTCGTCGTATCGACTGATGTTCAGTGCCGTCGCGAATCCCGAAAAGGCGAACCGATTCAGATTGTCGACTTGAAAGAACTGGCTTACAACGGTTCCACCGAGTTTCGTGGCCAAGCCCATTTCACGGAAGAAGGCGCTGCCGCTGGGGGTCACGTGGGCCAACAAGTCACCATTCCCATCGCGCCATTCTTGGATCGCGGCCGCTTGGCCGCTGATACCTCGGACGATCAAGACCGGAGTGCCGGCTTGGGTGCTGAGAATCTGGTCGTTCGTATCCAACAGCGCCCCGATGCTCGCCGGCGTCACCGGATCCGACCCGCCGCTTGCATGGGTCGAAGCATGGGCCAAGGGAGTGCGCGCATCGGAAAGCCGCGCGTCGTTTCCTTCGGTGATCGTCCCGGCGGTCGACCCGTACACGGGCTCAACCTCGGTGCGGGTTTGGCTGGGATTGTCGAACACGGTCAGACCGTTGGTGAAATTCGCCGTATTGCGCTGCGTCACCGAAGTTCCCGAATCCTGAAAGATCTCGTACATCGAGGCTGCCCCGGCGCCTTGCCCGGCGGCCGACCAAAACAGATTACCCCCGCCGTCGGTTGTCAACTGTTGTCCCGATACGCCGTCGGCAACGGGTAACGTGTAGCTGGAACTCGACGTCAGCGTCGGAATATCGAAGCTGATCGCAAAGGTCCCGGTTTCGTCTTCGAAGCTCAGCAGCGGATTGGTCGACCCGGCACTGCTTCTTTGCAGGATCTGCTCAGCCGTAAAGATATTCACCTGGTCGATGTCGGCCTTCGTATCCAAAGCCGAATTGAGTCCCGAAATCTGCGAGATCGAGATCACCGTACCCGCCGGAGGAGGTTGACCGATGCGGACGTCGCTAACGGTCACCGATGTGGCGCTTTCCGGCACGACCCAATGCTCCACGAAGCGAGTTCCGTTGTTGAGCAAATAGGTCGCTTTGTAGGCCGTGCCGGGGGGTACGGCATTTTCGTTCGGCACGAGGTCGACGACCAGCAACCCCTGCACGATTTTGATTTTCACGGAATTGGTCGCCAGTGTCGTGCCGTCCGATGCCGTGAAGCCGGTCCAACTGAGCGTCACCGAGCCGTGGACCTTGCTTCCATCGGCGTTAAACAGTGTGTCTTGAATTGTAGTTTTGGGGATGGCCGTCAAATTGAGCGCCGACAGCGCCAACAGCATTCCGGAAATGAACAGACGACTTCCCCTACGATTGATTCTTCGCATTCCAAACGTCCCTTTCTATCTAAAGGAGGCGGCCGGAAGAGATTTTCCTTCGTGAAAAGACCGGCCCGTCAGTGAGGTAGTATTCGTGTCCAGAATAACCTTGCCGTCGCCGATTTCCGGCCGTTGAAAACACTAAGTCATTGAAATAAAAGCCGCTAAATTTTTATTTTCTACGTGACAGATTTCGGCCGCCGTCTCAAATCGGGGCGTACGGCTCGAAAAACGGCGAGGTCGTGGTCGCTCGTCAGCACGACGTTTGTTGTGTTGTCTGGGTACGGCTACAGCTATAATTGAGATGCAACCGTCGGACTCGTACCCTCGCGATGAGGGGACGAACGCGGGAATTTGCTTCCGGCGGCCATTGCTGTTGCGCGACCACGATCGAGGCTATGAGCTTTCGAGTCGGAGATACGATAGGGTCCTACGAGATCGTTTCGCTGCTCGGTACGGGCGGTGTGGGCCGGGTTTTCAAGGTCAAACACCGTGTGACGGGCCGAGTGGAGGCTATGAAGGTGCTGTTGCAAGACAGCGCCCTGTCGGATCAAACGAAGCGATTCGAGCGGGAGATCAAGCTACAAGCCGGCCTCCAACACCACAACATTGCTTCGGTCCACAACGCTTTTTGGGAACAGAGCACGCTGGTGCTCGTCATGGAACTTGTCCCCGGCGATTCACTGGGGAACCTGCAAGCTCAAGGGTTGGTTCCGCTTCGCGCGGGACTCGATTACATTTGTCAGGCGCTCGATGCTCTCGAGTACGCTCATGAACACGGCGTTACGCACCGCGACATCAGCCCGTCGAACCTCCTTGTCACTCCCGACGGCGTCGTCAAGGTCACTGATTTCGGGCTGGCGCTCGATGAAACCGATGCCCGGTTGACGGACCAGGGCGTCGCCATGGGATCCGCCTATTACATGTCGCCGGAACAAGTCGAAGCGAAGAAATCGCTTGACCACCGTACCGATATCTACTCGTTGGGGGCCGTGCTGTATGAACTGGTCGGCGACCGCAAGCTTTTCGAGGGGAGCAGCCGCTTCGATTTGATGGAAGCCCACGTGAAGAAAGCTCCGACTCCGCTGTTGGAGTTGGACCCTTCGCTCCCGGAAACGCTCGCCGACGCCATTGTGCGGGCCTTGTCGAAGAAGCCCGATGACCGCTTCGCCACGGCGCGCGAGTTTCGAGAGGAACTGGAGCTGATTCGCAAAGAGCTTGACATTGCTCCTCCCATCGCCGAGAGCGATCCGTTTGCGGAGACCGCCGATTTAACGATGGCCTCACGCCGTCGTCAAAAAGACGACCCACTGCTGGGTTGGATTGATCGCGCGCTGCGATCGACCGCGGTGCAGCTAGCGGCGGGAGTGGTAGGGCTCTTCCTGATCGTGTATATGGCGGCGTTGGCCTTCCGGCCCCTGGCCCCTCGCGAGGAGATTGCTTACGAGGAGTCAACTCGTCCCGAAATCGTCGCCGAACCCGAGACCGGCTTAGGAGAGCCGACCGACGCCGCTGAAGGCGATCTCGCGTTCATCGGCCCGCGACAACCCGCGGTCGCCGAAGCGCAGCCAAAACGCTACCGTCCACAACGCCGACCCATTGTGAGGACTCGGCGTCCGCCGGCCCAAGATGCTCAAGAAGCCGCCGAGCACCGAACGGCCCTGCCCCTTTCAGGAGTGCGGATCGACACTGGGCGTCGACCGGAACCCGAGTCCGCGGTGGGTGTGAGAGCCACCGCCCCAACCGCACCTCCATCGAACCAAGAAGGCCGCTCGTCTCGCCGCTTGACGGTACAAACCGCGAGCGCGCCCCCGAGCGTGGATCCCTACCGAGCGAATGGACTCCATACGCCCGCCCATAGGCTTTCCGCCGGCGATGCCGTACAAGCATTGGCGCTGATCAGAGATGGGCGGCTTGCGGCGGTCGCCATGGCGGACAACTCCATTCAAATCTGGGAGGCTGGCGGTGGCAAAAAGCGGATGACCCTGAAAGGTCACGCTGACCGGATCACAAGTATTGCTTTCAGCCCGGATGGGAAACGCCTGGTTACCTCGAGTTGGGATGGTACGGCGAAAATTTGGAACCTCCGCACGGGTCGCGAAGCCGCCACGTTCGGCCATCGCAACTACGTCACCGCCGCGACATTCAGTCCCGACGGAGAATGGCTTGCGACCGGGTCGTCGGACCGCTCCGTCAAAGTTTGGAGCCTCAATACGAAGGGGATTATATCGAATAGTGACGCACTCTGAAGCAGCGTCGTTTCCGTGGCCGGTCGATCCTGCGCAACTTGACCGGCTGTAACAGTTCCCTTGCCAGAGTCTTCATGCGTTCGTTCACGGTCTTGCCCGGTACGTCGAGAGGCTCTAATTCCTCTTCCAACTCGGATTTGGTCGGCTGGTAGTCGGATCGAACGATCTCTACTGTTTTGGGTTTTTTGGTCTTTCCATTAATCATCGAAACTTCCTCTCAAGCTGTTCCAGCACGCGAAACTGATCCTCGCGCTTGGCACTACGAACCGTAGCCATGACTCGCGTATATGTCGGCGGTTGCGCGGTGAAGTCCTTTGCACCAGCGTTGCACTCGTGGCAGAGGACGCGCAGGTTGGAGTCGGCGGTTGCTCCGCCATGCGTACGGGCTTCGTGATGGTCGATGACAAGCCGAACGGTGCGACCGTCCGACATCTTGTCTTTGACGCCCGCGCCGCACGCTTGGCACGTATAACCGTTGCGCTGAAGGATGCGGGCACGTTGCGCCTGCGATATGTCATGGAACACGTATGTACCGGGTGCTGGTGGATCGCCAGTCAAACGGTATTGCCCAGGTTTCAGGTCGGCGTCATCGTTATTCGTCTCAATCGGCCAACCCTCATCGCGCCGCAATTCACGAACACGGCGTGCCCACTCCGTTCGGTCATTACCGATCACCGCCTGCAACTGCGCGGATGTGAGAACCAGCCCCTTATTCGCAAGGAAAAAAGCCTTGAGTATCGACTTTATGCTTTCGCGTTTTGGCACGTTTTCGATCTCCCGTTTGAGTTGATCTCCGATCCAGTGCGTGTAGACAGGCGGAATCGCCTCATTGATCTCCTTTTTCGTCATCCATGGAATGCCCATCGCGTCTCGTGCGGAAGCGACAGAGCAGTTTCCACCGCCGTTGACACTGACATAATCCTTCCATTCGTCTGTCCTGCCGTAGTGCGCCTTGCGCTTGTCCAACGTATGACAGATCGGATGCGGACGGTGCGGCGGCGTGATGATGCGAAAGTTTGACTCGAACAGACGATGCCGAAGCACGCGCAGTTCATGGAACATCGTTCCGCAGAGAACAACGTAGTCCCGTAACGGTGCCCCATCAACGTTTTCGATTACATAGGGCTTGCCGGTTGCCTTCAGAATGTCCCGTACCGGCTCAATCAGTTGCGGCCATTCATCGGCGTTGCCGTTGCGGGCCGCGAGATCGGAATAGGCTTGGCATGGCGGTGATGCATGAACCGCATCAAACTGATCGAATGCCAGAGACGGCAGTGCTAGCGCATCCGCAACCATCATCGGATATGGATAGTTCGGCTGTTCGACCACATCGACGCCGAACACGTCAAACCCGGCCTCGACGTAACCTGCGGCCGCGCCTCCCGCACAACAGAACAGATCGAGCAGTAGCGGTTTCACCTCACCAAGTCCTTGTAACGAAGTTGAGCACCGTCCATGCTCAAAACAACGAAACGCATTTGATCGAGAGTGCCCATGCTGCGGATGTTGTGGCGTCCCGCAAACTCACTCACGTAGCGGTGAAGGTGTTTGGCTGACAGCTTGTGGAACGTTCCCTTGTGAGCGCGTTTCAGCATGGACCAGAAGGATTCAATGCCGTTCGTGTGGGCCTGCCCGCGAACGTATTCACCAACCGAGTGCTTGACCGATTTGTGTGACTTGGCAACGCCAGTGTAGGCACTTGCTTCATCCGTGTAGACAGTGGCTTCAGGGTCGGTATTGGCGCGAACGAAACCTTGAAGGGTTTCTGCATTTGTACGCTCGACCACTGTAGCCCGGACCTCGTTCGTGTCCCGATCCTTGACACCTACAACAGCGGCTTTCCCAACCGATCCACGACTGGCCTTCAACTTCTTGGACTCGTGCTTGTTCTTTTCCAGTCCGCCGATGTAGACCTCATCCGCCTCAACAGGACCATTGAACAACTTATGGTCAGAAATGGTCCACACCTTTCGGATTCTGTGAACAAGATGCCATGCCGATTTCTGGGTGATTCCCAACTCCCGGTGCATTTTCATGGATGCCACGCTCTTCAGGTTGGTAACGACAAGGTACATGGCATAGAGCCAATCCTGATAGCCGAGGTTCGATGCTTCCATGAACGTCCCGGTCTTGACGCTGAACGGTTTCCCGCAGGTTCCGCGCTTCTTGCTCTTGCGGCAACGGAACGGCATGGTCTTGTGAGCCGTTCCAGTCTGTACGTTGTCCGATCCACAACGCGGACAGGTAATGCCGTCAAACCAACGGTACTCAATGAACCACTGTTCGGCGGATGCATCGTCGGGAAACATGCGGTAGAAATCCTTGGTCGAAAGTCCCTGTCGGAAGTGCTTGCCCGGTGCCTTGTTAGCCATTGCGTATCTCCTACTTACAAGACAAATTTACAGGATAGTGACGTAGTTCGTCAAGTGTTTTTCGTCACTATCGTATATAATCCCCAATACGAACGGGAAATCACATCGCTACCGATCTCATCTGCGGACGCCGCAAGCGATGGCTTTCAGTCCGACCAGTTCGCTGTTGGCCTCGGTTTCGACCTCTGGCGACGTGCGTCTGTGGGGTGTGGACGATGAAAGCGCCCAAGGGGCGCTAAGCGGTCCCGAACTTGGCTCAAACGCTGTAGCCTTTAGTCCCGACGGCAAGACCCTGGCTATCGCCGGCAACAACGAACTGAAGCTGTTCGACTATCCCTCGCGTCGCCCACGAAACGTCATTGAGATTCCAGGATGGTTGCACACCATGACGTTTACCGATGACGGCCGCTTCCTGGTCTTGAGCGCACTCAGCCAGCCCGCCGAGATCGCGAAGTTGTGGGACGTAAACACACAGGAGACTCTCAGTACTCTCCACCACCGCGATACGGTTCGCTCCATCGCGCTTAGCGCCGACGCGCGGCGTATCGCCACGGCCGCCGACGGCGGTCAGGTTTCGATCTGGGATGCCGGAGGGCGCTGACCTCTGGTCGGCACCGGCGTTTCGATCTCGTTGGCGCCGAAATCAAGGGGTGAAATAGCAAAAAAATGCCCCTGTGCTCCCGAAATTCTCCCTGGGTTTGGCTTGTACTGGTGGTCCTGTCGGCCGTTGTGCCTTCGTTCGGCGGGGAGTTGACGGTCAAGGCCGACCGCACGGCGTTACGGGCCGCATGTGGCGAAGCGGGCGAGCCGATCGCGGTCCTTCCGGCGGGTGAGAAGGTGCGTCTTCGCTTTGTGATTTCGTCGTCCGCCGGTCCGTGCTATGCGGTGACCGCCGACGTGGACGGGAGCCGCCTCAAAGGGTTCGTTTCGCGGGAAGCGGTCGACGGGATCGAGCCGTTTGAACGCTCGAGGCGGCAGGCCTCCGGCGATTCACCAAGCATGGGCGCCGTATCCGCCGAGGAGATTTCGGGCTTCTCGCCTTCCCAGATGGCCGGCACACCGGCTTCTTCCGGCGCGCCCCCCCAGGTCCGGGAAGCTGTGCGCGAGGCGCGGGAGATGCTCGGGCGGCGACAGTTCAACGAAGCGGAAAAATTGCTTGCCGCGCTGGGCCCGGAGCCGGGGGATCCGTCGGTGGCCGTCTATCGTGCCGAAGCTTTGCTCAGGCTCGCTCGAGTCGATAGTGCGTACCGTGTGATCCAGGCCGCGTTGAGGACCTACCCAGAGCATCCCGGCGTCTTGGCCGCCGCCGGTTTGGCGTTGTACTTTCGTCACGATATGCCCAATGCACGCTCTCACTTGGAGCGCTCGATGGCTCTCAGTCCCAATGCGGGCGTCGCGGCACTAGTTCGTAGGATTGATAGAGAACTGGCCGGCGACAAGAGCGGCCGGGTGACCTACGGCACTCGCTTTGTACTGCGCTATGAGGACGAGTTACTGTCTCCGGCCGGCGCCCGACGCGTGCGTGACGCTTTCGAATCCGAGGTCAGCCGCATTTCCTTTCAATTGGGCTGCGAATCCGGCGACCGTGTGGCCGTCATTCTGCAGAGTGGTGAAAGCTTCCGTAAAGCGACCGGCTCGGCAAAATGGAGCGGAGGAAGTTACGACGGCAAGATCCGCATCGTGCTGGGCGAAGGCGGCGTTGTGGACGACCAAGTGCGCCGTTCGTTATCGCATGAGTTCGTCCACGCCTGCTTGACGCGTCGAGGATATTGGCCGGGCTGGTTTCACGAAGGCATCGCCCAACATCTATCGGGAGTTCGGTTGACGCGGCGGAAACGGGAGTTGTTGAGACAAGCCCACGAAGCAAACAGTTTGCCGAAGCTTGAGGAGCTGGGAATCGGCTGGATGTCGATGCATGCTTCGCAAGCCGAGATTGCCTACCTGCTCGGCCTGGCGGCGGCCGAGATCCTTTATCGCGATCCTCTCCGGGTGCGCAACTTGCTTGCCAATCCGACCCGGCTGCCCGAACTGGCCGCCGTGCTCGACAAGCAGATCCTATCGGAACTGCGTTGAACGGCGCGCTGTAGCGGTCGCGGGCCTACACTAAATTCCAGCCGTAGGTTGTTTTCGGCGCGCCTCGCATTCCGGCATGAGACGACCCTTCATACCTCTCGCTTCGCTGCTCGTGACGTGGGTCGTCGTGGAGGCGGTCGTGGTGCCGCTCGAGTTGCTGGTGCCGTCTGAGTTTCACGATCGCCACGCGACTCTCTTTGGCTTGTTTGAGCCGCACCCGGATTTAGGTTTTCGCGCTCGTCCGAAGCTACGAAATTTTCAAGTCAGTTGGCGAGACGATTCTCTCACTGGAACGTATAGCACGGACGATTTCGGCTTCCGCAACGTAGGTCGTGATTACGCGGACAGCGAGATTTTCTTTGTCGGTGACTCGTTTACTTGGGGTGTGTGGGTTCCTCGTGAAGACACCTTTCCGGACCTGGTGGGCCGCGAGCTGGGCGTCGAAATTTCGAATCTCGGTCAAGAGAGCTACTACATCGAGCAGTATCACAAAGTGGCGCGCCGGGCTCTTCAATGGGGCCGGCCTCGTCGCGTTGTCGTCGGTTTGTTCGCCAACGACCTAACGGCGCCGATGAACGATGATGATTTCGCGAATTTCTACGAGCGGTTCGGCTGGAACCAATACCGCTCTTATCCTCTCTACAAGAAGACGTTTGTGTACCAGGCCGCCGGCTTTCTGGAGGGTCTGGTGGACCGAGTCGCGATCGCGGTCGGCGGTCGGTCGCCACCGCCGCCTTCCCATCTCGATCGTCGAAGCGACTCGGCGGGGATGGAGTTTTATCGCCAACTCGGCGTGCATCCGAACTACTTCACACAGTCTTTCCACCTCGTGATGGAGCCTAAGTTCCGAACCCTGCTGGAGGAAATCATCGATCGAGACGTCGAGCCGGTTGTCTTTCTACTGCCCTCGAAAGAATCGGCGTACAAAGACGTCTATTCGCGGCTATTTCCGGGAGACTACTTGGACACGGAGGAAACAGCGTACCGCCGGTTGTGTGAAATCGCCAATGCGCTCTCAGTCACCTGCGTCGATCTAACACCGGCGTTTCGTGACCGCGGCCGAGCGGTGGATACATATTTTCACCGCGATCCGCACTGGAACCGCGAAGGCCACCGTCTGGCGGCCGAGGAAATCGTGAAGCACTTGCGCTGAGCCCACAGGCTGGATGGGACTAGAGCAAGGCTAGTGGGGCCACCGGCCGCGCCGGCTCGTTCAGGGGAGAAACTTGGTGAAGGGTTCGCCGGGACCGCGCCGCACGGCGGCGCGGCTCGGGTGGGTGAACGTCCGATCTATTGGTAGCAGTTGTGAATCTCCGGGCAGCGCGAAATTTGAAGTTTCAGGTTAGAGCAGCTGCTCAGAATAGCCGCTCGTACTGCTCGCGCGGCTGCCGCGTCTTGGCGCGGGGAATCCAGTAGCTGTCTTGCCGCGGTCCGCGGCGATGGAAGATGTCGCGCCCGAAAAGTCGCATCACGCAACCATAGGGAGTGATCACCAAGTAGAACATGAGTGAAAGCAATATGCGGCTGTTGATGTAGCCGAGCACTCCGGCGAAGGTCATCCAGCCCACGTAGAACTTCCGCGAAGCCCACGGCGACAATAGACCGATCGCTATTAAGACGCCGCCGATGCCACCCGTCACCGATGTCACGGTGGGGCGGCCCTGCCAATAGTTCCAGCCGGCGATCAATAAAAACACGCCGCCGACCATCAGGGTCGATTTCTTCTCCATGCGCGGATCGCCGGGCAGGCTAGTCAAGTTGGAACTCCTCCTGCCAGGAGGTGTCTTCCTCAAAAACGCCTTGGTCCTCTTTGTACAAGACGAAATCGTTCAGCACAAGCACGTCCATCTCGGTGCGCATGAAACAGCGATACGCGTCCTCGGGTGTGCAGACAATCGGCTCGCCGCGGACGTTAAACGAAGTATTCACGACCAACGGGCACCCGGTTAATCCCGCGAACTCGGCGATGAGGTCATAGTAGGGGCCGTTTTCTTCCTTGCGCACCGTTTGCACGCGCGCGGAATAGTCGACATGCGTGATGGCCGGGACCGTCGAACGCGGCACATTCAGCCTCTCGATTCCGAACAATTTCTCCTGCTCGTCGGTCATGGCGATACGGAGGTTCTCCCGCACCGGCGCGACCAGCAACATGTACGGTGAGTCGCCCTCCATTTCGAAATACTCCGCGACAAACTCACGCAAGACCGAGGGAGCAAAGGGGCGGAAGCTCTCGCGGTACTTGATCTTCAAGTTCATCATCGACTGCATTTTTCGCGAACGAGGGTCGCCCAGAATGCTCCGCCCGCCGAGTGCACGCGGACCAAATTCCATGCGGCCCTGGAACCAGCCGACGACCTTTTCATTCGCCAGCTCGGCGGCAACCGACTCGATCATGCCTCGTTGGGGCAAGCGTCGATAGCGTGCGTCGAGCCCGTCGAGCAGCGTCTGAATTTCGTCCGCCGACGCAGCCGGCCCCAGATAGGAACCCTTCATGCCGTCGATGCGACCTTGGCAAACGTCTTGAACACTCCGCGGCTTGTCGAGATGCTGATACCAGACCGACAGCGCCGCCCCGAGTGCTCCCCCGGCATCTCCGGCGGCGGGTTGGATCCAGATTTCCTCGAACGGACCCTCGCGCAGCAGGCGCCCGTTACCGACGCAGTTGAGCGCGACACCCCCGGCCATGCAGAGATTCTTCTTGCCGGTTTCCTTGTGGACGTGGCGGGCCATGCGCAGCATCGCGATCTCGGTGACTTCTTGCACCGACCGAGCCAAGTCCATTTCGCGTTGCGTGAGCTGCGACTCCGGTTCCCGCCGAGGTCCGCCGAACAACTCGTCAAAAGCGCGGTTCGTCATTGTCAGGCCCTGGCAGTAGTTGAAGTACCGCATGTTGAGCCGCAAGGAACCGTCTTCGCGCAGGTCGATCAGATCATCGAGAATCTTTTGCGTGAAACGGGGCTCGCCATAGGGCGCCAGGCCCATGATCTTGTATTCGCCGGAGTTGACTTTGAAGCCCGTGTAATAGGTGAAAGCCGAGTACAGCAAACCGAGCGAGTGCGGGAAGTGCAATTCGCCCAGTAGATGCACTTCGTTGCCTTCGCCGTAGCCGTACGTCGTGGTCGCCCATTCGCCCACGCCGTCGATCGTCAACAGCGCGGCGTCTTCAAAGGGCGATGGGAAAAAGGCGCTGGCGGCGTGCGACTCATGGTGTTCGGTGAAGAGCACTTTCCCCGAGCCGCCACATTCCTTTGCGATTTGCTCTCGCATCCACAACTTTTCGCGCAGCCAAAGCGGCATCGCTTGCAGAAACGAGCGGATGCCCTCGGGAGCGTAGTCGAGATAGGTTTCGAGCAAGCGCTCGAATTTCTGGAACGGCTTGTCGTAGAAGACGACGTAGTCGACGTCGGCCGCCCCGATGCCCGCCTCTCGCAGACAATACTCGACGGCGTTCGAGGGAAAGCGGTGATCGTGCTTCTTGCGTGTGAAGCGCTCTTCCTGCGCGGCCGCGATGATTTCGCCGTCACGGACAAGCGCGGCCGCCGAGTCGTGGTAGTAGGCGGATAGACCAAGGATGTTCATGGGACCGAACACCCTGATTCTATCAAGAGCCTTCTCGATCGGCGGGTTCCCGCGATGCCCATTTTGGTGTGCGAAAGAACTGAATTCGTGCCGTCAAAACACCGTATTGAGTCGATTGACATTCTAGCGAGTAGTACTTTTCGCGCGGTTCGTCGCGGTTGATCAATAACTCGGCACATGCCCGTTGGTTCCGACCACCGGCTTGTCGCGTTGTGTCGATTCGACATGCTCGATCAACTCGGGGAGGCTGCCCAATAAATCGTCCAAACGTTCCTTTTCCGAGCGCCTCGCCAAGAGACGTTGCTTGAAATCAAGATCGAGCGGGAGTGCGTGCGCGATGTGAAAACTCGGCTGCGCCAGCGATGGGTCCAGAGGCTCCGGCTCGCTTACGCCCAGCAAGCCTGCCAATCGGCGCGCCAGCCCTTCGATCTGTTTGACCCGGCCTCGGTCAACCGCGGCCGCTACGGCGTCGTCGAAATATTCGACTCGTGCCTGTAGATAGGGCAATGTCGTATTCAATTCCAACGCTTGAAAACGTCGCCGACCTCGTGTGTCGATGTCGAAACGGCCGTCGTCATGTCGCTTCGTGACGCGTTCAACCATCGCCGTGCATCCGAATGGAGCGAGTTTGCTTTCACGAGACAAGATGATGCCGAATTCCGAGTGGCTTTCGAGCGCTTCTCCAATCAAGAGGCGGTAGCGGGGCTCAAATATGCGCAGAGGCAGTTTCGTGCCTGGAAACAGGACGACCTCGAGCGGGAACAGCGGCAGCAACTCGTCCGTGGTCATGCTACATTATGCCTTCTCGTTGGTCGCTGGAAAACCGCGACAGGAATCATCTCGCCGCGGTACCCAACAACCGGGGCGAGTGCCGCTGGAGCCGCGGAGTGGAATTGCAAGGAAAGACGATATTGATCACGGGTGCTTCGTCGGGCATCGGACGCGCCTTAGCCTCCGCGTTCGCCCGAGAAGGAGCGCGCTTGATCTTGACGGCACGGTCGCGGGAGGGGCTGGAGGCGACTGCTCGGCGGATTGCTCCCGCCGAGAGCACCATCATTGCCGCTGATTTAACCGATCCCGCGTCACTCCACATGCTTACCGAGGAAGTGCGGAAACGTTTCCCGACTCTCGACGTGCTGATCAACAATGCTGGCGTCGGCCTCTATGCGCCGTCCTTCCTGGCCGACCCCGAGAAAGTTCGGTCCATGTTTACCCTGAACTTGCTGGCTCCCGTCGAGTTGACCCGTTGCCTGGTTCCCCTCATTCCGCGCGGCGGCGCAATCGTCAATATCAGCTCGATCGCCGGGAAGGTGCCGCTCCCATGGCTTACCCTTTATTCGTCGTCGAAGTTCGCATTGAACGCCTTTTCCGACGGCCTACGGATGGAGTTGACGCCCGCCGGTATTCAGGTACTATGCGTATGCCCCGGGTACGTCGATACGGCGTTCCGGCGGAACGTCTTGGTCGGTGAGATTCCGGAAAAAGTCGCCGGGCAGAAACGCTTCATGATCACGGCCGAACAGTGCGCCGCGGCAACTCTCGAAGGCCTAAGGCGGGGCAAGCGAACCGTCGTGACGCCAAAAATAGGTTGGGCCCTGACGGCCGTGACGCGTCTATTGCCCGGTGTCGTCTTTGGACGCATGACCGGGATGAATACGCCGCTAACTCTCGACCACCGCGCCGATGCCGGTGAACCGGCGGAAAAATCATAAATGCACATCAGGCTCAAGTCCACGCCGGGCATCTATTTGGCGGGCTTCATGGGCTGTGGCAAGACGACCGTGGGGCGCAAGCTGGCCGAACGATTGGCCTGGGACTTCATCGACCTCGACGATGAAATCGAACGCCGAGCCGGAAGCGAGATCGGCGAAATATTCGCAAAGTTCGGGGAGCAAACTTTTCGCGCCATCGAGCGCGACGCCCTCATCGAGCAGGCCCACCTGGTAAGGACCGGTCGGGCGCGCGTCGTCGCTCTCGGTGGCGGCACCTTCGCCGATGAGCGCAATCGGGATACGATGAAACAGGCGGGAATTTCGTTATGGCTCGACGTTCCGCTCGAACAGCTGTGGGAGCGCGTGTCGGGCTACGGGCACCGTCCCCTGGCGGGTGACCGCGCGGCGTTCGAGGATTTGTACAAGAAGCGCCTGGAAGACTACGCGAAAGCGGACTTCACCATTGCGGCGGGGGCGGGCGAGCCCGAGCGAATCGTCGACGACGCGCTGGCCTTGTCGTTGTTCTAGCCTGTCTAGGAAATGCCGCACGGGCCGTTTTTCGTCGTCGGGAATTGCCGATCTGAAGAGGAACCCCAGTGTCCGACCCCCTGCTTCAGGCCGATCATCTGACCAAGACCTTTCAGAGTGGCCCGTCGAGTCTAACGGTTCTCGACGAAGTCACGTTCGATGTGGACGCCGGGGAGAGCTTGGCGCTGGTCGGAGAATCCGGCGCCGGCAAATCCACTCTGCTCTACTTGCTCGGCGGACTGGATGAACCGACCGCGGGAGAGGTTCTCTTCGAATCCCGCCCCCTGTCGGGGCACTCGGAAGAGGAACTGGCTTTCTACCGCGGCCGCCAAATTGGCTTTGTTTGGCAAAACTACCACTTGCTGCCCGAGTTCACCGCCCTCGAAAATGCCGCCATGCCGTTGCTGATCGCCGGTGAGCCGGCGGATACCGCGTATCCCAAAGCCGGCCTATGGCTTGAGAGGGTGGGGCTGGCCGATCGCGCCGAGCATCGCGCCGGCGAGCTTTCCGGCGGCGAGCAACAGCGTGTGACCATCGCGCGCGCCCTGACGCCCGCGCCGAAAATCCTGCTGGCCGACGAGCCGACAGGCAACCTTGATAGCGTCACGGGCGCCTCGATCGTCGATCTGTTACTCTCGCTGCCCCAGAATTGTGGGTTGGGTCTCGTGGTAGCGACTCACAATCGAGAGTTTGCCGCGCGTTGTAATCGTACGCTGAAAGTAAGAGCGGGGAAGATTTCGGCCGTGGGGGACGAAATGGATTAGGGAGAGGTTGCGCCGACTCGGGTGGGCGGCGTCGCGATGGGCGGACCGCCCAAGTCGTTGGCGGCTATCGGATTCGCGGACGACGATTTGGCCCTTGCGTTCCCCCGCGGATCGATGGTGGGTTGATATGATGAAGAAGCGCAGTTTCGGCGCCCGCTAAGGGGATCGGAAGAGATATGTTCGAACGCTATACCGAGAAAGCTCGGCGAGTCATCTTCTTCGCCCGGTATGAAGCGAGTCAATTCGGCAGTCCCTACATCGAGAGCGAACACCTCTTGCTGGGGCTGATCCGTGAAGACAAAGCCTTGGCGAACCGTTTCCTGCGTTCGCATGCCGCGGTCGAATCGATCCGAAAACAGATCGAAGCCCACACGACGGTTCGTGAGAAGGTGTCGACATCGGTCGACTTGCCTCTAAGCCACGAATGCAAACGCGTGCTCGCCTACGCCGCCGAGGAGGCCGAGCGACTATCTCACAAACACATTGGAACCGAGCATCTGCTGCTCGGATTGCTGCGGGAAGAAAAGTCTTTCGCCGCCGAGATCCTGCATGAACGCGGCCTGCGCTTGGCGACGATTCGCGAAGAGTTGGCACGGTCGCAATCGGAAAAACTCCTTTCGAACCGTCCGAAGGAAAGCTCGCTGCTGGCCGAGTTCAGCCGCGACTTGACGCAATCCGCCGTGGACGCCGCGCTCGATCCGCTGGTGGGGCGGGCAAATGAAGTTGAGCGCGTCATCCAAATTCTTTGCCGCCGCACGAAAAACAACCCGGTTCTGATCGGCGAATCCGGCGTCGGCAAGACGGCCATCGTTGAAGGCCTCGCGCAACGCATCGCCGATGGCGTGGTCCCTTCGTTCTTAGCCGAAAAGCGCATCCTGGCGCTGGATTTGTCGCTGATCGTCGCCGGTACGAAATACCGCGGACAATTCGAAGAGCGTCTGAAAACCATCATGAAAGAGTTGATGGAAAATCAGAATGCAATCATCTTCATCGATGAGCTGCACACTCTGGTCGGCGCCGGCTCCGCCGAAGGCTCGCTCGACGCCGCGAATATTCTCAAGCCCGCTCTCTCTCGCGGCGAAATTCAGTGCATTGGCGCCACGACGCCGGCTGAGTTTCGCAAATCGATCGAGAAAGACCGTTCGCTCGAGCGCCGCTTCCAGGCTGTCAAGGTCAACCCGCCCAGCGAGGAAGAGGCCGTTCAGGTGCTCTTCGGCATCAAGGACCGCTACGAAAAGTTTCACGCGGTGGCCTACACCGACGAGGCCGTGGAAGCCGCCGTCTACACCTCGAGCCGTTACATCCCTGACCGCTTCCTGCCCGACAAGGCGATCGATCTGGTCGACGAAGCCGGCGCCCGTGTGAAATTGCGCCAAACGACGATGCCCGAGGAGATCTCCGAGGTTCACAAGCGCATCAAGTTCATCGTGCACCGCATGGAAAACGCCATCGCGAACCACGAGTTCGAGAAGGCCCGTTTCTATTCCGATGAAGAGCGCAAGGAACGCGAAAACCTGCGTGTCCTGCGCGAAAAGTACAACCTCGACGAAACCGCGACCGCCTCGGTGACCAAGGACGACATCGAAGACGTCGTCGCTCGTTGGACCGGCGTTCCCATGACCTCGATCAAGGAAGAGGAACTGGCGAAGCTGCTGCGAATCGAGGAAGAACTGCACCACCGCGTCGTCAGCCAAGAGAAAGCCATTTCAGCGTTGGCGCGAGCGATTCGACGTTCCCGCGCGGGTTTGAAGTCCGCCGCTCGACCGGCCGGATCGTTCCTGTTTCTGGGGCCGACCGGTGTAGGAAAGACCGAAGTAGCTCGAGCACTCGCCGAATCGCTTTTTGGAAGCGAAAAAACGCTGGTGCGCTTCGATATGTCCGAGTTCATGGAAAAACACTCGGTCTCGAAGCTGATCGGTTCGCCTCCCGGGTATGTGGGCTACGAAGAGGGCGGTCAGTTGACCGAACGCGTCAAGCGCGCGCCCTATTCGATCATTCTGCTCGACGAGATCGAGAAGGCACACCCGGATCTATTAAACATTCTTTTGCAGGTTTTCGAGGATGGCCAGTTGACCGACGGGCTCGGCAATACGGTTGATTTCAAGAATACGATCATCATCATGACCTCGAACCTCGGGGCCCGCTACCTGCAGAAGCAGTCGCGGATTGGATTCGAAGGCTCCTCCAAGGAAGAGGCCGACGCCAAAGCCGAGGCCGAGGTTCTGAACGAAGTCAAGCGGGTTTTTAACCCCGAGTTTATTAACCGTATCGACGAGCTGATCATCTTCTCGTCGTTGACGGATGACGATCTGATCAAGATCATCGGCCTGATGGTCGGACAGATCAACGAGAATCTCGTTCGGAAAGAGATTCACATTCGCCTCAACGAGGACGCCGCCCAATACATTCTCGACGAGACCTGCGGCGACCGCAACTACGGGGCCCGACCATTGCGGAGAGCCCTTCAGAAATTCATTGAAGATCCACTATCTGAAGCTCTGATTCAAGGGCAGTTACCGAAACCGGCCGATCTTGAAATCTTCCTTGAAAAAGACGGGATGTATTACCGCCCCGTGGACGAGGGCGGGGAGGCGGAATCCGGTGATGAGGGTGAAGGCGGCGTCGCCGTAGCCCAGGCCACCCCGCTTTACATGTTCTCTTAGACAGGCTTCGCCCGTTTGAAGCTTTTCCTTAGGTTCCGAGCTTTCAGCCCGGCGGGCTACCCCCGACAATCGGCGTGTGAATTACCGTCACCTCCCCGGAATCCAGACCCTCCCGCAGGGCCGCGACGAGTTGGTCCGGCGTTTCCGCCTTCACCCCGCGCGCGCCGAAAGCTTCGGCGAGTTTGACGAAATCGATCGGCCCCAGCGCGCTCGTGATCGGTTCGCCGTACTTGTCCTGATGCCCCGATTGCGTAATCCCCCAAGCCTCATCGTCGGCCACGAGGACTACCAACGGTATTTTCTGCCGCACAGCGCATTCGATTTCCGCCGGCGTGAAAGTAAACGACCCATCGCCGGCGAGCAGCAGCACCGGACGATCCGGGTAGGTCAGCCGCGCCGCCATGGCCCCGCCCAGCCCCCAGCCGACCACGCCGCTTCGTCCACACGACAGCCAAGTCGACGGGTAGCGGTCGGTCAGCAGTTGGTACGCCCATTGTCCGATGCTGCCGCCGTCCATCAAGAAAAGAGTTTCGTCCGTCAACACCTCGCCGACGGCATCCACCACATGAACAGCGTGCAGCCCACCTCCGGCCTGCTCGATACCCCGTTGCCGGACAGTCGCGCGAAATTCGTTGCTCCGCCCGCGCGCTTCAGCCAACCAGGCCTCAAATCGCCCGGCGGAGACCCGATCGTCGAGTGATAGCTCGGCCCAACCCCTATCCAGACGAATGACGCGCGCCCCCTCGGCGAGTGCGGCGGGCTGAAGAAACCCCAGGCGATAGTCCGCGACTGCCCCGGCCAAAATGATCAAGTCGGCGTCGGCGAGCAACCGCGGACCGCCGGTCGCGGCCCCCAGCATGCCGACAAAGGTTTCCAGGGGCTCTTCAATCGTTCCACGATCCCAAATCGGAATGGCGAGCGGGACGCCGCGTGCTTTAGAAAATTCGGCTATGGCCCGCCCTTCTCCGCCGTAGTAGGCGCCGCTGCCGACGACGATCAACGGGCGTTCGGCCCCTCGCAAAGCTTCCGCCGCGGCTTCCACGTCGGCGGGGTCGAACGAGCTTCTCCCTATCGGTGTCGGCGTCGGCGCTACCAATGCGGCTTCTTCGACAGGCATCTCCTGAATGTCCATTGGAAAAGTGAGATTGACTGGTCCGTGAGGCGTGGAAACGGCCTCGGTCCAAGCCTGGGCGAGCACTTGCAAGACACGCTCGGGCCGGTCGATCACGCCGGCGTACTTCGTTACCGGTCGCGCAAGGGCGGATTGGTCGAGGTCCTGAAAATGGCCCATCCCCGCCGTGGCATGGGCGTGCGCCCCACTAATGAGCAGCATCGGTGCTTGGTCCAAAAAGGCGTCGACGACTCCCGTCATTCCATTCGCGTGCGCGACTCCGCTCGAGACGGCGGCAACGCCGGGGCGGCCCCTGAGCCTTCCGTAAACCTCCGCCATATAGCCGGCCGTTTGCTCATTGCGGACATCCACCAGTCGTATGCCCGCTTGCCGAGCGGCGTAGTCCAACGGGTCAAGCCCGTGTCCGCAAAGTGTCGCGATCCACTCCACACCCCGCTCGCGCAGGTCTTTCACAAACCAATCCACCGCCGTCATGGGAGCCTCTCTTTCTTGCGGACCATGAACAAAGGAATCAGGGTAACACCGGTATCCTGGTCAACCTTGCACGAGGCGCGCCGGCAGGCCCGAGTCCCAGCCCCATGTGCTTTTCAGAACCTGATTAGGATGCTCGATTGTCGCCCGACTCAACTCATATCACAACTGCACGTCATGTCCTCGGCGGGGGGTGTTACGCTTGGGATGGATGCCGAGGAAATGTGCTTTCGGCCTCCGAATCGAGCAAGAGATGACTATTGCGAGGATCCGCCGCCCCAGCGTCTTGTTGCTCGTCTGTTTTCTCCTCGGCGCCGCTTGGCTGTCGGCCTGGCAGCGCTTCGGCGGAGGCTTCGGTTTCCGAGAATCTCCGGTGCCCGACGAATGGTACGACGCCGAAGGGCGCGGTGAATTTCATTTCGCGCGTTTCGTCTACGCGAGTATGGGTGGAGAAGACTGGGGACGTCGCGGCGGTTGGGCGACCGACTACCCGGAGGCCGATTACCACTTCATGCAAGGCCTGGGGCGCCTCACCAACATCGATTCGGCGATGGGTAGCAGGCTGGTTCGGCCGCTCGACGACGAACTATTCAACTATCCCTGGCTTTACGCCGTCGAGGTCGGCCGCTGGCACCTTGAGGAGGACGAAGCCGAGCGATTGCGGGAATACCTTTTGCGTGGAGGTTTTCTCGTCGTCGACGATTTCCACGGGAGCTACCAGTGGGCCATGTTTCTCGAAAGCATGCGCCGCGTATTCCCCGAACGCCCGATTCTCGACATCGAGGAAGGGGATCCTTTATTACATGTCCTCTACGATTTGGATCAACGAATTCAGGTGCCCGGGATTCGATATTTATGGAGCGGTGTCACGTACGAACAGGACGGTATTGAGCCCCGCTGGCGCGGAATCTACGACGACGACAACCGCCTGATGGTGGCCATGAACTTTAACATGGATTTGGGAGACGCCTGGGAGCACGCCGATACGCCCCAGTATCCTGAGAAAATGACGGTTCTGGCTACCGCTTCGGAATTAATTACGTCATCTATTCGATGACGCATTGAGTGCGCCGTCGATGAATTGTCGTTAACTCGACGAAGGACCTCGTTTCGTGTTTGAGTTTTTGTTCAAGTACCCGACCACGGTTTTTCGCAAGGGCGATTTCGTTCTTGCGAGCGGGCTCCCGGCGTGGTTGTTGCCGCTGCTGATCGCGGCGGCCGGCGGCGGCCTGTTCTGGTATCTACGCCGCGATCCGGGTGCGCTCGATGAGCCTCGGCAACGTATTGTGTGGGTGTTGCAGTGGGCGTCGGTTGCCTTGTTGTTGCTGTTGCTGTGGCGGCCGGCGGTGAGCATCCAGTCGCTGCGGTCACAGCAGAACGTTGTCGCGATCATGCTCGACACCTCACGCAGCATGGCGCTCGGGGAGGGTGAGGAATCGCGAATCGACCAAGCACGGGCGGCTTTGGGCGCCGGCGTCATCGATCAGCTTCGGGAGAAATTCCGCGTCAGGCTCTACGGCTTTTCGGACGGGATACAACGCCTGGAATCCCTGGATTCGGAAAAGCTGCCCCCGCCCGGCAACGCCACGCGCGTCGGAGACGCAATCGCGGCGGTCTTGCGCGAGTCGGCGGCGCTTCCTTTGGGCGCCGTGATCGTGGTCAGCGACGGGTCCGATAACGCCGGTTCGTTCGGCCGCGAGCGGATGGCCGAGATTCGCAAACACAATGTCCCTATCCACACCGTCGGCGTTGGACGCGAGGAGATTCCGAGCGATATCGAACTCAGTGAGGTGAACGTCGCGCCGCGAGCACTGCCGAATTCGCAACTCAGCGCTCACGTGGCGCTACGCCACGCCGGTCGGGATGAGCAAAAGACACGCGTCACGGTCCGCGACGGCTCGACGATTCTGGCGTCCAAAGAGGTTACGCTACGTCGCGGTGAGACGGTTCACAGCGAGTGGGTGGATTTCAACGCCGGGGAGGCGGGTATTCGCAACTTGCGATTTTCCGTCGAACCGATGCCGGGAGAAGAGATCACGGGCAACAATTCCTTGACCCGTGTGGTCGACGTACCGCGCGGGCGGCGCAAGATTCTCTATGTGGAGGGCGAACCACGCTGGGAATACAAATTCATGCGCCGGGCGATCCACAAAGACGCCGGGGTGCGCCTGGTTACGCTGCTGCGTACCTCCCCCAATAAGTTCTACCGCCAGGGCGTCGGCACGCCCGAGGAACTCAAAGACGGTTTCCCAACCAAGGTCGAGGAATTGTTCGCCTATGACGCGCTGATCCTCGGCAGCATCGAAGCGGGTTTTTTCACCGTCGAGCAGCAGGAGATGATCCGCGAGTTCGTTAATCGCCGAGGCGGGACACTGTTGATGTTGGCCGGGCGAAACGGGCTCGGCGACGGCGGATGGGGAACCTCCAGAGTCGCGGAAGTACTGCCCGTTCGCCTTCCCGGCGATGACGGTCCGACTTTCTTCCGGATCCCGGTTTCCGTGGAACTGACTCCCCAAGGGCGCGATTCATTAATCTGCCGTCTCGACGAGGCCCGCGCGAAGAACCTTGCCCTATGGAAAGAGATGCCCGCGCTCGCCGATTATCAACGGGTCGGCGAACTCAAACCGGCCGCCGTCGGACTCATCCAAGCGCGCGTCGAAGCGAAGCCAATTCCGATTCTCGTGCAACAAAGCTACGGCCGAGGCAAGTCGATTGTGCTGGCGACGGGAGGAACTTGGCGTTGGAAAATGGGGCTCCCGCACGACGACGAGCGACACCACATGTTCTGGAGACAGTTGTTTCGCGCCATGGTGTCCAACTCTCCCGGGACGGTTACGATTTCGAGCAACAAGACCCTTTACGCCGACGATCCCCGCGTGAGCCTGCGGGCCGAGGTACGAACCAAGGCCTATGAGTCCGCGAACAATGCAACGGTTACGGCGTTGCTGACTCCCGAGTTCGGCGATCCGGTAACGATCGAGTTGAGTCCCTCGGCCGAGGAAGAGGGCGTGTATGAAACGGAGTTGCTTGCGGCGCGCCCCGGTCCCTATCGCATCGAGGTGACAGCGCACCGCGGTGATCAGGTGCTCGGCGCCGAGGTCCTGCACGTCCGCCGCGAAGACGGCGTGGCCGAGGATTTCCACCCGGCGCAAAATCGCGAGATCTTGGAACGGCTCTCCGAACAAACCGGCGGGCGATACTTCACACTCGACGAGGCCGACGGGCTGCCCGAGGAAGTGCGTTTCTCCCAAGCCGGCATCACCGCCCGTGAGACCATGGACCTGTGGGATATGCCCGTCCTGTTCCTGCTGCTGCTGGCTTTGCGAGGCGGCGAATGGTTGCTGAGACGCCGCTGGGGTGTGATTTGAGCCGGCCCGCCGAAGAGGTTGGGACGGCCATGAGCGCATCGGTGAAACATTTCTCTCCTTCCCATCGTCGAACTCCTATTGCCGTGGGTGTATTTCGCTTCAGCTTCGCCGGCCCCCTCTACGTTTGTCTGCTCCTGGCGGCGGTCGGCACATCGTTGCGCGCCGAAATAGGGCAGTCCCATTTCGTCATCGTCGGCGGGCTGGGAGGCGAACCGCAATACGAAGAGCGGTTCTCCGCGTATGCCTCCGCGCTTGGCGACGTTTTTGAAAAGACCACCGGCGACGGCTCGAGAGTGCACGTTCTCAAGGGCCCTGAATCTCGTCGTGAGGCGATCACAGCGGTCCTGAGTGAGCTTGCGAAAACGACCGCCGAAAACGATTCGGTCGCGCTCATTCTTGTCGGCCACGGGACCTGGGACGGCCGCGCTTACAAGTTCAATATCCCCGGTCCCGACCTCGATGGCGAGAAGCTTCGAGAACTGCTTGATGCCCTTCCGGCGCGGCGGCAGCTCGTCGCGGTCACGTCGAGCGCCAGCGGCGCGCTGATCGATGTTCTGAAGCGCGCGGGCCGCGTCATCATCACCGCCACCCGCAGCGGGCGCGAAGCCAACGCCACGGTTTTTGGAGAATATTGGGTCGAGGCGCTCAGCGACGAATCCGCGGACTCGGATAAGAACTCGGTCATCACCGCCGCCGAGGCGTTTCATTACACCGAACGCCGTGTGAAAGACTTCTTCGAAAAAGAAAAGCGACTGGCCGGAGAGCACCCCCGCATCGAGGGCGACTTCGCCGGTACTTTTACGCTCGCGAGGCTCGAGAAGACCGTCGCGGCTTCCGAGGACCCCGCCGTGCGACGACTGTTCGAGGAACGCGAAGCGATCGAGGGGCGAATCGAGGATCTAAAGGGCCGCAAGGACGAGATGGAGCTCGATCCGTATTTCGAGGCGTTGGAAACGTTGATGATCGAGTTGGCCGGCAAGCAGGTGGAAATCGACGAGGCGGTCGGCAATGAGTAGACACTCAACGCTGAATCGAGCGTGGCCCAAATCCCAGACCCTGATTCTTCTTGCGGCTGCTTTCGCTCTCGTAATTCCCGCCGCCGCCCAGCGCGGAGAAGGGCGGGGAAGACGTAGCCCCGAACTAAGTCCCTGCGACGATCATTGGGATCACGGACGTCGCCGCGAGGCGCGCGTTTGTTACATGAAGCTGATCAGTCAGACCGACGACGCCGGGACGAGGGCGGAGGCCTTCTGGGGTCTACGCAATTTCAAACAGGCTAACGAGATGTTTCAGCAGGCCGTCAATGCCGCGCCGGAAGACGCCGAACTGCGCGTCCGCTGGGGTTACCTTTTTCTCGAAACCCACAACCAGGGCGAGGCGCTCAAGCTATTCGACGAAGCGTTGAAAATCGACGAGGCCGGCCTGGCGGCGCGCCTCGGCAAAGCCTCCGTGCTCTCGCGCCGCTTCGAAGGCAAGGCGCGCGAATGGGTGGCGGAGGTGATCCAAGCCGACCCTGAGTTGGTAGAAGCCTACGTCCTGCTCGCCGCGATGGATATCGAGGAAAACAAGATCGACGAGGCCCACAAGGCTCTCAATCAAGGTCTTGAAAAAGCCGAGGAGCAAGGGCAGTCTCCCCTTGAACTCTACTCCCTCAAGACCGCCATCGACCTGTTGCAAGGGGCCGAGGAGAGTTCCTGGACGAAGAAGGCCCTCGAATACAACCCCAGCTATGGGCAGGTCTACGCCGACGCGGCCCACTTTTATGTCATTACGCGTCGTTATCGGGAGGCGACCGCGCTGTATCGCAAGGCGGTCGATCGCGACCCCGAACTCTGGTCGGCGCATGCCGACTTGGCCGTCAACTTGATGCGCGAGGGCGAAGACGAGCAGGCCGCCCGGCATCTCGAACTTGCCTACCAGGGCGATCCCTATAGCGCCAAGACCGTCAACACGCTGCGGCTGCTTGACAGCTTCGACAATTTCAAAACCTTTTCGAATTTCGACAAGCCGTTGTCCGATGAGCCCGGTGCGCTCGACGGCAGTTTCGAAAAGCCGACCGTCATCGTCAAGCTACACAAGGACGAAGCGGAGGTTCTTCGTCCCTACGTCGTCCAACTCGCCGAGCTGAGCCTGGAGACCTTTCAGGCTAAATACCAATTCACGCCGAAGAAACCGGTCCGGGTCGAACTCTATCCCGACCACGACGATTTCGGCGTGCGAACGATGGGCTTGCCGGGCGTCGGTTTGCTCGGTGTCACCTTCGGTCATGTCGTTGCCATGGACAGCCCGTCGGGCCGTCCCCCGGGCAGTTTTCATTGGGGCACGACGCTGTGGCACGAAATGGCGCACGTCATCACCCTCGAGGCGACGAATCACTTGGTTCCGCGCTGGTTCAGCGAGGGGATTTCCGTCTATGAGGAGTGGGCGGTCGATGAAAGCTGGGGCGACCGAATTTCTCCCGACGTGATCGACGCCGTCAAGAAAGAAAAGTTCCTTCCCGTAGCCGAACTCGACAGCGGATTCATTCGCCCGCAATACCCCAAGCAAATCGCCGTCTCGTATTTTCAGGCGGGTTTAGTCTGTCGGTTCATCGCCGACAAGTGGGGCTTCTCCAAGCTTGTCGAATTGCTCGACGGCTTCGGAGAGGGACGATCCACCGCCGACAACATTACCGCGGTCGTCGGGATATCAAGCGAAGACTTCGACGAGCAATTCGCCGCCTACGTGAAGGAGCGCTACGGCGAGTTGGTCGAAAAGTTTCCCGAATGGCGCAAGTTGCTGAAAGAGGCTCTGAAGGCCGCCCGCGCCGAGAAATGGGACGAGGTCATCGAGCCCGCCGTCGCGGCCCGCGATATTTATCCTGAATACGTCGAGGGCGGCAATGCCTACACCTTGCTGGCCGATGCCTATCTGAAAAAGGGCGACAAGGCGGCCGCCATCGAGCAGCTACAGCTGTACCAACAGGCGGGCGGCCGCAGTCCGACCCGGATCAAGAAACTGGCCGCGCTGCTCGACGAAGCCAACCGCCGTCCGGAGGCCATCGTTGCGCTCGACGCTCTGCTCTACATCACTCCCGGCGACGAAGAACTCCATCGGCCTCTTGGGGAATGGCTGCTGGCCGAGGAGCGCTACGAAGACGCTTTGCAGCAGTTCGAAACCGTTCTCGCTATCGGTCCGATCGACCCGGCGGCGGCGCATTTTCATCTGGCGCGCACATATCATAAGATGGAGGATCGCAAAAAGACGCGGCGACATTTGCTGCTGGCATTGGAAGCGGCTCCCAGCTATCGTCCCGCTCAGAAATTGCTTCTGGAACTCAAGCGCTAAGGAAACGAGAATCCTCTATCTATGAGTCTCCCAACAACGTCCAGCCTGGATACCGCTGACTACCGCGAGCTCGTTGTATCATTTCGCGACACCCTCGACCGCATTCGCACCCAAGTACGCCGCGTAATCGTCGGCCACGACGAGGTTGTCGAGCATCTGTTGATCACTCTGCTCGTCGGCGGCCATTGCCTGATCACGGGAATGCCGGGAACCGCCAAGACTTTGCTGGTCCGCGTTCTGGCGACCGCTCTCGGACTCACCTTCAAGCGCATTCAGTTCACGCCCGACCTGATGCCGACCGACGTCACCGGAACCGACATCATCGAGGAAGATGTCACGACCGGCCGCCGAAAATGGACGTTTATCGAAGGGCCCATCTTCACCAACGTCTTGCTGGCTGATGAAATTAACCGCACGCCGCCCAAAACCCAAGCCGCCTTGCTCGAGGCGATGCAGGAGTTGAGCGTGACCGTGCGCGGCACGACCTACACCCTGGCACCGCCTTTCTTCGTGCTGGCGACCCAAAACCCCATCGAACTCGAAGGGACTTACACGCTTCCCGAAGCCCAACTCGACCGCTTCTTGTTCAAGGTGATTCTCGATTACTTGGACACGGATCAAGAGATCGACGTCGTGAATCGGTACGGGGAAGGGCCGCCGCCGGAAGTCGAAGTTTGCACCAATGGCGAGGATATCCTGCGCTACCAGGAACTCGTTCGGCAGGTTCCGGTTTCCGACAACGCCACCCGTTACGCCGTCGAATTGGTGCGGGCGACGCGTCCCAAAGACCCGCTGGCGCCCGACATCGTCAATAAGTACGTCAATTACGGCTGTAGCGTGCGCGCCACGCAATTCTTGGTCGCGGCGGCCAAGGCCCGCGCATTAACACAAGGGCGTTACCACGTCACCTACGGCGACCTGCGGACCCTTGTGCCGCCGGTGATGCGGCATCGTGTTTTGACCAACTTTCATGCCGAATCCGATGGTGTTTCGGTGGATGACATTCTCAAGCAGATGCTCGAAGCCCGGCTCGCGCCCGAGGAGTAGCAGCGTATCGCGTAGCAACTGATCCGCGTCCCTCGGCAACAGCAAAACCCATGGCCTTGCAAACACTTCTTGACCCGAAGGTCCTCTCGCGGCTCAACAATATCGAACTGGCCGCCAAGACCGTCGTGGACGGATTTCTGACCGGCCTTCATCGCTCGCCCTTCTTCGGTTTCAGCCTGGAGTTCGCCGAATACCGCCCCTACGCCATCGGCGACGACCCGCGCTTCATCGACTGGAACGTGTTTTCCCGCACCGACCGCACTTATGTGCGGCGCTACTTGGGCGAGACGAATACGCATCTGGCGATTCTGTTCGACGCCAGCGCGTCGATGGGCTACAAGTCCGACGGCATCACGAAAATCGAATACGCGCGCTACTTGGCCGCCGCGCTGGCGTATCTTTCGATTCACCAGCACGACGCGGTTGGCCTCATCGTCTTCGACGAGAAAGTGCGCGACTTTCGTCCTCCGTCAACGCGCCCCGGCCATCTGCAAAGCATCTTGCACTCGCTCGATCGCGCCGAGGCGGCGACAGGAACCGATCTGCGAGCGCCTTTCGAGCACTTCCAGGAATACTTTTCTCACCGCGGACTCGTCGCCGTCATCTCCGATTTCTACGCCGATCCGGAAGTGTTGCTCCGCTCCGCTCGCCCATTGGCTTATCAAGGGCAGGACGTGATCTTCTTCCAAGTTCTCGACCCGGCCGAAATCGAACCCGAGTTCGGCCAGTCGGCCTTGCTCGAGGACATGGAAACCGGCGACCGCATGGAAGTGTCGGGAGAGTACGCGCGGCGCGAATACCGCAAGAGAATGACGGATCACTTGGAAAAGATCAAGGATGAGGCCGCCGGCGTCGGCGCCGACTATTGGCTGATGGATACTTCGAAGCCGCTCGACTTGGCGCTCAGGGAGTATTTGTTATTTAGAGAACGCCACAAATAAGGGCCGCAAGGTTTGTTTGCTCTTTCCCGGCTTCGGAAGCGTCAGTGTAAGTAGCACGGCCCCTTTGAGTATGTCGTTAATCGCGCCACTATTCCTGCTCGGCGGCCTAGCCCTCTCGTTGCCCTTGTGGCTGCACCTGTTGCAGCGTCAAAATCCCGTCAAACTCCCTTTCAGCTCACTGATGTTTTTCGAGCGCCGCAAGCAGGCCGCCCTACTCGAACGCCGCTTCCGCTACCTGCTCCTGCTGGCCGCCCGCCTCGCGGTTTACGCCCTGCTTGCGATCGTCTTCGCCAAGCCGATTTGGGAGCGCCCTCCGCGTGCGGTGCTGGGGACCCTGCCGACTTTCCATTTGATCGTGGTCGACACCTCGCTGAGCATGAGTTTCGAGGGCCGCGCCAAAGGTGCCGCGGCCGAGGCCGAGAGCATCGTCAACGCCATGGAATCAGGCGACGCCGCCCAAATCCTCGCCAACGGCCCAGGCGTCCGCGTCGTCACCGAGCGTATTCATGATCGCGACGAGTTACTCGCGGCGATCCGGTCGCTCGAACCCGGTGTTTCCAGAAATTCCTACGGAGAATTGATCGAGGCTGTTCGCAATCTCATTCCCGCCAACAGCGTGCCGGTCGAAGTGCATCTCATTTCCGACTTCCAGCAATCGGCGTTGCCCGGACGATTTTCCGACGTCGCTCTACCGAGCATCGCGACTCTCATTCCTCACAACATCGCCGGCCCCGAAGCCCCCAATTGGACGATTGAAAGCGTCAAGGGAACGACGCGACTCTACGGTGCCGGACAAAAGGCCCGTATCGAAGTGACGGTCGCTGGTTTCGGAACCGTCGCCGCCCGCAAGGATGTAACATTCCGTCTGGGCGGCAAACGCGTCGCCGATCGCTCCGCGGACATACCGGCGTCGGGCCGCGCTTCGGTCGTCTTCGAAGGCTTCGATGTGCCGAAGGGAAACACTCGGGCCGAAGTCGTTCTCGATTCCGGCGACGCACTCGCACTCGACGATCGGCGCTTGGTGGTCTTCGACAACACCGAGCCCTCGCCGATTCTGTTTCTTTCCGGCGAGAACCGCCGTCGCGACGTGCTCTACTACAAGGCCGCTCTCGACGCCGGGGCGGAATCGATTTTCGAGGTCCGCGCCGCTTCGCCCGCCGAAGCCGACCGTCTGCAACCCGAGCGCTTCGCCATGGTCGTCATCTCCGACGTCCCGCGCCTTTCGTCTTTGTTCACCGAGCGCTTGCGCGACTACGTCGAGGCGGGCGGTTCCGTGCTTCTTGCCGTCGGACCCAAGATCACCTTGGCGCGCGAGGCCCCGCTCTATGAGAAGCGCATCGGCGAGGCCCGCTACGTCCCCCGCGAGGGAGAGCGCTTTCAAGTCCCCGGCGAAGTGGATGTCTCGCATCCGGTGTTGCGGCAGGTCGAGCGTTTTCGGCGCGTGAAATTCTTCCGCTACGCCCAACTGTGGACCGGCGAAGACGACGAGGTGCCCGCGCGCTTCGCCGACGGCTCACCGGTGTTGGTGGAGCACAAAGTCGGCGACGGACGTCTGCTCGTTTTCGCGTCGTCGCTCGACAATGTTTGGAACGATCTACCGGTACACCCGGTCTTCGTACCCTTCGCCGTCGAGGCGACCCGTTACTTGTCGGGTTTGGAAGAAAGCCGTATGCAGGCCGTGATCGGCTCGGTCTTGGCTTTGCGGAAGCGCCGCGCGCCGGGCTCCACCGTGCAAGCCTTCGACCCGGAGGGGGACCGCGTTCTGTCTCTTTCGCAGTCAATCTCCGAGCAAGACCTGCAAGTGACGCAGCTTGGTTTCTACGAAATCCGGCGAACCGGGGAAGCCGAGTTGATCGCCGTCAATCCCGACCCCCGCGAGTCGAACCTGCGGCCGATGGACGCCGACATGCTGGCCCTGTGGCAAGCCACCGGCGGTGGGGGCGGCGAAGTCGCGGCCGCCGAAGGCGTGGAAACACCCATTGACCTTCCTCCTTTCGAGATTTGGCGCTGGCTGCTGGTCCTGTTACTATTGGCGGCACTGATAGAATCGGTAGTGGGTAATCAGCATCTCAACGAACGCCACGAGGTCCGATTGTCGTGAGCTATTTTTCCCGCACTCCCTCCGAGAAGCTCCAGGACTACCTGAATCGCGTGCATCTTCGCCTCAAGGCCGTCACGGCCTCGCGCGGGCTGGGTGCTACCGCGATCGGCGCTCTGTTGTTGACCATCGCCGGCGTTTACTTTTCCAATGAGTTCGCTTTCTCGAACTCCAGCGTAATCAGCGCGCGGACTCTTCTCTTTGCCTCGCTCGCCGCGATCGTTGTCTTTCTGCTGGTCCGCCCGTTGCTTAGGTTGGGGCGCGGCGGGGCCGCCGGTCATATTGAAAAGCAAGTGCCGGCGTTTGACGGTCGTATCGAAACTTTTGTCGACAAGACCGAAGGTGCGGCCGCCGGGGAGCCCAATCCTTTTCTCGATCTGCTCGCCGAAGACACGATGCAGGTCGCCGAGGCCGTTCCCGCGGAAGATGTCGTCGAGGCTCGGAGTATCTTCGCGTACGCCGCCGCCGGCGTGGCCGCGCTGGCCGTGCTGATTTGGCTGGGGAGCGCCGGGCCGAGCTATTGGAGCTACGGAACCTCGCGCCTGTGGGGGGGCTGGCTCGAGCCCTCGGTTTCGCCGCTGTATCAGATCATCGTCGAGCCCGGTTCCAAGACGATTCGCCAAGGGGCCGACCTTGTCGTCACCGCCCGCATGCTCGGGTTCGAATCGCCTACCGCGCAAATGCTCGCGAAATTCGAGAGTGGCGTGGGTTGGGAAGAAGCGCCGATGCAAAAGCAACTCGACGGCGAGGGCTTCGAGTTTCTTTTCGCGGGCGTTCGGGAGCCGTTGCGATATCGCATTGCCGCCGGCGGCATCCGGAGCGAAGCGTTCGAAATCCACGTCGTCGAAATGCCGAACGTCGAGTCGATTCGGCTGAGCTACAACTACCCCAAATGGACCGGTCTCGAAAATCTCGTCGAGGAAGAGTTCGGTGACATTCGCGCCGTGGCCGGCACCGAAGTCGACGTCGAAGTGACTCTCGACAAGCCTCTCAGCGCCGGCGTCCTGCGAGTTAACAACGAAGAAAGCGTCTCGATGTCGTCAAAAGAACTGACGGCAAGGGGCCGTATCCAAGTTGACGAGGAAGGGCAGTATTTCGTCGCCGCGCTTTATGAGGGCGAGGTCGTGCGGCTCACCGACGACTACTTCATTTCGATCGTCCCCGACAAGAAACCGACCGTTAAGTTCCGTCGGCCGGGCCGCGATCGGCGGGCCACGAATATCGAGGAAGTCGTCGCCGAATTCGAAGCCGCCGACGATTTTGGGCTGCGCTCGTTCGCCGTGCATTACACCGTCAACGGCGGCGAGCCGCAAACCGCTCCGCTGGCGGCACGACGCGGCGCGAAGACAGCGCGTTCGAGTCATACGTTTTATCTCGAGGAAATGGGCGAGCCCGAAACCGCCGACACCGACGTTACGCCCGGCTCGCCCCTGCTCGTCCCCGGCGACATCATTTCCTACTACGCCGTTGCCCGCGATGCCAAGAAATTCGTGCAGACGGACATGTATTTTATCGAGGTACGCCCCTTTGATTTCGAGCTGCGCGAAGGTCAGTCGGGCGGCATGGGCAAAGGGGGCGGCCGGCGTCAGCAAGAGATTTCGCGCCGTCAAAAAGAGATCATCGCCGGCACCTGGAATTTGATCCAAGACTCCACCGGCGCCGACAAGCGCACACGACGCGAAATCCGCGACAACGCAACGCTGCTGTCGGAGATTCAACTCACTCTGCGTGATCAAGCAAGAACCCTCGTCGAGCGTGTGAGAGCCCGCGAGATCTCGGGGCAGGGCGGCGACTTCAAGCGGTTTGTCGAGAACCTTGAGAAAGCCGCCGAATACATGGGCCCGGCCGCCGCTGAACTCAAAGCTCAGAAACTTCGTGATTCGCTCTCCCCGCAACAGAAATCCTTGCAGTATTTACGGCGGGCCGAATCGATCTTCCGAAAAATTGAAGTCCAACGTGGTGGCCGCGGAGGCGGAGGAGGAGGAGAGCAAGCAAGCCAAGACCTACTCGAGATGTTCGAACTCGAGATGGATGTTGAGAAGAACCAATACGAAACCGGCGGCGGGACGTCTTCCCAGCAAGTGGACCGCGAGGTTGACGAGGCCCTCGAAAAACTTAAGGAACTGGCGCGGCGGCAGGAAAAGCTTGCCGAGCAAGCACAGCGGCAACCAACCCCGACTTTTTCGCAGCGCTGGCAGCAGGAGATCCTGCGCCGAGAAGCCGAGGAACTCAAACGAAAGCTCGAAGAGCTGCAACGCCGTCAATCCGCTTCACAGCAACAAGGGTCCCAGCAGGGTGGCCAACAGAGCGGTCAGCAACAAGGGCAGCAGCAGAGCGGACAGCAGCAGGGCGGCCAACAGGGCGGCCGGCAACAGGGAAGTCAAAGCGGTCAACGACCACAAGCAGGCGCTTCCCGGGGCGGCTCACGGCTTGAGCAAACCATCCAACGCCTCGAGCAAGCCACCCGCGACATGGAACGAGCCTCGCAAGCCGGCGGAAGTACGGGACAACAGCAGGCGCAAGCTCGCGCTCGCCGCGCGCAAGAGCGCTTACAAGAAGCTCTGCGTTCGCTCGAGCAGCAGCGCTTCAAGGAAACCGGCGACCGCCTGTCGGATCTCAGACGCCGCGCCGACAAGCTCGCCGCCCAACAGGCCGACGCGGCGCAGGCTCTCCGCGGCGCTCTCTCCCACGCTCTCGATTACATCAAGAAAAGCGGCGGTCAAGCCCGCGGCCGCATCCCCAGCGGCATGTCGCCCGGAGAGGAGCTTGAGCTCTCCGACCAAAAGAAGGCCATGCAGGAAGCCGTCGAGAGCATGGAGCGGGACATGCAACAGGCTTCCCGACGTCTTCGCGAGACCGAAAGCGGGCGCAAGCTTCGCGAGGCGCTCTCCGATCTTCAGCAATCCGAGCTCGGGGTCCGACTGCGCCAAGCGGCCCACCACATTCGCCAAGGCTACGCAGCTCACATCGCCCAGCGCGAAGAAACCGTCACCACCGCGATCAACCGCTTGCGAGACCAACTTGAAGAAGCCGAGCGCTTGGCCAAAGCCCAGGGAGCGGACGGCGGTGATAACGCCCTAGCGCGCTCGCTAAGCCGCCTAGAGGACCTTCGCCAAAAACTCGAGCAAGCCGCCGGCATGGGGCGAGAAAATGATCCCAACCGCCGCGGTCAGGGTCCCGGCGAGAGCGAACACAATGGGCAAAAGGGTGCCGGAGGGCGTCGACCCGGTGAGCAGGGTCAGGGCGGACAGCAGGGTGAAGGCAAGCAACCCGGTCAAGGTCAAGGACGCCAACAGGCCCAACAAAACGGTCAAGGGCCGGGCCAACAGCGCGGGCAAGGCGAAGGCCCGGGCCGCGGTCGACAACCTGGAGAACAAGGCGGCGGCGACCAACAGGGCCGCCAACCCGGTCAAAGCGCGGGCGGCTCCCGCGAGGGAATGTGGGGCCCGGGCGGACGCATGGGCAGCGAGCAGGATTGGGGCAGCGCGAGTAATTTCGGAGGTCGTCGCGGGCCGGGCGGCGGACGTATGCCCGATGCCGAAACCCGCCGCGAGATGGAGCGGGCCGTTCGGGAAGGGGCGCGGCTCGTCCCCGGTATCACGCAGCACCTTCGCGGCACCGGAATCGACGAGCAGGAGCTCAAGGAACTGCGTCAATATGTCGGGGGTCTGCCGCACGATCGTTTCGCGGGGAATCCCCGCTTGCTCCAGGAAGAACATCGTAAACTGCTCTCCCTCATCGAGCAGTTGGAATTGCAGGTCCGGCGGCAAGTCGAGCAAGATGCCGGCGGCACGAACGTCCGCGCCGGCGCCAACGAGCCCGTTCCCGAGCGCTATCGCGAAGCTGTCGCCGAATACTATCGCCGGCTCAGCCAAGGTCGCTAGGAAAACGAAAGGTGTTGCCGCCGGCCGCCGATAAGACAAGGTAGGCAACCGAATCGACGGCATCCAGACCGGATCGGAATGTCGGCTTGAGAAATTTAATTCGCAGTAGACTTTACGTTCTCCACCGATAAGTGTTGGTGTACAATGGGATCAACATGAACCCTCGTGTTCAAGACCTTGATTCCGGCTCCTTTGCCCCGCTGCCTCACTTCAGCGACGAAATCAATCACAACATCGTCAAGTCGGAGATCGAAGGGGGCGTTTACCTGGAAGACCTTCAAGAAGGCGCGCGGCTGGAAATTCAGACCGAGAACAATGTGTACCGCCTGCGAGTCGGCAATGACAGTGAAGTGATCATTTCAGGTCATCCGGATTTCTGTCCCAAGCCGGTGCGAGTGAAGATCCACGGCTCGAGTTGGGGGGGATCCATGCTCAAGGTTGCCTACATCGGCCGCGGCATGCATCTGGAGTTCCGTCACCCCGTGCACAAGGTGATCACCACTTCCCCGATCGCCGAGATTCGTTCGATCGAGTAGCCCCCCCGTTCCGCGACTTCCGTCTAGTCCGTTGTCCGCTTGAGCTGCCCGCAAGCCGCGAAAATATCCCGGCCGCGCGGTTTACGGACAAAGCACGGTAAATGTCGTTTCAGAATGGACTGAAACGCTTCGACCCTGCTCGCTTTGGGTGTCTCGTAGGGAAGCTCCGCCCCGCTGTTGAAAGGGATCAAGTTGATGCGGCATTTCAACGGCGCCAACAGCCTCGCCACGCGCCGCGCGTCGCCGTCGCTGTCATTAACCCCGGCCAGTAACACATATTCGAACGTCAGTCTTTCTCGGGGGCGCAGAGGGTAGTCGCGGCAGGTCTCCAGTAACTCCTTCAGACTGTATTTGCGGGTGATCGGCATCAACTCCCGGCGCATCTCTTCGGTCGAGGCGTTGAGAGAAATGGCGAGATGGGGGCGCTCGGGATGCGTGCCCAATTCCCTCATCCTTGGAGGAATGCCCGATGTGGATACGGTGATGCGCCGCAACGGGATCGCGATGCCTTCCGGGTCGCTCGGCAGCCGCGAGGCCTTCAGCACCGCCTCGAGATTCAACAACGGCTCGCCCATGCCCATCATGACGACGTTGACCCGACGGCGCCGGGGCTCGAGTTGATGTCGCCGCAACAAAACCAATATTTGGCCGACGATCTCGCCCGCCGTCAGATTTCTTTCCAACCCCATCAATGCCGTCAAGCAGAATTTGCAGTCCACCGGGCAGCCGACTTGGGTGGAGATGCACAAAGTGTCCCGGTTCGCTTCGGGGATAAAAACAGATTCGATTGTCTTGCCGTCGTCAAGTCTCAGCAGGTACCGAACCGTCCCGTCGGTCGATTGGAAATGCTCACTGACTCCCGGCAGCCCCAGCGAAAAATCGTCCGCCAGCCGCCGACGCAAGCGATCAGGCAGAACGGTGAGATCATCCAATGCCTCTACTCGCCGGCGGTAGAGACCGCTGTAGAGTTGGCGCGCTCGGTAGCGAGGTTCGCCCAAGTCGGAAACGACACCGTTAAGTTCGCTAAGATCCTGTCCTATAAGGGGTTGAAGCGCCAAAAGACCCGCCGCTGATAGCTGACTTGCGCGGCTGAAAGCCGCGAGGCTTCGCACACCGTATGATACACTGAGTGCCCCCAGGGAGTCTCGTTCCGTGAATACCTCCCAAGACCGGGGAGGGGCATGAATCTCACCGACTCGACCAACACCAACATTCGTAAGACGGTTCTTCCCAACGGAATGCGAGTCATTTCCGAGGAAATGGCTTATGTCCGCTCGGTCGCCGTCGGCTGTTGGGTGAACGCGGGCTCGCGCGAGGAGGAGGACCACGAGAGCGGTATCAGCCACTTCCTCGAACACATGGTTTTCAAGGGAACCGCGAACCGCAGCGCGGATGAAATCGCCTATTCGATCGACTCAATCGGGGGACATCTCGACGCTTTCACGACCAAAGAGACCGTCGCGTTTACCGCCAAGGTGCTGGATGAACACGTTCCCCGCGCTCTCGATGTCCTCTCGGATTTAGTCCTGTACCCCGCTTTTCGCGAAGATGACATCGAACGCGAAAAGGGCGTCGTGCTCGAAGAACTCAAGATGGACGAGGACAATCCCGACTACCTCATTCACGAAATGTTTGTCGGGAACTTCTGGAAGGGCCACCCGCTCGGACGGCCCATCATTGGCACCGAAGAGACCGTGAGCGGCTTCATGGCTCCGCAACTGCGGGATTTCTTCACGAGGACCTATTCGTCCGCCAATCTCATGATTGTCACGGCGGGGAATCTGTCGCACGACGAACTGGTCGAGTTGGCCGAAGCGCGTTTCGGGGATCTCAAGCCCGGAACACCGGCCGGGCATGCGGCGGCTCCGGAGAGTTATCCATCCGTGACGCTGCGCGACAAGCCGTCCTTGGAGCAAGTGCATCTCTATCTCGGCGTACCCTCCTACCCGATCGCTCATCCGAATCGCCACGCCGGGTACGTGCTGAATACGATTCTCGGCGGTGGAATCAGTTCACGGCTGTTTTTGCGGATTCGAGAACACGAAGGCTTGGCCTACTCCGTGTTTTCCGACTTGGGCGTCTTCAGCGACAGCGGCATGCTTTCCGTTTACGCGGGGACATCGATCGAAACGGCTCGCCGCGTAATCGACCATATTCTCGAGGAGATGAAACAGTTCAAGGAAACACCCGTGGGAGCCAAGGAACTGCGTCGCGCCAAGGACTACATGAAGGGCAGCTTGACGCTAAGCTTGGAATCGACTTCCAGTCACATGTCGAATCTCGCTCGACAGGAGAGGTATTTCCAGCGCTTCGCCACGATCGAGGAAATTCACGAGAAGATCGAGCAGGTGGACGCCGCCGCGATACAGCAGGTGGCCCGGGAATGGTTCCAGCCGCGGAAGATCGCCTTGGCCGTCCTCGGCGATTTGAACGGATTTACCATCAGTCACGATGAGCTGAGATGCTGAGCGAAGTGAATAACGACGATCGACCGAACGCCCATCGTGCACTCTCGAAGCCGGCCGGGATACCGCGCGGACGAACAATTACGAAACGGTGGAGGTCCGACCGCGGTCGCCGCGGCCGTCGCTCCCCAACTAAGCGGACGGCGGATTGACCATGCCCGCCGATAAACATTCATTGCAAGGCCCCGGAGCGAGTGCCGTCTTATGGCGGATTCTTCGGGAGAATTCCAAACTCCAAGACTGCGCGTTCTTGGCCGCGGTCGTGCTGCTTTCGATGGCGCCTTACATCGGCGATATCGGTTTTTATGGTGACGACTGGTCTTTTCAGTCGATTTATGGGAATGCCGAGGACCAGTCGCTTTGGGGACAGTTTGTCGCGCACTACGACGATTGGAACCGCATGCGTCCGGGGCAGATTTTCTATCAGGCCTCGCTTCATTGGTTGTTCGGATTGGAACCGATCGGATATCACTTGGCGAATGCGATTGTATTCGTGTTAAGCATTGCGTTGCTTTATCTCATGTTGCGAGAACTCGAACAGCCGCGGGTTCTCGCCCTCGGAATTTCGGTTTTGTACGGTGTCCTGCCGCAATATTCCGCCGACCGCTTTTGGCCCGCCGCTTCCCAAATCATGCTGTCGATGGGCTTCTGTTTTCTCAGCCTCTATGCGGATTTGAGAACGATACGCTCACGGAATTGGCTCAAACTGTGGGCGTGGAAACTGCTCAGTCTCGGCGGTATGGCGGCCAGTCTGCTTTCCTACGAGTTGACCTTTCCCTTCTTTTTCCTGAGCCCCTTGGTCGTCTTCTATCTTTATCGACGCTCGGGAGCCGCGGCGGATCCGGAGCGAATTGGTCACGCGGCGTTCGTGCTGTCCGCCCAATCTCACTACATGGCGCTGGCCGCGCTGGCGGCATTCAAGGTGATCACGACCGTCAGGATGGGCAGTTACGAAACCGTGGACCAGGCGATATGGTTCGTAAAGTTCATCGAAGAGGCTTTCAGCGTTGGTTACGGCTATTACGGTTTGTATTTGCCGTACACGGCCGTCCTGCACTCGCTGGAGCGTCTTAACCTCGCGGGTTTAGCCTTTGGCGTGGTCACGGCGGCGTTGATCTTCAGCTATTTTCAGCGGCTGAAGTTTCCCTCCGCCGAGATGCGTCCGATTGTTTTTCTGACGTATATGGTTGCCGGAGTCGCTATCTTTGTCCTCGGTTACGGTATATTTGTCAGCAATAGAAACGTGTCGGTCGGAGTGACGGCCGGCCTAGGGAACCGCATTGCGACGGCCTCGACCATCGGCGTGGCGATGTCGTTGATGGCGGGCTTCGCTTGGCTCAGCCGAGTTTGGAGAACCCAACGCGGGCGAAGCATTTGTTTTAGCGGTCTGGTTGCCCTGTTTTGCGCGGCGGGGCTGCTGACCAACAACAGTCTCGCTTCCTTTTGGGTCGACTCATACCAAAAACAGCAAGTAGTCTTGGAGGATCTCCGCGAACGGTTTCCCGAGATGCCCTCGGGGACGACCTTCATATTGGACGGCGTTTGTCCGTATTCCGGGCCCACCGTGGTTTTTGAATCGGACTGGGATCTGCGTGGCGCCTTACAAACCATGCACGGCGACAAAACGATTTTGGCGGATGTCGTCAGTCCCTATATGCGGGCGACGGTCGATGGATTGACCACTTCCATGTATGGGTACGAGAGTTTCTACCCCTACGGGGAGAATATGATTGTCTACGATTTCGAGGCCAAGACCACCCACGCCTTGCCTAATCGTGAAGCCGCCTGTCAATACTTCACGACGACGAGCCAAGGCTCCGCCGGCTGTCCGCGTGGTATGCCTGGGCACGGAACGCCTTTCCTAGGCGTGGAGGGCTCGGGGCCGACTTCCGCGCGATATTCCCTGCGGTCGTTGCCGGACGGTGGAGAACAGATTATTCCACTGGACGGCGGGGACCCGATCAAGGTGTTGCCCAGGTCCATGGAGGGTTGGGTGGATCGATTCAGTCGCTACGCCGGATCGGTTCGGATTGTCGGTTGGAGTAGTGAAGCGGACTATTCAAGATCCGCGGGCGAGGTCGTGTTATTCGTTAATGGCGAGGCGAACCATGAACAACACACCGCCCTCTCGCGCCCTGACGTTGAAAAGCTCTCCCACACCCTTACGGACCCCGGTTACGATGTCTTAGCGCCGATCCCGGGCGCCCTGGCGCCGGAAACCGAGTTTCGAGCGTTTGCCATCTCCGATTACGGCTACGCTTCCGAGCTGCGCTATCAGGAACAATACGACGATGGCTGTGGCTCGCAAGTATTGGGACCAAACGTCGCGCCTTGAGACTCAAGGCAGCAAGACTTGATAAGTGACCAGAGCTCCGACGTACGCCAGCCCGGTCATATAGCCCCACTGCACCAGCGGCCATTTCCAGCTGCCCGTTTCGCGCCTCACCACGGCCACCGTCGACATACACTGCATCGCGAAGGCGAAGAAGATCAGCAGAGCCATAGCCGCCCCAAAGCTCAAATCGCCCTGCAGCGCCGCTTGCAATTCGATCGATTCCTCGTCGGCTTCCAGCCCGTAGATGGTTCCCAGCGTCGCGACCATCACCTCCCGCGCCGCCAGCGACGTCAGCAACCCGATGCCGATCTTCCAGTTGAAACCGAGTGGCTCGATTAGGGGTTCGATCGTTCGTCCGACTGTGCCGGCGAGGCTGTCCTCGATTGGCGGGGGCTGACCGTCAATCATCGGAACGCTCAGCAGAAACCATAGCCCGATCGCCGTCGCCAAAATGACCGTGCCGGCACGGCGCAAGAAGATCTTCGAGCGATCGAACAGCCGCATTCCCAGGGATCGAAGAGTTGGCAGACGGTAAGGCGGCAACTCGAGCATAAAGGGCGTCCGAGCGCTTCTCAGAATCGAGGACTTGAGCATCCAAGCCGTCCCGAAGGCCGCGAGGAAACCCAAGGCGTAGAGCCCCAGCATCGCCGCCGCGCGGGTCCCGAGGAACGGTCCCAGCAGTGGCCGCTCGGGGATGAACGCCGCGATCAGCAGCACATACACGGGCAACCGAGCCGAACACGTCATGAAGGGCGCCACCAAGATCGTCGCCAGCCGGTCGCGTTTGTTTTCGATCGTGCGGGTCGACAAGACCGCCGGTACCGCGCAAGCGTAAGCCGACAGTAATGGGATAAATGATTTGCCTTGTAGCCCCGCCTTGGCCATCGTGCGGTCGGCGATCAAGGCGGCCCGCGCCAGATAGCCCGAGTCCTCCAGAATGCCGATGAACAGAAACAAAATCAGAATCTGCGGCAGAAAGATAACCACCGATCCGACGCCGCTCCATACGCCGTCAATGAGCAACGAACGGAACATCGACTCGGGCAACACCGAGGCAAGCCATTCGCCGGACGAGCCGATTGCACTGTCGACGGCTCTCATCAAAGGTTCGGCCGCTGTGAAGATACTCTGGAAAACCACGATCACGACGCCGAGGAAAATCAACGGGCCCGCAATCGGGTGCAGAAAAACTCTGTCAAGCTGTCGTGTCCAAATCGGCGGAGCCGGGGGACGGTAAGAAGACTCTCCGCCCAAGCGGGCCGCCCATTCCCTGCACTGGGGAATATTCGAGATCACCGGCAGCTCAACGCGTTGCGCGGGAGGCGCGGCCTTCTCGATTGTTTTCCCTTCCAAGAACCGGATCACCTGCTCGACGCCTTGCCCGCGTCGCGCACTGATCAGGGCCACCGGCGCACCAATTTTCGCCGCCAGCGCGTCGGTATCGAGCCCGCCGCCGCGCCTCTCGAGATCATCGGCCATGTTGAGGGCCACGAGAGTCGGCACGCCCAGGTTCAAAATCGGGGCTGCCAACGTCAAATGGCGTCCCAGATTCGTCGAGTCGAGAATGAGGATGACGGCGTCGGGCCGCGCGATGTCCTTCATTTCCCCGGTCAGCACGTTGCGCGTCACCCGCTCGTCCTCGCTGCGGGGCGTGAGGCTGTAGACACCGGGAAGGTCGATCAGCAACGGCTCGTCGCCGTTCGGCAGCTTGACTCGCCCGAAACGCTTTTCGACGGTGACGCCGGGATAGTTGGCGACCTTCTGGCGCAAGCCGGTCAAGCGGTTGAATAGCGTCGACTTACCGGAATTCGGAGGACCCACCAGCGCGACGGTGCGACGCGTTCCCGACGTTTCCTCGTCCCCGGAAGGGACCGGTTCCATCGTGGCAACGCCGTCATGGCAGTCACTCATGCGGTGCCTGACGATGATTCGGCTCGAAGAATCAAGCAAGCAGCGGTTTCGCGTCGCAGCGCGACTTCCGAACCGTCAACACGAAATACACGCGTGTGGCCGAGCGGCGATCCGCGGGCCGCCGAGATGGCCGCCCCGGGCAGGAAGCCCAACTCCATTAGGCGCTGCGCGTCGTCGGCGGGCAATTCGATGCGTTCGAGAATCGCCTCATCGCCCACAACCAACGACGCCAAAGTGGGCGAGGACGTTGTTGCAACTCCGTTGCTGTTGGAACTTTGCGCCATGTGGCAACTTGCAACTCAGTTGCAAGTTGCTTTCAGTATGGAAAGCGTCTTCCATCGAAGTCAAGATCGTGAACCGCGGCTTTTTCGGCAAACGACGGATGCCCTCCGTCCTCCGGGCCGAACCCGGCTCCCGGATAGGAAACGGTAGGATAGAATTTCTCGCGATTGAGCGGCCGGTCGTCTCAATCTCTCCAAGTTACGCGTAGAGGAAAACCCATGATCGAAATACTTCAAACTTGGCTCGCGGGTCACGGTCTCACGGAAATTCAGGCGCTTTGGCTGAGCCGTCTCATCGCCGTCATTTTTGTCGCTTTGGTGAGCTGCCTGGCTAACTTCATCGCCAAACGCATCATCTTGACGGTCGTCCACGGCATTGTCCGCCGCACGAAGACCGATTGGGATGATGCTTTGGTCGAACGCAGGGTGTTCACCAAGTTGTCGCATCTGGCGCCCGCGTTCGTGATTCGCGCGCTGGTGCCGGTCGCGTTGGAGGGCTCGGATCGCCTCATCGGCTTCGTCGGTCGTGCCGCCGACGTGTACATGCTGATGATCGGGATCTTCATCGTCGGGTCGTTTCTCGACGCCGTCGCGGATGTCTACCGGAAGTTCGCCATTTCCAACCGGATCCCGATCACGACCTATGTTCAGGTGGTCAAGATCATCGTCACCGTGGGCGGGCTGATCCTCGCGTTGTCGATCATCATCGACCGCTCGCCGTGGGTGTTTCTGAGCGGTATCGGTGCGCTCACCGCTGTGCTGCTGTTGGTGTTTAAGGACACCATCTTGGGGTTTGTCGCCGGCATTCAAATGGTCGCCCACGACATGGTCAGACCCGGCGATTGGATCGAGATGCCCAAGTACGGCGCGGACGGCGACGTTATCGAAATCACGCTCAACACGGTCAAGATCCGAAACTTTGACAAGACGATTACGACGGTTCCAACCTGCGCGCTGATCTCGGATTCGTTCAAGAACTGGCGAGGCATGTCCGAGTCAGGCGGACGGAGAATCAAACGTTCGATCTACCTCGACGTCACCAGCATCTGTTTTTGCTCCCCGGAGATGGTCGAGCGGTTTTCGAAAATGCAGGTCCTGGGCGACTATGTCGCGCGGAAAGAGAAAGAGCTCGCGGAACATAATCTCAAGCACGACATCGACGAAAGCGTGCTGGTCAACGGACGCCGCATGACCAACGTCGGGACGTTCCGCGCCTACTTGGTCGCATATCTGCGTCGGCACCCAAAGATTCACCAAGACCTGACCTTCTTGGTGCGCCAGCTCGCACCGACTGAGAAAGGGTTGCCGATCGAGATCTACGTCTTCACCAGCGACCAGCGCTGGGCGCATTACGAAGACATCCAGGCGGATATCTTCGACCACATTTACGCCGTGTTGCCGCAATTCGACTTGCGGCCGTTCCAGAACCCCACTGGCGGCGATATCGAACGCGGCGTGAGCAGTGTCGCCGGGAAACGCTCCGGCGGGAGCGAAGGGTAGGTCCGTCGCAACGAACCGCCCATCGCTCCCGCCGCGTCAAGGCGCGGAGTCCCGGATCGGGCGCTGCCCGCTATTGCGAGCAGTCGACGCCCTTGCTGCCCCGGCGGGCGTCCTTGCCCACCACAACGCGGTTAAGCTTCGCCGAGCGGCACTCGCGCGGCTCGGCGCGGCCGGGACGGTCGAAGGGTTCCGGCGTTACGTCGAAACCGGTGTCTTCGGAGTTGTTGAACGCATCGAGCGCCTCGATGCAGCCGCTGCGGCTGATCGTTCTCTTATTCGCGTCGCAGAGTTCTTCACAGGCGGTGATGATCTCCTCGATGCTTTGTCCTTCATGTTCGAAGTCCGAGCAGGACCCGTTCGAGACATCGGCCGTGGCCCCCAGGTTGATCTTCGCCGCGGTCAGTTGGCGGACCAGCGTGACATAGGTCGAGTTGCTCTTGAACTCGAAACCGGGACTCGAGCACAACGCCTCGGTTGCCGAGTCGCAAGACCCGGCGTCAACGTGCGTGAGGTCTTCCCCGCATACGGTGACCGGGAGATAGTCGTCGGTGATCCTGGGATGCGTGCCCCAAAAACCGATTGTCCGCGTTAAGCAGGCTCCGCCCTCCCCGCCGCCGGTTCCGTCGCAAGACTCACAAGACGGCCCCAGGATCGGCGTTGAAACGCAATTTGTCGCCGATTTCGAAACAATCGCAACCTCGCCCGAGGCCAGATCCACCTCTTCGCCGGCGATGGTCAATTCGACCTGCACGCACTCGCCGTCGTCAAGCGTTCCCGAATCGATATTGCACTTGGCCACTTCACTCAGACCGCAGGGATTATCCTGCGTGCTGCCGTCGCACGAGAGAACAGCGTTTTCTTGCCCGTCGGATTGAACCAACGTAATGTCGTGGTCTTCGCTAACGCACCCCCCCGCCGAGACTAGGTCCGGCAGCACGACGTTGAAATGGCTCAGATCGTGAAAGCCGTCCGGCAGCGGACAAGTCGACGAATCGACGCAGATTTCATAGGTCCACGTACTGGACCCGGTTGTGGTTCCCGCCGCGGGTTCAAATCCAATCAACTCAAAAGTAAAACCCGCCGGGTCGCATACCCAAGCGTCGGCGTCACAACTATCCGTCTGACCGAACAACGTCGGCGCGCTCCCGAAAATCAGCGTGGCGAACAGCAGCACCGCCGTCGCGCGGGTTCCTGAAAGGTGTTTTCTCAGTCTCATGTCGTAAATCGTCCTCCTCATCGGCTATCAAGGGACTGACGTCAAACGGCGTCGACCCCGTCTTGGCGTCCATTCCTACCCATCGACTGAGAGGACGGGAAGGGTTATATCGAGGAGGGAAATGGGCCTACTCTGTTCTGCTTTTCGGGATCGCGGAAGTCGACGGATATGTTACGATCCGTCCGCGAGCACGAGGCGCCGACCGCGCGAGGAGGGGACGGGCGATGGATTTTCGAAATGGAGTACGTACAGCGTTGCTGGGCGGTTTGCTGGTCGTGGCCTCTCATCCGCGGGCGCAAGCCCTGCCGTGCGAAATGGGGCAATACAAAGCCGTGGACGGGCTGATCGCAACGAGTCAAGACGATGCGGTCACCCTGACTTGGAGCGGCGAACGCGACACGCAGTTGCGTCTCGCCCTGGCGGTCGTCGAGGGTGTCCCGCGCGTCGTTGAGATGGCCATTCGCCGAGCGGGCGGCTCCTGGGCGAACCTCGCTCGCGACCTGACCCCCGAATTCAACGTATCCTCCGGGCTCCGTCGTATATCGGAACAGCAACTCCGGCCGCTACGGGACCTGGGCGTTGTCATCACGCCCGAAGTCATCGAGAAAGAGAAGTGGGTCGTGTTCTGGGACGCTCCGTTGACGGTGCCCGGCTTGGCGGGAACCAATCCCGGTCTGCCGCGCCGCCAACAGGAAATCCGCCGGGCCGTGTCATCGTTCAAGACCACTTCTTGCAGCGTCAAGACCGACGGCGCGCGTTTGGAAGTATCCTTTGACGGTCTGTCGATGGGGATCTTTTCGGGCAGGCTGCGGTACACCGTTTATCGAGGGTCGAACCTTGTTCGACAGGAAGCCGTCGCCTCGACCGGCGAACCAAGCGTCGCCTACAAATATGCCGCCGGCCTGCGGGGATTTCAGACAAATGACGCCCCTCGCGTCGTCTGGCGCGACACCAGCAGCGATTGGCAAAAGTACGAGTTCGGCGGCTCGGCGAATAGCTCTCCGGTGCCGCTACGGGCGCGCAACCGTCTTGTGTTGGTCGAAACCGCCGCCGGCTCGATCGCCGTTTTCCCTCCGCCGCACAAGTTCTTCTTCGCGCGCGAAATCGAGATGAATCTCGGGTACGTCTGGTATCGCAAAGACGGTGAAGACTCGTTCTCGGTCGGCGTCCGGCACGGCGACCGCGAAGAAATGTATCGGCCCTACGGAGTGTCCGAGGGTTTGTGGAAACGCCGCGTGGCGCAATCGCGCCGCTTCGCCGAAGGCAACTTCGCGCTCTATAACGCACCGCCCGGCACCGAGCAGCGCATGGCCGTCTATTTCTATCTGAGCCCGGACGACCCCGCCGCCGCACAGCGCCAAGTGCTGGCTTATACACATGACGACAAGTTCAAGCCGATCCCGGGCTACAAAGTCGCTGTCAGCCATTTCCATACTCACTTTTCCGAACAGCTTCGCGACGCCGGAACTCTCGATCTACAGCCGCCGTGGCTGCCGGCCTTCCGCGCCCGCGGTATCAACATCGCCATGATGTCGGACTTTCATGCCGACTCCCACCCCAGCGACCCGGGGCCGATCCGTCTCGCCGAAATGGATAGCTATTTCGAAGCCTGCCGCCGGCACTCGGACCGCGATTTCCTATTGCTGCCGGGTGAGGAAGCCAACGCGCACTTGGGCGGGCACTACACAATAGTTTTCCCCAAGCCCGTCTATTGGACGAAGGTACGAGCCGAGGGCCAGGCTCTTTTCGAAGAACATCCTCAATTTGGAACCGTCTATCACACCGGCTCGGCGGCCGACATGCTTGAAATGCTCGAGCGTGAAAAAGGCCTGGTATGGCAAGCGCACCCGCGAACCAAGGGGTCGACGTTCTATCCCGACGCGATTCGCGACACGCCGCATTTCAACAGCGATCGCTACTTGGGCGTCGCTTTCAAGAATTTCCCGGTCAACATGTCGGAGCGGCGCCTTTGTCCAGTCCGTTGTTTCGATACCCTCGACGACATCAACAACTGGGCCGGTCCGAAATACTTAGTGGCCGAAGGCGATACCTATACGAAGTTTCCCGAAGATGAGATTTACGGGGAGTCTTCGGTGAACTACATCAAGGTCGACTCACTGCCGAGCTTCGACGGCGACTGGAGCCCGATCTTCGACGCCATGCGGGCAGGCGAATTCTTCGTCACAACCGGCGAGGTTCTAATTCCCAACGCCGGAGTCTCCGGGGAGGGGAAGCAGCGAACATACTTCGCTGAAGTCGAGTGGACCTTCCCGCTCGAGTTCGTCGAAATCGTCTGGGGCGATGGCGAAAACGTCGATCGCAAGGTTGTTCCCGCCCGCGACCGAGCGCCGTTCGCAAGCGAGCGCTTCGAGATTCCCTTCGATGCGGAAGGCGTGAAATGGGTGCGCTTCGCCGCCTGGGACGCCGCCGGCAACGGGGCTTTTACCCAGCCCATGCACCTACAGTGACTTCAAACATAGGGACAGAGCCCCGAGCGCAAGCGACGGGCGAACCCGCCAATATCCTCTACGATCAGCGACCATAGGCAACCGTCTTATACGTTTCGACATCCTCGGTCACGACGATCATCCGGTCGACGGCCACGTCCCGAAAGCTTTGCGTCCGACCCGTCGTTGGCCAGTACACTTCCAGGATCTCAATCTTTTCGGCGGCTCCGAGCCCGATGTGCCGGCGCAGCGAATTGGCGCCGAAGCTTCCGCCGCTGTTGACCCACTGGTAGACAGAGCGTCTTTCCCCGTTCTCGATAATCTCAGCCCGCATTCGCGCGCCGATCGCGGACCGATTCGACTCGACGCCCACCGCCTTGACAACGATCCAATGATTCCCGAAGCCCGGGTTTTCGAACAACGCGTTCCCGAAAACATCACCCGCGAAAGCGCCGCCCAGCTCGGCAAAGATATCCAGGTCGCCGTCGTGATCAAAGTCCGCGAAAGCGACCCCGTGGCCTTTCTGTAAATGCCCGACCCCGGCGGCCGTCGTGACGTCGGTGAACCGCCCTCCGCGCTCGTTATGAAACAGCAGGTTGGGCATCAAGCCTTCGTAGTCCGGATAGCCCGTGCCGAGATAAAAATCCGGGAAGCCGTCATTGTCCAAATCCCCGAAGTTCGATCCCATTGGCTGGGTGATGCGCGAGAGACCGACATCGCCGCCGACCTGTTGAAAACCACCGCGGCCGTCGCCTTGGTAGAGATGGTCGAATTCCGTTTCCAAAGCCGGCAGCCCGAGATAGTCAGCCGCAACGTCCCAGACATTCCACTCATACCCGGAGACGAAGAGATCGAGGATTCCGTCATTGTTAAAGTCCCAAAACCAAGCCGGAAAACTCCGGTAGGGAAAGGTTGTGTCCAACTCCGGAGCCACATCGACAAACGTGTCGTCGCCTAGGTTTCGATAGAGGCGGTTAAGGCCGCCGAAGTTCGACACGTAGAGATCGGGGAAGCGATCGTTATCGTAATCACCCCAGGTGACGGCTTTAGCGAAGTCGTTGTTCAGAACCCCCGCCTGCCGAGCCGTGTCAGTGAACGTCCCGTCGCCGTTGTTACGAAACAATTGAGACCGGACGTTTTCATTGCCGACATAGAGATCGAGATCACCGTCGTTGTCGTAGTCAGCCCACGCGGCGGTTTGCGTCGGGAAATGCTCCTTGCCCAAGCCTGCTTCGAACGTCACATCGCGAAAGCGTCCCCGGCCGTCGTTGCGGAGCAGCGAATTGGGGTAGCCGCTTCCAACCTTCTCCAGCCAGGCGCCGCGTAACACGTAGATGTCGATGTCGCCGTCATTGTCGTAGTCCGCTTGCACAAGGTTGAGGCCGCCATAGAGCCCGGCAAAACCGGCCTCCTCGGTGCGTTCAGTGAACCTGCCGTCTCCCTGATTGCGAAAGTATCGTAACGGCCCGTCCGGGCTCCAATCCGAAACCACGATATCCAACCAATCATCGCCGTCGAAGTCCTCGGCGATCGCGCCTCCGCTCAAGCTCACGGTGTTGAGCCCGAGATCACCGGCGATATCACGGAAGCGCGGAAAGTCTTTCTTCGAATCGAAAGCATCAAGCGGAATTCTTAAGTGCTCGGGAACTTTCTCCGGGGCATCCCCCACCGTCATGTGCGCCAGGTTCAGCAACCAGCGGGCAGTCAGGTGATCGGGGCGCTTTGCAAGGATTTCCGTCAGGTACTCGATAGCCTTGCGAAGGTGGGCGGGCTCACGATGAATTCCGCCGCCGCGAATAGGAAAGATGCAGCTATCGCGGTTCCGATGAGCCAAACAATTCTCGGTCTCGCCCAAGCGCAGATAAGCTGTCGCGAGTTGCAGAGTCGGCTCGATGGCGCCGCTCGCCGCAAGCTTGCGAGCCTCGATCAAGTGCTCGACAGCTTTGCGGTCGTTCCCCAACCGTAGCTCGTCCTTGCCGATGAGCGAGTGCAGCGCCGCTCTTTCATGTTTGGGGGCGTCGAGCGGCAACGCCTCGAGCTTTTCCCGCTCGGCGCGGTGGATGTTTTGACCCGTGTAGATATTTTCGCCGCCGCCGCGCTCGCGCAGCCCGGCCAATACGTCGATCATCCGCTGATGAGAGTCGGTTTCCGCCGCGCCTTCTTCGGCGGAGCCCGCGGGGGCGGGGGACTGGGCCTCCGGCGCTTGCGCCGGCGCGGTTGGGCCCCGGCTTAGCGCGCCGACGATCACCACCAGAACGGCGCTTTTGACGAGACGGCTCATCTCGGCCTGTGTTTACTTGATGCCCACAACCATCGAATCCGGACCGACCAGGTGCTCGACCCGCGTCTCTCGGAACCCGGCTTCCCGCATCCAACCACTGCAATCCGCTCCGGTGTAGTCGAAACCGCCAGGCGTCTCGACGAGCATGTTCAGGCTCATCAGTAATCCGAAAGCGTTTTGGCGCCGCTCGTCATCAATGAGGGCTTCGTAAACTATGAACACGCCGCCTTCGGGAAGAGCTTCATGCACGCGTTTGATCAACGTCCTCTTTTCATCGAGGTTCCAGTCGTGCAGAATATGGCCCATGACCATGACCTCGGTCGCCGGTAGTTCGTCTTTGAAGAAGTCACCCGCCTGAAACCGCAAGCGGTCGCCCAGTCCGTGCGCCCTGAAGTATTCCTCGCAGACGGGTGCGGCCGGGGGCAGGTCAAAGTTGATCCCCGTCAGATGAGGGTGTCGACTCGCGACGGCGACCGGCAGTCCGCCCTGGGCTCCTCCCACGTCGGCAAAGTCTTTGTAGTCGGCCCAGGGAAACTTCTCGGCAATGGCGTGGGCGGCGCCCATGCTTATGCCCGTCATGGCCCCCAGAAAGAGACGCAGGCCCTCCGGGTCGCCGTAAAGGGCCGCGAAGAAGTCTTCGTCCCCGTCCTTGATTTCGCTTTGCGGCTTTCCCGTGCGTAAGGCTTGCGTAAGCTTGCCCCAAGAGGGGTAGAGGCGTTCGTTCGCCATCTCGAGCATCCCGCCGATGTATGACGGCTTCGCCTTATCGAGGAACAAATCCGTCTCGGCGGTGTTGCGGTAGCTTTCCCCCTCGCGCTCAAGCATTCCGAGCGCCGTCAAAGCGTCGAAAAAGTCGAGGGCCGCCCGTTCGTCGAGTCCCAGTTCCGCCCTCAGCTTCTCCGCGCCGAGGGGCCCCCCTGCGAGTTTTGTGAAGACCTGCAATTCCACAGCGGTCAGCAAGGTCTTTGAGCCCCAGAAGGCTAAACCTAGTTGAAGAATTGTTTCCGGTGTAACTTGTGGCGCCATAAACTTCTGAACATCCAATGACTGACTCGGAACGAATTAGGATAGCCGAGAGTCGCCGGCATTGCAACGAGTCTCAGCCCACGTTGTCAAGAGGCGATAGAAATGTCCCCCTCGGTAGGGCGATAGAAATGTCCCCTTGGTTAGCCCGGTAGAAATGTCCCCTTTTAAGTAAAAGGATAGTAGTCGTAGGGGCTTGTGGGAATGTGGGAATCGCACAGCGATTTCCAAGGGGCTGGGGGAAACGTGGGAAACCCGAGCGATGAGGTTCGAAGCTCCTCGTCGGCTGCCGAGGGTTTTCCTCGTTTTCCACGGCCCCGTCATTTCCACAGCCCTCTTCACGCGGTCGCCGCCCGTTTTTTCGGCTTCAACGGCGCGCGCCAAGGGTGATTCGCCGGCGGTGTGCGCGGCTGCGGCGCCAGGCGCGGTTTCGGCTCCGGCCGCACCTTGGGGAGCGGCTTGGCGATCTCGTCGAACGCCACCGTTTTCCCCTCGAACACCACCCGCAACTCGCCCTCGCGCGCTTGCTGCACGGTTACTCTCGCGCCTGCGCCCAGAGCCTGATTGCGCTGCGGTTTCAACTGCGGAAAACGGTTCTCGAAACGTACCACCAGGTCGTTGGACACCACCCGCTCTCCCTCCAAGCAAAACACCCACTTCAAGTCCAAACGCTTCGATAAGCGCCGATGAAAGTCCGCTCCCGCTGACGGCTCAGAGGCGAACTTGGCGTTGTGCTCTGGCAGATACTGCTCGTCGAGATAGCGGTTCGCCGCCTCGTAATCGGCAATGCCTTTGAGCCGCATCTTCTTGATCAGGCGGTCTTGATGGGTGCCGTGATGGCGCTCCACGCGGCCCTTCGCTTGCGGTGACGAAGCGGCGATGATACCAATGCCGAGCTTGGCGCACATGCGTCCGAACTGCGTCTCGGGCTCGATGCCTTCCAGCGCTTCACGCGACGTTGGCCGGCGCTTGTAGACGTTCTTCCAGTCGCAATACAACGCCTTCGGAACGCCGTATTGACGCACCCAGGCTTCGAGCAGATCGGCCGCCGCCCAAGTCGTTTCCTCGCTCGAGAAACGGCACAGCGCCAGACCGGTCGCATCGTCGACGAAGTTCATCAGGCAACCTTTCCGCCCGCGCGCTTCGAGCCACTCGTGGTGCGAACCGTCGACCTGGATCAGCTCGCCCAAGTGCGCTTTACGCCGCCGCCGCGAGCGATGCGGCCGGCGCTTGCGGCGGCGGCTCCACAGGCCCTCGGCGAGCATCCAGAGCCGCAGTGTTCGCACCGATAGTTTCAGATCGTGGTCTGTCCACAAATGCTCGGCCGCCAGCGTCGGCCCGAAGCGCTCGTGCGGCTCGCCGGAGTAGTGTTCGCGCACCAGTTGCAGCACTCGCTTGCGAACTTCCGCCGGCTTGGCGCGGTTCGATACCCGGCCCACGTTGCCGTGCTTCAATGCTTTTGTCCCTCCCGCGCTGTAGCGCCTCCAGATCCGCTTGGTCTGGCGATAACTGATATCGAGTATCCGCGCCGCCTCGCTCAGCTTCAACTCGCCTCGCTTCACCCGGCCCAGTACCTCGCCCCGTCTCAATTCCTTGTCGTTCATCCATGTCCTCTCCAATCTAGGCTCCTCCTTCGGAGCCTTAGATTAGGGGACATTTCTATCGCCCTCTCAAGGGGACATTATCATCGCCCTTCAACACGAGTCTCAGCCCACGGCTTCGCTCAAGCGGCGTGCCGTCCTTTTTTGAATGGTGAACCGACGGGCCGACGACCCACCGGGGGCTGCGGAAGACCGACTACCGCTTTGTCGTCGTCCCTTGTAAGACCGGTTCCGGTTGCATCGCGCCCTTGCGGTCGAGATTGCTGTCGAAGACAGCGGTCTTGCCCGGGCCCGACTGCTTGGCACGATACATCGCGGCATCGGCGTTTGAAAGTAGGCCCGCGGGTGTCTCGTGCGATGAAGAGTTCAAGGCTATTCCCACGCTGGCCGTGGTAGCGAAGCGATACGATCCAAACTCGTAGGGTTCGCGCAGGTGCTCGTGAATGCGGTTAGCCACGACCTTCGCCGCCTCGGCGTCGTCGACTTTGTCGAGCAAGATCGTAAACTCGTCGCCGCCCAGCCTGGCCACGATGTCGCGCGGACGTAAGCAACTCTTGAGTCTCCGCGCCACGGTTTTCAATACTTGGTCGGCAACCATATGCCCGTAAGTGTCGTTTGTCTCCTTGAAATGGTCCAAGTCCACAAACAACACCGCAAACCGGTATCCGCTCTTGCGGGCGGCGGTTTCGGCCTTGCTCAACCGATCGAGGAACAGCACGCGGTTGGGCAGGCCCGTCAAGGCGTCTTGCAAAGCCCGCCTACGGTCGGTGATGTCGAACACATAGATTCGAACGAAGTTGCCCTTGGGGACATAGCACACATGCTGTTCGTAAGCGGCATCCTTGAAGTCGAACTGCTGGATCACCGGACGCCGGCGACCCTTCTTGAAGTGCTGTACCGCGTCTTCGAATTCCGCGAACATCGGATGACGATCCTGCTTTTGACGCAGTTCAGGAAAACGTCGCGCCGCCTCCGGATTGACGTACGTGATATCACCTTTGAGATCCACCTCGACGATCGGTTGCGGATTATGATCCGGAATCGACGCCAAACGTTGCAGCTGTTCCTGTTCCTTCTTGCGGCGGCTGATGTCGCGAACGATCACAGTGAACAATCGTCCTTGTTCGGAAATCGTTTCTCCGATCCGGACTTCTACGGGCATATCAGACCCGTCACGATGACGCGCTACCAGCTCAGCTCCTACTTGCCACGCTTTTCGCGAGAGCTGCGGTAGACCGGCGAAGGCTCCGTCATCTTCGCGGCGTCCGGCCAAATCGAGCAATTCAGAGATCCTCTTGCCCTCGACTTCGGTCTCCTGGTAGCCGAATAGCCGCATGACGGCGGGATTAGCCGATTGAATCACCCCGGCTTCATTCACGCCGACGACGGCATCCGGGGAATAGTCGATCGCCGCCTGCGCGTGCGTCCGTTTCTCCGGACCATTGGTCTGTCCGACCAACAGCGTAGCTTTGTGCTGGAACGCCAGCGACCAGGTTAGCCCGAAAACCACGAAACCCAGCATGACGCCGCGCCACGGCACTCCTTGCAGGCCCTGTCGTGCGAACAACGTCTCAAACGACTCTTTGGTCTGGAAGCGCAAGGTCCAGGTTCGGCTCCCGAATTCCAATACGGCCGTTCGCTCAAACCACGCGTCCCCGGGACGAGTCGATCCGCCTTCCCAATAGAGCACGGCTCCTTGCGATTCGGGTGCTCCGTCGTAGACGACGTAATCCAACTCGTACTCCCCATTGCTCCAGGGCGGACTCAGCAGCTGTGCCGGCAACAGCAGCGTGGCGGTCCTTCTATCGTTGCGACGAGTCTTGTCCCGAGACCGCTGCGCCAACAGTAAGTAGTCCTGCTCGCCTGCTCCGCAATTCAGGGCGAACTTGCCGCTTACCGCGGCCCCGTCCGTGTCCGCGGCTGCCTGAAAGGCTGTCGGCGAGAATGCCCCATCCGGTACCGCGAAACTGGATGCGGTGCAATGGTTTGAGGTGCTCGCGGCCGTCCGGAATCGATAGCCCCCGGCGGCGGCCTCGGATCGATTTCCAACGCGTTCGCCGTCCTGTTCAATCGAGCCAACAGCGGCGATGGCGGGATATTGTGATTCGACCAACTCAGCCAGGAATTTCGGTTCTTTGCTGTTCGGGTCTTCCAACAGCGGCGCGGCGAATTTGAGGAAGTCGCTGTAGCGCGCAATTCGTTCGCTCAGGGCGCGGTGAGTACCATCCACTTCCCGATCAAAGGCGGTTCTCGCGAGCATCCTGTTCTCGTAGCGACGGGCGTGCCAAGCCGACGCCGTCAAGAAGAACACCAGAGCCAGGCAGACCCACGGCAGAGCCCAAATGAGCAGGTTGGCCTTACTGAGTCGCTTTCTGTGACGCCCGAAAAGGTACAGGGCATAGGCGATAGCCGCCGCGACGCCGACAGCGGGCAAAATTGCCGAGCGATCACCCAGGTTTTGGGCGAGATTCCAGAGTACGTAGCCGGAAGCAGCCAGCAGCGCGGTAAGACGCACGGTGACGATCCAACCCTCCGACGTGGGGTTGGAGCGGGGGCCGGCACTGCCCGGATCGGGCTGTCCAACTTTGCTCTTGGATCGCGGCGTCATCGGTATCTTTAGGTCTATACCCCCTAAATGTGCGGCCTTTAGGGTGAACGCGGCAATAGGACCGTAGTACTGAATTCCAGCAACTTTTTGTCTCTATGACTTTTGTCATACTCATGACGGCTTACATCGAAAACCTCACTTCGCCAGGCTCAATGGCGCACACGACCTGGAACCCTGAGGTAAAACGCTCAGCGTTCGAGCGGTGTCGACACCGAACTGTCGGCGAGGTCTTCAAATCGCGGGAAGCGGGGAAGATAGTGTTCCGAGATTTGGCAAAAGGAATTGCGCTCAGCGCTCGGTCCAATGGGGGGATCTTTTCTCGAGAAAGGCGCTCATGCCTTCTTGCCCGTCCTCGGCCAGCGCGTTCATGGTCATGACTTCCTTGGTGTAGGCGTAGGCTTGCGGCTGATCGAGATCAATCTGCGAATAGAACGCTTCCTTCCCGAGTGCCAGGACGACCGCGCCGGCCGCGGCAATGCGCCCGGCCAGCTCCCGTGTCGCCGCGGCTACCTCGGCTCGCGGAACCACGCGATTGAGTAACCCCCACTCCAGAGCGGTATGGGCGCTGATCGGTGTTCCGGTCAACAACATTTCCAGGGCGCGCTTGCGACCAATGGAGCGGGTGAGTGGAACCATTGGCGTACTGCAAAACAGACCGATCTTCACGCCCGGCGTCGCGAATGTGGAGTCCTCCGACGCCACGGCTAAATCGCAGGAAGCCACGAGCTGACACCCGGCCGCCGTTGCGATGCCTTCGATCTGTGCGATGACCGGTTGCGGGATCTTCTGAATCATCGTCATCAGATCCGTGCAAACGCTAAACATCTCTCGATAAGCCTCGACGTCTCGGCCTATCATCTCGTTGAGATCATGACCGGAAGAAAAGACGGGGCCTTGGGCGGCCACGATGACCACCTTGATTGCTCCGTCCGACGCGATGCCGCGAAGTTCATCGATCAGCTTCCGCATCAATTCCAGCGACAAGGCGTTGCGCCGTCGCGGTCGGTTCAGTCGCAGCACCGCAATCGGCGCTTCGCGTTCCACAATCAATTCGGAAGGTTCCACGGATGTCCCCAGGTTATCATTTCGACTCGTCCCGCGTGTGCGGAATTGCAGGGAAAGCAGCTCTCCCGGGTGAGCCGCGCCACGCCATGAGGTTCCAAAGTGTTGCTGTAGCATGACATTGCATGTGTGTTGCCGGCGGCAATTGGGTTTGTTTCGCGATTTCGGCTGGGCGCGCTGTTTCGTTCGTGGAAGATTGGGTTCGTTTGGTCGAATTTGTTGAGCCGGGGATGAGCCTCTCGCTTTCTTCGGCTCAGATCGGAACTCGGGACCGATACGGGCAGGTCGACAGATCGTTGTACGGCACGGGGAGGAGCATGGATGCCGGCCCGGTTGCCAACGGCGGGCGCGGGATTGGCGAAGATTCCTTCCGTGGGTCCGGCTGTCTGATTCGCTGGGCCTTTCTAAAGTGTTGATGGATTGGTAGATAGACGCCATGTTTCGATCATTGGCTTCGTTTCGCAAAAAAGCGTTTCGCGGAAATCGTCGGGCCGCTTGGTAGGTGTTTTTTTTACCATGGCTTGCTGTTGACGGTCTTGGATTTGAAGGGATCCAGGCTCAGGATAACGGGCCTGTCAACCCGGTTTGCGCCGGTTCGTAGCGGCAGTACCTAAACTAGGAACCATGGAGCGGCGAGTGAAAGTCTTCTCTTCGTTTGAAGAAGAAGAAAAGGCGACGAGGGAATACTATCTCTCCCTGACGCCTCAACAGCGCTTGGATATCTTGTTCGAGTTGATCGAACGGTCTCGCGACCCCAACGATGAAGCTTCACAAAGATTCGAGAGAGTTTATCGCGTTGTTCAACTCTCACAAAAGCAATTAGCCCGGCATTGCAAACGCGACGATGGGGGGGCAACCATCCACCCTTAGCCGCTCAGGTCACGCGCCAAAGAGGACCTACCTTGGCTCGCATTTCCGCCGACACGCAGGCAACACAAGCTCCTCTTCCCGCGTCCCATATAGAATAGGAAGCCATGAGTGAGAGTCCTCAAGCGGCCCCGGCGCGGGTGCTGATCGTCGACGACGAGGAAGACCAACGGCGAGCCTTGGCCAGCTTGGCGTCGTCGTGGGGATTCAGCGTCGAAACCGCTTGCGATGGGCGCGATGCACTGGAAAAGCTCGCCGAATTTCGGGCGCATGTGCTGGTCACCGACCTCAATATGCCGCGCATGGACGGTTTCGAGCTGTTGCGGCAATTGAGCGTGCAGGGGCATTCTCCGGCGTCGATCGTGTTGACGGCTTTCGGGAGCATGGAGAACGCCATCAAGACGGTCCATGACCTGGGTGCGTTTTGGTTCCTCGAAAAACCGATTCAGCCGACGGCGTTGAAGGTGCTGCTCGAACGCGCGGCGTCGCAGGGCAAGCTCACCGAGGAAACCGATCTGCTGCACCGCCAATTGAGCTACCAAGGGTTGCTCGACGGCTTGTCCGGCACGTCGGCTCCGATGCAGGAAGTTTTCTCGATGACGCGCCAAGTCGCTCCGTCGAGCGCCGCTGTGTTGGTCACCGGCGAGAGCGGCACCGGGAAGGAGTTAGTCGCCCGAGCCGTCCATGATCTCAGCCCTCGCCGCAGCGGCCCGTTTATCGCCATCAATTGCGCGGCGATGCCGGAGACACTAATTGAGAGCGAGCTTTTCGGGCACGAAAAAGGTGCTTTCACCGGAGCCGTGCAGCGCCGGGCCGGATGTTTCGAAATGGCCGACGGCGGCACCCTTCTGCTGGACGAAATCGGCGACATGCCGATCGGAACGCAAGCCAAGTTGTTGCGCGTGCTCGAAGACTCGCGCGTGCGGCGTCTGGGCGGCGCGCGCGAGATCGAAGTCGATGTTCGCGTGATCGCGGCGACCAACAAGAATATCGACGAGGCGCTCGCCGAAGGGTCGCTGCGCGAAGACCTCTACTATCGCCTCAACGTTTTTCATATTCCGCTTCCTCCACTACGAGAACATATGGATGACCTACTGGTTATCGGTGAAACCCTCATCCAAACCTTGAATAAAAAACACAACTGTAAGGTAGTCGATCTACACCCCGAGGTCGTGGAACGTTTTCGGCGCTACAACTGGCCGGGCAATGTGCGGGAACTTCGCAATGTGCTCGAGCGGGCGGTCATCCTGGCGGGGGAGGGTACGATCCTGCCGTCGCATCTGGTGGGCGGCTTAGCGGCCGGCCTGAGGCCGGATGCGGCGCGTGCGGCGGAAGACCCGAATGCCGTCACGCTGCCGGTGGGAACAACCGTGCGCGAGGCCGAGAAAGCGCTGATCTTGAAGACTCTCGATCACACCGACAACAATAAGACACGAGCAGCGGAAATCCTTTCGGTCAGCCTCAAGACGCTGCATAACAAGCTGAAGGAATATAGTTCGCGGGAGTCGGAACCGGAAACTTAGCGCCAGGGGGATGCGGAGCCACTCTCGGCGAAGCGGCCCGTTTTTCGATCGGGTCGGTAGACGCCCGAAGCCATGTCCGTCCAGAATAGGCTGCGGTTTTCGATCATTGCGCTGGTGGTGATTATCGTTGTTGCCCTCTCCGTGCTCCATGTGCGCAGCGTTGTCGAGGCTCGCTTCGAAGATTCCTGCAACCTGGCCTCGATCGGGGCGATGCAGGTCGAAAGCTTTATTCTGCAAATCGTCGATGAGCAGACGGCCCGGCGAGATCCTCCCCCGGCGACTCTCGATGAGGTGAAGGCCGTCTGGGCCGAGATCGTCGAACAAGACGCCGGACTGGCGGTCCTGCTCCAGAAGCTGACAGGCAACTCGCCGACCATGGTTGAGGTGTTGGTCAGTGGCGCGGGAGACCGCGTGCTGTCGGCGTCGATCCCCTCCCGCAAAGGCCAGAAAGTTCGATCGCGGCCCAGTTTGGATGAATTCAACCGTCAACCTTGGTGGCGCAAGCTTGAGGTCGTGCTGACGGCGAGCCGCGATTACGAAGTGACGAAACCGCTCGGCATCCCAGGGGAACAAGACCCTGTGTTTGCCGTCCGCGTCGTACTTTCGTCGGTCTTGATGCGGGCCGAGGTCTTGCCGAGTTTACAGACCCTGGCGGTGGCTTCCACCGTTTCCTTGGTGTTGTCCGTCCTGTTGGCAATGTTGGCGGCCAAGATCGCTTTTCGTCCTCTGACGCGGATTGGCGAGGCCATTGATCGAATCAGTCGCGGCGAGCTGGAGGTCGAGAAGCAAGTAAGCAGCGGTGAGTCGAGGGAAGTCTCGGCCGTGGAGTCGAAGCTCAGCGTCTTGGGCGAACAGTTTCGTGGCGCCAGGGCTGAGCGCGAACATCTGCAAGCGAATGTCGATCGCTTGCTCGACCGGCTCGAGGAAGCCGTATTGCTCTTCGGCCCCGACGACAAACTGTTAATGGCCGGCCGCGCGGCGCAGCGTTTATTGGGAGGGCGTTGGGAATGGATGGGTTCCTCGGTCGAGGAAGTGTTTCCTGCCTCATCCGATTTGGGGGCACTCGTCCAAAGCGCCGTTCGATTAAACCAAACCGTTAGCGATCGAGTCGTGACCTATGATCGTGCCGACTCGGCGACCATGCAGATGGTCGTCAACGTGGAAGTCGTCGAGGATTTCGTTACCCACGAACGGCGCGGCACGATGGTGACGCTGCGCGACGCCGGACCGCGGCGGCAGATCGAGTCGCGATTGGATGTGGCGTCGCGGCTGGCCTCGATCAGTCGTCTCACCAGCGGGGCTGCTCACGAAATCAAGAATCCGTTGAACTCGATTGCCCTTCATCTGGAAGTGCTGAAGACGAAGCTTGAAGGCACGGGCGCCGAGACCGAAAAGGAGATCGACGTCATCTCAAGGGAGATCACGCGACTTGACTGCGTCGTGAAGAGTTTCTTGGACTTCACCCGTCCCATCGAGCTGACGATGGTACGCATGGATCTGGCGAAGCTGGTGGACGACGTGGCGGCTCTGGTATTGCCCGATGCCGAACGTCGTCGGGTGAGCATCACGACCAGTCGCGATGACTCGCCGGCGTGGATTCGGGGCGACAAGGATCTGCTCACCCAAGCTCTTCTCAACGTCGTCGTGAACGGCGTGGACGCCATGCCCGAAGGCGGTCGGCTGGAAATTGCAACCAAGGCCGCGGAAGAAGGTCCGCACGTTGCCATTCGAGACTATGGCGGCGGGATTTCCGAGGACATCCGCGACAAGATCTACAACCTGTATTTCACGACGAAGGGGCAAGGATCGGGTATCGGATTGGCGATGACGTTTCGGGTTGTCCAGTTGCACGGTGGTACAATTGGGTTCGAAACCTGGCCGGGCAAGGGAACCGAGTTTCAACTGAGGTTTTCGACGGCCCCGGAGGAGCAAGCGGCGAACGAACGGGGAATCGACCGGGGAATTGAGCAATGATCCGCGAACGGTCCGGGGAGGTGCTCGCCGCCGTTTTGTTGACGTTGAGCGGACTCGGCTGCGGGACCAAGACGGTAGCCACGCCCGCGGCGCCTGAACCTGTCGTGGAAGTCGCGGCGCCCGCGCCGCGCCGACCTGTCGGTTCGGTTGTCGAAACCCAAAATTCGGGGCCGTTGCCGGCCGTCGCGCCGCTTACCGTCGAGACGGCGCCCGCGGGGCCCGAGCCGCTGGCGGGCGAGGCGGGGCGGTTGCCGAAGGGTACGGAGACTGAACCTCTGCGAGAGGGGAACTCCGCCGACAAAGGCGCCGACGAAGGGTCGCGGGGACGCAGGGAGGCGGCTCGCGGTGCGATTCCGCGTCTGGGACCTGTCCTGACACGAGAGCAGCGCAGGGAACGGAATCGTCTGATTGACCGAGATTTGGATGCTGCCAGACGTATCGTGGCGGGCATAGTCGCACGCGACTTGACGGCGGAACAGGTTAATTCGGCGCGGCGGATAAGAGAGTTCTTACGCCAGGCCGAAGAGGCGCGATCGCGCGATCCGGCGCTGGCGCGCAATTTGGCGCACCGGGCTGCGGTGTTGGCCCGAGACCTGGCGGCAGGCCTGGACTAGGGAGAGGCCTCGCTAGCGGCGCTCTGACCGCGGGGTGGAGATCCCTCGGAGAAGGACTATCGTGTCAGGGTCATTGACAGGATTGACGACTGGCGGAAACGCAGCCGCCGCGTCACGCGCGGGCTGGTGGCAGCGCATTCGCGGGAATGCCGGTGCCGCCCGCGGGACCGTGATTGGTATCGATGTCGGCTCCAAGAGGACTCAAGTGATCCTCCTCCGCCGAGCCGCAACAACGATCTCTCTGGATAAGGTTGCTTTGTTTCCCACCTCGCCCGAGGCCACCACGGCCGGGGAGTTCACCAACGGCTTGGCAGTGGCCGAACAGCTGGAAGCCATTTGGCCGGCCTACAGCATCAAGACGTCTCGTGCCGCCATCGCCGTCAACGGCGACAAGGTTTTTTGCCAAGCCCTCCACTTGTCCTCCGATTCCCAGGAATATATCGAGTCGGCGCTGCGGAGTGAAGCGCTACGTGTGGCGCCCTATTCGCTTGAGACCGCGACTCTCGACTATGAAGCGCTTACGGGCCCGGACCGGGATCAATTGTTGTGGGTCAGCGCGCCGACCGAGCAGGTCGAGTGGGTCCGGGACGTCGTCGATTTTGCCGGTAAGACCCCGGCCTTGGTCGACGCGGAGGCCTGCGCGTTGGCGAATGCCTTCATCTTCAACAACAAACCCCGACAAGACGCGGGGTCTCTCCTGCTGCATGTCGGAGCCGGAACGCTCACCGCCTGTTTGTTGCGCGGAGAAGCGCTGCTTTGCTCACGAACGGCCCGCATGCACGACAGCGCGTCGGAAGAGGGGCATGAAGCGTTAAGAATTGCATCGGAAGCCCACCAATTGTGGGACCTGCTTAGCGCACAAACGAGGATGGAAGGGGTCGAATCAATCTGGGTCTCCGGTGGCGGCGCCCGCGATGCAGTCGTCGCCGCCATCAGCGAACGCTTTGAAGTGCAAGCGGATCGGTTCGATCCTTTTCGTGAAATTGATTTGCCGGAGGAAGGCGACGCAGCGAGGATGACCGAAGAACAGCGCGCCGGCTGCGCGGTTGCTGTCGGTCTCGCTTTGCGTGGGTTTGAAGATTTATGATTCGGGTCAATCTATTGCAGCCGCGTATTTCCGCGGTTCCCGACGCACCGCGGCCGGCCGCTAGGGCGCGAAAGCGGCCGATGTTTATTTCCGGATACGAAGCGGCGCTGGGCGTGGTTCTGCTCGCCGGCGGCGCAACAGCGATGTTCTTCTATTTCGACGGTTCGGTGGACGGGGAAGATCCACGGCAGGCCCCGCCGGTGGTCGCGGTCGCCCCGGACGAGAGCTCCGCCGATCCGGCCGATGTCGACGAGCCGGCCGAGACCGCGCCGGACGCGGCGAATGCAGCGCCAAGCGACAGCCCGGCCGCTTCGGAGCCGGTGGAGGCCGAACCGGCGGCGGAGCCCCCTACCGACGTTGCGAAGCGACCGCCGCCCGCGACCCCGGCTCCTTCGACTTCGGCTTCTTCGCCGTTACGGTTAAGCAATCTTAATATCGCCAACCGCAACGGGGATCTCAAAATGACGCTCACCTTGAGCGGCCGCCCCTCCTACAAGAAGTTTCAACTCAACAACCCGAACCGCATCGTGATCGATATCGCCAATGCGCGTGTTGGCTTGCGACGTTCCAATTTGGTTCAGAATGTCGATCACCCTTTGGTGAGACGCGTTCGGGTGGGGCAATTCGCGCAAGATCCCTGGGTCACTCGGCTTGTCCTCGACGTCACGCAATTCCCCAATTTGCTCTTGTTTCCGCACTCGGGCGGCTTGGATATCCAAGTATCGAAAAGCGGCCAATGAGCGCGGCGGCAACGACGAAAAAGCGGGAGAAAAGTCCCTATCCGGGACGTCGACTTCGCTTACGTAAGTTGCTCGCCTCCGAGGACCAAGAGTATTTCTTCGTCTCGGGCCTCGCGAATATCCGCTACCTGACGGGGTTTCACGGAAGCAACGGTATTGTTCTCATCGCCCCCGAGGCAACCGTGCTCTACACGGACGGCCGCTATGCGATCCAGGCTCGACAGCAGGCCGTTGACGTGGACATTCAAGTGTTCAGCGAGGGATTTCTGTCCGGTGTCATCAAGGATCTCAAGCGCCGCAAGATACGGCGTCTGGGGTTTGAACGCAACCGGCTTTCCTTTGCTGAGTACCAGTATCTCCGGGAAAATCTCTGCGGATGTCGGTTGAGGCCCCTGATGCAGTTGGTGGAGGCGCAGCGCGCCGTGAAGAATCCCGATGAAGTGGAGCGAATTCGCCGCTCCGTCGTGCTGAATTCGAAGGCTTTCGACAACGTATGCCGCCGAGCGCGACCGGAATGGAGCGAATCGCGCATGGCTGCGGAGATCGAGTACGAAATGTCCTCTTTAGGCGCAACAGGCAAGGCTTTCGACACAATTGTCGCAAGTGGCCCGCGTTCCGCGCTGCCCCATGCGACTCCTGGAAAGCATCATCTGCGCCGAAATGCGCCGATCGTCGTCGATCAGGGTGCTATACTCGATGGTTATGCGAGTGACATGACTCGTATGATTTGCTTTGGAAAGCCCGGTGCCCGGTTCAGAGAGCTGCATCGGGCTGTTCGGGAAGCTCAGGCCGCCGCCACGGCTGTGGTCAGGGCGGGTGTTAAGGCCCGAACGGTAGATCGCGAGGCCCGCCGGGTTCTCCGGAAGTTTAAGCTGGAAAGGGCCTTTCCGCATTCCACCGGGCATGGCTTGGGATTGGAAATACACGAGCCGCCGCGGGTAGGTCCCACGGAAGAGGCACGGCTGGTGACCGGAATGGTGATTACGATCGAACCGGGCGCTTACCTCGAAGATGTGGGGGGAGTTCGGATCGAGGATGTTGTGGCCGTGACGCCGACCGGTTGCCGTGTGTTGACGAAAACGTCGCGACAACTGCGCGTCCTATGATCCTCTACCGGGCTGAGCGTTCTTTCATCGATTCGTTCGCGGCGCACTAAATCATGGATCTGAGAAAAATCAAAGCATTGATCGAGGCGGTGACCGAGGGCGATATCGCCGAACTCGAGGTCGAGTCGAAAGAGGGCACCGTCCGCATTCGACGCGATCCCCGCCATGAAGACGCGGCAAAGCCGTACGTCGTCATGTCGAATCCCGCCCTGAGTACACCCGAAGCCGCCCCGGCGGCCTTGCCCGCCCCGCTCGATCAGCCGGTCATTTCCCCTTCCGAGCCGACAGCGGATTCCGCGGCCGACGATGATGAGGACGCCGAAGTCATCACCTCGCCCATTGTGGGGACTTTCTATGAATCGCCATCGCCCGACGCATCGGCTTTCGTCGAGATCGGCGACACCGTCAAGGCCGGACAGGTTCTTTGCATTATCGAGGCGATGAAGCTGATGAACGAAATCGAAGCTGAAGTCGGCGGCGTCGTGGTCAAGCGATTCGTCTCCAATGGCCAGCCCGTCGAATACGGCGAGAAACTGTTCGCCGTCAAACCCGGCGCCTGAGGGGCTGTAAAACAGACCGCTGGGCACAGCCCCCATTTTTTCACGAGAGTCGCGCTTTCCATGATTCGAAAATTGCTTGTCGCCAATCGCGGAGAAATCGCCCTGCGGGTGATTACCGCTTGCAAGGATCTGGGGATCCGCACGGTCGCCGTGTATTCGGAAGCCGACCGCGAATCGCTGCACGTCCGCCACGCCGATGAAGCGCTCTGCATCGGCCCGCCTCGAAGCGCCGATAGCTATCTCAATGTACCGGCGGTGATCAGCGCCGCCGAAGTCACCGATGCCGACGCGATTCACCCGGGCTATGGTTTCCTGGCCGAGGACGCCTCGTTCGCGGAGGTCTGCGAGGTCTCGGGGATTACGTTTATCGGACCCGATCCCGAGATCACCCGCCTAATGGGCGATAAGGCCGAGGCTCGCCGCGCGGTCAAGAAGGCCGGTCTGCCGATCTTGCCCGGCACCGAGAACCCGATTCATTCCGTGGACGAGGCGCGGCGCGCGGCCGACGAAATCGGCTACCCGGTGATTATCAAAGCCGCGGCGGGCGGGGGCGGCCGCGGCATGCGTGTCGTCGAGAGTGCCAAGCGCTTGGATGAACTGTTTCACCAGGCGCAGCACGAAGCCGCGGTCAGTTTCCACTCCTCGGACGTTTATCTCGAAAAATACGTCGAGCGGCCGCGGCATATCGAGTTTCAAGTCCTCGGCGACCGTCACGGCAAAGTAGTCGCGCTAGGCGAACGGGAATGTTCGATCCAGCGACGGCATCAGAAATTGATCGAGGAGGCCCCGTCGCCCACCCTCGACGCCGCGACTCGCAACGATCTCTCCGAAAGAATTGAGGTGGCGCTCTCTGAGATCGGCTATTCGAACGCCGGGACGGTCGAGTTTCTGATGGATGAAGACGGCCATCTGCATTTCATCGAGATGAACGCTCGCATCCAGGTGGAACACCCCGTGACCGAGGCGATCACGGGTATCGATCTGGTGAAGAGCCAAATTCTGCTGGCTGACGGCGCGCATCTTTTCGATGTCGTGCCTGAGAAGATTGAAGTCCGCGGTCACGCCATCGAGTGCCGTGTCAACGCCGAGAATCCCGAGACATTCGTGCCATCGGCCGGGCGTATCACGAACATGATTCCGCCCGGAGGAATCGGTGTCAGGGTCGACACGGCGGCCTATAGCGGCTGGGTCGTGCCGCCTTATTACGACTCTCTGGTAGCGAAGTTAATCGTCCACGGGCGAGATCGGACCGAAGCGGTGACCCGCATGCAAAGGGCTCTCGATCTGTTTGTCGTCGAGGGGATTCACACGTCGATTCCGCTCCATCAAAGGATCATGGCCGACGCGGATTTTTCGTTGGGCAAATTCGATACGCATTTTATCGAACGCCTGCTCGGCTGACTCACTTAGCGGCAAACGCCCCATGGCGCAAATCCCATCTTGGCGCAAGACGTGGCGCACCCCCAGACGCATTCCCCAGGGCTCGAGCCGAGTCACCCACGCCCCGTGCATGCTCGCGGTCGCCTGTCTCGCCGTCAATGCTTTCGCCGCCGATTGGCCCCAGTTTCTCGGCCCCAACCGTGACGGCGTCTACACCGCCGACGACCTCGCGGAAACTTGGCCGCCCCAAGGCCCCTCGCAAGTGTGGGAACGAGCGGTCGGCGAAGGCTACAGCAACCCGGTCGTTGCCAAGGGTCGCGTGATCTTATTCCACCGCGAAGGCGACCAAGATGTCGTGGAGGCGCTCGACGCCGAAACGGGCGACGAGATTTGGTCCTTTTCCTACTCCACCGATTACCGCGATGATTTCGGTTTCAGCGATGGGCCGCGTTCAAGTCCGGTGGTTGTCGGCGGACAAGTCTATACCTTCGGGGCCCAAGGCATGTTGCATTGTCTGCAGTTTGTTTCGGGCCGCAAACTCTGGAGCCTTGACACACACCGCGAATTCGGCGTCCGCAAAGGGTTTTTCGGAGCATCGGGGACTCCGCTGGTCGAAGGACCGCGAATCTTCTTGAATGTCGGCGGTGCCGGCGCGGGGCTCATTGCACTGGATAAGGACGTCGGTCGGCTGCTTTGGAAAACGGGCTCCGACGAGGCTTCCTACGCTTCTCCCGTGAAGACTCGTTTGGGAGAAGAATCGGCGATTCTTTTCTTCACCCGAAACGGATTGGTTGGCGTGCGACCTCGGACCGGAGAGGTCGTGCTCGAACACCGCTGGCGGGCGCGCAGCCGCAATTCCGTGAACGCGGCCACGCCCCTCGTTGTCGACGACACGGTTTTTCTCTCGTCAAGTTATGGAACCGGCGCGACGGTCGTGCGGTTACAGAGCGGGGAAGTGCAAACTCTGTGGGCGTCGGACGACGTGTTGACCAACCACTACGCGACAAGCGTTCACAAGGACGGTGTGCTCTACGGGTTTCACGGTCGGCAAGAATACTCGCCGAGCTTTCGCGCCGCCGACTGGAAGACCGGCAAAGTGCATTGGAGCGAGGAGCGCTTCGGCGGCGGTTCAGTGATCGTGGCGGGCGACCGCTTATTGATTCAGCGCGAGAACGGCGAACTCGTCTTGGCGTCCGCGACGCCGGAGCGGTTCGAAGTGATCTCACGGGCGCAAATTCTGCAAGGAACCGTGAGGGCGTACGCGGCCCTCGCGGACGGACTCTACTACGTACGCAACGGCGATACGCTGGTCTGCGTGAAGCTGAAGCAATAGTCAACGCGGAACTCACCTACGACGGGTCAATTCTGCCCGCATTTTTCAGCTCAATGTTTATCGATATCCAAGCGCAGGATATTGCCCTCGTCCGCCGAGGCCAGGATGGATTCGGGTGCGTACTTGCCGGCCATCATCCGCGTGACCGCCACAATGCCGCCGCCGAAAATCATGAGAAACACGAGAAGACAGCAGAAGATAATGATGTCGGTAAGCAGCGTGGCCAAGTTTTCACTGCGCGTCATCTCACGATGATGAGGCGTGATTTCGGCGGCATAGCGAACGCGCGCCAACAGACGTTGCGCCTCGTCGGCGGAAGGTGGATTGGGCACTACCGCCACCAATGGGCCGGAACGCTTGACGACCGCGGCGTCCAACTGGTTGAAGGCCTCGAATTGGTCGCGCGCGATTTGCGGCGTGGGGTAGCTGAAGAGCAGCAGTTTGTGTTCGCCGTTCGGAGTTGCGTAGCGGCCGTAGTGGGCCTCTGTCCCGAAATGAAAGGCCGCAACCGACGGGGGGATCGTCGGCGCGACTCGCTCGAGCCCCGCCGGCCCCAGAATGTGGCGCGTCGAGTGAGGAACGATTTGGTCGGTCGGGAAATAGGCCACCAAAGGGGGCAGCGCCGTCATTTGCACGCGCGGCAAAAAAGCCAACATCAACTCGACATGTTCGTCGACCGGATCGGCGCCCCGCATTTCGATCACGTAGTTACCAAAACGGATCAGCGTCCGGTCGCCGCTTCGAACCGCGCCCTCGCCGTAAGGCCGCGCGACACCCTCCGCCGGCTGCAGCGATAAGAAAGCCGCGAAAGCCCCGGTCGGGTCCTGGAAACGCCGAGCCGTGATATCCACCGATGGGCCGGCCTGGGTGACGTAGCGCGCCGTTTCGCCTTCCTCGAAGCCGAATTCCAGATAGAGGTCTCTGTTGTCGGGAGTATAGGCCTCGACGCTCTTGCGCTCAAACTCGCCCAATGCCTCGGGCAACAACGCCGCCCCGGCCAACAGCGGGAAAAGCAATAAAAGCGAAACGATTCTAGTCATGCGGTGGGGCCGACATCCAGGCCCGCCCATCCTAAACTTGTGACCGAGCACTTGTATCGAACGATCAAGCCGCCCGACCGCAGCACTTCTTATACTTCTTGCCGCTGCCGCAAGGGCAGGGCTGATTGCGACCGACTTTCCGGCCGCCCACGACCTGCTTGACCTGGGGCTGCGCGTCGCCCGCTCCGGCCATCCGAACATGCTGCATCTCGCGCTCTTTCTTGCGCAAAATGTCGCGGGAAACTTCTTCCAGGCTCGATCCCGAATTTGTCGTCACCGCTTCGGGGCGGGACCGCACGGGGCGTGGCCCCAGGGTCTCGCCATCGTCTTCGATCGTCGATCCGGCGGTGGGTTCGGCCAGCTGCAAATTGAAGAGGAATCGAATGGCCTCGTCCTCGAACCGCGCCATCATATCCTGGAAAAGCTGGAAAGACTCTTTCTTGTACTCGACCAAGGGGTCGCGCTGGCCGTAGCCACGCAGGCTGATCCCTTCCTTGAGGTGATCCATCGAGAGCAGATGGTCTTTCCATTGCCCGTCGAGCAGCTGCAGCAGGATCATGCGCTCGGTATAGCGCAGCCGCTCGGCGCCGATGGCTTTTTCCTTTTGCTCGTAGAGATCGCGGAGGTGCTCGAAGATCACGTTCGTGATGCCGTCGGGCCCCAATCCCTCGATTTCGAGGCCGTCGATCTTTTCGCCGAAATGCCCGGCGATGTCGGTTCCCAGGCCCGCCAAGTCCCAGGTGTCGGGGTGCACCCTCTCGGGGCAACGCGACTTGACGGTGTCTTCGACCAAGTCTTCAGCCAAACCGATGACGTATGCCTTCTGGTCATTGCCTTCGAGCAGCTTGCGGCGCATGCCGTAGACGGCTTCACGCTGCTTGTTCATCACGTCGTCGTATTCAAGCAGGTGTTTGCGGGCGGCGAAGTTCTGGGCCTCGACGTTTTTTTGCGCCGCTTCGATGCGCTTGGAGATCAGTCCGGACTCGATCGGGATATCCTCTTCCATGCCCAGCTTGAGCATCAGATTTTGCATCTTCTCGCCGCCGAAGATGCGCATCAGATCGTCTTGCAGCGAGAGGTAGAAACGCGAGCTTCCGGGATCGCCTTGGCGTCCGGCGCGGCCGCGAAGCTGATTGTCGATGCGGCGCGATTCGTGGCGCTCGGTGCCGACGATGTGGAGCCCGCCGAGCGCGACGACCTCGTCATGTTCGGCGTCGGTTTGGGCTTTGCAGGCCCGTAGTTCGGCGTCCCATTCCTCCGGCGTCAGATCATCGCGATTCTTGCCCTTCTTCAAAAGGGATTGTTGGGCCCGAAACTCCGGATTACCGCCCAACAGAATGTCCGTTCCGCGGCCGGCCATATTGGTTGAGACCGTGATGGCCCCTTTGCTTCCCGCTTGCGCGACGATCAAGGCTTCGCGGTCGTGCTGCTTGGCGTTCAAGACCTCGTGCTTGACGCCCATTTTCTTGAGGATCTTCGAAAGCTTCTCGGATCTGTCGATCGAGATCGTCCCGACCAGCACGGGTTGCCCGGCCTCGTGACATTCCTTGATTTCGATCGCCGCGTTGCGGAATTTTTCTTCCTCGGTGCGGTAAACGACATCCGGATATTCCGTCCGAATCAACTCTTTGTTGGTTGGGATGACGATAACTTCGAGTTTGTAAATATTCCCGAACTCCGCCGCCTCGGTGTCGGCCGTACCGGTCATCCCCGACAGTTTCGAGTACATGCGGAAATAGTTCTGGAACGTAACCGTCGCCAGCGTCTGATTTTCCTTTTGAATCTTGACGCGTTCCTTGGCTTCGACGGCTTGGTGCAGCCCGTCGCTCCAGCGGCGGCCCGGCATCAGGCGCCCCGTGAATTCATCGACGATGATGACCTGGCCCTCTTTGACGACGTAGTCTTTGTCGCGCTGAAAGAGCGAATGGGCCTTGAGGGCCTGCTCGACACAGTGTTTGACTTCGTAGTTAACCAGGTCGTTGATGTTGCCGATGCCGAGGGCTTTTTCGATCTTCTCCTCGCCTTGTTCGGTCAGAAACGCCGTGCGGTGTTTTTCCTCGAGAATGTAGTCTGCGGTATAGGTGTGTTCGCGGGGCTCGTCGCCTTCGATCACCTCGCCTTGCTCGAGTTTCGGGATGGCGCGATTGACTTTGTAGTACTTGTCGGTCGACTCTTCGCTCGGCCCGGAAATGATCAGCGGCGTGCGCGCTTCGTCGACCAGGATCGAATCGACTTCGTCGACAATGGCGTAATGGTGAGGACGCTGCACGCAACCCGCGTTCTCGAACTTCATGTTGTCGCGCAAGTAGTCGAAGCCGAATTCGTTGTTGGTGCCGTAAGTGATGTCGGCGGCGTAGGCTTGTCGCCGTTCCTTGTCGGTCAGGCCGTGGACAATCACGCCCACGGAAAGTCCTAGGAAACCGTACAGCTTGCCCATCCACTCCGAGTCGCGGCGGGCCAGGTAATCGTTGACCGTGATGACGTGAACGCCTTTTCCTTCAATGGCGTTGAGGTAGGCCGGCAGAGTGGCGACCAGCGTCTTGCCTTCGCCCGTTTTCATCTCCGCGATCTGCCCGCGGTGCAAGACGACGCCGCCGATCAGTTGCACGTCGTAGTGCCGCATGCCGAGCACCCGGCGGCCGGCCTCGCGGCAGACCGCGAAGGCTTCGGGCAGTAAATCGTCGAGAGTTTCGCCTTGTTCGAAGCGCTGTTTGAATTCGCCTGTTTTCGCCCGCAGTTCTTCGTCCGAGGTTTGTTCGACGCCCGATTCGAAAGCGTTAATCGACTCGACAAGCGGCGCCATCCGCTTGATTTCACGATTGTGCTTTGTCCCGAAGACCTTCGTGAAAAGATTGTCGATCATGACGTGGAGAGGCGGGGAATTAGCTTTTAGATGAGCTTTTCCTATTGTAGCGCGAAGATTCCGCGAGGCTTACCGCTTGTCCCGCATCCGCTCGGCGTGGACTCGAGCGACATCGCCCATGTAGTGCTCGAAACGAAATTCTTGGGCGGCCTTTGTGATGTGGCGTTTCGCGGCATCAGGGTTGCCGAGCGCTTCGTGATAGAGCCCGATGTAAAGATGAGCGTAGAAGAGCGCGGCATCTTGTCGCGACGATGACCCTGAAGCGCCCTTGGCCGCGGCCAGAACGTCTTCCACTTGGGCCTCGCCCCGCAACAACGCATAGACCGTCATCATGGGGACTCGCGAGTCGGGACCGACGGGCAACAGCGCCGCGCGGGCCGCCTCGACGCCGTCTTGGGCGGCTTTGCAGAGAAAATGCCAGAAGGCGTTTTCGACATCGTCGGCGTTGACGGTGCGGTGGCGCTCGAACTGCCCGATGCATGCCGCGAGTCGCCCGGCGTAGTAGTAGGAAATCCCGCGTTGCCAATGGTAGGGGTCGCTAGGCGGATCGAGTTCGACGGCTTTGTCGAAATCGGTGATCGACTTGTCGATCCGTCCCATCTTGAAGTACAAGGCCCCGCGCCGGTTGTGAAGCTCGCTCATTTGTGAGAAAGCTTCGAGGGCATGGGTGTAGTCGCTCAAGGCGTCGGACAAACGCCCGGCGCCCTCGTATATGACGGCCCGACTCAGCCGAGCGCGCGCGGCGGCGGCACTTCCATCGGATGAGGCAGCCTCGACAGCCTGATCGGCGAGCGTAACAGCCTCGTCGACACGCCCCGCCTGATAGGCCTCGCGAGCCCGGTCTAGTAGTGGGTATGCCGCCTGAGCCTGCGGCGCTGCCGTCGCGACAGACGACAAGACGGTTACGACCGCAAGTCCAACCGCCAAGAAGGGCCCGCCACAAACTCCGCGGCCCAAGCACCCATGGGACCGCTGCTCGGTAGCGATCCGCGGCGGCGTGATGCTCACAGTCTCAAGCCCCCCCGATCCAATGGAAGCCTCCGCTGTTCTCAATCTTCGCGTCCGGCGGGCCGGTCACCCGCCGGGCGTACACGAAGCCCATTCTTGCACAGCTTCCTCCTACGCACCAATCCACGTTCTTGGTCTCCGCCGTCCGAAATTCTCCAGGGAATTTTTTACAACCCAGGGATTATAGCGAAGCAAGTTGGCGGGCCTCAATGAGATATGATGACCACAGTAGTTGTTTCGTCGCGGCGGCGGATGGGGCTCTGTGGGGGGGGCTTTGCTGTCGGCTCGAAGCCGCCTTGCACGCAATGCTTTCCGTCAATTGGGAAATCGGCCGCGCCGAACGTGTCCGCCAAGGGCGCGAGGAGGGTTTTCTCGACTCGGCTTTCCGCTCGGTTCTCGCGCTCCCAATCCGGCTGCTCGGGCTGACGCCGGCGGTTCTGTTGCTCGTGCTTCCGATCTCCGCCGGTGAAGCCAAGACCGACTCCGCTTCCGACGCTTCCGAGCCCGCGGCGTCTCCCACGCAGCCCGCGAACGCCGCGGTGGCCGCCGCACCGGAAACAGCCGCTCCGAGCGCCGAGTCCGCTTCTCCAGACGCCCGAGCCGAACCCGCCCTCGAACCTGTTGCCGAAATCGCCGCCGCGCTGACCGGAGCGGCCCCGGAGGCCTCCGCCAGCGCCGAGCGCACGGCCCTCAATCTGCTCGGGGAAGTCGACTCCTCCTCGGGCGAAAGCCGCCGCAACGAGAATGTCGACATCACGCTTATCGACAACAACGTTCTCAAGGAACTCAACCGGCGCATGGGGACAACGGCCACGGTGGTACGGACTTTTAGTGCCGAAAAGGGCTATTTCGGCAGCGAGTTCGGGGCCGCGCCGAGCGCGCCGGCCCACCTAAAGCCCACGAGGGGATCGGGCTTTCACGGCAGTATTTACGAATCGCACGGGAACAGTATTTTCTCCGCCCGCTCCTTCTTTCAGGTCGGCGGAGTTAAGCCTGCCCGCTCGAACGACTACGGTTTCCAAGTGGGGTTGCCGCTGTGGCGCGGCGCGAACTTTTCCGTCGACGCGAGCCGACAGCGTAATCGCGGCAGTGTCAACGGGAATATCCTGGTCCCGACACCGGAAGAGCGCATCCCGCTTGTGACCGACCCCGACCGGCGCGCTTTCGTTAGCCGCATCCTCGATTCGTTCCCCGATGAAGCGCCCAACCGCACCGATATTAATCCGCGCGCGCTCAACACCAACGCTCCCCAGAGCATCAATAACGACACCATCGCCACGCGCCTCGACCAGGGGCTTGGCGACTGGGACCGCCTCTTTCTACACCACCGCTTCAAGGCGCAAAAAGTTGACGCCTTCCAACTCGTCAGGGGCCAAAACCCCAACACGACCACAAGGTCTCATGTCGGGCGCCTGACCTGGAACCGCACCTGGTCGGCCACGACCACGTCCGATGTTTCGGTGGGCTACAACCGCATCACCTCGCTGCTGGCCCAAGACGAAACCGCGATCGGCCCACTCGTTTACACGGGGAGGCAGTTGCAGACGCTGGGAGGCACCTCAAGCATCCCCTTCGATAGAGCCCACAACCGATTTCGTTACGAAGGTTCAGTGCGACAGGCCAGGGGGCGTCATCTTTTGACCTTCGGCGCGGGGGCCGTACGCGGCCAAATCAACGGAACCGAGAGTTCCGGGCACATCGGGATGTGGCGGTTCAGCAGCGATTTCGAGGATGAATTCGGCAACACCCGAGATACGATCACCAACCTGCGTTTGGGAACGCCCAGCGGCTTTCACCTAGGCATCGGCAACACGCACCGCGGCTTTCGCGACTGGCGTATGCTCTACTACGTCGGCGATCAATGGAACGTCAACGCCAAGCTGAACTTAACCTTTGGGTTACGCTACGAACCGGTCACGAGCCCCATCGAGGTCGACGGCCTTTCCTCCGTCCCCTACGATTGCGACTGCAACAACTACGCGCCAAGCTTCGGTTTCGCTTACCGGCTTGGCGATGGTTGGGGCGTGCTGCGAGGTGCTTACGGGTTGCACTACGGGGAGGTCTCGCACGCGACCTACACGAACGCCCGCTTCAACCCGCCCGGCAACCTTACATTGCGGATCACGGCCCCCGATGTTCTCGATCCGCTCGCCGGGGTGAGCGTTGATCCCGGCGCGCAGAGCACCTTCTATGACCTTTCTCCCGACTTGGCTTCCCCTTACTCGCATCAATATAACTTCAGTTGGGAGCTGACCCCCGCGAAAGATTGGACTTTGCGACTGGGTTACTTGGGAAGCCGCGCTCACCGTTTGCTTTCGGTCTGGGCATTCAATCGCGCCCGTGTGATCGAAGGGCTGCCCTTGACGACCGAAAACGTCAACGAACGCCGTCCCGACCAGCGCTACTTCGACCTGCGCCGCATCCTCAATGGATCGCGCGGCTATTACGACGCCGCCAAGGTCCAGTTGACCGCGCGGCGTTGGCACGGGCTTTCGCTGGACGCTTCCTATTGGTTTAGCAAGGCCATCGACCTGGGCGGCAATTACTCCAGCACGGCGGACCGCCGCGACGGCCATATGAGCCGCAGCCAAACCGAATCGGACGTCCATGGGGACGTCAAGGCTCTCAGTGTCTTCGATCAGCCTCAGGCCGCGCTTTGGCGTTTGACCTATGAGACGCCTCGGTTGCGGGGAATGCATCGTCTGGCGCGCGCGGTGCTCGGGCGCTGGACGATGGGTTCGGTGCTGCTGCTGAAGGCCGGGACGCCGTTTTCGCTCACGGCCGGATCCGACGGCCCCGGCACGGGCAATGTCGACGGGACAAGCGGCGATCGCCCGCACATTCTGGACCCTTCGATTCTCGGCAACAGCGTCGATCATCCCGACACTTCCGCCCGGCGATTACCGATCTCGGCATTCGCCTTTATCCGCCCCGAGGATCGCGCGGGAACACTTGGCCGCAACACCTTCCGCAAAGACGGCATCCGCAATACCAACTTTTCGCTGCTGCGTACTTGGAGAATCGGCGGCGAGAAGACATTGCGACTGCGGGTCGAGTCGATCAATTTTTTCAATACCGCTCAGTTCGCCGAGCCGGGAACGGATTTAAGCGGCGACAATTTCGGGCAAATCACCAACACCCTCAACGACGGCCGCAGCTTCCGTTTTCTGCTGCGCTTTGCGTTCTGACGGCAGTGAGGCGGAATGAATGGTGATTGGGCGCGGCACCCGACGTGGCGCGCGCATTCTTGCGTGCCGTGTCGCTATTCCCGGCGACATTCTGAAAACACCGAGACGTTCGTGGTTACACTGAAGTCTTGCCATGCCGGCCTTGATCCTCGTCGATTTGCAGAAGGACTTCATGCCGGGTGGGGCGCTGGCTGTTCCGGAGGGCGACGAGCTTGTATCGGTCGCCAATCGGCTGAGCGAAGGTTTCGCGGTGTCCGACCTAGTCGTCGCCACCCAGGATTGGCACCCGGCCGATCACGGCAGTTTCGCTTCGCAACATCCCGGCACTCGGCCCGGCGGCGTGATCGAGCTTGACGGCCTGCGTCAAGAGCTGTGGCCCGACCACTGCGTCGCGGGGACCCCCGGCGCCGAGTTTCACTCGGCGCTTGATCAAGCCAACATCGGGCGCGTTTTCCGAAAAGGCTCCGACCCGGCTATCGACAGCTACAGCACATTCTTCGACAACGCTCGCCGCAAGTCGACCGGGCTGGCCGACTTCCTCCAAGAGAGCAATGTCAACAAGGTCTACATCATGGGATTGGCGACCGACTACTGCGTGAAATTCAGCGTTCTCGATGCGCTGTCGCTCGCTTTCAAGACCTCTGTCATCGAGGACGGCTGCCGCGGCATCGACATACAGCCGGGCGACGTCGAGAGGGCTTTCGAGGCCATGACCGCCGCCGGTGCCGCGGTTGTTTCGAGTGATGACGTCCTCGCTCGCCTCGCGGCCCGGGGAGCCGCCGCCTTGTGACCGAACCCGGCTCCGAGGACGGCCTTCTGGGAGCCGGCCGCTTCCTGTCCTTGGAACGCCGCAACGGTTGGGAATTCGTTGATCGTCCCGGTGTCGATGACGTCGCCGTGATCATTGCCGTGACCGACGACGACCAAGCCGTTTTCGTCGAGCAATACCGGGAGCCGGTCCGCGCCAAGATGATCGAATGGGCTGCCGGCCTCGTCGGCGACGAAGAGGGCGACGACGGCGAACATTTGCTCGAAGCCGCCCATCGTGAACTCGAGGAAGAAACCGGCTTTCGCGCCGCCAAGCTCACCGTCCTTGGCCGGGGGCCTTCCTCGGGCGGGCTAACGACCGAAGTGGTTACTTTTCTCCGCGCCGAGGGCTTGCAACGAGTCGGCGAAGGCGGAGGAGTCGGCGGAGAAGAAATCGCGGTTCATCTGGTGCCCCTCGCCAAGGTCGACTCGTGGCTGCGCTTGCGCGAGGACGACGGTTTTCTAATCGACCCAAAAGTCTACGCCGGCCTCTATTGGCTCGAACATCCCAAACCGAGTCGCGACCGTGAGGAAGCGGTATCCGACGCGGCAACTTAAGAAGCACGACAAGCGGTGATCCTCAAAACGTCACGCCGCCCTCCTTCCCCCCCGAAATCCACAAATCATTGCTTTGGCCTACTTTTCAAGTGTTCCCCCCCAATCTCTTGACGCGGCGCTTCCCGGTCGTTCATCATTGTGAAACCACGGAAGGAGCCACGCTGATGCAAAAAGCGATCAAAGTGACTGTGAACGGGCGAGAGTACGAGCGCGAAGTCGAACCGCGCACGCTTCTTGTCCATTTTCTAAGAGAGGAATTGGGGCTGACTGGAACGCACATCGGCTGCGAAACAACGGTCTGCGGCGCCTGCACGGTGATGCTGGAAGGCCGCACGGTCAAATCCTGCACGGTGTTGGCCGTCCAGGCCGACGGCGAGAACGTCGAGACCATCGAGAGCCTGGCGACCAATGGCGACCTGCACCCGATTCAAGAAGGGTTCTGGAATGAACACGGGCTCCAGTGCGGTTTCTGCACGCCCGGCATGATCATGTCGGTCAAGCAGTTATTGGGAGGCAATCCTAACCCGTCGCGCGACGAAATCCGGCACGCCATCGAAGGCAATCTTTGCCGCTGCACCGGCTATCAGAACATTGTGAAATCCGTGGAATGGGCCGCCAAGGCCATGGCGGAAGGATAAGGGGGGAGAACGATGGCGACGACAACCACTCCGACAACCAAAGGTTATGTGGGGCAGCGCATTCGGCGCACCGAAGACCCCCGTTTGATTACCGGCACGGCGACCTACGTCGACGACGTCACCCGCCCCGGCATGCTCTACGCCGCGGTCTTGCGCAGTCCCCACGTGGCCGCCAAGATCACGAGCATTTCGATCGAAAAGGCCGCCTCTTTGCCCGGCGTTTCGGCGGTCTACACCGGCGAAGACATCAAGGAAGTCGGCCCAGTTCCCTGCGCCGGCTCGATGCCCACGCTGCGCATACCGCACCATGCGATTTTGGCGCAAGGCCGCGTGTATTATGTCGGCCATCCGGTGGCGGCCGTCGTCGCGAGTGACCGTTACGTCGCCCAAGACGCCGTCGACCAAATCGAGGTCGAATACGAACCCACCGACTACGTCGCCGACCCCGAGAAAGCCCTCGAGGAGGGCGCGGTCAAAGTCCACCCGGAATACGACGATAACGTCGCCTTTACCTTCCACGCCGAGGGCGGCGACACCGACGCGGCTTTTGAAGCCGCCGACGTCGTCGTCAGCGAACGGGTCACGGTGCCGCGCCTGGCGCCCTCGCCGATAGAAACGCGCGGCGTCGTCGCCGAATACGACGAAGGGACGAAGGATCTGCTGGTCTATTCCTCGACCCAAATCCCGCACCTGCTCAAAACGCAATTGGCCGTGCAGTTGAACCTGCCGGAAAATCACGTTCGCGTGATTGCGCCCGAGGTCGGCGGCGGCTTCGGCAGCAAGTGCAACGTCTGGGCCGAGGAAGCTCTGACCTGCTTCGCGGCCATCGACCTCAAGCAGCCCATTAAGTGGATCGAGAACCGCCGCGAAAGCATCAACGTCGTCGCCCACGGCCGCGGCCATATCGATCATCTCGAAATGGCCGCTACCAGCGACGGCACGATCACGGCACTGCGCTTCAAGATCTTGCAGGACATCGGCGCCCACCATCAGTTGCTGACGCCGATCATCCCGACACTCTCCGTCATCATGATCCCGGGTCTCTACAAGATCAAGAACTTCACCGCCGATCTCACCGGAGTCTTTACCAACCGGCCGCCCACTGATCTGTACCGCGGGGCGGGACGGCCCGAGGCGACCTATGTGCTCGAACGGGTTGTCGACAAGCTCGCCGACAAGCTGGGCATGGACCCCGCCGAGCTGCGTCTGAAGAACTTCCCCTCCGCCGACGAGTTCCCCTTCGAAACAGCGACGGGTCTCAGTTACGACAGCGGCGACTACGCCAAGGCCTTCAATATCGCGCTCGATAACGTCGGCTACAAAGACTTTCTCGCCGAGCAAGAGCAAGCCCGTTCGGAGGGCCGCCTGCTCGGCCTCGGCATGTCGACCTACGGCGAAGTCTGCGCCTTCGGGCCTTCCCCGGCGCTGCCGGCCGGCGGTTGGGAAAGCGCGACCGTCCGCGTCGAGCCGACCGGCAAGGTTACCGTCATGTCGGGGGCCTCGCCCCACGGGCAGGGCGGGGAAACGGCCTACGCTCAGCTGGCGGCGGACGCCCTGGGTGTCACCATCGACGATGTCGTTGTGGTTCACGGCGACACCGGCAAGGTTCACTGGGGTGTGGGGACGTTCGGCAGTCGCGGCATGGCGATCGGCGGCACCGCCGTTCACCTCGCGCTCCAGGACGTTGTCGCCAAGGGCAAGAAATACGCCGCCCACATCATCGGTGCTTCTCCCGACAGCGTGGAGTTCGCGGGAGGGGTCTTCTCGTCTAGTGAAACCGAGACGACGCTCACCTTCCAAGCCCTCGCCTTGGAGGCCGCCGTGGCGCAGAAGTTGCCGCCCGACACGGAACCCGGCCTTTCGGCGACGCGATTCTTCGAACCGCCAAACTTCGCCTTCCCTTTCGGTGCGCATATTTGCACCGTCGAAGTCGACTCCGACACCGGCCAGGTGAAGATCCTTCGCTATGTCGCCGTCGACGACATTGGTAACGTCATCAACCCCATGCTGGTCGACGGCCAATTGCACGGCGGGGTCGCGCAAGGTCTGGGTCCGGCGTTTCTCGAAGAGGTTGTCTTCAGCGAGGACGGCCAGCTGCTCACGGGCACCTTCATGGACTATGCGATTCCCAAGGCCAAGGACATGCCCTGGATCGAATCGGAAAGGACCGTGACGCCCTCGCCCGTCAATCCGCTCGGCGCCAAGGGCGTTGGAGAAGCCGGAACCATCGGCTCGCTCCCCGCCTTCGTTAACGCCGTCGTCGATGCGCTGTCCCACATGGGCGTCGATCACATCGACATTCCGATGACACCGCAAAAAGTCTGGAATCTGATCAACGAAAGGAGCCAGTCGTGATTGCTTCTAGTTTTGACTACACCGCTCCGGAAACCCTTTCCGACGCCCTGAAGGCCTTGTCCGACGACCCCGAGGCGAAAGTGCTTGCCGGCGGACAGAGCTTGATCCCGATCATGAAGCTGCGGCTCACCGCACCGACCCAAGTCGTCGACCTGGGCGGCATCGCCGATCTGCACTTCATCGTCGAGGAAGGCGGCGTCATTCGTGTCGGATCGATGACGACTCACGAGCAGGTGGAGCACTCCGACTTGTTACGCGAGAAGTGCCCCTTGCTCGCCGCGGCTGCGGCCGGTATCGGCGACGTCCAAGTACGCAATCGCGGCACCATCGGCGGCGCGGTGGCTCACGCCGACCCGGCGGCCGACTACCCGGCGGCCTTGCAGGCACTCGAAGCCAATGTCAAGGTCGTGGGCTCGGGCGGCGAACGCATTGTCGCCATTGACGACTTCATCGTGGACGCTCTCACGACGGCACTAGAGCCCGGTGAGATCGTCACCGAGATTCAAGTCCCGGCTGAGTCGGCGGGCGTCGGCACGGCGTACGAAACCATCGTTCAGCCGGCGTCGGGTTATGCCGTTGTCGGCGCCGCGGTGCGTATCGGCGTCAGCGACGGTACGATTTCATTCGCGCGCGTCGGGATGACCGGCGTGGGCTCGAAGGCTTATCGTGCCTCGGCGGTGGAAAGTGCTCTCGAGGGCCAACCAGCCAACGACGACACCCATCGGGCGGCGGCGCAATCCGCGGCCGCAGGCGTCGAAGCACTCGAGGACCTGCACGCCTCGGCCGAATACCGCGCCCACCTGGCAACGGTCTTCGCTCGCCGGGCGATCGCGGCCGCCGCCGGACGCGCTCAATGAAGATCAAGGGTCAGCACAAGCTGGCGGCCCCGCGGCAACAAGTTTGGGAAGCGTTGCTCGACCCCGAGGTTCTGGCGCGCACGCTTCCCGGCTGCGAGTCTCTTGATCCGATCGGCGAGAACCAGTACAAGATGAAAATGAAGCTGACCTTGGCTGCAGTTCAGGGTCTGTTTGACGGCAAGGTTGCGGTCGAAGATCCCCAACCACCCGAGAGCTATCGGCTGGTCGTCGAGGGAACCGGCAAGATCGGCTTCCTCAACGGCGGCGGGCGATTTCGTCTGGAGGAAGCCGGCGCCGATGAAACGCTTGTTCACTACGAAGGTGACGTTCGCGTCGGCGGCATGATCGCCTCGGTCGGCCAGCGCCTCATGGACATGACCTCGAAGATGATGATTCGGAAGTTTTTCACCGCCTTGTCGACGGTTCTTTCTGAAAAAAGGGGTTGACGAGGGGTGCGGAAAACCCCTTAGCCCGGGTGTCTCGACGTGCTCCGCCCGCAGCCGGCCAAGCACCCACCAGCCGGCGCGCGGCTGACCGCTCGACAGCCGGCCGGCGTTCCCGGGAATACCCTATCAATAAGCGATATTCCGCGTCTCGCATTGCGAAGAACGCCGCCCGAAGCGCGCTGTTGCATTGCGTCGAAATGTCGCTTGCCCATCGCGGAATACACGAAAAGCCCTATTGATAGGGGCTTGGGCGGTTTAAACTTGGAGTACCTCTGTACCGAGGCAAGTCGGAGATCTGTTCCGTTACACTTGACTCACGCTGCCCCAGCGGCGATGATTATGGATAACCGGGGCGGCGGACATGTTTTTACTGGGATCATTTGTGACCCTCTCATGGGTTTTCTGTAACTTCTACTACGAAGATATTATGCCTCGGAACTGGAGCGTCGCAATGATGATGTCCGGTTTGTTTCTGATGGGTTGGGGACTGCTGAAAGGCAAGCAGTTCTGACCCGATCGCAGCCCCTTCCCTGAGTGCCGCCAGGTTCTCCGAATACTACACCAGATCCCCAAGAGCGCGGCCAGACACCACGCCGTATCCTGCTTTGGACCGCTTCCTTCCTGATGCCAAGGGCTCCGCTTTCCGATTAAGAGAAAATAAGACAGGTCATGAATTTCGAACTCACCCCCGAGCAAGAGGCGCTCCGTCGGTCGGTGCGCGAATTCGCGGAAGCCGAAATCAAGCCTCATGTCATGGAATGGGACGAGGCTCAGGCTCTGCCCGACGCAATTATCCGCCAAGTCGCCGACTTGGGTCTGCTCGGAACGATTTTTCCCGAGGACCTCGGCGGCAGCGGGATGGGTTATATCGAGTACGCGATCACCGTTGAGGAACTGGCGCGCGTCGATCCCTCGGTGGCCCTGTTGGTCGCCGCGCAGATTTCGCTCTGCACCAACCACATCTATGTGATGGGTAACGACGAGCAACGTCGCAAGTACGTACCGAAGCTGGCCGCGGGTGAGTGGATCGGCTGCTGGTCGCTCACCGAACCGCAGGCCGGCTCCGATGCCGCCGGCACTCGCTGCCGCGCCGAAGACAAAGGCGATCACTGGTTGCTGAACGGCTCGAAAACCTTCACGACCAATGCCCAGATCGCCGATGTTTGCGTGGCCATGGCCGTGACCAACCCCGGCAAGGCTGAAAAAGGCATTTCCGCCTTCATCATCGAGAAGGGCGCCGAGGGGTTTCGCGTCGGCCGCAAGGAAAACAAGCTCGGAATGCGCGCCAGCGTCACCGGCGAGGTGCTTTTCGAGAACTGCAAACTGCCGCGCGATCAGATTCTCGGGGCGCCCGGCCATGGCTTCACCGGCGCGATGAGAACTCTCGACGGCGGCCGTGTTGCGATCGCCGCCCTTTCTGTCGGCTTGGCGCAGGGTGCTTATGAAGCGGCGCTCGGTTACGCCCGCCAACGCGAGCAATTCGGGCGCAAGATCGCCGAGTTCCAGGCGATCCAACACAAGTTCGCCGACATGGCGACCGAGATCGAAGCCGCCCGTCTGCTCACCTACCAAGCCGCTTGGCATCTCGACCAAGGCCGCCGCGTCACCAAGATTTCCTCGATGGCCAAGCTCTATGCCAGCGAGGCCGCCGTGCGAGCCGCCAACGAATGCGTGCAGATCTTCGGCGGCTACGGATTCGTCAAAGACTACCCGGCCGAAAAATTCTACCGTGATGTCAAGGTGCTGACCATCGGCGAAGGCACCAGCGAAATTCAGCGCAACATCATCGCCCGCGAGATTCTCAAAACCTGAGATGCTGGAACGGTGGAGCTGGATCATTGGGTGGAACAAATCCAGGGTGGGGAACCGCGCCCGCTCGCTCGTGCCCTGACGGAAATCGAAAACCGCGGCCCCCACGCCGAAGCTCTCCTCAAGGCGCTGTTTCCTTACTCGGGTAAGGCTCCGCGCATCGGCGTCACCGGGGCCCCCGGGGCCGGTAAGAGCACGCTCGTCAACCAACTCGCCGCTCACCTGCGCCGACAAGGCCGCACGGTTGCGATTGTGGCTGTCGATCCCACCAGCCCTTATACGGGAGGCTCGATTCTCGGCGATCGCGTCCGCATGCAGTCGCACCACGCCGATGCCGGAGTGTTCGTTCGCTCGATGGCGACACGCGGGGTGCTGGGTGGGCTGGCCCCGGCGACGGCGGACGTTGTCACCGCGCTCGAGGCATCCGGCCGTGACGTGGTGCTGATCGAAACCGTCGGTGTCGGGCAGGCGGAGATCGACATCGTCAAATGGGCCTCGATCACGGCGCTGGTTCTCACTCCGGCCATGGGCGACGACGTCCAAACCATGAAGGCCGGCGTGATGGAGATCGCCGACGTTTTGGTTATCAACAAATCAGACCAGCCCGGCGCCGACCGGATCGAGGGGCAGCTCGAAGCCCTGTTATCGCTGCTCCCCGAGGATCAGCCGCGGCCCCCGATCGTGCGCACGATTGCCGTCGAGGACGAGGGCGTCGATCGCCTCCTCGATGCCCTGCAATCGCTACCCCGGTCAAACGCCCGTCACGCGGCCGCCTGGAAAGAGCGCCTGGTCGAGATGGTGAAGCAACGTTTAGCGGAGCGAGTCTTGGGACGGGTTGACGATTCGCGGCTTGAGCAGATGGCTCGCGACATCGCCGAAGGCCGCCAAAACCCCTACGATCTTGTCGCAACGATTGTCGGCGAAATCGCCGAGTGAAACTAATCGTCCGAATTGGCCGGCTACTCGGCGAAAACAACCTGAGCGATATACAGATCCGGAAGCGCCTGGTTCCATTCCAGAGAAACGTCGTCAAAAGCCAGTCGAAAAGACTGGGGCTCGCCCGGCGGCAGTTCATTCCCCCGCCGACCCACGATTCTCACCAACTTTCGGCCGACCTCTTGTCCGTAAGCTTCACGAAAGACGCAGTGAATATCGACGACGCGCAGTGCGCGAGATCCCCGGTTGGTGAGTTTACCTTCGATGGCAACGATGGTTTGCTCAAGAAAGCTTTCTTCTTGTCAGCCGATTCGAGCATCAAATTATCAACAAAGGACCGAGCGCGCGTCCGCTGCTACCCCGCGAAGCCCCCGGTCTTCTCAAAAGCGTCGGCGACCCGCAGCATCTTCGCTTCCTCGAAGTGGCTCGTAAGAATCTGCATGCCCACCGGCAACCCCGCCGACGACGTGCCGCACGGCACGCTGACCCCCGCGATCCCCGCCAAACTGGCCGTGATCGTATAGATGTCGGAGAGATACATTTCCAGCGGGTCCGCCGTCTTCTCCCCCAATTTGAACGCCGGGAAGGGCGATACCGGCGTCACGATCGCATCCACTTGTTCAAAAGCCTTGGTGAAGTCGGCCGCAATCAGAGCGCGCACTTTCTGTGCTTTCAAATAGTAGGCGTCGTAGTAGCCCGCGCTGAGAACGTAGGTGCCCAAAATGATGCGGCGCTTCACCTCGGCCCCGAACCCCTCGCCCCGCGTGTTGCGGTACATCTGATCCAGGCTCTCCGCGTCCTTCGCGCGCGTGGTGTAGCGCACTCCGTCATAGCGGGCCAGGTTGGCGCTCGCCTCGGCGGTACAAATCAAATAGTACGAGGCGACAGCATATTCCGTGTTGGGCAGGCTGATGTCGACGACCTCGCAGCCCAGTTTCTTGAGGACGTCGAGTCCGTGCTGAATACGTCCGCCGACTTCCGCGTCCAGGCCGTCGCCGAAGTATTCCTTCGGTACGCCGATCTTCAGCCCCTTGACATGGCCGCTCAACGCGGCGGCGTAATCATCGACCGGCGCTGCCGCCGAGGTGGCGTCCATGGGGTCACGGCCGGAGATCACTTGCAAAAGCGTCGCCGAATCCTTCACCGTCCGCGAAAACGGTCCAATGTGATCGAGCGAGCTGGCGAAGGCCGTCAAGCCGTAGCGAGAGACGCGGCCGTAGGTGGGCAGCACGCCGACCACTCCGCAAAATGACGCCGGTTGCCGAATAGAGCCCCCGGTGTCGGAGCCCAGTGAGATAGGCACGAAACCGCCCGCGACCGCCGCGGCCGACCCCCCGCTCGAGCCTCCCGGCACGCGGTCGGGAGCGGCCGGATTCCTCACCGGAAAGAACGCCGAGTTCTCGTTGGACGACCCCATCGCGAATTCGTCGCAGTTGGTCTTCCCGATGATGACCGCGCCCGCTTCCTTGATGCGAGTGATCGCCGTGGCGTCATACTGAGCGACGTAATTTTCGAGCAATCGCGACGCACAAGTCGTCTTCAGACCTTCGGTGAGAATCACGTCCTTGACGGCAATCGGCACGCCGGACAACTTCCCCAGCGGCTTTCCCGCCGCCAGATCGGCGTCCACTCGCTCGGCGGCGGCGATCGCTTGTTCCGGTGAAAAATGCAGAAAGGCTCCGAACTGCTCGTTCTCGGCCTCGGAGACCCGCAGAGCTTCCCGCGCCAGTTCCGTCGCGCTGAAGGTGCCGGCGGTCAATCCCGATTGCACCGTGTCGATTGTGAGTTGTTTGTAGTTCTCCATCGCGGGCCGGCGTCTCGTCGGACGGGCGCATGGCTGTCGATTCGGGCAGGGTACGCAGCCTCCGGCGGAAGGCTCGAGGCGAGACGAAATGTTTGTGCCGCCGCCGTCCTACCGCTCGCCTACCGTTCAATGACGCGCGGAACCTTAAACTGCCCCGCGCCCGATTGAGGCGCCGAACGCAGCGCGACATCCCGGTCGAAACTCTCGCGGTGTTCGTCCGCTCGCAACGTCGACGTTTCGCTCCCCGCGTAGATTACCTGCGCCATCGGCTCGACTTCGGAGGTATCCAGTTCGTCGAGTTTCTCCACGTAGGTCAGGATCTCTTCCAAGTCGGCGGCATACTTGTGTACTTCGTCCTCGGTCAACGTCAAATTCCCGAGGTCGGCGATATACCGCACTTCCTTTTCGGTGATTTTCACTTGGCTAACGCTTTCTTTTTCGAGCGCCGGTAGAGGCGGCGCAGGTTCGGGTCGTCGATGCCGGCGGCTTCATCGTTGAGAACTTGGCCGGCGCCGGGAATCTTGCCGGCGGCTGACTCGGCGCGACCCGGTCCGCGGCGGTTCGGAACCGCGACACGAAAATCGATATCCTCGATCAGGTCCGATCCCATGGCGCGATTCACGTTGGCGGCGATCTTGCGGCTCATTGACGCCAATTCGCGCCGCCAGGCCTGCCCCTCCACATCGACAATGAGCCGCTTACCCAACAGCCGTATCGGCCGCGCGTTCGCGGCGATCCTCGGACCCACCGCCCCCGCCCAGCAGGAGCAGGCGAGTTGCTCGGTTTCTTCCTCCGCGAAACCGCGCTCACGGCGAAATGCGTCCGGAAGAATCTCTCGAATGGAGTCCAAAACCAATGCCTCGAAGTAGCGACGGAAGGGTCTATTCTATCACGCGCGCGGCCGGCCGCCCTCGACCCGCCCGAGCCTCCCGAAGCACGCTTGGCGCGGCGTGCTTTAGCCCTCGTGCTCGCGCACCATCTGCTCCAAAGCAACCCGCAGGCAAATCTGGTTGTGGATGTAATCGACGAGGTTCGTCCCCAGGCCTCGCAGCCTCTTCTCGACAGCCGGGTCCAAGCAAACGCCCTGTTCATCGAATACTTTGTGGACAGCGGCGATCGACACCGGTCCCGGTAACACAATCGCCCCCACGTGCGAACAGACGCTGCGAAGGTGCTCCAGCGACTTGATGGCGCCAATCGCGCCGGCGGCGACGCCGAGCAACGCAACCGGTTTGCCGCTCAGAACCGACGGATACCCCAACTGCTCGATGAAAAGCTTGATCACGCTGCTGTAGCTGCCGTGGTACTCCGGCGTGGCCAAGACAATCCCGGTCGCCGCGGTCACCTTGGCCTGCAACTCCTCCATGGTCGAGCGATCACCGGCCGTGCCCGGCAGCGCCATCCGGAGCAGGGCCGGGTCGATGACATCGACCGCGACGTTGCCGCGCGACCGGATCTCGTCGGCGACGTAAGCCAGCGCCTTGGCGGTTTGGTTTCCCGGCCGCACGCTGCCGCCCGCGCACAGCACTCGGAATTCTCCTGAGGTTGAAGTCATCGGTTCCTCCCGAAAGCAGTGACGCCCTCCCGGTCGCGGCCCCCGGTCGGGCTAATTGTCGTGGTAATAGACGAACTCGATCACATGCCCATCGGGATCGCGGCAAAAGATCTGATCCATCCCCAAGTTGGTGTTGCCGCCCTCGCCGTACTCGATGCCGTTATCGTCGAGGATCTTCTTGACCGCCTCGACACTCCGCACTTCCAGCGCCATGTGATCGGACTGACCGAGCCCGTGGGCGCCTTTTTCGGCGTTCGAAGATTCAGCGATGAGATGCAGTTGCCGGTCGCCGATCGCATACCAAGCCCCGGAGAACCGGAAGCCCGGCCTCTCGATTTCCGGCAAACCCAACACGCCGCCGAAAAACCGTTTCGAAACCTCCAGATCCTGAATCGCGAAAGAGACATGGTGCAGCTTGACAAGATCGATCATGGCAACCTCCCGAGCAGCCTCCGGCACTCGCCCCCACAGCATAGCCGCTGAGGGAGACAGCCGCAAACCAGCGCCTGCCGCACCCTGCTCGCCTCAACGACGTCTCTGTAGAACATGACCGCTATCTTGCCGAAGCGATCCTCCCGGAAACAACGACGGGCTCGGATTCCCCGGAATCGGAGTCGGATGCCGCTGCGGTACCGCCCCGACGCATCCGAAGGTAACCTCTCACAACCTTGATAAGGTATAGGAATATGACCCCCGAGCAGGTCAGCGCGGTCGTCAATGAGATCCGCGAAGGCGTCAAGGCGCGTCACGAAAAAACCGTCCCCGAGCTGCCTGATTTCAGGCTTCCCGGCCTCGACTCGCTCGGTTATGCCCGCGATGTGTCTGAGGCAAAAGTCGCCGCCATCGGGACCGTCAACCCTCGCCCTCCAGGGTTCGTCAACAATCTGATTCAGGCCGCGAAGCGCCGTATTGCCCGTGCGCTCAACTGGTTCATTCGTGATCAGGTCGACTTCAATCAAGCCGTTCTACGACACATGGACGCGCAATTGGAGGTCGCTATTGAGCAAAATCACGCCATTCTGCGTGTTGCACGGTCGGTCGGCGCTCCCGAGTCTGATTTGAAGCACCAAGTCGACGAGATGCTCGACCACTGGAAACAATGGCGGCCCGCGTTCGAGGAAAAGCTCACCCGCTCCGAGATCGAGTTGCTCCACAGCATCCGAGAAATCGAGGAGGGTGCGCGAGAACGAGAGCAGGCCGTGGAATCCCGATCCGCCGCCTTGCACCAAGACTACCGCCAAGCCCTCGATCGCGTGAAGGTTGAACACCGCCAAGCCCTCGATCAAACCAATCGCGAGATCCAAGATCGCTTCTGGAAGGATTTCGAAACCCTCAAGGCCGACCAAGACCGCTTGGTCCACACCGAATTACGTCTGATCCGGCAAAGAACCGCCGTGCAAGCCCCCCCGGCGAGCCAACGGGAAACCGCGCAACCGGTCGGCGCGAACGTAGCGCCGAGCACTTCTTCGCCGATCCTGTTCGACTACAGTCGCTTCGAGGAACGGTTCCGCGGTGATGAGAGTTATGTCCGGCAGTCTCAAGCGTTTTACATTCCTTACTTCAAGGATTGCCGTAAGATCGTCGATCTCGGTTGCGGTCGCGGAGAGTTCCTTCAACTAGCTCGCGAAAACGGCCTCGACGCCGTCGGTGTCGACTCCAACCCCGAGGCCGTCGCCGCCTGCCGCGAAAAGGGCCTCGATATCCGTCCCCTTGATTTGTTCACTTTTCTTGACGACCAACCGGACGGTTCGTTGGACGGTGTTCTGTGCTCGCACGTCGTCGAACATTTGCCCGTCAAACGCCTGCCCGAGATGATTCGATTGGTTGCCGCTAAGCTCGAGGCCGGCGGTGTTTTCGCCGTCGAAACCCCCAACCCGGGCTGCTTGGCAATCTTCGCGGGAGATTTCTACTTGGATCCAACTCATCAACGCCCCGTCCCTTCGCAACAATTGCACTTCTACCTCGAGGAGGCCGGCTTTACTTCGATTGAGATTCACGAGAGGCACCCTGCTCCCGAGGCCTTTCCCGAACTAGCGGCGCTCGACGAGATCGAGGGGCTGCGCGAGTTTCGAAGCAAGTTCTTCGGCGGCCTCGACTACGCCGCCGTGGCGCGGAAGATGAAACTCTGATGGAATTCACCGGAGAGCGGGTCATCCCGGGGCAAACCGACCCTGACCTTCTGAACGAACATATCGCCCGCTACGGCTTCGCGGAATCGCTCGTCAGCGAACGAAGGGTGCTCGACGCCGGGTGCGGCGTCGGTTATGGCGCCAAGCGTTTGGCCCGCCGAGCGACGTCGGTCGCGGCCGTCGATGTCGCCTTGGAGCCGTTACGCCTGTGTCGCTCCGAGTACGGGGCCGCCAATGTCAGCCAATGCCAAGGCGACTGCGCCCGATTGCCGTTCGCCTCGGAATCCTTCGACGTCGTGGTTGCCTTCGAGGCCATCGAACATCTCGAGGATCCCGGAGCCTTTCTCGATGAGACGGCTCGGGTCCTGGTTCCGTCGGGCCAATTGATCGTCTCGACGCCTAATCGCGACTACTACGCCGAATCGCGCGCTGAAGCCAATCCTTTTCACGTTCGGGAATTCAACTACGTCGAGTTTCGCGAAGAACTTGAACAGCGATTTCCCCACGTAACCTTGTTTCTGGAAAACCACAACAACGCCATCACGTTCACTCCTCTCGAGGTCAAGGGGGTGCGGACAACACTCGAAACCGCCGTCCCCGAGCCCGCGCAAGCCCATTTTTTCGTCGCCGTCTGCTCGAGGCAGCCGCTGTATGGTTCGCCGGCTTTTGTCTATCTGCCGCAATCGGGCAATGTGTTGCGAGACCGCGAGAAACATATTCACCTGCTCAAACAAGAGGTGATACAAAAAGAGCAGTGGCTGGCCGAGACGACGAAAGAGCTAAAGCAGCTCGACGAAATCCATCGTGCCGAACAGCGCGAAGCGCAAGAAGCCATCACCGCTCTTGAAAAAGAGAACGAAGAGAAGGTCCGTTGGGCGAAGCAGATCAAAGCTCGGTTCGACAAAGAGCTACTCCAGCGAACGAAATGGGCTGAGTCGCTCGAGGCCGATGTGGAGGAGGCGCGAGATAACTTCGCCCGTCTCGAAACCGAGCGCGACGAAATCGTCGCGAAATTGAGAGCGCTGTTGGAGGGGGCCGAAGCGCAGGCTGCCGAGCTTGAAAAAGAGAACGAAGAGAAGGTCCGTTGGGCGAAGCAGATCAAAGCTCGGTTCGACAAAGAGCTACTCCAGCGAACGAAATGGGCTGAGTCGCTCGAGGCCGATGTGGAGGAGGCGCGAGATAACTTCGCCCGTCTCGAAACCGAGCGCGACGAAATCGTCGCGAAATTGAGAGCGCTGTTGGAGGGGGCCGAAGCGCAGGCTGCCGAGCGAACCGAATGGGCCCAGCGCCTCGACCGTGAGCTGGCTGAAGCCCGCGAGCAGTTGGCGAAGATATACGGCTCGCTCGCCTATCGCTTGGGAAAGCGTGTGGGCCTGGCCCCGCTGCCGCCGGCACCCAAAACCGAACGCAAGTGAGGGGTCAAACGCAAAGCAATTCGCGAGATCTAAAAACTTCGTCTCCCCCCGTGCCCACCCCCCAAGCAAATGTCTCACCGGCTCGGCCGACCGCTCTCGGCCTCCTCCTGGTCGCCTGCCTCCTGCTCGCCGTCGGTTGCGGCGGCAAGAAGCGTGTGAAGCTGCCTCCGCCCGTTCCCGCCCAACTCGGCTGGACGCAACAAGGCATCGCCAGCTGGTACGGCCGACCCTACCACGGCCGCATCACCAGCAACGGCGAGCGTTACGACATGAACAAGATCTCGGCCGCCCACAAACGCCTGCCCTTCGATACCTGGGTCCGCGTCAAGAATCTCAACAACAAGAAGACCGTCGATGTGCGCATCAATGATCGCGGCCCGTTCGTCAAGGGCCGCATTATCGATCTGTCGCGAGCCGCGGCCAAGAAAATCGAGATGATCGGTCCGGGAACCGCGCGCGTGCGGATCGAAGTGGTCGCCACCCCGGGTATGCGATATCGGCCCGGGCGGAGAGGCCGCCGTCGAGAAGCACCGGCCGAGGAGCCGTCGGCCGCGCCGCCCACCGCGCCCATTCCCGCCGTCGTGCCCGCGGTGGACCTGACGTCAACGCAACCGGAACCCGACCGGGAAGCCGAGCAAGCTGACTCTGATCCCTGTGCCGTCGCGGCCTTTTTCGGTGTGCAAGTCGGATCTTTCTTCGTCCTCGAAAACGCTGAATTGCTCTACGACAAGATGGCCGCTCTCCACGGTGACTCCCGAATCATCGAAAGCAGCCTTGCCGAGGGCACTCGCTATCGCGTCATCGTCGGGCGTTTCGCCGGGCCCGCCGCCGCGCGAGGGCTCAAACAGCAGTTGGCCGATGCCGGCGTCGACGGGTTCGTCAGTGAGTTTGAGCAGCCGCCGCCACCCGATTGCCTATAATAAGTCGTTAGTTATCACGGTCGGCATCGAAAACCGCCGTTACGACATTTCTGAAGATCCCTTAAACAACCTTCCGTGCAACAGAACCTGTTGTTCGACGACGCGCCCAACGACTTTGGACTGATCGGCCGTTCCCCGCGGATCCAACGCGTCCTGCGAACTATTCGAAAACTGCATAACGATTCGTCAACCGTCCTCATCACCGGAGAGAGCGGCGTCGGCAAGGAGCTTGCGGCGCGGGCTCTTCATGCCGTCTCTTCGTTGTCGAACAACAAGTTCCTCGCCGTCGATGCGGCCTCGTTGGTCGGTTCGCTCATGGAGAGCGAGCTGTTCGGTCACACCCGGGGCGCGTTTACCGGCGCTGTGCGCGATAAGCCCGGCCTGGTGCGCGCGGCCGAGGGCGGCACCCTTTTTCTCGATGAAATTGGCGAGTTGAGCTCGGATTTGCAGGCCAAGTTGCTGCGGCTATTGCAGGAAAAAGAGGTCCGGCCGATCGGCTCCACTCATCCCGTCCGCGTCAACGTCCGTATTCTCGCGGCCACCAATCGCGACTTGATCGAAGAGGTACGCGCCGGACGATTCCGCAAGGACCTCTATTATCGGCTCTACGTCATCTGTGTCCACATCCCGCCCTTGCGGGACCGGCGGTACGACATCCCCTTATTGGTCAAGCATTTTTTAGAGAAATATTCGGCCGGACACGTCGTCATCTCCGAGCATGCCGTGGAACGTTTCAAGGTTTACGATTGGCCCGAGAATGTACGCGAACTCGAAAACGTCATTCAGAGCATCGTGGCGTTGAAATCCGACCCTCTGATTCACTTGCACGACTTGCCCTCGGCGTTAGTCGAGCCGGAAGAAAGGTCGGCGAGCATCGAACAGGGAACCGATATAGTCCCTCTCGCCAACGTCGAAAGACAGCACATCCTACACGCCATCGAACACACCCAAGGCGACATGGCAACCGCCGCCAAGCTGTTGGGAATCGGCAAGACGACCCTCTACCGCAAGCTCAAGCAATACCGTACCGACGACCCCGAACCGACCCAACAAGCGCTGTTCGCCTAGCTCCCGCGGTGACGGGCCAAGCTGCTCGGGTCACCCCTCCCGGATTAGCCCCGGCCGCTCCCGAGAAATCGCTCTAAGCTATTGATGTTTTGGACTTCAATTGAAACTTGGCTTCGTTTCGTCAAATTGGCTGGGGCTTGTGCTTGGACTCCTCTTTTGCCCCTTGCCTGTCCGCGATCTCCTCGCGCGGCCTGCCTGTAAAGCGGGCGGCGGGGACCGGCCGCGGTTGCGCGGGAAGCGCCCGCCGCGCGGTGCTTAGCTTCACGCGTCCAAGTTATTGATATCACTTGAGTTTCTCGCCCTTTCGTTGCGGGAAATGGGTTCGTTTGGCAAAAAAGGCTTTGAGGCTGGGTTGGGATGCCGGGCGGAGATCGCTTGGACGGCGGTGGGGCGCGGCGTGAGCGGGGGCCATGGGTGCCGACGGCGGTTTCAGCATCGGGGGCCGCCAAGGAGTCTCGACCCGCGGGCTCGGGTGTCGGTTTGGCGCTGAAGCTCCCCGTTTGAGAGCGACCGGCCGATGTGCAGGGGTGCTCTTAACATGTTGATATCGTGGTGGATAGAATCACCTTGGCTTCGTTTCGCATATTTCGTTTCGCGGCACTTGGTGGGCGGCGTTTCGGTGTATTTTTTCTTTCCTCGGCTTGTTGCTGATGGTTCTGGATTTGGGGCCTCGGGCTCAGGATAACGGGCTTGTCAAGGCGATTTTGGCCGAGTTCAGAAGGGGATCGTCGGACCGGGAGTTCGAGAGGTGGGCGCTATCGTGTGTCCACGATGGCAGCGACCAAATTTTCGTCATAGTCCGAGCAGCACGGCCGCCCCAGGCCCCGAACGACCGGTCTTGCCGGTCGTTCGCCCCGGAGGAGGTTGCGCGTTGGGACTGGGTCCGGCCCCCCTACGGACCGGCCCAGTATTAATTCGAGGAGCGTTAGATCTGCGTGAACGCCCTTGGAGGGGCTATTGCGGCGCTGGTTCCAGCGGGCAGGGTGAAGATTCTTTATTCGGGAGCTGTCCCCGATCTCCGCCTCGGGAGCTGTCCCCGATCTCCGCCTCCCCGATCTCCGCCGATCTCCGCCCCCGTCCCCGATCTCCGCCCCGATCTAGGCCCGCCGATCTCCGCCCGATCTCCGTCTCCCGCCCGATCTCCGATCTCCCCCGATCTCCCCCGATCTCCGATCTCCGATCTTCGGTCCCGATCTCGGCCCACCGATCTCGGCCCACTCCCTCCTGGCCCAGCGCCGAAGGCTCTGAAATCCGCGGCCGGAGGCATGTGACCTGGGTTACGTGGCTGGGTTACGTGGCTGTCACCGATCTCCACCACCGATCTCCACCCTCACCGATCTCCACCCGGTCACCGATCTCCACCGATCTCCCCCGATCTCCCACCACCGATCTCCCACCGATCTCTTGCGGAACTCGTCGCGCGAGATCAACGCGGGTACTCCAGGCGGAGGCGTTGCTGCTCCGTCCGCGAACTTAAAACTCCCCCCAGAGACTTCAGACTGGCCCGAGCGGAGGGAGTTGAGGGCGCGATTCTGTGTTATCGGTCACGGCCCATCGCTCGAGCAGAATGCAATATCGGTCGAGCAGTTGGCCGCCGACCAAACGTAATCTGACCCCAGATCATCGCAGTGGTTGCTCTTTGTGGGGAGGCCATATTGGTACTTACCTGCCACCTTTGTTATTGGGCATGTGCACTTTGTTAGTTTTTTGCCATCAACGGTGATAGTAGGCCCGGGGCAGGGCGCAGTCATGCAGCCTGCATATGGGCCCTGGTCGCCGGCCGCGCTGCAATCGGTCGACGGTCCGGGGTACTTCTCTACTTTCTTCTTCGAGAAGGTTGAGATCATCTCAGCCTCCGCGGACGGGTACTCCGCAGACGGGTAGAGAGTCTGTGGGCTTTTTATGGTGCCGTCGTCGGACACCTCGCCCAGGTCGGAGCAGACCGGGGCCGCGGGACAGAGGTTCCGCATCTCCCCTGTGCATCTTGCCGAGTTTTGATTCGCCATGTTTAGGCAGCTAGAGCCTGACGGGCCACAGGCCACCATGTTTTTTTGGCGAACTCCGGCATCGAGGATCGACCCTATGGCTACATAGTTTTGGGAACCGTCCTCAAACACGTAGCATCTGCAGGTTGCGGTACCATCGCCATTATCTTCGCAGGGGAGGGGCGGCGCGGGACCGATGCTTATGGTGTCTGACGGCGGGGTCTTCGGGAGCTATAACCATAAGTTGTGGATGAGCCTCTGAGGGGAGGCGGCGTATCCTGACGATTGAGGAAGCAACTCAATCGTTTTCTGGAAAGGAACAAGGAGGATACGCCATGAGTCAGTGTGAAGCTGCTGAGAGCAGCAGTCAAGTCAACCCCCAAGTCATTGATGGAAAGGAACGCTCGCCCTTGGATGAGGTGCTGCGCCAAGGAGCGCGCCAGATGCTCGTCAAGGCCGTGGAAGCCGAAGTGACCGCCTACATCGAAACGCATCAGCACGAAGTCGACCAGGACGGCCGGCGGCTGGTGGTGCGCAACGGTCACGCCCGCGAGCGCACCATCGTCAGCGGCGTGGGTCAGCTGAAGATCCAGGCGCCGCGGGTCGACGATCGCCGAGTCGATGAGCAGGGCCGGCGCTTTCGTTTCACTTCCCAGATCCTGCCGCCGTATCTGCGGCGCACGAAGAGTGTGGAGGAGTTGATCCCCTGGTTGTACCTGAAAGGGATCTCGACGGGCGATTTCAGCGAAGCGCTGGAGGCCTTGCTGGGGCCCGACGCTCCGGGCCTGTCGGCGACGACGGTGGTGCGTCTCAAAGACGTCTGGCGCCGCGAGTACGAGGCTTGGTCAAAGCGTGACCTCAGCGGCCAGCGGTTTGTTTACATTTGGGCCGATGGCATCTACTCGAATGTTCGTCTGGACGATGAACGGCAGTGTTTGCTGGTTGTGATGGGAGCACTCGAAGACGGTCGCAAGCAACTGCTGGCGGTGCACGACGGCTTTCGCGAAAGCGAACTGTCGTGGCAGGAGTTGCTGGAGGACTTGAAACGGCAGGGGCTCGAGCTGCCGCCGAAGTTGGCGGTGGGCGACGGAGCGATGGGGTTTTGGGCGGCACTGCGGAAAGTCTATCCGGCGACCGGTGAGCAACGCTGCTGGCTCCACAAGACGGCCAACGTGCTCAATAAGCTGCCGCAGAGCATGCAGGGCAAAGCCAAGCAGGCGCTGCGCGACATCTATCTTGCCGAGAGTCGGCAGACGGCGGAGGCCGCTCTGGACCGTTTCAAGAACCTATACGAGAAGAAGTTTCCCAAAGCGGTCGAGTGCCTGGAAAAAGACCGCCAAGTGCTGCTGGCTTTCTACGACTTTCCGGCCGAGCACTGGGGGCACTTGCGGACGACGAACCCGATCGAGTCCACCTTTGCGACGGTCCGTTTGCGGCAGCGACGAACGAAGGGTTGTGGCAGCCGCGAAGCGTCGTTAACGATGGTCTTCATGCTGGCCCGCCAAGCCGAGCGCCACTGGCGACGCCTGAACGGTTCGGAAGTGATTGTTCATGTCTTAGAGGGAAAGGTTTTCAAGGATGGATTGATGGTTCAGGAAAACGCCGCCTGACCTCGCCCATCCACAACATTTGACAATATCTCCGCTAAGACGGCGAAGACACCAGTGTACAGTCCGGGAGCCGCTGAAGCGGAGCGGGGCCTTTTCGGGTCGATTCTTCGCGATGTGGATGAGGTTAGGCGCGGCTAAATGATTCGGGCCTCCGAGGTCTTTGGGCGGAGGCGAGGGAAGTGATTGATTTTATGTAAGTTAAGGTGGTTCCCGCAAATTTTCCCGGGTACGAAAGTCGTTCCGGTGCCGGTACGAAAGTATTAGGACCGGGATATCCCCGCCGAGGAAAACAAACTAGGGCAATCAGGGTTTTTTGCCCATTTCGTACAGTCGATGTGAGCTTACTCTGGGGGAGCATTGCGCGGATGATGTGGGCGGGAATTCGATGACCACCCACGGGGGACGAAAACAAAAGAAAGGCTCTTCCGGGTTTCTAGTGGCCGAGGAGAGCGGGGTGGTAGGTTCGCGGGATGCAAGACCGCGAGCTATACCGTGAGATTCTAGGCATGAAAGTCCCTGGAAAGTCGAACGCGTGGAGTTGCGCCGGGACGGCGGCGAAGTCCACGTCTTTCTCGAACACGATGAACAAGTGCGCTGGTGCTGTCCCGAGTGCGGCGCCGAGTGCGGGCTCCACGATCATCAACCCGAGCGCCATTGGCGTCATCTCGACACTTGCCGGTACCGCACGATTCTGCATGCCGAGCCGCCGCGTAGCGACTGCCCCGAGCACGGGGCCGCGGGTGGTGGAACTGCCGTGGGCCGAGGCCTCCCGCCGCTTCACAGCACTGTTGGAAGCTCTCGCGATCTCGTGGCTGCAAGCCAGTCAAACAAGGCGTCGCCGAGCTGCTCGCCCTGAGCCGGGACGAGATTCACGGCATCCTTGAACGCGCCGTGCAGCGTGGACTGGCGCGCCGCCGTGCCGAGCCGATCGCCCATCTAGGCGTCGACGAGAAGAGCTTCCGTAAGCGCCATCGCTATCTCACGGTCGTCAACGATCTCAACCGCTGGCGCGTGTTGTTCGTCGCCGCGGGACGGCGCAAGGCAAGCCTGGACGGCTTCTGGGAGACGTTGAGCGAAGAACAGCTTGCCGGCGTCGAAGCCGTCGCGATGGACATCTGGGACCCCTACGTCGCCTCGACGCGCGAGCATCTCCCCGAATCGGACAAGAAGATCGTTTACGACAAGTTTCACATCGCGGCGCATCTATCGAAGGTCGTGGATCAAGTGCGGCGGGCGGAGAACAAACGCCTGCGGGCGTCCGGCGACGAGCGTTTGAGCGGCACGAAGTACGTTTGGCCGCGGCATCCGGCAAGCTTTTCCGAAGACGCCTGGCGCGAGTTTCGAGTGCGGGAAAGCGACCTGAAGACGGCGCGGGCGTGGGCGTTGAAGGAGACGGTGATGCGGCTGTTCGACTATCGTCGCGAATCGGCGGCGCGGGCTTTCTTCACGCCATGGCGCGAGTGGGCTCGTCGCAGCCGGTTGACGCCGATGGTCGCTGTGGCGCGGATGTTAACGGCGCGCCTCGAAAACATACTGACGTACCTGAAACACCGCGTCACGAATGCGGTCAGTGAGGGGCTGAACTCAACGATTCAATAGCTGAAGGCGACCGCTCGAGGCTTCCGCAATCAACAGAACTTCATCAACGCCATCTACTTCCACCGCGGAGGACTCGATATGGCCCCCGGCCACTAGAAACCCGGAAGAGCCAGAAAACATAACCGCGCCGCGGCTGCCCGCAACGGCGGCGGGAACCGGCTCCTCGACCTAAGGCCCCGCGCCGCCCTACCCGTTTTCATGGCGCTATGATGAACCATCGGTTCAGGAGAACCGTCCGCTCCGAAGCTTTTCAAGACTTCGGAAAGTCACGAATCGATTGGGAGGTGAAGGAACGATGTCGTTAGAGTCCATGTTTTCGTTAGCCCCCAGGAAAGCCCTGATCGCCGGTGCAAGCCGCGGCATCGGCTTGGCGATTGCCAAAGCGTTTGCCGCCGCCGGAGCGCGCACGATTCTCGCCTCGCGTTCGTTGGAGAGACTCGAAGCCGAAGCCGCCCGGTTGCGCGAGCAAGGCCTCGACGCCGAAGCCGCCTTTCTCGACGTCACCCAACCCTCTTCGGTTGCCGAGCTGGCCGACGCCCATCCCGACATCGAGATTCTCGCCAATGTCGCGGGCACCAATCAGCGCAAGAAATTCGAAGACTACACCGACGAGGAATACGACCGCATCTTAGCCGTGAACCTGCACGGACTCGCGCGAGTCACCAAGCACGTCGGCCGCAACATGATCGCTCGCGGCAAGGGCGGAAAGATCGTCACCATCGGCAGCCTGACGTCGACCTTGGGATTGCCGTATCTCTCTATCTACGGCATTAGCAAGAGCGCGCTGGCCGGGCTGACGCGCGGTCTCGCCGTCGAGTGGGCGCCCCATAATATTCAAGTCAACTGCATTGCGCCCGGGTTTATTCTCACCGACATGAATCGCGATATGTGGCGGCCCGAGCACATGCACGAGTGGATCAAGGGCGTGCAATCGAACCCCCGGCTTGGCTCGCCCGAGGACATCGCCGGGTTGGCGACCTTCTTGGCCGGCCCCGCGGCGGAATACATCACCGGCCAAGTCATCGCCTCCGACGGCGGCTATACCACGACCGCCCGCTGGCCGCACGCGTCGTAGCCCGCGAATCCCGGTTATTTTCAGCAGCGCGTATTCCTCTGCACGTCGCGCACCCCCCGCGCGTCGAAATCTAGTATGGGGAAGCTGCGCCTCGGTGTCCTGGTTTGTCTGACGGCGTCTTGGCTGTCGGCGGGCGAAGCCGAGGAGTTGTTTAAGCAAGGACGACGAGCCGCCCGGCGAGGCGACGCCGTCACGGCCTATCTCTATTTTTCACGAGCGCGCGCCGCTGATCCGACCGACCTACGCTTCGCCAACGCGGTGAGCGCCGTCCGAGCCGGCGCGGGGCAAACCTTGGCGGCGCTGGGCAGCTACCAGGCCGCCGCCGCCGTTGACGCCGCGCAGTCCTACTTGTTGCAAGGGGCCGCCGAGAGCGCCGCCAAAGAGCACGTCGACGCGGTGTCGCCCGTCGAGCTGCGCGCCATGCGGACACAGCGTCGTCTCAAGCCCCCGGTGGAACTTCGCCCGAACGAAAAGACATCGTCGTTCCGTATCAAGAAATCGATCGGCGAAACCTACCAGGCCGTGGCGCGCGAATTCGGCCTCAAGGTGATTTTCGATTCCGACTTTGATCGCGAAAAAGAGATCGGCTTTGCACTCGATGAAGCCGACTTTATTCAGGCCGTGCGGGTCCTCAACGACGTCGCCCGCGCCATCGCGATCCCGCTGACCCCGGAGATTTTTCTGGTCGCCGAAGACTCCCCCTCGAAACGAACCGAACTCGAACCCATGGCAACGGCCATCATTCCGGTTCCCGACGCCATGACCGACGAAGAGCTGCAGCAGATCGGACAAGCCGTCCGGCAGGTGCTCGAAGTCAAGCGCTTGCAGACCGACCGCGCGAACCGTCAGGTGGTGCTCCGCGACACGGTTCACCGTGTCCGCTTGGCGCGGGAGATCTACCGCCAACTCTCGCGGGCGCGCGGCGAGGTCGTTCTGGAAATCGATCTGATCGCCATGAACGAAACGGACCAAGTCGACTTCGGCATCAAGCTGCCCACCGCCTTCCCGCTGACGAATTTCAGCACGATCTGGGGGGCGCAAGCACCCGATCGCGGCTCCTCGGGCGTACCGCTGCTCGGGATCGGCGGGGGGCAGACCGTCTTCGGCGTTGCCATCGCCGACGCCCTGTTCACGGCCAAGCGGACTCGATCTTCGGGCCGCAGCCTCCAGCGTTTTCAGCTCCGCTCGGTCCATGGTCAGCCGGCCACACTGAACATCGGCGAGCGCTTCCCCATCATCAACGCGCGTTTTTCCGCGGTCGTCATCAATCAACAGATCCGGGACGAAACCGAGGCCGGCACCCTGCGGCAGCCCTTTCCCTCCTTCACCTTCGAGGATCTGGGACTCAACTTCACCGCCACCACGCAGGTGCACGACGCCGACGAGGTGTCCATTGAGTTCGAACTGGAAGTGCAGCTTCTTTCGGGCAGCGCCGTGAACGACATCCCGATTCTTTCCAACCGCAGCTTCAATTCCGCCATTCGCCTGCGGACCGACCAAGCCGCGGTCATCAGCGGCATGAAGATCTTCGAACGCCGCAAGAATCGCTCGGGTTTAGCCTGGCTCTCGGAGATCCCCTGGTTGGGTCGGTTGTTTAGCGATCAGTCGAATCAATTCAACGTGAGCGAACTCATCGTCACCGTGAGGCCGCGCATCGTGCGCTTGCCCCCGGCCGAGATCGAACCCTCGCCGGCTCTCCGCTATGGCCCGGAAACCCGCCCCTTGACCGCCTTGTAGCCTCAACTCCCGCAACTAGAATCAGAGCCCCGAGCGCAAGCGACGGGCCCGGCCGACACAGCACCGCGGTTCCGCTCAAAACCTATACCGCAACGAAAACTGAATGAAGCGGGGATCAAAGGTCTCGAGCACCCGGCCGAAGTTCACCGATCCGATGTCGCCCACCGGGTTTCGAAACTGCGCCTGATTGAAGAGATTGAAAAACTCGGCGCGGAACTCCAAGCTCTGACTTTCAGTGATTTTCGTCCGCTTGAACGCCGCAAACTGCCAATTCATGAATCCGGGGCCGCGCAGGACGTTGCGTCCGAAGTTCCCGTGACGCCCCGCGCCCAGCTCGTAAACCGGCGCCGAGCCGACTCGGCGAAAATGCGGGTTGGCGCCGGCGGTGGGCGTCCCCCCTCCCGTGCCGTCGAACCAGGAATTCGGCCGGCCCCGAACCGCATCCGTTGAGCGGGGGTCGAAAAAGTCAATTTCACCCCCGATGTAATCGGGTGTTCCCACGAAGGGGACGGCGCAGAGGCAACGATCTTCGGTCTCGAGTAGGTTGAACGCCGCGCCACTTCGTAACATCGTCATCCCCGACACCCCCCAGCCTCCCAGGAGCTTGCCCAAGGGCCCCGCCCGCGATTTCCACCAAGGGAGTTCGTACACATAAGTGCCGACATAGACGTGACGGCGATCGTGGTCGGCGTGCCCCCGACGCGAGCGCCCGTCATCGGGCCGGTCGCGTTCCCTTTGGTCCGACGCCGAGTCGATGGCGTGGGACCAAGTGTACGCGTGGGTCATCTGAAATCCCTTGGAGGATCGCTTGGTCAAGTTGGTCTGCAAGCTGTTGTAGTTGGAGTTGCGGTCGTTGCTGTAAATCAGGATGTTGCTGAAGGGGTTGACTCCAAACTGCTCGATCCAAGGGTGACCCTGGTTAAAGCCGCGGCGGGCGTCGCTGTTGCCCGAGTGGGCGCCCGGGCCGGGCACGGCCGGATTGGCCTCTCGCAAGCTGTGGAGCTTGACTCCGTTGGATCCCACATAGCCCACCTCCAACAGCCAGTTGGGCAGCAGCTCGTATTGCACCTGCAAGCTCCATTGCTGGGTGTAAGGCGTGGACAGATTGCGGTCCATTCCCCAGAATGTGATCGGGGCCAGCGAAACGAAATCGAAACTCTCGCCGGGCTCGGGGGGGACGTGGGGGAAGGGTTGCGGACCGGGAGTGAACAGCGCTCCCAAGGGTTGGCAAACTCCGTAAAGAAGACACGCTTGTTAATTGTGTACGGGGCCGCCCTTGTCCTTTCGAATTCCAGGTCGTAGTCAGCCAGCGCGTAGAACAAGCCGTAGCCGCCGCGCACGGCGAGCCGCCCATTACCGAGAAGGTCCCAAGCAAGGCCGAAACGCGGTCCGAAATTGTTCCAATCCTGGTCGTAGGTAGAGCGCGAAATGCCCTCGTCGCCGGGGTAGACCAAACCCGCGGGCGCATCAGGGAAAATGACCGATTGCTCTCCGGGCCGCAGGGCGCTCACACGATCGCTTGTTTCCGTCAGGCCCTTGTTGAATTCCCAGCGCAACCCTAGGTTGAGGGTCAGATTACTAGTCACCTTCCAGTCATCCTGCGCAAACACGCTTGTGGAGGCGGTGCGGCCTTCGACGGCGGCCGCCGACCCTTGTTGATAGAAAGTCGTAAAGCCGCCGGCAAGATCGTTCAACGCCGGCGAGAGCCCCTCAATGGCGGGAACAAGACCGTTTGCGACGCCGTTGCCGTCGAAAACAAACAACCCGTTGTTGAGGAGGGAAGTCGTCCGATCGATCGGCCTCGATGTGAAGTTGCCGCCGAATTTGAGGGCGTGCCGGCCGCGGGTCCAACTGACATTGTCGATCAATTGCAGCGTGGACTCCTGGGACGTCAGAGGAACACCGGCATCCCCAAACTCACTGAAGCCAACGATGATCACCAGCGGAGCCGACGCCTTGTCGGGAAGGTCGGGTACGATGCCGTCCAGCCCCAAACTGCTCGGCGGGACCGGGTTGGCGGGATTGAAGATATCCGAGTTGACCCGCTGCAGAGCCAGGCGAAACTCGTGAAACAGATTGGGGCCGAACGAATGCGTGTCGCGCACGACCAGGTTCTGGGTTCGAGTCTTGTTGGACCACTCGAAGCCCGGAATGGCGATCGGACCGGCTCCTCCAAACGAAGGATTGATGCCGTTGGAGTCGTTGCGAATATACGTAGCCGCCAGCCGGTTCGCGGCGCTGAAATGGTGGTCGATCTTGAACAGGATTTGATCGCGATCGAGGTCGCTTTGTAGATTGCTGAAGAGGGTGTTACCTTCGGTTGCGCTCGGCAGCAGCCCAATCAGCGCCCGGGCTTCGGACGTGCCGAACTCCTCGATCGCTTGGCGTTCGGCGGCGTTGGGAACGGTTGCCGAACGGGATATTTCCGTGCGCCGCCGGAACCCCAGATACGACGCGAAGAAGAATGTCTTGTTGGGCTGGATCGGTCCGCCGAGATGTTGAAGGGCGATGATAATGTCCCCTTGAGAGGGCGATAGAAATGTCCCCTAATCTAAGGCTCCGAAGGAGGAGCCTAGATTGGAGAGGACATGGATGAACGACAAGGAATTGAGACGGGGCGAGGTACTGGGCCGGGTGAAGCGAGGCGAGTTGAAGCTGAGCGAGGCGGCGCGGATACTCGATATCAGTTATCGCCAGACCAAGCGGATCTGGAGGCGCTACAGCGCGGGAGGGACAAAAGCATTGAAGCACGGCAACGTGGGCCGGGTATCGAACCGCGCCAAGCCGGCGGAAGTTCGCAAGCGAGTGCTGCAACTGGTGCGCGAACACTACTCCGGCGAGCCGCACGAGCGCTTCGGGCCGACGCTGGCGGCCGAGCATTTGTGGACAGACCACGATCTGAAACTATCGGTGCGAACACTGCGGCTCTGGATGCTCGCCGAGGGCCTGTGGAGCCGCCGCCGCAAGCGCCGGCCGCATCGCTCGCGGCGGCGGCGTAAAGCGCACTTGGGCGAGCTGATCCAGGTCGACGGTTCGCACCACGAGTGGCTCGAAGCGCGCGGGCGGAAAGGTTGCCTGATGAACTTCGTCGACGATGCGACCGGTCTGGCGCTGTGCCGTTTCTCGAGCGAGGAAACGACTTGGGCGGCGGCCGATCTGCTCGAAGCCTGGGTGCGTCAATACGGCGTTCCGAAGGCGTTGTATTGCGACTGGAAGAACGTCTACAAGCGCCGGCCAACGTCGCGTGAAGCGCTGGAAGGCATCGAGCCCGAGACGCAGTTCGGACGCATGTGCGCCAAGCTCGGCATTGGTATCATCGCCGCTTCGTCACCGCAAGCGAAGGGCCGCGTGGAGCGCCATCACGGCACCCATCAAGACCGCCTGATCAAGAAGATGCGGCTCAAAGGCATTGCCGATTACGAGGCGGCGAACCGCTATCTCGACGAGCAGTATCTGCCAGAGCACAACGCCAAGTTCGCCTCTGAGCCGTCAGCGGGAGCGGACTTTCATCGGCGCTTATCGAAGCGTTTGGACTTGAAGTGGGTGTTTTGCTTGGAGGGAGAGCGGGTGGTGTCCAACGACCTGGTGGTACGTTTCGAGAACCGTTTTCCGCAGTTGAAACCGCAGCGCAATCAGGCTCTGGGCGCAGGCGCGAGAGTAACCGTGCAGCAAGCGCGCGAGGGCGAGTTGCGGGTGGTGTTCGAGGGGAGAACGGTGGCGTTCGACGAGATCGCCAAGCCGCTCCCCAAGGTGCGGCCGGAGCCGAAACCGCGCCTGGCGCCGCAGCCGCGCACACCGCCGGCGAATCACCCTTGGCGCGCGCCGTTGAAGCCGAAAAAACGGGCGGCGACCGCGTGAAGAGGGCTGTGGAAATGACGGGGCCGTGGAAAACGAGGAAAACCCTCGGCAGCCGACGAGGAGCTTCGAACCTCATCGCTCGGGTTTCCCACGTTTCCCCCAGCCCCTTGGAAATCGCTGTGCGATTCCCACATTCCCACAAGCCCCTACGACTACTATCCTTTTACTTAAAAGGGGACATTTCTACCGGGCTAACCAAGGGGACATTTCTATCGCCCTACCGAGGGGGACATTTCTATCGCCTCTTGACAGATCGGTCCGCCGAGATTGACATCGAAATCGTTGCTGTTGTAGTGAGGCTTGCGCGCCAATCCCGAGGCGAAGTTCTCGGCCGTGCCGCCCGGCACCGACTTCTGAAAGAAGGGAACGGCGTTCAAGCGCCGGTTACGCCAAACCTCGCTTGCCATGCCGTGGAAGCGGTTGCCGCCCGACTTGGTCGTCACGATCAAAGTTCCCCCGGCACTTCTGCCGTACTCGGCCTTGGCGGGACCGGTGACGAGGCGGAACTCCTCGACGGCATGGGGGATTATATCGAATAGTGACGCACTCTGAAGCAGCGTCGTTTCCGTGGCCGGTCGATCCTGCGCAACTTGACCGGCTGTAACAGTTCCCTTGCCAGAGTCTTCATGCGTTCGTTCACGGTCTTGCCCGGTACGTCGAGAGGCTCTAATTCCTCTTCCAACTCGGATTTGGTCGGCTGGTAGTCGGATCGAACGATCTCTACTGTTTTGGGTTTTTTGGTCTTTCCATTAATCATCGAAACTTCCTCTCAAGCTGTTCCAGCACGCGAAACTGATCCTCGCGCTTGGCACTACGAACCGTAGCCATGACTCGCGTATATGTCGGCGGTTGCGCGGTGAAGTCCTTTGCACCAGCGTTGCACTCGTGGCAGAGGACGCGCAGGTTGGAGTCGGCGGTTGCTCCGCCATGCGTACGGGCTTCGTGATGGTCGATGACAAGCCGAACGGTGCGACCGTCCGACATCTTGTCTTCGACGCCCGCGCCGCACGCTTGGCACGTATAACCGTTGCGCTGAAGGATGCGGGCACGTTGCGCCTGCGATATGTCATGGAACACGTATGTACCGGGTGCTGGTGGATCGCCAGTCAAACGGTATTGCCCAGGTTTCAGGTCGGCATCATCGTTATTCGTCTCAATCGGCCAACCCTCATCGCGCCGCAATTCACGAACACGGCGTGCCCACTCCGTTCGGTCATTACCGATCACCGCCTGCAACTGCGCGGATGTGAGAACCAGCCCCTTATTCGCAAGGAAAAAAGCCTTGAGTATCGACTTTATGCTTTCGCGTTTTGGCACGTTTTCGATCTCCCGTTTGAGTTGATCTCCGATCCAGTGCGTGTAGACAGGCGGAATCGCCTCATTGATCTCCTTTTTCGTCATCCATGGAATGCCCATCGCGTCTCGTGCGGAAGCGACAGAGCAGTTTCCACCGCCGTTGACACTGACATAATCCTTCCATTCGTCTGTCCTGCCGTAGTGCGCCTTGCGCTTGTCCAACGTATGACAGATCGGATGCGGACGGTGCGGCGGCGTGATGATGCGAAAGTTTGACTCGAACAGACGATGCCGAAGCACGCGCAGTTCATGGAACATCGTTCCGCAGAGAACAACGTAGTCCCGTAACGGTGCCCCATCAACGTTTTCGATTACATAGGGCTTGCCGGTTGCCTTCAGAATGTCCCGTACCGGCTCAATCAGTTGCGGCCATTCATCGGCGTTGCCGTTGCGGGCCGCGAGATCGGAATAGGCTTGGCATGGCGGTGATGCATGAACCGCATCAAACTGATCGAATACCAGAGACGGCAGTGCTAGCGCATCCGCAACCATCATCGGATATGGATAGTTCGGCTGTTCGACCACATCGACGCCGAACACGTCAAACCCGGCCTCGACGTAACCTGCGGCCGCGCCTCCCGCACAACAGAACAGATCGAGCAGTAGCGGTTTCACCTCACCAAGTCCTTGTAACGAAGTTGAGCACCGTCCATGCTCAAAACAACGAAACGCATTTGATCGAGAGTGCCCATGCTGCGGATGTTGTGGCGTCCCGCAAACTCACTCACGTAGCGGTGAAGGTGTTTGGCTGACAGCTTGTGGAACGTTCCCTTGTGAGCGCGTTTCAGCATGGACCAGAAGGATTCAATGCCGTTCGTGTGGGCCTGCCCGCGAACGTATTCACCAACCGAGTGCTTGACCGATTTGTGTGATTTGGCAACGCCAGTGTAGGCACTTGCTTCATCCGTGTAGACAGTGGCTTCAGGGTCGGTATTGGCGCGAACGAAACCTTGAAGGGTTTCTGCATTTGTACGCTCGACCACTGTAGCCCGGACCTCGTTCGTGTCCCGATCCTTGACACCTACAACAGCGGCTTTCCCAACCGATCCACGACTGGCCTTCAACTTCTTGGACTCGTGCTTGTTCTTTTCCAGTCCGCCGATGTAGACCTCATCCGCCTCAACAGGACCATTGAACAACTTATGGTCAGAAATGGTCCACACCTTTCGGATTCTGTGAACAAGATGCCATGCCGATTTCTGGGTGATTCCCAACTCCCGGTGCATTTTCATGGATGCCACGCTCTTCAGGTTGGTAACGACAAGGTACATGGCATAGAGCCAATCCTGATAGCCGAGGTTCGATGCTTCCATGAACGTCCCGGTCTTGACGCTGAACGGTTTCCCGCAGGTTCCGCGCTTCTTGCTCTTGCGGCAACGGAACGGCATGGTCTTGTGAGCCGTTCCAGTCTGTACGTTGTCCGATCCACAACGCGGACAGGTAATGCCGTCAAACCAACGGTACTCAATGAACCACTGTTCGGCGGATGCATCGTCGGGAAACATGCGGTAGAAATCCTTGGTCGAAAGTCCCTGTCGGAAGTGCTTGCCCGGTGCCTTGTTAGCCATTGCGTATCTCCTACTTACAAGACAAATTTACAGGATAGTGACGTAGTTCGTCAAGTGTTTTTCGTCACTATCGTATATAATCCCCACGGCATTGGGTGAAATATTCCCGGCTGTCCCCTGAAGCGCATTGTGGGCCGACAAATTCGTGGTCGCCCCGTCGAGCACAAAGTGATTCTGCCGAGCCCGTTGGCCGTTGACCGCAATGCCTGAAGAAACTAGTCCGGCTTCGGCCGGGGTGGTGCCGGGCTGGGTGTAGGCCAGCGCGAGCACATTGCGACCGTCAGCGGTCGAAAGCACCGGCAACCGCGCGATGTCGCGCATGACCTTGCCCAGTTGGGCGTCCTCGGTATTGGCCTCGCCGGCGGTGTCCTCAATGGTTATCGAGACCGTCTCGGTACCAATCTTCAGCTGGACGTCGAGCCGCAGATTGTCGCCCAGACTGAGACGCTGGGCCGAGACTCGCGCGGTTTGAAAACCGGCCGCCTTGACTTCGACGAAATATTCCCCCGGCAGCAGATTGGGCAGGCGGTAGAAACCGCTGTCGTCGGTAGTGGCGCTGTCAGTCGCCTCGGTTGCCGCGTTAATCGCCCGTACGCTCGCGCCGACAATGACGGCATCGCTGGGGTCGGTCACGCGCCCGACGATGGTGCCGGTGATGCTTTGCGCCGCCGCGGGGAGCGCCATGATGCCTAGAGCACAGGCTAGGACCAGTGTCGCTGATGAGATTCGCATGGTTGTTTTTGTCTATAGCGCCGTTCTTGCCGACCCGCAAATGTTCACATCGAATCAGCCCCGAAGGGAAATCGGATCGAAGCCCCGAAGGGGCACAGGATCGTAGCCCAGGGCGATCAGCCCTGGGTAAAGAGCCAATAACGAGGCAAGCCCCGCGGGGGCGTAGGGAAATATGTCATCTATTTCCGCAACCTATTTCCAAATGTACCGTTCATCGAACTCAATGCCTTGTTTCCTCGGAAACGACAACAATTCCTCCTGAAACGACACCCTTTTATGGTGTTCTTCCTGCCCCGCGATGTACTTGGTTACTGTATCAATATGAGAATGGCTCACGCTGAACGCCCCATAGCCCGCTTGCCAGGCGAAGGCTCCCCTTGAGGATCGCCCGCACGCTCGCGCCGACAATCACGGCGTCGCTGGGATCGGTAACGCGCCCGACGATGGTGCCGGTGATGCTTTGCGCCGCCGCGGGGAGCGGGATGATTCCTAGAGCACAGGCTAGGGCCGGGATCGTGGATGTTATTCGCATAGTTGTCCTTTAGAGATCAGGGCGCTCGGGAGCCGCGAAGCGGCGGCGGGAATATAGCCTAGGGTGGAGCCGGAACGGCGGAACCCTAGGTAACGCCCCGGGCCCCGGCGATCCCTGAAAGGGCGACAGGAACCATTTACCGCCTCAAGAAACGCTGCTCATTTTCAACTTCGTTTCGCTTCAGCAAAGAGAGAAATGCGTCCTTGAACGTTGTTCGTTTGCGCTCCGCCTCCTGGTTCCTGGTTGGCTATGTATTTTCAGGGGGTCCGTTCCTGCCGCTCTTTCAGGGCTCAACTTTGTTTCTGTGTTTACCTAGGGTTCCGCCTTCGGCTCCACCCTACTGAGTCTCGCATAATATACTGTCAATCGAGACAAAGAGAAGACTGTTTCCAGAAAGCGGTAATCAAGCGCGGTTTGCGGCGCATTCGCCGCAGCGCTTTGCGGGCGCGCTCGTCGAGTTCCCAGTAGTCCTTCGGGCAGACGTTGGGCAACTCGTGCTGCTTCCAGTACGCCCAAATGTATTCCACCGGGTTCAACTCCGGCGCATAGGGCGGCAAGTACTCCGTTGCGATGTGATCCTCGGAGAGCTGGATGAACTCCCGCACCAGGCGGCTGCGGTGCGCCGGCAGCCGGTCCCAGACGATCAGCAGTGGGCCGTCGATGTGGCGCAGCAAAGCCTTCAGGAAGTCGATGACCTCCAACTCGCCGATCGCGCCGGGATAGAGCCGGAAGTAAAAGTTGCGCAACGTCAGCCCGGCCGACACCGACAGCTTGTCCCAGTTGAAGTTGAACTCCAACACCGGTGTCTCGCCGCGCGGCGCCCAGGTGCGGCAACGATGCGGCTTCTGACTCAATCCGCTTTCGTCGATGAAGACGATCGTACGTTCTTCTTTGCGGGCTTTTTTTTAATGGCCGGCCAAGTCTTGCGCTGCCAGCCGCGGATGGCCTCTTCGTTGCGCTCCCGCGCTTTGCCGACGGGCCGTTGCGGGCTCCAACCGAGCGCCCGCGGGATCTTCCAGACATGGCCCTCGTGATAGCGCACGCCGAACTCGTCTCCGATCAGACGAGCGACCCGCGGACAGCTCCACAGCGGCGTCGGGAAGCCGTGCGCCTCGGGGCCTTCCAGCAGCAACGCCTCGAGGCGTTCGAGCTGCGCGGCGTCCAACAGCGGCTTACGGCCGGCGCGGCCGGCCTGGCGCAACCCGGCTTCGCCGTCACGCCGGTATCGTCGCAGCCACTCGCTGACGCTTTGCCGCGCGACCTTCAATCGCCTCGCTGTCTCGGACTGACTACAGCCTTGCTCGACCAACCGGATCGCTTTGAAACGGCGCTTCTCCAGGGCCTCGAAATCCCGCCGTACGCCTTTTGTATTTCCCATACATACAAAGACGTACGTACCCCAAAAAGGTGTCACTTTATTTTGCGAGACTCAATAGGCTATGATCCTGCCGCCGCTTCGCGGCTCCGGGTGCTTGCGATTTCGCCGGGCGCCCCTACCCAGGGCTGATCGCCCTGGGCTACTATCCTTCGCCCCTTCGGGGCTTCTTACCGGAAATTCTCGACCAGCATGATGTCGGCCTCCAGGGGCTCCAATTGGCCGAAGAGGATCGATCGGCCGTCGGGGGCGACGCTCATCGTGTCGATCGGCTGTCTCTCGAACTCATGGATCGGCTCGACGGCGCCCGCGGTAAAGCGGAGGAACTGAAGCGAAAATGCGGACCCCTTCGCCGGCGGCACGAAATAGACCCCGTCCTCGACGACATCATAGAGTCCTTGGTACAAAGATTCGAGGACCTGCTCGGCATCCTCTTCCGTCTCTTCACCGCCCCCCTCGACCGGCATTCTCCACAAAGAGCGGTTGCCGCCGCCGCGCACAAAGTAAAACCACTTGCCGTCGGGCGACTCCATGGTTGGTCCCCGCCCGGCTGTGACGACTTGGGCGGGGCCTCCTCCCGCCGGCATCTTGAAATTCTGGGGATACCCGTTCCGGTCCGATGTGAAATAGATCCACTCGCCGTCTCTCGACCAAGACGGCCCCGACCCGTACGACCGGGACCGGTCGCTCGTCAAGCGCCGAGGCGCGCCGCCCTCGGCGTCCACGACGTAGGCATGGAACTGCCCTTCGGCATCGGAATTGAATGCGATACTCTTCCCATCGGGAGCCCAGCGGGGGTAGGTCGCCAGCGCGCCAAGCGAAGTCAACTGGACAGGGTTCGAACCGTCGCCGGCACACGTCCAAATTTCCCTGGCCCCGGAGCGATCCGAAACGAACGCGATGCGGTTGCCGTCGGGAGAATATCGCGGCTGTAGGTCAAAGCGGGAAGAAGCAATCAACTTGACCGCCGCGCCGGTCACGCCGTCGGCGACGGGCAGGTTCAGGCGGTAGATGTTTGCGTTGAGGTTACCTACTGTATACGCGAGCCGATTCCCCTGACGGGAGAGATGCGGCCAATTTCCGTTCTCCCCAAACGGCAGTCGCTCGGGCGAGGCGGTCCCCGATGCCGGCACTCTCCAAAGACTTGCGTTGGCCATGGACCCCGCCGTGAAAACAATGTCGCGGCCGTCGGAAGTGAAACTTTGTGGCGAGGCCCCGCTCAGCTGCTCCATAAAGGTTCGGCGTCGAGGTTCGCCTCGCGGGTTCAAATCTTCGTCGAGATCCAGCAGATAGAGATCGGCTTTCAAACCGGAGCTGTAGCGGGAAAAGGCGAGCATGCGACCGTCGGGAGAAAAGGCGGGCATGACGTCGCCTATGCGCGAGTCTTCGGGCGGCCAAGTCAGCCTTCGCCTTTCGCCGGAATCCATCGAGAGCAAGAATACGCTCAACCGTCCGGGCGAATCCTCCGCCCAATCGCACACGGCCAGCCAACGGCTGTCAGGAGACCAGGCCAGACAGGGTCCCAGCGCATAAATGAAAGGAACCCGCGTCTCCGCCAGTTTGCGTTCCGTCCCGCCAAGAGGGGAAATCAGGTAGAGGCCCATTTTCTCTCTGGCTTCGGCACGTCCGCGGAGAAAGGCGATCCAGCGGCCGTCCGGCGACCAGACGGGGACGGAATCCTGGTCGGGATGGGTGGTCAGTCGCAGAGGGGGCCCGGGCCCGACCACCTTGACGTAAATGTCGAAATTATCCGTATTCCCCCCGTTCCACCCGAAGGCCACTAGATTGCCGTCGGGGGAAAAGGAACCGGCGCCGTCATAGCCCGGGTAACTGGTGAGCGGAACCGGCCGCATGGGTTCCAGGGCGGCTTCAGGGGTGGTCGGCATGAAGTTCCAAAAGGCCGCCCCGGCGACTATCAGCACAGCCGCCGCAGCCGCGGCGAGCCATGTCAGGCGTCTTTGCCGAGCTCGCCCCGGCGCTTCGGCCGACGTTCCCGAAAGCCTCGCCGTAACGGCTCTGCCGCTCGGCCTCGCCGAGGCCTCGCCCGATTCGGTGCGCCGCTCGAGCGCACGCAAATCGACGATCATCTCCTCGACGTGTTGGTAGCGATGTTCCGGGTCCTTGGCAAGCGCCTTGTCGACGAGGAAGTCCAACTCGATCGGCACCCCTCGGCGTAGCCCCGTGATCGGCTCGGGATCTTCGTTCCCAATCGCATAAAGCACGGCCTCCTGGCGCTCGCCGCCAAACGGCGCTTGCCCGGTGACCATCTCGTAAATCACCACACCCAGCGACCAGACGTCGGTGCGCCCGTCGGTGGGCTGCCGTCTGGTCTGTTCCGGGGACATGTAGGCCGGCGTGCCGAGGATCACCGCGCTCTTGGTCAACCTCGATTGCCCGGCGAGTTGCGCCAGCCCGAAGTCCATAATCTTGACCTGACCCCGCTCGTTCACCATGACGTTGGCCGGTTTGATGTCGCGGTGAACGACGCCCTTTTGATGCGCCGCCTTCAAGCCCTCGGCCGTCTGCGAGGCGATGTCGATCACCTCGTCGAGCTTGAGCGGGCGATCGGCGATTTTGTCTTTGACGGTCCGGCCCTCGACGAAGGCCATGGCGAGGAAGGTTTGTCCCTCGGCCTCGTCGATTTCATAGACGGTGCAAATGTTGGGATGGTCGAGTGCCGCCGCGGCTTGAGCTTCGCGCAGGAAGCGTTGCTTGGCTTCGGCGTCTTCCACGGCTTCGGAGCGGAGAAACTTCAGCGCAACGGGGCGGTTGAGTTTCGTATCGAGGGCCTTGTAGACGACCCCCATGCCACCCTCGCCGAGTTTTTCGGTGATCTCGTAGTGGCTGATGGTTTGGTCGATCATGGCCTGCCTCCAGCCTGAGGAGATTGTACAGCGGCAGGGACGCCCATCCCGCCTTCGCCCAATTTTTCGAGCAGGCGGTAATGAGAAATGACGTGCTCCGCGGCGGCTCCCTCGGGCAGGCCGACGATTTCGCCCGACGCGTTAACCTGCTCGACCGCGCCGATGAAGCGGTACCCCCGCCGCGGCAAAGTTTCGATAAAGCGTGGCCTCTCGGCGGAATCGTTCAGCGCCTGTCGCAATCTGCGGACAGCGCTATTGACGCCGTCTTCGAAATCAACGAAGGTGCTGTCGGGCCAAAGCCGTTCGCGAAGGGCGTCGCGAGTGACGAGCTTGCCCGGCCGCTCAAGCAGCGCGGCGAGAATCTGAAACGACTGCTCTTGCAGCCGAATCTTCACCCCGCCCTTGCGAAGCTCGCCGGTCTTGAGGTTCAGCTCGAAGGTTTCAAACCGCACCACCCTCGAAATTTGGATCGCATCGGGCATCGAAGCGCCGGACCTCTCCCCATGTCCATTCGCGATTTACAGCTTGCGGTTGGAATTCAGGGGAATTATAGCGCGTTGGGTGAGACGAACCCTACTCGGGTGCTCGACCTCAATGTGGGAACGAGGGGCTTGCACGAGTTAGCCCGGACAATCCGGTTGGCTCACCTGCTCGGGGATGAGACTTGGTCTTGCGGGCGAAAAGCCGGACATGTCGCCAGGAATGGCGACACGGCACGCAAGAATGCGTGAGCCACGTCGGTGTGCCGGCACCTTCATCGCCGGGACCGCGCAGGGCGGCGAGGGCGGATTTCGCACATGGATGTCGCACGCCCGACCCGACCCGAGTATCCCTGGTAGCCCGGCGACCCGTAATTCAGTGTTGCGTAATTCGGCAACACCCACTCCAACGACACCGACGCCCGTGTCAGCGCTTCCTCACTTCACGTTGTAAGCGAACTTGAATTGCAGGCGGACGGTTTGGCCGATGAACTCGCCGGGCAGCGGCGGGAAGGGGTTTGAGGCGCTGATAGCGGCGACGGCGGCGCGGTCGAGGGCGGCCACGCCGGACGAAGCGGCGATGACCAGCTTCGGCACCGAGCCGTCGCGCGAGACCGAGAACTGCAGCGACACACGACCCCGGGCGAGCCCCAGTCTCGCGCTTTCTGGAATCACGGCGTGCCAGTTACGCCTGACCGACGCCAAAATCTGAGTCAAATAGGGCCGAAAGTCGATGCCCTTCGGGTCGCTGAGCAACTCGAGGTTACTACCCGTGTTGCCTGGGGACGGCGGCACGTATCCGCCCTGTATGCCGCCGGGAATGCCGTCCCCCACCGCCGGTCGGCCCGATTGGCCGCGGGCGGCTCGCCGCAGGGCGCTTTCGATGATGTCGTCGGTGCTTGCGGTGAGTTCCAAACTGCCCAACTGCAGCTTCCCGGCGCGGCCGGGCATGGCCGCCTTGGGATCTTGAAGGACCAGCTTCGGGTTGATGACTCGGCGCGCGGGGGCGCGAGGCGCGGGCAGTTCGGCGGGCCGGTTGGAACGTCCGAATTCCGTGCCGCGGCGCAATTCGCCCGGGCTGGGGCTGCGCGCGGCGACGAGGGGAGTTTTTTCAGGCGCTTCGGGGTCCTCCTCTACCGTGGCGGCGGGCGCGGGATCGGGCTCTTCGGCGGTTTCTTGTTCCACCGTCGACTCGGCCTCGGAGGAATCGGGGTCCTTTTCCTCGGGGGTCTCCGAGGGCGGCGCCGCCGGAACGGGTTCCATATCGGGCAGCATCAACAAAGGCCGCGCCTTTTCGGCCGGTCCGGAGAACTCTGTGCCCTTACTCGGCCCCGGGGCGGTTTGGGTCAGCTCGGCCAACTCCGCCGCCGATGGCGCGACCAGCACGAAAGGGGTGATGTCGGGCGCCTCGTAATGAACGGGGTTGATCGGAAACAGCTTCGGTTGCAGAATCACCAGCGTGATCCAAATCGCGTGGACCAGCAACGAACCGGCGCCGGCTTCGCGACGGCCCAAGGGCCCGGCGGGGGCCCAGGTGATGCGTAGCTTATCGAGGTGCGGGTCGCGTTCGCCCGCGGCCGCGGCGGGGAGAGAAGGCCGTACGGCGCGCTTTTTACTTTCTTTCCAGAAACGGCCCGCCGGGTCGTAGTCGTCGAGCAGCAGCCGCGGCGCGTCTTCGTCTATTCCGCGAGAGGCCGAGGAAGAGGCCGTCTTTCGAGAGCCGTTGCCCTGCTTTGACCCGGCGCGGATTGCCTCCGGGTAGTCGTCGAGCAGGACCCGCAGTTCAAGGCCGTCTTCGGCGGGCGGTAGAACAGCGTGGGGACGGGCTGGCGGATCGAGGGCCGAGCCATTCCCGGGCCGGAAGCGCTTCTTGTAGTCTTCCAGCAGTAGATCGAGGCCGCGATGTTCGCCCGGCGGCGTCACTTATCTTGGGTGCGCAGCGTTTCGGCAACGATGCCGGAATGCCTCTCCATTTCCTCTACTATTGTAAGCGCCAGGGCGAGCACTTCCCGCCCGTCGGCGCCCGAGACCCGGGGCGGCGTGCGGTTCTGTACACAATCGAGGAAGGATTCGATCTGTCGCACCAGGGGTTCGCCCTTTTCGGTTTTGAGAGGGTGGAAGCCGATTTGGCGCGATTCGGAGACTTCGTAGACCATGCCGTCCTGCCTTGTGTAGTCGACCGAGACATATTGGCGCGGCTGAAAGAAACGCAGTTTCCGGATTTTCTCGACCGAAACGCGGCTGGCCGACAGGTTGGCCACGCAGCCGTTTTCAAACACCAGACGAACGCTGGCGATATCGGGTTTGACCGAGAGAACCGCGATCCCGGTTGCCTCGAGGCGAGAGAGCGGGCTGTTGACCATGTTGAGCAAAATGTCGAGGTCGTGAATCATCAGATCAAGCACGACGTCGACATCCAGGCTGCGCGGGGAAAACTGACTCATGCGATGGACTTCGAAAAAAAGCGGAAGCGTCGCGGTGTCGAGGGCGGCTTCGACCGCCGGATTGAAGCGCTCGAGGTGGCCGACCTGGAGAATGCGGCCGTTGCTCGCGGCGGCCTCGACCAACCGATCGGCCGAGGCGAGGTCGGCGGCGATGGGTTTTTCGACCAGGACGTCGATGCCGTTTTCGAGCAACGACACGCCGACATCAGCGTGCAAGGCCGTGGGGACCGCGACGCTCGCGGCGTCGACCTTTCCGGCCAGGGCGGTGATGTCGGTCAGCGCTTCGCAGTCGAAGCGTTCGGCGATTTCAGCCGCGCGCCCGGCGTTGGCGTCGACTGCGGCGACGAGTTCGGAGTCGGGCAGGGAAGAGAGGACACGGGCGTGTTGCTGCCCGAACGACCCGACGCCGACTACTGCTGTTTTGATCATCGAACCCCGTCCCACGCGTTTCCGGTCAAGCGGCCCTTGCGTGCCCGGTCGCGCTTGTTTCCACGAATTTCAGGCAACGCCGACGATACTGATGCCGGATTGCTCGGCCGATGCCAACAATTCGTCGCGGTCGAGCAGCAGCGTCTTTCCGGCTTCGACGGCCAGGGCCGTGGCGTTGGCTCGTCCCATTTTCTTGATCGTCGTCGGCCCTACAACGGGCACGTCAAAGCGCATGTCTTGCTCCGGCTTGGCCGCTTTCACGACGGTCATTCTACGGCCGTTGCTCAGTGCCGCCGCGCGCTCGATCACCGCGTCGGTTCCTTCCATCGCTTCGACCGCCACGCAGGCGCGCTCGCAAATTACGACGGTTTGTCCGACGTCGAAACCGGAAAGAGCTATCGCCACGCGGCGTCCGTAGTCGATGTCGGCTTGCTCGTCATCACTGGGGGCGCGCCCGGTCAAGGGGCCTTCCGCGGCCAAACAGGGCTCCAGAAAAGCCGTCGAGTCGAGCAACTCGATTCCCGCCTCGGCCAAAACGCCCGTCACCGCGCCCAGCAGGGAATCCGTATTCTTGCCTGTCAGCGAGGCCAGGAGCTTGACCAATTTCCAATCGGGGCGAATCGAGGAATAGATCTTCGCGTGCTGTACGCGGCCCGCCATGACGGCCTCTGTGACGCCCTCTTGCTGGAGAATCTTGATCAGTTTCGACAACTCGCCGAGCGAAACCCAGTGGCAAACGTCGGCGGCCTGTTCGATTTCGGGAAGGGCTTCTTCTTGGATCGCGACGACGACCATCGAGCGGCCTTGCTGCTTGGCGGCTTCCAGAACAAGCAACGGAAAGCGTCCGCCGCCGGCGATCAAGCCGTATTTCATTTGACGACGCCTCGTTCCGAGCTTCGAATGAATTCGGTGAGCAAGGCGACATGCTCTTCGTCCTCGATCTCGGCGGCGATCTTATCGAGAGCTTGGTCGGTATTCAACCCGGCTTTCGTCAACACCCGGAAGGCCTTGTGGAGGCCGCCGATCGCGTCGCTCGAAAACCCTCGCCGCTCCAAACCGACTTTGTTGACGCCGAAAACCCGCGCCCCGCGCTCGGTCACCACCAACGAAAACGGCATCACGTCTTGCGTGATCACGCTATAGCCGCCGATGTAGCAGTGTTCACCGATACGGCAAAACTGATGCACGCCGCTCTGGGCTCCAACGACGGCGAAATCCTCGACGCTCACATGGCCGCCCAAGGTCGCGCCGTGCGCCAAGATGCATTGCGAGCCGATGCGGCAGTCATGGGCGACGTGGGCGTAGGCTTGCAGCAGATTTTCGTCGCCGATCGTCGTCAGCGCTCCTCCGCCTTCGGTGCCGCGGTGAATCGTCACGAATTCGCGGATTTGGTTGCGGTTCCCGATGCGGGTTTCCGAGCGCTCGCCGCGATACTTGAGGTCTTGGGGCGCGACGCCGACGGTCGAATAGGGGTGGAAGACGTTCTCCTCGCCGATGACCGTCGGGCCCTCGACATAGACGTGCGCCAACAGCCGTGTGCCCGCGCCGATTTCCACTTCTTCGCCGATGACACAGAAGGGCCCGATTTCGGCGCTCGGGTCGATGCGGGCTGCCCGATGAATGACCGCGGTCGAGTGGGACGCCATGAGCCCCCTATTCGTTTTCTTTCGGGGTGGCGGGCGGGGCGGAAAGAGGCTGCCGACTGCCGGCGATCGCCGACTTGTCGGCCGTTTGGCACATCAAGACGGCTTCGGCGACCAGCTTTCCGTCGACCGTTGCCTTTCCGCTCATTCGAAAGATGAACGATCGCCGCCTGAGCAGCTTCATTTCGATCCGCAACTGATCGCCGGGAAAGACGGGTCGCCGGAATTTGGCCTGCTCGATGGAGGTGAACAAGACCAATTTCGTCTCCAGTTGCGCGGCCGTGGCGGGTTCGGAGCTTAGCAGCCATACCGCGCCGACTTGCGCCATCGCCTCGACCACCAGCACGCCGGGCATGACCGGGAAATCGGGGAAGTGGCCTTGGAAGTAGGGCTCGTTGGCGGAGACGTTCTTGATGCCGATCACGTGGTCGTCATCCATCTCGTCGATGCGGTCGACCAGCAACAGCGGATAGCGGTGCGGCAGGATCTCGCGGATTTGATGAATGTCGAGCATCGGGGCGTGAAGTCGGGCCGCGAATCAAGATCGCGTCCGCGGGCGGACGCGCGAAAACGCCTTGAAAGAAAGGGGTATTATAGCACCGGACCCCCGGAGGCCCCGCCCGCTCCGCCGACCCGACTCTCTTTTTTTCGCGGCGGGAATCTTTCAGCGCGAACAGGCCCGTTTCGTGTACCATGGACAAACGCGCGCGAGGCTCTCGCGCGCCGATAGGGAGGTTCAGGAGATGAATAGCAATCACGTCGGCCGATGGACGGCCGCGATCACCGCGCTGATGGTCGGGTTATTTCTGCCGGCTTGCAGTTTACCCAAGGATGGGGCCGGTCCCGAAACCAAAGCGACGTTTACGTCGGAGGTTTTCGGCACAACGGCGGACGGCCAAGAAGCGCTGATCTATACGTTGACAAATTCGAATGGCGAGGAAGTTCGCATCACCAACTACGGCGGGATCGTCGTTTCGCTCAAGGTGCCCGACAAGGACGGCAATCTGGGCGACGTCGTGCTCGGCTTTGACAAGTTGGAGGATTACATCAAGGACTCGCCCTACTTCGGCGCGATCATCGGGCGCTACGGCAACCGTATCGGCAAGGCCAAATTCGCCCTGGGTCAGGATCTTTACGAGCTGGCGGCCAACGATGGCGAGAACCACCTCCATGGCGGGGAAAAGGGCTTCGACAAAGTTGTGTGGACCGCGGAAGCCTATATCGATTACAACGCTGCGGTTCTGCGGCTCGAATATGTGAGCGAAGACGGGGAAGAAGGTTATCCGGGCAACCTAGACACCCGCGTGACTTACAAATGGACGGACGATTCGGAGTTACAGATCGAATACCGCGCGACGACCGACAAAGCCACGGTCGTCAATCTGACGAATCACTCCTATTTCAACCTCAAGGACGCCGGTGCAAGCTCGATCCTCGACCATGAATTGATGATCGACGCCGACCGTTTTACTCCGATCGACGACAAGTTGATTCCCGACGGCAAAATCGGGTTGGCGGCCGAGACGCCGCTCGACTTTCTCGAGTCGACGCCGATCGGCGAGAACATCGACGCCGAGCTGAACCAGTTGGAATTCGGGGGAGGGTACGATCTGAACTATATCCTCAACCGCCGCGGCGACGGCCTCTTTTTGGCCGCCAGGGTGACCGAGCCGACAACCGGGCGCGTGATGGAAGTGTACACGACCGAGCCCGGGATTCAGTTCTATAGCGGCAATTTCCTTGACGGCCATCACATCGGCAAAGGCGGCGCGGCGTATCAGCACCGTAGCGCGTTCTGCCTGGAGACGCAGCATTATCCGGATTCACCCAATATCGAGGGTTTCCCGTCCACCGTGCTGACGCCGGGGACGACCTATCAATCGAAGACCGTCTACAAGTTTTCAACCGTGGACGGGGGTGAAGCGCCGGCGGACGAAGCGCCGGCGAGCGAGTAACGGCCGCCGTTCGGCTCCGCATGTTTCAAGGTCACTAACGGCCAAGGTCGCCGACGGGTTGATTTTCGATCCGTTGGCCGCCTTCTTGCGTACGTTCGAACGGAGTACTCGCCGCCACCGATCGCAGCCGGAGACCAGGGGAAGCGGAGGGAAGTAAAGCTGCTCTCGGCCTCGGCGCTACGCTCCCTGTTTGCGAGAGATTGGGGAGAGCGAGCGAGCCCCGGCCGGACGCGAGCGAGTACGGAAGCCGACCGCCCCGTCGCGGCTGACGAAGGTCTTTGACATGCGGTCGTGCCAGGTGAGCTTTTCGTCGTCAAGCAACGCCCAAACAAATCCCATACCGAACGTGGTTGTGCTAAAGAGCAGGCCCAGAGCCCTCGCGGCGCGCTGACGCCCGTTGGCGCGACGGCCGCGGAAGCTAAGCAGGCGTAGTCCCAGCCACGTCATCCCCGGGGTTTCGCCGAAATAACCCACATAGAAGGCCCAGTAAAATCCCGTCACCAGAAACGCCGTGACGCCGATGGCCCGCGCCCCTTCACGGTCCGCCGAGATCACTCCGCCCATCCAGTGGAAGACGCCCCAAAACGCCCCCAGGGCGATGATCAGCAGCGCCGTATCGAGCATGCCGGCAAAAAAGCGAATGGGCAATGGTGCAACGGTCGCGGAGCAACGTACTTCGTTAGGCGTAGCCGACCGCGGCTCGACAGCGGCTTCGACCGCGACAACTTCGGCCGGCCGCGGTATTCCCATGCCGACCGGTGGTGGAAACAGATGATCGGGCTGTATGTTCGCGGCGGCGGCCGCAACAGAAACAGCCTCGGGCCCTACCGGCGCACCGCCGTTCGAGGCAACCTCGGCCGCGTGGAGTTCAAGCCACGTCCCGGCGGGCGCGGATTCGAAGCGGTCATTGTCGGTCCCGGCGACCGGCCCGCGATCCGGAAACCTCGCTCCACGCTCGATGGAAATAACGTTGGGACCGGCGGTCGTGTCGCTCCCCTCCCGCTTCGCCGCCGCCGCTAGGGCGCCGTCGCGCCGTTGACGGTATGCGTCCAAGCGGCGATGTAGTTCCTGCCGCCAGGGCGCGGCGGCGGCTCCTCCGTAACTGTCTCCGGATTGCGATCGGTGACGCGGTTCGTCGAGCCGCCTGCCGCAGTGCACGCAGCGGACTTCGTCCTCATTGAGATGACCGCAATGGCCGCAAATCATATCGTGGTTCCGCGAATCCCTCGTGCGAACCTAATTACTATCGGCACGACGAGGTGACGCCGTTAGGCGACACCGATGTTTCGTCAGGCGAGGGCGCCTTGCTTCCAATACTAGAACATTCTATCGTATAAATGTTTTATCCCGAAACCCCCGGAACCTCACCGCTGCCCGGCTCGCGAGAAGGATGCGGAGAGTCGCTGCTGTTCCGGTACCAGGCGACCACCTCGCGCGCGGCGTTCACTGTATGCTCGCGGGGACGGTGTTTTTCGGTACACTTTTTCTCCGAACGGCTTTCGGCGCATGGCGACGTGCCGCTCGGTTCTGTTGACCACGATGCTTGTTGCCGGACTCATGAGCGGAACGTCGGTGGACGGCATCGACGTGGCCCTGGTCGAGATTACGGGCGAGGGCTACGAAATGCGCGTTGAGCCGGCGGCCTTCCAGGCGTTGCCCTACCCGGCCGGCGTGCGCGAGGCGATTCTGGCCGTGTCGAACGCCCAGACCCACACGTCTCACATCAGTCAATTGAACTTTCTGCTCGGGCGGCTGTACGGCGAGGCGATTGTCGAGGCCTGCCGGCTGTCGGGGGTTCCGGTCGCCGACCTCGACTTAGTGGGCTCTCACGGGCAGACGATTTACCATCAGCCGACCGCATCGAGGCTCGCCGGGCGCCTGGTGCGCGGCACCATGCAGATCGGCGAGCCGGCGTTGATCGCCGAAATAACCGGTGTTCCGGTGGTTGCCGATTTTCGTCCCGCCGATATGGCCGCCGGCGGGCAGGGGGCGCCGCTGGTTCCCTATGTGGATTACCTTCTCTATCGTGATGCTGAACGGGGCAGGGTGGCGCTGAATATCGGGGGAATCGCCAATCTCACCGCGATCGGACCGGGTGCGGGACCCGGCGAGGTAATTGCATTCGACACAGGCCCTGGGAATATGATCATCGACGGGCTTGTCGAGCAGTTCACCAACGGCGCGGAGCGGTTCGACCGCGATGGCGAACGAGCGGCATCGGGGCAGGCGGACGAAGAGTTGCTCGATCGTCTGACAAGGCTGCCCTACTTCGACGAGCCGCCCCCAAAAAGCGCCGGGCGCGAGCAGTTTGGAGGGGCCTTCGTGGCGGATTTAGCGGCGCGAGGGCTCGGTCCTCACGATCTGATCGCGACGGTGACGGCTTTCACCGCCGAAACGATCGCCGCGGGCATTAGGAAATGGGTTGCCCCGACCATGCCGGTCGATCAACTGATCGCGGCGGGTGGGGGAACTCACAATCCCGAAATCATGCGCCGTTTAGCCGAGCTGCTGCCCGACACCGAGATCATCCCGGCGAGTGTGTTGGGGCCCGCGGCGGATGCCAAGGAAGCCGCGGCGTTTGCCATTTTGGCCCACGAAACCTTCCATCGTCGGGCTGCCAATCTTCCATCGGCGACCGGCGCGCGGCGGGCCTGCGTCCTCGGGAAGTTGAGTTGGCCCCCGCCGAAGAGCTGAGGCGTTACCTCGTCCGAACCGAGGCCGCCGCCAGCGTGCGGCGGATTAGAGGCCGTAGGCGACGCCGAATTCGCTCGTGACGAGTTCCTTCATGGCGGCGGCGTAGAATGCGTTGCTGCGTTCACGAATGGGTTTTTCCACCCGCTCCGGGAAGGCCAGATGCTCCAGCTCGTGGAGGAACACCGCCAGCAGGGCGATGTGAAAGCGATAGTATTCCAGATCAGCTTCCGCTTCCTTGCCGAATTGTTCGTGATCGATGACGGCGAGGTCGGAAAGCGGCAAGGGCTCCCATTCTCGGATCGCTTGGATCGCTAAGTCGATCTCGCCGACTTCGCGTCCGGTGTCGGCGGAGACTCGCCGCGACAAGCGGCTTTCGGTGCCCCGGCGGTGATGGTGCCCGAGGCAGCCGCAGGCATTACGCTGTCTCAACACCGCCACGACCAGCGACGGTACGGCCTCCAGCGTTTCGGCGTAGGCCGCGCGCAATTGCGTGGAAAGCGAATGGTAAATTCCGCTCAGCGATGACTGGAGCGAAGTCGCGTAAGCTTCGTGTCCTCGGGGGTAACCGGCGACGACGAGCGGCAGATCGTCACCGGCTCGGAGCAGGAGCTGATCCCGGCCGCGAAGCTTGTCAAGAACACGGGCAAGCAGGCCGGGAGGGTGGATCTCGGGCCGTTCGGTCACGAAAGACCTCCTCTCTCATCATAGTCGTGTGGATTCGACGAGGCAGCGGCCGTGCCTAGCATGGCGTACGGAATCGACCGGTTTAACGGAGGCCCTTAGCCGCGGCCGGTCGATCGTGTGTTTTGGCTGTCAGGAGAAAACGCGCGCTAGCGGTTCGGGGGCGGCGGAATCGTGAGGTCTTTCTTGATTGCCGCTTTCCGCTCCCCGGGGGGCGTCGGCTTCTGTTGCATGTAGGCTTCGTTGCGAACATCTATGTTGACGGCCTCGCGGATCTCAGTGACCTTTTGTCGCAGTTTCGTGGCCTGAATCCGTCCGGCCATGTCGTTCTTGACCTTCTGCATCGGCTCGGCATCGACGGCGGTTACCCGGAAGATATAAAACCGCCCGCCATGCTGTCTGGCATCGGAAAACGCGCCGGACTCGAGCGAGAAGATGACATCCTTGAGGGGGGTCGGGATCTTCGCATCGTGTTTGAAGCTGCCCAAATCGCCGCCCTTTTTTCGCCGAGGTGTTGTCGGTCGAGTGCTGCTGGGCCAGTTCCGCGAAATCGGCGCCCTCCCTTAGTTGCGCGACGAGGTCTTTGGCCTTGAGGCGTGCTTCGTTTTCCGAAAACGGGCGCTCTCCGTTGACGGCGGGAGCCTTTTCCGGATCCAGCGAATAGTCAATGTAGATGGCTGAGACGCTGCGTTCTTCGAACTGAGCGCGATTAGCGTCGTAGTAGGCCTGGAATTCCTCCTCGGTGATTGTGATGGACTTGCTCAGGTCGCGTATGAAGACCTGCGCGAAGAAGTCGAGACGGATGAATTCGAGCTGAGTTCGGAACGGCTCTTTGTCGGGCAAGCCCTCGGCTTCGGCTTTTTTCGCGAAACCCAAGAGCCCGGCGTAGACCCGAATCAGAGCGCCGTTATCCATCAAAGCGGCGCCTTTCTGGTAGTTGGCCGGCAGGGATTTCCGCAGTAAATCGATTTGCCCGGCCGTGTATTCCACATCGTCAACGACCACGACGACGTCATCGGGCGCGATGGCCTCTTGTGCCCAAGCGGGGCTCGCGGAGAAGCCGAGCAGGCACACCAAAACGACGAATTTGCATGGATGAAAGACTAAGGATGACATTTTTCCGAAGGCCTAAACTGTTGACGGAAGAGGAGTAAAGGTGGTTGCGGGGAAGGATCTGAACCTTCTACCTTTCGGTCCGCATTATGAGCGCAGTTTACCAACTTGCTCGTGTTGGTGTCCACACACCCAGCCACGCCGACACACCGCCGAAGCCTTAGCCCGCTTTTCTCGGTGCGTGGCGAGGCAAAGTGTATGAAAGGCCCGCCAGTGCCAAGCATGCGCCCCTTGGCGCAATACGGCTTAGACCCGGCTCACACCCGCAAAAAGATCTTGCGCTGATAAAGCCAATAGCACAGGTACCACATCGGCAAGAAAGCCGTGATGGACTGCGCCACCGGGCCGACGGCTCCCAGAAACGAATACCCGCCAGTGAAAACGGCCGCCGACGCATTGAACCAATCCCAAAGAATCATGTGCAGGCCGTAGATGAAGATCGAGTTCATCCCCACGACAACCAAGGGGAAGACCAGCCGCCGTTGCTCGCGGATCTCCGCCAACCAGTAGAAAAACAGCAGAATCGCCAGGACGCATCCCGCGCTTGCCAGCGTAAACGAGGCGGTCCAGAGCCGCTTCACCATCGGATTCAACAGACTCAATGCATAGCCCGACGCAAAACACCCCGCCGCAGCCGCCGCCAACACTCGGGTGCGATAGGCGTGCGAATGCGGATCGAGCATCAAGCGTCCGGCCCAGGCGCCGAACAATGTCGTTACGGTGCTCGGGATGAAATTGATCGTGACGTAGAAGCCCGAGTATTCGAGCCCGAGAAAATGATCGATCACCGCGCCGATATTGTCGGCGCGCGAAAAAGCCCCTTCACTCCCCGGGAACAGAGCGAACAGCAGCCAGTGCCCGGCCAACAGCAAACCGGCCGAAACCGCCTGCATGCGAAAAGAAAGATGCATCAGGCCGTAGCAGATCACATACGTAAACGCGATCTGCGAGAGAACGTTGATGAGCTGAAACTCGAGCCGTCCGCTGCCGACCGCGATGAAAACCTGGCTCAGCAACAGCAACAAAAAAAAGCGCTGAAAAATGTGCCGCGTGACCTGAGCCGCGTTCTCCCCGCGTTTTCGGCGGTTGGCGAATGCATACGGCATCGCCAGCCCGACCATGAACATAAACGACGGCTGGATCAAGTCCCAAAAGACCATCCCCTCCCAGGGGACATGCTCGAACTGTCGCCCCAGCCAACCCCATTGCGGGTGGTTTTCAAGCGCCCGCAGTCCGAAGCCGTTCGCCGCCGGCGAAATCATGATGAAACCGCGGAAGGCGTCGAGCGAGATCAGTCTTTCGGGACGAGGTTCGCGTCGCGCGGGTTCTCCCGGGTCGATGTTCCCGGGTTCCAGGGCAGCGCGAACCTCGCCTTCGGCGGGCCGGGACGGTGCTTCAATTGCCGTGGCCATAAGAGATCCCTCTCGAGACCGGAACTAGTGTTTCGCGCGAAGCGAAGAGTACCATAGACGACGGCTTACCGGGCTGAGGTCTCAACGGCGAAATTCGTTGCCTTGTTGACCTCGCGTCCGAGGGGCCGCGAGCCAAGACCCCGCGGCCCGACACCGGAAACGGCTTCAGGGGAAGCCCCGGCGGCTTGCTGCCGGCAGCGGGGGCTGTACGTCCAACTAAGCAAAAGAAGGGCAGTCGCTTCCTTCCTGCCGCCCTGTCAGGGCTCAACCCGGTTTGACTCCGCCCCTGGGGTTCCGCCTTCGGCTCCACGCCAGGCTATATTCCTGCCGCCGCTTCGCGGCTGTGATCGGCCGCGATTTCATGGATTCGCTGCTCACGGGGCTCATTGCCGCTTGCCCCCCGCCCTGATACAATCCGGACAGACCGATTCAAGGAGATCCTCATGACCCATTCGATCGAAAGACGATTCGTTCGTTGCGGGGTTCTGTTCTTGCTTGTAACCTGCGTCGCGGCGCCCGCCTCCGCGCAGACGGTGATCTCGGTCCGGCCCGGGCTGATTTCCTACGCCGAAGGGCAGGTGAAACTCGCCGGCGTGGGACAGAAGCCTTCCGGCAAAGATATTCATCTCGGCCAGGGACAACACTTGCTCACCTCGGCCGGGCGGGTCGAGATTCTGCTCACACCCGTCGCTATCCTCCGCGCGAGCGGGACCAGCGATTGGGAGATGGTTTCGAGCGAGGCTTCGGATGTTCGAATGGAACTCCATCGCGGCTCGGGTATCGTTGAGATCAGAGCAAAAGTCAATGGCGCGCGCATTTCGATCGAGGCGGGGGGTGCTTCGGTCCGGCTTGAAAACAAAGGCGTCTATCGCTTTGACGCCGTTCCGGGCTCGGATGCCGTGCTGACGGTGCTGAAGGGCAAGGCGCGGGTTTCGAACGGGGCCGGATCGCTGGTTGTCAAGTCGAAACGCTCGGTTGCGCTCGGGGCCGGTACGCTCGAAGCCGGCAAGCTCGCCTCTTCGGCGACGCCCGACGCTCTGGCCGCTTGGTACCACGAGCGTACCGCGTTGCTGTCCCAACCCATTCGCCGGGCGCGGCCTCGGCAGGTTGCGGGCGTCTCCGAGTCGACAGGTAGTGCTTTTGGTCAACACGGAACCGGGGCGATTCAGTGTGAGAACGGCACGCCGGAGTTGTTGAATTAGGGAACCGAGCGCGTCAAACCGAGCGCGTCAAACCGAGCCGCGACCGTGAGGAAGCGGTATGCGATGCGGTACGCCGGAGGCAAATAAAGGGGCGGCCCCGGAACGGCGGCCCCAGAAGCGTCTTTCCCGGCTGAACTACCCTGAGTTCGCTAGTAGGGCTGTTTCGCAAGAAGAGGTTCGCTCTTCGGCGCGCTTCGCTCCCGCCACCTTCCTTCGTGTTGAACGGCCTCATCGCATACCGCTTCCTTAACGGTCGCGGCTCGGTTTGGGGGCTCGGTTTGTTATTCGAAAACTGGTAAAATCGCGACAGAAGGGTTCGCCGACGTGATGCATCGTCCATTCCAGCCGCCAGTCGCGCGCCGCGCCGGCGTGACGCCTTCCCGCTCCGCGATAGACCGGATGATCCGCGGCATTATCATTACCAGCCCCCGTTAGGGGCTTCGGACAGGCAAAGATTCCGAGGCCGTTGACCGGGGTGATCGAAAGCCGGTCAACGGCCTTTTGCCGTTCGACCGGCCTGAACCGACCCCCGGTCTCGATTGCAACGTCATGAGTGAACCGAAATTCGAGAAAGCGCAACCGATCGTCGACTTCCCCCGCGTCGAGGAGTCGATCCGGAAGTTCTGGGAAGAACACGAGATTTTCGAAAAGAGCCTCCGCAACCGCGAGGGACGGCCCAAATTCATCTTCAATGAAGGCCCCCCCACCGCCAACGGGCTGCCGCACAACGGGCACGTGCTCACGCGTGTGATCAAAGACATTTTCCTGCGCTACCGCACCATGCGGGGTTTCTACGTCCCGCGGAAAGCCGGGTGGGATACCCACGGGCTGCCGGTCGAGGTCGAGGTCGAGAAGGAACTAGGCATCCACGGCAAGGCGGCGATCGAGGAATACGGCGTCGAGAAATTTATTCTCCGCTGCATGCAATCGGTGTTTCGCTACACCGAGCAGTGGGAGAAGATGACCAGCCGGGTCGGTTTCTGGGTGGATCTTCAAGACGCCTACGTCACCTATCACAAGAGCTACGTCGAAAGCGTGTGGTGGGCGCTATCCGAGCTGTTCCGTAAAGGCCTGCTCTACCAAGGCCACAAGATTGTTTGGTGGTGGCCGCAAGGCGGCACGGCGCTTTCGGCGGGCGAGGTCGGCCTCGGTTACAAGAGCGTCGAAGACCCCTCCGTCTACGTCGCGCTCGAGCTGGAAGACGAGCCCGGGACCTATCTGCTGATCTGGACGACGACTCCGTGGACGCTGCCTTCCAATCAAAACGTCGCCGTGCGCGAGGACTACGATTACGTCCAAGTGCGCGACGGCGACCACGCGATCATCGTGGCCGCGGCGCTGCGTGAGACGATCGCCGCGAAGCTCGGCCGCGAATTGCCCGTCGAACGCGAAATGAAGGGCAGCGTCTTGGTCGGGCGGCGCTACCGCCCGCCGCTCGATTATTTTCGTAAAGCCTACGGCGATGTGACCGTGGAGCGCAAGACGGGCGGTTCGGTTCCGGCGCTATGGACCGTACTCGCCGCCGACTTCGTCGAACTCGACCAAGGCACGGGTTTGGTTCACGAAGCCCCGGCCTTTGGTGAGGTGGACTACGATTTGTTTCGAAAAACTCGTGAAGAGTTCACCAACCCCGACGCTGTCCCGCTGCTGTGCCCGGTGGGCCCCGACGGCAAATTCACCGCCGAGACGCCGGATCTCGAAGGGGTGTTCGTCAAGGACGCCGATCGGCCGATCATCGCCAAGCTCCGAGAAAACGGCATCCTGCTGCACCGCGAGAACTACCGCCACGATTATCCCTTCTGCTGGCGGGCCGAAGACGATCCGCTGATCCAGTACGCACGGCCGGCGTGGTTTGTCCGCACGACCGAACGCATCGACGACGCCATCGCCAACAACAAGAAAGTGCGCTGGTTGCCCGAACACATCGGAACGGGTCGCTTCGGCGATTTCCTGGCGAATAACGTCGACTGGGCGCTCTCGCGAGAGCGCTACTGGGGCACGCCGCTCAATATCTGGATCAACGACGAAACCGGGAAGATGCAAGCCCCGGCGTCGGTCGCCCAGATCGAGGCGAAAAACACCGACGCGTTCAACCAATTTAGGCGCGATCAGGAGAAGAACCCCGAGCTGTCCGATCACCTAATGGTCCACAAACCCTGGATCGACGACGTCACTTGGACCGAGCCCGACGAACCCGGCGTCTATCGCCGCATCCCCGAGGTGATCGATTGCTGGTTCGACTCGGGTTGCATGCCCTTTGCGCAGTTCGGCTATCCGCATCAGGGGCGCCGGAAATTCGAGGACGCTTTCCCGGCCGATTTCATCACCGAGGCCATCGATCAAACACGCGGCTGGTTCTATTCGCAATTGATGGTTTCGACGTTGGTCTTCGACGAAGAGACGCAACAACTGTGCGGGCTGAAAAAGAAACGCGACTACCCGCATCCCTTCCGCACTTGTATCGTGCTGGGCCACGTGACCGATCCGGAGGGGAAGAAGGAATCGAAATCGAAGGGCAACTACACGCCGCCCGATGTCATCTTCGACCGCGTAATCAACGAGTTCGCCGTCGTCGGCGCCGCGCAAGCCGACATGACGGTCGCCGCGGGCGAAGTCATGCTCTGTCGCGAGGAGATCGAAGCGCTCGACGCCAACCCCGGCGCGGAGATGCGGCTTTCGACGGCTTCGCTCGCCGGGCAATCGAAACCCTTCACCGTGCGACAAGGGAAAAAGTTGCCGCGCCGCGTAGTCGTCGTCTCGGCCGACGATCTCGCGACTCTCGGACTCAACAGCACTCCGGCCGGACTCAAAGTCCAACCCAACGACGTTGTCCGCCTTCCCGCCGACCAGCGCTTGACGCTCGAAAGCAAGAACGGCTCAGCCCCCGGTGCTGACGCCTTTCGCTGGTTCTTTTTCGCCGCCAATCCGCCCTGGTCGCCGACCCGGCATTCGTTGAGCAATGTTCGGACGCTTCAAAAAGAGCTGCCGCTCAAGCTGCGCAACGTCTACTCGTTTTTCACGATCTACGCCAATATTGACGGCTTCGACCCAGCGAGCGACGCCGGACGGTCACTCGCCGAGCGGACCTTGCTCGACCGCTGGATTCTCTCCGAGGCCGCGCTGGTCACCGGTCGCGTCAGCGAGCTGATGGACAACTACTTGGTTTACGAGGCGGCGGGCGAGCTGTCGAATTTCGTCGATGCGCTTTCGAACTGGTATCTGCGGCGCGGCCGGCGGCGCTATTGGAAGAGCGAGAAAGACGCCGATAAGATCGATGCTTACGCCACGCTCTATGAAGCGTTGGCGACCGTCACGAACCTTGCCGCGCCTTTTATCCCCTTTTTGACCGAAGAGGTCTACCAAAATCTGACGCGCCGACCTTTCGGCGACCAACGGCCCGAGAGCGTGCACTTGTGCGACTTCGTCAAAGCGGACGAAAGTGCGATTGACCGCAAGCTGTCGGAAGAAATGGCGGTAGTGCGTAATATCGTTTCGCTCGGGCTGCGGGTGCGAACCGACCATAAGCTTAAGGTCCGTCAGCCGCTTTCGTTGGCGGAAGTCGTCCTGCCCGACGACGCTCTGCGTCAAGCGTTAACCGAATACAGGGACTTGATCGCCGAGGAGCTGAACGTCCAACAGGTTGCTTTCGTGCATGGCGACGAAGGGCATGTGCAGTATGTGGCGCGTCCTAACTTCCGCCGGCTCGGCCCCCGGCTCGGTAAGAAAATGCCCCTGGCGAAGAAGGCGTTCCAAAACGCCGACGCGACGGAATTGCGGCGGCAATTGCTCGCAAACGGCAAAGCCGCAATCGAAATCGACGGCGAGACGGTCGTCCTCGACGCCGAGGATATCGAGGTCCAAGTCGAAGCCTCCGGGCACTACGCCGCCGCGGGCGATCAGCGAACCGTCGTGGTGCTCAATACCGACCTCACCGAGGAACTGATCGAGGAAGGCCTCTACCGTGAGTTGTTGCGCCGCGTGCAAGACCTGCGCAAAGCCCTCGACATCGAGTACACCCAACGCATCGGGCTTTCAGTCGAGGTCCCCGAGAAGATCAGGCGGATTCTCGAAGACCGCCGCGAGCACTTCATGGAAGAGACGCTCTGCACGGCGCTCGAAACCGACGGCCCCCCATCGCGAGAGGGCGAGCGCCGCGAGATGGAGATCAACGGCGAACTCGTGACGATCGTGCTCTTTTCCGTGTAGGGCCCCCAGTGGGAAGATCCCCTCAGCTGGGCATGAGTCCGGGCCGGCTAACCTGAAACTTCAAATTTCGCGCTACCCGGAGACTCACAACTGCTACCAATAGATCTGACGTTCACCCACCCGAGCCGCGCCGCCGTGCGGCGCGGTCCCGGCGAACCCTTCGACCAAGTTTCTCCCCTGAACGAGCCGGCGCGGCCGGTGGCCCCACTAGCCTTGCCGGGCTTACAAACCAGCCAGAAAGTCTTTCCAGCGGCCTTCACCCTCGGCGGCGGAGAAATACTCGCGCCTCACTCGCTGTCTCGCAAGCACTTGCTCTCGCCAGGGAGTTTCGGCCATCACGAGCTCGGCCGTTTCAGCCAACAGCGGCCAATCGGGGGTCTCGAAAAGGACGCCGGCATCCCCGAGAACTTCGCGGGCCGCGTCCGATGCCCGGGCCAAAACCGGCAAATCCATCCGCATCCCTTCGACCAACGGCACTCCGAACCCTTCGTGTTCGCTCAAGAAGAGCATTGCATCGGCCAACTGATAATAGGCCGCCAACTCACTCCGCGGCACCGAACCGGTGAACACGACATCATCCAGACCCATTTCGTCAACCAGGGCGTCGAGAGCCTTTCGGTAGGATTCCGCGTAGGTACTGCTCCCCACCACAAAGAGCCGCCGCCGCGGATCGACATGCCGCTTCAAGTAGTCCAATACGAACAAGCCGTCTTCGATCTTCTTGTGGGGTACGACACGCCCCACCATGAGAAGATTGCGTTGCTGATTGCCGCTGTAACGCTCGATGATATGGGGCGCGGGAGGTTGGGAGTACACGTCTTCGTTCAGCAAGTAGGGAATAACCTGAACGTCGCGGTACCCGGCCCGCCGCAGATCCGAGGCGCTCAACTCGGAATGGGCCACGACCTTTCGTGGAAGGCCGGCATAGAGAGGCAATTCATCGAGGCCCCGGCGTACGGAGCGAGGCACATGTTCCTCCAGGCCCAACATGTAGTTGATCGGCGGGTTGTTGTGGTACAGGAGGATGCTTTCCGGGGCCGTCTCGAACAGCGGTCGGTAGGCGTCCGATCCGTGCGAGTAATGGACCAACAATACGTCGCCGGGCGAATCGGCGTACCGGGCCCAACCGCGGATGCCGCGATCAGAGCGTTCTTCGTCGGCGAAGATGCGGGTTTCATAGCCGAGTGACCTCAGTATCCGGTCGAGCGCGATGACTTCGTTCCCAATCGCGTCGCGATCCGGAACACTGGGAGAAAACTGGTCGACGCGCCTCTTCCTCAATCTCCGTCACCTTCCCGCCGCTCGATGCCGGCGCGTCGTTCCAAATCGCGAAAACGTTTCTCGAAGTCGGCCTTGTCGGCCGCATACTCTTCCTCCAAGGCGGTCACGCGCTTGTGCTCGGCTTGCAGAGTCTTGTAACCAGCTTGGATGGCGCGGGAATGCAAACCCAGAGAGCGCACGACCCACCAAAGCATCCTCGCTTGGGCGCGCACGATCCACTGCCCCACGCGGCCGCGAAGCGTCTCGGGTCGCGGCGGAATGATCGCCGTCGGGCCGTCTAAGTCCAAGACGGCTTGGCGGAACCCAAGGGCGTCCATGCGCCGCTCCAGTTGGAAGCGGTGCCGCCGGCCCTGGTAGCGGCGGCGCGGATCGGAAGGATGTTCGCGGGATCGCTCGGCGGCTCGAGCCGCATCGACCAACTCCGCCGACGGCGAAGGGCGGGAACTTTCCGGATTCGATTCGGACATTCGATTAACGTCGTCGAAAGAGGAAGTGATGTCGAGTCAACGCCGGCATTATACCCAACGCGGTTAACCGTCGCTCCGCGAACCCCTTGAGCCGCGAAGCGGCGGGAATACAGCCCAGGGTGGAGCCGGAACGGCGGAACCCTGGGTGGAATCCTCCACCCAGCCAAGCCCTGAAGGGGCGGTGGAAACGCTACCGACACCTCTCATGGCGCTATGATGAATCCGCGATTCACAGAAGCGGCGTGTCCCTAATTTTTCATGGATACTACTCGGCCGGCCCCTACGACACGCGTCGAATCCGAGCCCCCGCCGCCGCCAATTTTCGCTCGATCCCCTCATACCCTCGGTCGATGTGATAAACGCGGTCGATCACCGTCTCCCCGGTTGCCGCCAGCGCCGCGATCAACAAACCGGCGCTCGCCCGCAGATCGGAAGCCATCACGGCGGCCGAGCTGAGCGCGGTTTTCCCGCGCACCAACGCGCGGTTGCCTTTGAGCGAGATGTCTGCCCCCATGCGCACCAGTTCCGAGACGTGCATAAAGCGGTTCTCGAAAATGTTTTCGACAATGCTCGATTCGCCGTCGGCCTGGGTCATCAGGGCCATCCATTGGGCCTGCATGTCGGTCGGGAAGCCGGGATGTTCTCGGGTTGCAATGTCGGTGGCCCGCAAAATGTCCGGAGCCTGCACGCGAATCGCCCCCGGGCCGGGATAGGCGATTTCCGCTCCCGCCTCGCTGATCTTTTCGAGCAGCGGCTCGATATGGCCGACCTCGGCCCCGGTCACACTGAGCCCGCGGCCGGCGGCCAACCCGGCAATCAAGAATGTACCGGCCTCAATGCGGTCGGGGATGATGGAATGCTTCGCGCCTCGCAGCCGCCGGACCCCTTGGATGTGAATCGTCGACGAGCCGGCGCCCCGGATCGAGGCGCCCATCTTGGTCAGCAGCGCCGCCAGGTCAACGACTTCGGGTTCGCGGGCGGCGTTTTCGAGAACCGTTTCACCCTGAGCGAGCACCGCCGCCATCAGTACATCTTCCGTTCCCGTCACGGTCACGCGGTCAAAGTGAATGCGGCCGCCGCGCAAACCTTGGGGAGCGGTTGCCTCGACATAGCCGTGTTGCTGGGAGATGCGCGCCCCGAGACGTTCGAGGGCGCTCATATGCAGATTGATCGGCCGTGCTCCAATAGCACAGCCCCCCGGCATCGAAACCCTGGCGCGTCCGGTCCGCGCGACCAACGGCCCCAGCACGAGACTCGAGGCCCGCATCGTCTTGACCAACTCGTAGGGCGCTTCCGGTTCGCTGATCCGGCGGGCTTCGAAACAGTAGCGGCCCTCCGACTTCTCCGCGGCGACCCCGGTATGTTCCAGGAGCCGAATCATCGTGCGAATGTCTCGGACTTCGGGAATTCGACTCAGCTCGACCGTCTCCTCGGTGAGCAGCGTCGCGGCCAGCGCCGGCAGAGCGGCGTTCTTGGCCCCGCTGATCGGAATTTCCCCGCTCAACTGATGGCCGCCTTCGATGACAAACTTATCCATGAGAAATCAACACAGCTCGGGCGCGAGCCGCTGATGCACCGCCTCGTTACCTCCGGCCGTCCCCCGACTCATTTCCCATGACCCGCCCAAGATTGTCGCCCGCTTCCCGCAATGCCGTCTCGGCTTCGTCGGCACTCCATCCACGTTTCGCCATGACCACCGCGACCCGCACTCGTCCGCCCGACGCCTCAAGTACCTGTCGAGCCCGTTCGCGCGTGCAGCCGGAAACATCCGCGACAATCTTCTCGGCTCGTTCACGCAGCTTTTCGCTCTTGATTTGCACGTTGACCATGCGGTTGCCGAGTACATAGCCCATCCGCGTCATTACACCGGACGAAATCATGTTGAGTACGAGCTTTTGGGCCGTCCCGGCCTTCATGCGCGTCGAGCCGGTAATCACTTCGGGACCTACGATCGGGGTGATCGCCACGTCCGCCAAAGCGGCGAGTTCGCTGCCGGAGTTGCAACTGACGGCGGCGCTGAACGCGCCGAGCGACTTCGCGAAACGCACCGCCCCCAATGCATAGGGCGTGCAGCCGCTCGCCGAGACGGCGACCAGCGCATCGGCGGCTGAGAATCCTCGCGCCGCCAGATCAATCTCCGCCGCGGCCTCATCGTCTTCGGCGCCTTCCCGGGAAGCCCACACGGCCTCGGGCCCGCCGGCCAATACGGCTTGCACGCGGTCCGGCGCCACGCCGAAAGTCGGCGGGCATTCAACGGCGTCGAGAACACCCAAACGACCGCTCGTCCCGGCGCCGGCGTAGAACAGACGACCGCCCTCGCCGAAGCGCTCGACGACCGCGTCAATGGTGCGCGCGATAGGCGGAATTTCTTTTTCAACAGCGTCGGCGATGCGGTGGTCTTCGCGGTTGATGATCGCCAACAACTCGGAGGTGGATACGCTGTCGATTCTCTCCGAGGCGGGGTTGGACTGTTCCGTCAGCAGGGAATCAAGCGGCGGCACACCGAAGTATAACAAGCGGCCGAAATCAATAAGCCGGACCGCTCAGGCCGCTTCCTTGGCGGTTGTGATGCGCTGCTTTTCGCGCAGGCCCTCGTGGTAGGCGTTCAACATGCCGACCGCGGTGGCGATCACCAGGGGCCCCAACACCACGCCGAGCAATCCGAAGTAACTGATCCCGCCCAGCACGGCGACAAAAACCAGCAGCCCGTTGAGTTGCGCGCGCCCCGCGATCAGCATCGGCCGCAAGACGTTGTCGGCGCCGCTGATCAGCAAGAAACCGAATACGACCAGCAGCACCGCGCGGCCTTCGTCACCGCTCGCGAAAGTCCCAATCGCCGCCGGGATCCAGACCAACCATGGGCCGACCACGGGCAAGAACGCCAGGAAAGCGATAATCACGGCCCAGAAGATCGGCGACGGCATTCCGAGCATCCAGAAAATCAGCCCGCCGAAAAGCCCTTGTACCGCCGCCACGACGAAACCGCTTGACAGCGTCACCGAGATCAGCTCGGTTACTTCGCTGCGCGTGCGTTCACTGTAGGCGCCGCCCAGCGGAGAAATATCCTTCAGCATTTGAACAATCTTGTGACCGTCTCGGAACAAATAGAACATGGCCATCAGCATGACAACCAGGTCGAGAAGAAACCCCACCAGATTCCCCGCGAAGCGGGCCGAGGACGCGGCAACCATGGAACGCGCGCGGCCCCCAACCTCGTCGACAATTTCGTCGAAGGTGCCGATCGAAAACGGCAGCTGCGCCAACTGCTCTTCCGCCCAGACCTTGACCTTCGGCAACACGTCCTCGGAGCGGAATTGACCCACCACCGAAACCGTCTCCATCGCAAAGGCCGGAACCAGCCAAGCCATTGGGGCGACTAGTAAGACCGTCACCAAGACCAGCGAAATCAGAGCCGCCCCGCCGGCGCTCTCCACTCGCCCGATGACGCGCTTGTGAATCGGGAAAAAGAAAATCGTTAAGATCGCGGCCCACGTCAGCGGCACCATGAAGACCTTGATGACCTGGAACAACAGGTAGATCACCAGAGCGGCGAGAGTAAAGGTAACCGCCCGCTGAAATCCGGGGCTTGTGACGCGCTCCATCATGGCCGTTCCTAAGAGTATAACCGCGGGCCGAGGCGACGTCGATTACACCGGGAAGGAGCCTGGGGCCCGCCCCCCCCCCCCGGCTATAATGAGTGAAATCAGTCGCACCAAAATCAAGGGTTCGTGCGTCATAGAAGGTAGTCGCCCTCGAAACGGGACGACACCAGGAGAATGCCGGAATGCAACGCAATCAGACTCGCCTCATCTTGCAACAGATCGGTAGCAGTAAACTGCTCTCGGGTTCGCTGATCCTCGCGACGCTTGCCATTGGCATCGTCATCGGGACGGTGATTTCCGGTGATGCCGACGCCGCCCGCAAGCCGGCGGTCGCCCCCGACGCCACGCCGCTGACCATTCCCGACGCGGTGCCGATTGAAAACGAATTTTCGAAAATCGCCAAGCAGGTGCGTCCTTCGGTGGTCAACATCCAGGTCGAGTTCCAGGAAAAGCACGCCGAGGCGGCGCCTCGCGGCAATCCCCGCGGCAACTCCCCGGACGACTTCTTTCGACGCTTCTTCGGGATGCCCGAGGGACCGTTCGGCGGACAGGCGCCCCCGGAACGACGCCGCCGGCCCGGCGAGGGATCGGGCGTCATCGTCGACCCCAACGGCTATGTCATCACCAACAACCACGTGGTCGCCGATGCCGACCGGATCCGCGTAAGGCTCTTCGACGATGACGACCAGCTGCATGACGCGACGTTGATCGGCACCGATGTGGAAACCGATATTGCCGTCATCAAAATCAACAAGAAGCAGACGTTCACGGCCGCGAGAATCGGCAATTCGGACGCAGTCGATGTGGGCGATTGGGCGGTGGCCGTGGGGTCGCCTTTTGGGTACCGCGAAACGGTGACCGTGGGCATCATCAGCGCTAAATCGCGCGAAGTCCGCAACAGCCGGCCGCGACCGTTCCAAAAGTTTCTCCAGACCGACGCGGCCATCAACCCCGGCAACAGCGGCGGTCCCTTGTTGAACATCCGCGGCGAAGTGATCGGCATCAATACGGCCATCGTTTCCAACACCGGGAGTTTTCAAGGATTGGGTTTCGCGCTTCCCTCGAATGTCGCCGTTCAGGTCTACAACCAAATCATTCAGTACGGCAAGGTGGCGCGCGGCTCGATCGGCATCTCATTCCAGCCCAACCAATCTCCGGCCCTGCTGCGAACATTTGGTGCCGAGAACGGCGGCGTCTTGGTCGGAGAAGTCAAACCACCCGGCGGACCGGCGGACCGGGCAGGCATGCAAGAGGACGATGTAATCATCGAAATCAACGGAGAAGCCGTCCGGAACGGCGCTCATCTCATCGGCATCGTTGCCTCGACGCCGGTGGGTTCCACGGTGCCGATCGTCGTGCTGCGGGACGGCGAACGCCTGACCCTCGACATCGAGATCGCCGACCGCGCTGAGTTATTCCCCTCCGATCTGGGCATGAGCGAAGCCCCGGAAGGCCATAAGAAAGAGGAAGCCGACGTCATGTTCGGCTTCTCGGTTTCCGATCTCAGCGCGATCGAACGCGGCCGCATTGAGTACGAAAAGTCCGGCGGCGTGCTGGTGACGAAGGTCGAGCCAACCTCCTTCGCCGAGGATATCGGCATGCTGGCCAATGACATCGTCGTCTCGATTAACCGCAAGCCGGTCGCCAGTGTCTCCGATATTCAGAAGATCCAAGAGGACCTGAAGCCGGGCGATGACGTCGCGGTCAAGGTGGCGCGGCTCGCCGGCCGAGGCAACTGGGTGACCCGCTACCTAGCGGGCGTGCTGCCCGACGACGCAACGGAAAAGAGCTTCTGATCAACGACGGGCGGACGAGACGGGTCGGTAAAATAAGAAGCGATGGCAAGCGATCACCAGCGGCTGTTGGTATGGGAATCTTTGCTTCACGCGGAGATTCTGCACCGCTACTACGGATACCTCGCAGAGCACTTAGAGAAAAAAGATGCCCGCCTCGTCTGGGCGGCCCTGGTAGCCACATCGGGGGCGGCCATGGTCCTCATCGGCGACTACCCGACGCTCTATGCCAAGATCCTAGCGTTACTCGCCGCGGCCTTGAACTTGTGGATCGCACTGAGTCGATAATCGAAGAAATCGCTTTACAGCGCGAATTTGCAGAAGAAATTCGCCGACTTGATCGTGGAGTGGGAACTGTTGTGGGGCAAAGTGGATGAGATTCCCGCCGACCAAGTGGAACAGCAATACATCGACCTTCAAAAGAAAGCTACCGCGATCACCGAACTGGCGCCGGTCGAGCTACCTTTGGACAATCGCATCCAAGATCGCAGCGAGGGAGAAACGATCCGAATTCGAACCGCCGCATAGATAATGGAAAGCACCAAGAGCGGGCCTTGGCCGCCGCCCAAGAACCGCTACCACCACCGCCGCCGCGCAAACCGAAACCGGAACCCTCGCAGCCGCCCACCAACGTTCAGAACTCTTGAACACAGAGTGCCGCCGCTCCCCAACAGCATCAAGTAAACCGGGACGTACTCCAGCAACCGAAAGTAGTTGCTCTCTCGCCAAACACCCAACGCCGCGTAGTCGATCACAACGTGATAGGCCAACACGACCAGCGCCGTCCAGAGCAGGAGCGCGGCGTTCGGGTAGATCGCCAGAAACGGCACGAGCCAACTCAGATACCACGGGAAGCAGTTCGCCGAGAGCAGCAGCAACAACGCTGTCGCGCCCATCGAGGCTCGAACAGTATCAAGTCGCGATCCGGCCATGGCCGCCAAAGCAACCAGCAGAATTCCGCTGGTTAACGCTGTCGCAAGTCCCTCGCTGCCTCCACTCGCGGCGAGGAGCAGCGAGTAGAGGCTGTTGTTGTTCCTCCAACCGCCCGCAAAAGCCGTCATCGTCACGGCCAGCCGCGGTATTCCCTCCCAGTACGGCGCGCTCAACACCAAGGCAACCGGGATAGCGACCAGCGCGGCCTTCCCTTCAAATCGGCGGTCTTCCCCATCACGGCGCCACAAGAAGAACGGCATCAAAATCAAAGGCCAAAACTTCGTTAAGACAGCCGCTGTCAGCCAACCCCACCCGCTCGTCCAACGCCCTCGCACCATCGCCCCGAGCGCCAACACCACACACAGCATCACCGGCGGGTCATTGTGGCCTTGGCCCCAAAATTCAATCACGATCAGCGGTGACCAGAGGTAGATCAACAGCCACCCGGCGGGCCTACCCAGCGCATGCAGCAGCACGGCCAACGCCCAACCGACCCCCAGCTCGATCAAAGCGAAGGGGATCTTAAACAGCCACGCCTGCCGAAACGGATCGTCCGTCACCGCGGCCGCCAGCCGATAGCTCCCGGCGTTGATCATCTCCAACAGCGGCCCGTAAACCGTCGGCAGATGCTTGCCGGGAACGCGCCGGTATGCGGCGTCCCGCAAATGCTCCCATTGCGGGCTTTCCGGCGTTTCGGTGTAGGGGTTCCCTCCGGCGGCCTGCAGTTTCCCGTTCCAACGATAGCGGTGCGGGTCCTCGGAAAGTTGAGGATCGAGCGGCAGCGCCGTCAGTCGAAACACGATCGCCGCGCCCCAGATCAGACGCATCGCGCGGCGGTCGGACGAAGCTTCATCCGCGTTCGTGATCAGATAGCAGGAAACCAGGTAAAATAGGGACGCCGCCAGATATGCCGTTACGAATTCGGCGATATAGGGCGGCGGGCCTTGCCCCAACCCGTGTAGTGTCAGCAGAGCCGCCTCGATAGCCGCCGCAAGGAGTAGAAGTCGTCGGTGAAGGTGGGTCGGCATCCGGTCGGCGGCCCTGTCCTCACGACTCCTCGTTATGTCTCCCGCCATGCCGCCGTCGGCGCTCATCGAGATCGGCTCGCTATCGGCGGGATTGACGCAGCGGTTGGCCGAAGTGCTGTCGGGCGCTTACCAGGTTACCGTTTTCGGCTGGCTCTTGGTCGCCGCCTATTTCGCCGTCATGGCCGCCCTGAGTGTCTGGGGCTTGCATCGCTATCAACTCATTTATCTCTATCGAAAATATCGGGATCAGGCCGCCGGCCCCCCCGCGAAACGCTTCGATCGGCTCCCCAAGGTCACCGTGCAACTGCCGGTCTACAACGAGCCCTACGTCGTTGAAAACCTGATTGAAACGGTGTGCCGTCTGGACTATCCGCGCGAGTTGCTCCAGATCCAAGTACTCGACGACTCGACGGATGAAACCGGCCCCATCGCCCGCGCGGCCGTCGAGCGGCTTGCCGCCCAAGGATGCCCGATTGAATATTGCCGCCGCCCGCACCGCCGCGGTTACAAAGCAGGCGCGCTCCAAGCCGGGCTGTCGGCGGCGCGCGGCGAGTTGATCGCCGTTTTCGACGCCGATTTTTCCCCGCGCCCCGATTTTCTTCATCAAACCGTCCATTACTTCACCGACCCCGCGATCGGCGTGGTGCAAGCCCGTTGGACGTATCGCAACCGAGACCAGTCGCTGCTCACCCGTCTACAGGCGGTTCTGCTCGACGGGCACTTCGTCTTCGAGCACGGCGGACGGTCGCGCTCGGGGCGCTTCTTCAACTTCAACGGAACCGCCGGAGTCTTGCGGCGCTCCATGATCGAAGACGCGGGCGGCTGGCAGCACGACACCCTCACCGAAGACACCGATCTGAGCTATCGGGCGCAGATGAAAGGTTGGCGCTTTCTCTACTTGGGGCACGTCGAAGTGCCGTCCGAGTTACCGCTCGACATGGCCTCGTTCCAAACGCAGCAGGCTCGTTGGGCGAAAGGGTTGATCCAAACCGCGAAGAAGGTTCTCCCCTCGCTGCTCCGTTCCGCGGCGCCTCGGAAAGTCAAGATGGAAGCTTGCTTCCACCTTGCCTCGAACCTCTCGTTCCCGCTGATGATTCTCTTGTCGCTGTTGCTGCCGCCGTCGGTGCTGATCCGCTACCACCACGGCGACGGACGCTTGCTCTACTTGGACATACCGTTGTTCTTCGGTACCTTCGCCTCGCTTTGCTCGTTCTACCTGCTCGCTCAAAAAGAGCTTTTCCCGCGGACTTGGAAGAAGACCTTTCTGTTGCTGCCGCTGCTGCCCGCGGTCGGCATCGGCCTGACCTTGACCAACGCGCGCGCCGTCTTCCAAGCTCTGCGGGGCATCCCTTCCCCGTTCGAGCGCACAGCGAAATTCGCCGGCCGGCGCCCCCGCGTGCCGGCGCATTCCTCCGGACGTCCTAACGCCTGGCTCCCGACCGCCCATCTCGCCGCCGGCGGCTACTTCGCCTTCTGCCTTCTCGGCTCGTTGGTGATGGGCAATTGGGCGACCCTGCCCTTCCTGCTCATTTTCGTTTTGGGCTATTTCTTCACGGGTGGGTTGCTCTTGCTCGAAGCTCGCGAGGGCCGCCTCGCCAAGGAAAGCAAGACCAGCGGCTGACCAGGCCCCGACAGATATTAGAACTTCCGGGACCAGTCTTTCGGCCAGCGCTCGACAACGACTTTCTTGTCCGTGTAGAACTCGACGGCGTCGCGTCCCTGGCCGTGCATCACGCCCATGAAACTGGCCTTCCAGCCGCTGAAGGGGAAATAGGCCATTGGGGCGGCCACACCGATATTGACGCCCACATTGCCGGTGGGAACTTCGTAACGGAACTTGCGGGCGGCGGCGCCGTCGCTGGTGAAGATCGACGACGCATTCCCGAAGGGGTTCGCCGCGATAATCTCGATTGCCTCGTCGAGACTTTGGGCATGCACCAGGCTCAGGACCGGGCCGAAGATTTCGGTCTCCGAAAGCTTGCTCTCGGGTGAAACGCCGTCGAGCACGGTGGGACCGAGGAAATGGCCGTTTTCGTAATCGGCGATCTTCGCCGCTCGGCCGTCGAGCACGGCCCGTGCTCCCTCGGCGACACCTTGCTCGATCAGACCCTCGATCCGCTGTTGACTTTGCGAAGTAATGACCGGCCCCATTCGGACTCCGTCATCCAACCCGAAGCCGACCGAAAGGCCGCCGGCGGCATCGACGACGGCGTCGCGAAAACCATCCCGCGCTTCGCCCACCGTGACCGCCGTCGAAACGGCCAAGCAACGCTGACCGGCGCAGCCGAAGGCGCTGTCGGTGACAATCTCGACCGTCTTGTCGAGATCGGCGTCAGGCATGACGACGACATGATTCTTCGCCCCGCCCTGGCACTGCACGCGCTTACCGCGCTCCGCGCCTCGGGCATAGATGTATTGAGCCACCGGCGTCGAGCCCACGAAGCTCACCGCCCGAACCGCCGCGTGGTCGAGCAGCGCATCGACCGCCTCCTTGCCTCCGTTGGCGATATTGACGACACCGGGCGGCAGGTCGAGGCGGTCGAGCAGGCCGACGATCTTTCCGAGGGTCAGGGGCGCTTTCTCCGATGGCTTGAGAACCAACGTATTGCCGCACGCCAGCGCATAGGGCAGGAACCAGAGCGGGATCATCGCCGGGAAGTTGAAGGGCGTAATGATCGCAACCACGCCAAGCGGTTGGCGGATCATGATTTCGTCGATGCCAGGGGCGATGTCCTCGAGGTTGTAACCCTGCATCAGAATCGGAATTCCGCAGGCCACCTCGACGTTTTCGATGCCGCGCCGCAACTCGCCGCGCGACTCGGCCAAGGTCTTGCCGTTTTCGAGAGTCGTCGTACGGGCAATGTCGTCGAAGTTGTCTTCGAGAAGTTGCTTGAACCGAAACAGGTATTGGATGCGCTCGCCCGCGGGTGTGCGGCGCCATTCCGGGAACGCCCGTTGGGCGGCTTCCACGGCCTCGACGGCGCCCGCGCCGCCTTCGAGCGGCACGGTTCCCAACACTTCGGCGGTGGCCGGGTTCACGACTTCCGAGACGCGCTCCGCGTCCGGCGTCGACCAGCGGCCCTCGATGTAGTTCGCGATCGGTTGCATGGCACTATCCTCCGGCGACGATTGACCGGCTCGGAAATCGATTTTCAGGCCGTCTCGATGTGATCGATGACGCCGACAACAGCCGCGTCAATGGGGGAACCGGGACGGTCGACAGCCGACATGGCGGTCCAACCGTCGATCGCGAGCAAAACCTTATCGCCAACGCCGGCGTCGACCGAGTCGACGGCCAAGAAAGGGGCGGTATCCTCGATCAGCTCTCCACGCGGGTCGGTGGGCGCCACGATCAACAATTTGAGCCCTTCGTGGCTGGGATGCTTTTGGGTAGCGATGGTCTCGCCGACAACGCGCCCGATGATCATCGAGCGCCTTCATGCGGCGCGGCGGCGGCGCTTGCGTTGAGAGTGTCGACGATCCCGACGACCGAGGCGTCGGACCCGACAAGGTCGGGAAGGAAGGCCAGAGCGGCCTCGCGTCCGCGGCACCAATAGATGGTTTCTCCCGCGCCGGCGCCAATCGCGTCAAGGGCTACCAGGGCCTGGCCGGCATCCTTGCCGTCGTCCGTAATTGGTTGAATTACCAACAGCTTACGGCCATTGAGGGATTCGTCTTTGACCGAGCACCACAGCTTGCCGACGACACGGCCCAGACGCACGGTCAGTCCCCACTCTCGTCGGATTCCTCGAGGTCGATCGCGTCGACAATGCCGACGATCGCGGTATCGACCGGGGTGTCTTTGCAGCCCGTCGCCATGCGGGCCGAGCTGCCCTGCACGGCGATCACCCGCTCGCCGACGCCGGCGCCGACCGTATCGACGGCTACCAGAAAGGCATCCCGCTTATCGCCCTTCGGCGACTCGATCTGCAAGACGAGCAGAGTCCGCCCCTCCAGGCGAGGGTCCTTCCGCGTAGCGACAACGGTACCTGCGACGTGCGCAAGGATCATGCGAGGCGTCCTTATTCAGCCGGACTTACTTGGCGGAGATATTGAAAATATCGTCCAGGCTGGTGTGAGGTCGCGGAATTACGTGGACCGCCAGCAGCTCGCCGACTCGACGAGCCGCGGCCGCGCCCGCGTCGGTGGCGGCCTTCACGGCGGCGACATCACCGCGACACATCACGGTGACATAACCCGACCCGATCTTTTCCCAGCCCACCAACGTTACGTTGGCGGCCTTGACCATGGCATCGCCCGCTTCGATCAGCGCGACCAAGCCTCGTGTTTCAATCATTCCCAGGGCTTCTCCCATTTGAATTTCCTACCTCCTCGGGATTCTATTGCCTTGCCCGCACGGCATCCTCGACCAGTTGCATCAACTCGTCGCGCGTGACGGTAAAACGCTCTTCGCCGTCGGCTCCGCGGATGCCGCCCGCGACATCCTCGGCCGAAATCGGACAGCCGGGCTGCTGTACGGCATTTGACTGCACTCCATAACGGCCCCGCGCCTCGAAAAGCTTATCCACTTCGCCGCGCGGCAGCGAACGGGCGCCGCCCAGCATCTCGGCGACAAAATTGATGCGGGCGAAATGTTCCACGGTTTCCATGCGGAAATACGCTTGATGAACGTCTTTACCGTAGCTGACGGCCCCATGGTTGGCCAACAAGATGGCATCGTATTTGGGAATCAGCGGCAGCATCGGCTCGGTCAGCGCCGGTGTTCCCGGCAACCCGTAGTCGGCCAGCGGAACACACCCCAGCCCGATCACAACCTCGGGCAGCAGCGCCTTATTCAGCGAGAGCCCGGCGGCCGCGAAGCCCGTGGCCACCGGCGGATGGGCATGCACAACCGACAACGCATCGGGACGCAACTTGTAAATCGTCAGGTGCATCGCGATTTCCGACGTCCGCTCCAGACGCCCGGCGATCTTGTTGCCGTCATTGCCGACGATGATCAAATCGTCGGGCTTCATCATGCCCTTGCTCACACCGGTGGGCGTGGCGAGGATGCGCTCGTGGTCGAGGCGAACCGAGATGTTGCCGTCATTGGCGGCCACCCATCCCTTCTCGAAGACGAGCCTGCCGACGTCGACAATGTCTTGGCGATACTCCCGTTCTGTCTTGACCATGCGAACTTCGTATCGTAGCGTGGGCCGCGAGACAATGTAAAGCAGAAGGGCTTTTCCGGGCTCTCGGCGGCGGCGCATGCCCCGCGCCTTCCAGGTCCCGTCAAGGTGTCAGGCCGGTGAGTGAGTCGTTCGGGTGTTTTTCCTTTCTCGGGTCGCGCTCGCGGCTTTGCGAGTTCCCGGGGGCGGTCTTCGCTTAGGTTTCGCTCGATTTGGTGACTATTAGGCGGGCCACGATTGCCTCGCACCGCGTTGTTATATAAGACGTTAGGTTGGGTTTGGGTTCGTTTTGTATTTTTCGGTTTGGGGGCCGCCTCTTTCACCAGCTTGCGGGGTCTTAGGCTGCTCGCCGGGCAGGCCTCCAGGCCTGCCCTGTGGGTGCCCAAGCCCCAAAGCGCTCTCACGGCGCGCTCGCGGCCACACCCCGAGGCGGGGCGCTCGATGCTGACACTTGTTATTCAGCTTCGCTGTTGGCGGGACCGGCTTCGTCGGCTGGAAGATCCTCGCCGTCGGCTTCCCTCTCCTTATCGCGCGCGGCGCCTTTGGTGACGACGATGACCCGCTTCTTTCGTTGCGGCGCCCTTTTTTCGACGCGGTCGAGTCGTTGCTGTAAAGTTTCGCTTCGTTTTGCCATTTCTTGTCTAACTTCCTTTGGAGCAATCTCATCGAGTGAAACGCGGACGCCGAGATCGCTGTCGCTCGTCCGCTGTCGCCGTGGAACGCTCCGGTTACCAGAATAAGGTCCCAATGCAAGGCCGTCCCCGGGCTATTTCACTAAACCGTTGATTCTGTTCGCGAATTAAATCTTGAACTAACGTGACGGATCGGAGAATATCCGAGGTTGCGGAGATATCGCCGCAGGCCGCCAACGGGTTTCGCGGCCGGGATGGGGCGGCGCCGCGGCGAGCCGCCGAGACGCCCGCGCATCAAATCCGCAATTCGCGCCGAATCGAGTAGGCCATCGGGTCGAGCTTGGAAACCACGCAGGTCGCCACCGACGACGATGCCAACAGCTCCCGCGTATCGTCGGGGAAGGCGTCGTCGACGACCGCGGTCAGCTCGGGAGGGTCGGCGGTCGCCGCCCGCATTTTGTCGAACGCGAAACACAGTTTCGAGGCGTCGGAGACGTCGTTGCGCAGCGCCAGGGCGTGGACGTATTTGACCACGCCGTTGGGCTGGTAGCCGTAGTCGAAGGTGAAACGCATGCGCGGCCCGCCATACGACACGCTGACTTGCCTGTGCATGCGATCATCCCCCAACAAGGCATGCCGCCGGAAACTCTCCTCCATGTGACGCCGCAGGGCTTGGCGCGTACCCGGCCGCGGCTCGCGCTGTTCGCCTTCGATCTCCTCTCGCCGCGGGGTCGTCAGGTAGGTGTTGGTGAGACGTTCCACCTCGACGGAGACTTCCGAGCCGTCGAACGCCCGCCGGTCGCTCAGCTGCAACGTGTTCGACAGATCAGCCCGCAGCCCCTCGACGTAGGGAGCGAAGGCTTCGCCCAGCAGCAGCTTCTCTTCAAACTCCCGCCGAAGGCACTCCAGATAGTGGTGGTCGACGGACGGATTGCAGCGCAGACGCCGAAAGTCGGGCGTGAAACGCGCCCCGATCAGCCGCTCGTCGCGGTCGAACAACAGCAGCCCGATGTTCACGAACTCGCCCGAGACAATGTTGGGAACATAGCGCAACAACTGAAAGCTGTATTGGTTCATCGGTTACTCCTTCGTTACCTCTCCGCTAGAACCCTCCGGCCGCCCCGATCGCCCGCGCCGAAGTTGCCGTCCGCCAGTTGGGAAACGGGTCGCGAGCCGCCTTTTTCGCTCCCCGTACCAGGTCGGGAACGAGAGCGCGGCGTTGATAGAGGCGCTCGAGCAGACTCTCGAGTCGATCCCACGAGCGGTCATACCATTGCGGCGGCGTGGTGCGGTAGGCTTCGTCCAAGATCGACGTCGGACACGACACAATGCGATCTAGCCAGGGTTCGAAACTTTCGAATCCCGTGACGTCCCCATAGACATCCCAGCGGTTGTAAAGTCCCAACTCAGCCGTATCGGAAAAATCCCAGTTTTGGGCGTTGAAAGCGAAGCCGTGGTCGATCATGTTCGCGACGTACACCAGCGAGCGGGGTGAAATCGCCGACTCCGGGGCCGGGCGGCCCGCCCGCAACCAATTCTTCGCGCGGTCACGGAAAAAGATCACTTGCCGGCCGTCGGCGTTGCTGACCCATTTGTCGAACGCCACCATCCCCCGAAAAGTATCGACATTCAACACCAGCCGCAGCAGGGATAGCGGCAAGTAGTCATACACGGCGCGCCGAGCGGGATCACCGGGGTAGCACGACCCGAAGTGGAGCCCGCTCTCGCAACGCAGCACGCGGCGCCCGGCTTCCATCGTCAACTCGGGCGTTTCCTCCACCAGCCCTGGCGGCACATCGACGATTTGCCAGGCGGGAACCGGAAGCTGGAGATATTTCAGCAAGACGCAGCACAGCAACTCATTCACCAGAATGTGCTGGTGCTGCGGGTTATTGCGGAATTTGACGACGTAATAGCGATCGTCGTCAGCCAGTAATAAGTGGGCGTTCGCCCCGCCCCTCATCCGCTTGATATGTTGACGGGCAACAACCGCCATGCGGGCCGGATCGGATGGGTTTCGATCTGTTGGTCCATCTTAGCGCACCCGCCCTATACTTGGAACCATGCGGAGAATCGAAACGCGCGTAAGGGTGCGCTACGCCGAGACCGATCAGATGGGGATTGTCTACTACGCCAACTATTTGGTCTGGATGGAGGTCGGCCGGGTCGCCTATTGCAGCCAATCGGGTTTCGAATATCGCGACATGGAGCGCGACGGCGTGATGCTGACCGTCACCGAAGCGCATTGCCGGTACCGGGCGGCGGCGCGTTTCGACGACGAGGTAAGGGTTCTGACCTGGGTCACTGAGTCTCGCTCGCGCACGGTGCGCTTTGCTTACGAGATGCTGCGCGGCGAGGACGATCAGCTTCTGGCAACCGGCGAAACCCTGCACCTGGTCTGCGACCTGGAAGGCAAACCCGTGCGGCTGCCGGAGCAATACCGGCCGTTCTTTCCGGCGGCCCCCATGGCCGGATTATCATCAAGAAACGAAAGTCCATGAACGACGAGGCGAAAAACGACGGCGAAATCGTTCCGCCCGCCGCCGACGCTAGTCGAGCGCCTGACGGCGGCGGGGAGGACTTCGAATTTCCCGCCGATATACCACAAGAGCTTCGGGACCAGATCCTCGCGCCTCCCGAACCGGAGGCGCCGGCCTCGGACGGCATGTCCACACTGGTGCTGGTCACCGCCGGGGTCACCGTCTTTGACGGCGTTCTCCTGCTCACCTTTATCATTCTGTGGTTGACGAACCTGGACCTTCTGCTGGCCCTGTTAGCGGGGCGGGCGGGGTTCACGTTGCTGCTGGCCGCCGTGCCGTTGGGTCTGGGGGCGACGGTCACCAAGAGAAAGGACCGGCAGCAGGGCGAATATCCCGGGGCCGTATGGGGCCGTGCCGGGATGATCGTCGGTGCTCTGCTGGCCGTGATGTCGCTGGCGGTCCCCGTGATGGCGACGATGCGCGTGATGTTGACGCCGTCGTAAGCGTCGTTGGAGGGGATTACCGCCCCGATTCCGCCTGGGCGACCGCCGCGATTGGGGCCGGGTTCGGTTTCGCGGGATTTGGTTTGTAAAGCGTCACCAAACATCCCCCCACCGCCGCAAGCAGTATTCCGGCCACGAATTGCCAGCGAATCCCCGCCCAGCCTCCCGCCGGCGGATGCATCGTGATCGCGACGACGGCGTTGACGATCGGTGCTCCGGCGAAAATAATCGACATCACTACCGCCGGCGTTCCCTTCGCACCGAAGGCCAACAGCACGCAAAAGGCGCCGATGGCGCCGAAGATCCCCGCGATCAATGACAGCGACGCGCCTTTGACCGGGAAGTTCCAGTCCGCGCCGTTCATCAGCAGCACGACCAGCGGCGCCAATACGGCAGTCAGAAAGTAGGCGATCCCGACAAAGAGAAAGGCTTTGTAGCGGCCGTTGACCGGATCCCCCATGCCCATCTGTCCGCTGTGCAGGAAAATCCCGTAGACACCCCACGCTCCCACGGTGATCAGGGCGTAAATCAGCCACGCCATCCCGGTTTGGTTCATCTCATCACTCCGTTCTCACTCACGATACGATTGCGGACCGGCGCGCCGGCCGCGAAGTCCGCAGCATAGCCGTTCCGAATCAAAGGCCGCAAGGGTAATGAGGGGGTAAACGGCGGGCGCACTCTTGGGGAGTTGGGGTGAATGCGCCCGCCTCTACGGGGATTACAGGTGATAGGGCGCAACCTAACCCTACGCGGGTTACATTTGGCTCGAACTTTTTTTTCAACACGCGGTCGTCTCCGCTCCGTCCGACTCCGCCGGCGACCCCGCGCACCAATTCGCCCCGCCCACCATCTCGGCCGGCCCGAGAACCCCGGCAATCTACGCGCCGTGAAAAAATGGGGACTGTACCAAGCGCCAGCCGAATAAGTCCCATTGAATCAGTAACCGCATCCGGCGCGAAGTGGACTGTGCCCGATCTTTTCACACTCCCCTACGCGCCGATCGAGTATCTGTCCTCAAAAGAGGGGTTGACCGTCAGACCCAAAATCCATACACTATACATAGGCGAACAAAACAGGAACACTATGGGAACTTTCAGGGAATCTCCAAGCTGTCAAGTCAAAGTCGGCCCGGCCGGCTGGTCCCACCAGGACTGGAACGGGGTCGTGTATCCGACGCCCCGGCCGCGAGGGTTCCACGAACTGTCCTATTTGGCTCGCTACTTCCCTCTGATCGAGATCAATACCTCTTTCTACCGGCCTGTCAGGCCCGAGCTGTCCCGTTTGTGGGTGAAGAAGGTCGAGGATATTCCTCGATTTCAGTTCACCGCCAAGATGTACCACGTCTTCACCCACGAGCGGATTCTCAACCGCGACGATGTAGCGGCCTTCCAAGCCGGCTTGGCGCCGTTGCTGGAGGCCGGGCGGCTGGGGGCGGTGTTGATGCAGTTCCCTGTCGGTTTCCGGGCGACTCGCGAAAACCGGCAATACCTCGAGCGGCTGCGAAGGGCGTTTCAGGACCTGCCATTGGTCGCGGAGTTGCCGCACACCGACTGGCATGACCCCGCCGCACTGCGCGGACTGGCCGACCACCAGATCGGATTCGCCAACATGGATCAGCCGCGGCTGCCTCACGCCATGCCTCCGACGGCGCACGTTACTTCTCCGATCGGCTATGTGCGGCTTCACGGGCGCAACTATGAGGAATGGTTCCCGTTCGGAGATACGTCCGATTCGCCGCACGGATTCATGCCGCCTCGATCCCGCCACAACTATCTCTATTCCGCGGCGCAACTGGAGACCTGGCGGCCTCGGATCGAAGCCGTGTCTCGCTACGCGGCGACCACCTTCGTCGTGACCACCAATTCATTTCGCGGCCAGGCCGCCGTCAATGCCTTGCAGCTGATGAACATGACTTCGAACGAGCGCGTGAATGTTCCCCCCAGGCTTCTCGACCGATACCCGGAGTTGGCGCCGATCACCGACAACCTGCCGCGGCAAAGGTCGCTTTTCGTCTTGCCGCGCGCCGATTCGCCGCGACACCAGCTGGCGAGCTGATTTCCCTGAAACGACGGCAAGCAAGCGCAACGACGTAATGGCGGGCCTATTGCGGAGGAAACCACTGCCAACCCGAGCCGCATCGCCACGCGATGCGGTCACTCAAGAATCGCGCTTTGCCGCCAAACAAACTTTTTCATGCGGTCGTGGCACTAGTTTTCAGAACACTCGACACTGTCGGGCGGCGTATTGCTGCACTGAATGCTTTCGGTCATCCCGGAGGAAATCGGGGCGCAGGCAACATCGGTGGCCGTGCGGGTGGCCTCCGCCGACGTGGGGGCGCGGGCTATGCTGCATCTGGTTTGGCCTTCAAACGTCATGCACACCTCGCAAGAGTATTGCTGCAGCCCCATCGTGGAATAGATCAACAGGCCCAGCACGGCCAGGCCGAATAGGATCGAGATCAAGGTAGTTTTCGACATCCCGTAGTCACGACATTATACTGACCGCGTTCGACAATCGCATTCGACGAGCGGCCGCAACGACCTCGCGAGACCACGAAGAATATGGCCGCGCCGTCTCGGGCGGCCACCCCGGAACTTGACTCAGGCCCATGGCGCGGCCCCGGCTGCCCACCGGTTTTCGCCCTCTCCCGTTGGCTGCGTTGTCGACTCCGGGCGCGCGCCGCTTGCCGGGCCTTGCTAAACTTGAAGTTTCAGGAGGGAGATGCCTGTGGCTTATCCGGAATATCTGCTTTCGCCGATGCGCGAAGAGTTGTCTCGATTGGGGGTCATCGAGACGCGTACCCCCGAGCAGGTCGACGAGTTGCTTACCCCCGACAGCGGGACCGTTTTAATGGTTGTCAACTCGGTGTGCGGCTGTGCCGCCGGGTCGGCGCGACCGGGTGTCGCGCGGTCGCTGGAAAGCGAAATCAAACCCGACAAAGTCGGCACGGTTTTCGCGGGTGGTGATGTCGAAGCCGTAGCCCACTTACGACAAATCCTGTCGAACTATCCGCCGTCTTCGCCTTCGGTCGCGCTATTTCGCGACGGGAAGCCGGTCTACATGCTCCACCGCCAGGAGATCGAAGGGCGCGATCCGTCACAAATCGCGGCCATTCTACAGCAGGCCTACCAGGAACATTGCGCCGCTCCGGCGAAGTAGCCGGAGAGCCCGGCGCACGCGGGGGTCTTGGGGAAGATCTCACCGCCTTCTGGAGGCGCGGGACGCCCCCGCGCGTAGAACCGGCTTGAGAAGCCGGGAGGCTGTCACGACGACTGTCGCCGGCGGCCCCTGTCACCACGTTCGATCAATCCCGACGACCGGCAACGACGCGCCGCTCTTGCGCAAATACACCGTCACCGTCTTGGCGGGATCGGCTCCTTGGATCCGCGCGGCGAAGTAGGCTCCGTTTTCGCCCTCGCCGACCTCGGGCGGTAGACCAAGACCCGTTGCGCCTTCGATCGGCGAGTGCTTTTCGGCTTCGTTGTCGAATTTCGACCACTTGACTTGATACGTTTCGGACTCGGCGAAACCGTGCTTGACGGCCAGGTTCTCGAAGTCGAGCCGCCCCCCCGCCGCGCGAAAATGGTCGAGCGCCAACACGGCGCTGAAATATTTCTTTCCGACGATATCGCGCCTCTTGATGGGGCATTCGATCAACCATTCGACCGCTTCGGGGTCACTATATTGCCCTTGCTCGATGATCGCCCGAATGTGCTGATCCGAGAAAGCCATCACCTTCTTCGCCGCCCAAAAAGCATCGTCGGGCAGGCGGTTCTTGAAGGCCGGATTCGGCTCCTCGGTGGTCCATAGCTCGGGGTCGAAAACGCGATAGTCGAACTTCCCGACCGACGGGAAGTAGTTGTACTTGAGCCGATGGTAGCGCGGCGGGGCGAAGCCGAGTGTCAGGACCTGCTTCGCGGCCTTGCCCCATTCGAAAAGGTGTTCGTTGCCCGAGCGCGAGCTATTCGAGTAGACGCTGGCGCTCCCCAGAATCGAGCCGAAATCCACCAAGTGGTGCCGCACAAACGGCACCCCGTTTTCCTCGACCACCATGTCGAGCGTATTGATGGCGCGGGAGTCGTCATGCCCAAGCCAAGCGCAAAAAACAAAGAGACCGCGCAGGTCGCGGCGGTGTTCATGGGGCACAATGTCGTTGGGGTCGTCGGGCCGCGTACCGTGATAGCGGAACTCGCCGGCCGGACGGCCGCTCAGAAAATAGCTGGCGAGGCCGCGAATGCGTCCGTTTGCCGTTCGGGGAACGCGAGCCAGAATCTTCTCGACGTCTTCCTCTCGCATCGCCTGTTCTCGGCCCTTGAGATCGGTGAGCGTCGTTCCCTCGCCGATGACCAGCTTGGGGCGGTCGAAATAGACGATGTAATTTTCCGGGACGTCGTACCCGAGAGCGTGGAAAAACAACGACCCGACGACATCGACTGCCGTTGCCATTTCCGGGTTCGTCATGGGGTCGAATTTAAGAATATATATCTTGCCCGTCGCGTCCTTGATCGTGAAGCCCGGCGTCACGCCCGCCGTCTTCGCGCCGACGATCGACCATTTCCCTTCTTGCGAGGGGGCATTGTCCCGCCGTGGGCCGCGCACGACCTCGTCGACGCTCATCGGCCGCGTGCCGATGCGGTTCGTAAACCAGGTGCTGTCGAGAACCTCGCCCAGCGTATTCACCGCGCCCGCGGGAATCGGCTTCGCGCCTTTCCTGAGCTCCTTGGGCTTGGGCTGCGCTTCGGCCGGCTTGCCAAAGGTCTGTAGGAAATAGTCGTAATACATCGACAGCCGCCGCTCTTCGACCATTTCGGCGGCCATTGGCGGCGGCTCGCGCGGAAGCGGGTCGTCGTCGTAGAACTTCTTCGCGCCGGCGGGCAACGCCAAGATCAGAAACAACAAGAAGGCTTTCTTCATCGCTGCGTCCTTAGAACGGGTTCCCGAATTTGAACCATATCTGATACCCCTCGCGGCTGAATCCGAAATCAAGCCGGAGAAAGACCTTGTTTCTGCCATTGAATCGAAAGCCGATTCCATACGACGTCTCCAGGCCGTGGAGATTGATCTGGGTACGGCGGGGCGTCACTTTCCCGGCGTCGAAAAACAGCGCCATGTCCAAACCCGGAAACGATTCCCAGCGGTATTCGGCGTTGAAGATGACGTGATTGTCGTCGTAAAACCGGTAGGTGCGAAAACCACGCAAGTCCTCCGAGCCCCCCAGGTAGGGCTGCATGTAGAAGGGCACTGACTGCCCGTCGATCGACCACGTCATCACCGTGCGGCCGCGCAGCGCGAAGACCCGTTTATCGTTGAAGAACGGGATGTATTGCTGCACTTCCAGATCGAGCCGCCGAAACGTGTGCAGATCGATGCGCTGGTCGTCGTAGTAGAGAAAGCGCGCCGAGTAAAATCCTCCCGAGCGCGGACCGCCCTCAATGTCGCGGTAGTCGACTTCCACAAACCCGCCGGCGCGCAAAAAATCGGTCTGCCGCAGAATCCCCGGGCTGACGGCGGGGCTGTAAAGTTGGTCGGCCGACTCGTCGCCCGGCGGGCCGGGACCGATGTTGAATTGCAAATATCCTCCGGTGAGTCCCATTCGAAAAAACTCAGCGGGCCGGAAAGCGGCGTCGGCGTCGAATGACGTTCGCTCCAACCTATAGGCGGATTCACCCTCGACGCGGGAGTCCGGCCCGGGTCCGTAGTAATCCATCTCCGGGAAATTGCTGTGCACGGCCGCCAGATGGACGGGAAACCTTCCACCGGCGAGGTTGGGGAGATCGGCCAAGAGTTCGAACTGATATGCCTTCTTGGCCGATGCGACCGCGAAAGTCGACACCTTCAGGTCGCCGCCGGTCGTCCGGTAGGTGTACCCTGGGCCCAGCGCAAAGCCTTGCCCTGTGGCCAAGCCGCCGAAGCGCCCTCGCCAGCCTCCCAGCCCGGCCGCCAGCCGTTCCAGGTAGTTGGTGTCTTCCACCTTGTGCATGACCTTTTCGATCTTGCCCGAGATCGGTTTGGTCAGTTTCTTGGCTTTTTCACTACGCGCCTGCTCGATGGCCTCGGCTCGCGAGGTGGGTTCGGGTTGCGCGGCCGGGTTGGAATCGCCGGATTCGTCCTGAGCTGGCAACGAGACTGCCATCACGATCAGGGGCAAAGCAATCCGCCGGAGTCGTCGGATCATGATGGAGCGGGAGTCGGAGATCATGATCTTCCGGGGCGTGGAAAAGACCGCCTTAATGCCGCTTGGCGGAAACCGCGTCCGCGACGCGACCGAAACAAGCTTCTAATCTATCACGCCTTTCCGGGAGTGGAAGCCAAGAGCCGGTGCTACACGACTTGGCGGAACCGAAGGACAGATCATCCGACCGCCCGTTAATACGTATGATATACTGAAAGATACGTATCCTTTCGCCATGAAAGCTAAGCTCACCGTTAGCATCGATGCCGACCTTTTGTCGCCGGCGAAAGAGGCGGCCCGCCGGCGAGGTGTTTCTTTGTCGAGCTACATCGAAGGCGCGCTTCGAACATTGAGCAGCGATCGCAAGCAATCTTTTGCGGAAAAGTGGCGCGGCAGCTTCCGACCCGCCGAACGGGACGAGGAACGTTACCGCCGGCTGGCGAAAAAATACTTGTGACCCTGCTCCTTGATCTCGACGTGATCCTCGATCTGATCCTAGATCGTGAGCCCTATTCCGCACCCGCCGCCGAATTGCTGGGGATGATCGAGACGCGTCCAGGTTCGGCCTTCATCGCGTGGCACTCCATCTCGAACTTCGTTTATCTGTCGGCTCGCCGCCACGGCCGCAAAACTTCCAAGCAATTCATCGTGGATTTATGCCGCTTCGTAGCGGTCGCGAAGACGGACACCGAAAGCCTTCGCTATGCGGCGGGACTCGCGATGAGCGATTTCGAGGACGCCATGCAGGTCGCGGCGGCGGCGGCGTGCGGCGCTGACGTCATTGTCACGAGAAATCTTCGGGACTACCGCCGTTCGCCTATCCGTGCCGCGGCTCCGGGCGACGTGATACCCGAGTTGAGACGAGCTTAGCCGCTCACTTCAGCGTCGTCGGGTATTCCACCAAGTCCACGAATTCGTCGAGAGTCATCTGCTCCTGCAAATCCATCGGCATGGCCGACACGGTTGATAACCTTCGCTTGGCGATGTCGCTTTTCGAGTAGTCGGCGGTGACGCCGCCTTCCATGCGCGGAGTCAACTCTTTGGGTATCTGCTGACGATAAACCCTTCGATTTCGTCGGCGTTGTTGAGCGCGAGAAGCTGCGGTTCGTAGCCGCCCCCCCCGGGTGTCGAGATGCCGCCTTACTCCGTTCCTTCCGCGAAGCCCCCCTCGACGCTCCAGACGGTTTTTCCGCCGACGATCGTCTCGACCGCTCCACCTTGAAATTCTCGTCGCTCGAAGGGGGAATTCTTGCTCTTCGAGTGAGACTTCGCGGCCTCGAAAACCCAGCCGCGCTCCAGGTCCAGAATCGTGACGTCGGCCGCGGCGCCCACTCGCAAGGTCCCCTGCTCGAGCCCGATCACCTTGGCCGGACCGGTCGTAAACAACTCCACCATGCGCATCAAGCTGATCGTACCCGGGTGCACCAGCCGCTCGAGCGACAACCCGATCGCCGTTTCGAGACCGGTCACACCGAAAGGACAACGCTCAAATTCCTGGGCCTTCATATTCCCCGTGTGCGGAGCATGGTCGGTCGCGATGGCGTCGATCACGCCCTCCACCAAACCCTCGATCGCCGCCTCGATGTCGCGCTCGCCCCGTAGCGGAGGGCGCATCTTATAGTGGCTGTCGTAGCCGGGAATGTCCGTATCGGCCAGCGTGAAGTGATGCGGCGAAACCTCGCAAGTGATCGGGACGCCCAGCTTGCGGGCATGCCGCACGATGCCGATCGAATTCCGCGTCGAAATGTGCGCGATGTGGCAGCGCGCGCCGGTCGCCTCGCTCAGGATCGCGTCCCTGGCCACCATCACGTCTTCCGAGCTTGAGGGGATACCGCCCAACCCCAGCCTTACCGCTTGCGCCCCTTCGTGAATGTCGCCGCCCATGCTCAGATTCAAATCCTCGCAATGGTCGATCACCGTCATGTCGAACGACCCGGCATACTGCATCGCCCGCCGCATCACGGCCGAGTTCATCACCGGCAGCCCGTCGTCGGAAATCGCCACGGCGCCGGCCTCTTTCATCGCCCCGATTTCGGCAAGCTGCTCGCCCTCGCTGCCTTTGGTGATCGCACCGATCGGAAAGACGTTCACGATCGCCCTGCGGCGTGCCCGCTCGACGATAAAACTGGTGACCGTCGGGCTGTCGTTCACCGGAATCGTGTTCGGCATGCAGCATACCGTTGTGAAACCGCCGGCCGCCGCCGCCCGCGCGCCCGTCTCAATCGTCTCGGCGTGCTCGATGCCGGGTTCGCGCAAGTGAACGTGAATATCGAGAAAGCCGGGCGCTACGACGAGCCCCGCGGCGTCGCGGATTTCGGCGCCGGGTGCATCGATGGCGGTATCCACGGCCACGATGCGGCCGTCTTCGATCAGCACGTCGGCCGGACCGTCGCGACCCGAGTCCGGATCGACCACGCGGCCGTTTTTGATCAGCAGTTTCGTCATCAAAAAATTAGAGGCCGAGGCGGCTCCCCGATCGCGCCACCGGCGCGCCGCTTCACGACATCCCACACGCTCGTTCCAGCACCGCCATGCGAACCGCCACGCCGTTTTCCACCTGATTGAGAATCACCGAACGCGGAAAGTCGGCGACTTCCGACGACAGCTCGCGGCCGCGATTAATCGGTCCCGGGTGCATCACGATAGCGTCGGGCTTGGCGTGTTTCAGATGTTCGATCCCCAATCCGTAAAATTGAAAGTACTCGTTTTTGGGGAACGGCAGCATATTCTGCCGTTCGAGCTGCACGCGCAGCATCATGATCACATCGGCGTCCGTCACCGCCTCGTCGATGCTGTGAGTCAGGCGAATGCCCGGCGCCAGGTGCACCAAGTTGCCGGGCAACATCGTCGCCGGGCCGCACAGCACCAGATCCACGCCGAACTTCGTCAGCAAGTGGGCGTTCGAACGCGCCACGCGGCTGTGGGCGATATCCCCAATAATGGCGACCCGCAACCCTTCGAGCGAGGACCGGTTGTCGAGAATCGTGAGAGCGTCGAGCAGCGCTTGCGTGGGATGTTCGTGGCGGCCGTCGCCGGCGTTGACAATCGGAGTCGAGAGGAATCGCGACAGGAAATGCGGCGCGCCCGACGCGGCGTGGCGCATCACGATCACGTCGGGACGCATCGCCGACAACGTATTGAGCGTGTCAACCAGCGATTCACCTTTTGACATGCTCGACCCTTGCGCGGAGATCGAAATCGCGTCGGCCCCCATGCGCTTCGCCGCGATCTCAAAGCTGGCTCGGGTGCGCGTCGAAGACTCGAAAAACAGGTTGACGATCGTTTTACCGCGCAACGTGTCGAGCTTCTTGACCGCTTCCGATTGCATCGGCTGGTGGTGACGCCCTCGCGCCAGCAACCGCTCGATGTCTTCACGGGCCAGGTCTTCGATGCCGAGCAAGCTTCGCCGCGCCAATTCGGCGGGTGCGGCGGAGGCTGGAGGAGAGAGTGCCATCGGATGTCGTTCTTGGTGCCGGAGCCGGGCAGACCCTCGCGGGACAGCTCGCTCAAAGCCGCGTCCGGGTTCTTCAATCCACTTTTTCCACTAAAAGGACGCGCTCTTCGCCGTCCACCGGTTCGAGCTTCACTTCGATGATCTCGGAATCCGTTGTCTCCACCTGCCTGCCCACGAAACGCGCCTCGATGGGGAGTTCTCGATGCCCTCGGTCGATCAGCGTGCAGAGCTGAATCGTCCTCGGATTTTCCTTCCCCAGCAAGGCGTCGAGCGCGGTCCGCGTCGTTCGGCCCGTGTAGAGCACGTCATCGACAAGAATGACGTCCATACCGTCGGTTGAGAAAGGGATTCGCGCGCCGCTGACCACCGGATGATCGGCGACCGTCGAGAGATCGTCGTTGTAGAGTTTGATTGCAAGGCTGCCGCGCGGGATCTCGTGGTTCTCCAATTGGCTGATCTTGGCCGCCAGCCGTTCGCCCAGCACCGCTCCCCGCCGGTGAATGCCCACCACCGCCAGCCGCTCGACGGCGTCGTTCTTGTCTATCACTTCATGGGCCAAACGCACCAGCGTGCGATCGATTTCCGAGCCCGTCATCAACTGTGCTTTCGTCTGGATGGTAGGCATGGGCGAGCCGAAGCCATCAAGATACCACACCCTCGATTCGAGCCCCCGCGGGACTGGGCGAGCAACCCGCCGGCCTCGCGACGGTGTCGCGACGGTGGAAGTGGCAGTCACATGATGTTCACACGCCAGTCATGCGGGCGCGCCCAGACGTCCGCTTGAAGCACGCCGCGGAAGGTTTCAGTATTCTCCATGGATCTTGCCCCCCATGAAACGCCCCGCTGCCTTCCCCAGAACTTCCTGATATCAGTTCACTTATAATAGCCCCGGCTTAGTGAATTAGTATAAGTATAACTAATGTTTTAAGCGCCTTAGTTCCGCTTGCTATAATACTCTCGCGGGTGTTATCCTGACACGAACCTGAGAGCGAATCCCGTCCTTCTGTCCGCGGACACGCTCCCATCTTGGTCTTCTGACGGGAAGGTTTCCTCCGGCCCGGCATGCCGGAAGGGTGACAACCGTTCGCCTCAAGAGCAGCTACATCTTATGTTGAACTACGGTTTACCACCGAAGCAGGGCCTCTACGACCCTGAACACGAGCACGACGCGTGCGGCATCGGCTTTGTGGCCGATATCAAGGGCCGCCGGTCGCACGATATTGTCCAAAAGGGCCTTGAGGTTCTCGTCAACCTCACCCACCGCGGCGCCTGTGGCTGTGACCCCGAAACCGGTGACGGCGCGGGACTGCTGTTGCAGATGCCGCATACTTTCTTCGAACGCGAGTGTGACTCGTTGGGGATCGCTCTGCCCGCCGAGGGACAGTATGGTGTCGGGCAACTGTTTTTCTCGGCCGACGAAAACGACCATCCGGTGGTCAAGGGCATGGTCGAGCGCGTGGTTGCCGAGGAAGGCGAAACCGTGCTGGGGTGGCGGGTCGTGCCGACCCGCTCCGACGCCATCGGCTGGCTGGCGCGGGAGTCCGAGCCGGCCGTCGAACAGGTCTTCATTGGGCGAGGGGAAGCCTCGAAAGACATCGACGGCGACGCCTGGGAACGCAAGCTCTACGTCATCGCCAAGCGCACGGAATCGGAAGCACGAAAGCTCAAGCTGCCGCGCTACTACCCTTGCTCGATGTCGGCGCGGACCATCTGCTACAAAGGCTTGCTGATCGCCCCGCAGATCCCGAACTATTTTGTCGATCTCGGCGACGATCTTTTCCGCTCCGCGATCGCGTTGGTCCATCAACGTTTTTCGACCAACACGTTCCCGACCTGGGAGCGCGCGCAGCCGTTTCGCTACCTGGCGCACAACGGTGAAATCAACACCCTGCGCGGCAACATCAACTGGATGAGTTCGCGCGAGGCCACCTTCTCATCGCCGCTCTACGGAGACGACATCAAGAAGCTGCTGCCGATCATCGACGAGACCGGCAGCGACTCGGCGATGATCGACAACGCTCTCGAGTTGCTCATCAAGGGCGGGCGCGAATCCCCGCACGCGATGATGATGCTGATTCCCGAGGCCTGGAGTTCCCATGAACACATGGAGGGCTACAAGAAAGCCTTCTACGAGTACCACGCCACGATGATGGAGCCCTGGGACGGCCCGGCGTCGATTGTCTTCAGCGACGGACGCTATGTCGGCGGCGTACTCGACCGCAACGGTCTCAGGCCGTCGCGCTACTACGTCACTCACGACGACATTGTGGTGATGGGCTCGGAAGCCGGCGTGCTGCAATTCGCCCCCGAGAACATCCGCTACAAAGGACGCCTGCAGCCGGGCCGCATGTTCCTAGTTGATACCGGCGAAGGCCGCATCGTCGAGGACGAGGAAATCAAGAAGACCTATTCGACCAGAAGACCCTACGGGGAATGGCTCGATGCACAATTGATTCAGGCCAAGGACCTGCCGGAACCGGCCGAGGTTCACGGCACGAACTTCGACACGCTGCTCGGACGTCAGCGCATGTTCGGCTACACCATGGAAGACCAGCGTATTCTGCTCGGTCCCATGGCCGCCGTTGGCCAAGAACCCATTGGTTCGATGGGCATCGATACGCCGCTGGCCTGCCTGTCGGATCGCCCGCAGTTGCTGTTCAGCTATTTCAAGCAACTGTTCGCGCAGGTGACCAATCCCGCGATCGATCCGATCCGCGAACAGTTGGTGATGTCGACCATCACCTACATCGGCCCGCAGGGCAACCTGCTCGACGAAACACCCGAGCACGCACATCTGCTGCGGGTGGATTTGCCCGTGCTGACCAATCGCGAGTTGGAAAAGCTGCGCGGGGTCGGCGAGCCGGGGTCGATCGAGTACGGCGCGGGCAACGGGGCTTCGGGCAAGGCGGGCAAGATTCGCTTCGGCGCGAAGACGCTGCCGACGCTGTTTGATCCCGCGAGCGGCGGCGAGGGTTTGGAGAAGGCTCTCGACGAGCTTTGCTCCAAGGCCGAGGCAGCGGCCAACAGCGGTTACAGCGTTCTGATTCTCTCCGACCGCGGCGCGGGCGGCGACCTGGCGCCGATGCCGAGTCTGCTGGCTCTGGCGGCGGTGCATCATCATTTGATCCGCGTCGCGGTGCGAGGTAAGGTGGGGCTGATTGTGGAGTCGGGCGAGCCTCGCGAGGTGATGCACTTCTGTCTACTGATCGGCTACGGGGCCAACGCGATCAACCCCTATCTTGCGTTTGAAACGCTCGAAGGCATGCATCGCGACGGTGCTCTCGCCGAGGGGCTGGATCTCGAAAAAGCGGTTGTGAACTACATCTTCGCCATCAAGAAGGGCGTGCTCAAAGTCATGTCCAAGATGGGCATCTCGACGGTGCAGAGCTACCACGGCGCGCAGATTTTCGAGGCCGTCGGCCTCAACAGCAACGTCGTCGAGCGGTATTTCACCGGCACGGCTTCCCAGATCGAGGGTGTCGGACTTGACGTCATTGCCGAGGAAACCGCCAAGCGTCACGAGTTCGCCTATCACCCGGTGACCGACGCGGTAAACGAGCTCGATGTCGGCGGCGCGTATCAGTTTCGTATGCGCGGTGAACAGCACCTGCTCAACCCGACGACGGTTTCCAAGCTACAGCACGCCGTTCAACAGCAAAGCTTCAAGACCTTCCAGGAGTTCTCCTCCACGATCAACGATATGAATAAGACCCTGTGCACGCTGCGGGGTCTGTTCGAGTTCAAGAAATCCGACGCCCCGGTTCCGATCGAGGAGGTCGAGCCGGCCACGGATATCGTCAAGCGTTTCTGCACCGGTGCGATGTCATTCGGCTCGATCAGCACCGAGGCGCACGAAACTCTGGCGATCGCGATGAACCGCATCGGCGGCCGCAGCAATACCGGCGAAGGCGGCGAGGACGAACGTCGCTTCGCCCGCGACGCGGACGGCGACTGGCGCCGCAGCGCGATCAAGCAAGTCGCCTCGGGGCGCTTCGGCGTCACGTCGAACTACCTGGTCAACGCCGACGAGTTGCAGATCAAAATCGCGCAGGGCGCCAAGCCCGGCGAGGGCGGCCAGCTACCCGGCCACAAGGTGGACCAGACCATTGCCCGGTTACGTCACTCGACGCCCGGCGTGGGGCTGATTTCGCCGCCGCCGCACCATGACATTTACTCCATCGAAGATCTGGCGCAGTTGATTTTCGACTTGAAAAACGGCAACAAGAACGCCAATGTCTCGGTGAAGCTGGTGTCGGAGGTGGGCGTCGGCACCGTCGCCGCCGGCGTTTCAAAAGGCCACGCCGACCTGGTGCTCATCAGCGGCCACGACGGCGGTACGGGGGCTTCTCCGGTCAGCTCGATTCGTCACGCCGGAACGCCTTGGGAATTGGGGCTTTCCGAAACCCAACAGGTCCTCGTGATGAACGACCTGCGCAGCCGCATCACCGTGCAAGTCGACGGCAAACTGATGACCGGCCGCGATGTCGCCATCGGGGCGCTGCTCGGGGCCGAGGAGTTCGGCTTCTCGACGATGCCGCTGATTTCGCTGGGCTGCATCATGATGCGCAAGTGTCACTTGAATACCTGCCCGGTCGGGATCGCGACGCAAGATCCCGAGCTGCGCAAGAAGTTCGAGGGGCAGCCGGAAAGCGTCATCAACTTCTTCTTCTTCATCGCCGAGGAATTGCGGCAAATCATGGCCGAGCTGGGTTTCCGCAAGATCACCGACATGGTTGGCCGCGTCGACATGCTCGACACGAAGAAGGCCGTCAACCACTGGAAAGCCAAGGGGCTCGATTTCAGCAGAGTCTTCTTTGACCCGCCGGTGGACAAGAGCGTTGGCCGCCACCGCACCAAGGGTCAGGATCACGGCCTGGAAGTGCAGCTCGACAATCGTTTGATCGAGCAGGCCGCGCCGGCGCTGGAAAGCGGAAAGCGCGTCGAAATCGAAACCGACATCGTCAATATCAACCGCACCGTCGGCGGGATGCTGAGCGCCGAGGTTTCGCGACGATACGGCTCGAAAGGCCTTCCCGACGACACGATCAACATCAAGCTGAGAGGCTCGGCCGGCCAGAGCTTCGGTTGCTGGGGCGCCAAGGGCCTTTCGATGACACTCGAAGGCGACGCCAACGATTACTTCGCCAAGGGACTGTCGGGCGCGCGGCTGGTCGTCTATCCGCCAAAGGGTTCGAGCTTCGTCTTCGAGGAGAACATCATCATCGGCAACGTGTCGTTTTACGGGGCGACGTCGGGCGAGGCCTACGTCAACGGCATGGCGGGTGAGCGTTTCTGCATTCGCAACAGCGGCGCGACGATTGTCGTCGAAGGCGTGGGCGACCACGGTTGCGAATACATGACAAACGGACGCGCGATCATCCTCGGCGCGGCGGGACGCAACTTCGGCGCGGGCATGAGCGGCGGTTTCGCGTTCATCCTCGACGAGGCGGGCGAGTTCGGCGAGAAGTCGGCCAACCATACGATGATCGATTTGGAACCGTTCGACGATCCCGCCGACATGGCGTTCGTCAAGGAGCAAATCGAACGGCACGTTGTCTACACCAACAGCCCGAAAGGCCGTTGGATACTCGACAACTGGGAGAAGATGCTGCCGAAATTCATCAAGGTCTTCCCCAAGGAATTGAAGAAAGCGCTAAGCGACCGCATGAGCGCCGAAAAGGCGCTGGTCTCGGCTTAGGCATTCGAGCGCGCGCGCCGAGCTTGCGCCCTAGCGAAGCCGCCCGTGGTTGAGCGGGCGCGGTGACGGATTTGAGCCGCGAAGCGGCGGCCGGAATATAGCCCAGGGTGAAGCCGAAGGCGAAACCCTGGGTAGGGAAGCAAAGAGGTTGAGCCCTGAAAGGGCGGCAGGAACGCATCTTTGCATGGCGGTCTTACCAACGCGCGGATTCAAAGAATCACGCCCCCCATTTTTCCGGCTCGACTCGGCCGGCCGCGAGAGTTGGACCATGACGCTTTAGAAAGACTGTTTCGATCGCATGGGTAAAACAACAGGATTCATGGAATACGAACGTCAAGCCCCCGAGGGGCGCGACGTACTTGTTCGTATCAAGGACTACAAAGAAGTCTATGAACCAATGGCCGAGCCGGATCTCAAGGATCAGGGCGCGCGCTGCATGGATTGCGGCATTCCCTTCTGCCACACCGGCTGCCCGTTAAACAACATCATTCCCGACTTCAACGACCTGGTCTATCGCGGCCGTTGGAAAGACGCCCTGCGCGAGCTGCACTCGACCAACAACTTCCCCGAGTTCACCGGGCGCATCTGTCCGGCGCCGTGCGAAGAGGCCTGCGTGCTCGGCATCAACGAAGACCCCGTGTCGATCAAAGCCATCGAGAAGTCGATCGTCGACCGCGGTTGGGAAGAAGGCTGGATCGTTCCCGAGCCCCCGGCAAAGCGCACCGGCAAGAAAGTCGCCGTGATCGGCGCGGGGCCGGCGGGCCTTGCGGCTTCGCAGCAGTTGAACCGCGCCGGCCACCTGGTGACGGCCTTTGAGAAGAATGAAGTCCCCGGCGGTCTGATGGTCCTCGGGATTCCCGACTTCAAGATGGAAAAGCACCTCGTCGTCCGCCGCGTCGAGCAGATGGAAGCCGAGGGCATCACCTTCAAGTGCGGGGTCCATGTCGGCGTCGACGTCAGGGGCAAGGAGTTGTTGGACGAGTTCGACGCCGTTGTGATCACGACCGGCGCCGAGAACCCGCGCGATCTCGACATCCCCGGCCGCGATCTCGAGGGCATCTATTACGCGATGCAGTTTCTGCCGCAACAGAACCGCCGCGTGGGCGGCCGTCCGGTCAACCCCGATTTCGACATCACCGCCGAAGGCAAGCACGTGATCATCATCGGCGGCGGTGATACGGGCGCCGACTGCCTGGGAACAACACGACGCCAAGGCGCGAAGTCGATTCGGCAATTCGAGTTACTGCCCAAGCCCCCAATGACCCGCGACGAGCCGGGAGCCTTCGCCTGGCCGCTGTGGCCTTTCACCTTCAGGGCCGAAAGCTCGCACGCCGAGGGCGATGTGCGCGAATGGGCCGTCAACACCAAGGAATTTCTCGGCGACGAGAATGGCCATGTCACGACGCTGCGGGGCGTCGAACTCGCATGGCCCGACGTGGATCCGGAAACCAACCGCCGCCCCTTTAAGTTCGAGGACAAGCCAGGATCGGAATTCGCGGTCCCCGCCGACCTCGTGCTGCTGGCGATGGGCTTCCTGGGCCCGGTTCACAACGGCCTGGTCGACGGGCTGGAACTCGAAAAGGATCCGCGCGGCAACATCAAGGCGACGTTCGAAGAATTCCAAACCTCGAACGAAAAGGTCTTCGCCGCCGGCGACGCCCGCCGCGGCCAATCCCTTGTCGTCTGGGCCCTAGCGGAAGGACGCAAAGCCGCCCACGCCGTCGACACCTACCTGATGGGCAAGAGCGACCTGCCGAAGTGCTGAACGAACAGCCACGGAAAGCCGGCCAACTGATCGCCGTTGTCGCACCCGAATTCGGTTGGCGGCTGAGTTCCTCACGGTTGTCCTCCTGGAAACGGTTAACCGCCCAACGGCACTCCGACGCCGGCGGCGCGAAGGCCCGCTCGGTCGGGTCCCGAGCCCACACAGCACTGCGCGAGCCGCCCGTCAATGACGACCGCGGGTATAGCGCGGATACCGTAATCTTTGGCTCTCGCGGCAACTGGCTGCTCTTGTATGTTGAGGACCTCAACATCACAGGATGGGCAAGCGATGGCGTTTACGAGGGCGACGGTGTCCTCACATAGTGGGCAACCGGCGCTGAAAATTTCGATCTTGCGTTTGGTGTTCATAATCGTAGCTCCTAAAGTTTGGTTTGCGAAGCGGTATCGCGGAGAGATTGACGAATGCGCCCGACCGACGGCGAGCCGGCTTGGGCGCCGTTGTCAAGGTATATGCGGCACGCGAAAGCGTAACCTTGTTTCTCCGCGTCGGCTCCTTCGATGTCAATGCCGTTGAGCCGAATAGTGGGCGAACCTAGAAAACGTTTGGCTTGTGCGTCTTCAGGGGACTCAACTCGAATCATGGCAACCTGTTCCGACAAGTGTTCGAGACGCAGGGCTTCCTTGAGATTGTCGAGCGCCCGATGATAAGAGGGGCACTCGTCGAAGTAGTAGAGTTCAGCCATCATTGGACGGTCTCCCGGGAAATCAGGGCCTGGGTCTAGCTGCAAACTCCAGGTCCCGTACTGCCTCTATTAGTTGGTCAACCGAGATACGTGAGGCGTCGTACTGCACGTGAGCGGTTTTTTTGTCAAAGTTCACCTTGGCAAAGGTGACGCCCGGCTTCTGCTCCACCGCGGCTTGCACCGACACCGCGCAGCCGGCACAGGTCATTCCTTCAAGATCGAGGAACGCTTCAGAGACCTCGCCAAGTGAAGCGGTTGCAGCCGGTTCTTTCGAAGAAGCGCTGTATGCCCCGGCCCAAAACACATCGGAATAATGAGGGAAGGCGGCCAAGGGAACCACCACGGCCGCGGCGAGCCAGAGGAGAAGCTTTTGGGTCTTCTTCGGAGGCACGACGACACACAATCCATCAACACACTGCTCAACAGGGGGCTTGCGGTAGATCAGGTAGAAACCCGCCGCCAAGAGGGATACGGCAACCATCAGGAGGTAGGGTCGCAGGCCTTCGAAAAACGTGGCGGCTCCAAATGTGCTCAAGCCGATTCCAACAGCGACCAGAGGCCCGATACAGCACAGCGACGCAAGGCCGGCCACGAGCACGGATGCGGTCGTGAGAGCTTTGTTCATCATTGTTTCTCCCTTCACCTTTGGCCGTTGGAATCAAGCGATTCGAGAATAGGGCACTCACTCAATGAGCCGCGCCGCGCGGCGCACCGCCGGACAAGTTCCCCCAGTGCGTTCTGCATTGCCTGAAGCGACAGGATCTTCTCGTCTATCTGTTTGATCTTCGTGGCGGCCTGCCGCCGAACGTCCAAGCAGGTTGCGCCACGGGTAGCTCGAAGAGACAATAGCTCTTTGATTTCCTTGAGGGAGAAGCCGAGTTCCTGTGCCTTCTTGACAAATCGCACGCGGCGAACCGTGTCCCCCGGATACAGCCGGTAGTTCGAATGAGTACGCGGGGGCTTGGGTACGATGCCTTGACGCTCGTAGTAACGCAAGGTTTCGATGTTGACTTGCGCCTGCTTGGCGACGTCGCCGATGGTTAGCGTGGTCATGTTGGTTTGGTTCTACACTCAGTCTAAACCCCGGACCTTAGTACGGTGTCAAGGGTTATTTGTTCAAAAAATCACACCGGCTACCCGTTCGAGGGCGAGCGGCTCGTCGTTCGAAGAAGGTTTGAGTCAGTCCAAGGCGGCATCTCGCCGAGCACCCGTACGTCACGCCCTCCGAGTGTGGAGGTCACGGCGTTCTAAAAACCCCGAAAGCCCGGGCCGAAAAGTCGGCATCCTCATTCCAACGCCAGGTTGCCGTTCAGGCGATATGCTACCTCGGGTTTGGTCTCCAGGTGGACTTCCTTCTCGCCGTATCGCAGCGTCAACGGCAAACCACGTTCGGAGACGATCTTCGTTCGAGTCAGCTTTCCGGTTTCCCATTCGAGATCAACGACAAACCCGCCCCGCGCCCGCAAACCCTCGACGCGACCGGTTGGGAATGCCGAAGGTAGCGCGGGTAGAAAGTGCAAGAAGCCGCGCCAGCCGGCTTGCACGTCGCTGTAGCCGAGCGGAGTCCCATAGGGATCGTGGCTTTGCAGCAACATCTCCGCGATCCCCGCCGCGGCGCCGAAGTTGCCGTCGATTTGGAAAGGCGGATGGGCGTCGAATAGATTCGGGTAGAGGCCCCCTCGGCGACCGTCCAAGTTCTTCGAGGACTTCTTCGTCGGTACCGGCTGGAGTAAATTCCGCAAGATCTTGTACGCGTGATCCCCGTCCAGAAAGCGAGCCCAAAAGTTGACCTTCCAACCCATCGACCAGCCCGTGGCGCCGTCGCCGCGAAACTCGAGCGAGCGCCGCGCCGCCGCGAAAAGATCGGGCGTACCGAAAGGCGTAATCTCGACGCCCGGGTGCAAGCCGAACAGGTGCGAAACGTGGCGGTGTTTGTTGTTGGGGTCGTCGACGTCGTCGAGCCACTCCTGGAGCTGCCCGTGTTTGCCGACGCGGTTCGGCGCGATGCGGCGGCGCAGATCGGCGAGCTGCTCTTGCAAGTCCTCGTCGACATCGAGAATCTCGGCCGCCGCGATCGTATTTCCTAACAGGTTGCGGATGATCTGATGATCCATCGTCGGCCCCATGACAAGACCGCCGTTCTCGGGTGAATTGCTCGGCCCCGAAACCAGCCAACGCCCGTCAGGCGTCTCGACCAACGTATCAGCGAAGAACCGCGAGGCCCCTTTCAATAGCGGGTAAGCGGTGTCGCGCAGAAACTCCTTGTCGCCGCCGAACAGATAATGCTGCCAGACGCTCTGACAGAGCCACGCGCCGCCGGTCGGCCAAATGCCGTGATTGGAATGGTTGATCGGAGCGGTGCCGCGCCAAAGGTCAAAGTTGTGATGCAGCACCCAACCGCCGGCATTGTAGTGCTCGCGAGCGGTCGAGGCGCCCGATTCGGCAACCTCTCGAAGGGCCGCGAAGAGAGGCTCGGCGGTTTCAGGCAGAGCCGTCATCTCGGCGGGCCAGTAATTCATCTCCGTGTTGATGTTGACGGTGTACTTGCTCTCCCACGGCGGCTTGTTCAGGTCGTTCCAAAGGCCTTGCAAGTTAGCCGGTTGTCCCCCGGCGCGACTCGACGCGATCAGCAGATAGCGCCCGTATTGAAACAGCAGCGAGACCAGTTGCGGGTCGGCTTGAGAGGCAAAGCGGCGGATGCGTTCGTCGGTGGTGAGGTTCTTTGTGTCGGCCGCGCCGAGATCGATACGAACGCGCCGAAACAGATCTTGGTGATCGCGGATGTGGTCGCGGCGCAGCTCTTTGTAGCTCTTCGCGCGCGCCTGCTCGAGTACCCCGCCAGTTCGTTCGGCGGGGTCGGCGGAAACGTCTTGGTAGTTGACGAAATTCGTGGCTCCCGCGAGAAGCAGCGTGGCGCTGTTGGCCGACCGAACAAGCAGCTTACCGTCGGCGATCTCGACCGAGCCGTCGGTCTGGACCGCCAGCCGGGCTTCAAATCGAATCGCGCTGTCGGGAACACCCCCCGCCATCACCAGATCTTCTCCGCGAGTCGTCAGCGAGGCCCCCGGGTGCGCGGCGGCGAGTGAAGCCCGGAACGCGAGGCGCTCGACCCCGGTGGCGGAAAGCCGAACGACAATCACCTTGTCCGGGAAAGACGCGAAGACTTCGCGTTGGTAGTTCAGGTTGCCGGCGCTAAACTCGACCGAGGCAACAGCGGTGTCCAAGTTAAGATCGCGGCGATAGTCGCTGACGGCGCTCTCATCGACGTCGAGCAGCTCGATCTCGAGATCCCCGAACGCCTGGTAGGCCTTCTGTCCCAGCGGAATGCTCATGAAGTGTTCCATGGCCAGTTTTTCGGCTTCCGATTGCTTGCCGGCCCACAGCAGCCGGCGAAGCTCCCCGAGATATTTGTGGGAGCCCTTGTTGGCGTAGTCATGCGGAGCACCCTGCCAGACGGTGTCCTCGTTGAATTGGATGCGCTCTTTGGTGATGCCGCCGAAGACCATCGCCCCCAACCGCCCCTGCCCAACAGGAAGCGCTTCGGTCCATTCGGAAGCGGGCTCGTCATACCACAGCGACAACACTTCCTCGGGCGGTTCGGCGGCCGGTAGCGGCGTACCGATCCAAAGAATCGTCGCGGCGATGATGCCGGCGAATGGGATTAACGTACGGAATTTCATCGTGGGTCGTTCAATAGGGCAAATGTTCAGTAGGGCAAAAATGCCGGCCGGCCGGCGGAACTGCCTCCAGTGTACCCCCCGGATTCGCGACTCCGAGCCGGCTAGTGGAGCCACCGGCCGCGCGGGCCCATTCAGGCCGGAAACTTGGTAGGACGATTGAATTTCGAACCGACGCGGCCCCGGTAGCGACCGGCACTCTTGCCGGTCCTAGCCCACAGTTGAGACAAGCTCTCAGCTTGTCTCTCAATCTTCTGCATGGGAAAGGGGAAAGTGGGATATCGGCCGTGGGTATGTCGAGGGCTCACACCCCTGGCCGGCATCAATGAATACCACGATCGATCGAGGCGCTCGATGCTGTCCGCGCGAGCGGCCGTCACCGTCCGTGGACACGCCCTCTTGTGGAGCTTACTCCTTCGTCACCACCTCGTCGAGGTTTAGGATCGTGCCGGCCACCGTGGTCCACGCCGCCAGCTCGACGGGGTCAAGTGTGGGGTCGTGCTTCGATTCGCCGACGGCGATGAGTTCGCGGGCGGCTTCCGGGGCCTTGCGATAGTCGGCTTCCTGCTCGCGGGCAATCGAGGCCAGCACCGCCGTTTCGCCGGGCAGCGGAGCACGTCCCGTCGCCCGCCGAAAAACCCAGGCAATGCGCTGATCCGTAGCGTCACCGGCTTCGAGGATCATCCTCTGCGCCAGGTGCCGCGAAGCCTCAACATACGTCGGGTCGTTCATCAACACAAGCGCTTGCAGCGGCGTATTCGTCCGTGCCCGGCGGGTGCGGCACTCCTCGCGGTCGGGAGCGTCGAAGGTCGCCAGCGACGCCGGCGGCACCGTGCGTTTCCAGAACGTATACATGCTGCGGCGGTAGAGATCCTTACCGCTGCCGGGCGTATAGGCCTGGGCGCTGAAAACGTCGCCGAAGGCCATCTCTTCCCACAGCCCCGGCGGCTGGTAGGGGTAGACGCTCGGTCCGCCGATGTCGGCGTTCAGCAAGCCGCTGACGGCGAGCGCGTTGTCGCGAATCCCCTCGGCTGAAAGACGGAAGCGCGGTCCGCGGGCCAGCAGGCGATTGCCGGGGTCTTTTTCGAGATGTTCCGGGGTAACCCGCGAGGACTGCCCGTACGCCGCCGACATCACGATCTTCTTGAGCAACGCCTTGACGTCCCAGCCGGATTCGACAAACTCGACGGCCAGCCAATCGAGCAGCGCGGGGTGGCTGGGGGGCTCCCCTTGCGAGCCGAAATCTTCGGAAGTACGCACCAAGCCGGTGCCGAAAATCATCTGCCAGTAGCGGTTCACCGTCACCCGCGCGGTGAGAGGGTTGGCGGGATCAACGAGCCAGCGCGCCAATCCCAGCCGGTTCGGCGGCGCGTCGGCGGGCAGCGGGTTTAGCACCGCCGGCACGCCCGCGGTCACTTTCGCGGTTTGGTTGCGGTAGTCTCCTCGGCCCAGCACAAAGGTCTCACGCGGCTTCGACATTTCGTTCATCACCATGGCGGTGGGAATCTCGTTCTTGAGGCGTGTGAGCTGCTTGTCGAGATCGAGCAGATCGGCGTAGAGCCGCTGCTCCTCTTCGTTGGCGATACGGGTGAGAAAGTAATCCCGCGTTTTTTCTTGTCGCCGGCCGCACTCGGCGAATAGCCGGCGGTTCTTCTTCTTGGCTTTCTCTTCCTCCTCGGAGAGTTCCCGATCCTCCTCGGGATTCTTGCCGCGCCAGAAATGCTCGGGGCAACCTTCCAGGGCATTCGCGAGCATTGCCCGAACCGGGTGGTCCCCGGCGAGGTTGGCGGCTTCAGCGGGCGAGAGCACGCGATCGTAGACCCGCATTTCGTCCAAGCCCCCGTCGAAGGGAGTGCCGACTTCTTTGTCGCCCGCGCCGAGCTGCACGTCATTGTGAATCGGCCCCGAGAGGCTGTCGCTGATGGTTTCGGTCTCTTCCGGCTCGCCGTCCACGTAAAAACGCAGACCGGCGGCCGAGCCGCTACCGTCGTAAGTCACCGTCAGCTGATGCCATTTGCCTTGCCGGATGTGGCGGGCTGTGCGCACCTCGATCGCATTTTCGGGCCATTGATGGGATAGGCGCACACGGATTCGCTGACCGCGCTGGAGCTCATAGGGTTCGCCGATCTTCGTGAATTCATCGACAAAAAGCTCGAAGCCGCGGCGGGTCTCGGTGTTCTCGATTTTGTGGAGCACATGCTGGCCGCCGAACGAGACGACGCGCACCCACATCGCGAGTGAAAATGGCTTGTCCGCTCGAGGGGCAAAGGCCGTTCCGAACTCGGCGTGAGTTTCCCCGCTGAAAGCAACGTTGCGGCCGACGCGACCGTATTCGTCGTAAGTCAACTCGCCTCGAACCGTCGCGCCGGTTTCTTGCCCCACCTTTTCCATTAAATCTCCTTCAAATCCCCACCTCGCGACCAGACCTTTGTCGGGCGGCGTCGGAATCATGGCAAGCGCCGTCTTCTCCCAGCCGGCTTGGCGCGGCTTGATCTTGTCGTCGGGCAACTTGAGTTCGATCGCGCCGATTCGTTCCTCGAGCTCTTGCTGGCGGCTCTTTTGTTCGTCGGAGGGCAGTTCCAGCACCGGGGGCGGCGTTGCCGGTTTGGCCGTCGAGGCCCTTCTCTCCAATCGTGTTGAAGAAGGCGAAGAACCGATAGAACTCCTTCTGCTTAAAGGGGTCGTACTTGTGGTCATGGCAACGCGAGCATCCCATGGTCGCCGCCATCCAGACCGTCGCGGTGGTTTCGATGCGATCGACGACGTACTCGACCTGATACTCCTCGGGGATGGCGCCGCCCTCGAAGTTAATCATGTGGTTGCGGTTGAACCCGGTGGCAAGAATTTGCGAGGGTTTCGGATCGGGCAGCAGATCGCCGGCAAGCTGGTCAACCGTGAACTCATCGAACGGCATATTGTCGTTGAAGGCGTTAATCACCCAATCGCGCCAGCGCCACATATCGCGGTGACTGTCGATGTGATAGCCGTGCGTGTCGGCGTAGCGCGCGGCGTCGAGCCAGGGCATGGCCATACGCTCGCCGTAATGCGGCGAGGCCAACAGCGCGTCAACCCGCTTTTCGTAGGCGTTGGGAGAGCGGTCGGCGACAAAGGCCGCGATTTGCTCGGGAGTCGGTGGAAGGCCCGTCAGGTCGAGCGCCGCGCGCCGCAGCAAAGTTGGCTTGTCCGCCGGCGAGGAGGGCTCGAGGCCTTCACTCTCCAAGCGGGCGAGAATCAGACGGTCGATCGGGCTTTGGGCCCAAGCCGGGTTGCCGGCCTCGGGGAGATCGGGGCGTTTCGGCGGCACATAGGCCCAATGGGTTTGCCAGTCGGCGCCCTGGTCGATCCACGCTCCGATGCGCTCGACCTCTTCGGGCTTCAATTTGCGCTCGGCGGCCGGCGGAGGCATGCGGGCCGCTTCCACCTCATGATTGATGCGCTGGAAGAGCCGGCTGGCGGATCGATCCCCAGGGATGATCACGGCGCTTCGGCCTCGCTCGGCGAAGGCTCCGTTGCGGGTGTCGAGACGAAGATCGGCTTGGCGTTGCGCGTCGTCTGGCCCGTGGCAAGCAAAGCACTTGTCGGAAAGAATCGGACGAACGTCGCGACTGAAATCAATGCGCGCCGCCGGAGCGCCGAGCACCGGCGCCGGCAGAGACACGGATAAGGCCGCCGCGACCCAAAAAGGTAGGTAGATCGACAGGTTCATCTTGCGATGCGATCTCATGAACAAGCCCTCCCAACGATCCGAAATCCGTTGACGGCTTTATGGTACCGAACTCGGCTCCAGGCGGCCACGCCGAGCGGCTCAATTCAGCGATCGCCGATTTCTGTCGAAAAGGTAAGGAAGGGGAGTTGCCGGGAAGGTGCGTGAAGCGCCGTTGGCATCGGTCTGCGTCCGAATGAGTTACTCCCCGGAAGGTGAAAGCCGGGGCCCGAGGGACCGCGAAGTCTCGTCGGTGAAACAAGTTTGACGAAAGCACTCCCCGCACCAACGATGCGAGCATTTCAAGACTTGCCGATCAAGCGCAAGCTGGTCTGGCTGATTGTCATCACCCAAGCAGCGACCTTGCTGTTGGCGGGTGCCGGTTTTGTGGTCTATGAGCTGGTGACCTTTCGCCAGGGCGCTCTTGAAGAGATGACCCGGCTGGAAGCTGTTATCGCCCACAACTGCGCGGTCGCGCTGGCCGAGGACGACCCCGGCGCCGGGACCGACACCTTGGCCGGCTTGCGGGCGCATCCGCAAGTGGTTTCCGCCTGCCTCTATGAGGAAAACGGAAGCCTTTACTCTTCCTACCAACGAAACCTCACGGCGTCCCACGTGTGTTCACCCGCCCCCTATTCCTCGGGAGACTACGACGAAGAGGACCGCTTCGTCATTTCCCGGCCCGTGATGCAAGACGGCGAAAAACTGGGGTCCATCGTCATCCAAGCCGACTCGAAGCGAATCGAGGACCGTTTGAAGGGTTTCGTGACCCTTGCGCTCATCGTCGTGCCGGGATTCTTGATCGCCGCTTTTCTGCTTTCCGCACGCTTGCAAAAGCTGATTTCCGAACCCATTCTGCACCTGGCTGATACGGCCGAGCGAGTCTCGCGCGAAAAAACTATTCAGCGCGGGCACGCAAGGTGAGCAACGACGAGCTGGGCTTGTTGGTGGACTCCTTTAACGACATGTTGGTCCAGATCCATCATCGCGACCAGCAACTGCAGCGCCATCGTTACAGTCTCGAGGAGCAGGTCAACGCCCGCACGAAACAGCTCAGCGAAATGAATCAAGAGCTGATCGAGGCCAAGGAAAGAGCCGAAGAGGCCGCCCATCTCAAGAGCGAGTTTCTGGCCACGATGAGCCATGAAATCCGCACGCCCATGAACGGCGTGATCGGCATGACCGGCCTGTTGCTTGATACGGAAATGGACTCCGAGCAGAGAGACTTCGCCGAAACCATTCGATCGAGCGCGGACGCACTGCTGACGATCATCAACGACATCCTCGATTTTTCGAAGATCGAGGCGGACAAGCTCGATTTCGAGCATTTCGATTTCGACCTCGACGAAACCGTCGAAGGGGCGGTCGACCTGCTGGCGGAAAAGGCCGACGAACGCGGCATCCAGTTAGCCTCTCTGATCTCGACCGATACGCCGCTCGGTCTGAGGGGCGACCCCGGCCGGCTGCGTCAGGTTCTGCTCAATCTCATCAGCAACGCCGTGAAGTTCACCGAGCAGGGCGAAGTTTTCGTGGGCGTCGAGAAGCAATCCGAGGATGAGGGCCACGCGGTCTTGCGAATGTGGGTCAAAGACAGCGGCATCGGCATCCCCTCCGAGGTGCGGGGGCAACTGTTTACAGCATTTACGCAGGCTGACGGCAGCACCAGCCGCAAGTACGGAGGCACCGGGCTGGGACTGGCGATTTGCAAGAAACTCGTCGAGAGGATGGACGGTGAAATCGGTTGTGACAGCGTCGTCGGCGAAGGGTCCACCTTCTGGTTCACCGTGAAACTCGAGAAGCAGAAGCACCAGGCAAAGAGCACAACCTCGCTCGAAATTAGCGAGCTACGCGGCCTGCGGGCCTTGGCCGTCGACGACAACGAAACCAGCCGCCGTGTGTTGCGGCACTATCTGGCCGCGTTCGGCATGGAGACGGCCGAGGCCGTTGACGCCGACGACGCTCTCGACGCTCTCTCGGAAGCGCGGCGAAACGGGCAGCGGTTCGACGTTATCCTGCTCGACATGGTGATGCCCGGGATCGACGGTCTGGAACTATCCCGCCGCATCGCCGAGTCTCCGACCTGGGGAGCGACGCCGCGCATCCTACTCAGCTCGATGGGAATCAAGCAGAACGACGAGCTGGCCGACGCCGGCATCGCCGCCTGCTTAACTAAGCCCGTCAAGCAAAACCAACTCCGTGACTGCGTTCGGGGCGCCATCCGGGCGACGGCAAGCGGCCGCCCGCACGAAGCCGTCGAAACCGTCGGAAACGCTTCCGCGGAACAACTCTCAGCGGCGATCCCGGGACGCCGCGTCCTGCTCGCCGAAGACAACGTCGTCAACCAAAAGGTCGCTCTCAACTTGCTGGGCAAGCTGGGCTATGCCGCCGATGCGGTCGCGAACGGTTCGGAAGCCGTCGAGGCGCTCGGGCGAATTCATTACCACGCCGTGCTGATGGATTGCCAAATGCCCGAAATGGACGGTTTCGAAGCCACCGCGGAGATCCGGCGCCGCGAGGTCGGCGGCGATCGTACGCCGATCATCGCCTTAACGGCGAATGCCATGAAAGGCGACCGCGAAAGATGCTTGGGGGCCGGCATGGACGATTACATCACGAAACCGATCAAGCCTCATGCTCTCGCCGAATCCCTCAAACGATGGGTATCGACGTCCGAGTCGTCGACACCCCTTCCGGCGGCCCCCCCGGTTGCAATCCCGGAAACCTCGGAAAGCATTGGGTAATCGCCGCGCGGCTGAACCCTACTCCTGAAAAGCCCGCCCGAAAATTGCGCTAACACCGCATAACCGAACCGATAAGGAGAGTGACGGAAACCGACAGCGGTCCGCGACCTCGACTTGCCTTCGAACCGGAGCCATGGAACGGAACATCGCTACGCTTCTCGATCATGCGGTTCAGAGCCGAGACGGCGGACGACAGATCGAGGCCTTGCTGGCGCGAAACCCGGCGGTGTTCAAGAGCGCCGCGGCACGGTATCTTGCCAACGGTCACGACGACCAGAGCCGGCGGCTGTTGATCTGGGTTCTCCAGCGCGAGGGGCAACTTCTTGATTTACTGCTGAACCCGCGCGTTGCGTCGGTCGACGAAGCCGTCCCGCTGGCCGCTGTCATCAAGCAAGTCGTCAATCAGGTGGACATCCATCTGGCGAAAGCGTTGCAGGGAGCTTCGGATGAGTCGGCGCTGCGCATTCTTCGTCTCATGGCGGAGGTTTGCGACAGCAACCGCGTCCTGCCGCAGCTAACTCGAATTCTTCGCGAGCGAGGGCCCGAGCTGCGCTCGACGGCGGCATTTATCTTCGCCCGCTACTGCCGCAACACGCTCTTCTTCGAAAACGCTCTCCGGGACCCCGAACCCTCGGTGCGCGCGCAGGCGCTGGAGGGGTTGATCGCCGCCGATTATGCTCCCGACCCGAGCGTCTTGGAGGCTGCCACCGTCGACAGCAATCCCAACGTGCGGGTCCGCGCGCTGGTGAGCCGCTACCGGCTGGGCGACGAAGACGGCGCGGTCAACTTCCTGGCCGCCATGTCACGCGACACCGATATCGGCTCTCGCGTGGCTACCGCCTGGGCGCTCGGCGAAGTGGCCGACCACCGTTCGCCGCGGTTACTCGAGGATTTAGCCAAAGACGAGGAGGAATCCGTCCGCGAGGCCGCCCGGGGAGCGCTCGAAAAACTGGGGGTCGACTTCGATGCCTCGCCGGCCGGCGATCAGGGCGTATTGAACAGCAACGACGAACTCACGCTGGAAACGATCTTCGCCGCGATCACGACAGGCGGCCGCCGTCGTATCGGCCTGGCCGTGACCCGCGCCGACGGGTCCGCGATCCCCGACTTGGATGAGCGCGACTTCCACGTTGCCGAAGGCGGGGAGAGCATCGAATCCCGCCGCGTTGAGCAACCGTCCGTCCGTGACGGACTCTCTTTGGCCTATGTGCTCGACTGTAGCAGCAGCATGTCGATCAGCAATACGCGGGAAGTCAGCACCGCCCTGATGCAAAGCGTGGAAGAGAAATTCCCCGCCGACCGTCTGGCGTTCTTCAAGTATGGCTTCGACATCGAGGCGACGGGAGAATTCAGCGACAGTCCGAAACGTCTGGCCGCCTTGCTTCGGCGGCCCTATAGCGGTGCGACGAATGCCTCCCGCCTGCACGACGCTCTCGCGGAAGCGTTGCAAGCCGTCACCGCCGAACCGGGTTGTCGCGGCATCGTCGTGATCTCCGACGGCGTCGATCAGGGCAGCGACCACACCTTTCCCGCGATCGTGAAAAAACTGCTGGCGGGCGGCGTGCCGCTCTATGTGATCGGTTACGGTTGCGGCGAAGACAGCCGTGAACTCGAAAGCTTGGCACGACAGTCAGGCGGCATCTATTACGCCGCCGACGATCATTGGGAGCTGGAAAAGGTCTGCCGGTCTCTCTTGCGCCGCCTCGCCAATCACTACGAGGTCAGCTACCAACGGGAGGGGCAAGACCCGGCCCCGGTCGATCTCGCCGTCAGCAGCTTCGCGGGCAAGGGCCAATGCACGGTCGAACCTCGCGTCGTCGAGGCGTGATCGAACCCAGCCCCTGTCGCGAAGAATTCATCAAGCAGATTCAGAGCCCCGAGCGCAAGCGACGGGCCCGGCCTCTCTCACGACAGAATGTCTTGAATCACATTCCCGTGCACGTCGGTCAGCCGGAAATCACGTCCGCCAAAACGGTAGGTTAACTTCTCGTGATCAAGCCCCAGCAAGTGCAGGATCGTGGCGTGCAGATCATAGAACGTCAGCCGGCCTTCGATGGCATGGTAGCCGTATTCGTCGGTCTTGCCGTAAATCGTGCCGCCGCGGACGCCGCCGCCCGCCAACCATAAACTGAAGCCCCAGGGATTATGGTCGCGACCGTCCTTGCCCTGCGTGAAAGGAGTACGGCCGAATTCCCCGGCGAAAACGATAAGCGTCTGCTCCAGCAAACCGCGAGCTTTCAGGTCCTTGATGAGACCGGCGATCGGCTGGTCGACTTGGAAAGCGTTCGCCGCGTGGCCTTCACGCAGTCTCCCGTGCTGGTCCCAGGGATTGCCGACATTCGACAGGCCCGGGTGATGGACGATCGTCGTTTCAATAAATCGCACGCCGCGTTCGACGAGCCGTCTGGCCAATAGGCATTGCGTCGCGTAGGCGGCCTTCTGCGGCACTTCCGAATCCATGCCGTAGAGCTTCTTCGTGGCTTCGGTTTCGCGACTGAAATCCACCAGCTCCGGGACCGCCGCCTGCATCCGATAGGCGGTTTCGTAATTCCGAATCGCCGCTTCCACCTGCGGATGATTCGTCTTACCCAGGAACTCTCGATCGATGTCGTCGATGAACGCCAAGCGCTTGCGCTGCAACCGATCCGCTTCCTTGGGCCGAACGTTATTCATCGGCTCCTCGCGGCCGGGATGAATCATCGACCCCTGATGAACCGCCGGCAGGAAGCCGTTGCCGAACATATTGCGCCCGCCCAGCGGAATGCCGCCGCTGCCCAGCACGACAAAACCCGGCAGGTTCTGGTTTTCGCTCCCCAGTCCATAGGTCGTCCAGGCGCCCATGCTCGGGAAACCGGAAAAGGGACGGCCTGAGTGCATGAAAAAATTGGCCTGCGCGTGTTCGTTGAAAGTCGCCGTCATCGAGCGAATCACGGTTAAGTCGTCGGCGCAAGAACCGATGTGTGGGAACAAATCACTGACCGGGATGCCGCTTTCTCCGTAGTGGTTGAACTTCCATGGGCTCGGAAAAATGTTGCCGTTCTGGTCAAACATCGTGCGCTCAACCTTCATTGGCAAGGGCTGCCCGGCTTCGGCGTCAAGCCGAGGCTTGGGGTCGAAGCTGTCGACGTGCGAAAACCCGCCCGACATGTGGCAAAGAATGACGCTCTTCACTTTCGCGGGGAAATGCGGTTTGCGCGGCGCCGTTGGGCTCTCCGCACTCGCACCCTCCGGCAAGCCGGCTCGGCCTTCCGAGGCCGCCAAACCCGACAACGCCAACATCGGGAAGCCCATCGAGCAACGGGTCAGCACATCGCGTCGACTCGGGAGGTCGCCGGGCCTCCAATGGTGTCGGCGTGTGTTCGAGTCGTCGGCGAATTTCATGACATCACCTACCGGATATAGAGAAACTCTTTGAAGTTGAAGATCGCTTGCGCGAAGTCCCGCCAAACGGGTTGGCTCGACAGGATGACATCTGAGGCCACCGCGTGTTCATCGGCCAGAGCGGCGAGAAAAGTTCGCGATTTGTCGATTTCGGCTGAAGAAGGTTGGCGTCCCAACGCCCGTACGAACATTCCCCTGACGCGCTTGCCTACATCGGTCTCGCCGTCGGCCGCCAGGACTTCGGCCCATTTTTCCGACTCGAGAATGACGAACGGCGAGTTCATCAGCGTCAGCGACTGCGCCGGAACGTTCGTGATGTCGCGGCGGCCGCGCGCGCCGGTTGGTTTGGGCAGATCGAAAACCTCGAGAAACGGATTCATCACATTGCGCCGTGCTTCCAGATAGACACTGCGGCGGCGGGCGCCATCCAGCGGGCCTCGATCCTTGTCACCCTTCGCCTGCCCGCTGTTGGGGTCGTCGAGCGTAGCGAGCTGCACGTAATAGGTCTTAATCGAGTCGCCATACATTGTGAGATCGAGTTGTCTGGAAACGGCCAGCATTGCATCGCGAATCGCCTCGGCTTCGAGCCGACGAATCGGCATGTGCTGCAGCAGAGCATTGGCCGGGTCCTTTTCGGCGGCCTCGGGGGAGGGTTCACTCGATCGCCGGTAAGCCTCGGAGTTCACGATCAACCGCAACATACTCTTGATCGAGGCCCCTTCGTCAAGGAAGCGGGTGGCCAGATAGTCGAGCAATTTCGGGTGCGCCGGCTTCTCGCCGAGCTTCCCGAAATTGTCGACCGTCGGCACAATGCCGCGGCCGAAGACGTGATACCAGAGGCGGTTGACAATCACTCGGGCGGTCAGGGGATTCGCCGGATCCGTCACCGCGTCCGCCAAGCGCAGCCGCACCGTCCGCGGATTGTCGTACGGGCCGCCGTGAAACGCCTCGAGATAGCGCGGCGGCACCGGCGTACCGGGGTTTTTGTGGCTTCCCCGGATCAGCAACGGCTGGTGCGGCGTCGCTTCGACGAGCACGCCCGGAGCCCGCCGCGGCACGGGAATTTCCTCTTCGAGCCGACGATAGCGCGTGACAAGCGGCTTCGCGCCGGCCACGCCTTCGATCGACGTCTCCAGGTAGCCGCGCCGGATGAAATCATCGAGGAAAACCGCTTGGTTCTCGCTGAGAACGCCGTCCCGCCACGCTTCGATCGCCGTCGTGAGCAACTCGCGATAGCGGGCGGCCAAGGCCGCGGGATCGGCCGGCGCGCGGCCCTCGATCAGGTGGAGCGCGGGGGCGGATAGTTCCTTGGGGGGCTCCTTGCCGTCGTGGAAAACAACCTCGGCAACACCGAAAAATGAACGTCCGTCGCGCCGGGGCTTCGGGCGCGGTTCGCGCTTAGCGTCGGCATCGTCAAGGCGGAAGATGGTCCGGTCGTCGAGGGTCGCGATTTCGATATAGGCTTCGAAGCCCTTCCAGAACTTCGTGTCCCAGGTCGCCCAAGCCATGCGATCTTTCTTGGGGGCGAAATGCTGATTGTAGATGCCCGATCGCGGCACCGCGTAGTTCTCGACGATCAAGCGCGCCGCGCTGAAATTACCGCCCAGCAGCCGCAGGCTGATGTTGTCGCCCTCTACCTTGAAACGCGGAGATTGCAGGATGCCCGGATGCTTCCTCGACAATCCATGCGAATAGACCCCGGATGGATAAATTCCGCCGAGGACGCGCTCCCCTTCGGTGGCGATCCAAAACTCTCCCGGCGCCGACGGCGTTTTCGGCAGCCCGATACCGTGCTTGAGCCAGCCGGCATAGTCGTCTCCTCGCAGGTCCCAGCCGGCGATAGCCCGTTCGCGATTAGAGCGCTTGCCCTCGGCGATCTTCTCCCGCAACCCGCTTGCGAGCCCGCGCCAACCGGCGGCGAATTCGTCACCCTGTTTCGACGCCAAGGCGGTCCAGGCATGGAGCGCGCTGTCTTCGTCGCACGCGGAGCGTTCCAGGAAGGGCGCGCCCCGCGGGCCTTTCAGCAGTTGGGCTTCTAATTCGCCGGCCTGTCGAAGCCAAGTTTCAGCGAGAGTCGCTTTCACTTCGCTTTTCAACGCGGCCAATTCGGCTCGGTTCTTTTGAATTCTTTCCGGCGAATCGATGGTGGCCTGAATCGGGCGCGCTCCCCGGACGGTGCCGAAGACCGCATAGAAATCCTTTTGGCTGATGGCGTCGAACTTGTGGTCGTGACAGCGGGCGCAGGCAAGGGTAAGACCCTGGAACGCTTTTGAAAACACATCGACCTGATTCTCGGTCCAGTTGACGCGGTCCTCCAAAGGATCAACCGGCTGGAAGCCATGCTCGACCATGCGAAAATGCGCCGGTCCGAGCGCCGATTCGTTGATGCCGTCGTCGGCGTTGATGCGCGGCTCGTCGAGCAAGTCGCCCGCCAGGTACTCGCGAATCAACTGATCGTAGGGAATGTCGTTGTTGAGGGCGCGGATGATGTAATCGCGATAGCGCCAAGCCTGCGGAACGTCCGGGTCCCCTTCGCTGCCGTGCGACTCGGAGTAGCGAACCCAATCCAGCCAACGGCGCGCCCAATGCTCGCCGTAACGGGGTGAGGCCAGCAGACGGTCGACCAGGCGCTGGTGGGCGTCCGCGCTCTGGTCTTCGATGAATTGCCGAATGTCCTCGGGAGAAGGCGGCAGCCCCGTCAGGTCGAAGTAAGTCCTCCTCAGTAAAGTCAGCCGGTCCGCCGCCGCCGCGGGACGTAGTTGATTCTGCTTCAGGGTGGCGAGCAGGAAGCGGTCGACCGGATGGCGCGCCCCCTTTATCTTCGGCGGTTCGGTGCTTCGGATCGGCTGCCAAGCCCAGTGTTCTCGACGGCGGGCTTCGAGATCAAACTTCTTGGTCGCCGCGGCCGGACTCGGTGACGCTTCATTCGGCCAAGGGGCCTCCATCTCGACCCACTTGACCAGCGCCTCGATCTTCTCCTCGGCGAGCTTGCCGGTGGGAGGCATCTTGAGCGCGGAGGCGTAACGGATTGTCTGAACCAGGCGGCTGGCGCCGGAATCACCCGGCACCACGGCCGGTCCTGAATCACCGCCCTTGAGAACCCCGGCTCGGCTGTCGACACGCAGGTTGGCGAACGGCGTGGCCGTCTCCGCGCCATGGCAGCTGTAGCAATTTCCCGCCAGCACCGGCCGAACCTTCGTCTCGAAAAATTCGATCTGTTCGGGAGTCAGCTCCGCCGCCCCCAACAACGAGTTGAAGGTTACCGCGCAAAAGATGAGGAAGCAAGCGACAGTTGCGCTAATCAACCGCCGATCACCCCGGACTCGCTCAAGCATGCAGGCCTCAATCCGGGCCGGGGTCGCGTGAGTTTCGCCCCCCCCGCCTACCGTGCAATCTCGCGTCATCTATTGGTCGCCAACGTCTCGGCGACCCCTCCAAATTATACGTCGCCGGCTTGTTCGGATGGGTGTTCGGCAAGCAGAATCAGAGCCCCGAGCGCAAGCGACGGGCCAAGCGCGCGAGGTTTCGAGCAACCCCGAGACATAACCAAGAGTGCGCGGCAGTGCGAAAAGGGGGAGTTCCAGACCACCCAACAGACCGGTTCTAATCGTCGTCGCCGCGGTCGGGTTTTGGCGACTTCTTACCGGAACGTTTCTTTCCGGGCCAAAACTCCTTGAGGATATTCGTTCCGACATCGAGCCCCAGTGAAAGTCCCGAGCGGCGCACCGCGTCGCTCTTGCCGTTGGTGCCTTGCGGGTACCAAGTATTGGCGACGAAATAAGAGCCCGTCGTTCCCGCGATCCGAGAGTAGGCAAGACCTCTTCCGCCGCCTTCGCGAGGCGTTACGAAAGTCGAGACGATCGCGTGTTTCGCGCGAGGCCAAAAGCCCTTCTTTTCCGAACACCGGTAGCCGATCACCTCGCCGAAGGCCGCCGCGACGCTGTGTTCAATCGACTTCTTGACCAAGCGCTTGGTGTAGGCGTGGCGCAGGCGCTTGTGAAGTCCCGTCGAACCGCCGCCCCACTGCTTCGGAGACTCGCGAATGTGTTTGAAGCCCGCCGAGAAGAGCGTCTTAAAATGGACGCTGGGCTCATAGAGATCCTCGAGATAATCTTCCAATCTCTCGGGCGGCTCGTCGTCGGCGAAAGACTTCGCCAGGCTCGATTCATCGCGATGAACGAGCGCGTCGCCCGCGCCGATCGAACGCTCCGTTTCGGGCTCAGCCGGAGCCGCGTCGGTATCCTGAGCCGGGGCCGCCCCCGGAACGAGCAGCAACGCGACAACGATCGCCGTCGCGCTCGACGCGCGGCAACCACAACGCGGCAAACGGGACAGCTCGAATAGGTACGGATGGCTCATCGAGACGAAAAGCGAGAGGCGAAGACGACCCGAGAATAATGTAACACAGAAATGCCCGAAATCAGCGCTTCAGAAGTCAGCAAATCCCTGACCCGCTTACTCACTACTCTCGGCGGGCAAACTTCTAATAAAGGTAGAAAAATTCGTTGCTATTGAGCAAAACCGGCATCAGGCCTTCGATCGCGGCCGTCTTTTCCGCCGTCGAACCCTGCTCCTGTTCACCCGGTCGGCCGCGAAGAAAATCAAGGACCGCCCGCGTTTCTTCCGGTCCGGGCGGACGACCGTAGACCAACTCGAAAGCCCGCCTCACCTGACGACTCGGATCGTCGCCGGCTTCCCGCACTACCCGCCGCGCCAGCTCGTTGGCGGCCTCGACCGCGAAATCGCCGTTCAGAAACGTCAGCGCTTGCGGGCCGGTTGTGGAAACCCGCCGCTGCTCGCAGCTCTCGGCGTTATCGGGGGCGTCGAGCATTTCAAGTTCGGGCACCGCGAGACTGCGCTTGATAAAAATGTAGACGCTGCGGCGCGAGGCTTCTTCATCCGTCGAAGTCTCCCAGCCGTCTCCCGGGCGCGACTGCCCTTCCAAGACGGCTTGCGAAAGCTTGGGGTAAATGCTCGGCCCGCCCATCTTCAAATTCAATTTCCCGCTTACCGCCAACATGGCGTCCCGCACGGCGTCGGAATCGAGTCGACGCGGCTTCCAGCGGCTCAACCAACGGTTATCGGGGTCCTTGCTGTTTTGCGCGGTCCAATCCGAAGAAAGACGAAACGCGGCGGAGTTCACGATCAAGCGCTGGAGGTGCTTGATGCTTCCGCCCGAACGCAGCATTTCCGCCGCCAAGTAGTCGAGCAACTCGGGATGCGACGGCCGCTGCCCCATCACACCAAAGTCGTTTTCACTGGCCGCCAAGCCTTCGCCGAAATGCCACTGCCAGAGCCGATTGACCATCACGCGTGCCGGCAGCGGGTTGTCCGGGTCTGTGATCCATCGCGCCAGGCCCAAACGACGGCCCGTGGATCGCCAACCCACGTCGAGTACGCGGTAAGGAACGTTCCCAAAGACGGCCGGCACTCCGGGCTCCACAACGTCGCCCGGCGCGGTCACATCCCCGCGAAGGAGCACATGCGTCGGCGGGGGCTCGGGATCGTCCTCGTACCAAACATAGGAGTTCGGAGGTGCGGCGGGTCGCGTCGCGTCAAGTTTCGCGATCTCGCGTTCGAGCCCCTCGATCTCGGCTTGCTCGTCGAGCGTCGCTTCGTCGCAAATCTCGTCTTCGAGGCGGCGGTTGAATCGAGTCACCAGGCCGCGTTCGAGGTAGTCACGCTTAAGCGGATCTTTCTTGAAAGCCAGTACCGTTTCAACGTGGTTGTACCAACTCAAATCCTCGGCGGATTGCTTTTCGACGATGCGTTTAAGAATGCGCTGTTCGATGCCGCGGATGTCTCTCTGGAACGGTTCGATCTTTTCGTCCACGCGGTTCATCGCCGCGCGGTAGACGGCCAGCTCGCGGGGCGTGCCGGCGGGGCGCGTCAATTCCTTCTGCCCGACTTGAGGCCGTTTCAAGGCACTAAAGACAGCCGCGAGACGGTAGTAGTCGCGTTGCGTGAAAGGCTCGAATTTGTGATCGTGGCAGCAGGCGCAACGAATGGTTAATCCCAGAAACGCCGTGGCGGTCGAACCAAGCACGTCGTCAAGTTGATCCCAGCGATCGACGGCCGGGTCGGCCGGCTCGTCATCCCAGGAACCGAGGCGCAGAAACGTCGTCGCAATTTGCGATTCGGCGTCGGAGCCGGGAATCTCGTCGCCCGCAATCTGCGCGGTGACAAATTGATCGAAGGGCAGATCGCGGTTGAAAGCGTTGATCACCCAATCTCGATAACGCCAGGCGGCCTCTTTCGTGGTGTCGCGCTCATAGCCATTCGACTCGGCATAGCGAACCACGTCGAGCCAATGCCTTCCCCAACGCTCGCCGTATTGCGAGCGCGAGAGCAGTTGTTCGACGATGACGCGATAGGCTTGGTCCGACGGATCGGCCGCGAACGCCGCTGCTTCCTCGGGGGTCGGGGGCAGCCCGATCAGATTGAAATAAAGCCGCCGGAGAAGTGTGCGTGGATCGGCCTCCTTGGCGGGCTTGATTCCCTCTTGCTCAAGGCGGCGGCCGATGAAAGCGTCGACAGCGTTTCGCCCCCAATTCTTATCGGCAACGGTGGGAAGTGCCGGCGTCTCCAAAGCCCGGAAAGCCCAATGGGAAGCCGCTTTCAAGCCAGCCTCGTCCGCCGAGTTCGCGGCCGTTTCGATTCGCGCGCCGCCGTCGATCCAATCGCGCAGGACCCCGGCCTCCGCCGCGGCGACCTTCTTGTCGCCCATCGGCATCGACTGATCGAGGATGCGCCGAAACAGCAAGCTCTCTTCGGCTGATCCCGGGACCAGCGACGGCCCCTTCGTCCCACCGCGCAGCATGCTCTCGCGAGTCCCTAAATCGAGCTCGCCCATGCGCGTCGATTCGCCGTGGCACTGCCCGCAGTAGCGCTCCAAGATGGGGCGCACATCCGTCTCGAATCCCGGGGCCGCCCCCGCAGTATCCGGCAACAAAGCCGATGCAATCACGACGGCAATAGAGACGGTCGTCCGCACGGATAGCCCCATGCTAGCGCAAAGACTCGCCCAAGTGGGATTCTCCGGGCGGCCGGCGGAGTTATCGGCGCGGCGGCGAAGCGAAGTTCGAAACGGTCATGCAAGTCGTCGCCGTCGGCGACAAGCTACAGCGGTTGCATGCAGATGCGAACTTCGAAACTATCGCCCGCGCATTGAAACGGGACGAGGGTCCAATCGGATTTGACGGCCGAACGGGTCGAAAAATTCTTGCCGTAGACGACGGTGGGGACACTGAGACCGAGAGCCCCGGTGTGGGTTTCGATGCTCTCCTTGAAATTGCCCAAGACCATGTTGGCGACTTCCCCAACCCCATCCAACACTTCGCCGTTGATCTCGTTGATTTCCATCATCAACATCGAGGAACCCATCTTGCAGGCCAGCTTTTCCTGACAGTAGAGAGCGCCCGTTCCGCCCCAGGGTCCGGTAAAACCGATCAGGGCAATGACACCGTTGACCGGATCGGGCTGATCCACGGTTCGGTGAGGCTGCACTTCGGTTTCAAGCGAAAGCATCATGGAAAAGACGCTTTGCGTTGCCTGGCGCACCGCGTCCACGATCGTCTCGGTCTCCACCGACGTTTGTACTTGAGCATCCACTCGTTGTCTCCCGGGCAGCCGCGCATCCGTCGGCCGGCGAAGGCTATTTCATGACCTTGGCCAGCGTCGATTCCATCTGCTGTGGTGTAAAGGGTTTCCGAATGAAGCCCTTAGCCCCGAGCGAAATCGCCTCCATGACCGTTTTTTCCCCGCCCTCGGTGGTTACCATGATGACCGGAAGGTCTTTATGGGGAGTGTCCTTCATGTTTCGCAGGAACTCGATACCGTTCATATTGGGCATGTTGATGTCGGAAAAGATGACTTGAATCGGTCCGGCGTCGAGCTTTGCCAGCGCCTCCGCCCCATCTCCGGCCTCGACGACTTCCTCGATTCCATTCGGAAGCGCCTGCCGCAGGCTGCGCTCCAAGATTTTCCTCATTACGGAAGAGTCGTCCACGATCAAGATGTTCATGTCCATCGAATTCCCATAGAACCGTTCAGTAACAATATCGGTCGCCGGCGGGGAAGAATTAGGAGAGTTGCGCGGAAACAATACCGGCGCGCATTCGCCACCGCCCTGGATGCTTCCCGCGGCCCCTGCCGCCGTCGGCGTATATACTGGACAAAGTGTCGTTCAGGGAGAGTCATCCATGTTGACCCGAAGAGTCTGGATGGGGATCGCATTGGCCGGTTGCGGCGGGGCCGTTTCCTGCGCCAAATCCCCTAAACCCGACGAAGCCATGTCCGAATCCGGAAATAACCCCGAGACCGCCCACGCCGCCCCCCGCTTTGACCCGAAGGCACTCAAACAAAGCCTCGACGAGGGAGCGGAGGTATTCTTGCTCGATGTACGGCGCCCGGAAGAACTCGAACAAATTGGAACCATCAAGGGCTATCACCACATTCCGATGGACCAACTCGAAACCCGCATGTCGGAGATTCCCAAGGGCCGACCCCTTGTCGTGTTTTGAAACCGCGGCGGAAGGGCCGCCCGTGCGGCGGCCTTGCTCAAGGAAAACGGCTACGACGATATCGAGTTCGGCGGCGTGACCGAATGGAAGCAAGCCGGTTACGAGCTGATCCACCCCAAGACATCCCAGCCGGATGAACAGCCCTAGCCCGCTTTTCTCACCGCGTGGCGCGGCAAAGTGCATGAGAGGTCCGTCACTACGAGGCACGGGCGGCCTGGCGCGCGGAGGCGTACTTGAACAGTACGGTGAGCACGGCGAGCAAGCGCAACGACGTAATGGCGGGCCTATCGTGTGCTTTGCCCGTCAGGCGGTGAGAAATGCGGGCTAGTACTCAGAGCACGTGAAAAGACACTTTTCTCCCGACTTTGTTGAGAGGCTTCGATCCGCCATTGCGGAGGAAACCACTGCCAACCAGAGCCGCATCGCCGCGGGGCTGTGAAAAAATGGGGACTGCACCGAGCGCCGACCGAATAAGTTCCATTGAATCAGTAGTCGCATCCGGCGCGAAGTGGACTGTCCCCGATTTTTTCACAGCCCCCACGCGATGCGGTCACTCAAGAATAGTGCTCCGCGGCCAAACAAACTTTTTCATGCGGTCTTGGCCCTAGGGCAACTCTCTTCGGCGCGAAACATCCACCGCCCGAAAGGCGGCGGGTGAGCCCCAGGTTGGTTGATGTCGTGTTCGCGACGAAACAACGGCGGTCCGCTCGCCATGAAATCCTTATTACGTCATTAGTAAAGAGCATTGGACGCGTCAGCCCGGTTCACCGGGCTTGCGTCGCAAATAGGCCGGCCCTTCAGGGCCGGTTGAAAAGGCTCGCCGTCCGCTACGAGGCCGTTTCAACGGCCTTTCTCCGCAAAGCTTCAGCCATGGCCGAACCAAGGAAAGACTTCATGCCGGGAAACGCTCCGCCCGGGCTGTCGATTCTCCATATTTGTGTCGTGCACCCCACCTCGAAGTGATGCCCTGGAAGCAAGCGAGTCTTTGCTACGATGAGGGGCGGAACTCGCCGCAAGTCCTTTGTGGCACTGGACTTCCGGCCCCATTTTCCAGGTCCTCGAACGGCATCGCATGAAAGTTTGCTACCTCGATTGCTTCTCGGGCGTAAGTGGCGACATGTTACTCGGCGCGCTGGTCGATGCCGGTGTGGACGGTGAGGCTCTGAAGGGCGAAATCGCGAAACTCGGCCTCGACGGGGTCGATGTGCGCTTCGAGTCCTGCCGTCGCGCGGCGATCGGCGGGACCAACGCCATCGTCGATGTCGCCCACGACCATCATCACCGCTCATTGAGCCGCATCGAGGAAATCATCGCCGCGAGCAGTCTCGATCAAGACACCAAAGACCGTAGCCGCCGCGTCTTCCGGCGCTTGGGCGAGGTCGAGGCCGCCATCCACCAAGTGCCCGTCGAGAAGATTCACTTTCACGAGGTCGGGGCGCTCGATTCAATCGCCGACATCGTGGGAGCCTGTGCCGGCTTTCGACTCCTCGGCGTCGAGAGGATTTACTGCTCGCCGCTCAATGTCGGCGGCGGAACGGTCAAGGCCGCCCACGGTGTGATGCCCGTGCCGGCCCCGGCCACGGCGGCCCTGCTGACCGGCGTCCCGACTTATTCCGACGGTCCCGCCGTCGAGTTGACGACCCCGACCGGCGCGGCGATCGTCACCGAGCTGGCCGAGGAATTCGGTCCCATGCCGGCGATGACCAGCGAGAGCGTCGGCTACGGGGCCGGCGACCGCGACTTCAAGGAACGAGCGAATCTGTTGCGCATCATCGTCGGCGAAAACAGCGCGGTGTCCGAGGCCGTTCAAGTCCACGTGATCGAGGCCAATGTCGACGATATGACTCCGCAGCTCGCCGGCTATGTCCGCGAGCGCCTCCTCGACGCCGACGCCCTGGACGTAACGCTGACGCCCGTCTTCATGAAGAAGGATCGGCCCGGATTCATGATCTCGGTCTTGAGCGCTCCCGAGGACCGTGAAAAGCTCAGCCAAATGCTGTTCGCCGAAACCACCACGCTGGGCATCCGCGGCTACCCCGCCGAGCGCCGCGTCCTCGAACGCCGCTGGGAAAATGTCGAGACGAAATACGGCTCGGTTCGAGTGAAAATCGCCTCCGAGAACGGGACCGACCGCAACGTCGCGCCCGAATACGAAGACTGCAAGAAAGTCGCCCTCGAAAAGGGCGTCCCGCTCAAGGACGTCCTGCAGCAGGCTGGCTACGAATATTGGCGAAGCAAGAGTGAAAGCGCCGACGATTAATTCCGTCCCGTAAACAGGCGACCCGCGGGAAGGCCCCAATCAACGCGAATGAAATACTACCTGACCACGCCGCTCTACTACGTCAACGCGACGCCCCATATCGGCCACACCTATACCACGATCGTCGCCGATACGATCAAGCGGTTCCGGCGCATGCGGGGCGACCAGGTCACGCTCACCACCGGCACCGACGAGCATGGGCAAAAGGTCGAGCGTTCGGCCAAGCAAGCCGGCTGGAGCCCGCAAGAGTTCACCGACCGCGTCGCCGGAGCATTTCGCAAGCAGTGGGACGAGCTTGCCATCGATTACGACTCGTTCATTCGTACTTCCGACAAACGCCACCACAAGACCGTACAGTGGCTTTTCGAGCGCTGCAAGAAACACGGCGCTATCGAGAAGGGCAGCTACACCGGCCAGTACTGCGTTTCCTGCGAACTCTACGTCAACGAGGCCGACCCGGGCGACCCTTGCCCCGACTGCGGCCGCGAGACCGAAACCGTCACCGAGGAAAACTACTTTTTCAAGCTTTCAGCCTTTCAAGACCGCCTGCTGAAACTCTACGAGGATGACCCCGGATTCATGCAGCCGGCCGCGCGACGCAACGAAGTGATCTCGTTCGTCAAGGGCGGGCTGAGAGACCTCTCCATTTCGCGATCAAACCTCAAGTGGGGCATCCCGCTGCCGGCATCGGAGAGTGCCGCGGACGCCCAGCAGGTTTTCTACGTTTGGTTCGACGCCCTGATCGGTTACATGACCGCCGTCGGTTACGGCGGCGACGACGAAAGCATGGAAGCGCCCGACAGGCTCTGGCCCGCCGACATCCACGTAGTCGGCAAGGAAATTATTCGCTTCCACGCCGTCTACTGGCCGGCGTTTCTGATGGCCGCCGAACTGCCGCTGCCCAAGCGCGTCTATGCCCACGGCTGGTTGCTCTTCCAAAAAGACAAGATGAGCAAGAGCAAGGGAAATATCGTTCGCGCGACGCCGATCGACAAGGTCGTCGGGATCGAGACGTTACGGTATTACCTACTGCGCGAAATCGTTTTCGGCCAAGACGGCACCTTCAGTTACGACTCGCTCGTAGGCCGCTACAACTCGGACCTGGCGAACGGCCTCGGCAATCTCGTCAGCCGTACCTTGTCGATGCTCCACAAGTATTTCGAGGGCGAGGTTCCCCAGCGTGACGGCGACGGGGAAATCGCCGAGGCGGCGAAAGCGGCGATCGTCGAGGTGCCCGGGTTATTTGAGAAATTCGAGTTTTCCCGCGGCCTCGAAGCAATCTGGGCGCTGATCGGCAAGGTGGATAAATACATCGTCGAGCGAAAGCCCTGGGTGTTGGCGAAAAGCGACGGGACAGACGACGAGCGACTGTTGCGCGAAACGCTCTATGACTCGGCCGAGGTGCTGCGCATCACCTGCGCCCTGTTGTATCCGGTGATGCCGCGTGCCGCCTGTCGCATTTGGGAACAGTTAGGTCAAACCGAGCCGTTGCCTGATTTACAGCTCGCCGATCTGAATTGGGGCGGGCTGCGCGCCGGGACGAAGGTCGGCGAATCGACCCCCGTGTTCCCGCGCCTCGACGTAGCCGAATCCATCGACAAGATGAGGGAATTGGAGAAACAAGCCTTGGAAGATCAAGCTGAAATCATGGGCAAGACCCCCACGCCGGAAGCCGCGCCCGAACCGAGCCCCGCAGTCGCGGCCGAGACGAAACCCGAAGCCCCGCCGGTCCCCGAACCCGAGCCGAAAATCGGTATCGAGGACTTCATCAAGGTCGAGATACGGGTGGGTCAGGTCAAGACCGCCGAGCGCGTCCCCAAGACCGATCGCCTGCTGCATCTGACCGTCGACATCGGCGAGGCCGAACCGCGCACGATCGTCGCCGGCATTGCCGCCGCTTACGAGCCTGCGACGTTGATCGGACGAAAAGTCGCGATCGTCGCCAACCTCAAGCCCCGCAAGATGCGCGGTATCGAATCGAACGGCACGATCGTCGCGGCCACGCTCGAGGGCGGTAATCCCTCGCTGGTCGGCTTCCCCGAGGATGCGCCGGTCGGAGCACGCCTTTCGTGATCGTCGATTCCCATTGCCATCTCGACGATTCCCGTTTTGACGAAGATCGCGAAGATGTCGTCGCTCGAGCCCGCCAGGCCGGCGTCGGCCGCATGCTGACGATCGGCACCGGCGACGGCCCGCCCGATCTTGAGGTCGCCGTCCGATTGGCGGAACATTTTCCCGAAGTCGATGCCGCGGTGGGCGTTCATCCCCACGACGCCGGCAAGGCTGAACCGGAAACCTACGATCGCTTGGCCGCGCTTTGTCAACACGAGAAAGTCCTTGCCCTGGGTGAAATCGGTCTCGACTACCACTACGACAATTCTCTGCGCGACGTCCAACGCGACGTTTTCGTTCGCCAGATGGAAATCGCCCGCGGCGTCGGAAAACCGATCATCATCCACACCCGCGAGGCCTGGGAGGACACTCTCGATCTGCTCGAAACCCATTGGCGTCCGAGCGGGCTCGGCGGCATCATGCACTGCTTTTCCGGCAACGACGAACAGGCTCGACGATCGCTTGACGCGGGGTTTCTGATTGCTTTCGGGGGCATCCTGACATTCCCGCGCTCCGAGGATTTGCGCCGCACCGCGGCCGGCTTGCCCCTCGACCGTTTGCTGGTCGAAACCGACGCCCCCTACCTCACGCCTCACCCGTTTCGCAAGGTCCGCCGCAACGAACCGCGCTACGTCGTCGAGTCCGCTCGTAGGCTCGCCGAGGTCCTCGCCGTCAGCGAGGAAAGGGTCGCCGAGGCAACAACCGCCAATTTTCACCGTCTCTTCGATTTGCCCCCACCCATCGAGGAACGATAAACTGGGACTCTTCCGTAGCCCGCTCATGCAGTCGATCAAAACGCAACCGATGTCGCGCCTCGAGGTCATGGCGCTCATCGCCGATGACCTCGGCCGTGTCGAGAAAGCCATCGGCGTTGACACTGTTTGCTCGGTCGAAGCCGTGACCGCCATCAGCCGCCATCTGCAAGACGGCGGCGGCAAGCGCCTGCGCCCGGCCCTGCTCTTGCTGGCGGCCGGAGCCTGCGGCGAGCGCGGCGACGCGGCGATTCGTTTAGGGGCCGTCGTCGAAATCATCCATACCGCCACGCTGGTTCACGACGATGTGATTGATGGCGCCGAAGTGAGGCGCGGCCGTCCTTCCTCCAACCAACAATGGGGCAACCAGACCAGCGTCCTCGCCGGCGACTGGCTCTACATGCAGGCCTTTAACCTGGCGCTGCGGCAGCGAAATTTCTATGTGCTCGATCTGCTCATCGACCTCACCCAGATGATGGTCGAGGGCGAGCTGATGCAAAAGGAATGGGTCGGCCGCATCGAGGTTAGTGAAGAGGAGCACTCCCAACTGGTACGCCGCAAGACAGCCTGCCTGTTTTCGGTTTGCGCGCGATTGGGAGCGGTGGCCTCGGGCGGCTCGGAACTCGAACAGCGCTTGGCCGACTATGGCTGGAATCTCGGCATGGCTTTCCAACTTGTCGACGACATTCTCGACTTCAACGCCGATGAAGCCGTGCTCGGCAAACCGGTGGGCGGCGACCTGCGCGAGGGCAAGGTGACCCTGCCGTTGATCCTGGCGCTGGCGCGTTGCGACGACAAAGAGCGCGCGTTGGTGGAAACCGTTCTGAGTGACAGCAACTACGAGACGGTCCCGTTCGACTCGATTCGCGCCCTGGTGGACAAATACGACGGCATCAAAGCGACCCAACGCCGCGCTCTCGAATACACCGATGCCGCGATTGAGCAATTGGCCGTTCTGCCCGAGTCCGACTACAAACGGGCCCTCTACTCCGTCGCCGATTGGGTCGTCGACCGCGATCGCTAGGTGCCCTAACCAATTCCGCGGCCGGCGCCGTTCGTCGCCTCGGCTCAAGAATGTCGCAATGACCTCATGGCCGTCGAAACGGAAATCAAACTCCCCGTCGTCGACCTCGCGGCGATCAAACGCCAACTGCGGCGCCTGGGTTGGCGTGTCACCAAGCGCCGCACACTCGAGCGCAACTGGGTCTTCGACCGCAAAGACGGCTCGCTGAGGCGCAACAACCGTCTGCTGCGAGTCCGCCGCGTCGGCTCGACGGCATGGCTCACCGTCAAAGGCCCCTCCGCCCACCGAAAGGCCCACAAAGTCAGAGACGAATTTGAAATCGAAACTCGCAACGCGGACGTGCTGATGAAAATTCTCGAAGCGCTCGACTATCGCCTGACCTGGCGCTACGAGAAATACCGCGGCGAGTTCACCAAGCAAGGCGAGCGGGGAAAGATCCTCGTCGACGAGACGCCGCTCGGCAATTTTCTGGAACTCGAGGGCCCTGCGGCGTGGATTGACAAAACAGCCCGATTGCTGGGCTATCAGCGGGCCGATTACGTGACGCTCAGCTATCGCGGGTTATTTGACAAGTCGCGCCGGAAACACCGCATCGGCCCGGACATGGTGTTTGAGAAATAGCTCGACGGCCTGCATCGAAACCGCAAGCGTCTTCGCCCGAGCTATGCATTCCCGCCGCCTTCCCCAAACTCGAGCACAGTCTTAATCTCGCCGGCCCCGCGCCCGAGAAAAGCCGGACCGGAGGCTTCCCAATGGATCCGGTGGGTAATGACTTGATCGAGCAATCCGGGTTGCTCGCCGTGAATTCGTCCGAGGTCCCGGGCCGCCTTGCGCCACGACCCGGGGTCGGAGCTGATTGTCGCCAGCCACACCTGATTCTTGAGAATCGCCTGCGTAAACAAGCCGCCGACATCGATTTCCCTTGGGTGTCCCGCGCGGGAACTGCCGACCAACACCACGATACTGTTCGCCGTAACATGCTCTAGATGGTCGAACGCGGCGGTCGGGTGCCCGGTGCAATCGATCAGCGCGTCGAAGTCGCCGCCCGCCAACTGCCCCGAGACAACGTAGTCCGCGCCGGCTTCTTTCACGATGCCCGCCCGCCGACTCTCCGTCTCTTCGATCGAAACCGTCGTCACACTGTAGCCTTCCATCCGCGCGATCAGCGTCGTCAGAAGGCCAATCGGGCCCGCTCCCAAAACCAGCAGCTTCCCTCGTTTGCGCCTCCCGAAAAGCGCCTCTTCGGCGTCCGCCATGCGAGTCAGCGCTTTTTCGACCACCGAAACCGGCTCCATCAAAACCGCCACCGGCTCCAATTCCGGCGAGACCCGAAACAAATACGGCGAGTGTTCGACCACCAATTCCGCGAAGAACCCGTGCATCCCGTGGATTCCACGTTCAAGCCAGCCGCCCGTTTCGCACAAGTCCGCGCGATCCCGGCCACACTGCTCGCAGCCTTCGGCGCAAGGGCGGCGCGGCGACGAGGAGACGAGATCGCCCGGTCGCAACGTCGAGACCCCGCCGCCGGTTTCCACCACGCGTCCCAGCGATTCGTGTCCGGTGACGAGGAAGTCAGCTTCGTTGGGCGTGGCGCCGACGCGGCCGGCGACCACGGCGCGGTCGGTGGCGCAGATGCCCCCGCGTAGCATTTCCACCATCACCTGGTCCGCGGACGAAAGCGCAGGATCGGGAACGCGGATAATCTCAACGGCGCCCCGAGCAGGCTGAAAGGCAAGAGCTTTCATCGAGTCCTTCGATGGTAGCGAAAGTCCCTTACGTTCGCGTCCGCCCCCCCGGTAGCGACCGGCACTCTTGCCGGTCCAAGCCCATGGTTTGATCGGCTCTCAGCCGGTCGGCACACACCCGCCGGCCCCGAAACCACCGTACTATGGGGACAGGCCTCTCTCTCTCGTGCGATCATGAGAGTCCGCCGATGATGTTTACTTATTGAGTCTCGCAAAATAAAGTGACACCTTTTTGGGGTACGTACGTCTTTGTATGTATGGGAAATACAAAAGGCGTACGGCGGGATTTCGAGGCCCTGGAGAAGCGCCGTTTCAAAGCGATCCGGTTGGTCGAGCAAGGCTGTAGTCAGTCCGAGACAGCGAGGCGATTGAAGGTCGCGCGGCAAAGCGTCAGCGAGTGGCTGCGACGATACCGGCGTGACGGCGAAGCCGGGTTGCGCCAGGCCGGCCGCGCCGGCCGTAAGCCGCTGTTGGACGCCGCGCAGCTCGAACGCCTCGAGGCGTTGCTGCTGGAAGGCCCCGAGGCGCACGGCTTCCCGACGCCGCTGTGGAGCTGTCCGCGGGTCGCTCGTCTGATCGGAGACGAGTTCGGCGTGCGCTATCACGAGGGCCATGTCTGGAAGATCCCGCGGGCGCTCGGTTGGAGCCCGCAACGGCCCGTCGGCAAAGCGCGGGAGCGCAACGAAGAGGCCATCCGCGGCTGGCAGCGCAAGACTTGGCCGGCCATTAAAAAAAAGCCCGCAAAGAAGAACGTACGATCGTCTTCATCGACGAAAGCGGATTGAGTCAGAAGCCGCATCGTTGCCGCACCTGGGCGCCGCGCGGCGAGACACCGGTGTTGGAGTTCAACTTCAACTGGGACAAGCTGTCGGTGTCGGCCGGGCTGACGTTGCGCAACTTTTACTTCCGGCTCTATCCCGGCGCGATCGGCGAGTTGGAGGTCATCGACTTCCTGAAGGCTTTGGTGCGCCACATCGACGGCCCACTGCTGATCGTCTGGGACCGGCTGCCGGCGCACCGCAGCCGCCTGGTGCGGGAGTTCATCCAGCTCTCCGAGGATCACATCGCAACGGAGTACTTGCCGCCCTATGCGCCGGAGTTGAACCCGGTGGAATACATTTGGGCGTACTGGAAGCAGCACGAGTTGCCCAACGTCTGCCCGAAGGACTACTGGGAACTCGACGAGCGCGCCCGCAAAGCGCTGCGGCGAATGCGCCGCAAACCGCGCTTGATTACCGCTTTCTGGAAACAGTCTTCTCTTTGTCTCGATTGACAGTATATTATGCGAGACTCAGTAGTACTCAGACCACATGAAAAGACACCTTTTCCCGACCTTGTTGAGAAGGCTTCGATCCGCCATTGCCCAGGAAGCCACTGCCAACCAGAGCCGCATCGCCACGCGATGCGGTCACTCAAGAATAGTGCTTTGCAGCCAAACAAACTTTTTCATGCGGTCGTGGCACTAGAAGGACCAAATTATGAAATCCCTCCTTGTCCTTTCCGTCTTCTTATGCCTGACGCTTTTCGCGCCGCCTTCATCGAACGCCGGCGTCGTCATGGTCAACAGCCACGAGTCATTTCAGCATGCCGAGCAAGCGACGACGACGAAAGTCTTTGTCGATTCCGACCGCGTCCGCATCGAGACCGAAGGCGAAATGGGCCGTAGCATCATGATCTTTCGCGGCGACAAGCAAACTATGTGGATCATTGCTCCCGACAAAAAGGTTTATCAAGAATTGACCAAGGAACAAGTTGATCGCTTCGGCGAGCAAGTGGGCGACCAAATGGCGGAGATGCGCAAGAAAATGGAAGAGCAACTCAAGAACATGCCTCCCGAGCGCCGCGCCATGGTCGAGAAAATGATGAAATCCCGCATGGGCGGCATGCCCGCGGCCACCGCCCCGACTTCGAAGACCGAATACAGTCTCGTCGCTTCCGGACAACAGGTCAATCAATGGACCTGTGACAAATACGAGGGCGTGCGCGACGGCGAGAAGCGGCGTGACATCTGGACCGTGCCGCCCGGCGAGGTGGGCTTCGAGGCCTCCGACTTCGAGGTCATGAAACAGATGGCGGAATTTGTCAAAGGCTTATCCCAATTCGGGGGCGGGCAAGCCGAACAGCAAACACCGTTTCGCGTGGGAGCCGGCGGAGACGGTACGGACTTTTCCGGCGTGCCGGTACGGCAGATCGGCTACCGGGACGGCCGACCCAGCTCCCGCAGCGAGATCAAGGAATTTCGCCGCGAGGACTTCGATGCGGCGATCTTCGAAGTGCCCGCCGGCTACAAGAAGGAGTCAATGTTCGGCGGCGCGGGCAAGAACCCCTTTCAGCGTTAAGCCGGCCGACCGGTCGCGCAAAAGTCCCTATACGCCAAGAAACAGCGGCCGAATGTGCCGCTCATAGAGGTTCTCGGTCACGTTCTTCGCGATCGTCTCTTCGCATTCGACGAGCATGCCGTAGTAGCGCTCGCCCATCTTCGCCGCGACTTTGTAACCCACGTGCAACAGTTGGCGCAAGCTCGCGTTGTATTCGGCGCGGCCGGCATCGTGACGCAACGCGGCCGTATATTGGTCCCCCGTCCAGTCGGCCACCTCGGCGGGAGAGGGCAGCTTCGCCGGATCAATGTCGATGACGGCGGCATAGGGCGCGCACAGGGCGTCCTGCTGCTGGTGGGCGTCGGCGTAGACTTCCTTGGCGAGGGCCAGCCCGTCGCCCTCGGCTTCGGCGAGGCCGATCAACTCTTCGAGCCAGGTCGTCCCGGCCGTCTTTAAATGAACGCCCGCCCCCGTATCCGCCAAAGCGCGCCGGATCGGGGCATAAATCGAAAACTTGTCGCTGCCCGAGTGAACGCTTGACTTGAGGTTGCTCGGCAGCCCGTAGCGTTCGACGGCATGAGCGATCACGGCCAGGTCGTCGCGAAATTCCTCTTCAAACCGCGCGACATCGCCAACATAATCGACGCCCTTGTTGAAGCGCCCGGTGAACTTCGGAGCAATCGTTTGGATCGGAATTCCTTCGTCGGCGATAGCGGCGAGAATCACTAAAAGCTCGGGCGGCGTCTGCGGGTTGTCGGTCTCATCCATCGAGACCTCGGGGATAAAGTTTCCCGCTCCCTTACGGCCCTCGATATGGCGGTAAATCCCACCCGCCTCGCGCACCGCGGCCAGATATTGCGAGACCACGGCCCCGACGCTGTCGCGCGACGTATCGAAAGGTTCCTCGATGCCGCTGATTTCGATTCGTCCGATCAACTCGGGATGCCTATCGAGAAAAGCATCGACATCCCCGGCCGAGGAAGGTTCACCGATCGAGTCGGCTACGTCGATCGTGTAGAAATCCGACGAATCAAGATAGCCGTCGACGGTTCCCATATTGATGTGGTCGGCGTCGACATGATGTGGAGCTTTCCAACCCAGCGCCGCCACCGCATCATCCGCCGCGACCCGCACGCTCTCCGGCCGCGAGCCGACGATATTGTGTTCGCGGTGTGACTTATTCCACACCGGGACGATGTCGGCGCCCTGCTCGGCCCCAAGCACGCAAGCTTGTAATTGCGCCTTGGCCTGATGCGCGAAGCGGTCGCCTACGCCGAAAGAGTATTTACTGAGTTGAAGAGGCTGCGTCATGAGTTGTTTCGAAAAAAGGAGAGGCCGCCGCTCACTTTTTCAAATTCATCGACAACGTTCTCCGGCAAAGGGTCGTCGAAATCGGGGGCGATCCACACCTTCCCTTTCGCCTGACCGGGAATGCGTCGCCGCGGCTTTTCGGAAAGCGTCTTGTCCGCTGAAGATTTGTCTTTGTCCGCCGCCATGTGTTCCTCGGACTCACGACGAAACCGTCGTCCGTCAAGCGCGGTCCGTCCCTAATACCGATACAACTCCCGCGCCTTCTCGCTAACCGTCTCGGCATTCGGCAGAAACGCCTTCTCCAGCGACGGACTAAACGGAACCGGCGTATCCGGCGGGGCAATGCGCGTCAACGGCCCGTCGAGGTAGTCAAAAGCGTGCTCCCCGATGATTGCCGCCAGCTCGCCCCCCAAGCCGCCCGTCAAGGTGTCTTCGTGGAGCAGAATCACCTTGCTGGTTTTCTTCGCGGTGGCGATCACGGCCTCGCGATCGAGCGGCATCAGCGTGCGTAGGTCGACGATCTCCATGTCGATGCCTTCACCCGCGAGCGTTTCGGCCGCTTCGAGCGCCACATGCACCATCGCGCCATAAGTGATCACGCTCAAGTCGCGGCCCTCGCGCCGCACCGCCGCTTTGCCCAGCGGCACCGTGTAGTCTTCCTCGGGGACATCGCCTTTCACGCGCCGATAGAGATGCTTGTGCTCCAGAAAAATCACCGGGTCGTTGTCGCGGATCGCGGCCTTGATCAGCCCCTTCGCGTCGTAGGCCGTCGACGGTTCGACGACCTTTAGACCCGGCGTGTGCACATAGGGCATTTCCGGGTTCTGCGAGTGAAACGGACCGCCGCTGAACCCACCGCCGGTAGGCGCGCGAATCACCAGCGGCACTTCGGCTCCCCAACGGTAACGGCACTTCGCCGCGAAGTTCGTAATCTGATCGAAGGCGCACGCCATGAAGTCGGAAAACTGCATTTCGATCACCGGACGTAACCCGTTGATCGCGGCTCCCGTGCCCGCCCCGGCAATCGCCGACTCGGAAATCGGCGTATCGATCACCCGCCGTTCCCCAAAACGCTCGAGAAAGCCCTTCGTGACCTTGAACGCGCCTCCGTACACGCCCACGTCCTCGCCCATGATGAAAACCGATTCGTCCCGCTCCATCTCCTCGAGCAGGCCTTGGCGAATCGCTTCCACGTAGGTCATTTCAGGCATGAAATCTCCCTGCGAAATAGGTGCCGGGGGGAGGACACGGGCAGCGAAGCCGGCCGGGCGGCGGCGGTGCCGTCACATCGTCTCGTAAACATCGTCTTCGAGCGTAGCCGGGTCGGGCGGCGGTTCTTGCAATGCCCACTCGACGGCCGCGTCGATTTCCTCGAGCACCTCGTGCCGCAGTTGCTTGAAATCAGACTCGCCCGCCCAATCCTTCTCGACCATGTGTTTTTGTAGGCGCAGGATCGGATCTTTCCTCGACCACTCTTCGTGCATCTCGCGCGGCACATACGACGCGTCGTCGTGCGCCGAATGCCCGCTCATGCGGAAGGTTTTGCACTCGATCAGATAGGGCCCCTCGCCGGAACGGGCATGCTCCATCCCACGCCGGGCCGCCTCGTAAACGGCGATCACGTCATTGCCGTCTACTATCTCGGCCGGCATGCGGTAGCCCGGGGCGCGCTCGACCACGTCGGCAATCGTCATCTGCTGTTCGATCGGAGTCGAGTAGGCGTAAAGGTTGTTGTTGCAGAAATAGACAATCGGCAGCTTTTGCACCGTCGCGAAGTTGATGCCTTCGTGCCAATCGCCGCGGCTGGTCGCGCCGTCGCCCCAGTAATTGAAAACAACTCCCCGCTCGCCGCGATATTTCATCGACAACGCAATCCCGCCGGCCACCGGGATGCTGGCGCCAATACTGCTGATGATCGGGAGAATGCGCCGCTCGACGCAACCCATGTGCATATTGCCGTCGCGGCCGCCGGTCGGCCCCGCGGCACGACCCAAATACTGCACCAAGATCTCGCGCGGCGTCATACCGCGAATGATCAACGCCGCCATATCGCGATGCGAGGCGCACAGGTAGTCATCCTCGTCCAGCAAGACCGCGCTGCCCGCCGGAATCGCTTCCTGACCTCGGCCGGTATAGCAACCGCCCAGGATCTTGCCTTGACGATAGAGCTTGAGTTCGATGCGGTCTTCTAGTTCCCGCATCATGACCATAGCGTGGAGAAACTGGTTACAAAGCTCCGGTGTAACCTCCCGAACGGCCGGAGCCAGGGCTGGGGCACTCATACCATCCATGGACATTACCGAAATTGAAGCGGTTTTGCAACCACCACGAACCAGTAGTGGCCAAGAAATTTTTCGATAGATCTCATCCCAAACCGAGCCCCGACGCGATGCGGTCACTCCAGAATAGTGCTTTGCAGCCAAACAAACTTTTTCACGCGGTCGTGGCACGATTACCCTTCACGTATAGATCCTGACGCGTTCTCGACATCCAAAACCTTGTCGGAGACGACCGCAAACTCCTCAGCCGCGAAGCGGCGGCCGGAATATAGCCCAGGGTGAAGCGAAGCGGAACCCTGGGTGGGAATACCCCACCGGAAGAGCCCTGAAGGGGCGGCGGGAGCCCCAACTGATAGAATCGCCGCGCGTTCATAAGTCGATGTGGGTTCGGTCAACTCTCGTCCTCGGGCTTGGTCAGGAGCCCCTGAATACAGGCTCACCGCTTCGTCCACCACCATTGGGTTCACGTCGTGTTCGCGACGAAACAACGACGGTCCGCTCCTCCTAAAATCGCCCTGCGAAGGTTTGACGCACTACATTCATGACGGGCGAGGTCGCGAATCTCTTGAGCCGCGAAGCGGCGGCAGGAACCGTAGCCCAGGGTGAAGCGAAGCGAACCCTGGGTCGCCCGCCACCAGGCTGAGCCCTGAAGGGGCGGCGGGAGCGTCCTCGCGCCCATTCCCATGGCGGCATTTTGAGCGCCAACGTTCAGAGAGACGGACTCTCGAGAAAATCCTTCAGTGAAGAGCATGGTTGCGGGCCCGGCGCTTCCCAAGCACCGCCCGCGGCACGCTCGGGCGCGCCCAACAGCCTCGTGTTGAGGCAAGCCCGATCCCGTGGTATCCTAAAAACCCGTGTCGAAAACAGTGCCCGCGTTGGTGGGCGCAAGGGGAGTCAAATTCGGCCTCCAACCGGCACGGCTTGAAACAAGTTGCTCTGATTCAGCAACTTCCAAATTCTAGGCCCGTAGCTCAGTTTTGGTTAGAGCGCTACCTTGACACGGTAGAGGTCAGCGGTTCGAGTCCGCTCGGGCCTACCATTTAAAACATGCATTTGCAGTAGTTTAGGGTTTTCCCCGCCTTCTGGAGCCCGGGCTTCTTTGGCTGGATGTCAGCACAGTGTCAACGGCATTTGGCGTAGACTGTGTTAGGTGCACCGCCTTGCGGCCGCGATCATCGCCTACGCCGGCAATGACCTGTTGAGCGCCCGCTACGCTAGGACCCGGAAAGGCACAGGAACGCGCTCAGGCGGATGTGGGCGGCGGATGTGTCGGCGTGAGCAAGCTGGATCAAAACCGACGCCGAGCGTCATGCTCGGGCGTGGACGTACGTAAGTCCAGGACTTGGTGCAAATAAGAAACGCCCCCGCGATCAGGCGAACCCGATCTGGGGGCGTCGAGCCTAGGTTACTCACCTAGGGGCTGTTGGTTTCAGTATATACCTACCGAAAAGCGAATTTCAATATGTCTGCTCAGATTCAGGGTGTCCCGAATACCGAGCGTGTCATCACCTACATTGACGGCTTCAACCTCTACTTCGGCCTCCGCGATAGGGGCTGGAGGAGGCTTCTATGGCTCGATCTATCGGCGCTCTCCCAACGCTTGCTCAAGCCGGGGCAAATTCTTGAGGGCGTGAAATACTTCACGTCTAGGGTTTCGGGGCAGGGAGCGAAACAGCAGCGTCAGAGTCCTTACATCGATGCCCTGGGAACGGTGCCCCGGATCGACATCTTCTACGGCAAATACATTTCGAGCCCGCGCATCTGTCGGAACTGCAACGCAATCGACGATGTCCCCAGTGAAAAGATGACCGATGTAAACATAGCTGTTGAGCTGTTGTCGGATGCGTTTGATAATGCCTTCGAGACAGCACTCCTTGTAAGTGGCGATAGTGATCTCAGTGGCCCGATCATGAAGATTCGCGAGAAATTTTCGAACAAGCGCGTCGTCGTCGCGTTTCCGCCGAA
>CBDDCY010000009.1:0-488278 GCA_965226435.1 Bryobacterales bacterium
CGGTCGAAACGGTTCCGGCGTCATCTTCGGCGAGTTGCCAGTTTTGCCGGCCGAGCTTCTCCGCGGTCTTCTTGTCCGCCTTGAGCGAGTCGGCGTCGCCGGCGAATTGGAAGCCGGCGGCGGCCTGTTCGGCGGGAAGCGCCGATGGGCCCTCTTCGAGCGCGTCGAGAACCTTTGACGCGGAAACGGTTCGCCCCGCCGATTCATCCGCACGCCGATCGCCAACGGCCACCTCGGTCAAGGGCGCGGGGGCCTCTTGCTTCGAGAGCGTGGAGAAGATCGCGGTTTCGACTGGCAATACGTCCCGCGAAAATTGCTGGAAGATGACGAATCCGGCGATCGCCGTCGCCGAAGCCAGGCCCACGCCCCAAGCGGCGGGCCGGCCGAACCAACTCTCCGCGGCGTCGGCTTCAGCGGGTGAAGTCGCAACCGCGGGCGATTCCGCTTGCGCGGCGGCCGCCTTGATTTGGCGGGCTAAGGCGTTCCAGTCAAGCTGCGGCACCTCGGCCAGCTCTCCCATGTCGCTTTGCAGATGGAAGAAGTCCGCCACGACATCGCGGCACGACCCGCAACGGTCCAGATGACGCTCGATGCGCCAGCGCGCCAGAGGACCGGCTTCGCCCCCGGCGAAAAGCGCCAGATCGGCCTCGGTCGGATGATGCAAGAAGAAGAAACTCATCGCGTCCTCCCCTTGGCGTAGCGCCGAAATTTCACGCGCGCGTTGGCGATGTGCGAACGAACGGTCGCCGGGGAGCAGCCGAGCTGCTCGGCCACGTCAGCGGCCGGGAGACCCTCGATGTCGCGCAGGATCAAGGCGGCGCGCTCGCGTTCGGAGAGCAGGCGTAGCCCGTCCTCGATATAGGCTCGCTTTTCACCGCGCAGCACGGCCTGTTCGGGGCTTTCTTCGGCGGAGATATCGGGTGCGTGGTCGAGTTCCTCGAAGACAACGCGCTTGCGGCGGCGGACAAAATCGAGAGCCGTGTTGACCGCGATGCGCCCCAGCCACTGGGCGGATTTCTTGGGGTCTTGGAGTTGGGAGCGCCGGCTGAGTGCCTTGACGAAGGCTTCCTGGGTGAGATCCTGGGCGTCGGGGACATTGCCCACTACGCGATAGATGAGCCGAAAAACGCGCTTGAGGTTGGCTTCGACGAATTCATCGTCGGCCGACCGAGCCCCTTGGGACTCTACCGAAGAGTAGTGCTCGGTCTCCATGACCGCTGCCGGTGCCGTGACTGTCGACATGCCGCCGTGCTCATTCCCCTCACTAAGAGATGACGGCCGAATGCCGAAAACGTGGAAGGAGATTTGGCCGCGGCGGATGTTTTCGCGCGCTTCCCTGAGCTTAGCAAGGGGTTGGGTTGGGAAGGGCGGCCTCGGGCCGCCTACGCAGCGGGACCGCGCCGTGGGACGGCGCGGCGCGGGTGGATGAACATTGAACCGGATTCGAAGTTTTGGGCCGGCCGGTTCGACGGGCGACCATCGGATGATAGTCCCCGTTCTTCGCGCGAACCTCTTGAGAAGACATACCGGCATGAATGCCGGTACGGCACGCAGGAATGCGTGCGCCACGTCAGGCGATCAGGTCGTGGAGGACTTCTCCGTGAACGTCGGTCAAGCGGTAGTCGCGGCCCTGGAACTTGAATGTCAGCCGCTTGTGGTCCATGCCCATCAAGTGCAGCAGGGTTGCCTGCATGTCGTGGACAGTGATCTTGTTCTCGACCGGGTTGTAGCCCAACTCGTCGGTCGCCCCGAAATGATGACCGCGTTTGAAGCCGCCGCCGGCGAACCACATGGTGAATGTTCGGTGGTGATCACGCCCGACGAGCGGGTCGTCGGGCTCGCCCTGCAGCATCGGCGTGCGCCCGAACTCACCGCCCCAGACGACGATCGTGTCTTCGAGCAGACCGCGTTGCTTGAGATCCTTGATCAGCGCGGCGGTCGCTTGGTCGACTTCCTTGGCGCGGGCGGGCATCTGATGGTTGAGGCTTGTGCGAACGCCGCCGTGATGGTCCCATTCGCCGTGCGAAAGCTGGACGTAGCGTACGCCGCGTTCAATCAGTCGCCGAGCCAACAAGCAGTTATTCGCGAACGACTTCTTGCCGGGCTCGGTGCCGTAGAGCTTGTGGATGTGCTCGGGTTCTCCGGTAATATCCATCAACTCCGGGACGCTCGTTTGCATCCGATAGGCCATCTCATAGGACGCAATGCGGGTGTCGATTTCCGGGTCGCCCTGCGCGTCGCGCTTCATCGAGTTCAACTCGCGGATGGCGTCGAGCGAGCCGCGGCGGACATCGGCGTTGATGCCCTTCGGGTTCGACAAGTAGAGTACCGGGTCGCCGCCCGAACGAAAAGGTACGCCTTGATAGACGGTCGGCAAGAAACCGGTACCCATGCAAGCGGAGCCGCAGCGGTCCGGGCGTCCCGAGGTCATCGCGACGAAGCCCGGCAGGTCGCTGCTCTCGCTGCCCAGCCCATAGGTGAACCAGGCTCCCATTGAGGGGCGGCCGGGCCGCTGCGTGCCGGTGAACATCATTAACTGCGCCGGGGAGTGATTGAACTGCTCGGTCGTCATGGAATGGACGAACGTCATCTCGTCGACCATTTCCGCGGTGTGGGGCATGATCTCTGTCATCCAAGTTCCCGACTCGCCGTGCTGCTTGAACGGGAAGACAGGGCCGAGCAGTTGCGGGATGCCCTTGAGAAAGGCAAACCGCTGGCCCTTGATGAGGTGCTCGGGGACGGGCTTACCGTGGTATTTCGCCAGTTCCGGTTTGTAGTCGAAGAGTTCGAGTTGCGACGGCGCGCCGGCCATCAGCAGAAAAATGACGCGCTTTGCCTTGGGCGCGAAGTGCGGGTCGCGGGCCGCGAGTGGGTCTTGCTGCTTGGGCGCGGCGAAGCCCTGGTCGGCCAGCAGGGAAGCGAGCCCCATCGAGCCGACGCTGATGCCGGCTTGCTTGAAGAAGTGGCGTCGGGTGACGTTGAGAAGTTGGGAATGGCTTAGTTTTGTCATGGGTTTTTCTCCCGGTTTCTTTCATCGCGCTAGGCAAAGATGAGGCGGCGGCCTTTGGGTTCGGGGATCGGGTCGCCGAATTCCTTGGCCGTGTCGATCCAAAGGCGAATCGCCTCTTGCGCCGCTGCCAACGCCGCCTCCTGTGTTGGGCCGTGCGCGGAGCAGCCAGCGAGTTCGGGCACTTCGGCGACGAAGGCCTCGTCCTCTTGGCTCCAGTAGATGATGACTTCGTACTTCATTCGACCGCCGGTTGCCCCTTCCTATCCGGGCGCCGTAGCGCATCGTCGGGCAGTCGCATAAACTTTTCGGGGCGAAGCAGACTTGCCACGAGGATGTCTTCATCAATAGCCTCCCAATGGATTCCGATGCCGCCTCCGATCAGCTCCCAGCCGGCACGTTCCCCGGCCGTCGCGTCCGCCAGCCGCGCGAACCAAACGAGGGGAACCGAAACGACGCGTCCATCGGACAAGGTCACCGACAGAGCATCGTCCGAACACGATACGTCGACGGCGATGGCTTCAGCTTTCTCGACCAAAGTACTCATGGCGGTTGCCCGGATGATCCCTTAGGCTTTCCTGCCGCCCTTTCAGGGCTCACCGCGGGTGGGGCTTCTACCCAGGGTTTCGCCTTCGGCTCCACCCTGGGCTATATTCCTGCCGCCGCTTCGCGACTCGTCAGCGTGCATTCTTTCGCGCCCACTCTTTGACAGCCTTCCGAAGCACGCTGCCTCTCCAGCGCGTTATGCCTAAGAATCCTGGGCTCGTTGCAAGGTTTAATCTCAGCTGTCTCCCTACTCCCGCGTTACCGTCTCGTCGAGATTGAGCATCACGTTCGCCACTACGATCCAGGGGGCCAGTTCGGCAGCGTCGGCCTCGGGTCGCGACTCGTGAAATGCTTGCGCGACGACCGCTTCGGCGTCATCCTTCGCGGTTCGGTAGTGCCCGACCCATTTCTCGTAATGCGCCAGCAGCGAGGCGGCCTCCTGAGCGCTCGGTTTGCGCGCCAGCGTTCGGCGAAACGCGTAATCGACCCGCTCGGCGGGGGTTTCGGCCTTCGATGTGATCAAGCGGGCCAAGCCCCCGGCGGCCTCGAAGAACGCCGGATCGTTGAGGGTGTTGAGAGCTTGCAAGGGCGTATTCGAACGAGGCCGACGCACGGTGCAAACGGTGCGGTCAGGCGCGTCGAACGTTGTCAACATCGGATAGACCACGGTGCGTTTGAAGAAGGTGTAGAGGGCGCGGCGGTAGCGGTCTTCGCCCTCGCTCGTATTCCACAGACGGAAGCCTCCTTCAATGAAGCGGTCGTTCAAGACGGCCTCGGGCTGCGGCGGAAACACGCTCGGCCCGCCTTGTTTGTCGCTCAGCAGGCCGGCGATTTTCAGCGCCACGTCGCGGATCGCCTCGCCGCGCACGCGGAAGCGCGCCCCGCGCGACAGCCATTCGTTATTGGGGTCTTGCTCCAGTTTGTCGGCGCTCGCCACCGACGACTGGCGATAGGCCGCCGAGGTTGCGATCGTTTTGAGCAATGCCTTTTGATCCCACCCCGCGCGGACAAACTCGGTCGCGAGCCAATCCAGCAAGCGCGGATGGCTGGGTCGATCGCCTTGGCTGCCGAAATCCTCCGCGCTTGTGACGAAGCCTCGCCCGAAAACTCCGGCCCAAATCTGATTCACGCGCACACGCGCCGTCAGCGGATTATGTCCGCTCACCAGCCAGCGCGCCAAACCCAAACGATCGAGCTTTTGGCCTTCCGAAAACGGCCCAAGCGCCTTGGGAACGGCCGGGGAAACGCGCTCGTTGAGATCGAGGAAATTGCCGCGATTTTGGATGAACGTTTCGCGCGGCTCTTCGCGCTCTTTCAACACCAGCGTTTTCGTCGTGTGCTTCTCGCGAAACGCTTCGAGCGCTCGCGAAAGCTCCGCTCGCTCTCTGCGCTTGGCTTCGAGCCGGGGCGCGATCGAGCGGTAATGCGCCGCCAGCCGCTCGGCCTCCTCGACGCCTCGTTCGGCCGCGGGCGCGGGCGCGATTTTTCGAATCGACTCGGGAGTGCGCAATACCTCGGTGATCGCCGGGGCTGACAGATTCGCGGCCACGATGCGCAGCCGCGCCGGCATCCGTCTGGCCGGCGTGGTCGAAGACCATTGACTTTCGGCTAGGATGCGAAGCCGCATCCGATTGCCCCGAATCGCCTCGACCACTCGGAACGTCGCCGCGCCGCCTTCCTCCTCGCTCAGTTTCCAGCCGCGCTTGCCCTCACCGCTGACCAGGCCCGGCAGCGCCAAGGCACTATCCCCGCCGGTATCCGCCGAGGCGGTATCGGCCCGCACCCGCGCCTGCCATTCCGGCTCGGTGTAGGCGCGGAAATAGAAGCCGTAATCGCCCGTGTCGTTGGCGAACTTAAGAACGATGTGGTTTTCGCCCTTTTTGAGATCGAGAGTGATGACCTTCTGGTCGGCGCGAACCTCGCGGGTCGGTTGGGCGGAGTAGATCTTCTCCTGGTTGAACCACAACTCGATGTCCTTATCGCTGCCGAGCGAAACCCGCAGCGGCGCGGCCTGTTTCGCCGTGACGGTGCGATGGACGTACATCGCGGAGCTTTCGCCCTGCAGCAGGTGCGAGACGCCGTCTTGCCAGTCGGCTCGCTTCATCCAGAACAGATTGCCGTCTTCGTAGATCTTCAGCAGGTCGTAGTCGGTCTCGGGACCGTGTCGTTTCTCGAAAGCGGCTTGGCGCGAGGCCTCGCGAAAGGGACCGATCATGTGCCACTCGTCGAATTGCAGACGGGCGCGGGCGGCGTCAATACGGCTTCGTAGCTCGGGGTCGGAGCGGTTCTCGATCTCAAGGCCTCGAATCGCGATGGGGGCCGGTATCTTGGCCTTCTCCTCTTCGTCGGCGTCCTTGGGGAGAGGCGTCGGATCGAGGTCCGCGGCCGAGACCGATTCGATGCGCAGGGCGGTGGTTCGCGCGTCCGCGGTTTCGACCTCGATCTCGAAGACCTTGGCGACATTGTCTTCGCCTTCGATGACGATCGAACCGTCGGCGTCGATCGTCAGTTCCCGGCCGCCGTCGGTGCGCGCGGTCAAGACACGGGCGGGTTGCCAGGCGTTCTCGATTTCCCTGTCCACCTCGCGGAGGCCTGCTTCCCAGTCGTGTTGCTCGGCCGCCAACTCGGTTGTCGGCGTTTGGAGGATGTCGTCGAGGCGGGCTATGTCGGATTCGCGGCTCGCGAGCTCGTCTTTGTCGCCGAGGAAAACGTCCATCTCGTCGTCAAGCTCGATGGCGCTGTCGGTCGTGTTGTTGAAAATGGCGTAGAAGCTGTAATACTCGCGCTGCGTGAAAGGATCATATTTGTGATCGTGACATTGCGAGCAGCCAATTGTGCCGGCCAACCAAACCGTGGCCGTGGTGTCGACGCGGTCTTTCACGGCGGCGTCGTGGAATTCGTCGTTTTTCGAGCCGGCTTCGTTATTGATGAGCGTATTGCGGTGAAAGCCGGTGGCGATCTTTTGGCTCTCGTCGGCGTTCGGCAGAAGATCGCCGGCAAGCTGTTCGATCGTGAATTGATCGAAGCCGAGGTTGCGGTTGAAAGCCTCGACCACCCAATCACGATAGAGCCACATCGTGCGCGGCTCGTCGCTCTCGTAACCGTTCGTGTCGGCGTAGCGTGCCAGGTCAAGCCAGGACGAAGCCCAATGCTCGCCGTAGCGCTTCGAGGCCAGTAGGCGGTCGACGAGGTTTTCGTATGCCTGGGGGCTTTTGTCGGCGAGAAAGCGTTCGACCTGGTCTTCGGTTGGGGGCAACCCGGTGAGATCGAGGCTCAAGCGCCGAGCGAGCGTCTCGCGGGACGCTTCCGGGTTCGGGGTCAGCCCCTTCTCGGACAGCTTGGCCGCCACAAAGCGGTCGATGGCGTTGCGCGCCCAATCCCGCCCGGCCGGCGGCAAGGCGGGCCGCTCGGGGGGAACATAAGCCCAGTGCCGTTTGACTTTCGCCTCGGCTCTTCCGACGCCTTCGGGCCATTTCGCGCCTTGATCAATCCAGGCGCGAATCAGCGCGATTTCCCGGCCGGCGAGTTTTTCCCCGCCCATCGGCATCGGATTGACGCCCTCGACATGCGCAATGCGTTGGACCAGCGAACTGGCGCTGCCTTTGCCGCGTGTGATCGCCGCGCCGCCGGCACCGCCTTTCATGGCGAGCGACTTGGTGTCGAGCCGCAATTCGCCCATCTGTTGCGCCTCGCCATGGCAGGCAAAGCAACGCTTTTCGAAAATCGGAAATACGTCTTTCTCGAAATTGACCTCGCCGGTGACGGCGGGCAGGGCGTTGAGGGGATCGTCTTGAGCCGGCGCCGCGACGGCAAACAACAGAAGGATGACGGGCACCGCAAGCCGGTGCCAAAACCTGACACCGGTTCTGAGCCCGCGCTGTGGTTGCCTAGCCGAAAATGCTAACAGCATGCTGCTCCTCAATCTCTAATCAAACACTTGCCGCGCGACGACCGTCGCCTCTCGAACTTCCTACGCCACCAGCTTGTGGACGACATTGCCGTGCACGTCGGTCAGGCGGAAGTCGCGCCCCTGGAACTTGTAGGTCAGCTTCGTGTGCTCAAAGCCCAGCAGGTGCTGAATCGTTGCGTGCAGATCGTGGACGTGCACTTTGTCTTCCACCGCGTTAAAGCCCAACTCGTCGGTCTCGCCCAGCGTGAACCCCGGCTTGACGCCGCCGCCGGCCAACCACATCGTAAAAGCGTTGGGGTGGTGGTCGCGACCGTCCTCGCCGGTGCCGGCTTGCACCATCGGCGTGCGTCCGAACTCACCGCCCCAAACAACCAGCGTCTCGTCGAGCAGGCCGCGTTGCTTGAGATCCTTGACCAACGCCGCGCAGGCTTGATCGGTGTCTTGGCAGTTCTTTTTCAGGTCACGGACCAAAAACAGGTGCTGATCCCAGGCCTCGTGGAAAAGTTCGACGAAGCGCACGCCTTTTTCGACCAGCCGCCGGGCCAAGATGCAGTTGTTCGCAAACGACGGCTTCCCCGGCTCGGCGCCATACATTTGGAGAATACTTTCCGGTTCGGTCGAGATATCCATTAACTCGGGCGCGCCCGATTGCATGCGGTAGGCCATCTCGTAGGAGTTGACGCGGGTCGTGATTTCCGGGTCGCCCATGGTGTCGAAATGCATCTTGTTGAGGCGGCCGATCGAGTCCAATGAATCGCGCTGCAGCTTATTGTCGACTCCGCGCGGATTCGACAGATACAAGACCGGGTCGCCGCTTCCGCGAAACTGCACGCCTTGGTACACCGTGGGCAGAAAACCGGCGCCCCAGTTGGCCGCGCCGCCGCTCGGACCCTTCGTTCCCGAGCTGAAAACGATGAAGCCCGGCAGATCCTGCGTTTCGCTGCCAAGACCGTAAAGAGTCCAAGCGCCCATGCTGGGCCGCCCGAACTGTTGCGCCCCGGTACTCATCATCAGCTGCGCCGGGGCGTGATTGAAGGCATCGGTCGACACTGTCTTCACGATCGCGATGTCGTCGACGATCTCGGCGGTGTGGGGCAGCAATTCGGAAAGCATGGTCCCGCTCCGACCGTGCTTGGAGAACTTGAACTTCGGGCCGAGCAGTTTCGAGTTGGGATTGATAAACGCCGCTCGGTAGCCCTCGAGCAGATCCTTGGGCGGCTTCGTGCCGTCGAGCTCCGCGAGCTTGGGCTTATAGTCGAAAAGCTCCATCTGACTCGGTGCGCCGGCCATGAACAAGAAGATGACGTTCCTGGCCTTGGCCTCGAAATGCGGGTTCTTCGGGGCCAACGGATTGTCGGTCGCGATCGGGGCCGCCGCGTATCCGTCGCGCACCAAAAGGTTGCCCAGGGCGACCGAGCCGAGCCCGATGCCGCATTGCTCCAGGAACCAACGTCGGCTGACGGTCCTCGGGTCGTAGCGTCGATAAAGTTCGTCTTGACAGTTCATTAGAATTTCTCCAAAAGACGCGGTGCTCGCTTGCCGCGTGCCGAGTCGGCATTGGTGCCGACATGATTGTCTATTCCTTCGTAATTGTCTCGTCCAAATTCAACAAGACCCGCGAAACCGCCGTCCAAGCGGCCAACTGTTCAGGGGTCGTTCCATCGGGCAATTCCGGCGGTTGCTTTGGATCATTCGCCGCCAGCTCCCAGGGGTCCAACTCGCCGCTCGTAAAACGTGCTAGTTGCGCGCGCAGCAATCTGAGCAGCTCCCGCGACTCGGGTTCGCTCGGCGGTCGCGTCAGGCAGCGCCGGAAGGCGTAGGTCACGCGAGCCTCGTCATCGCCGCCGGCTTCGTTGAGGGTTTTCAAGGCCAGCGCCCGGGCGCTTTCCATGAAGAGGTCTTCGTTCAGCACCGTCAAAGCCTGCAAAGGCGTATTGGAACGGTCGCGCCGGATCACGGCGGCGTTGCCGTCGGGTGTGTCGAAAGTCTGCAACACGGGGTAGGGTACCGATCGAAAGCGGAAGGTGTAGATCGATCGGCGGTAGCGGTCCTCGCCCTTCTCCGTATTCCAAACCTTGGGTCCGTAGCTCACCGGCGGCAGGAAGATAAACTCCGGCGCGGGCGGGTAAACACCCGGACCACCCATTTTCTTGCTCAACAAACCGCTCGCCGCCAGGGCGATATCGCGCACGACTTCGCCCTCGACGCGGAATCGCGGCCCGCGGGCCAGCAGGGTGTTGTAGGGGTCCTGGCGATATTGGTCCTCCGTCATTCGCGACGACTGACGATAGGTCGCCGAGTTCACGATCAATCGATGAATATGTTTCAGGCTCCAGTCGTTTTCCATGAACTCGACCGCCAACCAGTCGAGCAGTTTGGGATGCGACGGAGGCTCGGCCTGCGTACCCAGGTTCTCCGGGCTCGCTACGACGCCGCGTCCGAAGTAGCCCTGCCAAATACGATTGACCATCGCTCGGGCCGTCGTCGGTGATTCGCGGGAGGCGAGCCACTTGGCGACGCGCAAGCGCCCCGGCTCGTTGGTTTCCGGAAGAGCATGAAGCGTCGCCGGCACGCCCGGGGTCACTTCGCTCGTGGGCCTGAGGTAGTCGCCTCGCTCGAGAATCTTCGTGACCCGCTCTTCGGGGCGTTCGTTCAAGACGAGTTGGGTCGTCCCCTCGGGATGCAGCGCCCACAACCCGTCGATTCGTTCGTTGGCGTCCTTCCATTCGGCGAGTGTCGTCCGCCAGTAGTGGAAAATCTCGGCATTGTCGGCGGCGGTGCGATCCGAGGCCGGTTTGCCGACCAATTCGCGAACGCGCGTCGGCAACGGGTCGGCTTGGGCGGTCGGGTCGGTGGTCAGCGATATCCGGAAGCGGCCGAGATTGTGATTCTGATTGTCGTCTCCGTTCCAGCCGCCGTGTTTCTGTACGACGTAAAAGTTCAGGACGGATTTGCCGGAGTTCACGAAGGGCTCGGCGAGAGTGAATACGGCCTTGCGCGATTGGTTTCTGCGCCCCGGTCCGATATCGAAGCCCCAAGCTGTTTCTTCGTCCCCGTCGATCGCGAACGACGCGGGACCCGTGGTGCGGCAATCGTCCTCGAGTTTCTGGAACATCTTGTCCAGCGAATGCTCGGGCGGATTGACGTCGGCGGTGGCGCGCGAGAACTTGAGCTGCGTCACGTTTTCGGGATCGTCGGCGGGCGCGGCCTCAAGCTTCAACTCCGTTAGGGCGCCGGTACCCTTGATCGAGCGGCCCGGACCCTTGCGCGGCAGATCGGGGTGAGTCATCAACTCAAAGCGAACCGCGGTGATGTTTCGCAGCTCGGTTTCGAGGATGAATCTCGGGTTGGATGTAGGCGGCGCGTAGCCTTGCGCCAAATAGGAGCCGTCTTCGAGCGCCGTGTAGCGCGCCCCGCTGGCCTCGGTCTCGTCACGCCTGGGTTGCACGACGATCCACTCGGGCTGATCGTCTTTAACTGTTTCGACCCACGCTTCCATTCGTTCGCGCCAATCAGGGGCCTGCGTCTTCAGACGATCTTCGACAGCCGCCATTTCGCCGAACATCGCTCGGCGCTGCTCGCGCTCGCCTTCGGTGTAGACCGTCAGGGCGCCCTCATGGGAATTATTCAGAAAGGCGAAAAGGCGATAGTACTCTTCCTGCGTCAGCGGGTCGTACTTGTGGTCGTGGCACTGCGTGCATTGCACCGTGACGCCGAGAATGCTCTTGCCGACCGCGTCCATGCGGTCGAACATTGCTTCCATGCGGAACTGCTCGGGATCAGTGCCGCCTTCCTCGTTGATCATCGAATTGCGCAGGAAGCCGGTGGCCACGCGCTGATCCTGGGTCGGGTTCGGGAGTAGATCGCCGGCGATTTGCTCGATGATGAATTGGTCGTAGGGTAAATCGCGATTGAGGGCGTTGACCACCCAGTCGCGATAGAACCAAACGAAGCGCGGCTTGTCCTTTTCAAAGCCGTCGGAATCGGCATAGCGCGCCGCGTCGAGCCAGTGACGGCCCCAGCGCTCGCCGTAGTGCGGCGAATCGAGCAAACGGTTGACTTGTTTCTCGTAGGCTTTCTTGTCGCGGTCCGCCGCGAAGGCGTCGGCTTCCTCGATTGTCGGCGGAAGACCGACCAGGTCGAGAGCCGCGCGCCGCAGCAGTTTGAGGCGATCGGCCTCGGGAGCGGGGGAGAGACCGTCTTTTTCGAGCCGCGCCAGGACGAAACGATCAATCGGGTTGCGCGCCCAGTCTTGGTCGCGCACCTTGGGCAGCACCGGGCGTTGGGGGCTGACGAAAGCCCAATGTCTCGCCACTTCAGCTTGTTCAAGACCGACCGTGTCGGGCCACTCCGCGCCTTGATTGATCCAGGCCCGGATACTGCCGATTTGGCTCTCTGAAAGTTTCTTGCCGCCCATCGGCATGGGGTTGACGCCCTCGGCATGGGCGATGCGCCGAACGAGCGAGCTTTTCTCGGCGCGTCCGGGGACAATCGAAGGCCCCGAAACGCCGCCTTTCAGTGCGTTCGTTTTGGCATCGAGCCGCAGCTCGCCCATCTGTTGGGCTTCGCCGTGACAGGCAAAACAACTCGCTTCAAAGATCGGGAAAATTTCTTTACGGAAGTCGACCGGGTCCTCGGCTTGGGCGGCCGTTCCGAGAAAAGCCGCCGACAGTACGATTGCGCTCAACGAATGGAAAATTATTCGGTCCATGACGAATCCCTCGCCGCGGATCGGCACCTCGCTCCGGCACTCGAAACGAGAGCTTCCGCTCCATTCTTATTGTGCGACAAACCGAGTGGCAAGGGGAAGTTTTTTGGAACGGGGCCGCGAACGAAGCAGGGAGGGAGGGCCTTACGGAGCGGCGGAGTTACCCGCCGTCGCTTGTCTTTTCGCCGCTGAGCCTTCTGGGTTGGTCCGCCTTCGAGCGAATCTCCTTGATCGGAGCTTCGGCCGCGAGTTCTTCCGGAGGGGTTCCTCCGATCCTCTCGATCGTGTTCCGTACTTCCTTGCCGACGTCGTGGTGGGTCCGCTGGGCGGCACGATCACCACGTACCTCTTCTTGGCGGAGTTTGTCTTTGGTCTGGGTCGCCCTGAAATAGTTCGCCGCGAGTTCGGTGCTGCCCATTCTGTCGAGTAGTTCTTCCTTCCCGGCAACGCCTTTCGCTTCGCGAATCTCCTTCATGTGTCAAGAGGCGATAGAAATGTCCCCTTGGTTAGCCCGGTAGAAATGTCCCCTTTTAAGTAAAAGGATAGTAGTCGTAGGGGCTTGTGGGAATGTGGGAATCGCACAGCGATTTCCAAGGGGCTGGGGGAAACGTGGGAAACCCGAGCGATGAGGTTCGAAGCTCCTCGTCGGCTGCCGAGGGTTTTCCTCGTTTTCCACGGCCCCGTCATTTCCACAGCCCTCTTCACGCGGTCGCCGCCCGTTTTTTCGGCTTCAACGGCGCGCGCCAAGGGTGATTCGCCGGCGGTGTGCGCGGCTGCGGCGCCAGGCGCGGTTTCGGCTCCGGCCGCACCTTGGGGAGCGGCTTGGCGATCTCGTCGAACGCCACCGTTCTCCCCTCGAACACCACCCGCAACTCGCCCTCGCGCGCTTGCTGCACGGTTACTCTCGCGCCTGCGCCCAGAGCCTGATTGCGCTGCGGTTTCAACTGCGGAAAACGGTTCTCGAAACGTACCACCAGGTCGTTGGACACCACCCGCTCTCCCTCCAAGCAAAACACCCACTTCAAGTCCAAACGCTTCGATAAGCGCCGATGAAAGTCCGCTCCCGCTGACGGCTCAGAGGCGAACTTGGCGTTGTGCTCTGGCAGATACTGCTCGTCGAGATAGCGGTTCGCCGCCTCGTAATCGGCAATGCCTTTGAGCCGCATCTTCTTGATCAGGCGGTCTTGACTAGGATTTCCTTTGTCGCCGTCCTGAGACGGATAGGATAGCCGATTCCCGGCTGCGATACAACGGTTTCGCACTGCTGCTACGTTCGGTACTCCTTTCGCTGCCGCTCCTGCCTCCGAATGCTGCCGATTCATCGTATTCCAGCGACGCTTAGCGGGCTCTTTGGCAACACTTCTCCCACAACGACGCACCTCGAACAGAAACGCACGCGTCTCAACCAGGATTTCCGATTTGGCTGCTCTGACGGCACGAGTCTACGCCCTCACCCGGCGAAGCGCAACCATTTCTCCACCCGGTAGAGGCGGCGGCTGAGGCGGGACCGATCGAGCCCCCTTCTTGCCCCTCATGGGGGCTGATCCGCCGCTGCGAAGTCAATTTCGCAGACACCCCTCCGAGCTTCCGTCCTCAGTACACAGATTTCGCATTCGCCAAGTGCGGTGCTACCCGCCCGGCACAGGCAGCGCCCAGATCCTCCGCAGCATGTCGCCAAACAGCCGCCGGTTCAGATGTCCCTCCGCCAGCAGCAACCAGTAGTAGCGGGCATGCTTGACCAGCCGCCCACCGGTCTTCATCAGCCGCTGCTGCAAGCTCGTCAGCGACCAGCTCTTGATCCTTTGTGGCAGTCCCAGCCGCCGCCATAGGTTGCCCAGGTTGTAGGCCAGCACGCTTAACTGCAAGCGCACTTCGTTCGCCCGGAAGCGATGGCACGACAGCCTTGTCCAATGCGTCGCCTGCTTGCCTTCTTTAATCCACTGCTCGGCCGTCCCGCGCTTGTTGTAGAAGCGCACCACCGACCGGCTTGGCAAGCTCATGTTCGTCACGATAAAACCGACGCGCGCGAACAGCTCGCCCTGGTGGTGCTCGACCTTGGCGACAACTCGTCTCGGCTTCTTCCAGCTCTCCGCCTGATAGCGAAAGCTCTTGTAGCGCACTAGCGGCTTGCGGCCGGGCCTCCCCGGCGGACGAAACAGGATGTCTTCGATCTCTAACTCCAAGCTCCTGTTGGCCGGAATGCGGATGGCGTACTGCACGCCGCGTTCCTCCGAAGACTCATAAACTTCCGGCTTGGCAAAGGCCGCATCGCCCCGGAAGGCGACCTGCTTGCCCGCAGCCTGTTGGCGCTCGATCTCCGGCAACAATAGCTCATCCCAGTCCTCGGCGCTGTGCACGTTGCCGGGACGCAGCTTCGCCGCCAGACAATCGCCGTGCTGATTGAACAGCAACAGCGGGTGGTAGCAGACCGACTCGAAGTGTCCGTTGTAGGCACTGCTTTCCTGTTGGCCATGGACCGGACTCTCGGTGGAGTCCATGTCCAGAACGACCCGCGCGGAGTCGTCGAACGCCTCCGCTTGCCCGACCAGCTCTCGGTTCAGCGCCATCAGCCCCAGCAGGTTCTCTTCGCTCGCCAGCATCTCCGTCTCGAAGCCGTGCAGCGTCGAGGTCAAGGCCGCACCGCGATCCCAGATCTTCTGCGAACCGATCAGCCGAAACGTCGGATCGATCGAAACCCGCTCGGCATCGTTGAGGTCCTCGTAGCCCGCCAAGCGGCTGTAGACCGACTGCCGCAACAGATCAGCGAGCGTGAACTGCTTGTTTGTGCCTTGCCGGGAGTCGCTGAGATGCTCATCGATCAGCGTCCCGAGACCGAGCCGTTCGTCCAGTTCGCGAACCAAAATCAGGCCACCGTCGGAAGTGACGTGCGATCCCTGGAAATCGACCTTCAATAATCCGTTGAAAGTTAGCTGGAACGGCTTTCTCTCCTTTTCACCCATCGGGTGTTGACCTCCCTGACGTCCTGATCAGGCTTGAACCCCTATCAATAAAGACGCTGAAGGCCGCTGGAAGGTCGGGAGGTCATACATCAAATTGAAAATGCGGGCTTGATGGGTGCCGTGATGGCGCTCCACGCGGCCCTTCGCTTGCGGTGACGAAGCGGCGATGATACCAATGCCGAGCTTGGCGCACATGCGTCCGAACTGCGTCTCGGGCTCGATGCCTTCCAGCGCTTCACGCGACGTTGGCCGGCGCTTGTAGACGTTCTTCCAGTCGCAATACAACGCCTTCGGAACGCCGTATTGACGCACCCAGGCTTCGAGCAGATCGGCCGCCGCCCAAGTCGTTTCCTCGCTCGAGAAACGGCACAGCGCCAGACCGGTCGCATCGTCGACGAAGTTCATCAGGCAACCTTTCCGCCCGCGCGCTTCGAGCCACTCGTGGTGCGAACCGTCGACCTGGATCAGCTCGCCCAAGTGCGCTTTACGCCGCCGCCGCGAGCGATGCGGCCGGCGCTTGCGGCGGCGGCTCCACAGGCCCTCGGCGAGCATCCAGAGCCGCAGTGTTCGCACCGATAGTTTCAGATCGTGGTCTGTCCACAAATGCTCGGCCGCCAGCGTCGGCCCGAAGCGCTCGTGCGGCTCGCCGGAGTAGTGTTCGCGCACCAGTTGCAGCACTCGCTTGCGAACTTCCGCCGGCTTGGCGCGGTTCGATACCCGGCCCACGTTGCCGTGCTTCAATGCTTTTGTCCCTCCCGCGCTGTAGCGCCTCCAGATCCGCTTGGTCTGGCGATAACTGATATCGAGTATCCGCGCCGCCTCGCTCAGCTTCAACTCGCCTCGCTTCACCCGGCCCAGTACCTCGCCCCGTCTCAATTCCTTGTCGTTCATCCATGTCCTCTCCAATCTAGGCTCCTCCTTCGGAGCCTTAGATTAGGGGACATTTCTATCGCCCTCTCAAGGGGACATTATCATCGCCCTTCAACACGCGAATCTCCTTCATGTTCAACTCGCCGTAGAGCCCGCGGTAACCCGCGGCCTGGAATGCCGGGTACTGGGTCACCCCCGAGGATTTCGCGGCATCCCCGAGGCTCTTGTTGGCTTCCCGCATTTTCTCCCGCAATTCGAGTCTCTGTTCGGCGCCCTCCAGGCCTTGCCGCAGTTCCTGTAGTCGAGTCTGGACGGCGAAGTAAGTCTGCGCATGGCCGATCTCCGGCTTGGACGGATCACCGTTCATCGCGATCAAGTAGCATGCGTAACGGGTCAATGCCCAGTCGCCTCTCTCGCGCTTCGCGCCCTTGCCGGCCTCGATCATCTTCACAGCTCTGTGAAAATGATGAAGCGGCGGTTGCCCCGCACTTTCACAGGCGGTCACGGCACGCTCGACAACAGCCTCGAAGCGCTCCCAGCTTGCGTATCGCAAGAACCGCATCAGATCGCGCCCCCACCAGAACTCCGTGCCCTTCGGAGACACCTTTCTGGATTCTTCTAAACTGTTGATAAGACTTGAGTAATCATCCACTGGAATCCTCTTGAGAAACGTACCGCCCGTGAGATCTTAGCATGCCCAAAGAGGCTCGTCGCATAAATATCCCATCAAGTTTGGTGTGGCGTCACGAGATGTAACAGGGATTATTTTTGGCTATATTGTTTACGTTATTGTTTCATCAGTTTGCTCTTATTGCATCAATCGTGCTACGCTCCGTTGGAGGTTGCCTATGACCGCTAGGGAAGAGTTGGAGAAACTCATCGAAAAAAAGCGTGACGAGATTGCCGCGTTCCGAACCAAGGTGCGCGAGTCGGAAGTATACATCCGGGCTCTGGAGGAGGCCCTACAGGTGCTCCCGAGAGGGCGTGTTAACGGCAATGCGGGCGGTGTATTGCGCCAAGGAAGCAAGGCCGCCCTCGCGCGACAGGCCATTCTGGCCGCCGGTCGACCGATGCACGTTGATGAAATCTTGCGGGCCATGAAGAAAAGGTCCACCAGGTCTAACCGGGTGGGCATCGGAGGATCCGTGTCGGCCTACGTCAGAAAAGGGGAGATTTTCTCAAGGCCGGCGCCCAACACGTTCGGCCTAATTGAACTGCAAGGAAAGACTTGGACGGCCCAAGGGCGGGTCGAGGAAACTAACGGCGATTCCAGGGAAGACGAGGCGGGTGTGTTTGGAACCACCGAGGCGGATAACGATGTCCCCTTCTGAACCGGACTCGGGCACGATCGGCGGCAATGGGACGGCCCGGCCCGGTGTCCCCTACCGCTCCGCGACGAGACGTTTGCCGTCTTCCAGCAGCGCCCGAGCGTCGGGGAGTATATCGAGAGCCTTCTGGACATCGGGGTCGAGCTTATAGTACACCTTGTTTCCCTCGTCGAGATCGTAAGCCGAAACGTAAACCTCGCGCTTCACGAAGCGCTTGATGAAGTCGATGTTCTCGGTGAGATCCGGCTCGGTGAAGGCGACTTTCTCTTTGTCGAGGAATCGCCGGAATTCCAGCATGGCCTCTTCGTCGGGTTCCCAGCCGGGAGCGAGGCTCGGCCGGTTCAAGGTGTATTCCTGGGCGAAGTTGGTGAAGGCATAGGCCCGCCGCAGCTTCATTTGAAAATCGTTGAGCTTGTGATCTTCGAGCTTGAAATCCGGGGTGATGCCGCCGCCCCCGTAAACAGTCCGGCCTTTATCGGTCAGCCTGACCTGATCCGTCGCGGGCTTGTACCGTTCGCTACAGGGACCCGCATAGTAGCTGTACAGGGAGACATTGTCGTAGCGCCGCTGGATCAGCCTACCGCTTGGTGTGTAGTAGCGCGCCGTGGTTAACGCCAAGCCTGACGATTGCGACATGGGGTAGACGGTTTGCACCAAGCCCTTGCCGAACGTATTCGCGCCGACGACGAGCGCGCGGTCGTGGTCTTGCAGCGCTCCGGCGACAATTTCCGACGCCGAGGCCGAGTCACAGTTCACCATCACGACCATCGGGTAAACCAGCCCCTCGTTGCCCGCCTGCGCTTTGTAGACTCTCTCGGTCGAGGTTCGTCCGTGGTGCGAAACCACGGTTTGCCCTTTTTCAATGAACTTGCTCGAAACGTAAACGCCTTCGCTCAACAACCCGCCGCGGTTGCCGCGCAGGTCAAGAACGAGGCCTTCGAGTTCATGTTCGTCCAGTTTCTTGAGTGCCGCATCGAGTTCCCGTCCGGTCTTTTCGTTAAAGGTGTCAATGCGAACGAAACCTACTTTCGGCTCGAGGAAAAAGGCCACCGGCACGCTACGTCGCGGGATTCGCGCCCGAGTGACCTCGACTTCGATGAGATCTTCGACGCCGCGTCGTTCGATGCCGATGCGTACTTTCGTCCCCGCCGGACCCCGCAGCCGTTTGGCGACCCCGGTCGTATCCAGGCCTTCGGTCGACTCACCGTTCACTTCGGCGATAATGTCGCCGGGTCGCAACCCGACTTTGTAGGCCGGCGTCTTGGGGAAGGGGAACATCACAACGGTTCGTCCGTTGCGGTATTGAATTTGCATCCCCACGCCCGCGTACTGACCCTTTTGTTCGTCGCGAAGCTGTTTGAAAGCTTCCGGGCTGAAGAACTGCGAGTGCGGGTCGAGCCGCTGCAGCATACTGGGAATCGCGCCGGAAAAGACGGCCTTTTCCGCGTCCACGTCGCCGGCGTACTCTTGTTCGACCAAGGAGAGGAGCTTGGAGAACTGCCGCAGATTGTCACGAATCTCATCTTCCTCGGCCGCGGCGGCCAAGCCGGCGCGTGGTCCCCAAATCCCGCCGATTACCGCGCACGCCAAGATCGTGATGGGCACGATCCACCACCAACGGTGTTTCCTCGACATGAACGTTCGGTCCTCCTTGGGTTAACCCGGCCGGGAAATAGGCGGATTATCCCCCGCTCCCCGTTTGGCCCCAGTATACCAGGACGAGTGCGGCCGCCTCCCGGTTTCCGTCGCGCCGAAAGCCGCCATCAATCAGCCGTTTTCCCCGAAAACGAGCACGCCGCGCGCGACCTTCCCCGCCTCCATATCGTCAAACGCCTGACCGAGTTGCTCGAGCGGATAGCGTTTCGTGATCAAATCGTCCAGCGCGAGCTTGCCCGCAAGGTAAAGTTGCATCAGCGCCGGTAAATCAAGCCGGGGCCGGATCGAGCCGACGAACGACCCCAGTAAGCGCTTGTTTTGCAAGACAAGCATGCCCGCCGAGATCGGCACCTCGATCATGGCCGCGTGCAGTCCCACGATCGTTGCCGTGCCGCCGGGGCGAGCGGCTTCGAGGGCTTGGGAAATAGTCGCCGCCGACCCGACGCTGTCGAAAACATACTCAGGGCCGCCGCGGGTCAGCTTGCGCAGCGTCTTGACCGCATCCTCGTCGGCGGCGTTCACCGAATGCGTCGCGCCCATCCGTCGAGCAAATGCGAGCTTACTCTCCATCACGTCGACGGCGATGATCGGGTTCAAGCCCGCCAGCTTACAGCCCTGGACCGCGCTCAGCCCTATGCCGCCGCAGCCGATCACCGCCGCCGGCAACCCGGGCTTGGCGCGCGCCGTGTTGATGACCGCGCCTACGCCGGTCGCCACCGCGCAACCGATCACGGCCGCTACGTCGAAAGGCACTTCCGTCGGCACCGGCACCACGCCCGCCTCATCAACGACTGCATACTCGGCCATCGTGGCGGCGCCGAGGAAGTGTTTGAGCGGCAACCCGTCCGTCGTCGTCAAGCGCGTTGTTCCATCAAGCAGAACGGCCTTGAACGTCGTCGACGCCAAGCGCTCGCAAAGGTTGTAGCGGCCGTTGAGGCAGGTGGGACAGGTTTCACAAGAAGGCAGCCAGTTCACCGTGACGCGGTCCCCCGGCTTCACCCGGCTCACGCGGCTGCCCACTGTCTCGACGACCCCGGCCCCCTCGTGGCCCAACACCAACGGCGGCGTCGCGCGCAACTCGCCGCGATACGTGTGCAGGTCGGAATGGCAGACGCCGGCCGCCCTCATCCGCACCAGGACCTCGGTATCTTTCGGTGGGTCGAGTTCCACCTCCTCGATGGTTAGTTGATTGACTTCACGAGCCAGGGCGGCTTTGATTCTCATGGGGTCTCCTGAGCGAAATTCGGCGACGCCGAGCCTGCCCCCGATCCCTCTCGGGCGGGCGGCTTCTTCCAACCGACGAGTCGCCTCTTCAACCAGGCGGCGTCTTGGTCGGTGTGGCAAAGCAGGCAGGCATTGGGGCTCTCCCGGGGGCCGAAACGCGCGGCGGCCTCGGCATCGGGAATCGAGTCGATGCGGTGCGTGCCGGCCTGAAACAGCAAGCTGTTCATGATCCGCGGCATGTGGCAAGACGTGCAACGCGAGGCTTCGCTATCGGCGGCGTGGCGAGTATGTGTTTCCGGCTTCCGGGCGTAGGGCTCGTGGCATTGCGTACACATGTGGTCGGGATTGTCGAGATACTTCAGCGAGCGGGGGTTGGTCGCGACATCGGCCGGATGCGGGTCATGGCAGTTGCCGCACTGCGATTTGCCTCGTTCGTAACAGGCCGTGCGCAGAAACGATTCGACGATGAAAGTCGTCTCACGAAAGCGGCCGTCCTTGTAGAAGGCCTTTTCGGAAAATTCCAGGTAAGGGCGATGCGTGTAGCGCTTGACGAAATCACCCTCGCCCGAGTAGTTCACCGCGCCGGCGCGTCCCAGTTTCGCGACGCCTGATTGCATATGGCATTGGCCGCAGATCGTAACATGCAGGCGGTGGTCGATCTTCCCGAACTCGATCGGCGGCTGATGCGCGGGTTTGTCATAAACCTCGCCCGCCGCCATGGCCTCGACGTGCGATTGAGACGGGCCGTGACACATTTCGCAATTGACGCCCGGTTCGCGAAAGTGCAGGTCGGCGGATTCGATTTCACCGCTGACGGTGCGCAACTGGCTGGTGTGGCACGGCGCGCAATTGAGTTGATAGCTGGTGGCGTTGGTGAGTCGCGGAAAATCTCCGACGACCGTGCGCGCCGAGCCCGGGTCGTCGATGATCTTCCAAAAATTCAGCCAGCGGCTCTCGAGTTTCGAGTATTGGATCGGGAAAACGTGAATCTCTCCGTCGGGTAATTCCGTCGCGTAGGCTTGCTGCCATTTCGAGCCGATCGTGTAGTCCACCGGGTAGCGCTTCCAATCCCCCCCCGGCGTCAAGAAAGAGAAATAATGCCGGCCGTCACTCTCGAACATCTTCACTAACGACACATCGTCGGCGCCCAGAAATTCGTTGGCCTTCGCGAAATCACCCAGGACGTTTTCCTTCTCATAGGGCGCGAACATACGCGCCATGCCGGTTTGCCGCCAAGCCTGATGCTCGGCGGCGTGGCAACTCTCGCAACTCGCCGAACCGGCGTACTCGAGCGTAGCCGAGGTTTCCCGAGGCTTCTTCCTCGACGTCTTGTAGGAGGGTTGCCGTGAGCGCAGCTCGGCAACATAGCGCTCGAACGGCTCGCGGCTCCCCCGAGCTTTATGAATCTTGCCCAACGCGTCGAGAGCACGTGTCCGCACCGCACTGGGGGACCGCGCCGCATCGGCGTATTCGCGCGCCGCGCGTTCGAGATCTCCCAAGCCCTGTTCGACGAAACCAAGCAGATAGGCCGCCAGTCGATCCTCGGGGTTCAAGCGGCGGCTGCGGATCAGCGCTTCCCTCGCTTCGCCCCAATAGTCGGCGCCCTCCGCGTCGCCCCTGGCGGCCCGCGTCGCGGCGACTCGGCCCAGCACAAAATGCGCCGAGGCGCGCAACTCCGGGTCCAGCCGTTTCCATTCTTTTTCGCTGAACCGCAACGGACGCTCGAAACGCCCCAAGATCTCGATCGCCCGCCGGGCGTTTCGTTGGGCGTCGTCGAGCCGCCCTTGCTGCACCTGCAAATCGGCCAGCGGGACCAATAACAACGGATTCTCCGGCAGCAATCGCAGCGATTCTTCCCCGTAAAACAAGGCCCGAGGATAGTCGCCCGTATCGATCGACGCCTTGGCGGCGATTTCGTAAGCCTGAGAAAGCATCCAGGAGCTCGGATAGCGCGCCAGGAACACTTCCGCCAGCCGCTTCTTCTCGCCGGATTCGGTGGTTTCGAGCAGTTGCCGAAAGGCCTCTTTCTCTTCGGCGTCCTCGATGCGGTCGAGGATGGTGAAGGGCTTTCGCTCAGCGTGGAAGGTAAACGTGTCGAGGTCCTGCCCCGGCAAGGCCGTGAGCAGGGCAAGTGCCGTCAGCGGCAGGAATTTCCACGGTTGGCCGAGCACCCAAAGGCTTCCTTATCCGTATCCCTAATAGATTCTTGCACGTTCCCCCGAGCCGGCGACGTGGGATCGAGAATTCAGGACCGGGGGATCAGCGAACCTATCCGGGTAGGGGTGGTTTCCTCAGCTCGCGCGGGACCGGGAGCTGTTCTTAGCCCGAGGTTGCTCTCTCCGCGCGCGCTTTTTGCCAAGCAAACGGGCCATTGTTCGCACCAGATCGGGGCCTTCGCTGGGTCCCTTGCCGATCACGGCGTCCGCGCCCGTGCCTTTCGCGGTCAAGCCCAGTTTCTTGGCGTAGCCGGAAAGAAGGACGACCGGCACTCGCTGATCGCGCCGGCGCAGGTTCTCAAGCACCTTGCGGCCGTTCATTTTGGGCATGCGATAGTCGGTCACGACAACATCAAAAGCCTGCCGGTCGAACTTTTCCAGTCCTTCGACACCGTTTGCGGCTGTCTCCACTTCGTACCCCTGCTCTTCGAGCAATGTGCGTCGAGCGACGAGGCCGTGCTTGTTGTCGTCAATGAGCAAAACTCGCGGGGGACGGCGCGACATTGTAGAAGAAAGTTGAGCTGTCTTTCAGTTGAAAGAGGGGCTCAGAGTAACAACGCCCGAAGACGCCTGTCAACGCCGCTGCATGTGGTTGTAAACAGAGGAGCTTGGGGCCGAAACAATAATTCGTTTTTTGCAAATCCGGTGTCGTACCCCGCCAGCGCCGTAGTCTTACTCGACTTCTCGGGGCGCTGTGTAGCCGGTCTTGGCCATGATCTGGTACTTGATCGACTTGCCCTTTTGATTGACGATGCGCAGGTTCTTGTTGTTCTTTGGGTCCACCAGCCGGACTTTGATCTTGCGCCACTTCCCGTCCCGCTTGGTGTTCGTCGGGCTGTAGGTCATCGAGTACTGATTCCGCATCGAATGGTGGATCGCTCGATAGATCGTCGGGAACTCGCCGTAGAAGCGCGGGAAGAACGCCATGCCTCCGGTTTCTCGGGCGAATGTGCGCATCTGATTGTCCGCCTGCAGAAAGTCGAGCCGCTGCAACGGCCCCATCCTTCCATAGGAGTCGTAGGCGATGCGTAGGGCTTGCATCAGGCCGATGGCGTACACCGTCACTCCGCCGTCTTGTATTTTGCGGCGAGCTTGACCGAAGTTCAGTTTGCTGAAAGTGTCGATCCCCGAAGCGATAAGGACAATCGATTTGCGTCCCTCGATATCTTTCATGCGCTCGATCGTGTAGGTCACGGCGTCGTAGAGATTCGATTCGCGGAAGGCGGCGATCCGCAGTCGTTGTAGCGCCGCGCGGGTCTTGCCGCGGTTCTGCGTGAAGTCGCTGAGGATCTCGGGCCTGAGGTCGTAGGCAACCACGGCCACCCAGTCATCCGGCTGCAGCGTGTCGACGAAACCGTAGGTGGCCTGCAGGGTCTGATACCAACTCTCGGTCCAATACTGCTGGAACAAGTTGCTGAACTCAATCACCAGCGCCACGGTCATCGGAGCCTGCGAATGCCCGAAGCCCTTTATCTGTTGCGGGACGTTGTCCTCGGTGACCTGAAAATTCCCCTTGGGGATTCCGGGGATAAAATTACCGTTCCTGTCGACGACGGCGACATCGACGGTAACGATATTCGTGTCGGTCGTGAAAAGAGGATCGGTGTCGTCGGGATCGGTGCGGCGGGTGCGGGTTTCGATCTTCGGCAACTCTTGTGGAGCGCGTTGGGGCTCCACCGAGGCTCCCGGCCTCGGCCCCGGTGCGCGCCGAGGGCCCTTCGTCAACGGGCCGCTATTTTGCGCGAACGCGACGAAGACAAGCAGCAAAACCGTTGCCGGAATCGCGAGGATCGCGGCCGCCGAGCCGCGAACGTCTTTCCGAGTGCTACGAGTCATCTTCTGTCCCCCTTCGACCGCTTTCGAAGCCGGCTGCACGACCCCGGCCATACCAACTTCCCCACGAATATGGACTCCCGCGGTGAGCGCGTGGTTACGTCGCGGCTGCAACGTTGTTCAGGGCCACTTCATTCTGTTGGTTCGCGCCAGGACTGTCAACCGAAGAACCAGAGGGCCAACCTCACGAGGCTCCGATGAGAGTCAAGACGATAGGGCTGCCGTGCCCCTGGCCCGTCGCTTGCGCTCGGGGCTCTGATTCTTCTCCCGCGCCCGTCAAAGAGAAGCGAGGAAATCGGAGCTAAGCCGCTATAATACGGTCCGATATGAGCGACTCCACGGACGGCGGGGGTGCGGAAAGCGTCGCGTCTCCGGAAGCAGCGCCGGCAAAGCCCTCGGTCCCAACCGGCCGTTACGTTCGTCACATTTTGATTTGCGCCGATCAGACCAAGCCGAAATGCGCCGCGCGGGAGCTGACGATCGATTCGTGGGATCACATCAAGAGACGCCTCAATGAGCTTGGTGTCGCTTCGGGCGCCGGCTGCGTCTATCGCAGTAAGGTCAACTGCTTGCGAGTCTGTGAACAAGGGCCCATCGCCGTTGTCTATCCCGAAGGTGTTTGGTACCACTCGGTGACGCCCGAGGTCGCCGAGCGAATTCTTCAGGAACATCTGGTGGGCGGAAAACCCGTGGAGGAGTTCATTTTCGCCCGCAATCCCCTCAGTGTCGACGCCTGAAACCGAACGATGAACAAAGTCTCCCAGACCGAGCGCCAGGGTATGGTTTCACTGGTCGGCGCGGGCCCGGGCGATCCCGACTTGGTCACGCTGCGGGGGCTGCGCGCGATCGAAGCGGCCGACATCATCTTCTACGACAACCTGGCGCCGGCGGCGCTGTTGGCCCACGCTCCCGGGGGCGCCGAGACGAAATACGTCGGCCGGAAGCGCGCCGAGCACGCCTACTCGCAGGAAGAAATTCACCGCATGTTGATCGAGTCGGCGCGGGCCGGCAAGCACGTCGTGCGTTTGAAGGGAGGAGACCCGTACGTTTTTGGCCGCGGGGGTGAAGAGGCGGAGGCGCTGGCGGAGGCCGGCGTGCGGTTCGAAGTGATTCCCGGCGTTACTTCGGCCGTTGGCGTCGGGGCTTACGCCGGCATTCCGCTGACACACCGCGATTGGACCTCGGCGGCTACCTTCGTGACCGGCCACGACGTCGATGCCATCGATTGGTCGAAGCTCGGCCGCGTCGAGACTCTCGTCATCTTCATGGGGCTGACGACGTTCGAGCAAGTTTCCCGCCGCTTGATCGAAAACGGCCGCTCCCCGCAAACCCCCGCCGCCGCCATCCGCTGGGGGACCCGAGGCGACCAAATCGTCGTCGAGGGAACGATCGAAACTCTCGCCTCTGAGATCGAGCAGGCGCACCTAAAGCCCCCCGCCCTAATCATCGTCGGCGAGGTCGTCTCTCTACGCCCCAAACTTAATTGGTTCGAGAAGCTGCCGCTTTTCGGGACAAGCGTTGTCGTTACCCGAGCAGGTAGTCAGGCAGGCTCTTTCAGCGCGGCCCTGCGGGCGCTTGGGGCGAACGTTGTCGAGTTTCCGACGATCGAAACGCAGGCGGTCCCGGCCGGCGGTCCTTTGGATGAAGCGATCTCCGACTTGGCCGCCTATGACTGGTTGATCTTCACAAGCGCCAACGGCGTGCGGTATTTCGTCGAGCGATTGGACCAAAGCAAGAGCGATCTGCGTGACCTACGGGCCAAGATTTGCTGTATTGGTCCGGCGACGGCAGCGGCCGTGCGGGAGCTGCATTTGAAAGTCGACTTGCTGCCCGAGCAGTTCGTCGCGGAAGGTGTTCTCACGACGTTTGAGCCCTATGATCTCGATGGAAAACAGGTCTTGCTGCCGAGAGCGGCTCTGGCTCGGGACGTTCTGCCGCTGGAGCTTGAAAAGCGTGGAGCGCGGGTTCACGTCGCGCCGGCTTATCAGACCGTGCTTCCCGAGGCTTCCGAAGCCGTCGCGACAAGAGTCTTCGGCGCGTCGAGAAAGCCCGACTGGGTCACCTTTACCAGTTCTTCCACGGCCAAGAATTTCGCGAAACTCGTGCCGGCCGAACGTCTGGAAGGGGTACGTGTCGCCTCGATCGGCCCGATCACGTCGGCGACGATTCGAGAGTTGGGTATGCCGGTCGATATCGAGGCGCGAGAATACACCGCGGACGGTCTGATCGACGTTCTGATCGAGGCTGTCGGGCAAAACACGTCGGCGTAGCGGGCCACCGGCAACGCGCTGACCGCGGGAACTTTCCCACGTGCGATTGCGTACATAAAAGCGAGGACGCATGGCGCCCACGAGAAATCCCTTGCACCGCTCTCGACAAAACAAATGGATCGCCGGTGTGTGCGGAGGCATCGCCGAATGGCTCGGCTGGGACCCGATTCTGGTACGCGTCCTCTACGTTGTCGGTTCGGTGGTCTCCGTCGCTTTCCCCGGGATTGTGGTCTATCTGATCCTGTGGGTCATCATGCCCAAAGCTCATTACTAAACGGGTCGCCGCTTCGTCGACATCGATTGCGTCCGCCGCGTGCTCAGCGGTTGTGGGAACCTAGGTCATAGAGGCCCCATACCGTCCCGCGCGCGGCTCGGGCGATGCCGATGCCCACTTCGTACGACAGTCGACCCAGCCACATGGGATTGAAAGTCCTGTCGGTCGGCTTCGCGGTTGTTGTCTGGTGGTCATTTATTTTCGAACAGACGGTGCAAACCTCCTTTCCCGCCGCGTTACATTACAGGCGCGTTCCCGACGGTCTGGAGTTGAATCCGGATCAGGCCGATACGGTCACTTTGCTACTCACGGGACCGCGCGGGCGCTTGGACGAACTATCGCAATCGCCGCCGGCGGTGGAAGTGGATTTGGGCGAGATCGAGACCCCCGGCGACTATACGTTCGACATCGCGGATCCGCGCCTCGCTCTGCCCGCCGGGGTACGGTTGGTCAGGGCGATTCCCTCGCAGGTGCGGCTCTCGCTCGAGCGCTCCGCGCGGGAGCAGGTTTCGATCTATCCCGATTTGGTAGGGACGCCGGAGGGCCGAACGGTGGTTTCGGTGGAAGTCGTTCCGCCACGATTGTGGGTCGCGGGTCCGGAAAGCCGCATGGCGCTGGTTCACAACGTGACGACCGATCCGATCGATCTCGCGGACGTGGTCGGCCGGCGCACTTTCTCGAGCGTTGCCTACTTGCCCGACCCCTATTTACGCTTTGAACAACAGCCGAGCGTTGAGGTCACCGTGACGGTGCAATAGCGAGCCCGAGCGGCCCGACGATGTGATCGATCGGTGAATATGGCGAAAAAGTATTTTGGGACGGACGGAATCCGCGGCGTTGCCGGTCAAGCTCCACTTGACGACGCCACGGTCTACGCGGTCGGCGCGGCGCTCGGCGGGTCACTCGAAAAGTCGGCCCAAGCCCCGCGCGTGCTGATCGGGATGGATACCCGCGAATCGGGCCCCCGCATCGCCGCGCTGCTCGCCGGAGGGCTCGAACAAGCCGGCGCGGAGGTCGAGTTCGCGGGTGTCGTCACAACTCCCGCCGTCGCCTATTTGACTCAGCAAGGTCCCTACGCGGCGGGCGTAATGGTCTCGGCGTCTCACAATCCCTTCGAGGATAACGGCATCAAGATTTTCGGCGAGTCGGGCTACAAGTTGCCCGACAGCCTCGAGGAGCAAATCGAGACGGCTGTTGAAGAGGGGTCGGCGGCCGGCATCGAACCGCGGGCGGCTGATCTCGTCCGCGATGAAACCGCCCTCGATCGCTACCTCGATCACCTCGCCGCCTTGTGGCAAACCGACTCGGCACTTCGCGTGATTGTCGACTGCGCCAACGGCGCCGCTTTCGAGGCCGCGCCCAGACTTTTCAAACGGCTCGGCATCGACGCCGAATTCCTGGGCTGCTCTCCGGACGGCCGCAACATCAATCTCAATCGCGGCTCGCTTCACATGGAGGAGCTTCAGCGGCGCGTCGCCACGGGAAAGGCCGATCTCGGCGTGGCTTTCGACGGTGACGCGGACCGGGCGCTATTCACAACCGAAAACGGGGATTTGGTCGACGGCGACGCGGTCTTGCTGCTTGCCGCCGAATACCTCGCCGAACGCGACCGCCTCGCTCACGCCACGGTGGTCACCACGCTGATGGCGAATATGGGTCTGGCGAAAAGCCTCGGTGATCGCGGCATCTCGATGGTGAGAACCGCGGTTGGCGACAAGTACGTCCTCGAAGAAATGCGGCGCCGCGGCGCGGTGCTGGGCGGGGAGCAGTCGGGACACATCATCTTCGCCGATGCCGCGACCACCGGCGACGGCCTGCTCACCGCCTGCCGCATGCTTGAAATCGTTGCCGCGTCCGGTGAGCCGCTCAGCCGACTCGCCTCGCGTTTGGAAGTGTTTCCGCAGACGCTCAGGAATGTTCGGGTCAGCAGCAAGCCGGCGCTGGAAGACGTCCCGGCCATCGCGGAAAAGATCGCCCGCGGCGAGCGGGAACTCGGCGACCGCGGCCGCATCGTGGTGCGCTATTCGGGTACCGAGCCGCTGGCGCGCGTGATGGTCGAAGCCGAGGACCCCGCCGACGTCGAGCGCCATGCCTCCGAGTTGGCGCGGGCCTTTGAGGAGCACCTGGGCGCATGAGCGGCCCCGGCGCGGAGGCGGAACCCGCGGCGGATTCCCCGCGAGTCCGCCGCGCCGACCCGACTCTCGAAGCCCGCGGGGAGCAGAGTCCGCGAGACTCGGCGCGGCGCTTTGGGTCGCCGCGCCGGCCGGAGCGTTTACTCTACGCCGCGTTTTGGGTGGTGTTGATTCTGCCTTGGATTCGGCGGCAAAGACGCAGGCCTTCTTGGAATCGTATCCGCGTTCTCGTCGGTCTGACCGGTGCGGCCGCGGCGGCCCTCGGTTGGACGTTTTCGGAGACTTGGCTGCTTGTCCTTGGCGCGATACTCTTCGCGGCGGCCTTGATTGTCGTACCCGCGACCGACCCGGACCGCGAGCGCCGGCGGCAGACCCAACATGGGGCGCAATCGTTCCTCAACGGCGGCGTGTTCGCCGGGGGGCGGCTTCCCGGGGATGCATCGGTTGACGAAGGCGCGGCGCTCTACCTGCTGATTCGTGATGCGGAGCTATTGCTCGTGCCGCGAGACGCCGACGACGAGGTGTCGGCGGTGATCGATTTGCGCCAAGTCGCGAAGGTTCTCGTGGACGGTGAACCCTACCGTCCCGTCTTCATCCCGGAAGCCAAAGACCCTCCGGTACGCGAAGAGCAGGTCGACCGCTCGCGAAGTTCGACGATGGAGCTACTCTTCAGCGACGAGACATCGGTCGGCTTCCTCTATCGGGGAGCGTTTTCGCGGCACCTGGCCGAATCGACCGCGCACGCTGTTGACCAAGCCCGGCGCTCAGCGAACGGTATCGCCGGCCAATCCCCAGAAGTCTTCCACATAGTAGGAAGATAGGACGTTTCCAAACAGGAAGCAGCTCGCCTTGCACTCAGGCACTTCCCCGTAGAGCCGCCGACCGCGCTCGAAAGCGGCCCGGATCGAACCCTCCTCGAGTACGTTGCCGGCGATCTTACGCAGCACTTCACAGGGATAGAAAACATCGCCGTTGGGGTAGACGCGCGGAAACATCGTCGGGTAGCACTTGAACTCCTCGAACAACAGCAGAGTCCGCAGCAATTTCGGCGTGCCGTTGATGCGGGCGGCCTTGCACTTTCGCATGTCGATCAACTTTTCGACGAAGTCGCGGTAGCGATCTTCCTCGAGCAGGGTGTAGTCGGGATATTTGCCGTTGGTCTGCGCCGATTGGACGGAGAAGACGAAACCTTGCTCGCGGCAGAAATCGAGAATGCGCTCGGCTTCATCGATGTTGCGGCGCTCGATCACGCAACTGATCGTGACGGCTTCGGGCGGCAGTTTTTCTTTCACCGCGATGAGATTCTCGATCACCTTGCCGACATTGGCCGGTTTCGATGTGGGTTCGGTCGGGTCGGGCGTAATCGCGTCGAGGCTGACGACGAGGCCGTTGAGGTTTTCGAGCAAGTCCGGGTGGCGATCGAGCAAGACGCCGTTGGTCACCATCAGCAGCGAACGAAAGCCGACATCACGGCGCGCCGCGCGGACCAACTCGTCGATGTCCGGGCGCATCAGGCATTCTCCGCCGGTGATGAGCATCGTGTCGACATCTTTGCGAATGGCGCGAAAAATGCGAATCGTGGTTTCGGTGTCGACCTCTTCGCTGAAGACTTCGGGGTTCTTCTGATTGCAGTAGCTGCAATCGAGATTGCATTTGTGGGTGGCGTAGAAAATCGCCGAATAGGGCGTGACGACGGTCGTCTTGCGAACGTTGCGGCGGTAGAGGTTCCCGAAATAGGCTCGGAAGTTTTTGACGACGAAGGGGTAGTGACGGAGCATCCCCTCGATGAGCCGGTGGCGCGTAAGCTGCATCAGTTCCTGAAGTATGCCACACCGAGGTGAGCCATACCCGGCCGGACTACACTAGAGATCAGTCGCGCAAAGGCCGATCAGGTCTTGCGGCATCCCTTATGGAAACGTCTTCGAGAAAACCCGACTCGGTGCTTTCGATCATGGCGCACCCCGATGACGCGGAATTTTTTTGCGCCGGGACTCTGACACGATTACAGGAGGAGCGCTTCGAAATCCACATCGCTTCGATGACGCCCGGCGACTGCGGCAGCACCGAACACGGGGCGTCTGAAATCGCCGCCATACGCAAGGCCGAAGGACGCGAAGCCGCCGCGAAAATTCGAGCATCCTACGACTGCCTGGAAAGCCGCGACTTGCTTGTGCGCTACGATCCCGAGCACATCCGGAGCGCCGTCGAGATCATTCGCCGTCTGCGGCCGACGATGGTGATCACGCATTCGCCCCAAGACTACTTGCCCGACCACGAGATGACTTCTCTGGTTGTCCGCAACGCCTGCTTCGCGGCCTCGGCGCCCAACTTCGACACCGGCCGACGGCCCGCCGAAGCCGCGACCGAAGCGATCCCGCACCTCTACTACGCCGCCCCGGCCGCCGGCAGCGACATTTTCGGCGATCCGGTTCCCTCGACGCTGTTGGTCGCCATTTCCGACGTCATCGGTTTGAAAAGCGACATGCTCGCGTGCCACAAAAGCCAGCGAGAGTGGCTACGCGCGCAGCACGGCATGGACCACTATATCGAGGAAATGCGCAACTGGAGCGCAACGCTGGGGACGCAAGCGGGAGTGGCGTTCGCCGAAGGGTTCCGGCAACATCGCGGGCATCCCTACCCGCAAGACGATCGCCTGGGTGATTTGCTGGGCGCGGTGAAAACCAGATCCGGGTGAGCCGGAGGAAACGATTTACTCACGGAATCGAGGCCGGTGAGCCTGCCATATCATTTCTCGGCGTTCCAGTGCTCCTCGATCGGTGAGATGATGTCGTTCTCCCACAGGACGCTTCCCACGAGGTCAGGTGGCCGCGGGTCGTTCACGGGAGCAACTTTTACGGCCGGCTTACCGCGTTTGGTGACGATGAGTTCGCATCCTGTGCGCGCGACTTCGTCAAGCAACGCCAAACAGTCGGCCTTGAATTCCTCGGCCGGCACAAGTCGGGTTTTCGGGGTCGTGGACACTGGTTCTCGGCTATATTATCGGTCCTCGGTGAGTCGCGGTCTAGGTCGTTCGTCAGCCCCTGGGTTCGCGTCCCAGGATTGCAACGAAGTTCTAGCGCACCAGAAACCAGTCGTTGTGGAGGTCGGGTTTGTTGTAGCGTAGCTCGTCGCCCGACCCGTGACGCAAGACCTTGCGTCCCGCCGCATTGACGACGGCGTGAGCGGCGGCGGTATCCCATTCCATGGTGGGTCCAAAGCGGGGGTACACGTCGGCGCGGCCGTCGGCCACCATGCAGAGTTTTAGGGAGCTGCCCATGGCGACGAACTCGACTTCTTTGTAGATGGCGCGCTGTTCGTCGAGAAAGGCGTCCATCTCGGGCGTGGGGTGGGAGAGGCTGCCGGCGATGACGAGCCGATCGCGCGGAGCTTCGGCGGGAGCCGACAGAGTGACCGGCCCGCCGCCCGCCTCTTGCTTGAAAGCGCCGCGTCCGACTTCGCCCCAATAGAGCAGGTCGAGCGCCGGCGCATAGACGACTCCGGCGCGAGGACGGCCGTTGTCGATCAGCGCGATGTTGACGGTGAACTGCCCGTTGCGTTTGACGAATTCCTTGGTCCCGTCGAGCGGGTCGACGAGCCAAAAGCAGTTCCAATCCTTGCGCTGTTCGTAGGCGTCGTGCTCGCTTTCCTCGGAGAGAATCGGGATGTCCGGATAGCGCTCGCTCAAGCGCGCGGTGATGACTCGGTGCGCGCGCAGGTCGGCCTCGGTGAGCGGCGACGTGTCGCTCTTGTGTTCAACCTCGAAATCGCCGGCATAGACTTCGAGAATCGCCGCGCCGGCTTCGCGCGCGGTCGCGATCAGGTAGTCGATGTCGATCGTGTCTAGGGTAGGCAAAGTGTTTTCCAGGCGGAGGCATTCATAATACCGCCATGAAAATGGGTGTCGATGAGCGGAAAAGTCGGGCGGGTGTTTCCCGCCGCCCTTTCAGGGCTCACGCGAATGGGGGGCGGGCTACCCAGGGTTCCGCCTTCGGCTCCACCCCGGGCTATATTCCCTCCGCCGCTTCGCGGCTCAAGGTGTTCGAGATTTTCCGGGCACAAGAAGAACGCATAATGCCGTCGAAGGTTATCTTCGCGATGGGCGAAAAGTCGATTAGCGGCGCCCCTTCCTTGCCCCGGGTCGCCATCACCCGGCGGCGGCTCTGCCTCCTCGCTTGATCATTTGTTTTGCGTGTCGCAAGGCCGCTGTCGTGATCGTCTCGCCCGAGAGCATGCGCGCCAGCTCTTCGATCCGTTGCTTGCCGGAGAGTTGTTCGACCGAGGCGATGGTCGCCCCGTCGATCTCTTGTTTGTCGACGACAAAATGCATGTCGGCGAAACCGGCGATCTGCGCCAGGTGGGTGACGCAAAGCAATTGATGCTCGGCGGCGAGTTTTTCAAGCCTGCGGCCGACGGCTTCGGCGACGCGGCCGCCGACGCCGCTGTCGATTTCGTCGAACACCAAAGTGCGCGGCACGGCATTGCCGGCGCCGCCCGGGTCGCCCGCGGCGACCAAACACGTTTTCAACGCCAACGTGACGCGCGACAACTCGCCGCCCGAGGCCACCTGCGCCAGCGGGCGCGGCGGCTGCCCGGGGTTGGCCGAGACCAGAAAACGGACGCCGTCAACGCCGCCCGCGGACCAACCGGCTTGGCCCGCCTCTGTAGGCTCAAAGCCGATTTGAAAACGAGCGCGCTCCATCGCCAGCTCTCCCAGCTCGACCTCGACCTGCTTCTCGAGACGTCCCGCCGCCTCGCGCCGGCGGGCTGACAGCTTCTCGGCGGCGGCTTCGTACTTTTCGGCCGTCTCTTTTTGGCGAGCTTCGAGCTCGGCCGCGGCCTCGTCGCTCGAACGAAGCTCCTCGACCCGCTCCCGCGCTTGCTCTCCGTAGGCGAGCACTTCCTCGATGCTGCCGCCGTACTTGCGCTGGAGTTGCTTCAACAGCGCCGCGCGGTCGTCGATCCGCTCGAGCCGGGCCGGGTCGGGCTCCAGACGATCGAGGTAGGCGCGAAGCTCAAAAGCCGTGTCGTCCACGCCGGCTTGCGAGGAATCGAGTGTTTCGAGCATCGTTCGAAAGGCGGCGTCGAATTGCGCTAACTCCTCGATTGACCGGCGCGAGGCCTTGAGTTGCGCCGCGGCCGAGACGGTCGAATCGTAGAGCCGATCGTAGGCCGAGGCGGCGGTCTGCTGCACGCGTTCGAGGTTCCCCAGCAGACGGCGCTCTTGTTCGAGCTTCTCGAGTTCGCCGGGCTCGGGGGCGGCCTGCTCGATTTCACGAACCTGAAATTCATAGAGGTCGAGCTGCCGCAGCCGCTCTTGCTCGTTGCCGCGCAACTCCTTGAGCCGTTTTCGTCCGGCGCGCCACAAGCCATGGAGCGAGGCAACTTCGGCGGCGAGCGTCTCGGTTTCAGCGAAGGTGTCGAGCATGTCGAGTTGCGCGCGTGTCGAGAAAAGGTGTTGCTGCTCGTGTTGGCCGTGAATTTCGCCCAGAAACGGCGCCAGTTCACGCAGCCTCGTGAGAGTCACGGGCCGGCCGTTGATGTAGGCGCGCGACTTCCCGCTTGCCGGCACTTCCCGATCAACGATCAGCTCGCCTTGCTCGAAATCCAAACCGGCGTCGTCGAGCAGCGTCTCCAGTTCGGGCGATTCCGCCACCGAGAAGACGCCGGAAACCCGAGCACTGCTCTGGCCCGGACGAATCACCTCCACACCGGCGCGCGCGCCCAACAGCAACGACAGCGCGTCGACGATGATCGATTTGCCGCTACCCGTCTCACCCGTTAGTAGATTCAGCCCCGGGCCGAATCGCAACCGCAACCGGTCGGCGACGACGAAGTGTTCGATATTGAGTTCGAGAAGCATGGAAAGCCGTTCGCCCCTTGGACAGGGCCCTTCAGCACCACCTGAATTATTGGACGATTGGATACAGCGGGAAAGCGTCGTTCCCGCATGCCGCGAAACGGGCGGGCGCGGCGACCCGTCCAAGTTCCAACCACACTATTATATGTGGTAGATTCTTGTACAGTCGCCAGCCGCCGCGGCGACGGATGTTGTCGGCTTGGCTTTCGCCGCACAAAGAGCCTTATCCGCTCGGCGAAATCGAATCGCAACCGGCCGCGCGCCGACCCCAACGGGATGGGACGAATGGCTCCGCCCTATTCCTGAAAGCTTTCCAGCGACTCCGCGGCAATCATTGTGACACGCTCAGGCAGCGAGCCTTCACCCGGTAATCGCCGCCCGCGGTGTGTCGCCCGAGGAGCGGTTTCCGCCGAACGGCCGATCGTCGATTCGTTGCGAAACACCGAAAGTTAGGGAGTTCTCTTGATCGCACATCTTGTTCCCGCCCTTTTATTACAGGCCGCCGATTCCGAAGAAGCCGCCGTTGCCGCCGAGGCGGTGGAAGCCGTCGAGGAAGCTCTGCCCGACGTGTTCGGAGAAGACTCCCTGATCGGCTTGCTTCTCGAAGCCGGTCCGGTCGCCCAGGCCGTTCTGGCTGTCTTGATCGTCTTTTCCGTTGTTTCCTGGGCGGTCGCCTGGTCGAAGTACCGCCTGCTGAGCGCTTCGGCCCGTAACAACGTAAGGTTCTTGAGCGCTTTTCGCGAAGCCAAGCAGTTGGTCGAGCTCAGCACGGCCGGAGAGCGGTATCGTCCCTCGGCGCTGTTGACGGTGTTCGAGTACGGCTACAAGGAAGTGGCGCGGCAAGTGAACAAGTACGGTAAGCTCACCAACACCGGCGCGCTCGAACGCAGCCTACAACTTGGCGCCGGCGAAGAGGCCTCGCGCCTGCGGCACAATATCGGCTGGCTCGCCACCACGGCCTCGGCCACGCCCTTTATCGGCTTGCTCGGAACTGTCTGGGGCATTCTGCAAGCTTTCCGCGGTTTGGGCCAGGCGGGGGGAGCGACGCTGCGGGTGGTAGCGCCGGGTATCGCCGACGCACTGGTCGCGACGGCATTCGGGTTGTTCGCCGCGATTCCTGCTCTCATTTTCTATAACTATTTTTCCAACCGCATCCGCGAGATCGTCGGCGGCATGGACAACTTCTCGATCGAATTTTTCAACATGGCCGAGCGCAACTACGGAGAGAAAGATGGCGTTTAAAACCAATAACGGCGCTGACGACCAGATGGCCGACATCAACGTCACGCCGTTTGTCGACGTCGTGCTTGTACTGCTGATCATCTTCATGATCACGGCGGGGGTGGTCGAGTTCGGCCTCGATATCGACGTCCCGCGCACGCGCGAAGTCACGAGCAGCAGCAAGGACTACGATTTCGTCAACATCACCGGCAGCGGTGAAGTCTATTTCAATACAGACCCGGTGAGCATCTACGACATTGTTCCCCGCATCAAGGAGAAGAAGAGCGACGAGCCCACGGTCTATGTCCGGGCGCATCGCACGACGCCGTGGGAAGTGATCGCGCAGGTGGTCGCCGAATGCGGCGCCGGCGGCGTGGCCGTCAATATGATCACGAAGCCGCTTGAGCGCATGCCGCGACGGAAAAAATGAGTCGGCGCGCCATAGCGACGAATTCGGAACGGCTGGGTCGACCGGTTTTGCTGTCGATCGGCTGTCACGTGGTGCTGTTTTCCGGCAGTATGCTGTGGGCGGCCTGGCATTCGCCGATCTCGCTGGGCGACCCCGACGCCCGCATCGGAAGCGCCGTGCCGGTGACGCCGATCGCGGGCGTACCGATCACCGGATCCAGGGCGCGCGTCAACCCCGTTGCGAATCCCGTCCAACACGATGTTCCCGACGACCCGCGCAAGACCAAGCCGCCGCCCGAACCGCCGCCCGACGCCGAGGCCGTGGAAGTGGAAAAGCAGCGCAAGAGAATTTATCCTAACCGCTGGGCCGCCCGTAAGCGTCCCGAGCCCGCGCCTAATCAGCTGACCTCGACCAGCGGCGCGCGCGCGAGCTCACCGCTGTTCACCGGCGTTCCGGGAACCGGGGCCGGAGTGGGCTTCGGCCGCGGCAGCCCTTTCGGTTCGCGTTTCGGGTGGTACGGGGAGGCCCTGCAACGCCGCGTCGCCGAGGAGTGGCGGCGGACGTTGGGGCAGGCCGGTGGAGGCGGCAGAAAGCCGGCCGTCGTCTCGTTTCGGATTTCCCGCAACGGCCGAGTCGACCAGGTCCGTATCGCGCAGTCGAGCGGCAACCGCTCGCTCGACTACTCGTGCTTCCGGGCCGTATTGAACGTCAACCCGCTGCGGCCGCTGCCGCCGGCGATGGGACGAAGCAGCATTACCGTCGAGATTTGGTTTCGCATGAAGTGAGCCGCGGCGCGTCCGGCGGCCGCATGATTTGAGTTGGGAAGGTGGACGACAGCATGATTCGCAATCGACTCCCCGTGCATGTCCTTGGTTGGACCCGCGCCCTCGGTTTGGTTTTCGCGTTCGTGGCCGCGCTCGTTCCCGAAGCGGCCGGGCAACAGTCCGACTTGCGCCTCGAGATCCAAGATGCCGCGCAAGCGCCGCGCATCGCCGTGCCCAATCTCGGCGGCCCGCTCGCGATCGCCGACGAGGTCGACGTCTTCAACAACACGCTGTGGAACGATCTGGAAGCCTCGGCCAAGTTTGAAATGGTCGCCAAGAGCTTCTATCCGCGTACTACTCCCCGGCAACCCGAAGATTTCCAAGCCGAGGGAGACGTCCCCGACGACCCGGGCGGGCGCGGCCTTTGGCTCGAAGGCTGGTCGGAGCCGCCCGTCACGACGCGCTATCTGTCTTTCGGGTCTCTCGAAGCCGGGGACGACCGCCTGGTGCTGTCGGGTTTTCTCTACGACGTGGTACAGCAGGAGCAGGGCGCCGCTCACATTTTCGGGAAGCGCTACTTCGCCCCCCGCGGCGGCGAGGGCGCGCGGCAGTTGGCGCACGACTTCTCACGCGACATTCTGCAAAATCTGGGCTTGGGGACGGGGCTGGCGGGTTCGAAAATCTACTTCGTTTCCAATCGCACCGATAATCAGGAATTGTGGGCCATGGACTACGACGGGCGCAATCAGCGCGCCCTCACCGACTACAAAAACCTCACCCTCATGCCCGCCGTTTCGCCCGATGCGTCGAAGATCGCCTTCACAAGTTACTTCATGGGCAACCCGCGCATCTTCATCCATTCGCTCGAAACCAACCGCCGCTTGACCTTCTACAACCAAGAGGCTTCGATGAATGCCACGCCCGCGTTCACGCCCGACGGAGAACGGATTGTCTACGCGTCTTCAGCCAGCGGCCATTCACAAATCTACATGGCCGACCTTGACGGCAGGAACCTGCGCAGGATATCGTATTCTCGATCGATTGATGTTGACCCGGCCGTCAACCCCAAGACCGGCGCGCAGATCGCGTTTGTCTCGGGCCGCTCCGGTCCCCCTCAGGTTTATCTGATGGATGTCGACGGAGCGAATGTTCGCAAGTTGTCGCCGGGGGGAGGAGACGCCGTCCAGCCTTCGTGGGATCCGCAAGGCGAGAACATCGCCTTTGCTTGGACGCGCGGCTTTGAGCCCGGCAACTACAACATCTTCATCATGAATGTCGCTACTGGGAAGCTGGTGCAATTGACCTATGGCGTGGGGAGAAACGAACATCCGTACTTCTCGCCCAGTGGGACACACATCGTCTTCGCGTCGAACCGTTCGGGTGGAAACCAGATTTGGACCATGCGGGCGGACGGCACGCACTTGAAGAAGCTGACCCGAAAAGGCAAGAACATGCAGCCGCTCTGGGCCGAATGAGGACTTCGGCGCCGCCGTGGAAATGATTGACTCTTTGATTTTATTTACCCGTTGGCTGTTGAATCCGCCTATACTAGGGGATTCCATCCGCGGAACCCGAGGAGGCGTAGAGTCCGATGTTAAGCAAGCGTAATCTTATGTACCTGTTGCTGGGCGTGTTGTGCGTTCAGTTGTTAGTGGGAGTTGGCTGTAAGCAGCCGCCGCCGCCGCCCCCACCGCCGCCACCGGAAGAGCCGCCGCCGCCGCCGCCGCCGAAGCCCAGCGTTTCGTTGTCGGCCGAGCCCAGCTCGATCGAGCGCGGCAAATCGGCAACGTTGAAGTGGTCTTCGCAAAACGCCACCAGCGCGTCATTGAACCAAGGCGTTGGCGCCGTGCCGGCTTCCGGCTCGCGCGAAGTTTTCCCGACCCAATCGACGACCTATCAGATCACGGTCAAGGGCGCGGGAGGAGAAGCGTCGGGCAGCGCGCGCGTAACGGTGCGCGTACCGCCGCCGCCACCGCCGCCGCCGCCGCCGCCACCACCGGATCACGGCAAGTTGCTCTCGTCGTCAACGAGTGATGCCCTGTTTGACTACGACAAGAGCGACATTCGGCCCGACGCCGAAGCCGCCTTGCGCAAGAACGCCGGTGCGTTGAAGGACTTCTTCGGGAAGTTTTCTAACCTCCGCGTGTCCGTCGAGGGCCATTGCGATGAACGAGGCACCAACGAATACAACTTGGCGCTCGGCGATCGGCGAGGCACCGCCGCCCGCGATTTCCTCGTGGGCTTAGGGGTGCCGGCCGGCAAGCTGACAACGATCAGCTACGGCGAAGAGCGCTCGGTCTGTTCGATGGAAGAGGAGAGTTGTTGGCAGCGGAACCGCCGCGCTCATCTCTCTCTTAAGTAGTACAACTTTCGGTTATGCACGGGGCGTTGGGATGGCAACATCCCAGCGCCCCGCTTTTTCTTTAGGACACCGCCGATACCGAATTGTAACGCCGGCCGAACCGTTTTCGTATTATGGGGTAGTACGAATGGGGTCCGTGTCGGCGGACCGAGGAGATCTGGTTTGAAAATTGTCAAGCTTCCAGGGCGAGTACCGGTCACGAGGGTACTGCTGCTGGCGGCGGCTATGGCCCTTGTTGTCAGCGCGCCGCTGCAGGCCCAAAAGAAAGAAATCATTCAGCTACAGCGCGATATGGCGATCTTGCAGGAGCAGGTTCGCGAAACCGGCCGCCAAATCACGCAGCTGAGCGAGCGCATGGCGGTCTTCGAAAACCTTCTGCAGCAGAATCTCGATACGTCCAACAAACTGCATCAGGCCGTCGCGGTGATCGAACGCAGCTTAGCCAAGCAAGCGGATGCCGTCGTCGGCCCGGTAACAACCATCAGCACCCGTGTCGATTCGCTCAGCAACCGTTTCGGCGCCGTCCGCGAAGCCATCGAGGAGATGAATTCGCGCCTTGGCAAGATTCAGCAACAGGTTGAGGACATCAAAAACCAAGTCTCTACGCTGCCGCCGGCCGGCATGGAAGACGGCGAGGGCGGAGCACCGAGAGGGGGCACGTCCTCCGAGACACTCTTCAATAGCGCGCTCACCGACTACCACCGCGGCACTTTCGAGTCCGCCGAGCCGCAGTTCGAGGACTATTTAAGAATGTTCCCCAGTACCGTCCGCGCTTCGGAAGCGCAGTACTATCTAGGCGATATCTCCTATCAGCAGGAAAACTTCAACCAAGCGGTGAAGCGTTTCGACCGCGTGCTGGAGCAATATCCGGTGGGCCTGATTTCCGCCGACGCTCAGTTCAAGAAAGCGATGGCTCTGTTGAAACTCGATCGTGGGGCGGATGCTCGCCGCGAATTCCAGAGCGTCGTCGAGAAGTTTCCCCACAGCAATGTCGCTCCGGCCGCCGAGGCCCAGATCGAACGCATAGGGGGCGGCGAAGGCGCTCGCTAGAGCAACGCACGGCTTCGGCCACCTCTCACAGGTAGAGCTCCTCGAAAAGTTTCGTGTCGGCGGCTTCCTCGAACCAATCGGCCAACCGGTCGTAACAGGCGTCCTTGTCGGGCGCCGGCGGCACCCGGACGCTCAGCACTTCTTCAACGACGGCGGCATGCTCCAACGCGCCATGGAGATAGGTTCCTAAACAGCGGCCGTCTCGAATGCCTTCTTCCCGGTCCCCGACCAAAGCGAAGGGCTTGCTGCCGGACGGCCGCGTAGTTCGTCCCATGTGAATTTCGTAGGCCGAGAAAGCCGCCCCTCCGGGCGTTTGGGCCGCCACCGCTCGGGTCACCTTGTCCCGCTCGATCACCGTCGTCACCGGCAGCAAGCCGAGCCCGTTCACCGAGCCCGCGTCCGATTCAAGCGCCAACGGGTCTTCGATCCGCTCCCCCAGGATTTGATAGCCGCCACAGATGCCCAGAACCAACGCGCCGGCGGCGTGCCGACGGACTACCCACTTATCCAGACCGCGCGCCCGCATCCAGGCCAGATCGGCGATCGGGTTCTTGCTCCCCGGCAGGATGACGATGTCATAATCGACGTCCCGGTCGTTGTGGACCCAGTCCGCCCAACGCAGTAACTGGAAATCCGTCAGGTTCGAGATGCGCGGCAAGCGGACGACCGCGATTCGCGGGCCATCGGTCGGCGCCGGGGTCACGTAGTCGAGCGCCACTCCGTCCTCTTCGTCGATATGAACGCCGTCGAGGTGCGGAAAGACCCCCAAGCAGGGCCGCGAGGCTTTCTGTTCGAGAATCTCGCGGCCGTCCCGAAACAAGGACGGATCACCGCGAAACCGGTTGACCGCGAACGAGCGAATCAGCTTGGCTTCTTCGGGCTCGACCAGCGCCATCGTACCGTACACCGCGGCAAACACGCCTCCTCGATCGATGTCGGCCGTCAACAGCACCGCCGCGCCGAGCGAGCGCGCCAGGCCGAGATTGACCAGGTCGGTGCGACGCAGGTTGATTTCCGCCAGACTCCCGGCGCCCTCGATGACGATGTAATCGTAACGCGCCGCCAAACGATCATAGGCCTCGTGGACGGCCCCCGCCAGCGTGTCGTAGTGCTCGTAATATTCCCGCGCGCCGAGGTTCTTCCAGGCCTTGCCGTTGAGCACGACCTGGCTGCCTTGGTCGGAATTGGGTTTGAGCAGAATCGGGTTCATGTCGGGCGAAGGCTCGAGCCCGCAGGCCTCGGCCTGCGTCACCTGCGCACGCCCGATCTCGCCCCCCTCGGGGCAAGGGAACGAGTTGTTGGACATGTTCTGGGCCTTGAAAGGCGCCACGGCCAAGCCCCGCCGTCGCAGCCAACGGCAGATAGCGGTCGCCATCCAGCTCTTGCCGACATGCGAGCCCGTCCCGCCGACCATCATGCACTTCGCGGCCATGAGCTACCCAGGGTAGTGGATTCTCGCGCAAGACGGACTCAGACCGAGTCGCCGAGGCCCTATGCGATCACAGGAGGATTGAGGCTGGAAGCAGCCGTCATTCATTGACGGCTGCTTACGATCTTGTTCGATGGGGCGCCCGCTACTGAATCGGCGAGTACGCGGTCGCGTTCATGAAAGTCGAGTCGATTTTCTGGACGAGCTTTCCGTCTTTGATCGAGTCGGCGTAGGCGGCCTTCCACACCGGGTCGTCCATGAAAGCCTTCCACGATTTGTCGCGGGCCTCGCGGCTCGGGTAGGCCAAGATGTAGATCAGCGTGTTCTCCGACTTGGGAGCCTCGGTCGGCGTCCAGTAGCCGATCAGGCGCATGCCGTGCTTTACGAACAGAGGGTTGGTGTGTTGGCTGAAGCGGTTGTGCAGGTCGCCCAGCTTGCCGGGGTTCGTCGTGTAGACCCGCATCTCGAAAATCCCATGGCTATCGGCTTCGACCGCGGGCGGGTTGACAGCCGCGGCGGTGAGCAGCACCAATATTACGGCGGCGAGCCCGGCCCCGGCGAATTTGTATCGAGCAATCATCATCAGTTCTTCTCCACGATTCCTTGGCAATCCGGACGGAGAACCCTCCGCCGAGCCTGCCGGACCAACTCTCCGGCGCGATTCTTCGATGGCGACGCCCCCGTCCCGCCAAAATGTACCACATTGCGATCGAGTGGTGAAAATCACAGACGACGGACGGGCCCGCTGCCGCTCGCTGACCCGAGCAAAGTGAGCCTACACGCCAATGCTACAATCGAGATATTCGGGTTGTTTTTGAGGCCGATCCGCCGGATCCGCTAATTCAAGAGTTGTAACAGGCCTTCATTCGTGCGCCACGCGGCGTACCGAAACACACCCGGCGAAAATCGCTTCATGAAGATCAGTTCTCGATTCTTTACCCTTTTCCGGGGCTTTTGTCTCGTCTTGCTGCCGGCGATCGCCGCCGCCCCCGCCTACGGCCAGCGCTCGGCCTCACTGGTCGGCACGGTTTTCGACCCCGACGAAGCGGTCATCCGCGATGTCGCCGTAAGGCTTGTCAACACCTCCACCGGAGAGCAACTCAACGCCGCGAGCAACTCCTCGGGCACCTACGTTTTCCCGCTGTTGCCCAACGGCGTGCACGATCTGACGGCGGAAATCAAGGGCTTCAAGACCTATAGCCGCCCGGGGCTCGCGATCTCGACCGGTCAGGCCGCGCGGGCCGATCTTCATATGGAAGTCGGCGTCGTCACCGAGGTCGTCACCGTCCGCGCGGACCTGCCGCAACTCCGCACCGAAGACTCCGCCGTCAGCTCGACGATTCGCAACGAAACCATCGCCAATATGCCGCTGATCGACCGTCGCGCCGCGCAACTCGCTCGGCTCAACGGTTTCGTCGTCCAAAACGGCACCGCCTCGAATTTCACGATGGCCGGCGGCCGCGGCTTCAACGCCATGTGGACGCTCGACGGCGGCATTGTCCAAAACGTCACCCTCGGCACCTCGGAATTGATGTTCGACCCGCCCATCGAGGCCATGGAAGAGTTCACCGTCAACATTTCCAACTACAAAGCGGAATTGGGCCGATCCGGCGGCGGCGCCGTCCGCATGTCAACCCGCGCCGGCGGCAATGAAGTTCACGGCTCGCTCTATGAGTTCCTGCGCAACGACGCGCTTGACGCCCGCAACTTCTTTTCCGCCGTGAAGCCCGCCTTGCGCCGCAATCAGTTCGGCGCCTCGATCGGCGGTCCGATTCGGCGAAACAAGACGCACTTCTTCTTCAACGTCGAAGCGCAACGTCAAGACCGCGAGCAAACGCAAATCCGCAATGTCCCCGATCCCGCGGAAACCCAGGGCCGTTTCTCGCGCGCGATCCTCGACCCGGCCACCTTCATCGACGGCGATACGTCGACCGGCACGGCATTCGCAAACAACACCATTCCGACGACTCGCTTTGACGCCGTCGGCGCGCAATTAGCCGCGCTCTATCCCGCCCCGAATGTACCCGGCGCCCGAGCCCGACGGCTCAACTACCGCGTCAATCAGCCCATCAGCAACGACGCCGTTTTCTGGGTCTCGCGCGTCGACCACATTTTCGGCGACAACGATCGTATCTTTGGCCGCTTCGTCGCTCGCGGCGATCTGGAAACCGACTCGCCCATCTTCCCCACGCCCGGCGTCGACTCGTTTCATCGCACTCTCGACGGCAACTATTTCAATCTGTCGCTCACGTGGTTCCACAATTTCAGCCCGACCACGGTGATGGAAACCCGCTTTACCTGGGTGCGCAGAAAATTCATTCGCCAAGCGGGCGGCGCCGATCAAGGCTGGCCCGACCAACTGGGCCTCAGCGGCGTCAACCTGCGGTTTTTTCCGCGTGTCTCCGTCACCGGCCTGACGCAGCTCGGAGAGAATGTTCACGAAAGGCAGCAAGAACCCATTCGCACCAATATGTGGGTGCAGCATTTCGCGAACACCCGCGGCAACCACGCCCTCAAATACGGCTACGAACTCCGCATGGGGTCGAACGACGACATCTTCCTCGGCTCCGGTGGCGGGCGTTTTACCTTCAACCCCAACGCCACCGGCGACGCCCTCGCCGGCTTACTGCTCGGCCACACTGTCAGCGGTTCCCGCGAAGAGTCGCTCGTCATTCGCAGCCGCGCCAACGCCTACGCCGCTTTCGCGCAGGACGACTGGAAGGTGACGCCCAACTTCACGCTCAACCTCGGATTGCGCTGGGATATGGACCAGCCTCGCTGGGAACAACTCGACAACCGCCAGAACTCGTTCAACCGCGCGGCCCTCAATCCGGTCTGCGACTGCCCCGGCTTGGTGACCTTTGCCGGCCGCGGCGGGCTGAGCAAATACGCGCATAACTTCGACAAGAATAACTTCGGACCGCGTCTCGGCTTCGCTTGGCGGCTCGGCGAGAAAACGGTGATTCGCGGTGGTGGCGCGGTCGTCTATTCCGGTGAATACGATCAGGCAACTCCGCGTGTGTCATTTCTCGGCTTCGGCGCCATTGGGCAGTTCTCCTCTCCCGACGGCGGCATCACCCCGGCCTTTCAGCTGGAAGACGGTCTGCCCGCCATCCCCCAACCCGCCGAGGCCGATCTGATCGACGGGTTCGGCGCCGTGCCGATTGGGCAGTCCTCGACCACGCGCGTGGATTTCTTCGAACCCACCGGTCGCCGCAATCCCTATTTGTGGACAACGAATTTCAACATTCAGCGGCAATTGCCCGGCGACATGCTTTTCGAGATCGCATACATCGCCACTCTCGGGCATAAGCTCGCCAATCCCGGTTTTCGCGATATCAACGTTGTTCCGCTCGACGTCTTAGCGGCGAAAAACGGTAATGTGACGCAACAAGACCGACGCTTCCCGCAGTTCGGTAATGTGCGCGTCGCCGCCGCGGCCGTCGGCAACTCGAACTACCACGGCGTCAATTTCAAACTTGAAAAACGCTACTCAGCCGGACTGCACTTCAGCGCCAACTACACTTGGTCGAAACTCATCGATGATCTCGAGGCGCGCTCGGAGTTGGGCGGAAGCTTCGGCAATATCGCCTTCTCGAATTTCTTCGACCGCGCCGCGGACCGCGGCCTGGGCGGCAACCACATTGCCCATCGCTTCATCTGGAGTTCGGTGTACGAGCTGCCTTTCCGCTCGACTCGGGGCGCGCTCAATCACATCATCGGAGGCTGGTCGCTGGGAATGATCGCCGAGTTCCGAAGCGGCTCGCCCTTTGGGGTTCTCGAAAACAACGCGGCGGGCGTGGTTCGCTTCGCCCCCACCGTCCGCTCCGACGCGGTCGCTCCCTACTCGGCCAACTCCGCTTGGCGTGACAATGTCTTGGGAGAAACTTTCTTCGACGCGGCGGCCTTCGCGCGTCCCCAACGCGGGCGATTCGGCAACCTGGGCCGAACGGTCGCGATCGGCCCCGGCGCGGCCATTGTCGACCTATCGATCCTCAAGGATATTTCGTTCTGTGATCGGCATCGCCTACAATTTCGGGCCGAGATGCTGAACATGCCGAACCACCCCAACTTCAATCTTCCCGAGCAACGCCGAGGCCGAGGCAATTTCGGGCGCGTCAGCAGCCTGATCCCCGGCAATCAAGCCCGCATTATCCAGCTCGGCCTGCACTATAAGTTCTAATCAAGCAGACGAAGGAAGTCACCGGGGCCGGACGTTGGTGCGAAACCCATCCGGTCGACGGTTTCTACCCGGTACTATATGAGGGCTCCCGACGATGACGCCGGACAGGCACGCTGGCGGCCCGACGACCCCGCGGTTTCGAACAGCTAATGACGCAAACGAAACTTACCGTGAAGAGCCTGACGGCGCGGCCGTTGGTGCTGAGACTCAAACGCCCGGTCATCGCTCGCATCGCGACGATCACGGATTGGCCGTTGATCCTGATTGATCTCGAGACTGAGGAGGGGATCGTCGGGCGCAGCTATCTGGAGCCCTATACGACGAAGACGATGCGGTACCTGGTACCGGCTCTTCATGATCTCGGCGCGATGCTGAAAGGCCGATCGGTCGCCCCGGCGGATCTCTACGAGGCCGCGCGCAAGAGTCTTCGTTTCGTGGGCTACGAAGGCCTGTCGATGATCGCGGTTTCGGGGTTGGACATGGCGGCTTGGGACGCGTTGGCGAAGGCCGCCGATGTACCTCTGTGCGTGCTGCTGGGAGGTTCGGTGGGACCGGTGAAAGCGTACAACAGCAACGGGCTGTGGCTGAGGACACCCGCCGAGATCGCCGATGAAGCGGTCGAGTTGCGCGACGAGGGAGATTTCGAGGGGCTCAAGCTGCGGCTGGGCCGTGAGCGGATATCGGAAGATCTCGCGACCATTGAGGAGGTCCGCAAGAAAGTCGGCGACGACGTCCGCTTGATGATCGATTTCAATCAGGGACTTGATCTCGCGGAGGCTATGGATCGTTGCCGCGGAATCGACGACTTGGGGCTTGCGTGGATCGAGGAACCGATTGTCTACGACAATCTTGACGGTTACGCCAAGCTGGCCGCCGATCTGAAAACGCCGGTTCAGATGGGCGAGAATTTCTATGGTCCTCGAGAGCTTCACAAGGCGCTGCAACGGAATGCCTGTGACCTGGTGATGCCGGACTTCATGCGGATTGGTGGTGTCACGGGATGGATGAGGGCGGCGGCGATCGCGGCCGCTTGGGGTGTGCCGATGTCGACGCACCTGTATCCGGAGGTGGCGGCCCATGTGATGCGGGCGACCGAGACGGCGCATTGGTTGGAATGGCAGGACTGGGCCGATCCGATCTTGCAAAGGCCTTATGAGGTTAAGGAGAGCCGGCTTCTGATTCCCGATGTTCCCGGTGTCGGGTTGGAGTGGGATGAAGATGTTGTGGCCACGCATGAAGTAACGCTTTGAGACCGGCGCGGAGGTTCTGGGGGCAGCTACGCCGGCCCTCCATGGAGCGGCTTCCGACGCCGTGCTCGGAGCCAACTTGGAGGTATCTAATAACGCCTCGGCGGTCGGGGCAATTTCGAGCGCGTCAGCAGCCTGATCCCCGGCAATCAAGCCCGCATTATCCAACTCGGCCTGCACTACAAGTTCTAGGCTGGTGGGCCACGGGCCGCGCCGGCTCGTTTCAAGCGAGAAACCGGGCGAGCGGCTCGCGGGGGACCGCGCCGCGAGGCGGCGCGGCTCGGGAGGTTCAAAATCGAATCCAATTTGAAGTTTCGGGTCAGTGGGGCGGACGAAGGGACCGGACGTTGCCTCTTGGCCCACGGTGGCCCCGGTAGAGGGCGAGGATAATAAACCCCGAAGGCAACCAAGCGACGACTCGGGGTCCCCGCTCGTCAGCAGGACGCATACCCAATTACGGTTTCCGCAGGATCGAGGCGAAACCTTCGGCTTTCAACTTGCGGCGGTAATCCTTGGCGGCGTCGGTCGTGCGGAACGGACCCACCAAGACACGCACCCAGCCATCGCCGCCCTGACTGAAAAGTGTCACCGGGTATCCCTTGGCGCTGAGCTTGTCGGCCAACAGCCGCGCATCGGATTGAACCCGCAGTGCCGCTACTTGTAGGTGGATCGAGCGAGCCACCGCGGCCGGGTTGCCGGCGGCCGGTTTGGGTTTTGCCGCCGCGGTCTCCCGGCCGCGGAAAGGCCGAGGTTTTTCCGTCGTCGTCGGCGCGGGCCGGCTTGCCGGCGTTACCCGCCCCTGGTCCCGTTCGGTTGCGGTTTGCGAGTCAGTCGGCGCGGCCGCTTCGCGCGCGACCTCTCTGGCGGGAGTCTTCTTCAGCAAGGCGTCAGGTATCCGAACCGCGTCGGGAGATTCCACAATCGGCTCCACGGTCGCCGTCGCCAGCTCGCGATCCGACTCGGCGCGGTTATAGCCGAATGAATACCCGAAGAAAAAGAAGACCCCGAACAAGACGATCATCAGAAAGAAGATGCTGAGGATCTGCTTGTTCCCGAGAACCAACTCAAACTCTTGCGGTTGATCGGCCATTGGCTTTTATTCTAGCTTTGACGCGGCCAACAGAGGCCTAGCCCGAATGCTCTCCGCCGGATCCCGGCGGCTTCTTGGCCGGTTCGTCGCCGCCTACCGATTGCGCCCAATTTGCCAACCCTCGGAATAAATCAACCGGCAGCGGAAACACGATGGTGGTGTTCTTTTCGGCGCCGATTTCGGTCAAGGTTTGCAAATAGCGCAGAGTAACGGATGTCGGTTGAGTGGCCAGCGTGCGAGCCGCCTCGGTGAGTTTCTCGGCGGCTTGCATTTCGCCTTGGGCATGAATGATTTTGGCGCGGCGTTCGCGCTCGGCTTCGGCTTGACGCGCGATGGCGCGAATCATCTGTTCCGGCAAGTCGACGTGTTTCACCTCGACGGCCTGGATCTTGACGCCCCAAGGTTCGGTCTGCGTATCGAGAGTCGACTGCAAGCGAGCATTCAGCTTCTCGCGTTCGCTGAGCAATTCATCGAGATCCGCTTCGCCCAGCACCGAGCGCAGCCGTGTCTGCGCCAACTGCGAAGTGGCGTGGACAAAATGGGCCACCTCGACGATCGCCCTCAGAGGGTCGACAACCCGGAAGAATACGACCGCGCTGACCTTCACCGTGACGTTGTCCTTGGTAACGACGTCTTGCGAGGGCACTTCGAGGGTTTCCACCCGCAGCGAAACCCGCACAATACGGTCAATCGGCGCGAAAACCAGCACCAGCCCGGGACCCTTGGGCTTCGGCAGCAGCCGACCCAAACGAAAGATGACGCCTCGTTCGTACTCCGGGAGAATCTTGATGCAATTGATGATGTAGAGCAAAATGATGACGAGTATGATCCAACTCAGGTTCAGTCCCATGATTTTTTCCTCTCCTGCCCGGCGGAAGCGGCACGCGCCCGCCACGTAAGGAACATAGCATGTAATCCGCGGCCCTAAAGACTCCGCTCGACCTAAGAGTCGGCCGCTTCGCCGACGTTCGCCGATTCGTCGGTCGGCTTCACCGTCAACGTTAGCCCGTCCACGCGCGTAATCCTCACTTCTCGGCCCCCGGCGATCGGCTCATCGGCCTGGGCCGACCACCATTCCCCGTGAACAAAAACCTGTCCCGCGCCGTTGATTTCCGTCTTGGCGATTCCCGTTTCACCCACCATCGACTCAGACCCTGTCGCGACCTTTAGTCGGAACGACGTCACCGCCAAGCGCAACAAGAGGACGCTGATCAAGGCAAAAGGCAACGTGACGGCGATCGCCGTGCCCCAGCCGATCGAAAGTTCAGGCACACCGGTATCGACCAACATGACCGCGCCGAGCACCATCGCAATCGTCCCGCCGACGGCGAGAATTCCTCCCGTGGCCATGGTAGCCTCGAGAACGAAACACACCAATCCCAGCACCAACAAGGCCGCCCCCGCCCAATTGATCGGCAGCATGGTAAGCGACATCAAACCGAGAATGACCAGGATCGCACCCAACATACCGGGGACAATCAAGCCCGGGTGGGTAAACTCGATGTACACGCCGAGTACGCCCAAGATCAACATCACGAACGCCAACTGCGGGTCAATGAGCGGCAGCAGCACTTTTTGTCGCCCGGACAGCTGGTAGAGCACCACCGCGGCGCCGGAGAGAGCCAGCGTCTGTTCCTCTCCGTCGAAGCGGCGCACCGTTTTCCCGTCCAGCGCGCGCAACAGACTGGGGATATCATTGGCTACTAAATCGATGAGTTCCGATTCGAGCGCCTCGCCGTCGGTAAAGGCCTTGCTTTCGATCACGGCTTGTTGAGCCAACTCGGAATTACGGCCTCGTTTGTCGGCCACGGCCCGCACCGCCGCCGCGGCGTCGTTCTCGACCTTTTGATTCATCACCTCGTCCATCTTGCCGCCGCCCAGCAAGACCGGGTGCGCCGCGCCGGTATTCGTTCCCGGCGCCATCGCCGCGATATCGCCCGCGATCAAGATCATGAATCCCGCCGAGGCCGCCCGACCGCCGCTGGGGCCGACGTAGGTGATCACGGGAACCGGCGAGCTGACGATTTGTTGAATGATTTGTTGGGTTGCGCTCAACAACCCGCCCGGAGTATTGAGGCGGATCACGACCGCCGCGGCGTTTTCAGTGCGCGCTTGGTCGAGAGCATCGGCGACGATCTCCACACTCAGCGGATGAATGACGTGATCGAGGTCGACTTGAATAACGTGAGCCGTCTGCGCCGGGCAACTCGCGACGATCATGCCGACCAGGAGTCCGCGTCGCATCCACGAGCCTAAACGGCTGAATTGCATAGACTTCTATCCAAATTCTAGCACACGCGCCGAAGCGAATCTCGATACAGACGCCGCGCGCTCGGCGGCGTCGGCGAAGACGACTCCACCGTGGTGTCGGGCTCGGCTCGCCGCGAACCGTTATAGACCTTTCAAGCGGGTAGGGCGGGAGCCTTTACGGCCGTGCGGCCCATTGGGAAAGTAATGAGACGAGGAACAGACTCTCCAGGCTCCCGCCGGGTAGATCCGGCGGGTTGGTCTTCATGACCCACAAATCCGCGAAGTCTCTGTCAGCCCAGTAAATCGAGGCTGTGCCGTTTGATCTCGTCGGCCGTTTCGACGAGTTGCAGCGCGGCGCGGAACGATGTTTTCGCCGCCAGAAGTGTGACCGCCTCGGTGCTGAGATCGAGGCTGTCGGCGGCCTCCGACTCGGGACGCACGGCGCGCTCCACGCCTTCAGCGGCCGTGTTCAGCTGTTTCCGTGCCTGGGCTAAGGCGGTCAATGCGGAAGTCGTGATTGTCATGCATCATCCTTTTGGAGCCTGGCGGGCACGGGCCGCAAAAGATCCTCGCGGTTCTTATCGGTTCGAAGAGCGACTCTGTGAATCTTTTTCGAGTAACAGCGTTCGGCCGGTGAGGCCCGCAAGCCCGGCGGACTAAATTTCTTGACTCTCCGCGCCGATATGAATAGGTCAACCCTCCAATCCGCCTCCGGCCGAAGTATCAGCCGGGAAGTCCCTGGGCCGATAGACGGAGGGTTAGCCCGCCAGGCGATGAGAAAAGCGGGAAGGCGCGACCGCGTCGCGGAAGGAAAGGATCACGAATGGCCGACGAGCCCGTCAACCTCGATCGCATCCGCGAGGCGACCCTGAACGATGAAGAGTTCATCGACGAGTTGATCGATATTTTTCTCGATGATTCGCCGAATCAACTCGAGGCTTTACGGCGGGCCGTCGAAAGTAGCCAGGTGGGACCCGCGGCTGATGTCGCCCACCGCCTCAAGGGGGCCAGCGGCAACATGGGGGCGGAATCGCTCACCGCGCTGTGCCGTCAACTCGAGGAGTGCGGGCGCGGACAAGAGCTGGAACCGATGCGGCCTCTCGTTGAACAGGTCGACCAAGAATTTGTTCGCGTCAAGGAGTTCTTGACCAACTATCGACGCGCCCGCCATTGATGTCTTCGGCGTCGGGCGACCGCACGCGGCATGGCGGGCCACGAGAACCACGCTGGGAGAAAACATGAAAATTCTACTGGCCGACGATGATCCAACCACGCTGCGGTTGGTCGGTCATGCGCTGCAGAAAATGGGCCACGATGTGGTCACCGCCGCCGACGGCACCGAGGCGAGCAAGAAATTCCTGGGGGAATGGTTCCCGGTCGTAGTGACTGACTGGGAAATGCCCGGGATGAACGGAATCGAGCTTTGCAGGCTGATTCGCGACGCTAAGCTGCCTGTTTACACCTACATCATCTTTCTGACGAGCCGTCAGGAAAAACGCTACCTGATCCAGGCGCTCGACGCGGGCGGGGATGATTTCATCTCCAAGCCATTCGATATCCAAGAAATGCAGGTTCGGATCCGAGCCGCCGAGCGCATCGTCCGGCTGGAACGCGAACTGCGTGACGTCAACAAAGATCTGCGCTCTGTGAACGAACGTCTGCTTTACATGTCTAGGCTCGATCCGCTTATGGAAATCGGAAACCGTCTAGACTTCGAGGAGAAGGTTGCCGCCTTTCATGAACGGGCTGTCGATCGGGGCCGTCCCTACGCCATCGTCATGTGCGACGTGGACCACTTCAAGTCGTTCAATGATCGCTACGGGCACCAAGGCGGCGATGATATTCTCCGGAAGGTCGCCTCCGCCGTGCGCGGAACCCTGCGCGGAGAAGACGCGGCTTTTCGCTACGGCGGCGAAGAGATTCTGCTCTATTTGCATGGGCAAACTCTCGCAGGCGCCGCGGCCGCCGCTGAACGGGTTCGACGCAGCGTCGCGGACCAGGCATTCCTAATCGGGGAAACGGGCGAAACCGTGAGTGTCACGATCAGTTGCGGTGTCGCCTTGTACCCTCTCGCCGAGGTCGCCGGAGGGGGCACATGGACGTCGGTCGTCGAGCAAGCCGACCGTGCCCTCTACGAAGCCAAGCATCAAGGACGAAACCGCGTTGTCGCGGCCGTCTCCGACTACGAGACGGGTCTGGAATTCAGGTCCGCTGAAAGCATACTCGACTCGGAAGCCGCGACCCGGGAGCCGGAACCGAAAGTTCCGGTCGCGGTGGAGTGAACGCAATAAACCGCCAAGTGCTGGAGCGTGGTGATGGGCGCGGCGATCGGCTGAGAGCGGACAAATGGTCCCCGGCACTAGCACGGGCGAAAGCCCTTACACCCCTTCGATCAAGTGCCCGAGCTTCTCTTTCTTGGTGCGGAGGTAGCCGGTGGCTTGGTCGGGGAGGTCGACTTCGCAGGGGACGCGTTCGGCGACTTCGATGCCGCCGGCTTCCAGGGCGGCGACTTTTTCGGGGTTATTGGAGAGGAAACGCACTTGGCGCAGCCCGAAATGGCGCATGACGGCGATCGGGCCGTCATAGTCGCGCTGATCGGCCTCGAAACCCAGCTCTTCGTTTGCCTCAACGGTGTCGGCTCCTCCGTCTTGGAGCTGATAGGCCATCAGCTTGTTGAGTAGGCCTATGCCTCGTCCCTCTTGGGGGTCGTAGATCAGCAGGCCGCGGCCCTCTTGCGCGATCATTTCGAGTGCCAGATTCAATTGCCGCCCGCAATCGCAACGCAGGCTCCCGAAAACATCGCCGGTCAGACATTGGGAATGGATGCGGACGAGGGGGGCGGGGCCGGGAAGGGAGAAATCGCCCAGCTTGAGGGCGACGGTTTCCGTCGGGGCACCGGCACTCTTCGACGCCTCGCCCCGAAAGCCGAAAATGCGGAAATCGCCAAAGCGGCAGGGGAAGTCAGCTTCGGCGACTTGCTCGATTTTTTCGGTCAATGCCATCACGGTGATCTTCGAAAATGTCGGACGGTAACTCCGCGAGGTCGACGCGGGTGACGGGCGGCTTGGAGCAGGCGCAACCCGGTCCGTGCCTCGAACCTCGGAAGGGCTTGCCATCCCCGGAGGCGGTCGATCGCGTAGATCCTGTTGGGGATACGAGCGGTCAAGTACTACCATTATAAAGGACGAGACCCCGACACCCGGCTTTTGGCCTTGGTGGTTGTCGCCGCGCAAGGGGCCGAACTCTCTTTCGCCGCGCATAACAAGCGATGGAACGCGAACTCCTTCTGAGTCTGCTGGTGAAGATCGCCGTCATTGCGTCGATGGCCAGCTTCATGTTGCGCTGGTCGTTCGCCAAGAAAATGTTGCTGCGCGAGCAGCGGACAGTGCACCAACGCATCCAATTGGCGCTGCTGTTTGGGGTGGTTTTCGTGGGCGGCACTCTGGCGCGGTTGCTGCTCGGATATAAGGCGGCCGAACTGGGTTTGGAGGGCGCGCTGGTGTGCGGGCTGGTTGGCGGCTATGTGACCGGGTCGGTGGCCGGAGGGTTGGTCGCGCTGCCGGCGTTGTTGGCCGGCGAGTGGATCACCCTGCCGTTGCTGATCGGGGTAGGAGCGCTCGGGGGGCTGTTGCGCGATTTCGCGCCGGGGCCGGAAGAGATTTGGCGCTTTACACCGTTCTTCCCCTTCACGATTTCAAATTGGGTGTTGCGGAATTTACGGACTTCGCAGAGCGCATTTCAGATGTTGCTGCTGTTCTCGTGTCTGGTCGTGGAATTCATTCGCACGAGCCTGGGACACGCCTTTCAGTCGAAACAGTGGCTTTTCACGCTCTATCCGGCCGAACCGCCCGCCGGTGCGCTGACGGTCGTGGCGGTGTACTCGACCACGGTGCTGTGCGTGGGATTGACGCTCAAGGTCTGGAACAGCACGCGCAATGAATGGAAGATCGAGGAACAGCAGAGGTTGCTGATCGAAGCTCGTTTGGCGTCGTTGACGAGTCAGATCAATCCGCACTTTCTGTTCAATACGCTGAATTCGGTCTCTTCGCTGATCCGCAGTGATCGCGACACGGCCCGCAAAGTGGTCTTTAAGCTTTCGACGATATTGCGGCGGCTGCTGCGTAAGCAAGACACCTTCTCGCCGCTGCGCGAGGAGATCGCCTTCATCGACGATTATCTGAGCATCGAAGTGGTTCGTTTCGGAGAAAAATTGAAGATCGTCAAGGAGTTTGACGACGACACGCTGCACGTGCTGGTACCGAGCATGTTGTTGCAGCCGCTGGTCGAAAATTCGATCAAACACGGACTCGGACCGAAAGTCGGCGGCGGGACGATTTGGCTTTCGAGCGCCTCGCGCAATGGGCGTTTGCAAATCGAAATCGAGGACGACGGCGTCGGCATTCCCGCCGATCAGATGCCGGACATTTTCCGGCGCGGCATCGGTCTCAGCAATGTCCACGAGCGGCTGGGTGTGCTCTACGGCCACGAATTTCATTTCACGATAGAACCGAGGCCGGGAGGAGGGACGCGGATCCGGGTGCAGCTCCCCGAATTGCTGGATTCGACCGCGCCGGAGGCGGATACCGCCGAGTCCGAGCAGGCCGTGACGGCCGCGGCGGCGGAGATGGGTTTGGAATGAGAGGCGAGGTAGGGGGCGACGGAACCGCTCCGCGAGGAAAATATGGCCCAAGAAATTCCCGAACAATACCGTGATCTATTCAGCAAGAAGACCTTCGCGAATCTCGCGACGCTGATGCCCGACGGCCGGCCGCAGGTGACGCCGGTGTGGTGCGACATCGACGGTGACTTGGTGGTGGTGAATTCCGCCAAGGGCCGCCGCAAGGACAAGAACATCCGGCGCGACCCGCGCGTGAGTCTGGCGCTTTCCGACCCCGACAACCCCTACCGTTATTTGGAAGTCCGCGGCAAGGTCGTCGAGATTACCGAGCAGGGGGCCGACGATCACATCGACAAGATGGCTTCCAAATATATGGGCGTGGACAAATACCCCTACCGACAGCCGGGTGAGATCCGAGTACTCTACAAGATCGAGCCGGAAGGCTTCAGCTTTATGGGTTGAGTCTGCTCGGCCGGTGTTCGCGAAGAGACCGCGGTTGCCGGCGGGCAGGCCTGGAGACCCGCCCTACCGCCATGGATAACCGCTTTGAAATTGTCGCCGAGTGTCCACATACACGCGCTCGGGCCGGTTTACTCCACACGGCCCATGGGACCATCGAAACGCCGGTCTTTATGCCGGTGGGGACACTGGGCAGCGTCAAGGGCTTGACGCAGCGGATGTTGGCCGAGGAGCTGGGGGCGCGGATCGTCCTGGCGAACACCTACCACCTCTATTTGCGTCCCGGACATGAAACGATCGGGCAACTCGGCGGCTTGCACGGTTTCATGAACTGGGGGGGCGCGATCCTGACGGACTCGGGCGGATTCCAAGTCTTCAGCCTGAGTTCACTGCGTAAGATCACCGACGACGGTGTGATTTTCCGATCGCACTTGGACGGCTCCGAGCATGTATTCACGCCGGAATCGACGATCGACGCGCAGCGCGCTCTGGGGAGCGATGTGATGATGGTGCTCGACGAGTGCACCGAGTATCCGGTGAGCCGCGAGTACGCAAGAGTGTCGATGGAGCGAACGATTGACTGGGCCAAGCGAGGACTTCGGCATTGGAGGGCGGGATCGGAGAGGGACGCCGAGGCCGGTGACGCGGCGGAAGCCGAGCGCATTCCGCGAATGCTGTTCCCGATCGTTCAAGGCTCGATGTTTCCCGAATTGCGGCGCGAGTGCGCCGGGCGTCTCGTGGAGCTCGACGCCCCCGGTTACGCGATCGGCGGTTTGTCGGTGGGCGAGCCCCGCGGGCTGAGCTTCGAAATGGTCGAGGCGACCGAGCCGATCTTGCCGCGCGACAAGCCACGCTACGTCATGGGCGTGGGCATGCTCGACGAGTTGGGCGAGTACGTCGCTCGGGGCGTCGACATGATGGACTGCGTGTTGCCGACCCGCAATGCGCGCAACGGCTATCTTTTTACGTCGGAAGGCCGCCTCATCATCAAGAACAGCGCATGGAAGGCCGATCCGCGGCCGGTGGATGAAAACTGCGCCTGCTATGCCTGCCGAAATCACTCCCGAGCCTATCTGCGGCACCTTTTTTTGAGCCGAGAGATGCTCTATTCCACTTTGGCGACCATCCATAATTTAACCGTTTACCTTGACAGGCTCAGGGAGATTCGCGAAGCTATACAAATTGGAGAGTTCCCTGCTTACCTGGCCCGTGTCCAAACCGCCGACCGGCGGGGAGGGTAGCTGATCTCGCCGCGGGCAAGTCGGAAGACTCTGTAGACGGATCGACTCCCCCTCGACAATTTCGCGGCCGCCATTGGGATAGGCGTGTGCGCGGGCGGGGGGCTGAAACATAAATGCAGGCGTTTTGGGAAATGCATTGGCTCGCGGCCGCCGCGCCGCCGGCTCTTTGGCTGCTGCAGGGCGGAGGCTCGCCTCAGGCTATCTTTGTCCCCATCATCTTGATGGTGGTGATCTTCTACTTTGTGTTGTTCATGCCGATGCGGCGCAAACAACGGAAACTGGACGAGATGCTGCGGAACCTCAAGAACGGAGACAAAGTCGTCACCAGCGGGGGCGTCATGGGGACGCTGGTGGCGGTGGGCGACGACAATACGGTCACCGTGCGCGTGAAGCCCGACAACGTGAAGCTGGAAATCTCGCGCAGTGCCGTGACCGCGCTGGTCGCGGACCAGGAGGAGAGCAAATCCTAGTTTCCCCGAGGCGTCCGGCGCCAAGCGGCGAAGCGGCAACCGCCTCTCTCGAAATCTCATGACAAGCAAACTTTTGCAAAAGTTGGTTTTCGTCGTTGCCGTGGTGCTGGTTTGCGTTTACGGCATCATCGGCCTCCCCTCCTCGTGGGAGGATGTGAAGCGGAATGTCCGGGAAAACATCAACCTCGGGCTTGACCTGAGGGGCGGCACGCACTTGATCTTGCAGGTGCAGGTGCAAGAGGCCGTCCGGGCCGAGGCCGACCAGGTGAGAGGGAGGCTGCGCGAGGACCTCAATCGCCAGGACATCGCCTTCGATTCGATTGAGCGCAATGATCCTCAGGATGTGGAGTCAGTCGACTCGATCGCGATTACGGTTTCGGGCATTCCGTCCGACCGCGGCGCCGACTTTCGGTCGACGATTGACGAGGTTTTCAACGAGTGGCTCTATGTACCGGTTGATTCGTCGACCTGGAAGCTGACGATGCGTCCGACCACGCTGGCGGCGATCAAGGGCAATACGGTCACCCAGGCGATTACTACGATCGAGAACCGCATCAATGGATTGGGATTGACGGAGCCGATTATCCAACAGCACGGCCGAGCCGATGCCGAGTACGAGATTCTCGTGCAGTTACCCGGCGTCAGCGACCCCAGCCGCGTGATGGAGATTCTACAGATGACGGCGTTGCTCGAGATCCAGGAGGTACTCGACGGCCCCTACTCCTCGCGCTCGCAGGCCATCAGCCAAAACGGCGGGATTCTCCCGCCCAACAGCGAACTTCTCAGCGAGCGCACGCGCGACGGCGGCGGGCAATCGATTCAGCAATGGTATGTCCTGAATCGGACGCCGGTCGTTACCGGGCGCGATTTGCGTAACGCTCAGGCGGGCCGCGATCCGCAGACGCAGCAATGGGAAGCGGCGTTCACGCTTTCGAGGGAAGCCGGTGTTCGCTTCGGCGATTTCACCGGGCCTCGCGCCGGACAGGGGCGGCTTTCGGTCATTCTCGACAATCGAATCATCAACGTGGCCACGATTGAGTCGCGTATCGAGGATTCCGGGCGCATCACGGGGCTGAGCGGGCAGCAGGAGGCGATGGATCTAGCCTTGGTATTACGGGCGGGATCGCTGCCGGCAAGCGTTAAACCCTTGGAGGAGCGCACGGTCGGGGCGTCGTTGGGAGCGGATTCGATTCGGCAGGGCGTGTGGAGCGCTTCGCTCGGCATGGCGCTGATCGTCCTGCTGATGTTGGTTTACTACCGCAAGTCGGGCGTAAACGCAGTCGTGGCTTTGTGCCTTAACTTGATTATCTTGCTGGCCGTGTTGGGCTACTTCAGTTTTACGCTGACACTGCCCGGCATCGCGGGTATCATCTTGACGATCGGCATGGCGGTGGACGCCAATGTGCTGATCTTTGAGCGCGTGCGCGAGGAGTTGCGCGCCGGCAAAGCGGTCATCGCGGCCTTGAATTCAGGGTTTGCGAAGGCGCTGACGACGATTGTTGACGCCAATTTGACGACGATTATCGCGGCGGCGTTTTTGTTCGCCTTCGGGCGCGGGCCGATACGCGGTTTTGCCGTGACGCTGGCGGTCGGCTTGGCGGCCAACCTCTTCACGTCGGTGTTCGTTTCCCGATTGATTTTCGATCTGGGGATGTCGCGCAAGCAGCAGGTGAAGGAGTTGAGTATTTAGGTGAACAAGGCCGTTGGCCGGGCGTGGGGACACGTATCGGCGGGGAGAGACGGTCGCAGGGTGGTCACTGGAAGCGATTGGTACTTTTGAACCATACCTCGGTGAATTCACTTAATTTTTCAGGAACTTTTTGTCGGCCGGCGGTGTCTAGGGCATCGAGCGGCCCATAGCAGTGGGTCAATGGAATTATTCAAAACCACCGACATTGACTTTCTCGGACGGCGCAAGCCCTTTCTGATCCTTTCGGCGGTGCTGATCGTCGCCGGGGCGGCGAGTATGGCGGTCAAGGGCGGAATGAAGATGGGCATCGACTTCAAAGGGGGCACGTTGGTTTACGTGAAGTTCAGCGAAGCTCCCGATGTCGACCGCATTCGCTCCGCGCTCACCGAGAGAGGCTTACAGGTTGCCGCCCTGCAGCCCTTTACCGAGATGGGAGAGAGTCACGAACTCAAGATCGACCTCGATCTGGCCTCCGACGAGCAAGATCTGACTTCCGGGCGGGCGCGGATCGTGGAGACGCTCGACGGGCTCTATCCGGCCGAGGAAGGCAAGTTGAATTTCAACAACGCGGGCGTCGATACGTTGGCGTCGAGGCTGGGGAACAACGACCGCGTCGCCGGACTGGGTTTAACGGCCGAGGAGTTGCGGGAAAGCGCCGCGATGCTAATCGCGTTTCGCGATGAGGCGCCGCGCTCCGGGCTGGTCAAGGATTTTTCGGAAATGACTTCCGTTCCGGGTGTCAATCCTGATGTGATAGCGGCGCTCCCTTTGGAAACCTACGCCGGGGGATATGCGATTCGCGGGGTCGGGGTCGTCGGGCCGAAGATCGGCGCCGACCTGCAACGGCAAGCCCGAAACGCGACGCTGGCGGCGCTGGGCGGGATGCTGCTCTATATTGCGTTCCGCTTTGAGTGGATCTACGGCGTGGCGGCGGTTGTCGCGGTGTTCCATGACGTTTTCGTCACGCTGGGCTTCTTTTCGCTGTTTAACCGCGAGATCGAGTTGCCCGTGATCGCCGCGCTGCTGACGCTGGTCGGATATTCGATGAACGATTCGATTGTGATATTCGACCGCGTACGCGAGAATCGAAAGCTGACCAGGCGGCAGCCGCTTGAGCAGTTGCTGAACCTGAGCATCAATCAGACGTTGACCCGGACGGTGCTGACCTCGGGGTTGACACTGGTGGCGGTGTTAGCGCTATTCTTGTTCGGTGGAGAAGTGCTGCGGGGGTTTTCGTTCGCCCTGGTCGTGGGAGTCGTTGTAGGGACGTACTCATCCGTTTTCATTGCCGGTCCGATTTTGCTATGGTGGCAAGGGTCGGGTGCCGCCCGAGTGGGCGGCGGACGGCGTGCGCGATAAAAAAGTGATTGCGGCACCGCGAAATTGTTGACAGAACGTGATAGACTGTTCAGCCGAGAATAACGAGGGGATAGAACCATGTTTGAACAGAGCTTAATGTCCACGGCGATTGGAAGGACCAGAACACCCTGGGCCATGGCCATATCTTGTGGTTTGCAGCTGATGCTGATTGGCGTGGGGGTCTTGGTTCCCCTTCTCAACTACTACGAGCTGCCGGCCACGGAATTGATGGGGTTCTTGGTGGCGCCGCCGCCGCCGCCGCCGCCGGCGCCGCCGCCGATCGTGACGCGTAAGGTGATTCCCGAACAGTTCAACCCGATGGCGACCCCGGTCGCGATTCCGGATCGCGTCGCGGTGATTCAGGACGAGGCTCCGCCGGCGGCGAGCATCGCCGGGGTCGTGGGCGGCATTGGCGGCGGAGCGATTGGAGGCGGGCTTGGGGGCGTAATCGGCGGTATTATTTCGAGTACGCCCATCGTGGCCCCGCCGCCGCCGCCCGTCAAGAAAGCGCCGCCGCCGCCGAAGCGGATTCGCGTGGGCGGTGCCGTGCAAAAGGCCAATTTGATCCGCCAGGTAAGGCCGGTGTATCCGCCCCTGGCGCGCCAAGCGCGCATCCAGGGCGTCGTCAAGCTGACGGCGATCATCGCCAAGAACGGCACGATCGAAAAGCTGGAGGTCGTAAAAGGGCATCCGCTTTTGATTCCGTCGGCTTTGCAGGCCGTGAAGCAGTGGCGTTACAAACCCACCCTGCTCAATGGGCAGCCGGTGGAGGTTGTAACCCAGATCGATGTCAACTTTACCCTGACGGGTTGAGGTTGGCGCGACTGAATTTTTCGTGTCTCGGGCCGGTGTCGTCGGCGTGGGGTTCGGTTTGAATCGATTCTTAAGATTGCAATAGGAGGAAGGTTTCATGCTTACGCAGTTTTCACTTTGGGGAATGTTGCTGCTGCAACAAGAAGTCGGTTTCGACATGGTGTCGATGTGGAATCAGATGGGATTCGCCGCTCGCGCGGTGGTCATCGTTATGTTCCTGATGTCGGCCTGGTCGATTGGAGTCATGATTGACCGTTACATCGCTTTCAACGGCGCCACGAAGCAGTCGAAAGCGTTTGCTCCGGCGGTGGCCGGGGCCTTGCGCGACGGCAATCTGGACGATGCCGTCAAGCTCGCCGAGCGGCACAAGAAGAGCCATCTGGCTAAGGTTGTCGTCGCCGGGTTGCAGGAGTTCAGCGCCCACGAGGCCGGTACGGAAATACCCGGAGAGACGATCGAGTCGTCGCAACGGGCGTTGGAACGCGCGCACGCGATCGTTCACGCCGAGTTGCAACGCGGCCTCAGCGGACTGGCTACCATCGGATCGACCGCCCCCTTCGTGGGTTTGTTCGGCACCGTGATCGGTATCATCAACGCGTTCCAGGGCATTTCGACCGAAAAGTCGACCGGTCTGGGCGCGGTCGCGGGCGGCATCTCGGAGGCGCTCGTGGCGACGGCGATCGGTCTGTTTGTCGCCATCCCGGCGGTCTGGATGTACAACTACTTCAATTCCAAGGTCGTGGGTTTCAGCGTCGAGATGGATAACGCCAGCTCCGAGTTGATCGACTACTTTCTCAAGAGGACCCAGAAGGCCTCGGCGAACTAACGATTCCCTTCGAATCGATTCCCTTCGGCGGCGGGGCGGAAACCCCGCCGCCCGAAAGGGTAAGGAGTTTAGACATGGCAAAGAAGCAAAGAGGCGCTGCTGAAACGATTTCGGCCATCAACGTCACCCCCTTGGTGGATGTGATGCTCGTGATGCTGATTATTTTCATGGTCATCACGCCCATGTTGAGCAAGGGCGTCAGCGTCGACATGGTGCGCACCCGGAATCCGATCTCCATGGATGAGGCGGATAAAGAAGATGCTCTGGTGGTCGCGATCACCCGTGACGGAAAAGTCTTTCTGGGTCGCGGCATTGTCCAGCCCGAGGAGTTGGGTCTGCAAGTCGAGGACGCGGTCAGCAATAAGCTCGACAAGACAGTCTACATCAAGGCCGACGCTCGCGCCCGCTATGAGAAGGTCGTCGAGGTCATTAATGTGCTTCGCGCCGTCGGCGTGGACGGGTTGGGCTTGTTGACGGAAAAGACACAAGGCGCCGGCGACTCGCCGGTCGTATCCATGTAGGGGAGTATTCACCCCGGCAGTTCGGAATCATCAGGAGGACACAGCAATGTCAATGGCAGTTGGAGGAGACGGCGCCGGCCTCATGAATGACATCAACATGACGCCCATGATCGACGTGCTTCTTGTTTTATTGATTATTTTCATGGTGATCACGCCGCTCACCCCCAAGGGGCTGGAAGCGCTTGTTCCCCAACCCGATGACAGCGAAGAAGACGCCCCGCCGCCCAGCGACGTCCGCACCGTGGTGGTCTCAATCGGCGCCGATCGACGCATCATGATCAACCGCGAGCCGGCTCAAAAAGGCGTGATCGAGGAACGGTTGCGGGATATTTTCAAGACGCGGGCGCAGAGAGTGATGTTCATCCGCGGCGCACCGTCATTGGATTTCCGCGAGGTGGCCGAGGTCATCGACATCGCGAAAGGCGCCGGGGTCGACAAGATTGGATTGATGACGGAGGATCTCGAGGGCGCGTTCTGACGCCCTTGGGCTTCCCTTTCTCCCCGCGGAGTCCGCAAGCCGGGCCCCCGGGAGGATCGGGAATGCCGAAGGAGGTATCGAAATGAACAAGAAAGCAACGATTGCCGGCCTGGTGGCGGCGCTGATGCTCGGCGCGCTCTCGCTGGGCTGTCAAGAGAAGATCAACTACCTGAAGGCTCGCAGCGAACTGAATCAAGGCGTGAACGCCTTCGGACGCTCTGATTACGCTTTTGCCGCCATCCACTTTGAAAAAGCGTTTGAGCTGGACCCGGATTTGCTCACGGCGCAACAGTATCTTGCGACTTCGTACATGATGCAATACATTCCGGGCGGCATGTCGGAGGAGAATGTTACGATTGCCGACAAGGCTCTCGACGTGTTCGAGGACGTGCTGAGCCAAGACCCCGAGAACGCGTCGGCGCTTGCCTACGTCGCCAGCCTGTATTTCAATATGGAAAAGATGGACGAGGCCAAGGAAACCTACGTCAGGTTGATCGCCGCCGATCCGACCAATAAGCAAGCTCGTTACACCATGGGCGTCATCGCATGGACCGAGGCCTATCAGCCGCGACTCGATGCTCGGGCTACCTACTACATGAATCAGGCAGACCCGGGTCCTTTTAAGGTTTGGTGCGACACCAATCGTCGCCTTTCCCGCAAAGTCCGCGCCGAGTGTAACGCGGCGCGCGAGGAACTGTTGGAAAACGGCTTGCCGATCGTCCAAGCAGGGATGGATCATCTCGATAAGGCCATCGAATTGGATCCCGACTATGGCGACGCCATGGCTTACCTGAACCTGCTTTATCGCGAGCGGGCCGACCTTGCCGAAACCAAGGAAGAGCACGACGAACTTACCGCCCAGGCCGATGACTGGGTCGAAAAAACCCTGGCCGCCAAGAAGCGAGTCGCCGAGGCCGGCACGCAGGATCTGTTCCAAGAAGGGGAATAATTCCCCCAAGTTTCTATAATGACCCTGAGGGCGCAAGTCCTCGGGGTCTTTCTTTTTCCCCGCAACATCGGTTTGAGCTGATGGCCACCGACCCTACGACGAGCGGCCCGCCGGCGGCATCGCACGGCATCGAACTCCGCTTCGGTGAGCTGCTGGATAAGCTCGCCGATCTCCGCCCCCACGACAATGTCTCGTTAGTACAAAAAGCGTTTAACTTCGCGGTTGAACGCCACGGAACCCAATTACGCAAGTCCGGAGAACCCTACATGAGTCATCCCGTCGAGGTGGCTCATCTGTTGGCCGATATGCGGCTGGATCCGGTTTGCATCGTGACCGGGTTGCTCCATGATCTGGTGGAAGACACCAGCGTCGGCATCGCGATGATTCGCCGTCGCTTCGGCCCCGAGGTAGCTCGCTGCGTGCAAGGCGTCACGAAGCTGAGCAAACTCGACTACTACTCGGCCGAGGAGCGGCAGGCGGAGAGCTTCCGGAAGATGCTGCTGGCAATGGTCGAGGACATTCGGGTCATCCTCGTCAAGCTCGCCGACCGTTTGCACAATATGCGGACTCTCCAGTATCTGGAGCCGGAACGGCAACGGAGCATTGCCCGCGAGACGCTCGAAATCTATGCCCCCGTTGCCTTGCGCCTGGGGATGGGGAAAATGCGCGGCGAACTCGAGGATCTGTCGTTGTCCTATCTCGAACCTCACGCCTACGAGGAAATCACGACTCTGATCGATCAGGATCGGGGTGCCAACGAAACTCTCCTCGCGCGGACCAAGCAAGTGTTGGCCGCGGCGCTTGAGGCGGCCGGCGTGCCCGCTGTCCTCGCCGGCCGAGTCAAGCGGCCTTATGCGATCTATCGCAAGCTCCAGGAGCAGCAAATCACACTCGATCAGGTCTATGATCTGTTGGCCTTGCGCGTGATTACCGATTCGGAACGGAATTGTTATGCCGCGCTTGGCGTGATTCACGGTTTATGGCGCCCGGTTCCGGGGCGCATCAAGGACTTTATCGCCACGCCGCGTCCCAACCTCTACCAGTCGCTGCATACCTCCGTCATTGACGACAACGGTCGCGCGTTCGAAGTACAAATTCGGACCGAAGAGATGCATCACATGGCCGACCAGGGCATTTGCGCCCACTGGAAATACAAGGAAGGACGGCACGGCGCCGACGGCGAAGATAGCCGCATGGCGTGGTTGCGTCAACTCGTCGAGTGGCAGCGGGACATGAAAGATCCGAGCGACTTTCTCTCAACGCTCAAGATCGATCTCTATCCCGAGGAAGTCTACGTTTTTACCCCGCAAGGGAAATTGCTCGTCCTTCCCCGCGCCGCCACCCCCGTTGACTTTGCCTACTCGATTCACACCGAAGTCGGGCACCGATGCGTTGGCGCCAAAGTGAACGGCCGGATCGTTCCGCTTACCTACCACCTGCGCAACGGCGATATTGTCGAGATCTTGACGCAGACGAACCATACGCCGAGCCGCGATTGGCTGGCAAGCGTCAAAACCTCGCGCGCCCGCAATAGGATCAAGCATTGGTTGAACACGAGGCAGCGCGAGAAGGCCGAGCAAATCGGCCTCAAGCTGCTCGACAAAGAAGCTCGCCGCCTGAAGGTCTCACTACGTAAGGTCGACGAGAAAGCCCTTGCCGACATCTGCAAGGAGTACGGTTGCACCCACCCGAACGATCTCTACGCGGCTCTTGGATACGGAAAGTATTCGGCGCGGCACATCATTACGAAGCTGTTTCCACAGCCCGAAGAGCCGATTTCCGAAGCCCCTCCCGCGCCCCCAGAGAAGCAGTCCCCGCCGGCGCCCGAGGAGGGCCTGCTCACCGTCAAGGGGATCGACGACATTCTTGTCTATCGCGCGCGCTGCTGTAACCCGATCAAGGGCGAACCGATCATCGGGTACGTCACGCGCAGCAAAGGCGTTGCCGTTCATGCGGCGACCTGCTCGAATGTCCAAAACTTGATGTACGAAGCCGAGCGGCGTCTTGAAGTCGAATGGTCCCGCGGTCCCGACATCGCCTACCGCACTCACTTGCTGATTCAGGTCCAGGATCGTCCCGGCATCCTGGCCGAATTGAGCGCCGTCGTCTCGAACGAAAAAGTCAATATTTCCAGTGTCGAGAGCCGGCCGCGCAAGGAAAAGAGCGGTCTGGCCGCGGTGGAAATGTTTCTCGAGATTCACAACGTCGAGCAGCTGGATCATGTGATCGCCGGGATGAAGGGCATCCCCGGGGTCCGTGACGTGCGCCGCAGTCGACGTAAATAGCCGTTCAAACGCCTGCCGCGCTCGCGTTGGAGCGGGCCGTCTCCAGAACTCTTTGCACGGCGTTGATCAGTTCATCGCGGCGATACGGCTTGGCCAGGAACCCCTCGACGTCGTCCCGAAGGAAGCGGTCTTTGGTTTCGTCCTCGGTATAGCCCGAACAGATGAGAACGGGAATGTCGGGCCGGATGGCGCGCAACTTCGGCACCACCTCCTCTCCCCCCAAACCGGGCATCTTCATGTCCAGCAATACTAACGCGAACCGATCCCGCCCGCGTTCGAAAGAGGCCACGGTTTCATGGCCGTCCCGTGCCGTCGAGACGGAAAAACCCGCTTGTCGCAGGATAGCCGCCGCCACCATGCGGGCGCCCTTTTCGTCGTCGGCGATCAGGATGGAGCAGCCGCGTCCGAGCAGCCCGCCCCGGGTGTCGATCGCGGGCAACTCGACTTCAGCGCTGTTGGTGGAAATTTCGGCGAACGGAAACAGCACGCGCAGCGTGGATCCGACACCGACTTGACTTTGTACCTTCACGGTTCCGCCATGCTGCCTCACGATGCCGAGCAACGCGGCCAGCCCAAGCCCGCGGCCAGTGAATTTTGTCGTGAAGAAAGGGTCGAAAATACGTGCCTGCGTGTCTTGATGCATGCCGCGGCCGTTGTCGGACACCTCCAGCCACGTGAAGCGGCCCGGTGTGAGGTCTTCGCCGCCGGAATAATCGTCTTCGAGATAGGCTGCGTCCGCCTCCATGACGCCGGTCGTGATGCGGACCAACCCTTCCTTATCGCCGATCGCTTCCGCCGCGTTCGTGATCAGGTTCATGACCACCTGCCGTACCTGCGTGGCATCGACTTCCGCCGTGGCAAGCGCCTGGGGTCCGTCGTAGGAAAGTCGAATTTTCTTCGAAATCGTCGTCGTTAACAGCCGCGCCATTTCACGAACCAAGTCGGCCAGGTCGACGATCGTTGCTTCGATCCGCACTCGGCCGGTGTAGGCGAGCATCTGTTCGGTCAATTCCGCGGCGCGTCGCCCGCCGTTCTGAATCTCCTCGATCCAGACGCGCGCCGGAGAATCGCGAGGCAGGTCGCCGAGAGCCATGTCGGCGCTGCCGACGATGCTGACCAGAAGGTTGTTGAAGTCATGGGCCACGCCGCCGGCGAGTACCGAGAGGCTTTCGACCTTTTGAGCATCTTGAATGCGCGTTTCGAGCGCTATCCGCTCACGCTCGGCACGTTTTTGCGCCGTGATGTCGACGGAAAACCCGCGCAGCTCGACAGGTCCTTGTTCCCCGACAACGACGCTGCCGATATCTCGAAACCACAGCACCCTTCCGTCGGCGGCTAAGACCCGAAACTCGACGTCGTGAGACGTTTTCGCCTTCGCCGCCTCCTCCACTTCCCGCACAAGCCTTTCGACGTCGTCGTCGTGAACGATCTCGCGCCAGAACCGCGCTTCCAACCATTTCTCTTTCGGATAGCCTAGCCGTTGTCCGATCTGGGGTCCAATGTAGAGCAGGCGGCGGTTCACCAGATCGTACTCCCAAGGGACGACGTTGGCGGTTTCCACCAATTTCCGAAACCGCTCTTCGCTCTCTTGAAGGCTCTTTCTGGTCGCGTGTTGCTCGATGGCGAGCCCGGCCAACGAAACCGACTCCTTGGCGATGGCTGATTCTCGCCCGATCGGCTCGCGGGGTTCTCCAAACAAGACGGCCAAGGCCCCGATCGGCTTCCCGTCGCTGGAAAGAATCGGGTCAATCCAACCACTACGGATATTGAAGCGAAACGCGGCATCGCCCGCGGGCCCGGCTCCCGCCCGGGACTCCCCACCCTCGGGTGTCGTCCGCCTCCCGATCGAAACTCGGCCCGGCGCGATGCCGTCGCGCGCATCGGGGTCGTCAAAGAGTTGCGGCAAGAAACGTTCCGCGTCACCGACGAACTCATCGGGCATGCTCGGCGCCGCTTCCAGACGCAATTGACCGTTCGCATGCCTGCCGAGAATCAGACATCGAGAATCCGGGATTCGGCGCTCAACGACGAAGGCCAGGCCGTCCAGGATTTCTTTCAGATCCGCCCCTAATGCCCATTTTTCGAGGATCCGATTGTAGCCCGCCAATATGTCCTCGGCCCGTTTGCGCTCGATGATTTCCGCCCCTAACGAGGCGTCGCCGCCTCGCGTTTGGCGCATCTCTCCTTCGATGGGTTTCGTGGACCCGCCTCGCGCATCCGTCTCGCGAAAGCCCGTCGGTTCGCTTTCGGCCGATTCGACGTGCCGGCCTTGCAGCGCGGACTCTACCTCCGCGACTTTCTTTGTCTGCCGACGCAGTTTCCCCCTTGTTTTCCTGAGCGCCTCTTCGTTCCGCTGCGTTTGCGCGCACAGGTGATGGATCGCTCCTAAGCACACAAACACAAAGGCCACGAGCAAGAAGTGCCGTTCATCCAAGGCCTCCGGCGTCTCAGGGGCGAGTAAGGGCGCGGCGACACCGGCCGCCGACATCGCGACCAGTACCGGGAGAAATCGACCGCGATAGCGATAGTAGACGAAAGAAGTCCAAATCAACGCGACAACGCGAGGAAGGAAAACGAGCAGGAAGGTCGTCGCCATATACCCATGGGAAGCCCGTCGGAAGATTCAGCGGCTGGAGTGCTGGTACAACCGTCCAGGTCAGACCTCCGGTTGGGACGGATGGCGGGTTCAACGTGAGCGAGAATTGAGCAGCCGGAAACTCACTTTGGATTATAGCAGAATTATGTTCTATCTATTTCTATTTGCCGCTGACATTCGCCGCAATTGTTTGAGGCTTTTCATAACATTGTTGACGCCGCGCCCGAAATAGTCGTGAAGCACGACATACTCGGCGAACAGCTTGTCGTAGACGGCTCCGGCCTCGGGATCGGGCCGGTAGCGGGTTTCTCGCAACCCGGCCATGGCGCTGATCGCGGCCGGGAAGTCGGCGTAGCAGCCGGCCGCCACCGCGCCGTGAATGGCCGCTCCAAGACCGGAGGCCTGAAACGAGCGGGGCAGCAAAATCTCGCGGCCCGTCACGTCGGCGAAGACCTGCATCACGAACGGGCTTTTTTCGGCCAACCCGCCGCAAGCCACGATATCGCGAATCGGGACCCCCTGCTGCTCAAACGTTTCGATCACCTGCCGGGTCCCGAAAGCTGTTGACTCCACCAGCGCGCGGTAGATTTCCTCGGGACGGGTCGTCAACGTCATCCCGACGAGCAACCCGCTCAGTTCGGCGTCCATCAGAACCGAGCGGCTGCCGTTCCACCAGTCGAGCGCCAACAGGCCGCTTTCCCCCGGCCGCGGCGCGGCAGCCTTTTGAGTGAGCAAATCCTCGGGCGAGAGGCCGCGGGCTTCCGCTTGTTTTTCGACCTCGGCGGTCAAGCCGTTCTCGAAAAACCAGCCGTAGATGTCTCCCACGGCGGCCTGCCCGGCTTCGTAGCCCCAAAAGCCGGGCAGGATGCCGTCCTCCACCAGCCCCCCGCAGCCCTCGACGATCTGTTTGCGGTCGCCGAGCAGCATGTGGCACAGCGAGGTTCCCATGATCATGGCCAGCCGCCCGCTTTGGGCGAGACTGCAAGCCGGGGCGGCGGAGTGGGCGTCGATGACCGAGGCGGCGACGGGCGTGCCGGGCGTCAGGCCGGTCAATTCGGCCATTTCCGCGGTTAGCTCCCCGGCCCTTCCTCCCACGGGGATGAGCGGACCTTCGACTTTCTCGGCGATGACGTTTTCGAGCCCGGGATGGAGGGCTTTGAAGAAGTCCGCCGAGGGCCGGCCCTTGCCCTTGATCCACATGCCCTTGTAACCGGCCGCGCATTCCGAGCGGCTTTCGCGTCCCACGAGCCGTCCCACGAGCCAATCGCCGGCTTCGAGAAAGCGGTCGGCGGCGGCGTAGACTTCCGGGGCTTCTTCGAGAGTTTCGAGGACTTTCGAGAAAAACCACTCCGAGGAGTAGCCGCCCCCGTAGAGTTCCATGAACTCCTCGCCGCGTTCGGCGGCGACCTCGTTGATGCGGTCAGCCTGCGATTGGGCGGCGTGGTGCTTCCACAATTTGACCCAGGCGTGAGGGTTGCCCTCGAACTCGGGCAGCGAGCGTAACGGTGTTCCGTCGGCTTTCGACGGCAGGACTGTGCAGGAGGTGAAATCGACGCCAATTCCGGCCACCGCGCCTCCGTCGACGCCGGCCGAGCGCAGAACCGCCGGCACACCTTCGCTCAGCACGGTCAAGTAGTCGAGCGGATCTTGGAGGGCGAAGTCGGGACCGAGAGCGCCGCCGCCGGGCAGTTCCCGGTCGAGCACGCCGTTCGAGTAGGGAACCACGTGCCAGGCCGTCTCCTCGCCGTTCGAGGCGTCAACCAACATCACGCGGCCCGACTCGGTGCCGTAGTCAATTCCCAAGACGTAGTTAGGTTCGGACATAGAAGCGCAAGATAGACGAAACGCGCCGGAAAGTCAAAGGGCGGGTGGAAGGGCGCTGCGCTGAAAACTTGGCTAGTAATCCCGCACCTGAGACTGAAAGCCCTCGAAGTTCCGCTTCGTTTCGCCGAGCGAGTCTCCGCCGAATTTTTCTAGAAAAGCCGAGGCGAGCGTGAGCGCGACCATGGCCTCGCCGATGACGCCGGCCGCCGGAACCACCGCGACATCGGAACGCTCATAAGCCGCGGTCGAGGATTCGCGGGTTTCGAGATCCACCGATTCAAGGGGCTTGCGAAGTGTCGAAATCGGCTTGATGTAACCGCGCACGACGACGTCCTGGCCGTTCGTCATGCCGCCTTCCAGGCCGCCGGCGAAATTCGATCCGCGATGAAAAGCCCGCCGGGATTTATCGTAGTGAATCGTATCCTGGACCTTCGAGCCCGGACTTACCGCCGCCAACAGGCCGCGTCCGATCTCGACGCCCTTAACCGCTTGCATCGACAGAACGGCCTGCGCCAGCTTACCGTCGAGCCTCGTGTCCCAGGTGATATGCGATCCCAGCCCGACCGGCAAATTATGAGCCACGACCTCGAACACCCCGCCCCGCGTGTCGCCCGTCTTATAGGCCTCGTCGACAACGCCCTTCATGCGTTGTTCGGTCTCCGAGTCCACGCAATTGAGCAGAATTTCGTCCTTGTCGGCCAGCGCCTCGATCTCTTCCCAACTCGGATCGCGTTCGAGCGCCACATCGCCGACCGCGATCACATGGCTGAGAATGGAAATGCCGAACTCCGCCAAGAACAACTTCGCGAAAGCCCCGACGGCGACTCGAGACGTTGTCTCTCTCGCGCTGGCGCGTTCCAGGATGTAGCGAGCGTCGGGAAAGTTGTACTTCAGCACACCCGCCAGATCGGCGTGTCCGGGCCGCGGCCGCGTGACGGGCTTCGCGGCGTCCTCGCTGCCTTCCGCGTCTTCCACGGGTAGAGCGTCGGCCCAGTTCTCCCAGTCGCGGTTTTGGAGCAAGATCGCAATCGGCGAACCGATGGTTTTCGAATGCCGCACGCCGGAGACCACATGGGCCTTGTCGGTCTCGATCTTCATCCGCCCGCCGCGCCCGTAACCCTGCTGTCGCCGCCATAGTTGGCGGTTGACGAAATCGAGCGACACCGGAACGCCAGCCGGCAACCCGGTCAGGATCGTAGCCAGAGTTTCACCGTGTGATTCACCGGCAGTTTCAAAACGCAGCATGAGCAATCTTAAGAGGAAGGGATGCCCCCTCGGCAAGCGAGCGGGTAAGTTCCCATAATAGCGAAGCGGCCTCCGGCCTCGATCGAGCCGGAGCGAGCCGGCCATGGGATATCGGGCTGTAATCGCCCTTCGTCGGCGGAGATCTAGTGCCGCGACCGCTGGAAAAAGTTTGTTTGGATGCAAAGCATTATTCTTGAGTGACCGCGTCGCGTGGCGATGCGGCTCTGGTTGGCAGTGGTTTCCTCCGCGCCGTCAGCTCGACGCCTTCTCAACAAGATCGGGAAAAGGTGTCTTTTCACGTGGTCTGAGTACTAGAAAACCACGCCCACCAGTTCGCCGCGCACTTCCGGGTCCCCGCGAAGCATTTTGAAGACGGCGTTAACCTCCCAACCTTTCGTGCCGCATTCGAGTCCACGTAGCCGCTTCGGCTTATCGTAGAGGGTCGCGGGCCGCCCGGCCGGCTCGCGCAGTTTCACCGTATAGCGGGGTGTCCGAAGCGTCACAATCTTTTCGCCGGCTCGGCATTCCACATCGCGAATGTGCCCGTAGATCAAGACCGTCCCGGGCGGCGGCCAAGGCGGAGGTGCCGCTTCGACGACTCGCGGCGGCGCGGGTTGGGGAACCGGCGAAAGCGCGGGCGCGGTGACGGCATGAACTTCCCGGGTCCCCGGCGCCGGCCGGAAGTTCTCTTCCAAGCGCGGCGCAAGCTCGCGCCCCATGGTGGTCCATTGCTGTTGCCGCCCTCGCCGCAATTCCGCAAGCTCGATGCGGGCCCGCGCCCCCCATGCCGGCCTTTCGGCAAGCTCGGCCAGAAGGCGGGCGGCCCGTACCCATTGCCCCGCCGCCATGCGCGCCTGCCCCTCGGTAAGCAAAAACAAAGGTTGCGTCGGGTCGAGCCCGCGGGCGATTTCGGCGTGACGAACCCCCGCCCCGGCACGCCCCGAGTCGCCCCCTTCCAGCGGACGTTGCAGCAACAAGCTGTAGCGATAATGGGTGCGCGCATCTTGGGAGCCGTTGTGAACCGCCGCGGCGAAAGCGCGCTCGGCTGTCTCGTAGCGGCGCCGGTCCATCTCAAGCGCCCCTAGCGATTCAAAGGGTTCGGGATGATCGGGGAACCGGCGCCCCAGCGAAACAAGTTCCCGGCGCGCGGCCGACAACTGTTCGGTTTCCCGCAAGAGATCAGCCCTTACAAATTGCAGCTCCGCGGCCGTCATTTCCCGGGTCTGGAATGCATCCCGCGCGGACTCGATCTCGCCAAAGGCAAACCGCGTCGGGAGCGGCCAACCCGCAAGCAAGCCTCGCATGGCGGTCTCCACTGCCGCCGCGCCGACCTGCGCGATGTGAGCTTCCATGAGTGTCCGATCCATTCGCCTCAAGTCGAAGCCCTCGGTCGCCAGCCAATGCACCAGCAGTCGCGACTGCAGTCGAAAATCGGGTCCCTGGGCCATGGATCGGGCGGGGCCTTCCAACAGACTCTCCAGTCGGATCCATGGCTCTCCCCGAAGAGCTTGCCGATCGAGTTCATCGAAGAAACCGAACTCCGCGACGCCATTGACCAGCTTCATGCGCGATAGGTATTCCGCCGCGCCTTCGCCGAGCCAGCGCGGCAAGTCCGCGGCCGCGAAAACGCGATGGACGTACTCGTGCGCCAAGGCCGTCCAGGGGTCGCCCGGCGCATGCTGGGCCGACGCGATCCAGGCGCGGTCGATGCCGGCAACGAACAGGCCGCGCTTTGGCTCCATTCCCGCCGCCCGCCTGTCATAGGGCTCCAGCTCGGCGATGTCGGAGACCAGAAGCACACGGACCCGAGGCGACGGCAGCGCCGCCGGGTGGAAGCCCATGGCGCGAAACCGGCGATCGAGAGTTTCGAGATAGCGCGCGGCCCGTATCGCGGTTCGGTCGTCGACGGTGGCGACGAGCTGAAAGTTCGGCGTCACCACTTCAATCGCCGCCCGGTCTTGCGCCGAGGCAAGCGGCTCCGCCGATGCCAAGGCAATCAACGATAAGACCCACGGAATCATAATTGGAGTGATCGGCCTTCCGCGACGATCGTAACAGAAGGAGCGGCATGGGGGACGACCACCTTGTTGGGAGGATTCCGGGCCGCTGTGAAAAATGGGGGACAGTCCACTTCGCGCCGGATGAGATTGCTGATTCCATGGACCTTATTCGACCGGCGCTTGGGACAGTCCCCCATTTTTCACAGCGGCCGACGTTCGCGGCTCGGTTCGGAATGCTTGGTTTCGGCGCGCGAGGTTCTTTTTTTGGAGGCCGTTCTATGCTAGGCTGGACAACGTGAGAGTTAAAACATGGATTGCCCTTCTTGTTTTGCTCTGCGGGGTGACGGCTTTCGCCGCTTCGCGAGGCAGCCTGCGCGCCAATACCGAGTCGCAGATCCATCAAAACAAGCGTGCTGACCGCGATCACCTCTCTCGCATGAAGGACTGCGGCATGGTTCAGAGCTGGTCGCGCTTGGAACTTTTGGTGCCGGTTCCGGCCAAGACAGCGAACTTTTATGTCCATCGCATCCCGGCGGAATACCGCTATGTCCGCCCCTGGACGAGGCTTTTTCTCGACCGAATCAGCAGTCAGTTTCGGCGCCGCTTCGGGCGTCCGCTGCGCATCACGAGCTTGACGCGAACGGTGGAATACCAGCATCAACTCTCGCGTCGTAACGGCAACGCCGCCTCGCCGTATGGCGAAAAACGATCGAGCCATTTGACCGGCGCCAGCCTCGACATCTCGAAAAAGGGTCTCAGCGGCGCTCAGGTTAGCTGGTTACGGAGGGTGCTGCTGTCAATCCACAAAAAGCAGTACGTGTTCGCCGTTGAGGAATTCTACCAGCCTAACTTCCATGTCATGGTCCACCGCAATTACCCCGAGTACGTGGAGATGCTTTTGGCGCGGGCGAAGAAGCGGAAGAGATAAGCGGACCTTCGCGGGTCCTCGTTTTTTTGAAGCTTCGTGATCCGGCGGAACCTTGGGTTGCGTCAGGGGAACGTTTTCCCGGGGAACCGGTTAGAGGATCATCACCCGCCACGCTTCAGGGGTACATCATCGGATACCGCTTACTGAGGGGCTGTGAAAAAATAGGGGACAGTCCACTTCGCGCCGGATGCGGTTACTGATTCAATGGAACTTATTCGGTCGACACTCGGCACAGTCCCCATTTTTTACATCATGGGATACCGCTTACTAACGTGCGCGGCTCGGTTTGGTTAGTAGCGCACGCCGCGGCGGCGTTCGGCGGCGCGCACTTCGTGTTCGTTCATCCCGAGATGATGCGCCAGCTCGTGCCATAGCGTGTTGTAGACGATGTCGGGGATGTCGCCGGGGTGGCGGGCGGAGCGCTCGATCGGCCCTTGAAACAAGGTGACGCGGTCGGGCAAGACCATGCCGTAGTGCACCGACCTCTTCAATAGCGGCACGCCTTGATATAGCCCCAGCAGAGTCCCGTTGCGGGGCACGCGGGCCGAACGCAGTTGTTCGATGCTCGGCTCGGGCTCGACGAAAATCGCCAGATTCGAAAAACGATCGCGGAAGGCTTCGGGAATGTCTTCCCAAGCCTGATCGACGAATTCCTCGAATTGCTCGGGCGACATGGGGTTTGCGGGTGGGGTATACCGGTCGGACCCGTTGCGGACGGTGGCTCCTCCCGCCCCTTCAGGGCTCCCCATCGTGGGGGTGTGTTCCCAGGGTTCCGCTTTTGGGCTCCACCCTGGGCTACGGCTCCCGCCGCCGCTTCGCGGCTCCAACACAACTCAAGAGCCGCCGCGCCTGGACGGAGGCACCCGCGGATCAGCTCAAATCCAGCCCCGGCAGACGTCCGGTGGCGTCGCCGAAGTGCTCCGCGTGCACGCCCATGCGGTCCATCATCGTCAGGAAGAGGTTCGACATCGGCGTCTCTTTGCGATACGTTACGCGGCGGCCTGTCTTGAGGAATCCGCCGCCGCCGCCGGCCACGACCGTCGGTAGGTCGTGGTGGGTGTGGTCATTACCGTCGGAAAGCCCGGCCCCGTAGACAATCATCGAATTGTCGAGCAAGGTCGAATCGCCTTCCGGCACCGCTTTCAGCTTCTGCATCCACGCCGCGAATTGCTCCACATGATAGCGGTTGATGCGAACGACCTTTTCCATTCGTTCCGGATCGTAACGATGATGCGTCAAGGGATGATGGCCGTCCGAGATACCGATTTCGCGATACGGACGCGATGTGCCCTCGCGAGTGACAAGGAATGTCACCACGCGGGTGAGGTCGGCTTGGAAGGCGACCGTGATCATATCGGTCATCAGTTTGAAATGCTCGGCGAAATCGGCTGGGACGCCGTAGGGCTTATCCATGCCCGGATCGACTTGGACGCCGTCGGCCTCGGCTTTTTCGATTTGCTGCTCGATCGACCGAACCGAGGTCAGATACTCGTCGAGTTTGCGGCGGTCGGTCGGGCCGAGATTGCCTTGGAGCTTACGCGTATCCTCGCGGACAAAATCGAGAATACTGCGCCGAAAGCGATTGCGCCGGGCGCGCGCTTCGGGGCTCAAGTGGGCGTCGTCGCCGAACAGGCGCTCGAACAAGTCGCGCGGGTTGAGAACCGGCGGCAGCGGTTGCTTCTCGCCTTTCCAGGCAAGATTATTCGTGTAGGCGCAGGAGTACCCCGAGTCGCAATCGCCGGCTTGGCGGGCGTCCTCGAGGCCAACCTCCAGCGAAGGCAAGCGCGTTTTTCCGCCGATTTGATTGGCGACAATCTGGTCGCAGGAGATGCCGACGCTGATATCGACAGCCGACTTGCGGGGCTGAACGCCGGTCAAGTAGGAGCCGCAGCAACGTCCGTGGTCGCCAGGACCGTCGAGCAGCGCCCGGCCGTTGTTGTGCGTCAAGTTGCTCAGCACGAGCAGGTCATTCTTGACTGGCTCGAGTGGCTCGAGAATGCGCGGCAGCGCGCCGAGGGGGCCGTCTTGCTCGGGCGTCCAGTGGCTCATGTCGATGCCGTTGGGGACATAGACGAACGCCATCCGCACGGGCGTCTCGCCGGGAAGGCGGCTCGACGCAAAAGCCGGGGCCATCGCGTCGAGAACGGGCAGCGCCACGGCGGCGCCCGCTCCGCGCAGAAAAGTTCGGCGGGGAAGTGCTTTCCGGATAATCATTGTCCGGCGACCTCCGTCGGCCTGTGGCCGACCTGTGTTGCGTCCTCTCCCCGCCGCATTTGGAAGGGGAGACTGCGCACCACTTCGTGGACCAGCGACTGGAACGGATAACCGGCGGCATCGAGCTTGCCGGTGATCTCGGCCAGCGCCCTTCTATCATAACTCTCGAGCCCGCGTCCCAGGCCGTAAATCAACATTTTCTCGGTCACGGCGCGGGCGAACGCTCGCAGATCCAGTTTCAGAATCTGCTTCATCTCGGCGGGGCCGGAAAAAGACTTTCCGTTGGGAAGCGTTCCGCCGGAGTCGATCGGAAAGTCGCCGTCGTATTTGCGCCAGCGGCCGATCGCGTCGTAGTTTTCCAGGCCGAAGCCGAGAGCATCCATGCGATCGTGGCAGACGGCGCAGGCCGGGTTGGCGCGGTGCTGTTCGAGTTGTTGGCGCAATGTCCCGCTGCTGCCGACTTTGGTTTCGTCGAGCACGGGAACGTCGGCGGGCGGCGGCGGGGGCGGCGTCCCGAGAATCGCCTCGAGCACATACTTGCCGCGCAGCACCGGAGAGGTTCTGGTCGGATAGCTCGTCACGGTCAACACCGCGGCTTGGGCCAACACGCCCCCGCGCTGGTCGGTGTCGAGTTCCACTCGCCGAAATTCAGGGCCCCTGATGCCCGAGATGCCGTAATGTTTCGCCAAGCGCTCGTTGAGGAAGGTGAAACGCGCATCGAGGAAATCGGACATCGGGCGGTTCTCTCGTAACATGGCTTCGAAGAACAGGCGCGTTTCGGTTTTCATTGCTTCCCGCAAACCGGCGTTCCAAGTCGGGAATTTGTCCGGATCGGGAGTCACGCCGCCGAGGTTGCGGGTTTGCAGCCATTGGCCCCCGAAGTTCGCGGCCAGGGCCGCCGACTTCTCGTCGGCCAGCATTCGTGTGAGTTGGGCGTCGAGGACGGCCGGATCGCTAAGGCGTCCGGCCTCGGCCAGGCCGAGGAGTTCGTCGTCGGGCATCGAACTCCACAAGAAATAGCTGAGCCGCGAGGCCAGCTCGATGTCGGAGACGCGGTGAACGCCGGCCGGGTCGACGGGGTTCGGGTCGCGCTCGATACGGAACAGGAAGTGCGGCGAGACCAGCATGGCTTGGATCGCCAACTGTAGACCTTGCTCGACGCTACGGCCCTCTCTCCGCGCCTGTTCGACAAACCCCGCCAACGCCCCGATTTCTTGCTCGGTCACCGGCCTTCGGTAGGCGCGGCGGGCGAGTCTTGCAACAATTTGGCGAACGCATTGTTCGCCGCTTTTGGGATCGCAAACCAAGACGGCGCCCCGCCCCGGGTCCTCAGCGGGGAAGGGGCCCGTGAAAATGATCGAGTCGGGAAACTTGTTCTTCTTGCGGCTGTAAACATCCTCTTCACACAAGGTCTCGACAAAGTCGTCGTTGATGAACCCGGCCTGAAAAACGTGATCGCCCGCCGGAAGATAGAGCCGCATTTGCTCGATCGAGCGCGGCAAAAAATAGACCAATTCCGAGGGCTTGGTTTCCACCTGCATCGAGTGGAGTAGCTCGCCGTCCATTCGGAAATTCATCGTTACCGGCGGGCTGTCGGGGCGGCGCTCGCCCGGCAGGATGATGCGAACCACGTATTCTCCGCTCCATTCAACGCGGTGGGTGGCTTCGATCGTGCCGGGATCCAGCCGCAGAATCGTCTTGTCGCGGCCGCGGTAGGCGGCTTCGAGCGGCTTACCGGGAAGCGGGTCGGCCCCAATCGCGGCGGCGGCGATGCGCTCGGCCGCGGCCAAGTATTTTTCCATCAACAACGGCGAGACGCTGAGCACGTCGCCGATGTTGTCGAACCCATAGCCGGAATCGTCGGAGGGAAAATCGGTTTCGGCGTGAAAGGAGACGCCGAGCAAATCGCGGATCGTATTCGAGTACTCGTTGCGATTCAGGCGGCGAGCCGTAACGCGGCCCGGATCGAACGGCATGCGGCGGTCAGCGCGGTCAAACGCCCCTTCCACGAAGGCAACAAAAGTGTCGATGCGTTCTCGCGGGGGGCGCGCGGCGCCGCGCGGCGGCATCTCCCCGGCGCTGACTTTTTGAACGATGCGTTCCCAGCCCTCGCGGTATTTCTCGATCGACCCGGGGTCTGAAAAGGCGCTCAGGTCGAGGTCGCCCGAAGCAACATGTGGGTTGTGACAAGCGCGGCAGGTATCGACCAAGATCGGCCTTACGGCCTGGTCAAAAGTCGAGGTCGTTTCCGGGGGCGCCGCCATGACCGTCAACGACGCGGCCAAAAGAGCGACGAGTGGGAAGACTGCAAGCCGCATGGCTGGTTTCACTATACGACAGAGCGGTTGACGGGCTGAAGAGCCGGGCTAGGGGAAAATTTAGGCACCGTGATATACTGACGTTGAAATTTCTCTTCACGGGCGGCTAGCTCAGTTGGGAGAGCGCGGCGTTCGCAACGCCGAGGCCGTGGGTTCGAGTCCCATGCCGTCCACCACTGCCCCCGCTTCTGTTTCCCTGTTCCATTTTTAGTCCAACAGAGCCCACGGTGAGCGGAGTGCGCCGTTCGGGCGTCGGTGCCCGAAGCTCAGGCAGACGTGGAAGAGCAGCGCGTATACGAAGTATTCGATTCGGAAGAGCGTGCCGAACGCGCTGGGGAGTTCTCCTTGAAGATCGAGCCATGCCGCGCCGATAAAGGCCGCATTGAGCAGGATGGTAGGGAGTGTCCAACGGGGAGCCTTTCGTGGCAACTTGGCTCCGCGGCGAAGCGTAAAGACATACCAACCGACATAGTGGAAAACCACAAGGAACTGGAATAAGTAAGGAAGATCGCCGGACGCGGCGCTTTGCCTGGTGAGCAAAACGACGGGCGGGGCGAACAACGCTCCCATCGCGACGAGAAAAGGCCAGGCGCCGGTCTTAAGACCGGGAGACCGCGCGATTTGGCGGATTCCCAGAGCAACCAGTAAGGCGATCAACCCGAAGCGCAACTCTCGGAACGGTACACTCGCCGGCACAAGCGGCGCCGGGTCGAGGCCGTATCGGATATCGAGCGCCCGATGACGGCTCGGGGCGTCCTCGATCCACAACCATACCCCACTCAGGTCCTCCCGCTCGGCGACAAAACGTTGCCCCAGACGATGACCCCCGTTCACTCGCGCGGTGGAGCGATCAGCCGGGGGAGGCTGTCGGGGCGGCTCTGGCGCGAAACCGAAACTCGGCACCATCCCAAGCGCCAAAGGGCTCCCGTGGGCGGTCTGACGGCTGGGCCGGTTGTTGACAAGGAAACGTGTCGACGAAGCAGACAGAGCGGTGACCATTTCCGGAAACGGGGCACTGCCTCTCGCCTCGATCCAAAATCGGAACGAACGGCCTTCGGAGCCCTCGACCGGGGCGAAGGGAAACAGCATCCAACCGGGCCTGGAGGCGTCGAGCGCCGGCAGTTCCTCGACGCGCGTCGTGCCGCGCGCGTCGTAGCGCGCCGGGTCGTCGGCGACCGACCAATTCGGAATCAGCAGCAGAGCCGCGAGGAACGGCATCATTCCCGCGATCCGGCTGACGGCGGGGGCGGCTTCGCCGGCACGGGTCCTTAGGTAGATAGAGATTTCATCCCGCACGGCGTGGAAGACGAAGAGGACCTGTATGAAAGTCAGCAGCAGGAATTCATGGTGCAGCCACGCGATCAGCGCGAACAGCGCCAGGCCGGCGGGGAACAAGAACCGCGATGTTTCGCCGCTCCGCAGCCTGAGGCCATAGGAGAAAAATCCCAATAGAATGTGCGGCCACCCCAAACCGACGAGCAGAAGATCGTACCCAGGTCGCCCCCAAGCCCACCCCGCGCCGGCAAACAGAAGGCAGGTCAGAATCAACGACAGGCCAAGATTGCGGACGGCCGGGGCGATGCCGCCGCCCCTCAACGATGGGCCAAGCGTTTCGGTACGAATCGAGGACATGGTCGACAAAACTACCTCTTGAGAATAGCGAGGGCGTTGACCGACGAAGTATTGCACGACGCGGGGCCCCGGGTAGGCAGGCTCCGCGGGCCAACCGGCATGCCACACTAGCGGCTTGCGGCATTGTCTGATTCTCGGTTGCGGTTATACGGGGCGCCGGGTTGCTCGCCTGCTCTTAGCGCGCGGTTTTACCGTGACGGCGACAACGCGCGACGCGGCGCGCCACGAGGACCTACAAGCCGCCGGTTGCCGGGTGGCGGTCCTCGACGTCTCCGACCGGGCGGCCCTGTCATCGGTTGCGGCGCTCGTGGGCGAACAGAGTCGGGTTCTGCTTTCGATCCCAACACTGAGGGCGGCCGGCGGCCGGGAGGGGGGCCTCGATGACCCGACCGCCCGCATCATGAAAGCGCTCGGACGCGACGGCATCGGGAACGCTATTGCTCGCATCGTCTACCTCTCGACCACGGGAGTCTATGGTGAAACGAACAGTGTGGATGAAACGACACCGATCGCTCCCGTCACCGAGCGCCAATGCCGGCGCGCCGAAGCCGAGCGCGCCGTGGCGGCGGGGCCTTGGCCTTCGTTGATCTTACGATCCGCCGCGATTTACGGGCCCGGCCGCGGGGTGCACACGGCGTTGCGAGAGGGGCGCTATCGGCTCGCCGGCGACGGCGGGAACTTTATTTCGCGGATTCACGTCGATGACCTGGCGGCCTTAACGGCGGCGGCGATCGAGTCCGACATAACCGGAGCCTATCCGGCCGCGGACGAGGACCCTTGTACGTCGCGCGAGATGGCGCGCTACTGCGCGAACTTGGTGGGACTGCCGATGCCGCCTTCGGTGGGAGCAAGCGAGGTCGACGAGACGCGCCGCGCCGACCGTCGCGTCGACGGAAGGGCGATTGGCAAACTGCTTGGCGTGACGCCGCGCTATCCCTCTTACCGCGAAGGCGTCGCTGCGGCACTGGCGGTGGATGCCGCGGCGATGTAGTCGCACGCGTCGAAGAAACGCGCGGCCTTTCCTTGCGGTATGATTGGCGAACTACTCACCGACTCACCAACGACACTGGGTGGCCCGTCAATGCAGCGAACGGGCCGAAAAGGGGGGGCTCGCATGACGACCTCACGGAGGCAATGGATGAAAGACAACTTGGCGATGGCCGCGCTCGCTCCGACCCTGCTGACCCCGGGGGCCGCCAAGGGATATAGCGTCGATGAAGTCGAAAAGCGCCTTGCTTCCGAAAAATCGATCGAAGGCGTGACGACGCACGATCTGCCGACGCCCGCTCTGTTGCTGGATCTTGATCGGCTTGAACATAATCTCGCCGCGATGAGCGACCACGCCAAGGGCGCGTCGGTCGGTTTACGTCCTCACGCCAAGACGCACAAGTGCGCCGAAATTGCTCGTCGCCAGTTGGCCGCCGGGGCGCTCGGGGTGTGCGCCGCGACGATTTACGAGGCCGAACAATTGGCCGCCGCCGGCGTCGGGGGCTTGCTGATTACATCCGAACTCGCCGGGCCCAACAAGATTGCCCGGCTGATTCGCCTGACGAAGAGTCATGCGGACACCATGGCCGTGGTCGACGGCGCGGCGCACGCCGAGCAGTTGAGCGAGGCGGCGCGGGCGGCCAAGGTCGACCTCAATATTCTCGTCGATATCGATCCTGTCGGCCGACGCACCGGCATTGCGCCCGGCGACGGCGCGGTTGCGTTTGCGAAGACCGTCGATCGACTCGAAAATCTAAACCTGCGCGGGGTTCACGGCTATTCCGGCGCTTCCTCGCATGTGCCGGGGTTTGACGCCCGCAAGGAACACTCCAAGAAATACATGACGCCGGTGATCGAGAGTTTCCGCAAGATGCAGCGGGACGGGTTGCCCGCTGAAATCATGTCGGGCACGAGCACCGGCACCTACAACATCGACCCCGGGCTGGGGATGACGGAGTTGCAGGTCGGATCCTACGTTTTCATGGACGTCGATTACCGGCTGATCGGCGGGCAAGGCGGCGATGTCTATGAAGATTTCCAGCCCTCGCTGACCGTGCTCGCCACCGTCATCAGCCACAACTACGACGATCGCGCGACGGTCGACTCGGGACTCAAGTCGTTCGCCACGGACCGCGACTTCGGCCCCGAGGTGCTCGGCTACGAAGGCGTAGGCTATCGCTTCGCCGGTGACGAGCACGGCGTTCTGACGCTGGAAGATCCCGAGCCGGCGGTCAAGCTCGGCGACAAAGTCGAACTGATCGTTCCGCATTGCGACCCGAACGTGAACCTTTATGACCGCATGTATTGCACCCGCGGCGAGAAGGTTGTCGAGGTGTGGAAGGTGACCGCTCGGGGTCACGGGTAGTTTCCTTCGGCTCACAGCGCTGTACATCGCTGTTCCGGGATTCGGACCCACTCCGCTGCCGCGCTACAATACCGCTCGCCGGTTCGGCGCTAGTCAGCCCGCACGCATTCACATGGCTTTCCTAATCGATCGCTTTCGCAACCTTGGCGCGGGCCTCTCTTCATTCACTGAACGATGGATCCCTGATTCCTGGGTCATCTGCATGATGCTGACCAGCGTCGCTCTGCTGCTGGCGGTCTTTGGCGCCGGCGTTGGGGTCGAAGACGCCGTGCTGGCCTGGGGCGGCGGCATGTGGATCTTGCTCGAGTTGGCAATGCAATTCACGATCGTCATGGTCGCGGCTTATGCTTGTGTATCGTCAGGGCCGGCGTTTCGGCTCTTCGACCGGCTGGCACGGATTCCCGATCCGGATAAGCCGCTGCAAGCGATCGCGCTGACGGCGGCGTTTTCCCTTGTGGCTGCTTTCTTGAATTGGGCGCTTTGCCTGGTGGCGTCGGCGTTGTTCGTGCCCTTCGTGTGTCGGCACAATCCGCGGGTTGATATCCGCGTTTTGATTGCCGCTGCTTATTTGGGTTTGGGGACTTTATTTCCCTGCGGGTTTTCGAGTTCGGCCCCGCTGATCTTGGCGACTCCGGGGAACCCGCTGATCGAGCCGGCGACGGGCGCCGCCATTCTCGACCGGTTGATCCCTGTGACGGCGACGTTGTTTACGCCCTTCAATTTCGGATATGCGGTCGCTATCGCCCTCACGGGTCTGTTTACGGTGATCGCGCTCCATCCGCGAAAAGGCGCGGTGACGCTTTCGAAAGAGCAGGTCGACGCCATCTTGCCGAAGCCTCCCTCGGTCGAAACCTCGACGACGACGCCCGCCGCGCGCCTCGACCGCTTTCCCGGGTGGGTGATTTTGGCGGTGATCTTGATCGCCTATCCACTGGGGCATTCGATTGTCACGCGCGGTTTCGGTACGAGTTGGACGATCAACGCCTACAACATGACTTTTCTCGTCGCGGCCCTGCTGTTGCACCGCCGCCCGAACTCTTTCGTCCACGCCTGCCGAGAAGGCGTCGGCACGAGTTGGGGCATCATTTTGCAGTTCCCCTTTTACGCCGGGATTTTTGGGGTGATGAACAGCACCGGATTGGGGTCTTGGCTGGGCGCGCGCTTCGCTGAATTCGCCACGACAGGAAGCTATCCGTTGGTCGTCTATCTCTACTCGGCGTTCATGAATCTGTTTGTCCCCTCGGCGGGTTCGAAATGGTTGATCGAAGCGCCCTACTTGATTCCGGCGGGGCGCGAGTTGGGTGTGTCCGCCGAGACGGTCGTGATGGCCTACGCCTACGGAGACGCCACGACGAACTTGATTCAGCCGTTTTGGGCGATTCCGCTGCTGGCGGTGGCGCGACTGCGGTTTGGAGAGATGGTGGGCTACACGAGCCTGATCGCGGCGGCTTGTTTCGCGGTGAGCATCGTCGCGATGCTGCTGATCCCGCCGATGCTGTAATCATTTTCCGAAAACAGCCTCACGAATCTATCGTGCATTCCGTTAACGACCGCAGGATCACAAATCTCTTGAGCCGCGAAGCGGCGGCAGGAATATAGCCCAGGGTGGAGCGAAGCGGAACCCTGGGTTGCTTCCTCGTTGGAGAGCAGCCCCGGACGGGGCGCAGGAGCAATTGTCCGATCCAACCCCCGAGGGGAACCGTTCATTCCTTAAAGCCGCGCCCTCAAGACATCCGGGCCATCTCAATCGGAACTCCGTCGCCACAGCACCGCTCCCCACAGTAACGCCACGCCCACGAGTTGCGCCGCCGTCACGGTCGTCCCCAGGAATACCCAGTTGAGCAACGCCGCCCCGGCAGGGAAACATAATTCCGCCAACGTTGCCCGCGACGCCGACGTTCCGCTCAGGCCGCGATAGTAGAACAGCAATCCCAGCAAGCCCGGCACAATCGCCAACAGCAACAGCGTCGGGATCTGCCCCGCCGAAGGCGGCGATATGGAAAGATCAGGGCTTCCCGCCACGATCAGCACGGCGAGCAAGGGGAGCGCCGCGAGCACGCGCAGCGCCGTCATCTCAAGCGGCGAAACCGCGGGAAACATCGAACGCCCGGCCACGGTTGATGTGCCCCAGATGAACGCCGCCGCTACCGCCCACAGCGAACCTTTTTTCCACGGTCCCGCTGCGAAGCCGCTGTCGAGAGCGCCTGAGATCAGCAAGGCGGCCGAGAGAGCGACAGCGAGCCGCACCCAAAAGCGGCCCTGTGCCGACTCGTCTTCACCTAGCCACGCCCGCGCCGCCAGGACGGCGAAGAGGGGCTGCAACTTTTGGAGAAACACGGCGGTAGTCGGGTTGCCCAGCTTGATGGCCTGGGTGAAAAATATCGTCGCCAGCGCCGAGCCGCCCCAACCGATCCACAACAGCGCCGCCCATTGGGCCGGGGTGAACGAGACCCCTCGCCGCCACATCCGAATCGCCGCGGGCAGCAAAATCAGCGCCAGAATCACATGCTCGAAGAAGACGATTTCGGCGCTGGAGAGCGTCCCGGTCAAAGGCCGGCGCAAGACGGCGTCGGTCCCCCAAAGCGTTGCGCCCGCGGCGACCCAAATGACGCCGTTCGGGCGGACTTCTCGTTTGGCGAGGCGCGGAGGAGGCTGCGGTTTGGACGGCGGCACGGCAGACCATTGTAGAATACGCATTCGTTCGTCTCACTCCCATGTCGCAAGAAGTCGCGATCGTCGGCGGAACCGGTCAAGAAGGATTCGGGTTGGCGCTGCGCTGGGCTCGCGCTGACAGAATGGTTTTCATCGGGTCTCGCGATCCAAGCAAAGCTCGCGATGCCGCCGAGAAGGTTCGAGAACAGGTCCCCGGTTCAGCGGTCGAAGGCCTGGCTAATGAAGAGGCCGTCGCGCGGGCTCCGATCGTTGTTTTGACGGTGCCGCTGACGGTGCAGGTCGCCACGCTGAAGTCGATCCGCGACCGCTTGCAACCCAACGCGATTGTCGTCGACACGACGGTTCCTCTCGAAAAAGCGTTGGGAGGGCGGCTCTCGCGAATCGTTCAACTCTGGGATGGGTCGGCGGCCGAGCAAGCCGAACGATACGTCGGAAAGTTGGCGCGCGTGGTGGGTGCTTTTCACAGTTTGGGATCCGAGGCGCTGCGAGATCTCGACATCGACATCGACAGCGATGTCCTGGTAACGGGAAACGATCGCGATGCGAGGGCGGCGGTGGCGAAGCTCGTCGAGGATATCCCCGGCGCCCGGGCGGTTGACTTTGGTCCGCTCGAAAACTCTCGCTACGCCGAGCAGACCGCGGCTCTATTGATCACGCTCAACCTGCGGCACAAATCTTCCTCGGCGGGGTTGCGCTTCACGGGGATTGATCGACATCCCCGGCCGGCCTCGTCGGCAACGAAAGAGTGCTAGATGCCGGGACCGCTGGTCGTTCTCGCGGGCGGCGTCGGGGCGGCTCGATTTCTCTCCGGCTTGACCGCCCATGTCGATCCGAGCGAGATAACGGTCATCGGCAACACCGCGGACGACCTGGAACTCCACGGCCTTTCGATCTCTCCCGACCTCGACACAGTCACCTATACCCTCGCCGGCGTGGTTGATCCCGAACAAGGCTGGGGCGTCGCCCAAGACACCTTCGAATGCCTCGGCTTTCTCGACCGTTACTCGGGCGACACCTGGTTTCGCCTGGGTGACCGAGACTTGGCGACGCATATTTACAGAACGGCCCTGCTGAACCGCGGTGTCCCGCTCTCGGAAGCGACCGCGGCCGTTGCCGAACGCCTGGGCGTCGCGTCCCGTATCCTGCCAATGACCGACGGTATTGTTCGCACTTGGATCACGACGCCGACTGATCGGCTGGATTTTCAAACCTATTTCGTGCGGCGGGGGGCGCGGGACGAGGTTCGCCAAGTGGAGTTCGAGGGAGCCGAGGAGGCCGAACCCGCACCGGGAGTTATCGAAGCTCTGGATTCCGCACGGGGAGTGATCGTGGCTCCCAGTAATCCTTTCATCAGCATCGGTCCTATTTTGGCCGTGCCGGGAATTCGCGAGGCTCTGCGCACAACGCCCGCCACGGTTGTCGCCGTCTCTCCCATCGCCGCCGGGCGTGCTTTCAAGGGGCCGACGGCGCGCATGATGGCGGGGCTCGGGCACGATGTTTCCGCCCTCGCCGTTGCCCGACTTTACCAAGATTTTCTCGACTCTTTCGTGCTCGACACCCAAGACGCCGCATCGGCGGAGGCGATCCGCGAGCTGGGCGTGAAATCCTTTACGGCGGACATCGCCATGTCGTCGGACGAACGCAAGAAAGCCCTCGCCGCCGAAACCTTGGAAGCGTTGGAGGCGGCGGACTGATGATCTGGGCGCTGCTTCCGGTTAAGTCTCCCGACAACGCCATGGAGCGCCTCGCGCCGATGCTTTCCGCCGAGCAACGCCGAACCCTCGCCGACATACTTTATCGAGAAATGCTCGACAAACTGATGCGAGCTCGTGGGTTTGACGGCGTGGCGGTCGCGTCGAGCGATCAGTCGGTGCTCGACGCGGCGCGGCAAGCCGGTGCGGCCGTCTTGGAGGAAAGTCTCCAGCGCGGGCACGCCACCTCGGCCGACTGGGCCGCCGCGCAACTTGAAGTCCGGGGCGCCCGCGCCGTCGTCTCGCTGCCGATCGACGTGCCGCTCGCCGCGGTGTCTGAAATCGAGCAGCTCGCCGTTGCTTGCTCGCGCAGCGAAGCTCCGTCGGTGATGATCGTTCCCTCCCAAGACGGCAGCGGCACAAACGGCCTTGGACGCACACCGCCCGGCGTCATCGAGAGTTGCTTTGGTCCGGGCAGTTTCGCGGCTCATGCCGAGAGGGCGCGTGATTGCGGCGCCGGGTTCGAAGTCTTGCGGCCGCCCGGGCTGGTCTTTGATCTCGACACGCCCGATGATCTGCGGGAGTTTCTCCGACGTTCGGGCGGCGGGGTTATCCGTAAGTTTCTCGAGCGCATTCCCGGCGAGCCCGAGGCCGCCGCGCCATGAATGCGCCGGGCTCCCTCCGGCTAACCGCCCTCGCGACCTTGCCCGAGATTCGTCCCGGCGACGACTTGGCGGATCTGATCGCCGCGGCTGCTCAAAGGGAAAGTTTCGTCTTTCGGAAAGGGATGGTGCTGGTAGCGGCCCAAAAAATCATCTCCAAGGCCGAGGGGGCACTTGTTGACCTTCGCACGATGACGCCGTCGTCGCGAGCTGTCTCGTACGCCGGGGAGTACGACAAGGATGCCCGCCTCGTCGAGTTGGTTCTTGAACAATCGAAGCGCATTGTTCGCATGGAGCGCGGCTTGATCATCGCCGAAACCCATCACGGTTTTGTCTGCGCCAATGCCGGCGTCGACCGCTCGAACGTCCTCGGTGATGAGCACGCAACTGTCTTGCCCGCGGACCCCGACCGCTCGGCGGCCGCGCTTCGGGAAGAGTTGCGCGTGAAGACCGGGATCGATCTTGCCCTCGTCATCAGCGACACTTTCGGAAGGCCGTGGCGGCGCGGCCAAGTCAACGTGGCCTTGGGCGTCGCGGGGTTCCACCCGCTCGAAGACGCGCGCGGCAAGAGCGACCGCCAGGGCCGCCCGCTGGTCGCGACGGAACCGGCAACCGCCGATGAAATCGCCGCCGCCGCGGGTTTGCTGATGGCCAAGGATTCCGGATGCGCCGTTGTGCTCATCGAGGGCTTGCGACTCGAATCGGCGGAAGGAAGCGCGCGGGAGCTGATGCGCGGACCCGAGCATGATCTGTTTCGCTGAGACCGGCCAAACGGTTGCAATTTGGTTCGAGGGGAGGTTTTGGCGGTTCCGGTGTTAATATCACTCGTTCCCCTTCTTGCGGTGAGCGATTCTTGACGCCGACATTGCAGCGAACGATGTCCTCGGACTCAACGGGCTGGAGTCTATCGAAAGTTCTTCCCAACCTCCGATAATGAATTCCATGGATGTCGCTGTCGTGCAAGCCGGTCCAATTGCCTTTGACCGCGAGCGGACTCTCGAAAAAGTCCGCGGTCTCACCGCCGACGCGGCTCGCGAGGGCGCGCAACTCGTCGTCTTCCCCGAGGCCTTCGTCTCGGGGTATCCCAAGGGCGCTGATTTCGTCACGCGGGTCGGCATGCGATCGCCCGAGGGTCGTCGCTGGTTTCGGCGTTATTTCGAAAGCGCCGTCGATGTCCCCGGCCCCGCGATGGACCGGCTCGCGAAGATCGCTTCCGATCATGAAGTCCATCTCGTGATCGGTGTTATCGAGCGCGAGGGCGGCACGCTTTATTGCACGATCTTGTTCTTCAGTCCCGACCACGGCCTGATCGGCAAACACCGCAAGGTGATGCCGACGGCGATGGAGCGTGTCATCTGGGGACAAGGCGACGGTTCAACGCTGCCGGTCCTCGAAACGCCGCTAGGCCGAATCGGTGCCGTGATCTGCTGGGAAAATTACATGCCGCTGCTGCGCATGGCGATGTATGCGAAAGGCGTCGAGATTTACTGCGCCCCAACCGTCGACGACCGCGACACCTGGCAGCCGACGATGCAACACATTGCGCTCGAAGGCCGTTGCTTTGTGCTTTCCGCCTGCCAATACATCGAGCGGTCGGCCTATCCCGAGGACTATCCCGACTTGCCGTCGGATGAGCCCGAGGCCACTGTCATTCGCGGCGGCAGCGTCATCGTCAACCCGCTTGGCAAGGTTCTCGCCGGGCCTTGCTACGGCGAGGAGCGTATTTTGACCGCGCAGCTCGACCTCAACGAAATCATCGAAGGCAAGTATGACCTCGACGTGACCGGCCACTACGCTCGGCCCGAAGTTTTCAGCTTGACGGTGAACGAGCGGCCGGCCCGGGCCGTGACGGTTCGCGCCGCCGCGCCCGGCCAAGAAGAACGTCGCGAAACCGAGTCGGGTGAAGATGAATCTCCACGAGACCGCCCGTCAAGCTGAAAGACTGGACACAACACGGCCCGGTCTGACAATCTGATACCGAACGTTGAATTTCTCCGGTTCTTGTCTCATCCGAGGACTGCAACCCAACGAGCCCGCGGGCCCACGAAAATGGCAAACTCCCGAAATACGAAATGCCTTTCCGAACAGCTCTCCTACGGGGGGCGCGCGCCGATCGACCGCCGTCAATTCCTATGGCACTCCGGCGGCGGGTTGGGCGGCGTGGCGCTGGCCCATTTGCTCGGTCATTCCGGAGCCCTCGCCGGCACTCCTGAATCTCGCGAAGACCTCAACGGCGGCCTGCACCATCGAGCCAAGGCCAAGCGCGTCGTGCAGCTATTTATGTCCGGGGCGGCGAGCCAGTGCGACACGTTTGATTACAAACCGCTGTTGATCGAAAGGAACGGCGAAAAGTTCGACCCGGGCGGCAAGGTCGAGTTGTTCCAAAGCGAGGCCGGGCCGGTGATGCAAAGCCCCTGGGAGTGGAGGCAGCACGGCGAATCGGGCAAGTGGGTCAGCAGCCTCGTGCCGCACCTGGCCGGTTGTGTCGACGATATCGCTTTTCTGCCGTCGATGATCTCGAAGTCAAACGTTCACGGTCCGGCGACCTTTATGCAAAACACCGGCTTCGTCGTGCCGGGATTCCCGAGCATGGGCGCTTGGGTGTCCTACGGGCTGGGTTCGATGACCGATGAGTTGCCGACCTTCGTCGTCATGCCCGATGTGCGGGGTTTCGCGCCCAACGGGCCGGGTAATCATTCGGCGGGATTTCTGCCGGCTTCGAGTCAGGGAACGATGATGCGGGTCGGTCGCCAGAACGCGATTCACGATCTGTTCCCGCCTGATTCGGCGGGACTTCATCACGCCCGCCGGGGAGGTCGACACTCTCGAAACCCTCGAAAAGCTCAATCGAGTGCATCTCCGTGAGCGCCCCGGCGATTCGCGGCTCGAAGCGCGCATCCAATCCTATGAGATGGCCGCGAAGCTGCAAGTCAGCGCGCCCGAAGTGCTGGATATTTCCGGCGAGTCCGAGGCCACGAAAAAACTCTACGGGCTGGACGAAAAAATCACCGCCGATTTCGGCCTCAGTTGCTTGGTCGCGCGTCGTCTGCTCGAGCGTGGTGTTCGCTTTATCCAGCTATGGAGCGGGGCCGATAACGGCTTCCCGCGCCGCAACTGGGACAGCCACGAAGACCTCGTCAAGGATCACGGCGGCATGGCCAAGGGCATGGACCAACCCGCGGCGGCCTTAATCAAGGACCTCAAAGCTCGCGGGCTACTCGACGACACGATCGTCTATTGGGACGACCGAGTTCGGGCGCATGCCTTGCAGCCAAGGCACCAAGGGACGCGATCACAACCCCTTTTCATTTACCAGTTGGCTCGCCGGGGGCGGGGTGAAGGGCGGTACGACTTATGGGGCCAGCGACGAATGGTCTTACAAGGCCGCCGAGCACCCGATCTATTGCTACGACGTGCATGCCACGGTCCTGCATCTACTCGGCATCGACCACAAACGACTAACCTACCGCCACAACGGTATCGACCGCCGCCTGACCGATGTCCACGGGGAAGTCATTCACGAGATCGTGAGTTAGCTCCAAAGCCCCCTCCGGCGCGCCCTGCCTCGCTCCACCGTTCGCCCTCCGTTGGTCAAGCAGCGAAACGCCCCCTCCGAGCGCCGAGCTGTAGCAGTGTTCATTTGCAGTGACCAGCGGCGTCCCGGGCCGTGAGAGAATCGGAGGCTCCGGAGCCGCGAAGCGGCGGCGGGAATATAGCCTAGGGTGGAGCCGGAACGGCGGAACCCTAGGTAACGGCCCCGGCCCGCGCGAGCCCTGAAGGGGCGACAGGAACCGCTTAACGCCACAAGAAACGCTCCTCATATTCAACTTCGTTTCGCTTCAACAAAGAGAGAACTTCGTCCTTGAACGCCATTCGTTTGTGGTGCGCCTCCTGGTTGGCTATTTATTTTCAGGGGGTCCGTTCCCGCCGCCCTTTCAGGGCTCAATTTCGATTTGCGCCTACCTAGGGTTCCGCCTTTGGCTCCACCCTAGGCTATGATCCTGCCGCCGCTTCGCGGCTCCCGAGCCCTCGGGTATTTCTCACGGACCCTCCGTTACCCAACGAAAAATCCGCCCCATCCTCAGCGGAAATTCTCGACCAGCATGAGGTCGGCCTCCATTGGCTCCATTTGGCCGAACAGAATCGATCGGCCGTCGGGGGCGACGCTCAGGGTGCCAATCGGCTGTCTCTCGAAATCATGGATCGGCTCGACGACGCCCGTGGCAAAGCGAAGGAACTGAAGCGAAAAGCCGGCTTCCGGAGTCGATGCGGGAGGGACAAAATAGACCCCGTCTTCGACGACCTCGTACGAGCCGTCGTGCGTGGATTCGAGGACCAGCTCGGCGTCCTCTTCACCGCCTCCCTCAACCGGCATTCTCCACACGGAGTTGACGGCCCCGCGTATGAAGTAAAACCACTTGCCGTCTGGCGACTCCATCCTTGGTCCCCCCCCGGCTGTAACGACCTGGGCGGGACCTCCTCCCGCCCGCATCTTGAAATTCTGGGGATACCGGTTCCGGTTTGACGTGAAGTAGATCCACTCTCCATTTCTCGACCAAGACGGCGCCGCCTCGTACGACGGATCGCTCGTCAAGCGCCGAGGCGCGCCGCCCTCGGCGTCCACGACGTAGACATCGAAATGCCCTTCGGCATCGGCACTGAATCCGATACTCTTCCCATCGGGAGCCCAACGGGGGAGGCGGGTCACCGGCGCGCCAAGCGAAGTCAACTGTACAGGGTTCGAACCGTCGCTGTCACACTTCCAGATTTCCGAGGCCCCGGAGCGAAACGAGACAAACGCGATACGGTTGCCGTCGGGAGAATATTTTGGGTCTGTGTCCCAGCGGGAAGAAGAAATCAACTTGACCGCCGCGCCGGTCACCCCGTCGGCGACGGGCAGGTTGAGACGGTAGATGTTTACGTTCCAGGCAGGCGCTGTATAGGCGAGCCGATTCCCCTGACGGGAGAGTTGCGGCCAAAATCCGGTCTCCCCAAACGGCAGCCGCTCGGGCGAGGCGGCCCCGGATGTCGGCACTCTCCAAAGACTTGAGGTGCTAAGAGGCCCCGCCGCGAAAACAATGTCGCGGCCGTCGGAAGTGAAACCGTGCCCGGCCATGACCTGCTCCATAAACGTTCGGCGTCGAGGTTCGCCTTGCGGGTTCAAATCTTCGTCGAGATCCAGCAGATAGAGATCGCTGGTCGCCCCGGAGCCGTCGCGGGAAAAGGCCAGCGTGCGGCCGTCGGGAGAAAAGGCGGGGTAGACGTCACCTAGGGTCGAGGGCCGGGTCAGCCTTCGCCTTTCGCCGGAATCCACCGAGAGCAAGAACAGGCTCAACGGCCCCGGCGAATCCCCCTCCCAATCGCACACGGCCAGCCAACGGCTGTCGGGAGACCAGGCCAGACAGGTCCCCAGAAGATAACTTTCAGGAACCCGCGTCTCCGCCAGTTTGCGCTCCGTCCCGCCAAGAGGGGGAACCAGGTAGAGGCCCATTTTTTTCTCCGGCTTCGGGAAGTCCGCGGTGAAAGGCGATGTGGCGGCCGTCCGGCGACCAGGCGGGGCTACCATCCCAGGCGGGATTGGTGGTCAGTCGCAGAGGGGGCCCGGACCCAATGAGTTTGACGTAAATGTCGAAACTCTCCGTATTCCCCCCGGTCCACACGAAGGCCACTTGGTTTCCGTCGGGGGAGAATGAACCGGCGCCCTCCATGCCCGGGTAAGTGGTGAGTGGGACGGTCCGCATGGGTTCCAGTGGCGCTTCAGCAGTGGTCGACCCGAAGTTCCACAAGGCCGCTCCGGCGATCGTCAGAACAACGGCGGCGCCAATACCCAAGGTCCAGGCGAAGCGCCTTCGCCGGGAGCGCGCCTCAGCTCCCGGGCGCAGCGCCTTGGCCGGTTGCCTGCCCGGTTGGGCAAAGTCGCCGGGAGCTTCGGTCTCACGCCCGCCGGCCCGCAAATCCGCCAGCATTTCGCCGACTTGCTGGTAGCGGTCATCGGGGTCCTTCTCCAGTGCCTTGGCCACAATCCGATCCAACTCGGCCGGGACTTCTGGTCGCAGGCCCGCAATCGGTTCGTAGTCCTCATGGACGATCGAGTAGATCACGGCCTGGTCGCGGGAGCCTTGAAACGGCAGCCTGCCCGTCACCATTTCGTAAAGCAGCACGCCTAGCGACCAAGTGTCGGCGCGGTGGTCGACGTCTGGGCTCTTGGTCTGCTCCGGCGACATGTAGGCAACCGTTCCCACGGTCGAGTCGGTCTTGGTGATTTTGGACAGGTGCGCCAATTGGGCCAGGCCAAAATCCAGGATCTTGACCCCAGCCAAAGTGCCGGCTGCGGCAGACCACATGATGTTGGCCGGCTTGATGTCGCGATGCACCACTCCCGCCCGATGGGCAGCCTCTAAACCCTGCGCGATCTGGGTGGCGATCGCCAGCGCCTCATCGAGTTCCAAGGGACCCTCATCGAGCTTCTTCTCGAGGTTCCGGCCTTCGATAAAAGCCACCGCGATGAAGGTCTGTCCCTTCACTTCGTCTATTTCGTAGACCGTGCAGATGTTGGGGTGCTCGACCGCCGCGGCAGCCTGGGCCTCTCGGAAGAAGCGCGCCTTGGCCTTCGAGTCCTCGGTCAGGTGGGAAGCCAGCAATTTCAGGGCGACGCGGCGCTTGAGTTTGGTGTCCTCGGCTTTGTAGACAACGCCCATGCCGCCCTCGCCGAGTTTTTCGAGCAGTCGGTAGTGGGAAATGGCGCGCTCGGCGGAGGCGCCTTCGGGACAACGAGATTTCTTGCGCCAGACGGGGCGACCGAGGTCGCTTCCTCGGCGTTTGTCCTCGTCAACGGAGGGCGAGAAGGCTGGTTTGTAGACACAACGGGCCCCTTCGTACTACGCGCGACATTCAAACGGATCGACCCCGTCGATGAGCGGCATGACCAAAAGGTAGATGCGCTGGCGGACGACTTGGCTCTCACCAAGGAACGGGGCCGGCGAATGGCTGCGGTTTTAGGTGTCCTGCGTCGCAATGAGTGAACTCAATACAGGCTGACAGATTGTCGAAGGCTGCCGGGCTCGTACGGCCCCGGCAGCCTTTGCAGTCGTGTTGAAGCTTCGCCGAGCGGCAGCGGGCCGCCCGCGATTTTCTTGTCGAGGCTTGGGCCTTCGATGTAGGCCGGGGATTATAGCGCTTTGAGCTGGTGGTGAAGCCGAGACGGCGACTCTTGAGACTCTTGACCTTGGTCGGTTCAATACGACGGCTCGACACCACAAGCATTTTCTCATCGAAGGATGAGCCTGAAGACGGGGGTTGGGGCTTTTTGAGTAGCTGGGGCTCCTTTCTGGTTTTTTGGTTTTGATTTGGGAAGGGGAGAATCGTCGTCGGGGTTGTGGAAATGTGGGAATCGCGGAGCGATTTCCAAGGGCGGTGGGAAACGAAGGGAAACCTGGTTTTGGTTTTCCTCGTTTTCCACCGCCCGCCATTTCCACAGCCCTCTTCCTGCTGTTCAGCACGGCGTGTTCGCGGACCGGAAACTGGCAAACAGCTTGTGCTTGGCTCGCTGCATCCGGCGCGCCGCCGCAGTGTCGCTTTCCGCCTGGGCAATGCGGCCCAGAGCCTCAAGCGTGTGCCCTGGCTTGAGGTAGCCGGCGGCCTCGGGCAACTGCTCGAAAGATTCCCAAGGCGTCTGGTAGTGGCGATACACCCGCTTCTGCTTGCCTTTGGCGTCGGTCTTGATCTCGGGCTGTCCGCAGGGCCGGTGGAAATTCAAATAGGGATTGAAGTGCTGTTGGTAGAAGCGCTGGATGCGCCCCGCGTGCGGCGCCGCGATGTGCGTATATCCCATGTGTTTGCGGATCACCGCGCCGTTTTTCGATTCCACCAAGCCGTTGTCATTGGAGTGCCGCGGACGCGACTTGGTCTGTTCGATCAGCAGCTTGTTCAATAACTTCTCCACCGTGCGATTGAGGAACTCGCTGCCGTTGTCGGAATGGAAGCCGCGGATACGAAAGGGAAACTGCTCGATCATGGCTTTCAGCAACGGCTCCAGCCAGGCTTCACTGATCGCGGCTGTGGCGCCGACCACTTGCCACTGGGTGACTTCATCCACGGCATTGATGTGGTAGACGCCCTTGACGCCATCGCGATCCCCTTGATGCACCGTATCCACTCGCAGAAAGCCGGGTCGGCCTTGCGGGTCGGGCCGGCGCCGCTCGCCGATCGACACCGCTGTGGGCCGGGTCTTGGTGAAATGCAGCCGCCGCCGGCGGTAGGCACTGCGCCGCCGCAGGCGATAGATCTGGGCCACCGAGATCCCCGCCAACCGCTCGTATTCGCGCTGCTGGTACTGCTGGTATTCCCGCTCGAGGATCTTGCGCGTGGCCGGGCCGCTGAGGGTTTCGTGGGCCTCGTCCACCGCCGCCAGCAGTTCGACGTCGGCGGGCGTGTACTTGCGGGCAAAGCGATGCCGCCGGTAGCGGGCGGGTTGGAGTTCTCCGCCCTGCCGGTACTGCTGGATCAGCCGCGTGATTTGCGCCCGGCTCAGTCCGGTCATCTTGACCAGATACTGCCGCAGCAGCCCTTTGTCGGCGCGGTTCTGGCGGCTGTAGCCGTGCCGGCCAAGCGTGCGCGCCACCCAAGCGTAAATCTCGGCCCGCCCTTTGCCTTTGAATCGAATCTCCTGGCTGGAGTGGAGAAACTGCCGGATCTGTTGCGGATTCAACTTGCCGGCGTTTTGCACTTGGATAGTCAATCCCCAGCATGCCCACTCCCCGATCCTGCAGGCTCATCTTGTGTGAGAAACAAACTCCTCGTTCAGGCTCATCTTGCATGAGACAAGACTGCCGGTGTTGAAGGGCGATGATAATGTCCCCTTGAGAGGGCGATAGAAATGTCCCCTAATCTAAGGCTCCGAAGGAGGAGCCTAGATTGGAGAGGACATGGATGAACGACAAGGAATTGAGACGGGGCGAGGTACTGGGCCGGGTGAAGCGAGGCGAGTTGAAGCTGAGCGAGGCGGCGCGGATACTCGATATCAGTTATCGCCAGACCAAGCGGATCTGGAGGCGCTACAGCGCGGGAGGGACAAAAGCATTGAAGCACGGCAACGTGGGCCGGGTATCGAACCGCGCCAAGCCGGCGGAAGTTCGCAAGCGAGTGCTGCAACTGGTGCGCGAACACTACTCCGGCGAGCCGCACGAGCGCTTCGGGCCGACGCTGGCGGCCGAGCATTTGTGGACAGACCACGATCTGAAACTATCGGTGCGAACACTGCGGCTCTGGATGCTCGCCGAGGGCCTGTGGAGCCGCCGCCGCAAGCGCCGGCCGCATCGCTCGCGGCGGCGGCGTAAAGCGCACTTGGGCGAGCTGATCCAGGTCGACGGTTCGCACCACGAGTGGCTCGAAGCGCGCGGGCGGAAAGGTTGCCTGATGAACTTCGTCGACGATGCGACCGGTCTGGCGCTGTGCCGTTTCTCGAGCGAGGAAACGACTTGGGCGGCGGCCGATCTGCTCGAAGCCTGGGTGCGTCAATACGGCGTTCCGAAGGCGTTGTATTGCGACTGGAAGAACGTCTACAAGCGCCGGCCAACGTCGCGTGAAGCGCTGGAAGGCATCGAGCCCGAGACGCAGTTCGGACGCATGTGCGCCAAGCTCGGCATTGGTATCATCGCCGCTTCGTCACCGCAAGCGAAGGGCCGCGTGGAGCGCCATCACGGCACCCATCAAGACCGCCTGATCAAGAAGATGCGGCTCAAAGGCATTGCCGATTACGAGGCGGCGAACCGCTATCTCGACGAGCAGTATCTGCCAGAGCACAACGCCAAGTTCGCCTCTGAGCCGTCAGCGGGAGCGGACTTTCATCGGCGCTTATCGAAGCGTTTGGACTTGAAGTGGGTGTTTTGCTTGGAGGGAGAGCGGGTGGTGTCCAACGACCTGGTGGTACGTTTCGAGAACCGTTTTCCGCAGTTGAAACCGCAGCGCAATCAGGCTCTGGGCGCAGGCGCGAGAGTAACCGTGCAGCAAGCGCGCGAGGGCGAGTTGCGGGTGGTGTTCGAGGGGAAAACGGTGGCGTTCGACGAGATCGCCAAGCCGCTCCCCAAGGTGCGGCCGGAGCCGAAACCGCGCCTGGCGCCGCAGCCGCGCACACCGCCGGCGAATCACCCTTGGCGCGCGCCGTTGAAGCCGAAAAAACGGGCGGCGACCGCGTGAAGAGGGCTGTGGAAATGACGGGGCCGTGGAAAACGAGGAAAACCCTCGGCAGCCGACGAGGAGCTTCGAACCTCATCGCTCGGGTTTCCCACGTTTCCCCCAGCCCCTTGGAAATCGCTGTGCGATTCCCACATTCCCACAAGCCCCTACGACTACTATCCTTTTACTTAAAAGGGGACATTTCTACCGGGCTAACCAAGGGGACATTTCTATCGCCCTACCGAGGGGGACATTTCTATCGCCTCTTGACATGAGACAAGACTCCACATTGACACTTCCAAGCCGAAACACTATCCTTGGTGCTGCGCCGCGCCGCGGCGGCCGTCTCGGACTTTGGCGGCGTTTTCGCGGGCGCGGCCGGCTTCGCCATGGCAGACGGTGTGATCCGAGTGATGGTTTCCCGCCACTCGGCCTTCTATAGCCCGCTTATCTCGACCGTCGCCGGCGACGAGTTGTCAAAGCTCGGTTTCGAAACCAGCTACGACGTCTTGCAACCCGGGCAACGCTCCCATTCCCTGCTTAACGAGGGCGAGATCGACGTCATGCAGTCGGCCGTCGGTTCCAATTGGGGTCCGATGGAACAAGGCGCGACCGATCTGCCCGTCCATTTCGCCCAAATCAACCGCCGCGACGGTTTCTTTCTCGCCGGGCGCGAGCCGTTTTCGACGACGAATTTGATTGGAAGAAGCTCGAAGGGGCGACCGTGCTCGCTGACCACGGACGCCAGCCGTTGTTAATGCTGCGCTACGCCGCCCATTCCCAGGGCGTCGATTGGAGCAAAATCGAAGCCGTGGACGCCGGCGATGTCGAGGAAATCGACGGGGCGTTTCGTTCCGGGTTGGGCCGATACGTTCATCAGCAGGGGCCCGCGCCGCAACAGCTCGAGAAGGAAGGACTGGCCCACGTTGTCGCCTCGGTCGGCGAAGCGATGCCCGAAGTTGCCTTCAGCAGTTTGCTGGCGACTCGGGAGTTTTTGGCGAGCGACGCCGCGCGCGCTTTCACCAAGGTCTACCGCGAGACGCGTGAGTGGGTGGCCGATGCCCCGCCCGAAGAGGTTGCCGCGATCGAGGCGTCCTTCTTCCCCGATATCGACCGCGACGTTTTGGCGGCAACCATCGGCCGTTATCAGCAAAGCGGAACTTGGGCGGGAGACATCGCGATCCCTCGTGATCTCTATGAGCAGGCCCTGAATGTTTTTGAGTACGGCGGGGCCGTGACGCGACGGCACGCTTACGACGATGTGGTCGTCGAGCCGCCGCGAGAATGACGGCCCGCGAGAAAATCGGGCGCATTCAGGCACAGCCCGTTTTCATGAAATCACGGATTCACAATATCGCCATGAAAATGCGTGTCGGGGCGGTCCTCTCGCGCTTTCAGGGCTGCTGCGGGAAGGAGGCTGCCCAGGGTTCCTCCTTTGGCTTCACCCGGGGCAATATTCCCGCCGCCGCTTCGCGGCTCAGGGGGTTCGCGATCTTTCCAGGCATAGCGCTTCTCTTGCTCGCGGCGGGCTGCTCGACGGGCACGCGATCATCCGGGTACTCGGGTGCGCTGACCATTCCCGTCCATCTGCCCGGCGGCGCCGTCATTGACGCCGAACCGGCGACGACGCCCCAACAGCAAGCTCGGGGATTGATGTTCCGAAGCGAACTCCCCCCCGACCGCGGCATGATCTTCCTGTTTCCCGACGAATCTCCGCGTGGGTTTTGGATGTACAACACGCTGATCCCGCTTGATATTATTTGGATGGATTCGGACCGCCGTATCGTCTTCATCTCGGCCCACACGCCGCCGTGTAAGTCGCCGAACCAAGCCGAATGTCCCAACTACGGCAGAGGCTTTCCGGCGCAATACGTGCTGGAGTTGGCCGCCGGGCAAGCGGCCGCCCGCAGTCTCAAAGTTGGCGACCGGCTAACCTTTTAGCTATCCTCCGAGTACATGACCGAAAACCAAATCCGCGAGTTGCTCGAAGCCGTGCGGGACGGCGAGCGCTCGCCCGACCAAGCGATGGAAGACCTGCAGCATCTTCCTTTCGAGGACTTGGGCTTCGCCAAGGTCGACCACCACCGAGCCCTGCGGCACGGCATGCCGGAAGTCGTTCTTGCGCGCGGCAAAACGACCGAAGAGACCGTCGAGATTTCCGGGAAGCTGCTTGAGCGTTCCGACAATCTGCTCGTCACGCGGGCTTCCGAGGAAACCGCCGCCGCCATCCAAAAACTCGATGACAGGGCGGAGTTCTTCCCTCGTTCGGGCGCGGTTCGTGTTTGGGGTGATCGCCAAATTCGCGGCAAGGCTAAGATCGCGGTCATTTGCGCGGGGACGGCCGACCTTTTCGTGGCCGAGGAAGCCCGCGTGACCGCCGAAGTGATGGGCAACGAGGTCGAGACGATTTATGATGTCGGCGTCGCGGGCATCCATCGTTTGCTGTCGAATATCGATCGCTTCAAGAACGCCCGCGCGATCATCTGTTGCGCGGGTATGGAAGGCGCTTTGCCGAGCGCCGTTGGGGGGTTGGTGGCCGTGCCGGTAATCGCCGTCCCCACCAGCGTCGGCTATGGCGCGAGCTTCAGCGGGTTGGCTGCTCTGCTCGGCATGTTGAACAGTTGCTCGAGCAACGTCAGCGTGGTCAATATCGACAACGGCTTCGGCGCCGCCTACGTGGCAACGCTGATCAATCGAGTGTAGGGATCGGTGACATCCGTGATCCCCTGGCCGGCCGCTCGCAATCTTCGCCGCCTGATGCCGTGGGGCTTAGCCCTACTTAGCGGACTTTTGTTGGTCCTCAGTTTCCCCGTTTTTAACTATTCGCTCTTATCCGGTGTCGCGGTTGTCCCGTTGCTGCTGGCGCTGACACAGACCCGCGGCCGCGCGGAACAGTGGCTGCTCGGGACCCTGGCGGGTTGCGTTTTCTGGGGCGGAACCTGCTACTGGGTCTACGACGTGATGCACCGTTACGCGCATTTGTCGGCCCCGGCGGCGGCGGCGATCTTCGTTGGCTTTTTCCTCGCCAAGGGGATGCACACAGGTCTGTTCGCCCTATTGGCCGCGCCGCTGCTCAAGCGTTCCTGGGCGATTCCGGCGGTCTCGGCGGCCTGGGTCGCCGTCGAGGGGACCCACCAATTCATCTTTACTTGGCTGCATCTGGGCAACGCCGCGGCGGGAATGTCGGTCGTGGCGCGAGCGGCGCCTTACACGGGGGTCTACGGTCTGTCGTTCCTGTTGATGATGATGAACACGGCGGCGGCGCTGGCCATTCTGCGACGACCCCGGCGCGAATTGGCTTGGCTGCTCGTCGTGCCGCTGCTCTACGCGTTGCCGGCGGTTCCCGAACGAAAAGAGGGCGTGGAAACCGTACGTTTGATCCAGCCGAATATCCACCCGGATGAAGTCGTTGAAGGGCGATGGACGCGCCGTCGGGCAACCGAGCATTGGTCCCGCATGGCGGCGCTGTCGATGGGCGTCGCGGACGAATTCGAGACCGAGAGCCCCTCGCTGATCATCTGGCCTGAATACACGATTCCGGCTTACTATTTCGACGATCCGGCTTTCGAGCAATTCGTCACCGAACTCGCGCGCGAGACCGGTGCGCATATGATCTTCAACACCGTGGAATTTCGTCGCGACGAAGACGGCACGCGACCACTGAATTCCGCCGTGACGCTTGACCCCGACGGCAACTTGATCGCGCACTACTCGAAGCGCTTTCTGGTTCCCTTTGGCGAATTCGTCCCCTGGCCGTTTTCGCTGTTCATCGACCGAATCACTGTCGAGGCGGGCGATTTCTTGCCCGGCGAGGGGCTTGCCGTCGCGACGGTGGGAGATCACCGGATCGGAACGTTCATTTGCTACGAGTCGGTGTTTGCGGGGGGGGTGCGCGAGTTCACCGCCGCCGGCGCCGAAGTGCTCGTCAATATTTCGAACGACAGTTGGTACGGGAAAACGGCGGCGCGACATCAGCATTTGTTGATCGCTCGTATGCGAGCCCTCGAAAATCGGCGATGGCTGCTGCGGGCGACCAACGACGGCATCACGTCGATCATCGATCCGGCGGGTCGGCTCCAAGCGTGGTTGCCGTCTTTCGAGGAAGGCGTGCTCACCGGGAGATTCAGCTATGAGTCGGATTTGACCTGGTTCGGCCGCTTTGGGGAATGGTTTTGGTGGCTGTCGATCGTCGGGACGGCAGTGGCGCTGTCTTGGCGTCGTTTCGGGTGAGGACGTATGGTCCTCGGCGCGGGCCCCTCCCAAGAAAAAGGCGGAGGAGGCCGGGTCGAATACGTCGGGACGCACTCGAATCGGCATCTCCTCCTCCCCCACTGGAACCGCGCGCATAAGGGCCCCCGCGGGATTGCGCGCGACTCGCTCTCTATTCGGAATCTGCTCGGATCGGGATCACACCTACGCGCAACGACACGCGGTCGACGTTAACTCCGATACGATTGACCTCGGTTTCGAGCCCTTCGAAGCGCATCTGGAACTCCTCGGCTCGTTCGCGTGCCATGTCCCTCATGTCCCTGCTCATCATGGGTATATCGCTGAAGTCTCCTTCGACAAAACCAGGACCGGACGGCGGGATGAAACCGGGAGCGCCGATGAATCCACCAAACACGCCGCCCACAATCGCGGGGCCTTCGATCAGATTCAGCCCGGCGGCGAGTCCCGCGATGGGAGCTACGCGTAAAGAGGTTTGCAGGACGCCCAGCTGATCCGTTTGGTCCGGCGAAAGATTTAGAGCCGCCGGCGCGCCTTCCCGCTGTTGTTGGATCGCTTCTTGCAGCTCCCGGCGGATGCGCTGAGCGTCCAAGGTTAGCTGTCCAACCAGGGTCGGGTCGGGTGCATCGGATCTGAGTGCCTCCTGCATGGCGCGGGCATTTTCCCCCAACGCGCGGGCGAAGGGTTGGAGCTGTTCGCCCCGTTCGCGTTGGAAGGCGACCAGCGCTCGCACTTGCTCCTCGCTTAATTCCAGAAATTGGATTATGGCGCGAAGGCTCGCTGTTTGCGGATCCCCGGGCCTGGGTCTATCCCCGTCGCGGGGTCCGTCGCCGGGCCTGGGTCCGTCGCCGTCCTGTTGTGCCCAAGCGCCCATTGGGATGAGCAGTATCGTGCAAGAAAGAAAAGTGAGTACCTTGCGTTTCATTTTGTTCCTCTCGCCTTGGTGTTGAGACCTTGACTATTGTGGTAACGGGTCCGGGCACTCTTTCACAAGTCCCGGACCCGAGGTTATGCCTAATCGCGTCGCCTGATCCGGCGTCCGCTCGGTCTAGAACGTCGTTCCGCCGTCTCCGCCGCCAAACCCTCCGCGGTGGCCGCCGAAGCGCCGCATGCCGAAACCGCGCATGCCGAAACCACCCGCGCCGCCGGGGCCGCGAAAGCCCTTCTCGGGCGGGTCCAGAAGGCCCATCCCGGTTGCTTGTCGAATGGCCTGTCCCATTTCGCGCCCACTTTGTAATTCGTTCAGGGCCGCTTGTTGGTTCTCATCGAGTAGACCGCGGGCTTGGTCAACGAACTGTTGCCTGAGAGCTTTGATCTCATCCCGCTTGGCCTTCATGTCGACTAGGAATTGCCCGGCCACCGCGGGGTTGGGGCTCTCCTTCGACATTTCCTCGCGAAGCTGCTTACCCATCTCACGGATTTCGCCGCCAATGGGACGGACGGCTTGAAACTGCGACCGACGCAGGTCCCTCAGGGCGGTGACTTGCTCGGGGGTTAGATTGAGGGCCGCGATCAGCGCATCGGGCGATCGCCGAGGCCGATCGCCAAACCCGTCTTGAGCGAGGGCCGCTCCGGCCGTTACGACGCAAGCTATCGTTACTGCTATCCACGTTTTCATCGCTTTTCTCCTTCCTGAATTCTCGGTCAGTGATAATGACGTTCACTTGTTGAGACGTAAGAATAACCCGGAAGGGTATATCGCGACGGTTAAATGGAAGTAAAACCTACTTTGCAAGCTGTTAACATTCCGGGCGCCGGCGGTTTCCGCTGGGCTCGCGCTCTCCGAAGCCCGACGCCACAAAGCCGCAAGGTCCTTCGACTTTACTCCGGTATCATGAATAGGTCATGCAGGTCGAGAGATCGACAGCTCCGACGGTTTTCGAAAAGGCGGCGGCTCTCGAGCAATCGCTCGCTTCCGTCATTCGCGGAAAACCGGAAGCGGTGCGTCTGGCGGTGGTTTGCCTGCTCGCCCGCGGTCACCTGCTGATCGAAGACGTCCCCGGCGTCGGCAAGACTACACTGGCGCGGACCTTGGCCCAAAGTCTCGCTTGCGGTTTCCATCGCATTCAGTTCACCAGCGACATGCTGCCGAGCGACGTGCTGGGAGTCACCGTCTACAGCATCGGCCGCGAGGAATTCGAGTTCAAGCCCGGTCCGATCTTCACCAATATTCTGCTGGCGGACGAAATCAATCGCACCACGCCGAAAACGCAATCCGCGCTGCTCGAGGCCATGAATGAGCGCCAAGTCACCATCGAAGGCCGTTCTTATCCGCTGCCCGAACCCTTCATGGTCGTTGCCACCCAAAACCCGATTGAATACCACGGGACGTATCCGCTGCCCGAGTCGCAGATGGACCGTTTCTTGATGCGGATTCAAATGGGCTACCCGGACCCGGCCGGCGAGCGCGAGATCTTGCGGTCGAACCACCTCGCCGTTACAAGTCCGGTCGAGCCGGTCGCCGAGGCTCGCGACGTGACCGAGTTGCAGGCCCAAGTGGAGCAAGTGAGGGTCGATGACGCCGTCGTCGATTACCTGATGGCGATCGTCGAGAGGACACGAGATCACGAACGGCTGGCGTTGGGCGTAAGTCCGCGCGGTTCGATCGCTCTCTACCGGGCCGCCCAAGCGCTGGCTTTGGTGGAGGGGCTGGACTACTGTACGCCGCACCACGTCAAGCGGCTGGCCGTGCCCGTTTTCGCCCATCGCTCGGCTCCCGATACGCGGTTCGGAAGCGGCCACGCCGGCGAGCGCACCACCCAAGCGCTCGAGGAAATTCTCGAAACCGTCCCGGTCCCTCTCTAGTGAGACCGCAATCATTGAGCCGCGAAGCGGCGGCCGGCTGAGCGCGCGGCTGATATCGCGCATCGCTTCCCGGTTCGCCGTGGGGCATCCGAACGGCGGTCGGCGTGGTTGTCGGTTTGATGCGAGCCGCGGTGGGGCGCGAGATCAGCACGGGCGTGATCACGGTGCGGCTTTGTCGCTTGACGCGGATTTGGCGGGGGCAGCCGGGTCGGGCTTGAGGGGTTGGCCCTCCACGGCGAGGTAGAACTTGCCGGGGGCTAGGGCTTCATGGCGGTCGCGTTGGCCGGAGGGCCAATGGATATCGAGGTCGGCTGACTCGGCATCACCGAGACCGACGTGGACACGCATATCGTTGCTCGAAAGAAAACTGTCGCTGCCGCGTACCTCGAATACCCGCTTCTCCTCGCCGGTGGTGACGAAAATCTTCGCGCCGATGCCGTCGCGGTTGCTTTCGACGCCCTGAGCGCGGATGGTGAGCCAATTGCGGCGCCGGCCGGCGTCGTTGCGTAGAAACGTCGGTTTCTCGTTCTTGTTGATCACCAGAACATCCACGTCGCCGTCGTTGTCGAAATCGGCGAAGGCGGTGCCTCGACCGACTCGGTTCTCAATCTTGCGCATGCCTACGGCTTCCGACACGTCGACGAAACGCTTGCCGTCGATGTTGCGCAAGAGGTAGTTCGGCTCGGCATAGGTGTCGGTGGGGTAGCGCGCCTCGAGACGCTCGTCGGTGTGGCCGTTGGTGATGAAGAGATCCAGCCGGCCGTCGTTGTCGAAATCGATGAACTTTGTCCCCCAGCCGCTGTAGTTGAAGCCGACCGGGTCGAGGCCCAGACTGCTCGTCTGGTCGATGAACATATTGTCGCCGTCGTTCTCATAGAGAGTGTTCGACTGCTCGATGAAATTCGTGATGAAAATGTCGAGCCGGGCGTCGTTGTTGTAGTCGCCGACGGTGAGGCCCATCGAGCCTTCCGGCTCGCCGTGCTCGTTGACCATGCCGCCCGATTCCCAACTGATGTCGTTGAAGGCTCCCTTGCCGTCGTTTTCGTAATAAAAGTTGGGGCCGGAGTCGTTGGCGACGTAGAGGTCTTGGTCGCCGTCATCGTCGTAGTCGGCGAAGACGACGGCAAAGCCGTGCCCGGGCTTTTCCTGATGCAGACCGGCCGCTTCGGCGACCTCGCTGAAGGTGCCGTCGCCGTTGTTGCGATAGAGCAGGTCTTGCTGGCCCTCGTAGTAGTCGGGCGCGCAGACAATGGGTACGCCCTTGAGCTTGCAGGGGCTTTTCTCGGTGGGGGGCGGTGGAGAGGTCTCGGGATCGAATTTCGTGAAGTTGGCGGCGAATAGGTCAAGATCGCCGTCGTTGTCGTAGTCGGCGAAAGCGGCTCCCATGGTCCACTTGGGAGGGGTCCAGTCGGGGCCGCCCACCCCCGCCGGGCGGGTCACGTCGGAGAAGGCGCCATCGTCGTTTCTATACAGCTTATTCGGGCCGTAATTGGTGACGTAGAGGTCGGGATCGCCGTCGTTGTCGTAGTCGCCGACGGCGCAACCGCTCGACCAACTCGTGTCGCCGAGGCCGGTTCGCTTGGTGACGTCGGTGAACGTACCGTCGCCGCGGTTGCGTAACAGGTAGTCGTGGGGGGGCGTGCCGGCGCGATTGAGGGCTTGCGAGGAGCCGTTGGCGAGATAGACGTCGAGAAAGCCGTCGCCGTCGTAGTCGAGGAAACAAGCGCCTTGTCCGTTGACATCGATCAGGGAGTGGGTGACCGGGTCTCCACAGGTGATTTTGTAGGCGAGGCCGGCTTGATCAGTGATGTCGTGAAAGGTGGGGAGAGGGGCATCGAGCGGCGTGGGCTGCTTGTCAGCGGCTTGCATGGGACCGCTCACGGCGAGGAAGCCGAGACCGAATAAGAGAGCTTGTGATGCCGGTGTGGACGACACCTTTAGATGTTCGCATAAGCCAGTGGGGCGGGTCTCCTGTGCTTCGCAAAGAAAACGGGGCCCGGAAGCGTTTTGCTTCCGGGCCCCGGGTTAAGGGTTAACTATGCCGCGCGACTAGAAGTCCACGCGAAGCGCGAACTGAATCGATCGCGGAATGTTGCACTGCCCGAAGATTTGCCCGAACGAACCGGCGCTCCAGTTGCTGTTCGGCGCGCAGTAGACCACGCGGTTGAAAAGGTTCCCGAAGTTGGTCTCAAAGCGCATCTTGAACTGCTCGCTCAGCCAAATATCCTTGAAGATGCTGAGATCCTCGGTGATATTTCTAGGACCGCGCACGGTGCCGTCGTTGATGGGAGAGTTCCCAAAGTTGAACGACCCCGGATCGGTCCACCCGGACGAAGAGAGGTAGCGATCGGCGTTGGGGTCGAAACTGCCGCTCGTTCTCCCCTCGCCGCTGGCACGATTGGGACGCTTCTGGGGATTGAACAGAATGCCGCCCATATCATTCGACATGAAGATGTTGAGAGGCCGTCCTTGGTCAACCCGAAACACGCCGGAAAAACTCCAGCCGCCGATGAGCCGCGCGATACCCGTCTTGTTATCCCTCATGAAGGGCAGTTGATAGGTCCAGGCAACAAAGGCGGAGTTCCGCATGTCATCGGAGCTGAGCGTTTTCACGTGGGCTTCGATGGGGTTCTGCCGGCGGGCGCTACGCCCGTCAGCCGCCTGCGCATTCTCGGTCCCGGTCCCGTCCAGCTTGGCAAGCGTGTAGGAAGCGCGGAACTGCATGCCGTTGGCAAAGCGCTTATCCAACTTGATTTGCATCGAGCGGTAAAGGCTTTGGCCGGTGGGTACGCTCCTCCAGTTGATCCGCTGCACTTGCGGGAAGGGCCGCAAGGCCTGGGCGACGCTTCCGGAGAAGCCCTCATAGGGAAGCCCGATGCCGGCATCCCGCGCCGCTTGCGAATTGATGTCGGAGTTCAACACGTTCGCCCCGAAATTCAGCACGTCGGGGTGGTTCATGTTGTTCAACAGCCCCATCGAACTGGAGTGGTTGGTCAGCCGCGTCCCGCGGTTCCCGATGAACGAAACATCGAGAACCATGTTATCGCTGAGCTGCCGTTGGTAGGTGATCGAGTAGTTTTGGAACCTCGGCAAGGTCAAGTCGTCCTCGGCCACGGCGATCGGGCTCTGGTTGAGGGAAACCGTGGGATCAACAAACGGCGGTCGAATGATCAAGTCCCTGGGGATGCCGTCCGCCCACTGATAGGCGGGGGTTAGGCCGCCGCTTCTATCGTTCGCCGCCGGGAAGTTCTCGAAGCCGAGAATCGGCAAGCCGGTAAATTGGCTGTTCGCAATCCCGGAGTAGTAAACGCCGTAGCCGCCGCGGATCACGCTCTTATCGCTGATGCGGTAGGCGAAGCCAAAGCGCGGCCCCCAAGCGTCCTTGGGCGGTCTCTGGAACTTCCTCGAACCCGTCCGTCCCGGACCCGTGCCGGCGAAAATCTGCGCGCCGAGGCGGCCGCCGGCACCCGGATTGGGCGTGTTGATGTCGAAGGTCGAGTACTGATCATTGGTCTCGATTCGAGCCGTCTGGTAGTCCCAGCGCAACCCGAAGTTGAGAGTCAGCTTGCTGGTGAGCTTGGTGTCAATGTTCACCCAAGGAGCGGCGTAGCGCTCATAGAAAGTCGGCTCCGCGGCAATGTGGAACGTCCCGGTGTTGACTTGGCCCAGGATAAACGAGGCGTAGGGATCGCCAGTCTGGCCGAGGGAGTTCCCACCGGCGTCGTAGCCCGCGGTGTGCGCGCGACTGAAGTTGAAGCTGCCGCCCGGCGAAGCGCCCCACTGCCGGAACGGGTATTGGTGATGACGGAACTCCATGCCGATCTTGACCGTGTGCTTACCCATGACCCAAGTCAGGTCGTTGGAAAACTGCCAGCGGTTGTTGGTGTTGAACCCGGGGCCGCCTTGTCTTCCGCCCCAGGGGTTACCCAGTCCGGAATAGGGGGTGTTGCCCGAGAAACTGATGGAGGGCGGCCCTGTGCCTTCTTCAATCAAACCGCCGCGATCGGGTCCCCACAGCCTTTCGGGCCACTGGGTTCCGCCCGCCAGGGAGTTGCCGCCCATGTACCAGCGGTCGTAGGCCAGCGTGGTGTGGTTGATCATGTTGTTCGAGATGATCCAGTCAAATTGCTGGTGCAAGTGATGCGTGGCAATCGTCTGGTTGAAGCCTTGCCCGATGTAGTCGGTGTTCGACGCGAAGTCCGTGGTGGAATTCACGGTACAGCCGCCGACACCGCCGCAACGGCGGGTGGAAGGACGGTCATTCTCGAAGTAGCTGGTGGTTGACCGGAAGTTGTCGCTGAAGGCGTGATCGATACGGAAGAGGACGGTCTGGATATCAAACTTCCACGTTTGGTCGCCCGAACCGCCGCTCACGTTAAACGCGGTACCGGCGCGATCCGGGTTGACCATCACGTCGGTGATCTGCTGCGCCGCCGAGTCCCGCAAGGGGTGTGAGGCGGGGATCACGTTGTTTGGAAACGGGTCACGCGTGGGAACGCCGTTGACGGTGCGCGTCGTGGAGGGGTCGTAGATACTCCCGTCCATAATCGGCCGGCCCAGGGCGTCAGTACCGATTTGGCCGCCCAGCAGGGCGCCGAAATCGCCGCTCTTAAAAGCACCGGTCGGCGTGGTGTTCGTGAAACTCGGCAGCGTGCCGGAACGGAAATCGTAAAGATCCCAGTTCAGGAAGAAAAAGGTCTTGTTCTTAACAATCGGTCCGCCGATCGTGAAGCCGTAGTTGTTCTTGCGATCCTTCGGACGGAAGGTACCGAAGAACCCGCTGGCGTTCAACTTCTCGTTCGAGAAGTACTCATACACCGAGCCGTGGAAGTCGTTGCTTCCCGACTTGGAGGTGTACTCGATGAATCCGCCGCTGGTGTGTCCGTACTGCGCGGAGTAGGTGGTGCTGATCACCTTCATCTCGCGGATGCCTTCGATCGGCACGGCGCTCTCATGCGTCTGTTGGTGGCCTTCCGCGAAACCGAAGGCGGCGCCGTCGAAGAAGTTCTCGGTGGCCATGGTCTGGCCGCCGTTGATGCGCGAGTTGAACTGGCTGCCCTTGAACATGGGGTCGCCGTTGGGCTCCATCGGCGTGTAACCGGGTTGCAGCAGCAGCAGCGACTCGGCCAAGCGGATGTCCGCTCCCATGACGACCGGAAGGTCTTCGTAATACTTGTTGTCGACCGTGTGCGTCACGTCGGCCTGCACCACGTTGATCATTTCGGAGGTCGCGATGACCTCGATGGTTTCGGTGACCGCACCGAGTTCGAGAATGGCATCCTGGCGGTAGATTTGACCACCGATAAGAATGATTCCGGCTCGCTGGAAAGTCTTGAAGCCGGCCCTTTCCACTCTTACTGTGTAGGTGCCCAAGACGAGCGGCGGCGACGTAAACGCGCCGGCCGCGTTGGATTCTAAGTCGGTCCCAAGCCCCGTGCCTTCGTCCAGGATCGATACGGCCGCGGCTGGTACGAACGAGCCGGTCGGGTCGGTCACGACACCTGTGATTTGCGCACGGTCAGCTCTCTGTGCGGAGAGCGAACCAACGACTACCAAAGATAGGACGAGCAGTCCTACCGCATAGCGGTTCATCATGCTGTGTTTTCCTCCCTCAAAAATTCCTTAATCCACGCCGGCCCCTGAAAGAGTGCAAGCGTTTACAAGCTAGCTGGTATCCAGCCCAGACTAGCACTCGGGGAACGGGGTGTCAAGGGGGGCTCGCGACAGGGGGGCTCGCGACATAAACGTGGGAGACGTGGCGGCCCCGGTCCGAGCGCTTCCCTCGGTGAAACTATCCGTTCGTTGGGGTATGGCGAACCCTCCCGGAAATAGGCCGTTTCAGCGGCGTGATTGCCGCGGACTTATCTCCCGGATTTGATGTCGCCCGTTTGGCGTTCCGACCCGGCTCTCGAGCCTATGAAACAATAGGGACTGTTCGAGGTTCGCACCCGCCCCGCTCGCGGGATGTCGAAATGAAACGTCGCGCTCCCGCTCTCCTTCTATTGCTGCTCTTGCTGCCGGCGCGGGCTTGGCCGCAAGCCGACTATCGCATCTACGAAGAGCATCCTCGCCTGTTGATCAAGTCACAGCGGATTGACCGGCTTCGTAAAGACGCCGAACGGCAATCGGCCCGTTGGCGACAGCTCAAGACGCTGATCGACGATGGCGCGCAGTTCCCCGAAGAGCCGCTGGTCCGTGCCCTGCAATTTCAGGTTCTCAACGACGAAGCGGCAGGTCGGCAAGCCGTTCAATGGGTTCTTGAGCGGGCCGGCGCCGGCGCGCTGAAAGAGCCCGAAAGCCTTCGCCTCGCCGCGCTGGTCTTGGACTGGTGCCACGAACTGTTCAGCGACGAAGAGAAGACGACGACGGCCGAAGCGCTCGGTGAGGCGGCGGGACTTTTGTTGAACATCCCCAACCCCGGGATCGACAGCGTCCGCGGCGCCGTGTTGGCCGCCGCCGCCGCGGCGGGGCATTGGAATGGCCCGGCGGGGGACGGCTCCGAAGCCCTTCTCGCCAACTTCATGGAGCGCCACTGGAAAAAGCGGATTGCGCCCGCCCTGCGGCGCGGAGAACTTCTCGACCGCGGTTACGAAATCATCGCCGTGATGGAAATCTGCCATGTGATTCGCCGCAACCTGGAGCTGGACTTGTGGCGTGAAACTCGAGAAGCATTCGAAACGCTGCCGCGCCACTTGATGCTGGGCTCCTATCCCCAACCGATCGTGACCGCTGAAGGCGTGTTCCGTGATCCGGCGGTTCGTTCGACCCAAGAATTCGATCCGGTTCGCGAAAGCACCTTGCGGCGGATCGGCGAGATGTTGCTGGTTGCCTACAACGTGAGCCGGCCCGAATACCGCTTCTTGCAAGGCTGGTTGCGCCACGACGCCTTTATCCTGAAGACGCCTTTGGGCGCGCCCTACGAGTTTCTTTGGGTGAACCCCTACTTGCCCGGATTCAGCTATTCTTCCTCGCCCCTGTTCACCCACGACAAGTTGCGCGGCCGCCTATTCGTGCGCGGAGGTTGGGAAGAGAGCGACCCTTGGTTGGGCTACCTCAACGGAGAGCTCCAGATTTTCGCGGACGGAAAGCGTTACGTGGTACGTCCGCAAGACAGCCAAGCGCCCTTGGGCCTCGCCGGGACGATCGTCGTCTTTGGGAGCGTACCGATGTCGATCAAATTCAAGGCCCCCGACGGCGAACGTATTTTCGTGGTGGGCCTGGGAGAACAACAACCCGTAAGGGCCAAGATCGGCAAAAGGCGTTTCGAAGTCTATGAACCGGGCCGGGGCGGGATCTTGCGATTCGAAAACCCTCCCGAACCCCAGAAGCCCTTCCTGAACTTCAAGAAACGAATCAAACTCGAAGTGCATCCGGGTCCCTGGCGAGGGCCCGGCTCGGGCCGCCGCAAACCGCCGACCCTCAACCCGGATCGGAAGCCGGACTAAGGATCGAGAACCCGAGGGCTCGCGGGACTCGCTCCGCCGCTCGGTGTCACGTCCGAACTTCGAATCCCCTGTCGCCTCGAATGACTCCGCCGTCCCACGTAACCGCTTCGATCGCACGATCGGATTCGGCGATGAAGAGGCAATATTCCACCGTCGCCTTAGACCGCGCCGGTATCCAACGGTAACCTCGCTCACCGAACAACGAACCCCGTTCGATCATCTGACGTCGCGTTTCGGGCATCGGCGAAGCGCTGAACTCCATGCCTCGGGTCAGCGCGCGGCCGTTCCAGGGTGCATGGGTGCGGCTGTGGTTTTCTTCCCAGATTCCGACCCAAGGAAAATCGCTGCGCTTCCAGACGTAACCGAAAACGGTCTTGGCGTCGGGGCTGTAGGCGGTGAAATACGCCTGCTCGAGCGCGGGGCTCATCAGGTGGGTGCTGAAAGTTCCCGAGACGTCCTTGCCGACGGTTACGCGCAAATCCGTATAGCCGCCTTCGGTGAGGGGCGCCATCGGCCATTGAAACTCGGCGGCGATTTTGAGCCGATCGTTGCCGCCGGCAAACTCTTGTTCGATCACCTTCGACGCCGTCGCCGGCATGTGCATGACCGTTTTCCCCTTGACCAGGAAAGGCGGGCCCAGCGTGGCGTGTTGGGTCCAGCCGACGGCGCGGTCCATGTCGGTCAGGTTCTCGGCGGTCTCGGTCACGACGACGCCTTGCGCTCCCGGTGCGAGCCGCAGAGTGCGTTCCATCCGCATGCCGGCCTGGGGGAACTCGCCTGTGGCGACCAGCTCACCGCGTTTTTGTTCGGTTTCCCAGTTCACGAGCGAGCCTTCTCCGTGAACGGTGAGCCCGGTCGCGGCCTCTTCATCGGAGGGCGGCCCGAAATAGTCGAAACACAAATTGTGCCCCGCGATGCCGGAGAGCAACTGCGCCTCCGGCCCGCTGCCGTACTCAGGATGTTTGGCGGGATCATAGTCCGCCGGTTCGATCGTCGGCCATGGAGGAATCCACAGCGGGTTGACCGCATTGGACTTCAATACCAATTCGGCGATGTGGCCGCCGCCGGGAAGCAGCGTCAGGTAGACCTCGTCGTTTTGCAGTTGAACGGAAAGGCGATGGTTGATCGACATGTGAATCAGCTCCCGGACAGGGTGTTCGGCGCCCTCGGCGGAACACCGCCGAGACCGAAGGCAGGATAGCACGCGACGAGGGCAAAACTAAACCTCGAACGCGCCGCCGGCCGGGTTTTTCTCGCTCGGCCCGCGGAATCACTTGGAAACGCCGGTGGCGAGTTGCTAAACTAGGGCTCCTGCAATAGTTTTGATGCCGTGCGCCGATCCACCCGCGCCGCGGCCCTCATCGAGGAGCGGATTTCCTTATGTCATTGTTTTTGGCGGTCCTGATCTGGATCATTGCTTTCGGCCTCGCCTATCCCTTCATCGCCGACACCTGGCCTCTTCCCGACACCATTACCGAGCACGCCCGGCAGGTGGACGCCCAATACCGCTTGACGCTCTGGGTGGCGGGCGTAATTTTTCTAGTGGCCCACGTCGCCCTCGGCTACGCCGTTTTCAAGTTCGGCAAGAAGCGCGCGGGAGCGGCCGCCCACATCCGCGGCAACGAGCGCTGGGAACTTCTGTGGACCGCGGCGGCCACCGTGCTGTTCGTCGGGCTGACGTTCATGGGCTACACGGTGTGGGCCGAGGCGCGCTTCACCGAAGCCGCCTCGCGGCCCCCCGACGAAGACCGCCTGATCGTCGAAGTCGTCGGCCAGCAATTTGTTTGGAATATGCGCTACCCCGGCCCGGACGGCAAGTTCGGCCCCACGAAAATCGAGTTGATCGACGACTCGCTGGGCAATCCGCTCGGCGTGGACCGCGATCATCCCGACGGCAAGGACGACATCATCGTCCCTCGTATGGCCGTGCCGGTGAACCGCCAAGTCGAATTGCAGCTCAAGAGCAAGGACGTGTTGCACAATTATTTCGTGCCCGAATTGCGTATCAAGCTCGATACAGTGCCGGGCATCACGGGCACGCTCCGCTTCACGCCCGATACGACCGGGACCTACGAGATTGTCTGCTCGGAGCTTTGCGGGCTGGGCCATTACAAGATGCGCAGCTTCCTCGACGTCAAGACGCAAGAGGAGTACGAGCAGTGGCTTGTCGAACAGGCTGAGTTTCTTGAGTAACCAGCCGGTCTCGAAGCGATCCGAGCGGCAAACCGAGCCCCAACCCCGGCAAGAGATTTCGAAACAGCACGAGAGTTGGTAGAGAGACAGATCTTATGGCAACCGAAGTCGCGGAACACGTAGAAGTCCATCGGCATCCCCAGCCGACCAACTTCATCACGAAATACATTTTTAGCGTCGACCACAAAGTCATCGGCCTTCAGTACATCATCCTGGCGATCGTGGCGGCTTTCCTCGGCATGGGATTGTCCCTGCTGGTCCGGCTGCGGTTGGTTTGGCCCAACAAGCCGATCGAGATCCTGGGGACGTTGTTCCCGGAGGGCGCGCCGGACGGCGTGATGACGCCGGAATTCTACCTGGCCATGCTCACCATGCACGGCACGATCATGGTCTTCATGGTGCTCACCACGGCGCCGCAAGGCGGCTTTGGCAACTACATCTTGCCGATCCAAATCGGGGCGGCGGATATGGCTTTCCCGACCCTGAACATGCTCTCGTTTTGGACGACCTTCGCGTCGTTCGTCACCCTCGTGACGGCATTTCTCGTCGAGGGCGGCGCACCGATTTCGGGCTGGACCGCCTACCCGCCTCTGAGCGCTCTCGATGAAGCGGCGATGGCCGGGTACGGGCAGGACCTGTGGATTTTCAGCATTGCCCTTTTCTGCATCGGGTCGCTGTTGGGCGCGCTGAACTTTATCGTAACGACTCTGCAGCTTCGCACCAAGGGCCTGACGATGATGCGTTTGCCGTTGACGGTATGGGCCTGGTTCGTTACCGCGATCCTCGGCCTGCTGGCCTTCGGCGTACTGCTTTCCGCGGGCGTTTTGCTGCTGATGGACCGCATGGGCGGGACGAGCTTCTTCATCCCGGGCGGCCTGGTCGTCAACGACATCCCGATCGACCACACGGGCGGCTCGCCGATCCTATGGCAGCACCTGTTTTGGTTCTTCGGGCATCCCGAGGTGTATATCGCGATTCTGCCGGGAATGGGCGTCACCTCGCACATTCTTTCGACCTTCGCGCGCAAGCCGGTATTCGGGTATAAGGCGATGGTCTACGCCATGGTGGCGATCGGGGCGCTCGGCTTCGTGGTTTGGGGACACCACATGTTCGTCAGCGGCATGAGCCCTTATTCCGGGTTTGTGTTCTCCGTGTTGACGATGGTCATCGGGGTGCCCTCGGCGATCAAGACATTCAATTGGATCGGGACGTTGTGGGGCGGCAAGATTCGCTTCACGACGCCGATGCTCTATTCGATCGGCTTCGTGTCGCTATTCGTCACCGGCGGCATCAGCGGCATCTTCTTGGGGCAGCCTTCGATCGACCTGTTCTTCCACGACACGTATTTCGTGGTCGCCCACTTCCATCTGATCATGGGCGTGGCGGCGATCTTCGGGATGTTCGCGGGCGTGACGTTCTGGTTCCCGAAAATGTTCGGCCGCATGATGAGCGAGGGTGTCGGCAAGGTGCACTTCTGGCTGACGTTTATGGGCGTCTATGCGATCTTCGGACCGATGCACTATTTGGGGATTATCGCCCACCCGAGACGATATGCCGAGACAACGTCGGTTGATTACCTGGGCGCGGCCGGCGCGAACGAGATTCATTATTTCGTGACCATGGCCGCCATGATTACGATCACGGTTCAGTTCTTGTTCCTGTTTAACGTTGTCTGGAGCCTGCTCAAGGGGCAGAAGGTCGAGTCCGACAATCCCTGGGAAGCGACAACACTCGAATGGGTGACGTCGTCGCCGCCGGCCCACGATAACTTTGAAGGCAAGATCCCGACCGTGAATCACGGACCGTATGAGTTCAGCGTGCCCGGTGCGCCGCGAGATTACGTGATGCAGTGCAATGGACCGGAGGCGGCGCCCGCGAGGGAATCGGGCGAATAGGTCCATGGCAGCCACTACTCTAACCACGCCGAAGCCCGGCCTGGAACAATTGCCGGAGAACAAGGAGCCTCGGCTGGGCGGGCCCGGCGGGGGCAATGGCTCGGGCCGCGGCGGCGACGGCGGCGGGTCGCGCGGGTCGCGCGGGCCGCGCGGGCCGGACCCCTCGGCGATGGCCGTGGAGCGCTACAAGCTCGGCGTGTGGGTCGGCTCCGGCGGCATCATCATGGTCTTCGCGGCTTTCACGAGCGCCATGGTCGTGAGAGCCGGGTTGGGTGAAGACTGGAAGTCTTTCGACTTGCCGGCGGTGTTGTGGTTCAGCACCGCGGTGTTGCTGATCAGCAGTTTCACGATCGAGAAGGCCAAACGCGCCCTACGGGCTTCCGCCGAGGGCGATCTGCGGAAATGGCTCACGGCGACGGCGGTGCTCGGCGTCGTCTTTTTGGCATCCCAGTGGGCCGGATGGATGGATTTGGTTGATCGAGGCCTTTATATGGCCGCCAACCCGAGCCATTCGTTCTTCTATGTGTTCACGGTGGCCCACGGACTCCACTTGTTTGGAGGTCTGATTGCTATCGCCTACGTGACCGCGTGTGTTTGGCGCGGTCGCCTGTGGGCGACTCGTGAGGCCGTGGTCGAAGCCGCGGCTCTCTATTGGCACTTCATGGACGTTCTCTGGGTCTATTTATTCGTTCTGTTATTGGTTTGGAGGTAACGCATGTCCGATGGACACGCCGACCTGACGGCGGAAGCAACATGGCAGGGGGGCGGATCACCGTTCGCCGTCGGCCACAAGAAACTGGGGATGTGGTTGTTCATCGTCTCCGACGCGTTGACCTTTGGCGCGTTGTTGATGGCCTACAGCTATGTGCGGGTGGCCAACGATTGGCCCAAGCCGTTTGATTTCTACCCGGCCATTATTTTTTCGAGTGTGATGACGCTGGTGCTGCTGTCGAGCAGTCTGACGATGGTTTTCGGCGTCGGCTGCGCCGCCAAGGGCGACCGCGCCGGCGCGAAGAAATGGATCTGGGCCACGATGCTGTGCGGGCTCCTCTTTGTCGTGCTGCACTCCTACGAATGGAACCATCTGATCCACGAAGGCTTGCGGCCTTTTAGCAGCCCTTACGGCACGCCGCTGTTCGGCGCGACGTTCTTTACGTTGACGGGTCTGCACATGACGCACGTCGCCATCGGGGTGGTTTATTTGGGGATCGTCGCGGGCGGCTTCGGTAAGGGTAAGTACGACGCCGAGGACGTCGAGGTGGCCGGTCTCTATTGGCACTTCGTCGACCTTGTCTGGATGTTTATTTTCCCAATGGTCTACCTGCTGTCAACGAAGGTGTAGCTCCTCTCGCGGCGAATCATACGTAGGGAATCAAATGCGGAGACTTTCATGAGCGCTCATTCGGAATCACATACCGGCTTGTTTATCAAGGTTTGGGTTGGCCTGTTGGTGTTGACGTTGGTCGAGATCGGGCTGGCGTATATCCAGCTCGCCCAGGTGGCGATGATCACACTGCTGATGGGGCTTTCGCTGGTGAAAACCGGCTTGATCATGGCTTTCTTCATGCACTTGAAATTCGACAAGCCCGCCCTTTCCTGGCTTCTCTGCGTTCCGATGGTGGCTTGTTTGCTGATCATGGTCGGGTACTTTTTCCCCGACAGCTATCGCATTCTGGAGTTCGGGCTCTAAGCCCTTTTTGCGAGCGTCCATGATGTTCTCTTACCCAAGATCGATGTTGGCCAAATTGGCGGGCGCGGCGGCTCGATCCGCGCTTTTGGCGGTCGCCCTCGTACTCGCGGCCGGCCCGATGTGGGCGCAGTGCCAAATGTGCAAGAAGACGGCTTCCTACCAAAAGGCGTCCGCCATTGAAGCCCTGAACAAGGGCATCATTCTGCTGGCGATTCCCCCCGCCGCCATCATCGGCGGCATCGTCTGGCTGACCTACCGTCACCGCGACGGCTACCGCCCCGACGCAAGTTCTTGAAACCCGCCCGCCGTGTGTCGCGATCCGCTCCGCCGGTGACAACCCCACGCTCCCGCGGCTGCTAGGCTGGTTGGTTCATCCCAGCTCTTCAGCGGAAGAACATGCAAAAGAAAGACGGCATGATGTACGCCCCCATCGGCCAAGCCGAGCGGGTCTGCGAACCAGGCGAATTTCCGATTGCCGCCGTGGGACTCGATCACGGTCACATCTACGGCATGTGCAACGGTTTGCTCGAAGCCGGCGCCGAGTTGCACTGGGTTTGGGATCCCGATCCCGCCAAAGTGGAAGCCTTTTCGAAGACCTACGAGCAGGTTCGGCCCGCCTCGTCGAAACAGCAGGTTCTTGATGACGAATCGATCCGCCTTGTCGCCGGCGCCTCGATTCCCGCTAAGCGTTGCGAACTCGGCCTGGAAGTTCTCGCCCACGGCAAGGATTATTTCGTGGACAAGGCCCCGCTGACCACTCTCGATCAGCTCGAGTCGGCGCGCGCGCAAGTCGCCGCGACCGGCCGGAAATACGCCGTTTACTACAGTGAGCGTCTGCACACCGAATCCTCGGTCTACGCCGGCAACTTGATTGACCAGGGCGCGATTGGCCGCGTGCTGCAGGTCATCGGCATGGGGCCGCATCGCCTCAATGCCCCCACGCGGCCCGACTGGTTCTTCCGCAAGGAAATGTACGGGGGGATCATTTGCGACCTCGGTTGCCATCAGGTCGAGCAGTTCCTGCACTTCGCGGGAGCCGCCGACGCGACCGTCACGCGCAGCCAAGTCGCCAACTACGCCCACAAACAATACGAGGAACTCGAAGATTTCGGCGACGTTTCGCTGGTCGCCGACAACGGCGCGACGAACTACTTTCGCGTCGACTGGTTTACGCCCGACGGCTTGGGTGCTTGGGGCGACGGGCGCACGTTCATCCTGGGAACCGAAGGCTATATCGAGCTGCGCAAATATATCGACGTTGCCCGTGACGCCGAACTCGACCATGTCTATCTGGTCAACCAGGAAGGCGAGCAGCACATTTCCGCGCGGGGAACCGTGGGGTATCCGTTCTTCGGACAACTGATCCGCGATTGTCTCGACGGCACGGAAAACGCCATGACGCAAGAACGCGCCTTCAAGGCCGCTGAAATTTCGCTCGTCGCCCAACGCGACGCCGTCAAGATCGAATAGCGCCGAGACCCCCGGCCCACAAGTGCCCTCACCGCTCGCCCGCCTCCCATGTTCTCCTCACCCCGGTTTCGCCGCTACTTCCTCCCCGGCTTTGTCTTCCAATCCGTCCTCATCGGCGGGGGTTACGGCACCGGTCGCGAGCTGGTCGAGTTTTTCCTAAGCACCGGACCACTTACGGGCCTTCTCGGGATGCTGGTGAGCACCGTGATCTGGTGCTTGGTCTGTGGCGTCACGTTTGAGCTCGCCCGCGCGGCGCGCAATTACGACTACCGCAGCTTTACGAGAGCTTTGCTGGGCCGGGCCTGGGTGCTCTATGAGGTCTACTATTTGTTCGCGCTGATTCTTACGCTGGCGGTGCTGGGCGCGGCGGCGGGGAGTATCCTTACCGAAACCTTCCGGCTCCCCTATTCCCTCGGGGTCGGTATCTTGATGGCCGCCGTGGCGTTGCTGGTTTTCAAGGGCAGCTCGGCGATCGAGAAATACCTTTCGCTGTGGTCGTTTGTTCTCTACGGCATCTACGTGATTCTTTTCGTTTGGACGTTCGCGCAGTTCGGCTCCGAGATTGACACGGTCCTGTCGACAGCCCGCCTGGAATCGGGATGGCTCCTTGCCGGTCTACGTTATGCCTGTTACAACGTTGCTGTGGCGCCCGCGCTGCTGTTCGCGGTCCGACACATTGAGACCCGCCGCGAGGCGCTGACCGCCGGGGCGCTGGCGGGGCCTATCGGAATGATCCCCGGCGTGTTGTTTTCGTTCGCGATGTTCGCGCATTACCCGGCCATCCTCGACGAAACCGTCCCGGCGAACTTCGTCGTGGGCGCCCTTGGTTCCGATGCTTTTCAGTTGGTCTTCCAGATCGGGCTCGTGGGCACTTTGATCGAAACCGGAGGAGGCTTCATCCATTCGTTCAACGAACGACTGGCCCGCGCCTACGCCGAGCAAGGCCGCACGATGCCCCAAAGACTTCGCCCGGCCGTCGGGGTCGTCATGTTGCTCGTCTCCGCCGCGGTTGCGCAACTCGGCTTGGTTGATCTGGTAGCCAAAGGTTACGGGATGCTCGCTTGGCTCGCCCTCGGTGTTTATGTCATCCCCGTCATGACGCTGGGCCTCTGGAAAGTCGTCAAATCGATGCGGGCTAGAGCGAGCAGCCCAGAGCCCAAGCGAAGAGCCCGCCTGAGGTAGCGCTCGGCCAAGTCGCGCCGGGTTGCATCCGCGACCGTTCTCCGACCCAACGGAGACACCGTTTTCGGCCCACGCCGGCATGGCTTTCGCTCGCTCCATCCCGCCCGCTAAAACACCCCGCGGCCGGCACTTGCGCTTCAGCGAAAATCGAGTATAATGTCTACCATCATAACTTTATCGCAATAGAATAGGAGCGTTCGTATGTAGCTTCGAGGCGCCTCGCTCGCGGCCGAATGGGCTTTGCTCGGCGTCTCCATCGGCTTGTTCCCGGCAAGGTCCGCCATTGGCCGCAGCAGCCCCTTTGTCGGCGCGGTTCTGGCGGCTGTAGCCGTGCCGGCCAAGCGTGCGCGCCACCCAAGCGTAAATCTCGGCCCGCCCTTTGCCTTTGAATCGAATCTCCTGGCTGGAGTGGAGAAACTGCCGGATCTGTTGCGGATTCAACTTGCCGGCGTTTTGCACTTGGGATAGTCAATCCCCAGCATGCACACTCCCCGATCCTGCAGGCTCATCTTGTGTGAGAAACAAACTCCTCGTTCAGGCTCATCTTGCATGAGACAAGACTGGCACTTGCGCTTCAGCGAAAATCGAGTATAATGTCTACCATCATAACTTTATCGCAATAGAATAGGAGCGTTCGTATGTAGCTTCGAGGCGCCTCGCTCGCGGCCGAATGGGCTTTGCTCGGCGTCTCCATCGGCTTGTTCCCGGCAAGGTCCGTTGAGAGGGTTGCATGGCTGAAAAGTGATTCGACCCGACGAGAAACCGCGCGTTTTTCCGCCGCGGCGGCCGTGCACATTGGTACTGACTCCGCCAAGAGCAACGTTCGATAGCTCTCTATCTTCGATAAGGTATTGAATTTTTGGGCCTATAGGCCCGCGGGAGGAAGTTATGCGTCTGCCTATTAATGTCGCCGCCTTGTCGGCCGTCCTGATTCTGCTTGCGGGATGTGGGGACATAAATCAAGACCTGATCGGCGCGGCCGTTGCCGGTGACACCGCCAAAGCGGAAGCCGCCCTCGAGGGGGGCGCGAACGTAAACACTAAGAACAGAGATCGCCGCACGGCTTTGATGCTGGCGGCCGGTAACGGGCACGGCGAAGTGGCCGCACTCCTGCTCGAAAAAGGCGCCGACATGAAGGCGGAAACCGACGATGGCTGGAATGCGCTGCTGCTTGCGGCGGATCAAGGCCACGCCGACGTGGTGGGGCTGTTCCTCGACAAGGGCGCCGAAGCGGATACCAAAGGCCTCGGCGGTAAGACGGCATTGATGTTAGCGGCGGATCAAGGTCACGCGGATACCGCGACGTTGCTATTGGACCGCGACGCGGACGTGAATGCGGCGGCCGGCGACGGCCGTACGGCCTTAATGGCGGCGGCGGACAAAGGCCACGCCGGTCTGCTGCGGCTCCTGCTCGACAAGGGCGCCGAAGTCGACGCGGAAGCCCAGGATGGGTGGACCGCCTTGATGCGGGCGGCGATGAACGGCCACGCCGATGTCGCAGAGACCCTGCTGGCCGCGGACGCCGACGTGAACGCAAAGGCGCAAGACGGTTGGACGGCATTGATGGCCGCGGCTTTTAGTGGTCATCCCGAGGCGGCGGAGGTCCTGTTGGCCCAGGGAGCCGACACCGGATCGAAGGCCGTTCGGGGTCAAACCGCCATGACCAACGCGGCGATGAACGGCCACGCGGCCGTTGTCAAGCTTCTTTTGGAAAACGGCGTGCGCGTTAATCCGAGATTTCGGCGGGGCGCCCGCACCGCTCTGATGGAGGCGGCCGAGAACGGCCATCTCGAGGTAGTACAGACCCTCCTCGATCGCGGCGCGGAGGTCGATGCGAAAGCGACCGACGGTGCAACGGCTCTAACGGGCGCCGCGACCGAGGGCCATGCGGAGATCATCGGCATCTTGCTTTCCAAAGGCGCCAACCCCAACACCAAGATGGCCAACGGTTGGGGTCCGCTCACCGCCGCCGCGTTCAACAACCAGGCCGAAGCCGCGGCGAAGCTGCTTGAAGGGGGCGCTGACGCGAACGAAACGGCAAAAGGCGGACAAACAACGCTGATCCATGCAGCCGATCAAGGGCACGCGGCTGTTGCGAAAGTATTGCTGAAGGGTGGTGCGGAAGCGGACGCGAAAATGGAGGACGGCCGGACGGCTCTGATGGGCGCGGCGTATAACGGCCATACCGAGACGGTACAAGTTTTGTTGGACGAAGGCGCGGACGTGAATGTGAAACAGAACCAGGGATGGACCGCGTTGAGCCTTGCGTCCGACAGAGGTCAGACGGATGCCGTTCGAGCGTTGCTCGCCGGGGGAGCCAACGCCGACACCGAAGACGAGGATGGCTGGACGGCCTCGATGCGGGCCGCCGAGCGCGGTCACGCGGAGATTTTGAAACTCCTGGGAAGCGGCCCTGGGGAATGACTCGGGGGGCAGGGACGGGGACCGTGGTCGAACAAACCATCGGCCGTCCCTCGGCAAGGGCGGCGGGCCGTCGAAGGCAAATCCTTGCCAAGTATCACGAAAGATTCATAAGGTAGCTACAGAGCCCGACCGCCAAGGGGGGTCCCGTCGCCCAATGCAGCCCGGAGGGGCGGCGAGGGCCCGGGGGCCGCTCCGCCCTACTGGCTCACACAGCGCCTCATGAAGAAATCCAACGACGAAAACGACTCTCCCAAGACTCGCTCTCGATTTAACTCCGTCGACCGTCGAACCTTCCTGGCAGGTTCCCTAGCCGCCGGCTTGGCGTCGTGTGACTCTCCCGGCGAGCAGTCAGCCGCCGTGTCCCTCGGCGACGTACTTGACCACGACGCCCTCGGGCAGGCCGAGCTTGTGCGGCGCGGCGACGTCAAACCCATCGAGCTGGTCGACGCCGTGATCGAACGCATCGAACAACTCAACCCCCGCCTCAACGCCGTCGTCACGAAGATGTACGAACAGGCCCGCGAAGCCGCCGAGGCCCCCGTCCCCGACGGGCCGTTTCAAGGGGTTCCGTTTTTGCTCAAAGACTTGGGGGCGGCCTATGGGGGAGTTCGGCGGACGTCCGGTTCGAGGGCCCTGGAAGACTTCGTCCCCGAGGAAGACAGTGAACTCGTCGTTCGGCACAAGCAAGCCGGGCTCATCGTCGTCGCCAAAACCAACACGCCGGAACTTGGCTTAGTGGCCACCACCGAACCGCACCTTTTTGGGGCGTCACATAACCCTTGGAATCTCGAACACACCACCGGAGGGTCGAGCGGCGGATCAGCGGCCGCCGTCGCCGCCCGCATCGTTCCGATGGCCCATGCCAACGACGGCGGCGGATCAATCCGCATCCCGGCGTCTTGTTGCGGCCTTTTCGGCCTCAAGCCGGCGCGGGCACGCAACTCCCCGGCGCCGTCGATGGGCAGCATTCTCTCCTGCGAACACGCCGTGACTCTGACCGTGCGCGACAGTGCCGCGTTACTCGACGCCACGGAAGGCTACGTAGCGGGCGATCCGTATGCGGCTCCTCCCAAGCAACGCCCCTACCTGGAAGAGCTACAGGCCGCTCCCGGCCGCCTGCGTATTGCTTTCACCCGCATGGAGCCGATCGAGCAGCCACTGCACCCCGACAGCGTCCGCGCCGTGGAGCAAGCCGCCCGGCTACTCGAAAGCCTCGGTCACGACGTCGAGGAAGCCGCCCCGGAAATTGAAATCGAACGCTACAAGAAATCGTTCATGACGCTGTGGTCGGCACGTTTGGCTCAGGGAATCGAATCGATTGCCTCGATGACGGGCAAGCCCGCCTCGGCGGAGATTTATGAACCCGTCACTTGGCAGCTCTACCAGCAAGGTCGACAATGGTCGGCCAGGCAATACCTTGACGATGAGAACTACGTCATGTCGCTCGGCCGCCTGTTCGCGGATTTTCTCGGGAAATACGACTTTTGGCTGACGCCGACGCTCGGAGAGCCCCCGCCCAAGCTCGGGGTGCTTTATCCGCCGCCCGACCACCCGGCGCCCAATGCCGCCGCCACGATTGCGCGCAACTTCGATTTCGTCCCCTACACTCACCTGGCGAATGTAACCGGACTGCCCGCCATGTCCGTCCCCTTGCATTGGAACGACGCGGGACTGCCGGTAGGCGTCCATTTTGTAGGCCGCTTCGGGGACGAAGGGTCGCTCTTCCGCCTTGCCGCGCAACTCGAACAAGCGCGGCCGTGGATCGACCGCCTCCCGCCGGTGGTGGCAACGACCGCGTAGCCCGACTCGGCCGCGTCCGATTCCGCGATACCATGGAAGCCTAGTTCAAGTTTCCGGAGTTCCGAATGAAAAAGCACCTTGTCGTAGCCCTCTCTCTCGCCGCCATGGGCGTCGTCGCCCTCGCCGAGCATAACGCGCGACCCGTGAAAAACGTTGTCCTCTACCAGGAGAAAGCGCGCTTCGGCGGCTGGCCCGCCAATCACGGCATCTGGTCATGGGGGAACGAAATCGTCGTCGGCTTCGAGGGCGGGCACTACAGTTCCAACGAGCGCGGCCACGCTATCGACTACAACCGCGCGGCGGAGCACTTCCTGGCGCGCAGCCTCGACGGCGGAGAAACCTGGAAACTGGAAAAGCCCGCCGGTCTCCTGCCTCCTCCGGGTACGAAGATGGCCAATGTTCCCACCGAGGGCGGCGGCAAACCGGCAACCGACTGTCCGGGCGGCATCGACTTCACGCATCCCGACTTCGCCATGACGCTTCGCATGGCGAGTCACCAAAACGGCCCCTCGCATTTCTACTATTCCCACGATCGGGGCAAATCCTGGAACGGTCCTTTCAAGTTTCCCGACTTCGGGGAAGCCGGGGTCGCGGCCCGCACCGATTACATCGTGAACGGGAAGCACGATCTAACTGCTTTCGTGACGCTATCGAAACCGAACGCGCGGGAAGGCCGACCGGTATGCGTGCGCACCCGCGACGGGGGCAAGACTTGGCAACTGATGGCCTTCATCGGCCCCGAGCCTCCCGGTCGCGATTACGCCATCATGCCTTCGTCGGTGAAGCTGTCGGAAAACAGCATTCTCACCGTCTTTCGGCGACGCCATTGGATCGAAGCCTGGCGGTCGGATGACGGCGGCCGATGGTGGTCGTTCAAGAATATCGCGGTTCCCGATACCGGCCGCGGTAATCCGCCCAGCATGGTGAAACTCAGCGACGGGCGGCTCGCCATCACTTATGGCTATCGGGCCGAGCCGTACGGAATTCGCGCCCGGCTGAGTTCGGATAACGGCGAGACCTGGAGTTCGGAAATCGTGTTGCGCCAAGACGGCGGCAACTGGGACTTAGGCTATCCCCGCACCGTGCAGCGCGCCGACGGGAAACTGGTGACCGTCTACTACTACAACAACAACCCCGACGCGGAACGCTACATCGGCGGAACGATCTGGGACCCCGGCGAGGGGAAGGGTTTGGCGCACTAGGCGCCCGACCCGCCGGCCACCGCGGCCGACCGTGGATAGAGCAGCCGACTTCCCGGTCCGTTGTTTCACTAGGCCGACGATGTGTCCGTGGGCCGGTAAGCGCATTCACCTCATGACCCTGTATTCGAGCGGCCTCTTCGCCCGTCGCTTTGTCGAATCGAAGAGTCGCCCGCTCACGGAAGATCCAAGTCTCTCCCGAGCCACACCACTCGACCCGCCACGATATCGACGATGTCGACGCCGCTCAACGGAATCGGATTGACTCCGCCCGTGGTTTCCCGCGCGTTATCCATGACCACGACCAGCATGTCGCCGACCCGCCGGCAGCGCCCGATGAAACTGCCGCCCCCCCACGAAAACGCGTAGACACGGTCAAACGACGGCGAGCGCCGCTCGGTCGGTGAGCGGTCCAACAAGACCACGTCATGCGGCCAGATCGCGGGCCACATCGAGCGCTCTTCACCATCGAGCACGGCCAGCACGGGATTCGCCAGCCCCGCGACTCGTTCCGCCGGCAACGGCTGTGTCGGTCCGTCTTTCTCGAGTCGCGGGAACGGCTGCCCTCCCCCCATTCGGCCCGACAGTAACGGCACCGGCAGCGCATCGCCGGAACTCGGCGGCGCGACGCCCGATAGCTCCTCTTGCGTCAACAGCGAAAGCAATGGAATCGCCATTCGCTCCATGACCGAATCGGCGAGTTCCGGGTTCATTCCACGCGCGCCCTTGAGCACGTTGTGAATGTGGGGTTGGGAGTAACCCGTCAGCCGAGCCAAGCCGCGTTCGGTGGCCTCGCCCCGCCGGACGAGTTCGTTGAGATAGCGGACAAGCCTCGAGGCCAGTTGCTGAAAGCTTAGTGGGCCGCCCATATAGCTATGGGGAATAGACTCGCGCTACTTTCTCGAAAGCGCATTTCCGTTGAAAATAAAAATCTCGTAACGGGTAAGTCATTGAATTCCCTATTGAGTCTCGCAAAATAAAGTGACACCTTTTTGGGGTACGTACGTCTTTGTATGTATGGGAAATACAAAAGGCGTACGGCGGGATTTCGAGGCCCTGGAGAAGCGCCGTTTCAAAGCGATCCGGTTGGTCGAGCAAGGCTGTAGTCAGTCCGAGACAGCGAGGCGATTGAAGGTCGCGCGGCAAAGCGTCAGCGAGTGGCTGCGACGATACCGGCGTGACGGCGAAGCCGGGTTGCGCCAGGCCGGCCGCGCCGGCCGTAAGCCGCTGTTGGACGCCGCGCAGCTCGAACGCCTCGAGGCGTTGCTGCTGGAAGGCCCCGAGGCGCACGGCTTCCCGACGCCGCTGTGGAGCTGTCCGCGGGTCGCTCGTCTGATCGGAGACGAGTTCGGCGTGCGCTATCACGAGGGCCATGTCTGGAAGATCCCGCGGGCGCTCGGTTGGAGCCCGCAACGGCCCGTCGGCAAAGCGCGGGAGCGCAACGAAGAGGCCATCCGCGGCTGGCAGCGCAAGACTTGGCCGGCCATTAAAAAAAAGCCCGCAAAGAAGAACGTACGATCGTCTTCATCGACGAAAGCGGATTGAGTCAGAAGCCGCATCGTTGCCGCACCTGGGCGCCGCGCGGCGAGACACCGGTGTTGGAGTTCAACTTCAACTGGGACAAGCTGTCGGTGTCGGCCGGGCTGACGTTGCGCAACTTTTACTTCCGGCTCTATCCCGGCGCGATCGGCGAGCTGGAGGTCATCGACTTCCTGAAGGCTTTGGTGCGCCACATCGACGGCCCACTGCTGATCGTCTGGGACCGGCTGCCGACGCACCGCAGCCGCCTGGTGCGGGAGTTCATCCAGCTCTCCGAGGATCACATCGCAACGGAGTACTTGCCGCCCTATGCGCCGGAGTTGAACCCGGTGGAATACATTTGGGCGTACTGGAAGCAGCACGAGTTGCCCAACGTCTGCCCGAAGGACTACTGGGAACTCGACGAGCGCGCCCGCAAAGCGCTGCGGCGAATGCGCCGCAAACCGCGCTTGATTACCGCTTTCTGGAAACAGTCTTCTCTTTGTCTCGTTGACAGTATATTATGCGAGACTCAGTAAGTCGTTGATCCGAGGAAATTTTTAGCCCCTTCTCTTTATTCTCAAAATGGCACTTCATTTCGAAAAAATTCGTTTCACGGAAGCCGTTGACGTGACGCCGACGTCGGATAAGGTAGATTACGGTCCCTGTACCGAGAGGAGAAATCGATCTGTATGAACTGGAATCAAACCGACCTGACTGTATTGGCGAAAGGCTCCTGCCAGATTTGCGCCGGGAGCGGGACACGCAACGAAATCGAGGCTGATCTCGTCCCTTGCGGATGCGCCTTGCGCGGCATCTTTCGCGCTTGTTACGAACGCTTCCAACTCTGCGCCATGCACCGCGATAGGATAAGCCACGTCTCCTACGAGCGGGCGTCGAGCGGCAAAAGCCATCGCGGCACCTGGTCCCGCAAGGAAGAAGAGTACGCCGCTGATTTTGAGCTTCTGGCACGAAGGACTCTCGATGACGCGCATCACAAACTCTTCCGCCTTCACTTTTTGTTGGGAGCGGACTGGAAACTTTGCATGCGCAAGCTGGGAATCAGCCGAGGCAACTTTTTCCATGCCCTCTACCGCATTGAGCAGTGGCTGGGGAAGGCCTTCTACGAGGTCGAACCCTACGCTCTTTACCCTCCTCGCGACTACTTTGCCTTTCGCTTGACCGAACCTGTTCGGCCCTGCGATCCGCCGCTGCGTCGCGATCCGATCGTTTTCCGATCCAGAGGCCGGCTTGAACCGCCGGCCACACTGGAAATCGAGCCCGTTTCCGCGTAACCGCGCCGGTTTCGGACTGCCGATCCATGGGGGCGGCGCTGAGCTTCAGCCGCCTGTGTTGGAGCATTCGTTCTCGCGGCCGTCTGGACACGGCGGCCGCCCCCGATTGATTCATCGCTCGCGGTCGTTGCGGTTCGATCGCGGGCGGATCCTTCCGCCGGCCGCCGCGGATTATTTTGCCTGAGCACCCTTCGACGCTATGGCCGCCAGTCTTCGTACGCGTTCACTCTCCTTGGTCAGCCGATTGAACTGCCTGCGGTGGTACGCGGCCTGCTTTCGGTTTCCCTGATCCCGGTAAAGATCCGCCAAGCGGTGGTGGACCAAAGTCCGGGTTTGTATGTCGAGATCCTTCTTCGCGAGGGCCGACAAGACGGTGGTCGCGGCGTCGAATCGTCCCTGCTGGGCCAGCCCGTCGCTCAGCTCGAAAAAATGCGAAATCAGGGAAGAATCGAGTTCCAGGGCACGGTCAAGAAACGACAAGGCTTCTTGGAGGCGGCCTTGTCGCAAGATGGCCTCGGCGCAAAGAAAATGCGTCTCGGCGTGCTCGGGGCGCATCTCGATCGCGGCGCGGAAGGCTTGTTCGGCCGCTTGCGGATTATTCAACTCCGTATGCAAAGCGCCGAGATCCACGCGAATCTCGGCCGACCTCGGCTCGATCGTAAGCGCCGCCCGGTATCGCTCCATCGCTTCCTCATGCCTGCCCGCGGCGGCCGCTCGACGCCCCTCGACGTGGTGGAACCGCGCTGATTCGGGAGCCGCGGCCGCCAGTGCGCGCCGGGTCTTTTCGGCGGCCTCGGCGTAGGCTCTCGTCAAGTAATAAAGCGCCTCCGGATCTTGCGGCTTCGACTGACGAGCGGTTTCGAGGCGGAAAGAAGCCTCCGTAAACCTTCCCAGTTCAAAATAGGTCCTCCCGAGCCACAAATTGACACTGGCGTCGTTCGGCGCGGCTTCGTGGGCCGTTTCCAGGCGCTGCAAGGCTTCCTTGACTCGGCCGACCGTTAGCGCCTCGAAACCCAAGATCGCTTGGGCCGCCGTCAACTGGGGCTTCAAGTTGACAGCCTTTTGGAGAGCCGCGACCGCCTGTTCCCGATCGCCTCGGCGGCGCAGGGCCAGCCCCAGGTTCATGTGGCCCTCGGCCAGATTGGGGTCCAGCGTGATGACGGTTTGAAAGGCCTTGATTTCGTCGTCAAGCCGGTTCTGCCGACGGGCTTGCAGACCCTGTTGGACCTGCTGGATGATGCGGGATTGAAGGTCGGAAGACTGCGGGGGCACAGCCGGAAGGATTGCTCCGAAAATCAGCGAAGCAACCGTGAGTCGTAGCGTTTTCATTCGCACGCGAAGGATGACGATGCCGTGCAAATCCCAATTTAGCATGTCCGGCCCGGCTCGGCGGCCTCTCGTTTCCGGTTCGCCGCGGCCGGGGCGCCCTCCGCGTCGGGCAATGCCGTGCCGTTCCGCCCTTTTCGGCCCGCGGCCCGAGAGGCCTCTTGACATTGTTGTCGGCCTTCGGCGGTACACTCGTAACCTGGCGTCTTTCGCAATGTGCCCGACTTGCCGGCAACCTTTGGTCGCGTTTGAACTCGACGGCATCGAGATCGATCGCTGTGTGGATTGCGGCGGTGTCTGGCTGGATGCCGGAGAACTGGAATGGATCGCGGAACGGGCCGATGCTCGCCCGGGTGCGCTCACGAGAGCCCTGGCGGAAGCCAAGGGAGACCGCCGCGGCAAACGCCGTTGTCCGCGATGTCGGCGCAAGCTGCGCGTTATTCACATGGAAGGCGACAACACGCGGATTGAGCTCGACCGCTGTCCCGTCGGCGACGGATTGTGGCTCGACAGCGGCGAGATGCAGTCGCTCATCGCCATGTTCGCCCACGACGGCCGAACCGACGAGGAGTCCGCCGTCGCGGCATTCTTCGCCGACTTTTACGGAAAGAAGCCGGTTTCTTCAACGCCCAAAGGGTAGACCCATTGCGCGAAGCCCGGGCGAACAGGAGAGCCGGACTCTCATACTTAGGAAAACACCGCACCAAGAATTTGTCTCTAAGAGAGGACTACGATGCAAACCGCTTTCATTTTGGGGCTGGTCTTTCTAGCCGTTATCGTCTTGATCATCGCCTGGTTGGTGGGCATGTACAACACACTCGTCACGATGAAGAAACGAGTCGAGAATGCCTGGGCGCAGATCGATGTTCAGCTCAAGCGCCGCCATGATTTGATTCCGAATCTCGTCGAAACCGTGAAGGGCTACGCCGGCCACGAAAAGGAAACGCTCGAGAATGTGACGCGCGCGCGGTCCCAGGCCGTCTCGGCCGACGGCATTGGGCCGCAGGCTCAAGCCGAGCAAGCACTGACCGGTGCTTTGGGACGCCTAATGCTCGTCGTCGAGCAGTACCCCGACCTCAAGGCCAACCAGAACTTTCTCGCTCTCCAAGAAGAGCTCACGTCGACGGAAAACAAGATAGGCTTTTCCCGCCAGCACTACAACGATTCGGTGATGCAGTACAACACCAAGACCCAAGTCGTGCCGACCAACGTCGTCGCCTCGATCTTTAGCTTCGGGGAAATGGAGTTCTTCGAAATTCAGGACGAAGCGGCTCGCGAAGCTCCGCAAGTCTCCTTCTCCTAGCCGCCGGTCCAGGGCGCCTTTCGGTCGTCTATGTGGGAAGCCATCGCCGCCAATCGCCGCCGCTCGATTTTGCTCATTGTCTTGATGGGCCTCGTATTGGTGACGCTGGGTGCCTGCATCGGCATGTACTTTGTGACGCCTTTTTTTCAGATGGGCGCCTCCGAACCGCGGGTCGAAGCCGTTCTCTCCGGGGCTTTGGCGGGAGCCGGCGTCGCCGCCGTGGTCTGGCTGGTCTTGTGGCTGACGGCCGTTTCGCAAGGCGACAAGTTCCTGCTCCGTTCCGCCGGCGCGCAAAGAATCCACAAGCGCGACGACCCGCGGCTCTGGAACGTGGTCGAGGAAATGACCATCGCCGCCGGGCTCGGCTCGCCGCCGCGCGTCTTCCTAGTCGAAGACCACGTCCCGAACGCTTTCGCCGTCGGCCGTACGCCGGAAAAGGCCGCCGTCGCCGTGACCTCCGGACTATTGCGCTTATTTAGTCGCGATGAACTCCAGGGCGTAGTCGCCCACGAAATCACGCATGTCAAGAACCTCGATATCCGCTTCATGACTCTTGCCGCCGTTCTGGCCGGCAGTGTCGAAGCGATCAGCCGCGGCTTCTTTTACGGCGCCGCGTGGTCAGGGGGCCGTCGCGGCGGCCGCTCAAGAGGCGGCCACCCCTACTTGCTGCTGCTGGTTTGCGTCGTCGCGATCTTCGCACCGATCGCCGTGCGGCGTCTTTATCTCGCCTGCTCGCGTCAAAGAGAGTATTTGGCGGATGCTTCCGCCGCCCGGTTCACCCGATTCCCCGAGGGGCTCGCCTCCGGTCTCGAAAAGATCGCGGTCCACAGTGCCGGCACCAGCTCAAAACTGATCAGCGGCGCGCTCGTCCCTCTCTGCATCGTCAATCCCCTTGAAAAGGTAGCGGCGTCGGGTTGGCTTTCGACGCATCCGCCAACCGAAAGCCGCATTAAGATCTTGCGCTCGATGGGCGGCGGAGCGAGTTACGTCGATTACGAAGCCGCGATGCGCAGGATCGAAGGCCGCAAGTCGCGCTTGGCGGCCCTTGAGGCCGCCGCCAAGGCAGACGAAAAAGTCGAGGCTCGCGAAGCGTTTCAGGAACCCGACGCCGACACGCCCGTGGGACGCGCTCGGCAAGTCGCCGACCTGCTCGACCGCTTCGCCGCCTTCACGCTTCTGCCTTGCGCTTGCGGCATGCGCATCAAGGTTCCGCCCGAGTTCAATCGTGAAAGCGTGATTTGCCCGCGCTGCGAACGCAACAATACCGTACCGAAGGCCGAGGCCGTCTCTTCCCCCGACGAGACAAAGAAGGCGGAGAAGGAGCCCGATCTCCCGAGCGTCCGGCAATCCGGCGGGGCCTTCGAGTACACCCGCCGCAATGACGGCTGGGACTCCTTCCGCTGCCATTGCGGCCAAACCATCCAACTCGGCCCCAGCTTCCCGCTCGACTACACGGCCTGTGTTAGCTGCGGCCAACGTATCGAACTGCGCGGCGAAATTACGTAGACGGCGTGCCCCACGGCTACCGACACTCCTCACCTTGGCAGAATGGAAGGATGGGTGAAACTTTGCGCCTCTGTTTGTGGGCGGGACCGAGAAACGTCTCCACGGCCGTCATGTACTCGTTTCGTCAGCGTGCCGACACTCGCGTCGTCGACGAGCCGCTTTACGGCCACTACCTGAACATTTCTCCGGCCCGGCACCCGGGCAAGAACGAGTTGCTCGACCAACTCGATCGCGACGGAGAACGCGTGGTACGCGAGCTGATCCTTGGCCCCTGCGGCCGACCGATCTTGTTTATGAAACAGATGGCGCATCATCTGGAAAGCCTCGATTGGAGTTTTCTAGCCCGCACGTGCAACGTCTTGTTTATTCGAGACCCCGAACAGATGCTGCCGTCGTTCGTCAATCAAGTGCGGCAACCGATTTTGCGGGATACCAGCCTGGCCATGCAAACCCGTCTTCTCGATCACCTGCGCGGTTTGGGGCAAGATCCCCCCGTGATCGACTCGAAGGAATTACTGCTCGACCCCGAAGCCGTTCTGCGGCAACTTTGCGAACGTATCGGGATTGCGTTCGACGCGGGGATGCTCCATTGGCCCGCGGGCCCCAAGCCCGAAGACGGCTTGTGGGCGCCGCATTGGTATCACAATGCCCACCGCTCGACCGGTTTTATGCCTTACAAGGAGAAGACCGAGCCTTTCCCCGCTGAACTGGAAGCCTTGCTCGAGGAATGCCGTCCCCATTACGAAAGCCTCTACGCCCAAGCCATCAAGGCGCGCCCGGCGTAGCCGTGATCGTTTTGACGACGTCGAGATAGAGGTTTTCGACGCGGCGAATCACAAAGCCCGCCTTTTCTACGTTGGCGGTCGTATCGCGGTTGACCTCGGGGCCGAAGCGCCGCGTGATTGGCGTCATCATGTGGAGCAGCACGTTGAAAGGAAACCAGCGGCTGCCGGTGTGCTCGAACATCCGCAGCTCGCCGTCGGGTTTGAGCACGCGCCGGAGTTGGGTCAGACCCTTGACCGGGTTCGGGACCGAACAAAACGTGCAGGCCGTGTAGATCTGATCGAATGTTTCGTCGGCGAACGGCATCTCGTGGACATCCATCTCGCGCGGATCGATCGTGCCGTCGTACTCGGCGGCTCGCGGGCGGGCCTGTTCGATCATCTTTGGGCTGATGTCGATCGCCGTGATATCTTGTCCCGGCGGGAAAAACTGAAAGTCGAGCCCTGTTCCGGCGGCGAGAAAAAGAATCTTGCCCTGCATCGGAGCGAAGAATCGTATCTTAAAGCCCCCCCAACGTTTCTCGGCGCCGCGGGCCATCAAGTCGTACTTGCCCGACGCGGTGTCCCACTTCACGCGAGTTACGAGGTCCATCGGCCGGCCTCGCGTTTGACCTCGCCGCCGAGGAATGCGTTCATGATGTAGGTGAACACCAGCACGGCCAAACCCAGCTCCGCGCCCAGCCGCGCGCCCGCCGCCGCCGAGAGTCCCGCGCCGGAGTCCCGCATCGCAACCGCCATGCCCGACGCCATGCCCGCCAGCATCGCGGGGATCATGATTTCACAGGCGCCGAAAAGCAGGCCCAGCAAAGTGCTTGTGACGAACGCAACAACCATGCCCAATGCCATGCCGAGGACCATCGCCGCAGCCGGGTTCCAGCCCTCGCCGACCACCGCGGCACAGACAAGCCCGGCCAACGCGCCCGTCCCCGTCGTGGTGATTAGGTCGCCGAAAAGAAAATAGGGTCGCTTTTCCACGGGTCGCCGAGTTGGAGATCAATCGGCGGGTATTGGCTCACTCGGCGCCAAAGGGTGAGCGAACTGTTGGTAGTGCATCGCCAAAACGTCGCGGCCGAAATCGCCCTCGTAGTCACGCCAAACGGTGTGGCTGTGGTTGTTCTCGTTTTGGGTGTTGTCGTACTCGACCAAGAAAGCGGGCGCCTGCACCCGGTAGTAGTCGCCCAAGCCCTGCTCGACGCCGCCCGCCCAGGCGAAGAACACTTTGTCGCGCGCGGTGTCGCGCATCGCCTTGCGCCGTTGGGAGGCGACTTGCTCGGGCATATTGTCGGCGTACTCATCGACGAGCGCCAGCAGCATCTTATATTGGTCGGCGTTCATCTCGGACGCCGCCAGCCCGGGCGGCTGGTTTTCGAGCTTGGCGCGAGTGTCGGCGCTGGTCAGGATATCGCTCGGCGCCTTGGCGGCGACGAGCGCTTTCTTGCGTTGTTTCGGCTCGAGAGACTTCATCAACGAGCGCGCCAAGTCCTCTTCGCCCGCCAGGGCGCGCAGGCCCTTGCGCGGACCCTCGAGAACGTGATGCGGGTTGGCGCCGAAAAATGTCGGCGTCGCGGCGATCAGTTTCCCGTTACGAAACGTGTAGTGCAGCGAGATATGATGCCCTTCCGCCCGCCATCCCCAGGTGCCCTCGGCGGCCGGCTTGCCGTAGATCGAAAAGTAGTATTTGTTGGGATCACGGCGTCCGACTGTGTCGTTTTCCTTGATGTGAAGAACCTCTTCGAGGCTCATCACGGTCATCGCTTTGAGGAAGCCGGCATTGCTGAGTCCGGTGCTGAGCAGCGCCTCGGCAAGCCGCTGCTGCTCGGCGTTCATACCCTTAAAGTTGAGGCCGGGGCGCCCAAATCCATAGGTGTCCTTGAAGTTGCTGTCGGGAACAAAGTGCCACAGCGTTCGTTGCTTGGCGTCGAAGTCGTATTGCGCGACGGCCTTTTGATCACTCGACAGAGCGCTCAGAAAGCGGCCCGCCATTTCCGTCATCGAGCTTTCGGTCTCGGTGACCTGGTGAGCGGCGGTCAAAGCCGCGGCCGACAACAGCACTCCGGCTATCCGAATCTTGGTGTGGCGCGCGATCGGTGAAAGGGTGTGACGGGACATGAGAAGCCTCCGGGAAAAATACTCCCCGGCAATTATAGCCCACACGACTGTGTCGCCGAGTTGCGATCCGGGGATTGCGTCGGCATACACAATTTGCAACTTACGATTCAGAGACGGGCCGCGAACCGGTAAGTGTCACGCGCTTCGGCGGCACCTACGCCCGGCGACACCTAATTCGGCGACACGGCCCACACCGCATGAAACCCATCGCCTCGTTCCGCCGATACTTATAATGAAGAGACTCTCGCCTGGGAGGCCCGCCCGCATGGTACAAATTGCTCCTTCGATTTTGTCCGCGGATTTCGCTCGCCTCGGCGAGCAAGTCGAGGTCATGAAGAGCGGCGGGGCGTCGATGCTGCACGTCGACGTGATGGACGGTCATTTCGTCCCCAACATTTCGATCGGCGTGCCGGTGGTGCACTGTTTGCGGGCGGCGACGGATTTGCTGCTCGACTGCCACCTGATGATCGAAGAGCCGGACCGCTACGTCCCCGCCTTCATTGAAGCCGGGGCGCAAATGGTTTCGGTGCATCAGGAAGCCTGTCCGCATCTGGATCGCAGCGTACGGTTGATCCGAGATCTTGGCGCCGACGCGGGAGTCGTGCTGAATCCGGCCACGCCCGTGCACATGCTCGATGACGTGTTGGCCTCTGTCGATTTTGTGCTCATCATGAGTGTGAACCCCGGTTTCGGGGGCCAAAAACTGCTGCCCCATACTCTCGATAAGGTGCGCCGGCTCAGTCGGCTGCGGGAAGAGCGAGGGCTCGGCTATCGAATCGAAATCGACGGCGGCGTCACTTTGGAAAATTTGCCCCGGATCGTCGAGGCAGGCTGTGATATTGTGGTGGCTGGGTCGACGATTTTCGGGGCGGACGACCCGCGGGCGGCGCTTGAAACCATGCGGCGCACGGTGGACGAAACTCGTTTCGTCAAGGTTTAGAAAGTGTAGCGATTAGGGGAGAGGTGAAGACGGTGCAACCCAGGTATTTCCGAACAGCGGTTTTGGCCGCTGCATTGGCGATCGCGGTCGGAGTGACCGGATGCGGGCGTGATCCCTACGACAACCCCATCGCCAACAACTCCGAGCAGCCTGATAAGATTCTGTTCGATAAAGCGGTTCGCGACATCGAAAAACGTAGGTACGAGTTGGCGCGGCTAACTCTGCAGACTCTGATCAACACCTACCCCGACAGCGAGTACATCGCCAAGGCCAAATTGGCGATCGCCGATAGTTGGTACCGCGAAGGGCACCGCTATGCGCTGGCGCAGGCCGAGGCCGAGTACAAAGACTTCATCACCTTCTTCCCGACCATGGAAGAGGCGGCCGAGTCGCAGATGAAAGTCTGTGAGATTCACTACAAGCAGATGCAAAAGGCGGACCGCGACAACACCCACGCTTTGCGCGCCGACCAGGAGTGCCGACAATTGAAGATGCAATTCCCCAACAGCGTCTTCATCGAGCCGACCGAACAAATGCTGCGAAACGTCCAGGAAGTCATCGCCGACGCTGAATATCGGGTCGGCACTTTCTACGCCAAGAAAGGCAGCTTCCGAGCCGGCGTGAACCGCCTGCAAACCGTCACCGACCATTACCCGCTGTTCAGCCAGACCGACGACGCCCTTTGGGTGCTCGGCGACACCTACGAAAAGATGGGCGCGGACTTTCAGGAAAACGCCGCCGACAGCTACACCAAGATAGTGCGCGACTATCCTTTGAGTCCCTATTTCGAACAGGCGAAGGAGAAACTTGCCGGCTTTGACCGGCCGATTCCCGAACCCGACGCCGAGATGTTCGACTTGATGAAATACAATCTCGAACACCGCGTCGAAAAGGGAAGATTCGGGAAAGCGTTTGGGGTCTTCAGCGGTAAGGCGAACGTGCGATACGCGGCCAAGCGCGGCAAGCCCGCTACGGCGCCGTTGGTACCCACCGTGCCTCCGGGCATCCGGCAGACGACCAGCCTCGGCCCGGCCGAGCCGAGCGCGGAAGTTACCGCCGAGACAATCGACGGTCCCAGCAAGCTCGACACCGAGCCGGACGCGCGCCGGGGACGCAATCAGCCGGAGCAGCAACAAGAACAGCAGCAGCCGGAACAAGAGCAGCAGCCACAGCAAGAGCCGTAGCTCGTCGGATTCGCCGGCCCACGTCGGTAACGGATCGGATCGTGCTATCATCCGTCTTTTAAGCAAGATGCCGGGCCGCGGAGAGGTCCCGAGCGAGTTCGACCGCCGGCTAGGCGGGAAACGATGGGAAGGAAACGGTCGGAGCCATTATGACGAAAGCGGACTTAGTCGAAGAAGTCGCCCGTGTGGTTGAAGTCACCCGCAAGGATTCGGAAGTCATCGTCGAGACGATCTTCAACAGCATCGTCAAGTCGCTGCATGACGGCGACAAGATCGAAATTCGAGGCTTCGGCAGTTTTCGGACCCGCCAACGTCAGGGCCGCACCGGCCGCAATCCCAAATCCGGCGAGCAAGTACAGGTTCCCCCGAAGACGATTCCCTTTTTCAAGCCCAGCAAGGAATTGCGCGATGTCGTCAACGGCGGGCCGCCTCCGCCCGCGACTCCTGTTGTTCGCTGATCCGTCCCAGACACCGATCAGCGGGCTCGATGCCGCCCAGTTCTGATCCGCGCGGGCTCAATGTTTCATGGACTACCTCTGGACTCCCTGGCGCTACAGGTACATCACTGAGGCCGCGCCCGAGCCGGGCTGCGTCTTTTGCCGGATCGCGGCGTCGAACAACGATGAAGCCGATCTGGTCGTCCACCGCGGTGAACTCAATTTCATCGTCCTCAACCGCTACCCCTATACCAGCGGCCATGCCATGGTCATTCCCAATGAACACACCGCGACACTCGAGGCCCTCGATGAGGCCGCGGCCCGGGAGATGATGCGGCTGACGCAACGTTTGGAAACCGCCGTCCGCAAGGTCTATCGGCCCGAAGGCGTCAATGTCGGCATGAATATCGGCAAGGCGGCCGGAGCCGGCGTCGCCGGTCACATCCACATGCATGTGTTGCCTCGCTGGACCGCCGACAGCAACTTCGCCACGGTGATTGGGGAAACGCGCGTGCTGCCCGAGGAGCTTCCGGTGACCTGGAAACGCCTTCGAGGCGAGTTCTAATTCCCCCTTTGGGCTGATCTTGACCCGGCTATTGAGCTTCGGTCTTGCCGCCGCTGTTTGCCCTTGCTGCTTGGTCGAGCGCGATAGTCAGTGCGCGAGAAGTTTCCGCGTCATCCGGGTCGTCGCTCAGAATCGCTTGCAACTCCCCAATCCCCTCGTCCCATCGATTGAGGCGGCACAGCACCAAGGCCATGTTGCGGCGGGCCACGACGTGGAGCGGCTCGAATTCAAGCACGGTGCGGTATTTGTTCAGGGCGGCGGCGTAGTCGCCCGCCTTCTCCAGACGGACCGCCTCGCCATGCAATCGCGCCGATTCGAAAGCGTTTTCGCGCGCTTTGTCGGCCGCTTGGGCCATCCGCCGCAGTTTCTTTCCGTAACCGGCGGACTCGTCTTTGCGGCCGCTCTTGTGGAGGGCCCGTGTGAGATTGTAGACGATCGGTTGGGAGTCAGGCCGCAATTGGTGGGCCGTGAGCAGATGGTCGGCCGCCGCCGGCGCGTCCCCCCGGCGCATCAGTTCGAGCGCGAGTTGGTAGTGAGCCGTCGCGTCCGCCGGCGTGAGTTCAACGGCCTTTGTCAGCATCGGGTAGGCCTCGTCTTCAAGCAGGAGCTTCTTCCGTGTGACGCCGAGAGCCAGGTACGCTTCACCGTAATGAGGATCGAGTTCGATGGAATGTTCAAACTCGCGGGCGGCCTCCTCGAGTCGGTCCCGCTCGGAGGACAACTTGCCTTTGAGAAAGTGTAGCCGGGCTCGCTTGCCGGCATCTGTTTCCAGCTCCAAAGCCTTCGCCATGTGTCGGGCGGCGCCGTCGAATTCTTCCTTGCCGGCGAGAAGCAGCGCCAGATTCAGGTGAGCTTCCCCCAGATCGGGGGCCAGGGCAATGGCTCGCTCGAAGACTTGGAGCGCCGCCTCCCGCTCACCCAGACGCGCCAACACCTCGCCCGCCGCGGTGTAACCGGGTGCATGATTCGGCCGGAGCTCAAGGGCCAGCAAGAGGGCTTCGACGGCCTCGTCGCGGCGAGGAACCATCGACAAAGCGGACCCGAGCACGAGATGAGCCTCGGCGTCGTCGGGGCGATCCCGCACGACCCGATCGAGAAGGGTAACCGCCCGGCTGAGCGAGCCCTGTTCGATGAGCCCGGCAGCCTCCAGCAGTCGCGGGTCGCTGTCGGACGGGGCCGTTTGCGCGAGCAGCGCAGCCGCGCCGAGTACGGCTGGAAGCAACTTGGTGAAGCGGCCGAAAGGCATGGCTCTTCCCAACGATGTCGAACCCGCCTGACGTGGCGCACGCATTCTTGCGTGCCGTACCGGCATTCGTGCCGGTATGTCTTCTCCGAAAACGCCCCAACCAAAGCGAGTTTTCATGGCGCTATTCATGAATCCCGTAATTCATGGAAACGGACTCTTCTTGAGAATAGCGGCTCCCAGTGGGGCAGGTCTCCAGACCTGCCCTTCTTCAATCCGGCCGGCGACCATCACGAAAGACAATCAACGCCGCGAGTCGGGTTCATGCTTGCGCACAGGGAGGGGACATCCGCGCTCCACCGTCTTCCTCCGTCAGCGAACGACCGCTCTCGCGGTCGTTCCGGGCTTGGGCGGGTCCAAAGACCGGGCGTTCCCGCGAGGTAGGCGGCCGCGGAGAACAACTTGTCGACAACCATGAAAAAAGGGCAGGCCCGGCGGCCTGCCCTTTGCGAAAAGCACCATCGCTACACGAATCTCGGCGGCGGGCCGAAACTCACGCGGCAACGGTCAGAAGATAATCTTCAACCCGAATTGCACCTGTCGGATAGGGATAACGGTATTGAATACCCTCCCCATGGTCGGGGAGAGAAGGGTCGTATCCGGCGGCCCGTAATTAACCATGTTGAAGACGTTGAAAAACTCCGAGCGGACCTCTACCCAGCGTCCCTCGCCCCATCCAAATCGCTTGAACAAGGAAAGATCCACGTTGTAGACGTTCTCGGAATACACGTCGCCCCGGCCGGCGCTGCCAAAGCTGCCGAACGCGGGCGCCGCGTAGGCGTTGGGGTTGAACCACTGGTTCGAGGAGCGAGCACCGGAATTCGGGTCGCCGACCAAATTCGGGCGCATGTAGCTCCACCAGGCAACTTCGTTCCCTAAGTTGGCCACATCGCCGTTGGCGACCATGTTGAGCGGTTGGCCGCTGCGCAGTTGGATCAGGCTGTTGACGTGCCAGTTGCCCAGGATCCAGGCGGCTGGACCTTTGTTGAATATGCCCTTGCCCTTGCCGGCGGGGACTTCCCAGACCGTGGACAGCGAGAGGAAGTGCGGGACGTTGAATCCCGCTGGGCCCTTGTTGCGGTCCAGATTGTAGAAATCCTGAACTAAGGAACTTCCGCCCACGCCGTTCTCGGCGGTAAAGAAGCCGCTGGCGCCGTTGTCGTTGACTCTCGACCAAGTGTAGGACGCCAGGAACGACAGACCGTCGGAGAAGCGCCTATCCACTTTGAGCTCCAGGCCGTGATAGCCCGAGCGGCCTCGGTCATCGCCCCAGAAAACAGTCGGCATATGCGGCTGCGGTTTTCTGGCTTGGACTTCCGCCGCCGTACCCGCACCCGGGCTCGGCGAGAGGTTCCCCAGACCCGTAAGCTGCAGGCGGCGGCTGACGCTGCCGACATAGCCGCCCGACAGAACCAGGTTTTGGCCCACCTGTTTCTGGAGTTCTATATTCCATTGGTGGGAAAGAGGGTTCTTGACGTTGCGATCAACACACCAACACGTGTTGCCCCAAGGCTGCGGGCCCGGTAGAGCGCTGCCGAGCTTTGTCCGAAGATCGTCGATGAAGCGTACCGGCTCGCCGACGGCGTTTGTTGGTTCAAAGAAGCCGCTGTTGTCCGGCCATCCTCCGGTACCTTGCCAGGACTGGTTGACGCCCGTCAACTGATCGAACACGAGGCCGTACCCGACCCGCAGGACGGTGGTGGGATTCATGCTGTAGGCAATCCCAAAACGTGGCTGCCAATTGTCCCAAACAGGGACCGGCCCGATACTGTTGTGATCGGCCAACCTGATGAACTCGCCAAAAGGCACGTCCTGCAAGCCGTCCCCGGGAATACAGGGGGCGACGCCGGCTTGGTTACACGGTGGCGGCATCGAGTCCAGGCCGATCAAGAACTCTCCGGTCCCTAACTCATAATTCGTCTTGAGCGTATCCGTTTCGATATCCGGCCACATCAGGTGGTCGAAACGCAGGCCGATGTTGATCGTCAGGTTCGGTTTCACCCTCCACTCATCCTGGACGTAGGCCCCAAACGTCTGGTAACCGAGGAAGACGCTCCGAGGCAAGCCGCCGGAGACTTGCGAAGGGATTCCCAGCAACGACGACGCCACGGGGTCGCCGGTCGACCCAATCTGACCCGGCCCAAGGCCTTGTGTCGGGACCTCGGTGAAGTTGAAGCTGATCGACCCTTGGGGGTTGGGAGTCAGAGTATGGCGCAAGGTTTGAAAGCCGAACTTCAGGGTGTGGTTGCCGCGGATCCAACTCAGGTTTCCTGTGTAGTGAAACTGCTCGTAATGGAATTCCAGCGGCCCTTCCATGCGCCGCAAGGCTCCGGTATCACCGCCGGCGAAACCGCCGCTCCCGATGGCGATCGAGGGAATCGCCCGGACGCCGGGTATCGTGCCGAATCCGGCCGCCAGCGCGGGCCCGTCCCCAACTGCGTCATCCGGCAGCGTTCCTTGCCGGTAGGGCTCCTTGGCGTAGCCGAAGCTGTGATCCATGATCAAGGTCGGCGAGAAACTGTGGAACCATCCTCCTCCGTAGTTGAAGAAGGGGAATTCACCGACTTCATTGATCAGCTGGGTTGACGGGGTGAGTTGCGCGCCGTCGATCTTGCTGTAGCGAAACCAGGCGCGATCGTTTTGGCTGAACTGGTGGTCGCCGCGAATCTGGAAGTTGTCGGCGTCGTTAGTCGCCGCGTCGCCGTTGATGACGTTGAACAGGGGATCGCCGGCCAGGTTGGGTCGATCGTAATAGCCCCTCAAATAGGTCTGCATCGACTGGTCAAGGCTCGATGAAGGAATGACGTTGTTAGGGAATTGATCTCGGATCATCGCGCCGCTGTTCGGGTCCGTCCGGGTGGTGAGAGGATCGAAGATGTTCCGGCCCGTGGGCCAGTTGGAGAAGTCACCGCTCAGTTGCGCATCCGTCGGCACGTAATAACGATTCGACCTGGGATTGCTGAAGCGCCAACCCTCATAGGCGAAGTGGAAAAACGTCTTGTTCCTGATGATCGGGCCGCCTACCGAGGCGCCGAATTGGTTCTGCCGGAACACGGCCGGCTGCTCGTTGAACTCATCAGCGAACGGATCGCGCGCGTTCAGCGCGTCATTGCGGATGAACTCCCAAACGGAACCGTGAAACTGGTTCGTGCCCCTCTTGGAAATGACGTTGATGACGCCTCCCAGCACGCCGCCGAACTCGGCCTTGTCGTTGTGCGATTGGACCTTGAACTCCTCGATGGCGTCGATGATCGGCGGGATGACGTACATGTTGCCGATGAAGTTGGTGTTATTGACCCCATCGAGCAAATGGATGTTCATCCGATTCCACTGGCCGTGGATCGAGGGGTTCGAGAACGAAGCGCCGGGCACGCCGACGTTGGCGAGATCGTGACTGCCAATGCCGTTGCTCTGCGCCGTGCTGATTGGCGTGGCGCCCGGGGTTAGGGTCAATAGTTGCGTGAAGTTCCTACCGTTGAGCGGCAGGTCCTGAACCGCCTTCACGCCGATGACGGTACCCAATTCCGAAGTGGACTGTTGAAGTTGCTCGGCTTGCGCCATGACTTCGATGGTTTCGGTCACCGCGCCCACTTGGAGCGCAAGATTCTGCGTAACGGTCTGATTGACGCCGACGTTGAACGTCGGCAAGACAGCCGTTTTGAAACCCGTCTGCTCGGCCACCAGAGTGTAGTTGCCGGGTTGAACGTTGACAAAGACAAAGTAGCCGCTCACGTTCGCCTCCGCGCCTGCTTCGGCGCCGGTGGCTACGTTGGAAAGTGTGACTGTTGTCCCGGGCACCACGGCCCCGGAAGCGTCGGTGATGGTTCCATTGACGCCGCCGGTCGTGCTCTGGGCAAGAACGGTAGTGGCGACAAGGACGCACGCGAGTATCAGACGGACCGCTAGTCCGGCTGAAAGAGAAATCCCTTTCATGGTAAGTCCTCCCTACTTCAATTCAAAAACAGTATCGCTGAAACCCCTGAGAGTGGAGACAGACTCCTAAGAGTATACCCGAACGAACCAGCCGCTGTCCCGCTTTCGGAAGAGATCCTAAAGTAATTTCTTGAGGGCGAACGGCAGCCGGCAACGGACGGAGCGAAGGCGTCGCCACGCTCGCGACGTCGGCCTACCGTCTTGGGGGCGGCCTCTATAATGAGGCTGTTGGCCCACGCGACCCGATGCCCGTTCTGATCCTGCACTACCACGAAATCTGGTTGAAGGGTTGCAATCGTCACTTCTTCCTCCAGAACCTCAAGCGCGCCTCGAAACAGGCGCTCGGAGGTCTGCGGGTTGAGAACACGGCCTGGGAAGACCACCGCTTGCTGATCACCTTCGCTGATGACGAGACCGCCCGGCAAGGGGTCGAGCGCTTGCGCAAAGTCCCCGGGATCGCCTACATGGCGGTGGCCGAGGAGACCGTGCCGGAGATGGAATCGATCATCGAAACCGGCGCCGGTCTGATGCGCGACGTGGAGTTTCGCAGCTTCCGAGTGCGGGCGCGGCGGTCCCAGAAATCGCTGCCGTTTCGCTCGATCGACGTGGGACGCGAACTCGGCTCGCGCATCTACGAAGATGCCGTCGCCGCCGGGCGCGAGGTGAAGGTTGATCTCGGAAACGGCGAAGCCACCTGTTACGTCGAGGTCACGCCGACTCGCGCGCTGCTCTATCGAGAAAAGATACCCGGCGTCGGAGGGCTGCCCACGGGATCGGCCGGGAGGCTCACCTGTTTACTTTCAGGCGGGTTCGATTCCGCCGTGGCGGCTTATAAAGTTATCAAGCGCGGCGTGAGGCTGAGCTTCGTCCATTTTTGGGGGCCTCCGGCGCGGCCCGGCGAGGAAAGCCCGCCGGTGGCCCGGGAACTCGTACGGACGCTGACCCAGTACCAGGGCCGTGCGCGCTTTTACTTGGTGCCGTTCGACGAGATTCAGCGCGAGATTGTCGTCTCGGCGCCGGAGAGCTACCGTATCTTGCTCTACCGCCGCATGATGCTCCGGATCGCCGAACGGATTGCCTATCGCGAGCACGCCCACGGTTTGGTGACGGGAGACAGCATCTCGCAGGTGGCTTCGCAAACGCTGCGAAACATGGAGGCCGTGGGTTCGGCGGCGACATTGCCGATTTATCGGCCCTTGGTGGGCGACGACAAACAGGAAATTCTCGACCTTGCGCGGCGCATCGGAACCTATGAGATTTCTTGCGAACCTTTTACCGATTGTTGTCCGATGTATCTTCCCAGGAGCCCGAAACTTCACGCCGGCGTGGCGGAACTCGACGACGTCGAAGCGAGTCTACCTATTAAGGACTGGGTCGAGAGGGGCCTTCGCTCCGCCGAAAAAGAAACGCATGAATGGCAAGAAGGCGAAGTCCGCCTTCTCCGGCGCGACGATCATGAATCCTCATCCACACACAGCCGCCGAACGGCCGCGCCGCTTCCGGCGGCCGGCTAGCCTGGCGCCCGCGGCCGCCGTGCTGCTGGCGCTGACGGCCGCCGCCGGACTGCTGCGCGCCGACGACGAGCCGCCCAAGCTCGCCATCGTGGAAACCGTCCTACTCGACGGCGAAGACGGCTATCCGATTCCCGCCGACAGTATTTTCTATCCCGGCGAGACGGTCTACTTGGAATTCAAGATGGACGGCTTTCGCGTGAATGACGACTATCGGATGAAGACCGAGTACCGCGTCGATTTCCTCGGCCCGACCGGTATTCGCTTCGCGATCTCCCAGGCCGGCGACATCAGCGAAGAGATCTTTCCGCAAGATGAAGACTGGCTGCCGGTCGTGCGCGTATCGCCAAGGCTGCCGCAATTCGCCGAATCGGGCGTGTTCAAGATTGTCGTGACGGCGATCGACCGTTTGGCCGGCAACGACGAAACCACTCTCGAGTTTCCCGTCTACGTGCGCGGTGAGAATGTAGAGACGGGTAAGACCTTAACCATTCGAAACCTGGTCTTTTCCCTCGGCAAGGCGGGAGAAGCGGTTGCCGAGCCCGTGTACAAGGCGGGCGATACGGTCTGGGCGCGTTTTGACATCACGGGCTATTTTCTCGCCGAGGACAATTCTTTTGACGTCGAGTCGTCGCTAGAGGTGACGGAAGCGGAGGGCGACAAGGAGAAGGTGCTGTTTCGATTTGAATCGAGCGGCGAGCGGGGCCGACCCTTCTACCCGCGGCGTCGGCTGCCGGCCGAGTTTCGTTTGGACCTCGATGATGACTTGGCTCCCGGAGAATACACTGTGCTCATTTTGGTGCGGGACAAGCTCGGCGACAGGACCTTCGAATCGCGCCGAACATTCAAAGTGAAATAGCGGGGATCTCGGCACGCCGGACGACGAAGCTCGATGCCCGCAAAGTGGGGCAGGTCTCCAGGCCTGCCCATTCTTGGCCTGCATTTCTCACCAAGTGTCGAGGCGAAGGGCATGAGAGGGCCGTCAGTACGAGACGCGGGCCGCTTGGCGCCCCATCCCTTAAGCAAAGGGGCGTACTTGAACGGTACGGTGAGCACGGCAAGCAAGCGCAACGAATGTAATGGCGGGCCTATCATGTGCTTCGGCCGTCAGTTGGTGAGAAATGCAGGTCAGCCCCAGCCTCTTCATAAAAGCAGCCGACGCGCGGGCCGCTTCAATCGCTCGACTGGACGTAAACCCTTTCGCCCGCCGTCACACCGGCCCGAATGCGGTGTTCGGGCGGCGGGAGCGGACAGGTCGCATAGGGAGTGAAAACGCAGGGCGGGTTATACGCCTTGTTGAAATCGAGTTCGATCGGCCCGGCCTTTGGGGGTAAATCCAGTTGCAAGAAACGGCCCCCGCCGTAAGTTCCCCTGCCGTTGGTTTCGTCCCCGAAAACGAGCAGACGATTGTCTCCGTTGTCCATCGTGTCCATGGAGTAGGTTTCGCCGTTGATGGCGAAGACGATCGCTCCAGGGGACTGCTCGTTGAAAACCGTTCCCATGACGTTGGGGATTTCGATCGGTTTGGGTTCGTCGTAGGGCTCGTATCGCGCTTCGATTTTCCAACGAAGAGTCGGCGGGAAGGACTCGAGACCCGCGAATTGCGCGAGCAAGGGGCTTTCGCTGTCGCGCACGCGCACGGCTAAGCGCCCGGTTCGCTCAATGACGTAGAGGCGCAGCGAACCCAGCTCGATCACGGTCGGCTTGCCCCCGGCGTCGGTCTTGAGGCTTTCGGGCGGGGCGGCCTTGCCGTCAAAGAGCATTGCGACGCCGGCAGCCGGGCGGAAAGTCGCTCGGCCGTCGGCCACGACGAACCGCCCCACATTGGACGGGGCCTTCCCCGCGGGCAGGACGACGCGGTTTTCCTTCCCGGCGCCGACCGGGTTGTCGCCGTCATCGAGCCAGGCGAGGCCGACCAGCGTCAACCAGCCGTCGGGAGTGCGGAGGGCCTTCGCGCGGGCCCGGCGCCAGAGTTCGATTTCTTCGGCGTGGACGGTGTCGGCGTCAGTCATGGCGGCAGGACGCGGGTCACAAGCCGCTAGAAGAACGAGCAGGCCGTAAGTAAGCCAACGGCTCGCCGGTCGGCGGCTTGCGGAGAAGAAGCTCTGTCCCATTTTCGGAGAGTGGACTCTCTACAAATATAGCCTTGCGAATCGCGGTATGCGACCTCCCCTTGATGCGCCATGGGGCGCGGCCGGTCCGATTTACGGAGAATTTCACACGGTCGGCGTTTCCCTGTCGCGTTCAGTCCGTATAAGATGGAACATGCGCCCGGGGCGCGCGAGGCTGGGAACGGGCCGGTTCCTCGGGTACGCGAGAAGCCCGGCGCGGTTTAGACAAGGAGAATGCCGCTTGCAGTGGGTTGAATACGAAAGTCCGCGGACCGTCGAGGACGCGGTTACACTCCTCGCTTCCGGCAATGGACGCGCCAAGATCCTGGCCGGGGGGACCGATGTTCTGGTTCAGCTTCGGGCCGGGCGCGGCGACGCCAATGTCATTGTCGATATCAAGAAGATCCCCGAGCTGATGGAAATCTCGCTCGATGAGTCCGAAGGGTTGACCCTCGGGGCGGGCGTGCCTTGCTACCGGGTCTACGAGAACGCCGACATCCAACGCGCTTATCCGGGCCTGGTCGACAGCACTTCGTTGATCGGAGGGATTCAAATTCAGGGTCGTGCCTCGGTCGGCGGGAACCTTTGTAACTCCGCGCCCAGCGCCGACGTGATCCCGATGCTGATCGCCTACTCAGTGACCTGCCGGATCGCGGGGCCGAACGGCGTCCGTGAAGTCGCCGCCGAGGATTTCTGCACGGCTCCGGGGCGAAACGTTCTGGAAGCGGGCGAAATGCTGGTATCGATGCACTTCCCCGTGCCGGAGGCAAACTCCGGGGCCCGCTACTTGCGTTTTATCCCGCGTAACGAAATGGATATCGCCGTGGCCGGGGTGGGCGTGAACGTTGTTCTCGACAACGGTAATTTCAAGTCGGCGCGGCTGGCGCTGGCTTCGGTGGCGCCGACGCCTTTGTTTGTCCCCGCGGTGGGCGAGGCGCTGGCGGGCAAGCCGGTGAATGACGAAAGCATCAACGAAGCGGCTCAGATCGCCAAGGCCGCCGCCAAACCCATCACGGACATGCGCGGTACGGTCGAGTATCGCAAGCACCTGTGTGAAGTCTTGACTCGGCGAGCTCTTCACACCGCCGTTGAACGAGCCCGAGGAGCAAAATCCTAGATGTCGAACAAAGTACGCGTAGAGACCACGATTAACGGCGAGCAGACCGAGTTTCTCTGCGAGCCGCGTCAGAGTCTGCTCGAATGTCTGCGCGACATCCTGGGGATGACCGGCACGAAAGAAGGCTGCAACGACGGCAACTGCGGCGCCTGCACGGTCATGCTTGACGGCCGCATCGTCACCTCCTGCCTGGTGTTGGGCGTCGAGGCCGAGGGCGCGGACGTTATGACGGTCGAGGGCATTGCGGCCGGGCAAGAGCTTGACCCGCTGCAACAGGCGTTCTTGGAAGGCGCGGCGCTGCAATGCGGCATCTGCACCCCCGGATTCTTGGTTGCCGCCAAGGCTTTGCTCGACAAGGAGCCCAACCCGAGCGAAGAACGGATCCGCTTTTGGTTGGCGAATAATCTTTGCCGCTGCACCGGGTACGACAAGATCATTCGGTCTGTTCAAGAGGCGGCCGCGCGCAAGCAGGAGGCGAATGCATGAGCACCCAGAGCTACGAACCCAACATGGTCCTCGCGACCAAGCACTATAAGGTGCTGGGAACCAGGCCGGTGCGGCACGACGGGGCCGACAAGGTCACCGGCCGCGCCGTGTACGGGGCCGATATCCAGCTGACCGGGTTACTGCACGGCGCGGTTCTACGCAGCCCGCATGCTCACGCGCGCATCAAGTCAATCGATACCTCCAAGGCCGAGGCGCTGCCGGGCGTCAAGGCGGTTGCAACATCGAAGGACTTCCCCGAGGCCGGCGACAAGATGGCCGTCACAGGGGAAGGGCCGTCTCCGCTGAAGTGGGTTCAAGGGAACATGTTGGCCATTGACAAAGTGCTCTACAAAGGCCACGCGATTGCCGCCGTGGCGGCCGTGAACATTCATGTGGCGCAAGAGGCCGTCGGGCTCATTGAGGTCGAATACGAAGTGCTCCCGCCGGTCTTGAACGCTCCCGACGCGATGACCGACAGCGCCCCAATTTTGCACGACGATCTGACGACAACCGAACTCGGGGAGAAAACCGACAAGGTCAGCAACGTGTCGAGCCATTACCGGTTCGAGCTCGGAGACGCCGACAAGGGCTTCGAGGGCGCCGACATCGTTGTCGAGCGGGAATTCGACACCTCGACGGTTCACCAGGGTTATATCGAACCGCACGCCGGCACCGCCCTTTGGAACAACGATGGGCGCGTCCAGGTGTGGTGCAGCACGCAGGGCTCGTTCACCGTTCGCGGTGTGACGGCGGCGGTGCTGGGATTATCCGAATCACGCGTCAAAGTGACGCCGCTCGAGATCGGCGGCGGTTTCGGCGGCAAGATTCCGGTTTATCTGGAACCCGTCGCGGCGCTGCTTTCCAAGAAGTCCGGCAAGCCGGTCAAGATCGTCATGAGCCGGCAGGACGTGCTCGAGGCGTCGGGCCCGACGCCTGGTTCCCACATCAACGTGAAGATCGGTGTGACGAACGAGGGCAAGATCGTCGCCGCGCAAGCTCGCCTGGCTTACGAAGCCGGAGCCTACCCCGGAGCGATGGTCGTTCCCGGCGGCATGTGCGTCTTCGCCGCCTACGACATCGAAAACGTCACCGTCGACGGCTATGACGTGGTCGTCAACAAGCCGAGCACCGCCGCCTATCGCGCTCCGGGCGCGACCAACGCGGCTTTCGCGACCGAGACCGTCATCGATGAAATTGTCGAACAACTCGGCGTCGACCCGATTGATTTCCGCCTGCAAAACGCGGCCAAGGAAGGCACGCGGCGCGCCGATGGGCCGAAGTATCCGCGCATCGGGTGCGTGGAATTGCTCGAAGCCATGAAGGCTCATCCGCACTATCAGACGCCGCTCGAGGGGACCAATCGCGGACGCGGGGTAGCCATCGGCTTTTGGTTCAACGTGGGTCTCCAGTCCAGTTGCGCTCTCAGCGTCAACCCGGACGGAACCGTCGCGCTCGTAGAGGGCTCGCCGGATATCGGCGGCACTCGTACGTCGGTGTCGATGCAAGCGGCCGAGGTGCTGGGTCTGCGCGCGGAAGACGTGAATCCCACGGTGGTGGACACCGATTCGATCGGATACACGGATCTGACCGGCGGAAGCCGGGTAACGCACTCCACCGGCATGGCCGCCATTGGAGCCGCCGAGGACGTCAAACAACAAATGATCGCCCGCGTGGCTAAGTTGTGGGACACCGACGTGGACCAAGTCGAGTTCGAGGACGGTACGTTCCGCTCGAAATCGGATGCCGAGAAGCAGATGAGCTTTAGGGAAGTCGCCGAGAAGGCGGCGTCGACCGGCGGCCCCATCGTTGGACGAGCGACCGTGAACCCGCGTTCGGTGGGCGGTTCGTTTGCCGGCAATATCGTCGATGTCGAGGTCGACCCGGAAACCGGGAAGACCACGGTTCTGCGCTTTACCACCTTCCAGGATGCCGGTAAGGCCATTCACCCCAGCTACGTCGAGGGACAGATGCAGGGCGGCAGCGTGCAGGGCATCGGCTGGGCGCTCAACGAAGAATATTACATGACGCCGGAAGGCGTGATGGTGAACTCGAGCTTGCTCGATTACCGCACACCGACCAGCCTGGACCTGCCGATGATCGACACGGTGATCGTCGAGGTCGCGAACCCCGGACATCCATTCGGCGTCCGCGGGGTGGGCGAGGCGAATATTATTCCACCGCCGGCGGCGATCGCCAATGCGATCCACGGCGCGCTCGGCTTACGGATGCGGCGGCTGCCCATGAATCCGGTGCGTGTGATGGAAGCGATTTGGGCCAAGAATGGTTCCGCGTAACGGGGGCTTCCCCACGCTTGGAACGGCGGCGTTTTTTATCTGGTTTTGTATCTGAAGGAGATTCTATGTCCGCGGCACAGACTGAAGCTACGCTTCTCCACCATCTCACGGCTTTCGGCGGCGGCGATGTCGACGAAATTTTAGCCGACTACACCGACGAAAGCATCTTGATCACTCCCGACGGCGCCTTGCGCGGGTTGGCGGAGATCCGTCCCTTGTTTGAGAACTTCGTGAAGCTCCTGCCTCCCGGGGCGGATTTTCAAATGATCAAGCAGGTGACCGAAGGGGAACTGGCCTACATTTTCTGGAACGCCGAATCGGAGAGCGTCAGCATTCCTCTGGGAACAGATACGTTCATCATTCGAGACGGCAAGATCGTCGTACAAACCTTCGCCGGCACTATTGAGAAGAAGGGGTAGTTCGGCGACCTACGCCTCAATGCCGCGTGCCTTGTTGCCGGCTTTCGACTTCCTCCCATGCCGACGGTTTTCATTCCCGCGATGATGCAGAAGTTGACCGCGGGGGCGGGGAGCATCGAACTCGACGGAAGCAACGTCCGCGAGCTGGTCAACAACCTCGACAAACGCTACCCGGGATGCCGTGATTGGCTGGTCGACGGCACGGTACTGAAGCCTAATATTTCGGTTGCCGTCGACGGGGCCATCGCGCCGATGGGCTTACTCGAGGATGTCAACCCAGACAGCGAAGTCCACTTCGTGGCCGCCTTGGCCGGCGGCGCCGACTCGGCCGCGGTTCCCCGCTGATTGGAGGTAGGTTCGGCGCCCGCCACCGATCCACCCAACGTTTTTTTCAGTGCCCCGCCCGGCCCTCGCCGCCTGCCACCCTGCCTTGAGAATAGCGGACGTGTCAAGCGACCGGGCCCCTGAGGGGGAGTGACGTCGATAAGGAAGAAATCGTGGCGTGGGCGCGAGGCTGACGGGGATCTTCGAATCTGCTGATCGGTTGGGCCGCGGCTGAAGCCTGAAGGGGAAGGCCGCTGAAGCGGCCTTGTCGTCCGGGGGCGCCATTACACCGGTCCTGCAGGACCGGCCTATTTGAGCAACCCAAGCCCGGTGAACCGGGCTCCAATGGGTGTTGATTTCAATAGCGTTAGGTTGTTCTTGGGTTCGTTTCGCATTTTTGGTTTTGGACGGCTGCCGGGTCTCACCTGGGTCGAGTGATTGGCAACCGGACTGTGCGGGCGCGTGAGGCCGCGGGTTCCTGTCGGGGGGCTGCGGCATATGGTGCATAGCATTGATTCTAATAGCTTTAGGTGTAGTTTGGGTTCGTTTCGTAAAATTCGATTCGGGCTCGGCGCCGCGGCGGCCTCTGATCTCCGTCGACGGTTGACAACCATGGTGAGGGTCGGCCGCTGCTTTGTCTCTCTGGCGTGGATTGGCCCCACCGACGGGGGCGAACGTTGAGCCGAAGCGATTCGGTGGCTCGCGACACGGGATGCGCCCGTTGAGGGTCTATTAAGTAGTAGATAAGACGTCACATAGTGTCGATTTGGGTTCGTTTCGCAAAATCGCTTCCGGGCGGGTCGCGGGGAAAAATTTTCGGGTGAGGTTTGCATGACGGCGGTTGCGGTACCCGGGTCCGCGTGCTCAGGATAGCGTGGCGGTCAAGTCGGAGTGGGCACAGGTTCGATTCCACCAATGCCTGCTGATCTCCATGGTGGGTGAGGAATGTTATTCGGTGGCTGTCACAGAACCCACAGAACCCGATCGGTGAACCCGATCGGTGACAGCCACGTAACCCAGGTTCAGCTCCAGAGTTCGGGCTCCGTCCCCGAACTCCCCGAACTCCCCCCCGAACTCCCCAGAACTCGACGTCACCTGGATGCATCGTGCCTGGGGCGCCCCCCAAGATCAACAGCTAACGTCAAGGGCACTGCATGTAGTTGTTTTCGTTGTGTTCGAGCGGGAAGTTGTGTATCCTAACGATCGAAGAACTTCTCTCAAGACAATTGCGAGGAAAGTCTCTTTCGTCACGTGACACAAAACGGGAGGAACGATGAACTGCGAAGGATTACCCAGTCATTCCGAACTAAAAACCACTCTCGCCGCCGCTGTCGGCAGCCCGCCAAGTGGAAACGGGGGCTTCAATTTGCACATGTGGGCCACGATCGTCGACCGGGACGGGATCGTCTGTGCGGTTGCCTTCACCGGGAATGATAGGGGCGACCAGTGGCCAGGTAGCCGCGTGATTTCCGCACAAAAGGCCAATACGGCCAATGCTTTCAGTTTGCCTGGCTTGGCTCTCTCCACCGCCAATCTGTGGGCCGCGGTGCAACCCGGAGGAAGTCTCTTCGGCCTGCAACACAGCAATCCGGTTGACACCGAAGTAGCTTACGGGGGCAACTCCGAACACTATGGACAGGACAACGACCCGATGTGCGGTAAGAAAATCGGCGGGGTGAATGTCTTCGGCGGCGGACTGGCGCTGTACAACAGCGAAGGCGAACTCGTGGGAGCGATAGGCGTCAGCGGCGACAGCTCGTGTGCCGACCACAACGTCGCCTGGCGAACACGCAATAATCTTGCCCTGGATCACGTCCCTGGGGGCGTCAGCGGTGACCCGGCGAGGCCTGACAACATCGTTTTCGACCTCACCGACGATGTCGGGGGGAATCCTGAGTCTTCGGGAGGATTTGGTCATCCGCACTCAATTCTCGCGAATGCGGACAACGAAAGCGCGATCGCCGGGTCCCTGCCGGTGATGCCGTCGTAGGTTCGGTGGATGTCACCGATTTTCCCAGCCAGCCGGGGCGATAGGGCGAAAAGTCGTAGCCTGTCCCCGACTTTCCCCCGAAGTAGTAGATAAGACATCACATAGCGTCGATTTGGGTTCGTTTCGCGAAATCGCTCCCGGGCGGGTCGCGGGGAATCTTTTCGGGTGAGGTTTGCATGACGGCGGTTGCGGTACCCGGGTCCGCGTGCTCAGGATAGCGTGGCGGTCAAGTCGGAGTGGGCCGGGTTCGATTCCACCAATGCCTGCTGATCTCCAGGGTGGGTGAGGAATGCTATTCGGCGGCGGTCACGGAATTTCCCGGCCTCACCAAACGCCCGCAGTGCACTCCCGTCCCCGAACCGTCCCTCCTTCACCAAACCCCTCCGAACTGCCCCCCTCCTCACTTCGACGATGTTTCATTCTGCAGCACAAGGAATCGAGGTGCCGAGTCTTCTAAAACGTTGGATGACCGAGGCGGTGTATCTGACGGCCAGCGGCGCGAGCTGTTTGAACTGCTCATCAGCGATGACAGTATCGATAAACGGACCTCTTGCCATCCAAAGAAAAGCCCGGCCAGTTTTCCTAGCTAGTTTGCGCCCGACCGAGGCTACGCACCGGTCGTCGCGCTTCAAACATTCCCCGTAGAGGTACTCGCTGCCCTCGCGGATGATACGTGGCCCTGGTTGCCCGTCACGAATGGTATCATCGCTAAAAAAGTTATGCGCAACAAACTCTCTCGCCTCACGGAGAAGCTCAACTGGATCGTCGAGCTGCAGGAGAGTGAGAGCCGAAAGGGATATCGGTGGAATCTCTCTCTGACCCGACTCCAGCTCACCGAAGGGATGCGGATCTCCGCGGGTGTGAGCCGGTGATGTCATGTCTTGAATGAGATGAATGACATGGCCCAGTTTGTTCCAAGCTCGCTCGTCGAGACCGCCGGCATCAACATCTTCATGGGTCCACGCGTAGCTGTTCTCCATCGTCGTTGGTCGCGCTCCGGGAACCGATGATTTGTAAGTACAGCTTCTACCCGAGTCAAATCCCCATTGATCAGCGTCGCAGTCGGCTCGAATTGAGGGCGAATCCCATGACGATGATGCCTGCAGCGCTGGCAAGAAATGAAACATGAATCTCAATTGTTCGAACTCGCCGTTATCACGGTTCGGTCGGTAAAAACGCATTACGGTTTGGATTTTATTGGCTCGCCCGTCTTCTTCGACAGTACCGACCAACAATTCCCGCTCGATGGAACCGCAAAGGATGCCCCACTCTCCGGACTCCCCTTGATTTCCGTCGATACTAACTCCTTGGCTGCGGATCTGTCTAAGCTGGCGGATTGCTACGCTAGTGATGGCATAGTGATTTTCAATGGAATGGCCTTGTGATACACCCTCGAAAGACGAAAGAACGAGGACCGCAAGAACAATTATGCGGTTCATCCGCAGGTCGCCGAGCTTCATTTAGCTAGTCTCCCAACGAAGAGGATTCGCACACGAACAAGCCCGAAACTAGTCGAGGCCTTCCATCTGCACCCAAACTTCGGACCGCACGAGAACGCGGTTGTCATCGGTGATTTTTCGGATTTGCTCGTAGGTCTTATCCGGCTGAATCTTGTTAAAGAGCCGTGGATACCCATAGTCCTCGAGCAGTTCCCATCTTCGGTACGCGGTTAGTGTCACGTAGTCATATCCTACCGTCTCCCCGGGGAACTGGACTCCCCAAACCCCCCAGTCGCTGATCTGCCCAGACGCTCGCCGTAGCTGGTGCACCGGCCGCCAGAGATTACGCTCCATCTCGAGGTAAGATTCACCCATACCCGGACGCACCTTCATGTAGTCCACTCTCAGGTACTTCGGGGTAGTTCCTTTTGAAAGCACGGGAGAGACCAACGTGCCTGCCAAAAATGCAAACAGAAGAACTACTAAGAAAACTCCGCGCTTAATCGTCATTCCGATGGTCCTCCTCGGGGCCTTCGAGAGGATTGTATCAAAATGTCGCGCTTTGTGCACTGTTTTCCCCCTTCATTTTGTAGCCGATTCGCGGGAATGGAACGAGGGTCTTGAGCGCAATTCGCAGCCGAAGTCGCCTCTGACGTTCGCCGCTGACCTTGGCCAGGTAGCGACGCACGATGCCCTTGTGTTGCATCTGGGCCGGCGTGAGATGTTCGGCATGCTGTATGGTAATGGGCATTCCCTCGCAGTGTGCCCTGTCCCGCCGCTGTCGCCGTTGTTGCTTTCAGGCTCATCTTGTGTTGGACAATTCCGGTAGTGTCTCAGTTTGAGATTCAGCGAAGCTAGCCAGCCGTGCGACAATGAAGGCATGCCTGACCGCCCAAGGAAAAAGCGCCCGCGAGATGTGAACCAGCTAGCGAGGATGGTGGCCGGAATCGCCGATTCATTTCATGCACTACAACTTCGCTCGGATTCACAAGACGCTGAGGGTCAGCCCCGCGATGGAAGCTGGCGTGAGCGATCACCTTTGGTCGCTCGAAGAAATCGTTGGGCTGCTGGATTCAAACTGAGACACTACCGACAATTCTCTTGACAACGCGTTCTTAGGAGGGATATGGTATAATTTCATGAGGGTCGCAGTCTCCTGCAAGCTCCAAGGGCGAGCTGCGCGCAATCGGCCAGTCGGTTCCTGTTGACAGGAAGGAGCCCGGGCCTTCTGAGGACAGGGGAACATGGCATTCAGTACGCCTCCGAAGTCGATTCTTCTCCTATCCATTCTACTCTACCCCCTGACAGCTTCTGTTGCGATGTTCGCTCAGGAAGACCGTGTCTTCAGAGTGCCACATGTGCTTAAGCAACCGCCGGCAGTGACATGGTTGTTGATATCACCGACGGGGCAAAAGCAAGAAATATATGGGCTCAAGATACAGCTCCCGGCTGGCAAGCCGGAAGACAAGACCGAGTGTGGCGAACATCGGTTGGCTTTCCGAATAGACCACAATTTCTACGGTGATGTGGAGGCACCCGCGACTCCGAGAGTAGTGGTCGCTGTTGACGACGCATCTGGACGTTCTCTAGATCGAGACGTCAAGTACCATGGTCACACCATAGATTCAAGCCTCTGGGATAGCAAGCTGCAGCTTGCGTCACAAGCCACTTACGTCGTGGACGCCATGCGCCACCACCTGAGCGTTGCGGATCATCCGTCAGGCTTAGTGTCGTTCGGTATAACATACAAGGATAGAAAATTTGGAATTCTACCTGCTTCGATCGAGTTGGTTCCCGCGGGCGGAGAGATGGTCTTGGAACCTGCAATTTCTCCAGCCGAAGCTGCGGCTGATTCATTGCTGGTGCGCATTGCGAAAGCCCTGGCCAGTCAGGACGTGGACTCAATTCTCGACTCGTTCGCTCCTTCCGTCGTCACTCGACAAGCGCTAAAAAGGGGCGAAAAACATCCCGACAAGCTGCGAATCCTCGCCAAAGCCTTTCGTGAAGCTAAACTGGACTCAAGAGGTGATAATTATCGTCTCTACAAGGCACCTCTTGACGTCGAAGACAAGACAATAGAGATTGAGATCAAGCTTGTCCGCATTTCAGACTCCGATGCTGGCGAATGGATTGTTGCCCGCTTTTAATGACCGCGGGTTACGGTTCGAGTCGGTTGCATGTCGTTTCCGCCGCGGTAGATGCCTTCGGGTACCGCCCCGGGGCCACCACGCATTGCGGCTCCGATAGACGTAAGAGGCCTGATCACCAGTATGCGATCAGGCCTCATGCAGTTTAGATTTTAATCGGGCGGCGTCCTACTCTCCCACGCAGTCGCCCGCGCAGTACCATCGGGGCTGAGGGGCTTAACTACTGTGTTCGGGATGGGAACAGGTGTGACCCCCCTCGCTATGGCCACCCGGGGAGGCGGAGGGGAGGGACGGAGCCCGAACCTATCCTGCCGCCGATTGAAGCAGCTATGGTCTTTGACCGAGAGATCAATGAACGCACGAGTGCAAGTCCCGTAACCCCGCATCCCTGCTACAATCTCCCTATTCCGCTTACACGGTGTCTACCATGATTAAACTTCGAGTCAACGGGGTCGCCCGGCAATTTGACGGCGACCCGCAAACACCTTTGTTGTGGTACCTGCGCGACGAACTCGAGCTGACCGGCTCGAAGTTCGGTTGCGGCGTCGGCCTCTGCGGCGCCTGCACGGTCCACCAAAACGGCGCGGCGGTGCGCTCTTGCATTACGACCGTCGGCAGCTTGGAAGGGGCTGAGATCACTACGATCGAAGGCCTGAGCAAGGACGGCGACCACGTCGTTCAAAAGGCCTGGATGGAACATGATGTTCCCCAATGCGGCTACTGCCAGCCGGGGCAAATCATGTCCGCGGCGGCGCTGCTGGCCGATAACAGCAAACCCAGCGATGACGAGATCGACAGCGCCATGAGCGGCAATATCTGCCGTTGCGGAACGTATCAACGCATTCGCGCGGCGATCAAGACGGCGGCGGAGGAATTGGCATGAGCAGAATCGAAAACGTCAGTCGTAGAGGATTCCTCAAGGGTCTTGCCGGGACGGGCGGCTTCGTGCTCGGCATGCAGATCCTTCCCGAGCCGCTTCGAGGGGCGGCCGCCGAGGCCGGGTCGCACGCCGATTCACTGTTCAAACCCAACGTCTGGCTCGCCATCCAAGAGAGCGGCGACCTTACGATCGTGGCGCACCGCTCCGAGATGGGCACCGGCAGCCGCACCAGTCTGCCGATGATCATCGCCGACGAGATGGAGGCCGATTGGGAGCGCGTTTCGATCGAACAAGCGATCGGCGACGAGAAATACGGTTCGCAGAACACCGACGGTTCGCGCTCGGTTCGCAACTTCTACCAGACGATGCGCGTCGCCGGCTCCTCGGCCCGCCAGATGCTCGAAACCGCGGCCGCGAAGAAGTGGGGCGTCAGCGTCACCGAGTGCACGGCCAAGAACCATTTTGTCGTCCACAAGTCGGGCAAGAAGCTGGGCTTCGGCGAGCTAGCCGAGGCGGCCGCCGACTTGCCCGTGCCGGCCGAAAAAGAGCTGACTTTCAAGGACAAGAAAGACTGGCGCTACGTCGGTACCGGAATGTCGGTCACCGACCTGGGCGACATCGTCACGGGCAAGGGCAAGTTCGGCCTCGACGTCAAACCGGCCGGTATGAAGTACGCCAGTGTCGAGCATTGCCCAGTGGTGGGCGGAAAAGTGAAATCGTTCGACGCGAAAGATGCGCTGAAGGTGGCGGGGGTCGAGAAGGTTGTTGAGATCCCGGCGGCGAAACCGCCCTTGGGATTCCAAGCGCTGGGCGGCGTGGCCGTCGTGGGCAGCAGTACTTGGGCCGTTCTACAGGGACGCAAGAAACTCAAGATCAAGTGGGACAACGGCGCTAACGCTGTCTATAACTCCGAGCCCTACCGCAAGGTGATCGAGGAAACCGCGCGGAAACCCGGGACCGTCGTTCGCGAAGAGGGCGATGTGGATAAGGTGTTCGCGACCGACGCGAAGACCCACGAGGCGGAATATTACACTCCGCACCTGGCGCATGCCGCGATGGAACCCGTGTCGGCCCTGGCGCACGTGACCGGCGACAAGTGCGAAGCCTGGGCGCCGACGCAGAACCCGCAAGCCGCGCGCGACGAAATAGCCAAAGCACTCGGCGTCGACAAGAAGAATGTCATCTGTCGCGTTACTTTGCTCGGCGGCGGTTTCGGTCGCAAGTCGAAACCGGACTATTGCGCCGAGGCGGCGATCCTTTCCCGCAAGCTCGGCGACGTGCCGGTGAGCGTGACGTGGACCCGTGAAGACGACATGCGCCACGACTACTACCACGCTTGCGCGGCGTTGAACATGAAAGCCGCTGTTGACTCGAAGGGACGTCCGACAGCCTGGCGGCAGCGCACGGTCTTTCCAACGATCGGCTGGATCTTCGACGACAGCAGTGCTCGCGGCGGAGCGGGCGAACTGGGTCTGGGCTTCTCGGACTTGGCGTTCGAAGTCCCCAACCTTCGTGTGGAAGTGGGCGATGCGAAAACCCATATCCGCGTCGGCTGGTTGCGCTCGGTGGCGAACATCTACCACGCCTTCGCCATTCACTCATTCGCCGACGAGCTGGCTCACTTGGCCGGACGCGATTCACTCGAATACATGCTCGATTTGATCGGCAAGCCGCGGCATGTCGATATGAGCAAGGTGGAATACCCCAACTACGACCAGCCGCTTGAGGTTTATCCGGTCGACACGGGCCGCTTGGCGTCGACGCTCAAGCTGGCGGCCGACAAGATCGGCTGGGGGCGCAAGCTGCCCAAGGGGCGCGGGCTGGGACTGGCCGTCCACCGCAGCTTCTTGACGTATGTGGCGGCGGCGGTCGAGGTCGACGTTTCGAAGGCCGGGAAATTGAGCATTCCGCGCGTCGAGATGGCGGTGGATTGCGGACTCTACGTCAACAAAGATCGTGTGATCTCACAGATGGAAGGCGCGGCCGTCTTCGGCGCCGGGCTGACGATGATGAGCGAGATCACGGTCAAGGACGGCGCGGTTGTCCAAAGCAATTTCATGGACCACCTGATGCCGCGCATCAACGAAGCACCGGTTCAGACCAATGTCCACATTGTCGAAAACGACGCCGCGCCGGCGGGCGTGGGTGAACCCGGCGTACCGCCAGTCGCCCCGGCGATCACGAACGCGATTTTCGCCGCGACGGGTAAGCGGGTGCGCGAGCTGCCGCTTTCGAAGACGGATTTGAGCTGGGCTTAGAGCGCGGTTTTGTCAGCCTTTCATCGCTCACGTCACGACGAGAACGTGGCGTGAGTCCACGCTTGCCGCGAACCGATTCCTCGGTCGTATCTTTGATTACTCGGGATTCCGCAGGCAGCAAGAACGAAGACACGCCCCGATGACTCGGGGCGCGGCAAGGCGCTGGAGCCTCACGCCACATCGGACGCGACGAAAGGCGAGCGGGTGCTCGCACCCGCTCGGCGCGCAATGCCCGACGCCGATGGGGGCAAGTCCCGGACTGATCGAACCTGCCAGGGTCTCAAGGGATGGCCGCCTTCCCGGCCTACCGGGCCCACGGTTACCCGTAAATCGTATTTTGTGGTATCGTCAGGTTGTATTGATCATGGCAAAGAACACGAGTGTCTCGTTGGGCGACCACTTTGAATCTTTCATCAGCGAGCAAGTCAAGCACGGCCGTTACGGCTCGGCTAGCGAAGTTGTCCGGGCTGGTCTGAGATTGCTTGAAGAACACGAGCAAGCCATTCAGGCGACTCGTCTAGCCTTGATTGAGGGCGAGGAAAGCGCCGATGCGGGCGAACTCGACATGAAGGCGATCAGGGCGAAAGCTAAGCGAAGTGTGGCACGGACTCCCGTGAATGCGTAGGATTCGCAAGCGTGCTCGCGCGGAGCAGGACCTGATCGAAATCTGGCTGTACACATGTAGTCGCTGGGGTGAGGCTCAGGCGGAGCTTTACTTCGACCACCTCGACGAAGGCATCCGACGAATTCGTCGCGACCCCGAACTTGGCCGGCGGTGCGATTGGATTCGGGAAGGATATCGTTCGATCCAGGTGAATCGTCACGTCGTGTATTACACCGTCACGCCGTCTGTCGTTAACATCGTCCGAGTACTCCACGAACGAATGGACCCCAGTCGGCATTTCACGGATCAAGCTGCGAATGGGGGAGAGGTCGATGCCCCCGACTGAAGCCAGTTCGTGCAGACTGGACAAGCAAATCGAGGAGCGCCCCAGGTCACGGGGCGCGAACCCCGCTACCAAACCACCGCTTTATGCCGGCTCGGGATCGGGCGGATTTCCAGGCAGCCTTTGCCGGTGGGGAGTAGTTTCCCCGGGTTGAGGCGGCGGTCGGGGTTGAAGACCTTGATCAGGCGTTCCATCATGCCGAGGCTGTCTTCGCTGAACAGCATCGGCATCAGGTCGTTCTTTTCCATCCCGACGCCGTGCTCGCCGGTGATGGTGCCGCCGACCTCGATGCAATATTGAAGGATCTCGGCGCCGGCTTGCTTGGTTCGCTTGAGCTGATCGGGGTCGCGGTCGTCAAACAGCAAGATCGGGTGCATGTTGCCGTCGCCGGCATGGAAGATGTTGCTGATCTGAATGTCGTATTTTTCCGAGACTTCGTGGATGAACCGTAGCGTGTCGGCAATTCGGGTGCGCGGTACGACGCCGTCCTGCACGTAGTAGGTCGGGCTGACGCGGCCGACGGCCCCGAAGGCGTTCTTGCGGCCTTTCCATAACAGTTCGCGTTCCTGCTCCGATTGGGCGACCCTGACCTCGCGGGCTTTCGATTCACGGCAGATTTCTTGAATCTGCTCGGCTTGCTCTTCGACGGCTTCCTTGAGGCCCTCGACCTCGATCAGCAGAACGGCGTTGGCGTCCATCGGGAAGCCGGCATGCGTGGCTTCCTCGACCATTCGAAGCATCACGCCGTCGAGCATTTCGACGGCCGCGGGGACAATCGCTCGGGCCGTAAACGAGGCAATCGTGGTGGCGGCGTCCTCGGGCTCGTCGTAGACGGCAAGCAGCGTCTTGACGGCTTCGGGAGACCGCATCAGCCGCACGATTACCTTGGTCACCAGCACCATCGTGCCTTCCGAGCCCGTCAGCAAGCCGCGTAGATCGTAGCCGGGCCGGTCGGCTTCCGGCCCGGCGATTTCGACCAAGGTTCCGTCGGGCAGCACGGCCTCGATGCCAAGAACGTGGTTGGTCGTCACGCCGTAGGCCAAGGTATGGGGACCGCCGGCGTTTTCCGATACGTTTCCGCCGATCGTACAGGCCTTCTGGCTTGATGGGTCGGGCGCGTAGTAGTAGCCGTCTCCCTTGACCGTGGTGGTGATGTCGAGGTTGACGACGCCGGGTTGGACAACGGCGTATTCGTTTTCGAGATCGATTTCGAGAATCCTGTTCATCCGCGCGAAGGCGATCATCAGACCACCTTCGGTCGGGATCGCTCCCCCGCTCAGGCCCGTGCCGGCACCGCGGCCGACCAGCGGCAGCTTGTATTTCCGGGCCACTTTGACGACCCCGACGACATCCTCGGTCGAGGTCGGGAAGACCACACATTCGGGGCGACCCTTTTCGATGCTGCCGTCGAACTCATAGAGCAGCAGGTCTTGTGAACGGTCGAGTACGCCGCGCTCGCCCAACAGTTGCCGCAGTTCAGAGATCGCTTCGGAAGGAATCACAACTTAATGATATACTAGGTGATCGACGCTAAAGCGCACATTCTGAAGAAGATCAATCGAAATCAACCGATTCCTTCTTGTTGAGCCGATTAGCCGGGACCGGAAAGGCTGTGAAACAATCCGGGAAGGTCCGCGACATGGCGGACTATCTTATTAGTTTTAAGGAACTTATGTGGGTCGCGTGAAGCGCGGTTTCACATCCTCGGCGCAGCCCCAACTAGAACCGCGGCAACGGCCGGGATTTTCCAGTCTCGGGGGCGCGTTATTTTTGGCGAGCGTGGCGGGCTCGAAACGGCGGTGCGGCACGAGAGTCCGCCTAATCCGTTGATAACCGGAGAGTTATGGAAAAGATCGCGGTTCTTGACTCGGGTGGACAATATTGTCATCTGATCGCTCGGAAAGTCCGCGATCTAGGCGTCTACGCCGAAATCCTACCGCTCAACGTCTCTCCCAAAAGTCTTGCCCCCTACCGCGGCGTCATCATCTCGGGCGGCCCCTCAAGCGTTTTTGAACCGGGCAGCCCGCGTCCCGACAAAGACCTGTTTCGAATTCGCCGGCCGCTTTTGGGTATCTGCTACGGCCACCAACTGATGGCGCATTACCTGGAGGGCGTCGTCGCACCCGGCGAGACGCACGAATTCGGCCGGGCCGATCTGCGGGTCCGCCGCGAAGCGCCGCTGTTTACCGGCCTGGTGCCTCGCCAGAGGATCTGGATGAGCCATGGCGACCAGGTGGCGCGGCTGCCAGACGGTTTCGAAACGCTGGCGGACACACGCCAGTGCGGGGTCGCGGCGATGGGCGACTTCAAGCGCAAATATTTCGGGTTGCAGTTTCATCCCGAGGTAATCCACACGATACACGGGCCGGAAATTCTCAGTAACTTCCTCACCGATGTGTGCGGCTGCCGCATGGATTGGCGCCCCGAGAACCGGGTGGCTCAGTTACAGAGGCAAATTTTCCGCCAGACGAAGGGCCGTCGGGTGTTGTTCTTCCTGAGCGGCGGCGTGGACTCGGCGGTCGCCTACACGCTGACGGTGGGGGCGCTGCGGCCTGATTTGGTCCACGCTGTCTACGTCGACACCGGGTTGATGCGGGAAGGGGAGACGCAGGACATCCAAGAAACCTTCGCGAAACTGGGATTCGACTCGGTCGAGGTTCTCTCGGCTCGCGGACGCTTTCTCAGCGGCCTGCGCAAAATCGCCGACCCGGAAAAGAAACGCGAGGTCATCGGGCGGCTTTTCGTCGAGCTGCAAGACGAGGTTCTCAAGCGCGAGGAGTTCGCCGGACACGACTGGATGCTGGGGCAAGGCACGATCTACCCCGACACGATCGAGTCGGGCGGTACGCAAAACGCGGCCGTCATCAAGACGCACCACAATCGCGTCCAGCGCATTCAGGAGCTGATCAAGGAAGACCGAGTTCTTGAACCATTGACCGAGTTTTACAAAGACGAGGTGCGCGTGCTGGGAAGGGTCTTGGGGCTGCCTTCGCAGCTGATCCAGCGGCACCCCTTCCCCGGACCGGGGCTGGCGATTCGCTGCTTGTGCGCGTCGCGCGTTGCTCGTCCGCAGGCCGATACCGAGATCAACAATCTTGCGAAAGAACGAGGCTATCGGGCATTCCTGCTGCCGGTGCGCAGCGTTGGCGTGCAGGGCGACAGCCGCAGCTATGCGAATCTGACGGTGCTTCACAACGGAGAGTTGGACTACCGCCAGTTGCTGCCGTTGGCGACTTCGATCACGAATCAATTCCGCAAGACCAACCGCGTCGTCTACTCGTTGTTGCCGAAAAGACCGCGGCCGTCGGAATGGAAGATTCGTCAAGCCTTTGTCACCATGAAGCGCGTCGCGCTGCTGCAACAGGCCGACAGCATCGTAACGAAGTTCTTGCGCAGCCAGGGGCTATACAACAACGTCTGGCAATGTCCCGTTGTCCTGCTGCCGTTCACCCGCAAGAGCGGCGAGGCCGTTGCTTTGCGGCCGGTGACGTCGGTTGACGGCATGACGGCCGAAGTAGCGCAACTGCCCGTCACGCGACTGTTGAACTTAGCCAAGCAAATCAAGGCGCTTCCCGGTATCGACGCCGTCTTCCTCGACCTTTCCCACAAACCGCCCTCGACGATTGAGTGGGAGTAAGATTCCGCCTTCCCGCGACCGGGACGCCGAAATCCACCAACCACGCCGGTATGATCCGTCGAGTTGTACCCGGCGCAACTCGTTGCCTATACTGGTCCCCATGTTGCGCACAACTCTCGCTTTCAGCCTGGCCCTGTTTCTGCTTGCCTGCTCCTCGCCGCCTTCTTACGATCTCGTCATCGCGAATGGGCGGGTGATGGACCCTGAATCGGGTCTTGATGCCGTACGCCACGTCGGGATCCGAGACGGGAAGATCGCCGTTTTGAGCGAAGACGAGATTAGCGGCACCGAAGTGCTCGATGCCGGCGGGCATATTGTCGCGGCCGGGTTCATTGATCTGCACCGACACGGGCATAGCCCGGAAAACTACCGCGCGCAGATCCATGACGGCATCACGAGTACGCTCGAACTCGAGCTCGGCGTTGACGACATACCGAGCTTTTACGCCGAGCGCGAGGGGAAGTCGGTGCTCAACTACGGCGCATCGATCAGCCACCCCTACTCCCGCAACTTGGTGATGACCGGGTCGAACCCGGGGCTGGAGGGGGAAGCTTTAACGCAGCCGCTTTCTCCCGAGCAGCAGGAAGCCCTACAGCAGCACATCGCCGCGGCGCTCGACGCCGGAGCCGTCGGCGTCGGCTTCGGGTTGGCCTACAGCCCCGGCGCGACGCCCGACGAAGTGCTCTCCATCTTTGAGCTGGCCGCAAAATACGACGGCAACTGCCATGTGCACGTTCGCACCTCGACAACTGATGCCTCTAATGTCGAGGAGGTTCTGGAATATTCCAAGAAATCCGGGGCGCCGCTCCACATCGTGCATATCAACAGCAGCGGCGCGGAGCTGATTCCGCTCTACCTTGAAACGATCGAGAAAGCTCGGCAAGCCGGCGTTGATGTCACCACCGAGGCCTACCCCTACAATCGCGGCTCGACTTTTATCGAGTCGCATCTATTCGACGATTGGGAAACTTTCTCGGACGAGAAGATCGGGCAACATATTTTCGTCGAGACCGGCGAACATCTCGACCGCAAGTCTTTCGCGCGCTACAGAAAGCAAGGCGGCTTGCTGATCACGCATCCCGCCTATTCGATGGAAATGGTGCGAACCGCCATCGCCAGCCCGCTGACGATGATCGCCAGCGACGGCATGTGGCTCGACAAGGGTCGCGCGCACCCGCGCACCTTCGGCACCTACGCCCGCATTCTTGGCCGCTACGTGCGTGAGGAGAAAGCTCTCACTTTGATGGACGCCCTTGCGAAGATGAGCCTGCGCCCGGCACGGCGTCTTGAGCGCCGCGTGCCCGGGATGAAGAACAAGGGGCGAGTCGGGGTCGGCGCCGATGCTGATTTGGTTGTCTTCAATCCCGATACCGTGATCGACAAAGGGACGTTTGAAGATCCCGCCCAATCCCCGGAAGGCATCCGTCACGTGGTTGTGAACGGAACCGCCGTGCTGGTCGAGTCAAAAATTGTCGAAGGCGCGTTTCCGGGGCGGGCGGTTCGAGGGCCGGTCAAGGAAGCTGGGAGCTAAGACGGGCTGATTTGTCGCCGTTCGGCTCTCGCTACCGACGGGTGCTTTGATCGCGCAGGTCGCGGCCGGTCATCTCTTCCGATAGATCAATTCCCAGCACCGAGAGGATCGTCGGGGCGATGTCGCGGAGCGAGCCGTCGGTTCGCAAAGGGCCGCTGCAGTCGCTCATCAGAACCAACGGCACCGGGAAGGTCGTGTGATAGGTATGCGGCAGGCCGGTCTTGGGGTCGACCAATAAGTCCGCATTTCCGTGGTCGGCGGTGATGAGCCAGGCGCCGCCTTTTTCGCGCAGCGGCCCTTCGATCTTTCCCAAACAATCGTCGACGGTTTCGATCGCCTTCACCGCCGCCGGGATCACGCCGGTGTGCCCGACCATGTCGCCGTTAGCGAAGTTGACCACGATCAAGTCGAAGTCCCGCTCAATGCCTCGCAGCACCGTTTCGCATACTCCGGCGGCGCTCATTTCCGGTTGCAGGTCATAGGTAGCAACCTTGGGGGAAGGGACCATCTCGCGCTCTTCACCGGGGAAGGGCTTCTCTCCGCCGCCATTGAAGAAGTAAGTCACGTGCGGGTATTTCTCGGTTTCGGCGACCCGCAGGTTGCGCAGTCCGGCTTCGGAGATTATCTCGCCGAGAATGCGCTCGGGGTGGAACGGCGGCAGCACGACGGGGAAACGGTAGTTCTTGTCGTACTCCGTCATGGTGACGTAGTGGAGGTCGCGGGGCATCAGGTCGCGGGGCAGACCTTCGAGGGAGGGATCGTTGAGAGCCAGCGAGATTTGGCGGGCGCGGTCGGCGCGAAAGTTGAAGAACAGCGCGGCGTCGCCGTCTTCGATTGTCGCGACGGGTCGTCCGGCGTGGTCTTGTAATACGGCCGGCTCGACAAACTCGTCGGTCACGCCGCGCTCATAGGAGGCTCGGACAGCCGCCACCGGGTCGCTCGCGGTGACGCCTTCGCCGGTCACCATGGCGCGGAAGGCGCGCTCGACGCGCTCCCAACGCCGGTCGCGGTCCATGGCGTAGTAGCGACCGCTGACCGAGGCGATCTTGCCGACGCCGATTTCGCGCATTTTGGCTTCGAGCTCGGCGATCGAGTCGGCTCCGCTTTCCGGCGGCACGTCACGGCCGTCGGTGAAGGCGTGAATGAAGACGTTCTCGATGCCTTTCCGTTTGGCCATCTCGAGCAGAGCGTAGAGGTGCGAGCAATGCGAGTGAACGCCGCCGGGGCTGACGAGGCCGAGGAGATGGAGTCGGCGCGATCGGGCGTGCTCCATGGCGCCGTTGAGGACCGGGTTGTCGAATAGCTCGCCGGCCGCGATCATGTCGTCGATGCGAGTGACGTCCATCCGGACGATGCGGCCGGCGCCGATGTTGAGGTGACCGACTTCGCTGTTGCCCATCTGACCGTCGGGGAGTCCGACGAAGGGGCCGTCGGTGCGGATGGTGGTCGCAGGAAACTCGGCCCGCAGGCGGTCGAAATTGGGGGTACGGGCCATGGCGACGGCGTTGTTGGCGGGGTCGGGGTTTTCACCCCAGCCGTCCATGATGGTGAGAACGAAGGGTTTGTTGCGGCGCGCGGACATGGTGTTGATTTCTCATTATCTCAGGGAGTCGGGAGGGCGGCCCGGGCAGCCCATCGAGACCGCTCAAGGAGACCAAAGAGGCAAGCTATGATGAGATGCGACGTGATCGCCGCGGATCAAACCGCGGGCGACCTTTCATGGACACTCGGCGGCTTTCAGAGATGACCGATTCCGACCCAGCTCAATCCGCCTCCGCGGCGCGGCCGGCGCAAGCAGCGGGCGGCGCGCACGAAAAAGCTTCGGCCATGGAATTCCAATGCTACATTTGCGCCGAGCGGTCGGAGGAGATTTGCGTCCGCTGTACTCGCGACGCCTGCGGAAATCACCTTTGCGAAAAGTGCCTTCGTTGCAGTGACTGCTGCGAGTGCGAAGAAGTTCAGGCCTGAAGCGAGGATTATCGGGCTTCGCGGTGACCGTCCGAGAGCCGGTCACTGCTGTGGACGAGGGGCGGGATCGAGCACGACACCTTTAACTCAATCGCTTATTCTCGTGTCGTCCAGATCGGGGGGGGGCTGTGAAAAAATGGGGGACAGTCCACTTCGCGCCGGACGAAATTATTGATGTTATGGGACTTATTCGGTCGGCGCTCGGTACAGTCCCCAATTTTTCACAGCCCCGGGAGCGCGGTCTAGGCTCATCTCAGTTGCCTCAAATCTCGGGGATGGGCTCGCCCGGGGTGATCTCTTTTCCTTCCCAAACGGGCTTGCCGTCTTTGTAAGTCAGTAGGCGGATGCCGCTGCCGGGGGCGGGGGCGTTGTTGACCTTCGGCAGCAGGCGGCGGTGCTCGCGGATGCGGTCGGCGTGGGCCGGGACGTCGATAAGATTCGTCCACTCATTGGGGTCGCGCCGCATGTCGTAGAATTCCTCGGAGCCGTTGGCGTATTGAATAAAGCGCCAATTCTCGGTGCGAACACCGTGATTGTCGTGGTTATGAGTAGTGATTGCGGGCCAGGAGCGGGGAGCCTTGGCGTCCCGCAATTGCGGCGTTAAGCTGTGCCCCTCGATGCCTTCCTTGGCGGGCAGACCGGCCAACTCGACCAACGTCGGATACATGTCGAGCAACTCGGCCGGGCGTGAGCTTGAGGCTCCACGGCTGACTCCGGGCCCGGCGAAGATCAGTGGCACTCGGGTCGAGCGGGCCCAAAGGGTGTTCTTGCCGGTGATGAGCTTTTCGCCCAAATGCCAGCCGTGATCGGACCACAGGACGACTACCGTATCGTCGGCGTGACCGCTTGCCTCCAGAGCATCGAGCAAACGCCCGACCTGACTATCCACGAAACTGATCGACGCCAGGTAAGAGCGCACAAGGTTTTTCCATTGCTTGGCTTCCTCGAGAAACTTCAGCCGCGGCTCGGGCAGGCGCCAATGAAGGAACCAGGAAAACAGCGGCGTGTCGTCGCGGTCGTCGCGTTTCACCGGGGGCAATTGGATGTCCTCCGGATACAAGTCGAACCACTTCTCGGTCGCGAAACACGGTACGTGGGGCAGGAAGAACCCGGCCGCGAGGAAAAAAGGCTCGGGTAACTCGCTGCCCAACTGATCGACCGCCCAGCTCGCGACCTTCCAATCTCCCTTGTCTTCATCGCGGTGTGGAAACACGCCCCAATCGACGAGCGGATGGGGCTGCGGAGTGATGACGAGTTTCTTCGGCGGATAGGGACCGACCGAGGCTCCCGGACCCATCACGTCGAATTCCGGCTTGTGATTCTCTTGATAGCCGCGGCTGTGGTAAATCTTGCCGGTGCTGTAGGTGCGATAGCCGTGTCGGGCGAGATATTGCGGCAGCGTGACGAGGTCCTTGAGCCCGTCGACGTCGCGGAACCACGGGGTCAGGGCGTAGATGCCGGTGGTCGAGGGCCGCAGGCCGGTCATCAGACTGGTTCGCGAGGGATTGCACAGCGGCGCCTGGCAGTGGGCGTTGGTGAAAACGGTGCCGCGGGCGGCCAGGCGGTCCATGTGGGGGGTTTGGACTTGCGGGTGTCCTTGGAGCGGGTTCACCCAGTCGTTGAGGTCGTCGATGGCGATGAAGAGAATGTTGGGTTTGGCGGATTCGTCCGCGGCCGGTCCGGGCACGGTCGAAAACACCAGGGCGGTGGTCCACAAAAGGGTTGTCGCGAGCAGTGAGCGAAGAGCCACTTTCGTTTCCTACAGGGAATCTCCGGCCACGGGCAGGCCGTGCATTTCGCGATAGATCGGGGCGTCGAAGCGGCGCGTCGATTTGAAATGCTCGTGGCGTCCGTCGCCGGCATCGGGCTCGGCAATCGCCAAGATGTCTCTCTTTTCGTCCTCGCTGAGCGGGACGAAATCACGGACCGTCTTGATGTCGGCTTCGAGGTGTTCCATCTTGGTGTAGCCGCGCACGAGCGTCGAGATCGGCAGGCTGAGCGAATAGCGTACGCATTGCTCAACGGTCAGCGGGGTGTCCACCGGGATCTTAGGATCCGTCTTGCCGCCCCCGAGAGACTTCATGCCGAGCACGCCGACATCGCGGTTGATGCATAGCGGCAGAACGTCGTGTTGGAAACTGCGGTAGAAGTAATCCATCACATTGATGGGCATTTGCGCCGTTGCCCAGTCGAAGCCTTTGTTGAGCATCTTTTGGTGGATGCGCGGGTCCTTGTGGCCGGTGAAGCCGATATGGCGAATCTTGCCGGCCTGTTGCGCTTCGAGAGCATACTTGAGCCCGCCCCGTTCGAGGACCCAATCGGGGTCGTTGTCGTAGTTCATCTCGTGAAACTGCCATAGGTCGACGTAGTCGGTACGGAGGCGACGCAAGCTGTCTTCGAGGCATTTCTTGGCGAACTCGTAATCGCGGCCCGAGGTCTTCGTCATGAGGAAGACTTTTTCGCGCCAACCGCCGTCGAGCGCCATGCCCATGCATTCCTCGGCCCAGCCGTCCAGGTACATCCAAGCGTTGTCGAAGAAGGTTATGCCGTTGTCGATGGCGGTGTGGGCAATGCGGATGGCTTCCTGCTTGTCCCATTCACCGGCGCGGCCTAGGTGCGCGCCGCCAAGACACAGGATCGAGACTTGCTCGTTGGTGCGTCCCAGACGACGGGTGGGGATACCGCCGGGACGGTCTTGTTGTTGGATGGCGTTTTGCTGGATGTCGGGCATTCGGGCGACTCAGATCAGAAGGGTTGCCCCGGCACGTTGAGCTTGCCGATCGATCGGCGGGCGCACGGCGGCCGGGTCGAGGCCGCGACGCTGTGAACATTCTGTCAGCGTTCCCGCGGTTTGTAAAGGGTGGAGAGTTGCTGTCGCCGACGAACATTGGCGCCGGCGGAATCCATGATCGAGGCGCAACTATTCTCGATAGCGCGCGTTACTATTAACAGGGCTTGCGTCTGAACGGTATGATTCGGCATCGAGCCGTAAGTCGGCCGCGGCCGCATCGACGACTACAATGAGACCTTGGGGTTACCTCATGAACGCGCAATGGATGTCGGCGGGCTTGTTGGCCGTCTCAATGGCCGCGGCGGGACAACAGGCGGACAACCTCGCCGAGGATCCGTCCCACGAGGCAGCCGCTTTGGAACTCAAGCAGCGCGACCCGGCTCCGCCCGACAGCATCACCATACCGCGCGGAACCCGTGTTCCTCTGGTTCTGATCAACAGCATCAGCACGAAACACGCCGCGCCCGGAGACAGAGTCTACTTAGAGTCGGTTTATCCCGTGGTGGTTGACGGCCGCATCGTCGTTCCGCCGGGGACTTACGTTTCCGGCAGCGTCACCGCTTCGAAGCGACCCGGGCGGGTGAAGGGGAAGGGCGAGCTCTTTCTTCTTTTCGAGCAGATGATTCTCCCGAACGGAACGATTCGCGACCTGGTCGGGCGCGTTGGGTCGCTCGACGGCAGAGCGCCGGAAGGGCTTGACCGCGATGAAGGCAAGATTACCAGCGAGAGCTCCAAGGGTGGCGATGCACGGACGGTCGGCGAAACCACCGCGGCGGGCACGTCGATCGGGGTCATCGCGGGAGCATCGGCCGGCCGAGCGGGTCTCGGAGCCGGTGTCGGCGCCGCGGCCGGCGCGGCCGTGGGGCTAATCGGCGTGCTGCTCTCGCGCGGCCCCGAGGCGGTGCTTGAAAAAGGCACGCAGCTCGACATGACGCTCGACCGCGATCTCTATTTCACCGACGAAGAGATGACCTTCGACGATGCCCTCCGACGACCCGGCGGCGGAAGCCGCGGCGGCGAGGGTCCCAGCCGCGACCGCCTGCCGCTGTGACACTCAGATCCGCCAATTCCAGGCCGTGCGACAAGCATCGCTCCCATCGGGAGCGCCCCTTGGTAGCGACGACGAACACTCGTGCCGGCCCTGGTTGACGCTCAAGACAAGCTGTCAGCCTGTCTCGGCCCGTTCACCTACACAAAGTTTCCAGTTAGCGGCGCCACCGGCCGCGCCGGAAGGTTCAGGGGAGAAACTTGGTCGAAGGGTTCACCGGGACCGCGCCGCCGTGGGGGCTCGGGTGGGTGAAAGTCCGATCTAGGGGTAGCAGTTGTGAAACTCCGGGTAGCGCGAAATTTGAAGTTTCGGGTCAGCTGACGAGGGAATAGGCCGCGTAGCCGATGCCGGCGCCCATCATGGAGCCGGCTACGACATCGCTGATAAAGTGCATGCCGAGGACGACCCGCGAGGTCGCAACGCTCGTGGCGCACAGCATGAGCCAAATCATGTAAGAGGGATAAAACAGCGCTAGCGGGACGGTAACCGCAAAGGCCGTCACGGAATGGCCGGAAGGGAAGGAAAAGCGATCGGGGGGGATCTTGGGAAAGGAGGCAAACGGACTCAGATCGCACGGTCGGTTGCGAACCGCGACCCGCTTAACCAAGGTGAAAAGCGCGATGGCCGCCACAACCGCCGCCGCCGTCGTCGCCAGAACCTCATAGCGGCGCTCGCCGCCGGCCCACAACACGCCCGCGCCTAGCAATCCCCACAGCCAACCGTCGCCGCCGCGGGAAGAACTCACCATCCACAAACGCACCGCCCGCGGGGGAGACCAGAGCCTCAAAATCTCGGCCAATCGACGGTCGCGGCGAGCCACTTGTTCCCGCAGATGCACCATAAACTTCATGGACGTTAACTCGCTACTACCAGCTAAACATGTCGCGGGCGATTTGTCACGACAAAGAGGCAAAAAACCAACCCCGTTAGGGTGTTCGGCGGCCCGCACCCCTAACTTCCGTCCTACGACCCCGATTCCCGCGGTGAGGGTCCTACTATTCTCTCTTCGCCCAGAACCGAGGGGCTCCTACTGAGCTTCGGCCCATGGCGCTCATTCATCGAGCCGCAACAGCCAACGCAGGGCGTTGCGGATCAACTTTTGCGTCATGTTGTGTCCCAGGCCTTCGGGCGTGTGTCCGGGCGACAGGTAAGCGAACCTGCCGTCGCCCGGCTCACGCCACCAACCCGCCGGCGCCGCTGTATTGTCGCGCGCGATGTTGCGCAACAGCAAGTGCCGAGCGTCGAGAAAATACTTGCTGGTGTGCTGCTCGTCGAAGATTTCGTAGTCTTCCACGCCCTGGGTGATGGGGTGGGACTTATCGTCGACACGAATCGTGAAGACGGCCGGCGGAGGGTGGCCGCCGTAATCGCCGCCGAAAAGCTTGTAGTAGAGCCCTTCGGGCGGATAGATGCCGTGCGAGTTGTGGAGCGCGAGAAACGCCCCGCCGGCGTGCACGAAATCCCAGATCGCTTGCTGCTGTTCGTCGGTCATCCATTTGACGTGAGGGCGGTCATGTCCGTCGGGCCAGACCATGCCGTCCTTGAAAAGGATGAGTAGATCGAACTGCTTGAGGGCGGCGGCGGTGAGCGCTTCGTGATTTTCGATAAACGCGACGGGGATGTTTTCGCGCAGCAGGGCCGGGGCAAGGCCGTCACGGATATGAACGGGGCTGTGGTAGCGGTCGCCGATCAGGGCCAGAGCCTTGGGGCGCTCGGCGGATTGGTAGACACGCGACGTATTCTGCGCGGACACAACCGCGGCGGCGGCGAGCAGGAGAGCGAGGACTCGATGCATGTTGTGTCTCCCTGGACGAGTTCGACGAAGCTCGGGGCCGATTGTAGCAGAGCGGAGAGGTCGAAAAATGGGACGAACGCAAGGACAGCACGCGCCCGGTCGATATGCACTACAATGTGGTGCATGAGCAAGAGCCAAGTGTATAGTTGGCGAGTGGACCCTGTTATGAAGAGCGCTCTCGAGGATGCCGCCGGCGCACGCAAGACCAGCGTGGCGCGGCTCCTTGCGGAAATCGTCGATGATTGGCTCGGTGGTAAGAGCGAGTCAGAATCAGATGAGAAAACTCAAGAGCGCCTGCACGCAGCCGCGAAAAGGTGTTTCGGCAAGCTGGAAGGGGCCGATCCGCTCTTGGCCCAGGAGGCGCGGCAGCGTGTCCGCGCTAAGCTCCGGCGGCGTCATGCAAGCTAAGGGACTCATCGACACGGGCGGAATCGTCGCATTGCTGAATCCGAAAGACGAATGGCACGACCGCTGCGCGGATGCTTTTTCATCGCTGCGACTTCCCCTCGCGACCTCGGCGGCCGTGCTTGCCGAGACATTTCACTTGTTGGACGACAACCCGAGAACTCTCGCTGCCGCCTGGGATTTGTTAAGGTCGGGGGCGGTGACGGTCTTGCCGATTACCGACGATGATTTATCCGAGATCCATGCCCTTATGAGGAAGTACCATGACAGGCCGATGGATTTCGCCGACGCTACGCTAGTGCGGTTGGCAGACCGGGAATCTCTCCCGGTGATCTTGACCATCGACCACAATGATTTTCTTACGTATCGCTATTCGGGGAAGCGCCGTTTCCGCATCGTCCCGGAACCCTGATGTTCCTCTCGGATCGATCCGAGCAGCAATGAACCCGCGTGAGCTCCGATGGGATGATGGGGAATGCCGGTCGACCGCACCCGTGCCGAGTCTTTTCTCGTTGCGGTCCAAGAAAGCTCCGAGCGCGGCACCCAACGACGCCTAGGCCGGCGAACTATACTGCGTGTATGCCTGAGTGCCCGGTCCGCGAAGGCTATCAGCCTCGAAGGCTGATCCAGGCGATCCGATGTGACGACTGCGGCACCGAACTCAAGATTGCCGGCTCAACCATCACCGCAGGCTTGCTAACCGTTATTCCGGTCCTTGTCGGGGTCTTCTTGGCAAAGCGTTGGATCGGCGTAGAGGGAGCGGTCGTCGTTGGGCTCGTCGGCGGATACCTCTTGCCTTGGCTCGCGTTTTTCTTTTTTTGGCGACTCGAACCGACCGGCACTTCGCTTGATCTTGGTCAATTCCGCGATCGAAAAAGCGGCAGCCGATTAAGCTAATCCCACGTGGTCGGAGAATTCATAGGAGCCGCACGGGCATGAGGAGGTAGGGGCCCTCCAAGATCTAATGAAGCTCCCGATCTATCTCGACAGCCACGCCACGACGCCGGTTGATCCGCGGGTGGTCGAGGCCATGTTGCCGTATTTCGGCGAAGTTTTCGGCAACGCCGCGAGCCGCAATCATTCTTTCGGGTGGGCGGCGGAGAAAGCCGTCGCGCGGGCGCGTGAACAGGTCGCCGAGCTGATCAGGGCGTCGCCGCGGGAGATTGTCTTTACGAGCGGAGCGACCGAGTCGGACAATTTGGCGATCAAGGGCGTGGCTGACGCGGCCGCTGTCACCGAGCCCCGCGTCATTACCTGTGCAACCGAGCATAAGGCCGTTCTTGACTGTGCGACGCGCCTCGAGCGGCGCGGTTGCCGAGTCAGCTATCCGCCGGTGGACGGCGAAGGCTTGTTGGATCCCGAGAAAGTCCGGCGGGCGATCACGCCGAAGACGATTCTGATTTCGATCATGGCCGCCAACAACGAGACGGGCGTGATCCAGCCGATTGCCAAACTCGGCCGCATCGCTCGCGAGAACGGCGTTCCCTTGCATGTGGACGCCGCGCAGGCGGTCGGCAAGATTCCCGTCGATGTCGAACACGACGGGATCGATTTGATGTCTTTCACGGCGCATAAAATGTACGGCCCGAAAGGCGTTGGGGCGCTCTACGTTCGACGGCGCGGGAGGCGCGTCGACCTCGCAACGCAAATCGACGGCGGCGGTCACGAGAGGGGAATGCGATCGGGGACGCTGAACGTTCCCGGGATCGTGGGTTTCGGGAAGGCTTGCGAGCTTTGCGCGCTGGAAATGGAGGCGGAAGGCGAACGCGTCGGCCGGCTGCGCGACCGTCTATGGGATGGGCTTTGCGGGCGACTCGACGGGCTTTCGATCAACGGAAGCCGCGAACATCGGTTGCCGCAAAACCTGAACGCGAGCTTCAACGGGGTGGATGGCGAGGCGCTGCTGCTGGGGATGGACGACATCGCCGTATCGAGCGGCTCGGCCTGCACGACCGATACGCCCGAACCGAGCCACGTCCTGCGGGCGATGGGCGTCAAGCCCGCTCTAGCCCATGCCTCGTTGCGTTTCGGCTTGGGTCGCCTTACGACCGAAGAAGAGATCGACTACGCCGTTGACAAGGTGGCGAGGGTCGTCGAGCGATTAAGACAGACCGCGGCGGGGTCACGAGCTTTGGCCTGAGCGTCCCAGAGCCGGCGGTAACCGGCGTCAAGAGTAGAGACGAACACTCGTGTTTGTCCCAGCTCTGGGTTAGCCCGCTTTGAACCGGCCGGAGACGGAAACGCATCGAGGTGGCGCACCTGGGAGCGCTCGGCGAGCTATGACGCCTCGGTGTCGCCGCTGGGCCCGTAGATATCGGGGTGCTTGCCGCCCATCGGCCGAATGTAGGTGCTCAGCTGACCGCGATGATGGACGGTGTCAAGCAAAAGGAGCCAGGCGGTATACCCCAACGGGGCTTCGAAATGGGTGTGCCCGTCGAGGTTGAACTTGTTGTTCGTCGTGTTCCAGGTTTCCTCGTCGAGGCCCTTCAGGAGTTCCTCGAAGCGGCTGTTTGAAGCCTGGAACTTCGCCACTGCGTCGGGAATGTCCTCGAACGGCAGCTCGTTGCGATGGTTGATGGTTCCGCCGGCGCCGGCAAGCTCGATCATGTCTTCGATGTGGCCCAGTAGGTGGCCCACGATGGCTCGCGCGGTGCGTGATTTCTCATGGGGTTGGTAGTCGAGCTTGTCGCTCGGCAGGGCCTCGAAGACGCCCATCGTCAGGGGCAGCTCCTCGGCCCATTTTTGGATGAAAAATTCTCGTTCGGTCATGTTCTTCCTCCTCTCGCGGTTACGGTTTGCGTTCTGTCTTTCGTCGCCTTGGCCGCGACTCGATCGGTGCCGTCGGCCGTCGGCTCATGGCTGACCCGAAGCGTATCGAGTAGAGAAATCAGCTTGTGCTGATCCTTCTCGCTCAGAGCGTTGGCGGCGGATCCGGCCAAAGCCCTGACGGGCCCGTCGAGGCCTTCGAGGAACTTCAGACCGTCCGTCGTGATGCGGCAGATCACCTGTCGCCGGTCGCTCTTGGGTGTTTCGCGCTCCACCCAACCCCGAGCTTCGAGGCGGTCGATCAACCGGGTCACGCCCGGCGTCCGTTCGACCATGCGCTCCCGAATCGCCAAAGTCGGCAACCCGTCGGGCCGCGTGCCGCGCAAGATCCGCAGTACGTTGTATTGCGGCGAGGTGATGCCGTGAGGTTCGTAGACTTCGTTGAAGACCCGCCGCATCACATCGGTGGTCCGCATCAGCCCGAGAACGATCTCCTGGCCGGCTGATTCGAAGGGCCGTTGTTGGCGAATGGCCTTCTGTAGAGAGCCGGCGTTGCGCGACATGCGAATACACTACATGATAATCATTAACATGTCAACTACTTTCATGTGAACCATTAGGAGGTCGTCGCGATGGAGACAACCTGAGAGTTCGTCTCCACTGTCGGCCGGGACAAACACGAGTGTTTGTCGCTACTTCAGCCTCGGGCGGCTCCAGAGCTCGGCCATGGTAGACTCAAGAAAAGATCGAAGGAAAGTCAAAGAACAGTCATGAAAGCGGAAATCCACCCTGACTACGATCTGGTGACGGTGAACTGCGCCTGCGGGAGCAGTTTCCAGACCCGGTCCACCCACAAGGGCGACATCCACGTCGAAATTTGCTCGGCCTGCCATCCGTTTTTCACCGGGAAGCAGAAATTGGTCGATACGGCCGGCCGTGTCGAGCGCTTCCGCAGGAAGTACGCGAAAGTGGAAGCTTCGAAGAACTAGGTCCGTTCGCCTTTAGCAGTCAACCGTTAGCCGTAGACCGTGAACCGTGTGCGGAGTTTGCCGTGCCCGTGAGCGACTCTCGACGGCATCGCATTCTCGCCAACGCCGCGCGTTGCTCATCTCGTTCACCCTGGAAACATTGGCCGGGCAGGCCTGGAGACTTGCCCCACTGGATTCGGCTACCAGAGGCCGATCAGCTTCCACCACAACAGGCCGGTCGATACCCATACGGCCAGGTTCCATAGCGAGAGCAGGAAGCCCACTTTCCACCAATCGCGAAAGCCGACGTAGTTTTGCGCGAAGAAGATCGGCGCGGGGACCGTTCCGTAATGGGTGAGTCCGGCGGCCGGGCTCGCCAGGCAGGCGAAGGAGTAGACAGTGAGTCCCGCCGGCGCGCCGCGAGAGACCAGCAAGGCGACGAAGGGCGGGAACATCGCCAGGAAATGCATCGTGATGCTCGCGAAGCCGTAATGGGCGTAGAAATAGATCAGCAAGGCGATCGCGAACAGTGCCGGCCACGCGAGCCCGCTCAGCGATTCACCCACCGAGTCGGCGAAGGCCCCCGTAATGCCGTAGTCGTTGAGGGCCGCGCCCAGGCGCACCACCCCGCCGTACCAAATAAAGACATCCCAGGCCTGACGCTCGCTCACCGCGTCGTCCCAAGTGAGAACCCCGGTCAAGAACAAGGCACAGGCTCCAGACAGCGCCGTCACCGTGACCGGCAGGCCGTGCAAACCCGAGGTCACCCACAAGCCGCACACGAGCACGAAGACCGCGAGGACGATCTTTTGGCCGCCGTCGAGGGGACCCATCTTCGCAAGCTCCTCGCGGGCGAAAGCGGGGGCCTCGGGGGTTTGTTGGATTTCGGGTCGGATCAGTTTGGAAACCAACCAGGGGACGCCCAGCAAACTCGCCATCCCCGGGACCAGCGCCGCCAGAGCCCACCCGGCCCAGGTGACTTCATACGAGGCCGCGTCTTGGGCCAGGCTGACAATCACCGCGTTGCCGGCTTGCGCGGTCAAGAACATCCCGGCGACGACGCACTCGCCTTGATACAGCGCGGTCATCAGAAAAGCCCCGAGACGTCCGGCGGTCTTGCCGGGGTGCGAGCCGTGGAGCTCGGCCAAGCTGCGGGCGATGGGGAGAATAACGCCGCCGGTGCGGGCGGTGTTTGACGGAATGATCGTGGCCAGTGTGAGGTCGCTGAACACCAGCGCATAAGCGGTGCCGAGCGAGCTGCCGCCGAACACGCGCAGGAAGAGCAGAGCGATGCGCCGCGCCAGGCCGGTCTTGATCAGGGCCCGCGCGATCAGGAAGGCCGAAAGCACCAGCCACACGACCGGGTTGGCATAGCCGCTCAGGGCCTCGCGGATTTCCAGGGTCCCGGTGAGGGTGGTCACCGTGAGGGCGACCAGAATCAAGACGCTGCCCGGGAGCGGGTGCAGCATCAGTCCGGCTATGGTGGCGACGAAAATCGAGAACAGCCGCCAGCCCTCCAGCGAGACAGCCTCGGGTCGCGGCCACAGCCAATAGACGGCGCAGCCTAGGACGACGAGGCCAAGCAGCTTGGTCCGCGCCGTGCGATCGATGGCCGGCGAGGGAGGGGCGGCCGGCTGTTCGGGGGAGTCGTTCATTCAGCGCGGTATTGTAGCGCAGGTGGGGCTGATCGACGGGGGGCCATCCGGTCCGGGGTGCTTCCGCCGCCGGCCGTTTTCCCTTTTCCTGTCGCTTCACTCCGCTTTCGCGGCGAGGATTGCTTCGGTCAGCGCGGGGACCACTTCGAATAGATCCCCGACGATGCCGTAGTCGGCGATTTCGAAGATTGGGGCCCCGGCGTCTTGGTTGATGGCGACGATGGTCTTCGCGCCCTTCATGCCGACCACATGTTGGATGGCGCCGGAGATGCCGACGGCGAGGTAGAGCTTCGGTGAGACGGTTTGTCCCGAACTGCCTACTTGGCGCTCGAGCGGCAGCCAGCCGTTGTCGCAGACCGGGCGCGAGGCCGCCACTTCGCCTCCCAGCGCTTCGGCCAGTTTTTCGGCGATGGGAATATTCTCGGGATCTTTGATGCCGCGGCCCACCGAGACGATGATGTCGGCCGAGGAGAGATCAACCTCGCCCTTCGACTCGCGGAACCATTCGCCGTGGCGGGTTCGGATATCATGGGCGTCGAGCGCGACCTCGATGTTTTCGATCGGCGCGGGGCCGGCGGCGGGTTCGAGCGCATCGCCGCGAAAGGCTCCCGACTGGATCGACGCAAAGTAAGGCGGGTCGCCCGCGAGCGTCACGTCGGCATTCATCTTGCCCTGGAAGAGTTGGCGGACGAAAACGACGCGACCTTCCTCGACACGCACGCCGACGGCGTCGCTCAAAAACGGCCGGTTGAGTCGGGTGGCGATCTTGGGGCCGTAATCACGGACGAAATAGGTGTGCGGAAACAGCACCAGTCGCGGCGAGGTTTTCTCAATGACCTGCTCAAGGGCCCGCGTATAGCCGTCCGGAGAGTAAGGGGCCAGCAGGTCGTGCTCGGCGGTCAGAACGCGGTTTACCTTGTGTCCGGCCAACTCGTCGGCAAGTGCTCCTAGGCCCGAGCCGACAACGAGCACGGAGAGGTCTACATCGAGCGAGGCCGCGATCTGTTGCCCCGCCGCGAGCGTCTCCCAAGACATCTTGTGCCATTTACCGCCGTGTTGTTCGGTAACGACAAGGACGCTCATAGGATTCTTGCCTCGAACTTGAGCTTCTCGGCCAGCTTCTCGGCGGCCTCTTTCGGCGAACCTTCGAGGAATTGCGTTTCCTTCGTTTTCACGGGCGTGTACAACCGTTCGATGGTCTGGGCGACCTCGGGCACGACTCCCAGATCTTCGGCCGTGTGGTGGTCGAAGGGCTTCTTCTTGGCTTTCTTGATGCCCATCAATGTGGCGTAGCGCAGCTTGTTGATACCGGATTGAATCGTCAGTAGCGCCGGGAGAGGCATTTCAATGTTTTGGAACCACCCGGCCTCGAGTTCCCGTTTCACTTGGATGCCGTCGTCGGAGGCGTTGACCTCCATGATGATGGTGGCGTGCGGCAGATTGAGCAACTCGGCCAAGACGACACCCGTTTGCCCGAAACCCGCGTCGTCCGATTGCAGGCCGGTCAAGATGATGTCGGGCGATTCGGTGGCCAGCACGGCGGCCAGCGCCTTGGCCGCGGCCAGAGTATCGGCGTGAGCGAAACCCTCGTCCTCGACCAGGATGCCGCGGTCGGCGCCCTTGGCGAGCGCTTCGCGGATCGCGGAGCCGGCGCGCTCGGGGCCGGCGGAAACGGCAACCACCTCGCCGCCGTGTTTTTCCTTGAGCCGCAAGCCCTCTTCGAGCGCGAAGGCGTCGGGCTCGTTCATTTCATAGGTGAGATCGGATTCGTCAATCCACTTCTCGTCCCCGGCCGGACGGATCACCGAGTCGCGGGCGGGCGTTTGTTTGAGGCAGACGAAGATGTTCATGGCTGAACGCCCCGAGGATGAGCTGAGAGCGGACCCCTACGCTTCGGAGTAGCGCTTGAAAATCAGCGCCCCGTTCGTTCCGCCGAAACCGAACGAATTCGTCAGAGCGTATTCCATCTCGATTTCGCGCGCTTCGTTGGGCACGTAGTCGAGGTCGCATTCCGGGTCCGGCGTTGCGTAGTTGATCGTCGGCGGCACGACCTGATCCCGCAGGGCCAAGACGACGATTCCGGCTTCCAGCCCACCCGCGCCGCCCAGCAAATGCCCGGTCATCGACTTGGTTGAACTCACCGCGAGTTTGTAAGCGTGATCCCCGAAAGTCTGCTTGATGGCTTCCGACTCGACGCGGTCGCCGACCGGGGTCGACGTGCCGTGGGCGTTGATGTAGGCGATGTCTTGCGGCTTGAGCCCGGCATCGGCGATCGCGTTTGTCATAACGCGGTAGGCGCCGTCGCCGCCATCGGGCGGCGAGGTGATGTGAAAAGCGTCGCCGCTCATGCCGTAACCGACCAGTTCGGCGACGATCGGCGCGCCGCGCCGCCGGGCGAACTCATATTCCTCGAGGATCAGAATCCCCGCGCCTTCCCCCACGACGAAACCGTCTCGGCCTTTATCCCACGGACGGCTGGCGTGCCCGGGATCATCGTTGCGCGTGGAAAGCGCCCGCATCGCGGCAAATCCGCCAACGCCCATCGTCGTAATCGCCGCTTCCGCCCCTCCGCAGATCATCACATCGGCATCACCGCGAACAATGATGCGGAACGAGTCGCCGACAGCGTGAGCGCCCGTCGTACAGGCGGTCGCCGTGGCCGAGTTCGGCCCCTTGGCGCCGGTCCGAATCGAAACGTGGCCGGAAGCGAGATTAATGATGCTGGCCGGAATAAAGAAAGGAGATATGCGGCGCGGCCCGCCCGCTAACAAGTTGCGGTGTTCGCGCTCGATCACGTCGAATCCACCGATTCCGCTGCCGATGTAGACACCCACCCGCTCGGCGAAGTCCGGCGCCACATCGAGAGCCGCCTCCCGCATGGCGATTTCCGCGCCGGCGATGGCGAAGAACATGAAGCGGCCCATCTTCTTCAACTCTTTCTTCTCGACGTACTCGAGGGGGTCGAAATCCTTGACCTCGCCCGCGAAACGCGATGCGAACTCTTCGGCGTCAAAGAGCGTAATCGGAGCGATCCCGTTCTTTCCCGCCCGCAACGCCGCCCACGTCTCCTCGGTCCCGATGCCGACCGGCGACACCAAACCGACTCCGCTAACCACTACTCTGCGTGACAAATCAGCTTCTCCTCGAAAGATCGACAACAGGCCTTACTTTTTCTTGTGGGCGGTCACGTAGTCGACCGCGTCGCCGACGCTCCGAATCTTTTCGGCTTCCTCGTCGGGGATCTCGATGCCGAACTCTTCCTCTAATGCCATGATCAACTCAACGATGTCGAGCGAATCGGCGTTCAGCGTTTCGACGAATGAGGCGTCTCGCGCGACTTCGGATTCCTCGACGCTGAGCTGCTCGCAAATGATTTCAGTGACCTTCTTCTCAATATCCATAAATCCTCCGCGGTCCAATCGTCGCTGAAAGACGAATTCTTGATTCTATCGGGACGCGAGCGGCGTGACAAGCGCCGGCCGCCGCGGCGCCTCGTCGGGCCGTCCGCAAAGCCGGGAATCGACGACGCCGGCCCGCGCGTCAGACGGCCCCGGACGCCCTACTGCACGGCGGCGCCGGCCTGGGCCGCGTTGGGGTCGAGATTGATCTCTCCGAAGGCGTTTTCGTATTGGGCGATGTTCTGTTGCAACACGCCGAGCAGGGCCTTGGCCTGCTGCGGGCTCAGATAGATGCCCTGGAAGTTGCGGATCTCGACGCTCTCGGGCGCGGTCTGGTGCATCGTGCCGAACATCAGCATGAAGTCCCAGACGTTGACGCGAATCTGGACGCTGTTGGAATAGGATTCGCGGTAGTCTTCGCCTTGGATGAGATTGACGCGAGTTTGCTTAGGGGTGGTTGACATGGCTTTCTCATGCTGATTGACGCGAGGGGCGGCGTCAAATGGAGAGGAGCGTATGGCGGTACGAGCGGTCGATTCAGCCGCCGTCTCGATCTTGGCGAATCAAAACTTCGCTTCCCTCGGTCATCGGTTTCATCCGCGCCCGCAAGTCGGCGCGGCTTGGCGGGCGGGCGGCGCTGTTGATCGGGAGAAGGCGCGCGACAGCGCGTCGGCGACGGGTGATGATGAGTTCCCCTTCGGAATGCAGGATCTCTTCCAAGCGGGCGAGTTCGTTCCGGAACCGATCCACGGGCATGGATTTCACATTTACCCCCAATTTGTCGGGTGCCGACGGCTGTCTCACCCTCAAGCCAGAACGTTCTTCACCACATTCCCATGGACGTCGGTCAAGCGGAAATGGCGGCCTTGGTACTTGAAGGTCAGCTTGGTGTGATCGATGCCGAGCAAGTGCATCATCGTCGCGTGCAGGTCGTGGATGTGGACCGGATCCTTGACGATGTTGTAGCTGTAATCGTCGGTCTCGCCGTAGCTGATGCCGGGCTTGACGCCGCCGCCGGCCATGAAGATCGTGAAGGCTCGGGGATGGTGATCGCGTCCGTAGTCGTCCTCGGTCAAACGGCCTTGGCTGTAGACGGTGCGCCCGAACTCGCCGCCCCAAATGATGAGTGTCTCGTCGAGCAGGCCGCGATTCTTGAGGTCTTGAATCAGCGCGGCCGTCCCCTGATCGACTTCCTTCGATTGCACACGAATGCCCTTGGGCAGCTCGGTATGGAAATCCCAACCGCGATGGAATAGTTGAATGAAACGCACGTCGCGCTCGGCCAAGCGGCGCGCCAGCAGGCAATTCGCCGCGTAGGTGCCGGGTTTGCGGGCGGCGTCCCCGTAGAGCTCGAAAGTGCTCTCGGGCTCTTTCGATAGGTCGGTCAGCTCCGGCACCGAACTTTGCATTCGATAAGCCATCTCGTACTGCGAAATGCGGGTCGAGATTTCCGGGTCGCCGAATTCCTCGAGCGTTAACTCGTTCATCTTGCCGAGGTCATCGAGGAAGCGCCGCCGAGCACTTTGGTCGATGCCGGGCGGGTTCGAAAGGTAGAGCACCGGATCGCCCACCGAGCGGAATTTCACGCCCTGATAGCGGGTCGGCAGAAAACCGGAGCCCCACAGCCGGTCGTAGAGCGGCTGCCCGGCGATCGCCGAACCCGAGGAAACCATCACCACGAACGACGGCAGGTCTTTGTTCATCGTCCCCAACCCGTACGACAGCCAGGCGCCGATGCTGGGTCGCCCGGCGAGTTGAAAACCGGTCTGGAAAAACGTGACGGCCGGGTCGTGATTGATGGCCTCGGTGTGCGCCGTTTTCACAAAGCACAGCTCGTCGGCGACCTTGGCGATATGGGGCATCAATTCGCTGATCCAAGCACCTGATTGGCCGTGCTGCTTGAAGTCAAAAATCGTCGGAGCCGTCGGAAAACTCGTCTGCGTCGCCGTCATCCCCGTCAGCCGTTGACCTTGGCGGATGGAGTCGGGCAGCTCGGTCGCGCGGCGATTCTTGAGTTGCGGCTTGTGGTCGAAAAGGTCCAATTGCGAGGGCGCGCCGGACTGGAACAAATAGATCACGCGCTTGGCCTTGGGCGCGAAGTGCGGCAGGCCGGGCAGACCGCCCGATATCTCGTCGGCCGATTTCGCCGCCCCGCCGAGAAGGTCTTCGTTCAGCATGTGGGCGAGCGCCGCCGTGCCGATCGTGGCGCTCGATCGGCCGAAGAAATGCCGCCGAGTCATCAAGAGTCGGCGTTGCTGTTGCGGGTTCATCGGATTCCCCTTCTTCGTGGCCGTTAACCGAAGGATAATCGATTCGCGGAATCTCGGTTCACGGTTAACGGCTCACGGCTATGGTCACTGCTTCGTGATCGTTTCGTCCAGATTAAGGATCAAACTGGCCACGGTCGTGTAAGACGCCAGTTCCACAAGGTCAAGCTCTTCATTTCTCTTCGACTCACCCTGGGTCACCAGGCCAAGCGCGGCCTTGCGGTTCGTTTCGTAGTTGTCCAGATGATGGTGGTAAGCGTTGACCAAGACCTCTTTTCGCCTGGAGTCGGGCTTGCGGGCGGTGGCCAACCGATACCCATAGGCTACGCGTTCGGCGGGTGTGGGACCGGCTTCGGTCATCATCCTTTCGGCCATTTTCCGGGCGGCCTCGACGAACGTAACGTCGTTCATCAAGTTCAGCGCTTGCAGCGGCGTATTGGTGCGCGTCTCGCGAACCGTGCAGGCCTCTCGCCCGGCCGAATCGAAGTTGAGCATCGACGGAGGCGGAACCGCGCGTTTCCAAAACGTATACATGCCGCGGCGATAAAGATTGTCGCCCTGGTCTTGGACATAATCCTTGCCGCCGGCTAACTCGCTCCACAACCCGGCCGGCTGATACGGCTTGACCGACGGTCCGCCGGTTTGCTCGACGAGCAGCCCCGAAATCGCCAAGGCCTGATCGCGCACGACTTCGGCCGGCAGCCGGAAGCGCGGTCCGCGCGCCAGCAAGCGATTGTCGGGATCGCGTTCATGAAGGTCGAGATCGACGGTCGAGTTCTGGCGGTAGGTCGCGCTCATCACGATCGTCTTCATCACGCCTTTGATGTCCCAGCCGCTCTCCACGAAATCGACGGCCAGCCAATCGAGCAGTTCCATATGAAGCGGCCAATCGCCTTGCGAGCCGAAATCCTCGACCGTCTTGACCAAACCGACGCCGAAAAGCATCTGCCAGAAGCGGTTGACGGTCACGCGCGCCGTCAGCGGGTTGGACGAGCTCACCAGCCACTTGGCGAATTCGAGGCGATTCCGCGGCGCCGGCCCATCGCTCGCCGAAATGACGGCGGGTACGGCGGGTTGCACTCTCTCGCCGGGCTTGTCGTAGGCGCCGCGCAGGAGCAGGTGGGTCGCTCGCGGCTGCTCCATCTCACGCATGACCATGACGGTCGGCAGTCGGTCGGAGAAAGCCTCGCGTTGTTTGCGCAACCCGACGAGCTTGTGCCAAGCCTCACGAATCTTCGGCGGCGCATATTGGTCGAGAAACGCCAGCCGCAGCTTATCGTTTTCGGCCTGTGTTCTCTCGGCGGCCGGCCGCGCGGCAATCTCGTTGAGCGGCATCAGAGTCGCTATCACCGCGACCTCGGCGGGCCGTAGCGCGCGGCTGTACAACCGAACCCCGTTGATCAAGCCTTGGAAGCGCGGCCCGGGGCCCGCGACCGCCCCGATTCGTAGCGGCTGATCCACCTTGAACGATTGGTTCATCTCGTCACATTGACTTTCAGCTCTTGACGCCGACCGTTGAAATAGATGGCGATTCCCGCGGCAAGCCGCGAACCGTCGTAGGTCGCCGTGACGTGATGCCCGCGGTTGAGGGTCAGCGGTTCGACGGTCTCAACCAACAGGGCGTCGTCAAGCGCCCGCACCACCATCTTGAAGTGCACTTTGCCGTCCTTGAGGTAGATGCCGTAGCCGGTAATCTCGGTGGCGAGTTCCTTGGTGCGGGTTAGGATGGCGCCGTCGGGAGCGGCGGGGTTGATCCACGCCGACAGCGTGAACTTGTCCTGGAAATCGTACTGGGCGACGTTGCCGGCATCGATGAAAGCCCTGCCGTCGAAACTCGCCGCCACGCCGCTCGCGCCGTCAACGAATTTCGGCAGCCCGTCGATCAGCGCGGCATTGACGCGCCCGGCGCCGGGAGTCTCTCCGGAGAGATGGCCGTCAAGTGGATAATACGCCTCCAGCCCGTCTCGCAACGACCAGTCGCCGGCGGCGGAGCTCGCGATCGCCGCCTCCCATGCTTGGCGGGCTTGGCGGCGCTCGGGATCGAGTAGTGCGAATTCTTCCTCGGCGGTCTCGATTCCGTCATCCAGCCGCATCAGCTCGGCCTGCTGTTTCCGCGTCGGGGCTTGAATGAAGGGCGGGGAATTGCCGTATTTGAAGGCTTTGCCGCGCTCGGGGACGTTGTTGAAAAACGCGAACAGACTATAGAATTCCTTCTGCGTGAAGGGGTCGTACTTGTGGTCGTGGCAGCGCGCGCACCCCAGCGTCAGGCCCATCCAGACAGTTGAAGTCGTTTCCACGCGATCGACGACGTATTCGACGGCATATTCGGCGTCGATGATGCCGCCCTCGCCGTTGCCGCGATGATTGCGGTTGAATGCGCTGGCGATTTGTTGATCGAGAGTCGCGTCGGGCAGCATGTCGCCGGCCAACTGTTCGATGGTGAAGCGGTCGAACGCCATGTTGTCGTTGAACGCTTCGATCACCCAATCGCGCCAACGCCACATCGAACGCTCGGCGTCGGTCTGGTAGCCGTTCGTGTCGGCATAGCGAGCGGCGTCGAGCCAGCGCACAGCCATCCTCTCGCCATAGCGCGGCGAGGCCAGCAAGCCGTCAACAACCTTTTCATAAGCCTGGGGTGAGTCGTCGTCGAGAAAGGCGTCTAACTCGTCGGGGGTCGGCGGCAGCCCCGTCAGATCGAGCGAAACGCGACGGAGCAAAGTCGCTCGATCCGCTTCGGCGGCGGGAGAGAGCCCTTCTTTTTGCAAACGCGCGAGCACGAAGCGATCGATATCGTTGTTGGCCCAATCCCGCGGTTCCCCTTGCGGAGCCTTGGGGCGCTTCGGCGTGAGGAACGACCAGTGTTGCTGCCACTGGGCCCCTTCCCGGACCCAGCGTTTCAGCAACGCGATCTCGTCGGCGGACAGTTTCTTGCCGCCATAGGCCGGCGGCATGCGGCGGGCATCGTCGTCGGTAGTGACCCGCTTGATCAACTCGCTGGCGTGCAGGTTACCCGCGACAACGGCGGAGCGCCCGCCCAGGTCGGCCCGGACGCCTTCCTCGGTGTCAAGCCGCAGCGCGCTCAGCCGCTTCGATTTGTCCGGCCCGTGGCAAGCGAAACACTTATCCGAAAGGATGGGTCGAATATCGCGGTTGAAAACGACGCTGTCCGCGGCATTTTCCTCCGCACCGAGCCCGGCAGCGCCGCCAAGGGTTATCAGCACGATCGAAAAGAGAGAGAGGAGGACGGACAACTCCGACTGTAGACGTCTCATCATGACCCAAAACTCCAGTTAGATTATAGCCCCCCGGGGGCGATGCTTGTATTGGAGTGAGGGGGCCTGGGAGTACCCCGTACATGCTGCCCGGGCAAACCAATGAAAAGGCCCGCCGTTGCCGGCGGGCCTCCCAAACCAAAACGAGAACCTCAATCGAAACCGGCGCTAGTCGCCGCTCGCTCCGATCATTTCCTGATCGTGACTCTTACCGCCGTTGGCCGCGGCATTGCCATTGGCCGGTCCGCCGATTTGCACCAGCGACGGCGCCGCGGGCTCTTTGAGCACTTCTTCGCGGTACATCTTCATCATCCGCGCTTCTTCCTCGGGCGTGAGGATCTTGCGCTTCGACGCACCGCCGTTGACGGCCGGGGCCGCTTCGCCATTCGCCGTCGCCTCGGCCAGCTTGCGGTCGCGCTCGATTTTCTTCTCTTCACGCGCGTTGGCCGGGCCCTCGGAGACTTGCGCCTCGCGCGCGGCGTGCTCGGCGTTGATCGCCAAGTTGTGCTCGAAGTCGTTAAGATTGACGTCACGGCCGCCGGCGTAGATGTTGTGCTTGCCGTGCTCGCCGTACCACTTGCTCAGCGTGGCCGTCATGTGCATCTTCTCGATGATGTTACGCCAGCCGACGCCGGTGTTATACGCGCAGAAGGAGATTTCGCCTTCCTGCGTCCCGTAAGGAATGATGCACATCTCGGTGCGGCGGAAGTCGTAGTTAAACAGATCCTGGAACCACATACCCGCCACGAAGAGGAAGTTCCACGGATCGTTGCGCCGCGATACCCCCTTGCCGTAGTTCGTTCCGCTGAGGCCGAAGGACTTGTCGAACTTCTTGAGCAGCGCGAACAAGTCAAAGCTCGCGGGCGCTTTGTAGGGGTTGTAGTTCTTGAGCAGCGCCAATCCGAGCTGTACGTTGCTCCACTTGGTCGAGCGGCCGGAGTCGGTGATCTGACGAATGTCCTGCACGAACTGCGGAACGTTGATGAACTCGGCGACCGGAGCCATCTCCTTGGTCTCTTTGTTGATCATCAGCGCCGTGCCCACTCCACAATTGGGGTGGCAACCGCAGTTCACCTGGCCCCACTGTGATTCAGGCCCGTGGGCCACGTCGGCGGCGTCCACGAAGGAGCTCATGACCGAAATCGGGAACCAATCGCGATTCGGCTCGGTGATGCCGACCTGCTCCTTGACGTCCCGCGCCAGGTGCGAAAGCGTGTAGCGCTGCCGCAGGCGACGTTCATCGGTGATCGCTTCGTCGCGCCCGGTGAAGGAAACCGGCTGGAAGGCGATGAAGGCGATCTTTCCGGGGTTGTCGCGGGCGAATTGAATGATCGGGCCGACCTGCTCGTTGTTGACATTGTTGACGAGCGTCGTCACCAGGACAACCTCGGTGCCGGCGGCGTGCAAGTTCTCAATCGCCTTGAGCTTAATGTCGAACAGATTGCCGATCGCACGGTGCGAGTTGGGCTCGTTGCCGATACCGTCGAACTGCAGGTAGGCATAGCGCAAACCGGCGTCGGCGGCCTTCTCGGCGAACTCGCGGCTCTTGGCGAACTCGATACCGTTGGTGGCGGCTTGGACGCTGTTGAAACCGACCGAGCGAGCATAACGAACCGCCTTCAAGAAGAACGGCGACATGGTGGGCTCGCCGCCCGAGAACTGCACCGACATCTGACGCCGGGGCTTGATCTTCAGCGCGTTGTCGAGAATCGTCTTGATCTCGTCCCATTCGAGCTCATGGACAAAACCGACCTGGTTGGCGTCCATGAAACAGGGGTCGCACATCATGTTGCAGCGGTTGGTGAGGTCGACGGTGAGAACCGAGCCTCGGCCATACTTGACTGTGCTGGAACCGTGATTGTGCAGATCTTTGTCGTTGTGCGCGCGGATGTCGCGGCCCGGGAAGTTCGACTCGATGTGTTCGAGGAACTTCGAATCGATGGCCATGAGGTCTTCGATCTTGCCGTGCGTCGGACAGTCCTTGACCATCCAGATCTCGCCGTCGCGCTCGATGATGACAGCCTTGATCTCGCCGACCTTCTGTTCCTTAAGGATGTTGTAGTCGACTTCGCCGTCGAGAATTCGGGCGCGAGCTTCGGTTACGCATTTGGGGCAAAGCGAATCGGTTTGGCGCGGCCATCCCAGCGGCGGCTTGCTCTTCTCCCATGACTTGAGCATGGGTTTTTCCGACCAGTCGGGGGTGAAAGCGGGGTTGGGGTCGACCTTTTGGTTGATGCGCTGAAAGCCCTTCCAGGCGGACGCGGCGACTGTCGTAATTCCCTTTTCGAGATACTTGATGGGTCTATGCATCGATCTGAACTCCTCCGGCGGCTTTCGAAGTCTGAGGTTTTAGTCGAAAGCGCCTATTGGAAGACGCACCTAGCCCGGGGAACGGGCACAGCACACCTAACAACCGCACTAGCATACGCAATCCTACCTATGACCTGCCAGTAAAATAGGCTAAAGGGGTTAAATCGGGTGCTGTATGGCGATCTGGGCCGGTGAATGGTACCCCGTTTTCGCGTACCGGTACGCAATAAACCCACCTCGGAGTGGGTGTCGGGCCCGCCCCAACTCCCGCCGGCGGTCATCGGGTTTTCTCCGGGCCCCTGGGCAAGCTGATGTTGCGGGTTAGGGTTAAAGTGTTCACCATGCGCCCGGTAAGCTTATTGAACCGGCGCCGGTCGCCCGCGCCGGCAATGATAGAATCAGTCTCGATCCATGCAAGAGATGATTCGAGCCGCCTTCTATGACTTCGACGGCACCCTGGTTTCGAGCAACGTGGTTACCCGCTACGCCTATTTCGCGAAACATCACCCGTCGCGGTTGGAAGCTTTCAGGCGTTACACCAAGCTGCTGATGGCGGTCCCGCTGTGGCTGGCGCTCGATGCCTACTCGCGGCGGCTTTTCAACGAAATCTTCTATCGCGAATACCGCGCTATGCGCCTCGACATACTCAACGAGCAGTCCGAGCGAATGTTCGCGAACGACATTCTCCCCAAGGTCTACCCCGGGGCGAAGCCATTGATCGAAGCCGATCGCGCGGCCGGGTTCCGCCTCGTGCTGGTCAGCGGCGGCCTTGATTTCGCGATCGCTCCGGCTGTGGAATACTTTGGCTTTGACGACGTGATCGTCAATCGCTTGGTCTTTGAAGACGGAACAGCCACCGGCGAGATCGTTCCGCCGTTGTTGGCCGAGCAAGAGAAGGTCGCGGCGATTGAGCGCTACTGCCGCGAGTATAATGTGGACACGGCGCGCTCGAAAGCCTATTCCGACAGTCTTTCGGACCTGCCGATGCTCGAAGCCACGGGCGTGCCGGCGGCCGTCAACCCCGACCGGGGGTTAAAGAAAGTCGCCGTCGAGCGAGGTTGGCCCGTGCTGGATTTGAAGGCGGGCGGATGATTGGGAGGAGTCGGGGAATCGGCTTCGATGAGTGCGACGATTTATTCCTCTCGGGGATAGCTTCCGAAGCGTATGGAGGAGTATGACATGGAAAAGGTCAAGATCACTGACATCTTGAGCCGCGAAGCGGCGGAAGGAATATAGCCCAGGGTGGAGACGAAGGCGAAAGCCCTGTACCGCCGTCAATTTTGGACTCCGCGGCGTGAAGCGTCGGGTCGAGTTGGCCGCCTCGCTCCCGCCGCCCCTTCAGGGCTCGAGACTGGAACGGGGGCGTCACCTAGGGTTCCGCCTTCGGCTCCACCCTAGGCTATATTCCCGCCGCCGCTTCGCGGCTTTACCCATCCGCGATTGCACCGCGGGAAGTGGAGAATTCATCCAGTGAGTACAAACCCCCAAGTCGTCGACGATTTCACCTTCGGAGACCCCAGGCCGAACGCCGTGGGCCGCAACGCCCTGGTGCCCTACGACGATTGCGTCGTCCATCTCGACCACACCTCTTCGGAACGTCTGCTGTGGTACGGCGAGGACTTGATGTCGGTCAAGTTCCCGCCCGGCACGCGCGTCGTCTACCCCAAGCCGACGATCCCCGGCCTCCCTGATCGCGCCGGCGCGATTCGTTACGCCTTGGGACATTGCTCGGGCATGGAGCCCTTCGCGGCCATGCTGCAACCGGGCATGAGAGTCACCATCGCCATCGATGACATTTCATTGCCGCTGCCGAAGATGAAACGGCCCGATCTGCGTGAGTCCGTGCTGACGATCGTGCTCGATCTGCTGGCCGCGCGCGGGGTCACTGATGTCCACATCATCATCGCCACGTCGTTTCATCGCCGCATGGAGGCGTTTGAAATCCGCCACGCGATCGGCGACCGTATTTTCGGCGCTTACTATCCGCACAGCCTCTATAACCATGACGGCGAAGACCCCAACGGGATGGTCGAACTGGGCAAGACCGAGTTGGGTGAGCGGGTCCGCATCAACCGCCGCGCGGCGGAGTCGGATCTGTTGGTCTACGTCAACATCAGCCTGGTCCCGATGGATGGCGGGAATAAGTCCACCGCGATCGGCCTTTGCGACTATCCGTCGCTGCGGGCCCACCACAACCCCGACACGATTCTCAAGAGTGACTCCTACTTCGACGACAAGCGCTCGGCCCTCAAGAGCTCAGCCGACCGCATGGGCGAGGTCCTCAACAAACACCTCAAGGTGTTCCACATCGAAACCGTCGTCAACAACGCCATGTTCGACCCGAACTTGCAATTCTTCGTCAAGAACGAAGACCAGTGGAACGGTTTCGACAAGGCGGCTTTCGGTACGGCGAAATTCGCCCTGAGCAAGCTCTCGCGAGAGACCAAGCGGAAAATCCTGTTCTCGATCCCCGCGCCGTACGATTTGATCGCCGTGCACGCCGGCGAAACCCACGGCACTCACGCCAAGACGCTGGCTTACTGTTACCAGCAATACTGCGTCCCAGTCGAGGACCAATCCGACGTCGTGGTCTTCGGGATGCCCTTCATCTGCCCCTATAACGTCAACTCGATTTTGAACCCCTTACTGGTGCAAGTGATGGCGCTGGGGTATTTGTTCAACATGTACCGCGGCATGCCGATCGTCAAAAAGAACGGCGTGCTGATTGTGACGCATCCTCTCTATAACGAATTCGACCCGCGGCATCATCCTTCTTACATCGAGTTCTTCAACCGCATCCTGCCCGAGACGAACGATTCCCACATCCTGCAGCGCAAGTACGAGGAAGAGTTCGCGCACAACCCCGACTACATCAAGATGTATCGCACGGGCCACGCCTACCATGGCGTGCATCCCTTTTATATGTGGTACTGGGGAGAAAATGGGCGGGCGCACGTCGGCAAAGTCATCGTCGTTGGCGCGGAAGACCCGAACACAGCCAAGGTGATGGGGTGGGAAACGGCCGCGACCATGGAAGAGGCGCTCGAGATGGCGCACTCGCACGTCGGCCGGCTTCCCACCGTGACCCATCTCCACATCCCTCCGATCGGCATGGTCGACGTCAGCGGGCAACACGAGACGGTCGGCGCAGTATGAAAACCGTTCTTGTCACCGGGGCCACCGGTTTTCTCGGCAAGCATCTGGTCGCTCAACTCAGCCGCGCGGAACCCGAGACCCGGCTACGGCTGCTATGTCGCTCGGCTTGGCCCGGCGAGCCCCCCGAATCGATCGAAATCTTCCGCGGCGACATCGCCTCGCCCGACGACGTCAGCCGCGCCGCCGAGGGAGTTGCCGAAGTCTACCATCTCGCCGGAATCGTTCAGCGCGAGCCCAAGGACCCGGGTCTTCTCTACAAAACCCACGTCGAGGGAACTCGCAACGTGTGCGAGGCCGTTAAGCGACACGGCGTCTCGAAGGCTGTTTTCGTCTCGACCTCGGGGACGGTCGCCGTCGGCCGCACCCCGATCGAGCGCGATGAGACAGCCGGCTATGCGATCGAAACGGTCGGCGCCTGGCCCTACTACACCAGCAAGCTCTACGCCGAAAAGCTTGTTCTCCAGTACGTCAAGGACGACGAGTTGCCGATCGTCATCGTCAACCCCAGCCTGCTGCTCGGTCCCGGCGACGACCGCCTTTCCTCGACCGGGGACGTGGCGCTCTTTCTCGAAGGCCAAATCATGGCGATTCCCAGCGGCGGGTTGAATCTCGTGGATGTCCGCGACGTGGCCGCGGCCGTGATCGGGGCCATGCGACGCGGCCGGGTCGGTGAGCGTTATCTGCTGGGCGGGGCGAATTGGACGTTTCGTGAATGGATCGCCCGCACGGCTCAAGTCTCGGGCCTCAAACCCCCAACAATCGAACCGCCTCTATGGCTGGCGCTGGGCAGCGCGAAGTTGCTGCGGGCCGCGTTACCACTGCTAGGGCGGGAATTCAAACTCGACGACGAGTCGATCAAGATGTCGGCCTGCTACTGGTATTGCAATTCGGCCAAGGCCCGCGAAGAGTTGGGCTTCACCACCCGCGACCCGATGGACACGCTGCGCGACACGATCGACTACATTCGACGACAACCGCAACGTCCCGAGATCACCGGGACATAGGTACGATTTTTTGGTCCGGGGGGCGGCACGACTCAGTCGCCGGCGGCTAGGGCAAACACGAGTGATTGTCGCTACTGCTTCACCATGGGGACGAAGCGTACGGGCAGCACGGAGCGTCGGTGCACCCTGCCCGCGGCGTCTTTCGTCACCACGATCAATTCCTGGTTGCCGTATACCGGTCCGATCGGGGCCACCATCCGGCCGCCGGGCTTGAGTTGATCGACTAGGGCTTGCGGCAACTCGACCGGCGCGGCCGTTAGGATGATGCGATCGAACGGCGCCTCGTCCGGCAGCCCCAAGTAGCCGTCGCCGATCGAGACTTTGACATTGGCGTAACCGAGCCGGCGCAATCTTCTCCGCGCGGCGAGACCGAGCGATTCCACGATTTCGATACTGAAAACCCGCTTCGCCAATCGACTCAAGACGGCGGCTTGATAACCGCGGCCGGTGCCGATTTCGAGGACCGTATGAGTCTTGTCGAGATCCAACAACTCACTCATGAAGGCGACGATGTAGGGCTGCGAGATGGTCTGGCCCTCGCCGATGGGAAGCGGATGATCGGCGTAGGCGTCGTTGAGATATTTGGAGAGGACGAATTCGTGACGGGGAACCATTCGCAAGGCCTCGAGCACGCGGGGGTCGCGCACTCCGCGCGCCTCGATCTGCTCGCGGACCATGGCAAGCCGGCGTTCGCGGTACTCGTCGTGTCTTTCTTTTTCCTCGGGCGACAGGGAAGGTGGGGCTTGTGGGAGGGCGGGTGCTTCCCCGCATGCCGACAGACCCAACAGCAACGCCGCAAGGGCCGCGGAGGGGCCGAGTCGGCTCGTGCAGGGCAGGCCCGAGGACCTGCCCCACTGGGGGGCAGGCGCGAGGAGAACGGTGGTTCTCATTCCGTTGGACGGCGGGGCGGGACGCTAAGCCGGTAACCGGCCAAAAGAGCCGGCCGCCAGTCGTTCGCGACCAGCGTCACGATGAAAGCGCATCAAGACGAATCGAATCAGCTCTTCTTCTTTTTCTTCTTCTTGTTCCGTTTCGCTTCCTTTTCCATCTCTTTCAGCTTCTTGGCCGCCGCCTTCTCGTCCTCTTCGGTGACCTCTTGCTCGATCACCTCGAGTTCCTGCTCGACGGCCTCGATCAGCTCCTCGCCTTCCGCCAGCACCTGGCAGGAGATGGGTTGCTCGAGCAACGCCGGCGAGGCGCCCGTCGTTTGCATCATCAAGTTGTAGTAGCCGGGCTTGAGCCTCTTCGGAATGGAGAATCTAATGCTGTCGGCGGTCTGCTCCTTGATCGATACGAGGTAATCTTTTCGGCCGTTGGTGAGAAAGAATTTGCTGACCGAGTCGGAACCGAGATTTTGTCCGCTGGCCGTGATCTCGTCGCCGATGTGCCCGCCCGAGGGGCTCACCGCGGTCAGCCGCGGCGTGGCGGCGAAGGCCGCCGGCACGGTCAACAATAGCGCCAAGATGAGTTTCCTGCTGTATGTCATGTCCCTACCTCCCGTTCGTCGCTACACAAATACTATTCCTCCGCTCGTGAAATTGCAATACTTGTTAGTTCATGCACATCAATCGAACCAAACAAATTCTCCGCGAGGGCAGGGTGGCGTTGGGCTCGATTCAAGGACATTTGCGTTCCGCCGAGATTCCTCGGATGTTCGCCGAGGCGGGCCTGGACTGGATTTTCATCGACAGCGAGCACGGCGCGTTCACGCCCGAAACGATCCAGGATTTGGTCCGCTCGGCGGTATCTTCGTCGATCACCCCGATTGTGCGGGTCGCTGATTTTCAATATTCGCTGGTCGCTCGGGCTCTTGACATGGGCGCGCAAGGGATCATCCTGCCGCGCGTGGAATCGCCCGAAACGCTTGCCGAGGCCATTAGCTGGGCGAAGTTTCCGCCCGAGGGGCGGCGCGGTTTCGGGCTGACGCCGCCGCAGACCGGCTATGCCAAGGCCTCTTTCGACGAGATCACGACGCATGCCAATGAGAACACGATGGTCGTGTTTCAAATCGAGTCGCAAACCGGGCTCGACCGCGCCGAGGAACTCATCTCGACGCCCGGAGTCGACGCTGTCATGATCGGGCCGGCCGATTTGTCGATCTCACTCGGCGTCGCCGGACAGTTGGAACACCCGACGCTCGTTGATGGGGTGATGAAAGTGATCGAGATCTGTGAGAAACACGGTCGCTTCCCCTCGATTCAAGTACGCGATCCGGCGCTTGCCAAGACTTGGATCGAACGCGGCATGAAGATGGTCGGCTGCGGCCAAGCTCAGCTGATTCTCTGGACCGCCGTTCAAGCGATGGCGAACGATCTGAATGAAGCCCGTTGAAGCGTTTCGTTTCCATCTTTCGATGCAGGTAGTTCCACCAGAGACGGGTTTCGGCCGGCTGCCATGACGGAAGTGGAGATGTCGGTTGTCGTGCCGGTGCGCCGCGCCCCGCGGACGGCGGTGAAAACGATCACTGAGTTGCTCCAGCGAGACGGGCTCGAGGTGATCGCCGTGGTTTCGTCGCATGATCCGACCAGCTTGTTGCTGCGGAGGCTTCAGGAACGCTTTCCTCAGTTGTTGATCGCCGAAGTCAGCGGAGAATGGTCGGTGCCGCAGCTTCGGGCCCGCGGCATCCGGCAAGCGCCGGGACGGTTGATCGCCGTTACCGAAGACCATTGCTCTTTCAGCGAGAGCTGGCCCGCCGCCCTGGCGCCGGCGCTCGAAGACCCGCAAGTGGGCGCGGCCGGGGGGCCGGTCGTCAACGGCCGTTCGCAAACCCTGCTCGATTGGGCGGTTTATCTTTCCCGCTACGCGTCGGTCATGCCGCCGGTTGCGCGCGGCCCGACCGCGGCGCTGGCCGGCAGCAATGTTTGCTATCGCGGAGATCTGCTGCGGTCTTTGGCGGACACTTATCTCGAAGGGTTTTGGGAGCATGAGTTTCATCAGGAGCTCGCGCGGCGGGGGCTGTCGTTGTGGTTCGAACCCGACGCCAAGGTTTCTCACGGAAAGCCTTATCGCTTTTGGGCGTACTGCCGGTTGCGCTACCGCCACGGCCGCTGTTTCGCCAATCGGTTGAGCGAAGGTTTGACGATGTGGCGGCTGCAGGCGCGGGTTTTGGCTTGTCCGGTCGTCCCACTGCTGCTTTGGCTGCGAACGGCGCGGGCGGTTTTGTGGAAGGGGAGCCATGTGCGGCAGTGGTTTTTCGCATCGCCGTTGGTGCTGGTCTTTCAGTTGATGTGGGCGGCGGGTGAGCTGACCGGTTATCTGCTGGGGGCCGGCGAGAGCTGTTCTCGGACGGACTGATGCCCGATCGCGCCATCTTGACCTTTCACTCGATCGACTCATCGGGGTCGGTGTTGTCGGTCACGCCGGCAATGTTGCGGCGGCGAATCGAGAGCTTGCTCGACGAGCAGGTGTCGATTCGCCCCTTGGAAGCGATTCTTGAGCCGGGAGCCAATGAACCGAGCCGACCTGTTGTGGCGCTCACGTTTGACGACGGCTTTCGGAACTTTGCCTCGCAAGCCTATCCGATTTTGGAGGAATACAGGCTCCCGGCAACCGTGTTTCTTGTCGCGGACTATGTCGGGAAGACGAACGACTGGCCGTCGCAGCCGAGAGAGTACGGCGGCAGCGGACTGCTCTCTTGGTCGGAGATCGAAGAGCTCAGCCGCGCCGGCGTGCGGTTCGGGGCGCATACGTTGACGCACCCGGACTTGACGCGGCCGACGATCGAAACGGCGCGTGCCGAGATTGTCGAGTCGAAGCAGCGCATCGAAGACCGCACCGGCCGCGCTGTTACATCGTTCGCCTACCCTTATGGGGCGGAATCGCCGGCGCTGCGCGAGATCGTCGCCGAGCATTTCGCCGTGGGTTGCTCGACCCGTCTGGGGTACCTAGGCCCGGCTTCTCCGCGGGCGAGTTTGGAGCGGATTGACGCCTATTATCTGCGTGGCCGCTTGCGTGGAGGGCGGCTATTCGGCGGCTACGCACGCGCGTACTTGGCTTGGCGGGGCCGGCTGCGAAAATGGAACCGGCGGTTGCGGAGTCCAAGCTGAGCGAACCAACCGAGATTGGCCCGCCCCTCGTGTGCCCGGCATGCCGCGCCGAGGTGGAGGGGGCCGAGGCTGCTTACCGCTGCACGGTCTGCCCCAAGCAATATCCGATTCTCGACGGGATCCCCGACTTTAGGTTGTTTCCCGATCGATTCTTGAGCATCGCCGAGGACCGTGCCAAGGCCCGGCGAGTGATCGGAACCGCCGGGGACCGGTCGTGGTCGTCGGGCGCGTTGCTTGATGCCTATTACAAGCTGACCCCTGAAATGCCGACGGCGGAGGCCGAGCGCCACCGCGCGCGTGAACAAGTCGAAGAGCGAGCCGGCGAAATGACTTGGCGGGAGATCGAACAAAGCATCGCGGAAGCGGCGGCCCCGTCACCGGGCACGGCGGTCCTGGACCTGGGCTGCGGAACCGGTGGTCTGGTGGTGGCCGCGGCCCGGAGGGGGTTTGCCGCGACGGGGGTTGACGCCGCGTTGCGCCGATTGATCATTGCACGGGCGCGGTTGCGGGAAGCGGGAGTTGGCGTAAGGTTGGTCTGCGCCAACGCCGAACACTTGCCTTTCGCCGAGGAAAGTTTCGGAGTCGTGGCCGCTGTCGATCTCATGGAGCATGTCGCTGAGCCGGCAAGGGTTTTCGCGGAATGTCGGCGCGTGATCACGCCTCACGGCTGCGTGTACGTGGCGGGAAACAACCGCTATTCATGGGCTCCCGAGCCGCATGTGAGGCTGTGGGGCGTCGGATTCTTGCCGGCCGGGCTGCAGCGGGCCTATGTGCGATTGCTTCGGGGGCACGCTTACGACCGTGTGTCTTTGCTGTCGGCGGGAGAGAAGTCGCGATACATGCGCCAAGCGGGCTTTTCCGACATCGTGGTTTCGCCGGCGCCTCTCTTCGCGGAACATTTGGGGCCCGGCGTCAAAAGGATTGCGCGTATCTACCACTCCTTGCGAACGCAGCCGCTCGGACGGGTGATCTTGGCTCTTTGCGCACCTCGCGTTCAATGTACGGCCCGCGGGCCGGACCAGAGGGCTAAACCGATGACCAACCGAATCTATAATGATGGGGGTCTGAGATGAGTTTGGTTGCCGCCTTCCTGTCTCTCGCCTTCTTCGTCTTTCCCGGCAACACCGACAACCGGCTGACGGCCGTCGAAAAGCAGCAGGGCTGGGAACTGCTCTTTAACGGACGTAATCTCAACGGCTGGTACGGCCGGCCGGGATTGTGGAAAGTGGTCGACGGGACGATTGTCGGCTCCAGCGGCCGGCGGTTACGGCGCAATACGTTCTTGATCAGCCGACGCGAGTTTTCCGATTTCATTCTCAAGGTCGACATCAAGCTCATCAACCGCAACAGCGGCGTGCAGTTTCGCAGCAAGGTCCTACCGCGCTACACCGTGCGCGGTTATCAGGCCGACGCTACTCGGGGCAAGGCCTGGGGCAATTTGCACGGCGAAAACACGGGTCGCCGCGTGATCGTCGACGGCTGGACGGGCAAAGGCCAAACCGTCGTTCGGCCCACGAAATGGAATCACTACGAAATCTATTGCCGGGGCGACCATATTAAGGTGACACTGAACGGGCTGGTGACGGTCGACACACAAGACGACATGTATCGAGAAGGCGTCATCGCCTTCCAGTTGCATCGCGGCCGGCCCATGTCCGTCGCCTTTCGCAATATCAAGATCAAGCCGCTGGAGGGCGGCTCGCCGGACTGAACGGCATTGTCGTTACCGATCGCCGGCGACGCCGGCAGGAATCAACCATCATGAAGAAAATCGCACTGGGCAGTTGGGCGTTCGCCTTCGGCCCCTACGCTTCCGATCCCGTTCCTTTTGAAACAACCGCCGAACGCATGGCCGCGGCCGGGTACGACGCCATCGAGATTTGCGGCATCCAAGAGCACGTCACTCTCGAAAACTACCCGACCAAGGAGTCCCGCGCCGAACTTAGCAAGAAGCTCGACGACCTGGGTCTCGAGCGCGCCGGGTACGGGGGCGACCATACCGCGTTCGACCCCACCGAGGCCGACAAGAAAGAGGGATATCTCGAACTCTTCGCCCGCACTCTGGAGTTGTGCACCGATATCGGTGTCCGCGACATTCGCGTCGACACCGTCGCACGACCTAGAAAGTACAAGGACGACGCCAAGCACCAGGAGGCCAAGTCGCGCTTGGCGGAGGTTTTTCGAGAAGCGGCCGAGAAGGCTCAGCAAGCCGGGCTGAGGATGCACTGGGAATTCGAGCCCGGGTTCATTTTTAACAAGCCGTCGGAAATCGTCGAGCTGCACACCTTGGTCGACCACGCGAATTTCCATGTCATGTATGACACCAGCCACGCCTACATGTGCTCGGTCGTCGGCGCGCGGCAGCACGGCAAAAGGGAAACCCTGGCGGGCGGCATTGAGGAACTGCTAGCCAATCTGAAAGGCAAGGTCGGGGCTATCCATCTGATCGATTCCGACGGCACCTTGCACAACGACGAGACCAGCACGCACAATCCTTTCGGGACGGGGAACATCGATTTCCGCTCGATCGCTCCGAAGCTGCTTGAAGTTCCCAACGTCGAATACTGGACGATCGACATGTGTTTCTGGCCGGGTTCGTGGCAGTTGGTGGAGTCGCAGTTGGCCTACGTCAAGAAGCTGCTTGCTGAAACCGAAGTCGCGGCTTAAGGGGTTTCTCCGGCGCCGAGTCGCCGCGGGTTTGGCGTCACGGTCGGGCTTGCCGGCGTCCAGTCGTAGGGTCGGTCCGGCTCGGCCCAGTAGTGGCGATTCTCCAGTAGTTCGTACTCCGCCCCGAAGTATTCGTTGAGGATGACGCGAAACGTGTTCACGGGTGTCAGGGTGTCGGAGAGCCGTGCGGTCTCCATTCCGGGCAAGTAGAGGGCATTGAGAATGCCAAGTCGAATGCCGGCCGCCCGGTCGGTTCTTTCCGGAATCCAAGGGCTGTACACGGGCCCGTGGTCCGATTGCAGAACGATAATCGGGGGGGTGTCCGCTCCGGCCAGGATCTCGCCTATGATGCTCTTGATCCTCCGACCGAGAAACTCCACTTGGCCTCGATAAAGATCCACGTAGAGTTGCCGACCGCCGCCCAGCTTTTCACCAATGTCGCCGCCGTCCAGCCACATGTCGTATCGGTGATTCGGGTTCAGGGCTTCTCCCCGGGGACCGAACAGGAAGGGCGGGTGGGGAGCCAATATATGCGCGTAGACGAATTTCGGTCCGTCGAGGCGAGGGACCCGCGGCAGGTTGTCCAACGTATCCAAAATCATGGCGCGGTGCCAGTCTTGAACCATGGCCCACCCGCACTTGCGAAACAACCACGGGATCGGGGTCCGGTCGGTCAAGGCCATCTCAAACGACGTGGCATGCCACCATCGCGATAAGTAAACGTCCGAAGTGGGGATGTCCGCGTTGTAAGCGACCGTCGGAAAGCTCACGATGGAATATCCGTGTCTCCTTAAGAAGTCGAAAAGTCGGTTTCGTCGCATCAACTCTCGTATCCCTCGGGAGTTCCCATTGCGGGTTTTTGTGACATCGAAAAATCGATCCAGGTAATCGACATTCAAAGTGGCCGCTAATGACATGGCGGTCACGGAGTAGTTGGAGAAACTGTTATCCACTACCAAGAAACCCCGCTCTCGGAGGTACCCCAAGAAATCATCGTTGTCGTAATCATAAAATTCTTTCAAAACGTCGGAGCGAGCGTATCCATCCAGAACAATGAAATAGATGTCCGGAAGTTGCGTGGTACGGTCGTCCATTTGCGCGAGAAGCGGCGGCACTTTCCGGCTCATCTGCTCGTCCAGGGCATCGACCCGAGAAGTCGAGGAGACAATGTGTATCGTGGGAATCGCCACTAGAATGACGGTCCACGCGTTCATGAACCGAGTCAAAACGTCCGGACTCTTCAGCCGCGAAATGAAGAACATACATCCGAGCAGGAAGGCACCGTAAGTCAGCGCGAAGACACCATCGGCCCACGACCACCCGTTCGCGTTGAGATAGATGCCAAAGTATTCAACGGTGTTATAGATGTACCCGTGCGCGACAAAAGTCAAGATACCGACCGACGTAATGAGTGCGCCCCGCTGTAGATCGCCGATAATCCTTCCGGCAACCCAAGTTATTATCGCCGCGACAACCAGGCAAACAAGAATAGGCCGTACCACGATACTGGGATTGAATCCAGCGAGATTGTGACCGTAGAAAAAGATCGCGGGAAACAGCGCGGCGAAGACCGGGTGCAGAACCCAGGTTCGGCGTTGACTGTCGGCTCCCTTCCTCGCGGGTTGTCGAGCGGTGTCGTTAGCGGACATTCTTCACGCCTTCTTCGCGAACCGTCAGAGCCGCCACATAATCTCGGTCAACGTCATAGCCGAACCCCGGCGTCTCGGGCACTTGGATTGTGCCTCGCTCGCTCACTTCGACCGCGGGATCGATGAGGTCGCGTTTCCAATAGCGCTTCGACGCCGAAACGTCGCCGGGTAAGGTAAAACCTTCGAGTGTCGAAAGCGCGATGTTGTGGGCGCGGCCAATGCCGCCTTCGAGCATCCCGCCGCACCAGACCGGGACGCCGTGCTCGCGGCAAACTTCGTGAACGCGCAGGGCCTCGCTGAAGCCGCCCACGCGGCCGAGCTTGATGTTGATGATGCGGGCCGCGCCCATCTCGATCGCCTGGCGAGCGTGGTGAGCGTTCCGAATGCACTCGTCGAGGCAGATCGGCGTGTCGAGCGCGGCTTGGAGCGCGGCGTGGTCGATGATCTCGTCGTGAGCCAGAGGTTGCTCGATCATCATTAGGTCGAACGCATCGAGCTGCTTGAGGTGCTCGACGTCGTCAAGCGTGTAGGCGGAGTTGGCGTCGGCCATCAGCCGAATGTCGGGGAAACGCTCCCGAACCCGCCCGACGACGTCAACGTCCCAACCCGGCTTGATCTTGATCTTGATGCGCTGGTACCCGGCGGCCGTTTCGCGCTCGATCAAACCGAGCAACTGCTCAACCGAGTCCTGAATACCGATCGAAACTCCGCAGGCGATCTCGGTCCGGCTGCCGCCGATGTGCTTCCAAAGCGGCACGCCGGCGAGGCGGGCTTCGAGGTCCCATATCGCGGCCTCCAACCCGCCGCGTGCCATCTGGTGGCCGCGAATGTGGCTGCCGAGGGCGGCGGCTTCCGCGGCCGACGCGAGCGGCTTCTCCCCCCGCAACTTCCCTACGACGCGAGGCGCGACGAAATCCCGCAAGATCAGCCAAGCGGCATCGGTCCACTCTTCGTTATAGAAGGGCCGCTCGCCGGCCGTCACCTCGCCCCATCCGACGGCGCCCTCGCCCTCGACTTCGACGACGATGATACGGCGTTCGGTCGTTCTCCCAAAGCTGGTCTCAAAGAAATGGACCAACGGCATGTGGATTTCACGGAGCGTGATGCGATCAATCTTCATGGATGACTTGACCTTGGCGGCACGCCGCGCAACGGCTTCGCGCACCCGGGAGCAACGCTAACAATTCTACGCGAGATGCCGGACGTTCATCGCCACGCCGGCGCACCATGGGCCGGGTTGTACACAGGTACGCCCCGCCTGCGGCGCATCGTCTCGCTTCCGGCTTGCTCCCCCGGCGACGAATGGTTAGCCTGGTTACTCTGTCCCGAAGGAAGAAAACTCGCGCCCGTCCGAACTCCGAAGCCCCATCGGCCGAGGCGACCAAGCCTACCGCCGCCGAGCCCGTTGCCGTTCCCACACCGCTGTCCGACATCCCGCTCCCGATCCGCTGGGGGCTGCTCGCCGCCGCCGCCCTGTTGTTGCTGGGGATCTTCTCGACCGAAGTCGCCGACACCGACTCATGGTGGCATCTGGCCGCGGGTCGCTACATTGTCGAGCAGGGGCGTCTGCCGGTTCCCGATCCATTCTCTTACACCTCGGAGCTGGGCGATCCGTCTTATCCGGGCGAGGAGAAGGTGCGTCGCTTCAACCTGACCCACGAATGGCTTGCCCAGGTTGTTTGGTATCTGATCTATCTGGCCGGCGGGTTCCCGGCTCTGGTGTTGTGGAAGGCTTGTCTGCTGGGCCTGGTCTGCGCGGCGGCGGGGTATTTGGCGGCCCGCCGTTCGGGAAGCTTCTTGGCCGGAATCGCGGCGGCGTTGGCGGCCGTGCCGGTCTTGACCCTGTTTTCGGCCGGTCGGGCCGCTCTGCTGTCGTTCCTGTTCGTGGCCCTGTTCGTGGTGATCTTGGAGCGCCACCGCGACGGGCGAGCGGATCGGTTGGTGTGGCTGCTGGTGCCGCTCGAGATCCTGTGGGCCAACTCCCACGGTGGATTCTTTCTGGGGTGGGTGACGCTGGGGGCCTATGTGGCGGGCTGCCGCGGACTCTCCAACGAACGCCGCAAGACGTTGCTTTCTGTCGCCTTCGCGGTCTTTCTCGTCGCGGGCCTCAACCCCAACGGCTTCCGAATCCTCGAAGTGTTGCCCGCCTATCGAACGAGTTTTCTGACAAGCACTCTGATCGAGTGGAAACCGCCCTTCTTGTGGGGGCCGCCCTACACCTACAATGTTCTGCTCTATGGCGCGGCCGCGATGTTGCTGCTTTCTTGGCGCGGGGTGCGGCTCACCGACGCCCCGTTGTTCGCGGCCTTCGCGGCGGCCTCGCTGACGGCGTTCCGCAACACCCCGTTGATCGCGTTTCTTGCGCCGGTCTTGATGGCCGCCTACGGCGGCCCGCTTGTCACGGCGACCTTGGCTCGCATTGGCCGGCCGCGGTGGCCCGCGCGGACGTTGCTCTGTGTCGCCGCGGCCGGAATGGTCGCCGTCGTCGCGGTCTTCGTCCAACAATCGACCGCGGGACGCGTGTTCCAGCTTCGGGCGGCGGAGTGGAAGTTCCCGGTGACCGCCGGGCGTTTTCTTCAAGAGAACAAAGTCGAGCAGCGGATGTTCAACTCGTATGAATTCGGGGGCTATCTGTTGTGGTCGCTATGGCCCAGCCAGAGGACTTTCATCGACGGCCGCGCCTTGAACGAGTCGGTCTACCGCGACTACCGCAAGATTCTCTACAACCGCGGCCGCAATCCCGAGGAACTCGCTGAACTCGACCGTTTGCTCGCCGCATACGGCGCCGAGATCGTCGTCACGAACGCTTTCGAGTACGTTCGCGGGGTCATTTATCCTCTGGTTCTCACCCTGGGCAGCGATTCGAATGCTTCCTGGCGGCTGGTGTTTGAAGACGGCCAAGCGCTCGTGTTCGCGCACGACATTCCGGCGAACGAAGAGTTGATCTCGCGCTACCAGATCCCTAAGTCGCGGCTTGGCGACCATCTGGAGAAGGCCTGTGGGACGTACATCAAGCATTACCCAAGGTTGCCGAACTGTGGCCGGACCTTGGGCCTCCTGTTTGCGAAGATGGGGCTGCGTCAACGCGCCGAGCGGACACTCGACCTGTACCTGAGCCGGATCAACTATCCGGATCGCGAGGCGCGGCAGGCTTATCAGCGACTAAGAAACGGGGGCGGTCGCTGACGATGCTCTCTCTTGGCCCGTGGTGAAAGTGCGACTACGCGAAGAAGGGTACAGCCACCGGTTTTCGCGCGAACAGACTTCCGCCGCGGGCTGCTAGACGGCTTCGGCGTGCGCTTTGTTGGTGCTGCCTGGGGGGCGGCCGCGCTTGCGCTCGTCAGCCTGCTTCATCCAGTTCGGAGGCCGACCGCGCCGTTTCCCGCGGCCGCGCGCCAATCTTTCGAGCGAAATGATGGCGTCTTCAATCTGCTCTCTTTCTTGTCGCAGTTCCAATAGAATCTTGTTTACATCCATGATTTACCCTCTTGATCGATCAAAACCACGTTCCGGTTGCCTTGAATCCGCCGCTCGGCACGATTCCGGCGTTCGCACTGACCGCCCTCTCGATCGTCGTAGACCCTCGTGGCAGTTCTGAAAACAGAACGTGATGCAGCTAACCACCCCATCTTCAGTCGTATTTATAGCAGAGGAAATGGGGCGAAGTCAACGATTTGTTCCGATTTCGGAACGAAAATTTCATTTTCTCGACTGAACGGCCCCCGCGGTGTCCCGTATTGGGAGCCTGAGAAAAAAATCGGTAAAGTGGGCGGAAAGCTTAAGTGCTGATCTCATAAAAAGATAGGGCGGTCGCGACTGTAAAGAAAAATTAGAAGTGATATATCGCGCACTGACGTGAATATCACGCGTTCCGAGACTGCGATCGTGCCGCGAGGCGGCCGCGGGGAGGGTGCGACGGGGTCATGGCGGACGAGCTTCGGATGATCTACCGGGCGCACGCGCGCGGCGCGGGCCGGCTCAAGACTGTATCGGCGTCTGGTCCGCCTGGCGGTCCATGATCGACGAATACAGCAACGCGAACCCGAACGTTACCGAAGAACCGATTACGACGTACCAAGTCCAGGCAATCGAGGTTCCAAAGCGCACGAAGAGAATCACGGCGAAACCGGCCGCCATCCCCGCGATGGCGGCGTTTTCGCCCACCCGCCGCGTCAACACGCCAAGGGCGAAGACGCCGAGGAGCGCTCCCAGCGGGATCGACGCGATCGCCAGACCCGCCTCGAGCACCGACCCCCATTGCCGGGCCAAGATCGCGATTCCCAACAACACCACGCCCCATGCCAGCGTGACCCAACGCGAAATCTTCAAGTGCCGCTCGCCTGAGGACTCGACCGTCTCGCCCTTCCACGGCAGATAGAAGTCCACCACGGTTGCCGATGCCAGGGAATTCAGCGCCGCGCTGAGGTTCGACATGGCCGCCGCCAGCACGGCGGCTACGGCGATGCCTGACGCCACCGGGGGGAGGTGGTTCCAGATAAAGAAGGGGTAGAGGCGATCGCGGGGCTCGGGGGCGGCCAGTCCGGCGTCTTGGTAGAAGACCCACAGCATCACGCCGATCACAAGAAACAGCGAGAACTGAATGAAGATTACGCCCCAGCTCGCCATCAGCGCCCATTTGCTTTCACGCTCGGTGCGAGCGCTGAGCAGACGCTGCACGATCAACTGATCGGTGCCGTGGGTGGCGGTGGCCAGGAAGCAGCCCCCCAGCAGCCCGGCCCAGAAGGTATAGGTGCGGGAGAAGAAATCCGCGTTCGGCGCGAAGTAAAAATCGAAAATCCGGAACTTCCCCGCCGCCTCGGCCGCCTCGACGACCCGCGCCCAACCGCCCGGGATGGCCTCCAAGATCAAGACCGCGCTGAGAACGGCTCCGGCGACGTAGAGGCCCATCTGTACGACGTCGGTCCAAATCACCGCCGTCATCCCCCCATGAAAGGTATAGAAGAGGGTCAGCGCCGTGATGAGAATAATCGATTCCAAATCGCCGGTATCGAGGACCACCGAGACCACCAGCGAGATCGCGAAGACCCGTACCCCCTCGGCCAGCGAACGCGTCACCAGGAATGTGGACGACGTGAAACGCCGCAATCGCGGGCCGAAACGCCGTTCCATCAGTTCATAGGCGGTGTACATTTTCCCGCGGCGGTATTGCGGGATAAAGAGGAGGCAAATCAGGATTCGCGCAACCAAGTACCCGAAGACGATCTGGAGGAACCCGAGGTCGCTCTCGAAAGCGAGCGCGGGTGTTCCGATGATGGTCAAGGTGCTGGTTTCGGCCGCCACGATGGAAAGCGAGATGGCCCACCAGGGCGATGATTTGCCCCCAAGGAAGTACTCTTTTAGGGAGGTTTGACGCTTACGAAACCGCGCACCAAAGATGGTGACGGTGATAAGATAGAGGACGATAAGTCCGAGGTCAAGACTGCGATCGGGCACGGACCGGGCTCCCGGAGTCGGCTCTGAGGATGTTTGGAAACGCCAAGTCTTAGAGCCTGTAAAGTAGAGAATTGTAGCAAAGCTCCGGCGTCCTCGTGGGGAAGGTTTGGTCCGAAAACGACAGCATTTTCTCATCGAAGGATGAGCCTGAAGACGGGGGTTGGGGCTTTTTGAGTAGCTGGGGCTCCTTTCTGGTTTTTTGGTTTTGATTTGGGAAGGGGAGAATCGTCGTCGGGGTTGTGGGAATGTGGGAATCGCGGAGCGATTTCCAAGGGCGGTGGGAAACGAAGGGAAACCTGGTTTTGGTTTTCCTCGTTTTCCACCGCCCGCCATTTCCACAGCCCTCTTCCTGCTGTTCAGCACGGCGTGTTCGCGGACCGGAAACTGGCAAACAGCTTGTGTTTGGCTCGCTGCATCCGGCGCGCCGCCGCAGTGTCGCTTTCCGCCTGGGCAATGCGGCCCAGAGCCTCAAGCGTGTGCCCTGGCTTGAGGTAGCCGGCGGCCTCGGGCAACTGCTCGAAAGATTCCCAAGGCGTCTGGTAGTGGCGATACACCCGCTTCTGCTTGCCTTTGGCGTCGGTCTTGATCTCGGGCTGTCCGCAGGGCCGGTGGAAATTCAAATAGGGATTGAAGTGCTGTTGGTAGAAGCGCTGGATGCGCCCCGCGTGCGGCGCCGCGATGTGCGTATATCCCATGTGTTTGCGGATCACCGCGCCGTTTTTCGATTCCACCAAGCCGTTGTCATTGGAGTGCCGCGGACGCGACTTGGTCTGTTCGATCAGCAGCTTGTTCAATAACTTCTCCACCGTGCGATTGAGGAACTCGCTGCCGTTGTCGGAATGGAAGCCGCGGATACGAAAGGGAAACTGCTCGATCATGGCTTTCAGCAACGGCTCCAGCCAGGCTTCACTGATCGCGGCTGTGGCGCCGACCACTTGCCACTGGGTGACTTCATCCACGGCATTGATGTGGTAGACGCCCTTGACGCCATCGCGATCCCCTTGATGCACCGTATCCACTCGCAGAAAGCCGGGTCGGCCTTGCGGGTCGGGCCGGCGCCGCTCGCCGATCGACACCGCTGTGGGCCGGGTCTTGGTGAAATGCAGCCGCCGCCGGCGGTAGGCACTGCGCCGCCGCAGGCGATAGATCTGGGCCACCGAGATCCCCGCCAACCGCTCGTATTCGCGCTGCTGGTACTGCTGGTATTCCCGCTCGAGGATCTTGCGCGTGGCCGGGCCGCTGAGGGTTTCGTGGGCCTCGTCCACCGCCGCCAGCAGTTCGACGTCGGCGGGCGTGTACTTGCGGGCAAAGCGATGCCGCCGGTAGCGGGCGGGTTGGAGTTCTCCGCCCTGCCGGTACTGCTGGATCAGCCGCGTGATTTGCGCCCGGCTCAGTCCGGTCATCTTGACCAGATACTGCCGCAGCAGCCCTTTGTCGGCGCGGTTCTGGCGGCTGTAGCCGTGCCGGCCAAGCGTGCGCGCCACCCAAGCGTAAATCTCGGCCCGCCCTTTGCCTTTGAATCGAATCTCCTGGCTGGAGTGGAGAAACTGCCGGATCTGTTGCGGATTCAACTTGCCGGCGTTTTGCACTTGGATAGTCAATCCCCAGCATGCCCACTCCCCGATCCTGCAGGCTCATCTTGTGTGAGAAACAAACTCCTCGTTCAGGCTCATCTTGCATGAGACAAGACTACGACTCGCGCGGCGACGGCCGAAGATGCTACACTTCAGAAAATCCTCTTGCCCGTTGAGCAGTTGATTGCCTTTTGGCTCCCCGGACGGATCATAGTCGGGAGGGTGCGATGATGCGGTTGGAACGGCCGGGCACATCACGGAATCTGCACGAAAGAGTGAAGGGAGTTCGGACGTAAGTTATAGGTCCGGGAGATTGAACGATGCTTAAGAAGATCACGCACGCCGTATCGGCAGCCTCGCTGATGTTTCTCGTGACGGCGGCCGCAACGCCGGCGCCGCAGGAGAAGACGGAGAAGGCGGAGAAGGCGGAGAAGAGGCCGAAAGACCAACAGGAATATGAACTGATCAACAAAGCCTTCGGCACGCCGCCCTCGGCCGCCTTGCTGCAAGTGCTCGATCAGTGGAAAGCGAAGTACGCGGAGACGGCGTATGACATCGAACGGATCCGTCTGTATATGGCCAGCCACCAGGCCGCGAATCAGGGCGACAAAGCGGTCGCCACCGCGAAGGAACTGCTGGCGAAGGTCCCGGGCGACTTTAGCGCCAATTTCACGATTGCTTCGCTGACACCGTTCCTCGGAAAGACCGACGCGGGCACGTTCGGCGACGGCGTCAAGGCATCGAAAGACCTGCTGAGCAGCGGAATCGCCAAGCAATTCGCCGCCGCCAACAAACCGGCGCAGGTTACGCAGGCGCAATGGGACGACGCCAGGAAGCAAGCGCAGGTTTCCTCGCACCAGACTCTCGGTTGGGTGGCGATGCAGCGTAAGGACAACAAAGGCGCGGAAGCGGCGCTCAAAACGACTTTGGGGCTCGACGGAACCCGGGGGCAAGTTGCCTACTGGCTCGGCCAGGTTTTGTTGGCCCAAGCGAACGCCGCCAAGAACACACCGGCGATGTTCGCGTTCGCCCGAGCCGCCGCCTATGACGGCCCCGGCGCGCTGCCGCCGGAGGGCCGCAAACAAGTGGGCGATTACATCAAACAGCTCTACGTTAAGTTTGCCGGCAGTGAGGAAGGCCTCGACGAGCTATTCGCCGCGGCCAAGAAGAGCGCCTTGCCGCCCCCGGGCTTCTCTGAGATCAAGGACGCCGCGACCCGCAGCGCCGAGGCCGAAGTGGCTTTCAGTAAGAATTTTCCGCTACGCTATCAATTCGTCAAGCTGAAAGAGAATCTACAGAGCGCGGCCGGCGACGCGACCTGGGGCAACCTAAGAGGCAAGATCACCCCTAAGTTTCGGCTTTTTGTTGTCGGCGCTACACCGGCGCGGGCTCCGAATAAGCTGACGCTGACGAGCACCAAAGGCGGCGCCGCCGAGGTGACCCTTACTCTCGAAAACCGCATGCGGGCGGCCCCCGGCAAGGGCACGGCCGTTGCCTTCGAAGGCGTCGCGACGACGTTGACCAAAGAGCCCTTCATGCTGGTGCTTAAGGACGGCAAAATCAACTAAGCAAGTCGTCGGATCTAGATCAAAGCGGGACCGGTTTCGCCGGGCCCGCTTTTTTTGTGTGGTGGAAGCCGGCGATGTTGGCCAGGGTTAGGCGACGCAAATAGGGTGAATCGGCGCCCCGGGGTCGCGTGCTTCCAGGGCTGAATCGTCCGCACTCCTGGGGGATAGTGGTGCCGGCACGGGCTAGGGCCCGTCTCGATGACGCCGGTACTTCCGTCCTATTGATAGTTTCCGGACTTTCCGTACTACTGAGGATGAGACGGAGGTATACGAATGACAGCTATCGAATGTCTTGTATTGGAATCCGTTCGGCGACTCAATCATGCCACGAAGCTGCAGATTAGCGGTTGCCTGAATGAAATGACTGGAAAGCCGGTGTCTCAGGAGAACGTCTTGCAGGCCATCGGCGCGTTGGAGAACAGAGGACTGGTCTCGTCCTCGGACAAAGACCTCGTAACGCTTCTAGCCTGACCCGCAATCCCCCCCGCGTCCGACGGCTTACCGAACGGCTCGGCTGGGCTGACCAAGCTGTAGCCGCCCCTGTCCTCCCTGCCCCCCCACCGACGCGCAACCTACAATAGGACTGATGCCGTTTCCCGCAAATCGGCCCAGGCGTTTGCGTGCGAGCGCGGTGATGCGCCGCGCCGTCCGCGAAACCCGCCTGACACCCGATGATTTCGTTTATCCGCTTTTCGCCTGTCCCGGTGAAGGCGTCAAGAAGGAAATCGGGGCCATGCCGGGCAATTATCAGATGTCCGTCGATGAGATCGTCGCGGAATGCCGTGAGGTGCAGTCGCTCGGGATCCCCGGCGTCATTCTTTTCGGACTGCCGGAATCAAAAGACAGCGACGCCTCGGGGGCGTATGACGACGGCGGGATCGTGCAACGGGCGACTCGAGCCATCAAAGCCGAGGTGCAAGATCTGCTCGTGATCGCCGATTGCTGTTTGTGTGAGTACACCAGCCACGGGCACTGCGGGCGCATCGTCGACAATGACGTCGACAACGACTCGACCTTGGAGCTGCTGACGAAAACCGCTCTCTCCCAAGCCCGTGCCGGAGCCGACATCATCGCTCCTTCCGACATGATGGACGGCCGCGTCGGCGCGATCCGCGAAACCCTAGATGAAAACGGGTTGAGCAAAATCCCGATCATGTCTTACGCCGCCAAGTACGCTTCGGGTTTTTACGGGCCTTTTCGCGAAGCCGCCGAGTCGGCGCCGCAATTCGGCGACCGCAACAGTTATCAAATGGACCCGGCCAACCAACGCGAGGCGATGCGCGAAATCGAGCTCGATATCGAAGAGGGCGCGGACATGATTATGGTCAAGCCGGCCATGCCTTACCTCGACGTCATCTACCGAGCCAAACAGGAATTCGACCTGCCCGTGGCGGCCTATCAGGTCAGCGGAGAGTTTTCGATGATTGTCGCGGCGGGCCGCAACGATTGGATCGACCAGCAACGCGTAATGATGGAGTCGTTGACGGCGATCAAGCGCGCCGGGGCGGACTTGATCTTGACCTACTTCGCCAAAGATGCCTCACGCCTTTTCTAAGTCCGGTTCGCCGAGCCGCTTTGTTCGGATCTTGACCTTCGTTTTCGCGTCGGTATTGGCGCAGGCATTCGGCGCTCTCTCTGGCCACGCCGCTTCTCTTGCCGATCGCATCGCCGAGATCACCGACACGTCAGCCGCCGAGCGCGCGTTTTGGGGAATTCAGGTCGTCGACCTCGACGACGGCCGAACCATTTACGAGCAGCACCAGGACAAGCTGTTTCTTCCGGCTTCGAACGGCAAGCTTTTTTCGACCGCCCTGGCGCTTTCTCGATTGGGTCCGGATTACTTTCACACCACGACGGTCGTCTCTAAGGCCGAGGTGGACTCCGACGGAACGTTAGCCGGCGATTTAGTGTTGCTTGGCGGCGGCGACCCGAACTTTTCCTCGCGGCTGATCCCCTACAACCCCAAGAAAGAATTCGCCTCCGACCGCTTAGCGCCGCTGCGCGAACTGGCGCGTCAAGTCACGGCCGCGGGAATCAAGAAAATCGCCGGCGGCGTCATCGGCGACGACAGCCGTTATGTGTGGCAACGCCACTCGCCGGGCTGGTCGATCGACGACGGAATGTGGGGCTACGGCGCCCCAATCAGCGCGCTGTCGTTCAATGACAACACCATCACGATGCAGGTATTGCCCGGCCGCGCGGTTCGCGAAAACGCGCGTGTCGCCTTTCGGCCCGACATCGGCTATTTCGGGCTCGACAACCGGCTGCGAACCGCCGCCACACGGATGGTTCCGCGCGGCTTACATCTCGACCGCGCGCCGGGGGCCCGCGAGTTGGCGCTCTGGGGCGATATCTCGATTCATTCGCGAGGCCGAAAGATGACCGTCGCGGTCGACAACCCGGCTCTGTTTGCCGCCCGCGCCTTCCACCATGTGCTCGGCGAAATGGGTGTTGAAATCGCCGGCGAAGCCGAGGCTCGTCACGCCTTGGGCCATCAGTTCCCCAGTCTCAAGCAAGTCGCCGACCCGAAGACCGAAACCTACCCCACCGAGCTGGCGAGCGTTCGCTCGGCGTCGTTGGCCGAGACCGTTAAGATCGTCAACAAGGTCAGTCAAAACCTGCACGCGGAAATGTTGCTTCGCGAAGTCGCCCGGCGCCGGCGCGGCGTCGGCAGTTTCCAGGCCGGCCTCGAAGACCTCGAGGATTTTCTCGAAGAGGACGTGGGGTTGCGCGAGCAAGAGTTCGTCTTCGCTGACGCCTCCGGGCTTTCCAGGCGCAATCTCGTCAGCCCCGCGGCAACCGTAAAGCTACTGACCCATATGTGGAAATCGGAGAACCGCGAAACCTTCGTCGCGAGCCTCCCCATCGCGGGGGAGGACGGCACGCTCGATTGGCGTTTTTCGCGTACTCCGGTGCGGGGGAGGATCCGCGCCAAGACCGGCACGCTGTCGCATGTCACCGCGATCTCCGGTTACATCGCGACAGCCGACGACCGCAACTTGGCTTTTTCGATCATAGTCAACAACTACGGCGTGCAGGCGTCGTACATCCGCAATCTCGTCGACAAGATTTGCGTCGCCCTCACCGAGCCTTCGGCACAGGCGGATACAGAGCCGAAGGCCGCGTCGCTTCCGTGAGAATTCCCGCGCGCCACCCCTCGCCGCCGCCCCTTCCCATTGCTTCGTCGTAGCGTAAGCATAGGCTAAACAAGCCTTTGGGTAGAGTCGATATGTCTCAACGTGCCGAAGAACTAGCGATGCCGCCCACATCGACCGTGAACGACTTTGCGGCTCGCGGCCTAGGGAACATTCCGGAAGTTCGGCGCATCTACACCGCACGGCAAGACTGCGCATTCTTCGTACGGGTCTTGGTGAGCGACGATAGAGACAAGGGCGTGCGCAGACGCATTTATGCCAAAGAGCTGGAGATGATCAACGAATTCAAGTTGTTTGATTTCGATTTTGACATCCTCACAACGGAACTTACCGACCCCTCGTTTTGCCTGGCTTACGAAAAAAAGGCGTCCCGCGTTGAACTCACCTGACCACCTCGCCAAGGCTCGGCAAAACGAACAGTTCGCATGGGAGTTGGGCGTTTCCTCGGGAGCCCGGGTCGACTGGGCGGTTACGATCCTCTTTTATGCGGCGCTGCACTACGTCGCCGCTTATTTCACTGCTCGGGGAAAGACGCATCGTATGCACAAAACGAGAGATAGCGCGGTGGGTCGGGATCCAAATATTTCACGAATCTATCCGGGACTATCGAGAGCTTCAACATTTCAGCCGCCAAGCTCGATATGAACTGCCGACGGGTCGACTGACTGAGCGGGACGTCATGGATATGAAGACTTGCCTGAACAATGTGAAGACGGCGATCCCGTCCCTGCTCTGATCGAATCCGCCGACCGAGACGCCCCCCGAGTCCGAATCCAAAGCGGAAAGCCCCCCCGGAACTTTTACGCCGCGTTCAAATCCAGCTTCATCAGCTCGGCCTGGCAGTGGGTCGCCAGCCCGTCGACCAGCGGCGTTAGGCCTCCGGTCATAACCGACTCGAGCTGATGCAGCGTGAGGCCGGGAACGCGATGGTCGGTCACGCGGCCCTGCGGGAAGTTGTAGGTGCGAATCTTCTCGCTGCGGTCGCCGCTGCGCACCATGCCGCGGCGACTCTCGGCCTGCTCGGCGTGTTGCGTTTCCATCTCGACTTCGTAGAGACGCGAGCGCAACACCTGCATCGCGCGAGCTCTGTTCTTGATCTGCGATTTCTCGTCCTGGCAGGTAACAACTAGGTTGGTCGGCAAGTGCGTGATACGAACCGCGGAATAGGTCGTGTTCACGGATTGCCCGCCCGGCCCCGAGGAGCAATACGTATCGACGCGAATATCCTTCGCCTCGATCTCGATCTCGACATCGTCGACTTGCGGCATCACGGCAACCGTCACGGCCGAGGTGTGGATACGCCCCTGAGTTTCAGTCTTCGGCACGCGCTGCACGCGATGGACGCCGGCTTCGTATTTGAGTTTGCTGTAGACACGGCGACCCGAAATCAACGAGATGGATTCCTTGAACCCGCCGACCTCGGAGGCGCTCGATGAAATCATCTCCACTTTCCAGCCCTGGTCCTCGGCGTAGCGGCTGTACATGCGGAAAAGCTCGGCCGCGAACAGCGTCGCCTCGTCGCCGCCGGTGCCCGCTCGAATCTCCAGCACCACGCCCTTTTCGTCGTTGGAGTCCTTGGGCAACATCAGCTCTTTGATCTCGGCTTCAAGACCGGCACATCGCTGTTCCAGGCCCGCGATTTCCTGCTTAGCCAACTCGGCGACCTCGGCGTCGGGGTCATCGAGCATCGAACGGGTCTCCTCGAGTTCCGATTGCGATTCCTTCCAGGAACGATACTTCTCGACCACATCGCCGATTTCCGCCGCCGCTTTAGCCGTCTTGGTATAGCGATTCTGGTCCGACATCACGGCCGGATCGGCCATCTCATGGGAAAGCTCGTCGTAACGCGCTTCCAACTCATCCATTTTCTTTTGCCACTGCATTGCCGATTCCTAGTAGGCCCTCTCTCACCCTTATTTCGAGTCAAGCCCGGTTAGGCGATAACGAGTTCGCCGTCCTGTTCGCGTTCGAGCGCCATCGCCGTTTCAAGCGACTGAATGGAAATAGCCACCTGATCGTCGTCGGGAGCCTTCGTCGTGATGCGCTGCAGCCACAACCCCGGAGCCACCATCCAAACCCACAACGTCCCCTGTCGCTTGGCGGCGAAACGAATAATCTCGTAACTCACCCCCGCGATGACCGGGAGCATCACCACCCGAACCAACAATTTCAAGGCAAAGCTTTCGACCGGAATCAAGGCGTACACCACGATGCTCATCAGCATCACCACCATCAGGAAGCTGGTGCCGCAACGCGGGTGAAAAGTAGCGAAGCTTTGTGAATTGTCGACCGTCAGCGGACGGCCCGATTCATAGTTGAAGACAACCTTGTGCTCGGCCCCGTGATACTCAAAAACCCGTCTGATGTCCTTCATGCGCGAGACGATCGTGAGGAAGGTCAGAAAAATCGCCATCCGCACAAGGCCGTCCATCAACGTGAACCCGAAATTGCCGTCGAGCCACGCAGTGTAACTCTGCAACTGGGTCGTAACGACCAGCGGGACAAACTTATAGAGGAAAATGAAAAACAGCAGCGAGAACGCCACGTTCAGCCCCATCATCCAACCGGAAATCTCGGCCGACTTTTTCGCCTCTTTTGGCTCGGAGCCGGCGCCCGACGCTTCCTGAGACCCCTCAACGGTTTTCGCCGCGGCATCGCCGTCGGCCTTCGCGGTGGTCTCCTCGACCAGAGCCTGGTTTGCCGAGAACCGCAACGTGCGAATCCCCAACCCCATGGCTTGTCCGAGGTTTGCCGGCCCACGCACCACCGGCCAATCGAAGACAGGGTGCTTCTCCGAGACCCGCTCGAGGGTGCCGGTTTGCTGAACGATTTCGCCGTCCGGCCGCCGCACCGTGACGCAATAGCTGTGCGGGGCGCGCATCATCACGCCCTCGATGACCGCCTGGCCGCCGATCAGCGGGTCGTCCCCGGCCTCGAGCACCGGCATCATTTGTAGGTGAGCCGCGAGGCGGAAAAATCGGCGGATTCTGTGTCGCAACGGTGTCATGGTATCGATCCTACGCTTGTTTCCATTTTACGATAAACTGACACCATGCTTAGAGGAATCAGTCGGTTGCTACGTCCTGTTGTGCTGTGGACATATCCCCGCGGCTCCTGGCAGTACGACATCTTGGCTGTGGCCATCCTGGTGTTCATCTTCCTGACGCCAAGGGAATTTTTCCGCGATCAGCCACGACCACCGAGCGTCCAGCAGATCGAGGCCCTTTCCGCGGACCCGGCCGTCGAAGTGTTTTGGGTGGAGCCGTTTGTGATCGACGAGACCCCCGCCGCCGAAGTCGACAAGAAGCTTCGCGCCCTGCTGCGCCAAAGGACCGGCCGGTCCCTGAGCATTGTCGATACACGGCCCTCGACCGACGAAGAGGGCGAGGTCCGGGCCTATCTGGTTTACGCCCGGCCGTAATCGCACTCTCGGGCCGCGCCGCAAGTTCACGGAAACCCGATGCCGATCCGCCCAGTCTCACCCAATGTGCGTCGGTTTCTCCTCTGCGCTCTGATCACCCTGCTCGTTCCTTCCCTGCCCGCTGTCGAGCTGGACGTCTTGCTGACCCGCATGGATAAGGCCTCGGAAGGTTTTCGCGCCATGCGGGCCGATGTCCGTTGGCTCAAGTACACCGACATTGTCCAGGACGAAAGCATTGAAGAAGGCGTCATCCGCGTGCTGCGGGCCCGGAACAAACAGTTCAACCTCTTGATCGAGTTTCAGAAGCCCTATCCTTACTTCGTTTCGGTACGCGGCACTAAGGTAGAAATTTACAGACCCAAGATCGCAACCGTCGAAGAGTATGATTTATCGAAGTCACGGGAGATGCTGGAGCAAGCGTTGCTGCTCGGTTTCGGCACGGCCGGCCGAGTCTTGCGCGAGAACTACGAGCTCAAGATGCAGGGAGAGGAAAAGGCCGCGGGCACGGCGGCGGTCAAGATCGAGCTGGTTCCCAAATCCGAAAAGATGCGCGCCAACATGCCGCGGCTCGAAATGTGGATTTCCACTTCGGACTGGCAACCGGTCCAAGAAAAAATCTACGGCGCCAACCCCGGAGACTACCGCCTCTACACCTACACAAACGTAGAAAGAAACCCGCCGATGAAGGAATCGGCCATGAAGCTGAAGATCCCCGGCAAAGTCAAACGTATCTTTCCCCAGCGTTAGAAACGTCTCCAAACCAAGCCGCGCAAGCCGAGCCGCGCACGTCAGGTCTGGCTGAAACTTATGTCCGCCGCCATCGCGCTATTCGCCAAGGCCCCGATCGCAGGCCGCGTCAAGACCCGCCTCCAGCCGCCGCTTACACCCCAACAGGCCGCCGACCTGCACCGCGCGTTCGTCCTCGATGTTTGGGAAAGCCTAAACAACATCCCCAACCTCTCGCTCCACCTCTATCGCGACCAAGCCTGGCCTGTCGGCGACGAACCGGCACCCCCGGAAAATCGCGGCCTGCAACAGGGCTCGGATCTCGGCGCGCGGATGCTGCACTGTTTCGAGGAACTCCAGGCACGCGGACATGACCGGGTGATCATCGTCGGCGGCGACAGCCCGACGCTTCCGCCCGCGTATCTCGAGCAGGGTCTCGAACGGCTCCGTGACACCGACGCCGTTCTAGGGCCAAGCGAGGACGGCGGCTATTATGCCGTCGGCTGCCGCCAAGCCCAGCCGCGCATGTTCGCGGACGTCCCGTGGTCCATGCCGTCTACCAGGGCGGAAACCGAGCGAGCTTTTGAACGCGCCGGCCTGCGCTGTGAGACGTTGCCCGAGTGGTATGACATCGACACCGAAACGGACCTTCGCCGGCTCGCCGCCGAGAGCAATCTTCCGAGGCACACAAAGGCATGGTTCGAGGGCCACGACCCGTTCGGCTCGCGCCACTGAAATTCCCCGAGCACTTGCTACAATAGAGCCGTCGCGCAAGGCCCGCGTACGCCACCCTTCCCCGCCGCGGATCGATTCTTTCGGAGTCGCCCGACTCTTTCTGTTTGTTTTCCTGTCGCCTCTATTCACGTCGGATGAAGTTCGTCTTTGTGTCGGCCTGGCTCATTCCGGTCGACTGAACCCATCATGCCCGCCGTTTCATCCCAACCACAGCCCGCGCCAATCGAGCTTGTCACGGTGATCGAAGGATTTCTTCGCGGCTGCCTGAGGCCGCTGGCTGTCGAGGATGAGCAAGCACCGATTCGCATCCAACCGGGTGGCTATGCGCTGGAAGTGCACGGGAAGCAGTGTGTCTTGCAAGTCTGGGGCGACGAGGGAAATATCGTTCGGCGGGTCGTCTCGGTACGCTCGCAAGGCGTCGGCCGACTGGAGTTGAACGTCCGCCGCTTCGGCGCCAAGACCTCGACGCTCACCTTGCGCGATAGCGGAGCGAACCGCGAAGCACTCAACCGCATCGCGCAACAGATCGAGTTCCGCGAGTTCCTGCGTCGGATCCTGACACGCGACTTCAGCGAGTGGAACATCGAGAAACTGCTCTCGTCGGCAGATCTCGAGAATTCCTTCTCGCCGATCTACACACGCGGAGTATTGCGGCGCGGCACCCAACTGTGGGCCGTGATCGGGTGTCGTGACGATCGCGCGGCCTGCGAGAGGATTCTGACCTTCGGGTTGATTTGGCTCGATTGGGTGCGCCGGCGCGCGGACCGGCGCGTCGTCGCCGGCCTGAAGATCTTCCTCCCTTACCGATCCACTCGAACGACGGCGAACCGGCTGGCCTTCCTCAATCGCGACGCGATACAGTTCGAACTCCATGGCTTCGACGCTCAGGGAGGCCTGAGCCCGACCGACCCAACTGACTTCGGCAACCTCGCCACGCGGCTGCCTGTTCGCGCCGCGCCCTGTGAACCTCCGGCGGCGACGGCCGCCCGCTTAGCCGATCTGAGCGCCTATCCGTACGTTGAAACCGTCGAGCGAGCCGACGGCGCCCGTTCCTTTCGGATTCGCGGAATGGAGTTCGCGCGCCAAACCGGCCCGGCAGTGACCTACGGGTTGAGCGACAAAGTCCTTGTTTCCGACCGCACGTTCGACGAAGTGTTTCGGCTGGCCGAGGAACTTGCCCGCTTCCGATCGTCCGATGCGCCGGATACGTTGAACCCGCTCTTCCGCAACTACCCGGAAAGCTGGCTGGAGTCGCAAGTACGAGGCGGCATCGAACGCATTCGCGGCGGCCTGCTTCCGCACCCAGTGTATAGTCACGTCCCGGCGGTTGCCGGAGGCAATCGCGGCATCGTCGATCTGCTGGCTTCGGACCGCGCCGGCCGCTTGGCCGTTCTGGAGCTGAAGGTCGACGAAGACATTCACCTACCGCTCCAGAGCCTCGACTATTGGATGCGCGCCCGGTGGCACCTGGACCGCGGCGAATTTTCGGCGCGAGGCTTTTTCCCCGGCATCGAGTTGTCCTCGGCACCCCCGCGTCTGCTGCTCGTCGCCCCGGCCTTCGACTTCCACCCCACAACGGAAATCATCTTGCGCTACTTCTCGCCGGAAATTGCTGTCGAGCGAGTCGGTCTGGGGGCCGAATGGCGCCGCGAGCTGCAAGTCCTTTTTCGGAAGAAAGGCGCCGCTCGCCTGGCCTGACCTTCCCGAGGCCTTCTCTTTCACGGTTGTTACAATGGGTCGCGTTCAGCGCGGATCCCTCGGCGGGCTCGCGGACTCGATATTGCGTCATGTCTTCAGGAAATTCGAGACTTCGTCGGCTCCTCTTTCTGTCGATCCAAATTTTCCTGGTTTTAGCGCTGTTCGAGGGTGGGTTGCGTTTTCTCGAACCGCGCCACAGGGGCTTGAATTCCCTGCTTTATATCCCACCTCTCAGCAGCGATCTGGACGATTTTGATTCGCTCGAAGACCTGCTGAACTCGTCGATCGTCGGATTCACGCCCTACGAAGAGCGGGCGGGATTTATCCTGAACTCGCGGTCGTTTCGCACCAAGGAATACATCGGATGGGCGAAATCGAACGCCTACCGTATTATGTGCTTGGGAGATTCATTCACTGACGCGACTGTCGCTGTCCCTTATGCCGACATGTGGCATGCCCGGCTCGAGAGGCATCTCAATCAAGACCAGGATCGAGAGTTCGAAGTGCTCAGTTTGGGCGTGCCCGGCGTCGGCCCGAGCTTTTCGTTGCGCGTATGGCAGTTTGAACAGGCCTTTATTCAGCCCGACCTGGTGATCTTCGCCCTTTTCATCGGCAACGATATCACTGACGAGCAAGGCTACAGACCGCAACGCCGGGTCGACGCGGCGCCGGCTCGTCTCAGCTACACGTTTCGCCTGGCCAGAAACCTGTTCCGGGTCTGGGAACAGAGTCAACTAGGCCGCAACGCTTTGGTCGACTTGTCCAAACGAGAAAAGCACGAGCGCGGAGGGGTCGACCTTGGCGGGATGTGGCCGGCTCGGAAATATCCCGGCGACGAAGAGGCTTACCTAAATCGCAAGAGTCGCTTCTTGTATTGGTTGCGCAAAGACAGACAAGCGACGTTCTCGACCTATCTGGAAGATGTTAGGGATGTGCTCTACCGTTTTTCAGCCGAGGTTCGCAACTCGGGATCGGACTTTATGGTCATGATCATCCCGGACGAGTTCCAGGCCGCCGTCTCGGTGCGGCGCCGCTCGCTGAAGTTCAGCGGCCGTGTTGACGACGAAATCGATGTGGACTCCCCCCAACGTTACTTGCGCGAAGTCTTAGAAAGGGCGCGCATCCCATATCTCGACTTGTTGCCGGGCTTCCGCGAAGCCGGGCCCGAGTCCCGCTATTACTTAGAGAACGACGGTCATTGGAATGTTGAAGGCAACCACTCGGCAGCTCGGGCGCTGGCGACTTATGTCAAAGAGGGGCTTTCGGAAGGCGGCCCGCAACTCTCAGGAAACATCTTCAACCCGCCGGCGGGCGGGCAGCCACTTCGGGAACGAGAGCCGCAAGGCCCGGCTGGTGGAGCCACACGGGAACCCCTCCGGCCGGTCCCTAAATCGCCCGGTGCATCGGACCCGACCACGCCGCCGGCGATCGCCGGCTTCATCGACGCCATCAACTATTCCGGCTCACCGTCCTTGAAGAGCGGCGAGTCGTTGGTCATTCGAGGCTGGGCGGTTGATCAGCGCCGCGGGGCGCCGGTTCCCAAAGTCGAAGCGCTGGTTAACGGCATGGTGATTGGGGCGACGACTGAGTTTCACAACCGTCCGGACGTCGTCGGGGAATCGGATCGGCCCGACTATGAAAAGAGTGGCTGGGTGATCCGGGCCAAGTTGCCGGGCTTAACGCCGGGGCGTTATCAGTTGGAAGCCCGGGTGGTCATGGGCGACGGCTCGACCGGCCCTCTGATTCCCAAAGCCTTCGACGTCGTCGAATAGAGACCCTGTCGCCCCGCGGCTACCGGCGATGCACCTTCACCAAGCTGCGATCGATCGACGCCAGGTTCGGCTTGCCGGAAAGTCCCATCGCCAACGCCAACTCTTGTTGCAACAACCGCAGCAGCGTCTCAACGCCCGCGGCGCCGTAGCCCGCCAGCGCCCACAGGATCGGCCGCCCGATCCAAATCGCATCGGCTCCCAGCGCCAGACCCTTGAGAATATCCACACCCCGCCGAAATCCGCCGTCGACGAAGATTGGAACACGCCCCTCGACTTCGTCGGCGATCAACGGCAATACCTCGATCGTCGCGGCCACGCCGTCGATCACGCGACCGCCGTAGTTGGAAACGACCAGTCCGTCGACGCCATTGGTCACCGCCTGGTTCGCTTCGTCGGGGTTCATCACGCCTTTGAGAATGACCGGCAGCCCGGACCATTCCTTGACCCGGTCGATCAGGTCCCATGCCAGCCGCGGGCCACCGCGTTCGCGAAGCTTAGCCGGGTCGGGAGGCCACGTCGGCCGTCCCGAGCCCGCCGTCTCCCTCCGGTTGTGGAGGTCCCGCTCCAGCAACCCGGCTTGTGAGTTTCCGATCGTCAGGCAGATCACCCGGCACCCTGCATCGGCCGCGCGCTTCACTTCCTCGCGCGTAACGTCGGCGTCGTTTTCGGCATCAGCCTGAAACCACAGCGGTGTTTGCGCCCGCGCGGCAATCTCCCCGATCGGCAAGCTCGACCGCCGGCTGACGACCGCCGCGCTTTGAGCTTCCCCGGCCCCTTGCACGGTCGCACCCTCGGCGTCGGCGTGCAGACGACGATGGCCCGCGCTGGGGCCGACCATGATGGGTGCGAACTGTTCGTCCCCGAACAACTCGATCGACAGATCCATCTTGCTGACATCGACCATCATTCTCGGCCGGAAGGTAATGCGTTCGAAAAATTCGCGGTTGCGGCGCAGCGTCCGCTCCGAGCCCGCGCCGCCGGCAATGTGGTCGTAAAGCGTCTCGGGAAGTCGCTTGCGAGCGACGTCTTCATATTCGAAGGCGTTGATGAGTTCATCGACCGGCGCCACGCGGTCGGGCTCGAAAACCGCCCGGGCCGCCTCATCTTGCGGGCCGGCGAAGAGCGGCGAAGCGGCCGCCCACATCGACAATTGGCGAACGGCTTGACGTCGGGTTAGAGGCATGGACTTGTCGCTGTGTACTTGTATCTCTGCTTGATCGCTAGGGAAGGCTCGGGCGATTTCGAGGGGGCGAGGCCTTACGGAAATTCCATTTTCACCAGGCTTCGGTCAATATCGGAGATTCGCGAACACCCCGTGCGAGCCATCGTTAGCACCAGCTCGGCTTGGATCATTCGCAAAACCCGCTCAACACCCGCCGCTCCGAACGCCCCCAGGCCCCAAAGCGGCGGACGGCCCACCAATACCGCGTCGGCGCCAATCGCCAAAGCCTTGAAGACGTCGTCACCGCGCCGAAATCCGCCGTCGATCAGGACGGGGATTCGTCCCGCCACGGCATCGACGATTTCCGGCAGCACTTCAATCGTGGACGGCGTATATTCCAGATAGCGCGCTCCGTGATTGGAAACCACAATGGCGTCCACGCCGTGCTCGACGGCCAACTCGGCGTCTTCGGCCGTCAGCAACCCTTTCGCCAGCAGTGGCAGGTCGGTCCATGATCGCAGCGTGTCATAGAATTCCCAGGTCTCTTGGGGGCTTTCCGGCCGTATCCCGTAGTTGGGCGGTTGAGGTGCGCCGGCGGTCGCCGCTCCCCGCCTTCGCCGCGAGCGGCGGCGAGATCGCGACCCCCGACGCGGCGCCCTCAAGTGGCGATCGTGCATCATGCGTTCCCGGTATGAGCTGTATTGCCCGTCGACGGTATGGCAAATCGCGCCGCAACCGGCGTCCGCGGCACGACCTACCCGCTCGCGAGCCGCGTCGAGATTGCCGTGGATGTAGAGCTGCTGCCAAATCGGCCCTTCGGCCGCCGCCGCGATCTCGCCGATCGGGAAGCCGGCCTGGTTGCTGACGACCATTGTCGTCTCGGCGGCGCTTGCTCCCCGATGGGTCTCGGGTTCACCGCCCGGATGCAGGCGCTCGTGGCCGGCGGTGGGGTCGACCAGCAGGGGGTATTCCATGGTCTGACCCAGCATCACGATCGACGTGTCGATCGACTCGACGTGGGTCACGCCGCGCGGAAGAATGCTCACCCAATCGAAAGCCTTGCGATTGCGCCGCAACGAGTATTCGCCCTCGATGGCTCCGGCGACGAAGTCATAGTCGGCCTGCTTCATCTTCGCCCGAGCCACCGGCTCGAACTCGAAGACATTGGCAATCTCGTCGAGGGAAGGTACGCGCCGATGTCCCTCGCGGGGAATGAACTGTCCCTCGAGTAGAGGCGAGGCCGCCGCGAACAAGGCGAGCTGTTTCAGAGCTTCGCGGCGATTGAAGGTCGAAGACATAAGGGTTCGCAGGGCATTGTAATACAAACCGGCCGCCGAAAGATCGGCGACCCGACCGGGTCAGGCCCCGCCAACCCCTGTCGGTCCATGACAACTCCCGGCTAGAAGGCAAACAACGAAAGATGCGGTTGGCTGCGCGCCCCACCGATATCGAGGACAAGGGCGGTATCGCTGCCTAAATCGAGCGGCACGCGCGCATTCACCTGCAGCAGTCCGGCGAAATTCGGCGCCGAGCCCGCGAAGAGGACTCGCGCGTCTCGCCTTCCAATTGTTACCGTCACCGGCAATTCGGGCCGCGGCAGCTGTGAAAGAACCTCGGGCGCCAACAGCCCGTCCACGCCGGGTGGCGTGGTTTGGCCTTCCCCGGTGGCGAAGAAGACGACGACCTCTCCCCGCATGGCGGGATTGTCCTCGGAGTTGAGCGTGCCGTCTTGGTTGAAGACCACCGCGCGCCCAGGGTCGTTGAAAAACGCAAAGATACCGGGAGCGCTTGGGGCGACGTCGAATTCCACCCGTTCCGAATCCCGACCCTGAAATCGCACATGGACTTCCGTTTCGGACTTGCCGTCGAGAGAATAGGGCGCCTGGGCGTTGATTTGGTCCGCGCGGACGAAGAAAAGCGGCGCCGGCGCGCCATCAAAAAATACCTCAACGTCGACAAGCTCGGTGGCAACACGGCGAGGTGATTCCAGCCGCCCGGGTTCGCCTTCCGCCGGCCCCAAGCCCGAGCCGAAGATCGAGACAATTTCGCCCGGCGCGATCGCTCCCAACACGAAACTCGCGCCGTTCACCACGCTGCTTGCCGGTAGGATCGTCGCGCCGATCTTGGCGACAAAGGCATCGCTCCCGCCGTTGGGCGTCAGGTCCGGCCCCACGACCGGGAAAGTCGGATTGGACGTGTTGCTGCTTCCCGCCACGTAAGCCAGTCCGTGCCGGTCGACCGCGATGCCGTTCACTGACTCGTTGCCCGATCCTCCGAAATATCCCGCGTAGTGAAGGGCGGCCCCCGAAGCCGCGACTTTCGCGACAAACCCCTCGCGACCCCCTCTGTACCTCAAGCCGGGACCCGCCAGAACCGGGAAGCTGGTCTGCTCCGACAACGTCACTCCCCCGACATACGCGTTGCCCAATCCGTCAACCGCGATGGACGTCGCGCGATCGTCCGCCGCGCCGCCGATATACCCGGCGTAGATGATCTGTGAACCGTCGGGCCCGATCTTCGCCACCAAGGCGTCTCTCAGCCCGCCGAGTTCCAAGCTCGGCCCCACCGTAACTGGGAGACTGGAACTCGCCCGGGAAGTCGTGGAGCCCGCCAAGTACACATTGCCCGACGCATCCAGCGCGATCGCTGTGCCTCGTTCCGCGCCCAGCCCCCCCAGAAACCCCGAATACACCAGCTCTTTGCCATTCGCGCTCACTTTCGTCAGGAAGGCGTCCTCGCTACCCGACCACGTTTGCATCGGACCGCCGGAGACCGGGAAGCTGTCCTGGGTCGAGTTCGTGTAGCCGGTAATGTAGGCGTGCCCGTCGTCATCCACCGCCACCGCCGAGGCAACGTCGAAAAGCGCGCCGCCGATATACCCCGCATACACAAGCTGGGTTCCCTCCGCGTTCACCTTCGCGACGAACCCGTCCGCGTTGCCGCCGTTGTAGCTCAAGTCCGGCCCGCCCGCGGCGGGAAACGTTGCCGCCGGTGACTGCGTTCGGCCCGCCAGGTAGGCGTTCCCGTGTCGATCAACCGCGATCCCTAGGCCTTCGTCTTGTTGGACGCCTCCCAAGAACCCGCAATAGAAAACCTCGCCGCCGTCGGGTGAGATCTTCGCGACGAAGGCGTCCATGCGGCCGTTGTACGTCAGGTCGGGTCCGACGGTAACGGGAAAGTCCTCCGACCACGTCAACCCGGTCACATAGATGTTTCCTTCGTCGTCGAGCGCGATGTCGGCTCCCTCGTCGAGTCCCGTTCCGCCCAGATAACCCGCGAACACCAGCTTCGTACCCGACGGGTCGACTTTCGCGACAAAGACGTCGGCCTGGCCGGCGAGTTCGGTCTGGGGGCCGGCAGTCACCGGGAACTCCGCCCCGGGCGAACGCGTGGTCCCCACCAGATAGGCATGGCCCTCGTCGTCGATCGCGATCCCATGGGCCTCGTCTTGGCCGCTGCCGCCGAGAAACCCGGCATAGACCGGCACGGCTGGGTCGATCACCAGCGGTTTTGTGGCGTCGTAGGGGCCCAGTCGAAATCCGTAGTCGCCGGCATCGTTAGGTTGGATGAGCGTGTTCCGCGGTAATGCGCTCCTGCGCGATGGCTCGCTCATTTTCCGCGATGGCTCGCTCAAACGATAAGCCGCCTCAACCGAACGGCTTGCCCCGCCGTCGACCTGATAGGCCCAGGGGCGGCCGTCACGGAAGCCCGCCAGCGGGGTCGTAATCTCCACTTCGCCGTTCGTTGTGAGGGATGTTTCCGCTCCCTCATACGTCCATCGGATTTGACCGGGGTCGGCACCCGGACTGACGTGGAACTCATACTTGAGTTGGTTGCCGTCGAGCGAGAGCGCCAGGTCAATCCCCGGCCATAAATTCCGATAACGGATGCCGTCGTAGGCTTCCGCGACCCTGACGGCGACGGTGGGATCGGCTCCGGCCCCGGAACCTTCCCAGTCGTAGAAGCGTACGTTCGCCCGCTCGGCGCCCAATAGCCGAACATCCGCGCCGGGGTCGAGAAAGATCATCTTGACGGCCCAGCTCGCTGCCTGCTCGGGCCTGCCTGCCGTCCGCGGTGTCAGCAAAAACGTGATCTCTTCCGGTCCAAAAAAAATCTGCTTGTCGCGGCCCGGTACATGGAAGGCCGCTCGCGGGTCAAGCTGTCCGCGGTTCGCAACAAAGTGAAGTGGCAACCCACGAATCGAGTCTATTTGAGTGGACGCTTCGGTACCGAAGGCGACTCGAGGCGCCGCTTCGGCCAGGTGACTTCGTGTTGCGGCCGCGGCACTGAAAAGGGCCGCAAGCAGCAATAACAAGCGCAAGGGGGATTCGCTTCTCATCGCCTTTTTCTCCGGGTATTTGGGTATGTGATCCAATCCGCGCGGTCTCGACCGCGGCCGACGCGGATCTCCCGAATCAACGGGAAACGAGTCGGCCGGCTCGCAAAGCCTACGCACACTTCCCGACGCGTTCTTCATCTAGTTAACACCCAACGACTCATGGTCGCAACCAGCATTAGCGCCCCAACCGACCCCGTATTCCGCTTACGACCCCGACATAACCATTCATAAACCCCATTCGCCACAACGATGAGCGTTCTGCCCCTGGTTGCCGCATGTCCAACATATTCGTGGGAGCCCCTCTCGTAATGCGAGCAATGGCAACGGAGGTGTCGCCGGAAGTCCGTCCCAGCCCGGTTCAGCGGACTTGGGATCGCGGAAAATTTCAGGTAGGGAAGCGCTCGGTTCCGGCCGCGCCAAATCCGCCTGCTTTCGTTGGCGGACCCGCCCCCGCCCTGATTTTAGGATCTCTTTATAAAAACCCCTTCGAAACTCCGCCCACGCAATGCTAGATTGGACAATTCGACCCTTTTCGCGGCTTACGCCATGTATTGGCTTGACCCCTGGATTGCCGCGATCCTCACGCCGCTTGCCGTTTGGATCTTTCTGAGTGGGCTCGACGACCTGCTCTTTGACGGTGCTTTTCTGCTGACCGGATTGCGGGCGCGCCGCCGGAGCGGTATCGCCACGTCCGGGCCCAAGCCGGCAAGGCTGCTTCAGCGCAAGATCGCCGTCATCATTCCCTGTTGGCGTGAAGCCGGCGTGATCGAACACATGCTCGATCACAATCTGGCGGCGATCGAGTACGAAAATTACGATATCTGGCTGGGCCTCTATCCCAACGACCCGGCCACCATCGAGAAGGTCACCGCCTGCGAGAGGAAGTATCCTCGCGTGCGGCATGTCGTGTGTCCCCACCCCGGCCCCACAACTAAGGCCGACTGCCTCAATTGGATCTACGACCGCGTCAGGCGGCACGAAGAAGCCTCCGGCGAACGCTACGCCGCGCTCCAACAGCAGGACGCCGAGGACTTGATCCCGCCCGCCGCCTTGGAGTACGTCAACCGCGAGATTGACCGTTACGAGATGATCCAGTTTCCCGTGCGGCCGCTGGTGTCGTCGCTTGGGCGGGTGACGCAGGCGACCTATGCCGACTTATTTGCCGAGTTCCACGGTAAGGATCTGGTTCTGCGGAACCGCACAGGCGGCTTCATTCCCTCCGCCGGCGTCGGAACGGCTTATCGGCGCGATGTCCTCGAGCGCTTGGCCGAGCGAAACGAGGGCCGACTGTTCGATCCCCTGAGCCTGACCGAAGACTATTTCATCGGCTGGCAATTGAGCCGCATGGGATGCCGCCAATGCTTCGTCGTTCCGCCCTCCGGCCCTGTCGCCGCCGACGACGAAACCCGATCGGCGCTCGCGCGCCGTGCCACCTGCGCCTACTTCCCTCGCGGCTTTCGCCAAGCCGTGCGGCAACGAGCGCGCTGGGTGACCGGTATCGCGTTGCAATCGTGGGAACGGTTCGGATGGGGCGCCGGATCCGGGCAAGCGTATTGGCTTTGGCGCGACCGCAAGGGTTTGCTGAGTCACCCCGCGTCGATGCTCGCCAATCTGGTTTTCGTCTATGGGCTCGCACGATGGGCCGAGGCTTGGGTGACCGGCGCACCCTGGCGCTTGGGAGAGGCGGTAAGCGGTTCGCCGCTGTTGATGGGCTTGCTGGGGGCCAACTTCGGACTGTTGCTGTGGCGACAGGCGGTTCGCGCGGCGTTCAACCTGAAGGCCTACGGTTGGCTGCACGGGCTGACCACGCCCCTGCGCGCTCCCTGGGCCAATCTCATCAACTTCTGCGCCCTGGCTCTCGCCCTTGGCCTCTTCTTCTCGGCCCGGCTGCGAGGGGACCGCTTGCATTGGAACAAGACCACCCATGATTACCCCGCCGAGGCCGCCCTTTCGGCCCACCGCCGTCGCTTGGGCGAAATCCTCGTGGCCGGCGGGCGATTACAACGCGACCGATTAGACGAGGCTCTGGCTTCCCTTGAGCCCGGCGAGCGTCTCGGCGAGTATCTTGTGCGACGCCGCCTTTTGAGCGAGGCTCAAGTGCATAAGGCGGTCGCGGCGCAACACGGACTCGCCTTTCGCCGTCTGGATAGCTATCAGGTGCGAATCGAGGCCCTCGCCGAATTGCCCGAGCAGGCCGCTCGTCACCTCGGTGTGATTCCCTTTGAAAAAGACCCCGCGGGCCGGCTCTGGTTCGCCGGAGCAGAGCCTCCAAGCCGCGTTCTGCGCCGAACGCTGGCCCGTTATTCCGAGCGACCGCAGGGTTTCGTACTGATTACGCCCTCGAATCTCGACCGCCTGCTCGACGACCGCCGACCCACGCCGCTCAGCGAGCCGATGTATCAAGCCGCCGGGGATTAGCTTGCCTGAGCGCAAGTCCCGATCACCCCGCCCCGGCGCTCAGACGATTTGCTCGATCACTCGCCCATGCACCTGCGTGAGGCGCTCCTTACGGCCCAAGTGCAGGTAGCTGAGAAGGTCTTGGTCAAGCCCGAGCTGGTGCAAGATCGTCGTATGAATGTCGCGGAAGTGATAGGGGTCTTCGATCGCTCGCAGCCCGATGTCGTCGGTAGCGCCGACAACTTGGCCACCGCGAATGCCTCCGCCCGCCATCCACATCGAAAAGCCCAGGTTGTGATGGTCGCGGCCGACACCCGATTGCGCTTCCGGCGAGCGGCCGAACTCGCCTCCCCATAGAACCAGCGTCGAGTCGAGCAAGCCGCGCCGCTTGAGGTCGGCCAGCAGACCGGCCACCGGCTTGTCGGTCTGGGCCGCCATGCGGAGATGGTTCTCCTCGACATCGGCATGCGCGTCCCACTGCAGGTCGCCCGGGCCGCCGCCCGAAACGACGCAGACGAATCGCACGCCCTCTTCGACCAAGCGGCGCGCCATCAAACAGCGCCGCCCGTAGTCGTTCGTCGGCTCCGTCCCAACACCGTAAAGCTCCAAGGTTTCGCCCGGTTCGTTCGAGATGTCGAATACTTCCGGAGCCTCGGTCTGCATTTTGAACGCCAGATCGTAGGCGCGAATGCGGGCGTTAAGCTCATCGTCGTCCGGTGCCGCGTCGGCTTGATTGAGTTTGCGGATCAACTCGATCGTCCGGCGGCGATCTTCCATCGACACGCCGCGCGGTAGATCCAAATTCAAAACCGGCTTGGGCCCGGGACGAAACATGGTCGGCTGGTAGACGGCCGGCAAGAAGCCGTTGGCGTACATCGGCTGCCCGCCTTCGAGCGCGCCGTCAGGGTCGGGCATCACGACATAAGCCGGCAGCGAGTCGCTCTCGTTCCCAAGACCATAGACGACCCACGAGCCCATGCTCGGGAAGCCCGGAACGATGCGTCCGCTGAAAAGCTGATATTGCGCCGCCGAGTGGACCACCATGTCGCCGTGGCAGGAGCGCAACACCGCCATCTCGTCGACCCACTCGGCCGTGTGTGGAAACAGGTCGGAGACCTCGATGCCGCTCCGCCCGTACTTCTTGAACGTCCGCTTGACGCCCAGCAGCTTGGCGTCTTTCTCGACGAACTGATACTTCGCCTCGCCGAACTCAGCCGGACGCGGCTGCCCGTCAAGTTTAGTGAGCAGCGGCTTTGGGTCGAAGGTTTCTACCTGGCTGGGACCGCCCGCCATAAAGAGAAAAATGACGGCCTTCGCCTTGGCGTCTTTGTGAGGGGCTTTCGGAGCGAGAGAATTGCCCTGGGCCGCGCCGAGTTGCTCGCGATCGAGCATCGAAGCCATCGCCAACGACCCGAAACCGCAAAAGGCATCGCGGACAAACTCGCGTCGATTGCGCGTTGGTCGGACGTGTTCGGGCATGGTGGTTGCCGACGGTCACGTCCATTGTAACCAAGCGTCCGTCCGATTCGCGACGGAAAAGAGATCAAAGTGGCAAGGCGCGCCCAGTGGGCAGGTCTCCAGTCCTGCCCATTCAGACGCCTGGATCAAACGCAACGCGGCTCAACTCGACATCCTCAGGCCCGTTGTGACAACCCGCCGTCCACCGCCAGGATCTGGCCGGTGACGAACGACGGTCCGGTGAAGAATCCGCAGACAGCCTCGGCGACTTCCTCGCCGCTGCCCGGTCGTTTCATGGGGGTGACGGAAACCAGTCGCGCTACATCAGACGCCATCTCGCCGTCAAAGTGAATCACGCCCGGAGCCACGCTGTTGACGGTGATTTCCGGGGCGAGCGCCTTGGCCAACACGCGAGTCAACATGGCGGCGCCGGCTTTCGAGGCGCAGTAGGGCGCATGCTTCCTCCAGGGGCGCATCGCTCCGATTGAGCTGAGGATGACAATGCGCCCGCCGCGGCCCCGCATGCGCTTGGCGGCCTGTTGACAGCAGAAGAACGCTGCCTTGAGATTGACATCGTGGATCGAGTCCCAGTCTTGCTCGGTGACTTCGAGAACATTCATCTCGCGGTAACGCGCCGCGTTGTTGACGAACAGATCAAGAGGTCCTAACGCGTCCTCGACCTCGTCGAAAAGCCGCTCGATCGCCCCAACATCGGTGAGGTCGGCTTGAAAGGCCTTACCTCCGGAGCGCTCGGCGGTTGCAAGAGCCTCGGTTTCGGAAGTGCCGTAGTGCACCGCGACGCGAGCGCCTAGTTCACCCAGCCGTAGGGCGATCGAGCGCCCAATGCGGCGGGCCGAGCCCGTGACAAGGGCGACTTTTCCTTCGAGATTGCGTTCGGAGGCAGCCATGGGAAGGGTCGAGGCGTCGCCGGTCGCGGAGCTTCGCCGGTACTCAAGATAGCAAGAGAAGACAGAGCACGCGGCACCAATTCTCGCCTCCTTCCCAGGCCCGGTATAGCCCCGGGCGGGACCAGGGCCGACCTGCAGCAGCGCGGCCTCGCGCACCGGCGATGTGGCGTGAGCGTCCACGCTTGCCGCGAACCGATTCGTCGGTTCGTGTCCTGAATTCGCGAGACGTCCGCGGCGGCCGGAAAATTTGTTTCGGGCCGGGACGCCTTCGGAGAAGACATGTCGGCACGAATGCCGACACGGCACGCTGAAAGCGCGCGCCACGTCTTGCCTTGCCCGCTACACCAGTAGGCCCGCGAGCTTCGACCCTTCGCGAATGATCGTCTCGTCGCGCTCCGGGCCGGTCGAGATGGCGCCAATCTCGACTTCCATTTTGTCTTCGAGGTAGGTCAAATAGTCTTTGGCAGCTTGCGGCAGCTCGTCGTAGCTCTTCACGCCGCGAGTCGAGCAATGCCATCCGGGACGCTCCTCAATCACCGGCTCGACCTTTTCAAGAACCCTCGACAGGGCCGGCATCTCGCTCAACGTCTCGCCTTGGTAACGATACCCCGTGCAGACCGGAATGGTTTCGCGGTGATCGAGCACGTCGAGTTTGGTGACAATGATCGACGTCAGCCCGTTCACCATGTGGACGTAATTCGACAGCGGCAGGTCGAACCAACCGCAGCGCCGCGGCCGGCCGGTCACCGTACCGAACTCGCCGCCGTGCTTGCGCAGCGTATCGGCGTCGAGCCCGTGACCCTCCGAGGGAAACGGGCCGCCGCCCACCCGCGTGGCGTAGGCTTTGGCGATGCCGATCACCGCGTCAACCGCGGTAGGAGAAACGCCGAGGCCGGTGCACACGCCGCCGCCGGTGGCGTTCGAGGACGTCACGAACGGGTAGGTCCCGTGGTCGATGTCGAGCATCGCGCCCTGAGCGCCCTCAAAGAGAACCCGTTGCCCGTCTCGCACCGCGCGGCTCACCACTTGCGCCGTGTCGCAAACGAAGGGACGCAGCCGCTCGGCATACTCGAGGAATTCGTTGCACACCTCATCGATATCCCAGGTCTCATAAATATCGAGCGCTTTCAAAATGGCGTTCTTTTCTTCGGCGACGGCCCGGAAGCGCTCCGGGAAAGTTTCGGTGTCGAGCAGGTCGGCGAGCCGGATGCCGCGGCGCGCGATTTTGTCCTCATAGCAAGGTCCAATGCCGCGTGATGTCGTCCCGATGCGAACCTTGCCCGGGGTCGCCTCGGTAGCCTTTTCCATCATCGGGTGGTACGGAAAGATGACGTGCGCACGATTGCTGATGAAAAGATTGCCGCGGATCTCGACCCCCAGCCCCTCGAGAGTCTCGATTTCCTTCAACAAGTGCGCCGGGTTGATCACCAATCCGTTGCCGATCACGGCCTTCTTGCCCGGGCGAATGACACCGCTCGGTACCAGCGTGAGGATGAATTTTTGCGGTCCGACGTACACCGTGTGACCGGCATTATGCCCACCCTGGTGACGAGTGATGAGGTCGAAATGCTCGGAGAGCAGGTCGACGATCTTGCCCTTGCCTTCATCGCCCCATTGGGTCCCTACTATCAGAACGTTGGCCATGACAATTTTCGCTCGTAACCCGTGCTCATCGCCGGCCGATCGTCCGGCGCGACGCCTGGAAACGCTGCTCGAACTCGGGTGGAAACCGACCCCTCACAGTGGCGACCGGAAGCCGCCGCCGGCCGATTCACGAATCGACGGCTAGGAGAAACTTCGCTCGGGAGGGCCGGTTACTTTCCGATTCTAGCTGGTTTGCCGAGTCGCTGTAAATCGCCCGGGCATCGTGCCGGGCGCACATCGACATCCTTGGGAGGATCGCTGGATTGAAAGGGAAGAGGAACGAAACAGAAGAGTAGGGGTGCCGGGGAGGTTTCTGTTTCAGGGGTCTATTGGTTGAGGTTAGTCTCGCTTTGGTAGGGGTCACCCCCCCGGCATTGAAATTAATATACCAAACTTCATAGGATCACGCAACCCCCTATCCGAGATTTCGGAAAAGAAAAATTCGCGGAACGGAGTTGTGAGGTCTTGAATCTCACCCAACGCGGCTCGCGGGTGCCCGACCGTCCACCATGATGAACGACAAGTCCTTCTGTGTCAGTCATTTAATTCCTTGGTCTCAAAATCGACAAGTCAGCGTCCCCAGGGTGAACAAACGCACACACTCGAATGGAAAACGGAATAGTCGAGCGCCGGCGGACGTGTCCGGCCCATCGGAAAGGTATCGATAGAGCGACCCTCATCCGTATCTTGGGATTTTCCGCAATCCCGGATCTCCAGATCGGCGTGTCGGAGGGCCATCAACTCTCGGCCGGTTTCTCGATCGGCATCTCGCCTGATTTCCACGCCCGCCAGCCTCCGGCGAGTGAATAAACGTTGCCGTAACCCATCTTTTGGAGCGCCTCGGCGGCCAGAGCCGAACGGTATCCGCCGCCGCAATAGAGAACGATCTTCTTTGAGGTGTCGGGAATGGCGGCCTCGACATCGCGCTCGATGACCCCTTTGCCGAGGTGAATGGCGCCTTGGGCATGCCCGGCGGCCCACTCCGATTCTTCGCGCGTGTCGACCAGAGCGAAGTCGGCGCCGGCATCCAGGTCGCGCCGGACGTCTTCGACCGAGGTCTCCTCGATCACGGCCTTGGCCTGGTCAACAATCTTGAGAAATCTTGCCGAGTGCGTCATTTGTTGGATCGTATCAAATGACGGGCGGCGGGGTTCCACCGGCTCGCTCCTCATGCGTCCGGGAGAGGAACGATGATGCCGAGTTGCTTGAGCTTACGGGCGAAGCCTTGCGGCGAGTTGAGTGTATGGAGATAGCGACCGTCGGGCTTTCGGTAACTGATGAGTCCGCCGCCTTCGAGCGTGACAACGGCGACCGGGTCGGCGGCGTGCTCGCTTTGAAACGACGCAGTCGCGACCTGGGAGCCCGCCAGAGTTTCGGGCGATCCATCGAATTCGTTCATCGACAACACAAAGCGGCCGGGGCAGTGCGCGATGGGCCGCCAGGGATGAGCGCTTCGGATTATTGCGAATGTGACGAGCATGGCGTGTCTTACGATGATCGGTCGACACGAATAACCGTTTTGGGGCCGGTACGAAGGCCGGCCGCTACCCATCAGCGGACGAAGCGTTGGGCGATCGGGAAACGCCTTCCCACTCCGAATGCCTTGGAGGTTACTCGCAGCCCCGGCGCGGCCTGCTTGCGCTTGTATTCGTTGCGGTCGACTTTGCGGGTAATGTCGCGCACGAAATCAACCGACAGTTTCATCCGTTCCGCGATTTGCTCGGGGTCGTCGCACTCCTCGATATAGCTCTTGAGAACAGCGTCGAGCACGTCGTAGTCAGGCAGCGAGTCCGAGTCTTTCTGGTCGGGCCTCAGCTCGGCCGAGGGAGGTTTCTCGAAAACCGACTCGGGTATCGCGCCTGCATGCCGGCGGTTGCCTACGCGCCCCAACTCGTAGACCAGCTTCTTCGGAACATCGCTCATCACGGCCAGTCCGCCGCACATATCGCCGTAGAGCGTGCAGTAGCCCACCGCCAACTCACTCTTATTGCCCGTGGTCAACACCAACGCGGCGAATTTATTCGAAAGCGCCATCAGCGTATCCCCACGCAGCCGCGCTTGCAGGTTTTCTTCGGTCACATCGCGATCGAGCCCGCGGAAGACGCCCGACAGTGCTTTCTCCATCGCGCCGTAGGTTTCGTTAATCCCGATTACCTCAAAGCGCACGCCGAGTTTTTCGGCCATACCGCGCGCATCGAGCACGCTTCCCTTCGAGGAATAAGGCCCCGGCATGGCTACCCCGATCATGTTCTCGGCGCCGACCGCGTCAACACCGATTATCGCCGTCACCGAGGAATCGATTCCCCCACTCAGCCCGACGATGACTTTGTCGAAACCGCATTTGCGGACGTAATCCCTGGTTCCGATCACCAGCGCGTCATAGACCGCCTCGGCCTCGTCGTCGGTCTGCTCATGGATGTCGCCCCGGCCGGTTGCGGTGTCATAGAAAACAACGTCTTCGGCGAATGCGCGGGCGCGGGCGCGAAGTTCCCCGTCGGCACCGACGACGAAGCTCGATCCGTCGAAGACGAGTTGATCGTTCCCGCCGACTTGGTTCACCATCACGGCCGGAATCTTGTGGTGGCGCGCGACGGCTTGGATCATCTCCAAACGTAGTTGACGCTTGCCCATGTGATAAGGCGACGAGCTGATATTAACGAGCAGGTCGACGCCCTCGGCGGCAAGTTCCTCGACCGGGTCGCGGCCGTAGAGCGGACGCGGCCAGAACTGCTTGTCGTTCCAAATGTCTTCGCAGATGGTGATGCCGAATCTGACGCCGCGATGCTCGAAAACTGTTTGCCGCTCGGCGGGCTCGAAATAGCGCCACTCGTCGAAGACGTCGTAGGTCGGCAGGAGCATTTTTTGCTGCGTGAAGAGCACTTCGCCGCCGGAGAGATAGGCCGCGCAATTAGCGGCTTTTTGATGTCCGCGGCCGGATGCTCGGCCGACGTAACCGCAAATGACATCGATGTCGAGAGCCGCCGTCTCGCGCGCCAGGCGGCAAAGCTCGGATTGGTTCTGGTCGAGGTAGGAGGGCACCTCAACCAAATCTTGCGGCGGGTAGCCGCTCAGGGCCAGTTCAGGGAAAAAGATCAGAGCGGCGCCCTGTTCCGCCGCCCGCCGCGCGGCATCGATCATGAGCTTGACGTTGCCCGAGAAATCGCCCACGGTCGGGTTGATTTGTCCCAGCGCAAGCTTCATGTTTTCTGTGCGATGAGGGCGGCTGTGCCCCTACCTTCCCACTCTTCCTCGTAGCGTAACACGCGAAATCCGTCAAACAACCGCAACAGTTCATTGGGCTCGAGCATATGCATGGGGTGCCGCGGCCCGCCGGGATAACGAAGCTGATCAGTCGAATAAGTCTTGTAAACGATCAAACCGCCGGGGCGCAAACACTGGCATAGAGCGGGGAACAGCGGGCGATGCAGAAAGAAGAAGACCGCGGCCAAGTCATACACTTCCTTGCCGAGGCTGAAGTCAGCGGCCTCGATGTTTTCCAAACGGCACTCGACGCTGACGCCATTTTCGGCGGCGAGTCGGGCTGTGTGGGCGAGCGCTTGTTCGGAGAAATCAATCGCCGTCGTCTCGAAGCCGGCTTGCGCCAGGCCAACGGCGTGGCGGCCCGAGCCGCAGGCCAAATCAAGAGCCCGCAAGCCATGCGCCGGGTTCGTCGCATCCGCTTGCCAACCCGGCAACAGTGGGTAGTGGTCGGCGGCTTTTTCGAGAAACGGGTCGGGGGTCGAGCTGACATGGTCGCCGCGACGAAAGCGCTCGTTCCATTCGTCGGCTGAAGGCATGGCGGGTTTTCCGGTGGAACGGTGAAAGAAAAACGGCGCGAACCCGCAAGGGCCGCGCCGTTGAAATTTTCTTCGCGATCTTCGCTTAGACGCTGAAAGAACTGCCGCAGCCACAGGTGGACTGGACGTTGGGGTTCTCGAACTTGAAGCCGGCCCCTTCCATCGTCTCGACGTAGTCGACATTCACTTCGTTGAGATAGAGCATGCTGGCCTGGTCGACGAACACCCTCAGACCACCGTCGAACTTGTAGACCTTGTCGAGCGGCATCTGGTCGTTCTCGAAAGCCATCGAATACTGGAATCCCGAGCAACCGCCCCCGACAACGGATATCCGCAACGCGCTGGGCTTGGGCTCTTGCTGACCCATGATCTCCGTGACTTTGCTGACGGCCTTTTCGCTTATGCTGAGCATTTCTTGTCTCCCTTGGCTTTAGTATGCCGGCCCTGGGGGGCCGTGACTATGATCTTCCACTTCGGGCTCGCGCTGATCAGCCGCGGTCCCCCCGATGTGTCCCACTCATTATAGAGGATAGAGGACAATCGCAACCTTTCGAAACCCGGTTGCGCACGGAATCGTTAGAGACGAACACTGGTGCTTATCCCAGCACCCGGCTAGTCTTTCACGAACTTCTGCACGATCCCGCTGAGTTGCGCGATAAAGACGTCTCCCGATTCGGTGACGGTCGTGCCGTGCCCGCCCGGGTTTCCCGGCAATTTTGCCACGACTTCCCCTTCCAGGTTCCGCAAGATTCCACCCGTCCAAATGTGTTGGTCTTCGGTCATGAAGAGCGTGGAGACGCTCCCGACGTCCTCCCACTGGTCGAGAAACTTGCCTTGGGGATCGAAGACCTGAATGCGTCGGTTGTCCCGATCGGTCACGTAGACCCGCCCCCGCGCATCGACCACCAGGTTGTGGGGCAGCCCAAACTCCCCCGGACCGGTTCCTCTCTTGCCCCACTGCAACAAGTACTCCCCGTCCGCCGAGAATTTGACGACCCGTGCACTGCCGTAGCCGTCGCTGACATAGATATCGCCATTGGGTGCGAAAGCAACATCGGTGGGCAGATTGAAATGCTTGGAGTCGACCCCCGACTCGCCCTTGACGCCAAGCTGCAAGATCACGCGCCCTTCGGCGTCCGTCTTGTAGACCGTGTGAGCGCCGGCGTCGACGATCCAGATGTTTCCCTCGGGGTCAACACGCACCGAGTGGGCGCCGCAGGAGTAGCATCCGGGCGGCCCGTAAACAGCGGTATAGCCCGAGGCACCCGGCGCGCGGTCCTTCGGTTCAACTCGGGTAACCTTGCCCTCGCTGATCATTCCGTCGCCCCAGGAACGCAAGAACTTCCCATGCGGGTCGAACTCCATGATCGGGTGGGCGCCGCGATGGAACACGAGGATGTTGCCGGCCTTCGTGGTTGCCGCGGCGACTACTTCGCCGAAGTGCCAGGGCGAGGGAGTGCCGATCATGGTCTCGGCCGGCATCGGCCATGGCACCTCCTTGTAAACACCCTCGCTGGCGGCGGACTGGACAAGAGCGGCGGTGAGAACAAGCGCCAGCAACCACCCGAAACGCAGGTTGCGGGTCACTTTTGCTAATTCCATGATGTTCCTCCGTGTATACAAGATTACGCCGGCCCGAGCGACGGAAGACCGAGGGCCGGCGCGCCCCGTGTCAAAACCAGGACTTCCTCGACCGAAAAATACGATGCCCCGCGGATAAGGCCGTGAAGGTTAACATCGTATCCACACTCTAACGCACGAGGATCGCTCTTGTTGGGGCGCGCTGCAAGGTCATTACTAGGGGGGGATCGGGGACAACTCCCGATCCCTATTCGGAACCAGATCGGGCAGCTTCAGGGGATTTCTGGAGTGCGGGCGGAAAACGAGGCCGCTGAAGGAGGGACAAACTACCCTCGAATGGAGAGGAGGATGGAATGTCCCGAAGAAGATTCACGAAGGAATTCAAAGTGGCGGCCGCGCAACGGCTGCTGGCGGGGGCGTCGGGTTCGGCGCTGGCCCGCGAGCTCGACGTCAAGCGTGGCAAACTCTACGAGTGGACGGCGCAACTGGAGCGCTACGGCGATGACGCCTTTCCCGGTCCCGGCCGACGGCCCGGCGGACAAGCGCGCGTCGAAGGCGGCCGCGAAGACGAAGCGCGCGTCGCGGCGCTGGAGCGCAAAATCGGTCAACAAGCCCTGGAGATCGATTTTTTGCGGCAAGCCTTGCAACGTGTCGACGATCTACGCCCCAAAACTCTCGTCAGTGGCGGCGGCGGATCGGCGAACTCATCCGATCCGCGGCGTGGCAAGGCAAACTGAGCCAACGCACGATGTGCCGACTCGGCGGACTCTCTCGCGCCGGCTTGTATCGCAAGCCGCGGCGCGAGAGCGAGTGGGCAATGAAGCTGCGCGACGCGCTACACCAAGCAGCGCTCGAAAACCCGTTCCACGGCTATCGACGACTGACCAAACAGCTGCAACGACGCGGCTGGAAAGTCGGCGAAACCAGGATCCGGCGCCTGCTGCGCGAAGACAATCTCTTGCGCTTGCGCAAGCGGCGCGTAAAGAAAACGACCGGTTCCAGGCATGGTTTACGCGTCTATCCCCATCTCGCGCGCGATGTCACGCCGACGGGTCCGGATCAGCTCTGGGCGGCCGATATCACCTACGTTCGTTTGGTGTACGAGTTTGTTTACGCGGCGGTGATCTTAGACTTGTTCTCTCGTCGCGTGGTGGGTTGGGCGGTGGGTCCGAGCTTAGAGACCGGGCTGCCGTTGGCGGCGCTGGAACAAGCGTTGACCGAGCGGCGACCGCAAGCGGGATTGATTCATCATTCCGACCAGGGAACGCAGTACGCGTCGAACCAGTACGTCGACAAGCTGCGCGAAAACGACGTGAGCATCTCGATGAGCCGCAAGGGCAATCCCTACGACAACGCCTTCGCGGAGAGCTTCATGAAGACGCTGAAAACCGAGGAGGTCGATTGCAACGAATACGCGACGTTGGCCGAAGCGCAGGCGGAGATCGGCGGTTTTATCGAGACGGTGTACAATCGCAAGCGACTACACTCGGCGTTGGGTTATGTGCGGCCGGTGGAGTTCGAAGAGGCGTTCGCGGCCGGCATGACGGCGGCTTGAGGCCGCCGGAGTTTTCCAGGCATGGGCGGATCTACCGATCCGATGGGGTGTCGGGCGAGGCGGGATGCGGCGAAGGGGCCGCACCCCGCACCCATCGTTTCGATGAGTCCGCGGCCGGGTATTCCTTGGCGGGTTGCGCTCCCGCAGTGCCCGCTTCCGCTTCCCCGGTTAGGCTCAGGATGCGACGAAACCGCCGTGAAGGCAACCCTTTTGCAGCGAACGGCAACCTGCCCCTTCTTTCGCGGTCTCACAAAACGCCCGCACTCCAGCCCACTTCGCGCCGGATCCGGTTGCTGATTCAATGGAGCTTATTCGGTCGGTGCTTGGGACAATCCCCATTTTTTCACATCGCATACGGCTTCCCTAAATGCGCGGCCCGGTTTGGGCATCCATGCCATCATGAAATTCGACACTTCGTGCGTCGAATTCGCCGTGACTTTGCAGGTCTCGATCAACAACGAAACCCTTGACACCCCACAGGGCCTGTCCTTGTTTGAATGTGGTGAGCGCTTGGGTGTCCACATTCCCACTTCGTGCCACAAGAACGGCAAATGCCGCGAATGCCTCGTTGAAGTCGCCGAAGGCATGGAGCACCTCACTTCGCGTTCGCCCGAGGAAGCGCACCTGAGCGACCCCTTTCGGCTCTCGTGCCGGGCACGGCTGGTTTCCGACAGCGGTATGGTCCGCTGTCACACCATGCGCCGCGGGGAGTTGCGTATCGAGGAAGCCTCCGTTGGGTTGCCCGAAGGCCTGGACGTAATCGATGCGGCCGTCACGCGCCGCGGCAACACGGTGCTCATTGACGGCGAACCCATCGCCGAAGCCGACGGGCCGCTCCACGGCCTGGCCGTCGACCTCGGCACGACGACGGTGGTTGTGCGCCTCCATGACCTCGAAAGCGGCGCTCTGCTTGCCGTGCAATCGTTCGAGAATCCACAGCGCTTCGGGGGCAGTGACGTCATGGCGCGCATCCGCTATGACACCGACCACAAGGGCCGTCTGCTGCAACGCACTTTGCTCGGCTACCTCGGCCGCGCCATCGAGGAGTTCGACTGCGATCCTGAAACGATCTACGAAATCGTCCTGGCCGGCAACTCGACCATGCGGGATCTCTTCTTCGGGTTGAATGTCTACTCGATCGGCCAGAAGCCCTACCAATCCCTGATCGAGAAAGAGTTCGACGAAGGAAAACGCACAACGACCAGCCTTTCGGCCGAAGCCAAGAAATTCCGTTTGCCGGTGCACCCGAAAGCGCGGGTCTACGGGCTGCCGCTGATTCGCGGACATGTCGGGGCGGACTCGGCCGCCTGCCTGCTGGCGGCGGGCTGGGAGACCGAAGAACGCCTGGTCGCGCTGATGGATATCGGCACTAATACGGAGTTATTGCTCGGCAACCGGCATCGGCTTTTCGTGGCGTCATGCCCCGCCGGCCCGGCCTTCGAGGGAGGGGTCGTTTCCCGCGGCATGCCCGCGCTCGAAGGCGCAATCGAGGCAGTGCGGATCGCCGACGACGGCTCCGTCAGCACGCAATTGATAGGCAACCCGCCGCCGGAGGGCATTTGCGGCTCCGGTCTGGTCGAGTTACTCAGCGAGCTGCGCCGCACCGGGCGCATGAATGATCTGGGGCGACTGGCCGACGATCAAGACCGTTTTGTCGTGGACACCGAGCACGACATCGCGCTCACCGAAGCCGATATCAGCGAACTGGCGCAAGCTAAGGCGGCCAACGTCTCGGGGCTGCGGATTATTCTCAAGCGCTACGGCGTCGATCTCGACGACATCGACGTTTTCTATCTCGCCGGGGGCTTCGCCAAGAACCTGGAACTCAACGCCGCGCGCCGCATCGGCCTGATTCCCAACCTGCCCGACGAAAAGATCGTCCAAGTCGGCAATGCCTCGATCGCGGGCGCGAGCGTGGCGCTGCTGTCATCCTCGCGGCGGGCGAGACTCGAAGAGTTTGTCACCAACGTGACGCACGTGGAACTGGAAACCGACGAACACTTCTTCGACCACTTTGTCGAAGGCTGCCGCTTTGTGCCGGTCGAGACCGAGCCGTCGGAGTGATCGGAGGCGGGATCCGCCGCGGGGTCACACCGTCGCTTTGCGGATCGTTCTCTTGAGCCGGTGGATCTCGCGCCGAACCCGTTTCAGTTCTTTGTGATCGTGGACCTTGATGAACTCGTCGCGTTGGCTTTTCAGCTCACGAATTTGTGCCTTGATGCCGGGCTTGTCCACGCCGACGACATTGTGGTGTTCGTGAATCTCGATGCCCAGCGCCGTGCAGAGGGCTTTGAGAAGTTGTTCTTTGTTGAGTTGCGTGTAACCTTTGACGGCCTCATGGTCGAGGCCCTTGGCTAAGTCTCGCAAGTCGCTCATTTTGGTGTGTTTCAGTTTGTTGTAGGTGTGCTCCATGTGCTCCTCGTCGGCCGGTTGTTAGGGGATCGGGCGCCATGGCACCCGGGAATCATTATTTTCGATCGTGCCCGTCGCTGTCAAACGTGAGGACGACCGGAGGGCGATATAGGGTTACGCGGGAAACCGGCCCATGGGGCGGCATCAAGCGACGCGAACGCCCTTGGGGCGACGCTTGCCCCTCACCCGATACTCCGTCGACACGGAGTATGGGGTCACGGAATCGGCCGACCACTACACTAGAACAATGCCGCAACGCACCCGACGACCGCGTTGGGGACAGCATTTTCTGCGTGACCCTCGCATCCTGGCCCGCATTGCCGACAGCGCTTTGGGCGGCGGCCCTGATCTGATCGATGACCTTGTCGTGGAGATCGGTCCCGGCCGAGGCGCGTTGACACAACACTTACTGACTCGAGGGGCCCGCGTGGCGGCGATCGAGATCGACCCGGAACTCGTCGCGTTCTTGCGGGAAAAGTTCAAGGACGCCGATAACTTCGAGCTGATCCACGCCGACGTGCTCGATGTCGACCTCGCCAAGTTCGTTCGCGACCGCTCGGACTCCCCGGCAGCGGTAGCGGGCAACTTGCCCTACTACATCACTTCGCCGATCTTGCGGGCGATCTTTGACGCCTCCGAGGCCGTCTCGCGAGCGGTTGTCTTGATGCAGAAAGAAGTTGCCGATCGAGTGATCGCTCAGCCGGGATCACGGGACTACGCTTTTCTCAGCGTCTTGTGTCAGCTCCACTCTCGGCCCCGACGCCTGTTTCGCGTGTCGGGGCGAGCCTTTCAGCCGCCGCCCGATGTGACTTCGGCGGTGGTCGAATTCACGCTGGACCACACCGCCGCCCGGGACCCTGAGTTCGTGGAATTCCTCAAGCTCTCATTCGCCCACCCGCGCAAGACTCTGCTCAACAATCTCTCGGCGCGCTACGACCGGGCGGCGCTTGCCGAACTCGAAACGACCCGCCGGCGCGCACAGCAGCTCGGCCTCGAGGAACTGCGAGCGCTGTGGCAAGCCGCCGACAAAGGCAGGCGCAACCGGTAGAGACGAACACTCGTGTTTGTCCTGGTTCACAGTCCCGACAAGCTCTCGGTCGGCGCTCGGTACAGTCCCCAATTTTTCACAGCCCCGAGGTGGCGCGGCTCGGGAGGTTCAAAATCGAATCCAATTTGAAGTTTCAGGTCAGCGGCGCCACCGGCCGCGCCGGATCGTTCAGGGGAGAAACTTGGTCGAAGGGTTCGCCGGGACCGCGCTGCACGGCGGCGCGGCTCGGGTGGGTGAAAGTCCGATCTATTGGTAGCAGTTGTGAGTCTCCGGGTAGCTCGAAATTCGAAGTCTCAGGTCAGCCTGAAATGGGCAGGCCTGGAGACCTGCCCCACTGGGAACCGGCGCCGTTGGATGTCAATGAGAAGATCGAGAGACAAGCTGAGAGCTTGTCTCAACTGTGGGCTAGGACCGGCAAGAGTGCCGGTCGCTACTTGGATGTTTAGTGCCCTCCACTACAATGAGTCGTCTGATGGCTTCGAACCGCAATCGCCGCTGGATCTGGGCGGTTTTCTTCGTAACGGTGTTCCCCGTTTCCGCCGTTCATTTCTCTTGCGTAGCAGTACTGGGACCCGGCAGTTGGGGCTCGGGCGTAGAGGAGAAAGAACCCCTCATGGAAGCGGCTCGCGAGCGACCCGACGTGGTCCCCTACATTGAGCAATGGGAGGCCGCCCGCAACGCCGAGCAAGCCGCCGAAGCCTCTCCCCTCGCCTGGGCCGTCGAGTTGCTTGGGGACCGCGAGGGCGATATCGTTTGGGCCGACCGCACGAACGAATACGGGGATACGGTGGTGCTGACGGCGAGCGGCAAGAATTGGACCGAACAGCAACGGCTCTATCTGTCGACTGGCTCGGAGGCGGGGCTTCGAGAGGTCGAGATTCCAGCCGAGATGATCCTGCGGCGCCCGACCTTTTTGAAGAACGGTGGTCCAACGCAGCTGATCGTCGGGCGTTGGAATAGCTGGGCGGTTTCGCCGACGCGGAAGCTCAGCCGTTATCGAAAGAGTTGGTTCGACCCGTCACTCAGGCCCGAAAACTCTCTCTTTGCCTACGACGACAAAACGGGCGCTTTCGAAATGCTCGGTCCCGGCGGCGGCCTCAAGCCCTCACCGGACCGCACCAAGGCCGTGATCGTGCGCTCCGGCGCGCTGGGGACCACGCTCCACAGCTTGCACGTCTGGGAACCCGGTTCCGGGGCAATCGAAACCATCGCGTCGCTTAGCGAAGCCGATCCGGGTTCGGGGCGATCGTTTGATTACGGGTGGTCGGCGGATTCGAAAGCAGTCTTCATTTGGGGTTCGGCCGGAGGGTTCCGAGCCCGCGCCCAAGACCGTCGTGAACTGCGATGGATCTACCTGGCGGCGGAAAAGAAGCTCTTTTCGATCGACTGAGGGTCGGGCCGCTTCCCGTTACCAATGAACTACGCTTGAACAGTCGCCGCGGTGAAGCTGAGCAAATCGCCGTCCTGGCGGGCCAGATCGCGCAGTCTTTGGTAGTTGCCCGCCATGTCGCAGAGCTGTTGCGGATTGGGGCAGTTCAAGTACATCGGGTCGCTGTCTTTCAGATGCCGTTGGTAGACGTCGACGGCGTCGTCAAAGCGCTCGAGTCGCGCGAACAGCTTCACCAGCGCCTGCGCCGGGGCGGTTCCAACCTCATAAGGGTCGCTCGCATCGACCTTGCCTCGGAAATGCTTCACGGCGACCTCGACATCTTCACCGAGCACCGCGCGGAGGTAGATCTCGTGGTCCTCGAAGACACTGTCAAAGGGTGGTTGGCCGGCGTATTGGAACATTTCGGAAAGCCGCTTGCCGTAGTCGCACAGCTCGATCACGAGCCGCAGGGTCTCCTCGTCACGCCACTCGACGCTGTACTGCACGATGGAACCGACGTGTGAGGTGTCGATGTAGTAGTTGGCGCCTTCGAAAAGCCAATCACGCCCCTCGATCAACTCGGAAAGGCTGTCGGTTTCGGGGACTTTGCCTTCTTGACGCTCAATCGCGCGCCGTAGATTATCGCGCAGTTCGCCGTGGACCGTTTCGGTCAGCAAGCGGGCTGACTCGATAAGCCCCTCGGGCCCCGGGTATTGCGCGAAATATGTGATCGCCCGGCAGGTACCAAAATTCTCAAGCAGCAACTCGAAACCCTTGCGAGGATGCACGCGCTCGTTGTAAGCGATTTCAATGACGCCCTCTTGATCTTCCCCGGGATCGAGCCGGTCGATAGCTTGGTGAATCGGCTCGGCCTCGCCGACCGCCCGGTAGTAGGGCCAAGCTTGCGCGATGTTTCCCTGAGCCAGGAAAAGACCGCCGACTTCACGCGCCGCTTCGACCGAGCCGGCGTCGTAGGCCTTTTGCTTCTCGTCGGAAAGGTCGTTCAGGGGGCCGTTGGGCAGCAGAGGCAGATCCAACTCATGACGCTTCTTCATCAGCAGCGCCTCGAAGAGTTGGGGATACTTCTGCTCGGACCGAAACTTTTCGATCAGCAAGTCGAAGCAGGCCCCGGAACCGTGTTCGGCCAAGGACTGTTCAATTTGGGCAAACGCGTCGTCGTTCATCACGGTCGGCGGGGGGCTTGCCCGTCCTTTGCCGTCGGCGGGCCGTATCTAAACGTAGTATGTCACGTCACCGGCGAAGAGGCCGCTGGTGTACCCATCACCACCATTGCGCTACGCTGAAGGGAGTCGCGAGTTCCCTCGGCGGACTCTCGCGATTTGGGTTATGGTTTCGCACTCTCGCCGAGCATTCTTACGGAAGAGTTTCCAGACAGCCGGCGCGGCTGCATTGGGCGGAGGTGCGCCCGCTGTCTTTGGCGCTCGCAAACCGAAAGCGCCTCTCTGGAACGTTCTCTTCATAGGCGTCGATGATCTGCGCCCTGATCTGGGCTGTTACGGAAACACGCACGTTCACACGCCGAATATCGACCGCCTGGCGGCGGACGGGCTGACCTTCACAGGGGCTTATTGCCAGCAAGCCGTTTGCAGCCCCTCGCGCACGTCGCTGATGACCGGACGACGACCCGATTCGACGCGCGTGTATGATCTCGAAACCCATTTCCGGCGTTACCTGCCGGGCGCGAGGACCCTGCCCGAGCAGTTCCGGCGAGCCGGGTACGCCTCGACGGCATTTGGAAAGGTTTTCCACAAGCCGCAACTCGATGATTTCCCCTCCTGGAGCATTCCGGCATGGATGCCCGACAGCGAACCGTGGAACAGCGAGCCGAACAACTCATCCGCTCGGGAAAAATGGGACAAGCTGCGCGCCGCCAACTGGATTTCCCGCGAGGACGTCTACTACGATCCGGCTAAGCGGCAGCCGCGGTCGGCGGGCTCGGGTTGGGGCATGCCGAGTTGGGAGTCCCGCGATGTCGCTGACGAATCCCTACCCGACGGCCAAATCGCCGACGCGGCAATCGGGGCGCTGAACCAGTTACGCAATCAGCGCTTTTTCATCGGCGCGGGCTTCTTGAAGCCGCATCTTCCTTTCGTCGCCCCGAAGAAATATTACGATCTCTACCCGGCGGACAAGATCGATTTGACGGAAAACACAGAATGGCCGCAAAGTGTCCCGCTCTTCGCGCTGCACGATTCCGACGAGCTGCGCGGCTACAGCGACATCCCGGGCGAGGGGCCTATTACAGAAAAGAAGGCGCGCGAACTCATCCGCGGCTATTACGCGTCGATCAGCTACGTGGACGCCCAAATCGGCCGACTCATCGACGCACTCGACCGGCAGGGCTTGCGCGAGAACACAGTCGTCGTGTTGTGGGGCGATCACGGTTACCACCTGGGCGAACACGGCCTGTGGAATAAGCATACGAATTTCGAAGCAGCCACCCGATCGCCTTTGATCGTTAGCGTCCCGGGGCAACGCAATGCGGGACGCAGGACGGGTGCATTGACCGAGTTTGTCGATATCTATCCGTCGCTGTGTGAGCTTTGCGGCGTGTCTCGTCCATCGGGACTGGAGGGGTCGAGCTTCGTACCGCTGATCGAAGATCCCGAGCGACTTTGGAAGCGAGCGGTTTTCAGCCAGTATCCGAGGGAGATTCCCGGTGTCGGTCCCGGCATGGGGCGCTCGATGCGCACACAGCGCTACCGCTTCACCGAGTGGCGGGCTTTCGATACGAACTTCCTGACGTCGGAGCTTTACGATTACGAACTCGATCCGCACGAGACGCGCAATATCGCCAACCGGCCCTCGAACATCAGCTTGGTCAACGGGCTTTCCGGGATGCTAAACGAAGGCTGGCGTTCGTCGCTGCCGCCGATTGACGGGCCGGTGTAGCGAGAGTTGCCTACCAGCCGGCGACCTGGCCGTCTTTGCGAGGGTCGGTGCCGCCGCGCAGCACGCCCTGGTCCCAATCCACTTCAATCGACTGGTAGCCGCCGAAGCCTCCCTTGGTGCGATTGATGACGTGCCCCATGCGGCTCAGGCCGGTCGCGGCCTCTTCGCTGACGCCCGACTCGAGCACGACCTCTTTTCCGGCGTTGTGGCGGAAGCGTGCGACTTCACCGGCGTCCTGGACGTTCATTCCGAAATCGATCATGTTGAGCAGAATCTGCACATGCCCTTGGGGCTGCATGTTGCCCCCCATCACGCCGAATGACAGCCAGGGCTTGCCGTCTTTGTACGCCATGGCCGGAATGATCGTGTGATAGGGACGCTTGCGGGGTTCGATGCGGTTGGGATGCTCGGGGTCGAGCGAGAACAGCGCGCCGCGGTTTTGGAGAACAACGCCGGTCCCCGGCACCACCACGCCCGAACCGAACGCGTGGAAGATGCTGTTGATGAACGAGACCATGTTGCGGTCTTTGTCGACCACGGTGAGGTAGACGGTATCGCCCGAGTCGGTAAGGCGGTGCGTCGCTTCGTTGACGCCGGTCTCGATCTCGTTGGCGGCTCGCTCCGGATCGATGCGCCCGCGCTGTTTTTCGCCGTACTGTTTCGAAATGATCGTGTCGACCGGCAGCTCGGCGCGCTCGGGGTCGGCCAACCAGGCATCGAGATCGGCGAAGGCCAGTTTCTTGGCTTCGATCAGACGGTGGAGATAGGCCGCCGAATTGTGGCCGAGGCTCTTGAGGTCGTAGCCCTCGAGGATGTTGAGCATCTCGATGGCCGCCATGCCTTGGCCGTTGGGCGGCAGCTCGAAGAGGCGGTGACCGCGGTAGGTGGTGCTGATCGGCTCGACCCAATCGGAGTGTTGGTAGGCCATGTCGTCCATCGTGATCGGCCAACCGAGGCCGTTGAGATGATTGACGATCTTGCGGGCTATTTCACCCCCGTAGAAGGCGTCGGCACCCTCGGCCGCGATCTTGCGGAACGTATCGGCCAGAGGCTTATTGACGAAAACGTCGCCGTGTTCGGGCTGCCGACCCTTGAGGTAGTAGGCGGCTTCGAAGTCCTTGACGATTTGCTTGCCTTGGGATGTGCTGTCATCGATCGCCGGAGTTTTCCAGGTCCCGGCGATGATCTCCGAGACGGCAAAGCCTTCCTCGGCGTATTCGATCGCCGGCGCCAAGACCTCGGCGAGGCTCATTGTTCCGTGCTTTTCAACCAACGTCGCCCAGCCGTCAACAGCGCCGGGAACGGTCACGGAAAAAGGACCGGAGCCCGGAATGCTTTTCAAACCGCGGCTCTTGAAAAAGTCGATATCCGTAGCCTCAGGCGCGAAGCCGCTGGCGTTAAGGCCCACGAGTTCGTCGGTTTCAGCAATGTATGCCAGCACGAATAGATCGCCGCCCGGACCCGTCATCATGGGCTCGACGACGGCGAGCACGGCGGCCGTCGCAACGGCCGCGTCGATGGCGTTGCCGCCTTGCCGCAGGATTCGCAAACCGGCTTGCGCGGCGAGCGGCTGGCTTGTGGCGACCATGCCGTTACGGGCCAGCACCGCGCTGCGTCCCGACGACGTTCGACCGAAGGGGCGGTCGGCGGCAAACACGATCGCGCCGACTCCAAGGCTCGCCAATATGAGTTTGAGAATCATCGGGATCTCCGGCATGAGGATAGCTTCTATACGGTAGCAGCGGCGCGATTGTCTTGCTGGACTCGGGCGAAACCACGAGCGCGAGGCAAAGAGTTCATCGGATCCTATCACGGCCGCGGCCGGCATGTCTGGGTTGGCACGCGCCCGCGCATCATGAAGGGGTGGCGGAACAAGGTTTTCGCCGCAACGCTTTCCGCATTTTTGTCGAGACGGGGTATGATTGGGAGGATCGGCCCGCGATGCCGGGTGAAAATTTATTGTGGGTGATACCGCACCAGGAGAAGTAACTGTTCTGCTCAACCGCCTACAAGGCGGGGACAAGCAGGCCGAGGGAGAACTCATCGCTTGCGTTTACCGCGAACTCAAGACGCTGGCAGCCGTGTATATGAGGCGGGAGCGCTCGGATCATACCCTACAGCCGACCGCATTGGTCAACGAAGCCTACTTGCGGCTCACCGGGCAAAACACGGTCGCTTGGCAAGACCGGGCACATTTTTTTGCCGTGGCGGCCCGAGTCATGAGAAGAATTCTGGTCGATTACGCGCGAAACCGCCTGGCCCAGAAAAGAGGGGCCGCGGCCAACGCGATCTCTCTGGATGAGGCCATTATTTTCACTCCGGAAAGATCGAGCGAGCTGTTGGCGCTCGATGAAGCCCTCGACCGGCTCGCCGAGCAGGATCGACGCGCGCATCGAGTATCGAATTGCGTTTCTTCGGCGGGCTCTCGGTGGAAGAGACGGCCGAAGTCTTGGAAATCTCCTCACGTACCGTAAAACGCGAATGGAGTTTCGGACGAGCTTGGCTGAGGGGTGAGCTCGACCAGCGGGCGGAACAAGATGCGGACGCCGTGGGAGCAAGCTAAAGAGATCTTCGGCCAGGCCTTGGATCGACCGCCCGCCGAGCGGGACACGTTCGTTCACGGGGCATGCGGTGAAGACGTCGCTCTCAAGGAAGAGGTCGACCGCTTGCTCGCGCTGCACACGTCGAGCAGCAGTTTCTTGGATGGTCCCGTCCTCGAACTCCGCGAACCTTCTCCCGTCTTCGAAGCCGACGCGGTCGTTTCCGACCGATTCCGTATCGTCCACTCTATCGGTCGCGGCGGAATGGGCCAAGTCTACGAGGCAATCGATGTCGAACTGGGCGAGGCTGTCGCGCTCAAGACCATACGACCCGAACTCGCCGCCGACCCGGCATGGGTACAACGCTTAAAACGAGAAGTTCAACTCGCGCGACGCGTCAGTCACCGCAACGTGTGTCGCATCCATGACTTCGGCACGCACCGCGGCGCCGACGCGGACTGCATCTTTCTTTCCATGGAGTTGCTCAATGGGCCGACTTTGGCTGAACGCCTGAAGGTCGATAAAACCCTTTCGAGCCAAGAGGTGCTGGAGTTGGGGCGTCAAATCGCCGCCGGCCTCGACGCGTTGCATGAGGCCGAGATCATTCACCGCGACTTGAAACCCGGCAACGTGATCCTCGCGATCGACGAGCAGCTTGCGACGCGCGCGGTCATCACTGATTTCGGCTTGGCGCGCGATCTTTCCGCCGACACCGTGCTCAAGAGCAATCGCAGCTCCGATTTCGCCGGGACGATGGGCTACATGTCGCCGGAGCAGCTACAGGGCGGTCGCGTGACGCCGGAAAGCGATATATACGCCTTCGGGTTGGTGCTATACGAAATGCTGACAGGTCATCGTTCGTTCAGCGGCAGCGGACTCGAACCGCGCTGGCGGTCCGCACTGAAGACTTGCCTTCAGGTCGACCCCGAAGAGCGCTTTTCGCGTGCCGGGGACGTGATCGACGCGGTTGAATCGTTTCGCGAAGACGGCGAGAAGGGCCCGCCCGCCGGGCGCGCGCATCGCCATGCATCCGACCCCGTGAAAGAGTCGTACGGACCGATTCGAGGGTTACTCGATCGCGAGCGGAAGCGGCTGGTGGCCGGAGGGGCAACGGCCGCGGCGTTGCTGGTTTTGTGGACCGCTTGGTTTGTTTCGTCGGGCGGCTTTCGGGGCTCCGGACTCCCCGAGCGGAAACACGTCGCGGTGCTTCCTTTCGAGGCTTTCAGTCAGGACCTACCCGTGCAGGCTCTCTCCGACGGCTTGGTGGAAACTCTTACCTCGAAACTGACGCAATTGGAGCGGTTTCGAGGGGAGTTGATGGTTGTTCCGGCGAGCGAAATTCGATCTCGCGAGATACGCACAGTCGACGCGGCGCGGCGCATCTACGGCGCCAACCTCGTCATTACCGGGAGCGTCCAGCGCTGGGGCCCGCAGCTTCAAATTACGGCGAATCTTGTCGACGCGGCCAGCGTTCGACAATTGGATGCGGTCACGCTCGATGTCGAAGCCGATGAGTTGGTCGCCCTTCGTGACGATCTCACCGTTCAGGTGGCCGGGATGCTTGACCTGGAGTTGACGCCGGGCGCTCGACAAGAATTGCTCTTCGGAGAAACACGCCTAGCGGACGCGTACCGCGCTTATCTGGAAGGCCGCGGCTATGTGCAACGCTACGATGTCGAGGGCAATATCGATAAGGCGGTGCAAAGTTTCGAGGCGTCGATCGCAATCGACGAGGGCTACGCCTTGGCCTACTCCGGCTTGGCCGAAGCTTACTGGCGGAAAGCCGACGCGGTGAACGACAAAAAATGGGCCGAAAAAGCGATAGAGAACGCCGAGCGAGCCGTCGCAATCAACGGTGATCTCGCCACAACGCGCGTCAAGCTTGGAGAAATCTACGCGGACAGCGGACGAGAACAAGACGCCGTGAGCGAGTTCGAGCAAGCCCTGAAAGTCAACCCCTCGAGCGGCGGCGCGTATCAAGGGTTGGGCCTGGCCCATATGAACCTCGGCAACTTCGACGAGGCCGAGAACTCGTACCGCAAAGCGGTCGAACTGCGCCCGACCGATTCCTACAGCTACGGGGTGCTGGCTCGCTTCTATTTACGGCAGAGCCGCATCGACGAAGCCGTCACCACAATGAAAAGGGCCATCGCGTGAACGCCGGACAATGAAATCAACTACCGCAACCTCGGTGCGGCCTATATTCACAGTGGACGCTACAAGGAAGCACGCGGAGCGCTGGAGTCTTCGCTGCGCATCCAACCTTCCTCGGCGGCCTACAGCAGCCTTGGCGTCATTCACTACTTCCAGGGTCGCTATCGGGAATCGGCGGCGTCTTTGGAGATGGCGATCGAGCTTCGCGCCACCAGCTTCCTCACTTGGGGCAACCTCGCCGACGCCTATCATTGGCTGCCCGACAACGAGGTTAAAGCAAAAGCCGCGTTCCGGCGTGCCATCGAACTCGGCCGTCGGAAACTATTGATCACCCCTAATGACGATCTGACGGGGAGTTTATTGGTCGAATATCAGGCCAAGATGGGCGACACCAAGGCGGCCATGGCCGAACTCGAGCACTTGCCCCCGTCAAATAAGATCACCCACTTGGCAAGGGTCCACATCGCCACGGCGTACGAAGTGATGGGGATGCGCCGGAAGGCTGTCGAGCAAATGCGCCTGGCACTCGGCGAGGGCTACTCCCTCGATAGAATCCGCCGCGATCCGTACCTCACCGGACTATGGGAAGACTCTTCTTTCCAACAAAGTATGCGCTGACCGCCCCGAGTGCCGGGCCGAGTGGATCGTTGATCATGCGCGCGCGGTTATAATCGGATGCCATGTGTTGCCCGTGGAATTCCCGACCGCCCCTCGCCAAAACCTTGGTCGCTGCCATTGTATTCGTCTTGGCTTCCTGCTCGGATGTCGGACCCACTCCCGAAACCGCGCCGGCCAAGCCCAACATCATCTTCTTGATGGCCGACGACCTGGGCTACGGAGATTTGGGTTCCTACAATTCGGACTCGAAAATTCCCACCCCGAATATCGACCGCCTGGCGAGGGAGGGGATGCGTTTTACCGACGCCCACTCGGGGTCGGCGGTCTGCACGCCCACCCGCTATGGCGTCGTCACCGGGCGCTATTGCTGGCGCAGCCCGTTAAAAATGGGCGTACTCAGCAGTTATTCGCGCAGCCTCATCGAGCCCGGCCGGCCAACCGTCGCGTCGATGTTGCGGCAGCGGGGTTATCGGACCGCCGTCGTCGGCAAATGGCATTTGGGACTGGACTGGGCCGCCGGAAAAGGCGCCGTGGAACCCGCCGGACAGGACGACATCGCGGCACGAGCCCGTCAGGGAAATCCCTTCGCTCGGCCGGAGGGTTTCGAAATCGATTTCACGAAACCCGTGACGACGGGGCCGCAAGACTACGGGTTTGACTACTCCTACATCTTCCCGGCGTCGCTCGACATGGCGCCGTACGTTTACGTCGAAGACAACAGGCCGGTAGCGAACGCCGACGACCGCACCGAGGGCATGGCCGACGGCGGGACGTTTTGGCGAGAGGGCGAAATGATGAAGGGATTCGACTTCCCCGACGTCACGCCGCACCTTTTCGACAAGGCGATCGGATTCATCGGCGACCATGTCGAGAGCGGTTCCGACAAACCCTTCTTTCTCTACTTTCCGCTACCTTCGCCTCACCACCCATGGCTGCCGACCGAAGACACGCGGGGCGCGAGCGGAGCCGGCAAGTATGGTGATTTCGTGGTTCTCATCGACAATTTAGTTGGCCAATTGACGGCTACTCTCGAACGTCGCGGGCTTAGTGAAAACACGCTCTTCATCTTCACCAGCGACAACGGCGCGGAATGGGACCCGTCGCATATCGAGGAATTCGGCCATCGCGCCAACCACGCCGACTTACGGGGTAAAAAGCGTGACGCCTGGGAAGGCGGACATCGAATTCCCTTCATCGCTCGCTGGCCGGGAATGGTTGCCGCCGGGGGAACGAGCGATCAGATCATCTGCTTGACTGATCTGACGGCGACGGCCGCCGAGATCTCGGGCGCGAACTTACCTGACGGCAGCGCGGAAGATAGTTACAGCTTCCTGCCGGCGCTGGTCGGCGAAGCGCGAGAACCGATTCGCGAGGCAATTGTTCATCATTCCTCCGACGGCATGTTCGCGATTCGGCAAGGGAAGTGGAAGCTGATCGACGGCCGCGGTCCGGGCTCGCGCAATTACGGAGAATGGGAATCCGGTCCCGACGATCCACCGGGCCAACTTTACGACATTGCGTCAGACATCGGAGAGAAAAACAATCTCTACGGGGAACATCCCGAAGTGGTCGCGGAGCTGAAAGCGCTGCTTGAGCGCTATAAAGAACAGGGTTTCAGTCGACCGACACAGTAGTGGCGGTCTTTTCGTATGGGGCAGGCCTGGGTGGCCTGCCCCATTTTGTCGGTCGGCGTCGACTAAACCTCTCGCCTTAGAGCTTGAACTGATTGACGAGAGTTTGTAGTTCGGTGGACGTCTGGGTCAATGCCTTGGCCGATTCCAAAGTGTCGCCGGCCCCGGTACTGGTTTCTTGGGCGGCTTGCGCCACGCCGGTGATGTTTTGGGCGATTTCGCTCACCGCGCGAGAGGCGTCCGAGGCGTTGCGGCCGATCTCGTTCGTCGTCGCGGTCTGCTCCTCGACCGCCGAAGCGATCGTGCTGGCGATATCGTTGATGCGGGTAATCACCGACGTCACTTCCCCGATAGCCGACACGGCGCCCTCCGTATCGCTTTGAATCGTCGCGATCTTGCCGCTGATGTCCTCGGTCGCCTTGGCGGTCTCCTTGGCGAGTTCCTTGACTTCGTTGGCCACAACGGCGAAGCCCTTGCCGGCCTCGCCCGCGCGGGCCGCTTCGATCGTCGCATTGAGAGCCAAGAGGTTGGTCTGCTCGGCGATCGACGTAATCACGTTGATGACCTTGCCGATTTCGCCGCTGGATTCGCCGAGACGGGAAATCGTTTCATTCGTCGATTCGGCCAAGCGGACGGCCTCCATGGTGACGCTGGCGGCCTCGTTTGAACTCTTGGCGATTTCCTGAATCGAGACCGACATTTCTTCCGCGCCGGTGGCGACCATCTCGACGTTCTTGCTGACCAGATTGCCGGCCTCCGAAACGGCCTCGGACTGTGTGGACGTGCGGCCGGCATTGTCGACCATCTGCGTGCTGACGTCGCCCAGCTGGTTCGACGCGGCCGCCAGAGACTCGGCGTTGTCGCTGAGTCGCAGCATCGAGGACCGCAGTTGCGTCAAGAAGGCCTTCAGCCCTTGGGCCATTCGACCCGGGGCGTCGTCGCCCTCGATGTGAATATCGGCGGTGAGGTCTCCACCCGCCGCGGCCGTCACGGTTGCCAGAATGCTGTCCACTTTATCGCGGAGCTCCTCCTGCTGCCGCCGTTCATTTTCGCCACGCATACGTTCGCGTTCAGTATTTTCCTTCTCGCGCTCTTCGGCCGCTAGCCTTTCGGTGATTCGCTCCCAGGTCACCATTGGGCCGCGGTAGGTGCCGTTTTTGTCCACAACAGCGGTGGCCAACAGGTCCAGCTTCTCGGGTCCGACTTCGATCACGGCGCGATGCGGCAGGTTGTCGGGGTTGCTCACGATCTTGCGCTGATGCGCGGGATTCTTGTGAAAGAAGTCAATCGACTTGCCCGCGATTTCGTCCGCCCGGCAGGGCAAGTGCTGCTCAATCTCGCGGAGTGTCGTCAGCGAAGCAGGATTCAGATATGTGATTGTCAGGTCCGGGTCGGTGAGAATCAGATTCGTCGGCAGGTTCTCCATCATCGACTTGGCTCCGGCGGTTTCATCGAGCGCGGCGGCGGTCTTCCGCATCACCTCGTTGAGGGAGCGCGCGACCTGCCCCAACTCGTCCGGGGCCGAATTTTCCAGGCGTCGAGTGTAGTCGCCTTCGGCCGCGGCGGCCAGCACCTCGGCGGTTTCGACAAGCGGGCGAGTAATCATACGTCTCGCCAAGACGATGCCGACGAAAACCATGACTACGAGGCTGACGATCACCAAGGCGATCGAAGTATTCCGAAATGAAGTAGCTTGCGCCAAGAACGCGTCTTCCGAGACGGTTTCGATCAGAACCCAATCGCGTTTGCCGGACTGCTGTTGGGGTCTCACGGGCGTAAACGCCAACACTTCGCCGCCTTCCTGTACAACGCCCGCTTCACCGCCGAGCACTTGGGCGGCAACCGAGGAATAGTCCGCCCCGAGCCGCTCGTCGTGATTCAACTCGAAACCCCATTCTTTACTCTTGTCGGGGTGCGCCAGATAGAAACCGTCGTGATTCACCAAGTAGGTCTTGCGGCCGTCGGCATTCCCGCTGTTCAGAACGCCCAAGAAAGACTCCGCCACGAAGTCGATTACCAGCGCTCCGCGCGGCGTTTGATTGCGGTAGACCGGCACGGCATACCGTAAGACAGGGCGATGCGGCGTCAGAATGCGGCCACTGTCGTCGCGGGCCAGCGCCGGGTCCGACACATACAAGCCGCCCTCGGCCAGACCCACGGTCCGGGATAGATATTCCTCGCGGCCCCGGTTCACCCGCTCTTTCTTCGGCACCGACACGATTTGACCGCCGCGTCGGTCCACGCGAACCGCTTCGCTGCCGTCGGCGAGCAAGAAGCGAACCTGACTGTAGTCGGGCCGAGAGCGCAACAATCCCGTGAAGATCGTCGTCAGCCGTTTCCCCCAAAGTTGCTGCGTGCTGCCGTCCATGAGGTCGATACCGCCGCCGTCCGCGGCCCGCAGGATGCCCTGCACCGGAGGCACCAGCAACATGAACCGTAAATCGGCTTCGCTCAAGCGGAGTTTCGACTCGATGGCCGGCGCTCGCGAGGCGACCGATGCAGCCAGCTCCGATTCAGCTCCTCGTCGCAACGCCCCACTCGTCGCCACCATCCCGTTCCAACTGTTCGCCAGCGATGCCAGCAGCACCGACGCGAAGATCACCGCCGCGACCTTGTATTGAATCGAAGAGCGAAAATACTCTATTAACGACCCCATCCGCGTCCTCCTCCCAAGTGCCGGTCAACATTCCGCGACTGTTCGCGGCCTGTCCTCTCACAGGCTCATCCGGCACGGCCGTTTTTATAAACTACCCTTACGCCATCGTCAGATCCGGCTCCAAAATTTACAACGCTTTCATTACCAACGACACTCGACCCCGCTCCGGCTTGGAGATACCGGTCCAACCCACAAGGGGTTGGGTCTTCCCGGCGCCGCGGGGCGGCTGCGACGCGCGGCTACAATAGGTGGACTGATCCGGTTGTCCGCGGGCCGGTGCTCGCGAACAGTTTGACCGACCTCCGCCGCCGAAAGCGATCGGCGACCGCCGCATGACGAGCCCGCGTCTGAACGTCCTCTTTCTTGCCGCTGTCAGCGTGATGACCGTCATGCCGCTGCTCGTCGTCGACATTCCTCCGCTGCATGATTACCCTAACCATCTGGCGCGGGTTTACGTGCTGGCTCACGTCGACGAATCCCCGCTTCTCGCTCGTTACTACGAAGCGCGTTGGGAGCTGCTCCCCAACTTGGCCATGGATTTGCTCGTTCCGCCCCTTCTGCGGTTCCTGACCCCGGAAACGGCCGGCAAGCTGTTCTGCGGGCTGATCCTCTTGTCGACCGTGCCGGCGGTCGGATTGCTGCATTTCGCCCTATTCGGCCGCGCGTCGGCTTGGCCGGCGGCGGCGGCGCTGTTCTGCTACAACTACGTGTTCATCTTCGGCTTTCTCAACTACCTGCTTGGGGTCAACCTCGCATTGACGGGCGTGGCGCTGTGGATCCTGTTACGGAATAAGTCCCTGACGGGGGTGGTTGTCTTCGGCGGCCTTTTCTCGACGATGTTATTCGTCGCGCACCTGTACGCGTTGGGGCTCTACGCCATCGTAGTCTGTGGTTTTGAACTGTGGCATTGGCGCGTCGCCAAGACCGGCGGCGGCGTCTTCGAGGCCAAACGGTTGGTGGGAGCCGTCGTTCAGTTCGTGGCGCCGCTGGGGCTTTTCGTTCTCGCCATGCCCAGCCCGCCGAAAAGTGCGTGGGAACCGGGCAGCTGGAGCGTTTGGGCCAAGATCGGTGGCTTGTACAGCGTATTCAACAGTGGCAACCCCTCCCAGGACGGCGTTTTCTTTTTGCTCCTCGCATTCGGCTTCGCCGTGTTGGCGACCATGGGTCGTTTCCGAGTCGCCGACGGTATGCGCCTGCCGTTATTGTTGCTGGTGGGCTGCTTCCTGCTGATGCCCGGCTTGCTTTTCGGCTCCGGCTATGCCGATTTTCGGATGCCTTTCGCCACCCTTCTGTTTGTGATCGCCGGGGCGGATTGGACGCCTTCGCGGCACGCCCGGCAGCGTGTGCTGTTTCTTCTTGTCACCCTCCTCCTCTCTGCCCGGACGGCCTTGATCGCGCAAGCATGGGCCGAGACAAGGGCGGAGTACGACACCGTCGAGGAAGCCCTCTCAAAGCTTCCCGAGGGAAGCCGTGTTGTTGGATACCTCATTAGCGGAGAGCCCCGTTTCGGAAATCAGCCGCCGCTGGACCACGCCGTCACCCTGGCCGTTGTTCGAAAATCCGCCTTCGTTCCGTCGCTGTTCGCTTTCCCCGGGAAACATCCTTTACGATTGCGTCCCGAGTACCAAGAAATCGCCGACCTTACTCCCCACTCCACGGTGGTCAATTCCGGAATCAACGAGGCTCCCGACGCCGCTTCGCACCCCTTGGCCGCGCCCGTGGGCGGTCTCTACGACTATCTATTACTCTTCGCGCGCGATCCTGAAGCTATCGACCTGCCGATGTTCTACCGAGATGTATTCTCTGGAACGCACGTAAGATTGCTCGAAGTCGCCGACCCGCCGGGTCCGGATGCTCGGGCGACTTTTCGCTAACACGCAATCGAGGCTTCATTCATCCGTTCCTTGCCCTCAGCACCTTCCAATTCGGTGGGTAAGGGAGCTCCATCCCTCAAACCGAGCCGTTTCCCCGTGCCGGATGTCTTCAATCTGGGCAATAATGGGGAGGTTAGAGGTGAAACTAAGCCATGAGCGACACCGCATCGCTGACTCCCGACGACGTCCAGACCTCGACTCCTCGCTTTGTCCCAAAACCCGTGAACTCGCTGGAAGAAGCCGGCATCAGCACGAGTCTCGTCGAGCAGTTGCTTCTCAAGAACCTGTATTTTCTCGGCGAGGTCTCGGGACGCGAAATGGCCCGGCTGCTGGGATTTCGCTTCAGCGTGATCGAGCAGGTGCTGGATTTTCTCAAGCGGGGGCGATTGGTCGAAGTCAAGCGCTCCACCGGCTTCGGCAACATTTCGTCGGTCTTCGCCGCCTCCGAGACGGGTCGAGCCCGCGCGAAAGATTACCTTGAGAACAACCAGTTTCTCGGGCCCGCCCCCGTGCCGCTGAAGCAATACGAGGAGGTCGTCCGCAACCAAACGGTGTCGGAGGGCTGGATGACCAAGGAAGTGCTCGAAAGAGCCTTCACCGGAGCGATCGTCACCGAGGAGTTCTACTCGAAGCTGGGACCCGCGGTGAACTCCTTCAAGTCGCTGCTGATTTACGGGCGCCCCGGCAACGGCAAGAGTTTTCTTTCGGAACAATTGGCCCACCTCGACAGCGAGCCGATCTACATTCCGTACGCTATCGAAGCCGAAGGCCAGATCATCAAAGTCTTTGACGCGTTGTATCACCAACGCGTGGACGCCGAAGAGGTCAGCGTTTTAGTCGAAGAAGAGCCCGACTACGACCAACGTTGGGCGAAGTGTAAGCGACCCTTCCTGACAACGGGCGGCGAGTTGGGCATCGAAATGCTCGATTTGATGTTCATCGAAGCGGCGAAGGTCTACGATGCGCCCTACCAACTCAAGGCAAACAACGGCATCTACCTGGTGGATGACTTCGGGCGTCAGCAGGTCAGCCCCGCAGCGCTGTTAAACCGCTGGATCTACCCCTTGGACCGCAGTGTCGACTTCCTGACCTTCCAGACCGGCACGAAGATTCAGGTCCCTTTCGAGTGCTTTCTGATCTTCTCCTCGAACCTGAACCCCAACGACCTGGGCGACGAGGCGTTTCTGCGGCGACTCGAGTATAAGATGTTCATGCAGAATCCCTCGGAAGAGGAATTCGCCGCGATCTTCTACGACTTCTGCCGGCAAGAGAATATCGAATGCCCAATGGGGCTTCTCAGCGACATGGTCAACCGGCAGTACAAGGAATCCGGCCGTAAGTTCCGTCGCTGCCACCCGCGCGACGTGGTGAGCATCGCCATCGACTTGATTAAATTCGAGAAGCTCCCCTACACCCTCACCAAAGAGATCATGGACCGAGCTTTCCAATTGAAGTTCGTCTCGATGGATTACGAAGATCTCTAAAGGACCTTGTCCCCGGAGGCGCGGCCTTCGAGCGGACTTTCTTCGCCCGCTTGGTCGTTTGGAGGGCTATAGTCGGCAGAGCAAATCTCGCCCGCGTCTAACCCTGCAATTCCATTTCGCTGAAGAAAAATTTCAGCTCCGCGGCGGCCGTCTCGGACGCATCGGAACCGTGAACGGCGTTACGCTCGATGTCGGTTCCGAAACGATTACGGATCGTGCCCTGGGCCGCTTCGGTCGAGTTGGTCGCGCCCATGAGCTCGCGCAGTTTGGCGATGGCATCCTCGCGTTCGAGCGCCATCGGCACCACCGGACCTTCGGTCATGAACGTCACCAGCGATTCGAAGAACGGCCTTTCGCGGTGGACCTGATAGAAAGCCTCGGCAGCGGCCCGCGACAGGCGGATTTTTTTCATGCCGAGAACGCGGAAACCGGCGGCCTCGAGCGCGGCGATGATGTGACCGGCATTCCCCGCCGCAACGGAGTCGGGTTTGATAATCGTCAATGTTCGTTCAATTGCCATTTCTCTATTACTGATCCTTGAAAAATCCGGGTAGTGACCGGCACTCGTGCCGGTCCAAGTCAACCGTCGGGAGCGGCTCTCAAGCCGGTGCCGGCGGAGTTGCTTAGGAAGCCACAGTCAAGCAGGGGGCAGGTCTCCAGGCCTGCCCTCACCCACTTACAACAGCCCCGCCAGCGTCGAGCCCATCTCCGCGGGCGTCGAGGCAACGGCGATGCCGGCCGCCTCGAGCGCGGCGACCTTCTCGGTCGCCGTCCCCTTGCCGCCGGAAATAATCGCTCCGGCGTGCCCCATGCGGCGACCCGGAGGCGCCGTCCGACCCGCGATAAACGCCGCCACCGGCGTCTTCACGTTCTCTTTGATAAACGCGGCGGCTTCTTCCTCGGCCGTCCCGCCGATTTCCCCGATCATGATGATGCCGCGGGTGTCGGGGTCTTCGTTAAGCAGCGCCAACGCGTCGATGAACGACGTCCCGATAATCGGGTCGCCCCCAATCCCGATACAAGTCGACTGCCCGATGCCTAACGCGCTCAATTGCCCGACCGCTTCGTAGGTCAACGTTCCCGAGCGCGAAACCACCGCGACATGGCCTTGCTGATGGATCTGTCCGGGCATGATCCCCAGCTTGCATTTGCCCGGCGAAATGATGCCGGGGCAATTCGGCCCGATCAGCCGCGTCGGATGGTCGCGCAGATACGACGCCGTTCGCACCATGTCCCGCGCGGGAATGCCTTCGGTAATCGCCACGACCAGCTCAATACCCGCTTCAGCGGCTTCCATGACGGCGTCGGCCGCGCCCGGAGCGGGCACAAAAACAATCGATGCGTTCGGCTCGACAGCCGACATCGCCTCTCGGACGGTGTTGAAAAGCGGGACGCCGATCACTTCCTCGCCGCCCTTGCCCGGCCGAACCGCGCCCACGACTTTCGTGCCGTATTTCATGCACTGCTCGGCATGAAATTGCCCGGCGCGTCCGAACCCTTGGACCAACACGCGGGTGTTTTCATCAACCAATATGCTCATGCGTTTCTCGTTTGCCGGGGGTGCGAAAGATAGGGAATGCGCAGTCCCTATCCCGCGGCCGCAACGACCTTCTCAGCCGCCTCTTTCATGTTGCCGGCCACAATGAAATCCATCCCGGAATCGGCCAAGATCTGACGGCCCTGCTCGACATTCGTCCCTTCAAGGCGCAGCACGATCGGAACCTCGATCGCCAGCTCCTTCGCCGCCGCCACGACGCCCTCGGCCAACGTGTCGACCTTTAAGATGCCGCCGAAGATGTTGATCAAGATCGCCTTGACGTTGGGGTCGGAAAGGATAATGCGAAACCCGTTTTTCACTTGATCGGCGCTGGCGCCGCCGCCGGCGTCGAGGAAATTCGCGGGCATCCCGCCGGCATATTGGATGATGTCCATCGTCGCCATGGCGAGGCCGGCGCCGTTGACCATACAGCCAATGTTCCCGTCGAGCTTGATGTAGTTCAGCCCATGGTTGTGGGCGTCGGTCTCGAGCGGTTCCTCTTCTCCCAGATCCCGCAAGTCCTTCAACTCCGGGTGACGGAACAAGGCGTTATCGTCGAAATCCATCTTGGCGTCAAGCGCCACCGCTTTGCCGTCACTGGTGAGGACAAACGGATTGATCTCGACCAAGTTCGCGTCGGTCCCGTCGTAGGCCTCCGCCAACGCCGTCATCGCGTTCGCCGCCGCCGCGATCAAATCGCTCGGGACGCCCATCCCAAAGGCCAAACGCCGAGCTTGGAAGGCCGAGAGCCCCAGGCCGGGTTCGATCGTTTCCTTTAAGATCAACTCCGGCGTATCGGCGGCAACTTGCTCGATTTCCATCCCGCCGGCGGACGACGCCATGAATACCGGTTTTCCCAAAGCACGGTCGAGCGCAACGCCCAAATAAAGTTCCCTCTCGATAGGAAGCGTTTCCTCGATCAATACCCGTTTGACGAGTCGCCCCTCCGGCCCGGTCTGATGAGTCACCAGCGTCATCCCGATGATTTGTTCGGCCAGTTGGGCCGCCTCGTCGGCGCTCTCGGCAATCTTGACGCCGCCGCCCTTGCCGCGTCCACCGGCGTGAATCTGCGCCTTGACAACCACTCGGCCGCCCAACTCCTCGGCCGCCGCCCTCGCCTCATCGGCCGAGAAGGCGACCTTTCCTCGCGGGACCGGGACGTTGTGTTGGCGAAGGATCTCCTTCGCCTGATATTCGTGGATTTTCATGGGATGAGAAACCCCGTGGTACGATCGGGGAATCGCGAAATAAGAACCCTCACTATAAGGGATCATTCCGCGCGAAGGCAACGAAAACCCGGGAGGCCAAACGCCCATGAGCGCCGCGCTCGAAGCCCTGCATAAAGCAGCCGAAAAGACCCACCTAACCGCCGAAGAAGCTTCGGCCGCGATGAACGAAATCCTCGACGGCGAGGTCGACCCGGCCTTGATCGGCGCGCTGCTTGTCGCGCTCCGCATGAAGGGGGAAACTGTCGACGAAATCGTCGGTTGCGCACGCTCCATGCGGCGACATGCGGCCGCCGTCCCGCTCACCGCCCTCGACCGCGAGGAGCTCGTCGACACCTGCGGCACCGGCGGCGATGGTGCCGGCACTTTCAACATTTCGACCGCGACGGCGCTCGTCGTCGCCGGCGCCGGGGTCCCCGTGGCCAAACACGGCAACCGCTCGATTTCGAGCCGCTGCGGCAGCGCCGATGTTCTCGAAGCCCTTGGAGTCCAGGTCGCGCTCGGCCCCGAGCACGTCGCTCGATCGATCGAGCAGGTCGGGGTTGGGTTCATGTTCGCGCCGCGCTTTCACCCGGCCATGAAATACGCGCAGCCCGTGCGGGGCCAACTCAAGATGCGGACCATCTTTAACGTCCTCGGCCCGCTGACGAACCCCGCCGGCGCCGGAGCGCAAGTCGTCGGCGTGTTCGCCGAACGCCTCGTCCCGATGATCGCCGAGGCTCTAGCCGGGCTTGGCCTGCGCCGGGCTTTCGTCGTTCACGGCAAAGACGGCCTTGATGAAATCACAACCACCGGTGTCACTACTGTCGCCGAAGTCCGCGACGGGGATGTGACTCTCAGCAAGGTCAAACCCGCCGATTTCGGACTCCCCGAAGCCCGGGCCGAGGACCTCGCCGGGGGAGACGTGGCAGCGAACTCGGCGATTGTCAAGGGAATTCTCGAAGGCCGCCCCGGCCCCCGCCGCGACATCGTGGTCGCCAACGCAGCGGCCGCGCTTGTTGCCGCCGGGCGCGCGGAGGATTTTCGGGCCGGGGCCGGGGAAGCGGCCCGCTCGATCGATTCCGGCGAAGCGGCCGAGCGCTTGCGGCAACTGGCTGAACTTACTACACGGTTAGCCGGGGAATGAGGGGGTGCGGCCGCAGGGTGCTGTAGGTCCGCCGCTCTTTTCAGATGCCGGCGCTTGCATCGGACACCGCTCCCTTACGGTCGCGGCTCGGTTTGGAAAGCAAGGTTCATAGGGAAGCGATGTCGCGATACGACTGCTTGAGGGCCGGGTAGAGACTTTCGAAAACCCCATACCTCTTCTGATACCCGGCGCTTACCTCTGCCTCGGGAGCCACGCGGTCCTGCTCGCGAATCGACGCCTTACACGCCTCGCTCACACTCGAGTGATGCCCGCTGCCGACCATCCCCAATAGCGCCGCGCCGTAGGCCGAGCCTTCCTGTGTTTCGAGCGTCGCGATCGGCCGGTCAAAGACATTCGCCAACACCTGCCGCCAGAAGGGGCTGCGAGCGCCTCCGCCCGACGCACGTACCACTTCCACATCCACGCCCAGCGACTCGACGATCGCCAGGCAATCCTTGAGACTGTAGGAAACCCCCTCGATCACCGAACGAATCAGATGCGCCCGCGTGTGCTTCGCCGTCAAGCCGACCCAGCCTCCGCGCGCTTGGGCATCGAGGTGCGGAGTGCGTTCGCCCATCAAGTAAGGCAGCCAGAACAAGCCCTCGCTGCCCGCCGGCGCACCGGCGGCCTCTTCGATCAACAAATCGTACGGATCGACGCCCTTCTCTTCGGCGGCCGTCACGGCGTCACTCCCTAGTTGATTGCGAAACCACTGGAGACTCAGCCCGGCGCCCTGCGTCACGCCCATCACATGCCACTTGCCCGGAACCGCGTGACAGAAGGTATGGACCCGTCCTTGGGGATCGTAATCGACCTTGTCGAGGTGAGAAAAAACGACGCCCGATGTCCCTATCGTGCACGAAACCATCCCGGGATCGACAATCCCCGAGCCCACCGCGCCGGCGGCTTGGTCCCCCGCCCCGCCTACCACCGGCGTACCCGCCTTGAGACCCGTTTTAGCGGCGGCTTCGGCGCTGATCGCACCCGACACCTCGCAAGACTCCACCACACGGGGCAACACGGAACGATCGATCCCAAGCTTTTCGATCAACGGCGCGGCCCAACGCCGATTCACGACATCGAACAGCGCCGTGCCCGAGGCGTCCGAGACGTCCCCGGCGAATTCGCCGGTCAGGCAAAACCGCACATAGTCCTTGGGAAGCAAAACCTGGCGCGTCTTCTCGTAGCTGGCCGGGTCATGGTCGCGAACCCAAATCAGTTTCGGCGCCGTGAAACCGGTCAACACCGGATTGGCCGTCTGCTCGAGGACCATCTTTTCGCCGGCGACGGAGTTGATCCAATCGACTTGCTCCTGGCAGCGCTGGTCGCACCAGATCAGCGCGGGCCGAACGACCTGATTCCCCGCGTCGAGCAACACCAACCCGTGCATCTGCCCGGAAAGCCCGATCCCGGTAATGTCATCGCCGGTTGCGCCGGCTTTCGCGAGCACGCCTTGGATAGCTTCGACGGCCGCGTCCCACCAATTTTGAGGCCGCTGCTCGGCCCACAGAGGCTGAGCCATTTGGATGTCTTCATGAACCGCGGTAACGCCGGCGGCGATATGCCCCTCGGCATCCACCAGCAAGGCGCGCGACCCGCCGGTTCCAATATCGATCCCAAGCCAATATTTCACGTTTTTTGTCGCTTTCTTTGTCGCCGGCAATAACCCCAAACCCGCCGCGCGCCCGGCAGCGGTACTTCCCGGCTACTCGGGGTACCCGGAGGAGTCAATGCCGGGAACCAGCCGCAAGGCGTTCTTGTAGTAGATATGTTTGAGCGTTTCGTCGGGCAGGTCGAGCCCGTACATTTTCCAATGCGCGTGACGCCGTCGATAGTAATCGAAATACTCGTCGCGGGTTTCGAGCACGCGCCAGTAATAGGGAAACTCCGAAGCCCTGTACGTGTCTTTCCCGAACAGCACCCGGTCTTTGTTACGAATCAAGAACTCCCGCGCCGTGAAGGGCTGCCGGCCCAACTCGGCCAAGACCGCCGCCATCTCGGTGTAGAAATTCGGGTACTTCGCGAAGAGTCTCTCCAGACGCCCCAAATCGTTTCCGTGCCAGCCCAGGTGAGCAATGATAAAGTTGACGCCGGGATGACGGCCCACCAAGCGGTCGCGCTCGCCGTTGAGTTCCTCGAAACGCGGAAACTTGTCGGGCGGGCGCCGCCGCCGCGGAAACATTTTCAGCTCGAGCCAGCGTTCATTCTTGCTGTCGACGGGTTCAAAGAAAGGAGCGGGCTCGGCGACGTGGATCAAGACCGGGATCTTCAACTTCGCGCACATTCGCCAAACCGGGTCGATCGCGGGATCATCAACCGGCATCCGGCGGCCGTCTTTGTAGAAAACACCGAGGCCCAAATTCTTGTAGATCTTTAGGCCTTGGGCGCCGTTTTCGACGTCACGCTCAAGCTGCGCGGCGGCCTCGGAACCCCAGCTCTTGCCATCGATTCCTTCGAAATTCAAGTTCGCGAAGATCGCAAAACGCCCCGGATGGCCCTTCGTATAATTGGTGACGAATTGCTTGAGCTTCTCCCCGCTCCCACCGCTGAGGTTTACGAGTAACCGGAGATTTTGTTCGTCCATTTCTCGCACGATACTGTCCAGCTTCTTGCCTTCCGCATCCCAGTGATGGCTGTGAATGTCGATCACGGGAAACTTCGCTCTCGTCGTCGGATGTTCCGGCACCACCAGCGTCGAGACCGGCTGATACTCCTCGAAGGTGAGCGATTGCGGTGACGCAAACGAAGTGACGGCGAAAAGCGCGCAGCAGGCCGCGAATCGGCGCGAAAGACGCCGCCGCGCCGCAAGGGAGGAATCGCGGTTCGACGCGTTGAGGACTTGGGTTGAATAGGGCATGTTCAGGATGCGCCCAATAGACCGCGGAGTCGCCGGCGCTCACCACCAGAATAGCGAAAGGCCCGGACTGACCGGGCTGAATGAGGCCTCTGAGCCCGCAAAGGAAGCGAGCGGCGGCACTCTCCATACTCATGCCGCGCACCGGTTCCATTGCACGGCCGGAGCATTTTCTCATCGAAGGATGAGCCTGAAGACGGGGGTTGGGGCTTTTTGAGTAGCTGGGGCTCCTTTCTGGTTTTTTGGTTTTGATTTGGGAAGGGGAGAATCGTCGTCGGGGTTGTGGGAATGTGGGAATCGCGGAGCGATTTCCAAGGGCGGTGGGAAACGAAGGGAAACCTGGTTTTGGTTTTCCTCGTTTTCCACCGCCCGCCATTTCCACAGCCCTCTTCCTGCTGTTCAGCACGGCGTGTTCGCGGACCGGAAACTGGCAAACAGCTTGTGTTTGGCTCGCTGCATCCGGCGCGCCGCCGCAGTGTCGCTTTCCGCCTGGGCAATGCGGCCCAGAGCCTCAAGCGTGTGCCCTGGCTTGAGGTAGCCGGGCGGCCTCGGGCAACTGCTCGAAAGATTCCCAAGGCGTCTGGTAGTGGCGATACACCCGCTTCTGCTTGCCTTTGGCGTCGGTCTTGATCTCGGGCTGTCCGCAGGGCCGGTGGAAATTCAAATAGGGATTGAAGTGCTGTTGGTAGAAGCGCTGGATGCGCCCCGCGTGCGGCGCCGCGATGTGCGTATATCCCATGTGTTTGCGGATCACCGCGCCGTTTTTCGATTCCACCAAGCCGTTGTCATTGGAGTGCCGCGGACGCGACTTGGTCTGTTCGATCAGCAGCTTGTTCAATAACTTCTCCATCGTGCGATTGAGGAACTCGCTGCCGTTGTCGGAATGGAAGCCGCGGATACGAAAGGGAAACTGCTCGATCATGGCTTTCAGCAACGGCTCCAGCCAGGCTTCACTGATCGCGGCTGTGGCGCCGACCACTTGCCACTGGGTGACTTCATCCACGGCATTGATGTGGTAGACGCCCTTGACGCCATCGCGATCCCCTTGATGCACCGTATCCACTCGCAGAAAGCCGGGTCGGCCTTGCGGGTCGGGCCGGCGCCGCTCGCCGATCGACACCGCTGTGGGCCGGGTCTTGGTGAAATGCAGCCGCCGCCGGCGGTAGGCACTGCGCCGCCGCAGGCGATAGATCTGGGCCACCGAGATCCCCGCCAACCGCTCGTATTCGCGCTGCTGGTACTGCTGGTATTCCCGCTCGAGGATCTTGCGCGTGGCCGGGCCGCTGAGGGTTTCGTGGGCCTCGTCCACCGCCGCCAGCAGTTCGACGTCGGCGGGCGTGTACTTGCGGGCAAAGCGATGCCGCCGGTAGCGGGCGGGTTGGAGTTCTCCGCCCTGCCGGTACTGCTGGATCAGCCGCGTGATTTGCGCCCGGCTCAGTCCGGTCATCTTGACCAGATACTGCCGCAGCAGCCCTTTGTCGGCGCGGTTCTGGCGGCTGTAGCCGTGCCGGCCAAGCGTGCGCGCCACCCAAGCGTAAATCTCGGCCCGCCCTTTGCCTTTGAATCGAATCTCCTGGCTGGAGTGGAGAAACTGCCGGATCTGTTGCGGATTCAACTTGCCGGCGTTTTGCACTTGGATAGTCAATCCCCAGCATGCCCACTCCCCGATCCTGCAGGCTCATCTTGTGTGAGAAACAAACTCCTCGTTCAGGCTCATCTTGCATGAGACAAGACTGCGCCTGACGGCTATAATCAGACCTGTGACTAAGCAAAGGTTCCATGCTCTGTGGATCCTGATCGCGGCACCGGCGATCTTCACGGCCGCGCCCGCCGACGCGCAAACCTCAGTCAGCTTCGAACAGCACATCCGCCCGATTCTCGAAGCTCGCTGCACTGTCTGCCACGCATCGGTAAATCCGCAAGCCGATCTGTCACTCGCCCGACACTCCGCCCTGCTGAAAGGCGGCAAGGGTGGCCCGGCGGTCGTCAGGGGCCAACCCGACGAGAGTCTTCTCATCCGCGTCATCAGTGGCCCGAAACCCGCCATGCCGAAAGTCGGCGCGTCGTTGACCGCGGACGAAGTTGCCTTGATTCGGCGCTGGGTCATCGAAGGCGCAACCAACGACGGTGGGGGCGAGGATCCCGAGACCGGCGTCTGGTGGTCGTTCCGGCCCCTCACCCCAATCCCCGCGCCCGAGACGCAGTCGCCCTGGGTCCGTACCGACATCGACCGCTTCATCCTCGCGAAACTCAACGGCAAGAAGCTCTCGCACGCTCCCGAGGCCAACCGCCGAACGTTAATTCGCCGCCTGACCTATGATCTGCACGGATTGCCGCCGACGCCCGAAGAAGTCGAGGCCTTCATCACCGACGACTCCGAGCGCGCCTATCAAGACCTCGTCGACCGCCTGCTCGCCTCGCCTCGCTACGGCGAGCGCTGGGGACGCCACTGGCTCGACGTCGTCCATTACGGCGAGTCGCACGGCTATGACAAGGACAAGGCCCGCCGCCATTCCTGGCCTTATCGCGACTGGGTGATTCGCGCCTTCAACGAAGACAAACCCTACGCACATTTTGTCGAGCAGCAGCTGGCCGGCGACGTGCTCGCGCCCGATTCGCCCGACGGCCTGATCGCCACCGGCTTCATCGCCGCGGGTCCATGGGACTACGTCGGCCACGCCGAGTTACGCGAGGGCACCAAAGACAAGAAGATCGCGCGCCTGCTCGACCGCGACGACATGCTGGCGGCAACGATGTCGACATTCGTCAGCTTGACCGCCCATTGCGCACGCTGCCACGACCACAAGTTCGACCCGATCAAGCAGGAAGACTACTACTCGCTGCAAGCCGTATTCGCCGGCGTCGACCGCGCCGAGCTGCCCTACGACCGCGACCCCGTCATCCACAAGAAACGGCAAGCTTTCTGGAAACAGCGGCGCCAAACCGAAGCCGCCATGCAGCCCTTGCTCGCGCTTGCGAAAGACGTCACCAGCTCGGCGATCAAGGCGCTCGATGCCCGGCGCGACCAACTCGGCGCGGAGTTCGAAGACTTGCTGCCGAAAGTCGGCGAAGTCGAGACGGAGCAAACCCGCAAGCGCCAGGGCGAAATCTCCAAAGAGCAAAAGGTAGTCGCGGCGAAGAGGAAGCCGCTCGTCCGGGCCCTGCTCGACGCCTCCACCCGCGACCAGCTCGAAGGGCTTGAGACCCGGCTCGAGCAAATTGACGAGGCGTTCGATCAGCTGCCCAAACCCGAATGGGTCTACACCGCCGCGAACTATTTCAAGACACACGGCAATCACACGCCGGCGTGGCAGCCGCGGCCGGTTCACTTGCTGGCGCGCGGCAGCGTGGAAGCCCCGGGCAAACGCATGTCGCCGGGCACCGTCTCGGCGGTGAGCGACCTGCCGGCACGCTTCGAACTGCCTGACGGCGCCGCGGAAGGGCAACGTCGGCTGGCCCTGGCCAAGTGGATCACCAACCCGGCCAATCCGCTCGCCTGGCGTTCGATCGTCAATCGCGTCTGGCACTATCACTTCGGACGAGGGCTGGTCGACTCGCCGAACGATTTCGGGAAAATGGGAGGTCTCCCTACTCATCCGGAATTGCTCGATTGGCTGGCCGTCTGGTTTCGCGACAGGGGCGGATCGCTGAAGAGTCTGCATCGGCTGATTACGACAAGCGCGGTGTATCGTCAAGCCTCGGCCCATAACGCCGCGAACGACGTGGCGGACAACTCGAATCAGTTTCTATGGCGGATGAACCGCCGCCGGCTCGATGCGGAATCGGTGCGCGACGCTGTCCTGGCGGTGAGCGGTCAACTGGACCACACGATGGGCGGCCCCTCGGCCGAGCAGTTCTTTTTCAAGGACGACCATTCGCCGATCTACGACTATGCTCGATTCGACTTTACGAGTCCGGAGGCACGCCGCCGCAGCGTCTATCGTTTCCTGGTCCGCAGCGTGCAAGACCCCTTTATGGAAAGCCTGGACTGCGCCGACCCGTCGTTGCTGGTGGACAGGCGCAGCAGCACGTTGACGGCGGTGCAGGCTCTGGCACTGCTCAACGACCCGTTGATGGTGCAACAGTCGGAGCATTTCGCGAGCCGGCTGCGCGCCCACAGCGGGGACTTGGGTCGGCGGATCGATTACGCCTATCGCCTTGCGCTGGCACGTTCTCCGGACCCGAACGAGGCGCGCATTCTGGCCGACTATGCCGGCCGTCGCGGAACGGCCAATTTGGCCCGGCTGATTTTCAACAGCAACGAGTTTTTGTTTGTCGACTGACTCGGCCTATCGAAGGCAGCCCCCGGGCTCGCTTCGATAGACTCGGTGGCAGTGGGCACGGAAATCCAAGCCGGCGACGAACGATTCATGCGCGAAGCGCTGGCGCTCGCGGATGAAGCTGATGCGCGGGGCGAGGTGCCGGTGGGCGCGGTGGTTGTGGCCGACGGCGATATCGTCGGCGCGGGCGCCAATTCTCCGATGGCTTCCCGCGACCCGACGGCGCACGCCGAGATGATCGCCCTCCGTGAGGCTTCCCGCCGACTCGAAACCTATCGACTGACCGAGGCTACCCTTTACGTAACGATGGAGCCGTGTGCGATGTGCGCCGGGGCTCTTGTGAACGCTCGGGTCAAACGCCTTGTCTTCGGCACCCGCGACTTGCGCTTCGGAGCAGTGCGCAGCAAGTTTAGGGTGGCGGACTCAGAGTTATTGAACCACAGGGTCGAGATCGTCGAGGGTGTATTGGCCGAGGAATGCCTGCGGCGGCCGCGGAAGTTTTTCGAGGCGAGGCGGCGGTGAGGGTTCGCGAACCCGCGGCTTCGAAAAAGCGCGGATCGCACGTTGGTTTGGTCGCTCAAGGTATACTGGCCGCAACGGACCGAGGATTGCCGATCGCGGCCTTTTTTTTGTTGAGAAGGAGTGTAATCCGATGCCTTTTTGTACGCAATGCGGCGCCGATGTCAGTGGAGTGAGATTCTGCGCCCAGTGCGGAACTCCCGCCGCTGAAGCGGGTGCGTCTCAGGACACGCCACCGCGGCCGGAACCCACGGAACAACACAGCGGACAAGCAGCAGGTGGCGGATCGGCGCCGGCCGCGGGAACGGTTCCGGCGGCGGGAGGACCCGAAGCCGATAGTGCTCCGATCGCGGGCTCGCAGGATGTCGCGGCGGCTCTGGCATACATCACTCCGTTGGCTGTTCTTTTCTTGGTGATCGAGCCTTTCAACAAAGATCGGCTGGTGCGCTTCCATTGCATGCAGTCGTTACTGCTTTTCGGGGGTTTGATGGTGGGTTACATAGGGCTGATGATTCTGGGCGGTGTTTTCAGCTTTATCGGTGTAGGGTTCGTCTTCGCACCCCTTCGAGGGCTGATCGTGCTGGGGTTCTTTGTGCTGGCGGTATTCGGGGCCATTAAGGCTTTTCAAGGCGAGAAGTTCCACCTGCCTTTGGTGGGCGAGCTGGCGGCCCGCAAGAGCTGAAGCCGTCGCTGTGAATCTCGACGGGACATGCCGGCCGGCCGCGCCGAGTCGTCCGACGTCACTCGAAAAAAAGTCCCGGTCCACCCCATAGACCGGGACTTTGGAACCCCATGCGGGGTCGAGGCAACCCTCCAAAGCGGTTCAGACCCTCAGAAATCCAAACCTCCGGGCTTCCCTAGGCCGATTCATTGCAAGCGGTGTGCCGGCTTTGGCCGCTGCCGCCGATTTCGTGCAAATGATTGAAACCGCAGGCAGTAGCCGCGGCGGGACACAGCAGCCGCTAGAGCCGGTTTATGATATTTCACAGATCCAGCCCGGGTTGAGTTCAACAAACCGTATTTTGGTTGCGCCGACAGTGCTTGCTAGAATGCACGAGTGATTCAAAGCCCACAAGAAACCGTCCCGGCGTCGCTGAGCACGCCGGAGCCGGCGGCGGTTCGAGCCGCGGCATTCACAGCTTTTTTACTGGGAGCGGAGCTGACGCTGCCGGGGATTGTGTTCACGTTGTGGTCAGCGCAATCGGACATGGATGTCGGCTTGGCGGGTCAAAGCATGCCGGCCTTCGGCGCGGGAGTCGTTATCGCCTCTTTCGTCTTGCGACGGGTGTTGCGGAAAGCGGATCTGGTCGGCTTCGCGGTCGTCATGTCGGGACTGTGCTCTTCGCTGAGCTTGGCCGCCTTGTCGAACACCTATTCTCCCGCAGGGGTGTTGCCGCCGGTCGTGGGAATGGGGATTGGCGTCGGCCTACTGGTGGGCACACAGCCGCCTTTGCTCCTGAGCGTTATCGCCCGAACGGAAACAGCCGCGGGGCTGTTGGGGTTTGCGTGGGCTTGGGGCGCCCTGGCGATCAGCCTGTTCGTGTGGATCTTCTTCAGAGTCCTCACACTTTCGTCGATGATGCTCTGGTTGGCCGCTTGGTTTGCATCGGCGGCTTTGCTGTCGTGGCTGATGCAGCCGCCGCGCCGGGTTACGCCTGACGTTGTGGCGAGCGGGTGGAAAATCCTCATTACTCCGAGTGGCTTGCTGTTGACGCTGGTGGTCGGGCTTTTCGGCGGAGCCCATGGAACGCAGGCCGGGTTTTTGCCGATCTATGTGGGCGGCAAACTGGGCTCGGGATTGCATCTGGGCATCGCGGTCGGGATCGTCTATTGGTTGACGATTGTCACCTCCTTATTGGCCGGTCGGCGGTTCGCCGGACTCGAAGAGCGTCCGAGCCGGATGCTCGGGGCGGTCGGCGGGTGCGGCATCGGCTGCGCCTTCTTGCTGCGCGCGACGGAGCCATCGGGGATCGTCGCGGGAACAGTGGTCTTTGGCGCCGGCATGGGGGTGCTGCTTTCGCTGCTGTCGCGGTGGATCGGTCGACAACTCGGCTCACTGCAAAGTTCGGCGTCGACCTTTCTGCTCGCGGTTTTTATCACGGGAGGCGTTGCGGCATGCTGGGCGGCATCTCGGCCGGTGGCGGTGATCGGCATCGAATCCTTCGTGTGGACGGCGGGGGCTTCGGTGGTGCTGGGTGCGGCGGTTTTGGTGGTCTTGTTGGTCGAAACACGGTTCGTTGAGGCCCAACCGGCGGCGGGGTGATGTTCGCCGAGGGGCGGGCCGGATGAGGAGACAAGGCGGTGGGTCTCAAGGGGCGCGGCACTACGCGCTTGGGGCTGTTGCTAGGATTGAGAAATCGGTCGCCGCTTGGATTGTCGCCGCTCGTTGGCCGTGACCTTTCAAGGCCGTTTGTCGCCTCTGATTCACTATGAATGAACTTACGTCCCTCGGCGTTATCTTGCTCCTGGCGTTGCTGGCCGGGCACTTGGTGAAGTTTCTTCGGGTACCCGAGGTGACCGGCTACATCCTGGCCGGCGTGGCGCTGGGACCGTCGGTATTGGGGTGGGTGAGTTCGGAAAACCTGGCGGCACTCCAGGTTCTTAGCGAAGTGGCCTTGGGGTTGATCCTATTTTCGATTGGGTCGGTGTTTGAGTTTTCACGGTTCGCGACGGTCGGCAGGCAGATCGTCCTGATCACCTTGGCGGAGTCGTTGCTGGCCGCGCTCCTGGTCACCGCCTGCATGTTGGCCGCCGGGCAACCGTGGCAGGTGGCCGGGTTGCTGGGCGCGGTGGCGATGGCAACCGCGCCGGCCTCGACGCTGATGGTAATTCGCGAGTGCAACAGCGACGGCCCGCTGAGCAACACCTTGCTGGGCATCATCGCGGTGAACAACATTCTCTGTCTGGCCATTTTCATCTTGGTTGCCTCGGTCATCGATTTTTCGGCCAGTCTGTCGATCGGCGCGCCGTTCTGGGATACTCTCTACCGGTCTCTGTTCCCGCTGATTTGGCAATTGCTTGGATCGGTGGCACTGGGATATCTGGTCGGCTTGCTATTGGCGGGATGGGTCAAGCAGGTGACCGAGCACGGGGAAGTACAAATCCTGCTGGCCGGCTGCGTGTTGCTGTGCGTAGGCTCGGCGTCGTTGCTGGATTTATCGGCTCTGATCGCCAGCATCTCGGTGGGCGCGACGATGGTGAATCTCTCCGCGAGCAGCCATCGCCTGTTTGCGACGCTGACCCGTACCGATCCGCCCTTTTATGCCATTTTCTTCGTCATCGCCGGCGCGGATCTCGATATCCGACTGATCGGGTCGATCGGCGTACTGGGTTTCTTGTACCTGGTGGCGCGAGCCGGCGGCAAGTTCTTCGGGGCGATGTGGGGAGCGCGGCGGCTCAATTTCGATCCGGTCGTGCAGCGGTATTTGGGGTTCGGCTTGATGGCCCAAGCCGGACTGGCGGTCGGCATCGCGCTGGCGGTCGACCGCCGTTTCCCGCTCTATGCGGAGGTCGTTACAACGGTGATTCTGGCGTCGGTCGTGGTCTATGAAATGTTCGGGCCCATTAGCACGAAGTTCGCGATCGTACGCAGCGGAGAGTCACGGGCGCACGAGGATACGCCCACCTACTGAGTCTCGCATAATATACTGTCAATCGAGACAAAGAGAAGACTGTTTCCAGAAAGCGGTAATCAAGCGCGGTTTGCGGCGCATTCGCCGCAGCGCTTTGCGGGCGCGCTCGTCGAGTTCCCAGTAGTCCTTCGGGCAGACGTTGGGCAACTCGTGCTGCTTCCAGTACGCCCAAATGTATTCCACCGGGTTCAACTCCGGCGCATAGGGCGGCAAGTACTCCGTTGCGATGTGATCCTCGGAGAGCTGGATGAACTCCCGCACCAGGCGGCTGCGGTGCGTCGGCAGCCGGTCCCAGACGATCAGCAGTGGGCCGTCGATGTGGCGCACCAAAGCCTTCAGGAAGTCGATGACCTCCAACTCGCCGATCGCGCCGGGATAGAGCCGGAAGTAAAAGTTGCGCAACGTCAGCCCGGCCGACACCGACAGCTTGTCCCAGTTGAAGTTGAACTCCAACACCGGTGTCTCGCCGCGCGGCGCCCAGGTGCGGCAACGATGCGGCTTCTGACTCAATCCGCTTTCGTCGATGAAGACGATCGTACGTTCTTCTTTGCGGGCTTTTTTTTAATGGCCGGCCAAGTCTTGCGCTGCCAGCCGCGGATGGCCTCTTCGTTGCGCTCCCGCGCTTTGCCGACGGGCCGTTGCGGGCTCCAACCGAGCGCCCGCGGGATCTTCCAGACATGGCCCTCGTGATAGCGCACGCCGAACTCGTCTCCGATCAGACGAGCGACCCGCGGACAGCTCCACAGCGGCGTCGGGAAGCCGTGCGCCTCGGGGCCTTCCAGCAGCAACGCCTCGAGGCGTTCGAGCTGCGCGGCGTCCAACAGCGGCTTACGGCCGGCGCGGCCGGCCTGGCGCAACCCGGCTTCGCCGTCACGCCGGTATCGTCGCAGCCACTCGCTGACGCTTTGCCGCGCGACCTTCAATCGCCTCGCTGTCTCGGACTGACTACAGCCTTGCTCGACCAACCGGATCGCTTTGAAACGGCGCTTCTCCAGGGCCTCGAAATCCCGCCGTACGCCTTTTGTATTTCCCATACATACAAAGACGTACGTACCCCAAAAAGGTGTCACTTTATTTTGCGAGACTCAATAGGTATCGTAGGACAAACACTCGTGTTTGTCCCGATCCAAAGTTGAGACACGCTCCCAGCTTGTCTCGCCCCGCCCGAAAGGGCCGGTTCCCGACCGGCGCGAGTGTCCGTCACGACCGATCAGGGCGTCTTGCTCAGTCGAGCAGCCCCTCACTCAGCAACAGCTCGGCGTTGAGGACCGCCGCTCCGGCGGCTCCTCGAATGGTGTTGTGCGCGAGGACGACGAACTTGTAGTCCAGCACCGGGCACTCGCGAACACGGCCGACGCAGACGGCCATGCCGCCTTCGATCAATGCATCTTTTCTCGGCTGCGGTCGGTTGTCGGCGGCCATCACATGCACGGGCTGCTTGGGCGCCGTGGGCAAGTCCTTCTGCTGCGGCACGCCGCGGAACGACGCGAAGGCTTCCTTCAACTCCTCGATCGACGGGCTCTGATCGAGCGAAACCGACAGCGCCACGGTATGGCCGTCGACGACGCCGACGCGATTGCAGTGGGCACTGACGGCGGCCGCTAAGTTGACGACCCCCTCGCCGCTGAAATCGCCCAGGATCTTCTGCGTCTCGCTCTCCATCTTCGACTCCTCGCCGCCGATGTAGGGGACAACGTTGCCGACGATGTCCATCGAGGGCATGCCGGGGTAACCCGCCCCGGAAATCGCCTGCATCGTGGCGGCGAGAATCTTCGTGATCCCGAAGGGCTTAAGCGGCGCCAGACCCATGGTCATCGCGATGGTCGCGCAGTTGGGATTCGAGACAATCGCGCCCGACCAGCCGCGATTCTTGCGCTGGATTGGAATCAGCCCGAGATGATCGGCGTTGATTTCGGGGATCAGCAGCGGCACGTCGACGTCCATGCGGTGATTGCGCGAGTTCGAGACAATCACGCAACCCGCCCCGGCGAAAGCCTGCTCGATCGGACCGGCGACGCCGGCGTCCATGGCGGAAAACATCAACTTGGGCGAGTCGCCGGGCGTCGAGGCCTGAACGATTTGGTCCGCGACCGAAGCGGGAATCTCCCCGTCGAGCGTCCAATTGGCGGCTTCGCGGTAGGGTTTGCCCGCGCTGCGCTCGCTGGCACCGAGCCACGTCAGCTCGAACCAGGGGTGTCCCTGCAATTGATTGATGAACTGTTGGCCGACCATTCCGGTCGCGCCGAGTACGCCGACTTCAATCTTGTTTTCCATGGCACAAAACCTTCCTTCGATTCGGGGAGACGGGAACGGAGTCGTCCCTACGTCGTCGTTTGCAGCTGTTTGAACAGCTTGCGGTAGAGGTCAACCGCTTCGAGCAGTTGTTTTTTCGGGACCCGCTCTTCGAGAGTGTGGGCGACATGTATCGTACCGGGCCCGATCAGCAGGGGCTGACCCCAGTTGGTCAGCTTGGGAATGTCGGTCGCGTACTTGACGATCGAGGTTTCAAAACCCGGTAGGGATTTCAAAAGGATCGCCGGGCATTCGGAACCGATGACGGCGCGAACGCGATCATCGAAAGCGGAAAGAGCGAGTTGCTTGAGCTCTTCGAGATCGGAGACGACGCGAATCACGATCGACGCCGCGGCGCGGTCGGGAATGACGTTGCCGGCCTCGCCGCCCGAGATCGTACCGATATTCAGCGTGCTCGCCCCGAGAACTTCATCGACCGGCCACTCGATCTTTCGCAGCGATTCGAGATTGTCGAGCAGCTTTTCGATGGCCGAGTCGCCCAACTCGACATAGGCTGAGTGCGCCGCCTTGCCTTCCGCTTCAAGCTCGATACGCAGTGCGCCCTTGGTGCCCAGCCCCAGCTGATTTTCCGTCGGCTCGCCGTTGATTAAATAGCGAACGGCGGGCGGATTTCGATTGGCCGTCTCGGCGCCGATCCCGTCGACTTCCTCGCCGACAACGAAAAGCACGCCGAGGTCTCGTTCGCCTTCGGCCAGCAAGGCTTCAACGGCCTTGAGCATCGAGGCGGCGATGCCGTGTGTATCGGAGGCGCCGCGACCCCAAATATTCTCGTCGTCTTCACTCGACGCGATAAACGGCGGAACCGTATCCATGTGCGTCGAGAAGACGATCTCGGGCGTACCCCAGGTCGCGTAGACATTGTCGCGGCCTTCGGCGACGGGCATCTTTTCGATGTGGCCGTCGTACTTTTCGGCCAGCGGACGCACGTAATCGTAGAGATAGTCGCCTATCGGGCCTTCGTTGGGCGTGACCGAATCGATATCGATCAGCGCCCGCGTGAGTTCGAAGACATGCATGGGGTGAGTCGCGGACCGCGCTTGTCCGCGAGCATCCTTGAGAATATCGGATGGCGGAACGGGGGTCAAATTCTCCGCTTACGCCAAGATCGGCTTCACCACCTTACCGGCAACGTCGGTGAGGCGGAAGTCGCGGCCGAGGTAACGGTAGGTCAGTTTTTCGTGGTCGAAACCGAGGCAATGCAACATCGTCGCTTGTAGGTCGTGGACGTGAACGGGGTCTTCGGCGACGTGCAGGCATAGGTCGTCGGTTTTCCCGTGAACATGACCGCCTTTGATGCCGCCGCCAGCCATCCACATGCTGAAGGCGTGCGGATGATGATCGCGGCCGGCATTGGCGGCTTCCTCGGGCTTGCGGATTTCGACCATCGGCGTGCGGCCGAATTCACCGCCCCACACAACCAACGTTTCGTCGAGCAGGCCGCGTTGCTTGAGGTCTTTGATCAGCGCCGCCGTCGGTTGGTCGATTTCCTCGACGCGTTTGGGAAGGTTACGTTTCAGGTAGGTGTGGTCGTCCCAACTGGCGTCCATCATGAGAACGAAGCGAACGCCGCGCTCGACCATGCGGCGGGCGAGCAGGCAGTTCGTTGCATATTGGCGGCGGTGTTCGTTGCCCGAGTGGATGCCGTACATCGCCAGCGTATCTTCGGACTCGTCGGAGAAATCCATCAAATCGGGGCCTTCGGTTTGCATCCGGAAGGCCAGCTCGTACGAGGCAATGCGGGAGGCGATTTCATGGTCTCCGGTTTTCTCGTAGCGCTCGGTGTTGAGGTCGTTGATCAAGTCGAGAGTTTCGCGTTGATCGTTGCGCGTAACGCCGGGCGGATTCGAGAGGTAGAGAATCGGGTCGCCCTGGTTACGAAAGACGGTGCCCTGATAGGGAGAGGGCAGAAAACCGCTCGAAAAGTTCGTGGTCCCGCCGCTGGTTCCTTTGCCCGATGAAAGCACGACGAAGCCCGGCAGGTTGCGGGACTCACTGCCCAGCCCGTAGATCGTCCACGCCCCCATGGTCGGGCGTCCGAATTGGATGCTGCCGGTGAACAGCAGCAACTGTCCGGGGTGGTGGTTGAAGGCATCGGTGTGCATCGAGCGGACGAGTGTGATGTCGTCGGCGACCGAACCGAGATGGGGCAGCAGCTCGGAAAGTTCCATTCCCGATTCGCCGTGGCGCTGAAAGCCGAAGGGGCTCGCCATGACTTTGGCGGTGGGTTTGATGAAGGCCAACTTGAGGTCTTTAGTGAGAGACTCGGGGAGTGACTGGCCGTCGTATTCCTCGAGACCGGGCTTGGGGTCGAAGAGTTCATATTGGCTGGGGCCGCCTTCCATGAACATGTAGATAACGCTCTTGGCCTTGGCCGGGAAATGCGGCTGCCGCGGGACGAGCGGGCCGGCGGCGGAGTCTCCGGACGCCGTCAGGCCTTCCGAGGCCAGCAGGTCGGCGAGAGCCAGGGTGCCGATGCCGTTGGCGCTGTTTCGGAGAAAATCACGCCGAGACTGGATTTGGTTGAATTGGAGGCGGGTCATAATGGGTGCTCTCTCGGTGCGCGTGGATGGCCAGGCCTGGAGACCTGCCCCACTTCGCGGCCGGCGCGAATTCTTCCTCCTGCTTCATTCACGGGTGATGAATTCATCGAGATTCAGTAAAGCTCGCGCCAGGCTGACCCAAGCGGCGGTCTCCTCGATCGCGGCGTCGTGCGGGACAAACGAGACTAGTTGCCGCGCGGTTTCGGGATTCTCGCCGAAAGCCCGTTCCCGGTTTTCCCAAAACGTCGTCAAGCGATCTTTTTCGCGCGGCTCGGGCGATCGGCTCAGGCAGAGTCGATAGGCGTAATCGAGCCGGCCGGCGAAGCCATCGTTCGGCGCCTCGCTCAGCACGCGGACCGCCAAGGCCTGCACGGCTTCGAGCAAGACGGCGTCATTAAGCTGATTGAGCGCCTGGAGGGCCGTGTTCGAGCGTTCTCGACGCGGCGCGGTGGTCAGCGTATCGGGCGCGTCGAAATTCATCAGCATCGGGTAGGGTGTAGTGCGCTGGAAATGAATGTAGAGTCCGCGGCGGTAGCGTTCCGGCCCCAGGTCGACGTTCCACTCCTTCTTCGCGTAGCCGATTTCCGATACCCCCGCCGGCTGCGGTGGAAACACGCTCGGGCCTCCGATCTTGGGATAGAGCAGGCCGCTGACGGCGAGGGCGTTGTCACGCAGCAACTCGGCCGGCAGACGCAGCCGGTTTTGGCGGGCGAGCAGCGTATTCTCCGGATCCTGTTCGGCCAAGTCGAGCCGGGCGTGCGAGGACTGCCGGTAGGTCGCCGAAGTCACGATCAGACGATGGATTTGCTTGCGGCTCCAACCGGCGGTTCGAAACTCGGCGGCCAGCCAATCGAGAAGTCGCGGATGCGACGGAACTTCCCCTTGCGCGCCGAAGTCACCGGCCGTGCGTACCAAGCCGCGTCCGAAAAACTCTTGCCACATGCGATTGACGGTCACGCGGGCAGTGAGCGGATTTTCATCCGAGACGAGCCACTCGGCCAATCGCAGACGGGGATGCTCGGACTCGTCGGCCGGCGGCGGCAAGACGGCCGGCGTGTGCGGGTCCACCGCGACGCCCGGGGCGCGGTAGTCGCCGCGAAGAGCGATGTGGGCGGCGATAGGTTCGGAACGTTCGATCATCGTATAGGCGCGCGTGCGGGTCGGCAGCTCGGCGGCCAGTTGGGCGAGCTGCTCGCGAATTTCGTCAAGGCGTTTCTTGATTGTTTCGTCCTTGAGATATTCGGGGCCTTTTTGACGCAGGAACCAGTCGGTCACTTTGTCGCGCTCGAGTTGGGTGAGCTCGGCGGCGTCGGTTCGCATCAGCCAGTCGGCGCGGTCATTGGCGGCGCGCCATTCGGTGAGATAGAAATCCCAATCCGTGTTGACCCCGGGATTTTCCATCGCCCCGATCATGCGTTCGCGCCAGGCGGCTTGCATCTTTGGAATGGAATCATCTTCAAGAATCTTGCGCCGCGCCAAATAGTAAGTCGGCAATTCGCGCAGCAGCGGCCCTGACTCGCCCGGCAGCGGGGCTTCGATGTCGCGTTCGACGGTGTTGTTGAAGAAAGCGAAGAGTTGGTAAAACTCGCGTTGCGATAAGGGGTCGTATTTGTGGTCGTGGCATTGCGCGCAACCGACCGTCAACCCCAGCCATACGGTTCCGACCGTACTGATGCGGTCAATCGTTTCCTCGAACCGCTTCTCCGCGCTTTGCACGCCCGCTTCGCGGTTCTTGGTGCCGTTGCGCAAAAAGCCGGTTGCCACGCGTTGCGATGTGGTGGCGCGCGGAAGCAGGTCGCCGGCGATTTGCTCAATGGTGAACTGATCAAACGGCATGTCGCGATTGATGGCCTCAATCACCCATTGGCGCCAGCGCCACGCATAGGGGCGCAGCGGGTCGCGCTCATAGCCGTCGCTGTCGGCGTAGCGGGCGGCATCGAGCCAATGCATCGCCCACTTTTCGCCGTAATGCGGCGAACGAAGAAGTTCATCGACAACTTTTTCAAAGGCGCGGGGATCAGAGTCCTCCAAGAAAGCCGTGACTTGATCGGGCGTGGGGGGTAAGCCGATCAGATCGAAGTAGACGCGGCGCAGCAGCGTGATCTTTTCGGCTTCGGGCGAAGGTCGAATCCCTACTTGATCCAGCCGCGCGAGCGTGAACCGATCGATCGGATTTCGTGACCAGGCGGGGTCGGAAACCCGAGGCGGCGGCGGCTTCGCAATCGGCCGAAACGACCAGTGCTTCCCTCGGTCGTCGGAGGAAACCGCGGCGGGCGCTTGCGCCTCGGGCCACTCGGCCCCGGCGTCGATCCATGTCCGCAACAAACCGATCTCCGCGGGTGTCAAAGCGGCGCCCGCCGGGGGCATGCGGAAGCCTTCCTTGTCGCTGACCACACGCGCAATCAACTTACTCTCGGCGGCGTTCCCGGCGACGATCACGGTCCCGGAATAGCCGCCCTTCATGGCCGCGTCCCGGCGGTCGAGGCGCAGACCGTTCATCTGTTGCGCCGAACCGTGGCAAGCGTAGCAGTGCTGGTGGAAAATCGGCTCGACGTCGCGACGAAAGTCGGCCGCGGGAGCGGGTCGCGCAACAAGATGAAAAGCAACGACAGCGAGAACAACAAGCAGCGGCATTGACTTTATTCTAGTCTTCCTTGAACGGCATACGGACAGCAGATCGAGAAGCTGCAAGGTGCGTGGGGAGTAGGCGAGACGACAGCAGCGGCACTGATGGCGTGGCTGCCCTAGCTTGGGGGACGCGGGCATGGCGGCGAAGCGTGTCGGGTCACCCGAGCAGGGGTTTTCGGGTCCCAAAGGCGCTTCGGGAAAAGTAGTGTTCCCTACAGAGGCCGGCGTACCCTGCCCGAGCCGTCGTCGCAGTCCTGTTAGACTGGCAATCGACGCAACGCCGCCAAGGTCCAACGGCATTCCTGGTTCGGCGAAATTCAATAGACGAACCGCCCATCTTGCACGAAGTTCCATGCAGGGCCGAAGCCGAGGGGCTGTGAAGAAATGGGGACTGTCCCGAGCGCCCGCCGAATAAGTTTCATTGAATCAGCAATCTCGTCCGGCCCGAAGTGGGCGGCCCCCCGTTTTTTCACAGCCTCTTTAACACTACGACTCGGATTGTGCCTACTGGTGCTCCTGAGCCCGGCGGCCTCTCGGGTCGCGGGGCAAGAAAGTTCCGACGGGGCGCTTTTCGCAGGCGGGGAAGACGAGTTCGAGTGGGAGGATGAGCGATGGCCCGTGCCCACACGCCCAATCTCGTGCAGGGTACGCAACTTTCCGCCCTTCCTTGGCTTCGAATTTCGTTTCCTGACCGGATACGTCGCGGAAATTCCCCTCCGCGAAATCCGCGGACCGGCGAATCGTTTCTTATTGCGGGTCGGGGTGAATCCGTTGTGGCCCGAGGCCGCCGAAGGCGTCTATTTCAGTCGCCGATTCGAGGTCGACGAGATCGCGGAAGACCGAAGCGGGGCGATCCAGTTCAGCGGCTCCTTCGCGGCAGGCGAGGGCGTTTACGAGGTGATGTGGCACCTCCAGGACGGTTTCGGGCGCTTTTGCACGGCTCGTTGGACGGTCGACGCACGCCGCTCGAAGAAAGACCGTGACGTTGAACTCACACTGGCCCCGGGCGAAATCGCCCCCTCCCTGGTCTACCTGTTTCGCGAAGAGACCCCAATCCCTCCCGATCCGGCCGGCAAGAAGCTCCGCGTCAAGCTGCTGGTCAGCATGGATGTGCGGGGCCGACGTCGCGTTACGATTCCGATTTGGCGTTACGCGCCGGTCCTCTCGATTTTGCGGGTCATGGCCAGGCACCCGGCCTTGGCGGAATTTTCAGTCGTCGCCTTTAGCCTCGACGATCAGCAAGTTCTTTTCGAACAAGACTACCAAGACGTCATCGACTTTCCGGCGCTCGGCGAAACCCTCGAGCAACTCACACCCGGCACGGTTACGTACGGGCAACTCGGCAAGAAGAAAGAACAGGAATTCTTCGCCGAACTGCTCGAAAAGGAATTGGGCGAAGACGCGAAGTCCGACGCGTTCATTTTCGTGGGGTGGGACTTGCGCATCGGTAAGAAGGTCGCGAAAGAAACGATCCGGGGGCTGGAGCGCGGTTCCGCTCCGGTCTTCTACCTCAACCCGGCCATGTGGCGCAATTGGCGCGGCTTGTTGGGACACGCCGTCAAGGCGCTCGGCGGCACGCGATACAAAGTTCGCCGTCCACGCGATCTACCCGAAGCCATCGAGCGTATGGTCGCCGAGATTCCGGCACGTTGATCTCGCCGCCCAGAGCACGCCGGCGTTGACCGCGACGTTGGTCTCCCCTATCGCACTTTCCTGAAAACCATCGTGGCCAGCGGCGGCAGCGTCAGGAAAAGGGAACAGGGCCAAGCATGCAGCGGTGCATTCGTCGCCTTCACGCCCCCTTGGTTGCCCTGATTGCTTCCCCCGTAAATTTCGGCATCGCTGTTTAAGATCTCCTGCCAAAAACCGGGCTCGGGGGCTCCGACCGGGTAGTAGTAGCGCGATACGGGCGTGAAATTGCAAACGAAGAGGAGCTGGTCGCTCGTGCTCTTGCCGCGGCGCAGGAAATTGACGACGCTCGATTCGCGGTCGCCGCAGTCCACCCATTCGAACCCTTCGGCGTCGAAATCCCGCTCATAAAGCGCGGGCTCGGTTCGGTAGAGATCGTTGAGGTCCTTCACCCACCGCTGCACGCCGGCGTGCAGCGGGCTGTCGAGCGCATCCCACGAGAGGGCGCCGTCGTGGCCCCATTCTTCTCTTTGGCCAAATTCGTCGCCCATGAAAAGCAGCTTCTTGCCCGAGTGCCCAAACAAGAAACCATAGAGCAAGCGCAGATTCGCGAAGCGTTGCCAATCGTCACCCGGCATCTTGTTCAGCATCGAGCCTTTTCCGTGGACAACCTCGTCATGCGAAAACGGTAAGACGAAATTTTCGCTGAAGGCGTAGAGCATGCTGAAGGTGAGCTTGTTGTGGTGGTGCTTGCGGTTGATCGGGTCCTCCGCCATGTAATCGAGCAGGTCGTGCATCCAGCCCATATTCCACTTGAACCCGAACCCCAATCCACCGGCGTCGGTCGGCCGCGATACCATCGGCCACGAAGTCGATTCCTCGGCCATCGTCATCACGTCGGGATATTCCGCGTAAACCAGCTCGTTGAAGCGGCGCAGGAACTCAACGGCCTCCAAGTTCTCCTTCCCTCCGTGGGGGTTCGCTACCCACTCGCCGTCCTCGCGCCCGTAGTCGAGGTATAACATCGACGCCACGGCATCCACGCGCAGCCCATCGACGTGATATCGATCCAACCAAAACAAGGCATTACTGATCAGAAAGTTGGCGACTTCCCGCCGTCCGTAGTTGAAAATCAACGTGTCCCAGTCCGGATGCGTCCCCTTGCGCGGATCGGCGTGTTCATAAAGATGCGTTCCATCGAAATAGCCCAGCCCGTGATCGTCATGCGGGAAGTGAGCCGGCACCCAGTCGATGATCACGCCGATGCCGCGCTGATGCAGCAGGTCGACCATCGCCATGAAATCGTCGGGGGTGCCGAAACGGCTGGTCGGCGCAAAGTACCCCACCGGTTGATACCCCCACGAGCCGTCGAAGGGGTGTTCGCTCACCGGCAACAGCTCGACGTGGGTGAACCCCATCTGAGTGAGATAATCGGCGAGCAGGGGAGCGATTTCAGCGTAGCTCAGCCAACGACCGCCCTCGTCCATCGCCCGCCGCCACGAGCCGAGATGGACTTCATAAATGGAGATCGGGGCCTCATGGGAATTGCGAACAGCGCGATTCCCCATCCACTCCTCGTCCCCCCACTCGTACTCGGATAAGTCCCAGACTTTCGAGGCCGTTTGCGGCCTCAGCTCCGCGGCGAAGCCGTAGGGGTCCGCCTTGTTGGCGGAATGCCCGTTTTCTCGTGAGACGATGTGGTATTTGTACAATGCGCCGGCATCCAACTCTTCAACGAACCCCTCCCACACTCCCGCCTCGGGTCTGAGATGAAGCGGCTGGTTTTCCGGGTCCCAATCGTTAAAATCCCCGATCACCGAAACCCGCTCGGCGTTCGGGGCCCACACCGCGAAACGAACCCCACGCTGATCCCCTGAAAACGCCCGGTGCGCCCCCAGCCGGTCGTAGGAACGATAGTGCGTACCCTCCGCCAGCAGGTGCAGGTCGTAGTCGCTCAAGGTGGAATGCGTTAAAGCCATGGGGGTTCGTTCCTTAACGATGTCAAAACCGAAACGCCAAACGCAATCCCGGCCGCCGGCGGGGACCGAAATGCCCTTCCGTCCCATTGCCCGTATTCGCACGCGTAGGTTAGCCTTGTGGCAGGGTCACTCCGTCGGCGGCGACCCAAATCATGATCGGGCACACTATCTCCCATTACGAAGTCACCGAGCAGTTGGGGCAAGGTGGCATGGGAATTGTGTACAAAGCCCGCGATCTGCGTCTGGGCCGCTTCGTTGCGATGAAATTCCTGCCGCGGGCCGTCGACGCTCTCGAGGAAGACACCAGGGCGAAACTCTGCGCGATAAGGTCGCCGGCGGCCCGCTGCCGATGCGGGAAGCCTTGGATTTCGCGAAGCAGGCTTCCCGCGGCATCGGCAAGGCTCACCGCGAGAAAATTGTCCACCGCGATATCAAGCCAGCCAACATCATCGTCACAACCGAAGGCGTGGTCAAGATCTTGGACTTCGGGTTGGCGCGTCTATCGGGCCACACACAAATCAGCCGTCCCGGCATGCGGCTCGGAACCGCGTCCTACATGTCGCCGGAGCAAGCCAAGGGCGATCCGCTCGATCATCGCACCGACATCTGGGCGTTCGGCGTCGTGCTCTACGAGTTGCTGAGCGGCCGACGTCCTTTCGAAGGCACTCACGACTTGGCCGTCATCTACTCGGTGGTGAATGACGACCCTGAGCCGCTGCGAGACATCTCGACGACGGTTCCGGCGGCGCTCGAAAACATTGTCATCAAAGCGCTTTCCAAAGACCCCGATGATCGTTACGACTCGATCGACGACGTGTTGGCCGATTTGGAAGGGGTCGTCCCCGAAGACGATTCCGAGGTCACCCGGTCGATTCCGACCGCGGAGATCACCGCTTTCTCGCCGATAAAGCCGGAGAAGAAGTCAAAGCTGCCGTTTGCGGCCGCCGCGGCAGTCGCGGTGGGTCTTGCGGCCGCCCCGGGTTATTTCCTGACGACCGATTCGGCGAGCGTCGATACCGCGAGCGCGCCGCCCGAGTTGACCCTGCCCGACGAGGGAGCGGCGTCAGCCGCCCCGGGGGCGCTCTCCGCGGCTTTCCCGACAGAGGGCGAGTCCGCGGCTCGGCCGACGGCGGCCGAACCGCCGCGGCCGATCGAACGCGCATCCGCTCCCGAACCGCCGCCGATTCCTCGTGCGGCCGCCTCGCGGACCGAGCCCGCGCCTCCGCTGGCGGCCTCTGCTCCCGCCACCGTGCCGGCGGCGGGGGAGCAGCCGCCGGCCGGCGCGGCGCCGGAAGCCGGCGACGAAGCGGCGGAATCGATTTCGCAAGCTCGAGTTGGCGGGCCGCCGACTCAACCGGCAGTGGCCGAACCCACCAACGGACGGGTCCAAGAGTTGACTGATTGGACGTCGATTCGTGACAGCACCGATATCGCGGCGTTCGAGGAATTTCTCGCCAAGCATCCCGAGGGCACATTGCGGAGAGAAGCCGAAGGGCGCATCGACGATCTCGCCTGGCAACAGACGCGCGGGGCGGGCACGTCCGACGCCGTCAGCGAATACCTAAGCCGGCACCCCGAAGGCGGACACGTCGCGGAAGCGCGGAGCCTGTTGGCCGAATTGAAACCGCCCGCCGCTCCCCAACCGGAGTTGCAACCGAGGTCGCTCGTCGTCGAGGTGAGCGAGGAGGACCGTATCAAGGTCGTGTTGAGGGACCTCGGCCGCGCTTACGAGGCCAAGGACATCAACCGCGTGCGGACCCTCTGGCCGGGGCTCACATCCGAGCAAGGCAGCCGTCTTGCCGGATCGTTCAAAGTGGCGCGGTCGATCGGCTACGATCTCGAACCGCTTGGGCCTCCGGCAATCGAGAGCGACGAGGCCTCGATCCGCTGTCGGCGGATTGTCCGTTACAGCGACGATCGCGGTGATCGAAAACCAGTCGAGAGCGAAGTCACGGTGAAGCTCAGGAAACGCGACAGTCAGTGGCTCATCCATTCGATCCGGTAGAGGAATGGGGCTAATCTTCCCGGCCGGCGCGGGCCGAGCGATCCTTCCCGCTGCTTCCCCACTCCGGAAAATCATGACGAAAAAATTCTGGTGCCGTTTTTGCTCTTGTGGAGCGCCTCGCAGGCTTTCGGTCAGGCCTTTAATCGAGGCAAACTGGCGCTGGCTATCGCCGATCTCTACGGGCCCTCCGGGCTGGCCCTCGACAGCGATCGCCACAGGGCTCACTTTGACAGTTCATTCCGTTCCAATTTCGCGCCCTTCAACAACGCGATGGCGGGGCAGTTGACGTCGCTGCCGATTCCTTCGACGGCGGCGGGGTTCACCTATGCCTTTGATACGTCCCTGGGCACTTATGTGCGCTCGGCGCAGAGTTTCGGACCGATTTTGACCGAGCGGGCCGAAACCGTGGGCGCCGACCGTTTCTACTTCGGATTCAGCTTCCAGCATTTTAGTTTCGACACCCTCGACGACGTTTCGCTCGACAACGTTCCGGCCGTCTTTCGGCATCAGCCGACCGTCGATCCCGATTCGCCCTTTCTCAAGGACCTGATCACGTCCCGCAACCTGATCGATCTTCAGATGGGGCAACTGACGACGTTCTTCACCTACGGGCTCAACGACCGCGTCGATATTTCGGTCGCGATTCCGTTCGTGACCACCAACTTGGACGTCATCTCCGACGTACAAATTCAGCGCATCGGCACGGCGGACGACCCCGACATTCCGCATACCTTTCAGGCCGGGCGTGATGTGTCGCAAAGAACGTTTCAGAACGGCGGATCGGCGTCGGGGATGGGCGATGTTATTGTCCGCCTGAAGGGTACCGCGACAAAATGGGAAAATGCCGGGCTGGCATTGGGAACCGACATTCGACTCCCGACCGGCAACGAGCTTGATTTTCTGGGAACCGGTGCCCCGGGCTTCAAGCCCTTCGCCGCGTTTTCGTACAACTACAAACGCTTCTCGCCGCACGTCAACGTGGGCTACCAATTCAACGGTAACAGCGTACTGGCGGGAGATATTCAAGCCGGCATCAAAGGCGGGTTACCGGATCAATTTCTCTATTCCGCCGGCGTCGATATCGGCGTGACTTCGAAGTTCTCCTTGGCCGCCGATTTTCTGGGACAACGCCTGGTCGATACCCAGCGTGTTTCGCTCTCGACCGTCACCGCCGTCGACGGAACCCTATTCCCGTCGATGAGCTTCCAGCCCGGCGGGGTCAACCTCGCCGACGCCGCCTTCGGCTTCAAACTCAACCCGGCCGCGACCGTGTTGGTCACCTTCAACGTCATCGTCCAACTTAACGACGGCGGATTGCGGGACAAGGTCGTTCCCCTTATCGGCATCTCGTTCACGCCATAATGGCGGCGCGCGGCGGCTCTGGTACCATTGCGGCTTGATCGATATCATCAAACGCCTTGAACTGCGCTTCACTGCGCTGTGTATGATCTTGCTCGCTTCCGCGGCGGCGTGGTTATTGTTGACGCGCCCGGTTCATCGTATCGAAGGCGACTTTCTCGAACGCGAGGACAAGCGCCAAATCGATGACTGGCTGCGAGAGCGAATCCGCGCCCCCATTGGCGACACGCGACGCCGGGCTTGCATCGCTCTAGGCCGCATCGGCGATCCCGAGACTCTCGATCTGCTGCTCGACGCGACCCGGGACCCCAGCCCGCGCGTGCGCGCCATGGCGGCGTTCGCTATCGGGCAAATCGAAGACTCGGAAACCCTTGCCCGGCTGGGTCGGAAACCCGACCCCGAGGCTACACGAGCTCTCCTGACTCTTCTCGGCGACCGCGAGCGAGGCGTCGTCGCCTACGCCGTCGAAGCGCTGGGCAAGATGCGCCGGCGGGAAGCGATGGGGGCCTTGCTCGGTACGCCCGCGCCGCTACCGATTACGTTAGCCGCGCTGGCCCGCATGAATGCTCATGAAGCGGTGCCGTGGATGAGCGAACTGTTGCGGTCCGACGATCAGGACGTCCGGCGGGCCGCGGGCAACGCATTGAACCGGCTTGACGTCAAGCCCGACGAGGATCTGACGAATAGATTGATCAAGCGGGCTCGTGACCGAAACGCCAAGGTGCGCGCCGTCGCTTTGCAAGCCCTGGCTCGCGTCGACCCCGGGGACGAAGTTTTTCAAGCAGTCCTTGACGCCGTGAAAGACCGTGATCCGCTCGTGCGTGTCTGGGCCTACCGAGCGCTCGGCGCCCTGCGGCCGCCTGACGCGGCGTCCGTATCGGCGGCGGGCCTACGCGACGAAAACCCCAATGTAAAGATCGCGGCGGTTGTCGCTCTCGGCACCCTGGGCGACCGGCGCGCACTGCCGCTTGTACGGTCGCTACGCTTCCAGACCCATCCGCTCTCCTACGCCGCCGAGGAGGTGATGGCGCGGTTGGCGGCCGACGACGAAGAGTATTTTGCCGGTATCGAAGGTCTCCCGGTCGAGTACGAAAGCGAAGCAGGGCGGGAAAGCTTTCTGCGGGCGCTCGATCAGGTCGGTTCCCCCCGGGCCAAAAAGCTGCTAGCGGAGCTGCGGTCCGCTGATCCGGATCCCGTGATCGACGACGGTCGTCCGCCTTCCGAGCAGCGGTTCGAGCCCGCCGACTACCAACGCATTGCGCGCGAGATGAATCGTCGACTGACCGTGCATACGACGATCGGCGCGTTCGAAATCATTGTTCACTACGACGAAGCGCGCCTTACAACCGAGCATTTTGTCGCCTTGGTGCATGCGGGAGCTTTCGACGCGCAGCGCTTCGTTGCCGCCGACCCCACGCGCCTTGTCGAGTTCCGCGCCGACCGGCCCGCTGATCCGGTGAGGTTTCCGGCGCGGGTTCGCTGTGAGATCAACACCGAATTATTTACCCGCGGCAGCTTGGGGATGATCGCCGACCCAAGGGATTCAGGGGGCTACCGATTCTTTATCTCCCTGAAGGATCTGCCGGAGATCGACGGTCGCTACACGAACTTCGGCCGCTTAGTTTCCGGCGACCGACTAGTCAGCGAAATCACGAGGGAAACAAGAATCCTGAAGATCACGATGCCCTAAGCGTCGGGGCTAGGTATCCGGTTCGCCGCCGGTCATTTTGGCCAGAACTTCGTCGAACAGAGCGGCCTTCTTGCCGACTTTCTTTTTCTTCGTTCCACCCTTGCCGTGACGATACTTGTGTTCGTGGTAGCAAGTTCGGCAACAAACTTTCGCCGGCGCATCGTCAACGAGCGCAACGACGGAATGGTTGGTCAACATACGACACTTCGAACAATGGTCGTCGATAATGTCGCCCAGGCGGGTTTCAGCCATCGGGTGGCTCCAAGAGGGGGAAGCCCATTATCGCAATAAGCGTTTCCGGAGGCAACAATGGTGTTGTTTTCCGATCCCCGCGCGACTCGCACCGGCAAAGGCCCCGCTCGGCTACAATAGGCCGTCATGAATCGCCGTTCCTTTTTGCAGTCGGCCGCGGGGGCGGCCTCGGCGACCGCCATGGGCGGACTTTCTTGCGGCGGCGAAGATCGTCCTCCCAACGTCGTCGTTTGTTTCACGGATCAATTTCGAGCTTTCGAGGCGGGCTGCTATGGGCATCCCGTAATCGACACGCCTCATATCGATAGCTTGGCGGAGACCGGTTTTCGTTTCGATGTCGGCGTGACCAACAGCCCGGTATGCTCGCCGGCACGCGCCAATCTGCTGAGCGGACAATACGCCCGCACGTCAACAGGGTCGATTGAGAACGTCGGTTCGATCGGGACCGAGCGGACGCGCTTCCCCGACCCCACGATGCCCGAACTGTTTCGCGACGCCGGTTACGAAACCGCCCACATCGGTAAGTGGCATGTTCACAATGACCCGTTCTTGCTTGGCTTCGATTACGCCTATTACCCGGTCGAGATCCCGCACCGCTACTACGGCCGCGCCATGCGCGAAGCCCGGCGCGAGGAAGGCCGTCTCTCGACCGAAACCGGGGAAGAGAACGTCATCGAGGGCTTTATGCCGCAAGCCGCGAGCGACAAGATGCGGCAATATGTTCGCGAAAACAAAGACCAGCCGTTTCTGTTGAACTACAGCATCTCGTTGCCGCATGTGCCGATCGGTCGGGGCAACATTCCCGATAAATACGTCGGGCTCTATGATCGAGAAGATGTCATTTTGCGCGACAACGTCTTCCGCAACGGAGCGATGTCACACGACGAGTGGTGGTTCAAGATCTACACAATTTGGGACTATTTTTGGCGCACTCGCGGCGGGGGCGGCGGCGAGTTAGAGTCGGACCGGCTGCCCGAGGGCTTTGACCTGCGGGACCTGACGGCTCTCTATTACGACGCGATCGCCTGCACCGACGACCTGGTCGGCGAGTTGATGACAGCCCTCGAGGAAAACGGCGTCGCCGAAAACACAATCGTCGTGTTTTCGTCCGATCATGGGGACCTGCTCGGCAGCCACGACGCGTACAATAAAGACCGCATCTGGGAAGAAGCGATTCGGGTCCCGATGATCTACCATTTCCCCAACGGCTGGGGGCACGGGGAAACCGACAAGCAGGTTGCTTCGAATATCGATATTTTGCCGACGGTACTCGATACTTGTGGTGTGCCGATTCCCGAACACGTTCAAGGTCAGAATCTGTCACCTGTGATTCGAGGAGAGCGCGAAACCGCCGACCGCGATTACACCATGATCGAAGTGAAAGGGTACTCCTGCTGCGACTGGGTGCTGCCGCGGTCGCAAATGGGTATCCGCACGCCGACCCACAAGTACGGCATCGAACTCGAGGAAGACGAGCGAGCCGTGCGTGACGACCGTTGGCTTTTCCACGACTTGCGCGGCGACCCTTTTGAGTTGGAAAATCTTGCTAAGGGCGCCGAGCAAGCCGAGTTGGCGGCGGATTTGCGACAAACGGTAATCGACTGGCACGAAGCGACCCCCTGGATACCGGTGCGCGACAATCTACCCGAGCTCTAGATGCTAGTCTCTTACTAGGCCGAATGCTCTTCACTTAAGGATTCTATAGAGAGCGAACCGCCGTTGTTTCGTCGCGGACACGACATAAGCAATGAGGTGGACGAAGCCCTGAGCCCATGTTCAGGGGCTCCTGGCGGAGCCTGAGGACGAGAGTTGATCGAACCCAGACAAACTCATGAACGCGCGGCAATTCATGAATTCAGGCTCCTGCCGCCCTTTCAGGGCTCCGCCGGGTGGGGGATTCTACCCAGGGTTCCGCCTTCGGCTCGACCCTGGGCTACATTCCCGCCGCCGCTTCGCGGCTCAAGAGGTTTGCGGTCTTGTCGGACAAAGTTTTGGATGTCGAGAACACGTCAGGATCGTTACGTGAAGGGTATTGTTACTAGGCCGCGCCCGCCGCGGCTGTTTTCGATTCGATGGGAACCCAAGCCCGCATGAGCTCCTCATCGGCCACCGCGCCGGATCCGCTCCTTGACCAATTCTGGGAAAAGGGTTTGGTGTTGATGGGTGATCGCGTGCGCGAGGAATACGCGCTGCGGACCCCGATTTTCATCGACCTGCGCCACAAGCTCTATGACGATTTGCAGGTTCTCTCGGATTTAGGCCGCGCGCTCTACGAAAAGGTCATTGCCGTCGCTCAACAGGAGGGCCATGGCGCGGTCGCCCAACAAGTGATCGGTATCCCCGATACCGCGACGCCGCTCGCGCTGGCCGCCGCGCTGGCTTCTCGCGACACGCCGTCGCCGGTGGGCTACGGTCAGATGCGCAAGAGACCGGCGTCCTATCCAGGCGGACGTTCCGGCGGCAGCAGTTATATGGGCACAATCGATCCCGGGCGGCAGGTAACTCTGATCGACGACGTGATGGCGTCGGGAAAAACGAAGCGCTGGGCGATCGAGGAGCTGCGAAAAGAAAGCCTCGAAGTCGCGCGCATCTTGGTCGTCGTGGACCGCGAGCAAGGCGGCCGCGCCAAACTCGGTGAATCGCCCTGCCCGATGTACAGCCTGTACACGATCACCGAATTGATTCAGTATTACGCCGAGACCGACAAGGTCGATGCCGAAACGGCTCGTCGAGCGCTCGATCACGTCCACGCCAAGCGTTTCGCATAGAAGCACCGGGGTACGTATCGGCTTCGACGCGTATCGCGCTATATTCACTGCATGCCCTCGCCTGCCTCGACGTCACGACTCGATCGGGCCGAGAATCTGCTGTCCATCGCAATTCTCGGGGCGATGGCGCTGTTGCCCATGATTGAAGTGGTGGGCCGTGCGGTTTTCGGGCGCGGGATTTCCGGCTCGATTCCGCTGGTGCAACACTTGACGCTTTGGATCGCACTGGCCGGAGCGGCCCTGGCTTCGCGTTCCGATCGCCACCTGGCGCTTTCAACGCAGAGTTTTCTCCCGGAACGCTTCCAGGGGCCGGTGCGGTTGTTCACCTCGACGTTGGCCTTCGGCATCGTGTCGTGTCTGGTCGCGGCGAGCGTGGACTTGGTTCTGATCGAGCGCCTCGCGGGAGACATTGTCGCCTGGGGCATTCCACGCTGGTTCTTCTTGGTGGCGCTGCCGGTCGGGTTCGGTGCGGTGGCGGTCCGAACACTGCTTCATGCCGCCGATTCAGTTAAGGGGCGGCTGATCGCTCTCAGCGGGCTTGCGATTCCGCTTGTGTTCGGGTTTTGGGAGCCGCTGATCGATATCGATTTGGTCCTCCCGCTGAGCCTGGTGATCCTCGCCGCAACGGTTCTGGGGATGCCGATCTTCACGGCAATCGCGGGAGCGGCGCTGTTGCTCTTCTTCTACGATTTCACGCCGGCGAACGCAGTGCCGGGCGAGACCTATCGTCTTAGCTCGTCTTCGATGTTGCCGGCGATTCCGTTGTTCGCGTTGGGGGGCTATATCTTGGCCGAGGGCGGATCGAGTAAGCGACTGATGCGCCTTTTCTCGGCGTTCGTCGGCTGGATGCCGGGTGGCCTGGCGATCGTAACCACTTGCGTGCTGGCTTTCTTTACGCCACTGACGGGCGCATCGGGAATTACGATTCTTTCGATGGGCGGACTGCTGTTGCCGGTGTTGACCGAATCGCGCTACCCGGAGAAAACTTCGGTCGGGCTGGTGACAGTTTCGGGGTCGATCGGCTTGTTGTTTTTCCCGAGTCTGCCGGTAATCCTTTACGGCTATTACGCGAACCAGCCGATTGATCAGCTCTTTGTCGCGGGCTTGATTCCGGGGATTTTGCTGGTCGCAGTGGTAGCGGCTTGGGGGGCGCAGCGGGGCTGGTCGCAGGGGGCGAAACGAACACCCTTCGATTGGCGCGAGGCTCGCTCGGCGCTGTGGGAGGGCAAGTGGGAGCTGATGCTGCCGGTCGTCATTCTGGGGGGCATCTTGGGCGGGCTGACGACGTTGGTGGAAGCGTCGGCGCTGACGGTGCTTTACGCTCTCGGAACCGCATGCGTGGCCCATCGCGACCTGAGCGTGAGGAAAGATCTGCCGGGCGTTTTCGCCGAGTGCGCCACTCTGGTCGGCGGTTTTATGATCATCTTGAGCGTGGCGCTCGGGTTTACGCAGTATTTGATCTTGGCCGAGATCCCGACGGCGGCGCTCGACTGGGTGAGGGCGCATATTGATTCGCCGATCGTTTTTCTGCTGGCGCTGAACGTCCTGCTGATCATCGTCGGAGCGCTGATGGACATCTACTCGGCGATCGTGGTCATTGTGCCGTTGATTTACCCGATGGCGGCGTCTTACGGAATCGATCCGATTCACTTGGGGATCATTTTTCTAGCCAATATGGAGTTGGGGTATTTGATGCCGCCCATGGGCGAGAATCTCTTCCTCGCGTCTTTTCGATTTAACAAGCCGTTGACCGAGGTTTATCGCTCGACGTTTCCGTATATGGTGATCTTGTTGGCCGCGGTTCTGTTGATTACCTACGTGCCGGCGTTGTCGTTGGGGTTGGTGGAGTTGGTGGGGTTGCGGTGAAGGCCGAGAGCCGTGGGAATATCGCCTTGGCCGGCGCCGAAGGTAAGCGAATCGCTAGACGATCCCCACCGCGTGCAGGAAGACGAACGTAATCGCCACCGGCACGAGAAACTTCAGCAGCAGCACCCAACCTTTGTAAAAGACCGCCAGTTTAGTTCCATTCAAGAATTGACGGTGGCGGATGGCTTCGTCCATCTTCCAAGCGGTGAACAGCGAAATGCCCAGCCCGCCGAGGGGGAGCATCCAGTTCGACGCCAGGAAGTCGGCCGTGTCGAACCAATTCATTCCGAAAATCGCCGCGAAGTCGTCTCCAAAAAGAGCGGTTCCTCCGGTCAGGGCCGACGGAACGCCGAAAAGCCATACCAGTCCTCCGGCCATCAGCGTGGCGTTCCGACGATTCCAGCCGCGTTCATCGATGAAATAGGAGCAAGTCACTTCGAGCATGGATATCGCGCTGGTCACGGCCGCGAAAACCAGTAGGCCGAAGAAAATAAAGGCGAACACCGCTCCACCGGTCATCTGGCTCAGAGCGATCGGGATGCTGATGAATACGAGCCCGGGACCGGCCGAAGGCTCCAACCCAAAGGTGAAGATGATCGGAAACAGCACCATGGCCGCGAGAATCGCGATCAGCGTGTCGAGAAAGGAAATCGTGATCGAAGCCGAAACGATGTCGTCGTCCTTACGCAGGTAGCTGCCATAGGTCAGCATCGACCCCATGCCCAGACTCAGCGAAAAGAAAGCATGTCCCAACGCCTCCAAAACGCCTTCCGCCGTCAGTTGATCGGCGTGGAAACCAAAGACAAAATCGACACCCTTGTCGAAGCCTTCGAGCGTAAAGGACTTGATCAACAAGGCGATGAGCATCAGGAAAAGCGCCGGCATCAAGATGCGCGACCATCGTTCGAGTCCCTTGGACACCCCGCCGGCGACGACGGCCATGGTGATCGCCATGAAGAGGACGTGCCAGAAAAGGTTGAGTCCCGGCGACGCAAACAAATCGTTGAAAGTCGCCTCCAAGCTTTGCGGATCAGCCCCGCTGATCGCGCCGGTGATTGCCAGCCAGGCATAGTGGAGAGACCATCCCGCGACGATACTGTAGAAGGAGAGAATGACGAACGAAGACGCCACCCCCAGCCACCCGAAGGCTTGCCAGCCACTACGCGGGCCGCTCAACTCGCGCACCGCGCCGACCGGCGATTTCTGGGTCGAACGTCCCAGCAAAATCTCCGCCACCATCACCGGCAGACCGACCAATAGGATGCACGCCAAGTAGACAAGGACGAACGCCCCGCCTCCGTTCTCTCCCGTGATGTAGGGGAATTTCCAGATGTTCCCCAACCCGACGGCCGAACCGGCGGCGGCCAGGATGAAACCGGCGCGGGAACCCCACTGTGCTCGTTGTGCCAAAGCGGTACCTCGTTACCGGGAGACGGCGTACTCAGAAGGCGCCGCGGGAGAGCCCAACCTCTCCTCGATCCTGCGAAAACCGCAAAGATAGCATAGTCGGGAGAGATTTCGGCATAGTGTGGGCCGGTCCCCCGGAACGTTCGATCCGGACGCTTCTCACGTTGACCTCCTATACTGGATGGCGCGTTCGAGCCGGCGCGGCCGCGAGTGAACCGGAAGCGCAACGGGTTCCGGGGTCGCCTGTCAACGAATCGGCGCGTCCCCGGAAGACAGCACTTCGTCACGATGCCATTCTCTCCATTAAGCCAACTCGTGAGCTCCCCCATGCCGAAGGGAGGGGCGCTGCTGTGCATTCTGCTTTCGGGATGCGGGGTCGACGCCAACTTGAGTCCGCCGGAAACGCCGCGCATTCAGCATGCGGAGGTGATGCACGGATTCCCCATGTCGGATCCTTACCACTGGCTGGAGGATATGGAAAGCCCTCAAACGAGGAGTTGGCTTGCCGCGGAAAATGCATACAGCAGCAGTCACTTTGAGCGGCTCGGGGGGCGCGAACTCGTGCGACAACGCTTACGAGAACTGATGCGGATCGATCAGACGAATGCGCCCTATGAAAGAGGCGGGCGATACTTTTTCTCCAAGCGGCGGGCTAAAGAGGATCTTTGGTCGGTGTACTACCGCGAAGGAATCGATTCCGAGGACAAACTTCTCATCGACCCCTCCGCGCTCAGCGACGACAAGACGGTTTCGGTACACCTGTTCGGCGTTTCTCACGACGGCGAACTGGCGGCTTACGGCGTCCGCGGCTCCGGTCAGGACGAGGTTCGGATTCGCATTTTGGATGTCAATAGCGGGAAAGAAATAGCCGAAAGCTTACCCAAAGGCCTCTACGGGAGTGTGTCGTTCACCGAGGACAAGAGAGCGTTTTTCTACTCCCTGCGCGACCGAGAGGCCGGGGCGCGAATCTACAGACACGAAATCGGGACGGATTCGTCCAAGGATCGCGTGGTCTTCGGAGAGGGCTACGGCCCCGACGTCTTCCTTTCCGCTTCAGTCGCGGACCAGGGGGACTACCTGCTGATCACCGCTCAGCATGGTTGGGCACGCAACGAGATCTGGATACAGAAGCTGCCGGGCAACCAACCGCCGCGCGCCATTGTACGAGATGTCGAGGCCTTGTTTCGACCCGTCTGGGCCAGCCCGCGCCAACTGGCGGTGCAGACGGGCTGGGAAGCGCCTAATCGGCGCATTCTGATGATCGATGTGGAGAAACCATCGCGGGATGAATGGCGAGAAGTCGTCCCCGAGGGCGAGGACGCGATCCAGTCGTTCTCCGTGATCGCCGGCAAGTTATTCGTCAACTATCTGCACAACGTCGCGGCGAAGATCCGCGTCTTCACGCTCGAAGGCAAGCCTGAAGACGAAGTGAAACTTCCCGAGAATTCCTCGGGATGGATTTCGGGACGCTGGAATAGCGACGAAGCGTTTATGGGTTATTCGTCGTTCAGCAACCCGGGCAAGACTTATCGCTACGACGCGACGACGCGGGAACGACAAGAGTGGTTTGCACCGCGGGCGCCCGTCGACGCAGCCGACTTCGAGACGAAACAGGTGTGGTACGCATCGAAGGACGGAACCCGAGTGCCGATGTTTCTCGTTCACAAGAAGGGTTTCAAACCGGATGGCAACGCCCCGGTCTTGTTAACCGGCTACGGTGGGTTCAACGTCAGCATGACGCCGGGGTTCCGACCCATCGCGGTGCTTTGGGCCGAAATGGGTGGCGTTTTCGCCCTGCCCAACCTTCGAGGGGGTGGAGAGTTCGGGGACGCCTGGCATCGCGGGGGAATGCTTGCGAACAAACAGAACGTGTTTGACGATTTCATCGCCGCCGCGGAGTGGTTGGTCGACAACGAGTACACACGCCCCGAACGTCTCGCAATTCGCGGAGTGAGCAACGGGGGCTTGCTGATGGGCGCGGCGTTGACGCAGCGTCCGGATCTATTCCGAGCTGTCGTGTGTGCCTATCCGGACCTCGATATGGTGCGTTACTGGCGGTATAAGGAGAATAATAATCCCCCGGCGTTGCTCGAGTACGGCGATGGTTCGAAGCCGGAGCACTTCGAGTTTCTGCGTGCGTACTCGCCGTACGAACGAGTCGAGGAGGGCGTGGAGTACCCGGCCGTGCTGCTGACGACCGGGGAAGGCGACACACGTGTTCCACCACAGCAGGCTCTGAAGATGACGGCGAAACTTCGTTGGGCGACGCGATCGGGTCAGCCGATCCTTCTGCGTTTTGATGCTAAGGGCGGCCATGCCGGCGGGCGACCGTTCTCGGCCGTGGTGGACGACAGCGCGACGGAGCAAGCCTTTCTGTTGAGTCGAGTAGGGGTCGACTTGCAATGACGCGGTTGTGGGCGGCCGACTCTTCTACGAGAAAATGCCAAGCGCGGCGAAATCGCCTTTCAGGATGGCCGCCGTGTTCTGGTGCCCCATCCACTCGGCGATCATCGTGGCGTAGACGCGGCGAAAGTCGGTAGTCATCTTGAGGTTGCCGTCGTCGAGGTCGGTCAGGCTGGGCGTCTTGCCGTAGAAGCCGCCTTGCACGCCTTTGCCGACGACGAACATTGGGCCCGCCGTACCGTGGTCGGTTCCACGGCCGGCGTTCTCTTCGACGCGGCGGCCGAACTCAGTGAACATCATCACCGCTATGTCGTTGCCGCGACCGATGCGATCGAGGTCCGCCATGAAACCATTGACGGCGTCGGCGGTGTACATTAGCAGCCTGGCGTGAAGGTCGGCTTGATGCACGTGAGTGTCAAAGGCGTTGCCGCGGTAGCCGACGTAGTAGATGCGCGTGGGCAGATCGGCGGCGATCAGCGCCGCCACCTTGCGAAGGTCGGTAGCGAGTCCGACGCCAATGCCGTAGTCGACGGGCGTGTTGTAAGAAGCCCAGGCGTCACGCACGAGCGCGCCGCTTTGGGCCGCGTTGTTGGCCGTGGAGCGAAGGAAGTCGAGGGCGGGGTTCGCGGTCTCGCGTTCGCGGCTGAAACCCCGCAATGCAGCTCTTTCCGCCTTGGTCCCCTCACGGCGAAGGCGCGATGGATTGTCGAAGACGAGCGGCGAATGGGTCTCGCCGCGCACCGCGAGTGATTGCGAGCTGCCGATGTTGATGATCGCGTTGGGCGTACCTTTGCGCGTATGGTTATCGGCGAAGCGACCGACCCAGCCGAGCTTTTCTCCGCCATTCGGTACGCCGGTGTGCCAAAAGCCCATCGAGGAAAAGTGCGAGAGGCTGGGGTTGGGATAACCACAACCCTCGACGACCGCCATGTGGCCGTCTTTGTAGAGACGTTCGAATCCCACCAGAGAGGGATGGAAGCCCGCCTCGCCGGTGACTTCGATCGCCTCGCTCTTGGGGATTCCTAGAACCGGACGAACTCGGTAATACTCGTCGTCGCGATAGGGCACGACCGTATTCAGCCCGTCGTTGCCTCCCGACAGCTCGACCACGACGAGAATGCGCTCGCCACGATTCTGCCGGCCCTCGGCCGCGAGCGCTTGCGAGGTACGGGCGAGCACGAGCGGCAAACCGGCGGTCACGCCGATTCCATAAAGGCTCTCTCGTAGGAACTCGCGGCGTGAGCGGCCGCGGACGAGTGGATCGTGCTTCATGTCGTCACCCCAGTTGATATTCGGGAGAGCTGAGAACGAGGTAAAGAACGCTTCGTAGGGCATCCTCTAACTCGTCGGAGGGGCCTGCGAGGGTCGCTGACCCGAGCCGCTCCTCGAGAAACGTAATGAGCGCTTGCCGATCCTCAACGTCGAGCGGCGCCCGCAAGAATCGCAACAGCAGGTTGTCCACCGCCGCGGCCACCGTCTTCGCTCCCGTCGAGAGGACCATGGATGAAAGATCGATATCGGCTGAATGACGAGGCACCAGCTTGATCCGATTGAAGGCCAACACATAGCCGCGATAGCCGCCGTAGCGTGTGTTGTAGTCTTCGTCGGCATCCGCCATCATGTTGACGGCCGAGTCTCCGGCGCGAGTGGCGTTGGTGATGTTCATGCCCTGGGCGAGGCGATCGGCCACCTTCTGATAAATTCCCGGCATCCGACGATCCGGATGCCCATAGTCGGCTAAAGCCGGCGGGAACAGGACGCCGCGCATGGCATTGCCGCGCTCGATCAATGTCGCGGGCGTGATCCAGGTGCGTCCGCCCGACCACCCGGCGACGTTCGGCGGGTAGAACAACCGCTGCCCCAGCCGCCCCGTCAGATCGTTGAAGTCCGGTGCGGTCGGCGTCCTCGCGAGGCCCAGCTTGCGGTAAGTGGAAACAAACAGCTGCACCGGGCTCTTGATTTGCGAGGCGACCGACGGCGGGCTATGGAAATCTCGCGAGAGGAAGATGGTTTTCAGAAGCGGCTTCAGCTCGTAGCCCGCGTCCCGAAGAACCTTTCCCAGCGCCGTGCGCGTCGCATCGGAAATCCGCTCGCGCACGAAAAAACGATAGAGCTTGGCGGCCATGAACTCCGCCGTCGCCGGTTGCGCCAGGATGATGTCGACGATTTCGTCGCCGTCGAAGTCCCCCTCGCGGCCGAGAAATTTCTTCGGGCCGGCGTCGTGCTGATCAGCGTCAAAGCGGAACCGGAGAACGTCGTTGGTCCACCCGGTGAAGGCGCGAGACGCCTCGCGGATGTCCTTTTCGGTGTAGTTGCCGATGCCCATAGTCAAAAGTTCGAGAAGCTCGCGCCCGAAGTTTTCGTTGGGGTGCTCTTTCACGTTTTTGCCGTTGTCGAGATACACTAACATGGCCGGGTCGCGCATGATTCCCAGCAGCAGATCACGGAAGTTGCCGGTTGCTCGCGACCGCAGCATACGGTTCTGGGCGAGCAGCATGCGGTAGTCGCGCACTTTCACCTCGGAGGTCGCGAAGTGGCCGTGCCAGAAGAAGGTCATCTTCTCTTCAAGCGGCCGCGGCGTCTTCATCATTCGTTCGGCCCACCACAACGCCAAACGTCGAGTTTCGAGAACATCGGCCCGTCGTCCGTAGAAGAACTTATCCACGACCGGCTGAATTCGACGGGAAGAGCCTTCGGGCAGCACCTGGACGCCCATCGCTGAGTTTTTTTCGCGGGCGATGCGAACGGCCTCGGCGCGGCTCGGAGGAAACGGATCCATGCCGAGGTCCCACATGCCCGATTCGTCGAAGTCGGCGAGGGCGGAAGGATCAATCGACTCGTAATCGACGAGCCGCTTTACAGCTTCGCTTGGAGACATCGCGGCGAGCCGCCGAATTTCGTCGGGTGTGGCTCCGAAGCCGGAGCGTTCGATCAGGTGCGCCGCTCGTTCGTAATTCCAATCGGCCGCGCCGATCGGGCGCGGATCGTCGACCCACTCAGCGGATGATGCGCTGTCCGCGCCGGCAACAGTCGACACGGAGAGGATCAAGGCAAGCCAGATAACCAGTGCCGGTCGACGAGAGGCGCCGGCCGCGCCCGTGCCGAGCTTTTCGGTGATCTTGAAACGGGAGATGGTGGAACAAACCATGCGGCACCTGAGTGGGATGGAACGGCCAGTCCAATTCTATCCCGAAAAACATCCCGCCGTTGCCGGTGCGTCGGGGTGATGCCCAAATCTTCCCCGGGGCGTCTCGCGACACGGCGTCAGGAGCCGAGACTCGATTTCAACTCGGCGATGATCCGGTCGGTCATCTCGGTGGTTTTAAGTTGCCCGCCGAGATCGGGTGTCCGCGCCTCGGGGTCGGCCAACGTTTTCGACACGGCCTCTTCAATCGCCGCGGCCCCCCGTTGCGTCTCGGGATGATCGAACCAGTCGAGCATCATCGCTACCGACAAAATCGCCGCTACCGGGTTGGCGATGCCCTGTCCCGCGATATCCGGCGCCGAACCGTGGGCCGGTTGAAACATCCCGTGCTTGTCGCCCACGTCGGCCGAAGGGGCCAACCCCATGCCGCCGACCAATCCCGCTGTCAGGTCCGACAGAATGTCCCCGAAAAGGTTTTCCGTCACCAGAACGTCGAAATCTTTCGGACGCCGCACCAAGAACAACGCCGCCGCATCCACATAAACGCGCTCGGTCTCCACATCGCCAAACTCCTCGGCAACCCCGTCAAAGATCCGCCTGAAATAGGCCATCGATGGCAAAACGTTTGACTTGTCGATCAGGGTGACTTTCGCGGGTCGCTTCCGCGCTCCCGTCTCGGCGCGTCGCCGCGCCTCGCGAAACGCCGCTCGAAACAGACGCTCCGATCCTGCCCGCGAAATGCGCATTTCATCGAGCACCTCATCCGCGTCTGGAGAAAAGCCGTTCTTGCGACTCCAGAAAAGCCCTTCGGTGTTTTCGCGAACTATCAACATGTCCAACCCACCCGGCTTGTAACCTCGAAGCGGGGTTAGATTCTGGTGGTAGCGCTTGACGGGTCGGAGGCCGCAATAGAGGTCGAGTCGTTCGCGCAAGTCGAGTTGCGGCGCGATCTCGGTGCCGCCGGGTCCGCGTACGCTCGGCAGTCCCATTGCTCCCAACAGAACCACGTCGCAGGCTTTCACTGCTTCGAACGTCTCTTCGGGGAAGGGGTCTCCCGAGCGAAGGAATTCGGCGGCACCGGCGGAAAATTCGTGGGTCTCGAAGGAGACTTCCTTGAGGCGCGGGCTCGCCGCGTCGAGCACGCGCAAGGACTCCCCGATCACTTCAGGCCCGATGCCGTCACCCGACAGCACGCCAATCCGAAACTTTGGCATGTTGCCCATCGTATCGATGCTCGCCTGTTAGATTGCGCGCCGGGGTTGGGACACTTCGCTGTCACCGGTTGGAGGCCGGTCACAACTGGGGGCGGGCGGCCCGCGGGTGCGCCTTGTTCTTCCGTTGCTGTCTTGATATGGTGGTCCGCGTGGCGTACATCGACTGGCTGACTGAGTCACTACGCAAGAAACTCGCCGAGCAAGCGGTCGGAGAAGCGGTCGCGCTGCGCGGCTATTTTCAAATCGCCGACGATCACGGTCTGCTGATCCCCACGTTGGCGGCCCTAGTGGTGATGGCGGAAATCTGGTTCGGCAGCCGGGGGCCGAATGTCTATGCCCAAGGCGGCATCGAGCAGGGATCGATAAGCGTGCTGGCGACCTTTCCCAACGGCAGGACGGCGGTTCTGAGTTCGGACCTCGTGCGCGGTTCCGCCGGCGACGCCGAGGGGCCTTCGGTCACCGTGCTGCTCATAGGGAATCACGGCACGATGCAGTTCAACGACCGCCCGGGAAGCGACGGGCTTGCCGTCGACCTGAGCGTTTCGAACAACGCCGACCAAGAGCGCATCATGGCCATGATTGAAGACTCTTTGCGAAGCGGAGGCCCCGCGCCCCACTCCCAAGGAGGCGGTCGTGGCTAGAGCCCCCTTCGGCGTCCTGCTCGTCACCGGCGGGATGACCCACCAAGAAGGTTATGGAAAAGGCTTCCTCGCCGACCCGCGCTGCCGCGTCGTGGGGTTGACCGACGAGGCCGATGTCGATGAACGCCGCGCCCGCCTCAACCGCGAGCTTGCCGCCGAGTTGGGCGTCCCGCTGTTGCCCGATCTCGACGCCGCTCTTGAACGAGACGACGTCGACGCCGTTTCGGTCTGCTCGGAGTTCGAGCGCCGTGCGAGGGTTTCGGAAAAATGTGTCGGGGCCGGCAAGCACCTTTACGTCGACAAACCCATGGCTACTACGGTCGACGACGCCCGCAGGCTGGTCGATGCCGTCGAAAAGGCAGGGGTTCGCAGCCAGATGTTTACGCAAGTCGGGCAGCCCTACGCCCAGCGCGCTAAGCGAATCGTCGACTCGGGTCGGTTGGGAGACCTGCGCGCGATCCATTGCGACCTGCTCTTCGCCAAGGGCTATGCGAAGGGGGTCGAGCTGGGCAAACCCCGACGCGAGCACTACCCGCCGCGCGGTTTCACCTTCCCCGATTCAAAGCGCGAAGTTTGGACTACCGCCGTCTACTCCCTCACGTTGATGCGCTATTTGACCGGACGCAGGTTTCGTTCCGTCTACGCCACGACGGCGAACTATTTTTTTAAGGAACACCAGGGTCACGACATCGAGGACTTCGGCGCCCTGTCGCTCACTCTCGAGGGCGGCATCAGCGCAACCTTGATCGCAAGCCGCATCGGTTGGCGCTCTTATCGTTCGTTCGGACCGAATCTGACCAGGCTTTACGGCAGCGAAGGCAGCGTCCTGATCGATGGGCACGCCCCCCGCTGGGATATCGCGTCCGACCGTCCCGGGTGGGAACCCCCGTCACGCGACCCCCTTGATCCGATGGGCTTTTGGAGCAGTACGATGGCCCGCGCCCAAGCCGGCCCGAGAACGGACTGGGATATGCCGCAAATGATCCCCGCCCAGTCGGATCAGAGCCTCTTTCTCGATTGCTTGGAACAGGACAAGAAAGCGGCCGTAACCGCTGCCGACGCTGCCCAAGCGAGTGAAGTGATGTTGGCCGCCTACCGCTCGGCGGCGACCGGCAAGGTCGTGGAGCTGCCGACATAGCGTTGCAGCGAAAGGCATCTCCGATGTCGTCCGCCCGCTATCTAAGGGGCTGTAAAAAAATCGGGGACTGTCCCAAGCGCCGACCGAATAAACTCCATTGAATCAGTACGCGCATCCGGCGCGAAGTGGACAGTCCCCCATTTTTTTACAGCCCCTTAGCGATGGGTGCGGGACATGAATGTTGGGGAGCCGGCGTAGGCGCTCTCCCATATAGTCCCGGAATGTTCTGCTTGGTTCGGTTTGGCTAAGAACGGATTTTCGTCCAGGCTGTTGCTTCTATTGCTCGCATGGCTGGAGGGACGTCGCACATTATGTCGCGGACCCCGGCTCGGGTCACCGGGGAGCACTGGCGGACGGGTTTCACGGCACCCCCGCCCAGTATTCGGGAACCGCCCATAACCCGCTGTTGATAAGAGGGCTTCGGGCACAAGACTTCTTCGATTGACGCTTCTTTCGCGCGATCACTACAATAGCTACAGGTGGGGCAGTCGGTTCCCCTATCCCTCGCTCCGACGTACCGCAACGAACTTTGATCGGCTCGGCCCGGCCTCGCGGTGACCCGGATTTGGCAATCACGCGGGACGGGGAAATGCGGTTTTGCGGGAAGTCGGCGTCTAAGCAGCCATGTTCGAAAACTTAACGGACAAGCTTCAGCGTGTCTTCAAGGACCTTCGCGGCGAAGGTAAGCTCTCCGAGGAGAATATCCATGAAGCGCTCAAGCAGATTCGGATGGCGCTGCTCGAAGCCGACGTCAATTTCAAGGTCGTCAAAGAGCTGGTCGCCAATATCCGCGAAAAGGCGCTCGGGCAAGAGGTCTTAACTTCGTTCTCGCCCACCGAGCAGGTCGTCAAGATTGTCAAGGACGAGCTGGTCGCGTTGCTGGGCGGCAAGGAAGCCCGCGTCCGCTTTTCGAACGATCCGCCGTCGTATTTCTTGATCGTGGGCCTGCAGGGCTCGGGAAAGACGACCTCGACGGGCAAGCTGGCGCGGTGGCTTTCCAAGCAGGGCCGGCGCCCGTTGATGGTTTCGGTGGATGTCTACCGTCCGGCGGCGCGGGAACAGTTGCGTGTCGTCGCCGATCAGCTCGACTTGCCGATTTATGCCGGCAAACCGGAAGAAACGACGCCGCTCGAGTTGGCCAAGGGAGCGCGGCGCGAGGCCAACCAGACCGGCCGCGACGTGGTGCTGATCGACACGGCCGGCAGGCTGCATGTCGACGACGAGTTGATGGTGGAGCTGGAGCAGTTACAGAAAGAGTTCGAGCCGTCGGAAGTTCTTTTCGTCGCAGACGCGATGACCGGGCAAGACGCGGTGAATTCCGCCGCCGAGTTCCACGAACGGCTGGGCATCACCGGCGTCGTGCTGACGAAGATGGACGGCGACGCCCGCGGGGGCGCGGCCCTGTCGATTCGCCACGTCACCAAGCGTCCGGTGAAGTTCGTTGGAACGGGCGAAAAGCTCAGCGCCCTTGAGCAGTTTTATCCCGAACGCATCGTTTCGAGGATTTTGGGGATGGGAGACGTGATGTCTCTCATCGAAAAGGTGGAAGAGCAGATCGATCAAAAACAAGCGATCGAGATGCAGCAGAAGGTTCTCGACAACGATTTCACGCTCGAGGATTTTCGGCAACAGTTGAAGCAACTCAAGAAATTGGGGCCGTTGGAGTCGATTCTGGGGATGTTGCCCCAAGTAGGTCCGCTACAGGGGCTACAGAATGTTGACGTGGATCCCAAGGAGATGTTGCGCATCGAAGCGATCATCAGCTCGATGACCTTCAAGGAACGGCTGAACCACGAGGTCATCAACGGTCGTCGCCGTCGCCGCATCGCCAAGGGCAGTGGAACGTCGGTGCAGCAAGTCAACCAATTGCTGCGCCAATACCGCCAAATGCGTCGCATGATGCGGTCGCTTACCGGCGGAGGAAAGAAGAGCAAGAGACGTCTGGCGCAAATGGGCATGCAGGCCTTGGTGCGCTAACGGTCGCGCCGGGCCCTGAGTCGCCGGGCGGGCTGAGGAGTTACAATTGGAGGATTCATGCTAGCGATTCGCTTAGCCCGCGTGGGCGCGAAGAAGAAACCCGCTTACCGCGTGGTGGTTATCGAGAAGAGCCGCGCCCGCAACGGCAGTTCTCTCGAGATCGTCGGACACTATAATCCGACGAAAGACCCGATTCATCTATTGCTCAAGCGCGAGCGCATTGATTATTGGGTGGGTCAAGGCGCCCAGCCATCCAAAACCGTCGCGCGCCTAATGCGCTACGAGCCGCCGGAGCCGGTTGAAGAAGCGCCCGCCAAGGCCGAATCGGCTGCTAAGGCCGAACCGGCCGTCGAGGCCAAGGCCGCTGAGCCGACGGCCGAAGCCCAAGCCGAACCGGTGGCGGACGCGCAAGCCGAACCCGCCGCAAAAGAAGCGCCCGCCGCCGAAGTGTCCGAGCCGGCCGCGGAAGCCGCTGCCGAGGAATCTGACACGGTCGAGGCCGAGCCGACTGCGGAGTCCGACGTCGCCGAAGCGTCCGAACCGGAATCGTAGGATTGTCCATTGGGCCTCCGGCTCGCGGGCATCTTCTCGTATCGTCTTCTAGAGTAGAGCTCTCAAGGCTCCGCAAACTCCCGGCCTTTCGGCGGGACGATTCATTGTGGGTTGCGGAAAGGCCGCCCGAGCCCGCTCTTGCTACAATGCGAAGCGGAATCAGGCCTCGTTGCCTGTCGACAATCGGTCGAAGCAGACACTGGGGTCGCCCAACTTGCCGAGACCGCTGACACCGCCGACGCCGTGATGGCGCGGCGGTAATCCTTTCCAAATGGGCCTTCCCGAGTGCGTCTCCCCGATGGGGGGAAGTAAGCAGTCTGTTCATTTAAGAACAAGTAACAAGAGACCAAAGCAACAAAGGCTGCTGATATAATCGGTGAAGTCCTAGGCTTGTAAATTCGATCACGGGGTCAAACGACCGCGGCCACCGTTATCCAGGTTGAGTATTTCAAGATGAGAGCGGACGTTAGGGCTGTTGTTCTAGCGACTGGAGGTGCTCCGTGGACGATTCGACTGATGAAATCGTTCAACTGGTCAAGCTGATCGCGAAAGCGCTGGTGGATAAGCCCGAAGAAGTATCCGTCCGGGCCGTCGAAGGCGAGCAAGTCAAGGTGTTGGAACTCAGCGTCGCCGATGATGATCTTGGCAAGGTCATCGGGAAGAAAGGTCGTACGGCAAAGTCGATTCGGACTCTGCTGGGCGCGGTCGGCATGAAGTTGAAAAAACGATTCACACTGGAAATTCTCGAATAGTGGAGGAAGACGAAGAACACCGATATGTAACCGTGGCGCGCTTGCTGCGGCCCCGAGGGAACCGAGGAGAGTTGATCGCCGAAGATCTCAGCGGTGAGAACTTCGGCGCTCAACCGGCTGTCGGGCCGGAGGCGAGCGATGATGCGGAGCGGTTTTTCAGCGGCGGTCCGGTTTACCTTCGTGATTCGTCTAAGCAACGCCGAGAGGCCGCCGTCGAGCGGGCGTGGATTCATCAGGGTAGATTGGTTCTCAAGCTGAAGAATGTGGATTCGATCAGCGACGCCGAGACCTTGCGCAACGTCGATCTTCAGATTCCTCGTGAGCGGCTGGGTCCGGCGTCCGACGGTGAGTATTATTTTGAAGACCTCGTCGGCTGCGAGGTGCGCGATGACGCGGACGGGCGCTTGATCGGGTCCGTCGAGGATGTGCTCGAGCCTGGGGGGGCGTTGTTGTTGCAGGTGGATGCGGGGGGTCGAGAAGTGTTGATCCCTTTCGTCCATGACATCTGCGTGGAAATCGCGCCCGAGCAGAAGGCGATTCGCGTGCGCCTGCCCGCCGGTCTTGAAGACTTGAATCCGTGAGATGGTTTTTCATGTCCTCACGATTTTTCGGCGGTTCTTCGAAGGGCCGCTGGACTATGGGGTTGTGTCTCGAGCCCGCAAGCAGGGGCTGATCGACGTCCAATTGCTGGATCTGAGGGACTATACTTCCGACGTTCACCGCACGGTCGACGATCGGCCGTTCGGAGGCGACGAGGGGATGGTACTCAAGATCGAGCCCATCGACAAAGCGCTTACAGAGGTCCGATCCGGTTGGAGCGGGAAGAAGACGCGAACGGTTCTGCTTTCGGCGCAGGGGCGGCTGTTTGATCAAGCGGCGGCGGCGCGATTGGCAACCTACGACGAGGTGGCTCTGATCTGCGGACGTTACGAGGGCGTGGATGAGCGCGTCGCCGAGCACTTGTGCGACGAGGAGTTGTCCATCGGCAGCTTTGTGGTGAGCGGAGGCGAGTGGGCCGCCGGGATTGTGATCGATAGCGTGGCGCGTTTGTTGCCGGGCGTACTGGGCAATGAGGCTTCGTCGCTCCGCGAGTCGTTCGCGCCGACGCCGGGAGGAGGGGTGGGGATTTTGGATTTTCCACACTATACGCGCCCGGCCCGCTACAGTGAATGGAGGGTCCCTGAGGTCTTGTTGAGCGGCCACCATGAAGAGATCCGGCACCAACGCCGGCGGATGGCCCTGGAAAAGACCTTGCGGAACCGACCTGACTTGCTCCCCGCGGCGGGTTTGAGCGAGGCAGAACAGGAATGGTTGCGGCTAGCGCAACAGAAGGCAGCCGATCAAACGTCCGAGGACGGATAGACTTTGCGCCGACCGACGCCATGTGTCGGTCTTAGGCGGAGCAGTTCGCGGCCTTCAACGGAAACACGAAAACCCGGCGACGCGCGACCCACGGTTCGGTCGGCCCGGCTGAACTTGGAGAGAGACGATGACACAGAAGCCTTTGCAAAGGGTTTACGACAAATACAAACGCGACGACTTGCCGGAACTCGAACCCGGCGACACGATCCGCGTCAACGTCAAGATCCGTGAGGGAGAGAAAGAACGTCTTCAGGCCTTTGAGGGCGTTTTGATCGCAAAGCACAATGCGGGCATCAGCGAAACGATCACGGTTCGCAAGATCAGCTTCGGCATCGGTGTCGAGCGCGTGTTCCCGGTTCACTCGCCGGTGATTGAAAGCATCAAGACGATGCGCAAAGCGAAGGTGCGCCGAGCGAAGCTTTACTACCTGCGAGAGTTGCGCGGCAAAGCGGCGCGGCTCAAGGAACGCGCGCGCACCTAGATTGCCGCCGGGTGGTTCGAGCTACCCTCATCCGTTGTATGGCTATCCCTAACCGGCCGGCAGGCAAGGCGAAGCCGCGTCCGAGTTCCCGATGGGAAACTCGCCTACGCCGTCAGGGCCTGTGTTCCATTGTCGGAGTCGATGAGGTCGGGCGAGGCTGTTTGTTCGGCCCGGTTGTGGCGGCGGCGGTGATCCTCGACCCACAACGTCCGATCCGCGGATTGCGTGACAGCAAGCAAATCGCCCCTGAGCGCCGCGAGGTCCTCAGCGTCAGAATCCGGGAGCGAGCCCGCGCCTTTGCTTTCGGCGCGGTCGACAGCGCCGGCATCGACCGCTGGAATATCTATCAAGCCTCTCGCCGAGCCATGGCGGCCGCCGTGGAGTCGCTCGGCGTGACGGTCGATTTTGTGCTTGTGGATGCGATGCAATTGGATCTGGACATGCCGCAGAAGTCGCTGATCCGGGGTGATGCGCGTTGCGTCTCGATCGCGGCGGCCTCGATTATCGCCAAAGTGGAACGCGACCGCTGGATGCGGGCGTGGGATAAGGTCTATCCCCGGTACAATTTGGCTTCCAATAAGGGGTATACTACCCCCGACCATTTGCGGGCGCTCAAAGAACATGGACCGACGCCGCTGCATCGCTTCAGCTTTGCTCCGGTGCGTGAAGCCGCCCGTCGTAGTCCTTTCGCTTCGGCCGAGCCGCATTTAGAGACGCTGCCGCTCTATCCCGAAGGGGACTTCGCCTAAAGGCGCGTGATGGAGGCACTCCCCACTCAGCGACCTCAAGCATCGGCCGTCGCCGCGCCGCGACGACGAGGGCATTTCCTGAGTCAGTTATTCTTCGTCCTCTTCTGCCTGGAAGTGGGTTTCGTACTCTTTCTGCTGCCCTGGACGATGCTTTGGGACGCTAACTACTTCTTCAGCGTGACACCCGAACTGAGTGACGTCTGGCTGAGTACTTATCTTCGCGGCGCCGTCTCCGGCATCGGTTTGGTTAATTTGTGGATCGGCCTCGGCGAAGCCTGGCGCCTGCGGCGCGCCTGAAGCTCACCTCAAAAGCAGACCCCGCGGAGTCTAACCGAGCTTCTTTCGCAGTAATTCGTTGACGACCTTTGGATTGGCCTGCCCTCGCGTGGCCTTCATCACCTGTCCCACGAAAAATCCCAGCACGCCGGTCTTGCCGCCGCGGTAGGTTTCGACCTGGCCCGGGTTGGTGGCGATCACTTCGTCGATCAGCGTTTCGATGGCCGACTCGTCGCTGATTTGTTCCAGGCCCTCGGCCTTGATGATCTCCCCGGCCGTGCCCTTGCCGTCGAACATCTTGGCGAAAATCTCCTTGGCCAGCTTGCCGGAAATCGTTCCGTCGGCGATGTATTTCACCAGTTCCGCCAAGTCGGCCGAGGAAACCGGGGAGTCGTCGAGCGTCTTGCTCGCCGCCTTCAACGCCCCGGAAAGTTCTCCCTGCACCCAGTTGGCCGAGAGCTTCGGTTCGCCTGACGCCTTGGCCGTTTCCTCGAAGTAGTCGGCCGTCTGGCGAGTCGAAGTCAGCACGCGAGCGTCGTATTCGGTAACGCCGTATTCGTCGCCAAAACGTTTGCGCTTCGCGGCCGGCAGCTCGGGCATCGCGTCGCTGACTTGCCGCTTCCATTCGTCGCTGATCACCAGCGGCATCAAGTCGGGCTCGGGGAAATAGCGGTAGTCGTGGGCATGCTCCTTCGAGCGCATCGCGACAGTGATACCGCTCGGGACGTTGTAAAGGCGCGTTTCCTGTCTGATTTCTCCGCCTGCTTCGATCACCGCCACTTGGCGCGCGATCTCATAATCCAGCGCGCGCTGCACGTAGCGAAACGAGTTGAGGTTTTTCACCTCCACCTTGGTGCCGAATTTCTCTTGCCCCAGGGGGCGAACTGAAACATTCGCGTCGCAGCGCAAGTGGCCCTTTTCCATGTCGCAGGTCGAGACGCCGATGTACTGCATGATCTGCTTGAGTTCGGCCAAGTAGGCGGCCGCTTCCTCGGAAGTTCGCATGTCGGGTTCGCTGACGATCTCGGCCAACGGCATGCCGGTGCGGTTTAAGTCGACATAACTGTAGCGGTCGCTGTCGCTAAACCCGTCATGGATATTCTTTCCGGCGTCGTCTTCCAGATGCAGGCGCGTGACCCCGATACGCTTGGTCCCCCCGTCGAGCGGCGCGTCGAGCCGGCCGTGCTCGGCAACCGGTTGGTCGTATTGGGAAATCTGATATCCCTTGGGCAGGTCGGGGTAGAAATAGTTCTTGCGCGCAAACCGCGAGAAAGGCCGGATTTCGCAGCTGAGGGCCAGCGAAGCGCGGATCGCCAGATTCACTACCTCGCGATTCAACACCGGCAAGGCGCCGGGAAGCCCCAGGCAGACCGGGCAGGTCTGGGTGTTGGGAGGATTGCCGAATTCGGTTGAACAGCCGCAAAAGATCTTCGTATTCGAGAGCAGTTGGACGTGCACCTCGAGGCCGATGACCGGCTCGTAGGCGGCGATCATTTCAGGAGTGGCCAAGCCGCTTTCGGGAAGATCCATTCACTCTCCTCGCGGGCTGTTTCGAGCCCGTCGTCTCGAACGCAAATTATACCAAGAGGGCGGCGGAAAGCCGCCGGGAGCGTCGTCGCAATCGACGTGCTTGTTGACCCTAAGCCGACAGGGCCGGTAAGCTGTGAAACGGCTTCGGTGGGGCGAAAAAGGGTGCCGGCCGAGAGCGGCACGGGCACTCCGGTTCGTCGGGCAGGAGGAGCGATGCGAAGTTCATGTTCTTAATAACCGGAGGCGCGGGCTACATCGGCAGCGTGGTCGCCGAACAGTTGCTCGACCTCGGCGACGAGGTCGTCATCTACGACAATCTCTCTCGGGGCTATCGCGACGCGGTTCCCGAAAAGGCGGTTTTCGTCGAAGCCGAGTTGGCCGATCGAGACCGCTTGGCCAAGGTTTTCAAAGACTACCCGATCACCGGCGTGCTGCATTTCGCCGCCTTCGCCCTGGTCGGCGAATCGATGGAGCAGGCGGCTCGCTATTTCCACAACAATCTCGGCTGCGCGCTGGTCCTGCTCGAGGAAACGCAACGCGCCGGGGTCGACCGGTTTGTTTTCTCCTCGACCTGCGCCGTTTTCGGGGACAAGAACCCGCCCCCGATCGGTGAAGCGGCGAATAAGGCGCCGATCAACCCTTACGGGGAATCCAAGTTGGCTGTCGAAAAAGCGCTCGCCTGGTATCGTCACTCGCACGGATTGAATTACTTTGCGTTGCGTTACTTCAATGCTTGCGGGGCGACCGAGTTGCGCGGCGAGCGTCACGAGCCCGAGACCCATCTGATTCCGCTCGTCTTTCGGGCCGCGGCCGGCGAAAGCGAAGGCATCCGGGTGATGGGAACCGACTACCCCACCCCGGACGGCACCTGTATTCGCGACTATATCCACGTCTTGGATCTCGCCGAGGCTCATATTCTCGCGCTGCGCGCGGCGCCGGACTTGTCGGGTTGCTACAACTTGGGGACCGGGAAGGGCGATTCGGTGCGCGAAGTGATTGACACCGTCCGCCGAGTGACCGGACGAGACGTTTCCGAGATTGTCGCGGCCCGCCGACCAGGCGACCCGCCGGAATTAGTGGCGGACCCGAGTCTGGCCGAGGAGGCTCTCGATTGGCGGGCGCGGCTGGACCTGGAATCGGCGGTCACGAGCGCATGGGAGTTCAAGAAGAAACACACGCCGGGGCTTTAGCCGAAGGGCGCGTTGGGAGTCTCGCAACTCGCTATCCATGGACGACGCCGACCACTCATCGAGCCAAGGGCGGCCGCCGGCCGCCCGCGGCCGCGTCACCGACGAGCCTCCAACTCCGTTCGACCCCCAGGATTTCTACGAAGAGTACGTCCGGCATCACGTCCCTCACCATCGCAGCCCGTCCGGTCTCAAGGGCCTGATTCTGCGGGTCCTGCCCTATTGGTCCTACCGCGAATGGCGTTTTTGGCGACGCTGTGTACCCCGCGGCGGGATCTTGCTCGACCTCGGGTGCGCCCGCGGCCGCGAAATCTTCGCCCGGCGGGCCGCAAGCGCCATCGGCGTCGACATCGCCCACAACGCGCTTGTTGATTGCCGACGCCATTACACTCTGGCTGTCCGGGCGCGACTTGCTCCTCTACCCATCGTCGACCAAAGCGTCGACTGCGTGGTGACGTCGCATGTAATGGGCCATATCCCGCTGGAGGAGAAAGACGGCCTTGTCGCGGAAATAATGCGGGTCTTGAAACCCGGAGGCCGCGGCCTCCATTGGATCGAGACCGACAGCAAGCACCCGCTGGTTACGTGGGCCAAGAAGGACCCCACGCTCTATCACAAAGCCTTCATCCAACCCGACGGGCATATCGGGTTGGAGATGACCCGCGATGTGGTCGCGCGCTTCGAGCGTCACGGCTTCCGCCTACGGAGCGCGGTTTACTCCGACAGCGGTCCGTTTCATCCGCGCTTGATGGTGAAGCACTTTGACAACGCATACCGCGAGGCTTCCAGGGATCTCGATCGGCGCGTTCGTTGGAGCCGCCGATTGCTCGACATGCCTGTTGCCCTGGCCGCCGTCGAGGTATGGCTCGGACTCCATCACGTCACGCTGGGCCGACGCGTCGGCTCCGCGGCAACCGCCCAATTTGTCGGATTAGTGCTCGAGAAACCGTCGCGGGGGGATCCTCCGATCGTCACGTCGAACCGCGCTCCGGGCCGCGCCTGACCGACAATCGGCGGCCGGCCGAGCGTCGCGGGCGCTGAGAAACGTGGCTTAGACCAGGCTTAGACCTGAAACTGTGTCACGACGCTTTGGAGTTGGCCGGCCAGCACCGCCGTCGCTTCGGCGGCGTTCAACGTTGCGTCGGCTTCGTGGGAAGTTTCCTCGGCGTTTCTTGAAAGTTCTTCGAGGTTTTCTGAAACCTGTCTCGATCTGCCGGCCGCCGAAGCAACGTTTTCACTGATCTTTGCCGTGCTCCCGACTTGCCCTTGCACGGCTCCGACGATCACGGCGGAGAGTTCTTGGATCCGCTGGGCAATGGACGTCACTTCCTGCATCGAGTCGATCGCGGCCTGCGTCTCACGCTGGATCTTCTCGATCTGGCTTTGAATCTGGCCGGTTGCCTCGGCGGTGTGGCGCGAGAGATCCTTGACTTCGCTGGCGACGACCGCGAAACCCTTGCCGAGCTCGCCGGCGCGCGCGGCTTCGATGGTGGCGTTGAGCGCCAGCAGGTTCGTTTGTTCCGCGATCGAATTGATCAGTTCGGTGACATTGCCGATTTGCGAACTCGACTCAGCCAGTCCGGCGATCTTCCCGTTGGTTGCTTCGATAGCCGTCATCGCCGATTGGGCGACGCGCTCGGCCTCTTCCGAGCTTTGCTGGATTTCCCGAATCGAATCCGTCAGATCATCCGCTCCGGCCGCGACGGTTTCGAGCGACTCGCTAATCTCGCGGCCCGCCGCCGTCGCGCCGTCGGCTTGCGACGCTGTCAGTCGGGCTCCGCCGCGCGTCTGCGATCCGATCTCGGTCAACTGCTTCCCCATCGTGCCCAACTCGGCCGACGCCTGCTCGAGTTTCTGAAAGGCGAGAACCTTTGCGGTCACGCGGTCAAGCGTCAACAACGGACCCAGATACTTGCCCTTTTCGTCGAACAACGGATGAAACAGGAAATTGTAGATTTCATCTCCCAACGGGAGCTGCGTCCGCCAAGGAACATTGTCGGCATTGGCGAAGCGGCTGCGATGTTCCGTCAGAGCGGGCTGGATGAGATCGAAAGGCTTGCCGAGCAACTGTTCGGCCGGGTCGCCGGCGGTCAACCGCAAAGGGGCCAGGCGCTGGGCGGCGACGCGGTTCATGTAGCGAATCGTCAAGTCCGGTGCCAGTTGCAAGGTGGGCACGGGGCCGTCGTCGAGCATCGTCTTGAGCAAGGTGACCTTGTCTTCGTCGCCGCCGCCGGCCGCTTTGTCCGGTACCCAGCTCAACAGAATCCCGACCGTCGCGCCGCTATCGCCGGAAAGCACGGAGACGTCAACGCCGATCAGCCCTTCCGGCGAGTCGAGTTCGACGGAAATTGATCGCCCTCCCGGCTCCGTCAACAGGCGGTCCAGCCCCCCTCGGTTGCCGTGCAGTTCGGCCAGCGGCCGACCCGCGAAGGTGCTCGCGTCAGAGGGCGCGGCTCGCCCCGCGAGCTCCGCCCAGGCCCGTCGCCCGGCGCGATTGACACAAATGATCTTCCCGTCCGCCGAGGCAAGCGCCAAGCTCATCGGCAGCGTCTCGACGGCGGCGCGCAACGCCGCCGTGTCGGCGCTGTCCCGCCGCAGGAAACCGGTAAGTCTTGCGATGACGCTTTCGCTTTGTTTGTGCACTTCCTACCTCAACCTCCAGATATTGTTTCGCCGCGAGACGTTGGACCCGATTTCGACCGTTCCCCGCGACGCCGCTCGGACCATGGATCGGCGCCGAAAAGTTCAAGGCCGGCCCGCGGGTCCCCGGAAGTTTCGCCATTAGCGGATCCGCGGCGGGTTTGCCGTAGTCGGTCTGTCCGGGTTCGATCCCCCCGCGTTGACGTACTGCTCAAACCACTCCTCGCCCTAGACGCTGCGTCCGAGCAGGGCGGATGTGTCGAGCGGCTTGCCCTCGTGATTCACCGTATTCGCGGCCACGATGCGACCTCCGCGATCGGCGATGATCATCAGATCGTAAATCCCGTAATTGGTCGAAGTTCATTCTTTCCTTTCCGCCAAACACCGCCTTTCGGGGCGGCCAACGAGGCGACCGCGCCGTTGCGCCGAGCATAGGCGCCGGAGCGTGTGTAACCGTCTTGAGCTTGCGTGGAAGCCTTGCCGCGGACTCGTGTCACTGACTGCTTGATCGGCGTTGGGGGCGAAATCTTGAGGTCTCTCGCGCCGGTGCCGCTCCTAATTCTTATCACCCTGGGGCCGCCCGTCCCCCCTGAAACAGAATTCGATAAAGCCCGGCTGCCGTCGAGTCGATAGAGAAATTTGGCGCGTGACGCTTCGTCGCGGTTCGCCAAAGGACGCGCCGAGATGACGAGTCGCGCCGCTGGGTCACATCCGCCGACCGGCTCGATGAGCAAGTTTTAGGGGAGGAGCAAGAAGGAATGAACGCAATCTTAGCGAAAATCATGGGAAACGCGGGGGGGGGCTCCTCGCTGATGGGTTCGATCGAAGGGCTCAAGGGCGCTCTCGACAACGTCGGAGCGAATATCTTCATTGCCGACCGCGACCTGAATCTGCGCTACATGAATCGTCGCGCCGAGCAGAGTATGCGCAAGATCGAGAATGAGCTGGTCAGCGCCTTCGGTATCCGCGTGGACACTCTGATCGGGCAAAACATCGACCGCTTTCACGGCAACCGCACGGCGGAGATCCGCAGCCGCCTGTCCGACGATCGGCATCTTCCAATCGACGCGGATATCCAACTAGGTCCGCTGCTGTTGAACCTTATTGTCAACGGCATCTACGACAACGCCGACCGCCTGGTCGGTTTCGTTGTCAACTGGGATGAGATCACCGAGAAGCGCCGGCTTGAAACCGAAGCGGCGAGGATGAACTCGATGATGGAAAATGCTCCCACCAACGTTCTGTACGCGGACAGAGATCTGGTCCTGCAATACATGAACCCGGCCTCGAAGAAGCAACTACAGGCGCTGCAGCAATACATGCCCGTTTCAGTTGACGAAATGATCGGCAAGCCGATCGACATCTACCACAAGAACCCCTCCTACCAGCGGGGTATTTTGGCGGATCCGAAGAACCTTCCCAAACGGGCGAATATTGAAGTCGGCCCGGAAACGCTCGATCTGTTGGTCAGTCCGATCTACGACAACCGCGGCGAATATCTCGGTCCGATGGTCACTTGGGAGGTGATCACTGCCAAGTTAAAGATCGCTGAACAGGCTCGCAACACGCAGAAGGCGCTCCAAAAAAAGTCGGAAGAGCTGGGCGAAATCAGTCAGCAGATGGCCGGGAACGCCGAGGAGACCTCCTCACAGATCAGTCTGGTCTCCGACAGCAGTGACCAGGTCAACAAAAACGTGCAAGTTGTGGCATCGAGCGCGGAAGAGATGTCGGCCTCGATCAAGGAGATTTCGAAGAACGCCGCTGACGCGTTACAGGTGGCGCAAAGCGCGGTGACCGTCACCGACAGCACTAACGAGACAATCAAGCGCCTGGGCGAATCGAGCGCCGAGATCGGCAACATCGTCAAGGTAGTCACTTCGATCGCCGAACAGACGAACCTGCTTGCCCTCAACGCCACGATCGAAGCCGCCCGCGCTGGCGAGGCCGGCAAGGGATTCGCCGTTGTTGCCAACGAAGTCAAGGAATTGGCGAAGGAGACCTCCACGGCGACGGAAGATATCGGAAAACGCATCGACGTGATCCAGACCGACACGAAGAAGGCGGTCGAAGCCATCGAGCAAGTCACGGAAATCATCAGTCGTATCAACGAAATTTCGGGCAGCATCGCGACGGCGGTCGAGGAGCAATCCATTACAACCACCGAAATCGGACGTAATGTTGGGGATGCCGCGAGGAGTGTCGAGGAAATCAGCGAAAACATCAACGGTGTGGCCGCGGCGGCGAAGAACACGGCTCAGGGCGCCAGCGCTACACTGAGTAGTGCCGAGGAGCTTGGACGAATCGCCAACGAACTGACGGTCGCGGATTAGCGGGACGCGGAGCGAAATGACCTACGGCGGTTTGCCTGCCGACTCCGCCGTCAGGATCTAAACTCAAGTCCTCCGATCAGGGCACCTCGATTTCGCCTGAATGGAAAGAAGGATTGCATGGTTACAGTCGGAATGAATTACGAAATCCTCGAAGGCAAGGAAGAGACTTTCGAGAAAAAGTTCGCGCTCGTCATCGAAGCGATGGCGGGGGCGGGTGGCCACGTCAAGACGCGGCTCTATCAAGACGCCTTCCAGCCGCGCAGCTATCTCGTCGTGTCGGAATGGAGCGATCAGGGAGAGTTCGACGCCTTCGTGGCTTCGGAAACCTTTCGCAATGTGACGAAGTGGGGTCGGGAAAATGTCTTGGCCGGGCGCCCCGTCCACAAAGTTTACCCGGAACCGGAAGACCTGCGGATGGGTCGTCCGGCCGGTACGTAGGGGGCGGGACTTCGTTCCCGCTCGGCCACACAACAAACCTCAACCAACTTGTAAGCATCCCCGCCGGTCGGCAGTGGACGTCCTACTGGGTTTGTTAAACAGGAAAAGGCAGGGGAAAGAAGGGTGGATAGCCCCTCGTGTATCCTCCTCCTCACATGAAGGCTTTGATGATCTGCGCCTGGATGTCTTGCAAGTTCCGCTGGACCGATTGCACTTCCTGAATCTTTGTTTCCAACTGCTCCATAAGAAAGCGTCGCTCGAGACCATTTTGAATTACAAGCTTCAAGTCTTCGTTATCCCACGGTTTTTCGATCTATTGGTACAGTCCGACTTCGTTGATGGCCTTGATCGCGTTTTCCTTGTCGGCGTAGCCGGTGAGGAGAATTCGGGTCGCAAACGGCTGTAGCTTCTTGACCTCGAGCAGAAAGTCGATACCCGTCATTTCCGGCATCAAGTAGTCGGAAATCACGAGGTCGATCGTCTGTCCTCGGACGGCCTCGAGCGCCTTGTCGGGCGCGTCGAAGCCGAGCACTTCGTAGTCGGTCTCCAGTGTCAGAAATGAGCGAAGGCTGGTGAGCACCATCTCTTCGTCGTCGACCAGCACCAGAACCGGAATGCGTTTCTCGGGACTCATTCTGTTGACTCGTCTTGGGCTGCTTCCCCGGTCGGTAGACGTACAGTGAAGGTTGACCCCTTCCCGACTTCGCTGCGCGCCTCGATCGTGCCGCCGTGATCTTGCACGATCTTGAAGCAGATTGAAAGTCCCAGACCGGTCCCGACGCCGACTCCCTTCGTGGTGAAGCCGGGATCGAAAATGCTGGCCAGGTTTTCGGGGGGAATACCGACGCCGGTGTCGGAAATTTGAACACTCACTATATCACCCTCAAGGCGGGTCCGAATTGTAATTTCGCCGCGTTCCTCAATGGCCTGAGAGGCATTGACGAGTAGATTCATGAACACCTGATTGATCTGGTTGGGATGGCAAAGAATGGAGGGGATGTCGCCGTAGTCCTTAAGGACCTTGGCGCGTCTTTTCATTTCGTGATGAACCAGCGTGAGAGTGCTATCGAGCCCTTCGTGCAGGTCGGCGGTCTTAAAATCCGCCTCGTCGAGACGCGCGAAATTGCGCAGACTCCCGACGATCGCGATGATTCGCTCGCAGGCCATGCCGTTGATGCGGGAAATATCGTCGAGTACCTTGAGGACTTTCGTCAGCGAGCTGTTGGCGCGCACGGCCTCGGGGCATGACTCGTCGGTCAGGATGCCGCGCAACTTCTCAAGCGAGCGACTTAGGATAGCGGCGTTGCTCGTCACGGTGCCGATCGGCGTGTTCATTTCATGCGCGACACCGGCGACAAGTCGACCCAGGGCCGCCATTTTTTCCTGCTGCACGAGTTGCGCTTGCGAATCGCGCAAGTCGCGGGTTCGCGCCTCCACTTCGGCTTCCAGCTCTTCGGCATGATGTCGGAGGTGAGAAGCCAATTTGTGGCGCTCGGTGACGTCATGGCAGATGACTTGCGCGATGCGGTGATCGCCGTAGTGCACCAGGCTGATATTGACGTCTAGATAAGCAGGGTCGGCGCGGCGTCTTTCGAAACGAACGTCGGAAATCTGCAGTCGCCCCTCCCGTTCGAGTTCTTCGAAGGTTTCCTCCCGCGCCAATTTCTCGACAGGAATGATCGACGCCAGGTTTCGCCCGCGTAGGAAATCAATCGGCACGCCGGTCAGCTTCTGCGCCTCGGCGTTGACCTCCATCACGCGGCGCGACTTCAGATCGGCGAGCAGGATGGCTTCTCCGGCCTCTTGCGTAAGGGCGCGATATTTGGCCTCGGATTCCTGAAGGTCGGCGCTCTTGCTCGTAAGCTCTTCGTAGAGGCGAGCGTTTTCGACGACTTGCGCCGATTGTGAAGCGATGATCGACAGCAGCTTTTGATCGTCTTCGGTGAAGCCCCCGTCCGACTGCTTATTGAACACGTTGAGCAAACCGACCATTTCGCCTTTGGCGCGCAGCGGTACGCTCAGCAAGGAGCGAATCGGGAAATCTCCTTCGACAACGGCTTCGAAGTTTTTGTCGGCGGCGAGATTGTTCACGAGCAGGGGTTTTTGATTCTTCAGCATCCAGCCGGTTAATTGCTGACCGAAGCGGAAAGGAACAATGGCTGAACCGGAATAGGCCTTGCGGGCCATGGTGCGGAAGGGATCGCCGTCCTCCATATTTTGGAGCAGCATCACCGCGCCCTGCTCGACATTGAGTTGGGTGACGCTTTCCTGCACCACAAGTTCGACGATCGCGTTCAACGACATCGTCGAACCGATTGCGGAGCCGATCTGATTGAGGATCGAAAGTTCTTGGACAGCCCGCCGAAGGCGACGGTTTTCCTCTTCGAGGGTTTCCGGGATGTTGTTTTCCAGGTCCATCGCTGATAACGCGGTATCGGAAGGCCGCCGGTTTAGGGCACAAGCTACGGGGCCGGACGCCGCGCGGACGAACGCACGACTGAGGCACTAAATGCCGACTCTCCAGTATAGACGAGCCGCGCCTCGAACCCGTCGAGAAGCGCCACCGGGTCCTTTTGCCGGACACGCCGTCGGCAGCATCATGCCAGATGTCCATTGGGCTCGTTGCCGGCTTTCCATTTGATGTTGCAGCCAATGCTCGGATGTTGGTCGGCACTCACCGGATTCCCGGCCAGGACCGCGTCCAAGGCCGCTCGCAAATCGAAGCCCGTCACCGGACGGCCGTTCTCGGGCCGACTGTCATCGAGTTGTCCCCGGTAAACCAGCGTGCGATCAGCGTCGAAAACAAAGAAGTCGGGTGTGCATGCCGCGCTATAGGCAAGCGCCGTCCGCTGTGTTTCGTCGTAGCCATAGGGGAAGTTCCAACCGAGCGTAGCGGCCAAGTTCTTCATTTGGTCCGGGGAGTCGTCGGGGTGGGTGTCGACGTCATTCGCGCTGATGGCAACGATTCCGACCGACTCTTCGGCGTAGTCGTTGCCGACGCGCGTGAGCTCGTCCTTGACATGCATCACAAACGGACAGTGGTTGCAAATGAAGATCACTAACAGCGCCTTCTTTCCCACAAATGAGCCAAGGCTGACGGACTGTCCGGTTACTACATTCGGCAGGGTGAATGCGGGCGCCGTCGTGCCCAGCGCCAACATGTTGGATTAGGTAAGAGCCATGGTAGAAATCTCCGGTCAGGAGCACTGCGAACCAGGTCAGTCTGGCCCCGTACTTTCTCAAGGATACTCAATCTCACTTCAAATGACCCGGGGTATGCGGGTGGAAGGACAAGGAGCATCTTGCCTTTCGGTCGCGGGTAGGGGGATGAGGCCGAGGAGACCTCTCGGAGAGATCGTTAGCCGGCGGCCGGGCCATGCCCGGTTCTGTTGCGCTTGTGCAACTCAGCCGTCTTCCAGATACCGCGATCCAGTTACGTTGCGGTATGATTGGCGGACTACGATGTCGGCGTACCGGCGTTCCCAAAAGGCTTCGGGGCAAAAGGGCTATCATTGCAACGGATACGGCTCCGCGGCCGCCGGGTGAATTCGAAACGAATCGCGCGGCGAGGAGCCACCGTCAACCACGAGTCATGAAACTTGTCACTTATGAACACGGCGGCGAAGACCGTCTCGGCGTCTTGAGCGGAGAACTCATCGTCGACCTGCAGCGAGCTTCGCGTGAACTTTCGGGCGGGGCGGCGGTAGCCGAAATCTCTTCCCGTATCGTTGCTTTTCTCGAGGCCGGCGAGTCGGCGATGGCCGCTGCGCGCGAAGCTCTGGCCCGGGTGGAGGGCGAGGCCGCTGATCCGGCCGAGCGCAAGAGTTTGATGGCGCGGGAGATGTTGATCCCCCGCAACTCGGTTAAGCTTCGGGCGCCCGTTCCGCGGCCGCCAAAAGTGATTGCAGCGTGGGTCAATTACGGCGAACACGGCAAGGAGGCCAGGATCGAAGCTCCCGATCAAGCGCCGCTGTTCTTCACGATTTGGCCGACTGCCGTGATCGGTCCCGGTGATCCGATTGTGCTACCGCGTATCAGCCGCGACGTCGACTTCGAGGCCGAGCTAGCGCTCGTAATCGGCAAGCGCGCCAAGGATGTGGGGGCGGCGGAAGCCTACGACTACGTTGCCGGCTATACCTGTCTTAACGACGTCAGTGCGCGGGATTATTCGCTAAAACGCATGATCGGTACGGTGGGGCCTTCCGACATCCAAAAGAGTTTCGACACGTTTGCTCCGATGGGTCCGTGTTTGGTGACCACGGACGAGATTGAAGATCCACAACATCTGGCGATCAAACTCTCCATCGACGGCGAGGTCATGCAAGATGACAATACGTCGACCATGAATCATCACATTCCGCGGCTTATCGAGTATCTTTCTCGGATCACGACTTTGGAGCCGGGCGATGTGATTACGACGGGGACCCCTCCGGGGGTTGGTTTCGCCCGTACGCCGCCGCGCTATCTGCAGCCGGGGGAAGCGGTCCGTATCGAGATCGAAAAGATCGGCGTGCTGGACAACCCAGTCGTCGCGGCGGAAGGTCGCCCGCCGGAGTGGAACAATTTCGAACAAAAAGGACTTCCAGCAAAATAGGGTTGTGCTAACTGTCCCGTAGGGGAGTGAGCGCGCCGTTGAACTCGGTGCGGATCGGAGCGTCCACAAACCCTTCTTCCTGCTCGAAATCGTGGAGCCTGTTCGAGAGCTCGCCGACCCCGAGCAGGCCGCGCCGACGTCGGCCGGCGGTTGAGCAAGAACCTTGTCCCGGGCTCGGTCGGCGGACGCCTCAAGGCGTGTCTATCCAGCTCGCGAACCGCCTGAGTCCGCGCTTTTTCGCCCTCGTTGACAGCTACTCCGACGAGTGTTAGTTTGAAGAGTTCGCACCGTCCGTATGGAGACTCCCCCAGCGGTTACCGCCCTTCGAAAAACGCCCCTGCATGCCCTTCACCTCGCGTCCGGTGCGCGCATGACGGACTTTGGCGGTTGGGATATGCCGGTGGAATATTCCGGCATCATCGCCGAACACAGGGCTGTTCGTACGGCCGTCGGATTGTTCGACGTCAGCCACATGGGGGAGATTGAAATTCGGGGTCCGGAGGCTCTGGAATTCGTCAATTACGTTACATCAAATGACGCTTCCCAGTTGGTCGACGGGCAAGTGCAGTATTCCGGGCTGCTCTATCCCAACGGAACTTTTGTTGACGATATTCTCGTTCATCGGATTGGCGCGAGCGAGTTTTTCCTGTGTGTGAACGCATCGAATCAGGAGAAAGATTTCGAATGGATCGCCTCGAAGAACCGGTTTGCCGCTGAAGTGGAGTTGACGAGCGAGCGCTATGCGCAGTTGGCGATTCAAGGGCCGGGGGCGGTGTCGACGCTTGCCAAGCTCACAGACCTGTCACTCGAACCGATTGGGTATTATCATTTCACGCGGGGCGCGGTTGGCGGCGCCGAAGCTCTCATCGCTCGCACTGGGTACACGGGAGAAGACGGGTTTGAAATCTATGTTCCACCCGAGGACGGCCCGCGGCTTTGGGAAGCGGTGCTGGCGGCCGGCTCGGAGTTCGGAATTATTTCTTGCGGCCTCGGCGCCCGCAACACACTGCGCCTCGAATCGGCGATGTCGCTCTACGGACACGAGATCGATGACACGATTACACCTTATGAGGCTCGTTTGGGGTGGATCGTCAAGCCTGACCAGGGCGATTTTATCGGTCGCGATGCGCTGATCGAGCAAAAGGAAAAGGGTGTTGAACGCCGCTTGGCGGGGTTTGAGATGCGGGGGCGGGGAATCGCTCGAGACGGTTACCGTGTCTTTGCCGACGGCGACGATGCGGGCTGGGTGACCAGCGGATCTCCGGCGCCGTTCTTGGAGAAGAACATCGGACTTTGCCTGCTGCCGGCCTCGGTGGCGGAGATCGGTCGCACGATCGAAATCGGGGTGCGGCAGCGGCGCGTGGAAGCCGAGTTGATTCGGCTGCCGTTCTACTCACGGAAGAAGTAACCAACGTCATGTATCCGGATAACTATCAATACACTCGCGAGCACGAGTGGGTGAAAGCCGAGGGCGACAAAGCCGTTATTGGCATTACGCACCACGCACAGGACCAACTCGGCGACGTTGTCTTCGTCGAACTGCCGAAGGTCGGCGCGACGCTGCACGCCATGCTTTCTTTCGGCACCGTCGAATCAGTGAAGGCTGTTTCCGATATCTACGCCCCGCTTGGCGGCGAAGTCATTGCGGTCAACGACTCGTTGATTGACGCTCCGGAAGTCCTCAATGAGGACCCGCACGGCAAAGGCTGGCTGATCAAGATCCGCATTCGCGACAAGAATGAATTGCGAAATCTCATGACGGCCGAGGATTACGCCGCCTATGTAGCCGCCGAAACGGAGTCCTGAGCGAGTGCGCTACCTTCCCAAGTCTCCTCAAGAACGCCACGAAATGCTGGACTCGATGGGGTTCGAGTCAGCGGAGGAATTGTTTGCGCAAATCCCCGAACCGCTGCGTTTGAAACGGCCGCTCGATATCCCCCCGGGGCAATCGGAATACGAGATTATCGACTACTTTCGCGCTTTGGCCCGCGAGAATACGGCCCGCGACGAAGGTGCCGAGCAGGACTTGGCCTCGGCGAGTTTCTTGGGCGCGGGCGTTTACCGCCATTACCGTCCCGTTGTGATCGATTCGTTGGTCACGCGCGGTGAGTTTCTCACGGCGTACACGCCCTACCAGGCCGAGATCTCACAAGGCAGCCTGACGGCGATCTTCGAGTTTCAAACGATGATCTGTCAGTTGACAGGTATGGATGTCGCCAACGCCTCCATGTACGACGGTTCGACCGCCGTGCCCGAGGCGGCCATGATGGCGGTGCGGATCACGAAACGCGACAAGGTTTTGGTGGCGCAGTCGGTGCATCCCGAATATAGGCAGGTGCTCGATACGTATCGCCGACACCAAGAAATTCCGGTGGAGTCCGTTGCGTATGACGCCGAAACCGGCGGTATCGACTTCGACGATCTCGAAGCGAAACTCAGCGATGAAGTCGCGGCCGTCATCGTGCAGTCTCCGAACTTTTTCGGTGTGATCGAGGACGCGCGACGCACTGCCGAGTTGGCGCGAAGCCACGGGGCCTTGCTCGTGGTGGTGTTTACCGAAGCCGTTTCGCTTGGTTTGCTTGAACCCCCGCGCGAGGCCGATATCGTCATCGGGGAGCTGCAGTCATTCGCTCATCCACCCAGTTACGGCGGCCCGTTCGTGGGGGTGTTGGCGGCTAAGCAGAAATACATTCGCCAGATGCCGGGTCGGCTGGTTGGCGAGACCGTCGACTCGAAAGGGAACCGCGCCTTTTGTTTGACGTTGGCGACGCGGGAACAGCACATTCGCCGCGCCAAGGCAACCTCGAATATTTGTACGAATCAAGCGCTGGTGGCGTTGATGGCAACGGTATATATGACGGTGTTCGGGAAACGTGGCTTGCGGGAGTTGGCCGAGCAAAACCTAGCAAAGGCGCACTATCTGGCGGGCGAGATTGAAAAGCGGGGCGGACGGCAGGTTTTCTCAGGGCCGTTTTTCAACGAGTTTGTCGTGGGGGGAGGAGACACGGACGTCAATCATCGGGCGCAAGAGGTCGGGATTATCGGAGGACTTGATCTGGGGCGGTTCTATCCGGAGTTAGAGGGAGCGTTGCTGCTTTGTGCGACGGAGATGAATCGCCGGGAACACATGGATCGATATGCGGAGAGCTTTGGTGAGGTGCACTGACCGCCGCCAGCATCCCCATTCAACAGCGAATCAACAACCCCATGACGTCTAAAGTTCGCTCCCATATCACACAGAACGAACCGCTTATCTTCGAGCACTCCTCGCCCGGTAAGACGGGGTATCAACTGCCGCCGCTAGACGTACCTGCTGTTGACGCGGCAGCCTGTTTGGGCTCTGGTCATGTGCGGGCGGAAATCTCGGGCTTTCCCGAGGTCAGTGAGGTGGAGGTCATTCGTCATTTCACGCGGCTTTCGACTTGGAATTACGCGATTGACCTGGGGCTCTATCCGCTCGGCTCCTGCACGATGAAATACAACCCACGTGTGAACGAATATGTGGCGCGCATTGAGGGCTTGGCGATGGCGCATCCTTATCAGCCCGAGGCCCTTTCGCAGGGGGCGATGCGTGTCCAGGTCCAGCTCGAACAATACTTGGCGGAGATTTGCGGCATGGACGCCGTTACGCTGCAGCCCGCCGCGGGCGCGCACGGCGAACTGACCGGCATCCTGCTCATTCGCGCTTACCTGGAATCGTTGGGTAACTCCCGGCGGACGGTGCTGATTCCCGATTCCGCGCATGGAACCAATCCGGCGACCGCGGCGATCGCCGGATACGAGGTCCGCGAGATTCCGTCGGACAAGCGCGGGATGATCGACCTCGCAGCTCTCGACCAAGCCATTGACGAGGACGTCGCCGCCCTGATGGTCACCAACCCCAATACGGTCGGGATTTTCGAACAGGATATCGCGAAAGTTGCCGAGTTGCTGCACTCCCGCGGCGCATTACTCTACATGGACGGTGCGAACATGAACGCTCTGGTGGGGGTTGTTCGGCCCGGCGATTTCGGCGTAGACGTGATGCACTTGAACCTGCACAAGACCTTTTCAACCCCACACGGCGGTGGCGGTCCGGGTGCCGGTCCGGTGGCGGTCAAAAAGCATCTCGAACCGTTTCTGCCCATTCCGCGAATTGTCGAAAAGGGTGGCCGATTGTCTTACGAAGAGCAGCGCTCAGGGACGATCGGGCGTGTACGCGCCTACTGCGGGAATTTCGGTGTTCTGGTGCGTGCGCTGGCGTACATCCTGGCGCACGGCGGCGCGGGGTTGCGCAATGCCACGGTGGACGCGGTTCTCAACGCGGGCTATATTCGCAAGGGTATCGAGAAAGACTATCACTTGCCGTACGACGCGCCCTCGATGCATGAGTGCGTCTTCAGTGACGACAAGCAGCAAGTGTATGGCGTGAACACCGGGGACATCGCCAAACGCCTGATCGATTACGGCTTTCACCCTTACACGGTCAGCTTTCCCTTGATCGTTCGCGGGGCGCTCATGATTGAGCCGACCGAGACCGAGAGCAAGGGGGAGCTGGATCTGTTCATCGATGCATTACGGTCGATCGCACGCGAGGCTGAGCAAGACGCCGAGCTGGTCAAGACGGCGCCACACACAACGCGGACCAGGCGTGTGAATGAAACGCAAGCTGCCCGTCGACCCGTACTGCGTTGGAGCGCTGACGCTCCGTAGACCGCTCAGTTCTCCGCATCCCGACGTCATTGGATGAGCCTTCAGGTCTGTCCGTCTCTCTACGGAATTCCCGCCGATCCATACCGTAGTCGACTGCGTGCCGCTCAGTTGCTTAAGGGGTTGGGGCTGATGCGACTGCTACACAAGATAAAGCGTACCCCTTTCCGTATGGCACAGCATATTGGGCACCAGCCCTCACAGAGAAAAATTTTTATTTGAGAGGCCCTTTTCCGCTTGACAAATCAAGTGCTTAGGAGCAATCTTGTAATGGTCGGTAGTGGCCTAAAGTGGTTTGAAGTGGATCATTCGGATAAGCAATGATTCTGTTCCGCGGCACACAAACGGGCAAGGTCGACGCCAAGGGGCGGCTGAAGCTGCCTGCGCGCGTCAGGCAGCGCTTCGAAGAAGCGTACGCGGATCGAGACCTTTTCATTACAAGCTTGGACGGCGTTGCGGTGAAAATCTTTCCGCTTAAGGAATGGGAGGCCGTCGAAGCCAGACTATCGGAAAAGTCGACGGAAAGCAAGGAAATTGACGGAGAGGTCAAGGACAAGATTTTGTTTCAGGCCAATAAGTACGGCGCTGAAGAGACCTTGGACAACCAAGGACGCATGCTCGTGCCCGCGGTTTTGCGGGAAGCCGTGGGCACGAGCAGCGAGGTAAGGATGGTGTGGCAAGCCAACCACTTGTTTGTGCTGAGCGCGAGCTTGTTCGAACAAGAGGCCGAAAGCAAGGCGTTGACCGCCGAGGACTTTCGCCATGCCGCCAACCTGGGGGTTTGATGATTGCGGCACGAACCGGTCTTATTGCCGACAGTAATCGAATGGCTGCGGGTCGATCCGGCCGGGTTGTATTTGGATTTAACGTTTGGCGCGGGCGGACACACGTCCGCCTTGCTGCAGCGGTTGACGACGGGGCGAGTGATCGCTTTCGATCGCGACAAAGAAGCGATCGCGGCGGGGCACCGGCGTTTCGCGGACGAATCAGGGAAATTGCAATTGGTGCACGCCGCGTTCAGCTCGCTTACAGAAGTCGTCAATGAGCCGGTTCAAGGCATATTGGCGGATTTGGGAATGTCGCGTGACCAGCTTGAAGACGCCAACAGAGGATTCAGCTTTCAGAGGGAAGGCCCCTTGCTGATGACGATGGATGAGGGGCAGGCTCTGACGGCGGAAGCGATTGTGAATCATTACGACGAACGACAGCTCGCCGATCTGATTTATCAGTTCGGGGACGAAAGGAGGAGCCGCAGAATCGCTAGAGCCATAGTCCGGGAACGGCCTATCCGCAGTACGACCCACTTGGCGGAGGTCGTGGAGAAGGCCGTTCCTCGGGCGCCTCGTCAGCGAGGCCGGATTCACCCGGCGACGAGGACGTTTCAGGCGATTCGGATCGCCGTGAATGATGAACTTGGCGAGGCCGAACGGCTCCTTGAAGAAACGCCTTTGCTGTTGGCGCCGGGCGGCCGCATGGCCGTCATCAGCTTTCATTCGCTCGAAGACCGCGTGGTCAAGCAGGGCTTTCGCCGGTGGAAAGAGCGAGGAGTATTAGAGGTTTTGACGCGGCGAGTGGAGCGTCCCTCCGAAGAAGAGATCGAACGTAACCCGGCCTCCCGAAGCGCCAAGCTTCGAGTGGCCGAAAGGACTGAACTCGAATGGCCACAGCAGAACGGCTAATTTCCGGGCTTGCACCGATTTTGCAGGGTGACGAGTCCATTTTCCGGCCGACGGAAGCGAAGCAAACCGGCGTGGTGGAGTTCGCCCCGGATCGTCCCTGGTCCCGAAAGACAAGCCCCGAGCCCCAACCGACTGACACATTCAGGGGCGGAGGCTTTGTCTATGACGGGGTTCGCGCGGGACTGGAGATTCGGGCCGGGCTCTCCCGCCGGTCGGCGGCGGTGAGACCGTTGCCGATGGAGGACATTTGTTTCCACGTAAAGGATGTCGACAACTCGAAGCGGTGCCGCAAGGTTGATCCGGCAGACAAGAGTATGTTGGGTCGCCTGGTGGTGATCGGAGTTCTGGCCGTGGTTTTTTGCTTAACGTCATTCGGGCCCGTGGCGGGGTTACGGCAGTCCGGCTATCGGCTGGAGAGTTTGAGCCGACAGCACCAATCGCTATTGGAGGTCAATCGACAGCTCAAGATGCACCGAGCCATGTTGAGCGATGTGCGACGCGTCACGGACTTGGCGGAGAGTCGCGGGTTGGCCGCGCCACCGCCCGAGCACTACGCGTGGCAGGACCGGACGATAACGCCCTCGGCAAAGGGTTCAGAGTTGGCTCGGAATCATCCGGGTCCTCGCCCCTAGGGGCGGGTCCGGTAAGTCTCGACCCGGACGAGATCAATTAAAGGGCCGGAAGATGGGCAACCATGGCAACCAGCGGACAGGCGAAAAACAGAGGCTTCTCCGGAAATGGGAGGAGATCGTCCTGGTTTCCTAGAGTTTTCTCGGTCCGGCGTCAAGTCGAAGCACTTCCTTCTCTTCGGCTTCTTCTCTTCGGCTTCTTCTCAACTCTTTGGTTCGGCTTGGCTCTTTTCCGTCTGTGGGACTACCAGGTCTTACGGGTAGACCATTTCGCTGACAAGGCCAAGAAGCAGCACGAAGGAGTCATCAAGATTCGTGCCGCCCGCGGAATTATTTACGATCGCGCGGGTGAAAAGCTGGCCTTCAGTACGCCGGTCGACTCCATCGGCGTCTTTCCTCGGCGAGTCCCGAATCCGCAGCTGACGGCGTCCTTGTTGGCTGAGGTGCTGGGCGCCGACGAAGACGCGATCTACAAGAAGCTGACCAGAACGCGCTTCCAGTGGATCAAGCGGTTGGCCGAGCCGGGAGAGGCGGCGCGCATTCGAAATTTAAGCCCGGCGGGGATTCATTTCGAAAAGGAAAGCAAGCGTCACTATCCGCACGGCACGGTGGCGTCGCATTTACTGGGTGCGGTTGGGGTTGATCACCACGGACAGGCGGGGCTGGAGCAGTCTTTTGATGAGGTTTTGCAGGGTCGGCCGGGTCTGCGGTTGGTGCAATACGACGCGCGCCGCAGCTACTACGCAGGCCGAGTTCTTGAGGAGCCGGTGGCAGGCGCGGACTTGGTCCTAACGATCGATCATCGGATTCAGGTGTTGGCTGAGCGGGGACTAGCCCGCGCCGTGGAGGGTACGCAGTCGATCGCGGGTTCGATTGTCGTGATGGATCCGAACAACGGAGAACTGTTGGCCATGGCCAATCAGCCGACCTTTGACCCAAACCGCAGAGTTCACGACGTGGAACAACTGGAGAGACGAAACAACTACGCTCTCAGCCATATAATTGAGCCGGGGTCTAGTTTTAAGATCGTCACGATCGCAGCGGCGATCGAGGAAGGCTTGGCAACGCCGGACGAGATGCTGGATTGCCAGATGGGCGCGATCTATATCGGTTCGCGAAAAGTACGGGATCACAAGCCCTTCGGCATGCTCTCGGTCAGTCAAGTTCTGGCGAAGTCCAGCAACGTCGGGACAATTAAGCTTGGGCAGCGGCTGGAGCCGGAGCGGCTTTACGCCTACGCCCGGAAATTCGGTTTTGGCGAGAGAACGGGGTTGCGGTTGCCTGGAGAGGCGGCCGGGTTGCTGCGTCCGCCCGAGCGGTGGACCCCGGACTCGATGGGCTCGGTTCCGATCGGGCAAGAGATCGGTGTGACGACGATCCAGTTGGCACGGGCGGTCTCGGTAATCGCCAATGGCGGGATGCTGGTTGAGCCCGTGCTTGTCCAGTCGGTGCAGCACCCTGGAGGGCTCGATGAGCCATTGTCGCGCGAGGCGCCGAAGCGGGTGATTTCCCGGGAGACGGCGGCGAAAATGCGGGCGATGATGGAGGGTGTCGTGCAGGTCGGAACCGGCCGGTTGGCCGGCACGCAGGGGTACCGGGTCGGTGGGAAGACGGGGACAGCGCAAAAAATCGACCCCGAAACGGGTGCGTACTCAAGAACAGCGTATTTACCGAATTTCGTTGGATTCGCCCCTGTCAATAATCCCTCGATCGTTGTCGTGATTGTGCTGGACTCGCCCGTAGGGAAGTATTACGGGGGCAGTGTCGCCGCGCCGGTGTTTCCCTCGCTCGCCATGCAAGCGTTGCGCTTTCGCGATGTGCCGCCGGAGTTGCCCGTGACGCCCAAGCGGACCGAAGTTTCGCGGGTTGCCGCAGATGTATTGGCCGATTTCGCGCCCAACGGCGAGAGCGGGCAACAGGAATCCCGCATGCAGTCGACGCCCTACGGGACGTCGGCCGGGACTGTTTGGGTGGCAGCATCAGCGCGGCCGGTCGCCGGTCAAACGGCGGACGGCGCTTCGCGGAATTCTCCGGTCGCGGGTCGGTTAGGGCAAGCACAGGTCTCCGAAATGGGGCCGCGGCAAGACAAGGCGGTCCGACCCGGCGCCGGGGGGCTGGATGAGATTGAGCCGGCCGAGCCCGCGGTCGTGCAGGTTGCGGCCCGGATTGTTCCGGATTTCCGGGGCATGACAGTGCGCGAGGTGGTGACCCTGGCAGCCGAGCGCGGTCTCAAAATCGACCTGATGGGGAGTGGTTTTGCTCGCCATCAACGGCCGGCGGTGGGTTTGCCGGCCCCTCCCGGCCAACGTATAGCGATTCAGTTCTCGCCCTCCCAGATGGCGGCGCATGACGGCAAATGACGGTAAGCGAGTTACTTGGCGAACATTTACTTGAAACGACGTGCGGAGACCGTGAGGTTGCCGGGCTGCAATATGATTCCCGCCGGGTGCGGGAGGACGAGCTGTTCTTTGCTTTCGGCGGCGAGAGGGTAGACGGACATCACTTCGCGGATAACGCGTTGGAATCAGGGGCGGCCGCGGTCGTAAGCGAGCGCGCGGCACCTCCGGAGTCCGCCGGACACTGGGTTCAGGTGAAGCACGGACGACGCGCGATGGCGGCGGCGGCGCTGGAGTTTTACGGACGTCCCGATCGGCGCTTGCGGTTGACCGGCGTGACCGGGACCAACGGCAAGACCACGACGGTTTATTTGATTGACGCGATTCTTCGCACGGCGGGAATGACCACGGCCCGCATTGGCACGGTTGACCACACTATCGCGGGGCGGCGAGTGGCGGCGGTCAATACGACACCGGAATCGCTTGACTTGGTGCGTTATTTCGATGAGTTGATTCAACAAGGCGGCACTCACGCGACGTTGGAGATCTCGTCGCACGCGTTGTCTTTGGGGCGGATTTACGGCATGGATTTTCATGCCGCCGTGTTTACGAATTTGTCGCGCGACCATCTGGATTTTCATGGGGATATGAAAAGCTACGGACAAGCCAAACGGGGGTTGTTTGAAGGGGCGGGGGGGGCACTTCCTCGTTTCACGGTGGTAAACCGGGACGACCCGATGGGAAGAGATCTTATGAGCGTCAAAGGCTCGATTCCGCTGAGCTACGGACGATCACGGGATTGCATGGTTTACGCCGAGCAGGTGAAGGCCGATTTCTCGGGCCTGAGAATGCGGGTCGTGACGCCGGAGGGGAAATTCGAGGTTGCCTCGCGACTTTGCGGGGAATTCAACGTTCTGAACATCCTCGCCGCGATCGGGACGGCTATTCGTTACGGGATTCCCCTGGAGACGATTGCGCGCGGGGTCGAGCAGTGCGAGTCGGTCGCGGGGCGTTTCGAGACGGTCGACGCGGGTCAACCGTTTGCCGTTGTCGTTGACTATGCGCACACGGCTGATGCTTTGGAGAACGTGATCGGCGCGGCGAAGGCCTTGCTCAAGGCCGAGCAAGGGCAAGGACGGATTTTGACGTTGTTTGGGTGCGGGGGCGATCGCGACCGAGGTAAGCGTCCGCCGATGGGAGAAATTGCCGGAAAACTCAGTGACCTTGTAATTCTTACATCGGACAACCCGCGCAGCGAAGACCCGCTGAATATTATCAACGACGTTCTGGTTGGACTGAAGAGAGTCGATGTTCGGTACGAACTGGAACCTGACCGGGGTGAGGCGATTCGGAAAGTGATGCAAGAAGCGCGCCACGGCGATGTTGTGCTCTTGGCCGGCAAGGGCCACGAAGCCTATCAGACGGTTGGCACGGAGAAGATTCCTTTTGATGACCGGGAAACGGCCCGGGACGTGCTTGGAGAGATGGGCTATCAGGCTTGGCAGACCCGAGCCGACGCTTAGGCTGTGCGGTGTTCGACGCGGTAAGGGATGAAGTTCATGCTCTCCGAAATCGCAGGTTGGCTCGCAGCGAAGTCGCCGGCGGCGGATAGAGAGGTGGTCGGATATTCGATCGATTCGCGCACGGTCCGTGAAGGTGAACTGTTCTGCGCTATTCGCGGCTCGGGGCGAGACGGACACGACTATGTACGGACGGCTTTTGACAGTGGAGCGTGCGCGGCGATTGTTCGGTCCGGGTGGGCGACCGAAAACGAAGGTGTCGGGCCCGTCTTGGCGGTGAAGGAGCCGCTCGAAGCGCTTGGCTCGGCGGCCCGCCAGGCGCGGCGTCAGTGGGGACGCCCCTTGGCGGCCGTTACGGGAAGCAATGGAAAGACGACCACAAAGGACCTGATCGCCGCCATGCTCGAAACGAAATACCGAGTGGCAAAGTCGGCGGGCAATCTCAACAACGAGTTGGGCTTGCCGCTGTCGCTGTTGCGGTTCGATGGGGAAGCGGATGTCGGCGTTGCCGAGATGGGCATGAATCACGCCGGAGAAATTCGACGTCTAGCCCGTGTGGCCGAGCCCACGGTCGGCGTGGTAACGAACGTCAACGCGGTGCACTTGGAGCACTTTTCTTCCGTGGACGAAATCGCGTCCGCGAAGCGGGAGTTGATCGAGGAATTGCCTTCCGAGGGAACGGCGGTGCTGAACAGTGATGACCCGCGGGTTGCGCGGTTTCGACATGGGTTCGCCGGGAGGACCGTGACGTTCGGGATCAATATGGATGCGAATTTCAAAGCCGTCGACATCGAGACTCTTGGCGCGGCCGGAGTTCGTTTTCGCCTGGATGCCGGGGGGGAGAGATTCGAGAGTTCGCTTCCGGGTCGGCACAACGTTTCGAATATTTTGGCGGCGTTGGCGACGGCATCGGTCTTCGGCGTGGGTGCGGAAGATGCCCGCGCGGCGGTGTTGGGCTTTCAGCCTCGCGGGATGAGGGGCGAAGTGTTGACGCTCGGGAGCGTCACCGTGCTCAACGACTGCTACAACTCAAACCCGAAGGCGTTGGCGGAAATGCTGACGGTGCTGCGCGAGACGCCAGCGAAACGGCGGGTGGCCGTATTGGGCGAGATGCAGGAGCTGGGCACGGATTCCGCAGCTTTCCATTACGAGGCCGGCCGGCAGGTTGCGGAGGCTCGCGTGGATGTTCTGGGCGCGGTGGGCCGGTACGCGAACGAAATGATGGCGGGGGCTGTCGAGAACGGTCTTTCGGGGGATTCAGCGTTTTCTTTCGAAGAGGCGGGGCCGGCGGGCACGTTCTTGGCAAGAACGGTCAGCGAGGGAGATGCGGTTCTGCTGAAGGGTTCGCGCGGCGTTGGTTTGGAGCGGGCTCTTGGGATGTTGCGGCAGTCTCTGGAAGAGGCGGAGGGCGAGCAGATCTAATGTTGTATTACTTGCTCTTCGAACAATTATTTCCTCTCTTCAGCCCGTTTCGGGTGTTCAGCTATATCACCGTTCGAACGGCAATGGCGGGGATGACCGCGCTCGGTTTGGGGTTGGTGTTGGGGCCGTGGCTGATTCGGAAGCTGCGAGAGTCGCAGATTGGGCAGCACATCCGTGAGGAGGGGCCCGAGTCCCATCAGCACAAGGCAGGCACGCCGACCATGGGTGGGTTGTTGATTTGTGTTTCGATCATCCTGCCGACGCTGTTGTGGGCGGACCTTAGTAATCACTACGTTTGGTTGGCACTTTTCGGCTTGACGGGGTTCGCCGGGATCGGTTGGCTCGATGATTACGCCAAAATGCGCCATGGACGTAGTCTTGGTCTGCGGGCGAGAAGTAAGATCGCATTGCAAGGGCTGATGACGCTAATGATCACTTGTGCTCTTGCGCGACTCCATGCCGAAGGGGGGTACGACGCCGCCATCGTCCTGCCTTTTTTCAAGAACCTTCGGCCGGACCCGATTATCGATTCATTCCTTGGGAACGCGTACACCTATCCGTTGGCTTTCGGTGTACTTTTCGTGTTCCTGTTCTTGGTCTTGGTGGGGGCATCGAACGCCGTGAATTTGACCGACGGGTTGGACGGGCTGGCGATCGGGTTGACAGTGATTTGCGCGGGCGCATTGACTGTGCTGGCGTATGTAGCCGGGCACCGGGAGTTCGCGGCCTATCTGGATATCGCGCGCGTTCCGCAGGCGGCTGAGTTGACGATTTTCTGCGGGGCGATGGTGGGAGCGAGTCTGGCATTTCTTTGGTACAACGCTCATCCGGCGGAGATCTTTATGGGCGATGTTGGCTCGCTGGGTTTGGGCGGCGGGATGGCGACGGTAGCGGTGCTGGTCAAGCAGGAAATCTTGCTGCTCTTCGTGGGTGGCGTGTTTGTTGCCGAGGCGTTTTCAGTAATTCTGCAAGTGGCAAGCTTTAAGTTGCGCGGAAAACGGATCTTCATGATGGCTCCGCTGCATCATCACTTCGAGCAGTTAGGTTGGCCGGAGTCGAAGGTCATCGCGCGCTTCTGGATTGCCGGACTGGTTTGGGCGCTCTTCGCGCTGAGTACGTTGAAACTGCGATGAATGTCGAGGGAAAACGCGTGCTGGTCGTCGGACTGGGGAAGTCCGGGGAGGCCGCGGTGCGGTTCTTGCACGACCGAGGCGCAATCGTCATGGCCGTTGACGAAAAGCCTTACCGGCAACTCGGCGAGGTCGCCAAGACGGTTGCCGCCTTGGGTGTCGAGGTGCACGTCGGAGGACATCGGGAGGAGTTGTTTATCGGGCAAGACTTGATCGTTCCCTCGCCGGGCGTACCGTGGGACCTACCGGAGCTTGGGAAGGCGCGGGAGGCGGGTGTCGTGGTTGCCGGAGAATTGGAGATTGCCGCCGGCTACTTGCGCGGCCGGGTCGTAGGAGTGACGGGAACAAACGGTAAGACGACAACGACCTCGTTGATCGGGCACATTCTCGAAACCGCCGGGCGGCAGGTTCTGACGGGCGGCAATATCGGGCTGCCGGTGTTGGCGATGGTAGAGGGCTCGACAGCGGAGACGTGGAATGTCGTGGAGCTTTCAAGCTTTCAGCTGGAAGCTATGACGCACTTTCGGAGTCACATCGGCGTAGTTCTAAACGTGACACCGGATCATCTGGACCGACACGGAACTTTCGAAGCCTATAGCGCGGCCAAACGGCGGCTGGTCGAAGGGCAGACCGAAGACGATGTGCTGGTCGCCAACAAAGACGACGAGGTTTGCCGGACTTTTGCCGAGGCCGCCCGCGGGAGCGTCACATGGTTCAGCCGGACTCTCGATGTTGAGCCGGGAGCTTTTGTTCGAGACGGCTGGATTGTCTGTGACGGCACACCCGTGACCGAGACGGAGTTGGGGATTCGAGGCGATCACAATTTGGAGAACGCGCTGGCGGCGGTCGCGGCCTGTCGGCGGGCGGACATACCGCCTGCGAAGATCGCCGAGGGATTGCGAAGTTTTCACCCGGTGGAGCACCGCCTGGAGTTCGTGCGTGAAATCGAAGGCGTTGCTTACTACAACGATTCCAAGGCGACGAACGTTGACGCCGCTCTAAGAGCGATTGAAACGTTTGACGGCGGGCTGTGGGTTATTCTCGGCGGCAAGGACAAGGGCGGCGACTACAGCATGCTGCGGGAGTCATTGGCCACGAGGGCTCGGGGCGGCTTGCTGATCGGCGCGAGCGCCGATAAGATCGCACGGCAGTTGGAAGGATCGGTTGAAACGGAGCAGGTCGAGACGCTGGAGCGAGCCGTGGCCCGCGCCCATGAGCGGGCCCGAAGAGGAGATACGGTCCTGCTGGCGCCGGCCTGCGCAAGTTTCGATCAGTTCGCCGATTACGAGGAGCGCGGCAGGAAATTCAAGGATTTCGTTCAGAACTTCTAATTAACTGCTATGCCGAAACCTCTCAAGTGCGATCGGGTACTTTGCGCAGTGATCCTCGGGTTGACGTTCTTTGGCTTGATCATGGTATTCAGCGCGACGACGGGCAGTGCGGATGGGTCGATGCGGTTCGTGATCAAGCAGTCGATCGCGGTTGGGGCCGGGCTGTTGGCGATGCGAGTCTTGATGTTTTTGGACTACCACCGACTGGCAACGCAGCGCGCGGTGTTCATTTTCTCGGGAGGCGTGGTTACGCTGTTGTGCGGCGTCTTGTTCTTGGGGCAGACCGCGAACACGAATCGATTCTTGAAGCTGTGGGCTTTCTCGATTCAGCCTTCGGAGTTTGCCAAGCTGGCGGTCGTGCTTTTCTTGGCCCACTACCTGGTGAGGAGGCGGAAACAGTTGCATGATTGGCGGACCCTAGGGGCGGTTTGGCTGCTGGTCGCGTTATTGTGCGGCTTGATCGTTTTCGGCCGGGATCTCGGAACGGCGGTACTCGTGATGGTGATCGCGGCGGTGGTCTTGTTTGTGGCGGGTTTGAAACATCGCTATTTCGTGATCGCAATGGCGGCGGCGGTTGTATTGGTCACGCTGGCAGTGTGGGCTGAGCCCTACCGCATGGAAAGGGTGATGACTTTCTTGAACCCCGAAAGCGACCCGCTTGGGGCTGGTTATCAAATCAACCAATCGCAAATCGCGGTCTCGACGGGCGGTTGGGTTGGTCAGGGCCTGATGGCGGGCAAGCAGAAAATGGATTTTCTGCCGGCCGCGCACAACGATTTCATCTTCGCGGTGATTTGCGAGGAGCTTGGTTTTGCCGGCGGCGTCGCGGTAATCATGGCGTTCTTGGTGATTCTTTGGCGCGGCATCATCGTGTCGGTGCGTGCGCCGGACTTAATGGGGCGCTACCTTGCCGCCGGGATTACGGCGATGGTTGTTTGCCAAGCGATGATCAATCTCGGGGTTGTGTTGGCGTTGTTGCCTACCAAGGGACTGCCCTTGCCCTTCATTAGCTATGGAGGGACCGCCGTCGCAACAGCCCTGGCGTCGTCGGGCATCCTGCTGAATGTGAGTCAGCAGACGGAATAGAGGCGAAGCAGATTTGGCGAAAGTTGAGAAACGCGGTGCGGGAGGCAACGAAACAGCGCACGTTCTTGATCGCGGCAGGCGGCACGGGGGGACACGTCATTCCGGGAATCGCCATTGCCGAGGAATTGCGCGCGAGAGGCCATCGCTGCATTTTTGCAGGGACGCGCCGGGGCTTGGAAGGGAGACTGGCTCCCGAGGCCGGTTTTGCGATTGAATTTGTCCAGGTCGGGCCATGGAACGGAGTTTCACCAGTGAGGCGGCTGCGAACGTTATTGGAGATGGCGCCTGGGTTATTGGCGGCTGGGTCGATTTTGAAACGGACGGGTACGGCAGCCGTGCTGAGTTTGGGCGGCTACGCGGCGGCGGCAATTGTGTTGGCGGCTTTGGGTGGAGACATTCCGGTAGTCGTGCTGGAGCCGAATGCCAAGCCTGGAATGGTCAACCGCCTGACGGGTCCTTTCGCGGCAAGGGCACTAACCGGTTTCGAGGAGGCCGTGCGCTACTTTCCCGCAGCAAGGCGTGAGGTCAGCGGCGTTCCGATTCGGTCGGCGTTTTTTGAGGTGAAAACGCGAAGAACACGGTCGCCTTTTACAGTCTTGATCACGGGCGGGAGTCTGGGGTCGCGCCGACTGAATCGGGCCGCGGTCGAGGCCGCTGTGATTTGGCGGGACCGCGGCAGTTGGCCGGGAATGCGACTCATCCATCAGACCGGGGAACGGGAGTACGCGGAAGTCTGTTCGTTGTTCAATAAGCAAGGGCTTGCGGCGGAAGTAGCCCCCTTTTTGCCGGACATGTCGAATGCTTTCGCTGAAGCTGACATTGTTGTGTGCCGTGCCGGAGCCTCGACGGTGGCCGAGTTGAGCGCGGCCGGTAAGGCATCGGTGTTGGTGCCCTACCCCTTCGCGGCGGATCAACACCAGCTTGTCAACGCGCAAGCTATGGAGGCGGCGGGCGCGGCGCGACTGGTGATGGACCGGGATTTGGACGGAGAGCGGTTGGTTGCGGAGGTGGAGGCCTTCATGGGCCGACCCGCCGAATTGACGGCCATGGAAGAAGCGGCTCGAGGAAGGACTTGCCGGGGCGCGGTCGAAAAAGTAGCTGATCGGCTCGAACGCGCGGCCGGTGTCGCGTCGTAGAAGTTCGCCCCGAATATTGAAGCACAGTATGTTGTTCAAGCACATCGCTATTCGTCACCGCCACATTCACTTTGTGGGAATCGGGGGCATTGGCATGAGCGGTCTCGCCGAGATCCTGTTGGGTCTCGGCTATGAAATCAGCGGGTCGGATTTACGTCGGTCAGCGACCACCGAAAGATTGGGGTCGCTGGGTGTACGGATGTTCGAGGGCCATCGACAGGAAAACATCGCGGGCGCCGACGCGGTTGTCGTCAGTTCGGCCATACCGGCCGACAATTCCGAGCGGGCAGCCGCCTTGAAAACCCAAGTGCCGATAATCGAGCGCGGCGAATTGTTGGCCGAGCTGATGCGCCTGCAATATGGAATCGCAATCGCCGGGAGCCACGGTAAGACAACGACGACTTCGATCACGGCCGCTGTTCTCAACGCGGCGGGGCTGGACCCGACCGTTGTGGTGGGTGGCCGCGTGGATGCGCTGGGGTCCAACGCGAGATTGGGAAGCAGTGATTTCCTGCTCGTCGAATCGGACGAAAGCGACGGGTCTTTCCTCAGGCTGGCTCCGATTGTGGCGGTTGTGACCTCGATCGACGCGGAGCACCTTGATCACTATGGCTCGTTGAAAGCAGTACAGGAAGCCTTCGTGGAGTTCGCGAACAAGGTACCGTTCTACGGATCGGTGATCCTGTGCCTCGATGACCCGCGTGTACGTGAAATCCTACCGAGGGTCAAGCGGCGGGTTCGTTCGTATGGAATGGCGGTCGACGCGGATTTGACGGCTTCGGCGGTGGAACCGGCGCACTTGATGAGCCGGTTTGATCTACGTTATCGGGGCGATGACTTGGGTCGTTTTCAGGTGCGGGGCGCGGGGCGTCATGATGTGCTTAACGCCATGGCGGCGGTGCTCACCGGGCTGGAACTCGGAGCCCCACTGGAGTCGATTCGGGAAGGGCTCGCCGCCTTTAGCGGGGTGGATCGGCGCTTCCAAGTCCGCGGAGTGAAAGGGCGCGTGACGGTAGTGGACGACTACGGTCACCACCCGACGGAGATCCGGGCGACGTTGGCGGCGGCGCGAAGCTGTGAGTTTGGGAAGGTCCATGTGATCTTCCAACCGCACCGCTATTCACGGACGGCCTCATTGTTTCACGAATTGGGCTCTTGCTTCGAAGATTGCGACCGACTCTACGTCGTCGATATCTACGGAGCGGGTGAAGAGCCTATACCGGGAGTGGACGCGGCACGATTGACTGACGAAATTCGAACGTCGGGTCATCCCTGCGCGGTTTATTTTTCATCGGTGGACGCCGCGTGCGAGGCGGCCGTTCGGGCCTCGGAGCCCGGTGATGTCGTCATTACTCTCGGGGCGGGAAGCATTGGGCGCGTGGGTGATCAACTGCTGTCGTTGGCGGCTGAAGGCGTGGGGAAACAGAAAACTTCACCGGAAGGTTCCCGACCCGCCCGAGGGGTCATGGCGGAAGACGGAGATTAGGAGTTAAATATGCCGAAACGGATGGCTGGCGCGGCCGGCAACGACGCTTCCGAGGCGTCGTATTTGCGGCGCGTGAAACCGGTACAGGTGCGACGTAGATTTTGGAAAGACCCAGGTCCTTGGCTGATCCGCGTCGGCTTGACTGTTGCCGTGGTCGTGGTAGGGCTGTCCGCCGCTTTTTCGTTCGACACGTATATGAGGAAAGCTTCGGTGTTCCGTCTCCGCGACGAATCGTCCGCCCGGTTCAGCGGTCTACACTACGTCAAACGGAATGAGATCCAATCGATCCTCGACCGAGACGCGGGCCGGAGCCTTTATGCAGTTCCGCTTGAAGAGCGCTGCGGACAGATTGAAGAACTCACCTGGGTGAAACACGCGGCCTTGCGTCGGAACTGGCCCAATCGTTTGTGGGTACGGGTGGAAGAGCGGGTGCCGGCGGCTTTCATTCGCTTCCCGCCTTCGAGTGGGAAAGGCGTGGCCGAGCCCCCAGGATTGATTGACGAGGATGGTGTTTTTCTCGACGTGCCGGGAGGTCGTCGATTTGTGTTCCCCGTAGTAACGGGCATCAACCGTTCCATGCCGCCCGAGGATCGCATCGAGCGCGTGACGCTGTATCAGGCGCTGATGTCCGAGCTTGACGCGTCGGAGCCGTTTTACGGCTCAAGGATTTCGGAAGTTGATGTCGAGGATCCACGCAACGCCAGGGTCAAGACGGCTTTCGACGGCGAAATGATCGAGTTGCAGATGGGGGAAAAGCATTTCCGACACCGGTTCGAAGTGTTCCTGGATTACTTCGAGACCTGGAAAAAGGAATTCGGACGGGTGGCGTCGGTGGATCTTCGGTACAAGGGAGTCGTCGTGACGGAGTAGAGCATGCGAAAGCGACAAAACTACATCGTCGGCCTTGATCTTGGAAGCGAGTGGACTCGATGCGTGGTAGGGATCGAAGAGCATTCCCGCTTGCGCTTCATCGGCTCGGGCTGCGCTCGCTCGGAGGGTTGGTCACGGGACGTCATCTCGGATCAAGATTTGGTGTTGCGTTCGGTTGAGCAGGCTGTGCAACAAGCCGAGGACGCGGGGGGCACACCGATCGAAGCGGCGGTTGTGGGCATCGGAGGAGGCCACGTTGTCGGCAACATAAGCCACACTTACGTCAGCTTGCCTGATGACGAAAGCGAAGTGCGCCGGCAGGATGTTGATGCGGTCGTTAAGGCGGCGGGGCAAACGGCAGTTGGCGGAGACCGCACGGTACTACAACTCATTCCATTGGCCTTTGGGGTGGATCAACAGGCGGTGTTGCAAAATCCTGTTGGGATGGCCGGGACGCGTTTGGATGCGCACATCCATGTGATCACCGCGCAGGCACAGGCCCACAGTAACGCTTGTGCCGTGGTAAACCGTGCGTCCTTGGTTGTCCAGGAAACCGTTTTCGAGCCATTCGCGGCCGCGCAGGCGGTACTCGAGGAGCGCGAGCGCGAGATGGGCGTTGTGGTCGTGGACATGGGCGCGGGGTCGACCGATTTTGTTGCCTATTTGGACAATCAACTACGCCTAGCAAGCTCGATTCCCGTTGGGGGCGGGCATTTCGTGAGTGATGTGGCAACGGTGTTGAGGACACCGCGCGAAGAAGCGGCGTGCTTGATCGAACAATATGGTTGCGCGGTCGCCGAGCAGACGCCCCACAATGTCATGATCGAGGTTCCGTCCATAGCAGGTGGGTTTTGCGAACCGAAGCCGCGGCGTCTACTGAACCAGATTATCGAGGCGCGAGCGCAAGAGACCTTCGAGCTGATCGCGGCAGCGCTGCGACGGGCGCGACTGGATGACCGTTTGATCGCCGGTGCCGTCCTTACGGGTGGTCTCGCGGGGCTGGGCGGCATGTGTGACGTGGCGGAAAACGCCCTTCGAGCGACGACACGCATCGGACTTCCGCCGCGACTCGAGGATATGCCGGACGAGCTGGACCACCCCGGTTGGGCAACGGCGATTGGTCTGTTGCTGTATGGGCAGCGGTTGCACGTCCAACGATTGAAGAGACGCGATCGGCTGTCGGCGTGGCTGAAGTCGCGGATTGAAGCCTAGTCCACAGCCGGAAATCGGTAGAATGCAGTGTCGGTTCGGGTTTGTTCGAGGGAGGTCGGCATGGATGAAGACATCGTCAAATTTACATTCGATGAAGCCGCGGCCACGAACGCTCGCATCAAAGTAATCGGTGTCGGCGGGGCCGGGTGCAATGCGGTCAACCGCATGATCGAGGCCGGTGTGGAGGGAGTGGTCTTCGCGGCGGTCAACACGGACGAACAGGCGCTGCAAGCTTCCCATGCGCAAGTCAAGTTGCAATTGGGCGTGAGACTGACAAGCGGACGGGGAGCGGGTTCGGACCCCGAGGTCGGTCGCGAGGCCGCCCTTCAAGATACAGAGCAACTGATCGAGTTGCTGGGCGAGTCCGACATGGTCTTCGTGACCGCCGGTTTGGGTGGCGGAACGGGAACCGGGGCGGCGCCTATCGTGGCTTCGCTGGCGAATGAGCTGGGCGCATTGACGGTGGCTGTCGTCACGAAACCGTTCTCCTTCGAAGGCAACAAGAGAATGTCCATTGCCGAGCAGGGCTTGGCTGAATTGGCGGAGACGGTCGACACGGTCGTGACCATTCCGAATGAGCGGCTCATTGAGGTCATCGAGCGGGGGACGAGCTTCTTCGAGGCGTTTCGCATTGCCGACGACATCCTTCTGCGCGCGGTCCAGGGCATCAGCGATATCATTACGATCCCGGGAATCATCAACCGAGATTTCGCCGATGTCCGCACAATCATGCAGGGTATGGGTTACGCCGTGATGGGAACGGAGATATCGGGCGGCAGCAGCGCGGCGGTCGAAGCGGCCCGCGGGGCGGTATCGAGCCCGCTGCTTGAAGATACGAGCATCGAGGGTGCGCGAGGGATACTCATCAATATCACGGGTTCGTCGCAGTTGGGGCTCCACGAGGTTCACGAGGCTTCGACAATTGTCCAAAAGGCGGCTGATCCGGAGGCGAACATTATTTTCGGCGCGGTGCTCGACGATTCGATGGAGGATCGAGTCAAGATCACGGTGATTGCCACCGGCTTCCACAGTGAAAGCGTGGGGATTAGCAAGAAGGTCTCCGATGCCGCGGCCGCATCGGCTGCCGAGGTGAGACCCGCGTTGCAGCAAGCGGCCGCCTCGCGGCACCGAGATGAGGCCGGACAGCCTGACACGCTTGATTCGGAGTTGGGATCCGCGGGCACGGATGTGGACTCCGAGGTCCGGCAGGAACTAGAACAAAGTACTGCCAGCGTTGAAGCCGATCCCAACGACCTCGAAGTCCCCAGCTTCTTGCGGCGCTCGGGTGAATTTTCTTAACCCGGGTTGAACCTGAGTACGGGGACGGTGTAGCCGAGCGGCGTCAATCGCTACACTGGAACTGTTCGTTGTCGGTCGGTTGCCTTGGCAGCCCATCTTCTTTAAAATAGTGATTTTGCCCGAGGTAAGCCGTCCACGAGACAGAACACGTCCGGGCAGTCCATTCATATCCCTGAACCGTTAGGTGAGTAGGTAGCAACCCATGGCTTTTTCCTTCGAGACGAAACTTCGTTTGCTTGTGGTCGGCATCCTCGTGATAGCCGTCACCAATGCGTGTAGCACGGAAACTCCGGTGGAGGACTTCAAGGAGACCGCGACGGCTTTTCCTTTCCAGGCCTTAGCCATGACTCCGATCGCGGCCACGGCCGCGGGTTATCACGAGCACATCGAAGGAGCTGATGAGGAAGGCAAGGGCGGCACCAGAATTGCACTCGATGAACTGCTCGACGACTTCTCCGCCGCTGGAGTGCAGAAGCGCGTGAGTTTCTACAAGGATTTCCGCAAACGGTTACACGACACAGTCAAGCGCGAAGCTCTAGCCGGCGACCTTTGGGCTGACTACGCCGTTATCGACAACCACATTGAACGGGAGTTGCTTGAGCTGGAAAGGGTACGGAGTCACGAGCATAACCCGAATCTCTACGTAGAGTTGATGGGTACCGCCCTTTACACGCCGCTCGTTCACGAGTACGCTCCCAAGGCGGAAAGGTACCGGCACATCATCGCGCGGTTGGACAAGGTCCCCTCGTTTGTGGAGCAGGCCAAGAAGAATTTACAATCTTCGCCCGCGATTTGGACCGAGGTCGCGCAACAAGGAAACACCGGTCTGATCGACCTGATCGAAAACGTCATCCCGGTGAGCTTGCCGGCGGAGTTGAAGGCGGATCATGATGCGGCCTCCCGAGCCGCGTTGAGGGCTCTCGCGGGATTCGGAGACTATCTCGCGAATGATCTTTCCGCCCGAGACAACCACGATTGGCGGCTGGGGGCCGAACTTTACGCCGCGAAGTTCAAGGCGCAGCTGGCGACGGAGCAGTCTCCCGATGAAGTATTGGCGCGAGCCGAGCAAGAGTTTCAAGTCGTGACGGCGGAAACGATCAAGGTAGCCGAGGCCCTCGACAAGGAGATTTACGGCAGCGCCCGCCCTCCGAGCGACAAGCGTAGGCTGATGTACGGCGTGCTGGAGGTCGTGCAGGAGGATAGCAAGTTGCGTCGCCCGACGGACCTGATGGACGAAATCAAGAAAGGTATTGATGAGCTTAGGGAGTTCATCAAGGAATCGAACATGCTTCCGGATCTACCCCGCGACAATTTGCAAGTCGTGGAAACGCCCGAGTTTATGCGTGGACTGTACCCCGTGGCGGGATTCTTGGCAGCCCCGGCGCTGGAACCGAAGCTCGGGGCGTTTTATTGGGTGACGCCGATTCCAGAGGATTGGTCGCGGAAGCGGCTGCAGTCTTGGCTGCGTGAGTACAATCGGCACGGGCTCAAACTGCTCTCGCTGCATGAAGCGATGCCGGGCCACCACGCGCAAGTTGAACTCTCCCATGAGAACGAGAACCGCTATCGACGGGTGCTTCGCGGAGTCTTGGGGAACGATGCCTATAGTGAGGGCTGGGCCACCTACGTCACCGAAGCGATGATGAACGCGGGGCTTGAACAGAATAACAACGCCTTCAAGATGGTTTGGCAAAAAATCGCTCTTCGAGTCTTGGCGAACGCTATTGTCGACATTCGAGCACACACGAAAAACATGAGCGATGAAGAGGCTCTTGACTTCCTGCGGACCGAAGCCTACCAGGAAGCCGAGGAGGCCGATCTCAAGCTGCGGCGAGTCAAGCTGACCTCCGCTCAGCTTCCGGCGTATTACGTGGGTTGGAAGGGTTGGGCGAAGGTGCGTGACCACTACCAAACAGAGACGAACGACTTCAGCTTGTCCTCGTTCCACGATAAGGCGCTGAGAGCCGGCCCACTGCCGGTGAAGGAATTGGGCTACATCGTCGCTCAACGTCCGATGGCCGACTAAGCGACCCCATCGCCACGCCGACTAGCGTTCATTCCGGGTGGAGTCGAGGTCGACGGCTCGAAGTTCAATGGGCGGGCGGGCCTTGATTTGCGTATAATTAAGCCAGAGACCACTCCGCTGTGAGCCTTTTCATAGGGTCGAGCCTCCGGCCCTAGTTCTCTATTTTTCATTGCGAGCCCTTCTGAACGGCGGCTAAGCCGGACGGAGGAGTCTTAGATCCAATGGTTGCAACTCAGGCGACCTTGGCCGTATTGGACTCGGTTGGTCCATTACAGGTCCTCAGGGTCGCGAAAAGGGGCGGGCACACAGGCGGACTTGGACCGGTAGGGAACGCAACAGGCTGTAGGTCGAGCACAAGCATGCATGCCGGTTCGATTCCGTTGGGTACCCCGTCTATCACCGGGTTGAGCGCAGGCGGTAGAGAGGAGAATTGTCATGGCTCTATTCAAGACGCGCAGCGCGGCGATTTACGGCGTCGATGCTCGGCTGATTGACGTTGAAGTGGACATGTACATGGGGAATCCCAAGGACTTTATCACGGTCGGGCTACCGGACACTGCCGTTCGGGAAAGCCGCGAAAGGATCAAGTCCTCGTTGGTTCACACCGGCGTGGGGTTTCCGAACAAAGCCGTAACCGTGAACCTGGCGCCGGCAAACCTGCGCAAGGAGGGGGCCGGATTCGATTTGCCGATGGCACTGGGGGTGATGGGGGCCATGGGAACAATCCCGGTTGAGGGGCTTGAGGATTACCTGATTGTCGGAGAGTTGTCGCTTGACGGGGGATTGCGGCCGGTGCGCGGTGCGTTGCCGATAGCAGTCTGCGCGAAGAGCGAGGGAATCCGCAACCTCATCCTTCCCATGGAAAACGCAGCCGAAGCGGCGGTCGTGGAGGGTGTTAATGTATTCGGATTCAAACACTTAAGAGATGTAGTGTCGTTGATCGAGCAACGTGATCCACCGTCGCCAGTTCGCGTAAGCAGGGCGGCTTCCGAGAAGCAGGCGCGGCCGCCGCTTTTCGATTTTCAGGATGTCAAGGGACAACCCGCGGCGAAACGAGCACTCGAAGTGGCCGCGGCGGGTGGTCACAACATACTCATGGTCGGGCCACCCGGCTCGGGGAAGACGATGTTGGCGAAGCGGCTGTCGGGGATTTTACCGAGACTGACCTTCGACGAAGCCTTGGAGACTACGAAGGTTCACAGTGTTGCGGGGGTGCTGGAACCGAACCAAGGTTTGCTCGACGAGCGGCCGTTTCGGGCTCCTCATCACAGTGTTTCGAATGCCGGGCTGGTTGGGGGTGGAGTGGGTATGCCGCGCCCGGGGGAGGTAAGCTTAGCGCACAACGGCATCTTGTTTCTCGATGAGTTCCCAGAGTTTCCCCGCAACATTTTGGAGTTGCTGCGACAGCCTCTCGAGGACGGCACGATTACAATTGCGCGATGGGCGATGAGTTTGACTTTCCCCTCATCGTTCATGTTGGTGGCGGCGATGAACCCATGCCCATGCGGATATTTCGGCGATCCTAACAGAGAGTGCCGCTGTACGCCGCCTATGATTCAACGCTACGTGTCGAAGATCAGCGGGCCACTATTGGACCGAATCGACATTCATGTGGAAGTTCCTCCGGTGAAATATCGGGAATTGCGCTCCTCGGCGCCGACGGAATGCTCCGGTCAGATTCGTGACCGCGTGGAATGCGCGCGTGAAGTGCAGCTTGCCCGCGGGTTTCCGAACGCGCTGATGCCGTCGAGGAAGATTCGAGAGGTCTGCCGGTTGGATGAATCAGGAGAGCAGACGCTGGAAACAGCGGTGCAGCGGATGGGCTTGTCAGCTCGGGCCCATGATCGGATCTTGAAGGTGGCTCGAACAATCTGTGACCTGGAAGGCGCTCCTGAGATTCGGGTACAACACCTGGCCGAGGCGGTCCAATATCGAAGTCTGGATCGCACGTATTGGGCATAACTTGCACCCGCATTCCCGTCAATCAGCTAACTTCTTGGTCTTGGCGGCGCGCCAGTACCTCTTGACTGCCGTCCGCTTGAGTGACCAGCAACATTTCCGGCGGCAGGAGACGCCGCCATCAACCCGAATGAAATAAGCGTGTTGCTCGCCGTGCTCACCGTAGAGTTCGAGTACGCCTCTTTGCTCAAGCGATGGGTCGCCAAGCGGCGCGCGCCTCGTACTGACGTGCCTCTCTCATGCGCTTTGCCTCGCCACGCGATGAGAAAAGCGGGTTAGGTCTTGAATCGGCCTTCGGTCGCGGCAAGGTCCGACGCAGCAAGTCGGAAAACAGCACTCGTCATTACGGAGGTGTTGGCCCCCAGGGCATTGTAGAATTATCCATGGGTTCGGGGTTCTTATCGTGCTGATCGTCAATGGAGAGAGGCTGCGGAATGCCGTCATCCAGCGTGAGGCGGAAGGGTTGCGGGCAAGGTTTCAGCAGATGTCGAAGCAAGAACGGGCTCGATACGGGCTGGAAACCGCGGACATGGAGAGAACGGCGTTGGAATGGTCCCGCGAGAACGTGATCGAGAGAACTTTATTGCGCCAGGAAGCAGAAGGAGACACCGATTTGGTGCCGAGAGACGACGTTGAAAGAGCACTGGCGGAACTGAAGGATCGAGGGAACGACAAGAGAATCGCGGACGAACATCTTGACGAAGACGGCGCGCGGCGGGAGATTGAGACTCGAATTCGCCTGGATCGTTTACTCGGGAAGATCACGGCTCGAGTGTCCGCCCCCAAGAACAAGGAGATTGCGGATTATTATCGCAAGAACAAAGAGCGCTTCCTTGAACCGGAGACGGTGCAAGCGGCCCACATCGTCAAGAATGTAGGTGACGGCGTCACGGAAGAGGAAGCCTCGGAAGCAATGGCTTTGATTTCGAGGGAATTGCAGGCTGGTGCGCGGTTTGAGGCACTAGCGGATCGCCACTCTGACTGTCCCGGGAAGGGAGGGGATTTGGGGCGTTTCCCTCGGGGTGAGATGGTAGAAGAGTTCGATCGCGTGGCCTTCTCACTTGAGCCAGGCACTGTCAGTTCGGTATTTCAGACTGTTTTCGGGTTTCATATTGTGAAGGCTTATCAGCGTTTTCCCGAGCACATGAAGACGCTGGCGGAAGCTCGGGACGAGATTCGTGAGCAGCTAAGGAATGACAAGGAAACAAAGGCCGTGGAGCGTTTCGTTGACGCGTTGCGAACCAAGGCGGAGATTCGGGAGGAGAGCGAGGCGGAAGATACCGGGGGCTCGCGACGGTGAGAAATAAACTCCCGCTTTCGGAAACCCAGGCGGAGGCGAACCCCTGCTGTGTGCCGAACAAGAAGCGGGCGGAACGTCTTATGGAGTCAAGATGGTGCTCCGAGGCAAGGTCCTGCGCGACCGGCGGAGACAAGGAGGGAATGGTCCGACTGGACGGCGGCGAGTTCTTGATGGGAACGGAGTCGAATGCCGGTTTTTCGGCGGATGGGGAGGGACCGGTTCGCGGAGTGCGGATCGATCCGTTCTATATGGACGTACATCCTGTGACGAATGGGCGTTTCGGGGAGTTTGCCCGGGAGAGCGGTTACCGCACGGAAGCAGAGAAGTTCGGTTGGTCGTTCGTTTTTCACAAGCAGTTGCCACGGGAAAGGTACAGCGAGTTGGTCGATGACACGGTCGCGGGGCACGAGTGGTGGTGCAAGGTCTCGGGCGCTGACTGGCGGCATCCGGAGGGACCCGATTCCAGTGTTACCGGACGAACGGACTACCCAGTAACACACATATCCTGGAAAGATGCGGTGGCGTTCTGCGGGTGGGCCCAAAAACGCTTGCCGACCGAGGCGGAATGGGAATATGCGGCTAGGGGTGGGTTGGAACAGCGCCTGTATCCCTGGGGAGACGAATTGACCCCGAATGGGCGGCACCTTTGCAACGTGTGGCAGGGGAACTTCCCCGAGCATGACACGGCGGAAGACGGCTACGCGGGGCCCTGTCCGGTTGAAGCGTTTCCGGCGAACGGTTACGGAATCTTTTCCGTCGCGGGGAATGTTTGGGAGTGGTGCTCGGATTGGTGGGACCCGCAATATCACGTTCTGGCGACGAGGAAGAATCCCGTGGGGCCGCCATCGGGTATTTCGAAAGTGATTCGAGGCGGGTCGTATTTATGTCACGAGTCGTATTGCAATCGGTATCGCGTAGCCGCCCGGACGTCGAACACACCGGACAGCGCAACGACAAACCTTGGTTTTCGATGTGTAGGAGATGCCGAATAGGGGCTGTCACGCTAGTTTAAAGTTTTTTGTTGCTTTATTTTCCGTGACTTAGCAAAACCGCGGGCCCTTGGGCGAACGGGGTCGTGATAGTCTGGTGCCAGATAGTTTTTGTGTCGGGGTGATTTGGGCCCTCTTCGATAGCGGATCGGAGAGGGCCTTCCTTGTTTGGAGATGACGGTCGGAAATCGCGACCCAGCGAGCAAGGAGCCGGTTAGCCAGCAGCCCTCCGAGCCACGAACAATGTTGACCAACGGAAAGGTTTGTGAGCCATACGGGATTGGAGCCGGCGTCGCAGTGTACGAGGCTGACCGTGACCTGATCGATCCGGCCCGCATTTCTCGCCGCCTGACCGGCAAAGCACACGATCAGAAGAGCGGGCTAGGAGATGTGAGGAACGAGATCCGAGTCCTATGGGAGGCGAGACAAAGGAATGGTTGCAAGTCAAGCGGGGAATGGCTTATGAGGCGTTGCCGTCCCAGGAAGACTTTCACGGCAGTGACGCTCGGTTTAAGGGGTTTTCAGGACCTGTTGGAACCGGCAAGAGCGCGGCGCTTTGCTATGAGTCGATTCGCGCGGCCTACTGCAACATCGGACGCACGGGGCTAATTGGGGCCCCGACTTACCCCATGTTGCGGGACGCGACGATCGTAACATTCTCGGATTTGTGCGAGTCAAGCGGCTTGCCGTTTCGGCTCAATAAGTCAACGAGTACGATCACGATGACGGACATCGGGTCGCGAATCTTGTTTCGATCGCTGGACGATTTTGAGAGGTTGCGGGGCTCGAACCTTGCGTGGTTCGGCGTCGACGAGATGACCTACACGGCCGAGGAGGCTTGGCTACGTTTGGAGGCGCGACTTCGTGACCCGAGGGCCAATCGATTGCAGGGTTTTGGGGTTTGGACGCCCAACGGGTTTGACTGGGTCCATCGGCGCTTTCGAGCGGAGCAAGTGAAGGGTTACGAACTGATCGAAGCTCGACCGTTCGAGAACGTCCATTTATTGAAAGAGACGCCGGATTATTACGAGCGGCTACGTGAGAGCTACGACGAGAATTTTTTCCGGCAGGAAGTGCTGGGCGAATATCTCAATCGTCGGTCCGGGCAGGTGTACTACGCCTTCGACAGGCGAGAGAACGTGGGTGAAGCCGAGGTCGACCCCGGTGAGCCGCTGCTGTGGTCGTGGGATTTCAATATCAATCCGATGGCGTCAGTTATCTGTCCGGAGCGGGGCGGAAAGATCGCCGTCGTGGATGAGATTGTGCTGGGAACGTCATCGACTCCTGAAGTGTGCGACGAATTCTTGGTTCGTTACGGCACCCACCGGGCGGGTTTGACGATCTACGGGGACGCGAGCGGGGGGAATGCTCATACCGTAAACGGATCGTCGGATTACGAATTGATTCGAAAGTTCTTGCGGGCCCATCGGCGATTGCGGGGGGAATTGATGGTGCCTCGGTCAAACCCACCGGTCCGAGAAAGGATCAACGCGACGAACTCGCATCTGCGAAACGCCCAAGGGGGTTGCCGTCTGGTGGTTTCCGCAAGATGCAGGGAGTTGATCAAGGACTTGGAGGAGGTTTGCTACAAGCCCGGCAGCGGGCAGGTCGACAAGGATCGGGATTCACGGCGGACGCACCTTTCCGACGCGCTCGGCTACTTGCTGTGGAACCGGACGAAGGGTTCCGAGAAGATCGGCGAGCGGAGTGGACGGTTGATGTGACTTGGGGGATTTTGTGATTGAGCAACTGAATCGAGAACATCCTGATTACCGGGACCGCAATGAGATGTGGAACAGGTATTGGGATTTCTACGTCGGTGGTGAACAGTTGCGACGGAACGCGAGCCTGTTCCTTGTGCGACGTCAAAAGGAACCAAACGATGTCTATGCGGAACGCCTTTCCAGGGTTTTCTACGAGAACTATCTCGGTTCGTGCATCGATTGGTATGCGTCGACACTTTTCCGCAGCCAGCCTGTGACAACGTTTCGGTCCGGCAGCCAGCGAGTCGAGGACTTCTACGCGCGGTTTCTGGATGACGGGGACAGGACTGGGAAGTCGTTGCTCGAGATTGCTCGCAAAGTGTTCATCGAGACGCTGGTGTATCGAGAAAGCTATGTGTTGATCGATTTCCCGAGAGTGAACGGGGAAATCAACAATCTGGCGGAGGAAGATGCACTCGGGAAGTCGCGGGCCTATTTGGTTCCCTATTCTCCACGGCAGTTGATCAATTGGCGGACGGACAAGCAAGGGGAATTCGAATGGGTCGTACTGCGAACACAGACAAGCTACCAAGAGAATTTGACCGACGACGACACGATCGCCGAAGAGCAATGGCTCTATCTCGACCGGGAGAATTTTCAGCTCTATTCGCGCAAGCGGCACGAAGGAGCGGGGGGCGCGAACGGGTCAAGCGGTGTGATCGAGGGCGTCGAGCTCGTTGACCAGGGGCGGCACGGGTTGGCGGACTTGCGGCGGGTCCCTTTGGTCAAGATGGCGGTAACGGACGGGCTATGGTTGGCGAACAAGGCGTCGTTGTTGCAACAAGAGCATTTCAACAAGTCGAACGCACTTTCTTGGGCTCTACACATGGGGCTGTTTGCCATGCCTGTGATCTATTCGGAACGGGAATGGCAACAGATCGTCGGTGAGGCTTATTACATTCAATTAGGCCCCAACGATCGGTTCGGGTGGACGGAACCGGAAGGACATGTGTTCCAGATCGCGGCGGACAACCTGGATCGGCTCAAAGACGAGATCTATCGGGTTTGTTACCTGATGAATCAGGCCGGAGGGCGCGAAGCCCGTCATCTGGGACAGTCGGGTCTGAGCAAGCAGCGCGATTTCGCGGTGACCCACGAAATTCTGCGGACGTATGGGCGCCTGATCAACGATTTCCTGCGGCAGGTGCTTGGGTTGATCCGGTTGGCGCGCCGTGACGACGTGGAAATTGAAGTTACGGGAATGGATCAGTTCGATGTGCCGGAGTTTTCCGACGAGCTGGCCCATGCCGAGGGCCTGCGTCGGCTTGCAATCGGTTCGGCTCGTTTGGACAAGGAAGTGCAGAAGCGGGTTGCCTTGAAATATCTGGACGGGGCGACGCAAGAAACGAAGAACGAAGTCGTGCGGGAGATTGAGGGGCAGTCGGCGGCGCAAGAAAAGTGATCGCCGTGTTGCGCCACGAGGCTTCGGAACCTCGGTAGCGGTGTAACTCCGCGGGGGGACCTTGACTAACTAACCGAGGAATAGACGTCTGGATCCGGATTTGCGCCGACGAGACCCGCCAAAAGGACGGGGTTCGATCGGCGTTTTTTGTTTGGGCAAGGAGAACGGATGGGTTTTCTTAAGAACACACAAGAGTCGCAGTTGGCCGACGGAGGCGCGGACCTCGAGGACATGGTACGTAGAGCGATCGGAGAGTACATGCGACAGAGCTCGGAGCGCCAGGAGCCGGCACTCAAGAACAAGCTCGGTGAGGAACGTCGGCGACGAGAGGGTCTTGAGCGAAAGCTGAGCGAGGCGCAAGAAGAGAACGCCCGTGCGCGTCGTCGATCCGACCAAGTCGACAAGAGTGCGCAGATTCGGTCGGTACTCCAAGAGTTGGGTGTCCGCAGAGTGGACCTCGCCTTCAAGTTGGTGAAGGACGACATGTTCCGGGGCGAGGATGGCGAACTTTACGCCAACGAACTTTACGCCAACGTTGACGGCACGCAGGTTCCGTGCGACGACTACCTGGCGGGCTTCGTCTCGGAGAACCCCGAGTTCTTGCCGCCGCGGATCGCCGGCGGAGCGGGGGCGGCGGCCGGGTCCGAAGATCAGATGGGCCCGGGTTTTGATTTGAACAGAATTCGTCCGGGGATGAGCCGTGAGGACACGGCTCAAGCTTGGCGAGAGGTGGCCAGGCTGACCGGACAGCAGTAGACGGGATCGCCCCGCCGGCGGTCCCGCCATGCGGGAAAGCAGTGCGCCCGAGCAGGAGTGCGCGCGGGCGCGGCGGGGAGTGACGAGTTTCGAGTAGCAGCGGGGCGCGGAAGCCCCATTTTTTCGATAGCAAGGAGGAAATCAATGGCGGCAATTACATCCGCGAACGTTGCGCAAGCAATCGTTAAATTGGTGGCAGCCGACGCGCTGCCCGCTTTAATGGGGAACCTGATCATGGGGAACCTGGTGAACCGGAATTATGAGCCGGTTCTGGGCCAGGCCGGTGACACGGTAAATATCCCGATTGTCCCGAGTATGGTGGCGAACAACATCGCCGAGGGCGGCACGGTGACGACGCAGAACCCGAGCTTGGGCAATGCGCAGATCGTACTCAACACCCATGCCGAGGCAACTTTCCAGATTCCGGACGTGACCAAAGTCTTGGCGGTGCCGGATCTTCTGCGTATCTACATGGAACCCGCCGTCGTTGCGATTGCGGAAAAGATCGAGACGGATCTGTTGAACCTATATGCCTCGTTCACTTCGAACGCGACGTTAGGTACAGCGGGGACGGCGCTTACTGAAGCCGTCATCGATCAGGCAGAGACGAGCTTGTTTCAAGCTAAGGTTCCGCAGAGTCAGCCGAAGTACCTGGTCGCGGACCCCGATAGTTACTCGGCGCTGCGACAGATTCCGCGTTTCAGCGAGTTTCAGAGTGCCGGCGACGCCGGTGTGAATGCTCTGATCCACGGTACGGTCGGGAGACTGAAGGACTTTTTGGTTTTCCGCTCGCAGTTTGTGGCGAAGACTGGTAGTTCGCCGGTGACGACGCACAATATGGCGTTTGCGCGAGACTCGATCGGGCTGGTGATTCGACGGTTACCGCAACCGCTGCCGGGGACGGGTGCGATCGCGGAGCACGCCGAGTTGGGCAACTTCGGCATGCGCGTTGTGATGAGCTACCAACCCAACACGCTGGCTCAGCAATTCACGGTGGACGTCCTTTATGGGGCGGCTGTGATTCGCAACGAGTTCGGCGTGCAAGTGGAGTCGTAGTTGCTCTGAACCCGCCCCCATTCACGGGGGCGGGTTCGCTTGTGGCGGAACGGGAGACAAAATGGATTTGCGGGCATACTATCAGCGGATTCGAGAAGTGGAAAAGTCGCTTGACGGGGAATATCCCGTCGTCAAGAGTTTGGCGACCGACGACGGCGGCAACGACGGCCGACTCGTGGAAGTGTCGCGGACAGTAGCGGCCCGTATGATCACGGACGGCATCGCGAAGAAGGCCAGTGCGAAGGAATCACAGACGCTGCGAGTGAGAGTTGCCGAAGCGCGAGATAAGGAAGAAAAGCGCCGGCGCGCCGAGCTGGTGCAGTTCACCGTGATCTCGGAGGCAGATTTGCGAGCCTTGCAGCAGCCGGATCGTTCTGATCGGAAGGGATAGCGCATGGCTTTATTTACGGACCAAAGCGTGTCGGAGATCTCCGATTTGATCGCGTACGAAGCGAATCTGCCGGAGATTTCGAGTGCCGAAGGGATCGATCTGGAAACGAAGATCCGGTTGGCGCAAACGGAGCTTTCGGCGCATCTGGAAGCCGCTTCGCAGCGCCCGGGAAACATCTATTTCGCGCAAGGCGCGGGATGGCGGTCGACGGGAGGCGAGGCTAACTTGTCGCGGTTTGCGCTCAGCCAGGTGGTGGTGACGCCGCCTCTGAAGCTGTGGCATACGTTTCAGGCGTTGGCGATCATTTATCGCGATGCGTACAACCGCAAACTGAATGACAAGTATTTACCCAAGTGGAAGGAATACAAGGAACTGGGGAAGTGGGCCTCGGACCTGCTGATGCAGACAGGGATCGGCATTACTACAAGCCCGGTTCCGCGTCCGGAGCCGCCGGCTGTGGATTGGGTTGCTTCGACATTGGGGGGCATGGCGCTGTTCGTAAGGATGACGTGGATCGGCACCCAAGGACCGGAAGGCATCGGAAGCAATGAGCAGGCCATCACGGTTCCAGCGGGTAACGGGGTACGTGTGACTCCGGAGAGTGCGCCGGCCGGAGTAACGGGATGGAACGTATATGCCGGCACTTCGAGCGGGGAGACGACTTTGCAGAACACGGATCCATTGGACCCTGAGACTGCGTGGGTGATGCCGGATTCCGGTTTAGTGTCAGGCAGTCCCATCGAGGACGGGCAACTGCCCGAGGTCTTCAAGACCTTGCCGAGATTCTTGCAGCGCGGATAGAGTTCGAGCCGGCGTTGCACCTATCGAGAACGACGAAAACGGATGAGGAGCACGGACGAAAGTGGCGAATCTCTGTATAGCAGCGTTGACGAATTTGCGTGACTACTTATTGGACAGCGACGGTATCAACGTCGGGCTGTCCGAGGTCGCTGCTCGAGACGGAGTCTATTTACCTCCGATTACCTCGGGGACGGTACTGTTCGAACATGTGCCGTCCAAGATGGCGGACGAGAATGAGCCCGCCGTCTACCCGGCGGTCTACCTATATTGCGAGCGAATGGAGAATCAACTTCTAGAGAAGTTCCGGAAGTTTTCGGGACGGATTTGGATCGTTGCCGATGTGCGAGTCAGCGGCGAACGGTTCCTCGGCCTCGAAGCGAAGTCGGCTCGATATGTTGAGGGTCTTACGAAGGTGCTTGAAGAGCACGTGGGGAAGTGGAGTGACAATCTGGCCTATAGCGGCGTTCACAAGGTTCGATTCAAAGGGGTTGAACACGGGGGCCGGAACTTTTTGCAGCGGGCCGAGGTTGAGATCGAGCTGCTGGCGCATGAGTAGGTAGACGGCCGAGCTATTCGTCGACAAAGCCGCCTAGGGCGGTGGTGTATCAGCGCGGGCTTGAGAACGCGGGCACGACTACGTCGTGCCTTTTTTTGCGGGTGAAAGGGAGTCAGATGCCGAATTGCGTACTTTCGAGTCAGAACCGGTTCTATGTAGAGAAGGAGACGAGCTTCGGTGCCGTTCCCACGATTACGTCGGCGAATCGAATTGCCGCCGTGCAATTAGGAATTCGGCAACGGCTCGAGCAGCGCGAACGAAGGGACAAGACAGGCAGCCGCACGTATGGCGGTGTGGCCCCGGGCGGACGTAAGGTTACAGATTTCAATTTGCAGACGTACCTGATCGAGAATACGACCCCTAGTTCACCACCGATCTTTGGTCCCTTCGTCGAGGCGTCGCTGGGGGGGGCTCCGGTGTCTTTTGCGGGCATGACGGCGGGGACCGGCTCGACGACGACCCAGGTGGTTTTCAGCGGCAGCCATGGCGTAGTGAAAGGTCAGGCAATCGCCTTCAATGGAGAGATCCGTTTCGTGGACTCCGTCGTGGACTCGACGACAGTCCAAGTGAACGCCCCATTCGCGGCGGCTCCGGTTTCGGGAAACACGCTCACCGCCACAGTGAGCTACTCTCCGGCAGCGGAATTACCCAGCGTCTCGGTGTTTGACTACTGGGATCCGACCGGGGCAGTCGATCGGATTCTTGTCGGGGGAAGCTGTGGGCGTTTCCAAGTTAAAGTCAATGCGGACTTTCATGAGGTGGAGTTCATTGGCGAAGCGCAAGACGTCATCGACACCGAGTCCTTCACGTCCGGCGAAGGAGGGTTGTCCAGTTTTCCGGCCGAGCCGGCAGTGACGGGCGACCTGGCTGCTCCGATTCCCGGGAATTTGGGGCAGGCGTGGTTGGGAACGCCCGCGAACAAGTTCTTGACGGTCACGAGCGCGTTGATTGAGTTGGACAACGATTTGAATTTGCGGGGCCGCGAGTTTGGAACGACCGTGCCGCAGTGTTTGGCGGCCGGTGTTCGGAACGTCGCGGCGAGCTTTGAACTGTTCGAGCGTGATGACGCGGCGACGCGGGGTCTATATGCGGCGGCGCGGGCGGAAACGCCGATCGGCGTCATGTTTCAGTTGGGCAACGCCGGGGGCCAATTGATGGGAGTTTATATGCCCAACGTGGTTCCGCAGGTTCCTGAGTTCAACGACCAGGAGAGGATCTTGCAGTGGGATTTCAAGAACGCCCGCGCGCAAGGTCAGACGGACGACGAAATCTACGTGGCGTTTGGATAACGAATGACTTACGAAAGCACAGTCACTGTTGAGTCAGCGAAGTACCCGGGTGTCCGGTTTACGGTGAGACGAATGTCGTTCGGTCGAAGGCTCGAGCTGACACGCAAGGTCAAGGAGATGCTGGGACGGCTTGAGTTTCTCGCCGCGGGCGAGTCGGGTGCAGCGGATGACGCCGAGGCGGCACTGCTGACCAGTGAAATCGACCGGGAGTATGGCTCGTGGGGGTTGGCGGAAGTCGACGGACTGGAAATCGACGGGGAGCCGGCAACGCCCCAAAGCCTGATTGAAAAAGGGCCCGAGCCTTTGGTGGTGGAGGTGCTGGAAGCGGTGTATCGAGAAGCGGGCTTGAATGAGGACGAGCGAAAAAACTCCGAGTCGCATTCCACTTTCTCCACGGGAACCAGGCCGGGTGGAAATGCGACGAATGCCGACGCGTAGGCCTGGAGAGGAAACGCCGGTGCGGATGGATAGAGCACGATTCCCCGGAAGAAGCGATCGTTTGGATCAGCTCGATTCGAACACCCGGGGAATCTCGAATGTCCCTCGGGGAATGTCCGGTGAGCTTCATCACGGGTGAGAGTGCGGCCGCCGTGGAGGATTTTCTGGCATCCCGGATGTTGGGCGGAGGCTCGGATGCGTGGGCGTGGCCTGCCCGGCGTGTCGACGCGGCCGCGGTGTTGTGGACAGAAGTGAAGAAATTGGAGAAGCAGAAACGTGCCGAGTCTTGATTTCGAAAATTTGGCGGATGCACAACGGCGAACCGCAAAGGCGCTCCAACGGTTGGCATCGCGGTTGGGGAGCAGCGGTGCGGCGGGCTCGGGCCGAGGGTCGACGAACCCGCTGATTCGACAGCACCAAGCGACTGCAAGGACACGGCCGGTGACCGTTACTTTCCGAGAAGAGTTGAGGAGGTTGTTAGGGCCTAGGCCGGCCACAAGCCCGTCACGGACATCCGTTATTGAACGGTTGGGGGCATTTCCGCGCCAAGGGTTGACGCCGGTTCCGAGCGAGCGCGTCACTAACGGCGCCGAAAGATCTCGACAACGCGAAGAGGATGTGGACGAGGTGCTGCAAACCACCGCGCGAGCGATACGAGGTCTGGGCGACGCACTTCGCAGGAATACCGAAGCAGTAGTCCGCAACGGACTGTCCGCCGCGACAGGCGGGAGTCTAGTTGCCGGCTTGGGGGCCGGTTTAGGGCGGCAAAGCGGGGTGGGCAATCTCTTCAAGGGAGGTCTTGGGCTTGTGCCATTGGGGCTGAAGATCGCGGGCCTGTTTGGGGGCAAGAAGCGGGAGGCCCAGTCCTTTTCGGCCTTCGAGTTGCCTCCGAGCTTATCGCTTGAAGTCGCGAACACGGACAACGTTTTGAATGGTTTTCCGCAGGTGGCGCGGGGACGAAGCGGACAGGTCAGGTTGGTCGAAGAGCAGTCGATGTCTACTCAGCCACCAGTGGTTGTGAATATTACAGCGATGGACACGCAATCGTTCCTAGCCAGGATTTCCGATTTGGCTCCTCTGACGGCACGAGTCTACACCCTCACCGGCGAAGCGCAACCATTTCTCCACCCGAAAGAGGCGGCGGCTGAGGCGGGATCGATCGAGCCCCCTTCTTGCCCCTCATGGGGGCTGATCCGCCGCTGCGAAGTCGATTTCGCAGACACCCCTCCGAGCTTCCGTCCTCAGTACACAGATTTCGCATTCGCCAAGTGCGGTGCTAACCACCCGGCGCAGGCAGCGCCCAGATCCTCCGCAGCATGTCGCCAAACAGCCGCCGGTTCAGATGTCCCTCGGCCAAGAGCAACCAGTAGTACCGCGCGTGCTTGACCAATCTGCCGCCCGTCTTCATCAACCGCTGCTGCAAGCTCGTCAGTGACCACGTCTTGATCCTGTGCGGCAACCCGAGTCGCCGCCACAGGTTGCCCAGGTTGTAGGCCAGCACGCTTAACTGCAAGCGCACCTCGTTCGCCCGGAAGCGATGGCACGACAGCCGCGTCCAGTGCGTCGCTTGCTTACCTTCTTTGATCCACTGCTCCGCCGTGCCGCGCTTGTTGTAGAAACGCACCACCGACCGGCTTGGCAAGCTCATGTTCGTCACGATAAAACCGACGCGCGCGAATAGCTCGCCCTGGTGGTGCTCGACCTTGGCGACAACTCGTCTCGGCCCCTTCCAGCTCTCCGCCTGATAGCGAAAGCTCTTGTAGCGCACTAGCGGCTTGCGGCCGGGCCTCCCCGGCGGACGAAACAGGATGTCTTCGATCTCCAGCTCCAGGTTCTTATTGGCCGGAATGCGGATCGCGTAGTCCGCGCCGCGCTCCTCCAGCGCCTCGTAGATCTCCGGCTTGGCAAAGGCGGCATCGCCCCGGAAGGCGACCTGCTTGCCCGCAGCCTGTTGGCGCTCGATCTCCGGCAACAATAGCTCATCCCAGTCCTCGGCGCTGTGCACGTTGCCGGGACGCAGCTTGGCAGCGAGGCAATCACCATGACCGTTGAACAAAAGCAACGGGTGGTAGCAGACCGACTCGAAGTGTCCGTTGTAGGCACTGCCTTCCTGTTGGCCATGGACCGGACTCTCGGTGGAGTCCATGTCCAGAACGACCCGCTCGGAGTCGTCGAACGCCTCCGCTTGCCCGACCAGCTCTCGGTTCAGCGCCATCAGCCCCAGCAGGTTCTCTTCGCTCGCCAGCATCTCCGTCTCGAAGCCGTGCAGCGTCGAGGTTAAGGCCGCACCGCGATCCCAGATCTTCTGCGAACCGATCAAGCGAAACGTCGGGTCAGCCGACACTCGGACGGCGTCGTTGACGTCCTCGTAGCCTGCCAAGCGGCTGTAGATCGACTGCCGCAACAGATCAGCGAGCGTGAACTGCTTGTTGGTGCCTTGCCGGGAGTCGCTGAGATGCTCGTCAATCAGTTCTCCGAGACCGAGCCGTTCGTCCAGTTCGCGAACCAAAATCAGGCCACTGTCGGAAGTGACGTGCGATCCCTGGAAATCGACTTTCAACAAGCCGTTGAAACTTAGCTGGAATGGCTTGGTTTGTTTTTCACCCATTGGGTGTTGGCCTCCATGGCGTCCTCATCGGGCTCTAGCCCCTATGAATAAAGACGCTCAAGGCCGCTGGAAGGTCGGGATGTCAAACATCAAATTGAAAATGCGGGCCTAGATCGGTCTCAAGATATTGCCGGAGCTTTGCGCGACGCGATGTTGCACATGCACCCGGTCAATGACGTGATTAGCGAAGTGTAGCTGGACGTAGTGAAGGAGATTATCGATGGCAATGCCACATTACAGCGAGATACCCGACCACTGGAAGCATCCGGTGGGACCGTATCGTCAGGCTCCGCAGGAATTTGGCGGGGATTGGTGGTTGGTCAATCCGTTTACCGGTTCCGATCCGTGGAACAACCAGCCGCGACCCAAGGAGCCCCTTCCGGAGGGTTTTGCTTCCATCTTCGGGCCCCGGCCGCAGTTGGCGGAATACTTGAACACGCCGACTCCGAGCCAGACCTTGAAAATCGCCGTGCTGCGATGGGAGCAAGATCTGCGGTATTTCATACAGGCAGGTAGGCCCGAGTGGGTGACGGGTGAAGAGCTTGCGGTCACCACCAGGACGTTTGAGGCTTGGGGCCTTGGCGAGCCGATGTTTTACGAGGGCCGCTACGGCTTCATGGTTCGCTTCTCGGATTCGCTGGTTAAGAGTTTTGAGACCAGTGCTTGGGGCGCGATTCGGGCGACGCAAAACGTAGTTGCCGCTTACCAGATTCGCGTCCTGGGGCAGGGGATGGCACCCGAGAAACGGCATCCGTTTGTTCCGCCGCGGTTGTGGCCGAAAGGGTCGTTATCTGAAGAGGAGGTTTCTTAGATGTCACCGAAGACAGGTCGAATTACGATTACGTCAGGGCAGAGTGAGTCCTCCGCCCTGGAGCTGATTAGCGAAACCCTAGTCGGCATCTATATGCCGGCGGCTTGGGACACGGCGGACCTTGCCTTTCTCGCCAGCAGCGACGGGTTGAGCTTCTCCGAGATGCACGAGTTCGGTTCGGCGCTAACCACCCAGGCTTCCGCGGGCCAATATGTGCCCCTTGACTTTACGAAGTTCGTGGGGGCCGCATACGTCAAAGTCCGTTCCGAAAGTGGGGGCAGCGCAGTCAACCAGACCGCAGAAAGAATCTTGACGCCTGTCTTCAGGACGTTGGAGTAGCGCGATGTCCTTGCTGTTGTCGAAACATGAAGGGCTCGTGCGGGCAGGACTGGTCGCCCACTACGACTTCTCCAAGACGAACTTGCTTGCGGACTCCGAAGCCTTTGAGAATGCAGCGTGGAATCCGTCGAACGTGTCCGTTACTCCCGAAACGGCATCGGCGCCTGACGGCACATCCTCGGCGGATCTTTTGGCGCCGACGAGCACCAATTCCTTCATACGGCAATGGGTGACGGCGCAGCAGAATCAGGACTATGCGTTCAGCGTCTATCTGAAGTCCGCGGGTGCGGACCTGGACATGCTGCTCGGTATCTTTGACGGGAGCTTAGGACTCATCAACAGCGTCACTATCACCGTGACAGGGGCTTGGCAGCGATTTGAAGTTTCGGCGAACTCCGGCGTTAACACGACCCTGCAAGTGCTGCTTGGGGGCGGGTCGACTTGGAGCACCGGTGAAGATGTTCACGCTTGGGGGGCTCAAGTAAACGAGGGGCTAACGGCCGCAGCGTACGAGCGAACGACCGACAATCAGGTCGTAGTTGATATGGGTGCGCAAGGAAACGACTTGACGTTAGGGACATCAGCGCTGAGTGAGAGCAACGACCCGGCCTGGGGACACGACCGGCTGATTTTTGACGGCGACGATTGGGCTCAGCGGAGTGTCACTAGCCTATTGCCCGGCAGTAACACGGACCTGACGATGATGGTCGCGGGGAAGTTGACGGCACTAACCGCAGACAGTGTGCTGCTTTCTTATGGGAGCGGTACTGACGGCGCCACACCGAACCTAATGATTGATTCAGCGGATCACTTGACGGCGGGTTTTCAGGGCGTCGGCTGGACAGCTAATATTGGATCGGCGATCGGAGCGCAAAGCGGTTTCTTTGTGGGGACGATGCGCTACCGCGCACAGGGCCAGGATCTGGACGTCATTTTGAACGACTTTTCGCAGTCCGTCACCCTCAGCTTGGCCTCGGAACCCGCAGCGACGAATCAACAGCTCGCCTTGGGCGCTACCTTTGCCGGAGGTAGCCCAAGTAGCGCGGAGATTGTCCAAGGCTTGGTTTACGATCGAAGATTGTCCGATGGGGAAGTTCGACAAAGTTATCGAGCTTTACGAGGGCTGCTGACGGGCAGAGGATTTCCGCTTCCTTGAATCAGCGTCGGGCTGGACGAGTTTTCTCCTGGAGCGTCCTCGTTTTCCCTGAAGGGCACGGCAACATGGCTGAGTTTCCAAAATTGAAGACAGGCGTGACGGCGCAATATCCGTCGAGGCGCGAGTTTCGATCTTCGACGGAGGTCCGCCGCTTCGTGGACGGAACGGAGCAGCGTTACCGTGACTTTCGAGGGCCCCGAAAGCGCTGGTTGATCCGCTTGTCCCTATTGGATGAGACGGAGCGAACCACGCTTATCGAGTTCTATCGAGGCGAACAAGGGCGGTTAGGAACGTTCGATTTCGAAGATCCCTGGAACAGTGTTGTCGTAACCGGTTGCCGATTTGAACGCGATTCCCTTACGAGTCGCGCGAATGGAGAGTTTGACAGCGGTAGCGAGATCGTTGTATTGGGGCCGACGGCCTGAGTCGGCGAGCACAACCGTCTTTCTCTTGCGGCAACACCTGTGGGATCTTTCTTGGGAAGGCGCGGGCGCTACAAGATCCCCGGCAAGATTCCGTTTCCGTGGTGCATCAGCGTCCGAGCCAACGGCACAAGTCGCGGTCTGGGTTTGTAGGTTTTCATGTTGGTTTTCCCTCAACTCTCAAGCGGCGCTTTGTCGCAGTTTCCGTTTCGGAAGAAGACAAGGTTCCGCACTCTACTCAACGCCGCTACCGACGGCTCCGAGATTCGGGCGGGCGATGTCGATTTTCATTCGAGCCAATGGGAGTTGTCTTTGCAACATCTCAGCGATGCTGAGTGGCAGGCGATCGAAGACCTCCATGTTCAGGCCGAGGGCCGGCTCCTGACCTTCTTATTCTTGGAGCCTGGGAACAACCTGCTTTCGTGGTCGGAGACTCTGGCGAATGCGATGTGGATGAAAGACGCGGGGATTACGGTCACTGACGGCCAAGTCGACCCGGTAGGAGGAACTCGTGGTGGCAGAGTCTCGAACAGCGGTGGCCAAGGAGCGTTGTCGCAGAGTCTCAACGTCCCGGCGTCCTATCGTTACGCGGGTAGCGTTTGGGCACGTACTGCGTCGGCCGGCGTGTCGCTCGAAGTGAGCGACGGGGCGGCGCAAACTGTCTCCGCCACGCTCGATAGCACGAACCAGTGGAAGCGCTATTCAGTGGGTTACAACCTGTCATCGGGACTCGAGACAGTCTCGTTTCGGATCGTTGTTCCCGGGGGAGCAACGGTTGATCTTTACGGGCCGCAACTCGAGGGGCAACCCGCTCCTTCGCAATACAAGAAGACGACCCAACAAGCGGGAGTTTATGCCGACGCCCGCTTTGCCGAGGATGTTCTCGGAGACCGGGCGACCGGCGTGAACCGACACTCCGGAGTAATTCGTATCCTATGGACACAATCGCCAATCTAAAAGAGCAGGCCGTCGCGCAGACGCCACTGCTCCTATTCGAGATCACTCTGGCGAACGGCCAGGTCGAGCGGTGGAGCTCGCACGAGGCCACCGTAAGTGCGCAGACCTATGAAGCCCGTGTTTTGCGGCACAATCTGTTCGAAATCCGTTCGGCGAGCGACCACGGAATCGACGCGGTTCCGAAGATTTCGCTGACGACGGCGAACGCTGACTCGCAAGTCTCACAGATCGAGTCGACGGTGGGCTTCAAAGGCGCCAAGATCAAGGCACCTTTCCTTTTTTACGATTTGATTCTCGACGCACCCGATAGTGAATCGATGGTCGTGTTTCAGGGAATCATGAATCCACCGGAAGAGATTCGGGAGGAAACAGTTCGGCTCTCCGCCGTCAACCGGATGAGTATGCAGCGAGTCTTGCTGCCAACTGTGAGAATTCAGCGGTATTGCCCTTGGGCTTTTCCCTCAAATCAGGCGGAGAGACAGGAGGCCGTTAGCGGCGGGACGGAGGGCTCCCATTCGAGATTCTTTCGTTGCGGGTACTCGGCCGGCGAAATCGGGGGCCTTGGCAATCTTGACGGCGGCGGTAATCCTTTTACAACTTGCGGCTTCACCAAATCGGACTGCATTGAACGGGGGATGTTTGATCAGGATTCCCTAGCGAACACGACGCGGCGTTTCGGCGGGATCGGATTTGTCCCGGGGACGATTCGAGTTCGCAGTCATGCTCAGCGTGATCAGCACGACGCAGCCTTGGTAGCCAATGAAGCCCGGTACAACGATTTTGTGCCGTTGCTATACGGGTCGGTCTGGGTCGAACCTCCTGTCGTGTTCGCGCGAAACGACGGGAACTTGACTCGAATGGAGGTATTGCTCGGGCACGGAAACGTTAGTCAGGTGCTCAAAGTCATCGTGAACAATGTTGAGATTCCGCTAGGCGTCACCGGTCAGGATATGACCGGAAGCGGCTGGTGGAATTTTTTCGCAACCGGCAACCGAACGGGCGGTTTCAATCTGAACTTCGTCGATCCGAGCGGCAATCCCCAAGGGGGCCCTTACGGGAGCATGGCTTGTTTGTCCGTCGTCGTGCCCAATCAGATCAACGACGGTCGTGTATTGCCTAGGGTGAAAGTGCTCTTGGAAGGGCGGCAGGTCGAGACCTTTGACGGAAGCGGTGTTTCTCAGGGAACGGGATTCAGCAGCAACCCAGTCTGGACTCTTCTTGACATGCTGCGCCTGGCGGGTTGGAAGCTGGAAGAAATCGATCTACCGAGCTTTGAAGACGCCGCCTCGTTCTGCGACCAAACGATCGCGGCGACAGACAACAACGGCAATGCCGTCTCGGTGAAGAGATTCGAATGCAACATGGTGATTCGGTCGCGCAGAACCGCGGCCGACGTGATCCGAGGAATTCGAAACAACGCGCGGCTGCAACTGACGTATCGGTCGGACGGCAAGTTAGCCGTGTATGTGGAGAATTCGCTCGCCCTCCAACAGCCGACAAAACCCGCCGAGTCGAATGCCCCGAACATGATCAACGGGGGATGGCCGGCTTATTCCTATGTCGACGGGTCGGTCCCCGGCGTCAATTCCGGCATTCTTCGGAACGAGGACGACTCGATTGCATTACGGCTGCGTTCGAGGCCGATGGCGGATACCCCGAATCGTTTTTCGATTGAATTTGCAGATCGCTATAACGAGTATCAACAGGACAGCCTAGCCATGGTGGACGCTGCCGACGTCAACCAAACGGGGCAAGAGATTACAGGCCGGCTCGCGTCCGACGGCTTACCTACGTTTGATCAAGCAGCGCGGTGCCTAAAGTTTTTCTTGGACAAATCCCTCCACGGAAACCGCTATGTCGTGTTCGAAACGAGCGTCAAGGCGATGGGGCAAAAGGTCGGCGACATCATCACGCTGACCTATGTGAAAGAAGGTTTCGTCGATCAGCCGTTTCGAATCATCAAGATCGAGCCGGCGATGAACTATCGATCGGTCCGAATCACGGCACAAATTCATGACGATGCTTGGTACAACGACACCAACGGCCAACTCAGTTTGATTCCCGAAACCCGTCGCCAACCTGACTCGGAGCCGCGGGTCCCCGATCCGCTTTACGGTTTCGAATTTGATCCGTTCGGTGATGAGCAATTCGGCGTAGTTGAATATCAGGTCCCTCGGACCGACGGAACGATCTTGACGGAAGTCGAAGTGACTTTCACTCCGCCCCAGGCCGGGAGGTCGCTCGTCGCCGGCATTCCAATCGTCGATCTTCAACCGAACATTCAATCGACTGACGGAACCCTCAACGGGGGCCAGACGCTCTATTACGCGATCACAGCCAAGGACGCGGACGGGCTCGAGAGTAATTCGTCGTTTGTCGTGAGAGCAAAGATTCCCGCGGGGACTTCAACAAATACGGTCGGGATCGACGGTTTGAGTTTCACCGGAGGGACGGCAAGTTTCACAGTCTATCGTGGCCCCTTGCCTTCCAGGCTGTTTCGAATCGCGACGGCGCAGCCGGTTGCCTCAAGTTTTGTCGATACCGGCCTTTCGGTCGATCTGACCGGCGCTCCGGATCCGAACTATGATCACGCGAATTTCTACTGGCGACTTGAAGACACCGACGAGCAGTTCGCCGACATCTCCTCACCGAACTCCGTGGGCAGCACTCTGCTGTCGATGACGACTGACGCGTTCGTGGGCCACGTCGTACGAATTCTTCGCGGAAAAGGGGTCGGGCAGGAAAGAGCGGTTGTGAGTAATACGGCGACGACCACCGTCGTTACGCCGGATTGGGAAACCGAGCCAGACGTCAGCAGCGTATTTGTGATCTCCGAAAACACATGGCATTTCGGCGGCCGTGCGCGAACCAGCCCGGCTCGTTTTGAAGTTCCAAATCGTCGCGACCGGGTGGTTCAAATTACAGGCCGTTCGGCGAACGCACACAATGTGGAATCGCTTGAGCCCTTGGGGCTTGTAACACGTTGGCGAATCGGAGGAGGCGGTCTCGGTGTTGAGGATACCGATGTGCCTCCGGCTCCCGGATTCGCCGTCGCGGTTCACGCGGACGGCGTACTGGAGTTCTCGGGGATCGGATTCTCCGACCTACAGAACACGCAATCGATTTCGACCGGCACGTTTCGACTCTACTACCGAGACGAGTTGTCCGGTCCCAGCAGTACGCTGCTGGGATTGGCTGTTTCCTCAACAGACACGACGCTGACTCTCAGCCAAGCCGGCACGGCGCAGGTGGGAGACTTTGTTCAAATCGAAAGTGAAATCATGCTGGTTGACGATGTGCAGGGAGGGGGCATCCAGTACACGGTGCAGCGCGGTCATTGCCAAAGCACAGCTGTGGCGCACGGCGTAAGTGCCCAACTATTTCACTTGCAGACGCGAACCATTGTGGTTCCTTTCGAGGAGTCGTTCTTCGGGACGCCGGCCGCCGGGAACTGGAGTCACGGCGAGTGGCTGCCGGACATTCGTCTTGCCTGCGCGGACTTTTGGGTGACCAATGCATTCGGTATGAGCCCGGTTTGGACTAACAACTATTCCCAACTCGCGGACGGTGGATTGCGCACGTTACGAGGGGGGCAGTTCAATTTCCAAGTCGAGGGTCTGCTCGCGGTTCTCAACGACGCTGTTCCGACCGTGTCGATCCAGGAGAACCTTTCGGTTCGCGACGTTTACGCGTCCCTCAAGGCCGCGCCGACAGGAGCGGACGTTCAACTGCGAATCAACCAAGACGGCGCGTTGTTCACGACGCTTTCGATTGTGGACGGACAAGTCGTCTCCGCCCCGGTGCACGGAGCCGAACTGCCCGTCTTGCAATCGGGTTCCAACCTAACTCTCGACATTTCCGCGGTTGGCACCACCTTCCCGGGACGCGACCTGACGGTGACGATTCGTGTCTGAGACGATCGACAAATTACGTCCCGACCGCGACCTACAGTGCTACTTCTTCCGACCTTCGGCGATCGCCGCCCTCAGCAATTGCAGCGCATCGGGCTTCACGGTGTCGGGCAGCTGGCGGCAGCAGTTTGACTGGGCCGTCATAGAGTGGCACCGCAACAATGTCTTCGAACATCCTTGGCTTCGCACCCTGCCCGACGGGGATTTGAATGGTCTAACCCTGAGCTACCGAGAGAGCCGAACCAATTGCCTGCTGATGGACTCGACGCTGTTTCCCACCGTGGACTGGCCTTTCCTGCGGATCTGGGCGGACAACGGAACCGGCGAGCAACTTTACAAGATTCGTCTTCGGGATTACGCGACCGCAACACAAGGAAGTTCCGTCGCGGCCCAAGCCGCCTTCACGCTTCAGGGAGCCCTCGTTCCGGGCGACGTCGTCGAGTTGGCGTGGCTGAACGAGAACTATTTCCAGACCATTCAGGCGGGAGACACGATTGCCGCGGTGGTGCAAAGGCTGAGCGACAACGTTAACGCCCTATCGGGAACCGTCTCCTCACAGTATTCCGCCGCTGACGGAACGATTACTCTGACGCATCTAACCGCTGGGGAGGAAGGAAACAACCTCGGGATTATCGCCAATGTGAGCGGCGTTCAGACCGAGCAATGGACACCCACCAGCCAAACGATGAGCGGTGGCGTCTCGCCGACCGAATGGCAAGTTGATCTCGACTTTGCAAACTTGCTCGACGAAAATGCTACCTCCGTGCCGACTTCAAATGTCCGCAAGATGCGTTGGACCTACGCCGCAGCCATGCAACCGGGAGCCTATTCGCGCGCGGAGTTCGACGTCGCCGTTTCGAATTGGACGGTTACCGGAACGAACCAAGCGTACTCGGTCGCTACCCCTACAAGTCGACGTTTCGAGAACGACGGAGACGTAAGCTATTCCGGGACCTGGACCGCCGACTCGGGGAACTTTTCCGCCGGGACGATCCGCAGGTCCAATCAAGTTGGTGCGGCGGTCAGCGTCAACTACATCTCCCAAGTTCCCCACCGGCTTTTTCTCGGTACGCGTTATCTAGAGGAAGCCGGCATCATCTCCGTCACCGTGGACAGCGACCCGGCCCAAGCCTTTGATCTCTATATCCCAGCGGAAAACTTCTTAGCTCGTATTGACCTCGGCTTGCGGACCGCCGGCTCCCACACTGTCACGGCGACGCTCACCGGCGCCAACGCCGGGTCGAGCGGCAATCCATTCTATTTCGACTACGTAGAAGAAGGAATCGAATCCACTAGTGTCAGCGCTCAGCCGGCACGGCCGAACGAGACGCTGGCCACGGATTGGGACACCGACCATTCGCTGGCCCTGGCCCCTGAGCGAGTGGCCTGGAATATGCGGATGCTCGGCTTCACGGGCCGGGCTAACCATTACACCGGCGCCATTCTCTTTTACGAACTCACCAATCCCGACAATATCTACGCCTCGGGTACGGTTACCTTTCAAGGTGTGCCTGTCTTCAGTCAAAACGTCCAAGTCAACATTGACGGCACGCTGTATGACCGCCTGACCTTAAGCACCGACACAAACGAGAGCATTGCGAAATCCTTCGAGTACTTGATCAACAACGGCTCGACGGGAGTGCAAGCCGCGGCATCCGGCAATGTTCTGACCATTGCCGCGCGTTTATTGGGAACCGCCGGAAACGCGCTGACTCTTTCCGCGTCCCCCATAGGCGGAGCATTCCAGGCTATTGCAAGCGGCACGAACTTAACAGGTGGAGTGGACGGCGATTGGCTTACCGACACGACCGCCCTACCGCGTATGAATCGTGCCGCCCGAGACTGGCATCGGGCCTATTTCGAGGCCCTGGCCACGCACGGCATCGAGGCCGTGGCGGCATTCAGCACAGAGCTTTCTCACGCCGACCCATCTTCCGCGGCAGGTATGGCGCAGCGCTATCCCGACGGCAGCCCTGTGCTCGTCAATACGCCGGCCGTCCAAACGAATTTTTCCACAACGAGCTTGGACTTTTGGAAACAGGCCTATCTTGAAATGGCCCAGATGCAGTCCGAGGCTCTGGTTACACCCTATTTGCAGTTCGGCGAAGTGCAGTGGTGGTATTTCCCCGGCCCGTCGGGAATGACTTTTTACGACGACTACACGACAGCCGAATTTCAAAATCAGTACGGCCGGGCGATGCACGTCTTTACGAGCAACGATGAATCCGCCGATCCCTTCCCGGAAGAAAAAGTTTTCTTGGCGGACCTGATTGGAAGCTTCACGGCGGCTGTTCGCAGCTTCGTTTCGGCGACGTACCCCCTGACGAAGTTTGAAGTCCTCTATCCCCACGACGTCAATGATCACGAGCTGACGCGTGCGGTCAACTATCCCGACAGCGACTGGACCGCCGCCAATCTCGACGTTCTCAAGACCGAAAACTTCACTTACACGGGCTCCCGAAACCTAAACAAAGCGGTCGATTGGATTCGATTTCCGCAAACAAAAGGCTTCGCGGCGGAGAAGTCAGCTCACCTCGTGGGGGTGTTCAATGCTTCCGAGCCTTGGGATTGGGAGCGCCGGCTCTCGCGAGCCGAGGGTGTCGAGCATGTTGTTCTGTGGGCATTCGATCAGTTTTCGCTGATCGGGTACCCCTTGCCTCTCGATGAAGGGATTCGTAGAAGTTTCTTCCTCGGCGGTCGCTGAGATGACGGCAGCGTATCGATGTACGCGCGGCACCCCAAGATTTGGTTCGAATCTATCGCGGAATTGACGACCGCAAGATTCATGAAGGGCCACTCTACACGCAATGCCGAAGACACGAATAGCCCCATGTTTAGAGACGTGTACCGCTAAGACGTCATTCTCTCGCAGGAAATCGTGTTGAAACGAGCAACATTGGTGGCCGCCGCGACCATGCTCTGCCCCAGTCTATTCGGGCTGAGCGTGAAGGTCCTGTTGGTGGACCACAAGAGAGGTGAAGTCATCCTGCTGATGCCGATGCACAACACCCGTATACTTGCCGAATTGCCGCCCGAGGAGCCCGAAATTCGAGTCCGTGCCAAGCAATTCTACCGGGCGAGGATCGAACCCGGCAACGTTGACACGGTCATCCTGCTGATGCCGATGCACAACACCCGTATACTTGCCGAATTGCCGCCCGAGGAGCCCGAAATTCGAGTCCGTGCCAAGCAATTCTACCGGGCGAGGATCGAACCCGGCAACGTTGACACGGTCAAGCGCAATATTCTGCGTGTCGAAATCCCGGGCCGTCCGCCGGTCCGCATCCGCAAAATTTCCTTTCTCGACTAACCCCGACGTTGGTCGAACAGGTTTTCAGAAAACCAAGCTTCCAAAAGTGGGTCCGGAATCGTGTTGGTTCCGGTTCAATAGAGCCATCAAAGCGCCGCCAACTCGGCAAGATCGAGTCTTTCCGTATAGATCGCCATGCCAAGAGCGGCGTGAATGTTCAGTCGTGTCAACTCGCGGATTTCTTCAATCGTCGTGATGCCCCCGGCCGCGGTGATCTCATGCGACGTGGCGTCTCGCAGACGCCGATACCAATCGAGATCCGTCCCTTCGAGCATCCCTTCCTTGTCCACGTACGTGCACAGAAACCCGGCGCAATAAGGTTCGATTTGGCGAATGACCTGTTCCGCCGTCAGCGACGTGGCCTCCTGCCATCCCTTGACAACGATTCGGCCGCCTTTCGAGTCCAAGGCCGGGAGGACCCGCTCCGGCCCGACGGCCTCCGCCAACTCAGCGAGAAACGCTTCATTGACCCCGGCGGAGGAAAAAGCCGCCGTGCCAATGATGACTTTCGAAGCCCCGCCGTCAATCAGACTGCGCGCCCGCTCGACCGTGCGCACCCCACCGCCGATGCGTGTGGTTACCCGCGCTGCCAGATCACGAACCAAGGCATCGTTCGAGCCTCTGCCCATCGCTTGGTCGAGGTCGATAACTTGAATCTCGGGAAAGGCCGCGAACTTTTCAAGCATCACCAAGGGCGCATCACCTTCCAGCGCCTTTTCACGGCCTTGGATCAATTGAACAACCTTGCCGCCCATCAAATCGATGCAGGGAATCACCATGAAGTTTGATTTTAGCGGGCGAGTCGCGGTGAAAGCACCCGACTAGACCGACTGACATTCGCTGTCTCGTGATTTGGCGACACGGAATTCGGGACACGGTCCGCCCGCGCTCTCTTCACTCCCAGTGCGATGAAAGCGATCGAAGAGACGCTCGAAGCTCTGCGCTACATCAAGGCCGCCGGAGGCGTCGAGTCTTTGCATATGTCGTTCTACAAGAACGCGGACCTCGGCAACGACGGCGTTTGGGATGTATGGGCGCTCGAGAGTCCCTCAATGCCGTGGTACTTTCGGGGACACCCTCACGTTCACTGCTGGGTCAATATCCGTCCGCCGCGACCGACCGCGTAAACCGAGACGACATACGGCACAATGGCCGCTCGCAACACCAAAACCACCCAATCCGAGAGTGCGTCGACACGGGATTTCGGTGACACCTATGAGAGGCTGCGCGCGATCCCGCAGCCGCTCGATCGCAAACTGGATGTCCGCAAAGACAACGACGCCGAGTACGAGTCCTGGTGCCGCGAGAAATTGGAAGGCCGCGAAATCTTCTTCGCCGGTGTCAGCGAAAAGAAGCGCTACGTATCATTCCATCTGTTTCCCGTTTGCACGAACCCGGAGTTACTGGAAGGGATGGCGCCGGAACTCAGGAAACGGCTGCAAGGGAAGTCGTGTTTCAATTTCACGCGCCTTGAAAAGCCGCTTGAGCGCGAACTGCGAAAGCTCACGAAGGCCGGTTTCGATTGCTACCGCAAGCGTGGACTGATCTAAGGAGGCAGCCCAGGCTACACCCCCGGCTGGGCTCGCGCGGGCTAGCTATCCGGCTCGACCCAAGGGTCGTAGGAGCCGAAACACCAAAGATGACCCTCCGGGTCGCGCGCGGCGTAGAAGAGACCTCGGCCCTCTTGATCCTCGATCGGCGTTACGATCTCGGCTCCGGCCGCCGCCGCTCGTTTGTAATGCGCGTCACCGGCTTCCACGACGATGTATGGGCTTTGCGTCACGCGGTCGCCCTTGTTCGGTACGGCCAATAGCTTGCCGAACTCATCGTCGCGCGCCGTTCCCAACATGATCATTCCGTTGCCCAGCGTGAGCTGAGCGTGCCGAACGGTTCCGCCCTCGCCTCCCACGACCAGACGTCTCTCGAACCCAAATGCTTCGCAAAGCCAATCGATCGCCGCCGGCGCGTCCTTGTAGCGGATGGCGGGGATGATATTGCCTTTTGTCATGTCGATTCCACCTCAGCTCGCTGAGCGCGTAACTTGTACCTGGATCGTCCTTGTCCGCGGCCGATTATCAAAATCGAGCAATATCACCTGCTGCCAAGTTCCCAGGGTGAGTTTCCCGCCGACAATGGGAATCGACAGCGACGGCTTCATCAGCGCCGCTCGCAAATGGGAGAACCCGTTGCCGTCGCCCCAAGCCTCGTTGTGTTGGTAATCGGCGTCCGTCGGAGCAATCCGATCGAGGGCCGCCTTAAGATCAGCCACGGCCCCCGGTTCGTATTCGATCGTCGACAAAGCCGCCGTCGAGCCGACGACAAAAACATGCGCGACACCTTCCACGACGTCCGCCGTCTCGCAGATCTGTCGAACCTCGGCCGAGATGTCGAGGATATCCGTGAAACCGCGTGTCGAAACGGTGAACTCCATCCCTGTATCATCGAACGGTTCACGAAAACCGGACAAGCAAGCGCGTTGATGAAGGGTCTCGGGGCGGGGTTCGCCGCGCCTCCCCAAAGCGTTGTCAGGCGAGGATCTGCTTCACCACATGCGCCGGCTCGACGCCCGTCAGCTTGGCGTCGAGACCCTGGAACTTGTGGGTGAAGCGCTCGTGATCGATTCCAAACAGGTGCATGATCGTCGCCTGGAAATCGCGGATGTGAACAGGGTCCTTGACGATGTTGTAGGAGAAATCGTCGGTTTCCCCGTGCACCACGCCGCCTTTGACGCCGCCGCCAGCCATCCACAGGCTGTAGCAGCGTGGGTGATGATCGCGGCCGTAGTCGGTGGGCGTCAGCTTACCCTGCGAATAAATCGTGCGGCCGAATTCGCCGCCCCAGATCACCAGCGTGTCTTCAAACAACCCGCGTTCCTTGAGGTCTTGGATCAAGGCGTAACTGGCCATATCCGCGTCCTTGGCTTGCGCCGGCAGAACTTCCGGCGCGAACGAATGCACGTCCCAGCCGCGGTGGTAGATCTGCACGAATCGCGTGCCGCGTTCGATCAACCGGCGCGCCATCAGCGCGGCGTTTTGGAATTTTCCAGGTTGCTTGGCTTCCTCGCCCCATCGCTTGAAAGTGCTCTCCGGTTCGCTGGATAGATCGCTCATCTCCGGGACCGAGGCCTGCATTCGAAAAGCCATCTCATACTGTTCGATGCGGGCCAGCGTCTCCGGGTCGCCGATCTTTTCGTGCTGAATGCGATTGAGCTCGTTGAGCCCGTCCAGCATCTTGCGGCGAACATCGGTCGACACGCCGGCCGGATTCTTGACATACAGCACGGGGTCGGCTCCGGCGCGCAGGCCGACGCCCGCGTATTTCGCGGAAAGGAAACCCGCGCTCCACAGCCGCGCCGAAATCGCCTGCACGCCCGCTTTTGGGTGGCTGCGTTCGGCGTTCATGACGGCGAAAGTCGGCAGGTCTTGGTTCATGCTTCCGAGCCCATAGGCCAACCAAGAACCGATGCAGGGCAGGCCGGCCACTTGGCGGCCGGTCTGAATAAACGTGATCGCCGGCTCATGATTGATGGCCTCTGTATTCATCGAACGGATGACGGCGATGTCGTCGGCCATCTTCGCGACGTTTGGCAGAATTTCGGATATCCACGTCCCGCTCTCGCCGTGTTGGTTGAATTTGAACACGGAGGGTGCGATTGGGAAACGCGACTGCCCCGACGTCATCGTCGTCAGACGCTGGCCCTTACGGATCGAGTCCGGCAGGTCCTTGTCGTACCAATCCTTCATCTTGGGCTTGTAATCGAGCAGGTCCATCTGCGGCGGCGCGCCCATCGCGTGCAGGTAGATACAGCGCTTGGCCTTCGGCGCGAAATGCGGCAGAAACGGCAGACCGCCGATCGCTTCATCGGCCTTGGGGCTGCCCAGCCCGCTCTCGGCCATCAGGCTCGCCAGAGCAATGCCGCCGATGCCGCGCGCTCCGCGGGCGAAAAACTGCCTACGGGTTTCAGCCAGTACGGTTTCGTCAACGGCTTTGTCGAATGGATGCATGGTAATTCTCCGTGAAATCTTCGTCGCGACGGTTCGAGTCGGTCGGTGCTCGTCGGTCGCTACTTGTTCAATACTTCGTCCAGATTCAGTAGTTGGTTAGCCACCATGGTGAGCGCCGCCGATTCTACCGCCGGCAGAGCCTGGTCGGGCTCGGACTCCCCGGTCGCGAGCAACAGCGCGGCTTCGTCGCCATTGGCACCATAGTAACTCAAAAACTGTTCATAAGCACGCTTGGCCACCTCGCGCTCTTCGGCCTCGAGCGAACGCGCCATCACGCGCATCGTCATGTAATCGAGGCGTCGATCGAAGTCGTCACCCATCTCTTCGATGGCTTCCTGGGCTAAGAAACGGGCCGCTTCGACGAACTGCGGATCGTTGAGCGTCACCAGCGCCTGCAAGGGCGTATTCGTGCGCTCGCGCCGGACCGTGCAGCTCTCGCGCGTCGGCGCGTTGAAAACGTCCATGGACGCCGGCGGCGCGGATCGCTTCCAGAACGTGTACATGCTGCGGCGGTAGAGTTTATCGCCGTGGTCTTGCTTGTAGTCGCGTGTGTTGCTGCCCAGCATCGCAACCGTTTCCCACACGCCCTCGGGTTGATAGGGCTTGACGCTTGGGCCGCCGATCCTCGCATTCAACAACCCGCTCGAAGCCAGCGCATAGTCGCGAATCACTTCCGCGTCCATCCGGAATCGCGGGCCTCTGGAGAGCAGACGGTTCTCGGCGTCTTTTTCGAGTTTCTCGGGCGTCGTCGCCACGGTTTGGCGGTATGCCGCCGAAGTGAGCATCAGGCGGAACAATTGCTTCACATCCCAACCGCCGTCGCGAAAATCGGCCGCCAGCCAGTCGAGCAGCTCGGGATGCGACGGCGGCTCGCCCTGCGAACCGAAGTCTTCGCTCGTCTTGACCAGCCCGGTCCCGAAAACCTCCTGCCAAAAGCGATTGACCGTCACTCGGGGAGTCAGCGGATTGTTGTCAGCCACGAGCCAACGCGCCAAGCCCATGCGGTTGCGCGGCGCCGAGGCCGGCATCGGCGGCAAGGCGGGCGGCGTCTCGGCGGTCACCAAGTCCCGCTTCTGGTCATACATCCCGCGATCGAGGATGTGCGCCTCGGGCATTTTCCCGGCGACCTCTTGCATCACATGCGTGACGCCTCCGCGGCGGCGGATTTCGCGATAATCGAGTCCCGCCTCGCGGCGAGCGGCCAGCAGCTTGCGATACTTCTTGCTCTTGAGATTCAAGTAGTAAAGCCGTAGCGCCTCGCGCTGCTCGGCGCTGAGTTGCTCGGGAGTTTTCGCGCGCGCCGCCTCGATCGCCGACCAGCGTGACACCACTCGCGCTTCCTCGGCATTCACGGCGCGGTTGAAAACGCGGAAGTCGGCGATGGCGCCGCCGGCGAAGAACGCGGGCTCGTAAGTGTCCTCGGACTCCCGAGTACTCTTGCCCAGCAGGAACGGTTGATCGGTCTGAATCGTTCCCTTAATCTTTTTGAAGTATTCACTGCCTTGGGTCGGCAGCACCTCGCCGTTGAGGAAAAGGTCGAGCCCGGCTCGCTCTCCGCTGCCGTCGTAGGTCACGGTGATGTGGTTCCAACTGCCCATCTCGAGCTGCTGCAGATGCCCGGTGTAAATCTCAACGGTCTCACCCTTGTCTCCGTAAAGATGAAAACCGGGTAAGCGCGCGAGAAACGCGCTGATCGTCAAAGCCCATCCGCGGTTTTCGTCCTCTTGATCGATTTGGCTCAGCACCGCGAAGCGGCCTTCCTCTTTCGGCATGAAAAGCTCGATCGCCAGCGAAAACGGCTTCTCGGCGTCAAGCGGGAAGTTCGGCAGTTCCGTTGACGCCTCGTCGGCGAAGTGAATCGCTTTACGTCCCGGCTGGGGGCCTTCTCCGAGCGTGACGCCTTCGTTCAATTCGACCTTCGTCTTCTTGCCGCGGATCATCGCGTAGGGCTCGTCGCCGACCGCGAGCGTGAAGATCTCCGCGTCGGCTCCGAGAGGCGCGCTCAGAGAGCGATACTCGCCTTTGTTGAGCCATGCTTCGAATTTGGCTTCCGACGAGGCGGCCGTCCGCGCGATCTTTCGCTCGATCTCGGCCATTCGCTTCTTGAGCGACTCCAGACGAGGACGGTCCCGCACGCTCGGCACCACCACGATCGGAGGCGGATCCGACACATTGCCGTCCATCACGTACTGCGTCGTGTTGCGGAAAAACGCCGTCAGCGCGTAGAAGTCCTTCTGGGCAATCGGGTCGAACTTGTGGTCATGGCAAGTGGCGCACCCCACGGTCAGCCCGAGCCAAACCAGCCCGGTCGTATCGGCGCGGTCCTTCGCGTAAATAGCTTCGTACTCTTCGTCGATGATCCCGGCTTCATTCGTCGTCACATTGCAGCGGTGGAATCCGGTGGCGACGAGCTGATCGAGTTTCGGGTTCGGCAACAGGTCGCCGGCGATCTGCTCGACGGTGAACTCATCAAACGGCAGATTTCGGTTGAACGCCCCAATCACCCAATCGCGGTACGGCCACATTTCGCGGTAGTTGTCGACGTGAATCCCGTGCGTGTCGCCGTAACGAGCCGCGTCCAGCCAATAGCGCCCGCGGTGCTCTCCCCAGTGCTCGGACTCCAGCAAGTGATCGACATACTTCTCATACGCGCCGTCGGAGGAATCATCCACAAACGCTTCGACCAAGCCCGGTTCCGGCGGCAGGCCGGTCAAATCCAGTGCGGCTCTGCGTGCCAACGTGCGCCGGTCGGCTTCCCGCGCCGGCGAAAGACCCGCGTCTTCGAGCCGCGCGAGGATGAAACGGTCAATCGGGTTGCGCGCCCAGGCCGCGTTTTCGACCTCCGGTTCGGCGGGACGTTCAAGCGGCCGAAACGACCAATGCTGATCCCATGACGCGCCTTCCGCGATCCAGCGCTTGAGGATGTCGATCTGCTCCTCGGTCAATTCCTTCTTCGAGTACGCCGGCGGCATGCGCATCATCTCGTCGGAGTGCTTAGCGCGCTGGTAGAGCAGACTCTTCTCGATATCGCCGGCGACAATCGCCGCGCCGTTTTCGCGTTGGGTGAAAGCACCCTCCCGGGTATCCATGCGCAGCCCCGCCATGCGGGTTGCCTCGTCGGGGCCGTGGCACTGAAAACACTTGTCGGAAAGGATTGGTCTCACATCACGTTGAAAGTCAACGGTTTTCGCGGCCTCGGCCGGAGACGCCGAAAATAACAACGCGACCAAGAAACAGGAAACAACCAGGGCAACACGATGAGTGGAAACAGACATGACGGAATTCAACCTCGGATCCTACCCTCTATAGCAGTTCTTAGGCCAAACAGCCGGTCTGCCGACCCTCGGACTCCTACCCGTATCTTAGCCGGTTCGGGCATTCTCAGGGTACGCGGCATGAATATGAGAGATAGGCCTCGCCCCGGTGCGCGATCTTGCTAAGGCCGGCACGCGATGTGGCGCGCGCTCTTCATCTCGAAGTGCCCATGTCATCCCGCCAACGCGACAGGGAAATCCACGCGGTTGAGCAGGATATCGATGGCGGTGTCGTCGATTAGCGCACTGTCTCGGGGCAGAATCAGCAGGCTCGGTTTTTTCTTGCGCAGAACCCGCAACAGATCCTCGCCGGTCTCCACGCTTCCCCGGTAGGCGGCGACGGGCAGGCCCCGCGCGTCGACCCACGAGGGCGGCCCGCGGGATCCGTTCCGCCGTTCTTCGCGCCGCCCTCAGTCGATGTCCCGGCGACCAAGATGTCCACCGGCTGACCGAGGTCCTCGGCAATGCGCAGCCCGATCCGCAAGGCGCGGTGTCCGGCGGGTGTTTCGTCGCAGACCACCAGAACCGCTTCGCCCTCGGGAAGCGCCGAGATCGGAGGGGTTTGTTCGTGCCCCACGATCAGCAAGTCGGCTTCTTCGGAAGCTCCGATGGTAGAGAGTGTTAAGCCGCCGCGTTTGACGCGGAAAGACCAGCGTAAGTCGGCCTGCTTCGCTCGCTCTTCCACCGCGCCGCGCAACAGCTCGGCCCTCGCTCGGAGCGAGCGTTCGATCTCTGGGACCTCGATCCGCCGCGGCGCGGAGGAGTACGCCGTTTCTTGCGCGCAAGGCAGTTCCGCGAGCCGCAACAGATCGACATCCTCAACGAACAATCCGCCTACTGAGTCTCGCTTAATATTCTGTCAACGAGACAAAGAGAAGACTGTTTCCAGAAAGCGGTAATCAAGCGCGGTTTGCGGCGCATACGCCGCAGCGCTTTGCGGGCGCGCTCGTCGAGTTCCCAGTAGTCCTTCGGGCAGACGTTGGGCAACTCGTGCTGCTTCCAGTACGCCCAAATGTATTCCACCGGGTTCAACTCCGGCGCATAGGGCGGCAAGTACTCCGTTGCGATGTGATCCTCGGAGAGCTGGATGAACTCCCGCACCAGGCGGCTGCGGTGCGCCGGCAGCCGGTCCCAGACGATCAGCAGTGGGCCGTCGATGTGGCGCAGCAAAGCCTTCAGGAAGTCGATGACCTCCAGCTCGCCGATCGCGCCGGGATAGAGCCGGAAGTAAAAGTTGCGCAACGTCAGCCCGGCCGACACCGACAGCTTGTCCCAGTTGAAGTTGAACTCCAACACCGGTGTCTCGCCGCGCGGCGCCCAGGTGCGGCAACGATGCGGCTTCTGACTCAATCCGCTTTCGTCGATGAAGACGATCGTACGTTCTTCTTTGCGGGCTTTTTTTTAATGGCCGGCCAAGTCTTGCGCTGCCAGCCGCGGATGGCCTCTTCGTTGCGCTCCCGCGCTTTGCCGACGGGCCGTTGCGGGCTCCAACCGAGCGCCCGCGGGATCTTCCAGACATGGCCCTCGTGATAGCGCACGCCGAACTCGTCTCCGATCAGACGAGCGACCCGCGGACAGCTCCACAGCGGCGTCGGGAAGCCGTGCGCCTCGGGGCCTTCCAGCAGCAACGCCTCGAGGCGTTCGAGCTGCGCGGCGTCCAACAGCGGCTTACGGCCGGCGCGGCCGGCCTGGCGCAACCCGGCTTCGCCGTCACGCCGGTATCGTCGCAGCCACTCGCTGACGCTTTGCCGCGCGACCTTCAATCGCCTCGCTGTCTCGGACTGACTACAGCCTTGCTCGACCAACCGGATCGCTTTGAAACGGCGCTTCTCCAGGGCCTCGAAATCCCGCCGTACGCCTTTTGTATTTCCCATACATACAAAGACGTACGTACCCCAAAAAGGTGTCACTTTATTTTGCGAGACTCAATAGTTCGGTCTGAAACCGCGTCGCCAGCGCCGCCGCGGCCTCGAGCGCGGCGCGGCTCCGGCGTGACACATCCATCACAACCACAATGCGGGCGATTTCCAGTTCATCCGTCGTTCGAGCCATGAGATTCAGCTCCCCCCGCGCCCGCGAACTCTTGCCGCAGGTCTGTCAGCTCGTTGAGCCGTTGTTGGACCAGAAAGTTGAGGCTGCCGAGCGGATACTCGCCTTTCGCGTCCGGCTCGCCCGCCGCCACCCCGGTGAGCAAGGTCGCCGCTTCATCGACGGTCTCGATCGGGTAGACGCGGAAGTCGCCGGCGCGCACCACCTCGACCACGTCTTTCCGCAGCATCAGGTGCTTCACGTTGGAGGAAGGAATGAGAACACCTTGTTTCCCCGTCAGCCCTCGCGCGCGGCAAACGTCGAAGAAACCCTCGATCTTTTCGTTCACGCCGCCAATCGGCTGCACCCGCCCATGCTGATTCACAGAACCGGTCACTGCCAGCGACTGATCGATTCCGACGTCGGCCAGCGACGACAGTAAGGCGCAAAAACCGAGGCGCTGTCGCCCTCCACCATGCCGTAGGATTGCTCGAAAACGAGTCCCGCCGACAGCGACAGCGGGCGATCAGACGAGTAGCGCGCCGCCAAGAGCGACGACGGGATCAGCACGCCTTTGGAATGTATCGGTCCGCCCAGCTCGACTTCGCGCTGGATGTCGACCACCTCACCGCGGCCGAGCCTTGTCGTCGCGGTAATTCGAGACGGCTGCCCGAATCGGAAAGTCCCCGCGTCGACGACCGACAGGCCGTTCACTTGGCCCGTCTTGTGGCCCTCGGTATCGATCAAGATCGTTCCTCGGCCGATCTCTTCGTGCATCCGTTCGCGCACGCGGTCGGCGCGGTAGATCTGCTTGTCGACAGCCTTGTCGACATGCTCGGCGCGGACGATATCGGATCCGTCTTCGCCGGCCCAATGGTCGGCCTCCCGCATCAGATCGGAAACGGCGCGCATGTTGGTCGACAGCTTCTCGGCATCTTCGACCTGCCGGGCGCTGAACTCGAGAATCCGCGCCACGCCGGAGCGGTCGATTGGGCGCTGCTTTTCCCGCCTGGCAAGCGTGGCCAGGAGCCTGGCGTAGAGGCGGATGTTCTCGTCGGAACGGTCCATGCGGTCGTCGAAATCGACGGCGACCTTGAAGAGTTCTTGGAAGTCGGGGTCCAACCGGCACAGTAAGTAGTAGATGTGACGGTCGCCCAGCAAGACGATCTTGACGTCGAGGTCGATGGGCTCCGGTTCGAGAGATACGGTATTCAACAATCCCAACGTGTTCCCGAGGGTTTCGATCTTGAGGCTTCGCGATTGCAGCGCGCGCTTCAGGCCCTCCCAGGCATAGGGGTGTTGCAAGACCTTCAGCGCGTCCACGACCAAATAGCCGCCATTGGCGCGATGGCAAAGCCGCCCGGCGTGCGAATCAGGCGGAAGTTCTCGGTCTCGGCCTTGTCGGCGAGCTGCGCGATCGATTGTTCGTGCCTGTCCTTGGCTTCCTGTTCGATTTCATTTGGATGCGGTTGCGGTGCTCCTCTTGTTCGAGCGCCGCTGGAATCGCCGTGCGGAGGTCGTCGACAAGCCCTTGCATGTCGTGCTGTAGCCGCGCCCCCCGCCCCTTGGGCAAGGGCATAACGCGCGGACGGTTTGGCTCTGAAAAGTTGTGGACATAGCACCAATCGGGCGGCGTGGGCTGCCGCGGTGCTTGCTGCTCGAGAATGCGGCGGACCAGCGAATTCTTGCCGATGCCGGCCGGCCCCAGCGCGAAGAGGTTATAGCCGTCCCCGTCTATCCCGATTCCGAAGCGCACCGCGTCGAGAGCAAGGGGCTGCCCGAGGATTTCGTTCCAGTCCTCAAGGTCGTCAGTCGTCTCAAAATCAAGCGAAGAGAGATCGCAATGTCGGCAAAGCAACTCCGCGTCTATCGGCTTTACCGGCGGCTGCAACGGCCCGGCCCCCATCTCGTTTCGATCGAGCGCGCTGGGCGGAACCGCTACGGGCGTCATGGGCTGCCTCCCAATTTATCGGAAGCAATTTCGATGCCGATTCTTCGCCGGAGCCGCCCCGACGAAGCGGAGTACTCAGCCCGGCGAACGCGTCGCGGAACCGCGCGCGCCGTGAGGAACGCAAGGCTTCTTTTGCACGTAAAGAGAGAACCAACCCGCCGCCCGCGTCGGTGAAAAAAGCGCCTCTCCGGCGGAAGATCACCCACCGCCAAAGCCTAATCCCGACCCAAGCCCGCTCGCCCGCGGTTCACCGCTCACTCCGTCAGGCGCCCTGGGCCCTACTCTCGGCTTTCCTCTCCGTTCTCAGACGCGACGCCCGCGCGGCACGGGCGGCGCCCTCGACAACCCTCCTCACTTCCGATCTTTCATAGGGTTCGACTAGCAGGTCATATCCGCCGCGCCACAGCACCTCCGACCAGCACGCCTCATTGGCGCGGCAAGTATTGACGACAACACTGGCGCGCAGACTCCGATTCACCAGGAATCGCAACAGATCGCTCCAGTTCGCGTCGGCAAGTGTCAAATCGGTGATCACAACGTCAATATTCGGGTCGCTTTCGAGACTCCCGCGAGCTTCTCGAAAGTTTTCACTGACCCGCACGGCCACCTGCATCAATTCGAGTTCCGAAAGCAAGGGGGATTGCCGTTCTCTGGAAGACATGACGACCAAAACCGCTGGTTTCTTTGACTTCCGCTTCTTTCCGCCCACGACTTTTTGGGACGGCTCTAGTACGGCAAGCATGCTGCGCCTCCTCGGTACATCGAGACAGTTGTTGCATGTCAAGTTCCGTACGAGTGCATGGGTGCGAGGCGACCGGAAATCTGCCAAGCTGAGACCGAAGCCCGCCGGCCGGGCTCGGTTTCCGTGATGCCAATCGTTCGGTCCGCAACGATTCTTCGGTTGCTGCTCGTGCTCGGAGCGGCCCTGTTTCTGGCCCTCGTCGTCCTGCTTTACACCCAGGTCCAGGAGCACGAGGGCTATTTTTCACCCGTCTATTCGCCCGACGGAACGGCGGTTTACTTCATTCACCGTGAAACCGGCGGGCTCGTCGCCGGGATGGGCTGGGAGTCTTTTACAGGACCGGCCCATGTCTTCGTCTGGAAAGACCGTTTTTCGCTGCGAAAACTCGATCCGGCGAGCGGTGTCGTCGAGACTTTACATCGTTGGCCCGCCTCGCCGATCGAAAGCCGCCACATTCGCACCTATCGAGGGAGAGCCTTCACCTACCCCCGCACGCGACTCTCCTGGGTCGAAGGCGCTCATCTCGAATACAAGATCAGCCTCAGCATCCCCGTTCAGCCTTCCGCCGAGCAGCATTACGTCAGCCGCCTGTGGAATAACGTGGAAAATCGCCTTATTGAAGAGGGGCATTGGACCCAGGGTTGGACCTCGACCGCGGGAGATGACGCATCACCGCTATCCGGCGATAGGGAACTTATTCTCGTGAAGGGGCGCGAAACCTACCCTTGCGCCGTCGCCGCCTTCAATTCGCGAGAGCAAACCGTACGAGTACTTCTGGAAACGGACGTGTGCCCCGACCTCTATCCCGACGGCATCCGTCCGCTCGATCTTGCACCCCAAGCGCGTCGGCCCTCCATCGAGCGCATCCAGGAACTCATCGACGTCAAGGAACGGTTGACGCGGGAAGCGCTCGACGCCGGAATGTCGGAATACGAAGCGTCACTTGACGTCAGCCGCCGCATGCAAGACCTGGGCTACTACGACAAGCCGCCGCAGCTCATCGCCCGCCGGCTCGCGGCCGCCGAAGCCGAGCGATTTCGGCGAGAAGGCGACCAAGCCGCCCTATTCGCCATCCAAGAGATGCAATTTCGCGTGGGCCTGTTCACCGACATCGAAAAGGCGACCGACAACCCGGGCGAGGAGTTCGACAAGGCCGGAAAATACATCGGTCACCTCGACTACCCCACGAGCCAAGACCTCAACGCGTTCATCAACAGCGAGACGAAAACCTTTTACGTCGAACGCCGCGGGGAAATTTACGAAATGACGATCACGGAGCGCCGGGAAGCACGACGCCCTGTCGCCCCGTGAGTCACGGAATTCTAGCGGGGGCCGGCAATCGAAAACAGAGCCGTGGACGGAAGTCCACGCTCCCGCGCGAGCCACCTATTCCGCGGTCGCGTTACCTCGCTCAAGACCTGCCCGCGATCCCCAGCGCCTTCATCTTGCGGTAGAGGTGGCTGCGTTCGAGCCCCAGAGCTTCCGCCGTACGCGACATGTTGCCGCCCAGTTCATCCAGCGTCTTCAGGACGTAGTCCCGTTCATAGGCCTTGCGAGCTTCTTCCAAACTGGCGAAACGAGCCTGCCGCCGAACCCTGTCGACCGTGCGTCTTTCGCTCGAGAGTCCCAACTCGCCCACGCCGATCTCGGCCTGCGCCGTCATGATCACCACTCGTTCCATCAGGTTGCGAAGCTCCCGCACGTTGCCGGGCCAGCTTCGCGTACACAGCGCGTCCTTCGCCTCGCCGGTCAGCCGCCGCGGCCGGCGCCCGTAGGCCGAGCAAAACTCATCGAGAAAGTATCCCGCCAGCATCGGGATATCTTCTTCGCGCTCGCGCAACGGTGGAACATGGAATGGAATCACGTTGAGGCGATAGAAAAGGTCTTCGCGGAAATTACCACGCTCGATCTCCTCTTCGAGGTCTTTGTTCGTCGCCGCGATTACGCGCGTATCGACCTGCACGGTTCGCGCGGACCCAACCGGCTCGAAGCGCTGCTCCTCGAGCACCCGCAGCACTTTGGCCTGCGTCTTGAGGCTCATGTCGCCGACTTCGTCGAGAAACAACGTCCCGCCGTCAGCCTTCTGAAACTTGCCCGTCTTGTCTTCGTGAGCCCCGGTGAACGACCCCTTGCGATGCCCGAAGAGTTCGCTTTCGATCAGCTCTTCGGGAATAGCGGCGCAGTTGACCTCAATGAAGGCCCCGTCGGCGCGACGGCTCTGGGCGTGCAGCGCGCGGGCGACCAACTCCTTCCCCGAGCCACTCTCGCCGAAAATTAAAATGCGGCCATTCGTCGGCGCCATCAAGGCCAACTGCTGCCGCAGCGCCTTGATCTGAACACTCTCGCCGATGATGTCGTAGCGCGACGGCAGTTGCGCCCGCAAATTCGTGTTTTCGGCCAGCAAGCGGCGGCGCTCGAAAGCGTTCTTGACCGTCACCGTGACCTTTTCGAGCGACAGCGGCTTCTCGAGAAAATCCAGAGCGCCGAGCTTCGTAGCCCTGACCGCGGTTTCAATCGTTCCGTGACCGGAGATCATCACCACGACCGGACGTTGCGAGACGTCCAGTCCCCCAATACGCTCCAGCGTTTCCAACCCGTCGATCGTGGGCAGCCAAATGTCGAGCAACGCGACTTGGTAGTTCTTGGATTGCAGACAGCGCAGACATTCCTCGCCGCTTTCGACGGCGTCGACCTCATACCCCTCGTCTTCGAGAATCCCCACCAGCGATTCCCGAATACCGATCTCGTCATCGACCACCAGGACGCGTTTTCGCACTAAGCCCCCACTCCGGCGGGAGCGGCCACGCGGCTTGCCGCGGTCGGCACTTCGATGATGAAACGGCTGCCGGCCGGGCGGCGATCCTCCACGCGGATGGCGGCGTGGTGCTCGCTGAGAATGCGGTTGACGATCGCCAACCCCAACCCCGTGCCGCGCCGCTTGGTCGAAAAGTAGGGCAGGAAGAGTTTCTCTTTGTCCTCGGCGGAAATGCCCTGGCCCGAGTCGGCCACGATGATTTGCACATGCTCGGGATCGACGCCGGGGGCCGTGTGAATGAAAATTTCACGAACCAATGACGCCTCGACGGCCGCGGCGGCGTTGTCGATCAAGTTCACCAGCACTCGCTTGAACTGCTCGGGATCGATGAACACGGCGGGAAGGTCCGCGCCCAATTCCTTGTCGATACGCACGCCATCCAGCCTGCCTTCGAAAACGTCGAGGGCGTCGGCAACGACGGCGTTGAGATCCGCTTCGCGGGGTTGGGCGGCGGGCAGCCTGGCGAATTGCGCGAATTCATTGACCAGCGTCCCAAGCGTTCCTACCTCCCGCACAATCGTCGAGGTGCACTTGTCGAGGCTTTCCTCAAGCTCGCGGCGCCGCGCCGGGTCATCCGTCGTGCCAAAGCGATCCACCAGCCGACTCATGCGTTCGGCGGAGAGGGCGATCGGCGTCAGGGGATTTTTGATTTCGTGCGCCACGCGTCGCGCCACTTCGGTCCAGGCCTCTGACTTTTGGGCTCGCAACAACTCGGTGGTGTCCTCGACGACGATCACGAAACCGGGCGGCGTCTCCGGCGTGCCAGCTTCTTTTTCGAGCGCCGAGACGGTCACCGAGGCATGGAGCATCCTTCCCCGGTTTTGAAAGACGAACTCGCGGTTGGCCAATCCGGTGCGGCGGGCGCGCTTCATCATGTGCCGCAGCGCGTCGTGATCCTCGGCGGAAAACAAGTCTTCGAGTCGGTGTGCCTGCTCGACCTTTTCGTCCGGGAAGATCGCATCGAGACCGGCGTTGACCTTCTGAATCGCGCCGTCGTCGGAAACCGACATCACGCCCGGCGTGATGCTTTCGAGAATAGCGTCGATGAAACGTCGCCGAGCGTCAAGCTCCGCGTTGGCGCCGGCCAGATGCGCGTTGCTTTGTTCCAACTTGCGGCGGTGCGACTCGAGTTGCTGGGTCATCCGGTTGAATGACTGAACCAGAGCCCCCAACTCGTCCACGGCCGTGGTTTTCACGCGATAGTCGAGGTGGCCGCTCGAAAGCTCTCCGGTGGCTTCGACCAACGCCTCGATCGGGACAATGATTTGTTTCGAAAGAAACAGCGCCAACCAGGTCGCAACAAATAAAACGAAAAGGGCGACCAGCGCCAAAATGCCGAAATACAAATAGCGATACTCGCGGTGGTCGCGTTGCAGCGTGGCGTAGTGGCGAACTTGCTTTTCGATCTCCGCGTTGCGCTCGATCAGATCGTCGGGGATGCGCCAGGCGACCACAACGCGGCCCTCGCCCTCGCCGCCGACGGGCGCCGCGGCCACGATGCGATTGCCGTCGAGCAGAGAGAAAACTCCGTCCTCCCGCTCCGACTCGGGAGCCGAATCAAGAGGCTGCTCAACCGACCCTTCGATCAAATCTCCGGAACGAAACTCCGCCCAGGGCTTCGTCTCACCGCCCCGAAGCAGGCCGACGTAGTGGGCATGGATCACCTCGGCGAGACGTTTGAGCCGCAAGCCCGCCCGCGCACGAGTCTGGCTCGAGGCTTCGACGGAGAGCGCCGCGATTTCGGGCAACGAGGCGATCCAGGCGGCGTCGTTTTCCGTCTTCTCGCGCATCATCTCTTGGAGCTGACGAACCAACTCCTCGGAGCTTTTTTGAATCTGGATCGTCGGCTGGCTGAACCATTTGTCGAGAGTGCGGTTCAGCACCACGAAGGAAAACCACGCTAGGCACAGCACCGGCACGATCGAAAGCGCGAACGCCCCCAGGACCAGCTTGGTCTTGATGCGCGACCCCAGCCGGTTGGCGCGACGTTCAAAATAAAGCCGTAGCAGCAGCCGAAAGACGATGAACCCCAGCGTGACGACGCCCAGCACCACCAGCGTCGAAATCGCCCAAAGGACGACGGTTTCCGTCGGTCCGCTGGGACTGAATTCACCGAAATCGAGAGAAGTCTGCCAGAAGGCGAGAAAGACCAGCACGACGAGTAGGATGCTCGACGACGCCAAGGAAATCCGCTGATGCTTCCGTTCCATGGCGATTTTCCGGAACGCCGGCAGCCGTGGAATCGGCCCCCGGACCCCGTCCATGGGAGTTCCCTTTCGGTTCTCCGCGGGGCGCACAAGCGCCCCCAAAACGTCGGAACTGAGTATAACAAAGGGGCTTGCCCTATCTTTGGCGCGCCCAGGCGAAGATTGAACGCAATTACTATTGACGCCCGCCAATCGAAGAATCAAACATGAAGTACGAATTCCTCACCGACACCTACGAGGCCGAGCGCCTGAAGGTCCTCGGCGTGTGGAGCATGTTCGACGACGACGACCTGCCCCGCCGCCCGCACCCGGCCGACGCACGAGGCCGCGGCGTCCGGGAGCACTTCGTCCATCAATGCGCCGGAGAAAACCTGTGGTTTCTCAACATGCTGGGGATCGATGTCGGCGCACCGCCCCTACCGGCCGAGGAAACGCGCCTGGAGTTCATTCGCCGCTACGCCGAAGATTCCGGCAAACGCCTGGGAGCCCTGCGGGAAAAACCCGACGCTTGGTGGGAAGAGGAAGTGAAATTCTTCGACACTCGCCGCTCGCGGGCTTGGGTGATGGTGCGCCGCATCGCCCACACCTCACACCACCGCGGCCAACAAACCGCCATGTTGCAAATGTTCGGTCACGACCTGCACAGCAACTACGGGCCGACCGCCGACACCGGCGGGCTGCCGGCCAACAAAGCTCTGGTTATCTATCCCTACCAGACCCTCGATGCTCTGCTCGAAGGGGAGACCGCCGGTGGGCGCAAGACGCCGTTGCCCGGCCCGGGAGATTCTCCCGCTACCGAAAGGCCCTGATCGCGTTCGGGCTCCCGGCAAAGTTGTCGGGGGCTACAGCTCCTTGATTCGAATGTCCTTGAAGCGCACTTCGAGCGGCGGACCCGAATGGATTTGCGGCGCAATGACGCCGTCGCGCGCAATCGACGCATCTTCTTCGTGGTAGTCGGCCGTCGTCTCGCCGTTGATCGAAAGGCGGATATGGTCGTCGTTGGCGTAGACCTCGTAGTCATTCCAATCGTTGGGTTTGAGGATGCGGCCGATCAAGGCTGTGTCGGCCTCGATCAGCGTAATGCGGCGTCGCGATTCGTCGTAGAGGTTGCCCCACCACGTCGGTCCTCCATCGGCCTGATAGCCGATCATTTCCGTTGACCCCTCTTCGCGTTGGCTGCGAAATTGCACGCCGGTGTTGCCGTCGTTGTTCAGTAAATGAATCTGGAAGCGCAGGATGAAATTGCCGTAAGTTTTCTCGGTCCCCAAAAAATCGTTGTAGTCAATTCCCGGCGAGCGGCCGACCAGCGCGCCGTCCTCCACCAGCCAAAGCTTGGTGTCTCCCTCCCAACCGCTGAGGTCTTGGCCGTTGAATATCGAGACAAAACCTTCCTCGGATGCCGCCACGGGTTTCTCCTCGGATGTCGGGGCCGGCGCCTCCACGGGATCCCCCGCGCATCCGAAAGCAGCCGCTCCCGCGGCCGTCGCGCTTGCGGCCAGAAAACGCCGACGCGATAGACGGCGGGAATGAAGAGTCATTTGCATCATGGGACAGCCTCTCGTTTGAAAACCTTACGAGCCGAACCATCCTACCGAATTAGGCCGCGAAATTGCCAGTCCGGCCGCGCGCGGCACCACTTTGCGTCAATGCTCACCAGCTCCAAACGGCGGCGACCGTGCAACGCCGCACATTGACAGCGCCTGGCCTGTGTGCCTATAACCACAAGCAAACCTCCGGCATCCGGCCGGCCCCAGGAGTCGAAAAATATGTACCCATCTCTGCCCTTCTTGATCGCCGCCGCCTTCGCTTTCGTAGGTTGCGGTCCGCGACCGGAAACGCCGGCATCCTCCGACGGTACGCGCCTGGAAGCCGTACCCTTCAACGCCGTGCAGGTCGACGATTCATTTTGGCGGCCTCGCATCGAAACCAATCGCACCGTTACGATTCCCACGAATTTCGAGAAAAGCGAGGAGACCGGACGAATCAGCAACTTCGCCCGCGCCGGGGGGCTCGAAAAAGGTCCGCATCAGGGCAAACACTACGACGACTCCGATGTCTTCAAGATCATCGAAGGCGCCTCCTACTCGCTGGCGCAAACGCCCGACCCCGAACTCGACGCCTATCTCGACGGATTAATCGCCAAGATCGCGGCGGCTCAGGAAGACGACGGCTACCTCTACACGATCCGCACTTTGGGCGCCGCCAAGGGACACGACTATGCGGGCGACGAGCGCTGGGCCTACCTGGTTCACAGCCATGAGCTCTACAACGTAGGCCACATGTACGAAGCAGCGGTTGCCCACTACCGCGCGACGGGCAAGCGCACTCTGCTTGATGTAGCGACAAAGAACGCCGACCTGATCGTGGCGAACTTCGGACCGGGCAAGAACCACGACGTTCCCGGCCACGAGGAAATCGAGATCGGACTTGCGAAGCTCTACCAAGTCAGCGGCAAGCAAGAATATCTCGACCTAGCGAAATTCTTCGTCGACCAACGAGGCCGTCACGAGAATCGCACGCCCGGAGGCGTGCTCGGCCCCAACGATCACGGTGGAGGGCCGGAATATGCCCAAGACCACATCCCCGTCACAGAGCAAACCGAGGGCGTGGGCCACGCCGTGCGCGCGTTATATCTCTACTCGGGTGTGGCGGATGTCGCGGCGCTCACCGCTGACGAAAGCTATCTCCCCGCCCTCGATAACCTCTGGCGCAACTTGGTCCACCAGAAGACCTACTTGACCGGGGGGCTGGGCAGCAGCCGCGAGGGCGAGTCGTTCGGCCCGGCCTATGGGTTGGAAAACGCAACGGCGTACAACGAAACCTGCGCGGCGATCGCCAGCATTTTGTGGAATCACCGACTGTTTCTGCTGCACCGCGACGCCGCGTATCTCGACGTGCTGGAGCGGACTCTTTATAACGGCGCGCTCTCCGGCGTCGCTCTCGACGGCAACACGTTCTTCTATCCCAATCCGCTGGCCGCCGACGGCGAAACGAAGTTCAATCAAGGAACGGCGACCCGCGCGCCGTGGTTCTCCACGTCCTGCTGCCCCACGAACATTTCGCGCTTTCTGCCGTCGATACCCGGATACCTTTACGCCACCGAAGGCAGCGACCTCTATGTCAATCTTTTCGCCGGCAGCCGCGCTGAAATCGAAACGGCGTCGAACCGCCTCGCGGTCACCCAACAAACCGAATACCCCTGGGAAGGCGACGTGAGTATCTCGATCAAGCCCGAGAGCGTCGAGGAGTTCACCGTCTACTTGCGGGTTCCCGGGTGGGCGCGCGGCGAAGTCTTGCCGGGCGGTCTGTATAGCTACGCCGAGAAGCCCGGGGCGGTTTCGATCGAAGTGAACGGCGAGGCCGTCGCGCTTGATCTCGAACGAGGTTTCGCCCGTATCCGGCGGAATTGGCATGCCGACGATACGATTCGCCTGCGCCTGCCCACCGAAGTTCGCCGCGTCACAAGCCGCGAGGAAGTCGCGGAAAACAGCGGTCGCGCGGCCGTCGAGCGAGGCCCGCTGGTTTACTGTGTCGAGGGCGTCGACAACGGCGGGTCGGTCGAGAATGTGAAACTCGCAGCGGACGCGGAGTTCACCGTGAGCCGCCGCGACGACCTGTTGGGAGGGATCAACGTGATCGAATGGGACGGCCTAACAGCGGTACCCTACTATGCCTGGTCGAATCGGGGCGTGGGCGACATGGCGGTTTGGCTCCCGGCGGAGTGAGGAGGCCGGCGGTCGGTCGAATCTTGATGAAGACTTCCGGTTCTCGTCAGATCGCACTTTTCACGGAGTAGAATGAAGATATGAGTACGAAGCTCGAAAAACGGCCTGGAAAATCCGTTCCACGGCCGCCCAAACCGAGAGCCGGGCTATCTAAGGCGGTGGTTGACCGCGGCATCGCCGAAGGGTTGGAAGACATTCGGAAGGGCCGTGTAAAAGGCCCTTACAGCGATGGCGATAGCTTCTTGAAGGCACTGCACGACGATGTAACGTGAGACTTGCGCGGCTCCTTCATGTCTTTAGCTGAGCATGAGAACCTACCGCGCGAAGCGGTTGCTGAAAAGCTATGCCGACGCGCCGCGGGAGGTGCGACGAGCTTTTGATAAACAGTTGCTGCTGCTGTTGGACAACCTGCACCACCCTTCTCCGGGGGCCAAGAAGTATGACGAAGCGAACGATGTGTGGCAGGCTCGGGTCAATCGGGATTGGCGATTCTACTTTAAGGTCGAGAGCGATGTGTACTACATCGTCGACATGACTCCGCATCCCAAGTGACGAAGATCCCTATCGCCGAATCAAAGCGTAGCCGGGATCCCGGACCAACTCCACACTTTCTTGATGCCGAGCGATTCCCGAATCGCCCTAAATTGACACACCCCGCTCGCTGCCGGCAAGATGATGGCTGCGGGGTCCCCCGCTCCTTCCACTCGCGCGCAAGTGGCGGAATTGGCAGACGCGCTAGGTTCAGGTCCTAGTGGCCCTTACGGGCCGTGGAGGTTCAAGTCCTCTCTTGCGCACCATCAGTTTTTTCAAGCCTTAACCCGAATCCCGTCCGGCAGCGGACCGCGCCGACTCCCGGCCAAACCGCCTCTCGGTAGAGACAAACACGCGTGTTTGTCCTAGCCCGCGGTTGAGACAAGCTCTCAGCTCGTCTTCCCTCGGCCTTGCCCCCCCAATGGAAGTTTCGAGGCAACCCCAGCCAAAACCCCGGCCTGCGCCACCTAATCGCGGATAGCGCAGCCCGCTTTGCTACACTGCGATTCCCCCTGAAAGGACTGCCCATGGACACCGTAAACCGTCAAATCCTGCTCGCCTCGCGCCCCGTGGGCGTCCCGAAAGAATCGGATTTTCGGTTAACCGAAACCCCCGTCGGCGCGCCCGGCGAGGGCGAATGCCTCGTGCGAGGGGCGTATCTCTCGGTGGACCCCTATATGCGCGGACGGCTTCGCGACCGAAAGTCTTACGCGCCGCCCGTGCAGGTCGGCGACGTGATGGTCGGCGGCGTGGCCGGACACGTCGTGGAATCGCGGCACGCCGATTTTTCCGAAGGCGACGCCGTCGTCGGCAACCTCGGCTGGCAGGAGTACGCCGTCGCAAAAGGTTCCGACCTGACCAGAGTCCCGAAAGAAACGCCGCTGTCCACCGCCGTGGGCGTGCTCGGCATGCCGGGAATGACGGCCTACTTTGGACTGTTGGATGTTTGCAATCCGCAACCGAGCGAAACCGTCGTTGTTTCAGGCGCCGCCGGCGCGGTCGGCTCGGCGGTCGGCCAGATCGCCAAAATCAAGGGTTGCCGCGCGGTCGGGATTGCCGGCACCGACGAGAAAGTACGGCACATTGTCGAGGATCTCGGGTTCGATGCCGGGTTCAACTACAAGACAACCGACAACTACGTCGCCAAACTCCGTGAGCTGTGTCCCGACGGGATCGATTGCTATTTCGACAACGTGGGCGGCGAAATTACCGACGCCGTCTTTCCGGTACTCAACGTGCGCGGGCGCATCGCCGTGTGCGGGCAAATTTCGCAATACAACCTGGAGGAAGTCGCAATGGGCCCCCGGTTCCTGTGGCATCTGATCACCAAACAGGCGAAGATCCAGGGCTTTTTGGTGTTCGCCTACGCCGACCGCTGCCACGAAGCCCTGCCCGAGATGACCCAGTGGGTCGCCGAGGGCCGACTGCACTACCGCGAGCGCATTCTCGAAGGCATTGAAAATGCCCCCCGAGCTTTCATTGAGCTGCTCGGCGGCGAGAACATCGGCAAACAACTTGTGAGATTGACCGAGGAGTAAGGCGTGGAATGCTCGCAACAGGCCTGTTTCGAAGGGGATTATATCGAATAGTGACGCACTCTGAAGCAGCGTCGTTTCCGTGGCCGGTCGATCCTGCGCAACTTGACCGGCTGTAACAGTTCCCTTGCCAGAGTCTTCATGCGTTCGTTCACGGTCTTGCCCGGTACGTCGAGAGGCTCTAATTCCTCTTCCAACTCGGATTTGGTCGGCTGGTAGTCGGATCGAACGATCTCTACTGTTTTGGGTTTTTTGGTCTTTCCATTAATCATCGAAACTTCCTCTCAAGCTGTTCCAGCACGCGAAACTGATCCTCGCGCTTGGCACTACGAACCGTAGCCATGACTCGCGTATATGTCGGCGGTTGCGCGGTGAAGTCCTTTGCACCAGCGTTGCACTCGTGGCAGAGGACGCGCAGGTTGGAGTCGGCGGTTGCTCCGCCATGCGTACGGGCTTCGTGATGGTCGATGACAAGCCGAACGGTGCGACCGTCCGACATCTTGTCTTCGACGCCCGCGCCGCACGCTTGGCACGTATAACCGTTGCGCTGAAGGATGCGGGCACGTTGCGCCTGCGATATGTCATGGAACACGTATGTACCGGGTGCTGGTGGATCGCCAGTCAAACGGTATTGCCCAGGTTTCAGGTCGGCATCATCGTTATTCGTCTCAATCGGCCAACCCTCATCGCGCCGCAATTCACGAACACGGCGTGCCCACTCCGTTCGGTCATTACCGATCACCGCCTGCAACTGCGCGGATGTGAGAACCAGCCCCTTATTCGCAAGGAAAAAAGCCTTGAGTATCGACTTTATGCTTTCGCGTTTTGGCACGTTTTCGATCTCCCGTTTGAGTTGATCTCCGATCCAGTGCGTGTAGACAGGCGGAATCGCCTCATTGATCTCCTTTTTCGTCATCCATGGAATGCCCATCGCGTCTCGTGCGGAAGCGACAGAGCAGTTTCCACCGCCGTTGACACTGACATAATCCTTCCATTCGTCTGTCCTGCCGTAGTGCGCCTTGCGCTTGTCCAACGTATGACAGATCGGATGCGGACGGTGCGGCGGCGTGATGATGCGAAAGTTTGACTCGAACAGACGATGCCGAAGCACGCGCAGTTCATGGAACATCGTTCCGCAGAGAACAACGTAGTCCCGTAACGGTGCCCCATCAACGTTTTCGATTACATAGGGCTTGCCGGTTGCCTTCAGAATGTCCCGTACCGGCTCAATCAGTTGCGGCCATTCATCGGCGTTGCCGTTGCGGGCCGCGAGATCGGAATAGGCTTGGCATGGCGGTGATGCATGAACCGCATCAAACTGATCGAATACCAGAGACGGCAGTGCTAGCGCATCCGCAACCATCATCGGATATGGATAGTTCGGCTGTTCGACCACATCGACGCCGAACACGTCAAACCCGGCCTCGACGTAACCTGCGGCCGCGCCTCCCGCACAACAGAACAGATCGAGCAGTAGCGGTTTCACCTCACCAAGTCCTTGTAACGAAGTTGAGCACCGTCCATGCTCAAAACAACGAAACGCATTTGATCGAGAGTGCCCATGCTGCGGATGTTGTGGCGTCCCGCAAACTCACTCACGTAGCGGTGAAGGTGTTTGGCTGACAGCTTGTGGAACGTTCCCTTGTGAGCGCGTTTCAGCATGGACCAGAAGGATTCAATGCCGTTCGTGTGGGCCTGCCCGCGAACGTATTCACCAACCGAGTGCTTGACCGATTTGTGTGACTTGGCAACGCCAGTGTAGGCACTTGCTTCATCCGTGTAGACAGTGGCTTCAGGGTCGGTATTGGCGCGAACGAAACCTTGAAGGGTTTCTGCATTTGTACGCTCGACCACTGTAGCCCGGACCTCGTTCGTGTCCCGATCCTTGACACCTACAACAGCGGCTTTCCCAACCGATCCACGACTGGCCTTCAACTTCTTGGACTCGTGCTTGTTCTTTTCCAGTCCGCCGATGTAGACCTCATCCGCCTCAACAGGACCATTGAACAACTTATGGTCAGAAATGGTCCACACCTTTCGGATTCTGTGAACAAGATGCCATGCCGATTTCTGGGTGATTCCCAACTCCCGGTGCATTTTCATGGATGCCACGCTCTTCAGGTTGGTAACGACAAGGTACATGGCATAGAGCCAATCCTGATAGCCGAGGTTCGATGCTTCCATGAACGTCCCGGTCTTGACGCTGAACGGTTTCCCGCAGGTTCCGCGCTTCTTGCTCTTGCGGCAACGGAACGGCATGGTCTTGTGAGCCGTTCCAGTCTGTACGTTGTCCGATCCACAACGCGGACAGGTAATGCCGTCAAACCAACGGTACTCAATGAACCACTGTTCGGCGGATGCATCGTCGGGAAACATGCGGTAGAAATCCTTGGTCGAAAGTCCCTGTCGGAAGTGCTTGCCCGGTGCCTTGTTAGCCATTGCGTATCTCCTACTTACAAGACAAATTTACAGGATAGTGACGTAGTTCGTCAAGTGTTTTTCGTCACTATCGTATATAATCCCCGTTTCGAATCCCTACCGCTTGGATCGAGGCTTGGGGCACTTAGCACTCCATGTGCCGGGGCCGACAGGAGTGTCGGCGCTGACGTTTAACGTGGCAGCGTAACTATTCTCGGTGTCATAGCGCTCGTTCGCGGCGTTGCGATAGGCGTTCAGACCAAAGTGCAGACTCGCGCCGGCGGCGAAGTTCTTAATCGTCAACTTGTACCCGCCGCCATCGGCCCGGTTCACAACCATCACGATATTTTCCCAGGGCTGTGTGGAGTGATTGGTGACCAGCAACCGGTCGCCGATCGGCCCCGCGGACATTTCTAGGCGGACGTTCCGGAGAGGCCGTTTGTTCTTTCCGGCCTCGTCGTCGACCGTGGGCACCGGAATGCAGCCCGCGGCAAGAAGGAAAACAACACAGAGTGAGAGGAATCCGGATGGAACTTGCTTCGGCATGGTGAAACTCCTCGTACGCTTGAGCGACCGCTCCGAACTCGCCGCCATCATAGAGAGTCCGGGGGTAATTTCTACTTCGCGAGACGTATCGAGACGGGTACCCTCCGTTCCGGGTGAACACTCCATCCACATCGCGCCTGGAGGCTGTTTTCCCGAAAGAAACCAGTCAGCCTGACTCAGATTACCATTTATCTCGCAACTGAAACAAGACTGCTCCGACCTGCTTTAGCATGCCGAATGCCATAGGGAAAACGCCGGCGTACTTGCTAGAGAAAGTCGGATCGATGTGCGGCCCGCGGGCACCCGAAGCTCGGCGGAATGAGATCGGAATGCTACGACAACTCGTCCACAAGAGCCCGCAACGCCAGCCCTGTCGCGATGAGGGGATCATCTTCCTTGACGAGGTTCTCGGGGTTTGCGAAAGAGCCGTCAGGTCGCTGGACGGCCGCCAGCGTGTCCGCGGTCGAATGCGGAGGCGAGATCCCAAGTCGACGAAAAGCCGCGCCGCTGACCGCCGCATAGTAATACCAAAGCCCAGCTCGCCAACGATGATGGGTAGGTTTGGGAAACCCGGGAGCTTGATCCGGAAGATGATGCGTCGATAGCCATTCGGCGGCGGCTCGAACGCTCGGATAGTCGGTTTCGCGCCCGAGAGCGAGCAACGACAAGATGCCGTCCGCCGTCGCCGTCCCATAGCTTTCGAATCCCGTCGCCCCTTCTCCGGCTTTGTTGGCATCGAAGATGACCGTGGAAAAATGGAAGCCGCCGTCAACGGCAAGAGCCGCATCGCCGAAGTGGTGGCATCGATTCACGAACACCGCCGCTTTCCGGAATGCCGACCCGTTCATGGAAGCCGGCGTACTATCAGACTCGGTGCCGGTCGCAGTGTCCGCGGCAGCCAAAGCTTGAAGAACGTGACGCGTCATCGACAGATCGACGTGGCCGGTTGCGGGAGGAGTGCGCCGGTCACCGCCCATGCCCCACGCCCCGTAGACCGGATGAACCGTGCCCCAACCGTTTTGCTCGGTGAATTGTTGACCGCGTAGATAGTCCGTCATGGAGCTGACCCAGGCGTCGCGTGCCGGGTGCCCGAGGCGCCGTAGCACCGCTACGGTCAGGGCCGTTGAGTAGTTGGGGTAGTCCGGTAACAACGGATCGCTTCGACCCACCGCGCCCTCGCTATCGGTGTGGTCGGCGAGAAACCTGACAGCTCGTCGTCGACCGCCCGATGGGGCTTCGTACAGCTTTTCGGGAACCTGTGTCAGCGCGTCGAGAACGAACGCCGTCATGGATTGTCCCGAAGCAAGGAGGCCGTAGGTGCGGCTATGCCAACCCCCGTCGTCGGCTTGAAGGCTCCAGAGATATCGAGCGGCCGACCGCGCGGCGCTCTCACGGGTGAAGGACGGGTTCGAGCGGCCCGGCAGTCCGGAGCACCCCAGCGAGGCGACCGCCGGCAACGCGAGGAAGTCCCGTCGCGTAAACAGAGTGGAAACGGCGTTATCTTTCATCGGGGTCAGCTTCCCGTGGACCCGCATATCGGCGAAGTCCCGCTCTCCGGCGTGCGGAGAGCGGGTGAGTCGCGGCAGCACCACTAGATATCTTCCGCGGATTTCTCCTCGTCGACCATCAATGTCAGAACCGCCGCGCCTGTGACGGCGACGCGCCCCGTGATGCAATGATGGCCGGCCCAGCTTCCTTCCTCGTTCTGGAGACGAACAAGCGTGGTTTTGATTTGGCCGTTCCAGTCCTGCCACTCCTTACCACCCGTACGGCGAAGGCTGTCGCTGATGTTGAGGTACGAAAAAAACTCCTCGCCGCCATACGAGCCGAAACCGCGCACAAAGCGCCCGGAAGCCAGTTGCTTGGTAACGACGGCGATTTCGTCTTTGTTGGCCTCGCGGTCTTCTTCGGTGCGGCTGAGTTGCTCGATGATCTGCGCACCCTTATACAGGGCGACGCCCGCCGAAGCCGCGTCGGCGGCTATCTCCGCTGCGGCGCCGCCGGCGAGTCCTCGACCTCGCGTCGAGGCGGCCGGTTTGGCGCTGTTCTTCGTGTAGTCATCCACCCGCGCCATGACCATTTCGCTGACATCGACCTTCTTTTCCTTGGCCAGGGCCAGACTGCGCGAGGCCATCGAAGTCCCGAGAATCGGCGCCCAGCCGCCGGAGACATTCCAACTGCCGTCGTCTTGCTGGTTGTCTTCGATTTTACGAACACACTTTTCAAGCCCCGCGCGCACGCGGCGACTCAGCTTGGCGTCGTCAATCTCTCCATCGACCTCGGCCAAAAGACGAGCCGACAGGAAAGTCGGAATGAAGGGTCCCAGCTTGCGCTGAATCTGCGTCCCGGTCACCGCCGTCACCGCCAGCCCCTCCTCGGGACTCGCTTCGATCCGTTCGAGGATGAACTCCAACCCCTGACGCACCGCCTTGCCGTGGGCGCCTTTGTTGGGCGTGTGACCGGATTCGACCAACGCCAGCACGGCGATCGCTGTGTTCGCTACATCATTGCCGTTCGATTCGAGATTTTCTCCAACACGAACAAAGGAAGTGCCTCCGCCGTCTTGTCCCCAGCCGCCGTTGTCGCCTTGTACCGAAACCAGCCACTGAATACCCTTATCCGCCGATTGCTCAGACATCAACTTGAGTGGTGGTAATTCCTCGGGCGGGGTTTGCGGCGGATTCTTGGAGACCTCGCCGGCCTTGAGGGCTTCGACGATTGTCGTTTCGACGTCAATTCTTCGGTCCGAGTCTCCTCGGACTGCATCGGGTGTGAGCCATAGGGCGCACAGCCCCATCGCGGCCGCGCCTGACGCGGCGATCCAAAGTGATTTCATGATTCTACCTCCGGTTCTTTTCTTGTGGAATCGAACAGGAAGCGGCGCCGTTTCTCTGTCATCAGGGTATGACGCGCGGGCGGTGTGATTTGTTTAGAAACAAAAACCGGCTCCGTGACAAACGTTACATGGAACGGACATGGCGCCGGCGGGGTGGACACAATCCCGACGTCGCGGGTCTTTGCGTCGCTCCTCTGGCGGCGTTCCTTACCTCTTGTCTTGTTCCGTTGCTTTGCACCTGCTCGTGCAAACGCTCGTCGGCCGCCGGCGTCGGGTCCGTGAGGGGAAGCACACATTCCGCAAAAATTTCTCCCTCATTCCGACTTCGTGCGATACACTCTTGAAACTGATTCCATATAACTTTCGCTCACGGAGCTTGTCGGTTTTCAAGGCCGGGCGACAGCGGCGGCGGTAGCCGCTTTTCATGGTCGACGACGGCCGAAGGGTAGGCCGACTTCGGAGGAAAAGTGACGGCGACAACTTGGTTAAGACTGCTTCCGCTGCTGTGGCTCGTGATGGTTGCGCCGCGGCTCTACGCGGCGCCCAACTATCTGTTTGTCTTTGACAAGGGCGCGATTGAGGTGCGGGTCTACAACGCTTCGTCACTTGCCCCGGCTGCCTCGTTGATGGTGGGACGGGGGGCGATCGAGGCTTTCTCGATCACCCGTTCCGACAGCGATGAGCCGGAAAAATTCCTGGTCATTTCCGAAAATGGCGTATCCATTTTCAAGGCGAACTTCTCCCCGCGGGGAACAATTTTTCTACCTATGCAGAGTCTTCCAGCGGCGGCCGCGCTGTCTCACGATGAAAACCTACTGGCTGTCGCCGCCGGGAAAAAGCTCTTTCTCATTGACGTCTCGACGGAATCGATTCGGGCCGAGGTCGAGCTGGGGTTCGAGGTTTCGGGGGTCGCCGTGCGGGGCGATGCGCGGCGCGTATATTTGACCTCCGCGGCTTCCCGCCGCGTGCGTGTTGTGGATGCCTACTTGGGTGAGTTGCGGGACGCGTCGCTAATGCTGCCCGAACCCCCGGGTGCCATTACAACGGCGGCAGACGGGCACCGAGTGTACGTGACGGCGGCTGCGGCGATCTACGCGCTCGACGAACGCGCCGAGCGTTTCTTTACACCGTTGCTCGCCAATCAGGCGGTGCGGAATTCGGACGTGCATCCCCTTGATCCGGCGGGCGGTGATCGGCCTCTTTTCGACCGGTTGGTCGTTGCTGATCGCGGCCGCTTTTTCCTTCGCGCGGGCGACACCGTGTTGCGGGGTGTTCTCGGTCCGTCGGGAACGCCGACCAAGACCGTTTCGCCGGATGACGAGATTTCCGGCGGCGTGACGGATCTGGCCGTGTCGCCCGACGGCCGCTTGCTCTATCTGCTGACGCGGAGCGCCAAACTCGTGCAATGGGACGCCGCCGCGGGCCAAGCGACGGGGGAGGTCGCATTGTCATCCTCGCCGGACGCCGTATCGTTGACGTCGCCGCCTGTCGCGCGGCAAGGATCGTTGAACAAGTTTTCCGGCGACGGTCAGACCGTGCGCTCCGGGTCCGCGTTTTCCATCGTGGCGCAAGCGCTCGACGAGGGCGGGGACCCGCAACCGGGAATCGTCGTCAGCCTCTTTGCGGTAGCGCCCGGTGACGCCGCATCGTGCAACAGCCCCTTTGTTCCCACCGACGCGGACGGGCTGGTGGTGATTTCCTGCATCGCCTCGGTGGTCGGCGAATTAACACCCGAGTCGATTCTGATCAACGACAGCTTGGGCCGGGCGCCGTCGCCCCCCTTTTCGGTGCTGATCGCCCCATTAGTGCCCGGGCGGGAAGGACTGCAAAAACTGGCGGGTGACGGGCAAATCGTCACCGAGGGCGAGGCTTTCTCGACTACCTTTCGCGTGACCGACTTCGTTTCCACCGTGCCCCAAGAGGGCGCGGTGATCTCGGTATCGAGCGAGCCGGACGGCGTGATTTCGTGCTTGACTTCGGGCGGCGGCGTGGTTGACGCGCAAGGAGAAGCGGCTTTCACATGCAGCGCTCTCGGCGTCGCCGAGAATACTGTCGTCAGCATCTCGGTGAGCGACGACGGCGGGCGTACTCTCGCCGATCCTTTCGCGGCCACGGTGGTCAACGAGGATATTCCGGTCAGCGGCCTGACGAAGCTGTCGGGCGATAACCAAACGGTACTGCGGAACTCAGCCTTCCCCGCGCCCCTGCGCGTGTCCGACCGTATAGCCGGTGTGCCGCAAGAGGACGTTGCACTGACGGTCAGTACGATTCCTGGAGGCATTGTGTTCTGCAACAGCGGCGTCCTGACCGACTCGAGGGAGATATTGTCAAATGTTGTGGATGGGCGAGGTCAGGCGGCGTTTTCCTGAACCATCAATCCATCCTTGAAAACCTTTCCCTCTAAGACATGAACAATCACTTCCGAACCGTTCAGGCGTCGCCAGTGGCGCTCGGCTTGGCGGGCCAGCATGAAGACCATCGTTAACGACGCTTCGCGGCTGCCACAACCCTTCGTTCGTCGCTGCCGCAAACGGACCGTCGCAAAGGTGGACTCGATCGGGTTCGTCGTCCGCAAGTGCCCCCAGTGCTCGGCCGGAAAGTCGTAGAAAGCCAGCAGCACTTGGCGGTCTTTTTCCAGGCACTCGACCGCTTTGGGAAACTTCTTCTCGTATAGGTTCTTGAAACGGTCCAGAGCGGCCTCCGCCGTCTGCCGACTCTCGGCAAGATAGATGTCGCGCAGCGCCTGCTTGGCTTTGCCCTGCATGCTCTGCGGCAGCTTATTGAGCACGTTGGCCGTCTTGTGGAGCCAGCAGCGTTGCTCACCGGTCGCCGGATAGACTTTCCGCAGTGCCGCCCAAAACCCCATCGCTCCGTCGCCCACCGCCAACTTCGGCGGCAGCTCGAGCCCCTGCCGTTTCAAGTCCTCCAGCAACTCCTGCCACGACAGTTCGCTTTCGCGAAAGCCGTCGTGCACCGCCAGCAGTTGCTTGCGACCGTCTTCGAGTGCTCCCATCACAACCAGCAAACACTGCCGTTCATCGTCCAGACGAACATTCGAGTAGATGCCATCGGCCCAAATGTAAACAAACCGCTGGCCGCTGAGGTCACGCTTTGACCAAGCCTCGTACTCGCGGCGCCAGACGTCTTTGAGACGCACCACCGTCGTCGCCGACAGGCCCGGAGCGTCGGGCCCCAGCAAGGCCTCCAGCGCTTCGCTGAAATCGCCCGTCGAGATCCCTTTCAGGTACAACCAGGGGATCAACTCCTCCACACTCTTCGTGCGCCGCAGATACGGCGGCAGGATCTGGGAAGTGAAACGAAAGCGCCGGCCCTGCTCATCGACTCGGCGATCGTCGACCCGCGGCGCCTGGATCTTCAGCTGCCCCACGCCGCTGACGATGGTGCGCTCGCGGGCGTGACCGTTGCGCACCACCAGCCGCCGGCCGTCCTGGTCGACTTCGTGCTGATGCGTTTCGATGTAGGCGGTCACTTCGGCTTCCACGGCCTTGACGAGCATCTGGCGCGCTCCTTGGCGCAGCACCTCATCCAAGGGCGAGCGTTCCTTTCCATCAATGACTTGGGGGTTGACTTGACTGCTGCTCTCAGCAGCTTCACACTGACTCATGGCGTATCCTCCTTGTTCCTTTCCAGAAAACGATTGAGTTGCTTCCTCAATCGTCAGGATACGCCGCCTCCCCTCAGAGGCTCATCCACAACTTATGGTTATAGCTCCGACTCGAGCGGCGTGGGGACGATCCAATGCAACACGGGTAACGTTGGGTCCACGACTGTCGTGCAGATCTTGGTGAGCGACGAATTCTTGCAGGATCTCGACACGCCCTTCTCGGCGACTATTCTCAGCGACGTGCCGACCGAGGAAGGCCTCCTGAAGGTCTCGGGAGACAACCAGATCGCGCCGCGCAACGCCACCCTGTCCGTACCGCTCGTCGTCAGCGCGGTCCTCGATGGCGAACCCCAAGCGGATCTCGAATTGTCGGTCAGCACGACGAATCAATTCCTGCTGCTGTGTCCCGTCAGCGTCATGACGGGGCCGAATGGGCTTGCTTCCATTTCCTGCAATACAGGAAGTGTTGTCGTGCCGACCGACGTTCAAGTTCTCGTCTCGGACGATTTCGGTAGGTCACTGCCCTCCCCGTTCAGAGTTACGGTTGTTCCGACAAGCTCTGAGGATGTCGATTCCCTCACTCTTCTAACCGATGATTTCTTGGAAGTACTCGTCGGCCAGACGGTTGAGGATGCCATCGAAGTCCTTGCTTTGGACGTCGACGAAGACCCGGTCGCCGGCGCGGCGATCTTCTTTTCCTCGAACCGCGGCGCGACCTTCGACCCCGTAGTGGCGCTGACCGCCGCCAACGGCCGCACCCATACATCGGTGACGTTCGGATGCTCTTCCGGCCTCGGTGAAATCGACATCGCCTTGGAGCCGGACGGCGATCCGGTGCTGAGCGTCGAGTACCGGGCCTCTGCCGGGTTGGCGGGCTTGATCACCAAGACCCAGGGCGACAACCAGAGCGGTTCACCGGGGCAATTGTTGAATCAAATCGCCCTCGTCGCGCGGGTCACCGATATTTGTGAGAACCCGATTCAGGGCGTCGGCGTGACGTGGTCCGTCGAGCCTCCCCAAGCCGCGATGCTCGTCAACGCGATCTCCACCACCGACGGCCAAGGGCGCGCCTCGACCCTCGTCCGGCTCGGCAATCGCCCGGGCCCGTTCACCATCACGGCAACGTCAGGTTCGCTGACGGCTGTTTTCGACTTGATGGTCGTGGTCGATGCGACCCAACTGGCGATTGTCTCGGGGAATAACCAAACTCTGGCGCTGGGGGAAATTGCGCCGTTCCCGCTCGTCGTGGAAGCCCGCGACGACAACAATCAAGGCGTGCCCGGCGTGGAGGTTACATTCGCCATTGTGCAAGGCTCGGCGGCGATCACCACCGAAACCACCGTCACCACGAATGCACTGGGGCGCGCGCAAGCCTCGGTGCGGGCCGGAGTTAGTATTGGGAACGATCCGCGTGGCGGCCTCGGCCTTCGGCGAAAACGTTTCGTTTACCCTCAATACGATCGGACGGCTCCCGCAAGTGACGACGCTCGGATTCGTAAACGGTGCCAGCTTCCGGCAGGGCTGGGTTCCGGGAAGTGCCGGCAGTATTTTCGGAGTGGGGCTAATGGAAGGTGTGGATGGAGTCGTCCTGCCGACACAGGTCCCGTTCCCGACCATCTTGCTGGGCGTGCGAGTGCGTGTTAACGGCGTTGAAGCGCCTATATTGGCACTGGCGAACATCAACGGACAGGAGCAGATCAACATCCAGGTTCCTTTCGGCTTAGCGGCACCCGGAACGGCGACGGTTCGCATCGAAAACAACGGCGCCGAATCAACGGTGCCCGGCGTCCCGCTGTTCGCGGTGCAGCCGGGTATCTTCGAGAATCAACGCAACGGAGTTCTGATCGCCGCCGCCCTCCACGCCGACTTCTCCTTAGTCGAACCAGCCAATCCGGCGCGCCGAGGCGAAGTGATCTTGCTCTTTCTCACCGGGCTTGGGCTCACCGATCCCGTCGTCGGGACCAACGTGCCGGGACCGATCCCGGCGGCCCGCAGCGCCGTTTCGCCCGCGGTCGGGATCGACGATGAGGGCGTCAAAGTCTTAGGCTCGTTCTACGCACCGCAATTGATCTCGGCGTACCAGATCAATTTCCAAGTGCCCGAAGACGCGCGACTCGGCAACCGCAAATTGTCGGTCGTAGCCAACGGCACCGCAAGCCAAGACACGCTGTTGCCGATCGGCCCTGAGGCAAATCGAGCCGCGCGCGTAAACAAGCGGTATCAAATCCCCCTCGCCAGCACCCCGCCATCGACCGTCAAACACGTCCCGGTAACGAAACTTCCCGCGTCGCTCGCCATCATCAACGCCGGGCCGATCAACTCCTCGGGACGTCCCCACCGACCCAGAGCCGTCCGCTCGGCGAAGAGCTTCTTCTCCGCGTCGGTCAGCAAACTCCCCGGCAGCTCTGTGAGGAACGGCCCCGGTGCGATGGCATTGACGGTGACGTTAGACGAACCGACGTCGAGCGCGGCGGCTTTCGTCAAACCGATCAGTCCGAACTTGGTCGCGCAGTAGACGTTGCGAGTCTCCTTGGCCGCCAGGCCCAGTATCGAGGAGATATTGATGACGCGGCCCCAGCCGCGTTCTTTCATGCCGGGAATCAACGCGCGCATCAGCCGCATGCACCCGGAGAGATTCAGCTCGACAACTTGATCCCACCCGTCATCGGCAATGTCGTCGATGGCGGCGGGGATATTCGTGCCGGCGTTGTTGACAAGAATGTCGATCTTGCCGAGTCGCGAGACCGCATCGCGCGCCAGCCCGTCGACCTGATCGCGGTCGGTCATATCGACGCCCATCCACTCGACCTTGACGTCGAGCCCGTCGCCGACTTCGGCGGCCGCGACTTCGAGTTCACTTTCGGTGCGGGAAGCAAGAAAAATATCAGCCCCGGCCTGGGCGAAACCGCGAGCCATGGCTTTGCCGAGACCGCGGCCGCCGCCGGTAATGAGAGCCGCCTTGCCGGAAAGATTGAAAAGATCAGTGGACATTGTTGCTCCTTTTGTCTCCTTGGTGCTTGTGGGACTTGCGCCACGGGCCGCTATTCCACGAAACCGATTCCTCGAAGCTGCTTGCTCAGCTGCGGTTCCTCGAAAAAAAGCAGTCTCTCCACCACCCGGCCTCCGTCGACCGCCACGCCATAAGGCACGTCCTCGAACGGAAACTTCCCGCGCAGTAAATCGAGATCCGGAGAAAGCCGCACGTCCTTGAGGCCCGTGTCATCGACGAAGCCCGGCGCGAATTCGAAGTCCTGCGTAGGCACGCCCACGAACGTCGCCTTCCAGTTCAACCCCGCCATCGCGATGCCCGCGTCCAAACAGTGCAAACAAGTCGGATTGAAAAAGTAGATAAAGACCGCGCCGTCGTGCAAATCCAGTTCCCCGGACGCAACCTGAATCGTGGCGGGAACATCGGACTCCGGGCCGGAACCCAACTGATCCCACGCCGCCGAAACCCCACCCAACACGACGACACCGGCGAGCAGAGTCGCCGCGCCGCGCGGACGCGCCGGCGGTGGTGAGAAAACAGCCGCCAGAACCCCGATCGCCAACATAATGCCGTCACCGATGAAAAACCCGGGGCCGACAGCTCTTTCAACCCAGGGGAAACAACTGCAATCAGCCCCTCGCAGCGCCTCGTATTTGAACCCCACGTAAGCCATGAAAACCAGCAGCAGGGCGACGGAGAGATATCCGCCCCAACGCCGCCACACCGGACGCAACAACAGTAAGCCGGTGAAGGTTTCCGAAACCGCCAGCGCGATGGTCGCCGGCAGACTCACCGAAACCGGTACCAGCAATTGCGTCATCTTCACCTGGAAACCGGAAAGGTCGGTAAGTTTATAGACGCCCGCGACGAGCCACAGCACCGCCATCACGACCGCCGCGCTCCAACCGACGATATACTTCCAGCGAGGCGGGTTTTGAGGGGATTCGTTTTCCAAGAAATGCCTCTCGCGAGGGCGGCCAAAAACGCCGAGGACTCCGCGAAAGTCCCAGTATAGGCCGGCAACGCGGCTCCGGTCCGCGCCCGTGCTTAGACGATTGGCGTCCGAACCCTCGTCCCCGGCGGCCACGGTAACCAAACACGCCCGAGCCGGCCGTTCCCGGAATTCGCCGTGCGATCCCCGCCGAAGCCGCGCGCGGTACCATTGAAATCACAACTCGATACGCACCCGCTCGCCACGTCGAAGGCGAGATCGGGGAGGGGGGCACCTGATGAACATCCTCGTCACCGGAGCAACCGGCTTTGTCGGTGCTGAGCTTTGTCGGACACTCACTGAGCAGGGACATCGCGTAACGGCGCTATCCCGCGATCCTGAGAGAGCCAAGGTGACGGTCCCCGACCTAGTCGAGGCCCACGCTTGGGAACCCGCCGCCGGTCCCGCTCCGCGTAATGCGTTCGACGGCGTCGAAGGGGTCGTTCACCTGCTTGGGGAAAGCGTGGTGGGGCGCTGGACAACCACAAAGAAACAAGCCATCCGCGACAGCCGAGTCGTGGGCACGCGCCACCTCGTCGACGCGCTACGCCATGTGGATCCAAAGCCCCGTGTGTTGGTTTCCGCGAGCGCGATCGGCTATTACGGTGACCGAAACGACGAGGAATTGACGGAGTCCTCTCCCCCTGGGACCGACTTTCTCGCCGGCGTGAGCCGCGAATGGGAAGCCGAAGCGCGCAGGGCCGAGAAATACGACATTCGCGTGGCACGCCTTCGTGTCGGGATCGTATTGGCGCGCGGCGGCGGAGCCCTCGGTGCGATGTTACTTCCGGCTCAACTCGGCGCCGGCGGACCATTGGGCTCGGGCTGCCAATGGTGGTCCTGGATTCACCGCGATGATTTGATAGGGTTGATGATCCGGTTACTGGACACGGACCATCAGGGCGTGGTCAACGGCGTTGCCCCGTCCCCGCTGCGGCAAAAGGAGTTTGCCCGCGTGCTGGGTCGCGCGCTGTCGAGGCCGGCCTTCATGCCCACCCCGGCCCTCGTGCTCAAGATCGTCTTGGGAGGCTTTGCGACGGAACTCTTATCGAGCAAGCGCGTGCTGCCCGCCGAGGCCGAACGACTCGGCTACGCCTTTCAATACCCGGAACTAGAGAGCGCCCTGCGCCGTGCTCTCGGCAAGTAAGCCCCCTTGGGCCGACCGGCATCGGCTGGAACGCAGTGTTAATCCACTTCGCGGACACACCCACACGGACCAAACCGACCCTATATTCCATGGGAGGTTTTGCGGCGCGATTTCGACAGCCTGGAACCTTCCGGGGACGCTTACGTCACTTTTTCTTGGCTTTGCGCCGTGCCGCCCAGTATTTTTTCATACGGGCCGAAACGACGGCTTTCTGGTCGTCGCTCATGGTACGCCGCTTCCTTTTCTTGACGGCCGGCTTAGCGGCGTCTGTCTTCACGGACGAGCCGCTTCCCGGCGGCCGGCCGCGGCGCTTAGGGCCTTGCAACACGGCGATCGCTTGATTCAAGCGATCTCTTTCTTCGATGAGTAAGGCAAGTACATCGGTCATAACGCTTCAATGCTAACATATTCCGCACCTCACAAGAAAGAGTAAGGAACCCGATTCACACTCCGCCATTGTGATGATCTATTGACTGCCCGTAAATCGTATTCGCAACAACGCCTCCCGCTGCGCTTAGCGACAGCATAGGAATCAAGATGGAAACAACAAAACTGCCGCACGCCGACCTCGAAGTCTCTAGGGCTTGCATGGGGACCATGACATTCGGCTCGCAAGCCGACGAAGCCGAGTCGCGGCGAATGGTCGACGTTTGCCTCGACGCCGGAATCAACTTCTTCGATACAGCAAATGTGTACAACCAGGGACGTTCGGAGGAAATTCTCGGCGCTGCGCTCGGACCGAGGCGTAAACAGGTCATCCTCGCCAGCAAGGTGCGCGGGCTGATGAAGCGGGAACCTTCCTACGGCGGACTATCCCGCGTTGCCATTCGACGGGCCATCGAAGAGACGCTGGAAATCATGGAGGAATTACGACGCGAGGGAAAGATCCGTTATTCGGCAACCTCGAATTACAGTGCCTGGCAACTTTGTGAAATCTTTTGGCTGTGCGAAAAGAATGGGTATCTGCAGCCATGGGCTTCACAGCCCATGTACAATATGCTCGCTCGGGGCATTGAACAGGAGTATTTAACGTTTACGGAACGCTTCGAAGTCGGCGTCGTCGCTTACAATCCCCTGGCCGGGGGCCTTCTAACCGGTAAACATAGCCCGGACAAAGGACCCATCGAAGGGACCCGCTTCGACGGCAATCAGATGTATCAAAACCGCTACTGGAATGAGGGCTATTTCCGCGCGGTGGAAGAACTCAAGACCATAGCCGGGCAGGCCGGGCGCGGCTTGGTCGAGTTGGCGTTGACCTGGGTCTTCGCGCGTGACCGCGTCGACTCGATCATTCTCGGCGCCTCGGGCGCCGAGCAGCTCGAAAATAATCTGCGGGCGATCGAGAGTCCTCCCTTGGACCCCTCGACCCTCGAGCAATGCGACCAAGTCTGGGGACGCCTGCGTGGCCCCACGCCGATCTACAACCGATAACCTTCTCGGTTTTCGGATTCCGCCGTGCGGGTTGAATGGGGGAGAAGGGCCCTGTTCACTTGGCTTGGATTACGGTTGGGCAGGCTCTTCGAGGCCGATTTAGCGCCCTTTCCCATACGGCTATTAGCCCTGACCGAGCCAACCGAGACCTCCGCCGGAAGCACTCGGGCGCGGGCGGCCGACTCTCCATTATTTACGTCGCGCCCCGTACCCAGGGCCCGTCATTCGACTATTAGAGTTCGTTCAGTAATTCGGTGTATTGGCGGCGGGCGCGGTCGAGGGTGTAGTCACGGGTGACGAGGCGCCGACCGGCTCGGCCCATATCGGCGCGGCGCGGCTCATCAGATAGCAAGTCATCAATAGCGCGGGCGAAACGAGATTCCTCCTCGCTGCCGAACTCGACGAGCACGCCGCACTCGGGGGGCAGAGCCTCCTGGATCGCTCCGGCGGGGGAGCTGATCACGGGCGTTTCCATGGCGAGGGATTCAAGCAGGACCAGCGGAATGCCTTCCAGCTCGGAAGGGAGAACCAGCAGCGACGCGGAGGCCAGCAGATCCTGGATGTCCTCCCGATGACCCAGTAGCGAGAACCTTCGCGTTAGTCCTTTGCTGTCGATCCTCGCTCGGAGACGATGTTCTTCCGGGCCGGTGCCGGCGACGACAAAATGAAAATCTTCGCCGCGGCGCAAGCGGGCGAGTTCCGCCGCGATGTCGGGCAGCAAAAGCGGTCGCTTGGATTCATTCAGCGCGCCGGCATACAGCAGCATCTTTGTCGCGGGCTTCAAGCCGAGTTCGTGGTGCAGCCGGTCGGCGGGATGACGGGATGGCTCGAACCGGGCGATGTCGATTCCATTGCGGATCAGCCGGATATTCCCTTCGGGCGTATCCATCTCGCGCAGGCGGACGCGGCCGGCCTCGGAGATCACGATGCGCCGGTCGAAACAGTCCGCCACATCGAGAGTCGCGGTAAACAAATCCCAATCGTCATGAGAGGCGTGAAGAATGTCGACGATTTTGATGCTGGGTCGTTTCTCCTTGAGGGCGGGCAGAGCGCTGTAGACGCTTAGCGAGTTTTGAACGACCAGGATATCGAATTCCCAATTGAGAGCCACGCTGTAGACGAAGTGCGGCAACCAGGCGGCATCGACAAGCGGAACGAGGTCGTAAATGTGATCGACCAACTTTTCCCATTGAACTCGCCGACGGGAATCTTGGTGGTCGGTGGCGAGCAGGAAGACCTCGAAGCGGGAGCGATCTATGCGGCCCGCGAACTCAAGCAAGACACTCTCGGCCCCGCCGGCTCCAAGGCTCGGGGTGCAGAGAACGAGACGCCGGCGCCCTTCGGGCTTGGGTGAGGGGATATAGTCGATCTTTTCGACGAGGCCGCCTTCGATCAACACCGATCGCGGTTGAAACTTCAAGTAGAAGCGCAGATCGAAAACCGCGCGTCCCGCAACGGCGTTGACTTTCTCTTTGAATCGCAGAGGGATCAGCCTCGCGGCGGCCGTAAGCGGCTCGTTGCACCAGGTTTCGGTGGTAAGAAGCTCGGCATTGTCGAGGTGGCGACGAATGACGTCCACCCAACTGAAAGGAACGTGGATTTGAGGCGATACGGAGGGCGGCGCCGTTTTCGTTTCAAGAGGTTTATCTTGCTGACTGGTCGAAACCGAAGTAGGACCCTGCCGCGATTGGGTCGGCTGCCGGCATCGCCAGGGCAGCCGGCGCACCCTCCCCGAGCGACGGGCTTCGGGTTGCTCGAGCACCTTGCGGCTGAGCCCCAGCGGCCCGGCGGCACATCGAAACGAAGGACCGGGCGCTTCGCCCGTGTCGCTCCAGGTCACCCATGAAGCGGAACGCAAGGCCCAGATGCATTGTTCGGCGGCATAGGGTTCGAGCGGGCGCGGATCGCCTATCCACAGAAAGCAGGGGGCGTTCGATCGTTCGAGAGCGGTCGTCTCGTCGACATCCACGAGAACTTGGTAGTCCCTTACCGTTTGGTTCTCGAAATTCGGCTCGCCGTGCCGGACGACAAAGCAGATCGACGGCGCCCATCGTCGCTTTGTGTTAAGCCGACCCCGCGGGGAGAACAAAGACGGATGGGCAGTCGTCATATGCGACCAGTTTTTATCGTGATTCTCCAGGCCGACGTAGTGGTGCCCGCGTCCGTGCGTGCGATAGTTAAACAGGACCTTGGGGATGTAATGTCCATACCATCCATGCGCGCCTAGTTGGAGGGCAAACTGCCAATCCTCGTAGGAAAAGCGATGCCACTCATCATAGCCGCCAACGTCTTGCCAGGCTTCCCGGCGCAAGAATAAGCAATGCGCAAGGAAGTTTTCTTGCATCAGGCGATAGAGGTTGTAATCTCCGGAATGGTGGACAAAATTCTTGTCACCGAATACGCGGTAGTCGAAGTAGGCGAACCCGGCCTCGGGATGGGAGCGCATCGCCGCCAGGCAAACCTCCATCATTTCGGGTTCCAGAAAATCGTCCGAGTCCAGAGAAATGACGTAGCGGCCGCGCGAGAGCTGAAGGCCTCGATTGCGGGCGTGCGGAAGTCCGCGATGAGGCTCTCGGACAACCCGGAGGCCCGGTAGGGCTTGGCGCTCGACAGCTTCGATCGAGGAAACCGTTTCCGGTTCCTCGGCGCCGTCGTCGACCAGAATGATTTCCCAGTCGCGGTGGGTCTGGCGTTGGATGCTCGCGATGGTCTCGTGGACATACTGACCCCGCGTGTAGCAAGGGATTACGACCGAGATGAGTTCCGTTTCGTTCATGGGGAGCGGTGGCGGAATGTTGATTCGACTTGGTGCCACAACCTAGAATCGCAGTCCCTTTTTCAACAGCATGACGCCGTAGAAATACAATTCGGCGTCGAGGCAGCGTCGAGCCGTCGCGGCGCGGCGAAACCCATGCTGCTCGCCATCGAAAAGCACATAAGCGGCCGGAACACCCTTTGCTCGCAGCGCCCCAACCATCGCCTCGGCCTGTCCTCGTGGCACAACCTTGTCTTCGCTCCCCTGGAAAAAGATGACCGGAGCTGACAGATCGCCGACGGCATGGATCGGCGAACGCTCGACGTAGAGAGCACGGTCTTGCGGGTACGGACCGATCAGCTTATCGAGGTAGCGCGCTTCGAACTTATGGGTGTCGCGCGCCAAAGCTTCGAGATCACCCACTCCGTAATAGCTCGCCCCGGCATGAAACACGTCCTTAAACGCCAAGGCGGCCAAGGTCGTGTATCCGCCGGCGCTGCCGCCTTTGATGATCAAGCGGCCTCGATCGCACCAACCCCGCGCGACGCAATACTCAGCAGCGTGGACGCAATCCTCGACATCGACGATTCCCCATCGCCCCGCCAGCCGCTCGCGATAGGCACGCCCGTAACCCGTGCTGCCTCCGTAGTTGACGTCCAAGACAGCAAAGCCGCGGCTGGTCCAATATTGGGTTTCTAGAGACAGCTCGCTCGATGTCGCGCCGGTTGGGCCGCCGTGCGTTTTCACAATCAGCGGGGGCAGTTCGTCCTCGGGAGGTTCGTAGTCGGCATTCCAGGGTGCGTAGTAGAACGCGTGGGCTGTGAGCCCGCCGGCGGTGGGAAACTCAATCGGCCGTGCCGGGGAGAAATGCTTTTCCGCTTCGGGTTCGACTTCGAAGGCGCGCTTCCAGACTCGGCGGTCCCCCGTGTCGAGATCCATCGCGACAATCGAAGGCGGCTCGACAGGAGAAGCGCCCCGAAACACCACCGTGGAGCCGCGGGCCCTGAGCTGCGAAATCTCCGTGTACGGGGTCTCGATCCAGTCGATCGCACCGCCCCCGGCGTCCATTCGCCCGAGGCGCCAAACTCCGGCTTGCGCGCAAGCAAGGATGACGCCGTGAGTAGCGGACAAAGCATACGTCGATTGCCCAAATACCCATTGCGGCGACCCGCACTCGGCTTCCATCGTAGCCAAGGGCAGCGCACCCGCCGGTTCGTGGCGATAGAGATTCCACCAGCCTGTGGGATCCGAAACAAAGTAGAGATCGCCGTCGGGAGACCATTGCGGCTGAAAGACCGAAACTTCCGGACCACCCGCGATTCGTCGAGCATCGACCGGAAGCCCGTCGGCATCCAGATCCGCCAGCCACAGCTCGGTGCCGTCCCACGGCATATTGGGGTGGTTCCAGGTGAGCCAGGCCAGTTGCGTCGCCACCGGGTTGAGCACGGGGTTCGAGTAGAAATCGTTCCCCTCGACGAGAATTCGCGTCTCAGCGTCCTTCTCGATGTCGATCGCCGCAAGGGTGTTTACGCATTCGACCGCCGGGTTGGAGTGATCTTCGCGAACGCAAATCAGCCGCTGACGTAGTCGATCGACTGCGGCGTCGGCGTAACGCCAAGGGCCTGCCCCGGTGACGGCTTGCGGCTCGGCTTCGGAGCTCACGCGGTAGATTCGCTGGTCGCGGTCGTTCGAAAAATAGACGGTTTCACCATCGACGACGAAGGCCCCGCCGCCGTATTCATGAACGCGCGTCCTGGCATTGAATGGAGCGGGTTGAACGTCTTCGGGGACACCGCCCGGGCGCAATCGCACAATGACGCCGCGCCCGTTTTCGGACGGCCGTCCCTCGCTCCAGTAGATGTCTTCGCTCGCGAGCGCGATCTGCCCCAAACGCAGGGATTCCCCCGCCACCAGGTCGGAGGTGATCGGCGATTTCCAGAATCCGTACTCAGCTTCTTGCGGCATGGGCGGCGATACGTCCTACTCTCTACGGAAGCCCGCGCACTTCATCCGAGTCATTGAGTCTACGCGGGCAACACTACCTTTGAAACGCTATGATACACTCCCCAAGTAGGGCTCCGATCCGGTCCTTTCCGGCGGCTGATTCCCGCCTCGCCGCTTTTTGAGGTTCCTCTTGTTTTTGCTATTGGAAGAGCGTGTTCGCGACGCGGTTGCGTCCCATATCGCTGGCCACTATGGCGTCAACGTCGAGGTGATCGTCGAGCAGCCGCCGAAGCCGGAGTTCGGGGAGTTGGCGATTCCGGTCGGTTTCGCGCTGGCAAAGCTGCTGAAGAGGCCGCCGCGCGACATCATCGAAGAGATCTCGTCGTCAATCCATCCGATCCCCGGGGTTCAGTCCGTAGAACCGGCCGGGGCCGGCTACGTGAATGTGCGTTTCGACCGAGCGGCCTACGCCGCGGCCGTCAACCACCCGCCGCGGCGGGCCGCGACCGCCGCCGAAGGCAAGATCATCGTCGAACACACGAACATCAACCCTAACAAGGCCGCCCACATCGGGCATCTTCGCAACGCCATTTTGGGCGATACGTTGGTGCGCATGTTACGCGCCGCGGGCCGCGTCGTTGAAGTTCAGAACTATATCGACAACACCGGCGTCCAAGTGGCCGATGTCGTCGCCGCCTTCCACTACCTCGAGAAGAAGACACCGGCCGATGTGCAGGCGCTGATTGATGATCCCGGCGTGCGGTTCGATTACTACTGCTGGGACCTCTACGCGCGGATTTCGCAGCTCTACGAGCAGGACAAATCGATGCAACCGCGGCGCGCCGAAACACTCCACGCAATCGAGGCCGGCGAAGGCGTGCCGGCCGAGATCGGCCGCATTGTCGCCGATGCGATCGTCAACGCTCATCTGGCTACGATGGGTCGAATCGGCGTGGGCTATGACGTATTGCCGCGTGAAAGCGAAATCCTGCGTTTGCGGTTTTGGGCCTCCGCTTTCGAACTCCTGAAGGAAAAGAAGGCCATCTACTTCGAAACCCAAGGGAAGAACAACGGCTGCTGGGTCATGCCCGGCGAGCTTTTCCGCGCCCCGGCCGAATCAAAGAGCAAGCCGGGAAACCAAGAAGCCGGCGACCAGTCCGACGCTGAGCAAGACCCGCGCGAAGATTCGAAAGTCATCGTCCGCTCCGACGGCACGGTAACCTACGTCGGCAAAGACATCGCGTATCAACTCTGGAAGTTCGGGCTGCTCGGCAAGGATTTCCACTACCAACCCTTCTCCGCCAACTCTCGGGGTCAAACTCTGTGGGCTTCGAGCACCGAGGCAAGCGGCGAAGCGGCGCCGAAATTCGGAGCGGGGCAAAAAGTCTACAACGTAATCGACGTCCGCCAGTCCTATTTGCAGGACGTCGTACGGGCGGGGCTGCGGGCGCTCGGCTACGAGCGAGAAGCGGACAATTCCATCCATTTCTCGTATGAAATCGTCGCGCTTTCACCGCGCTGTTGCGCCGAGTTGGGTATCGAGCTTTCGGAGGAGGATCGGCGGAAACCGCATGTCGAGGTCTCGGGCCGCAAAGGACTCGGCGTCAAGGCCGATGATCTGATCGATCTGCTGATCGAAAACGCTCTCGGGGAGGTTCGCGACCGCCATGAGCAATTCGACGAGAAGACGCAGCGCGAAATCGCGACCCAGATCGCCGTGGGAGCCTTGCGCTATTTCATGCTGAAATTCACGCGGACGTCGGTCATCGCCTTCGACTTTCAAGAAGCGCTCAGTTTCACGGGCGAAACCGGGCCCTGCATTCAGTACGCCGCCGTCCGGGCGCGCAACATTCCGCGGAAACTCGAAGCGCGAGGTGAGACAGTACCTGATTTCGAGAAGGAACTCGACGCCGATGCCTTCGCCCGCCAACTCAAGGTCGAGGATTTCTGGCAGTTGCTCTTAGGAGCCTCGCGACGCGAGTGGGCGATCGAAAAAGCGATTACCGCCGGGGAACCCGCGCAATTGGCGCGCTACGGTTTCCAGCTCGCGCAGGCGTTCAACACTTTCTACCAGCAGCCCAAAAATAACATCCTCAACGAGACCGACCGCGAAAGGAAGGTCTTCCTGCTCTGGATGACGCAATTCTTCCTCAAAGAGCTGGAACAGGTGTTAGCTACAATGGGGATTCCGGCTCCCGAAGTGATGTGAGCCGCCGGCCCGCTTTCCCCGTCAGGCGGTGAGAAGTGTGGGCTGGAGGGATGGCGTCGGGGGGTGTCCCGGCAACAACAGGCTCCGGCGAGGGCCGTGGGTAACAGGCGAGGGACTGGTGCTTTGCCCAGACAATGTCGGGGGAACTCTACTTTTCTTTTCGTAGCCCTTGGAGACAGCCGTTTGAAGCCCGGTGAGGAGCCGCGGCCGAGGCGCTCTTCGCGGCCAACGATACTCTCGTCCGGAGGAATACGGCGGCTGTTTGACCTTCGGGTTGAGCGGACGTTCGATGGCCTTCACCCGCGGCTCTCGCGGGAGCCTGTTGTTGCCGGAAGGACGCTCCCATCGACAGGCGGCGGCTGAGGGGCTGTGAAAAAATGGGGACTGTACCGAGCGCCGACCGAATAAGTTCCATTGAATCAGTAACCGCATCCGGCGCGAAGTGGACTGTACCCGATTTTTCACAGCCCCTCAGGTGGCGCGCCGATCACGGTGGAATGTGACGAGGGTTGTCGCGGCCTTGATCGAACGTCGCGGACGCATCCTGATTGGCCGCCGGCGCGATGACCAGGATCACGCCGGAAAATGGGAGTTTCCCGGGGGCAAGGTCGAAGAAGACGAAACACCACGGCAGGCACTCTCCCGCGAGTTGCGCGAAGAGCTCGGCATCCAGGTCGAACCGGGCCACGAAATCACACGGTATCGCTATCAGTATCCCGGCCGCGAAGAGATTGAATTGCAGTTCTTCGGAGTGGAAAATGTCGCCGGAGAAATTGACGGGGCCCAGTTCGCGGAAATCCGCTGGGAGCCGATCGCACGCCTTCCCTCATTCGACTTCCTCGCCGGCGATGTCGATTTCGTGAAGGCGTTGGCTCGCAGGGATCTCGGACACCTGGAACCAAGCGAGTAGATTGATGGCGTCCGGGAGCCGCAGGGCCATAATGAAACGCTATGGGTCGTATGATTTCACCCGTCCGCTCGCTGTCAGGCTCACTGCGCTTACCCGGCGACAAGTCGATTTCGCACCGCTACGCGATGTTGGGGGCGATCGCGGAAGGAGCGACCCGTATCGATAACTACTCGACAGGGGCTGACTGCGCCTCCACGCTGGCCTGCCTACGCGCGATGGGCGTTTCGATCAAGCATCGCGGCACAACGGTCACGATCGAGGGGGTCGGACTCGACGGCTTGCGCGCCCCAGAGCAACCGCTCGACACCGGGAATTCCGGCTCGACGATCCGGATGCTCTCGGGATTGCTCTCCGGTCAAACATTCGAAACCGTCATCACGGGAGATGAATCGCTCGAAAAGCGTCCGATGCGGCGGATTATCACTCCGCTCGAGCGGATGGGCGCGACGATCGAAGCCGGCGGGGATGGCTTCCCGCCTCTGCGAATTCGCGGCGGCACCCTTAAGCCAATCGATTACGAGCTGCCCGTCGCCAGCGCTCAGGTCAAGACGGCGGTGCTCTTTGCCGGGCTGTACGCCGACGGGAGAACCACCGTGCGGGAACCGCTGCCGACCCGCGACCACTCCGAGATTGCCCTGCGAGAGTTTGGCGCCGAAGTCACGACCGACGCTGGAACGATCGCGGTGACGGGGCGCCCGACGCTCAAAGGCCGTACTTTGCGCGTGCCGGGTGATCTATCCTCGGCGGCGTTCTTTATCGCGGCCGCCCTATTGCTTCCCGGCTCCCGCCTAACTCTTGAAAACGTCGGCCTCAACCGCACGCGAGCGGCACTACTCGACGTTCTAAGCAAGATGGGCGCGGATATCGAAGTGCGGACAGGCCGAGGCCAGGCCGGCGAAGCGATCGGAGACATCGACGTACGAGGACCTGCGGATCACGCTTCCGGAGCGCTGCGCGGCGGAGTGATCGACGGGGCGATGACAGCGGCGGTCATCGATGAGGTTCCGATCTTGGCCGTCTTGGGCTCGGCGAGCGACGAGGGTCTCGTCATTCGCGACGCGGCGGAGTTACGGGTCAAGGAAACCGATCGCATTGCGACGGTTGCCGAAAATCTCAGGCGAATGGGGGTGACTCCCGAAGTCTTCAATGACGGCATGAAGATTCCGGGCCGGAATCGCTTTCGCGCCGCCGAACTCGATTCCTTCGGCGATCACCGCATCGCCATGGCATTCACCATCGCCGCGCTTCGCGCCGACGGCCCTTCCACGATGACCAATGCCGAAGCCGCTTCGGTTTCGTTCCCGGAGTTTTTCGAATTGCTCGATCGTGTGACCACCGCATAGCGGCTTGTCCGCGACGCGGCCCTACAACACCGGACCTTGCCGCCAAGTAATGAATTCGCGGTGACCCATCGCTTCGCTAAAGGTCCGGCGCCCCGACGCAACTTCCAACGCAAAGTGATACATAGCCTTTCCGACGCCCTCCACCGTGTCGTCGCCGTCGGCGATGACGCCGGCATTGACGTCCATGTCTTCTTCCATGTAATTGCCCATCTTTGAATTCGAAGCGACCTTGATCACCGGGATCGTCGGGAACCCGAAGCAGCTGCCGCGACCGGTCGTAAAGAAGCAAACGTTGCAACCGCCGGCCGCCATGCCGGTCACCGAAGGCGGATCGTATCCGGGCGTGTTCATGAAAACGAGGCCGGTCTTGTCGATACGCTCGGCATAGTCGTAAACGGCCATCAGGTTCGAAGTTCCTCCCTTGGCCACGGCTCCGAGCGACTTTTCGACGATGTTGGTGAGCCCGCCCGCTCGGTTACCGGGCGAGGGGTTACTGTCGAAAGTGGGAGCGTTCGGGAAGCCGGCAACGTAGTTCTGATACCACTCAACCATGCGAAGGAGATCTTCACCGACACTCTTGTCGGTCGCCCGGCGGGTCAGCAGGTGTTCGGCACCGCAGATCTCGGTGGTTTCGGCCAAGCAGACCGTCCCGCCTTGTTTCACCAGCAGATCAGAAAAGTAGCCCACGGCCGGATTGGCCGTGACGCCGGAAAAGGCATCGGAGCCGCCGCATTCAAGCGCCGCGACAAGCTTCGACGAGGGGCACTCCACGCGCTCCAGACGGCCGACCTCTTCAATAAGCTCCCAGACAGCCTTGACGCTGTCTTCGACGGCGTGGCGGGTCCCGCCGCTCTCTTGCAACGTGAATCCTCGCCGCGGCGCGCGCCCATTCGCGTCCTCCGGACGGGTGAAGTAAGTCACTTGGTTCACTTCGCAACCCAGGCCGACCATGACCGCCGCGGCGACGTTCGGGTGATCGGCGACGCCGTCGAGAGTTCGGCGTAGCACCTGCATGTCGGGACCTTCGGCTTGCCCGCAGCCGTCGGCATGAGCAAAGCAGACGACGCCGTCAATGCCGGACTTCTCAAACGATTCATCTCGAAACGCCGCTTCGACCTGCTGCACCGCGTAGGCCGAGCAGTTGCTCGCTCCCACGATCGCGACGTAGTTGCGCGTGCCGACTCGGCCGTCCGCGCGCGGATAGCCCAGGAAGGTTTGCTCTGCCAACCGCGGAACGTCCGAAAGATCGTTCAATGTCGTGGCGAACTTGAATTGCCGATCGGCCGGATCGAAATCCAAGTTGTGGACGTGAACCAAGTCGCCGACGTGAATGTCGCCCGACGCCGTGCCGATGTTTTCGCCGTACTTGACCACGATCGACCCCTGTGTAATTTCCGCGACGGCTACTTTGTGACCGGCCGCGACCGCCCGCGAAATCGTCATTTCACGATCTTCAAACGTAACGACCGCTCCGGCCGAGAGCGACACACGGGCGAAGACAACGTTGTCATTGCGGTGAAGGCGGATCAGCGGGTTATCGGTGTTAATGATGCTGTCTACTGTGACAAGAGGCATAAGGATTCCTATATCGTCGGGGAACGAGCCGACAAGAACGCGATTAGCGTTCCTCGGGCGAGGCGGGAACCCCGCCCACAATGCGGCCCACTTCCATGAGAAGCGCAATCTCTTGCTCGGAAAAGGTGCGCTCGGCTTCGGTCGCGATCCCCAGGGCGCCCACGGCCTTGCCGTCGTCGGTCACCGGGACGCAAATCGACCCTCGTACTCCGGTTTGTTTGGCGCCCGGGCGCGCCGTACCGCTTTGATCGGTCTGCAAGTTGCAAAGGTCAACCGGTTCGTTCCGCTCCACGGCCAAGCCCGCGATTCCCTTCCCCACCGGAATCATCCGAATGACGGGCAACAGCTCGTCGGGAATACTCCCTGCCCACGCTTTCAGGTGGAGCAGGCCGTCGGGGCCGAGACGGTGAAGTGTTCCCGTATCGGCCTCGAAGCGGTCAAGCGTTAAACGCAGAAGAACGTCGGGGTCGCCCGCGGCATCACGTACTTGGGTTAGGAAAGTTTCCGCGGGCATCACGGGTCGCACTTCATTCTCCCAAACTACCCCTTGCCTGACAAGAAGTTGATCGCTAAGGCGTGTGCCGCGGAAATGCGGGACAGCAAGCCCGCCGCCCGGTTCACCGGGCTTGAGTGGCATATGCCGGTCCTTTGAGGGCCGGTTCAAGAACCTCGTTGTCCGGTATGAGGCCGTTTCAATTATTTATGTCGCGCCCCCCGAGCCCCGACACGCATTTTGTGACGGTATCATGAATCCTCGGAAACGGAGCGGCCCCCAATTCGTGACAGCCCGTCGATGCTCCACCAAACCTGAGCCTATGAAGATCGACTACATCACCGCCGGAGCCGGGGGCATGATCTGCGGCAACTGCCTCCGCGACAACACGCTCGCCGCGGCCCTGCTCGATCTCGGTCACGACGTTCGCCTCATCCCGATCTACACGCCCATCAAGACCGACGAGGCCGATGTCAGCATGGACCGCGTTTTCATGGGCGGTGTCAACGCCTACTTGCAACAAAAATACGCTCTGTTTCGCGTCACGCCGGCCTGGTTCGACCGCCCGTTCGATCACCCCGGGCTGCTTCGCTGGATTTCGAAATTCGCCGTCAAAACCCAACCCGAGGACCTCGGCGATCTAACCGTTTCGATGCTCGACGGAACCGAGGGCCGCCAGCGCAAGGAAATCGTCAGACTCATCGCTTGGATGAAAACCGACCCGCCTGACGTCATTCATCTGACGAACTCCATGCTCGCGGGCCTCGCCCCGGCTTTCAAAGCCGCCTTGGGCGTGCCCGTTGTTTGTTCGCTTCAAGGCGAAGACTACTTCCTCGAAAACCTTCCGCCCGCCCACAGCGAAAAAGCATTCGACCGCTTGCGAGCCCGCGCCCAATCGATCGACGCTTTTATCTCACCTTGCCTTGACCACGCCGTCGCTATGGCGCCGCGGTTAGGCGTCGATGTCGATGACATCCACGTCATCCTCCCCGGCTTACGCTTAGAGGGACTCGAGCACGGGTCCCCCACCGATCCAGACGAGTTTCGCATCGGCTACATGGCCCGCATCAGCCCCGAGAAAGGTCTGGGGCTGCTGGTCGAGGCTTTCTTGAAGATTCGAAGCCGGCGCCGCGACGCCTCTCCGCGCCCCCGTTTGATCGTCGCCGGTTGGATGGGAGCCGAGCACAAGCCGTATCTCGAAAACATCCGCCGCAAAATCGAGCAAGCCGGCTTCGGCGCGGATTTCGAATACCTCGGCGAGATTGACCGCGCCGAAAAGTCGCGCTTTCTAGGCAGCCTCGACGCTCTCTCGGTCCCCGTTTCCTACCGCGCCCCGAAAGGTCTCTATGCCCTTGAGGCGATGGCCTGCGGCACCCCCGCCGTCGAGCCTCGCCTCGGCATTTTTCCGGAGCTGATCGAAGCCACCGCCGGCGGTCTCCTCCACGAACCTAATGATGCCGACGATCTCGCGGCGAAGATCGAGCACCTGCTCGACCACCCCGACCAAGCCCAAGCCCTCGGCCGTCAGGGCCGCGAATCCGTCCTAGCCCACTTCCACAGCCGCCGGGCAGCGGAGGAAACGGCCCAAGTGTACCTTGATCTCGTTGGTGCCGAGTCGCGGCGCTGAAGCGCAACATCAGCAACCTGGGAACCCACGCCTAAAGTTTCAGCCGGCATTTTCCAATCCAAAGAATGCGCCTGAAAAAGTCAGGATTGAACAAGGGTGGCTTGCTGGGTGAAGACTCCTTCTTGAGACGTGCGAATGTTCGAACACGGAGGAGGTCTGGGGGGAGGGAGAAGCTATGCACGGTGTAGCCCCGACCCAAAGATCTCTTAAGCTTCCGCCTCCTTCTCCCGCCGTGTACCCTGTTTCCTAACCTTCCTCGCTTTCAGGCTCATCTCGTGTTGGACAATATCTCAACACGGAAAGCGACAAGCGACCTTGGTAAGGTGAGATGTGATTTCGGCGTTGACAAAATCGCCGCTACAACCACGCCTCGGCCGAGGCCTGCCGCCCCCTCTGTTTATTATTTCCCTCGTCGTTTTTCTCGCCATCCCCGTTGCTCCCGCTGCGCAGGACGCCTGGAGCGGCGTCGAGCGGATCGTCGCCGTGGGAGATGTTCACGGCGATTACGAGCAGTTCGTTAAACTGCTCCACGGTGCCGGCTTGCTCGACGAGAAAGATAATTGGGCCGGCGGAAAAGCCCACCTGGTTCAGACCGGCGACGTTCCCGACCGCGGCGCCCGCAGCCGTGACGTGATGGACCTGCTGATGAAGCTCGAAAAGCAGGCCAAGAAGGCCGGCGGCTACGTTCACGCGCTGATCGGCAACCACGAAGCCATGAACATGTACGGGGACCTGCGCTATGTCCACGTCGGCGAATTCGCGGCTTTTCGGAACAAAGACTCCCAGACGCTGCGAGATCAAGTCTACCGCGAGCATCTCAAGGATTTGCGACGCAACCCGCCCCTCGGGCGGCCGCCGAGGCTCGGTCCCGACCACAAACGGAGGTGGGAAGAAGCCCACGCGCTGGGGCGGTTGGAACATCAATCCGCCTTCAGCACAAGAGGGAAATACGGCCGTTGGATCACCAGCCACAATGCCGTCGTGAAGATCAACGGCACGCTCTTCCTGCATGGGGGAATCGGGCCGAAATATGCCTCGGCGACCCTCGCGCAATTGAACGCCCGGATCCGAGCGGAACTGAAGGGTCAGGCCGATATCCAAGGCGGATTGGCCGTCGATGCCGAAGGGCCGCTCTGGTATCGAGGCTTGGCGCTCAACGATGCCGGACCCGAATCACGTCATTTGGAAAAGGTGCTGGCCACCCACCAGGCTAAACGCATCGTCATGGGCCACACCGTCACCGACGGCGCCGTGATGACGCGCTTCGACGGCCGCGCCGTCTTCATCGATATAGGGCTGGGGTCCTACTACGGAAGGCGCGCCGCTTGCCTCTTGATCGAGGATGGTAAAGCTTTCGCGCTGCACCGGAATCGGAAAATCCCGTTGCCCGAAAGCGACAACGCCGCTTCTGTTTTGCAATACCTCAAGCAAGCCGCCGAGTTCGACCCGCGGCCGTCGCCCCTGGAACGCAAAATCGCGGCAATCGAGACGAGCCTGCAGGCGACGAGCGGCCCCTAGCGATCCAAGCTCAACCCACTACCGAGAGAACCTGCCCCAACGACGGGGCCTCACTCTGCCCGAAAGCGTCGGCCGCCTGACGCTGGTTATGGTCATCGAGTTCCTCCCGGTTTTTCGCCGCCAACTCCTGTCGCGCGGCCTGTTCCATCTGAGACGCTTGGGCGGCCACGGCGCGGTCTTGCCCTGAAGGGTTGGCCGGCGCATTGGCGGCGGCGCGAATCTGTTGGGCTTTCTGAATCGTCCTGGCCGGGTCTCCCGAGACCGGGGATGTGTCGATCGAGACTTCGCCCCCCACCGCGTACTGCCGGCCGTCGGGACCGGTGACGAACGTGAATGAGACACCCCGTGCCAAGCCGCCGGCCGCCGCCAAGTGGGCCTGCTCATGGCCCCGCACTTGGCGGTCGGTCTGCTGAAGTTCGAGGACAATCCGCCGATCGTCGGGGGTCAGGCCGCCGGGCGAGGAGGCTTCCTGTCCCGCCGCCGCGGCGTGTAGCGAGACTTTCAGGGGGGCTTCAGCGGATGACTCGTCAGCGCGGCGCGGCCCTCGGCCGCTCGCCGAAAGCAGCTCGGGAAACGCCGCCAATGACGCGCTGGAAGTCGCGGAGAGCACGAAGAATAGTCCTTCCCAAGCTCCTCATCGGCCCCGGTGCGCGGAAGACAGCCTGTTTTCGTAAGACCGGGCGTTTCCATTCGACGCCCGAACAGCGCGCCCGGCTCCTGCTTCGCTACTCTGAAACGCACATGAGCGATTCCCGGCGGACTGATTTTTCTTCGAAAGCGATCGTCGTCACCGGCGGCGGACGCGGCATCGGCCTGGGGCTGGCCCGTGAGTTGGCCTCGCGCGGAGCGGCCGTCGTCATCAACGACAACGGTGTCGAGCTCGACGGGGGGCCCGGTGACGAGAACGTCGCCGAAGCCGCCGCCCTGGCGATCCGCAATGACGGCGGGCGTGGGGTCTCTTCCGCCCTTTCGATCGCCGATCCCTCGACCGCCGCCGCGCTCGTCGAGACAGCCCTCGCCCAATTCGGTCGACTCGACGGCTGGGTCAATGCCGCCACGATCACGCGCGACCGCATGTTGTTCAACATGAGCGACGAGGAATGGTCCGAGGTGCGTAACGTCGACCTCGACGGAACGTTCTACGGTATGCGTGCCGCCTTGCGGCATATGAAGCAGCAAAAAGCGGGCCGTCTCGTCAACCTGATTTCCACTTCGGGATTGATCGGCAACTTCGGCCAGGCCAACTACGCCGCCTCGAAAGCCGGAGCCTTCGCGCTCACCCGCGTCGCCGCGCTCGAGATGCGGCGCTACGGGGTCGCGGTCAACTGCGTCGCCCCCTTCGCGCACACTCGCATGACCGAAAGCATCAAAGGCGTGACGCCCGAGCAGCAGGCCTATTTGGAAAAGGCCCGCCAGGCGAAGGTCGAGCACATCCTTCCGTTTCTGGTTTACCTGCTCGGCGACGAATCGGCTGACGTCAGCGGCCAAATCTTCGGGATGCGTGGTTGCGAGGTTTTTCTATTCTCCCAACCCCGCCCGGTCCGGACTCTCGCCAGGCCCGGCGGTTGGGACGATCGTTCGGCGGCCGAGGCCGTCGCCGATCTCAGCAAGGATTTCGTTCCGATCGAAACCGACCTGGAACTCTTTCAAAGCGACCCGGTTGTATAAAATACGGGTAGGGGATCATGCATGGGAACGAACGGAAACCCTTTCACCGGACCGGTTGAAGACGCCGCCGCCGCCCTAGCCGTGGGCCAAGAATACCAGGCCGCGGTGTCGAAAATCGTCACGAGCCACACCGTCAACGAACTCTACGGAGCGCGGGTTTTCGACGAACCCGCCATCGCTCTCGCGCCCAATCCCTACGAAAAATGGCTGACCTGCCGTATCGCGATGGAAGAATACGGCCACCATGTGCGTTTTCGCCGACTCGCCGACGATTTGGGGATCGCCGCGGAAAAGCTCGACGCCGGCTCCGGACGCCACCTAAGCATCTTCGAATATCCGCTGGAATCGTGGCCCGACTTCTTGGCGATCAAGGCGCTGGCCGATTTGGCCGAAATTCTGCAAATCGAAGACTTGCTGGAATGCTCCTATACGCCGCTCAAGGTCGTCGCCCGCGAGACCATGCCGGAGGAGAAATTCCACGCCGGCTTCGGCCGCAACCGCCTCGACGAACTCCGCGCGACGCCTGAAGGGAAACAGCAGGCGCAGGATTCGATCAATCGTTATTTCCCGGTGATGCTGCCGTTTTTCGGCCGCCGCGATTCCCGCAACAACGAAATGTTTCGCCGCTGGGGCGTCAAGCAGAGAACGAATGGCTTTATGCGAGGCGACTACATCGCCCGCGTCCGCGAAATGACCGCGGCGCTAGGGCTGGAGATGCCGCCCGTCCCCGATGACTACGCTCCCGACGTAGCCGAGTTCGAAGCCGCCTCGTAAGCCCCGGTGTGGATCAGCCCCAAAACTCCCCGATAGCCCGGTTCACCTCGGCCGGCGCCTCCATCTGCGCCATGTGACCTTGCCCCCCGAAGATCCGGGTCTGAACATTCCCCGGCAAGCCCCCCGCGTGCGCAACCGGAAGAATCCGGTCCCCGTCGCCCCAAAGCACCAACACCGGAGCCGACAGCTCGCTTAGCCGCTCCCGCAAGACGGCGGCCTGACGCCCGTCCGGAAACATAGCCTCCGCGATCGTACGCAAGGCCCCTGCCACGCCGTCGAGCCGTTTGTACTTGAGAATGTCGTCGATCAATTGCCGGCTGACCAATGCCGGGTTCGAGAAGAGTTTTTCCAAATGCGGCTTGATCCCCCGCCGCCGTCCTTCGCGCACAAAACCTTCTATATAGTCGCCGTCGATTTCCGATCCCAACCCGGCGCTCGCGATCAGCACCAGGGAAGCAACCCGCCCCGGATTGTTCAATGCGAAATCAAGCGCGATCGCTCCCCCCATCGAATGGCCCACCAGATGCGCCGTCTCGAGGCCCACGGCATCCAGAAAACCCGCCACGATGCCGCGAAACTCCTCCAAGTCCCCGCTCGCGATCTGTTTCGACGAACCCCCATGACCCGGCAGATCGAGCGCGTAGACCGTTCGTTCCGCCGCCAGCGCCCCTTGATTGAAAAGCCAGTTATTCAGGTCCCCGCCGAAGCCGTGCAACAAGACCGCCGGGTCGCGGCCGGCGTCCTCGCCCTGACGCAGAAAACGCAGCGTCCGCCCATCGACCTCAACCGTCTCGGTCCGCGGGCCGTCGTCTTCCCCAGCCGCTTCGGGAGGCACGAAGTTCTCCTGAAACTCAGCGATGAACGCATCCACCTCGGCCGCGGGAACCGACGGCGGCGTAATCACACCAAGCAGCCCGGCTACCGGTACGACATCGCCGACCTCGGCCACGCGCCGCAGAACGCCTGTCGCGGACGCCTCGATTTCTCCGGCGATTTTCTCGGTCTCGACTTCGATGATTTCGGCGCCCGGCTCCACCGATTCGCCGTCCTCAATCAGCCAAGCAACAACCTTGCCCTCCTGCATGGAAAGGCCCCACTTGGGCATGATCAGCTTGTGAATCGCGCTCATGCCGCCTGCGCCTTATGGCTCATCACGGCGCGCACGGCGTCGGCGACTTTGTCGGCGCTGGGGATGTAGAGATCTTCAAGGGCCGGGCTAAACGGCACCGGCGTATGCGGCGGGGTGACCATCCGGATCGGCGCTTTCAAGAAATCGAAAGCATCGCGGGCCGCCAGCGCCGAGATGTCCGTCGCCATATTGCAGCGCGGCGAAGCCTCGTCGACAATCACCAATCGGCCGGTCTTCTCGACGCTCTCGAGAATCGAGTCCGCGTCGAGCGGCGAGGTCGTTCGCGGGTCGACAATCTCGCAATCGATCCCTTCGCTGGCCAACTTCTCCGCCGCCTCCGTCGCCATGTGAACCATCCTCGACAGGGCCACAATCGTCACGTCATCGCCTTCGCGAACAAAGTTCGCCTCCGCGAAAGGTATCGTGTAGGACTCCTCGGGAACCTCGCCTTCCATCGTGTAGAGTACCTTGTGCTCGAAAAAGATCACCGGGTCGGGATCGCGGATCGCCTCGATTAACAGGCCCTTGGCGTCGTAGGGCGTCGAGGGGATCACGCACTTGAGCCCGGGGATGTGGGTGAACATCGGGTAGAGGCATTGCGAGTGTTGCGCCGCCGCCCGGAAGCCCGCGCCGATCATGCAGCGAATCACCACCGGCGTCTCGGCGCGTCCGCCGAACATGTAGCGGAACTTCGCCGCCTGGTTGTAAATCTGGTCGAAGCAAACGCCCATGAAGTCGACGAACATCAACTCCGCCACCGGACGCAACCCGGCCGTCGCCGCCCCGATCGCCGCGCCGATGAAGGCCGATTCGGTGATCGGCGTGTCCAAGACGCGATTCGGCCCGAACTTTCCGTACAAGCCCTTGGTGACGCCCAAAACCCCGCCCCAAGCGTCTTGCTCTCCCGGCGCCCCGGCACCTCCGGCGATATCCTCGCCCATGATGATCACCGACTCGTCGCGCTCCATCTCTTGCGTGAGGGCCTCGCTGACGGCTTGTTGAAACGTGATTTTTCTGGCCATGATTCGATTTCTCCGATCAGATTGCCGCCTCGGCTAATACTCCACGTAGACGTCGGTTTCGAGATCCTCCTCCGTCGGCTCGGCTCCCTCTTTCGCCTTCGCCACCGCGTCGTCGATCAACGCTTTGACTTCCTCGTCGATCGTGTCCAGCTCTTCTTGCGAAATCAGCGATGACTCGGTCAACGAGCGTCCGAAATTCACGATGCAATCGCGCGTCTCGCGGATGTTCTTCACCTCGTCGGGAGCGCGATAGGTTTGCGCATCGCCCTCGAAGTGGCCGAAGTAGCGATTCACTTTGCACTCAATCAAGGTCGGCCCCTCGCCCGCCCGAGCGCGCTCCACCGCTTCCTCGGCGGCGTCATGAACGGCGCAAAAGTCGTGTCCGTTGACCTTGACGCCCGGCATGTCGAAACCCTTCGCCCTCTCGAAAACATCGGCCCCGGCGACTGAGTAACTACTCGACGTCGCTTCCGCGTAACCGTTGTTCTCAACCACGAAAAGCACAGGCAATTTCCACACCGACGCCAGGTTCATGCTCTCGAGCGTCGTGCCTTGATTCGACCCGCCGTCGCCGACGAAAACAACCGACACGCCTTTGTCGCCCCTGGTCTTGGCCGCCAGCGCCGCTCCGCAGGCCAGCGGCGAGCCGCCGCCGACAATGCCGTTGGCGCCCATCATGCCCTTGGTCAAATCGGCGATGTGCATCGACCCGCCCTTGCCGCGGCACAGGCCGTCCTTCTTGCCGTAGAGTTCGGCCATCATGCCGCGAACGTCGCATCCCTTGGCGATGCAGTGGCCGTGACCGCGGTGGGTGCTGGCGATCTTGTCGTTGTCGTTGAGATGGATGCAGACACCGGTCGCGACGGCCTCTTCACCGGCATAGAGGTGAACGAAGCCTGGAATGTCGCCGGTCTCGAATTCCACATGAACCCGCTCTTCGAATTCGCGGATCGTCTTCATCGTGCGGTAGACCTTGAGCAAGTCGTCTTTTTTCAAATCCATGGGTTAGTCTCCGTGGGAAGCGCCTCTGAATTCTATCTCCCGCGCGGTCTCGACCGCAATGCGCGCGAGTTGTGCGCACGGCGTGAGGATTGGCAACCCGGGTCGCCGGCCGTAAATGTTTGGGTTCGGAAGAGCCGGTTACTCGGAACTCACGATGTACTCATTCGTCTCAACGACTTTGATCGGCCCGGTGGTGGTTCCCCGCGCCGGGAGTTCGGCGTTTAGCGTTCGCGTTGTTTTTCCCGAGGAAATTCGCAGAGTTCGCGGATTGACCAAACGCTCTCCTTCGCCTGATAGCGAGGCTTTCGACGAGTTTGAGGAAGCGGCGGCCGGAGCCTTCAGCGCGCCCTCGGCGACTTGGTTGACACGCTCGGCAAGCTTGGCCGCGTCGCTGTCAAAGAAGAAGCGGATGCGCAGGCAGGGGCCACCGGGACATTCCGTCCAGCCGGCGAATAGCGTTGCGGTGTCGACGACAAGGCTGCCGCCACCCGCCAGCGGGACGTTTTCCTTCTCCGTCCAGACTTCACCGATCCGGACCGTACGACCGGCGAATCGCTCAACGCGGTCTCTCCACTCCGCCATGTCACTTTTCCGCAAGGATCCCGCGTTGAACAACGGACCAAAGCTTTGCATGAGCTGAGGCGGGAATTTCGATTTCCGATTTTCCAGGATACCGTCGTAGCCCGTAATTTCCGTCACCTTACCCTCGGCATCGATCGAATAGGTCAACTCGACCCCCGACATGGCATCGATCATCGGGCTGGCGACAGTGTGGCCGTCGCGCTTCAGCGAATTGGAAAGAACGTGTCGTTCGACGCGATAGCCGCTTTCGCTCTTGTGGGCGGTCCAGCGGAAGCTGTTTTCACTGACATCTTCCTGGATCGTTTCACCTCGGGTGACCGTGCGTCCGCGACGCATCACGACGGTTTCGGTAAATCCGTCGGGCGGAGCGAACCGGAAGGTGACCTCCTCGGCGGAAACAACGGCGGCGACAGCCAGCAGAGCACCGAACCGGAGGGCGAAGAGGCGAGGGGGAACAGAGCGCATATCTCCATTGTGGAGGATTCGTGGCGCGGGTTGGAATCGCACCGGGCACGCTCCCGGCGGATCGCGCGACTCCGGCTGCGCGGCTATGCCCGCTTCTTCTTGGCCTTGGCGCGTTTCTTGCGCCTGGATTCAAGTTCCGCTTGCGCCCAGGCGTCAAACTTGTCGTCGGAATCGAAGAATAGATCGTATTCGAGATCCTCGGTGAAATATTCGCAGGGTTCGTCGGGTGAGCCGTAGTCGCGGCAGACTTGCGGGCGGGTATCGTAGATGCCGCAAGTGTGATCGGGCTGCAGGTGCTTACAGACCGTGCGGACCTCGATATACCAGTCGCCCTCCTGCACCCAGACCACGATGGCTTCGTGCATCAGATACCAGCGGATGTAGTCGTAGTCTTTCTTGCTCGTCGGCGTGTCGATTTCAAAGGCAAAATACTTACAGCATCGCGCGGTGCACAGGTGGCACGGTGGGCCGTCGTCGGAATCCGGCATGGGTGCGCGATTGGGCGCGGTGAGCAGCGACAAAGCGACGAAACCTTGCACGGGATCCGCCGGCCCGGCCATCGGGCCTGCTGGTTTTACGGGTCGAACTCGCAAGGATGAATCTCCTTATGGGGGGGATGTCTTGTAGGGGAAAGCCGTTCGCCGAGACGGCGCCAAGGCTTGCGAGACCATCCGGGAAAGCCTGAGTCTAGCACTTTGTAGAAACAGGTCGAAAGGCGGGAAACACTTCGATGTTTGGTCTTCGACGGGCTTGAGTAGCGACCGGTACGAGCGTCGACCGCCTCCGGAGATCCGGGAGCCGGGAGGGGCGGTCCTATAATCAAAGAGAATCCTCACGATTCCGCCGCTCTCGCCGAATTACGCCGCCGATGTTCGCACTTTGCGTTGACCTCGGCGGGCGGGCGGGCGGGCGGAACAGCATCCGATTGATTGTTCAATGACGAGCCGCGACGAACGGAACGCCCAACTTCGCGAAATTCTTCGCGAGCGCATCCTCGTGCTGGACGGAGCGATGGGAACGGCGATTCACGCGCTCGATTTGTCGATCGATGAATTCGGCGGGCCGGCGTTTGAGAATTGCAACGAAAATCTTAACGTCAAGCGGCCCGATTTGATCCGCGGCATCCACGAATCTTACTTCGAGGCCGGGGCCGACATTGTCGAAACGAACTCGTTTAACGGCAGCCCCGAAGACATGCGCGAGTTCGGCCTGAAAGACCAAGCCCATGAGCTGAATTTCGCGGCGGCCAAGCTGGCTCGTGAAGCGGCCGACCGCTACTCGACAACCCAAAAGCCACGCTTCGTCGCCGGCTCGATGGGGCCCACGCGCAAGCCGATCACGCTGACGCCGGGTGTCACTTTCGACGGTATCGCCGGCGACTACCATGACCACGCGCTGGGGCTCACCGAAGGCGGAGCGGACCTGCTGCTGCTCGAGACCGGACAAGACACACGCAACATCAAAGCCGGGTTGATCGGCATCGAACGCGTTTTCGATGAACTCGGCTACCGTTTGCCGGTGATCGTTTCGGGAACGATCGAGCCGATGGGAACGATGCTCGCCGGCCAGCCGGCCGACGCTTTCACGGCCTCGCTCGCCCATGCCGGCTTGCTTTCGATCGGGCTCAACTGCGCCACCGGGCCGGAGTTCATGACCGACCATTTGCGCACGATCCACCATATGGCCCAAAGCGCGGTCCATTGCTACCCCAACGCCGGGCTGCCGGATGAAGAGGGGGCGTTCCGCGAGACGCCGACTTCGCTGGCATCCGCGCTCGAACGATTCGCGAACAACGGCTGGCTGAATCTCGTGGGCGGCTGCTGCGGAACCACGTCCGAGCACATTCGCGCCATCGCTCAGATGGTCGAAGGCAAGACCCCGCGGCGTCATGAGCCGGCGCGAAAAACCTACTACAGCGGCCTGGACCTGGTCGAGGCGGGCGAGGACAATCGTCCCCTGCTGGTCGGTGAGAGGACGAACGAAGTCGGTTCGAGAAAATTCAAACGGCTGATTCAAGAAGAGAAATACGAGGAAGCGTCGGAAATCGCGCGTAAGCAGGTTCGCAACGGCGCGCAGGTTATCGATATCAACCTCGAAAACACGGATCGCGAGGAGGCCGACGACATCGACGCCTTTTACGCCGAACTGGTCCGCAAAGCGATCAAGGCTCCTTTCATGATCGACACGACCGATCCCGCGTCGGTCGAAAGGGCGCTCACTTATTGCCAGGGCAAGAGCATTATCAACTCGATCAATTTCGAGGACGGCGAGGAGAAGTTCGACCGCATCGTTCCGTTGCTCAAGAAATACGGCGCCGCGGTCATCATCGGCTCAATCGATGAGGACAAGCAGCAAGCACAGGCGATCACGCGTGAGCGTAAGCTGGCTATCGCCGAGCGGGCCCGCCGGCTGTGCACGGAAAAGTGGGGGTTAGCCGAGGAAGACCTGATCTTCGATCCGCTGGTTTTCCCCTGCGCGACCGGAGACGAAAACTACATCGGCAGCGCGGTCGAGACGATCGAGGGCATTCGGCTGATCAAGGAAAAACTGCCGCGCTCGAAAACCACCCTAGGCGTAAGCAACGTCAGTTTTGGGCTGCCGCCGGCGGCGCGTGAAGTGGTCAACGCGGTCTTCCTGTTTCACGCCACCAAGGCCGGCCTCGATTTGGCGATCGTCAACACGGAAAAGCTCGAACGCTACGCCACGATCCCCGACAACGAGAAGAAGCTGGCCGAGGACTTGCTGGGCAACTATCCGACGCCCGAGATAGACGCCCCACGCGACTACCGCGAACAGACCGCCAAGCAGCGAGCGGCGATCAACCAACATCACATCGCCCGGATCGCCGAGCACTTCCGCGGCGCGAGCGCGCGGCCGAAAAAGATCGTGGCGGAATTGCCGCTCGACGAGCGGCTGGCGCACTACATCATCGAAGGCACCAAAGAGGGACTGGTCCCCGATCTCGACCGAAAACGGGAAGAGGGGCTCCAGCCGCTCGACATCATCAACGGCCCGTTGATGGCCGGCATGACCGAAGTCGGCCGTTTGTTCAACAACAACGAGCTGATCGTCGCCGAAGTGCTGCAATCGGCCGAGGCGATGAAAGCGGCCGTCACTCACCTCGAGCAGTTCATGGAGCACGCCGACAGCGCGACCAGGGGCAAGATCATCTTGGCGACGGTCAAGGGCGATGTCCACGACATCGGCAAGAACTTGGTCGACATCATCTTGACCAACAACGGCTATAACGTCGTCAACCTGGGCATCAAGGTGCCGCCCGCCGATTTGATCGCGGCTTACCGCGAACACCAACCCGATGCGATCGGGCTGTCGGGTTTGCTGGTCAAGAGCGCGCAACAAATGGTTGTAACGGCGACCGATCTTTGCCAGGCGGGAATCGCGCCGCCCTTGCTGGTCGGCGGAGCGGCATTGAGCGATAAATTCACACGCAACAAGATCGCGCCCGCCTACGACGAAAGCTCGGTCGTCTGTTACGCCCAAGACGCCATGACCGGATTGAGCTTGATGAACCGGCTGATGGACCCCGACCAACGCGAGGCCGTTGTGGAAGAGAGCCGGCCGACCCCCGCCACGCCGGTTGCGCCGAAGCCCCGAGCCGCGGTCACGACCCGCCCGAGTCCGAAAGTGCGCCGTGATCTGCCTCTGAATCACGTACCCTACCCGGAGCGAATGGTGCGCGACGTGCCGCAGTTGGCCGAAATTTGGAGCTACCTCAATCCCCAGATGCTGTACGTCAAACATCTGGGATTTCGCGGCAATTTCGAACGCATGCTCGGCGAGCGTGACCCCAAGGCGCTCGAACTACATCAGATTGTCGAGGAAATTCAAGCCGAAGCGGCGGATTTCATGAAGGTCCGCGCCGTGTGGCGGTTTTTCGATGCCGAGAGCGGCGACAACACGATTCGCCTCTACGAATCGGGCGCGGACACTCCGCTTCATGGCTTCTCGTTCCCTCGGCAACAACGTGAGGACGGCCTTTGCTTGGCCGACTACATTTTACCGTCTTCCAACGGGAGCAGAGATTCCATTGCCCTCTTCGCCGTCACGGCGGGTGAGGGTATCCGCGAACGGGCCGAGGATTACAAGCAGCGCGGCGAATACCTCAAGTCGCATGCCGTCCAAGCCTTGGCGCTTGAGACCGCCGAGGCGTCGGCGGAATGGCTGCATCGGCGCATACGAGAAGACTACGGCTTCCCCGATGCGCCCGAGACGACCATGCTCGATCGCTTCCGGGCGAAATACCACGGCCGGCGCTACAGTTTCGGGTATGCGGCTTGTCCCGACCTGGCCGATCAAGAGGGTCTATTCAAACTCATCGAGCCCGAGGAAATCGGTATCGAGCTCACCGAAGGCCACATGATGGATCCGGAAGCGAGCGTGAGCGCCGCGGTGTTCCCGCACCCGGACTGCAGTTATTTCGACGTGAATAGTTGAGTGCCCGCGGTGTGCGGGTCCGTGCCGCGCTTACCCGCGCTCGGTGCCGGGACGCTCGCCCGACAAGCCCGGGGTTCAACGATCTTTCTTATAAAGCGTAATCGCGACGAGAATAATAATCCCCTTCGCCAGTCCCTGCATATAGGGAGAGACGTTCAGCAAGTTCAGCAAATTGTTGATCATTGTGATGATCAGCGTGCCGAGCAGGCTGCCCCAGATCGTGCCGATCCCGCCGAAGAGACTCGTGCCGCCAATCACGACGGCCGCGATGGCGTCGAGCTCCAGACCCCGTCCTGCCCAGGGATCGCCGACAGTGACGCGCGCGCTGAAGATAATTCCCCCCAGCGCGGCCAGCAATCCGCTGAGCGAATAGGTGATGATTTTCACCCGCCCGATGGAGATACCCGAAAGCCGCGCGGCCTCTTCGTTGCCGCCCACCGCATACACTTCGCGTCCGTACGGGGTGTAGCGCAGCACAAACGCGCCGGTCGCGAAGACCGCCACCATGATCAGCACCGGCACGGGAATCGGACCGATGAAGCCAGCGCCGATCCAAGCATAAGCTCCCGAGATACCGCCAATCGGCCGCCCGCCGGAAACCGTCAACGCCGCGCCTCCGGCGATAGCCATCATCGCCAAAGTGACGATAAACGGCGCCGTATCCCGCCACACAATCATCAAGGCATTGAAAGCGCCGATTGCCGCGCCCAGAGCCAAAGTCACGAAAAGAACGACCGGCAACGGCACCCCCCCGCCGTCGGCAAACAGCAGCGCGGCCACGACACTCGTCAGACTCAGTACCATGCCCACCGAGAGGTCGATGCCGGCCGTGAGGATCACGAACGTCATGCCGACCGAGACCACGCCCAGCATGGCGCTTTGACGCAGCACGTTCGTGACGTTCCGGCCGGTGAGAAAAGTGGGAGCGAGAAGGCTTCCCGCCAAGACAATCAACAAGAACGCAACGATCGCCCCGGCGCCGGGTCCGAGTCGTTCGAGTATCCGCGCGGCGGCGGGACGGATGCCGGATGGGGATGCCATGGATGAGAGACCGCCGGGAAGCCTCGGCCGAGCCCAATTATATCCGGTCGGTGGTACAGCATTTTCTCATCGAAGGATGAGCCTGAAGACGGGGGTTGGGGCTTTTTGAGTAGCTGGGGCTCCTTTCTGGTTTTTTGGTTTTGATTTGGGAAGGGGAGAATCGTCGTCGGGGTTGTGGGAATGTGGGAATCGCGGAGCGATTTCCAAGGGCGGTGGGAAACGAAGGGAAACCTGGTTTTGGTTTTCCTCGTTTTCCACCGCCCGCCATTTCCACAGCCCTCTTCCTGCTGTTCAGCACGGCGTGTTCGCGGACCGGAAACTGGCAAACAGCTTGTGCTTGGCTCGCTGCATCCGGCGCGCCGCCGCAGTGTCGCTTTCCGCCTGGGCAATGCGGCCCAGAGCCTCAAGCGTGTGCCCTGGCTTGAGGTAGCCGGCGGCCTCGGGCAACTGCTCGAAAGATTCCCAAGGCGTCTGGTAGTGGCGATACACCCGCTTCTGCTTGCCTTTGGCGTCGGTCTTGATCTCGGGCTGTCCGCAGGGCCGGTGGAAATTCAAATAGGGATTGAAGTGCTGTTGGTAGAAGCGCTGGATGCGCCCCGCGTGCGGCGCCGCGATGTGCGTATATCCCATGTGTTTGCGGATCACCGCGCCGTTTTTCGATTCCACCAAGCCGTTGTCATTGGAGTGCCGCGGACGCGACTTGGTCTGTTCGATCAGCAGCTTGTTCAATAACTTCTCCACCGTGCGATTGAGGAACTCGCTGCCGTTGTCGGAATGGAAGCCGCGGATACGAAAGGGAAACTGCTCGATCATGGCTTTCAGCAACGGCTCCAGCCAGGCTTCACTGATCGCGGCTGTGGCGCCGACCACTTGCCACTGGGTGACTTCATCCACGGCATTGATGTGGTAGACGCCCTTGACGCCATCGCGATCCCCTTGATGCACCGTATCCACTCGCAGAAAGCCGGGTCGGCCTTGCGGGTCGGGCCGGCGCCGCTCGCCGATCGACACCGCTGTGGGCCGGGTCTTGGTGAAATGCAGCCGCCGCCGGCGGTAGGCACTGCGCCGCCGCAGGCGATAGATCTGGGCCACCGAGATCCCCGCCAACCGCTCGTATTCGCGCTGCTGGTACTGCTGGTATTCCCGCTCGAGGATCTTGCGCGTGGCCGGGCCGCTGAGGGTTTCGTGGGCCTCGTCCACCGCCGCCAGCAGTTCGACGTCGGCGGGCGTGTACTTGCGGGCAAAGCGATGCCGCCGGTAGCGGGCGGGTTGGAGTTCTCCGCCCTGCCGGTACTGCTGGATCAGCCGCGTGATTTGCGCCCGGCTCAGTCCGGTCATCTTGACCAGATACTGCCGCAGCAGCCCTTTGTCGGCGCGGTTCTGGCGGCTGTAGCCGTGCCGGCCAAGCGTGCGCGCCACCCAAGCGTAAATCTCGGCCCGCCCTTTGCCTTTGAATCGAATCTCCTGGCTGGAGTGGAGAAACTGCCGGATCTGTTGCGGATTCAACTTGCCGGCGTTTTGCACTTGGATAGTCAATCCCCAGCATGCCCACTCCCCGATCCTGCAGGCTCATCTTGTGTGAGAAACAAACTCCTCGTTCAGGCTCATCTTGCATGAGACAAGACTAGCTCATGTGCTACGCTCCAAAGGCATGCAGGCCCATATTTTGGCGATGGTCTTAGCCGGCGGGAAGGGGAACCGCCTTCAGCCCCTTACCAAAGAGCGCTCCAAACCGGCCGTGCCGTTCGGCGGCAAATACCGGATTGTCGATTTCGTGCTCAGCAACCTCATTAACTCCGGCATCTACTCCATCTACGTCCTAACCCAATTCAAGGCCCAGTCTTTGTTGCAACACCTGCGCGACGGCTGGCAATTCGCCAACTTGCTCAAAGATCAGTTCATCATCCCGGTCCCGGCGCAGATGCGCCAGGGTGAGCATTGGTATGAGGGTACCTCCGACGCCATTTACCAGAACATCCACTTGGTCGAGCTGGCGAGCCCCGATCTCGTCGCGGTTTTCGGCGCCGATCACATCTACCGCATGGACGTCACCCAGATGGCCGCCTATCACGACGAGAAGGGCGCCAAGGGCACGGTGGCGGCTTTGCCGATCCGAGTTGAAGAAGCGGCCCGCTTCGGAACCATCGAACTCAACGAGGACTGGCGTATCATCGCCTTCCACGAGAAAACCTCCAACCCGCCTGAAATCCACGGCCGGCCCGGCTGGGCGCTGGCCTCCATGGGGAACTACATATTCGACGCCGAGGTTTTACTCGACGAGTTACGCCGCGACGCCGCCAAGCCCGAAAGCGGCCACGATTTTGGTGGCGACATGCTGCCCGAGATGATCGGGGAATTTCCGATCTACGCCTACGATTTCCTCCGCAACGTCGTGCCCGGCGAAGCGCCCGAGAATCGCGGCTATTGGCGCGATGTCGGAACCATCGAGGCCTACTACGAAGCCACCATGGACCTGCGTTCCGAGAAGCCGCCGCTAAACCTCTACAACCATCGCTGGCCCCTCAGGACGGCCGAATACCCGGTCGGCCCCGCGCAATTCGCTTCCGACGGAAGCCAGATCGGCTCGGCGGCGAACTCGATCATTTGCGAAGGCTGCCGCGTGTTGGGCGCCGACGTCACCGACTCGGTGCTGGGGCGCCGCGTCGTGGCCGAGCGCGGGGCGCAAGTGAACGACTCGATCATCATGGAAAACGCCCTGATCGGGGCCGGCGCCAAACTACGCCGCGTGATCGTTGACAAGAACGCCCACATCCCCGCCGGCACCGAAATCGGATTCGACCTCGAACGCGACCGAAAGAACCACCACGTCACCGACAGTGGCATCGTCGTCGTCGCCGGCCGCCGCTCCCCCATCCCCATCACCTCGCTGACGATTTGAAGCGCAGAGCGCCCCCAGTGGGGCAGGTCTCCAGGCCTGCCCGCTACCCGCCCTCGCCGCCCGCCAACCCAGCGGAGTCCACGCCGAAAGCGGGGGGCCGCGGCCGCACCCCGACGCGACTCCGGCCGGCCTTCGGCGGGGCTTCGGCTACAATGTGTCGTTGCGCGTGTTGTGATCGGCGTTGCGACGGCCGGCAGCGTCCGCCCATCCCGCGCGATTGAACGAGAGCCCCTCATGTCCGCCGCCTACGGGATCCACAACACCGCTCAACTGGAACGTCTCCGCGAATTGTTCGAAGAGATTCGTGGAAGGAATCAGTTTCAATCGGCCCGATTGGGAAGCGTTCCGAAAATCGACGAAGAGGCATTTCTTCACCTGCCTCTGCTCACCAAGCAAGAGCTGGCCGCCGACCAAATCGCTCATTCACCGTTTGGCTCCAACCTGACTTATCCGCTGGAGCGCTATAGCCGCTACCACCAAACGTCGGGGACGACCGGCGAGCCGCTGCGTGTTCTCGACACGCCCGAAACCTGGGATTGGTGGGGCCGTTGTTGGCTGGAAGTGTTGCGAGGCGCCGGCGTGACCGAACACGATCGAGCCTTCTTTGCCTTTTCCTTCGCGCCCTTCATCGGATTCTGGTCGGCCTATCACGGCGTCTCGATGTTGGGTGCGATGACGATCTCGGGCGGCGGAGCCGATTCGGCCCGTCGCCTCAAGTTGATCGAGGAAACCGGGCCGACGGTATTGCTCTCGACTCCCACCTATGCCTTGCACCTGGCCGAAGTCGCCGAGCGCGAAGGCGTCCACTTGGCGTCGTCAACCATTACGAGGACCATCCACGCCGGGGAGCCGGGCGCGGGCATTCCCGCCACCCGCCGACGAATCGAGCAAGCCTGGGGAGCGAAAGTGTTCGACCACGCCGGCGCGAGTGAGATCGGAGCCTTCGGCGTCGGCGATGAGGAAGGCCGCGGGCTCTACGTCAACGAAGACGAGTTCATCGCCGAGGTGATTAACCCTGAAACCCTCGAACCCGTCGAGCAGGGCGCCGACGGCGAGCTCGTCATGAGCAATCTCGGGCGCGGTGCCTGGCCGGTGATTCGCTACCGCACTGGTGACCGGGTGCGGGCGACCAGAGTCTCATCCGGGGAAAGGCAGGGCAGGCTTTTGCTCGAAGGCGGCATTCTCGGCCGAGTCGACGACATGGTCACCGTCCGAGGCGTTAACGTCTACCCCTCCGCAATCGAAGACGTGATTCGTTCAATCGAGGGCGCGGCGGAGTTTCGGATTGTCGCCTCGACCTTTGCCGAGATGGATGAGATCGGCATCGAAGTCGAGGGCGACGGCGCTGTCAGCGAGGCGGTCGCGCGCGCGATTCGCGACAAGATCGGGATTCGAGTGGATGTGAAAAGCGTCGAGGCGGGCTCACTGCCGCGATGGGAAGCCAAGGCGATGCGCTTCGAGGACCGGCGGGCGAAGTAGAGAAAGGTTGTGGCGTCCGCCCCGCGCTACGCATTCAAGTTATAAGGTTCCCCAACGGCTGCGTGTGCGACATCAACGTGGAAGTCCTTCTCTCAATTCGACAATAGAATCAGAGCCCTGAGCGCAAGCGACGGGCCGAGCGACCGCGCACGAAATTGCGGGGCTTGGGTTCGCAAAGAGCCGCCGATGACCCCCACATTTATGTCGCGCACCCCCAACCGCTCTTGATTCAAAGATTGCCGAGTGCGACGATAAATCCCGGGAACGCTTCAGTGATTGGTTAAGCCGACCGTTGCGGGGTTTGCCGAAGAACAAGACCAAGAAACCGAGACCACCATGTTCAATGCATCGTCACCCTTAAGAAGATTGCCACTGCATTTTCTCGCGGCGAGCCTCCTGGTTTGCATACCGATCACCGCGAGCGCGGAGGAAGATTCATCCAATGAGACTTTTGCCCGTTATGCGCGTCACGGCGCCGACGTTTGGGCAAGGAATCCGATGGCTCTGATTTCAGGCGAAGGGAAAGCCTGTATCAGTTGTCATACGTCGTTGCCGTACGCCCTGGTGGAACCATTGTTGGTGGATGAATATCGCGCATATCAGGACCTGATCGAGAATATCGACAATCGCATCCTGACATGGTCGTCCAACACGCCCTGGTACTCACATCCAAAACTCGAGCAGACAGCCGTGCTCTCGAATCTTCCTCCGGATGCGCTGAAAGGCGTTCTTAATGCCGCGGATTCGCGCGGCGTCGAAGCTGTTTTCAACGGGCTCATCCGGGCAACCCATGACGCCTATTTGCGGAAGCCGGCGCAGCCGGAAACTCAGCGGGCGTTTGAAAACATGTGGGCGGAACAAGTCCAAGCCGGTCCGGCGGCCGGCCGATGGCGGTGGATTCAAGCGAACTTGGTCCCATGGGAGGTCACTGATTCGGACCTTTGGGGAGCGTCGCTTGCCTGTGTCGCGGCCGGTATTTTCCCGGACCTGGCGCCACGGGACAATCTCCAGTTACTGTACGCAACATTGAAGAAAGCTTCGTCGGATGCCGACGTTAGTCTGCACGTTAAGGCTGCCGTTCTCTGGTGTGATTCGGAAACCGGCGGCGGAGTCTTGGAGAATGGTGTTGCCCTGCAACTGGCTACCGAGCTGCTGGCCCGGCAACACGATAACGGCGGCTGGGCCCTACGGGATCTCGGACCCTTTACTGACTGGGAAGGAAGCGATTCTGATTGTTGCGGCAAACGCGAAGTGCGGCCCGATGCCTATGCGACCGGTTTCGTGACCCTGGCGCTGACACGAAGCCGGCACTTACTTTCCTCTGACCAAGAAGGCAGCATTGCCGAGGCGATCGCCTGGATCGATCGGCAACTGGCCAACCCGTACCCCGATGGGCCTCGATACAACAGGCACGGCACAAGCGACTTTTATCTACCGGAGTTCAGGAACAATCTCTATACCAACGGGGGACATATGTGGGCATTCCTGGCGAAAACATCCCATCGGAAAGGACAAGCGCCCTGGGCCGGAAATTGACCCCGGGGGATTCAGCCCAGTCGCGCCGGCTCTGGATGTTGCCTTGTCACCGATCCGTGCGGTTCAGAGCCTGATCGAAATCGGCGATGATGTCTTCGGCGGCTTCAATGCCCACCGAAAGCCGCACTAGATTGTCGCCGATGCCCAGCCGGCGGCGATGATTTGGAGCAAGATTGCGATGCGAGCTGATCATCGGGTAGGCGATCAGCGAGTGGACATCCCCGAGACTTGTCCCGCGGATGATCATTTGTAGTCGATTGAGAAAATCGAGAACCTCCTCGCGCCCTGCGTCGCGCAACGCAAAGCTGAGTACGCCGCCGAACATGGGAGAGCTGTCCAACATGGGTGTGGAAGCCGATGAAAAGAGCCGTCGCGCCGTTTCGTGGTCAGGGTGCGTCCCCAGGCCGGGGTAATGCACTTTCTCGACCCGAGGGTGGGCCGCCAACGCCTCGGCCACCCGCAGTGCATTGCGGCAATGTCGCTCCATGCGCAGCGGCAGTGTCTTGATGCCCCGCATGGTCATGTAGGCTTCAAACGGACCGAGGTTTGAACCGAGATTGCGCGTCAGGGCAAGCAGGGTTTCCCGCCACGGCTCTCCGGCAGCGACCACGCCCCCAAGCACATCGCCGTGGCCGGCGAGAAACTTCGAGGCGCTGTGGACCACCAGGTCCGCGCCGAGATCGAGCGGCCGCAACAGCACCGGCGTATTGAAAGTCGCGTCGACCACCACAACGGCGTCGCGGGCGTGGGCGGCCTCGACGATCCTGTCGAGCGGCGCAACTCGCGCGAGCGGGTTCGAGATGCTTTCGACAAAGACGCACCCCGGAGCGCATCGCTCGATCGCGGCTTGGAAGGCATCGAAGTCACAAGGGTCGGCGTAGGTGATCTCGACGCCCATCGGTTCGAGGATCTCGCCGAGCATGCGAAAGGTCTCGCCGAAGAGCGCGTTCCCGGCGACAATCGACTTCCGGCGGTCGGTCATCGCGGCTGACAAGGCGACGTAGAGCGCGGCCATTCCGGAAGCCGCGGCGCAGGCTGTATCCGCGCCTTCCAAGGCCGCGACGAGTTCTTCGAGGGCCTCGTTGGTCGGGTTGCCGTAGCGCGCATAGCCTTGCCCGGGGACCTCTCCCGCGAACACCTTTTCGATGTCTTCCATGCGGGAGTAGAAATAGCTCGTCGCGTTGTGGATCGGCGTCGTCGCGGGAGTAAATTCAGCGGGCGCTTTGCGGTCTCCGGCGTGGACGGCTCGAGTAGCGGGTTTCATGATACGTCCGTTTTCAGCCGCGGCTGGGTGTCGGTTTGCTGCTGGTTGCCGAGGCCGCCGACCAACAGCGACCGTACTCGCTTGAACAAGGCTTGGAACATCGAAGGCGTCATTTCGCTATGGTCTTCGAGCAGTTCGAAGAAATCCCGTCCTTCGATCTTGAGCAGCCAACTCTCTTCGACCGCGGTAGCGGTCACGACGCTCGGTTGGTCGTCGAAGAACGCCCAGTTGCCGACGGTTTCGTCTTCACCCACGGCAATCATGGCTTGCCCGCCGCGACTCATTTCGACTCGCCCGGCCAGCACGACGAACAAGGCGTCGGAAGGCGCGTTTTCGCGAAACAGAACATCGCCCGACCGTTGGTGGACTTGCGAGGCGATCGAGGCCACCAGCGCCAGTTCGTCGGTGCGCAAGTCGCTGAACAACTCGACCTTTTGCAGGCGAATGGCTCGTTCGAGCGTAGTGAGGATCTCCATGGTTTCGGATGTCGTCGGAAGTCGAGCTTAGGGGGCGGCGTTGCCCGACCCCAGCGAGACTGGCAACCGGGCGTAGGCTCTCGATGCCGTCTCGGCGAGGAAGGGATCGGAGCTATCGGCCAACCCCCCGATTTTCTCACGTAAGCCTTTCATCTCGGCATCGGCCGCGGCATGGCAAGCGCAGGCCTGCACCCAGGTGTCGTGAGTTTCCAAGAGTTTCCAGAGCATGCTGGGGAAGCTCAAGGGCCGCAGCGCGAACAGGGTCCGGCTGGTGTCGATCATGCGGCGTTGACCGGAGTTCTCAAGCACCGGCAGAAGCATTTGGCGAAACGGGTTCGTGAGGCGGCTGTCGAGAAATTCGACGGCGTTCGAACGCAGATCAACGCGGCCGGAAGCGATCCAATAGCGGGCGTCGAGTATCTCACGCTGGGGATAGATCAGGCCGAGCAAATCGAACACGGCGTCGAGGCGCTCTTGCAGCCGTTCTTCCATCGTGCGGCGTAGGAAGCGCACACCGGCGCTTGCCTGCTGCTCGGGAATGGCGTAGAGCGAAAGCTTGTCTTCGTAATAGCGGCGCAACTCTTCTTGCAGCCCCTCGGCGATGCTTTCGGCCGGGAAGACGATGGAAGAGTCCTTGGCGCGCATGCGTCCCAGGGCGCGAAGCATTTCCAGGCCGACTCGGCGGTCCGCTCGTTGCAATCCGTCAACTAAGGCCTTGACGGCTCGGGGGCCGCCGATGTGGGCGATCACGCGGGGCAAGCGTCGTCGCGCGCCCAGGCCGACCCCAGGGTCATGCATGGCCGCGATCAACCGGTCGAGAACCGCGGGCCCCAATGCGGCCAAGGCGGCACGGGCCTCGCGGCGGAAGCCGTGGCGTCCCAAAGCTTCGATCAGCAGCGGCGCGGCTTTGGGTGGACGAATCGCCGCGGCGCTCAGCAGAGCCGCTCGTTGCACCTCGTTGTCTTCGTCGCCGAGGAAGCCGGTCAAACTCTTCTCGATCTCACGATCGGGGGGAACGAAGCCTAACAAACGCGCGGCGGTAGCTCGCCGCGGGGCATCCTCCGCGGCGGCGGCTTCGAGGTAGTCGTTGAAGACCGCGCGAGCCGCTTCAGCTTCGGGTCCCCCATGCGACGTCAGCCGCGCCGCCGCAGTGGCGGCCAAGTCACGGTCTTCGCTCGCCAGCAGGCGTGACATGGACTTGCGGGCCGCCGGGAGATCTTGCTCTTCCAAGTAGTCGAGCGCCACCCGGCGGCTGTCGAAGTCTGTTTCAAGTTCGAGGAACCGCAGGGCATCGGCTTCGTAGCCGGGAATCTTGCCCGAGGCCGCCGCGGCCATCGCCTTGCGTCGAATCACCTCCGACTTGTGCGTAATCAAGTTGGAGAGGTGCGCCCGGCTCGCCGAGGCGCCGCTGAATTGCATCCAGTCCACGGCGGTCTCGACGGTTCGCGGGTCGGAGGCCTCGAACATCTCGCCAAGCTGTTCGGCCGAGGCGGAGCCGGTCAACTGTTCCATGATTTGCTCGGCACGGAGGTCCTTGCGCCCAATGCTGCGGCGCAGGTGGACGACGTATTCCCGCCGCAACCACACCGTCGATACCAGCCAGGGAATCACGCAAAGGAGGCTGACGAGAGCAACTTCCGGTAAGCCAAGTTGCCAAACGCCGACCAGCAGCAACAAGACCACGCTCGCCAGACCGTCGGCCGTTCGGCTCACCACCATATCGAGAAAGCTCTTGACCCGCTTGCGAGTTTCCGCCGCCATCGGCACGTAGAGCAACTCGACCGATGCGCGATCGAGCGAATGCCGTAACCCTTGATCGCATCCTCTGGCGAACACCGCCGAGCCCAACACCGGGGCGAACCAGAGCAGCGCGGCGCCGGCCAACATCGAGGCCGGCAGGAAGAACAACGCCACGCCGAGTCCGACCCAACGCAGCAAACGCCCCGTAAACAGCGTGTGAAAGAGAAACGAGGCGACCGCGATGTAGCCGTAAAAGTCGCCGAAGAACTGCGTCATGCGGGCCGGATCATCGATGAAGTGAGCTTGGACCACGGCCTTGAATTGATACTTGACCAACGTGCTGACCAGAAACGACAGGAAGAGAGCGGCGGTGATTAGCGACAGGTAGCGCGTGTGGCGCACCAGGCGGAAACTCTCGGAAAACGAAGCCTTGACGAGAGACCGGCCGGTGTCGACCGACTCTGTCTTCTCCGCGCCCCACGTCAGACAATAGACGATCACGCCCGAGAGAGTGACGAAACCGGCCGCGGCGAGCAGGATGGATTCGGTGCCTAAGTTCCGCCCGGCCCAGCTCGCGAACTGCCCCCCCGAGCGCGGCGCCAAGAATGCCGCCCGCGCCGATCAACGAAAACAAACGCTTAGCCTGCCGCGTGTCAAACAACCCGGCCGCCAGCGACCAGACCTGACTCGGAATCAATACGGCGAAAAGGCCGACCCAGACGTAAAGCAGACCCCGAGCGCCGAACACATCGCGCTGCAATAGATACCAAATCCCGACCAGGTTCAGTACCAGGAAAGCCTGCGTCAGCAGCGTCAATCGTTCGAGCGAGATGCGATTGCCCAAACGCAGGTAGAGGCCCACGACGCCGCCGACCAAGAGGGTAACGGCGAGATCGACCAGCGGGAGCCGCGTGGCGTCGAACTGGCTGAGGAAAAGCGAGTCGGCGGCCGTCTTCAGGCAAATGACCGATGCGATGCCGAGCAGTAGGTAGAGGCTCATCCCCAGCGTGAGACGCACTTCGGCGCGCTCCACGTTGAAATAGTCTCGGATGCGCTCGGAAACGGTCGCCTTGGGAGAAGAAGAAGCCACGAGAAATGCTCGGCCGGGGCCGAGGCAGCTTCCATTATATGGGGACGTGTCGCGGGGGTAGATGTCGCAGCACTACGTGTCGCCGCGGCACCTGTCGCCGGAGTCGATGAGTTCCCGATGTCCTTTAGAGGTTCGTCCGGGTTGGGATTTCACCCAGGGTTACACCGTTCCGGCGCCCCTGGGCTATATTCCCGCCGACGCCTCGCGGCTCAAGATGTTCCGACCTCTAGGTTCCTTCGAGCCAGCTCGAGAGGTATTTCACTTGCTCGGGGGTGAGCTCGTCGATGGTGACGCCCATCGCCGCGAGCTTGCGGCGTGCGACTTCCTTGTCGATTTCCTCGGGCACGGTGTGTACGCCGATCTCGATGTCGCTCTTGTTGACGACCAGATGGCGCGCGGCCAACGCTTGGTTGGCGAAGCTCATATCCATCACGACGGCGGGGTGGCCTTCGGCGGCGCTGAGGTTGACCAAACGGCCGTCGGCCAGAATGAAAATCTTGCTGTCGCCGAGCGTATATTCCTCGACGAATTCACGAACGAAACGGCGGCCCGACGACATGGCGTCGAGCGACTCCAGGTCGATCTCCACGTTGAAGTGGCCGGAGTTGCAAACGATCGCCCCGCTCTTCATCGCTTCGAAGTGATGCTTGGCGACGACGTGCTTGTCGCCGGTGACGGTGATGAAGATGTCGCCGATCGGCGCCGCCTCGATCATCGGCATCACGCGGAAACCATCCATCACGGCTTCGAGCGCCTTGGTGGGGTCGACTTCGGTGACGATGACGTTGCCCCCTAATCCACGAGCCCGATTCGCCACGCCGCGGCCGCACCAGCCGTACCCGGCCACCACGACGTTCAACCCGGCGATCAACACGTTCGTCGCGCGAATGATGCCGTCGAGCGTCGATTGGCCGGTGCCGTAGCGGTTATCAAACAAATGCTTCGTCATCGCGTCGTTGACGGCGACGATGGGGTATTTCAGAACGCCTTCCTCGGCCATCGCGCGCAAGCGGATCACGCCGGTGGTGGTTTCCTCGGTACCGCCGAAAACGCCTTCGGCCACGTCTTGCCGGTCGGTATGCAGGGCATGAACCAAGTCGGCGCCGTCGTCCATGGTGATGTGCGGCTTGTGATCGAGCGCGGCGGCGATGTGGGAATAGTAGGTCTCGTTGTCCTCGCCCTTGATGGCGTAGACGGGGATGCCGTAGTCGTGCACCAGAGAGGCCGCCACGTCATCTTGCGTCGAAAGCGGGTTCGAAGCGCAGAGCACAACCTCGGCGCCGCCGTCTCGCAGCGCGATCACCAGGTTGGCGGTCTCGGTCGTAACGTGCAGGCAGCCGGAAATGCGGACGCCCTTGAAAGGCTGGTCTCTGACGAACTCCTCGCGAACCGACTCCAGCACGGGCATCCATTTGCCGGCCCATTCAATGCGTTTCTTTCCGGTCGCGGCCAGTTCAGGATCCTTGACATGGCCGGGTGTCATCGTTGCGGTAGACATAAGAAAGTCCTCAATTCTTTGTAGTAGAAGAGCGCCGGGTCGGCGGCTCAGGCTTTGGCCGTGGTGATACCGGCCTCGAACTTCAGCACTTCGGCTTTATCGGTCTTCTCCCAAGTGAAGCCCTCTTCCTCGCGGCCGAAATGGCCGTAAGCCGAGGTCGCCTTGAAGATGGGTCGTCGCAGGTCGAGATAATCGATGATCCCCTTGGGAGTCAGCGGGAACGTCTCGCGTACGATATCGGCTAACTTCTCTTCGTCGACTTTGCCGGTTCCAAACGTGTCGACCATCACCGAAACCGGGTCGGCCACGCCGATGGCGTAGGCCAATTGCACTTCACATTGGTCGGCGAGCTCGGCCGCGACGATGTTCTTGGCAATATGGCGGGCCATATAACAGGCTGACCGATCAACTTTCGTCGGATCTTTACCCGAAAAGGCGCCGCCGCCGTGGCGGCCCATGCCGCCGTAGGTGTCGACAATGATCTTGCGGCCGGTCAATCCGGTGTCGCCCTGCGGGCCTCCGACCACGAAGCGGCCGGTCGGATTGATGTGGTACTTCGTGTCGGCGTCGACCATCCACCCGGGAATGACCGGGCGAATGACGTGATCCAAGATTTCACGTTGAATTTGAGCCAACTCCACGCGCTCGCTGTGCTGGGTCGAGATGACCACGGCGTCGATGCGGGTCGGCTTGCCGCCCTCATACTCCACCGTCACCTGCGATTTGCCGTCGGGGCGCAGGTAGTCCAGCTCGTCGGTCTTGCGCACCTCGGTCAATTTCGCGACCAGCTTGTGGGCCAAGCTGATCGGCAGCGGCATCAATTCCTCGGTCTCGTTCGAGGCGTAACCGAACATCAAGCCCTGGTCGCCGGCGCCGCCCGGATCCACGCCCATGGCGATGTCGGGAGATTGCTCGTCGACGGTGCTGACCACCGCGCAAGTGTGGCAGTCGAAACCGAAGTCGGCCTGCGTGTATCCCACGTCTCGAATCGTCTCTCGCGCAACTTTGGGGTAATCGATCCAACCCTTCGTCGTGATTTCTCCGGCGATCATGCACAACCCGGTCGTGACCAGGGTCTCGCAGGCTACACGCCCGGTCGAATCCTGTCCCAAAACCGCGTCGAGCACGGCGTCGGAAATCCGGTCAGCCAGCTTGTCTGGATGCCCCTCGGTGACCGATTCCGAGGTAAACAGATGCTTGTCGGTGCGTGCCAATCCTAGTCCTCCAATGCAAATTGTGCTTTGTGGGCTCGCCGAGGAACTCCCAGGCGGATGCGGGTGGGCGTGCGAATGAGCCTGTCATGTCAAGCTAACAAAATCGACCCGGACCCGTCAAACGGGAGGCTTGGCGTCAGCTCCTGGTCGGGCGTTGCGGACGGGGGCAACAGTCGGGCGGGCAGAAGTCCGGCGAGGGACCGAGTTTCCCAAGAGCAATGCGCTCCGGCGCGGGTGTCATTCTCTCCAGCACCAATTCTCGCACCATTTGGACGAACCGGGGATGCACCCCGACCGTCCCGGCGCGAACCATCTTGAAACCCAACTCGTTGCACAGCTCACGGGCTTCCGTGTCGAGGTCGTAGAGTACTTCCATGTGATCGGAGATGAAGCCGATGGGCACGACGACGGCGCCGGGCGATCGGCGCGCGTCGAGACCACGCAGATAGTCGCCGATGTCGGGTTCCAACCAGGGTTGTGTCGGAGGGCCGCTACGGCTCTGGTAGACAAGCCGCCAATCGCCGCGGCCCACTCCCTCCGCGACCAGCCGCGAAGCCTCCTCCAGTTGCTCGACATAACGCGAGTTCGAGGCCATCGACAGCGGGATGCTGTGGGCGGTGAAGACCAGCTCGACGCCGCCACGCGTCTGGGCCGGGAATTCTTCGAGCGCGCGAGCCGTATTTTCGATCATCGGCTCGATATATCCCTCGTGGTTGAAGAAGGCGCGAATCTTGTCCACTACCGGCGCCGACTCTCCGACCTCCCCGCGGGCTCGCGTGATGTCGTCCAGGTATTGCCGACAACTCGAATAAGAGCTGTAGGCGGAGGTCGTGAAACCCAGCGCGCGCCGCACGCCGTCGGCGGTCATGCGCCGCAGGGTGTCTGCCAACAGGGGATGCCAATTTCGATTCCCCCAATAGACGGGCAGCGCGGGGCCGTTGGCGGCGAGTTCTTTTTCGAGCGCTTCGATCAGGGCGCGGTTTTGATCGTTGATCGGGCTCTTGCCCTTGAAATGGTGGTAATGCTCGGCCACCTCGAGCATCCGTTCGCGGGGGACGTTGCGGCCCCGCAAGACGTTTTCGAGGAACGGAATCACGTCGTCGGGACCCTCGGGGCCGCCGAAGGAGACAACGACCAGGGCGTCGTAGGGTGATGTGTCCGGCGTGATCATGGGACCTGGGTCTTTCCAGTATGACTTCTCGCCGGGCATCTACGGCCCCTCCGCCGACGCTGTTGTAGACCAGACCCATTACGAAGAGTCCCACGGTTTTTCAGTGGGACGGTCCCGCTCTTTGTTTTGGTCCGCGGTCGGGAGAGTGGCGCTCAATTCTGCTAGGCTGTCAGTCTTTCTCTTGCGTCGAAGCTTTGCTCCTGATATTTCGTGAAGAAGAAAAACCTCGTCTACCTAGCGATCCTGTTGCTGACCATTCTGCATCAAGACTTTTGGTTGTGGGACGAGCCGACGCTTGTCTTCGGGGTTCTGCCGGCGGGGTTGGCCTACCACGTTTTCTATTCGATCGCCGCCGCGGCGGTTTGGGCCTTGGCCGTGCGTTACGCTTGGCCGTCGGAGGTTGAGGCCTTTGCCGAGGCCGAGAACGAGTCCGACGAGGCTCCAACGCCATGACGCAGCTCGTCATCATGGCGGCCTACCTTGGGCTCTTGCCGGGCCTGGCGTGGTTGGCCGGGCGGCACTTTCGAGGAACGGCGTCCGATTACTTCCTCGCCGATCGCTCGATTGGGCCTTTCATGCTGCTGATGTCGATCTTCGGAACGACGATGACGGCTTTTGCCTTGGTGGGCAGCACCGGCGAATCCTTTCGGATCGGCATCGGCGTCTACGGCATGATGGCGTCGTGGTCGGGTTTGGTGCATGCCGGGGTTTTCTTCTTCGTGGGGATTCGCCTGTGGGCGATCGGCAAGCGATACGGCTTCGTCACCCAGGTGCAATATTTTCGCGACCGCTTTCAAAGCGATGCGCTCGGGTGGATACTGTTTCCGATCTTGGTGGCATTGGTCATTCCTTATCTGATGACCGGTTTGCTGGGCGCCGGAGCGGTGATCAGCTCCTTAACCCCCGGCGCTTTTCCCGAGGTCTTTGCCTCGACCCGCGGCGGCGTACCCCCTTGGCTGGGCGGTTTGGTGATCAGCCTGGTTGTCCTGCTCTACGTCTTTGTCGGAGGGCTGCGCGCGGCGGCTTGGGCAAACACTCTGCAAACTTGCGTCTTCGTGGCCGCATGCCTGGTGGCTTTCGGGGTCATTGCCCAAGCGTTGGGCGGGCTCGAAGCCGCCGGAGAGAGGGTCCTCGCAACCCACCCGGAGAAGATGGTCCGCGGAGAAGCCGTGCCGCCGCTCTATTTTTTGAGCTACTTTTTCATCCCGCTGTCGGCCGGTATGTTTCCCCACGTTTTCCAGCATTGGCTCACGGCGCGGTCGGCCAAGGCCTTTCGCCTAACCCTGGTGCTCCACCCGATTTTCATCTTGCTGGTTTGGCTGCCGTGTGTGTTGATCGGCGTTTGGGCCACCTCGGCGCTGCTGCCCGATGGGTCGGCGGTGGTTCCGGCCGGGGCGCCGCCGAATACGGAATTGGCGACCATGGTGCACAAGTTGACCGGGCCGTTGTTGGGCGGTCTGTTGGGGGCGGGCATTCTCGCGGCGGTGATGTCGTCGCTCGACTCGCAGTTCTTCTGTTTGGGGACGATGTTTACGAACGACGTGGTCGTCCATTCCTTCGGCGAAAAGCGCTTCGACGACCGAACCAAGGTGCTTTGGGCACGCGGGTTCATTGTCGCGATCGTGACGGCGGTGTACCTGTTTTCGCTGGCCGAACCGCGTCATGTGTTTACGCTGGGAGTGTGGTGTTTTAGCGGTTTCGCCGGGTTGTTCCCGCTGGTGGTTGCCGCTCTCTATTGGCGACGCACGACCAAGGCCGGCGCGATGGCCTCGGTCGCCGCGGCCGGGGTGATTTGGTTGCTGTTGTTTCGCGAGGCGGGATACGGCGCCGACCGGGCTTATCTCTTTCTCGACATGCTGCCGGCGGCAACGATCTTCGCCGGGGCGGTCATGTCGCTGGTGGGCGTGTCGTTGGTCACCGCGCCGCCGCCGCCGGCAACCCTGCGCAGGTACTTCCCAATGGCGGACGGCGAGCCGCCGAAACGGTAGGCGGATTACAGCAAGGTCCGGTGACCCGGCTCTCAGCTCGCGGCGTCTCGCACCCTCGCCCCGGTTTCATTCGTCGGCTTGCTAGCTCGCCGCGGCGCGATTCTTGTTCACGAAGGCGATGGTCAAGAAACCGTAATCGGTTGCGACGCGGACCGGGTTTTCGCTTTCGGTCAATCCGGTGGCGTCGGTGTCGGCCACGTTTAGGAGGACCTGTGGCTTCGAATGCGAGGCAGCACCCGGCAGCGCCCCTGTCAGGTTCCCAATGATCGCATTGGCGATTTCGGCCAAGGCATCTTCGAGTTCCTCGCTTTCGACGCTCGTGTCTTCGTCCGCGGTTTCACGATAGAAGCGCGCACCGAGTTGCTCGGCCAGTCGGCGGTCGATGCCGATAATGGCGCGGCCGTTCCAGCTACCCTCGATTTCAGAGGTGATCGTCAGCGCCCCACCGATCGTTTGACGGGCCGCCGCGCCGGCTTGTCGGGCGAGAATGCCGCAGCTGGAGAGCAAGACTTGGCACGCCGCGCGTCCGGCCAACGAAGAGAGTTTCCGGCGCGAAGCGACACCGGGATCTTCCGCGGTCGTTGGCGTGCCGTTCGCGGCGGCCTCTTCGATGGCCCGTTCGATGCTTTGGGAGATCAGTTGAGGATTGTCATACGGTTTGAGGACAATTTCGCGCACGCCGAGTCTGGTCAGATGGTCCCGGAAGGCCGGCAATACCTCGCAGGTGATGGCCACGACGACAGCTTCGGGTGCTTCGGCGAATAAGGCTTCGGCGATTTCCGGAGCCCGCCCGTCGACTCGGTCCAGATCGATCGTCACGACGGCGGGCTGCGTTCGCCGATACAGGGCGACGGTGTCGGTGGCTTCGCGAGCCTCGATAACCGTGAACCCTCGTTGTTCCAATTCCGTGCGCACCATGGTCGAGGTCAGTTCGTTGTCGTCGACGATCAGCGCCACGGGCTTTCTTGTTGGTTGAACTGCTGTGGTTTCCATAAGTCTCCCTCGCCCGAAGAGATCGACCGTGCGGAGAGACAGCATTAGTGGATTTGGGCTATGCCGGTGAGCGGGAGGGGTTGGCTAGCCGTACGAGAGGCGATTGCCAGGGCCGGTTTGGACAAGCACCCGCGTTGGTTGGGCTTGGGGGGGTGCGCTACTCGGGCGCGGGCAGGACTTGGGTGCGTTTGGCCCAGGCCGACCAGAGGGTGTCGAGCTTGGCGACCCGCTCGGGCTGATGCTCGGCGAGGTCTTGGGTTTCGGTGCGGTCTTGAGCTAGATTGTAGAGTTCCCACGGCTTGCCTTCGAGCGCCACGAGTTTCCAGTCGCCTTGGCGGACGGCGCGGCTCCCGAAGTGTTCCCAATAAAGCGTCACGTCGCCCACGGGCTGATTGCCTCGTAGCAGCGGGGCGAGGCTGGTCCCTTCGAGTGGGATGGTGGCAAGGCCGTCGTAGGTCTTGGGGTGCTCGGCGTCGGCGAGTTCGAGAGCCGTCGGAAAAATATCGATGACGTGGCCGGGCCGCGAGATGATCGAGCCGCCCTTGGCCGCGAGCCCGTCGGGCCAGTGAACGATCAGGGGGGTGGCGGTGCCGCCCTCGTACTGCTCTTTCTTCCAATAACGGAAGGGCGTGTTCGAGGCGTTGGCCCACATCGGACCGATGCCCGCGTAGGTGTTTTCAGGGCCCGGGAGGATCTTCTTCTCCGTGTCGTAAGGAATCTCGGTTCCGTCGCGCAGGTGCGAGGGCCGATCGAAGCCGGGGCCGTAGCGCGAGGGGTGCTCGGGGCTCGCTCCGTTGTCGGAGAGAAACAGGATCAGTGTATTGTCGAGTTGGCCGTGCTCTTCCAACTTGTCGACAATGCGCCCGATGCCCTGATCGAGGCGGTCGATCATGGCGGCGTGAACGGCCATGGCGCGAGCGTCCCAGACTTTGTCGGGATTGTCTTCCCAGCGCCGCTCTTTTCGTGGCGCTCCGAGAGAACGGCGGAGTCGGCGTCGAGGAGTCCCATCTCGACCATGCGGCCGTAGCGAGCCTGGCGAATCTTGTCCCAGCCGACTTGGTAGGTGTTCTTGTATTTCTCGACATCCTCGGGCAGGGCGTGCAGCGGCCAGTGCGGGGCGCTGTGGGCGACGTAGAGGAAAAAGGGCTTATCGTCGCGGCTGTATTGATCGATATAGTCGGCGGCGCGGTCGTTGAGGGCGTCGGTGTAGTAGAAATCGTCGGGGAGGTTTTCGACCGGCGTGGTGTTGTGAACCAAGCTGAAGGGGTCGAAGAAGTTGACCACGCCCCAGATGGTTCCCCAATGTTCGTCGAAACCGCGATGGGCCGGATAGGTCGCGGGATCGGAAAATTCGCCGAGGTCTTTGAGCCCGCTGACCCACAGGGCGTTGTCGGGCGAGTCTTTGGTTGGCGAAAGATGCCACTTGCCGACCATGGCGGTGTGATAGTCGGCGGCCTGCAGGGCTTCGGCCGCGGTTACGGCATTGCGGGCGAGGACGCCGCGGTAGCCGGGCAGCTGTTGGTCGAAGGTCATGCGCCCGACGCCGGCTTGGTGAGGGTAAAGGCCGGTCATCAACGAAGCGCGCGTGGGACAGCAGCGCGAGGCGTTGTAGAACTGTGTAAAGCGCACGCCGTTCGAAGCAAGGCGGTCGAGGTTGGGCGTATCGATCTCGCCGCCGTACGAGCCCAGGTCGGAGTAGCCCATATCGTCGGCCATGATGAGGACGATGTTGGGCCGGGACGCGGTGTCGGGGGTCGCGGGGGTCTCCGAGCATCCCCAAAGCAGACCGAATGATGCAAGAGCGACACAAGTCCGAAAGGGCACGAAGGTCATCTGAAAATTTGATGGGGTCGGTGGTGCGTGGTCCATTCGCCTAGGCCCTACACTTCCATGGCCGCTTTGACGTCAGGGGGGATTTCCGCTTCGGGGTCTTTGCCGCTCAGCAGAGAAACGCCGATGAAAACCGCCAGCGAGACCAGCAGTGAAAAGCAACCGACGGCGAATCCGTTCGGCAAGACGTACAAGCCGTGGCGCGCGCTTAACTCCAGGGCAAAATTCAAAACAATGCTGACGCCGATCGAGAGCACGCAGGCCGTCCCCGTGGCGCGTTTCCAGTTCATCCCGATCGCGACGCTGGGCACGATGGCCGCGGCGAAAGTTCCCCAACCAAATGTCCCCATCAAGGCGATCAGGTTTTCCATATAGAGCGCGAACAGCGCCGAGCTGAGCAGTAAGACCGCCGTCGCCACGCGCGTCCACAGTAATTCCCGAACGACCGGCCGCCCCAACAGCGCCTTCGGCATGTCGCGCACGACGGCCGCCGCGCCGATGTTCAAGAAGCTGTCGGAGGTCGACATGATGGCCGCCAGCAGACCCGCGAAGACCAGTCCCGCCAGCAAATCCGGAGTGTAGCTAAGCAGAAAAACCGGGGCCGCTAAATCGGCCTCGGCGAGAGGCGACTGCTTTCCGCTTTCCACCAGGGCCCGCATCGAAAGCCCCACGCTCATCCACAGCAAACTCAGCACGGCATAAGTAAGCCCGCCGAACAGGGCGCCCCATTTGAGGTCGCGGATGTCGCGCAGCATTAGAAATTTCGTGATCACATGCGGTTGCCCCACCCCGCCAATGCCGAACAACAAAAACCAACTCAGCGCCGTCATCGGGCCGCGCGTTCCCCAGGGACCAATGAATGCCGGATCGGCTTCCCAAAGGGTTCGGCTGATGGCCGACATGCCGCCGCCGGCTTCGAGGGCGTAATAAAAGACCGCCAGCGCGGCGATCATCATCAAGAAACCCTGAAATAGATCGGTGTACACCCCCGCGATCATGCCGCCCGCCACGCTGTAAAAAGCCAGCACCCCGAGCCCGATCAGCAAGGCCGTGGGAAGCGAAACGCCCAGCACCGCGACGAGCACCATCCCGATCGCCAAGACCTGGGTTCCCAGATACCCGACCACACCAAGAAAGATCGCCAGCGCCATCATGAAAGGCGGCCAACGGCCGCCGTAACGCGCGGCAACGGCGTCGGGAAGCGTGAGGATCTCGCGCGCCTCGGCCATCAGCCGCAGCCGTTTGCCGACGACGACCCACGAAAACGCAAAGCCGAAAATCGCGGTGAAGGTCATCCACAGCGAACTTGATCCGGAATCGTAGACCAGGCCGGGGCCGCCGACGAAACCGAAGCCGCTCATGGTGCTCGACATGGCCGCGATGATGACGACCACCGGCCCCAGTGATCTGCCGGCGACGAGAAAGTCGGAAATCGTGTGGGTTCTCCTCATCGCCCAAACGCCGATGCCGAGGCAGGCGCCCAGGTAGACGAGCACGCAGATCAATATCGTGGAAGATTCAGAAGTCGGCATGGAGCGGGAAAATCGAGATCGGGAACGGCCCTCAGGAATCCTTGCGTCCGAAGCGCCTCATGAAGTCGTCAAGGCGATCGGGCGGAAGGACGGTTCGGTCGAACGTCAGCGCGTAGACAATGCCAATCCCCGACGCCGCCGGCCAAACGCCGTAGACCAGCACGGCCGTGGCGGCCGGGAACCCGAGGACGAGGTTCGCCGGCCCTTCCGGATCGTCCAGCGCCGCGATAGCCGCGAGCAGCGCGATGTAGACCACCAGAAAGCCGAGGATCATGGCGAGGATCGGTTTGCGCGTCAACCGCGGTCCGAACCCGACCGCGAGCCCCAGAGCCATCAGAACGCAAGCGGCGACGCCGAAAAGCAGCCAATGATTCAACCAGCCGAGGATGATCGCGGCCGCGGCGGTCGGCAACATGAGCTTGACAAGGGTTGGGTTGTAATCTTTCATCAGGCAGCGAGCGAGCCGAAACGGTGTTGGGCGGCGACTCGATTAAAGTGCTTCCATCGTCGTGCCGGGCTGTTCAAAGCGCCCATCGGCTTCCCAAACGAAAGCATGGAATCGTCGAATCGTACGAAACCCGATTCTTTCATACAAGCGCACGGCGCGTTCGTTTGACTCGGTGACGGTGAGGCTGACGGCTTCGCAATCCAACTCGCGAAACGCGGCGAGAGAGCGGCGTATTGATTCATACCCCACGCCCTGGCCGCTCATATGCGGCGCCACGCACAACTGCGTCACATGGCCAACGCGCGGCTCCACCAAGCTCGCCAAGCACACCGCGCAAACTTCGCGCGAGGGCGTGTAGACGGCTACCAAAGCCGCTTGACGACAGAAGGCCCCGCAACCGGGATGCTGCGAGGTGTTGTAGAGGAATCGCCTCGCGCCGGCGTAGCTGCGGTATTGGTCGTTGATGCGGCTGTCGACGTGGCTGCCGTAGGCGCGGGCGATCAAGCGCGCGGCGGGATCCAAATAGTGGTGGGCCCAACGGATGTACTGCAGGAAGGGTTCGGTTGGGCGCGGTTCGAGCGAACGGTCAAGATCGTCGGTCAGCGTGAAGAGGCGCGGGAAGATCTTCAGCGGGCTGCCGTAGACGATTTCGTCCTTGGGCGTGAATGAAAGCGCCGGCAACTGCCCTTCGATGCGCCGTACGCCGGGGTGAGCGGCGGCCGATTTGAGAATCATCTCGAGCAGGAAGCGCTCGGTCGCTACATTCCTATAGTCGCGGGTGATGAAGAGGTCGCCGATCAGAGCTTTGCGTTCTTCTTGGATAAAAAAGCTGTAGCCGATCGGGCGTCCGGCTTTCATCAACACCGAGCCGTTGAGGCTGTGCATGTCGAGGTAGCGCATGATCAGGTTTTTCGACGGGCTGAAATCCCATCGAAAGTGTTCCGACCAATAGGCGCGTTGCTCGTCGAGTATGGGTTGCAGGTCGACGCCGCGAAACAGCTGAAGCTCCGCTGTTTCGAATTCGTAGGGTGCGGAGGGCGCGGCGGCCATGGAGCCGATTATAGCGTCCGGACGTGTTGGAGCAAAGGCGTAGTCTTGTCTCATGCAAGATGAGCCTGAACGAGGAGTTTGTTTCTCACACAAGATGAGCCTGCAGGATCGGGGAGTGGGCATGCTGGGGATTGACTATCCAAGTGCAAAACGCCGGCAAGTTGAATCCGCAACAGATCCGGCAGTTTCTCCACTCCAGCCAGGAGATTCGATTCAAAGGCAAAGGGCGGGCCGAGATTTACGCTTGGGTGGCGCGCACGCTTGGCCGGCACGGCTACAGCCGCCAGAACCGCGCCGACAAAGGGCTGCTGCGGCAGTATCTGGTCAAGATGACCGGACTGAGCCGGGCGCAAATCACGCGGCTGATCCAGCAGTACCGGCAGGGCGGAGAACTCCAACCCGCCCGCTACCGGCGGCATCGCTTTGCCCGCAAGTACACGCCCGCCGACGTCGAACTGCTGGCGGCGGTGGACGAGGCCCACAAAACCCTCAGTGGCCCGGCCACGCGCAAGATCCTCGAGCGGGAATACCAGCAGTACCAGCAGCGCGAATACGAGCGGTTGGCGGGGATCTCGGTGGCCCAGATCTATCGCCTGCGGCGGCGCAGTGCCTACTGCCGGCGGCGGCTGCATTTCACCAAGACCCGGCCCACAGCGGTGTCGATCGGCGAGCGGCGCCGGCCCGACCCGCAAGGCCGACCCGGCTTTCTGCGAGTGGATACGGTGCATCAAGGGGATCGCGATGGCGTCAAGGGCGTCTACCACATCAATGCCGTGGATGAAGTCACCCAGTGGCAAGTGGTCGGCGCCACAGCCGCGATCAGTGAAGCCTGGCTGGAGCCGTTGCTGAAAGCCATGATCGAGCAGTTTCCCTTTCGTATCCGCGGCTTCCATTCCGACAACGGCAGCGAGTTCCTCAATCGCACGGTGGAGAAGTTATTGAACAAGCTGCTGATCGAACAGACCAAGTCGCGTCCGCGGCACTCCAATGACAACGGCTTGGTGGAATCGAAAAACGGCGCGGTGATCCGCAAACACATGGGATATACGCACATCGCGGCGCCGCACGCGGGGCGCATCCAGCGCTTCTACCAACAGCACTTCAATCCCTATTTGAATTTCCACCGGCCCTGCGGACAGCCCGAGATCAAGACCGACGCCAAAGGCAAGCAGAAGCGGGTGTATCGCCACTACCAGACGCCTTGGGAATCTTTCGAGCAGTTGCCCGAGGCCGCCGGCTACCTCAAGCCAGGGCACACGCTTGAGGCTCTGGGCCGCATTGCCCAGGCGGAAAGCGACACTGCGGCGGCGCGCCGGATGCAGCGAGCCAAACACAAGCTGTTTGCCAGTTTCCGGTCCGCGAACACGCCGTGCTGAACAGCAGGAAGAGGGCTGTGGAAATGGCGGGCGGTGGAAAACGAGGAAAACCAAAACCAGGTTTCCCTTCGTTTCCCACCGCCCTTGGAAATCGCTCCGCGATTCCCACATTCCCACAACCCCGACGACGATTCTCCCCTTCCCAAATCAAAACCAAAAAACCAGAAAGGAGCCCCAGCTACTCAAAAAGCCCCAACCCCCGTCTTCAGGCTCATCCTTCGATGAGAAAATGCTGGCGTCCCGCTCGGAATGTTGCGGAAAAATACGAATCCCGGACACCGCTCACCGAGGCTCCCGACTACGCCGAACCCCGGCCGCGGCGGGCGGTTAGAGGGCCAGGCGCGGTTTCGCGGTCAGATCCATGGGCGAGTGCTCGCCGCGCTCGAGGCGGGGATAGGCCGCGGCGGCGATCATCGCGGCATTGTCGGTCGACAGTTTCAAACTGGGGAAGTAGACCGGATAGGGAATCGCATCGAAACGTCGCCGTAGTCCGGAGTTGGCGGCCACCCCTCCCGAGACGATCACGGCTTGGACCGGTTCCTGCTCGGCCGCCTTAACCGCTCGCAGCAACAGCTCTTCGATCGCGGTTCGCTGAAACGACGCGATCAAGTCGAGGGTGGTTGGCGAGGTGACGGCCAAGATTTCCTCGATCGTGGGTCTTGGCGGAGCAAGAAACATCTTGCGGCGAATGCGAATTTCTTCGTCCAAGTCGGCGCCGCGGACATATCGCAACACCGCCGTTTTCAAGCCGCTATAGCTGAGGTCGAGCGGATTGCCTTTCATGCGCACCCGCGGCAACCCAACACCGTTCGGGTTGCCGTGAGGGGCGAGTCGATCGATCAACGGCCCGCCCGGGTACCCGAAGCCGAGCAACTTGGCCACTTTGTCGAAAGCTTCCCCGGCGGCGTCGTCGCGAGTGCGGCCCAGCAGACGGTAGCGGTAGTCCTCTCCGCTTTCGTGTTCGACGAAGAAGAGATGGGAGTGGCCGCCGCTGACCACCAGCGCGAGGGCGGGGAACTCGATCCGCGTGCCTTCTGCGCGATGTTCGAGAATGACCGCGTGGATGTGCCCCTCGACGTGGTTGACGCCGAGAAAGGGAATGCCCAGCGATGCCGCCAGCCCCTTGGCGAAGGTCAGGCCCACCAGCAACGATCCGATCAACCCAGGGCCTTCGGTGACCGCGAGGGCGTCGAGGTCGTTGTATTCGATGGAGGCGTCTTCGAGTGCCTGTCGGACCACGGGAACGATGGCGCGCAGGTGTTCGCGCGAGGCCAGCTCGGGTACCACGCCGCCGTATTTTTGGTGCGTGTCGAACTGCGATGCGACAACATTCGAAAGCAATCGGCAGTCGGGGCCGACCACCGCGGCGGCGGTTTCATCGCAAGAGGTTTCAATTCCCAATACGTACACAGCTTCGATTTTCTCATCTCGGAAACGATTGCTTCCAAAAACAGTAATGCCCCCGAGAGGCGTCGCCCCTCGGGGGCTGAGCTTTTCGGCTCGGGGCGTATAGCCTCAAGCCGGAAAAGCGGGAACAACCGATAAGCGAGATGGCCGTTCCACATGAACCGCGTCCCGTTGCTGAGACGGGCTTCAGACCTTTCGAGCATTCACATCAACACTCGACCACCTCGCTGGATGTACAATCACTCATGTTATCGATCACCTCCTTTCGTCAGCTGCATCCATCCTACTCGCGGGGGACCGGTGAGTCAACCCGCAAAAATGCCGACTTTTTTGGAGCCCGCAAGCTTCCCCGCGGAGCGCCGGAAAATGACTCGTAAGGTGTAGGAAACCCTCGATCAGCCGACACAATGCCCTAAGGCTTTGGGGTCTGCCGGCCGGGCGGATAGCTATACTTGGCCTTGGGCCGTTTCGAAACGAAATCGCGGCCTGATTCCATGGCAGCCCGCTGGAGCGACTACCTTAAGCCCGACGCCACTCTGGTGATGGGAGTGCTCAATGTAACGCCGGATTCGTTCTCGGACGGCGGGTTGTTCAGCGACGTTGAGACGGCGGTTGAACAGGCCCATCGCCTGATCGAGGAAGGGGCCGACATCCTCGATATCGGCGGGCAGAGTACGCGTCCGGGGGCGCGCCCGATTACTCCGCGAGAGGAGATCGAGCGGGTTCTTCCCGTCGTGGAACGACTGACCCGTGAAACGAGTACTCCGCTTTCGATCGATACGTTCCGTGCCGAGGTCGCCGATCAGTGCTTGTCGGCGGGTGCCGTGATTCTCAACGACGTTTGCGGGCTGCGCGACCTCGAGATGCGGCGGGTCGCGGCGCGTCACGAGACGCCGGTGGTTCTGATGCACATGCTGGGCACGCCGCGAACCATGCAGCGGGAGATTTCCTACAACGATGTCGTGGATGATCTCAAGAACTTCTTCGAACGGCGCATCGGAGAAGCCGCCGACGCCGGGGTGCGCGAGATCATGATCGACCCCGGGATCGGTTTCGGCAAGACCGTTGAGCACAATTTGGAGATTTTCGATCGGCTCGAGGAATTCAAGACCCTGGGACGCCCGTTGTTGGTCGGGCCCTCCCGCAAATCCTTTATCGGGGCCATTACCGGGCGGCCTGTCGATGATCGTGTTGACGGCACGATCGCGGCTTCGGTGATCGCCTCGATGAGCGGCGCCGATGTTGTGCGGGTGCACGATGTGGGGCGCGTGAAGCAGGCTTTGCTGGTCGCTGATGCCGTTCGCCGAACGTCGGTTCCGGCGGCGGCTGAGTCTCTCTGATGAAAGATTTCGATAAGGTCATCTTGCGAGATGTGCGTGCTCGGTCGAACGTCGGGGTGAGCGAGCGGGAACGGGCCGAGGCCCAGGATGTGCTCTTCGACGTCGAACTGCATCTGGACTTGGCCCCCGCGGCCGCGGCCGACGATTTGAGTCTCACTCCCGACTACGTGGAGGTCGCGGCGCTGTTACGGCGAACCGCCGGTCAGCGGCCCTACCACTTGCTCGAAACGATGGCCGAGCAGACCGCAATCGGTTTGCTGCGCCACTTCGCGCCCGAGCGCGTAGTCGTGCGAGTGCGCAAGCCTGATCTGCGCGATGCCCACGGCCCGCTCGATGCCGCTATCGAGATCACCCGCCCGCGCCATGCGTGACATCTATTTAGGCCTCGGCTCGAACATTGGGGACAAAAGGGGCCATATCGATGGAGCGATCGAGCGCATTTCCGAACTGGTGACGGTTCGGCGCGTGTCTTCGTTCTATGAAACGGCCCCGGTCGGGTACCTCGATCAAGACTGGTTCCTCAACGGCGTCATCGAGGTGGAGACCCAACGGACGGCCCGCGAACTGGCACCTTTGCTACTCGGATTGGAACTCGAAATGGGCCGACGTCGAGAGATTACCGGCGGGCCGCGGACGATCGACATCGACATTCTCTTCCACGGCCCGGAAGTTATTGACGAAGAGGGTCTACAGATACCCCATCCCCGTCTCCACGAACGGCTGTTTGTCTTAGAGCCGTTGACGGAATTGTGCCCCGATCTTGTTCACCCGATTCTAGGAATCGGGGTCGCCGAGCTGGCCCGCAAACTAGCGGGAAAGCAGCAAATCCGCCGCCTCGACCAATAAACAACCCCGCAAGCGCCCACCGTCGGCAAGTGGGGCAGGTCTCCAGACCTGCCCGCTGAGATGATGACCCTTGACTGTAAAAACCCGGCATGCCTCCGCCCTCGCCCATCCCCAAAACTCTTTCCCGCGCCGCCGCAATTTCGAGACAAGAAGGAAAAACTCGTTTACAATCGAAACCGGGATGCCGGATCTGTCCACAATCGGTTTCTGGACTGGTGCATTTGTACTCCTAATCCTGTCTGTTTACGTCGTCGCCGGTTTCACAGGCGCGCGCAAATACCTGGAAGAACGGGGCTTCTATTTCTGGAGCCAGATTTTCGGCCCACCCGGCGAGAAGAAAACCAGTCCGGATAAACCGTCCCAATCGAGTGCCGAGCAGAGTGCCCGGTCAACCGTCCCGGAACTGCCCGACCCCGTACCCGACTTCGTCGGCCGCGCCGAACACGCCGAGAAAGTCAAAGCCTGCCTGAAACAGCAACGCGGCGCGGCGATCAGCGCCATCGGCGGCCAAGGCGGCGTCGGCAAGACGGAGTTGGCTTACTACGTCGCTCGCGAGGTCAGCGGCCTCTACCCCGACGGACAAGTCCAAATCAACCTGCGAGGGCTCGACGCCGAACCCGTCACCCCCGCCGTGGCCATGCGCGACGTCCTGCTCACGCTCGTGCCGGACCGACAATTGCCCGACGACGACCAACAACTCGCCGGGCTCTATCAAGGCCTGCTGGCCAAGCGCCGCGTGCTGATCTTGGCCGACAACGCCGCCAACAGCGGGCAGGTCGCCCCGCTCGTCCCCAAGCCTCCCTCGGCGTTGCTGGTGACCTCGCGCCAACCGATCCAACTGCCCGGCGTCGAGGCTGTCAACCTCGAGCAGCTCGATCCGCCCAAAGCCCAAGAGTTGTTGCGAAATATTCTCGGCGAGGGCCGCGCGACCGACGACGAAATCGCCCGTCTGGCCGAGATATGCGGCTACCTGCCGCTGGCCTTGCGGGTGGCCGGCGATCGCCTGAAGGCCACGCCGTCTCTCGCGGCCGGGGCCTATCTCGATCGTCTCGATGAAGGGCGTTCGGCATTGCGTTTCGAAAACAAGGACGTCATGGCCGTGTTGGCCGACAGCGTCAAGGCGCTTGCAACGGACCAAGCCGACCTGGTCGAGAAATGGCGTTCGCTGGCCGTGTTCCCGGCACCGTTTGGCCGCGATGCCGGGGAGGCGGTCGGGGAACTCAAAGGCGAGGAGCTGGACGCCTTGGTCGGGCGCAACCTGGTTCTGTACGATGCCAAGGAAGACCGCTTTCGCCTGCACGACCTTTTTCGTGAGCTGGCCCGGAAGGACTTATCCGAAGAAAACGAGTACGCCGCCGCCAAGCGCCATGCGGGGCATTTCTTGGACGTCGCGGCTGCCGCCGATGACCGCTACGACGAAGGTAACGAGGGTGTACTCGAAGGTTTGCGGCTCTTCGACCGCGAACGGGTTCACATCGAAGCCGGTCAGGCCTGGGCCGCCGCCCATGCCGAAACGGATGACGAGGCGGCAGCAATAGCACAGAGCTACCCCTTGCGAGCGCCCTTCATGCTCGACCTGCGACTGCACGCCCGCGACCGAATCGCCTGGTTCGAAACCTCCGCCCAAGCCGCCCGCAAGCTGGGTAACCGAGAAGATGAGGGCAATGCGCTGGGGAACCTGGGCATCGCCTATAGCGAATTAGGGGAGCCGCGCAAGGCCATCGGGTACCTCGAGCAGCATCTCGACATCGCCCGCGAGACCGGCGACCGCCGCGGCGAGGGCAATGCGCTGGGGAACCTGGGCAACGCCTATTACCAGTTAAAGGAGACACGCAAGGCCATCGAGTACTACGAGCAGCGTCTCGACATCGCCCGCGAGACCGGCGACCGTCGTGGCGAGGGCAGGGTGCTGGGGAACCTGGGCAGCGCCTATAGCGATCTAGGCGAGAGGGAAAAGGCCCTCGAGTACTACGGGCAGCGTCTCGACATCGCCCGCGAGACCGGCGTTCGCCGCAGCGAGGGCATTGCTCTTTACAATCGCGCCGACGAGTTCGCCAAATTGGGGCGTCGCCAAGAGGCAATCGCCGACGCCCGGGCCTCTTTGATCATCCGCGAAGAGATCGAAGACCCCAACATCGAAAACACCCGCCGCCTGCTCGCCCACTTGGGCGCGCTTCCCGACCGGTAGCCCCCACGCAGCCAATGCCGGCCCGGCACCCAAAAACTTCATAACCCAGCTACAGAGCCCCGAACGCAAGTGAGGGGTCACCCCCGCCCCCCCATCAACACGCCAAACGCCCTCGAAACAAGCAGAGCATCGAAGCCCTCTTCCCGCAACGAAGGTCATCGTCAACCAGACACGACCGCGTCTCACCGAGCCCCTCGCACCGACCGCGGGCCGGTGGGGCAGGTCTCCAGGCCTGCCCACCTCGCGGCTCACTATAATGGTCAACGAACGTTCCTATTGCAAGGGTTTCTTATGAAGCAAGCCCATCGCGGCGTATTACAGCTCTTAGCGCCTCTCCTCCTCCTGGTCCCCGCCGCGGCCGCGCCTCCGGTTTCACAAACCATCGACTTCACCGGGTCATGGGACCACAGCCGCGAACTCACCGAAGGCGAAGCCGTGTCCGTCAGTGTCCGTATTGACGATCCCCAGGCGCTGCCGCCCAACGCGCGAGTCGAGGTGCGTTGGCGGGGACCGGCTTTGGAAGGTTCCGCTTTCGTCGGCGAGCGAGGGGATCTCCACGCGACCATCACGGCCGACTGGTCGAAGACCCTGCACGCGCTCGACCCCGACGTTTATCTCGTTTACCGAGCGCCGAAGACGGGGACTTACCGGCTCGAAATCGAGACCGTGCGCGACAGGTCTCAAACCCACTCCGGCATCCCGCGCGACACCGGATTGGCTCCGCTTGCCACGCCCCTGCCGGCGATAACGCCCGCCATCGAGCAAGCCGCGGTGACCGTCGAGATCGATCCAATCGAGGCACTGAACGAGGGCGATATCGTTCTTGAAGCCGAACCGAATAACACTCCCGAACAAGCCGTTGACTTGCCTTTCGCATCCGGCGATCAAGATCAAGTGCTGCGCATTTTCGGCGGCGCCGACGAGCTTGAGTATTTCAATAACACGCAATCGAGCCGGTCGCCCGACGACTGGTATCGCATCGAATACCGAGGAACCAAAGCGAAGATCTTCACGGCCAATCTTCAATTGGTCGAGCCAATCGTCAGCGCCCGAATACGCGTCTACCAACCCGGTGTGCCCGGTCCGGAAGATCTCGAGCCCCAAGAGCTTCCCAGCCGCGAGGATTTCGGCAATGCCAATCCGATTCCCTACGTGCATCCGCCGGCCGAGGTGATCCCCGGACCGACTCCCGTCTTCACCTACTACGACGGTCGCGACCTCAATGAGCGCATTCATCAGCAGGACACCAACTTCCGGTCATTCGTCACGCGAACCGTAGTGCCCGGCGGCATCTATTACTTACGCGTCGAGGCGAACCAGCCGGGCTATGAATTGGAAGTGCGGCTAATCGACCCGGCGCCTTACGACGATCCGGTGCGCGCGATTCGCGAATCCGTCTACTACCACTTGGCCGAAGTCGACGCTTGGCTCATTCATCGGCCCCGCAACATCGGGCTCGACCGGCGAGTGCGCGACGGGACGAGCCTATTTGGAGAGAACTGCATGAGCTGTCACACGCAAAGCGGTGTGTGGGGCGTGGCGGATGCATTTCGCAACGGCTATCGACCGCGCGGCACCGCGCAGAACCACCGCCGGTTGATCAATACGATGTATGAGAGCCTGAGGCCGTCGGTCAAGCTCACCGATGCCGCCGTCAACACGAGCCTGGCGCCGAACGACCTGGGCGACGCGCCGGCGGGCAGCCGAGTCGCGGGACGCAATATCGTCCTCCACGAACGCACGTTTCGGCCCAAGCGACTGCACAGCTACCAGCTGCGCCGGACGGCCAACTACGTTTTGCAGACCAACGACCCGATCGGCATCAATGCCGCGGCCAAGGGCTCGAACTTCGGTCCCAATGTGGTGTTCAAGTTCGCGGCTGAAATCTTGGAGCGTGCCTGGCAAGATACCAATGATCCGCGCTACTTTTTCGGCATCGAGGAGAAGGCGCGCAAGATCGTCGCCACCGGCAATGACGCCATGCTGGTCAGCGACGACCTCGGACACCGCATCGAATTCTTCTATCGCCTTTGGCCCGGTGACTACGCCGAAACGGTCGAGAAACTCAGCGGCTCCAAAGAGCGGGCGGCCGCCGCTGGGGTGTTCCAAGAGAAGTTCGCGGCACAAGTTGAAACCGACCTCGCGCGACTGACGACTCTGCAGCAAGATGACGGAAGCTGGGGCTTTGACCTCGGAACCACGGCGGACGAAGGCAAGACTTGGCGGCGCCTGACCGAGCCCGGCGACCCGGCCCCGACCGCCGTCGCGCTGATCGCGCTCGAAGCCGCCGGCTTCGGACCCGGCGACTCCCGAATTCAGCGGGCGACAAAGTGGTTGCTCGACGACCAAATCGAATACGGGCTGTGGAATCACGCGGCGCAAACCGGCTTCGTTACGACGGCGTATGTGATTCGGGCCCTGAGTCGCCTGTATCCCGACAAGGCCGAGCACGCTTTTGCCGCCTTGGCCGATCCCGTCCCGGATGAAAGCCCTCTTGGCTTGCTTTCGCGCGTGCGGCGGATGCAAGAGGCGGGAGACCCGAGCCTGGCCGAGGCGCTGATCGCCGCCGCCGCGAGTGATTCGCCGCACATCCGACAGCAGGCGCTGTTGGGGCTTGGCGCGGCGTTGGCGAGCGAGGGGATTCCGACGTTGATGCGCGGGCTTGACGACCCGGTGAAGATGTGTCGCGAGGCGGCCTTTTGGTCGTTACGGCAAATGCTGCTTGACGACCAGGGCTGGGAGGAAACGTTCGAGGCTTATGGGGGCGGCGGCCCGCGCGTTCGGCAGGCGATCTTGCAGGCGCTCGTGACGCGCGTCGATCTGGCCGGTCCGCGAAGCCGCGTGAACCTCGGTTCACTCACGCAAGTGCTCGCCCGGGGAATGTCGGATCCATTCGCGGGAGTCAGGGCGTTTGCTTTCAAAGCCGCCTGGCATTGGTGGGTATGGAATCCGCCCCTGCGGGAGGCGATCAACCGCGCCTGGGCCGAGGCTTTGTTCCGCGAGGAGACCAATGCGCAGGCGGAGACCGCGCTACGCTATTCGACCGTCTCGATGCTGATCGTCAACGGCCAGATCGCCAACCAGACCGGGGGTAAGAACGTCGACCACCAGTACGCCGAGCTGGGCGATTTCTATCGCTTGCTGGGCAAGCGTCGCGAGCAAGCCGCGCCCGAGCAACAGGCGCGATTCGATCGCCGTTTGACGGCCGTCGCGGCATCGCATTTTCAGGAGCGAGGCAACGATGGCGGACCCGGGCAATTGGGCTATTCAACTCCGGGCAGCGCCGACTTTCTCGGCAAGATCGTGCTCGCCACCTACGAACGCGAGCCGGACGACGCCGAGATCCCTTGGAAGAAGATTGCTCTCGAAGGCGCGGCCAACGTTTCCTACGAGCCGCTCGAAAAGCGTTTGCTCGAGTTGCTCACGACCGGAGATATCGAAATGGTCGCCGTGGCGGCGCGGGCGCTTGTGAATCCGCGGTCTCTAACGTTGCCGGCCGACCTACAGACGTTGCGGCAACTGCTGGCCAAGGTCAACCGTTTCCTCGACGCCGGACGAACCAAGGATGCCGAGGCCTTGACCAATTTCCTTGCCCGCGTGAAATGGGATTTCGAGCGCGTCAGCGAACGCGAGGAGCTGGAGTTTTACCGTCTGCTGATTTCCGGTCGCGAGCCTGAAGCCCCGGCCCCCTCGGCGGCGCTGGGCGGCTTGCTCGGGAAACCGGCTCCGGCTGACGCCGCGCCGGCTTCCGAAGCCGCTGACCCCGATGCCGCGAAACAAGCACGAGCCGGGCTGATGGGACGGATCCTCGGTGAAAACCCGACGCTGCATCGAAAAGTCGTCTTCGAACTCGTCAACGCCGACGAACGTTTTTGGCTACCCTCGACCGAGTGGATGGTTTCGTATCAAGAAGGCGGCCTTTCGATGGAGGAGGCCGTCGAGGGCGCGGTCGAAGCCGAAGATTTGAAGGTGCTCGAGTTGACCTTTGGGCGCACGACCGAGCAGATTGTTCCCGACGGCCTGACCAGCAAGAACACGATTCTGTGGTGGCGCGAGGGTGTTCCCGGCGCTCGCTTGACGCTTGAGGTCAATGCGCCCAAAGCCGGGCTGTACGAGATTCTGACCGCCTTTCTTTACGACCGCGAGATGGGTACGGTGCGCTTCGCGCTCAACGGCGCCGATATCGGCGAACCAACCGACTTCTACCGGCCGCGGCTGACCCCGAGCGGGCCGACGTCGCTCGGCGTTCACCAATTCAACCAAGGCTCGAATCGGCTTACCGTGAAGATGTTGGGGGCCAACCCGGACGCCGAGCCGAACTACATCTTCGGTATCGACTACCTCAAGATCACTCCCGACGACGGCAGCGGATCGCTCTTCACTAAGGACGAACGCGGCGTCGACGTCATCGACCCGGTGACCGCCGCCAAGGACAAGATCGTGCGCATGTTCAACTCGTGGTTCGCCGCCGACCGGCCGGAGGAGGTTCGCGAGATGGCGGTCAAACTAGCGAACAAAACGGCGTTGCGCCGCAATCCCGAAGTGCGCAAAGCGTTGGCCGCCTACATCGACCTCGAAACCAACGCGAAGTTGCGCGAGAGCATCCAAAACATCCTCAACAGCGACGACAAAGTGTACGGTGCACAGTTGCGCAAGCTGATCACCGAACAAGGTCCGCCCGAAGGCAGCGGCGCGCGGCGACTCGAACCCGACGACGACTTCGTCGCCGACATTCTGCATTTCCGGGACTACGTTTTCGCCGAGATGACGAAGATCAACGGCGAAGACAACAAGGCCTGCATCTCGTGCCACGGCGTCCCCGGGCGCGTCCCGACGTTGTACCTCGAAGCGCCCGACGCCGCCGGGTATATCCCTCCCGACAAGCTGCTTGACAACTACCGCAAGATGCAAGCCCGCGTCGAGCCCCGCGAAGTCGAGCGCAGCAAGTTTCTCCGCAAGCCGCTAAACATCCAAACCGGCGAGGATGACGGCCACCAAGGCGGACAACGCTATGAGGCCGCCGACCCGGGTTATCAGGTTATCCGCCAATGGGTCTTGCGGCAGGCGCGTCTGCAACAGGGCGGGGCAGGGGACTGAAGCAGGGGAGAACCCGGCTCGCGGGTGTCTTGATCGCGCTGCTCCGGGGCATTGTGCTTCCGCCACTTTCTTTGGGGCGGACAGGCTTCATCGCATACCGCTCACTGACGTTCGCGGCTCGGTTTGGGATCGAGCGCCGCACGACGGTGGTTTCGGAATGTCGCGCGGCGGCGGGTGTGGATGCTCTTGAAGAAGAGGCGCATGTTCATTGAGAAGTCAAAGCCGCGTCCGACCCAGGCTCCGTCGGGGAGTGGAGCACGTTCAATGACGCCCTCGACGGCTCGCAGTTTGCCGAGAAGGCCCCACCACAGCCTCACCGGCTCGATGAGTTCGAACTCCACGCGGGCGACTTGAAAGGTCTCTTTGTCGACGAAAATCTTTCCGTGTGACCTGTTCAGCGCGTAGTCGATGCGGCGGCGGATCGGCAGCGAGTCGCTCTTCGGCTCGAATCGCACGGTGTAGGTCGGGCGTCCCTCGATCAGTTGGTCGGCGATCAGCTCAGGGCGATAGCGGTCAACCAACTCGCTGTTGAATTGCACGCGCTCTTCGTCTTTCTTCTTCTCTCCCCGCGTCCGACGTTTCTGAATCTCAGCCCTCCGGCGGCGTTGCTTTTCGCGGTCCGCGGTGGATAGAGGCTTCCCATTCTTCTCGATGATTTCGCGATGGAGCGCGCCGGCGAGCGGATAGACCTTGGCTGTCAGCTCCTCTCGCTCCTTGACGCGCCCGGCCGTATCAAGCTGCTCGATGGTGGCCAGCTCGAGGAACTCATAGCGCAGTTCGTGGTCCTGCTCGCGCAGGCCGTCGGCCAACTCCACGGCCCGCTTGATAATCTCGTCGGCTGTCAGGGTCGAGGACGGAGCGGGCGTTTCGCGCAATTCCGTCGCCCCCGCATGGACAGCGGCCAATACGACAAGCGGCAAGATCCACCGGAACTTCATGTCTATTTAACGCAGCAAGGCCCAACCGGGTTCCTTAGGAAACACAGGGCGCCGGGGCCCGGTACAACTCCGCGAGGTCGTGCCGGCCCCGTCGCGGTTCGGGAGTGGGAAACGCTACAAGCGATCGTCGGTATAGTTTTATCAGCCTCCGATTTACGACCGAAGTACGGTCACCGATTCACCTGGCGGCCGATCCATCTTGAATTTGACGAAACAACGTGTTTTCTCGCTACGCTGCCGCGGCTTCGGCGGCCTGCATGGCGCGGAGGGCGTTGCGGCCCATCACCTTGTCGACGTCTTCGTCGGAGAACCCACGCTCCTTGAGGGCCTTGACGAGGTTCGGGGTCTTGGAAATGTCTTCCAGCCCCTCGGGTAGCTTGAGCCCGACGGCGTCGTAATCGCAGCCCAGCCCGACGTGGTCGATGCCGGCAACGGTCGCGGCGTGTTCGATGTGGTCGACTAATCGGCTGAGCGGAATCTGCCCGATCTTGTCGATAGCGGCTTTCTCGATTTTCCAAAGCTCTTCGGAAAGCTCGCGGCGGTCGGCGTCCTTGAGGCGCTCGCGGGCCGCCTCCTTCTGCTCGTTGAACTCGGCGAACTGCCCCATCTTCGAGGCGAAGTCATCGTCGAGCATTCCGGCGTAGTAGGCAACCCCGAGGACGCCGCCGTTTTCGCCGAGTTTCTTGAGCATGTCGTCGGTCAAATTGCGCGGGTGGTTCGCCACCGCTTGGCAAGCGCCGTGGGTGTCGAGAATGGGCGCGGTGGTAGTGTCGATCACGTCGTAAAACGCCTGCTTCGAGGCGTGCGACATGTCGATCATCATCCCGAGCCGATTCATCTCGCGGACGATTTCCTTGCCGAAGTCCGTCAAGCCTTCCGGGCCGTCATCGTACTCGGCGGCGCCGATCCACGGTGTGTTGCCGCTGTGGGTCAGACCCAGATAGCGCGCGCCGAGCCGATAGAACTGCCGCAGCACCTCGATGCTCGAGTCGATCATGTGACCGCCCTCGACCCCCAGCAGGATCGCCACCGTGCCTTCGCGTTGCGCTCGCAAGACATCGTCGGAGGTGGTCGCGAGGAATAGGTCGTCGGGATGGCGGTTGACCTCTTGGACGATCACGTCGGTGATCTTCAAGGCGTCCTTGACGGACTCGAGGGGCGTCTTGTCGCGGGCCGGCGAAAACACCGCGAAGAAGCCGGCGTTGAGCCCGCCTTGCTTCATTTTGGGGATGTCGACCGAGGTCCACCAAAAGGTCTCGGCCAAGTCAAGGCCTTCTGAAACCATACGGCCGGGCGTATCGATGTGGAGGTCGAAATAGAGCGGGCCGGCGGGAGCCGAAGGTTCGGGCTCGGGTTCGGGAGCGGCCGCGCAGGCGGCGGTCAGAGCAGCGGCAGTGGAGAGTCCCCATTCACGTCGAGTTAACATAGCGGTCCAATTATACGCGGCTTGCCGCGGTCCGCGCAGCGGTCACGCTTCCGGCACGTCCGCCAGCGGCTCGAGGGACACTTTGGGCTTGTGATTGTTGAGTCGTTGGCCGGCGGTAGTGGGTCGCCGGTGCCGGTTGGTGGTTGGTCGCTTGTTGGTTCCTGTCTTTGCTTCTCCTTGGGGGTATTGAGGGCTTTTCGGGGCCGGGGTTACCAGAGGCCGGCCCGGATAGTGGGATCGGTGGTTGCCGGTTGCAGCTCGTACTGCGTTGTTATATAAGACGTTAGGTTGGTCTTGGGTTCGTTTTGTATTTTTTGACTTTGGGGGCTACCCTTTTTGGCTGCCCTGGGGTTCTTCTTTGGCTCGCCGGGCAGGCCTGGAGACCTGCCCCACTGGGCTTGGCCGCGGAAGCCTATGGCGGGTGGATGAGTGCCTGCCGGCTCTTCGTCGGGGAAGTAGTATTCGGGAACCGGCGTGGTGGCGTCGGCTTGGTTGTTTTTGGCTTCGAAGGCTTCGCGGAGTTGGCGCTCTTCGCGGCGGATGTTTATCATCAACTCGACGCCGCGGAAAAAGCGGCGGCTGAGATGGCCGTCATAGCGGGCTAGATTGTTGAGGAGTTTTGTTCTTGTGAGCATGGCCCAGCCTAGGATCTTGGTTTGGGCTTCGCGGTCTTCGGGCATGGGGCCGGTGTCGTTGTCGATGCGACGGGAGTTTTCGATGCCGGCGGCGATGACGGCGGTTTCGATGCGGGAGAGACGTTGCATTCTCCAGGAGACGTCGGCGATTTGACGGACGATTTCCTTTTCGACACGGTTTCTGGGGAGATAGGTGTCCTCGAAGGAGGTGAGGTGTTGATCGAACTCGGCGGGGTCTTCGCCGGGTAAGACGGCGTCGTTTGCCAGCAGGCCGTGCTTGAGAGCGTTTTGGGATGAGCGGGTTTTTCCGCTGTCGGTTTTGGGGCCGGTTGATTTTTTGGCGTTTTCGCGATTGGCGCGAATTTTTTCTGTTGTAGACATGCGATTTCTCCTGGGGCTTGTTGCCCGGTCATAGGATACGTTGGGGTTGTGGGTTTCGCGGGGGTTGGTTTTTCTAAGTTGTTGATATGGAAGACGTAGTTTTTTTGAAACGGACGTGATGGATTTCGTGTGGCGTTGGCCGTTGGCCGTTGGCCGTTAGCCGTGAACCGTGAACCGAGGGGGAGGGGACCGGCCGCTTGGCGGCCGGTCTTTTTGGACCCGCCCCAGGCCCCCGAACGACCGCGAGAGCGGTCGTTCGCCCGGGGGAGGGGCAGGGATTGGTTTGGTGGGGTGCCCTGGGCTGGCGCCCAGGGCCGGTATTAATCACGGGGGTTCGAGTACAGGCACACGGCGCGGTGGGCGGGTGGCTGGGCAGGCCTGGAGACCTGCCCCACTGGGAACCGCAGGGCCGTTGGATGTCGATGGAGAAGGTCGAGAGACAAGCTGAAGGCTTGTCTCGACCGTCGGCTGGGACCGGCAAGAGTGCCGGTCGCTACCGGGGATGCGCCTGTTCGAATTTGCTACCGGGGACGCGGCTGTTCGAAATTCGATCGCCCGCCGAGTTTCTTGCCCGAACGATTCGGCGCGGTGGGCGGCCCCACTCGGGTCACGATGCTCTTCAGGGCTCGCCCGAGGGAGGGGGCGCTGTCGCTGGGCTTGCGCCCAGGGCGGGTCTGCCTGAAACCTTCCCTTGGTGCGACGATGGCTGAAGCCGCATGGGAGAAGGCCGTTTAAACGGCCTCGTGTGGACCGCGGATCCTTTGAGCCGGCCCTCAAGGGCTGGCCTATTTGCGACTCAAGCCCGGTGAACCGGACTGAGGGGGCATCGCCTACCGCTTACTTACGTGCGCGGCTCGGTTTCTATCGCTTGCATGGCAGGGAGGTCCGACATATCATGTCGCACACCCAGCGACTGGAGGGTCGGCACGTCCAGCGAAAGCGCCCAGGACTTCGCGGTTGCAAACAAGGGCGGGGAGGGTCTCGTTGTCGGCAGGTCGAGGTCGGTTGAGTTTGGTGGAGGCGGCGGGAGTCGAACCCGCGTCCGGAAAAGTCTATCGCGAAGAGCCTACATACTTAGTCCGCTCGAAAGTCTCGGCCGGCTCCTTGGAACGGACAAGAAAGAACCGACCCAGCCCGATTAATTTCAGCTTACGGCTCCGGACAGAAGCCTGCGGCCAATCCCGCGAAATGACACTCTATCCCGCCGTGCGGGCCCGACGGAAAGAGCGCGCCGACCTAATTAGGCGGCGTAGGCTAACTGCGTGTTGTTGTTGGCAGTTGTTATGGTCCGATCGTTTAACGGGAGCTCGGAACCCGGTATGCCTCTTCACGACGGTGCAATCCCGTCGAATCCGTTACGCCCCCCCTTTCGGTGTCTCTCTTATCATGATAGCGCGCGGCTCAAGTCGGTGACGGCGGGTTTCGCTCGCCTCCCCGCGGGGACGACCGCCGGACGCCATCCTGGAGTGGGTCTTATATCCCGTCCCAGCGCGCGGCTTCGGGATCGGGGAGTCCCAGTAGGTCGAGCATTCGATCGACAAAGCCCTTGACGATGTCGTCGACGGTCTTGGGACGTTGATAAAACGCCGGCATGGGAGGGGCGATCACGGCGCCGATTTCCGCCAACGCGGCCATTGTTCGCAAGTGGCCCAAATGGAGGGGCGTCTCACGAACGGCCAGAATCAGCCGGCGCTTCTCCTTGAGGGTGACGTCGGCGGCGCGGACCAGCAGATTCGAGGTGATACCGGCGGCGATCGCGGACATGGTGTGGATCGAGCACGGCGCGATCACCATGCCGTCGGTTTGGAAAGATCCGCTTGCGACTTCCGCGCCGATCTGCTCGTTCGAATACCAGGCGTCGGCCAGAGGCTTGATTTCGGTCAGAGTGGCGCCGGTTTCCTGGTGCAGAGTCTTTTCGGCGGCCCGCGTGACGATGAGATGAGTCTCAACGTCGTCGCGGGACCGCAAGGCTTCCAATAGTCGAACGCCATAGATCGAGCCGCTGGCGCCGCTGAGTCCAATAACGATTCGTTTCAACTTCCCCCCATTCCGGAACAGCCCCACCCATTTTGTTCTGAAAACAGAACAAAACCCCTAAGCGCTGTCTTTCCTGTTGTTCCGGAAACCCATATAATCACAGCGTACGTCATCGACGGACGTTCCGCGAGTTTTTCTAAGCTTGTTTTAGCATGGATCCGGGCCTCAAACTCAAGAAAGTTCGCGAAAAGCTGGGGCTGCGATACCGCCAGGTGGAGCAGGCGAGCAACCTGATCGCGCAGCGCCACCGCAACTCGGACTACGTGATCGGCTTGAGTCGGCTGGCCGACATCGAAAACAAGGGCGTGGTCCCGAGTCTACATCGATTCTACAGTTTGTGTGCCATCTATCGGTTGGATCTGAGTGAAGTTATGGAGTGGTACGGGATCTGTTTTTCGGACATCTGGAAGGATTCGCAGACTCTGGCGCCGCCGGCCACGCATTTGGTGTCGACTCACGACGGTGCTCGCAGCTCCGTTTCGATGCCGCTCAAGCTCGAGCCGGGCCTGGATTTTCGCGAGAGCACCTACCTGAGTCGGATGATTCAGCAGTGGGGCAAGGTCCCCTTGAGTCTGCTGGACACTTTGGACCTGGAAGATCACCGCTACGGATTCATTGGGACCGAAGACTATATGATGTACCCGTTGGTGCGGCCGGGGTCGTTGGTGCAAATCGATGATTCAAGGACCCAGATCCGCCAGACGGGTTGGACGAACGAGTTCGAGCGTCCCATCTACTTCTTCGAGTTGCGCGACAGCTACGTGTGCTCGTGGTGTAACTTGAGCGGGGATCACCTCATTCTGCAGCCGCATCCCGGGTCGCCGTGCAGTCCTCATCCTCCTTTTCTTCCAAGAGGTCTTCCGGTGCAACCAAGGGAATGTCGGGGATGCGATAGTCCAGCTCCACGATTTCGTGCGCCTCCGGATCAGGCATCGTGACCCGCGGTATCGCGAACTCCATCCACGGAACCAACGAAAAGCCCACCATGTGGCAGAACAGCGAGCCGATGAAACTCAATCCCCGATTGGATTCCGGCAGGAAAACGTCTTGAAAGATGACCGAGTGGTGCTTGCTCTGCCGCGGCCTTCTCCGAAAACCGCCGAACGTCTCGGGCCGCTGGCGGGCCACATACACCAGGGCCAGCAATAGCAGAATGGCGGAAATCAGCCCAAGAAAGACATCCAGGGTCGGGACGTCGGGAGATTGCGCATTCCACCCATTCAGGTAAACGGACAGCTCGCGCGGTGCCACCAACCACGGCGAGCCCAAGGGGAATCGGACCAACGCGGAAACCACGTGCTTCCCCGCCGTCCGACAGGCTACGACTTCAGTATATAAGGTTAGACACCTCAGGAACTTAGCCCCGTGCAAGAATAGGGCTGCCCAAGCCCCGCCAAGTGCCGACCGAATCGGTTCTGCTCAACCGGCAGCTGTTCTTGACGCTAGATCGGCCCCTCTGGAAATTCGCGCTCACATGCATTCGGTCGTCCATTGCCGCTAAAGAAACCCCAAACCGCCGCGGCCGCGAAAAGCGGCTGCGGGAATGTGACTCCACTGGCCGGGACGCCCACCCCGTCGGCCGGCAGCGGCTGCTGATTTCATCCCCTTCTTGACGCCGCGGAAATAGCCGAAGCGCATCCCGGCCACGGAGTTCCAGGGCTACATCATCGTAGTTTGCGACTTCCAGTACGGCCATGGCTATGCGTTCATTAGCGACGGCTTTGGTTCGGTGCCGACACTGGCGCGGGGCTACCTGGGTCTCTTGCTGGAGCTCAATGGCGAAACCGGCGTGCGCGGTGTACCCGAAGCTCTCGACCAGTAAGCAACGTCGACAGTTCAACCTAAACAGCGAGGGGGGCGACAACGCCCCCCTCGTTTTTTCGTCCCGGGCGTCGGTCCGGGGGGGGTGCTTTAGGCGGAATCCGACCTGCGCCGATCGGGCAATGCGCCCCGTTCAAGGCCGCCCGTTCCTCCACGAAACTCCACTGCTAACGTTTTCGTATCCAAGAGCGTTGATGGGAGTGCCTCGATGGGTGGAAAACTCGTTCGCTGTGTTGCGGAAGCGGACGGCGGACCCGCGTAACGGTTGAGGACAAACCAGCCGGACAACCACCACAAGTCATTCAAACAAACAGATCCGCTCCCACCTCCGGCTTGGAAAACCGGCGGCCCTGAACGGGGCGCTTGCCCTATTCGAGACCCAGTTTCTTATCGAGGCCTCCACATGCCAAAACCGGCCCTGCGCCATTGGGTGCGCAGCCGACGTTGGACGGGCCAAGGGGCGCCGACCAAGGAGCCGACCGACGCCCATCGCTATCGCCCTGTGAATTGGAATGCCGCGCTTTCATGCGCGGCGCGCACTCCGACAACGCCGTGTAAATTCGGGTCGTCTCCACGACAAGCCGCGTCCACGTCCGAAAAGCGCGCCCGGGGAAAGCGCCGTCCCCGATTCGCTGCCTACGCGCCCAGCGCCGAAGCCCAGGGTTCCGACGGCCGCGCCGCTAGGGCACTCCTGTGCTCACCTTCGTGCCGCAAATCCGCGATCGCGCCGCCAAGACGCTCGAACGAGGTCCGGGCCGCGGTCGGAGAGCCGATACGGCAGCTGATCATCAAAATCGCGTAAACAGAGTGAAACAAAATCGTCCTCTCGACGACGAGCACCGCGAACCTGGGGTTCGCGCTGTGTACGACGATGTCGCGACAGAACCCCGAGAAGAGATCAAAATCCCGGTGCATCTGACGCAAATAGGCCAGCACCACGGCACGCCGCTCGCGCGGAAAACG
>CBDDCY010000010.1:0-496443 GCA_965226435.1 Bryobacterales bacterium
GGAAGTTGTCGTCGTGCTTCTTGCCGATGTTTACGTTACCGGGGTTGATGCGATACTTGGCAAGCGCGCGGGCGCAGTCCGGGTACTTTTCGAGCAAGATATGCCCGTTGTAATGAAAGTCACCGATGATGGGGACGTCAACGCCGAACTCGCGCAGCGTCTCGACGATGCGAGGAACGGCTTGGGCGGCTTTTTCATTGTTGACGGTGACGCGCACCAACTCGGACCCGGCCCGCGACAGGGCCAGAGTTTGATTCACCGTCGAAGTGGTATCGGCGGTGTCGGTATTCGTCATTGATTGAACGACGACCGGATTATCGCCGCCGATCTTAACGCCGTTGACGTCGCAAACGAGTGATTTCCTACGGTTCTCCAACATCATCCGACCCCAACAAAGTGGAGTGAACTTGATTCTATCAAAGGGCGAATTCGCGACTTCGAATCGCTCAATCAAACTCCAAAACAGGACCCGAGCCCCGAGCGCAAGCGACGGCCCAACCGCGCCAAGCAACCCGAGTCGCGCGTAGCCCGGGGGATCGTCCCACAGGGGGCTCTGATCCGGTCTTGAACTGTTTTCTCCGGGTCGGCACACGGCGCGGTTTGCGGGCTTTTGGAATTGATTCGTGCTCGGCTCGTTTTTGTTGTCGAATCCTAGTGCTCCGCCCGTGCGGGCATGATACATTATGGAGGTAACTTCTCACCCTGTCTTTCGCAATGGATCAAATCGGCCGGTACGAAATTCTCAACGAACTGGGCCGCGGCGCGATGGGCGTGGTCTATCGAGCGCGCGATACCAAGATCGGGCGCGAAGTAGCCATCAAGACCATCAAGTTCGCCGACCAAGAAAGCTCCGAAGCCGGTAAGCTGCGCGAGCGCCTGTTTCGGGAAGCGCAGTCGGCCGGACGGCTCTCCCACCCCGGCATCGTCACGATTTACGATGTGGCCGAGGAAGAGGAACTGGCCTACATCACGATGGAGTTCGTCGACGGCGAGACGCTCCAGACCATGATGGAGGACGGGCGCACCAAGGACCCGCAATTCATCAGCGACATTCTTCGTCAGGCGGCCTCGGCGCTTGACTACGCGCACAGCCGCGAAATCGTCCACCGCGACGTCAAGCCGGCCAACATCATGGTGACCGCCGACGGGACCGTCAAGATCACCGACTTCGGCATTGCGCGTATCAGTTCCTCGACGTTGACCCAAACCGGGACCGTCATGGGGACGCCGAGTTACATGTCTCCCGAGCAGGTGCGCGGCGATCCAATCAACGGCGCGTCCGACCAGTTTTCGCTTTCCGTAATCAGCTACGAGATGATGACCGAGCAGAAACCGTTCTCGGGCGACAGCCTGACGGCGGTGATGTTCAAGATCGTCTCGGGCGATGTCGTGCCACCGACCAAGATGGTGCCGTCGATTCCACAAGAAGTGGAAAACACCATTTTGCGCGGTTTGGCGAAATCCAGCGGAGACCGTTTCGCGTGTTGCAAGGATTTCGCCGCGTCGGTTTCGCGAGGTTGGGGCAGCGGCGCGGACGCATTGCCGTCTTCGCCGGTAGCGCCGGTATCCATACCGGAGTACGGGAGCGGCGAAGCCCCGACTGTCATGCACTCGGGTGCTTCACTCGCCGAAGGTTCCGCCGGAGATCAGGATCACTTGGAAACGGTTGTTCAGTCGCTTCCCGCCGAAGACGCTCCGACGGAAGTCATGACGGGATTGCCTCCGCTCGGCGAATCCCATTCCACGGCGACCTCGGCCGCGGCGGTTGACGCGACTGGGCCCGCCGACGCATCGTCTACTTCCATGCCAACTCCCGAGTCGGTCCTCTTCGGGTCCGCTGAGGAGCCGCCGAAACGCAGCCCCTGGTTGGCTGTCGCGGCGATCGCCGGATTGGCGGCGGCCGGCGGGGCCTATTGGTTCACGCAAAACCCCGGAATTCTTGGCGGCCAACCCTCGGAAATCGCGGCAACGGGGGAGCCGGCGGAGCCGCCCGCTGAATTGCCTGGTGCGCCGTCCTCGCCGGACGCCGCTGTGCCGGAACCGGTCTCGCCCGATACCGCGGGCGGAGCAACGGAACCCACCGCGCCGCCGCCGGAAGTTGCCGCCGCCCCGCCCGTCGCCGCGGCGCCTCCACCCAAGGTTCAGCCTACGCCCAAACCGCCTCCCGCGAAGCCAAAGGCCGCCCCCGCGGCGCCGAGAGTCGCCAAGACGGTCGAGGTGACTTTCTCGAGTCAACAGGCCGGCGCGCGCGTGACCGTTGACGGCAAGCCCCAGTGGTCGTGCTCGCTGCCCTGTTCGCTCGACCTGCCGCGTGGGGATTACATCGCGAGCGTTTCGATGACGGGGTTCCACCGCGTTCGTAAGCCCTTTACGGTCGGTTCCGACCCGGTCGTCCTTCCTTTCGAGATGGAACTGGTTGTCGGCACCGTGTTGGTCAGCAGCTCCCCGCCTGGCGCGAACATTTTCGTGGACGGAAAAATGTCTGACGGCAAAACGAACACTTCCTTGCGCCTCAGGCCCGGCTATCACCGGCTTAAGGTCGAGAAGGCCGGGGCCGGAATGTATGAAATCAGCGTCCTGGTTCAAGAAGGGCAACTCAGCTCTCAGCAGTTTGTCCTCGGCGCGCAGCCCCCACGCGCCACGTTAAACCTCACGACTACCCCGACGGGCGCGCGGATCTTAATCAACGACAAGCAAGCTTCCGGTTCCACACCCCGTGAGCTCTCTCTGCCTCCCGGCGATTACAGAGTTATGTTGTCGCTTCCGGGACATCGCCCCGTGATCAAACAGATCAAACTACTGGCGAATCAGGCGCTCGCCATGGACGAAAAGTTGCCGGCCCGGTAAGCGGGTTTCACTTCTCCACGTGCTCGGAAATGCAGACGAAGAGCGCACCGCCGGCCAATTTGACCCCCTGCCCAACGCCGCCCCATTCTTGTGACCTCGGTAGCCGGTCCTTTGTGAGAATCGCAGGCCTAGTCGCGATCGCGGTTGTAACGGCGACCCCCACTCTGTTGCGGTCCCAACAGGAAAAGCCTCCCGAAGCCCTCTCCGCGCTCTCCGAAGCCGATGTTGCCGAAGGAGCGATCCTTTATGAGGACCACTGCTTGAGTTGTCACGGCGTGGACGGCGGGGGAGGGAAGGGACCCGATTTGAGGCGTCCCACGTACCACCGCGCCGGAGATGACGAAGCCCTGCTGGACCTGATCCGTGTGGGGATCCTCGAAGCCGGCATGCCTCGCGGGTGGATGATGAACACCCTCGAGCGTCGACAGCTTGGCGGGTATCTGCGATCGATCGGGCGCAAGGCGGCGGTCGAGCTTCCCGGCGACGCCGAACGGGGCCGCGCCGTTTACGAGAGGCAAGGATGTTCGTCGTGCCACATCATCCAGGGTAAAGGTGGAAGCTTGGGGCCCGTGCTAAGCGAAGTAGGGTTGCGGCGCGGCGCGCGCCACCTGCGGGAATCCATCCTGAACCCCGGCGCCGACCTGCCCGCGAATACAGCGTTTATCGAAGCGATTTCCGCCAACGACGACGAGACTCGCGGGCTGCTGGTCAATGAGGATGTCTTCAGCCTCCAAGTCCGCGACGCTTCCAACCGGTTCCATTCCTTGGACAAGCGACAACTCCGGGAGTTACGTCGTCCCGAGGATCAAAGTCTCATGCCGGCCTACGACATCGAAGCGGCGGGCCTGGACGACTTGGTCGCCTATCTTGCCGGCTTACGAGGTGATGAGTGAAGGTTTTGATTGCCGCCGGCGGGCTCCTTCTCGCCGCCTCGATGTTGAACGCCCAGGTGTCCTATGAACGGATCGCCGAAGCCGAGCGGGAGCCCGAAAACTGGCTCACCTACTCGGGGGACTACAAGAGTCGGCGATTCTCGCCCCTCGACCAGATCAACCGCGAGAATGTAGACTGGCTGAGCCCCGCCTGGGTGTATCAAATCAAGGACCCCGGTCGTATCCAAGGGACTCCCATCGTCGCTGGCGGAGTGATGTACGTGACCGAGCCGCCGGCCCGTGTCACGGCGTTGGACGTCAAGACAGGCAGGCCGCTGTGGTCCTGGAATCGTCCCATGTCCGAGGACGTTCTCACGGTGGGGTTTTGGCCGACGAACCGCGGAGTCGCGATTCTCGACGAAACACTCTACGTCGGAACCCTTGACGGCTACTTTGTCGCACTCGACGCAAAATCCGGCGCCGAGCGTTGGAAGGTCCATGTGGGCGAGAACGCGGTCGGCCATTCCATCACGGCGGCGCCGCTTGCGTTGGACGACAAGATCATTGTCGGCATCAGCGGCGGTGAAGCCGGGATTCGGGGGTTTCTCGACGCCTATGATGCGAAGTCAGGGAAACGTCTGTGGCGCTTCTACACAATTCCCGGTCCCGGAGAGCCGGGCCACGATAGCTGGAGCGGCGACAGCTGGAAGACCGGCGGCGGCGCGACATGGCTGACCGGCAGCTACGATCCGGAGCTTGACCTGCTCTATTGGGGCACCGGCAATCCCGCGCCGGATTGGAACGGCGACAATCGTCTCGGCGACAACCTCTACACCTGCTCCCTGATCGCTCTCGATCCCAACACCGGCAAGCTGCGCTGGCATTTTCAGTTCACCCCCCACGACGTCCACGACTGGGATGCCAACCAGATCCCGGTGCTCGTGGATTTCGAGATCGACGGCCGCCCGCGCAAGCTCGTGGCGATGGCCAACCGCAACGGCTTTTACTACTTGTTGGACCGCGCCACCGGAGAGTTCGTTCTCGGAACGCCCTATGCCAAACAGACCTGGGCGCGCGGGCTCGACGCCAAGGGCCGCCCCATCCTCGTTGAGGACACAGCGCCGACCAAGGAAGGCAACCTCGTCTACCCAAGCCTGCAAGGCTCCACGAACTGGATGAGTCCGTCCTACAGTCCCCAGACCCGCTTGCTCTATGTTCCTGTTCGCGAGATGGGCGCGTACTATTTCAAGAGCAAGGTGAAGTACAGGCCGGGTAAATTCTTCGGTGGCGGCGGAGAACGTCCCTTGCTCGAGGAAGCCTGGGGCGCAGTCCGCGCGCTCGATCAAACGACCGGGCAAATGGAGTGGGAATTCCGCACCCCGACGCCGCTTTGGGCGGGCGTGATCGCCACCGCCGGCGGGCTCGTTTTCGGCGGCTCGCCCGAGGGCAACATCTACGCCTTGGACGCTCGCAACGGCAGTCCGCTGTGGCAGTTCCAAACCGGCGGCGCGATCTCGGCCAACCCAATCTCCTTTTCCACCGACGGCAAGCAATATGTCGTCACCGCCGCCGGTAACGCCTATTTTGCTTTTACACTGCGGGATTAGCCTATTGGTGGATCCTCTGAAAATTCCCTCTCAAGGACATGAGATATCACGTACCGAGCGCTGAGGCCACGAATCTCCACAGCCGCGAAGCGGCGGTAGGAATATAGCCCAGGGTGGAGCCGAAGGCGGAACCCTGGGTGGAATCCCTACCCGCGCGAGCCCTGAAAGGGCGGCAGGAACGCCTCACCACGCGACAATGCCGCCTCCGACACCGCTCTTCGCCGGCAAGCCCACTCGATGCGCCCAATTCGCCGGCGAAGTCAGACGCCCGGCCGGTCAGGCCCCCAAATGACTTTGTGCAGTTGCCCGCCGAAGCGAATGGGCGACTCGAGTTGATCTTCGAGCATCCAGCCGGCCAGGTTCGCCGGGGCGAGTTCACCGTGAACAGGTGAAAAGATCACGGCGGCGACTCGATCCGTTAGCTTGTGATCGTGCGTAAAGTCACGCGCGAACTCGTAGTCACGGCGGGTCGAGACCACGAATTTCAGCTCGTCATGAGGTTGCACGTGATCAAGATTCTCGCCCGCGAAAGTGTCGGCTTCCCCTGAGTCGGGGCATTTCACGTCGACGATCTTCACGACTTCGCGCGGGACCTGATCGATCAATCGCTCCCCGCTGGTTTCGAGCATGACGTCGTATCGTTTCGCCAGCAGGCGCTCCATCAGCGCATAGACTTCCTGCTGCAGCAGAGGTTCGCCGCCCGTGATTTCAACGAGCCGGCACCCCAACGAATCGACTCTTGCCATCACCTCATCGAGCGTCATCTTCGTTCCGCCGTAAAACGAGTACTCCGTATCGCACCAGCGGCAGCGCAGATTGCACGCCGTCAAGCGTACAAACGTACAGGGCAAACCGACACGGCTTGACTCGCCCTGGATCGAATGGAAGATTTCCGTGATCTGCATCCTAAGGTCCGTGAGCTTCAATTCTCGAAAAAACGTTCCACGTCACGCGCCGAGGTCGTAAACGTGTAGTCGGGCAGGCTGCTGAGGAAGACCGCGCCGTAGCGTTTCTTGAGCACCCGGTTGTCGAGCAAGACGAGCGCCCCGCGGTCTTTCGCGTTGCGGATAAGACGCCCGAACCCCTGCTTGAGAGAAATTACGGCTTGCGGAATTTGATACTCGTAAAATGGATTCCCTTCGGCCTCGCGAATCGCGGCAATCCGAGCCTCCACTACCGGTTCGCTCGGAACCGCGAAGGGCAGCTTGTCGATGATCACGCAACTAAGCTGTTCGCCCGGAACGTCGACGCCCTGCCAAAAACTTGCTGTCGCGAACAGCACGCAATTGGGCGTCCGGCGAAACTCATCGAGCAACGCCGAATTCGGCGCCGAACCTTGAATCAGCGTCGGATACTCGATCGCGAACGAAACAAAATCGTGCACCGCCTGCATTTGCTGATAACTGGTGAACAGCACGAAGGCCCGTCCCCGGCTGAAGCGCAGCAAACGCAGGACCTCGTCCGCCGCCGCCTTGACGAATTCCGGCGCGCGGGGCTCCGGCAACGTCGGCGGCACGTAAAACAAAACTTGCTCCGTGAAGTTAAAGTGCCCCGGTACGACAAGCTCTCGCGCCGAGTCGAGCCCCACGCGGCCGCGAATGAAATCAAACTTGCCCTCGACGGCCAGCGTCGCCGAAGTCAGCACGACCGTGTCGACCTCATTGAACAAGCGCTCGCGCAGTACCTCGGAGACATCAATCGGAGTCGCTTGCACAAAGGTCGCCCTCGCTCGCTTCTCCACCCAATACACGAAGCGCGTGTCGTCGCCCTCCATCAGAAACCGTAGATCGTGGTCCAGTTCCTTGACGCGGCGTTCCAGCGGGATCAGTTCGTCGACCTTTTTCTCCACCTGCTTGAGTTCGTTCCCGAGCCTCTCGAGGGCGTTCAACAGAGCCGCGTAGGAATCTTGGTGACGTTCCAGAAATTCCTTTCGATCGCGGAAACCCGTCCGTCCCTGATACCCCGAGAATAAGGCGAAGAAACCCTGGAAACGCGTGCGAAAACCGTCGATCGCGCGATCGAGGCCCCGTGAACCGAAGTCCCCTTGAAAGGCCGTGTGATGAATGTCGCGGGCCAATTCCTCGAAACGGTAGTCGCTGATCTGAACCCCGAAATGCTTGCCGGCGACATCCTCGATTTCATGCGCCTCGTCAAAGACCACGGCTTGGTAGTCGGGAATGATCGAGGCGTATTCGTTATCCCGCAACGCCAGGTCGGCGAAGAACAAGTGGTGGTTGACGATGATGATGTCGCTCTCGCGCGCCTTGCGCTGCATCAACGTGAGAAAACAACGGTCGAACTGCTCGCACTTCTGTCCCGAGCACAGTTCCCGGCGGGCGTCGAGCTTGTCCCACACCGTGCTCGCTTGCGGCAGCTTTTTCAACTCGGCGCGGTCGCCGGTTTCCGTTTCGGCTTCCCACTCGCGGATCATCCCGAAATCTTCGATCTCCACCAAGCCTTCGAGCACCGGCCGTTTCGCCGCGTCATAGAGCTTTTGACGGCACAAGTAGTTATTGCGGCCCTTCATGTAGGCCACCTTCAGCTCTCGGCCCAGCGCCTTGGCCAGAAAAGGGATGTCCTTGTAATAGAGCTGCTCTTGGAGCGCTTTCGTGCCGGTGGAGATGATCACGCGCTTGCCGCCCGCTAAGACGGGGATTAAGTACGCCAATGTCTTGCCGGTGCCCGTGCCCGCTTCGACCGTGAGATGGCGCTTTTCCTCGAGAGCCGCTTCGACCTCTTGGGCCATCGAAAGCTGCCCCGGCCGAAATTCGTAGTCGGGATGGAATTGTGCCAGGACACCGCGCTGGCGGAAGAATTCCCGCACCCCGGCCGACGAGCGTTCACGATCTTTCCGGCGGGTTGGAGAAACCTGATCCATGACAACAGCGCCGGACTCGTCGAAGTCCGACGGCGGGCTGATGTTTCAGGATATCGCGTTGAGCCCGATTGTTTTTCGGGCGCGGTGGGTTGAGCTGTTGGGGCGGGGGCGGCCTGTTCAGCACCGCCCCCCTGTCCCGAGAAACACCGCTACATCTCGATCGTCGCGGCGCGGTCCCCGCGGACCTTTCGACTAAAATTTCTTTTCCGGACGAGCCGGTGCGGCCGGTGGCCCCCACGAGCCCCGCTTTGCCCGTCAGGCGATGAGAAGGGTCGGCTGGGACTGGGCTCGGACCGGCGCGAAACTCCCCTTGCTCCCAGTCGCGTTGAAGGCAAAGATAGTAAGCTTGAGCAGAACCGAACGGAATGCCGAAAATCCGCGCCATCGACATGGTTTGGCTCATCCTGCTGGGGGCCCTGGCCGCCCTCGGGATGACCAAAGCCGAGCACTCCCCTTACGAGTGGCTGGTTCTTTTGGCCTTGGGTGGGGTCCAGATCGCGGAGGTCTATCTCGGCGTCATCGACGACACCACGAGCGCCGCGCTTTCGATCGCCGTGAAGCTGACGCTGTGTTTTTGGCTGGTTGCGGAAACCGGCGGGCTCGAGAGCAGCTACTACTTGATCTTTCTACTGCCCGTGGTGTCGGCGGCGACGAATTTCGGCGCGGCGGGCACGATGCTGTCGACGCTGGCGACCTCGGGCATCTATCTTTCGTTTCTGCTGGCGGTGGACTACGAAACCGCCTACATTCCTCCCGAGGGCCAACGCGAGTTGATAGTTCGCGTGCTGTTCTTCTTCTTGAGCGCGATCCTGGTCAACCGCTTCGCGACGGAAAATCGCGCCAAGACCGAGCATTTGGCCCAGGCCAATCGGGAGTTGATCGAGGCTCAAGCGCAGGTGCAGCGTTCGGAACGTCTGGCCGCATTGGGGCAGCTCTCGGCCGGATTGGCGCACGAGATTCGCAATCCGTTGGGCGTGATTTCAGCCTCCGCCGAGTTGCTCGAAAAGAACGTCAGCCCGGAGAACGAAGTGGCGCTGGAGGTCTCGGGCTTTGTGCGCTCCGAGGTGAGGCGCCTCAATGGTCTGGTGACGCGTTTTCTGGACTTCGCGCGCCCCTCTCAACTCCAAAAGGAAACGCACGACCTCAACGCCGTCGTCGAGCGCGCTCTTTCGCAACTCGACGAACAGCGCAAGGGCCGCGACATCCCCCTACAGGTGAACAAGAAACTGGCCCCCTTGCCGCCCTTTCGTTTTGATGCGACATTGATCGAAAGTACGGTCTACAATCTCTTGCTGAACGCCTACGAGGCGATGCCGGAAGGCGGCACTCTGCGGGTTGAAACGAGACGCCGCGGCCCCTACGCGCATCTCGAAATTGCCGACACCGGCGAAGGCATTCCCGACGAACAGTTGGAGGACATCTTCAATCCGTTCTTCACCACCAAGGCGCACGGCGTTGGCTTGGGGTTGGCGATGGTCTCGAAATTCGTCGACAGTCACGACGGAACCATCTCGGTAACCAGCCGCCCCGGCCAAGGCTCGACGTTTCACGTCCAATTGCCCACGTCCATCGAAGCGGGGGAGTAGGGCATGGTGCATTACGTTTGCAGCCGGCGAGACCGAGAACTCCGGGGGACCCACGAAGCAGCGGCCGGGATGTCTCACAGCCTGTGTCTCGCCCCCGGAGGGGGCATGGATAGTAGCCCCGGGCTTCAGCCCGGGGTCACCGCCACAAATGACGAGAAGCCCCGGACGGGGCGTAGGAGCAATCATTTGATGCCATATCGACCAATAGGAACCATGCGCTCGACCACCGGCCGACGGCTGCCGCTTCGACGCCTTGCTGCCCTGTTTCCCGCATCGGCCTCACCCACCAAACCCGAAGGTGTGCCATATGGGAAGAAGGTAAGGGCGACAGGAAGCTCTCGCCCGACCCTTCGGCCCGTCGACACCTATTTTCATGGCGTTATCATGAATCCGCGGATTCACGGCGACCGTACCCTATCCGACTCTATTGCAGCCCCGTAGGAAACCCATGGCGAAGCGCATCCTCATCGTGGAAGACGAAACAAAGATGCTGCGCGTCTTGGAGCTGCAACTCCAGGGCTCGGGCTACCAGGTCGCCAAGGCGGAATCAGCCGAGCAAGGGCTTGAACACCTCGACAAAGCGCAAACCGGCGACAACGGTTTCGCTCTCGTGTTGACTGACCTACGCCTGCCCGGCATGGACGGCCTCGAATTCTTGGGCCATGTCCGCGACCGCTACCCGTCACTGCCCGTTGTCGTGATGACCGCCTTCGGCACGGTCGAGACCGCGGTGGGGGCGATGAAAGCCGGAGCCGGAGATTACGTTCTCAAGCCCTTCTCGCTCGAGGACCTGACGATGACGATTGCCAAGGTTCTCGAACTCTACTCCCTACGCGACGAGAATCTCAAACTAAAAGCCGAGCTGGAACGCCGCTACGATTTCGGGAACATCATCGGCCGCGGTACGAAAATGCAGGAGCTCTTCGATGCCGTCGGGCGCGTGGCGCCGACTCGAACCACTGTCTTACTGGGAGGCGAAAGCGGAACCGGGAAGGGTATGCTGGCCCGCGCCATTCACATGCACTCGCCTCGGCGAGACCAGCCTTTCGTGAAAATCATCTGTTCGGCGATTCCGGAAAACCTCATGGAGGCCGAGCTTTTCGGTTACGAGAAGGGCGCCTTCACCGGAGCGGCGCAACCCCACCCGGGGAAATTCGAGCAGGCCGATGGCGGGACCGTTTTCTTGGACGAAATCGGCGACGTGCCGCCGGGCGTGCAAGTGAAACTGCTGCGGGTGCTACAGGAACGCGAATTCGAACGCCTCGGCAGCACCAAGACGACCGAAGTCGACGTGAGAATCGTCGCCGCCACCAACCAGGATCTCCGCATGGCCCTCGAACAAGGCACCTTTCGAGAGGACCTCTACTACCGCCTGAACGTCCTGCCCATCAACCTGCCGCCTTTGCGCGAGCGCAAGGAAGACATTCCTTATCTCGTCGATCACTTTGTCGAGAAGTTCGCCGCCGATACGGGCAATCGCGTCAGGAGCGTCGGCGACGCCGCCCGCGAGAAGTTGACCGCTTACCATTGGCCGGGCAATGTGCGTGAACTCGAGAACATCATCGAGCGCGCGATGGTGCTCGCGAGGGCTGAAACCGTCGGGCCCGACGACATCCACCTCGATCAACAACGGGGCGCGTCGGCATCCGCTGGAGAAGTCCCCTTCTTGCCGGAGGGCATGACGCTCGAGCAGTATGAGCAAGAATTGATCCGCGAAGCGATGCGCCGCAGCAGCGACAACAAGAGCCAGGCTGCCCGCCTGCTGGGTGTGACCCGGAATGCCTTGCGCTATCGCTTGTCCCAGATTGGTGTGGAGGAATAGGGCTTCGCGTGAGCATCCCCGCGAACCCCTCGCCCGGTTTCTCGCTTGAACGAGCCGGCGCATCCCCGGTAGCGACCGGCACTCTTGCCGGTCCCAGCTCGGTCCCAGCCCCCAGTTGAGACAAGCTCTCAGCTTGTCTTCCGATCTTCTCCATTTACATTCAACGGCACCAGTTCCCAGTCGGGGCAGGTCTCCAAGCCGGCCCTTCCTCAACCCGTCCCAATTTGAAGTTTCAGGTCAGAGCCACATGCCCGGTCGAAGCCTGTTTCTCCTATTCGGAAGACCGTGAGAAGATAACGATTGCTCTCGCTCAACTCCGCACACCGGTTTGGCCGACGCGTTCGCTCCCTCTCCGTCGCCGTCTGGATCGCCGCTCTCGCCCTCTCCACCTCCGCTCCGGCCGCCAACCGAACCGCCATCATCAACGCCGTCATCGTCGACGGCACCGGAGCGGAGCCCTTTCGCAGTACGGTCTTGATCAACGGCGACCTCATCGAGGCCGTCGGTCCCGACATCCCGGTTCCACCCGAAGCCCGCGTCATCGATGCCAACGGAAAAACCCTCATCCCGGGCCTTTTCGATTTGCACACCCACCTCCCTTATGCCGCCGTGTGGGGCCTCTCCGGGGATTGGGGTAAGAACCTCAAGGCGTATCTCTATTGCGGGGTGACGACGGTCGTCGACTTCGGCTCCTATCCGGAAACCTTCGCTCCCATGCGGCGGTTGTTGGATAGCGGCGTTGTCGCGGGTCCTCGCGTTCACCTGGCCGCGCGTATCGCGACGCCCGCGGGGCACGGCATCGAGGGCGGCCGCGGCGATTTCTTCACCGCCGTCGTCACCACCCCCGCCGAAGCCCGTGCCGCCGTGGCGCGCTTGCTGCCCTATCGTCCCGACGCCGTCAAGGTTTTCACCGACGGCTGGCGTTACGGATACGCGCCCGAGATGACCAGCATGAACGAGGAAACGCTGCGGGCCGGAGTCGAAGCTTCCCACGACGCCGGGCTTCCGGTGTTGACGCACACCGTCACCGTCGAGCGGAGCAAAATCGCCGCTCGCGCCGGAGTCGACGTCATCGCCCACGGCGCCGGCGACCGCCCCGCCGATCAAGAGTGGATCGACCTACTCAACGCCAACGCCGTTACCTACGCGCCGACCTTGGCGGTCTATCACTTGCGAGGTTCCGACCTGCTCACGCCGCTGCTGCGCGCCGTGCTTGACCCCGCTGTCCGTGAGGCCGTCAAGCCCCCCTTGTCGCCCCCGACGCTGTTTTCACCGCTGGTGAGGCCCTATCAAGTTTCGGGCAACGGAAACGCCCGCGCCCGGCGTTGGCGTCACCTGGTTGACAACAATCGCAAACTGAAAGCCGGAGGAGTTCGCTTTGCCGCCGGAACCGATGCCGGCGTGGCGCGCGCCTATCACGGCTGGTCGACTCTTCGCGAGTTGCGCCTACTTGTTCACGCCGGCTTGACGCCGATCGAGGCCATCGCCGCCGCCACCGGCAACAGCGCCCGCGCCTTACGCGTGGATGACAAACGGGGAACCATCGTCCCCGGCCGATCCGCCGACCTTGTTCTCGTCGCCGGATCCCCGCATCGCGATATCGCCGAGATCGAGAAAATTGAACGAGTATTCCTGCGGGGCGGGGAAGTGGACCGCCCCGCGTTGGCAATCGCTATCCAATCCGCCGACCCAACGCCGATCCCCGCTCGCCCCGTCGGACCGCTACTCGACGACTTCGAAAAACCCGACCGTCACAGCGCGATGGGTACTCGCTGGGTAAACCGCACCGAGCGTGGACCCAATCCTTCGCGGTCCCTGTTCACGCGAATTCGACGACACGACGGCGGCCACGCGCTTTCCATCACCGCGCGAATGTCGGACGCCCAACGCCCCTTCGTCAGCGCCGACCTGCCGCTGCTCCCCGGGGCCGTCGAACCGGCTGATGTACGCGGCTATCGCGGCCTCGAGTTCGAGGCGCGCGGCGAAGGCGCATACCGCTTCATCGTAGCGACGCGCCCGATCCGCGACTACGACTACTACGAATCAAGCTTTGAAGCCGACGCCGCTTGGAAGCTCGTCCGCATCGACTTCGAACATCTCCGACAACCCAAAGCCCAACGTCCCGTGCCCTGGAAAGGCGACGATCTAACCAAGCTGTTGTTTGAATTGCGCCGCGACCCCGGCCAAGCCGCCTGGCTCGAACTCGACAATCTCCGCCTGTACAAATAGTCAAACCGAGCCGCGAACGTCAGGGGTTGTGAAAAATTGGGGACTGTACCGAGCGCCAGCCGCATAAGTTCCATTGAATCAATATTCACATCCGGCGCGAAGTGGACTGTCCCCCATTTTTTCACAGCCCCTCAGTAAGCGGTATGCGACAAAACTCTCATCCTCACAAAGGGCGGTGGACGCACGAAAACTCGGGGACCGCAAACCAACAACCTATCTCGCCAACGCCTTACCCACCAACGCCCCCAAGTGCTCCGGCATTTCCAACCCAAGCGCCGCCTCGCGCCCTCGCTCAGACATCTTTCGCCAGGTCTTACGGATAATATCCAGCAGCTTCTCCTCTTCGTGTTGCCCGGCGAAATCTCCGAAATAGTGCTCCAGAAAAACCAAGCAGATCACGTCCTCCAACAACTGACACTCCGGATCCACCTTCAATCTTTCCTTGCGCAACAGCGCCCCTACCCGCTCGACGAATGCCTCGTCATATCCAACCTCACGCAAGATCCCGCCGACCGTCTCGGCGTGAAACCTCCCTAACTCCGTCCGCCAACGCCGATAGCCCTGACGATCCTTCGGGTAGTCGGCCCGAGGAATCTTCCAACGTTGAATATGCTGCGCCCGCACCGCCAAGCGAACCGTCTCGGGCGCATCGGGCGCAAAGCGATCGAGAGCGGCCGTCATGCGTCGCGAATAGAGCAATTCCTTGGGCTGCTCCTCACCCCCATCCATCTCGACATTCGGGTCCTCGGCGTTGGCCGCGTCGATCCGCTCAACAGCCCTCTCGAAACGTTCGGAAAGTTCGAAAGTCGACGCCACGTTCTATTCCCGCAATTTTCGCCGAATCCGCTTCCGTGTCTTCTTATCGACCGACCTCTCGATCGCGCTTCGGTAGGCCGCCTCGGCCCCGCTTCGGTCACCTGATTGAGTCAGCGCGTCACCGATCTTCTCGTGCACCCGCGCATTCCCCGGCTGCGCCTCTCGCACTTTTTCCAAATGCTCGCCGGCCTTTTCCGCATTCCGCGACGCAAGATAAATGTCCGCCAGCCGCAGCCGCGCCGCGCTGTACCCGGGTTGCAGCTCGACCACCTTTTCGTACTCGATAGCCGCCTCGTCGAACCGCTCAGCCCGCTCCAGCGCCCTCGCCAAACTCAGCCTCGACGGCAAGTAACCGGCCTCCCGCGCCAGGTTCTCCCGCCAAAGCCCAAGCGCCTCGTCGAATCGTCCCTCGCGCCTTCCGCTCAACAAAACGGCCAAATTGTGGCGTGCTTCGAGCAGCCCCTCATCCAGCCCCAGCGCCTCGCGATAGAGCTGCTCGGCCTGACGAGTCTTGCCCCCGGCGGCCTTCGAATAACCCCGTGCGTTGCGGGCCAGCGCCGTGTGCCGCGCACGGGCAAGCTCGTCCAGATTCGCCGCCTTGCGTTCGGCCTCGAGAAACGCCTTTTCCGCCTCCCGGCCGCGATTCAGTTTCTGGTAAACCAATCCCAGGTTGTAGGAAAGATAAGCAAAATCCGGGGCCTGCTCGATGGCGTCTCGATAAGTCGCTACCGCGTTCGTGTAATCTCCTCTCTGAAGATACGTCAGCGCCAAATTGTGATAAGGATAAGCCCACCGCCCCGCGCGCCGAATGGCATCTCGAAAAGCCGCGGCCGCGCGTTCATAGTCGGCCTGCTCGAGATACGCGATTCCCAAGGCATTGAAAGAATACGCCCCGGCCGGGTCGAGCTTTGCCGCCCGCTCGAGCAAAGTCCGCGCTCGCGGATAGTCCTTGTCGAAGATCGCCACGCGCCCCAAGCAAAACGCCGCCCGCGCCTCCAGCAACAAAGATTCCGGCGTGAGCACCTTCGCCTGTTCCAGATACGCCGCCCCGGCCAGAAAATCTTCTCGCGTTTGAGGAATCTGATCGCCCTGCAGATACCGCAGCAACACTTGCTGCCCCTTGATTTCAAGCGCCGAGCGCAGCAGGTTCGACTGTGCGAGATAGCGCGGCTTGGGCAAGCTCCGCCGCAGCCCCCCGAGAACCTGAAACGCGTTGTCGCGTTCGCCGGGGAGCAAGCGATCGTTCTTAACCGCGTCTTGGAAAAGCAAGATATCCGCCGCCAAATCCCTTCGCCCGCGCGGTATCGGCGGTGCCGGCGGGACAATCGAGCGCGCCGAAAGACTGCGTCCCGCGCCGCCCCCCGCCGTTTCGCCCGCGGCCGCTACCCCGGTCCATTCCGGGATCTCCACGCCCGGCTTGCCGAGATCCGAGATCGTCAGATCGTTGTCGAAAACCCCGAAGTCGCGAGGGTGTTGGCGATTGTAGGTCCCCTCCTCGACCCGCGATTCCACGTAGTCGATCAGGTCGGAGATATTGACCGTTCCGTCCTGGTCGTAATCGAGCTATAACCATAAGTTGTGGATGAGCCTCTGAGGGGAGGCGGCGTATCCTGACGATTGAGGAAGCAACTCAATCGTTTTCTGGAAAGGAACAAGGAGGATACGCCATGAGTCAGTGTGAAGCTGCTGAGAGCAGCAGTCAAGTCAACCCCCAAGTCATTGATGGAAAGGAACGCTCGCCCTTGGATGAGGTGCTGCGCCAAGGAGCGCGCCAGATGCTCGTCAAGGCCGTGGAAGCCGAAGTGACCGCCTACATCGAAACGCATCAGCACGAAGTCGACCAGGACGGCCGGCGGCTGGTGGTGCGCAACGGTCACGCCCGCGAGCGCACCATCGTCAGCGGCGTGGGGCAGCTGAAGATCCAGGCGCCGCGGGTCGACGATCGCCGAGTCGATGAGCAGGGCCGGCGCTTTCGTTTCACTTCCCAGATCCTGCCGCCGTATCTGCGGCGCACGAAGAGTGTGGAGGAGTTGATCCCCTGGTTGTACCTGAAAGGGATCTCGACGGGCGATTTCAGCGAAGCGCTGGAGGCCTTGCTGGGGCCCGACGCTCCGGGCCTGTCGGCGACGACGGTGGTGCGTCTCAAAGACGTCTGGCGCCGCGAGTACGAGGCTTGGTCAAAGCGTGACCTCAGCGGCCAGCGGTTTGTTTACATTTGGGCCGATGGCATCTACTCGAATGTTCGTCTGGACGATGAACGGCAGTGTTTGCTGGTTGTGATGGGAGCACTCGAAGACGGTCGCAAGCAACTGCTGGCGGTGCACGACGGCTTTCGCGAAAGCGAACTGTCGTGGCAGGAGTTGCTGGAGGACTTGAAACGGCAGGGGCTCGAGCTGCCGCCGAAGTTGGCGGTGGGCGACGGAGCGATGGGGTTTTGGGCGGCACTGCGGAAAGTCTATCCGGCGACCGGTGAGCAACGCTGCTGGCTCCACAAGACGGCCAACGTGCTCAATAAGCTGCCGCAGAGCATGCAGGGCAAAGCCAAGCAGGCGCTGCGCGACATCTATCTTGCCGAGAGTCGGCAGACGGCGGAGGCCGCTCTGGACCGTTTCAAGAACCTATACGAGAAGAAGTTTCCCAAAGCGGTCGAGTGCCTGGAAAAAGACCGCCAAGTGCTGCTGGCTTTCTACGACTTTCCGGCCGAGCACTGGGGGCACTTGCGGACGACGAACCCGATCGAGTCCACCTTTGCGACGGTCCGTTTGCGGCAGCGACGAACGAAGGGTTGTGGCAGCCGCGAAGCGTCGTTAACGATGGTCTTCATGCTGGCCCGCCAAGCCGAGCGCCACTGGCGACGCCTGAACGGTTCGGAAGTGATTGTTCATGTCTTAGAGGGAAAGGTTTTCAAGGATGGATTGATGGTTCAGGAAAACGCCGCCTGACCTCGCCCATCCACAACATTTGACAATATCTCGTCGTAATCCGCCGCGCCGTTCAAAGCGTTGAGCAGGAAATAGCTGAAGGCACCGTGCCCGCCGCCGTACTGCGGGCCTTCGTAGGAAACCTCGCGCGGCCGGCTGGCCATGAAACCGACGATTTCACCGTCAGCCTCGCCAAGCCTTTCCATCACGCTGTTGATGCGATTGCCCTTGGCGCGAATCGTGCCGATCGTCCCCGCGTGGCAGACATCCACATAAATGTGCACCCGTCCCACCGTGGCAAGCTTCGTCTGCACGAGCTCTTGCAAGTCGGCCATCGGCAGTCCCGTGGCGGCCAGGTCTTGCGGGTCGCTGTCGTAGGTGACAATGAAACCCTCGCGCGTCGTCGGATCAACCGTGCCGTGGCTGGCAACGAAAACCAGCACGGTGTCGTCCGGCCCGGCTTGCGCTTTGAGGAGAGCATCGAAGGCCAGTCGTACCGCCGACGTCGTCGCCTGTTCATTGATCAATAGGTGGACGTTTTCTTCCGGCAAGGCCCCGCCGCGTTCGCTAAGCAGATGCTTTCGAAACAAGAGCGCGTCTTCGTGCGCGAAACGGAGCGGATTGATACGCGGGTTTTGATAATCCGAAACGCCCACCAGTAGGGCATAACTCGCGCCCCCCTCCCCGGCCGACCTTCCCACCGAGGCCTCGCGCAACGCGTCTTCCGCCGCCGCCTCGTCGTGAACAAACAGCCGCGTGCCGGCCCACACCGCATCCGGCCATTTCGCCAGGATCGCTCGGTATTCGGCGCGCGCATCGATCGACAGCCCGTACCGGTCGAATAAAGCCGCCCGGGCGACTCGCGCCGGCAAGCTCTCCGGATTGCGTTCCAGCACGCCGTCAATCGCGGCCAGTTCCTCTTCCAAGGCAGCCCGCTGATCTACCGGTAGGCCCGCCACCCGAGCCGCCAACTCGGAAGTCGCCGGCTCCTGCTCCAATAAATCGCGTGATAGCGAACCGCCATTGTGGAAACGCGCCGCCGTCACGCCGCGCGGCAATGGAGGCAGCGAGCAAACAGCGGCCCCGCCGCTCGTCGATGCTTCCCCGCTTACCGTGCGCACTTTCTCGGCGGTGAAAGCGACTTCCGACCCCGCCGCCAGCGTGTACTCCGCCTTCTCGGGACAAAACAAGAAAGTGGAGCCCCCGTCGCCCGCCCGCAGCCGGTCACCAGGGAATAGAACACCCCCCGCCGCCGCCCGGAACCCGCTGTCTTGTCCTTCGGGATAGACCTCGCCGCCCAGCGAGGCAACGATCAGAGCTACCGGCTGTTCCAAGCCCGTCGGAGGGGCCTGCGCCCAGAGCGGCGCCCAGCCTGTCGCGACAAGCGTTAGCAGCCACAGACCATGGTGCAGTTTCTCAAGCGCTTGCATCGACCGATTGCTCTTCATGTTCGAGCAAAAATCGCTTTACCGCGAGTCCACCGGCGTATCCGGTCAACTTGCCCCCCGAGCCCACAACCCGATGGCAGGGAATCAGTAATGAAATCGGGTTGCGTCCGACCGCCGAGCCAACCGCCCGCGCCGCTTCCGGCCGCTTGATTTGCTCGGCAATTTGCCCATAGGTCCGAGTTTCGCCCGGCGGGATGGTCGCCAGAGCTTGCCAGACTTCGCGCTGCATTCCGGTTCCGGCAAGTGCCAAGGGAATTTCCGAGACATAGTCGAGGTCGCCCGCGAAATAACAAGCCGCGAAAGCCTCGGCTCGCATCAGCCACGGATTCCTCCGGCCCGATGTCCGCTCGGACGACGGAAAGCGCGCTTCCATGTCGTCGACTTGCTCGTCAAAGTACAAGGCCGCTAAACCTTCTTCGTTGGCCAAGATGTGAATGGGGCCGACTGGGGATTCGATGCTCGTGTAATTCATGATTACCTCGGGTGTGTCCTCACGATAAAGCCACATGATTCGTGGAAGCTGGAGGTTGTCGAATTGCTTCCATCCTACCACCCCGACTCGACCGAGCAAAGCCCTCGGCGGGGCGCTCGAACGCCGCGTGTTGACCCCGCGACTCCGCACGGAGCGACGAGCACACCAAAACAACGCTGGACCACGCGAGCCGTGCCGCCTCGCGGCTGTGAAAAATTGGGGACTGTACCGAGCGCCGACCGAATAAGTTCCATTGAATCAATAATGTCGTCTGGCGCGAAGTGGACTGTCCCCCATTTTTTCGCGGCCCCCTCGCGGCGCACCCCCCCACGAGCCGCTCGCCGATTTCCAACCTGAAACTTCGAATGAGATTCGATTCTGAACCACCCGAGCCGTGCCGCCTCGCGGCGCGGTCCCAGCGCTAGGACGAACAAGACTGGCCGTTGCTCCCGAAGGGCTGCTGTAGGCATGGCGTCATATCCATTTAAGGTCTCATAAGATATATTATGTAAAATTACAACCGTATCATCCGACTCGCGCGTTCGGTCAACCTGCCCTCGAAGGCCCTGTCTATTCACGATTCCGAGCCCGCTAGACCGCGTAGCGCTTCGTTGAGGACTGGCAGCACTTCTTCGGTGGACTTAACGGGCTTGACTTGCATTCCGGCCGCGGTCCCGGCGGCGATTCCGGCATCGGAGTCTTCCACCACTATGCACTGCCGGGGCTTGATCGGGTCGGACGATCCATTGTTAAGTCTTTTGAGTGCTGATAGATAGGGTTCGGGGTCGGGTTTGTGGTGGTTGACTTGATCGCTGCGGATTAGGACGTCGAGGTGCCGCCGGATCTGGGTTTTGATTAGGAGCGGCTCCACCTCTGAAGTCATGCTTGAGGAAACAACTCCAATATGCAGATTATGTATCTTTTCCTGTATCCATAATGCGATCTCAGGTGGGATTGTCAGCTCGTCGAGGAATCGGGCTTGGAAGGCGGCCCGCTTGATGTCCTAGGCTTGCTGCTTCGATTCGGGGGTGGGAGACTTCCCTGCCTCGATGAGAAGAATTTCGGCTGCGATAAGGTCCGTCTTGCCGGTTAGGCGACGGTTGTATTCGGGCCAGGGCATGTGGGCGCCGTAGGGTTTGATGACGTCCATCCAGCAGCGGTAGTGGAGGGGTTCGCTGTCGACGAGGACCCCGTCGAAGTCGAATAGGACGGCGCGGATGTTGGGTGGGGAGTGCAGGGCCATTTGTTATTTTGGCAGACAGGGAGGGATGGGATTGGGGGGGCGGCGGTCTTCCGGTCGGGCCCTTGGCGCTTGCGCCGGATAGGCCCCGTTCTTTAATGGTTGATTCTGGTCCCGTAATTTGTGCTGCCACTTTCGCTGGGGTTGAGTGGGTTCGTCGGATACCGCTTGCTTACGCGCGCGGCTCGGTTTGGGGGTTTGGAGGCCCCCGGCCCGGGTTGTGACCGGGCGCGGGGGCGGTGTGGTGGAAGTCAGGTCTTGTTTGGGATTTCGACTCGCAGGTTGTTCGTTACTTCGAACACGCCGCCGACACCGGTGGCTTCAATGAACGCGACATTCTTTTCGGCTTCGCGGTTAACGACGCCTTCGAGAGTTACGCGGCCGTTCTTGACGATGATATGGATCGTGGGGACTGCCCGTAGCGCGTAGCGGTCCAGAACCGGGTTGGTGTAGAGCGCTCGGGCGACGCGGAGCCGCAGGCTGTCGTCATAACCGGAGACCGGCAAGACTTCAATGCGGTTTTCGACCTCGGCAACGGCTTCCAACTGTGCCACGCGGCGTTCAGCGGAGGTCTTGATGGTGGGCCGAACCGTTTGTCCCGAAAGGATGACGCGATTGCCGTCGACTTGGAAATTCAGGTTGTCAAACACCCCGTAGTAGGGCATCGTGACCAACTCATGACGAACCTGCCTCTCTATGGGGGTCAGGTCTTCGATCGACTTGGCGGCGGCCGGCAAGGCGGCCAACCCAAGCGCAATTGTTAGAGCGATGTTGCGAAATGGCTTTCTCATGACGTTCTCCTCTTTCTTGTAGAACCCGTTGCGTTAAACCGTTTCAGCTTGTGGCCACAAAACCGAATCTCTTGTGTGCAACTGTGGGATTTGACGCTTGGTGTTGGGCTTGGGATTCACCGAATTGATGTATTGGGTGCGTTCTTACGGTAAGGAAAAAACGGTGGGATACGTCGCGAGCCCTTCTCACAAGACGAACAACAGAAACCGAGCCGCGCACGTTAGTAAGCGGTAGCCGACGCCCCACCTAGCCCCACTCAGCCCGTTTCAATGGCCTTCTCCCATGCGGCTTTAGCCATCGTCGAACCAAGGGAAGACTTCCGGCGGGACGACCCTGGGACCCGCGCCGCCGTCGCGCACGTGGCTGTTATCCGCGCGCCCTTCAGACGCTGTAGTACTCTAGGCTTCGATGCGCTTCGGTCTTGTCGGTGCGGGGGAAATTGGACGGATTCGCGCGGACGCGCTGGGGCGTTCCGGCGATTGCAGTCTGTCGGCGGTGGCGGACCGTGACCCGACCCGCGCGCGCGACGTTGTCACGGGTCATGACGCGGCGGCCTTGGGAGACTTCCGTGAATTGATCGCGCGGGAGGATCTCGATGCCGTGATTGTCTCGACGCCTCCCGACAGTCACGAAGAGATCACCTTGGCGGCGCTGACGGCGGGCAAGCATGTGCTTTGTGAAAAGCCCTTGGCCCCGAGCGTCGAAGCCTGCCGCCGTATGGTCGACGAGGCGAGGCAGCGCGGCCTTGTGCTGGCTACGGGGTTTTGCCAGCGCTATTTTCCGGCCGTTCAATTCGTCAAGGAAAACGTGGAGTCGGGCGCCATTGGCGAGCTCACGCATGTTCGCGCCTATACGGGGCATTTGGGTTTGTCGGAATTTCGTGAAGCCTGGATGTACGACAAGCGAACCATCGGCGGCGGAGCGCTGATGGACAACGGCATCCACCTGATTGACCTTGTCTCGGACCTCTTGGGGGACGTCGCCGAGGTGTATGGAGCGACGTCCGGCGCGGTTTGGAAACTCGACGGCACGGAGGATCACTCGATTGCGCTGTTGCGGAATCGCGAGGGTAAAACCGCGACGATCGAGGCGGCTTGGAACGAGTGGCGTGGGTATCGATTTTCAATCGAAGCATATGGGGACCGGGGGAATGGTGAGAGCTTCGTACGCGCCGATGTTCGCGATGGCGGTCTATCTCGAAGAACCCGGCGTGGTGCGTCGCCGTAGGTATCACTTGTATCCGACGGTCTGGTTCCGGGAACAATGGTATGGGTGGCAGTCGACCGTGCGGGTTGCATTGGAAGAAGAGTTTCGAGACTTTGTGCGTCTGACGCGAGGAGAGGCTTCGCGCGGCGCCGACGGTGCGGCGGGGCTGCGAGCCGTCGAGATCGCCCGCGCGGTTTATGAAAGCGAGGAGCGGCGGCAAGCCGTCAGCGTTGGGTCCGCGGGCTAGCTCTATGTGGGAATGGGCCGAAAAGCAGAGTCGGTGGGATAAAGGGCTGCTGGTCCTGCTGGCCTTCTATCTATTTCTGTGGCCGTTCGAGCTGGTGATCTCGGATGTAAGGGGGATTCGGGAGCTGCTGCAAGGGGTGATCTATATTCTGGGGTCGATCGCCATTATGCGTTACAGCATCAAGGGCGTGCGGATTGTGATCCGGAAATTCCTTTGGCGTGTGCGCAGGCGAATTGCGGCGGTGTACGTGTTCGTCGGTCTGATCCCGCTAACGCTGGCGGTGACGTTGGCGGGGCTCGGGACGGCGCTACTGTTTGGGCCGCTGGCGGCTTACATCGTGACGTCGATGGTGGAACAGCGTGCGGCGGAATTGCACGCGGCGGCGGCGTCGTTTGGTTGGGAGATTCGCGCCACCGAGCCTTCGCGTCGACGCGAAGTCGGACGCCGTTTCATTCAAGATGCTCAAGAGCGGTTCCCGGGGATTATGTTGCGGGTGGAAACGGCGGAAGGGACTGTCGCGGGATTCCCGGACTGGCTGCTCGAGGAAAAGCCGCCCCCGGGAATCGAACAATATGAGGGGGTTGTACGGCGCGACCGTGATTTGTTTCTGGCGGCGCACGCGCAATACGCTCCGGACGCTTTGTCGGTGTTGCTGATGGTCCCGCTGACGGGCGAGTACTTGGCGGCGCTGCTGCCGGCGCTCGGCGTGGTCGAACGGCTTGATTTCGAGGCGGCGCTCGAACCCTTGCGAGAAATCGAACGCGCCGCCGAACAAGACTTTGGGCCGCCAAGCCAGGCGGAGACCCGGCGCCGGGAAGACCTGCTTCGGCGAGCGCGGGAGCGATTACGGGGACGCGATCCCGTGAGCGGAGTGGAGGAATTGTTGCCGCCGCAAGTCCACGGCCTCGATTTCCCGATTCGCTGGCCGGCGCAGGCGCGGGTGCTGCGTTGGTCGGATGGGGAATCGGAACTGGAAACCGTGTTCGCGTTGCGGTCGCGGTACTCGGCGGTGGCGGGGATCTTGTTTTCCAATCAATCGATTCAGATTGCGCGGGCGGTTCGAATCGCCGGGTACATCTTGCTGGGCTTGTTTGGCGGCGCGGTGGTGGTTTCCTTGATCGTCGCGATTTCGCTGACACGGACGTTGACACGCACGGTTCATGATCTGTATCGCGCAACCGAGCGGGTGAACCGAAGCGATTTTTCGCATCGCATTCATCTGCGGGGAGACGATCAACTCAGTGATTTGAGCCGTTCGTTCAATACAATGACGGAATCGATCGAGCGGCTGATCGAGGAATCGCGCGAGCATGAGCGACTGCAATCGGAACTGGAGATTGCGCGGGAAGTGCAAGCGCGCATGTTCCCGAGAGAGGCGCCGAATCTATCGAGTTTGGAAGTGTTGGGAGTCTGTCGTCCGGCGCAGGTTGTTTTCGGCGATTCTTACGATTACGTTCAGCTGTCGCCGTCGCGGATGGCGCTGGCCTTCGGGGATGTTTCGGGCAAGGGAATTTCGGCGGCTTTGGTGATGGCGACGCTGCACTCGATTGTGCGGACGCAGTTGTCCCTGCTGGCGCGCGGCAACGGAGAATTCGCGCTTTCGACGGCCGAGTTGGTGAGTCGCACGAATCGCCGGCTCCACACCGATACCTCCGACGAGAAGTTCTCGACATTGTTCTTCGCCGGGTACGATGAACGAGAGAGCGTTCTTTCCTACTCAAACGCGGGCCACTTGCCGCCGCTGCTGATTCGCGGCGACGACGTTCAACAACTCGAAGTGACCGGAATGGTGGTGGGCGTTTTCCCGGATTCAACCTACGAATCGCGTCAGGTGGAGTTTGAGCCGGGCGATACCTTGGTCGCTTTTACCGATGGCTTGACCGAACCGGAGAACGCTTACGAGGAGGAGTTTGGCGAGCAACGCTTTCGCGAGGCCGTCTTGCGGCACGCCGATCGTCCCAGCTCGGAGATGATCGCGGCGGTGATGCAGGAAGTGATTGACTGGACGGGGCAGTCGTCGTTGCAGGACGATATGACGATGTTAGTGGCCAAACGACGATGATTACGGCCCGCCGTTTTCTTCTGATTCTGGGGTTGCTCGGGGGCTCGTTGGCTTTCGGGACGCTGGGCTTCTATTGGGTCGAGGGCTGGAGCCTTTTCGACGCCTTCTACATGGCGTTGATCACGCTGTCGACGGTGGGGTACGCGGAGCTTCATCCGCTGAGCGAAGCCGGGCGGTTGTTTGCGTCCGTCTTAATTCTTGTCGGCGTGACGGTGACGCTGGTTTCCATCACGCTGCTGGGCGATTTTATTATTAAATTGGAGTTGGCCGATTATTTCGGTCGCCGCCGGAACAAACGTATGCTGGGAAAAGTGAAGAATCACTATATTGTTTGCGGGCTGGGTCGTGTGGGCCGCGGGGTGATCGGTGAGTTGCAAAACGCCAACGCGCCCATCATCGCGATCGATAAAGACCCCGATGGGGCCGGCTGGGCGTCGGACCAGGGCATCCCGACGCTGGTCGGCGACTCGACCGAGGACGCCACGCTGATCGAGGCTCACATTAAGGCCGCCAAGGGATTGGTAGCCGCCCTTTCAAGCGACGCCGATAATGTTTACGTAACGCTTTCGGCCCGCGGCCTGAATGCCGATTTATTGATCGCCGCGCGGGCCACCGACGATTCGGCGGAGGACAAATTGCGGCGGGCCGGCGCGACGACTGTTCTCACGCCCTATACGTATATCGGCCATCGGCTGGCACAGTCGATGTTACGGCCGCATGTGCTGAGTTTCTTGGACATCGCCACTGTGTTTCGCGACTCCGACTTGGAATTGGAATTCGAACAGATTCGGGTTTCGGAATCGAGTCGAGTCGCGGGCAAGTCGCTCCAAGATGCGGACTTTCGCGAAGACTATGGCGTGATCGTGCTGGCCGTGATCAAGCCCGACGGCGACATGCAATTTAATCCCCTGGCAACAACTCGCATCGAAGCCCGTGACCTTCTCATCGTGATGGGGGAACGAGCGAAGCTACAAGGCTTGGAAGCCGCTCTGGAGGGCCGGCCGCTTTGAAAAAGATCTTGACCGCGACGCAGATGCGCGAGGTCGACCGGCGCACGATCGAGGAGCGGGGCATCCCCGGATTGGTGCTGATGGAGAACGCCGGCGCGCGGGCCTACGAGTTGCTCATGAGCCGCTTTGCGCCCCTCGATGCCCGGCGCGTCGTCATCCTTTGCGGCAAGGGCAACAATGGTGGCGATGGCCTTGTGATCGCCCGGCATATGGTCGTTCGGGGCGACGCGGCGGGGTTGCGGGTGGTTTTGGTCGGCGACCCGGATGCACTGCGGGGTGACGCGGCGGCGAACTACCGCATGTTGCGGGGTGTCGATTGCGACCCATTGGTCGTACGCGCTTCCGAGGATTGGCGGCGCGTGCGCGCTCGGCTGCTTCCCGCCGAGGTCGTTGTGGACGCGTTGCTGGGTACGGGATTGAGCGGACCCGCCAGGGGAATTGTTCTCGAGATTATCGACGACGTCAATGCGAACTTCGGTCACGCCGTGGTAGTCGCGGTTGACATGCCTTCCGGGCTGCCCTCTGATTCGGGTGAACCCGCGGGCGAGGCGATACGGGCCGCCCGGACGATCACTTTCACCGCGCCGAAGGTCAGCCAGATCTTTCCGCCCAATTGCGAACAGGTCGGCGAGTTGACGGTCGCGCCGATCGGCACCGCGCAATCCGTGCTCGACGCCGACCCAGAGCTGAACTTGGCCCTTGTCGAGGGGGCGGACTTTGGGGATTTATTCGCGCCCCGTGACCGCTCGGCGCACAAAGGCGACTACGGGCACGTATTCGTGATCGGCGGCTCCCCGGCAACGCCCGGGGCAGTGTTAATGGCCGCGATGTCGGCCGCGGCCGCGCTACGCTCGGGCGCCGGGCTGGTGACGGCGGCGACGTCGGAGGGCGCTGTGCAAACGCTGGTGGCCCACACGCCGGAGTTGATGACACTGAGCCTACCGGAAAACGCGGATGGCTTTTTCGACGCCGAGGCGTTCGATATGGGAGTCCTCGAACGCGCCGCGATCTTGGCTTTGGGGCCGGGCCTCGGCGCCGCGCCGGGAAGTCAGGAGTTGGCGCGCAAGATCGTGCGCGAGGCTAGGCAGCCTTTGGTGGTGGACGCCGATGGCTTAAACGCCCTCGCCGAGGTGGATGACTGGGGGGCCGCGAGCCGCTTGTTGGTGCTAACGCCGCATCCGGGAGAGATGTCGCGGTTGACGGGTTTATCGACGGCCGAGGTACAGAGCCGACGCGTCGAGGTCGCGCGTGAATTCGCGCAGCGTCGAGCAGCCTATGTGGTCCTCAAGGGCCGGCGGACCCTCATCGCTACGCCGGCTGGGCTGGTGCTGGTCAACCCAACCGGGACCCCGGCCATGGCCACGGCCGGTTCGGGAGATATCTTGACGGGGATCATTGCGGGGCTGTTGGCGCAGTTCCCCGCCCTGTCGCCGGAAATCGTGATCGCCGCGGCGGTCTATTTGCATGGGCTCGCCGCCGAGCTTGCCGCGCTGGAAATGACGGAACCGGGGATGCTCGCGACCGATATCGTCAGGTTTCTGCCGGATGCGATGAAGAGCGTCTGGGCGGGTTCCGGTGACGATTGATGAATCGACGATGTCCGGGATCGTCAAATTCCCAACGACGCTTTGAGTGTGATGGTTTGACCTGATCGGTCATCGCGCAGCATGAGTTCGTTGTTTTCGATGACGATGTCGTCGACTCCGCGGAAACCTTCGGGCGTTCTCACCCAGAACATCAAGAAGCGTGTTTCGATAGCGGATCGCGCCGGAAGCCAGCGATAGAGCAATTCGCCAAACAGTCGATTTTGCGTGATCACGTCACGACGCGGTCTATCGAAAGCCTGCGTGCCGAACTCGAGCCCGCGGGCGCGTACACCCTTCGGGGGATAAAATTCCCAGGTTTGCAGCCACGGGAAGTCGGCGCGTCGGAACACATAGCCCAGCAACAGCCGCTTCTCCGGATGCAGCGCGGTCACGAAGGCCAAGCGCTGATTCGGCGCCATCAAGTGACCGCTGTGGTCGGTGGAGTTTGGCCGGCCCGGCGCCGCGCGCAAGTCGACCGTGCCGCCGGCCTCCAGCGGAGCCATCGGCCAAGAGAACTCCTTGCCCGCGGCGAGGCGGTTGGGGAGACCATCGAGGCTCCCGCGGTCGGGGCGCGTGAGGGCTCGGTTTTCCGATATGTCGACGACGGTTACTCCCGGTTCCAGGAAAGGCGAGCCGATCGTGGCGTGTTCGGCCCAACTCACGGGGCGGTCGAAAGCCAGCAGATTTTCCAGCCGGCTGTGCACGGAGACGACGTTTTCGCCGTCCGCGATCGCGACCGTTCGAGTCATCATGTGTTGCGCACCCGGCAAGTGCACGGTCTGAACCAGTTTGGTCACGCCGCTTTCGCGCCCGGCCGAGCGGGTCGACCACTCCAGCCTGTGCGCTTCACCGTGCATCGGCATGCCCGCGCGGCTTTCTTCGGGCGACGCCGGGCCAAAGCCGTCCACGCAGATGAAATGTCCCAGGCCGCCGTTGTCGCGCATGGGCTTGCCGGCTTCGCGGTCGGCGCGGAGCGCGTCCCAGAGGGGGTTGACCGATTCCGAGTCGTCGCTCAGAGTGACGGCCGCGAAAGAGGCGCCCATGGGAAGCACCGTCAACTCGATTACCCCGTTTGAGAGAATCAGTGCCGGCTTGCCGTGAAAGTCGCCCTCGCGGACCGCTTTGTTGGCGGATTGCGCGGGCAGCGGCGCCACCGCCAAGAGAGCCAACAGCAATCTAACCCATCCGGTTCCGGCAGTCATAGCGTTACTCCGCCTTTCTCGCCACCCGCGGCGCGACTCTCGCAAACTACCCACCCTTCGTCACGCGGAGGTGATACACGCTGCCGACGCGCTTATCGGCCTTGGACTGAAATTTCACTTCAACCTCCCGCTTGCCGCGCGTCAGAGCAACCGGAATGGCGTACGTCGTTTCGTAGTAGTCGTCGTAATCGTCGAGAGTTTGGGTTGGGTCGAGCTCTTCGGCGCCTCCGATGCGTTGCCCGTCCACTTGAATGTCGAATTCCAGATTGTCGATGCGGTTCCAACGACTGCTCCCGGCTGTCGATCGCGTTGTGATCAGACGCATTGGGCGTTCGCCGTCAACCTTCATCTTGACGGCGAACCAGCCCGCATCCCGTGTGTCTCGCCATCGCCGGCCTCGGAAGGCGGCGGCTTGCGAACCTTCCTCGGAGAACGTGTGAGCCTTTTCCTGCTCCTCGTCGCCGAGTTCAACCTCGTCCATTGTCGCGGCCTCGATCCGTTTCCGGGATCGCTCGGCACTCCGACGGCTTCGATCGGCCCGACGCCATTCCTTTTCGTCGTACAAATTCCAATAAACGTTGTAGCGCCCCTTGTGAATGCGGTAGAGCGGCATCAACGTCACGTCGTCGGGCCTCCCCGCCCCCTTGGTGCGGAAAGTCAGCGGCTTGCCTTCCACCGGCTCAACCCAGTCACTCACTTGGTCGGCGTTGGCCGCTAGGTCGGGCACCGGCGGCGTCGGTAGCGCGCCGAAAGCCTGCTGCTCCCCGGCGTAGGGGATCGGAGCGGCCATGCCCCCGGCGTCGATCAACCCCGCCAGAACCACCGGCCCGTACAGAATGGCCACGCGAGAATCGTCTCCCGGTGCGGGCTCGACAGACAATTTCATCGGGAAGGTAATGGTCATCGAATCCCCGTCGGCCCAATTGCGGCGTATCACGCGATAACCGCCCGGCTCGCTTTCTCCCTCGAGGGCTTCGCCGTTGAGTTCGATCCGCAACGATCCGTCAGCCCACCAGGGATGCCGGATGTGAATGCTTGCCTCGCGCGCCTGGGCGGCCGAGACCGTTAGGCGAGTCGAGTTCTGTTCGGGAAATTCCGTTTCCTGGCGAATCGTTAACCCGGCGTCGCGCCAATTGACTTCCGACGGCACAAACAGGTTCACGTAGAGATCCTCGCCGCCGCCGTGGAAATAGATGCTGTCGTTGTATTTGACGTGATTCTCGAACCCTGAGCCGGTACAACACCAAAACGAATTGTCACGCGTGCAATAGGTCTTGAAATGTCCCGGCTTGAGCGGCAGGAAATAGATCGTGCGGCCGGTGTCGGGATCGATCGAACCCAAGATGTGGTTGTAGAGGGCGCGCTCATGGAAATCGGCGTACTTGCCGTCGGCGGTCCAGGAAAACAATTTCCGGGTCAGCTTGAGCATGTTGTAGGTATTGCAGGTTTCCTGTGTCGTCACGCCGAGCCGGTCGGAGAGTTGATCGGGAGGGCCCCAATGCTCATCTTCTCCATGACCGCCGGTCGCATAAGAGTGATGGTTGACAACGCGGTCCCAGAAAAACTCGGCGCTCGATCGCAAACTTTCGTCGCCGAACAGTTCATAGCGCCGGCCGAGGCCGATAACTTTCGGAATTTGCGTGTTTCCATGAAAGCGGTCGAGGCGGTCCTGTTGGCGCGCCAGGGGGTCGAGCATTTCGGTGTCGTGGAATTTCCGTGACAGCTCGATATAGCGTTCGACACCGGTGACGGCGTAGAGGTTCGCCAAGACTTCATTCATTCCGCCGTACTCGCAATAGAGCATTTTTTGCCACAGCTCGTCGCTGAGATCCTTCGTGGTTTCGTGAGACCAGTCAGCCAACCCGGCGGCAAGATCGAGGGCCTTTTTGTTACCGCATAGCTCGTGGGCATCGAGCAAACCCGCCATGATTTTGTGCAAGGTGTACCAGGGCGCCCAAAGCCCGTTGAGGTTAAAGCGCTCGGTTTCGATTTCGCCCCGCGAAACCTTGGCGAAAACTTCCTCGCCGTCCGGCATGCCGCCGATATAGCCGTTGCCGCGCGCTTCAGCAACGGCCGCCAGCTCGTCGACGATGTAATTCACTCTTTCGAGAAACTGCTCGTCGCCGCTGGATGCGTGGTGGATCGACAGAGCGGTCAGATAATGGCCCAACGTATGCCCGGCCAAGCCCATACTCTCCCAGCCGCCGTAGATCTTGCCTTTTGGCTCTAGGCCCGCGAACTTGCGGAAGTTGTGAAGCAGGCGGTCGGGTTCGAGTTCGAGCAGATAGCGAACGTCCTGCTTCGCTGCCTCGGCGAAGGGGCCGCCGGTCACGCGAACGTCCGAGAGCGAGAAAGGCGCGGCTTTCGGCGCGACTTTGGGCTCGACGCGATTGACGGGCGCGCCCTGTTGGCAACCCGCCGTCAACAGAGAACCGGCCAACGCCGCTACCCCCATCATTCGAAAAAAGAGACTATCGTCGCGGAGCCATGCTCGTGCCATGGATTTAACCCCCAGGGCGGAAATGCAGACTCCTATGTTCAACGAAGCGGTCACGAGAAAGCAAGACGGTCCTTTGAATACCGCGCTGCGTCAACCGTGCGATTCCGGCGCGCAGCCCCACTCGCCTAACGGTTCGCGCACCAGTGGGGCAGGTCCCCAGACCTGCCCGCCACCCGCCCAACCCAATCGGCCATGTTTACCGAAAAACCCGTCCATCCCCCTCCGCCAACCGACCAAGCCTCTCGACTTAATACCGGCCCTTGGCGCAAGCCCAGGGACCACCATCTCAAACCAAGACCAACTCTCCCACGGGCGAACGACCGGCCCCGCCGGGCGTTCGGGGGCCTGGGGCGGGCCAAAGATCGGCCGCTCGATCAGGGCGCGGTTTCAGGGCGGCCCGCCGACTTCCACACCTTCATCTCTGTACCCCAGCCACATCGGCGCGCCCGCGGCTCGACCTGTCTTGATCCTCCTCACGCCTACCAAGATCCAGCGACACCTACCCCGGCGACACGAACCCATTCGGGGGCCTGGGGCGGCCGGCGGCGACACGTTGGGCTTGGGGTTTTGGGGTCTTGGCCGAATGGGGCGGTGGTCTTTCTTTGACCAGCGGTCGGCGATGGCGGCGGGGACGTCGTCGCCATCGGTTTGGCTGGTTTCGGCGGTTCGCCGCTTGGTTTTGCGGGTTTGGGTTGGGGTCGTTTTTGGCTCCTTGTTGATTGGTGTGTTGATGTATCGGCTGCTAAGCCGTTGTTTTTGAAGCGACTTGCTTCGAGATTGGGTTTGTTTGGTGTTTTTTGATTAGTGACGCCGCGGGGCGGCGGGTTCGGGATTTTTTGCGCTTTCTCGAGATGTGGGTGACGGGGCCGCTTTTTGGCTGGTTGTTGGACGGGGTTGGGTTCGCCTGGTTTTTTGGAGTTGTCAGGTTCATCGGACACCGCTTACTTACGTGCGCGGCTCGGTTTGCTACGGCGTCGTTTGCGACGGTGGGGTTTTTTTCGCGGCTTTGGAGATTGGGAGTTTGGTTGACGAGTGGGGGGTTGTTGGGGGAGTCGGGAATGGGGGGTGGTTCGTAACGGATGAGCGGCGGGTCGGGGTCGTAGCCGGGTTGGGCTTCTTGGGCCTCGCGGGCTTCGCGGAGTTGGCGCTCCTCGCGGCGGATGTCGATCATCAGCTCGACGCCGCGGAAGAAACGGCGGCCGAGATGGCCGTCGTATCGGGCTAGGCTGTTGAGGAGTTTTATTCGAGTGAGCATGGTCCAGCCGAGGATGTGGGTTCGCTCTTGGCGGTCTTCCGGCATGGGGCCGGTGTCGTGGTTGAACAGGCTCGAGGTGCGGCGGGTGTTGTCGATGCCGGCGGCGATGACGGCGGTTTCAATGCGGGAGAGCCGTTGCATTCTCCAGGAGGAGTCGGCGATTTGACGGACGATTTCCTTTTCGACGCGGTTTCTGGGGAGATAGGTGTCCTCGAAGGAAGTGATGTGTTGATCGAACTCGGCGGGGTCTTCGCCCGGCAGGACGGCGTCTTGAGCAAGAAGGCCGTGTTTGAGTGCGTTTTTGGCGGTGCGGGTTTTTCCGCTGTTGGTGCGGGGCCCGGTTGATTTTTTCGCGTTTTCGCGATTGGCTTTGATCTGCTTTTGGGATGCCATTGGGTATCCTTTCGTCTAGCTAAGTATTGGCTAAGTAGCCATTCATAGGATAAGCGGGGGGTTGGCGTTTGGCGGGGTTTGGATTTTCTAAGTTGTTGATATGGAAGGGATAGTTTTTTTGAAACGAACGTGATGGATTTTGCGAGGCGTTGGCCGTGAACCGTGAGCCGTGAGCCGTTAGGGGAGTGGGGAGAGGACCGGCCACGAGCGGCCGGTCTTTGGCCCGCCCCAGGCCGCCGAACGACCGGCGGAGCCGGTCGTTCGCCCGGGAGGAGGTTTGGTTGGTCGGGTGGTGCCGGCCCTTAAGGACCGGCCTATGGGGGAGGTTCAAGCGGCGTGAACGCCGCTGGGTTGGCGGGCGGCGGGGGCGGGTTGCCGGGCAGGCCTGGAGACCTGCCCCACTGGGGAGGGCGGGTGGCTGGGCAGGCCTGGAGACCTGCCCCACTGGTTGAGCGGTATTGGGGTTTGCGGTGGGGGGGTTGTTGGGCCGGCACCGGCACGAGTGCCGGGGCGTTGAACATGGCGTATCGGCTGAGGGCACCATGTCACGACTGACGAACCAGCAACAAGGTGGGGGAGACGCGATTGTGCAAGTGAATGAATGCAGCGGGTGGGCGATCAGGCCCATGGTGGAGTTGCTCTTACAGTAGCCCTCGTTTCCTCAAGTCCGTACGTTGGCGGGGGGTAAGGATCGCTTCCGCGAGGTTTCGCGCGCCGCGGAGATGCGCGCCGCTGAGATCCGCGACGCTGAGATCCGCGCTGCGGAGATGCGCGCCGCTGAGATCCGCGCTGCTGAGATCCGCGCCGCTGAGATCCGCGACGCTGAGATCCGCGCGGCGGAGATCCGCGCCGCTGAGATCCGCGCCGCTGAGATCCGCGCCGCTGAGATCCGCGCCGCTGAGATCTAGGCCTTGCAGGGGTAGGGAGCGAAGCGATGCCTTGACAACTGATGAAGGCACGGGGACCAGCGGGTTTCCGTAGCCCAACCCGTAGACCTCCTCGTGGGGCAGGATCCGAGCGAGCCAGTTTGCCGCGGAGTGTCGAGTTGGCCACTCGACCGGCGAGGGTTCCCCGGTGACGCGCGCGCAGGAGTCCAGCATTACCAACAGGGCGGTTTCGGCATTGACGGATTGGCGGTTTTGCTCGCCGAAGGTCTTGAGCCGGTCGATCTGTTCCATCGGCATGCCGCTTTCGATGACATGGCCGATCCAGCCGCCCAGCTCAGCTTGCCGGGCACGGCACACATCAGGCTCAATTGTCGAGATCTCGTTGCGTATAAAGATCAGCAGATCCCAGTCGATCTTTCGGGGTCCGCAGAGCCGAGCCCAATCGGCCAAGGCTTGGGGGATGTCGTACTTCCTTCTCGTCGTTTTTCGATCGACTTCCAGATCTTCGATGATTTCCCCAAGTCGACGGGCGATGCTTCGGGCGGTCAGGTATTCGCCGAAACTCTTGTGGGTAAACTCGAAGGCCTCCTCTTGGCCTTCGAAACCCGATCGCTGGAAGTAGAAGGCGACCATCAGCCCGAGGAGGCCCTGATCGCTTTGGAGCATCTTGCCAAGGGCCGGCGGTAAGGAACCATCGCGCGCTTGCTGGACGCCGGTCCGGGTGATTCCACGGCCCGAGCCGTGCCAGGCCGCGACCGCCACGGCCTCCAAAGCCTCGGCGAAGTCATCGAACTCGATGTCTTCCGTGGTGGGATGGCCTGGGGTCTTACCCCAGGCTCGCTCGTGGACTCTCGCCAGAAGGAAGCCGTAGAGCTTGTTTGCCGGGCGAGCGCACTCGCTCGACGGCGAACATCTTGGCCAGTGACGATTTCCCGGCTCCAGGGCCTCCGCTGACGACGCGGTATTCGTCGCCGGCTTTGTTGCTCTCAAGCCACTCGTTGAGGTGATCCTTGACCTTGACGATGGTCTTGCTGGGCCTTTCTTCCTCGACCGCCTGGCGGCCTTTGGTCTTTTTGCGGGTCTCGTAGTAGCCGTGGAGGTCGACGTGGATCTGCTCGAGACTAAAGGGCTCGATGCCGAAGACCGGTTCGGCGACCTCTTGCTCCAACCGGCTGTGGTAATCGCCCCAGGCCCAGTCGCGCTCGACGGCGCTGGTGATCGGATTGTCGAGCACTTGCCGCATTGCCTCCTGCTCGGCGCTGCTGAAGCCGCGGTTCCACTCGTCGTAGAGCGCCCGCGTAAAGTAGACGCCAAGACGCGAGGCGATCGTCGTGGAGGGAGTCGGGTCGACATCCCAGCCCTGGAGCCATTGGGCCAGCGGCTTTTCGACGGCCTTAACAAGGGGGAGTTGGGCGGGGTCATTGAGCGTGTCTTGGTTTAGCAGGACCGGCTGGTTCTGGAGAGACTTTTCCGCCTCTCTGCCGAGCTTCTCGGCGTCGGCCTTCTTGCGAGCGAGGATTTGGTAGCTATCCCCCGCGATTTGGTAGACGGCGCGGGTGAGCGCCCGCAGGACCCATTGGCGAGCCAATTGCTCGGGGTCGGTTTTATTGCCGAGTGCCTTGACGGCGTCGGCGGCGGCGAGTGCCGCGCCGGGGAGGTCTTGGTAGTTGAGCTTGACGAGCGATTTCCCGAGGCCGACGAATAGTGTCTTAAAGTCGAACTTGATGCCGTCGTTCCAGCGACGCTTGGTCGGGGCGACGGCTAATCCGGTCGGGTTTTTGGGCATTTTGTCGCGGGGTAATGCTTATCAATCTCCCAAATCATACTCTATTGATCGCGTGGGGACGGGTTAGAAATTCAATTGCAACAAGAATCGAAACGTGCGACCGTCGTTGAGGGTGTCCGGACGGACTGCCTTCCCGTCGCCCTTTTAGGGCTCGCTCGGGTAGGGCGGCGCTTTGGGAGTGATTGTTGGACGGGGTCGGGGCCGCTACCTTTTTTAGAGTTGTCAGGTTCATCGGATACCGCTTACTTACGTGCGCGGCTCGGTTTGAGACGGCGTCGCCTTCCAAGGCTTGTTGATTAGGGGGGGCCGTCTAGAAATTGAATTGCAATAGGAATCGAAACGTGCGGCCGTCGTTGAGGGTGTTGGTGATGCGGCCGAAATTGGGGGAGGCTAGATCGCGGCCCGGTTCCGCGAATTGGGGGGTGTTGAGGAAATTGATTGATTCGGCGCGAAATAGGAGTACTCGCTCGGAGCCGACAGAGAATTTTCGCGATAGGCTCATGTTGAAATTACTAATGGCATCCTTTCGGAAGGTGTTGCGGCCCAACGAACCACGCTGCTCGAAGGGGGCGATGAAGGAAAAGGCCGCGGTCGGCAGCTTAGCGCGGGCTGTATCGGGATGATCGATGGCGCGTCCGAGAACCGCGGGATCGATAACGTGCGGGCGGTCTCTGCCGGTGCCGTCAACGTTGCCAAAGCCCCTGCCGTCGGAGCCGGACACGACCGTGAACGGAGTGCCCGATTTCAGTAGGATCACCGAGGAAATGCGCCAATTCGCCAACAAGGCGGCGGGCAGGCTTGTTCGTCCTCGGACTTGCGGCAGGTCGTAGTGTAGGCGGGTTAAGAAGGCGTGGGGCTGATCGAAGGTGCTGAGACCGCGCATTTCCCCGTGAGAGTTCGATTCCGATTGGCTTTGAGAAAACCAGGCGTCGGAACTGGAGCCGGTACCGGTGTAGTTGCTCTCGAGATCGATGGCTTTGCTGAACCAGTATGACGCGTCGAGAGAGACACCTCGCCAGGTTGGAATGACGAGCCGGACCTTGGCGGCGTCGTAGTAACCTCGCGAGCTGTTGAGGATCCGCCGGACCTCGAAATAGCGCGGGTCGGGCCGACGCTCGTTGACGGTTTCGGTCGTGAGCGGAATTCCGGGGACGGCCTGTGCGCGGTTCGTATTCCATTGGTTCAACAGCTTGATCGAACGGCTGCCGACGTAGCCGATTTCGGCTCGCCAGTTCCTCGGAAGCGTCCACTGCCACGAGAAGTTGTACTGATGCGAGTAGGGCGATACCAAGTTCGGGTCCAATTGAAAGATAGTGCTTCGGGCTCCGGGGTCTAGATCCCCCGGTTCCAAGGCGGAGAGAGGATCGGCGAGGCGGGGAGCCTGAATCGTCACCGTCAGATTTCCCGGGGGGTTGAAACGAGCCTGGCTGTAGGTGACCGGAAAGATTTCGCCGTATTGAATGCCGTAGGCGCCGCGCAGCACGCCCCAACGTCCGCCCAGGCGGTAGGCGAAGCCGAATCGAGGCGCCCAATTGTTGCAATCGCAAGCGAAGGGGATTTCGCTAAGCCTATTGACCTCGACGGGGGCGAGGGCGGGCTGATAGCGGAGTCCGATGTTGAGGGTCAGGTTGCTGGTTGCCTGCCAGCGGTCGCCGAGGAAGAATTGGGCGTCCCAGGCGCGGAAACCGCGATGGATTTCCCCGATGGCTCGGGCGAAGCGGCTGGGACGTCCGAGCCGAACGTTTGTGAGAACGTCATGTCCGAAGTCGTTGCGGAACTCGAACTCTCCCCGATGGCTGGAGCTTTCGAAGCCGTTGCTCTGACGGCGGATCAACCTGAACCCGGCGTCCACGGCGTGCCGGCCCTGAACGCGGCGCAGCCGGCCGGCGTACTGAAACGTGTTTCTCGCTCTATCGATCGGCACCAGTGGCGTCGGCCCTAGGAAGTGGATGGCACCGGCCATCCATATGAGGGGTCCGACGGAAGTCTCGTCGGGCAGCAGCAAGGAACCGACGCGGTCGAAAGCGGCGGAAAAGTCGGTGATCGTTTGGGCGTTCCAGGTACGGCTCCACGTCATTTTGGCGCGATGGTTCTTCGTGGCGGTATCGGGGTTTTGTCCGCCGACGAGCTGGAATGCTCTTACGTCTTGCGCGGTGAATCGGTAGTTGAGGACAAAGTGATCCTTGGGAGAGAGATCGACATCGAGGCGAGACCCGATGACGTTGCCGTCGATGGATTGCGGCGAGTTGGTGTTGAGCGCTCGCGGGTCGATATCGGGGCGATTGGGGGGTTCCTCGGGATAGGCGGACATCATTTGCTTGATGAAGTTTTTCGTGGCCTGATCGACGGGCTCGCCGGTGAGGGGGTCGCGGTCGAGGGGGATCCTCTCATGGGGCAGCGGAACGAGGACGTTGCCGTTGACGTTGCCGCGGATCTTGTTCTGATTGGCATCGACACTGAGAGCGGCGCGGCGGCCTAGGGGAACGGTGACGGCGAAACCGTAGTCGTTGGAGCGGGCGGGCTTCACGCCGCCGGCCTGGAAGAAAGACCGCGCGCTGAACAAGCTGTTGTTGTGCGTCTCGTAGAGGCTGCCGTGCAGGGAACGGCGGCGGTTCGGGGTCAGGTGCAATGTCGAGGAGGGGCTGCCGCCGAACTCCGCGCCGAAGTAGTTGCTTTCGACGTTGAATTCGGTGACGATGGTCGCCGAGGCGCCCATCCTTTCATTGAGTTCGCGCTGCACGGCATTGTCGACGAGAGTGATGCGAACGTTCTCGTTACGCCGACTCTCGCCGGAGGCCGAGTCGACTTCGCCGAGCAGGTTGAGGGCCTTGCGCTCGGCGCCCGAGCCGGGACCGGCGAATTGGGTGGCGTCGTCAGGGGACGGGGTCTCTTGTGGGACCGGCGCGACGTTGTCGAGGGGGGTGGTTTCAGGGGCGGGCGGGTCCGTTCCGAACGCCGGTAGGCAGACGAGGGTCAAGAGCAGAATTCCGGAGCGAAAGGGACTTGGATGTAGAGCGATTGACACGAGAAACCGCGACTGGAGTATAGCCTAACAAGCGTGTGTTTCAGCCGTTGCCGCCGGGGTGCGCTCTCGTCGCGGCGTGAGCGGCTTATTGGTCGTCGCGGAGCAAGGCTTTGCGGATCTTCGCGACCACGGTGAAGTGGGGGTCGACGACATTGGCGATGTCGTATTCCAGGGCGTGGCCCATCAGCAGCGACGAGCCGCGTTCATCAAAGTCGTAGTCGTTCATCAGCCAGCGCTGCAGCTCCGTTGTCGCATGCTGGAGAGCTTGCAGCAGCGGCCGCGCACTGCCGATCGTCATCAGATACTCGTCGTTTTCGAGGCGCGGCCAGCCGATCTCGCGGTCCTTGATCAGGTCGACGGTGAACTCGACGTCCATCGATACCTCGAGTGCATTGCCGACCACCTCGCCGTCGCCCTGACGCGCATGGCCGTCGCCGATGAACAGCAGCGCGCCGGGCTCGGAAACAGGCAGCATCAGTTTGACGCCGACGACCATGCCGTTGTAGTCCATGTTGCCGCCGAACTCACCGGGCGTGCTGGTCGAAACCGCTTCTTTCCGCGGCGGAGCGACGGCGACGCAGCCCAGCATCGGCCGTAACGCCACCTCGATGCGTTTAGGGCGGATCGTATCCGAAGTGATTCTTGCCACACCGCGCGCTTTGTCGATCTCCCAGGTCTCGGTGGTCTGCTCGCGCTCCGCATCATGGCGGAGAAAGGCCGGGTCCGCGACGTACGGCGCCAGCAGGCTGCTTGACCAGGCTGTCGCCCGACTGGGCTCGATCTTCTCGAAGCGCACGACCAAGACGTCACCCGGTTCGGCGCCCTCCACATAAAACGGCCCGGTTTGCGGATTCCAGCGTTTCCCGACTTTATTGTTATCCCGATCGACGGCGCGAGCATCGATCGTCTTGGTGATCACCCGGTCGCCGGGTTTGATCGTCAACACAGGCTCGTGCGCGAACGAGAACGTGTTGTAGTAGTGCGTTGGTTCGAAGCGGTGCGTTTCCGCCGGCGCCGTAGGGCTCATCAACGAAATCAGAACGAGAATCCCGGTCAATATGCTCATGACGTCTGCTCCTTCTCGAGGTTTGTGACGCGGGTCGGTGACGCCCCGCCCGCACGCGACTCGCCGCCGTAAGGACGTGTTGCCCGGCAGGTATGTCGGCGGACCGGGCTTTGGTTTGATCAGTACTCTTTCACCATGTCGACGACGTTGCGTAGTTGTTCGCCGGCGGCGAAGCGGGCGATGTTTTCCTTGTAGAGCTTCATGCGTAGCGGGGTTCCGCTTTCACCCTGGGTGGCGACGTGGGGGGTGATGATCACGTTGTCGAATTTCCACAGGGGATTTCCTTTCGGCAGCGGTTCGGGGTCGGTGACGTCGAGACCGGCGCCGGCGAGACGGTTGCTGTCGAGCGCCTTGATGAGGGCCGCTTGGTTGTAGATCTTGCCGCGCGAGACGGCGATGAAATAGCTGCCGCGCTTCATCCGCTCGAACTGGCTCGGGCCGATCATGCCTTCGCTGTCTTTCGTATGCGGCACGCACAAGAACAAGACATCGGCCTCGGGGATCACTTGGTCGAGGCGGTCGGGATAGACCATGCGGTCGAAGCTTGGCCGCGACGGGAACTCCTTGGGGTCGACGCCGATGACGGTCATACCGAACGCCTTGGCACGCCGCGCGACGTTGGAGCCGATGCCGCCGGTGCCGACGACGACGGCGGTCTTGTTGTAGAGCTCTTGCAATTGGAAATTCTTGCGCTCCCACCCCTCTTGCGGTTGGACCTTGATGAAGTGGTTGATTTTGCGGGTGAATGCCAGCAGCATGCTGAAAGCGTGGTCGGCGATGGCGGACGAGGAGAGCGTCTTGGCGTTGGTCATGACGACGTCGCTGTTGACCAATTCCGGGTGCAGGTACGGCTTCACGCCCGCGCTGGCGATCTGGACCCATTTCAGCTTCTTGGCGGCTTGGACGACGTCATTGGAAGGGTTGCCGATGATCGCGTCGGCGTCGGACACCTCTTTAAGAAGCGCTTGTCGGCGGGCGGATTTGGAGGGGGCGTCGGCGACGATCGCGACGACATCGGCGCTGTCGCCGGGGTTCGGGACATGGACGATATTCACGTTGTTGGGACTCGCGTCACGAAGCTCTTTGACGAGCGCTTCGGACATGCCCATGATGACGATCTTCTTGGTTTGGGCGGAAAGGGTAGAGGTGGCGGCTAGAAGCAGTACGAGAAGGGTTTTCATCTGATATCTCCGTTTTTCGGCGGGAGTGGATTCCGACAACAGGATACATGATTGCTTGGCCGTTGTCATAGTTTTGGATCAGGTGCGCGGCATAAATATGGGAGAATTGGCCGGCCGGGTCGAGCGCTTGCCCGCCCGCGGTTTTCTCTTGATCCGGCCGTGGCTGAAGCCGTACGGGAAAAGGCCGTTGAAACGGCCTCGTTCCGGACAAGGAGCCCTTGAAACCGGCCCTGGAAGGACCGGCCTATTCGCACCAAGCCCGCTGAACCGGGCTGAGCGTGGAGTTCCGTCTACGCCCCTTTCTCTGCTGCTCGCATGACTGGAGTCGCTTCCGCCGTTTATGTCGCCACCGGTTGTGGATCGGATGCGCGGGGCAACTCGGCGCGTGCGCCTACTCGCGCTCGATGCCGAGGGCTCGTGTGATTCCAAGCACGGGCGCGGAGCGTCGGTAGAGCCGACGGGCGAGCTGCGCGTGCAGCTTGCATCGATCGAGAAGGGCGAGATCCGATTGTTCGATCACCCGGGCACAGGCCCAGCCAACCGCTGTGTGATCGAGGATTGTGTACCGCCACTGAGCCGAGAGGCTCTCCGTATGGATGCGCTTTACGCAAAGCGGCTCGCCGACTCGTTCGAACTCTCCGAGCAGCGCCAAATTCAGTATCCAGGGCCAGTCCGCGCCGAACTCGCCGCGCCAGTGTTTCCGCAGCCCACCGATCTCTCGGCCGGGGAAGGCACGGAACAGACCACGAAAGGGAACCCACCAGAACCAGTTGTTTCGCAGTAGTCTTCGGGCGCGCTCGAAACGGCTCTTGACGCCGTCAAGTTCCGAGTAGACGCGTTGGACCCGTGTTCGATTGTGGCTAAAAAGCGGCGTGGGCCAGCGATCGGCCGGCCGAATCGGCGGAGGCGGTTTCGGCGAAATCGCGGGGCAACAGAAGCTTGAGTTTTTGGGGGGCGACATCCACAACGGCGGGGATGCGTCCCGCCAATTCGCCATCCACCTCGACATACACCGGCGTCGAATCAATCGGTGAAGCTTCGACGCGCCTCGCTTGGCAAAACGTCACGTCGGGAAAGCTGTTGAGGCGACGCGCGGCGAGTTGGGCCAGGTAGCCGACGTAGCGCAGAGGCGAGCGGCCGTGAAAGATCGCCACTTCGAACTCACTCGCGAGTAGCTCCGCGTTGGGTGTGATCTCGAGGCCGCTGCCGTAGTAGCGGCTCTTGCTGATGAGTACGAAGGTGGCCTCGTGAGTTTCGCCGTCCAGGAGAACCGCGAAGGGCTCGAGTTTGCGGTGCAATTGATCGAGGGACCCCAACCAATAGGCCCCCTCTCCCAAATAAGCCTTCAGGCGCGTATCCAAGTTGTAAATGATGCCCGGCATCGACGCCGATGCCGCACATCAGCAGAAACAGCCGTTCGGCGGCTTGTTCGCCTTCCGTGCGAACACGCCCCAGCGGAACCTCGTAAGTCACGAGTTCGGGCAGCAAAGCCGCTGTAAGGTCAGGCCGGGTGGGCAGATCCGCTAATCCCGCTAGAACGTTAGCCGTACCGGCGGGCAACGGCAGCAGGGTCGCATCAGACCCCGCGATTCCACCGATCACTTCATTGATCGTGCCGTCGCCGCCGCAGGCCGCGATCAGGTCGCAGCCTGCCTCGACAGCTTCCCGGGCCAACCGAGATGCGTCTCCGGGACCCTCGGTCGCCATTCGGTCCACTTGGGGAACCGAGCGGGCAAGGGCCCGGCGCGCTTCTTCGATCTTCGCTTCGCGAAAAAGTGATCGGCGACCCGAGACCGGATTGTAGATCAGGGCCGCTCGGCGATAGCTTATCGGAGCCAATTTCTATAATAGAACGGCGATGGCGGATGCGGTCCCAAAGATTTCCCGGCAAGTCGAGTCGTTGCGCGAAACCGTACGGCGGCACGAGCGGCTCTATTACGTTCTCGACCAGCCCGAGATCAGCGACGCTGAATACGATCGGCTGATTGAAGAACTGCAACGCATCGAAGAAGCCCACCCGGACCTTGTCACCCCTGACTCCCCAACCCAGCGCGTGGGGGGCGCGCCGCGCGACGGTTTCGTGAAAGCCGATCACGCCTCGCCGATGCTCAGCCTCGACAATGCTTTCGACGAGGACGCGCTGCGAGACTTTGACCGCCGCGCGCGGGAATTGAGCGGCCTCGACGTGGTGGACTACGTCGGTGAACTGAAGCTTGACGGGATTTCGATGTCGGTCGAATTTACCGCGGGCCGCATGACGCGCGCACTGACTCGCGGCGACGGCGTGACCGGCGAAGAGATCACCGGGAACGCGCGCACGATTCGATCGCTGCCGTTGGTCGTGGAAGCGTCCGACCTGTTGCCGCGCCGATTCGAGGTGCGCGGAGAGATCGTCATGAACCGCAAGGCTTTCGATCGATTGAATGCCGAGCGCGTGCGCGAAGACCAGCCGACCTTCGCCAACCCTCGCAATGCGGCGGCGGGGTCGCTGCGGGTTCTCGATCCAAAGATCACGGCCTCGCGAAGGCTCGACTTCTTCGCCTACATGCTGCCTTGGACGGATGCGTCGGCGTTTGAGTCTCACTGGGATACGCTCGAAGCGCTAGCCGGGCTGGGCTTCAAGATCAATCCGCATCGAGCGCGCTTACGCGGCATCGACGAGGCTGCCGCCTTTCTCGATCAATGGCGGCGGAAACGGGACAGCTTGCCGTATGAGATTGACGGCCTGGTGATCAAGGTGGACTCGTTGGCGAGGCAACGCTCACTCGGGGCGACGGCGAAAGCGCCGCGCTGGGCGATCGCCTGCAAATTCGCCGCCGAGCAGGCAACCACCGTGGTGGAAGGCATCGACGTGCAGGTGGGACGAACCGGCGCGGTGACGCCGCGGGCGCGACTGAAACCGGTCTTCGTGGGCGGCGCGACAGTGTCGCGCGCAACCTTGCACAACGAGGACGAGATCGCGCGCCTGGGGTTGCGAATTGGAGATGAGGTGCTGGTCGAACGCAGCGGGGATGTCATCCCGAAAGTGGTGCGCGTCGTAAAAGAGGGCGAAGACCGGCAGGCGTTCCAGATGCCCGCGGCCTGTCCGGTTTGCGGCACGAAATTGGTTCGCGAGGAAGGCGAGGTAATCCGCCGTTGCGTCAACGCCAATTGCCCGGCGCGGCTCAAGGAGTCGGTTCTTCATTTCAGCTCACGCAAAGCGATGAACATTGACGGCGTGGGCGACGCGCTGGTTGACCAGCTTCTGGACGGCAAATTGGCGAGCAGCGTGGCGGACCTGTACGGTCTCACGGCGGAAGAGCTGGTGAAACTCGATCGCATGGGGGAAAAGTCGGCGGCGAATGTAATCGAGAACATCGATCGCTCGCGCTTGGCGCCTCTGCCGCGGGTGATCTTCGCCCTAGGCATCCGTTTTGTGGGGGAGCGAACGGCGCTGGTGCTGGCCGACCGTTTCCTCTCAATAGACTCCCTGGCGAATGCCTCGACCGAGGACTTGCAGGAGGTCGACGACGTGGGGCCCCGTGTAGCCGAAGCCGTGCGCGAGTTTTTCGGTGAACCAAAGAATCGCGACTTGATCGCGCAGCTTCGTGCCGCGGGCCTGCAATTCGAGCAAGAGGCCGTCGAAAGGGCGGGGGATCGCTTCGGAGGCCTGACGTTTGTCCTGACGGGAACGCTAGCGACGATGAGCCGAGAGCGGGCGAAGCAACTCATCGAACAGCAGGGCGGAAGCGTCACGTCCTCGGTCAGCAAGAAGACCGATCACGTGGTGGCCGGAGAGGCCGCCGGATCGAAGCTGGCGAAAGCGGAGAAACTGGGAGTAAGCGTGATCGACGAAGAGGAACTGCTGCGGCGAGTGGAAGGGACGGCAGGTGAATAGCGACATTCCAACCTTTTCTAATTCAACGATATACGATCGACTATTTTAGGTAAAGCATCGCTTAAATTACTTCCAATAAAACAGGCTCAGCCGCGGCAGGCCGGCCGTATCAAACGCCTGCCGTTGCAGGAACTGCTTTTCAAGGAGGGCCAATTGATCGGCCGTCATCTTCACCCGATAAGGCGCCAGGTGACGATCAAGCTCACGGCGGGCTCGCAACATTTCATCTTCACTGAGACGCTGCGTGGCCGCGGCAAGCAGGCGGTCTTCGAGAACGGTCAGCCGCTGCTCGACCGACTCGAGGTCGTCGATCGTTCCATCGCGCGAGGCCGAGGCAAGTTGGCCGAGTGAATCAGCCGTGTCGGCGCAGACTTGCTCGAATTCCTTGTCGGCGCCGACTCCGCCACGCCGTACCAACTCGGCGTTGTGCTGAAAATATTCGGCCAGCTCGGCGGGATCGAAAGCAGGGGCCGCCGACTTCTCGGGAGCCGCTTGGTCAGGCTCCGCCATCTCGCGCGCCGCCGTCAAAACCTCTTGGCTACAGTAGGCAACGGAGTTAACGATCCGCGTTCGGTTCTTGCGCTTGTGCCACTTTTCAAAAGCTCGGTCGATCCCCTTGCAAACCGCTTCCAGGGGCACGCCGGAGTCTTTCCAGATTTCGATCAAGGCCCAGTCGAGCGGCGAGAGCAGAAATATCCCGCTATTGCGAGCCCGCTGAAAGTGCTCTTCGATTTCAGTGAAGTAGTTGAAGTAGTTCACGGCCCAAGACAGCTATCATTCTTGCACCATTCCGTTGAGCGTCCACAAGGGTCCGGTCGAGTCGACGCCGCGGGAGGAAAGTCTAAAAATGTGGCGCAAGCAGGGCCACAGGTCAGCAACAATCGGTTAGTAGACGTTGAGGTAGTTGTCGAGTTCCCACTGGCTGACGCTACGGTGATACTCGCGCCACTCTTCCCGCTTGACGCCGATGTAGTAGTCGGCGTAGGTTTCGCCCAAAGCCGCTTTGACGACTTCGTCTTGTTCTAGGCAGTCAAGAGCTTCGATTAACGTCGTCGGCAGAAAACGAATTCCGCGATCATTGAGCTCGGCCTCGGTGAGGGTGTAAAGGTTCTCGTTGTTTGCCGTGCCGGGGTCGATTTGCCGCTCGATGCCGTCGAGGCCGGCGGCCAAGGCGACGGCACAAGCCAGGTAGGGGTTCGAAGCGCCGTCCGCGGTGCGATTCTCCATTCGCCCCGGTCCGGGAACGCGAATCATTTGCGTCCGATTGGAAGGTCCGTAAGTAATGTAGACCGGCGCCCAGGTAGCGCCCGAGTGAGGTTCGGAGCGGATCAGTCGTTTGTAGCTGTTGACGATCGGCGAGGTGACGGCGGCCAGAGCGCCGGCATGGTCGAGAATGCCGCCCATGAACCAGCGGGCTCGCTGCGATAGGCCGAGGTCGTCGCTCTCGTCGAGGAAGAGATTTTCACCGCTATCCGCGTCGGCCAGACTCATGTGGTAGTGAGTGCCGTTGCCGGTGAGATGGGCGAAAGGTTTCGGCATCAGCGTCGCCCATAAGCCGTTTTCCTCCGCGACAGTGCGAACCATCCACTTAAAAAAAGTGTTGCGGTCGGCGGTGGTTAAAGCGTCGCTGTAGTGCCAATTGATTTCGAACTGACAGTTGGCGTCTTCGTGGTCGTTCGCATAGGGTCCCCAGGCCATCTCCTGCATGTAACCGATGATGGTGGTCATCAAATCGAGGTTGCGGTGGAGGGCCCGCAGATCGTAGCACGGCTTTTTGAGGGTGTCGTAGCGGTCCCAGGGCTCGAAACGACCGCTGTCGTTCTCCTTCAACAGCATGAACTCGGGCTCCACGCCGACGTTGAAGGTATAGCCTTCCAACCGGGCTTTTTCGAGTTGGCGCATCAGGATGGTGCGGGGGCAATACGGCCAAGCCTCGCCGCTGACGTGGATGTTGCCCGCCAGCCAGGCGACGTTCTTGCGCCAGGGCAGGACTGTCAGTGAGTCCAGGTCCGGGATGTTCATCATGTCGGTGTCATGAGGTCCCTGACCGATATGGCCCGCCGCGAAGCCGGCGAACCCGGCGCCCTCTTGCGACATTTCGTCAAAGTTCGTTGCCGGGACGAGCTTTGCCTTGGGCGCGCCGCTCATCTCCACGAAGGAGCACAAGAAGTATTCGATGCCCTCGTCTTCGATCCTTTTCTTGACCTGATCCGCCGTCATGTTTGTCTCCTGTTAGAAACTTTCATCGATCCGTCAATGCGATACGGCCGCCGCCGCCTTTTCGCCCACTAACCGCCCGCTACGGAACCTTCCGGGCGCAAAGGGCTCAATAATCTTAGGCACTTTCTTCGTCGCGATCAACTCCGCCAAGTACCTGCCGGCGGCCGGCGCCGCCTTGAAGCCGTAGGTTCCCCAGCCGATGTCCACGTAGAAGTTGTCCAGTTCCTCCGCGGCTCCAATGATCGGCGCGAAATCGGGGGTCATGTCGCAGATACCGGCCCACTGGCGAAGTACCTTCATGTGATGAAGCTGGGGGAACAGCTCCAGGGTTGAAGCGGCCATCTGCTCGAGCGTCGGCAGCGTGCCTCTCATGCTGTAGGACTGATACGGGTCGATCTCGGAGCCGATCACGACTTCACCGCGTCCGGTTTGATTGACGTACACATGCAGGCTTGCCGACACGATCACAACGTCGAGGAACGGTTTGAGCGGCTCGGTGACGCAGGCCTGCAGGGGGTGCGTCACGATCGGCATCGAGACATTCGCCATCTTGCAGATCGTCGACGCCCAACCGGCGGCGGCGTTCACGACGACGCCGGCCGACACGGCGCCGCGATTTGTGACGACTTTGTCGGCCCGGCCGCCCTGTGTCGAAATGCCGGTCACTTCGGTGAAAGGGTGAATCTCGATGCCCATTCTGTCGCAGGCCCGCGCGTATCCCCAGACAACGGCGTCGTGGCGAATGATGCCGCCCGGCGGATGGTAGAGCCCGGCCACGATTGGGTAGCGAGGGCGATCACTGCAATCGATGTGGGGGACAAGTTTTTGAATCTCGTCGGGAACGATGATCCGGCTGTCGACGCCGAGCAGCTGGTTGGTTTCGGCGCGTACGCGAAGGCCGGCGACGGCCGTGTCGGAGTGTCCCAGGGTGAGGTGGCCGCACTGGCTGAACAGCAGATTCCAGTTCAGTTCCTCGGAGAGATTTTCGTAGAGCTTCAAAGACGCTTGATAGAAGGCCACGCCCTCGGGCGTGCGGTAATTGGACCGCAGGATGGCGGTATTGCGGCCGCTGGCCCCCGCGCCCAGATATCCTTTGTCGAGCAAAGCCACTTTGCGAACGCCATGCAGTTTGCCGAGGTAGTAGGCGGTGGCGAGCCCGTGAACGCCGGCCCCGACGATGACCACGTCATAGGCGGACTTGAGTTCGTGGGTCCGCCACATGCGGTCATTGCTAAACAGCTGCATTTCTTACCAAACTCATGTGTTCGTCAAGAGCCCATAAGCCGTCGACCCGAACGGCCGGATTCCGAACTCAGCGCCGGCGTCGAGAACGGTTTCCCAGAGCCATTCGCCGTACTCCCGATTGACGAGAATGAGATACGCCCTTAGCGATTCGATATCCCGGCGCATCAGGATCGCATAGGTGTGGTGGATCCCGGTCTGAGCGCAAGCCAGGTTCGGGAAAGCGTCACCCGAGACATCCAGATCGAAGAGCTTGCGAAGAACCTCGGGGCTGCGCGGACCGGCAAGCAGCAGCGCGGCATAGCCTGAAGTGACGTCGGTCAGATAGGCGGGGTTGGAAGACTCGCCGGCCGCCGCCACGTAACGGTTCAGTTCGGCCTCGACTAATTCGCGATCGCCGGGGGCGCAAGTCACTAGATATCGGCCCGCCCGCAACCGCCACGACTGTGCTTCTTCTCCCAATGCGTGTGGAGAATTCAGATTCTCGCCCTGAAGATTGAACTTAGGGATCGAACTCAAATCCGCCAAGCCAACCGCTCGACGGGCGGCCTCGGCTTCCTCTTGCGGGGAAGTGAAATGGGCGACCCCTTCCCAGCCTCGGTCCACGGTGATCTCGGCCCCCATTTTCCGGAATGTCTCCGAGAGAGGGGACTGTTTGACGACCTCGTGCTGTGTTTCCGCGGACAATGCTTCTCCCGTTGCGATCTGTTTGGCTTTCGCGGCGCGTTACATTCGCAGCCTGGTTCCTTCCGGGTCGTGGAAAGCGGCTTGTTGGACGCGCGCCTTGGCGAGCTGCCCCTGTGCGCGCACATTGATTTCCCGACCGTCTTCAGCCAGGTTGGCCGCGACCCAGCCCAGGCCCACCGCCCGTCCGGTAACCGGCGAGTAGCGCGCGCTGGTGACTCTCCCCACCGGCTTGCCGGCCACGACGATCGCGGAGCCGTCGTCGGGAAGGCGGTCGTCGAGCATCACGAACCCGATCAGCCGCTCGTTCGCCGGAGCGGACCGCAGGCTTTCCAGCGACGTCTTGCCGATGAAGTCGGGCTTGTCGAGCTTTGCCACCCAAGGCATGTCGGACTCGTAGGGGTTGCTCAAGGCGTCCGTATCGACGCCAACGATGACGTGCTTCTTTTCGAGCCTGAGCATGCGCTGCGCTTCCACGCCGAAGGGGCGAACGCCAAAGGGTTTGCCCGCTTCCAGAACAGCGTTCCAAACATGCACGCCGTATTCGGCGGGCACATGGATCTCCCAGCCCATCTCGCCGACGAAACCAATCCGCAGCAAGACAGCGGGGCAGCCGGCTACTTCAGCCCGGCGGCAAGCCATATAACGAAAGGCAACGGTCGATAGATCGACATCGGTCAGGCTCGAAAGAACTTCGCGCGACTGCGGACCGGCGACGTTAATGGAAGACCGCCCGCCGGTGACGTTTGTGATATGGGCGTCCCAGCCGGTGTCGATCAGCCACCATTCCAGCCACTGGACGACAAACTCCAAATTGCCGGTGGTGGTGGTCAGGAAGTAGTGGTCCTCGGCAAGCCTGGAGATCGTCCCATCGTCAAGGATGATGCCGGTCTCATCGCAGGCGACCGCGTAACGGACTCGGCCCACCTTGAGATTCCCGAAGCGGTGCGTGTAGACCATGTCGAGCAGCTTGCCGGCGTCTTTTCCCTTGACGTCGATCTTGCCCAGCGGGCCGACATCGACGACGCCGACGCGCTTGCGTACTGCGTGGTATTCCTGCTCGATACACTCTTGCCGGCTCAGTGCGGGGTCGGCGTGGTAATAGAGCGGGCGCTTCCATTCGCCCATATTCATCCACACGGCGTTGAGCGCCTCGTGCCGATGGTGCAGTGGCCCCCTCTTGACCGGGAGCCGGCGTTCCCCGGCGAGAGCACCTAAAGACGCCGGGGGATTGGGCGGACGGCTTGTCGTAACGCCGGTCTCGCCCATCGTGCGGCCTGTCTCCCGGGCACAGACGCCGATCGCCGACATTTGACACATGCGGCCTTGGCAAGGCCCCATCGATACGGTCGTGTAGCGTTTGATGGTTTCGATGTGATCAAACCCTTCGGCGACTGCCTTTCGGAGATCACGCGAAGTGACGTCCTCGCAAAGGCAAACAAAGCAGCGTTTGGAGTCTGGATACGCGGGTGGCGAAACTGTCGCGGGCGTGATCCCTTCTCCCGCCACGTCTCCTACCGCGCTTACGCCCGCCGGCAAATCCGTTGCGAGAAACGCGCCCTTGGCTTCATCCCACTTGAGTTTGGCGCCGGCCTGATGCAGCAACCCGGCGTCGGGGACAAGGTGGCCCCGGACGACGATGAGATCGCAGGCGATGTGTGCCTCTTTGGTTTGCAAACCATTGACGCTGCCGGACCCCGCGGCCGCGACAACTTGCGCGGCCGGCACGATGGCGGCGACCTCGATCCCGGCCTCTCGCAGTCTTGACGCCAGGCGCTCCGCCGCGGCGCCGTCGGCGATCAATGCCGCTCGGCGTCCCGGAGCGATTCCATGAAGTCCGATCAACCGCTCGACCGCGCTGCTCAGCATCACGCCGACCAGGTCGTTGTTTTCAAACAGCAACGGAGCCTCGTAAACGCCGGTGGCCACGATGACGCGTTTTGCTCGAACGCGAATCAATTGCTCGGAGGCATCCGGAGTCGTCCGGGGACGATATACGCCGAGCAGATTCCCTTCGTAGAGACCGAAGCAGTTGGAGCGCGAGAGTACTTCAATATTGCCTTGCCCCTGAATTCTCTCGACCAACTCAGGCAAGTTCAGATCCTCGCTTGGGCTATACCGCAGGTGTCCCCCCAGCGCGGGTTGGTTGTCGATCAATGTGACGGAAGCATTATCGCCGGCCAAGTCCCCAGCCGCTTTGAGTGCCGCGGAAAGTCCCGCCGGGCCGCCGCCCACGACCGCCACGTCGGTATGCACGTTCACATGCTCATAGTGGGGGAGCTGATCAGCAATCTGATCGATCGTGGGCGGCGCCTCGGCGAGCCCCGCCGCCTTGCGAATCCACGGCTCGACCGCGGCCCAAGCGCGGCGACTGGTAAACGTCTTGTAATACCATCCCACCGGCATCAGCCAACTGAACTTTTGGGCGGCCGCCAGTAGATCGAAGTCGAGCGAAGGGAAGGCGTTCTGATGTTTCACCTTCATGCCGGGCCGGGCCTGTGCCATGCAGACCCGAACGTTGGGGATCCCATCCACGTTCATGAGGCAGTTCGGACACTTCCCTGTTAGACAAAACAGGCCGCGGGGGCGATGGTTCTTGAAACTACGGGTGAAGATCCGTATACCGGAACGAAACATGGCCGCCGCCACGCTGTCGCCCGGCCGGGCCGCGATCGCCCGATTGCCAAAGAGAAAGGAGAAGCCGCCGTCAGCCTTTGCCGTGCCCAAGGGGTTCGTTCTCCTTCTCTTGGGGCTCGCCGGGGAAATAGGCTCGGACGACGCGATTGGTCTTCGTGTCACGGAGTGCTTGCAGCCAGCGCCCGCACCCCAGGCGGTGGTACCACCACTCGGTGTGGACACCCATTTCGTTGCGGCGGACGTAGCTGTAGCGGAACCAGTCCTCCGCCGGTGCTCCCGGCTCGGGACGTCGCAGGACTTCGCCGCCGAATCGAAATTCGTAGACGCTTCGCTCGCCGCATTCAGGACAACTGATCAAGAATGACACGAAGAAAGAACCTCTTCCAAAGGGCGATCAACGCCCCCAAACGCGCCGTGTGCCCACCAAAGGCAATTCGCAAACCACGGAAGCTTCCGGGGTCAGCGCCGCCATGTCTTCCGGCTCCAAGTGGTGAACATCCGACTTTCCGCAGGCCCGTGCCAGCATTTGAATTTCGAGGGACATGGCCCTCAGGAGATTGGTGACTCGCTGGGCTGCTTCCGCGATGGGCAGCCGTTTCATCAATTCCGGATCTTGCGTCGTCACGCCTACCGGACAGCGGCCCGTATGGCAGTGGTGACAAAAATGGGGCTCAGTGCCGAGCTTGTGGTAGTCCTCGACATAAACAGGCTTGTTGCAGTTGAGGGCGATCAATGCCGCGGTTCCGATATAGATGGCGTCCGCGCCCAAAGCCATGGCCTTGGCGGCGTCCACGCCGTCCCGGATACCCCCGGCGATGATCAATTGCATTTTCCCGAACATACCCATGTCCTCGAGCGCGGCCCTGGCCTCGCAAACCGCGGCGAGAGTCGGAACTCCCGTGTGCTCCTGGAGGATTGCGGGCGACGCGCCCGTGCCCCCTTCCATGCCGTCCACGACGACGACATCGGCCCCCGCCTTGGCCGCGAGTTTCACGTCGTCGTAGACCCGGCTGGCGCCAAGCTTGACGAAAATAGGAACCTGCCAATCGGTGGCCTCCCGCAGCTCCTCGATCTTGATGATCATGTCGTCTGGGCCGAGCATGTCGGGGTGGCGAGCCGGGCTGCGCTGGTCGACCCCGGCGGGCAGGTCGCGTTGCTTGGCAATCGTGTCGGACACTTTCGATTCGAGCAGCAGCCCGCCGGTGCCCGGTTTCGCGCCCTGACCGATCGTGAGTTCAATCCCGTCGGCCATGCGCATGTGATGAACGTTGATGCCGTAGCGGGAAGGCAGGACCTCATAGATCAACACGCGGCTGTTCTCGCGCTCGGCGGCCAGCATGCCGCCGTCGCCGGTCGTGTTCGACGAGCCGACGGCCGAGGCGCCCTTGGCGAGCGCCACCTTGGCGTTGTAGGAAAGCGCCCCCCAGCTCATCCCCGTGATCATGATGGGGATGTCAAGTTCGATCGGTTTTTCGGCGAACCGAGTACCGAGCACGGTTTTCGTGGAGCACTTTTCGCGGTATCCCTCAAGAGGAATGCGGGTCAAGGAGCTGGGCAGAAAGGTGAGATCATCGAAGGTCGCCCAACGTCGTTCGCGCAGCGTGCCGTATCCGCGGATGCGGTAGACGCCGCTCTCGGCCTTGGTTTGAATGTCATCGATGACTTTTGAGGAGAAGACGCCGCTGCCTTCCAAGGCAGGGCGATGACTTGGGGAATCGGACATAGGAATCTAGAGCGCCTCCTCCCAAACCTTCCACTCGGCCTTGTCGAAATTCCAGAGCTTGCGGCCCGAAACGACTTTCTTAAACCTCCCGGGTTCGGGAACGCCGGAGCGGATCGGTTGCGGAAGATGTCGGGTCAGAGCGTCGCCGAGGAGCTGGATGTCTTCTTCGGAAGGCTCCGAGACGACGGTGTCATTTCCGAGTTCGCGGATTTCGCCCCCGACAAAGCAGACCGTTTCATACATCGAGTCCGCGAAACCCTCGCCCGTGTCGCCACAGATGATCATGGTTCCTTTCTGACCCATGAAGCCGCTCATGTAGCCGCAGTCGCCGCCTACCAGGATCAGCCCGCCCTTGATCGAGACTCCCGTGCGCGCGCCGGAGTCGCCATGGATCACCACGGAGCCTCCGCGCATGGCGGCGCCCGCGCTATTGCCGGCGTTGCCCTCGGCGGTAACTTCGCCGGTGAGCATGGACTCCGCCAGGCCCCAACCGGCGCTGCCTTTGACGCGGATAGTGGCCCCGTCGCTCAATCCGCCGCAATAGTAGCCGACACTGCCTTCAAAGGTGACCCGACCGGAGTCGAGCAAGGCCACGCCAAGATTGTGGCGAGCGCCCGGCGAAGTGACCACAACCTCCTCGCCGTCGGCGAGCAGACTTCGCATCTCCCGGTTAACATCGCGGACGCTTCTTCCCGCGCAGCTCAATTCCGCCATACTCTCACTTCTCGGGCCTGGGCCTCCCGCACATCGTATTGCCCCGCGCGCGCTCGGCGAATCGCGATTTCCTCGGTTGCGACCATCACGAGGTCGTCGCTCTCGGCCAAGAGCAGAGGCTTGTGGGCAAAGGAATCCTTCACGAACCCCATCGCATCGGCGGTCGCCACGAGGCAGCTGAACGAGCCGTCTAAATCATCGAGCGCCGCGCGGAGAACCTCTTCGAGCGACAACCCTTTCGAGAGACCTTCGGCAACGTAAACCCCGATGATCTCCGAGTCGTTTTCCGTGTAGAAACGCACTCCGCTCTGCTCGTACAATCGCCGCAGCCGGTGGTAGTTCGTGATGTGGCCGTTGTGAACGATCGCCAAGTCAGGGTAGCCGTGAGCCCAAAACGGCTGCGAGTGACTCAGGTCAACCTTCGACTCGGTCGAGAGTCGCGTGTGGCCGATGCCATGAGAGCCGCGGGCTTCCCCGACCGCGAAGGTTTGATCAAGTCGGTCGGGCGACCCGACCTGCTTGACGATCTCGAGACGGCGGCCCATGCTCACGACCTCCACGTCGACGGCGACGGCCTCGATCGCTGCCGCCAGATCTTGGGGGTTCACCGCACCCTCGACGGTCATGCGGAGATACGCGCCCGTCGTGGTGACATTGTTGACCGCGGCCGGCGCGGCCACGCTGTGAACGATCTCGTCAACCCGATCGCTCGGGCGCCCGTCTTCCCCCAGCTTGATTTGCAACACGAAATCGCCTGCCGCCGGAGCGTGGAATAGCGCCACGCCCGCCGAGTCGGGTCCGCGGCAGTCAAGGGCTCGCAACATGTCGAGAATTGTCGAGCCGATTGGGGCCGACGAGTCCCCTGATTTATCCCAATAACCGGCGATTCCGCACATCCGAATTTTCCTCGGCTACGCCGGCGCGGCCGACGTGAATTCCAACAGTATACGCCGGCAGCCCGAGGCGGAAGTATGTTCGGGCGAAAATGGGGGACTGCTCGCAGACCGGTTCGGGCAGGTCTCACTCGAAAACGACCGTCTTGTTCCCATACACGAGGATTCGATCCTGGAGGTGCCGGCACTGACGGCCCTCGCACGCACTTCGCCTCGACAGTTGGTGAGAAAGGCAGGCTAAATCGTCGCGGTGATCTCCCCCAGTTTCTTGGTCAGTAACCGATTCTCGCGATAGTCGATCGGGATGACGACCAAGCTTGGACCTGGTTCCAGGAACGCTTTCTCCAACGTATCCTTCAGTTCCACGCTGCGTGCTACCCGGTGGCCGTGCCAGCCGAAGGCATGCGCCAGTTCGAGCCAATCAGGATTTCCGAAGGCCAGGTTCGTACTGCGCCCGAATTGGTTTTCCTGTTTCCAGACGATGAGCCCGTAGCCGCCGTCCTCCCAGAGCAAGACGACCAGATTGCTGTTCAATCGCCGCGCGGTCTCCATCTCTTGCACGTTCATCAGAAAGCCGCCATCGCCGGCGACGGCCAAAATTCGTCGATCGGGAAATACCAGGTTCGCCGCGATCGCGCCGGGCAGCGCGAAACCCATCGAGGCAAAACCATTCGGGATCAGGCAGGTATTCGGCTCGTGGCAATGGTAATGCCGCGCGATCCACATCTTGTGCGCGCCCACGTCGGACAACAAGATGTCCTCGGGGCCAAGCACTTGGCGTGCGTCCCAAACCGCTTTTTGCGGCCGGATGGCGCCCTCTGTCTCGTCGTCGTTATGCTCATTGAACTCGGCCGTCATCTCCGCGCGGATCTTGCGTTGATACGAAAGATCGAACTCCGGCAACTCGTCATTATCGAGCCTCTCGTTCAGCATCCACAAGGTGTGGGCCAGATCGCCGATGAGTTCGACGTCCGGATGATAGTTCGCGTCGATCTCGGCGGGCAGGAAATCGGCGTGTATGATCGGCGTGTCTCCCTTGGGGTTCCACAGCCGCGGCTGGTACTCGACCATGTCGAAGCCCAATGTCATCACAAGATCGGCGTTATCGATCGCAAAAGACACACGATCCTTAGTTCCCAATCCGATCGTGTAAAGGCAGTACTCGGCATCGAAATCGACACAGCCCTTGGCCATAAAAGTGCTGATCACGCCGATGCCGGTACGCCCGCAAAACCGCCGAAGCTGCTTGCTGGCACGTTTTCGGATGGCGCCGTTGCCGGCGAGGATAACCGGTCTTTTCGCCTTCTTGAGCTGCTCGAACGCACGGTCAACGATCTTGTCGTCCGGTACCGACCGACGGAAACGCTTCGGCTGCAAGGGGCGGGTAGTCGCCTGAGCCTTGGCAATGTCCTCGGGAAGCTCGATATGGACAGCGCCGGGCTTCTCGGTACGCGCCAGCCGGACCGCTTTTCGCACAATCTCGGGAATCGTGTTGGGATGCAGTATGCTGGTGGCCCACTTCGTGACCGGCGCGAACATTGCCACGACGTCCATGATCTGGTGCGATTCTTTGTGCAACCGTTGCGACGAACCCTGCCCGGTCAGCACCAGCATGGGTGCCCGATCCATGTTGGAATCAGCGACGCCGGTGATGAGGTTCGTTGCCCCGGGGCCGAGGGTGCCCAGACAGCCGGCCGGATTACCGGTGAGACGCCCGTAAACCTCCGCCATAAAGGCCGCCCCTTGCTCATGCCGGGTGAGAATGAACCGGATCTTGTCTGACTCCGCCAGCGACAGGACGAAATCCGCATTCTCCTCCCCAGGTACGCCGAAGATGTACTCGATGCCCTCTTCTTCCAGGCATTTCACGAATAGATCCGAGGTTTTCATCTGAATGACCGCCGTCTGTGGGTCACAAAACTTTTGGATTCAGTCTAACAAGCCCTCGGAACATGTTGTGAAGCGCGCCGTAAACCGGGAGAATTCGTTGAGCCGGAGCCTGTGCTTGGCCAAGACTACGCAGCCGTTTTCTCTCCACTAAGCGAACGGCGAGAATTCCATTTCAACCGAGGAGGACACAGCGATTGGGTCGGTACCTTTAAGATGGAAATGCCCGTCGACACTCAATCTGGAGGTTTCCATGATGTTCCGCAACCAACTCTTCGCGGCCTTCGCCGCGTGTCTGGCGGTTTCCGCGATCCCGCCCAATGCGGCCGCCCAGCAAACGACACCCGACGGGGTCCTCCTCGAGAATGCGGTCAACAGGCCCGAGCGACCTTACCGAACGGCCGGACCTTCGGACCCGCGCGATCGTGGCCCGCACGTAGCGAAGGGATTCGGGAGCGCGACCGGCGTCTTGTCTGCGTCGCTTTGCCGGGCGGTTCGGCCGGCGGGCAGTTCTCGTCCGAACTCAACGGGGTAGGCATCGTCGTCCTGGATGTCGACCGCGACTTCGAGTTCGTGAAGCGTATCCCCACGTGGGACGTGCCGGCGGGTACGAGTCCGGAGGAAGTCTCGGGGGTGGCGGCGAGCCCGGCGACCAACATGATGTATCTGGCGACCCGCGGCCGACTCGCGGCCTTCGACCTGGGCACCGACCAGAAGGCCTGGGAAAACACCTATGACGGGATGTGCTGTGAGCGCCCGGAACTCACGCCGGACGGCGGGACGCTGGTGGTCGGCTCCGACCTCAGGGACTTCTGGTATGTGATCGACGCTCGGACAGGGGTATTGAAGGGCAAAATCCAGGCGCCCAAGAGCATGTGGGCCCACAACATGGGGCTCAGCGCCGACGGCAAGACGGTGTTCATGGCTCCGAACGGGTGACCATGACAGTGGGCGACGTGCCTTCCATGAAGGCCATCAAAACCTTTTGTTCCAGGCAATAGTTCAGACAAGCTCTCAGCTTGTCTGCCCCGGAAGCACAAACCGAACCCTCTTCACTCCGACCCATCACCCTGACCGGTACCCCGCAACAGCGTAAGTCGCTTGAGCGCCATTCCCATCAACTTGACGAACGACTTCTCGCCAATCGTCTCGTCTTGCGTCATTTGGACCGCGAACACGATTACCACCAGGAGTACGGTTGCGATCAGGACTACTGGCAACAGCCACGGAGAAACGTAATTGGAAGTCACCGCCAAGCTTCCGAGGATGACCAAATATGCCGCCAAAATCGGCCCAACGGTGCGCCAGCCGCTTGGTTTTTCCGGGGCTGGTGCTTGCGCGGCGACCGGCTCCCGCGCCGGGGCCACCGCGGCCCCACCCGCGCCCACGGACTCCCCGTGGGTGGCCGGCGCTTTGATCTCCGCCTCGTCCTCCGCCTCGTCCTCCCAATCCCGGCCTCGTCGGCCTCGACGACCAACGCCCTGCTTCTCTGAACCGCGTCGGCCGGCGTCCGGTAGCTCCTCAATGCCCTCCAGCAGCCACGCCACGTCGACCAACTCTTCCCCGCCCTCGGGCAGAAACTCCTTGACCCCTTTCCTTCCCAATTCCAAAAGGTGCTGGTAGCTCACCGGCTTGGCGCTCTGCCCCGGCACGGGAACCTTCTCTACCGCTTTGATGCCCGAAATCGTGTCGTGAATATGCTCAAATTCGGACCGAATGACCGCCAGTGCACGGTGCCGCGCGGGCTCTTGGCCCAGAATCGACACGGTGACGATTCCGGCCTCGTTGTCGGCCCTCACCCTCGCTTTACAGCCCTCGAGACCTCGATCACGACGCCGGTTCTCCACATGGCCGTCCCCACCTTCGGCAAATACAGGCTGGTCCGCACCATGAAGCGCGAAATCACGCTCGAGGGCAGGACGTCGTAGTGAAACTCCCAGTTGAGCGCAGTCTCCTCGTCCCAAGTGAGAAGCGGTGTTTCTTTCGACAGCAAGTCGGGAATCAAATACTCGTCGTCGCGGCCTTCGAAAGCGAAGCACAACTCAAAGCGCCGCATCATCCCGATCAAGAAGTCATGGCGATCCGGCGGATATTCCGCCGCGTCGAGAATCTCGCCCAACACCTCCCGCCGCAGCACACCCTTGCTCTGAAACACCAACGGAGAATTCAAAATCCGATAGATGCCGTCGGTCACCCAGACCGGGTTGAGGATATTCGTATCGCGCAGCCGGCGGTCGTCGCGAAATGTCAGCACCACGCCCAGGTCGTTCAAATACCCGAGCAGCAGTTCTTGATCGCCCTGGTGGTCAATTCCCTGCCCCGCGCACATGGCGACGTAGTCGCTCTCGGGAATGTAGTTGACCTTCATTTCCTCGAGCTGACGCTTGACTTCGAACCAACGCGCCAACAACGGGTCCCGGATGTGATCGAGCCGGGCAACCTCGCGGGCGATGAGAGTCTTCAACTCCCCGATCCCGTTGCGTCCCGGCTCGCCCTTGATATCGCCGAAACAGGCCGTTTCGATGAAACCGCGAATGCGGTCGGGATACTTTCGTTGCAAGTCCGCTCGGTTGAGTTCCAGACGATGTTCATCGCCGCGGTTGACGACAACGATCACGGGCGAATCGCCGCCGAAGCTGTCGATGATCTTCAGCCAGTAATCGAGACGCCCCCGTATTTCGCCCTCGCGCGCGTTGAGCACCACAAGATAGAGGCTGCGCTTAGTCAGGAAGAACTGATGCGTGGCGTGCATGATCTCCTGCCCGCCGAAGTCCCAGATATTGAGTTGGACCGTGCCGTTGTCGGTTGCGGCTCCTTCCCCCGAAATCGGCCGTACATCCCAGCGGCGGATCTCGACGCCGTCGGTTTGTTTGCGTTTTTGGTCGGCGCGGCCGGTGAGCAGCATGTCAACCAGCGACGTCTTGCCGACAAGCCCCTCGCCCACCAGCAACATCTTGGCCTCGTTGAGCGGCCGTTTCGCTTCCTTGCCGGCGATCTGCTCGATGTACCGCAGGATGGCGGGAGCGTCATGCCACTTGTCGAGAATCTCCGGCGGGATCGGGAGTTTTTCGTTCTCAAAGAGGGCGAGTGTCTTGAGATTTCTAAGCTTCGTCAGGAAGTGTGGAACCTCGCTGAGCTGGTTGTTGGGGAGGGCGAGCGTGGTGAGTTGGGTGAGCCGGGTGAGGGACTCGGGCAGCTCGCTGAGCTGGTTGCTGTCGAGGTAGAGTTCGGTGAGTTGGGTGAGCCAGGCGATGGACTCGGGCAGCTCGCTGAGCTGGTTGCTGTCGAGGTTGAGCGAGGTGAGTTGGGTGAGCCAGGCGATGGACTCGGGCAGCTCGCTGAGCTGGTTGCTGTCGAGGTTGAGCGAGGTGAGTTGGGTGAGACGGGTGATGGACTCGGGCAGCTCGCTGAGCTGGTTGCCGCGGAGGTCGAGCGACGTAAGTTGGGTGAGCCGAGTGAGGGACTCGGGCAGCTCGCTGAGCTGGTTGTTGAAGAGGTTGAGCGAGGTGAGTTGGGTGAGCCGGCCGATTTCCGGTGGCAGCTTTTCGAGACCCTTCCCCGATAAATCAAGCTCCGTGGCACCCTCTTTTTCAGCCTTTTCGATTAACCGCAGGCATTCGTCGTAAGTCATCGCGCCGCCTCGCCGCCATTCTACGCTATGGCCCCCCTCCTGGCTAGCCCCAATGCTCTTCACGTAAGGTCCTTAACGCGGAGGATGTCAATTCGGCGGCGTGAGGGGGCTGTGAAAAAATCGGGGACAGTCCACTTCGCACCGGACGCGGTTACTGATTCCATGGAACTTATTCGGTCGGCGCTCGGTACAGTCCCCATTTCTTCACAGCGGCGTGATGAAGCGCGGCTCGGGCCGTTGACTCCGCGGCGGTGTTGCTCCTGATTTCCGATCTCGCCGCACGGCGACAAGATTCGCTGACTGGAGAACGGGCCGTCGTTGTTTCGTCAAGAACACAAGTGGAACCAGGATGTGGGCGCGGACTATGTTCCCGCGCCCCGCTGGGGCTTTCCGATTGGTGTTCTCTTCCCACGGCTGAAGCCGCGGGCTACATTCCAGGGCCCCTCCGGGGCCGGGGAGCCACCACGTTGGCCACATTGATTTTCCTTCTCTCGTACGGCTACTTAAGTGAAAAGTATTGGGCTGGTGTCAGAAGAAGTAGGAATTGACCCGGTTGTCGACGAGAACCAGGGTGACTTCGGGAAATACGCGATCGTCTCGCGCTACCTCGATCGAGTAGTTCCAGTAGATGCCGTCGGCCTGTTCGGTGATACGGTCCGGGGCTCCCAAAGTCGCTTGCACGTCTTCGGATGAACGCCGCCAGACCAGCTCTTTGAAATCACTTTCCTCGAAGACCTTTGCCTCGCAACACAGGCCGAGGTCAATGCTGACGCCGGTCGCGGCGCCGCCGGAACGACACTCGACCACCCGTGCCGCGAGTACTCGGCGCTCGTTGCCGGATCGAGGACTCGCGGCCTTGCAGGCCTTGCGGTAGTGCATGCTTCCCAACGCGGCCTCGGCCTCGGAGCGAATCTGGTCGCAGCTTGCCGCCTCCGGGTAGTGCAAGTTGGCGGCACGGGCGCGGGTATAGCGAATCGAGCACTCCGGTTCCCTGCCCCGCACGACGGTCTCGGGTTCGACTGCTTGCTCGACGCCTTCCCCACAACAAACCTCGACATCAATGAATACGCCGCGGTCGTCGGTGCTTTGGCAATCGGTGACTCGGGCCGAGACGACGCTCGGCGGCGCGGGCGCTTCAGGATCGGCGGCCCGGCAGGCCCTGCGATAGTGGCCGCTGTCGAGTCGGCCTTGGGCTTGCATGGCGGCCTCTCGGCAGTCGGCCTCGGGATAGTTGAGATCGGTGACCAGCGCGACTGCATTGGTCTGCGGACACGGCGGGGGAGGCGGCACGGGATCGAGGTCGGTCGATTCACCGCAGCCGAACAGCGCCATGAAAGGGAGCAGCGCGAACGAAGCCGGAATGGTTGTTTTCATTCGCGGAAGTTCCAGCCTGAAACTTCAGTTGGGGCGGGTTGAGGAATGGGCAGGCCTGGAGACCTGCCTCACTGGGAACCGGCGCCGTTGGATGTCAACGTAGAGGACCAAGTCTCTTACCTGAATGAGCCGGCGCGGCCGTTGGGCCCCCACTAACCCGTATCTCAAGGCGTGGGAACGCGCACTTCCTCGACGGCCGGCTTGGTCTCGACGGGCGTGACTTTCGCCGGCCCGGAACTTCGCCATGCTCGAAGCTCTTTCGCCAGAGCCCAGGAGACACGGGCATTTTGACCGAACGCCTTGAACCATTGGAAGCGACTGACCTGCGGAAAGTAGATCCCTCGAAACGCGATGCGCGCCAGGAGGTGGGTGATCCGCTCGCCGATGGGTTTATCCGCCAAGTAGTCGATGGCTTCGCGATTCCTCTCTGGGCTATAGGAAGAATGCCAGGCGATGTCCACCTCGTCGCGAGCCTCGGTGATCGACATCTTGAGCGGCTTGTGACACATCACGAAGGGAGCGAACTCCATCCAATGCTTGGGCCGGTGGAGACGTCCCGCCGCCAGCAAGCGATCGTAGAGAGGCGTTGCCGGGAAGGGCGTTAGCTGGCCGAATACGGGCAGCCCCGGAGGCCACTCGCGGATCTTCTCCAGTGTCCGCTCGGCGACACCGGTGGTGTCGTTATCCATGCCGAAGATGAACGACGTGATGGCGTAAATATTCCGCTCCGCCAAGCTTTCCAGCACGGGTTGATAGGTTTCGGGCTTGTTGAAGCTCTTGTTGACGTCCTTGAGATTTTCGGTGTCGATCGACTCCATGCCGATAAAGATCCACTTGCCGCCGGCTTCCTGGATCAAGTCGACGAGTTCGATATCTTGCAGCAGATTGGCGCTTATCTGCGCTATCCACGGCATGACGGCATCGGCGGCGATGATGGCGCGCAGCAGCGACTTGGTTCGCACGCGGTTAATCGCGAAGTTGTCGTCGACGAAGAAGATGGCCGCCTGCCCGCGCTCTTCGCGAGCGCGGCGCTTGACCTGGAGCATCTCGTTGACGACGCTCTCATCGGTGCGGAAGCGCAGCGAGTCGCCGAAAAAGCCCGTCACGGTGCAGAACTCGCAGCCGTAGGGGCAGCCGCGGCCCGATTCGATCGGAATCATGCGGAAAGAGCCCCAGCCGCCGGCGAGTTTGCTCAGCCGCGAGCGCAACATCTTGGGAACCATATTAAACTGGTCGAGGTCGAGGTCGGTCCAGCCGATGTCGGGGTAATCCTCCAAGCTCGGCTTGACCTCCACGCCGGCGGCGTCGACGGGCTCGTAGAGTTCCTTGAGGCAACCGTTGGCGGCGTCCTCGACGATTTGCGGCCAGGTGTTATCGGCCTCGCCAACGGCGATGGCGTCGGCGTAGCGCTTGCCGCCGTCGCGGCCGAGCGGTTCGTCAGGCACCTCGGTGATATGCGGTCCACCCATAACGACCGGCACGCCGATGGCGCGGATTGCTTCGGAGAACTTATAGGCACGGGCGATCATGCGAGTCATGGCGCCGATGCCGACCAGCCCGATATCGTTTTCCCGAATGTAGTCGCACAGCTGGGCCTCTGTCATCGGCCGGGCATTGCCGTCGATGAGAAAGACCTTGTGGCCGGGCGGCGTCAGCCTCTGGAGCAAAAACATCCAAAGGTGCGGCATGAAATTTCTGGTCATGCCGTTGTCAGGGTTGTAAAGAAGAATATTCATGAGTTAGCTTCGGCCGCGGGATCTAGACCGAGAGATCTCGGTCGTAGGCGGTCTCCCCCGAAGCGAGAGGTAAATCCCGTCACGCTACACCGCTACTTTACACCATTTGGACCTGTTTGGCACGACGGCATCAAAGAAACGCCGCCGCGCCGCGCCCGGGGAGAGCGTCCCGCACAGGCCCGATTTGGGTCATTCCAGCGCCATGTCCGCGGCACGGCGACCTTCCACACCGGAGGCGTCGGCATCGGCCTTCACGAGGCTGAACAAAGTTTGCCCTGCTCTGGGCCGCGCCGATATCTCCGCCGTCACCACGGAAAAAGCTCCCCCCTGGGCGATGATGAACATCGGAATGGCGGAGTCCCCGTACATTTCGCGGAACGCGGCATAGTCGAATTTCTCGGTGATCCCGGTCGTTTTGACCGTCGCTCCGGCCTCGAACATTTGTGACAGATGATCGTGCGTCACCGTTTCGCCGAACAGGAAGCGTCCGGCCAAATGCTCGGGCGAAGTCGACTTCCGACCCGCCAAGTCGCCGTTGCCCGGGGAGAGTTGATAGACCTCGGCGCGCCCGAAGATCTCGGTAAAATGCAACGCCGAGTCGACGCGCCACCGGGAAAGCACCCAAACCGTATATCGTTACGGTCCCGATGATGACCAGGAAAGTCACCGGCTTGGAAGCCCATGAACCCGCGGGTTGATGGGAGCGCACCTCCGCCCGTATCCGGGTAAGAGCCGAAGCGAGGGTATCTGCAATGACGCGGGAAATGCGGGGCCGCCGACCAAGCGGCTCGAATCAGTCTTCCAGCACGCCCAGGATTTCGTCTTCTCGCAGGATGATCAGATCTTCGTCACCCACGGAAATGTCGGTTCCGGAGTACTTTCCAATCAATGCTTTGTCGCCTGCTTGAACATCCAGCGCGACTACCGACCCGTCTTCGAGGCGCTTGCCCTTGCCGACGGCGATGATTTCGGCTTGTTGCGGCTTTTCTTTCGCGGAATCGGGGATGATGATTCCACCCTGGACCTGTTCGTCCTCTTCGACTCTCTTGGCGAGTACTCGGTCGTATAAGGGCTTAACGTTCACTATTTCCTCCTACAGGACTCCGGCGGACCGCCGGTTTGGGGGTCGGACTATCGCAGCGCGGACCCCGGGGGCAAAATAGGCAGGCTAACAGGGGGATAAATCGGTGTCAAGCCGCAAGGCACTGTGTTGGCCCTCGGGGGAGGCGCGGGGGCGCTCTTCGGCTCGCGCCCTCAGCCGGCGGAAGGGGCCGGGCGGTGGGCCCAGGCAACAAGGGCCGACAAGCCCAATAAGACGGCCGGGCCGCCGGTCATGGAACCTTCCCCGGCCATGACGTGTGTGGCCACGGCTCCCAGCATGGTACAGACCAACAGAGCGGCTCCGTAAAAACGGGTCGCCGGCAACACGATCAGAAACGCCGCGACCACCTCAACCAGACCCGTCACATATTGAAACCACGGGGGGTAGCCCCAGCGAGCGAAATTGTCGACATGCATTTGCGCTCCGGCGAGCTTCGAACCGCCGGCGCCGAGAAAGGCCAATCCCAACAGGACCGAGAGAACCAACAAAACGTACTCTTTCCAGCCGCTTGGATACCGCATGTCGGCAGTATAGCGCCGTGCGCACGAGGTTAGTGCGCGGCACCGGCCAGGCCGGATCGTTTAGGGGAGAAACTTGGTCGAAGGGTTCGCCGGGACCGCGCCGCGCGGCTCGGGTGGGTGAAAGTCCGATCTATTGGTAGCAGTTGTGAATCTCCGGGTAGCGCGAAATTTGAAGTTTCGGGTCAGTGCGCGGCAGGCCACGAGGAACGTGAGCGGGATGTCGGCGGTCGTCGCGCGGTACGAGGTCGGACTCAATAGTCGATGGTGGAAACGGCCAGTCGTTGGTATCCTAATCGAGTAACGAGACGGGGATCGAAAATGACTAACGCATTGCGTCTTCTTGCCGCGGCGGCCTTGCTCGGCTGCGCGGCGAACGCGTCGGCCGAGACGGTTCGTTTCAACCGCGATATTCGGCCGATTCTTTCGGAAAACTGCTTCCAGTGTCACGGCCCCGACAGTAATGCTCGTCAGGCGGACTTACGCCTCGACCGGCGCGAAGTCGCGGTATCGCGAGGCGCGCTCCAGCCCGGAGACGCCGCCGCCAGCAAGCTTGTGGCGCGCATCAACGCGTCTAACGAAGTGCTCGTGATGCCGCCTCCGGCCACCGACAAGAAGCTGAGCGCGGAGCAAAAAAACCTGCTCAAGCAGTGGATCGAAGAGGGCGCCGAATACGAAAGCCATTGGGCCTACATCCCGCCGCGGCGATCCGAGGCGCCCGACGACTCGGCGGCGATCGACCATCTTCTCGCAAAAGGACTGCAAGAGAAGGGAATCGAGCCGGCGGCCGAAGCCGGGCCGGCCGTGTTGGCGCGACGTCTCAGTTTCGACTTGACGGGGCTCCCGCCAAGCTACCAAGTCGTCTCGCGGTTCGTGACCGACAGCGGTCCTGAAGCCTACGAAAAGCTGCTCGATGAGCTGCTGGCATCTCGCCATTTCGGCGAGCGCATGGCGGTGCATTGGCTCGATTTGGTTCGCTACGCCGACACCGTGGGCTACCACGGCGACGTGCCGATGAACGTCTACCCCTTTAGGGATTGGGTCGTTGAGTCATTCAACGAAAACAAACCTTTCGATGAGTTTACGCGCGAGCAATTAGCGGGCGACCTGCTGCCTGACGCGACGCCCGAGCAACTCGTCGGAAGCGGCTACAACCGTCTGAGCCGCATGACGAATGAAGGCGGCTCGCAGCCGAAGGAATACCTCGCCAAGTACGCCGCCGACCGCGTGCGCAATATTTCGACCGTTTGGCTCAGCTCGACGATGGGCTGCTCGGAATGCCACGACCACAAGTTCGATCCTTTCCTGGCGAAGGATTTCTATTCGATGGCGGCCTTCTTCGCCGACATCGAGGAGAAGGGCGTGGCCGACGGCAACTTTGATTGGGGATCCCACATCCGCGTGCTTCCCGATCGCGCCGCCTCCGAGATGGCCGATATCGACAAGAAGCTCGAGACATTGCATGAAAGCGGCGACGGCAAGCTTGCCGCGACGCCCAAGAACGTCAACGCCGTCGCGCGTTATCTCCAAGACGATCTCTACCGTTGGCGGTTGCTCGACCCCGAGCGGGTGTGGCAAGACTGCGAACACCCCGACTTCAGCCAATGTGATCTCTACGATCTGACCGAAGAGGACAACGGCCTGGTTCGCGTATCGCTGACGGGTGAAAAGAAGCCGCGCAAGGTCATGCATCAACTCGAGATCGGGTTGGGCGAAGAGACCATCAGCGCCTTGGCCATCGAACTGTTCCCGACCGCTGACTTCCATCAATTTGAACTGAGCGAGTTTCAGGTTCGCCTGCTGGGCCGCGAAGACTGGCCGATGCGCGTATCCATCGAGGCGCTTGTCCCCGATTACGAAGGGCCAAAGTCGATGTTGCGCCACGCGATCGACGAAAATTTCCACTCGGGCTGGGGGGGGAGCTGGGTCGAAGAGCCGCGCAAGACGTCCCGCCGGGCGCTGTTTGTTTTCGAACAGCCGATCCACGCCAAGCGCGGCGAAAAGCTTCAAGTGACGGCGCTTTTCTACGGTCGGCGCGGCGAGAACGTCGTCGGCCTAATGCGCCTGCTCGCGACCGATGCCGACTTTCCCGAGTTGCCTTCCTCGGGCGAACTGCGGGGTGCGCTGTTGGCGAAGGGGCGCCGGAGCGACGCGCAGCAAAAGGCCCTCGCGGAGGCTTTCGAGAAACTCACCGGCGGCAATACGCATTGGCCCGAGATTCGGCGGATGGAGCGCCGCAAGAAGACCCTGCTCGACCACGCCGGCGAGTCGCTGATCGCGAAATCCGTCGAGCCGCGCAAGATGCGCATTCTGCCGAGAGGCAATTGGATGGATGACTCGGGGCAGGTGGTCGAGCCCCAAGCGCCACATTTCCTCAATCCGCCCGAAACCAACGGTCGGCAACTAACTCGGCTCGACCTCGCCAATTGGGTGGTCGATCGCGACAACCCACTGACGGCTCGTGTTTTCGTCAACCGGCTGTGGAAGATGTTTTTCGGGACAGGTCTTTCGAAAGTGCTCGACGACATCGGTTCACAGGGCGAGACGCCCCAGAACCAAGAGCTGCTCGACTGGTTGGCGGTCGAGTTCATGGAAAGCGACTGGGACGTCAAGCACATTGTCAAGACGATGCTGATGTCGAAGGCTTATCGCCGCTCGAGCGAGCCGTCGAAGGAGTTACTCGCAGCTGATCCCGGCAACCGGCTACACGGGCGTCAGACGATGGCGCGCCTTGACGCGGAGTTCGTCCGTGACAACCTGCTGGCGGTGAGCGGCCTGCTGAATCGCACGATGGGGGGACCGAGCGTCAAGCCTTATCAGCCGGCCGGTTATTACGAAGAGCTGAACTTCCCCAAGCGGATTTATGAAGCCGACTTGAACCCGAACCAATTCCGCCGCGGCGTCTATACGCACTGGCAGCGGCAATACGTCCATCCGTCGCTGATGGCGTTCGACGCGCCCTCGCGCGAGGAATGCGCCGCCGAGCGCTCGGTTTCGAATACGCCGCTGCAATCGCTGGTGCTGCTCAATGACCCCAGCTATATCGAGGCCGCGCGGGCCTTCGCGGGCAGGGTTCTCAAATCCGCGAAGAGTGACCGGGCGCGTGTCGAGTGGGCTTTCCAGGAAGCCTTCTCGCGGCGCGTGCAAGACGAAGAAGCGGAGGTCGTGCTGGCGCTGCTTGAAAGCCGCCGCGGGCAATTCAAGAAAGACCCCGCCGGAGCCGAGCAATTGCTGAAGACCGGAATTACGCGCCAGGCCGGCGGCGCGAAAAAGACCGAACTCGCCGCCTGGACCAGCGTCGCCCGAGCCCTGTTTAACAAACACGAATTCGTCATGCGATATTAGAGACGTAGAGACCCGGCTGGAAACGTGGAGCGCGCCGCCAACGGGCCGATTGAGGAAATCACCATGACCGACGAAAAGAAAAATCTGCTGAACCGCCGAAGCTTTCTAGGGCGCTCGTCGATGGGCCTCGGAGCATTGGCCCTCAACGCGGTCCTCCAGCCGAAACTATTCGGCGCGAAAAGCGGCCTCCCGGGCTTCCCCAATCACACGCCCAAGGTCAAGCGCGTCATCTTCCTGTGCATGGCCGGCGGCCCGGCGCACCTCGAGCTGCTCGATCACAAACCCGAACTCGCCAAGCGCGACGGCGAGCCGATGCCCGAATCCTTCACCAAGGGACAGCAGATCGCCCAGCTACAGGGCAAGGAGCTGAAGATCCTCGGCCCGCAGCATCCCTTCAAACACTATGGCGAGAGCGGCCAGTACATGACCTCGCAGCTCCCGAAAATCGGCGAGGTCGCCGACGATCTCTGCATCATTCGATCGATGCAAACCGAGCAGATCAACCACGACACCGCCCACACGCTCATGAATACCGGTTTTCAAATGGCCGGGCGGCCCAGCATGGGCTCGTGGCTGCTCTACGGGCTCGGCAGTGAAGCGGAAGACCTGCCGGGGTTCGTTGTCCTCACGTCGGAAGGCGGCGCGCAGGCGCAACCGATCGCCGCCCGGCAATGGCACTCCGGCTTTTTGCCGAGCATCTGCCAAGGCGTGAAGTTCAACTCGTCGGGCGATCCGGTCAATTACGTTCGCAACCCGGCGGGAGTCAACCGCGAAATGCAGGGCGAGTTGATCGACGCGGTCGGCAAGCTCAACCGCATCCAAAACACCTGGGTGGACGACCCGGAAATCGCCACCCGGATCGCGCAGTACGAGCTGGCTTTCCGGATGCAGATGAGCGTTCCCGATCTGGTCGATTTCTCCAACGAGCCGCAACACATTCTCGACATGTACGGTGCCAAGGGCGGCGACGGAACGTTCGCTTCCAATTGCCTTCTCGCCCGCCGCCTGGCCGAACGGGGCGTGCGCTTCATTCATCTCTATCACCGCGGTTGGGACCACCACAACGAAATCAAGAAAGGCATCCCGATCAGTTGCAACTATGTGGACCAAGGGACGTCGGCGCTAATCAAGGACCTCAAACAGCGCGGGATGTTCGAGGATACGCTGATCGTGTGGGGCGGCGAGTTCGGCCGCACGCCGATGTCGCAGGGCGACAAGCGTGAGCTGCTTGGCCGCGACCATCACATCAAGGGCTTTTCGATGTGGATGGCCGGCGGCGGCATCAAGGGCGGCACGAGTTACGGCGCGACGGATGATTTGGGTTACGCCGCGGTGGAAAATGTCGTCACCATCAACGATTTCCACGCGACGATGCTGCATCTGTTTGGCGTGGACCACCTGAAGCTGACCCACCGCTTTCAAGGGCGGGATTTCCGGTTGACGGATGTGCACGGGAATGTCGTCAAGGATGTTCTGACGTAGGGGGGAGGTCCCGGGGAGGCGGTTTTGGGGGCATCACCGTTCGTGCACGCGGGTGACGGCATCGGATACCGCTCGGTTACCCTCGCGGCTCGGTTCGAGTTGCCGCGCCCTTGCCCGACCGATTCGGTCAGTTGTGGCACTGCTTGCAGAGGATTTCTTTCGGCATCGTCAGCATTGCCTTGGATGTTTCGCCGTGGGCGTTGTGGCACATGCCGCATTCTTGTAGCTGATGCACCAGATGCTCGTGCGCCGCGTTGAAAGCCGCTTCCTGGTGGCACCCAAAACACCCCCCTTTGAAACGAAAGCGTCCGCGGCGGCTGACGCCGTGGCATTGCGTACAGGCGACTTCGGCGAGCGGGGGGTGCTGGAAGAAGGGCTTGAATTCGGCCGGGGCATCGTCGCCGACGAAGAATTGCACTTGTTCTCGCCCGCCTTCCCACACTAACGCCAGTGTGTGCCTTCCCGGGGCCGCTTGGACGACGGCGTGGAAGACGTCGTTGAACGGTTCTTCAGCGGGGATTGCCTTGCCGTCGAGTTCGAGTTTTCCCTGGGGTGCGGTGGCGACAATATCGACTTTGCCCTCGGAGAGCGCCGCGCCGTCGACAGGCCTCATGATCTTGCCTTCAGCGAGAAGATCTGGGGGGGACGCCAAGATTGCGAGGACGGCGAGCCCGAGAAGGAGCGGAAGCCCGCGGGGGCTGGGAAGAAGGGCAGGCCTAGAGACCTGCCCCACCGCCGGCGTGCCCGCCGGTACTCGTGATGGACCGGCAGGAGTGCCGGTCGCTACTTTCCCCGCCATCACAGCTCGATACGGCAGATCGAGCCGGCGAACTTACTCTTGCTGTCGCTGTGCCCGGGAGCGATGCCGGCGTCGCAATAGTAGAGGTTCCCCTGATACCACGTCATCCCGTGCGAGTCGGGGTCGTGGCTGTTCAACTGCACCGCCTCGACGATACGCCCGTTCTCGGGATCGAACTTCAGCACGCGGAAATCATACGAGAACATGCACCACACGTACTTGCCGTCCCAGGCCAGTCCGTGGGCGCGATTGAGAGGCGTCGGGAACGAGCCGGCAACGTTGAGATCGGCGTCGGACCGCACGATCGCGTTGGGACCGAATTGCGTAATCCACAAAGAGTCTTGGGCCCATAAAAGCCCGTGGAGCCCGCCGCCGCTGGGCGTCTTGAAGTTCTTGACGTGCTTGCCGGTTTTGGCGTCGAGCTTGACGATGCGTCCGCCTTTTTCAAGATCATGCGGGCGCCGGTCGCGCAGAATCGGCGGTCCGTTAGCAGCCATGTACACGTAGCCGCCCCCGGCCGCGATACCGCTGGTATTCGACGACTGTGTTTCGTGCATCGTCAGCGGCCTACCCGTTGCCCAGTCGAGCAGGTAGGCACGATCGGTGATCTGCTCGCCGACCCACAGGCCTTCGGGAGTGGCTTCGAGTCCGTTTGGGTTGCCGTCGGGTGATTGGTAGAGGATCTCGACGTTGCGACGCATCCGAATCGGATAGTCATGGCCGTCGCCGTCGCTCAAAGTTCGCGGCGCCGCCGCCGAGGCGTTCGGCGCAAGCAAGGTACTGCCCGCCAAACCACCGAGTAACGTTCTGCGAGTCAACATGGCTAATTCCTCCTCGTAGCGAATGCGTCCTTATTGTCGGCGAGGCGGGGCGCCGAGCGCAAGAAACAATAGAGGCTCTTTCCGCCTTGTCCCTTGACGGGAAACGAGAGCAGCGAGATTGTAATGGCGTCTCGGAGTCGGCGCCGGCTTAGCGCACTTCGAGCAAGACGTCGTTGCTGCTGACGCCCGGGGTCTCGATGCGCAGCGCGTGGACGCCCGCGGGGAGGTCCTCGGGAAGTTCGGCATTGACCTGGTAGAGCCCGGCGAAGAGCGGGGCCAAGCCGCTGAAAACCACTTTGGCATCGCGCCCGGCCACCTCGACGCGTGGAACGATGACGGTCCAGGAAAGCGGCGAACCCGGAGCGGCCGCGCCGCTTAGGACAGGAGGATCAACGGCTCCCAAGCCGGTCGCGAAGATCTGCACGGTCTCTCCCGGCGCGGGGGGCATCTGGGCCGCGTGCTGGTTCGAGCTGTTGAGAATTGCGCCGAAGCCGGTTTGCAGATCGAAAAAGATGCCGGGTTGGGCCGCCCTCACCGGGAGCGTGACGGCGTCACCGGAGCCGGCCGCGGAGGTGATGAAGATCTCGGCTTGGTCGGAAGGCAAATCAAACGGCGCCATCCAATTGATTTGGGTAGCGGAAACGAACAACAGCGGCGCGGGGGTTCCATTGATCAAAACCGTTGTCCCGGCCAATTGTCGCGGCAAGGGAAGGGTGGGGGCCCAGGCGGGTTCCGAGGCGGCTGTCAACGACGTTCCAAAAGTCGAATAGAGCCCGCCGGGGCTGACCACCCGCTGCTCGTCGGCTCCGGCGACGTTGAAGCTCGCCGCGTTGACAACGCCTGCCTCGGAAAAGAACGGCCTTGGTCCGGTGGCCACCGCCGCGGCCGTCGTGCGTATGTCCCGCGCCTGCTCGACCTCGGCCCGCAGAATGTTGAACACACCCTCCGACGCCAAGCGCCACTCGACGGCGATACGGCCGCTTGCGTCGGTCATCGCGCGGGACGGGGTGGCCGTGCCGTCGCCGCTGGGAATCAAGACGACGGGGACTCCGCCGTAGTGCAACTTGTCTTCATCGCGTAGTTGGAACAGCACCGGCAACGGCACAACGCCGCCCTCGCCCGCCGACTGCGAATCACCCGACGCCACGGAGAGCCGCACCCCACTGAGCCCGTCCCGCACGCGCACGATCGCGCGGGCCGTGTCATACCCGGGTTTGTCGGTCCGCGCCGTCAACCGCGCGATTCCGGAGCTTGCTCCATTCACGGTGAAGGCCGCTTCCCGCGCCCCGGCTGGAATCGTGACCGAGGGAGGAATCTCGATAGCTCCGCTGTCGCTCGACAGCATCACGTCGATGTCGTTGTCGAGGGGATCGTCGATGTTTACAGTTGCGCTTGCCGAACCGCCCAAAATCACTCCGGCGGCGGGCCAGGTGGAAAGATGCAGCCGCCGCGCCAGCTCCGTGCGCGCCGTGCCGCGCTGATCGACGGCTTGGTGAAAGTAGGTCTCCCATTCGGTTCGAATGCGGTTGATCTTGGCGAGTTTCTCGGGCGTTGGGCTCTCGCCCTCGGCAACGAGCAGCACGATCGCGAAGTTGAAATCTTTCTGCGCCACGCTCGGCCGCGGCCGACGCGGACCCTCGGCGTCAATGACCATGTCGAGGGTCACTTCTCGCCGAGTCCCATCGAAAGCGACGCCGATCGAAGGAGATGCGCCTCGGGCTCTTGTCACCGAAGGGTCGTCGACGAAAAAGCTGGGGGGGACGTCGGCGGCCTCGCGCAGCCCCATCAGGTACTGATCCAAGGCACTGTACTTTTCGACCGCGCCGACGGTTTCAAATTGCGGCATCGCCATACCGTGGTCCGTGATTCGGTTGCCTTCGAGGACCGAGGCGTCGGAGTTGAAAAAGAAACTCCAGTGCGCGTCTTGACGCCCCAGTAAAGCCTTCGATGTCGACTGCGTCATGGGATCGAGAAACCGGACGTACGCCAGGAAGCGGTGGCCTGACTCCTGCCCGAAGACGGAGAGCGTATTGTTATGTTCCAGGATAGAAATCGTCGTCTCGGGGTCGTCGGGAAAATTCGAAAGCGGCCCCATATTGAGGAAGCTTTGCAAGCGTAGCGGGGAGCCGAAGGGCTCACCGAAGTCGAAAACGGGGTTGCCGTCGGGCTGCAGGCTGCCGATGCCCTCCACGTCGTTACGAACGTTGAGTTCAAAGGCGAACTCACCGGGGCCGGCCGGCAATCGCAGATCGTTGAACAAAACGATGAAATCATAGTTGTCTCCATGATTTCGGTAGAACTTTTGCGTGACGGCGACGGGGTCGATATCGCGTTCGTCGGTAAAGATCTCGGCCAAAGCACCCGGCGTCGCGGTCGCGGCGCCCTGTGAAAAATCGACGGCCCGCACATCGTCTTCGAATCCGCCGGGCATCACACCCACTACGATCGAGGCCAGGTTGACGGCCAGGTAGTGAAAGTCGATCCGTCCGTCGATGTGGAGCACGGCTTGAAATGTTTGGCGGCGACCGATGGTTGTGAAGGTGAACTCCGGGACGTCGTCCCATGTGAAAACAACACGGTCGGCGGTGACAAAGGCGGTCACTTTCGCATCGGCTCGGGTGGGGTCGAGGTCGGTGAAAAGCGGGGCGATGCGGGGCGGCCCGGCGGCGGCCCGCGAGAGGCTGCGCGCGGTGGAGCCGGCGTCGGGTTCCACGAAACTCAAGTTGCCGTCGGAATGGACCCAGGTCGTCTCGTGAGATTGATCGAAGAAAGGAAAGGAAAACGGCAGCACGACATTTTCGGCGTCGTCGTCGCCGAGCGGCAACGGCGAGCCCAGCTCTCTCGCCTGTTCGTCGAAACCCAACGACAGCGGTTCGGCGGTGTAACCGTTTTCAGCGGGGCGCAGAGTGATGCTGAGTTGGTTGAGGTCGAAATCATTGGGCCGCAACACGACGCCGTCGGAATCATCGAGGATCGCGATGTGGCCGATATCGTCGCGAACCGCCGCCCGCGGCACGGTCGACAAAGCGGCGAGAAATCCGCGACGGCCCGTTTCCTGGCGATGCCGCAACAGTTCCGAGACGACGCGGCCGCGATAAGTGCCGTCGAAGCTGTTCGTCAAGTCGGCGGCGGAGAGTGTGCCGGCCGCCCCCACAACAAGCACGGCGAGCAAACGAAGAGCATGGCGCGACGGCCGAGGTGAGGAGACGGGCTTCATGCAGTAGGGGATCAGGCTGCAGGTAATCGATTCCTTGGAAGAGAAGTCGTGGACCTAACGCTTGGCCCGCGAATTCTCAGCAACGCTCGCCGATGCGCGGCCGGCTAGTCGAGGCGCGTCAAGAAAATCGGCAAACCGTCCTTGTTGGAGTAATTGGGCCGATAGCGGTCAACGTTGTACATTGTCTCGACATCCACTTCGCGCGGCCCCAGACCGGGGTCGGGAATATCGGTGATCGCGTAACAGCCGTTCTGAACGGCCATCATCTTCGCGGTCACTCCCTCCACGATGCAATCGAGAGCCATGGTTGCGAAGGTCGTCGCGATCATCCTGTCGAGAAAATCCGGATCACCGCTCCTTAGTTGATACGTGAGGTCGGCGACGACGGTTTCCTCTCCGGAAGCGTCTTTGAGGCGATCGCTAAAGGCTTCGGCGATGCTGACCTTCTTGCGATGCCCGTAGGCGTCCGGAGGCCCCTTCTCCTCCACCGGACGCCCTACCCATGTGGCGCCCTCCGACAGAACCACCAGAGAATAATTGCTCGGGTTGTTCTGCTTGTCGGTAATCAGCAAGTCGATAAGTTTTTGAAGATCAAAGTGGTGCTCCGGAATGCAACACCGAATGTTGGCGACATAGGCCGTGTATAGAGCGGTGAAACCGGCGTCTCGGCCGAAGATGCGAAAGACGCCGACGCGCTCGTGGGACCCGACCGTCGTACGCATGCGCTTAACCTCGTCCGCCGCGCGCGTCAACGCCGTCGAAAAGCCGATGCAGTATTCCGTGCCGCGGACGTCGTTATCCATGGTCTTGGGCACCCCAACGACCGGAAAGCCTTCGTCGGAGAGCACCTTGGAGTAGCTCAGCGTGTCGTCGCCGCCAATGGTCAACAGGTGGTCGATGCCTAATCTGTCGAGGTTCTCCCTGACGATCGGCGTCATGTCGACGACGCCGCTTTCTACTTCCTCGCAGCGGCCGAGCTTCGGTTTCACATGCTCGGGGACACTGTCGACGCGCATCTTGGACGGTTTGGTGCGCGACGTATGCAGAAAGGTGCCGCCGGACCGGTCGATACGGCGTGTGATTTGGGGATCGAGCCGTACCATATACTCTTCATCAAACCCATCGTCGAGGTTCGCGTGCGTGAGCCCGGCCCAGCCGCGGCGGATGCCGATCAGGTCGTAGTCGCCGATCGCGGTGGCACCGTACACCACGGATTTGATCACGGAGTTAAGTCCGGGGACATCGCCGCCGCTCGTGAGAATCCCTATCGTCGTCTTCGCCATACAATGTCTTCTTGCGAGATCGGCCCGTGGTTACAGCTTTCGGCTTCGACCGGCCGTCAGCCGAGAAATACTTCGGCCGAGGGGTCGGTCTCCCAAGCCAAATGATTGCTGTAAAGCAGGATCAGCGCTTCCGGATATTCGTCCTTGAATTTCGCGTGGACGCGTTGTTGCCAACCCTCGCCGAGCGCGTCGCCGGTGCGGTTGTTCTTTTCAAAGAACCCATTGCCGTCGTGGGGGATTTCGAGAAAGTCGAGCACCTCGGCGACGAAGGGCAGATTCGACACCAAGATCGCCTGCGCGGCCTCGCGAGCCACCTCGTTATCACCCTCTTCGAGTCGACCCCATAGGCGCGGCAGAGCCTTGCGCAGCTTCTCGCGGTTGAGTTTGTTCATGGCGGCATGCACCTTGAAGGAATCGTAGACCTGGAATGTGCGCAACTTGCCCATCGACACGCCGCGCATCAACTCCTCAAACTGCTCGCGACCTATACCCTGAAAAACCGCCGAAAGATCCATGAGATTCGAGAATAGCACACGGTCCGGAAACGGTCGAAAGAGGCTGTGGGAGGCCCTGAATCGATGCGAGCAACGTTCCCGGGGAGGGCCGGCAAGGTGTGTGTTTCGGGTTTCGAAGGCGGGGTGCTCCCGCTAGTGCACCTTCTCGTCCTTCTCGACAAGCCCGTCGCGGAGCTGGATCACGCGGTGGGCATGCATGGCGACGCCGTGCTCGTGGGTGACGAGAATAATCGTGTTGCCCTGCTTGTGAAGATCGTCGAACAGCGCCATGATTTCGTCGCCGGTCGCGGTGTCGAGATTGCCGGTCGGTTCATCGGCGAGCAGGATCGAGGGATGGTTGACGAGAGCCCGTGCGATGGCGACTCTCTGCCTTTGACCGCCCGACAATTCGTTCGGCTTGTGGTACATGCGGTCGGTGAGGTCGACGTGCCCGATAGCGCTCTGGGAAAGCGCGGAGCGTTCGGCGGGTTGAATGCCGCTATAGACGAGCGGCAATTCGACGTTCTGAAGCGCCGTCAGCCGCGGTAATAGATTGAACGTTTGGAAGACGAATCCGATTTCCTTGTTGCGGATGTGGGCCAGCTCGTCGTCGTTCATTGAGCTGACCAACCGGCCCGCGATATAGTATTGCCCCACCGACGGCGTATCGAGGCAGCCGATCAAGTTCATCAGGGTCGACTTCCCAGAACCCGAAGGCCCCATGATCGCCACATACTCGCCTGTGCGGATTTCGATATCCATCGAACGAACCGCGTGGATTTCCTGATCGCCCATGACGTAGGTTTTCCACAAGTCATAGGTTCGGATTACGACGCCGTCGCGACGAAGTTGCTCACCGACGTCTTGCGGATTGGAGACTGTCGTGGCTGCCATGGTTCCCGCCGGTCCGCGAATGAGTGGATCGAGTTAGCGGCTCCACCAACTCGATGCATCGTCGTCGTTCTTGATGCGGATTTTCGCCTTGTTCTTGAGCGTTCGGAGAATCTTGTAGTTCCCCGTAATGATCTCGGCCTGTTCGTCCAAGCCGGTGAGAACTTCGATGTGAGTCGTGCCGGTCACGCCGGTGTCCACCCGCCGAAAGACCGCCTTGTTTTCCTCGACGATAAAGACGCCCTCGATTTCCTCGTCCGGGTCGGGCAACGCGGCGGCTGCTTGGGCGCTGTCGGGGTCGTCGGGCTCCACCAGCGCCTTGGCGGGTCGCACCGTCAGGGCTTGAATGGGCAGCGTCAAGATGTCGTTTCGGGTCGCGGTCGTGACACGAGCGGTGCAGGACATGCCGGGCCGAATCGTCGCGCTCGGGTCGTCCAACGCGACGACAACCTTGAAGTCCTTGGCCTCTTGCGACGTGTTGGCGGTCTGCGAAGCGGCCAAGCCGGTGCTGCGGAGAATTGCGGTGTTGCCGATTTCGATCACTCGGCCTTGGAAGCGTAGATTCGGGAGGGCGTCGACTTCGACGTCGGCGATTTGATCGAGCTTGACGTTCACAATATCCGTCTCGTCGACCTTGACCTCGGCCGTGATCAGCGACATGTCGGCGATCGTCATGATCAAGCTCGCCGAGGAGTTCTGGATGCCGGGGACAACCGTCTCGCCCACGCGAACCGGCAGGTTGGTCACGATGCCGGCTAACGGCGCGACGGAATAACGCTTCGCCAACACATCGGTCGCGCGAAGCAATTGAGCCTCGGCCTGATCCACGCGGCGGTCGGCGCTCTGTTGCTGTGCCACGGATTGATCTCTTTGGACTCGAAGCTCTTCCAATCGCGCCTTAGCCTCTTCCACCGAGGCCGCCGAGGCGTCGTAATCGGCGCGCGCTCCATCGTAGTCTTGACGCGAGATAAGTTTTTCTTCCAATAATTGCCCGGAGCGTTCGTAGTTGACGCGGGCCCGTTGCAACTCGGCTTGCGTCCGAGTCAACACGGCTTCCTGGGTGCGTTGATTCGCTTCGTTGGCCGCGATGCCGGCGTCGCGGGCGGATAACTCGGCACGGAACAGTTGGAGCGAAGCTTTCTGGGCGGCGACCTCGGCGGCGGGCTGAACGGTTTCCAGCTTGGCGAGTCGCTGGCCCGGCTCGACGTGGTCACCCTCGACAACATAGAGATCGGTGATCCGGCCCAGGCTGTTGGCGCCAATGTTGACGTAGTTGCGGGGGGTGATTTCTCCCGAGGCCGTGACGACCTGCAGCAGATTCCGCCGCTCGACGCGGCCTGTTTGGACCTCGACGACACCGCGCCGACTGTAGGCAAAGATACCCCCGCCGATCGCGGCGACCAGCAGAACGACCCCGCACCAAATAAGAATCTTTTTCATCGTTGTGAAAGGGAGAGAGTCGGGTCCGAGCCTCCGCCCCTTAGTACGCGGTTCCCGGGAGAGAAGTTCCCGCCTACTGTACTGACGCGCGAAACCGTTGCCCGGTTAGCGGATGTCGACAAATAAACAGATGACGGAATGATTCACCTGTATTTCACACGAGATTTGCCGACAATCAGCCCCCATCCCAGTCTAACAGAGCGAGCTTTGGCACATTCCGCCGCCGGCCCCGCGTTTCGCACCGCCTGCCGTGCGCTAGACCCGTCAGGCCGGGGGAAACGCGGGCTAAAGCAGGGCGAAGCAAGGACGGGCATTGCAAGACACGGAAGCAGAGGATGAAATGGGGAGGGCCGTCCCACATTCTTGTTGTGTACCCTGACGGGGGCGCGACGGGCCGGGAACTCGCTTCTTGTAACCTGGTAGGAAGATGTCTTCTGGATCCTATCCGCCCGAGCCGCCCAGTCCGCTCGGCCCGCCGCCGATCGTGCCGAGTCGCTTCGGCCGTGCTTGGAACGGCGGGTCACGACCCGCGTTTCGCCCCGCGGCGCCCCGCCCCAAGCGGCGCACATGGTTGCACGTTCTGCTTTTTCTGTTGACTGTGGTCTCGACAACGGTGGTGGGCGGCTTTGCCTATTCCGCCAGCCTGCTGGCGATTCTCGGCGCTCATGAATTCGGGCATTACTTCGCGGCGCGCTATTACCGCGTCGATGCGACCTTGCCCTACTTCATTCCCTTTCCCTCTATTTTCGGAACTTTGGGGGCGGTGATTCGGATGTCGCCTTTGATCCCCAACCGTCGAGCTTTGTTCGATATCGCGGCCGCCGGCCCTCTGGCGGGGTTGGTCGTGGCGATTCCGGTCAGCTTCGTGGGAATCGCTATTTCCGAGCGTGCGATTCCCGACCCTGAGCAGTCGCTGATCACGCTCGGCGACCCGCTACTGTTCCAAGTCATGGAGTGGATCTCGTTCGGGGCGCGCGCCGAGGGGATGGATTTGATGTTGCACCCGGTCGGCTTCGCCGGATGGGTCGGCCTGTTCGTCACCGCGTTGAATCTGCTGCCGGTTGGGCAACTTGACGGCGGCCACATCAGCTACGCCTTGTTCGGGCGCCGCGCGAAAGTTTTCGCGGGCGTGGCCTTCGCTGCATTATTGGTGCTGACGTTGACTAAGGGCTACCACTACATGTTGATCTTGACCTTGCTGTGGTTCATGGGACTGAAACACGCACCCACGGTCAATGACGCTTACGAGATCGGCTCGCGCCGGCGCGGTCTCGGGGTACTGCTGGCCATCGTCTTCATCACATGCTTTTCGCCGGTGCCCGTGGAGTTTTAGGTGCTGTTGGGAGACGGAGTGGGCAACGAGCGATAGTCTTCCCACGGCTGAAGCCGCGGGATAAATTCCAGGGCTCCTACGGAGCCTAAGCTTCCTGAGTGCCCCAGGGGCCGGCCCGGTGGGGCGCGGTACACGGTGGGGGGAGGAGGACGCGACTTGAACGAAACATCTTTTCCCGACGCGCCACCGCTTCAACGCATTGTCGTGGCGGTGGGGCTGCCCGGGGCCGGCAAATCGACCTGGTTTCGCGAGCGCGGCCTCAGGCCGCTTTCGAGCGACGAGTTGCGTCTCCTTCTCGCCGACGACGTGGATGAACAGGGCTTCCAGGAGGACATCTTTCGGGCGCTGCGGTATCTGCTCGAAGCGCGGCTCGATATCGGGCGCCCGGTCAGCTATATCGACGCGACGAATCTGATCGCCGAGCAACGCCGCGATTTCCTCGACATTGCGCGGCGGCGAGGTTGCCGCGCCGAGGCGTTGTTTTTTGATGTGGCGTTAGAGACCTGTCTCGAGCGCAATCGTGCCCGCGACCGGCGCGTTCCCGAGGACGTCATGCGCGCCATGGCGGACGCTCTCGAACCACCTTCGCGCGACGAGGGGTTCGCCGAGATTACGGTGATTCGGCCCTGACCGACGAAACGACCGGGGGACCGGCCAAGTCACTAATCCGAGGAAGGCGACTTGGCGCCCCGGTCGGCGGAAGCCCGGATCAGTGGCGCCATATCTTGCTCGATTGAAAATTCCGAACGCTGATCGAGCAGAGGTAAGGAGATGTCCACGGCCGGCACGCCCGGCGGCTTCACGCCGACGGCCTCCCCGACGGCTTCAAAAGAAACCAGCGGCACGCCGTTAAACGGTTTGAAGTAGTAGGCCGCCTCACCGGCGGCGCCGTCATCCTCGGCCGGGCTCGGCGGTGGAATCGGGTCGGCGGGCTTCGAGACGCGGCCTTCATAGGCCTCGTGAACGGAAATGTTGTTCTCGCGCAAACTCTGTCCGGTGGAGCGCGCCAACTCCACTCGCGACTTGACGTAATTGTTGCGGGTGGTGATCTCGGTGGAGCGCGACAGCGCCAGATCCCTTTGCGCCTGGACGACCAGGAAAATCGTCGAAACGCCCAAGTCGAACTTACGCTGCTCGGCGTGCAGGGTCTGCTCTTGCAACACGCGTGCCTTTTGGGCCGCCCGGTTCCGCGCGCGAGCCTGCCGGACGCCGATCATGGCGTTGCTGACTTCCGCGCGAACAGCGTTTTCCTGTTGCCGCAGCCGGATCTCGGCTTGCCGGCGCTCGAGCATTGTCGCCGTCATGTCCGCCTGTGCGCGTCGATTCTTGAGCGGAATCGTCACTTGCACACCGATCGAATAATCCGGGAAATTACGTCGGAACAGTTGGCCCACGCCCGTTCCCAGCCCGCCCAGGAAGAAGGTCGACACGGGGTTGTCGAATCCTGGAAAGCCCTGAAAACTCTCGTTGAGTCTGCCCGCCAACCCGTTGTTGGTCACATCGGCGACGAGATCCACTTGCGGCAACATGGCATGGCGAATGCCCTTGACGGTCAGGTCGCGATTTTTGAGCTGAATGCGGGATTGGGCCATTTCCGGACGCGCCCCCAGCGCCAAAGTCATCAAGTCTTGAATCGGTTGGATGTTTTCGACCTCCGGCACCTCGATTCGGTCGGTCGGAACGATTTCCACCAGCAACAGCGACGGGCTGACCAGACCGTTAGTGCTGATGGCGTTTTTGAGCAGCGTCCCTTGGAGTTGCAGCCGGGTCAAAGCCAGCTCGACGTCTTGCTGCCGCGCGGCGACTTCCGCCTCGGCCCGAACGATTTCAATCGGGGCGAGGGTGCCGATTTCGACGCGACGCTTGTTGTCCGCGTAGAGCCTCTGTGCCAAGCGCAAGTCTTCTTCTCGGCCCCGTAACTCGGCCGCGAAGCTGACCAAATCCCAATAAAGGTTCTGTACACCGGAAACGGTTTCGGCTACTTGCTGCTCAAAAACGAGATCGGAAACCTCGCGATTGTTCTTCGAAATGCGGATATTACGGCCGTTGACCGCGCGCCCGAAGCCTTGCAGCAGACGCTGCCGGATGCGCAGGGTCACGTTGCTGCGCAGCGAGGGGTCGAAGTTGTTGCGCAGCGAGTTGGTGTCCTGTAAACGGTTGGCCCATTCGAGAGAGACGGTTGTTCCGGTCAGGAACCCCTTGCGATACGCCAGGTTGGAATTGCTGGTTTGGGTAATGAAGGTGTTCGTTCCGGTCACGAAGTTGCTGGTCTGCGGGTTGCTGAAGTGTCCCCAATCGATGCCGCCGGTCAGGGTCGGATCGAGGTCGGGCGTTGTTGTACCAAAGAAGGTGTTGGCGTCACCCACCGCGCCGGTGTCGCCGCCGCCGCCACCGGCGCGGCCCGTAATCCCCGTAGCGTCGGCGCGTTGCCCGCCGCCCGCTCCGCCGCCCACCGAGGAAGCCGTCGACAAGTTCGTGATTTGCGTTTGAACGCCGCGCAACTGCGCGCCCGATTTCGCCCGCAGCAAGTCGGTGTCGGCGATCATCGGGCCATAGCGCGCCGAGGCGATATCGAGGTTGTTCTCGATCGCCAGCGCAATGGCGTCGTTGAGCGACAGATACAGCTTGCCCTCGCGAACCAACTGATCGAGCCGAGGCGAGTTAGCCATATTCGGCTCGGGCACTTCGGGGTTCTTGAACACCTTCGAGAAGTTCGGCCAAGCCTTGACCCCGGCGCTGTAATCGGTCTCGCCTTGCAAGCGAACCTGCGAGTAGGCTTGCGCCGCGAACAAAGCGGCGCAAAGGAGAGCGAGGACGATCGGATTTTTAGGTGTCATCGTTATGTATCTCCAAGTGAGGTGTCGCGGTATGCGGACTTGCGACCTCTCCGTGACGAAAATCAACTCCAATCGAGGCAATATCAGTGGAAAACTTCCGCCAGGCGGACACCGGGAAAAAGCTCCTCGACGAACTGGCGTGCGCGAGCGCCACATTGTTACCAGGTACGCACGCACCGCCCGAGAAGATCCCTAGTCTTTGATTCCATCATACCCGGAGACACCGCCGGCCGGACGAAGCCGGCGCGCCGCGGGCCCGCTGTCACGCCCCGACGTGTTCATCTACCCAGGCCGCGAATTCGGTCACTTCGCGGAATACCGCCAGCGGTTCACGCGAGGCCAGCAGGTCGAAATCGGCGGTCCCGGCCCAGGCCGCCGCCAGAGGCGCCAACCCAACCTGTTTCGCCGAGTCGACGTCGGGGCGAGCGTCCCCGATCGAAACCGCTTGCGCGGGAGAAATTCCCCAGGCGCCCAACACCTCTCGCATCGCTTGGGGCTTAATCCCCCCGCCTTCAGCACCGGCCTTCACTGGATCAAATAGGTCATCCAATCCCAGTGCTTGCAACGAAATAGCGGTGCTTCCCTCACCTTTTCCCGTAACCACGGCAAGCCGCACCCCGTGTCGCCCTAAGCGCTCTAGAATCTCGCGAATTCCGGGGAAGGGCTCGGGGCACCCGCGATGGTGCCGTTCGTATGCGCCGAGATAGTCGGCCAACGCTTCTTCGCTACGTTCGGGAATGCGATCTCTCAGAATGCCCGCTTCGCTGGGCCCGAACATTGCGCGCACTTCCTGATCGTTGTAGTCGATCCCCAAGTAGTTTCGAAACACTTCGCGGAACGCCGCGAAGCAAACCGGCAATGTATCGGCGAGGGTGCCGTCGAGGTCGAAAATCATGCCGCGGATCTTCATGACACGATCGAGCCCGGCAAGCACGCCGCCTCGGGCCGATCCCTAAGAGCATAATTCATGGGAGGTACGGAGACGCTCCGCGGCCGTTCGGTGACATGCTGCATAGGGTCTGGGCGCTGCGTGTGCCGGGTGGGGAGCGTTGCCCGGGCGAGGATCAACAGTCTTTGGCTCCAAAAAGGTATCGCAGGGAGCAGTGTCGGCGGGAGCGCCGTTCAGTCCGCTCAATCAACGTCTGTGAGCGGACGGACGAGCCCTGGGCCTATCGGTGGAGGTGATGTGCGGGGTTCAGCGCGAAAAGGCGTGGTATTCGGGGCAGCGCGGGTGTATACTGTCGCCGTGTCAGGCCAAAATGGAAGTCCTGGTTGACATGCCGCCGTATTCGAGACGATCTTGACGAGGAAATGAAGATACACAGTGCGTGAACCTGCTCCTCCCACGAGTATTCCCGGATGGGGCGACCAACTCTTTCCCCTTTATGATCTTGCCGTGGATCGATTTGATTCCGGAAGCCATTTCATCGAGGTCGGCTCTTTTCTGGGTATGTCAGCTTGCTATGGTGCGCAGAGGATTATGCAGTCCGGTAAGAAAATACGGCTCACTTGTGTGGATTTGTGGAAGGAAATGGACTCCTGGGTCATGAACGATCAGCACGAGATTTGGTCGGCGCCGCTTCCAGAACTAAACCAAATGCTGCTTACTGAGTCTCGCATAATATACTGTCAACGAGACAAAGAGAAGACTGTTTCCAGAAAGCGGTAATCAAGCGCGGTTTGCGGCGCATTCGCCGCAGCGCTTTGCGGGCGCGCTCGTCGAGTTCCCAGTAGTCCTTCGGGCAGACGTTGGGCAACTCGTGCTGCTTCCAGTACGCCCAAATGTATTCCACCGGGTTCAACTCCGGCGCATAGGGCGGCAAGTACTCCGTTGCGATGTGATCCTCGGAGAGCTGGATGAACTCCCGCACCAGGCGGCTGCGGTGCGCCGGCAGCCGGTCCCAGACGATCAGCAGTGGGCCGTCGAGGTGGCGCACCAAAGCCTTCAGGAAGTCGATGACCTCCAACTCGCCGATCGCGCCGGGATAGAGCCGGAAGTAAAAGTTGCGCAACGTCAGCCCGGCCGACACCGACAGCTTGTCCCAGTTGAAGTTGAACTCCAACACCGGTGTCTCGCCGCGCGGCGCCCAGGTGCGGCAACGATGCGGCTTCTGACTCAATCCGCTTTCGTCGATGAAGACGATCGTGCGTTCTTCTTTGCGGGCTATTTTTTAATGGCCGGCCAAGTCTTGCGCTGCCAGCCGCGGATGGCCTCTTCGTTGCGCTCCCGCGCTTTGCCGACGGGCCGTTGCGGGCTCCAACCGAGCGCCCGCGGGATCTTCCAGACATGGCCCTCGTGATAGCGCACGCCGAACTCGTCTCCGATCAGACGAGCGACCCGCGGACAGCTCCACAGCGGCGTCGGGAAGCCGTGCGCCTCGGGGCCTTCCAGCAGCAACGCCTCGAGGCGTTCGAGCTGCGCGGCGTCCAACAGCGGCTTACGGCCGGCGCGGCCGGCCTGGCGCAACCCGGCTTCGCCGTCACGCCGGTATCGTCGCAGCCACTCGCTGACGCTTTGCCGCGCGACCTTCAATCGCCTCGCTGTCTCGGACTGACTACAGCCTTGCTCGACCAACCGGATCGCTTTGAAACGGCGCTTCTCCAGGGCCTCGAAATCCCGCCGTACGCCTTTTGTATTTCCCATACATACAAAGACGTACGTACCCCAAAAAGGTGTCACTTTATTTTGCGAGACTCAATAGAGCCAGAGCCTACGTTGAGCAACAAAGCACGAATGGGCTTTGCTATGAAGCCTTTGCCGGCTCGTTACAACGTTGTGGTGTCTCCGACATCGTTGAGCCCTTGAATATGTCCTCCGAGGAGGCTGGTCACCTGTATCCCCCGGGAGCGATTGACTTTGTCCTTATCGACGCGGATCATTCCTACGAAGGAGTGCGGGATGACCTGGAATCTTGGTGTTCGAAAGTCAGAAAGGGAGGAATGATTTGTGGCGACGATTTCAACGACGAAGCGTTTCCGGGTGTTGGTAAAGCTCTTCAGGAGTTCTTCGCCGTCCCGGTGCAGTCCGTCGCCAGCGCCGCGGAATTAGTGTGTGAAGAGAATCGAATTCATAGGATCTCCGCGAACCAAACTTGGGTAGTCTTTCTGTAATTCGCCTTTAGGCGACTAGCGCAAGTTTCCGAACTCGAGTCAACGGAACCTTCAACTCCCGCCCCTGTACCCTTCCAGAGTGGCTGCCCAGCGCGGTAGTTTCATAGAAGACCGGCCACCCGGGAGGAGCACCCATCGCCCCCTGCGTGATCGAACGCCTGGGGGGGACTCGCGCCCTTCTGGTGTGGCCGCAACCGAAAACCCAGTGGGGAGTTCGCGCCGTTTGTTCGAGCGCCAGTACAGGGGTGGTGTTGGTTGCGGCGGCCGGCGGAAAGGAGTTTCTCTTGACTACATCCGCATTGCAATTCTTCGTCGGCATCGACTGGGCCACCGAGGTCCATCAAATCTGCGTTCTCGACACCCAGGGCGAGATCGTTCACGAACGCACCGTCGTTCATTGCGGTTCGGCGGTTGGCGAGTTCCTCAACCAACTACTCGAGTTGACCGGCTGCCCGCCGGCTGCCATCGCGGTCGCGATCGAAGTCCCGCGTGGCGCGTTGGTCGAAACACTGCTCGAACGGGGACTCTCGGCTTTCTTTCTCAACCCGAAACAACTCGATCGTTTCCGAGACCGGCACTTCCCCGCCGGCGCCAAAGACGACCGCCGTGACGCTTTCGTCTTGGCTTGCTCGTTGCGAACCGACCCGCATTGCTTCCATGCCATCGAGGTCGACGACCCGCTCGTGATGCGCCTGCGCGACCTCACCCGTCTCGACGATGAGTTGCGCAGCAGCTTCAACCGCAACAGCTGCCAACTTCGCGAGCAACTCTATCGCTACTACCCGCAGCTTTTGCGCTTGTCCCCAGCCGCCAACGAAGCTTGGCTTTGGGCTCTGCTGGAACTGGCGCCCAGCCCCGAAAAGGGTCGTCGACTGAAACCGGCACGAATCGAAAAGTTACTTCGCGCCCACCGTATTCGCCGGCTCCAATCGGCCGACGTGGTCAACGAACTGCGAACGCGGGGATTCTCACTCGCTGCCGGAACGGCCGAAGCGGCCAGCGAACACGCGGTTCTGCTCATTCCTCATCTGCGACTCATCGCCGGGCAACGAAGCGAGCCGGCCACTCGTCTCGAAACCGTGCTGGAACAACTCGCCTCCCCGTCGGAGGACGACGAGGATCATCCTCACCAGCATCGCGACGTCGAGATCATCCTCTCCTTGCCCGGGGTCGGACGTGTCGTCGCCGCCACGATGCCGGCCGAGGCCTCACAGGCTCTCGCCCATCGAGACTACCACGCTCTTCGAGCCTACTGCGGCAGCGCTCCGATCACGCGCCGTAGTGGAAAGAAGATCGCCGTCCTGATGCGTCGCGGTTGCAATGATCGTTTGCGTAACGCGCTCTATCATTGGGCAAGAGTGAGCATCCAACACGAGCCCCAAAGTCGTCATCATTACCATCAGTTGCGCAGCCGAGGGCATTCTCACGGGCGTGCGCTGCGCGGTCTTGCGGACCGACTTCTGGCCGTGCTGTGCGCCATGCTCCGTCGGGGAACCCTGTATGACCCCGCCCGTCGCCGGCCGCCGGCCCAAGCGGCGGCTTGAAACTACCGCGCTGGGCGGCCGCTCTGGAAGAGGGTACCGCCCTTCCTCAGCACTTGACAAACGGTGGGGAGTCCCCCCCAATCACCTATCCGTCAGATCAACCTGACGCCCGACCTACCGGCGATGCACCTTCCCCACGGTCCTGTCAATCGAAGCTAGGTCTCGCTTGCCGGAAAGCCCCATGGCCAAGGCCAACTCCATCCGCGGCATCCCGGAGCAGCTTCTCGGCGTCTTGCGCGGCGTAGCCGGCGAGCGCCCACATGATCGGCCGTCCCAGCCAAACCCCGCCGGTGCCCAGTGCCGGCCCTTTGACAATGTCCACCAAACATCGTCGGCGTCCAGAGCGTCAAGTACGCTCCCCGAGAAAGAGGATTGACGACGGGCCGGCCGAACGGGCCGTCCTCCGAGTTCCCAGCTGGCTGCTCTTGTTGCTCGGGGTTGAGCCAACGCCTGATGACAGGCTCGGTTGACAGCGCTTTCCCACCGGAAGTTTTCCCCACTATCCTCGCATCCCGAGAGCTTCGATGAACTCCCGGCGCACCCCCTCCACCATCTCGATCGCCCCGTCCGCGCACTCCTTGGCTTTTGTCCGCGCTGCTTTAGTCAAACAGTAATCGAAGGCTTCTGATAGTTGACGGTCCTTCATATTGTCGGGGTTGAACGCAACCGGCCAACCGATGGTCTGGGCCTGTTGCCAAACCTTGCTGCCGCCGCTGTTCGGATCGATAGCAATCGCGGGCACTCCATTCTTCAGTGCGAGAACTAATCCATGTAGGCGCGTCGTCAAAACTAAATCCGTCCGGGCGATCAAGGACTCTACCTCCGCCGCACTTCGGAGGCCGGCCAGATTCATAGGTAGTCTCGTGTCGATTTCGATGATTGAAACGTCTCGCTGGGAAAGAAGTCTTCGAATGGCATCGTTAGCCACGTCATGCATTGCCCGATCTGGGAACTCCGGCTCCGGCTCCACCGGGATGACTCCGACTACAGGTACCAGAGGTGAGGGCGAAGCGATTGCAATCTCGGCCCGCGCGGCCCGGGAACTGTCTCTTTCAAGAAGACAATCGAAGGGATTCCAAAGGTCAAGAGGTTCGGTCATCGACAGGTTCAAGCCGATGATCCGACGGTCCCGAAATCGCTGTAAGATAAGGTACCGATAGGGGGTTTTTCGCGAACGGGCCGCAAACGAACACAATCTGTGAATAGCGTTTCGGGTCCACCTGCTCCCAGTTCACGCCTCCAGGAAATGACTTACCCATTGCCACATCGAAAGAGTAGCCGGCGTTCTGAAGCCAACGGCACGTCACATCGCGCGCCATAAGATCTCCAGCCGTCGTTCCGCCCGTATCAAAGCTGAACCAGCCGGCGACCAAAACCTTGTCCTTGGAATCTTCTTGTCTGGAAGAATCCGGATTAAGTGGGCCGGCAACTCGGGGAGGCAGGTTCGCGGTGAATCGAGTGCGGTGAAGGTAAACGGTCACTCGATCGAGCGTGTGTGCTTTGGTCAGTTTCGCTCCCCGCGACACATCCTGAAGATGAAACGTGGTCCCACTCATTCCGCGCTTTGGGACCTCAATCTTTCCATTTGGACCACCTCTTACAACAAGAGGGCCATCAGGAGCATCCGACCGCACTTCGATCTGTGCTGTGTTGCCGGATGTCCAACTCAGCCTCGTGAACCCGCAATTGCCAAAGTCGGTCACGGGAATACAGTTCGGAACGGCAGTGATTGATCCAAAGGGGGTACGCATCAAAGATCCTCTTACTTTGCCTCGATAATCCGTGCAATGTTCTACGCATCAAAGATCCTCTTACTTTGCCTCGATAATCCGTGCAATGTTCTTCAAACGTTAAAACTGGGAAACAAATCGAAAATGGGCCAATCTCTCTCTCGGATTAACGCGCGTAAGTCATTTTTTAATATCGTTCCCAATTCTGGTCCTCGCGTCGGCCGCGGCCTTCGGGCAAGATCTTGGGCAGAGACGATAAGAACTCTAAGTCCTCGGGCCGGTAGTCCATCGAAATCAGAAAGTCATACAGTTCCTTGTTTAGATCATGCGTATGGATGAACTCCAAGTTGAGCATCTGGTCATGACATCCTTTGTCCACGGCCGCGTGCCGATCAAGGCTCCCGAGAAACTGCTCAGGTTCGCGGGCGTAGAAAGCAACGCAGCTCTTCGTGTACAGTCCGACCTTACGATCAGGATTGTGGCTGAACAATGCAGATGCTTGAAAACATAAGTCCAAAAACTCTGGAAACGAGATATCCGGAAAGTGAGGATACGCTTGTTGAAACTCCGGCAATGCGTTCTCAATAGCAGAGCCGGCGGGAGTGGGATACCGTTCGGGGTGGTACTCAAAGGTGCTCTTCCACCAGGAAAATTCGTATTGGGAAACGTACCAGTCACATGGGTGTCTGACACTGGAAAGAATCGTCTTCCCGCGGTACGGTCAGTGATCAACACAAAGAGTTACCTTCCAAGCAGTCTGCTCTCGGCACGACACAAGCCGACTCTACCGGCCAAAAATCTCTATTCCGGCTGTGTCGGCACGTTTAGGATAGCCGAGCGCGGATCGAGACACAACAGTTTCCTCTCTTCCCGCTCCGGTCCGCTCTCCTTGAACTCGACACGGCCGATGATTAAGCGGCTGATCACGCCGATGAGCCGGCCGGAGAGAGTGCCTCCAACCAGCCCCGTGTCTTTGGCGCGTCTGCACGGCTTCGGGCAGAGACCTCTCCTCGTGAGTAAAGATAGTCGTCACCGATACAAGCTTGTCCTGACGCCGCGGCGTCATCACTAAATAGGGGCCTTAGCGGTGTGCGCCTCCGGTTGCTGTTGCACAGCGCAATGAATCGTGCCGAAGCCCCACACGAAATCGACGGCGTGGATGCCGCATACTTCGCGGCCCGGAAACAGGCGTTCTATCGTCGATAAAGCGACGCGGTCGTTGGGGTCGTTGAACGTGGGCACGAGGACCATGCCGTTGGCGATGTAGAAATTCGCATATGACGCCGGTAATCGGCAGCCGTCGAAAAAAAGCGGGCGCGGCATCGGCAGCTCGACAACCTCCAAGGCCCGTCCGTCCTGATCCGTCATGGCTTGCAGGCGTTGTAGATTCTCACGCAAAGGTTGGTGGTTTTCATCGCGTCGGTCCGTTTCGACCACGGTCACGACTGTTCGCGGCCCCGTGAAACGCGCCAAATCATCGACGTGGCCGCCCGTATCGTCACCGGCAATGCCCCGCCCCAGCCACAAAACGTGCTTAACGCCAAGCTGCTCGGCGAAGAGCTGTTCGTAATCTTCCCGGGCCATGGCCGGGTTGCGCGCCCGCTCTCCGGCGAGCAGGCATTCCTCGGTCGTCAGCAAGGTTCCCAATCCGTTCACGTCGATGGCGCCGCCTTCGAGAACCACGGTTTTGCCGCCGAACTTCGGTTCTCGAACGCTCGCTCCGATCGCGGCCGAAATTTTACGGCTGAGTCGTCGATCACGCTTCCAATCGCTGTAGCGCGCCCAAGCGTTGAAGCACCAACAAACCGCGGAGCCCTCGGTGCCGGCGACAACGAAAGTCGGCCCCGAATCACGCACCCAAGAACGATCCGTCACGAATCGAAAAAACTCGACTCGCGAGAGATCGACCCCCGCTTTTTCGAGCCGCCGCCGGGCGCGCTCTTCGCGACTCCGGTCTTCGACGATGATACAGACCCGCTCGTGGTGATGGAGCAAGCGAACCATCTCGACGTAGACCCACGCGATCGCGCCGAGCTTCCCCGGCCAATCTCCGCGGTTGTGCGGCCAAGCAAGCCATGTGGCGGCGTGCGGTTCCCACTCGGCGGGCATGCGGGAGACGGTGGCTTGCTGCTTCATGGCGGCCGGTTCGTGCGGTGACAAGGGAAGTGACAAGACCGGCGAGAGCGTCTATTGTCAGGACTCATCGAGCAGGCGAGCGGTGATGCCGTCATACGCGTCGACGCGCCGATCCCGCAAAAAGGGCCAATGGCGACGCGTCTCTTCGATCAGACCGAGGTCGCAATCGGCGATGACGACCTCGTCGCTCTCCCGCCCCGCCTCGCCAATGATCTTCCCCATCGGGTCGCAAACAAACGACCCGCCCCAAAATTCGATGCCTTCGTAGTCCGGCGGCTTGCTCGGCGAGTCCGCCAACAGGCGTTCACAACCCAGCCGGTTCGCGGCCGCCACAAACACGCCGTTCGTCACCGCATGGGACCGCTGCACCGTCCGCCATGCGTCGAACTGCTGCTCGCCGTATTGCCGCTTCTCGGCCGGATGCCAGCCGATTGCAGTGGGATAGAAAACGATCTCCGCTCCGCGCAGCGCCGTCAGCCGCGCCGCTTCGGGATACCACTGATCCCAGCAAATCAACACCCCGATGCGGGCGTATTTCGTATCGAAGGCTTGAAAACCCCGATCGCCGGGCGCGAAATAAAACTTCTCGTAGTAGAGCGGGTCGTCGGGAATGTGCATCTTGCGATACACGCCCGCAAGCGACCCATCGGCATCGATCACCGCCGCCGAATTGTGATACACTCCCGCCGCGCGCCGCTCGAAAATCGGCGCGACAACCACCACCCCCAGTTCCCGGGCAATGTCTTGGAGCGTTTCGCAGGTTGGTCCTGGAATCGGCTCGGCCATGTCGAACCACTCGGCATTTTCTTCTTGGCAAAAGTAGGGCGACGAGAAGAGTTCCTGCAAGCAAATGACTTGCGCCCCGGCCTCGGCCGCCTCCCGAACCTGCTCTACCGCACGCGCGAGATTTGCCACGCGATCTTCGCCCACCGCCGCTTGCGGCAACGCGATTCGACAGCTGTGGCCCGAGTTCGACATGGAAGCTCCATGATTTCAGCAAGGTGTCGAGAGTGTCAATGCATTCCGCTCGATGAGCGCCGTCTCAACAAGAAATCAGCCACGCGTCAGACATCCCCCGCCGATTGCGCGATACTGACCCTAACGAACTTTCGTCCCCGCGCCATGCAACGAACCCGCACCCTGCCGCTCCTCGTTTTCCCGATGTTCGTCCTCCTTGCGATAACGCCCCTTGCCGTCCCTGTCGGCGGCGAAGAAGATCTCCTCAACCACCTAACCGCCGAGGAACGCGCTCAGGGCTTCCTGCTGCTTTTCAACGGCCGCGACCTGGACAGCTGGGAAGGAGACCCGCGCATCTGGTCGGTCGAAAACGGGGAACTCATCGGGTCGAGCGACGCCTTCTCCCCGCCCCACAACACCTACCTGATCGCCGACCGCGAATTCGCCGACTTCGTTCTCCAACTCGAAGTCAAACTGCGTAACGGCAACAGCGGCATCCAGTTCCGAAGCACCGCCTTCCCTGATTGGATCGTCCACGGCTACCAAGCCGACCTATCCTTCGCCGACGACTTCTCCGCTTGGGGCAACTTCTACGAAGAAAAGGGCCGCGGACGAGGCGTCATGCCGACGCCGACCACCGGCTGGGAGCAAGCCAAGGGCGTGGTCCGCGAAGACGGCTGGAACCGCTACGAAATCCAAGCCCGCGGCTCCCATATCCGACTGACGCTCAACGGCAAAGTGACCATCGACACGCAAGACGAAAAAGCCTCCACGGGCATCATCGCCTTACAGTTGCACGAAGGCAAGCCGATGCAAGTCCGCTTCCGCAACATCAAGATCAAACCCCTCTGAGCCCCCGACCACCGCGCGCCGTCCGCCCAAAATCTCGCCCCCCCAACGTCACGATCCGTCGACAGGATTGACAACCCGCGGCGTACACTTCTCGCTCGCTCGACCCGAGACACGAAAATCGTCGAACATACCGCTGTCGTTGAAAGAACCCACCCCGACACGCCCGTAGAGCATCGAACGGTCGGCCGCGCGAAACCTCGGAGTCGCTTCCCCGTCGATGTAGACTTCCACCGAACCGGCTCCCAAATCACGCTTGACCTTGACCCGATGCCACTCCTGGTCAGGCAGGGCGGGAGCCGAACCCGCGCCGCCGATACGCTCGCGGTCCCGGCCGTCTACTTTGAAGATCCCGTTGTGAACGGCGACATTGCCGTCGTCGTTCGAAAAATGGGCGTAATAAAAATGCGTCCTGTCCTGGTAGCCGAAAACGATCAACAGATCCGACTCCCCTTCCTTGACACCTTTCTTAAAACGAACATCGAGTTCAAAGTCGGAGAGACATGCTTGCTTGAACAGCGCGAACTTCACCGGACGCCGCGGATCGGAGCCGACCGGCCCGCCAGTCGTCAAATGCAAAACGCTATTACCGGCAACGACGGCCCGGTTCCAGTCGCCGGGTCGAACGAAATACCAGGCCTCCAGCGAGCCCGTTTCGAAATCAGCCATCCAGGTGAAGTCGCCCGCCCGAGCCCCCGCTATCGGCGGCACCAGCAAGACAAGGGCGGAAAGCAGGCAAGGAATCGACGCGCCGAAAGTCATGGTGAAGCTTCTTGTCAGCATAGGTGATCACGACTGCGCGGAAACTTTCGGTCGCTAAGGGTCTGGCCCGCATTTCTCATCGCCTGATCGAGGCTCGGCAGGCTCCGCAACTGTTCGCCGTCCCTCAATTGTGGTAAAACAAACTGCTATGCCGATGCACAAAAATAGAGCCAAGGCCATCCTCAAGGAAGGCGGCACCATTCTTGGAACCTGCGTGACAGACTACGTGGGGACCGAAGTCGTTCCCACGATCAAAGCGGCCGGGTTGGATTTCTTCTTTCTCGACACCGAACACTCGCCGGCGAGCTACCGCGACATCCAAAATCTCGTCCGCGCGGCCAAGGCGATGGACGTCACCGCCATCGTGCGCGTCACCCAAACCGAGGGCCATTTGATCTCCCGCGCGCTCGATTGCGGGGCGATGGGGATTGTCGCCCCGCGGGTTCACAGCGTCGAGCAGGCGCAACATGTGGTTGACAACATGAAATTCGCGCCGATGGGCATGCGCGGCTACGGTTTGCGGAGCATCATTCACGACTACGACTTCGCGGGCGCCGAAGCCGAGATGCAATCGTCGAACGACGAGACGATGGTGGTCTTGCAAATGGAAAGCAAGGAGTGCGTCGAGGCGATCTACGACATCACGGCCATCCCCGGCGTGGACGCGACGATGGTTGGTCCGTTCGACCTTTCGGTTTCGCTCGGCATTCCCGGCGATTTCGAAAATCCCATTTTCTGGGACGCTTTTGACCGCATGGTGGACGCCTGCCAGAAGAACGGCGTGGCGCCGGGTGTCCACATGGGCAATACGAAAATGCTCAAGCGGGCGCAAGAACATGGAGCGCGCTATCTGGTAGTCGGCAGCGATCTATCGATGATGATGAAAGGTTGGAAAGAAGCTCGCGAAGACATCCCCGCCGCCGAAATGGCCGAGCCGAAGCAAGGCTACATGTAGTCGAGGGCGGGCCGCTGCCGTGAGCCGATTCATGATTGGGTTTACGGGATCGGCGTGGGGGCCGAAGTGATGTGTCATCGGTTGATCGCTGATCGCTTGCGACAGTCGCGGCGGCTCACGACTCACGGTTCATGAAATCCTCTCGCTTCCCCGATTCCCTCGTACTGATCTTCGCCCTCATTCTCGGGGCGCAACTGGTTTCCTATGTCCTGCCGACGGGGCGGTACGAGCGTGTTGAAATCGACGGGCGTCAACAAGTCGTTGCCGGCAGTTTCCAGACCGTCGACGCCGCACCCCTCCCCGTATTCGCTTTTCTGACGGCGATTCCCCGAGGCATGGCGGAGGCCGCCGACATCATCTTTTTCGTGTTTCTGGTTGGAGGAGCGATCGGCGTGATTCGCGCGACCGGCGCGATTGACGCTTTGCTCGGAACCGCCATCAACCGCTTCGGCAAGAGCCCCGGTGTGCTGATTGGGGGAACCCTCACGCTGTTCGCGCTGGGGTCTTCGACCATCGGGATGGCCGAGGAGTACATGCCCTTCATCCCCGTGCTCGTAGCGATGTGTTTGGCGTTGAAGATGGACGCCGTTGTCGCCTTGGCCGTGGTCTACGTCGGGGCCGGCATCGGTTACGGTTGCGCGGCCTTGAATCCCTTCACCGTCGTCATCGCGCAACGCATCGCCGAGGTCCCGCTGTATTCCGGGCAGACGATTCGCTGGGGCTTGCTGGTCCTGTGCCTGGCCATCGGCATTCATCACGTCCTGCGCTATGCGCGGCGGGTGACGGCCGACCCGCGACAAAGCCTGGTCGCCGATCTTGATTTCAGCAGCGGCTTCGAGCTGCCCGAAGACGTGCCCCTGACTGCCCGCCGCTGGGCCGTCCTCGTCAGCTTCTTGCTTGCCATTGTTTTGTTTGTTTTCGGCGTGGCGCGCTGGGACTGGTTCTTGGTGGAACTTGGCGCGGTTTTCCTGGGACTCACAGTGCTCGCGGCACTGCTGGGCGGCCTGAGCCCGAACTTCGCCGCCCGCAAGTTCAGCATCGGCGCCGCTGAGTTGACTTCGGCGGCCTTGGTGATCGGCTTCGCCCGCACCATCGAAGTCGTCCTCGACGACGCGGTCATCAAGGACACCGTCATTCACGGCATCGCCTCGACCCTCGAAGGGCTCCCGCCGGCGGCCGCCGCCGTCGGTATGCTGGGCGTGCAAAGCGTTTTCAATTTTCTGATTCCCTCGGGAAGCGGACAAGCCTATGTCACGATGCCGATCATGGCGCCGCTGGCGGATCTCACCGGCGTGGGGCGCGAAGCAGCCGTTCTGGCTTATCAATTCGGCGACGGTTTCACGAACATGATCGTCCCAACGAATGCGCTGCTGATGGGGATGCTCGCTCTGGGGCGAGTTCCCTACCCTCGTTGGTTTCGATTCGTGATGCCGCTGCTGGGGAAGATCTACGTGGTCGCGGCCGCGGCCCTGGTGTTAGTAGTCACCTTGGGCAACTAACCTCGGCGCACTCTTGGAGCCGCGTTCACGCGGCTTTCTCTTTCGTAATAGGCCAGTCGTTTACGACTGGTATGCGGTCCACTCCACGCCAGGCTTTCAGCCCGTTTTAACGGGCTTCCCGCAAGCCGCCAACCCCTTACGGCTGCTCCCCCGGCTCCTCGATCGGCAACGGCTCGATGTCGTCGATTTCGTCGAAGGTGAGCGTCGACTCGGCACTGAATTTCCGGTACAAACGAAACTCAACGTTATTGCGAACCAGGAATTTCGACTGCCGCATGTTCATCTGGGCCTTCAAGGGCAGCAAAAACTGCTTCCCGCTGATCTCCGCGAAGTCATAGTCCAAGCGGCTGCGAACCTCTTGAAGCGGAAAGTCAGCCGGGATCCCGGTAGCGTTCGCCGCGATTCGCAAGACTTGTTCGCTCTCTTTGTCGATATACACCAAACCACGGTAGGCGGCGATGATTTCTTGTGACTTTTGAGGCTCCTCTCCAAAAGTGTGATGCCGGCAGGAGGGCTGAAGCTAATGCTCCAACGACGCCGCAAAACCTGGTAGTGAAATACATAGACCGGACGCCGCCGCAATAACGAGTGCCGCGCCCAACGAAAGCGCGTTCCTGTCTTGGGGTCGAAGAGTTCCGCCAACATGCTGCCGAATTCTCCGGTGCTGTTCGCCCCGCCCAGCTCAAACATCCCTCGATTGTTCACGACCCGGTTGTTGACGCTGAGCACCTCATAATTCTCTTTGTTCTCGAAATAGCTGAGGCGGATCTTGATTTCGTCCCGCTTGAGCCAATCCATCTCGAGCCCCGAGGGATCGACGTAGCGGCGCGTAAGTTGGAGGCAAACGAAGTCCGGAAGCCCGTCCGTGAAGGAAAGGGCGTTTTCCCGCGCCGCTTCGATGATGCGATCTTGCTCCTCGTCAGACGGTGGAGGCGGCTGCTTGGGACCCCGGGCGCTCTTGGGCGCGATCTCGGGCTCCGGCAACCCCGCCGACTCAGCCCCCATCTTGCGAAGCAAATTCAGCGTGCGAGGCCCGACGCCGATGCCGATAAATTCTTCGAGCAACCGATCGCTCAGCGCAAAACCGAGCTTCTGATTCTTGAGGTATTTCGCGAGTTGTTTGTCCGAGACGCCTTGCTTGACCGATGACTCGAGCAAGTCCCTGAGCTGCGGGAAACTCAGCGTCGCTTGCGCCGCCAGACCGGCCGCAACGAGCAGAGCAACGGCCGCGAATTTCCCCCACATGTCGGTATTGTAGCCGAGATATCGAGCAGGCAGCCGGCGGCGGGTTCGCTTCCACACGCCCCACAGCCCGACGTGGCGCACGTCTCCAGGCGTGCCGTGTCGGCATTCGTGCCGACATCTCCCGCGTAGCGCCGCCTACTCGCTCTCCCCGCGCACCTTCCGTTGCAGCCGCCTCATGCCCCGCAGCCACCGATCGTAGTCACTCGTCTTGCGCCGCAGATGCTCGCCAACCTCTGGATGCGGAAGGATCAGAAACTTCTCCTCCCCCAGCCCTCGAACAACGGCATCCGCGCAATCCTCGGCCGAGATCGCGCCGTCAACCAGGAACCGCGAAATGCCGTCGCGTCCGCCGCTCAACATATTCGTCATCACCCCCTGCGGGCAAAGGCAGGAAACTTTGATCCCGGCATCTCCATAGGTCACCGAAAGCCACTCGGCGAAGGCGACGGCGGCGTGTTTCGTCACCGCATAAGGCGCGGAATCGATTTGCGTCAGGAGCCCGGCCGCCGAGGCGGTGTTCAGCAAATACCCTTCACCGCGCTCGATCATTACCGGCAGAACGGCGCGGGAGGCGAAGATGTGCGCGCGAACGTTGATGTCCCAAATCCTCTGCCAGTCTTCGTCCGACGTCGTTTCGCTGCCGTGAATCGAAATGCCGGCGTTCGAGCAAAACAAGTCAATGCGACCATGAGGGGCCATCGCCCTTTCGGCCAATCCTTGGATATCGGCCTCGACCGAAACATCCACCTGGGCGGCCAAGCCTCCTATTTCCTCCGCAACGGCCGACGCGCCCTCGCCATTCGCATCGGCGACCACGACCAACGCCGCCCCCTCGGCGGCGAAACGGCGGCACATGGCCCGGCCGATGCCGCTCGCGCCACCGGTGACCACGGCAACTTTGTCTCGTAATTCCATAGGACTCCTCGATATCTCGACGCGAATGAATTGGAGGGTATCTATGATAGCTGTCGCGCCGCCGCAGGCATCGCGGGTGCGCGATATGCAGGTGAGAAAGTCGAGGTTGGCACCCCTCTCGGAGTGTTGGAGTTTCCCGCCCGGTTCGGCCATGGCTAAAGCCTTGGGAGGGGAAGGCCGCTGAAGCGGCCTGGTTGCCACCGGTAAGAGTCTCGTACCGGCCCTCCAAGGGCCGGCCTAATGGCACTCAAGCCCGGTGAACCGGGCTGCCGGGCGACGTGGAGCGACGGGAGGCGCACGCCTTGGGGCCGAGGCAAGGTTGACGCCCTGAGTGAAAATCGCAAAGAGCCGGGCAGTCGGCGGCCTCCCTACTCGCTGGGACTTGGCGAGGACTCCGTGAGAGTCACCGCGGCGATTGTCGCTCCCGTAGCGGCCGCGCCGACGCCGGCGGCTAAAGCGACGCTGGCCGCATGGCCCAATGATCCGATAGTCCACCCGCCGGCAGCCTTCCCGCCAACGCCGCCCGCCGCCGCCGGACGCTTCTTCTTTTTATTGGAGTCGCCGGTCTCTTCGTCCGCGCGCGCCCCGGCATCGGCGTCGCTTTCCGACGACTCACCGGCGCCTTGCTCCGCGCCGGCCACCGCGTAAGAGCCCGCCGGCAGCAACAGCGGAGCCGACCCGGGAGCGACGATCGTGACGCTGCCGCGGTAGGACGCGACCTGTGACCGCCCGCCGTTTCGTGCCACCACGAACCACGTTTCCTCGGCCGTATCGGGCCGCACCGTCGTCTCCGACCAACGAATCGCGCCGCCGTCGGAGGCCGCCGATCCGCTCTCGAGCAAGACCCCGTCCCCCTTCCAGGCAATTACGCTGCCGGGACGAATCTCAATCCGACCCGCTCGCGATGTAATCACCGCAAGGCCGTCCTCGCCGGTTCGAATGCGGTCGCCCTGATGCACAGCCCCGCCGCTGGGCAACACGGTTGAGTTCGTCCAGACCGGGCCGCTGCTGCTCAGCGTCGCTGTCTCGGGTCCTGCCGCGGAAGCCGCGGCGGCGAACAAGACGAACTTGGAGAGAACGGCGATTCGTCGAATGCATGAGTTCATGTGTTTCTCCTAAAACGCTGAGAGAAAGCCAGTAAGAGATTGAAGAGAATCCGGGAAACAGTCGACCGTCGGTCGGCGGAGATGGCGAAAGTTACCATTTGGTCGGAGTTGCATCGAACGATTGTTCCTACGCCCCGTCCGGGGCTTCTCGTGATGTTCCAGTGAACCACGGGCTGAAGCCCGGGGCTACTATCCGTGCCCCCTGCGGGGGCGGGACCAAGGACCGACCTAATTCCTTCGTCACCCGCTTGGACCCCGGGTGGTTCGCCCCGCAATACTTCAATCGGTCGTTCCGCGCCGCTGTTTTAGGGTTGATGAATGTCGAGCACCGTGCCCATCAGACGGCCCCGAAAGCTTTGGCTCGAACCGGGCGCCCCAAATCGACCACCCGACCCGCGATGCGCCGAACGATTTCTTCCGTCATTCGCCCATGCAGAGGCAAGCAAAGAACCTGCGAGCTGACTTCATCGGTCGTGCGCAACCGACTCGCCGGCGGCGTCCATGGCAGATAGAGCTTCTGCCGATGCAATGGCGGGTCGAAATATCGCCGCGTTTCGATATTGTCGGCGGCCAGAAGGGATTCCACTTCTCGGCTATCCCGGCCAAAACGTTCGGGGTCGATCAATACGGCGAAATCTTTGTAGGTGGATTGATACCCGGAAGGTATCAACTGCGCGCGCAGCCCCGGCGTCGCCCGAAAGCAACGGTTGTAGATGGCCGCCAAGGCACGACGGTTCGCCAAAACCGACTCAACCCGCTTGAGCCCCGCCCGCGCCACCACGGCTTGCCATTCCGTCATGCGCGCGTTTAGCCCCAGCACTTCGCAATCATAGCCGGCCCCCTTGCCGTAATTGCGCGCCTGCCGCAGCCGCGCGGCCAGGTCCGGGTCAGCGACGGCAATGAGGCCGCCTTCCCCCGCCGTCAGCGGTTTCGTGGGGCTCAAGCTAAAAACCGTCAGGTCGCCCCACTCGGCGACTCCGCGCCCGTCCACGCGGGCTCCGAAGGCGTGGGCGCCGTCGAAGATCAGCGGCACCTGGTGACGTCGAGCGATTCTCTCGAGCGCCTCGACTTGCGCCGGACACCCGAAAATATGCACCCCGAGAATGCCCCCGATCCCGGGATGCATTAGCCGCTCAACGTTTTCCGGGTCGAGGTTGAAGGTCCAGGGCTCGCAATCCGCCAAGACGGGCTCGAGGTTGTTCCACAGCAAGGTGTGCGCGCCCGCGAAGAACGTGAAGCTGGGGATAATCACCCCGCCCCGCATGCCCAGGCAGCGCTCGGCGAGCATCAGTCCCGAGGTGCAACTCGACACGGCGACACAATCCGGCACGCCGAGAAAGTGAGCGGCCTCTCGTTCCAAGGCGGCCACGCGAGCGCCGTTGGTCAGCTGAGGTCCGCGCAGCACGGACGCGAATTCCCCGAGCACTTCCGCGGCGTCGGGAAGGGCGGGAGAGGCAATGGGGACTCGCTCGGGAAACAGCGGGGGCCGCTGCTGGGGTCCCGGGGCGTCCGAAGACCCGGGTTGGCTGGGCGTCGAGGGCTGTTGTTTCGCGGAAACTTCGGAGATCGGCTTGGGTGTCGTCATAGGCATAGACCTATCCAAGCGATCGGCGGATAGAGCCCAAAGCTTGATACCCCCCGACCCTCGTGCCGAAGCGCCCATTCCGACGAATACTCGACAGCTGTCGGCTCGCCGCCGAATTCGAAATAAACCTCGCGGCCCCTACCGCCAGCAAGCCCATCAGCGCCGGCCGAAAAAGCGTACCGAAACTGTTTCGCGTGGTCCACAGCAGCGGCCCCAGCAACACCGCCCACAGCGCCAAGCGAGTCGGACGCGAGGCGTCCAGGCGGTCAACACCGATCAGCGCCAGGGGCAGCAAGAAGAAGAAGGCGACCACGCCGGGGGTCCCGAAATTCATGTAAGGTTCGGCGACCGCCGAAAATCCCAGGCCGCCGAAATGGCGATAAATCCAAGGAGCCGCTTGCTTGGTCACCCAGTGACTGGGCGGCAACTCATCGAGCGGAACGTAGCTCCCTCCCTGCCAATCGAGCGACAGATTCGGCAGCACCGACAGCAACCCGCGCCAATAGGTAGCACCGGCTCTCGGCGTTTCGGCCTCCATGTAATGCACGGTGTGGACCAGCGGACGCAGACTCGCGCCCATTTCGTTGACAGCCGCCAACGGCCGCACCGTCTCGAGCGCCTCGATCGTCGAACGCTCGCCCAGTCGCGCGTCCCGCATCACCGTCACCGTCGGGATCGCCACCAACAGCACGACACCGCCGGCGGCATACGCCCAGCGGGACGGGTTGACGCCTCGCTTATGGAGTACCGCGAGAATCGTGATCACCGGAATCAATCCGAAACCGCGAAACCCCAGGACGAAAATCGTCCCGCTCCACAGCGCCGCCAAGGCGGCGGTCCAACCCAGCCGCCCGCGTGGCACGCCCGCCGCCATCAGGTATAGACCGATCGGCGCGACGGTCAAGCTGGTGACAAAGAAACGCGGGTCGTACCAATTCGTCAGCTTGTAGATCTCGAAGTAATTCGCCGAGGAAAGTCTTTCGAATCCAATCGTCCAAGCGCCCCAAAGAAACATCCCGCAACCGACGAGAAACACCGCCAGGCCGCTCCAGGCGAGGATGTTGTTGTGAAACCACTCGCGCCTCGCGGGCTCGGCCGAGGCGGGCCACTTCCAAACCGCCAACGCGGCTCCGGCCCAGAAGGACATTAGCGCCGCGGCAACCAGAAAGAGAGCGGCTCCGAGATTGCCGTCACGCAACCACACCGGCTGCACGCCTATATCGAGCCCCAGCCCCCAGGGAACGACCAAGCCAAGATGAAAGACTCCGAAGACGTACAGATAGACCATCGCCGGCGAGAGCGGATGCAGACCCAAGCCTCGCCAACAACCCAACCCGCAAAGCAAGAAAGTCGTGCCGGCCCAGAGCGATGCCGTCGAGTCGTCGCGCGGCCACGCCGCGAGCATAGCCGCGCCCACCAGCGTCGCGGCCGCCAATGTGGGGAATGTCGCGCGGGCGCGAGCCCGTCGCGGGGCCCGCGGGCGAATAGTCGTGCGCGCGGAGACGGAGCCGTGCATTTCCTTGAACTTGCTGTCCTTGAACTTCCGGCCTTTTTGAGCGTCGGCCTTTCAGCTTCTTCCCAGACCGGCCTTCGCCCGCAGCGCCCCGCCGGCTTCTCGGCCCGAGACGGCGCGCCGCTCCATCAACTCTTCGTAAATCGTCGTCAAGCGGTCGCGGCAGGAAGCCACGTCGAGATGCAGGTCCTCGAGAGCGGCCGTGCCTTCGGCCGGAGAGAGGCGCCGGGCCTCGAGCATTTCGCGTAGCGTGCGCGCCCAATGACCCGGCCCGGCCTCGAGCGGCGCGCGATAGCTGATCCGCGGCAGGACGCCGATCTCACCGGTCACTCGATCCGAAACCAGAGTCGGAATCCCGGCCGCCTGTGCTTCGAGCGCCGCCAACGGCAACCCTTCCCAAAGCGACGGCAATACGAAGGCGTCGAAGAGCCCGACCATCAGGTGCGGAATGTCGCGCCGCTGGCCGGCAAAGCGCACTCGCGCGCCCAAGCCGCGCTGCTCGGCCTGTTGCTCGAGCCGCGCCCGCAGCCGTCCGTCGCCGACGATCACGAAATAGGCCCGCGGAATCACCTGCGAGGCTTCGCTGATGATATCCAGGAGAAAGAAGGGGTTTTTCTGAGGTTCCAAGCGTCCGACGTGCCCGACCACCGGAGCCCCGGCGGGAATTCGAAACTCGCGGCGCAGGCGGCCTCGATCCGTCTGTAGACGCCGGAACCGTTCGAGGTCGATGCCGTAGGGCAGCAGAGAGATCGGCGGCCCCGTTTCGGCGTTGAGGCCGGGCAACCACTCGGCGGCTGTCTCGGAACAGGCCAACCCCGCCGTCATCGAACGCGAAAGCATGCGTCGCATGACTTTGCGGTAGAGATGCCGCGGCGCGCTATCGGGCCGGCCGTCTTGAGCGTTATGGCTGTGCGCGACCCGAACCGGTACCCCCGCCGCTCTCGCCAACCGCAATATCAAACCGCTGAAATGGTGCACATGACTGTGGACGATCTCATAGTCTCCGCGACGCAGCAAGCGGTAGAAACGCGGGACGAACAACGGACTCGGCCGTAACGGACAGCGCAAAACCCGCGAACCGTATTTCTCGAAGTCCTCCGCATACAGCCCGATCTCAGGCCCCAGCAGGCAGTAATCAAACGCCCACCCGCTCCCCGCCAGGTGCGGAGTCATCTGCAGTAGCCAATTTTCGACGCCTCCCGGCTTTAGGGCGCCGAGGACATGGAGAGCACGCCGAGAGGAATCTCGAGGCTCGGGAGGAGCTTGACCGCGAGTAAACACCAAGAAACCGATCGACCCTCCGGAGCCGCGCCTTTAGCCCGCCTTTGTCGCCATCCGGCGAGGGGCCCTCGCGGACCCTGGAGTACAATGTCTGTTTATGCCCAAGGCGCTGATACCCACCGAGGCCCGACTGGTCCGGCATCATGCCCCGATCGACGTCCTCTACGCGGTCCGCAATCTCGTACGGGCCGATTTCCACGCACGCTACCGAACAACGTTCGCCGGCGCTCTATGGTCGCTGATCAATCCCCTCATCATGATGGGCGTACTGACTTTCGTTTTCTCGGTGATTTTCGACGGCTCGCGTGAGTTGTTTCCGCTGTTTCTGCTGGCCGGGTTGTTGCCCTATGACTTCTTTACGCAAGCTTGGCAGGGCGGCACGATTTCCATTTTCAAGAACGCTTCGTTGGTGAAGTCGTTCCCCTTCCGCGCCGAGTTGCTGCCGATCTCGGCGGTGCTCGGGAACTTCGTGCATTATATGATCCAACTAGGCTTCTTGCTGCTGGCCTTCGCCTGGTTCGTGGGGATCAATGTCTATTGGCTTTGGCTGCCGGTGATTGTGGCTTTACAGGTGTTGTTCGCGTGCGGATTCTCATTGGCCTCGGCGGCTCTCGATGTACGCTTCCGCGATGTGCGCTACGTGGTCGAGTCGTCTACCCTGGTGCTGTTCTGGCTGGTGCCGATTTTCTACGGCCTCGATCAAGTCAGCCCAAAATACACCTGGCTGTATGACATCAATCCTGTCGCGGCCGTTGTTGTGGTCATGCGCCGCGTCCTGCTCTACGGGGTCGACCCCGGGTTCACTTTGTTGAAACTGCTGGGCGTTTCGGTTCTGTGCTTCGTGGGCGGCTATTCGCTGTTCCTCCGCCACCGAAGGGATTTCGCGGATTACTTATGAGACGGATCGTGTTCCGAGAAACCCAACCGCGTCGGCGCTGATCGCCCGACATTGAGATTTTGAGTCGTCATGCCCGCTATTGAAGTTGAAAACGCCCGCAAGCGCTACCAGCTCCATCATCGCCGGCAGTTCTTGCGGCATACCTTCGGTGGACAACGCGGCGAGCGCCACGAACCATTTTGGGCGGTGAACGATATTTCGTTCAGCGTCGAGGCCGGGGAATCAGTCGGCCTCATTGGGCCTAACGGCGCCGGTAAAAGCACCCTTCTGAAGCTCGTAGCCGGGATCACTCACCCGACGTCGGGCCGTGTTCGAGTCTCGTCGGTGCCGGCAACCGTGCTCGACCTCGGCGCCGGCTTACATCCCGACTTGACAGGGGAAGAGAATATTCGACTGTTGGCGTCGCTGGCCGGTTTTTCTCGAAATAGGATGAAGTTGGCATTCGACGAAATCGTCCATTTCGCCGGTATCGCCCGCTTTCTCGACCAGCCCGTGCGAACCTATTCGGCCGGCATGATCGCGCGTTTGGGCTTCTCCGTCGTAATCCATATGCAGCGCGAAGTTCTGGTTGTCGACGAAGTGCTTTCGGTCGGCGACGCCGCTTTCGAAAAGCAATGCGAGGACCGCATTGAAGCTATCGGACGTTCCGGTACGACGCTTCTGCTGGCGTCGCATAGCTTGTCCACCGTCATGGCGATTTGCTCCCGCGCCATTTGGCTCGAAAAAGGGCGAGTGCGGATGGACGGGCCCGCCGACGAAGTGGTCGGCCATTACCATCAGTTCATGATGTCCACCGGAGATGTCGGCATCGATCGCGAGAACTCGGCGGCCGACTGAGGCGAGACCCCGGAATCGCACCCGCGACAACGCCATGAAACAACGCATTCGCACCGGCCTGATTGGCGGCGGCCCCGGGTCGCGCATCGGCTCGGCGCATCGCATCGGCATGCGCATCGACGACCGCTATGAGATCGTGGCGGGCGTGTTTTCGCGCGACCCCGAGAAATCCCGCGCCATGGGCCGCGAACTCGGCGTCGACCCCGTCCGCGTGTACTCCGGCTATCAAGAGATGGCCGAATCGGAGACCGGCCGACCTGACGGCGTCGAAGCCGTTTCCGTCCTCACCCAGCACGACACGCATCATCGCGTCGCATGCGCTTTTCTCGACCGCGGCGTACACGTCGCGTGCGAAAAGCCCCTCACGATCGACCTCGACGACGCACTCGACTTGGAGCGCCGCGTCGCCGAATCGGGTCTGATCTTCGCGTTGACCCACAACTACTCGGGCTACCCAATGGTGCGACAAGCGGCAAGCATGGTTCGCGACGGCGAGCTCGGTGAAATTCGGGTGGTCCAAGTCGAACACGCGCAAGGAGGCGGCGCGCGCGCCTGGGAGCACGAGGGCAACGCCCATCTCGCTTGGCACACCGACCCGGCGATCACAACCGAGGCAAGCGTCGTGTATAACCTCGGCACCCATGCGCATCATCTTTTGCGATTCGTCTCGGGCCTTGAAGTCGCCGCGGTCGCCGCAGAGATGACCACGCACATCCCCGGCCGCCGTGTCTTCGACAACGCGTTCGCGAATTTGCGACTCTCCAACGGCGCCGCCGGCACCCTTTGGGCTTCCATGGTCGCCGCGGGAGCCGAGCACGGTTTGCGCATTCGCGCCTTCGGTGAGAACGGCAGCCTCGAATGGCGTCACGAAGACCCCCATCACCTCATCGTTCGCCCACTCGAGGGCGGCGAACGGTTGCTCTCCCCGGGCCGGGCCGGGTTGTCCGAAGACGCCCAAAATGCCTCGCGGCTGGGGCGCGGTCATTCCGAGGGTTTCTTCGAATCGTTCGCCAATCTCTACCGCGAGATCGCCGATGCCATTGAAGCGCATCGCACCGGCAAGTTCTTCGAGCGTCGGCCGTTGAGTTTCCCTACCGTTCATGACGGAGTCATCGGCGTGCGGTTCGTCGAAGCGGTCGCCGAATCACAACGCCGAGACGGCGCCTGGATCAACACGACCCAAGACTCCTAATGGCCGCCGCCCGGGTTCGCGTGTTCGTCAGCCGATTGAAATTGAATTGAAACTTTGCTATCGTTTTGGGTGCCGGCTCTCGGCGATCGGATGACCGACCGCTTCAACCATTCATCGGACGCTCGATCCGAACTTCTCCGCCGACCACAACCCCTGAATTCGGTATTTCCTTTCCTCAGGAGGAATTGTATCCATGGGCAGCATCCCGACGCATCCGACGGAAACCAATGAAGAGTACCGCCGCTTGAAACAAGAGCATGCGGACCACGCTAAAAGACTGGATGAAATCGGCGCTCGCCGATTCCCCACCCCGGAAGAACAGGCCGAGGAAGCTCGGCTCAAGAAAATGAAACTGCAGCTGAAAGACCGCATGCAGCAGATCCTCGGCGATCAACAACGCGAAGCGTCGTAGGCCGCTATGTCCACTACGAAACACGGGAGTACGTGTCGACGGGCAGGTGTCGGAGAATCACGTATCGCCGGATCGCCGGTCCCTCTTGGCGGGCGGTAATTCACGGGAAGTTTCCGCTGCGGCTTTCCCGCACCGCCCCCGACGTTATAAACTCCTTACTTGGCGTCTTTATCTGTTCGCATCGCGATCCTCGCGCTTTACTGCGTGGCCGCCAGGTCGACTGCTCTCGCGCAATCCGCCAAACTCCCCGATGTGGCGGGCATTCCGGCCGGCGATTTTCTGATGGGTTCGAAAGACGGCGCGACCTGGGAACAGCCGGTCCACAGCGTTGCCGTGTCGGCTTTTTCCATCGCCAAGCGTCCCGTCACCAACGCCGAGTTTCACGCCTTCCGCGTCGATCACGAGAACTCCGGCGACCGGGAAGATAACGCGGCGGTCACCCGCATCAGCTGGGAAGACGCGAACGCCTACTGTAGCTGGTTGAGCGAAAAGACCGACCGGACGTTTCGCCTGCCCACCGAGGGGGAGTGGGAGCGCGCCGCTCGCGGCGGCCTTGAACAGAAGAAATACCCTTGGGGGGATGACCCGCCCGTCCCGCCCGACAAGCTCGAGAGCAAGGACTTTCAGCCGCCCGCGAGAGCTAACCGTTTCGGCCTCTTCGTCGGCATTGACGGCTTGTGGGAATGGACCGCCGATTGGTACGAAGCCGGCTATTACGAGAAGTCGCCCGGCAAGGACCCTCGCGGACCCGAGCAAGGCGAATTTCGTGTTCTTCGCGGCGGCGGATACCGCGGAGACCTCAACAGCATCCGCTGTGCCAACCGGGGCAGTTCCCGGCCCAAGGCCGTCTCCGACATCGTCACGTTTCGCGTTGTGCTCGCGGACGGTAAGTCGCCGGTCCAGGTTAGTCGCGCCGCCCCGACCCGCAAGCCCCCAACCGCTCGAAGCCGGCCGCCGGCCAGCCGACGACCTCGGGCATCTCGCGCGTCTCGACCGAGCGGCCCGACCGCGTTACGCGATGTCGCCCTGCGGACGGAGGGCGGCCGCATCGTCATCGCGCTCGCCGTCGACCCCGCCGTTCCCCACAAGACCATGACGCTGGGCGGCCCCGACCGCTTCGTGATCGACTTGCCCGGCGCGCAGCTTCAAACAGCGCGCAAACGTTCGATCGACGTCAATCGCGGCGGCGTGAAAAAGGTCCGGTGGGCGCTGTTCAAACCGTCCCCCCCGGTCACGCGGGTCGTCGTCGATCTCGACCGGCCGATGAAAATCGATGTCGAGGCGGGGACCAATGAATTGCTGCTGAAGCCGCAATAGCGGCCGCGACTCGCCGAGGCTCTTCTCTCGACCTACTTCCATGAACCACGACAATGACCGCCGGCGCCTCAAGGAAATTCTTCGCGCCCACTCTGTTAAGCGCGGCGATTTCGTACTCGCATCGGGCGAACGCAGCACGGTCTATGTCGACGTGCGACTCACCGCCTTGCGCGCCGAAGCCACCCCCTTGATCGGTCGGACCTTCGTCGAAAAATTGCGCGAACGCGGATGGACGCCTCACGCAGTGGGCGGCCTGACGATGGGCGCGGATCCGATCGTTACCGCCGTCTCGCGCGAAAGTCTCGAATTCGGTCTTGAGATCAACGGGTTTCTCGTCCGCAAGGAAGCCAAGAAACACGGCCGGCAGCAATTCCTTGAAGGGCTTCCCGACACCGACGGCCATGAGGTCGTGGTCGTCGAGGACGTCTGCACTACGGGCGGCTCGGCGCTCAAGGCAATCGAACGCGCCCGTGACGCCGGGCTCAAAGTGATCGGCGCGATTTGTCTTGTCGATCGCGAGCAAGGCGGCGGCGAGGCAATCGAAGCGGTCGGCTGTCCGTTCGAACGGATCTTCACGATGGCCGAGCTACTGGAACAATGATGACAAAGTACTCCCAAATCACGACTGTCTTGGGCATCGCCCTCCTGCTCGGTCTGGGTGCCCAACTTCCGCTCGACGCTCAATTGCAAAGACCGAAGACCTTGACCCCGAGCTGGGTATCGCTGTTCAACGGCAAGGACCTTACCGGCTGGAACAAAGTCGGCAACGAAAAATGGGCTGTCGAGGACGGCGTGATTTACGGCGCCGGCATCACTGAAGAGTACGGCTACCTGGCGACCGAGAAGACCTACAAAGACTTTCATCTCTCGCTGCGCTTCAAATGCGAAGCCGCCGGCAATAGCGGCGTATATCTCCACACTCAATTCGAAGGTGATACGCCGAAGATCATCGCCGGCCGCCAAATCGAAATCGATCGCACCATCGGCCGGCACACAGGCGGCATCTATGGTGACGGCAAGGGGTGGATCGTTTGGCCCGCGCCCGAACTCGAGACCGTCATCCGGCCCAACGACTGGAACGACATGGTGATCATGGTCGAAGGCAACCGCTACCGCTCTTACCTCAACGGAGTCGAGATGATCGATTTCACGTACCCTTCACCCGGCTCCACCGAAGGCGTCATCGCGCTGCAACTGCACTCGGGCGGCGAAGGCCGCATGCGCTTCAAGGACATCTTGGTCCGCGACCTGTCGAACCACTGATCGATCATCAAGGTCTCATGCCCCATGCTAGGATGAGTGCGGTCAATTAAACGATTCCCGCCCGCGCTCCCTAAGCGTGGGTCCGGGCGCGATGTTTCGCCCGACCCGCGACTCAAGCGATGGAAGACCTTCCGCTCACGATCCGTCTGATCGTTCTCGTATTCTTGCTCGGCGTTAACGGTTTCTTCTCAGCCGCCGAAGTGGCGCTGGTTTCCGTACGCGAGACCAAGATGCGCGCCTTGAGCCAGGCCGGGGTGCGCCGAGCGGACGTGGTTCTGTCGTTGCTGCGGCGGCCCGACCGCATGATCTCGGCAACGCAACTGGGAGTAACTCTGGCGAGCCTCGGGCTGGGGTGGGCGGGAGAAGGCACGGTTTATCGCGTCCTCGAACCCGCTTTCGTCTATCTCGGGCTATCGGTCGACGAACCGCTCGGCCATGTCCTCTCCTTTACGGTCGCCTTTACGTTGATTACGTTCTTTCACATGGTGATCGGCGAAGTGGTCCCCAAGAACCTGGCCATGGAACGCTCCGAGCGACTAGCCCTCGCCGTCGCCCCGCCGCTGCAACTTTTCAGCCGCGTCACCGGCCTATTTGTCTCGTTGGTCGAACGAACGGCCGCCCGCATCTCGCGCCTGCTCGGTCTCAAGATGGATAGCTCGCGGCAAGGCTACAACGCGGAAGAGCTGAAGTTGCTCTTCAGCGTCAGTAAGCGGGAGGGCGGCTTGGCGCGCTTCCAGGAACAAATGCTCAGCCGTGCGGTCGATTTCCACGACGTCACCGTCCGCGAGGTGATGGTACCGAGGCAGGAGATGATCGCCCTGCCGAACGGCGCCGCGCTCGACCAAGTCATCGATTGCATAGCACGCCATCAGCATTCTCGCCTGCCGATCTACGAAGACTCGCCCGAGCATGTGGTCGGTGTTCTCTACGCCAAACAAGTGTGGTCGTTTGTCCTGCAAATGCGTCGCTGGAGCATGCTCGATCGCCCCGAGCCGGTATTCCGCATGGCGTCGTTCGTGCATCCGGTGCCGTTTGTGCCGGAGACGAAATTTCTCTCCGAACTGCTCGAGGAGTTTCAGCAGCAACGCTACCACTTGGCGATCGTCGTCGATGAGTTCGGCACGGTCGGGGGCCTGGTGACGATCGAGGATGCCCTTGAGCAAATTGTGGGAGAGATTCGCGAAGAGCACGAACAACACGAGCCTGACGAAACGCCGGTGCTTGGCGAGCCCATCGAGGTCGACGGCAACACGAACATTCGCGATCTCGACAGCCTTTACGGCGTCGAACTGCCCTATAACGCGGGTTTCGAAACTCTCGCGGGCTTTCTGCTTAGCCGGCTGGGACACATTCCCCAAAGCAACGAGCGCGTCGAGTTCGAAGGTCGAGGGTTTACCGTAGTGGGTATGGACCGCAATCGGATCGCGAAAGTGCGGGTCGAGCCTGCTGTGATTGCCGCGTCCGAACCCGATTTGGTTACGGAAACGGACCCTTCCTCGCCTCCCGAAAAGTCAGCCCCCGCATGAGAGTCATTGCCGGCATCCATCGCGGTCGTCGCTTGGCGGCCCCCGCGGGACAAGACACCCGCCCCATGCCCAGCCTGCTGCGCGAGACGCTCTTCAGCATTTTGGGAGCGCGCGCGGCTAACAAGGTTTTCGTCGACCTCTACGCCGGATCCGGCGCCGTCGGGCTCGAGGCGCTGAGTCGAGGCGCCCGCAAAGTGGTTTTCGTCGAGAGCGGGCGTGCCGCCGCCGAGACTGTTGAAAAGAACGTGCGGATGCTCGGAGCGGAGAGGTCGTGCTCGGTGCTGCGGGCTAAGACCGAGAGCGTCCTGGCGCGGATCGAGGGAGACATCTATTTCCTGGGGCCGCCCTATCCGTTGCCCGAAGAGTACGAGAAGACTTTCTTCATCTTGGGCGCTGCCGCTCCCGAACTCGTCATCGCCCAACACGCCAAGACGAACGACCTCGCCGAGCGCTATGGCAATCTCCGGAAGTTCCGAACCGTACAGCAAGGTTCAAATAGCTTGAGCTTTTACGAAAACGTCGAGGAACCCGCCGAGACACCGACCGCGCCGGCTCGTTGAGCGGAGAAACTTGGTCGAAGGGTTCGCCGGGACCGCGCCGCACGGCGGCGCGGCTCGGGTGGGTGAAAGTCCGATCTATTCGTAGCAATTGTGAATCTCCGGGTAGCACGAAATTTGAAGCTTCAGGTTAGACTTGGTGCATGGCCGACCATCGCTATCCGATTGGACCATTTTCCGCACCCGAAACGATCAGCGCCGCCGATCGCAAGGACTTGATTTCGGAACTAGCCGAATTGCCCGAACGAGTGCGGTCCGCAGTCGCGGGCCTCGGCGCCAAGCAACTCGACACACCCTATCGCGAGGGCGGTTGGACGGTTCGCCAGGTAGTGCATCACCTACCCGACAGCCATGCGAATAGCTATGTGCGGTTCCGCTTGGCGCTGACCGAACGGGAACCGACCATCCGACTTTATGATCAAGACGGTTGGGCCGAGTTGGCGGATGCTCGATCCGGAGAGATCGACGTTTCTCTCGATCTCCTCGAGGCGCTGCACCGGCGTTTGGTGGCGTTACTCGAGTCTATATCGGACCAGGATTGGAACCGAACCTTCGTGCATCCGGAAATCGGCAGGTTGACGCTTGACACCAACTTGGCCATGTACGCCTGGCACGGCAGACACCATGTGGCGCATGTTACAGGCCTTCGCGAGCGGAAGGGCTGGTAGTGGAGGCCTCCGCTTCCGGGTTGCTGACGGCGGATCTACCGAGCGAAATAGAACAGGCCGTTGAAGAGCATCTTGAACGTCGCGTTGGATTGTCCGCGGTACTGCGGACGGATGCCGAACAACACTAATCGCCCGTCGCCCATTGGAACGTCGAGTACGGCCGAGCGGTTCGACAAGTACTTCTCTCCCAACAACCAACCCGACGCCAAAACGCCCCGCCGAGGGTAGGTGAGCACACTGCGAGGTGAACCGCCATTCGCAACGGTGCCGGTTTCAAAAGCCGGTCCGGATTCAAACCAGACTGCCTCGCGCGGCCTCATCCCCAGCGCCAACGGATGGGTTGTATCAACTTGGACATTGAGCAACGACCCGGGAGCGTAGAACTGTTGGTTCCCGAGGCCGCTCAGGATGCTTCGCACCGGGACTTCGAGCCGCTCGATCGCATAGCTCGATGCTTTGTTCAGCGCCAAGATCGTGCCGCCGGCGATCAAGAAACGGCGCAGAGACGCGGCGCCGACGTTTTCAATCCCCCCCGTGTAATCCGGTGGGGCTTCGACGCCGTTATACAGCGCGCCCTTGATATATCCCGCGTGCAAGACGCTGGGTTCGGCGTCCGGCAAGATGATCACATCGTAGTCGGCTCCGAGGTCACCGGCTTGAATGCGCTGGTTGCCGATGTTGTCGTAGGCGAACTCATACTGATCCAGCACCCAACGAGTCCAACCTTCGTCCATCATCGGCACCTGACCGCAATATAAGGCGATACGCGGGCGTCGCAGCCGCCGCCGTTGGCCGGCCGGGCCCGAAACGGGCGCGGAAAAGCTGAGGTCGAGCTCGGCCGCCAACCGCGGAATCATCTCGACCGCCGTCCCGGAAAGTGGAATCAAGAACTCTCCCGTCTTGCGATCGCGTTCGACGACGGCGTTGCCGGCGAGAAGGCGGTTGACCGCTTTCCACGCGTTGCTTGCGGAGGGGGAAAGGGAAAGGAGTTCGGCTTCTTCCACATGGCCGTCCCAGTCGAACTCCTCGGCCGGGAGCAACTCGACATCCGCGGGCTGTTTCAACTCCACCGCCTCGACGCCCAGCAACAGCGGTAGTGAGTGCGCCGTTACGTCGTAAGGACGCCGCGGCGGGCCGCCGGGATACTCTCTTAAATCGGGGTATTGTTGTGTTTCGAGCAGGGTCTTGGCGAAAGCTCCATAGGGTTGCGCCAGACGAACGACATAGTCGCCCTCTTTGAACAAACCGTGGGCAGTCCGAAACTCTTCGGCCGCCTGTTCGACCTCCACTTGTCCGAACGTCAGGGTTTCCAGCATTCGTCGGGCCGCGTTCGGGTCGTGCTGCTCGCGCGGAATGACGAAGCCCCAGGGAGTCTTTCGCGCCGCGGCGCGGTCGTGGATCACGTAAAAATTCCGGAGCAGGTCTTCTCGTTGCAGCGCCGCCTGATAGAGACATGACTCAAAGGTAATGAGCTGATAGTCGACGATGTCGCGAAGCTTCCATTCGCCCCCGGGCCAGGGCTCGAGAAAGTTCCATGTGCGGGTCTTGGCATTGTAACCGCGCCCGCGAATCTCGAGTGACGAGAAGGGGACCTTGATCGGCGTCGCGAAGCGCACGCCGGCGCTCTCGCTGAGCAAGCGCAATCCGCCTCGATAGCTCTGGTAGTGGCGGGCGGGCGTGAAGTAATCATAGATCCCGTTGATGACGACGCCCTTCTTGCCCGCGGCTGTCAGATCCACGGCCACGGCACTTCCCAGTTGGTTCACCTGCTGGACAATCAACGAGTCGATATTCGGATCGATCGGGTCCATCCAAGGGGGCAGAAACATACGCGCGCCGCGGGTGCCCATTTGGTGAAGGTCGTACACGATCTGGGGCCGCCAGACGTTATGAACCTGCTCGACCGTCAGGCGCGTCTCTTTCTGCGTGAACATGTACCAATCGCGGTTGTTATCGTGGCCGGTGTACTTGTTATACAACTCGGCTAAGGGTGCGCCCTCGTAACGGGTACCGACAAAACGGCGATACCACGCCGCGACTTTGTCCACGCCATCCGGGTTCAGTGAGGGGATCAGCAGGAAAATCGTGTTTCGAAGAATCGTGCGATGACGGGGACTGTCTTGGGTCAGTAGCTTGTGGACAAACTCAATCGCGGTGTGCGTCGACGCAACCTCGTTGGAATGGATCGAGCAGGTGACAAGAACAACCGTCTTGCCCTCCGCGATCAACGTTTCAGCCTGTTGTTGGGACGTCTTTCGTGGATCGGCTAACCGGCTCTGAATGCTCTTGTAGCGGTCCAAGTCGGCCAGGGTCCGGGGATCAGCCACCGTAACGAGAAGAAATGGGCGGCCTTCGGTCGTCGTACCGAGATCATCCACTCGGACGCGGCTGTCGGCTTTGGCGATGAGTCGATAATAGTCGACGACTTGGCGCCATTCCACCAACTTGCGATCGGCGCCCATGCGGAAGCCGAAATGGGATTCCGGCGTCGGCAGCGCGGCTCCTGCCGCCACGGCAATGGTAAACGTCGCCCACAAGCACCAAGCCGGCACACGAGACAGCATATCTCTAATATATCGCGGCCCGGATCACCGCCCGGCCGGCCGGGGCGGCTGGTCGAGACAGCCGGCTTGGAAAAAATGGGGGGCAGTCCACTTCGCGCCGACTGCGCTTATTGACTCAATGAAACTTATTCGGTCGTCGCTTGTGACAGTCCCCATTTTTTCGATCCGAAAACCCGCGCCCGTGACAGGACGCTTACGAGACGGTCACGAGCTACAACTCGATGGCCGCTTTGCCGACGCCGTCAGAGTATTCGGCAGCCGTTTGAAACGCCTTGGCGCCCTGTTCGAAGGGGAAAGCATGCGTCACGAACGCTCGCGTATCGATCAACCCGCGTTCGAGCATTTCGATCGCTTCATGGTCGTTGTTATTCGACCGTTTTTGGATGAAAAAGGTAAGTTCCTTACCCATCGCTTCCCAGAACGAGACGCCGACCTCTTGTTGGGAAGGGATACCGATCACCGCCACCCTGGCGCCGTTTCGCGCCGAGGCTATCGCATTCCGGACGGACTCCGTTTTGGCGGCGGCATCCACCACGACGTGCGCCCCCTTGCCGCCGGTCATGTCGCGGACGGCGTCCCCGACCGAATCCTTCGTGAAGTCCACCACCGCATCCGCGCCGAACTGCTTGGCCAGTTCGAGACGCTCGGGGATACGATCGGCGACGGTGATCGACGACGCTCCCGAGAGCTTCGCCACTGCGGTAGCCAGCAAGCCGATCGGCCCGGCGCCCATCACGGCAACGGCTTCTCCCAGTTGCAGCTTCACCAATTCGAGAGTATGCAGCAGGACCGCCAACGGCTCGACGACGGTGGCGTCGGTGAAGCTCAGCTTGTCGGAGACGACCGCGACATTGCGCGCCGGAACGACGGCGTATTCGCGCAATGAACCCGGGGTCTGCAGACCGCCCATGAAGATCGAGGAATCACATAAATTGTGATGTCCGGAACGGCAGTCCTCACATCGACCGCAGCTAATCGCCGGCTCCACGGCGACACGCATGCCCGCCTGGAGGCTCTCGACGCCGCAGCCGACTTCGATGATTTCGCCGGCCGGTTCGTGTCCCAAAACCATCGGATACTCGGCGTCGAAGCCGGCGATGCCGCCCTCGGAATAGAAGTGCAGATCCGAACCGCAGATGCCTACCGCGCGCACACGCACGAGCACTTCGCCGGCCCCCGGGTCGGGCGGATCCGCCATATCGCGCGCTTCGATGGTTCGGGGAGCTACGAGCTGTAGAGATTTCATGAGACAACTTTTCGATGAGCCGGACAGATCGGGTTTGTCCGCCGCCAACTCACGATTCTATCGAATCGCGGAAGGGCATCGAAAACCGGAGAAAGGGGAGTATTGCGAGAGATCTCGCGTCTCGCATCGGCGCGGCCGCCTAGGCGCCGGTTGAGATCGAGCGTTGGTTCCGCCGGTCAAGAACTTGCCTTATCCGCCGGGCGAACTCGCGCGGCCGGAAGGGTTTGACGATCAGCTCCAGACCCTGTGGCGGGCGCTTTCCACAACCTCGTCGGCGATGAAGCCGGTGCACAGAATAATCGGGAGATTGCTCCGCAGGTCGCGCAATTTTCGCGCCAGATCCAATCCGTTCATCTCCGGCATGCTGACGTCCAGAATCGCCAGATCGAACTCATCGGTTTTCTGGCGGAACACCTCCAGTGCCTCGACGGGTTTCGTCAAGCCGACCACGGAGTAACCCCAGCGCCGCAAAAGTTCTCCCGAAGCCGCGATCAACGAGGCTTCGTCGTCGACATAGATGATCCGCTCGTTGCCGCGAGGAATGGGTGTCCTCTCCACCGTCAGGGAATAGGCCTTGAAGTCGAGCTGCGGCAGGTAGACCTCAAATCGCGTCCCCTCGCCGATCTGAGACTCCACGCGAACCATCCCCCCCAAGGCGTTGACAATTCCGTGGACCGCGGCGAGCCCCAATCCGCTGCCCCCATCCTCCCGCCTAGTCGAGAAAAACGGGTCGAAAATCCGATCGCGTAACTCGGGGTTAATGCCCGGCCCGGTCGGCGCCTTGGAAAACTTCATTTAGGTTGCGGCGCGACTGGGCATCCTCGGCGAGGTCGTCGCCGACGATTTCCGAATGAGCGACGATGCCGGCTAGGATGTTGTTGAAGTCGTGGGCGATCCCGCCGGCCAACACGCCGAGCGCTTCCATCTTCTGGGCTTGATGAATATGCTCTTGCAAGGCCAGCCGCTCGCTGATATCTCGGACGATCAAGATCGTGCCGCCTGTGTCGTCGCCGCCCATCTTGCCGACACGTATCTCCACCGGCAACTCGGACCCGTTCTTACGGACACCATGCTGGTGCGGGCGCCCCAAGACGCCGGCTCGCTCATCATGAACAGCCCCGCCGGGAAGCAGGTCCTCCAATTGCCAGCCCAACAATTCCAGGCGGGTGTAGCCGAAAGTTCTCTCCGTCTGTTCGTTGATGATCAAAACGCGGGACGCTCGGTCCGTAATCAGGATGGCGTCGGGAGCGGCCTCCAGCAAGTCGCGAAAGCGCTCTTCTTGCCTTTTTCGCAACCCCGCTTCCCGCAACGACATCTCCACGTTTTCAAGCTCCGTGTGGGTCCGAATACGGACCGTATGGGCAACGATCGCCAAGAGGAATCCGGTTAGCAACGAGAACGACAGATGAAACCAAGTCGTCGGCGGCATCACCCACCACGCCAACAGGATCGACGCGCCGGCCGACCCGGCCAACCACACAACCAGCCAGCGTACGGAAAGCAATATGAGGCTGACGCCAATCGTGGCGAACACGATGTTCATGAAGTGCTGAACTTCGGGGAAAGGTAGATGTACAACGAGCTGTTCAGCAGCCCGAACCCCCGCCGCTCGCCGCCGCCGCTTGGGCCCAACTCTTCGGCAGCAGCGAGTGCCGCACGAGAAGGTGCATCGCCAGGAAAACAAGCGAGGTGACGACCGCCGTCGTCATCAACACCCACTTCGCCGGGGCGGGCAACCATAAGTGACCGACCGCGAAAATGAGATAGAGCGCCGTCATCGCAATCGAGACGGGCTTCAGGCTATCGAGGACGACCTGATTAAAGATGGACTTCAAGCTGCCGATTGTACTTCGTCTCCGGCTATGAGCGAACCTAAGAATTCGCTTGAACAGGGTCAAACTTTCGACATATGTCGCGGCATACGTTTCATGTTCACACCAACACTCGCTCCTGATAGACGCCGAAAACCTTTCGCAGCACGTCGGAGATTTCACCGAGGGTCGCTCTCCGTCGGACGGCATCGAGCACCGGCGGCATGAGGTTATCCGAGGTCGCCGCGGCATCCTCGACGCGGCCCAGCGCCTCTCGCGCACTCGCCTGATCCCGCGAGGCCTTGAACCGTCCCAGGCTTTCGCTCCGCGCTCTTTCGTGCTCCGGGTCCACGCGCAGGATTCCCGGAGCCGCTTGCCCGTCGACCTGATAGCGGTTGACGCCGATAATCACACGGTCGCCGGACTCGACGCGCTTTTGAAACTCATACGCGGCTTGCTGAATCTCCCGCTGAACGAACCCTTGCTCGATAGCCGCGATCATTCCTCCCAGCGCGTCGATGTGGTCGATGTAGTCGCGGGCCCCCTGCTCCAGCTCGTCGGTCAGGCGCTCGATCTCCCGAGCGCCGCCGAGCGGGTCGGCCGTATTCGCGACGCCGCTTTCGTGAGCCAGCACTTGTTGGGTTCTGAGGGCAAGGCGCGCCGCGTCCTCGGTAGGCAAAGCCAGAGCTTCGTCGAGGGAGTTGGTGTGAAGCGACTGCGCGCCTCCCAGCACGGCCGACAAAGCTTGCAGTGCTGTTCGAACGACATTCACCTCGGGTTGCCGCGCCGTCAAGCTCGATCCCGCCGTCTGCACATGAAAACGCATCTGCATCGAACGGGGAGCGCGGGCCCCGAAACGCTCTTTCATAAGCCGCGCATAGAGGCGGCGAGCGGCGCGAAATTTGGCGATCTCCTCGAGGAAATTCGTATCGGCGCTGAAGAAGAATGAGAGCCGCGGCGCGAACTCGTCGATGGCAAGTCCCACCCGCAGAGCCGCCTCGATGTAGGCAAACGTGTTGCCCAGCGTGAAGGCCAACTCCTGCACCGCCGTCGCCCCGGCCTCGCGCATGTGATAGCCGCTAACCGAAATGACATTCCACCTTGGCGCGTGCTCCGCGGCCCAACTGAATAGGTCCGTGATGATCCGCATCGAGGCCTGGGGCGGATAAATATATGTACCTCGGGCGATGTATTCCTTGAGAATGTCGTTTTGGACCGTTCCCCGCAGTTGCCCGGCATCCACGCCTTGCCGCCGCGCCGCTTTGACATAGGCCGCCAACACGATGATCGCGGTCGAATTGATCGTCATCGAGGTCGAAACCTCGTTGAAGGGGATGCCCTCGAAAAGGCGCTCCATGTCGTCGACAGTCGAGATCGGGACGCCCGCCTTGCCGACTTCGCCAAGCGCCATGGAATGATCGGAATCGTAGCCCATCTGGGTGGGCAAATCAAAGGCGACCGAAAGCCCCGTGATGCCTTGGGACAACAGGTAACGGTAGCGGCGGTTCGACTCTTCCGCGTCGCCGAAACCGGCGTATTGGCGCATCGTCCAGAGCCGGTCGCGATACATGCCGGAGTGGAGTCCGCGAGTGTAGGGGAACTCGCCGGGGCGCTCGGCGGTGGCTTCGAACCCTCCGTTTTCGGTCGGTTTGTCGGCGGGGAAACTCAAGGCAGCCCGACCTACTTTCTGCTTTTGGCGATGCGCCGCGCGCGACGGAACGAAGAGAAGCCGAATCCTCCGAACATCAAAACGAACAACCCGACCAGGACCAAGCGCGCCGCGGCATCCGGATCGGCGCCAAGTGCCTGGTAGCTGCGAATCAGCCCTTGGCCGCCAAAGACAAAGAACAGTGTCAAGGCAAAGAAGACGAAGCCCATGATTTCGTGAAATAGTTCACGGGCCATCCCCCAAAGCTGGGGAAGAAACTTTTGAATCTCGTGAACGCCGGCGGCCACCGCGCGCATCAACTGCATAGCCGTCATCCTAGCAAAATGATGATCGGCGTCTTTTGGCGTCGCTCCGCAACGACCGTTACAATGTGACTCACCGGGCCATGCCGTCCCCCACAGCCAAGCAACACAAGGAAAACGCCTCACGGAGCGGGCCGGTCCGCGTCGCCGTGGTGACCGTCAGCGACACCCGCACGCGTGAAACCGATAAGAGCGGCAACTACCTTTGCGAGCAAATCAGCGAGGCCGGCCACCTCCTCCACTCGGCCCGCATTCTCGCCGACGAACCGGACCGACTCGAAGCGGTTCTGGACGAGTTGGCGGCGGGCAACGCGCAAGTTGTTCTCTTCAATGGAGGCACCGGGATCTCTCGACGCGACACGACCTTCGACGTGCTCAACGCGAAACTTGAAAAGACCTTGCCGGGTTTCGGAGAGCTGTTCCGCTTGCTCAGTTATGAAGAAATCGGCCCGGCCGCGATGATGTCTCGCGCCGTGGCGGGGGTCTATCGCGGCATGGTGGTCGTTTCGACGCCGGGGTCGCCGGCCGCGGTACGGTTAGCTTGGGAAAAGATCCTCTCGCCCGAGCTGGAGCACCTGGCCTGGGAGGTGGTTCGGTAACCGGCCAAGACCCATTTCCAGACCTCAAACCGAACCCCCGGCAATCCCTATTGATGCTTACCCAAAGTTCAGGGAACGGCAATCAACGCGACCTCGACCAAGACGGGCCGCTCCTGTTCGGGCTGTAGTGTCGCCACGGTCGTTCGCGCCGGCGGGCTCTTGGCAAATACCTTTCGAAACTCGCCGTTCATCCCTTGGAAGTCTTCGACGTTGCGCAAGTAGACATTGGCGTTGACGACATGCTCGAAACCGATCCCGGCTTGGCGTAAGTCCCCTCCCAACTTCGCGAGCGTCGCGCTCATCTGCGCTGCGATGTCGCCGCCCGCCTCGGGGGCCGAGCGTGTCGCGAGATAGACGGCCTCGCCGTCACCGCTCTCGGCGAACAAAGTGATCTCCGTCGCGATGCCTCCCGGCAAGCGCGGCAGGCAAATTCGCGATCGCGGATAATCGACGCCCTCTGGAAACGCCGCCGCAAAGGCCCGGTCAACGGCCGACACGCTGTCGCACCCCAAGTAATAAGCGTTGGCGTACACGACGTCGTCGCCCGAGAGCCCGGCGGCGGCGATGACTTGCCCGATGTTTTCAAGCGCTTGGACGGCTTGGGCCTCGACCGTTTCGGGAAGCCGGCTCTCGGCCGGGTCGCGCCCGCCCTGCCCGGAAAGATAGAGAGCGTCAGCGGCCATGACGCCGGGGGAATATGGCCCCAGGGCTCCCGGGATGGACCCCTCCGGCGGCCGTACCACGGTGATGCGCGATTTGTCCCGAAACGCAATGCAACTCACCTCGACCCGGAAGCCGCCCGCCAGGCCCGCGACTTCCACCGTCGTCCGCGCCGGGTAGTAATCAGCCGGGAAGAAGCCGGCATAGGTGTCGTTCATCGGCGTGTAATTGTCCATGTCGTCAAGCAGGACATGGCACTTGACCAGATGGCCGAAATCAAGTTCGGCGGCGCTTAGGACTCGCCCGACGTTCTCCATCGCGACGCGAGTCTCTTCCTCGATCGCTTCGGGGACCTCCCGCGTCTGTGGGTCGCGGCCCACCTGCCCCGCCAGATAGAGAGTGTCGCCCGCGAGGATGCCGGGGCTAAAAGGACCGCCGACGGGGAACTCGGGCGGCTGAATGACCTTACGTTCGACCGCCAAGGCCGTTTCAGCCGCGGCCGGTTCACCGGACTCGCCGTCCGTTCCGCACCCGGTCGAGCCAAGCAGCAACCACACCAACGCCGCGCTGATCGCGACCGAAAACCGAGCAATTCGATATCGCAACACTTTGATCCCCTCGCCAACCGAAGTTTCGGAAAAGTTCGGAGCCGCGCCGAGCCCCGGCCGCTCGCCTTAACGCCTGACCGCCTCAAACACCAGGAAATATTGATGCGGCAAAAAGGTGAAGTCCTGCCCCAGCCGAAAGCCCGCGTCGCGCAACTCCCCGACCATCGCCTCGCGGGCGATCTTCATCTCGACGCCGGGTCCGACGGGCAATTCACGCTTGAAAAAGTCGACCACGGCCACACGTCCGCCGGGCCGTAGAGCCGCCGCGAGCTTCTTGTAGTAGGCCGGACGATTTTCGACATGGTGCAGCACATTGCAGATGAAAACAAGATCCACGGAACCCGCCGCCAATTTCGGGTCGTCGGGCGCCGCCGGCACCGCCACCATGTTTTTCAAATTCTCTTTGGACGCTCGTTCGCGAAGATGCCCGATCAGTCCATGATCAATGTCAACGGCATAAACCTTGCCGTTTGTCCCCACCGCGCGCGCGAAGCGGGTCGAAAAATAGCCCGATCCGGCGCCAATATCGGCGACCGCATCGCCGGCTTTCAGTGACAGGGCGCCCACCACTTCGCCAGGTTTCTGCCAAGCCCCGCGCGAGGGCGACTCCAGACGTTCCAGCCACTCATCCACCGACCACTCGTGATGGTGCATCGGCTGAGCGTGTTTCTTGTGATCGCCATGCTCTTTGTGCTTCTCGAGTTCCTTGTGCTCTTGTGCCGCGGCCGAGACGAGCAATCCCGGCAACAGGAGTCCCGTCCAAACAATCCAATACCGCATGGTCGGAGCTTACCAAAGACGCTCCCGCCGCGGGACACAACACGTCGGCTCCGCCGGGCGCCCACAAAACCCTATGACATAATCAAGGGTCTATGGCCGACCAAAAAGTCCGCCTGACAGCCGGCGTGAAGACCGCTGGTTGAGCAAGCAAGCTGAATCCCGCTTTGCTCGACCGGGTCCTCGGCAGGTTGCCGCGGCAAGACAATCCCAAGGTGCTTGTCGGATTCGACAAATCCGACGATGCGGGAGTGTATCTACTGGACGACTCCACCGCTCTTGTTGAAACCGTCGACTTCTTCACGCCCATTGTGGATGATCCGGCGACCTTTGGAGCCGTTGCGGCCGCCAATGCGTTGAGCGACGTCTACGCCATGGGCGGCAAGCCGATTACGGCGTTGGCCGTCGCCTGCTACCCCTCTAACGGCGACCCCGACGTGCTGGAACAAATCATGGCGGGCGGGTTGGCGAAGATCCGTGAAGCCGGATGCGCCGTCATTGGCGGACACAGCGTCGCCGACGACGAAATCAAGTTCGGCTACGCGGTCATCGGTCTGGTCCACCCCAAGAAAGTCCGCACTAACGCCGGGGCCCGCGTCGGCGACGACTTGATCCTCACCAAACAGCTCGGAACCGGAGTGATCGCCACGGCCCTCAAACGCGGCCTTGCGCGCGATGAACACGTCGAGGCCATGATCGAGTCGATGACCGCATTGAATGCCGCCGCGGGCGAAGCCGTCAACCGCCAAGGCGTCCATGCAGCCACGGACGTCACGGGCTTCGGCCTACTGGGACACGCACGCGAGCTGGCCGAGGGAAGCGATGTCGGACTCGAGATCGATCACCAAGCGGTCGCCTGGTTGCCCGGGGCGCTCGACTACGCCCAACAGGGCACGTTCCCCGGAGGGCAGAAGAACAACCGCGCCTTCGCGGATTGCGCGGTGACCGTGGACCCGGACGTCCCCGCTGTGATCGAGGGGCTGCTTTACGATCCGCAAACTTCGGGCGGCATGCTGATCTCGGTCGCCCCGGAAGCCTCTCAGGGCTTATTGGCCGAGCTGGTGGAAGCGGGCGTTCCGGCCGCGAAGGTCGGCGCCGTTGTCGCCCCGACCTCTTCGAAAATTCACGTTCTCTGAAAGATTTTCCGCATAACGCCGTACCCGGCCAGGTCCTGTTCACCTGGCCCCTGCCGGCGACCGCGCACACCCGGTAGCGACAAACACTCGTGTTTGTCCCAGCCACAGTGGAGACAAGCTCTCAGCTTGTCTACCCCGCACAACCAACCCAGTTGAAGAGCCGCCGCCCCCTACAGCTCTTCGCCCGTGATGGTGACGTAGGCCTCTTGATACTTCGCCGACGTGTTGGCGACGACTTCGGGCGGCAACACCGGCCCCGGCGGCTGTTTGTTGAACTTGACCGATTCCAGATAATCGCGTACGTACTGCTTGTCGTAGGAGGGCTGGTCCCGCCCGGGCTGGTAGGTTTCGAGCGGCCAATAGCGCGAGGAGTCGGGAGTCAAGACCTCGTCGCCCAAAACGATCTCGCCGTCCAACAAGCCGAACTCGAACTTAGTGTCCGCCAGCACCAACCCGCGGGCGAGCGCATGTTGTTGTGCCCGCGAGTAGATATCCAACGTCAGGTCGCGCAACTTTTCGCAAAGTTCGGTCCCGACAATGTCGCGGGCCTGCTCGAAACTGATGTTCTCGTCGTGGCCTTCTTCCGCTTTCGTCGCGGGGGTGAAGATCGGCTCCGGCAACAGCGCGTTCGAACGCAGCCCCGGCTGCAACTTGATACCGCAGACCGTGCCCTGGGCCTGATATTCCTTCCACCCGGACCCGGCCAAGTACCCTCGGGCGACGCACTCGATCGGAAACATTTCGAGCTTCCTGACGAGCATCGAGCGGCCTTCGAGTTGGTCGCGAAAGCGGTGTAGTTCCTCCGGGTATTCATCGACGTTGGCCGTGATGAAATGGGTTGGAATCACGTCTTTCAAGAAATCAAACCCATAGATGGAAAGCTTCGTGAGGACCTCGCCCTTGCGGGGTATCCCGTTGGGCAAGACGACGTCGAAGGCCGAAATTCGGTCCGAGGCGATGAAGAGAATGTTTTCTCCGGCCTGATAGACGTCGCGGACCTTGCCGCGAGCGACGAGCTCGACGCCGGGGAGATTGCTTTCGAGGAGGACAGAGGTTTCAGTTTCGGTCATGCGTACTTTCTATTTGTACCGGGGTTAGTCCACGATCATACCGGCCTCCAAGGGACGGAGGCAAGATGACATCGGCGAACGGTCGACGGCTGAAGGGCTGCTGCCGGGACCAAGGGGGGTCCGCGGGTCACCCGTCAAGGCGCTTGAGCATCTCCTTCTTGGTCAATCCGAGTGTCTTGGCTATATTCAGAACGATCAGTTCCTTGAGGTCGCGCTTTTTGGGTATAACGACCGGCCGCGCCATTCCCGGCTTGGTCATGATGTAGTGGTCGCCTTTTTGGCGGGATAGGACACATCCCTCCGCCTCGCAAACCGTGACGAGTTCCTTCCAGTTAACCACGCGCACGGGCAGCGTTCCCTAGTTGCCGTGCAGCCAAAAAGGCGGGAATGATCCCCGCAATGTACTCAGACCCTTTATCGCGACCAAGGGAGAAGGAAACTTCCTCGGCAGCGGGCTCCGGCTGCGGACGCGTCACCACCCGGACGGAGTCGCGATTCTCCGGTATTTCTTGGTCGGCCGGCACTTTGTTGAATCCGACTTCGGCCAGCGCCTCGTCAAGAACGCCCCGCTCAATGCATGACTCAAACCAAAGCTGTACAGCTTCTGTGAGAGACTCCATTGCCTTCTTCTTGGTTCGGGCCTGCGTCGCGACATCGATGCTGGGGCAACACACGACCCATTCTCGGCCGTCCCTCCGCATCCGAGTATCGAGCCTCACGCTGTAGCTTGTAATCTCTGATCGGGCCATGTGGTAATCTCTTCGACGGAGGTCGCTCCTGCCTTATAAGTATACGGCTGGGCGCAAGCCCGAGCCGTCGGACCTCCGCCTGCGTCGGCGCGCGGATTCAACCGGCTCGTCCTACCCGATCGGAGACCGGCTCAAGCCATCCACAAATCTCCGAACTGCGGGGACAGGGGTCCCGATCATTGGAAATTGACGGTGACAGTGTTGGTAGTTTTGCCTTCTCCGGTAGTCGTGTCCGTCACGGTTAGAAGCAAACCGACCTCTCCAACCCCTTCAAAAACCATGGGGTCCAGCGGGCCGATGTTGATTTGATCGAGGCCCAAGAACTCGGGCTGAATTGCCGCGCCGAGAACGGGAACACCCACGCCTCCCACGGTGGCGGTGATGGTTTCGTCGCCTAGTACACCCCGAATTCCGGTACCGAAAAGCAGCAGAAAGACCCTGTCCTCACCGTCCCCGAGGTCAATTGGGACGGACTCTCGGGTATTCGGATCGAAAATGCGGTCCTCTTCAGAGCTACCATCGTTTCGGATGCGAAGGAAGCGCGCGGAGGCGACACCCCGGCCGGAACCGTCCGCGGAGAATAACCCCGGCCCCATTTTTTCGATCTCCGCTGTTCCGTGAAACGGTACGCCCGCAGAGCGATTCACGGTGACGTCGGCGGGCCCCAAGGCCGTTCCGGTCGGAATCTGCAGATTGATCTGGGTAGGATTGATGAAGAACAGCGACGCGGGCCGCGTGACGCCTGAACTGTCGGTGACATCCACACTCGTGTTCAGCAGTACATCAGGCACCCCCGCCCCCGCCGGAGCGTTCTTCGTGCCGGACGCGAGATTGATGCCGAACAGCGTCGCAATCGATTCCGGGGCTACGGGATCGAGCGCGAAGCTCGCACCGTTGGTCATCGCGATCGGGACGGCGGCGTAAATGACGTTTACCGCGCCCCGCGCCCCGTTTTCACCCGGCACGCCGATCGCAACGTCGTCACCGCCGTCGCCGTTGTAATCCGCGACGGCAAGGGCCGTGCCGTAGTTGTCGCCATCATCAGGCTTGCTGATGTCTTGCCGCCAAAGTTGGTTGCCTTCGTTGGTCAGATCATCCGCCGAGCCGTGGATGATATGGATCACTCCCTGGCCGTCATCTTCTCCCGGCGCGCCGATCGCCAAATCGGCGAAACCGTCAACGTTGAAATCGCCGGAACGAAGCTCCGCCCCGAAGGCGTTATTCGATTCGGCCTTATCGAGAATGCCGTTGTCGCCTTGTCGCCAGCGCTGGTTACCCGCGCTTACGAGTCGACCGCTTGAACCATAGATCACGATCACCGAGCCGCCGTCTTCCCCGGGAAGCCCGACCGCCAGGTCGTCGAAGCCGTCCGCATTGTAGTCAGCGGCATCCACGGCGCTCCCGAAACGGTTGTTGCGCTCCGCTCCGCCGGTTATGTCATCTTGCTGTTGCGACCAACGTTGGTTGCCGTTGCCGTTCAGACTATCGCTTGAGCCGTAGATGACATTGACGGCGCCGCGGCCGGAGTTTTCCCCAGGCACCCCCACGGCCAAATCGTCAAAGCCGTCGCCGTCGAAATCGCCCGCAACCAGGTCGTTTCCGAAAGCGTCATTGTCCTCGCGCTTGTCTTCTAATCCATCATCGTTTTGTCGCCAGCGTTGGTTGCCGTTGCCGCTGAGACCGCCGCCGGATCCATAGATCACATTGACGACACCCTTATTGTTGTTTTCTCCGGGCACGCCCACCGCCAGGTCGTCAAAACCGTTGCCGTTGAAATCGCCCGCGGCCAGGGCAATCCCGAACAAGTCGCCCGGGTCGTCGTCGTCACGGATGTCGTCGCTGCCCTGACGCCAGCGTTTCGACCCGTTCCCGTTGAGGCCGTTCGCCGACCCGTTGATGACGAAAACGGCACCGCGAAAGCCGTTTTCTCCGGGAGCCCCCACGGCCAAATCGTCAAAGCCGTCGCCGTTGAAATCGCCGGCGGCCACCTTCAAGCCGAAGGAGTCTTCGCTTTCCGAATTATCGGGGACCCCGTCCTTGCCCTGCCGAAAGCGCTGGTTCCCTTGGCTCGTCAGTAAGTCGACCGAGCCGTAGATGACAATGACGGAGCCGCCGTCTTCGCCGGGCATCCCGATCGCCAAGTCCGCAAAGCCGTCGTTGTTGAAATCACCGGCGTCGACGCTGCGTCCGAAGCGATTGCCACGCTCCGCCCCGCCGGTGATGTCGTCTTGCTCTTGCGAGAAGAACTGATTGTGGTCCGCCGTCAACTGCGCCGGAGTTGGCGGCGCCAACGCCATCGCGAGCAAGCATGCCGACAATGCGCGAAGGAGCAATGCGCGGAAAAGTGGAGAATGGCGGCAAGATGGAAAACGGACTTGTGGCATGAATTTGATCCTCGACGGAGCCATCTCATTTTCAACCGCCGACCCCCATCAGCGCAATGGGCTATTGACGGAATGGCTAATCAGTAACAATAGGGGCTCGGTTGCCGCCTCGCGCGGCTGCCTCGAGCCTCATGCGGCGGATTCTTCTCAGCCTCCCCCGGGCCCTGCCGCTCCCTCTACTGCTTCTACTTCTTGTCTTCCCATGGTTTGGCGCCGTTGCCAAGGCGCAATTGCGGGATTGGCAGGTCCGCGGCCGGATGCAATATCGTGCCCTGCACGACAGCCGAAGCGGCGGCGAGGACGTATTGCGGCGGGCAAGACTTTGGACGAACGGCTTCGTCGCCCCCCATGTCAGCATGCGATTTCAGTACGACTTCGTCTCCGAACGCGTGCTTGATTCTTGGGTGGCCTATGAACCTTCGGCGGCCCTGGAAGTCCGGCTGGGCAGAGTTGGTTGCCGTTTACCGGCGACTTCACGACGGCGCCCTTCTTTCTCGATACGATCGACTTTTCGGCGGGATCGAGTCTGATGCCGCCGCGGGAAAGAGGTCTCTTCGTTCTCGGTGAGTACAAGGGCATGGAGTATAACGTCTCCGTCGTGAGGGGAAACGGATTTCATCCCGACGAGAATTCACATAAGGATGTCTTCGGCTTTATCAAGGTTCCCTTCCTGAGCGACAAGCTTCGGCTCGGCGTCGGGCATTATGAAGGCCGAGCGGGGTCCGACGAGCGTCTCACGATCGAACGTCGAACGGTCGGTGATTTCGAAGCGCGCCCGCATCGCCGGTTGACGTTGAAAGGAGCTTATCTTCGAGGTATTGACGATCGACTGATCACCAACGCTCACTGGATACGAGCCCTGGTCCACTTACGGAAGCGAGTCGACCTGATTGGGGAATACGATGCCTTCCTGCAAGGTCCCGCCACCAGCAAGTGGATCACGGCCGGAGTTAATTTCCATTTCCCCCTGCCGCGCTCGAACCTGAAAGTGCACTTTCGCCGCTTCACGACGCCGGTTCCCTACAGCGAGTGAAGATGCAGCTGCAGATCATTGCTGAAATTCCCTGGAAGTAAACAGCAGTTGCGACCGGCGCTCGCGTTCTCCCATTTGCCTTGCCCCGCGGCCCTGAGCTTCGCCCGGCGGATCGGCTACCATAAGAATCCACCGCCATGAATGTTCGATATTTATCCGCCGCCGCTTTGATGCTTGCCTTCGGGATGATCGTGGTTGTCAGCGTTCCGCCCTCGGCCTTTCAGATGGACCCGGCCGCCGCCCTGAAGCTCCAAGAGTTGCGCAATCTCGGCAAGGCGATGTACGAAAACCCGGGCACGCAAACCCAGGCCGTCGACGCGCTGCGCCAAGCCGCTGAACTCAACCCGAACTCGGCGCAAGATCGCCTCAACTACGGCCTAGCCATGCTGCGCGCCGGTCAAGCCGACGAGGGCATTGTCGAAATCGAACGCGCCCGCGAACTCAACCCGAAGCTGCCGCACACCTATTTCAATCTGGGGATTGAGTTCAAGAAACGCAACAAGGTCGAACGGGCCGTCCGCGAGCTTGAGCAGATGGCGCGCTTGGTTCCCGACGAGCCGAAGACGCACTACAACCTCGGCGTGCTTTACAAGTTGCGGGAAGATCTTGATCGCGCCGTCGCATCGTTCGAGCGCACCATCGAACTCGGCCCCAATTTGGCGGCGCCGCATTTCCAGCTCTACAACACCCTGCGCCGTAGCGACCACGAACGCGCCCGCGAGCACCTGAACCGATTCCGCGAAATCAAGGAATTGACCGAGGGCGCGGCCGTCGGCGAAGACATCAATTGGAGTTTCTATTCGGAACTCCACGATCCGCCGGCCCCGGCCCCGCCGGCGAGGGAGGCCGACGAAATTCGGTTCCAAACCACGGGCGACGGAGCGGAACTCGGAGCCGCGCCGCTGGGGATGCTGCTGCTACCGGCCAACGCCGAAAACCCGCCCCGTGTTGTCGCTTGGTCCGGGCACGGCCTGCTGCTCGACGCGCCCGACGATCAATCGGTAGCGGTTCCCATCCTCGGCCTACGACACGCCGCCGCGGGCGACATGAATAACGACGGCCGTTCGGATCTCTGCCTGGCCGGTTCCGAAGGGGCAAGCCTGCTGCCGGGAGCAGCGGGCGACGCTCCTGCTTTCGGACCACCGCAAACTCTCGCCGCCGGCGATTTCAACGCTTGCCTATGGGTTGATTACGACCACGACTACGATCTCGACCTGCTGGCGGTCGGCTCCGATCAAGTCTTGCTCCGCAACAACGGCGACGGCACCTTCGCCGATGTGTCGGATTCCTTCCCCTTTGCCGAAGGCGTGGGCCTGAGCGCGACATGGCTCGAGCTGTGGGAGAACAACAGTTTCAACATCGTCGTGGCGTACACGGATAAAGTCGTCGTCTATGAAGACCGCAAGCTGGGCCTGTTCCGTCCTGAAACCGTTTCAGGCGCGACGCCGGGTGAAGGCCCCCTCACGCTCGAGGTTATCGACGCCGATCACGACGGCTTCTTGGACGTGGCGATAACCGGAACGACCGGAACGCGGCTTCTCCACAACGTCGACGGGCGGTTGCGAGCCGGCGCCACATTGCCCGCCGCCATGGCCTGGGCCGATTGGAGCAACCGGGGATCTCTCGACGCCCTCTCAGCGGGCGGCGTGCTGCACAATCTCGGGCGATTTGAGTTCAAACCGACCGAAACCGCGGGCCTTCCCGAAAACCTCGCCTTCGCGACGGCCGCCGATTTCAACGGCGACGGCCAACCCGACCTGGCGGCCATTGACGGCTCAGGCAAACTCCACTACTTGACCAACGAAACCGACGCGGGCAACAACTGGGTGACCCTGGGTTTCCACGGCGTCAAGAACAACATCCTGACCGAAGGCGCCCGCATCGAAGTCAAGGCCGGACGCATCTTCCGCAAAGCCGTCTATGCCGGCTATCCGCTCACCTTCGGTCTCGGCGGCGCGGAACGGATCGATACCGTCCGCATTACCTGGCCCAACGGCTTGATTCAAAACGAATCCGAACAGGCGGTCAATCAGGCGCATAACTTCGAGGAGAAGCCGCGCCTGTCGGGATCGTGTCCGATGGTCTACACCTGGAACGGCGAGGAATTCGAGTTCATCAGCGAAGTGCTCGGTGTCGCTCCGCTCGGGGCCGGCGCGGGCGGCGGGCAATTCTTCTCGGTCGATCACGACGAGTACGTTTGGATTCGCGGCGAGCGCCTTAAACCACGCGGAGGCTTCTACAACGTCCGCATCACCGAGGAATTACGCGAAGTCGCCTACCTCGACCAGATCAAACTACTGGCCGTCGATCATCCGGCCGAGGTCGACGTTTTCACCAGCGAAAAGTTCAAGGGCCCGCCCTTCCCCGAGTTTCAGGTCTACGAAGTCCGCGAACGCACCTACCCCGTCGCCGCCGTCGACGAACATGGCCATGACGTGCTCGACCGGGTTACGAAATTAGACCGGCGCTATGTCGACGACTTCCGCCGCAATTTCGCCAACCTCGCCGAGCACCACTCACTGACCCTCGACTTCTCGGGCGCGAAAGGCGATTTGGTGTTGTTCCTGCACGGCTGGGTCGATTGGGCGGATGCAAGCCGCATCGTCGCCGGGTCTCAAAGCAAGTCGAATAACCTGCACATGCCCGTGCTCGAAGTCAAAGACCGCCATGGGCGCTGGGTGACCGCCGATCCGGATATGGGCCTGCCCGCCGGAGGCCCGCGCACGATCGCCCTCGATTTGAGCGGGAAGTTTCTCTCCGATTCGCGCGAAATGCGGATTTCCTCCAACATGGTCGTCTATTGGGATGAAGCGTTCGTGGCGCCGAAACAAACAGCACGGCGCGACAAGGGTCAAACCCGCCTCACCGAACTCCAACCCACTTCGGCGGTGATGGACTTCCGCGGCTTTTCTCAAGTCGTCCTTCATCCGAGCCGCCGTCAACCCGAAAGTTACATTTACGCCTCCGTCAGCCCGACGACATTGTGGAATCCCACCCCAGGCAACTACACCCGTTACGGCGACGTGCGGGAACTGTTGACAACCATCGACGATCGTTTCGCGATTCTCGGGGCGGGCGATGAAATCGACCTGCGCTTCGCGGCCGACCGGCTGCCCGAACTGCCCGCCGGTTGGCGCCGCGATTTCTTGTTGATGGTCGACGGCTGGGCCAAAGAGAACGAGGCCAACACCGCTCTTGGAGACAGTGTGGAGCCCTTGCCCTTCCATGCCATGTCGGGCTACCCCTATGGCCGGGAAGAAAACTACCCCGACAGCGAGCTTCATCGGGCGTATCTGAGAGAATATAATGTGCGGCCCGCGCTTCGATTGATCCGGCCGCTTGTAGAACGGTGAGCAAGTCTCGAGTAGTTGCCGTCGGCTTTCTCCTTCTCGTAATAAACTCGGGCTGGATCTGGGCCTTCCCCGAAGCCAGCGTCGCCTACCTGACGAGCGTTCTGGTCCACATCGGCCTCGGGTTGGCCCTCACCGCCGGCGTTTGGGTGCTGCGCGAAGACGCCGTCGCGGCGCTGCGTAAGAATGGACGGCTCGCGCTCGCCAGCGTCTCGGCGGCGGCCGCGCTCGGCTTGGTGCTGTGCGTCGTTGGCGCCACGCGGCCTAACCAATCGATCGTTATCGCGCACGGAGCTTTCGGCTTCCTCGGAGCGCTGCTGGTGATCGTTTGGGCTTGGAAGAGCCGGCGAGGTTTTGCGCGCTTGTCGGCCATCGCGCTAACCGTCGCGTTGGCTTTGCCCGTGATCAGTTCGTTGCGCCTGGAATGGTTCCCTCGCGCCGAGGACCGCATCATCAATCCCAACACCGCGCCCCTCAGCATGGACTACGAGGGCGGCGGCCGTGACAGCCCCTTTTTTCCTTCCGCCTCCGTCACGAACACCGGCGGCCTGATTCCCTCAGGCTTTTTCATGGACTCGAAGGTTTGCGGCGCCTGCCACGAAGACATCTACGAGCAGTGGAACAGTTCGATGCACCATTTCTCGTCGTTCAACAATCAGTTCTACCGCAAGTCCATTGAGTACATGCAGGAGACGGCGGGGATTGAGGCTTCGAAGTGGTGTGCCGGGTGCCACGACCACGCCATGTTTTTCAACGGGCGCTTTGAGAAGCCGGCGAAGGATCAAATTGACACGCCGGAGGCTCAAGCCGGGCTCGGTTGCATGTCCTGTCATTCGATTACACACGTCCCCGACACCATGGGCAACGGCGGTTTCACAATGACCTATCCGCCGCTGCATGACCTGATGTCGAGCGACAATTGGCTGATTCGCTCGCTGCACGATTACGTCATCAACACCGCTCCGGCCGCTCATCGCAATGCGTTCATGAAGCCCTTCATGCGCCTCGATAAGTCGGAGTTTTGCTCGACGTGCCACAAAGTGCATCTCGACGTGCCGGTCAACAATTACCGCTGGTTCCGCGGTTTCAACGAGTACGACTCGTGGCAGGCGAGCGGCGTCTCGGGTTTCGGGGCGCGGTCGTTCTACTATCCCGAGCAGTCCGCCAACTGCAACGATTGCCACATGCCGCTGGTCGCTTCCAACGACCCGGGCAACATCGACGGCTACGTGCATTCGCACCGTTTTCCGGCGGCCAACACCGCCGTGCCCTACGTCAACCAAGACCAAGCGCAACTCGATGTCGTGAAGAAATTTCTTCAGGACGGCATCGTGACCGTCGATATTTTCGCCGTCTCGCCGGTCAAAGAGGATGACGCCTCGGTTTCGATGCGCCGGCGGGCGGGCGAAACGCCGATGTTGTCCACCGGTTTCGCGGTGGGCGAGGAGGCCGAGAGCGGGGCCCGGTCGGTTGTGCTGCGGGAAGTCGGCGAGATCGCCGCGCCGATCGATCGCGCCGCGCCGGTTCTCGCGCCCGGCGACAACGTCAAAGTGGACGTGGTCGTCCGCACGCGCAAGGTCGGGCATTTCTTCCCCGGCGGTACGGTTGATTCATTTGACGTCTGGGTTGAACTGCAGGCCGTCGACGCAACCGGACGCATCATCTACTGGAGCGGAAAGGTCGAGGACGACGGCCGCGGACCGGTCGAGCCCGGCGCGCACTTTTACCGCGCCTTCCTGCTCGACGCACACAGCAACCCGATTAACAAGCGCAACGCCTTCCAGGCGCGCAGTCTGCTTTACGCGCAGTTGATTCCCCCGGGCGCGGCCGACACGGCGCACTTCCGCATGACCATACCGCCCGATGCGCAGGGTCCGATTCGTCTCTTGGCAAAACTCAACTACCGCAAATTTTCGCACTACTACACGCAGTTTTCCTATGCCGGGCAACCGGACCCGGCCGACGATTCCCCCTTCGGCAAAGACTTCGATGACCGCCGCTTTCTTTTCCTGCCCGAAAACATCCCCGCCAATGTTTCCGGACAGATCAAGGGCAGGATCCCCACGCTGCCGATCGTCGCGCTCGCCGCGGCTGAAATCGAAATTCGTTTGGGGCGTCAGGAAACCGACTGGGGACCGAGGGTCACCCGAGAGGACTACACACGCTGGAATGACTACGGGATCGGTCTGCTGCGTCAGGGCGATCTCAAAGGCGCGGAGTACGCCTTCCAACGCGTCACCGAAGCTAACCCCGACTTCGCCGACGGTTGGCTCAATATCGCCCGCGCTTTGATTCAGGAGGGCCAAACCGAGGCCGCCAAACCGTTCATCCAGCGGGCCCTCGCAATCGACGACAGCCTCGGACGGACTCACTTCTTCCACGCCAAAGTGCAACGCGCTGAAGGCGACTATGACGATGCCCTAGCTTCCCTGCGCAGGGCCGAGAGCAGCTACCCCCGAGACCGCGTGGTGCTCAATGAAATCGCGCAGATTCTCTTCCGCAAGCGCCAATATCAAGGGGCGCTCGACGTGCTTAACCGCGTGGCGCGCATTGATCCGGAGGACTTACAGATGCACTACACGCGCATGCTCTGCTATCGCGGCTTAGGCGACGCCGAAAGCGCTGACCGCGAGGAGACACTCTTCCGGCGCTTCAAAGCCGACGAAGCTTCGCAGACCATCACTGCCCGCATTCGCCGCCTCAGTCCTGAAGACAACAACGAGCGGCAACCCATTCACGAGCATGTGACGGTCGACCTGCCTCCGGGGTTGCGGGTTCAGCAGGAGGGCGGGGCGGGGGGACCCGTTGGCGGCGGATTGTAGTTCTCTTCCGAAGATCCTCGACCCGAGTCATTGGGGCGGCTGTGTCTGAGAATGCCGCATGGCAAGATTTCCGCGCGTCTTGGGATTTCGAACCGATGAATCGGTTCGCGGCAAGCGTGGACGCTCACGCCACGTCGCCGTCACGGAACATCACACCCTGATGCCGAAGCGCCACGCGATGTAGCCCAGAGCTTCGCGGGCGTAGTGTTTTCCGCGCGTCCAGAAGTCGTCGCGGCCGGGAGTGCGCGGGGAGCCGTAGACTGTCACTCCGCGTTCCTCAAGCATCCGCTTGATGCGGTGGATGTGATAGCCGTCACTGACAACGATGCAGGACTCCAGTTCCATGCGGTTCATGATTTCAGCCACCGCCGCGGCGCTGTGCATGGTCGATCGTCCTTCGGTTTCCGCGGTAATGAATTCCGCGGGCACGCCTTGCTCGGAAAGATACTCGCGGCTGACATCGCCTTCGGAAAAGCGGGCGCCGCGACCCTGGCCGCCTGTGGTGATGATGCGGGGCGCCAGCCGGCGCCTGTAGAGATCGAGGGCATGGTCCAGGCGAGCTTTCAACACCGGCGAAGGCCGCCCGCGGTATTGCGCCGCCCCCAGCACCACGATGGCGTCGGCATTACGCGCTTCATCCGTGCGCGCGTAATGCCGAACCTCGAGAACGACGAACCCGAAATAGCTCGCGCCCGCCGCGATCACGATCGCGAGCAGTACCGCGACGGCAGCCCAAGGCCGCTTGGACTTCGGCGACGGAGCGTCTACAACAGGTGTTTCTCCAATTGCGCCCAAGACACAGCTCCCGGCCGAAGGATGCGCCCTCGGCCCGTCAAATCCAGAATCGTCGACGGCCGCCGCCAACGGGACCGTCCGCCATCCACAATATAGTAGACTTGTTTGCCCAACTGTAGTTGCACTTCCCGGGCCGTTGTCGCCGCCGAACGTCCGGAAAGATTCGCGCTCGTGCCGGTCAGCGGTCGCCCCGCGGCCCGAATCAACGACCGCACAAGCCGAGACGCCGGCAACCGAACCGCGACCGTTCCCGTGCCGGCGGTGATCGTCTTGGGTACAGCGGCATTCGCCGGCAAGACGATCGTCAACGGTCCGGGCCAAAAATGGGCGGCGATTCGGTCAAACGTTTTCGGGAGATCCCGAGCGACCAAAGCGAGATGCTCACGCGAATCAATCAAGAGCAAGATGGGGTTTGACTCGGGACGGCGCTTGATGGCGAAAAGACGTTCAACAGCTCCCGGATCAAATGGGTTCGCCGCTAACCCGTAGACGGTGTCGGTCGGCACCGCGATCACCTCTCCGACTCGGATTGCCGCCGCCGCGCGACGCACAGCGGCCCACGAGGGACGGTGCGGGTCGACTCGAATCATCGCGCCTCTAGGGGGTCCGACCGGCATTCTCACCGCGCCGCTCACGGGGCTTACCACGGAATCGCTAAGCCGATACGGCCACAAGCTCCGTCAGTCCGACGTTCGAGCGGAGTTCGCGAGCCTTCGTCGATTGCTCGTCGACAACACCGATTTCCACGTCAATCAACTCCGCGCCTCCTCGCCGCGCGGTGTCAAGCTCGACGGTCACGTAGTTGTCGGTCAACGCGAACCCCGCGGTCCTGTCGGCTTGCTCCAGCGTGACGGCCTCGAAACGCTTCCCGGCAAGCGACCGCCGAAACGCCAGATTCTTCTCGGCCGCCAATTCCCGCAAGATGCGATTGCGCTCTTTCTTAACGGGGGGCGCGATATGACCGGACATCTCATGCGCCTCTGTGTCGGGACGAGCAGAATAAGTAAAGACATGCAGATACGTAAATGGAAGATCGGCGACAAGCCCGCGCGTTGCCTCGAAATCTTCGTCGGTCTCCCCAGGGAAGCCGACCATCACATCCGCGCCGATGGCGGCCTCGGGCATCAAGCGCCGCGCTCGTTCCACGCGGTCGGCGTAGTGGCGCGCTCGATAACGTCGCCGCATCGCTTTCAAAACCCCATCCGATCCCGACTGCATGGGAATGTGCACATGCTTGGCAATGCGATCGGACGAAGCCGCGAGATCGAGCAGGTCATTCGTCCAGTCCATCGGTTCGACTGAACTAAGGCGCAACTTGCGAATGTCGGTTTCGTCCAGCACACGGCGCAGCAACGCCGCCAGCCGCGGCCGGCCGTCCAAATCGCGTCCCCAGCGCCCCAAGTTAATGCCCGTCAGGACCACTTCCGGGTAATGCCGCGCCAAGCGTCGAATGCTCGATAGAACGCTCTCCGCCTCGGCGCTGCGACTGTGCCCCCTTACGGTGGGAATAATGCAGAAGCCGCAACGGTTGTTGCACCCGTCTTGAATTTTCAAATTTGGGCGGCTGCGCTCGCGTCCCGCGTCGACCACTTGCGCCGCAAGCCGGGACACATTCTCGAAAGTCTCGCCCACCAACACGCCGCCATCGCGAATTTCACCGTGGAACGCCGGTCCGCGCGGAGACGGCTCGGAAGCGATCCGTACCAGTTGCGGCGCCACAATCTCGCCGATGGCGCTCTTGTGAGAATTGCCGACAACCCACTTGACGCCCTGCAGCGCGGACAACTCATCGGGCCGGCGCTGGGCGTAGCAGCCGGTGACCAGAATCTCGGCCTCGGGATTCTCCCGATGAATGCGCCGAATTGTCTGACGCGCGTCCTGGTCGGCCTGGTGAGTGACGGTACAGGTGTTGACGATGACAACGTCGGAAGCCGAAGCCGCGCTACCGGCCTCTAACCCACGCGCCGCCAATTCCGCTTCCAGTCCCGCCCCGTCGGCCTGCGTCGCGCGGCAACCGAAATTGCGGACGAAAAATGTGCGCGGGTTGTGCATCGCGAGCGGTGAAGGGGGTCGAAGCCCCCGATTGGAGGCCAAGACTCATTCTACCGGGAGCGGGCTCCGGCGCGGATCGCCGCGGGCTCAGTACCCCTTCTTCTTGTCCACTACGTTGAGCAAGGGCTGCCCTTCCGAGAACCGCCTGATATTCTCGTGCGCAATGCCTAACATCCGCCCCCGGTCCTGATCCGACCGGCCGGCGATATGAGGGGTCACGATGACGTTGTCAAACTGCCAAAGCGCGTGGCCCTCCGGCAGCGGTTCCGGATCCGTCACGTCCACGCCCGCCGCGCTAAGTCTTTGGCTGTCGAGCGCCTTCACAAGCGAATTCAAGTCGTACGTGCCGCCGCGACTGACGGCGATGAAAAACGCGCCCTTTTTCATCAGGTCGAATTGGCTGGGACCGATCATCTTATGACTCTTCGGCGTGTGCGGCGCGGCCATGAAGATCACGTCCGCCTCGGGCAGCACATCGTCCAAGCTGTCGGGCTTGACGACTCTGCTGAGAAAAGGCGAGAAAGGAACATCCTCGGGGTCGACGCCGATCACATTCATTCCGAAGGCCCAGGCGCGTTGGGCGATCTGCATGCCGATGCCGCCCACCCCGATCAGAACCGCCGTCTTGCCGCGCAATTCGAGCAGCTTGTCGGTGCGGCGTGTCCACTTACCCTTTTGGCGGTCGGCGATGAACCTCGGCAGGTCGCGCGTGTGGGCCAGCAACATAGCCATGGCGTGATCGGCGATTTCCGGCCCTTGGACGATTTGGTTGTTCGTCAACACGATGTCGCTGTCGCGCAGATCATTCCCTCCGGAAAGATGCAGCACCTTCTCAACGCCGGCACTGAGCGTTTGCACCCATTCCAGTTTCTTGCCCGCGCGAACGTGCTCGGGTTTGATGTTGCCGATGAAACCTTGCGCGTCGGCGATGTGATCCATCACCGTATCCTTCGTCACTCGGACGAGCTTGGCGTTCGGCGCGCCTTTCCCCCAGTCGGCGATCACTTCCTCCGACTGGTTCATCACGAGAATCTTCTTGGTCTCGGCGCCCAGCGCCAAAACGGACAGGGTCAAGACGAAAATCAATCTATACATGGCGGTCCTCCGGGAACTCGTCGATTCTACCGCAGTGGAAGGGTCGGCGCTACCGCCCCGAAAAAACGACCCTCCAATTTCGGGGCCTCGGCCGGCCGCCTTTTGTGGAGTGTTGGGCGGAACTTCCGGCCAAATCGGTCGATACACCAGATGGGCGGAGCTTGTCGAGGGGTTGACACACAGGCATAATGAGATACAGGGGAAGTGGCTGATGACGCAGGAGGCGAGTACTCGCGCGGCACATCGTTGTTCCAGCTGTGGAGCCTTGCTTATCAAGGTGCCCACCTTGCAATGCGCGGACTGCGGTACGGCTCATCCTCTTCGCGCCTTCTACTCAAGTCCGGCTCAACCTACGTTGCGGAGTGTCTCGATCTGAACCTCATTTCGGAGGGCCCCACCCCTGAAAACGCAATTCAGCGTCTCCAGGAAGCCATGTCCGGGTATCTCTCGATCGCATTCGAGGGAGACGCAAACGGGTTAGTGTTGCGGCCTGCGCCGGCAAGTCGGTGGATCCGTTATTATTGGCACTCCTTGAAACGAAAAATCCGCCGCCACGAATCGCACAACCATTCCTTGACCTACGAACCTAGCGGGCGCTTGCAGCACTGTCCCTAAATTTTCTTGGCCGTTCGCTTGGTGGACGAGTAGAATTCCCGCCTCGTGAATCCCGACTGCTCGATCATGCTCTTTTTCAATCGGCGATTGAACTGTGGGTGCGCCGTGTCTACCGTTACGATCCGCCGTTGATTAACCACCTCGTCCGGAAGCCTTTCATAGTGCGAGTGGGAACCTTCCTGTCGTTTCATCTTGAATCCGAGCTTGAGCAAGATCGCCCGTACGTCGGATGGCGTAAGCGGCGGGTAACGGCGGATCCCCATGGACCCTCCTATTTCTTACCCGCGACGATCGCCAGAATCGTTTTTCCGAACTTGCTTGCCAAGCGCGGACCAATGCCGGGAACCTGCAACAACTCCGCCTCGTTCGCGGGGTGGTAACGAGCAATGGCGTGGAGAGTACGATCGGGAAACACGCGAAACGCCGGGGTGCGCTGCACTCGCGCCTGGATCAGGCGCCAATTCCTCAGCCGCTCAATCAAATCGGCATCGGCGCGCGCTTCCGACATCCCATCAGGAACCGCCGCCCCCCCCGCCGCGGCCTTCGCTCGGCGTTTGCCCGTCGCGGCGACCTTCCGCTTCGCCGCCTTCTTCTTTCTCTTGCGCGGCTCCCGCGGGGCCTCGGCGGCCAAGGTCACGAAATCCCCGGCGGAGGTGGTCAGACTTCGGCCCTCATCGGTCAAGAAAACGCGCCGGTATTCAATGCGACGACCCTCTTTCTCGAAGGCGTCGACAACCGTCTTAACAAGACCGGCGCGGGCCGCTCCCGCCAGCAATTTTTCAAACACCTTGCGTTCCAGCAACGCCGCCGACAGCGCCTGCTCGTGGAGGCGGCCGACGGAGAGGCCGTCGCGCGCCTTGAGAGTCTTGACCATGTCGTCAATGGCTGTTTTTTCCTCCCCACTCGGTGAACGATAACGCTGCACCACACAGCTGTCGGGAGCGCAGATGTCACATATCCCGCAGGGCTTTTGCGAATCTTCCTGGTCGCCGAAGTGACGCACGAGCTCTAACATCCGACACTCATTCGCCTCGGCGAAGTGAACAATATGATCGAGCTGAGCCAGCTTGTGGTCGGACTGTCTCTGATAGCCCGGCTTCCAACCGTCCCGGCCGCATTGAATGTTTTCTTCGGGATCGATCAACGCGCCGCCTTGAATCCAAAGTTTCTCGATCGCCTTTTCAAAGACAATCGGGTCCATCTTCAAGCGACGCTCGATATTGCGTCGCGGTTCGGGCTCGTCGCGAAGTTGTTTGTAGATCTCCTCCAGCTCGGCGATCAGCGGGTAGTCACGTTCGTGAAAAAATTCGTGGGTCTTGCGGTCCGACCAGGAATACATCAGCACGGCCCGGGAAGGCTTGCCGTCGCGGCCGGCGCGGCCGATTTCTTGATAGTAGGCTTCGATACTGCCCGGCAAACCTGTGTGAGCGACGGTGCGGACATCGGGTTTGTCGATCCCCATCCCGAAGGCGATCGTCGCGACAATCACTTCATACCCGCCCCCCAGAAAGCCCGCCTGCACTTGGTCGCGCACCCGCGGCAGCATCCCGGCGTGATAGGCGGCGGCGGGAAACAGCGCGGATAGCTCCGCCGCCAACGCCTCGGCCGACTTTCTGGTCGGCGCATAAACGATCGCCGGACGCCGCGCGGCATCCCCCAGCAATTTCGCCACCGCCGGGGGCCGCTGACTCGGCGTCAGCTCAACCACTTCCACCGCGATGTTTTCACGCCGAAAACCGTGAATCGATCGCAGCCCGTTTTCCAACGCCAATTGTTCCGCGATATCGTCTTGGACCAGCGGCGTCGCCGTCGCCGTCATGGCGATCACAGGCGCGGGCCGCAGCATCGGCAGCCGCTCGCCAAGCCGCCGGTAGTCGGGGCGAAAATCATGTCCCCATTGGGAAATGCAATGGGCTTCGTCGATGGCGATCAGCGCCGGAGTGCGCTTAGCGAGCATTTCGGGAAAACCGGGCACCGCCAACCGCTCCGGGGCAATGAAGAGAAAATCGAGATCACCCGCCAGGTAGCGAAAGCAAACATCACGACTCGCCTCACGGTCACGCCCCGAATGAATGCGCTCGGCGCGAAAGCCCATCTGCTTCAGCTTCCCGACTTGGTCCTCCATCAGCGCGATCAACGGGCTGACCACAAGCGTCACCCCCTCGCGGGCATACCCTGGCAGCTGGTAGCAGAGCGATTTTCCCGCCGCGGTCGGCATCACCAACAGAACGTCCCTCCCGCCGCGCACGGCCTCGCACACATCTTGTTGATACTTGCGAAACCCTTCAAAACCGAAGGCCGATTGCAACAGGTCGAGTAGATCGCCAGTCCACTTCCCATTGTGGGCAGGCACATTCCCGCCCGCGGACGCTTGAACAACTTGGCCGTTACTCGCGTCGGTCGGCGGGTTCGGGCCGACAGAGCGAATTGGAGCGGTAACCGCAGGCGCTTGCCCGAAGCCGGCCGCCCCGCCGGTCCCCACATGCGCCGCCGCGACCGCTTGCGGCTCGCGCATCGCCTCGGCGGGAAGGCCCTCGAAGGGTTTGGCTCTCGGACCGCCGACAACCTCTCGGACATAGTCTTCGATGCGCCGCATAAACCCGTCGAACTCCGCCTCGCCGCGTTCCATCTTGCGCAATTCGGCTTCCCATTCCCCCGTCATCGCCGGACTCTTAACCGCCGGGTGCACCGAGCCGGTCAACTGAATTCCCTTGTCCAATGCTTCGAGAGACTTGCCCTTTCGGGCGATGTATTCGCGCCGCAGCAACGTCTCAATAATCGCGGCGCGCGTGGCGGGCGTACCCAGCCCGCAATCTTTCATCGCGTCGGAAAGCTCTTTCTCCTCAAGAGTTTTCCCGGCGGATTCCATCGCCGTGAGCAACGTGGCTTCCGTGAAACGTCGCGGCGGCCGAGTTTTCTTCGCCACAGCCTCGGCGTCGCTTACCAGTCGCGGTTGTCCTGCGGCAAGTCCGGCGGGCAGTTGCTGTTGCGGTTCCTGTCCGGACCCGCGAGACGAAGCGCCGGTTCTTGGGAAAGGCGCGTCCAGCACTTTCCAGCCCACCTGCTCGATCGACGTGCCGGAGCTGAAGAAGCGTTCAACAATCAGTTCCGCCCCGTCTTCACCCCGTGACGTCACGGAGGTGATCACATTAGTCACCGCGAGAATGTGGTCCTTGTGCCAAGCGCTCAGCAGACGTCGACAAACCAGATCGTAGATCTTCGCCTCGTCGCCGCCCGCGGGGAGCGACGACCTCACCGTCGTCGGAATAATGGCGTGGTGATCGCTGACCTTGGTGTCGTCGACGAAGCGCCGGTTCAGCGGTCGGCTGCCGGTCCCGGGGGCGAGCGCATCCTGATAGGGCGCGGCGACGGCCGCGACAACTTGGTCGAGAGTCGCGGCGACATCCTTGGACAAATGTCGGCTGTCGGTACGCGGGTAGGTCAGCAGCTTGTGCTTTTCGTAAAGCGTCTGCGCCAAATCGAGAGTTCGTTTCGCGCTGAAACCGTAAAGCCGATTCGCGTGACGTTGCAACTCGGTGAGGTCGTAGAAACGCGGCGGGCCAATGCGCTTGGTCTCGCGCTCGAGCGACTCGATGCGCGCATCGCCGGTCCGCGCGCGCCCGATGATCTGTTCCGCAAGTTCCCCGCCGACGGGGAGCCGCGTCTTGCGTTTGGCCTCGTCGGTCGACTTCTCCTCTTGACCTTCAGCCGGGGTGGGTTTCGCGGAGGCCGCCTCCGCCTCTGTCCCCGTTTCGCTCTCGGCGCCTTGCTGAAAATACGTGCCGCGATAAGCGCCGCCCTCGGCAGAATTCTCCTTCCGCGCCGTGTCCGCTGCCGCGGCATTCTCGGCCGGCTCGAACGTCGCCACGACTTCCAAATAGTCTTCAGCTATGAAATTCTGAATCGCCAGCTCCCGCTCGACCAACATCGCCAGCGTCGGTGTTTGTACACGCCCAACGGAAAGATTCACATTGCAGTCAAGGGTATAGGCTCGCGAGAGGTTCATCCCGACCAGCCAATCGGCGCGACTGCGGGCGCGCGCGGCGTCGGCTAGGCGGTCATAGGCACTCGAAGGCCGCAGAGTGCGTAAACCTTTTCGAATCGCGTCGGGTGTCAGTGACGAGATCCACAAGCGGTCGACTTCTTTGTCCGAACCGGCGGCTTCGTATATGTAGCGAAAAATCAGTTCGCCCTCGCGGCCGGCGTCCGTGGCGGCGACGACACGGCCGACCTTGGAGCTCGTGAGAATTCTGCGCACGACCTCGAACTGGTCGCGGCTCTGTTCGTAGACGACCAACGGCCACTCGCTTGGCAACAGCGGCAGCGTGTCGCGTCGCCAAACGCGCCAGTCCGCATTCATCTCATGCGGCTCGGCGAGGGCCACTAGATGCCCGATGGCCCAGGTAACGATGTATCCGTTGCCGTGACGGTATCCCTCGCCGCGTTTGTGGGCGCCGAGGACGTCGGCAAGGTCACGAGCAACAGAAGGCTTCTCGGCGACAACGGCCGTGGCCTTGACGGAGGAGGTGGGCACTGAATTAAGAACATTTTACCGCGCGGCTGGTTAGCCGTGAACCGTTAGCCGTTAGCCGTGAACGGCTGTGCGACATAAATGTGGGAGGTGGCTCCAGTCATACGAGCAGTGGAATCAGAGCCCTGAGCGCAAGCGACGGGCCAAACGACCGCGCACAAAAACTTCCGGGCGGCAGCCCGGTTCACCGATCGGTTCACCGGACTTGAATTGCCAATAGGACGTCCGTCAAGGGCCGGTTGCCGGGGTAAGCCCTCGATGTCTCGAACGAGGCCGTTTCAACGGCCTTTTGCCAATGCGGCTTTGGCCTTGGCCGAATCAAGAGAAAACAGCGGGGCCGCCGATCGGTTCACGGTTCACCGTTCCATCGGAACGTCTTTCACCAGCAGGCGAGCGAAACCGAAGGTTCCCTTCTCGGCAAGGACCTTGGCGAACTGCTGCTCGGCCATTTCGAGATAGCCTTCGCCTCCGGTCATTTCGTCTTCGCTTTCGTAGAGGCGTCCGGCTTGGCGAGCCGTCTTGAGCAACTGCTGAATCATCATCGCCTCGAATTCCTTCGCGGCGGCTTCAAGTCGTTGGCGGCTCTGGACGGAAGAGTTTTTCGCCCCTTGAAGGGATAAGGAAACAGTTGGGTTCGGAATGTTGACGGATATGGACATGGCTTGCGTTCGTAAGCGATTAGCGGTTAATCGTGAACCATTACCAGTGAGTCGTTAACCGTGAGCCGACCTAGCGCACGGCGTGGTGCCTGCCGTTGTGGTGAGTGCCGGACGCTGTAACCTCGACGCTTCCCGGAATTCCATACCGGAACCGATCAGCAGCATCTTCGGCTCACGGCTCACGGCTCACGGTTCACGGTTAACAGTTCACCGCTCACGGCCAATCAGATCACTTCCAGCCGCGCATCAAGTGCCCCCGCGGCGGCGATGCTCTGCATGATGGCGATGATGTCACGCGGCGTCGAGCCGATCGACATCAAGGCTTTCACAAGCTCTTCCACGCTGGCGCCTTCTTTGAGTGAAACTTGCCGGGCCTGCTCTTCAGTCACCTCCACACCGACTTGGGGCGTGATCGCGGTCCGTCCACCCGATAGCGGCCCCGGTTGTGAAACCGCGTAGTCGGTCACAACCTGAACCGTCAAATTGCCGTGCAATACGGCCACTGGAGCGATCCTGACGGCGCTGCCGATTACTACCGTCCCGGTCCGTTCATTGAACACCACGGCGGCCGGCCGGTCGGTGGCTACATCAAGCCCATCGATAGCCGCGATGAATTCGACCGGGCGTCCGCGGTACTCGGCGGGCATCGTCACCAGGACGGTTGCCGAGTTCTCGGCCTTGGCGACCGTGCCGGCGAACTTTCCGTTCAGCGCCGCGGTCAGCCGCGAGGCCGTTACAAAATCGGGCCGCCGTAGTTGCAGCCGAAAACCGGCCGGATCCGGCTCAACCGTTGGGGCGCGCTTCTCGACGGTCGCGCCCAGTGGAATCCGCCCCACGGTGGGGTGATTGACCTGCACGCCGGTTCCGCCGGTCCCCGCGCTGAAACCTCCGATCGACACCGGTCCCTGACCGAGGGCGTAGACCTCGCCATTAGCGGCCTTCATCGAAGTCAGCAACAGCGTGCCGCCCTGTAACGTTGCGGCGTCGCCAATCGAGGAAACGGTCAAGTCGATCTTCGTTCCCGGCGTGGCGAAAGGCGGCAGGTTGGCTGTCACCATCACCGCGGCCACGTTGTTGACCCGTAGGGCGGTCGCCGCGACATTGACGCCCATCTTCTGTAATAGATTGGACAAACTCTGTGTGGAAAAGACGGTCTGCTGTCGATCACCGGTCCCATTGAGGCCGACAACCAAGCCATACCCAAGCAACATGTTGTCGCGCACACCCTCAATGGATGTCAGATCCTTGAGGCGAGCCGCCGGAGCCAGCGGCGCAAGCGTCACCAGCAGCAGCAGCGGAATCATCGGTTTGAGGAAAGTCATGGTTTTTCGTGTCTACTGCGTACGTGTCGCCGTGACGCCGGGGTACGTGCCGCCGAATCACGGTTCAACCCGGCCAAACGTGATTCGGCGCTACGTAGTTCGGCGACACGACCTAAAACGGCAATATCTTCTTCAGGACGCGCATCAATATGTTCGGCCGCCGTATGGCGTCGTTCACAATACCCTTGCCGTTGATGCGGAGTTCCATCATGGCCACCCGGTCGGACCGCACGCTGTTGTCGGCGGCCAGATCGGTTGGACGCACCATTCCTCTCATCCAAACAGTTTATTTTTCGGAGTTTACGATCACTTCCTTAATGCCTTCGATAACCAGGTTTCCGCTGGGCATTACGTGCGTAACTTGGGCCGTGATCGTAGCCGTCACGCTGGTTTGCCGGGTCGTGCTTCCTTGGCCGTCAAGCGTCGACGCCCCGGAGTGCCGTGCCAGATTCGCCAATGCACCCGCCGGGTTGAGCACCCCAAACAACGACGAAACGCTATTCGACGCATCCGAGGTCCGCGATGACGATGTCGACCCGCTGCTCAACGCGCTGGCCTGCTCGATCACGCGAATCGTGATCAAGTCGCCAATCACCGCCGCTTTGGGGTCCCGTCCCAATTCGGCCAGATAAGACCGGCCGTTGAAGAGCGACCCTTTCGAATAGCGCCCCCCGCCGGACGAGTTCAGCGATTCTTGAATGTGCCGTTCCAGAGTCTGCTCGCTAGACTGCCCCGCGCAAAGGCCGGCCACGACTCCCCAGACAACCACGATCCAAGCCGCCGACCGCCCACGCATCCGCGAGTTAGCCCTCCGACTTCTCTCCCTCATCGGGTCCACTCTACTTCGGCGTGATTGGAGTCCAACACACGCGCCGACACCCGGCTACCCGACTCCAGGTTGCGGCACGCAATGACGTCACCCACGGCGGCGGCCTCCTCGGCGCGCCCCGGAACCCGCAGCATGATTAAGCCCGAACGTAGTTGAAGCTCGATCAAATCCCCGCGGCGAACCGCTCGATTCTTGACCAACAGATCCGTCGTCAAGGCGTCGCCGCGATTCAATGAATACTTTAAGGACATCTCGTCAACTGCGTCACGTGAAATGAGAAATTTCTCAGGATTGCCCGGCAGAGGACCCTCGCGAAACTCGAAGTCCTCGGGGCTGAGCGGGACTTTGGCGTCGAGCTTTTCCCGGGCAACGGCATACCGCCCGACGATCGAAATCGTCGCGCGCAGCCAGAGCGTTCCCCCGCGACCACCGTCCTCGCGCCAACGCAGCGCCACCGACGAGGGCCGATTCAGCCGTTGGAAAGAACCGGCGGCTTCGAACCTCAGTTCACCCGCCGGAACACGCAGGTCCTCGAATCCCACGAGCTCCACCTCGACTGCCCCGGACACGACGCCGTAGTAAGAGGCCACCGCTTCGCGCAGCCGCTCTTCCGCCTCCACCGGCCCGACCGTCCTCATGCGACGGGAGATCAAAAGCGTCCCGGGCATCTCATCCCTCGTCAGATCAACGCCGAAACGGCGCCCCCAGCCAATCAGGCGGCTTGCCCCCACTCGGCGTTCGATGCCGGGCAGCGGAGCATAAGCGATCATTTCGGCCGGTTCGACCGCGCCCCAACCCGGCAGGACCGAAGCCAGGTCACCCGCCGTGAGACGGTCATGGTCAAGAGCCAGGCGAACCGTTTCCGACCCGGACATTTCCGACCCACGCGCTTCCGACGCCGACACGAACCCGCACGTCAAAACGGAAAGAAACACCGCCCACGCAGGTCTAACCCGCATTTCTCACCGCCTGACGGGCAAAGCACACGATAGGCCCGCCATTACTTCGTTGCGCTTGCTCGCCGTGCTCACCGTACTGTTCGAGTACGCCTCCGCGCGCCAAGCGGCGCGCGCCTCGTACTGACGGGCCTCTCGTGCACTTTGCCTCGCCACGCGATGAGAAAAGCGGGCTAATCCACTTTCGCTCCCCGCCGAAAAATCCCGCCGAGGCTGCCGTCAAGGAAATCAGATTACTCAAGACCACCCTCCTCTACCGGCTCAACGAATTGGCTTCCTGGTACATCTCATCCGCTGTACAAACAACGCGAGCGTTGGCCTCATAAGCCCGCTGGCTCATAATCATGGCGATGAATTCCTCGACCACGCTGACGTTGGAATTCTCGAGAAACCCCTGCTGCAAGCTGCCCAGCCCATCCTGTCCGCCGGGCAGCCCCACGGCCGGATCGCCCGAAGCTTGGGTAGGTTGAAACAGGCTCTTCCCCAACGCCAACAGCCCGGCCGGGTTTTGGAAACCGGCCAATTGAATAATGCCGCCCTGCTGCGCCTCGGTCTGTCCGACCTGGGTATAGCTAACGGTGCCGTCGGACGCGATCGTGATGTCGAGAGCTTCACGCGGGATGGTAATGTTCGGCTCGAGAGGGTCGCCATTTGGAGTCACGAAGTTCCCGTCGCGGTCGACATGAAATGATCCGGCCCGCGTATAGGCCAACTCACCACTCGGCAGCCTTACCTGGAAGAACCCCTTACCCTGGATCACGACATCGAGCGGATTGGTCGTCGAAACGAAATCACCCTGCTTGAAAATGACTTTGTTCGAAACCACGCGCGTGCCCAAACCGAGCTGCAACCCCGACGGCACCACCGTTTGCTGGCCCGCCTGCGTTCCCGGCGCCAACAAATTCTGATAAAGCAAATCTTGAAACTGTACGCGCCGTTGTTTGAAACCGGTTGTGTTGGCATTCGCGATATTGTTCGCGATATTGTCAATGCTCATCTGCTGAGCGACCATGCCGCTGGCGGCGCTGAAAAGTGCTCGAATCATGAAAACTCCTTCGTTGCGATGAACCGTGAGTCGATAATCGCGAGTCGTCGCGTCGGTTTCCGCTACGACGTCCGGCCCAATTCCGCTACCGCGCGGCCGTTCATTTCATCTCCAACCAGCGACGCGATGCGGCGCATCATCTCGAAGTGACGGCCCGCGGTGATGAGATTGACGGCCTCTTCGGAGGCATTGATATTGGAGGCCTCAAGCCTCCCCTGTAGGACCCCTGTTCCCTCGGCCGGTTTTGGCGCCCCGCCCTCGCCCGCGGCGAAATAGTTATTCCCCGACTTCGAAAGCGCCCTCAAGGCCCCGAATTCGACGACCTGCAGTTGGCCGGCTTCCAGCCCATCCACGAGCACCCGCCCGTCGGGCTCGATCCGTACCTCGCCGTTCTCCGGCAGCACGATCTCTTTTTGGTCGGTTCCCAATACCGGATAACCGTCGACAGTCGCAAGTTGGCCGCTCACTAAGCGCTGAAGACTCCCATTGCGCGTGTAGAGCAGTCCCCCAAGCGAGCGAACCGCCAGGAAACCGGGACCCGAGAGAGCGACGTCAAGCGGAGACTCCGTCGCCATCAGCGGCCCCTGCGTAAAGTCGACAATAGACGCCTCGACCACCGGCATCAGCCCCAATCGGTCATCTTCGCCTCCAAAGCGGGTACGCTCGGTCGTGAACAGACGATAGAACTCTCGATCGGCCTTGTAAGCATTCGTGGAGGCATTGGCAATGTTGTTGCCCAGGACGTCAAGAGTCTCAAGGCGCACCTTCATTCCGGCGGCAACCGTCAATAGTGCTTGATCCATTGCAGCGACGAAATGCAATCGCCATGCCGTCTTGAGATGCCTGCAAGTTGCTGTAGTTTCAACACGCGGGGCAAAACCAAAGTGTGGAAATCTTGTCTGTTGACAGGATTTCGTCGCTCCCAGGGTCGACTAACCACTTGATTTTTCAACGCTCGACGTTTGGCCGTTGGCGTGCCCAAGCTCGGGGCGTTGCCGCTATCCATCCCAGTCGGCGTGCCTGCTTCCGGGGCGCCTCCGCCAAGTCGTCCGCCGGGGAACGCCCCTTCGCCCACCTCGGCGCGACGCCCTACTTCGCGAGATGCGCTGCCTTTGGACGGAGCGTCGGCCTCCAATCCGGAGCGCGGCGGTGCGGCAACGGTATCGAAACAGCGGGTCCCGGACCGACACGCGGATAGGAGCGACGCGGCTACCCGTACCCCCGCCCGCGGCCGGTCGACGGATCGTCGGGCAGTCGAGCAACGGGCTCGCGGCCAAGCCGTCGGCGATGAAGCGCCGCGGGAAAGGGAAACCGAACTTGAATCCAACTTCGCGTTTCATACTGCTGTCGAAACAGCCAGGAAACTCATCGAAGAAGCCGAGCACCCAACGCCGAGGACACATGTCGCCGGCTCAGCCCCCCGGCGATTCTTACCCGCGCCCTTGACGATCCCAGGTCGTCCCGCAACGGATCACTCGGCTGAAACGAATGAAGCACGACCCGCACAGGGGGGTATAACCGCTCCGCGAGTGCTCGCCGCAACGACCTCGACTCCGGTCGCGTTGTGGGCTTGGAGGGGGGATGTGCCTCTCCCCGACCGCATCGAATCGAGCATTGAGATTATCGAGAACGGGACCAAAACTCGATTGCACGGAACGGGGGAGCCGATGCCGACGGCGACTCCGACGGTGATTCCAGCAGCGTTCCCGGCGACCCCGTCCCCGGCGACCCCCTCCCCAGCGACCCCGTTCCCAGCGACCCCGTTCCCAGCGACCCCGTCCCCAGCGACCCGTCTCGTGCGACTCGAAAAGACGATCTCTGATTCCGACCAAGCTCTTTCCCCGGACTCGACCGCCCATCAAGCGCCGAAATCGCTCCTTGTGGAAAACCCGGTACCGGTCCCCGCCTCGCTCGCGAAGGGTCCGACGATCTCTCCGCCTGTCGAGGCGAACAGACAGGCATCCTCCCCGCCACCCATATCGCACACTCCGCGAGCGCGAGCCGGTTCGAAGCGGGAACAGCCCCAAGGCCCCGACGCACCGCCACGGCGGGAGATAGACCCGAATCAACGGACAGCATCACCCGCTATCGCTCCTGATTTGGACACGGTTTCCGGCCCCGCGATAGCGGCCCTTCGGGTTCCCAAGATACTTGATTCGACTGTTGATAAACAGGTTTCTACTTACTCATTTCAAGCCGGTTATGACGAATCATCTAAATCAACTCCGTCGCCTACTATCAATCCTGAGCACACGGATACGTCCGGGTCTTCGCAACCAGCGGGCTCACGCAGCGGCGGGCGGGACGGACGTCCCCAACTCGAGCAGGCGCCGTCGGCGTTCAGCCTGACGGAACGCTCGGCTACAGCCTTTCGGAAAACAGAAAACACCCTGCTTACAGCCGCGCGGCTGGAGATTCGGCCCAATGCACCACCGCTTGTAACAGAACTCACGTCAACGGTACGGGAAGGTGCCTCGGAGAAGTTTTCCACAACTTATCCACAGCGAACCCTCGTTAACGATGCGCTCATCAAGCAACAGCCGACGACGGCCCAAGGGACCCTCGGAGCAGACGGGGCCCCGTCGAATCCGCCAGCGGGAGCACCCTCGATCGGTTACCCATTTTTCCCCATGCAGCGGCGAACCGGCTTGTTGCGGGAGTCTACAACGGCGGATTCCAAGGGGCAGGCTACAGAGGAGCAAGCGCCTGGCGCCGCGCGGCGGGACGTTCTATTCGCGCAAGGCTCTCGCTCCCGAATGGGCATTATCGGGAAACCAACACCATCGGATTTCGTCGAATCGACTCGGCCCGATCGACTGCCCGCAAGCGCGCTCCCGGGCCACGCCTCCGGTTCTCCCACGAATTACTTGGAATCACGGCCTGCCGGCGGAGAGGCCGCGCTTTCGCAACCCGCGCCAAAGCCCGGCCAAGGGCCCCCGCCAATGTCGCGCGCCGTTACAGCTTCCGCGCCCGCCACCGAAGGGGCCGAGGCTGTTGAGCGGTTCGTCGAAATGGCGGCTCTTCAGCGCCGATCCTCGTCCACGCAAATGAATATCCTCTTGTGGGACAGTCGCCTCGGGCGACTTTCTCTACGCTTGGTTGAACGCGCCGGGTTCATCGACACGATCGTGCGCAGCGACAATCCGCGCACCGGGAACCTGATCAACGACAGCCTGCCGCGGCTCTTCGAATCGCTCGCCGGCCGAGGACTGCAAGCCCAGGCGGCGGCCCCATCCAATGGGTCGGCCGGGTATGGGGATCCGCACTATCAACAGCAAGGCGGCGGGCGCCAACCGCGATCTTCCAGGCCCAAGCAACCCCCCGGTCGCCAAGCCCGGTCATTTCAATTGGAGGTCGAGCGCTCGGTCTGATGACGCGCCGGCCGCCTAGGAGAAGGAAACCTATGCCGAAAACAACATCCCCAATCAAGGCCGGAACGCCTAGTTCGGTCTGGTTGAAGATTCTCGACCGCACGACTACCAGCTCCGGACCGCAAACAGGCTTCTCAGCCGGCGCTGCCGCGGATGCGTCCGCATCGGCGCCCGAAGCGAGCCCGGAGCGGCAATCCCCCGCTGTAGCGGCCGCGGCCGCGGGGGAACACTTCGAACCCCAACAACCCGTTCGGATGGAAGAGGGGGTTGCCGACAAACATTTTCGGCAACGCCACTCGCTCGACCGCCGTTCGTCCGTGAAGGATTCCAACAGGAGGATTGACTCATGACAGGCTCGGTAACCGACCCCACCGCCGCGGCGGCCGTCGACACGGAACAGATTCAACGCCCGCTCGCATCGAATGACGCGACCCGCGACATGTTCTTGCAACTGCTCATCGCGCAGCTACAGAATCAGGATCCGCTCAGCCCGATGGATCCAGCCCAGTTCGTCTCCCAGCTCGCCCAGTTTTCCGAGATGGAGCAGACATTGGCGATGCGCAAGACGCTGGAAGACATTCACGGCCTGCTCCAAGCCGAAGCCGCCTTGGCCGAAGCGCGGGCCGCTCCGCTTGACAGCGAAGCCGGAAACCAATGAGCAAGTCATCGCGGGCCGCCTCCTTTCAGCTGACATAGCAACGATCCAAACAACAAGACACAGACCAAACCGAAGATTTGAAGTAAGGAGATTTCTTCCCATGCCCAGTGCATTTTTAACCGCTCTATCCGGTCTTCGCTCTCATGCCCGAGCCGTGGAGGTGATCGCGAACAACCTCGCCAATCTCAACACGTTTGCCTTCAAGGGAAGTCGAGCCGAGTTTCGCGACCTCTTCTATCAAACGATCAGCTTGAGTCGATCCGGCGTGGCGTCGCAGGCCGGCCTCGGTGTCGCACCGATCACCGTCTCTCGTCGTTTCGAACAAGGCACCGTCCAAAACACCGGCGGTTTGCTCGACGCCGCGATCCAAGGCGAAGGCTTTTTCATCGTCAAGGACAACGATCTAACCCAATACAGCCGCGCCGGCAACTTCCAACTCAACAGCGACCGTGTGGTGGTCACCATTAACGGCGAAGTCGTGCAGGGCTGGAACCGCAATTCAACAACCGAGGTCGTCAACACCAACCTACCCATTGCGGACATCAGCTTGGCCGGCAACGACACGCTCGAGCCGGACGCTACATCCGAAATCAGTATCACCGCGAACCTGTCGAAAAACCTTACGACAGACTTCACCGTGCCGCTGCAGGTGTTCGATTCGCTCGGCGAGTCGCACATTCTAACGCTGACCTTTACTCCCATTATTCCGCCCACTAGCGCCGCCGGGGAATTCACCGTAACCGTGACAATCCCCGCGGCTGACGTTCTCGACGGATCAAACGCCACGCCCGCGACGGATCCAAACATTCTGATCGACGGCGGCGTGCCCGCGGCTGTTTCGATGGAGTTCGATGGCAAGGGAATCCTCATCAACCCCAACGGCACGGGGAATCCCTACGAATTGAACCTCGACACCACGGTCGCCGGAATGACCTTCGCCAACGGCGCCGACCCTTTGGTGATTGACTGGAGCCTGCTGGACTCGCTGTTGCAACCGACCTTGACGAACTTCGCCACTGATTCCTCGGTCTCCGATCTCGCCCAAAACGGCGCGCCACCCGCGCAGTTGACCTCGATTTCGATCGCTGACGGCGGCAAGATCAACGGTCTCTACAGCGACGGCAGAACATTGACCTTGGCCCAACTCTCGCTGGCGCGCTTTACGAACGCCCAGACGCTTCTCTCTGTCGGCAACAACAACTACGTCCCGACCTCGGCTTCAGGGCTGCCCGTAACCGGGCCGGCGAACACGGGCGGACTCGGATCGGTCCTCGGACTATCGCTTGAGTTCTCCAATGTCGATATTGCTCAAGAGTTCACGAATCTGCTGACGTTTCAGCGAGGCTTTCAGGCCAACTCGCGGGTCATCACCACGGCTGACGAGTTGAATCAGGAGGCGCTGAACTTGAAGCGATAGGTGGCAACGGGCGGGGCCCGGGCGCTGATTGATAGCCGCCCGGCGCGTCGCTCAGCAGCAGACCGGACACGGAGGGCGGCAATATGGCATTGCCTCGCAGGGTTCCGACTCCGGTTGCCGCTCCCGACCCGGAGCTGGCGGCCCTCGGCGCTCCTCCCGATGCGATCGACTCGTTTCGCGAGATACCCATCAAGATCTCCGTCCAACTGGACCGCAAAAGAGTCAGGGTCGCCAACGTGTTGGACTTTAGAGTCGGTTCCGTCATCGAATTGTCGAGATCAGCGGGGGAGAACGTGGATCTACTGATGGAAGGGATGACGGTAGGCAACGGAGAAATCGTCGTCATAGAAGACACCATGGGCCTTCGTATCACCGATCTGCGGATTCCCGACGACAGGGGCGACGATTAACAAACATCCCTCGCCAACCCATTCGCGAAATCGACCTTCAACTTAAGATGCTCGACTCCGTACTGGCCCTTTTGTTTGTCTTCGCGCTGCTGGCCGGGTGCTTGTGGCTGCTGAGGCAATGGGGTTCGAAGCAAGCAGGCGGAGGCAACCTCGCGGTGGTCGAAACCCTCGCCATCGGGCCGAATAAGACGCTTTCGCTCGTGCGTGTCGGGCCGCGCTTATTCTTGCTCGCGGCGACGAATGAGCGCGTGTCGCTGGTCAGCGAGCTAAACCCTGACGAGTTGGCGGATTGCCCGGCGCCGGAAACCAAAGCTTCTCTGCTGTCGGGGCTGTTGTCAAATCGTTTGCGGCGACCATCCGAAGGGATATCGGAGCCTTCGTGACGCTTCGGGCGTACGCGGTACGAGCCGAGCTTTCGTCGCTGCGGGTTGGTCTCGATCAATCAAACGCTGGGCGACGAACTCCTCATCTTCCCGCCGTCCTATGCTTTGTCACGCTCTTTCTGATCAGCGCGAGCGTAGCGCCGGCGCAGAACCCGACACCGCCCGCGCCGCCCACAGCCCCGCAACTCGGCATTTCGTTCGGCGACAACCCCGATCAATTGGGAACCACGTTGCAGATTCTGCTCTTGCTGACGCTGCTGACGCTGTTGCCCGCCGCCATCGCGTCGTTGACGCCGTTCTTGCGGATTCTCATCGTCTTGCATTTCTTGCGTCAAGCGGTCGGCACGCAAACCGCGCCGAGCAACCAGACCTTGATCGGCCTCACCTTGTTTCTGGCCGTGGTGTTGATGCGCCCGGTTGCCGATCAAATCCATGTCGAGGCGATCGTGCCTTTACAGAAGCAGGAAATCGGACACATCGAGGCGCTGGAGCGTGCCGGAGGTCCGTTGAAGAAGTTCTTGGCGAAATACGTGCGCGATAAGGATGTGGCGCTGTTCCTTGACATTACCGACAAGCCTCGGCCAAGGAACTTGGACGATGTCGAGCTGACGGTTTTGATGCCGGCGTATGTGCTTTCGGAACTGAAGACGGCCTTTCAGATCGGGGCGGTGTTGTTCTTACCGTTCTTGGTCATCGATCTGTTAGTCGCCTCGGTAACCTTGTCGCTCGGCATGATTCAACTCCCGCCGATCATGATTTCCGCGCCATTCAAGCTGCTGCTGTTCGTCCTGGTGGACGGCTGGAATCTAGTCGTGGGATCGCTGGTAAGAGGGTTCTGAATTCCATGTCGCCGATTCACGTTGCGTCGGGGTACGCTCCCACGAATGCAGCTCCGTCGATGTTGCTCGCGGGGGCGTTGAAGTGTGGCGCGGGAAATACGATGGAGAATATGGCCGTGAACGTCGTCCGGCGATACGTGAATCGGCGACACGGAATATGACCCCCGATACCGCTGTAGAAGTCATCCGAGGGGCGTTTTGGATCACGTTGGTCGTTGGCGGTCCGCTATTGTTGGTCGGGTTTTTCGCCGGGATTCTCGTCAGCGTCGTGCAAATCCTGACATCGATGCAGGACCCCGCCTTCACCACCGTACCGCGACTCATCGTATTCCTGGTCGCCGCCATGCTGTTGGGGCCTTGGATGGCGGACAGATTGATCGGATACACGACAGAGCTACTGGGCGGTCTGGAAAAATTTGCGCGGTAGGGGTCGGTGTCGCCGAATCACGTGTCGCCAAGGTACGGACTGCCGGGTACAGGGCACGCGATAGGCGACAGGTAGCGAACTTCTCGGCGTAGCCATACCTCGGCACAACCTGATTGGGCGCGGGCTGATTCGCGGAAACGTACCCCGGCGACAGCTACCCCGGCGACACGGAAAATGATCGACATCCCTCTCCCCTGGGTCATCAACGCTCTTCTCCTACTTGCGCGCACGGCCGGTCTAGTGACTTTTGTGCCCCTGCCCGGGAACCGTCAGTTCCCCGCCCTTCCCAAGGCGGTCTTGGCGTTGACGCTGGCTGTCTTGCTGCTGCCGCTTGCCCGCGGCCTGCCGGATGTCGGTTTTCTCAACCAGCCCTCGGCTCTGCTTACGCTGACCGGCCTGATTGTTTCCGAAGCTGTCTTCGGACTCGCGGTCGGCGTCGCGGTGGCGTTACTCCTGGAGGTCTTCGGGCTGGCGGCACAGATTCTCGGATTCCAAGCCGGCTATTCCTACGTCAATATGGTCGACCCGACGACACAGGTCGACGCCTCGATTCTCAACGTCGTGTTCGCCCTGCTCGGCAGCTTGCTGTTCTTCTCCTTCGACCTGCACCTCTACTTGGTTCGAGCCTTCGCCGCAAGCTTGGAATCGTGGCCTCTGGGCCATTTCCAAACCCGGCCGGCGGACGCCTTGATGATGGTGCGCCTGGGAGGCTCGGTCTTTGAGACCGCCGTCCGCACTGCCTTTCCCGTGATGGCGGTGCTGTTGCTCATCGATCTGACTCTGGGGCTGCTCAACCAGGTGAACAGCCGCCTTCAACTACTGACTTTGGCGTTTCCCGCGAAGATCGTCGGCGCCGTCGCCATCCTCTATCCCGTGACGCTGCTTGCGCCGCGGCTCTTTTGCGGCTTGGCCGAACGAACTCGGGCTGTGATCGAGGCGCTTGTCCAACCGTAGAGGGTTACGCAAATGAGATAGCCCCGCCTCGCCGCCGTCTATACGCTTTTGAGTCTTCGCCATGCCCGCCGACAAATCGCAACGCAGCGAGCAACCGACTCCGCGACGCAAGCAAAAGGCGCGTGAAGAGGGTCAAGTTGCCTCCAGTCGCGAATTCACCTCCGCGCTCCAGTTCGCCGCGGCTGTCGCGCTGGTGGTCATCTATGGAGGCGACGTCCTCGAATCTCTTCGTCTCGCCATGCGGGGCCTGGTCGCCTATGCGTTTCGACCTTCGATCACCGTAGAGGAATTTCGCGCTCTGTTCGTCACAGTGGCCGTCAAACCGATGGCGTTTCTAGGAATCTACGCCGGCGTGTTGCTAACAATCGGTCTGCTGGTCCAGTTGGCGCAAACCGGCTTCGCCTTGTCCCCGAAACGTTTGCAGCCGGATTTCAAGCGCCTCAACCCGGGCCCCAAACTCTCTCAATTACCGGGCGACAATCTGTCGCAGACTCTCAAGGCATTGATCCTCATTCCCGTCGCCGGAATCGTTTTCTGGTGGCTGCTCTCCGAGGAACTCGGCGGGCTACTCGAACTCCCGAAGATGCCGCTCGCCGCCGGCGCGGCAAGAGTCGGGAATGTACTCAGCGAGCTGCTGATCAAGGCTTCCGTCGTCTTGTTGCTTCTCGGAACGTTTGATCTCTATCGACAGCGCCGCAAGACCTTCAAGAAGCTCATGATGACCAAACAGGAGGTCAAGCAAGAGCAGAAAGACCTCGAGGGCAATCCTCAAATCAAGGCACGTATGCGCAAGCTTCAGCGCGACATGATTCGTCGACGGATGATGTCACAGGTCCCCGAAGCCACCGTTGTCGTCACCAACCCGACACATTACGCCGTCGCGATCAAGTACTTGCCGGAAGACATGCCGGCCCCCGTGATCGTTGCTAAGGGGCTCGATTACTTGGCCTTACGCATCCGCGACAAAGCCGAGGAACACGGTATCCCAATCGTCGAGAACCCGCCGCTGGCGCAGGCTCTCTATAAGAGCGCCGAGGTGGGAAGCGAAATCTCTCCTCATCTTTACCGCGCCGTGGCTGAAATTTGGCTTACATCTACCGATTAAGTCGAGAGGCCTTCTGACCGCTGATCCGGTTTCACAGGTCTGAGCCAAATCTTCTCGTGACGAACGAACAAGTCATCACCGCGCCGACAGCGGCACGCCTGAACGCGGCCCTGCCACTGGCGGTCATGATTGTCGTCTTGATGATGGTGTTGCCGATCCCGCCGTCCGCGCTGGATTTGCATATTTCGCTCAACATCACGCTGTCCGTCATCACGATGATCGCGACGATGTATATCACTCGGCCGGTCGAGTTCAGTGTCTATCCCTCTTTGCTGTTGCTGCTTACTCTGCTGCGTTTGTCGCTGAATATATCGAGCACGCGGCTGATTCTGACCGGCGGTCATGAGGGAACTCAGGCCGCCGGCGACGTGATCGAGGCGTTCGGCAATTTCGTCGTGGGCGGAAACTTCGTCGTCGGCGTGGTGATCTTCGTTTTGCTCGTGGCTATCCAATATGTCGTCATCAACCATGGCGCCGTTCGCATCTCCGAAGTCACGGCGCGCTTCACACTTGACGCGCTGCCCGGCAAGCAAATGAGCATCGATTCGGATCTGAACGCCGGATTGATTGACGAACACGAAGCCCGGCGGCGGCGTCAAGAAGTAACCCGAGAGGCCGAATTCTACGGCGCGATGGACGGCGCGGTGCGATTCACACAGCGCGACGCGATCGCGAGGATCATCATTACCGCCGTCAACATCATGGCGGGCTTTCTCACGGGCGCTCTGCAGCATGGGATGGGCCTGGGAGAGGCGCTCGAAACCTACACGGTCTTGACGGTCGGCGACGGACTCGTGACGGTCGTCCCGGCGCTGCTGATCTCGGTTTCCGGCGCCATGATCACGACCCGCGCGGCCGGGGAAGGGCAACTGGGAGCCGACTTCGGCAAACAATTGTTCTTGCGGCCTGAGCCGCTGCTCATCGCCTCCGCGGTGCTGATAACGATGGCTGTCATCCCCGGGCTTCCGACCGTGCCCTTCCTATTGCTCGGCCTCGGCGTCGGGGGCATCGGCTGGAACTTGAAGCAACAACCTCCTCCCGACCCTCCAAGCGCCCAGACTCCCGCCCTGCCGTCCGAGGGCGAGAACATCGACCGTCTCTTGCGCGTCGAGCCGATCGCGGTGGAGGTCGGGCTCGGCCTGGTCAAACTCGTGGATGCGTCGCAGGGCGGGACGTTGTTGCAACGGATCAGCGGAGTGCGCAAGCAGCTGGCCTCTGAACTGGGTTTCGTGCTGCCGCCGGTACGCGTCACCGACAACCTCTCGCTACAGGCGCGCGAGTACGTCGTACAACTGAAGGGCGCCGAAATCGCCCGCTTCGAGCTGCAGCTCAATTCCGAGCTGGCGATCAACCCCGGCGAAGCGCAAGGCCGCCTCGACGGCACGCCCACTCACGAACCGGCATTCGGGCTGCCGGCAACCTGGATCGCACCCGACCAAGTCGACAAGGCGCGGGTGATGGGCTACACCGTCGTCGACCCCGCCAATGTCGTCGCCACCCATCTAACCGAGTTGGTTCGTTCCCACGCTCACGAATTGCTGACGCGCCAAGACACCAACCGTTTCCTCGACCGCATTCGCGAAGACCATCCCAAGCTGATCGAGGACCTCGTTCCTAAGTTACTCAGCCTCTCCATCGTGCAGCGTGTCTTACAGAACCTGCTGCGCGAACGCGTCTCGACCCGCGACGCCGTGTCGATACTCGAGGCCTTAGCGGAAGGCGGAACGGCTACCAAGAACGCGACCTTGCTCACCGAGTTCGTTCGTCAGGCATTGCCCCGGACGGTCGTGAAACCCTATCTCAACGAAAAAGGAGAACTGCCGGTCTATTATCTCGACCCCCGCATCGAACAGTCGGTCCAAAGCGCCATCGAACACACCGAAGTGACTTCGCGAATCGCGCTCGCCCCCGCCACGATTACCGATATCGTCGAACGCATTCAAAAGACGGTGGAAACACCGCGCGGGCCGACGGTACTGCTGTGTTCGGCCGGAGTCCGCTTCGCCGTCCGTCAGCTCGTCGAAGCCGGGTTGTCGCAGCTTGCCGTGTTGTCGCACGCCGAAGTACCGCCCACGACCAAAGTCGTCTCATTGGGGGTCGTGCAATGACGAGGTCGCTGACAAACGACCCCGGAGGTCTTGCGGTTCGGTCCTCACCGCGTCGGGTCCCCTGTGAGGAGAGAGCCCGATGAAGCTGAGAACCTATCGGGCCGCGACGGTCGAGGCGGCCATGAAACGGGCGGCGTCGGAGCTGGGCGACCAAGCGGTCTTCGTTGGCTCGCGAGAAAATCCGAGCGAAGCCGACGACAAAAACCGCCATGACGTCACCTTCGCTCTGTTCGACCCCGACGAGACTCGAAAGCGCGCCGCCGCGGCGAGCCGCGGACATCCGCGAGGGCAGGCCCAGGCGGCGGTGGCGACGGCCCAAACCGCGACCGCGGCCTCTCGTGTTGCTTCGGGTCGCTCCGCATCACAAACTCGACCCGCCGACGCGCGCACCCCGCGAATCGATCGACCGCATTGGAAGAAGTTCGTCCCGGCCAAGTTGGCCGCCAAGTTGACCGCTGATACAGCGCCCGATGCTCCCCCGGCTCGAGCCGCCGGACCGGCATCAGCCGGAGCAGCATCCGGAGCGGCATCCGGAGCAGCATCCGGAGTAACGTCCGCCGCGGCCGCTCAGCCGGCGCTCGCGCCCACTGCCCCCACCTCGGAACCCGCGCCCCCCGCAACGCAAGGCGATAACCTCCGGGACGCTTCGCCTCGACCGGCCCCGCCACCGGCCCCCGCGCCGCCGTCGAGCCGCTTCGCCGCCGGAGTCGATGCCGAGCTGCAACGGATTCGCCGCCTCATTACCGCCGAGCTGGCGACGAAGCCCTTCGCGGGAATGGCCGACTCCGGCTATTTCAACGATCCATCGAGAGCCGATCTGTTGACTCGTCTGCTGGCGGCGGAATTCGATCCCGAATTGTGCCGACAACTCTTGTCGACGCTCTCCGATGCCGACGCGACTGACCCTCAACGGACGGCTTCGTGGTTGCGGACCCGCCTGGGAGAGCTGGTCGAGACGGCTCCTCAATTCGAGTCGACCGTCCCGGACCGGCCGCTGATCACGGCCTTTGTCGGCCCGCATGGCTCGGGCAAGACATCGGCGGCGCTGAAACTGGCGCTCCGCCTGGCGGTCGGCGAAAATCGCGACGTCCATCTCGTAACGGTGACCGGCAAACGCATCGCCGCCGCCGAGCCGACGGCGACCTACGCCCGCTTGGCCCGCATCCCCTACACCGTGGTGGACCGCGAGACCGACCTTCTCGATAGCCTACGCTCCGTCAGCGCCGGCGACTCGCCGCGGCCCGACGTTGTCTTCGTCGACCTGCCCGGCTACACCAACGCGACGAGGAAACAGGGTGAGGAGCCTGCCGCCCAACTGGCCGCTCTCGACAATGTGCGGACCTACCTTGTGCTTGATGTGACCAAGAAGGAAGGCGAACGGCGGCGCGCCGCCGAATGCCACGAGATTTTCAGCCCCTCGATTTTGCTCTTTACTCGACTGGACGAAGGGCCCGCGTACGGCGCCGTTATCGCCGACTCCCGCCGCAGCGGCCTGCCCCTCGGCTTTCTTTCGACGGGTCCGAGCATCCCCGACGACATCGAAGCCGCCGACACGAGCCGCATCGCGGACCGAATCCTCGGCATGGAAGTAAACGGAATTTAATCCTATGTACCCGAAAGCCTCGAAATCGACCGAACTGCTCGAAAGAGACGTCGAACGCGACCAGCTCATTCTCGACCACCTGCCGCAGGTCAAGCTGATCGCTTCGCGCATTCGCGAGAAACTGCCCGAGAGCGTCTGCCTCGACGATCTCGTCAGCGCCGGCGTTCTGGGGCTGATCGAGGCTGTCGACAAGTTTGACGCCTCCCTCAACGTCAAACTCAAGACTTACGCCGAACACAAGATTCGAGGCGCCATCCTCGACAGTCTTCGCAGCCTCGACTGGGCGCCGCGCAACAAACGCCGTAAAGCGAAGATGATCGAGTCCGCCATCGTGGCCGCCGAGAAAAATCTCAAACGCACGCCCGACGAAGACGAAGTCGCCGCCCAACTCGGCGTCGATATCAAGGAATACCGTCAGTGGCTGGTCGAGGTGCGCGGCATCAACCTCGCGCCGCTTGAGCAAGGCAACCCCAACGACGGTGAAGGCACCGATCTGCTGCGATTCGTCTCCGACAACGAAGAGGAATGGCCCTCTCAGCTGTTTGAGCGCGCCGAGCTCGAAACCCTCATCGCCGGCATGATCGAACGGCTGCCGACCGTCGAGCGCACCATCATCACACTCTATTACCACAAGGAGCTTACGCTGAGGCAAATCTCTCGGATCGTTCACTTGCATGAAACACGCGTTTCACAGCTCAAGTCGCAAGCCATCTTGCGCATGCGCGGCGTGATTCACGGCAAGTGGCCCAAGTAGCCGCCCCAGAGTGAGGAAACGACACTCCATCATCGCGCCGCAAAGACCGAGGGAACTCCATGGATCCGAAACTCTCCCAAGATGAAATTGATCACCTATTCAAGGAATATTCCGAGGGAACCGATGACACCGACAGCGCCGCCATGGCCGCCGTCACCTACGATTTTCGGCGCCCCGATCGTATTCCCAAGGAGCAACTCCGCTCCATCCACCTGATGCATGACTTCCTCGGGCGCAATCTAGCCTCTTCCTTGGGAGCCTATCTGCGCGCCTACATCACGGCGAGCCTGGTATCGGTCGAGCAAATTTCCTTTGGTGAATTTCAGCAATACTTGCCCACTCCCACCGCCATTTCCAACGTCAGCATGAAGCCGATGGAAGGCAACGCCGTGCTCGAAATGAACCCTTCGCTCGTCTTCCCCATGCTCGACATGATGCTGGGGGGTACCGGAGAGTCGGTTTCGGTGGAAGTCCGCGAGCTGACCGAGATCGAACTCAGCATCCTCGAAGGCGTTGTCCGTATCGTGCTGCACGACCTCAAGGAGGCCTGGGCGCCCGTGGCCGACATCGACTTCAACATCCAAGGTACCGAGACCCAACCGCAGCTGATGCAGATCCTCTCCCCCAATGAAGCCGTCGTTGCCATCGGTTTTGAAATCACATTGGGCGAGAGCCGCGGCATGATGAACCTCGGCATCCCCTCGATCATCGTGAAGATGATGGGCCAAAAGTTCGAACAGCAATGGTCCATCCAACGCCGCACCGGCTCCGACGTCGAACAAAACGAGATGCGGTCGCTACTCAACCGTGTCCCGCTGGCGCTCGAGGCTCGCATGACCGGCGCCACTATTCAGGTAAAAGACCTTCTGGCCCTCGAGATCGAAGACGTGGTTTCCTTGGACATTCCCGTTCGCCGTCCCGCCGAGCTGCGGGTCAACGGACGCAGCAAGTTTCTGGCGGAGATCGTCGCTGACGGCAACCACCGCGGTGTCGTCGTTACAGGGGAAAAGAGGGTCAGCTAGAGGTGGCGGCATTGAACCGAGAATTGTGGATTGAGGACCGCCTCGGCCATTGGCTGACGCTCGAGTGGGCGCGCGGCCTGAGCGAGGTTCTTTCCGCCCTCGACCTGACCGGCGCGGCCGACGAAGTCACCTTTGATCCCAACCATCCCAAGCCGGAATCGTGGCCGGAGTGGGCCGACCCTTTGTGGCTCACTCTGCCGATCGACGTCGCCGATGCCGCCGCCGTCAGCGTCGGTTGTCCCCTGGCAACGGCGCGTCGCCTCGCCGCCGTGATCATGGGCGACGACGACATTGACGCCGATGCCGTTCGCGAAACCTATGTCGAGCTCGTGAACCAAGTGGCGGGCGCGATTTCGCCCACCGCGGGTAAAAAATTCGGAAGCAGCGTGAGGATCGGGCCGGCCTCGGTTCAAGAGGAAGGTGCGGGCGCCGAGGACGCGGAACTGGCCGTCGAATACGCTTTTTCGGTCGATGGAACGGCTCATCCGCTTGTCCTCGCTCTGAGCCCCGCCGCCCTTGAGGCAATCCAAGCAGCCGACAAACCCCAAGTCGCCGAAGCGGCCTCGGCCGGCGCGGAAGGCACCGGCGGCGGAGCGTCCGCGGCGCCCCACTCCGTCGGCTCCGTCGAACCGCCTTCCGAAGGCCTGACGCTTGATGCGGCGGCACAGAAGAATCTCGCCATGCTGCTCGATGTCGATCTGGACCTCAGCGTCAGCTTCGGCACCACGGAGATGCCTCTACAGGACGTCTTGAAACTGGCCTCGGGATCGATCGTCGAATTGAATCGCTCGGTCAATGAGCCCGTTGACGTCCTCGTCAACAACTGCGTCGTCGCCCGCAGAGACGTCGTCGTCATCGACGGCAATTACGGCATTCGCATCACCGAAATCGTCAGCCGCAAGGAACGCATCCAGTCCATCTTCTAATCCGATGCCGACCGCGTACCACATCACGATTTCTCGCCCTTCACGTCGCCCAATCCGCACCGATAAGGAGACCCGTTGAATGGATCGCCCCATTGATTTCGCCCTCGTCATCTATGTCCACGCGGTCGTCGGATTCGGCGTCTACATTTGCTACCGGGCCTTCCATCGCCTTCGCCTCAGGATCATGGCGCTCGAGCTACGTCGGCCCGACCGCGCCCAACGGTTCGAGGATCTCGTGGTGTCCGCCACCGAAGACTTCGATGCGGACGAGAGCACGGGCTCCGGCGTCCTCGGGCTGATCCAACCCTCCCCCGTCCACCGGGCCACCCCAACCACGGCGCCCTCAACGCCCGAAACCGAGTTTCTACGCCGACTCGACCGTCTCAGAGCCGCAAAGACCAAGGCCGCCGCGAACTGACGCGGCTTAGCAGCCCGCGGCAGACCTATGTTCTGGCGAAAACGGGGATTGCTCCGAAAATACACCGCGAACCTATGACACATCACAACCATGAGTGTCGAAGCCGCTGATCTCCTGAGCCGCGAAGCGGCGGCAGGAACCCTAGCCCAGGGTGAAGCGAAGCGGAACCCTGGGTGGAACCCCCGCGCGGGCGAGCCCTGAAAGGGCGACCGGAACGTCGTTCCCCCATTTTTCGCGTAGTCGAACTTTCACCACTGGCTGTTAGCCCATCATCCGCGAACCGCCCCCAAGCGTCCGATCACCTCTTCGGCTTCCCGCACGATGCTTCGAACTACTTCCCCGGCGCCCTCGACTTGCCGAATCAAACCCACGCTCTGCTCCGCCGGTGAGCTTGCGGGACCACTCCGCGCGGGCTCCCCAGCCCCGAGATCAGCACCGGAACGCGCTCTTCCAACACCACCCGCGCCAACCCTTCAACATTGTCGGCGTAGCGAGCGACTTCCCCGCCCTCGCTCCGGACCGCGCCGAAGAGAATGTCCACCCCGAAAGGCTTCGCCGTCAGGGATCGCACCAGACGGACCTGCTCTCGCAAGGCCTCGGGCTCCAGGTCCGTCCCGGCGCCAACGACCCCCAAGCCCACCGGCCTCGGAAACCGCGGCGGCGAGCGTGGCGTACTTACCATCCCCATGCCGGCTTGGAAAACCGGGTATTCAATACCGAGCCGTTCGCAAATGGGCGTCTTGACCAGGATTTCCATTTTGGCCCTGGCACGGTCACAGGACACACCCCCGCTGCGCCGAATACCACGTCTTTTCGCGCTGAACCCTGCACATCACCTCCGCCGGTAGGCGCCAGGGCTCGTCCGTCCGCTCACAGACGTTGATTGAGCGGACTGAACGGCGCTCCGGCCGACACTGCTCCCTGCGAAACCTTTTTGGAGCCAAAAACTGTTGATCCTCGCCCGGGCAACGCTACCCGCTCGGCACAGGCAGCGCCCAGATCCTATGCAGCATGTCACCGAACAGCCGCCGGTTCAGATGCCCCTCCGCCAGCAGCAACCAGTAGTAGCGAGCATGCTTGACCAGCCGACCGCCGGTCTTCATCAACCTGTGTTGCAAACTCGTTAGCGACCAGCTTTTGATTCGCTGCGGCAGCCCTAGCCGCCGCCACAGGTTGCCCAGGTTGTAGGCCGTCACGCTGAGTTGCAGCCGTACCTCGTTGGCTCGGAAGCGGTGACACGACAAGCGGGTCCAGTGCGTGGCCTGTTTGCCTTCTTTGATCCACTGCTCCGCCGTGCCGCGCTTGTTGTAGAACCGCACGACCGAGCGGCTCGGCAAGCTCATGCTCGTCACGACAAATCCGACGCGCGGGAATAGTTCGCCCTGGTGATGCTCGACCTTGGCGACAACTCGCCTTGCCTTCGACCAGCTCTCGGCCTGATAGCGAAAACTCTTGTAGCGCACTAGGGGCTTGGCGTTCGGCCTGCCCGGTGGCCGAAACAGGATGTCCTCGATCTCCAGCTCCAGGCTCTTGTTCGCCGGGATGCGAATCACGTAGTCCACGCCGCGCTCCTCCATCGCCTCGTAGATCTCGGGCTTGGCGAAGGCGGCGTCGGCGCGGAACGTCACCTGTTTGCCCTCCGCCTGTTGTCGTTCGATCTCCGGCAGTAGCAGCTCGTCCCAGTCCTCGGCGCTGTGCACGTTGCCGGGACGCAGCTTCGCGCCTAGGCAGTCGCCGTGCTGGTTGAACAGCAACAGCGGGTGATAGCAGAGGGACTCAAAATGGCCGTTGTAGGCACTGCCTTCCTGTTGGCCGTGGACGGGGCTCTCCGTGGAGTCCATGTCGAGCACCACGCGGTCTGAACCGTCGGGAGCTTCGGCTTGCGCGACCAGCTCCCGGTTCACTGCCATCAGCCCCAGCAAGTTCTCTTCGCTCGCCAGCATCTCCGTCTCGAAGCCATGCAGCGTCGAGGTCAAGGCGGCTCCGCGATCCCAGTTCCTCTTCGAGCCGATCAAGCGAAAGGGCGGATCGGCGGATACTCGAACGGCGTCATTGAGGTCCTCGTAGCCAGCGAGTCGGCTGTAGACCGACTGCCGCAGCAGATCGGCCAGCGGGAACTTCTTGTTCAAGCCTTGTCGCGAGTCGCTGAGATGCTCGTCGATCAGCTTCCCGAGTCCGAGTCGTTCATCCAGTTCGCGAACGAGAATCAGACCGCCATCCGAGGTGACTCGCGATCCTTGGAAATCGACTTTGAGAAATCCATTGAACGTGAGCTGAAACGGCTTGTTTTCTTTTTCACCCATCGGGTGTTGACCTCCATGGCGTCCTTATCGGGCTCTAGCCCCGATCAATAAAGACGCTGAAGGTCGCTGGATGGTCTGAAGCTCATACATCAAATTGAAAATGCGGGCTTGAGGCAATCGGGCGGGAGGGCGCGGGTAACCATATGAGATTTTCGGAACACGACGCCGCTTTCGGCCTGCCGAAAATTCCGCACTGCCACGATAACGAGATGCAATCGGCGTCCGCCGTGACCGGCCGGGAAAATCGGGGAGAGATGCGAGCCGACAACCCTACGAATCGCGGGAAGCCTCTTCCTGCCGTCGGGTTACTTCGTCGGAGAGAATCAGCGCCGAGGCGACTTCTTTCATCGACCGGCGCCGCTGACGACTTTCCTTCTGGAGGGTCAGGTAAGCCTGCTCTTCGGTGATCCCCAATTGGCGCTGTAGAATCCCCTTGGCTCGCTCCAGCACCTTACGGGTTTCCAACTTGTCTTCCAAATCAGAAACCTCGCCCTCGAGCCGCGCCAATTTAATCTCGGCCCCGACCAGGTACCCGATCGTGGCAACCAGTTGCACCTCGCGCGCGACGTGCTCGTGCGGAAGGCGGTGTTGCAGGTTCAAAACCGCCACGAGTTGGCCGCGGCTGACAACGGGAACCGAAAGAAAGGCCTGGAAGCGGTCTTCCGGCAGTTCACTAAAGGCTTGAAAACGGGGATCCTTGAACGCGTCCTCGGAAATGGCCACCGGACGGCGGTGCTCGGCCACCCACCCCGTGATGCCCTCGCCCACGCGCAGGGTCAGACGATCCACTACTTCCGCGTGCGGATTCTTTGACGCTCGCAGCACCAACTCGTCGCCCTCCAGTACATAGGCGAAACACGAATCACATTTGATGACCGAGACAATGAATTCGACCACCCTTTCCAGTACTTCGTGGAGTGGGCTGGCCCCGGCTACCTTGCTGCCCAGCTCGAAAAGAAAGTCGACATCCTGATATTTATCAGTGGTTTCCGCCAAGCGCACCTCAAGCACTGTTGGGGCCGATGTCTTTCTTCCAAGGGCCCAACTGACCTGATCATACAATGCATCCCGCGCGCCTAGGAAACAGATAATTTCTATGCTGATGATAAATAACTTTGTTGCTGGATTTCTTCGGATGGAGACCCACCCCGCACGTCCGCCCAGCCGCCCGGCGCGGGTCGCCGGCCCTTCCGAAATCCCCTTCGAGGGTATTGTGCAATCAGCTTGAACCGGGCGGCCACCCTACCTCGCGACTCGCTCGACACGGGTAGCGAACAACTCTCGCGCCAACAAAACGCTCACCCGCCTCTTACCCTCTTCGTTGAGATGGTAAGGGTCTTTGAACAAGTCGTACTCGTCGGACGGGTCGCCGCAATCAAAAAAAGGAATCCTGTGAGTCCGGCAAGCGGCCGCCAATCGAGCGCGAATGGATTCGTAGGACTGCGATGGGAACAACCGGTCGTGAAACTCCACGTAGCGGTCGGTTACCGGCATCAGGATCATGCGAACCGCGATTTCGCGCCGTCGGGCGAAGCGAGCCAAGCGCTCGACGACATCCAGACCCATGTCGTAGTCCCGCACCGTGTCCAGGAATTGCGGATGGTCAAGCCGAATCGGGAGTCCGTCAAAGACCGGGGTCGCGACCCTTTTCGTCGGATTGCCGAAGGGCAGCAGTAGTCGCGCCAAGCCTACCTGCACCGTGTCGACAATCGCGCCGCGCGCCGCGCCCAGAGCCAGTCGGCGACCCAGGTCAGTTGGCGGGCCGTCGGTCGCCCACTGCTGATAGCGAGTTGAAAAAGCAGCGCGCTGCCCATTGCGATTGAAATCGTCCTTACTGAAGAAGAAGACGATTTCGCGAGGCACATACGGTGCTCGATCCAGGTAGAAACGCATCATGGCCTCCGAGCCCGCGGCCGAAGCGGAGCCGTGGGCCAGCACGATCGCGTCACGGGAGCTTTCCCGGGAGATGATCGCCGCGTCAATCCCCCGCCCGGCCACTGAATTACCCAGTAACCACAAGTCCGGACGCCGCTCGCGCAGCTCGTCGAGATACTCTTGCGTGAGTTGATGCAGTGAATAATCCCGCTCGATAAGACCTTCCGCGATGCCGATCCTCGCGGCGATTTCCAGCCCAACAAGCAGAAGCACGGCGATCAAGGCGGCACGCGAGAGCCGCGGCCACTCGGTCAGCGTCTCAAAACTGAAAATAGATGAACGGGGTTTCATTGTCGGGTCGAAGCAGAATCATCAGCAAAACCATGGCCGCATAGGCGGCGCCGCGAATCGGAGCGCGCCAGGCACGAATCGCCTCGTGTCGGCCGCCGCGATAGCGCGGCAGGTCGACGGCCAGCACCAGCGTCCCATAAAAGATCAACGTAGCCGTTCGGCGCAACAACGACAAGGTCCCATACGGGTCGCTCAAGACCGCGCCCACACCGCCGCGAAACAACGCAATGCCGCCGAGGTACCGCAGCGCCGACATGGCCGTCGGCGCGCGAAAGAAAATCCACGCCGCCAGGACCAGGTGAAACGTCGCCAGCCTTTTCAGCGCCGGCAGTAGAGGGGAGCCTTGCGGCGTTCCCTCAACCGGGACGGTCCTTCCCTGACGGCCGAGCATCATCTTGTGCAGCGATAGATAGATTCCGTGGAGCGCGCCCCAGATGACGAAGGTCCAATTCGCACCGTGCCACAAACCGCCCAGCACCATCGTTACGAGCAGGTTGCGATACGTCTTCCGGACGCCTTCTCGATTGCCGCCGAGGGGAATGTAAAGATAGTCGCGCAGCCAAGTCGACAAGGAGATGTGCCAGCGTCGCCAGAAATCGGTAATGTCCGTCGCCAGGTAGGGTTGATTAAAATTGCGCATCAGATCGATACCGAAGAGCCGAGCGGCGCCCCGAGCGATATCGCTGTACCCCGAAAAATCGCAATAAATCTGGAACGAGAACAACCAAGCGCCTTCCAGCAATACGACCCAAGACGCATCGGCCGCGCCGCCAAAAACGACGTTGACGCGGTGGGCCACCGCGTCGGCGATTGCAATTTTCTTGAACAGCCCGAGCAGGATCAAGAAGCAGCCGCTCGCAATCTTTGAAGCATCGACCAGCCGGGCCTTCTCAAACTGCCCGAGCAACCGTCCGGGGCGTTCGATCGGACCGGCTACGAGTTGCGGGAAGAAGCTGACATAGAGCGCCACGACCGTGAGATCTCGGCTCGGCTCGATTTTCCCGCGGTAAACATCGATCGTATAGGCCAGCGTTTGAAACGTGTAGAACGAGATGCCGACGGGCAGAATGACGTCCAGCAGGGGAGGATCGGCGGACACGCCCAGCGACGAAAGCAACCCGGCGAACGAGGCCGCGAAAAAATCGAAGTACTTGAAGAGACCCAGCACGCCGAGGTTGCCCGCCAGGCTCAGTGCAAGGTACGACTTGGCGCGCCCGGGATCACGGCGCAGGCCCAAGGCGCAGTTGTAGTCGAGCAGGATGGAGAAGGCCAGCAGACCGCAGAATTGCCAGTCCCACCAGCCGTAAAAAAAGAAACCGGCGGCAACGAGGAATAAGTTTTGGAGTCGCTTTTCGAGACTGTAGTAGATGCCGACGACGATAGGCAGGAAGACGGCAAATTCAATGCTATTGAATAGCAAGATCTTTTACGGTCAGTGCTGCATTATTTGGTCACGAACAATTATTGATCCTAACATACCCGCCACAATATCGATCGGAATTAGACGGCGGTCGTTTCGACTGTCGCCCGCACCGGCCCGCCGCATGAATCGCATAGCCGACGTTTGACAACACACAGCACACGATCTTCGCGCCCCGCTTTTCTTGCGATACTGAAGGCCTATGCGGGCCCGACCGGCAACAGCCTTTATGACGGTGGCGGCCATCTACTGGAGTTCGCTCTCCGCTGCGCCCGCGGCCGCCGACAAACAGAGCGAGGCGGCGCCCGACTCCTTCCCCCTGCACGCGGTTCAGGTCATCGGAAACGATATCTTCTCCCACGAAGAAATCCTCGCCGCGACCGGTCTGAAAATCGGTGAGGCCGCAACGCCGATTGACTTTCAGAAAGCCCTGAAACGCCTCAACGACAGCGGCGTTTTCGAGTCCCTCAAATTTCAATACGGCGCCCAAGGCGACGGCTATCAGGTCACCTTCCAAGTGACGGAGTTGCGGGACTTCTACCCGATTCGATTCGAGGGCATGGAGGAACCGCCCGAGGCCCTTCACCAGTTGCTGCGCGAGAAAGTTCCGCTCTACACCGGCAAGGCCCCCGCCGACGGCCCGATGATCAAGCTGATCGGCAACATCCTTGAACACCATCGCGTCCAACAAGGGAAAGAGGCGAAGGTCATCGGTCGATTGACGCCGCGCGGCGAAAGTGAAGACGAGTTCGACCTCGTTTTTCAACCGCCCTCGGCGATCAAGACGATTGCGTTCGTGACGTTCGAAAACACCGGCGAGATTTCCTCGCTCGATTTGCAGCGACGATTCAATCAAGCGGCCATGGGCGTTCCCTTTTCGCAACCACACCTCAAAGAGCTTCTGCGTCACAACGTCAGGCCGCTCTACGAGGCGAAGGGATATCTCGGAGTGGTGTTTTGTCCTTGTACCGCCGAACCCGACCCGGAAACCGAGGGCATCTTGGTCCGAGTTCACGTTGAACAGGGCCCGGTGTACGAATTCGGGGACATTGGTTTCGCGGAAAACCGGTCCCTCGATACTAATGAGCTGGCGGGGATGATCCTTTTCCACAGGGGCGAAACGGCCGACATGTCGCTTGTCGAAAAAGCCCTTGCCGACATTGAACAAAGGATGAGGGCATCGGGATACATGCGTGTCTTCGCGCGTTACGATCGCAAGGTTCGTGACGAAGACCGCCAGGTCGACGTCGTGATCGAGGTTCGGCCGGGAGCACTTTACCGCTTCGCTAAGCTGACCATCACGGGGCTCGACATCGAAGGCGAAGCGGCGGTCAAGAAGCGTTGGATCTTCGCCCGGGGCGACCCCTTTAACGGAAGCTACCCCAACGCGTTCTTGAAACGCATACGGGGCATGTTCGACAATCTCTCCAAAACGGACTCCAAGGTACGCATCAACGAGCAAGAAGAGACCGTTGATGTCGAACTGATTTTTCAGTGAAGTCCGATCGACGCCCGACATCGCTCGGCGGAGGTCGAGAGCGATGATCGAGCCCACCATCACCGGCCTCGAGATTTTCACTGTGTGGGTGAGCCCACTTGGCGGCGACGCAGCCGAACTTTGCCGTTCTCGAACACGCTTGGGGCGAGGTGGGCCGGCGCGCCGCCCTCACCGATCCGGCTGAGTGTTTCGAAAACGGCGAGCTACGTCTTTCGGACGCACCCGGGCTCGGCATCACCTTGACGGAAAGACCCTTGAAAAACAAGTCAGCGGACGCCGGCACAAGTCGTACAGTCCACTTATTTACCCGGAGGTGCGACATTGGATACAATTCGAGGGACTTCGGTGTTTCCGCCGGTTGGCCATGAATGATTCAATCTTTCGCCGCTTGCTCCTTTTCGCGGGTTGCGCCGCGCTGCCGGTCTGGTCGCAGCCGGTTGAATTGGTTCCCGGAGAACCCGCCGTTATCGAGTACCCGGAAACCGTGGAGGATACCCTCTTCAACGGCAATAGCGGCTTCGTGGTTGACGTCCCCGAGAACACGGCTCGACTGACCATCGATTTTGCCGGTTCCCCGTCGGAAACACGCTTGGATCTGTTCGCGCGGTTCGGCCAAGACGTGACCCTCGACGCCGAGGGTGACGTCATTGCCGACCACCAATCCCGGGGCCCCCGCGGCATCGAGCAAATCAACATCGACCGCAACAGCGTTCCTCCCGTCGAGCAGGGACGATATTTCATCGCGACTCTGGGCTTCGAGGGAAACGAGGCGGTCACCGCCACGATCGTCGCGACCTTGCTTAGCGACGAGGATATTGCGGGGCTAACGACGGTCGCAAGTTCCGACTTCGAATCCGGAATGGACGGGTGGACGATCAATTATCCGGCGCCGGAACCCGAGATTTCGCTCAGAACCCTTGGTGATCCCGACTCGACACTTTCGGTGACACCCTTCAGGGGCGGAGATTCGCGAGAACTTGTGCTCGAAGGCAGAGGCCTGGACTCCTTTGTGCCGCCGGTGAAATATGTTGGGAACCTGGCTCTGCTTGGGTCGCGCGCGCGCCTACGATTCGATCTTAAGCATGAGCCCGACGACGGTTTCCCCAAAACCGCGTTGCAAGTAAGAATGTTCGGGAAGGCCAGCGCCTTTGGCTGGACAGCGATCATCCCGACCAGGAAGTTCGTTACCTACTCAGCGGTTTTCGACGAATCCAACTGGCAGCGGCTGGGCGGGAAGGCTTCCTTCGACGAGGTCCTCGCCGCGGTGCTGCGCTTTGAAATCCGGGGAAGCTTCGACGGCGGCCCAGGGGACACAACGATTGACAATGTCGTTCTACTCGGCGCGGTCCCCGTTCCGGCCTTCCCGGTTGTCTCCGACTTCGAGGACGGCACGGCTGAAGGCTGGAATCATAACTTCCCGGGCTCGCCCCTGTTGATTCCTCGCACGCCCGGCGCCACTTTCGGCGAAGTGCGAGCCTCCCAGAATTTCGGGCCGGCGGGCCCGGGCGGCAATCCGGGCGGCTATGTGAGAGTTCGTGATTTCGAGGAAGAGGACCGCGATTTCTTTGTCGCTCCAAATAAATTTCTTGGGAACCTGGCGGCGCTTGGTCCGGATGCGCGATTTGAATTCGACCGGTTCCATTCTTCCGACCAGGCGGCAAAGCGCGAAGTCGAGGTCCGTATCGTCGGTTTCGGAGGCGCTTATCGCTTCCGCGGACCGTTGCCGACCACGGGTTGGGATAGCTATTCGGCCCCACTCGATCCGTTGCAGTGGTTAAGCTTGGGCGGCTCGCTATCCTTCGCCGACACCCTGCGAGCTGTCCAGCGAATCGAGGTGAGCGCCGATGAAGCCCCCGGTACAGAAACCGCCGGCCTTGACAATTTTCAGCTCTTGCCCTCTCCTTCGGTGACGTCAAATCTATTGATCGACCCCGCGGAACTTTCGTTCATCGCCGTGTCGGGACTGGCGCCTCCGCCCGCCCAAATGATCGCAGTCAACTCCGACGGCGAGGAAGTGGAGTGGGCGGCTTCGGTTAGCATACCGTGGCTCCAACTTTCCCAAAAAGCCGGCAAGACCCCCTCGGCCATTCTGGTGACCATAAGCCCGCTCGGCCTCGGCCTGGGCCTTCACGAGGGATCCGTCATGATCGAAACCGTCGGCTCGTCGGGGCCCCCTGTCAACGTTGCGGTCAGCTTGATGATCGTGGCCAAGGGAACGCCGCTGATCTTCTCCAAGGGCGTCGTCAATTCAGCTGATTGCACGGCCAACGACCGGCCCGGCGGTGAGTTGGCGGGCGGCATGTTTGTCTCCATCTTCGGAGAGAGCTTGGCCTCCGTCGAAGACTCCGTCGTCACCGTTCCCTTCCCGCTTTCCTTGGGTGGAACCTCCGTTTCAATCGGCGGCTTGCCCGCGCCTATCGTTTTCGTCAGCCCCAGTCCGCTCGTCGTCGTCGTGCCGCTGGCAGTGGAGGGCCCAACGGCTGACGTCGTCGTGACAGCCAACGGCCTGACCGGCCCCGCCGAAACTGTGCGTGTTACCGCCGTGCGACCGGTGCTGTTTTCCCAATCACAAGACGGAACCGGACCGGGAGCCATTCAGAATGTCGCCGGCGACGGCTCCGTACAGACGAATACGTTCCAATCGGCGGCCAAGCCCGGACAATTCATCACCATCTTCGGCACCGGTTTCGGTCCCACTCAGACCCCCGTCGCCGACGGTTTCCCCGCCACCGGCGTCAATCGCATCACGAATGACGCCCAAGTTCGAATCGGCTCCCCCAGTCTGTATCGCCGAGCTTTGTCGGGCTCAGCCCCAACTCTCCACATCTCTACCAAGCCAATGTCAAGATTCGATCCGACACACCGGCGGGATGCTCGATCGAGGTGCAAATTGTGATCGACGGAGTGCCGAGTAACGTCGTGACCATCGCGGTTAGCCCCGATGGCGGATCATGCCAATAGTCCCGGCGCGGGGTGCCATAGCCAGCAACCGCGGGAGAAATCATGAAAATCGGAATTAATCTCTTACTGTGGACCGACCATCCCACCGCCGAACACGCCGGGTTGGTCGAAAAGATCCAGAACTGGGGATACGACGGGGTCGAATATCCGGTGATCGCGATGAGCCCGCAAGAGATCCGCGATTCCGCCAAGATTCTCGACAACCTGGGACTCGGACGCACGACGCTGCTCGCCTACGGGGCCGACCAAGCTGATCCGCTCAGCGCGGATCCAAAAATGCGGCGGGCCGCCGTCGATCTAATCAAGACCAGCATCGACAAAACCCGCGATCTGGGCGCCCGCGTCCTGGTGGGGCCATTCCAAGCCGGTTTGGGACGCTTTACCGGGGCCGGTCCCACGGGGGACGAATGGAAGCGCGGCGTCGAGGTGATTCGCGAAGCCGGAGAGCACGCCGCCACGATGCACGTCGATCTGGCCGTCGAACCTTTGAATCGCTTCGAAATGTTTTTGATGAACACGGTCCGAGCAGCCGCCCGCTTCTGCCGTGACGTGGACCTCTCGAACGTCGGCATGCTGGCCGACACCCATCACTCCAACATCGAGGAACACCGCACCGGGCGGGCCTGGAGCGCCGTCGCCGAGCACATTTCCCACGTCCATATTTCGGAAAACCATCGCGGCGTCCCCGGTCAGGGACAAGCCGTGCGACCCGAAGTATTCGAGAGTCTCCGCAAGTCAGGTTACGACCGCTGGCTGACGATCGAGTCGTTCGGTCTGAAAGTTCCCGGCATTATTCAGCCTTTGCACCTGTGGCGTCCGTTTTTCGAAAAGGAAGAGGACGTCGCGGTGATGGGAATTCAGCATATTCGAGACGGCTGGAAAGCGGCCGGCTAGGCCATAAGAAGCCGCCGACCACAGCCCGCATGAGCCATCTAAACAGAGGCAGGGACGACAGTCCACGCTTCCTACTTGCGAATGCGCGGAGAGCTGGTAGGCGGTGAATTCCGGTTCCATCACATGGCACGTCTGCCCGCAAAACGACGCGCTATCCATGTAGTCAACCGCTGTGTAGGATAAGGTGTCCACCAATGATGATGTTCGCGATTGTCGCCGCGCTGACGAACGAAACCATCTGCCGAAAAGCTGGATTGGCCCAATTAACCTCGATAAATTCTTCAGAGTACGTACCGCGGCGGCGATACTTTCTCCGGCGCAGGCCGACGCCGAGGGGAATCAGGATCAAGCCCGCCACAAAAAGAATGGGCAGAACCAGATAGAACAAGATGCCCAGGTACGGATGCCCCACCCGCGCCCCGGTGTGGATCGGAAGAATAAACAGCCACGCCACGCCGCCCGTCGTCGTCAGTAATACGCCGAGGAAGCTGAAAGGGTTATTCGACAGATAGACCAGAGGCCGCAACTGCTCCGATAAATTATGCATTTCGGAATGACGTTGGCGACCGCTGCGCCCTCACGCAATTCTACCTCCCGAGCCCGGGAGTCGGCGGGATCCAGCGAAGACCAATTTGATGTTGCCCTGAAGAAAAACCAACGGGCAGGCGATCGATAAACGGCGAGTTGGACGCAACGAGTCCTCGAACTCGCCCGTTTCGGGAAAGTGCCGCTACGCTTCCATCATGCGAACGAGGGTAATCAAGAAGGGGCCGCGGTCGGAATCAAAGCGCAATCGCAGCGTCTCATTGCCGCCGCACACTTTGAGGGTGAAACTCTTGCCCTCTACAACGGAGTGGGCGGAAAGCTGGGTTCCTCTGGGGAAGAGAGACTTGAGGTTTCCCGCGATCATATTCGTGATTTCCCCGATCGCATCGCGGACATCGTCGTTGACTTCGTCGGGGGGATTGATGCCCACCAACCCGGCCGCGAAGGCGGCGGCCTCGGAGGGACCGCATCCGAGCAACAGAGCCCCCTTCCAGGGACCGGCGAAGTGGATGCAGCCTACTACGGGATGATCGCCGGGGCCGGGAGTTTCGTCCTCCAGCAGTCGTGCGTCGATGTGAAGCATCGTGGAAAAGATTTCCCGCACGACATCCGACGTCGCTTGTTTATGAATTTCCAATTCCGTTCGGGTCTCAATCATCGCTGGCTCCCTCTTGTACGCTGCTTTTCGTCTCGTGCTCGCGCGCGGTCATTGACACACTCACGGCTCGGGCTTTTGGTACAAGATGGCTCGATCCACCTTGCGCCGACCGAACGTGTCGTCCACGTTGAGAGTGGTCTCGCTCGATCCCAGGATCAGGTATCCGCCGGGCTGCATTATGTGCTTGATTTGGCCCAAAATCCGGCGTTTCGTTTCGACATCGAAATAGATCAGAACGTTGCGGCAAAAGACGATGTCAAAGTGGCCCAAGTGAAGAGGATTGTCCTTGAGGTTAAACTTGCGCCACTTCACCATGGCCCGTAGCTCCGGCTTGATCTGCCACTCCAGGTTCTGCCGGGTGAAGTACTTCACGAGATATTTCGCCGGCAGCCCGCGGTTAACCTCCAATTGAAGATATTTCCCTTCCGCGGATTTCGCCAACATCTCTTCGGAGAGGTCGGTCCCCAGGATCTCGAGTTCCCGGGCGTGAAAACCCATCTCCAGCCACAACATCGCGATGCTGTAGGCTTCTTGGCCCGACGAGCAAGCGGCCGACCAGATCCGCAACGGGCGCTTAAAGCCGAGCGCTTCCCGGAACTCGGGGATCAGGGTGGTTCGCAAGGCATCGAACGGCGAAACGTCTCGAAAGAAGAGAGTTTCGTTCGTGGTCATCGCCTCGACAACCTTGTTTCGGACACGGTGCCCGTTCGTCGCGCGAATCAAGTTGCACAGAGCGTCGAGCGACGTAGCGCCTTCACTCTTGGCGACCGGCAGCAAGCGCGCTTCCACGAGGTAGCTTTTCGAATCGTCCAACACGATGCCCGAGTCCCGATAGACGGTCTGGCATAGGAATCGATAGTTGTCGGCGGTGATTTTTTGGACTTCCGATTCGGAATGACTAGTTAGAGGCATAACGACCTTAGACTCTCTTCAGGATCTCGGAGGCAACTTGGTCTAGGGGTGCAATCACATCCGCTAAACCCGCCTCGGCGACGAAGCCGGGCATACCCCACACCACGCTGGATGGTTTGTCTTGAACGATCACCGACGCCCCCTTGGCCTTGAGGTGCTTGACGCCGTTGAATCCGTCTTGTCCCATTCCCGTCAGAACCACCGCCAACGCTTGGCGGCCGTAGATCTCCGCCGCCGTATCAAAGAGCCGATCCACGGCGGGGCGGCAGGAGTTAACCGGAGGCGAATCTTCCAGATTGGCCGTCACGAAACCATTCTGTTTTCGCAGCACGAGATGAGAACCGCCGGGCGCGACAAGAGCCTTGCCGGGTTCCAGCTTCACGCCGTCAGCCGCCTCGGTAACCGATATCGGACTGCCGCCGTCAAGCCGTTCGGCCAGCAGGCGCGTGAAGATCGGCGGCATGTGTTGCACCACGACAACGGGGCAAGCCAAGTCTCGAGGAAACGACGGAAAGACCTCGGCGAGAGCATTGGGGCCGCCGGTCGAAACGCCGATCAGAACGATTTCCTTTCGCCCTCCGGAGGCAATCGGTTTGTAGGGCGGCGGGGACGGCGGGGGCGCTTTCGGCCGCACCCCTCCCGGCGGCGATCCAAATCGAAAAAACTGCCGAATCTTGGGAGCCAGTTCTTCGCGTAACCGCCCCAGCGAATTACCGATCGACCCCCCACCGGCGCCCTTGGTCATGTAATCGTTCGCCCCGAGCGTAAGCGCCTCCAACGTGTGAGCGGCTCCGCGCTCGGTCAACGTCGAGAACATGATGACGACCAATCCCGGATATTGTCGTCGGATGCGCCGCAATGCCTCGATCCCATCCATCTTTGGCATTTCGATGTCGAGCGTAATCACGTCGGGTTTCAGCTGGGGAATCTTCGCCAACGCCAACTCACCGTTCGCGGCCACGCCCACTACGTCCAGGTCGTCCTCTTCGGAAAGAGCCTGTGTGATCAGCCGCCGTATCACGACGGAATCATCCACGACGAGTACGCGAATATTTCGGCCAGCGAGGATCTCTTGGGTAGGGCGAATAGGCATTACAGAATCTCGCCGGCGTCGTTCCGACGCGGTTTCAAGACCCCCGTCAGTTCAAGATTCCAAGGATGCGGAGTTTGTCTTCGATAATCTCTTTCGTAAACGGCTTCATGACGTACTCGTTCGCGCTGGCGTCGAGCGCCTTACTCATCTGGTCCACCGAAGTTTCCGTCGTGACCATCACCACCATCGAAGCCGAAAAGCGTTCATCGCGGCGGACTTCGGTGACGAAATCGAGCCCGTTCATACGCGGCATGTTCCAATCCACCAGCATGAGCTGAACCGGTGGACCTATCTCATTAAGTCTCTGGAGCGCCTCGGCTCCGTCGGAAGCCTCGCTCACTTCAAAGCCTAACTCCCGCACGGTTTGGCCTAGGATTCGTCGAATCGCTCGCGAATCGTCAATAACGATGGCCTTTTCCATTGGTCACGCTCTCCCTTCAGCGGGCTCCTTTAGGGCACTTGCTTCCCGACTTGCGGAGACGCGAGCCGCGGAAAGCAGCGAGCCTTCGTTAGATTCACCCATCCAGCGAATCAGCCCTACTGCTTTCATCGACTGCCTTACGCTGGGCTTTAACCCAAAAAAGTCGATCGAAGAGAGACGACAAGCCCCCCGTTGAGGTTTGAAGCGGACAATCCAAAGGGCGGAGGCCCGCCTACCGCCGATCAGTACCGTGAGATATGGGATTTCGATGACCCCGCGGACCCGGTTCCCACACGGGGTTTTTGAGGTTGTTGTTTCGAGGTCGCCCGCTTGGCGATTACGGCTCGGTGTAGATCCGAACCCGGTTTCCTGTCGTGCCCCCGGCTTCGAGAAGAAGCTCTCCGGTGCCCGACGTTAAGATGCTCGGCATCTCCGCATCCACCAGGTAGGTCCCGATGTAGCCCGGCGCGAGAGTTGAAGAGAACACTCGCAATGACATGCCGTTGAGATAGACCTTGACGGCCTCCGCGGTTTGCGGAGGATCCTCGCGCGGCGCCGGCACGCCGGTCGGCCATTCCGGCCTCACCGCGCCCAACCCGGTCGCCAAGATCAAGATGCGGCCCCCGGCCACGGCGGGATACGCCGGACTTAAAAGCTGCCCGGTTCCGGCGTCGAGTACCAGCGGGCTCCCTTGATCCACGAAAATCGCCGGCGACACTCCGGCCAACCGGAAGCCCATCTCGCGCGTTCCCGACCCGGTGGTCAGCTGAAGCGACAAGGCTTCCCCTTTGACGCCGTAGGGAACCTGTATCCGCGTCTCCACGCCGTCCGAGAACAGCACCGGGACGGTGACGCCTTCGACGCCCGCGCGCTCGAGTCCTTCGCCCAGAATCGTCAGCAGCCCGCCGGGCGCGGCGGCCCGCTCGGTCAGGTCGGCGGCATTCAAGACACGCAGGGCGTCGGATACCGCGGGCGCCCGCACACTATAAACCCCGTATCCGTCGACCAGCGCATAGAGCCTCCCGGCGACGTTGTCGAGCAGAACGTCCGTCGCCGCGGCCAGCAACTCACCCGCGGATTGCCATGTGGTCGCCGGACCCGGGCTTGTTAGATCCGCTCCGGTGTAGAAGACTCCGGCGTCTCCGGCCACGTAGAGGGCTCCCGTCACTTCATCGGCCGCCAAGGCGAAGAGCCGGCCCTCGGGTAAGTCCGCCGTCAGATCGTCCCAGAAAGCACCGCCGTTGGTGGTGCGCAAGACCTGTCCCCCCGTATCGCCGTTGAAGACCACCAGGGCCGAGCCCGGCTGATCGGGGTGAGCGAACAGAGCGGTCACTGTCCCCGCCGGCGGCAATCCGGTCGTCGATCGGCGCCACCTCAGCCCACCGCCTTCCGAGATCCAAAGGCGCCCGTCCGAGGTTCCCAGGTAAAGCGTCTCTCCGGCTCCGCCACTCCCGAAAGCGCTGATGTAGTGCTCGGCGGGGTCGCTGCAATCTTGCGTCGCGCAAGCCGTCAAATCGCCGCTTACCGGGATGCCCGCCATCCACACGCGATGGCTGACCATGAGACCGTCGGGCGTCTGAAGCGAGAATGGCGCCGCGCGAAGGCGGTCTTCGGCGGGCAAGCGGGCCAGACGAGCGGCGGCAAAGCTGTCGCCTCCCTGAAGTGCCTCGCGCCAGGCCGCGCCGTCGAGTCCGGTGGTCTCGAGTTCCCCGAATCCCTTCGCATACAACCCCAGAAACCGATCCGACGCCGGCGGATGCAGCAATTTACTCGCCGGGAAATTCGGCAGGCCGCGATTCAGACTTGCCCATGTCAATCCGTTGTCGGCCGATTTCCAGACACCCACGGAGTTGCCCACAACCAGGGTGTCGGGCGCGGTCGGCGAAAAGGCCACCGACGACTGCCCGGGACCGATGATCGATCCCAACTCATCCCCGCTCAAGTTGACCCACGTCTCTCCTTCGTCCGTCGAACGGTAGAGGTTGAAGCCCAGGGCAAAGCGTTCCGTCCCCCGGAAGGGGTGCTGAATCACCAAGGCTGTCGGGTCGTCGGCGGGTGGCGGCGCGGCGGGATCGAAAACCGGCCGTCGCGCAAACGGATCGAGCGAATCCAGGCCGGCCGTGAACGGCGCCCAACTCGCGCCCTCATCCGACGTCCGCCAGATGCGCCCCGCCGCGGTTCGCACGTAAAGAACAGCGCCATCAAGCGAAAAAGCTGTCTCGGCAACCGGCCCGCCGGCCATCCCGGCCAGCCCCACATCAATCGCCGCCGAGCCGACTCGCGACCAGCGCGGAGCGGCTTGCGCGGACAGCGCGCCGAGGGCCAACGCCGCCGCGATCAAGCTCGTAACCGGAAGTCCAGCACGCATCGGTCAGGGAAATGCCGCTCGCCTACAACGCAAAACCCAACCGCCCGGCTTTGCGTTCGAAAATACTTGTGTCAAACTGACACAATAACATGTCTCTTCAGCCTAACTGAATCCGGCGGAAACCGTGCCCATCTTAGGTGAAATCGTTGATAATCCTGAGGTAATCCGCGCGCCGGATAACGGTCGAAGACATGCAATCGGTATGCCGGACATGGGGATAAAGTGTATACACGATGCACGGAGGGCCGCTTCGGCGGCCCTCGCCCTTTGGCTCTGTGTCCTTTTCATTGCCGCTCTGGGGCCCGGTATCCTATCGGCCCAAACCGGCGCCGCCCGAGTGATTGTCGCTGACGGCGGCGTTTCCGTCATGCGCGAGGGTGTCGAGTGGGCGCTGTTCGCGGGCAACGAAGTCGCTGTCGGGGAGCTTGTCGTCACCGGTGAGGACGGCTTCGCGCACTTGGAAGTCGCCGACGGCAGCTCGTTCACCGTTTACCCCGACTCGCAGGTCGTCTTTCGCACTAATCCGGGCAGCTTCAAAGACCTTCTCGACTTGTTTCTGGGCCGCGTGAAGGTCCACATCCAAAAATTAAGCGGCGCGCCGAGCCGCGAGCGCATCTTTACGCCGACGGCGGTAATCTCGGTGCGGGGAACGGTCTTCGACGTAAGCGTCGACGAAAACGAGACGACCATCGTTACTGTCGACGAAGGATTGGTCGCCGTACAGCATCGTTTACTTCCGGGCAACGAACAAATACCGCTCCAAGCCGGTCAGAGCCTGACGATTTACCGCGATACGCCGCTGGCGAAAGCCGGTGTCGACAAATCCCGCGCCGTCGCCATGGCCGAGGACATCGCACGAAGCCTCGCCTACATCTGGAATCGCCTAGGCCGACGCGGCGGCACGGGCGGCGCCCCTCTCCCGGGCGACACAGCGGCCGGTGGTGGGCCACCCTTACCCGGAGACGCCCCGGCGCCCGAGCCGCCCCTGCCGCCGGAGGACTGAGCCACGGTCGCCTGCCTTCCCCCCTTCCCGACTCTATCAGCGCTCTTCTCAAGCGGTAGCCCGCCGCGTGAAGCGGATATAATCCAATCGTGCGCTGTTTTCCGCTGATCTGCTTCTTGTTGGCGCCGTTCGTGGGCGAAGCGCAGTTGAAAGAGCGCTCCGAACCGCTGCTGGAAGAAGACCTGGGCCTGGTCGACGAAGACGAAGACCAGCTTGTCGAAAAGCAGTACGTCTTCAATCCGATCCTAGCGAGGAAGGAATTTAAGGTCGGCAATTTCTATGCCAAGAAGGGGAGCCATCGAGCGGCCGCCGGGCGTTATTTGGAAGCAACGCACTGGGACCCAAATTTTTCCGAAGCCTACTGGAAGCTGGGGCGTTCGCGCGAAAAACTAAAACAAGCCGACGCCGCCCTCGAAGCCTATCGCAAATACCTCGACCTCGACCCGACCGGCAAATATGCCAAGACCGTGCGGAAACGTATGGCCGGCGTCGAGAGGTTGGCTCAGGCTCAGGCCCGCGACAATACGCCGACAAGCCAAGCTCGGTAGGCGCTGTGAAAAAATGGGAGGTAGTCCACTTCGCACTATCGCCACTCTCTTTTTCGAATGGAACACATTCGGTCGGTCCTTGGGACAGTCCGCGATCTCTTGCAGCCGCGTAGACCCCGGACGGCATTCATGCTCTAGAATCCATCATGCTGAAACATCAACTTATCCACCCCAAGATCAATGAAGTGCTCGGCCTCGCCGGCCACTACTCGACCGTGCTGATCGCCGACGGCAACTACCCGGCTTTCAACACGCGCGGGCCGCGCTCCGAACTGGTAAGCCTCAATCTGGCACCGGGTGTTGTGACCTGCACCGAGGTCCTTAAGGCCTTGCTAACGGCGATCCCCGTGCAGACAGCCAACACAATGCAATACCAGACCTCCGGGCCGTTCGCGCTAACCGAAGACCCGCCGGTATGGAACCAATTCCGAGCGGTCTTGAAGAACGCCGCCGTCGAGGTGGAACTCGACCCGATTGAGCAATTCGAGTTTTACAAGACGGTTGCGCGGCCCGAACATGTGTTGACGATCCAAACCGGCGATCAAGCACTCTACGCCAACTTGCTGCTGACCATCGGTGTGCGGACGTCATAACGCATCGTCAGAGCCGCTCGCGCCCGGCCTCGTCGAGAATCTCGCCCAACTCGCCGTGACTCTGCTTCGATGACCAACCACCTCAAGGGAACCGTCGCCGGCACGGCCATGCGGCCGATTGCGATCGAGTAAGGACCGGCAGTGAGAGGGAGAAGTCGACTAAGGTCGGCCCGACTTGGCTTGCGCGTCGCCCGAAAAACCCTCACTCCTCGGGCCAATGTGAATATGGGCGCCGGTAGCCTGCCCGGGCACGGCGCTTCGGAACGCGATGTAGGGGATCCCCCAGGTCTCGAGCAGAGTAATCAGGAAAATTCCTTCGTTTTCGTCCGGGTGCAGGGCCACATCCACGCGGTCGCGGTGATCGAAGCCCATCGCGCGGTGGACCTCTGTATCGCCGACGGCGCTAAGCGGAAGCGACAAACCGAACTGCTCGAAGAAAACAGCATCGATCGTGGGTAGGTCGCGCTCCCAAAACGTAATCGTGCCTTCGAAGAGGAACGCCAACTCCTCGTTCTCGAGTTCCGGTAGGCGCTGCTCGGCCCTAGCCATCGCAGCCAACTCGCGAACGATCTTGGCGCGTGATTGGGCCAACTCGTATTGTTTCTCGGCAAAGGCCGCTTCTTCCTCGACCTGCTTGAGATTCCCCGAAGGCATCGCCCCGGCCTCGACGAGAGCCAGCCCCCGGCGCCGATTCTCGCGTGCCATCTCGCGCAAAGCGCCGACAGCCTCGATCATGCCGGAAATCTCTTTCTCGCTCAAGTCGGTCTTGAGTAAGGTCCTCCGCGCGGTTTCAAGAAGTTGGGCACGGCGGTAAGCGCGCTCCGCGTCGGCCAGGGCGTTACGGGGCAGTGCACCGGCACCGACGAGCGCCCGGGCTCGTTCGAGGTCGGCCTTGGCCGAAACGATATCAGCCGCCCTCGCGGGGAGCGCGGCAACCAATATCATCGCCACCATCACGAAAACATACGAACTGTGCATCTTGCAAAATCTTCCGGCCGCGATCTTTCCCATTTTAACTTCCGCCGTCGCAAGCGTTAAGATAGGAGTCTGACACCGCGAGCAGCGGCTTAGCGTTTAATTCTTGATGACCGAATGGGAAATCGCCGTTCAGGCGGCACAATCGAAAAAGGCCGAAGACATCGTCGCTCTCGACATCAGCAAGGTCACTTCCTTCGCCGACGTCTTTATGATTTGCAGCGGCTCCAACACCCGCCAGAACCAAGCCATCAGCGACGCGATCCAGACCGATCTCCGGGAGTCGGGTCTGCGTCCGCTGGGCGTGGAAGGCTATCAAAACGCGGCTTGGATCCTGCTCGACTACGGCGACTTTATCATTCACGTCCTTTCGCCGGAGACGAGAAAGCTCTACGATTTGGAGCGGCTCTGGAAGAACGCCCCGCGCATCCCCCTTCCCGAGGCGGCGTAGGCCAAGCGAAACCCGTTTCTCTTCTCTCCCTTCGGCCGCGGCCCGTGAGTCGGCGCGTTCATGCGGCGCGCGGGCCTCATGATCGCGGACAGCACCGTGAAAATTCACCTACTCTATGTCGGCAAGCAACGCCAACGCGACACCGATCGCTTGGCGCTCGACTACGCCTCGCGCATCGAGCGGTATTGTTCCTTTCAGATGAAGCCCATCAAGAACGAGGCGGCCGCGGAGGCTTATCCGCGAGCCCTGCGTGTGGTCCTCGATCCGGCGGGGGAGCAGATGACGTCCGCCGGATTGGCGCGATTCATCGAACACGCCGGCCGTGACGTGGCCTTCTTTATTGGCGGTCCCGACGGATTCAGCAATGAGTTTCGAACCCGGGCGGATCGACTGCTATCGCTGTCGAAAATGACACTGCCTCACGAGCTGGCTCGCGTCGTGTTGGCCGAACAGATCTATCGAGCATTCACAATCCTTCGGAATCACCCCTACCCACGCTGAAATGATCCATGAGGCAGCTCTGACCCGAAACTTCAAATTTCGAGCTATCCGGAGACTCACAACTGCTACCAATAGGTCGGACGTTCACCCACCCGAGCCGCGCCGCCGCGCGGCGCGGTCCCGGCGAACCCCCTTCGACCAAGTTTCTCCCCTGAACGATCCGGCGCGGCCGGTGGCGCCGCTAACCTGCATTCCTCACCAAGTGTCGAGGCGAAGTGCATGAGAGGGCCGTCAGTTCGAGACGCGGACCGCTGGCGCCCCATTTCTTAGGCAAAAGAGGCGTACTTGAACGGTACGGTGAGCACGGCAAGCAAGCGCAACGAAGTAATGGCGGGCCTATCATCTGCTTCGACCGTCAGTTGGTGAGAAAGCCAGGCTGAGCCGAATTCACGGCCCCGTCCCCCCCTCGCCTTCGCCCTCTTCCTCCTCTTCATCCGGCAATACCAGGTACTCGTCGATCAGGTTCAGGATCTCGGCCCACGCGGCGTCGCGAACACCCCGCCAATTCGCGGGACGTTGGCCGTTATCGGCGGCGGTCAAGAAACCGGGGAATATAGGATATTCAAGCAGACGATGCTCGACGCCGAGATGTTTTAGATTCGCGGCGAAGTAGAGCAAGTCGCGGCGTCCCGGGTCCGCCGCGGTACTCAACAACAGCATCGGAGTAGTGATCTTGTAGGCGTTTCGAAAGGCGTCGCGATAGTAGAGTTCCCGCATTAACTCGTTCTGGGAAAGCTCGCGGCCGAAAATTTCTTCGGAGCGCCCCCGCAGAACCTTCAAGCCCGCGTACCCATACTCCGCCATCCCGGAGAAAGGGCTGGGAGAGGCCAGGATGGCGACACGGAAGACATTCGACCGCTCGATTCCCAACAGGGCCGTAGTCGCCCCATCATCGAAGCCGACAATCGCCATACGCAACGTGTCGACGTATTCGATCTGGCGGCCGATCTGAACCAACTGCAACAGGTCCAGCACTTCTCCGCGAGCGAGTTGCGGCAATCCCTGTGACCGCCCTTCCCTGCCCCCGCGCCCCCGGTAACTGGGCGCGAGAACGACGTACCCTCGACGGGCGAGCTCAATCGCGATCTCGCGGTAAGCCTGCGTCAACCCGTAGCGAGACCCGTGGCTGAGCACCACCATGGGGTACTTGATCTCTTCTTCTTCCTCATCCCCTCCCGCAGCGGCGGCCTCGTCCTCGTCGGGCACTTCAATATGCGGCTGCACAAGGATCCCCGTCATGCTCAGATCGAGGCTTTCGTAAGCGATGTGATAGCCCTCGATCCCCTCGCGGTCTCGGTAGAAGCGTTCGAGAATGCGCAGTTCGTAGTTCGATACACCGAGTTTCTCCCAATCTCGCGGTGTCGGCACGGGAGCTTCCTCGGGCGCGAGGCTCAATAAGCCGGGCGGCGTCTGCGCGGGCAAGCCGACCGGCAAACCGACCAGCAAGACCGCAAGTTTCATCCCCAAGAGCACGACTAAAAGCAATTGCATCACGGACAAGGCCGGGACAACCCGTAGTGAGAATTCTACCGTAGGGCGGGCCTATCGCGTGCTTCGCGCATTGGGTGGTGAGGAACGCGGATTAACCGTCTTGTTCGATGAGTCGCCGCGCTGACTCGAGGTCCTCGGGGGTATCCACGCCGATGCCGCGGCGTCGGGACTCCGTCACGACGACGCGAATCGGTATGCCGTTCTCGAGGGCCCGGAGCTGCTCGAGCCGTTCGGTTTTTTCGAGCGGTGTCGGGTCGAGAGAAGAAAAGCGCTCCAGGCATTCCTTGGTGTAGGCGTAGAGGCCGACGTGTTTCAACGGCGGGGTTTGTTTCCCCGCCGCGGCTCTCGAATAAGGAATCAGCGAACGCGAGAAGTAAAGTGCGTTTCCGCGCTGATCACGGACCACTTTCACGACGTTGGGGTCGCCTAGCTCGATTTCATCCTCGATCAACTGCCCCAGGGTTGCGAATTGCGTTCCGGGTTCACTGTGAAAAGGCTCGACAACCTCGTCGATCATGAGCGGATCGAGCATCGGTTCGTCGCCTTGAATATTGACCACGACATCGCAACCGATGGCTCGAACGGCTTCGGCGATGCGATCGGTCCCCGACTGGTGAGCGGAATCGGTCATGACCGCTTCGGCGCCAAACGAGCGCGCCGCCGTTGCGATTCGCGCGTCGTCGGTAGCGAGGATCACACGGTCGAGGGAAGCAGCCTCGCGGCAGCGTTCCCACACATGCTGGATCATCGGTCGGCCCGCGATCTCGGCCAGGGCTTTGCCGTCGAGACGGGAGGAATGATAGCGCGCGGGGATAACGCCGACGACTTGCATGGCGGGCGGGTCCGACCTATCCGGGAAGTCGCGGGCGCGTGACCGGGTCGTCGGGCTCCCGCGGCGGCCGGTAGTCCCCCGCCCCTTGATCGAAGTGAACGTGCATGTGGGCGGTTCCCTCCCGGACCGACTTTTCAAGGCGTTTCCACAAGAACGCCTTAATCAGCCGACGAGTGCCGGGGATGAGGATCAGGAACCCGAGCAAGTCGGTCAAAATGCCGGGCGTGATCAGGACCGCTCCGGCGACCAAGATCAGGACTCCGTCGACTAAAGCACCGGCGGGCAGCCTCCCCTCAGCCATCTCCGACTGCATGTTGCGCAGGACGCTGAGGCCCTGTTGACGGGCGAGATACGACCCCAGCAAAGCGGTCGCGAAGATCAGCGCCACGGTGGGTAACGTACCGATGTGGCGGCCTACTTCGATGAGCAGGGCCAACTCCGCGATGGGAACGACGAGGAAGAGCAGCAGCAGGCGGCCCATACCGCTGAGAATAGCAGGGGTTCGCGGAGCGCGGGGCAAGCGCCTATGCTACAATCCGCCGTTGCCGGGCGAAATCGTCCGGGTGAGGTGAACGATGGGGAAGCTGATGATGGCCGTGCTCGTGACGGGCGTGACGCTGTTGGCGCAGGTCACGGTTTTTCAGCACGCGAATGTGATTGACGGATCCGGGGGGCCCCTGCTCAAAGATGCCGTCTTGGTCGTCGCCCAGGGCAAGATCCGCCAACTCGGCGCCGGGCCGGACATCAAGGTCCCGCCCTCGGCCCAAGTCGTCGATCTGAGCGGCAAGACCATTATTCCGGGCATCATCAACCTGCACGGGCACGTCGGCATGACCAAGGGCCTGTCTCAAAGCGCCGACTACTACACCCGGGAAAGCGTCGAGGCCAACCTCCTGACGTACGCCCGTTACGGCGTCACCACGACTACCAGCATGGGGACGGATCTCGATTTGATCGTCCGCATCCGCGACGAGCAGCGCAGAGGGCACTTGACCGGGGCCAGGGTTTTTACGGCTTTGCAGGGTTTCACCACTCGCGCCGGGTATCCGACGCACGTTCCCGGAGTCAAGGGCGTCGCTCAAGAAGTCACCAGCGCGGCGCAAGCTCGCCATTGGGTGGATCAACTCGCCGCCAAGGGCGCGGACGTCGTCAAGATGTGGGTCGACGACCATCACGAGACTTTCGAAAAGCTGTCGCCCGCCGTCTATCGGGCGATCATCAAGCAAGCGCATAAGAAGGGCATGAAGGCTTTCGCTCATCTCTATGAACTCGACGACGCGAAGGGCCTGACGCGCGCCGGGCTCGACGTGATGGCGCACAGCATTCGCGACCGTGAGGTGGACGACGAACTGATCGCTTTGCTCAAGAAGAACAACGTCACCGCCGTCGCCACACTCAGCCGAGAGAAGTCGACTTTTATCTACGCCGATTCGCCGCCCTGGCTCGACGACCCGTTTTTTAAACAATCCACGACGGCCGAAGTCATCCAAGAAGTTCGCACGCGGTTGAAAGCGAGACAGGCGAAAGACAAGGAACGAGAGATCAATCAGAAGGGCTTCGAAATGGCCAAACGCAATTTGAAAAAGCTATCCGACGCCGGCGTGCGCATCGGCTTCGGCACCGACACCGGCCCACCCGCGCGTTTCCCGGGTTTCTTCGAGCATTGGGAAATGGAAATGATGATCGAGGCGGGGCTGACGCCGATGCAGGTGATCGTGTCGTTTTCGAAGAACGCAGCCGAGGCTTTGGGCGTCGCGAAAGAGTTCGGCACGCTGGCCAAGGGCAAAGCCGCGGACTTCGTCGTCCTCGATAAAGATCCGCTCGTCGACATTCGAAACAGCCGCTCGATCCACGCCGTCTACCTTGGGGGAAAGAAAGTCGAGTAGGTGACTCGGCCCGAGCCGGACCTCCGACCAGCAACGGAATGCACTTCAATCAACTGCTTGGGGTTCGTGTCGTCGACAAACACGACGACGGCGTGACCGTCGAATGCCCCGTCCGAGCCGACTTGCTCAACCCGAGGGGCGTCGTGCACGGCGGAGTGACGACCAGCGTGGCTGACTCAGCCATGGGGTGCCCTGACCAGACACTTCGGACGCGAGACAAGTGTCACAACCATCGAGTTGAAGATCAACTTTCCACGACCCGTGCTCGAAGGCACGATCGTCGCAAGAGCTAGAATCGTTCGCGCGGGAAGACGAGTTTGCGTGGGGCAGGTGGATGTTTCCAACGGCAAGGGCAAGGCGGTCGCGGTGGCCTTGATGACCTTCGCCGTGTTGGAGGCCCGCGAGGACGCCGCGGCCCGGGACTAACGCCACGCCGTCAATCCTCCTCCCCGGGCGGCGAACCACCGTCAAGCTAATCGTTGCGGGGCGCGGGACCGGCCGCGAGCCGGTCGATTGAAACATTTCCACCAAATCGTGTTCTCACCTCACCCCCCTGGCCCTATGGTATACTCAGCACTGAAAAGAACGAAGATTGAAGCATTTACAAGGAGTGTCAACGAGCTGAATGCCACTAGCGAACGAGGCGAAACAAGCAGTCATTCGGGAATACCGAAAGCATGAGAGCGACGTTGGATCTTCCGAGGTGCAGGTAGCTGTTTTATCGAAACGCATTTTGGAATTGACCGAGCACCTCAAGGAACACAGAAAAGACTTTTCCTCCCGCCGCGGCCTGTTGGCCATGGTCAGTCGTAGGCGGCGTTTGCTTACCTACTTGAAAAAGGGAGATCCACAAGGATACAGGACTTTGGTCCAGAGTCTCGGATTGCGCGGATAGCATTCGCCCGACGGCGGAGCCGCGCACGGAGACGATTTTCGATATGCGATTGTAGCGATGGGATGAATACCAAATGAGTTCGACCTTCCTATTCCAACGGAGTCGGGGCTCGTTGCGCGTCGGCGTGTAGCTGACACCCCCTTTCTTCCCTTTGTGGATCTTCTCCCGCGGTCCTGCCGCATCTTTATATTGCTTCCATCTTGGGGCCACGCTACCCGTGTGTGAGGACGTCCGTCCCGCGCCGAGTCGGGGTGTACCTCACCCGTTCTCCAAGAAATGGAAAATTCATCATGAAACAAACTGTAGAAATTGAACTAGGCGGGCGCAGCCTGCAACTGGAAACCGGCCGGCTGGCGAAACAAGCCGGCGGATCGGTTATTGTCGCCGCGGGCGACACCAGAGTCCTCGTTACCGCGACTTGCTCGGACTCACCCCGCGAAGGAATTGACTTTTTCCCGCTCACCGTCGACTACCGTGAGTACACCTACGCCGCGGGCCGTTTTCCCGGCGGATACATCAAGCGTGAAGGCCGTCCCACCGAGAAGGAAGTCTTGACGAGCCGCTTGATTGACCGGCCGATTCGGCCGCTGTTCGCCAACGGTTTCAAGAATGAAACCCAAGTGATCGCGATGGTTCTGTCGGCCGATCCCGACTACGACCCGGCACCGCTCGCGCTGGCCGGCGCTTCCGCCGCTCTGTCGATTTCCGACGTGCCATTCACGACCACGATCGGAGCGGTCGAAGTAGGCCGCGTGGACGGTGAGTGGGTCATCAACCCCTCCTACGAAGAACGCGACCGCGCCGAGTTGACCATCACCGTGGCCGCCGCCGAGGAAGGCATTGTCATGGTCGAGGCCATCGGCTCCGAGGCCGACGAAGCCACCGTGCTCGAAGCGATCCGCCAAGGGCACGAAGCCTGTAAGCAGATCATCGCGGCGATCGGGGAGTTGGTCGAAAAAGCCGGCAAGCCCAAGCGCGCCGTCGAGCCGCCGCCCTTCAACGAAGACCTCTATAACGAAATCAAGGCCAAGTGGTCCGACGCTCTGGGGGACGCTCTCGACACCCACAAGTACCCCAAGCTCGAAAGCTATGCCAAGGTAAGCGAGGTCAAGAAGGAAGTCAAAGCCGCTTACGCCGACGACGAAGACAAGGCCGCCGAGGCCGGCAAGCTTTTCAACCGCCTCAAGGAAGACATCTTCCGCCGCTGGATCTTGGAAGAAAAACGGCGTCCCGATAAACGCGCCTACGACGAAATCCGCGACATCACCTGCGAGATCGGCGTGCTGCCGCGCGCCCACGGCTCCGCGGTTTTCACGCGCGGTGAAACCCAAGCCCTCGCCACCGTCACTCTCGGCACCAAGGAAGACGGCCAGCGTCAGGAGCGTCTCGAAAACCCCAACTATGAAAAGCGCTTCATGGTGCACTACAACTTCCCGCCCTTCAGCGTCGGCGAAGTTTCGTTCCTCCGGGGAGCGGGCCGCCGAGAGATCGGCCACGGTATGCTGGGCGAGCGAGCGCTGTCGAAGGTCGTCCCCAGCTACGAGGACTTCACATACACCATCCGCGTCGTCAGCGACATCTTGGAGTCCAACGGCTCCAGTTCGATGGCCACGATTTGCGGCGGAACGTTGGCCCTGATGGACGCCGGAGTTCCTCTCAAGGCCCCGGTCGCGGGCGTCGCGATGGGCTTGGTCATGGAAGGCGATAACTTCGCCGTCCTCACCGATATCGCGGGCGCTGAAGACCACTACGGCGACATGGATTTCAAGGTCGCCGGCACCTCCGACGGCATCGTGGCCCTGCAGATGGATATCAAGCAGCCCAACGTCAGTTTCGAAGTGATCGAGAAGGCCTTGGAACAGGCCAACAAGGCGCGCCTATCCATCCTCGACACGATGAGCGGGACGATTTCGCAGCCGCGCGACGAAATGTCGCCCCATGCGCCTCGCATCCATAAGGTGATGATTCCCGTCAACAAGATCCGCGACGTGATCGGACCCGGTGGCAAGATCATCAAGGGAATCGTGGAACAGACCGGCGCCAAGGTCGACGTTTCCGACGACGGCACGGTGCAGATCTCATCCACCGACGAAGCGGCTGCCAAACAGGCCATCCAAATGGTGAAGGACCTGACGCAGTCCCCCGAGGTCGGCAAGACCTATCTCGGCAAGGTCACCCGCATCGTCGACTTCGGCGCCTTCGTCGAGATTTTCCCCGGCACCGAGGGCTTGCTCCACATCAGCGAGATTGCCGAACAGCGCATCCGCGAGGTTCGCGACGAGCTCAAGCTCGACGATCAAATCCTTGTGAAATGCCTGGCTCTCGAGGGCAACAAGATTCGGCTGAGCCGCCGAGCCGTCCTTCGCGAACAGCGCGGAGAAGAACCCGACGATGATCGCGACCGAGGCAACCGCGACGGCGGTGATCGCGGTCGAGACCGAGACGGCGGCGACCGTGGTCGAGGCGGCGGCGGCCGCTACGGCGGCGGCCGAGGTCGCGGACGCCCAAGGAGCGAGTAGCCCGCAAGGCGCTCCGGATCACTCATCGATAGACTGTTGAACGGGCAGGTTTCCGACCTGCCCGTTCTCGTCAAGCGGCGAACCGCTGAATCTCCACTTCCGCCCCGTTGCGAACTGCGGTTTCAACTCGCTCCATGACTTCGTCGGTGATCCGCGCCGTAAGATAGTATTCGCCGCAGTTATCGCAGATGTCGGCGGGCACTTCCTTGAAAATGACGGTCGAGTCCCCTCGCTGAACCGTGACCGTGGTTTTCCCCGCCTCGGTTTCCCCGTTTTTACAAATCAAGCACTGCACGAGCTATCTCCTCGTTCGAAAATCGGCCATCCATCGGGAGACGACAGGAATGTAAGCAGTGACGACGTAACATCCGCCCTCGGCGTCTTTAGCGACAAGCACGTGAATTGCCCTCTCGTTGCGGAAACCCATTAACAAAATGCTCGGCAGTGGCCGGTCATCAGGATAATCGGCGATTTCCGTGCCGCTCTCCAGAAACCAATCGGACATGTTTCGCTGTAATACCACGTTCGAACATGCGGCGAACAGCATGCCCCCTAAAAACGACAGTGGCGCATTCCATAGCTGAAGGGTATTGTCCAACGGCGGGCCGTCACAATGCCATGTCCTCTTTGGAGTTCGAACAGTCTCCCTCACTCCGGCATCCAAACCGACGGCGCCCACAGGACCAGATCCGGGAACACCGAGATCAAGAATAACGTAGCCACATTGGCCGCCAGAAACGGCATCGCACCCCTAAAGATGGTCCCGATCCCCAAGTTCGAAATCGCGGCGCAGACATTCAAACAATTTCCCACCGGCGGCGTGCAAGCCCCCACCGCCAACCCGGAAACCAAGACCACGCCAAAATGCACCGGCGAGATGCCGATCTCCGTCAGCGCCGGGAGGAAAACCGGCGTCAGCAGCAAAATCGCCGGGCTCACGTCAATGAAAGTCCCGGCCGCGAGGATGATCAAGTCCACCACCAACAGCGTTGCGAGCGGCGAGAACTCGAGCCCCGTCACGAATGCCGCCACCGCCTCGGGCACCCGTTCCAATGCCAGCACCCAGATATAGACCTGCGACAGCGCGATGATGATCATGATCTTCGCGCTCGTCAACGCCGCCGATCGCAAACACTCCGAAACCGCCCCAACTGTCAATCCCCGCAACAAGAAAAATCCCACCAGCAGCGCATAGAAAACGCCCAACGCCGCCGACTCCGTGGCCGTGGCAATGCCCAACACCACCGAGCCCACCACGAAAATCGGCATCGCCAGCACCGGCGACGACCGCACCGTCGCCCGCAACGCTGTACCGAGCGTCAACGTCACGTCTTCGCGAGGATAGCCCCGCCGCCGCGCGATCCCCAGCGTCACCGCCAACTGCATCACGCCAACCATCACGCCCGGAACGAGGCCTCCCAGAAACAGCTTCCCGACCGACTCCTGCGCCACTACCGCATAGAGAATCATCGGGATGCTGGGCGGGATAATCATCCCCATCGTCGAGGACGCCACCGTGATGCCGCTCGCGAAACGCGCCGGGTAACCGCGCTTTTTCATTTCCGGAATCAGCACCGACCCGATCGAAGCCGTGTCCGACGCCGACGACCCCGAGATCCCCCCGAACAGCATGCTGGCGAAAACGTTCACCAGCCCCAGCCCCCCGCGCAGCTTGCCCACGAACAGCAAGCTGAACTGAATCAACCGCCCAGTGATACCGCTTGCGTTCATCACCAGCCCCATGAGGATGAAGAACGGCAGCGAGATCAGCACATAGGAATTCATCCCCGCCAGAAATCGCTGCGGCATCACGATGATCAAATCGGGATCAACGACAACAAAGAAGACCAGCGTCGCCAACCCCAGCGAGTAGGCAACCGGAATCCCCGCGCAGAGCAAAATCACCAGACTAATCAAAAGCAAAGACATTATGAAAAATCCGCGACGCCGACACAGAGCCCCGAGCGCAAGCGACGGGCCAAGCGCACAGCCGTTCGAGTAGACAAGCAGCGATGCCGAGCCGCGCGGGTTCGGGGAGACGCCACTTAACTCTCGTTCTCCAGGCGCGCCCAAACCCGCAACGCGCCGATCACGCAATAAACGAGGGCCAAACCGCAACCCAGCGGAATCGCCGCTTGCAAGGCGCCCCGCGGAAGCTCTGTCGCCGGCATCAAATACGCCCCCGTCACCTCAATCCACCGGAAACTATAAACGAGCATCACCGCGTTGAGCAGCCCCACCGCCAACAAGCTCGTCAACTCGGCCGCGCGCCGTCCCCTGGCGCCCAATTTGTCCGCTAAGAACGGAATCGCGATATGCTCCCGCTTGCCAATCGCCACACCCGCGCCCAGGGCCGTGGTGTAGACAAACAGAATCGTCACCGTTTCGTTCGCCCCGACAATCCCGGTGCCGAAGACATACCGCAGCACCACCAGCGTCAGCACCACCACCGCCATCAAGAAAAGCAAAGCGGCGTTGATCACCTCAAGCAGGCGCGTCAACCCGCGTTCAATCCCCATGAGCGAATGCATCTCGATTCCGTACAGTTGTCTCGACGCCGCCTCCGGCAGGCCATTGTACCAGCGGCGGCTCAAGTCAGCCGGACGTGCGGTGAGCGTCCACGCTTGCCGCGAACCGATTCATCGGTTCGTCTCCCCGGATTGCGCGAAAAGGGCGAGGAGGTCCGCAAGACAGGGTCCCCCTGGAGCAGGAACAGCACGTATGTCGGCCCTCGCGAAAAACGCGACGGCGCTATTCACGCCATCCTGACGACTGTTTCAAGCAATGGAATTATCGCGCTTCCCGACTCCCGCCGGGAAGACGGTTACTTTCTCCGGAAGCTTGCGGGCGACCGGAGGTGTTTGTTTTTCGTTCCACTTCGCCACGAAATCAACCAGATCGTGGGGTTCCAGCGGCGGACTGATCAAGTAACCTTGGGCTTCATCGCACCCCTGACCTTGCAAGAACTTCAGTTGGGAGGCTTGCTCCACCCCCTCAAAAACCACGCCTAGGTTCAGCCCGTGGGCGAACCCGATCAGTTCCGCCGCCAAGCGGGCCTGCTGTTCACTGAGATGGATCCCCTGAAGAAAGATGCGGTCGATCTTCAGGGCGGATACCGGAAATCTGTGAAGGTAGAGAAATGTGGAATGGCCCGTGCCGAAGTCGTCAATGGAAACTCGCACTCCTCGGGCGCGAAGCTGATGCAGAATTTCAACCGAGGCGTCTGTGTCGCGCGCCAGTGTGCTTTCGGTCAACTCCAACTGTAGCGACTTTGCGGGCAGCCCGGCATCCAGCCAATAGCGGCTGACCAGATCGAGAAAGTTCGGGTCTTCGATCTGACGCGGCGATACGTTTACAGATACGTCAATCTCCATGCCCGCCCGCCGCCACGCGGTCATCTGTCGACTAGCGGCGCGGAAGACCCATGCGCCGATGTCGACGATGAGACCCGTTTCTTCAGCGTGTGGTATGAAGTTCCGCGGTGCCACCAAGCCCCCTCGCGGGTCCCGTCGGCGGATTAGAGCTTCGCAGGATGTGATGCGGTGCGATTTGAGCGAGAGAATGGGTTGGTAGTGCAGGACGAATTCGTTCTGCTCGACTGCCTGTCGAAGGCTATCCTCCAGCCACTTATTGAGTCTCGCAAAATAAAGTGACACCTTTTTGGGGTACGTACGTCTTTGTATGTATGGGAAATACAAAAGGCGTACGGCGGGATTTCGAGGCCCTGGAGAAGCGCCGTTTCAAAGCGATCCGGTTGGTCGAGCAAGGCTGTAGTCAGTCCGAGACAGCGAGGCGATTGAAGGTCGCGCGGCAAAGCGTCAGCGAGTGGCTGCGACGATACCGGCGTGACGGCGAAGCCGGGTTGCGCCAGGCCGGCCGCGCCGGCCGTAAGCCGCTGTTGGACCCCGCGCAGCTCGAACGCCTCGAGGCGCTGCTGCTGGAAGGCCCCGAGGCGCAGGGCTTCCCGACGCCGCTGTGGAGCTGTCCGCGGGTCGCTCGTCTGATCGGAGACGAGTTCGGCGTGCGCTATCACGAGGGCCATGTCTGGAAGATCCCGCGGGCGCTCGGTTGGAGCCCGCAACGGCCCGTCGGCAAAGCGCGGGAGCGCAACGAAGAGGCCATCCGCGGCTGGCAGCGCAAGACTTGGCCGGCCATTAAAAAAAAGCCCGCAAAGAAGAACGCACGATCGTCTTCATCGACGAAAGCGGATTGAGTCAGAAGCCGCATCGTTGTCGCACCTAGGCGCCGCGCGGCCAGACACCGGTGTTGGAGTTCAACTTCAACTGGGACAAGCTGTCGGTGTCGGCCGGGCTGACGTTGCGCAACTTTTACTTCCGGCTCTATCCCGGCGCGATCGGCGAGCTGGAGGTCATCGACTTCCTGAAGGCTTTGCTGCGCCACCTCGACGGCCCACTGCTGATCGTCTGGGACCGGCTGCCGGCGCACCGCAGCCGCCTGGTGCGGGAGTTCATCCAGCTCTCCGAGGATCACATCGCAACGGAGTACTTGCCGCCCTATGCGCCGGAGTTGAACCCGGTGGAATACATTTGGGCGTACTGGAAGCAGCACGAGTTGCCCAACGTCTGCCCGAAGGACTACTGGGAACTCGACGAGCGCGCCCGCAAAGCGCTGCGGCGAATGCGCCGCAAACCGCGCTTGATTACCGCTTTCTGGAAACAGTCTTCTCTTTGTCTCGATTGACAGTATATTATGCGAGACTCAGTAGGGTTGGACATTACAACAAACTCCGTCCGGACGCCGGCGAGCCCCGTCGTTTGGTTACGCCGAACCGGCGCGCCAAAGAACCTAACTACGATGACGGCAATACGACCAAAAGTAAATAGTTCATATGTCCTACACGGACCAGACATATTACTAACCGCGCTCCGAGATCGTCCGGTAAGGTCCGGTACCAATATACCATCAATCGATGGACATGTTTCAACCCGCATTTCCAATTTGATTCAGACCTCTCGACCTTCCGGCGGCCTTCAGCGTCTTTATTCATAGGGGCTAGAGCCCGATGAGGACGCCATGGAGGTCAACACCCAATGGGTGAAAAACAAACCAAGCCATTCCAGCGAAGTTTCAACGGCTCGTTGAAAGTCGATTTCCAGGGATCGCACGTCACTTCCGACGGTGGTCTGATTTTGGTTCGCGAACTGGACGAACGGCTCGGTCTCGGAGAACTGATTGACGAGCATCTCAGCGACTCCCGGCAAGGCACAAACAAGCAGTTCACGCTCGCTGATCTGTTGCGGCAGTCGATCTACAGCCGCTTGGCGGGCTACGAGGACGTCAACGACGCCGTCCGAGTGTCGGCTGACCCGACGTTTCGCTTGATCGGCTCGCAGAAGATCTGGGATCGCGGTGCGGCCTTGACCTCGACGCTGCACGGCTTCGAGACGGAGATGCTGGCGAGCGAAGAGAACCTGCTGGGGCTGCTGGCGCTGAACCGAGAGCTGGTCGGGCAAGCGGAGGCGTTCGACGACTCCGAGCGGGTCGTTCTGGACATGGACTCCACCGAGAGTCCGGTCCATGGCCAACAGGAAGGCAGTGCCTACAACGGACACTTCGAGTCGGTCTGCTACCACCCGCTGTTGTTGTTCAACCAGCACGGTGATTGTTTGGCGGCGAAGCTGCGTCCCGGCAACGTGCACAGCGCCGAGGACTGGGATGAGCTATTGTTGCCGGAGATCGAGCGCCAACAGGCTGCGGGCAAGCTGGTCGCCTTCCGGGGGGATGCAGCCTTTGCCAAGTCAGAGATTTATGAGGCTTCGGAGGAACGCGGCGTGCAGTACGCCATCCGCATTCCGGCCAACAGGAGCTTGGAGTTAGAGATCGAAGACATCCTGTTTCGTCCGCCGGGGAGGCCCGGCCGCAAGCCGCTAGTGCGCTACAAGAGCTTTCGCTATCAGGCGGAGAGCTGGAAGAAGCCGAGACGAGTTGTCGCTAAGGTCGAGCACCACCAGGGCGAGCTGTTCGCGCGCGTCGGTTTTATCGTGACGAACATGAGCTTGCCAAGCCGGTCGGTGGTGCGCTTCTACAACAAGCGCGGGACGGCCGAGCAGTGGATTAAAGAAGGCAAGCAGGCGACGCATTGGACAAGGCTGTCGTGCCATCGCTTCCGGGCGAACGAAGTGCGCTTGCAGTTGAGTGTGCTGGCCTATAACCTGGGCAACCTGTGGCGGCGGCTGGGACTGCCACCAAGGATCAAGAGCTGGTCGCTGACGAGCTTACAGCAGCGGTTAGTGAAGACGGGCGGACGGCTAATTAAACACGCGCGGTATTACTGGCTCTTGTTCGCGGAGGGACATCTGAACCGGCGGCTGTTTGGCGACATGCTGCGGAGGATCTGGGCGCTGCCTGTGCCGGGCGGGTAGCACCGCACTTGGCGAATGCGAAATCTGTGTACTGAGGACGGAAGCTCGGAGGGGTGTCTGCGAAATTGACTTCGCAGCGACGGATCAGCCCCCATGAGGGGCAAGAAGGGGGCTCGATCGGTCCCGCCTCAGCCGCCGCCTCTTTCGGGTGGAGAAATGGTTGCGCTTCGCCGGGTGAGGGTGTAGACTCGTGCCGTCAGAGGAGCCAAATCGGAAATCCTGGTTCAAACAATCTGACGCCGCTTCGTACTATTCGGGCAAGAGAGCATCGACCGAAGCGCGGTCCGAGCCACCCGTTTCCTTGGTTGCGCGCTGTCCTAATATCAGGTTCGAGGTTGACCTACAACGACTTTACAATCAGTAACATGAAGAAAAACATGTGGCTGCGGAGAAACGCTGCGCACTCGAGGCAGCGGCTACAAGATTCCGATGAGCTGTTTAAAACATACGGGCACGGAAACGTACTGGCCTGAAACGTAGATCTACTCTCCGCTGAGGTGGGCCTTAGTACAAACAGTCTTCTAAGAAATATGTCGGATCCCACGAAATCGTGTCATCCGAGCCGAAAATAGCGGGAATCGGAGGCGCCGGGGACGTCAGATCCCCTCGACCACCGCACGGCCATTTTCAAATCGGACCGCTTTGAGTTTCTTCGGCAGAGGCATCGGCTCGCCGGGCTGAAACTCGGGCACACGGGGGACGACGTATTGGGCGATGATCCAATCGAGAAGCGCGCCGCGGAAGACCCTCCCATCGATATCTACCGACTCGATTTCAACGACCCCAACGCCGTCGGCGGAGGTAAGACGGCAACGTGCCCGCACGTGACGTTCGCCGTTCAACAGCAAGCCCAGAAGAAAGTTCGGTCGGGAACCGGCCGCGGCTTGGACTTTTTGCAAATCCACATCGGCGTCGATCAAACCGCTGTCCTCGAGGATTTGGACGCGAACGTTTTCGATGCCTTCAGGTATTTCCGGGGGTGGCTCGTATGCAAAGAAAGAATTGACTTCCTGATCGGTAAAGACGAGAACCTCGCTCGGGCGCAATCGCTCGTCCAGGATACGCTGAAATTTTTCGCCCGCCGTGCGCCCGGCGTGGGGCGTAAGAGTAGCGGCCGTCAAGACGCACGCCGCCAGGCCGAAAAGCCATCTTATGTGCTTGATTCTCATTGTCGAAATTCGATATCGCGTCGGCTCGAGCGAGCTTGCTTGCGGCCGTCACCTATCCCTTGTTTACGCGGGCGCGGACTTCTCCGTTTCGTCTTCCTTGACCGTCGCCTCCGTCTGATCCGGCACCGGCGCGCCGGCAGCTACTTCGCGAATACGATCGAGCGCCAAACGCGCGGCTTCCCGGCTCGCCTCTTTTTTCGAAGCCCCCCGCGCCCGTTCGCGCACCAAGTCGCCGATCCCGACCTCGATCGTAAACGTCCTGTCGTGGGGTGGACCGGCCTCTTGGGCAACGGTATAAACGGGGGCCGGTAGCTTGCGGGCTTGCAGAAATTCCTGCAGAGCCGATTTAAAATTGTCGAGTGGTAGATTCTCCTCGGCGGCTTGGAGCGCCTCGTCGTTGAGAACCGCGCTCCGTACAAAGGCTCGCGCGGCGTCGATGCCGCCATCGAGGTAAATGGCGGCGATCAAGGCCTCGAGGGCGTCTTCGAGCAAACCCTTCTTGTCGCGGCCGCCGGCCGCTTCCTCGCCGCGCCCGAGAACCAGATAGGCCCCCAGATCCAGCCGCCGAGAGACAGCCACGAGATTTTCGGCGCGCACGAGAAAGGCCTTCAGTTTTGTGAGTTGTCCTTCGGGCGATTCAGGGAAGCGCTCAACCAGATGTTCACTGGCCAAGAAACCGAGGATCGAGTCTCCCAGAAACTCAAGCCGTTCGTAGTGTCCGGTGGACGAGGGAGTTTGGGAGATGTAGGAACGGTGCGTGAGCGATTGCCGCAACAATTCGCGCGAAGCAAAGCGATAGCCGATGGTTGCTTCGAGAGCTTCGGCGGATTTCGCCATGCTAATCGTCAAGCCGCGACCGCGTCACCAAACCGAGTCGCGCGCGTTAGCAAGCGGTATGCGATGAAGCCGACATGCCGTATGCAAGTGGTGGAACCGCGATGCCCCGGAACACCGTTTTTCACACATCTGAAAGTTCACGCGAATCACGCGGGCATTCCCCCCCGGACGCCGATTGCTACCGCCCGCGGCTCGGTTTCGTGCCGGCTGAACTATACGGGGTCGGCTTCCTCTTCTTCGTCGACCTCGTCGTCTTCCCCAGCCTCTTCGTCGTCCTCCTCGTCCTCACCGTCTTCCTCGACCTCTTCCGCCTCTTCCGCGACCGGCGCGGCGTTGACAGTCGGTGCGACGACCGGCCCCGATTTCGGTTTCGACTTGATTTGGAACATCTCGCGCGCCCGAGCCTTCATGATCTCCGCTTTTAGGACTTTGGCAAGATCTCTGTTGCCGGTCTTTACGCCGCCCGCCGCGATCGACTTCTCGGCTATTTCAAGCGCTTTATCGGTTTGGCCGGCGTGCTTCAAGGTGTTGGCGTAGTGATAAAACGTCATGGCGTTTTGGTCGGTCGCCACTTCAAGTGATTGCTGAAAGGCCTGCTCGGCTGCTGCAAAATCCCCGCGCATAAAGGCGACCAAGCCCAGCGAGTCGTGTGCTTGCGACATCAGGTTCTTCTTGACCGTCAGCCATTGCTCGTCGGGAACCTCGGGATTTGGCTTTTCCGTTGTCGGAATCAAACGCAAGGCGCGACGCGCGAAGTCCTCCGCCTTGGACAGTTTCGCCTCTTTGTCGAGGTCAAATTGCTTAGTTCGGGTCGGAATGGCGTAGGCCAACGCCGTGAGGACTTCCGCGTGCTCCGGATTGATGGCCAGGGTCTGCTCCCCATAGAGGAGCATGTTTTCGAAGTCGTTCATTTTACTGTAGGCGTTCATAGCCATGAAGTTCGCCCATTCCTTGAACTCCGTGTTCTTGAACGTCGTGAGAAGGGTGTGAACCGCCGTGATCTGAGACTCTGGGTCGTAGGCGGCCTCGATCGCTTTCAGGGCGTCATATTCTTTCTGGGATTTGGCTTTTTGTCCCCAAAGCGAGACGGCCACGCCAAGGCTCAACAAAACGGCGAGAAGGGTGTTCCTCATGAGTTTCTCCAAAGTAAATTCACTCTCTACAATCTAGCATTCCGGGGCTTTAGGAATCCACGGCCCCTCGGCACGGACCCACCGCGAACTCCGCCGGTTGCTTGTGTTCGACGCGAGTCGGCCGGCCGGCGTTACGGGCGGGCGCGACGTTCTCTCCGCAAGGCGCCTTCGGCGTCAGAACCGTCTTGCTCGTCACTTTCCTCGTCTTCATCCTCGTCGTCGCCCTCGTCGCCCCAAGCCGCGGCCTCATCGTCGTAATCGTCGTCCGCGTCGTCCTCGTCGCCCCAAGCCGCGGCCTCGTCGTCGTAGCCGTCCTCTTGCTCTCCGACGGCTTCGGAGGGGCGTCGGCCCGATTCGAAGGGCTGATCCAAACCCTCGGCCGCCAACTCGCGCGCACGCTCGGGGATGTTGCGAACGTCCAAAGCCGAGTTATATTGCTCGATGGCTTGATCCCGCAAGCCGGTAATGTCCGCAATGCGCCCCAAGTAGACGCGTGACATCGATTCGACATGCGGACCCGGCACCGCCGCCAGCGCTTGCTCGAAAAACCGCGTCGCCAAATCCGGGTCGCCCTCGGCCAACGCGACGCGGGCCAGGCCGTAGGCGGCGTCGGGATTCGGTCCCTCCGATTCAGCAATCGCTTGCTCGAACTTGTTGCGAGCCCGCAAGGGCTTACGATCGGCCAGGAAGATCTCGCCTTCGTGCAGCAGGACATCCGCTTTGGAAACCTGAGCGCGTGTCGTAACCGGTTCGAGGTTGTTGGAGGGAGCTTCGGCGAACTCGATGTCTTGTAGCCGCGCGGCCTCCTTCTTCACCTTGATCGCTTCGATCATCTCCGGGTAGTAAAGCCTGAGCTCCTGACCTTGCTTTTCGTAGGCTTCCAGAGCATCGTAAAAATAGGGCGTCAGGATATAGCCTTCCCGAAGATCTTGCTCCACTTGCTCCAAGCGCTCGGCCTGGGGACGTCGACTCAAGCGCGCTTCCACCGCCTTGACCACGCATTTGGAAACCAGCAATTGGAAATCGGCCTTGTAGACCGGGTCCAGAGCGGGCGCGAACATCGCGAACCGTGAAAGAATTTCCTTTTTCCCGATGGCCGTGCCATGACGGATCGCCAACCGATCCAGCAGATGCAGCAAGAACGCGTGGCGAATCTCGTCGACGTACAGTTTTTCCGATGGGTGCACGACGACATAAACCTTGCCTTCGTAGCTGCGCGTATTGAGCTGATTGGCCGCCGCGAGCAGATCGAACACGACCTGAAAACTTTGCACCTCGCGACTAGTTGGAGAAACCCGCACATACCCGGCGGCCTCAAACAGCGCTTGGATCAGCGGCTCTTGGTAACGCGTGATTTCGCGGTCGAACTCAGGCTGGTATTTGCTCCACAACCGTTCGATCGGAGCTTGCTCGTAGAACTCGGCGAGAATCGGACCCAGCCCCCGAATCCGCCGCACGTCGGGCGGAAGATCCGTCGGCAAATCCGCCTTGACCTCGAAATAAGGAGGCCCTTCGGCCACTAACGCGTAGGAGACGTATTGCGACAGCGTGGCGCCGGCATCCGCGCGCTTGTTTTCTTGATAGAAAGTCTTCAGCAGCGCAAGGCTCGAGCCGTCGAAATCACTCAGCTCGTCTCGAATCGCCCGCCGAACCGTACTGTCGGAAGGCGAACCCAGCCCCTCGTCGTATCCGGCAACGTTAATCGCGGTCAGAACGGTGAACAGGCGGATGTCGGTATCGAGTTGATCAGCATGAGCTTGCGGAAGCGGCCAACTTGCCGCGATCAACATCGGCAACAGGAAGAGGACAACGCGGATCTTCACGCAAGGCATCTCAGCGGGAACCACCGGAGCCTCCAAGAAGAAAGACGCCGGCGAATTCAGTGTACTAAAGCACGAAAGCGCGGATCCTCGCGGTTCTGTTTCATTGATCACGCGACAAACCGGCTCCGACAACGCGGCCCGGCGCTTACGTGGCGAGTCGGCAATCCGTGTAGCCCTTGAACCAGCGTGCTACGCTGCCTAACTCGATGCCCCGACGCCGCTTGATCGTCAACGCCGATGACTTCGGCCTCACGCGAGGCGTCAACGAAGGTATCATCGAAGCCCGCACTCGCGGAATCTTGCGCTCAGCCACCCTGATGGCCAACGGACCGGCTTTCGACCATGCCGCGGCGCTGGCCCGAGAGCATCAGGAACTCGATGTCGGTTGCCATCTGATGCTGGTGCGGGGGGCGGCCCTCACTCTTCCCGGCGGGAAGCTTCCCGATTCCGTTCCCCAACTCCTGGGAAGACTCGCAACCTCCCTCGCCGCCGACCTGATCGAACAAGAATTCGCGGCGCAGATTGATAAACTCCATCAAGCCGGGATCGAGCCCACTCATCTCGATACGCACAAACACACGCATCTGGCTCCCCCCGTCTTGAAAGCCCTGCTGCGGGTCGCGCGGCGGTTCGACATCCCGTGGGTGCGGCGGCCCTTTGATCTGCCGCTGACCGCCGCTCGGGGAGCCGGGTCGCCCAGGACGCGAGCGGTGCAATGGTGCTTGCGACCACTTGCCCGACGCTTCGCCCGTTCGATCGAGAGGCACGGTTGCCGCGCGACCGACCACTTCGCGGGCTTCCAGATGACGGGGGCTTTCGAGGCCCGGCAGTTGATCGCCTTGATTCGCGAACTACCCGACGGCCTGACCGAGTTCATGTGTCACCCGGGCCGTGTGACCGATGATTTACGCCGTCTCCCGACCCGCTTACGCGAGAGTCGCGAGCAGGAGTTGCGAGCCTTGACAGACCCGCGTGTGTGGGAAGCCGCGGAGCGGGCCGGAGTCGAGTTGGCGAGTTTTCGAGAGGCCTGAGAGGCGAATTTACCGTTCGGCCGGCGCAAGAGACTCGCGCTCGATCCAGCGAGGCACTTCTGACGGTCCTCTACGCGGTGTACGCACTCGCTTTCGCGGCTCTCCTCGTGCGCGGCGCGCCGGAAGCGAAAGTGTGAGGCTCCAAGAACTACGTCGCCCAGCTCACCGAGCCGAGGCTAGTAATCACGCTTCACCGTATAGGCCAGGAACTGGCGCGTAAGAAACACGGAAGTCCGGTCGAATACCGGCCCGCTGAAATGCCGGCGATGCGCTTCGAGTGTCGCCCGGATATCCTCGGCTGTATACAGGTAGCCACCTGCAACCACGGCTTCGAGCGACTCCAAAGCGGTAAGGTCCACGGTCGGATCCCGCCGGAAAACAAGCAAGTCAGCCGGGGCCCCTTCCTCGATCCGTCCGAGCGCTGGAACGCCCAGCAGATCGGCGTTCCGCCAAGTGGCCCGCTCCCAGGCTTCCTCCAGCGTCATCCCGGACTCCACGAATAGGCGCATTTCCTGATGAGCACTCGCCCCCGGCACAACGAAAGGTTGACCCGTGTCCGTGCCTACATGCAGATCGGCGCCCGCCTTGTGCAGCATTCCGACCAGCGTTTTCTTTTTCACGAGCGCTTCCCGAATCATTCTGAAATCCTGCTTGCCTAGATTCCGGTAAAAAGGGAAGCCCTCGGTCGGATGCCACAATACATCCCGGAACAGCCGCGGCCTAAGCCGCACCTTGGCCCCCATCGCTGCCGCTTGGTAGTCGGCAAAAGACAACAGTTGCTGGGTCAACACTAACGTTGGAGTATTCTTGATGCCGTGGCGCAACGTCACATCAACAATCGTTTCCAGCCGGGCGTCGTCCACTTCCGCCCAATCCGCCAATCGGTCGAACAGATGGTCCCGTTTCAGATCGCCCCGTTTAGAGATGCCAAGCAGATGCTGCACCTCGGGCATGAGCGCCTCCTCATACCCCAAGGCCGCGGGGACATGGCCGATAAAGGGCAGCCCATGCGAGCGGGATGCCTTTCGAAGCGCCTCGATATCGGCAAGCGTGAGCTCGTCATAGCCTTTGACACAATCGAATCCGTCTTGTTTGAGTCGCGCGACGATTCGGTCGGCGTCGGCGGGGCTCTCTAGAATCACTGTATTGGCCCAGCGCCGCGGCTCTCTTCCCAGGAAAGGGCCACAGGCATAAACACGGGGGCCCGGAAAGCCTCGCGCCGCCATCCCTTTCTGTGCGGCCGCGACCGCGGTACCATCCGTGTCCCCTGTTTCCCGAATGGTCGTCACACCATGCGCGAGGTACATGAGGCAAAAAAAGCTGCTGAGCTTCAGCGCATTGTCGGGAGGCAGGTGTGCGTGAGCATCGATGATCCCGGGCAGCACGTAAGCGCCGGAATAGTCCTCCAGGGCAGCTGGAAAGCTGCCGATGCTGCTGGAGATCCGCTGAATCGATCCGTCCGCGACGAGGATGCCCTGACCAGGGCGCCGCTCGATGCCGGGAGTCACGAGAGTGACGCCACTGAGCGAGAACCGGGTGGCTTGAGCGATAAGCGGGGGTGGCGGCTCAAGCGCCTTCTGGAGAAGCAATAGGGAACCTGCAACGAGCCCCGCCGCGATTGCGAACCAGATGAGTTTCTTGCCCATGCGGATTCCCCCGCACTCCTCTGCCACACACTAACAGAACGATTGCAACCGCTTGAGGCGTGCGCTCTCTCGAGGCCACTAGGTTAGAACGCCCAAGTGGATCAAACGGGACTCTTCCCGCCGTGAGGTGACGTCCACTCGCGTACCCGCTGTCTGTTCCAGTCGATCGAGAAACTTTTCCCGGTCGCGGGCGTCTTGTAGGACTTCGGCCGCCGGCATCCGGATCGAATCGGCGATGTCAACCGCGCCGTATCTTACACGGAAATGTAGGGTTAGAATGTTACATTGAGTGGGCGGGTGAGCACTTGTTTTCTCCGAATCGATACAAAGGGAAGCTGATCGTCGTCGAGGGTATTGACGGATCGGGTAAGTCTACCCAAATCACTCTTCTTAGCCAGTGGCTGCGTTCGCGGGGCTGCGCCGTCGCGTTCAGCGAATGGAATTCTTCACCTGCCGTGAAACGCACGACGCGTCGCGGGAAAAAGAAGCAGCTGTTCACTCCGACCACGTTCAGCCTGATTCACGCGACCGACTTCGCTGACCGAATGGAGCGGTCCATTGTACCGATGCTCCGCGCCGGCGCCATCGTTTGCGCGGATCGATACGCCTACACCGCATTCGCTCGCGATGTCGCTCGCGGCGTGAGTCCGCGCTGGGTCAGCAACCTCTATCGTTTTGCCGTCAAACCCAACTTGGTTTTTTACTTCCGACTGCCGCTCGACGTCGCACTCGACCGGATCGTTGGCGGCCGCGCATCTCTCAAGTACTACGAGGCCGGCATGGACCTGAACTTGAGTCGCGACACGACCGAAAGTTTTCGTATCTTTCAAGGGCGCATCTTGAAAGAGTACGAGGCAATGACCGCGAAAATGGGCTTTCACGTCATCGATGCCACGCAGTCGATCGAAAAACAACAACAGAAAATGCGCGACATCGTGATGCGGAAAATCGGAGACAGCCTTGAAGCGCGGATCCTGAGAGCCCCCGCCGGGCTCAAGGCCGAATTCCCCATCTCGGCCGCAACATTGTGACGAATGCTATGAAGTTCCATGGCGAACCCATTCCGGGAGTTGACCCCTCCGAACTACGCGGAAAGCTGATCGTTCTCGAAGGCCCGGATTCGGTCGGCCGAACGACCCAGGTAGCTAACCTGCGGGTATGGTTAGAGCAAGAGGGGTTCGGCGTTCTCGAAACAGGCTTGGCCCGATCCGCGTTGACCAGGCGAGGGATTGTCGAAGCCAAGGAAGCGTACGGCCTTGGCCCATTGACGATGACTCTTTTCTACGTCACCGATTTCGCCGATCGCCTCGAGCGTGAGATCATCCCGGCTTTGCGCGCCGGGTTCGTCGTCCTCACCGACCGCTATGTGTATTCGGTCATGGCTAGGGCGATCGCCCGGCGAGAGCGACGCTCCTGGCTCGATCAGATGGCCGGAATCGCGCTTGTCCCCCATGCGATCTACTATCTTCGAGCCGAACCGCAACACTTGGTGGCCCGGGTCGTCCGGGGCAAGGGCGGCTTCGACTATTGGGAAAGCGGCATGGATGTTCCTTTCGGCCGTGACCGTTGCGAAAGCTTTGTGGGATACCAAGCACGCGTGATCAAGGCGTTGGACGCGATGGCCGAGACCTACGGATTTGTCCGCGTCGATGCCGTCCGTCCACCGGACGAGATATTCGGCGAGCTCAAACTGTCGATATCGAAGCTGCTGGCCGGGGAAGAGGCGCCGGACTCTCGACGGCCCCAAGCGATTGCGTAATACCCCGAGGCCCAACACGCGGGAGCCGCGCGAACAATCAGGACCCCTCCCAACAGCACACGAACAAAGTGGGCCGAGGAAACAGTGAGGTGCTGTCCCTGTCCGGAGACTGCCCTCTCACTTGCCGAGACCTACACCGCGGCCGCTAAGATCGAGTTCCGGCGCGCTCGAGCAATCTGGGGTTCACCAGCCATGCCAACCGCCCCGACGACGGCGCCACTCCCGCCCAAGCGTCAAACGGAAACTCGATGCAGGCCAGAGCTGCCGTCGGGAATCGCGCCGAACCGCCCCCGACGAGCAGGCTGGTAAGCGTTGAACAGGTTGGTTCATGACCCGCGATCAATAAAGTCTTGGTCTCACTTGGTTCCGCCCGAATCTCTTCGATCATCAAGCCGGGAACAGCATCATAGAGTTTGTCGGTAACACGAATCGGACAAGTCCACCCGCCGGAGTCCAAAGCGAGTTCGACCGTTGTCTTTGCCCGCACGGCTGATGAAGAAACAACCGAGTCCGGTATTAGACCAATCCGAGATAGGAAATCTCCCACCAGCTTCGCGGCCTTGTGTCCCCGCTTGGCAAGCGGACGCTCGTGGTCTTGCCTAAAATCCGCTCCCCAGTTGGATTTTCCGTGACGCAGGATTAGCAGAGTGAGCATGAGTTACAGACCGGCTTTTCAAAGGGTATCACGAGGGTTCTTCACGCCATGGGTCAAGTTGCGGCCAAAAATGAGTACCGAAGTGCCCATCACTTCTAAAACCGGTCCATGGCGAACCAGAGCGTCGCGGCGCTTCGAGTTTGGGACACTCTCTTCTTCGGGCGCGAAACGGCACAAGAGAGCATTTTCTCATCGAAGGATGAGCCTGAAGACGGGGGTTGGGGCTTTTTGAGTAGCTGGGGCTCCTTTCTGGTTTTTTGGTTTTGATTTGGGAAGGGGAGAATCGTCGTCGGGGTTGTGGGAATGTGGGAATCGCGGAGCGATTTCCAAGGGCGGTGGGAAACGAAGGGAAACCTGGTTTTGGTTTTCCTCGTTTTCCACCGCCCGCCATTTCCACAGCCCTCTTCCTGCTGTTCAGCACGGCGTGTTCGCGGACCGGAAACTGGCAAACAGCTTGTGTTTGGCTCGCTGCATCCGGCGCGCCGCCGCAGTGTCGCTTTCCGCCTGGGCAATGCGGCCCAGAGCCTCAAGCGTGTGCCCTGGCTTGAGGTAGCCGGCGGCCTCGGGCAACTGCTCGAAAGATTCCCAAGGCGTCTGGTAGTGGCGATACACCCGCTTCTGCTTGCCTTTGGCGTCGGTCTTGATCTCGGGCTGTCCGCAGGGCCGGTGGAAATTCAAATAGGGATTGAAGTGCTGTTGGTAGAAGCGCTGGATGCGCCCCGCGTGCGGCGCCGCGATGTGCGTATATCCCATGTGTTTGCGGATCACCGCGCCGTTTTTCGATTCCACCAAGCCGTTGTCATTGGAGTGCCGCGGACGCGACTTGGTCTGTTCGATCAGCAGCTTGTTCAATAACTTCTCCACCGTGCGATTGAGGAACTCGCTGCCGTTGTCGGAATGGAAGCCGCGGATACGAAAGGGAAACTGCTCGATCATGGCTTTCAGCAACGGCTCCAGCCAGGCTTCACTGATCGCGGCTGTGGCGCCGACCACTTGCCACTGGGTGACTTCATCCACGGCATTGATGTGGTAGACGCCCTTGACGCCATCGCGATCCCCTTGATGCACCGTATCCACTCGCAGAAAGCCGGGTCGGCCTTGCGGGTCGGGCCGGCGCCGCTCGCCGATCGACACCGCTGTGGGCCGGGTCTTGGTGAAATGCAGCCGCCGCCGGCGGTAGGCACTGCGCCGCCGCAGGCGATAGATCTGGGCCACCGAGATCCCCGCCAACCGCTCGTATTCGCGCTGCTGGTACTGCTGGTATTCCCGCTCGAGGATCTTGCGCGTGGCCGGGCCGCTGAGGGTTTCGTGGGCCTCGTCCACCGCCGCCAGCAGTTCGACGTCGGCGGGCGTGTACTTGCGGGCAAAGCGATGCCGCCGGTAGCGGGCGGGTTGGAGTTCTCCGCCCTGCCGGTACTGCTGGATCAGCCGCGTGATTTGCGCCCGGCTCAGTCCGGTCATCTTGACCAGATACTGCCGCAGCAGCCCTTTGTCGGCGCGGTTCTGGCGGCTGTAGCCGTGCCGGCCAAGCGTGCGCGCCACCCAAGCGTAAATCTCGGCCCGCCCTTTGCCTTTGAATCGAATCTCCTGGCTGGAGTGGAGAAACTGCCGGATCTGTTGCGGATTCAACTTGCCGGCGTTTTGCACTTGGATAGTCAATCCCCAGCATGCCCACTCCCCGATCCTGCAGGCTCATCTTGTGTGAGAAACAAACTCCTCGTTCAGGCTCATCTTGCATGAGACAAGACTGGGCCTTGAGACAGCGGTAGGGTATACGATAGAATGGAAATCTTGCCTCCCACGGGACGCTCGCCGGCAAAAGGCGGGATGGAATATTGCAACCGCGGATGGGACAAGGCTTTCCACACTGCCTCCTGAGTGCGGATTGATAACATTCAATAAATCAATAATTTAAGCGATGCTGAAGAAAGACGGCGCCCTCATGATCGAGGCGGCGGGCCTCAGCAAGTTTTACGGGGCTTTCGCTGCTATTCGGGATGTCAGCTTCTCGGTCCGCCAAGGACAAGTGACAGCCTTCCTTGGACCGAATGGAGCCGGCAAATCCACCACTCTCAAGGTCCTGACCGGGTATTTGAGCCCCAGCGCGGGCACGGCGCGGATTGCGGGCCTGGACGTGGCCACCGACCGCATTGAAGCGGTTGCGCGAATAGGCTATCTACCTGAAAACGGGCCTCTTTACCCCGAGATGACTCCTCGCGAGTTGCTCGAATTCGTGGGGGAAGCCCGGGGATTGGCCGAAGGCCGGCTGCGCGTCCGCATGGAGGCGGTCATGGTGCAGTGCAACCTCGAATCGGTCGCCGAGAAAAGCATTTACAAACTCTCGAAAGGTTACCGCCAGCGGGTCGGGATGGCGCAAGTGCTATTGCATGAGCCCGACATTTTGATCATGGACGAGCCCACCAGCGGCCTCGACCCGAATCAGATCCGCGACGTGCGAGAGCTCGTTCGCGAACTGGGCGAAACGAAGACCATTCTCATTTCGACTCACATTTTGCAGGAAGTGAAAGCGGTCGCCGACCAGGTAATCCTAATCCACGAAGGCCGCATCGTCTTCAACGGTACGCCCGATGAGATGGCCGAAGGCGGGACCCTCGAAGACGCTTTTCACCGCTTGACCGGCCGCGGCGATGAACAACACGAAACCCCGCAAGAACCGGCGCCGGGGGTCGAGGAAGCCGGCGACTCCGAATCGAGCTCCGAGGAGAGCGTGCAATGAACAATGCTTGGCGTCTATCGAAAGCCGTCCTGAAACGGGAACTCTCCGGTTATTTCAGGAGTCCCTCGGGCTACGTTTTCATCACGCTGTTCGTCTTCCTGAGCGCTATCGCGGCGTTTTGGCAAGAAGCGTTTTTCGCCAACAATCTGGCGAACCTGGGACAGCTCAACAACTTCTTCCCCTATCTGCTGATCTTTCTGATCCCGGCCATCACGATGACGACGTGGGCGGAGGAGAAGCGCAACGGCACCGACGAGCTGTTGCTAACCTTACCGGCCACTGATCTCGAAATCGTGGTTGGGAAGTACCTTGCCACGTTGGCAATCTACAGCGCGGCATTGCTGTTTTCTCTCAGTCATGTCTTCGTGCTGCTGTGGTTGGGAAGCCCGGATCTCGGTTTGCTGTTTTCGACGTACTTCGGTTATTGGCTGATGGGCGCGGCGTTGTTGGCACTCGGGATGGTGGCTTCGCTGCTCACCGACAATCTCACGGTTGCCTTCATCCTCGGCGCGGTTTTCTGCGCGGTTCCGGTCTTCATCGACAGCGCCGGCGTGATCTTGAGTGGCGGCCTGAGCCGTTTAGTCGAAGGGCTTTCCTTCAGGGAACAATTTCGGGATCCGGCGAACGGCATCATCTCGTTGTCGTCGTTACTCTATTTTGTCGGCTTCGCGGGGGCGATGCTCTATTTGAACGTCGCCCTGCTCGGGCGGCGACATTGGCCCACCGGAAAAGACGCCGTCAAGTTGGGACGTCACTACGCTTTGCGCGGGGTGGCGCTGGTCGTCGCGGTGGGCGCCCTGACGGTTTTCGCCGATAGCATCGGTGGCCGGCTGGACTTTACCGCCGAGCAGATCCACTCGCTCTCCGACGAAACGCGCGATCTGATCGCCAGCCTAGACGCCGACAAGCCGGTATTTATCCAGGCTTACTTAAGTCCTGAAGTTCCAAAAAGCTACCTCCAAACCCACAACAACATCATGAATCTGATGCGCGAATTTGACGCCCGGGGCGGCGGTCGAATTCACTCGCGCATCGTGATGACGGAGAAATACACGCCCGAGGCGCGGGAGGCTCAGGAGCGCTACAACATCTCTTCCAGGCCGCTTCCCCTGTGGGAGCAAAGCGCCGGCGGAAGCAACGACATCTTCATGGGAATCGCCTTTAGCGCGGGGGCCGAGGAATTCGTGATTCCGTTCTTCGACCCGGGACTGCCGGTCGAATACGAGCTGATGCGCTCGGTGAGGGTGGTCGCTCGCGCCGAACGCAAGAAGATCGGCATACTCGAAACGGGTGCGAAGCTCTTCGGGGGCTTCGATTTTCAGGCCCGCCGGCAAACGCCGGATTGGTCGATTGTGGCCGAGTTGCGTAAGCAATATGAAGTAGTCCGCGTGCCCGCCGACAAGGATTACCCGGGCGACCTCGACGTTTTGTTGGCGGCGCTCCCGAACACTCTCAAGCAAGACCAGGTCGACCGCCTCACCGACTACGCCGGGAAGGGCAACCCGCTGTTGTTAGTCGTCGATCCGCTGCCGGCGTTTGACATCGAACTATCCCCGCAACAGCAGCCTCAAAACCCGTTCAGCCGCGGCGCGCCCCCGCCGCCGCCGCCGGCGGATGTGACGCCCCTGATGGACGTTCTTGGCGTCGAATGGGATCACAATCAAGTCGTGTGGGACCGTTATAACCCACATCCGCAATACCGAACCTTGCCTCCGGAAATCCTCTTCATTGGATCGGGAAGCGGACCCGATGACGCTTTCAACCCCGATGAAGCAATCACTTCGGAGATGCAAGAGCTCGTGGCTCTCTACAGTGGTGTTCTGCGGTCCAAGGAAGGCGCCGACGTCGACTTCTTTCCTCTGCTCTCCACCGGCCCTGATTCGAACACAGCCCTCTGGTTGCGACTCGTCCAGCGCAGCATGTTCGGTGTCCAGATTGCGACGAACCTACCCCATCAGCCGGATAGCAATCGCTATGTCACCGCCGCCCGCGTGCGCGGCAAATCCGGCGACAAACCGGTGAGCGCGGTTGTGATCGCCGACGTGGACATGATGGGCGAACAGTTCTTCCAACTGCGTCGGCAGGGCATGGGAATGTTGAGCTTCGACAATGTGACTTTCTTGCTCAACTCGGCGGACTACTTGGGTGGCGACGATTCGTTCATCGCGCTGCGCAAGCGCCGGCGTAAACATCGGACGCTTGAGGCCATGGAGTCACGCACCAAGGTCTACGAAGACCAGCGGCTCGTGGACACACAAGAAGCCGAGGCCTCCGCCACGAAGCAACTCGAGGAAGCCCAGGCTCGACTCGACAGCGCGGTCGAGGAGTTGCGGAATCGCGCCGACCTCGACCAGCAGACCAAACGCATTATGATCGCCAACCAGCAAAAAGCCGAGAGTCGCCGTTTGCAGGTCGCGCGCGCCAATATCGAGGACGAAAAACAGCGTTTGATCGAGAACGCCCGCGGCGACATGGAAAGCTCGATTCGAACCATTCAGAACACCATCAAAGTGTTGGCGGTGGCCCTGTCGCCGGTTCCGGCCTTCGCTTTGTTCATATGGGTTTCCCTGCGTCGTTTACGGCGCGAAACCATCGGCGTCTCGGCCGATCGGTTGCTCACGGAGGATCACGCACCGTAATCCCGTCGAGGAATGCGAATCCGCCGCGATTGTACTGAGAGGTAAGGGATGAACGAACTGCAAAAAACCGCCGTCTTCTGCGTCACCGCCGCCGTGCTGAGCCTGGCCGCGATCGTCGTCGACCCTGGTAATGTGACACCCGACATTTTCGACGATCAGGGTGAGCTTTTCTTTCCAACGTTTACAGGTCCGCAAGCACCCAGAGCCATCGAAATCGTCGACTATGACGAAGAAACCGCTACCGCTCGCCCTCTCAAAGTCGAGTTTCAAGACAACAAATGGGTGATCCCCTCGCACAATGCCTACCCGGCCGACGCCGAGGAACGGCTCGCGCGGACAGCGGCGGCGCTGATGGAGCTGCGCAAGGATATAACGATTTCCGAGCGCGTCGACGACCATTCCGAGTACGGCGTCATCAACCCTCTCGATCGGGAAGCGACGACTCTCGCCGGCCGCGGTAAGCGCGTCACGCTACGCGGCGAGAACGACACGGTGCTGGCTGACTTCGTCGTCGGCAAGGAAGTCGAGGGCAAAGCCGGCTACCGTTACCTGCGTGTACCCTCGCAACGTCGCACCTACGCCGTCAAGACGGACGCCGACATTTCCGCCGAATTCGCCGATTGGATTGAAACCGATCTCCTCAAAATCGACATCGCCGATATTCGCAAGATTTCGATCAATAGCTACTCGATCAACGAACGCCGGGGCACTATCGAAAACCAAGAGCGGAACACTCTGACCAAGCGCGACGACAAGTGGCGAATGAGCGGCGGAAGCACCCCCAAGAAAGACAAGATCGACGCTTTGACGAAAGCTCTCGACGATCTGCGCATCGTCGACGTGCAATCGAAACCGCCAAATCTCACCCAAGACCTCAAAACCAAAGAGGGCATCCGCATGTCGATGGATTCGGTCATGTCGCTGCGACAGAAGGGGTTTTTCATCACACCGCGCGGGCAGCTGTTTTCGAACGAAGGCGAAATCATCGTCGAGACGGCCAATGGGATCGAGTACACGTTGCGTTTCGGGGAAATCGCTTCCGGGGCTCGGGCGAGCGACGCCGAGGCAAGCGCGAAAGACGGCGATGCGGAGCAAGAGCGTCGCTATCTTTTCGTCACCGTCAACCACAGCACCGCGCGCGCCAAGAGCTACACCGAAGACGGCAAAGAGCCGGACAAGAAGGGTGAAGAGCTGGCCCGCGAGCTGCGCAACCGATTTGCCGACTGGTATTACGTGATCTCAGGATCCGACTTTAGCAATCTCCGTCCCCGGCGACGCGACCTAAGGGGCTAGCGGCCGGCGGCGCTCCCGCCCTATCCGGCGCAATCGCCGGCATCGCGCCGGCCCCGCGCCGTTCGCGACACCCTATGCCATCATGGTGGCAACCCGTAACGACCCCGGAGAACCCGCATGCCCGACCTCTCTCGACGCCGACTGCTCCAAGCTGCTTCCTTGGCGAGCGTTTACGCCGCCGGCGGCGCTGCCGGCGGCGCCAAAGCGGCCAAACGCGGCGAACCGACGCTCTGTATGTTTTCGAAACATCTCCCTTTTCTCGGCTATCGACAGCTTGGGCAAACCCTCAAGCAGATCGGTTTCGACGGCGTCGATTTGACGGTCCGGCCCGGGGGGCACGTCTTGCCCGAGCGCGTCGCCCGCGATTTGCCGCGCGCCCACGAGGCCATTCGCGGCCAGGGCGTCGACGTGCCGATGATTACAACGGGGCTTACCTCGGCCGAAGACCCCGCGGCCCGGCCGACCTTGCAAACCGCCGGCGAACTCGGGATTCCTCTCTACAAGCTCGGCTACTATCACTACCGCGATCTCACGAAGCTCGATGAAACCCTCGAACGCGTCAAGCGCTCGGTCGAAGGTATCGCCGCCATCGGCCGTCACGCCGGCGTCCAGGGGGGCTTCCATACGCATTCGGGAAGCAGCATCGGTTCGGTGATGTGGGACAACTGGTGGATCCAACGCGACATCGACCCGGCCTGGATGGGTTCTTACTACGACCCCTGCCACGCCACGATCGAGGGCGGAAACTGGGGTTGGAAAATCGGTTTTCATCGCCTGGCTTCGCGCATCAATATGGTTTCCCTCAAGGATTTCCACTGGGAGAAGCGCGCGGGCGAATGGAAGGTCAGGATGTGTCCTCTGGGTGAGGGTATGGTGCGATTTCCGGAGTTCTTCAAGATGTTGGCGGCGAGTGGTTTTCAGGGGCCGCTTTCAGTGCACCTCGAATACGAAGTCAATGCGTCCAGCGAGTCCGCGCGCCGAGAGAAGACTTTGGAAGTGATCGAGAAAGACTGCCGCTTTGTCCGGAAGCAGATCGCCGCGGCTTACTAGGACCGGGTGCGCGACGTCAATGGGGAAACCCCCTCGCAATGCGAACCATGGAATCAGAGCCCCGAGCGCAAGCGACGGGCCGAGCGACCGAGCAGCGAATTCCGGGCTGCCGCAAGCCGGCTCGCCCTCAAAAACCCGCATAATGGTCCACGACCCGCCGAATCACCTTTCGTTCCGAAAAAATGGAGCCATGCCCACCATGCAACGCACTCTTTTCGCTTTCATCTTGCTGACTACCGCCGCCTTCGCCGAGGTGACCGGCGTCGAGATTGAATCGCAATCCGCCGTTCTCGACGGACGCTCGTTCGGACTCGTCGGCTCCTATGTGGCCGTCAGCGGCAAGCTTCACTTCGCCGTGAATCCTTCCAACTCGGCCAACCGCATCATCACCGACATTGACCTGGCGCCGCGCAACGCCCGGGGCGAGGTCGAGTTCAGCTCCGATTTCTTCTTGCTGCGTCCCAAGGACATGTCGAGGGCCAACGGCGCGCTGCTCATCGATATCCCAAATCGGGGAGGCAAAACCGCGCTGGGAATGTTCAACCGCGCTTCCCGCGTCAATGCCCCGAAAACCGAAAAGCACTACGGCGACGACTTCCTTCAGCGCGAGGGTTTCAGCGTGCTGTTTCTTGGCTGGCAATTCGACCCCCCGCGCGAGCAGGGTCGCATGCGTCTCTATACGCCGACGGCGAGCGAAGACGGCAAGCCCATTCGCGGTTTGGTGCGAGCCGACTTCGTCGTCACCGATCGCGTCAGGCATCACATTCTCTCCGATCGCAATCATATCCCCTACGAAGTCGCCGACCCGAAGGCTTCTGAAAACGTGCTGACGGTGCGCGATTCGGTGGAAGCCGAGCGCCGCACGATTCCTAGGACAGAGTGGCGATTCGCGACGGTCGAGGGGGGCCACCCCGTCCCTTCGCGCACACACGTCTATCTCAAAGGCGGCTTTGAACCCGACAAGATCTACGAAGTCGTATATCTGTCTGAAAACCCGGCATTGGTCGGGCTCGGCCCCACGGCGGTACGCGACGCCGCGTCCTATTTCAAATACGAAGGATCGACTGAACTCGGCGTCCCGGCCGACGCGATCGATCGAACCCTGGCCTACGGGATATCCCAATGCGGCCGGTTCCTGCGCACGTTCCTCTACTACGGCTTCAACGAAGACGAGCAACACCGCCGCGCCCTCGACGGCGTCATGGCGCACGTCGCCGGCGGAGGCCGAGGAAGTTTCAATCACCGCTTCGCACAGCCTTCACGCGACGCGCACCCCTACATGAACTTCTTCCACCCGACCGACATCTTCCCGTTTAGCGACCGCGAGCAAACCGATCCCATCACGGGGATAACCGACGGCTTGCAAACGCATCGCCTCAAGCTCGAGTTTCGGCCCAAGGTTTTCTACACCAACTCGGCCTATGAATACTGGGGGCGGGCGGCGTCGCTGATCCACACCAGCCTCGACGGCAAGCGCGATATCGCCCCGCTCGACAACTCGCGAATCTATTTGTTCGCGAGCACGCAGCACGGCCCGGCCCGTTTTCCTCCGACCCAATCGCTGGGGCAACAGCCCGACAATCCGATGGATTTCACTTGGAACATGCGGGCCTTGCTCAAGTCCCTCGATCGCTGGGTTGCCGATGACGCCGCGCCCCCGGCGAGCCGTTACCCGCGCCTCGCCGACAGTACGCTGGTCCGCGCCGAAGACCTCGGCTTCCCCGCCATACCCGGCGTGAACTTGTCCACCCTGGTCCACAAAGCCTATCGCGCCGACTACGGTCCCGACTTTGTCGCCAAGGGCATCGTGACCCAAGAGCCGCCCAAGATAGGCGAGGCTTTTCCTGTGCTCGTGCCGGCGGTCGACCAAGACGGCAACGACCGAGCGGGGATCGCTCTACCCGAGTTGAGCGTGCCGCTGGCCACCTATTGCGGCTGGAATACCTTCAACGAACGTTCCGGGCCGACGCATGAAATCTCGAGCATGAAGGGGTCGTTTGTTCCATTTGCCCGAACCAAGGCCGAGCGCGAAGCCAACGGCGACCCGCGGCCCTCGATCGAAGAGCGCTACCTCAACCGCGATCACTACCTGGGAAAAATCGCAGCCGCCGCCTTGGCCTCGGCCGACCAAGGCTACCTACTGCCCGCCGACGTGCCGGGTATCCTTCGCCAAGCCGGCGAACATTGGGATTATTTGGTTGAACGGTGACGCCGTGACGGGGGGCTTGCGGCTTGATCGAATCAGCGCTCCCGGCCTCGTCATCACTTACGTCTTTCCCTCATGCGTCGGTAGCGTGAATTGAAAACGTGATCCCTCGCCCGGCGTGGACTCGACCCATATCCGGCCTCCATGTCGCTCCACCGCGCGCTTGCAGATGGCCAATCCGACTCCGCTTCCCTCGTAGTCGCCGATACCGTGAAGACGTTTAAAAGGAACGAAGATTTGGCGCGCGTACTCTTGTTCGATGTCGATGCCGTTGTCCCTCACTTCGACCAGCCACTCCGCGTCTTGCTGTTTCGCGGTGACGGTGATGACGGGCGGTTCGTTGCCGCGCTGGAACTTCATGGCGTTGCCGAGAAGGTTTTGGAACAGTTGCGTCAACAGTCCGCGGTCACCCGAGACAACGGGCAAGCTCATTCGCTCAACGCGGGCGCCCGTCTCTTTCACCCGTTCCCGCAAAGCATCCAGCGAATCCTTCAGACAGTCTTCGAGGGCTACTTCAGCAGGCTCCAGGGCCGAACGGCCGGCACGGGATAAGGCCAACAAGTCGATGACCAGCCGCTGCATACGCCGCGCCGCGACCGTGATGTGGTCCAAGTCCGTCGCGGCCGCGGGCGACAGATCATCACCCACGTCCTCTCGCAGAAGAGTGCTGAAGGAAACGAGAGTCCGAATCGGTTCTTGGAGGTCGTGCGAGGCCGCATACGCGAACTGCTCAAGCTCTTGGTTGGCTTGCGACAATTCCTCGGCCCGCTTCTCGGCGATCTTTTTCGAAGCCGACAACTCCGTCGTGCGGTCTCGGACCAACTCCGCGACACGGGCTTCGCGGTTGCGGCTGACTCCGACGTATCTCGCCGCGGCCGCCGTGAAAAGGAGCGCCGCTACCAGAAAGAACCAACTCTGCGTCATATCGTAGCCGGCAAGCAACTCCGGTGTGGCGGTACACCGAATCGTCCAGTGCCGGTCCGCCACCGCGATGTCGGCCTGATAACTGGGGCCCTCGGGGGTCTCCGCTGAGTCTTCCGGGCCGAACAGCAGATCAGTCGTCACGCCGGAAGAACTGTCTTCCACGCGAAGCGACAGCGGCTGCTCGGTAAGGTAGCTGAGCGACTTCTCGATCATGTCCCCGACTCGATAGACAGCCAGGACAAAACCTTTCAATGGAGCCCTACTCTTACCCCTTTCCTTTGGGTCGCCTGCCTCGTAGACTGGCGAAAAAACCAAAAACCCGAATTGCCGGGCGTCCTCTTGGACCAGCGTGATTCTCGCCGTCGCGGTGGGTTCTCCGCTCGCGCGGGCGGCTTCAAGCGCTTGCAGACGAGTCGGGTTGGAGGCCAAGTCGAACCCGAGCGCCGCTTCATTGCCCTTATAGGGAGCAACGTGGTAAACGGGAAAATACTCACGGCGCGTCCCGGCCGGCACCATCACTCCCTGCGCTTGCCTTTCGGTAATTTCGAACTCCGGATAGTGCTCACGGGCTTGCGCGACGTACGCACTCCTCTCATCGAGGGGAATGCGCGGAATCCACTCCAGGGCTTGGATCGTCGCGTGTTGTTGCAGGTGAGGCCGGACGAAGGCTGTGAACTCTTCGTGGCCCACGGGAAGCGCCGAGTAGAGCGCCCGCAGCGATTCAAGCACTCCCAGATTAACTTGGATTTCGCGCTCGATGGTCGCTACCTGGTCCCGCGCCATGGAACGAAAGTCCGCTTCCAGCAGCTGCTGTTCGCGCGCTCGTAGAAAGTAGAAACCCCACAGCGACAGCAGGACGCCGGCAACGGCGGTTACGATCATCGGCGACGACCGCTTCCATCTCAAAAAGACGCCTCCAGCCCGAGCGCGACTCCGGTGCCTTGGAGCCGGGGATTGATCCGTTCAAAGTCGTTGTGACGCAGCTCCAACGCGACGGCCAGAAGCTCGCTGAGCCGGTAGGTCAACTGCGGCTCAATCACCCAGCGACCCTTCCGCGCCCCGGTCCAATTCCAATCCACGAACCCACCGATCGAGGAGCGTTTCGTGAGAGGAAAGAAATAGATGAGGCTTGCCTGTCCTCCATCGCCATCCGTCTCAACCGGGAAGTAGCGCCATTGCAACCAACCGCGGTCACCGTTGGTGCGATGTCGAAAGGTAACCCCGACCCGCGCCACGCTGTTACCGATGCCCTGGAAATCGTTGTATTCAACCTGCAGGCCGAGCCCCTGGATGCCGACGAATTGCTTGGGCAGCGGGCGGCTGAGGCGGTATTCCATGAAGTAGCGCGCGAACTCGTCCGCCCCCTCCGCACCCTGGTTGCCGTGGATATCGGTAAACCCCCAAAATTGCAGACCGAGCGGGAGGCCCGCCGCGCTCGTCATGATGTTCATCGTTCCGTAATTGCGGGCATCTCGATAGTAGGTGAGCTTCGTCGCCGTCCGCACCGCGGAGGATCGATCCACCCGCTGAATTAGGATCGGCAAAAAGAGGCGTTCCCAGTAAGGTGGTCGCCATCACGACGAAAAGAGCGGCGCCAAAGCGCCTTCGGCGGCGCGCCCTCCGCGACCCAACGGGCCGGGCGCGGGAAATCGAGCTATGTAAAAAGGCGGAAGAGACGAAATTATCACGAGGTGCTCCCGGGATACTCTTCGTCCGTTTCCGGAGCGTACTTACGATCTGTTCCTCGGAAACAGCAGCCGCTTGGACTATCGGGCGTGGAACCGCCGGCATCCGCCGTAACGGATAAAGCACGGCGAATCAGCATGAGGCACCTCCGAGATCAAGGATGCCGCGTCGCGACCCGGAGGGCCGGCTCGACGGGCATAGGACAAGCCTTACGGAAATCCATCGGTCGGCATAGGTAATCCCAATAGCTTTTCTCGTATAAATTTGTCGTTAATGTACAAACATTGATTCGATTTATGTGTATAATGGCAGTTCTTCAAGGTCTTCGCGGCTCTGGTGTTTTGGCGAACGGGCGGGGGCTTGGAGACTCTTTCGGGGGTCCGCTCGGATCCGCGAGAGCGCCAATTTTGAAGCAGGTCTACCGATGGGACTGACCATGCGGTAGCTATCGACAACGAACCGTCGTTTTCTTCGCTCGCCGTAGCGAAGTCACCCAAACCCAGTCTGAATCGCTATCTTGGCGAGGTGTTGCGCCGGATTGCTTCGGCCGGGCGCGCGTTGACGCGAGGCGACGAGCGGCCGTTCCGGGTGTCCGCAAGCAAAACGGCCCACAAAGACGTGACCGAAATCGACTCGACGGCATGGTTTGCCTTGCACGTCAAACCGCGCCACGAAAAGAGCGTCGCCCACACCCTTCGCACGAAAGGTTATGAGGAGTTTTTGCCTCTTTTTACGGAAAAACAACGTTGGTCGGACCGAGTGAAAAAGGTAGCGAAGCCCCTTTTTCCACGATATACCTTCTGCCGATTCGACCCGAATCATCGATTGCCGATTCTCAAAACACCGGGTGTGCTGGAAGTAGTCGGTTTCGGTCGCGGCCCGGAACCGGTGGACCCGCCACAAATCGAGGCGATTCGAGCGATTGTTGAGTCCGGCCTACCCGCCGAACCCTTTCCGTCGATCGAAGTGGGGGAAAAGGTTCGTGTGATGGAAGGTCCGCTGCGGGGACTCGAAGGCGTATTGCAACGCTATCGCGATCTTGACCGCTTGATTGTTACGGTGACGCTGCTACAGCGTTCGGTCGCGGTTGAGATCGAGCGTGACTGGATTGGGCGAGTCTAGTCGTCATGTAGGGGTAGCGCGGACTTCCCTGCCCGGCTCTGTTGTCTATCGCTTGGTCTCGCGGATGATACTTGTGAACTCAGATCAACCAAAACTCACGCTGTTTAGGTGTATCACGGCCGGCCGAATCTTCGGCGCAAGGAGAAAACGTCAGTCGGTGATGTTCGCTCGCGGAGCCGCTCTGTCCGTGCTGGACGCGAGCATAATTTTCGGAGGCGGGGCATGGGCTCAGGAAGCGGCGAACTCCGTGATCCGGTTGGATGCCGAGGGGCCTCAATACACTCCGGCATCCATCGAATCGAAACCCGACGCCGCGGAGCCGCGCGAACCGCCGCCGCTGTTGGCGTCCGCGGCAGGGTACCGCCTGGCGCGGGGCGATGAAGTTGAGGTTCGCATTGTGGACGAGCCGGACTACGAGCGTGTTCGCCTACGCCTTGACGAGAGAGGGCGGATCCGAGTTCCCTGGGTGGGAGAAATTCGAGCGGACGGAAAGACCACTTCCGAGCTCGAAATAGCGCTGGAGCGGCGCTTTGGAACGTATTTTCACGAACCACGCGTCCAAGCACGCGTTAGTGATTACGCCGGGCGCCCGGTATCGGTGCTCGGGGCGGTGAGGAAACCGGGCATCCATCAACTGCGCGGGCCACGAACGTTGGTGGAGGTCTTGGCGTTGGCGGGCGGCCTGACTTCGGAAGCCGGCCATGTGGTCAAGATCACGCGCCCGCTCGCTAGAGGACGCATCCCCCTTTCCACGGCGAGGGATGATCCGAGTGGCCGATTCAGTGTCGCCTCGGCTTCGATCGAAAACGTACTCAAGGCCGCGCGGCCGGCGGAAAATATCTTGATCGAAGCGCACGACGTGCTTTCGATACCGAGGGCGGAACTGGTGTATGTGCTTGGAGCGGTTGCGCGCTCGGGGGGCTTCGTTCTCCGAGAAAACGAGAATCTTTCGGTGTTGCGGGCCTTGGCTCTGGCGGGCGGAATCAGCGGCACGGCGGCGGCGCGCCGCGCCAAGATCCTGCGCTCACCGTCGGCGGGCACACAGCGCGCTGAAGAGACGGTGGATCTCCGCAAGATCATGGAGAGTCGGGCCGACGATGTCGCGTTGAACCCCGACGACATTCTCTTCGTGCCGATCAGCGGCGGTAAAGCGGCGGCCAAACGGGCGGCGCAAGCCGCCATTCGCACCGTGACGGGGGTTTTGATCTTCCGACGGTAGGTCAACGCTCGGCCGCGAAAACAAGACTCGGCGCGTAAACGCCGGGTTGCGCAACGCAAGCATGAACAACGAATCGCAATGGAGACGGCAGGTCGTCTCCGACTCGACCTTATCGGCTCCATCGGAAATCCGTCCCTCAACCGCGGTTGCGAGAGGGGACATGTTTCCGCCGGCTGAGTATCCGCCCGGCGGGTTTCCTAACGACACACTGGGCGCTTACGGCAACGCCCTGATCCGACGCAAGGGGATGCTCGCGGCGGCCGCGCTTGCCGGGGCTCTATTGGGATGGCTCGTCAGTTTGCCGCGGCAGCCTGTTTATCAAGCACGAGTGTCGCTCGAGGTGCAGGCGACCAACGTGGACCCGCTCGCCGGCGGCGCACCGAAATCGTCGCGTCCGGCGAGTCGTTCGGCCGCCGAGTTTTACATTGCGACGCAGGCGGATTTATTACGAAGCCGCGCCTTGCTCACGCGTGTAGCCGACAAATTGGGGGACACGGGGATTTCGATACCGGCGGCGGGATTCAGGCCGCCCGATTGGCTGCCGCGGGGTTTCGCCGAGTGGGTTTCGGGTCCCGCTGGAAGAAACGAATCGGAAAGTCCGGGAATTGAGGGGCTGTCGAATCGCTATCGCATCGAACCCTCCCGACGAAGCGGTCTGGTCGAGATCGTCTCGGAGTGGCCCGAAGCGGAGACGGCTGCTCGGTTCGCCAACCTGTTGGCGGCGGAGTTTATCCGGCTGGATGCCGAAGTGCGGCGACAGAAAGCCGCGCAAACCGAAGAATGGTTGACTCGGCAACTCGACAAGCTACGGGGCCGACTCGAGGGCGCCGAGGAAGAGTTACGGCGATACGCGCGAGAGACGGGGCTGATGTTTACCTCCTCGGACGGCAGCGTGGCCGAGCAGCGCTTGAGTCAGTTGCAGGCGGAGCTTTCGCGGGCACAAGCCGATCGCATCCAAAAGCAATCTCGTTATGAAATGGCGAGAGAAAGCGCCCCGGGTCGACTGACCGAGATGCTCGAACCGGCGAGCTATCAGATGGAACGCAGCGCGCTCGAACGTCAACTGGCTCGACTGACAACGGCCTACAAACCGGCACACCGCAAAGTACGGGAGGCGAGGGCGGAGTTGGAGGCCCTGAAGGCCGCGATCGCGGCCGAACGCGACGAGCGTCTGGATCAGATGCGCAATGAGTTCGAAGTGGCGCGCGGCCGCGAGGGCATGCTCGAAACCGACTATGGCCGACAGGCTCGCCTGGTGTCGGAGCAAGCCGGGAAGTCGGTTCACTACAACATCCTGCACAGGGAAGTCGATACGTATCGGCGTTTGTATGAGCGTCTGCTGGGCAGGGTCGGCGAAGCGGGCTTGCGCACCGCCACCAGCGTGGGGAACATTCGGGTCGTCGATCGCGCCGCCCCGGCAACGGCGCCCATTCGCCCCGACCGGGTCATGAACGCCTCGCTGGGCGGGGTGTTCGGCCTGCTCGCCGGCATCGGCCTGATCTTTGTACGCCACCACGGCGACGATGTGCTGCGGGAGCCCGGCGACGCGCGGCGGTGTCTGGGACTGCCGGAGCTGGGAGTGATTCCGGCTTACGAAGACCGCGCGGACCGATATCTTCGAGTCGTGCGGGGCGGGTCGAGCGAGGGCTCCCGAAACAAGTCACCGATGTCCATTCGATACGGCAAGCGGCGAGCCGGCAAAGGGCCGGTTGAACTGGCCGGCTGGCGCGAAAGAAATTCGGCGGTGGCCGAGGCCTTTCGTACAACGGCAACGGCGGTGATACCGCCGCCGGACGAACGGCGTCTGTTGCGAACGGTCGTGGTCGCCGGCGCCGGGTCGGGCGAGGGGAAAACGACGGTAGCCGCCAACCTCGCCATTACGCTGGCTCAAATCTACGATCGGGTGCTGTTGATTGACGCTGACCTGCGGCGACCGCGGCTGCACGAGATCTTCGAACTGCCCAACACCTGGGGCTTGAGCGATCTACTGAAGGATTCGCCGACGATGTCGACGTCGGGCAGGCACGACTTCGGTCTATTAACCGAAGTGCCGGGCCTCTACGTGCTACCCAGCGGCGGGAGCCTTGAAAGCGTCACGACTTTGCTTCATGCCGGCAAGACACGAATGCTGATTGATCGCATGCTGGATACCTTCGATTGGGTGGTCTTCGACACGCCGCCGGTAGCGGATTTTTCTGAAACGCGGGCCCTTGGGCGGATTACCGACGCCGTCATTTTGGTCGCCCGCCTCGGCCACTGCTCGCGTCAAGATCTCCAACTCGCGTGTCGGCAATTCAGCGAAGATGGCGCGCGCATTCTAGGGACAGTGTTGAATCATCGGCGGACAACGGAAAACTACACGTCCGGCTCGGGTTTCGTGGACCTCGATCAACGAAAGGCCGGCTTCCCCGCCCCTCGTGCCCGCGCGGCCGCGGGTGTGGGGAGCTAAGACGCTGTCGCGTCGCCGGTGGCGTCGGTGGCGAGTGGACGCGCGATATTCAATCCGCCTGAAAACACCGACTTGAGAAGAATGTGTTCCATGGACGAAGCCCTTCGCAAGACCCGCGCTCGGTAGCGCCCTGAAGCATGAACAGCTCAGACTCAATCGTCGAGTTGCCGCTACCGGCGGAAGCTCCGAACCGTCCCAACGCCGCCCCGGATGCCTTTCGCGGCCGGACCGCGTCCACGCGTTCGCGCCCGAAATGGTTCCGTTCCGGAATCGAAGCGCTGGTGGACTTCGCGGCGCTGGCGGCCGCCTGGGAGGCCGCCGCCTGGGTCACTCAATTCAGCGTCGCCGGCGCGGATGCGCCGACACCCCCCAGCAACGGCATTCTGTTGCTTTACCCGGCCGCGCTGGCACTGCTTCACGCTCACAACCGCCGCGCCGCCCAAGGAGCGGCATCGTTGCTCTCGGGTATGGCGGATTTGGTCATCGTCCTGAGCGTGTTGTCGACGGCGGCCGGTTTGTTCGCGCGCCAATCGGGCGCTCCGGTGCCTTTGTTGTTCCTTGTGTTGCTGCCCCCTCTACTCGTCGCTTTCACGACCCTCGGCCGGACCGCAATCTCCCGTCTTCAGCGTCGTCCCGCGGCGGTCGAGAGCGTAGCTGTATTGGGGACGTACCGGGAAGCCTCGGCTCTGGTCCACAGCATGAAAAAGCGCGGCGACCGCTCTATTCGCGGTGTGATCGTTACCGCAAAGGGCGCGCGGTCGGCCGGCGCGACCTCGAACGGGGCGGCCAACGACGGCCCGGCGGCTGTGAGCGTCGAGGTGCTGGGCGATGCCGTTGAACTCGGTGCGCTGGTGAATCGATTCGGTCTGGATCGGATCATCATTCAGGAGCGCGGCTTAACCTCCGATCAGCTCCAGAGTGTGTTGGCGATCGCGGGGCGAATGCAGGTGAATACGAGCCGGATTCTCGATGTCGAGCGCGCCGGCGGACAAGCTCAACTCATCGACTTTTGCGGCGTTCCGGTGATCGACCTCACTCCAAGGTCGGCGCATCCGGCACAAGGATCGATGAAACGGGGCTTCGATTTCCTAGGGGCCGCCGTTTTGTTGGTGCTGACGGCGCCGTTGATTGCCGCGATCGCTTTGCTCATCAAACTCGGTGGGCCCGGCCCGGTCTTCTATTGCGGCACGCGGGTCGGTCGCGGGGGCCGCCACTTCGTGCTCTACAAGTTTCGATCGATGCGCCGGGAAACGGTCCATCGCGCGGAAACCGCCGAGACCGACGCCAGGGACGGGCACTTGTATAAGGTACGCCGCGACCCGCGCATCACGCGGGTGGGCGGATGGCTGCGCCGCTCAAGTCTCGACGAACTTCCTCAGCTCATCAATGTATTGCGCGGGGAGATGAGCCTTGTCGGCCCCCGTCCCCTGCCGGCCGAAGATCTCGAGCCCGACGGGCTCAGCCAACGCTTCCGGGTTTGGTCGCTTGAACGCGCCGAAGTCGCGCCCGGCATCACCGGCCTGTGGCAAGTTCGGGGGCGAAGCGACCTGCCCTTCGACCGGATGATCGACCTCGACCTGCGGTACGCGCGTGAATGGTCCCCCACTCTCGACATCAGAATCCTATTGGAGACTCCGCTAGCTGTTTTGGCGGGGCGTGGGGCCTATTGAACCCGCGTTAGGTAGCGACCACCGTCATTATGGCCGTCAGCCCCTTTTTGGTTCCGGCCCCGCCGCCGAAGCGGGTGCAATTTCTAGAAACCCTCTTCGGGTTGCTTGACGAGTGCGAACTTCGCTATTGCGTTTTGCATGGTCACCGGGACCTTCCCGAGAATCTTTCCGGCGATCTGGATCTGGTCATTCATCCCGAAGACCTCCGCCGGTTACCAAGCCTGTTTCGAGCCCTGGCCGCCGACGGTTTTCGCCCGGTGCAATGCCTCGAGTACAACGTTCACGGACGCACTTTCGTCTTTGCTTGGACAACCGACGGTCGGCTGGAAACCATCCCCGTCGATTTCATCACCGAACATCGGCGCGGGGGTCGACGGCTGGCCCGCGCCGACGAACTCCTCACCGGCCGCCGGCGTTTGCACCAGTTAAGGATTAGCGCTCCGGAGGTCGAGTTCCGCTACTTGCTCGCCAAGAAAGCGTTCAAGGGAAGCATCAGCGCGAGTCAAACCGAGCGCTTGAGAGCCCTGTCGTTCGACATAGGCTTGCAGGCGAGTGCAAGAATCATCCGCGAACTATTCGGTTCGCCGCTGGTCACGAGGGCGATAGACGCTATCCGTGACGGCCGGATACGCGGCATACTGCCGCTGCTGCGCCGACGTCTATTGATTCTCGGGCTGGTTCAACACCCTTTCGAAGCCGTTCAGTGCGCCTTCGAGGAATCACTACGCCTGTTCGGGAGAATACGCAGACCGACCGGACTCTCGGTGGCCGTCCTGGGGCCCGACGGCGTCGGCAAATCGACTCTCATTGAAAACCTTCGCTCCCAAACCGAGGGTCTGTTTCGGCGCCAACGGGTCTTCCATTGGAGACCGATGCTGCTTTGGAATCGCCGCTCGGCGGGTGTCGTGACCGATCCTCACCGACTCCCGCCACGTTCCCGGTCCGTGTCGATCTTGCGATTGCTCATCTACGCGCTCGACTACGTGGTCGGGCATGCCCTGGTCGTCCGGCCAATGCTGATTCGTAGCGGAGTCGTTATCTTCGATCGTTACTACGACGACATGACGGTCGATCCGAAGAGATTCCGTTTTCCAGCCAAGCTCGGCCTCGTACGCCGGTTGCGCCCTCTGATCCCCAAGCCTTGTCTGAGCTTCGTGCTCGACGCCCCGCTTGCCGTGCTGCGCGAGCGTAAGCAGGAGGTCACCGCCGCCGAAACCGAAAGACAGCGCGCGGCGTTTCGCGCCCTGGCGGGAAAGACGAACAGCGCATTCCTGTGTGATGCCTCCGGCGACCCGGCCGCAGCCGCATCGCAAGCAACACGATACGTTTTGGCCGAGCTGGATCGTCGATTCCAGACGCGCTACCCAGAGTGGACTACTCTGCCCGAATCGCCGGCGAGGAGTTTATCTTCCCATGACGGGATGTCGGCTCGATCGAACCTCGACCGCGCTTTTGACATACTCGCCGAGAAAGGCGCCCCAGCCCGGGCGGGGTCCGTCACTCGGTCCTTCGGACCGCATGAACGCCCGCTCCGAGGGCAAAGTCGACGGCGGGCGAATCAGACGTTTCTCGTCCTACCCAGCCCGCGCGCTCCGCGTTGGTTGTTACCGCTCGACAACTTGGCGCTGACGCGATCCGCGTTCGAATATCGCCGGTCTTACGCCGTCAAGGCTCGTTTTGCGAAGTTCTTGGTTGACCGGGCCGGCGGCACCCATATCGCCGCTCGGCTCGGCCCGAAGATAACGCTCTTTCCGGAACACTTCGAGCCTCTTCGTGACTTCACGGCCGACATTTTGGGGATCGACCCGGCCGGCTTCAGCGTGATTCTCGGCACCCCCGGCAAGTTCGCCAAAGTCGGCATCGCCATCTTTGACGGCGCGGGCAACAACCGCGCTTTTCTCAAGCTCGCCCTTACCGGGGAATCCGAAGAGCGAATCTCCCGCGAGGCCGCCGCCCTGCGCCGTCTTCACCGCTTCCCCGCGCTTCGCTCGCATATCCCGGAGGTGCTGCATGCGGGGCGTTGGCACGGTACGAGCGTGCTGCTCCAAACCGCCGTCGGTGCGTCGATGGGGCCGTCACGGTTCGGACCGGCTCACGAAGTCTTCGAGCACAAGCTTGCCTCGCTCCACCGCGCATCCCGCCCCGGTTCGGTGCTGGTCGACGAAATTTCGCAAAGATGGCGCACGGCCGCCGAAACCCTGGACGCAACTTGGCTTCCCGACGCTCGAATAGCCCTCGACCGAGCCGGCGACGAACTCGCTTCCGGCTCGCTGCCGTGCGGTATTTCGCACGGTGACTTCGCGCCCTGGAATACGCGCATCACCGACGACGAGCTGAAAGTGTTCGATTGGGAGCACATCCGTTGGGACACCCCGCTCGGTTGGGACCGCTTTCACTTCGAGATCCAAAGTCGTGCGCATCTGCCCTACATGCGTCTTCGCCGTTGGCGCCGCCCCAACGAAACAACGAAACCGCTTTTCGCCCTTTACCTCGTTGAAACGCTGTGCGGAGGGGCCCTGGACGGAATGCCCGATTACGAACGGCGCTATCGCCATTCGTGCCTGCGCCGCCTGATAGGGAGGTAGCGCCTGACCGGCCGCGCGGCGTTTCCGAACCACATGCACTCGGCAACTCAATCACCGAAAACGACCGGAGACGCCGTTCCGGGCAGCCTCGACGTCGCGGTTTCCGGGGCCAACGGTTCCGGCACCGCCGCCGCGACCCGACGCGCGCGAGTCGAGGAGCCGGCCGACCGCGACATGCTTCGCCTGGCCTCGCAAGCGGGCGTTTCGCTGGCGGGCGGCTTTGTGGCACGCGGGCTGAACTTCTTGGGGTACGCCGTGTTGGCGCGGGCTCTGAACCCGGTCGATTTCGGCCTTTACGCCGTCGCCATGGCCGTCCTCCAGATCCTTGAAACCGCGGCGCGGCTCGGCCTCTCAAACGGCGTGTTGCGTCTGGGATCGAAGCATTCCGACAGCTCCTCGCCGCTATTGCGCGAGGTCTTGACGCAATCGGTGCTGATCGCCGTCGGGTCAGGGTTGGCGGTCGGTATATTGCTCTTCGGCTTGGCGGAGTTTGTTTCCACGGCGCTGTTCGGTAAACCCCAACTCACGCCGTTTCTCCAAGGGTTCGCAACCGCGTTGCCGTTACTGTGCGGACTTCGAGTCGTAGCCGCCGCAACCAGGCTGTCGCTGAGGACCAAGTTTTCCGTCTACGCCGGGGACGTCGTGCCGGCCCTGACCCACCTGCTTTTGCTGGGCTTGATTCTGAACGTTCCGAACGTCGCGCAAGCAGCCGTCGTCGCCCGCGTCGTCTCTTTCGCGGTCGCTTTGGTCTGCGGCTTGCTGTTTTTGACGAGACTGTTTCCAGGTTGGTTGGCGGTTTCCGGGATCCGTGCCGAGTCAGTCTCTCGGCTCCTGTCGTTCTCGGCGCCGACCGCGCTGACGTCGATCTTGATGGGCACCCTCGTTTCGACGGATCGCGTTTTCCTCGGCATCTTTCGGGATGCATCGGAAGCGGGGGTCTACCAAGCCGCGGCGCAAATCGCGGTCGTGATGACCTTCCTGTTGGCCGCGGTCAATACGATCTTCGCGCCGCTGGCCGCCGGAGCTCATCAGCGCGGAGAAACCGGCAATCTCAACGACACCTTTCGGGTCAGCACGCGCTGGGGCCTATATCTTTCCCTGCCGCTGTTCCTTGCGATCGGCGCGGCGCCCGAGACGATGTTGAGCACCGTCTACGGCCCTCGCTTCGGCGAGGCCGCCCTGCCGTTGATGATCCTCATGATCGGCCAACTCGCCAACGTTGCGACCGGATGCGCGGGGTCGCTGTTGAACATGACGGGGCATCCGCGCCAGTGGCTGTCGCTGTCGGCCGGCGCTGTCGGCGCGAATCTCATTCTTAACGCGCTGCTGGTGCCGCGCTGGGGAGTGGTCGGAGCCGCCGTCGCCACCGCCGCCGTGGCCGGACCGCTCTACTTGGCCGGCGTGTTTCGGATCCGACGGCTGGCCGGTCTTTGGCCCTATGACAAGACGTATTGGAAAGGGATTCGCGCGGCGGGGTGGACCGCGCTCGCTCTTGCCCTGATGAAGGCAGTTGCCTTGCCGACATCGGCCGTTGTGATCCTCGTGCCGATGGTCGCCGCCGGCGTCTTCGCATTCGCGTTGTGGCGCCAGGGCCTAGAGCCGGAAGATCAGCTTTTGCTCGGCAGAGTGAAGCAGCGTTTGGGTCTTGCACCGCTCTGACTTTTACGACAATTCCCCTCCGTTACATGATTGCCGATAAGGAAATCGTCACTATGGCCATCGCCGCGGCGAGCCCCGCCATCGCAAAACCCTCGAAACCTCCCGATCCCCCGCCGGTGTCGACCCTGCGAGACGCCCGCATTGCCTGGGTCACGCCCTCGCTTTCGCGCGGACGCTTCATGCAACCCCTGTTCGCCGAATTCGCGAAGCGGTTCCCCAACAGCGTCGTCTTCACCGGCAATTGGCCGGGATTCATCGCCGGCTACGAAAGCAGCTTCGCGGTCCAACTTCTCAAAGGCGTTCGGTTTCGCGCCGACCGCTCGCTCCTCAGCGGCAATCCGCGCGGCTTCAGCGTGGTTCCCATCGGCGCTTTGTGGAAACTGTGGCGGGCCCGACCTGAGTTGATCTTCGTGCGCGGCTTTGATTTGTGTACCATGTACGCCCTGGTGCTCAAAGCCGTGACAGGCTGCAACGTGGTCCTATTTTGGGGTGGTACGAGCCCGCAAGTCGCCTACCTGCACTCGCCATGGCGACTGCGTCTTCGCCGCCTCTTGGCGAAATTCATCGACTATGCAGTGAGCCACACGGTGGAAGGCGCGGAGTACCTGCACGAGGTCATCGGCATTCCCGCCGGCAAGATATTGCAATTCCCATATCAGCCGGCCGTGCGCGCGGTACTCGAAAGCCGGGTCGACGACGCGGAACCTCTCGTGAGCCCGCGAAAACGGCCGGTGTTTCTTTATGTCGGGCGCTTGATCCGCGAAAAGGGCCTCTACAACCTGCTCGAAGCCTGCGCCCGACTCGAAAGCCGAAAGGCCGGGGACTTCACCCTACTCGTGGTGGGCGACGGCCCCGAAGGCGACGCCCTCAAGACAGCCGCCCATGTCATGGAAATCGACCACCGCGTCGAGTGGGCGGGTGCGGTCGACTACGAACGTCTGGGGGCTTACTACAAGGCTTGCGACGTCTTTGTATTCCCGACCTTCGAAGACGTCATCGGCATGGTCGTACCCGAAGCGATGGTGTTCGGGAGGGCGATCCTATGCTCGCGCTACGCCGGGGCCCACGATATGGTGTGCAACGGCATGAACGGTTACGTCTTCGACCCCTTCGACGTCGGGGGGCTGACCGACCATATGGCGAGTTTCGTTCGCAACCCCCAGATGGCCGCCGACTTCGGCCGCCGCTCGGCACGCATCATCGCTCCTTACTCGGCTGAAAAGTGCGCTGCCAGGATGGGCGACGTTGCTGAGCGCGTGCTCGGCGGAAAACGCAAGCGATTCAGCCGCAAGTCGCGCGACTCCGATTTCCAATGCGACCAACCGGCGGCGCATTCATGAAACTTCTCTTATCCGCCTACGCCTGCGAACCGGGTCTGGGAAGCGAACCCGGCGTGGGGTGGAACTCGGTCCTCCAAGCCGCCCGCTTTCACGAGGTCTGGGTGCTCACACGCGAAGTCAATCGCAAAGGCATCGAGCAGGCCAACGCGGCGGCTCAGCCGGCTCGCGTGCATTTTGTCTACATCGATCTGCCGAGCGGGCTCCGTTTCTGGAAAAAGGGTCGTCGCGGACTCTACCTCTACTACTATCTTTGGCAAATTCTCGCCTATCGACGGGCTGCGCGGCTTCACCGGGAAATCGGTTTTGACGCGGTGCAACACGTCACTTTCGTCAACTATTGGATGCCCAGTTGGCTGGTATTGCTTCCCGTGCCCTTCATCTGGGGACCGGTGGGAGGAGGCGAGTCGCCTCCCGCCTCGTTCCGGCGACATTGGGGCCCTCGTGCTCGCTTTGAGGAGTGGCTCCGCGACTTGGTTCGGGCCCGAGTGCGCTGGGACCCTCTCGTAAGACTGACGGCCCGCCGGGCAGCGCTCGTCCTCGCCACGACAGACGAAACTCGCGTTCGGCTCGAGGCCCTTGGCTCTCGTCGCGTGCGGGTCTTTCCCCCCGGAGGACTGCCGGACGACGAACTGCGGAAGCTCGGCCAACTGGCCGCCGCCCCAACCGAGCCCTTTCGTCTCTTGAGTGCCGGGCGGCTGCTTCACTGGAAAGGTTTCGCCCTGGGCCTGGAAGCCTTCGCGACATCGCAACGAACCCAACCCGACGCTGAATACTTGATCATCGGCGACGGTCCCGAACTTTCGCGCTTGCGCAAGCTGGCCACTGAACTAGGAGTCGCCGATCGCGTTTTCTTCCCGGGCTTCTTACCGCGCACCAAAGTGATCGAGGAACTTGGGCGGTGTCATGCGCTGGTTCATCCAAGCTTGCACGAGTCGGGCGGATGGGTGTGTTTGGAAGCCATGGCCGCGTCACGCCCGGTAATCTGTCTCGACCTCGGCGGTCCGGGCCTCCAAGTGGCGGCTGACGCGGGTATCAAGATTCCGGCCTCCACACCGAAACAGACCGTTCGCGATCTAGCCGCGGCCTTTCGTAAACTCGAAGGCGATCCGGCCACCCGAGCTAGGTTAGGCCGAGCGGGGCGGCGGCATGTAGAACGCAATTTCCGGTTCTCCCGCAAAGCGAGCTTTTACCAAAACCTGGCCGCGGAACTTGCGGTCTTGTCGAGCTGAGAACCCGGCTTCGGCCCCACAACTCCGGCGCCGCGCGCCGCGCGCGCTCAACGCATCGACGCGGGCTCGGAAAGACACGTCGCTTTCTACAACAGCAATGTTTACGGGACTCCATACCGGGCGCCTGCTCCCGACCGTCGTCATCTTCACCGGCCTCACTGCTTTGGCTGTCGCCTTAATCGTGCGGTACCTACCCGTGACTCCGGTCCTGGTCGGTCTACTCTGTTGCCTGCCATTGTTGCTTGTCGCGCCGCTTTCGATCGCCCAAGCGTTCCGGAAAGTTCGCGACCTAGCCGGTCGCCTTGGCTGGGTCCACGCCTGTTGGCTGCTGTTACTGTTGAGCAGCCTGCAATTTCGCATTCGCGGCGTCGACTCGATCGCTCGACAGCCGCTCGACTTGTGGGCCCTGTACCGAGTCGCTATCGTCGGCGTTGCGTTCCTGTTGATCGTGGCGTGGGCTTTTTCGAAGCCCATCAGCGTACGCGAGTGGCTGCGCGGTCTGCCAGGGTGGCTCGCTCTCTACGCCGCCGTGTGCCTACTTTCGGCAACATGGTCCGTCGAGCCTTTGTGGACGCTGTACAAATCGGCCGAATACCTAACCGCCGTCCTCATTCTGGCCGCGGCGGTGCTATCGGCGACGGCGACAGCAAGCCCCAAAGGGAGCCTAGGGGGGGGCGATGTCCGGCCGGCGTGGTCGTTCGAAAATTACAAAACCCTGCTGGACTTTAACTGGACTCTCTACGCAGCCCTCCTGGGAACTGTTTGGATGGGCGTGTTGCTTTGGCCCGAGGCCGCCATTTTTCGTGGAATCGGCACACTGGGAATCGCACTCAATGGCGTCATTCCGGCGATCGGCTGGAATACGGTCGGCGAGATCTCGGCCGTCCTCGCCGTCGTGTGTCTCGCCCGAGTCGGCTTTCGCCCTAATGGTTGCTCGCGCGGAGCGCTCTACCTGACGGGTCTCGTCGCGGCTTTGGCGACGCTGATCCTTTCGGCTTCGCGCAGCTCGATTGCCGGCTTCCTGTTGGGCGCCGCCGCTATGTTGATTGCCGCCAAGCGTCTCGGCAGTTTGGCTGTGCTGACTTTGGGCGTCCTGACGATCGGGTTCCAAACCCAACTGGGAGACACGGCCGTCAACTACCTGCTGCGGGGACAGACTCCCGATGCGTTTTACTCCTTGAGCGGACGAGTGCAACTGTGGGAATACGGAATCGAAAGGCTTGCGGAAAGTCCGCTCGGCGGGTTCGGAGCCTATGCGGGCGGTCGTTTCGTCGCGGTGGCCAACTACAACGACGCTTCTCGAGAATTGGCCTCGAACGTTCTCAACACTTTTCTCGAAGTCTTGTTGGGAACGTCGTTTTGGGGCCTGATTCCCTTGTTGGCGGCTTTCGGCGGCGCTTGGTGGTTGCTCATGCGGCACGGGTGGACCGTGACCGCCGGTTCGCCAAGTCGCGCCTTAGCGATGGAGACGCTCGGAGTGTTGGGAGTCATCACCGTGCGTTCGGTCTTCACCGTGAAGTTCGTCTGGCACCCTGCTCTGCTTTTCCTCGCGGTTGTGGGTTACGCCGAGGTCTTGCGCCGGAGCGAGCGGTTTCCCTGAACGAGGTTCAGGCAAGAAAGCGCGGCGACGGTTCTCCATCCCAGGCGCATCGAAACCTGTCTACACGATCAGCCCCGCCATGCCGATCTCATCCTTAACGGCTCCCTTTTTGGGCCGGGTCCGAAATGACATGAGCAAGCTACCGCCCAAATACCCCGTCGTCGGCGTCGGCATCAGCGCCACAAACTACGGCGAAGTGCTGCGACTGAGCCGCGATTGGATCGCCCGTAAACACACCGCGCCCGATTCGGAAAAGCCGCCTTCGCGATCGATCTTCGTCTGTACGGTAAACGCCGTCATGAAAGGCGTCTTCGACCCGGAGTTTCGAGCGCTGCTGAATCGGGGCGACATCGCTACGACTGACGGCGTGCCGCTCGCCTGGATGTTGCGCTCGATGGGCGTTCGCCGTCAACCCCGCGTCTACGGCCCCAATCTGATGTTGGCGCTGTGCGGACAGGCGGCGCGTCTCGGTCACCGCATCTACCTGTTCGGGGGCCGCGAGGAAGTGATCCCTGAGCTATGCGGGGTGATGCGCAAGAAATTTCCGACTCTCGCAATCGCCGGAACGTATGCTCACCGTGACCCGCCCCGCGGGGCCGACGCCGATCGAGAGGCCGCCGATGCCGTCCGTCAATCCGGCGCGGACATCGTCTTCGTCGGCTTCGGGCAACCGCGCCAGGAGCAGTGGATGGTGCGGCACGCCGCCGACCTGCCCGGAGTCGTGATGGTGGGCGTGGGAGCGGCCTTCGATTTTCACGTCGGTCGCGTGCGCCAAGCCCCGCTGTGGATGCAAAACCGAGGTCTCGAGTGGCTCTTTCGACTGCTGATGGAACCCCGCCGTTTGTGGAAAAGGTACGTCCTGCTGAACCCGCCGTTCCTTTTGATGTGGGCCCTGCAGTGGCTGGGCGTGCTGCGCTACCCTCACCTCGACCCGGCAGCCGCGCCCCGCCGCACCTAACGCAAACTCACCGCAACCGCTCAAGGGGCTGTGAAAAACAGGAGCCCCTCTAATCTTGGGCCGGCATACACAATTCGCAACCTACGTTTCAGAGCCCAGAGCGCAAGCGACGGGCCACGAGGCCGCGAAGATTTCGATAGAACGAAGACCATGCCGAAGTGAGCAACCGTTTGGGGAGACCCTTCGCCGAAGCGCGTGACGCTCAGCGGCTCGTGGCCCGTCGCTCGCGCTCGGGGCTCTGAATCCGCGTTCCGAAATGTGTGCGCGGGCACTCACCCTTCCAATGAAAATCCTAGTCGTCCACAACCGCTACCGGCTCCCCGGAGGCGAAGACGAGGTCGCCGCCGCTGAAACAGCCCTTCTGCGCCGCAAGGGCCACGGCGTGGAAACCTATCTCGAAGACAATCGCCGCATCCGCGGGCTCTCCGTCATCCAAGCCGGAATCGAATCGGTTTGGTCCTGGTCGTCGTACCGTAAAGTGCGAAACCGCCTGCGGGACTTTCGACCCGACATCGTCCACTGTCACAACACTTTTCCGCTGATTTCTCCCTCCGTCTATTTCGCCTGCGAGAAAGAGGGTATCCCCGTTGTGCAATCTCTGCATAACCCCAGATTGATGTGCCCGGCCGCGTGTCTATCGCGAAATAGTCAGATCTGCGAGCTGTGCGTCGGCAAGAATTTCGCCTGGCCCGGCGTTATACGTGGCTGCTATCGGGACTCTCGCCTACAGACCGCAGCCGCGGCCTCGATGCTCTCCATCCATCGGACTCTGAAGACCTGGCAAACGAAAATCGACGCCTATGTCGTTTTCACCGACTTCTACCGACGCAAGTTCGTCGAAGCGGGCCTGCTGGCCGATCGGCTCCACATCAAACCGCATTTCCTGCACCCCGAGCCGCCATCCTTGCATCTAGGCACACGCGAGTACGCCCTCTTCGTTGGCCGCCTGAACGAAGAGAAAGGCCTGAAGGTATTACTCGAAGCCTGGCGGCAATTAAGGCACATTCCACTAAAGATACGAGGTGAAGGACCACTTTTGAGACACCTCCACGAATGGATCGCCGCGAACCCGGCCCACAACGTGGAACTGGTCGATCGCCTCTCAAAGAAAGACCTCCAGCGGCTGATGAGAAACGCACGGTTTCTCGTCTGGCCCTCGCAGGGTTACTACGAGACGTTCGGATTGGTGGCCCTGGAAGCTTTCTCGATGGGCGTGCCGGTGCTGACCAGCAGGCTCGGCGTCAACGGCGAAATCGTCGACAACGAACGAACCGGTCTCCATTTTTCGCCTAGCGACCCGAGCGACGTCGCCCGCACGGTCGAGCGGGCGTGGTCCTCGGAGGCGGAACTGCATCAAATGGGCCGCCAGGCTCGCATCGAGTTCGAAACGAAGTACCGCGCCGACGAAAATTACGCCCGACTCATGGACATCTACCGTGCCGCCCTGGCACGAAAAGGCGCGGCCGTACCCGCTATGGCCGCGCCGGACCGCGCCGCCCGCGACGCCTCGGCCGGGTAGCCGACAGCCTCCGGGTTCACCCACGGAAGGCAGTGGGCGGGCACCCATAAGGGCTATCGCGAAGCAGCGTGGCGACGCCTGGCGGTAGTCTTCCACAAGCCCCTCGTTTGACCGCACGCGGGGCGGGTTCCTATAATGAATTTTCGTGGGGAATCGCCCCCGAAGTGTTTTGTTATGTACGCAATTATTGAAACGGGCGGAAAGCAGTATCCGGTGTCTCCCGGCGATGAGCTTCAGGTGGAGCTACTGGGGGGCGATGACGGCGCCAATGTGGAATTCGACAACATCGTCGCGGTCTCGAAAGACGACGGGACTCTGCTTACCGGCGACGACATCAAATCCGCCAAGGTCACGGCCACCATCGAGGGCCAAGAACGCGGCAAGAAGATCATCGTGTTCAAATTCAAGCGCCGTAAACACTACCGGCGCCGCACCGGGCACCGGCAGAATTACACCCGCGTCAAGATCAACGACATCGTCGTTTAGCATCACGCGGCATCGAACCAAGGCGCTCAGTGAAAAGGATTCTCAGTCATGGCACATAAGAAGGGTCTAGGCAGTTCCCGCAACGGACGCGACTCAAACTCGCAACGACTCGGCGTGAAGCGTTTCGCGGGGCAATTGGTCAGTGGCGGTTCCATTCTCGTCCGCCAGCGTGGCACCCGCTTCAAGCCCGGCAACAATGTCGGTAGAGGCAAGGACGACACGCTCTACGCCAAGGTCAGCGGCGTAGTCGAATTCGCGGATCGCGGTCGGCTAGGCCGTGTAATTTCCGTTCGCACCGACGGCGCGGCCTAGCACTTCCAGAGCCCATCGCCGCTCACATAATTCACAACGTAGGTTCAGAATCCGGAGCCCAAGCGACGGGCCAGGGGCACGCAATGGCCGCGCTCCGGCTCCCGTCTCTCCCCGACACCATACCGAGGAAACACTCAAAGCGTCTTTGCTCAGAAAATGGGCTCGCTAATTTCGAAGCGGACGGACGCGCGGTAGGCCGGCTCGCCTTCGGTCGTCAGCCAGGCGTCGGCAACATACGTTCCCGGGGGTAGTGGCTGATTCCTGCCGACTTCGAGCGGCGCCTCGGCGGTGAAGCTCCGGCGGCCCGGGCTTAACTCGATCGTTCCCAGCGCCTGCACAAACAGCTTGTTCGCCGACCAACGATAAACCTCTTCTCGTTGGATATTGCGAATCACCAGGTCGAAACGTTGACCGCTGGGGAAATTCAGCACCAACGGCGCCGACGTCGAGTTACGGATCGTCATACGGGCGCGCAGCACGGGAATAGCGCGCTCGGGGTCGACTGGCGGAAACAAGTCAGGTACATAGACGGGCCGATCGATCGAGAGATTGAACGCGACCTCCGCGGCCGAGATGACCGCGCCGCCGACACGGGCCTCGACCAGCACCAGGGAGCGCGGCCCGGCGATCGTGATCTCGGTGCGGCGCAATAAACCAACACCCGCGGCGAAGACCTCTTCCTCGATACCGGCGTCGGAGCAAAATGTCGAGCCGTAGCGAATCGAGAGCACCGGCTCGAAACTCCCGGCCGGCACATCGACTTTCGTGTCGCGGGATGCGAGTTTCGCCATGCCAATGCAATCAATGGGTAGATCCGAATCCCAGACTCCACCCTCCTCGGCGGCGAAGTCATACCAAAGATGGTCGCTGCCGGTACGCTCTCGATGCTCGACAAGACGACCTTGGGGTGTCCGCCGAACCAGTACCGGATCGGGCGTGTAGCCCTGCAGCCGGTAGTAGCTCACGCCGCCGACGTCGATTTGCTTGGTGACGGCGACGCGCAGCGATCCGCCGCCCGCTCGTCCTTCGATTTCATAGAGCCAGGAATTGTCGACCGCGAGCGGGAAGTAGGCCGGCGTTTCCGCCAATTGCACCGTGCGGCTGCGCACGGGCCACTGCCCATCGGCGTCGGGAACCCCAACGAACAAGGGCACCAAGGCAAGCAGAAAGGCGCGATAGTCGAAAACGAGCATATGATTTCTCGGCCAGAGGAAAGCGGACGCCCTCTACAAAAGAATACGCGGTTAGGGCCGGAATGGTGACATCGGCACGGGTCTTTTATCCCCAAGGAGCCGAACCATCGCCCGGCTTGTGAACGTTCTGCTATGGTTGCTTCTTTGCCCATTGGCGCCGAAACGTCAAACCGAGCCGCGACCGTAAGGAAGCGGTATGAAATGCAGCCGGCGATAGAGCAGGATCCCAGGCGGAAGCGCAATGCCCGGAACCGAGCGAACGGGCCAACCAAGTTGGATTCGATTCGAACTCCCGGTAGGTCTCCAGGATTCCCGCCCACCTCATCGAGAAAACAAGATGCGAATAGCTTTCATCACTTTGACCCTTGTCCTCATGTCCCTTGCCCCGGCCCAAGCCCAACAGGTCGACTGGGATAAGGTCGCCGCCGAGACCATCGAGCACTTTATCGCCCTGCTCAAGATCGACACCAGCAACCCGCCCGGCAACGAGACCGAAGCGGCGAAGTACCTCCAGCGAATCCTCGCGGCCGAAGGCATCGATTCACAACTGTTCGCCCTCGAACCCGACCGCGCCAATCTCGTCGCCCGCCTGAAAGGCGACGGATCAAAACAACCGCTGCTCATCATGGGCCACACCGATGTCGTCGGCGCCCAAAAAGAGCGCTGGAGCGTCGATCCTTTCGCCGCGGTGCGCAAAGACGGCTATATCTACGGCCGCGGCAGCGTCGACGACAAGGACAATGTAACCGCCGGCCTGATGCTGATGTTGCTGCTCAAGCGTCTAAACGTCCCGCTGGCACGCGACGTGATTTTCCTGGCGGAATCCGGCGAAGAAGCGACGCCCCATGTCGGCATCGACTTCATGGTGGCCGAGCACTGGGAGGAAATCGAAGCCGAGTATTGCCTCGCCGAAGGCGGCTCGGTCACCGCAAAAAACGGGCGCGTGCAATACGTCTCCATCGCCACGACGGAAAAGGTTCCGGCTCGCGCGCGTCTCATCGCTCGCGGTACGGCCGGACACGGGTCGATCCCACGCCAAGACAACGCCGTGGCACGCCTCTCGACGGCTATCTCGAAGGTTGCCGCCTGGCAGCCGCCGATGCGTCTCAACGATACGACGCGTGAATATTTCGAGCGCTTGGCGGGACTGAGCGCGCCCGATGCCGCTGCCCGCTACAAGCAGCTCGTCGATCCGAAACGGCAGCGTCAAATCGAGCGCTACCTGGTCGAGCACGAGCCGTTTCACAATTCAATGCTGCGAACGTCGGTAGTCCCGACCATGCTCCAAGGCGGATTCCGCATCAACGTCATCCCGTCGCAAGCCGAAGCCGGGTTGGACATCCGAGCGTTGCCCAACGAGAAGATCGACGAGTTTTACGCCGATTTGCTGGGCGTTGTGAACGATCCCGACATCGAACTCGTCCCCTATACACGAACCCGCCCGCCCGCCGACCCCTCGCGCATGGACAACGAAATGTTCCAAGCCCTTGAAAAGGTCACGAAGCAACTTTTCCCCGGAGCGATCACTTTACCCTTGATGCTCACCGGGGCGACGGATATGGCGCAAATCCGCGCCATGGGCGTGCAAGCCTACGGGTTTGGCCCCATCCGCAACCCCGAGGATTTCGCTGCCGGCCGCGGGCCGCACGGCGACGATGAACGGATATCCGAAGAGGCTCTGACGAAACTGGTGCAGTTTCTCTGGTACGCCGTTCTCGAAGTCGCTTTGCAAGAGTAGGCGACGGCTCGGGAAGCTAGCGCCGAACTCGCCCGCGACAGAAAGAGGAGAATTCATCTTGGCTTTTTACGAACTCAGACAATACAAAATCCGCCCCGGCAAGATGGACGAATGGATTCAGTTCATGGAAGGGACAATTCTCCCCTTCCAAATCTCGAAAGGCATGGTTGTCACCGGAAGCTATCGCGGCGAGGAAGACGACAGCGTCTATATATGGATGCGGCGTTTTGAGAGCGAGGAGCAGCGCGAGCAGCTCTACAAAACCGTCTACGAAAGCGATGAGTAGAAAGAAACGATCGGCCCGCTAATTCCCGATCTGATCGACCGCTCGGCCGTGCAAGTGACCCGCATCGTGCCGACACCGAAGTCGGTGGCGCAGTAGGGGGGGGGCGGGGCTTTACGCCCACGGTTAGTGCTTGGGGCCCGGATTGGCTTTTGCGGACGCTTTGGGAGTTTGGTTAAGCTCAGCGAGAAAGTCCTCGACCGGTCGGGTCCTGCCGGCACGGATGTCCTCGTTGCTTTCGCGGATCTCTTCCCGAACCTTGGGATCCCGAGCGTCCAGGTAGTCCTCCAGGTCGTCCGCATCCATGGATTAAGTCTATCAACTGAGCCTTCCCCCGGGGGCGCCACAACGCTCCGCAGCCCCTTTACAAACGCCGCAACCGAGCCACCCTCGAGACACCATCCACTACGATGAGAGCGGCATGCTTCCTCACGCCGAAAGATCCGGACGCGGTCGGCCGAACCGAGGCGATACCCCCGGCACCTCAAAAGAGTCGCGGAGCCTCAAGGCCGTCTGGCCCGAAGTACGCGCGCTCATCGCGCCCCGCAAGCGCATGCTCGCGCTCGGGATGGCCCTGATTACGATCAACCGGGCGGCGGGTCTGGTGCTGCCTACCTCGACGAAATACCTAATCGACGACATCATTGGCGCCGATCAATTCGACTTGCTCGGTCCGCTCATCCTGGCGGTGCTCGCCGCCACCATGATTCAGGGCGCCACCGACTACGGCTTAACCCACTTACTCTCGAAATCCGGACAGCGCTTGATCGCCGAGCTGCGCCGAAAGGTGCAGAGCCATGTCGGACGTCTTCCGGTGGCCTACTACGACGCCAACAAGACAGGCGCGCTCGTGTCGCGCATCATGAGCGACGTCGAGGGCGTCCGCAACCTCGTCGGCACCGGCCTGGTCGGCTTGGTCGGCGGGATTCTGAGCGCCGTCGTCGCACTCGTCGTCTTGGTCACCATCAGTCCCACTCTCACCGGCGTGGCCATGGTGGTCGTGCTCGTTTTCGTTTTTATTCTTCAGAAAGCGTTCACGGTTCTGCGTCCGATCTTTCGCGAGCGCGGGCAAATTCGATCCGACGTAACCGGACGCTTGTCGGAATCGCTCTCCGGCGTCAGGGTCGTCAAGGGCTATCACGCCGAGCAACGCGAGGCTCAAGTCTTCTCCAAGGGCGTGCAGCGCTTGCTCGATAACGTCTTGAAGACCTTGACGGGAACCGCCCTGCTGAGCCTTTCGGCGACGATGTTGCTCGGGATTGTCGGAGCCTTGGTCATGTACATGGGCTCCCGGCAAATCGCGGCCGGCGTTTTGACCTTGGGCGACCTGATGATGTTCACGGCTTTTATCGCTTTCCTCGTCGCGCCGTTGTTCCAAATGGTCAATATCGGCACGCAGGTCACCGAGGCCTTCGCCGGCATCGAGCGCACTCGCGAAGTCTTGAACCAACGCCGCGAAGACGACGACCCCGAACGCACCGAAGCCCTCGGGCCGATTCGAGGCGACGTCCGTTTCGAGAGCGTCTCGTTTGCCTACGAAGAGGGCAAACCGGTTCTCGACGAGGTCTCCTTTGACGTCGCGCCGGGAACAGTAACGGCTTTGGTCGGCCCGTCGGGCTCGGGCAAATCGACCATCATCGGCCTGATCTCGGCGTTTCACAAACCGGGCTCGGGGAAGGTGACGGTCGACGGCGTTGATCTTTCGACCGTGCGTCTGGAGGACTACCGCACCCAGCTCGGCGTCGTGCTCCAAGAGAACTTCCTATTCGACGGAAGCATCGAAGAAAACGTGATGTTCGGCAATCCCGATGCAACGCGGGAAGACATGTTGGCCGCTTGCCGCATTGCCCGGGTGGATGAATTCACCGAGCGCTTCGAGGATCAATACGAAACAATCGTCGGCGAGCGTGGCGTGAAGCTTTCCGGCGGACAGCGGCAGCGCGTTTCAATCGCGCGCGCGATTTTGGCCGAACCCCGAATCCTCATCCTCGACGAGGCGACATCGAGCCTCGATTCCGAATCCGAGGAGATGATTCAATTCGGCTTGGCGCACCTCATGAAAGGGCGCACGACCTTCGTCATCGCGCACCGCCTTTCGACCATTCGGCGGGCCGATCAAATCCTCGTGGTTGAGGACGGCCGCATCGCCGAGCGCGGCAATCACGACTCTCTCTACGAGGCCAAGGGACGGTATTACGATCTCTACACCAAACAGCACGGCCTCGAATCGAATCTCTTCCTAGCGCCCGGCGAGGGCGACGAAATCCTCGAGAATGGCGGAAACGGGCCGGGCAAAGACGGCGGCCTCCAGGAAGCCATGCGAATGATCCGTTCGTAGCGGACGAGTGCGTCGCTCTTACATCCGAATAAATGGCGTCCGCCTTGAGCCGCGAAGCGGCGGCGGGAATATAGCCTAGGGTGGAGCCGGAGGCGGAACCCTGGGGAGTCCTCCAACTCGGTGAGCCCTGAAAGGGCGACAGGAACGCCCTGTTGCCCTTCTTATTGACGTGTCTTGAATCCCGCTGATCCACGGGAACGGAACTCCTCAAAATCGCCCGTGGCGGTGAAAAGCCTCCAGCGGATCGACGCCCTCGAGAATATCCCCGCGAACCAGGTCCTCCGTCTCCACAACTTGCTCGGCCTTCACCAGCACATCTTCCGCCGCCGGTAGCGGGACTACAATCACCCCGTCCCTATCTCCAATGATGTAATCGCCGGGGCGAATCTCCACCGCGCCGATCTTAATCGGCACATTGTAGTCAACCATCCTCCATCGGCCGACAATGTCGATCGGCGTCCGGTACCGCGCGAAAACCGGAAAGCCCAGCTTCAAGATATAGTCCGTGTCGCGGACACCGCCGTCGATGACGGCCCCGCGCGCGCCGCGGTACTGCGCCGTCTCGGCCGATAGTTCGCCAAGATGGGCCGCGACGTTGTCGTTGGGCAGGCTCACCAACACTTCGCCGGGTTTGACGGAGCCGAGCATCTTCAACAAGGGCTCGAAGATGACCGCGGGATCCTCGCTTTCCGTCGGCTCCCCCAAGATGGTCAGCGCGCGCCCGGCAATCTTCGAGCCGGGACTTATCGCCTGAATTTCATGGGGCAGTGCTTGGTCGTGTAACCCCATTTCGTCGAGGATGTCGCTGAGTGCGCCGGTGTAAGGAAGAGCGGCGAAGCGCTCAATGAAGTTGGAATCCCTGTCGGCCATGGTGCCTACTTTGTACCACCCTACGCGTCCTCCGGGCTTCCTGCCGTGGTCGAATGGGTCGGACTCACGTTCGAGGCCGGCCACGCCGACGCCCGCATCCAGTTGGCCGGCGCGCCACCCGGTTTGACATTCGATGTCGTCGAACGCAACGACGACTCCCTTACACTGGAACTTCGCGCCGCCGAAGGGTCGGCCCCCATCGAAGGCCGTGTCAGCGTCGAGGCCGAAACAAACGGCCGCCGCGCCATGACGGCACCGATTCGGATTACCGTGACCAGGAACCCAAATACAAGTTCCCGCTAATCGCTCCCAGACAGCAAGCCCATGAAACTTCTCTTTATCGGCGATATTGTCGGCAAACCCGGACGCCGTGTCGTGGTCGAAAAACTCGACGCGGTCATCGCGGAACACAACATCGACCTCGTCATCGCCAATTGCGAAAACGCCGCCGCCGGTTTCGGCATCAACCCGACATTGGCCGAGGGCTTATTCAACACCGGCGCCGAGGTTCTCACGTCCGGCAATCACATCTGGGACAAGAAAGACATCCTGCCCTATCTCGACAGCAAAGCCCAAATTCTGCGGCCCGCCAATTATCCCGAGGGGACACCCGGGCACGGGCTCTACATCGGAACCACCTCGGGCGGCATTCCCTATGCCGTCATGAATTTGCAAGGGCGCGTTTATCTGCCCGCGATCGACTGTCCTTTTCGCAAGGCCGACGCGCTGGTCGACGAGATCCCCTCCGATGTGCGAGTGCGGTTCGTCGATTTTCACGCCGAAGTAACGAGTGAAAAAGGCGCTCTCGGCTGGTATCTGGACGGCCGAGTCTCCGCCGTCGTCGGCACCCACACTCACGTCCCCACCGCCGACGAGCGAGTGCTTCCCGAGGGAACCGCCTACATGACCGACGTCGGTATGACCGGGCCTTATGAATCCGTCATCGGCATGGGACGGGAGGCCTCGATCCAACGGTTCCTGCACGCCACGCCCACGCGTTTCGAGCCGGCTACAGGCGACGTGCGGTTTTCCGGAGTTGTGATCGACGTCGACCCCAAAACCGGCAAAGCGCGATCGATCGAACGATTGAGCGTTCGGCGGGATTGACGGCCCGGACTCTTCGGCCCCCGCGCGCATCGGTCGGCCCAATCCGGCGGGCATCGCGGCCGGTGTGGTCTTTTCGGCGATCTTCCGACATGATGAGTAAGGTTCTGTTTTCGTACCCGGGCCGCCGGTCGCTTCCCGGAACACCGACCTCGCTCCATGCGCCATCTTCCATTCAGCTTTAGCCTCGCTGTCTTCGTCGTCAAGATGACGATCTTGGCCGCTCAAGTTCATTTGTTCGTGCTGTTGCGCCGCGAGCTTCCCAGGCTCCGGCCCGGGATCGGACGATGGGCGGCGTACTTTGTGGCGGGGATCGCCTTCTTGTTGGTTGCCGGCTCACCGATGTTCGGCGACGAAATAGGCTTCTTCGGCCTCGGACCGGCGCCGCGTTTGTGGCGCTTATGGGGCGGAGTTTGGGTCGTCGGGTCGTTTGCCTGCTATGGAATGATCGGGGTCTGGGTTGGGTGGCGGAGATTTCGCCGCCCCAAGACGCCGCCCGTGCAAGACCAGGCCCGCGAGGAAGCAACCCCGCGGGGGGCGCGCCGCGAGTTGCTCACCCAGGCCGCGCGCGCGGCTTTGGCCGCTCCTTTCGCGGTGGCCGGCTACGGGACATTCATCGGACGCTCCAACTTCGAAGTTCGCGAAGTCGATATCGCTCTTCCCGATCTGCCGAAATCACTTGAAGGTTTGCGGCTGGCACAGCTCACCGACATTCATTTCGGCCTCGACATGACGGCTGCCGAGCTCGAACGCGTCGTCGCCATGACCAACGAAGCACGGCCCCATGTGGCCTTGGTGACAGGCGATCTCATTACCGAGTCCGGCGATCCGCTCGAAAAGTGCCTCGATATCGTCTCGGGCCTGCGCGCCGATGCGGGTGTGTGGGCCTGCATGGGGAACCATGAACGCTATGCGGAGAGCGAGAGATTTTGTGAATTTTACGGTCGCGACCGCGGCATCTCGTTCCTTCGCAACGCCGCGCGGTCTTTGCGGTTCGGAGATGCGCACCTCAATCTGTGCGGGGTGGACTATCAGCGCACTTCCCTCCCCTATCTTCATAAGGCCGAGGAACTGATGGACGAGCAGGCCGTCAACGTCCTTCTCAGCCACAACCCTGATGTCTTCCCAACCGCTTCTAAGCTAGGATATGACTTGGTCGTCGGCGGACATACCCACGGCGGCCAAGTGACCGTTGAGATTGTCGAACAGTGGGTCAACCCGGGTCGCTTCTTTACCCCCTTTGTGGCCGGCGAGTACCGCCTCGATCGCTCGGTACTATACGTTAGCCGCGGCATCGGCACCGTGAATTTGCCGATGCGAGTGGGAGCCATGCCTGAGATCAGCGTCCTGACGTTACGGCGCGCCTAAGCGCCTATCGGCCTTGTCATGAGATATCTCATCCTGAGCGATATTCACGCCAATAAAGACGCTCTCGACGCGGTCCTTGCATCCGCCGAAGACAAGAACTACGAAGAGATCTGCTGCCTCGGCGACATCGTCGGCTACGGAGCCGAGCCCAACGAAGTCACCGACTGGGTTCGCGAAAACGTCCCCTACGTCATTCGCGGCAACCACGACAAGACTTGCTGCGGTTTGGAAGAGGCCACCTCGTTCAATGCCGTTGCGCGGCTCGCCGTTGAATGGACGCTCGGCACGCTGACGCCGGAAAATCGTGATTATCTGTTCAAGCTCGCTCAAGGCCCGATGACCCACAACGGTTTTCTGATGGCCCACGGCTCGGTCGCCGATGAAGACGAATATGTCGTCGATCCCTACGACGCGCTGATGCAATTCCCGCACGTCGACGGCCGGCTGGTCTTCTTCGGCCACACCCACCTGCAAGGCGGCTTCATTCTTTGGGGCGAGGACGGGCGATTGGGCTACGACCCGATCGGACCCGCGCCCAACACCGTCGAGACAACGCCCGGGCGCAGCTACCTGATCAACCCCGGCTCGGTCGGTCAACCCCGCGATTCGAATTGGAAAGCGGCCTACGCCGTTTTCGACTCTGAAAAGCAACAAGTGGAATATTATCGTTGCGAGTATCCCTTGGAATCGGCGCAAAAGAAGATCCGCGACGCCGGTCTACCCGGCGCCCTCGCCTCGCGGTTGGCCGAAGGCCGCTAACGACCTCGGAGCCACACCCGCGGTGGAGCAGCTCACCAGGCCTGCCCGCCAAACCGGCCGGCGAAGTGGCGGCACCCTCTTTTCGCCGAACCGGAACAACGGACAAGCCCCGCGAACTCTCAGGCGATCGGTTTGTCCAAAAGGCCTGCACAGCGCTCCCCGCGGCTTGCCACGTTGAAGCCCGGCCCCCCATGTGCTAGTGTGCCCTTCTGGAGGTAGTTTGACGATGACAATGGGAAGTGCGGCCCCGCGAGGGGCGCTTTTGTTGAGCCTGATCGCATTCGTGATGGCGGGATGCAGCAGCCCGCCGCCCCCCGAACCCGTCCCCGGCTTGAAGGCCTATGTCGGCGCCTCGGTGTTCGACGGCAGCGGCAACATCGTCGAAAACGCCGTATTGGTCGTGCGCGACGGCCGAGTCGAGGGACTCGGTTCGGCTGAAAATCTCCCGGTACCGCCCGGCGCGGAAGAGATTGATCTGAGTGGGAAATTCATCACCCCGGGTTTTATTAACGCTCACGGGCACGTCGGCGGAACCCGCGGGCTCGAAACCGGCGAGGACGTCTACACCAAGGAAAACATTCTCGATCAACTCGGACTCTACGCCCGTTACGGCGTCACGACGATCAATAGTTTGGGCGGCGACGGCCCCGAAGCCATCGAAATCCGTGACGCCCAAGATACTCCCGATCTCGATCGAGCGCGCCTCTACGTGGCGGGCAGGGTGGTCGAGGGCAATACGCCGAAAAAAGTACGGGCCGAAGTCGACGCCAATGCGGCCATGGGCGTCGATTGGATCAAGATTCGCGTCGATGACAATCTCGGCGCCACCCGTAAGATGAAGCCCGAGGTTTTCCAAGCCGTCATCGATCAAAGCCACCAGCAAGGCCGGCGGGTCGCCGCGCACCTCTATTACCTCGAGGACGGCATAGAGTTGATTCGAGCGGAAGTCGATTTCATCGCCCACAGCGTCCGGGACCAGCCCGTCGACGAGACGTTTGTGCGCGGGATGCTCGAAACCGAGAAGTGCCTGTGTCCGACATTGACCCGCGAGGTTTCGACCTTCGTCTACGAAAGCACCCCGGAGTTCTTCTCCGATCCTTTTTTCACAAAGGATGCCGACCCGGCCGTGCTCGAGCAATTGAAAGACCCGGCGCGGCAAAAGAAAATCGCCGAAAGCAAGTCCGCCCAAGAATACAAGAAAGCTCTTGAGATGGCCTCGAAGAACCTCCAGACGCTTTCCGCCGCCGGCGTGACGATCGCCTTCGGCACCGACACGGGGCCGCCCGCCCGCTTCCAAGGCTATTTCGAGCACATGGAAATGGGTCTGATGGCGAAAGCCGGCATGGACCCATACTCGATTCTGCTGTCGGCGACGGGAAACGCCGCTCGCTGCCTGCGGTTGTATGAGGTCGGCGTGCTTTCGGCGGGCAAGTGGGCGGATTTCAATGTCTTCGCCAAGAGCCCTTGGGAAGACATCGCCAACACTCACAGCCTGGAGTCGGTGTGGATCGCCGGTGGCCGCGTTCCCGACAAGAACGCCGCCGCGCCCCCGCCGGCTGATTAGGCAACGGTTCGGAGAGAGATGCATCGGCGCGGCATCGGCCCGCTCCGGCCGTGCTAATGCATCCCTTACGATTTCACCGCCTCCGTTCCCTCCTTCGCCGTGGAACTCCTCGAACATCTTCACAACGAACTCAACGAACTCAACGACCTGGTCTGGGGCCCGCCGATGCTGTTGTTGCTCATCGGCTCGGGCGTCCTGCTGACCGTCGTCACGCGAGGCGTGCAGTTCGTGCGTTTCGGCTTCGCGATGCGCGAGGTGCTGGGGAAGATTTTCTCCCCCGGCGAGGGCGAAGGTACGGTCCGTCCGTTTCAAGCTCTTGCCGCGTCTCTAGCCTCGACCGTCGGCGTCGGCAACATCGCCGGAGTCGCCACCGCGATTTCGCTGGGCGGCCCCGGCGCGCTTTTCTGGATGTGGTTTTCCGGCGTCGTCGGCATGGCCACCAAGTACGCCGAGATCACGCTGGCCCTGCGCTACCGTGAACCCGACGAACAAGGCGTTATGCGCGGCGGCGCCATGTACATCCTTTCGAAGAACTTCAATCTGGGTTGGCTCGGCGCGATCTTCGCCCTGTTGGTGGCACTGGCTGCCTTCGGGATCGGCAATATGGTCCAGGCCAATTCGGTCGCCGACGCCGTCCGAAGCGCCTTTGGCGTCCCGGCGTGGGTGACCGGCTTGATCATGTGCGCCGCCACGGCGCTGGTCGTGCTCGGAGGATTGCGACGGATCGTCGAGGTCGCCGAGATCCTAATGCCCTCGATGTGCTTTCTCTACTTGCTGGGCGGCTTCTCGATCTTGGTCCTTCACATCGATCGTATTCCTTCGGTGATCGGGTTGGTGCTTAGCTCGGCGTTGGACGGGCATGCGGCCGTAGGCGGCTTCGCGGGCGTCGGCGTGGCTCAAGCGATCCGATTCGGAATCGCCCGCGGAATGTTTTCAAACGAAGCCGGGCTGGGAAGCGCCCCTATCGTGCATAGCTCGGCGGTCACCGACCACCCCGCCCGTCAAGGCTGCTACGGAATTTTCGGCGTCTTCGTCGACACCCTGGTTGTCGGCATGGTCACCGGGTTGGTGATCTTGACGACAGGGGTCTGGGAATCAGGCGCCACCGGAGCAGCGCTGGCCGACCAAGCGTTTAAAGCGGGTTTACCCGGAGACTGGGGCAGCCTGGTCGTCACCGTGGGGCTGATCCTTTTCGCCTTTTCGACCGTGATCGGTTGGGCCTACTACGGCGAGACCGGCGTAATCTATCTGTTCGGAACCAAAGCGATCCAGCCTTATCGACTGGCTTGGATCGGCTTCGTTTATCTTGGCGCGACGGGAAGCCTACAATTGATTTGGAACTTGGCCGACACGCTCAACGGCCTCATGGCGCTACCCAACTTGGTGGCCGTGCTGGGCTCGATCGGCATGCTGCGAAAACTCACGGTAGACTTTTTTCAGCGCCACGGATAAAGTCAAGACGTGGCGCGCGCATTCTTGCGTGCCGTGGCGGGCTTTCGAGCCCGACATGTCTGGAACGCGTGCTTAGAACAGTTCTGCTTGGGGCCGACCCCGCGAACCGCTGTCGTCCCCACCAACTTCAAGCTGAAAACCCTCTAATGAAACTCCCGGCCCAAGCAAAGGCCCTCGTACTCGGCATAGCGATCGCCGCCCTTTGCGCCGGTCCCCTCGTTGCCGGTGACTTAACCGCCCGCTTCGCACTCACCCTCGAACGCGTGCTCCAAGGCGGCCCGCCGCACTACACCGAAGACTTCCTGTTGGCCGACGTTGTGCCGCGCGACGTCCGGCGCTTCACGAACTTCAGCGGCGACCTCTCCGGCCGCTACATCGGGGCGCTGGCATCGGCGGCGCGGCGAGATCCGAGGTTGACCGAAACGCTCGCGCCCTTCGTCGAGCAGCTTTTGCGGCATCAAAAAGACGACGGCCATTTCGGCGATTCGATGGGACGAGGCGAAACCTCCGACGACGACATGGCGCGGCTGTGGGGCAACGGCCGCCTCCTAATCGGGTTGCTCGAATACTATCGTGAAACCAATCACGCCCCCGCCCTCGAAGCCGCCAAGCGACTCGGCGATTTCTTGGTCGAAGCCGCGCCTCGTTTCAACGCTCCCTCCTTACGGCGATTTTTTCTCGACGGAAAATTCGCCGTCGGCTATGTTTGCTGGACCCAAAACATCGAAGGCCTGGCGGAACTCTACCGGCAAACTTCCGACGATCGCTATCTCCAGTTAGCCGATCAAATGGCCGAGCGAACCGAGCGCCGTCCCAGCCAACACACCCACGGCCTGTTGAGCACACTGCGAGGGTTGGTCGAGCTGGCGCGCGTTTCCGGCCAACCGCGTTATATCGAGCAAGCCGAGAGCGAGTGGCAAGCGATCGTCGATTCCGGGAACCTGCTGGTCCAGGGCGCCATCCCCGAGTATTTTCTCCCCAGCATCGAGCGCGACGAAGGTTGCTCCCAAGGCGATTGGATTCGCCTCGGCCTCGACCTTTGGCGCGAGACGGGAAAGGTCGACTACCTCGAACAAGCCGAGCGAACCCTCTTCAACGAATTCGCCCTGAATCAGTTCGCAAGCGGCGATTTCGGCCACGTGAACTTGCGCGACACCGGCGTCGGCCCCGAAGCCGCCCGCGCTTGGTGGTGCTGCACTCTGCACGGCCTCAGAACTTTTCCCGAAATCGAGCGCGCCGCCTTCCGCCTCGATGGCGCGACACTCTATTACGACCTGCCCGTCGACGCGACCTTCCAGAACACGGGCCTACGCGTCGCAGCGAAGTCTTCACTCGAAACCGACGGCCGCATCACGGTCTCCATCGCGGAAGCGCTTGACCCGGCCACACGCCTCGCGGTTCGCCTGCCGAGCTGGGCCAAGGCAATCAGCGTCATCATCGAAAACGAACCGCAAGAGGTGTTCGTCATCGACGGCTACCTACGGATCCAAAGGATTTTGCGCCCCGGCACCGATATCCGTCTTTCTTACGAATTCATCACCCGCCTTGAGAGCCCGCCCGGCAAGGCCCGTTACGCGGCGGTATTTCACGGACCGTGGTTGCTGGGGATTTCCGAAAGTTCATCGCCCGAGTTCTTCGACGAGCCCTACCATTTCAATCGCGTGCTTCTGCCCGGCTCCGCCGAGGGTCCCATTGAATTGCCCACATGGGCCGATTCCGAGCCCACGGAAACGCCGTTCCTCGTTCCCGCGGCACACCTCGCTTTGGAATGGGTTCCCGCCGGGTACCCCGAACAGCGGCAAACGGCTCAATTGCGCCCTCTCGCCGAAGCCACGGCTTCCAGGCACGCGACCCGCTGGGAATTCCAGCTGCCAACCGCCGACGACGTCCCCGACATCGCCCGCGGCAAAGCCCGCCAACCCAAGCCGGAATCGTGGATCGGACGCCGCGGCCCAACCGCGGCCGTCATGGTGCTGATCATCACGGCACTCGCCCTCGTGATCCTCCGGAGGCGACGCAACTGAGCCCGGGACGTCGCTGTGGCGTGAGGCTCCGGCCTTGGCGCGCCCCGAGTCATCGGCTCATATAGGCTCCCTCAAGCGTCCGCCAGACCGTCAGTGCGAAGCCGTTTCCTTTTCAACAGCCTTTCCTCCGTCTCCAGAATTGCTGATTCTCCGACGCGTCTCTAACGCACGCGATCCGCTTCCCTACAAACCAGCCCCTATAGTGAAACGATGGACGCGCAACAGGTGCTCGAGCACGTCGGCGGGCAACCTCACGGTCGCGTGTCCTTCAAACACCTGGCCCGTGAACTTCGCGTTCGCGGCAAGGAATACGCCTCACTCGCGCAAACCCTCAAAGCCCTCGCCAGCGACGGCCGCCTGGTCGAATTTCGCCGCGGGCACTACAGCCTCCCAGGCCTCGACACCGAGTACATCGCCGGCCGTTTCAGCCGCCACCCCGACGGCTACGGTTTCGTCTCCCCGGACCGCCCGCTTCCCGGCGTCAACGGCGACATCTTCATCCCGCCCGACTCCACGCTTCACGCCATGCACCACGACCGCGTCGTCGTGCGGCTCGGCCGCGTTCCCGACGACGGCCGCGCCCAGGGGTACGTGCAGCGCATCCTCAACCGCAAACAGACATTCGTCGTCGGGCGTTTTCACTATTCGAAACACGGCAGCTTTGTTGTCCCTCACGACGATCGCATTCGCGATAACATCCAGATCCCCAAGGGCCGCGAGCTACCCTCGCCCGACGACGCGTCACAACGACTCGGAGACGCCGCGCGCCCCGACATTCAAACCGCCAAAGACCTCGACGGCTGGATCGTCAACGCCGAGCTAACCGCGTTCCCCAACCGCGCAACCGAGGCGCGCGGACAAGTCGTCGAAATTCTCGGCCAAACAGGCGACTTCGGCCTCGACGTCGAAATCATCATTCGCAAATATCATTTACCGCATCGCTTTTCCTCTCGCGTAAAGACGGAAGTCGAGCAGGTTGCCGCCACCGTCTCCGCCGACGATGCGCCCCACCGCACCGACTTCCGCGATCTCGATATCGTCACGATCGACGGCGAAACCGCCCGCGATTTCGACGACGCCGTGTGGGTCGATCGCCTCGACAACGGCAATTTCGCCCTGCACGTCCACATCGCCGACGTCAGCCACTATGTCCGCCCCGGATCGGCCATCGACGAAGAAGCGCAACTGCGCGGGACCAGCGTCTATTTCCCCGACCGCGCCGTGCCGATGTTGCCGGCGGCACTTTCGACCGGCATCTGTTCGTTGAACCCGCAAGTAGACCGTTTGGTCGTGTCGGCGCTGCTGGAAATCAACCACCAGGGTGAGACGGTCGGGGTGGAATTTTGCCGCGGCGTGATTCGCAGTGTTGAACGAATGACCTACACCAACGTGTACCGCGTGCTCGAAGGTGACGCCGAGCAACGCGAGCGCTATCGCCCGCTGGTCGAGCGTTTCGAGCAAATGAAGGAACTCGCGATGATCCTCAATCGTCATCGCGATCGCCGCGGATCGATCGATTTCGACTTACCCGAGACCGTGATTGAATTCGACGACAAGGGCATGATGCAAGGCGTCGCCCGAGCGGAGCGCAACATCGCCCACCGCATCATCGAGGAATTCATGCTCGCGGCGAATGAGGCTGTTGCCAAGCACTTGGAGCAGCGCGGCATCCCGGCGCTCTACCGCATTCACGAAAAGCCCGACCCCAAACGCCTCGCCGATTTCCAACAATTGCTCGGTATGTTCGGGTATTCGTTGGGGGTTGACCTGTCGTCGCGACGTTTCGGTCGGACCGAGCGGCGCCGAGACGGTTCGAAGGGCCGCCGACACATCGATGTCGCCCAAAGTGACGTCCACGTCTCGCCCCGCAACTATCAAAAGCTAATCGCCGCACTCGAAGGCAAACCCGAGCAACGCGTCTTGAGTCTTCAAATGCTGCGCTCACTCAAGCAAGCGCGCTACAGCGAACGCAACGACGGTCACTTCGCCCTCGCCGCGTCGTCCTACACACACTTCACATCGCCCATCCGGCGCTACCCCGACCTGGTCGTCCATCGCATCTTGACAGCGTTGTTGGAAGCCGACCGGCTCGATGCCAATCGTCTTGAGGCCAACCGTATTCAGGCCGATGGTCATGCCGTCGACGGCTCCATAAAGAAGCCGACCAGTCCTTACGGAAACGCCGCGCACGACGGGGCCGGCGCGCACGCTCTCGCCTACCGCCAGTCCGAACTCGCCGAGACCGCCAACGAAACGTCGTTCACCGAACGCCGCGCCGCCGACGCCGAGCGCGAGTTGATCGACTGGAAGAAAGCGCGTTACATGGAAGAGCGGCTGGGAGACGAATTCCACGCCATTGTCGTCTCGGTGATGCGCTTCGGCCTTTTCGTCGAACTCGAAGAGCTTTTCGTCGAAGGACTCGTACCGATCGAATCGCTCACCGCGGAGCGCTTCGTCTATCGCGAGAATCAGCAAGCCCTAGTGGGCGAGCGCACCCGACGCCGCTTCGGCCTCGGCGCCTGCCTGCGAGTACGAGTCGACCGCATCTCCTACGACCGCATGCGCCCCGAGTTTTCCTGGGTGGATGAGGAGCGGAAAAGGCAGTGAACCTCGTGTGCCCGCAAGACGGCGAAATTCGTCACCGCCCTACCCGGCAACGCGTGCTTCGCGGCATGCCGCCCCGCCATACGATTAGCGCACCAACTACCCCTGAGAATGCGGCTCCGTCTCCAAAACCGTAAGCGCATCCTCCCGCCGAATAACCCCCGCCCGCACCACCCGCGCACAGATGCCCGCGCTGCCCCCCAGAGCATTCGTCATGCCCCATTCCGTGATCGAGGCAATATAGCGACAAGGCGGGCGGGGACGATCGTATTCGAGAACCGCTTCACCCACCTGGAACCGGCGCCCAAGCAATTCCTCCAGGCGCACGCCGCGAGTCACGAGATTGCGGCGATGCTCACCATTCAGCACCTTCACTCCCGTCGCCGATTGAATCCTTGCGAGCTCTTCGCCTTCGATCAAGGTCACTTGGCAGACGTCGACCGGCACCCAATGGCCGGTTCCCTCGGGATAGCGATCTCCGCGCAGCCCGCTCCCCTCGACGGCCTCGATTTGCTCGACCGATTGCATATCGACTCCGCCGTCGGAGGCGACGAAAATGTTTTCAATAGAAGGACCTGTCGATGACATGTTTTTTGACTTTCCCTGGTCTCGCGGGCTCCCGCTTCCCCGCCCCGCGCTCTTGATTCTACCCGACGGCATCGCTCCGCGACCGACTCTTGGCGCGCACGACGCTCTCGTCCGACCGCTCCAGCCGGCTTCCACGCCAAAAGTGCCGAAAACAAGGCGCCAAAGCCCCCTCTCGGTTGCCCGTTCGCCGGGTCGTATGGTAGTTTGAGAGTTAAGAAATCGGCGGTCCCGTTCACGCCGCCAACCCCTTTTTTTCAAGCAGTTTGCGCAACGAGACCGGTTCGGTCTGTTGGATCCGGTCCGCGACACTATCTTCAATAACGATGGCCCTTGTAATCGCGAATCGATACGCTTCGGCGTTGGCCGAAGTGGTCACCCAGCCCGGATCCGCCATCAGTGCCGAAGACGCCCTCGGACAGCTCGGCGATTTTCAGGATTTATTGAAAACCTCCGAGCAGCTGCGCAACATCCTAAGCTCACCGGCCGTCACCCCGGCCGACAAGCGCGCGCTCACCGGCAAACTCGCCGAGAGGCTCGGTCTCGCGGTCACGGTGCGTAATTTCCTCTACGTCGTCATCGATCACCGCCGCATGCCCTATCTCGACGAGATGATCGAGGTCGTGCGGGCCTGGATCGACGAGCGCGACGGTGTCGCCCGCATCGCGGTCACCTCGGCCAAACCGATGGCCGAGGAACAACGCGCGGCCTTCGTCACTAAATTCAGCCGCGTCACCCACAAGGCCGTATCGGCCGAGTTCGCGGTAGCGCCCGAGTTGCTCGGCGGCGCGACGGTGCGCTTCGGTTCCACTGTCTTCGACGGTTCATTGCGCGCGCAATTGAACCATCTTGACCGCGCCCTTTCAGGAGAAGCATAGTCCATGGCTCAAATCAGTGCGGATGAAATCTCGAAGCTGATTCGGGAACAAATTGAAAACTACGAGACCGCCATCGAGGTATCCGAAGTCGGCTCGATCATCGCCCTCGGCGACGGCATCGCCCGTCTCCACGGCCTGGAAAAGGTCATGGCCGGCGAGATGCTCGAATTCCCTCACAACGTCGCCGGCATCGCGATGAACCTCGAAGAGGATCAGGTCGGCGCGGTTCTATTGGGTGAGTATCAGGAACTCAAGGAAGGCGACGAAGTTCGCCGCACCGGCCAAATCATCTCGGTTCCCGTCGGCAAGAACCTGGTCGGCCGCGTGGTCGACGCCCTCGGCCGCCCGGTGGACGGCAAGGGTCCGATCGAGGCCGAGGAGCATTTCCCCGTCGAGCGCCTGGCGCCCGGCGTGATCGACCGCAGCCCGGTCAGAGAACCCGTCCAGACCGGGCTGAAAGCGATCGACGCGATGATCCCGGTCGGCCGCGGCCAGCGCGAACTCATCATCGGCGACCGCCAGACCGGCAAAACCGCCATCGCCGTCGACACGATCATCAACCAAAAAGGCGGCGACATGATCTGCGTCTACGTCGCCATCGGGCAAAAGCGCTCAACCGTCGCCCACTTGATCAAGACGCTCGAGAACTACGGCGCGATGGAGTACTCGATCGTCGTCGTGGCCTCGGCTTCCGACCCTGCTCCGATGCAGTTTCTCGCCCCCTACGCCGGTTGCGCCATCGGCGAGTACTTCCGCGACAACGGCGGGCACGCGCTCTGCATCTACGACGATTTGTCGAAACACGCGGCGGCCTACCGCGAGATTTCACTGCTGCTGCGCCGGCCTCCGGGCCGCGAGGCGTATCCCGGCGACGTATTCTATCTGCACAGCCGTTTGCTCGAACGCGCCGCGAAACTCAGCGCCGAGAAAGGCGGCGGTTCACTCACCGCCCTGCCCTTTATCGAAACCCAGGCGGGCGACGTCTCGGCCTACATTCCGACCAACGTCATCTCGATCACCGACGGGCAGATTTACCTTCAGGCCGACTTGTTCAACGCCAACGTCCGGCCCGCCGTTGATGTCGGCATCTCGGTTAGCCGCGTCGGCGGCAATGCCCAGATCAAGGCCATGAAACAGGTCGCCGGGACGCTGCGTCTCGAGTTGGCGCAGTACCGCGCCCTCGCCGCCTTCGCGCAATTCGGTTCCGATCTCGACAAAGCTTCGCAGCACCAGCTTCACCGAGGCGAGCGCCTAACCGAGATTCTCAAACAGGACCAATACCAGCCCCTGGCGGTCGAAAAGCAGGTACTCATCATCTTCGCCGGAGCCAATGGCTTCCTCGACGACCTGGAAGTAGCGCAGTGCCGCGAGTTCGAAAAGGGCCTCTACGAATACCTCGACAGGCAGGAAGACAGCGTGTTGGGAAAAATTCGTGAGCGCAAGGCGATCGACGACGAGTTGTCGGGCGAGGTGAAGGCCGCGATCGCTGAATTCAAGCAGCGCTTCACGTCGCTCCACCGTGAGGAGAAGAAGGCTGGCTAATGCCCAGTCTGATCGATCTGCGCCGCCGTCGCCGCTCGGTGCAAAACACGCAGCAGATCACCAAGGCCATGAAAATGGTCTCGGCGGCGAAGCTGCGCCGAGCGCAAGAAAACGCCTTGGCGGCGCGGCCCTACGCCACCCTGTTGCGCGAGATGATGGCCTCGATTTTGGCCAACGAGCCCGAGGATTCCGCCGCGCTCGATCATCCGCTGCTCGAACGTCGCGAGGAGAAACGCGTTTCCTTGCTGCTGCTGTCGGGCGATAAGGGCCTCTGCGGCGCGTTCAACGGCAATATTTTTCGCGCCTCACAAAGGTTTTTGACGGAACACCACGGCAAGCAAATCGAACTCGAACTGATCGGCAAGCGCGGCCTCGACCACTACCGCCGCCGCGATATCGCCATTAGCGGCGAGTGGCCCAACGTATTTCAACGCGTCGAGTTCGAAACCGCGCGCAAGATCAGCGCCAAGGCGATGGAACGCTTCACCAACGAAGAAGTCGATTCCGTCTACTTGCTTTTTAACGAGTTCAAAAGTGTTTTGACACAACGGGTCGTCCTGCGGCGTTTGTTGCCGGCGGACATGCCGGCGACAGACAAATCGACCGCGAGGGAGTACATCTACGAACAGCCCGCGGCGGACATTTTCCGCAACCTACTGCCGAAGTACGTCGAGACAAATATTTATCAAGCCATGCTCGAATCCGGGGCCGCCGAACACGCCGCCCGCATGACGGCCATGGACTCGGCTACGCGCAACGCCGAAGAGATGATCGAAAAGTTGACACTGCATCTCAACCGCGTTCGTCAGGCGAGCATTACCAAGGAACTCATCGAAATCGTCAGCGGCGCGGCCGCCCTGGAGTAAGAGCCATGACGAAGTCGGGTTTGTAGAGAGCCGCCAAAGCGGCCGCGCTGGAGTAAGAGCCGTGACGAAGTCGGGTTTGTAGAGAGCCGCGAAGCGGCGGCGGGAATGTAGCCTAGGGTGGAGCCGGAACGGCGGAACCCTAGGTAAGCCCCCGCAACCGGGAGCCCTGAAAGGGCGACAGGAACTAACCGCCCGCAACCGCATCGAACGTAGGGAATCGAAATGTCGAAATTCGGAAAAGTCATCAAAGTCGCCGGCCCCGCCGTCGACGTGCAATACGTTGAAGGTCACCTGCCTAAGATCTTCAACGCCGTTCGCATTACCAGCGAAGGGTTCGACGTCCCGAACCCCATCGACATCGTCTGTGAGGTGCAACAGCACTTGGGCGAAGGCCGCGTGCGCACCGTCGCCATGCAGCCGACCGACGGACTGGTCCGAGGCATGCAAGCCGAAGATCTCGGCGAGGGCATCAGCGTCCCGGTGGGGCCGCAAACTCTCGGCCGTGTGCTGAACGTCCTCGGTCAACCAGTGGATAACAAGGGCCCAGTCAACACCGAAAAGCGCTACCCCATCCACCGCCCCGCCCCGTCGCTCCAAGACCAGTCGACCGAACTCGAAATGCTCGAGACCGGCATCAAGGTCGTCGACCTGCTCGAGCCTTATCTCAAGGGCGGCAAGATCGGGCTGTTTGGGGGCGCGGGCGTCGGTAAAACCGTGATCATCATGGAGTTGATCAGAAACATCGTCGCCGAGCACGGCGGCGTGTCGGTCTTCGCCGGCGTCGGCGAACGCACCCGCGAGGGCAACGACCTGTGGCTTGAAATGCAGGAATCCGGCGTTATCGATCCTGACGATTGGCGGAAATCAAAATGCGCCCTGATCTACGGTCAGATGACCGAGCCTCCGGGCGCGCGTCTGCGGGTCGGGCTCACCGGCCTCTCCGTCGCCGAATATTTCCGCGACGAAGAGGGACAGGACACGCTTCTCTTCATCGACAACATTTTCCGTTTCACCCAAGCCGGCTCGGAAGTCTCCGCGTTGCTCGGCCGCATGCCTTCCGCCGTCGGTTATCAGCCCAACCTGGCGACCGAAATGGGCGAGCTGCAAGAGCGCATCACGTCGACCAAAAAGGGCTCGATCACATCAGTACAGGCGATTTACGTCCCCGCCGACGATTACACCGACCCGGCCCCGGCCACCAGCTTCGCGCACCTCGACGCCACCACGAACCTGTCGCGCGAAATCGCCTCGCTCGGCATCTACCCGGCCGTCGATCCACTGGCCTCGACCTCGCGCATCCTCGACCCCAACATCTTGGGCGCCGAGCACTACAATACCGCCCAAGCCGTGAAACAGATCCTGCAACGCAATAAGGAATTGCAAGACATCATCGCGATTCTCGGCGTCGAAGAGCTGTCGGAAGAAGACAGGCTCATCGTTTCGAGAGCCCGCAAGATCCAGCGCTTCCTCTCGCAGCCCTTCTTCGTGGCCGAGCAGTTCACCGGGCTCGAGGGACGCTACGTTCGCGTCGCCGATTCGATTCGAGGCTTTAAGGAAATCGTCGAAGGCAAGCACGACGGTCTGCCTGAGCAGGCGTTCTACCTGGTCGGAACGATTGAAGAAGCCGTCGAGAAGGCGGCCAAGCTCGCCGAGGCCGCCTAATGCCGGGAAAGCTCAAGCTTGAGGTCGCCGTTCCCACGCGGCAAGTGCTCTCCGACGAAGTCGACAGCGTCGAAGCTCCGGCCGCCGACGGCTATATGGGCGTCCTGCCCGGCCACGCCGCGCTGATCACCGAACTGGGCCACGGTGTTCTCTCCTACGAAGCCGGCGGCAAGAAAAGCTACATGGCGCTCAGCGGCGGCTTGATGGAAGTGCTGCCCGACCATGTGCGCGTGCTGGCCGACAGCGCCGAGTGGGCCGAGGAAGTCGACCTCGAACGCGCCGAAACAGCGCGCCGTCGAGCGAACGACGTGCTGCAAAGCCACGAAATGGAAATCGACGTCGAAAGGGCCCAGCGAGCCATCCGCCGCGCCGAAGCCCGCCTGGAAGCCACCAAGCACGTCACGAAAAACTAACCCCTCGACACAGCAACAAGCAGCGGAAACCAAGGCGTGGACGCAAGTCCACCCTCGCCCCGCTACGAAATCGCCCCCCGCACCAACGCCGCCAGCAACCCACCCAAGACCGGGCCCACCACCGGGATCCAGCTATACCCCCAGTCGCTATCGCCCTTGCCGGGAATCGGCAGAATCGCATGCGCGATACGCGGCCCTAAATCCCGCGCCGGGTTAATCGCGTAACCCGTCGTCCCCCCCAAGCAAAGCCCGATCGTGAAAACCAGCAAACCCACCGGCAGCGCTCCGATCGCTCCCAGTCCGATCTTCGCCGAGACCACCCCCACCCCGCCGTCCAGGCTCAACGACGGCGCCGCCATCGACAACACCGCGAAGACCAAGACAAAAGTCCCCACCACTTCCGAAAACAGATTGGAGGCCGCGTTGCGGATCTCCGGCCCAGTGCTGAAAGTCGCCAGTTTCGCCCCGGCATCATCGGTCACCGCGTAGTGGTCTTTGTAGAACAGATAGACGAAAACCGCCCCGAAAATCCCACCCGCCAACTGCGCCGCGACATAACCGGGAACGCTGCTCCACGCAAACCCTCCGGCCGCGGCGAGCCCGATCGTCACCGCCGGGTTGATGTGCGCGCCGCTGATGTCGCCCACGCAAAACACGGCCACGAAAACCGCCATGCCCCATCCAAACGTGATCACGATCCACCCCGAGCCCTCGCCCTTGGTTTGGCGGAGAACGACGTTCGCCACTACGCCATTGCCCAATAGGATCAGCAAAAAGGTTCCAATGAATTCCGCGATAAAAACTTCCATGATCTCCCTCGGGTAACCGATACCAAGAGCAGCCCGCCATTATCGCGTGACGGCGACAACACTTCAACCGCGGCAAAGCCTCGCCCCCAAGGCGACTACCTCGCTTGACACGCCTGATAGCCTGAGCACAGCAAATGGATTTGGTTCTTTCGCCGGCCGGCACACGTCTTTCGTGCCCGAAGCCGCGGCCGCGGGGGGCTGTGCTTTTCCTACGCCCCTTTCCGCACCGTTATGATCCCACGGCACTAGAACCCTATTGCTCGCCCGGCATATCGCCGATCGAATAACAGGCGAACAAAAGAACTTTCAACCGAGGGCCTCGCGAGGAAACTCCGAGGCCTCACCGTTCATGGTGCGCCTTGTCCGAGCTGTTGATGGTCCACGCAAACGGACCTGCTGGTCACAAGCCGTGCCTTGCCGATTTGACTGACGCTCCGCGCTGAGCGGAGCCGCCGAAATGAAGTGGATTCTTAATGAAACGACAGTGCATCGAACTACGCGCCATCCCGGTGATCCAACTAGTCCTCGTGGCCCTCGTATTCGTCCTTAGCGCCCAAAAGGGGTACGCCGATCCAATCCATCACACCCGCTACGCGCACCTATTCCCCGGCCTCGACGCCGGCCAGAGGATCACCAACGCCATGCAAGACCTGCCGAACGGCGTAGGAACCGTCGATGCCGGCGGCCTGCCGACCCCGCAGCGCCTCTCGGCCGTGACCGTTCCCGCGGGCGTAACGTTGCGGCTGCCGCCGGTCACCTTCGTCGTCTCGGAAACCCTCGTTGTGCGTCCCTCGGGCCGGCTGATCGGCGCCACATGGGGCAATCCCGGCCACACCAACCTCGTCGCCGCGGCGGAGCTACAGGGTCCGGTCGTTCACGCCGGCAGCGCATCCTCGAGCGGTTGGTGGCATTACGGTACGATCGAAAACCTACGCGTCGCCGGGCACTGGCAGGCCACCGCCGCGACGGACTGCATCAAGGTCGATCGCATGGGCGAGGCGAGCCTACTGCGAAACCTCCAGCTGTCCCGCTGCCGCGAGTCCGGGCTGGAAATCAGCGGCAGCCAAGCCGGCAGCGGGCGCATCGAAGGCGTCTCGGTATGTGACAGTGGAAAAAGCGCCGTTCACCTCGACGCCATCACGAGCGGCATGATCATCAGCAGTCTTTCCGGCGACCGCAATCCCGTGTTTCTCGAGATCACCGGCGTGCAAAGCGGCGGCGTATCATTGGTTCTGTTGGACATGAAGGTCGAACAGACCCTAGCTCGCTCCGACCCCGTGATTTCGATTGACGGTTCGAGATCACCCGTCCTACTGACAATCATAGGCGGCACGTCCATCTCGTCCGCCACCCGTGACGACTGGATTCGGGTCACAAATTCCGGCCCCGGAGCCCACCCATACATCCAGATCATGGGAACCCGCGTCAGCCTCAAATACAAGAACCTGGTCGACGACCTCGGCTATACCGTGCCCCATCACGACCGGCGCATCACTCACTTCGCCTATGGCCGCAACGGCACCCGCCTGCACGTCGCTCTGGGCCGCTCGCTGTTTGAAGACCTGGTGCTGTTCCAAGGCGGCCGCGACCGCACGGCCTTCAACGAATGGCGTTCACTCAAAGGCAAGTTACTGCGATCGGTGAGAAAGTCGGGCCTAGCCGTGCCGCTGCAAGCCACTTCCCCGCCCGAGTCCTGCAGCGGACAACTCGCCGGCGCCGAATATTACAGCACCACCGATCAACAACTCTGCACTTGTCGCCATGACGGCTTCGGCAGCGCCTGGGTCCTGCAAGCCAACCCAACCCACAACGGCCACTGCTCAGGAAACTAGTTACCTGACCGCCTGATAGCTGGTCTTTGAAGCCGAACGTCCTACTCGCGGCTTGGCGGTCGAATTCTCATGGCGGTATCATGAATCCGCGAATTCATTGCAACAGGCTCTTCTCGCCATGCCCAACGACCAACCCCTCCGCGAACACCTCGTCAAGCTCCTAACGGCCCGCCAAGCTCACGCCTCCCTTGACTCGGCGGTCAAGGACTTTCCGCCCGAGCAGCGCGGCGTTAAACGCGAAGGGCTGCCCTACAGCGCTTGGCAAATTCTCGAGCACCTCCGCATCGCTCAATCGGACATTCTCGAGTTCAGCCGCAACCGAGACCACGTCTCGCCAAAATGGCCGGAAGGCTATTGGCCGGAAAGTGAAGCAGGACCCGAGGACAAGGCCTGGGAAAAGAGCGTCGCCGAGATTCAAGCCGACCTGGAACAGATGACGCAATTGGTGCTCGACCCCGAGACCGACCTCTACGCCCCGATCGAGTGGGGCGACGGACAGACGATCCTGCGCGAAGCCATGCTGATAGCCGACCACAACAGCTACCACGTCGGCCAACTCGTGCTGCTGCGTCGGCTGCTGGGCTCGTGGTAAGCCTCGCCCCCCAAACTTCGCCACATAGATTCAGAGCCCCGAGCGCAAGCGACGGGCCAAGCGCGCAGTCGTTCGAGAAGACGAAAACCGATATCGAGTCGCGCGCGTTCGAGGAGACACAATTCCGCGGCGCGAGGCGAATTCCCGCCGCTAAAAAATGGGGGACAGTCCACTTCGCGCCATCGAAAGATGTGGATTCAATGAAACTTATTCGATCGGCGCTTGGGACAGTCCCCGTTTTTTCACAGCCCCTTGCGCTCAGGGCGCGGACGTCGCGGTTCGCGGTAGCGGTTCCACCTTAGTGATCTGCTGCGCGAACACCGCGGGGTCCGACGTCGGTAGCTCGCAAACTTGTTGTTCGCACACATAGGCGGTAGTCTTGCCCCGTATGGCCCGCTTGTCCTTGAGGAGAGGCACGTTGGCGACGTGCCCGGACAACTCGTCTTCGGTCACGATGCCGAGGATGCGATTCGGCACGAAGCTTCGTCGCAGCTCGGTCAGAAAAGGCTCGGTTTGGGCTCGCGAGTCGGGGGCGACAATCAAAATCTGTTTCGCGCGATCGAGATGGAAATCAAGCGCCAACAGCATTTCGGAAAGCGCCGCCGGCGATCGCTCGATGGTCTTCGAAAAGGCGCGGAACGTGCTTTCGGCTTTGCGGCGATAGCGGTCGTCGCCGGTCAGCTCTTGCAGCCGCACCAGGTTCATGACCGCTACCGAGTTTCCCGCCGGCTCGGCCCCGTCGTAGCCGGGCTTCTCGCGGGCAAGCAGGCGTTCGTGGTCGTTGCTCGTCATGAAAAAGCCGCCGCCGGTGGAATCTTCATAGTGCGTCTCGAGATCGGCTTCGAGCGAGAGCGCCTGATCGAGCCGCTCGGGGCGTCCCGTCACTTCATACAGGTCAAGCAGCGCGGCGATGAAAAAAGCGTAGTCATCGAGATAAGCATTGCGGCCCGCCCGACCCGCTCGATAGCTGCGCAGCAAACGCCCGTCGCGGCGCAAGTTCTTCCAAAGGAAATCGGCGGCCCGCTCGGCGCGTCGGGCATAACGCTCATCGCCCAGCACCAGCGCCGCCCGAGCGTGCGCGGAAATCATCAAACCGTTCCACGACGTCAAGATCTTTTCGTCCCGTAACGGCGGCGGTCTCGGGGCGCGAGCACGATAGAGTTTCTCGCGAGCGGCCGCGATCCTCGCTCGCAGTTCGCCCACCGGCATGCCGAGTCGCTTGGCGACATCGCCGTCTCTTTGTGGCCGGTGCAGGATATTGCGCCCCTCGAAGTTCCCTTTCTCCGTGACGGCGTAGTAAGCCAGGACCGTCTCCGCCGCGTCGTCTCCCAAGACTTCGCGGATCTCCCCAGGCGTCCACGTGAAAAACCAACCCTCTTCCCGATGCCCCTCGGGGTTGAGACTGTCCGCGTCCGTGGCGGAATAGAACGCCCCGTCCGGCGACGTCATCTCGCGCTCGACATAGCGCAAGACGTCGCGCGCTGTCTCGGCGAACTCCTCCCGCCCCGTCGCCTGCAAACCCTCCAGGTACGCCGTGACAAGGAGTGCGTTGTCATAGAGCATCTTTTCGAAATGCGGTACCAGCCAACGCTCGTCGGTCGAATAGCGGTGGAATCCGCCGCCCACTTGGTCATACATACCGCCGGCCGCCATTTTTTCAAGCGTCAGCTCGACCATCGCCAAGGCGCGCTTGTCGCCGGTCCGGCGGTGATGGCGTAAAAGCGCGCGGATCGGCAGACTGCTGGGGAATTTAGGCGCGCCCTTTCGTCCGCCGTGAACGTCGTCAAAACGTTCTCGGAAATGGGTCGCCAATCGCTCAAGGGCATCGAAGCCGGGAACAGCATCACCGCTCTGGGGCTCTAACGATCGTTCGACCGCGGCCGTAATCTGCTTCGCCCTCGCGTCGATCTGTGCCGGCTCTTTGTCGTAGGCCTCGCGCAATCTTCCGAGCAGAGTGAGAAACCCGATTGGCGCGCCCCGATCACCGTCCCGCGCCGGAATATAGGTTCGCGCATAGAAGGGTTTTCGATCGGGCGTCAACCACACCGTCATCGGCCAGCCGCCCCTTCCCCTGAGTGCCTGCACCGCACTCATATAAACCGCGTCGACATCGGGACGCTCTTCGCGATCGACCTTGACGGGGACATAGTTCTCGTTGATAAATCGCGCGATCTCCTCGTCGTCGAACGATTCCTCCTCCATCACATGGCACCAATGGCAAGTCGAATAACCCACGCTGAGCAGCACCGGCCGCCCCAGCCGACGGGCCTCGTCGAAAGCCTCATCTCCCCAGGGACGCCAATTCATCGGATTGTGAGCATGCTGCAGCAGGTAGGGGCTCACTTCGAGGAACAGGCGGTTGACATATTTCGGCGAGCCGTCGGGGTTCAGATGCCTGGTACGCGGCTCGTAGCCCGCCGGCCGCTCTCGCCAAGCTTGATCGAGGAGCGCGACCAGCGGCCCTAGGAAGGCCTCCGCGCCCGGAAGAACAGACACAACCGAATCACCCGCCCCAGCCTGACCCGCCGGCGACGGAGCCCCCGCCGCGCCGCAGGAAATCAGCAACGCCGGCAGCGCGGCGGCGGTGGCCCGCAGTGGTATGGCACGAGGGGTGGACATGCCACTCCATGGTAGCGCTGAAGAGGCGCCCCGCGAATCCCCGTTGGAGCCGTAGAGTCCTTGAGTACCCGACGAAATCGCAACTCCTAGAACCGCGCAGCGGCGGCGGGAATATAGCCCAGAGTGGAGCCGGAACGGCGGAACCCTGGGTGGAATCCCCACCCGGCGAGCCCTGACAGGGCGACAGGAACGTGCCCCGTCAAACCCGACCTGACAATCCGAGCCGCGGGCGACGGCCCCGGATCAGCCAAACAGCACCCCAGGCACAGACCGGGAAGGTGCTCCCATGCGGACTCCTCATCCGCCAAAAGTTGTATAGTGGCGGATTCGCGGTCCCATATCGCGGCTCGTACCGCCCCGGATCGGGACACCTCAAGGGAGCGAACACCAAATGCCGACCGGCGCGGAACTCTTTGTTTCTTCCATCAAAAACCTCGGGGCGACGCACCTGTTTACCCTCGTCGGTGACCACCTGAATGAAGTCCTCCAAGTGGCCCAGCGCGAGGGCCTGAAGATCTTCGACACGCGGCACGAATCGGCCGCCGTTCACATGGCCGACGGTTGGGGACGAATGACCCGCACCCCCGGCGTCTCGTTGGTCACCGGTTCGCCCGGGCATACCAATTCGATTAGCGGCATTGCCGCCGCCAACGCCACCGGCAGCCCGGTCTTCGCCGTCAGCGGGATGAGCACCTCGCAATTGCGCGACCGCAACGCCTTCCAGGATATGGACCAGCTCGCCCTTGTACGCAGTATCACGAAGTACGCCGCCGTTCCCGCCCACGCCGGGCAAATTCCTTTTCATGTGCGGCGCGCCTATCAACAAGCCCTTTCCGGGCGGCCTGGGGCGACTCATCTGAGCATCCCCGTCGATCTGTTTACCGGCACCGCCGAGCAACCGACCCCGCTGCCGGAGGGGCCGATCGCGATTTCGCGGCCACGCCCTGATTCCGCCGACATCAATCGCGTGATCGACCTGCTCGACCAAGCCGAGCGACCGGTCGTGATCGCCGGCAGCGGGGCGTGGTTTGCCGACGCCGGGGCACAACTCGAAGCGTTCATCGAAAAGGCCTCCCTGCCTCTGTTTACGATTTGCTTGGCGCGCGGCCTTGTGCCCGATTCGCATCCCTTGTGTTTCGGGTACGCCGACCCGACGCTGAACCGCGCGGCTCCCGAGGCATTCGCCGAGGCCGATGTCGTGGTCGTCCTGGGCAAGAAGCTTGACTACCGTCTGCGGCTGGGCGGCAAGCAACTTTTCTCGCCCGACGCGAAATTCGTGCAAGTCGACATCGAACCCGCCGAACTCGGGCTGAACCGCCCGCTGGAAGTCGGCATCGCCGCCGACGTGAAGCTGACCCTGGAAGATCTCCTCGACGCCCTGGGACGACGCGAGGCCCCCGACCGTTCGTCCTGGTTGGCGCGCATCACCGCGGCCCGAGATGCCTGGCGTCAAGAGCTGGCCGAGACCGCCGCGCGACCCTCCACGCCAATGCACCCGCTGCACTTGTTCATGCGTCTGCGTGATCTGGTTCCGCAAGACGCCACGCTGTGCTGGGATGGCGGAGACTTCGTGCACTGGGGGCGCTGCACGCTCCCGGCGCGGCTGCCGATGCATTGGTTGCGGCTGGGCGCGTTGGCCGGCCTGGGGGTGGGCCTGCCCGTTGGGCTGGCGGCGCAAATTTTGCGGCCCGACCGGCAGTCGATCGTCATCACCGGCGACGGCTCGCTGGGGTTTTACCTCGCCGAAATGGATACCGCCGTTCGTTTCGGCCTCCCGGTGATCATCATCGTCGGCAACGACGGCGGTTGGGGCATCGAGCGTGAGCTGCAACTGGGCATCTATGACGGCGAAAAGACGGTCGCCTGCGAGCTGAGAAGAACCCGCTACGACCTCGTCATGAAAGGCTTCGGAGGCGAAGGCGAGTTCATCGAAACGCCCGAGCAAATCGCACCGGCGTTCCAAAGAGCCTTGGCGAGCGACAAACCCTACCTACTCAATGTCGACATCCAAGGGACGGCGTCCCCATTTACGCAACACCAATTGGCGCGACTCAAGAAGTAGGTTCATGAGTCCGGGGGGACCTACCGGGCCGCTTTACTCCGGCAGAGGTTAAGATGAGAAGGACTTCGTCTTCGCGGGCTATCGTCGATAAGGAGCGAAGTAAGGGGGAATCTCATGTTCTTTGATCCCATGTATTTGGTGTTTATGCTGCCGGGGCTGGCGCTTTCCATCTGGGCGAGCTTCCGCACTAAGTCGGCCTTCAAGAAATATTCCAAGGTGCCCTCGGCGACCGGATATTCGGGCGCGCAAGCGGCTAAGCTTTTGCTCGATCGGGCCGGCATAGGAGATGTCAACATCGTGCGCACGCACGGCTTCTTGTCGGACCACTACAATCCGGTCAACAAGACGCTGGCGCTCTCGGAAGAAGTCTATGATTCCGCCTCGCTTAGCGCCATAGGCGTTGCCACGCATGAAGCCGGCCACGCCATCCAGCACGCCAGGAACTACGCCCCGCTATGGGTCCGGTCGATGCTGGTCCCGACCGCGGGTATCGGGTCCTCGATTGGCTATTTCGTAATGCTGATCGGGCTCTTCATGGCTTCCCAGAACATGGTCCTCATCGGGGCCGTTCTCTTCTCCGCCGTTCTGCTCTTCCAGATTGTGACCTTGCCGGTGGAATTCGACGCCACCCGGCGCGCCAAGGAATTGGTCGTGGCGCAGGGGATCATTTCACCGCATGAGCGAGAAGGGGTGGACCGCGTTTTGAATGCCGCCGCGATGACCTATGTAGCGGCTGCGGTGAGCACCCTGTTGACCTTGATCTACTTCCTGCTGCGGTCGGGCCTACTGGGCGGCGGCGACGATTGATCAGCGGCGAGGCCTATTCCTTGATTCCCAACACGTCGAGCAGAAAGGCGTACTCAAACGCCCGCTCGCGCAACCGTTCATAACGGCCCGACGGACCGCCGTGCCCGGCGCCCATCTTCGTCTTGAGCAGCAAGCGATTCGTATCGGTCTTGAACGCCCGCAATTTCGCCGTCCACTTCGCCGGTTCCCAATACTGCACACGCGGATCGTTCAACCCGGCCGTCACCAGCAAATGCGGGTAGTCCTTGCGCTCGACATTGTCGTAGGGCGAGTAGGACAGGATGTAATCGTAGAACTTCTTGTCGTTCGGGTTACCCCATTCCTCATACTCCGTCACAGTCAGTGGAATCGAGGCGTCGAGCATCGTATTGACGACATCAACGAACGGCACGGCCGCGATCGCGGCGTGGAACAAATCCGGGCGCATATTGAGAACCGCGCCCATCAAGAGGCCCCCGGCACTGCCGCCTTGCATCACCACGCGTTCGGGGTGAGCGTATTTCTGTTCGACCAGATGCTCGGCGGCGGCGATGAAGTCGGTGAACGTATTGCGTTTATGAAGCAGCTTTCCATGGTCGTACCAAAGCCGGCCGAGGTCTTCCCCGCCCCGCACATGCGCGATGGCGTAGACAAACCCCCGATCAAGCAAGCTGATACGCACTGACGAAAAGTTGGGGTCGATCGTGTGCCCGTAGGAACCGTACCCATAGAGAAACAGCGGGTTGGAGCCGTCCTTGGTGAAGCCCTTCTTGTAGACCAGCGAGACGGGAACCTTGACGCCATCCTCGGCGGTGGCGAAGACGCGCTCCGAGGCGTAGTCGGCCGGGTCGTAGCCGCCGAGCACTTCGTAGCGTTTCTTGAGTTCGCGGGTCTTCGCCTCCATGTCGTAGTCAAACACGGAGCGAGGAGTGGTCAGCGAGTTATACACGAATCGCAGCGTTGAGGTCCGAAACTCAGGGTTCCAGGCCCCGCCGAGGCTGTAAACGGGTTCTTCAAATTCGACCTCGTGAGTTCGACCCGATCGCAGCTCGCGAATTCGGATATGTTCGAGCCCGCCGGCGCGGGTCCACACGGCGAGATGGTGCTGAAAGGCGCTGACGGCCTCGATCAAAACGTCGTCGTCGTGCGGAATCACTTCTTTCCAGCGCTTGCGCGAAGGATCACTGACCGGCGCCTCCATCAGGCGAAAGTTCTTGGCGCGATCGTTGGTGAGGATGAAAAACCGGTCCTGCCCGTGGTCAACCTCGTACTCGACCTCTTGGCGGCGCGGTTCGATGACGCGAAAGTCTCGTCCGGGGCGGTCGGCGTCGAGGTAGTGGATTTCCGAAGTCGTATTGCTTTTGAGCTCGAGCAATAGGTATTTCTTGCTGCGCGTCTTGCCCAGGCTCAGATGGAAGGCGTCGTCGGGTTCATGGAACACGACCGCGTCCGAAGCCGGGTCTTCTCCCAAAACGTGGCGAAATAGTTTGTCGGGGCGCTTGGCTTCGTCGAGCGTGTTGTAGAAAAGCGTGCGGTTGTCGTTGGCCCACTCGACCGAATAATACGTATTGGGAATTTCGTCTTCGCGCCATTCGCCGGCGGTCAGATCCTTGACGCGCAGGATGTAGGTTTCCGAGCCGTCCGTGTCTGTCGAGACGGCCAGCAGGCGATGATTCGGGCTTACCTCGAACGCTCCCAGTCGATAATATTTCCGACCCTCGGCCTCGGCGTTTTCATCGAGCAGAATCTCTTCCTCGGCTTCGTCCGCTCCCTCGCCCGCGCGTTTGCGGCAATGGATACTGTACTGTTTGCCCTCCTCGGTCCGCGAATAATACTCGTAGTCGTCGATGCGCGTCGGCACCTCGGAGTCGGTTTCCTTGATGCGCCCGACGAGTTCGGCATAGAGTTTTTCCCGAAGCGCCTCGGTCGGCTGCATCACCGATTTCGTGTAGGCGTTTTCGGCTTCGAGGTATGCGATCACCTCGGAATTTCCGCGCTCGCGGAGCCAAAAATAGTTGTCCGTGCGCTCGTCGCCATGCACGGTTTCGGCATGGGGAATAATTTTCGCGACCGGGGGATGGACGGGGGGCGACTCGCTACAGGCCATGGTTCCCAGAATAATGGATGTCGCCGCCACGCCCGGCCGCAAGGCGACTAACAAGCGACGCGACGGGCGTTGGCGAGGCAAGCGCCGCAAAATCGCCAACAACCTGATCTTCTCCATTACCCCTGGCCCGCCGCGCTTCAATGCAGCCGCGGCAACTCGATCAAAATCTCATCCTGCTCGGCAAAGGGCGCTCCGCAATGCGGACAAAACTTGAATGGATACCGCGTCGGCTGCTCGTATTCCCCGCCGCACTCTCCGCACTGGATTTCGTCGCCGCCGTAGCGTTCGCTCAGGATGATCTTGCGCGACTCATCATAACGCGGCTCTCGGCCGCGGATAGCCAACGAGCACCAAGGGCCAAAGTCGTAGGATTCGAAATCGCTTTCCGGGTAAGGAAGCAAGCAACGCCGACAGAAAGCTGTGTCCGACTCGCTACGCCCCAGATGCGCCAGTATCGCGCCGCGAAGCTGTATCAATCGGCGACGGACTTTCTCGGGGATGTCGCCGGTCATTTGGTCGACCCTACCCCCTCGGCGGTCAGCGTCATAGCTACGGAAGACCGGACGCTACCACGCCTAGTATCCGCCGACCCTTACTACCCCAGAATTTCTCCCAGAAAATTCTTCATGGTTTGCCAGGAACGGCGGTCGGCATCGGCGTCGTAAAGTACGCCGAGCCCGTCGGGATCATTGGCCTTGGGGTTGGTGAAAGCATGGTAGACGCCGCCATAGGCGTGGAGCTGCCAGTCGGCTCCGGCGGCGTTCATTTCCTTGCCGAAGGTCTCGACCGAGGAAGGTGGAGCCATGGGGTCATTCCAGCCGTGGAGGGCCAGGACTTTGGCGCTGACGGGTCCGGTTTCGATGTTTTCGGGCGCGCCCAGTAAGCCGTGAAAACTGACAACGCCCCTGACCGCGGCGCCTCCACGCGCCATATCAAGGACGCACAGGCCGCCGAAGCAATAGCCCATGGCCGCCACGCGAGATTCGTCCACGCCGTCAATGCCGCCTACCGTGTCGAGCGCTTTGCCTAAGCGCCGCCGCAACATCCCGCGGTCCGCGATGAACGGTTGCATCAGCCGTTGGTTCTGTTCAGGTCCCGTACCGAGAACGCCCTTGCCGTAGAGATCGACGGCGAACGCGGCGTAACCGAGTTCCGCCAAAGCCCGAGCTCTTTCGCATTCAAACTCGCCGCGGCCTCCCCAGGCATGGCACACCAAAACGGTGCCCGCGGACGCAGCCTCGGGACGAGCCAAATAGCCCTCAAGCGTCTGACCGCCGTCCTCGTATTCGATCAATTCGGTGCTGAACGCCATTGTTTCCTCCGCGCGTCGCCGAATGAGTTCGGCGACCGACCAGTATATCGAAGAGGGGAGAGGGGAACCGGCCGCGCCGGCTGTTGGGGTCCGGGGCGCGCCGTTCAACGCCGGCCCCTCACTTCGCGGGCTTTAGCGGCGAGTTGAGAAACCGCAGGAACGGCATGAGCGTAGTGAAAACCTTCACAAGTTGCGTGTAGAGCTTGGGGGTTTCCGCCAAGGCGGGGTCCAAGTTCGTGCCGGCCAGGAATTGCTTAAAGACAAGCAGATCAGCCGCCGCGTGATCGGGCGGGAAACCTTTCGGAACCCGCTTCAGCCGTTCCCCACGCATTTCGCCGAAGGTCTTGCGGAAGGTTCTGTTCCCGAGGATCATCCGCAATTCGTCGGCGTTGTCGCCGATGTGTTCCCGCAGAGCTCGCAGCTCGGTCGGACCGGGCGCGTAGATGCCTCCACCGGCCAAGATTTCCTCGGGACCCACGTGAAAGTAAGCCCCCGCCGCCGCGTGTTTGGGATAACCGCGGGGACTGAAAATAGCCGCGCTCCACGTCTTGTAAGGAGTCTTGTCTTTGCTGAACCGCGTGTCTCGATAAATTCGATAAACGGCCTTCTTGGGATCGCTGTTGAGTTCGGGGGCGACATCCCGCAGGGCTTCGCCGAGCGACAAGACGAGTTCGGTCATCGGGGCCTTGACAACCTCGTCAAAGGTCTCTTTACGAGGCTGAAACCATTCCCGACGATTGTTGCGTTTTAGGTTGCGGAGGAATTTTCGCGTCTCGGGTGGAAAACCGGGGAATTTCGATTTCATGCGACCAACTTAGCAGACGCCGCCGGCGATGGATGAGCCGACACGACGAAGGTGGGCGTGTCACATTGGAGCAAGGGTGAGAAACCCCCACCGGTCCTGTACAATCTCTCCATGAACTTCTCAGGGCGCGATTGCGGAAGGACGGCCATGCGGTTCGTGATTCAATGGAACGTATTCGGTCAACGCTCGCCGGAATCTTCACACCACTTCCCCCCATCATGCTGACTCGACGCCAATGGGCCTTGCTCTCGGCCGGCACGACCGCCGGACTGGCGGCCTGTTCCCAACCCGAGAACCCCGCTTCATCCAATGAGAGGGCGCAAGAAACGCCCGTGCCCAACGGCGACGTCCTGGCTCGCTCGATCGTTCTCGACTTGCATTGCGACACGCCGATGCGACTGGTCGAGGAAAAGCTCGATCTCGGCCGCCGCCATGAGAGCGGCGAACTCGACATCCCTCGCATGCGGGAAGGCGGCGTTACCGGCGTTTTCTTTTCGATCTACACCGGAGCAACCGACAAGACACCTCTCGAAGCCGTCAAGAAGGCCATCGAAATTATCGATGCCGTCGTCGAGGAAGTGCGCCGCCACCCCGATGACCTGATCCTCGCGACCTCGTCGGAGGAAATCGTCGCCGCCAAACAAGCCGGGAAAATCGCGATCTTGATGGGCGTCGAGGGCGGCCACATGATCGACTCGAGCCTCGAGGTGCTGCGGAATCTCTATCGCCTGGGGGCCCGCTATCTGACCTTGACGCACAGCGCATCGACGGGTTGGGCGGATTCCTCGGGGGGTTCGGGGGGACTTACCGATTTCGGCAAAGACGTCGTCGGTGAGATGAATCGGCTGGGGATGATGGTCGATATCTCCCATACCTCCGATAAGACGTTCTTTGATGCGGTGGAGACGTCGAAGGCCCCGATCATTGCCTCGCACTCTTCCTGCCGGGCGCTGGCCGGACATGCGCGCAATATGACGGACGAGATGCTCCAGGCGCTGGCCGCCGGCGGCGGCGTCATGCATATCAACTACTACAACGCCTTTCTCGACGACGAAAACAACCGCCGGGAAAACACGCTCGCCGATCTCGAAAAAGAGCGCGACGCGCTCCGCCAACGCTTTGGCGGCGACAAGCAACGCCTGGCCGCCGAACTGCGTCAAGTTGACGGACAGCAAGTTGAACGCATTGGACGTGTCCCGCTCGGCAAGCTGCTCGACCATTTCGAACATGCCGTGAAAGTCGCGGGCGCGGACCACGTCGGTATGGGGTCGGACTTTGACGGCGTGCACGGCCAACTTCCCGAAGGCATGGAAGATATTTCGAAGATTCCCAACCTTGTCGCCGGGCTTTCCGAACGTGGTTTCTCCGATTCGGACATCGGGAAGATCCTGGGCGGCAACAGTCTTCGCGTGATGCGCCAAGTGGAAGCCCTCGCGGGTGAGAAGAACACCTCGCTATGAGCCCCGTTTTCCATCGAGAGGGGCGTTTGAAACCCCACCGGCGCGGTTTCGACGCGACCATGGCGGCGGGCGCGGTGATTATTGTTCTAGGTGTCTTGCTCACGCTCGACACCTTGGAGATCTTCGACATCTCGGAAGCTCGCCGCTTCTGGCCGATGATCCTCGTGGCGCTGGGCGTGGGACGTATTGCCGAGGGCCGAGGGCGCCGACGTTCTTTCGGCTTGCTAATGGTCGGGTTGGGCAGCGCTTTTCAATTGCAACAATTTGGGCTGTTGGCGGTCGAGTGGAGCGACCTGAGCCGCTGGTGGCCGCTGTTGGTCGTGGGGGCGCTCTACGCTCTATTCGATTTTCGTTGGCGCGGGCGGGGTTGGCTGTTTGTTTGCATCCTTGTGGTCGGCGGTTATCTGCAACTGAGCGAGCTTGGGCTGATCGACTTTCCGATTCAGCGGCTGTGGCCGTTGGGTCTTGTGATGTTTGGTTTGTATATTATCTTGCGCCGAAGGAAGGGTCGGGTGGCGCGTTAGGGTGCGTGGTGAGGGTGGACCGCGGGTGTTCAGTGAACCCACGAAAGACGGGACAGGCTACCTTCCTTGCAAAAGGCTTCCCCCTTCAAGAACAGCGTCGTAATCCGCTTCGACCTTTCCACAACAAGGGGAAACCCGATACATTGACGTGAACGCTTGGGTTCCGTGGTCAGCCGACCTCGCATTCCGCAATCGTTCCCCCGCCGCGGCCCCCACATGGATACAACCGACCCCTATTCGAGAAAGGCCGGCGAAGGCAGCGAGCCGCCTACCGGATTTCGGGCCACGCTGCGCCACCTTGGTCCGGGCATGATCGTCGTCGGCTCGGTCGTCGGGTCGGGCGAATTGATTGTGACGACCAAGTTAGGCGCCCTCGCCGGCTTTGTCCTGCTCTGGTTCGTCTTGCTTTCCTGCTTCGTCAAAGTCGTCGTTCAGGCCGAGTTGGCACGGTACACGATTGCCAGCGGCCGAACATTCTTGCGGGTCTTCAACACCCTGCCCGGCCCGGCGGCGCCCCGGCCCGCTTGGCTGACTTTGCCTTGGATGGCCGTGCTGGTGCTTGCCTGTGTCGCGGCGGTGGCGATCTTCGTGCGACTGGACGAGAGATCGCAAACGACGCCCGCAGCTCTCCTGCTGTGTGGTGCTGTCGTCCTCGTCTGCGCGGCAACCGCTTGGATTGCCAAGGGGCGAAGAACCGCCGCGCGAAACGCCGCTTCCCAACAACCCGCCTTACCCATGAACTGGTTCACGTGGCTTTGGCTGGCCTCAACGCTTCTTGTGTTCGTCAATGCCGGTGCCATTCTGGGCGGCACCGGACAAGTACTCGAAATGGCGTTTCCAGGCGTTCTCGGCGAGGGTGGGGCCCGCTATTGGTCGATCCTCATTGCGATTCTGTGTGGCGCGTTGCTGCTGGGCGGGACGTACGGATCCTTGGAAAAGCTCCTGATCGTGCTGGTCGCCGTGTTCACCGTGCTGACGGTGGCCTGCACCGTGCTGTTGCAGTGGACCGGGTTCGCGGTCGGCTGGTCGGACCTTGCTCAGGGTCTTTCTCTGAATGTGCCGGGCGAGATATCGACGCCGCTCGTGCTCACCGCTCTCGCCATGTATGCCGGCACCGGCGTCGCATTTGGCGAGATGTGGAACTACACGTATTGGTGCCTGGAAAAAGGCTATGCCCGCAACGCCGGGCCTCCCGAACCAGGCAACGATTGGCCGAGACGCGCCAAGGGGTGGATTCGGGTCATGTACACCGACGTCGGGTTGACGATGGTTGTCTACACCGTCAGCACGGTCTGTTTCTATCTCTTGGGGGCCGCCATCCTCTATGCGAATCAGCTTAATCCCGACGGGCGGGACACGATTGTAACGCTCAGCTCGATGTACACCGAAAGCTTCGGAGATTGGGCGGCGACCTTGTTTCTCGTCGGGTCGTTTTTCGTCCTTTTCACGACCGTGTTGTCGGGGGCCGCGGCGAACAGTCGCCTCCTCGCCGACGCACTCGGCATCATCGGCATCATCGACGAGTCCGACTATGCGGCACGGTTACGCTTCATCCGCGTCTTCGTGGTCGTCTCGCTGGCGGCATACTCAATCGCATACTGGTTGTTCGAGAATCCGCCCCAGATGCTGCTCATTACCAGCAGCTTGATCGCGGCGGTAATGTACCCGATCCTAGGACTGGGCACGCTCTATCTTCGGTATCGAAGAGTCGATCCGCGGATCGCCCCCGGTTCGCTGACAACGGGATGGTTGTGGATTTGCGCTATCGCCCTGGCCATCATCTCACCCGCCGGCATCCTTATTGTGCTGGCTATCAACTCCGGCTGGGTCACCTTCGGGTGATGACGTTGTTTCGCGCTCGCCCTCACGCTTCAACGGCGGCAATGAGCGCCTGGATATAGCCGACGGTCCACGCCCTTCCTCGCTCGCACCACTCGGCGTCGTCGACCATCCGAGGCACATGGTCGGGGAGCAGGAAGCCGTGGAACCCCACTTGTTTAAGCGTTCGAATCGTCTCCACCGGATCGCAGTTGCCGTCACCGAGATAGCATTCCGTGAAGTCGTCTACCGCGCCCTGGACATCTCGAAAATGGACATAGAAGATCTTGTTCCGTTCCCCAAAGTAGCGGATAGCGTCGGTGACGCCGGCTCCGCCTTTCATCTCCGACCAACAGCCATGGCAAAAGTCCAGACCGTGCATCGGGCTGTCAAATGTTTCCATCGCGCGGCGGAAGTTCTCAAAGTTGCGGAACACGCGACCCACGCCTCCCAACGACGGAACGGGAGGGTCGTCGGGATGCAAGGCCAGCCGCAGACCAAGCTCTTCACAAACCGGGAGTATGCGCTCCAGATACCAGCAATAGTTCTCCCAGATCTCTTGTTCGGAATACTCCCGCTCGACTTCAATGCTGCCCCAGCTTCCGAAGGGCGCCTGGCCGGCTGTTTGCGGCGCCCGGGCCGTTTCGTAATGGAACGCCGTCGCGGCCGCGCCTCCGCGCACCGGAGTATCTTGAGACGTCCGCCACACACCCGTCGGCATGAAAGCGTACCCGAGCAGGGGGATGCCGGCGCGCGCGATGTTTCGAGCCGTGTAGATCATGTTCTCCAGCTGCTTTTCGCGGCCGTTCTCGCCCAGCATGATCCGGTCGTAGAACCTCACCGGCACATTTTCGATGGCGACCAATCGCAGTTGCGCCTCTGCGGCCTGGCGCACCAGATGGGCCAGATCCTCGTATTCCCAGCGCTCTTCCCCGGGCAGAACCGGCGCGTTCAATTGGAAGTCATCGCAGCCGCATTGCTTAATGAACCGCAGCCGCGAGGTCGTTATTTGCTGGAACTGCCCCAGGCCGACGCGCATGGGAAGATCTTCAAGGTTGATCATGGCGGCTTCTGATTCGCACCACGCGAATGGTGTGCGTTCGAATCAATATAGCCGAATCAAAGTCACCGCCGGCATCGAATGGAGCGGAGGATGAGGGGACGTTCGACATCCGAGGAGGTTCCCGGCTGTATTCGAGCGGGCCGACGATTTTCATTGCCGATGGTGGTTGCTAGCCTGAAACTTCCGCCAAACCGAGCCGCGACCGTAAGGCGGTGTCCGATGAGGCCGTTCGACAGCGAGGAAAGTGGCGGGAGCACGATCCGGCGCAAAGCCACACCACGCACCTTGACCCGAGCCGCGCCGCCGTGCGGCGCGGTCCCGGCGAACCCTTCGACCAAGTTTCTCCGCTGAACGATCCGGCGCGGCCGGTGGCGCCGCTAATAGGGAGGTCCGTCGAGCGACAATCGAATGTATGGCGGTCGGCCTCTTCGCCGCAACACCCTCGCCGCGGGTTGCCGGCGCTTGGGGAGGAGTCCGACCCAGTTGCCTGCCTGTCACCGATCTCCCCCGATCTCCTACCGATCTCCTCACCTTGTGTTTGCCACAGTAGCACCGCATCGGTCATCGTTCGGACCAGCCGCCAGCAAGGAGGAATACGGAAGGACGTAGCAAATAGTTGGAGAAGGCGGTCGTCCCGGTGGAGGTGAAGCGCTTCTGAAGCGATCTTTACCCTCCCAAAAATTTCGGCTGGGGCTTCGCCCCAGTAAAGGGAAAAGAGAAAAAGAGAAAAAGGGTTAAAGGGAAACTTCCCGGGCACAACGGAAGCCGATGAAGTTGAGCCTGTTGTCAGGAAGGCTCCAGTCGCGGAGCGACGCGCGCAGACGCTCTGGATTGTCGTTCCACGACCCGCCGCGCAAAACCCGAGTCTGGCCGTCCTCAGGACCCGCGGGGTTCTTAGTTGGGGATTCGGCGTAGTAGTCGTTGTTGTACCGGTCAGAGCACCACTCCCAGACGTTACCAGCCAGGTCCTGGATCCCATCCGGGGTGGCCCCTTGCGGATAGCTTCCCACCGGCGTCGCATGCCCAACCGTCCCCTGAAAACTGGCGCGCTCATCGCTGGGTTCTTCCGAGCCCCACGGATACCTACGCCCGTCAACGCCTCGCGCCGCCCGCTCCCAATGCGCCTCCGTCGGCAACCGGCAGCCTGCCCAAGCGCAATACGCTGAAGCTTCGTACCAACTCACGTTCACCACTGGCCGCGTCAGATGCGGCAACTGCTTTTCCCAATCTTCGGGAACGCCGAACTGCCCAGATCCACCGGCTTTCCACCAGCGTTCTTCCTGGTACCCGCCAGCCTCCAGGAACCGCTGGAATTCCGCCACCGTAACCGGATACCGTCCGATCTGGAAGTCGCCCAGGTCCACCTCGTGCGGCGGCGATTCGGAACCGTCGGAAACGGCATCATAGCTCCGGCCGTCCGGGTCGTCCTTTTGCGCTCCCATCCAAAACCTGCCGGCCGGAATCGGCACGAAGGCTCCAAGAGTGGCCGAGTCTGTAACGACTACTGTTTGGACGGAAAGTTCCGGACGCGGGGCTGCCGGACTGACTTGGAGAAATTTGGCCACGTCTACTTCGTGAAGCCCCCAGACTTTGGCACGCTCTATAGCAAACTGCTGTTTTTCGTCAAGACAACCCGCCCGCAACAACTCGCGCAGCCGCTCGGGGTAGCCTACACCAGGCGGCGGAGCCCAGTCCCTCTGGTGGCCATAGGCTCCTCCACAAAGCTCTTGCAGCAGCTTCGGCCGGCGCTCTAGTTGGCGGACCAGATCCGGCCAGCGGGTTCGCAGCGCTACAAACTTGCCGATTTGCTAGAGCCGCACCCTGGCTTCGGGCTTGCCCTCCTCGAAGAACAAAAGCTGGGTTGCATTGGCGGTGGCCACATTCAGCCGAAACAGGTTTAAGAACTGTTTCAGACGCCGCGGATTGTGATCGAAGGCGGGTGCAACCAGCCTCACCAGCTCTGCGGTGAAGGCCGGGTCATCTTCACTCTCCTCCAGCTCCGTCAGCCGCTCGTAGTTCTGTTGGGTGGCCTGTTCGCCTTCGGCGACGCGCTGCTCGTCCGAAGGCCCGTCTAGCGGGGATTGCTCTTCCTCGGAGGACTGAGGCCCGCCTTGTGGCTTGGCGCTTGGTGTGCCGGGGGGTTTGGGAGCCCATGGTTGCCATCTTCTTGCGAAGCGCTTCAGGAAGGACTCAGAGGGCCTCACGGGCTCGGGCGATAAATCTCTCAGAAAGCGATCCAGATTCCGTTCCGCCGTCTGAGGCAGCGCGTAAGAGATCTGCACGAACTTCTCGATGGAGTCGTGCCCGAACCGGCGTCCTCTGCTCGCGGCCGCGCTTGGTTCGGGGAGCGATGATTCCTCCGCCAAGCCTCGCTCGGCTTCCGGCAAGTAGGGAATCAGGTCTTTGAACTTGACGGCCAGCCCCGCGGCTACCTTTTCGCGGTCCATGCCGAGCAGGAAGATCATGCGCGGATCATCGGAAATCATCAGATTGAGCGCCTGCATCAGCTCCGCGGCTTTGGGGACCTCACAGCGGTCCAAGTCGTCGATGAAGCAGACGACCTTTCGGTCACGATCGACGTAGGCGTCGAGAATTCGTTTGAAGTCGTTGTGAAACTCCTCAATGAAACTGGTCTTCGCGTCGTAATTGGGCGCTCGCAGGTGTTTGCGCAGATCAACCGAGAAAGGATCGCCAATGAACGTCCTGAGCCGCTTGAAAAGCGCGACAGCTACGGCGAGATAACCAAGCCCGCCGCTGGCAATCAAGATTCCGCGGAGAATCCTGTCTAAGATCTCGGCATTCGACCAGTTCAGCCAAGCTTGGATCGTGTCCCAACTCTCTTCACCAAAGACCACGGGAAGCCCGAGCGACAATAGCAGCAGTGCCCCAAGTAAGGCTACGAACCGAACCATATCCAGCCAGCCTTGCCGCCAGTTGAACCGGAGACGTAGTAGCTTGGCGTGGCCGCGCCACCGCCGCGGGAAGCGAACTTGCCTGGACTTCCGGCGCTCACCGCGCGGAGGTGGAGGCGGTTCGCGCTCCGAGAAGGCACGCTGCAAGGCACGGGCGAAGGCAGCCCAAAGCTCCTCGGATTTGTCGTGGCGCCAGGCGTTGAATTCGACAATGACCGGCGCCTCGTCGGATCTCGACGAGGTCTTATTCCATGCCTTCACAGCCGGAGCCAAGGCGTCCCGAAGCTGCAACATGAACGAACTCTTCCCGCTGCCCCATTCCCCCTCAATGGATATGGTCAGTGGTCCCCGTGTGCGTGGGTTCGTGAGAAAGGTGGCCAGGGCCTGAACGTAGGGCTCGAATCCAAGGGTGTCCCTCGCCGTGGCGGAGTCCGGGACGTTTACAGTTTGGTAGAAGTCGCTTTCCCGGCGAGGTGGTTCCGTCTCTTGGTCGGCCGTTTTCACCGCGGTTAATTCGGGGGCTTTAGCCAATGGGCGCTTGGACTCCGGGTGGTCCTCGGTGAGCTGACCGGGGCTTTCCGCGGCAGACTCAGAGCCGACCGGATTCACGCCTACGCCTGATCGCGCCGGTGGCGACTCGGTCGCCCCCTTGGCAGACTTGGGTCTCTGTATCCGGACCTGCTTCTTCTTGGCTGATTTACGCGGCACAAGCTCCATGGGTTCGCCTCGGCCGAGTTTCGTACTACACTACTGCCGGGCCGGGGCGAGGTCGTTATTCGACGCCCGAAAAGCTGCTCCGAGCGTCAGGTGCGTGGTCCGGAAGTAGAGATCGGCACTCCACCGGCGACCGTGATCGCCGCTGCTCTCACCAACGAAAGCACAAAGGCTTTCACTCCACATCCCGGGCACAACGGAAACCGATATTGTTGTTCCTGTTGTCAGGTTCGTTCCTGTTGCGGTTCGACGCGCGCAAATTCTCCGGATTGTTGTTCCACGACCCGCCGCGCAAAACCCGCTTTATTTGACCACACACCTTCTCCGAAACGCGAATTGCCCGAAAATCTCTCCGCGAAGCCTCCAGGTATCCCCGTACTCCGCGTGGGCAATCCACGCCCGAATCCTTGGCTGAATCTCGTCCCATCCGATTTCGCCGCGGACGTATTCTTTTTGCATACCCCGCATTCGACCGCGAAAGCGGACTGCATTCCCACGCACCAGACGGGAATGGAAGGAGATCGGGAAGGAGATCGGTGAGGGAAAAGGAGATCGGTAGGGAGATCGGTGACGGTAGGGAGATCGGTGGTAGGGAGATCGGTGACAGCCACCGAATAAAGAACCTTCACCACTGGAAGGATCAGAGGGGGGGTCGGGGACCAGCTCCCGCTGGGCAAAACCGGTTGACACGAACGCTATCCTGAACAAGGGAACCCCGAGCCATGGACCGGTGGCGGCGAGCCAAGAAGAAGAAAAAACAAGCCGCGAATGGTCCGCGAAGAGTTTTGCGAAACGAAGCCAAGCACCGCAACACTATTTTCTATGTTGCACCATATCAACACTTTAAAGTATTCTTTTTGCGTCGGCCGGCCGACTTTCAATGGCGAATCATCGCCAAACCGACACACTCGACCCCGCAAGTCAAGACCCGGTAACAATCCCACGGCTCAAACCGGTTCAGGTACCCGCGGCCCCGGTTCGCGCGTCGCTCCGAACAGCCAACCGCACGACCCGTGGGCGTCTGAATCCGCCGCGTCACCCCGGCTGGCGAGAAGAAAGGCCTTCCACGAACCCCTCCCGAGGGCATTTTGCGAAACGAACCCAAGACACTACTATGTTCCGCCTATCAATATGTTAAGAGTCATCTTGCTGATCGGCGGGCCGGCTCGGGCCGACTTCGAATGAAGAATCATCGCCGTTCTGACGGCCGCCAACCCGGCACCCTGAAGAGGCCTCCAAACCCCGCCCAAGTCATTTTTGCGAAACGAACCCAAAACGAACGTAACCTATGACATATCAATAGCTTGGGAGAGATCGGAAAGGGCCCCTCGATTTTGGTTGCCTATCGCGGCTGGAAATAGGAAGGTCCGTCGAGCGAAAATCGAAGGGCAGCACAACGAGTGTCCATGAGCCATAAGCATCACCTTCCATGGGCCGCGGCGGCGGTCATCCTACAGGGCTTCGTTGCCTCCGCCCCCACCCACGCCCAGCAGTGGCCCTCGTGGGGCAACGACCCCGGCGGGATGAAATACGCCGCGCTCGATCAAATCAACAAGGAAAACGTCGGTCGCTTGCAAGTCGCGTGGAGTTACGACACCGGCGACGCGACTGACGGAAATGACCCGGAGCGTCCCAATCGCTCGGCGCATGAATCGACGCCGCTGGTTGTCGACGGCGTGATGTATTTGACCACGCCCTTTGATCGCCTGTTCGCGCTTGACCCCGAGACCGGCAAGGCGTTGTGGGTCTACGACCCCAAGACGAACCTGCGCGACACTCGCTTCGGCCTATACATTCATCGCGGCGTGGCATTTTGGAGCGGCGGTGACGAAAAGCGCATTCTGCTCGGCGATCAATCGGGACGTCTGCACTCGATCGATGCCGCCACGGGCCGGGCCGATCCGAACTTCGGCGACGACGGCGTGCTCGATTTGCGCTCCGGGGTCGCCGGGAAGTTTCCGCGGGCGCAATACGGGATGACCTCTCCGCAAACGGTCTGCGGCGACGTGATCATTGCCGGCGGACGGGTGACCGACTCCAATCCGCAAGGCCCGTCCGGCGACGTGCGCGGGATCGACGTTCGCAGCGGCAAACAGAGATGGCGCTTCCACACGGTTCCGCGTCCCGGCGAGTTTGGCCACGAGACCTGGGAAGGCAATTCGTGGAAAGATCGGGGCGGAACGAATGCTTGGTCGATTATGAGCGTGGACGAGCGAAACGAGCTGGTCTTCCTGCCGCTAACCTCGCCATCTTACGATTTCTACGGCGGCGACCGTCATGGAGCGAATCTGTTCAGTGACAGCGTCGTTGCACTCGACTGTAAGACGGGCCGCCGCCGCTGGCACTTTCAGACCATCCACCACGACTTGTGGGACTGGGATTTACCCTCGCAGCCGATGCTGATCTCGGTGCAGCGCGATGGACGGCCGGTGCCCGCCGTCGCCGTGATTACGAAGACCGGCTTCGTTTTTCTGCTGGACCGGCTGACGGGGAAACCGTTGATTGAGGTGGAAGAGCGTGCGGTGCCGGCCGGAGATACCGCAGGCGAACAGTACTGGCCGACGCAGCCTCACCCGGTCAAGCCGCCGCCCTTCACGCGCCAATCGATGACGCGCGACGAGATCACCGACGTCACACCGGAATCCCGCGCCGAGTGCATGGCGCTGCTCGAAGACGCTCAGATCGAAGGGCCGCTCTTCCGGCCGATCGGCGAGCGGCTGACGGTGATGTTCCCGGGGACCAACGGCGGCGCCAACTGGGGCGGCGGGGCGTTCGACCCCTCGACCGGCCTGCTCTACATCAACTCCATGGACGTCGCCGCGCTGCTTCGCATCGTCAAACGTCCCGAGGGCGCGCTGCTGCCCTATCGGGTTCGCGGGACCAAATACGGCCGGCTGTGGGACTCGAACCAATACCCCTGCCAAAAACCGCCTTGGGGCCGGCTGACCGCCATCGACATGAATCGCGGAGAATTCCGCTGGCGCGTGGTGCTGGGTGAATTCGATGAGTTGACGGCGCGGGGCGTGCCCCAAACCGGGACGCCGAATCTGGGCGGTCCTATCGTCACCAAGGGCGGGTTGGTCTTCATCGGCGCGACGAACGACAGCCGCTTCCGCGCGTTTGACAAGGATACGGGCGAGGTTTTGTGGGAGACGCGCTTGCCCGCCAGCGGCCATGCAACGCCGATTACTTACCTGGGGCCGACCAACGGCAAGCAATACGTCGCCATCGCGGTGGGCGGCGGCAATAAATACAACAAAAACTATATGGCTAGGCTGATGGTTTTTGCGCTGGAGTAGCTTCGAAAGCATCGAGCAAGTCGTCTGGGAGTGGCTCGAAGAACTCCGGGCCGACTTCGAAACGCCCCTCGTCGAGTCCCATGGGGCGTTTTTCCTTGATCGGCGCCCTTACCGGATGCAGTTCGGCGATCGGCCGGTTACGTTTGCAAATGATCACCCGCTCGCCCTCGGCGACGCGCTTCAAGTAGCGGGACAAGTGCGTTTTGGCCTCGTGAATGTTGATGCGGATCAATGCGTTCGCTCCCCGATGACTCGTTGACCGAATTATAGATCAACTTCCGACGAGCAGCCATCTGAGGCGTTCGAAGTCTATTCACAAACCGGCCCCGCCCCGACTCTACCTCTCCCTAGCCCGTTCCTGCCGGCTTTCCCGTTGTTTTCTACTGGAACTCCCTAATCGACGTTCAGCCGGGTTCAGCCGCAATATAGAGTCACGAAGACCGCCGAGGGGCGACCGGGGCTTCACCGCCGCTTCGCGGCTCAAGAGATTTGCGACGTTGGCGAGCCGCAAGGTGGTGCACCGTACGCTTGATGGGCTATTTTCGGAGGAGTCCCCCGATCGCGCCGATCAGCTCAAACTCGGCTCGCCGCGGCCGATGGGGAACTAGGGAAGTCGGAAAATGAGCTATCAACCTATCGAAAACTACGGCATCATCGGCAATATGCGGACCGTCGCTCTGGTCGGCATGAACGGCTCGATCGATTGGCTTTGCTGGCCGCACTTCGACTCTCCCAGCATCTTCGCCGCGATTCTCGATGATCGCAGGGGCGGCCGGTACGCCATTGCGCCGGTCGAAGCCGAGGGTGTGAACCACAAACAGCTCTATTGGCCGGACACGAATGTCCTCGTGACGCGCTTTCTCTCGCCCGAAGGCGTCGGCGAAGTTACCGACTTCATGCCGGTCGGCGGATCATCCCACGACGCCCACGAACGTCCCATAATCCGGTCGGTGAAGGTCGTGCGCGGCACGATGTCGTTCCGGCTCGACTGCCGTCCGGCATTCAACTACGGTCGCGACGAGCACGAGGTCGAGGTGTCGCAACACGGCGTGTGTTTCCGAACGCCCGAATTGAGCATGGCATTGCGGACGCGGGTTCCGCTGCGGCGGGTCGAGCAGGGCGTGCAAGCGGAGTTCTCGCTGCGAGAGGGTGAGTCCGAGACGTTTCTACTCCAACAAATCGAGGATGGCGAAGCCTGCGACCGCCCACCGAGCGAGAAAGAAGAAGACCTCCTCTTCCGCCAAACCGTCGAGTATTGGCGGCGCTGGATCTCGCAGTGCACTTACCGAGGCCGCTGGCGCGAGATGGTCCAACGATCGGCGCTGGCGCTGAAGCTGTTGACTTTCGAACCGAGCGGCGCCATCGTCGCGGCGCCCACTTGCAGCCTGCCCGAGAGCGTGGGCGGAGAACGCAACTGGGACTACCGCTATACCTGGATTCGCGACGCGGCCTTTACGCTATACGGATTCTTGCGCATCGGTTTCACCGAAGAGGCGGCCGCCTTCATGGGTTGGCTCGAAAAACGCTCGCACGACCGCAACCCCGACGGTTCATTGCAGATCATGTACGGTATCGACGGCCGCCGCGAACTGACCGAGGAAGTGCTCGATCACTTGGAAGGCTACAAGGGTTCCAGCCCTGTTCGCATCGGGAACGGAGCCTACAATCAATTGCAGCTCGATATTTACGGCGAGCTGATGGATTCGGTCTATCTGTACAACAAATACGGCAATCCGATCTCATCGGACCTATGGAGCCACCTGCGCCGGCTGATCAACTGGGTGTGCGACAACCGTCATCGGACGGACGAAGGCGTGTGGGAGGTTCGGGGCGGCAAGCAGCACTTCCTCTACTCGAAGCTGATGTGCTGGGTGGCGATCGATCGCGGCCTGCGGCTGGCCGATAAGCGCTCGTTTCCGGCCGACCGTGACCGCTGGATCAAGGCTCGCGACTCGCTCTACGACGAAATTCTGGAAAAAGGCTGGAGTGAGAAACGGCAGGCGTTCGTTCAACACTACGGCAGCGAAGCCCTCGACGCCGCGACCCTCATCATGCCGCTGGTGTTTTTCATGTCTCCCACCGACCCGCGGATGCTGAAGACGCTTGACGCGATCAACCGCTCACCGGCTCAAGGCGGGTTGGTGTCGAACAGCCTGGTCTACCGCTACAACGTTTCGGAGACCGAAGACGGGCTCGGCGGCGACGAAGGCACCTTCAACCTCTGCACTTTCTGGCTGGTCGAAGCCCTCACCCGCGCGGGCCGCGCCGACCCCACCCGCCTCGAGGAAGCCCGTTTGATCTTCGAAAAAATGCTCGGGTACGCCAACCACCTCGGACTCTACGCCGAAGAAACCGGCCACAGCGGCGAAGCGCTGGGCAATTTCCCGCAGGCTTTCACGCACCTGGCGCTGATTAGCGCGGCTTTCAACTTGGATCGGGCGCTGGGCTCGAAGGGCTAAGGAGCCTGGGGTGATACGAAACGAACCGCACCAGCTCACTCATGTAAAATTGCAGCAGTGTCGATGTTTCGTATTCAGGTCGGGCGTCTTGCGCTTGTCGCCGGGCTGTCGCTGTTGTTCTCGGTTCCGGTGTTTGCCCAGGACGACTGCGAACCACCGGCGTCCTTGCAAGCAGCGCTCGCTACACCCTCGACAGGTATTTACAACGCCCTGGGAGGCTATTTCGCCGAGCGGGGACGGATGGATTGCGCCATCCCGGCCTTCGAGAAAGCCATTGAGATGGACGCGGACAACTGGGAGCCGCGCTTTAATCTCGGGCTCGCTCTGGCGAAAGCCGCCAAGCCGCGGCCGGCCGCCGAGCAACTGCGCGCCGCGGTGAGATTGAAGCCCGACTCGTTGCAAGCCAAGCTGGCGCTGGGCTACGTTCTGCTCGAGTCGGGTGATTGGACCGCCGCCGAGAAGTCGATCGAGGAAGCCTTGGAGCAGCAACCTCAATCGCCGCAAGCGCTCTACGGAATTGCTCAGGTCCGCATGCAACAGCGGCGCTACGCAAGCGCCGTCACCTACCTCAAGCGGGCCCTTGAAACGAACCCGGAGAGCATGGAAGTGCAACTCGCTCTCGGCGCGGCTTACGCCAACCAAGGCCAAACCCAGCAGGCCATCGCGCTGCTCGACGGATTAGTCAAGAAACATCCGCGCTCGTCGGCCGCGCAATTCAACCTGGCCACCGCGTACGCCCGCGTCGAAAACTACCCGGCGGCCGCGCGCCATTACCAGGCCGTGCTCGAAGTGGCTTCTGGGAACCACGCCGCCCGTCTGTCGGCGGCCAAGGCGCTTGCGAATTTCCACAAACACGCCGAAGTGATCGAGCTGATCGAACGCTATTCGGCGGGTCGCCCCGCCCAGGTGGACGAGTTTGAGCTGCACCATTTGCGTGGCGTCGCGCTGCGTGGATTGGGGCGTTACGACGAAGCCGAAGTTCAGCTCCTGCGGGCCGCCGGCCTGCGCCCGAACCATTCCGACACGCTTTACAACCTTGGGTTCGTCCTGGCCCGTCAGAAGAAGAACGAACAAGCTCGGATCCATCTCGAGAAGGCGAAGGAATTGGACCCTGAGTCCGCCGACATCCGCTTCCAGCTGGGACGCGTATTGAACGTGCTGAAAGAATCGGAGCGTGGCAGCGCGGAACTGCGCGAGTTCCAGCGGAGAAAGCAACAAGATGTCGCCGCCAGTCGCGCCGAAAGCGCCGCCGCGCGCGGCAATGCGGCCCTGGAAGCCGGTAAAGCCGCCGAGGCCGTCGTCGAATACAGCGAGGCGATTCGCTTTAGCCCGACCGACGCGAAACTCCACCACGATATTTCGTTGGCTCACGCGGCATTGGGGAATCGCGGCGAGCACCGTACGGCTCTGATGAAAGCCGTCGAGCTTGATCCGCGAATGGAGCAAGCGCACAACGCATTGGGCCTATTGTATTTGGGCGATCGGCGCTACGCCGAAGCCGAGACGGCATTGAAGAAGGCCGTCGAAATCAATCCCCAATACGCCGAGGCCCACAACAATTTGGGCGTGCTCTACGGCAACCAAGGACGCAATCAGGAAGCTGAGAGGCACTTTCAACGCGCTGTCGAGGACGACCCTGCATACGCGCAGGCCTATTCGAATCTGGCTTTAACGCTGGCGGGGCAGGAGAAGTTCAAGGAAGCCGAAGTCGCCGCGCGCAAGGCCGTGGCGCTGGCACCGGACGGCCGCAAGGCGCTGACCGCCCTAGGCATGATCCAAACCCGCCTGGGGCGGATGGAAGATGCCGTCGGAACGCTCAAGAAAGTCGTCGAGTTGGATCCGCGCTCCGCCGAGGCCCATTTGAATCTCGGCATCGCCATGGCCGACGCCCATAACGTGGAGGGGGCTCTCGAGCAGTTCACGGACGCGGTTCGGATAGCGCCGGAATCGCCCGCGCCCCGTTTCAATCTCGGCCGGATGCTCTTCCAACTCAGCAGGCCCGAGGAAGCCCGCGTCGAATTAGCAAAGGCCGTCTCGCTGCGGCCGGATCACCCTCTCGCGGCGCGATTTCTCGCCTTGACCGAGCAACGGCTCGGGAACCGCGCCGAAGCCGCCGCGGCTTGGCGGCGCTACATTGCAATCCAGCCCGGCGACCCGAAAGGACATTACGAACTGGGGCAGGCGGAGAACGAACTCGGAAACCGTGAGCAGGCTATCGTTCATTGGAAAAAAGCCCTGGAAGTCGATCCGAATCATCGCGAAGCTATGTACAATCTTTTTCGCGAGCTAAGAAAAGACCATCCCGACGAAGCCCGCCGTTATCAAGAACGCTTCCAGGCGTCGCGCACCGAAAAGCGCGTGACCGACCGAGCCGACACCCTCGGCAACTTCGCCATGGCCTCTCTCCAAGCCGGGAACACGGCCGAGGCAATCCGGCAACTCAAGGAAGCGATCGAGGTTTGCCAAAGCTGCAAGACAGAGTTCCTACTGCACAAGAATTTGGGGTTGATCCACGCCCGCTCGGGCGACCTTGACGAGGCCGAACCGCGGCTCCGAATTGCAGCGAAACTCCACCCCGACGATGCGGAAGTCCGCCAATCGCTCCAAACGATAGAAAGACTCCGCGCTCAAAAAGCGGGAGCCAACTAGCCGAGTCGCGACCCGAGGGTTCCGCGAGGTTCGTTGGGGCTGATCGCGGGGCGATCGAAGCTCACTCGAGGAAGAGCATTTGCGGGTAGAGGTAGGTCCCGTCGATATAGCAGGTGCCACACCCCACTCGGTAACCGAGGCCCAGACCTTTCGCCAATTCGCCGATCGCATGGGGATCATCCTGCTCTTCCTCGGTGGCAATCACGATGAGGGGTTTGTTTTGCGCTAAGGTGTCGGCGGCGCCCAGCAGCGTTCTTTCGACTGCCCCTTTGATATCCATCTTGATGAAGTCCACTTGACTCAGTTCGAGTTCGGCGACAATCTCGTCAATTGTAGTGACCTCGATGTAGTGGTCCGAACTGGCACGCCCTCCGTGATCGAGGAAGCTGTCCGCGGCGGAGTTCAGCGGATCCTCGAAAAGCGGCAGAAGTTTGGTCTCGTCCCATACGCCTTTCGGGTAGACGATGACCTTGCCGGAACTGATCTCGTCCGCGAAGTTTCGGCGCAGGCATTCGACGTTATTGGGAGCCGGCTCAACGGCCACGACCAGGCGCGCCCCTCGATCGAGGGCCTTGCGGACAAAGAAGCCAACGTGCGCACCACAATCGATCACAATATCGCCGGGTTGTACCCCGCAGTCCCCCGTCCCATAATCGTCGACCAATTGCTGGGCTACCAGAACCGCCACCGCGGATTTCTCGGGTGTCCAGAACTCGCCCATGGGCGTCTCCCAAAGCCGGTAGCCGGCGTCGTCGGACTCGATAACCCGCAGACGCTCTTTCAGGTCCTCGGCGGTCTTATACAGCTCGTACATCTGGTGAGATCCCAAGACGGCATCGCTCACCGAACAGACGACCGTGCGGCCTAGAAGTCCCAGTGTGGCGGGGAAGATGGGCGGATAGAGGCGAAACGCGGCCGCCGAAATGACGACGATCAGGCCGATGACAATGAAGACTCTCAGAAAAACGAGAACCAGTCTACGCCATCCGGAAACCACTTTCGATGTTGACTGTGTTTCGGGCAATTTGGGGGCCAAGCGTATTCGTACTATAGCCGATGTGACCGGAGGATCCCGTGTCGGAGGGCGACGTTCTCCCCGCCGGCCTCCAATGGAACTCCCGGCTCACGACGGAAAGCATTTCCCGAACTTCAGCAGCCACTTCCGCGAGCCGCGCGGGCGAATTCGTGTGCGAGGCGCTCGATCAGATCACGGCCTTCGGCGGAGGGCCGGTATCGACGGGCTCGGGCATCTTGGGGATCGGCCTCGGCGGTGATCCACCCATTGCGGCGCATGCGTTCCGCGTTGCGGCTGAGGGTGGATAGATCCATCTGTAGCTCACGGCCGAGCGTGACCCGACGAGCCGGGTCCAGACAAGTGACGGCCACGAGAATGTTCATCCGCGAGGTTGTGATGCCGAATGGGCGGAGGGCGTCGTCGTAAATCTTGGTCACCACGCGGTTGAGTCGGCGTATCCGGACAGCGATGCATTCGTGGTCGAGTCCGAATTCGAGGCTGATGACGGCGCTGTCGGCGGGAATTGAGAATGTTTACGGTCATGATGTAAGGCTATATAGTTCAGCCACTTAGTTTTATTTTAGCCATGGAACAGGAAGATCTTGACGCAACTGGGGGGGGGTAATTGAGGGGTAAGCAAGGGAAGGTAGTGAAATCTCCCGACTACGTATTGACCAGCACGACAGAGTGGTGTACAATGGAGGAGCATATCTACCGCCAAGCCGCTTGGCCTGCCGTTTCCAGCCTCTTGTGTACGAAAACGTTAACCGACGCCGACGTTTTGTCGATCTTTAGGTTAAGAGGAAGAGTCCCGTAAGCGACCGTCGAGACGGCGAGCGGAGGCCCTCGGGGAACCGAACCGCGAGAAATAGCAACGTTTGGCCGCGTCGATACGTCTAATGAGTGGAAGGCAACAATAGGCAACCAGTATGTCTGTGTACGACTTGAGGCAGCGAGAATTGCCGGCCGCCGCGAGGGCGGGCGGGGGTGACGCGGTGCGTTCTCCCGCCTGGCACGAAGAGCACTCGGAAGATTACGAGTGGAACGAAGCCCAGGAGGCGTCGCCCTCCGAGGACAGCGTACGGCTTTATTTGACGGAAATGGGTGCGGTCCCCTTGCTGACCGCCAAGGGCGAAGTGCGTTTGGCAAAACGCATGGAACGCGGCTCGCGGCGGCTGGTGACCGTGCTGTCCCGCACGCCGTGGTTGTGGGAGCGCCTGCTGGCGTTGCGCGAGGGTGTTCGCGAAGATCAGATTTCGCTGCGGGGACTGATGGAGTTCCCGACGGCCGACGAGGACCCCGATGCGAAGGTGCGGGCGCGGACGCGCCTGTTGCGGCGTTTGACCCGATTCGCGAATCTGCGCGGTGAACTCGAGGCCCTCGCGGCCCGGCGGCCCAAGTCGCGAGAGCGCAAGGCCGTTAGGCGAGCTTGGATCTGGGAAGTCGGGCGGGCGAAGATCCGCGTTTCGCGGGCGGTGAGGAACCTTCCTTTCCGGCCCGAGGTGTGGAAGACATTCGCCAATGAGTTCGAGTTGGAATCGGCCGAGGTGGTTCGGATGCTGCGCAAGCAGTCCAAGGGCCGCGTCCCGAAAGAGGTGCCCGCCGAGGTGACCAAGCTCGAACAGAGCTTCAGCATGCCGGCGGTCGATATTTTGCGATCGGTTGGGCGCATCCAGCGCGGCCGGGCGCATACGGACCACGCCAAGAACGCGTTGGTGGAAGCCAATCTGCGCTTGGTCGTTTCGGTGGCGAAGAAGTACGTCAACCGCGGACTGCATTTGCTGGATCTCATCCAGGAAGGCAACATCGGTTTGATGCGCGCGGCGGAGAAGTTCGACTATCACCGCGGCTTCAAGTTTTCGACCTACGCGACCTGGTGGATTCGCCAGGCGGTTACGCGAGCGCTTTCCGACCAGTCTCGGACGGTTCGTATCCCGGTGCACATGAACGACCAACTCAATCGCTTCGTTCGCGCGCTCAGGGAGCTCGAAAAGGCTCTGGGCCGTCAACCGACGAATGAGGAAATCGCTACTCAGCTCGAGACTACTGTCGACCGAGTTGAGACGTTGCGCTCGATCTCGCGCACCCCGGTGTCGATCGACATGCCGGTGGGGCGTGATGCCGAGTCGGCGTTGGGTGATCTGATCGAGGATACCGGAACGGTATCGCCTCTCGATCGCGTACTCGAATCCGACGTGCACACCAAAACGGCGACCATCTTGGGAACTCTTTCTCCCAGCGAGGAGAAGGTGATCCGCATGCGTTTCGGCATCGGCTTCGAGCGCGAGCACACTTTGCAGGAAATCGGCAAGGAGTTCGCTCTGACCCGCGAGCGCATCCGCCAGATCGAAACGAAGGCCTTGGCGGCGTTGCGAGATCCCCGCTACGGACCGCATTTCCGCAAGCTGCTGGAATCGCGCGCGTAATCGATCACACTTTCTTTCTTCTTCACGGCCGCTTCGGGGATCGATCCCCGGGGCGGTCGTTTCTTGTCGCCCGACGCCCAAAAACCTCTGGCCTTGTCTCGAGATCCGTGCTACTATTCCGACACGGTTTCTTAGCCGATGAGTCCGAATTTTTCGACCTCTCGACGCTGTTGCTCTGGCTAAAAGCCGGCGTGGCGTCGATAACAACGATGGGGCTTGAGAGTAGCCGCCTGGGTGCCCGGTCCAAGAGGACGCAAACGAATCGGGATACGCCGCGGCGGAAAGGAGTTGGTGGTCATGCTCCACAGTATTCGAGAATTGTGCCGTTTTCGCGTGTTGGCGACAGACGGCAAAGTCGGCCGCGCCGCTGACTTCTATTTCAGTGACGCGGGCTGGTCGGTTCGCTTTGTGGTTGTAAACACAGGCCGATTGTTTCCCGGACGACGCGTGCTGGTTCCTCCCGACTACCTGGGCGTCCCGAACGGACCGCGTCGGCGTCTGCCGATCGCTCTGACCAGGCGCGAGTTGGAGAGTTGCGCGCGACCGGAAGCCCATGAGCCGGTTTCCCTGCGGCAGCGGCATCTGATAGAGCAACGCTACGGCGGCGCGCTGTATGGGCAGGGCGGCGAGCCGCTCTCGGAGGCCCACGGCGCCGTCTCTCCTCAGGCGTTGGCGATCGCCGAGGCCGCGCTGGAGTCTCCGGCGGCGGCGGAAGGTTCGCTGCGCAGTGGTCAAGAGGTCATCGGCTATCACGTCGAAGCCGAGGACGGATCGAGCGGTGTGATTGACGATTTGCTGGTGGACGACCAGAGTTGGAAGACGCAATATTTCGTCATTGACACGAAGGACTGGCAGTCCATGAATCCCCGAGTTCTCATGGCGCCGACCTGGATCCAAGATGTGAGTTGGGCCGAGTCCAAGGTTTACATGAGTCTCACCCGGGCGAACATCAAGCGCGCCCAGCGCTATGAACCGGGATCCCATAGCCCCTCGGGAAGTCCGAAACCGTTTCTGTGGCCGTAGGCCCCCCGACTTCCCCGCCCCAAAGCGATACATCTTGGCGGGAGTGTTGCCGAACGGCGCTCCCTCTTACCCGGTGGAGTATGATGGTCAGATCCGTGACCGCGCGGGCTCACTAAGATCCTCGTCACGCCGAGGAGAGCGATAACGCATGGAAGACTGGATGTATGCCCAAACTCAGCCGGAAGACAGGCTGACGAAACTCCATCAGTTCACCATGGTGAAGACGCAGGGCGAACAAGAAATCGAATTCAACATTACGGTTCGCGAGACCGTCTTGGGCGGCGATCAAACGATGCGCTTTTTTGCCCAAGCCGATAAGTTTACGAACCAAAAGACCGCTCCTTATCTTGCGAGCGGGTGGGGCAGCGTTCTGCTCGACGCGCTGTCGGCCTGCATGCAAGAGATTCATCGGTTTCCTTATGAGGGCGAGGATCCCGAGTAGTCCGTCATTGCGGTTCGAACGATTTTTTCATTTCGATGGAACGACGGCGGTTGATCCTGGAAGCTGATCCGTCCTGTGCTAAGAGGCCTTTTTCGCCTCGTCGCGGCCTGTCCTTTTCTGGAAGCCACCATGCCGATCAGCGAACCGATGACGATGGCTTCCGACTACGTGTTGGCGGCCTTGGCTTTGTTGTTGGCTCGACCTTTGCTCAAGGTCGGCCGGGAAGAGGATCGGCGACCGACACAGCTGTGGGGCTTCGCTTTGGTCGCAACCGCCGCGGGCGCGCTTTGGGGCGGCACGTCGCACGGCTTTGCGTTGCAACTGGGAGAAACCGGCCTTGCCGCGCTATGGAAGCTCACGGTTTGGTCGATTGGCGCGGCGTCGGCTTTGATGGCGGCGGGTTCGGTCGTTGCCGTTCTCGATGGGCGCATCCGGCGCGTCCTGCTGACGATCGTCGCGCTAAAGTTCGCGGTCTATTTTGTGTGGATGGCCTTCCACGATCCATTCCTTTACGTGATTGTCGAGTATGTTCCAAACATGGCGGCCGTCGCGGGTCTTCACGCCTATGCGCGGCGAGCGGGAGGCGATGCCGCGGCCCCTTGGATGGTCGGTGGTGTGGCGGTCTCGTTCGCGGCGGCCGGTATTCAGCAAAGCGGCTGGGTGTTTCACGAGTACTTCAACTACAACGATCTGTACCATCTGGTGCAGATGGCCGCGCTCTACCTTTTCTATCGCGGTGCCGGGCTGCTGCGAGAGGCCGGTCGGTCCCAGCAGAGGCGTGAAGACGCCGCCTAACAGGGCGAGCCGAGCAGTTCGAGGATAGGAATTCCATGCCCGCCCCCGCTGATGCCCGCGCGAATACTTCGCGATCCTTCGGTCCGCTCGGCATCGCAATATTGGCTGCGGTGTTGATCCTCGGCTGGCAAGCGTTGGCTGTTCAATACGTCTACGACGGCAATTGGACGGCGCTGTTTTGCACCGGCGATCACTTCCCAATCCCTCCACGGTTTCAACAGGACACGTACGTGTTTTCCGGCACGGCGGGCAGCGACGGTGCCTTTTATCGCTACATCGCGCATGACCCATGGTTTCTGGAAGGTTTGAAAGATCAGACCTATCTTCCGGATGTGCGTTATCGCCGAATTCTGGTGTCGGCGCTGGCGCACGTTGTAGCGCTGGGGCGCGGTGAATGGATCGACGCCGCCTACATCGCGGTGGTTTGGATCTTTCTCGTCCTGGGGGTGTACTGGACCGCCGCCTATTTCGAACTCTTCGAGCGTCATGGGGCGTGGGGGCTGATTTTTCTAGCGGTCCCGGCGACATTGACCTCGGTGGACCGCCTGCTGCTCGATAGCCCGCTGACGGCTTTATTCGCCGGGTTTCTTTACTACACCGCGCGACGATCGTGGGGAAGTGCCTTCGTCGTCGCGGCGGCCGCGGGCCTAACGCGGGAGACAGGGCTACTGTTGGTGGCGGGGCTTGTGGGATCGGCGTTGCTCACCAGACAGTATCGGCGCGCGGTCGGATTCGCGACCGCCGCCCTGCCGACCTTCGGATGGTACGCCTTCACGGCCTCGCATGTGCGATCGCCGGAAATCCCACTGCTGCTCGAGTGGCCGCTGCTGGGCCAGATCAGACGGCTGTTCGTTTTTCGCGAGTTCGCGGGGCCGGCTTGGAAGCAGCCCGTGTTTCATGCGGTCGATTTGGCGGCCGTCCTCGGTTTGCTGGCCAGCCTGGCAATTGCCGCGTGGTTCGTGTGGAAGCGCGACATTGGACCGGTGGAGCTGGCGGCCGGCTTTTATGTGACTTTAGGGCTTGTGTTGGGCGAGACCGGGTACATGACGGAAGCATACGCCTTTGCCCGGCCGATTTCTCCCCTGCTGCTGTTTGTGATGGTCACGGCTGTCCGGCGAGATATTGTCAAATGTTGTGGATGGGCGAGGTCAGGCGGCGTTTTCCTGAACCATCAATCCATCCTTGAAAACCTTTCCCTCTAAGACATGAACAATCACTTCCGAACCGTTCAGGCGTCGCCAGTGGCGCTCGGCTTGGCGGGCCAGCATGAAGACCATCGTTAACGACGCTTCGCGGCTGCCACAACCCTTCGTTCGTCGCTGCCGCAAACGGACCGTCGCAAAGGTGGACTCGATCGGGTTCGTCGTCCGCAAGTGCCCCCAGTGCTCGGCCGGAAAGTCGTAGAAAGCCAGCAGCACTTGGCGGTCTTTTTCCAGGCACTCGACCGCTTTGGGAAACTTCTTCTCGTATAGGTTCTTGAAACGGTCCAGAGCGGCCTCCGCCGTCTGCCGACTCTCGGCAAGATAGATGTCGCGCAGCGCCTGCTTGGCTTTGCCCTGCATGCTCTGCGGCAGCTTATTGAGCACGTTGGCCGTCTTGTGGAGCCAGCAGCGTTGCTCACCGGTCGCCGGATAGACTTTCCGCAGTGCCGCCCAAAACCCCATCGCTCCGTCGCCCACCGCCAACTTCGGCGGCAGCTCGAGCCCCTGCCGTTTCAAGTCCTCCAGCAACTCCTGCCACGACAGTTCGCTTTCGCGAAAGCCGTCGTGCACCGCCAGCAGTTGCTTGCGACCGTCTTCGAGTGCTCCCATCACAACCAGCAAACACTGCCGTTCATCGTCCAGACGAACATTCGAGTAGATGCCATCGGCCCAAATGTAAACAAACCGCTGGCCGCTGAGGTCACGCTTTGACCAAGCCTCGTACTCGCGGCGCCAGACGTCTTTGAGACGCACCACCGTCGTCGCCGACAGGCCCGGAGCGTCGGGCCCCAGCAAGGCCTCCAGCGCTTCGCTGAAATCGCCCGTCGAGATCCCTTTCAGGTACAACCAGGGGATCAACTCCTCCACACTCTTCGTGCGCCGCAGATACGGCGGCAGGATCTGGGAAGTGAAACGAAAGCGCCGGCCCTGCTCATCGACTCGGCGATCGTCGACCCGCGGCGCCTGGATCTTCAGCTGCCCCACGCCGCTGACGATGGTGCGCTCGCGGGCGTGACCGTTGCGCACCACCAGCCGCCGGCCGTCCTGGTCGACTTCGTGCTGATGCGTTTCGATGTAGGCGGTCACTTCGGCTTCCACGGCCTTGACGAGCATCTGGCGCGCTCCTTGGCGCAGCACCTCATCCAAGGGCGAGCGTTCCTTTCCATCAATGACTTGGGGGTTGACTTGACTGCTGCTCTCAGCAGCTTCACACTGACTCATGGCGTATCCTCCTTGTTCCTTTCCAGAAAACGATTGAGTTGCTTCCTCAATCGTCAGGATACGCCGCCTCCCCTCAGAGGCTCATCCACAACTTATGGTTATAGCTCCTGTCCGGCGGCGGCTATGGTGGTGTTTGGCCGCGCCACTGACGATGACCGCCGGCATCGGGTTATTCTTTGTGACCCCAACGTGGCGAATTGCGATGGGCCTGCTGCGATAGCGTGGCCCACCGAGAGCGACGTAGGCGGGTCGCCAAGTCCGCCTCGACGAACCTGAAAATCCTATAATCACAGTTTCCCATGGCCCAAACCAACTACTCTCAAGACTTGCTCGACCGAGCCGCCAAGATAAAATTGCTGTTGCTGGACTGCGACGGCGTGATGACCGACGGAAATGTCTTTTTCCTGCCCGACGGCGAGGGCGGCATCTTCGAAACCAAGGGCTTTAACTCTCACGACGGGATCGCGCTGCGCTGGGCCAAATCGGTCGGCATTGAGATCGGCATCATCAGCGGCCGAAAGTCGGCGGCCGTCGAAGAGCGCGCCCGCTCAATGGACATGAAATACCTCTACCAGGGGCGCACCGACAAGATGCCCTTGTTCGAGGAAATTCTGGAAGATTCAGGGCTTGAGGCCGAACAAGTCGCCTTTGTTGGGGACGATGTGACCGACTTGCCGCTGCTGACGCGTGTCGGCCTGGCGGCGGCCCCGCGAAACTCTCGTCCCGAGCCGCTCGAAGTGGCCCAGTTTCACACGCCGTCCGCCGGAGGGCAGGGCGCGGTGAGAGACGTTATTGAGCTGCTGCTCAGGGCACAAGGGCACTGGGAAGCCATCATGGCGAAATACAATTTCTGATCTCGCTCCCCGGCGGCCTTGAGGCCGCGGCGCGCTCGATGAGGGGCCGCCCCGTTGCGCCCATGCCGAATCCCTCTCACGCCAAGAAGAACAAGCGCCGGGAGAAGTCCCGCCCGGCTCGACGAGTCTCGGAGGGCTCTCCGCCGCCCGCATCCGCGTGGGCCCGGCCCGGGTTGTACGGCGCCGCTCTATTTCTGCTTGGGTTGCTGATCTACTCGCCCGCGTTCGATGGACCGTTCTTTTTGGATGACTACGATCTGTTGGAAGCATCGAGCAGTCTCCGAACTGGCGATTTCGTCCAGATCGTCCGGACGGGTAGACCCCTGTTGATGCTCACGTTCGTGGCGAACTACCGCATCGGGGGATTCGGGGATACGACTGAATTTCATCTGGTCAACATCGTGCTGCACGGGTTGAACGCCCTTCTGTTGTGGCGCTTCCTGATTACGCTCCTGGGAATTGAGGCGGTCAAGAAGACTCTCGATGACCCGACGCGGGCCGCCGTTGTGTACGGCGTGCCGGCGCTTTTCTTGACTTCTCCGATTCAGACCGAGAGCGTTGCCTATATCAGCAGTCGTTCGGAGGTCTTGGCGACGACATTCTTCTTGGCCGCGATGTGGGTGTTTGTGTCTGATTTGCGCGTGAAGAAACCTTGGGCCGCGGCGTTGTTGATGGTGTTCTTGTTCGCGGCGGCGGCTTCGTCCAAGCAAGACAGGTTCACCTTACTGCCGATCCTGCTGTTGCTGGACTATTTCTTGCTATCCGGTTTCAACCGGCATCTCATGAAGGCAAACTGGAGGACCTACTTACTGTTCGCCGGGGCCGGGGTGGCCGGGTTCTTTGTGCTGATCCAGCCCTTTTTGTTCGCGGTTTCCGCCGGCTTCAATCTTCCCTGGCAGCCCTATCTCTTTACGCAGTTCCGGATGGTCTTCCTCTACCTGAGGCTGCTGGCGGTTCCCTTCGGACTCAATGCCGATTGGGATATCACGGCTTCGGAAACCGTCTGGGATCATTTCTCTTGGGCGGCCTTGCTGATACTGCTGTTGATCGTCGGGTTCGTTTTTCGCTACCGTCGCCGCGAGCCCCTGCTCTGCTTCGGGGCCGTATTCTTCTTCGTGACGTTGGCGCCCAGCACGAGTTTCTATCCGCTGCTCGATTTCGCCGCCGAGCGGCGTCTCTATGTTCCGAGCATCGGTATCTTTCTCATTGTGATGATCTTGCTTGGGCGACTGGTCGCCGGTTCCCGAGCCAAGGCGGTCGGGACAATAGCGGTCGTGACGCTCATCTACAGCGTGGGTACTTTCGATCGGGCGAAGCTGTGGGGCGACGAACTTGCCCTGTGGCATGACACCGCCGAAAAGTCGCCCCGGAAAGCGAGGCCTCTCACCTGGCTCGGGAAACTCTACGACGAGCGCGGCGAGTCCGACAAGGCGATTAATTATTGGACCCGAGCCGAAAAGCTTGTTGAACCGGGGACCGACAAGCACGGCTATCTGTTGGTCAATCTTGGCGTGGGGGCCGCGAAGGCGAAGAATTACGCGCGGGCAGTCGAGTACTATCAGACCGCATTGAAAACAATTCCGAAAAAGCAGCAACCCGTTGTTTGGGCCAATCTAGCGGTTGCGCAACTTCGTCTGGGCCGCCGTCGCGAGGGCTGGAAAAGTTTCCGCCACGCCCGCGACGGGCAGACGGGGGGCGCGGAAGTGCATCTGCTCTACGGGCAGGAGCTGTATCAGCTTGGTCGCTACGAAGCAGCGGTCAAGGCGTTCGAAGCCGCTCTGCGCGCGAGGCCCGAGCACCCGACGGCGCGGCGCAACCTCGCGATCGCGCGCCGTGAGGCGGCGGAAGCCAAACAGCCCTAGCACTACTGTGTATAAAGAGCCACAAAAAGAGCAGCGGGAGAGTTGCCGCGGAATTTGATGGGCGATCTGGGATCGGATGGCGGCAATGGAAATCGGTCCGCTGCGGTTGCCGTAAATCTCCAAGGATTGCGACAGACTGTCACAATCTTACACGTGCACCGTACAGGAAAGAAAGAACTTAGGGAAGAGTCGGCCGTGGAAGCGTCGCGATTAAGGGGGGAAGGCGACACTCTGGAGCAAGCTCTCACGCCTCCGGATGTTCGGGCGTGCCAGAAGAGGGGGTCATCTCAGACAATGGAAACTTTCGTAAAGAAGGGTTTAGCGAGAAGGTTGGAACGACCTCAGGAACTTTGGGAGTGGAGCGAACATGCACAAGAGATAAATCACCTGCCAGAGAGAAATACCGTTGATCCATTTGTGGCCGTGACCTGTGTAGTCGGGGATCTTCACAAAGCCGACGAGGAAAAAATCCATTCCGACGCCAAGAACCTCAAAGAGAAGAAGCCCTATGTAATAGTAGGCAACGCACAGACATGGAATCGCCACCGTGATTCTAGTCCAGGATGCTCCCAGAAGCGCCTTGTGTGCCAGGGGTAGGAGAACCGCCCCAACCAGTGCGCTGACGAGAGGGGCGGGAAATAGCCAGGAGGAGGGGCCAGCCGGGGTGGACGCGCGAAGGTAAACAAAAGTCCCAAGGCCATAGAGAAACACCCAGATGGCCGTCGCTGCGATGGGAAAGAGTATGCTCCTAAAGCTCCCACGTTTGACCGAATCCTGGAGAAACTTTGGGTGCCATATCACAACAACGGCACCAAAGATGGGTCCGACAACGAACCACCCCGCCAGATTGTTGCCCGGACCGCGCGCGTACAGCACCGAAATACCGAGAGACACAAGAGCCGCCGCGATTTTCAGGACGTTTATGGTTTTCCTAGGAACCGATCGGTCGTACGGCTCCTCAAGGGTCTTCGTAGTGAAGTTATACCCACAGTCACAGCGTTGGGCTGTCTCGGGGTTGAGGAGTTTACAGTGCGGGCATTCCATGGGTCATGTCCCTCGCAGGTGAGTTTATGGTACCGCGCTCTTTCGCAGACCCAGCTAAAGCAGCCACAGGGAAAGGCCTTAAGGTATCGCAATTTTTAGGCGAGAGGCGACACCCGCGGTCTCGAAAACCGCCGAACGAGTCGCTCTAGCTTAGCCGGCGCAGGGGGATCAGCCCGAGCCCTGCTACGCCAACAAATCGTGAACCACGTTGCCGTGAACGTCGGTCAGCCGCATGTCGCGGCCGCTGAAGTGGTAGGTCAACTTCTTGTGGTCGAGGCCCAACAAATGCAGCATGGTCGCGTGGAGATCGTGGACATGCATCTTGTTCTCGACCGCGAAATAACCGTACTCGTCGGTGGCGCCGTGGACGGTCCCACCCTTGACGCCGCCGCCGGCCATCCACATCGTGAAGCCGAACGGGTTGTGATCTCGCCCCACCTTGCTCATGTCCATATTGGGGTTGAATTGCGCGGTCGGCGTGCGTCCGAATTCACCGCCCCATACGATCAGCGTCGAGTCGAGTAGTCCGCGGGCCTTGAGGTCTTTGATGAGGGCCGCGATCGGCTTGTCCACGGCTTTGGCGTTAAGGCGGTGCCCTTCGATCAATTTTTCATGCTGATCCCAGCGATCGGATCTCCGTCGCGGGTTGATCAGTTCGATGAATCGTACGCCGCGCTCGACCATGCGGCGCGCCAGCAGGCATTGGCGGCCGAAGTCTTCGGTGTCTTTCTCATCCAAGCCGTAGAGCTTGCGCGTGGCCTCGCTCTCGCTGTTGAGATCGATCAAGTCGGGAACGGCCGCCTGCATCCGAAACGCCAACTCGTAGTTGGAAATAGTGGCCTCGAGTTCGCTTACCGCGCCGAAGCGATCGACAACGCCCCGATTGAGCCGTCGCAGCAGTCCCAGCTTGTTGCGCTGCACTTGCGGGTTTTCCTCGCGCGGCTGGATGTCGGCGATCGGATGCTCGCCGCGTCGGAAAAGCGTACCCTGATAGGCCGCCGGCAAGAAGCCGCCGCCGAAAAGGTCGAGCCCGCCGGGAGGAATCAAGCCCGACTCCATCACCACGAAGCCCGGCAGGTTGTCGCATTCGCTGCCCAGCCCGTAGGTTACCCACGACCCCATGCTCGGGCGTCCCTGAAACCCCGAGCCGCTGTGCATGAAATAATTGCCCGCCGTGTGCTCGGAGTGATTGGCCACCATCGAACGAATGATCGCCATGTCGTCGACGCAGGTCGCGACGTGCGGGAATAGGTCGCTGACGGGAATCCCCGATTGGCCGTGGCGCGAAAACTTGAATGGCGAGGCCAAGACCAGGTTGCTGATGTTGAAGACGGTTGTCGGCGTCTCCATCTTGATCGGCTGACCGTTTTCCTTGTCGAGCCGCGGTTTGGGGTCGAAGGTGTCAAGCTGCGAGGGGCCGCCATCCATATAGAGGAAAATGACGGACTTGGCTTTGCCCTCGAAGTGCGCGACGCGCGGCATCATGGGGTCGCCCGAGCGATCCGCCGCGCCCGCTTTTTCCGCCAGCATCGCGGCCAGCGCTAAACCACCAAAGCCGTTCGCCGAGCGCGCCAGAAATTCACGCCGCGAGGGCGCGGGACGGTCGGGGATATGGGGAGATGCCTGAGAACTCATCGTGTTACTCGCTGTCCCGTCTACCGCACGAAAATAAACTCCGTCAAGTTAAACAACACATGCGCCAAGTCGGCCCAGATGCGCGGATCGCCGTCGCCAAACGTAGTGTATTCGGCTTTTTGACCGTCCAGAAAAGCCTCGGCCTCGCGTATTTCCTCGACGTTGGGCGGACGTCCGAAAGCCGTCTCAAACATCGCCTCGATGCGCTGCCGGCGGCTGCCGGGCTGCTCTGTCAGCCGCTTCGCCCAAACTTCCGCCTCGCGGCCGATGAATTCGTTATTCATCATCATCAACGCCTGCGAGGGGACGGTCGAGGCGCCGCGCCGCCCGATCGTCGAGATCGGCAGTGGATAGTCAAACGCCAGAAACATCGGCGAGATGAAGTTCCGCCGCACCTGCTGATAAATGCTGCGTCGGCCCGCGCCGTTGAGCGGGCCACCCGCGGGCTTGCCCCGGCCGTCTTGGTATCTGCTGATGTAGGGAGCGATCCCCGGCCCGCCAACCGTCTTGTCGAGTGACCCCGACACGGTCAGCACCGCGTCGCGGATTGCCTCGGCCTCGAGGCGCTTCACGCGAGCGTGCTGCAGCCACTTGTTTTCCGGATCGATCCGAGACGACTCCTCACTCGCCCGGCTCGACATCCTGTAGCTGCTGCTGAGCAGCATCAGCCGATGCATTTGTTTCAACGACCAGCCGCCTTCGATCAATCGCCCCGCCAAGTAATCCAGTAGTTGAGGATGGCTCGGCCGCATGCCGGCCTTGCCGAAGTTGTCGGTTGTGGCGACGACCCCTGATCCAAAATGGTGTTTCCACAAACGGTTCACCAACACTCGCGCGACCAAGGGGTTTTCCGGGCTGACCATCGCCTCGGCCAACTGCAATCGGCCGCTGCCGTCGCGGTAGGGTTGTTGCTCCTCTCCCGCGATGATCTGCAAAAATTGCCGCGGCACCTCTTCGCCCAGGTTCTTGTGACTGCCGCGTTGGTGAATGGCGATGTCGCGCGGGTCTTCGTCCTGGCTTACCATTCCGAAAAGCGATGCGGGAATCTCGGCCTCGATGGCTCGCCGCTTTTCTTGTAACGCCGCAAGATCCCGACCCTGCTCGGCGGAGAGCGCCGCGGTGGCGTAGTCTTCCGAGGATCGCGGGGGCCGCAAACCCGCGCGCAGTCGTCGGTCTTCGGGGCCCGGGCTCTCGCCGAGTTGCTCGTATAACGTCGAGTACGCCGCGATCAAATCCTCGACGGACCTGATCTTCTCATCGGCGATGAGCGTCCGGATACGCTTGTCGGGCGCCGACCAAGGCGGATCCGCCGATTCGGAAAAAACAATCTTGTCCACCGCGATGTGACCGCCGGCGGAACGGTCGACGATCTCGATGTAGCAGATTCGACCGATTTCCTTCGTCATCCGACGCGTCACCCACTGCCATACATCGGGCCGGGTGAGCGTAAACAGTTGCGTCTTGTGGCCGTCGGCGTCGAGCGTGACCCGAATGTCGGGGTTGATGGGGAAAGGCTTGGGGTCGGGCGTCCCGGCCATGCGGATGTGCATGTAGATTTTCGGCATGCGGAATTTGCCGGTCGTCAGGCTGCCCATCAATCGATCCGAACCCGAGCCAAATGAGTTGGCCGCCGTCTCGCCCGCGAAACCGCCCAAGGATTGATTGGCCGGAAGCTGCCTCATCGGCGCTTCCCCGAAAGCGCGACCTTCGATCCTCCACCCGCTGAAGTCGCCGCCGTTGAAATCTTCGTAGACGACGTCGCCGCGGACCTTGTTCTCGGGATGATCGGGATTCGCTGTTTCCGTGACTTCGGCGAGTTCCTTGCGCACTTCGCCCAACCGTTCGGCGAACGAGGCCGTCGGCCCATCATCGGGGTTCGCCGGCAGCGAAAGTTTCGCCAACGGATAAAGCGGATGATCCGGTTCCCCGCCCGCTTGCCGCAGCAACACCAGCCACGCTTTCAGCTCGGCTCGGTCGAGACCGCCGACCGAGGCCACTTCGTCAAAGCGGCAATCGAACTCCGCCTCGTCCGCGGTCAACAACTCCGCCGCGGCCCGCAGGTGCCCGGTCCAGCGCTCGATCGACAGCCGCGGAGCGCGCTCGGTGATCGCTCGGATGTCGCCGTTGATCTCGCCGATCTCTCGCCGCCGCTCGGCGATCCGTTCGTCGCGTTCCTCCGAATCAATCGAGGCCTCGCGGATCGCCGTTCCATGGAGAATCCCCGCCAGCGAATAGTAATCGGCGGTCGGGATCGGGTCGAACTTGTGATCGTGGCAGCGCGCGCAAGCGACCGTCAGCCCCAGAAAAGCCTTACTGAGAACGTCAATCTGATTGTCGACCGTATCGGCGCGGGATTTGACGGAATCCGTCGGTGAATTGAGCACTTCGCCGAACCAGTAAAAGCCGGTTCCCAGCGGCGACTCCCAGTGAACTTTGTCGTCGCGGACACGCCGCGCCGCCAGGAGATCTCCCGCGATATGTTCCTTCACGAAACGGTCGTAAGGGACATCGTCATTCAACGCCCGAATGACGTAATCGCGGTAACGCCAAGCGTCGAGTTTGTCGTTGTCGTACTCGTGACCGTTTGTTTCGGCGTAGCGGACCAGATCGAGCCAATGGCGGCCCCAGCGTTCCCCATGGTGAGGAGACGCCAAAAGCCGCTCGACAACCGTTTCAAAAGCCCCGGGCGAGCGGTCGACCAGAAAAGCGTCAATTTCCTCCGGCGTTGGCGGCAGGCCGATCAAGTCGAAACTCACGCGGCGCAGCAGAGTGCGCTTGTCGGCCGGAGCGGTCGGAGTCAGGCCGTTTTCCTCGAGCTTGGCCAGGATGAAATAATCAATCGGCGATGTCGCCCAGTCCCGGTTTTTCACCGCGTCCCGAGCCGCCGAAAGCGGATCGGCGGCAAGAGGTCGAAAAGCCCAAAACTTGCGGCCTTCGGCGAGGTCAATGCTCTCTTGGGGGGAGACGGACTCGACCCGTTCGCCGCGCGGGTCGGGCGCGCCCATGCGAACCCAAGCCTCGAAGTCCTCGATTTCCTCCGCGCTCAACTTCCCCGTCGGGGGCATTAGCAAGTCGACGTTCGTGTAGCGGATCGCACGGATCAACAAACTCGCGTCGGGGTCGCCCGCGACGATCGCCGTGCCGCGGCTGCCGCCCTTGAGAAGCACCTGTTTGGAATCAACCCGCAGACCGCCCATCGGGTCGTTGACCGGCCCATGGCAGACGTAGCATTTTTCGGCCAACAGCGGCCGAATTTTCCTCTCGAAAAACTCGATCCCGTCGGCGTCAGTCTGCGCGGGAAGCGGCATGACCGATGCCGCCACCGCCAACACAACGACAAGAAAAATATACCGATCCGCGGCCATGACAACGTTTCTCGGCGGTAGTTCAACGAATAATCCGCGCCGCTACGTCCATGATAGTACTCGGCTGCCAAGGCCACAAGTAACGCCAACGCCGGACGCTCGCACGACCTTCGTCGGGTGGAGTTTGGCGAACCCCCTGGAGATTCTTGCCGGCTCCCAGCCGCCGAAGGTCAGGCATTCGGGGCTCGCTGTCGACGCGGAACTGAAAGCTATTCCGTCTCCCAGGCGCCGCGGTAGTCGAGCTTGTCGTCGCCAATACAGACCGGTAGTTGATCGGCGCCGGGCGCCGGGCGTTTGTTGCGGCAGCCGAACTTGGCGGTGCATTGGTCCAGGCGGTCTTTGTAGGGGCAGCGCTCGGTGGAGAGTTCTTCGGCGCGCTGCATCATCCGAGAAAAGATCTCGGTAATCTGATCCAGCCTCTTCTGATACTCTTCCCGCTCGATGGGCCGCATAACGGGGATCACTCGGCCTCGGCGGCCTGCTCCTCGACAAGTTGCTTGGCGAGGGTGACGCACTCCATGGCGTCCTTGCCGTAGCCGTCGGCGCCCATGTCGTCGGCGAATTCGGCGCTGACCGGGGCTCCGCCGACCATGATCTTCACGTCGTCGCGTACACCCTCGTCGATGAACGCCTCGATCGTGACGGCCATGTTGGGCATCGTCGTCGTGAGCAGCGCCGACATACCCATCAACGACGCTTCGTTCTCCTCGACCGCTTCGAGAAACTCATCGGCGCTCGTATCCACCCCCAGGTCGATCACTTCGAACCCGGAGCCACGCAGCATCATGATGCACAGGTTCTTCCCGATGTCGTGAAGGTCGCCTTTGACCGTACCCATCACGACCTTGCCCTCCGGCTCAATGCCGGACGCCGACAAAATGGGCTCGATGTGAGCCATGCCCGCCTTCATCGCGCGAGCGCAGCCGAGCACTTCCGGGACGTAAATGAAGTTCTCGCGAAACTTGATGCCGACGATGCGCATGGCGGCGATCAGACCGTCGTCCATCACCTCGAGGGCCTCGGTGCCTTCGCTAAGAGCCTTGCGCGTCAACTCGTCCACAACCTCATGCTTGCGGTCGACCAAGGCCGCGCCGATCCGCTGCATCTCGGGCCTGATCTTGACGTAGGCTTCGATGAGCGGCTCGCGCTCTTCGGGCTTCGCAACGTATTGATCAATTTCGTTGCGGATGAACTCGTTCGAAATGTCGCTAAGGGAAGGCATCTGTCGTAGGTTGTTGGAATGGAGGAACCGCGCGCCGCTCAGTTGGCGGTAGAGTGTTCGCGGTGCCAGTCTCTCACGGTTCGAGGAATTTCTTTCAGATTCTCGATCGCGGTCTGCAGCGGAATGGCACACTCGGGGCCGATCAACGGAACGCCCGCCTCGAGGTTTCGGGTCACTTCGCCGCGAACTTCCTCGGGGCCTCTTGCGTAAAGCGTTTCCGGATTATTGATATTCCCCACCAAGGCAATGCGGTCGCCTACGATCGCCATCGACTCGGCGGCGGCATTCTTCGAGTCGTAGTGAAAAGCCGCCATGCCGCTTTGCGCGATGTAATCCATGCGATCGACGGTACGCCCGCAAATATGCAAGATCAACGGCACGGGTAAAGCCTCGACAAGCTCTTGGTGCAGCTCGAGCAAATAGCGCTTGTAATACTCCCCGCTGACGAGGTCGCCGGTGGCGTGATCGGGCAGCGTCAGGGCATCCGCCCCGGCCTCGATCTGCGCCATGCCGAAATCGATCGTCGATTTCTTCATGCGGTCGAGGCACAGTTTCGTCTTACCGGGATCATCCATCGACATCAGCAGGAAGGGCTCGACGCCGAAGCAGTGATAGCCCAACGTCCAGGGGCCCATTGTCTTGCCGATGATCGCTGTTTCGTTGCCGTATTCCTTCTTGAGGATCTTAATGGCCTCCGTGACGCACTTGGTATCTTGATGCGTCAGAAAATCCGGCGGAAGCTGAATGTCGTCGGGCTCCACCCAGATCGGCTCGCGCATGCGGACCGTCGGCCAATTGTCCTTCTGCTCCCACTGCATTTTGCAGCCCAGCGCCGAAGACTCCTGGATGATCGAGAAAACGGGCATGATCGTGTCAAACCCGAGCTCGGTATAACCCGTCGCCGCCAGGCGCGCCATGAGCTCCGGTTCCCGATTGGCGGCGGGGAAGGGCGCGTCAACCAGATCCATCAACTCGACCGTCGCGACGGAAGTCGGGTTGCATACGGGGGTTCGGTCAACAGGTTCTCCGCGCAGCGCCGCCAGCACCCGCTCGCGCGAGGTCATCGATCCAACACTACTTTCGCGGCTTTCCATTGGTTGCTCTCCCGCTTGCCGTCCGGCCTCCGGCGCACCGAACGTGCGCGACTCACTCGTTATTGCTCTTGCGCGCTGGGCGCCATGAGTTGCCCTCTCGCCGCCGCCATCTCCTGTTGACGTAGGAAGCTGCGAACATTCAGTGCCCGAGGCAGCAGCAGGCCTATGAGTTCATCGTGCGCGTGGCCGCAAGAAAACGAAACCCGGCAGGCTTCCTCGTCAACCCACTCCAACTCCGCCAGTTTCACCAGGCCCACGGCAATCGCCCCGCGGCGGTCGGCGGCCTTCTCGCTTTCGCCGTCAGTGCTGACTTGATAGTTCCCGTCTCCGGAGCCCGCCACGCTGACATTGGCACTCGATTTCTTGTCGAAAATACTCAACGGCCGGGGGGCGAGATCTTCCGCCGGCGGCGCTTTGCAAGCCTCGAGGAAAAGCCTCTTCGTGGCGGAGGTATGGACCGCGCCGCACGGAAATCGAAGTTGCTCTCCATCGCCCGTCGTCGACTCCATCCCGCCCAAGACCCTCATGGTCCGCATCACGAAGTCAACGCGCTCTTGCGCACCCTCCACCCGGCTAAAGGTGTGAGCCAGCAGCTCGGGACCGCCCGCGCCGGTTTGTTCATAAAGGCCGATCGAGATGTCGTGGAAATGAGAATCCATCGAGACCAGCTCGATCCGCCGGCCGATATTGCCTGTGATACCCACGATTGCTATTGGCGTCGATCGATGAGCGTCGCGGATCACCGCGGAAACCGGTTCTCGCGCCGCGCACTGCAAGCTATTATACCGGCGCACCCATTCGCGGATTGAGTTGTGAGTCGCGGGCGCTGTCTACTCCCCTGAAACTCCGACCGCGCGTCGGGAGGACTGCTCTTACATTGCCCCGCCGGCTATCCGATTCCGATCTCGCGCAAGTAGGCGCGCGTTCGTTGGGCGATGGGCATCGGCTCTTCGAGCGGCGCCGGATACATGTCCTGTTCCACGATGGCCCAGCCTTGAAAGTCGATTTCGTGTAGAGCGTCCCGAAACGCCTCGAAGTCCACCGCACCCTTCGCGGGTTCGCAAAACATGTTCATCCCGACGGCTTTCGCGAAGGGAATCTTTTCAGCCTCGACCTTTTCTTGAATGTCCGCGTCAACGCTCTTCAAGTGAATGTAGGGAATTCGCGCGTGGTGCTTCCGCATGAACGTAATCGGATCGCCGCCGCGATAAGCGTGGTGGCCGATGTCAAGACAAAGCGATACGATCGCCGGATCCGTGTCGGCCAGCAGGCGTTCGATCTGATCTTCATACTCGACGTGAGTTTCGGCATGGGGATGGTATGCGACCTGCAATTTGTATTGCTCGCGTGCAATCCGTGCAATTCGGTGCGTCGTTTCAATCGACCGCTTCCATGCGTCGTCGTCGAGTCGTCTTGGCCGCGTTAGGGCCCCGGTTTCGTAATCGGAGTAAATGTCGTCAATCAAAATGAGGAACTTCGCACCCATGTGAGCCAGCGTCCGGCCTATCTTGTGCAGTTCCTCTTCGGTGTCGGGCCAGGCTTGTTCGTCTTCGAAATGCTTCATCAAGAAGGTCCCGGAAAGCTTCAGCCCGCGACTCTCGAGTTCCGGCCCAAGGACGTTCAGATCGGTTGGCAGATAACCGTAGGGCCCCAGCTCGATCCAAGAATATCCCGCTTCGGCGACTTCGTCGAGAAACCTTTGCCAAGGGGTCTGTTTGGGATCTCTGGGAAACCACACTCCCCAGCTGTCGGGCGCTGATCCGATCGTGACTTTCATGGGCGGGCCTCGGAGTTGACGACGAGCGGGCGCTCAGTAGTGGAATCGCTGCTGCTTGCGACGGGACTCTTCATACGCTTTGCGCCGCTCTTGGGTCTTGGCGTCCCCAGAGACCTCGGCCGGGGCGACATCCCACCACATCTCGGCACCCGGGGCGTAGTGGTGCGACTCGGTTTGCGCCACGATCACGCACGGGCCCGTCTCCGAGCGGGCTTCACGCAAGGCTTGGCACACTTCCGACGGCGTGTTTGCCGACCAGGTCCGCGCTCCCATCCCGGCAGCGGTCTTGGCGAGGTCGAGAGTTACGTAGTCGCCCGAAAGACGGTTGGTCTCGCTATCGCGCGCGCGAAACTCGTTACCGAAGTCCTCTCCCGAGGACGCCATCTGCAATTGACGAATGCATTGGTAACCGCGGTTCTCGGAAATCACGACCGTTATCTTCATGTTTTCCTGTAGAGCCGTCACCAGCTCGGTGGGGTTCATCAGGAAGGTCCCATCGCCGATGAATACATAGACCTCGCCGTCGGCCTGCGACATGCGAACGCCCAATCCCGCCGGCAGCTCGTAGCCCATGCAGGAATATCCGAACTCGAGATGACAGTGGCGGCCTCCCGTTGCGTCCCACAGCCGCAACAAGTCGCCGGGGATACCGCCGGCCGCGGCCACAACCGTGTCGCCCGGCTGGGCGGACTCGTTGACGGCGGCGATGAGCTGCGCTTGGCTCATGATCTCGCCCGGCGTTTCGGTATAGGCTTCTTCCCGCAGGGTTCGCTGCCAAGCCTCGCGGGCCGAGGCGATCTCATCGCGATAGTCGTCACTGGTTCGAATCCCGGCTGACTTGCAGGCGCTCAGCAGCCGGCTCAACGATTCGCGAGCATCCGCGGTAATCGCGAGCGCGCCCTGTTTGTACGCGTCGTGACTGGCAACGTTGATGCTGACAAACTTCACATCCGGGTTCTGGAACGCCGACTGCGAACCCGTCGCGAAATCGCCCAGGCGAGTTCCCACGCTGATCACCAAATCGGCTTCGGCGGCGATTTTCGTCGCCGCGCGGGTGCCGCAGACTCCGACGCCGCCCAACAGCATGGCCGACTCTTCCTGGACGGCGCTCTTGCCGCCGAAAGTTTCGCCGACCGGAATCCCGACGCTTTCGCAAAACTCTTGCAGCTCTTTCCACGCCTGCGAGTAGTGAACGCCGCCGCCGGCGATCAGCAGAGGTCGGCGGGCGTTTCGGATAAGACCAACGGCATCGGCAATTCGCTGAGGATCGGGAATCCTCCGCTCCACCGGCCAAGTCTTTTCGTGGAAGAAGTTGGCCGGGTAGTCATAGGCATGGGACTGCACATCTTGCGGCAGAGCGACGACGACCGCGCCTGTATCCACCGGATCGGTCAACACGCGCATTGCCTCGGGAAGCGCGGTCAACAGTTGCTCGGGTCTCGAGATGCGATCAAAGAACCGGCTCACCGGACGAAAGCAGTCATTCACGCTGACGTCGGCCGACACGGGATGCTCGAGCTGCTGCAGCACCGGCCCCTGATGGCGAGTGGCGTAGTAGTCGGAAGGAAGCAGCAGCACCGGCAGCCGATTGATCGTCGCGGTCGCCGCGCCCGTGATCATGTTCGTGGACCCGGGACCAATCGAGGAAGTGCAGGCAAGCGTGGAAAGGCGCAGGTTGGCCTTCGCGAAGCCCGACGCGGTATGGACCATGGACTGTTCGTTGCAGGGCTGGTAGTAGGGCAGGTCGTCCCCGTATTGGTGCAGCGCTTGGCTCAGGGCCGACACGTTGCCGTGGCCGAAAATGCCGAAGATGCCGGGAATGAGCCTCTTCTTGGCGCCGTCCCGCTCACTGTATTGGACCTGGAGATATTTCACCAGCGCTTGGGCCATGGTGAGCCGAACGGTTTCGCCTGAATTCGCCATCGCTCTCTCCTTGCTCTAGCTGACATGTCCGCACGGCCGACCGGATCGTTCACGGGCTAACCGCCGCATCCCATTCCGGGTGCCGGCGCTCCCCGGCGGCTTGGACTGAGGTAAGAAATCATCTTGCCGGCGCGGGTCCCTCCGGACACCAAGTCGCGGTCCGATGCGATGCCGGCAGTTGACCGAAAACGGCAGGGCTGTCGGCCAGATTACCATAGCCTTCAGGAAGGTGTCAAAACGCCTGCGCGACGTAAATGCGGAAGCCCCTCTCGCAACGCGAACACTAGAATCAGAGCCCCGAGCGCAAGCGACGGGCCGAGCGATCGCGCACGAAACTCCGAGGCGCGGCAGCCCGGTTCACCGGCGGTTGACAAGGCTTGGGCTCGCAAGCACCCCGTCCCTTCTTTCGCGGTCTCATCAAACCCCCGCACCCGCATTAGCTCCATTAGCTCCATTAGCGCACAATACCCAAACCGAGCCGCGCACGTTAGTAAGCGGTGTGCGATGAAGCAGCACGGAAGCCGTCACCGGCGGCGGCCCCAGCAAAACCTCCCCAAGGCCCCCCCGCCGGGTACCCTCGCGGCGTTGGCTCGCTTTCGGGTCCGCCGGCTACCGGGCATCGCGGTTCCACCACGTTCCTGCTTGCTGAGAGGCTTCATCGCATACCGCTTACTAACGTGCGCGGCTCGGTTTGCTATACGGGCTCGGCCTTGCTAGGCTGCTTGCGTGCCCGCCGGCCCGGCGCGCGGCGCGGAACCTGATCGGCCTGCCAACGCCCCCGCCGCCTACCTCATCACTTTCGCCTGTTACGGCGTTCGACTTCACGGGAATGCATTCGGCTCGGTGGATCGTGACCACAACCTACCGGGCTCGCGGTATCTTTCCGCCGACATGCCCCGCGAACGGGCCGAAGCGCGAGCGATGCGGCAGCCGCGCTATGAACTCGACCGCGCTCGCCGAGAGCTGGTCGTCGCGGTCGATCCGGGAGTTATGCTCGCATCGCGGTTGGCCGCTGCACGCGGTTCACGCCAGGCCGACGCATGTCCATGTCGTGGTGACAGCGCCGCTTTCGCCCGAGAAGGTGATGCTTCATTGCAAGGCGTATGCCTCGCGAACTTTGAATCGCGCGGGTGTCGATCATGCCGGACAACGCCGCTGGAGCCGTCACGGCAGCACGCGATATTTGTGGGAGCGCGATCACATTCAATCCGCGGCGGGGTACGTTCTGGAAGGGCAAGGCGTGCCAATGGCAACCTGGCCGCCGCTCCAACCGAGCCGCGCACGTTAGTAAGCGGTGTGCGATGAGGCTGCACGGAAGCCGCCGCCCGGGGGTGGTCCCAGAAAAGCCGCCCCAAGGTCCCCCCGCCGGGTACACTCGCGGCGTTGGCTTCGATTTCGAGTTAGCCGGCTCCCGGGCATCGCGGTTCCACCACGTTCCTGCTTGCTGAGAGGCTTCATCGCATACCGCTTGCTAACGCGCGCGGCTCGGTTTGGGTGTTTTCGCGGATACGCTATGTTGCATACCGCTTGCTGACGCGCGCGGCTCGGTTTGGCTTGGGTAAAATAACCTCGGGGCCTATGTCATCGTCGTCGACAAAGACTGCGTTGCTCCTGCTGATTGCGGGGCTGATTCCCGCCGCGGCGGCGGAAACTTCTTCCTGGGTCCAAGGCACGGTTTGGGTCAACCGCGGAGAGACCCGGCGCCCTCTCTCCAAGGTCTACGTGGCGGCTCGTAGCCTACGGGGGAGACTGCTGGCCTCCGCGCGCACGTCCGCCAACGGGACTTTCCTGCTCCAGGGCTTGCCGGCTGAAAGAGTAATTCTGACAGCTTGGAAGCCCGGCTATTACACCAAACGGGCAGCGGGTCGCAGCGGCAAGAAAGTGACCCTGGATTGCACCTCGACATGCACCCAAGAAGCCATCGATTTCGAGCTGATTCGAGGCGCGGTATTGGAAGGAGCGGTGCTCGATCGCCAGGGTGAGCCGGTCGAGCGAGCGCAGGTTTCGGCACGGCGAATCGGGTCTGATAGGGCGGTTCGACGGGGCGACCTACCACGCGCCTCGACCGACGACCGCGGGCGTTTTCGGCTGGCCGGGTTACCCGCGGGCCCCTACGCGCTCACTGTGAGGGGGCGCGCCGCGGGGATGCCGACCGAGACGGCGACTTTGCTGGTTGAGCCCGAAGAAAGCGAAGTGATCGACGACTTAGCGATCAGGCTGGGCGAGCAATCTACTCACGACGTTTCGGGGCGCTTGGTCGGGGTCAGCCTCGATCGGGCAAAGCGGGTTCAGATTCGCCTGCAAGCGGCCGAAAATGCCCGCCAGGACTTCACCTCGAACACGGACTCGGAGGGGGGCTTTCTTTTGACCGACGTCCCGGCGGGTCGCTACCTCGCCCAGGCCGTGATATCAGAGCGCGGGGCCGGCCGCCGGCAACGTTTTCTCGACATCGTCAATATTTATGGGGACGTCGAAGGACTGGTTTTGCGCCCCGGCCGCGGCGGCACAGTCGAGGGCGTGGTGCGAGTAGCCGCGGGGGCATTGCCGCGAAAGATACGCTTGGAACTCCTGTCCAATGAAGGCTTTGGAAGGCGGTTTGCACCAGTCGACCCGGCCGACGGTCGATTTCAGGTCGACGATCTCGTACCCGGGTCGTATCATCTGGCCGTCCGTCCTTCCCTGGTTTACGTCAAAAGTGTGCGGCGCGGCTCCATGGAGATTTCGCCTAAGGATCTAACGGTCGCCGGGGGGTCAAATCGCTTCGCTGTGACCCTCGCCGCCGACCATGGCCAAGTCTACGGGACAGTCCACGAACCAACCACCGGCCGGCGCCTGCCGCATGCCCGCGTGGCCCTCGACGAAGATCGCGGCCGGCTGCGAATCCAATCCGACCAAGCGGGCCGTTTCCTATTCGGCAAAGTCATCCCCGGCGAATACCGCATCTGCGCCTGGGCCGACATCGCCCCCGAACGAATCGACGACGAAACCGAGTGGGAGCAAGCCGGCTGCGAAAACAAGATCATTCCCATCGACCCCGACAGCGAAATCGAAATCGACCTAACCGCCGCCCCATGAGACGCCTTTCACCAGCCCTGCTTGCGGCTCTGTGTGCCGCCGTGGTCGCCCCGTGGGGCCAAGCTTCGGAAGGGCGCATTGCGGGCGTGGTGCGTTCGGCCACCACGGGCGCTACGGTTCGAAGCGCAGTGGTCAAGCTGCGGCCGCTCTCTGAACCGAAAGGCGTCACGCGTACGGCCACCAGCGGCCCGGAAGGAGAATTCGAGTTCGCCCCCGTGCCCGCCGGGCGTTACGAGTTTGCCTTGACCAAAACAGGTTTTCAAACCCTGCGCGGACTCTCGACGCGGGTGAGCCTGCGGGAAGATCAACAACTCACGGGCCTGGCGTTTCAGCTCCAGCCTAACGGCGCTATCTCGGGCGTGGTGTTCGATCCCGAGGGCGAGCCCCTCCCTGATGCCCACGTGCGGGCCTTCGCCGTGGGTTATCAAGAAACGGGCGTGCGGCTGTCGGCCGCGGGCCGTGCGAAGAGCGATGACCTCGGCCGATATCGTATTTACGGGCTGAAGGCGGGAAGCTATCTCCTGCGTGTTTCGCCGCCCGCGGGCTCGTCCCCGGCAGGCGAATTCTACGCCGGCACAACGGGCGTGTTTTACCCGGGCGCGGATTCTCCTTCGCAGGCCCTGCCATTGAAGGCGGCTTGGGGACAGGAGCTGACCGGCGTCAACCTGAGGCTCTCGGGCCGGCCCGGCTACGTCGTGGCGGGAACCCTCTGGAATGCGGAAACCGGCGGCCCCTGCCTACGCTGCACGGTCGGAGCGGTGCAGGTGGACGGCGATTTGCTACTGACCTTGCCCCAACGGGCGCGGGTTTCGCGAGAAGGAATTTTCGTCCTTGAAGGCCTGACGCCCGGTGATTATCTGATCGCCGCCCGCCGACATGGCGGAAACGATCTGGTTTCCCGGCGGCCGGTGACGATAACGAACCGGCACGTCGAGGACGCGGCGCTGGTCGTCGGGCAAGGAAAGCCCGTCCGAGGTAGGGTGGTGCTGCTCGATCCTCCCGACGGCGTGGATCCGACCGCCTGGACGCCCTACATCTCCGCCACCATCCTGTCGCAGTCTTGGCCGGACCGCGAAAGCGACATCACCGAGGGGATGGAGTTTGCGTTCGACGCCGTGCCGGCGTCCGCTTATCGTTTCGAAGTGCTCAATCTGCCCCCCGGCGCGTATCTGAAAGCCCTGCAAGTGGGCGGTCAAAAGCTGCCGCGTCCAGTCCTGACACTAAGCGAGGATGCACCCCTGACCGGCATCCGGGCCGAGATCGCCTTCGACGGAGCCTCGGTCAGCGGCCGGGTCCGGCCGCCGCGGGCGGCGGGGGGCGAGGCGGGGCCCATGGAAGCGCGCGTGACGATGATTCCCAAGACCGGACGACGAGGCTACGCCGCGGCCCGAAGCGTTGAGACCGCCTCGGACGGCAGCTTCTACTTTGACTCGGTGACGCCCGGCGCTTACGTCCTCTACGCGTTGCCCTTGATGAGCTCGGCGCGGATTTTCGACCCCGCTATGCAAGCCGCGCTGCGGCCCTTCTCCAAGACCCTTGACCTGGAGGCCGGGCAGAGCGCAACCGTCGAGCTTCGCCTCGGCCTCGGACCCGGTTGAAAAACCTGGGGCGGCCGCCGCTACGACTTTCCGCTTTCGGGGAGGGTTCGGAGGGGCCTGGGAGCGAAGAAACGCCGGGCGGCTGCCTTGCTTGCGTGAACTTTCTTTTGGTTGGAGTCTGTTAGGCGATGCCGGCGGTTGTCCCGAGAGCTTTGTTGAGAGCGGGCATCAGTTCCTTGGAGAAAAGCTCCATGCTGTGGAACCAGCTTTGCTTGTCGTCGAGGTCGTAGCCCATCAGGATCAGCGTTCCGATGGGGCCGGTCTCTTCGAGCATCCGCGGCAATCGGCGTAATACTTCATCCACATCGCCCGCGATGATCTGCTCGGTCATGAGGTAGTCGAGGTCGCAATCGGCATCGCTCATTTCGGGATCACGCTTGTAGACGAGGCGTCCCAGGCCTCGGTCGAAAAGGAGTCCGACGTATTCGTGGACTTGAGCCATTGAGTTGGAGCGAGCTCTTCGTTGCGCTTCCTCGGTGGTATCGGCGAGAAAGATGGACCGAGCTACGCGGAAGTCCTTGCGTTGCGGCGCGCGTGGTGGATCAACGCTTGCGAGGCCGGCGCGGACGCGGCGCCTCCCGAATCACGGTTCGCGACCCGCTGCCCACGCACTCCCGCGCCGGATGAGCTGCGTCGTGCCCCAGGAACCGAGTGACTCAACCGAGTGACCCAGCAGGGTCTGAAACACCCTCCCTTCGCCGTAGCGATAGACCCACGCCATGGGCTCATCGTTGTCGGTGACGTTAGAGTGCGCCATCGCGAGAACCTCGATGGGCACATCGCCCCGCTGGCGAAAGTATAGCTCGTCGACGGTTGTGAAATCGGGCATGCCGCGGCTGACGGCATGATCGGGATTCGTGATCTTGACGCGGAAGGGGCCGTACTTGTCATGACCGCTAAGGCCTTCGCCATGGTCCCAGACACGGGCAACGATCTTGCGGTATTCGGGCCAGTCGGAAGGCGGAGCTTCCGGCAAAGAGGAGTGGAAAGCACCATTCGAAAAATGGATGACGGCCAGCCCGCCGCCATTGCCGAGATATCGGGCGAAATTCTCTTTCGCTTTGTCGCCGAGACCCGCTTGCGTCCAGTTACAGTAATTCAAAACCACTAGGTCAAAGTCGCTTAACGCCGGGTCGGCCAGGTCATCGAGATCTTCGGTCACGGTAACCGAATACTCGGGTCCGCGGTTCTCTAGAGCCTCGATGATAGCCGGTGTCGTCAGCTTCCATAGATGGGCGGGATGGTTGTCTCCGGTGACGAGCAGCGTCTTGACGGGATCGGGAACCAAGGCACGATCGACTTCTTCGTCTTCAAGGAACGAAGACTGCACGCCCCCCTTCGGAACAGCGGCTTTCGCCGTCCAAACGATCGCGTTCAGAATGAACTTGCGGTAGAGCGGATCTCTCCAGTTGTCATACAAATGGCCGGTACTCGTGCCGAAACCGCGCCCGCCGTCTTCGCGCTCCACCGCCCAGGCGACGACGTTCCCGAGGGAGTCTCCGAGTTCCGAAACTTCCAGAATCGGGGTCAGCCGCTTGTCATCGGGTCGAAAGCGGATGTTGTAATAAAACTCCTCTTTCAGGCGGAAATCTTCGAGGCCCAGCGCGATCGGGTGAGTGAAGGTCGCAACGCTAACGGTGGTTTCAAGGGTCTGAATAGCCGAGTACCATTCGCGCTCTCCGTCGTCGCCCTGCCAATCGAAATAGCCGCCGCCCCATTCGAGAATTTGCGGGCCGTACTTGTCCGGCGTAAATGTCGAAAAGTGGAACGTGAAGAAACCACAACCGCGCTTCATTTGGCGTTCGATGACGGCCATGCGTGCATTGGTCATGAACGGGACCGGTGAGTATTTGTCGCCGTCTTGCCCGTCGGAAATCGTTATGATCGCGTCGGCGGTGTCGAGAGTGGAGGGGTCTTCGGGCCAGCCGTTGAAATGGATCTCTGTTTCGACACCCTTCAGATTCGGCGAGCGGTCGAGCATCACCTTCAGCAACTTGACCGACTTGACGTATTCGTGCGCCCCGGGCCCGTGACTCTTCTTGCCCGCGATCAGAACGACCTTGCGCGGGTCGGTCTCGGTGGCGCAGGAGGAGAGAAAAACCGAGCAAATGAGCGCGATGAGGGCCGTAAGCTTCACAATATCCTCCAGCTGGAACCCCGCGGCGGGGAGAGCGATGGGCACTCCATGAGACGTCCGAGTCCCAAGGGCCGGGCTTCCGGTTGGCGTTTGACCGCGCAACGGGTTAGACTACCAGTCGCACACGAGCATTGTAGCGGGCGCGCCCGAGCCTTTGCGCGCGCGTCGGACCGGGGAGCATCATATGAAACTCGCTCACGGCATTACGGTCATTCGAAACGGATCGATGATTGACGGCACCGGCGCGGCCCCGCTTGCCGACGCTGTCGTTATCGCGAATAACGGCATGATCGACTACGCCGGGCCGTCCGCCGGCGCCCCCGAGATTCCTCCCGACGCCAAGATCATTGACGCTGACTCCGGTACGATTCTGCCCGGGCTCGTCGAGGCCCACTATCACGCGACCTACTTCAACGTCAGTGACCTACAGGATCTCGACATCCGCTTTCCGGTCGAGTATGTCACGATCCGCGCCGTCAAGAATGCGAAGACCGCCTTCGAGGCCGGCTACACGGCCGCGCGCAGTGGCGGCAGTCTTTTCAATATCGACGTCTGGCTAAAGCAAGCTATCGAAGAGGACATGATCGCGGGTCCTCGCATGTCAGCGGCCGGACGCGAGATCTGCGGCGTCGGCGGCTTGATGGATTGGAACCCCGACTACCGTAGGATCGGCATGGAAGGCCTAGTCCTGCTCATTAACGGACCCGATGAGGCTCGCGCGGCCGTTCGCAAGCTGGTCAAGGACGGAGTGGAGTGGGTCAAGACATACCCAACAGGGGACGCGGCCTCCCCGGATGTTAACGATCATCACACCCTTTGCATGACCCTCGAGGAAATGCAAGCGGTCGTCAGGACGGCGCACAATCACAACCTCAAGGTCACCGGTCACTGCCGCGCGACGGAGGGCATCAAGAACGCTTTGCGTGCCGGTTATGACACCCTCGAGCACGGCACGTTTATGGATGACGAAGCCCTCGACATGCTACTCGAGCGAGACGTTCCGGTCGTCCCCGCCCTGTGGTTTGAACGAGCGAGCATCGAGCAGGGGCCCAAGTTCGACATGAGCCAGGCCGTCATCGACGGCCACCAAGAGACCCTGGACGGCGGCGTGGAAAGCGCTCGGAAAATCCTCAAGGCCGGGGGGCGGCTGGGCATGGGCGGCGACTTCGGCTTCACTTGGACGCCGCACGGCACCTACGCCAAGGAGCTTTCCTTTTTCGTGAATGAAGTCGGCTTCAGCGTCGTGGACACCATCAAATGCGCCACGAAAACGGGCGCGGAAATCATGGGACGCGGCGACGAGTTCGGAACCCTCGAAACCGGCAAACTCGCCGACGTGTTGGTTGTCGACGGCGACGTGACGGATAACATCCGGCTGCTCGAAAACCGAGCCAATTTCCTGGCCGTCATACAAGGCGGAGTCATCAAGGCCGGACAACTAGAGGGCGCGTAACAGGGAATGCTTCTTTTCAAGCGCGGAGCGCTGCTCGCATCGACAAGCAGTCGCGGTTAGAACTACCGCCTGAAGAGGCGTCGAAGTCCCGCCCTTCACCTAGGACCTGTGACCATCGACTTCGCCGCGGTCCGGCGGCGCGATTTCGCCCGGCACAGCGCCCGAATGATCCCGCAAGTACGCGATCGGGATGGGCGCAGGCACCCAGTTCTTCACCCTCTTTCCCTGGATCGTCGTTTTCGGCCCGCCGGGCGAGCCACCCAAAGTGCTGCCCATGGGCTCTTATGTAAAGAAACGTTGACATATAGAAAAGGAACCTGTACCATCATGTATATCAAGTTAGATTTACATACAGACAATGGAGGTTGACATGTCAGATGAGACAGAACGTCGTGGCGAACGACAGGACCGGGACGCCGCGGATGTTTACGAGACACGACAGGCAAACCTGTCGGCGTGGCTGGCCAGTTGCGTGGGGACGGCCGCTGACCGGCGCAATCAGGCCCGGTTCGTAGCGTGGAGCTTTGCCTGGATGCTGGGCTTTACGGCAGCCGCCCAGACGCTGAAGGGGAACCTCAGCGGACTCGGCCTGGAGGTTGAAGGCACGAAGGCCTGGGTGGTGGCGGTCCTACCGAACGTGCTGGCCGTCGGCACGGTGCTCGCCTATGTCCGCTTCTTACGCATGGCCGATGAGCTTACGCGTCTGGTCCAGTTGCAAGGGCTGGCCGTGGGCTGGGGCGCGACGGTGGTCTTCCTCCTGAACTGGGAACTGATCGAGGCCGCCGGCGCGCCATCACTCGATGCCGGCGACGCCCTGATGGTCCCGATATTCGCCTGGGCCTTTGGTCAGTTGTACTTTGGCTGGCGGTACCGATGAAGAACCGGCTGCGGGTGTTGCGGGCCGAGCGCGAGTGGTCTCAGGCGACACTTGCCGAGCGACTAGATGTCTCACGGCAGACGGTCAACGCCATCGAGACCCGCAAGTACGACCCCAGCCTTCCACTCGCGTTCAAGATCGCGCGCTTCTTCGAACTGCCGATCGAGGAGATCTTCTTCGATTCAGGAGACGGTGGGAGTCCTTCGTGAGGAATACGGCGGAGAAGCGGTCGTCACCTCGGATTGGGTCTTGCGGCGGCACGAAAAAGAAGAACCCAGGAAGTGTCCAAAACGAGAGGGCTCGTACGTCATACAGCGTCGGCTAAGTAGACCGACGGAACCCAAGAATGGAGATAAACATGTCTAAGCAAAACTATCTATGTATCCAACGAAACCGGCCGGGGCAGCCCGGGAAAGGCCAAGCACCGTCTCCCGCCCAAATGGAGGAGATGTACGCCAAGTTCAACGCCTGGAAAGAGAAGTTCCAGGGGAACATCGTCGACATGGGAGGGAAACTAAGCGGCGGCAAAATCGTCACTGCGGAAGGTGCGAAGGACGGGCCTCTCGTGGAAGCAAAGGAGGTGATCGGCGGCTACATGATCGTCTCGGCGGAAAGCATGGAAGAGGCAGTTGAGGTAGCTCGTCAGTGCCCCGGAGTCGTAATGCCCGGGTCAAGCGTTGAAGTCCGAGAGATCAACACTCCTTGACCGCGCCCAAACTCGTTGAGCACTTCTTCCGGCACGAATACGGCAGGCTCGTCGCCGTTCTGTCGCGCCGGGTGGGAGTGCGGAACATCGAGGCTGTTGAGGACGCCGTTCAGTCCGCCTTGATGAAAGCGCTTGAGGCGTGGAAGGTTTCGGGTTTGCCCGACAATCCATCGGCCTGGCTCTTTCGGGTGGCGTACAACGATCTCATGGGCGAGTTGCGCAACCGAACGGACCGCCGTCGCATCCTGGAGCAATACCCAAACGACGCCATCGGCACTCCGGAGGATGGTCCGGAGTGCCTGATGGCGGGGGAAGTGCGGGACGAACTGTTGCGGATGCTGTTTGTCTGCTGCGACGAGTCAATCCCGGTGGAATCACAGCTGGTGTTAGCGCTGAAGACGCTCTGCGGATTCGGTACTCGGGAGATTGCACTGCGGTTGTTTACCAGCGAAGCCAATGTATATAAACGCCTTGGTCGAGCCCGCAATCGATTGCGGGAATATCCGCCACGCATCGAGGATCTTACGGGCGAGCAATATTCCTCGCGACTTCCGGCGGTAAACAACATCCTGTACGTTCTTTTCACCGAAGGGTACCTGTCTTCCCACCCGGAGATGGCTATTCGCCGCGAGCTTTGTGCCGAAGCGATACGGCTGGCAGCCGTCTTGGCGGACCATCCGGTAGGCCGGGTGCCCGAAACGTTTGCCTTGTTGGCTTTGATGAATCTGCACTCGGCACGGATGACTGCTCGCCAGGACGGATCCGGCGGGTTGCTCTTGTTGGAGGAGCAGGATCGGGCGCTCTGGGACCGGCGGAGAATCCGGGTCGGGTTAGAGTGGTTAACCAAATCCGCGCAAGGCGATGAGTTTTCCCGGTACCATGCGGAGGCTGGGATCGCGGCGGAACACTGCCTCGCCCCCTCGTTCCAGAAAACTCGTTGGGACAGGGTGGTGGAGTGTTACTCGCTGCTGGAGCGGATCGCACCCTCCCCGATACACAGACTGAATCGTGCGGTAGCCGTTGCGGAGTGGCAAGGACCCGCCGCGGGACTCGCCGTTCTCAAGGGCTTCGAACCACCGACCTGGCTGGCCGGCTCCTTCCTATGGGCCGCGGTACTGGCCGATCTGCATCGGCGCCGCGGAAACACCCATGAGGCGAAGCGTTATCGGAATATGGCGTTGAAATCGGCTCCGACTCGAGCAGTGAAAGAGCTATTGCGGCGACGCCTCCGGAGCGGCAACCCCGGGTGATCAACGCCCGTTCTCCACGGTCGTACAGCTTCGTTCACTTTGAGCCGCGTGGCACGCTACCCGGATTCACCAAAACCACTAAATGCGCCACGAAAACGGGCGCGGAAATCATGGGGCGCGGCGACGAGTTCGGGACCCTCGAAGCCGGCAAACTCGCCGACGTGTTGGTTGTCGCGGGCGACGTGGTGGAGAACATCCGGCTGCTCGAAAATCGAGCCAATTTCCTGGCCGTCATACAAGGCGGAGTCATCAAGGCCGGACAATTAGCGGACCAAGCCGGCGCCTCGGTGGCGCGCTCCCACTCAAATTCTAATCCAGCACCATTGCTTCGAATACGGCACGCGGCTCATGCGATAACCCGATTTGATCGCCGTGACAATCGTGTCGCTCCAGTTGAACCCACACCCGGTCTCGGGATCGAATAAGCCGGGCTCCTGGGAAAAGCACATATTGCGCTCGAGCATCGTGTAGTCGCCCAGGGCCAGGTAGGGCGCCTGATGGCCTTCCACGCCCGCGCCGTGGGCGGGGCGGTGATAAATGTATTTCTCGACCCCGTTCTTGACCTGATGCTGGTGAATCGCGTAGGCCACGCTCGAGCAGGTGACGCCCCGCTTTTGCAGTTCCAGCTGCATGTCGCAACAGCGTTGACTGACCTCCCAAAGCCGGCGCATATGGGGATCAAACTCACCCGCCGAGTCGGCGATGATGAACATACGGTAGTTCTCGTGGCCGTAACCGCCGATCGAGGCTTTGCCGGAAATCTGTAGCGCCGCATTACGGCCGATGCGGCTGTAATAGGGCTGATTGGGATGTGGGTACGCGGTGACGGGCCCGGCGCGCACTCCCAGGCTGATTCCCGACTCGACGCCGTGATGGGGCGCGCCGCCAGCCAGGTTCAGATCCGTGTAGAGGATGTCGTTGATCCATAACTCGGTCGCCGTCTTGACCTCGAAATCGGTAACATCCGTGCCGTGCGTGAGGATATAGTCGCGAGCGAAAGCGTGAGCGCGGTCGAAGTAGACGTAGGCCCGCCGCCACAGAGCGAGCTCTTCGGCGGTTTTCACGATCCGCATTTGGAGCAGAACATCGGAGACATCGACGAATTCGACACCGGGCAGCACTTCCTTGGCCTTCGCGATTTCGCTGGGAACCATTTCCCCGTCAATGCCGATTTTCGTTCCTTGAATGCCATGCTTCTTGATGCCGCGCAGCATGTGCTTGAACAAGTCGACGTGCCGACCTTGCTGCACTTTACCTTGGTGCGGAAAAGCCCCTTCAGCGTGCTGATAATCGAAGTACATCAGCCCGCCGCCGAACCACCAGGTGCGCACCAGATCGCGGTCGAGCGCGGGATAGAAGAACCACGGGTCGGCGTCGTCCTTGTTCATGAAAGTGGCTTCTGGGCGCTCGGTGGTGGTGTGCCAGTAGCCGGTCAGATAGATCGTGTTGAGCGGGTCGCGGACCAGGAAAGCTTCCACTTCTTGCTCGGCCAATTTTTCCTTGAAACGCGCCACGGTCCGTTTGTTCCACTCGAGCGGCAAGCGGTCGTAGACGGCGGGTTCAGGCGGCCCCTCGGCGTCGGCCTCCACCGGCAGCAGCAGCTTCTCGCTTTCCCCCGAGGCTTGGCGACCCACTTCATCGATCAGCGATGGGGAGCTCTGTTGCGCCGCGACCTTGTCGACGCGCGAGAGGAAGCCGGCGCCGAATAAGGCCCAGCCCGAACCGGCGAGAACGTCGCGCCGGTTTCGAATCTTGTTCCATTTCATGGCGGCTCCTTGGAAAGAGAAAGAGCTGAAAAACGCGCCGAAACAGCGAGAAGCGCCGACGGCGCCGCGCTTACGACTCCGCGGAAATTGTACCACTCCCTCGAACTGGGGAGGGATTCCCAATTTCTTAGCGTCGCGGAGTTCAGTAGATGTTCATTCGTCTCGCGGACTCATTCCAAGACGCGCGGGACGTCACCTGGGAAGCTAACGGATGCCGAAGTCGATCCCTGACCGGCTCGAGGGCTCGCCCCCCGACCCCCCCCCTGGCGCGACTACCGGCAGAGGTGATCTGGGGATTCAGCGCCTACCGGCGAGTTCCATTCCAGCGCAAGACGGGCCATGTCGTTCGCGCCCGGCATTCAGCTCGGCTCGCCGCCGCTGGGAGGACCGTTCGATTTCCCGCTGTGTGTTCCGACCCGCTCTCTCAAATACAGTACAATCGGACCGCCGCGGCGCCGCCATCAAGACGTGGGATGATGGATGTCGGCCAACGTAGCCGGTCAAGAGTCGGGCACCCCTTTCCCACTGCTTGGACCTAACGTGTCGTGTTGCCCTCATTTCTCGGAGAGTCACTGGAGTGTCCTATGTCGTTTCCCAAATTTATTCGCCGTGATTTTGTAAGAAGAATGCTGCAACTCGGCGGTGTTGCCACCGCTTCAGCGGCCGCGGTCCCGAACGCCGCCCTTGGCGCGCCGACGGGAGAAGCTCACACCCACAACGCTCCGGGCGGCCTAGGCCAACTCTTTATGGCCCGCCCCGGCAGACGGCGGCGTGCGTCGAGTTGGGATCGGACGGGGAAGAATGCCGACCGGTTCACGATTGAAGCGGGCAAGACAGCGGTCATTGCCGACATCAAGGGCGCCGGGTGCATCCGCCACATCTGGGTCACGATTTTCTCGCCGGACATCAAACTGCCACTACCGGAGCCGGAACCTGACTATCTGCGAAAACTAGTTTTTCGAGCCTACTGGGACGGCCGGGAGCACCCCAGTGTCGAGACCCCGATTGGCGATTTCTTTGGGGTCGGCCATGGGAAAGTAGCCAACTACTGGTCACTACCACTCAACATGGTGACCGGTGAGCCCTGGCAGGGTCAGGACCGCGCCGCGATGAATTGCTTCTTCCCGATGCCCTTTGGTAAGGGAGCGCGCCTGACGGTGGAAAACCAGGGTAGCCAACCGATCGGGGCATTGTATTTCTACGTCGATTACGAAGAGCACGAAAGCCTGCCGGAGGAAGCGCTGCGGTTTCACGCTTTGTGGAGGCGCGAGAACCCGACTGCCCCCACGACGGATCTGGGCGATCCCGCCGTGAACTTCCCGGCCACCAATGAGCGTGTGAATCTAGATGGCGAGGACAACTATCTGATCCTTGAAGCCGAGGGACGCGGCCACTACGTGGGCTGCAATCTTTCGATCGACCATATCAATCCCATCCGGAACTTTGGTTGGTTTGGAGAGGGAGATGATTTCTTTTGGATTGACGGGGAGAAGGAGCCTTCCATGCGGGGAACGGGGACGGAGGATTATTTCTGCGCGGCATGGGGGTATCCGGGCGGCTCGAATTCCATGCCCTACCACGGCATCTCCTATGCCGACGGACCCACCGCGGGGGCGGCGGCATACTCCGGAAAGTGGACGATGTTTCGTTTCCACATCGAAGACCCCGTAATGTTCACAAAGTCCCTCAAAGTATCGATTGAACATGGGCACGGGAACGTTCACGCCAATGACGTCTCGTCCGTAGCCTACTGGTATCAAACCCTCCCCAACGTGCCGTTTCCGAAGCTCCTTCCGGTGGAAAAGCGAATCCCGCTTTCCGACGACGACAGTCTCAGGCGGTTCTGGGAAACACGTTAGTTGCCGCGGACTGCCGCGGTCTCATGCGGGCACATTGTCGAGGACCGTGCCGGGCCGGCCGCCTCGCCAGGGTTAGCTAACAAACGACGACCGCCGGTAACTCGCTTGGGACAGGCCCTTTTCTTGAGTGACCGCATGGCGTGGGGGCTGTGAAAAAATGGGGACTGTACCGGGCGCCGACCGAATAACTTCCAATGAATCAGTAGTCGCATCCGGCGCGAAGTGGACTGTACCCGTTTTTTCACAGCCCCGTGGCGATGCGGCTCGGTTTGGCAAGTGGTTTGAGGGCTACCGGGCACAGGCACTCCGCCGGCCCATGAGAAATAACGATCACTCTCCGTGTGGTTTTCACGCCAAGATCCTTTGGGTGGACTTGGCCGAGCAAAAGGCAAGGGCCGAGTCGAAGCTGGGGCGGCAGCGTCGGCGAGACTGGCGATCTCCTCGATGAGCGGCTGGGCGGCGACCTCCAAGTGGCCGCCATCGGTCCAGCGGGCGAGAACTTGGTCCGGTTCGCATCCATCGTCGCCAATCGCACCCACCAGGCTTCGCGGATGGGCCTCGGCGCCGCGATGGGTTCGAAGAGACTCAAGAGCGTCGTTCTCAGCGACGCACCTTTTCAACACTGAGATCGTTCACCGGGATTCGCTCGCTGATCCCCAGAGTTCGAGCGAGATCCAAGGAATGTTCCCAACCGACTTCCGTGTCGAAGTCCCAGTCATGTTCACAGATGTCGTAGCGCGGACCGACCGGGACCGTCGCCCAACCGAGCGCCAAACCCGTTTGGCTGCGGGGCTCGAAGCAAACAATTTCGAGCCCCTTGACATGCATCGCGAACGGTTCCGTTTGAGGCCCCATCCGGCGGACCGCGAGCCGGCATCCTTCCGCCAAGGCATCGCCCGACAAACAGCTCAACACGATCTGGTCGGCGGCGGATTGCCTGGGGTTTTGTATTTTCGCCGTAGCCCCCACTCGTGTCCTTTCCTTGCCCGACATGGCCGCCATGCTCTCGGCGATCACCGGTTGGAAAACGAGTGACTACGAAATCATGCGCTTGGGCGAACGGCGCAACCAACTGCCGCGGCTCTACAACATCCGCGAAGGGATTCGCGCTTCCGACGACACGCTGCCGGACCGCTTCTTTGACAAACCGATCGCCGCGGGACCGCGCGAGGGTGACGTCTTGGATCGCGGCCGATTCGCCGAGATGGTGCAAGTCTACTACGCGTTGATGGGTTGGGACGAGCAGGGAGTCCCGCGTGATCGAACGTTGATCGACCACCTCGGAACCGAGCGTCGGGTCGTGTTAGGGTAAAGGCCTGCGCGAGGGCAAGGCAATGAAAAAACAGCTTGAATCTCTCACTCTTTCACGGCGCGATTGGGTCCGTTCCGCGGTGCTGGCGGGCGTCGCTTCTCATGCGGCCCCAACCGCGCGCGGGGCGCTGTTGCCTGCCGGCGTTGTGCTGTTTCAAGGTGACTCCGTCACCGACGTCGGTAGAAACCGCGAACATACCAGAGCGAACGATACGTCGGGGATGGGTCAAGGCTATCCACTGTTGATCGCGTCGCATTTGCTCGGCTCGCGCGCCCAAGACGGCTTGCGCGTTTATAACCGAGGCGTGTCGGGCAATCGGGTGCCCGATCTCGAGGCGCGTTGGCAAACCGATACTCTCAACATCAGGCCCGACTTGCTGAGCATCCTCATCGGTGTCAACGATATTTGGCACACCTTCAACGGAAGCTACAACGGGACGCTGGAGGATTACGAGAAAGGCTACGCCGCGTTGCTTGCCAAGACCCGTGAGGCGATGCCCTATACGCGTATCGTCGTGTGCGAGCCCTTCGCGCTGCGCTGCGGAGCGGTTACCGACGCGTGGTTCCCCGAGTTCGATCTCCGCCGCGCGGCCGCTCACCGCGTCGCCCAAGCCTCCGGCGCCGATTGGGTTCCGTTTCAATCGATGTTTGACGCGGCCCTGAAGGACGCCGAGCCGGCGTTTTGGGCCGCCGACGGCGTACACCCCACATTGGCCGGTCACGCCTTGATGGCGAAAACCTGGCTTGACGTCGTCAAGCCGTAGCGCGGCGTATCCGCCGCGCGGTGAAACCCACCCTCTTACTCGTCTGTCTCCTCGGGGACCTCGGGCCCCGTGACTGGCTCGGGTTGGGGATCAAGGGGTTTGAGGTCACGCCCCACCAGTCCCGCATGATCGGGAGCAATCTTGGCGGCCCGAAAGACCGCGTAGGTGTTCTCGCCGACGGGTTGGGGCAGCGAGCCGTCCGGGTTTTTGACATTGCCGGAATAGAGCGACCAATATTCCCACACGATCTCTCCGCCGGGCGTCACTTCGAAGAAGCGGCCTTGGGCTCCCGAACAAATCAGGGTGTTTCCATTGGCCAGACGTTCGGCGCCGGAGATAAAGGAGCTCGAAAAAGAAACCTTGTCCGAGGCCGTGTAGTTCCAGACAGGTTCGGACGGACCGAAGGCCTCGGATTTGGGAAGCTCGTAGCGTCCTTCCGACGTCAAAGGCGTAACGATTTCCAAGACCGCCGAGTAGTCCCCCTCGGGGCCTTTCAGCCCGTTGTTAAAAACGGTCAGGTTCCCGGTGCCGGGGAGTGGGTCGCTGACCCACCGAACGTCGTGTTGGGCGAAAAGCGTCTGGTCTGTCTCAGTACCTCTTCCATAGGTTTTCGGGTTGCCCCAGCGATAGAGCAGATCCCCTCCCCGGCCACCCCGCCCGCCGCCCGATCCCGCGGCCTGTTCGGTCGTCGTACTGTGGTCGATGACCCAGATTTCGTTGAAGTGCGGGGTGCTGAGCACGATCTGATCGAGTTCCGCGTTGTAGTCCACGGCGTTGACATGCAGTAGGTCCGAGGTCAGATCCTCGGCATCGGCGTCGTCGGGCACGTATCCCAGAGCCTTGAGTTGCTCCAGTTCGGCGGGATCTATTTCCTTGAGTTTTCCATCGCCGTTGATATTGATGCGCCAGGGCTGCTCGGCCGGGTTTCCGTAGTCGTCAGCCTCGGCGTCATGGTCCTGGATGAGGTGGTCCCACATGTGCCATTCCCAGACCACACGTCCGCCCTTGGGTCGGGTTGGTTCGATCTCGATAATCTTGTCGGGCCAAAGCCCTTTTTCCGGTAGCAATTCCGGCCGCCGCCCTGCTCGTCGAGCTTGCTCCACGGTCTTCGGCTCCCAGGAAATGGCCAGGATATTCCCATTGGGCAGGATCTCGATATCGTGATGGAGGAGGTTGTCGGCGCTGGCGTAGACGAACTCCCAAACCAGTTCTCCCTCCCAGGTGAATTCCTCGATACGCCCGCCTTGACCGCCGCCCTTGAAGATTTCGACGACCGGCTCCCGGGCCGTGCGCATCAGATTGCCGTTTTCCAGAAAATAGACGGCCCCGGAGGGCGAGTACTTGCTTTGCCAGGTGTGAACGACTTGTCCCTCTTCATCGATTAGGTAGGTTGTGTCCGACAGTAAGGGAGCGAACAGGACGTATCCCGGGGCGACCCCGCTGTTGCCGACCCGGAGTCCCCTGGGAGCTTCCGCCGTGTCCTCCACGGCGTCCGATTCGGTGGAGTTCGATCCTCCGCACCCGGGCAGTGTCATGAGGACGCCCACAACGGCCAGGCTGAATAGGGCTTTGCAGCCTGTCAACCGGCTTCCAACAGTTGTGGGGGCGGCGACTTCGTGTTTTCTAAACTTCTTCATTTTTGTCTGGACCTCGGCGTTGCCATTCAATCGTTCGGGAGAAAGGCGGTGGGCACCGGCATGATATTCCACGTAAAACCTTTCAGCCCTTTTTCGTACTTGAGCAGGACCTGCTTTGTCCACCCCTGGGCGGACCAGTCGTAACGCCGCACTTCGGCCTGACGATCGCTCGCCACGTAGAGTTCGTCGCGGCCGTCGGCGTCAAGATCCAGCAGAATCGAGGCGTGCTCGAAGCCCGAGGAATCCTTGTCGATCAGAGACACATCCCACTTGTCGGAATTCGGACGCAACAGCCACAGCCCGCTCTTGTTGGTAGCCGCCACGATTTCCCGGCTGCCGTCTCCGTCAACGTCGCCGGCGGTGAGAAAGCGGCAGAGCTTGTCGTTGAGCCGGGCCACGACGGTGAGCGAGGACTCGCCGTCGGCGTTCTCTTGGTAACGCCGTATTTCGACGCTGCCGCCCGAGACGGCTTCGACGGAGATGTAGAGTTCGTGTCGGCCGTCGTTGTCGAGGTCATCCACCAGAATTTCCTTGGCATGACGATCCCCAAGATCGACGATTTCTTCGCGGGCTTTCCCTAACGCGGGCACGTAGCGGACGACTTGGCCGTGTTGAGGGGTCCCGTCCATGCGGTTCGGAGCTGACGGCGTGGCGTAGATTTCGAGCACGCCGTCGCCATTGAGATCTCCGATTTCGACTTCGTGAACAATCACTCCCGGCTGACGGTCGAGTTCCTCGATTTGAACTCCCCCTTCCGGCTTTTGCCGAAGCACGGCTACCACGCCCTGGTCGTGGGTGACAACGGCGATCGTCGCGCTCCCGTCTCCGTATATGTCGCCCACCTCGGCGTCCCGCATGCGACTGAACTTGCCCCCAAAATCGGCTTCCCAAAGCGTTTCGGCCGGCTTGCCGGGAGCCCAAAGCTTGACGGCGGCGGCGGCTCCACTCAGGGTCAGGACTCCGCCCGGACCTTGCGCCGGTTTATAGGCCATGGCCTTGTGAAAGGTTGTGCCGGTAGGGTCCTCGATGAAGCGCGAGTTCCAGGTAGTTCCGGTCCTTTCCAGGATGACCATGCGAGCCGGCAACGGTTTGGGTTTGCCGTCCGGGCCCTCGTCAAGCACCGCCAATGCAAGAACCAGCGCCTGATCTTGAGAATCGCTGGTCCGCGCTTCGCTGCCGGCGCTCGGATTCTGGGGTGTCGAACAGCTCAAGAGGGCAAGCCCCAGGACCGTCGTCAGCCGACGACCCGGAAAGCGGCGCGGGTTCTGTCTGATGATGTGGATTGCGGAAGCGGGCACTTTGCTTATCTCGAGGGTAGATGCCGGTTTAGATTTGCGGTGTGACGGATCAGGAAAGAACCTTCGCACCCGCGCGGGGTCGCTGTGAGCGCTTCGACCTTCACGGCTCCCGGTAGTAGCCGGCGGCGCGCCGGCCGCGGTCCCCGAGTATAGACCATGGGGCCAGCGCGGCGGCGCATCGAAGCGCTTGCCGAAGGTCCGAGCGACGGCTGGGACCCTGGATAGATCGCCCCGATCTCGCTTCGCGGCTCGGTTTCGGCTCAATGCACGAGGCGGACATTCGGAAACTGCGCGTGCCAGCCGAACCAAAACGCTCGGTGGGCGGCGAGGCGGTCTTGCTTTTTGCCGTCGGGGCCCTCGAGGGCATCTTCGGTGACTTGCCAGGCGCCGCCGTGCTCGTCGGTAAGTTTCGACTTGCGGTCCCACTTCTTGAACCGGACATCGGCGGCGTCATAGAGCCGATTGGCGCCCGACTTGTCGGTTAGGATCACCACTTCCCGGCGGCCGACGGTGTCGTGATGAAGAGGGTTCTTGGTGAGAAACTCCGTATCGAAGGCCGCGGGCTTGCGGTCAAGGACGACGGCCAGGATTTCTTGCTTGTTCTTGAGACGACTGTCTTCAAACGGCACCGGAAACATGATGCGGTCGGTCGAAAAGTATTCCCGGTAGGCCACTCCCTCGCCGTAGTCGCGGCGATGGCCGGTTTCGAGTGAAAGGACGGTGGTATCCGGGTGTCGGCGGCGCCACTCCTCCCAGGTCGTGGTGACGATCGGCAGTCGCTTGAGCTCGAGGTCCGAACCCGCCAGCTTGCCGGTGACCGGGCGACCCTCGAGGGCCGACCACAAGGAGTGCGTTTGGCGGTCGTACATCAGTTTGTTCGAACGATACAGAAAACCGCTGGTCCCGAACACGAAGCGGCGCTCCCCGATGTGTTGATCGTAAAGAACGGCCGACCCGCAGAGGGTGCAATAAACCAACGTGACGTCGAGGCCGCCCAGCTTGTCATTCGCCATTTCGTGCCAAGCCAAGATGCGCTTTGGATAGGCGCGCGCCTCGCCGTTGACGTAGACGCCGAAGACAATATTCTTCTCCCCTAGATAATCGGCTTGCGCGGCGGGAATGACCGGGGGGTGTTCGAGCGGAGGTATGCCGTCGACCTTGACGCCGCCCCACATGATCTCGTCGACGCGGATGGTATGGGGCATCCCGTGAAAGAACCACCAGCGAAAGCGTGGATCGACCGAAGAGTGGATCGCCGCGCGGAACTCGGGGTAGTCCGGGTGCATTGTGAATTCCTGCTTCCACATCCACTTTTGCCAGACCCGTCCGTCGCGCGGCATCGATTTGCCGGCCTTTTTCCTGAGCAGCTTCCAAAGAACGGCGCGGCGCGGGTCTTGTTGGGGGATGAAGGTGAGGGTGTCGACAATGAAGGGAACCAGGTTCGTATCCCAGTGCGCATCGAGGGCTTCGAGGCTTTCAAGCTTCGGCGGGGAGTCGCCGTTGAGGAAGCTGACAAGCGCTTGCGTCGTCTCGGCGGGACCGTCAGGGACCGATTGCGCCGCGGCCGGAAGCGCCGTCAGCATCGAAAGCGCGAGCAGAAAACAAAGAACAGCGGCAGCGGCCGGATTTTCCCGCGGCATTACAATCGCGCGTATGTCGGCCCGCGGCGTTTCACTCGACCGAATGATGTGCCTGACACGGTCAGTCGTTCGCGGCAAGGTTCATCTCCCTGATGAGTAGTTCGGACATCGGCGAGGTTGGTCACGCGGGCTCGGAAAAAACTCGGCGGAAAGCACGGCCGGACTCGCGATACGAAGTGTACACGGAGGCGTGATAGGATGGGGATTCCCTTTCCGACGTCGCGGATGACGCACGACTCAAGCCACTCGGATTCCACGCATCCGTACACGTTCAAGCCCGAATCATTCAGCAGTCACTCCTTGCTTGCGGCCTGCTTTCCCGAGCAAGGGAGCAGTCTACGGGTCCTCGATGTGGGCGGCGGAGAAGGCTATCTCGGCGCCGAACTAGCCAGGCGCGGGTTCAGCGTGCTTTGCGTCGCCGCGCCGGGAAGCGTTGCCCGCGACTTTCCCGAAAATATTGAGGTCATCGAGGCCGACCTCGATCTTGGCCCGCCCGACCTCGACGGGCCTTTCGACTACGTACTTTGCGGAGATGTATTGGAACACTTGCGACAACCCGAGCAGACTTTGCGTTGGGTTCGTGCCCTGCTCCGCCCCGGCGGTAAGCTGGTGGCCTCGCTCCCCAACAGCGGCCATGTTTGGGTGAGATGGAACGTGCTGTTGGGGCGCTTTCCGAAAGACGATCGCGGGCTGTTCGATCGGACTCATCTGCATTTCTTCACTCTGGCGGGCTGGCGGGAACTTTTTACCTCGGCCGATTTTCGGGTGCACAGCATTCAGCCGACGACGACGCCGCTGGGGTTGCTGTTGCCCAAATGGCGGCACTCCATGCCGCTGCGGGCGGCCGAGGGGCTGGCGTATGCGCTGGCGCGGCTGCGTGGGACGTTGTTTGCCTATCAGTTCGTTGTCGTTGCGCGGCCGTAAAGACATTCGCGCTGTGCCACAATCAGCGTATGGACGAGGCTGTGAAGCGTCCCAAGGTTGTCGTCGTCATGCCCGCCTATAACGCGGCCAAGACGCTTGAATTGACCTACGCCGATTTACCGCGCGACAAGGTCGATTTGGTGATCGTGGTCGACGACGCGAGCGCGGACGAGACGGCGAAAATAGCGCGGGAATTGGGCTTGCGGCTGTTTGTCCATACGCGCAATTACGGCTACGGGGCGAATCAGAAGACCTGTTATCGCGAGGCCATGCGGGCGGGCGCCGACATCATCGTGATGGTCCATCCGGACTATCAATACGACCCGACGTTGCTGCCGGAAATCATTCACCCGATCGAGCGCGGTGAAGCCGACATCGTTTTCGGGTCGCGGCTGATGGGCATCAACCCGGTGCGCCAGGGCATGCCGTGGTGGAAATACATTGCCAACCGCGCGCTGACGAAGCTCGAGAACATTGCGTTCGGGATGCGGTTGAACGAGTATCACACCGGGTACCGCGCCTATCGCCGGTCGGTGCTCGAAAAGGTTAATTTCGAGATGAACTCCGACGGGTTCATCTTTGACCAAGAGATCGTCGCGCAACTCGTTGAACTCGATGCGCGTTTTGTTGAAGTGCCCGTGCCGACGCGCTATTTCGCCGAGGCGTCGTCGGCTTCGTTTTGGCAGAGCTGCCGTTACGGACTGTCGATCTTACGAGTGGTGGCGCAATACGGCTTGCATCGGACGGGGTTGGTCAGGCAAAGGCGGTTCGACAGTCTGCGCTTGCGTTACCATTCCGATGTCCGCACCTTGGAAAAAGATCGCGGTCAGTCCGCTTCGCGCCCATAAGCTCCGCGCGGCGATTCATTTCAGATAGCCCATCCCCTTGAGCCTCTTCAAGGTTTCTTCATCCCACCCGAAGACGTCGTCGTCAATGCCGCGTTCTTTTCTGATTTGTCTCGCCAGTACGAGTTGGCGTTGAATGATGTCCTTTAGGTCGCGGGCTTGTTCGCGATTTTGGGCCAAGATCGAGACTTGTTCGAGGGGGTCGACTCGGCGGTCGTAGAGTTCCTCGCGGTCCGAATGACGACGCCAGATCAACTTCCGACCTTCGTGGAACACGGCGGCTTGTTCCTCCCAATAGAGGGCGTTACTGCTGACGATCGGCTCCGGATAACTGTCGTCGGCGCCTCGACGGCACAAAGGGGTCAAGGACGGCGGCCATCCGGGTTGGGGATCGTAGGGAATGCCGCACAAATCGAGGATGGTCGGCAACAATGCCTGCGTGGGAACCGTCGACTGAATTGTTCCGGTGGCGGCGGAGCCGGGAAGTTTGATCAGCAGCGGGACTCGCAACAACTCGTCATAGACGCTGTGGCCGTGCCCCCACTTGTCGTGCTCCCAAAACTCTTCCCCGTGGTCGCTTGTGAAAATGATCAGGCTTTCGTCATAGATTCCGAGTGATCGCATCTTTTGTAGAAAGTCCCCGACGGCGCGGTCGACAAAGCGGATCTCGGCCTCATAGAGCTCTTGAATCCAGACTCGTTGCTCGGGGAGGACCATTCGTTCGCCGGTTCTCACGAGTTCGTCGTGAAAATAGATTTGGTCGGGCTGGGGCGAGGAAATTCGGTCGCGGAATTCCTTGGGCGGAGCGTAGGGCGTGTGGGGGTCATAGAGGTGCCACCACAGGAAAAAGGGGTTCCCGGAATTCGCGTCCAGCGAATCCGTCGCGAGGCGAGTAACGGCTTCGGTATTGCCGCCGCTAACGAAGTCGGAGTCCGTCATCTCCCAGAACCGAGCCGCCAGGGACTCGCCGAGTCGGTTCGCGGAGTAGGCGTTGTAAACAACAAAGCCGTCGGAGAAAGTCGCGCCGTCGGTTTTGGAGCGAGGCTTGTCGGCGTTACTGAGAATACCGTTCCCGATGACGGCTTGGGTGTGATAGTTGGATCGGCGCAAGAAGGAGGCGAGGGTTGGAAAGGCGCATTCCGGCATGGGTCCGCCCACCCCGTGAAAGTCCGGGGAGACGCCGGTCATGATCGACGCCATGGCGGGTATGGTCCAAGAGGCCGGAGAGATCGCGTCGCGAAAGACGATCGAATCGCTTGCCAGCGAACACATATTGGGAGTGGAGGCGGTGTCGCAGGCGTCGGGGCTCAGGGCATCGGCGCGCAGGGTGTCGACGACGATCAAAACGACGGACTTGATTAGCGGCGTGCTTTTCGAGAAATTCTCGCTGCCGGCAAAAGGCGAGGCGGCGGGAATGTGGGGAAGAACGATTAGCCAGGCGACGAGGGCAACAGCAAGACCGAAGGCTTTCCCCAGTTTCTCCCTGGTAAGAAAGACCAGCGGCGCGGCAATCGCGAGGAACCCGGCCAGGGACAAGACCTGAAACCGCATCGCTGATTGTGCCGCCGAAATGTGCAGCGGGAAACGCGTCACCCATGAGCAGACAAAGACCGCGCCCGCCATTGCCAAGATGGTGACGGCGGCTCGCCCGCAAAACAGCGACGCTTGCGGCGACTTCGTGATCCGGACGGCAATGATGTAGACGATGACGCCCAGCCAGCAAACAACGATCATGGCAACAAGCGCGACGATAGGACCATGGAGTTGCAGCAGGATCGCGTCGGCCCCAACCACGACGGCGACGGCCGCGGCCAGCGGACCCGGACTGGGATTCAGCGGCCTTAGTAGGTAGTAGGCGCCGACCGTGAAGATGAGATACAACGTGAACACGGCGGCCGCGACCAGGGTGAAGGGTAAGAGAGCGAGCGCGAAACTTTCGAAGCCGGCCGGGGGAATGTGATAGTTGGACAACGTATCGAGAACGGCAACCCATGCGCTGATGAGGCCGCCGCTCAGGATCGTGGAGAACCACGAATATCGGGCCTGAGGGCTGACTTGATTCATGCGACTTCAGGGAGAGAGGCCCGGGCGCGACGCTCCCACGAGATTTCTCGGTTGTAACAACGCAATTTAGCAGACCTTGGGTAAGCGGAGGGGGTTGAGACGGTCCGGAACTCGACTCACCCGTCTGTTCGCGGCCAATTCGCGCTCCGATCTGTAAGTCATTCAATTTTGGCAATCCGACTAAGTCGTACTCCAGTCGCGGACTCCTCTATGACGAACATCTCCACTCCGTTCTCCCCATCTCTAAAGCGCTTCTCGGGCAATAAGGATGCAAAACGCACTTCGTCTCTGGTAACATACGTCTCGGTCGTCGCCACGATAACCCGATTAAGGGCAACGGCAACCGAGATGGCCTTGCCCCTCGGATCCGCTCCAAGAATCCGGCCGCGCAACCACACAGGCACCAGGCCCTTATCCAGTCGGACGTCGTCGTAGTGCCCGCCTTCATCCACAACTGCTGAAAGCGCCGACTCATCGTAATCAAGACCTGATAAAGGACACCCCACAAGACCATGTCGATCACCGACACGGAATAGGCTCTCGGGGTCCACGCCCGAGCCGAATAGAGACAGCTTTCGCAGAACCGTCGCTTCACTCGAAAGCCGAGCCGGGTAGTTTTGGTATTCCTCATCAAAGTGGGCCGCCTTTCGCTCAGTGCGCTGAGGACTACTCGAATCGAACACGGATCGCCCATCTGAAACCCAGGGCACAGGTCTTTCCACAATGTCCGCCACCGTCGCAACCACGTCGATCGTTTCGACGGGGCATTTTTGGCCATCGACCCGGCCATCTTGCTGTGACGGCCGCTTGACAAAAAACGGCACATTGAGAATGTCAATGTAGTTCTCCCCGGTCAAATCGCGCCGAGACATTTTTGGGCTAAACCTGGTGCCGTGGTCCGCTGTGACGATAATCAAGGCCCTATCAAGAATGTTATGTTCTTCGAGTCGATCGAGTAGCCGCCCAAAAAGATAATCAACGAACTGTGTCTGCAAGATGTGGCGCTGAAAGGCTTGAACAGTCAGCCACGCTTGCGAGACCCAGCGCCCCTCCGGAAGGCCGGCTAGATCTCCCGAAGAATATCTGGCTCCACGTGATGTATACATCCATGGAGCATGCGGCAGCCTTGAGTGCAAGAAATACAGAGACCCATCCCGACCATCAATAGACCGAATCAACGCAAGAAATTCCTCCACCGCGGGATTCTTGGGCGTGAGAACATCCCCAAAGTCGCGTGTGCGGCTTTGTATGCCCGGTAAGTGGGGCCACCACTCTGGTGGATACCATCGATGGAGCAGCACCCACTTAAGATCGACCATTGTGGTCCACAGGCGCTCCGGACGTTCTTCCCTGCGACGGATCTCCTCGCATGCCCCTTCCGGACAAAAGCGCGTGATATATTCGGATGTTACAATCCGATAATCGTTCCGCAGCCAGGTGAAAAGACTATTCGGATAAGACGCTGACGTCGGCGCGGCATGTGGGTCTTCGGGATAGCGACCAGTTAGGATGGCCGGCAATGCCAGGGCGGTGCGGTCCATAACAGTACCGGCATTCGGAAAGAATGTTGCTTTCTCGGAAAAGCGTCGCAAGTGCGGGTAGCGATGACGATTAACGCGGCCATCATCTCCCAGCAACGTCGATAGTGGTAGTTCATCAAACACCACGAGCACTATCGGCGGTTTCGTCTCAATCAACGCGGTGAGTGCAACGGCGTTGCTGCGATCGTTCGGCTCGGAGGAGTACGTAATCACTCGCAGATCGAGCAAGCAAACCAGAGGGAATAGAACCGTTGCCCAGACCATATGCTTTGTTAGGTCGGCAACTACTGAGTCTCGCATAATATACTGTCAATCGAGACAAAGAGAAGACTGTTTCCAGAAAGCGGTAATCAAGCGCGGTTTGCGGCGCATTCGCCGCAGCGCTTTGCGGGCGCGCTCGTCGAGTTCCCAGTAGTCCTTCGGGCAGACGTTGGGCAACTCGTGCTGCTTCCAGTACGCCCAAATGTATTCCACCGGGTTCAACTCCGGCGCATAGGGCGGCAAGTACTCCGTTGCGATGTGATCCTCGGAGAGCTGGATGAACTCCCGCACCAGGCGGCTGCGGTGCGCCGGCAGCCGGTCCCAGACGATCAGCAGTGGGCCGTCGATGTGGCGCACCAAAGCCTTCAGGAAGTCGATGACCTCCAACTCGCCGATCGCGCCGGGATAGAGCCGGAAGTAAAAGTTGCGCAACGTCAGCCCGGCCGACACCGACAGCTTGTCCCAGTTGAAGTTGAACTCCAACACCGGTGTCTCGCCGCGCGGCGCCCAGGTGCGGCAACGATGCGGCTTCTGACTCAATCCGCTTTCGTCGATGAAGACGATCGTACGTTCTTCTTTGCGGGCTTTTTTTTAATGGCCGGCCAAGTCTTGCGCTGCCAGCCGCGGATGGCCTCTTCGTTGCGCTCCCGCGCTTTGCCGACGGGCCGTTGCGGGCTCCAACCGAGCGCCCGCGGGATCTTCCAGACATGGCCCTCGTGATAGCGCACGCCGAACTCGTCTCCGATCAGACGAGCGACCCGCGGACAGCTCCACAGCGGCGTCGGGAAGCCGTGCGCCTCGGGGCCTTCCAGCAGCAACGCCTCGAGGCGTTCGAGCTGCGCGGCGTCCAACAGCGGCTTACGGCCGGCGCGGCCGGCCTGGCGCAACCCGGCTTCGCCGTCACGCCGGTATCGTCGCAGCCACTCGCTGACGCTTTGCCGCGCGACCTTCAATCGCCTCGCTGTCTCGGACTGACTACAGCCTTGCTCGACCAACCGGATCGCTTTGAAACGGCGCTTCTCCAGGGCCTCGAAATCCCGCCGTACGCCTTTTGTATTTCCCATACATACAAAGACGTACGTACCCCAAAAAGGTGTCACTTTATTTTGCGAGACTCAATAAGGGTGACCGCAGAAGTGCCCACAGGCCAAAACAACCTCCAATTAATGCGGTGCTGAAACGAACAGCCAAGGGGCCGTCTATTACACGCACTAATTGCCATGCGCTAACTGACATTACGATCACGATAGTGAAATTGTAAATCCTAGTGAAGGCGGTACGACCAAAACGGTGGGCAACGAGCAGAAACACGGCCACGGCTAGAACCGACACCAGCGACGCCCCGTATAAGATTAAGCAGAAGTCGATCAAGTCAAGTTCGTGTGCGTCGCGGATTTGAAGGCCTCCCCTGAAGACATTGCAAATCGAGGACATTACTCCGAGGGCCATCAGACCGGACAGCCTATAAAAGCAATCAAGATAGGAATGCGCGTATCGATGCGGCATGAAACTGTGTGAGCAGCACTGACAATGAATCCACGAAGTGAAGATTGCGGTTGGTTGTTCCGATACGGGCATTATAGTCAGGCGGGAGTTTGCGGTGCAACTGCCTTCCACCTATATATCCAAGGATTCTTTCGCCGCGACGGGACACCCCCTAGAGATTTCTCGATTGCAACAACGCAAGTTTGCAGACCTTGGCTAAGCGGAGGGGGTTGAGACCAGGTCGGACGTTCGGGTAGCGAGGGAGTTCGCGGACCGTGTGTTTTCAACGTTGAGCATGGCTGGGAGGAGTCAATCGCCGACGGAGAGCGTGTTAAGATTCGGTATCGAAGCTGTTTCGGCGGCCCCGGAGCCGAGGCCTATTGCCCGATCCAGGCCCTTCCCGCACGGCGACGCGCTCGATCCCGATGGAGGAGAATTCACCGAAGTTGATCATTCAGATTCCCTGTCTGAATGAGGAAGAGTCCCTGCCGGCCACGCTCGAGGCTCTGCCTCGTACGATCGAAGGTATTGGCCGCGTTACAGTGCTCGTGATCAACGACGGGAGCACCGACCGCACCGTGGAGGTCGCGCGTCAGTGCGGGGTCGAGCACGTTCTCGATTTCAAGTCCAACCAAGGATTGGCGAAGGCGTTCACGGCGGGGTTGCTCGAAGCCGCTCGGCTGGGCGCGGACTATGTCGTCAATCTTGACGCGGACAACCAATACAATGCCGAGGATATCCCGAAGCTGCTCGATCCCCTGATGGCGGGTCGGGCCGACATCGTCGTGGGTGAGCGGCCGATTGATCAGATCGAGCATTTCTCGCCGCTGAAGAAACTTCTGCAACGTTTCGGTTCCTGGGTCGTGCGGCGGTTGTCGAAAACGGAAGTGCGCGACAGTCCGAGCGGATTCCGGGCGTTCAATCGACGGGCGATGTTGCGGCTTTTCATCTTTAATGACCACACCTATACGCATGAGTCACTGATCGCTGCCGGAGATGCCGACTTGAAAGTCGTCGGCGTGCCGATTCGGGTGAACCCGGGAGAGATGCGGCCCAGCCGTTTAATGAAGAGTTCGGGACAGTATGTGCTGGTCAGCGGCGGGACGATTCTGCGGTACTACCTACTCTATAATCCGCGCACGATTTTCATTCGCTTGGGTGTGGTGGCGGGGCTCATGGGCGGCTTCTTGATGGCCCGGTTCCTGTATTTCTATTTCACCGCCGGGGGACAGGGCCATGTCCAGTCACTGGTGGTTTCGAGCGTGTTGTTGACGGCGGGGATGCTGCTGTTTGTGCTGGCGGTCTTCAGCGATACCATGAGGATCAACCGCAAGATGACGCAGGAAATGTTGAGTGAGTGGCGGGAGCACATTCATAGCGACTCATCGAAAAGTTCCTCTTGACGACCTCCCGTCAGCGTACGTCCAACAGTTCCTTGGACGTAGTTAAGGCCGCCCCCACCATTCCGACCGCTAGGCCTCCCGCGCCATGAGCAAGTTCCGCCGCCTCCACGAGCGAAGCGCCCCCGGCCGGGGCCGGTGACCGGTTCTTGGGTCTTGGGTCTTGGGTCGTTCGGAGAGTGTAGAGGAGCAGGTGTATAGTGTAAATTGCGAGCCCGACAGGGTCAAACGGGATCCGGCCCCGGCCCGTATTTTCGGTCTCCGCTTTCTGACTAGTGTTGGGTTCCCGATCGAGGTGTGTCCGCACGGAAGTTGAGGTTGGTTTCCATGGCTCCGGCGTCCGAATGTCTTTCCCGAGTTTGCCTCGAAATCAAGCTCGTTGGCGTCACATTCAAGGCCGGAAATGAACCGCCCGCTACGCCATGCGGGACCGAACAGACGGGAACCGCACGGCGATCTCCCCCCAGTTCGTGCCGGGGTGGGACATGACGATCGTCTTTTGGGGGACGTATGACACGGGCAAACCGCGTGTCCGTATTTTACTCGAGGGCGTGAAATCAACCGGAAACGAGGTCATCGAGTGCCACACAACCGTTTGGAGCGATGTCGTTGACAAAAGTCAGGTCAGCAAGACGGGGGCCAGGCTGCGTCTTCTGGCGAAGTGGCTGCTTAGCTACCCGAGCTTGATCTGGAGATACTTGGGTTTGCCCCGCCACGACGTTGTTGTCGTTGGGTATCTGGGCCACCTTGATGTTCTCGTACTGTTTGCCCTTGCCAAGTTTCGGGGCGTCCCGGTGGTCTGGGACGTATTCCTTTCGCTCTACAGCACGATCGTTGAAGATCGAAAGCTTGTAGGGCGTCGTCACCCGCTTGCGTATTTTCTGCATTTCTGGGAATGGGCGGCCTGCCGGGCAGCGGACTTAATCATTCTCGATACGAGAGCCCACGCGGAGTACTTCGTAAATCGATACAAGGTCTCACGGGAGAAAACCGGCTCGGTATTCATTGGAGTGGATCCCAGGAACTTCCCTGAATCTCTACCCAATACATCGACAGGCGTGAAAGAGAAATCCGTCGTTCTGTTCTTTGGACAGTTCATCCCGCTGCACGGACTTGAAACCATTTGCAGAGCGGCCAACTTAGCTCGCCAACTCCCCATCCAATGGGTTCTGATCGGGCAAGGACAGGAGGAAGCACAGGTGGCGCGATGGATCGCCGACGCCCCGAACGTCACCCACCTTCCTCTACTGCCTTACGACGAACTACTCAAACGGGTGGAAGAATCGGATATTTGCTTAGGGATCTTCGGTCGCACCGACAAAGCGGCGCGAGTGATCCCAAACAAAGTTTTCGAGATCTTGCGTGTCGGCAAGCCCCTGATTACGCGAGACTCGCCCGCGATCCGTGAATTGCTGAGCCCGGAAATGCCCGGAGTGCGCCTAGTCCCGCCCGCAGACCCGGAAAGCTTATTTCGAGCCGTAACGGCGATGATCGAGGAGATGCGCTCGCAAGAATGGATCAACCTACACAGCGAAGTCTCAAAGCGGATCCTTCCGCCCGCGCTCGGCGCGCACCTGATCGAACAGGTCGAGCACATGAGGGCCGCCGGGAATTTTTCGCCGGGGCCGTCTACGTCCGCCGACCGGCGGCCCAAGGTGTGAAACAATGCGGGAGGGCAGCGTTCGATCTGTCCATCTTGACTCATTTGTTACATATATGCAAAGGACTGAACTAGTTCATGGTGTTTCATTCCCTACTCGGCGTCTCGGCCAAGGAACGAGGGTGGGTTCCGGCACCGCGCTACATACTCCGCAGAGACCGCATCTTGAACTTCCTGGATGACCTCCCTCGTGGTCATCTGCTGGAGGTGGGCTGCGGCGCCGGTGCGCTGATTGTGGACTGCTGCCGTCTTGGATTCCGATCCACAGCGGTTGAAATTTCCCCTAACGCCCGAAAACTGGCCGAGATCCTGAACCGCGACAATGAGGGGGTCCGTATCCTCGATGAGCCGGAGCCCGAATGGACACAATGCTTTGATGTCGTTCTCGCCTTCGAAGTTCTCGAACACATCGAAGACGATCTGGGCGCCTTGAAGCAATGGGTGAGTTGGGTCGTGCCTGGAGGCCGGATCATGCTTTCAGTCCCCGCCCACCCAAACCGTTGGAATGCCGCGGATGTTTGGGCGGGACACGTACGACGATATGAACGTGCCGGCCTTGAGCAAGTGTTGTCGGAGGCTGGTCTTGAGATCGAGCGCTTCGAATGTTACGGCTTTCCGTTGGCAAACCTCATCGAGCCGCTGCGGGCGTATGTGTATGGTCGAGATATGCGAAAGAAACCAGACCCCGGAGACACGGCGGACTCCGCTTGGCGGCGGACCAAACACAGTGGCTTTGATCGACCGCTCGACGCGGGAGCATACTTCCTGTGGTCGAACCCTATTACGCTGCCGTTCCTTCGGCTTGCCGTTTGGATACAGCGGCGTTTTCTGCACACCGACTGGGGCAACGGCTACCTAGTGTTGGCACGGCGCAAATGAAAGCGTTCGCCCGTCTCGGCGTCCTCCTGTCGCTGTGCTCGATCGTGGCCGTGGTCTGGTTCACTTGGCACAACTGGAATTCTCTCCCCCAATTATCCTGGACGCCCGATCTGGCCTTTCATTTGCTTGCGGCGGTTCTGGTCTTCTCCCTCGCTCCGTTGACCGGCGCCGCGGCTTGGTTTCTTCTGTTGAGGGGCAGCCGAGAACGAATTTCGTTGCGGGCCGCCACTTCCATCTATCTCGTCTCCCAGTTCGCGAAATACGTGCCCGGAAACATCGGCCACCACATCGGACGGCTGATGCTAAGCAAGGAAATTGGAGTCGGGATCACAACGGCCGTTGGGACCATGGTTGCCGAAAGTGTACTCATCGTCTTTTCAGGATCTATTTGGGTAGTCGTTTGGTTGCTGTTGGCGGGTGCGCGCAGCGACAATGTACCCGCGCTTGCCGATCTGCCGCGCACGATCGTGATAGCGGCATTGCCGGCACTGATCGCGCTCTTGACGATCCGCTTGCTGAAACGTCGTCCCCGATGGCTAAGCCGACTCCTCGGAGATCAAGAGATCGCATTGCCCTCGTCCGGCAGCCTAGCCGGCTGCCTCGGTCTGACCACATCAGGCTTTCTCTTCACGGGCATCTCGACACAAATCGTAGCGTCGGCCTTGACCGACGCTACGAAGATCTCGCTGCTGCACTTCTGCGGGCTGTTCGCGCTCGTATGGATCAGCGGATTCGTTACACCCGGCGCGCCCGCGGGCGCGGGGGTTCGCGAGGCGATCTTGCTGGTTGGGTTTCGCCCCTACTTCGGTGGGCCGATGGCCTTGACAATTACTCTAATTCTACGGGCCGTAAGCGTTTCTTCGGATGCTCTGCTGTTCGCGATCGGGCTCGCCCTCCGGCACTCTCATCCATCCCGGGAATCAAGCAAGGGCGAATAGGATCGGACTCTAACGCGACCAAGACTCCGGCAAGTTCTTCTCGATTTCGATCGACTCGAAGATTCGACCTGATCGGATCCCGGTCCGTTGCGCCCAATTCGCCATGCCGGCTAACCCTTCATCAAGCGAAACAGTCGAGGAGATGCCAAACAAGCGAGCGGCTTTGTCGTGACTCGCGTAAGCGTGCTTGACTTCGTTTCTTTCGCGCAGGTACTCGATGCGGGGCTCAACCCCCATCGAGGCGGCAACTTTTTCGGCAAGCGCGCGAATCGTGTGCGGCTGGTCGGCCCCGATATTGATCGCCTCCTGATAAGCCGCCGACACCTCGACAGCGCGGGCAATCGGCAGAGCAACGTCGTCGATATGACTGAAGGCCCGGGTCTGCGCTCCATCGCCGAAGACGGTCATCGGCATGCCCTGCATGATCTTGTTCATGAAAATGCCGATCACGTTTCGGTAGGTGTCTCCGAGGTTCTGGTGCTCGCCGTAAACGTTGTGGGGCCGAAAGACAATGGAATTGAGTCCAAACATTTCATGTGCGGCCGCCAGATCCAACTCCACCGCGTATTTGCTGATCCCATAGGGATCCTCGGGGCACGGCGTCAAAGATTCCACCATCGGCAGCTGATTTCGGCCGTAAACCGCAATGGATGACGCGAAAACAAAACACTCGATCTCGTGGCGGACGGACTCATTGATCAAGTTCACGCTTCCGATGAGATTGCTCGTGTAGTTAAACCGCCGGATGAAATGGGACAGCCCCTCGGCCGCATAGGCGGCCAAATGGTACACGTAGTCAATCTTGTAGGTCTCGAAGATCTCGGATACCAGCGCCTCGTCAACCACCGAACCTTCAACGAAAGTCGCGCCCGGCGGCACCTGATCCCGAAAGCCTCCGGAGAGGTCATCGACAACAACCACTTCATGGCCCAGGTCGAGGCAATGGCGGGCGACGTGTGAGCCGATGAAACCCGCTCCGCCGGTGATCAGCGAACACTTCATCTTGTTTTCAACACAGTTCGGCAACGGCTTCCCGCTCAATGATTCGGCCTTCCCGGGCCAACAAGTCCTCCCCAAGAGCGGCTCAGCCCACGAGTACTTCCGATTATAGAGCCAATGGTCAGCATGAAAAGAAACCCAAACGTAACCGTTTCCGGCGTCGGCGCAAGTTGTTCCGGGCGCTGCGAGCGGCTCCTATTGTTCAAGCGCCCCGGCCCCTCGGGCGCACATCACAACGCGGATCTGGAATCGCGGCGTCACCGAGGCGTCGCCGCCGCCCTATAGGGCGTGATGTGTACCGTCTCTTCGTCTCCTTTGTCGGGTTCCACCAACCATACGGTACGCTCCCGAAAGTAGTCAAACAACTCGCGATTGCGCTCCGCCGTCATCTCCCGGGCCCAAACGACCGACGCGTTGTCCACATCGGCTCGGTTGTAAACCCACTCCTGATGAACAATGTGGTTGTCGGTGTAACGAACGATGATCAAGTGACGCCCGCCGCGACGGGTCAAATCTTCGATGATTCGGTCCCGTTGTGTCAGGATACGTTCCGAGTAACGTAGGTAACAACGGTCATGCACTCCGTGGATGTCGGCCGGCCCCTTGGTCGCTACGCACACAAGAAAGCTTGTCAAGCAGATCAACGCGACGGCGCGCACCAACGCGAGCCCGGTCGCCTGCCCGCCCTCCGTCCAGTGACGCAGATAGGTCGTACTGCGCACTCCCAGTAGACACAGCGGCGCCAGCGCGGGAGCAAAATAGTGGGGCTGCGGATTCACTTGGAAGTTCATCAGCAAAATAAACAGAGCCGCGGCGGCGCCGGGAAGCAGTATCCGCCGGCTGCCGAGAAGGTTGGGTAAGGCAGCGAAACAGATCATGAATACCGGGGCGATGAACAATAGCAAGCTTTGGCGAAAGTTCGCCAGACGACGCTGGAAGAAGCCACCCGGACTCCGCAAAGTCTCCGCGACACGCTGGGCCTCGACGACCCAAAAATCCCGCAGCGTTTTGTGGTTGTACTCCCTTTCTTTGTACGGCCCGTCGTGACGCAGTAGATGAATGAGTGAATAATTCGTCGTTACATATTGGCTGTCGTGAGCCTGATGGGGCAACAAAAGCGGATCGCCGGTCAGCCGCCAATTGTAGTAGGTCACGGCCAGGGCCCCGACGACCAGCAAAGCCGCCACCGGCGCCGCGGAGCGCACCAGCCAGGCTTTGCGTCGTCCTTTTTCGAGTCGAAAGAATCGCACGGCCAACGCACCGGCGGCGGGCAGGCTGACAAGGGCACCCTCAAGCGGGCGACTGTTCGCCAAAACGATCAGCCCGATGCCGAGAATCACGGCGTACCGCGCGCGATTACCCCGCAACACGCCCGGCAGCGCCCCCCAAACCAAGGCTCCGCCCAGGGCCGCGACAGCTCCGCCCCAGTACGAATTCATCCAATAACTCGTGACTCCCAAACGCGTCGCCAACAGCGAGGCCCCGAGCAATGCCCAGCCCGGAGGGACCCACTGTTGCAGCATCCAAAGGATGGCGCCGCACATCATCCCCATACTCAGCACGACGCCGTACCAGGGATGGCCGAATACGGTCTGCCCGAGAGCCAGGAATAGGCCTTGCGCGGGGAAGTATTTTGAGAAGGCCGTTGGCTGTTGACTTACATGAAAGGTTTCAAAATGCACCCACATCGGGTGGGTGGGGTTCGTCAACCGTCCTGACGAGAAAGTGTCGCCGGCGAAAATGTAGCTGAATTCGTCGTGAGTGATTGGGGAGGGAATCGGCAGTATCGGCAACAACGCCAAGCGCAGGAAAACGACGAACAAGACGACGGCCCCGACGGTGGCGATCCGGTGCCGAGAAACCTGTGCCAGAACCCTCTCGATCTTCCGGAACCAATTCGCCCCAATCCCGGGAAGGGCCAAGAAGACAGCGGCAACCGCGACCGTCAGCACGCCCTCGACTTTGTCAAAAAGCATCGAAAGGACGAATAGGAACACCCATGCGGCTTTCCCGCCGAAAGAGAGCGTGGAGCGCAACCAAGCCGGCAGGTTCATGCGAATGAGAAAGCGAGCCCGCGGTGTCCGCTAGGCCTTTTGCCGCTCGTTGTTGAAATCCCAGCGGGCGATGCGATCGTTTTCGGCGGAGTCGTTGAGGAGATGGGCGCAGGCGGCGGCGTGGTGGCCGGCCCAGACGTCTTCTACCGTGGCTTCGCGGGAACCCACGGAGTTGAAGAAATTCTCTAAATGCTGGAATGTCGCGCTGCGGCCGGTTTCCTTGTAGTCCTCTCCCTGCGCAATGAGCTGAGAATCACTCGCGGACGGCAACTCGGCGGCGCGGACCTTGGCGTCACGGTAATACTGCCTTTCCAACTCGCGCGGCCAGGCTTGGACGATCCAGCGGTTGTTTTCCCGCCCTCGGCTGGGGACGAATTTTAGGTCTCGAAAGCCGATCTCGAGGGTGCCTTCGGTTCCCAAGACTTGAAACGACTGTCCGGCGGAGTAGGCGTTGTTGAACGTGGTGCTGAGACTGACGGTAAAGCCCTCGGGATATTCCAGGATGCCGTTCAGGGTATCGGGTACGTCGCGGCTCTCTTTCCAGCGGTAGAGACTGCCGCGGGCGACGGCGGTGGAGGGCATCTTGGCATCCATCAGAAAGTGGATCGTGGTGCAAAGATGCACGAACAAATCCGTGGCGATGCCGCCCGAATAATCTCGATAGCAGCGCCAACGGAAGAAGCGCTCGGGATCGTAGTCGTGTCTCGGGGCGCCACTCAAAAAAGCATCCCAGTTGACGGTGTCGGGCGAAGCGTCGGGCGGAATGGGGTAGATCCAGGCGCCGCTCGCGGTGTTGCGGTTGTAACCGGCGCGAATCATGGTGATCTGCCCGAGCCGCCCCGAACGAATCATCTCGCGGGCCTTGTGTTGAGTGCGGGAACTCATCCCCTGGCTGCCGACTTGCAGCAGCCGACCGCTGCGCTTGACGGCGGCGGCGATTTCCAGACCCTCGTCGACGGCGTAGGTCAGCGGCTTTTCGCAATAGACGTCCTTACCGGCTTCGAGGGCCTCGATAACCTGCTGTTTGTGCTGGTGATCGGGGGTGGCGATGGTAACGATGTCGATCGATTTGTCGGCCAAGATCTCGCGATAGTTCTTGTAGATCTTGGCGCGGCCGCCGGTGCGTTCGACGGCGCGTTCGAGGCGACCTTTGTAGGCGTCCGAGACGGCAACGATTTCCGTACCCTCGACCATCTTGATGCCTTCGAGCAATTCCTGGGCACGGGCGCCTACGGCGATCATACCGACGGTAATTTTCTCGCTGGGACCGCGGCGAGCGGCGGCGGAAGCTCCCAGAGCGTAGGATCCGGCGGAGATGCCGCCGACGAAGGAGCGGCGGGTTAGACCTTGCGACATGGTGCCTCCATGGGGAAATTGGAAATGCCGACGCGGGTGCGGGGCCGCCGAGACGTTTCGCGTGTCGGATTTAGCGACCTGCTTGTTAGCTTAGCTCGGTGGGGTAGTGGGGCGCATCAGGTGGCGTGGGCGAGGGGAATGCGGGGAGACGGAGCGAAGACGTTTTCGGGGGGGGGGGGGGGGGGGGGGGGGGGGGGGGGGGGGGGAAGCGTGGGGGAGGCTCTGGGTAGACGGCCTTGGGGTCATCACCTTTTTGCTTTCGGGCTGCTGCATCGCATACCCCTTGCTTACGCGCGGGGCTCGGTTTGGTGCCGATGGGTTTTCGGGTTGTTGAAGGGCGATGATAATGTCCCCTTGAGAGGGCGATAGAAATGTCCCCTAATCTAAGGCTCCGAAGGAGGAGCCTAGATTGGAGAGGACATGGATGAACGACAAGGAATTGAGACGGGGCGAGGTACTGGGCCGGGTGAAGCGAGGCGAGTTGAAGCTGAGCGAGGCGGCGCGGATACTCGATATCAGTTATCGCCAGACCAAGCGGATCTGGAGGCGCTACAGCGCGGGAGGGACAAAAGCATTGAAGCACGGCAACGTGGGCCGGGTATCGAACCGCGCCAAGCCGGCGGAAGTTCGCAAGCGAGTGCTGCAACTGGTGCGCGAACACTACTCCGGCGAGCCGCACGAGCGCTTCGGGCCGACGCTGGCGGCCGAGCATTTGTGGACAGACCACGATCTGAAACTATCGGTGCGAACACTGCGGCTCTGGATGCTCGCCGAGGGCCTGTGGAGCCGCCGCCGCAAGCGCCGGCCGCATCGCTCGCGGCGGCGGCGTAAAGCGCACTTGGGCGAGCTGATCCAGGTCGACGGTTCGCACCACGAGTGGCTCGAAGCGCGCGGGCGGAAAGGTTGCCTGATGAACTTCGTCGACGATGCGACCGGTCTGGCGCTGTGCCGTTTCTCGAGCGAGGAAACGACTTGGGCGGCGGCCGATCTGCTCGAAGCCTGGGTGCGTCAATACGGCGTTCCGAAGGCGTTGTATTGCGACTGGAAGAACGTCTACAAGCGCCGGCCAACGTCGCGTGAAGCGCTGGAAGGCATCGAGCCCGAGACGCAGTTCGGACGCATGTGCGCCAAGCTCGGCATTGGTATCATCGCCGCTTCGTCACCGCAAGCGAAGGGCCGCGTGGAGCGCCATCACGGCACCCATCAAGACCGCCTGATCAAGAAGATGCGGCTCAAAGGCATTGCCGATTACGAGGCGGCGAACCGCTATCTCGACGAGCAGTATCTGCCAGAGCACAACGCCAAGTTCGCCTCTGAGCCGTCAGCGGGAGCGGACTTTCATCGGCGCTTATCGAAGCGTTTGGACTTGAAGTGGGTGTTTTGCTTGGAGGGAGAGCGGGTGGTGTCCAACGACCTGGTGGTACGTTTCGAGAACCGTTTTCCGCAGTTGAAACCGCAGCGCAATCAGGCTCTGGGCGCAGGCGCGAGAGTAACCGTGCAGCAAGCGCGCGAGGGCGAGTTGCGGGTGGTGTTCGAGGGGAAAACGGTGGCGTTCGACGAGATCGCCAAGCCGCTCCCCAAGGTGCGGCCGGAGCCGAAACCGCGCCTGGCGCCGCAGCCGCGCACACCGCCGGCGAATCACCCTTGGCGCGCGCCGTTGAAGCCGAAAAAACGGGCGGCGACCGCGTGAAGAGGGCTGTGGAAATGACGGGGCCGTGGAAAACGAGGAAAACCCTCGGCAGCCGACGAGGAGCTTCGAACCTCATCGCTCGGGTTTCCCACGTTTCCCCCAGCCCCTTGGAAATCGCTGTGCGATTCCCACATTCCCACAAGCCCCTACGACTACTATCCTTTTACTTAAAAGGGGACATTTCTATCGCCCTACCGAGGGGGACATTTCTATCGCCTCTTGACACCGATGGGTTTTCGGGTTGGCGTGGGAGCCCCCAGGGGCGTACACTAGGCGCAGGCGTTTCGTGCGCCGATTGAGGGAGGTTCCCATTCCCATGACGAAGATTTCTTCCGTGACCCGACGGGGGTTTCTCAAACGCACGGCTGGTGTCGCTGCGGCGCCGCTCATTGTTCCCGGCGCGGCGCTGGGGCTGGGAGGCGCGGTGCCGCCTTCCGATCGCATCACCGTGGGCGCGATCGGCCTTGGGCAGCGAAACCGCAATAATCTCAAGAAATTTCTCGAAGAGAAGGACGTTCAAGTCGTTGCCACTTGCGACTGCTTCGCCGATCGGCGCGAGTTGTCCAAGCGGATTGTCGACGAGACATACGGCAACAAGGATTGTGCCGCGTACCGCTTTCACGAGGAAGTGCTCGATCGAGCCGACATTGACGCCACGCTGATCGGCACCGGCGACCGCTGGCACGCGCCTTTGAGCATGCTGGCCGCTCGCGCGGGCAAGGATATCTACTGCGAAAAACCTTTTTCAATGACGATCGGCGAAGGCCGGGCGCTGGTCGAGACGACCAAGCGCTACGGGACGATTTGGCAGTGTGGTACACAGCGAAAGTCGAACCCGGGCTATAAGTTCTTGGTCGACGTCGTGCAAGGCGGGCGGGTCGGAAAGGTCCACACCGTCACGACGTCGTTCGGCCCGGATGCCGGTTGGCTCGCCACGGCGCGGCCGAAACCGCGGCTGGCGCCGGATCCCGATACGTTCGATTACGACCGTTGGCTGGGACCGGCCCCCTGGGCGCCGTATTCGGAAGACCGTGTGAAGCTTTGGAGGCTGAACTGGGACACCGGGGCCGGCGCGATCGCCGACATGGGGGCGCACTATTTGGAAACGGCGCAGTGGGCGCTGGGCGACCAATTCACCGGCCCGACGGAGTTTGAGGGCGAGGGTGTTTTCCGCGACGACGGCGGATTGAACAATATTCCGTACTTTTACCAGGTGCGGGCGCGCTATCCCGATGGTGTGCGGCTCTACATGGATTCCAACACCAAGGGGCTGCGCATCAGCGGAGACAAGGGTTGGATTCGGCTCTCCGACCTAGGCGGCATCACGGCGACTCCTGACTCGGTGCTCGAGGGCTTGGAATTACCGCAAGCCCACTGGCAGATTCAGACCCCGCACATTCGCAATTTCCTTGACTCGATGCGGTCGCGGGAGTTGACGGCTTCGCATCCTGAAATATCACAGCGGGTCCACTCGATCGTTCATTGCGCCAACCTGGCGCTGCGATTGGGGCGCAAGCTGCATTGGGACCCGAAAGCCGAGCGCTTTGAGAACGACGCGGAGGCCAACCGCATGCTGCACCGCACGATGCGGGCGCCGTGGCGGGTTTGAGTCCGCGAGACGAACTAGAACGAGGAATTAACGATGGCGGAGCGAAATAATCGGATCGGTCGGATCAAGGCGAGCGGGGTAGCCGCGGCAGCGGCGAGCCCGGAGTTGGCCGACCCGACCCCTATGGAAATCAGCAAGACCGTGGGTGCGGTGCGCGGGTACGACTTCGGGAGTTCGACCGTCCCGTGGTTTGATCTGGATCAATTGATCAACGGCACGCATGAAAAGCCACAAGCGCGGGAGCGAGTCGAGCAGGAGATGGCGCGGTTGCTCGACGCCGGGGTCTCGCTCGCCTGCAAACAGGAAATTTGCCGCCGGCTGTGGATTTTCGGCGGTGACCGCTCGTTGCCAAGTTTGGAAAAGATGCTGGCCGACAGCGATCCACATACCGCCGAGGCGGCTTGCTACGCGATTGCGAGCCGGCCGTCGGAGGCCGCCGACCAGGCGTTGCGCAAGGCGCTTGGACGCCGTGAGGATGGCGGTCTGGTTGCCGTGGCCACGTTGCTGGGGGATCGCCGCGTGGCCGACGCCGCGGGACGCCTGACCAGCTTGGCGAAACGAGGCGATGGGGCGGCGGCGGCGGCGGCCATCGCGGCGCTGGGGAAAATCGCTTCGCCCAAGGCGCGCGAGGCCTTGAGCCATCTTCACGCCGAGGGCGGCGACAAGGGGCGCGAAGCCTCGCACGCTTTGTTGGCGAGCGGCCGGGAATTGCTGGCTAAGGGGCAAGAGGCGGCGGCCAAAACGTTACTGGGGCGCCTTACGGCGGAGTCCGAGCCGGCGCACATCCGTCGCGGAGCGAAGCTGGCGCTGGAAGAAGCGGGTTAGCGGCGGTAGCCGCGCCGGCTCTTTTGGACGAGAGACTTTACTCGAAGCGTCGGCACGAGCGCCTGTAGCTATCCTGAAACTCCAAATTCGCCCTACCCAGATTCACAACTGCTACTGATAGAACGGACTTTCACCCACCCGAGCCGCGCCGCCGTGCGGCGCGGTCCCCGAGAGCCCTTTGCCAAGTTTCTCCCCAGAACGATCCGGCGCGGCCCGGTGGCGCCACTAGCCGGGAATATTCTTTAGTAGAGACAAACACTGGCCATTTTTTTACAGCCCGTCAAGGAAGCGACCCGGTTTCGGTCTTCTTCGCCGTTACGACGAAACGGATGTCGCGCCCGGTGGGTATGGTCAAACTGCCATCCGCCGCATCACCGATCGACGATGTAATCACGACGGCTTCATCCGTTTCCAACAGCAGCCAGGTCGGCTGTTCAACTCGCGGCAGGTGGAACTCCCGCCGGATGCCGTCTCGTCTTTCGGTGGCGGTGATTCGTTCGTAGACTTCGACGCCGCCGATTTCATAGTGAAATTCGGGGTGTCCGTCCACAAGACGATAGCCGCGAAAACGGGTCGCCGGTAGACTCTCGGGCGAGCCGACCCGCAGCGGACTCTCGACAGTGCGGTAGAAAATGTCGCCGATCAGGTCGGGGGTTCGGGTGCGTTGGGTCGCCGGGTCGCGCTTTTCGGTGAGGGTTCCGGTCGTGTCCAAAAAGCCCCCCAGCCAGGCGTAGCGTAGCCGGCTTTCCCCGGCGTCGAAACAATAGGAAACGCCGCCGGGCAGCCCGACAGCGATCGCGGCCGGCGTGGCTTCCGGCATATACCAACGAACGACGATGGGCTCGTCTTCAGGAACAAGCAAAGACTCGCCGTCGCCTTCAAGCGGGCCGCCGGCGAGACCTTGGGGCAGAGGCATCTTTTCACCATGTGAAAACGCGGCCCACAGCGCTCCAATCGTCCGCTCGGTTTCAGCCCGTGCGGTTGAGGTGAAATAGTTGGGCATCGACGTGCCGGAGACGATGCGGGCCGGGTCGCGCATCCAGCGGCGAAACCAATCGGCTCGCAAGCGACGGCCGGCGTGGGTGAGATCGGGGCCGTCTTCTCCCAACGGATCGTGTCCCTGAAAGCCGTGACAGCCGACGCAACCCATGCCGTCGCCGGCGGCGTCGGTCCCGAGAAAGCCGACCCCTCGGGAAGCCTCGACGGAAAGCGTGGTTTCGGTCGGCGGAGTGTCGGCAGCCGTTTCGGGCGCAAGCCCGGACGCTTTCGCCAGAGCCGCGACGAGGGGTTCGGCCGCGGCGCTGTCATAACGCGGCATGCGCAGTTGGCCGCGGTGTCGGCCCTCGGCCGAGCCGTCGAGCACCGCGGCAAGCCATGACGGCGTCAGCTTCCGGCCGGCCTCGCCGAGCGTCGGAGCTGTTTCGGCCACCGGTGCGGTGGGGTTGCCCTGGTCGGTTTGATGGCACGTCACACAGCCAAGTTGCCGCATGCGGCGGGGCAGATCATAGACCGGCGCGGGACTGCTATCGGGGTGCTCGCCGAAAGCGGCAACAAAGGCTTTAAGGGCGAGGCTCTCGTCTACTTCGAGCGAATATATCGGGACGCCTGCCGGGTCGTCGGCGAGGCAGCCTTTATCGGGAGAAAGCCCCGCCAGTTCCGGCGCCGTGTGCTCATTCGCGGGGGCTGTCTCGCCCGTGAGAGCGTGGCAGGCAAGACAACCGGCGGATTGGACGACGGCGCGGCCGCGATTGGCGTCGCCTTTTTCGACGGGTTCCTCGAACACCGTGTTCCTGGATCGAGTGAGTAGCGTGGCGAGATTGTAGGCTTCTTCGTCGGTCAGAGTCGACGATGGCATGCGGCCCGAGGGATCAAAGCGCGCCGGGTCGAGCAAGTAGGCCTTCAGAGCCGCGACCGACATTTTCGAACCCATCCCGGTGAGCGCTTGCGCGGGGTCGCCTTGCGGATTTTCGTGGCAGGCCGCGCAGCCGAGTGTCGCAAACAGCTGCCGCCCATGGAAGGGGCCCGCCTCATTCGACATGCGTTGAAATTCGACATCGCCTCCTTGGCTGAGAGACGCGAAATAGGCCGCCGCGTCTCGACTCTGCTCGGGCGTGAGTTGGCGGGGCATCGGCGAGCGGGGGCGGAAGGCGCCTGGGTTTTCGATCCAATGGGCGAGCCACGGTGTTGCGACGCGGCTTGCGATGTCGGTCAAGTCAGGCGCGGGGCGCCCACGTAGAGATTTGGATTCGGCGCGGTGGCAATTGACGCAGCCGTAATCTTCCGCGAGGCGGCGGCCTTTCTCGATTAGGCGGTCTTGAGCGGTCGGACCGACGGCGGGATCGTGGAACCAACGCTCGGGTGGAATCGGCTCCCAGTCGAAATGGGCGGCTTTCCAGCGAATCTGAAGACGCGCCGGGCCGGCGGCGCGGCGATAGGAGATTCGGACGGGCCGTCGACCGCTTTCGATGCGAACCGCATCGTCGCCGATGGGTTGGTCGTCGATCAAGACTCGGGCTCCTCCGCGATCGAAGGTGTAATCGGCGCTGCGGAGGACGAGAAGAAAGCCCCTCCATTCGGCTTCGAAAGAAGCGGCGAGCGAGGGATGCGCGGATTCAGCGGGATCGAGGTAGAAATTCGGCGTGGACGTTGTAAGGCGGACCTGATGTTGGCCGTCTCGGGCGATGAGTGCCAAGCCGGGCTGGGAGCTCGCGGCTGCTCCGGGGCTCTGCGCCGGCGCGGAGGTCGGACTCGCCCAAAACGCGACCGTCAGGAGCAGGGCGGCAACCTCGGATCGGCAACGGCTGGGTCGCTCGACGCTCTCGTTCTTGATGGCAAACCTGGTCACGCATACCCTCGATTCGACCGCCTATTGTATCGTTTCAGTCGAACAGCGGCGTGTGGGCATGTGGTGGGGCTACGCGATACACACAGGGGAACACTCGCCGCGGCGATGCGGTCACTCAAGAATAGTGCTTCGCGGCCAAACAAACTTTTTCGTGCGGCCGTGGCCCTAGCGATCGGCTAACTCGCGCTCGATTTCTTCCTTGAGTTCCTTGACCTTGTTGTGAAGCTCGCGGGCTTGGGCGTCTAGTTTTTCGCCGGCCTCTTTGGCCAACTTCACAATCTTTTCTTGCAGCGCCTTGGCGCTCTCGCGAGTCTTGTCGGTACGCTCGGAAATCTCATCCTTACTTTCCGAGGCCCCTTGGTTCGCCTCGCCGCGCAACCGCCGGTATTCTTTCTTCAGACCTTCGAGCCGCTGGTTGACATCCTTGACGACGAGCGAGGCGCTCTTGCGGGCTTGCTTGGCCTGCTCTTGCAGACGCTGAGATTCCTGCTGGAGAGTTTGGCGAATGCCTTCGTCGGTAGCCGGATAGTAAAGCAGCGCCGCGGCCGCGATCGCCAGCAAAACGAGAATGAACAAGATCACCCGCATGACGGATCTTTTCGCTTCCTTCCTTACTGTATGGCGGACGCCGTCTATCCCAGACAAGAAATAACCGCTCCATGGTTATGGAGTGATCCGGGCGTTCGGAAACGGATACGACTTTGCCGCCCGAAAAGCGCCTGGGCATTCCTTGGCCGGTCGACATATTTTCGGGCGAGCGAAAATCCGGGAATTACGATTCACTCAACCTTCGCCGGCACTCCACTCGACTCCAGTAACGCCTCTTGCTCGGGCGTGAAGCGACAGCGATCGGGAACCGCATACAGCATCTCGTTCGCCGCGCTTCCATGGGTCGCCGTAACGAGCAGCACCAAGTTGTTGCGAGCGTCGAAGTTACACGGGTCGGCACTCAGCGCGCGTGAGAAAGATCCCCGAGCGCCTTCAAGGTTCCCCAACAAATAGAGCGCCGCACCGTAGTTCGCGAGAGCCTGAGCGTCGTTCGGATCGGCATCGAGGACGCCTTGAAATTCACGGCGAGCGTCGGCGGCGCGGCCGGAGCGTAAATAGAACACTCCGATTTCAATCGTTGTATCGGTTGCGTCCGGCGCCAGCCGGCGCGCAGCAAGCAAGAGCCCCAGCCTCTCTTCCCAGGCCGCCGGGCCGCGCGGCTCCAGCGCCCGCGCCAACCGCAGCTTGGGACGGACTTTCCCGGGGGACCTCGCAACCGTGTCGCGCCAGAGCGTTTCTTCGTTCCGCCAAATGCGGGCACGGTCGAAAGTGAGCCCGCCCAGGACGAGCGCCACCAATGGCAATAGAAGCCTCGCCCGCCTCTTCAGCGCAAGTCCCAGCGCCAAACTCAGGCTGAGCATCGGCAAATAGACGCGTCGTTCCGAGAACACATCCGCCAGCGGAACGATGCTTGATGTCGGGGTGATCAAAATCAAGAACCCAAGCGCCCAAAAGGCCGCCTTGAACTTGCGGGCATAAAGCAGCGCGGCGCACACCATCAAGATCAGCGCGATCCCGGCCACGACGGTTGCGCTCTCCAATCCGCCGGAAACCGGAAAATCTCGGTCGAAGTTGAGGCCGATCGGCCAAGCGACGAGCCGCAAGTATTCCAGAATTACGCGCGGCTGGGTCAAGACATATTCGCGGAGGGAAACCTCGGCAAGGTCAAAGCCGACGCCGGCGGCTTCAGTAACCTCGGCTGCGTAGGCGAGACGGCCGCCGGCCGACGCTACCAAGGCGACCATCCACGCCAGAGGCTTCCGCAACACCGCGAAATCGGCGAGCCTCTTGCCGTTGACGAAATATTCAACGCCGAGCAGAAAAATCGGGAACGCCGCGGCTTCCTCCTTGGCGAGCAGGCTGAGGGCGAACCAGCCGACCGCGACCGTGTACTTCCGGTCAATCCACGCTTTCCAACAAAGCAGACACAGCAACGTCGCCAGCAACGTCGCGCGGGCAAAGACATAGGTAACCGCTTCGGTTTGAATCGGGTGCAAAGCGAAAATCAGCATGGCCGCGAGAGCGGCGCCTTCGCCGACCAAGCGCCGAAAAACCCTCCAGGCAACCCACACCGCCCCGAGGTGCAGCAACAGGTTCACAAGGTGGAAGCCAAACGGCTCGCCTCCACCCAGCTGTAGGTTCACCCAGAACGTGAAATAGGTCAAAGGCCGCGTGCGTTCCAGTCGAAACACTTCCCACGATCCCGACCACCCGCTCAAAATCGGGTCGCTGAAGAGAGAATAATCGTCGAAGTGAAAAGAGGCCCATAGGCAGGGGCTCAGCGCGGCCGCAGCGGCAAACAGGACGAGCAGTGGTCCGCGGGAAGGCATGGTATGATCGCTGTTTACCCCGGAAACGGCCGGGCAACCCGGTCAATGTACCACTCGGGCGACCAAAAACGTCCTGCCGGCTCTGCCCCGGCCCCCCATGAAACGCGTCGCGAAACCGAAAACCCGAGCCGCGAAACTCGCCGCTGGTGTTAAGAAACCAAAAACCGTCGAAGAGCGCAAGCGACGCATCAGCACCATCCTGCGGCGGCTCAATCAAGACTACCCCGACGTCGAGTGCGCCCTAGGCCACGCGAGCGCTTGGGAACTCCTCGCCGCCACGATTCTTTCGGCCCAATGCACCGACAAGCGCGTCAACGAAGTCACGCCCGGGTTGTTCGAAAAATATCCGACCATCGAAGACATGGCCGCCGCCGCGCCCGGAGACATCGAAAAGGAAATCAGATCAACCGGTTTTTTTCGTAACAAGGCCAAGTCGTTGAGCGGCGCGGCGCGCAGGATCATCGCCGATTACGGCGGCCGCGTGCCGCAAACGATGGAAGAGCTGCTAACCCTGCCCGGCGTCGCGCGAAAGACGGCCAACGTCGTCCTCGGCACTTGGTTCGGGAAGGCGACCGGCGTGGTCGTGGATACGCACGTGCAACGCATCTCGCGGCGACTGGATTTGACTCGCCGCGACGATCCGAAAAAGATCGAGCAAGACTTGATGGCCCTGTTGCCCAAGAAGCGCTGGATTCTCTTCTCGCACCAGATCATCCACTTCGGCCGCTCGGTGTGTGTGGCGCGCAAGCCGCGATGCCTCGAATGCCGTTTGCAAAACCTTTGTTATGCCGCGGATAGGACGGTATAGGCGGCGGGGGCGAACTCGCTTCGGATTTTCACGAACCCAATCCGCCGGGCCGGCGGCCGCGGTCGACTCGCGCTCTCCTCGATAAGGAAATAGTTTCAAGTGTTGAAAGATCTGGCAGCATGGCTGACCGCCCTGGGTCCGTTCGGCGTCTTCTTGATTTCCCTGCTGGACTCCGTTGCCGTGCCCATGCCGCAGGGAGTTGACGCCCTCCTCATCGCTCAGGCCATCGCGGCCCCCGACACAGCGTATTGGGGCGCGGCGCTGGCCGTGGTCGGGTCGGCGCTGGGATCGCTGATTCTCTTCTACACGGCGCGGCGTGCCGGACGGGCGATGCTCGAGAAGAAGGCCTCGAAGACCGGCATCGACAAGATGCACCGACAGATCGACCGGTTCGGCGCCCTGGTATTGCTGATTCCCACAATGGTTCCGCTGCCGCTGCCGATGAAGCTGTTCGTTATCGCCGGGGGCGTCTTCCAAATGAAGGTCGGGCAGTTCTTGGCGGTGATCGTCTTCGCTCGATGCGTGCGCTACTTTGGCGAGGCTTTCGTGGCGCTTCGCTTCGGCGACCAAACGGCGGACTTGCTGAAGGAAAACGCCGTGGCGGCGGTGATTGGGGCGGTTCTTTTGATTGCTGTTTTCTACGGCGTCCATCAATGGTCGACTCGGCGGGTGAGCGAAGGTTCCTAGGCCGCCTCGGCTGATTCGGTCAGGGCATTCTGGACGCCGTCAACGAGGGCAAAAACGGCCTCAACAACTAGAACTTCGGCACATCGCTGGTCGATCCCGGCCGTGTCACGGTCACTTTTTCAACCGAGGCTTACGGAACCTACGTCGAGGCCGGTTCCGTACCATCGCCACCGACAGAGTGCGCGCCGGCGCGCGCTATGGCGTGGTGCATGACTGGGACGGCGACACCAGCGCCGCCGCCGAACGCATCCGCAATGTCGTGCGTTTCGGCAACTTAGCGGGATCCGGCGGATCGAGCATAGGGATTTTCGGCGTCACCGAAGAGAACGTTTTCGTCGATCGTGAAAGCGTCAGAGGCAATGTCGGCGACGAAGGAGCCGACCGAATCGTGGTTGAAATTCGCGGTTATTGCTTCCATTTTTTGACGCCCGGCATCGCGGGACGGTATGAAGCGAAGCCGATACGTCACGCCATCACAGTCGAGAACCTCGGGTGTGCCGTCGATTGCACCTAACCCGATTTCTCGAAGCCTACTCAATCTGCGTCACATCGACGTACTTTACGCCGACGGTCTTACCGCCTCGGATGAGACGGGCTTCGAGCTTCGTCGGGCCCGGTTCCAACTCCACACCCGAAAAGCTGACGGATTCGGCATGCCGGGTGAAGGGACGAGTCAACTTGACTTTGCCGAGTCGAAGTTCCGCCCGCCCGGCGCGCTCTTGCTTGGTGAATCGGAAGCGCACGTCGTACCCACCGCCGGTCTCGACGTCTACCGCCCAGTAGCCCAAGTGCGAATCCGACCAGCCGTCGGGACCGATGACGCGCCAATCCTGCCGGGTCAAAATCACGGGGTTTTCCTCGCCGCTGCCGAGAGGAATGCGCGGCGGGTCGTAACCTCGGGTGGCCGAGACGTCGTCGAACCAAGCTTCATACGCGCCCCGCAGCCGCGCCCGGACATCGGGCTTTTCATCGGCCAGGTTATTCCGTTCGCCCGGATCGGCTTCGAGATCGTACAGCTCGAGTGGAGCATCCTCCGGCATGGACTTAGAAAAGCTCAACGGTTGGACCAGCTTGTATTGCTGCCCAATGGCGGCGAAAGCGCGGTAAAGCGTCGGCTCGTTGCCGCGGTGGGATTGGATGAAGATCGTGCGGTCCGCCGCCGGCGATGCGGCCCCGCTTAACTGAGGCAGCAGGCTGCGGCCGTCGATCGCGAGCCCCTCGGGAAGATCAAGCCGAGCCGCCTCGAGCAGGGTCGGCAGCACGTCGATGTGCGCCGCGACCGTATCGACCTTGGCCGGCTGTAGCCGCGCGGGCCAACGGAAGAAGAACGGGACACGAATACCGCCTTCATATACGCTCGTTTTTTGGTCGCGTAGGCCGGCCGTGAAGTGTTGCGTCGTGGGACCGTTGTCGGTCATGAAGATCAAAATCGTGTCTTCGGCGAGCCGCAGTTCATCAAGGGTGGCCATCAAGCGCCCGACATTCTCATCGATGTTCGTGATCATGCCGTAGATGCGGGCGTCCTTGTCGTTGAGCCCCTTGGCCTTGTAGGGCTCGATGTAGGAATCGGGCACATCGTAGGGAGAGTGCGGTGCGTTGGTCGCGACATAGACGAAGAAGGGCTGATCGCGGTTGAGTTCAATGAACCGTTGCGCGGCATCGAAAAAGATGTCGGTGCAATAGCCCTGGAATTGCTCCTCACGATTATTTTGCCGCAGAATCGGGTTGAAATAGCTCGTCCCCGGCGGGTCGGAGGGTTGCCCGATGCCGCCGCCTTTGTGGACCAGGACTTCGTGGAACCCCTGGTCGCCGGCGCGCATGGGATAGTTATCCCCCAGATGCCATTTGCCGAAGATCCCATTGCGATAGCCCGCCGCCGAGAGCCGTTCCGCCACGGTCGTTTCGTCGCCGTGCATCATGGCGCGTCCGATGTAGGTATCGACGACCCCGGTGCGGTAGTTGTAGCGGCCCGTCATCAAACTGGCGCGCGTGGGAGCGCAAACGGGCGAAACGTAGAACCGCGTCATCTCGACGCTTTCGGCCGCGAGGCGGTCTAGATTGGGAGTTTCGAGCAGTTCGTTGCCGTGCGAGCCGACTTGCGCCCAGCCCTGATCGTCGGTCATGACGAGGATGATGTTAGGCCGCCGGTAGGGTTCCTCGTCGGGCTCGGAGGAGCAGCCGGCGAATCCGAGAACAGCGACGGCCAGACCGACCGCGCCTCTGTAAATAGGAGACTTCATCCTAAGCTTGATACAACTCATTTTCGTCTTTTCCAAACCGGCTCTTGCTCGACCGTCGCCGCTGCTTACAGCAAAGGCATGACCGTGCTCAACAACAACGTCATCGCGAACCCGCCGAGCCCCATCGCCGCCAGGCATACGGTCTTCGTCTTGAGCGACTCGATTTCCGTCAGCCCCGTCATGGTTCGGTAAACCCAGAATCCGCTGTCATTCATCCAGACGCCGACAAGCGCGCCCGAGCCCACCGCCATCAATATATAAACCGGATGATAGCCGAGCGACACGCCCTCGATCATGGGGGCCAAAATAGCGGCGCTGGTGATCATACACACCGTGCCGGAGCCCTGCGCGATCTTGAACAAAATCGCCAGCAGGAAACCGAGCAGCAGCATGGGCACGCCAAACTCCGACGCCAACTCGCCGATCGCATCGCCAACGCCGGCGAGCATTAGCATGCCGCCAAACGCCCCGCCTCCGGCCGTGATCAAGATGATTACGCCGGCCGCGGCAATCGCCTGCTCAATCGGCTTCGCCAGCGCGGATAGGGTGAGGCCTTTTTGCCGCGCCAAAATCCAAACCGAAACGGCGGCGGATAAAAGCAGCGCGAAGCTCGGGTTGCCGAGAAAGCCGGTGAGCGCGGCGAGATCGTCGCCGAGCGAGAACGAATTCGCCAAGGTGTTCGAGGCGATCAAGAACACCGGAATGATGATCGGGGCCATCGAGATCCAAAACGCAGGCAACTCGTTCTCGGGCCGCACGGCGATCTTTTCAAGCTCCGCCAACGTGAGCCCGGGAGCTTCGCGTAGCGGCAGGTTCAATTTACGGTCGATGTAGACGCTGTAGAGCCAACCGCAAAACGATGCCGGAGCGGCAACCAACAGGCCCACGAGGATGACCGTGCCTAAGTCAAGGTTCAGCGTGGCGGCCATCGCCAACGGACCCGGCGTCGGCGGCACGAAGACATGCGTGGCCGACCCGCCCGCGCCGATTGCCAGCGCGTAGAGGACGAAATTCTTGCCGCCCATGCGAACGCTCATCGCGCGGGCCAGCGGGATCAGCAGGTAAAACACCGTGTCGGAAAACACCGGCACGGCCAATACGTAACCGCTGATCACCAGCGACAACGACGAGTATTTTTCACCCAACAACGCGACAAAGCTGCGCGTGATACGGTCCGCCGCGCCGCTTTCCATCAGGCATTGCCCGATGATGGCCGCCATCGCGATCGCCACGCCGATGCGGCCGACCACATTTCCGAAACGCCCGCCCACTTCGCTCATCACTTCGTTGAGAGCAATCTGGGGCGATAGGATACCGATTAAAATCGCCGCCGTCACCAACGCCACGAAAGCGTTGATCTTGAGCCGAATGATCAACAAGAAGATGACCGCGACGGCGATGAGGAGGATGACGAGAGGATGCATGAAGGTCGGCCCAGAAATTGTAGCAGGAGGGTGATGTGTCTCGGGCGGCGCGGAAGAGTTGGCGCATCCGCCACCGCCACGCCACCTGATCGTGCCCAATCCCCAACCCATGAGGAAGCTTCAAATCCATGTTTCGTGGAAGCGAAATTCGAACCAAAAGACGGACGTTAACGACTGTTCGAAGCCCGTTGTGCAGGCGTTCCCGCGGGCAGCATTTTCTCATCGAAGGATGAGCCTGAAGACGGGGGTTGGGGCTTTTTGAGTAGCTGGGGCTCCTTTCTGGTTTTTTGGTTTTGATTTGGGAAGGGGAGAATCGTCGTCGGGGTTGTGGGAATGTGGGAATCGCGGAGCGATTTCCAAGGGCGGTGGGAAACGAAGGGAAACCTGGTTTTGGTTTTCCTCGTTTTCCACCGCCCGCCATTTCCACAGCCCTCTTCCTGCTGTTCAGCACGGCGTGTTCGCGGACCGGAAACTGGCAAACAGCTTGTGCTTGGCTCGCTGCATCCGGCGCGCCGCCGCAGTGTCGCTTTCCGCCTGGGCAATGCGGCCCAGAGCCTCAAGCGTGTGCCCTGGCTTGAGGTAGCCGGCGGCCTCGGGCAACTGCTCGAAAGATTCCCAAGGCGTCTGGTAGTGGCGATACACCCGCTTCTGCTTGCCTTTGGCGTCGGTCTTGATCTCGGGCTGTCCGCAGGGCCGGTGGAAATTCAAATAGGGATTGAAGTGCTGTTGGTAGAAGCGCTGGATGCGCCCCGCGTGCGGCGCCGCGATGTGCGTATATCCCATGTGTTTGCGGATCACCGCGCCGTTTTTCGATTCCACCAAGCCGTTGTCATTGGAGTGCCGCGGACGCGACTTGGTCTGTTCGATCAGCAGCTTGTTCAATAACTTCTCCACCGTGCGATTGAGGAACTCGCTGCCGTTGTCGGAATGGAAGCCGCGGATACGAAAGGGAAACTGCTCGATCATGGCTTTCAGCAACGGCTCCAGCCAGGCTTCACTGATCGCGGCTGTGGCGCCGACCACTTGCCACTGGGTGACTTCATCCACGGCATTGATGTGGTAGACGCCCTTGACGCCATCGCGATCCCCTTGATGCACCGTATCCACTCGCAGAAAGCCGGGTCGGCCTTGCGGGTCGGGCCGGCGCCGCTCGCCGATCGACACCGCTGTGGGCCGGGTCTTGGTGAAATGCAGCCGCCGCCGGCGGTAGGCACTGCGCCGCCGCAGGCGATAGATCTGGGCCACCGAGATCCCCGCCAACCGCTCGTATTCGCGCTGCTGGTACTGCTGGTATTCCCGCTCGAGGATCTTGCGCGTGGCCGGGCCGCTGAGGGTTTCGTGGGCCTCGTCCACCGCCGCCAGCAGTTCGACGTCGGCGGGCGTGTACTTGCGGGCAAAGCGATGCCGCCGGTAGCGGGCGGGTTGGAGTTCTCCGCCCTGCCGGTACTGCTGGATCAGCCGCGTGATTTGCGCCCGGCTCAGTCCGGTCATCTTGACCAGATACTGCCGCAGCAGCCCTTTGTCGGCGCGGTTCTGGCGGCTGTAGCCGTGCCGGCCAAGCGTGCGCGCCACCCAAGCGTAAATCTCGGCCCGCCCTTTGCCTTTGAATCGAATCTCCTGGCTGGAGTGGAGAAACTGCCGGATCTGTTGCGGATTCAACTTGCCGGCGTTTTGCACTTGGATAGTCAATCCCCAGCATGCCCACTCCCCGATCCTGCAGGCTCATCTTGTGTGAGAAACAAACTCCTCGTTCAGGCTCATCTTGCATGAGACAAGACTGCCGGTGTTGAAGGGCGATGATAATGTCCTCTTGAGAGGGCGATAGAAATGTCCCCTAATCTAAGGCTCCGAAGGAGGAGCCTAGATTGGAGAGGACATGGATGAACGACAAGGAATTGAGACGGGGCGAGGTACTGGGCCGGGTGAAGCGAGGCGAGTTGAAGCTGAGCGAGGCGGCGCGGATACTCGATATCAGTTATCGCCAGACCAAGCGGATCTGGAGGCGCTACAGCGCGGGAGGGACAAAAGCATTGAAGCACGGCAACGTGGGCCGGGTATCGAACCGCGCCAAGCCGGCGGAAGTTCGCAAGCGAGTGCTGCAACTGGTGCGCGAACACTACTCCGGCGAGCCGCACGAGCGCTTCGGGCCGACGCTGGCGGCCGAGCATTTGTGGACAGACCACGATCTGAAACTATCGGTGCGAACACTGCGGCTCTGGATGCTCGCCGAGGGCCTGTGGAGCCGCCGCCGCAAGCGCCGGCCGCATCGCTCGCGGCGGCGGCGTAAAGCGCACTTGGGCGAGCTGATCCAGGTCGACGGTTCGCACCACGAGTGGCTCGAAGCGCGCGGGCGGAAAGGTTGCCTGATGAACTTCGTCGACGATGCGACCGGTCTGGCGCTGTGCCGTTTCTCGAGCGAGGAAACGACTTGGGCGGCGGCCGATCTGCTCGAAGCCTGGGTGCGTCAATACGGCGTTCCGAAGGCGTTGTATTGCGACTGGAAGAACGTCTACAAGCGCCGGCCAACGTCGCGTGAAGCGCTGGAAGGCATCGAGCCCGAGACGCAGTTCGGACGCATGTGCGCCAAGCTCGGCATTGGTATCATCGCCGCTTCGTCACCGCAAGCGAAGGGCCGCGTGGAGCGCCATCACGGCACCCATCAAGACCGCCTGATCAAGAAGATGCGGCTCAAAGGCATTGCCGATTACGAGGCGGCGAACCGCTATCTCGACGAGCAGTATCTGCCAGAGCACAACGCCAAGTTCGCCTCTGAGCCGTCAGCGGGAGCGGACTTTCATCGGCGCTTATCGAAGCGTTTGGACTTGAAGTGGGTGTTTTGCTTGGAGGGAGAGCGGGTGGTGTCCAACGACCTGGTGGTACGTTTCGAGAACCGTTTTCCGCAGTTGAAACCGCAGCGCAATCAGGCTCTGGGCGCAGGCGCGAGAGTAACCGTGCAGCAAGCGCGCGAGGGCGAGTTGCGGGTGGTGTTCGAGGGGAAGAACGGTGGCGTTCGACGAGATCGCCAAGCCGCTCCCCAAGGTGCGGCCGGAGCCGAAACCGCGCCTGGCGCCGCAGCCGCGCACACCGCCGGCGAATCACCCTTGGCGCGCGCCGTTGAAGCCGAAAAAACGGGCGGCGACCGCGTGAAGAGGGCTGTGGAAATGACGGGGCCGTGGAAAACGAGGAAAACCCTCGGCAGCCGACGAGGAGCTTCGAACCTCATCGCTCGGGTTTCCCACGTTTCCCCCAGCCCCTTGGAAATCGCTGTGCGATTCCCACATTCCCACAAGCCCCTACGACTACTATCCTTTTACTTAAAAGGGGACATTTCTATCGCCCTACCGAGGGGGACATTTCTATCGCCTCTTGACACAAGACAAGACTCGGGCTTGACATTCCATAGGGCATATGGTGTACTGGATGTGCTCTCGACCCTGCTGTAGTGGCTTTAGTCCCTCGATGAGTTCGCGATAGAGCGACTCTGATCCGCTTAATTGTGTGGGTTGTTTTCTCTGCTGAGTGATTTGCGCGCCGTGCTGGCGGTCGCGGCACTCCGACGAGAGGGGGGCGCAACTCTATCGGAAAACGAATTACGAACCAACGGCATGGCTGCGTCGAGTCGGCCGGCCGGGGAACGAAAGGGAGGCTGAGCTTTTGACGACTGAACTGGGGTATGGCCGTTACCAAGCCGTAACGGAGCACAACGTAGAGCGGGAACCGGAATGGGCAAAAATCGATCCGCGGCTGCGGCAAGGCATTCGCGTCGTGTCGAAAGTTCTGCCGTTTCGGACCAACCGCTACGTAACCCGCGAGCTCATCGATTGGAACAATCTACCGAACGACCCCATGTTCCAGTTGGTTTTCCCCCAACGAGGGATGCTCTCGCCGGAACAGTTCGGCACCGTTCAACATCTCCTCGAGAAGGATTCTCCCTCCGACGAACTCAATCAGGTCGTCCATTCCATTCGCTCAAAACTAAATCCCCACCCCGCCGGGCAGCTTACCCACAATGTCCCGACCCTCAACGGACGGCAGCTTCACGGATTGCAGCATAAATACGAAAGAACAGTGCTGTTTTTCCCGGCGCAAGGGCAGACCTGCCACGCTTATTGCACCTACTGTTTCCGCTGGGCGCAGTTCGTCGGCATGCCCGAGATCAAGTTCGAGGCGCGCGACACCGAAGATCTCGTCGCTTACTTGAAAGCTCATCCCTCGGTGACGGACGTTCTGATCACCGGCGGCGACCCGATGGTGATGAAGACACACGTACTGCGCAAATACATCGAGCCGTTGCTGGGGCCGGGCCTCGATCATCTGCAAAACATCCGTATCGGAACCAAAGCCCCCGCCTATTGGCCGCAGCGCTTTGTGACCGACGACGACGCCGATGACTGCCTGCGCTTATTCGAGGAAATCGTCGCGGCCGGCAAGCATTTGGCCGTGATGGGGCATTACAGCCATCCGTGTGAGTTGGGTCCCGAGATCGCGAAACGCGCGGTGGCGAGGATTCTCGACACCGGCGCGCAGGTTCGCATGCAGGCGCCGTTGATTCGCCATGTCAATGACGATGCCGGAGCATGGGCGGATCTGTGGCGCGAAGGCGTCAAGTTGGGGATGATTCCCTATTACATGTTCATCGAGCGCGACACCGGCGCGCGCGGTTATTTCGAGGTCCCGTTGGCACGCTGCTACGAGATCTTTCGCGACGCCTTCCAGCAGGTATCCGGCTTGGCGCGAACCGTGCGGGGACCGTCGATGTCGGCCTTCCCCGGAAAGGTCAGAGTCGTCGGCATTTCCGAATTCCACGGTGAAAAGGTTTTTGTCCTGGAGTTGATTCAAGCCCGAGACGGACGGCATGCCAACCGCCCGTTCTTCGCGCGCTACGATCCGGCGGCGAGTTGGTTCGATCAATTGCGGCCGGCGTTCGGTGAATCGCGATTCTTCTTCCAGCCGGAGGAGACCCACGTCAACGGCTACAACGGGATCAAGAGACCGCCGGACATGGCCGGCTACACAAACGGCCACGGCATCAGCGTCGCCGGGGACTAACCCGCCGCGCCCTCGCCCTTCAATCCTTGGATTCCGTCGGTCTGATCGGTTTAACGTTCCGGTTGACAACCCGCCCGGAACTGCCCTAGCATCGAAGTTCCATCCGGCCTCGGTCGACGCCTCGGAACGGTAATCAAAATATGCCTCGTGGGTACATCCCGATTCTGTTGTTTCTGGCTCTCGCCGTGGCTTTCCCGATCGTGACCATCATGGTCGCCAAGCTGGTGCGGCCGAGCGCGCCGAACAAGGTCAAACTCGAGGCCTATGAATGCGGCATCCCCACCGACAGCGACACGCGGGGCCGTTATTCGATCCGTTTCTACTTGGTGGCGATTCTCTTCGTCATCTTCGATGTCGAAACGATCTTCCTGCTGCCCTGGGCGATTCAATACGAAATGTTGGGGTTTTTCGGCTTCGTCGAAATGATGGTCTTTCTGGCCATCCTCGTCGTGGGTTACGTTTGGATCCTTCGCCAGGGCGCCCTCAAGTGGGTCTAGCCCTCAGACAAGGCTTCGATCCGCCATTGCGCGGAAACCACTGCCAACCAGAGCCGCGTCGCCGCGCGATGCGGTCACTCAAAAAAATTGGGGACTGTACCAAGCGCCGACCGAATAAGTTCCATTGAATCAGTAGTCGCATCCGGCGCGAAGTGGACTGTCCCCCATTTTTTCAAGAATAGTGCTTTGCAGCCAAACCAACTTCTTCAAGCGGTCGTGCCACTTGAGGATTCGGCACCTGCCGAATCGTCCGGCTTAGCGCTCGATCGTCACCGGCTCGGTCAAATGAAACGTGATGACCGACTCGCTGCCGATGACCGCCGCGTCGCCGCGAGTGGTCACGACCGCCGCGGTTCCGGCGCCCGCTCCGGCTCCGGCGCCAATCGCGGCGCCCTTGCCGCCTCCGACAATCGCGCCCACGGCGGCGCCGATCCCGCTCGCAATGCCGACTTTCTTGGCGTCCTTCTTTTTGCTCGATTGGGCTTGGACTCCGTAGGTATCGGTAGCCACGGGAAGGTAGGAACCGTCAGTCGCTTGCACTTCGGTCAAACGGATCGCCAAACTCGCCGTTCCTTTGACCTTGCCCCCGCCATCGGCCGAGGCGACAACGCCCTTCACCGGCGCGCCCTTGGCGGCGATCACCCGCGTACCGACAACAATCGGCTCTTCGAGAGTGGCCGCGAAAGCCTCACCGCTCTTCACGGCGGCGGTGGAAAGGGCGTTTGTCGTGCGAACGCGAAGCGGCGTACCGGCCTCGAGCGTCACGGACTCGACCGCGCGCGGCGCCGGAGCATCGGCTTGGTCCCCCGTCTCGCCGCCCATCGCACCGTAGCCGCCGCCCCCAGGGGGCGATTCGCAGGCGGCAAGCAAGCAAACCAACGCTGTGCTGAGAATCCACTTTGTCGTCATAACCTTTTTTCCTCGTGATCGCGGCGGAAGCCCGGCCCGCAAGGCTGACCCTTCCGCGGTTGTTCCGGGTTCGACGGTCGGGCCCCTCACTCGCGTTCGGGGCTCTGTAGTTCCATTATGGGCGGATTTCGGGCTTGAGAGTGGAAAACCGGGACGCCCAACCCAGGTTTCGGCCTTGTGCCGCGGCGCGCACGATGACAAAGGCGACGGTTCCGGTGACGAGTGAAACAACTACAGCGAAAACCGTGTTGCCCAGCAGGAAGGCCGGACCGACGCGGCGCGGGTAATCCAGCAAACCGTCGGCGGCGGCGGGGTCGAGCGGCTCGCCCAGCAGCGCAACGCCGACCATCGTGCTGACCGAATAGAAGAGCGGCGCGGTGACGGGGTTCATCAACAGCGTCCCGGCTACGGCGGCGGCACGATGGATGCGCAGCTTGCCGGCCAGGAAAAACGCCGGCGACGATCCGATTAGAAAACTCGGAAAGACACCAATGAACGACCCCAAGGCGAAGCCAAGCGCCGTTCTTCCCGGAGTCGAGATCGTACTCTCGATCGGGATAGTTTAGAAATCAGGAAATTAGCCCTGAAGGGGCGCGGGGAATCTTGTTCCGACGACCCGCTGCCGACGTGATCCATCGGGCGCTCCGCGCCCTCAACGAGCGCGAAACAACAAACGGCGTGCATAAGCGCTCAGCCCCTAAGAGAGGCTTAGAGCCATTGACGCCTTCTTCCGCCAAATCGATGAGGAGCCCGCGCCCGAAGCGCCTGCCCCTTCCACCGATGCGCTCCGCCGAGAAAATCTCTACCACGACCACCGTCACCCGATGTAAGACCTCCATCGGACTACTTCTCTGCCCGATCGCCGCACTCCCTCAACAGGCCTCTACCCTCGCCGCAAGGGCGGCCTTTTCCACTGCGGTAAGATAAGAGTTTTGCGCGCGAGGGAAGATATTGTCCGCTGTCGAAAGCTGTAAACGTGAGATCGAGATTGCCGTCCCCTGGGAGGATGTTCGCCAGGAGTCGGACCGCATCATCGAGTCGTTTCGCCGCCAAGCGAAGATCCCCGGATTCCGTCCCGGCAAGGCGCCCGCCGCGATCGTGCGATCGCGCTATCAAAAGGAAATTCAAAAGGAGATCGTCGAGCAACTCATCCCGAAATTCTTCCATGCCGAAGCCGTTGAGAAGAAATACGACATCGTCGGCAAGCCCCACTTCCATGAACTTGAGATGGAGGACGACGAACCGATGACATTTCGGGCGGAATTCGAGATAATCCCCGAGTTCGAGCTTGCGGACTATCGCCGTCTGCGGGTTCCCTACAACGAGCCTCAAGTCACCGACGAACAACTCGAAGGCGAACTCGAGGCGTTGCGCCAACGCAACGCCTCTTTCGTCAATCTCGACCCCCGGCCGCTCGAGGACGGAGACATCGCGGTCCTTGCTCTCTCCAGCGACCCGATTCCCGACTCTCCCGCGATCAACCAGGAAGATACGACCGTCACTCTCGCCGACGAGGGGACTCTGCCGGAATTCACCGAAAACCTTCGCGGTCACAGCCCCGGCGAGACAGTCGATTTCGAGGTCACCTACCCCGAAGACTTCGGCAACGCGGAGTTGGCGGCGAAAACCGTCTCGTTCCATGCCGAGATCAAAGGCGTGCGACAGAAAGAAGTCCCCGACCTCGATGATGATTTCGCCGCCGAACTCGGTGATTTTCAAACCCTCGACGAGGCTCGTTCGAATTTACGAGAGCAAATCGGCGACGTCATGCGGCGCCAAGCCATGGAAGCCGCCAAGACGAAGGTGCTCGATCAAATCGTGGCGGCCCATGAGTTTCCGGTTCCCGACACGCTGGTCGAAAATCAGGTCATGCGACGGCTGGAAGGTCGGCTGGGTTCGTTGCAACGTCAAGGCGTCGATATCGACAAACTCGATATTGACTGGAAAAAAGTACGCGACGACGAACGAGAGCCGGCCGAGCGCGACGTCAAGGGCGGTCTGATCCTTGAGCGCATCGCGACGGCGGAATCCCTCAAGGCCGAGCCCGAGGAAATCGACGAGCAGGTCAAGACTTATGCCGCCCGGAATCAACTCGCCGTCGAGACCGCCCGCAAGAAGTTGGCGGAGGACGGCGCCCTCGACCGTCTGCAAGTCCAGCTGAGCCGGGATAAAGCGCTTAGTTTCCTCTTTGACGAGGCCGAAAAGGTCGACGCCGAAGAAGCCGACACCGAAGAGGCCGGCACCCACGAGAGCGAGAAAGAGTGAGCCGCGGTCCGCAAGCTATTCGCGCCGTCCGCCGATGAATGGGAAGCAACCGGAGAGCCAAACCGGAAGCCGAAGGAGTCAGTCAGAATGTCCAGACCGATGGAACCGCACGCCGGACTTGTCCCGATGGTGGTCGAGCAGACCAGCCGCGGCGAACGTGCCTACGATATCTATTCCCGTCTGTTGCGCGACAACATCATCTTCGTGGGTTTTCCGATCGACGACACGATTGCGAACCTGATCACGGCACAACTGCTGTTTCTAGAGGCTGAAAACCCGGAGCGCGATATTTGGCTCTATATCAATTCCCCGGGTGGATCGATCACCGCCGGGTTGGCGATCTACGACACGATGCAATTCGTGCGGCCCGACATCACCACCGTCTGCATCGGGCAAGCCGCCTCGATGGCAGCCATCCTGATGGCGGCCGGGGCCAACGGCAAGCGCTACGGCTTGCCGAATTCCCGTTTTCTGTTGCACCAACCGTCGATTTCCGGACTGGCCGGCCAAGCGACCGATATCGATATCCACGCCCGTGAAATTCTCCGCATGCGAGAGAAGTTGAACCAGATTCTCGCCCATCACACCGGCAAGTCGGCCGAAACCGTCGGCAAGGATGTGGAGCGCGATTTCATCCTGGACGCCGACCAAGCCAAGGACTACGGTTTGGTCGACGAGATTATTTACAAGAAAGAACCGAGCTGAGACCCTTCCCTTTTCGAGACGATCGCTCGAAAGCCACTGTCCCGGACAGGCCTCGAGACCCGCCCCAAGAAGGGTCCGGCCAGTGGGGCAGGTCTCCAGGCCTGCCCATGGGAGCGGCCGCCCATCTTCCCCAAACCATTCTCACCCTCTCTCCCCTTTGTTTCCGGCTCCCGGTTCGATACATTATCTATAGGTGACCGACATTCGCCGTCGCCCGGTGATTTCAGCGAAAAGGGGAAAGACCATGACCTTCACGACCGCGCGCGTTGCCGGCGCGTCGCTGATTCTTGGAGTCCTGTTGTCGACCGTGTGGGCCGCCTCGCCGCCCACGAATGATCCCTTCAGTCCCTCGCAACGTGAATACTGGGCCTTTCAGAAAGTCACACGGCCTCCAGTCCCCACGGCATCCGATTCGTTCGAAAATCCGATCGACGCTTTCGTCGCGGCGAAACTGGCCGAGAAGAAGCTGGCGCTCTCTCCCAAAGCCGACAAGATCACCTTGATCCGCCGAGCGTCGTTCGACCTGATCGGCCTACCCCCGGCGCCCCAAGACGTCGCGGCCTTTCTCGAAGACGACTCGCCCCAAGCTTTCGCGAAAGTCGTCGACCGGTTGCTCGATTCACCCCGATACGGCGAGCGCTGGGCGCGGCATTGGCTTGATCTGGCGCGCTACTCCGACAGCGAAGGCTTCAAGTCCGACGAAACACGGCCCAACGCTTGGCGCTACCGCGACTACGTCATTCAAGCGTTGAATGACGACAAGCCCTACAACCGCTTCGTCCGCGAGCAGATCGCCGGCGACGAACTATGGCCCGACGACACCTCGGCGCGCATCGCCACCGCTTTCAACCGTCACTATCCCGACGAGACGAACCAATGGAATCTGTGGCTGCGGCGGCAGGAAATACTCTTCGATATCACCGACACGGTCGGAGCGACCTTCATGGGCCTGACCTACGGTTGCGCCAAGTGTCACGATCACAAGTTCGACCCGCTGCTGCAAGCCGACTACTACCGCCTGCAAGCCTTCTTCGCGAACTCGAAAGCCAACGATCACATTTCGCTGTGGTCGAAAGAAGAGGTTACCGATTACGAAGGCCGTCTGAAGGCTTGGGAAGACAACACGCGCGACATCCGCGACAAGATGGAAGTGATGCTGGCGCCCGTGCGCCAAGAGATTCTCGACGATCGCTTCAATCGCTACTACCCGGGTATTCGAGAGCAGCTCGCCAAACCGCCCGAGGAGCAAACCCCCTACGAACGCCAAATGTACGCGAAGTACAAATGGCAGATGGAATTTCTTGTCCGTGAGCCGGGCGTCGTTGCCAAGCTCGATGACGAGCAAAAAGAGGAATACAAAGCCCTCAAGGAAGAGCTGGCGAAGTTCGAGGACCTGCACCCCGGCGATCGCGCCGAGGGAGTCGGCATTTACGACCTGGGCACGCAAGCCCCGCCGACGCATGTCCTTGGAGTGGGCAGCTACAAAGCTCCGAAACAAGAAGTGCAGCCCGGGTTCCCGACGATTCTCGACGCAGGCGACGCCGAGTATGCTCCGCCGGAAGGGCTCGAGTCCACCGGCCGCCGCGCCGCGCTCGCGAACTGGTTGGCCGACCCCGAAAACCCGCTGACGACGCGCGTGATCGTCAATCGTCTCTGGCATTTCCATTTCGGGCGCGGCATCGTGGCGACGCCGAGCGATTTCGGCATGATGGGCGAGCGCCCGACACATCCCGAGCTGCTCGATTGGTTGACCAGCGAGTTTATCGACCAAGGCTGGAGCCTCAAGAAAATGCACCGGCTCATGATGACGTCCGAGGCTTATCAGCAGAGCTCGGCCTTCCGGGAAGAGGCGAAAAAGAAAGACCCCTTCAATCGCTTGCTGTGGCGTTATCGGCCGCAACGGTTGGAAGGGGAAGTGATTCGCGATTCATCGCTTTTCGTCGCCGGCGCGCTCAACGGCAAGATGGGCGGGCCTTCGGTCTTCCCTCCCCTGCCGCGACACATGCCCGAGCCACGCGGCGGTTGGCAGGTTTCCGAAGACCCTGAAGATCATCGCCGGCGCAGCATTTACGTATTTGTCCGCCGCAACGCCCGCTACCCAATGCTCGAAGTCTACGACATGCCCGACACTCATCAGAGTTGCGCGCGCCGCGACGTGACGATGACGGCGCCGCAGGCACTGAGCTATCTCAACAGCGACCAGAGCATCGACTGGGCCGAGCGCTTCGCCGGGCGTCTGATTAGCGAGGCCGGTGAAAACCGCTCCAAGCAGGTTGATCTGGCCTACCGCATCGCCTACTCGCGCCACCCCGACGAGTGGGAAAAGGACACGGCGCTGACCTTCATCGACAAGCAAGCCAAGGTGATTGCCGCGCGTGGCGCCGAGGACGACGCGCTCGCGAAACCCACCATCGCGGCCGCGAATCTAAGCCCCGAGCAGGGCGCGGCGCTGGTCGATTTTTGTCATTCGATCTTGAATTCGAACGAGTTTGTCTTTCGGTATTGAGTTTGCGAGGATTCGTCCAGCAAGGATGTTTGGGCGAAAAATGGGGCTGTACCCATTTTTCGCGTAGTCGGACTCGACACGTGGGCGAATGAAATAGTGCATGACATTCAAGACCGAAAAGATTTCAAGCGTCTTGAGCCGCGAAGCGGCGGTAGGAATATAGCCCAGGGTGGAGCCGAAGACGCAACCCTGGGTAACCCTCCCCTAAGGGAAGCGAGCCCTGAAAGGGCGGCAGGAGCAAACGCGCACCGTTGACAGCAGGCACAAGGGATTTCCACCATGCCCGAAAACCAATCACCTCACCACCGGCCGGCGCGTTCACGACGCGAATTTCTAACCAAGGCCGGCAGCGGCCTCGGCGGCATAGCCCTGAGCCACATGCTCAACAACAACGGCCTGCTCCCCCGCGCATCAGCCGCCGAAACATACGACAACCCGCTTGCCCCGAAAAATCCCCACCACGAACCCAAGGCCAAGTCGGTGATCTGGCTCTTCATGGAAGGCGGCCCGAGCCACGTTGATCTGTTCGACCCCAAGCCAATGCTCGACAAGTTGGCGGGGCAACCGATGCCGCCGTCCTTCCCGCGTCCGATCACCGCGATGGGGACGGCGGGCAATACCCTGATGCCCTCTCAACGCCGCTGGAATCAATTCGGCGAGAGCGGGCTGTGGGTTTCCGACTGGTATTGGAACATCGCCGAGCACGTCGACGATCTTGCGGTGATCCGTTCCTGCACCGCCGACGGACTCAATCACGTGGGCTCTGTAAGCCAAATGAACACCGGCTCGATCCTCGCCGGACGTCCGGCGCTGGGGGCGTGGGTGACATACGGCCTCGGAAGCGCCAACAAGAGCCTGCCGACCTTTTGCATATTGACCGACTACAAGGGAGTCAACGGCGGCGCCAAGACCTGGAGCTCGGGCTTCCTGCCGGCGACCTACCAAGGCACGCCTTTTCAACGCGAAGGCCCGCCCATTCTCAACCTCGACTTGCCCGACTCGGTCGACATGACCCAACAGCGCGGCAAGCTCGATTTCCTGGCAACGATCAACCGGCACCATGCCCAGGATCGCCCGGAAGACGGCGACCTCGAAGCGCGCATTGAATCGTACGAACTGGCCTATCGCATGCAGTCGGCCGCGCCCGAAGCAGTTGGTCTCGAAAGCGAGACGCCGCTGACGAAGAAGCTCTACGGCATGGACGAGGAAGAGACCGAGAAGTTCGGCACGAACTGTTTGCTGGCGCGGCGCTTAGTCGAACGCGGCGTGCGCTTCGTCGAAGTCTACTGCGGCAGCGGCAGCGGTTGGGACGCCCACGAAGACCTCGAGGGCAACCACAACAAGTGGTGCAAGGTCTCCGACAAACCGATCGCCGGCCTGCTGACCGATTTGAAGGCTCGCGGCCTGCTCGATGAAACGCTGGTCGTGTGGGGCGGCGAATTCGGGCGCACGCCTTTCAACGAAAAGGGCATCGGGCGCGACCACAACCCCTGGGGCTTCACCACCTGGATGGCCGGCGGCGGCATCAAGGGCGGCCAAGCGATCGGCGCGACCGACGAGCTGGGCTTCCGGGCCATCGAAAAGCCCTATCACGTCCACGACATCCATGCGACGATCATGCACCAGTTGGGGCTCAACCACCTCGACCTGACCTACTTCCACAACGGCCGCTCCGAGCGCGCCACCGTCAACGGCGGCAAGTTGATCAAAGAGGCTGTGGCGTAGGGCCAAGCCCTCAAACCGAGCCGCGCGCGTCAGCAAGCGGTATGCTACCCCAGCCCTCCACTCGAAGGTAAGCGGAGAAAGCGCAATACCCGGGAACCAACAACAGGTATCCTTTTCAGCGCGCAATCAGGCGTCCCGGCGTGGATCACCCGAACCGGAGCCTCCCCCCAGAGGCCTCTTTAGGATCACCATTCCCGGGCCGCTCGGGGGCGGCGGCAGCGGATACCGCTTGCTGACGCGCGCGGCTCGGTTTATACGGGCCCGCGAGAGGCCAAACCGCGACACTTCCGAAAGCCCACCACTGCGACAGTTCGAACGTTTGCGTCCGCCCCCAACCGCCCCGTAGAATACCCAAAGGGAGACCATCGACCCGCACCCCAACACTAAGGAGTTTCCATTGCCCTCAAGCAACCAAGTCAACCGCAGAAGTTTTGTGAAATCAGCGGGAGTAGCCGGCGCCGCCATGGCCGCCGTGTTGCCCAAGGCCCAAGCCGCCCCCGGCATCCTCACCGCGAAGGCCGCCACCGAGCCCATCAACTACGGCTTCATCGGACCCGGCAGCCGCGGCGGACGCCTGCTCAAGCGGCACCTCGTCAACATCGATGTCGGGCGCTGCGTCGCGTTGTGCGACATCTACGAGAAGAACCTCAAGCGCGCGCTGAAGATCTTCAAGGACTCGGAAACTCCTCCCGATACCTACAGCGACTACCGCGAAGTCCTCGACCGCAAGGACATCCAAGCCGTTTTCATTACGACGCCGCTGTTCATCCACTACCCGATCATGAAAGACGCGCTCGAGGCCGGGAAACACGTCTTTTGCGAGAAGTCGCTCGTCTTTCGGCCCGAGGAAGTTCACGGGCTGCGCGAGCTGCACGAGAAATATCCCGACCAGGTGATTCAAGTCGGGTTGCAACGCCGCTACAGCGACTTTTATCACGCCGCGAAAAAGATCATTGACTCCGGCGCGATCGGTGAAGTCACCCACATTCACGCCCAATGGCACCGCAACACCAACTGGCGGCGCAAGGTCAAAAACGAAGCACTCGAGGAACAGCTCAACTGGCGGCTCTATAAGAAATATTCGGGCGGGTTGTGCGCGGAGTTGATGTCGCACCAAGTCGACGTCGCCGACTGGATGCTCGATGCCGTCCCGACTTCCGTGATGGGCGTCGGCGGACTCGACTACTGGAAAGACGGCCGCGACATCTACGACAACATCCAGCTCATTTTCGAGTACCCGGAAGGCCGCAAGCTGCTCTATAGCGCGATCATGACGAACCGCCACATCGAGGGGCGGCGCGTCCCCGGCGACGGTTGCCGCGAGATCATCATGGGGACCGAAGGGTCGATCGAAATCACGCTGATTCCCTACGGCGACGGCATGTGGTTCCGCGACCCGATGAAGGTCCGCATGGGCGAGAAGAAGAAGGAAGACAAGGAAGAATGGGTTGCCGGCGCAACCGTCGCCGATACGCTCGAACAAGGCGAAGGGCTTCCGATCGTCCCCGGTTTCAAGGACCTCGATTCTCCCGATGTGGGCTTCGTCGAGAAGGAGATGGAGTTCGCCAAGCGCTGGCTCTACCAAAAGGGCATCATGGTTCCTTCCGAAGACAAAGACCCCGAATACAAGGAACTCGAGCGCTTCCTGCTCGACGCACGCGACGGCGGCCGACCCAACGCCGACATCGAAGTCGGCTTGCAAGATTCCATCGCCGTCATGCTGTCCCAAAAGTGCATGGAAGAGGAGCGCAAGGTTCACTTCGCCGAGATCGAGGAGATGGGCCTGGGCGGCAAGCTAACCGAAAGCTCGAAGGGGAAGAAGGCCTAAGCCGCTTTTCCCATACCGTGCCGATCGCCAACCGCCGCCACCTCGATTCCCGCCCCCCAGAAGCACGACGTAAAGTGCACGATTTTCAGGGCCGGTGGGATCAAAAGTCTCTTGAGCCGCGAAGCGGCGACGGGAATATAGCCCAGGGTGAAGCCGGAGGCGAAACCCTGGGTACGACGCCACTCAGGTCGAGCCCTGAAAGGGCGGCGGGAATACCCTCGGGTCCATTTTCATGGTAGCCCGCGTGTCCCTGGAAACGGACGGTCCCCCTTTTCCGAAGTGGTCGTCATTCTCAGAACAACCCCATCCGTTTCTTCCTCTTCTTCTTGCCCCGTGCCTGCATCGCGGTAGCTATGGCGGCCTGCGCGAGAGGCCCCATGACCTTATAGCCTTCGCCATTCGGATGCAAGCCGTCGTCGGCCAGCTCCGCCCGCAGTTGCCCCTCCGCGTCGATCATCTTCGAGTGGTAGTCGAGATAGATCAGCCCGCGTTCGGTGCGGAAATCACGGATCCAACGATTGAGCGACAAGATGTCGCGCGGCGACCGTAGGGCGGACCTCGCGTAGTTCGGGTCGTTCTGCTTGTGATGATCGCTGACCGGCAACACGGACGAGAAAACGGGCGTAATCCCGTGCGCGGCCGCCAGCGAAGCGATCATCCTCAGGTTGTTCTTAATCGTGTCGAAAGGAACGCCGCGGGCCAAGTCGTTCGTCCCAGCGAGAATGACGACAACGGACGGCTGAAGCGCAATCACATCGGCTTGCATGCGGGCCAACATTTGGCTGCTGATCTGACCGCTGATGCCGCGATTGACGTAGGGCTTGTTCGGGAAGTATTGGTTGAGCGGCCAGCCGTCGGTAATCGAATCGCCGAAGAAGACCACTCGATTTTCGACCGCGCCGGCTCCGCTGAGTTGAGAATTATCCTCGGCATAGCGCCCCAATTGGTCGCGGTCCGCGCCGCGAACAATGTCTTCCTTATGGTCCAACGTCGCGCGGAAGTGCGCGGACAGTCGTTCGACCGCTCGCCGCAGATCGATCAGCTGCCCGCCGATTTCCTCGGCGAAGGACGTGGGCTTGGGAACGACGTCGGCAATTTGCAGATAGATGCGCGCATTGACCAACAGGCGATATTGCACACCGCTGTGTTCGCGCGTGTTGCCGACGCGAAGCGCCCGCGCCGACTGGCGGGCGTTCTCGATCAGCGGCGCCCCGGCGCGCGCCACCTCCGGCGCGGCGAACGAGGTCGCTTCCATCAAGTCGGCGACGCGGCGGTAGAGTTCGCGGGCTTCGCGGCCGCCAAGCCGCTCGTCATCTTGGGCGAGCCCCACCCCCGGCGCCAAAAAAATCAGCACCAAAACGAGGATCAATGTGTGTCGGAAGCGGCGCATCGGCGGTACCTCTTGGTCTGGATTACCCGGCTGATACAAGCTTGGGGCCGCAACCGGGGGAGACTTTATTGTTACCAAATGGTGCGTCCATCCAGGTGGTTAGGAGGTAGGAAACATACCGTGCCGAGAATCTGTAAACGCCTGCAGCCGCGGAGCGGCGACTGGAATAATAGCCCGGGGTGGAGCCGAAGGCGGAACCCCGGGTTGTTCCTCCCACTCGGGTTGAGCCCTGAAAGGGAGGCCGGAACGGCACCGCGACAAGAGTTCTTCAACGCGGCATTACTAAGCGAACGGACTCCCGGAACCTTACCGTCCACCATTACTTTCACGGCTCGGACGGGTCGCCGCTGAGTTCATGGGAGCCCGTCCTCGCGGTGTTCAACACATTCGCGAGGCCCCCCCAAACCTGCTCGGGGCGAATCTCTGACATCGAGGAATGAATCTCTTCGCCACGTTGGTAAGACGTCTCCACGCCCGCCGACCTAAGCACCGTGAACGACCCCCCGTAGGGTCCGTTGCGGGCCGGGTCGGTTTCGCCGTAAATCGCCACGCCGGGTACGTCGAGCGCCGCCGCCAAATGCAGCGGACCGCTGTCGACGCCGATCACCGCCCGCGCTCGACGAGTGGCCGCGATCAGTTCATCGAGCGAGGAAACGTGCACGATGCAGCTCCCGCTCGGCGAGCGTGCGCAAATCCGCTCGACGTATGGTTGGTCTTGCGGCGCGCAATCGAGCAGCAGCGGCATGCGGCGATCGCCCCACAGCCGCTCGGCGAGTTCGGCGTAGTATTGCGCGGGCCATTGTTTCGAAGCCCAGCCCGCGACCGGAGCCGCCAAGACGAAATCTCCCTCGGGCAGCGCCGGGCCGGGTTTTCCCGGCGGCAAGGGAAAAGTCACCGGGCCGTTCACCGCCCCCGCCGCCGTCGCTAAATCGAGATTCCGGTCCACCACATGCTTGGCATTGGAAGCCGTGCGATCCGAGTAAAACGACGCGGCTATACGCTCCCGCGCCATTTCCTTCTCGAAACCAAACACGCGGTCGGCGCGGCTGAAATGCGTCACGACGGCCGATTTCAACAGTCCTTGAAAGTCGATCGCCAGATCGAACTTTGCCTGTCGCAGCCGGCGGCGAAAACTTCGTAAGGATTTCCAGGTCAGCCGGGTCATGGGATCTTTGCGCCAAGCGGACAAAGCAACCGGTACGACCTCATCCACGTACGGATTTTCGTCAAGCAACGGCGCCCAGTGAGACTCGACGGCCCAGGCGACGTGCGCATCGGGGAAGCCGGACTTGAGCCGAGCGACGGCGGGGAGCGCATGGATCACATCGCCCATCGCGCCCAGCCGCACGACGAGAATCTTACGGGGTGTTCCCATCGGATCCCTGTCGTCGCAGCACTTCGGCGGTCAGGTCGGGCAACGGCGGCTGATCGATGTCGACGACCTTTCGCGCCCCCCACAACCGAGCCAGCGGGTCGGCCTCGGTTTGGTCGCAAATGACGACCGCGTCGGCCGCCTCGAGCCCCGCCGTCAATTCGGCGCGGGTACGCTGGTCGAGGACGGCGCCGTGGGGATCTTCATCGGCGTAGACGATGACGACCAAAGCCGCGCCCGCCTCGCGCGCTTCCCCGAGACGGTGGCCGTGCTCGGGCCGCAAGATGTCGAACCACCCTTTGGCGATCACCGGCGCCGCGGAAGAGTCCGACGACGAGAAACGCCGTTCGATGTCGGCCGCGCTAACGATTTTCTCGCGAGTATCCATGGGATGTCGACACGTCTCGGCTAGCGCGGAATCCGTCCTCGGTGGGTTGTTCAGCGGCGAGTGCCAGCGCCTCGCGAACGACCATTTCTACATCCACGCCCGTCATGCAAGGATGATCGATCGGACACTCCCTCAGCAAGCATGGGCTGCAGTCGACGTCATGCCGTACCACCCGCGCCGACCGCGATACCGGTCCGGTGCCAATGTGGTCCGTCGCGCCGAACACCGCGACCGTTGGCACTCCCAACGCCGCCGCGACGTGCATCGGCCCCGAGTCGTTGGTCAAATACACCGTGCACGCCGCCGCCAGTTCGAGAAACTCGGCTAGGGTCGTTTTGCCGGCCAGGCTGTGGGCTCGCGGCCCGCTCAACTCGGCCACCCGCTCGCCAAGCGCGGCCTCGCCCGCCGTCCCGAAAACGACGACGCCGGCATCGAGTTCCCTCGACAGCCGCGCGGCCGCCTCCGCGAACCGTTCCGGCAGCCAGCGCTTCGCCCCCCCGAACGCCGCGCCGGGGCTCACGCCGATCCAGCGCTCTTCCTCGAAGCCTCGTCGCCTCCATTGGGCTCGGCCGTCGGCGGCAAGCGCCGGCGCCGCCGACAAGCGAATGTCGGGACACGCCGGAAGCTCCTCGATGATCCCCGCTCGTCGCAGCAGCTCGAGATAGTAGAAACGCTCATGCCGCGGGACCTCCCCGTGCTTGGGAACCGCGATCGCGTCCGTCAATAGAGCCGAGCGTCCGTCCCGCGCATACCCGATACGGCGCGGAATCCGCCCCAGCCACACCGTCAAGGCCGCGTCGAAGGCATTCTGTAGCAGAATCGCCTCATCGTAATTCCCGCGCCGAAGCTCGCCTCCCAACCGCCACTTTCCCGCAAACCCGCCGTGCCGTGCGGTGTTTTCATACGCCATGACCTCGTCGCAAAAATCCTCGCGAGCATAGAGATCCGCCAACCACGGGCGCGTCAGCAGCGTGATTTCGGCGTCCGCATAAACACGGCGGATCTCGCGCAGCGCCGGGATCGACATCACCGCGTCACCGAGCCAGTTCGTGGTTCGGACGAGAATTTTCATGCCGCTTCTCGCCGCCTCACCGCTTCAACGATCCTCCCAACCAGCGCGTCGCCGTTCTCGACTTTCATATCAATCCCGAGCCACGCCAACGGCACCGCTCCAAAGAGTCGAGCCGCGACGGCCTCGACGCCCTCTTCTTCAACAACAGACCTCTCCACAGCGTGGCATAGGTTGACCAGGTCTTTCTCGGTCGTCACGACCAGTTGCGCCTTGCCGTTCCAAGCGGCTCCCAGAATGGTTTCCACGTCCGCGGCCGTGTAGCGATGGTGGTCACGAAAGTCTAAACACGCGGTCAGCATTGCTCCCGAGTCTTCGAGCAATCGAAAAAACGCTTCGGGATTCCCGAGGCCGGCGAAGGCGAGAACCCGTCGCCGGGCGAGGTTCTCCATCGGCAGTTGCCTGCCGCCATGAACCTCCCAAAGACCCGCTGTTTCGATGCGCGACCGGTAGATCGGCGCCGACGGGTTCCACTGCCGCAAGCACTCTTCGACAGCGCTGTAGTCGCGATCGGCTTCGGTGCGAGTGAGCAGGAAGGCCGAGGCCCGAGCCAGGCCCGACAGCGGTTCCCGCAAGCGACCCAGGGGAAGCACTTCCCCGCCCCCGAAAGGATCGTCGGCATCGATCAGCACGAGGTCGAAATCACGGCGGAGTCGAAAGTGCTGAAAGCCGTCGTCAAGCACGAATGCTTCCGGTCGAACCGCGTACGGGATCGGAGCGACACACTCCATGCGGCGACCGATGCGATAGCGATTCGCCCCGATGCCGAGTGGAATCGCAATTTCACGGCGACGAAACCGCTGCAGCATCAATTGCGCCTCGTCCCCGCCCACAAACGGCGAAAGCATTTCACCCGCCTCGACGACGGTTTCCGGCTCCGGATCGGCCCGACGATACCCCCGCGTCAAGACAGCCGGACGCACCCCGGCGGCGTGAAGTTCCTCGACCAGCCACGTGACAGTAGGGGTCTTGCCCGTGCCGCCGACGGTGATGTTGCCCACGCAGAGCGTAAACGTATCGAGCCGTCGCTGCTTGCGGTAACCCTTCCTATACACCGCTTGGTGGGCTAGGGCGCCCGCCTTCCAGAGGGCTGTGGGGAGGCACAAAGCCGCCGCTTTCAGACCTCTCTCGGGCGCGGGAAGCGGGAGCGAGCGATACAGCCGCTCGGCCTCACCCACCGCGCGATCCGCCGCGCCGCGTTGTTTCTCGGCCGCCTCTCGCGCCCGCGCGCCAAGCTCCGCGGCCTTATGAGGATCAGCCAAGACCTGCTCAAAGGCCCCGGCCAGTTCGTCGGCCTTATTAACTTGGACAATCGCCCCGTCGCGCAACATCCGATCCGCCACGTCTCGAAAGTTCTGCATGTGCGGCCCAACCACAACCGGACGTCCCTGAACAGCCGGCTCGAGGATGTTATGCCCGCCCCAACCGTTCAACGAGCCGCCGACAAAGACGAGGTCCGCGCGCGAGTAGAGCGAAGCCAGTTCACCCACGCTGTCGAGTAGAAAGACCGAAGGCAACGCGGCCCGAGCCCGCTCACCCACGCCAAGCTTGGACCGTCGCACCAGCGGCAGCCCGCAAGCTTCAACCGCCTCCGCCGCCTCGGCAAAGCGGCTCGGGTGCCGCGGCGCGATCACCAGCAGCGCCCGCGGCCGGTTTTGCGCGATCTCCCGAAAAGCCTCCACGACCGGACCTTCCTCGGTTTCCCGAGTACTTCCCGCCACCAAAATCGGGCTCGCGTCAAGCTGGTCTAGAAATCGCTCGATGTCGGCCGGCAACGCCGCATCGCTCACGCTGAAATCGTACTTGAGGTTCCCGCCCACAGAGACGTTTGCCCGCGGCGCCCCGGCCGCGAGAAAGCGTTCACGGTCCTGCTCCGACTGAACCAAAATCCGGTCAACTTCGCCGAGAACCGCGCCAAAGAACCAAGAACAGCTCGCGTAGCGAGGCGCCGAGCGGTCCGACATTCTTCCGTTCACCATCATCAGGCCGGCCCCATGCCGCTTCGCGAGACGGAAAAAGTTCGGCCAGATTTCCGTTTCGGAGACGATCACCAGCCGCGGCCGAATGGTTTCAAAGACTCGCCGCAAGGCAAATGGAAGATCAAGAGGCAGGTAGAAAACGCCGTCAAGCAACGCCGAGAGCTTTTCTTCGGCCACCTGCCGGCCCTCGGGCGTCGTCGTACTCAAATAGAGCGCGACCCCCGGGAAGCTTGCCCGCAAGCGTCCGAGCAGCGATTCGGCCGAGGTTGTTTCACCCACCGACACGGCGTGCAACCAAATCGCATCCCGGCGGGTCTGTCGGCCCGTCTGTTGACATGACGCCGGTAAGCGCCCCAGCCGTTCCCATAGCTCCTTCCCGCGAATTCCACGAAACCAAGATCGCGCCAGAGCGTAAGGAAACAGTAAGGGCGACAGAATCGCGAGCAAAAGGTTGTAGACGAAATACGCCAAGTCCGCCGTGTCTCTTTCCGTTCGCCGTGAGTCTTTATGGGAACATACAACTATATGCCAAGGTTGCTGATTGCGGTCCTCATCGTCGCCTTCGCGGGACTTTCCGCTTCGGCCAAGGACGTCTTTCGCGTGAAGCCGGCGAACAAATATTCGGCCAAGCAGAAACAGGGCGAAGTGATTCTCGCCGTGAAACCCTACCGCTCCCAAAAGGAAATGAAGACGGCATTCGGCAAGGCCAAGCCCTACAAGTTCGGCGTGCTGCCGATCTTGGTTGTCCTTTACAACGGATCAGACCACGCTCTGGGCTTGAAAGATCTGAAGGTTCGCTTCATTACGGCCGACCGTGAAGGTCTCGAGCCGTTGACCGAACAAGACTTGACTTACTTCCAGCCGAACACGAAACCGAAAGAGCGCCCCGCCTACCTGCCGCCCATCCCCGGGCTCGGCCGAGGCGGGCTTAAGAAAGGCCCCCTCGCGAAACCGGAGATCGCGCGACTCGCTTTCAAGGCCCCGATCGTCCCTCCACAAAGCGCCGTCAGCGGGTTTTTTTACTACATGACCGGCCGCGAACCCGACCCGATTCCCGGAGCATCGGTTTATCTCTCCGGCGCGCGGGATCTGACAACCGGACAAGAGCTTTTCTACTTCGAGATCGAACTCAAAAAGTAGATCGCACGAAACAGAGGCGTGGACTTCCGCCCACGCCTCCGCTACGAGCTTGCATCGAGCCGTAAGAAACTACGCCGGAGCCATCTCGCTGACTCGCGACGCCTTCCACAGCTCGAGATACGGCGCAAGGTCTTTCATCAAGCTGTCGAACTCGGCAAACGTCAGCGATTGCTCACCGTCGCTCCAAGCGTTTTGCGGGTCCGGGTGAACCTCGACCATAATGCCGTCGGCGCCCACGGCAACCGAGGCGCGAGCCAGCGGCGGAATCAAATGCCGCTTGCCGGCCGCGTGGGCCGGATCGAGAATCACCGGCAGATGGGTCAACTCGTTCAAGACCGGCACCGCGCTGATGTCCATCGTGTTGCGAGTCGCCGTCTCGAAGGTGCGGATGCCCCGCTCGCACAGCAGCACGTTCGGGTTCCCTTCCGACACGATGTATTCGGCCGAAAGCAGCAACTCCTTGATCGTCGAGCTAAGCCCCCGCTTGAGCATTACCGGCCGATTCACACGCCCCACGGCCTTGAGCAAGGGGTAGTTCTGAACGTTGCGCGCGCCGATCTGCAGGATGTCGGTGTAATCGGCCACCAGGTCCACGTTGACGACCGTCATCACCTCGGTGATGATCGCCAGTCCGCTCGCGTCGCCGGCCTTGCGCAGCAATTTCAGCCCTTCTTCCTCGAGGCCCTGGAAGCTGTAGGGCGAGCTGCGCGGCTTGTAGGCGCCCCCGCGAAGAAGGTTGCCGCCCGCCGCGGCAACGGCTTCGGCGGTGGCCATGATTTGGCCTTCGGTCTCCACCGAGCAGGGACCCGCCATCACGGCGAAATCCTCGCCCCCGATGTTCACCCCCCCAACAGAGATCTCCGTCTTCTCCGGCTTGAATTGCTTGCTGACAAATTTGTAGGGAACCGAGATCGGCACGGCGCTTTCCACCCCCTCGCAGGCCCGCAATGATTCTAAACAATGTGTCACGTCTCCCACCCCCACGGCCGCGATTACCACGCGCTCCGTTCCTTGAATCGAATGGACCTTGAACCCAAACTCGTCGATTCGTTTACAAACCTGGTCGGCTTGCTCTTTGCCGGCGCCGAGCTTCATCGAAATGATCATGATTACCTGTCAACCCTTTGTGCCCCCGAAAGCGCCGGGAGCAAACGAAAAAACCCACTCCGCAGAGTGGGGCTTGAGACAATTCCGAGTCCAACCAACGCCACTCTACGGGTCACGGACCCGTAAATCGAAACCAACGAAAATAGGCTTGGCGGACTCTCATCGCAACAGTATTTTGTACCATGACCGGGGACCGCTTGTAAAGTCCTTTTGTGCGGCGACGCACAGTTTCCCGCACCGAAGAGGCGCGCACAGTCGCGGCCGCGGCCAAGGCGAGGTAGAGTCCCCAAGTCTCTGATCTCCTATACTGAAAATTGGAGGGAAATTCATGGCTAACGACAATGGCGCCGCGAATCTGGCTTGGTTTTTGACGGGGGCCGCCCTAGGCGCGGCAACGGCCTTGCTGCTCGCCCCACAGACCGGCGACGAAACACGCGAATATCTGCGGAAAAGAGCAGAAGACGGACGGGGTCAACTTGGACGCTCGGGCCGCGAGGCTTTGGACCGCGGCCGCGAACTCTATGATCGAGGGAAAGAGCTCGCCGATGACGCGGCGGAGATCTTCGAAAAGGGGCGCAAGACGGTCAAGAAAGTGCGCGGCAAAGAGGAAGCTTCCGAAACCGCCTCCGGCTGAGCGAACTGAAACACCTCTGGTTCAGGCGCCGACGCGAGTCTTCCGCCGCCTATCGGGATGGCCGGTCGCGTTCGCGGCTGACAACCCCGCAATCGATCGCGCCGCGAACCACCTCGAAAGACAATAAGGCCCGGGTACGCCACCCGGGCCTTTTCACTGTTCCCAAGACCGCGCGCTTAGCGCATTGGCCGGCGCAGTGGCGAGTCGTCTTCATTCGCCGACAGCTCTTCCTGGCAGGAGACGCAGTATTTAGTCCAGGTCACGGCTTCCAAACGCTTCATCGAGATTGGCTCCTCGCATTCGAGGCATGTTCCGTATTCGCCGGCCTCGATGCGCTCGACGGCCTCCTCGACTTCGCGCAGGAGCATCACATCGATGTTGTTGCGGTTGAGAAAAATCCATTCCTCATGACTCTGGCCCGGCAATTCCTCAAGGTTCAGCGGCTCGCCGCCGTGGGCCAGTGTCTTCGCCGCCGCCGATGACTGTAGATTATCGCGAAGCTCTGCTGCCTTGGCGTCGAGGAGCTTCCAGAAGCGGTTGGTCTGCCCTTTCGTGAGAGCTTTGGTCAATGTACTCGGCATGATTCACCTTCCGTTCTTGAACTGAGGCTGTCTTCCTCGGCTATCGAAATAGCAGTCGGCCTGACGACTTCTGTCTATATCGTCGCCTTGGCCCGGCATTGTTAGACTCCTCTCGACAGGAATCCGTTTCACAAACGGGCACCGGCCACACGAAGTTTCTCCGTGCAAGGATCGACGTTAATTTTTAACCGGCCGAGTGGCGGTACTCAACCGTGAGCGGGCGGAATCGTTCGAGCCGTGCGATGAGAGCCGTTCACCGTTGTCAACCCAGGCTCCCAAATCATCTTGAACCAAATATGTATCAAGATTATACGGAGCCGGAAGGCTGTTGGCAACAAAAAAATTCGACAAAATCGTCAACCCACACCCAGTCATGAGCCCAACGCGGGGTCTGTCGGCGGCTGTATCAACCGCAATAGCCGCCGTTTGCCCTGGTCGAGAGTCGACTGGCTCCCAACCAGTCTCGGTTCGGGCACGCCATATCGATTCGCCGATTTCGCTGTTCGGAGCCCGGCGGGCAATACTGAGAACAGTTGTTCATGCCGAGTTCCCCTCAAACAACCAGCCCGACGGACGAGTTCAGCCGCGCCATGGCACGGTTTCTCGAAGCCTGCCCGGAATACGCCAACACGGCCGATCTCGATCGCCGCCGCGCCTCGTGACTATCCCTCGCTTGACCGCGAAGACCATGTTTACCTCGACTACACCGGGGGCGGACTATACGCGCTCGACCAAATCCGCCGCCACCACGAGGTTCTCAACAGCGGTCTATTCGGAAACCCACACTCCGGTAACCCCACCTCAACCGCGTCGTCCGAAAAAGTCGAAAGCGCCCGCGCCGCCGTCCTCAAGGCTTCTTGGAATGAGAGGAACTGACCTGAAACTTCAAATTTCGTGCTACCCGGAGATTCACAACTGCTACCAATAGATTGGACTTTCACCCACCCGAGCCGCGCCGCCGTGCGGCGCGGTCCCCCGCGAGCCGCTCGCCCGGTTTCCGGCTTCAACGAGCCGCCGCGAGCCCCGGTAGCGACCGGCACTCTTGCCGGTCCCAGCCCACGGTTGAGACAAGCTCTCAGCTTGTCTCTCGATCTTCTAAACTGACATCCAACGGCGCGCCGGTTCCCAGCGGGGTAGGTCTCCAGGCCTGCCCATTCCTCAACCCGCCCAATTAAAGTTTCAGGCTAAGCGAGTGCGACACAGACCCAATAAGTCGACACGCCGCCGAGGCGGCGCCTGGTGAGCGAAACTCGCCCCCTGCGTGTCGCCCTCGACGCGACGCCGTTGTCGATGCGAGCCGGCGGCATTCGGCGCTACGTGGTCGAACTCGTCGCCGCCCTGGCCGAGCAATTTCCCGACGACGAATATCACTTACTCACCGATCAACCGGGCCTCCCGCGCCCCGAGGAGTGGTCGCGCTTACCGAATGTCGTCACCGAAGCCCCGCCCTCCAATCATTTCACCTCGAAATGGTGGAGCCTCGGGCTTCCCTTGGAACTCGCCCGTCGGAGAATCGACGTCTTTCATGGAACCGATTTCGCCATCCCCTACATCCCCGAGCGTCCGGCGGTATTGACCCTGCACGATCTGGCCCCCTGGAAGCCCCCCCCCGTGCGCCCTCCCGGCTCGGACCGCGTTCGGCAACGCACCCCGGCCCTGCTGCGCATAGCGACACGCATCATCACCCCCAGCGAAGCCGTTCGTCACGAAGCGGCCGTTTTTTTCGCGCTTCCTAAATCGAAAATCCGCGCGACGCCGTTGGCCGCGGCCGCTCCCGCCGAGGGTGATTCTTCCGCCGAGTTGGGGCCGCCGCCGCGTATGGACCAACCGTATTTGCTCTACGTCGGCTCCGCGGAACCTCGCAAGAATGTCCCCGGGCTCGTGGAAGCGTGGCGCATGGCGCGCTTGGAGATCCCCGACCTCTCTCTGGTTCTCGTGGGCGCGGGACACGGCGAACCTGAAACGCCGTCCGGCGAGCCGGGATTGCACCTCGCGGGTCACTTAACAAACAAAGAAATCGCGCAACTCTTGTCGCGAGCCACCGCCTTCGTTTATCCTAGCTTTTACGAGGGATTTGGACTGCCGGTGCTGGAGGCGATGCGTGCCGGGGCCCCCGTCATCACATCGAAAGATCCCGCTTTGGCGGAAGTCACGGCCGGAGCGGCCGTGTATGTCGACGCGGCGTCTCGGACCGAGTTGAACGCGGCTGTTCTTCAGGTCGTTCGCGATCCCGACTTACAGCATCGATTACGAGAACAAGGGAGGCGAAGAGCCTGCCGATTTAGTTGGCGATCCACCGCTTCATTGACCCGCGCAGTCTATGCCGACGCCATCCGAAACCTCTGACCAAGCGCTCTTGTTGTCCCCGGAGCCGCCCTATCCCTTGACGGGCGGCGGAGCCATGCGCAGTGGAAGTTTGCTCCATTTACTGGCGCGCCGCCGGGCCGTGCATTTGGTAACTTTCCGGCAACCGGGAAGTCCCGATCCGTCCTCTTCCTTGCCTCCCGGTTTGGTGAACTCGCTCACGGTCATCGACCTCCCGTATCATAAGAAAGGAGCGTCGGCACGGGTCCGCCGCAATGCCCGGCGGCTGCTGCGGGGAGTTTTGCCGTTGACCGACCGATTCGCGCAAGCGCCTATCCGCAACGAGGTGTTTCGCTCGATCCAAGGTAAACGGTATGGCGTGGCCGTCATCGAGCATTTCTGGTGCGCGCCTTACTTGACGATGCTGCGCGAGTGCGCCGACTGCGTGATCTTAGATCTGCACAACATTGAGTCCGTCCTTCACGAGGGATGCGCCCGCTCCGAGCCGTGGCCGCAAAAAGCGGCCCATCGTCGTTTTGCGTCTGTTGCCCGAAACATGGAGCGCGAGTGGATCGGGCGTTTCGACATGGCCTTGGTTCCCTCCGAAGCCGATCGGCGAAGAGTGATCGAACTCGCGCCCCAGGCGCGCGTCGAGGTCTACCCCAACGCCGTCCCGCTCAGGGAGCAACCCAGCGTCGAGGAAGAGAACGTGATCGCTTTTTCGGGAAATTGGGAATACCACCCCAACTTGACGGCGGTAAAGTTTTTCCAATCGCGCGTTTGGCCGCGCCTGCGCCGCGAAGACCCCGAACTACGCTGGCGCTTGATCGGGAAGAACGAAGCAGCGATCCGTCGCTTCACCTCCGGCGACCCTCGTATCGAGCTGACCGGACCCGTCGACGACCCGATCACTGAGTTGGCGAAAGCGCGCCTGGTAGTGGTCCCGCTGTTGTCGGGAAGCGGTACGCGGGTGAAGATTTTGGAGGCCTGGGCGGCCGGCCGACCCGTCGTCTCCACCTCGATTGGAGCCGAAGGATTAGCGGCCGGTGAAGGTGAAAACATTCGCCTCGCTGACGGCGAAACGCCCTTTGCCGAAGTGGTCTTGGAATTGCTACGTAATAAAGAGGAGCGGCGGCGACTAGGGACCGAGGGCCGCCGGACCTATGAGCGAGAGGGCAGCTGGCCCGCGGCTTGGCGGGCCGGCGAACGCTGTTTCGCCGACCCCTCCCTCCGCGGGCAAGCCGCCGTGGAGGCGCCGCCCGCGGCGACTTCGTTGGTTCACTAAGCGAGAAAACGATGCGTATCGCCATCGACGCTCACGCAATCGGCCAACGCCTCACCGGCAACGAGGTCTACGTTCGGACCTTGCTCAAGGAGTTTGCCGAGTTGGATTCGGAAAGCGAATTCATCACTTACGTCTCGAAGGCGAATGTAAACGGTTGGGTGCCGCGTGGTTTCCGCCGCCGCGGCGTGTCGGGGAATCCCTTCTTGCGGCTGGGCTCGCAATTACCGGCGAGGCTGCGCGAAGACCGTCCCGACCTGGTCCATGTGCAGTATACGGCTCCGCTTTTCTGTCCCGTTCCGATCGTCGTCACGATACATGACGTCAGCTACATCGAGCGACCCGAATACTTGCCGACCCTGCGGGCGGCGCAGCTGCAAGTCTCCACCCGTCACACCGTAAAGCGGGCCGCCAAGATCATCACCATCAGCGAGTTTTCCCGACAAGGAATCTCGAAGGCCTTCGACATCGATCCGGAAAACATCGTCGTGACGCCGCTGGCTTCACAGGACGTCTTCCGCCCCATGAATCGCGCCCGGGCGATGAAAGACGTGGCCGACTCCCTGGGAATTCATAGGCCCTATATTCTCAACGTCGGCGACCTGCACCCGCGTAAGAATCAGATCGGTTTGGTGCGGGCTTTCAAGGAATTGATCAACGCCCATCCCGAGCTTCCCCACGCCTTAGTGCTTGCCGGTAAACACACTTGGTTTGCTTCGCGCGTCATCGATGAGATTCGCCGCTCGGGCCTCGAAGACCGTATCCTACTGACCGGTTTCGTCGACGACGAACGATTGCCCTCGCTTTATAACGCCGCCGATATTTTCGTTTTCCCGTCGTTCTATGAAGGATTCGGACTTCCCGCGATCGAGGCCATGGCATGCGGCCGAGCGGTGGCTTGCTCCAGCGCGACCGCGCTGCCCGAGGTCGTCGACGGCGCGGCCATTTTGTTCGACCCCGAGTCCATCGAAGAACAAACCCGCGCGATCCGCGACATCCTCATCGACCCTGAGTTAGCCGCGCGCATGGAAAAGAAGAGTCTGCAACGGGCCGCGGCCTTTGACTGGCGGGAAACCGCGCGCAAGACTCTCGACGTCTACTATTCCGTGGCCGAACGCCCCGCCGTTCCCGAGCCCACTCAGGAACTGGCGGCGCGCTGAAACCAACCGTGTCCCGAATCGTCTCAGCCTCTCTGATTCTGCTGTGTCTTTTTGCCGCGCCGCCGCCCATACGCGCCGCGATCTTCCCCGACGGAGAACTGCTGACCTACGCCGTCACCTGGCCAAGCGGCCTGAGCCTGGGCGAGACGAGCCTGCGCGCCGAAGCGACCGCCGAAGGCTGGGAATTCGAAATGATCGTCGACGCGGGCTTGCCGACCCTGGAAATCAAGGATGAATACCGCGCCAAGTCCGACGTTACGCTTTGCTCGCAAGAGTCTTCCAAGAACGCCAAACACGGCGCGCGAAAAATCCAAGAGCGCATCGACTTCGACCAACAGGCCGGCGAAGCCGTGCGAAAAACCATCAACGGCGGGGAAAGTTCGTTTCCGATCCCGCCCTGTGCGCGCGATACTTTGACCTATCTCTACTTCCTGCGCGAACAACTCGCCGCCGGGCGTATTCCCCCTCCCGACGACGTTTTTTTTGGGGCACAATATCAGATCAGCGTGACTTACTTGGAATCGAGAGACATCGACATCTCGGGCGAATCGCGACCCGCCGACCGCATTTTGGTCGATGTCAGCGGGCCGAAATCTCAACTGGGTTTCGAGATCTTCTTCGGCAAGGACGAAGCGCGGACTCCGCTGCTGATCCGTATCCCCTTTGAGATCGGCACCTTTTCGCTCAGGCTGGTGCAATGAAAGTCGCGGTTTTCACGCCGCTCAACCCGGCGCGTTGCGGCGTTTCCGATTACTCCGAAGCCCTGCTGGCGCATATCGGCAACCACCTTGAGACCACCGTCTTCGTCGACGACTATCAGCCCGACCGATTCACGGGCGACGAAAAAATAACGTTTCGCCCGGCCGCAGAGTTCGACCCCGCCGAGTTCGACGAAACCGTCTATCACGTCGGCAACAACCCCTATCACATCCATGCCTACGACGCCGCGCTGGAGCATCCCGGCATTGTCGTGCTGCATGAGTTCAGCCTGCATCATCTGATGGCCGCGGCCACCATCGCGCGCGGCGACTGGGACACCTATCTCGCCGAAGCCGAATACAACGGCGGCGCCGAGGCCCTGGCCTTCGCCCGGCGCGTGCGCACGCTCGAAATCGGCCCCGACTACGAAGGCTTGGCGATGAACCGCCGCTTGCTCGAACGTTCGAAAGCCCTCATCGTTCACAGCCCTTTTCTGCACCGGCAGGTGCGCCGGGCCGGTTTCGATTTGCCGATCGCGCACATCCCGCACGGCGCCTGGATCCCCGAGGTCAACCGTCACCAATATCGAGCCAAGCTGGGCCTTGACGAATCCACGCCTCTGATCGGCGTCTTCGGCTTTCTCAAGCCCTATAAGCGCATCGCCGAATCCCTGCGCGCGCTGGCGCGGCTGGTGCGAATTCATCCCGAAGTACGCATGATCCTAGCCGGCGAAGAGCACCAGGATTTCCCCGTACGCCGGCTGATCTCGCAGCTCGATCTGGAACCCTTCGTGCGCCTGCTGGGCCACGTCGAAATCGACGAGTTTGAGCAGTGGATCGGCGCCGTCGACATCTGCCTCAATCTGCGCTACCCAACCTACGGGGAAACCTCCGGAACCCTGCTGCGAGCCCTCGGCTTGGGGCGCGCCGTTATCGTCTCCGATGTCGGGTCGTTTTCCGATCTCCCCGACGAGGTTTGCCTGAAAGTCCCGGTCGACGAAGACGAGGTCGAGATCATTCGGCGCTATCTCGACCTGCTCGTCACGCGCCCTCAAGTGGGTCGCGCGATGGGCGCGGCCGCCCGCGACTACGTGGCGCGCGAGTGCGCCTGGCCCCACGTCGCCCGGTTGTACGCCTCCTGGATTACCGCGGTCGCCGAAGGGCGCGCGGAAGCCGACCGGTTTGCCCGCCCCGAAAAATCTGCATCCGATGAACCCGACGCCGACGAGCCGGAAACACCCGGGGTTTCCGTCGCCTCGAATGGAACCGCGGCCGCCTCGATCGATCCCGAGCAAGCCCGCCGCGGCGAGTTCGCGAAATACCTGCGCGGCCTCACCAGCCCCTTCGGCGGCGCGCAATCCTATCTCGAAAGCCACCTCGTCCGGTTGGTCAAAACACTCGGAATCACCCCGCCCGGCTCGGCCTCCGACGGCGTCCTCGAAATGGGCGCGTACATGCAAATTACCCCGGCACTCGCGCATCTGCTCAGCTACGGCGAAGTGCGAGGCTGCTACTTGGGCGAGCCGGGAAAAACCGATCACGTCGCCGTACAAACAGCCGACGGCCGAGCATTCACCTGCGACATCGATCTGTTCGACGCCGAACGAGACTCCTACCCGTACGAAGACGGGCGCTTTTCGACCGTCCTGTGCTGCGAATTGCTCGAGCACCTCTATGACGACCCGATGCACATGATGGCCGAGGTCAACCGCATCCTCGCCCCCGGCGGACATCTCGTCTTGACGACTCCGAATATTTGCAGCCTGCGAGCGGTCGGTGCAATCTTGTTGGGCTACCATCCGGGCTTTTTTCCGCAATACATTCAACCCGATGAGCAGGGACAGGTCGCCCCCCGCCACGCCCGCGAATACGCCCCGCGCGACATCCATGCCCTTTTCGCAGCCGCCGGTTTCGAGGTGGCGCGGCTTGAAACCGGCCCCTACACAACCGACCGCACCGCCGAGCACGATTGGGTCAAACACGTCATCAAGCGCTACGAGTTGCCCGATCATCTGCGCGGCGAGGCCATCTACGCCGTGGGGCACAAGGTCGGCTCCGTCGTGGAGCGCTACCCGGCGGGGCTTTATAGTCAAAGCGCGAGCTGACGAAAGCCATGCAAGCCGCCATCGTTCAAACCAGGGTCGAGGTGGATTCCTCGGGGCGGCGCATCCGTGCGTGGCTTACCGTGGAAAACCGAAGCCGCGAAACATGGTCCGCTGAAAAAGGTTTCGCGGCGGCCGCGCAGACCCGTGACGCCGAGAGCGGAACGATGATCCTCGACGGGCCGCGAACCCTACTCCGCGACGCCGTTCCACCCGGCGAGTCAGTCGAACTCGAGGTCGCCGCCGAGTTACGCCGCATCAACGGCCGGCTCCACATTTTCGTCTCGCTATTGCAAGAAGGCGTCGGCTGGTTTTTCGATAACGGGTCCCCGTTCTTGCTGATCGAATGCGAGGTCAGCGGCGACGACATTCGCGTCACCCGCGAAACCGTGACTATCTCGGCCGCCCTCCGGGCCCGCCGACTTGTCCGCTCCGTGAAACGCGCCTTCTCCTATCCGCTGTTGATATTTTCGCGGCACGGTTCGCTGATACGCTCGATGGTCCGTCGCGACATCCTGGGCCGCTACCGGGGTTCGCACGCGGGGCTGTTTTGGACTGTGATCCATCCTTTGTTGCTGATGCTGACCTACTATTTCGTCTTCGGCATCGTCTTACGAACACGCTTCGGCGACGACGGACACCCCAGCAATTTCGTCCTCTACTTCCTGGCCGGCATGTTGCCCTGGCTGGCTTTCAGCGAAGCCGTCGGCCGGGCGCCGACAACCGTCATCGAACACGGCAATTTCGTCAAGAAACTCGTCTTCCCCGTGGAGATCCTGCCCGTGACGCTCGTCATCGCCGGACTCGTCAGCGAAGCTTTCGGGGTGGGCATTTTCCTCGCCGGGATGACTGTCTTCGGACATGCTCCCACGGCCGCGGTTTTCTATTTGCCACTGATATTGATTCCACAGTTTCTGTTGACCTTGGGGCTGTGTTGGCTCATGGCCGCGTTGGGCGTCTTTTTTCGCGACCTGGGGCAGTTCATCGGTTTTGTGCTGACGGTTTGGTTCTTCACCACGCCGATCTGCTACCCGGAGGCATCGCTACCCGAAAATTACCGTTGGCTTTTTGAACTCAATCCGATCTACATTCTCGTGCGATCCTACCGCGCCATTTTCCTAGAGGCTTCCCCGCCCCCCTGGGAACCCCTCGCGTGGCTGATGCTCGCGGCAACCATCGTCTTCCTGGTCGGCCACGGGTGGTTCTATAAACTGAAGAGGTCCTTTTCCGATGTGCTGTAAGTGCTACCGTGAGCCGAAAAGGAACCGCACCCAGTAGCGACCGGCACTCTTGCCGGTCCAAAGGTCCGGCGGCACAACCGGCTCTCAAGCCAATCACAAACGGTTCACGCCCAACGGCTAACGGCTAACGGTTCACGGTTCACGGTTCACGAAAACATGCTCTCGGCCCTCAACATCTCGAAGCTCTACGAGATCTACAACCGGCCCGCCGACCGTCTCAAGGAAGCGCTCTGGTTCGGCCGCAAGAAACTGCACCAAGATTTCTGGGCCCTCCGCGAGATCGACGTCAGCGTCGAACCCGGAGAAACCCTCGGCATCATCGGCCCCAATGGTTCCGGCAAGAGCACGCTGCTGCAAGTTCTCGCCGGCATCCTGCCGCCGACCAGTGGTTGGGTCTCGCGAAGCGGCCGTGTCGCCGCGCTGCTCGAACTCGGCGCCGGCTTCAACCCGGAATTCAGCGGCCGCGAAAACGTTTTCATCAACGGCGAATTACTCGGCCTCTCGCGCGCCGAAACCCGCGCCGCCCTACCCTCCATCGAAGAGTTCGCCGGCATCGGGGAATTCATCGATCGACCCGTGAAAACTTACTCCAGCGGAATGTATGTCCGGCTTGCGTTTTCGACCGCCATTCATGTCGAACCCGACATCCTGATCGTCGACGAAGCACTGGCTGTCGGCGACGCGGCCTTTTCCAGTCGCTGCGTCCGCAAGTTCGAGCAGTTACAGCAGCGCGGTGTAACGACCGTTCTGGTCTCGCACGATCTCGGCCTCATCAAACAAGTTTGCAACCGCGCAATCTTCCTGCTCGACGGCCGCATCGAAGAAGAAGGCTCGCCGTCGGAAGTCGTGAACCGCTACGTCGGAACCGTGCTCGAACTACCAACCACCTCAAACGGCGCCGCCTCGAACCACAAGACCGAGGAGCCCTCCTCAACCCCCGACGCGAGTGCCGGCCACCGCCACGGCGATCGCCTGGCTGAAATCACCAGCGTCGAACTCCACGACGCCGCGGGAAATCCTCGCCGAACTTTTCAAGCGGGCGAGCTGGCGCGTCTCCGCGTCACGGCTCTCTTCCATCAGTCCCAACCCGAACCCATGATCGGCATGTTGATCCGCACCCGCACCGGCATGGACGTTTTCGGCACCAACACCAGCCAGGAAGACACCGCGCCCATCGCCTGCGAAGCCGGCGAATCGATCGAAACCAAATTCGTCTTCGATTGCCGCTTGACACCCCAGGAATACACGCTGACCGTAGCCGTGCAGCACCCCGACGGTCACAGCCACGACTGGCTCGACGACGTATTGACCTTCGAAATCACCGCCCCCCGCCGCCCCGCCGGCGTCGCCGACCTCACACCCAAGGTCACTTGCCGAAAATTGGGCTAGTGGAACCACCGGCCGCGCCGGCTCATTCAGGCAAGAAACTTAGTGGGACAATTGAGTTTCCGAGAGGTGCGTCCCCCAGTGGCGACCGGCACTCTTGCCGGTCCTGACCCGAAACTTCAAATTTCGAACTGCTACCAATAGATCGGACGTTCACCCACCCGAGCCGCGCCGCCGTGCGGCGCGGTCCCGGCGAACCCTTCGACCAAGTTTCTCCCCTGAGCCTCCCGAGCCGTCCCGCCGCGGGGCCGTGAAAAATTGGGGACTGTACCGAGCGCCGACCGGATAAGCTCCATCAAATCAATAATTTCGTCTGGCGCGAAGTGGACTGTCCCCCATTTTTTCACAGCCCCCACTGCGGTCACTCAAGAATCGTGCTTTGCAGCCAAACAAACTGTTGCATGCGGCCGTGCGCTAGTGGAGCCACCGGCCGCGACGGCGGCAAGGCAACCCGAATCAAGCTAAGGATTCACTTTATGTATATCCACTTAAAAGATTGAAAAACAACCGACTATTGACACACTCTGACACGATTTCTCGTGGCCGTCCGGCACTCGTTGACTGCCCGCCGGGGCTACTTAGAACTTCCGATTATGGGCCTCTACGGCAAACCACCGCCGGAAATTGCGGTAGGATGCCCATTTTGAACCTGTCGGGGCTGGGCGATCATTCTAATGTGCAAGCCAAAATCTCTTCCCTCGGCCTCGGCTGGCGAAGCATCCTGACAAGCGTTCTCGGTATCGCCGTCCTGATGAGCGGCTTTTTCTGGCTGGGCTACTGGACCTCCCAGCTGAACATCCAAGTACGGGGCAACACTCTGTTTGTCGCACCGACGCCGCGCCACCTCCCCGGTATAGGCAATGCACAGCGCGAAAACCCCGCCGCGAACAAGACCGAAAAGGTCGCGCCTCGACGGGAAGTGGAATTCGACGACGCCGAGCGCTGGATCAATTTGTAGATATTGCATCCGGTCGTGCGCTAGTGGCACCACCGGCCGCGCCGCCTCATCCGGCAAGAAACTCGGCGGGACGATCGAATTTCGAACAGCCGCATCCCCAGTAGCGACCGGCACTCTTGCCGGTCCTAGTGTAGTGCGCCAATCAGACCGTAACTTATGGTGAGTCGCTGCCTTGCCGGGCGGCGGTCTGAGAGGCCACGCGGCCGAAACGGGTACGCTCATGCGAGCGAATTGAGCCGCGTTCACGCAGCTTAGTCTTCTCTTAGGCCCGCCGTTTACGGCGGGTTGATGCCGCCGCCCATGGATCTTCAGCCCGTTTTTAACGGGCTTCCCTCTTTTAAGCCCAAATTTTATGGTGCGCTATTGCTGGTGCGCTACACTAGCCCGGTCCCAGCCCAAAGTTGAGACAAGCTCTCAGCTTGTCTCTCGACCCCCTCCATCGACATCCAACGGCACCGGCACCAGTGGGGCAGGCCTCCGGCCTGCCCATTCCTCAACCCGCCCCAATTTGAAGTTTCAGCCTAGCCGTCAAGCCGCAGGGCGATAATCGTCATGTCGTCCGACTGCAGTGCGTCACCGCAATGTTGCTCCACACTCTGGGAAATCTGGTCGATCAATTCGACGGCTGATTTCTCTCGGTGCTGCTTCGTCAGCTCGACGAGCTTTTCTTCGCCGAACTCTTCCAAGCTGTTGTTCATCGCCTCGGAAAACCCGTCGGAGAACACCAGCAGAACGTCGCCGGTCTTGAGTTGAACCGAGGCCTCCTGGTAGGGAAAGTCCGGGAGGATGCCCAGCACCGGGCCCCCTGAGTCGAGTCTCACGACATCGTCTCCGCTGATGAGGATCGGTGCATTGTGTCCGGCGTTGCAGTAGTCGAGTTGTTTACTGTCGGTTTCAATGACGCCGTAAAACAGAGTCACGAACTTGTCGGAATCGGTGCTTTGAAACAGCAAACGATTAGAACGCTCAATGCAGGCACCCGCGGAGGCTCCGGCCAGGTTCTGGCTGCGAATCGTCGCCTGCACGTTCGCCATCAGCAGAGAGGCCGGCATTCCCTTCCCCGACACGTCACCCAGGCAAATGGCGAGTTGCCCTTGCTCCGACACTAAGAAGTCGAAATAGTCGCCTCCCACGTTCTCGGCCGAGACGGATTGTCCCGCCACATCATAGCCCGGCACATTGGGTGGAGATTTGGGCAGTAGATTGTTCTGAATATTGCGCGCCAGATCGAGTTCTTGCTGCATGCGCTGCAACGCCTGTTCCTCTTGGTAAAGGCGGGCGTGTTCGATCACCTGGGTCGATTGAGCGGCAATGATGGTCAACAGGCGCTGGTCGCTTTCGGTAAACCCTTCACTCGAACGCTTATTGAAGGCCGAGAGGATCCCGATCATGCGACCCTTGACGCGTAAGGGGACGGCGGCCATCGAACGAATCGGCTTGTCCTCGTCGGAAATGGCCCGGAACCGCCCGTCGGCCTCGATATCGTTGATAATCAGTGGAGCTTGATTCTTCAGCATCCAACCGCTGAGCTGAGTGCCGATGCGAAAAGGATTGGCATCAAGACGGGAATCGACACGCCGAACCATCGTCCGCAGCGCCGTCTCTTCTTCCTCCTCCTCAAACAGGGAAACATTCCCCTGATCGACATCGAGGTGTTTCACGCACTTTTGAACGATCGAGTCGATAATCTTGTCGAGCGACCAAGTTGAGGTCACCGCCGAGGCGACTTCGTTGATGATCGAAAGCTCCTCGACCGCGCGGCGTAGGCGCAGATTGTCGCGCTCGAGATGTTCGATTCTCTCTGGGGTTGGCGCTGTTGACATTCGGTTGAGGTGCGGGAGACGCACCGAACCTCGCGGTGGCTGAGCCTTTGGAAAGCCACTGATTGCGTGTTGAGAAGGTACCTTGCTGCAGGGCTAAAAGTCAACCAAGCGCGACAAGATTAGCTCTTGAAAAAGTGGGAAGGGATCGAGTTTCACATACTCCGACCCCTGACTGGGCACGCAGATCAGTCGCTCGTGCAACGCATCCGTTTGCGGTTCCGTTTGCGCGCCAACGCTCGCTTCAGGCGTTTCTTCTCGCCGGGTTTGAGATAAAAAGAGTGGCGTTTGACTTCCTTGATGATGTCTTCCTGCTGCACTTTCCGCTTAAAGCGTCGCAGGGCTCCGTCAATCGACTCGCCACTCTGAATGTGAACTTCAGCCAAGTTGCTCTCCTTCGATCGTCACGGCGGGGAACAAGAAGCCCTCCGCCGCTCATTCTCTTCATCTTACAACACGCGGAATGCGGGTGCGAACGTTAGAATCGTAGACAACGTGATAAGGACGAAAATCGCTACCATGCACACGAGGCCGCCCCAAGCCTCGCGAGAATACGCCTATGTGCCGGAATATCAAGACGCTGTTCAACTTTGACCCGCCTGCTACCGGGGAGGAAGTTCGAGCCGCCTCGCTGCAGTTCGTCCGCAAGCTGAGCGGCTTCACCAAACCGTCCCAGGCGAATCAGCCTGTGTTCGACCAAGCCGTGGACGACGTTTCGCGAATCGCCGGGGACTTGATCGCTTCGCTCACCACGGCCGCCCCGAGCCGCAACCGCGAGATCGAAGTAGCCAAGGCACGCGCCCGCGTCGCGAAGAGGTTTCCGTAGCGCCCCGGCAACACCGAGATCGATCGTGTTTTTCGGCGCCGCGGAAAGGCGACGGGACCCTCGATCCGACCGCGCGACCCATTGCCATGCTTGAACCGATTAGAAATCAACTTGGAAGCGGCTCTGGAACAGATTCGCCGCTCCCAGATCAATGCGCTCGGCCCAGCCGTAGTTCCACATGAAGCGCGTATTGGGGTTCAGGTACCAATTCACGCCGAACGTGAACTCCTGTAACTCGCCGCCCTGGATCAGAATGTCATTCAAGTCGATGCGGGCGTAGCGGGTCGCGATTTCCCACGCCCCGTTGCCGCCGTCTTCGCCGGGCTGGAAAGACCGAAACGGTTTGACGCGATCAAACGCGGCGGCCGAACTCTTGTAAACGCGGTGCTCTCCGGTGAGGAAGTAGCTGCCTTGCGCGTAGAACGCCGTGAAGTTTTGCCGTTGTCCCGTCGGCCGGTTGGCCGAGCTGTATGTGAACTCGGATTGAATCGAGGCCGGTCCGTTGACGACCGCGAACTCCATGCCGATCATATCGCTGGAGGTGGCCGAAAAGGACTTCGTGTCCACGAACCGCGGCAACATATGCGCCGGCGGACGCGCCCGGTAACGCAACCGATTGCCGTTCGGATTCCCGTGACGATAAGCCAGGCCCAGGTGCAGCACCTTGCGGCCTTTGTCTTCATACCAGGGACGTCCGGTGATACGGCCCGTGTAATTGAACCCGCCGTTGCCGAAGCTCTCCCCAAACTCGTCGCTGTCGCGGAAGGTTCCTAACGCCCAGGTCATCTTGTCCCCGGCGACGGCATTTTGGAACATGATGCCGGTATTGCGCTCCGGCGCGAATGTGGTAGGCAGCGAACGCTCGAGGAACGTGATGTATTTCGAACTGGTCGTCACCTCGAGCCCGAACGGCTCCTTCATGTGGCCGAACATGATATTGCCGACGCCGCGCAGCTTCGTCAGCCCGATATACACATCCCTGAACCCCGCTTCGCCGCCGGCGAAGTCATATTGGGCTTTGAACTTGACGTGCTCGTGCAGTAATCCCTCGACGTAGAGGCGGGCGCGCCGGAACTCGGTGCCGTCTTCGAGCGGTCCGATCCCGTTGCTGACCTCGCTGCTGGGAGCGAAAAAGCCCCAGTCGTTCATGATGCGTCCGCCCACTTTGAGCTGGAACGCTTTGTCGACGGTGTCAAAACGAAGGCCCTGCTTCCAATACGCCCGGAAGGTGGATGGATCCGGTTTCGCCTCGGCCGGCAGGGCGGCTTTGGCAGGCACGGGGGCGGAGGGCGGCGCGGGGGCCGCCGAGTTGCTTGCAAGCAAGGAATCGTCGCCCGACGTCGTCGGCTCGCCCAATAACGCGCTTTCGGCGGCAAGCGCCGATGAGCTCTCGGCCTCTTCCAGCGCGGTGACCTTCCGGAGCAGCTTGTCGAGCAGAGCGGATTGGGCATCCATACGTTTCCGCTGTTGTTCGAGTTGCTGCTTTTGTTCAGCGATCAATAACCGCAACTCGGAGGTTTCCGCGATGCGGTTGGGTTGCGCCGGCCCGACCCGAGTCGGCGGCGTTGGGGACGCCGCTTCCGCCGCTGAACCGCTTGCAACCACGGTCAGCAGGAGCAAGGCGGGCGCGAAGCAGCCGCGACCGCGATAGAGTCGAGCGCTTTTTTTGTCGGAGTGTTTGTCGTGTTTCATGGATGTCATTGCAAAGGCCGAGTCCGTTCGGCGAATCGGATCTTGTGCGCGGGAGTTCACCTGATGCCTTCAGTTTGCCTGACGCTTTCAAGGTACGCCGGGCACCGCTTCACTTCTGTGAAAGAACGGTAAAGTTTCGGCAAATCACATTTCAAGGAATCACCCGACGGGACGCCTCGCGCGGACGGCGGGGGCCGCGAGTGGGGCGTGTCTCCAGGCCTGCCCATCACAGTTTCTTGACGTTACTCTAATTGTGAAGGTTTTCGGGCCCGTTATCGACGCCCGGCAAGCCGGCCTAGCGGTCGGGAGCCTTAAGGACCACCGTCCGATCCGAACTCACTAGATCGTAGACATAGCCCCGCCATTCGATCTTTCGTGTGACGGCGGACCCGGCGAAGCTGACCAGCCAGACCCATGTAGCGATCGGCACCAGCCAAAAATAAGCCCCGCCGTACCGGTCGAACCAGCCTTCCCGCCGCGGAAACATCAGTCGCGCAATCGTGCCTCGCAGCGCACCCTTCGCCATCCCGGGAACCGTCGTCACCACCAACGCGCCCAATCCGAGAGGCGTATTCCCAACCAACACCATCGCCAGGCTCAAAACCATCGCTCCGCAATAGACAATGTGACCGACGAAACCGACCGTCCACGGATGAGGCCGGTAGACCCGCGTGATCGTGAGCTGCCGACGAGCCCAAGCCAAAAATTCCTTGCGCGTGCAGGAGCCGGTCGTCGCAACCATCGCGCCGGGAACGAACCGGATACCTTGCCCCGCCGCGTTGATCGCCGCCGAGAGACGATAGTCATCGCTCACCGCGCCGGCCCAAAACCTTTCCACATCCGCCTCCACAAAGGTCGCGCGTCGCAGGGCCATGGCGCCGCCCCACGCGAAGTTCTTGTCCTTAACGCTCATATGGCAGGCAATGGTCGAATCCCAAGCGCTACGCAACAGCGGCCAAAAACCGCCCTCCTCGGGGAAATACCAGCGGAAGCCGGTGGTTGCGCCCAGGGTTTCGTCTTCGAGCGGGGCGACCAGGTTGCCAAGCCAATCCTCGTCGACTTGCCCGTCGGAGTCGGCGAAAGCGAAAACCTCGCTTGCCGGGCGCGCTTGTTTCACCGCCGCGAGAAGGTTGTGAACCTTTTCGCCGGTCCCCGCCGCGGGCGGGCCGGCGGCAACGAACCTCGCTCGCTCGCCGAGGATGGTTCGAGCGGTCAGCAATCCCGTGTCGTCGGAGTTTCGGGCCGTGACGATGAGTTCGTAATCAGGGTAGTCGAGAGCCCCCAGAGACCCCAAATTGCGGGCCAAATCATGATCGTGGCCGCGAACGGGAACGATCAGGGTGACGGCAGGATGGAATGGGATGATCAGCTCTTCGTCCAGGTCATCTTCGCCGTCGGGATCGTCCGGCGGATCGGCTAAGGAATCTTCGACATATTCCAGAAATTCCCGGCCTTTGCGCATCGAGAAGAGAGCGGCGAGCGCGGCCGGAATGACGAACAACCAGAACCAGAAGGTCAGCACCCGGTCGAGTCTATCACAGGCCCTTCGACGCGATGGGGCCAAAAAATGGGGACTGTCCCAAGCGCCGACCGAACAAGTTCCATTGAATCAATAACCGCATCCGGCGCGAAGTGGACTGTCCCCATTTTTTCAGGCCCCTGGACGGGATCGGGCCGGCACGCAAACAAGAGCGCGAGGGCGTTCATTGGGCGGAACTGCGAGTCTTGACGTTCGCGCTACAATTTGAAACTCCCGCGCGACCTACCCGGCGTCAACTCGCCCGGGTTATCGTGTTGGCGCGGCGGTATCGTAGCTCTTTCTATTTCCCGAAAGGATCAATTCATGTTCGAAGGAAAAGCAGCTCTCGTTAACGGCGCCTCACGCGGCATGGGCCTCGCGATTGCTCGAGGCATTCTCGATCGCGGCGGGAAAGTCTGCATCACAAGCCGCAAGCAACCCGGTCTCGACGAGGCCCTCGCCCGGCTCGACGCCGGTGACCGCGCGATCGGCGTGGCGGGATCGAGCGCCGACCCCAAGCACCGTGAAGAGGCCGTCCGCAAGACGATCGAGACTTTCGGGTCTCTCGACTTGCTGGTGAATAACGCCGGGGCAAATCCGCAGTACGGCCCCTTGGTCGAAGCCGAGATGAGTCGCGTCGAAAAGGTTTTCGAAGTCAACGTCTTCGCCGTGCTCGGTTGGATCCAAGAAGCCTGGAAAGCCTGGATGCGGGATCATGGCGGGGCGGTTCTTAACACAGCCTCGACCAGCGCATATAGAAATCCTCACAAGATCGGCGCTTATAACGTCAGCAAGGCGGCGGTCGCTCACCTGACACGGCAGATGGCGTCGGAGCTGGCCCCGGCTGTCCGCGTCAACGCGATTGCCCCGGCGTTGATCAAGACCCGTTTCGCGTCGGCGGTTTGGGAAGACAAAGAAGATGCTTGGTCGAATGTTTACCCAATGAAACGCATCGGCGAGCCGAAGGATGTGGTGGGGATTTCGTGTTTGCTGTTGAGTGACGAAGCCTCTTGGATCACCGGGGAAACGGTCGTGATTGACGGCGGGATTCTGGTTGCGGGGTCACTTTTGCGGTAGACGTTGGTGGAATAACCAATACACCGATCAGGTAGGCTAAACCCCAGTGGCCGTACAGACCCTCATCACCCCCGAAGAATACTTGCAAACCGCTTTCGACGGTGCCGATTGTGAGTTCGTCGACGGCAAAATCCTGGAGAGACATCTCGGCGAAAATCCGCACAGCACAGCCCAGGCTCGGCTGGTCGAAATCTTTTACGAAGCCCGAAAACGGCACCCTTTACACAGCCGCCCGGAACTACGCATGCAGCTCGCGCCGACACGCTTTCGCATACCGGATGTCGCCGTCTTTCACCCTAGAAAACCGGTCGATGTCGTCCCTTCCGACCCGCCTTGTATCGTCATCGAGATCGTCTCCCCCGAAGACCGTCACACCGATATCGTGAAAAAGCTCGAAGAGTACCGAACTTGGGGCGTACCGCACATTTGGTTGGCTGACCCCTCGCCGCGCCAATTGTCCATTTACGAAGAAAAAGGGCTTGTAGCGGTTGAGGCTTTTCGTCTTCCCGACTTCGATTTGGAAATTAAGCCGGCGGATCTGTTCGAGTAGCGCATCCCCACTCAAAACCCGCCCTCAGTAGTTCACCCAAATCGGGCTTGACCACGCCACGTGGCCATCGACTTGCTCGACGCGCACATAGTAATACCGCGTGCCGCTGCGATCATCCTCTTCGGTATCGGTGTAGGCAAAGCTTATCTCTTGTAGGCCGGGTTCGCGAGTGTAGAGGATGCTGCCATTGCGCACAATGTGGACTTTCGCTATCTCCGCCGTCCCCCGCACCTTCACTTCGATCGGCGGGAGCTCGGTGGTTGAAAACTCGTCGCCCATGAGGTGCCGACCCATGCGAACGTCAAGCAGAATGTTGTCGGTCGCCCCGTAAGTATGCCGCCGCCGAATGGCCTCCAAGATACCTTCGCGAGTCGGGTCGTCGGTGTAGACCATGGCGTAGGAATAATGCGTTGAATGATGATCGGAACTTGCGATCACGCCGATCCGATAGCCCTTCTTCCAAGCCTGGGTCACAAAGCCGACCGAAAAATAACCGGAGATGCGAATGTGCTCGTCGTCGACGCCAATGCGGGCGTCGAGCGGCCCCTCGGAAGATTCGTAGCTTGTCCGCGCTCCTTGGAAGATTTCGACCACCGGTTCGATTTCGGGATCGTTGTCGCTCCAGTCGGTGCCCTGCTCGGTGGCCGAGGTGTGTGGGATGGAAAGGCCGCCCATGCGACGAACTTCCTCGTAGAGATGCTTCGTATCGTCGCGAACGACGTTGATCGCCGCGATGCCGCTGACGTCGCCCTGCGGGTGCCGCGGCAACTCGAACAGCTTCACGCCCTCCTTGTAGAAAAACGGTGTCACCTGACCCGAGCGGTCCGGGAACAGGATGTTGCGGTGGCCGTTGGGTTGCGACAGGCTGCGTTCGTAACCGTGGATCGCCGTGAAGCGGCCGGGCACGTTATACATATCCGCGGCCTTTTGCGAGTACCACCACCAGTAGTCATAGCCGCCGCCCTGATGATCGGTCGATGCCCCGAAATCGAGCGCGGCGACATCGAGCGCATAGCGGTAGAAATCAGGCAGCGTGCCGTCGCGGACCCCTCCGTCGTCCCAACTCAATTCCGTGTGGCGGTGCAGGTCGCCGCGCACGATTTTGGTTGCGCGCCCGCCGACGCTTACGCGGTGGGCACGCAGCGCGGCAATGTCGCCGGCCTCGTCGGCGTGGCCCGGGAGAGTTGAGATACTCTCTACCGGCGGCTGCCCGAGCGAGACCTTGCCCCCCGGCACGGGGTCGAATCTTGCGGCGTACACTTCCCCGAGGATCGGCCGTTGCACCCAGATCTCGCGGCGATTGTCGGTCGGCCAGGCCCACCACATGCCCTCGGGCGTGGCGGTGGCGCCGAGGCGCGTTCCCGCTCGGCCCCAGCTTTTCGGCAAGGGTCGCGCGCGGCTCCAGCGATCGCCTTGATACCGCGTGACCCAATATTCGAAATAGGAAAGCTCGCCCTTTTCGCCCTCGCCCACAACGAGGATCTGCCGCTTGGCCGCGACCCACACGGTTCCCTGTCGATCAGTGAATACGTGCGGCTGAAAAGACCACTTGGGCTCTCCCTTGCCCTTTCGAAAGGCCGCTTGCAACGGCCGCGCGGGAGCCTGCACGCGACCACCCGCATAGCAACGAATACGCGATTCGCGCAGCCCGCCCAGCTCGACGCCCGCTTGGCGTTGGCGAATCTTGTACCCCGTATCCTTGCCCCACCCGGCCCCGCCCGACTCATAGGCCACCCAAACGCGATCTTGCTGGTCGACGGCAACCGCGGCCCGGGCCTCAAAACGCGCGGTCTCGGCTATCGCAACCTCCGGCGTCGTGATCTTGCCGTCGCGGACGCCGCTGAGATAGACGTCGTAATTGCCGTTCTTGTAGCTGTCGTAGGCGACCCATGCGGTACCGCTCGAGTCAATCGCGACGGCCGGGTCCCAGTCGTTCACCGGACGGTCGGTGACGGTGACGGCCGGAGCCCAGTTATGACGATAGCGAGAGGATTCAGCGCCGCTGACGGTCCTCAGATAGATGTTCGAAGCCTGCCCGCGAAAGCCTTGCCAGACGACGGCGATCCGACCCGTCCGGTCGCTGCCGACCCGAGGGTTGATGTCCGGCAGCGGATGATCGGTCAAACGCCGTAGCGTGCTCCAGCTTTGGGTGGCGGGGTCGAAGCGGCGAGCGTGGATGTCCCAATTGCCGGCGACTTGTTGGGTCCACACGACCCAGACGCGGTTGTCGGTGTCGACGGCGACTTGCGGGAACCAAGAGTCGCCGCTTGTATTGGGAACGTGTTGCAGGTTGCCCCAGGTTCCGTTGACGTAATGGCGCAGGGCGATGTCGTCGCGTCGATCCGAGTAGGCCAACCAGGCCAGCCACAGCGATCCGTCGGGCGCGGCGGCGACAGCGGGGAGGTCGTCCTCGCGGTTGTCGGTTCCGACCATGACGGGCGCCGCGGCGACATCGGCGGCGCGCGATTGGGCCGCGAGGCCAAAGTGGGGACCCGAGAGAACAATCCAGCAAAACAGGGGGAGAAGCGATCGAGCCGGGGCCTGCATTACTCGAAACAATAGACGGCTCGGCGTCCGCTGTCAAACAGAAACGGCTGTAGCGGCCGCGGCGCGTAGTATCCTGTCGGGAATGCTCGTTCGCAACAAAGCTCTGGCGTTGATGTTCACCTTGATGGTGATCACCTATCTCGACCGGGTTTGTATTGCCGCCACGACTTCGATGATGTCCGAGGAGTTGGGCCTTTCGATGTCCCAGATGGGACGAGTGTTGAGCGCGTTCGTGCTGGGCTACGTGCTGTTTGAGATTCCCGGCGGTTGGTTGGCCGATCGCTTTGGAGCGCGGTCTTTGTTGACGCGGATCGTGATTTGGTGGTCGGTGTGCACGGCGCTCACCGGGGCGGCTTGGAGTTACGGGAGTCTGCTGGCGATTCGTTTCCTTTTCGGATGCGGCGAGGCCGGGGCCTTCCCGGGGACCACGTCGGCGCTCTCGCGTTGGTTCCCGAGTAATGAGCGCGGGCGGGCGCAAGCGATCGTCATGGTGGGGAGCCGCCTGGGAGGGGCGTTGGCGCCGGGGCTGGTGATCTACCTGATGGGAGCCATTGGGTGGCGCCCCGTCTATTGGATCTTCGCCGTGCTGGGGGTCGTGTGGGCGGTGGTTTGGGGGCGCTGGTACCGCAATACACCCGAAGAGCACCCGGCCGTCGGCAGTTCGGAACTAGCCGAGATCCAGGCCCGGCGCGCGGCCGGCGGACACGCCGAGCGAGTCCCCTGGGGCTTGCTCCTAACGAGCCGCAACGTCTGGGCGCTGTGCGCCATGTACTCGGGTTACACCTTCGGCGTGTACTTTTACATGACCTGGTTGCCGACATACTTGGAGCAGAGTCGGGGTATCGCTCGAGCTGATGTGGGTTTCTACGCGGCGCTGCCGTGGGTTGCCGCCTTAACGGGCAACTTGCTGGGAGGGTTGCTGACGGATTGGATGAGCCGGCGGGTCCGCCTACGTTGGGCGCGGCGCCTTCCCGCCATCGGCGGGCTGCTCGCCTCGGCGGTCTTCTTGGCCGCGGCGGCGTTAGTCGCCGACCCGATGTTGGGCGTGGCCGCCTTGGCCCTAAGTTTTGGGGCGTCGGATCTGATTTTGTCGGTCTGTTGGGCGACCTGCGTCGATGTCGGCGGCAAACACGCCGGCACGGTCTCGGGGACGATGAATTCGCTCGGCCAGATCGGCGGAGTCGCGGCGCCGATGGTATTCGCGCACTTAGTCGAGACCTATGGATCGTGGGAGCTGCCGTTGCTGATCGCGGCCGCGTATTACGTCGTCAGCGCCGCGATGTGGATGTTCATCGACCCGGAACAGCCGATCGGGCAGGCGGCGCCACCTCCCGCCTAACGCCCCCAATTAGCCCGCTTCTCTCATCACATGACGAACCTGACGCGTTCTCGACATCCAAGACCTAGTGGGGCCACCGGCCGCGCCGGCTCATCCAGGCAAGAAGCTCGGTAACGATTGAATTCGAACAGTCGCATCCCCGGTAGCAAATTCAAACAGGCGCGGCCCCAGTGGGGCAGGTCTCCAGGCCTGCCCAGCCACCCGCCCGCCGCGCTATGTGCCTGTACTCGAACCCCCGTGATTAATGCCGGCCCTGGGCGCAAGCCCAAACACCACCAAACGACCTCCTCCCCCGGGCGAGCCCTGAAGAGCATCGTGACCCTAGCGAGTGCGGCCACCGCCCCCGCCGGATCGTTCGGGCAAGAAACTCGGTAGGGCGATTGAATTTCGAACAGCCGCGTCCCAGGTAGCGACCGGCACTCTTGCCGGTCCCAGCCGACGGTCGAGACAAGCTCTCAGCTTGTCTCTCGACCTTCTCCATTGACATCCAACGGCCCTGCGGTTCCCAGTGGGGCAGGTCTCCAGGCCTGCCCAGCCACCCGCCCACCGCGCCGTGTGCCTGTACTCGAACCCCCGTGATTAATACCGGCCCTGGGCGCCAGCCCAGGGAACCCCACCAAACCAATCCCTGCCCCTCCCCCGGGCGAACGACCGCTCTCGCGGTCGTTCGGGGGCCTGGGGCGGGTCCAAAAAGACCGGCCGCCAAGCGGCCGGTCCCCTCCCCCTCGGTTCACGGTTCACGGTTCACGGCTAACGGCCAACGGCCAACGGCCAACGCCACACGAAATCCATCACGTCCGTTTCAAAAAAACTACGTCTTCCATATCAACAACTTAGAAAAACCAACCCCCCGGAAACCCACAACCCCAACGTATCCTATGACCGGGCAACAAGCCCCAGGAGAAATCGCATGTCTACGACAGAAAAAATCAGCGCCAATCGCGAAAACGCCAAAAAATCAACCGGCCCAAAAACCGACAGCGGAAAAACCCGTTCATCCCAAAACGTTCTCAAACACGGCCTGCTGGCCAACGACGCCGTCCTACCCGGCGAAGACCCCGCCGAGTTCGATCAACACCTCACGTCCTTCGAGGACACCTATCTCCCCAGAAACCGCGTCGAAAAGGAAATCGTCCGTCAAATCGCCGACGTCTCCTGGAGAATGCAACGGCTCTCCCGCATCGAAACCGCCGTCATCGCCGCCGGCATCGAAAACTCCCGTCGCATCGACAACGACACCAGCCCCATGCCCGAAGACCGCCAAGAGCGAACCCACACCCTAGGCTGGCCATGCTCACAAGAACAAAACTCCTCAACAACCTAGCCCGCTATGACGGCCATCTCAGCCGCCGTTTCTTCCGCGGCGTCGAGCTAATGATCGACATCCGCCGCGAAGAGCGCCAACTCCGCGAAGCCTTCGAAGCCAAAAACAACCAAGCCAACGCCACCACCCCGGTTCCCGAGTACTACTTCCCCGACGAAGAGCCGGCAGCCCCCAATCCATCCGCCATAGGCTTCCGCGGCCAAGCCCAGTGGGGCAGGTCTCCAGACCTGCCCGGCGAGCCGCAAAAGAACCCCAGGGCAGCCCAAAAGGGTAGCTCCCAAACTCCCCAAAGTCAAAAAATACAAAACGAACCCAAGACCAACCTAACGTCATATATAACAACGCGGCACGAGCCGCAACGGGCAACCGCCGACCCCGCTATCCGGGCCGGCCTCAGGTAACCCCGGCCCCGAAAAGCCCTCAATACCCCGAAAGGAGAAGCAAAGACAGGAACCAATCAAGCGACCCACCACCGCCGGCCAACGACTCAACAATCACAAGCCCAAGGTGCGGCTTGTACCCGAAGGGCTACTGGGACTTGGTCTTATTGGCACCCGTCTGGGCGATCATCTCACTGGCTCGCTGGAGCGATTCGATCGTACCGGCGTCGGTCCACCAGCCGTCGAGTGTCGCGAATGTCAAGGTGCCTTCTTGGATATACAGGTTGTTGACGTCGGTGATTTCGAGCTCGCCTCGACCGGACGGAACAAGCGTTCGAATCTTCTCGAACACGGTGTGGTCGTACATGTAGATGCCGGTCACGGCGTAGTTCGAACGAGGGTTTTGGGGCTTCTCTTCGATCCCCGCGATGCGGTCGCCGTCGATCTCGGCGACACCAAATCGTTCGGCGTCGGGGACTTCCTTTAAGAGGATCTTCGCCCCACGCTCTTGTCGGCGGAACGCGTCCGCCGCCGGCGCGATGTTCTCTTCAATGATGTTGTCCCCAAGGACAACGCAGACTTTCTGTTTTTCGGCGAAATGCTCGGCCAGGCCCAAGGCCTCGGCGATGCCGCCCTCGCCTTCTTGGTAGGTGTAGTTGATATGTTTGAGACCGAAATCCTTGCCGTTGCCAAGCAGTTGCAGGAAGTCTCCGGCGTTGCGGCCGCCGGTAACGAGCAGGATATCCGTGATACCGGCGTTCACCAAAGCCTCGATCGGATAGTAGATCATCGGCTTGTTGTAGACCGGCAACAGATGTTTATTAGTGACACGCGTGAGAGGATCGAGCCGCGTGCCCAATCCACCAGCTAAGACAATGCCCTTCATGCAAAAACCGTCTCGGCCCGCAACGCGAAACCATTCGCCGCAAGCCCGCGCCGAAGCCTCCGTGGAGCGACCAAAAGACCCGTAGTATAACGTGCCCGTCGGGATCCGCGGATTGAGGGCCTGAACGCGTCGCCGCCGGGCCAAGCTGAAATCAACGCAGGCAAGCTAACAGCGGATGCGAGAGTCTACAATGAGTAGCGCGGGCGTGTAGCTCAGTTGGATAGAGCGCCTGGCTTCGAACCAGTAGGTCGGGGGTTCGAGTCCCTCCACGCCCGCCATTTTTCTCAATCAGTTAGGGGCGGGTCGAGAATCTAGAGATCGTTTGCCGTAGACCGAGCGGTCGGTTACGGTTTGAATTCCGCGTTTTTCGGCAAGTTCCCCCGCTTGCGGATTCCGGGGCAAGGCGATTGCGATTCGCGAATCAGGATTCCGGGCTGATGTCGATCAGGATTCCGATGCGAAGCCGATCAGTGATCGGGCATTATCGGAATCGTGATCGAGGTCGGTTTTTCATTCCTACGGACGCCCGCGGCGGCGATTGAGCCGAACCTAATCCGCCGGCGGAGCGGGCACCGCGCGCGGGGTGACCACCAGCACCAGATCGGTGCCGGGGAGGGCGGCGCGGGCGGTGACAAGGCCCCGAATCTCTCTGCGGGCTTTCAATTGCGGCATTTGGTCGATCTTGCCGACCACCGCGTCGTTGAGCAAGCCCGTAACGACGAAGCTTTGGCCGCCGGCAAGAGCAATCTCGGCGCTCAATTGACGCGTCACCAGCGCCGGGACGAAATGTCCATCCCGCTCGTCGCTGGTTTCGAAATCCACCGTACGCATCACCGGCGTCACGCGAACTAACAAACGTCCGTCGGGCATGATGAAAGGCGTTACGGTCAGCACGATGCCCAACTCGTGGATGATCTCGGGGCCCGGCGTTGCCGCGGCGCTTTCGGACCCGCCCGCCGCCGTCGGCACGGGCTGTCGTCCGCCGAGGTTGAGGACCGCGTCGTGTCCGGCGCGGGCGGTGAGGGTGTAGGAGGCTTCCAGGCTCAGGGTTTGCTTGGCGCGCTCGGCACTGACCAGCGCGCGGGCGTCGGCGGACGGGTCGAGCACGTGCACGCGGATCACCGCCGTGTCGTGGACGTCGGCCTCTTGTTGGGCGCTGCGTGTCTCGGGACCTTCCGGGGCGCGAGCGGCGGCGATGGCGTCGCGCGCGGCCACCCCGGCCTGCACCAAATGGACGTCGAAGACGATTGGTTCCTCGCTGAGTTGGGCGGCGGCGGGGGTGGGTGTGAAGGCTTGCCAGATTAGGACGGCGGCTAGGGCTGAGAGGGCGGCGAAGCGGTTGGGGCGGCTGTGTTCTGGTGGATGGTTGGACTTGTTTGTCATTGTGGCGACCTTCGGCATTGCGTTATTGGGTCCGTTTCGACTGGGTTGCGAGGGGTCGGATCGGGATGCCGGTAGGGGGAAGACTGCCGGCGGAGGAGCGGCCCGGTTTGCGCGGCTTGCCTTAAGTTGCGGATTTGGAACGACATGGCGGCGGCGTAAAGATCGTTAATTCGTAGCCTGTCCCCGACTTTCCGACTTCGAACCCCATCGCGTTTCCTCGGAGAGGAGGCCGGCCTGCTCGGTCACGTCCGTAAACGTGCCATCGCCGTTGTTACGGTAGAGAACGTTCTGTCCCCAATAGGGGATGAAGAGGTCCTCATGGCCGCTGTTGTTATAATCGCCGACGCAGACACCCGAAGCCCAACCGCTGTGAAGCAGTCCGGCCTCCTTGGTGACGTCGGTGAATGTGCCGTCACGATTGTTCTTATAGAGGCGATTGGTGGCGCCCTTCGGGGACGCCTTCGAGAGTGCGTCCGCAAAGCAGGAAGACGTCGAGCCGGCCGTCATTGTCGTAGTCGAAAAAAGCCGCGCCGCAACCGATGGTTTCGAGGATATATTGCGGGTTTTCGCTCGAACCGTAGATGGTGGGGGCATGCAGCCCCGCTTGGGCGGCGATGTCGGTAAAGCGAGCATGAAACGGCAAGCCGGAGGGCTTACCGCGGGGCTTCGGTTTTACTTTTCGGGAAGCGACGCCTTGCCCCCGGCCACGACTCACGAGAGGGCCCAGCATGGCAAGCAGACCGCGGCGGGAAATGGCCACCTCCAAACTCTATCACGGCGATGAAACCGCTTGGATCAGCCCGTTCACGTCCGGGGATTCGAACCGATCGGGGACTATCTGGTTGGCGCCGGTTGGGTAATCGACTACGGCGGCCTATCGGGGTGAGATTCCGCGCTGGATGGGGCGGCCGGAGGGAGGCATTAAGGGGTGTAAGCTATTGAAAGCAATGGTAGGCCCGGCAGGACTCGAACCTGCGACCTGCCGCTTAGGAGGCGGCCGCTCTATCCAGCTGAGCTACGAGCCCACGGTTGTCAGTCGGCCGAAGAGGATCCGACTAATTCTAACTTAGCAGAGTAGTTGAAAGCCTCCGTCGTTGAAGCCGGTGCGACCGGCGCATGGCTCTGGTGCGCGCCGAGGGGCACGGCGCCCAGGCGTGCGCTCAACGTCATCGTCTGAAATGCATGTGCCCGGACGGTCGAGTACAGGTGCGTTCCCGGTGGGCCGGACGGGATCAATTGGGGCGGATTGAGGAATGGGCAGGCCTGGAGACCTGCCCCACTGGGAACCGGCGTCGTTGGATGTCAATTTGGAAGACGAAGAGGCAAGCCGAGAGCTTGTCTCAACCGTGGGCTGGGACGGGCATGAGTGCCGATCGCTACCGGGGCCGCGGCTGTTCGAAATTCAATCGTCCTACCAAGTTTCTTACCTGGATGAGCCGGCGCGGACGGTGGCTCCACCGGCTCGAATTTGGCGTACCGAATTTGCACTTGTCCAACCTGATGCGGCACTCTAGGAGGACGAGAAAGGTGGCACACGAAATGAGATACGGCAAATTCGTCGCAATGGCCGCGCTGGCGGCCTGGACGGTGCTCTCGACGTCGGCCGAGGTGCGCCGGTTTGACGGCCCCGGACCGGTGGAAATTCATGTCCACGCCAAAGCCAAGCCGCACAACTCGCTCGAGAAAACATTTCGCGAGCAGTTCTATCCGGCGATCAGCAAGCAAGAGGGCTTTTTGCACTGCGATTTGCTGCATGCGCCCAAACAGCAGCGTTCCTACATCGTGACGATCGCCTTCGAGAGCGAAGACCTTCGCGTGAAGTGGGCGAACTCGCCATTGCATCAGCAAGTCTGGCCGAAGATGCAAGCGAATTTTGAAGAGGGGAGTTTGTCGGTCGAGGCGTTCGGGTTGGTGGCGCCGAAGTGACGGCGTAAACGCCCCGACAAACAGGCTCCGGAGAGTGGCGGCGCGCGACAAAGTCGTGGGAGAATCGGCGGCCCGGCCCCGAGCGCCTTCCTACTTGAAATTATCCGCTGGTTGGGCTATGGCTAAAGCCTCGCGGAAAAAGGCCGTTGAAACGGTCTCGTACCGAACGACGGTCCCCATTTTTCGCGGACCTTGAGATGTAATCCCCGATTCGAGCTGTATGAAGATCTTGATGGTTGGTTCCGAGGTCGAACCCTACTCGAAAACAGGGGGGTTGGCGGACGTGCTCGGCGCGCTGCCGAAAGCCTTGGCCGAGTTAGGTCACGAGGTGGCGGTCGTCTCGCCGCTCTACAGCGACACGCCGGTCAAGAACGCTGATGTTGTTTTCGACTCCCTCACCGTTCGCGTCGGCGAGGAGAACCTTTTCCCTCGAGTCGTGACTCTGGTCGACGGGGGCGTGCGCCACTATTTCGTTGCTTACGATCCGTTTTTCGACCGCGACGGCCTCTACGGCGATGCAGATGGCGACTATCCCGACAACCCGCGGAGGTTCTTCCTGTTCGCCCGCGCGGCCATAGAGATCGCCAAGCTTGATTTCCATCCCGACCTGATCCACTGCCATGAATGGCAGGCGGCGATGGTTCCCGTGCTGATTCGATCGGTGTATGCCGAAGATGCCGCGTTGCGCGAAACGGCGCTGCTGTTTACGATTCATAACCTGGGCTATCAGGGAGTTTTTGAAGCCTCGATCCTCGAAGAGCTTGGGTTGCCCGATGAGCTCTTCGGCATCGACGCGCTGGAATACTACGGCAAGGTGAGTTTCATGAAGGGCGCCCTGCTCTACTCCGACGCGCTCAGCACGGTGAGCAAGAAGTACGCCGATGAAATTCAGACCGAGGAATACGGTTGCGGATTGGAAGGCGTCGTGCGCGGCCGCGCCGACAACCTCTACGGTGTTTTGAACGGCGCGGACTACACGCTGTGGAACCCGGAGCACGATCCGCTGATCGCCGCCCGCTATACATCGGATGATCCGCGCGGCAAAGCGACCTGCAAGCACGACCTGCTGGAAAGCTACAAGCTCGCGCTCGACGACCATCGCCCGGTGGTGGGCATGGTGGCGCGGCTGGCCTGGCAAAAAGGCGCCGACCTGCTGATCGAAGCCCTCGACGAGTTGATGGCGGACGACTGCGCCATCGTCGTGTTGGGAGCAGGCGACGCAGCCACGGCCGAGACATTGCACGAGGCGGCGCGCAAGTATCCGGATCGCTTTGGATTTTACGAAGGCTTCGACGAGCACCTGGCGCACAAGATCGAAGCCGGTTCCGACATTTTCCTGATGCCGAGCCGTTATGAACCGTGCGGTTTGAATCAGATGTACAGCCTGCGCTACGGAACCGTCCCGGTGGTGCGCTCCACCGGCGGCCTCGACGACACCGTGACGCATTTCGAAAACGGGGTCATCGACGGCACCGGTTTCAAGTTCGCTGAATACTCGGCGGAAGCGATGGTCGACGCCCTTCGACAGGCCTTCGCGGTTTACCAAGATCGCGAGCGATGGCGAATGCTGATGCGCAACGGCATGAAGCGAGATTACTCCTGGCCGGCTTCGGCGCGGGAGTACGATAGGATTTACGGCGAGATGCTCGAAAAGCGCGGCTGACCGGCGGTCGGGACGCTCGAACCCGGTTTCGATTCGCGGCGGCGGGAGCACAACGGTTAAAGCCGACACTGTGACCTCAGCGACCGTCATCGAAGTTTCCAACCTGCGAAAGGCCTACGGTTCCACCGTGGCCGTCGATGACGCCTCTTTTGCGGTCATCGAGGGGGAGATCTTCGGCCTTATTGGTCCCAACGGCGCCGGAAAGACTACGACCATGGAGTGCGTGGAAGGCCTCCGGAAACCGGATAGCGGCGCCATCTCGGTTCTGGGCGTGGATCCCCGCCGTGACGCCCACACGCTCCAAAACCGTATCGGTATCCAGTTGCAAGAAGCGCAACCCCAAAAGCGCATCAAGGTTTGGGAGGCCGTGGATCTGTGGTCCTCTCTTTATCCGAGGAACGTTGATACGGAGGCGCTCGTTGAGCGGCTGGGGCTGACCGACAAACGTAACGCCTGGTTCATGACGCTTTCGGGCGGTCAAAAGCAGCGTCTGTTCATTGCCCTGGCGTTGATCCACGACCCCGAGGTGATATTCCTTGACGAGCTGACCACGGGCCTTGACCCTCAAGCCCGCCGCACGATCTGGGGCCTTGTAAGAGATATCCGGGATCGCGGAAAGACAGTCTTTCTGACAACCCACCTGATGGAGGAAGCCGAGCGGTTGTGTGACCGAGTCGCCATCATCGAACACGGAAGGGTGGTGGAGTTGGGGAGCCCCGCCGCTCTGGTGAGAAAACATTGTCCGCAAAGAGCCGTGGTGTTTTCCTGCGACCGGCGGGGATTAGGCGAACTGCTCAAGCGGGTGCCGGGTGTCGAGGCTGTCAGCAGCGAGGGCCCAACCCACGAGGTGAGCGGCACGGGGGAAGACTTTGTTACCGAGATTATTCGTTTCGTCTCCGAGGAAGGGCTGCGAGTCAGCGACTTTCGGACGGTGATGCCGACACTCGAGGATGTTTTCCTAAAACTGACCGGGCACGGAATAAGAGATTAACGCGAGATGCTCAACGGATTCTGGAAATTGACTTGGGTTGAGATCAAGATCTTCCTGCGCGAGCCGATGGGTGTGTTCGGGAGCATCGGTATACCGGTAATTATCTTTTTGCTTCTCGGCCGAGTCTTCACGGCCGGCGTCGAAGGATCGAGTGCCGGAGCCGCGGTCGAACGGCCGGCCATCTTCGCCTCGCTCTTCATCGCCTTAAGCGCCGTTACATCGCTTACCACCATCATTGCCATCTATCGCGAGGGTGGAATTCTGAAGCGCTTGCGCGCTACGCCGTTGCGGCCGGTGACGATCCTTGGAGCCCACGTCACCGTCAAGCTGATGTTGACGACGGTTGCCTTGGGTCTATTGTTATTGGCGGGCAAGCGGTATTACCCGGGGGCATTCGATGTAGATCTGTTGAGCTTCGCCCTGGCGCTGTTGCTCAGCACACTGAGCATTGTCTCAATTGGGTTCGTCATCGCGAGCGTCGTCCCGACGGCGCGTTTCGCTCAGCCGATCGCCGGCGCCATCCTTTTCCCGATGATCGCGATCTCAGGGCCTTTTTTGCCGATCGAGGCACTGCCGGCACCTTGGGGGATGTTGGCCGGCGCACTGCCGGTGACGCATTCCGTGTCGCTGCTAAGAGGCATTTGGGCCGGCGGGGCCTGGTCGCAACATTATGCGGACGTAGGCGCGCTTGTTCTGAATTTTGCAGTTTGTAGCGCGCTCGCGACGAAGGTCTTCCGCTGGGAATAGCGGGAGATCGCGGACGATTGCGGGGTGCCGTGCCTCCCGACCGCGGCGCGCCGGTCGCGGATCAATCTAGCGATACTGGCGATGCACCGCGAGCACGCGGCCTTGAATCGAGAGCTGCGCCAGCGGAACCATGATGGGGTCCATTTGAGAGTTCGCCGGCTGTAGACGCGCCATCGCGTCCGGCTCGCGGTAGAAACGCTTGAGCGTTGTCTCGTCGCCATCCACGAGAGCGACCACGATCTCGCCGCTGCGGACCTGTTCGGGGTTGACCTTTTCAACCAACACGTAGTCGCCTTCCATGATGTGGTCGTCGATCATCGATTCGCCTTGTACCCGCAAAGCGTACACGCCATCGACGCCGCAAAACGGCGCGAACGACAGCGTGTCGGGATCGGCATAAGTTTCGATCGGCCGGCCGGCGGCAATCGCCCCCAGCAGAGGCGTTTCCGGCAGCGGCGGCGGTTCAACCGCGGCTTGTTCCTCGCGGCGGGCCTTGCGTTCCTCGTAATAACGCGGCCCTAAGTCGAGGGCACGGCTCTGATTGAAGCTTCGGACCAGATAGCCTTTCGATTCAAGGGCGGTCAGATGCTTGTGGACGGTGGCGATGGACGCCAGCCCCAGCCCCTCGGCGATCTCTCCGAAACTCGGGCTATAGCCGTTGTCACGAATGAACTCATCGATGAAATCAAGCGCTTCCTTTTGTCGACGGGTGAGTGCCATGGAACTCTCCTTCGCCTTCTATTCTAGGGGAAGAAAGGGGGAAAAGCAAGGGCCCGCAAAACATCTCGGCGTTTTCCGTTTTCCGAGCCGGCACGCGGGCGGGGCCGCCGAAAGTCGTTTTCCACCGGATTGCGAACGTTGTCGAGTGCCGGAAGGGCAACGGCGGGGCATTCAAGTGTATTTCTTTGTAGCAGCGAGGCTTACCGTTGATGGCATAATGGAGAGGAACTTCGTGTCGCTTACTACTCGGTGGAAGCTCCGCCGCCAACGAGCGACGATGGAGTTGTAGAAGGTTGGGCTCGCAAGGCGGCTGTCCCCGGGCGGAAACGTAGTTTCCTCGGCGGAGGGTTTGAACCTCGTCGGCGCCGTCGTCGATCTCGGTATGACGGCCTCAAAGGTAGAAGCCACATGATCGAAGCGACTGAAAAGATCTGGCACAACGGCAAGTTCATCGATTGGGACGACGCGCGAGTTCACGTGATGACCCATGCGCTGCACTATGGGACGAGTGTTTTCGAGGGGATTCGTTGCTATCAGACTCCGTCGGGCGGGGCCATCTTCCGGCCGCGCGAGCACATTCGACGTTTCTTCGACAGCGCCAAGATCTATCGCATGGAGGACATCGGCTTCACGCAAGAAGTGATTGTCGACGCGTTGAGCGAACTGGTTCGGGTGAATGGTTTGTCGGCTTGTTATCTACGCCCGATTTTGTTTCGCGGCTACGGCGACGTGGGCGTGCTGTCAGTGAATAATCCCATCGAAGTCTTTATTGTTTGCTGGGAATGGGGCAAGTATCTCGGTCCGGAGGCGCTTGAAAAGGGCGTCGATGTCTGCGTGTCGTCTTGGACGCGCCTAGCGCCCAATACCTTGCCCGCGATGGCCAAGGTGGCGGCCAACTACATGAACTCGCAACTCATCAAGATGGAAGCCACGACGAACGGCTATTCCGAAGGTATCGCCCTGGACGCCTCCGGATACGTCTCGGAGGGTAGTGGCGAAAACGTTTTCTTGGTTCGTGACGGCAAGATTTATACGCCGCCCATGGGCACTTCGGTGCTTCCCGGCATCACGCGAGCCACGGCCATGCAACTGGCCGCCGATTGCGGCTTTGACCTTGCCGAACAGGCGATACCACGCGAATGGCTCTACATCGCCGACGAGCTGTTTTTCACCGGAACGGCCGCCGAGATCACACCGATTCGTTCGGTCGACCGCATCAAGGTCGGGACCGGCGAGCGCGGCCCGATCACCGAGCGGCTGCAGAAGGAATTCACGTCGATTCTCACCTGCGAGACCGAAGACCGCTACGGCTGGCTCAGTTTCGTCAACGCGCCGAACAGCGTAGCGGTGTAGCGGGATTTCATCGAGGTCTGAAGACAACCGATCTCGGCTCGGAGGAAAGATGCCCCGTGACCGAATCCTGATTCCCGGCGGACGAGTGGTACTCACCATCATCGCTCTCGGTCTCTGTCTCCCCATGGCGGCCGAGAAACGGCGTGATGGGAAGCCTGTCTCATTCAACCTGGCCGGATTGAAACTAATCCCCACGGCTTGGGACAAGGACGCCAACTTTGCCAAGCTCGAGCACTGGACGAGAAAGGCGGTCGCGGCCGGCGCCGATTTCGTTGTAACCCCGGAGGGCTATCTCGATGGTTACACCGCCAATATCAATTTGCGGAAAGATTCAACCATGGAGAAAGTCCGGGCCGTGGCTGAGCCGGTCGACGGGCCAACGCTGAGGCGTGTCGCCGCTCTCGCGGACGAGTTGAATATTCACCTCTTGGTGGGTTTCGCCGAGCGGCGCGGTGAAGACCTCTACAACTCCGCCGTTATTTTTTCGCCGAAGGGTGAGACGGTTGGGCTTTACTCGAAAGCGCACGACGCCAGGGACGAGCCGTTCACGAAAGACGGCTCGCGGTTTCCGGTTTTCGATTCCGCATTAGGCCGCCTGGGGATGTTGATTTGTTATGACCGCCAGTTGCCGGAGACGTCGCGCATCTTGGCGGTCAAGGGAGCTCAGCTCATCCTCGTTCCGGCGTTTGGGTTGGGCACAACCGAAATCAATGAAGACATCATGATGAGAACGAGAGCCTACGAAAACAGCGTCTACGTTGCTCATGTGCATCCCATCAACACGTTTATCGTGGACCCGAAAGGCACGATCATCGCCCAAGAGAAAGGCGTTGCCGAGAAAATCGTGATGGCGGAAATCGTCTTGGATGACCGGATCGGCAGTGGACCGATTCGCGACCGCCGCCCGGAAATCTACAAGGAACTGATCACCGTTCGTTAGCCCGCCATAAGCTGCAACGATTCGAGTGGAGCCGGCGTGACTCTCGGGGAGCCCGGTGCGAATGAATATTGAAGCGACTCGTCTTCATTGCCGCCCTTGCCGGCGCTCTGGTTTGGATAGCGAATCGACAGCCGTCTCCATCACGTAATTCGGCGCAAGCCGCCGGAAAACAATTCCAAGACCCCGCTCCGCCCGAAGTCAACGACCTCCCGACCGTCGCGCCGCCCAAGGCGACCGCCCACCCCGGGGTCACCTTTCACCGTAAGCCGAAGCCTCTTTCGCCCGCCGCCGTGACGCACGATTGGGAATCGTTTCTGGGCCCGACCCACAATGCCGTTTCGTCCGAAACCAAGCTGGCGAAAAACTGGCCGGCAAGCGGGCCGCCGCTGGTTTGGGAGATGGAACGCGGCAGCGGATATAGCTCGCCGGCGATCAGCGGCGACAAGTTGGTCTACCTGCATCGAGTGGGCGGAGAAGAGGTCGTCGAATGTTTAGAAGCGGAAACGGGCCGGCGGTTCTGGCGCTTCACCTACCCGACCGACTACAGTGACCGCTACGGTTACAACAACGGACCGCGCGCCGCGCCTGTCATCGCCGACGGGCGGGTCTATATCCACGGAGCCAAGGGCGAGCTGCACTGTCTGAAGCTCGACACCGGGCAACTTTATTGGAAACGCAATCCGCCCGCCGAGTTTAAGATCCCTCAAGACTTTTTCGGAATCGCCGCGACGCCTTTGATCGAAGGCGATCTGCTGATTGTCACGCTGGGCGCGCCGGGCGGGCCGACTGTCGCGGCCTTTGACAAAACAAACGGCAAGCTGGTCTGGGGCGCGGGCTCGGAATGGGGCGCGGGGTACGCCTCGCCGGTTCCCGCGACCGTTCACGGCAAGCGGCGTGTTTTCGTCTTTGCCGGCGGCGAAAGTCGCCCGCCGATTGGGGGCCTGATTGCTCTTGATCCCGCGAACGGCTCGATCGATTTCACCTTCCCTTGGCGCAGTCGCAGTTTCGAGTCGGTCAACGCGTCTTCGCCCGTCGTGATCGGCAATCGCGTTTTCATTTCGGCCACTTACCGCACCGGCAGCGCTTTGCTCGACATCGCCCCCAACCTCTCGCATTCCGTCGCCTGGACGACCAAAGAAGTCGGCTTGCATTGGAATACCGCCGTTCACAAGGACGGCTATCTCTACGCCTATGACGGCCGCAATGAACCCGACGCCTCAATCGTCTGCATCGAACTCAAGACCGGCAAGGTGGTATGGCGTGAAACTCCCGAATGGAACGAGACCGTCGACTACCGCGGCGGCCAACGAACGCTCAATGCGAGCACACTGCGCGGCTCGTTGTTGTGGGCCGACGGCGGATTTATTGCTCTGGGCGAGTTGGGCCACCTGCTGCGGCTCGATCTGACCCCCAAGGGGTATCAAGAACTGGCGCGGACTTGGCTGTTTGGCGCGCGCCAGACCTGGAGCCTGCCGGTTCTAAGCCGCGGGCTGCTCTACATCAGTCAGAACGAGCGGGGGCTATTCGACCGCAAGCCCGCCCGGCTATTGTGCTACGACCTGCGGGAATAGATGTCGTGGAAGCCATCGAGAAAATCGAGCGGCACCCTCCGACCCCCTTCCTCAACACCCGGATTTCTTAGTCGTTGCATCAACAGAAGAGACAGAGTACGATGTTTGGAATCGGAGTGCCAAGCCTGGAAATTCCGGTCTAGATCAACTTCGTGAACCTTCAGAACCTGGAGCCGTAATGTCCGAGACCCCCTGGAAACGCACTGTCGCTAGATGGCATCTACTCGTTTGCCTGATGCTGTTGACAGGTCTCGGCGGCCTGAGCGCCGAGCCGGTCATCTTCCTTCGGGCAATTCTCAACGCAGCGAGCTTCGCGCCGCCCGGCGTACCGGGCGGGTCGATCGCTCGCGGTTCCATCTTCTCGATTTTCGGCTGCGGCATCGGCCCGGTGACACCGGCCACAGTACCCACATTCCCTCTCGCAACCACCTTCAAGGACGTTTCCATCGAGATCATTCAGGGGAGCATTACGGTCAACGCCATCCCGATCTTCGTTTCCTCCGGACAGTTGAATGTGATCATGCCCTCTGACGCTCCGCTGGGGCCGGTCACCGTGCCGAGTGACGTTCAACGGGGAACAGAGCAACCCCGAGACGGTGACGGTCGTGGAAAACAGCGTGGGGATCTTCACCGTAACGGGAGCCGGCATTGGACCGGGAATCATTCAGAACTTCGTCTCCCAGACGGTGCAGCCGATCAACACCACGACAAGAACCGCCACACCGGGGCAGGTGGTGACGATGTGGCCCACCGGCCTGGGTCCGATCAGCGCGCCCGACAACACGGCGCCGCCGGTGGGGACCTTGCCCTTCGGCGTGGAGATCACCGTCGGCGGCAAGGCGGTCACGAAGGTCTTCTACGCGGGCCGCGCCCCGCGCTGCTCGGGCGTGGATCAGTTCGTCTTCCAGATTCCCGCCGACGCCCCCCATGGCTGCTATCGAGCAAACGCCGCTCCTTCCTGGTTCGACCGATCATCGAAGGGCCGCGTCCACGAGCGGGTCTCTAACCGTGATTCTCTATAATTGGGGTTTCGCACGAGAGACTACTGTCTCCGCCTAGCTTGAAGAGCCCCACACACCGTCACGCAGCGGACTCTCTTGCTCGCCCGCTTCTCGGAGTCATCCATGAGTCAATCCCCCATTCCCAACGCCGTCCATACGAAATCGCGCGACTTGTTTGCGCGCGCTGAAAAGTCCATTCCCGGCGGCGTTAACTCGCCGGCCCGCGCTTTTCGCTCGGTGGGCGGCGATCCGGTTTTCATCGAACGCGGCGAGGGAGCTTACCTCCACGATGTGGACGGAAATACTTATGTCGACTTCGTCGGTTCGTGGGGGCCTTTGCTGCTGGGGCATCGCTACCGGCCCGTGATCGAAGCGCTGGAGGCCGTCCTCAAACAGGGTACGAGCTATGGCGCGCCGACCGAGCGCGAGGTCGAAATGGCCGAGTTGATTCGGAAGATGGTTCCGAGTCTGGAGTCCCTGCGGCTGGTCAACTCGGGCACCGAGGCGACGATGAGCGCCATTCGCGTCGCGCGCGGGTTTACCGGCCGTGATCTCGTCGTCAAATTCATCGGCTGCTATCACGGTCATGTGGACTCGTTGCTGGTGAAGGCGGGCTCGGGCGTGGCGACACTGGGAATCTCCGACTCGGCGGGTGTTCCGAAAAGCTTTTCCGAGACGACCATACCGTTGCCCTTCAACTCCGTCGAGGCGCTCGAAGAATGCTTCGCGGCGCGCGGCGACGAGATCGCGGCGGTCATCATCGAACCCGTCGTCGGGAACATGGGGTGCGTCCCGCCGAACGCGGGATACCTCGAAGCCGCGCGGGAGATCACCGAGCGTCACGGCACGGTGCTGATTTTCGACGAGGTCATGACCGGCTTTCGTCTGGCGGCCGGGGGGGCGCAAGAGCGCTTCGGCATTCGCCCCGATATGACAACGCTGGGCAAAGTCATTGGCGCGGGTTTGCCGGTTGGCGCTTACGGCGGGCGCCGCGACATCATGGAAAAGGTCGCGCCGCTCGGTCCTGTCTATCAAGCCGGGACGCTATCGGGTAATCCCCTCGCCGTGGCGGGCGGGCTCGCCATGTTACGGGCACTCGACGGCAATGGCGGCATCTATGAACAACTCGAAACCTCCGGTGCGCGTCTGGAGCAAGGTTTGCGCCAAGCCGCCGAACAAGCCGGGACTCTCGTGACCATCAACCGAGTCGGCTCGATGCTCACCGTCTTTTTCAACCAAGGCCCGGTCACGAATTTCGACCAAGCCGCCGCGAGTGATACGGAGCGATTCGGGACATTCTTCCGCGGCATGCTGGAACGCGGTGTGTATCTGCCCTGCTCGCAGTTCGAGGCGGCCTTTGTCTCGGCGGCCATGAAAGCCGAAGATATCGACAAGACGATCGAAGCCGCGCAAGCGGCTTTTCGAGACACCGTGACGTAGAGGAAACCGCTTCCGGCTGCACGCTCGACATTGACCGCGCCAAAGCACCTAAAACGGCGGATCGAGAGCGGGTTAGTCGGACGTAGTTTGGGTAAAAAGGGCTGCAATACAATGGCGACGCCGCGAAAGTCAAAAGCCGGTCGACTCACCAGCTTGATCTTGTCGTTCATCCCGAACAGCGCAGGGCTCCGTCGGAAAGACGAAACCGGACGCACCGTGATTCCGTTCTTTGGGGCCCGGTCGGATGCTATCATGACAGGTTTTGAACTCGCGCCACGCCGCTGTGATAGTCAGCGCTGAGCCAAGACACATCATGGGAATCTACGTCAAAGCCGCTAAAGCGGGCGAACTGCCCGACAACTCCGCCAAGCTCGTCCAGGCCGAAGGTAAGAACATCGCTCTCGTACACGCGGACGGGGTTTATTACGCCATCGCCAACGAATGCACGCATGTCGGGGGACCGATGTGCGAAGGGTCGCTTCAGGGCGAGGAGCTGACCTGCCCCTGGCACGGCGCCCGCTTCAACTTCAAGACCGGTCAAGCCATCGCCGGCCCCGGGCGCGGCGATTTGACGTGCTACGCGGTTCGAGTCAGCGGCGACGAAATTGAAATCGAAGTATAAGACCGCCGTGCAAAACTCCCAACCTGTTCGAAGAGTCAAGATCAGTTCAGTAGGCTGCTACGTTCCGCCGGGCACGCTAACGAATGCCGACCTTGAGAAAAGGGTCGACACCAACGAAGAGTGGATCGTCTCGCGGACCGGCATTCGTCAACGCCACATTGCCGCGCCGGATGTGGCAACTTCGGATCTGGCGGTCGAGGCGGCCAACGTGGCCTTAGCCGGGCGTGGCTTGTCGGGAAGCGACGTCGACACCATCATTGTTTGCACGGTGACCCCGGACATGCTTTTCCCGTCTACCGCCTGCCTGGTGCAAGACCGCATCGGTGCGAAGGGCGCTTGGGGCTTCGACCTAATCGCCGCCTGCTCCGGGTTGCTTTACGGATTGACGACGGGGGCGCAATTGGTAGCGTCGGGCTCCCAAGAGCGGGTTTTGGTCATCGGCGCCGACACCATGTCGCGCATCGTGGACTACGAAGACCGGGCCACCTGCGTTTTGTTCGGAGACGGGGCCGGGGCGATGCTGCTCGAGCCGGCGGAGAACGGCGACGAGGGGCTGATCGATTTTCAGCATGAGGTCGACGGCTCCGGCGGTAATTCCCTATGTATGCCGGCCGGCGGCAGTCGCACACCGGCGACCCACGAGACGGTTGACCAGCGCCAACACTTCGTCCGCCAAGAAGGCCTGCAAGTCTATCGCTATGCGGTCCGCCAAATGTATGAAGTCTGTCAGGAAGTATTGCAGCGCAACGGCTTGACGCCCGACGACGTGGATATTCTCATCCCCCATCAAGCTAATGCCCGCATAATCAAAGCCGTCGCCTCGCGTCTTGGCCTGCCTCCGGAGAAAGCCGTCATCAACATCAGTGAATACGGCAATACGACGGCCGGGACGATTCCGCTGGCTACGCGCGACGCCTTGCAATCAGGCCGAATTAAGAAGGGCGACTTGGTTTTGATGGCCGCCGTTGGAGCCGGCTTCACGTCGGGCGCGGCGCTTTGGCGCTGGGCGTATTGATATCGCGGCTCCCGGTGATCGGGTCCGCTGAGAGAAAGGAAACCGCTATGCAAATGTTCACAGCCGGAAGTTGGGTCGACGGGTCGGAGGCGATTCCCGTCATCAACCCTTTCAATAACGAGCAAGTCGACACGGTCCCTCGCGCGAGTTCGGACCAAGTTGAAGCTGCGTTGGCGTACGCCGTCGAAGGCGCCAAGGTGATTCGGAAGATCTCGGGTTATGAACGCTATCACATCTTGATGCGCGCGGCGAAGTTGATGGAAGAGCGCACCGAGGATCTGGCTCGAACGATCACGCTCGAAGAGGGGAAGATCCTCCCCGAGGCGACTCTGGAAGTTTCCCGCGCCGCCGAAACGATGATCGGATCGGCGGAAGAGGCTAAGCGGCTCGGGTCGGAGGTGGTCCCGCTCGACGGAGCGCCGGGCGCGGGTAGTCGCTTCGGATTTACGTTGCGCGTGCCCTGCGGCGTGGTCCTCGCGATCACGCCATTCAACTTTCCTCTCAATTTGGTGGTGCACAAGATAGGCCCCGCCATTGCCGGCGGCAACACGGTCATCATCAAGCCCGCGACGGACACGCCTTTGTCAGCGTTGAAGCTGACACAGATCATGCTCGACGCCGGACTGCCGCCGGAAGGTATCCAATGCTTGACAGGCTCGGGCGGCGAAATCGGAACAACATTGTGCGCCGACCCGCGTGTCAGAAAGATCAGCTTTACGGGAAGCCGCGATGTCGGCGAACGTATTTGCCATACGGCCGGCCTGAAAAAAGTGACGATGGAGCTGGGAAGCAACGCCCCGGTCATCGTGCTGCCCGACGCCGACCTCGATAAAGCCGCCGCGGCCATCGCCGTGACAGGTTTCGCGAACGCCGGCCAGGTGTGCATCAGCGCGCAGCGCATTCTCACCCATAGCTCGGTCTACGGCGATCTCATCGATGCGTTGAAGCCCATCGTCGAAGGCTTGACGACGGGAGATCCGCTATCCGCCGGCACCAAGGTCGGCCCGATGGTGCGGGAGCACGACGCTGTTCGCGTTGCCGAGTGGATCGAGGAAGCCGCCGGTCAGGGCGCCAACGTCGTCACCGGCGGACAGCGGGACGGAGCTGTACTGGCGCCGAGTATCTTGACCGATGTACGCCCCGAGATGCGTATTTCGGCCGACGAGGTCTTCGGACCGACCGTCGCTCTCACACCAGTCTCCGACGTGGACGAAGCGATCGCGCTCGCTAACCAGAGCAATTACGGCCTCTCCGCCGCGATCTTCACCGAGAGCCTCGACAACGCCATGCGCTTCGCCCGCGAGGTGGATTCGGGGAATCTGCACATCAATTGGGGCTCGCAATGGCGCGCCGACCTGATGCCCTACGGCGGGCTCAAGGACAGCGGTTTCGGCAAGGAAGGCCCTAAATACGCCGTGCAGGAGATGACCGAGACAAAGATGGTTGTGATGCACATTTAGGGCAATCGCGGAACGGGGTGCCCGAAGTGGTCCGCGGCGAAAGTCCGACTACGCGGTCGCGCATCCTTGAATCCGCGAGATTTCTTCCTTTTGCCCTGTCAGGGCTGGACATCGGTGACCCCCCAGGATACCTGGTAAGACGTCCGATAGATGATGGATTAGGGGAGGATCGGCGAGATGGCAGATCAATGGCTATTCAAGAGTGAAACTTACGATAACTGCAATTGCGCTGTGAATTGTGGTTGCCAGTTCAACTTGCCGAGCACCTATGGCTATTGTCAGTCGGCCTTCGTCGGTAAGATCGTAGAAGGTCATTTTAACGATACGCCGCTCGCGGGGCTGAATTGGGCGGGACTGTACAAGTGGCCCGGCGAAATCGCGGAGGGAAACGGCAAACGCCAGATTGTTATCGACGAACGCGCGGATGAAGCTCAACGGGTCGCGCTTGAAACGATTATCTCAGGCGAAGCATGCGAACCACGGAGCAATTTTTTCTCCGTATTCGCGTCCACATGCTCGGAATTTTGCGAGACATTGTTCCTGCCGATTGGTCTCGAAGCGAACTTGGAACTCAGAACCGCAAGGGTTGACATACCGGGCATCATGAGGAGCAGCGGCAAACCGATAATCAACGAGTTTAACGGCCAACCGTTCCACGTTGCGCTGGCGCGTCCTAGTGGCAGTTTCGAGTTTACCTACGCGGAAATCGGACTAGGTACGACCTCGGTGACGGGTGATATGGAGATGGCGTTCGAAGATTCATGGGCCCATTTTTGTGTTCACCACTTCAGTCAGGATGGGCTGATCCGCGAAAGATCAAGGCTCACGGCATGGCTGGGCGGGTGACCTCCGTGTCGGGTTGCGCACCTGGGGTGTCGCCTATGGCTCCCCCACCGTTCCCTGCCGGCCGCTAGTCCATTTCGCGGTCTTCGCCCGCGGTCTTGCCGGTTTTTCCGTAGACAAGGTAGGCGTGCATGAAGCCCGCGAGGTCGCCGTCGAGAACGCGATCAACGTCGCCTTTTTCAAGCTTGCTGCGCAGGTCCTTTACGAGGCGATAGGGCTGTAGGACGTAGTTGCGAATCTGGCTGCCGAAATTGATGTCGGCTTTTTCGGATTCGAGTTTGTCCGCCTCGACCTGCTTCTTTTTCATCTCGTGGTCGTACAGGCGCGCCTTGAGCACCTTCAGCGCCGAGGCTTTGTTCTTGTGTTGTGAACGCTCGTTCTGGCACTGCACGACGATGCCGGTGGGAAGATGCGTGATCCGTACGGCCGAGTCGGTCACGTTGACGTGCTGGCCGCCCGCGCCGCCCGAGCGGTAAGTGTCGACGCGCAGGTCTTCGGTGCGAACCTCAACCTCGATTTCCTCGTCGATTTCGGGATAGATGAAGACGGACGCAAAAGAGGTGTGTCGACGGGCGTTCGAGTCGAACGGAGAAATGCGTACCAGCCGATGGACGCCGACCTCCGACCGTAACAAGCCGTAAACGTTCTCCCCGGCGACGGTGAAGGTTGCCGATTTCAACCCCGCCTCTTCACCCGGCACACTATCGGTCAGTTCGGCCTTAAAGCCTTGCCGCTCGGCCCAGCGGAGGTACATCCTGAGCAGCATTTCGGTCCAGTCTTGGGCCTCGGTGCCGCCCGCCCCGGAATGCAAGACCACGATGGCGTTGCGATGGTCGTTGTCGCCGGAAAGCAACGCCTCGGTCTCGATGCGGTCGGCCCGCTCGCCGAGCGCCGCCATTTCGGCTTCGATCTCGGGTTGCACGGGCTCGCCTTCGTGAGCCAGTTCGAGCAGCGTTTCAATGTCGCTGGTCGTATCGGCGAGGCCTTGCTCGGCTTCGAGAGCGCGGGTCAGGCGCTTGCGTTCGCGCATCACCGGCTCGGTCTTTTCCGGTGCGTTCCAGAAAGCCGGATCCTCGATTTGCTTTTCGATTTTCTCTAGTTGGGGTTTCTTCGAGGCGACGTCAAAGATACCCCCGGATCGTTCGAACGCGATCACGCAGGATGGCAAATTCACGGTCTAGTTCGTCGAGGGTCATCGATGGTCTTCCAGGGGCTCTTTCTTTAGTGTAGTCGTACGGGCCGGGCGGCCATCGGCAGTGTGGCGGCGGGCCGCTCCAATTCGCCTCACGCTCCCCACTGCGGCAAGTTTTTCCCGCGGAGACGAAAAGTTGTCGCGTACGACGGCACGCCGCCGTTGACCATAAACGACTTAGCTTTGGCAACGTCGATGCAACCCGGTCGGCGTGCTGATTGGCGATCAAACCCTACTGGTGGCCCGCTATATGGACCTGCTGACGAGCCGGCAAAGGCTCGTCGCGGCGAATATCGCTAACGCCTATACGCCGGGCTACCGTACTCGAGATATCGATTTCGGGCGCGAAATGGCACGGGCCTTCGATCAGCCCGGCGCTGACTCGCTTCCGGCCATCGCGGTTCATGAGGTCGAGGGCCTACGCGTGAAGAACGACGGCAACAATGTGAGCCTTGATCGGGAATTGCAACTGCTCGCCGATACGGGTATTCGTTTCAACCTCGCGGCGCAGATGCTGCGAGGCAAAATCCAGGCCGTGAAAACAGCGATTCGAGAAGGACGATAGCGGCATTCTTGCAACACCCATTCCGCTTATTAACAACGATTTATAGACCCTCCCTAAACCATACTATCATGAGTCTATTCTCGATTCTCAACGTCAGCTCCTCGGGCCTTTCGGCGCAGCGAACCCGTGTCGAAGTGTTGGCGCAGAATATCGCCAACGCCGAGACCACTCGCGTGGCCGACGGCGGACCCTACCGCAGGCGGCGGGTGGTGTTCGAGGCCGAACGGCAGCCGGTGGCACCGTTTGGAACCGTGCTGGCGAGACTGGTTAGACCGCTGGATCGGTCTTTTGATCGTGAGACACAAGGTGTCCGTATTGCCGAGCTGAGCGTCGAGGACGCCGCGCCGGAGATGCGTTATCAACCTCACCATCCCGACGCCGACGGCAAAGGCTATGTGGCCTACCCGTCTTTCAACCCAGTCGAAGACATGGTGGATCTGACCGCGGCCGTGCGGTCCTATCAGGCCAATTTGGCCGTGATCGCCTCAGTTAAGGAAATGGTGGCCCGCACGATCGATATCGGCCGAAGCTAGACCGTGCAATGCCGGCACTGTAACACAAAAGCCTCATGAATCCGATTGCTATCCAAAGAGTTATTCCGCCGGAGTTGATCCGCCTCGACGAGCCGACCAAATCCGCGGACGCGTCCGGCTCTTTCGCCGGCATGCTCGACGACGCCTTCGCGCAAATGCGAGAGATCCAAGGGGAAGCGGATGACCAAGTCCGGCAACTGCTGGCCGGTGAACCGGTGGATCTGCATCGCGTAATATTAGCGGGGGAAAAGGCCGGTTTGGCGACGAATTTGATGATGAGTATTCGAAACAAGGTGGTTGACGCGTATCAAGAAGTGATGCGTATGCAGGTGTAATGACCCGTCTGACGACAGCGGCGGATCCAACCTCGATCTGTCCCCTTCCCGGCTCGGCATCGCCAGAGCTGTCTTATTGCCGCTTGGGATTGTCCCGGCGATAGTGCGGTCTTATCGCCGCGAGGAGACTCGTGAATCCGAGGGTCGTTGAGTTCCTAAACCAGTATTTCGGCCAAGTCCTGAATTTTTGGCGCGGACTCAGCCCGCGCCGCAGGATTGTCTTGCTCGGCTCGGCCGTGTTGGTCTTTGGCGGCCTCTACGCGTTTCGAGAGCATATGGCCGACCGCGCCTTTCGGCCGCTTTACACACAGTTGACAGAGAAGGAAGCCGGAGCGGCCGTCGAGAGGTTGAAGGAACTCCAGGTACCCTATCGCCTGGCTTCGGGAGGGACAACGATCTTGGTTCCCGAGCCGCACCTGGCGGAAGCGCGGTTGCAATTGGCCTCCGACGGGCTGCCGCAATACGGGCGGCTGGGGTTTGAACTTTTCGACAATGCCGGGTTCGGTGCCACGGAGTTTGCCGAGCACGTCAATTATCGTCGCGCCCTGGAAGGTGAACTGGAACGGTCGATCCTTTCGCTTTCCGAAGTAGAGCGGGCGAGAGTTCACATCAGCCTGCCTCGGCAGTCGGTCTTTCTGGAAGATGAGCGGCCGGCGAAAGCGTCTTTGATCCTGCATCTGCATCGAGGCGCCTCGCTTTCCGAAGAGCAAGTGAATGGAATTTCCTACCTGGTCGCCGCTGCTGTCGAAGATTTGGACCCGCAAAAAGTCGTCATCGTGGACACGACCGGAAGGGTCTTGGCGCGCCCCGGCCCCGACGGTGACGGCTTTAGCGGAGAGCAACTCGAGTATCGGCGCAAGTTGGAAAAGGAGATCAATCATCGGGTCGTGGCGACCCTCGAGCCCTATATCGGCTTCGATCGCGTGCGCTCGAACGCCGTCGCCGAGGTGGACTGGAATCGGGGCGAGCAAACCGAGGAAGTACTCGACCCCAATACGGTCGTGATCACGAAGCAGCGTTCGGAGGAGAACGCCCGGCCGTTGGCGGAAAGAGGCGTACCCGGCACGGCTTCGAACCTTCCCCGGGAACCGGCGGCGCCGGAAGTCGCGGCGAACTCGGCGTCGCGCATTCTCGAGACGACGAATTTCCAGACGAGCCGAACGGTGACGCGCCTGGATCTCGCACGGGGCCAGGCGAAACGGCTTTCGGTGGCCGTTCTGATCGATCACCGCATCGAGATCAACGAAGAAGCCGGCGAGCTGGTACGGGTGGCGAGGACGCCCGAAGAGATGGAGAAATTCCGCCGGCTGGTGATCGCCGCCGCCGGGATTGTCGAGACGCGAGGGGACACGCTCACCATCGAGAGCTTGCCGTTTACGATTTTCGAAGAGCCGCCGGCACTGCCGGAGCCGCCGCCGAATCCCGAAGACGAGCTTTTCTCGATGGAATGGCTCACGAAATACCGATATCACTTAATAGCCGTTGGTGTGTCGCTTGTCCTGATGGTATTTACCGTGTGGTTCGCGATGCGAGTCCGGCGCCGCATGACGCGCATGAGAGTGGAAGCCGAAGCCAAACGTCAGGCCGAGGAAGAGCAGAAACAACTCGAGGAGGCCGAGGACGAGGCTCGCAAGCACGCGGTCGAAGAGGCGAAGATGCTGCAAGGCTTGCGGCTGGCGACACTGCAAAGTTCGAAAGCACAGGTTCTCAAGAAGCACCTCGAGGAAATGGCGACCAATGAGTCGGAAGCCTTCGTCCAACTGATGCGCTCCTGGATCCACGAGGATGATAAGTAACGCCGAAACCAACGAAATCTTTTCGGGTCTGCGGAAAGCGGCCATTGCGATCGTTACGTTGGGCGACGAGGTGGCCGCCGAGGTTTTCCGCTATCTCAACGAAGAGGAAATTCAATCCCTTGGCCGAGAGATCTCGAAACTGAGCAAGGTCACGCCGGAACAGGCAGAGAAAATCCTGCAAGAGTTTCATGAGATGTCGATGGCGCAAGACTATCTGATGTCGGGGGGCGTCGAGTATGCCAAGCGCGTGCTGAACAGCGCTTTTGGTCCTGACCGGGCGCGCAACATCATTGACCGGGTGATGAAATCGCTCGGGAACGAGGTTCCAACCTTCGACTCGTTGCAAAAAGCCGACCCCCAACAGGTGGCCAAATTCATTCAGAGCGAGCATCCGCAGACAATTGCTCTGGTGCTGTCACACCTCAACAGCACCTCGGCGGCGGGTATGTTGATGGCCCTACAGCCGGAGGTACGCGGAGATGTCGCTCGGCGCATGGCGAACCTGGACCAGATCTCGCCCGAGATTGTCCGTCGTATCGCGACAATTCTGGAGCAGAAGCTCAAGTCGCTCGGCCAGTTCAGCCGCGAGTCCTACGGCGGCGTACCGGCGGTGGCGGAGATGTTCAACCGCCTGGAGTCGAATGCCGGTCAGGAGTTACTGGGCCAAATCGAAGAGCTGGACGATGAATTGGGCGAAGCGATTCGCAACCTGATGTTCGTCTTCGAGGACTTGCTGTTAATCGACAGCATGGGCATGCGGGAAATCCTCTCCCGCGTGGATAAGAACACACTGACGCTGGGCCTGAAGGGAACCAGCGAAAAGCTTCAAGAGCACTTTTACGACAACATGTCCGAGAGGGGCGCGGCGATGTTGCAAGAGGATATGGAGGTGCTTGGGCCGGTGAAAATTCGAGATGTCGAAGCAGCTCAGCAACAGGTCATCGGCGTGGTTCGAGCACTCGAGTCAGAGGGAGTGATCAGCTTGAAGGGCGCGGTGGGCGAGCAGTACGTCGTCTAATCGTCATCTCATCGTTATCTAATCGATGACCCGCCAATCGCGGGGCTTGATTGGAAGCAATGCGCCTACGCGTCGCACCCGCGCAACCAGTTCGATCTCGTGAATTCTCGACGTTGCCATGGTTAAGAAGCTGTATAAACGCGGAGACACCGAAGGAGTGACGGAGTTCGTCCCGCCGCACACGGATACCGATCCCGCCAGTGGGGTCCAACCGTATCAACTGCGTCAGGTTAGGGCGGAAACCGCGGCGACGACGGTGCCCTCGCAGTCCGACGATACACGATCTCTTTCGGCCGCCGCCGACCCGGGCGCGGATGAGCAAGCCGACGCAGCCCCGGCGGAGCCGGAAGTCGACCTGGATGCGCTCCAGCGAGAGGCTTTCCAGCAAGGGTTTGGCGAGGGTGAGAAAGCGGGTTCGGACCGCGCGACGGCGCGGTTTCAAGAGGCGGTTGCCGCATTCGGCCAAGGTGCGCGAGAACTTGCGTCTTTCAAGCCGCTGCTCCGCATGGAAGCCGAAACCGAGCTTGTCGGACTGGCTCTGACGATAGCCCGCCGCATCATTCGCCGGGAGCTGACAGTAGACCCGACCACCGTGCGGGCATTGGTCAAGAGCTGTTGCGAGGAGTTCGAGCGCGCCGAGATTCACCGTCTCCGCGTCCACCCCGGCGACGTGGAAACGGTCACGGCCTACTTCGAAGAGTACCCCGCCCCGACCATCCAATTAGAAGCGGACGCCTCTATTTCGCCCGGCGGAGCGATTTTCGAATCGGCTCAAGGGGAACTCGACGGCCGCATCGAAACCCAGCTCAGCGAAATCGAATACGGCTTGGCGGATCGCTGACATGAGTGTTCCTGATATCGGGCAATCTCTACGGGCGCTGAGCACTCAGGTCGAGAACTCACCGACAATTCGCTGTTCCGGGGTCGTAACGGAAGTTGTAGGAGCGATCGTTGAATCGGCGGGCCCCGCCGTCGCTCTCGGCGATGTTTGCGAGGTGGAAACAGGTGACGCGGATTGGATTAGGGTCCAGGTCGTAGGTTTTCGAGGAAACCGCGTCCTCTCAATGCCCCTCGATGAACCCGGCCCGCTACAACCGGGCCGCCGCATCATAGCCCGCCGAGCGCATCGCCAGGCTCCGGGCGGCCCGGAAGTCCTGGGTCGCGTGTTGGACGGCTTCGGCCGACCGTCCGACGGCGCCGGTCCGTTGCACGCTTCGGAATTTCGCGACCTTTACGCTTCACCGCCGGGTCCGCTCGAGCGGGAGCCAATCTCCGAGCCCTTGGCAACCGGCGTACGGGTGATTGACGCCTTGCTGCCGTGTGGCCGCGGCCAACGCATCGGTATTTTCGGCGGCTCGGGCGTCGGCAAGACAACGCTGCTGGGCGCGATGGCCCGTTACAGCGAGGCTGACGTCAACGTAATCGCGCTGATTGGCGAGCGCAACCGGGAAGTCCGGGCATTTATCGAGGAAACTTTAGGGCCGGAAGGCCTCGCCAAATCGGTGGTCATCGCCGCTACCTCGGACCGCCCGGCGCCGGTTCGCGTTCGCGCAACGTTTCTGGCGGCGGCCGTCGCGGAGGCGTTTCGCGACCAGGGCAAAGACGTCCTGCTGATCATGGACTCGATGACCCGCTTCGCGATGGCGCAACGCGAGATCGGGTTAGCCGCCGGAGAACCCCCGAGCGGGAAAGGCTATACGCCATCGGTCTTTCAAATGCTCCCAAAGGTGTTCGAGCGAGCGGGCAATTTCGCGTCGGGTTCGATTACGGGCTTCTATACAGTGCTGGTGGAAGGCGACGATATGAACGACCCCATCGCGGACGCCGCGCGCGCGGTTCTCGACGGCCATATCGTGCTCTCTCGCGAGTTGGCGTCGGCCAACCACTATCCCGCCATTGACGCCCTGGAAAGCGTCAGTCGGCTGGCGCAAAGCGTGGCCGCGCCGCAACACCTCGACTGGGCGTCACGGCTGCGCAACTCGATGGCTACCTACAGACGTTCGGAGGATTTGATCAACCTCGGCGCCTATGTTGGCGGCTCGAATGCTTCGGTGGACTCCGCGCTTGCTGTTCGTGAAGAGATCGTTACCTTTTTGAAACAGGATCTAACCGCGCATCAATCCCTGGACGAAACTTTGGGGCAATTACAGACACTGGCCCAAAAACTGTGAAGCTATCTTCGCTCAAGCGTCTCGCCGACTTCCGGCGTCAACAACTCGACGTCACCGAAGCCGCACTGGCGCGACTTCGCGGTCAACGTGACGGTCACGAAAGCGACATTCGAATGGCGGCGGCGGATTCGATCAAGGCCCGCGATCAAGCCGCCCAGCGGGCCCAGGCGTACGGCAGCTCGCTGACGGCGCTCCAAGACCACCTCGACCTGCTCGAGATAAGGCAAAATCAGTCGGCCCATGCCGCGGCCCGACTCGAGCAGGAAATCTCGCAACAAGAGGCCGTGGTGTTGGCGGCGCGGCGCGAGTTCGAAATCGCCGCGCGATTGCTCGACAAACAACGCCGGCTGGAACGGTTGCACACGGATCGCATCGAACAGGCTCGCGCGGACGAGTGGTTCCTGACGGCACTGTCACGCCGTCGGCGGGAGCGTTCGCGATAGAGAGAGCAGCGGCGGGCGAGTCACCACTCGGGATTTCGAATGAGCGGGGTAGGTCCGTAACCCTATCCCGCTGGAAGTCGGATTCTTCGGCGATGCTTTCGGCTTCGCATGCAATGCGAATCCCGTCAGAAGGGGCCGTTGAGGCTCTTTCGATTCCATCCATCACGTTCATCTAACATTTTTTGTTCTTTTAGTTTCAGTCACTTGATGCTTGCCCGTCTACCTGAAAGCAAAAGGTTGATGGTAGCCTTTGGCTAGACATCTTCTCTTGTGGACTGGATGCCCCTTGTGCTTGTTAAGCCGAGGGGCATTCTGCTTCTCGCGGGCCCCAACTCCAGTCAAAAGTCTTCCAGTCGGCGGATCTCATCCCGGTTCGGGTTGAGAGACCGCCCTCGTTGCGCGGGAGCGTACTGACTTGGGACGACGGACCCGCCTATCGAAAGTGAACGCTATGAAAAAACGCATCTTGTTCTCGATCATCTGGTCCGCGTCGTTTCTTGTCGGACAAACCAAAGTGGAGCTGACCGAACAGGTCAAGGGCGCGCTGGCGCCGGTCAACGGCGGAACCGGGGTCTCGTCCTGCGCGGAAGGCGAGACGTTGGTCTGGCAATCCGGAGCCTTTGTCTGTTCGACGGTCAGCGGCGTCGGAGCCGACGACACACGTCTGATCGCTTCCGATTTCGACTTTTCACAAGCGCCGGGGGGAAACCTCAATGCGTCCAGCCCCGCAACGGTAACCCTTACGCCTTGCCCGTCGGGGGTCGACGGGGCAAACACAAATCATTTCCTGCGAATCCTCGATGGGGTGGCCGGCGATGAAAACGTCTTAATCACCGGCGGATCTTGCACCAGTGCCGCCTCGTCGGGAACCGTGCAATTTACGCCTTCTCTGAGTCATACATCGGCCAACTGGACGCTGGTCAGTGCGTCGGACGGCATCCAGGAGGCGGTGTGGGAAGCGGGCCAGGGAAAGTTTATCTACTTGGATGGCGACAGCAACGTTTGGGCCACGATTTCCATTCCGCGAACCAGCGTCAGCATCGTCGGAAAGGGACATGGCACTTCCGGATCACGCATCCTTCCGAAAGTAGATTCCCTGACAATCTTTTCCTTTGACCCAGCCGTCGGCTTCACGCGATTTCGCGCGGATAACTTCGAAGTCAACGGTACACCATTGGGGAGCAACACGGTAACCGTCTTTCAGGGAACCGACTTGATCGATGCGTACTTCAATCACCTCCATTTCCAGGACGCATTTGAAGCCTTCCATTTGGCCGGCGACGGCATCACGATTCGGGACACCACGATTCGTGGAACGGTGACCGCGTTCTTCGGTGACGAAACCGGTTCGGATCGCACGTTTAATCTTTTGATCGATGGCTGGCAGCAAACCACAGCCGGGCTCGCCTACACCACTTCGGTACCTCCGATTACTTTTCAACGAGTTGTCGCCGGCGCCATTCGAAACGCGTTCTTCCGTGACCTGGGCAACACAGCAAACTACGCCATCGTCCTCACGAACGCTTGCGAGGGAGTTCAAATCACCGACAGTGTTATCGTCAACTCCAAGGGAGGAATCCTGCTCGAGGAGACGACCGTGGGGAGCGAAACCAAAGCAGCGGATTGGACGCTGATTGACAACGTCATGTGTGACCAAATCGGGACGATTTGCGTCGACATCGAGGGCAACGCCAAATTCACTTCGATCAACCAACTTTACGATACGAACCCCGACGCGGGAACGCGCGCGGGAGTCCTGTTGCGATCAAGCACCTTAACGACGGGCACCAGCGTCACCCAGAGCGTCTTCCAAAACATGGTGACGGGTTATGCCGGCATTGAAGTCGAGTCCGGCGTGAGTTGGTTCGCGCTTTCGGGCAATTTCTTTTGGGGGAACGTCGGCTCCGCGATCTCGGTTGCATCCGGATCGAGCGACCGCTATGTGATCACCCACAACTTTCTCGACGGGGCCGCTTCATTCATCAGTGACAGCGGAAGCGGGTCGAGCAAACACGTGGCCGGCAACGTGCCCTAAGCCGCGACCGATCGGGTGCGTTGGACCCGCGACGCGGCCTGGTGATTGAGATATAGGAGCCGATCAGCTCTTCTTAAGCACCAGAGCCGTCGTCGAGGCCAGGGTCCAACGCCCCTTTTCGGTTAGGTGTTGAACAACCTCTTGGCCAAGCCACTCTTCCTCGGAACGCCCAACAATCTCTCCCACGGTCAAGTCCTTGAAACGCTCGCGCTGATCTTCGGGCAAACTCTGTAGATAACTCGTCAAGAACCAATGCAGGCTCCAAATCGGGTGCCCTGAAGGCGGGACAATGTGAGATTCCACGGACCCGGCTCCGCGAAAAAGGCGCGCCAGACCGGATTTCGTCATGTTGAAATAATGATCCGGATACCCGTGGAGCGGCTGCAGAAACGGTACGACGCAATAGAGACGCCCTCCCGGCTTCAAGACTCGAATGAGTTCCCGAGCACAACGGAACGGGTCCTCCACATGTTCGAGCACGTTCAAGGACAAAACAGCGCCAAAACTGTTGTCTTGAATCGGAAGGTTCTGGTTGACGGCCCTAAGATCGGTCGACGGGTAGTCGACAACTTCGCAGGCTATAACCCCGGGCTCCACAGACGTGCGCAGCCCGGATCCACAGTCGAGCACCATCTCCCCTCGTTCGCCGACATCTCGAATGATCCCCCGCGCGACCTCGTCGTAGGGATGCAACGAGACATTTTCCGTATCGGAAATCGCGGCCTCATCCGCAATCTCCGGCGGCAATAAGTTCAGCGTTGCTTCGCTGCGCTGGGGCATCGTCAGGTCGCACGACCCGCAAACAAGTTCACTGTGATCAGCGCCCGTCGTTTCCGGATGCCGCTGTCGCAGCGCGCCGCCGCACGCCGGGCACCGAAGACGCTCCATCAACCACTTCCGTTTCCGCTGACGCACCGGACCCAGCCGCGCCGCCTCTTCCCAGACCTCCGGAGTGACGCGAAGATCGTGCGACAGCAGCGTCTCCTCGCCCGACACCAGTGTCAGGCTTAATGCTTCTCGACCGCGAAGATCAAGATATTTCGACAAATCGAGCAGAACGCAAAATCCGTTGGACTCTCCGTCGGGATAGACACGAGTCACATCCGGGCGATCAACCGTGATCCACTCGATCGGCCGGTCGGCAATCCGTAAGCCGACGCCGCCACCCGGCTTCTCGCGGTGCCACCATCCGCTTATTCGCGCAATGGCCTCGTCCAGCACATGTTCCGTCGGATGGTCAACATGCAGAATGGCGCCCATGATTCAATTCCGTACTCCCCCCTGCTATTCTTTCACCGGCACAAGGGAAAGAAATAGGTTTTCTCGAATTAGCGACTCGGACGGGCGGATCACCCGATACGCCTCCAAGACAACTTGAGAGTGTAGCAATTGATTCCTTGGAAACACGCCGATCCGAACTCCGACCGCCTAACGAAAGTTCGACATCCAAGGCGTTGCGTCTATTTCTTGGCGTCTTCTTGGCGTCTTCTTGGCGTCTTTTCCCGGCGCGACTCAATCAGCCCTCCCAGTTCGGTTTCCGACAACGGGCCCTTTCGAAGTCAAAAGAAGCTACAGTCCGTGGGGTAGAATAGGACCATGGATGCCGCCAAAATGCTGAGACTGTGTGTGGTACTCGGCCTGTGTCTGTGGGCCTCGACTGCATGGGCGCAGGAGGCCGCGCCGGGCACGGAGGCCCCCTCCTCCCCCGGCGAAACCCCGATAGCCCTCCCCGAGCCTCCCACGAACGCTCTAGACAAAGCGCAGCTGGAATTCTATCTGCGCCATCTCTATATTTGGGCCCCGAAATTCAAGGTCGAAGTCGGAGACTTCACGCCCTCCGACATCGCCGGCCTGCTAAGAACGGAAGTGAAAGTTTCCTTTCGGCTGACCTCGCAGGTGAAGATCTTCCTCGTCAGTGAAGACGGTAAACACATCCTCGACGGGGCTCGCTACCAAATTGACGGCAACCCCTTCCGTTTGAACCTCGACAAGATCGACATGCTCGACTTGCCGGGTTTCGGCACCGAGGGCGCGCCCGTCGCCATTGTCGTCTATAGCGATTTTCAGTGTCCTCATTGCGCTCGCGAGGCACGGATGCTGCGGACGCAGTTGTTGGAACAGTACCCCTATGACGTGCGGGTCTACTATCGCGATTTCCCGCTCCCGAAGCACAAGTGGGCCGGACCGGCCGCCATCGCCGGGCAATGTCTTCGCGACGAGGATAATCCCGACCTTTACTGGGAGTATTTCGACTGGGCTTTTGCCGCCCAGAAGGAAATCAATCCGCAAAACTTCAACGAAAAGTTGAATGGGTTTCTCGCTGAACACAACATCGACGCCCTCCAGGTATCGCAATGCCTCGAGTCGGAAGAGAGCGCGGCGAAACTCAAGGACTCCGTAGAAGAAGGCACCGGCGTCGGGGTTCGCTCGACGCCGACGATGTTCGTCAACGGCCGCAGGGTGGGGTCGGTGAAGTGGCCGCGCCTGAAGCAAATCATTGACAGCGAGTTGACCTACCAGGAAGTTGTCCACAACGCCGGCGATGATTGCAATTGCTCGATTACGCCGCAAATTCCGGGCTTTGAATAGGCCGCCTACGGTTCGCGGCCGCCCGGTCGGCCTGAGCGAGCCGCGGAAGGCGGTTACCGATCCGAGAGAATCTCATGCGATCTTTTTCCCCACGTCGAATCGCCGCTCCCCTGCTTGTTCTTGTTTTCCTGCTGCCGCTTCAGAGCGCGGCGGCCAAGCTTGCCGAGGCCGACCCGGGGCGCTATCTCGAACACGTCAAGTACCTCGCCGCCCCCGAACGCGAAGGCCGCGACGCGGGCTCGGAAGGGTTGGAACAAGCCGCCCACTACATCGCCGAGCGCTTCAAGGAATACGGCCTCAAACCCATGGGCGAGAGCGGTTCTTTCCTGCAACCCTTCACGGTAACCACCGGGGCAGCCATGGGAGAGGCCAATCGTCTGACCGTGCAGCAGGGCGAAAAGTCCCTCTCGGTGCAGCCCGGCGAAGACTACGTTCCGGTGAATTTTTCTTCCAACGGTTCGGTCAGCGGCCGGGTCGTCTTCGCCGGATACGGCGCCGCGGCGGACGAGTTTGACTACGACGACTACCATCACCTGGACGTCAAGGGAAAAATCGTTGTTGTCCTGCGGTACGAACCCAAGCGGTTTTCCGAAGACAACGGCAAGTCGCGGCCTCACACCCATCACGCCCATCTGATCACGAAGGCCATCGAGGCCCGCAATCGCGGGGCGAAGGCCCTTCTGCTGGTCAACGGCCGCTTGGAAGGCGAAAAGGACGACTTGCTGCTGAAGTTCGGGGGCGTCAGCGGCCCCGACGACGCGGGCATCTTGATGGCCCAGGTTAAAAACGATCTAGTCAACGGATGGCTCAAAGAAGAAGGCGAATCGCTGACGAGCCTTCAAGACGCCATCGATGAAAAGCAAAGCCCTCGCTCTTTCACGTTTGACGAATCGCTGCGGGTTTCGATCGAGATCGACATCGAGCGCGAGCAAGCCGAGGTGCACAACGTCGCCGGCTACATCCCGGGGAACAGTAACGAGTACGTTGTCTTAGGGGCGCACTACGACCATCTCGGGCTTGGAGGCCAAAACTCATTGGCACCGAGAAAAATCGGACAAGTCCACCACGGTGCCGATGACAATGCCTCCGGCACGGCGGGCTTATTGGAGTTGGCCAGACTCTTTGCCCGCCGCGCGGGCGCTCTCGATCGCGGTGTCCTCTTCCTAGCGTTTGCCGGAGAGGAAATCGGCCTGCTCGGTTCGTCGCACTGGGTCAACAACCCGACCCTCGAACTAGAGGACGCCGTGGCCATGCTCAACATGGACATGATCGGACGCGTCCAAAAACGTCGCATCTATCTGGGCGGCGTCGGGACGGGATCAGGTCTCGAAGACATTGTCAGCGACGTAAGCGACAACTACGATTTCCAAATCGATCGGTCGAAGTCCGGCTACAGCGCCAGCGATCACACGTCCTTTGTCGGGAAAAACGTTCCGGTCCTTTTCTTTTTTTCCGGCTTGCACGGCGATTACCACAAACCCTCCGACACCTGGGACAAGATCGACAGCGCCTCGGCGAGCGAACTGGTCAACCTAATCGGCGATGTCGCGGCGAGCTTAATCGAGGTTGACAACCGCCCGCAATTCGTCAAGGTGGAACGCGCCTCCCGCGGCAGCCATGTCGGCGGTACGGGCGGGGGCTACGGGCCGTGGTTCGGGTCGGTACCGGATTTCGGACCGGTCGAACGCGGCGTCAAGTTCGCCGACATCCAGCCCGGCTCTCCGGCCGACAAGGCGGGCGTCAAGGCGAACGATATTCTGATCGAGTTCGGCGGCAGCCCTGTGCAAAACCTCTACGATTTCACACATGCCCTCCGGGCCCACAAAGTCGGAGATGTTGTGGAAGTGAAGGTCCTGCGCGAGGGCAAGGAAATCGCCGCGACTGTGACCCTCGAACAGCGCCGCTGACGGACCCCTCTTGGCCTCGGCATGATCCCAAACCGAGCCGCGCGCGTAAGCAAGCGGTATGCGATGAAGTCATTCAACCCGAAGGACGGTTTCGGGAGCGCGAGGCCCGCTGCCGGGCGTGAAACCCTTATCCGACAGAACCACGCCGGTAACGGCATGAGCAAATGACTGTCGAGAAAGGCCCCGGGGGGGTGTTGTAGGACCGTCACTTTCTGGTGCCGGGGCGGGTTCATCGCATACCGCTTGCTCACGCGCGCGGCTCGGTTTGGGACGCATCCGCTCGACCTTTGGACGCCCCTCCCCGCGCGCGATCCACTAGCCGGCAGTCCTACAGTGGCCTCGCTACGACAAGCGGCGGGCAAGCCCACCCGCCAAGGAGGCGCCCCATGAACTGCCCCCATTCTTCACAGCCCCTCACCGCCGGTCGGGGAATTCGGCGAGCCAGTTTTGGACGACGCGGATGATCGGCTCGCGGCCTTCGCCCACACTCTCCCGCAGGTAAAAGCTCTCGCCTTCGGGGGATACGTCATAACGCCCCCACAAGGCCCCGGACAGCAAGGATTCGTCCCGAAACAAACTCTTCGGAGCACCCATCGAAAAGTTCGGGGAAAGCGTCACCGGCACGGCGAAGAGCTCACCTTCGTTCCTGTAATACAGCTCTTTGCCGTCCCGGCGCCAGCGCGCGTCGCTGCCGCCGCCGCTCGATACCTGACGTTTTCCACCACCGCCGGGAAACGCCTGGACGTAGACCTCGTTCCGCCCCGATTCCGTCGACTCATACGCCACGAAACGGCCGTCGGGTGAAAACCTGGCCGCCTTTTTCGGCAAATTCCGTGTGAAGAAACCGTACCGCTTCCCATTCGCCCTCGTTGTCAATCTTCAGGTACGCGATGTCGAACCCCGACTTCGGGTCACTTGTCGAGTAGAGAAGGTATTTGCCGTCGCGCGACCAGTCGCTTGGCCACTCATCCAGCTCCGTCGCAACCACCGGCCGCGCGTCCCCGCCGCCGTCGGACGATTTCACATAGATATCGGCGTTCTCTTCGCGCCGTCGTGAGAAGAAGGCGATCCGGTTTCCGTTGGGCGACCACACCGCCATTCCGTCGTTGTTGCGCCCGAACGTGAATCGAGTCGGCACGGCGCGCGCGACCTCCACAACCCAAACGTCAAGGTTTCCGTCCACCTTCGCTTCGACGGCCACGAGATCACCGTTCGGTGAGCGGGAGACGCTGGCAATCGGACCGGCGGTCTGGCCAAGCGTTTTGAGCTTTCGGCCTTCGCGGTCCCGAGAAACGACGACGCTGTTGCGCGTCTCCCCTTGCTCGAGGTAAACCAACGTGCCGTCGTTCGCAACGCTCGGAAAGCGACCCCGCGCCGTCACCGCGAAAGGTTCGCCCGTAGCCTTGCCAGTTTGAAATGCAAACGGAAACGCCAGGATCATCCCGGAATTTCGAGAGGAGTCAAGGATGTGTCCGCCCGCCGACACAAAGGGATCGCGCCCTTGGGCCGGCACCTCTTCATCACCGCTCTCCAGGTCATGGATCACGAGGTCGCTGTCTTCGCCAAACGGACCGCGACCGAACAACACCAGGGTGGATCCCGAAGCCGCCGGAAATGTCCGGAGACCCCACCGGCGATCGTTCTGTGGACCCAAGAGGAGTTCTAGAGTGCCGCCCGCGGAAGAGACTTCGTGGAGTCCCTGCCCAATATTGAAAAGGATTCGCTCGCCTTCGGGACTCCATGCACCCGAGGGAAATACGAACCGCGCGGATGTCGGTAGCGCGCAAACACGAAGGGCCGGTCCGCCCTCGATCGACACTTTCTTGAGTTCTCCTCCCGTAAAGAAGCCGATGTATTTGCTGTCGGGAGACCAAAATGGAAATGCTCCTTCCCCGAGTTCCCGCGGTTCTTCGCGGTCGAGATCGCGAACCCACAGAAACGTCTGTGAAACGACGCCCGCACCCCGCTGGTAGACGATGTGGCGACCATTGGGTGAAATCACGGCAAGGCGAACGTCGGGGCCGGCGGTGAAAGAGAAGCGCCGCAACGGAATTTCCGGGGCCGGTTCGGACCACAACCCCATCACCAAGATCACCGCGAGGGCCGCCGCAAAGAGCACCCACGGAACCCACGTCCCTACACGACGCCTGTCAGCCTGAGGGGCGGAAGACAGGGAATTTCCGCCGGCCGCGGTTAGGGGGCCGGATCCTTCGGCTCCGGCCCGCTCTATTCCTACACTCGCCGGCGAACCGGCCGATCCCCCTGACGACAACTCCTTGCTGAGTCGTCGCAGATCGACGAGCATGTCTTCGACGTGCTGGTAACGATCCTCTCGGTCTTTCTCCAAACTCTTGGCGACAATTCGCTCCAGCTCCATCGGCAAACCGGCCCGCAAAGCGGTGATCGGCTCCGGCTCCTCGTTGGCGATGGCGTAGAGAACGGCCTCTTGCCGCTCCCCCTCGAACGGCAATCGGCCCGTAACCATCTCATAGATCACAACCCCGAGTGACCAAATATCCGCGCGACGATCGGCGCGCTCGCGGCGAGCTTGCTCGGGCGACATGTAGGCGGGAGTGCCGAGGATGGTTGCCGTCTTGGTCAGTTGGGATTGCTCGGCCAATTGCGCCAAACCGAAATCCATGATCTTGACGACCCCTTCGGGCGTGACCATCAAATTGGCGCTTTTGATGTCTCGGTGAACGACGCCTTTCTTGTGCGCGGCCTGAAGGCCCCCCGCCGATTGCACGGCGATGTCGAGCGCCTCCTCAAGCTTGAGGGGCCGCTCTTTGAGCTTGTCCTTCACGGTTCGGCCCTCGATGTAGGCCATCGCCAGGAAGGTGCGGCCGACCGCCTCGTCGATTTCATGGACCGTGCAGATGTTGGGGTGGTCGAGCGCCGCCGCCGCTTTTGCCTCTCGCGTGAAACGATCGCGGGCTTCTTGCTCCTCAACAAGATGAGCGGCGAGAAACTTCAGCGCCACCGGACGGTCGAGTTTCGTGTCCTCCGCTTTATACACGACCCCCATGCCGCCCTCGCCGAGCTTGGCGGTGATCTTGTAATGAGATATGGTTTGGCCGACCATGGCGCGGTATATTGGGTCGATTGTACCGCGCCGACAGCGCAGCGGGGCAGTAAACTAAGCCTCGACGGCCGACACCCCGGAGCAATCCCAAACCGAGCCGCGACCGTGAGGAAGCGGTATGCGATGAGGCCGCCCCGGCGGCAATACGGGTGATGGACCCAAGAGGGCCGCGCCTGGGCTCCCTTAAGGACTTCCCTCGCGTGCTTCCCTTCCTGTTGAACCGTTGCAGTCGACGCGGCGGGGCCTTTCTTGCCGGCACGGGGAGCAGGGCGAGCCCGCCATCGAGGTCCCACCACCCCCTTTTGGCTGAATGGCCTTATCGCATACCGCTTCCTCACGGTCGCGCCTCGGCATGATCCTTGGCTGCGCTACAATTTCCCCGTGGCGACAGGCCCCAGACTTTTGGCCGAAGAGGCTCTCTACGAGTACGCCATTCAGGCACTCGCCAAGCGGTCGCTGACCGTCGACGAACTTCGCAAGCGCCTTGGACGACGAGCAGCCCGCTCCCAAGATGCCGAAAGCGTCATTGGCCGCCTCACCGAAGCCGGCTACGTTGACGACAAGCGCCTCGCTGACTCCTACGCTTTCTTTCGCAAGGAATACGACGGCCTCGGGCGCCGCCGCGTCTTGACGGACTTGCGACGCCGCGGTATCGATAAGAATCTCGCCGAGGAGGCCGTCGAGGAATCCTATCAAGACACCGACGAGAACGAGATGATCGCCCGTCTGCTCCGCCGTAAGCTCGGTGAAAACTACGCCGACCACCCGATCGACGACCCCAAGAAGCTCCTCAAACTCTATCGCTCGCTCGTCCGGGCCGGATTTTCCTCTGATAAAATCGGGGAAGCACTGCGGGCTCTCGCGCCCGATGTCGAATGGCCGGCGGATTTCCCCGACCGGCATCCCGATCCGGATCAAGAGGTCTTCGATTGACGGGCCACGAAATACGGGAAAAGTTTCTCCGCTACTTTGAAGCCCGCGGGCATCGTATTGTCGGCAGCTCCTCGCTCGTGCCCGCCAACGACCCGACGTTGCTTTTCGCCAACGCCGGGATGAACCAGTTCAAGGAAACCTTCCTCGGCATCGAAAAGCGGGATTACACACGCGCCACCACGTCCCAAAAGTGCGTTCGCGCGGGGGGCAAACACAACGATCTCGAAAATGTCGGCCGCACCCGCCGCCACCACACGTTTTTCGAGATGCTCGGGAACTTTTCCTTTGGCGACTACTTCAAGAAAGAGGCCATCGAGTTTGCCTGGGAACTCGTCACCAAGGAATACGGGCTTCCCAAAGATCGCCTTTACGCCACTGTCTACGAAGACGACGACGAGGCCGAGGAACTCTGGAAAACCGTCACCGACATTGGCACCGACCGCATCTTTCGCTGTGGCGCGAAAGACAACTTCTGGCAGATGGGCGATACCGGCCCGTGCGGACCCTGCTCGGAGCTCTTCTACGATTTCGGCCCCGCGGGCCTCGAACCCGATGAAGAAGACGAGCCGTTTCCGAGCGAGGTGAGCCGCTACGTCGAGATCTGGAATCTCGTCTTCATGCAGTTCGATCGCGACGCCCACGGGAACCTGACGCCGCTTCCCAAGCCCTCGATCGACACCGGTATGGGCCTCGAACGCGTGGCGGCGATTCTGCAGGGCAAGCAGAGCAATTTCGAGACGGATCTGATTCGCCCGATCATCGACCAAGCGGCCGCCATTTTGGGTTCCAGTATCGAATACGGCGCGGATCCGAAGATCGACACCACGCTGCGGATCATCGCCGACCACAGCCGCGCGGCGACTTTCTTGGTCCACGACGGCATCGTACCGGCGAACGAGGGTCGCGGGTATGTCCTGCGAAAGATCATCCGCCGCGCGTTGCGGCATGCACGGCTTGCCGGTTCCGACAAGCCGTTTCTCTACGGGCTGACGGGCTTCGTGGGCGAGCTGATGAAGCCCGGGTTCCCGGAAGTACTCGACTCGGTGCAGCGTATCGCCCGCATCGTCAAGGAAGAGGAAGTGCGCTACCGGCATAGTTTCGCATTGGCCGAAAGGATGTTCGAGGAGTCGGTCGCGAAGCTTGACGGAAACGTGATTCCGGGCGAGACTGCCTTCAAGCTTTACGACACCTTTGGCCTTTCTCTTGATGAACAAGAAGAACTTGCGGTGGAGCGTAATCTAACCATCGACCCGGCCGGCTTTGCCGCCGAAATGGAGAAGCAACGCACCCGGGCTCGAGCAAGCTGGAAAGGCGCCGAGGGCACGGCGGTCGCGGCTGTCTATCAGGAATTGCTCGAAAAGCATCCCACGGAATTCGTGGGTTATGCCGGTACCGAGTCGGAGAGCTGCCGCGTCGCGGCGATCGTTTCAGAGGGGCAACCCGTCGACCAAGTTGACGCCGGCGCCAAGGTCGAGCTCATCCTCGACCGCACACCTTTCTACGCCGAGTCGGGCGGGCAAGTCGGCGACCAAGGGACTCTGCTTCGAGGCAATGATATCGTGGCTCGCGTCAAAGATGTACAAGCGCCGTTACGCGGCCTATCGGTGCATCATGTCGTCACCGCCGCGCCTGTTCAGGTCGGGGACGAATTACGATGCCGCGTTGACCCGCGATTGCGCGACGCCACGCGACGCAATCACACGGCGACCCATCTATTGCACGCCGCGCTGCGCCAAACCCTCGGCACCCACGTCAAGCAAGCCGGCAGCGTCGTCGGGCCCGATCGGTTGCGCTTTGACGTCACCCACTACACGGCGATGGATAGCGCGGAACTCGAAGAGATCGAAAAGTCCGTCAATGAACGCGTTCTCATGAATACTCCGGTCACGACCAACGTAATGGGAATTGACGACGCGCTCAAGACCGGAGCAATGGCTTTATTCGGCGAAAAATACGGCGAGCAGGTGCGAGTCGTCAAGGTGGATGACTTCAGTACCGAGCTTTGCGGCGGCACGCATGTAGCCCGCACCGGCGATATCGGCGTCTTTAAGATCACCGCCGAAAGCAGCATTTCCGCCGGCGTTCGTCGCATCGAAGCCGTCACCGGCACCGGCGCTTACGAACAATACAAGCAGACCAGAGAAGCCATCGAAAAGCTGACCTCGATCGTCCGCGTTTCCGAGCCCGATCTCGTCGAAAGCGTCGAACGGCTGACCGCCGAACGCAAGGAACTCGAGAAACAGATCGAGCAGCTAAAGGCGAAACTGGCGCAATCGAGCGCCGGGTCGCTGGCGGACGATGTTCGAGAAGTCAACGGCGTCAAGGTGATCGCGGCGAAGGTCGAGGGTCTCGACCGTAAGCAGATGCGTTCGTTGGCGGATTCCTTGCGCAACAAGATTCAATCGGGCGTGGTCGTCCTCGGGACCGCGAGCAATGGGAATGTCGCATTGATTTCGATGGTCAGCAAGGACATCGCGGGCAAAAAAGTCCACGCCGGCAAACTCGTCGGCGCCGTGGCCGAGCAAGTCGGCGGCCGCGGCGGCGGACGACCCGACATGGCCGAAGCCGGAGGCAAGGACCCCGCCGCGTTAGCCGAAGCGCTGGAGAAGGTGTACGACTTGGTCGACAAACAAACCGAGCCGCGACCGTAAGGGAGCGGTGTGCGATGGAATTCTTGACCCCAAGGAAAGTGGTGAAACCAAGATACTCGGGAACCAACGCCGCCAAAGGTCTCCCCTCCCTACATTCCGCAACCCGCGATAACCACCGACCCTGACCAGCCCCCTACTCGTGCCCCCCAACGCCCCATACGACGAAAGCGCCAACCGCCAACGCGTCGCGGAACTACAATCCCGCGGCGTCGATGTCTGGGGGGCCGAACGCGTCTACATCGACGCCGACGTCAGGCTCGACAACATCGAACCCGGCGCGTCGATTCACCACGCCACTCTGCGAGGCCCCGACCTTCGCATCGGGCGCGGAACCCGTATCGGAGCCTCCGGTCACGCCCTCGTCGAGAACTGCCAAATCGGCCGCCATGTCGAACTTGGGGCGGGCTCTTATCAGGGAGCGACAATCCTGGACGAAACCCATATTCGGGGCTTCGCCGAACTGCGTCCCGGCACGTTGATCGAAGAACAGGTCGAGGCCGCGCACAGCATCGCCTTCAAAAACAACGTTCTCACCGCGACTGTCGTGACCGGGTCCCTCATCAACTACTGCGACATCTTCATGAGCGGCGGGACGTCGCGCGAAGACCACAGCGAAGTAGGATCGGGCGTCGTCCATTTCAACTTCGACCCGCGCGGCGACAAGTGGTCGAGCCTGATCGGCGATGTCGGCGGCGTGCTGCTGCGTTCTCGTCCGATCTTCGTCGGCGGACAATGCGGCCTCGTCGGACCGCTGCATGTGGATTTTGGAGCCGTGCTGGCGGCCGGGTCGGTCGTGCGCCGCGATGTAGCCGGCGATCGCGTTCAATGGGAGACCGCGGAAAGCGGCGTGATCGAGGGCTTCGACCCGGAAATTTACACCGGCCTGCGGCGAAAGTTTCTGACCACCGCGCGGCTGATCGGCAACCTATGGGCCCTCGACTCCTGGTACCGCGCCGTCAGGCTCCCCGCGGCTGCCGGTCATGAAAAACCACTCTACGAGGCGGCCCGCGAGCAGCTTAGACTCCACATCGCCGAACGCGTCAAACGACTGACGAAGATCATCGACAAGCTGGAGCGTTCGATCGAAAAATCGTCCGTCTCGGGTGACGCCGGACTCATCGCCTGCCAAACCGAACACCGCCTACTCATCGAAAAGCGCCGCGAGTTGCGCGAGATGCTCACAAACGCCCCCGACGATTCCCCCGCGCCCGAAGCATTCTTGAGGCAATACGAAAAGGCGCGAGCGGCGGACTCCCATCTTGACGCCGTCCGCGCCGTCAACGACGACGCCGCGAACCAGGCTGCAACTTGGCTCCGCCAACTCGCCATGGAATACCTTTCTCGCGTCGAGGGAATTTTCGGAGCCGCCTAAACCCCCTCCGGGTAGAGACAAACACTCGCGTTTGTCCCAGCCAACAGTCCGGACAAGCTCTCAGCTTGTCTCGGCTCCGTCACCCCCGTTCCCCTATAATGGCCTCCGCATGAAGCTCACCTGGCTGGACGGTCTCGTCGTCGGTCTCTACTTCTTCTTCAACCTCGCCATCGGCCTGTACTATCGCCGTCGCGCCGGGCGCGGCCTCGACGAATTTTTCGTCTCCGGGCGCTCGGCTCCGTGGTGGTTAGCGGGCACATCGATGGTTGCTACGACCTTCGCCGCCGATACACCATTGGCGATCACGGGCATGGTGGCTACCGGCGGCATCGCCGGCAACTGGCTCTGGTGGAATTTCGTTTTCAGCGGCATGTTGACCGTCTTTCTCTATGCCCGGCTGTGGCGCAGAGCCGGCGTCGTGACCGATGTCGAGTTCGCCGAGATTCGCTATAGCGGACGACCCGCCGCTTTCTTGCGCGGCTTTCGCGCGCTCTACCTGGCTATTCCCATCAACTGCATCGTCATGGGTTGGGTCAACCTGGCGATGGTCAAAGTGCTGATGTTGGTGCTCGGCATCGACAAGACCACCGCGATTTTCGCCGTGCTGGGACTGACGGCGCTCACCTGCGCCGTCTCGACGTTGGCCGGTTTGCGGGGCGTGCTGATCGCGGACCTCGCGCAGTTCGTTCTGATGATGGGACTCGCGGTTGCCTTGGCCGTTTTCGCGGTGAGCGGCATTGGCGGCTTGGGCGAACTCACGCAACGCGTAACCGAGTTGCGAGGCGAAGCCGCGCTGGCCTTCTTTCCCGACTTCGATTCGCCGTGGATGCCGATGCTGACGTTTTTCGTCTACATCGCGGTGAACTGGTGGGCAACCTGGTACCCGGGTGCGGAGCCGGGCGGCGGCGGGTTCATCGCCCAACGCATGTTCGCGACCCGCGACGAACGCCACTCGCTGCTGGCGACGCTGTGGTTCAACATCGCGCACTATGCGCTGCGTCCCTGGCCGTGGATTCTGGTGGGCTTAGTGTCGCTGGTCGCCTACCCTGATCTCGCCGACGCCGAAAGCGGTTACGTACTGGTGATGGTCGACTACCTGCCGCCCTCCGCGCGGGGTTTGATGATCGCGGGATTCGCGGCGGCCTTCATGTCGACGATCAGCACGCTGCTCAATTGGGGCGCAAGCTACCTGATCAACGATTTCTATCAGCGCTTTGTGGAGCCTGACGCGGACGAGAGTCGATTGGTCGCCGGCGGCCGTATCGCGACGATCTTGCTGGCCGTGATTTCCGCCGCCATTACTTTCTATATGGATAGCATCGCCGGCGCGTGGAAGCTCTTGCTGGCTACCGGCGCCGGGACGGGCGGCGTGTTGATCTTGCGATGGTTCTGGTGGCGGGTCAATGCCTGGAGCGAAGTAACCGCCATGGTAACGGCGTTCGCCGTATCGATTTCGTTGCAATGGGGGATGGGATACGACACCGACGATCCCAATGATTTCGCGGTCGTGATGTTGTGGACCGTCGTGCTGACGAGCATCGCCTGGGTCGCGGTCACGTTCCTCACCGGACCGGAACCCCGCGAGAAATTGATTTTGTTCTACAAGCGCGTTCGTCCGTACCGCGTTTTCTGGGGACCGATCCCCGCGGCCGCCGGCGATGCCGGCCCACGACCCGGACCGGGCCGTGACTTGCTCCACTGGGCGGCGGGTTGCGGGCTCATCTACGCGGCTTTGTTCGGCGTTGGGAAATTACTCTTGGGAGAAATCACCATCGCCGCCGTGTGGCTCGTTGTTTGCGCTGCTTGCGCCCGGGTCATCCAGACCGGACTGCGGAATGAGATCGGGACGCAGCCGCTTGAGCCCAAGTCCTGACAAGACCGCCCCCTACGGGGCTGTTAAAAATGGGGGACTGTACCGAGAGCCAACCGGATAAGCTCCATCAAATCAATAATTTCGTCTGGCGCAAAGTGGACTGTCCCCCATTTTTCACAGCCCCTACTCCCAGCGCCGCAGCCATGGGATCCAACCCTTTCGCGCCACCAGTTCAAACAGATTGAGAAACAAGGCCAGCGCCAAAAAACCCGGCCACAAATCCATCATCGTCGGCGTCGCTTGCCCCGAGGTAAACACGCTCTCTGGCGCGGGATCGAATTCCCCGCCGGTCCACGCGGCTATCTTGCGCAGCAATCCCGGGTTCGAGCCGTAGTCGGCGGCCTCCGCCTCGACGCGATAGAAAGCGGTTTCGGGGAAAAGCTCAAGCTCGGAGGCCGGCCTCATGCGAAACAGTCCCTGCCTGTCGTCCACCGGAACCCGCGCTTCATACACACCCGTCGAGACGCGCTCGATTTGGGCCGCGTGTTGGAAACCGTCGGGGCCGAGGGCGTAAAGCTCCGGGAGAATCTCCGGCGGTTGCCCCACACCTGCTTCCGCCCAGCGGTAGCGCACCACGATCTCGCCCTCGGCCGCGTCGAACCGCGCTTCGGCTTCCACGGCGTGCGAACGCGGCAAGACGTCGCGCAGCAGATTCGTCCAAAAGACATCGAAGCCGTCCCACTCGACCCAGTTCGCCGCCCACACCTGCTTCGCATCGGATGTGAAAACGGCGGCGCGCCCCAACCCGTATTGCCGGCGCACCAGCAGCGGGTCCCTTTCGCCGGTTTCCTCATTGGCTTCGTCTATCTCGAGAATCGTTTCGGCTTCCGGCTTCGCGACAAACTTCACCCAGCCGAGCAAAGACCCGGCTTCCGCGATCCGGGCTTCGTCGAGAATTTCCACGTCGCGAACGACCCGCGCCCGAACCTCCTTTTCCATCACCGATGATCCGGTATGCTCCATCACGTCCTTGAGAACAAGCTGCGTCAGACCTGCAATATCGAGCAAGAAATGCGGCTTGCCTTCGGCCGTTCGCGCGACACGTTCCAGGTAGGCGCGGTTGACGTCCTGTCCCAGCCCGATCGTCGAGATCGTGATCTTGAGCTTCGCCGCTTCCTTAGCCAGGGCGATGCTGTCGCCTTCTTCGGAGATGCCGTCGGTCAGCAGCAAGATATGCTTGTAGGCGGCATCGGAGGGGCGAATCTTTTCGAAAGCCTCCGTCAACGCCGGCGCGATTTGCGTTCCGCCGTCGGCGATGATGCTCGAGATCAGTTCCTTCGTGGCGCTCGGATTCTCGTTCTTCTGCAGAGTCACCGCCCACTCAAAGGAATTATCGAAGACCAGCACCCCGACTTGATCAATCGGCCGCAAATTCTCGACCACTCCCAGCGCCGACCGTCGCGCCAGGTCCATCTTCTGCCCTTCCATCGAAGACGACTTGTCGAGAATCAACACCACCGCCGTTCCCTCGGGCGTGCGAGGCGGAGCGGGATCGGCCGGCAAAGCTCGCCGCAGCGGGTCGTTGTTATCTTCCTGCTCGACGTAAAGGGAATTTTCCCCGGCGATTTGCAGGAACCCACCGCCCTCGCGGATGAATTCCTCAATACGCTCCTTGCCGCTGAGCGGCAGACCCTCAAGATGAATATTGTTGACAACGATGACGTGAAAGTCGCTTAGATCAGGCGGGAACGCTTCCCGCGAGCGTTCGATCTCGAACCCCGCCGCGCGCAACACGCCCAGCAAGTGGACGTCGCGTTCTTCGGTGTCGCCCGAAACCAGCAAGACCCGCGGTTGCGCCAACGAAACCGTGTGTTCGAAAACCAGCTCGCCCATCTCAGCCGACTTGATCGCTCCACTGACGAGCGCCGAACCGGCGATATCGAGTCGGGCATTGAGTCGGAGAAAGTTTTCGCCGGCTTCCAAACGCGCGCTCGACTGCCCGATTGATTTGCCCTCCGCCCGCAGGGATACATCGACCGCGGCCGCAGCCGGGCTTTCGATCACGGCGTCAATTGAGAAACGCTCTCCCCGAAAGGCTTGCGTCGGCGCGCTCAAGGCCTTCAACCGCAGTGCGGGACGTCGTCGCCCTTCGAGAGGAATCGTGCTGACCGATACACCGCGCCTACGCGCCGGTTCCACCACGCGCTCAACCGCCCCTTGGTTCTCCCAGCCGTCGGAAATCAAAACGATTTTCGGGATGCGGTCGGCCGGAAGCGCCGAAAGCCCGGCCCGCAGCGCGGCTTCGATGTTTGTTCCGCGCGGCGAGGCGTCACGCCTGGGCGACCCGGGCCGAGCGGTTTCGTCGAAAGAAAATACCCGCAGCAGATTCCGCCCGCGTGCTTCGCCCATGCGACGAAGAATCTCTTGCTGCTGCTCGACCTGCTCGGCGGGAATGCTCGGCGAAGTATCAGTAAGCACCATGACCGCCGTCTTGGTCTCGAATACCGTCAGCCCAGGGTCGGCCCAGGCCGCGATCACGCACGCGAAAACCAAGGCCTTGAGCAGCACCCCGGCCTTGCGGTTGGTTTGGCGCCATTCCCAAACCGCCCAAGTCCCAACCAAAGGCAACAGAGCCAGAGCCCAAGGATTGGCGAAGCTCACACCACCGCCTCCTCCTCGCGAGTTTCGGCTTCCGTCTGTCCTACCCCGTTCGCGCCGCCGGCATCGCTCAACCCGAGCCCGAGCGACGTCGTGCCGCCGACCTCGCCTCTCGAAACCGACTCGCCACGCATCGCGCGCCCGAAAAGTTTCCACTCGACCAGCAGACAGGCAACCGCCAGCGCCGCCAACCAGGGCCACAAGACGACGGTTCCTCCCCGACCGACCGCTCGCGGCGGCACGCCCCTCAGTACGCCTTCCGGCGGACTCCACTCCTCGCCCGCCGGCTCCGGCAGCGTTAGCGCCAAACGGCTCTCGATCGTGGGGGCGCGCACGATCACCGTTCCGGGCGTCGACGCGAACAAGCGTACCTTGCCGTCCCGATAGCTCCACGGCAGGTCGGGATTTTCCTCCGAGCGAACTGTGATATCGCTCTCAGCTTGCTCACCCACCTCGACTTCGATCAACCCCGGGCTCCGCGCGCGCAATTCCGAGGAGCGAAAACTATTCGGGAAGATCCACGCCATCGTGTTGGCGAAAAGCAGCGGCGCCGCCGGACGATTTCGCAACCCCGAATCCCCAAATCCAAAGCCGAAAAACACGCGCTTGCGTCCGTCCTCGACGCGGGCGATGACCACCGGCCCGGCCTCGCTTTCCGCGATCGTCACGTCACCGGGAAGCGACTCGAAAATCGCCGTGCGATCGAGGACCACGTCGCGGGTCCGCAACCCTCGCGCCAAAGGATGATCCGCATTCCAACGCGTAATGCGCTGCTCACCCGCGATCCGAGTAATCTTGGCCGGCGAGCTTTCGCGTGGGGGATTGATATAGACGGCATTCGATCTCGGCTCGGTCGAAGGTGAGAAACCGTCGAAAACGATTCTGCTCCGCCCTTCCCCGGTGGTGTAATGACTTGGAGCCTCAAAGCGCGCTTCGACATTCGGGTTCGCGCCGAGCAACCCCCTCAGCCCGCCGGAATTCGATGAGTAGACATCGATTCGATGACGGCGATACGCGGGCAAATCAAGTGCCGCGCTGTCGTTTATCGCGAAACCATCGGACGAACCAAGCCGCACCTCGAGCCGTCCGGCGCGCGGTGTTCGTAATCGAAACGTGAGGTCTTTCGTTCCCCGTGCCGGCAACCGAATCGTCTTCGTCCCGAGCATTTTGTCGGCAAACAGAAACTCCGTTTCAACTTCCCGCGCCGCCTCCCCGGCATGGAAAAGCTCAACCCGCACTTCCCAGCGTTCCGGATCGTCGGCCGGCCGTCGCGCGACCAGCTCGTTCACGCCAAGATCCGCAATCGCCTCGCCCGCCTCGATCCAACGCAGTCTTGGAATCTTCGAGGCCGCCGCTCCCGATTCGCCGACGCGCCCGCTGCCGATGTAGGTAACTTCGCCGACGCTCGACTGCTCGCCCAACTCCACGCCCGCGGGGCCGTGCAGGGCCAAGGCGCCGCGCGCCGCGTCGAGCGCCGCGCTCAAGTCAATGGAAGTCCACCCGGGTTCCGACGCGGCAATTGCTGATTCCAACGCCTCGCGGTCTGTCGTGAAGGGCGTCGCCGGAGCCGGGTTGGCGTCCCCTCGAATCAACATCACCGGCTCCCCGGCCGGTATCGCTCCGAGGTAAGCGCGCGCCCTCTGTTGCGCGATGTCGATCAGACGCCGCCCGTCCGCCGTCAGCGCTCCCATCCACGCCGACGTATCAAGGACGACGACATGCCGTCGTACCGCGCCCCCCTGCTCCCCCCATCGAAAATCGGCAATCGCCAACAGCAGCAGCAGCAGCGCCAGCAATTGCAGTAGTAACGACCAGGGTTGTTGCAGCTTGCGCCGCCGCGTGACCATCGGAGGGTCCGGCCGTCGGGGCCAAAACAGCAGAGTCGAAACGACTTGCCGCCGCCGCGAGCGATCGTAAAAATAGAGCGCCGTGATCGCCGCGGCCATTGACAGCAAGATCGCCAGAAACTCGATGATCGTGAGGTTGAGAAAACTCATCGCGAGACAACGGCGTTGCCGCCCGCCAGCCTCTTCTACTGCACGCTGACCGAACCGGCGCGAGTCATCGAGCCATAGAGCGTCTCTTCAACCGGCACTTCCGTCCCCAAGTGAACGTAGCGTCCGCCGCTGCGCGAGGCCGCGTATTCCAGACGCTGACAATGCTCGTCATAGGCGGCCGTGTATTCCTCGGCGGTTTGTTGATCAATGTTGATCCGCCGCAAGTTCCCGCTTTCGGCATCCACGAGTTCCAACTCGCCCCGCCACGAGGGCGTCCGATCGTCGGGTCCGGCCACGTGCAGCAACAGCAGTTCATGCCCGTAATCGGAGAGGTGCTTCAAGGCGGTCTCGCAACCGCTCTCGTCCAGAAAATCCGACACGATAATCGTCAATCCCGGCGAAGGCCTCGGAGCCAGAAACAGCCGCGCCGTATCGAAAAAATCCGACCGGCCCGAAGTCGAAAGCCCTTCGAGAAAGTCCGCCACCCGCGCATAGCGATGACGCCCGCCGTCGGCGCGAAAGCCCTCTTTCAAATCCACTCCAAAGGGCTGCACGAAGACGGTTTCGAGCCGCACCAGGCCGACATAACAGAGCGCCGCCGTCAAGCGGCAGGCGTAGTGAAACTTGGCCTCCCCGGGGCCCTTCTCCGGAGCGCCGCAAGCCATCGACTCACTACAGTCGAGCAGCACTCGAACCGGCGTTCGCGGTTCGGTGCGAAACATCTTTAGGAAGATGCGCTCCAACCGTAAGTAAGCGCGCCAGTTCACCGCCCGCAAGTCGTCGCCAGGTTGAAAATGCCGATGGTCGAGAAACTCATGCCCCACCCCCGCGTAGCGCGACAGGTTGTTGCCGCCCAGCAATCCGTTGAACGATTGCTCCCAGCGAATCGCCAATCGTTCGAGACGCTCCAGCGACGTCCGATCGAGCAATGGTGACGGGACCGGCAAGTAAACACTCTAGCAGAGGGTCGGATTGATGAAGCCGGCCCTCGCAACTCCGAGCGGGCCGGGGGGCCATACTCTCCAACACTTAGCCGTTTGTCGCGGAGGCGGTTGCGGAGCTTGCGGTATATCGACTAGAGCGCAATGCTTAAATAGAGCAAGCGCTTGAACGTTTTCGGAGGTGGTGGATGAACAACCAAAAGGTCGTCTCGGCGGAAGAGTGGCTCACGGCCCGCAAGGCACTGCTGGCGAAGGAAAAGGAATTCACGAGGCTTCGCGACGAGTTGAGTCGCGAACGGCAGGCACTTCCATGGGAGAAGGTCGAGAAGCAATACAGCTTCGACGGACCGAACGGGACCGAGACCCTGTCGGATTTGTTTGACGGCCGGAGCCAGCTGATTGTCTACCACTTCATGTTTGATCCGGAATGGGACGAAGGCTGCAAGTCGTGTTCGCTGTTGGGGGACCACTACAATCCGTCGACTATTCACCTTGAACAGCGCGACGTGACGATGGTGACGGTTTCACGCGCGCCTCTCTCCAAACTCGAGGCGTTCAAGAAGCGAATGGGTTGGAGCTTCAAGTGGGTGTCGTCGTTGGAAAGCGAGTTCAACTGGGATTTCAATGTCTCGTTCACCGCCGAGCAGATGGCTGACAAGCGGATGTACTACAACTACCGCGAGGGATTCTTTCCGTCGACCGAGGGACCGGGCATCAGCGTCTTCTTCAAGAACGAAGAGGGGGATATCTTTCACACATACTCCTCGTTTGCCCGAGGCCTCGACATGTTTCTCGGCGTCTACCACCTCCTCGACATTGTGCCTAAGGGCCGCGACGAGCAAGATCTACCTTACGGGATGTTATGGGTCCGACATCACGACAAGTACGGCGATGAGTCGGCCAAGGATCCTTACGTGGAGCTGCTGCCGGCGCGAACAGCGGGTGAGCCGGGCTAGATCGGGTTCCCGCCGCGGACCGCAACCGATCACACCTACCATGGCGACAAGGTCGTCGAAAGTTCTAAACTGTAACGTAGAAAATCGGCTGTTTCGAAGTTCCGTGGTCCCGCCCCCTCGGGTGCCGCGGAAAGAAAGGCGGCTTCTCGATGAGGTTGCGTCTTCCAACCGTTCTCTTAGTCTTGGCCCTGGCGGTTTGGGTGCTCACCAGCCCCAACGGCGACCGGCTCTTCGCGCAGGCCGATGCGTCCAAAAACCTCCCCGCCGATCACCCGAAAGTCGACAAAGCCGATCGCCGCCAACAAGCTTCTCAGTTGACCGAATTTGTCGCCTCCGGCGAACCTGCCGGCGACCCCGCCGATGTTTCGCGCAAGAACCTCATCGACGAACATATCTTCGGTAAGATGCAACGCGACGGAATTCCCCACGCGCCCCTTGCCGGCGACGCTGAGTTTCTGCGGCGCGTATCGCTCGACCTCACAGGCCGCATTCCCTACCCCGATGAGGTTCGCGAGTTCGTTGCCTCCGACGACCCGGAAAAGCGCGACAAGCTGATTGACCGTCTGATCGGCGGCAAGCCTTATCTCGAGCGCTGGACCTACTGGTATGCCGATATCGCGCGCACCGGCGGCAGCCGCGTCGGCACCGACGGCCGCAACCTCTTCTACCGTTTCATCTACGACTCGCTGCAATTCAACCAGCCCTACGACGATCTGGTGAGCGAGCTGATCACCGCCCGCGCGCTGAGCAATTGGTACGTCGGCCCCGCGTCCTACCTGGTTCGCTGGGTCGTTTTCGGCGACGCCTGCCATATCACGATGCACGAGGATACGGCCGACGACATGACGGTCTATCTGTTCAAGCATTTCATGGGCGTCAATCTGCAATGCGTCTCGTGCCACGACGGTGCCCGTCACCTCGAGCAACTCAACGTCTGGCTGACCGCTCGGAAGCGCGAAGAACTCTGGAAGCAGGCGGCCTTCTTCGGAAAGACGCGCGTGCTGCGGCGCACCGACATCACGCTGATTCAAGACGAATATTCAATCGACGACAAGGGCTCGGGCTATCGCGGTGACGCCGCCAGCACGGTGCGGCTGCCTAGAACCGCCGAGGGCCTGATTGAACCCGAGTTCATTTTCACCGGCGAAAAGCCCGACCCCGACAAGCCTTTGCGAAACGAGTTGGCGCGCATGTTCACCTCCCATCCGCAGTTCGCCCGCGCCACCGTCAATCGCTTTTGGGCTGAACTGATGGGCGTCGGCATCGTCGACCCGCCCGATGAATTTGATCTGGCCCGCCTTGACCCGCGGAATCCACCCGAGGGCGATTGGACCATTCAAGCCAGCCACCCCGCTTTGCTCGAAGCGCTGGCCAAAGATTTTCGCGACAACAACCACGACCTTCGCCGACTCATCCGCATGATCGTGGAATCAAGCACCTATCAGTTGTCCTCTGGATTTCGAGGCGAATGGAAAGATTCGTACGCACAATATTTCGCTCGTAAGTTCGCGCGCCGGCTGACTGCCGAGCAAGTCTACGACGCCGTCGTCAAGGCCACCGACCTCTATACCGAAATCCCGGTCCCGAAGACCGACTACAAGGCGAAATTCCTGACCCAAACCCGCGGCCCGCGCGACATCGTTCACAACAAATACCTCGCCTCGGGCTGGAAGCAAGACATGGAATATTTCCTGAACTCCTTCGGGCAGGCCAATCGCGAATCGAATGAGCCCACGACCGAAGGTTCGATTACGCAGGCGGTTTTGTTGATGAACGGGCCTTTCATCAAATCGAAGATCAAGGCCGAGGCGGATTCACACCTCGGAAAGCTGTTGCGTCGAGAGCCGGCGATGAGATCCGAGGATCTTGCCGATGAACTCTTCCTGCGCTTCCTTTCCCGTTGGCCGACCGAGGATGAAAAGGTCAAGTCGGTGCAATTATTGGCCGAGCGAGGGCCGACCGCCGGTGGCGAAGACTTGCAATGGGTACTGATGAACAAGCTGGATTTCGTTTTTAACCATTGAGGGGTGAACATGACGCGATTCCAAGACATGTTTCTCTCCCGGCGCGAGATGCTGCGTCTGGGCGGGCTGACGGCTACCGGCTACTCATTTCTTCCGCTGCTCAAACCGTCGCAAGTCCGCGCCGCCGGGCGCAACGAACCCCGCGGCTCGGCTCGCTTCTGCATCTTCGTGATGCTCGCCGGCGGCCCCAGCCACGTCGATGGCTGGGACTTGAAGGAAGGCTCGTGGACGCCCGGGGACTTCGAGATCGAAAGGCTGTCGAACGGCATCAAGTGGCCGATGTCGCTTTATCCGCGTCTCGCCAAACGCCTCGACAAGGTCGCGCTGGTTCGCTCATTCCATGCTTGGGAAAGCCAACACGGCCGCGGCCAGTATTACTGCCAGGCGGCGCACCCGCATAACCCCGCTCTGGCGCCGGAGATCCCGCCGGTCGGCGCGGTGGTTTCTTCCGAAGTCGAAAAGGAAAGGCGACCGACCGATTCCCTGCCCCCCTACGTAGCCTTTAACACGCTCTACAACTTGGCGGGACTCCTCGGACCGGGCTTCCTGCCGGCTACCTACGCGCCGTTCCACATCAATACCCGCGCCGACCTGTCGTCCTTCGCGCCCCCGCCCGACGAGCGCGAAACCTTTCAGCGGCGCTGGGAATTGCTCAAGCGTTTCGATTCCCGGCTGCGCACCGATCCCGGCCTTGAAGCCAAAACCTATCGCGACTTCCACAACTACTACGAAGGCGCGGTCAACTTGATGTCGGACCAACGTAACGCCGAGGTCTTTCAACTCGACGCCGACGATCGCAAACGCTACGGTTCCTCGGTGACTGGCGACGCGTTTCTACTGTCGCGCAATCTGGTCCGCGCCGACGCCGGGACGCGTTTCATCTTTCTCTCGCAAGAGGACTGGGACCACCACACGAAAATCTTCAGCGATCGCAAAAAGCACTATCAGATGTCCGCTGACCTCGACGCCGGTCTCTGCTCACTGCTCGACGATCTCGAAGGGACGAAACAACCCGACGGAGGCACGTTGCTTGACGAAACTCTCGTCGTGGCGATGGGTGAATTCGGGCGCACCCCCGGAGAACTTTCCGATCTCGACGGCCGCGACCACTACCCCTATGCGGCGACGATCCTGTTCGCCGGCGGTGGCGTCGAAGGCGATCGCGTGCTCGGCGAAACCGACGAAATGGGCGCCAAGATCATCGACAACGGCTGGAGCGCCAAACGCCCCGTCTATATGGAAGACGTCGCCACGACAATCTATTCCGCGATGGGCATCGACTGGCAGACGAAAGTCGAGACCACCCCCTCCGGCCGCGCCTTCTATTATGTAGAGCCCCTATCGCCAACGGGGGTCATCGCCAACCGCGAGATCACCGAATTGTTCGTGTAGAGCGAATTCGTCCCGAACCTCGCTCCCCGAGCCCGCGGCCATCAAGACCCTCAGCCGCCTGAAGGGGACGTAGGGTTCCTTCGGACCCTGCGCGATCACCTTGAGCCGCGAAGCGGCGACAGAAATAACAGCCCAGGGTGAAGCCGAAGGCGGAACCCTGGGTACGGGCGCTCGGATTAGGTAATCCTTTTCCCCTCCGATGTGTGAATGAAACGGCCGATCACTGGAAGTCTTCCAGCATGACGGGTTGAGGGCCGCGCTCGATCGGATTCCTCCGAAAACAGGTTCCACGATATCGAACACGCTTGACGTGGTGCACGCATTCTTGCGTGCCGTACCGGCATTCTTGCCGGTATGTCTTCTCCGAAAAACGCCCCGACCGCGGACGGGTCTCATGCCGGCATGATGAATGCCGCGCATTGGTGGAAACGGAACTGTTCCGAAATAACCCGGGGTGGACCCGATGGGCTCGGGGGGGAAGACATGTCGCCATGAGTGGCGACACGGCGCGCTGAAGCGTGCGCCACGTCGGGGGGCGAGGAGATCGGGGGTGATCAAGACGACTGATCACTGAAAATCTTCCAGCATTACGAGGTCGCTTCCCGTTCGGACGTTATCCGTAAACAGAAACGATCGACCGTCGGGCGAAACGGAAAAGCCTTGATCCTTCCAGCCGCGCTGGACTTTCGCGATTGCCTCGGTTTGACGCGTTGCAAACCGGTAAAACTGAATGTACGCGCGCGATTCGGACGGCGCCAGCGTCGGGTGCGTTTGGGATATGAAGTAGATGCCCTCTTCGACAACGACGTAATTGCGCATCACCGATTCCAACACTTTCGCTTCTTGTCCGCCCTGAACCGGGACCCTCCATAGACTCGTCTCCCATTCCGGGAAATGCTCCTTGATGTAGAAAAGCCATTCGCCGTCGACCGACTCGATCCCGTTCGCGCCCCTGGTGTTGGTTACTTGGACCAGATCGCCCCCGTCCGCGCGCAACTTCCACACATCGAACTGACCATTTCGATCCGAAGTGAAATAAACCCATTCTCCATCACGGGAAAAATTCGGGTATAGGTCCTCGGAAGATCCGCCGCCGATCAGAAGTCGCGCGGCGCCGCCTTCGGAGTCGACCGCCCAGATGTTTTGCGGACTTCCCCCGATGGCGGTAAAGGCGTTAAATACGATGCGCCCGCCGTCCGGGGACCAACGGATGTTGGCGCACCACTTCGACGACATGGATGTCAACCGCACGGGTTGGGAGCCGTCACGGTTGCTCCGCCAAATCTCATAGGCCCCAGACTGGTTGGAGGCGACAGCGATGCGGCTGCCGTCGGGGGAGTATTCGGCCTGCAGTTCCATACGCGTGGAGTCGATCAACTTCGTCGAAACCGGCCGGCCCGCGCCGTCGCTCTATGCACTTGAGTTGGTACTGTTCGCACTTTCGTCCGTATCGGGAGCCGAAACGCCCGCGAATCGGTCGTCATCCCGGACCGGCGACGACGCCCCGACGCTTACCGTGAACATCTACAATCACGCCGGCGCCGCGCGGTGCGGCAACGCTCACGAATTGAAAGCGCGGACTAGGGTGTATTTCCCGGCTACAGCTTGAGGCCTTTGAGATACGCGCGGAACTTCTCGCCCAGGCCGTCGCGGCGCAGAGCGTATTCGACGGTGGCTTCGAGGAAACCGAGTTTATCCCCGGCGTCGTAGCGTTTGCCCTCGAAGCGATAGGCGTAGACGGGACGCTCTTTGACCAAGGCGTTGATGGCGTCGGTCAGTTGTAACTCGCCCCCCGAACCCGGTTCGAGGGCATTGAGGTGTTGGAAGATTTCGGGCGGCAGGACGTAACGCCCGATCACGGCCAGGTTCGATGGCGCTTGGTCGACCGGGGGTTTTTCGACCAGATTGTTGACGCGATAGAGGCGCCCGCCGTCGCCGTTATCCGCAACCGGCTCGGCGTCCACAACACCGTAGGCGGAAATGCGATCCGGCGGAACTTCCATCACGGCGATCACTGCCGCTTGAAACTTCTCATGGACGTCGAGCAACTGCCGGAGGCACGGCGTCTCACTGTGAATCACGTCGTCGGCCAGCACCACGGCGAAAGGTTCATCGCCGACGAGTTCCTCCGTTACCGAAACAGCATGCCCCAGGCCGAGGGCTTCTTTCTGGCGAATGTAGGAAATCGAGACCAGGTCGGAGATGCGGCGCACCGCTTCGAGTTCGCCGCTCTTGCCGCGGGCCTCGAGGGTATGCTCGAGCTCGAAGCTAACGTCAAAGTGGTCTTCGATCGCCGCCTTGCCGCGCCCTGTCACGACGACGATGTTTTCGACGCCCGACGCCAGCGCCTCTTCCACGCCGTATTGAATAATCGGCTTGTCGACAAGCGGCAGCATCTCCTTGGGCTGAGACTTGGTCGCCGGCAGAAAGCGGGTTCCCAATCCGGCGGCGGGAAAGACGGCTTTGCGAACGGTCGGGGGCATTGCTTTTAGTGTGAACCAGGGAGGGGGCCGGCGCAATCACGGACCTGGAGGAGACTTCGCTTCGTCGCGCCCCTCCCACGGAAGATTTCAAGCGAGCAGAACGGCTTCGAGCAGCACGCCGCCCAGTAGCGTGAAAATCACCGCGAAGGCGACCAGCAGCTTGAGCCAAATCACGGAATCGCCGATCGGCTCTCCCATAAGGATCAGCGTCGTGAGCTTGACGCAAGCCATGAGCACGGGCAACGTGATCGGGAAAACCAACAACGGCAGCATCAACTCGCGTAAACGGTTGCCCGCCGTCACGGCGCTGAAGATCGTTCCCACCGCGGTGATACCCCATGTTCCCAGCACCAGCACCGGCAACAGGTCTCCTAACTTCCCCAACCACGCCACGTCGTAGAAAACCCCGAAGACCGGCAACGAGAGCAGCTCGATCAGCAACAGCAACAAGGCGTTGGCGAGAAGTTTGCCGCCGAAAATCGCGCTTGCCGGAATCGGCGAAGCGACCAGAGCATCCAAGCAGCCGCCCGCCGTTTCGCGGGCAAAACTGCGGTTCAGGATCAAGATGGCGGCGAACAAATAAACGACCCATAACAGTCCGCCCGCCATGTCACGCGCATCCGCGTTAATAATCGGGTCGAAAGAGAAGCTGAACAACAGCAACACGACAAGCGTAAACGCAACGGCGGCATTGAGGACTTCCTTGTTGCGAAATTCGGCGCGCAGGTCTTTGCCCGCGATCGTGAAGGTCTGCCGGAAGTATTCGGTCACGAGATTATTTCGTAGAAATCGTCGGGCTGGTGTTTGATCTCGGGGCTGTTGCACCCTTGAAAGATCAGTTTGCCGGCGTCGATGGCAACGATGTCGGTGGCGACGTCCAGCGCCTCCCGCAATTGGTGCGAACACACCACAACGGTGCAATTCCGCGAATGCGCATCGAGCAGCAACGAGCGTAGCAGTTGCACGGCGCGGTCATCCAAGGCCGTCCAAGGCTCATCCAACAATAGGATGCGCGGATCGTGCAGCAGGGCGCGAGCGAGGGTCAGGCGTTGGCGCATGCCGCGCGAAAACTCATTGGCGCGAGAATCGGCGAAGCGCGTCAGGCCTACCGTATCGAGCCAACGTCCAACCGTTTCGGCGACATCACGAACGGCGTACAACTTTGCGAAGAATTCCAGGTTTTCACGCGCCGTCAGATCTTCGTAAATCCACTCGCCATGGCCGACCACGCCGATCGCGCCGGAGCGACGCGGGTCGGAGTCCTTCTCTTGGCCGCCCGCCAAGTGGATTTCGCCTTTCGACGGGCGTAGGAGCCCGGCCATCATGCGCAAAAGGGTTGTCTTGCCCGCGCCGTTGCGTCCCAACAGCGCCACGATCGAACCCCTGGGGATGGCAAAAGACACCCCGCGCACGGCGGCGAAATCGCCGAAGTACTTCCAGACTTTTTCCAGCGAAATGGCCGCTTCGCTCATCGTCTTCGCCGGGCTGCCCTCGAAGGCCGTCGTTGCCCGTGGGTGGTCCCGGACGATCCGCCGCCGGAGGCACCGGCGGGGGCTGCAACGGGCTCGAGGTCGGCGGGGTCGTTGTCGGGGTCGGTCTTCGAGACGAGCAGGTTGTAAAAACCAAGGCTCAAGACGATGCCGGCAATGGCGAAAATCCACGGTAGCTCCTTGGCGACCGGCGCCGCGGCGATGGTAACTTCCGTACCGCTTCCGCCGCCGCCCGGCGCGTTGTCACTCAATTGTCCTCGACCTCGCAGACGGATCGAAAGTTCCGGTCCGCCTTTGTACAGGTAGATCGAGGCCTGCGATTGCGGCTCTCGACCCATCAATTCGAGATCATCGGCGTCGAGCGTGACTCCCTCGGGCACCACAAAACGCGTTTCCAGGCCGGGGTAGAGAACTCGAGTCAGAAAAGGCTCGCCGCTTTCGTAGGGAAAAGAATAGGTCAACTCGACTAGGTTGTCTCCCGGTTTGAGCGGGTAGTCGACCATGTAAACGTTGCCGTCGCCGGTTTTCCTCGCCGAACTCTTCAGGGGCATCCCGGAGGGGCCGGTGGTGCGCACTTCCACTTTTCCTTGAGACGCCGGCGGCAACTCGAAGCGTAGGGTGCCTTTGTCGGGATCACTGTAGGTGCGCGGGGGGTCGCTCTTGTTAGCGAACTGAAAAAACTGATTGACGACCAGCCGGCCGGCCCCCGGCTCGAACAAAAAAGCCGTCATTTCCGGCGCCAGAGTTTCTCCGGCCGCGATGCTGTAGACCTCGACAACCAGGTTCTCCAGCGAACTATCGGGGACGACCATCTTGCTGTAGGAAATGCCTTCGTGCTCGGCCCGTAACATGGCGTGAACGGGTTGGGTGCCCAGACCCAACATCTTTTCATCGAATGAAAAGCCGCCGTCGGCTTCGGTATACATCTCGTCCGTCGGCGCCATGCCCTGGCTACCGCCGAACTTGATGAGGGTGACGGCCGCGCCCGGAACCGGCTTTCCCGTTGTGACGTTGACGACCTTGCCGCTGATGGCGGCGGTCAGCGGGACGACGGTCAAGCAAAGCACCAGAAGCGAGCGGCGAACGATGCGCGGCATCGAGATTCGCGCCCGCCGAGGCGAGCCGGAAGAGCATGGCAATAGCGAGTCCATTGACAAACGCAAGCGGAAAACTCAAGGATAGCAATTTGTCCGCCAAATCCAGGCGTGATGCGTGACTTCGCGGGGCTCACGCCGGCGGCGGGCGCCACTCTCTTTGCGCCAAGGAGAGCTCGAGGCGCGTGGAGACGACGCCCTAACGCCAGGCCGTCGTACTACAATCGACCATGCGTGAGACGGCGGGTTGGGTCTTCGTAGGCGGCAAGAGCTCGCGCTTTGGTCGCGACAAGGCTTTGCTGCCTTGGCTCGGGCGACCGTTGGCGCTGCATGTAGCGGCGGCTGTGCGCGCGGCCGCCGGCTCCGTCACGTTAGTCGGGGACCCGGAGAAGTACGGCGCACTGGGTAAGCCGGTGATCCGCGACGCGATTGGGGAGTTCGGACCGCTGGGCGGTTTGTTGGCGGTCTTGGAGGCGACGAAAGCGCGATGGAATCTCGTTGTGGCCTGCGACATGCCGCATCTCAGCAAGGGCTTCCTGCGGTTTCTGTTGGCGAGGGCGGCGGAATCAAACGCGGACGTGGTTTTGCCAATTGGCGAGGACGACCGGCCGCAGCCGCTTTGCGCCGTTTATTGCGCGACGGCGCGAGCGGCAATTCAGGCGGCGGTAGAGAGAGATGAACACAAGGTGACGCGGGCATTCGAAGGTTTGCGGGTCGAAAAGATTCCCGCGCCCGAGTACGCGAGTTTCAACCGCGCCGGCAATTTGCTGGCGAATGTCAATCGTCCCGAAGACGTGGGGGGGTGACGTTCGCCGGAGGCGCGGAAGATGATCGCGGCGGTCTTCGGTATGCTGGTGTAGTTCGTCCGCCGCGCGGCTACGGGGCTGTGAAAAATTGGGGACTGTACCGAGCGCCGACCGAATAAGTTCCATTGAATCGATAATTTCGTCCGGCGCGAAGTGGACTGTCCCCCATTTTTTCACAGCCCCTACCTCGGCGCTCGCAAATCGCCGTTACGAATTCGGCAACATGGCTATGTCTACTTCGACCTCGAAAATCTCCCCGCGCTCATTCCTTCCTCACCTGTTGAGAACGAAGTATAAGACCGCTTTCGGCCGCCGCACCACGCCCCCTTTCGTCACTCTCTACGTCACGACGCGTTGCGACGAGCAGTGCATTCACTGCTACTACTGGGACGAACTCAACCCCAAAACCAATCGCGATTTCACCCTCGAGGAGTTTCAACGTACGTTCCGATCGATGGGGGAAATCTACAACCTCTTCATTGGGGGCGGCGAGCCGTTTCTGCGGGCCGATCTGGCGGATATCCTGCTGGCCGTCGCCGAGACCAACCAGGTCGCCAATGTCTACGTGCCAACCAACGGTCAACACACCGAGCGAACCGTCGAGGTTCTGGAAAAGACGCTTACCGGCGCACCGGCCATGCGTTTTCACTTGAACCTCAGCGTCGATCACACCGACGAGCAAAAGCACGATCGCATTCGCGGCAAGCAACAGGCCTATCGCCGCATGCTGCGGACCCTGGACGCCCTTACGCCTTTGCGCCGTCGTTATCGCAACTTGATCGTTCATACCTTGACCACGGTGATGAAAGACAATCAGGAAGAGATCTTCGAGATCTACGAAGAACTGAAACGGCGCTTCCGCCCCGATGGCGTGTCGTTCAACTATTGCCGCGGCAATCCTCTCGATCCCACCCAGACTGAAGTCGACCGCCGCATTTATGAGCGCCTGCTGAAGCGCATGGAAGAAGACTTCGCGGCCGGCGCGTTCAGCGAGTCCGGCGAGGCCGGCTTCGGCCCGGCCAATCACATCCTCGACCAGCATATTCGGCGCGGCGTGGATCGCACGGTCGCCGAGCAGCGCCCACAGTTTTCCTGTGTTTCCGGCCGCTTGGCTTGCGTGATTTACAGCGACGGCGAAGTGGTCGAGTGCGAGGTCAAGAATAGTAAACTTGGGAATTTGCGCGACCAAGATTACGATTTCCGCAAGCTCTGGTTCTCGCCGAATGCACACGAAATCGCTCGGGAGGCCGCCCAGGGTTGTTTTTGCACGCACGAATGCGGACATTACGCATCCACGATCTACAGCCTGCCCAAGGTCGCCGCCGTCGCGTTCGAGGCCGCGCGGACCGGCGGCCGCGGAAAAGGCATAGCTCGATGAGCACCTTATTCGGGGGCAATGATTTCCATGGCTGTTAGAGTGGGGCTCGTCCATGCTCTTCAAGGCTCGATCGCGCCGATCGAGCGAGAGCTGCGACGCCAATGGCCCGAAGCCGAGGCTGTCCATCTTTACGACAGCTCGCTTTACACCGACTACCGCAAACACGGGCAGGTGACCGACGAAATCCGGGACCGCATTAGCAAACTGTTGCGTCATAGCGCCGCCGCCGGGGCACGCGGCATCCTGTTCACTGGATCCCTATTTTCACGAGCCGTCGAGCAGGGGCGGGAGGGGCTGGACGTGCCGGTGCTCAGCGCCTATGAAGCCATGATTGAGGCGGCCTTTTCGGCCGGACGCAGGTTGGCGGTCCTAGCAACTTTCCCGGATACAATTGATGCCGTTCGTGAAGACATCACCGGATACGCCCAGCGCCACACCACGACCTTCGCGCTACAAGCCGATCTGGTCGAAGGGGCTTTCGACGCCCTGCAAGAGGGGGATCTTGAGCGTCATGACGCCTTAATCGTCAACGCCGCCGAGGCGATTACAAAGTGCGACGCTCTGCTGTTGGCGCAGCATTCCATGTCGAACGCGGCAGCTAAGATTCCGCTACGCACCAAGCCTCGCGTATTTACCAGCTCCCGGACGGCGGTGCGAAAGCTGAAATGGCTGGTTGGCAATGCTCGGTCCAGCGACGCCCCTAGCGCTCTCTGATCACCGTATCGAGCACCGTCAGCTGCTCGTCGCCGTGTTGTTCGAGAAAGGCGTCCAGGCCCGCCGGAATACCGAAATGGTCGCGCGGGCCGATGTCCGACTCCGCCGGGCCGAGCCGCACACGCCCGCGGCCCCCGACAACTGAAAGGATGCGAAAGCAGTCCGGCGGATAGTGCATGCCGCCGGCATTGATCCGCGACACGGCCAATTCCAACCCGCCGCTGCCGTCGCGGTCCGTCACCGACGCCGGGATCAAGACATTGCGGCGCGACGGGGTGGAGCGGGCCGCCGCTCGGATCTCGCGTTCCAGATAGACCGTCGAACCCATCTTCCAACTTTCGCGGTCGGTTTCGACGAGTTGCTCGAACGCGATCGGCTGGGGAACCACATCGGCGAAGACACCCCACCCGGCGTACTTCAATGACCCAAAGATAAACGGAACGTGGTGAATCGCCTCGCCCTGATTCACCCAACCATGGCGCGTCATCGGCGGGATCGGCAGCGCGTAGCCCTCGTCAACGAAGGCCTTCGCTTCTCCCAACACCATGTAGCCTTGCAACGGTTCGTAACCCAGATGAATCTCGACGCCGTAGCGATGCAGGTGATTGGGAACATCGCGGTACTCGGCGCTTAGGTAGGCCAGATTCCATGAATGATGGTCGCCGTAGACCAGCGGCACGATCGTGATGCCGAGGTTGGGAACGACGAAGCTGCCGAGTTCGGGGGCGTGCGTGTCTTGGGTCAGCGAGATGCCGTCGCCGCCGGTGATCGCGCCGATCGAAGACACCAAAGCTCTTCCGAAGCGCGCCAAGGCGGGCTCCGGCGACGCCTCATAGGCTTGATTCATTGCGTCGACAACGCGTTTCACGCCGATGTCGTATCCGGTGAACGTCGAAACGACGGCGCGGAAATCGTCGGGAACCGGGTCCATGCCGCGGTGGGACAGGTCTTCGAGTTCCTCGACGGCCCTTTGGATATGGGCGCGCGCCACGGCGTCCGTCGAGCGGTGCGCTCGCAAGGCTTCCCCGACGGCGTGAAACGAGCCGATTATGTGGCCTCGGAAGCCGTAGCTGTAAAGACGAGCGAAAGCAATGTCGTCTGGGGCGACAAGGTCGGCGCGGCGACCCTGGCGGTGGCTTTCGAGCGCGGCTTCGGAAAGCCGTCGATAGGTCGAACTGAAAGGAAGCTGAAACACCGTGAGACGTTCAAGCTTAGCCAAAGTTCACGGAAAATGGCAACGGAGCGTTGTGTAGCGTACGCCCGACGCTAAGCTCCGGCCAATACGCCACGCATGTAGCCGTAAGACTCCGCCATGCCGGGTAGCGGATCGTTCTCTTCGCCTTCCCACTCGAGAGCCACCTGGTAAGAGAAATTCAGCTCGACCAAGGTCCGCAGGATGGCGGGGTGATCGATGACGCCTCGCCCAACAGGGGTCATCGGCGGCTGCTCACCGGTGGCGGTGACGTCCTTCATGTGAACATCGTAAAGCCGAGAGGATACGGCCTTGAGCGCTGCCGCGGGATCCTCGGCCAGGCGAAAAGTGTGACCCACGTCGACGCAGCAGCCAATCCGTTTATCCAAGCCTTGGATGGCCTTGAAGACCCCTGTGGGCGACGGGAAATCTTCATCCTCGGGTCCGTGGTTATGAATCGCTACTTTCAGGTTGTCGTAATCGCGAATGACGCGGTCGATGGTTTCCAGAGCATCGCGTCGGGGACCGGAAACGGCGACGGGCGCACCGACGTCGACACAATAGTCGAAGGTATCGCGGACCTGCTTTTCGTCGCTGGTGAGCTCCAGCACGCCGCATCCCATCAATTCCAAACCGGCATCGGCGACCTTGCGGCCGACTTCCCGCCGCCGGCTCTTCGTGCTGTCGAGCGGCAGATGGTACGACTTCAGCGAAATGTAGCGAACACCGAAGCGCTTGAGCGCGGCGATCGTCTCATCGAGGCTGATCTTGCGCGTGGTGTAGGAGGTCAGACCGACTTTGAGACCCCCGAAATCGTCACTCGAGGGCTTGACGGGCCACTGCTTCGGCGCGCCCGCCGCCCCAAAAGCGCCCGCCAACCCAAAGGCGGTCAGCTTCAGCGCGTCGCGGCGATGAGGATTTCTGTTTCTCGGCATACTGCATACTCCCTTGGCTCCCGGGTGGCGCGCCTACAGGCCCGACGTCGGGTTCCCTAGAACACCTTCTTGTTCAGCTTCGGAATCTCAAAGCGCGCGGTGTCGGCCACCGCCATCACGGCCATCACGCCGGCTTGAATCGGATCAGTTACGACGAGATCCGCCGCCTCGGGAACCGAACCCGCCATGTTGAGCGAGATCACGAAGAGCCCTTGCTTGCGGACCTCGCGCACGGCTTGCTCGATTTCACCGCCCATCAAGGCGCCGGCCAGCACTACTGCTTTCGCCCGCGGCAGCCGCGCTACACCGCGAACGGCCTCGGCCAGAGCTTTCTCGCCAACCAGCGGAATCGTATCGACCGAGATGCGTTCTCCGCGGAGGTTGTGACGGTCAGCCTCCGACACCGCGCCCACCGCGACTTGGCCGACTTGCGCTCCGCCGCCGATGATGATGATGCGCTTGCCGAAGACGCTCTTCAGACTCGTCTTCTCCTGGGCCTCGATCACAGCGGGTAAGGCGCGCAATTCTTCCAGCAACTCGGTGTGATCGCTGATCTCACTGATCTCGAAATAGACGTGCTCGACGGCCTTGCGACTGTCGAGGATGGCTACCCAGGTAATGTTGCCCCCGGCACGCGAGATCAGGCCGGTTAGCTCGTGCAGTACGCCGCGCTCGTTGCGCACCGTTACCGCCAGCGCAAACGATTCAATGTTCAGGGAATCATCCGACATGGGGAACCGCGGGCCGGCGCGCTTGCAGAGAGGACGCAGCCGCCCTTCAGTATAGACGCGGGCTCGGCGGGATAGCCGGTCGTGAACGCCGGACACACCGAACCCGGGCCCGCATGGGGGGGGCGGTTGAGGCATAGCGCATCCGGCTCGCGAGGGCGAGCACGGATGCGCAATGGTCTGTAGTCAAGAAACCGCTAAACAGGCTATAGCCCGCTAGCCCTGGCGCGCTTCCTCGATAAAGATCGTCGCCGAGGGGTAGCCGAAGCCACGCAGCGCCGCGCCCAACTTTTCAAGGGCGCTCTTGTGGATCTGCGATACGCGGCTCTCGTTAACGCCCAACTCGTTGCCGATCTCCTTCATCGTCCGCTCGTGATCGTAGTAGAGCTGGATCACGGTTTGATACCGCGGCGGCAAAGTGCCGATCGCCTTTTCGAGAACCTCGCGCAACTGACGGTTGGCGAACAGCTCGTCGGGGCGACGCTCCTTGGTCTCGGCCGATTCGGCGAAGCTGGAATGATCGGGACGCTCAACGCGGTGCGGCTGACCGTTCGTCAACCCGGCCTTGAATAGTTCCGATTTCAGCCGCCCAAGATGCTCCTCGGTGACCCCCATCTTCTGGGCGACTTCGGCTTCGGTCGGCCCCCGGCCCAGTTCCTGAGCCAGCTTCTGGGTTATTGCCTCGATTGACTTGAAACGTTTCCGCAAGTCTCGCGACGCCCAATCGAGCTGCCGCAAACTATCGAGAATCGCGCCGCGAATGCGGTGCTTGGCATAGAGATGAAAAACAACGTTCTTCCCGGGATTATACTTGGCGACGGCGTCGAAAAGTCCCAGAATACCGGCATGGATCAGGTCGTCAACCTCGACCTGTACCGGCAGATTATCGCGAATCCGGCCGGCGATGGATTTGACTAACGGTAGATGCTTGACAATGAGCGCGTCCCGGTCTTCCTTGGACTCGACGGGACGCGGGAGCGGGGTTTGGGCTGCTACAGCCGCGGACATCGGCATGAATTTCTCTGGCCTCCTAGGCGAATGTTCGATTTGCGGCAAACGATATGACGAACGGCCTCCGGAAGGAGTTCGCGGTCGGCGCCGCGCATGGCGACATCGGCCGGGACTAAAAGAGGGCTTCTCTCCTCGGACTTGCTCGCGGCGCGGTTGTCTGCACAAGCCGTGCCACGATGTGTCAAACCTGTAAGTGCTTCAGTTTCAATGGCGGGGGGTTGTCAATCCTCTGTCACTCGTCAAGTTTTTGACGATCCGGTGTCGGAAAATCTACCGCCGACGCACCTGATCGGCCTAGACGAACTAGAACTCCACGGTCCGCGGTTTATAGCCACCGGAAACTTCTCAAGCCGTCGCCCCTCCGCTCCTCGGGGAGTAGAACAGTTCCGTTTCGAGACGAGATTCCCGTTTTGGAAAATCGCCAAGGAAACGCCCTAACTGGTTGAAATAGATACTGGTTGCCTCAACCCCCGTCCCCGTCCCCGTCTCGATTCGGGAATTTCGGACCTTTTCAGCCGTCCTCCGAAACCATCGAAATACGCGATAAAGCTTTCATCTAGAGCGACTTATGACTTCTTCGTCGAGCATGGTAGGCCACATGCACCAGGCAGGCCTATAGCGGCCGGATTCGAAATATCCGACCGAATTCGAGACGACAATCAGCTGACGAAGCAAGCCATGATGACACGCACTCCAACCGACCGACCCGGACAACGCAAGGTTCTCCTGGTCAGTGACGACGTTCGCCGCCAACGTCAATTCGAGGCCACGCTCGAGGCCAGCGGTTTTCGCTTAGAGCGGGCGCACGGTCTTGAGCAAGCCGGAAATTTGACGGCTCTGTTGGGCCCCGAGGTCGTTCTCGTCGATCTCCACAATGGCGACGACCCGGCGTTGGCGGAGCAGTGTCAAAATTTCGTCCGAAAGATTCGTGACGTCTCCGGTGCGCCGCCGGTCATTGTATTGAGCGCCTCCGAGCAAACCCAAGAAACGGCGGCGATGTTGCGGGCAGGAGCCACCGACTTCTTGGTCGAGCCGTTTTCGCCCGCCGACATGCTGCGGCGGATCGAAGTAGCGCTCTCCTCCGCCCCGCCGACCGCCGAGGCGGCCCCCCGTTCCTCGCGGCACGCCGACCCCCGCCCTCTTGCCGACGCCCTCAAGGGCGCCAATCCGCCAAGCAACCGCGGCGTGACGTTCAATCCGGCGGACTTGTTGACCGGTCGTGGCGCGGCCATTCAACGGGTTATAGAACAGGTGCGGTTGGTGGCGGCCAAGAACGCGACCGTCCTGATCACGGGCGAAACCGGAACCGGCAAGGAGCGCATCGCCCGCGCCATTCACGCTCTTAGCGAACGCAGCGACCGTGAAATGGTATCGGTCAACTGCGGCGGCATCCCCGCCAGCCTCCTCGAGGACGAGTTCTTCGGTCACGTCAAGGGCGCTTTCACCGACGCCTACAAGGCCCGCATCGGACGCTTCGAGCAGGCCCACCAGAGCACCATCTTTCTCGACGAGATCGGCGACTTGCCGCTCGAATTGCAACCGAAACTATTGCGCGCGTTGCAGGAGCGCGAGATTCATCCCATCGGAGGTGTCGAGATGATTCGCTTCGACGCCCGCGTCATAGCCGCCACGAACGTCGATTTGTGGCGTCGCGTCAAGGAGCGGAATTTCCGCGAAGATCTCTATTACCGCGTCAACGTGTTCCCCGTCCATCTGCCGCCGCTGCGAGAGCGCCGAGAAGACATCCCCTTGTTCATCGACTATTTCATGGAACGTTTTTGTCGCCGCGAAGGCCTTGAACCCAAGCAGATTGACGCGGCGGCCGAAGCCGACTTAGTGGGACGCTCGTGGCCGGGTAATATTCGAGAACTCGAAAACGCCGTCGAGATCGCGGCCATCCGGTCGGAAGAGCGGGTCGTTGTCGAGCAGGTTGATTTTCCCGAACCGCGCCCGGCTTCCTCTTCGCTAATCAAGACGCCCCACCTTGACGACGAAGCGAACCTAAAAGAAATCGTCGCGCAAGTCGAGCACGACTTGATTCGACAGGTTCTCGGCCGCACGAAAGGCAACAAGACCCGGGCCGCCGAGATTCTTCAAATCAAGCGTACGACGTTGGTCGAAAAGCTCAAAAAACTCGACCGCGCCCGCGCCGCCGAGCCGCTACCCGCCGTCGAGTGCTGAAGCGGTTGGAAGAGACACTTTGGGCGTTAGGTTCATGGGGGTTGGGGCGCTGGTCGGGGGTCGCTGAATGGGGCGCTGGTGGGGGCCGCTGAATGGTCGCCGGCGCTTGGGTCGGTTGGTTGAGTCGTTTCGTTGGTTCGCCGCTTGGTTTCGCGGGTTTGGGTTGGGGTCTTTTTGGCTCCTTGTTGATTGGTGTGTGGCGGTGACGGCTGCTAAGCCGTTGTTTTTGAAGCGACTTGCTTCGAGATTGGGTTTGTTTGGTGTTTTTTGATTAGTGACGCCGCGGGGCGGCGGGTTCGGGATTTTTTGCGCTTTCTCGAGATGTGGGTGACGGGGCCGCTTTTTGGCTGGTTGTTAGACGGGGGTGGGTTCGCCTGGTTTTTTAGAGTTGTCAGGTTCATCGGATACCGCTTACTTACGTGCGCGGCTCGGTTTGCGACGGCGTCGTTTGCGACGGTGGCGTTTGCGAGGGTGGCGCTTGCGAGGGCGTCGCTTGCGAGGGTGGGGTTGTTTTCGCGGCTTTGGAGATTGGGGGTTCGGTTGACGAGCGGGGGGTCGTTGGGGGAGTCGGGAATGGGGGGTGGTTCGTAACGGATGAGCGGCGGGTCGGGGTCGTAGCCGGGTTGGACTTCGCGGGCCTCGCGGGCTTCGCGGAGTTGGCGCTCCTCGCGGCGGATGTCGATCATCAGCTCGACGCCGCAGAAGAAACGGCGGCCGAGATGGCCGTCATATCGGGCTAGGCTGTTGAGGAGTTTTATTCGAGTGAGCATGGTCCAGCCGAGGATGTGGGTTCGCTCTTGGCGGTCTTCCGGCATGGGGCCGGTGTCGTGGTTGAACAGGCTCGAGGTGCGGCGGGTGTTGTCGATGCCGGCGGCGATGACGGCGGTTTCAATGCGGGAGAGCCGTTGCATTCTCCAGGAGGAGTCGGCGATTTGACGGACGATTTCCTTTTCGACGCGGTTTCTGGGGAGATAGGTGTCCTCGAAGGAAGTGATGTGTTGATCGAACTCGGCGGGGTCTTCGCCCGGCAGGACGGCGTCTTGAGCAAGAAGGCCGTGTTTGAGTGCGTTTTTGGCGGTGCGGGTTTTTCCGCTGTTGGTGCGGGGCCCGGTTGATTTTTTCGCGTTTTCGCGATTGGCTTTGATCTGCTTGTCAGATGCCATGGTAGTAGTCCTTTCTCGTCTACTGAGTCTCGCATAATATACTGTCAATCGAGACAAAGAGAAGACTGTTTCCAGAAAGCGGTAATCAAGCGCGGTTTGCGGCGCATTCGCCGCAGCGCTTTGCGGGCGCGCTCGTCGAGTTCCCAGTAGTCCTTCGGGCAGACGTTGGGCAACTCGTGCTGCTTCCAGTACGCCCAAATGTATTCCACCGGGTTCAACTCCGGCGCATAGGGCGGCAAGTACTCCGTTGCGATGTGATCCTCGGAGAGCTGGATGAACTCCCGCACCAGGCGGCTGCGGTGCGCCGGCAGCCGGTCCCAGACGATCAGCAGTGGGCCGTCGATGTGGCGCAGCAAAGCCTTCAGGAAGTCGATGACCTCCAACTCGCCGATCGCGCCGGGATAGAGCCGGAAGTAAAAGTTGCGCAACGTCAGCCCGGCCGACACCGACAGCTTGTCCCAGTTGAAGTTGAACTCCAACACCGGTGTCTCGCCGCGCGGCGCCCAGGTGCGGCAACGATGCGGCTTCTGACTCAATCCGCTTTCGTCGATGAAGACGATCGTACGTTCTTCTTTGCGGGCTATTTTTTAATGGCCGGCCAAGTCTTGCGCTGCCAGCCGCGGATGGCCTCTTCGTTGCGCTCCCGCGCTTTGCCGACGGGCCGTTGCGGGCTCCAACCGAGCGCCCGCGGGATCTTCCAGACATGGCCCTCGTGATAGCGCACGCCGAACTCGTCTCCGATCAGACGAGCGACCCGCGGACAGCTCCACAGCGGCGTCGGGAAGCCGTGCGCCTCGGGGCCTTCCAGCAGCAACGCCTCGAGGCGTTCGAGCTGCGCGGCGTCCAACAGCGGCTTACGGCCGGCGCGGCCGGCCTGGCGCAACCCGGCTTCGCCGTCACGCCGGTATCGTCGCAGCCACTCGCTGACGCTTTGCCGCGCGACCTTCAATCGCCTCGCTGTCTCGGACTGACTACAGCCTTGCTCGACCAACCGGATCGCTTTGAAACGGCGCTTCTCCAGGGCCTCGAAATCCCGCCGTACGCCTTTTGTATTTCCCATACATACAAAGACGTACGTACCCCAAAAAGGTGTCACTTTATTTTGCGAGACTCAATAAGTATTGGCTAAGCAGCCGGTAATAGGATAAACGGGAGGTGGGCGTTTTTCGGGGGTTGGATTTTCTAAGTTGTTGATTGGGCAGGGACAACTTTCTTGAGACGGACGTGATGGTTTTGGTGGCGGCGGGGGGACGTTGGCCGTGAGCCGTTAGCCGTTAGCCGTTAGCCGAGTGGGGAGAGGACCGGCCGCGGGCGGCCGATCTTTGGCCCGCCCCAGGCCCCCGAACGACCGGCCCCGCCGGTCGTTCGCCCGTGGGAGAGTTGGTCTTGGTTTGAGATGGTGGTCCCTGGGCTTGCGCCCAGGGCCGGTATTAAGTCGAGAGGCTTGGTCGGTTGGCGGAGGGGGATGGACGGGTTTTTCGGTAAACATGGCCGATCGGGTTGGGCGGTTGCGGGCAGGCCTGGAGGCCTGCCCCACTGGTGTATGAAGCGTTGGGTGAGGGGAGCGCACGAATGGGGGTAAATATGGATGGCTAGCCCGGGTTAGCGATCTGGGCTCGGCATCTTCGCAAGAAGGGGTAGGAAGTTTTCGAGGGACTGGATTTCCTCGGATTGGTTGCCCGCGAAGAAGGCGATTTGGCTGCCGTCAGGGTGCAGGCGGATACCATGGCCGCCGTCCAAATTCCAGGCGCTGATATCGATGTCAAGTTTGCGGACCTTATCGCCGTTGATCGGCACGAGCCAGAGTTCCTTCTTCGTTTCTTTCCCCCAGTCGCCAAACACCTTCATCACGATCAAGGCTTGGCTGTCGGGTGCCCAAGACATGCCGGCATAGGAGACGAGCCTCTCCGGCCGGGCCACGCCAAACAGCTCTCGCGGCTCTCCGCCGGCGACCGGTATGAGGAGCACGGCTGACATTTTCCCGTGGGAATCGCCGTCCTCGCTCTTGCCGCCCTCCGCCAACTCCTGGGAGACCGTGGCAACGTATCGGCCATCGGGGGAAAGCTCCATGCGGCCGGTTTCGATTCCCGCCGGTTTCAGGAAAACGTCTCGAGTTTCTCCGGATACGAGATCACGTTCGACCCACGACTCACGCCTTTCGGGATGGTAACCGTAATAGATCTTCGTCCCGTCCGGCGACACGTTGACGCGGCTTACATGACTACCGGGCGCAATGACCGAGACCGCTCCGGTCTCGGCGTCGAATCGGGAGATTGCCCGGTCCCCATTGAAATCACGCGTGCCGGCCACCAACCAGCGACCGTCGGGCGACCAACGGGGCTCGCTGAAATAGCTCAGCGCTGTCGGCAATTCTCGAAGCGCACCGGATTCCACGGATCGAATCGCAAGGACGAGGTCGCCAATCGAGCCTTTCTTGTAGGCAAGGTATTTGCCATCTCGTGACCAATCCGGCCGGGCGGCGCGGTAGCTTTCCACAACCGGAGTGCCCAGTTTCCCGGCTTCGAGATCGATGGGCGCAATGTGGAGGGCCTGCGTGCTGGTGTCCTTGAAAACGTGCAGCGCGCCCGAGGCCGTCAGGCCGAGCGATGACACCGACCCGATATCCGGTTTGAGCAGCACAGGCGCGCCGTGCGGTTTTCCGTCCGTCACGGAGAGCGCCCATAGCGCCGTGGAACCGGTACGGTCACTGGAAAAAAGCAGTTGGTCGCCGTCGGGCGACCAACCCATGATGACTTCGTGCGCCGGGTGCACTACCGCCGGGGTTTCGCTGTTGCCGTCGACGGCGATCACGAACACATCGCGCTGTGCACTGGTGTCGTCGGTGGGCAGATCGTAGGCAATGTACTTACTGTCAGGCGAAAAGAATATCTTGTCGGGGCCACGCCAGCCGACCGACTTCAAGGTTCGTAGCGAGCCATCCTGAACTTTGACAAGGCTGATCTCGCCGCCGCTGCTCTTCCGCACCAGATGGACGGCAATCCACTCCCCGTCAGGGGACCAATCGGTCCCCCACAGGCGATTGACATCTTCGCTCTCGAACACTCGACGGGGTTGTGGGACACCGGTTCCCTCGATGTTTACAATGCGAATTTCCGTTTGGCGTGGTTCATAATTGGTCCAGCCGTAGGCGACTTGCTTGCCATCGCTCGAAAACGTCGAACTCAGGGCATTCCCCTCTCCACGCCAATCTTTGCTGGGGGTGAGGGGTCGGGTGGTACCGGACCCCATGTCGCGCAGCATCAAGTTGCCGGTATACCACCAGTCGGTATAGGAAACATAGCGGCCGTCCGGGGAAATGCTGGCTCCGACGAGCGTCGCGTTTTCGCCGGCCCAAACGACACGGTCGCCCTTGGTGCCGGCGGCGGGGTCAGCGTCTGCAAGCCGCGAGCGAGCGACGGCGACGGCTTCTTTCTGATCGCTGTAGTCTTTGATTACGCGCTCGTAGATCTTGCGGGCCTCGGCGTTGCCGAGCTTGGTATGGCATTCCGCCATGCGCACCAGCGCATCGGCGGTTACGTCTCGGTGAGTGTCAGCGAACTTGGCGACAATCGCGTCGTATTGCTCGATGGCGCCCTTGAGGTCGCCGTCCACGAATTCGGCGTTGCGGGCGGCTTTGAACATCCGCTCCGCGTCGTTCTTGGTTGGCGCGCCGGCCAGAAGCGCCGCGGCCAGGATTACGGTCATAATGTACTTCATCACTTCACCTCCAAGACCGAGGTTACCCGCCGTAAGTCGTGATCGCTCCACAACCAGGTCACGATTGCGTCATGCCTTCGAGATCAAACCGATACCCGATGCCGCGTACACTCTTGATGAATTGCGGGCGGGCCGGGGCAGGTTCGATTTTCTTGCGAAGATTGGCTACCTGGTTGTCGACCACGCGCTCGGTGATCATGGTCTCGGCGCCCCAGGCTTGATCGATCAGGACGCGGCGCGTCAGTACACGTCCGGCGCGGCGGGCGAACAGACTCAGCAGCTTGAACTCGAGGGGCGTGACGTCCACGGGGCTGCCGGCGCGGCGCAGCTCGGCTCTGGCGAAATCCAGCTCGCACTCGCCGAAGGAGATGATCTCGCTTTGTTCGGCGGCGGGAGCACCGCGGCGAAGCAAGGCGCGGATGCGCGCGCGCAGTTCCTTGGGGCTATAGGGTTTCGTGACGTAGTCGTCGGCGCCGAGATCGAGCCCCAGCACCTTTTCCGTTTCTTGCGTACGGGCCGTGAGCAATAGAATGGCTGAGGAAACGCCGGCTCGGCGCAGCTCGCGGCAGACCTCAAAGCCGTCCTTCTTCGGCAACATCACGTCGAGCAGGATCAGGTCAAAGGCCGTTTCACGGGCCCGCCGACTCGCGGTTTCGCCGTCGTGCGCAACTTCGACGGCATACCCTTCGAGGCGCAAGTCGTCTTCGAGCGCCACCGCGATCGCTAGGTCGTCTTCAACAATTAGGATTCGTGACATGGGGATGTGCGTCGATAGGAATTCGTGGTTTTAGGTTTCCTGACAGGGGATCATCAATGTGAATGTATTGCCTCGGCCGGGCTCGGCGGTAAGCCTCACCGTGCCGCCGTGGGCTTCGACGACGGACTTGACGAGCGCCAGCCCGACGCCGATACCGCGCGCGCCGGAACGGCGTGCTTCGTCGCCGCGGACGAATCGGTCGAACAGCTTTTTCTGTTCTTCGAGCGGGATGGCGGGGCCTTGATCCTCGACCGATATGTGAATGGAACCGCCATCACGCTTGGCCGACACCCGGATGGGCGTGTCGGGTTCCGAGTATTTGCCGGCGTTGTCGAGCAAATTCGAAACGGCCCGCGAGAGCGCTTCGCGGTCGGCGCGGATGGGCGGTAAATTTTCATCGGTTTCACAGGCAACTTCTCTCCCTTGTGAGTGTGGGTCACGGCGAAACTCTTCGACCGCATCCCGCAATAGTTCCCGTGCGTCGGCCGATTCCAGACGCCGGGCCGAGACTCCGGCTTGCATGCGGCCGAAGCTCAACAAACTCTCCACCATGCGGTGCAGACGTTGTGATTCTTGGGCGAGCAATCCGTAATATTGCTTTTTTCGTTGTTCGCTCGAGACCTTGTCGGCCGCGAGGAGTTCGGTCAGGTGACGCATGGAAGTTAGCGGGGTTCGGAACTCATGAGAGACGGCGGAAACGAAATCCGCCTGTTGTTGCGCTAAAGCCACCTGCCGCGTGGTCACTCGGTAGAGGCCGTACGCGGCCAGGAGCATCAGGGTGAAAGTAAAGGCCAGGCCGGTGATCAATACAGTTCGGCCCGACCCGAAAGTATGGCCCTGCGCCCGGCCGGGGGCGGCGGAAACACGCAGCAAGAAAGGAAGGCGCGTTTCGCCCGGGGTCAGTACGATGGTTCCCTCGCGTGGGGGGACCGTCGGTGAAGGAGATCAAGAGCCGGTGAGCCGCCCCGAGCGGCGTGAGCATCTCTTCGAGTTCGGAAAATGTCATAAGCCGCGCGGTAGGGCTTTCGGGACCGCCGGCCCAGATGGCCGGCGTTTGTACGCCGTTGACGCCGATCAACTCGCGGCCTCGGCTGGGAAGATCGCCGGCTTTCCAACGCTTCCACAAGACGCCGGCTGCTTCGGTGCGCGCGACTTCGTTGAGCGGCGGCGCCGGTCCTCCCCATTCGATCAGGATGTCTCGATAGAACTCGAACGCGGCGCGATCCATTTTCGTCACGCCCGAATAGAGGGCGCGGCCAAATTCGTCCCGGTCGCCCGGGGCTTCCGACAGCCGGTAGCGCACTTGACGAGCGATCATTTCCGCGGGCTGCCCACCGACGGGAACCGAACCGAGCCGTTGCAGTTGGTCGTAAACCCGCAGCGCGCCGCTTCGATTGTCGCGGCTGCGTAGGACCCGGCCGAGGCGCACCAGCGCTTCGGCGCGGATCGCCGGATCGTGGGATTCGGCAAGACGGCGGTAGCTCTTGGCGGCTGCCGGCAGGTCGCGGCGCTGAAATTCCAGAGTCTCCGCTTCTTCAAACAGCCCGAGTGGGATCGGCGGGGCCGGTACTGTTTCGGGCTGATAGAGGACGCCCGGCCCGAGGCCTTCCTCGGTGAATCGAATCCCTTTTCCCGTTGCCAGTTGGTCTTCGATGTCGGCGAGCCTGCCCTCGACGGCGAGGGCCAATTGGCCGGCCGCCAACTTTAGATCTTCAGCCCGCCGCTGCCGCTCGCCGGCGCGATCTTGCTGGAGAACGCGCGCGCCGAGCCATCCAAGCGCGGCGATCGGAAGAAGAGTCGCCGCGGCAAGCAACAAGGGTATGGCCCGTTTGCCGGTCCATCGCACGACCCTATTCTAGGCGGGTCGTGTCACGGTTTTGTCACGGCTGCGAGGTGAGCGTCGGGCGGCGTGGCGAGGGAGAACGTTCGGGGCGGAAGGCATCACGGTGTTCGCGGGTTGAGGGGCGACTGTTGAGGTTCCCGACGCGCGGCATCGGCTCGTTGGAGGATCGCTACGTTAGCAGCTTCATTTTGCTAGGCTGCAAGTGCCGGGCGGTCCGAGGTAGAACCCTCCTGAAACGGTCGAACGTGGTCCTTGAGAGGCGCGGAGACTGATAGCCCACCCTTCTTTGCGGGAGGTTCAGCAATATGGCTAGCGCTGACGACGAATCCGCCGCGCCGACAAATCCACAGCCCACACGAGGCCTAACACGCCGCGCCGTCCTCGAACCGGCCTTGGCGCTGACCCTGGCGGCGCCGATAGGGGTCTTGGCGCAGGCGGGCGCCAAAGCGCCGGAAAAGCTGCGGCCTCAGCCCGGGGACCATCTGGTTTTCGCGTTTGGTCCGCGCGAGGGCGAGCCGCTGCAATCGGAGGAGCTTACGGTCGGAGGCGCGCCGGTGGCGGCTTGGCCGATGAGTCCCGACGCGGGCGTGGTGCGTAGCGGGTCGCGGCTCAATCGCGTGATGGTGATGCGGCTGGAGCCGCTGACGCTGTCGGAAAAAACCGCGAAAGGGGCGGCGGATGGGATCGTGGCGTACTCGGCCATATGTCCCCACACGGGTTGCGATGTCGAGGGTTGGAACGAGGAACTGCAGCGGCTGGTCTGCCGATGCCACGAATCCGAATTCGAGGTCTCCGACGGCGCCCGTGTGATGACCGGACCGGCGCCGAAGCCACTGGCGATGCTGCCTCTCGAGATTGCCGAAGGCGAGCTGCGCGTGGCTAGGGGATTCACGCGCCGGGTCGGATTTGAGCGCCAATGACGAACGACAAGCGTTCGTAACACAGCCCGCCCAACAGAGGAGAACCATGTTGCGTTTTTGCCCCCGTGTCACCCGATTCCTTGGCATCTCCGCTTGGCCGGCCGTATTGCTCGTGGCCGGCGGGTTCCCCTCGCTGAGCCTCGCGCAATCCGCGCCCGCGTACAAAAACGTAACGAACGAGCGGTTGACGAATCCGGAGCCGCGCAACTGGCTGATGTATCGCGGCACTTACGATTCGATGGGCTACAGCGCCCTGGACCAGATCAACACGAACAACGTGAGCCGGCTGGTTCCGGCCTGGACTTTCTCGACGGGGATGCGCGAGGGGCACCAGGCCCCGCCCATCGTGAACGAGGGCGTGATGTTCGTGTCGGCGCCCCACAACCGGGTTCTGGCGCTCGACGCGCGAAGCGGCGATCTGCTGTGGCGCTACGATCGCGAATTGCCCGAGGACCAATTCCAAATGCACCCGACCAACCGGGGCGTGGCGCTTTACGCGGACCGCGTCTATCTGGCGACGGCGGACTGCTATCTGGTGGCCCTCGACGCACGTAGCGGCGAGGTGGTCTGGGAAAGCGAGGTCGAGGACTACGCGGCGGGCTACTACATGACGCTGGCGCCGCTTGTGGCCGAGGGCAAGGTGATGGTCGGCGTCTCGGGCGGCGAGTTCGGCATCCGCGGCTTTGTCGCGGCCTTCGACGCGATCACGGGCGAGCCGGCCTGGAAGACCTACACGATCCCGGCGCCGGGCGAGCCGGGCAGCGAAACCTGGGAGGGCGATAGTTGGAAGACAGGGGGCGTTTCTATCTGGGTCACGGGCTCCTATGACGCGCGGCTCGGACTGAGTTACTGGGGCACCGGCAACGCAGCCCCCTGGATGGGTGACACGCGCCCCGGCGACAACCTCTACGCCACGTCGGTGATCGCGCTGGATGTGGAGACAGGCGCGCTCCGCGCCCACCACCAGTACCACTGGAACGACTCCTGGGACTGGGACGAAGTCTCCGCCCCGCTGCTGCTGGACTTCCGGCGCGACGGCCGAACGATCCGGGGCCTGGTCCACCCCGGCCGCAACGGTTATCTTTGGTTCCTCGAGCGCGGGCGCGACCGCATCGATTTCGTCGACGCGCGGCCCTATGTGCGCCAGAACGTTTTCGTGAGCATCGACCCCAAGACGGGACGGCCCGGCTACGACCCGGCGCGCAAACCCGGCACCGGAAAACGCACCGAGTTCTGCCCTTCGCTGTGGGGCGGCAAGGACTGGCCGCCGGCGGCCTACAGCCCGAAGACCGGCTACCTCTACATCCCC
>CBDDCY010000011.1:0-1025839 GCA_965226435.1 Bryobacterales bacterium
TCTAAACCTGCGCGGGGTTCACGGCTATTCCGGCGCTTCCTCGCATGTGCCGGGGTTTGACGCCCGCAAGGAACACTCCAAGAAATACATGACGCCGGTGATCGAGAGTTTCCGCAAGATGCAGCGGGACGGGTTGCCCGCTGAAATCATGTCGGGCACGAGCACCGGCACCTACAACATCGACCCCGGGCTGGGGATGACGGAGTTGCAGGTCGGATCCTACGTTTTCATGGACGTCGATTACCGGCTGATCGGCGGGCAAGGCGGCGATGTCTATGAAGATTTCCAGCCCTCGCTGACCGTGCTCGCCACCGTCATCAGCCACAACTACGACGATCGCGCGACGGTCGACTCGGGACTCAAGTCGTTCGCCACGGACCGCGACTTCGGCCCCGAGGTGCTCGGCTACGAAGGCGTAGGCTATCGCTTCGCCGGTGACGAGCACGGCGTTCTGACGCTGGAAGATCCCGAGCCGGCGGTCAAGCTCGGCGACAAAGTCGAACTGATCGTTCCGCATTGCGACCCGAACGTGAACCTTTATGACCGCATGTATTGCACCCGCGGCGAGAAGGTTGTCGAGGTGTGGAAGGTGACCGCTCGGGGTCACGGGTAGTTTCCTTCGGCTCACAGCGCTGTACATCGCTGTTCCGGGATTCGGACCCACTCCGCTGCCGCGCTACAATACCGCTCGCCGGTTCGGCGCTAGTCAGCCCGCACGCATTCACATGGCTTTCCTAATCGATCGCTTTCGCAACCTTGGCGCGGGCCTCTCTTCATTCACTGAACGATGGATCCCTGATTCCTGGGTCATCTGCATGATGCTGACCAGCGTCGCTCTGCTGCTGGCGGTCTTTGGCGCCGGCGTTGGGGTCGAAGACGCCGTGCTGGCCTGGGGCGGCGGCATGTGGATCTTGCTCGAGTTGGCAATGCAATTCACGATCGTCATGGTCGCGGCTTATGCTTGTGTATCGTCAGGGCCGGCGTTTCGGCTCTTCGACCGGCTGGCACGGATTCCCGATCCGGATAAGCCGCTGCAAGCGATCGCGCTGACGGCGGCGTTTTCCCTTGTGGCTGCTTTCTTGAATTGGGCGCTTTGCCTGGTGGCGTCGGCGTTGTTCGTGCCCTTCGTGTGTCGGCACAATCCGCGGGTTGATATCCGCGTTTTGATTGCCGCTGCTTATTTGGGTTTGGGGACTTTATTTCCCTGCGGGTTTTCGAGTTCGGCCCCGCTGATCTTGGCGACTCCGGGGAACCCGCTGATCGAGCCGGCGACGGGCGCCGCCATTCTCGACCGGTTGATCCCTGTGACGGCGACGTTGTTTACGCCCTTCAATTTCGGATATGCGGTCGCTATCGCCCTCACGGGTCTGTTTACGGTGATCGCGCTCCATCCGCGAAAAGGCGCGGTGACGCTTTCGAAAGAGCAGGTCGACGCCATCTTGCCGAAGCCTCCCTCGGTCGAAACCTCGACGACGACGCCCGCCGCGCGCCTCGACCGCTTTCCCGGGTGGGTGATTTTGGCGGTGATCTTGATCGCCTATCCACTGGGGCATTCGATTGTCACGCGCGGTTTCGGTACGAGTTGGACGATCAACGCCTACAACATGACTTTTCTCGTCGCGGCCCTGCTGTTGCACCGCCGCCCGAACTCTTTCGTCCACGCCTGCCGAGAAGGCGTCGGCACGAGTTGGGGCATCATTTTGCAGTTCCCCTTTTACGCCGGGATTTTTGGGGTGATGAACAGCACCGGATTGGGGTCTTGGCTGGGCGCGCGCTTCGCTGAATTCGCCACGACAGGAAGCTATCCGTTGGTCGTCTATCTCTACTCGGCGTTCATGAATCTGTTTGTCCCCTCGGCGGGTTCGAAATGGTTGATCGAAGCGCCCTACTTGATTCCGGCGGGGCGCGAGTTGGGTGTGTCCGCCGAGACGGTCGTGATGGCCTACGCCTACGGAGACGCCACGACGAACTTGATTCAGCCGTTTTGGGCGATTCCGCTGCTGGCGGTGGCGCGACTGCGGTTTGGAGAGATGGTGGGCTACACGAGCCTGATCGCGGCGGCTTGTTTCGCGGTGAGCATCGTCGCGATGCTGCTGATCCCGCCGATGCTGTAATCATTTTCCGAAAACAGCCTCACGAATCTATCGTGCATTCCGTTAACGACCGCAGGATCACAAATCTCTTGAGCCGCGAAGCGGCGGCAGGAATATAGCCCAGGGTGGAGCGAAGCGGAACCCTGGGTTGCTTCCTCGTTGGAGAGCAGCCCCGGACGGGGCGCAGGAGCAATTGTCCGATCCAACCCCCGAGGGGAACCGTTCATTCCTTAAAGCCGCGCCCTCAAGACATCCGGGCCATCTCAATCGGAACTCCGTCGCCACAGCACCGCTCCCCACAGTAACGCCACGCCCACGAGTTGCGCCGCCGTCACGGTCGTCCCCAGGAATACCCAGTTGAGCAACGCCGCCCCGGCAGGGAAACATAATTCCGCCAACGTTGCCCGCGACGCCGACGTTCCGCTCAGGCCGCGATAGTAGAACAGCAATCCCAGCAAGCCCGGCACAATCGCCAACAGCAACAGCGTCGGGATCTGCCCCGCCGAAGGCGGCGATATGGAAAGATCAGGGCTTCCCGCCACGATCAGCACGGCGAGCAAGGGGAGCGCCGCGAGCACGCGCAGCGCCGTCATCTCAAGCGGCGAAACCGCGGGAAACATCGAACGCCCGGCCACGGTTGATGTGCCCCAGATGAACGCCGCCGCTACCGCCCACAGCGAACCTTTTTTCCACGGTCCCGCTGCGAAGCCGCTGTCGAGAGCGCCTGAGATCAGCAAGGCGGCCGAGAGAGCGACAGCGAGCCGCACCCAAAAGCGGCCCTGTGCCGACTCGTCTTCACCTAGCCACGCCCGCGCCGCCAGGACGGCGAAGAGGGGCTGCAACTTTTGGAGAAACACGGCGGTAGTCGGGTTGCCCAGCTTGATGGCCTGGGTGAAAAATATCGTCGCCAGCGCCGAGCCGCCCCAACCGATCCACAACAGCGCCGCCCATTGGGCCGGGGTGAACGAGACCCCTCGCCGCCACATCCGAATCGCCGCGGGCAGCAAAATCAGCGCCAGAATCACATGCTCGAAGAAGACGATTTCGGCGCTGGAGAGCGTCCCGGTCAAAGGCCGGCGCAAGACGGCGTCGGTCCCCCAAAGCGTTGCGCCCGCGGCGACCCAAATGACGCCGTTCGGGCGGACTTCTCGTTTGGCGAGGCGCGGAGGAGGCTGCGGTTTGGACGGCGGCACGGCAGACCATTGTAGAATACGCATTCGTTCGTCTCACTCCCATGTCGCAAGAAGTCGCGATCGTCGGCGGAACCGGTCAAGAAGGATTCGGGTTGGCGCTGCGCTGGGCTCGCGCTGACAGAATGGTTTTCATCGGGTCTCGCGATCCAAGCAAAGCTCGCGATGCCGCCGAGAAGGTTCGAGAACAGGTCCCCGGTTCAGCGGTCGAAGGCCTGGCTAATGAAGAGGCCGTCGCGCGGGCTCCGATCGTTGTTTTGACGGTGCCGCTGACGGTGCAGGTCGCCACGCTGAAGTCGATCCGCGACCGCTTGCAACCCAACGCGATTGTCGTCGACACGACGGTTCCTCTCGAAAAAGCGTTGGGAGGGCGGCTCTCGCGAATCGTTCAACTCTGGGATGGGTCGGCGGCCGAGCAAGCCGAACGATACGTCGGAAAGTTGGCGCGCGTGGTGGGTGCTTTTCACAGTTTGGGATCCGAGGCGCTGCGAGATCTCGACATCGACATCGACAGCGATGTCCTGGTAACGGGAAACGATCGCGATGCGAGGGCGGCGGTGGCGAAGCTCGTCGAGGATATCCCCGGCGCCCGGGCGGTTGACTTTGGTCCGCTCGAAAACTCTCGCTACGCCGAGCAGACCGCGGCTCTATTGATCACGCTCAACCTGCGGCACAAATCTTCCTCGGCGGGGTTGCGCTTCACGGGGATTGATCGACATCCCCGGCCGGCCTCGTCGGCAACGAAAGAGTGCTAGATGCCGGGACCGCTGGTCGTTCTCGCGGGCGGCGTCGGGGCGGCTCGATTTCTCTCCGGCTTGACCGCCCATGTCGATCCGAGCGAGATAACGGTCATCGGCAACACCGCGGACGACCTGGAACTCCACGGCCTTTCGATCTCTCCCGACCTCGACACAGTCACCTATACCCTCGCCGGCGTGGTTGATCCCGAACAAGGCTGGGGCGTCGCCCAAGACACCTTCGAATGCCTCGGCTTTCTCGACCGTTACTCGGGCGACACCTGGTTTCGCCTGGGTGACCGAGACTTGGCGACGCATATTTACAGAACGGCCCTGCTGAACCGCGGTGTCCCGCTCTCGGAAGCGACCGCGGCCGTTGCCGAACGCCTGGGCGTCGCGTCCCGTATCCTGCCAATGACCGACGGTATTGTTCGCACTTGGATCACGACGCCGACTGATCGGCTGGATTTTCAAACCTATTTCGTGCGGCGGGGGGCGCGGGACGAGGTTCGCCAAGTGGAGTTCGAGGGAGCCGAGGAGGCCGAACCCGCACCGGGAGTTATCGAAGCTCTGGATTCCGCACGGGGAGTGATCGTGGCTCCCAGTAATCCTTTCATCAGCATCGGTCCTATTTTGGCCGTGCCGGGAATTCGCGAGGCTCTGCGCACAACGCCCGCCACGGTTGTCGCCGTCTCTCCCATCGCCGCCGGGCGTGCTTTCAAGGGGCCGACGGCGCGCATGATGGCGGGGCTCGGGCACGATGTTTCCGCCCTCGCCGTTGCCCGACTTTACCAAGATTTTCTCGACTCTTTCGTGCTCGACACCCAAGACGCCGCATCGGCGGAGGCGATCCGCGAGCTGGGCGTGAAATCCTTTACGGCGGACATCGCCATGTCGTCGGACGAACGCAAGAAAGCCCTCGCCGCCGAAACCTTGGAAGCGTTGGAGGCGGCGGACTGATGATCTGGGCGCTGCTTCCGGTTAAGTCTCCCGACAACGCCATGGAGCGCCTCGCGCCGATGCTTTCCGCCGAGCAACGCCGAACCCTCGCCGACATACTTTATCGAGAAATGCTCGACAAACTGATGCGAGCTCGTGGGTTTGACGGCGTGGCGGTCGCGTCGAGCGATCAGTCGGTGCTCGACGCGGCGCGGCAAGCCGGTGCGGCCGTCTTGGAGGAAAGTCTCCAGCGCGGGCACGCCACCTCGGCCGACTGGGCCGCCGCGCAACTTGAAGTCCGGGGCGCCCGCGCCGTCGTCTCGCTGCCGATCGACGTGCCGCTCGCCGCGGTGTCTGAAATCGAGCAGCTCGCCGTTGCTTGCTCGCGCAGCGAAGCTCCGTCGGTGATGATCGTTCCCTCCCAAGACGGCAGCGGCACAAACGGCCTTGGACGCACACCGCCCGGCGTCATCGAGAGTTGCTTTGGTCCGGGCAGTTTCGCGGCTCATGCCGAGAGGGCGCGTGATTGCGGCGCCGGGTTCGAAGTCTTGCGGCCGCCCGGGCTGGTCTTTGATCTCGACACGCCCGATGATCTGCGGGAGTTTCTCCGACGTTCGGGCGGCGGGGTTATCCGTAAGTTTCTCGAGCGCATTCCCGGCGAGCCCGAGGCCGCCGCGCCATGAATGCGCCGGGCTCCCTCCGGCTAACCGCCCTCGCGACCTTGCCCGAGATTCGTCCCGGCGACGACTTGGCGGATCTGATCGCCGCGGCTGCTCAAAGGGAAAGTTTCGTCTTTCGGAAAGGGATGGTGCTGGTAGCGGCCCAAAAAATCATCTCCAAGGCCGAGGGGGCACTTGTTGACCTTCGCACGATGACGCCGTCGTCGCGAGCTGTCTCGTACGCCGGGGAGTACGACAAGGATGCCCGCCTCGTCGAGTTGGTTCTTGAACAATCGAAGCGCATTGTTCGCATGGAGCGCGGCTTGATCATCGCCGAAACCCATCACGGTTTTGTCTGCGCCAATGCCGGCGTCGACCGCTCGAACGTCCTCGGTGATGAGCACGCAACTGTCTTGCCCGCGGACCCCGACCGCTCGGCGGCCGCGCTTCGGGAAGAGTTGCGCGTGAAGACCGGGATCGATCTTGCCCTCGTCATCAGCGACACTTTCGGAAGGCCGTGGCGGCGCGGCCAAGTCAACGTGGCCTTGGGCGTCGCGGGGTTCCACCCGCTCGAAGACGCGCGCGGCAAGAGCGACCGCCAGGGCCGCCCGCTGGTCGCGACGGAACCGGCAACCGCCGATGAAATCGCCGCCGCCGCGGGTTTGCTGATGGCCAAGGATTCCGGATGCGCCGTTGTGCTCATCGAGGGCTTGCGACTCGAATCGGCGGAAGGAAGCGCGCGGGAGCTGATGCGCGGACCCGAGCATGATCTGTTTCGCTGAGACCGGCCAAACGGTTGCAATTTGGTTCGAGGGGAGGTTTTGGCGGTTCCGGTGTTAATATCACTCGTTCCCCTTCTTGCGGTGAGCGATTCTTGACGCCGACATTGCAGCGAACGATGTCCTCGGACTCAACGGGCTGGAGTCTATCGAAAGTTCTTCCCAACCTCCGATAATGAATTCCATGGATGTCGCTGTCGTGCAAGCCGGTCCAATTGCCTTTGACCGCGAGCGGACTCTCGAAAAAGTCCGCGGTCTCACCGCCGACGCGGCTCGCGAGGGCGCGCAACTCGTCGTCTTCCCCGAGGCCTTCGTCTCGGGGTATCCCAAGGGCGCTGATTTCGTCACGCGGGTCGGCATGCGATCGCCCGAGGGTCGTCGCTGGTTTCGGCGTTATTTCGAAAGCGCCGTCGATGTCCCCGGCCCCGCGATGGACCGGCTCGCGAAGATCGCTTCCGATCATGAAGTCCATCTCGTGATCGGTGTTATCGAGCGCGAGGGCGGCACGCTTTATTGCACGATCTTGTTCTTCAGTCCCGACCACGGCCTGATCGGCAAACACCGCAAGGTGATGCCGACGGCGATGGAGCGTGTCATCTGGGGACAAGGCGACGGTTCAACGCTGCCGGTCCTCGAAACGCCGCTAGGCCGAATCGGTGCCGTGATCTGCTGGGAAAATTACATGCCGCTGCTGCGCATGGCGATGTATGCGAAAGGCGTCGAGATTTACTGCGCCCCAACCGTCGACGACCGCGACACCTGGCAGCCGACGATGCAACACATTGCGCTCGAAGGCCGTTGCTTTGTGCTTTCCGCCTGCCAATACATCGAGCGGTCGGCCTATCCCGAGGACTATCCCGACTTGCCGTCGGATGAGCCCGAGGCCACTGTCATTCGCGGCGGCAGCGTCATCGTCAACCCGCTTGGCAAGGTTCTCGCCGGGCCTTGCTACGGCGAGGAGCGTATTTTGACCGCGCAGCTCGACCTCAACGAAATCATCGAAGGCAAGTATGACCTCGACGTGACCGGCCACTACGCTCGGCCCGAAGTTTTCAGCTTGACGGTGAACGAGCGGCCGGCCCGGGCCGTGACGGTTCGCGCCGCCGCGCCCGGCCAAGAAGAACGTCGCGAAACCGAGTCGGGTGAAGATGAATCTCCACGAGACCGCCCGTCAAGCTGAAAGACTGGACACAACACGGCCCGGTCTGACAATCTGATACCGAACGTTGAATTTCTCCGGTTCTTGTCTCATCCGAGGACTGCAACCCAACGAGCCCGCGGGCCCACGAAAATGGCAAACTCCCGAAATACGAAATGCCTTTCCGAACAGCTCTCCTACGGGGGGCGCGCGCCGATCGACCGCCGTCAATTCCTATGGCACTCCGGCGGCGGGTTGGGCGGCGTGGCGCTGGCCCATTTGCTCGGTCATTCCGGAGCCCTCGCCGGCACTCCTGAATCTCGCGAAGACCTCAACGGCGGCCTGCACCATCGAGCCAAGGCCAAGCGCGTCGTGCAGCTATTTATGTCCGGGGCGGCGAGCCAGTGCGACACGTTTGATTACAAACCGCTGTTGATCGAAAGGAACGGCGAAAAGTTCGACCCGGGCGGCAAGGTCGAGTTGTTCCAAAGCGAGGCCGGGCCGGTGATGCAAAGCCCCTGGGAGTGGAGGCAGCACGGCGAATCGGGCAAGTGGGTCAGCAGCCTCGTGCCGCACCTGGCCGGTTGTGTCGACGATATCGCTTTTCTGCCGTCGATGATCTCGAAGTCAAACGTTCACGGTCCGGCGACCTTTATGCAAAACACCGGCTTCGTCGTGCCGGGATTCCCGAGCATGGGCGCTTGGGTGTCCTACGGGCTGGGTTCGATGACCGATGAGTTGCCGACCTTCGTCGTCATGCCCGATGTGCGGGGTTTCGCGCCCAACGGGCCGGGTAATCATTCGGCGGGATTTCTGCCGGCTTCGAGTCAGGGAACGATGATGCGGGTCGGTCGCCAGAACGCGATTCACGATCTGTTCCCGCCTGATTCGGCGGACTTCATCACGCCCGCCGGGGAGGTCGACACTCTCGAAACCCTCGAAAAGCTCAATCGAGTGCATCTCCGTGAGCGCCCCGGCGATTCGCGGCTCGAAGCGCGCATCCAATCCTATGAGATGGCCGCGAAGCTGCAAGTCAGCGCGCCCGAAGTGCTGGATATTTCCGGCGAGTCCGAGGCCACGAAAAAACTCTACGGGCTGGACGAAAAAATCACCGCCGATTTCGGCCTCAGTTGCTTGGTCGCGCGTCGTCTGCTCGAGCGTGGTGTTCGCTTTATCCAGCTATGGAGCGGGGCCGATAACGGCTTCCCGCGCCGCAACTGGGACAGCCACGAAGACCTCGTCAAGGATCACGGCGGCATGGCCAAGGGCATGGACCAACCCGCGGCGGCCTTAATCAAGGACCTCAAAGCTCGCGGGCTACTCGACGACACGATCGTCTATTGGACGACCGAGTTCGGGCGCATGCCTTGCAGCCAAGGCACCAAGGGACGCGATCACAACCCCTTTTCATTTACCAGTTGGCTCGCCGGGGGCGGGGTGAAGGGCGGTACGACTTATGGGGCCAGCGACGAATGGTCTTACAAGGCCGCCGAGCACCCGATCTATTGCTACGACGTGCATGCCACGGTCCTGCATCTACTCGGCATCGACCACAAACGACTAACCTACCGCCACAACGGTATCGACCGCCGCCTGACCGATGTCCACGGGGAAGTCATTCACGAGATCGTGAGTTAGCTCCAAAGCCCCCTCCGGCGCGCCCTGCCTCGCTCCACCGTTCGCCCTCCGTTGGTCAAGCAGCGAAACGCCCCCTCCGAGCGCCGAGCTGTAGCAGTGTTCATTTGCAGTGACCAGCGGCGTCCCGGGCCGTGAGAGAATCGGAGGCTCCGGAGCCGCGAAGCGGCGGCGGGAATATAGCCTAGGGTGGAGCCGGAACGGCGGAACCCTAGGTAACGGCCCCGGCCCGCGCGAGCCCTGAAGGGGCGACAGGAACCGCTTAACGCCACAAGAAACGCTCCTCATATTCAACTTCGTTTCGCTTCAACAAAGAGAGAACTTCGTCCTTGAACGCCATTCGTTTGTGGTGCGCCTCCTGGTTGGCTATTTATTTTCAGGGGGTCCGTTCCCGCCGCCCTTTCAGGGCTCAATTTCGATTTGCGCCTACCTAGGGTTCCGCCTTTGGCTCCACCCTAGGCTATGATCCTGCCGCCGCTTCGCGGCTCCCGAGCCCTCGGGTATTTCTCACGGACCCTCCGTTACCCAACGAAAAATCCGCCCCATCCTCAGCGGAAATTCTCGACCAGCATGAGGTCGGCCTCCATTGGCTCCATTTGGCCGAACAGAATCGATCGGCCGTCGGGGGCGACGCTCAGGGTGCCAATCGGCTGTCTCTCGAAATCATGGATCGGCTCGACGACGCCCGTGGCAAAGCGAAGGAACTGAAGCGAAAAGCCGGCTTCCGGAGTCGATGCGGGAGGGACAAAATAGACCCCGTCTTCGACGACCTCGTACGAGCCGTCGTGCGTGGATTCGAGGACCAGCTCGGCGTCCTCTTCACCGCCTCCCTCAACCGGCATTCTCCACACGGAGTTGACGGCCCCGCGTATGAAGTAAAACCACTTGCCGTCTGGCGACTCCATCCTTGGTCCCCCCCCGGCTGTAACGACCTGGGCGGGACCTCCTCCCGCCCGCATCTTGAAATTCTGGGGATACCGGTTCCGGTTTGACGTGAAGTAGATCCACTCTCCATTTCTCGACCAAGACGGCGCCGCCTCGTACGACGGATCGCTCGTCAAGCGCCGAGGCGCGCCGCCCTCGGCGTCCACGACGTAGACATCGAAATGCCCTTCGGCATCGGCACTGAATCCGATACTCTTCCCATCGGGAGCCCAACGGGGGAGGCGGGTCACCGGCGCGCCAAGCGAAGTCAACTGTACAGGGTTCGAACCGTCGCTGTCACACTTCCAGATTTCCGAGGCCCCGGAGCGAAACGAGACAAACGCGATACGGTTGCCGTCGGGAGAATATTTTGGGTCTGTGTCCCAGCGGGAAGAAGAAATCAACTTGACCGCCGCGCCGGTCACCCCGTCGGCGACGGGCAGGTTGAGACGGTAGATGTTTACGTTCCAGGCAGGCGCTGTATAGGCGAGCCGATTCCCCTGACGGGAGAGTTGCGGCCAAAATCCGGTCTCCCCAAACGGCAGCCGCTCGGGCGAGGCGGCCCCGGATGTCGGCACTCTCCAAAGACTTGAGGTGCTAAGAGGCCCCGCCGCGAAAACAATGTCGCGGCCGTCGGAAGTGAAACCGTGCCCGGCCATGACCTGCTCCATAAACGTTCGGCGTCGAGGTTCGCCTTGCGGGTTCAAATCTTCGTCGAGATCCAGCAGATAGAGATCGCTGGTCGCCCCGGAGCCGTCGCGGGAAAAGGCCAGCGTGCGGCCGTCGGGAGAAAAGGCGGGGTAGACGTCACCTAGGGTCGAGGGCCGGGTCAGCCTTCGCCTTTCGCCGGAATCCACCGAGAGCAAGAACAGGCTCAACGGCCCCGGCGAATCCCCCTCCCAATCGCACACGGCCAGCCAACGGCTGTCGGGAGACCAGGCCAGACAGGTCCCCAGAAGATAACTTTCAGGAACCCGCGTCTCCGCCAGTTTGCGCTCCGTCCCGCCAAGAGGGGGAACCAGGTAGAGGCCCATTTTTTTCTCCGGCTTCGGGAAGTCCGCGGTGAAAGGCGATGTGGCGGCCGTCCGGCGACCAGGCGGGGCTACCATCCCAGGCGGGATTGGTGGTCAGTCGCAGAGGGGGCCCGGACCCAATGAGTTTGACGTAAATGTCGAAACTCTCCGTATTCCCCCCGGTCCACACGAAGGCCACTTGGTTTCCGTCGGGGGAGAATGAACCGGCGCCCTCCATGCCCGGGTAAGTGGTGAGTGGGACGGTCCGCATGGGTTCCAGTGGCGCTTCAGCAGTGGTCGACCCGAAGTTCCACAAGGCCGCTCCGGCGATCGTCAGAACAACGGCGGCGCCAATACCCAAGGTCCAGGCGAAGCGCCTTCGCCGGGAGCGCGCCTCAGCTCCCGGGCGCAGCGCCTTGGCCGGTTGCCTGCCCGGTTGGGCAAAGTCGCCGGGAGCTTCGGTCTCACGCCCGCCGGCCCGCAAATCCGCCAGCATTTCGCCGACTTGCTGGTAGCGGTCATCGGGGTCCTTCTCCAGTGCCTTGGCCACAATCCGATCCAACTCGGCCGGGACTTCTGGTCGCAGGCCCGCAATCGGTTCGTAGTCCTCATGGACGATCGAGTAGATCACGGCCTGGTCGCGGGAGCCTTGAAACGGCAGCCTGCCCGTCACCATTTCGTAAAGCAGCACGCCTAGCGACCAAGTGTCGGCGCGGTGGTCGACGTCTGGGCTCTTGGTCTGCTCCGGCGACATGTAGGCAACCGTTCCCACGGTCGAGTCGGTCTTGGTGATTTTGGACAGGTGCGCCAATTGGGCCAGGCCAAAATCCAGGATCTTGACCCCAGCCAAAGTGCCGGCTGCGGCAGACCACATGATGTTGGCCGGCTTGATGTCGCGATGCACCACTCCCGCCCGATGGGCAGCCTCTAAACCCTGCGCGATCTGGGTGGCGATCGCCAGCGCCTCATCGAGTTCCAAGGGACCCTCATCGAGCTTCTTCTCGAGGTTCCGGCTGGGCTTGCCCCCTGGGGTGAGACAAATAGTTTAGACACAGTTGACCGTTCGCTGGTTTTTGATTGCCGGCGGCGGCCCTTTGCTGCATAATGGCTCCCGGTTGGTGAAGCGGAGGCGGGCTCTGCGGGAGCGCAACCCGCCAAGGAATAGCCAACTGGAAACTCATCGAGACGATGGGGCGGGGCGTAGAGTTGCACAGTTCTGCGTCCCGCATCTGCTCAGCCGGCCCTATCGGATCGAAAGATTTCCCCATGCCTCAGAAAACTTCTCCCGCTGCTGCCGCCGAAACCGCCGGTTGGGCGTCCAAGTTCTGCTCGAACTCCACCGGCGGACAATAGCCCAGCGCCGAATGCAAGCGCTTTTCGTTGTACACCTGCTCGAGAAAACGCCCGATCGAGGCGCGCGCCTCGGCCAGATCGCGGTACTCGGAGCGGTAGACCTCTTCGTACTTCAGCGTCTTCATGAAAGATTCCGCTTTGGCATTGTCGTAGGGGTTCGCTTTGCGGCTCATGCTGGGGGTGATTCCGTGCTGCTTCAACAATTCTACATAGCCGTTGGCGGCGTACTGTACTCCGCGGTCGGAGTGATGCACCAGCCCTGCAGCGGGACGCCGCTGATCCAGCGCCATCCGCAACGCGGCGATCGTCAGCTTCCCTTCCAGCGTGTCCTCGAGCGCCCAGCCGACCACTCGCCGCGAGTACGCATCCAGAATCACAGCCAGATAAACAAACTCCCAGACCAGCCGGATATAGGTGATATCCGCCACCCAGAGCTGGTCCAGACCGCTCAGGACGGTCTCGCGGGCTAGATTGGGATAGACTCGCAGACCGTGACCCGAGTCGGTGGTCAGCACGAACTTCCGTCGCCGCAGGCACAGCAGGTTGTCTTCCCGCAGAATGCGGTACACCTTCTTGGGATTGATCACCCAGCCGCGCCGCTGCAATTCGGCGGTGATGCGCGGCCGTCCGTAGCTGGGGAACTCCACGGCGATGCGCTGGATGGCGTCGCGCAGTTCCAGGTCCGGATCGGGCCTCTGCTTGTGAGGCGGCAAACGGTAGAAGGTCGCGCGCGACAGCTCCGTGAGCCGGCACATCCGTTGGATCGTCATCGGCGGTTTCTCCCGGACTTGTTGGAGGATCTGTTGGCCGACAGCGGCTTTCCAGCCGATGCCTGCAGCTTCCGCTGTTGTTCGATGCGCTGCAAGCACCCCTTTAAAAAATCGATCTCCATGGTCTGTTGGCCGACCTTGCGCTCCAGCTCTGCCGTGCGTGTTTCCTCCCAGCGGCGCTTGCCCTCGCCGGGGAAGGCGTTGGCGGGGCCTTGGCGGAACTCTCGCCGCCAACGGTGCAGCAGGTTGGGATTGACCTCAAAGGCCCGGCTGACCTCGGCTGCCGAGGCGCCCTGTTCCAGCCGTTCCACTGCCGACAACTTGAACTCTGGCGTGAATCTCCGTCGAGACAAACTCATCACTCATCCTCCGTTCAATGGATTTTGAGTCTAAACTCGTTGTCTCACTTTTGGGGGCAAGTCCAATTTCGTAGACCGTGCAGATGTTGGGGTGCTCGACCGCCGCGGCAGCCTGGGCCTCTCGGAAGAAGCGCGCCTTGGCCTTCGAGTCCTCGGTCAGGTGGGAAGCCAGCAATTTCAGGGCGACGCGGCGCTTGAGTTTGGTGTCCTCGGCTTTGTAGACAACGCCCATGCCGCCCTCGCCGAGTTTTTCGAGCAGTCGGTAGTGGGAAATGGCGCGCTCGGCGGAGGCGCCTTCGGGACAACGAGATTTCTTGCGCCAGACGGGGCGACCGAGGTCGCTTCCTCGGCGTTTGTCCTCGTCAACGGAGGGCGAGAAGGCTGGTTTGTAGACACAACGGGCCCCTTCGTACTACGCGCGACATTCAAACGGATCGACCCCGTCGATGAGCGGCATGACCAAAAGGTAGATGCGCTGGCGGACGACTTGGCTCTCACCAAGGAACGGGGCCGGCGAATGGCTGCGGTTTTAGGTGTCCTGCGTCGCAATGAGTGAACTCAATACAGGCTGACAGATTGTCGAAGGCTGCCGGGCTCGTACGGCCCCGGCAGCCTTTGCAGTCGTGTTGAAGCTTCGCCGAGCGGCAGCGGGCCGCCCGCGATTTTCTTGTCGAGGCTTGGGCCTTCGATGTAGGCCGGGGATTATAGCGCTTTGAGCTGGTGGTGAAGCCGAGACGGCGACTCTTGAGACTCTTGACCTTGGTCGGTTCAATACGACGGCTCGACACCACAAGCATTTTCTCATCGAAGGATGAGCCTGAAGACGGGGGTTGGGGCTTTTTGAGTAGCTGGGGCTCCTTTCTGGTTTTTTGGTTTTGATTTGGGAAGGGGAGAATCGTCGTCGGGGTTGTGGAAATGTGGGAATCGCGGAGCGATTTCCAAGGGCGGTGGGAAACGAAGGGAAACCTGGTTTTGGTTTTCCTCGTTTTCCACCGCCCGCCATTTCCACAGCCCTCTTCCTGCTGTTCAGCACGGCGTGTTCGCGGACCGGAAACTGGCAAACAGCTTGTGCTTGGCTCGCTGCATCCGGCGCGCCGCCGCAGTGTCGCTTTCCGCCTGGGCAATGCGGCCCAGAGCCTCAAGCGTGTGCCCTGGCTTGAGGTAGCCGGCGGCCTCGGGCAACTGCTCGAAAGATTCCCAAGGCGTCTGGTAGTGGCGATACACCCGCTTCTGCTTGCCTTTGGCGTCGGTCTTGATCTCGGGCTGTCCGCAGGGCCGGTGGAAATTCAAATAGGGATTGAAGTGCTGTTGGTAGAAGCGCTGGATGCGCCCCGCGTGCGGCGCCGCGATGTGCGTATATCCCATGTGTTTGCGGATCACCGCGCCGTTTTTCGATTCCACCAAGCCGTTGTCATTGGAGTGCCGCGGACGCGACTTGGTCTGTTCGATCAGCAGCTTGTTCAATAACTTCTCCACCGTGCGATTGAGGAACTCGCTGCCGTTGTCGGAATGGAAGCCGCGGATACGAAAGGGAAACTGCTCGATCATGGCTTTCAGCAACGGCTCCAGCCAGGCTTCACTGATCGCGGCTGTGGCGCCGACCACTTGCCACTGGGTGACTTCATCCACGGCATTGATGTGGTAGACGCCCTTGACGCCATCGCGATCCCCTTGATGCACCGTATCCACTCGCAGAAAGCCGGGTCGGCCTTGCGGGTCGGGCCGGCGCCGCTCGCCGATCGACACCGCTGTGGGCCGGGTCTTGGTGAAATGCAGCCGCCGGCGGCGGTAGGCACTGCGCCGCCGCAGGCGATAAATCTGGGCCACCGAGATCCCCGCCAACCGCTCGTATTCGCGCTGCTGGTACTGCTGGTATTCCCGCTCGAGGATCTTGCGCGTGGCCGGGCCGCTGAGGGTTTCGTGGGCCTCGTCCACCGCCGCCAGCAGTTCGACGTCGGCGGGCGTGTACTTGCGGGCAAAGCGATGCCGCCGGTAGCGGGCGGGTTGGAGTTCTCCGCCCTGCCGGTACTGCTGGATCAGCCGCGTGATTTGCGCCCGGCTCAGTCCGGTCATCTTGACCAGATACTGCCGCAGCAGCCCTTTGTCGGCGCGGTTCTGGCGGCTGTAGCCGTGCCGGCCAAGCGTGCGCGCCACCCAAGCGTAAATCTCGGCCCGCCCTTTGCCTTTGAATCGAATCTCCTGGCTGGAGTGGAGAAACTGCCGGATCTGTTGCGGATTCAACTTGCCGGCGTTTTGCACTTGGATAGTCAATCCCCAGCATGCCCACTCCCCGATCCTGCAGGCTCATCTTGTGTGAGAAACAAACTCCTCGTTCAGGCTCATCTTGCATGAGACAAGACTGCCGGTGTTGAAGGGCGATGATAATGTCCCCTTGAGAGGGCGATAGAAATGTCCCCTAATCTAAGGCTCCGAAGGAGGAGCCTAGATTGGAGAGGACATGGATGAACGACAAGGAATTGAGACGGGGCGAGGTACTGGGCCGGGTGAAGCGAGGCGAGTTGAAGCTGAGCGAGGCGGCGCGGATACTCGATATCAGTTATCGCCAGACCAAGCGGATCTGGAGGCGCTACAGCGCGGGAGGGACAAAAGCATTGAAGCACGGCAACGTGGGCCGGGTATCGAACCGCGCCAAGCCGGCGGAAGTTCGCAAGCGAGTGCTGCAACTGGTGCGCGAACACTACTCCGGCGAGCCGCACGAGCGCTTCGGGCCGACGCTGGCGGCCGAGCATTTGTGGACAGACCACGATCTGAAACTATCGGTGCGAACACTGCGGCTCTGGATGCTCGCCGAGGGCCTGTGGAGCCGCCGCCGCAAGCGCCGGCCGCATCGCTCGCGGCGGCGGCGTAAAGCGCACTTGGGCGAGCTGATCCAGGTCGACGGTTCGCACCACGAGTGGCTCGAAGCGCGCGGGCGGAAAGGTTGCCTGATGAACTTCGTCGACGATGCGACCGGTCTGGCGCTGTGCCGTTTCTCGAGCGAGGAAACGACTTGGGCGGCGGCCGATCTGCTCGAAGCCTGGGTGCGTCAATACGGCGTTCCGAAGGCGTTGTATTGCGACTGGAAGAACGTCTACAAGCGCCGGCCAACGTCGCGTGAAGCGCTGGAAGGCATCGAGCCCGAGACGCAGTTCGGACGCATGTGCGCCAAGCTCGGCATTGGTATCATCGCCGCTTCGTCACCGCAAGCGAAGGGCCGCGTGGAGCGCCATCACGGCACCCATCAAGACCGCCTGATCAAGAAGATGCGGCTCAAAGGCATTGCCGATTACGAGGCGGCGAACCGCTATCTCGACGAGCAGTATCTGCCAGAGCACAACGCCAAGTTCGCCTCTGAGCCGTCAGCGGGAGCGGACTTTCATCGGCGCTTATCGAAGCGTTTGGACTTGAAGTGGGTGTTTTGCTTGGAGGGAGAGCGGGTGGTGTCCAACGACCTGGTGGTACGTTTCGAGAACCGTTTTCCGCAGTTGAAACCGCAGCGCAATCAGGCTCTGGGCGCAGGCGCGAGAGTAACCGTGCAGCAAGCGCGCGAGGGCGAGTTGCGGGTGGTGTTCGAGGGGAAAACGGTGGCGTTCGACGAGATCGCCAAGCCGCTCCCCAAGGTGCGGCCGGAGCCGAAACCGCGCCTGGCGCCGCAGCCGCGCACACCGCCGGCGAATCACCCTTGGCGCGCGCCGTTGAAGCCGAAAAAACGGGCGGCGACCGCGTGAAGAGGGCTGTGGAAATGACGGGGCCGTGGAAAACGAGGAAAACCCTCGGCAGCCGACGAGGAGCTTCGAACCTCATCGCTCGGGTTTCCCACGTTTCCCCCAGCCCCTTGGAAATCGCTGTGCGATTCCCACATTCCCACAAGCCCCTACGACTACTATCCTTTTACTTAAAAGGGGACATTTCTACCGGGCTAACCAAGGGGACATTTCTATCGCCTCTTGACACATTCGCTGAAAAAGGCTTGGCTGGGGAGCGGCCTTCATTGTAAACTTCTGCTCGGCCGGTGAAGCGGAGGCGGGCTCTGGTGGAGACCAACCCGCCAAGGAATAGCCGGTCGGGAACTCATCGAGACGATGGGTCGGGGCGTGGAGCCGCTCGCTTCGCGCCCCACTCCCGCACAAACCCCGCCCATCGGATCGAAAGATTTCCTCATGCCTTGGAAAACTCATCCCGCCACTCCCGCGAGGCTTGCCCGTTCGAGCACGGTTTGCTCGTACTCGACCGGAGGAAGATACCCCAGCGCCGAGTGCAAACGCTTCTCGTTGTAAACGCGCTCCAGAAACTGCCCGATGCGCCGTTGCGCCTCCGCGAAGTCTTCATACTCGAACAAGTAGACCTCTTCGTATTTCAAGGTCTTCATGAACGATTCCGCCAGAGCATTGTCGTAAGGATTGGCCTTGCGGCTCATGCTGATCTCGATGCCGTGCTGTTGGAGCAGACCCGTGTAGTCGCCCGAGGCGTACTGCACGCCGCGGTCGGAATGATGCACCAAGCCCGGCCCGAACTCACGTGTCCGCAAGGCCATCCGTAAGGCGGCTAATGCCAACTCCGCCTCCAGAGTGCGGCCCAGCGACCAGCCGATCACCCGCCGCGAGAAGGCGTCCAACACCACCGCCAGATAGACGAACTCCCGCCACAGCCGAATGTAGGTGATGTCGGACACCCACAGTTGGTTCAAACCGCTGACTTCGAGCGTCCCCGCGAGATTCGGATAAACCGCCAAGCCGTGCTCGGAATCGGTCGTTCGGATGAACTTCTTGCGGCGCAGACACAGCAGGTTGTCCTGGCGCATAAGGCGCTGCACGCGCTTGCGATGAGATATTGTCAAATGTTGTGGATGGGCGAGGTCAGGCGGCGTTTTCCTGAACCATCAATCCATCCTTGAAAACCTTTCCCTCTAAGACATGAACAATCACTTCCGAACCGTTCAGGCGTCGCCAGTGGCGCTCGGCTTGGCGGGCCAGCATGAAGACCATCGTTAACGACGCTTCGCGGCTGCCACAACCCTTCGTTCGTCGCTGCCGCAAACGGACCGTCGCAAAGGTGGACTCGATCGGGTTCGTCGTCCGCAAGTGCCCCCAGTGCTCGGCCGGAAAGTCGTAGAAAGCCAGCAGCACTTGGCGGTCTTTTTCCAGGCACTCGACCGCTTTGGGAAACTTCTTCTCGTATAGGTTCTTGAAACGGTCCAGAGCGGCCTCCGCCGTCTGCCGACTCTCGGCAAGATAGATGTCGCGCAGCGCCTGCTTGGCTTTGCCCTGCATGCTCTGCGGCAGCTTATTGAGCACGTTGGCCGTCTTGTGGAGCCAGCAGCGTTGCTCACCGGTCGCCGGATAGACTTTCCGCAGTGCCGCCCAAAACCCCATCGCTCCGTCGCCCACCGCCAACTTCGGCGGCAGCTCGAGCCCCTGCCGTTTCAAGTCCTCCAGCAACTCCTGCCACGACAGTTCGCTTTCGCGAAAGCCGTCGTGCACCGCCAGCAGTTGCTTGCGACCGTCTTCGAGTGCTCCCATCACAACCAGCAAACACTGCCGTTCATCGTCCAGACGAACATTCGAGTAGATGCCATCGGCCCAAATGTAAACAAACCGCTGGCCGCTGAGGTCACGCTTTGACCAAGCCTCGTACTCGCGGCGCCAGACGTCTTTGAGACGCACCACCGTCGTCGCCGACAGGCCCGGAGCGTCGGGCCCCAGCAAGGCCTCCAGCGCTTCGCTGAAATCGCCCGTCGAGATCCCTTTCAGGTACAACCAGGGGATCAACTCCTCCACACTCTTCGTGCGCCGCAGATACGGCGGCAGGATCTGGGAAGTGAAACGAAAGCGCCGGCCCTGCTCATCGACTCGGCGATCGTCGACCCGCGGCGCCTGGATCTTCAGCTGCCCCACGCCGCTGACGATGGTGCGCTCGCGGGCGTGACCGTTGCGCACCACCAGCCGCCGGCCGTCCTGGTCGACTTCGTGCTGATGCGTTTCGATGTAGGCGGTCACTTCGGCTTCCACGGCCTTGACGAGCATCTGGCGCGCTCCTTGGCGCAGCACCTCATCCAAGGGCGAGCGTTCCTTTCCATCAATGACTTGGGGGTTGACTTGACTGCTGCTCTCAGCAGCTTCACACTGACTCATGGCGTATCCTCCTTGTTCCTTTCCAGAAAACGATTGAGTTGCTTCCTCAATCGTCAGGATACGCCGCCTCCCCTCAGAGGCTCATCCACAACTTATGGTTATAGCTCGCTTGCGATTGATCACCCAACCTTGGCGGCGCAGCTCGGCGGTGATGCGCCGCGAGCCGTAGGCGGGCATCTCCAAGGCGATGCGCTGGATGGCGTCCCGCGGCGCCGTCTCGTGGTCGCCCGCGGGCGGTTGACGAGCCCGGTAGTAGGCCGCGCGGTGGACCTCCAACACACCACACATCGCGGCCAACGACAAGCCCGCTCCCGTTTCTCGTTGTTGCTCGATCAAGGTGATCATCTTGTCTTTGAAGACGCGGCGCTCGGCGGGACTGACGCCTCGAGCCGCGTCAAGGCCTTTTTTAACAGGGCGTTCTCCATCGTCAGCCGGCCCACCATCTGCTCCAGCTCGTTCACCTGAACCTGCTCGTCATGCGGCTCGCGGTCGCGCTGAAAGGCTCGTTCGGGGTCGCGGCGCAGTTGTTGCCGCCACTTGCTCAAAAGCGTCGGATGGATCTCATAGCGCCGCGCCACGGCAGCAACCGAGGCTCCCGCCTCGACCTGCCTCACCGCCCGCAACTTGAACTCGCCGGAAAACTTTCTCCTGGACAACGTCATCGCACCTCTCTCCATTCACTGTAAAAAGATGCTTAACGACTTGTCTCATTTTGGGGGTCCACTCCACCCCCCCGGTGTGGTACAAGTGTAGAGGTCGTACGATACCAGTATGGGGACCAATAGTATGGGGACCAAGATCCCTAAGGGCAGTCCTGCGAGGAGGTTCTATGTTCCGCACACTCGCTACATCCCTTACGCTTCTTGCGTTGTTCGTTGGCGTCGCAAACGCCCAGTTCAGCGGCGCCGTTGAGGGGTACGTCAAGGACGCTACCGGCGCCGTCATTCCAGGCGCGGAGGTCAGCGTCATCGACGAGAACCTCGGCGTCGAACGGAAAATCACTTCGAACGAGACGGGGCTTTTCCGCATCGCCGAGCTGCCCGCCGGCTCTTACCAAGTCAGCGTCACGTCGGAGGGCTTTCAAACATGGTCCACCACGGGCTTGCTCGTTCGGAGCAACGAAACGAGAACGCTGTACCCGGAGATAGAAGTCGGCGAAGTAACGACTTCAGTCACCGTCGAGGCCGCCACCAGCGCCGTGAATACGACGGAAGTGGACAACAGCAGCTATATCGCCGAGGAATCCATTCGAAATCAGCCGCTCCCCCGGAACACAATATGGCAACTGTCCACATTGGTGCCGGGCGTGACGGGTTCGGGCGAGACCAGTGCAACGAATGGCGCCTTCGTAGACAATTACCAGGGCGAAATGGGACTGAAGATCAACGCTTCCGGGCAACGGCAGGGAGCGAACTTAGTCATGCTGAACGGCAGCTATGCCGAGGTGCCCTCACGCGACGGAACCATTATGGTCAGTCCGATCCCCGATTCACTCCAGGAATTCCGAGTCGAGGCGCAGAGCTTCTCGGCGGCCAAGGGAAGGTCGTCGGGAGCCTTTATGGAGTTGGTCACAAAGTCCGGGACGAATGAATGGCATGGCACGGTTGGATACCTCTACACGAACGATAATCTTTCGGCCCGCACCATCGCCCAGTCCAGCCTCACCGACTTTGCCCAGAAAGACTTCTGGACGACGATCGGCGGACCGATCAAGAAAAACAAGACATTCATCTTCGGCTCTTTCGATATCTTGCGAGCTACTACAGCGGCTACCTCCCTTGGAACCGCCGAAACCCCGCAGTTCAGGAGCTATGTGACCACGAATTTTCCCCAGTCGACCGCCGCCGAGATCTTCCGTCGGTCGCCGGCCATCGATCCAACCGGCGACATCATTTCGGTGGGGCAGTTGAAGCTGAGGAACCCCGGGCAGTTCGACGATTTGTCGACGATTCCGGACGATCTGCCCGCGGTGGGAACGGTCAATGTCAGCGGATCCGTGCCGCGGAGGGGCGAGCAGTATCAGGTCCGAGTCGACCACCACTTCAGTGATAACGATCGTTTTTTTGGATACTACTATGAGTCGGATGGAACTCGCCAATTCGCAAGCCTCATCCGGCCGGCCTTTACGCGCTGGTCTCCCGTGCTGAACACCTGGTGGAAAGGGGATTGGAACCACATCTTTTCGCCGACGCTCATGAATAGCATGAGTTTTCGCTATTCCCGGCAGACGGGAGAGCAACAGGCCGGCCTCGGCGAAGGAGCCGTTGACATCCCCAATATCAGTGTCTCGGGAACTCAAGGCTTCGGCGCCTGGGGGCCCGGCGGATGGACGACGCCGACCTGGGAATGGAAAGACATGGCCACGCTGAACAAAGGCGACCACACCATCCAAATAGGCGGCGAGTATGTGCGGCCCGACGATACGGTGCCGTGGCGAAAAACACTCACTCGGCCCACCTTCGGGTTCTCCAATTTGCTCGACTTCGCGCAGGACAAACCGACTTCCCAATTTGGGCCGACCGTGAATCTATCCAGCGGACAAGTGCAGGGAGCCTTTCTGAGTTACCACACAGCGTTTACCGGCTTCTTTTTTCAGGACAACTGGAGGCTGAGGCCCGGGTTTTCCCTGAATATCGGTGTGCGCGTCGACAATTACGGGGAGGGTGTCCGCTACACGGAAGACTCCGACCCGGGTTGCTATCTGTTTGCCGGACAAGGGAACAATACCATGGAGCGGATTGCCAACGGGTTTGCCGAGTGCAGGCAAACCGCGACCGATCGGCTGCCCTGGTTGGTTAGCCCGCGGCTCGGTTTCGCTTGGGACGTGTCCGGCAACGGATCCTTGTCGGTCCGAGGCGGTTACGGTATGTACCGCGACCGCATCGCCCAGAACTGGTTTTCCACTCTCAATCTTCTTGGCCCTCCCGCCACGGCCACTCCCAGCCTGAACGTGCTCTCCGGTGACACCCTCACCTATGGATTAGGGAATTGGGGAGACTTGGACGCACTCGCTCAAGATGTCTCTCCTGATATTTGGCCCAAGCCCGATGTGTCCTACGAGATCAATGAAAGGGGCGGTGTGAAGGGACTCCGGTCGAGCATTCTGAGCGTCGACCAAAACATGAAGATCCCCACGGCGCACAGTTGGATGCTCAGTATTCAGAAACGTATCGGTTCCGATTCGATGGCCGAGATCAACTACACCGGCTCGGCGGACCATAATCTGACCTCCCATACCGACATCAACCGTTTCCCCGGTGACCTGCTCGACGGGCGTTTGGACCGCCTCAACCCGTTCTTCGGGGCCGTGCAGCGGCGCTGGACCGGCGCCAACTCGAATGCTCACCTGTTGTCTTTGCTGTTCCAAAAGCGACATACGAGCGGGCGCTCGATAAGGTTCGTATATACCTACGCCAAGGTGCTCGATCAATTCAGCACCTCCGGGTTGCCGCAGGCTTCGGTTCCGGCCACGCCGGTGTTCGATGTCTGGAATCTGAGAGCGCAGCGGGGACGCGCGGATTTCGACATTCGGCAGCGGCTCACCTTTGACGCCATGTGGCAAGCGAGAGTACCCGAGGGCAACTGGTATTCAAGGGTTGTGAACGGTTGGCGTCTGGGTACGCTGGGGATTTTGCAAACCGGGTTGCCGTATACGGTTCAGACGACGGCGTCGTTCCCGTCGGGGGACTTCAATGCGGACGGGTTGAATAACGATCTGCCGAACGCTCCCGCGTTCGGAAACAGCCTGAGCGGATCCTCTAAGAGTGATTTTCTCAGCGGCTTGTTCACAGCCGCTGACTTCCCGACTCCCGCGCGCGGCCAACAGGGTAATCTCGGCCGCAACACGTTCACCAATCCCGGCCTGCTCAACATAAACCTGTTGATCACGAGAGAATTCAAGATCCCGTGGCGGGGTGAGGGAGCGGTTCTTCAGGTGCGCGGGGAGATATTCAACGCGATCAACCGCGCCAATCTGGACCGCGTGCGCAGCAATATGGTCGATGGACTCTTCGGGCGGGTAACCAACTCCATCGGTCCGCGCTCGGCGCAACTCGGGTTACGCTTTGTGTTCTAGCCGGCGGCGGGCACGGTCCTTGGCCGTTGCCCGGGGCTTGCCGGCCTAAAAAACACTCCGGCGGGGCGCTCATCCGCGCCCTGCCCTCCCCCGAAAAGCCTGACGGGGTTTCCGGCTGACGGCCGACTCGCTAAACTTGTCTGTTGCGGAGGCGCAGTGAAGACATCGAGACGAGAGTGGTTGGCTCTGCTGGCGGCGCCCATGGCCCGGGGACAAGGCGCGGCAAGCCGGAACGTCCGGGCGCGGAAGCGAGCCGAGCTTTCCGCAAAGCCCTTTCACGCGCACTTTGTCGACGTAGCCGCCGAGGCCGGACTACGACACCCGACCATCTACGGACCCGTTGACCGCAAGGACTACATCATCGAGACCGTCGGCTGCGGCTGCGCCTTCCTTGACTACGACAACGACGGCTGGATGGATCTGCTGGTTCTTAGCGGGTCCCGTGTCGCCGGCGCGCCCGAGGGGACGAGTAGCCGGCTCTACAAGAACAATCGCGACGGCACCTTCACCGACGTCACGGAAAAGGCGGGCCTGCTGCGAACGAGTTGGGCCTCGGCTGTCACGGTCGGCGATTACAACAACGACGGATACGACGATCTGTTCATTACCGCCTACGGCCGAAACACCCTTTACCGAAACAACGGCGACGGCACGTTCACCGACGTAACCCGCGAAGCCGGCCTGCTCGACAGCGAGGTTCGTTGGGGCGCCGGGTGCTGTTTCGTCGACTACGACCGGGATGGCGATCTCGACCTGTTCGTATCGAATTACTGTCACTTCGACTTCGACAGCGCGCCAAAGCCCGGCATGGAGACGTGTAACTGGAAGGGAGTTCCGGTTCATTGCGGTCCGCGCGGATTGCCCTTCTCGAGGCATTCTCTCTACCGCAACAACGGTGACGGAACGTTTCGGGAGGTCAGCGAAGAAGCGGGCGTTGCAAAGGCGCGGCCAGGTTACGGCATGACGGTTGTGGCCGCCGACTTTGACAATGACGGCTGGCCCGACATCTATGTCGCCTGCGATTCCACGCCCAGCCTGCTTTTTCGCAACAAGCACGACGGCACCTTCGAGGAAGTCGGCATCCTCAGCGGCGTCGCCCTCAATGAAGACGGCCAGGAACAGGCCGGCATGGGCGTCGGCATCGGGGATATCAACCTTGACGGCAGCCTTGACATTCTCAAGACGCACTTCGCCGACGATACGAATATCCTGTACGTCAACAACGGGACAGGGAGATTCAAAGACCACACGCTGTCATCAGGCCTGGCGGTCGAAGTTCGCTATGTCTGTTGGGGCGCCGGGATCGTCGATCTTGACAACGACGGCCTTCCCGATATCTTCTACACGACGGGAAATATCTATCCCGAGATCGAAGAGAAGCTGCCGGCCTACCCGTTCAATACGCCGAACGTCCTGTTCAGGAATCTCGGCAACGGCCGTCTCGAGCAACTGACCGAAGGCGTCGGGCCCGGGCTTGCCGCGGTGCATTCGAGCCGTGGCTGCGCCTTCGGCGACTTTGACAATGACGGCGATATCGATGTGCTCGTCGTCAACCTCAACGAGCCGCCGTCGCTTCTCCGCAACGACGTCAAGGGAAACAATCACTGGCTCAAGTTGAAGTTAGTCGGTACGGTGTCGAACCGTAGCGCGATCGGCGCGCGGGTCGTCTGCTCCTATGGTTCCCGAAGTCAGGTGCAGGAGGTGATGGCTCAGTCGAGCTTCTATTCCTGCAATGACCCGCGGCTTCACTTCGGGTTGGGTGAAGCCGAGTCGGCGACGCTGGAGATCCGATGGCCGCTGGGAACCAAGCAGGTCTTGCGCGACGTGGCGGCGGATCAAATCCTCAGGATCGAAGAGCCGCGCGATTCGGCGTAACCCGCGTTAAGATTGTATAGGCGCGCCATGTCTGAATCTCGGAGTCGGTCCGGAGCTGTAGCGCGGGCTTTTCTCGTTGCCTGCCTCGGCCTCACGGTGCTCAGCGGTCTGCCCGGCGGCGCCCGTGCCGCGGATCTTTCGCCGGGCATCGAGCACCTTCGCGCGGGCCGGACCGATCAGGCTCTGGCGTTCTTTGAAGAGGCCGGCAAGCACAACCCGAACGATGTCAAAGTGCTGAATATGATTGGGGCGACGTTGTGCTTGCGGAACCGGACGCTGGATTCGATCCCGTATTTCGAAAAGGCGCTCCGAATTGATCAAAGCTTTAGTCCGGCGCGGAAGAATCTTGCCCTCGCCGAATTCAATCTCGGTCGTTACGACGACGCGAAAACTCATTGGCTCAGCCTGCTCGAAGCCCCGGCACTACGTGCTCAGGCGAGCCTGTTCTTGGGGATGATCGCCTCGGAACAACGCCAACACAAGGACGCCGTGCGGCACTTCGAGCAGGCCGGTGATCTGATCAACAGTCAGCCGCAATCCCTGATCGGCTTCGCTCGGTCATTGGGGCACGAGGGGGATTCGGTACGCGCTGATGATCTGCTGGGGATGCTCCGCGGCCGGAGCGACCTCACGGCCGCCGATTATGCCGACATCGCGGCGCTGCTATCGGCCCGAGGACGCCACGAGGAGGCCTTGGCCGACCTCGCCCGGGCCGAGCAATTGGACCCCCGTCTGCCGGGGCTCGGGTACTACCGCGTGGATCTGCTGGCGAAAGCCGGTCGGAGCGACGAGGCGCTGGCATTGGCTGAAGACCTGTCGAACAGATCGCCCGATGGCCGCCTGCTCACGCTCCTCGCTGAGATCGCGGAGGGCTCGGGCAAGCTCGAGACGGCCATCGAAGCACTGAGAACAGCCATCCAGATCGAGCCCCGGGCGGAAGACCACTATTTAGAACTGAGCGCCCTCTGCACAAAGTACAGAAATAGTGCTCTTGCCCTCGAAATCCTCGACCTAGGACTGCGGCAATTGCCGCGCTCCTACCGCTTGCTTGTGCAGAAGGGAATCACGTTGGGGCATTCGCAGAATCACGATGAGGCGAAGAAAGTCTTTTCGCGAGCCATCGCACTGGGAGACGATCATTCAGTGGCGTTGGCGGCGCTGGCCGTCAGCCAACTTCTTTCCGGGGAAATGCCGGAAGCCCTGACAACGCTCCGGGGCGGGTTGGACCGCTTCCCGAAAGACTTTTATATCCACTACCTTTACGGTTTTGCTCTCGATCGGTCTCGTGCCGAAAAAGGCGCGGAAACAGACGCGGCGCAAATGGCCGTGAGCCACCTCAGAACGGCGATCCGGCTGAGCGCTGATTTTTCTTCAGCCTACTATCGCCTTGGAAAGCTTCTTATCGAGAGCGATCCGGACGCCGCGATTCGCAACCTCGAAGCGGCTGTCCGATTGAATCCGGATTCGGTTGCCGCGAAGTACCAGCTTGGACAGCTCTATTTGGATCAAGGCCGGCGTGAAGAGGGCGCCAGGCTGATGAACGAAGTCGGCGAGGCGAAGCAGAAGGAACTCGAACAAGAGCAAAAGCCGCAGTTCAGAGTGGCCAAGGTACCGTCGAGGCGCTGAGCTTCTTGGCCCCTTTATTCGGCCGGTGTGGCAACCCCGGTCTGACAACGGCGTAAGGTTCCAAAACTCGAACGTGGTCTAAGCGGTTTACTGACTGCAAGTTGTGGTTACGGAGTTTTGGCGAAGGACAGCTGTTTTTCTTCGCGCGATCTGACGGCCAAACCGAGGCACGGGCCGAAGGCGTGCCAAGAGAACGTCTCTAGAGAGACTCCTTACTCGGGCTTCCCACGAGCGACCTCAGGTGTCGCTTTTTGCCACAAAACGCGACACTTGTCTCGCCTAGCTGCCCGTCGAACGGGGCTTGCCCTGTCGGCGTACCCGAGGGAAGAACCTCCCTGTGCGATCCCTGAAGGTTCGATACTCGTCGCCGAAGCGTTCGACCAGCTTCTCTTCTTCCGTCCGTGTACGGACGACGATGAGGGCGACCCCCAATCCACCGGTCAGGGCCAAGAACCAGTTGGCGGCGACGAGGGAATTGGCAATGACTGCCAGTGCGGTTGCCACATAGAACGGATGGCGGACCCACTGATAAGGGCCGGTCGTGACCAGCGTGTGCTCCGTCCTCGTTACGACGGTGTCGGTGAGATTGGCGCCGAGACCGCGGAATACCCAGATCAGCAGCAGGGCGGCGCTCACGCCAATACCGACGCCGGACCAACGGAGCCAGAGTGGAAGCCCAACCTGCGACCAGCTCATCCAGGCCGGGTCAATAACGTAGGCCAAGAGCCCGAGCATCCCCGCCAGACCGATGGGCCGCAGAGTGACAAGGATGAAGATGCCTTCCTGTCGTCGATCGAGTCGTTCGCCGCTTGCCTGCGATTTCAGTCGGTGGTAGATGCCGATCGGACATACGGTGACCAATCCCAAGATCAGGATGAGTCGGAAGACCTGCTCGTCGTTCATCATGGAACCCGGCGCTCTCGGATCGTACCAAAATAGGCGCGCACTCAAGAGGCACTCGTCACGCCAGTCCGGCAAGAATCCGGGCGGCCGTTTTGCGCGCTCGCTCTGTCAGACGGCCCTGTGGCCGCTCTGGCGCGCCTTCCACCAGGAAAAAGCGACGGCACCGCTTTCCGGACGCCGTTTTAGACAAAGCTCCGACGCATTTTGGGCCGCGGACAAGACGACCGCGAAAACGCCAAGGCCACCGTAAAGTCGATCTGGGAGGGTCGTTTCCGCCGCCTCTGAACGGCGCGCCCGGCGCAACAACACCCAAAAAGACCGGATCGTTAATAAACCCAATGTATTGAGCGCGGACGGAATATTTACTCAGGATAAACATCCTTCGAGCTGACCCCCAGCTACTCCCAGGGTCAAAAAGCCGGCGCTAACTGAAATGATATGCTGCTACTATCCGCTTTTCTCATGCCTCGATCCCTTCACGAGATGATCGGCGACGACGGTTTCACCCGTCTTATCGGCGCTTTTTACCGCCAGATTCCCGAGGACGATATCCTTGGTCCGATCTATCCCGCCGATGATCTGGCCGGGGCCGAGCAGCGGCTGCGGGATTTCCTGATCTTTCGTTTCGGCGGCTCGAATTACTACATCGAGCAGCGGGGTCACCCCCGACTCCGGCAGCGACACCTCCCCTTCCCGGTCGATCAGCGCGCCCGAGATCGCTGGGTGGCGCTGATGGAACGGGCGCTCGCCGAGACCCAGCTGCCCGCGCAAGCCGAGCAGATGCTTCGCGAGTTCTTCAGCGACACCGCCACGTTCATGATGAACCGGCGATAGCGATTTCGCGCTCAAGCCGTCGCCCGCCGTCTTCGTACCTCCCGCCAGGCCGAGATGCGGCGACCCGGCCTGCTCTGGCCTCGGCCCCGAGCGTGCGCCGGCTCGAGCGTGCCGACGAAGACGAGATCGACATCCACGAAGGCCTGGAAAGCACGCTGACGCTCATTCGTTGGCGGCGTGCCTCGCTGGTTCGATGTTATCCAAGCCGGCTGAACCAGGTTTACATGAACCTGCTGGTGAACGCGGAAGGGCGGCGGGCACGAGTTCCGGGATGGTGGTTCGCTGAGCCAGTTGGAATTGATATGCTCGCCTGGTATGCCCAACCGTGATACCGAGAAGGGCCGGCAGTACCATGAGCGCACAAAGCACTCCTCTTGGAGCATCCGCAATAATCCTCATTTTCTCGACTGGCCCAACCAGCCTGTGCCATTCAAGACTTACACGGGCTTGAAGACGATTGCGTTGCCGCAAGGTTCTGAGCATTCAACCATGCCGGCTTTGGCCGCCGTGAGTGCGAATACGGGCAGCGGTGATGCAGCTGCCGCCGACCGTATCCCGACGCTCGCCGAACTTGCCCGGATTCTGCACTACACCGGCGGTATCACCCGGCGCCGGAAATACGCCGCCGGCGAGATTCTATTTCGGGCGGCTGCTTGCACCGGTGCACTGTATGAGATCGAGCTGTACGTGGTCTGTGCTGACCTGGAAGAGTTGCCGAGCGGTGTCTATCATTGGAGTCCGAAGGATTCGTCGTTGAGACGGCTGCGAGACGGCGATCATAGGGGCATCCTCAGGAAAGCAACGGCAGAGGAACCAGCCGTCGTGTCAGCGTCGGTTGCGATCATTTGCACCGCCACTTACTGGCGAAACTCCTGGAAGTATCAATCTCGTACGTATCGCCATTTTGGCTGGGACAACGGAACATTACTCGCCAACCTATTTGCTCTCTCCGCGGCTCACGGCATATCGGCGACGCTGGTACAGGGGTTTGCCGATCGGGACTTGAATCGGCTGCTGGACGTCGACAAAGCGAAGGAGGTCAGTTTTTCCATTGTTGCTTTGGGTGGCGGCTCACGCCCGGTCCCGCACGAGCCGAGTGATTTGCCGCGGCTCGGCTACCGCGTCGAGCCGCTTTCGAAGACGGAGGTTGACTACCCGCTGATGCGGGAAATGCATGAGTACTCGTCGCTGGCTGACAGTTCCGAGGTTGCTGCCTGGCGTGGCGCTCCTCCGTCGAAAGAAGTCCAGGAGCCCATTCGGAGTCTGATTCCGCTTCGGCCGCTGCTCGCGGACCGTCTCCCGCCCGAGCCGATTGAGAAGGTAATTCAGCGGCGGGGCTCCACCCGGCAGTTTGATCGAGCGCCGATTTCGTTCGAGGAGTTGTCGACCATGCTGGAACGGGCGACGCGGGGTGTTTCCGCTGACTTTCTCGACCCATTCGGATCCCAACTCAACGACCTTTACCTGATTGTGAACGCGGTGCGCGGTTTAGCCCCTGGGTCCTACTTTTTTGACCGCGCGCAGCGGGCGCTCGAGTTACTCAGCGAAGGGGACTTCCGAGACCAAGCGGGCTATCTTGGACTGGAACAGCGCCTTCCGGCCGACGCATCGGTCGCCATCTTCTACCTGGCGGACTTAAAGGCGATCTTTGAGCGATTCGGAAATCGCGGCTACCGGGCCGTACAAACCGAAGCCGGCATTATCGGGGGCAAGGTTTATCTTTCTGCCTACGCCCAGCGCTTGGGGGCTACCGGGCTAACCTTCTACGACGATGATGTGGTCAAGTTTTTCTCACCTCACGCCGAGCGAAAGAGTGCGATCTTCTTGACGGCGGTGGGTAGGAGTGCGAGGAGCCGGAATTGATCCGTTTGCTCGACGAAGCCGCGGTTCGCCAAAACTACATAGCCGTTTAGATTGAAGTGCTTAGGCCGAAGCTCACTTGACAGCCAGGCCCGCTGTTCGGAGATTCTGGCGGCAGTGCCCGTGGCTCAACCGCAGCCTCGTCCACACTGAAATGCCGGGCCGATGAACGGCAAGTCAGGCATCGCGCGGCGCTTTACGATCACCTCCATGTTTTCAATGTGGACGGAGTTTACGGTAGGGACAACCGTCGCACTACTCTTCGGCAATGCAGTAGAGGTTTCGCTGCCCGCGCAAAAACAGCTCGCCGCCGGCGACGGCGGCCGAGGCGCTGAAGCTGTCGTCGAGCCGGTTGACTGCCAGCATCTTGGGTAAGCTAGCGTGACTCATCACGAGCGTTGTTCCTTGGCGATCGGTGATGTAAAGGCGGTTGGCGGCACCCACCGGCGAGGCGTACACGTTGCGGATGCCGCCGAGCCGAAACGGGCCGGTCCGCTCTTCTCCGGTCTTTGCGTCCACGCGTGAAAGGATCCCCTGGTAGTGATGGAGGAAATAGAGCGAGTCTCCATACAGCAATGGCGATGGCACGTACGGCGTGCCTCGTCCGCGGCTCCACACGACCTGGTCGGTTCCGGTGATGTCGCCCTTGGCGCCGTCGAGGCTTATGGCGAGCATGGCCCGCGTGTCGTAGCTGCTGGCGGCGTACACCATGCCGTCCGCCGAAACGGGTGACGCGACGATGTTAGCCGATAGTCCGCCACATTCCCATATGACGTTGCCGGTGGCCAGATCGTAGCCTCGAACGCGATTGGTACCGCTGATGATGAGCTGCGGCTCGCCGCCGTGCTCGACCACGATCGGTGTTGCCCACGACGTAACCTCTTCCCGCGCGACCCTCCAACGTTCTTCACCGGTCCGTTTGTCGAAGGCAATCACAAATGACCGGCCTTCGTGATCCCAGTTGATGATTAGCGTGTCGCCGTGGAGCGCTGGTGAGCTGCCCTCGCCGTGCGCGTGCTTGGTCTGCATCTCACCGAGGTCTGCTTTCCACTGCACCTCGCCGTCCAGGTCGAGACCATAGAGCCCACGCGAGCCGAAGAACGCAAAGACATGCTCGCCGTCGGTGACAGGCGAGTGGGATGCGAACGTTCCGGTGTAATGACCACCCTCGTGCGGGACATCCGTATGCAGCGTCCGTTGCCAGAGGATCTTCCCCCCGCGGCGGCTGATGGCGAGCACCATAAACCGATGATGCCGGGTCACCGGCACGCTGTCATGCGTGCCATGGGCGCTGTCGTACCTAGGTTCCATAGGATCACCGTAAGGTACGGCCGCGGTGATGAAGACGCGATCGCCCCAGACGATCGGCGTCGAATGGCCACTGCCGGGCAGTGCGATCTTCCAACGTATGTTCTCCGTCTCGCTCCACTCCACTGGTGGGTTCGCGTGCGGTGCGGCGCCCGTCCCCATGGGGCCGCGCCACTGCGGCCAGTAATGATCGCCATCTTGTGCCACCGCCGGCAGCACCAGCAGACTACAGATTGCGAGGATGAAAACGCGCACTCCTACCATGGTGTTCCTAAGCTATCCTTCCATAACAACCGGCCGCGCACCCACCGGTCAGTTAGTACTCCGATCACGAATCAGCCTCAAGAGAGATCGACGAAGTAACCTCATCTTAGCGCCGGCCCGGGGGTGGCCTGCGACCTTCGTGCCAATGCCCGTGGGCCGAAAGACTACGATGGATCGTCGCGACTCGCAGCCCGGCTCGGCTTCGAAAGCTCGACACGACCACCTGCCCCAGTGCAGGAGTGCCGGCACCTTCTCACAGCACGTATGCTGTTGATTACAAGTAGGATATCGAACTCAATACCCGCTGCGAGAAAACTACTGTAGATGATCTTGTAGCTGTCCAAAGCCTCACACAACAACAGATTTCAACAAACGAGATTTGTAAGTTATTGAAAACAATGGTCGGGGCGGAGGCATTCGAACCCCCGGCTTCCTGCTCCCAAAGCAGGTTCCACCGCTGGCCCTGAATCCCTTGTTTTCAACTACTTACGTTTCAATGACTTGTGGGCGGCGTGTTGAAACCTGTTGAAACTTGTTGTTCTGTGAGGCTCTGGGCAGCTACAAAATTAACTACAGTCCCCTTTTTGCCTTGGTGCGCCCTCCGTAGTTCGACTGCGGCCCCATGCACAGCTGCCCTATTCATCCTTTGACGCACCGATCCGACAAGGATCTGTAGTCTGGAGTTTTGCATCCAGCCTCACTGAGTAGGCTGCGGAAGTGCGAAGGCGACATAGGTGCCGCCGGAAGGATTGCCCCATTTCCCGCCGCCCGCGGCGATCACGACGAACTCTCGGCCGTCGACCTCGTACACAGCCGGAGTGGCATTCCCCGCCGCCGGCAGCGTAGTTTCCCACAGGAGCTTGCCGGTTGTCTTGTCAAAGGCACGGAACTTGCGGTCATGATTGGTCGCGCCGATGAATAGAACGCCGCCCGCGGTGACCACGGGGCCGCCATAGTTTTCACTGCCGGTATTGCGCAGCCCCTGCTCGGCCAGCTCAGGAAACTCACCGAAAGGGATCTTCCAGACGATCTCCCCCTTGTTCAAATCGATCGCATTCAGCGTGCCCCAGGGAGGCTCGACAGCGGGATAGCCGTCGGGATCGAGGAACTTGTTGTACCCGTCGTGCTTGTACTTGAGGTCCAGGGGCGAGGGAGCCGGAACCTCAACTTCTGTGTCTTCACCCGAGACGAGATAGGAAACCAGCGCCTGTACCGCCTGCCGCGGCAGGTTCGCAAACGCCGGCATGCGGCCGGCGCCTTGACGAATGACCTGTGAGATTTCGCGCGGCTTAGACCTGTCCCCGATGGCAACGAGGGAGGGAAACTCCGGGGGGCTCCCGCCCAGTTGTTTTCCATGACAGCCGGCGCAGTAATCCAGGTACAAGTTCCGCGAGGTCGCGCCGGCTTCCAGCTGAGTACGCTCCACCAGTCTGAGGATCCAGGGCATTTCGTTAGCGTTGACATAGAGAAGGCCCGTGGCGGGGTCGAAAGCAGAGCCGCCCCATTCGCCACCGCCGTCATACCCAGGAAACAAGATCGTTCCTTGAAGACTGGGAGGCGTGAACTGCTCCCCGCCGCGGACTTGCCGGAAGCGTTTGAGAACGGCCTCGTGCGCCTCGGGGGTCCGCTTGGTGACCATGTCTTCGGTGAAGATTTGGCGGGCGAACGGCGGCGGTTTCAAGGGCAAAGGTTGGGTAGCCGCCAGCTTCTCGCCGTCGACATCGGAAGCGGGAACCTTGCGATATTCGATCGGGAAAAGCGGCTTACCGGTTTCGCGCTCGAAGACGAATACGTGACCGGACTTGGTGACCTGCGCCACGGCGTCGATCAGATTCCCGTCGCGCTTCACGGTGACGAGACGGGGCGGGGCCGGAAAGTCACGATCCCAAACGTCATGCTTGACGGCTTGAAAATGCCAGACACGCTCGCCTGTCTCCGCCTTCAGCGCGATCAGAGAATTCGCGAACAGATTGTCTCCCAGGCGGTTGGCGCCGTAAAAATCGAAGGCCGCGGACCCGGTGGGCACGAAGAGCAAACCGCGCTCTTCATCCAAACTCATGCCGGCCCAATTGTTCGCGCCCCCACTATATTTCCAGGCGTCCTTCGGCCAGGTCTCGTACCCCAACTCGCCCGGATGGGGAATCGTGTGGAAGCTCCAGCGCAGCTCTCCGGTCCGCACGTCGTAGGCCCGGATGTCACCGGGGGGCGAGGGGAGAGCTTCGCTGAGGATGCTGCCGAGGATGAGCAGGTCGTTGTAGATGACGCCGGGGGTGGTAGCCGAGATGGAGATCGTTTCGGGATCGCGCCCAAGGCCCTCCCGGAGGTCAACACGACCCTCTCGGCCGAAGCCGGGGACCGGCTTGCCGGTACGGGGGTCGAGGGCAAAGAGAAAGTTCCGAGAGACGAAGAACAACCGCTCCTGCCGGCCGGCGCTCCACCAAGTGACGCCGCGGTTACGACGCAGACGATCGGTCTTCGGTCCTTCATGAGGGTCGAAGCTCCAGTGGAGTTTCCCTGTGGCCGCATCGAGCGCGATGACCCTCAGCCGCGGCGTCGTAGCGAAGAGAACGCCGTCGATGACAATAGGGTTGCATTGCATCTCCGAGCCGGAGTACGCATCGCCGGTGTCGAAGCTCCAGGCAACCTTCAGGCGGTGGACATTTTTGCGGTTGATTTGGTCGAGAGCGGAATACTGGATGCTCTCGGGACCGCCGCCGTAAGCCCTCCACTCGCGATAGGAGCGAATGGACTCCGCATGCAAGGCGGGTGCCCATAGCAGCAACAAAACGAGGGTGGGCATGAACGACGATAATCCAGTACTCGACTTCACGGCGCCCATGTGAAATGGTTGATTATAGACCAACAGCGGGTTGCGGGATACGCTTCTGACCGGGCTAGACGCGTTCCTAGAAATCTCACGGTACTTCAGCCGTAGCCGATGAGCGCGTCTCTGACATTCCTTGGTAAGGATTCGAGTAGGATGCCCTAGCGCCGAGCTGACGGAGCTCGCATGGCGTCTCCCAATTCTTCTCCGAGGCTGGAGGGCCGAGGCCCCATCGCTCATGGCGAGTCGGGCGCTGGCGAGATCCACCTCTGTCGGCGCGGCCATTTTGGCCCCTCCTCGAAGAATCGCACGCCCCTCCCGACCCGATCGTAGTCGCCGAGCTCTGCGCGGGCCTTATCCGCTAATGCGGTGAGGCGCTCCACAACATCCGCGTGCAGCGCTGCGACGTTGTTCCGCTCGCCGATATCCAACCCCAGGTTGTAGAGTTCGAGTTCCGTGACCGGCTCGAGGGCCTCGCCCAAAAAACCCTCCACCCACGCGCTCGAGAGCAACCACTCGGACTCGCCGCTCCTCGGCCGCGGAAAAACGAGTTTCCATGGGCCGCTGCGGACTGCGTCGAGATGGGTTTCCCGGTAGTAATAGAACGCTTCGTGCGGGCTCCTGGCACTGGGTTCGCCCAGCATCAACGGAGAAATGTCGCGGCCGTCCAGCGTACGGTCGGAAGGCAATTCGGCGCCGGCCATTGCAATGAAGGTAGGGAGTAGATCCATCGTCGTTGCGATTTCACTCGTGACCGCGCCGGCAGGGATGTACCCTGGCCCCCACATCACACACGGAACCCGGATGCCGCCCTCCCAGGTCGTGCCTTTGGCGCCTCGTAAAGGTCCCGCCGAGCCTGCATACTGCTCGATATTGGCCGTGTATTTCGGCGAAAAGTGGTTGCTCCACGGCCCGTTGTCAGAGGTGTAGACAACGATCGTGTTTTGGTCGAGGTCGAGTTCCTTGAGTAAATCGACAATTTCGCCCGTGCTGGCGTCGAGCTCTTCGATCACGTCCCCGTAAAGGCCCCGCTCCGAGCGTCCGCGGAACGGCTCGGTAGCGCCCAGTACGACGTGAGGCATCGAGTGAGCAATGTAGAGAAAGAAAGGCCGGTCCTTGTTCTTCCGGATAAAGGCGAGCGCTTCGTCGGTGTAACGCCGCGTCACGTCGTCCACCCCGGCCGTCTCCTCGATCATCTCTTCGTTGCGGTGCACCCAATGGACCACGCCGTCGTCGTTGGCGCCCACGACGCCGAACCAATAGTCGTACCCGCGTCTCACGGGGTTCAGCTTTGCTTTAAGGAGTTGGCGCTGAGTTATGTCGAGTTTGCCTATCATCCCGGTGGCATAGCCGGCCTGCTGTAGGACCTTGGGCAGCAGGATTTCCTTTTCATGAACGTAGGGGAAATTGTCCTTTTCGTTGTTGTACTCGCCGACTCGAATCGGATAGCTGCCGGTCAGAAGAGCGGTACGGGATGCGCCACAGAGCGGTTGGCCGTAGAAATCGGTGAGCCGCATCCCCTCACGAGCCATCTGATCGATCCGCGGAGTCTTGAAGTCGGTCGCCCCAAAAACGCCCAGGTCGCCGTAGCCCTGGTCGTCGGCGAAGACGATGATGAAGTTCGGTTTATTCCCGGGTTGCTGCGCAGGCGGTGATGAGCACGAGAACAGGCACACTAACAGAAGCGACGGAGTGAGAATCCGTCGTCGGCTCTTGTCGACCGCGGCCACCCAAAGATCCTTCTGCCGCTGCCGCCGGTTGCGTCCTCCCATTGCCATAAAGCAACTCTCCCGTCAATGTACTTTCGCCACGGGCTGCTAGTCTAGCTAGGCTGCAAGGTTAGAAGAGCAACTTCAGAGCGAACTGGATTTGCCGCGCGGCGTTTTGCGTACCAAAGATGCTGCCGAAGTTAGGATTCAAGCTAAAGGACGTGGAACTGGGATTCCCCAGGTTCACTTGGTTGAACGCATTAAAGAACTCCGTGCGGAACTGAAGTTTCACTCTTTCCTTGCGTAAGGCGAAGCTCTTGAAAAGAATGATATCCCAATTTCCAAACGCCGGGCCCCTTTCCGTGTTGCGTCCCAGGTTCCCAAAGGTAAACTGCTCCTGCACGGCAAAAGCGGCCGGGTTGAGCCAGCCCTGGGTCTTATCGCCCGAGACAAAAGCCCTCGCGGGCTGGCCTAGGACGCGATCCGGGCGCTGGAAGTTCCCAAAACCGTTGTTGGCCCGATCAAAAGAAAGCGCGACGTTTACGGGGGCCCCGGTGTTAAAGCGCGTAATCCCGCTGACAGCCCAACCGCCCAGCACATGGTTCACGAAAGCGGGCGCGTCCGAGAGAAAAGGCTTGCCGGCGCCAAACGGCAACTCATACAGGTAACTGCCCGTAAAAACGTGACGGAAATCGGCGAAGCCGCTCGCGCGGTCTCCGTTGAGGTCACGTGGATTTTGCGGGAAACTCTGAGTGCTGTTTCCGCTTCCACCAACGTCGATGTGATGTGCCCAAGCGTAGGATCCGAGGAACTGCAGGCCGCTCGAAAACCGCTTCTCGAGTTTCACTTGCAGAGAGTGATAGTTGGAACTCGACTTGTTTTCCCCCACGATCATAAAGGTATTGTTGATGGGAAAAGGTCTGGGATGTTCCTGCCCGGGCGCGCAAGGGGAGGGCGGGCAACCCACCACGCCGGGCCCGGGAGGGGGGAGGTTTGCGAACGAGAAGATCGGCACCTTGGTGCCTTTGCTCCCGACATAACCGACTTCCAGCATGAGCTCGTTGGCCAGTTCGTGCTGCACTCCAAAATTCCACTGCTGCGTGTAGCCGAAGCGGTCTTTACGGTCCCCGGACCAGAGCAAGCTGGGAATCGTGCCGGGCGTGACGGAGGTGTCCGCCGAATACATCGTATCGATCGGGGTCAGAGCCGTGCCCCGATTGAGCACGCTTATACCCTCGCTGAGCGCGTAGGGCCACTGGCCCCGATGAGCCTGTAGCTCCCAGAGGTAGTTATGAATGTAAAAGATGCCGTAACCGGCCCGCACGGTGGTCTTGGGGGTGAGCATGAAAGCAAGGCCGACACGGGGCGCGAAATTGTTGAAATCAGGGTCACGGATCGTCCGGATGGTGTTGGGCGGCTCGCCTGTGATGGGGTTGTTCCGGCCCAGATGAATTTGCCGTCATGCCTGTCAAACTGAGACAAGCGGTCAAATTTATCCCGGGCAGTTGCGTGTACTCATACCGCAGCCCAAGATTGAGCGTCAGTCGCGGCGTCACCCGAAAGTCGTCCTGAACGTAGAAGTGGTACATGTTCCACACGGCTGATTGATGGCTCGTGTTGCCCCGTGTTCGACTACCCCCATCCGGGTACCCCAGCAGAAAGGAAGCCAGCGAGGACCCCGTGGCGACGGCGTTCTGGGGATCCGCGGTTGCAAATCGCGTGAAGTTGAAATTGGTCGTATTGAGGTTGTCGCTGCAAGCCCCAGATCTTGTCGATGCTGAAGCCCGTGCTGAGCGTATGTTTTCCGCGCACGTTGGAGAGCTTGAAAATATACTGCATGGTGTTGGTCGGTGCTAGTGACGCCGGACGAAAACGTGCCGGTGAAACCCTCTCCGAGCCCCAAGGCCGGGAACAAGGGATGCGACGGACTCTTGACGGCTACGCCTTGGATCGGGTGCTGCTCCAGAAATGCTTCAATTCCAGGATCCGGATTGGAGGCCGCCTGCAAGACGCCAGTGCGATTAAAGCCGATCTTGAAGTCGATCACCGTGGTCGGGGTCGGCACGTAGGTCGTACTGATGACCGCATTGTGAAACCTTTGTGCCGTAATCGTCGCCATGGAGGGCAGCGCCTGGGGGACGGCCTCCTCCGCGATCGAGGGCGAGTAACGGAAGAAAAAGCTCAAGTTGTCCGTCGCTTGATAATCAGATCGCATATTCAGCTGATACTGATCCAACACGCGCGCGTTCGTATTCACCACATTGCTTCCTCCCGGGGTATCCGTCACCGGAAAGACAATGTCTCCCCAGGCTGACGTGGTGGGATGGATTCGATTGGAGCAAATGACGTTCGGCACGCCGTTGCAGCTGATCTGGTCCCGGATGACATCGCCGGTGGCGGGATCCACGCGGCTCGTCAACGGGTCGAAGATGGGCTGCAGATCTCGGAGGTCGCCCGACAGTTGCGTGGTCGTGGGGACCGTCGCAAACAGCGTGGATTCCCGACGGATCTTGCGCCCCTCGTAGTTGAACAACCAGAACAACTTGTTGCGCCCATCGACGACCCCCGGGATGCGAACCGGACCGCCGAGTACCGTACCCCACTGGTTCTGCCGAAACGCGGGCTTCCCGGTGCCGCTGGAATTCCTGAAAAAGTCATTGGCGTCGAGCTTGTCGTTGCGCAGGAATTCAAAAAAGGATCCGTGGAGTGCGTTGGTTCCCGACTTGAGGGCCACGGCCACGTTGGCGCCGGCCCCCGCACCGAACTCGGCGGAGGTGATGTTCGTCTGGACCCTGAATTCCTGGATGGCGTCGATGGAGGGTTCGGTGCCGAACGCCTTAAAGAACACATCGTTGTTTTGGATGCCGTCCAGCGTGAAGTTGTTGACGTCGGGACTGTTGCCGTTCACGCTGAAGTTATGCCCGCCCGAAATGGCGAACAACTTGCCGCGGGGTACCGAGCCGGGCACCAAAAGAATCAAGTCCGTGTAGCTTCTGCCGTTCAGAGGCAAGCTAACGACGCTCTGATTATTGACAACCGTCCCGACGGTGGCGTCCGCGGTGTCCAGTAGCGGGGTGGTGGCGACTACCTCTACCGTCTCGGTGACCGCGCCGACCTCCAGCACGACGTTGACGGTCACTGTCCGAGTCACCTGTAAGACGACTCCGGTGACCTCGGTGGTCTGGAAGCCATCCTGCTCGGTCCTCACGGAGTATGTACCCGGCAATAAGGATGGGACTATGTAAGTGCCGCTGCCGCCGCTCGTGGCCGTACGGGTGACGCCTGTCTCCTCGTTGGTCACTGTAACGACAGCACCCGGAATGGCCGCGTCTGATTGATCAGTAACGGCGCCGACGATCGCGCCAAACGATGTTTGCCCCTGTAGCGCCCACGGAGCTTGAAACATCGACAGGCTGATCATGATCGAGCAGATTCCAATTGTTCTCATCAGGTTGTTCATCGTCATCCCCCCTGGCCCGTCCGGGGCACCGGCCGGCCGCACAACAGTACACCGCTTCTTTGCCCGAAATCACCCCTTCGGCCGGAAACCCCTAGTAGCACTCACCTAGACTACCACAATTAGAATCCCCGTGCTAAACGTTAAAGCTAACCCAATCAGAAGCCTCTGCTACTGCACATGTACGCGAGCGCGGCCGTCCCCAAACACGGAACCAAGGAGACCGAAACGGTCAGTGGTCTCGGCCGGTTCGGGTCCCGGCCGGTTTCACTGTTCCCGATGCTAGGCTAGGGGTGCGTACCGCGGCCGGGTAGAGAGTCGGCTCGTAGTTCGCAGCTTGGAATTCTCACCGTGACCCGCGCTGTTATCGCTCTGGGCGTGCTCGCGGCCCATCTTTGGGCGCAAGCCCCCGGGCGGGATGCCTTGTCGCACCGGGAGCAAGGCAGGCGCCTATTGGCCTCCGGTGAATTCGATCAGGCCGGCACGGAGTTTCACGCGGCGTTAAGGCTGGATCCGCGATCGCCCGAGATCCACAACTACTTGGGGCTGTCTTGGGTGGGAAAGAACGATCCGGCCGCCGCGGTGAGGGAATTTAGGGAAGCGTTGCGGCTGAATCCCGGTTACGTTGAAGCGCGATCGAACCTGGGAGCCGCTTTGCTCAGGACCGGGAACCTGCGCGCGGCGCAAGCCGAGTTACGATTGGCCGCCGACGAAGCACCCTCGTCTCCCGAGGTTCATTACCGTTTAGGTTTGGCGCTTTCGTCAGGCGGAGATCAACACGGCGCGCTGTCGGCTCTCCGGCGGGCGGTTGTTCTCAAACCGGATTTCGGTCAGGCCCAGAACGACCTGGGCGTCGTGCTGGTGATGCTCGGCGAGTTGGATGAAGCAGAAACGAGATTCCGCCAGGCCGCCGCCGCCAACCCCGGTTACGGGGAGGCGCGCTACAACCTGGGCCGCGTCCTGCTGCGGAAGGGCGAGTCTGGGTCGGCGATCGCGGCGTTCCAAGAAGCGATCCGCGCGGACCGAAGCCACGTTCCGGCGCGCGTCCAGCTAGGCAGCGCGCTGCTCGTCGAGGGCGACACCGAAAACGCTGTTCGAGCACTCCAAGAGGCGGTCCGATTGGATCCGAACCACGCGGATGCCCACTTTCAGCTCGGTTTGGCGCTCCGAGCAAGAGAGGATCGAAAGAACGCCATCGCTGAGTTTCAGAAAGCCATTGCGCTCAATCCCGGTTCCGTTCAAGCTCGTAACGCCCTGGGGGCGGCGTGGGCCGAAATGGCAAAGCTGGAGGAGGCGATTCGAGAGTTTCGGGCCGCACTTCGTTTGGACCCGGCCGGTTTTGACGGGCGTTACAACCTCGGCTTGGCCCTACTGATGTCTTCAGAGGTCGACCTAGCTCTGGTTGAATTGCAAACGGCCGCCGAACTTCGGCCTGAGGAGGCAAAGGTTCACTATCGGTTGGGCTCGGCATTGACGAAGGCAGGTGACCTGGACCGCGCCATAGTGGAATACCGGACAACCCTTCGACTTGACCCAGGCTACCCGGGGGTTCATTACAACCTCGCGCGTATTTTCCAAAGGAAAGGGGACCGGGAAAAGGCGGCGGTACAGTTCAAAGTCGTAGCCAGTGAACAAGAACAGCGAGAAGCTCGGGATGCCGCGGGCACGCGGGTCCTGCTCTCTATCGGCCGAGGCCTCAAAGCCATGGCCGGCGGGGACCTGGAAGGCGCCGTACGGGAATTCCGGTCGGCGGTCCGGTCCGGTCCGAACTCGGCCGAAGCTCACAACCACCTCGGGGTGAGCCTAGCCCAAACCGGAGACATCGAAGGAGCCATCGCCGCATTTCGCAAGGCAATCGAATTGGAGCCGAAGCAATCCCCGGCCTACAACAACCTCGGCGGTCTTCTTGCGGCAACATCGGACATGGAATCGGCAGTTACCCAGTTCGAGGAAGCAGTGAGGCTCCAATCCGATTTCGCCGAAGCGCACTACAACCTGGGACTCATGCTTCTCCGCCAGGGTGAACGCGAGCGCGCCGAGATCGAGTTCCGGAAAGCTCGGGAACTCAATCCGGAGTTGGAGCTTCCAGAGTATTAGAAGAGGATCTTATTGCCGTGAAGCCGGAGGTTCGACAGGTTGGAAAGCCCTTTTCCGGGTAACTTCGAGTGCCCGGGCCCTCAGCTCCTCCGATCGGGTCCGCGCCCGCTCCGCCTGCGCCTGGTTTCCCATTTTCGAATGGACTTGTGATAGCTCGGAGTAGAGCCGGGCGTCATCGGCGTGAGTTTGCACGGAGCGCTCCAGCTCCCTAAGGGCTTCTTGATAGCGTCCTAATCGGATCAGGCTTCTTGCGATACCTCGCGAGGCGCGCAAGTCCCTGGGCGCCACTCGGCGCGCCTTTTCATAACCGGCCAGGGCGGCTTGATATTCGCCCTCCCCTAACTTACAATCGCCCAGCGTATCATATGCCGCCGGGAGCGACGGGTTCAACTGAATGGCCTCTTCCAAACTAGGCCGCGCCTGGCGGCACTGACCGAGGTTAGCCATCTGCCGGCCCACCGCGAGATGGGCCTGCGCGTCCAACGGGTTAACCCTAAGGGCCTCGCGCGCCACTTCCAAAGCCTTCGAAAATTGCTCGTCCTGCTGATACGCATCAACCAGGAAGTACAGAACCTTGCGGTCATCGGGTGCGACCCGCTTCGCAATGAGAAGAGTTTCAATCGCCTCTTCCAGGTAGCGACCCTGCAGATATTGTTGCCCAAGCAGCGCCAGTACCCTGATGTTGTTGGGACGGGCGTCGTTCGCGGCGCGAAGCCTCTCGATGGTTTCCCTGTTACGACCCTGGTTCACGTACAAGAAGGCAAGGCTGCTGTTCACCTCGAACGAATAGGGCCGGAATTCGAGCGCCTTTTTCAGGTGCTCCTCAGCCTCCTCACCGCGCCTCAGCCGCAGAAGCGCGAGTCCTAGGTTGGACTGGCCGTCGAAAGCATTTGGCAACATCGCGACAGCCAATTGCAGTGGATGAACTGCCTCCTCGTGAAACCCGCCCTTGCCCAACATGCTCCCGAGCTGTAGCAAAATCTCCGGATCCCGGGAGGAGTCAGCCAGCAACTCTTCCCTCAGCCGCCTCACCTCAGCGTCCTTTTTGTCTTGGATGGCGAGGTCGAGCGCCAGGAGTTTTCGTATGGCTTCCTGATCCGCCGCTTTTAGTCGCTTCGCGGTGTCAAATTCGTCCTGGGCCTCACTCCGTCGGTCCAGCTGGAGGTAGATTCTCCCCAGTTGGTAGTGCAGTCCGCCATCGAGCGGCTTTTGTCGTAAGGCTTGCTGCGTAGCCTCGCGAGCCTTTTGCGTTTGTCCCTTCTTTAGGTAAGCCTTCCCCACCTGTTGATAGGTGTCGTAGATGGGCTCACCGGAGGCGACCATGGCTTCGTAGAGTTCGATTGCTATATCGTCTTGCCCCCGCGAGGCCGCGATGCGGCCAAGGAAATACATCGTGTAGACATTGTCCGGCGCCAGCTCCAAGGCCCTTCTGAACGCAACCGCCGCTTCATCGGGCTTGCCCGTGCTCCACAGAGCGTACCCGAGATAATGATGAATACCGGCTTCGCTTGGAGCCAAGTCCGCTGCTTTTCGGAGAAGGGGCAGAGCTTCGGCGGGCTTTTGGGCTTCGATGAGCGCCCCGGCTCGGGAGGCGCCAATGCGGCCCAAGATATACAGCGTGTCGCTATTGCCGGGTGCCAGCTTTAAGGCTCGTTCAAGCTCTACAGCGGCCGCATCGGCCTGGCCGATTCTCCATAACGCATAACCAAGATAGTGGCGAACAGCGGCGTCGTCCGGAGCCAGGTCCGCCGCTCTTCGCAGCAGGGGCACTGCAGCAGCCGGCTTTTCCTCTTCCACGAGCGCCATCGCATCATGAAATAGGTCCCTCGCCGTCTCGGCAGCTGGAGCCGCCGCAGTCAGTAAAACCAAGCAGAACGCCGGAACGCCGATGAAAGTGCTTAGAGTCACTGGTCTGTTTCCGGCGGATCACCCTCTGGGAAGCGACCGAGCAGCCCGGCTGCGAACGATCGTAACAGACGCCTGGCTTGGACTGTGCGCATTTCGGCCGCTCTACAGAAAGACCGCGGGCCTTGCTCGGTCGTCGTCAGTCCGCCGGTCTGGCGCCTGGTGCAACTTCGCCGGTTCGACATGGGGAATCAGAGGGCTCTTCAACAACGTGGATCTGATTGACCTCAAGTTTGGGAAGGGCTTGCCGAGTTCCGCTCGGCCAGTTGATTTCGACGGCCTGCACTTCAGCGGTCTGCCCTAAGCCAAAATAAACCCGCCGGTCGTTGGATGATTGGTAGCCGGCGGCTCGCTTCGCCATTGCAAACTGGATGCTCCCGTCCGCGGCGGTGAGTACGACGCGGGCGCCGATTCCGTCACGATTGCTGCGGCATCCTTGGAGCTGCAGTCCGATCCAGCTATTCTTTACCCTCTCTTGGCTCTGGTTTTTCGCGAAATAGGCTGGTCCATCCACGTTGGTGACGACGATATCCAGGTCGCCGTCGTTGTCCAAATCACCGATGGCCGCGCCCCGGCTTGCCCAGGCGCGCTTGAAGATCGTACCGCCCCGCGAGGAGATATCAACGAAGCTGCCGTCTCGGTAGCTCAGAAGCAGTGGTTGTTGCTGATAGCGAAGGTGCGGCTGAGATTTCTCGATGTTGTCCATCACATGACCGTTGGCGAAAAACACGTCTCGATTTCCGTCGTTGTCGAAGTCGAAGACACCTACGCCCCACCCGGTGTAAAGCTGGGTCGCACGACCCAGGCCGCTCAAGCTTGTTCTGTACTCGAACTGTCCGTCACCCCGATTGCGAAAGAGAGCGTACTGCTCCTCGGAAAGCGTCGTCGTCACGATATCGGGAAAGCCGTCATTGTCGAGATCGGCGAAATCGGTCCCCATTCCCGAAAAATCGCTGCCGTCATCGTCGAACGCAACGCCGGTGAGCAGCGACACTTCGCTGAACGTGCCGTCTCCTTCATTCTGGAAAAGGAACTGCTGAAACTGATCGTTGGCCACGGAGATATCGAGCCGGCCATCGTTGTTGAAATCGCCGAAAGACACTCCGAGAGCCTTCCCCTTGGCTTCGGCAACCCCCGATTCCTCGCTGACATCGCTAAATGTCCCATCACCGTTATTGCGAAACAGGTAATTTGAGATCGCCTCGAACACATCGGGGTGGCAGTACGAGCGGCCCGCTTCAGTTCGCGTGCCACAGCGGTGATCTTGCTTGAAGTTCCAGGCCAGATAACGGCAAACGAAAAGATCGAGGTGGCCATCGCGGTCGTAGTCGAAGAAACCTGCGCTGGTCGCCCAGCCCTCGGCGCGCACTCCCGCTCGCTCAGTAACATCGACGAACTTGCGACCCGCTTCATTGTGGTAGAGGATCACAGCGCGGTGACCGCCGGTTCCTAGATTGGTCACTGCTAGGTCCGGATAGCCGTCGTTGTCATAATCGCCGACGGTCACTCCCATGCTGTATCCGTAACCCTGCAGGCCATACTCGCTGGTGAGGTCGCTGAAGGTGCCGTCCCCGTTGTTGCGGAACAGGCGATTCCAGAATTCGGGTCCGGTTTTTTCAGGCTCTTCGCCGTTGGGATGTGGCAGCTTGATCTCAGCCCCATTCACAAAGAAAACGTCCATCCAGCCGTCGCGGTCGAAATCGAATATCGCCACGCCGCCGGACATCGTCTCGGGCAGGTACTTCCGCTCGGTTTTCGAAGCGCGATGCTGGAAACGGAGACCAGAGCTCTCGGTGGCATCCACGAAGAGCGAGGACGGCACCGCCTCCGCGCCAAGAGCAAAAACCACGGCGAGCACCAAACTGATGCTCCGAAGTGAAGCCAACCCCACACCGAAATTATACGATTTGCGTTGTCCTCTCGGCAGCGGATGCTGCTCGGCCGGCACCTGTGGGGCTCTCTGGCGGACGGACCCTGCGGTCGGTCTGGGTGGAGTGACGGTGGCAGCTCGTTTATGATCTCGTGGGCCGGTCTCGGGTAGGCCCCTGGCGATCAATCAGAGCCCGCGAACACAGCAACCTGTCCCAAGAACAGTAAGGCGGACGTTCAAATCCCTCCACTTATACCCTTGTTGTCAATAACTTACAGGAATCCGTCCCATCGTAGATGTCTTTGTGTCAGCACAGTGTCAACAGCGTGCCGCAATTTCGGGTGCCTTCGTAGTTCTATCGATCCGGGCGGTTCGCCTCGGATTCTTACCAAGTTTTGGCGAGTCGCGCATGGCGGCCCACTTGTGTTCAAGCCGATCAACCGTCATGGTCAGGTTCGCCCGATCCGGCTTTCCGGCAGGGCGGTGGCGTTGATTGTGAAAAGGGCGGCGGCGGCGGTCGGTAAGGACCCCGCGGCCTACCCCTCTCTCAAATGGGCCCTGAAATAGGCCTGCGTCTTTTTAGACAAAGGGATGCCATCCGAATTCGCCCAACTCTTGAAGTGATCGTCCCATTCTCTGGTGGGGTAGAGATCTTCTTCGTCTTCCGGGAAGGCGCCCCCGACACCTTTGACCAGAACAATCACGCCGGTGGTGCCCCAGCCCGAATCGACTCCATTCCATCCTCCGAGGAGATCAGCCATTCCTAACCCGAGATCCAAACTGCCTCCGATTTCCGACAATGGAGCGGTATCCATCCTCAGGCCCGCGATTACAGCCACCCCGCCATCCACGAGAGATCGAGCAATCCACTGGAGGCCTCTCGTTTCAGCCGCAACATCGCATTCGAGTACATCGATTGCGCTAACCAATTCGAACTTCGTGTCCGGGGGAGACCTGGTGATATCCAGGGTCTTGAGGGTTAAGTTCGCGAGTTCCCGAGTGTCGTGTTTCCCTTCTTTGATAGCTCTGAAGGAACGATCTACGCCCGTAACGTCCATTGAGTGGCGTTGAGCGATCCAAGTGGGGAGGTATCCCACATGGCAGCCCAGGTCGAGAATAGGGCCGGTGATTTCCAGGCGATCGACAAGCACCGTAAGTAGAGCGAGGGAATCGAGAATCTCGGATCTCTTCCTAGAGTGCACGACTCCCAAGAAGCGACGGTCACTGATCAGATCGTAGAACTCCTTGTCTACAGCCGTTGGTATACGTCTACCTGCCTCGATTGCTCGAAGCCTTCGGTTTTCGATTTTTTCAAAGCGGACGAAGGCCTTCAGCACGTGCGGGTCCAATGCGTGGGTATGCAGAGATTTTGAACCCCTGTCGTAAGTAGCTAAACCTTCGTCATCATTCAGCAGCGATATATCCCAGGTATCCGACAAGTACTCATCGATCTCTTCAACCACCCGTAAGGGCAAGGCCAGTTCGCTCCGTCGGGCTTGATTCCACAGGGAGAGGCAGTCGAGTCTCTGGCTCTTGTTCATGCCAACCCTCCTCTTATCTGAGACTCGTCATCCTTAAGGTATTCATAGGCCGGGATTTCCTTTTGGCCGTCCAGGCACGGAAAAGATAGCCAATCCATGGTTGCGATGCAACGGCTTTGACACTAACTATCACATTCGGTGCTCCTCTCGCTGCCGCTCCGCCTTTCGCGAATGCTGCACGATTATGGCGTTCGGGCGACGCCAGAGGAACCTTTAGCAACACCTCTCCCGCGCCGACCCTCGATAACCCGCTTAACGCCGGCTGGTTCCGGCATCTGCAAAGGGACGCCCATAGCGGTTAGTCCAGGATTTCCGTTTTGGCCATCCGGCGGAGGTAGTATAGGCGATCCGGAGCTGCAATTCAACGGGTTCCGTTGTTACCGGTGGAGGACGAGGCAAGGACCGCTGTGGCGCTCTCAGCGAGTAGGCGGGGGTGAGGGCCACGCACGGCCGCATGAGCGCTTACAAGCCGCCCCGTCGTATGTCTCTTGGGCATCCTCGGCATTCCGGCGGGGCCACGACACAAGCATCGGGTCTCTTGGCGCTGTGCATTGCACTAACCTGCACTGCAGCACCTATTTCGCGTTGGCGACGTTGACCTGCTTCGCGCCAATGTTGACCTGAAGGCCGGGCACGCGATGCTTCCGGATGCGCGCCCAGGTTTCGCAGGCTCGTAGATAGCGGCGTTGTGCCGCACAGAGCCTCCGATCCCAGTACTCCATCTCGTGGAACGGTGCATTCTTTTTGACAGCCGTTGCCTGAGCAAACTCCACACAGTACAGGCGCAACCAACAAAGGATGACTTGGTCAATCAAAGACCAGAGACCGCTCCGGAGGGCAGGTAGGGCGAAACTACGCAATTTCCGGGTTCCATACATCGCGAAAAACCATTCAGACGAGCCTACTGGGATTAGCGTGGTCTTGAAGCCGTCAGACTTGTCACGATTGCATTCCCCCTCCCCCCGCGTTCCTGTCTTGGCGGTGTTGAGTGAGAAGCCGATTGCGATCTACCAACCGGGAGCGCCTGCGGTCGCCGGTCAACGCGCTAGGGAGAGGTTGCGAGCCCGGCCAGCGCGGGCTTATGATTCAAGGCAGGGAATCGGCCCGCACCACCTCGCACAAATCCCCGCCAAGCTGCGTGAAGGGGGCATCGCAGGGACAAGGTGTACAAACCGCCCTGACAGCCCAATGGACTACTGCTTTGACACGAGCGCTGTCAACGAACTCAACGACGATCCTGAGCGAGACGTGCTTCTAAAAGGGTTGCATTCGGCTGGCTCAAGTCACATCACGGCTTACAACGTCGTTGAGGTTTGCGCAACGAAATCGAAGCACCAGAGGACGGCGCTTCTATTCCTATTGAAAAGTATGGGGAACGCAAAGTTTTTCGGCGTTCCCGAAGACATATTGAAGCGTCTCGCTCTTCGCCATGCGGGGACGGGGTCTCCTTCTCGGTGCGTTGAGCCCGAGGACCGAATCATTCGAGAGGTGCTAGCGGACCCATCAGGAGTTGAGCCTGGCGTTGTGCAAGACATAGCGAAATGGAAAAAGGAACGAGAGGACGAGTTAGTCAAACTGGCATCGCACGCGCGAGTCCGCTTCCAAAAGCTCTTCGTTCACGAACCAAGGCCACCAAACGAAGCAGCGTGGGTACGCCACTGTCTTAATAATCCGGGCAACTTTAGTCGGCAAATATCGCGTCTTTACAATCACTACTCGGGAGCACGTATCAATGATGACCGACTAACTGCCTTCTTGGTGCAGTATCCGCAGTGGAGCCTCTATCTTCTTGCTATTGCTGACGCTGTCTACCGCCGAGCTATTAGGGAAGCGCGCTACGGGAAGACAGGCAAGGCCGGTGACATCGATCTGACCTTCGCTGTTTACCTTCCGTCGTGTGATCGGTTCGTGACCGCTGATACCGGTCAGCGCAAAACGCTGCGGCTTTTGAGCGTTGTCAACAATACAATCTGCCGTCGGAAGACAGAGGTAATCTCGTACCGGCAGTTTAGGTCTAGACTCTTGGCCTTCACTCCGCCTGGGAGAGATTCGCAGCCGGTTGTTTAGCGTTTCCCCTCCTCGTCTGCAGTCGTTCGATCTCCGGTTCGCTGCCGTCCTCCGGCACTTCCCACAGGGTGCGCGGCTCGAAGGGCGGGTCGTTATTGGGTTGAGGGATCTTGACAGAGAACCGCGCGTCTTTCTCGAAAGTCTAAATCAGACCCGGACACAAGCGTTCACTATTACGATGTCCGAGGCAGCGAAGGCCGGGTGGGGTGGACGGGACTGCAGGTAGGGGGATTGGCCGACGGAACGAGCTGGGCTGGTCAACTGTGTCAAACGCTCACGATTCCAGCGTCATGCAGAAATTGGGTCGTTTCCGTCGGCGGCGGAAGCGGGGTGATTCTACTGGGGGCGATCGCCAAGCGGTTGGGCCCAATCCACAAAGCACACAGCCGCTTGGGGGTGAATGGCTTGAACCCGATCTTACCGTAAACCTCGAGGTCCGATGCACCTGTCGCGAATTCTGAACGATTGCGGCAGTGTGTCGCAATCTTACACGGGCATCGTACAGGAAATAAAGAACTTAGGGGGTCGGCTGTGGAAGCGCCGCGATTAAGGGGGAAGGCGACGGGGTTGCTTTTTCCCGCTTTGCAGAAGTGGTGACCCGTCGTGTCGATCGCTCGGTGGAGGGAGTGACTGGCCCGCCAGCAGCAATCCAACCTGATATAATCTTCGCCAGGAGGCCTGCCATGGCGTCAACAGTGAAACAGGAAATTCAGGTGAAGCGGCGAAGGTACCCGATCGTTGTATCGAAGCATCAGTATCAACCGGCTACAGAAGGTACAGAAGCAGACAGTGAGGGAACCGAGCAGGGCGGGGAGGGTACCGAAGGCGGAGGTAACGGCTAGTTTCTTGCTGACAACGATCTAATTTGCGGTTCCGGCTTGATCGCAGTTCTAAGTGTCAAGTCTTGAACGAAAACCGCATGCGCGTGCTACGGCGCGTTGACGTGGGGTCTTGACAACCCTTCCTTTTCTTGGGTCTAGAGGATTGCTCAATAACCTACTGACACCGATCACCGAGGCAGTTTTTGTCGCCGAGTACTGGGGGACGAAACCTCTGCACCTTCGTGGATCGCCTTCGAGGTTCCAGCGGTTGTTCACTTGGGCGTCCTTGAACAGAATCCTTAATACTATACCGCTCCCTAACTCGTCTCTAAAGACTCACCGCGGCGGCAAGTCTACGCGTCCTGCTTCAAGGGAAGCAACGCAAGCTGAGTTACGGCGAGGTGCAACATTAATCGTTGAAGAAGTCGATCGAATCGACGAAAATCTTGGAGCCTTTCTAAACGCACTTTCTGACGAGATATGTGCCCCTACGCGTTTCAACCTGTACCTGTCAGCACCGGGGCAGTCAGGCTACAAGCTCCATTGTGACACCCACGACTTTTTTATCCTGCAACTCGCTGGCCAGAAACAGTGGAAGATTTTCCCGCCTACCACCGACTCTCCTTTGTTTTATCAAAAGGAGCACGACCTTGAGCCACCACCGCGTGACTCGATCATTCTCGAATGTACGCTGCAGCAAGGCGATGTGTTGTATGTGCCGCGAGGTTTTTGGCACGATGCTCTTGCTCTGCGTGAACACTCCCTTCACCTCACCCTAGCCATTTTCACGAGAACGGGTGTCGATTTCCTTCAGTGGCTTGTCGATGAACTTCGCGATGACGTGTTGTTCCGTCGGAACCTTCCTTTCATCACAAAGCAGTCCATCCCTGCAACCGAGACCCTTCCATCGCCCTATGAGGAGCACATCGGTTCGCTAAGGTCCCGACTCACGACTGTCTTTGATGTGCGATCGCTCGCGTTTGAGTTCCACCGATACTGTGTAGCGTGCCAACGAAAAAGGCTGGGCTTTCAACTACCTTCGCAGCTGCTTGTCGCCGGTGACAGTGCTGACGGCCTCACTTCTGCCGAGTCCTTTGAACTCGTCCCGCAGCCTCACCTACTCTCCAAGAACGCACGGTCTGGAGACATCGAGTTAGTCCTGGCGCAGACGGTGATCTCATTCTCTCCAAACGCTGAGCCTATACTGCGGTACATCTTGAGCACCCCTGTGTTCACCAAGTCCGATCTTCTGACGGTTGCTGGAAGGGTTGGCTGGGAACAACTCCTCTGCATCTTATTGAGTCTCGCAAAATAAAGTGACACCTTTTTGGGGTACGTACGTCTTTGTATGTATGGGAAATACAAAAGGCGTACGGCGGGATTTCGAGGCCCTGGAGAAGCGCCGTTTCAAAGCGATCCGGTTGGTCGAGCAAGGCTGTAGTCAGTCCGAGACAGCGAGGCGATTGAAGGTCGCGCGGCAAAGCGTCAGCGAGTGGCTGCGACGATACCGGCGTGACGGCGAAGCCGGGTTGCGCCAGGCCGGCCGCGCCGGCCGTAAGCCGCTGTTGGACGCCGCGCAGCTCGAACGCCTCGAGGCGTTGCTGCTGGAAGGCCCCGAGGCGCACGGCTTCCCGACGCCGCTGTGGAGCTGTCCGCGGGTCGCTCGTCTGATCGGAGACGAGTTCGGCGTGCGCTATCACGAGGGCCATGTCTGGAAGATCCCGCGGGCGCTCGGTTGGAGCCCGCAACGGCCCGTCGGCAAAGCGCGGGAGCGCAACGAAGAGGCCATCCGCGGCTGGCAGCGCAAGACTTGGCCGGCCATTAAAAAATAGCCCGCAAAGAAGAACGTACGATCGTCTTCATCGACGAAAGCGGATTGAGTCAGAAGCCGCATCGTTGCCGCACCTGGGCGCCGCGCGGCGAGACACCGGTGTTGGAGTTCAACTTCAACTGGGACAAGCTGTCGGTGTCGGCCGGGCTGACGTTGCGCAACTTTTACTTCCGGCTCTATCCCGGCGCGATCGGCGAGTTGGAGGTCATCGACTTCCTGAAGGCTTTGCTGCGCCACATCGACGGCCCACTGCTGATCGTCTGGGACCGGCTGCCGGCGCACCGCAGCCGCCTGGTGCGGGAGTTCATCCAGCTCTCCGAGGATCACATCGCAACGGAGTACTTGCCGCCCTATGCGCCGGAGTTGAACCCGGTGGAATACATTTGGGCGTACTGGAAGCAGCACGAGTTGCCCAACGTCTGCCCGAAGGACTACTGGGAACTCGACGAGCGCGCCCGCAAAGCGCTGCGGCGAATGCGCCGCAAACCGCGCTTGATTACCGCTTTCTGGAAACAGTCTTCTCTTTGTCTCGATTGACAGTATATTATGCGAGACTCAGTAACTCTGTTGGTTGCTGAGGCTGTTCTGCGGATACGAGACTAGAGCGCTGTCACCCCTTTCAAGGCCCCGTCCCTTGGAGCGTGAAGTACTGAGCGATACGCGAACAAAGAAAAAAACCACTGTCACCTGGATAGATTGACAGTGCCCCACCCGTCTCATGATGACTCCAGAAAGGGGACGTCATGCAGACAACCACCGATAACTCGCCACTTGGTGACTATCTCACCAAAGACGAGCTGGCCCGCGAACTCGGGCGATCTACGACGCGAAATGAGCACCCGGAACGAAGTTGAAGCAACGTGCTAGACGCCCTCGGCACGTGCACACTTACCGTTGCTGCCGTTGTCTGCCTTTGTCCGCCGTTTGTGCGTACTTCCTGGTACCGAAGCCCGGAAGAACTGTTCATACACCACAGCGCGCCGGAAACCTGCAAACCTGTTTGCACTCCCTTCACGCCCTCCGCCATCTTGGGATAGCGTGACTTCATTCGCGCCGGAACGAAGTTGAAGCAAGGGGCTAGACGCCCTCGGTACACTCTGAACATGGCACGGCTTAACCTCAGTTCACCGACGCACCCGAGAATGGTGCTGGCGCGCGAGCGTGAGCGCCGAGCCTGGGAGTACCGGCTGCTGGGCTGGTCGCTCGGTAGGATCGCCCAAGAGCTGGGCATGACGAAGGCGGGGGTCAGGAAGGCCCTCCTCCGCTATTACGACGACGAGCTGGACGACGAGCTGAGGCGCCGGGCCGCGCTGGCCAAGTTAGAGGACCTTGACCGAATAGACCGCATGATGGGTGTTTACTATCCGCTCGCGCTCGAGGGCGATGTGGCATCGGCCATGTTGATCTTGAAGTTCGCGGAGCGGCGGGCGAAGTACTTTAACCTTGACGACAAGCTGCCCCCCGGAGCCGACGAGCGAGTAGGATTGCCCATCGCTTTCGTCGATCGACTGAGGGAGGTAGCCGCCTCGCGGAATGGCAGCGGATAGAAGCGGGTAGCTGACCTGCTCGCCGTTGTCAGATGAGGCCGAGCAACCTCGATGCGGTTTACGCTGCGAGAAATTTGGTCTTCTCTTCATTGCTGCTAAGGTGTGCCCAAAAGTGTGCCCATCATGACGCGACTCGGGGCAACACACACTGGGGTGGACCCCTGTAATGAGACAACCCGTTAAGCAGGGTTTCCCCATTCGCCGAAAACGGCTTGGCTGGGGAGCGGCCTTCATTGTAAACTTCTGCTCGGCCGGTGAAGCGGAGGCGGGCTCTGCGGGGGCGCCCACGCTGTTTCCGGTCTGTTTTTTCAGCAGCCATGTTTGTTCACCGAGTGGTTTTGGGCCGGCATTTCGCCGGCAAGTCGCCGCCTCGTCTCGCTTCTTCCCAGCGGCGCACGTTGTCCGCCGTGATATTCGAGGGTTTGCCGGTCACGCCCTGCGTCTCAAAGATCTCGTTCAGCATTCGGGCCTTCCACTCATACCAAGATATGCGGGGCTCGTCCTCGGTCTCCCGTGAGTCCTCATCAGGAGCGTGTCCCGTGCGTCCAAAACCTACAGAACCTACAAAACTCCTCTCGGATGCCGGTTTTGTAGGTTCTGTAGGTTTTGTGTCCAGGGGGGCGTCTGAAGAATCGCCCCGCCCAGGTCGCCAAGAAAGCCATCGTGAAACGCTGCTAGCTGCCATGAAGAACCTCCGGGTTCACCTCGTAGCGTTCAGGGGGGCGTCCGCCCTTCGTGGACGACTCGGCTTCGACCCGCCTGACCCAACCGGCCTCTTCGAGAATTTCCAGAGCTTCCCTGGCGCGTTCCGGCCCTCCCAAGCCCGCCCACTTCTTGAGGTACACTTCGCGCACGGTGAACTCAGCGCCGAGTTGGCCGCCTTTCAGCTTTTCCCCGAGTGTTGCGGCGGCGCGGTTCTCGCCCCTCACAACACACGAATAGACGCGGCGGGCGTGGGACTCCAGGTATGCACAAAAAGCCGCTGCCCTTTGGGCTTGGATTAAGGAAACCACGGGGGAGTCTGGGTTCTCGCAAATGTGGAAAATCAATGCCAGCGACGGCATGAGGCTCCTGTATTTCGCCAAGTGACTCTCCAGAACGGCGGGCATGTCCTCCCTGCGCAGCCGAAGCTCAAGCTCTTGCCGCCAGTCATCGAACAACTGTTGGGCTTCGCTGTCAAAGCGATGGCACGTTGGATCATCCGGCGGCATCTTGTCGATCCGCTCGAACAGATCGATGATTTCCGACTCGGCGACCGAATCCGGGGGACGGTCGATGTTTTCCCAATCGGTTGGAGAATCCGGCCAGACCAACACCTGCAATCGCTGTGCAAGCCCGTCATCGTTGAATCCGCCCAGTACTGCATCGCGGAGGTAGCTTTTCAGCTTTGCGGGTTGTACCCCTCCAAAAACGGAAACGCACAGGTGGGGCACGTATACCATGTCGCGACCAATCCGATCCATGGCATAGCTGCCGTCGCCATTCCAACTCTCTAGGTAGAAGGGCCGTTCTGATTCGCGGCCCTTCTTATCCAAGGTCGCGAACCATCCCGCGAGTTCGTCGCGCAGCAGGAACACTCCTTGAGGGTTGTCCTCGAGAATCTCGTGCAGCTTTTCGATGGTAGCGTCGTTGAGAATGTAACGGGGAAGGGCAGGTTTGGCGGGCGGCGAGAGCGCGAAATCCTCTATCTGAGAGCCCTTAGTGGCGGCCGCCCTCGACTTCCTTTTCCAATCATCCTTGCGGATGTTGTACTTCTCCAATTCGTTTTCGTAGACCTCCAACTCTCGGCGGTGCTTCTCCATCGCCGTACGCTGCATGGCTTCCAGGGGCTTAAGGACCGCACGGATAGACGGAGTCTTCATCGAGGAGGGCGGCCCCACGATTGCTCCCCAGAGATTCGGAGTGACTCGCCAATCATCCTGTGTTTTCGGCTGAATCACCGCTCTCAGACCTAACATGGCTCCCAGCGCGACAACCATGATCGCGGCGGGGAAGTCGAGCGGAACCTGAAGTCGGGCGGCGATGTCCTCTACGCGGCGCCTTAACACCGCCGGCAGCAGTCCGGGATTGAACGATTCAACCGTCGGCAGTGAAGCAGAAAGTGACTTTGGGGATGGCCACGGACTGGACGCCGAATTTGGAGGAGCCGGAAACCGGCGTCGGACGCCCGTGAAGAAACCCATTCTTGCGAGTTGTCTCTTTGCCTCGACCTGAGCTTTTGACCATGGCATCTTCTTGACTTACTCCTCTAGGATTTTTGCGGATTTACACGCGGAACCGAAGTGTCCTCTTCTCGTTCGGCAATCCACTTGAGTACTGACTCTCGCCTGTAGAAGACGCTTTTCGCGAGCTTGACTTTGGGAGGACCACGCCGCTCGACCGACCACCGGCGGATCGTACGCAGGCTTTTACCAAGGAGGCGTGACAATTCGCGCTCACTTATCAGGTCCGAATCTGGCAGGGTTATGCTCTTGACCGAGCCTTGAGGTCTGGGTCCGCGGCGGCCAAGGCGAGGCTTTTTGCTGCCGATTGATGGCTGAATGATACCCATAGTTCTTTTAGAGTATAATGCTGAGGTGACGTATGCAGTAACAGGAATCGTAACGAATGTACAACCTATGTTGGGCCGTTCCGCTAGGTGGTTTCGAGATCATCGAATCCCCGCGGGAAGGGGAAGAACGCAGATCCGGATACGGATCATTGCTGGCGATTAGGAGAGGGCGTGGCGGGCAGCGTTGGCTGCAACGTTGCGAAGCTCCCGAGTGCCCAGAGCAGGCTCGTATATGTGTGCCGATGGCCAATCCGGCCTTGTTTCGAGAATTCGCTGCGTTGTCTGACGGAGTCCCCGACCGCGTGCAACTTGAAAAAAGACTCGTTGGCTTCGCGAATGAATACGGAATGCTTTTGGTTGGCAAGGCACGGCGGAAACTAGAGGGCCTTGAGGCTGCGGAGGAGCCAATACTCAGTTCTCGCGCAGGAACCGTGATGCGGACCGAAGACTGGGTTGGAGCGGGACTCCTGAAGCTCGTCCGCCAGGGTCGGAAATCTCGTGAGGACCGATCCTTGCGCCTTCCGGATTGGGGAGAGTCGGTGCGGTTCTGGGAGCGGCAAATATGCGAAATGGCGACGGTCGTATCGATCTGGGAAGCGGTGCAAGTAGGCGACCAAGAACGGCTCGCTCACTTCGTATCCTGGGAGCGGCGGGGCAAAGCGAAAGTGCCGGACCTCCGCTTTCACTATCAAGGCCCCGGCCTCGGCCCGGGCTGGTTCATGGGCGGGACCTCCTACGAGCAGTTCACCCCTGAGGTCCAAGAAGCTTTTAGCAGCGGTGACCTGACAGGGCCTGGCCGCTACGCTATCAGCCAAATCATCAATGAGCAGCTTCAGTGCCACACCCTGACTCAGCAGCTCAGTGTTCCTGACGTTCAGCAAGACCCCAAGTTTACGTACGGGGCCTTGACCCTGATCGGCTGCCTTTGGCTCCAGTTAGCGGGCGCTGTGGACAAGGGCAAGGAGCAATCGCAGTGCGCGGCCTGCAGCAAATGGTTCGCGCTGACCGGCCGGGACGGGAAACGGAAGGGGGCTAAGTACTGCAGCGACGCGTGCAAGCAGCAGGAGTATAGGAGTCGTCAGCGTCAGGGCCGTCCGGCTATGGCACCATCCCAGGTGGGCAAGACGGCCGCTGACGCTAGATGGGAAAGGGAAAGGGAGCAAAAGAATGTCGATGTTTAGGGGTGTCAGCTCGTCGCGGTGCGTGTACGGGCGGGCCATGCCCTGCGCTGTGAGCGCCGTGGGATAGATGTGGAGAAATGATTTCTCATTCAACAATCGTCGGCGAGGGACCCCTCAACAGGAGGCCAGGTCGGGAGCAACCCAAGCCGCCTCAAGCACCTGGACGCGAAAAAATGTCAAAGATTGTGACATCGATTGTTATCACCATCAATCCTGCGACGGTAGAATCTTGCCATCAATGTTGGCCGGAGCACCGCTCCCCGCATGACCACCGAGAACTCGGGTATTAGGGGGCGGCTACGCACCGGTATTGCAGACGAAAACCGCGGGATCCGGTACGGCGGCCGCAACGGAAGTCGGGTTCCCGTTGTGCCTGTAGAGTTAAGTGACGACCGCGTCCATGACCCGCATCGCAACACGGAGGGGTTGACTTGAGCAGCGCCAAGGCGCGAAGCTGTTTGTGGTGTTTGAGGGCTGCGTCGTTGAGAGCGTACGGTCGGGTCCGTCGGATCCACAATGCGTGCCGCTCCGTGCGTTTCGAGATGGTCAACGTACCCTCGTGTCTGTCGGCGTTGGAATATCAAGCCCATTCCCGCCTTCCGCACCATTAACTTCCCCTTTCTTTGCGGGCTTCGTGGACCCGCGCTGCGATGACGCTCTGTTCGGGCATGGGGCTGCTCCATCACAACTATCCGTTGATGGCGGTTCGCAATCTGCGCCTGTTGCCCCATAACATCGGTGTTGCAGTCCAAGACGCCGCTTTCCACAAAGCTCGGTAGGGCAAAGGAAGCGTCCGGCCGGTGAGGAACAATGGGCATCAGCGTTTGTGTGTGCACGCGTAATCGTGCGGACAGTCTGAAGAGAGCGTTAGAGAGCCTAACCCGACTCGATCATCCTTCGGGAATCGACTGGGATGTTCTGGTAGTAGACAACGGATCGACCGACGCCACCGCGCATACAGCGATGTCATTCGCCGATCTGCTTACCCTGAAAGTCGTTTCCGAAACAAAAGCGGGTCTGTCCCAGGCTCGCAATACCGCTCTGCGGGTCGCTCGTGGCCGTCATCTCATCTTCATTGACGATGACGTAACTGTTCCGCCGACATGGTTGGCGGCCTATGCGACGGGTTTCGCGAAATATCCTGATGCGGGCTTCTTTGGCGGGCCCATCGTTGCGCGGCCCGAGGACGTCCCGCAAGAATGGTTCTCAGCTCTCAGGGAAGTGATGCCGGGGGCGCTCAGTTGGCTCGAACCCAAGCTGGGCGAGTGTGTCCTGGCAAGTGACTCGTCGTGTTTGCCCTGGGGCGCAAACATGGCAATCCGAAGGTCCAGTCTCGGCGGCAAAACGTTTGATGTCGGGCTGGGCCGTCGGCCGGACAGTCCGGTAGGCTCAAGTGAGGAGATGTCGCTGTTCCATGCTTTGCTGAACTCCGGTGTTACGGGAGTATGGTTACCCCAGACCGGGGTCGACCACCACGTCGGTAATGAACGCTGTTCTGAAACATACCTGAGGGACTACTGCCGCGGAGTCGGCCGCTATGAGGGACGTAGGAAAGCCGCTAAGGGCGGTAGCGGCCGCCGGTGGGTCATTTGGTGGGTGAGGAGAACACTGCGGCGGCGGCGTCAACGTTACTTGACGATGAACTCTTCGACGCCTCTCGTTCCCCGCTTGACGGCACTGCGCGACTACTCCTTTCTCGAGGGCCTCCACGAGGGTCTTACAGGTGCACTCGGCAAGCAAGAAGGAAGTGACCAGGCATGGGAATAGCAAGATCTCGGCTACTGGTGATCGGACTCGATGGTTTCGACTACGATGTCGCCGCGTCGCTGCGTGCGAAAGGGGGGCTGCCGAATCTTACGAGGCTGGAGAAAGCTTCTTGCCGGTTCCGGCTCAGTCCGGGCATCGAGAAGTACACCGGGCTTGCTTGGGAGCAGTTCAGCTCGGGGTTGACTCCTAGTGAGTCGTCGCGCTGGTCCGCGACCAACATCGACACCGAACGTTACGTGCCTGAGCAGCCCCGAACTAGGCTCACGCCGTTCGTTGAGAAGCTGGATGTTCGTTCAGTCGTTTTCGATGTACCGTATTTCGATTTCCGGCTGACGACTGGGGCGCGGGGGATGGCCGCGTGGGGGTCGCACGATCCGGGTGTCGCGAGACACAGCGCGCCTTCCGAATTGTCGGAGGAAATCATTCGTCACTTTGGCGACTACCCGGCGACGAATTTCATCTACGGTCACGTCTGGCACAACCCGGAGGAAGCAGCGCAGATGTCCCGGGCGATGATCAAGGCTGTCGAACTGCGATCCGATATCACGGGCTGGCTTTTTCGTGAGCGGCTGCCGGACTGGGACCTGGCCGTCACGGTAATTGCCGAATACCACAGCGCTACCGAAGCGCTATGGCATGGTTGGGAAGAGTCTCACCCGGTGCACCGTTGCGCTTCATCCAAGGCGGCGCGCGCGGGCTTTGTGGGAGTGTACGAAGCAGCCGATAAGATGCTCGGCCGTATGCTGGACGAGTTTTCCGATGCGGCCGTCCTGGCGTTCAGCCCCAGCGGCATGGGGCGGAACCTCTCGGACGTCTCGGCGATGCTTTTGTTGCCGGAACTGGTTTATCGCTATTGCACAGGAAAAGTCGGTTTCACTCCCGATCCCTCTTGGTCTCTCGACGGCACGGGAAGCGCGGATTTGGTCCCGACCGAGAATTGGTCGACAACCGTCAATAAGCGTCTTCGCGTCAAGCCTGCACTCGTTCGCCGGTTCTGGAGTCGATTCGTAAGCCCCGAAACAGCGCTCTTCTGGATGCCGGCGGCGCGGTATCATTCGGCATGGCCGGCCATGCAGGCGTACGCGATCCCTGCTTTCTACGACGGAAGGATTCGGATCAATCTCGAGGGACGCGAATCCCGCGGCGTAGTACCGGGAAGCCGGTACGAGCAAGTGTTGAAAGAGATGGCGGATTTAGTCCGGGAATGCCGAGATCCAATCACGGGAGACCGTCTGGACGTCGAAATCGATCTGCGCGAGGGCGATCCGTGGGATCGGGACATGACCGACGCCGATCTCGTGATTCGTTTCAAAAAGGATTACTACGCCTTTCGGCACGACCGGCTGGGTCTGATTGGTCCGGCGCCTTGCCGCAGGCCCGGCGGCCACACGGGCGGCCAAGGCATGGGCTGTTACCTCAACGGGTCGGGACCTGGCGAGAATCTAGGATCGTTCCCGACTCACGAGGTGAGCGAAGCCGTGGCGGCCTTGGTGGGGTACGCCGGCGCGAGCCGGCCTCTTGCCCAAGCTCTCCTCCGTGTTCGTTAGCTGCTCACCGATCCTTACGCCTTCTCCGTCTTGACGCAGTAGTGCACAACTGACGTTGCGCCAACTCGACGGGTCGGTTCCAATTGCGAGCCATGTGCGCGTTGCGATGGTGATAGCTCCGTGTAGGCGGGACAGAGGCAGAAGGCAATATTCCGCCCGCGGAGACGAACAGCACGGTGAGAATCGTGGCTCTGTATTCCCGCGCCCAACTCTTGATTCTGACCGTCAAAGTTCTCCCAAGCAGCATTGCTAGCGCGGTACCCACTGGGACATGCCGCCCGAGAGCTGCGGAAGGACGAGGTAGCCCACTTGTCACTCACTCTTCCGGTCCGAGCGAGCAGGACTAAGTGCCACGAAACGAACTAACATAGCGCTCGTCACCGGATTACTGTCGGGATATCGGGATGCCACCAACAATCGGGGCTGAAGGACGTGTGAGGACGCACTGGAGACTTAGGACAAGTCGGTTAGAGGGGCCCAGGGGGTGCTGAAGCGCCGTGGCAAGCCCGGCCCTTGAAGCTGAGCGATCAGTCATCAGTCGCCAATCGAGACAACTTTCTCTTGATCAACTTCGCGCCCCAGGATTTTGCGGAGCTTCGTCGCCCACTTTTCCATCGCACTCCTCTTCTCCTTGTCGTACGTATAGCGGTCGTAGATGCCCGTGACCGCGCGGTCGCTGTGATTCAGCAGGCGACCGAGAATGAAACGGTCTACGCCGACCGCACCCAGATGACTTGCCGCCGTGCGCCTCAAATCGTGAGGCGTGAATCGCGGTAGGCCGAAGTGCCCGCGGTTGAGCCGCACGGCCTGAGAGAGTGCGAGGACCTTCAAGGGCTTGCCTTGCTTTGAAGGGAATACCCACGGGCCGTCGCCGCGCGGCCAACCGGCAAGTACTTCAAGCGCCAGATCGTTGAGCGGCACGCGGTGTGCCTTATCCCCTTTCGTCTTTTCCCGAGGGATCGCCCACCAGCCGCGTTTCAGGTCCAGTTCGTCCCACTCCATGGAACAAGTTTCACCGGGTCGCTGCGCCGTCAGCAGAATGAGCCGAAGAGCAACCCGCACGGCTTCGCCCATCCGCCTTGTCGATGGCAGTTTCTCCCAGAACTCCGCGATCTCGTCATCGGACAGGACGCGGTCCCGTGACTTCTCAACCGCGGGACGTTTGACGAGCGTGGCGGGGTTCGCTTCGAGTATGTCCTGCTCGATTGCCCAATTGTAAAGGCGGCGAATCGCGCCGAGAAGGCGGTTGGCGGCCACGGGCGCGGTAACGGCCTTTTCCTGGACCAAGCGGATGACATCACGACGCCTGACATCCACCGCCTTCGCCCCGGCACCGAACCACGGGACGGCATCCCGGCGCAGAAGGCGCTCGCGCTCGTATCCGCGGCTCTGATTGGCCAATAGGCGCTTGGAGGACAGGTCCACCAATTCCCCGAAGGACACATCGCCCCGGCGCGTGCGCTTTGCCTCGAGGGGGTCGCCGCCCAACTCAACCTGCAAGAGCAGGCGCGCTAGGGCGGTTTTCCGGTCGGCAATCAACTGATTCCAAGTTGGTTATTTGTCGAAAAGCTCTCCGACGTAGTCCGGGCAGGTAAATTTTGTAGCTGTTCAGAGCCTCACAGAACAACAAACTTCAACAGGCTGGCGACCATCGAGACCCGTAAGTTATTGAAAACAATGGTCGGGGCGGAGGGATTCGAACCCCCGGCTTCCTGCTCCCAAAGCAGGCGCGCTACCAGACTGCGCCACGCCCCGAATAGGGAAGGTCGCTCTCATTCTAAAGCAATGCCAACGCCGTTCGGCTTCGTGGGTTTCGCGATCATCACTGGCCCCGCAAAACCTACGAAACCTTGCGTAGCTTCGTCATGCGGCCGATCTCCACCCACTCGGCGACAAAAATATTGCCGTGGTGGTCAAAGCAGGCACCGTGCGGACAAATAAACTTCCCCGGAATGGATTGCTCCCGTGATTTCTTACGCCGCTCTTCGTAGTCACCGGTGGGGTCGGCGCCCAGATGCGCAATCACGCGGTTGTCGCGGTCCATCAACGTCACGCGCGCCGCGAGGTCGGGGATCAGTAACACGCCGTCCCTTTCGTCGAAGTGGCAGGGGCGATCCACCCCCTTCTCGATCCGCAAGTACTTGCCGTCCATCGAGAAGTACTGCAAACGGTTGTTCGTTCGGTCGGCGACAAGCAATTCCTCGCCGCCTCGGCGGCGATCGACGATCAGACCATGCGGACGCCACAACTGCCCCGGATCCTTCCCATGCTCGCCGAAGGTGCGAATGAACTCGCCCTTCTTGTCGTATTGGCTGATGCGGTAGCCGCCGTATCCGTCGCCCACATAGATATCTCCGTTGGCGGCGATCGCGATATTCGTCGGGCTGTACTTCGTCGCCGGCCGACCCTCGCCGTCCAGCTCGTAGTAAGGGCTCTGCTTCGGATAGCCGATGCGAAAAACTTCTTCCCCCTCGAGCGTCATCTTGACGACGTTGGTGTAATCGGGATGAATTCCCTTGCGTCGTCCCTTCCCCGTATCCGTAAGGTAGAGAAACTCCTCGCCGCCTTCCTTTTGCAGATGCAGTCCGTGCGCTCCGTCCTCGAAATTCCCCGCCCCAGCTCTTGATGAATTTTCCGTCTTCATCGAAGACCAGCATAGTGTGGTCGCTCGAGCTGTCGGCGTGAACGGTATGGCAGAGGTAGATGCAACCCTGGGAGTCCTCCACGATGCCGTGCGTGTTGCCGAGCTTGATGCGCGAGGGAACACCGCACCAATCGTGAATCGCCTCATAGGCGTGGTCGCCCGAACCCAAGATCGAACGTTTGTGGTCGGACTTGTCGGCCGCCCCGAGGATCGTCGGCACGGCCGCGGCGCCAAGTTCTAGAAATCCACGACGAGTTTTCATGGGATAGGTCTCCTAGTTGGGTGAATCCGGCTCGAACACGAGGCTTTGCCGCGCCGAGGACAGGTCAATCTCCAGTCTCCCCACTATGCTTGGATCGCGCAAATTCTCTTGCTTAGCCCGACCGGGAGGTCCGGGCCACCGAACTACCCCGCCGTGCCTTTGCGTTTCGGTGCTTCCACCGGCAGCGGTGCTTCCACCGGACCCGGCGCTTCCACCTCAATCGGCCCGTCACCGGCCCCCAGATCGAGTCGTTCGATCTTTGAAAAGCGGCTGGTGATCTTGCGGGCCGAGGTGTTAACCAGTTCAACGTCGCGGTGGGCTTGATCGATGTGCTGCGCGAGATTGTCCATGCGCGTTTGGAAGCGGTTGAAGTCGTCACCCAATCTGCTCAAGTGCTCTTGGATTATGTGGACCTGCTCACGCGTCGCGGCGTCCTTAAGCACGGCCGCCGCCGTCGTCAAGATGGCGAACAACGTCGTCGGCGAGGCCGGTATGACCCCTAAGCGATGGGCTTTCTCGACTAAGTCGGGGTGCCGCCCGTGGATCTCGGCGAAGACCGCCTCGGCGGGAATGAACAACACCGCGAAATCGGCCGTCTCACCGTCAATAATGTATTTTTTCGCGACGTCCTGGATATGAGTGAGTACGTTGCGGGCGAACTCTTTCCCCGCCGCTTCGCGGTCGCTCTTGCTGAGCTCCGGGTCGACCTTGCGGCGAAAGTTCTCCAGCGGAAACTTCGAATCAATCGCGACGCTTCCGGTCGGTTCCGGCAGAAACATCATGCAGTCGACGCAGCGTCCGTTCGAAAGGGTGTACTGCATGCCGTAGCTCGACTCGGGCAGAACATTCTTCACCAACGCGTGCAGTTGCACTTCCCCGAAGGTCCCACGCGAAGTGCGGTCGGCCAGCACCTCTTGCAAGCTCACCACATTGCCCGACAACTCGGTAATCTTCTTCTGCGCGTGGTCAATCAACTCCAGGCGTTTTTGAACGTCGGCAAACGTCGCCACGGTCTTTTCGAAACCTTCCGAGAGGCGCTTGTCGACCTGTCCGCTGATATCGAGCAAGCGCTTGTCGGTCGAGGCGGTGAGCTTATCCATGCGCTTGCCCAGCTCGTCGCCGTTGCGAGTGACGGCCTGCGTCATCTGTTGCTGGACGCGATCGACTCCGGCCTGCAACGTCTGATTCAGGCTCTTGTACGTTTCCATGTGCCGGCGCTCGAGCTGCTGCTTCAATTCCTCGATGCGTCGCAGTTGGCTTTGCTCGAGCTCGTGAATGGACTTTTGCTGTTGCCGGCCGGCTTCCCCGAGACGAGCGACCAGCGCCTCAGCGGCCGCCGCTTGGCCCTGACGCAGCTCGCGGTCCAAGGCGCGCACGATGTCTTCGGTACGCCCGCCGCGTTCGTCCAAACCCGTCGCCAACGTCTCGGTCCGGCGGCCTTGTTCATCAAGCCGCGCTTCCACCCGCGAGAATACCCGTTCAAGGCGATTGTCTCGGCCCTTCGAAGAACGCCACATCGCCGCGAGAACCGTTGTCCCGACCAGCAGCAGAACCCCGACGAGCCACAGTGTGGTTTCGGCCATGGTTAAACGCTCCCCTCGTCCGCGACGCCTTTGGGCGACCAGCCATGTCGCAAGATCTCCGCGAAGGCGTCGCGGTCGAGCGCCGGGCTGATAATGTGCCCCTGGATCTCATCGCAATCATGTTCTTTGAGAAACTGGAATTGCTCCCGCGTTTCCACCCCTTCGGCCACGACCTTTAATCGAAGGCCGTGCGCTAAAGAAATCAGCCCCGCGGTGATCGCGGCGTCGTCAGGGTCGTTCGTGATGCAGCGCACAAAACACTCATCGATTTTCAAGGCGTGGATCGGAAAACTACGTAAGTGCATCAACGAGGAATACCCGGTCCCGAAGTCGTCGAGAGAAATACGAACCCCGAGATTCGCAATCCCGACCAGCGGCTCGACCACCGCCTCGGCATTGTCAATCATTGATGTCTCGGTCAACTCCAACTGCAACAACTCCGGAGCCAGCCCCGTCTCTTCCAAAGCTTTCGAAACGGCTTCATACAGATTGTTCTCGTGAAATTGACGCCCCGAAATGTTGACGCTGACGCGAATCGCGCCCAAACCCTGGCGTTGCCAGGAGAGGGCCGACGAGCAAGCCGTTCGCAGCAGCCAGTCGGTAATTTCGGTGATCAACCCGGTCTCCTCGGCCACCGGCATAAATTGGCCCGGAAACAGCAAACCCTTCTCGGGATGCTCCCAGCGCAATAGAGATTCACAGCCGTTGATCCGACCGCCGGCCGCTTCGGCGATCGGCTGATAATGGATCACGAACTCGTTCTGTTCACAGGCCCGATGAAGATCCGTTTCGATGTGGACAAACTCATCGTCCCAGCGGTCGGTCGCCTGATCAAACAGCTCGTACCGGCCCTTTCCCAGAACCTTGGCGCGATGCATCGCCACTTCGGCGGCACGCAGCAGATCGGCGGGTTTGGTGCGCGGACCATGGGCCAGAGCAATCCCGATGCTGGCCGCGGTGAAGACGTCCTGGCTCCCGACCTGGAACGGCCGCGAGAGTTTGCTCTGCATCCGCTCCGCCACGCGAATCGCCTGCGTCTCGCCGGTCAATCCTTCGAGCAACACGGCAAACTCATCGCCGCCCAGCCGGCCGATCAGGTCACTCGGGCGCAGGCACGTTTTCAGCGCCGCGCCTACTTGAATCAGCAACTCGTCGCCCCCGGGATGCCCCAGGCTGTCGTTCACCACTTTGAAACGATCCAGATCAAGCACTTCCACCGCGAAGACTTCACTGCGCCGGGTCTGCGCGCGTCGGCAAGCCCGTTCGAGTCGCCGCAGAAAGTAGGCCCGATTCGCCAACCCGGTCAATGGGTCTTTCACCGCCGCGTTACGCAACTCACGCTGCACTTGACGCTGCGAGGTGACGTCGGTTTGCGAGCCGACGATGCGCGTCGGCTGCCCGTCCTCGTCTCGAATCGCAATACCGCGACAGCGCACGAAACGATAAGAACCGTCACCGTGCAGGACGCGGTGCTCGCTTTCAAAACGAGCCGTTTGGCCTTCGAGATGGTCGGCAATCGTCTTACGCAGAAGCGGCCGATCATCCGCGTAGACGCGCGCGAACCACTCATCGGGCGTGTCGCCGATATCTCCCTGCGAGAGGCCCAACATCGCCTTCCAGCGAGGCGAGTAATCGAGCCGGTTGGTCTTGAGGTCCCAGTCAAACAAGCCGTCTTCGGTCGTGCTCGCGGCCAAGTCAAAGCGTTCCCGGCTTAGGCGCAAAGCCTCTTCGGCCTGGTCGCGCTCGGAAAGCACGCGCACCATGGCCGTCAACATCGTGCGTTGATCGGCCGGCCGCGGCCCGCCTTCTTCCTGCTCGGCGGCATCTATCGAAGTTTCCGCGGGTCGCGCCTTCATCGAGAGCGCACGCGCCTTCGGCACACCGCGAGGTCGCAGTGTAGAGCCGTCCTCTTTTTGCGTACGTTGCACCACTTGATCCAACTCCTCCAGAATAAAACATCTTGGCCGAAAATGTTTGGGAAATTTGTGCGGGACGGAAACGGGGCGGATGCTCCCCGAAGGGCTTCCCCGTCCTTCACCGCGCGGCGGGCGGTGACGCACCCGAATGCCGTTTGATACCCGCCTGCACCGCCGCTCGCAACGGTGAGTCGGGGTGACGATCGAGGAAGTCTTCGAGTTCTCGCAGCACCGCTTCGCGTCGCCCCTGACGAGCATGGATCTGCGCCAGAATCAGTTGCGGATGAGAAAAGTGCGAAGGATCAATGCGCTTCGCATTATTGAGATACCGCAGCGCCTCGGCATCCTGTTCCAGCAGAAAATAATTGATGCCCATCTGCGAGTTGGCAAGCGCGCTTTCCGGCCTCGCCGACACAGCTCGGGTGTTGTACGGAAGGGCATCGGTCGGCCGCTTCATCGACAGCAACGTACCACCGAGATTGACGATCGGCTCAAAGCCGTCTTCATCCAAGGCCAGAGCTTTTCGGAACGATTCTTCGGCACGGGGGTATGCCGATTGTTGGTAGAAAATCGTCCCCCTCAAATTCCAGGCCTCGACGAAACCCTCGGAGATTTCCACCGCCCGCTCGAGATCGCGGATGGCGGCGGCGACTCGACCCTTGCCGAGTTTGCGCTGGGCTTTTCGTAACAAGGAAACCGCTTTCGGCGAGACCCCGAGGTCCCGCGCCTCGACCGTCGTGCGATTCACCAGCGCTCGCTCGCCGGAGGCCTCGCTGGGTGCAAGCCGCACTGTCACCTCCACGACGCCTCGTTCGTCAGCGAAGCTCGACGTCACTTCGACCGTGGTTCGCGACTCCCCCAAGCGCGGGTGGAAGACAGCCACGGTGTAGCTGCCGGCCGGGACTTTCTTGAACTCGAAGCGGCCTTTGTTGTCACTGAAAGTCCGGCGGTGAAACGGCGTCACCGCTCCATAGAGCGCCACTCCCGCCCGCCGCGGCGGCTCGACCAGCCCGCGCAACGCCAACTCCGGCTCGGCCGCGACGAGAGGAAGGACCCCCAAAGCAGCCACGACAAAGAATCGATGGGCGATCACTATCGAGAATCCTAACCCGCCGACAAGGGTTGGTCAAGCGTCAATGGACGCCGTTTCGTGACGCAACATCAGAGATGGGATGAGAGGCCGGCCGGCCGGCACCGGGAAGCGGTACGCTGCCGGCGGCAACGTACTCCTCCAAAGGGAGGTGCAATGGTTTTCGAAAAGGAAGCAACCAGTTGTGAACCGTCGGCTATGTTGGTTGGGTTGTCGGTCTGGTTCGCGAATGCTTATCGATTCCGCGAAGTCGTCTCGACCCCGCCTCCGGCCGGCCGTTGTACCGGCGGCGGCTCATCTTAACCTGCATTTCTCACCAAGTGTCGAGGCAAAGTGCATGAGAGGGCCGTCAGTACGAGACGCGGGCCGCTTGGCGCCCCATTTCTTAGGCAAGAGAGGCGTACTTGAATGGTACGGTGAGCACGGCAAGCAAGCGCAACGAAGTAATGGCGGGCCTATCATGTGCTTCGGCCGTCAATTGGTGAGAAATGCAGGTTAGCCCGGCCTTAGCCCTCGATATTCAACCGTCTGCCGGTCGTCGCCCGGAAGGGCATGAGCGCTTTGCGTGATTGTCGACTCTGTCGGACATCGCGCAGGCGCGCTCGCAGGTTTTCCCGCTTGGCGGCCAGCGGAAAACGCGCCCGTTCACCCAGCTCAATCACCTGCCGCAGTCCGGCACGCTGCGAAGCACTCAGCGGAGTGCTCTTGCCCGCTTCAACCAGCCTGTGGACCAGTGAGGCCCGCTCATTGAGGACGGCTTGAAAGGTGTCGGACGCCCCGCCGGCGCTTTCGGCCAGCGTCTCGCTGAAGGCATGCAATTGGTCGAGCAGATCGTCGATGAATTGAGCGGTCATAAAGTGGCCGTACCCTTTTCGCGTAGTCGAACTTTCACCACGGGCTGCTCACTATATATCGAGTTCTTTCGGGGGTGCGAGCAAAATCGCCAGGAGACTCTGTTGCCCCTCGAGCTGGGCCAGCAAAACGTCAGCCGCCGCGAATTGCGCCTCGAGCTGCGCGATCAGCGCGTCCACGCGAGCCTGCTCTTCCTCAATTTGCTCCGTGAGCCGCTCGTCGGAATCCCGTAGGCTTTCGATCGCGACCTGAATCTGTCCGTTGATCGGGTCGCCCAGGTCGTCGAGCCGGGTCACGGCGTTGGCGGCAAATCCCGTGGTCGTGTCTCCGATAAAAGTGATCGCGTCGCTGAGTTGGCTGTCGGTCAGCGTATTGAAGACGGCCGTATTGAGGGACAATTGGCCCTTGTTGTCGAGTTCAAGCCCCAGCTCGACCATCGATTGAATCGTTCCAGTGCCCAGAAAACCCGTGATTTCCCGCAACGACTGCTGCGCCTGCCGCACGACCGAGTTGCCCGAAAGCGCGCCGGCGTTCTCACCGATCTGTTCTTGAACTTTCCCGACGAGCGAATTGTAGTCGAGCACGACACTGGTCAGCGTCGAACTTAGCGAAGCCCGACTGGGCTGGGCCGTGATCACGGTGTCGCCCGCCCCGACGATGGTCAGCGTCACCCCGGGCGAGAAATCCGCGATCACGTTGCTCGAATTGCTGACGTTCGGCAGGCCGTTCACCGAGAACACGGCATCGGTCCCTTGGTCGGTCGCCGTTACGAGAGTGGCCGCCAGGCTGTCTTCGAGCTTGAGCGTCGTGGCCCCGGTGTCGACGGCGGTCAAGGTCAGATGGTAGGCGGGGTTGTCCGGGTCGCTGCTGGTGTTGATGAGCGTCGTCTTCACGCCCAACGTCGTCGAGTTGGCGTTGATGTAGCCCGACAACCCGTCCAAGGTGTTGTCGTATCCCTCGACGGTCTGGGTTCCCGCCAGCCCGGATAGAAAGCCGGTGGCCTGGTCGGTATCGGTGGTAGTGATGTCGAATTTCTGATTGCCCTCGACGCGGACTTCCCCACTCTCCGCTGTGAAGCTCACCCCGGCGTCAACCAAAGTTTGGTCGAGGGCGACTTGCGCGTTGAGGGCCGCGGCGATTTCCGCCGCCGAATGTCCGCCAACCGTGCCGCCCGCCTCGAGGCCCGTCACGACAGTCCCCGTAGTGGACGACGTGAAGGCGAACCCCTGTCCGGCGGTGTCGCTGACGACGAGTTTGAGGTTGCCCCCTTCGTCGCTGAAGCTGACCTTGCCTGTGAGGTTCGCGTTGGCGGTGATTTGGTCGTTCAGCAGGGTCGCGATTTGCGCGGCGGTCTCGCCTCCCGCCAGGGCAACCGTCGTGATCGTTTCGTTGATCAAATTGTCTTCACTGGCGAAGGTCACGCTGACCGTGTCACCGGCCCCGGCGCCGCTTGGCGCGGCCGCGGCCACGAAAAAACTGTTCAGATCAGCGGTGATGCTTCCCGTGAGCCCGTTCGAAAAGTCGACCTGGACGCTCACCGGCGAGGCGGGCGTCGTCGCACCCGTCGTCCCGGCCGTCCGACCCGAACCGATCGTCAATAGATCGATGGTCGTGGTGGTCGTATCGAGCGTGAGGTCATAGATACCGTCGGCGCTCAGGGCGGTCTGATCGGTGTCGGCGAGGGCGCTGGTCGTGGTCTCCTGGGCGACGGTGGCTTCCGAAACCACGCTCACATCGATCGTCACCGCCGAGGGCGTCCCCGTGACGATCACAGTGGCGACGCTGCTCTCGGAGGTGAAGGCCGAGATCGCGCCGTTTTCTCCCTGCGTGGCGAGCTTGGAGAATGAGCTTTCGAGCGACTGGACAGCCGACGACAAGCCGCCGAGCTGTAGCTGTTGCGCAAGATTGATCGTCTGCTCGGTTTGCAGGTTGCCGATCGGCAGCGAGGCCACCTCGAAAGCTCTTTGGAGGATGACTTGGAAATCGTCGGCGAATTCGCTAACGCCGGTGAAACTGATTGGAGGTATGCCCATCCCTACCGCTCCGCGAAGCTACAGTCTCTCTTCAGACACAAAATCAAGCCCTTCACAGAGTCCACGCGCGCCCCTGCCCCGCGCCCGCGGACGCCTCCACCGGCGCCTGACTCGCTGCCTCGAGCAGCAGTTGCGCGCGACACTCCTTCCAGCCTTCGTGCAGCGAATCCATCACGCGCAGGGCGTTTTCAATCGACTCGATACGCTGGTTCACGGCGGCCTCGGCCAACTCTTCTTGCACGTAGAAATAGAGGCTCGCCAGATCAGCGGCGATCTGCCCGCCCTCGTCGGTGTCGAGCGAGCTCATTAGTTCCAGCACGATCTCCATCGCGCGGGCGACGGCTTCGCCCGCGGCGGCCGATTTGCCTTCGTCAAGATGAGCCTTCGCCTGCTCGAGTCTCTGGGCGGCTTTTTCGTAGAGCCGACAAATCAGCCCCACCGGGTCTTCGCTGTTGACCCCGTTTTCAACGTAGTCGTCCGTGTACACGTCGAGGTTCCCTTCCTTGCTTCTTTCTCATCGGCCCGCGAATCGCGAATCTAGGCGAGGTGCTCGCCCGAATTCAGTTCTTTGAGAACCTGCGCCGTTCGCAGGGCCGACTCGGGAGGAAGTTGCGTGATGACCTCATTCGTTACACGATCGACGATCTTGATCAGCGCTTGGCCGGTGTCGCGGTCGAACCCGAACCGCAGTTCGTTGCTCGACCCCAACGACCCGCCGTCGTTGATCGTCTTGATCGCCTTGATGAGTTCGCGATTCCGAGCAGCTTGCTCGGGCGCGGCTCCTTCCGGGCTTCCTCGATCGTTGTTCGCTCGAGAAATCTGGGAAACCTGTGCTTCTTTAATCGTCATTGCCCACCCCCTTCCTTGGTTTGTCGGGGCAAATCACGGCGAGTGGTGTTGGATCGATCCATGATCCGCCTTTCCACCGGGATTGTCTGCCAACGATCTTATCGGCCGCTCCTGGAATTTATAGAGGTTTCGCCGCCGCCGCCCAAGCTCCCGGCCACACCGCGCTGAACGAATGGGGATTGGACCGAGCGTCGACCGAAAATAGTTGCATGGAATCACCGGCCGGCCCGCCAACGAAGAGAACACCCCCGGAAGCCCTTAGAACATACCGCCGATTTTCTGTTACTCGCTGAAATCGCAAACAACCTCAGCCACGAAGTGGCGGCGGGAATACAGCCTGGGTGGAGCCGAAGGCGAAACCCCAGGTACACGGTCAAACGAAGTCGAGCCCTGACAGGGCGGCGGGAACGAAGCCTACGATCCGACCCGCCTCGTGGCCGACACACCTCTTCATACCGGAACTCGGAAACGACCGTCCCGGCGCCCTCACGCCAGCAAGTCCAGCAGATTGGGCGATTGACGCGAGGCGACCTGCAAAACGAATTGTTCGGCCGAGGTGTTCCGCAACAGGTCGCCGATCGACGTAATGACGTCGGCGTCCTGGTGTTGCGAAAGCCGCTGCTGGTTGACGACGTCGAGTTCCTGTAGGTTCTTCAACGTCAGGTCCACTTGGTTGAGCGTGCTGCCGTAAAAGCTCTGCGAACCGTTGATGTGCTCGATCCCTCTTCGTAGAGCCCCCACCGCCGCGGCAATGCCGGGTTGATTATTCCCGGCCAGATCAGCGATCAGTTGATTCAACGTGCCGAAGACGTTCGCGCCCCGGCTGCCGCCGACGAAATGCGTCCCCGCCAACCCGGATTGAAAGCCCGTGCCGCGGTCGAAGTCCACCCCGGTGACCGTGAAATCGACGTCGCCGTCCACCTGAACCTCGCCGTCGACAACCGTGAAACGAACGCCGGCGGCGGTCAGTTGCGGGTCCGACGCCACCAAGGCGTTGAACGCCGCGGCGATCTCCTCGGCCGATTGGCCCCCGGTCACACCGCCCGACTCGAGCCCGGTCGTCAAGCCCCCCGTCGCCGACGATGTGAAGGAATACCCCACGCCCAACGTATCGCTCTCGACCAGCTTCAGCGCCCCGCTTCCCGAACCGTCCGCCGAGCTGAACGTGAAACCGCCGGCAAGCGAGGGGTCGGCGGCAATCGCGGTGTTAAGCGCCGCGGCGATCTGGTTGGTGTCCGCCCCGGCGGTCAACGGCGCGGTGGTAATCGTCCCCGCCGTCCCGTCGGCGCTTGTGAAGGTCACGCTGATCTGTTCGCCGCCCGCCGGGGAGCCCGGTGAAGAGGAAGCCACGAAATAGCCGGCCAGATCCACGCTCAACACCGCGTCCAAGTCGCCGCTAAACGCCAACCCGATGCCGACCGGGGGATTCGGGGCCGATGTCCCGACCGTCCCCGCCGCGCGGCCCGAGCCGAGAAAGAACTCCGGCTGCTGGAAGATGCTGTTGCCGGGCAGCGAAATCTGTCCCGGCCTGCCGTCGGGAAACGTGATTTGACGGCTCAGCGAGTCACCCTGGTATCGCACGCCGTCGACCTGATTGGGGTCGGCCACAAACGGAGTCAGATCATCGGTACTGCCGGCGAAGACCGACTTGCCGGAATGGGTCGTATTGGCCAGGGAAATCAGATGGCGGAAGATTACCTCGATCTCTTGTCGTATGATGTCGCGCGTACCCTCTGAATCTGCTTGGGCGTCGTTTGCCGCCTGCGCCGCCAGCACCGCCGCGCGATTCAATACGTCGCCGGCTTGGGAAAGCGCCCCGTCGACCGAACGCAACTCGGCTTGCACCAACGCGAGGTTCGAACGGAACTGCTCAATCTTGCGCAGATCGGTTCGGCTGCGCACAATACCCGCCGCGTCGGAGGGCGAGTCGGAAGGCCGCGTCACGCGCAGGCCCGAGGAGACTTCGCTCGTGGCCCGCAGTTTGCGCGCCTGCACCGCTTGCAGGTTGGCGATCGTTTGACGACCCTGGGAAAGAAACGTAACCCGCATCGTTCACCTCCGCGACATCAACCCAAGTGGGGCGGGTCTCCAGGCCCGGCCGGCCGGACCAGCGCTCCCGGTGAAAAAATGGGGACTGTCCCGAGCGCCGACCGAACACATTCCGCTGAATCACAAATCGCACCGTGCGCGAAGCGGACTCCCCGATTTTTTCCCATCCGCGCCACGCACCCCTACCTCACCAGCGACAAGATCTCCCTCGCCAAACTGTCGATCACTTGAATCACGCGCGTCTGCGCCTGGAAGGCCTGCTGGAATTCCAGCAGGCGTATGGCCTCCTCATTGATGTCGACGCCGGAAAAGCTGTCGCGCAACCCCTGGGCTGTCTGTAGGATCTCGGTCTGTGTTTGCAGTTGCGACGCGGATCCGGCGCTGTCTTGGCCCACTTCACTCACCAGCGCGGCATAGGCCTCGGTGTAGGTCGTCCCGTCGACGATCCCGGCGTTAGCCAGCGCCGCCAGCGCCAACGCGTTCTCATTGCCAGCCGGAAATCCCGCGCTGCCGGCCGCCACTTTCGCCGGTCCCAGGTCGGCCAGGCGCAACGTCCCGGCGGCGGGACCTCCCCCGGCCGATCCGCTGCCGGCCAGCCCGGAGACGAATCCCGTACCCGCCGCGTCGTTGTCGACAATCGTGTAATCGAAGGCCGTATAGGCGTCGAATCGAACCTCGCCGTTGACGGCGGTGAAGCGAACTCCGGCGTCGACGAGCGCGGCGTCGGCGGCGACTTGTTCGTTCAGCTCGGCGGCGATCTCCTCGGCCGAATGCCCGCCTAGGTTTCCGCCGCTTTCCAACCCCGTCGTGAAACCCGGGTTCGACGTGCTCGCCGTGAAGCTGAACCCCTGCCCGGCCTGGTCCGACAGCACAACTTTCAGGTTTCCGCCCGCGTCGGAGAAAGTCACCAAACCGGCCAGCTCCGGGTCCACCGCGATTTGATCATTCAGTCGTGTCGCCAACTGCGCCGTCGACTCGCCTCCCAAAAGCGGCGCCGTGGTGATCGTGCGCTCGATCGCTCCGTCGTCGCTCCTGAAAGAAACGCTGACCGTATCTCCGGCCCCCGCTGAGTTTGGCGCCGAGGACGCCGCGAAAAAACTGTCGAGTGTGGCCGTGATCGACCCGCTAAGGTCGCCGCTGAACGTCACCGTGACGTCGACCGGAGGACTCGGTGTCGTCGTGCCCGTCGTCCCCGCCGTACGTCCCGACCCGTCGACGAACGACCTCTGATATTCGAAGATCGCCGCCCCCGACGCGCCGGTGATATCGACGCCGCGGGCATGCTGCTCGTTGACCTGGTCGGCCACTGATTTCGCCAGCCGATTGATCTGGTCGAGGTAACCGGGCAAACTCTCGTTGCGCAGTTGGAGAATGGCCCCTAGTTGACCGCCCTCGCTCTCCAATCCCGCCGTCACGTCGCGGCCGTTCTCGTCGAAGATACTGATACCCTCGTTCGACAGCCCGACCCGTAGCGGCCTGACCGTCGTTCCCACGACGAGCGCCTCGCCGCCGCCGCCCACGATCGACAGCGTGCCGTCGCTTTGGTGAATCAACGTAAAATTGATCAGCCCCGCCAACTCATCGAGCACCTGGCTCAGGCGCGTCTGCGCGGCGAAGTTCTGATTGCCCGTCGAGTTCGTCCCCAGCGCGGCCAGCTCGGACGCCTGCTCGAGCAGCCCGTTGACCTGCGTCACCACCGCGCGGGCCTCCCCGTCGAGCGCCGCCATGCGGCTCGAAACCCTCGAATACGTCGAGCGCGTCACATCCACCAGCCCGCCGGCGGCGTCGAGAACTTCCCGTCGCAGATTGAAGTCGCCCGGCGACACCGACAGCGCCGAGAGCGCCCCGAAAAACTTATCGATCCCCGCCGTCAGACTCGCTTCCCCGGTCAGATTGAAAACCGGTTCGATCTGCTGGTAGACCTCGGCCTTCTTTTGGAAAAACGACGCCGACTGGCGACCGAGCAATACCTGAAAGTCCAACAAACGGTCGCGCAGGCTTTGCACCTGCGTCACCTCGACGCCCATCGACCGTCCGCGAGGGCTGACGATCGGGGCGAGTGAAACCCTTTGCCGGGCGTATCCCGGCGTTGGGGCGTTCGCGATGTTGTTCTGAATCACGGCGAGGGCTTCGGAAAACGCCGCCAACGAGCGCGTCGCCGAGCCCAGTGCCGATCCTAAATTCGCCATCGCTTACGCCTCCGCGCTGAGCTGCGTCGCTCTCTCGGTTTCCAATTGCCCCCGCGCCGAATAGCCGGCGTGAAGCGCCGCCTCGATCTCGCGCAAACCGTGCTCCACCATCGCCGCGTGTCGCAGCGTTTCACGCAAAGCGTGAATGCGCTCGCGCAGCCGCCGCACCTCATCCGCGGCGGGGGCGGCGAAATCCGCTCCCGCCCTGATCTCGTCGCGAAGCAACTCGAGCGGCGCACTCAACGCGCTCCACTCCGCGGCCTGTTCGAGCAACTCCGGATAGCGGGCCTCGCGAAGCAGCCGCAAGGCCTCATCCGCCGCCCGAGTGGCTTCTTCAACTACGACGGGCGGTACGTCCGGCGCCGGCGACACATCGGACGGAATGTCCGGCGATTCTTCCATGTTTCGCACGCTCCGCTCCCCGCGGCGGTCACTCGCCGTTCAACGCCGCGCCGACAATCGAGCGCGCCACGTCACTCGAGCCCGCGCTGAACGTGCCGTTGTTCACCGCCTGCTCGAGTTGCTCGATCTGCCGAACCACCTCCGGCGGGTCGGTTTCAATCGCCGAGGCGAGCTGCTCGCCCAGCGCCGAGAGACTCACGGTATCGGAGCCCTGGGTCGAAGCCCGCTCACGCGCCTGCTGTTGGCGCTCAACTTGTTGTGTCCGGTCGACTTGCGAAGATTGCAAGTCACCGGCTGTGGTCGAATGGTCGTCGATTCTCATGACATACGCGAGACCCTGATAAAGGCCTCGATCTCCTTATCGACCGGAACCGCCAAGAGATTAGCTTTTCGAACCTCGCCTGGAACGGATGAATCCTGGAGTTATAATCTCTATGACAAGTGTCGATTGACACCTGACGGCAAATGACTACCGGCTCCACCGCCTAAAGGGGAATATGGGCGGGTACTGGTCAGTGACTGTGAAGGCAAACTGGCGTATTATCTTGGGGATTATAAAGACTACTTGACAACCGCGATCAGGAGCTCACGGGCTGTTCTCCTACCCGCCGCGCTGCTAGTAACAGCGCGGCGGGCGTTTCTCTGTTAGCTCACGACACCAAAAGCTGTTTCCCCTTCCTCTGCCGTTTCCATGCTGAGGCGCTCGAACGCCCTTCTCGGCGATGCGTTGTGATTGAAGCCTTCTTCGTCGATAAGCCGCCACTGGACACCCTCGAACTTTTCGGATTCCGAGAGAGCCGCCCACATCTTTGCTGAGGCTTGCGTTCCCAGTTCAGGAAGCATCCCCAGCGCGACTAAATGCTTGCGGGCGGGGCCGCTTTTCAAAATGCCGTCGTAATCGGCGATGATGATAAGCGCATCCTCAAGCTCCTTCCCATTGAGAGCTTCATCGGGAACGTCAATCTTATCGTATTTCCGAACACGCTTTTTGGTCTGCGGTTTCTTGTTCCAAGTCTTCCAGTACGCGCGCGTAAGCTCATTGCGTCTGTGCCTCTTCGAGTGCCTTAGTATGCACCGCTGAGACCCTCTCCAATCCCTCGTACCCTCACGAGATCAGACAAGTTTAACCTCCCGTCTTGCTGCTCATTTTCTCTTGTATGTGAGATATCTTTTTTTCTTGCCGATGCATGGAAAACCTTAAAATCAAAAATGGAAGGCGCGGACCTCGAACCGGTATCTCAAGGTTTGCAAGCCCAGTGACTTACCATTCGTCCACCGCGCCCTACTGTGCGAAAGCCCAGAGAGGTCGCCAGTACCAAAGGCGATTACCCTCTGAGCCTCCTAGGGGGGGCGGGCTATCTTTACGAGGGACGGCCCGCCCTGCCTACTGACATCATACCATGAGAGCCATGCTCGACCCGAGACGAGACCTGGTGGGCGCCACGCCCGAGAAGCTAGCCCGAGCTCTGTTGCGGCCCCTACGACCGAGAGCCGGAGGGCAGGCCGTTGTCCCGAATAAGGTCACGGTAGAGAAGGTTGCGACCGACCAGGCGGGCAACCGTATCTCGCATTTGAGCAAGCGTCCCTAGCTCGCGGACATTGTGACGTCCCGCGAACTCGCACGTAGCGGTCCAGGTGTTTGGGTCTTGTGGAAGGTTCCCTTGTGGGCGCGCTTCACATCGACCAAAACGACTCGATCCCGTTGGTGTGGGCCATCCCTCGCACGATCGGATACTGAGTGCCTCGTAGTCCCTCATCCCGTCTTATCGTCGAGGGTCGCGCCGGATTTAACACGTCCCCAAGCAGCGTCTCGGAATCAGTGTTCCCGACTACCCTTGCGCGAACCTGATTGGAGGTTCGATCCTTGACTCCCGCGACAGCCACCTTGCCGGCCACCCCGCGACCTTGAAGTTGCTTGCGCTTGGACTTGGGCATGTTCGCCCGCCGTCCTCCAAAAAACGACTCATCCGCTTTACTCTTGGGGTTCATGCGCCCACGCTTCGAATCCTATGCAGCATGAACCATGCCGTGGGCTGTGAGACCTTGATATCCCGATGCTCGACACGCCTTGAGGCTGGTTAGGCAGAGATAGATGGCAATCGCCCACTTGCGTAACGGGACGTTGGACCGGGCAATCGCCGTGCCGGTTCGCCTAAAGCAGTCCTTGCACCAGTAGGGCATGGGCTTTCGATTGGGAGCTTGACGGGTACAGTGACCGCAACAGCGGCTCCCCACAGGGTTTTCTGAACCATTGTCGGCTACCACATCGTCAGGAAACAATGCGATAATCTGAAACAGATCAACACCTTGCCGGTGAGATTTCCCAGGGGCTTTGTGCTTCGTTCTCATAGCTCCTATTGTCCAGACTCAGCAGAGTTTGTCAAGTAGTCTTTATAATCCCCATTATCTTCCGTTTTGAAGGCGAGAACGTTCAGGACGTGCAACTGATCGACTACCACTAACGAAGGAGACATCCATGCCGATGAAGAACCCGCCACACCCGGGTAAAGTTGTGCGCGTTTCTTGTCTTGAGCCTCTGGGGCTCAATATCACCGCGGCCGCCAAAGTTCTGGGCATCAGCCGGCAAGCACTCTCGAACCTCGTCAACGGCCGCGCCCGGATGTCAACGGAAATGGCCATCCGGTTGGCCAAGGCCTTCGGTTCTACAACCGAAACCTGGATACGCCTACAAGCCGCTTACGACGTCGTCCAAGCGCGAGCACGCGAAGACGAGATTACCGTGGAGCGCTATGAGCCACAATCGGCGGCTTAAGTCCAGCCTCGCCCGAGCCCGCCGAGAGCGGCCTAAAGAGCACCATTGTTAAGACCCTTACGGCTTGCGTCCAACCCGAGCCCCACCGGGCTCCCTCATTCGATCGCGATCGTCACCGGCGGGCTCGCCTGCCCCCCAACCGTCAACACCACCGGCACCTGATCGCCCGGCGTCACCCCGGAACGAACTTGAATGTTGACCTGGTAAAGACCACTAAAAAAAGGAGTAAGGCCCGCGAAATTCACCTTCGCCTCAACCCCGCCAACGGTGACAACCACCGGATCAGCCGTCCGCGCAAGCGGTTCCTGCCCCGCGGCCGCCTCCCCGGCGACCGCCGCCGGCGACGTCTCACCCAATCCGGAGCAATAGATGATCAGAAAATCCTTAGCCGCCGCCGGATTGCCCGGCGCGGCCAGCGGCTGATCAGCCTCGCTGACAAAGCGATAAATATGTCCCTGCTGGGGTGCTTGCGCTTGGGGCGCCAAAAACACCGCCGGTTGCGCGGCGGCGACGTCGATCGGCGCCGGGGTCGCGAAGGTATCGCCACGACGCAGCAGCACGTGATGTGTTGTATTGATGCTGATACCGTAGGGAACTTGCGCGTTGATTTGGCCTTCGCTGGTGAATAGCAGCGGCATCGGTAAGCCCGCGATTGTGATCGTGGTTCCGCTCTCGGTGGTGGGCAATGGTAGATCCTTGACAATGGAAAAGGCTTCGGAAAGATTCAGCCCGAATAGCGAAATCAGCGCCCCCGGCGCAATCGGAACATGGCCGAAGCTGGCCGCGCTAACGATGCCTTCCGAAGGCAAAATCGGGGCCTCCTGAGGCAGCAGAACGCCTCCGTAAAGTTCCTGCGCGCCGAGCAGCGCCGGCCCCGGGTTCTCAGCTTCCACCCGCAGGACGATCTCTTCCACCGCCGCCGGCCCGATCTCCCAAGTACCGTCCCAGCGCCCTCCCTCCAGGTGCGTCAACACCAGATCGGGATCGCCGTTTGAAAACTCAACGACCACCGAACCGCTCTCCATCGCCTCGCCGCAATCGTCCACCACGTCGACTTCCAACCCCATCGGCCACCCGGCCGAGACCGAAAAGCCGTCGCCGAGAGTTTGAATCGTCGGCTGGAGAGTGGCCGGCGTGCAGCCGTTCGCCGCCTGGATGGGAAGCTTGGCGGCCACCGCGGACCCGGCTCGCAGCACCATGACAACGGGTACGGTCCGCAAAGTGCCGTCGGAAAATTGTAACGAGATCTTGCCTTCGTAAACGCCCGCGCCGAGACCGTCCGATAGTGGCTGGACAAGTATACCGGTCGGCGAAACCGGGCTGACCGGACCGCTCCCAGGCAAGACCTTCAGCCAGTTAATGCCGTTCTCGGTCGAGACGACGGCCTCAAACACCTTTTCATTGGGACTTAGGCTCGAAATGTACATTTTTTTCGCGCCGGGCGAAGCGTCGGGGGTGAGACCGTTGAAAAAGAGCCCGCTCGGCGTCACGGTCGGACCCGGGTCCGCCGACTCGGGAATGACCTCCAAATGCGCCGTGACCAACAGCGGCGAATTGGCCGCCTCCGCCGCTTCCACCTCGATAAGACCGTAGTAGCTGCCCGCCGCCAAACCGCTCGGGTCGACACCCACATCCACCACTGCCGGCACGCCCGACGTCGCCTTACCTATGGTCGCCGCGATACCCAGCCAGCTCCCACCCGTCAAGGTCGACACCGACGCCGACCATTCCACCGATCCCGTTCCCAGGTTAGTGATGCCGAAACTCTGCGTCGAAACCAGAGAACTGCCTTCAACCGCCAAGAATGACAAACCGGTTTTTGAAAGCCGCAGCGCTTCGCTCAAGTCGCTGATCAGCATGTTCACCGGAACGATCCGGGGATTCAGCGACTCCGGACTCTCAATCCGAACGAATCCGCGATAGACACCGGCGGGAAGGCCCTCCGGATTGGCCTTCGCCACGACGCGAGACGGGAGCCGGGAGGTCGCCGAACCCTCCAACGGAGAGACGCTTAGCCACTCGCCGCCCGTCTCGGTCGAAACAACGATCGAAAAAGGCACGCTCCCTCCACCGGCGTTCCCGATGTGGAACGACTCCGTACGCGCCGGCGCCCCCGCCGGATAGGAAAACGTCAGCCCGGGGATCGTGACCACCAACTCAGGAGGCGGCGCGGCGGCGACGTTGAACACGACCGGGATGCTCCGTTGCTCGGGAAACGCTCCCAGCATGGTCACGTTCACCGAACCCGCATATTGCCCGGCCGACAACTCAACGGGGTCGGCCCTAATTCGGATACGCCCCGGTGAAGCGCCAATACCGGGTTGGACTTTCAGCCAGTTCCCGCCGTCTTTCGTCTCGGCCGTCGGCGAAAACAAGACCCCGCCGAGCGAGCTTTCGACGGTCACGAGCCGGCCCAGGGTCGCGGGACCACCGGCGAGCCCGTTAAATTCCAAGCCCCCCGTGTCGAGGCTGAAGAACGCCGGCGGTTGAGACAGCACCACGCGCACTCGGTTGTTCCCAAAATCGGCAATCAGTAGATTCCCAACCGGATCCACGGCAAAACCGACCGGATTATTGAGGCGCGCCAAAGTCGCCGGTCCGCCGTCCCCGGAAAAGCCGATTTCGCGAGTGCCCGCAACCGTGTCGATGATGCCGTCGGCATCGACCCTGCGAACGGCATGGGAAAGCTCGGAAATAAATTAGGTTGCCGCCGGCGTCCACCGCCAAGCCGGCCGGCAGCGTGAGGCTCGCCCGGGTCGCCGGGCCTCCGTCGCCCCCTGAGCCCGGTGCCCCCGTGCCCGCCCAGGGAATCAACCCGCCTTCCGGCGAAAGCAGCGAGACGCGATTAGCGCCGTTCTCGGCGACGTAAAGTGTATTCTGATTATCCACGGCGACATCGAAGGGCGCCTGCAACTGCCCCGCTACCGTCGTGATCACGGTCATCGGATCCACGCGGCGCACGCGGCCGCGGCCCGCGCTGAAGCCGCGGCCCGCGATAAATAAGCTTCCGAGCGAGTCAAGCGCAATGCCGACCGGGCGTTCCAGCTGAGCCTCGATGGCCGGGCCGCCGTCTCCCGAGGTGCCGGAAGTCCCCGTGCCCGCGATGGTGTGAATGAAGCCCCCGCCGGGCAGCGGCGCAATCGTGACGGGCAAGGAAAGCCGCCGGACGCGGTGCCCCGCGGCTTCGGAAAACAGTAAGTCGCCCCCGGAAAGCGCCACGATGCCGGCGGGAAAAGCCAAGTTCGTCTGGAGGGCGGGCGTGTTGTCGAAGCGCGAAAAGTCCGACAGGCCCGTTCCGGCAACGACGAACATCCGACCGTCGGGCGTAATCCGTCGGATGCGCGGCCGGCTCGCCTCTCCGATGTAAACATTCCCTTGGCGATCGGTTGCCACGGCGAAAGGGTTGTTCAGAGGACTCCTCGAAGCGAGGGTGCCGTCGGGGACAACCCGAAAACGGCCGTTCCCCGCGACCGGCATGACGTCGCCGGTCGCCGTATTGACCCCTAAGATGCTGTCTCTTTGCGCATCGGCAAAATAGAGCGTTGGTCGGGGGCCGGGGCCGATCTCCATGTCGGCGACGGAAAAAACAAATCCAATTGGGGCCTCGGAACCCACCTCGCCCACCGGAACCGTCGTAATGATCCCTTCAACGTCGATGCGCCGGATCCGCGTTACGCCGTCGAAAGTTTCGCTTAGATAGAGGTTATCGGCGTCGTCGAAAGCGATCGGCCCAATGTCGCCGAGCGACGCTTGTTGCGCCGGGATGCCGTCGGGTGAAAAAGCGATCTCTCCGGTTCCCGCAACGGTCGTAATCAGGCCCTTTGGCCCGATCTTCCGAATGCGGCGATTGCCGTTGTCGCCGATAAACAGCTCATTCGACGAGTTCAGCGCCAGAGCCGAAGGCCGGTTCAGACTCGCAATCGTCGCGGGTTCGCCGTCGCCCGAAAACCCGCGTTCGCCGTTGCCGGCAAGAGTTAAGATCATGCCGCCATTCGAGATCAATCGGATGCGGTCGTTGCCCGTGTCGGCCACGTAGACGCCGCCCGGCCCGGCGGTGAGATCCTCCGGGAAGCGAAACAAGGCCTCGATCGCGGGTCCGCCGTCGCCGTCGAAACCGAACGGTCCTCGCCCGGCAAGGTGAACCATCAGGCCGTCGGGAGTGAGCTGCCGCAGGCGCACGCCGACGTTGGGATCGATGTCGATGAAGCATAGATTCCCCATCGCATCGCGCGTGAGCTTCGCCGGACCGCGTAGTGACGCCGTCAGGGCCGGGCCCTCGTCTCCCGCCGTGACGCGAATTCCCGTGCCGGCGATCACTTCGAGTGTGCCGTCGGGATCAATCCGCATCAGCATCAAATTGTCGGGGTCGGCGAGGAAAAGCTCGCCGTTGTCATCGAGCGAAAGCCCGGAAATTCCGCCCAGCGGAGCGTCCAACGCGGACCCTCCGTCACCCGGGAAAACCCAGTCCGCACCCGCCAAAGTGGTGATGATGCCCTGGGCGGCGAGCGGGGAAGCGGCCACGCAGGCGAGCAGCACGGCCGGCAAGACGAGAGTTGCGCAAGGAAGCTTAGTGTTCATACGCTTTGGCGAACAGCGGGTCAAACAAGTTCCACCGAGTACGTAAGGACATCCGGCGCTCAACAGATTCTTCCCAAATGGCCTTCGACCGCATTGCGCATGACGTTCGTAGCGCAAAAATCACGAGCCCCTTGAGCCGCGAAGCGGCGGCGGGAATATAGCCCAGGGTGAAGCCGTAGGCGGAACCCTGGGTAGCGTCGCCCCCAACTGCGGGAGCCCTGAAAGGGCGGCGGGAACACCCCGACACCCGTTTTCACAGCTCTGTTATGAATCCCACCGGATTCGTGGAAATGCACCCTCCCCGGCTCCTGTGCGGACTGCTCGGACAAACGTCCATGTCTGGCATCAACTGCGGCCATCTTATCATTACTCCGCGGTCTTGTCCCATGATCGCCGACGCAATCCCGGCCACCTGATCGCCGCTGATCCACCGTCGAAACGAAGTCGCCGCACCCTCCTACCTTGAATTCACGGTTATGCTCTAAAGGTTGATACCGTGTGCGCCGGCGGCAAGCTCTTTGCCGAAACCAAAGGACGACCACCATGAAACGAACTTGCATTGCCGCAACGCTTGCCATTCTGATCGGTCTATCGGCGTGCGGCTCGTCAGGCGAAAGCGATCGCCTGCACACCCTGTTCGATCGCGAATGGGAGTTTCGATTGACCGAAAACCCGCTCTTCGCAACCGCGGTAGGCCGTCACGAATTCAACGACCGGTTGCCGTCGGTTGCACCCGCGGACCACCAGCGCCGTACCCTCTTCCATCGAGAATTGCTGGAAACCCTCGACACCATCGATTCCTCCCGCCTCAATCGACAAGACCGCCTCAGTCTCCGCATCTTCGAGCACGTCCTTCGCGAGGACGTCGCGGCGTCCAAGTTCGCCGCCTACGAAATTCCCATTACCGTCGACTCCGGATTTCACATCTCCTTCGCGCGCCTTCCCACTCGCACACCTCTCGGAACCAGCGACGATTTCGAAAACTACATCGCGCGCCTCGAGGCCTTTCCCGCCTACGTCAACCAACACATCGACAACATGCGAAGCGGGCTTGAGCGCGGCATGACCCTGCCCAAGGTCGTCCTCGAAGGTTACGAGCAGACGATCTCCGCGCAAGTCGTCGAGCAAGTCGAACAGAGCGTTTTCTACAAGCCCTTCGAAGAGTTTCCCGTCGGCGTTCCCGAAACCGACCGCGAACGCTTGCGAGCAGCGGGACGAGCCGCCGTCCTCGCCAGTTTGATTCCGGCCTACCGCGCCTTTCTCGACTTCATGACCGCCGACTACATCCCCAACGCCCGCCAGACGATCGGCGCCTCCGAGTTGCCCAACGGCCGCGAATACTACCGGCATCAAGTGCGTCGCTTCACCACCCTCGACCTCTCCGTCGATGAAATCCACCAAATCGGACTCGACGAAGTGAAACGCATCCAGGACGAGATGCGAACCGTGATCGAGGAAACCGGTTTTCGCGGCGACTTCCCGGCCTTTCTCGAGTTCCTGCGAAGCGATCCCCGTTTCTACGCCAAGACACCCGAGGAGCTGTTGAAACAGGCCTCGTTCATCGCCAAGAAAATGGACGCGAAGCTGCCCTCGCTGTTCAAGACCTTGCCGCGAACACCCTACGGCGTCGCGCCGGTCCCCGATCATATCGCGCCGAAATACACCGGCGGCCGTTATGTGCGCGCTCCGAGCGGCGGCACCGAGCCCGGCTACTACTGGGTCAATACTTACGCCCTGGAAAACCGGCCGCTCTACGTTCTCGAATCGCTGACGTTTCATGAAGCCGTCCCGGGCCACCATTTGCAAATCGCGTTAAGCCAAGAGCAGAGCGGGGTTCCGGACTTTCGGCGTCACTCCTATTTCTCGGCTTTCGGGGAAGGTTGGGGATTGTATTCGGAACGTCTCGGGATCGAGGCCGGTTTCTACACCGACCCTTACAGCAATTTTGGTCGCTTGACCTATGAAATGTGGCGCGCCTGTCGTCTGGTTGTCGACACCGGCATCCACGCCAAGGGTTGGACTCGCCAACAGGCGATGGATTACCTGGCTTCGCGCACCGCTTTGTCGTTGCACGAAGTCCGCACCGAAACCGACCGCTACATCGCCTGGCCGGGCCAAGCTCTGGCCTACAAGATGGGCGAACTGACGATTCGTCGCTTACGCGCCGAGGCCGAGCAGGCCATCGGAGCGAGCTTCGACCTACGTGAGTTTCACGACGTCGTACTCTCCGCCGGCTCCGTGCCGCTCCCGGTTCTCGAAGAACTAGTCGCCAACTACATCAGCAAAAACAACCCCAACTGAGCCCTATCCAAACCGAGCCGCGCGCGTAAGCAAGCGGTATGCGATGAAGCCACGGTATGCGATGAAGCCAATCGGAAGCGATGAAGGGTGATGGTCGTAACCCGCCGCACCGAGGTGTTTCGGATTGCAACGCTCTCGCGGATGGGGCAACCGCTAAGCTCTGAGCTGTCGCCGGTCGCCCGGCAAGAGCGGGTCCCGCGGATGGCGCTTCCGCTGCCTTTCTTTGGGTTGAACAGCCTCACCGCACACCGCTTGCTTACGCGCGCGGCTCAGTTTGAGCGGGGTGAAACGGCCATCAGCCGCTTCACCCCGCTCGCAGTGCCTACAAGCTCGGGTCAGTCTCCGACCCGTCGCCGCGCCTGTGCCGGCGTCGATGTCGCAACCGATCACGGAAGCCGTCGAGCAAGCCGTCCCCGCTAAGCAGATTCAGCCCAACAGCCTGCCGCGCCTCATCCTGCAAGGCTAGCGCTTGCGCCAGCGCCGCCAACAGCACTTGCTGCTCGGCATTCAATACCGCCACTGAGTCGTCGTGATACGCGACGCGAATAGCCTTCAACTCCGCGAGCAGTTCTTCGATTTCCATCGTCAGCATCCCGATCAAGTTGGTATCGGGCGGATCCTGCTGCATAGCCTCATGCAGTTCTCTGCGTTTGGCCCTGATCTCTTCGAGAATCGGCTGTGATTCCTCGCGAATCGTGGCCTGTATTTCCGCCAGGGCCTCAAGCTGCTCCGGCGTCAATCCGAGATACTCGATCAGCGCGAGCGGTCCGGGGCGTTCGTCAGTCGGCTCTTGGGCGGATGCCGGAGCCAGACACACGAATACTAATAGGGCAAGTGTCCATAGGTTTCTCATCAGTTTTCTCCGTTGGGTGTGTTCTAGATTTGCCTCGGCCGAGGTTATCAATACAAACCCCGCCCCCTGGAGAAAGTTGCGCCCTCGCGCGCAAGGCCCCGATTCGAAACCACGCACGCAGCAACGGGGAAACAGTCTTGGAGAGGACACCGTAGCGCCGAATTCCACTCGCCCCACTTCTACGTCGCGGCGACGCACTTGAATTCTTGAGCCACGAAGCGGCAACAGGAATACAGCCCAGGACTTCGCGGCGATGCACTTGAATTCTTGAGCCACGAAGCGGCGACAGGAATATAGCCCAGGGTGAAGCGAAGCGGAACCCTGGGTTACCCCCACCAGGACAAGAGCCCTGAAAGGGCGGCGGGAACAAGCGCAGCCCCCATCTTCATAGCGACATTACGAATGCCGCGCGTTCAGAGATCGGTCCCTTTCAAGCGCATGGGGCATTACGTTGCAAACCGCGAAACCCTATTTCGCGGCGATGTACTTGCGGCTGATCCGAAACGCGACTGCGCTGAGCCCTATCAATAACAGGCCGAAAACAATCAAGGCGATCGGCCAGCCCACCACGCCCGTAAAGTGCTCAGCGGTGTAGTAGCCAACGTACCCCAAAATCGCCACCGTACCGACGAACAGCATCCCCCGGCTTTTTACCCAAGTGCTCAAAAACACCACGCCGCAAACGGCCCCTAAGAACAGAATCTCCAGGAATGAGCCTTCCAGAAGGGAAAACAATCCCATCAACATCACGGTTGAACCAGCGAAGTACCAGAAAGGCGTGATCGCCGCGTGAGCCGTTCGATCGATCGAGTAGGTGACCGGCAACACCGAAAGCCCCAGAGTGAAGGCGATCAGGTCCTCATCCAGATCAAGTAGATCCATGGTGGTGCCGTAAAAACACACCCCGAAAAGCAGAGTCGTGAACAGCAAAGTCGTGCGCCCCGTCTTTAGAAAGGCCACCGTCTGCTGAATCAACAAAACTCCCGACGTCAGAAGGATCGCGTGACGCTCATCGCCTCCCCTCGAGAACTCGTCGATGGCCACCAAGATCCCCATCGGTTGCAGCACCGCGGCCAACAAGAATAACGGCGTGGCGACATTTTTCCAACGCTCGTCACCACCCGCGAACAGAGCCATCACGAAGACCGCGATACCCGACCCAAGCGTGACCGCGATCCTGGCGAACGAATTCATCGCCGACCACTGCATCTCGATAAAGACGCCCAAGCCCGCAAGCACGAAAATTCCGCCCAGGTAGCCGAACAGGCGTGTCAGCAGAGACGATTTGGAATCGGAACCTTCCCCCGAGGAAGACAATTCCTCCACGATCTCGGCCGCCGTTAGAGAGTGTTCGCGCGCGATCTCCGCAACTTGTTTGAGCGCTTGTTCTTTCTCGGTCATGGCGTTCTAGTGATCGGACGGAGTGACGATCCAACCCACAAACCGAGCCTGGTACCCGTAGAGATGTTCGCCTGGCGGCACGGTAACGAGAGCGCCGCTCTTGCTGATCGACAAACCACGACGGCTCCGCGGGTAGAACAACCTCATCAGGCCGCCACCGCCGCTGTTGGGCTTGACGAACTCATAACCGTCGGGGGCGGTCCAGTTTGAGTCGATCACTTGGTCGGCGAACTCGGAAACTTCGACGACAATACCGTCGGCGGCGTCCTCGGTCGTCTCGGGCAACGGAAGCTCGATTTCCCGAACCTGTTCGCTCGCCGGCTCATACAAGAACAGTCGGGCGTGCGGAGCATAGGTTGCCGGCTCAGTCGGAAACGCCCGAACGCGCAACTTACGTTCCGAATCGACATCGATCTTAAATCGCCAACGAGACTGTGGACCGCTATAGCCGTAATCTTGGGCGAACAGAAACTTGTATTGGGGCGGAGCCACCAGCAGCGGTGGAATCATCGTCGCCAGCAAGAAAAAGACCACGACGACAACCGGCAACATGATGCCGATGACAAGCGCCGCATTCTCACGAACCAGCTTCCCAATCTCCATTTGACCTTCGCCCTTCCGATGCCGGCCCACCGGCAGTCCGTCGCTGGAGTGTGCTCATTCGAAAATGCGGGACTGCCATTCGATTTTCGGTTCCTCCGATGATCCTCTTTTCAAGCGTACCAAGCACCGCACCTATGTCCGCCAAGACCGCGAATCCCTTGAGCCGCGAAGCGGCGGCGGGAATATAGCCTAGGGTGGAGCCGAAGGCGCAACCCTAGGCAGCTCTCCCACCCGCGGGAGCCCTGAAAGGGCGGCGGGAACTCCCCACCCCCCATTTTCATCGCGCTACTCATGAACCCCGAATCCACAAAAGCGCTCCTCCTAAAACGTCCACCGCAAACTGGAATACCCCACATGCGCGTGGTAGTTCTGTCGCCCCACAAACTCCTCGCTGTAGTTATAGAACTGCCAACCAAAATTCCAAGCCAGATTCTTATAAACCGCCGCCGACACCCGCGCCAGCGGCGACTGGTAGGTCAACGGAAAACTGTTCCGCAAATCCCCGTCAAAACCGAAACTAGGGTACCCGGCAACCACACCGGACGCAAAACTAGGCGCGCCCCCCCCGTCGCCCGTGTCTTTCGCAATCGTATAGGCCAAGTAGAGGTCCAGCCTCTCGTGAAGCCGCAACCGCGAGCCGGCGTAGAAAGTATGCAAATTGCTCGTATAGAAACTGCGCCGTTGGCGATCGTCGCCCGGCTCGACCGCCTCGAGGAAATTGAAAATCCCCGACTCCGTATCGATATCGAGGTGACTGTAGCTCAAGTCAAAAAGCACCCGGTCCGAAGCCGGCGTCCACGAAGCATTCACGCCGTACTGCTTGCCCCGCGCGCTATGGCCAAGCAATGAAGCCCCATTGTCGTTCGCCTGGTTCTTCAATTGAAAGCCGATCCGAAACCCGTCCTTGCGCCATTGCACGCGGGCGTTTTCCGTATGAAACTCCTTCTCGCTCACGGGTGTGAACGGCCGATCCGCCCGACCCTTCTCGGCGTCAAACGAAACACGCAACCCGCGCATCGGCCGCCAACGAAAACCACCCCCGCCCGAATGAATGCCGTTATCCTGCCCAACGAGCGGCAGCCCGAAATCAAAGCCCGGAAAGAACAGCGCCTCGCGCGACCTCACCCGGCGCTTCGAAAAGCGATACGCCCCGTAAAGCCCGAGTTTGCGCACCGGCCGAAAGTTCAGCTCCGTGGCATTCGAGATATGCCGAATCCCTAATTCCTCGAATTGAATAAACTCGTTCGTAAACAGGCTGGTCTCGAGAAACGACGACTCTCCCAAGATCCGCAAGTTGTTCAACGCGGCCGTATTCGTAACGGTCCATTTCTCCGTCGGCAACAGCGTCACCGTAAAGTCGCCGGTGCCCTGCTTACGATTCGCATCCCCCATAACGAAGGTCTGCCGCAACGTCGACAAACTCCTCCCCGGGTCAACCGCCGTCACGTCCTCGCTGAGAATGAAATTCCTCTCGCCCCCCGAGTACACATACCGCCCATGGAACCCGACCATGTTCTCGTTCTCCGTCCGAATCGTGATGCCGGTGACCGGCGTATTGCCGTGGATCGGCTCATGCCGCCGCAAAGCCGAAACCTCCTGGACGTTACCTAACCCGCCCAGCGCACTCGGCAGCCCCGAAGCGTCACTAAACTCCGTATCCTCGCGATAGTTATCAAGCGAATGCGTCAGCGTGATCGCCAGCCCCGCCACCCGAACGTTCGTCCCCGTACGGTATTGATTGTTGAGCTGCCGCAGATTCGTCGCCAGCCGCAGGAAATTGCCGGAGTCGAAAGCCCCAACGCCGGTCTCGATCGCCTCGGACGTAAACCCCGGTCCATTGTGATTCGAGCGGTCATAGCCCAACCAAACCTCCACCGCTCGGCCGGGGAATAACGTCAGATCGTGGTTCTGAAAAATCCGCTCGGAGTTGACCCCATGCTCGCCGTTCCACAGCGACGGCAGACGATTGAAGTAGTTCACGATCCGAAAACGCATGTCGTAACGGTAAAGCGAATTCTTCTCGACCCGAAGACTCGACGATTGGTAGGGGTCCTGTCCTTGTCCGAACGTGTGAAAGGAAAACTCATCAAAATACTTCCCCCGCCCTTCGAGCGTATTGACGCGCAGTTGCCCTTCGAACAGCCGCATGCCGTTGCCGAAATTCACGCTGCTGCGGTAGACATCCCGATTCCCCGTGACATCGCTCAGCCGATACCCGGCCTCAAACGAATTCGAAATCGTATAGGGCCCCACCGTTTTGAGATCATCGTTCGCCCCCGGCGTCGGCGTCACCACTTGCTGCGCCGATGTAACCGTCGCACCCGGCCAAACCGCCCCCAGCGCAAGCAGCAACCCGACCATGGACCAAAGACGCTTCATTAGTCAAAGGCGCTCATTCGTTCAACGTCGAAACAGCGCGTCCACATTCGAACCATGGATGCGCGAGTGGCAGACCACGCAATTTTGAAAGCGCGGCTCGGCGATGTTATGAAAGGCCGTATTCGGACTCGGAATGCCCGCCGACCGCGGCCCGAAACCAACAACATCGTTGTGGCATTCCAAGCACATCGTGAACACCGCCGGCCGAGTCAGCAGCCGCGGGTTCGTACTCCCATGCGGGTTATGGCACGACGTGCAACCCTCCACCCGAACCGGCGGATGCTCATGCACAAAAGGTCCGCGCTTATCGGCGTGGCAGTTCACGCAGGCGATATCGTTGCCCAACCCCCGGCGCACCATGCGTGGCGAGTGCGCGCCGGCCCAAGTCGCCGTCGGCGAACCGTGCGGGTTGTGGCAATCGGTGCAGTCAATCGCCCCTTCGTTGACGCGGTGATTGAAGGGCAGTTCAAAACGCGCGCGAACGTCGCCGTGGCATTCGTAACAAACCTCACGTTGCTTGTCCGCGAGTAGGTGCTTAAACCCCTTGGCCTGGTGGACTGAGTGGCAATTTACACAAGAGACCTCACCCGTCGAGTGCGCTGAACGCCGAATCTCCGTCTTCGTGATGTCCTTGGCGTGACACGTCAAGCAGCGGCCAATCACTTCATGCGGCTCGACCTCTGGGAAGCGAAAGATCTTCGACATGTCGCCCATCCCTTTGATGTGCAACTCGCCCGGCCCATGGCAACCCTCACAGCCCGTCTTTTCAGGGGCCGCGGTCTTTCCGGCAATGGATTTGAAATGCGGATTTCGATTGAATCCGTGCCAAAGATCGGGATGGCAAGCTTGGCAAGTTTGACTGCCGACAAACTCGTTCGGCTGGGTCGTCGGTTCGGCCCCGAGGCATACCCCGACCGCAAGCAACAGAATAATAACCCCGAACCCCACCGCCCTCATCATAAATACCCACGCGCTTGTTATGGGTGTCGGCCGCGGGAGTCGCCCGTTCGACAATATAGTCGGAGATCCGCCGTGTGACGACGAAAGCCACGAATCTCCACAGCCGCGAAGCGGCGGCCGAGAACAAGCCCCCCCATCACCCCTTCAACCGAACCGTCACCGCGTGTACGCTTCCCGCCGGCAACTCGAACCGCAAGCGGTTACCCGCCACTCGAATCTCCGCCTCCCGAGGAACAACCGCCTCGGGGTCCTCCACCGTGTTCTCCGCCCGGACGCTCGGCCCCGAAAGCGACCTCCCCGTCGCCCGCTCAACCTCGCCCCCGAGAATGTCGACCGCGGCTTCGAGCGCTTCCTCCGCACTTTGATTGACCACCGTCAAAAGAACCTCGCGCCCCTTCCGCGACGCCGACACGCTGATACTCGACCGGCTCCGCTCCCCAAAATCCATCACCGGGGCGTTCTTGATGTCGGTCCGAATCGCCCTCGCCCCCTGATGTTCCCGGTACATCTCATACACATGGTAGGTGGGCGTCAGCGCCATCTTCGGCCCCTCCGTCAGGATCAGCGCGTGCAAACAGTTCGCCACCTGAGCGATGTTCGTCATCGTGATGCGCTCGGCGTATTCGTGAAACAGATTCAAGCAACTCGCCGCGAAGATGGCTTCGCGCAGAACACCGCGCTGCGCGAAACCCTGCTCGATCACCGGATCGCTGTGCCAGCTCCCCCATTCATCGATCACCAGTCCGATTGGCTTCGGCTTAAGCGGCCCGAAGACGCGCATCTTGGCCCGGAACGGCGCCACGGCGTCAATCGCCTCGATCGATTCGAGAATCAGCTTTTCGAAATCCCCCACATCCAGCATCAATTCCAAATACTGCTCGTCTGTGAATTTCGTGCTGTGCCCCCGACGGAAATAGCGATGGAAAGAAACGTGATCGAGATACGCCAACCCCGGCCCCACGGCCTGCAAGAACTTCATATTCCATCCCGGCGCATTGTGTCCGGCCGCGACAAGCTGAAGGTCCTCGGTCAACCCAAGGCGCTTGAAGTACACCGCATATTGGCGAAACCGCTGTGCGAATTCCTGGGGTGTAAACAAGCCACCGCAACCCCAGTTCTCGTTGCCGATACCCCACCACTCCACGCCGTAGGGCTCTTCGCGGCCGTGACGCCGCCGCAGATCCGCGTAGCCGGAGCTTCCGGTCCCGTTGCAATACTCCAGCCAGTTCAGGGCTTCGGTGACGGTTCCCGACCCAACGTTGACGCTGGGGTAGGGTTCGGCGCCCAGCAAGCGGCACCAGCGAATGAACTCGGCTGTTCCAAAGGTGTTCGGTTCGTCGCGTCGCCACCAGTGGTTCGTCCCGCCCCGGCGCTCCGCGATCGGGCCTACCCCGTCTTCCCAGTGATAGGTATCCGCGAAACAGCCCCCCGGCCAACGGATCACCGACGGTCGCACACGCTTGAGCGCTTCGAGCGCATCAAGTCGGTAGCCCTCTTGGTTGGGAATCTTCGAATCGGGCCCCACCCAGGTACCCTCGTAGATCACCCGGCCAATGTGCTCGGCGAAGTGGCCGTAGATCAAGGGGCTGATCGTCCCCGTCTCTTGATTGAGGTCGACGGCGACTTCCACATCCGGCCGTTGGCCTCGCAACGGCAGAGCCCCCGCCAACGAACCCATAAAAACGCGTCGATTCAGCGGCATCGCTATCCTCCCGGAGCGCCGTTGCCGGTTATCCGGGCCCTACTTCGAGCGCTTCGGCGGAACGCGACGTTCTCACGAAGCGATACTTCAAACGCTCTTGCCCCGACCTCCGGCGGACGGCCTGTGTATACTGTAGCTCGCAACAACCCCGGGGGCGGGTTTAGGCACTCCGCCGAGGCCGTGCCCCGGATCAGGCAGAGGAAGGAACAACACAAATGGCGGCAAACACACCAAGGGAAATGACCGATGATTTCTTCGCGAAGTTCAACGCGGGCGATATAGAGGGAGTTCTGGCGCATTACGAGTCGGACGCGGCCTTTGTCGACGAGCCGGGCAAGGTGGTTCACGGAACGGACGCTATACGTGAGTCCTTGAATAGCTTCTTCGTGATGAAGCCCGCCCTGACGCTGGTGAAGAGCGAGACAATCCTTGCCGGCGACATCGCTACCAACTACGGCACCTGGACGATGACCGGAACCGGACCCGACGGCGAGCCCGTATCGATGGAGGGCGTCGCCATCGACGTTATTCGGCGGCAGCCCGACGGTAGTTGGAAAATGGTGATCGACAACCCCTGGGGCCCGGCGATCCTCGACTGACCCGCGGCGAGAGTGCCTCCGACGCCGGCACGAAACTTCCGTTGGCGACCCCGGCGTTGTTGATCAGCAGTGTCACGTCGCCGGCCTTGGGATGTCGCGGTAACGCCAATCTCCCCCAACATTCTTCAGCCCCCTGGCGTGAAGTGTCGCGACAGAGGTGCCGCTCGCCCCGCGCCCATACCGGTGTTTAGGCTACGATGGGTGCGGTGGTGCTAACCCGTCTCTTCATCGGTTTTGCGATGCTCATCGTCGTCGCGCCGAGGCCCACTCTCTCGGCGGCGGACTCCGGTCCAAATCGGTCCCTCGTCGAAAAGCACTGTCTCTCCTGCCACAACAACGACCTGCGGACAGCGGGCGTTTCTCTGCAAGAACTCGATCCGGCCGACGTCGCCCGAAATCCGGCGATCTGGGAAAAGGTGCTGCGAAAAGTTTCTTCCCACGAGATGCCGCCCGAGGGATCTCCCGCTCCCGAAGCCGCGGCGAGGGCGGAGTTTGTCGCGCATCTTGAAAAGGCCCTTGACCAGGCTGCCGCCGTCGCTCCCAACCCGGGCCGCCCGGCCGCGCATCGCTTGAACCGCGCCGAGTACGGCAACGCCGTCCGCGATCTGCTGGCGCTCGACATCGACGTCTCCGCCATGCTGCCGGGCGACGATTCGGGCTACGGCTTTGACAACATCGCCGACGTGCTCTCGCTCTCGCCGGCGCTGCTCGAACGCTATTTGGTTGCCGCTCGCCGCATCAGCCGCTTGGCCGCGGGCAATCCCGATGTTAAACCACAACACGAAGTATTCATCAAGAACAGGGAATCAGGCTTTCTGAGCGCCGGACACAAACCCGCATCAAGGCGCGACCTACCCTTCGGCGCGGGTCGCGGAGCCGCGCTGCACTATTACTTCCCGCTCGACGGCGAATACGTGATCTCCTTCGTCCTCGATCGCGGAGAGACCGGGACGATCCACGAATCACACCAGGCGCGGTTGCCGCTGAAAGCCGGTTTGCGCGCGGTGGCGCTCACGTTCTTGCATGAGTCCTCACGACCCGAACGAACTCGACCCGGCCCCGCCGCGGCCGTGAGCATCGCGCAGCCCTCCCTCGATCTACGCTTGGACGGCCGACGCGTCCGGCTTTTCGAACAACCCGAGGCCGCCGAGCCCTTTACTCTCCGGTCGCTTTCGATCGACGGGCCGTACAACCCAACCGGGCCCGGCGATACCCCGAGCCGCCGCAAGATATTTTCTTGCCGTCCCGCCGCGGAGTCGCTCGCCGCGGAATCCAATGCCGAGCCCTGTGCGCGGCGCGTTCTCTCTTCGCTGGCGCGCCAGGCCTACCGCCGACCCGTCGACACCGCCGATGTCGGCCCCCTGATGGCCATCTATCAAATGGGTCGTCGCGCCGAAGGCAGCTTTGAACGCGGCATCGAGAAGGCTGTCGAGGCCCTGCTCGTCTCGCCGAATTTCCTGTTTCGCATCGAAAAAGACCCCGCCGGAATCGCCCCCGCCACTCCCTACCCGATCAGCGACATCGAGTTGGCCTCGCGACTCTCCTTCTTTTTGTGGAGCAGCATTCCCGACGAAAAGTTGCTGAGCCTCGCCGAGCAAGGGCGCCTGCGCGACCCACCCGTTCTTGAAGAGCAAGTGCGTCGGATGCTCGCCGACCGACGTTCCAAAGCGCTCGTCGAAAATTTCGCCGGCCAATGGCTGCATCTTCGAAACGTCGCCAGAGTAAAGCCCGATGAGGTGCTGTTCCCGGAGTTCGACGCCGAACTGCGCCAAGCGATGCAGCGCGAAACCGAGCTTTTCTTCCAGAACATCCTCAGGAACAACCGAAGCATCTTCGACCTGCTCGACGCGAACAATACCTTCCTGAATGAGAGGCTCGCCGAGCATTACGGTGCCGGCAAGGTCTACGGACCACAGTTCCGCGAAGTGCCGGTAAGCGACCCTCGGCGAGGCGGCTTGCTGGGACAGGCAAGCATTCTCACCGTCACGTCATACCCGAATCGAACCTCGGTCGTCGTGCGCGGCAAGTGGATCCTCGAAAATCTGTTCGGCATGCCCCCGCCTCCGCCTCCGCCCGACATCCCCGAACTCGAAGAGGCGAGTCGAGACGGCAAGCGCCTCACGATGCGCCAAGCCATGTCGCTGCACAGCCGAAACCCGACCTGCGCCGCCTGCCACACCCGCATGGATCCGATCGGCTTCGCCCTCGAAAACTATGATGCCGTCGGTCGTTGGCGCGAGCAGGAGGGGGGCGCCCCGATCGACGCGTCGGGCGAACTCCCCGGGGGTGTTGCCTTCGACGGTCCCGGCGAGCTCAAGCAAGTCTTGGCCACCCACTTCCGAGACGCTTTCGCATCGACCGTCACCGAAAAACTTCTCACTTACGCCCTGGGACGAGGCTTGGAGTATTACGATAAACCTACGGTCCGTTCGATCGTCCGCCAAGCCGAGCGCAACGAGTATCGCTTGGCCGACATGATCGTCACCGTTGTGAAGAGCATGCCCTTTCAAATGAGAAGGAGCCCGGAATCATGATCGTGACCAAGAAATCCCTCTCTCGCCGTACGGTGCTGCGCGGCCTGGGCGCCTCGGTCGCTCTGCCGTTCCTCGACGCGATGGTCCCGGCTCTGGCCGCGCCCGTCGACCGTTTGTCGAAACCCCCGGTGCGATTAGGTTTCGTCTACGTGCCCAACGGCATCATGGACCTCGCGGGTGAATGGACTCCAAAGGCCGAGGGAACGAACTTCGAGTTTTCGCCCACCATGAAGGCGCTCGAACCGTTTCGGGAAAGGCTGCTGATCCTCAGCGGGCTTGCCCAGGTCAATGGCCGTCCCCTGGGCGACGGACCCGGCGACCATGCTCGAGCGGGCGCCAGTTGGCTGACCGGCGCCCGGGCGGTCAAGACCGAGGGGGTCGGCATCCGCGCGGGTGTTTCGGCCGACCAGATCGCCGCCCGCGAACTCGGCAAGCATACCCAACTCGCCTCGCTCGAGGTCGGCATCGAGGAGCCGAGCATCGCGGGCGGCTGCGATTCCGGCTACAGTTGCGCCTATACGAATACGATCTCCTGGCGTACCGAGACGACGCCCAACCCCATGGAGGACGATCCTCGTCGAGTGTTCGAGCGTCTTTTCGGAGACGGCGACAGCACCAACCCCGAAGATCGACTTGCCAGACTGCGAGAGCGGCGAACGATCCTCGACTTCGTCCGCGAAGACTTGTCTCGCCTACGCGTCGGACTGGGAGCGACCGACCGTCGCAAACTCGAGGAGTATGTCGAGGCGATCCGCGACCTGGAGCGGCGTATCGAAAAAGCCGAAGCCCAGAGCGATCGCGAAATCCCGGTCATCGAGCGGCCCGGCGGCGCGCCCGGGCACTTTGAGGACCACGCCAAGCTGATGGTCGATTTACAGCTGCTGGCCTTCCAAACCGACATGACGCGCGTCACCAGTTTCATGATGGGGCGGGAAGGAACCTGGCGCAGCTACCCCGACATCGGAGTCCCCGACGCTCACCACGCCGTGACCCATCATCAACACGATCCCGAAAAGATCGCCAAGACAATCACGATCAACCGGCATCACGTGGATATATTCGCCTACATGCTCGAGAAAATGCGCACCACCGAGGACGGCGAAGGCTCGCTGCTCGATCATGCGGTCATGCTCTACGGCGGCGGCATCGCCGACGGTAACCAGCACACCCACCACGACCTCCCGCTCGTACTCGCCGGCGGCGCGGCGGGCCGGCTGCGAGGCGGCCGGCATCTGCGCTACTCGCGAGAGACGCCGATGAACAATCTATTGCTAAGCTTGCTCGACATAGTCGGCACCCCCACCGAGCAACTCGGCGACAGTACGGGCAAGCTCGGCGGGCTTTCGAGCGCCTAGGTCGACAGCCGAGATCGCCAACGCCTTGAGCCGCGAAGCGGCGGCGGGAATATAGCCCAGGGTGGAGCCGAAGTCGGAACCCTGGATAGACCCCCATCCGGGGGAGCCCTGAAAGGGCGGCGGGAACGCCCCCGACCCCGATTTTCAGGGCGGTATCATGAATTCGAAGATTCACAAAAACGAGACTGCACGGTCTTCGCGTAGTCGGGCTTCCACCGAGGCTTGCTGGAGCTAGGAAATGCGTGCATCGCTTCCGGTCGCTTTCACCCTATCCGTCGCCTTAGCCGCCTCGGCGACCAGCGCCGACTTGCGATTGATCGACGCCGTGCAAGACCGCGACCATCATGCGATTGCCGCCTTAATGAAAGAGCCCGTCGACGTCGACGCCGCTCAGCCCGACGGCGCGACGGCCCTCGCCTGGGCGGTGTATCTTCAGGACCAAAAAACGGCGGAGCTGCTGCTGGCCGCCGGGGCCAACGTCAACACCCGCGACGAATACGGCGATTCCCCGCTCACTCTCGCTAGCGCCAACGGCGACTCCGGGTTAGTGCAAAGGTTGCTCGAAGCCGACGCCGACCCCAACGCCGCGCGCTGGAGCGGCGAAACCCCGTTGATGTTGGCGTCGGGCGTCGGCCTCGCCGATTCGGTGAAACTCCTGATCGCCAAAGGGGCCCGCTTGGACGCGACGGAATCCCGTCGAGGGCAGACCGCGCTGATGTATGCCGCGGCGGAAGGGCACACCGACGTCGTTGCGTTGTTGGTCCGCGCGGGCGCCGATGTCAACGCCCGGTCCAAGACCGGCTTCACCGCCTTGGCCTTTGCGGCGACCCGCAACGACCTGCGGTCCATCGGTAACTTGATGCAGGCCGGGGCGGACCCGAATGACGCTCGTCCCGGCGGCGGCTCGGTCGTCAACATCGCGGCGGCCTACGGTCATGCGGATGCTGTGAAGCTCTTGCTCGACGCGGGCGCGGACCTCTCGACCGCCGACGAAGACGGCGGAACGCCGCTCTATTCCGCCGCCGAAGCCGGCGACGCGAAATCCGTCGCCTTGCTGCTCGACGCGGGCGCTGACCCCAATCTCCACACGGCGGAAATCGAGGATCTACGCGGCAGCAGCAGCCTACGACGCCGCGATGCCGCATACACTCCGCTCCATGCCGCCGCCCGGCGCGGTCGGCTCGAAGTGATGCGTCGGTTGGTCGCCGCCGGTGCTGACCCGAAAGCGCGCACCCAGGGCGGAGCGACGCTGCTCATCGAGGCCGCCAGAAGCGGCGAGTTGCCGATCGTCAAGTACGCCCATTCGCTCGGCGGCGACGTTGACGCGAAGACCCATTTCGGACGCACCGCCATGCACGCGGCGGTCAACGGCACCTCGCTGATCGCCACGCAAGATGCGATCTGCGATGTAGTCCTCTTTCTCACCGATCGCGGCGCCGACCCCGACCCCCAAGATCAAGACGGCTGGACCGCCATCTCGATGGCCGACATCTATCCCGTGGAGAAAGCCTCGATGCTGATGTACGAGCTGACCGTCGCGGCGGGTCGTGAGGTCAAGATCTTGCCGACGGACTTACGCTGATGGGCCTTCGAGCGCCTCTACTTGACCGTCCAAAGAAAGACCGTACTCCCGACTACGTACAACTGTTTGTCAGGCGGCCAGGCATCCCCCATGTCGAAGCTGTGGGCGACGATCCGCGTGCCGCGTCGAAGTCTCTTGAGCTTCGGCACCAGTCTGGCGTTGAGATGCGTCAGAAGGTAGGTGGCGACGACGGTAGCGTCTCCCAGACCCGTCTCGAACATGTCCTGCTGACGGAACTCGACGCGGTCTTCCACCCCCGCCTTGCGTGCGTTCTCGCGCGATTTCTTGATCAATCGAGGATCGATTTCTATCCCCACGCCGCGCGCTCCAAACTCCTTGGCCGCCATGATGACAATCCTTCCGTCGCCCGAGCCGAGATCATAGACCACGTCTCTTGACGTGACGTTTGCCAGTTCCAACATTTTTCGCACAACACGATTTGGCGTCGGAGCGTAATGAACGTCGGGAGCCCGGTCTTGGGCGATCAATAGGCCGAGGGAAGCAGCCAACGGAAGCAGCGCGAATGCTCTGAGGATGGGCATGGATTCCTAGCTCCCCGTCGTGTCATGTTTGAGGCGCTTCGGGCAGGCAGTGGCCGGCCGTCGGAACCCCGACTTCCAGGATGCCACGAAACTACTCCCGTGATTTCGCGTAGTCGAACTTTCACCGCGGGCGGCTAGACTAGTAGGTCCGTCGGGTCGATTGCCCGTGAGCCGCATATCCCCGGCTCGCGATGAAGCCGGCACAAGTGAACATGGGGAAACCGATCGCACGGCAGGGGTTGTCCACGGCATGGGAGAAAAGAGTCACCCGCGCCGCCGCCGTCGTTGCAGCCGTGGCGCTGATCGCGTCCGCCGGCTTCGCGGCCGTGCTCGCGGACGGCAAAATCTCCGCTTGGCTGTGGATGCCGCTTGCCGCGTTGATCGCGCTCCTCACCTACGCCGGCATGACCCGCAAGGTTCGCCGACGCCGCCGCATTCTCGCGCGGCCGTTTCCGGGCGAGTGGGAGGCGGTCCTCCAACGCGAGGTCTTGTTCTTTCGCATCCTTGATCCCGACGAGCAAATGCGTTTCCGGCGCGAACTGCAGGTCTTCATCGGGGAGAAGCGGATCACCGGAATCAAGTTGGAGATGGATACCGTCACCCGCGTTCTCACCGCGGCGAGCGCCATCATCCCCATCTTCGGTTTTCCGGAGTGGGAGTGGAACCAGATCAGCGAGGTGTTGGTCTACCCCGATCGCTTCGACCGTGAGTACGCGTTTGAAGGCGGCTCGCAGCGGCAAACCCTGGGCATGGTCGGCACCGGCGCTCTCAATGGCCTGATGATCCTTTCGAAGCCCGACTTGCTTGGCGGCTTCCGCAACCCCGGAGACAAACGCAACGTGGGCGTGCACGAGTTCGCCCACTTGATGGATAAGTCCGACGGTTCGATCGACGGGCTACCCCAGGTTGGACTCGAGCGCGCGGCGATTGGTCCGTGGATCGAACTCGTGCGCCGCAAGATGGATGAGATGAGTCGCGGCGACTCCGACATCGACCCCTATGGCTTGACCAATGAGGCTGAATTCTTCGCCGTCGCGAGCGAGTACTTCTTCGAGCGTCCCGGCGTGATGGAGCGCAAGCACCCTGAGTTATACGAGATGCTGTCGCGGGTCTTCCAACAAAAACTCGGCGAGCGCGCGGCCGCCCTGGCACGAGAGAGGAAGCGAGGCCGGCCCCGCTTCGGCCGCAACTCCCGCTGCCCCTGCGGCAGCGGCCTCAAGTACAAGAAGTGCTGCCTCAACAGCTCACCGGGCGGGTAGTCCTTGAGTTTCTTGTTGAGATAGGAAAGAGCCGCGTCCAGCGAGGCGCTCAAGGGGTTCTTCGAGCGGACATGAGCAGGCTTCGGTGTTGCAAAAAAGGCCGCTTCGGGCGTAGAGTTAGGTTGTCGCTGTCGCTGCTGATTGGGGGTCCTTCATGCGGGTCAAGCAATACTCTGCTTTGTTGGTCGCGTTGGTATGGATGGCCGCTCTGCCTGTGTCCGCGCAAGATCTGGGGAACCAAGGGGGCAGTGCGCTCCCTGGTGCGCGGCCGCGCAACCCCGGTCAACCCCAACAGACCGGCATCGAGATGCGGCGGAATATGTACTTGGAGGGTCAGATCACTCTCGAGGACGGCTCGCCGCCCGGCACCCCGGTCGTCATCGAGATGTACTGCAACGGGCAGACCCGTCCGGTAGGATACTCCAATCTCAAAGGACACTTCAGCTTCCGACCGGCGGAGAACTCGCGGGAAGTCGTCGGCGACGCCTCGCGGTCGGGAGTGCCCGGCGGGCCCGACGGCGGGCCTACGGGAACCTTGTCCAACGACGGCTTTGATGATCCGCTGAACATAAATTTCGGCAGCCTCGGCGGGACGACGACGCATGGCTCGGGGACCATCGACATGACCAACTGCGAGGTGCGGGTGGCTTTGCCCGGTTACCGTTCGGCCCGTCTCGCACTCGGCCGCCGCGCGATCGGCGACTCGGATCTGGGGACATTCGTGCTGCGTGCCATCGATAAGTCCGCCGGGACATCGGTGAGCGTCACCTCGCTGCGGCTTCCCGATAAAGCGCACAAGATGTTCGAGAAGGCCCTGAAGGAAATGGGCAAGAAGGAGCCCAACATCGCCAAGGCCGCCGAGGAGCTCGAAAAGACGGTCGCCAAGTTTCCGAAGTTCGCCGCCGCCTGGAGCATGCTGGGCGACCTGCGGATGCAGACCCGAGATCGCGAGGGCGCCCGCCAAGCTTTTGGAAAAGCCATTGACGCCGACCCAAGCTACTTGACGCCTAACCTGCCGCTGATCCGCATGGAGCTGACCGAGAAGCATTGGAAGCGCGCGGCGAAGCTGGCGGAGAAGTGCAGACGCTTGAATCCTTACCTGGGCGAGGCCGCCTACTATCACGCCGTGGCCGCGTTCAATCTCGGCGACGTCGGGACGGTCGAGAAAGCTCTGGACGCATTCGAAGCGAGTGAAGACGCCCGGCGCTTCCCGCAAGGGTTCCGGATGGCGGCGTTTCTGCATGCGAAAAAGGGCGATTATCCGAAAGCGGCGAGCGCGATGCGAATGTTCCTCGAAGCCTCACCGAAGTCCCAACACGCGGGGGAAATCCACCGCAAGCTCAAAGAGTGGGAACAGATGGGCGTGATCGCCCGCCTGCCCGCCAAGTCAGCGCAATAGATCTTCCAGCCGGATACGGGCGTCCGTCTTCTCGTCGCGGTATTTGACGATGACCGGGGTGTAGAGCGAGAGATTCCAATCCTTGCCGGCTCCGGCGGCGATCGGCCGCGAGCCGGCGACCACGACGGCGCGCTCGGGAATGATCAAGGGCTGGTCGGCGGTCGAGCGGTGGACCGTCTCGGCGGCGATGTCGTACACCGGCGTCGAGCGCGTCAGAATGACGCCCGCCCCGAGCACGGCGCCTTTCTTGACGATGGTGCCCTCGTAGACACCGCAGTTGCCGCCAACCAAGACGTTGTCCTCGACAATCACCGGCAGTGCCCCGATCGGCTCTAACACGCCGCCGATCTGAGCGGCGGCGCTCAAGTGGCAGTGCTTTCCGATTTGAGCGCAACTGCCGACCAGGGCGTGCGAATCGACCATCGAACCGTCGTCGACGTAGGCTCCGACGTTGACGTACATCGGCGGCATGCAGGTGACGCTCTTGCCGAGATAGCAGCCGTCACGAACGCTCGAGCCGCCCGGGACGACGCGTATGCCGTCGCTGACGCTGAGGCTCTTGAGCGGGTAGGTCGATTTGTCGAAGAAGGGGAAACGCCCGTCTTCGCTCGACATGTCGACTGTGCGGCCCATGCGAAAGCCGACCAAGATGCCGCGCTTGACCCAGGGATTGACCGTCCACCCCAGGGGCGAGTCGGCGTCGGGCTGAGCGGCGCGGGCTTGGCCGGAATTCAAGGCAAGCTTGAACTCCTGGAAGGTCTCCATGTCTCGGTTCGAGTAGTCCTCGGAGTTCTTTTCAAATAGGTCGTTGATTCGAGTCTCGAGCATGATGTTGGTTCACAACGGCGTCAATATATTGAAAGTCTCATCTTGAAGACACGCTGCCACCGGGGGCCGACAACGATCTTCACGGCTCAAGCCTCAATCCGCGGAGGCGGCTATTGAGGCGGTTAGGCCGACGGATTCCAGCACGGCGGCGATCTTTTCTTGGCTTTCCGGGCGCGGGGGGACCATCGGCGGGCGATAGTTCATCCCGATCAATCCCATCATGGCCAGCGCGGCTTTGACAGGCCCGGGGTTGCTCTCGACGAAGTTGATTTCCATCAGGGCGTGATAGCGGCGATGGATCTCGCGGGCGGCGACGAAGTCTCCCGCCAGGCACAGGTCGCACAACTTAGCCATCGCACCCGGTATTTCATTGGACACGACGGAAATCGCGCCCACTCCGCCGAGGCTCATCAAAGGCAACGTCACCGAGTCGTCGCCCGAGAGCACGGCAAAGTCGTCGGAAGCATGTTGACAGATCGCGGCCATCTGTCCGATGTCGCCGGAAGCCTCCTTCACTCCGACGATGTTCTCGATCGAGGCGAGCTTCGCGAGAGTCTCGGGGGTTACGTTGGTCCCAGTGCGACTGGGAACGTTGTAAACGACGATGGGCAATCGCGTGGCCGCTCCGATGGCAGAATAGTGCTCATAGAGACCCTCGGGGGTCGGCCGGTTGTAGTAAGGCGTGACCGAAAGCAGACCGTCGGCGCCCATGGCTTCGAGTGTCCGCGCCAGCTCGACGATTTCCCGAGTGTTGTACCCGCCGGCTCCGGCCAGCACGGGGACCTTGCCCTTGGCTTCCTCGATGACGATCTCGACGACGCGCAGGTGCTCGGTCTTGCTCAGCGTGGGGTTTTCACCCGTGGTGCCGCAGGGAACCAGGAAGTGAATGCCTTGCTCGATTTGCCGCGCGGTCAAACGTCGCAGAGCCTCTTCGTCGAGCGAGCCGTCGGATCGAAACGGAGTGACTAGGGCTGTGCCGCATCCTCGGAACATAACCGTCTCCTTGGGTCCGTCGGGTGGCACTTCGGAACGTGCCCGATTGCGTCACGAAGACCGGCCTGACAGACCGCAGTTTACTCTACCAGAGAAAGCGCGAATCGTCACTACCGGGTGCGACCTTTGCGCGACATAAGGGAAGATTGGCGACTCCGGCTCGATCACTTCCCCGCCCTGTACCTTCTCTTTGTACGGTCGTGGCTAAAGCCACACGGGAAAAGACCGTTGAAACGGCCTCGTGTCGGACGACGATCCATCTCAACCGGCCCTACAAGGGCCGGCCTATTTTCAATCCAAGCCCGGTGAACCGGGCTGAGCGTGGACTTCCGTCCACGCCTCTGATTGTGTTGCTCGAATGGCGGAGACGCGCGCTCCCACATTTATCACTCCACTTGCTTCCAGATCGAGGAGAACTCGTATAGTCCTTGCTTGCCGACGACCCAGCGGGCCGCCCGCATGGCGCCGCGGGCGAAGCCGACGCGGCTGCGCGCGGTGTGCGAGAGCCGGATGGTATCGGCCTCCGAATCGAAGCCGATTTCGTGCGTCCCCGGCATGGCGCCGACGCGATTGGTCGCAACGTCAATGTCGCGGGAGTAGCCGCTCTCTTCCATGACCCTAAGCAGCCGCAACATGGTGCCGGACGGGGCGTCCTTTTTCATGTTGTGATGGACTTCGTAGGCCCAGGCATCGTAGTCGGGCTGCGCGGCGAGGATCTTGGCGGCGGCTTCGACGATGCCGTAGAAAGCCAGTACGCCGACCGAGAAGTTAGCGCCGTGAACGAGCCCGGTGCCGTGGCGATCGACGGCTGTTTTTACGCGCTCCAACTCGTCGAGCCAGCCCGTGGTGCCGATGACGAGATTGACGCCCAAGGCGGCGATCTTTTCGGCATTCGACGGGACGACCGGAGGGATTGAAAAGTCGACCGCGATCGGGATGCCGCTGAAGTTTTCGGCCGTGATACCCTCGCCGTCGATGTTGTTGAACTCGTCGAGTTTCAAGGCGACCTCGAAACCGAACTCGGGCGCCAGTTGTTCGAGCAGTCGGCCCATCTTGCCGTAGCCGACCAGGGCCAGCTTGGTTGTTGTCGCGGCGGGATCACTCATATCAGGCGAATACCTCTTGGTCGACCTCGGAAAAGAACGCTTTGTGGAGACCCTCCACGGCCGTTTGCAGATCGGCCTCGTCGATCACGAAGCCCACGTTTAAACGCGACGCGCCTTGGGAGATCATGCGAATATTCACATTCTCAATCGCGGAGAAGATCTTGGCGGCGGTGCCGGGGGTGTAGCGCAGATTGTCACCGACGAGGCAGACGATCGCTTGTCCTGAATCGTGGATGACTTCGGCGAATTTCTCAAGCTCGTCGGTGATTCCGGCGATGCGATCGGTTCGGTCGATGGTCAGCGATACCTCGACTTCGGAGGTGCTGACCATGTCGACCGCTGTTTCGAATCGATTGAAGACTTCGAAAATTTTGGCCAGGAAGCCGTGGGCCATGAGCATGCGCGTCGAGCGGATCTCGACGACGGTGATGTGCTCTTTGTAAGCGATCGATTTGACGACGGCGAACGACGGCGGGCATTGGCTGACGATTCTGGTGCCCTCGATTTCTGGTTTGCGCGAGTTCAGCACGCGCACCGGGATATCGTTCTCCATGGCCGGGATGACCGTGGAGGGGTGCAGCACGCGCGCTCCGAAATAGGCCAACTCCGATGCCTCGGCGAACGACATGACGCGCAGACGGCGGGCGTCGGGGATCATGGAAGGGTCCGCCGTCATAACGCCGTCAACGTCGGTCCAAATCTGGATCTCGTCGGCTTCGAGAGCGGCCCCGACGATGGATGCCGTGAAGTCGGAGCCTCCGCGGCCGATGGTCGAGGTGATACCCGATTCGGTCGAGGCGATGAAGCCGCCCATGACAACGGCGTCGTTTTCTTCGTGCAGCGGAGGGATGACGTCTCGCAAACGGGCGTTGGTTACATCCAATCGAGGCGATGCTTGGGAGAAGCGGTCGTCGGTGACGATCACGTCGCGCGAGTCGAGCCGCGCCGCCCGCAACCCTTTGCGGCGCAGCGCCAGGGTGACGATGAAACTCGACAGTCGTTCCCCGAAACTCGTGACCGCGTCGGCCGACCGCGGGGTGAGTTCGCCGAGAGTCGCCAACCCGCCAACCATTTCCCGGAGTTCGTGGAAATGCGCTTCCAGGAATGCCTCGAGTTCCGGTTGCGAATCGGCCTGGATCACCGCCGCGGCCTCTTCGCGATGGTATTGCTCGAGCGCGTCCACCGCCTTCATGGCATCGGCGCGACGCCCCGCGGCGGCGTCATCGGCGATGTTCACAAGGCGGTCGGTAGTCTTGCCCATCGCCGACACGACGACGACGAGCGGGACTTGTGCTCGCGAAACGATGATTCCGGCGACACGGGCGAGGGAGTCGGCGTCGGCTAGCGAGCTGCCGCCGAATTTCATGACGTTCATAGGCATCTACCCAGTTAGTTTAGTTCGCCAATCATAGCGCAACACCTACTGTGACTTGCCGCGGGCTGTGTTGAAGACGGCGAGGATCGACGTGAACGACACTACGGGCGTTGGCTTCGCGGGTCGTTGGGTGACGGTGGTGGGTCGCCGGCGCCGGTTGGTTAGCGGGTGAGTCGTTGGTTCCTGTCTTTGCGTCTCCTTGGCGTAGTAGTCAAGTTTATGGGGGCTTTTCGGGCCCGGGGGTTACCTGAGGCCGGCCTGGATAGCGGGGTCGGTGGTTACTGACTTCGGCTCGTACTGCGTTGTTATATATGACGTTAGGTTGGTCTTGGGTTCGTTTTGTATTTTTTGACTTTGGGGAGTTGGGGGGCTACCTTTTTTGGCTGCCCTGGGGTTCTTTCGCGGCTTGCCGGGCAGGTCTGGAGACCTGGCCCACTGGGCTTGGCCGCGGAAGCCTATGGCGGATGGATGGGCGCCTGCCGGCTCTTCGTGAGATATTGTCAAATGTTGTGGATGGGCGAGGTCAGGCGGCGTTTTCCTGAACCATCAATCCATCCTTGAAAACCTTTCCCTCTAAGACATGAACAATCACTTCCGAACCGTTCAGGCGTCGCCAGTGGCGCTCGGCTTGGCGGGCCAGCATGAAGACCATCGTTAACGACGCTTCGCGGCTGCCACAACCCTTCGTTCGTCGCTGCCGCAAACGGACCGTCGCAAAGGTGGACTCGATCGGGTTCGTCGTCCGCAAGTGCCCCCAGTGCTCGGCCGGAAAGTCGTAGAAAGCCAGCAGCACTTGGCGGTCTTTTTCCAGGCACTCGACCGCTTTGGGAAACTTCTTCTCGTATAGGTTCTTGAAACGGTCCAGAGCGGCCTCCGCCGTCTGCCGACTCTCGGCAAGATAGATGTCGCGCAGCGCCTGCTTGGCTTTGCCCTGCATGCTCTGCGGCAGCTTATTGAGCACGTTGGCCGTCTTGTGGAGCCAGCAGCGTTGCTCACCGGTCGCCGGATAGACTTTCCGCAGTGCCGCCCAAAACCCCATCGCTCCGTCGCCCACCGCCAACTTCGGCGGCAGCTCGAGCCCCTGCCGTTTCAAGTCCTCCAGCAACTCCTGCCACGACAGTTCGCTTTCGCGAAAGCCGTCGTGCACCGCCAGCAGTTGCTTGCGACCGTCTTCGAGTGCTCCCATCACAACCAGCAAACACTGCCGTTCATCGTCCAGACGAACATTCGAGTAGATGCCATCGGCCCAAATGTAAACAAACCGCTGGCCGCTGAGGTCACGCTTTGACCAAGCCTCGTACTCGCGGCGCCAGACGTCTTTGAGACGCACCACCGTCGTCGCCGACAGGCCCGGAGCGTCGGGCCCCAGCAAGGCCTCCAGCGCTTCGCTGAAATCGCCCGTCGAGATCCCTTTCAGGTACAACCAGGGGATCAACTCCTCCACACTCTTCGTGCGCCGCAGATACGGCGGCAGGATCTGGGAAGTGAAACGAAAGCGCCGGCCCTGCTCATCGACTCGGCGATCGTCGACCCGCGGCGCCTGGATCTTCAGCTGCCCCACGCCGCTGACGATGGTGCGCTCGCGGGCGTGACCGTTGCGCACCACCAGCCGCCGGCCGTCCTGGTCGACTTCGTGCTGATGCGTTTCGATGTAGGCGGTCACTTCGGCTTCCACGGCCTTGACGAGCATCTGGCGCGCTCCTTGGCGCAGCACCTCATCCAAGGGCGAGCGTTCCTTTCCATCAATGACTTGGGGGTTGACTTGACTGCTGCTCTCAGCAGCTTCACACTGACTCATGGCGTATCCTCCTTGTTCCTTTCCAGAAAACGATTGAGTTGCTTCCTCAATCGTCAGGATACGCCGCCTCCCCTCAGAGGCTCATCCACAACTTATGGTTATAGCTCGCTCTTCGTCGGGGAAGTAGTGCTCGGGAACCGGGGTGGTGGCGTTGGCTTCGTTGTTTTTGGCTTCGAGGGCTTCGCGGAGTTGGCGGTCTTCGCGGCGGATGTCGATCATCAGCTCGACGCCGCGGAAGAAACGGCGGCTGAGATGGCCGTCGTAGCGGGCTAGGTTGTTGAGGAGTTTTGTTCTTGTGAGCATGGCCCAGCCTAGGATGTGGGTTCGCTCTTGGCGGTCTTCGGGCATGGGGCCGGTGTCGTTGTCGATGCGACGGGAGTTTTCGATACCGGCGGCGATGACGGCGGTTTCGATGCGGGAGAGACGTTGCATTCTCCAGGAGACGTCGGCGATTTGACGGACGATTTCCTTTTCGACGCGGTTTCTGGGGAGATAGGTATCTTCGAAGGAGGTGAGGTGTTGATCGAAGTCGGCGGGGTCTTCGCCGGGTAAGACGGCGTCGTTTGCCAGCAGGCCGTGCTTGAGAGCGTTTTGGGATGAGCGGGTTTTTCCGCTGTCGGTTTTGGGGCCGGTTGATTTTTTGGCGTTTTCGCGATTGGCGCGAATTTTTTCTGTTGTAGACATGCGATTTCTCCTGGGCTTGTTGCCCGGTCATAGGATACGTTGGGGTTGTGGGTTTCGCGGGGGTTGGTTTTTCTAAGTTGTTGATATGGAAGACGTAGTTTTTTTGAAACGGACGTGACAGCTAACCGTAAGTTGTTGGGCGGATTGCTTTGGGGGACCCGCCCCAGGCCCCCGAACGACCGCGAGAGCGGTCGTTCGCCCGGGGGAGGAGGTCGTTTGGTGGTGTTCCCTGGGCTTGCGCCCAGGGCCGGTATTGATCACCGGGGCTCGAGTATGGGCACACGGCGTGGTGGGCGGGTGGCTGGGCAGGCCTGGAGACCTGCCCCACTGGGACCGGGGATGTTGGATGTCGATGGAGAAGGTCGAGAGACAAGCTGAGAGCTTGTCTCGACCGTGGGCTGGGACCGGCAAGAGTGCCGGTCGCTAGCGGGGACGTGGCTGTTCGAAATTCGATCGCCCTACCCAGTTTCTTGCCCGAACGATCCGGCGCGGCGGGCGGGTTGGAGAGCTGCTCCACTGGGGGACTGGCTAGCTCTTGGGGACTTGGGGGTCAAGGAGGCGGTCGAAGGTATCGGGCTCCAACGTTGCCAACGAGCGGGTGAATAGGGTTGCGTCGAGGGGGTCTCCGGCGGCGCGGACGCCGATGCTTGACATGCCGGCGCGGCGCGCGGCTTCGACGCCGGCCGGAGCGTCCTCGACGACGATGCAGCGGACGGGTGGGATGTCCACACGAAGAGCCGCCTTTGCGAAGACTTCCGGATCGGGCTTACCCGCGCTGACGTCTTCGGATGAAACCAGGGCGTCGAAATCGTCGGCGATTCCCAGGGCTTGCAACATGGTTTCGGCATTGGCGAGCGGCGCCGATGTCGCTATGGCTTGACGCCACCCCTGGCGGCGGAGACGCGCGGTCCAGGCGACGCCACCAGGGAGGGCGGTCAAACCCCGCGTGGTTACGATCTCTCGAAAGACGGCTTCCTTGGCGTCCGCGACGGCGTCAATGCGGTCGAGAGGCGTATCAGGCCCGAGCCAAGCGGCGAGGACGGTGCGATTGCGTTGTCCGAAGGTTTCCATGAATTGCTCATGAGTGACAGGGAGCCCCTCCTGTTGCATTACCCTTTGCCAGGCAAGCCAGTGATATTCCTCGGTGTCGGCGAGAGTGCCGTCGAGATCCCAGAGAACGGCGCGGGCATGGGCGGAGTTGCTCGTCATGAAGAATTCGCGGTGAGATCGGTTTCTATCGCGGATTCATCATAACGCCATGAAAACGGGAGCGAAGGCTTTCCTGTCGCCCTTTCAGGGCTCTTGCGGGTGGGAATTCCACCCAGGGTTGCGCTTCGCTTCACCCTGGGCTCTATTCCCGCCGCCGCTTCGCGGCTCAAACGGTTCACGGCCTTGCCGGACATGACCTTGCCGAACATGACCTTGTCGAACACAGGGGGGAGCATGCTTCGGATGTGTTCGACCTATTCGCTACGCGATCGGAGAGGGTCTGGTTACTCGCTTGCTGGAGGCGTAGGTTGCTCGGAGAGTGGTGCGCGGACCCCTCCCTCGCGGTCGGGGCTCTGTAACCGCCGGAGCGGGCCGTTGGTATTATGACAGTGGCTTGCGGTGAAGGCCTCGACGATGCACGTTTCCCGATTTCGGTTCGCGGTCCTTTGTGGACTTGGGGTTTTGGCCGTCGCGTTGCACTCGCAAACGACTTCGCAAGAGCCCGACGCGCAGCGCGCCAAGCGTCAAAGCCAGGTTCAGCAAGCACTGCGCCGACCTTTGCTGCGCCCGCTGGTACGCGGACGGCGGGCGGCGGTGGCGGCGGGCACGCCGTTGGTTACCGATGCGGCGATGCGTATGTTCCACGCGGGCGGCAACGCGGTTGACGCCGGAATAGCCGCGCTCTTCGCCGCGGCGGTTTCGGAGTTTTCGCATTTCGGTTTTGGGGGCGAAGCACCTTTGCTGATTCGCACCGCGGACGGCAAGGTTCATTCGATCGCGGGCCTGGGGCCGGCACCGAAACGGATGACGCGGGATTTCTTCCAACGTCTGCGTCTGGACGCCGACCAAGAGCAAGAAATCCGTCGGCGGGGGCGCACCAGCGGACCGATCCCATCCTACGGGCTGCTGCCGGCGCTGGTGCCGGGCATGGTCGACGGCGGATTGCTGGCGCTCAAGCGCTTTGGCACGATGTCGTTGGCCGAGGTCATCCAGCCCGCCATCGAACTCGCCGAGGGCATGCCGCTGGATGAGATTCGCGCGCGTTCGATTCTACAGGCAACTCGTTTCTTCCGAAGTTTCCCGACCTCGCAGCGCGTCTTTCTTCCCAACGGACGGGTACCGCGGGTGGGGCGCATTTTTGAGCAACCCGATCTAGCGGCGACCTTGCGTTCCATGGTGGCCGCGGAAAAGGCGGCGTTGCGGAAGAAGCGCGGTCGCGACAGCGCCATTGACGCGGTTCGTGATCACTTCTATCGCGGAGAAATCGCGCGGCGGATCGGGCGTTTTGTTCAAGAAAACGGCGGGCTCTTGCGTTACGAAGACCTGGCGGCCTACCGCGCCGAAGTGGAAGCTCCGATCACGACGAACTACCGCGGCTTCGAGGTCTACAAAGCGGGTTTTTGGACCCAGGGCGCGGTAATGATCGAGGCGTTGAACATTCTCGAAGGCTTTGACCTCAAGAAGATGGGGTGGAACACGGACGAGTACATCCATGCCCTGGTTGAAGCCCTCAAGCCGGCCTATGCCGACCGCGACACGTATTACGCGGATCCGAAATTTTCCGATATCCCCGAGCAGTTGTTGAGCAAGGCGTATGGGGCTAAGCGGCGCGAATCGATTGATTTGCTGCATGCGTCGAGCGAGTTTTTACCCGGTGATTTCGGCGACGCCGAGCCGCCACACCCTTCCCGTTTCGTGGGGCAGTTGCGTCCTTTCACCGATGAGTTGGCTTCGCGGGATACGACTTGCATCAATATCATCGACAAAGAAGGCGTGATGTTTTCGGCAACGCCGTCGGGCGCTTGGATGCCGTCGGTGATCGCGGGGGATACGGGAATTCCGCTGACGCAACGGGCGCAGAGTTTCGTGATGATTCCCGAACATCCGAATGTCGTCGAGCCGGGCAAGCGGCCGCGTATCACGCTGTCGCCGACGCTGGTTACGCAAATCGGACGGCCTTGGATGGCGCTCTCGACGCCGGGCGGGGATCAGCAGGAACAAGCGCTGCTGCAGGTGTTGCTTGCGGTGATCGAGTTCGGGTTGAATCCACAGGCGGCGATTGAGGCACCGCGTTTCCAAACCAGGCATATGGTGGCGAGCTTTGACGACCACGCGATCGAGCGCAATTTATTGTTGCTCGATGAGCGCATTCCGGCGGACGTGATTCAGCGGCTGAGTTTGCTGGGGCATCGTTTGGAGAGGCGTAGCCGCTGGAACAGCGGTTCGGCGCCGACGGCGGTGAAGGTGCATCCGAGCGGGGCGATCGAGGCGGGCGCGGATCCTTTTGCTTACCGCTATGCGGCGGCTTGGTAACCGGGCCGATCCCTTCTCGCTCGAGTCATTTTCGGGGGACGTTGTAAAACAGCGCCGTCTTTTCGCGGAAGAAGGTTTCAAAGCCGCTCTGTCGGAAAAAATCGGGGTCTCCGCTTACGGCCAAAATCTGTTTGACCCCTCGTTGGCGGGCGTGGTCCAGGCAGCGTGCGACTAATTTCCCGGCGATTCCCTGTTTTTGAAATTCCTCGTCGACGGCGAGGCTGCGGACCTCGGCGAGCCGGCGCGAGTAGACCTGTAGGGCGCAACAGCCGATGAGGCGGCCTCGGACGAACGCGGCGAAAAACGACGGCGCGCGGGGCAAGTCTTGTTGGACCAGCTTTTCGGGATAGCGGCGGATCAAGGCTCTGATGGCCAGCATGTCGGAGGGTTGGGCCGGGCGGATATGGACGCGGGGTTTCGAGTCGGCACTCACGGGGTTCTTTCCGTTAGGGACGGGTGATGGACCCGTTCTCCAGCGTAGCGTACACGTCGTCATGCGGTCCGGTTTGAAGCTGTAAGGCATTCTCGCGCCTTTATCTGGGGCGTTTCATCATTCCGTCTGGTCGGTCGGCGACGCATAATGAAGACATGCCGGGCCGGGACGGCGACTATCCTTCCGCCGAAGTTCTTTTCCGGACCACCGGGTTGGCGGAGCCGCGCCGTCCGCCGGAGCCTTGGGGGGCCTCGCTGGGGCTGCATATTACGCTGGTGGGGCTGCTGACGCTGGGTGGTTCGGCTCGCTCGCGTCCGGAAATCATCGAGGGCGAAGAGCTATTCGCGAAACGGGAGCACGAAATCGTTTGGCACACGTTTCCGGAAAAGCTGCCCGCCACGGCCCCGCTGCGCGAACCGCCTGCGAGTAAGACCGACGATAAGGCTGAGTTTCGCGCGCCGCAAACCATCGTTGCCGACGACCCGGATCCTCAAAGTAGCCGCCAGATGATTTGGAGCGCGGAGCCGGCGCCGGAGATCGAGCACGACATCCCATCGCCGAATTTGCTGGTATGGACGCCGCCCAAGGTCGCTCGGCCGCGTTTTGAGCTGAAGGCGCCAAAGCCGGCCATCCCCAAGAAAGAGGCGCCGCGGGCTCCGAAAGCGCCCGAGATCGAGGCGACTTCGGTTGTATCGCTCGATTTGCAGGCGCTTCAGCCCATGGAGCCGTTGCGCTACCAAAGTTTCCATCGCCCGGCCGAAAAACTCACTTCCGAGGCGCTCGATCGGGCGCCCGTGCCTGAAATCGAGGTGAGCGCGCCGGCGCTCGCGTCGGCATCGGTTCTTGGGCTCCAGGAGATTGATCCGTTGCGCTATTGGAATGAGCCCGATGAGATAGTCATGCCGGAGCGGAAGGCACTGGCAGGGGGAGTGGCTCCGCACGTCAGCGGCGAAGCGCGGCCGGGGTTGAATCTACAGGAAGTTCAACCGCTTGCGCCGTTGCGGTATCAGATGTACCCCGAGGCCGCCCGGGGGCCGGTGACACAAGCGCCGGCCGCGGGTGGAGTTCCCGAGCCGGCCGACCTTTTGCCGGGGAAAGCGGGTGCCGGCAGCTCCGCGGCGGCGACGGCGGTTTTGGCGGGTGTTGTCGGTGGACTTCCCGAAGTGCCTATGCCGGTCACCGAGCCGAGACCGGCCGGGGGCCAAGAAGCCGGCGGGCAGGGCGCGGAGTCGGATGCCGCCGCCGAAGAGGCGCTCGAGGGTCGTCGGTTGGCGGTTGTCGGGGTGGACCCGACGATGGATCCGAATGCGCGCGTGGCGAGCGGGCGTCGCCGCGGCCGATTTTCGGCGGCCCCCGACGGCGGTCCCGGAGGAGAAGGGCTCACCGGCGGCGGCAATCGAGAGTCGGACGTACGGATTCCGAACTTGGCCATCGGAGGATCCGCTCCCGCAGCGGGGTCATCCCTGGCGGCATTGGCGCGCCGACCGCTTGACCCTCCCAAAGACGGCGCTTTTCGACGTGAAGTTTTCCTGGCCGAGTTGCGGGAGAGAACGCAAGCGGCAGCTTTATGGGGCGAGCTGGAAATCGAGCCGACACCGCAAAACCCCGAAGCCGCGTTTCTCGGCCGTCGTGTCTACACCATGGCCGTCAATATGCCCAACATCAATAGTCGGCAAGGGAGTTGGGTGGTGCGGTATTCCGAGGTCGGCAAGCCCAGCGACGAAGGTGAATTGCTCGCGCCGGCGCCGCGCGTCAAGGTCGACCCGGCTTACTCGGCGGCGGCGATGGAGGAAAGAATCGAAGGGGAGGTGATTCTCTCCGGAGTGATCCGCGGCGACGGAGCGGTGGTTCACATCGCGCTGATCGAGTCGGTCGATGAACGATTGGATCGGGCGGCGTTGGCGGCGTTTTCGAAATGGCGTTTCGACCCGGCGCTGAAGAACGGAGTGCCGGTGGACGTGGAAGTGGTTGTGCGGGTGCCGTTTTCGCTGACGCCGTTGGATCCGGAACGGTAGGGGGGGCGCTCGAACTCCAGCCTGAAACTTCGATTGGGGCGGGTTGGGGAATGGGCAGGCCTGGAGACCTGCCCCACTGGGAACGGGTATCGGATGTCACTTGAGAAGACGAAGAGACACGCTGAGAGCTTGTCTCGACCGTGGGCTAGGACCGGCAAGAGTGCCGGTCGCTACCGCGGATGCGCCTGTTCGTTGAAACGAGAAATCGGCGCGCGGCTGGTGCGGGACCGCGCCGCACGGCGGCGCGGCTCGGGTGGGTGAAAGTCCGATCTATTCGTAGCAGTTGTGAATCCGCGGGTAGCGCGAAATTTGATGCTTCAGGCTAGTGCCCTGCAACGAACACTTTTGTGATGCGGTCGGGTCACGCGGCCAAAGCACGCAGCCGCTTGATTCCCTCGATGGCGCGATCGACGTGTTCGTGGGTGTTGTAAATATGCGGGCAGAGCCGAAAACCGCCCGCCGTCGATCCGGCGATGCCGTGTTCGCTATACATTCGGTCGAGCAGCTCTTGGGCGTTGGCCGCGGGCACTTCGATGATGCACACACCGGCGCTGAGAGCCGGATCGGCGGGCGTCACCACTTTCACGCCGAGTTTCCGCAAGCCGCTCTTGAGACGCGCGGCCAACTCGAGCACCCGCGCCTCGACGCGAGCCGGCGTGATCAGATTGTGAAAGTCCGCCGCGGTTTCGACCGCCGAGAGCGCGGCGTCGTCGCGCTGGCCGAAAGACTCGAATTTCCGAGCCCCCACGACGTCGGGGTCCGCATCGGCTCCCCAACCCGGCGCCACGACATTGGGCCAAATCTCGGGGGTGCGCTCGTTGCGGACATAGAGCAGCCCGACTTCCCTGGGGCCGCAAAACCATTTGTGCGCGCTGGCGGTGAACGAGTCCGCGCCCAGCCGGCCCAAGTCGAGATCGAAAGCACCCCAACTCTGCGCCCCATCGACGTGAAAATAAATATCGCGCTCGCGAGCCGCCTCCGCCAACGCCTCGACCGGCAAGCGTTGACCGCTGATATTCGAGGCATGGGTGACGGCCAATACGCGCGTTCGAGGACTGAAGGCGTTCACGAAAACCGCCCGCAACTCGTCTTCACCGCTTGGGGCGGAGGGCGTCGCCACGCGCCGCACGCGGTAGCCGAAACGCTTGGCGCGAACTTCCCAGGCGACATTGTTGGTCGGGTGGTTCTGGTCCCACAGCAGAATCTCGGCGCCGGCGTCGAGCGTCAACCCGTTATTGATCGTATTATTCGCCTCGCTCGTGTTGCGAACGAAAGCGATCTCATCGGCCGAGACCGCAAGCTGTCGGGCGACCTTCGCGCGGGCGCGTTCGAGGATCGCGGGATATCGAGCGCGGTTGTGCGAGGAACAATCGACGTCGATATCACGCGTCAGGTCAGCGACTCGCTCGGCCACCACGCGCGGCGCCGGACAGAGGTTCGCGGCGTTCATGGGAACCTTTTCATCGCGAAAAGCAAACTGCTCGCGAACGAGTTTCCAATAGGCTTCCTTGCCGGCGGCGGCGGAGAGCAGGGGCGCCAACTCGGTTGAGGTCGCGGCCGCGGCAGGGAGAAAAGCGGCGCCGCGGGCTAGGAATTCGCGCCTCGAAGGCGTGGGGGTTGTTGCTTTACTCATCGCGGATCTCCTATTCAGGCGCCAAGCCGGGAGGCGGCGCGAGGCGTCGGCCTTGCGGCGAACCGCGGACATAACTTGATCACGGACGCACCAGCGCCGAAAAGCTCCAGATGAAAAACACCAGGACGAGCACGATGGCGACGACGCAACCGACCGCGCCGGCCTTGGATTCCTTATATTTCTTGCGGCCCTTCGCCGCTTTCCAACGTGACATTCTCTAACTCCGCCGCCGCCCAACGCGCCGCGCCACCTCGGAGAAAAACTCCTTCACGGTTTGTCGGCTGCGCTCGCTCAGGTCGCGGATCGTCATACCCGCCACGGCGCGCCCGCGACGCGTAAGGGCTTCCTGGGTAGCCAGCCATTGCGCCTGATGGTAGTCGGGCGGGTAGTCGACTTTCTTGAAACCGGCCGCTTTCTCGCTCAGCAGCACGGTCGAAAAGCCGCGGCCGTAGCCAATAATCATCTCATGAAAGGAGTGGTTCATCGCCGGCCCTTCATAAACGTCGGCCGGCATCTTGAGCCGCGAGCGAAAGATGCCGTCCGCGGCACGGTCGAGAGTGCGAAGGAGGGCTTTACCGGGGGCATGGTAGCGGGTGTCTCCGAAAAACGTCAGTTCACCGTAGGAAACTTTCCCCGCCTCGACCAACGAGCGAAGCACGGCCGCGTAGATCGCCGCCGCGTTACCGTTCTCGCAGCGCAGATGCTCGTCGGAAACCGCGGCGATACTCCGCAAAGCTCCGAGGTGAACCGTTAGGCCGCCCCGCCAGCGGATGCTGCACGGCGCCTCGACCGTCGCGCGCCAAGCCCGGGTCCGCGCCGTTCCGCCGACCTTTTCGGCCTCGGCGTGGATTTCGCCGGCGATCGTCTTATACAGTTCCACGCCGGGCTGCGTCACGAAATTCATGTCGCGCAAATATCCTAACCCGAAAACGGTGTAGTGGATAAACTGCATGTAGCGCGCCAGGGCGGCTTGCCCGTGCATGCGGAGCACGGCCAGCGGGTAGCCGGCGCGGCGCAGCCGACTCACCTGGTCGGCGTCGGGATTGTGTAGGCCGCGAACGTTGATGACCAGGAAGCAACGGTCTTGCGCGCCCTCCTTGGGCGGGAAATAATTCACCGGCTTGATCTTTTCGCCGATCGCGACCTTGATGCCGATCTGCTCGCTCTTACCGAGACTCTCCTCGAAATCCTGCTTGGTCCAAACCGCGCCGCCCGACCATTCCCGCGGCAAAAACAGCGTCACTTTGTCGCGGCCGGCAAGCGCGTTTGCTTGGAGAAAACCCGCCAGCTCGAGAGCCGCGTTCTTTTCGTCGTCGCTAAGCATCGCCGCGCCCATCCACGCCGACAGATCGCACCCGGCCAGCGCCAAGGGATAGAGGCTGCCGCGCGTCAGCGGGCCGCTGTGACGCCCCGCCGTGGTGTTGTCGTTATCGAGCTGCAACTCGACGCGCCGAAAGCCCCGCTTGCGCCCAAAGCGATCGAGCATCGAATCCGGCAGCGTCATGTAGATGAAGTTCGACTGGTTGGGGATGCGCAGTTTCTTATAGAGCGCGTCAAGAACTTCCAAATTCAACACCGGCTCGTATGACGTCATGCCCATCGCCATGCCCACGACCAAGGTCTTGCGCAGCGCCACTTTCAAAGGCCGCTTCTCGGACGTCTCGATATGGTCGAGGATCGAGCGCAGCTTGGCCGGGTCGGTGGAATCGAGAATATAAACCCGCAAGCCCTTGCGCAGCAGCCCGGCGGTCTGGTAGAAAGCCTTGTCCTCCGCGGACCCGCCCATGCCGGCCCAGATCAAGTAGCGCAGTCGCACGCCGTGATCCTTCCGGATCGCGGCGCGGATCCGTTTCACCTCATCGCCAACCATATCCGCCCATTCCGGATGCCGCTCGGCCTGGCGGGACAGGCTCAAAACGCCGTAGCCGTTCTTGCCGACCTTGCCCGTTCCATTGACCTCCATGCCGATCGGAATCAATTTGTCGGACGAGGGCTTGAGGGAGGCCAAACCGTGTTCGCGAGCCTGGGCGTCGAGGCCGCGAACTCGTTCGAGAACGGATTCTTCGCGCAGACGCTCAAAACCGGGGTTGGAGGGGAGCGAATGGAGAGCCAACTTTAAGTGGTCGCGCGAGGGGGGCATTCAACCCTTGTAACTCAGTGGCGGCAGGACTGCAATAGAACCACGAAACTTTTGTGCGAAGGAGGGCGAATGAGTGCATCGGCGGAGGGGGCGAGCAACCGTCGAAGATGGCGGCACCCGGGACTCTTCGTTCGTCCCTCGCGCACAGCCGGCGAGCGGGGCGCGGGCGCCGCCCGCGGGGTTCAATGGGGCGTTTCGCGCGAGGCCTTCTCTGCTTCGGGAGCGTTCGTGAGGGGGCGCCCGTAATCGAGCGCCGGCGGAACCTCGGCGAACTCTCCCACCGCCTTGAACAACGGGCTGAAATCACGGAACAGGTTCCCAATCAAACAGTCGGTGACGTCGGAACGCAGGTCCGGGTATTCGCGGAACACGCGGCCGAAACTGAAAGCATCGTCATAGAAGGCGTAGACGAGTTTTCGCATGGCTTCGATGCCTTCGCAGAGATTCGCCGCGTAGTCGGTGAAGCGCGCCGCCGAAACGTCACCGGCGGTGAGCGCTTGGTCCGCCGCGTCGGCGACCATCTCTCCGCTTCGCAGGGCCAGGAAGACTCCGGAGGAAAATACAGGGTCGAGGAAGGCGAACGCGTCGCCGGCGAGAACGAGCCCGTCGGACGCGCAATATCGCGAGCGATAGGAGTATTCCCCGGTGACGCGGAAATCCCGGATCCGTTCGGCCGGCGCGAGGTGCTGATCGATCCAAGGGTTGACGCCTATTTCGCGTTGGAAGATCTCTTGAATATCCTTGCCGTCGCGATAAAGATAATCGGCCTCGGCCGTGATGCCGACGCTGACGACGTCGTCGCGCAGCGGGATATACCAGAGCCAACCCTTCTCGGGAAGGTAGGCGACCGTCGTGGCGCCTTGGTCGTAGCCGTCGTCACGCAAGCCGCCGCGATAGTAGGTCCAGATGGAGATCTTGTTCAACTTCGGGTCGCGTACGAGCCAGTTGTTGCGCTTCAAGGCGAAGCCGTCGCGGCCGCTGCAGTCGATCGTCATCGGCGCGTGGAACGAGCGGGTTGAGCCTTCGCGCGTCCTCACCTCGACGCCGACGACACGTTCCCCTTCGCGAAGCAATTTTTTCGCTACGGTCTCTTCCATCACGTCGGCGCCCTTGTCGACGGCGTTGTCGAGCAAGATGTGGTCAAAATCACTGCGCCAGACTTGCCAAGTTTGCGAGGCTTCGTGCTCGAGATGTTGGAAAAAATAGAAGGGTTGCGACACGCGCCCATCGACCGAGGCGAACTGAACGCTGTATTTCTTGACGAAGGCCGCCTCCCTGATCTTGTCGAGCACGCCGAGCCGATCGAGCGAATAGTAGCAATAGGGCAACAACGACTCACCGACGCTGTAGCGTGGGAATTTCTGCTTCTCGAGCACGAGCACCTTGCGGCCATGCTCGGCGAGCACCGCCGCCGCCGTCGAACCCGCCGGACCCGCGCCGATGATGATCACGTCGTAAGACGCGTCGGCCGCCATGTTACCGTTCTCATTCATGATGCGAGAGATAGGGTGCGAGGGACGTATGCGAGGGGATATCCATCGATACGCGCCGCCCGATGCACTCGCGCGGGCATGCGACGACGAGTCAACCGGGCTCGCGACCCAATTTCAATTATAGTAGGACGCCCGCCGGGGCCTTACCGGCACAGGGGCAATCAGCGTGAGTCTTGCGAGTGTGTTACCTCTTGTCCTCTCGGTGGATGTGCTAGAATCTATAAATATTACCATAATCTAGATATGGCCTTCAGCATCAAGAACCCTGAAACGGACCAGCTTGCCCGAAAACTCGCCGCGGCTACGGGGGAGTCTTTGACAACAGCGGTCACGAACGCGCTCCGAGAACAACTGGAACGGGTCACGGCCCGGAAGATAGGTCGCTCGTTGGCGGAAGAGTTGGACGAGATCGCCGAACGTTGCGCGGCACTACCTGTGTTGGATTCAAGGACTCCGGACGAGATCTTGGGCTACGACGAACACGGGCTCCCTCACTAATGGTCATTGATACGTCGGCCTTGTTTGCGATCCTACTCGGCGAACCGGAGCAACGCCGGTTCAATCAGCTGATCGAGGAGGACCGACGTCGATTCATTTCGGCTGCTACTCTGCTGGAGACGTCGATCGTTGTCGAGTGTCGGCATGGTGAATCCGCCGGGCGGGAACTCGATCTTTTCGTTCACCGTGCCCGATTCAACGTGTTGTCGGTTGACGTTGAACAAGCCGAGATTGCGCGGCGTGCGTATCGAAAATACGGCAAGGGGAGACACAAGGCCGGGCTAAATTTTGGAGATTGCTTCGCCTACGCCGCGGTGAAGATCACCGGAGAGCCGTTACTCTTCAAGGGCCGGGATTTCGATAAAACGGATGTGCTCGCCGTTGACCGCCGACGGAGAGAATAGCCGCGTGATATAGCAGTCGCCTCGGATCGGAGCGCCGCGAGAGACGCCGACCGCGGCGGTTCAGGCCGCGCGATGCCGTTCCAAGAAGAACGCGTGCAAGAGGCGGTCGACCTGCATCAGCCCCTCGCGAGTCAACTCAATCGTGCCGTTATACCGGCGCAGCCATCCGGCTTGTTCGTATTCGCGAAACACCGGCCCCCAGCGCTCGTTCACGTCCACGCCGAAGCGGCCGCGGAAAACGTCGGTCGAAACCCGCCCGAGTTTCATTTGCAGCACGAACTGACGAATTAGCTTCTCCTCGTCGTCCATCTCGACGGCTCGCCAAACAGGCAATCGCCCTTCGCGAACCGCCGCCAGATATGGATCCATGTGGATTTCGTTTTGATAGTGCACACCGTCGAGATGCCCGAAAGCGGACACGCCCACGGCCAGCATGTCGGCGCCGGACCACAGCGAGTCACGGTAAACGAACTTCGCGCGCGCCGGGTCTTTGACCGCGGTGTAGGCGCTGCCGATCGTATACCCGGCTTGTTCGAGAGCGGCGAAGGCCTCGGCGACCCAACGACGTTTGGTCTTCCAATTGGCGACGGGAGCGGCGAGGCGGCCTTCGTCGCGCATTTCCCGATAGATGGTCGTATTGGGAGGAACCTCCATTTGGTAAACCGTCACGGCGTCGGGGCCGAGTTCGACGGCCTTCTCGACGACGCGGCGCCAATTCTCGTCGGTTTCTCCGATCATGCCGGCGATCAAGTCGATATTGACATGCGGGAAACCGGCGGCGCGGATCCAATCATAGGACCGATGAATTTCCATCGAACGATGGGCGCGATTGTTGAGTTCCAGGATGTGATCATCGAAATTCTCAACACCCAGGCTGAGGCGCGTAATGCCGAGCTCACGGAGCGTTTGCACTTTTTTCTCGGTGAGCGTGCCGGGCTCGCACTCAAAGGCGATTTCCTCGGCGTCGTCCCAGGGGAAAGCCTTCCGGAGGCGCGAGATCAGGTCGCTGAGTTGCGTCCGTGAAAGATAAGACGGCGTGCCGCCGCCGAAGTAGAGAAAACGAATCTTGCGGTCGTTGATGAAGGCGGTTTCCGCCAGCCGTTCGGCCTCTCGTCCCATCGCCTCGAGGTAGTCGACGATTTCGTTGCTGTTCTTGTCGGTGTAGACGCGGAAATAACAAAAGTGACAGCGTTTTCGGCAGAAGGGGATATGGACGTAAATCCCGAGCGCGGTGTCGGGTTGGCCGGGATGGTCGAAGCGGTCGTGGGCCCGAGCGGCATACTGGGATCGCCAGCAAGAGAACGGCGGGTAGTTCGAGACGAAGTAGCCGCCGACGGTGGTCTCCTCCTGCTCATCAGGCAGCACGGTCAGCGATGGGGCGGTGTCGGACATGGCGGGCAAGGCAGCGGAGCCGTCCTTCTTAGTGTAGGAAACCCGAGAACTTCGCGAGCGGCCGAAAGGGCAAGCCCGCGCGAGACGCTTCGCATCGTGGCTCTCCGGGTCGGCGCGGCCTTCGACGCCGGAAGCGATTCTGTTCCGTTACAGTAGTTTGATGCCCACTCTGCAACCCGCCGAACTCACTACCTTTTCCACTGCCATTTTCGCGGCCGCCGGGGCTCGCGACGAAGATTCCCGCATTGTCAGCGAGGCCCGCGTCGAAGCCAATCTCGTCGGTCACGATTCCCACGGCGTCATGCGACTGCCCTCCTACGTTGAATGGATGGAGAAAGGATGGGTCAATACCCAAGCGACGTTCAAGGTCGTCGTCGACGCCGACTCGTTCGCCGTGATCGACGGCGATTGGGGATTCGGCCAAGTGATGGGCCGTAAAGCAACCGAGCTGGCGATTGAGAAAGCGCGCGCGAACGGGGTCGCCATCGTCGCCGGACGCCAATGTTGCCACATGGGCCGATTCGGTGAATATCCCGCCCTGGCGGCCCAAGCCGGCATGGCCGCCGTTTTGTTCTCGAATACGCACGGAGGCGGCAAGATCGTGGCCCCCTGGGGAGGCGTCGAGCGGCGCCTTTCCGCCAATCCGATTGCCATCGCGGTTCCGCGAAAAGACGGTTCCCCGATTGTCGTCGACGTTTCGACCTGCACGATCGCGGAGGGCAAGGTGCGTAACATGCGGACGGCCGGGGAGTCGGCACCGGAGGGCTGCATTATTGACGCCGAGGGAAATCCGACTACCGACCCCAACAAATTCTACGGCCCGCCGGAAGGGGCGCTGCTGTCGTTCGCGCGTCACAAGGGCTTCGCGTTGGGGTTAGCGGGCGACATCCTGGCCGGAGCGCTGTCGGGCGCGGGCTGCAGCCGTCCCGACACGCAACGAGTGGGCAACAGCTTCATGCTTACGCTGGTCGATGTGGATCGAATGCGCGGTGCCGACCCGTTCGAGGATGATGTGCGGGGCTTGCTCGAATACGTCAAGAGCAGTCGGCTCGCGCCGGGAGTTGAGGAAATTCTCATCCCCGGCGAGCCGGAGGAAAGAATGCGCGCGCAACGCGTGTCCGACGGCATCCCGATTCATCCCGACACCTGGGACAACGTGTGCGGTACGGCTGAAAAATACGGAGTGGCGGCGCCGGCGGTCCGAGAATGAAGATTTTTAGAGGAACTTCCACCTCTTGGCAACCTTTTTCGGCTCCATACCCAAGACGTGGAAAGCGAAGCCGTCGATCTCTTGCCCCAATTCCGAACTCCGCGGAATCAGAGCCCCCTTCACATAGGAGTCGGTGACAACCGAGTAATCATTGCTGAACCGCCAATCGATGGACGAGCCGACGACCTTGCTGATGTCGTCGGCGTCCATGCCTCGCTTGGCGTCTACGCGGTTGACGACCAACTTGATCTTCTCCTGTGGAACTTGGACCTGCATCAATTGGTTGATGCGCCGGCGCGCTAAGTGAAGCGACATGATCTCGGCGGTGGAAACCAGGTACACGGCGTCGGCTTGCTGCAGGACGAACTGGGACGAGCTGAACAGCGCATTCGGTAGGTCCACAACGACGCACGAATAGAGCCTCGTGGCCGACTCGAAGACTTCGTGGAGCAGATTAGACTGTAGCTCACGGGGCATATCGGTACTCGCGGCGGGCGAAGGCAGCACGTCGAGCCCGTTGCAACTCAAAACAATCCGCGGCCACAATTCGTCGATCATGTCAATGCGCGCGACAGCGTCGACGAACGTGAATTCCGGCTTGAGGCGCAAACGAAACGCGACGGTGCCGGAGTGAAAATCGAAATCGATCAGCAGAACTTTCCCGTCACTCTCGCGGGCCATCGCGTTCGCCGTGTGCAGCGCCAGCGTTGACGCCCCATTGCCGCCCTGCGCGGGCATGAAGCAAAACAGTTTGCCTTTCGGACGAGCGGCTCGCTCTTTGCGGGCACGCTGGTGCAGCGTTGCTTTCAGCTGGCGGGCATCAAAAGGCGGAATAAGATATTCAGCCGCGCCGGCCCGCATAGCCCCTAAAATCGATTCCGCCTTGGATTCGACATCAGCGCCCATCGCCGTGATTTGCGGGAAACTCTCGGTGACGACCCGCACCAACTCGAGCCCCTGCTCGGGGATACCCAGGTCGACGATGACCGCGTCGAAGTCATCGGAAGTCCGCAAAAGATTTCGCAAGTCCCCGGGCGAGGGATACCTGGACAAAACGATGGGGTCGGCACCCGAGGAAACTCCGCGAATCGCCGAAACCAGTTCCCTGGCAAGTCCTTCATCGGGCGAGATGATGATTACCTGATTGGACATTCACGAAGACTCGCGGCGAACCTATCCCTAACGCCCAGCCGGGCGAACCCGACGACAGCTTTCCCGCGGCGGTCTCGGCGGCGCGAATCGTCGAAAACCGACAGAGAAGGCTTTCGATTCTCCCCTATTTTCAATCTTACCTTGCCCACAAGGTGAGTGTCAGTCTTGTCTCATGCAAGATGAGCCTGAACGAGGAGTTTGTTTCTCACACAAGATGAGCCTGCAGGATCGGGGAGTGGGCATGCTGGGGATTGACTATCCAAGTGCAAAACGCCGGCAAGTTGAATCCGCAACAGATCCGGCAGTTTCTCCACTCCAGCCAGGAGATTCGATTCAAAGGCAAAGGGCGGGCCGAGATTTACGCTTGGGTGGCGCGCACGCTTGGCCGGCACGGCTACAGCCGCCAGAACCGCGCCGACAAAGGGCTGCTGCGGCAGTATCTGGTCAAGATGACCGGACTGAGCCGGGCGCAAATCACGCGGCTGATCCAGCAGTACCGGCAGGGCGGAGAACTCCAACCCGCCCGCTACCGGCGGCATCGCTTTGCCCGCAAGTACACGCCCGCCGACGTCGAACTGCTGGCGGCGGTGGACGAGGCCCACGAAACCCTCAGCGGCCCGGCCACGCGCAAGATCCTCGAGCGGGAATACCAGCAGTACCAGCAGCGCGAATACGAGCGGTTGGCGGGGATCTCGGTGGCCCAGATCTATCGCCTGCGGCGGCGCAGTGCCTACCGCCGGCGGCGGCTGCATTTCACCAAGACCCGGCCCACAGCGGTGTCGATCGGCGAGCGGCGCCGGCCCGACCCGCAAGGCCGACCCGGCTTTCTGCGAGTGGATACGGTGCATCAAGGGGATCGCGATGGCGTCAAGGGCGTCTACCACATCAATGCCGTGGATGAAGTCACCCAGTGGCAAGTGGTCGGCGCCACAGCCGCGATCAGTGAAGCCTGGCTGGAGCCGTTGCTGAAAGCCATGATCGAGCAGTTTCCCTTTCGTATCCGCGGCTTCCATTCCGACAACGGCAGCGAGTTCCTCAATCGCACGGTGGAGAAGTTATTGAACAAGCTGCTGATCGAACAGACCAAGTCGCGTCCGCGGCACTCCAATGACAACGGCTTGGTGGAATCGAAAAACGGCGCGGTGATCCGCAAACACATGGGATATACGCACATCGCGGCGCCGCACGCGGGGCGCATCCAGCGCTTCTACCAACAGCACTTCAATCCCTATTTGAATTTCCACCGGCCCTGCGGACAGCCCGAGATCAAGACCGACGCCAAAGGCAAGCAGAAGCGGGTGTATCGCCACTACCAGACGCCTTGGGAATCTTTCGAGCAGTTGCCCGAGGCCGCCCGGCTACCTCAAGCCAGGGCACACGCTTGAGGCTCTGGGCCGCATTGCCCAGGCGGAAAGCGACACTGCGGCGGCGCGCCGGATGCAGCGAGCCAAGCACAAGCTGTTTGCCAGTTTCCGGTCCGCGAACACGCCGTGCTGAACAGCAGGAAGAGGGCTGTGGAAATGGCGGGCGGTGGAAAACGAGGAAAACCAAAACCAGGTTTCCCTTCGTTTCCCACCGCCCTTGGAAATCGCTCCGCGATTCCCACATTCCCACAACCCCGACGACGATTCTCCCCTTCCCAAATCAAAACCAAAAAACCAGAAAGGAGCCCCAGCTACTCAAAAAGCCCCAACCCCCGTCTTCAGGCTCATCCTTCGATGAGAAAATGCTGTGTCGACCAGTACCTTGGTCCCGCGCCGGCCAACCGGAAATACCGGCTCGATCGAATCAAACCATTAGAAAAGAGTCACTTAGTCATAATCGGCAGTTTGGGCCGAGTGCACCGGCCCGCCGCCGGCGACATGACGTGCGCTACAGGCCTCAAGGGTTGGGCAACCCGGCGTGTGGACGGTCTTGGTTGGGCGGTTTGCTCAGAAATTGTCGACTTCCCGATAGGCGGCGATCACGGCCTGTTCGCCCTGCTTGCCGGGGCGGCTGTTGCCGTGCTCCATGCCGATCACACCCTCGTAACCGCGCCGGTAGAGTAGCGCGAAGATGTTCTTGTAATTGATTTCTCCGGTCGTGGGCTCTTTGCGGCCGGGGTTGTCGCCGACTTGGAAATAGGCGGTCTCGTCCCAAGCGGCTTCCAGATTGGGAATCAAATTTCCCACGTCGATCTGCTGGTGATAAAGATCGTTGAGAATCTTGCAACTCGGCGAATTAACAGCCTTGCAAATCCCATACGCCTGCGGCACGCCCCGCAGAAACAGCCCCGGGTGGTTGGCATACCAATTGAGCGGCTCGAGGACCATGACCAGACCCGCGGGCTCGCAAACCTCCGCCATGGCCCGGAGATTGGTGATGCAATTGGCCTGCTGGAAGCCCGGGGCGAGCTCTTGGTTGACCGAATTGGGGACCACCGTGGTCCAGACCGCGTTCACTCGCTTGGCCGTTTCCACCGCGTCGCGCATCAGGCGGCGGATCTGGTCCTGGTATTCCTTGTCGGTGCGGGTCACGAAGTCGTTCTTCGCGAAATCGCCGAAAGAAACGAAAACTCCCATCGTCATGCCGAGCTTGTCGAGGGTTTCGCCGATTTTGTTTTGCACATCCACCGGACGACGGCCGGCGCCGTTATCCTCCCAGGCCGTGAAGCCCTGATCGGCGGAGAAACGGATCTGGTCGAGGATGTCCTCGCCGGCGGAATGCTTGAACATGCCCGGATGCGGGCCGTATTTGAGCTTGAACTTCGGAGAGTTGCTTTGCCCTTGGGCCGCCGGGGCCCCCAGAGCCGCCGTCGCCGCTGAACTCGAAAGAAAGCTACGTCGCTGCATGTCTTGATGGTCTCCTTTTTCTGTCGGCTCGACCGTCGGTTGAGGTTCGACAACCTTAGCTATTTTCGCAGGAACACCGGCAACGTGCCGGAACGGCCGCTAAAAGGGACAACCCGAGCCGGGAGCCGCGGCGCCGCTTCGTTCGAAGCCCCCGCTGTCGCGAATCGCGCCTTCCGCATCGACAGTGCAGAATTCCAGCGACGATTCGCTCAGCCGAACATGAACGAAATGGTTGAATTTCCCGCGGTCCGTGTCGGAAACGACGTAGCCGGGCTTGGGCTTGAAACCGTAGGGTCGCCTGCCGCCCCCGCCGGCGACAAAATAGCGCACTCCATCGAGCGGCAGCAGCCGGGCATAGAAGTGGTTGTGGCCTTGAAAGACGACCTGGACCTTCTTCTCGCGAAAGAGTTGCTCGAGTTGCAATTGCAAACCCCGCTCGGGCTTGTGCCCTTCCAGCCCGAGGAACGTCTTGGGGGCGGGCGTATGCATTGCGTTATGCATCGAGACGATCTTCCAGGTCGCGTTCGAAACATCCAGCGCACGAGTGAGCCATTCCAGTTGCGCCCGGTCCGGCGGAAGACCTTCTCCCAAGTAATGTCTCGTGGCCAGCGTATTGGTATCGATGACGAAGACCTCGAAAAGCGGCGGCGAGCCGGGCCCGGTCACTTTGTAATATCGCCGGCCTTGCGAGGGGGATTATATCGAATAGTGACGCACTCTGAAGCAGCGTCGTTTCCGTGGCCGGTCGATCCTGCGCAACTTGACCGGCTGTAACAGTTCCCTTGCCAGAGTCTTCATGCGTTCGTTCACGGTCTTGCCCGGTACGTCGAGAGGCTCTAATTCCTCTTCCAACTCGGATTTGGTCGGCTGGTAGTCGGATCGAACGATCTCTACTGTTTTGGGTTTTTTGGTCTTTCCATTAATCATCGAAACTTCCTCTCAAGCTGTTCCAGCACGCGAAACTGATCCTCGCGCTTGGCACTACGAACCGTAGCCATGACTCGCGTATATGTCGGCGGTTGCGCGGTGAAGTCCTTTGCACCAGCGTTGCACTCGTGGCAGAGGACGCGCAGGTTGGAGTCGGCGGTTGCTCCGCCATGCGTACGGGCTTCGTGATGGTCGATGACAAGCCGAACGGTGCGACCGTCCGACATCTTGTCTTCGACGCCCGCGCCGCACGCTTGGCACGTATAACCGTTGCGCTGAAGGATGCGGGCACGTTGCGCCTGCGATATGTCATGGAACACGTATGTACCGGGTGCTGGTGGATCGCCAGTCAAACGGTATTGCCCAGGTTTCAGGTCGGCGTCATCGTTATTCGTCTCAATCGGCCAACCCTCATCGCGCCGCAATTCACGAACACGGCGTGCCCACTCCGTTCGGTCATTACCGATCACCGCCTGCAACTGCGCGGATGTGAGAACCAGCCCCTTATTCGCAAGGAAAAAAGCCTTGAGTATCGACTTTATGCTTTCGCGTTTTGGCACGTTTTCGATCTCCCGTTTGAGTTGATCTCCGATCCAGTGCGTGTAGACAGGCGGAATCGCCTCATTGATCTCCTTTTTCGTCATCCATGGAATGCCCATCGCGTCTCGTGCGGAAGCGACAGAGCAGTTTCCACCGCCGTTGACACTGACATAATCCTTCCATTCGTCTGTCCTGCCGTAGTGCGCCTTGCGCTTGTCCAACGTATGACAGATCGGATGCGGACGGTGCGGCGGCGTGATGATGCGAAAGTTTGACTCGAACAGACGATGCCGAAGCACGCGCAGTTCATGGAACATCGTTCCGCAGAGAACAACGTAGTCCCGTAACGGTGCCCCATCAACGTTTTCGATTACATAGGGCTTGCCGGTTGCCTTCAGAATGTCCCGTACCGGCTCAATCAGTTGCGGCCATTCATCGGCGTTGCCGTTGCGGGCCGCGAGATCGGAATAGGCTTGGCATGGCGGTGATGCATGAACCGCATCAAACTGATCGAATACCAGAGACGGCAGTGCTAGCGCATCCGCAACCATCATCGGATATGGATAGTTCGGCTGTTCGACCACATCGACGCCGAACACGTCAAACCCGGCCTCGACGTAACCTGCGGCCGCGCCTCCCGCACAACAGAACAGATCGAGCAGTAGCGGTTTCACCTCACCAAGTCCTTGTAACGAAGTTGAGCACCGTCCATGCTCAAAACAACGAAACGCATTTGATCGAGAGTGCCCATGCTGCGGATGTTGTGGCGTCCCGCAAACTCACTCACGTAGCGGTGAAGGTGTTTGGCTGACAGCTTGTGGAACGTTCCCTTGTGAGCGCGTTTCAGCATGGACCAGAAGGATTCAATGCCGTTCGTGTGGGCCTGCCCGCGAACGTATTCACCAACCGAGTGCTTGACCGATTTGTGTGACTTGGCAACGCCAGTGTAGGCACTTGCTTCATCCGTGTAGACAGTGGCTTCAGGGTCGGTATTGGCGCGAACGAAACCTTGAAGGGTTTCTGCATTTGTACGCTCGACCACTGTAGCCCGGACCTCGTTCGTGTCCCGATCCTTGACACCTACAACAGCGGCTTTCCCAACCGATCCACGACTGGCCTTCAACTTCTTGGACTCGTGCTTGTTCTTTTCCAGTCCGCCGATGTAGACCTCATCCGCCTCAACAGGACCATTGAACAACTTATGGTCAGAAATGGTCCACACCTTTCGGATTCTGTGAACAAGATGCCATGCCGATTTCTGGGTGATTCCCAACTCCCGGTGCATTTTCATGGATGCCACGCTCTTCAGGTTGGTAACGACAAGGTACATGGCATAGAGCCAATCCTGATAGCCGAGGTTCGATGCTTCCATGAACGTCCCGGTCTTGACGCTGAACGGTTTCCCGCAGGTTCCGCGCTTCTTGCTCTTGCGGCAACGGAACGGCATGGTCTTGTGAGCCGTTCCAGTCTGTACGTTGTCCGATCCACAACGCGGACAGGTAATGCCGTCAAACCAACGGTACTCAATGAACCACTGTTCGGCGGATGCATCGTCGGGAAACATGCGGTAGAAATCCTTGGTCGAAAGTCCCTGTCGGAAGTGCTTGCCCGGTGCCTTGTTAGCCATTGCGTATCTCCTACTTACAAGACAAATTTACAGGATAGTGACGTAGTTCGTCAAGTGTTTTTCGTCACTATCGTATATAATCCCCCTTGCGAGTACCCAAAACGCGGCTCGGCCAGTTGGGCGCCGACGTCGCAGTCTTCGTAGGCTCCGGCGTCTCGCGGGAGCGGATCGGTCGCGGCAACATCGCAAGTTTTCACGTCATGGTTGCCCAGCGCCGCGTGGAAGGTTACGTTCTTTGCGAACAACGGTTGATAGACATCAAGAAATTTCGGGCGGATATACTTCGCCTCGCCCTTGGTGTAAATGTTGTCGCCCAATAGGAAGACGGAATTGAGTTTCCCGGCCGCGGCCACCCGCTCCAATTGCGCGGCGACTTGGCGTTGACGGCTGTCTCCCGTCCCGCTGTCTCCGAAGAACGCCAGATAAATCGGGCCTTGCGCCGAAGCGGTCCCGCCAACCGCCCAAAGCACGGCAATCAGCACGGCAATCCGCCCACCGTCTCGTTTTCGGACGAGGCCTTTCGCATTCGCTTGACGTTTCATTCCGTTTATTGTCCCACGGGCTCTCGCCGAGCAGAGAGCACCCGTCGCCGGCGCCGCGTGGGCCCTCGCCCGACCCGCAATGCCGCCGAGACGAAAGGACCAGAATTGATACAATCGAGGGGCCCATTCCACTCGTCGAATCACCGTGATTCGAAGGATGAACATCGAAGGTCGGCGGGCAACTGATTGTCGCGGCAGGGTCCTCACCACGGCCGGCCGCGACACAAATGCGAACGTGGCGGAACTGGTATACGCGCTAGATTTAGGTTTTAGTGGGCTAACGCCCGTGGGGGTTCGACTCCCCCCGTTCGCACCAAGAATTCGACAACCTAGGCGTTACGACCGAGCTGACCCGGTTACGACCCCGGTTACGACCCAAATTGCTTCCAATCATCGGCAAACCCGCCGGCCGATTCCCCAATAAGCAACAGTAGCCAGTGTTCCATTGATCAATCGCGTGTCTTTACAAGGGGGTTTTTGGCATAATTGACGTACTCTTGTCGACAACACGAGGGCTTTGAAATCTACGCTGATCACGAACGGTTCTAATCCGCTGCAACCTGAATAAACGGAAGTCTTTTCTCGAGCCAAGAGTTGGCGACGGCATTGTCAATCCGAAGGAGCCGAACCCCTGAGTCAATTGCATCCAATCTCCGGTGGTGAGAACGCCGATCGCAAGGCCGACGTGGTCTTCGTGCACGGCCTCGGCGGAGATGCCTTCGCGACGTGGCGTCACGGTGAGGACGATTCGACCTCCTGGCCGCACTGGCTCGGTCAGGAGTTCCCCGAGGTGGGCGTGTGGTCGCTCGGCTACGCCGCCGCCCCGACAAAATGGACACGCCCCCTCGGCTGGTTCTCGGGCCGCTCCCGGGACGCCGGATACAGCATGGCGTTCCCGACCGGGCATTACAGGTGCTCGATCTCATGGTGCTCCGCGGTCTCGGAGAGCGGCCGCTCTTCTTCATTTGCCACAGCTTGGGCGGCTTGGTCGCCAAGCAGATTCTGCGGACGTCTTCCGATGACACCGAGGGCCGACTGAGCGGCGTAATCGAGAACACGCGAGCAGTGCTGTTCCTGGCCACGCCTCACGCCGGAGCCAAGCTTGCCTCGCTTGCCCACTCCTTCCAGACGGTCTTCGGAACCACAGTGACTATCGAAGACCTCCGCGCCCACGACGCCGATTTGCGAAACCTATTCAACTGGTACCGCAACCACGCCGAACCTTCCGGCATCCGGACCATCACGTATTTTGAACAGCGGCCCGTGAGCGGTGTGACGATTGTCGACCCCACAAGCTCTCAACCCGGTGTGGGAGACGATCCGGTCGGACTCGACGAGGATCACCTTTCTGTCGCCAAGCCGCGAGAGCGCGGCGCGCAGGTTTGTGATGCCGCAAACAACCTCGTTCGAAACTACCTGCTTGCGCCGAGGCAAGCCGCGGCCGCGGCGGTGTCCTCGCCGGCCGTGCCGTTGCCGCCGCCCGCGCCGTCTCCGCCGCCGTCGATCATCGTGAACGTGGACCGATCCGCGCCGAGCCAAACGGCCGGGCGCGTTCCGCACGAGTTGCCACCCGCCGCCGAGGAGTTCTTTGGGCGGAAAGCCGAGTTGGAGCGCCTTACAAAGCGCCTGCGGGCAAACAAGAACAGCGCCGTTGTCGGACCGGCCGGGCTGGGCAAGACCGCTTTGGCGGCCAAGGCTGTTTTGGCCGTCGTGGGGGAGACCGCGGCCTCGCTCGCCGACAGCCCTTTCCCGGACGGTGTCGTATTTCTCGACCTCTATACGGTCCGCGGCGATGCGGAACAAGCGTGGGGCGCTCTGGCGAACAAGTTGGCCGGAGCCGAGTTCATGCAGCGTTCGCCCGCCCGGGAGCGCGCGACCGAAGCCTGCCGCAACCGTCGCCTGCTGGTGATCATCGAGGGCGGCGAAGAAGCCGACGGCAACGACGGGCGCGGCGACATCGGCGAACTCCTGAGTGTCCTGTCGCCTCCGAATCGCCGGCTCCTGCTTACCCGCCTGAGTACGCAAGCCGCGGCGGCCGAGAGCGTGGAGCTGAGAGAGGCTCTGGATCCCGCGGACGCGGAACGGTTGCTCGACTCTCTAACCCAGGGCCGGGTGAGCGAGGCGGTGAGGAGCCGGGTATTGGAGCTGATCGAGGGCCATCCGCTCGCGCTCACTTGGGCCGGCAATCTTCTCGCGCGGGGTGACGATGACCCCGAACGCGTGGCCGACGAATGGGAAGCGGAACAGCTTCCCGGCCTTAGCGACCCCGCCGCGGCCGAGCACACGCTGCAATGGCTCTTCGAGCGAAGCGTGCGCGGACTCGATGACAACGCTCGACTGGCTCTGGCAGCGGCGGGGCTGCTGGCCCGCGCGCCGTTTCCCGTCGCGGCGATCGACGCGGTTCTGGTTGACCCCGGCGGCCGGGACGAGAAGCCGGCGCGCGAAGCTCTCGCGTCTCTCGTGCAACGCGGCTTATTGCGACGGTCGGAGGAACCCGATCACAGGGAATTCACCCATGTGCTCGGATACCGCTTCGCGCGGCGGGAGAGCGGCTCCGATCCTTTGACTCGCCTGGCGTTGGGCCGCCGGCTGCGGGTAGATCTCGGGGCGGCGCTGACGAGCGGCGCGCTCAGCGACGGACCGCTCACGCTGACCCGCTCGCTCGAACATCTGGACGCCTTGCTGCGCGCCGACAACGATCAGAGCCTCTGGGGCCCGCTCGCGAATTTCGCGCTTTACGATATGGCGGACCGCCTGACGGATCTGGGCCGACTCCCCCTCGTCACTCTCACATTGAACGGCGTCGCGGGCTGGATGGAGCGGTTCCCGGCGGAAAAGGCCGAAGAGCCCGCTTGGCGCCGTGAGCGTTCTGTCTTGCTCAGCCAACAAGGCGACGTGCTCCGCGCCCAAGGCGATTTGGCCGCCGCGCTCGCCGCCTACCGCGACGCGCTGCGGTTGAGCCGAGGGCTCGCCGAGGCCGATCCCTCCAACGCGACTTGGCAACGCGACCTGTCATGGAGCCTGACGCGGATGGCTGAATTCCACGAGCGACAGGGCGACCGTGCCAAGGCCCTGCCGTTTGCCGAAGAAAGCTTTAGGATCGACGAGCGGTTGGCGAAGCTCGATCCCAGCAACGCTACGTGGCGGAAGGATGTGGAGATCAGTGGTGCGCTTGTCGCGCGGCTGCGAGGCTGACGATCCAAGTCGAGTAGCCGCTCACCCGGCTACCCGTTCGCGCATTCAAGGTTTCGGTTTGATAGAGGGAAGCCCGTTGAAAACGGGCTGAAGATTCCATCAACGGCGGTGTCAACCCGCCGTAAACGGCGGGCCTAAGGGAAGACGAAGCCGCGTGAACGCGGCTGGGCAGGTCGGGAGACTTGCCCTGGAGCCGTCTCGGTGCAGTTGATTGTCGGCGGTTGGCAATCGAGGGCCGTGACGATTACGGTCGGCAAATGACGGTCGAACGTCTTGTGGTTTCGACTCCCAGAGTAGCGACCGATACGCTTGTCAACGAGGACACCAAGGAGGTCCGCGCCGCGAGGGGAGTGTGGAAAAATCGGGTACAGTCCACTTCGCGCCGGATGCGGTTATTGCTTCAATGGAACTTATTCGGCCGGCGCTTGGTACAGTCCCTATTTTTTCCAGGGGGGTCCGCGCCGCGAGGCGGCGCGGCTCGGGTGAGTGAAGAATTGATCTGTTGGCAACGAGCTTTCAACCCCGGCCGACGCTACGTTTGCTGTTCGGACGGAAACCGACTGTCCCCGAAAACGCCCCGAACCGGTGTTTTCGAAAATTCGTTGCGATTTTGGTGTTGTATTAAGACACGGTTTGGCGTAGATTACACAGGTAACGGCGCGGACCTGGATTTTTTCCAATGAGTGCTGTGCTTCATCCGCGCGCCGCGACCGCCGGCCTTTGACAGCCCCGGGGTCGGGCGGCAAGTCCGCGGAGCCGCCCCCACGGCGAGAAGCTTAGCTATGTCAAACTCGAAAACTTACCCCATCGTCCTGGCTCACGGTATTGCCAGATTCGACGTCCTCACGAACGCCCTGTTCGCCATCGACAACGATGACACCGACGACAAGGTGCACTACTTCCGAAACATTCGCACCTTTCTCATGGAAGACGAATTCGATGTCCATCACACGAATGTCGATTGGGCCGGCAGCCTTGCGAATCGGGCCGCCGACCTGAAGCGGGAAATCGACCAAATCTTGAGTGACACCGAAGCCGACAAGGTTCACATCATCGCCCACAGCATGGGCGGCCTCGACGCGCGGCGAATGCTTTGGGGTCATCGCCACGACGCTTTCGAGAACAGAATCGCGTCGGTCACCACTTTGGGAACACCCCATCACGGCTCCCCCTTCGCCGACTTCCTTGCCCGAGGGACGCCCGAAGACTGCGCGGCGTTGGGCTTCGGGTTCGACGGCATCCGGGACCTCACGACAGCAGCCACCGCGGCCTTTAACAGCGAAGTGGGGGAGTGGGAGAAGACCAACGGCGTCCGTTTTCGAGCCTATGCCGGCAGCCAGAAGCTGTTGCATATTTTTTCGCCCTTGAAATTCGCTTGGCTGGTGATCAAAGGGCAAGCCGGCCCCAACGATGGATTCGTGCCGGTCGCGTCGGCCCGCTGGAACGACGACTATTTCGTCGGGCCCGAGCTGGACGCCGACCATCTCAACCTGATTGGTTGGTGGGACCTATCCGAGATTTGGCATGGCGTCGACGCACCGGAGTTGGAGCACCGAATCAAGAACGTCTACTTGCGGATCGCGCGTGACTTAGCCGACGAATTCCCACTCGATCCCGTCATCGACTGAGCGGCACCCCCCGGAAGGCGGGAGTTCTACTGCGCCCCGTCGCAATGATTGATTGCCCGAACCTGAAACTTCGATTGGGCGGGTTGAGGAATGGGCAGGCCTGGAGACCTGCCCCACTGGGAAGCGGTGCCAATGGAGGAGATCGAGAGACAAGCTGAGAGCTTGTCTCGACTTGGGCTGGGACCGGCAAGAGTGCCGGTCGCTACCGGGGAGGCTGTTCGAAATTCAATCGTCCGCCAAGTTTTTTGCTTGGATGAGCCGGCGCGGTGGGTGGCGCCGCTCGCCTGAAACTTCGATTGGGGCGGGTTCAGGAATGGGCAGGCCTGGAGACCTGCCCGACTGGTCCATTTTTCCCACGGCTGAAGCCGCAGGCTAAATTCCAGGGCTCCTGACGGAGCCTGACGCGAGCGTTCACCGTCAAAGGAAACTCTTTGACGACAGGAAGTTACTGAAAAAATTGGTCGGGCCGCCGAGATTTGAACTCGGGACCTCTTCCACCCCAAGGAAGCGCGCTACCAGGCTGCGCTACGGCCCGATCGATTTTTCCTATTGTAGCGGAAACATGGGGCGGGCCCGATTCGCCGGCCGCGCTCGCGCCCCGTCCAAGCCGCCTTTCGACGCGTTGGCACCAAAGTCGCTTCGCGCCCTTGCCGCCGGCACAGGATCTCTTGCGCACTCGCGACGCTTCGTCCCGGGTGCTTCCGCATGATCGCCTAGTGCCACGACCGCATGAGAAAGTTTGTTTGGTTGCAGAGCACTTTTCTTGAGTGACCGCATCGCGTGGGGGCTCTGAAAAAATGGGGACAGTCCACTTCGCGCCAGACGAAATTATTGATTTGATGGAGCTTATTCGGTCGGCGCTCGGCACAGTCCCCAATTTTTCACAGCCCCGTGGCGATGCGGCTTTGGTTGGCTGTGGTTTCCTTCGTAATGGCGGATCGAAGCCTTCTCAACACGCTCGGGGACGAAGGCCCCGAGTATGAACTCTACAACCACCGCGAAGATCCGCTGGATCAGAACAACCTGACCGAGCAGCAACCCGAAGTTCTCGAAAAGCTCAAGGCAGCGCTCGAAGAGCGCCTCGCCCTGGCGCGCGCTTCGCCGCTACCCGAGGCCGACTCAACCGAGGGCATGAGCGACGAGGAACTCCAGCGGCCGCGGAGTTTGGGCTACATCCAGTAGGACGCTCTCTACTGCTTCGCGCGCTCGGACGTCACGACCGACGCTCGGCTCAAGCCTCGATCAACGGCCTCGCGTGCGCCGTCGCCGCCAAGCACGAGGCGATCACATCCCTGGTAGTGCGCGGCTCGATCACGGCGTCGACAAAGCCCCGCGCCGCGCTCCACTTCGGATCCAAATAGCGCTCGTAATCAGCGCGCGTGGCCGACATTGCCGCGGCCAACTCTTCGCCCACCGGCTCGCCGGCTTTCTCCAGGCGCGCCAACTCGGCCGCATAGAGGGCTTGCACCGCCGACTCGCCTTCCATCACGCCCACTCGCGCCGTCGGCCAACTAAAGATGAAATCGGGATCAAAGCCCTGTCCCGCCATGGCGTAGTACCCCGCCCCGCCCGCATGGTTGACCGTCACGACGATCTTCGGAACCCGAGCGCAAGCCATCGATTCCACCATTTCGGCCCCGGCCCGAATGATGCCGCTCTGCTCGGCCTCGGGGCCGATCATGAAGCCCGTGACGTCTTGGAGATACACCAACGGCAGCCCCTGCCGGTCACACGTCTCCACAAAATGAGAAATCTTGCGCGCGCTCTCGGTGTAGATGATCGCGCCGATACGCGTCTTATCACCCTGGCGCAAGAATCCTCGGCGGTTCGCGATCAATCCCACCGGCCGTCCCCCCACGCGAGCATTGGCGCAAAGTACCTCGGGTGCGTGGCCGGCCATGAACTCCACGAATCCCTCGGCATCCACCACGCGGTGGACGATCTCCAGCATGTCGTAGGGCAGCCGCGGGTCCACCGGGAGCACCGAGTCGATTTCATCGGGGTCGAGCAGCGGCTCGGAACCCTTGTCGCCCGCCTCGTTGCTCGCCTTGTGGGCGGCGCGCGGCAGGTCGGCGATTCGCTGTCGCATCAGCTCGATGCATTCCTGATCGTTGGCGACCTTATAGTGCGCCACGCCGCTCAGCTCGGTATGAGTCGCGGCGCCGCCCAACGTCTCGGCGTCAACCGACTTCCCGATCGCGCCCTTGACGAGATTGGGGCCGCCGAGTCCCATGAAACTCGTTCCCTCGACCATGATGATGACGTCGCTCAACGCCGGCAGATACGCGCCGCCCGCGATGCAAGGCCCCATCACGGCGGAAATTTGCGGAACCTTGAGGACCCGCCGCATCAACGAGTTGTTGTAGAAGATCCGCGCGCCCCCGTACTTTCCGGGGAAAACGCTCTCTTGAAACGGCAAATTGACGCCCGCCGAGTCGACCAGATAGACAATCGGGATACGGCAGCGCATCGCGACCTGCTGCATCCGAACCATCTTGGGAACAGTCTCGGGCCACCAGGAGCCGGCTTTCACCGTCGAGTCGTTGGCGACGATCGCGACCGGACGGCCGGCGATGGTTCCCAGCGCCGTCACCACCCCCGCCGCCGGGGCCTTGCCGTCATATTGGTCCCAGGCGACCAGCAACCCGAGTTCGAGCAACGACGAGCCGGGGTCGATGAGTTGGGCGGTTCTTTCGCGGGCGGTGAGCTTGCCCGCCGCGTGCTGCTTGGCAATGCGTTTCTCGCCGCCGCCCCGGCGCAGTCGCTCCGCGAGTTCGCGGTGTTGCTCGACCAGCGCCCGCATGTGAGCGGCGCGCGCGGCGCGTTCGTCGGCGTCGGGCGGATGCAGTCCCGCTTGCGGTTGGAAGGTCGCTTTCATGGGCCGGGCTCGGGTTTGAACATCCCTCAGGATCGTATCATGCGAACGATTCCACCGGGTTCTCGTTGCGAGCCTTGAAACATTGGGGCATCTAGTGCCACGACCGCATCGCGTGGGGGCTGTGAAAAAATGGGGGACAGTCCACTTCGCGCCGGATGCGACTACTGATTCAATGGAACTTATTCGGTCGGCGCTTCGGTACAGTCCCCATTTTTTCACAGCCCCGTGGCGATGCGGCTCTGGTTGGCAGTGGTTTCCTCCGCAATGGCGGATCGAAGCCTTCTTAACAAGGTCGGGGAAAGGTGGCTTTTCACGTGGTCTGAGTACTAGGCCGGCGGAACTGCGTTGACGGAACCCGGCCGTCACCCAATCTCGCTATCGAAAACATCGGCTCGGGGCGGGCGTTCCCGAGAATGCAGGCGGCCACATGCTCCCCTAAAGCCGGGCCCAGCTTGAACCCGTGGCCCGACCCGCCGCCGGCCAGCCATACGTTACTCGCCTCCGGATGCCGATCGACGATCAAGTGCCCGTCGGGGCTGTTTTCGTACTGGCAGACCCGCGCTTCGACGAGCGGCGCCGATCTCAGCCGCGGGAAACGGCGCGCCAGGTATTCGCGGGCTCGCTCGATACCTTCCGGGGACGGTTGGCGATTTCCGCTAGTCGGATCGAATGGCTCGCCACGGGTGTCGTCGGCGATCTTGATTCCCCGCCGATCGAGGCTGGGGAAGCCATAGAAGAAGCGCTCGCCGTAGTCGGTCCACACGGGGAAGGTTCCCGGCTCGAAGGATCGGTCGCCCGCGGGAGTGCCGAAATAGTAGACCTCTTGGCGTGTCGGACGAATCGCGTCTCCGATCGAATCCGGAAACAGCTCGCCCAGCCACGGCCCGCACGCGAATACATAGCGGTCCGCCGAAAGATGACCGCCGTCCGACAATTTGATCCGTTCCATCACTTCGTGTCGGATCGGTCCCGGCTTCACCGCGGTCTCCAGAAACGTCCCTCCTTCGTGCTGAAATTGCTCACAGACGACATGGCAGGCGTATCGGGCGCGGAGGTACCCGGCTTCGTGTTCGAAATACAGAGTGCGCACGCCGTCGAAGTTGATTTGGGGGAAGCGACGCTCGGCCTCGTCGAGTTCGAGACGGTCGACGAGCAGGCCGAATTCCTTGGCGATCGGTAGAGACGCCCTGGCGTACTCATCGTCCTCGGAAAACATCCACAGCAGACCGGCGCGGCGGTAAAGCTCGACATTCCACCGTAGTTGATTCTCTCGCCAAAGCGCGAAGGCACGGGCGACCCACTGGACGTAAATGCGGTCCGCCCCGTAAAGACCGCGAATGGCCCGCGACTCTCCGCCCGAACTCGATCGGGAATTACCCGGCCCCCAGGCATCCAGCAATGTGACCCGAGCGCCCATGCGCAACAGGTGCAGAGCCGTCCAGCCTCCAAAGGCTCCGGCGCCGATAACCGCGATATGAGGCTTACCGCCCGAGGCTGAAGTCATGGTTCTTTCGAGACCCCACCGGCCCACAAGGCTCAATACAAGCCGGTCGTGGCCCCACCGTCGACGGCAATCGCCGTTCCCTGGACGTGCCTTGATCTGGGCGAACAAAGAAAGGCGGTCAAATCCGCGACATCTTCCGGGCTCCCAAGCCGGCGAATACCTTGGCCCTTCACCATGTCGGCCCTGACTTGCTCGGGCGAAACGCCCTTCAGCTTGGCCCGCATCGTGAAGATTTCCTCGACTCGGCGCGTTTCCGTCAACCCGGGATAGACGGCGTTGACGTTGACGTCGTCGCGCAGACCCAGCCCGGCCAACGCTTTGGTGAAGTTCGCCATGGCGGCATTCACCGCTCCCCCGATCATGAAGTCGGGATCGGGAGTGCGGGCGAACCCGCCCACAACGTTGACCACCGAACCTTGGCTTTGTCGCAGCAAGGGCCAGCAAAGCCGCGACAAGCGCACGCAGGCGTAGAACTTCAGAGCGAAGCCGTCTTCCCACAGCACGTCGTCTTGTTCGAGAAAGGGGCCGCCCTTGGTGGCTCCGGCATTGTTGATGAGAATGTCGAGACGGCCGAACTGCTCTTCGATTTGGGCGTGAACGGCGCGGCAGCCTTCCGGCGCGCGCAAATCTCCGGCGCAACTTTCGACGCGCCGACCGCTATCGGCGGCGATCTGTCGCGCGGCCCGCCGCAATGTTTCTTCGGTGCGGGCGGCGACGACGCAGTCGCAGCCTTCCCGAGCCAAGCGATCGGCGATGGCGCGGCCGATGCCGCGACTCGCTCCGGTAATCAACGCGACTTTGCCTTCGAGTTCTAACGCCATTGTGGAGTTTCCATGGGCGCCCAGCCTGCATTTCTCACCAACTGACGGCCGCGGCACATGATAGGCAGAGAAACCGTTAGGGCGACGTTTTCAGCCGCAGGGGTTTGACGCGGTACTTAAAGATGCACCACAGTGCCCGCACTCCGTCGCGGACACCGATCTTCTTCCCCTCCTCATAGGTTCGGCCGTGATAGGAAATGCCGACCTCGTAGATGCGCGCGCCCGCGCGCGCCAGCTTGGCGGTCACCTCGGGCTCGAAGCCGAAGCGATCTTCCTCCAAGGGGATTGACTGGATCAACTCACGACGGAAGACCTTGTAGCAGGTCTCCATGTCGGTGAGATTGAGGTCGGTCATCATGTTCGACAGCAGCGTGAGAAACTTGTTCCCCAGCGAATGCCAAAAATAGAGGACGCGGTGCTCCTGCGTCGTGGCGAAACGTGATCCGAAGACGGCGTCGGCAAGATCTCGCTCAAGTGGATGAAGCAACTTCTGATAATCCTCGGGGTCGTACTCGAGGTCGGCGTCCTGAACGATGACGTAATCGCCTCGCGCGGCCCCGAAGCCGGTCCGCAAGGCGCGGCCCTTGCCGTAATTCACCTCGTGATAGAGCGCCGTCACGTTCTCGCTCTCCGCCTCCAATCGGGCTAAACGATCGCGGGTGCCGTCGGTCGAAAAGTCATCGACGATAATGATTTCCTTGTCGACAGGCGCGGCTTGGACGCGGTCCACGATTTCAGCAATCGTATCCGCTTCGTTGTAAACGGGAATGACAACGGTAAGTTTCATCGGGTCTTTTCGTTACGGCGGCGAAGATGGGATCTTGACGTCGTGAAAGCAGCGGTGCTACTCTGCGATCGCAATGCTGAAACCACTTGGCGGGCAGGCGGCGGGCAGGCGGCCGTGCGCTCTCTTTCTCCTCTTACTTGTCGGCGGCGCATTCGGGCCGGCGGCGGGGGTTGAACCCGGATTCACCGCTCTTTTCGACGGCCAAACCCTCGATGGATGGAAGCTACTGGGCAAAACAGGCGCGGGATACTACGTCGCTGACGGAAAGATCATTTGCCCGCCCGGCGGGGGTGGCAACCTTCTCTCCGAAAAGCAGTACGCCGATTTCATCTTGCGTTTCGACTTCAAACTCGAGGCAGGATCGAACAACGGTCTCGCCATTCGATCTCCGCTCCAGGCAACCAACCTAGCCTATGACGGCATGGAACTGCAAATCATCGATAATTCCGCCGCCCGCTACCGCGACATCCATCCTTGGCAAAAACACGGCTCCCTGTACCACGTCTTCCCGGCCGAGACGGGATTTCTACGGCCCACCGGAGAGTGGAACCGGCAAGAAGTCTTCGTCCAAGCCAGGCGGGTTAAGGTGGTCCTCAACGGCCGGGTGATTCTGGACGTGGACTTGGAGACCGTAACGGCCCCGGAGATCCTCTCGAAGCACCCTGGGTTGCAACGAACCGCGGGTCATATCGGGTTTCTGGGACACGACGAACCGATCGAGTTCCGTAATATCCGGATCAAGAGTCTTTAGACCGTTGCCGACGACGCTCAAAAAATCCAGGTGACGCCGAACATAGGTGTCCAGTTGTGGAGAATCGATCCGATGTCGGCGCCTAAACTCGGCGTGATCACCTTATCGGGCGACTCGGTGATATAGTCCCGCACTTCCACGCGGAAGAAGAGATTGTTGCCAACGCGGAAGCGGACTCCAACTCCAAAATCACCTGTAGGCAATGACTGATTGGAGCGGGTGAGCAGAGCCAAGTCGCTCCCCGGCGCATCGGGTTGCTCGGTACCCGTCCCTTGATAGAAACGGACCCCGCCGCCGAAAGCGACAAACGGCCTGACATTCGCGTTGCTGTCGGTTAGGTAATACAGCACGTCATAGTGAATCGTGTGCGACTGTCCGCCGAGAGAATGCGACCGCGGTCCGGCATCGAGTTCGTAGCTATTCTTCGAATAGAAGTAGCGCAACTCGCCGCCCCATCGCCCCGTACCCATCGTTTGGCCGAGAACGAACCCACCTCCCGCACCGATGCCGGGGCCGACTTTGCCCGAGCCGGCAGGAGAGGAAACGGAAGTTTTCTGATAAACGCTGAGCGCGCCGAACACTCCGCCGTAATTCTCAGCAGCCTGCAAGGGAGCCGCTAGCAGCCCACCGCAAGCTAGGGCGACAGCAACGAGCGGTACCAGGTTTTTCTTCGTCATGCTTTCCTCAAATTGGAATACTACGAGGTTGCCGCGTCGGGTCCGGTTCAGAACAAGGGGAAATCGGACCCGAACGCGAATCAGTCGACAACGCGGACGCTAATCGTGGATGACACGCCGCCGGAGTTGATTTCCACCGGGACTTGAATACCCAACGGAGAACCTCCGGGGACCTCGACGTTGATCTGATAAAGACCCACAAAGCCCGGTGTCAGCCCGGAGTACAAGACATTACCCGCCACGCCTCCGAAGAGAACCGCGGGCTCAACAACCGTAATCGAGAGCGGGTCGGTCGAAGCCGGATAACCGGGGAACGCAATGGGCGTAACGGACCCCAATCCGGTCGAGTAAATCACGGCGATCTCATGCCGGCGCAGAGGACTCGACAGGGTCGCGAGAGTATTGTCTTCGCGGATCACGGCGGCAAACGTGTTGCCGCTGGGCCCCGGAACCGAGAACACCGCCGGAGCCGCCGTCAGCACACGAGTCAAAAATATGTCACTGACGCCGCCCTGGGTGTGGACCTGCATGCCGGCATTTCCACCGAAGAACGGCAACTGGGCGTTGATTTGTTCGGGAGAAACGAAGAGCAAGGGCAAGTTCGCCCCATTGGCCGTTACGCAAACTTCGGTCAATCGATTCGGAAGCGGCGTTTCGGTTGCCGCGGCGGTTTGCGGCGAGAGGTTCTCCCCGAAAATGGAGATCAACCCACCGGCGCCCAGTTTGGTGGAAAAATCAGCCGCGTTGGTGACACCCGCAATGCGCGGAATCTGCAAAGTGGCGTCAAAAGAAGCGGGGAACTCCACTACGCCGGCGCTGCTCGTCGAAACCAAACGACCGTCCTGCATCGCGGCCAATGACCGATAGAAGGACAAGCGAGTGCTTGGCGCGGGCGGCGGCTCCACCATCCGGACCTGGTCGGTAAGCCGAGTCGGGTCACGCGGATCGTGGCGCTGCAGGGCGCCGGTGTCAACCTGAAAACGCGGGCGAACCGACCGCACGGCGGTTGAGTCGGGCAGCACGGCGAATCCCGAAGAGGCCTGGCCGGCCTCGGCGCCGGGAAGAGCCGCGATCTCGACCAGCGACGCGTTCAAAACGTGATTATCCACAAGGAAGAAATTCGAGCCCGCTCCAATCGCTCCCGACAGACTAGGCAGCTCATCTCGCGTCAGCGTAATCCTCGAAGAAAGCGCTTCCCAAAAATGAACGCCGCCGCTCGATTCGGCAATGAAGATACCTGAGCCGTCCGGTGCACCGACAACAGCGAAATCCGGTGAGAATGTGTTCGTGAAGATACCCAGGGTATCGGGATTCGTCACGATTTTGTTGTGCAAATTGAACATCCCGATCTCACCGCCGCCTTCGGAGGACTGCATGGTGAGCAGAATGTTTCCGGCGTCCGACGCCAGCGAGAGCGGATAACGACCTCCCCCGAGCGACTCCCAAGGTAGGAAGATCGTTGTTTCCACGCGCAACGTGTTCAGGTTGATCAGCGTCATCGTTTCCGACTGCGCGTTGGCCACGATCAGGAAGCCGCCGTCGGGGCTGACCAGCATCCAGGTCGGTGTGTTGCCAACCGAGATTCTGCCGCCAAGTCGGAACGAGTTATCGAAGACCAGCACCTGGAATCCTTCTTGATCCAGGACATAGAAGCGATCGCGGAAGCGGTCGGCGACAATGTCGACAAACTTACCGGGTACGGTGTACAGCGTACCCTTTTGGTCGACATCGCGCACATTGGCGAAAACTTCGGCATGACGCGGAATATTGACGGAGTTCGTCTGCAAAACGATGGGGAAAACACTCGTTCCCTGCACCGGCCCCAAGGCGCCCGGGTCGACGCTCACGCGGACGTCCGCCGGCGTGGTGCCGGTATGCGGCTCGAACAGGACGGCGGGACGGCCGGAACTGCGTTGGTCAAGGATCGAAAGACTAAACTGCGCCGGACTTCCTCCGGGGTTCTCGATACGCAGGGTCTGCGCCTGCACGTCGCGGTTACAAAAATCGAACTGAAAGAACAAGCGCCGGTCGTCGGGGTGATACTCCATTACGGGCGCTTCGGTGAGATCGTCGAGAGCGACGTGAATCAATCCCGATTGACCGATCGCATACAGATTACGGCCGGCCAGGTCGGAGGCCAATCGGCCACCGAGCCGTTCGGGCAACAGCAGCTGCGATCGGAGCAGCATGTTGTCCAACTCCATAATCTCCAACAAGCCGGCAGGCTGCGCGCCCGGCGTCGTGGGTTCAACGCCCGCGGGCTTATCGAATGAGATGTAGACCGTGCCGCTAGCGGGGTCAATGACACTGCCGCCGATGAGGCCGTCCGTTCCTCCCGAAACCGCTTCGGGGGTATCGGCGATCACGCGTAAACTTTGGTTGAAGAGCAGATGGCCGGCCATGAAGTATTTGCCGTCACCCGAAGCGCTCAACTGATTGAAGACCGGCGGAGTGATCAACGTGTCATTGGTTCGAATCGTCATCAAACCGAGGGGCAACGAAACTTGATACGAGAAAACGAAGGAATCCGTCATCCCGAAGATCCAAGTGCCGGTGGTATTGCGGTCTAAGCTGGCCGTATTAATGCTCCTCGGAAAGGTAGCCGGACGGACGGGCAGACTGATACCGGCTGCGTCGGCCCCATCCAAGTCGCTGAAATTCACCAAGTCACGGAAGGCGCCGTCGTCGGGATCGAAGAAGACGATTCCGGAGGTTGTAATGATGACGGCTTCCCCGTTCTTAGCGAAAGTCACCGCCAGCGGGGTGGCGACCATCGGATAGTGGCGTCGGTCGACCGGATCGTTCAGGTTCACGGCCGTCACGCCGGAAAACTGCGATACGCCGGAAGTGACCGGAGCGTTCAGCGTGACGAGAAAACGGCTGTCGACCGACATCGCCATCCCGACCATAGCGGCGGGTTGGGGCGTGGTGACAAAGGAACCGATGCGCTGATTGGTTGCCATGGAAACCACTTCCACGCGTCCGGCACTGAAATTGCCGGCATAGACCAATCCTCGCGCCTCGTCGACGGCGACATCATTAATGATGCCGGGCAGCGGAATTACCGTTCCAAAGGTTGTCCCGCCGGATACATGCCCCTGCGCGAACAGGAGCTATAACCATAAGTTGTGGATGAGCCTCTGAGGGGAGGCGGCGTATCCTGACGATTGAGGAAGCAACTCAATCGTTTTCTGGAAAGGAACAAGGAGGATACGCCATGAGTCAGTGTGAAGCTGCTGAGAGCAGCAGTCAAGTCAACCCCCAAGTCATTGATGGAAAGGAACGCTCGCCCTTGGATGAGGTGCTGCGCCAAGGAGCGCGCCAGATGCTCGTCAAGGCCGTGGAAGCCGAAGTGACCGCCTACATCGAAACGCATCAGCACGAAGTCGACCAGGACGGCCGGCGGCTGGTGGTGCGCAACGGTCACGCCCGCGAGCGCACCATCGTCAGCGGCGTGGGTCAGCTGAAGATCCAGGCGCCGCGGGTCGACGATCGCCGAGTCGATGAGCAGGGCCGGCGCTTTCGTTTCACTTCCCAGATCCTGCCGCCGTATCTGCGGCGCACGAAGAGTGTGGAGGAGTTGATCCCCTGGTTGTACCTGAAAGGGATCTCGACGGGCGATTTCAGCGAAGCGCTGGAGGCCTTGCTGGGGCCCGACGCTCCGGGCCTGTCGGCGACGACGGTGGTGCGTCTCAAAGACGTCTGGCGCCGCGAGTACGAGGCTTGGTCAAAGCGTGACCTCAGCGGCCAGCGGTTTGTTTACATTTGGGCCGATGGCATCTACTCGAATGTTCGTCTGGACGATGAACGGCAGTGTTTGCTGGTTGTGATGGGAGCACTCGAAGACGGTCGCAAGCAACTGCTGGCGGTGCACGACGGCTTTCGCGAAAGCGAACTGTCGTGGCAGGAGTTGCTGGAGGACTTGAAACGGCAGGGGCTCGAGCTGCCGCCGAAGTTGGCGGTGGGCGACGGAGCGATGGGGTTTTGGGCGGCACTGCGGAAAGTCTATCCGGCGACCGGTGAGCAACGCTGCTGGCTCCACAAGACGGCCAACGTGCTCAATAAGCTGCCGCAGAGCATGCAGGGCAAAGCCAAGCAGGCGCTGCGCGACATCTATCTTGCCGAGAGTCGGCAGACGGCGGAGGCCGCTCTGGACCGTTTCAAGAACCTATACGAGAAGAAGTTTCCCAAAGCGGTCGAGTGCCTGGAAAAAGACCGCCAAGTGCTGCTGGCTTTCTACGACTTTCCGGCCGAGCACTGGGGGCACTTGCGGACGACGAACCCGATCGAGTCCACCTTTGCGACGGTCCGTTTGCGGCAGCGACGAACGAAGGGTTGTGGCAGCCGCGAAGCGTCGTTAACGATGGTCTTCATGCTGGCCCGCCAAGCCGAGCGCCACTGGCGACGCCTGAACGGTTCGGAAGTGATTGTTCATGTCTTAGAGGGAAAGGTTTTCAAGGATGGATTGATGGTTCAGGAAAACGCCGCCTGACCTCGCCCATCCACAACATTTGACAATATCTCCGCGAACAGCGAGGGTCCGCTCAATGCGGTCATCGCCATTGCGACGGCAAGTCCAATCGTTACCAGGGATCGCTTCATCATGCCTATTGCTCCAATCATCTCCACAATATTGGGCGACTACCGGACCGGGGGTGACGTTCCGCTCAATGCGGTCACGCCACGGGGGTAAAATCCCCGGCCGGGCACTTTTGCGCCCAACCGTCTTCTATTCGTTGGCTCCGGGCCGCCGGCGCCATATAATCCGGGACTCCGCGCCGCGGCTAACAAACCGCCAAACCACCTTTGCTACTGTTTCGGCCATCTCGTTCTCCTACAGTCAACCTTCCACGTTCAATCCACCCTCGACCGATCGAAGCCCTCTAAATATTGAGGCCCGGCAGAAAGTCGCGCACCACTTTGACAACGATGGGACCTACCGTGACGACAAACAGCGAAGGGAGAATGAAGAAGAAGATCGGGAACACCAGCTTGACGCCGATCTTCGCCGCCTTTTCCTCGACTTCCTGTCGCATCTGGACTCTCATGTAGTCGGAGAAACTTCGTAGAGTCTGAGAAATACTGGTTCCGAAACGGTCGGCTTGAATCAACACGCTGACCATCTTCTTGACCTCGTCCACATCGGTTCGCTCTCCGAAATTGTGGAGGGCTTCGGAACGCCGTTTTCCGGCGCGCATTTCCAAATTCATGACGGCCAACTCGTCGCTGATCTCGACATGCGCGGTCTGCAACTCTTTGCTGACTTGCATCAGAGCCTGATCGAGGCCCAGTCCGGATTCGACACAAATGACGAGCATATCGAGGGCGTTCGGCAAAGCCTTCTTGATCAATTTCTGACGCTTGACCGCCATGCGATTCAAGACGACATTGGGCCCGGCCCAGCCGATAAAACCGGCGGCGCCGATTTGGAAAATCGTCATCTCGCTTTGCAACTCGAAGCCGAACAGCAGGCCGGCGCTGAGCATCGTAAAGACGGCCGCGAAGGTTCCCTTGATTCCGTAGAGGATCTTCAACGCAGTCTGACTGCGAATTCCGGCCGACAACAGGCGCTTCTGCAGGATCCCGGTGTCTGTCGGACTGGCGGGTATACTGTTGCCGATCTTCGTGAGAACGTCACGAAAGGCAAGGCCCGGCTCGCGAACCACATGCTGTGCGAGTTCCACTTCACCGATGACGCGCTCCAAGGCGGCCTTGGCCTGAACCCAAAACCGAAACCCGAGCAGCGACAGCAGTACCGCGATGATCGAGAACAGAAAAACGGAGGCGACAAATGCACTCATGGTTCTTCCTTTACTTCCCTTAAACGCCGAGGTTGACGATCTTACGGATCGTGACAAACCCCAAAAACTGCAAAACAATACAAACCGCCATCAAGATTTTCCCGTCGGGGTCGTCGAAGAAAAACAGTATATAGCTGGGGTTCGTATAGAACATCAAGATGCCGACGCTGAGCGGAATCATCGAGAGCACCAAACCCGAGATGCGCCCGTGCGCGCTGACCGCGCGAATGCGTCCTCGTAACTTAAAGCGCTCGCGGATCAGATAGGCCAGGTTGTCCAACAGCGAGGCCAGGTTGCCGCCCGTCCGTTTCTGCAGCAAGACTGCGGAAACGAAGAAGTGCACATCCAATAACGGCACCCGGGTACCGAGACGCTCCAGCGCCATTTCCAGCGGCAAGCCCAAATTCTGCTCGTCAAACGTGCGGCGAAACTCATCGGCCAAGGGCGCGGAGTATTCCTTGTGCAACAACTCCAGAGAAACCGAAAAAGCGTTACCGGAACGCATCGCGCGCGCCACGAATTCGAGGGCGTCAGGGAACTGCGCCTCGAAGGCGGCCATGCGCTTCTTGCGCTTTTGCTGCAGGAATACGAACGGGGCGGCCGCTCCACAGATAACTCCGATTCCCGAAATCATCTGACCGCGGGGAATCACGTACCAGAACAGGTTAAACCCGATCACCGCGAGAAACAGGGATAAGTACATCGTCCGGGCGGGATCCCAGTCCATGCCGGCTTGTTCGATGTAGTCACGCAACTTTTCCGTAAGATTTTTACCCAGAAGGTACTGAGCGAAGACATCCTTCTTATCCGAGTCATCCCCTTTGATCAGGGAGGTGTCGTCCGCTTTCTTGGTCGTGGTCTTGCCCTCGACCAGTTTCTTCATCTGGTCGACTTCGCGTTTCTTAAGGCGACTATTGGCGATGACGACCGTGAAGATCATCACCACGGCCAGTACGACGAAAAAGATGATTAATAAAGTCATTGCTTCTCTCCTATTCGCCGATCTCCACAATCTCTTCAAATATTTCAGTCGAAAGCCGCACGCCCGCCGCGAGCAGTTTCTCGTAGAACCGGGGTCGAATCCCGGTCGCGGCGAAGCGCCCCATTACGCGCCCCTCGGAAGAGACGCCGAGCTTTTCGAACACGAACAAATCCTGCAGCATGACCATGTCGCCTTCCATGGTGGTGACTTCGGTCAGACTGCGGCAGCGTCGGGTTCCGTCGCTGAGACGCTCGACTTGCACGATCAGGTCGACGGCCGAGGCGATTTGGCTTCGGATCGCGGTGATCGGCAGATTGGCGCTCGCCAGATTGATCATGACTTCAAGGCGCGTGACGACATCGCGCGGCGTGTTGGCGTGAATCGTGGTCATCGATCCGTCGTGACCGGTATTCATCGCCTGCAACATATCCAGCGCTTCTTCACCACGACACTCCCCGATGACGATACGGTCGGGCCGCATACGCAGGGAGTTGATCAGCAATTCACGCTGCCGGATGGCGCCCTCGCCCTCGATATTGGGCGGCCGCGTCTCCATCCGAACGACGTGAGGCTGCTTGAGCTGCAACTCCGCCGCGTCCTCGATCGTAACGACGCGCTCGGTCGGAGATATAAAGGCCGACAAGGCGTTGAGCATTGTCGTCTTGCCCGAACCCGTTCCGCCCGAGACGATTACATTGAGGCGTGCACTGACCGCGCCCTTGAGGATGTCCATCATGCCTTGCGTGACCGACTTCTTGGCCACCAGATCGTCGGGTATCAGTTTGTCGGTGCCGAAACGACGAATCGACATCAAGGGACCGTCGACGGCCAGCGGTGGAATCACCGCGTTGACACGAGAACCGTCGGAAAGCCGGGCATCAACCATCGGCGAAGACTCGTCAATGCGTCGACCGACTTGCGATACGATCTTGTCGATGATGCGATAAAGATGGTTGTCATCCTTAAAGGTGACACTGGTCAACTCCAGTTGCCCCTTACGCTCGATGTACACTTGGCTATGAGTATTGACCAAGATGTCACTGATGGTCGGGTCCTGCAGAAGAGGCTCCAGCGGGCCGAGGCCGAAAACCTCGTCCAAGACCTCGTCGCAGATCTGTTGCCGTTCGAGAGAACTGAGCAAGGTCGACTCTTCGTCCATCAACGACATCAAGGCGTTGCGGACTTCCAGCCTCACCTTTTCGTTCTCGATGCTGGCCAGAGCTTCGAGATTGATCTTGTCGAGCAGGCGACGATGTAGACGGAATTTGAGTTCCTGGTACTCGGGATTCAGGGTCAACCGTCCGCGCGAGGTTCCCCGCCGCAAGCGGTCTTCCCAAGTAGCTTCGCCGCTTGTCTGAATGTCGGTCATCATCGCCATTTTTTATTCTCGCTCCACTTGCTCGATCGCCGACCCTCATCCCTGAGACAGCAGGGCGGAAAGCCTCAAGGACCCGACACCCTTCTTCTTGTCCGCCTCGGGCACGGCGAACAGTTTCTTCACGAAATCCTGATAACCGCGCCCCAGATCGCAGTTGGAAAGCACCGGCTTACCCGTTGTCTGCGCCCGGTGCATAGCGGCGTTATCCTCGGGCAACACCGAACTAATCGGAAAAGCAAATACCTTTTCCATGTCGGCGGTACTGAGCCCTTGCCGCTTAGCCATCCGATTCACGATGAGCGACATCCGCTCACGACCGATTTGCATCTGCTCGAGGTAGCCAATGAGCTTTCTTGTCAAATGCAACGAGGGCAACTCCGCGCCCGAAACCACGAAAATCTGGTCCGCCTCCCCCAAAATCACCTGAGAAACGCGCTCGTAGGCGGCCGGCAGATCCAAAATGACAACGTCGTAAGCCCCACGAGCATATTCAAGCAAGTCGTGGATTCGACGGCCTTCGATGGTAGCCGGCTCCGGCTTATCCGGCGCCGTCAGCAGATCCAGGTTTCCCTGGCTCGTCACCAACGCACTCCATAGAGTCGCGTCGATTTTCTCGGAATGACGAAGGGCGTCCAAGAGACTGTAACTACAACTGGTACGCGCGATAAAGGAAAGCGTTCCGCCGGTCAGATCGAAATCAACAATGAGGACCTTGCGTTTGGCATCCGCGGCGCCGAGGCAAGCGGTATGGTAGGCGAGCGTCGTTGTTCCCTGGCCGGCCTTGGCCCCGACAAACGAGAGGACTTGCCCTCGGGTGAGCTCGGACTGCTCTTCGGATTTGCGAAGACGGAGGATGCGGGAAATGACGGTCGACTGCGACTCGACGTCAAACGGCGCACACAAGAATTCCGTCGATCCCGCCCGCAAGGAACGAATGATCACGGCGGCATCGTTGTGTTCGTGTAACCCCACCACATGAATGGCGGGCCGAATGGCGGCCACGGCTGAAATCAGCTCGATAGCCTTCTCGGTATCCGCGCTTAAATCCAACAGGACGATATCGGGCCGCAGCTGCCTCAGGCGGCTGTCCAACTGACGAACGCTGGGGTAAGCGTCGACATCCGCGACGAGCTGAAAGGCCCGCATCTCCGGTATCGTCGCGACGAACCGCTGGGCAAGACCGCGGTTCGGACAGATAAGGACGGCGGCCAGTTCCGCTCGCTGTCTGAGTTCGTGGGGCTCCATATCTCCTGCTCTAAACCTCGCGTGGGACGCCGGACCTACTCGGCCGCCTTCGCCGCCTCCTCCGCTCTGAGTCGCTCAACGTAGTCAGCCAAGGGCTCCATGAAGTCCTTAGGCATCGGCACCATGTTAAGCGGCTCCCCGACGTCGATCACCGCGGGGAATTCCGGCGTGACGAACACCATCTTTTGGGGGCAAGTCCATAGGGACACCTTGGACAAGCTAGTTAGCGGAACGTTTAAACCTCTGCACGGATCGCTTATTGCCTCGAATCATCTCCACCTGCGCCGGAGGCGGCGGCGGAGGTGGCGGCAGCGGAGCAGCGGAGCGCCTTGGCCGCTGAGCCGGGCGGGCGGCGCGCTGGCGCGCCTTGGCCCATAGATCGCTCTGTCGCACAGCCTTGCGGGCTTTCGCCGTCTCTTCCTCATCCATCGGATTGCGTAACACGAGATGGATGCGGCCCGCTTGCGTCGCCAGCGTCAGCAATTCGCTCTGGCCGGGCGTCAGAAGCATATTAAGAACCGGGACATTCTGAGGCTTGCCGTTGGGATCCATCTCCAAGCGATGCCCGGTCGACAGAACCGTGACATTCTCCAGGACCGTCGTCGTGATCTGCTCCGAGCCGCCCTTAGGCGACCCAGTCAGGAGGATATCGACCTCGGATCCGGGGTTGATGTACCCGGACACGCCGGTCACCTGATTGATCGCGATCGCCACCGCTCGCTTCCCCTCCGGGATCAGCGGCGCCAACCCGACGCCCGCGCCCTTTTCGGTGACGCGGCCGGCGAGAATCGGCTCATTCTCAAGGATCGGACTCACGACGGATCGATCGATCACGTCCTCTTCGCTACCGAAAGCGCCCCGCGGGTAGGCTTCGGCCGGGAAATCCATCGCCCGCAAATCTTCGTACGTAATCACCTTCCCGATCGGAAGGTCTTGCGTGGCCACAATCAGCACCTTCTTCGGCACCTCCGCCTGCACCTGCCGGCGCCCGACGGTGATTTGGTAGAAAATCGCCGTGATGACCAGAGCCACCACGACCGCCATCAAAATAACCGTGATCAATCGTTTATCCATAATTCACCCCTAGACCAAAAAATCAGATCTACTAAGAAAGGACAGCAATACTCCCGCCGTGATGGCGGGCGCGTAGGGAATCGAACTCTTGAGGGCCGAGTCCGCGACGCCGGAACCGAACTTCTTCTTCACCCACTGAACGGCGACGAAAGCCAGCGCCATCAGGCCGCCCACCATGGCCGCCATGATCGCGGCGGTCACGATCTGCTCGCTTCCGATGATCGCGCCGAATCCGGCCATCAGCTTGATATCTCCTCCGCCCATTCCACCCAGCATAAAGAAAACCAGGAAGGCCGCGAATCCGATCACACCGCCCAGCAAAGAATCCCAGACCCCGCTGAGTCCGTGGAGAGCGGCCTGCGCCGCCACGCCGGATACAAACGCGGCCAACGCAATCGGGTTCGATACCTTGCGCCGCCACAAATCCTCGGCGGTCGCCAACAGGCCGAACAAAGCACAGAGTCCGAGTAGCCAGTACACTATTTTTGGTCTCCGAGTCCAATCTCCCAGCGCGGTCCTGGTCGCCGCCACCGAAGACGGCAAACCGCACTAACGAGTCGGAACTCCTCGATGTTCTCATTGAATACCATACCGGCCCTGAATTGAAATTCACAGAATCCCGCGTGTTCAACTGGATCAGCGGCGTCCCGCTGCAGGGCTGGTGCATCACTCCGACCGCGGAGTACAGTACGCCGCCAACGGCTATGTAGAATTGTTGAAGCAGCACGGAATCACCCCCAGCATGAGCCGCAAAGCGAACCCCTACGACAATGCCAAAGCGGAATCTTTCATGAAGACGCTGAAGTACGAAGAGGTCTACCGCTCCGAGTACCGCGATCTGGCCGAGGCGCGCGCCTCGATCGGGCGTTTTCTCGAGCAGGGTGTACAACGAAAAGCGCTTGCATTCGGCGCTGGGCTATTGTCCGCCGGTGGAGTTCCGTATCCTTACTTAACCCAGCCTAAGAGAAGACCCCCGGAAGCCCGCCTCCGCTTCACCAACCGGGAGCCATTATGCAGCAAAGGGCCGCCGCCGGCAATCAAAAACCCCGGTCAACTGTGTCTAAACTATTTGTATCGTAGCGTATCCGGCGCTCCAGTTCGTCGACTCCGCCATGCATTTCCTTGCTCGCTTCCGCCTCGAACCCGCCGACACGCCTCAGTTCGGAACCCTCTCAAAATAAACGGCGAATCCATCGTCGTAGATCAGATTCCAATCCGGATGCACCTTCATCGCGCTCGCCAGCGACCAGTCGAGCGGCAACAGGGCCGCATCAAACTCGTGGCGGCCCACGATCTCCCGCCAGCGCCACCCCGATCCGATCAGCTGCAAGTAGTCCTGGCGTAGCTCAGGGGCATAGAAATCGCTCCTGCCATCGAAGAACACCTTGCGATTGGGGTGGAAGCGGTAAATCAAATAATCGCCCCATTGGTCCGAACTGAGCACCCTATTCTCCCGGAGCAAGCGGTCGCCCAAGGCTTCGCAGGCGGCGACGGGAAACCGCAGGTCAGGGAACTGCGCCTTCCATCGGAAGTCATCGGGTCGTAAATGCAACATACTCGCCACGATTCCGACGCCGATGAGCGGCAGCAAAATCATGCCGAAGTTCCAACTCGGCGATCGATCCGAGCCTGTTCCGCCGTAATCCTCCGCCATGCTCTGGAGCCCCATGAACCATTTATTGCCGGTGCGCGCGGCTTGCGCGATGAGCAGGGTTAGCTCGCGTCCCACCCACGGCGCGGCCAGCAACATGAACAGGGGAATATGGCGAGCCGAGACCAACGAAGCGTGAGCCCACATGAGGAGAAGCAGGACGGGGGCCAATTCTCGTCGCAGCGTCATCCGAACCACGAAGAAGAGGGTCACGAACAAGAATCCCTCAAAAATGTACATGCTTTCGCCGCGAAACCTCGGCGACTGAAACTCTTGCACATTGTTGAGAATGAAATCGTTGCCCAGGTACTCGCCGATGTGAAGATGCAGTTGGTAGCCGTAGGGGTTGATCAATGTGGCGGCGGCACAAAGCGCCAGCAGCAAGGCGTAACGCCTTGTTGTCGTCCCTATCTCCGCCCATCCCCACCCAACGCCGGCGGCGTGGGCCGTCCAAAGCCGTTCCAGGGCTACGCCGACCGCGTAGACGACAATCGCCGCCAACAGCGCCACGAACCCACCGTGAACGTTAGTCCAGACCACCACCAGAGGGACCAGAAAGTACACCTTTCGACCGGGTTTTCGGCGATCGGCCTCCAACAACCAGGCGGTTGCGATGAGAAATCCCCATGTGAACATATGCGGGCGCGCAAGCCAGTGAATCATCGACGCCGCGCTACTAATCGTCATCACCGTGATGGCGACCAGGATGTTGACGCGCAACCAGAGCATGTACTCGAGTGTAAGGACGGCCGTCATCGCGATCACGACACCGGCCAGCAACACAACGCCCTTGAGGCCGGCCACGCGATGACACCATGCCAAAGCGACATCCGCCAACCACTCCCAAGCAAACCATTCCTTGCCCTCCATCGAAAACGAGAACAGGTCGTGGCGGGGAACGGCGTAGTTGTCTAAAACGTACTCTCCGGCGCGGATGTGCCAGCCGGTGTCTCCGTCGCTCAACAAGGTCGTCGCGGCGGCGTGACCGAAGAAAAGCCAAAGCAAGATCGAGATAAAGACCCAGGCTGAAATCGGCGGCAAAAACAGCTCACGGATGCCGCGCTTGGGCCGCTCGGGACCGGACGAACCGGGTCCCGCGGATCCGCCCGGAGGCTTCTGAGAAGTCGTATTGCGCCCTTCGATCGGCATTCGTCTGATTCTCTTCCGCGAGTGCGTGGAAGCGGCGCCACCGCATGACGGCCGCCATCTCCTCGTGCGATCGAACCCAGTGAATATGAGGAACTTAGGTCCGTCGCTCAATCCATACTACCGCACCCTGACGAACGTTCCAATAGCTATATCGATCTAGAACCCTGGGTGGATAGATCGCAAGTACCACGGGGTCATAGTACTTAGTCGAGATGCGGAACGATCGCAGCCGCGCGGGCCGCTCACGAACGGCTATTCTCGGGCGGCGGTGGACGCGTTTGGTGCCGCGGGACGGCCGATTTCGAAGATTTTGAGCGCCCCGCCCCGGGTCACGAAGATCGGGACGGATCCGGCCGTTTGACTCTCGACATGCTTGAGGATGACGTCTTGCGCGGTTTCGAGTCGAAAATCGTTTTTCGCGACGAGCCAGTAACGGGCTCCTATCGATTCGGCCGTGTCCATGAAATGCTCCAGGTCTCGATTCAAAATCTCTTCGTCTTGGCGATAGAAGGCCTCGGTCGAAAAGATGATCGGCCGGATCGCTTGGCGACCCGTGGCGAGCCAAAGCAGCGCGTCCTGATAGGCGACAAAGCGGTCGTTCGACCGGGTGTTTTCGCGAATCCAGTCGTACGCCTCTCGTCTCTCGGCCGCGAAATGTTCCGCGGACCGTTGAATGTCAGGACGCGCTCCCGGAATCTGTTTCGCGTACCCGAGTACACCGTAACCCGCCAACCAGGCGATCAACGCCGCTAGAACTCCCGCGATCGCCCGGTCCAGGAAAGGTTTGTCGGAGCGCAGGATTTCCACGGCCGAGCTCCCAACGAAGCGCATCTCCGTCCAGGCACCGGCAAGAAACAAGGGCAGAAACAGAATCAACAAGCGGTCGACGACCGGATAGTTCCACACGATAACAATCGGCAATGTAGCCACTAAGCCCGTGACGGCCGGGTGCAAACCCCGCGAACGGACCACGGTCCACAGCCCCTTGGCTATGCCAATCGACACCACAACCGAGGCCATGCGCAGTAGAAGGCCCCCGGAAAACCCCACGACATCCAGCGAAAACGTCATGGCGGCCGGGTATCGGATCAGCTGACCGAGGTTGAAGACAGCCATGGCCCAAAAGGTCTCGAAATCCGGCACGGAAAGCTTCCAGAAGCCGAAATAACTCGTGTAGTAGAGCAGGGTCTGATGGAACCCGGCGGCTGCCTCCGACAGGTCCGGGCCGCCCTCGGACCGTGGGGCCGACAACAGAAAGGACGCGCCCACGAAGGCGATACCGCAGCCCGCCGCGATCAAGCCCCTGGAGATCCGTCCTCGAAACACGGCGAAAGCCCCGATACCGAGAGCGGCCGCAATGCCCACCGAGCGCGTAGCGGTAGCCAGGACGACGGCGGCAACGGCATACCACCAACGGCGCGAGGTCGGCGCCGTATCGCCGTTCGGATGCAAGCCGGCCCAGGCCCCCGACAAAAGCCCAGACCGCGAGCGCCATGAACAACATGTCGCTGAGGAGGCTCGAAGAAAGAAACAACGTCGTGGGATGCAACCCACAAGCCGCCGTCAAGGCCAACGACACCGGCTCCGCCAAACCGAGTTGACGAAAAAGGAAGAAACAGCCCACCAGGAAAGCGCACCCGGCCAGCGCCGAGACCCAAAACCCCGCCGCCAAATTATCGGGGAAAACGGGCCAAGCCCTCCAAATCAGCGAGGCCAACGAGGGGTAGAGGGGGGGATACTTTGTCGGAACCGGCTCACCTGGGATGCTGGGAAACAGAAAACCTCGGCCTTCGGCCAGGGCTTGGGCGGAACTCCAATAGAGCGTGTCGTCGTGATAGGTTCCGAATTGGTCGGGCGACCATCTTGCGATGACGATGAAAAGGAAAGCCGCGGTCAGGCCCACCAGCCCGAGGACCGCACGGGTGGACAGCATCTTCGGCCGATCATCCTCGTCGGACGACGAGTTAAGGCATCGCCATGGCCACCGGCTCGGAGACCAAATCATTTTCGAATTCTAGCGTGCCGCCGCGTAGTTTGCGACCGTACATCGCCAATTCGAAGCGGTCCTTAACCCCTGTTTTCTCAAAGATGTGCATCAGGTGCACTTTGACCGTTCCGGTGGTAATGGTGAGTTCCTCGGCGATTTGCTTGTTCTTCATCCCTCGCATGACGAGGCTCAAGATCTCGTCTTCCCGGGGGGTAAGACGCGGCGTGGAGCGCCGGTTAATGAAGCCCACGAACTGATTCGAAACCGAACTCTCGATCCAAATGTTTCCGTTCGCGACCGTTCGGAGACACTCGACGATCACGTCAACGGGAAGCGTCTTCTTCAGAATTCCACGGGCCCCGACCTGCAAAGCGCGGAAGGATTCCACTTCGGAAATTTCAGCCGCCCACAACACCGGCTCCGTCTCGGGGGCCCGGGCCTTGATGTCGGAAACCAGTTGAAAAACCGCTTTGGTGCCGAACGCCTTGTCGAGCAGGCAAACCTTGGGGGACTCCTCGGCGACAAAGTCAAACATACCGCGCAGCTCGTCCACGGAACCGATAAACTCGATGTCCTCAACGCCCGCCAGGCTGCTCTTCAGGCCCTCCAAAACAATCGGTTGCGATTCGCATGCACAAACTCGGATCATCGGACCAACACCCTTCTCCCGCCGAAACGAGCAAAACTAATCTACCATTTCGTACTGTTGATACTAGTACTATATGACAGAATGCCAGCCGGCAATGCTATTCGCACCTTAGGCGAATCAAGAAAAACCTCTTACTCCGGCGACGAACATCCGGACGGCGAATCAATCCGTCGATGGTCGTAAGAGTCTCGGCCGCAGCGGATTCAGAGAACTCAGCGAGCTTTATGAAGCCGCTTGACGCAGCGCTTCCCGATACAACTTGGAGACAGTCCCCAGGGCGTGGCGGGTGACCATGTGTTGCTTGGCGCGCTTTCCCAAAACCTCTCTTAACCCGTTCTCTTTCACCAACACACGCAGCATCTCGGCGAGCATTTCCACTTCCGCTTCGCCCGCGTCGACCTTCCAAAACACATCGTCGGGATAGTCGGCATTCTCCTCCCCGGCGGTCACCAGAACGGGCTTTCCCGCGGCCGCCAGTTTCACGACGACCCCCGACGTTTCACCGGCCGACGGATGCCTTAGACTGACCGCGACATCCGTAATGGCGGCCAATCGCCAAAACTCGTCTTCCGGCACGAAGGGCCGACAAATCGCGGGCAGCTTGGCGAGCAGGGGCTCGACCGCGAGGCGGTAGGTTTCGGACACGAAATCGCCAACCAGAAGCAATCGACAGGGCGCCTCGATGGCGCGAACGGCCCGCAACAGCGACCGCAACCGCTTGGTCGGCCGCTGGTAACCGAAGGTTCCGATCACGACCGCATCAGGGGGGATGCCGAGCCGCTCCCGGATCGCCGCGCGGGCGGGGCCGTCGGGTAATTGGGGCGCTTGCGCAAAATGGGGGATCTCGACGATCGGCGGAGCCGGGCCCTCGGCGACCGCCTGGCGGGCGAGTCGAGCGGCCCCCGGGTTGTGCACGATCACCAGGCGAGAGTTTTCGACAATCCGGCGCAGCATCGGATGGCGAAAATAGCGAGCGTCACTCGCCGACGCCGCTCGCGCCCGCCAGAGTTCGTCGGCGAACTGCCGCATCCATTCGCCGTAGTTGTAGACGAATTCCGCGACGTAAGCATCACGGTCGAGTCGGCCCAGCAGGAAGTGCTGCAAGACCGCATCGTGGAGGACTACCACGCCGGGTCTCTTCAGCGCCAGATCGTAAATCTCGCCGTGCAGGGCGTTGTTGCCGAGGTGATAGAGGCAGACGTCGTAGTCGGCCGCTCTATCTTCGTCGAGCGTCGAGACGAGGTCGACGCGGATGGCGCGCGAAAGTTCCCGAGCCAGCGTGACGGAGTAGTCGGCGACACCGGTTGGGGCCGGGGGCAAAGGAGAAACCAACGCGATCTTCACCGCGCCGGCCTCTTGCCGAAAATCGCGGTGCCGACGCGAACCATCGTGGAGCCCTCTTCGACAGCCGCTTCGAGATCACGGCTCATCCCCATGGAGATTTCAGTCACTGCGTAGCGCTCGGCGAGCTGTCGCAGGCGTTGGAAATAAGGGCGAGTCTTCTCGGGATCTTCAAGCCAAGGCGGCATTCCCATCAACCCCCGCAGTCGGAGATGGGGGCAAGCTTCGGTGAATTGCTTGACGGCGGCGATGTCGGCTTCGGCCAGTCCGCTCTTGCTTTCTTCCTCGGATAGTTTGACCTCGAGAAAAACGTCAAGGTCGCGCCCGGCATCATTGAGACGCCGTGCGATCTTTTCGCTATGAACGGTTTGGATGACGTCGAACAGCTCGGAAGCGGCGGTGGTTTTATTCGATTGCAGCCTTCCGATCATGTGGAAGACGGCACCGGGAAGGGGCGGCAGATCGGCCCGTTTGCGCTGAAATTCCTGCAGGTAGTTCTCGCCGAAATGCCGCTGCCCGGCCTCGTAGGCGGCCACGATATCCTCGGCCGGCTTCACTTTCGAGACGGCCACGATCGTAATTTCATCGGGGTCACGCCCGGCGTTGCGGGCCGCCTCGGCGACTCGCTCTCGAACTCGCGCCAATCTTTCGGTGATCAAGTTCCCATTTTAGACTTGAAACTTCGATTGGGGCAGGGGGAGACGAGACAAGCTGAGAGCTTGTCTCAACTTTGGGCTGGGACCGGCAAGAGTGCCGGTCGCTACTGATTTCACTCGCTTAGGGTCGTGGCTCGGTTTGGGGTTGCGTGAGTCCGCTTGGTTGGGTCGTCAAGGCGGCCACCCGTTCTCGAATAGCCGGATCGGGGTGCTCGCGAAGACGGGTTCGATCACCCTCGTCAAGGCTTGCGAGATCGACCGAGCCCGCCTCGGCGGCGGCAAGCCATACGCTGATCCACTCCGGGCGACGAAGCAGAGTCCGCATCGCGCGGTTGCGCGCTTCGGGCGAAAACCCGGGCCACCCCGCGGTCAACATCTCCGCCACGGCGGGATCATCAAATTGCCCCGCCGCCTCGACCGCCGCGTCTTTGACCACTCTCGGTGAAGACGACTCGATGATTGCGCGCAGAGTGGACCCGACGGCCCGGAAGCCGCCGCCCCGCAAGTAGCCGACCGCCCTTGCGCGCTTCTCGATCGGAAGACTTTCGTCGCGAGCGCTCACCAGCGCCATACTCGTGAACTCGGGAAAGACGAGATATTGACAAGCATTGGCGGCGGCCGTCCGCACACCCTCATTGCGATGACGCAGCAAACTCGCTAGAACATGCTCGGCCGAGGGGACTCGGAGGCGCTTCTCGCTCGGACGCGCCAAACCCTTCGCCAGCCCCTCGAGGGTCGTCTCCAGCCACGGATCGCGACGAATCACCGGGCTGCCGTCCAAGGTGATCAGCAGCATGGTGACGTCGTTGGCTCCCCGCCCGGCCCCGATCCGAGACGTTAAGCCCGCGATGAATTGTCGCTTCTCGGCTGTCGGTTCGGCGAAGAAATCGCGGTGTCGTACCAGCATCCGCGTCAAGACTTGCAACGAACGCGGTCCGGCGGAGACGAGAAGCGCCGTCCGTAGCCGGAGATCCTCGACACTGGCGGAAGCAAGCTTGGCCAGAGGCCGGTGATTGGCGTCGATCTTTCCGAGGGTCAAGGCAAGTTGAAAACGCACCCGCGGGTTCGTCTCGCCGAGGCGGGCCGTGACCGCGTTTCCCAACTCGGGGAGAAAGTCCTCCGCCAAGCGCAGGGCATGTTCGCGAATGCGCGGATCGTCATCGCGCAAGACGGAACGCACCAGGATGGCGTCGAGAGCGCGCAGGCCTTCGAGCGCCCATAAGGCATGGAGGCGAGCCAGGGGCGCCGCGGCGCTTTCGGCGGTTAGTTTGAGGCCGGGGATCGCCGAGACGTCGGCCAGCGCGATGAGCAGGCGTTGCGCGGCGCGGCGGTGCCAACCGTTCGCGTGGCCGAGCATCTCGACCAACTCTTGGGCGTTGGCCTGGCCCGGCAGCTTGCGGGGCGAGGCGACCCGGCCTTCCGCGACGATGCGGTAGATTCCGCCGCGGTCGTTGCCGCGATCGAAATCGATCTCGACTTCCCGCATGACCGCTTCAGGGATGGAATTGGGATGCTCGATGTAGTCGCGATGGAAATCGACGACGTAGAGATTGCCGTCAGGACCGTTGGCGAAGTTCACTGGACGAAACCAGGTGTCGGTCGAGGCTAGAAACTCACGGCCTTTCAGGGAACGGTCCGCGCGGAAGGTGACGCCCGCGGGCGAAAGCACGTCACGGTGGACGAGGTTCGCGGCCGTGTCGGCGGTGAAGACGCTGCCGGCATACTGGGCGGGAAACGAGTCGCCAAGATAAACGGTCGTTCCGGCGGCGGCGGAAAAATGTCGGGTCGGCTGCTCGGGCCGCCCGGGTTGGGGTTCTTCATCGCTCTGTTGTCTTCCATCGTTTGGCCGGTTGCGCCATTTCCGCTGTTCGGTAAGCGGGAAGATCACCGTTGCGTTGGGGTCGTGGGCGGTCACGTCTTCAAGCGTGGAAGGCGACTCGAATAGCGTCTTACCCGCGAGGTAGCGAGCCGGGAACACGGCGTGCCGCAAATGCAAAGCGCTCTCGGTGACGAAGAGGTTGCCCCAGGCATCGAACGACATGCCGGACCGCGAGGGTCCCGCGGCGGCCTCGAAACGCCCGTCCATCGGATGAAAACGAAAGTCGCCGCCGTCGACCCGGACCGCCGGCCGGTCAGGCCATTTGGGTGAGGTGATTTCGCCTTCTCCGCCGCTATTGGCGGCGTAGACCCAGTTGTCTACGCCGAGGCGAAGATTCGTGACACGGGTCCCGAAGGAAGCTCCGGTTGAGGCAAACCGGCGGAACCAGACTTCGCGCACATCGGCCTTGCCGTCGCCGTTCGTGTCTCTCAGATAGAGGATTTCCCCGGCCGCGGCAACGAACACGCCGCCGCTCCAGGGCAGAACGCCGCTCGCCTGGCGGAGCTCGTCGGCGAACACCGAGGCCGTCTCGAAACGCCCGTCGCGGTCGCGGTCTTCGAGAAACCGGATGCGGCCGCGTGGCGGTTCGCCCCGCGGCGGATCGAATGGCAAGTCGGGCATCTCGGCGACCCACAAATTGCCGTTTTGATCGAAAGCGATGGCAACAGGGTCGATGACTTCGGGTTCCGCGGCAACCGTCTCGATGCGAAAACCTTCGATGATTTGAAAACTTTCGAGCACCCGCGCCGGCTCCAGAGGGTCGGTGTCGTAGGGACCTTTGGGGGGAGCAGACTCCGAGCAGGCGGCGAGGAAAATCGTCAGGGCGGGCAAGCATCCAAGGAGAACTTTTCGCGGAGTATTGACGAACGCCCGCAAGGTCTACCCATTGTCGCAGACCGAGGCGCTGTTAGAATAAATCCGGCTCGGCCCGGAGAAAACACCATGAGCGATCGTTTCGGCTTCAACGCACCGGGAGACAAACCCCTCGAGGACTACATTCGTTGGGCGGGGGAGAACGGCTTCCGCTACATCGATTTCAACGCCGACCGGGAGCCCAACTCCCTCGCTTCGTTCAACAACCGGCGTATCACCGACGTGCGCCGCCTTTGCGAAAAGCACCGCGTCGAGGTGGGCCTGCACCCGACCTCCGCCATCAGCAACGCCGAGGACGTACCGATCGTTCGCGAAGCCGTCGACGAATATCTATTCGCGAATCTCGATTTGGCTCAGCGGCTCGGGGCGGGTTGGCTGGTCGCGCACGGCGGCTATCACTTTGGAGATTTCGAACGGCGGCTGCCGGCGGCGATCTCGCGCATCCGGCGGCTCCTCGATCGCGCCGAGCAGAAGCACATCGACGTCTTTCTCGAAAATCACAACAAAGAGCCTGATCGATCGGAGATTCACTACTTACCGCACAACGTCGAAGAGATGCGGCGGTTCTGGGACGCGCTCGATTCACCCAACTTGAAATGGGCTTTCAACGCTCCACACGGGCACCTGGTTCCCGAGGGTTGGGCCGGCTTTCTTGACGCCTTCGGAGCGGACAAGATCGGGCAAGTGCGGCTCAACGACAATACCGGCGAATACGAAGTCCACCTGGTGCCCGGAGAGGGGAACATCGACTTCCCCGCCCTTTTCGGACGGCTGAAGAAAGAGGGTTACGAGGGCTGGTTTAGTCTCGGTTTTGGAGACGAGGCGGACAAGATTCGCGTGCGGGATCAGTTTGAAAAACTGCTGTAGGCTTTTCCGAACCGTCCTCCGCAAGACGGCGCCGGCGAACGTCGTCTTCACGCCGCCCTACGAGAACTTTATCGGCCGCGGGAGGGCGGATCCGAGGAAAAACCCACCGGCGTCGAGAGGCACAACCGGCCGCGGCCTACTGAATCGTGAGCATGCGCTGGATCGCCGCCTGCGCCTTGACGCGGATGGACTCGTCGACGGTCACTTCAATGCGGTCGTTGGTGAGCGAATCGAGAAGTTTCTCGATCGTATTCATTTTCATGTACTCGCAAACGGCGTCGGGGGAGACGGGATGGAAAATCTTCTCGGGCATCGCCTTGCGTAGGCGATACAACATTCCCGATTCGGTCGCCACGATGAATTCCGCGGCGTTTGACTTTTCGGCGTGGCGCAACATGCCTTCGGTCGAAAGAAAATAGGCGCGCTGGTAGGACGAATTACCGCTCGCCGTCTTAGCCAAACAAGACGACGAACAACCGCACTCGGGGTGGATCAGTAAATCGGCGTCGGGGTGGCGATCAAACGCACCCTCCAGCGCGTGCTCGCCGATCTTGGCATGCACGTGACAGGCCCCATCGTAGAGATCCACTAAATCGGGATCGACGCTGGTGCGCGCCAGCGAGACGGCGCCGAGATACTTATCGGGCAGGAATAAAATGCGCTTGCCGGGGTGTTGATCTCCGGCGTGTTGAAGAATCTGCGGCGCATTGCGCGACGTACAAATGTAATCGCTCATGGCCTTGGTGCGGGCGTCGGTATTGACGTAGGAGATGACGATACCGTCGGCGTTGGCCTTGATCCAGCTCTCGATGCGCAGATGCTCGATGGAATCGACCAGCGAGCAACCGGGTCGGTCGGGCATGAAGACCTTGGCGCTGTCACCGAGGATCGTCTTCGCCGTTTCGCCCATGAACCAGACGCCGCAGAAATCCACGCGGGTCGGCTCTTGGTCGGCGACATAGCGGCTGAGGCCGAGCGAATCGCCGACTTCTTGCGCGACTTCCTGAAGCTCCGGGTATTGATAGTTGTGCGCGACGATCAGCGAGCTTTTTTTCCGCGCCGCCTCCTTGACTTGACGGCCGACCTCGACCAAGTCCTTGACCACGTCGCGGGTATAGCGGCCCGGATACAGATCACCGGCGAACCGGTTGAAATTTTCGTACCACGTTTCGAAATCGATTCCGTTTTGCATCGGTCAAATCCCGAACGACTTGCCGCAGCCGCAGCTCTCGGTCGCATTTGGGTTGTGGAAGACGAAGGCTCGCTCCATCAGTGATTCGGTGAAGTCGAGGGTCAGGCCGTCGAGGTGTTCGAAGCTCTTGGGGTCGACGAAGAGTCGCACGCCGTCGGCCTCGATGACGTTGTCGTTGGGGCGCGGACCCGTTTCGAACTTGAATTTGTAGCTGAGTCCGGAGCAGCCGCCGCCGACGACGCCCAAACGCATGGCGGTCTCATTGCTCTCGGAGAGCATCTCGCGGATACGGTTGACGGCCTTGGGGGTGACTTCAATCATGCGCCCTCGCGATCCTTTCCAGACTTCATTATAGGTTGCGGCCCGCGGCGGCGGTAAACACCCGGGGGGCGGGCGGGCGGGGCGGGCATTTTCGCAGCCCCTGCCGGACCGGGCTCTCAAGCTACAATGATCTTGCTTGGCGAGCCCGCGGCCCCGGTGGTTGCCGCCGCCGAAGACTCATGCTGCTCGATTCCTTCCAACGTCCGCTTGAAGACCTGCGCGTTTCGGTCACCGATCGCTGCAACTTCCGGTGTACCTATTGCATGCCGCTCGACGAATACGAGTGGATTCACAGGACGGAAATTCTGACGTTCGAGGAGATCACGCGAGTCGCTCGGATCTTCGCGGGTCTGGGCGTCAAGAAGATTCGGCTGACCGGGGGCGAACCGCTTCTAAGGCGCGACCTCGAAGACCTCGTCGCCCGCCTCGCCGAGCTGCCGGGCGTCGAATTGTGCCTGACGACCAACGGCACTTCGCTGGCCGAAAAGGCGGGGGTGCTGCGTCAAGCCGGGCTGCGCCGCATCAACGTCAGCATCGACACGCTCGACCCGGAAAAGTTCCGCAGCATGACGCAACGTGGCGAGTTGGCGCCGGTGCTCGAAGGGCTCTTCGCGGCGCGCGACGCCGGGTTTGGCCCCATCAAGATCAACGCCGTCATCGAAAAGGGCGTCAACGACGATGAGGTTCTCGATCTCGTCGACTTTACGCGCAGCGAGGGCTTCGCCCTGAGGCTGATCGAGTACATGGATGTCGGCAACGCTAATCAATGGACCGACGACAAGCTCGTGAGCGCGAAGGAAATGCTGGCGGCGATTCACGAGAAATACCCGTTGCGCAAGGTCGGACGGGCGCGGGGGACGGCACCCGCGGTCGATTACGAATTTGCCGACGGCAAGGGAGATCTGGGAGTCATCGCCTCGGTGACGGAACCGTTTTGCGGAAGCTGCACACGCGCGCGGCTGACGGCGGACGGCAAGTTGGTGACGTGCCTTTTCTCGAACGAAGGCAGCGACGTCAAGGCGCACCTGCGCTCGGGGGCCGACGACGACGAACTGCGGGCCTGGATCGAATCGGTTTGGCGGAAACGGAATGACCGCTATTCCGAGGAGCGCTTTCAGGCGATGCAGTCCGACGAGGGGTACCAGGCCTCGGGACGGAAGAAGATCGAGATGATTACGCTGGGCGGGTAGCAGGCCGGGCCGGCCGTGAGTTGCACCCTCGAATCTGTTTTCGCGGCCCCGCCGCCCGACAGAGGGATGGGGCTATTGCACGTCAATCCCGATTGATGCTTCTTCTCAGGCTCCGTCTCCCGGTTTGGTCGAATCTCCCGCGATTTTCGGACCGGCTGAGAACGGGCCCGGAATCGCGCGCGACTACGATTCCCAGGCAACGGGGCCGCGGAGTTCGCCCCATTCGCGGGCCATGCGGCGGCCGGCGTCGGAGAGCTTGGTCAGTTCGGTTTCGCTCAGAGGTTGATAGGTCCGCGCCATCTTGGCCGCTTTGCGCACTTCGCCGGCGTTTTTCATTCCGAGAATCGCCGCGGAGAGCCCCGGCAGGCCCAAGGCGTAACGCATGGCGTCTTGGTAATGCGCGGCCAAGCGGCCGTCCTTCTGATCTACTTGTCCGCCCAGAATTTTCATCGCGACGACACCCAGTCCCAGTCGGGCCGCCTCGGTGAAGACAGTCTCTTCAAAATTGTAGGTGTGGCGGTCGACGAAGTTCGCCGCGCACATGACGACTTCGATGTCGCCGGTCTCGAGAATCGGCAGCGCCCGCTTGGGACGCAGATGGCAGGTGAGTCCGATATGGCGAACAATGCCGCGTTTCTTGAGATCGCGCAAGCCCCCCAGCGCCCCCAACCGTCCCGTCAATACCTCAAGGCTCGGGAAGCGGTCGGTGCGGCCGACATTGTGTAGATGAACGATGTCGAGGTAGTCGGTTTGCAGCTTGCGGAGGCTTTCTTCCACTTGCCAGGTCGCGTCCTGGCTGGATGTCGCCTCAACCTTGGAGACGAGGACGAATTGGTCGCGACGGCCTTTGAGAGCGTGACCGAGGCGGATTTCCGACGACCCGTAAATTGGCGCCGTATCGATATAGTTGATGCCCTCGTCGAGTAGGGCGTCCACGACGCGGTTGGCGATGGCTTGATCGGCCGGCGGATCTCCGATTTGCGCCGAGCCGAGGCCGAGAAGGCTGACTTCAAGCCCGGTCTTGCCCAATTTGCGGCGAGGCAGGGCGCGAGCGGCGCGGGCGGAGGTCAGAGACGAGCCGGCGGTGATGGCGGCCAGTGCGGGGGTGGCTCGGCGGCCCAGCTCGCGTCGGGTCAGTTTGTCGGCATTGGCGGGTTTGTCCGGCATTGAGAAGCTCCTGTTTCGTAAGGGATGCATAGCGAGTTCCTGTCGCCCTTTCAGGGCTCAACCTCGTTTTGTTCCGTAACTAGGGTTGCGCCTTCGGCTGCACCCTAGGCTATATTCCCGCCGCCGCTTCGCGGCTCTCGGCTCAAGCCAAAATCTTTTCGGCCACGTTTCCATGAACATCAGTCAAGCGGTGATCGCGGCCGCCGTAGTGATAAGTAAGCTTGGTGTGATCGAGTCCGAGCAGATGAAGGATCGTCGCGTGCAGGTCGTGGATATGCATGCGGTCTTCGACGGCGTGGTACCCGAACTCGTCCGTTGCTCCGTAAACGAAGCCGGGCTTGACGCCGCCTCCGGCCATCCACATGGTGTAGCCGTAGGGGTTGTGATCGCGCCCGTCGTTGCTTTCGGCAAAGGGCGTGCGGCCGAATTCCCCGCCCCAGACGACCAACGTGTCGTCGAGCAAACCGCGCGACTTGAGGTCTTTCAGCAAACCGGCGATCGGCTTGTCGACTTCCTTGGCACGCTTGGCGTGCATCCGTTTCAGCTCGGTGTGCTGATCCCATTTCTCTTCGACGCCCGAGTGCGTGCATTGCACAAAACGGACGCCGCGCTCGACGAAACGCCGCGCCAGCAAGCACTGCCAGCCGAAATCGCGCGTGATGTCTTCGTCGAGCCCGTAGAGTTGGCGGACGGCTTCCGACTCCTTGTTGACTTCGAGAGCCTCGGGAGCTTCCATTTGCATGCGGAAGGCCAGCTCGAACGATTGAATGCGCGCGTCAAGGTTGGCGTCACGTCGGCGCTCGGCGGCGTGGCGGCGATTCATCCTTTGGAGAAATTCGAGCTCGAGGCGCTGCTCATCGGTCGTCAGTCCTTGATATTGCAAGTGCTCGATGGGTTCCGGCAAGACATCGTCGACGTTCTGGAACGAAAAGCCGATCGGGGTACCCTGGCAGGCTCCGGGCAGAAAATTGGACCCGTACAGCTTCGCCCCGCCCTGCCACAGAGTCGGCTTAATGGTGATGAAGCCCGGCAGGTTCTGATTCTCGGTTCCGAGCCCGTAGAGCGCCCAGGCGCCCATGCTGGGGCGGGTAAACGAGAACGTCCCGGTGAAGAGTTGCAACATGGCCGCGCCGTGATCGACGCCTTCGCCGACCATGGAACGCAGCATGCACAGATCATCGACGCATCCGCCGACGCGCGGGAACAGATCGCTGACCTCGATGCCGCTTTGGCCGTATGGACGAAACTCCCACGGGGACGCCATCAGCCCGCCCGCGCTTTCCTCGCTGAAGGTCAACGAGCGCTTGAAGGGAACCGGCTTGCCATTGTCGCCGGTCAGGCGGGGTTTCGGGTCGAAGGTGTCGACGTGCGAGGGTCCGCCGTGCATGAAAAGGAAAATGACGCGTTTGGCGCGCGGTGCGAAGTGGGTGGCCTTGGGCGCGAGCGGGTTGGTCGCGGCCTGTAAGCCGGGGCGCTGTTCGCCCAACAGCCCCGCCAACGCGATGCTTCCGAAACCACAGGCGGTTCGGCGCAGCAGGTCTCGCCGTGAAACGGTTTCCGCCGCGAGCAAGGGAGCGGGGAGGTTCGAGAGGAAATTCGGTTGCCTGCCGTGTTTCATAAATCCCTCAATCGATGTAGTGAAACTCGTTCGAAGCCGTCAACATCTTGCAGAAGCTCTTCCAGGCCGCCAGGCGAGCGTCCTCGGCCGAAGTTTGTTCATGGCCGAAGCGCGTCAAGAAGCGCATCGCCGTCGTGCGTTCCTCGGGACTCGGCGGGCGCGTCAACGCCATCGAGTAGGCCCGTTCGATCAGCTCGCTTTCGCCAACATCCCCGCCCTCGGCCAACAGGCGCTCGGCGAACTCCCGTGACCGCACATTCGAAAAACGGCTGTTCATCAGGTAGAGCGCTTGCGGGGCAACGCTGGTCTGACTGCGCTTGCCGTTGCTGGTGGTCGCATCGCCGAAATCGAATAGGTTGAACAACGACGGCAGCTTATTGCGATGCAGCGGCAGGTAGAGGCTGCGCCGCATCGTGAAATCAGGGTCGACGAGGCGATTGTTTCGCTCAAACTCGGTGTAGCCGGCCGACTCCGGTTCAACGTTGCCCCCGACGGTCAGATCGAGTTTACCCGAAAGCGCCAGATAGTTGTCGCGCAATTCCTCAATCGTCAAGCGGCGCCGGTTGAAACGACTCCACAACCGATTCGCCGAATCGCCTTGCCAGGCTTCGTCCGACACTCGGGTGCTCATTTGATAAGTGCTCGACAATACGATCAAGCGGTGCACATGTTTGACCGACCAACCGCTCTCGACAAAACGCCGCGCCAAGTAGTCGAGCAAGTCCGGGTGCGTCGGAGGCTCGCCGACGATTCCGAAATTGTTGGGGGTTCGCACCAAACCCTCGCCAAAATGCCCCAGCCAGATGCGGTTGACCATCACGCGCGCCGGCAGCGGGTTGTCTTCCCGAGTGAGAAACTCGGCCAACTCGCGCCGGCCGCTGCCTTCGCGAACCGGCTGCTGCCCGCGCCCGGCGAGAACGATCGGGAATTGCTTGGCGACGATCGGGCCGTGATTGTCGTGCCGTCCGCGAACAAAGACCGGCTGGGTGACCGGTTCGCCTTCGCTGACGGCGCAGGCCATCGGCGGTTCCGACAGCGCTTCGGCCTCGAGTCGTTTCACCCTCGCTTGCAAAGGCTCCAACCGCTTTTTCCATTTCGCGGAAAGCAGCTTCTCGTGCTCGTCCTCCTCGTCGTCGGCCGCAGCGAGCGGGCCTTCGCTCACCTCGGTATGGAAAGGATCTCGGCGCAACTTTTGCAGTCCCAGGAACCGCGTACTCTTGCCCTCGATCATGTCGCGAAGATTGTTGGTGAGCCATTCGTCGGTGCCCGCCATGCGTTCCCGGGCTACTTCCGCATAGAGCCGCTGGTATTGTTTCGCCGCGGCGGCTCGGTCGGCGGCCCCGGCCGCGTGCCACTTTTCGAGATGAACCTTGGGTTCGGCGCCGGGCCGGAGGTACTCGACCCATTTGCTCAGGCGCTCGACGTCCAAACCGGCGTCACGCGCAACCGTCTCGACCGCCAACCCGTCCTCGTAAACCCGTCGCGCCGCCAGCATTGAGTCAGCGAGGAGCGGAACCGCATTCCGAAGCCCGTCATCGATGACGCCCATCCCGACGATCGTATTGATCGCCCGTTTCGTTCCCTTGATCTTCTCTTGCTCGTCGAGGTAGCGTTCGCCGAGATCCTTGCGAATTAGCGGCGTCACGATGAACCTCGATACAAAGGCTTGGGGGTCTTCATAACTCCGGGTACTGGCGAAGATCGAAGCCAGCGAATAGTAATCGGTCGTTAGAATCGGGTCAAACTTGTGGTCGTGGCAGCGCGAACAGGAAATCGTCAAACCCAGAAAAGCCTTCGAAGTCGTGTCGATCTGCTCGTCGACCACGTCGTAGACCATCTGGACTTTGTCTTGCTGCGCCAGCGCTTTTGGACCCAGCGCCAGAAAGCCCGTGGCCGTGATGCCGCGAAGGTTGACACTTTGGCCCGGTGGAGGCGGTAGCAGGTCGCCGGCGATCTGTTCGCGCACGAATTGGTCATAGGGTAAATCGCGACGAAAAGCGTCGATGACGTAATCGCGATAACGCCAAGCGTGGACGTAAGGCTTGTCCTCATCCACGCCGGTCGAGTCGGCATAGCGCGCCACATCGAGCCAGCGGCGCCCCCAATGCTCGCCGTAGTGGGGCGAGTCGAGCAAGCGGTCGACCAGATCGGCGAAGGCCCGGGGACTCGAGTCGGTGGTAAAACGCTCGATTTCGTCAAGCGTCGGCAACAGCCCGAGCAGATCGAGCTTGACGCGCCGCAGCAAGGTCAGCTTGTCGGCGGGGGGCACGGGAGTAAGCCCTTTCCTTTCGAGCCGGGCCAAGATGAAGGCGTCGATGTCGGTCTTCACCCAGCCGGTGTCGCGAACCGCCGGCGGTTTCGGGTCGCGAATCGGCTGAAAGGACCAATGATCGGTCTCGGTGGGGTCGTCGGGCTCCGACTTGCCTTTGTTCTCGGGGGATGAATCATCGGAAACAATCCCGCCGGAAACAACCGGCGGCTTCGGCCACGGCGTCCCCATCTCCACCCAGCGGCCGAGCGCGGCGATCTCAGCGGGATGCAGCTTCCCAGTGGGGGGCATTTTGACCTTGTCTTCGTGCCGGACGGCGCGCATCAGAGCACCCATGGCGGGGTCGTCGGCCGAAACGACCGGCTTGCCGCCGGCACCGGCGCGAAGGCCCTCGGCGGTGGTTAAATCAAGGTCCGCCATGCGCACTTTTTCGCCATGGCAGGCGGAGCATTTTTCAATGAGAAGGGGCCGGATTTTCGTCTCGAAGAACTGTTCGGCCTCGCTGTCTTGCGAGGCGGCGGGAAAGCAAGAAACGAGGACGACACCGAGAAGCAAGAGGATTTTGCGAGCCCGCCCGCTCCCCCCAACCGAGAGATCGGAACACCTTCGACGCCGCCGCATGGTGTGATTATGCCACACGGGACGCTGCCCGAATTGGGAGACGCCTACAGCCCGGCGCGATGCTCAACGTGGTCGGGAACCGGGTTCAGGCCGCGTCCGCATCCTCGTCCGCGACCGCCTTCAAGAACAACTCTTCGGCGATCTCGATGCGCAGCTTGAAGTTTCCATCTTCGGCGTCGCATCGCTTCACCGAACCCAGGCCGCGGTACTCATAGCCGGCCAGTAAAACCACCGCGGGCACGGAGACGGCCTCGGCCGCCGTAACGACGACTTCGCCCGGCTCACCATTCTCGATGGATACACAGGCCGAGGCCACGGCGCCGGCGTCATCGACCCACAGCAAATCCGCTTGGCCCAGCGCGGTCGTTTGGCCGCTGTCAGGACGACCTTTTTCGTTTCGATACGCGGTCACGCGGAAGCCGTCGCCGGCCCGCTCGCTGGACTGAATGTACAAAGGTTCGCCGCCGCGACTCTGGGAGATGACCCACAACGGCGTGTCGAGCGGGGGGCTCTTGGGCATCAACAGGACGTCTTCCGCGTCGGAATCAAATTCGACGGTTACGAAAATCGGTGTCCCCGCCGTATGTATCCAACCCGCCGTCGCCGCCGTGGAGGGTGGCTCGTCAACTCCCGCCGGCTCATCGTGCTCGAATTTCGAGACCATGCGAGCCCTCGGGCGCACTTCGAAACCGAGCGAGCGGCCCGCGTCCTTCCACATCTTGCTGAATCGACCCATACCCGCAGTATCGGAAGGTCCGAGACTCGCCCGCAATCAGCCGGACACACTAGTTTGACACCTCGGAAAAGTACTACTTCCGGACTCGGGCAAGGCCGGGAAGCCGCCCCAACCGACGGAGACAGAAACTTCGCGGTCTGATCAACCGGTCGGCTGCAATAGATTGAGGTCCGTAAACGTCCGAAGGTAGCCGGCCAGTTGGTGATCGTAGGAAAAAAGCGGCTCGTGGTGCACCAGGGTCCGTCGCAGTGTTCCTTGTACGCCGACGAGTTCGGCCTCCGCGTAAGAAGGATAGCGCGCATCCTCGTCGCTCACTAAAGGCGAATAGGTCTCGACAAATGAACCGTAGGGGTGCCCCGCCAAGTCACGCGAATCGTCGACCTCCAACAGGGCACACATCGTCGCGTTCACGGCCAGCGTCTCGTCATAAGGGGTGGTGTGCCACACGCCGATCGGTTTCGGCTTTTCTTTCTTGGTGACCGCTCGGAACTCAATTCCGACCCGGTACAGCCCGTTGCCGGTGGGTTCCGAGGAAGTCACACAAGCGCCTTGCAAATAGAGATTTACCTGGACGCCGCCCTCGATCGTTCCGCTCGAATAGAGCAATGTCCCCGGCAACAGCTCGACCGGAGATTGCAAAGCTACGCCTCCGTCGCTAACGTCGAAAACCCTCGCCGACATGATGCGCAGGGCCTTTTCGGCGTCTACGTAGCAGATCTCCAAGTCTTGTGGATTTTCGAGTTTGCAGCGTTCCCAGCGGCGCTTCTCGCGAATTGACGGCTTCGTCTCCATGCCCATCCCTCCCGAAGTGCTCCAAGCCTCTCATCGGGTTTTCCGAAGCGTTTCTTAAGAGTCCGTCTCGTTTTTGGGGTTCCCACTTCCCGCGAACACATCCCTGTTTCGGCGATAATGCGGGGCGGCACGACGGGAGGTTCGACATGAAACCGACGATTTCGAGGAGGAACGTTTTGCGGCGGGGCGGCATGGCGGCGGGCTTTGCGGCCCTGGGCGGCCGCAGTCGCGCGGCCGGTCCTCGGGCGCTGGTCGAGTCGAGGCGGGTCGTCACCCATCGGCCTGATCTCTACCATGGCTGGCCGACCCTCGCGCGGCGGGCGAATGGAGAGCTGCTGCTGGTCTCTTCGGCCGGGCGGGAGTCGCACGTTTGCCCCTTTGGGCGGGTTGAGCTGATGCGCTCTCGCGACGGCGGTGAAAGCTGGACCTTTCCGCGCGTCGTCATCGACGGGCCGATCGACGACCGCGATGCCGGGGTGGTGGAAACCGCGGCCGGTTCGTTGCTCATCACCACGTTTACCTCGGTCGCCTATGAAGAACGGCTCCGCAAGGCGTTGGCCGCCAAGCCCGGTTCGGATGCGGCCTGGCCCGCGGAGAAAATCCGCCGCTGGCAAGCGGTGCACGAGCGCGTCGGCCCGGCCGAGCGCGAGATCGAGTTGGGTAGTTGGATGATCCGCTCGACCGACGGCGGGCGGTCGTGGTCCAAGCCCTACCGTTGCCCGGTCAACAGCCCGCATGGCCCCATTCAGCTTTCCGACGGCCGATTGCTCTATGCCGGAAAGTTGTTTTGGTATGGACGGGCCGGGCAGCGTCATGGCCGCATCGGCGCCTGCGAATCGGTTGACGACGGCAAGAGCTGGCGGTGGTTGGCCGAAATCCCCACCCGATCCGGCGACGATTTCAATGCGTATCACGAGCTGCACGCCGCCGAAGCCGCCGACGGGAGAATCATCGCTCACATCCGCAATCACAACCCGACCCACCATCGCCAAACGCTGCAATCGGAATCGTCGGACGGCGGGAAGACCTGGTCAACCCCGCGGGCGATCGGCGTGGACGGGTACCCTTCGCACTTGCTGCGACTCGGCGACGACCGATTGCTGATGAGTTACGGGCACCGCACCAAGCCGCTCGGCAATCAAGCACGCATCAGCGAGGATCACGGGCGAAGCTGGTCGGAGGCTATGCTCCTATCCGACGACGGCACTTCGACGGACTTGGGGTATCCCTCGACAGTCCAGCTCGATTCGGGCCGATTCGTGACCGCGTGGCACGAACTGCTTGACAGCCCGGCGGGCGATTTGCCGCATTACCACACCCGCGGGCGCGACGAAGCTTGGTTCAAGATGACCCGCGACAAGCCCGGCGCGGTGCTTAGGCAGGCGAGCTGGCGGCTATCGATCTGAATCCGGAACGTCCGGAAGAAGCACCCGAGCAAAGCCGGAATCGGGCCGAAATCACTCGGCTCGCAGTCGGCCCGCCATTGATACACTGGGTGCATGGCTTCGTCGACAGCCGCCAAGTCTGTCAGCGTCGAACATTACTTGTCCGATGCCGCCTTTGAGCATTTTGAATACGTAGACGGCGTCCCGGTTGAGCTGAACGTGGGAAGCGGTCCGCACGCCGTCATCCAAGCGAATTGCTCGATGCTTCTTCACCGTTATCTGAAGAAGACGCGAGCGGGCCGAGTCGCGACCGAGCTGCGTTGCCGGCTGAGTTCGGGCAACCCTCGCTTTTATCTACCGGATGTCTCGGTGGTGTTGGGCGGCGGTGAATTACTCCGCCCCGAAACGCGTTTTTTGGACCGCGCACCGGAGTTTGTGATCGAAATCCGGTCGCCCGACGATTCCCTGCCCCGTTTGTTCCGCAAGATCGACGAGTATTTCGCGGATGGAACAAGACTGGCCTGGTTGGTCCTCCCGGAAGAATCCTGCGTCTTGGCCCTGGCTCCCGGGACCCCCATGAAGACGTACATGCTCGGGGAAAGACTCGATGGGGGTGAAGTGCTGCCCGGCATGGAAATCGCGGTGGACGAGATTTTCGCTTGACCCCGCGGCACTTTTCCTCCATTCCCGTTCATGACTTGGAGTCGCGCCACGCTTCCCAACCGGCGACAACGATAGTCAATGAGAATCCTGGTTTTCTCGGACATTCATAGCGACCTCGGCAGGCTGCGGGAGCTCGCCGATACGCCGGCCGACATCTACATCGCCGCCGGAGACTTGGTGACCTGGTCGAGGGGGCTTTCCGATTGCGGGCGGATTCTCGAACCGCTCGCCGAACGCGTCTGGGTATTGCCCGGCAACCACGAATCGTCCGAACACATCACGCGATTCTGCGGGCAATTCGGCCTGCGCGATTTCCATGAGAAGGTTTTCGAGGTCGGCGGCTATCACTTTGCCGGACTGGGGTATTCGAACCCGACGCCCTTCAACACCCCAGGCGAATACACCGAACAGGAACTCGGCGATAAGCTCGAAGTCTTCGCCGCCCTATCACCGCTGGTGTTGGTTTGCCACGCCCCGCCCCACGAGACGAAACTCGATCAGCTGGGAAACGGCGGCCACGCGGGCAGCCGGGCCGTGCGCGACTTCATCGACCGCCGTCAACCCGAGCATTTCTTTTGCGGACACATTCACGAAGCGGCGGGTGTGACCGTCGCGCTGGGCGCGACCCGCGCGTCGAATGTCGGCAAGCAAGGCTATTTGCTCGAGATTTGAGCGCGGCCCGCGGCAACTTGTTGCGGCTATTACATGAGCTGCGCGGATTACTATTAGAAGCGCGGCGACCGGATAGCGAACCGAGAGTAAGCTCACTGGAAAACTACTGTCGCCGCAAGGCCTCGCCGATCGCCCGCTCCGTCTCTTCCCGCGTCTGTTTCGTCATGATGAAAAGCTCTTGGCGCGCGCCGGCGGCCAGGGCGATCGCCTTCCACCCGGTTTGGGTCGGCGTGGTGACGCGAACCTTCACAAGCCCCCGCGCATCGCGAACCTTGCGAATCCTGCCGGGAATAATCGACTGGATGGCCGGCGTCGCGGCCAGCAGATCCTCGAGAACCCGCCGCAAACCCTCGATGATCGAGTGCTCGACCTTAAGACGGTTATTGGCGGCGCGCAGTCGCATATCGATCGGCCCCGGCAAATCCTCCGCGCGGGGTGAAAGCCTAACCCGATGCTATCATGAGTCTCCATGAAGGTCGCCGCTCCGCCGACGCTCGTGATCGTGGGGCGTCCCAACGTCGGTAAATCCACTCTTTTCAACCGCATCACGGTGAGCCGCCGCTCGATCGTCGGCGATCAGCCGGGCATCACGCGCGACCGCATCCGGCTCGAAGCGAGGTGGCGCGGGCGGCCCTTCGAAGTGACCGACACCGGCGGCATGCTCTTCGGGGAAACCGACGAATTCCCGCGGCTGATCGGCGAGCAAGTGCGGGTTGCCGTCGAGGCGGCTTCGCATCTGATTTTCCTCGTCGACGGGCGCTCGGAGATCAGCGCCACCGACCGTGAGTTGGCCGATCTGTTGCGGCGCACCGGCAAGCCGGTTTCGCTGGTAGTCAACAAGTGCGATACGCCGGAACGCGACACCCTGGCCGCGCAATTCCACGAGTTGGGCATCGAACCCGTCTTCGCCGTCTCGGCCGAACACGACCGCGGCGTCGAGGCGCTGCTCGATCACGCCACCGCGGAATTCCCCTCCGGCGACGAGGAGGAATCGCGGGAAAGGCCTATTCGCGTGGCCATCATCGGACGGCCGAACGTCGGCAAGTCCACCCTGATCAATCGGCTGACGGGCATCGACCGCTCGATCGTCTCCGCGACGCCCGGCACGACGCGCGACGCCGTCGACGAAACAGTCGAGCGCGGCGGGACCCAATTCCAATTCGTGGACACGGCCGGCATTCGCCGCAAGGGCAAGTCCGCGGAAGCGGCCGAAAAACTCAGCGTCGTGATGGCGCAACGCCATATCCGACTGGCCGACGTGGTCCTCACCCTTGTCGACGCCGACGAAGGCGTGGCGGCGCTCGACGCCAAGATCGCCGGCTATGCCCACGACGCCGGGAAGGCCATGATCGTGGTGGTTAACAAGTGGGACCAAGCGCCCGCCGCGCGCTCGAAACGGGCGGCTGTCGCCGACTTCACCGAAAAAGTCCGCCGCGCCATGAAATTCCTCGACTATGCCCCGGTCTTGTTTATTTCAGCTCTGACCGGACAAGGAACCGGCGAGATCTTCCGAAACATCCGAAAGGTCTATCAGGCAGCGAACCGGCGGGTGACGACGGGCGAGTTGAATCGTTTTCTCGGGGAAGTCGACTTCGACCGAGCGACCTTTCCGGGATTTCGCAAGCCGGTCATTCGCTATGTCACGCAAGCCACAACCGCCCCGCCGACGTTTGTATTCTTCGCCGGCGGCGCGAAGAAATTTCATTTTTCCTTCGAGCGTTTTCTCAAGAATCAACTCCGAGCGGCCTTTGATTTCGAGGGCACGCCGCTGGTGATCAAGTCGAAAAAAACAAAGCGGTGACGGGCGGTGGGGCGGGAATGGAAATGGAGCTCTCGGCTCTGCCGATGTTAGAGTTAACGTAATGGCGGAATTTCTCATCCAGGTTCATAAGAGCCAATACGGCTACGACGTCTCCTGTCCAAGTTTGCCTGGCTGCCACAGCCAAGGAGAGACGGAAAAAGAAGCCGTTGAGAACATTGGCGATGCGATCCAGGAATATCTAGCTGCTCTCCCGAAGTTGAAGCGCAACGAGAAGATGATGACGATTAACGTCGCCGTCTGATGCTCTTCACCGACGTCTCCACCGAACGAGCTGTGCGAGCTCTCCGGAAGGCCGGGTTCAAGGTAGTCCGGCAAGGCAAACACATTGTCCTGACCGACGGCGAGCGACTGCTCACGATTCCGCGAGCCAAACGACTTAATCCATACACCTTGCGCGGCATTATTCGCGGAGCCGGTCTTGGCGACAAGGCCTTCGGGTATTTGCTCGGCTGAGCGGTCTGCAGCCCGCATTTCTCATCGCCTGACGGGCAAAGCACACGATAGGCCCGCCACTACTTCGTTGCGCTTGCTCGCCGTGCTCACCGTACTGTTCAAGTACGCCTCCGCTCGTCAAGCGGCGCGCGCCTCGTACTGACGGACCTCTCATGCACCTTGCCTCGCCACGCGATGAGAAAAGCGGACTAGCGGGTCGAAGAGCGCCGTATCTTGCCGTAATCGCGGTGCGGACATCTACCGAAACTGCGACACAATACTCGCTTCGCTCGGCCGGAACAGGGTGTTCTTCCCGGCTCATTCAAGATGCCCCGCCCCTGAGCCTTATAATGGAGCGGTGGCGCGTACGAAAGTTGCATTCCAGGGAGCGCGGGGGGCTTTTAGCGAAGAGGCCTCGCGGCGATTGCTCGGGCCGGATTTGCAATACGTCCCCCTCGAACGCTTCGAGGAAGTCTTCCGCGCTCTCGCCGACGGCAAGGTCCGTCACGCCGTCGTGCCGATTGAAAATACGCTCGCCGGATCGGTTCATGAAAACTACGATCACTTGCTGAAGTTTCGGCTGCCGATCATCGCCGAAACGCGGGTGCGCATCGTGCACAACCTGATCGTCCGACCCAAGGCAAAGTTCTCGGGCATTCGGCGCGTGCTGTCGCATCCGGTGGCCCTGGGGCAGTGCTTGCGGTTCTTCGAGCAAAACCCGCAACTCAAGTCGGAGATGTTCTACGACACCGCCGGCAGCGTCGAACACGTCTTGCGGGAAGACGACTCGTCGATGGCCGCGATCGCCTCGGCCGCCGCCGCTGAATACTACGGCGGCAAGATCCTGCGCCGTTCGATCGAGGACGATCATCGCAATTTCACGCGGTTCTTCCTGTTGGCTCGCAAGGCACCGCGAAAGCGGCCGGAGGGCCCGCTCCAGACGTCGATCGTTTTTTCAACGAAGAACACTCCGGGCGCGCTTTTCAAGTGCATGAGCGCCTTCGCCCTGCGCGACGTGAACTTGATGAAGATCGAGTCTCGACCGCTGCGGGGGCGACCCTGGGAATACCTTTTCTATGTCGATTTCGTCGGTTCGCCCGAGGAAGAGCGCTGCCGCAATGCAATGTCGCATCTGTCGGAGATGACCGAGCTATTGGTCGTACTGGGATGCTATCCGCAGGCGAAGTGAGCTGAGGGTCTCCGCCGCTAGAGAAGCGGAGGCTGGGACCGCCATTGGCTGTGACCTGTCCGGTTTAGGAGAACTGCTCATGACGAAATTCTTGGCGATCCTCGTTCCGCTGCTCAGCGTCGCGGGAGCCGTCTTGCCGGCGCAATCCAGCGACCCGAACGAAAAGTTCACCGCCGACCGCAAGCACCTTCTCTTCCTCGGCGGGCAGCGTTATTACGCCCATGACGCCGTCTCGAAAGCGATGTATACGATGGCGAAACTGGGCGAGGAATCGGGCTTGTTCGACGTGATGTTTCGCACCGATTTCCGGGTCGTGAGCAAACAGCAGATCCCTCAATACATCAACGCCAAGAATCTCAACTATTTCGACGCCGTCATGTTCTTCACGCAGGGCGATTTTCCGTTGACCGAACAACAGCGCGCCGACTTGCTTTCCTTTGTTCGCGAGGACGGCAAGGGTTTGCTCGTCGCCCACAGCGGTACCGACCACAATCGCTGGAAGTTCTCCGCCGGCGGCAACATGTCCATCGAAAACCAGGGCGGTTGGCCGGAGTTCACCGAGATGATCGGCGGCGTCTTCATCAACCATCCCTGGTTGCAAGAAGTGAAGATCAACGTCGAGGATCGCGGCTTTCCCGCCACCGAACACTTTCCGCCGAGTTTCGAAATCGAGGAAGAGATCTATCAGATCGTCAAGTTCTCTCGGGACAATGTGCGCGTGCTCATGACCCTCGATGTCGACTCGGTTGACCTCGAGGACCCGCCTCTTGGACCGGTTGTCCGCGAGGACTTGGACTTCGCCATGGCGTGGGCGCGCGAGGCGGGGAAGGGTCGCGTCTTCGTCAGCCCGCTCGGTCACGTCTTCGGAACCTGGGATCGGGAGGATATTCAGAAAATGTGGCTCGAAGCAGCGCGCTGGGTGCTGGGGTTGACCGACGGTAATGCGACACCGCGCCCTCGGCCGGCGGAGTAGAAAGCGGCCGGCTTACGTCGCGCTACCGCCCTTCGGCGACGGGAAACGAGGCCCGTGATCATCCCAGATTTCCAGGCGGGTATACTTCGCGATGCGCGCAAAGTCTCGGTCTTGATGCCAAACCGGAACGCCCTGTTCAATGGCTATCGCGGCAATCAGGCAATCCGCCGAGGAGCGAATCGTATACCCCTTGCTTCGGCCATCGCGATAGATTTCCGCCGCTTCCCGATACAAGCGCAATGGGACAGGATCGCTGATGCAGGGAAGCGCCAGAAAACCCGTCAAAAAAGCCCGCTCGGCGCGCCCGCGCCGGAGACCCCGCAAGACCTCTTGGACCACCGGACCGCACGTCACGAACTTCAACAGTTGCTCCTCGGAAATCGGACGTCCTTCGCGCAGCAGGGCCACCCAAACGGATGTATCCAACAAGATCATACGCGCGCCCGGTCTAGCGAGACGCCTTGCGTCGCTTCGAACGCGGCTTGTCTTCCCTCATTTCGGAAAGATCGCCTTGCCAGTCGATCCGGCCGAAGAAGTCCGGCAGACTCTGAATCTTGCGTACACGCAGAACTTCCTCAAGGGCCAGATTGACCGCCGCGGAATAGGTTTTAACGCCGAGAACTCGCACGGCTTGTTCAAGAAGGTCCTCATTAAGCACAAGATTTGTGCGTTTCATGTGTATATTGTACCATCCACTTTGACGCGCTTGGCATCCCGCGAACGCATCAAGACGGCCCCAATGGCCGTTCGGACGCCCCGTCGAGACCCCGTTGGGCGGGGCTGCCTCAAGTTGAGCCCGTCACGACCGATAGACTTGTTGGGACGTTTCGGTGTTGGACATGACCCTTGGCCCGTTTCCGGCCGCAACGAAACGGCCGGCCCGGACGTCTTATACAACAAGCTCCCCGCATGCCGCACGAGCCGCGCGCGGGGGCTTATGTTAGCGCAAGACCCTAGATCAGTCCAAAAAGATGGAGGACGACCGCTCCAAAAAAGATTTAGACACAAAAAAGATTTAGACGCTTGATGCCGAGCATCGGTCTGATGTATTCTGCAAGCTAGTCCTCAATTTGAACGGGCGCCATCCCTCCGAGGCGCCCGGTAGTCTATCGGGCCGCACCGGCGGGTTTACGATTTCAGGGTCCCGCGGTAGTTGGTCTTTGGGTTGGAGATTCGCCGACAACGGTTGGCAATCACCGAAACTTTTCGCTTGAACCTTATGCCACGTGAAACCTCGGGGAACTTTCCGGGCCGCAAGTCCGGTAGGCCCCCCAAGAACAAGAACCGCAAGAACCGCAAGAGCGGGTCACAAGCCGGCCGGAACGGCAACGGCTTTCAGCAGCCCTCCACGAACGGGGGCAGCTGCCAAAAATGCGGGCACCCCGCCCGCGACGGCAAGCTTTGTGACTTTCATCGGAACTTGCTCAACTCGATGCGCAACGGGTTCCGCTAAGGCGCCTCCCGGTCGCTCGAGCCGATGAGCGCGGCTCTCTCGCCGCCACAAGAGCGGTCTTGCGCCCGCGCGAGACAACGGGCGGCCGCGGCCCGGGCGCGTCCTTCCCCAACGGTCGCCGGCCGCGATCGCGCTGCAGGATTCCCGAAAAACTCCGATCGAGTACTGTATGTCCCGACAAGCGGGCGCCGCTCCGCTCGACATCCGCCCGCATGGCGACGCCGTTTGGGCGTTGGCGTCCAACGCGGTCGCCGCGCTTTCCCCGGCGGCCTTCTTTATCGTGATCGTCAAACTGGGCTCAGCCGAAATGGCCGGGGCTTTCGGCCTCGCCCTGGCGGCCGTTTCGCCGGTGATGCTGCTGGCCCGGCTGCAAACGCGCTCGCTGTTGGTAGCCGGGGGCGATAGCGAATTCACCATCCGAGACTACTTCGGCCTTCGTCTCGTGGCGACCGCGACGGCACTCGCGGGCATCGCGATATGGTTGCGATTCTCGAATGCCTTCGCGTCCGCGGCCGCGGCGGTGTTTCTCGTGGCGGTCATCAAAGGGCTCGAAAACGGCGGCGACATCGCCCACGGAACCTGGCAACGGGCGGGCCGGTGGCAAAGCATTACGACAGCGGTCGCGCTGCGCGCCGGGGCTTCGTTGGCGACTCTTGGGATCGGCCTGGCTCTTTGGGACGACCTGACCCCGGCACTGGCGCTGACGGCGGCGGCATCGGCGATCGTCTTGCTGGGATTCGAGATCCCGCGCTGCCGCCGGGGGCGAGAAAGAGTTCGGCCGTCGGTGCTCTTCGTCGACTTTCCGCGGCGGGCAAGTCGGCTGGCGGCTCGCGCCGCGCCGCTAGGATTCGCCGCCGCCCTGATCAGCTTGAACCTGCATCTGCCGCGCATCCTGCTGGAACGCTACCAGGGCCTCGAGGATGTCGCCTATTACACGGGAATGGCGCAGTTGTTGATTCCGGCTAACGTCGTTATGCAGGGGGGATTATATCGAATAGTGACGCACTCTGAAGCAGCGTCGTTTCCGTGGCCGGTCGATCCTGCGCAACTTGACCGGCTGTAACAGTTCCCTTGCCAGAGTCTTCATGCGTTCGTTCACGGTCTTGCCCGGTACGTCGAGAGGCTCTAATTCCTCTTCCAACTCGGATTTGGTCGGCTGGTAGTCGGATCGAACGATCTCTACTGTTTTGGGTTTTTTGGTCTTTCCATTAATCATCGAAACTTCCTCTCAAGCTGTTCCAGCACGCGAAACTGATCCTCGCGCTTGGCACTACGAACCGTAGCCATGACTCGCGTATATGTCGGCGGTTGCGCGGTGAAGTCCTTTGCACCAGCGTTGCACTCGTGGCAGAGGACGCGCAGGTTGGAGTCGGCGGTTGCTCCGCCATGCGTACGGGCTTCGTGATGGTCGATGACAAGCCGAACGGTGCGACCGTCCGACATCTTGTCTTCGACGCCCGCGCCGCACGCTTGGCACGTATAACCGTTGCGCTGAAGGATGCGGGCACGTTGCGCCTGCGATATGTCATGGAACACGTATGTACCGGGTGCTGGTGGATCGCCAGTCAAACGGTATTGCCCAGGTTTCAGGTCGGCATCATCGTTATTCGTCTCAATCGGCCAACCCTCATCGCGCCGCAATTCACGAACACGGCGTGCCCACTCCGTTCGGTCATTACCGATCACCGCCTGCAACTGCGCGGATGTGAGAACCAGCCCCTTATTCGCAAGGAAAAAAGCCTTGAGTATCGACTTTATGCTTTCGCGTTTTGGCACGTTTTCGATCTCCCGTTTGAGTTGATCTCCGATCCAGTGCGTGTAGACAGGCGGAATCGCCTCATTGATCTCCTTTTTCGTCATCCATGGAATGCCCATCGCGTCTCGTGCGGAAGCGACAGAGCAGTTTCCACCGCCGTTGACACTGACATAATCCTTCCATTCGTCTGTCCTGCCGTAGTGCGCCTTGCGCTTGTCCAACGTATGACAGATCGGATGCGGACGGTGCGGCGGCGTGATGATGCGAAAGTTTGACTCGAACAGACGATGCCGAAGCACGCGCAGTTCATGGAACATCGTTCCGCAGAGAACAACGTAGTCCCGTAACGGTGCCCCATCAACGTTTTCGATTACATAGGGCTTGCCGGTTGCCTTCAGAATGTCCCGTACCGGCTCAATCAGTTGCGGCCATTCATCGGCGTTGCCGTTGCGGGCCGCGAGATCGGAATAGGCTTGGCATGGCGGTGATGCATGAACCGCATCAAACTGATCGAATACCAGAGACGGCAGTGCTAGCGCATCCGCAACCATCATCGGATATGGATAGTTCGGCTGTTCGACCACATCGACGCCGAACACGTCAAACCCGGCCTCGACGTAACCTGCGGCCGCGCCTCCCGCACAACAGAACAGATCGAGCAGTAGCGGTTTCACCTCACCAAGTCCTTGTAACGAAGTTGAGCACCGTCCATGCTCAAAACAACGAAACGCATTTGATCGAGAGTGCCCATGCTGCGGATGTTGTGGCGTCCCGCAAACTCACTCACGTAGCGGTGAAGGTGTTTGGCTGACAGCTTGTGGAACGTTCCCTTGTGAGCGCGTTTCAGCATGGACCAGAAGGATTCAATGCCGTTCGTGTGGGCCTGCCCGCGAACGTATTCACCAACCGAGTGCTTGACCGATTTGTGTGACTTGGCAACGCCAGTGTAGGCACTTGCTTCATCCGTGTAGACAGTGGCTTCAGGGTCGGTATTGGCGCGAACGAAACCTTGAAGGGTTTCTGCATTTGTACGCTCGACCACTGTAGCCCGGACCTCGTTCGTGTCCCGATCCTTGACACCTACAACAGCGGCTTTCCCAACCGATCCACGACTGGCCTTCAACTTCTTGGACTCGTGCTTGTTCTTTTCCAGTCCGCCGATGTAGACCTCATCCGCCTCAACAGGACCATTGAACAACTTATGGTCAGAAATGGTCCACACCTTTCGGATTCTGTGAACAAGATGCCATGCCGATTTCTGGGTGATTCCCAACTCCCGGTGCATTTTCATGGATGCCACGCTCTTCAGGTTGGTAACGACAAGGTACATGGCATAGAGCCAATCCTGATAGCCGAGGTTCGATGCTTCCATGAACGTCCCGGTCTTGACGCTGAACGGTTTCCCGCAGGTTCCGCGCTTCTTGCTCTTGCGGCAACGGAACGGCATGGTCTTGTGAGCCGTTCCAGTCTGTACGTTGTCCGATCCACAACGCGGACAGGTAATGCCGTCAAACCAACGGTACTCAATGAACCACTGTTCGGCGGATGCATCGTCGGGAAACATGCGGTAGAAATCCTTGGTCGAAAGTCCCTGTCGGAAGTGCTTGCCCGGTGCCTTGTTAGCCATTGCGTATCTCCTACTTACAAGACAAATTTACAGGATAGTGACGTAGTTCGTCAAGTGTTTTTCGTCACTATCGTATATAATCCCCGTTTCATGGGGTGTGGGAGCCGCTTGAACAGCGTCGGATCCGAACCTCTCAACCCATGCCGGTCCAACCCCCCAAGCCGAACAGCCTTTCGGACCGACTCTTGCTGCGGCTCGCGCGCCGCGGAAGCAGCCGCGACATCATGATTCTCGCGACGGGCCTTCGCAAGTTCCTGTCGCCCGATCGGGACATCGCCTCGAAATACTTTGCCGCCCTCAAGCCCTCTCTGGGCCCGGACCCCGCGCTTGATTTCCAAACCGATCTTCCCGCCCGGAGCTACCGCGACACGCTCGTCGATACGGAAAAGGAAGCCTATTTCCGGTCCCTCGTCAAGCTGATGCAATACTCCTTCCCGCAATGGGAAGAGTCGGTCTGTGTCATACCCGCGACCGACGCCGATGTTCTGCTGCCGTTTGAGCAGGCCGGCTATTCCGACTTAGAGGGCTTGGCTCCTGCTTCGTCTACGCAACCGAAGCACCCGGCGATCCGGGTCGTCGAATCGCCGCGGGATGTGGGCAAGACATACCGTTCCGTCGCTGTTTTCGATTTCCTGGAGTATGTGGACCCGCGCGCCGTCGACGACGCCGTCGACGCGGTCTGTAAGCTGGCCGAGGAAATCATCGCGGCGAGCATCCCGATTTATCCGGACAGTTTGCTGGATTTCTTCACCGTCGACCCGGCACGTCGAACCCTACAAACCAGAGCCTGGTGGAACGAGGTCTTCAGTCGTCACGGATTCCAAGCCGCCGAACCCCCGAGCGAAGAGTTTCCCCAACTGACGCCCTTCCTCTACCGCCGCCGCCGCTTACGACAATTCGTGGTGAACGCCGAAAGTGCCGCTCGTCCCGATCTCACGTCCGCCGCGGCGGGCCAATCTCCGAAGGTTGTCTGTGTGCTTCCGGGAACGGACGGCACCTTTTACCGGGCGGCGCGGGGGCTGGTGCAAGCCCTCGACAACGAGATGATTGCCGCGCGGACAGCCTTGCCGCGTGAGTTGCCGCGGCCCGAAGTCGCCGAGGCGCCGTTCAAGATCACATGGGCCCATTTCGAAGGTCCGCACCGCGGTATCCGCGTATCCCGCGGGAAGCATCTGGAGTACTTCACCAGCCACTTCCAAATCGAGCCCCGGGGCAACTTGACAGCGTGGTTGCGGGAGATGATTGCGCGGGACAGCATCAAACTGGTCCCGTCAGCCTTCTGTCGCACCGTGCTGGAGCAGATCGGCTGTCCGGCCGGGCGGATCGAGGTTGTTCCCCACGGTTTCACTCCCGAATTCGCGGCCGACGGCATCGAAGCTCTTTCCCCGGCGACGCGTAAACCGTTCCGGTTCCTCGCGGTTATCGATTCGACCGACCCGATGCGTTACGGCCTCGATTTGTTACTCCAGGGCTATCGCATGACGTTCCGGGCCGACGACGAGGTCACGCTGATTGTCCAGGACATCGGAACGGCCGACGCCGCGGTGCGGAAAATGCTCGATCCCGGCGACGGTCCCGAAATCGTCTACTACGCCGGCCCGATGAGCGACCGCGAGTCGGCCTCGCTCCACGCGGCCTGCTCGGCGTTTGTCGCTCCCTTCCGCGGCGAGGCCTTTGGACGCCGCATCCTTGACGCCGCCGTAGTGGGGTTGCCGCTCGTCATGCCGCTCTATGGGGGGCCACTCGATTTCTGTACCAAGGACGTCGTGCAATCGGTGGACTACGAACTCAAACCCGTCGGTGAATGCCTCGCCACGAACCGTTTGCGCTGGCGAGAGGAGCTGACCTGGTGCGAGCCCAATGTGGAACATCTGGCCGAGCGAATGAGGTGGGTCTCCCAAAACTCCGCCGCCGCCCGGCAGCAAGCGGCCGTCCTGCGGGACAGGGCCAAGCAGGCGTTCTCGTGGAAATGGTCCGCGCGAAAGCTGATGCAGACTCGGCTGTTTTCCCGTGCCGGTGCAAACATCCACCAACTCGCCGTTCGGTGCTATCCGCGTGCGAAGTCCATACCAAGCTTGGTCGACGGCTGCTTCGTAATCGCCCCGCTCGAGCAGGCCCAGCCGCATGCCTCGCGCCATCGCGAACAGAATCATCGATGTTGACGTCAATTCGCGATAGCTGCCCGGACGGTCGATGACTTGATGCCACATGCCGGTCGGGTCTTGCCGCCGCAAGAGCGCCGCGAGGTGTGCCCGCAGTTCGCGCGCGAGTGCCGCCCGCGCCGGGTGTCCGTTGGGTATCGCCGTCAGACTCAGCGCCAGACCCAGCGCGGGGAAGCCGTTGCCGCGTCCCCAGGCGGCTTCGTCGAGCGGCGAGTGGCGGTACAGGCCGTCGGCTCGCAGATCGAGCTCTTTCATGAACCGAAAGTGGCGGATCAACATCTCTAGATACTTCGTTTCGCCGGCGAGTCGAGAGGCCTCGGCCAAGATCGGCCCGCCCATGAAGACGGCGTCGCTCATTTCGTTGTGAAAGGGCATGGAAGGCAGAGGCCGCCCGTCGTCGTCGAAACCCAAGTCGGCCGCTGCTTGCGCCAACGCGACGTATCGGGGGTTCTGGGTCAGGCGCGCCAGCTCGCTAAAGATCAAATGCCCCGACAGCGTACTGCCGGAGGTTCGCTCGGGCAGCGTCGGCTTCGTGCCGCTTACGTAGGGCGCGACGATCCGCTCCACCTCGGCGAGATGATCGGGGTTGTCAGTCAGCTCGCCCAGTCGAAGTCGCCCCATCAAGGCAACGGCCGGAATATAGGCGACCTGATCAAGCTCGTGTCCGTAATGGAGAGCCAACTGCTCGGCGATCTCGATCGGGCTCCGGTCCAGCCGCCGTTGGAGTTCGAGGCGGGCCGGCGACGGTCCATGCAAGGCTCCCCTTTCGATTGCCCTCAAGAAGTCGGCAAGAAAATCCGTTCGCGAGGGTATTTCGACGCGAGCGGCGGGAACCGGGCCGGTTCCGCTCGGAGAGTTGACACCCAGTTGCGGCACGAGATCATCCGATGCCCCAAGGACGGCGGCATTGCCCAATGAGGCCCTCAGCTTTGCCAGGGAAGCCCGCGAATCGCCCGGCGCGGCATCATCCGAAGCGGGCACAAACCAGCGCAGCTGCTCGCCTGACCGAACGTCCACCACCCAGTCGGGAGCGTGCATACCGATCCAGCGCCAAAGATACGCCGCCTCGGGGTCGGTCGAGCTTTGGTAGGCGTCGCCGGGCGGCGGATATCCTCGCAGCGGGTTACCGCCCGATGCGTTCGCGCCCTCGCCTTCCGACATCCACCCTTCCGGGTTGGCGAGCGGGACGATTAAAACGGCAAATCGGCTTCGAAACGCTCCGGCCTCGGCGGAATGATGGAACCACCGAAACGCGTCAACGGCGGCCGCGGCCGACGCCTGGGAGCCATCCAGGCCGGCGATCAACAAGACTCGGGTCTTCGGCGAGTGAAGATCGAGATCGTCGGGTGTGATGCGAGCCGCAATCGGCGTTTCCAGCCGCGTGACGCCGATCGCGGTTTCGATCATTCCTTGGAAAGAAGAGCGGTCGAGGAGTTCCGCGATCCATGCCGGTTCACTTTGCGCCCAAACGGGCAGGCCAACCAAGAGTCCAAGCACGCAAACGGCCGCGCCCAGCAGCCGCGAGAGGAGAATCGTCTTGTAACGCGTTGATACAAATAGCGTTCGGCGGAATTGGCTTCGTTTCGTCATTTCTGTATTCACCAGGCGTAGCCGGGCTGGCGGCCCTCGGGCCGATCGGCGCCTTCGAGGAGTTCCCAGTTGAGTAGGGCGGACGTCCGCGGCTGTTTAAGAGATTGATTATAAATCTGTTACCTCCTATTTGGGTTCGTTTTGCATTCCATCAATTTCCGCTCGGCCACCGAGTGCCCTTGATCGATCGATTGGGTCGCCAAAGGGGGAGATGCGGTCAAGCCAACGCGCCCGGGACAGCGCGGCCGCTTGGGTCGATAGAGATTTCGGCTGCCGCATAAATCCCCTTAACATACTGATTACAAGTTTGTTAACGTGTCTTTGGCTTCGTTCCGTATTTTTCCAATTTCCGCTTGGCCCGAGCGGCCCAGGGCCGCTTGAGGCACTGCGGTTACCAGTGTACCGTCCCGCGAATTCACAGCAGAGCCGGCAAGATCGCCGTCGTGAGGTCGAAATGTCAGCCGTCGACGGGCGCGACGGGGAACGGCTCCTATTGGTCGATGTTGCATCGAATGATTGCTCCTACGCCCCGGCCGGGGCTTGTGATGAGTTGTGGCGGTGACCCCGCGCTGAAGCCCGGGGCTACTATCCGCGCCCCCTGCCGGGGCGGAGACGGAGGCCACAAGACATCCCCAAGATCCGTCCCGACGACTCAAGGCGCGGCAGGTATGGCGGCTCACGCGTCCGGGTCTTCGACACATCGAGGGCGACGCTTCACGGCTCAAAGGGATTGTAATATCGTCGTCTCTGAATGTAATATATCATACAAGTCAATGAGGCTAATCCAGGGCAGAGTCCGGTGCGCGTCGCCGCTTCCGTACTCCTAAGGCTGGGGGTTGAGGGTGACTGGTTTGTCGTAGCCGGTCATTTCGAGATAGCCGAGGCCCGCCACCGGCCGCCCGCCCGCCGAGCCGCGGTAATCGACCGCGCCTTCCCAATAGTTGGGGCCGATGCCGCGTTCGGTTACGATTTCCTGGGACCCGAGCGGCGCGCGGCATTCGAGGTTCATGGCGAGCGAGGGTATCTCGATGGTCCACTCGATCGGGTAGTGGGCACCGGTTTCTTTGCTCGTCTAGGTCTTGCCGGGATGGAAGGCGATGTCGGATCCCGCCAGATGACGGGCGCGGCTGGCGGGGTCGACGTACGTGCCGGCCGGAAAGTCACGGCCCTGCCCGTCCGAGGCTCGGATGCGATAGAGCATCAATTCCGTTTCATCGTCGAGTTGGATGCTCATCCAATCCCAGCCGACTTGGCCCTCGCCCATCTCTTGGCTGAAGAACTCGTGGTCCATCCAGGCCGTGCCGGTTACGTCGAACGATTCGTGGTTCAGAGTGAGCTTGCCCTCGGCCGCGAGGCGTGTCAGGGAGACGTAGTGCGAGGCGTTTTCGCCGTCGTGGGACTTGACCATGACTCCGTCTTGGCCGTGGATGACCGGAGGTTTGCGGGGCTTGAGACGTAACGCGGCGCTAAATTCGTCGGACACGGCGCGCAGTTCGCCGGTTTCGGGGGAGTCGACCCCGGGGGGCCACGCGACTGACCAGTTGCCGTTCCAGATGCGGCCTTCGGGCGCGCCGTGATATACGTGGCTCTCATCTTTGTAGTTGTGCTTCCTGCCAGCAAGGTGGCTGGCGATGAAGCCATTGTCCTTGCCCCATTGGTTAAGCTTGGAACAATAGCAGCAGCTGCGTACCTCGACAACGCGTTTCAAGAGGCCTCTAGTGCGGCGGCTTCAGCGCGGACAGCAGCACATTGATGCTGGCGATACCCGACGTGAGTCGCTTGTAGGTCTTGGCATTGGATCATCCGTGGCCACTGAACAGCCCGCCGATAGCGGGACCGACGAGCAGCGAACAGACAGGCCAATGTGATTGGGAAGTCGTACCACAAAGAGCCTCAAAACCATGAATAGGCTAGAGATCCCTGGCGGGGGCGACGAACATCGTGTCTCCCCCGATGCCGCGGATACCGGGAGCGAAGATCCACGAGATCGGCACGGCTCGCATGGGAGCCGACCCGAAGCGTTCGGTGCTGAACGCTTATTGCCAATCGCACGATGTGCCGAATTTATTTGTCACCGACGGCGCGGCCTTTGCGTCGAGCGGCTGCCAGAATCCGACGCTGACGATGATGGCGAATACGGCCCGGGCTTGCGACTACCTCGTCGAGCAATTCCGCGCCGGATTTGGATAGGGCTTCTCGCGACTTCGCTCCGCTTGACCCCTGTTGTCAAATATGACAACATAATTTGTTGGGCAGCAGGGACACCAGGCCGATCTCATGGATCAATGCGGCCCGGAAAGACTTCGAGGCCTTCCCGCAAGGAGCGCGGACGGAAATCCTCCGGGCCCTCACGATTGCGGCCGAAGGCCGCAAGGAGATATTGTCAAATGTTGTGGATGGGCGAGGTCAGGCGGCGTTTTCCTGAACCATCAATCCATCCTTGAAAACCTTTCCCTCTAAGACATGAACAATCACTTCCGAACCGTTCAGGCGTCGCCAGTGGCGCTCGGCTTGGCGGGCCAGCATGAAGACCATCGTTAACGACGCTTCGCGGCTGCCACAACCCTTCGTTCGTCGCTGCCGCAAACGGACCGTCGCAAAGGTGGACTCGATCGGGTTCGTCGTCCGCAAGTGCCCCCAGTGCTCGGCCGGAAAGTCGTAGAAAGCCAGCAGCACTTGGCGGTCTTTTTCCAGGCACTCGACCGCTTTGGGAAACTTCTTCTCGTATAGGTTCTTGAAACGGTCCAGAGCGGCCTCCGCCGTCTGCCGACTCTCGGCAAGATAGATGTCGCGCAGCGCCTGCTTGGCTTTGCCCTGCATGCTCTGCGGCAGCTTATTGAGCACGTTGGCCGTCTTGTGGAGCCAGCAGCGTTGCTCACCGGTCGCCGGATAGACTTTCCGCAGTGCCGCCCAAAACCCCATCGCTCCGTCGCCCACCGCCAACTTCGGCGGCAGCTCGAGCCCCTGCCGTTTCAAGTCCTCCAGCAACTCCTGCCACGACAGTTCGCTTTCGCGAAAGCCGTCGTGCACCGCCAGCAGTTGCTTGCGACCGTCTTCGAGTGCTCCCATCACAACCAGCAAACACTGCCGTTCATCGTCCAGACGAACATTCGAGTAGATGCCATCGGCCCAAATGTAAACAAACCGCTGGCCGCTGAGGTCACGCTTTGACCAAGCCTCGTACTCGCGGCGCCAGACGTCTTTGAGACGCACCACCGTCGTCGCCGACAGGCCCGGAGCGTCGGGCCCCAGCAAGGCCTCCAGCGCTTCGCTGAAATCGCCCGTCGAGATCCCTTTCAGGTACAACCAGGGGATCAACTCCTCCACACTCTTCGTGCGCCGCAGATACGGCGGCAGGATCTGGGAAGTGAAACGAAAGCGCCGGCCCTGCTCATCGACTCGGCGATCGTCGACCCGCGGCGCCTGGATCTTCAGCTGCCCCACGCCGCTGACGATGGTGCGCTCGCGGGCGTGACCGTTGCGCACCACCAGCCGCCGGCCGTCCTGGTCGACTTCGTGCTGATGCGTTTCGATGTAGGCGGTCACTTCGGCTTCCACGGCCTTGACGAGCATCTGGCGCGCTCCTTGGCGCAGCACCTCATCCAAGGGCGAGCGTTCCTTTCCATCAATGACTTGGGGGTTGACTTGACTGCTGCTCTCAGCAGCTTCACACTGACTCATGGCGTATCCTCCTTGTTCCTTTCCAGAAAACGATTGAGTTGCTTCCTCAATCGTCAGGATACGCCGCCTCCCCTCAGAGGCTCATCCACAACTTATGGTTATAGCTCGGCCGCAAGGCCGACATCGCGAAGCCAATGGTACTCGGGCGTCGAATAGGCTTCCCCTTGATGGCCCAGCGCCGAGAAAAACGCGCGGCCCGCGCCCACCGTTCGCGTCCACAGGATTGGGTGATCGCCCATGGTGAGATCCTTGTCGATCCAGAGGAACTTCATGCGCGGACTATAGGTCGACTCATCGACCTTCGCGAGAACCTCGACGCCGGGCTGACCGCGCACGCTGCGGTCCCACGAGTACCACTCTTCACCATGGCGCCAGCTCGCCCCCAGATGTTTCACCGCGGGATGTTCAGGCCGCTCGACTACCACCGTTGCTTCCTGAAACTGAGGTCCCATGATACGCCCGATGAATTCGGCCCCGACGAACTCACGCATATACCACTCCCAGCCGGCATGCGAGTCATCCACCGCGCCGTGGGTCCCGACGAACCCGCCGCCCGTCTCGATCCAGGACTTCAGAGCCGCGCGTTGCTGGTCCCCGAGCGGCGCTCCGCTGACGTTATGCCAAACGACGACGCGAAATCGCTCGAGGTTTTGTTGGTTGAAGACGGCGCCGTTTTCGGTGTGAAACAGGGACCCGCCGCGCCGCCGTGCCATCTCTCCAAAAAAATTCGCTCCCGCCTCGACCGCCTCGCTATGCCGAAAGCCGTTCGTTTTCGTAAACAACAGCACCGCGGGGTCGGCGAGGTCCGCGGGCAGATCGGGAGCGACCTGATCGTAGCCGGCGGAGGGTCGCAAGGCGTGGTAAACGTTCCGTACCTCGGGGTGGAAGCTCGCCGCCACCGCAAGGACCGCGACGAAGGCCAAGACATAGCCGGCCAACTTCAACAGCGTTCGCATCGGTCTGTCGTCTCCTCGGCCTTACCCTCGACGCCCAGGGCAACGTCTACGGAACCGGCCCCGGCGGCGTATGGATCATCAGCCCCGAAGGCAAGCACCTGGGAACCATCCAACCCGAAGAAGTCCCCGCCAACGCAACCTTACGGCGACGCCGACGGCAAAACCCTCTACATGACCGCCCGCACGGGCCTCTACCGCATCCGCCTCAACGCAAAGGGTTTGGGGCGGTAGGGGTTTTCTGCCGGCTACCGCCTAGGAGTGGGCTGAACCACCCATCGGGCCGCTTCCTTCAGCCGCCTCTTGATCGAGCGGGTCTTCTTTCCAGGGACCAAGACGTGGCCGGGTTCGTCAGGTTGGGGATCGCGGATCACCTCTAGTTTCATGTCGCGGATGTCCCCAACAGATATTGCCACAACTCCGTAACCAGGTTTGTCTGCTACAAGGTCTCCCGCTACTCTTCCTGATTCATGGACGGCATCAGCCAAGACGAACGAAGTGGCCAGGGATTCTGGGCGGTTCTGGAAAGCCTGTGTTGTGACGCGAATGCCGCCGAGCTCATCGGGTTTCTGGAATTCCGGACTGATCAGGCGCCAGAGGACAGCATCGCTGGGTATGCTTTTGTCGGCCCTGTCGCCTGATTGCGGCATGTGGCGTCACTGGACTTATCCAGCCTAGGGGGCGACCCATTGAGCGAGGAGGTCCCTGAGACAAGGGATGTTCTGAAAAAGCGGACGCTCCCATTCTTCACCTGAGCGCGCGTTGTGGAAGTAGATCGAAGCGTCCCCTTGACCACGAATCTCGACTTCGAGATCTTCGTTCTTCCGGTGCCACTCAAGCTGGATGCCGCCGTCAGTTGTTGGGACGACCCAGGGCGCTTCCGAGTTTGCGGACATCGTTGCAAGGAGGACCGTGATGGCATCATCGACACGTTGCCTGTTGATTGGGAGCGCCCCATACGAGTCCCAGTTGGGGGGTAATTGGAGTTTAGAAATGAGTGCCTCGCCCGTGGGAACCACCCATTCGCTAAGGTCATCGGCCTCGATCACGATGTCGTTGAGATGAAAAGAAATCTTCGCTCTCGGTTGGCCAAGTAGCCCGGCCTCCGAGAGTGTCTCAGATCCGCCTAACCCAGAAACGTCGCGGTCACTTAGAACGCGATCAACCGTAGCACTGTTAGGCATCCTTAATCCTCCAAATACTGTGCATGAAATCAGTGGTCATCGCTTTGAAACCCCTGACTACCCACTCGTGGCCCAGATCCAAGACTTTCATGACTGACGCCTCGGTTGGTTTCGCCGGCTGACCCCGGGCAGTGAGAGTCAGCACGAATATCGGTTGGGCATCTTTGCTGGAATACGCGGGCCGGCACCTCACGTTGAGTCTGCCGACCCGCCGGCCACTCTTATCCGTCATCACGTACCTAAAGCTCATTTCCGCATCCTCGACGCAAGACAGGAATGGATCACTGTGTGCCCCGGACCAGACGGTTATTACCTTGTCAATGTCTGCATGGGTTTCCCAACCTTCTCCCGCCGTAATGTGATTGACGTACGTAACCTCGCACTGGTTCGGCACGACGCAGCCCAACTTTTCATTCCCCACGAAAGCCTTGAAAGACCTAAACTCCTGCTTGAATGTGTCACGAATTGCCCTATACCGCGGGTATTGGCCATCGTGTTCCGGCATTTCACGCCAGTTGTGGATGAACTTATTGCGTTGAATTTGAATGAGTTCGGTCCGAGGTTCGTTGAGCAGCCACATCCGAGGGGGGGGCGGTCGATCAGAGGAAGTGATGCGCAGCGAGCCCCTTGGTTGCGGCTCGAAGCGTTCCTGAACAGAATCCAATTCAAAGTGTTGCTCGGTGTGTGGAAACCGAGAACGCTGGTCCGCCCAGTACAACCCCATCTCTGCCGCCCCCAAACGCTCGATCGGCTCGAACTGGACAGCCAGGGCGACTTCCGCCACTGGTGGATTGTCGAACGTCGGCAGTGGTTCACTTGGAAACATACGGGCGAATCTTTAGGTTAACTAAAGTTCAGTGTCGCAGACTATTCCCCGATGAACCCGCCGCACTCCGCATCGCGGCGTATCGTAAAACAATAAATGGTTTTGACGTTTTTTTCAACCACCCTTTGCCACGCTCCGGACAACCACAACCGCTGATCTCAACGTGCTGGAGTAATCCCGTCCGGCGGGTGATCAAGGGTGACGGATTCGTTTTCCGGATCGAGCAAGCGATCCAGCTGATAGCGGCTGGTCTACATGCGCCGCGACATCTCGGCCTTGGACAGACCGCCGTCCGCCATGGCGGCTTGCACCTGACGCGCCGGCACACGTTTGATCTCACCGGCGGCCACTTCTTCCCGGACGCCCTCTTCGCGCAACCAGCTATCGAACGAGCTGCCAATGCTTCTTTTCTTCATCACTCCAGCCCGCCCGTGTTCCATTTCAGCGCCAAGCCGAAGCCCCTTCTACGACCGCGACGCCACCTCTTCCGCTTCCCCCACCAGCGGCTGGACACTGATCCGTACTTCGACCTGACAGCCGAGGCGATCCACGATCGTCATCAGCCGATCGATCGTAAAGCGGTCCAACTTGGCGTTTCGGATGCGGGCGAAGTCGGCATGGTTGATGCCGGTCTTCTCCTGTGCTTTGCGCGTTGAAAGCCCTTCGTCGTCGAGAATGCCGATAATCTTGGCGGCCAGGATCGCCTTAGTCTGCTCGACATCGGCGGCCGGACGGCCGAAAACCCGGAACACGTTGCCGCTGCCGCGGACAATCTCAAAATCGTCTTTGCCGTCAGTCATGGCTTCAACTCCTTCTTCAGCCGCTTGAGCCGCTCGGGGATCAGGTCGAGGTCCTTCTTCGGGTCTTGATGCCTTGTTTGGCCTTTTTCTGGAAGGCATGCAATGCCCAGTGTCCTCATCGAGCCGGCAAACCGCACTCGCTATCGTCCGCCCGGCGGTACGTGTTCGCGCAAATAGCGCGTCATCAACTCCCGCAAATGACGCGTTGTGTTCTCGCCCTCTTTGATGGCGTGGGTGCGATTCGGATAAGCCATCATCGTGAACGGCTTGTTGTGACGAATTAGCTCGTTGATCAGCAGTTCGGTGGATTGGTAGTGAACGTTGTCGTCTCCGGTCCCGTGAATTAGCAGCAGGTTTCCTTTCAGCTGATCGGCGAAGTTAATCGGCGAACCCCGCATAAAGCCGTCGGGATTCTCCTCGGGGCGTCCCATGTAGCGCTCCTGGTAAATCGAGTCGTAATAGCGTTGATTGGAGACCGGGGCGACGGCGATGGCGGTCTGGTAAAGGTCGGGATATTTGAAGATGGCGTTGAGACTCATCGAACCGCCGCCGCTCCAACCCCACACGGCCACGCGCTCGGCGTCAAGTTCGGGCCGCTGTTCCAGCACCTTACGGACCGCCGCCGCCTGTTCGCGGGGCGCCATGACCCCGATCTTCCGAAACGCCGCCTTGCGCCAAGCGCGACCTCTGGGAGCCTTCGTCCCGCGGTTGTCGAAGCTCATCACGACGTAGCCCCGCTGAGCCAGCATCACGTGCCAAAGGTGGTGGCGGGGGGACCAACGGTCGGCAACGGTTTGGTTTACCGGCTCGCCGTAGACGAACACGAGTAAAGGATACTTCTTGCCGGGCTCCATCGTGGGGGGCTCGATACGCCAGGCATCCAACTCCACGCCCTTCTCAATCTCGACTCGAAAAAACTTCGTCGGCGAGCGATCGAGCGCCCGCGTCTTTTGCCGCAACTCGTCGTTGGTCATGAGGGTCTTGACGGCCTTGTGGTCCGGCAGCGAGATTAGTTCGACCAGCGGCGGGTCGTCGATCGTACTCGCGGTGTGGATCGCCCACTGACCGTTGGGCGCGATCTTATATGCGTGCCACCCTTTCGCATCCTTCGGAGTCAAACGCTCGAGTCGAGAACCGTCCAGCCGCGCACGATACAAATAACGCCGTGTCGGATCGTCGGGGGAGGCCTGCAGGTAGGCCCAGCCTTCCTCGCGTCCGGCCCACAACAAGCGGGTCACGTCGAAATCGCCCGTGGTAACGCGTTCCGCTTCGCCGTTCTCGAGCAACACGCGGTAGGCGCTCCGCCAACCGTCGCGCTCGCTGATCCAAGTGATCTCCTTGCCCTCTTCCAGCCAAAGCATCTCATCGTGGACATCGACCCATAGGTCGTCCTTCTCGACGAAGACTTCCCGCGTCTCCCCGCTCAGCGCATTCGCGAGCATGACGTGGTTTTCGTTCTGGGCGCGATTGAGCACTTGCAACAGCAAGCGCTCTGAACTTCCGGCCCACCGCATCCGGGCAATGTACTGCTCTCGCGAGTCTCCTGGAACGTCAATCCAACGCGTCTTGGCGGTCTCAACATCCGCGACGCCAACCCGGCAGGCGGAGTTCCGCCGGCCCACCTTGGGGTAGGGGATCCAGGTCACCTTGGGGTAAAGCGAGTCCGTGTTGTTGACGAGCGGAACCTCGGATACCCCCGTTGTATCCATCCGCCAGTAGGCGATCGACAGGCCGTCGGGGCTCCAGCGAAAACCGTCCCGCAGGCCGAGTTCTTCCTCGTAGACCCAATCAAACGTCCCGTTGATAATCTCGTCGGTCGGCGTTTCGGTCAGCTTGCGGATCGAATGATCATCGACGTCCTCAACGTAGATATTGCGCTCGTGAACGTACGCCACGCGCCGCTCGGTTGGAGATATCTTGGCGAACAGGAGGCTCGATGCCGGAAAGTCGCCGCCGAGCTTGGTGAGTTGACGGCTCGATCGGTCGAGCAGCCAATAGTCCCCGCGCGTCTTTTGCCTCCAGACCCGCTTCGAATTCGTATAGATCAGGACAAGAGAATGATCTTTCGAGAAAGCCCATCGCTCGACTTTTAGGGGGCCGGCGCTCTTGGGTGGAGTCAGTAGTTCGGTCGGGACAAGCGTTTCCGTCTTGCCTGAGTTGGGACGATGGAGCACGATTCGCGGGCTCGCATCGCCCTCGTCGTTCTTCTCGACGGTCGTGAACGCGCCGTCGTCGCCGAACCATCGCGTTTGGAGAGTGTCGGCTTTGAACTCCCGCGCGGAGAAGAGTCTTTCGAAAGTGAGTCGGCCGTCGGCCGGCGCGTCGGCTCCGCGCGCGGCGATCGCCAGAAAGGCCGCCGCGATAACGAGACGGTTTGTCATGATGGCTTTCAGCCGCGATCGTCCGCCGCGGCTCTCATCGTCGACCCTCGTCCAGGCGATGCAAGGTGATTTCCGGCATCGGGAAATGTTTCTCGTTGTCGGTGATCAGCGGCAGACCGTAATGAAGGCGCCGCGGCCACGTTTGCCAACCATGACATCGATTTCGTCAACAAGCCGCTCGGCATGATCACACGGGTGCGTTTTCCCGGACATGGTCCCGTGCTTTCCGCAATATCACACTCAATGTGTGACCTAAATATTGACACTTTATGGGCCTTTGTGCCTCTGGCGGAAACGCGGCGCACACTCTCCGTTCATTGCCGACGACTACTGGCGGTCGTCGACACGACGGGTCCGGTGCGCTACGAGGTCCGTTGGAGCATTGGGGCGGGATCGGTTGACTCAGCCGTGGGGGGCGGGTAGAGTCGAACATGGCTAAGCCCAAGGTAAGGAGTATCATTCCTGTCGAGCGGATCGCCGCCCAGATCTACCTGATCCGGGGCGAGAGGGTGATGCTGGATTTCAAGCTTGCCGAGCTATACGAGGTGAAGACGAGGGCTCTTAACCAGGCGGTCACCCGTAACAGCGAACGGTTTTCCGAGGACTTCTGTTTCCGCTTGAGTTCCGAAGAGGTTGAGGAACTGAACCAGTCACAAATTGTGACCGGTTCCCAAAAACATCGCGATCGACGCTACCTCCCGCGCGCCTTCACGGAACAGGGCGTAGCCATGCTCTCTTCCGTGCTGCGCGGCGAGCGAGCCGTGGAAATTAACGTTCTGATCATGCGCACGTACGTCCAGCTGCGTAAGGCGATCGCCGGCAACGAAGAACTGGCGCGGCAGGTGGCCGAACATGCCCAACACATCACCAATCTCTACGAGCAGGTCGACTGGCTGCTGAACCCGCCGGATCCGGAGAAAAAGCATCCGATCGGCTTCCGCCATCCTCGTAAGCGCCGAGCCGAGAAAAGGTCGTAGCTGCCCGCTACTTCCCTGCCGCTTCTAGACACATCAGTGCCCACCGACGAGATCGCGGCGTTTAGGCCGCCAGACTGGTTGTGCCGCAGTCCCGGAAGGGGCCAAGGGCGATTCCACCGCGCGGGCAGTTTGCCACTGTGTTCATCGCTCTTCTTGTCCTGTTGGACTGGGGCCAAACGTGGTTCCACCGGGTCCGAACGTCCCCCCACCGGGCCCAAATTGCTCCCCTCGATAGAATCCCGCCAGGAAGGGCCTTCCGCTCAAGTTCCATCTTGACTTCACCGGGGATATCCTCACCGGAGAAGTCCATGAAGATCCTGATGGCCCATTTGCGGAGAACTGATATCTCGCCGCGATCGCCTTCGGGGGCCTGCTGCAAGATCCCGACGGCAACCTCGAAGGCGCGAAGGCGGGTATCGCGGTCACTCGCCGCCGTCTGGGCACCCCGTTCGCCTTCCCTTAGGCTGGATTCGAGGTGCCAGGCAGCCCCGGCAATGACTATCGGGATGACAACGGAGACGGTAATTGAGGCGAGGATATTGGCAATATCCCAACCGTCCTTCGGTTGTGAAGTCATGTTTCGCTCCTATCACTTGGGTGATACATATAGGCGACTTCTTTCTAGCCTCGCTTCGATGTGAGGCTCCAAGAACATCTCTCGCGGGCCGTTTCCAAATACTGCGCGGAAACGTCAATGCCGACGGATTTGCGGCCCAGCCGGTAGGCGGCGAGCATTGTCGTCCCAGTACCGCAAAAGGGGTCCAGAACAACCCCCCGCGGCGGGCACGTCGCCAAGATTGGCAGCTTGCAGAGGTCTTCGGGATACGGCGCGTAGTGGCCTTGGCGGCCTTGTGTATCTTCGGGAAGAATATCCCAGACGTCCTTCGGCTTGCTCCCCTTGGGGTTATAGCGCAAGAAGTAAAACCCCTTGGCCGCGATTTCTCCGGCTCGTCCCGAGACGGCTTCCGAATCGGAATGAGTGGTTCGTTGCTGTGCGCGGATGATCATGCGAAAGTCAGCCAGTCGGCCGCCGCGGACTTCGTCGAGCATCGCTTCGAGGCCCTCGATCGCGGCGCGTTTTTCGACTTCGGAAAGAGCTGTCGACAGCTCGATCTGGCGGCGGTAGCGCACTCCCGAAACCCCCGTCGCCGACACCACGCGGCCGTTGACGACTTTCGCTGATTGCGGACGCGAGCGGATCGAGTCGATGTCGTAATAGTATTCGGGCGACTTGACGAGGTGGAAGAGGGGTTCGTGGACGTGGCGCAGCTTGTTGCGTGTAGGATCGGGGCCGCCCTTGACCTTGTGCCAAACGACGTTGTTTCTGAGCAGCCAGCCCTGGGTGTCGATCAACTCGAGAACAACCCGCCAGGGGATGCCGAGTAGGCTTTTCTTGCGATAAGCGTCGCCGATGTTGAGCCACAGCGAGCCCGAGGGTTTCAAGACGCGTCGGACCTGGGCGAGGATGCGCACCAGATTGCGAACGTAGTCGGCCGGGTCGGCTTCAAGGCCGATCCCCTCGGCCTTGTATTTGCGCTGCCCCCAGTAGGGCGGGCTCGTCATCGCGCAGTCGATCGAGTCGTCGCGCCAGGATTTGAGAATCTCCAGCGCATCGCCCGCGAAAAAGACGGGCTGTTTGCGCGGCGAGACTATTGAGTCTCGCAAAATAAAGTGACACCTTTTTGGGGTACGTACGTCTTTGTATGTATGGGAAATACAAAAGGCGTACGGCGGGATTTCGAGGCCCTGGAGAAGCGCCGTTTCAAAGCGATCCGGTTGGTCGAGCAAGGCTGTAGTCAGTCCGAGACAGCGAGGCGATTGAAGGTCGCGCGGCAAAGCGTCAGCGAGTGGCTGCGACGATACCGGCGTGACGGCGAAGCCGGGTTGCGCCAGGCCGGCCGCGCCGGCCGTAAGCCGCTGTTGGACGCCGCGCAGCTCGAACGCCTCGAGGCGTTGCTGCTGGAAGGCCCCGAGGCGCACGGCTTCCCGACGCCGCTGTGGAGCTGTCCGCGGGTCGCTCGTCTGATCGGAGACGAGTTCGGCGTGCGCTATCACGAGGGCCATGTCTGGAAGATCCCGCGGGCGCTCGGTTGGAGCCCGCAACGGCCCGTCGGCAAAGCGCGGGAGCGCAACGAAGAGGCCATCCGCGGCTGGCAGCGCAAGACTTGGCCGGCCATTAAAAAAAAGCCCGCAAAGAAGAACGTACGATCGTCTTCATCGACGAAAGCGGATTGAGTCAGAAGCCGCATCGTTGCCGCACCTGGGCGCCGCGCGGCGAGACACCGGTGTTGGAGTTCAACTTCAACTGGGACAAGCTGTCGGTGTCGGCCGGGCTGACGTTGCGCAACTTTTACTTCCGGCTCTATCCCGGCGCGATCGGCGAGTTGGAGGTCATCGACTTCCTGAAGGCTTTGCTGCGCCACATCGACGGCCCACTGCTGATCGTCTGGGACCGGCTGCCGGCGCACCGCAGCCGCCTGGTGCGGGAGTTCATCCAGCTCTCCGAGGATCACATCGCAACGGAGTACTTGCCGCCCTATGCGCCGGAGTTGAACCCGGTGGAATACATTTGGGCGTACTGGAAGCAGCACGAGTTGCCCAACGTCTGCCCGAAGGACTACTGGGAACTCGACGAGCGCGCCCGCAAAGCGCTGCGGCGAATGCGCCGCAAACCGCGCTTGATTACCGCTTTCTGGAAACAGTCTTCTCTTTGTCTCGATTGACAGTATATTATGCGAGACTCAGTAGATACTTCGAAAGCCGAAGGCCCGTGTTGGCGGAGGCCACAGCAACATTGTAAGGGGGTCGTCGCCCAGTGGGGCGGGTCTCCAGGCCTGCCCGCGACCGAGCGGGTCCCCGAGTCGAGACAGGCTGAGAGCTTGTCGGAACCGTGGGCTGGGACTAACACGAGGGTTTGTCGCCGCCGGGCGACCCGCCGGACGCGTCAAAACCGATATCCTCTAGATTCGTGTCGCAAACTTCGCTTGTTCGCGGAATCGGCCTTACGGGCGCGTGTGCTTTGGTTGTTTCCAATATGGTCGGCCAAGGCGTGTTCACCAGCACCGGCTTCTTGATCGGTCAACTCGGCTCGCCATCTCTTGTCATCGGCATTTGGCTCGTTGGCGCGCTGTTGGCGCTGGTGGGGGCGCTTTGCTACTCCGAGCTGGGCGTGAATTTCCAGAAGTCGGGCGGCGAGTACATCTACTTGACCGAAGCCTGGGGGCCGGCCTGGGGATTTATCGACGGCTGGGTGAGCTTTCTGGCCGGCTTTTCGGCGCCGATCGCGACGGCGGCTTTGGCGATTTCGGCCTATCTCGCCTATTTTTATCCCGCGCTCGAAGCCGCCAACGCGCCGTCGATCTCGCTGGGAATTCTCACCATTCGCTTCGGCGGCGCGCAACTGACGGCCTGCGCCGTCGTCATTGTGTTCACCTTGCTCAACCTGCTGGGCGTCGAGCAAGTGGCCAAGATGCAGAATTGGCTGACGGCGATGAAGTTGGTCGTGATCGCGGCTTTTCTCGGGCTGGGCTTCAGCATCGGCGCGGGCGATTGGAGCCACTTCAATCACATCGTCGAGCGGACAACGACCAGCAGCATCCCGGCGCAGTTCGCGATGAGTCTGGTTTTTGTCTACATGGGCTACAGCGGTTGGAACGCCGCGGTCTACGTCGCCGAGGAGATTCAGGACCCGGAAAGGACCCTGCCCATCGCTCTGATCGCCGGGACGCTTTTCGTGACCGTCCTCTTCGTCGCGCTCAACGTCCTCTATATTTACGCCGCGCCGCCCGCCGAGTTCACGAACGTTTTGCGGATTGGCTCGAAGGCGTCGGTTTTCCTGTTCGGCCCCAAGATCGCGGGCATCTTCAGCCTCGCCATGGCGGCGTCGTTGCTCGCCACGGTGAACGCGATGTGCATGATCGGGCCGCGGGTCTATTACGCCATGGCGCAGCGCGGGGCCTTTTTCTCGGGCGCGGCGAAAGTTCATCCGCGTTGGAAGAGTCCTTGGGTGGCGGTGCTCTACCAAGGCGGCGCTTGCATCATTCTGATTCTGACGGGGACGTTCGAAAGCCTGGTCTACTACGTCGGATTCACGTTGAGTCTCTTCTCGGCGCTGTCGGTTATCGCGCTTTTCAAATTCCGCAAGCGGCCGGGCTGGAAGAAGCTGCCTTGGGTCAGCTTCGGGTATCCGTTGCTGCCGGCGGTCTATACCGTGGTCAATCTGTGGATCTTCCTCAACTTCGCCCCGGGACAGAAGTGGATCACCGCCCTGAGCCTGCTGACGGTGGCCGGCGGAGCGCTCAGCTACCGCTTCTACCGGCCGCGAGACGGTGAGGCGTCCTAACCTGAAACTTCAAATTGGATTCGATTTTGAACCTCCCGAGCCGTGTCGCCTCGCGGCGCGGTCCCCCGCCGGTCGCTCGCCCGGTTTCTCGCTTCAACGAGCCGGCGCGGTCGCCGGCCCCACTAGACCGACAACTCTAGTTGTGCTCTCCGCCGGCGACCGCTCGTTTCCGCCCAATTCGCGCCGATCGCGGCCGATAATACTCATTGTGAAGGTGGCGTCGGGCCGCCCTGGAATTCGTCTTGCAACGGGGAAGAGGTAGGGTATGAGTCAATACGATCTGGTCGTCATCGGCAGTGGTCCGGCCGGCCAAAAAGCCGCCATCGGCGCCTCGAAAATGGGCAAGAAGGTCGCCGTCGTCGAACGCTCGATGCAGGTCGGCGGGGCTTGCCTGCACCACGGTACGATCCCGAGCAAGACGCTGCGCGAGGCGGTTGCCTACTTGTCGGGCGTGCGGCAGCGCGAGCTCTACGGGGCTGCTTATCGCGTCAAGGATCAGATCACGATTCAAGACCTTTCCTTCCGCACGCAGCGCGTCATCGAACGCGAGGTCAATGTCGTTCGCGATCAATTATTGCGGAACTACGTCGATATCGTGGCCGGCACCGGTTGCTTCGTCGATTCTCATAAGATCCTGGTCACCACCGACAAGAGCAGCCGTGTTCTCGAGACCAAGAAGACGATTCTGGCCGTCGGCACGAAACCGTCCCGGCCCTCCGGAGTCGAGTTCGACGACTGCAAGATCGTCGACAGCGACGGTCTGCTGAAACTGGCTGAAATCCCGCGCTCGATGACCTTCGTGGGCGGCGGCATCATCGGCGTCGAGTACGCAACGATCTTTCGCACGATCGGCGTGCGGGTTACGCTGATCGACGGCCGCCAACGCCCGCTCGACTTCATCGACGACGAAATCGAAGACAACCTCTACTTCCATATGCGCGATGAGGGCATCACCCTGCGATTCGGCGAACTCGTCGCCGCGGTGCGACACACCGAAGACGGGCGCGTACAGGTCTTTATGGAGAGCGGCAAGCAGCTGGAAAGCGACGGGCTGATGTTCGCCGCCGGGCGCGAGGGGGCGTCGAAGGATCTCAACCTCGAAGCCATCGGGCTCGAGACCGACAAACGCGGCCGCGTCATGGTCGACGAGTTCTATCGAACCTCGATCGAGGACGTCTACGCCGTTGGGGACATTATCGGGTTTCCCAGCCTCGCTTCGACGTCCATGGAGCAGGGGCGCATCGCGGCCGCACACGCCATGGCCGACCAGGCGACAGCAATGGCGAAGCGCTTACCCTACGGGATTTACACAATTCCGGAAATCTCCATGGTCGGCCCCACCGAGGAAGAGCTGACCAAAGACGAAGTGCCGTACGAAACCGGTATCGCGCGCTTCCGCGAGCTTTCGCGGGTCCAGATCAGCGGCGGGAGCATCGGCCTGCTGAAAATCCTTTTCAACCGAGAAGACAGAAAACTCATCGCCGTCCACATCCTCGGCGAACAAGCGACCGAGTTGATCCACATCGGCCAAGTCCTCATCGACCACGGCGCTACGATCGACTATCTGCGCGACGCCGTCTTCAACTACCCGACCCTGTCGGCCGCCTACAAAGTCGCGGCCCTGGACGGGTTCAATAAGCTGTGATTCCCCAACGCCGGCCCAGTGGGGCAGGTCTCCAGGCCTGCCCATTCCTCATCCCACCCCAATTGAAGTTTCAGGCTAGTGGCGCCACCGGCTGGGCCGGATCGTTCAGGAAAGAAACTTGGTCGAAGGGTTCGCCGGGACCGCGCCGCACGGCGGCGCGGCTCGGGTGGGTGAAAGTCCGATCTATTCGTAGCAGTTGTGAATCTCCGGGTAGTACGAAAATTGAAGTTTCAGGTTAGACTTTTGATATGTTCTGGTGGATCGTCATCACGCTATTCGTGTCCGCCGCGGTGATTTATGCTTTCCGCGATCACCGTCAAGACAGCCGCCGCCTCGCGGCCCTATTCGCCGGTCTTGCCGAAAAGTACGGAGGCGAGGTGGAATCGGGCGGTTGGTTGTATTTGCCTCGACTCGGTTTTGAACTCGCGGGCCGCCACTGCTTGCTGACGGCGATGGCAACCGACGGCTCCGAGGGCGGATCTTCTTTCACGCTGATCGAATTGCGGTTGGCGAGCGACACGGGGGAAAACATTCGCATCCGGCCGGCGTCGGGGGGTTCGAAGCCTGTCAATGTGGCGGCGCTATTCGGCGAGCGCTTATCGACCGGAGACCGAGACTTCGACGACGCGTTTCACGTTGAGGGAAGCAGTCAAGTCGCTGTCTCGGGTCTGCTCGGCGCCGATGTCCGTCGGCAATTGCTCACATCCCGGGCATCGCGGATCGAGGCCCGCGTCGAGGGTGCCAAGATCGCCGTCACGATGGAGGGCATCGCGCGGTCGTCGGAGGATCTCGAAGCGCTGATCGAAACCGCTCGGCTACTGGCCGATCACAGCCCGCGAACGGTCGCTGTCCCTGAATCAACTGATTCATAGCGCCGCGAAGAACAGGGGATTCGGGGCTGGGGAGGCCCTCTCGGGCTTGCGCCGAGCCCTGCCTTCCCTAGCCCGCATTTCTCATCGCCTGACGGGCAAAGCACACGATAGGCCCGCCATTACGTCGTTGCGCTTGCTCGCCGTGCTCACCGTACTGTTCACGTACACCTCCGCGCGCCAAGCGGCGCGCGCCTCATACTGACGAGCCTCTCATGCACTTTGCCTCGCCACGCGATGAGAAAAGCGGGCTAGCCTTTTCCCGGAGCTGTTTTCGCGGCCCCGCCGAACTCTTCGGTCAACAACAACGACAGCGCGAGCACGATTCTTTGCAGGCCGATTTCGCGGCCTTCCGGGTGAAACCACTCGGCGGGCGTGTGGGCGTTGCCGCCGCGGCCGCCGGTCCCGATCGCGGCCGCCGGCAGTCCCATCGCGAGCGGGACATTGGCGTCGGTGGAAGCGCAGTCGAGTCGCGCACGGATACCCAAGTGGGCGTCGGCGGCGCGGATGACATCCACCACATAGTTGTCGGCCGAGAGCGCCGCCGCGGGGCGGTGCCCGATTTCGCGAATCTTGTAGCTCGACAGACGCTGTGTCGAGCGGCGGTTTTCGATCTCGACGCCTAGTTTGACGGCGTCTTCGAGCGCACCGACCAAGTTTTCCATGGCTTGGCGACTTTGGGAGCGAATATCCACTTTGGCGTGGGCGGCGGGAGCAATCGAGTTGACGCCCAGGCCGCCATCGATGACGCCGACGCTCAACGTTGTGCGGGGCGAAGCCGGCAAATCGGTGTCGGCCAGCGTCGCGACGGTTCGCGCCAGGGCATGCACGGGGTTGGCGGTACCGAAATCATTCCAACTATGGCCGCCCGAGCCCTCGATCACGATTTCGAAGCGTCGGCTGCCGAGCGCCTCGGCCGTGATGTGTCCGGTCGATGCGCCGTCGAGGATCAAAAAAGACGAGATCTCCGACGCAAACGGCGAAAAGCGGCACAGGTAATTCATCCCGTGGAGGTTCCCTTCGCCTTCTTCGGCGACGTTGGCAACAAGCAGGATGTTCCTTTTCGGCCGGATGCCACCCTCGGACGCGAATTTCGAGGGGTCGCCGAAGAGCTTCGCCAGCGTCAACAGAGCCGCCAAGCCGGCGCCGTTGTCGGTGACGCCGGGACCTTCGAAAGTCCCGTCTTCGCGCACCGCGATGTCGGAGTCTTGGCGCGGAGCAAGCACGGTATCCATGTGCGCGCTGACGGCGACAAAGGGAAGATCGGGATGAAAGATGATCGGGACGACGACGTTGCCCGCGTCGTCGAGAGCGGCGGCGTGTCCAAGCTCGCGGAAAGTCTTGACGAGGTGCTCGGCGCGCGCTTGCTCCTGGAAAGTGGGCGCGGCCACGCGGCAAACTTCGAGCTGCCGGCGGTTGATCCAGTCTTGCTCGGCGACGGGAAAGCTGAGCCGAGAGCGCACGGCGTCGTGTGCGGCGAGCGTCTTCGCGGCACCGGTCAAACCACGTTGGGCGGCACCGGAAGATGGGCCGAGAATGCCGTATTTGTGCGCCACGGACCCCCCAGTCTATCACCATCTCGCGGGGAAAAATTTGACGCCGTATCCCGGCGGTTGCTAGGTTGACACTTTGCCCGTTAGCCCGCGTCGGCGGTCGATTCGGTCGATTCGCTCGAAAGACCTGTTGGCGAGGAGCCGACTTAGGGTATCACGCCGCGAGAGGTCCAAAATGGAGAAGGTTCGCATCGGAATTATCGGATCGGGTTTTTCGGGAAACCTGCACGCCGATGCTCTGCAACGCGATTTACGCGCCGAGATTGTCGCCGTGGCCGGGTCAAACCAGGAACGCGCCGAGGCGTTTGCCGCGAAACGGAAGATTCCGCAAGCGTTCGACGACTATCGCCGTATGCTGGAGTTGCCCGAAATCGATATGGTCACGATCGGCGTGCCGAACGATCTGCATTGCCAAATGGCGGTGGACGCCGCGCAAGCCGGCAAGCACGTCGTCGTCGAAAAGCCGCTCTGCATGACTCTCGACGAAGCCGACCGCATGATCGCGGCGGCCTCGGCGGCGGGTATCAAGCTGATGTACGCCGAGGATCTTTGTTTCGCGCCGAAATACGTTCGGGCCAAGCAATTGGTCGACGAGGGCGCGATCGGGCGGGTCTTTCGCACGCGGCAGCTCGAGAAGCACTTCGGGCCGCATTCAGACTGGTTTTGGGATATGAGCCGGTCGGGCGGCGGCGCCCTGTTCGACATGGGTTGCCATGGGACGGAATTTGCCCGCTGGATGCTCGACAAACCGAAGGTCAAGAGCGTAACCGCCCACATGGGCACGTACGTCCACATGGATCGCACCGACGGCGAAGACGACGCGACCGGCATCATCGAGTGGGAAAACAACTCCGTGTCGGTGATCGAGAACAGTTGGGCCAAGCGCGGCGGGATCGAGGACTTCGCGGAAATCCACGGCGTCGAGGGTGTGATCTATTGCGACCTGGTGCGCGGCAGCTCGATGTTGACCTACAGCGAGCGAGGCTTTGGGTACGCCGTCGAAAAGGCGCCGGACACCAAGGGCTGGACTTTCCCGCTTTTTGACGAGTGGATGCAGTACGGCTATCCCGGCGAAATGAAGCATTTCCTCGACTGTGTGGCCAATGACGAGGAACCGCTCGAGACAGCCGAAGACGGCCGAGAAGTGCTCGAAATCATGTTTGCGTGCTATGAGTCGGCGGCGACGGGCCGCAGAATCGATTTCCCGTATACCCCAAGTGATCCGTCGAGCCCGGTGGCCTCGTGGCTGGCCGCGCGCAAGGCGGAGTGAAGCCGGTTGCAGGCCGAGAGCACGCCGTTCGACGCGGCGATTCTTTCGATCACTGAGATTAGCGCTATCATCTAGGTTTAGTTTCGAGGGAAAAAATGGCAGACGAAAGAACAACTACCTTCAAAGGCGACCCCCTGGTAATCTTGGGGCCCGAACTGAAAGTCGGAGACAAGGCTCCCGACTTCGAGTTGACCGACAACGGGATGGGCGCGGTGACGCTGGCCGATACCGGCAACGGCACGCGCATTTTCAGCGTCGTTCCGTCGCTCGACACGCCGGTCTGCGATCAGCAGACGCGACGGTTCAACGAAGAAGCCGCCGGGCTGGGCGATATCGCCATTATTACGGTGAGCGCCGACCTGCCCTTCGCGCAGAGTCGCTGGTGCGGGGCCGCGGGCGTCGACAAGGTCAAGACGGTTTCCGATTACAAGAGCGGCAATTTCGGCGAGGCTTGGGGCACGATGATCCGCGATTGGCGAATCAGTAGCCGGGCGGTGTTTGTCGTGGACGCGGAGAACACGATTCGCTACGTCCAATACGTTCCCGAAATCGCCGAGCATCCCGATTACGACGCTCTGCTCGCCGCAGCCAAGGCAGTCGCCGGCGGCTAGGGCAACATTCGAGTAGCGGGGCAAAACCGCGAGGAGGTTGGCCGTGGCCTACGACCGCGGTATCGCCGAGTGCGTGCGTGATTTGTTGCGTGACCGCGAGGGCTTCTCCGAACGAAAGATGTTCGGGGGATTGTGTTTCATGCTGCACGGGAATATGTGTTGCGGCGTCGTGGACGCCGACCTGGTTTTGCGCCTCGGCAATGAGGGCGCAGCCGCAGCCCTAAACGAGCCCCATACGCGGCCCATGGATTTCACCGGCAAAGCCCTCAACAGCATGATCTATCTTTCGCCCGAGGGCTATCAGGACGAGGCCGACCTGGCTTCGTGGGTACAGCGGGCCTCTCGATTCGCCGAGTCGCTGCCGCCGAAATAGGCGGGCGTCGGCGCTCCCGCGGGCGCGAGCGCGAGCGCGCCCATTGCGACTTGGCGGTGGTCGTTGTACAATCCGGGCGGCGGAGCAATCTTTTCTGATAGTCGGGCCCCCGGCTCGGGGAGCGGTCGCATCGCCTTACTTTCGCGGTTCTCTATCGATATCCCTTATAGGAAAACGGCTGTTATGTCACGATTCGAACAAATCAAAGACCCCTCGGGCGACGCCAAGCTGGCGGCACTCTACAAGGACATCGTCGGTCACGGCGTGGGGGGCGATACACCCATCAATTGGTTCACGGCGCAGTCGGAGCGTCCCGACATCATGGAAGCCACTTGGGCGCTTTTCAAGGGCATCATGCTGCAGGGCGAGATTCCCCCGACCGTCAAGGAAATGATTTCGATGACCATCGCCATGCAGAGCAACTGCCGCTACTGCACGGTGGCGCACACGAATGCGCTCGAGGGCATGGGCGTCCCCACCGAGGTCATTCAAAGCTGCGCCAAAGATCCCGACCTGGCGCAGATTCCGCCGCCGCAACGAGCGATGCTCAAATTCGGTCTCAAGGCGGCGCAAAACCCGGGTTCGGTGACCGATGCCGACATCGAGGGACTGCGCGATCACGGCTTGACCGACGGCGGAATCATGGAGGTGGCCATGGTCGCCGCCTGTGCCAAGTTTCTCGATATTTGGGCCGACGTGAGCGGCATTCTCGTGGACGGCGAAGATGCCGTCGCGTAGCGCAGCCGCGTGACCCCGGGGGGCCTGTGAAAAAATGGGTGAAAAATTGGGGACTGTCCCAAGCGCCGACCAAATAAGTGCCATCGAGTCAATAGACTTCGATGGCGCGAAGTGGACTGTCCCCATTTTTTCACGGCCCCCCCCAGCCGATTATCGACCTAACGAACGGCGAGCCCGATGCCCCGATTCAAGCCGATTCCCGACCCTTCCGCCAACCCTCGCGTCGAGGAACTCTATCGCGCCATCGTCGACGCCGGCATGGGGTCGGAGACGCCGATCAGTTGGTTCCAGGTTCAATCCGGGCGTCCCGACATTCTGGAAGCGACCTGGAAGCTGGTGCGCGGGCTGCTCCTCGCCGGCGAGCTTCCCGGCACCCTCAAGCACATGATTCTGGTCCGTATCGCCGCCGACCACGGCTGCCGCTATTGCCGCGTGCTGCACTCGAACGTGCTCGCGGCGATGGGCGTGCCCGCCGAGGTCATCGACAGCGCCACCACCGACGTCAGCCCGACCAAGCTTCCGCCCGTGCAGCGAGCGATCATCGAGTTCGCGGTTAAGGCCGTCGCGGCCCCGAAGTCGGTTTCCGACGACGACTTCCGGACGCTGCGGAGCAACGGGCTCAGCCAAGGGGAAATCATCGAAGCCACCATGATCGCGGCCTTGGCGAACTCTCTCGACACTTGGGCCGAGGTCAGCGGCATCCTGCCCCCCGGGGAGCGGGAGTCCGCATGAACGAGTCCCCGGGAACCTCGGCCGCCGCGAGCAGCTTCCAGGTTTCGATCAGTAGTTTGACGCTGGGGACGCTCTACGAGTCCGTCCTCGAATTTTCGAGCCAAGACCGCCCGGAAACTTTTTGGCCCTCCGTATTTCAAAACGCCCGCTGGATCATCCCCTCTCGGCGGGCGGCGGTCCTGCTGTGCGACGAGGACGAAAACCTGGAATTGGTCGGGGCCTTCGAGCGCGGCAAGTTTCGTTCGCCCAACGAAGTTCGGTTTTCCATGCTGGAAAACGGCCCGCTCAAACACGCCATCGCGCGAAAGACGACGCAGTGGGTAGAGCAACCGGCGAACGAGATCGCGGAGGACTCGGGCGATTTCACGCGTTGGTTGTTGCACGGCCGGCCGGATTTACTGTTCGTCGTGCCGATGCGAATGAAGAGCAAGACGATCGGAGCCTTGTTGTTCGTGATGGCCTCGATCGCCGATACCGACCGGGCCATGTTGAATACGTTGGGCACGATTTATGCGCTCCATGTCGGCATGACCTATACCTTGCTCGAAGTCACCGAAGAGCGCCGGCAAATGCAGGATCGGTTGATCGTCCAGGAGAAAATGGCTTCGCTGGGAAGTCTCGTCGCCGGCGTCGCGCATGAAATCAACAACCTGATCGGGGCCGTTCGCAGCGCCACCGACGTCGTCACGCGCTGTGTCCGCAAGATCGAGGAGTTGCTCAAAGCCGGCCCCGCTCCGGCCGAGGCCTCGACCGAAAAGCAGTACGCCAAGGTATTCCAAGCGCTTCGCGATAACGCCGGCGTGATTGCCTTGGCAAGCGACCGCATCACAACGATTGTTCGCAGCCTCAAGAATTTCGCCCGCATCGACGAAGCCGAATACCAACACGCGAATATCCACGAGGGCATCGATGCCGCCGTCACCTTGCTCGAAAGCGAATTGGGAAGCAGCGTTACGCTCATCAAGGAGTACGACGAGCAAATTCCCAATTTGTACTGCTATCCGGGGCAGCTCAATCAGGTCTTCATGAGTTTACTGAAGAACGCCGCGGAAGCACTCGACGGCTCGGGAACCATTCGGATCAAGACCGAGCGCCGGGCCGACACAGCCCGCATTCAAATCTCCGACACCGGTCGCGGTATCCCGCCGGATCGCTTGAAAAGCATCTTCAACTTCGACTTCTCCCACTCCGGGTCGCGCGTGAAGATGGGCTCCGGTCTCGTAACGGCCTACAATATAGTGCAAAGGCACAAAGGGGAGATCCGCGCCGAAAGCACCTTCGGCTCGGGCAGTAGTTTTACGATCACCTTGCCGATTGCAACGTAGAGGAACCACCGTCCGCTTCCCCTTCCCGGCTTGTCGGTCCACTCCCGTTTCGCTTCTTTGTTCATGTTGAAGGGCGATGATAATGTCCCCTTGAGAGGGCGATAGAAATGTCCCCTAATCTAAGGCTCCGAAGGAGGAGCCTAGATTGGAGAGGACATGGATGAACGACAAGGAATTGAGACGGGGCGAGGTACTGGGCCGGGTGAAGCGAGGCGAGTTGAAGCTGAGCGAGGCGGCGCGGATACTCGATATCAGTTATCGCCAGACCAAGCGGATCTGGAGGCGCTACAGCGCGGGAGGGACAAAAGCATTGAAGCACGGCAACGTGGGCCGGGTATCGAACCGCGCCAAGCCGGCGGAAGTTCGCAAGCGAGTGCTGCAACTGGTGCGCGAACACTACTCCGGCGAGCCGCACGAGCGCTTCGGGCCGACGCTGGCGGCCGAGCATTTGTGGACAGACCACGATCTGAAACTATCGGTGCGAACACTGCGGCTCTGGATGCTCGCCGAGGGCCTGTGGAGCCGCCGCCGCAAGCGCCGGCCGCATCGCTCGCGGCGGCGGCGTAAAGCGCACTTGGGCGAGCTGATCCAGGTCGACGGTTCGCACCACGAGTGGCTCGAAGCGCGCGGGCGGAAAGGTTGCCTGATGAACTTCGTCGACGATGCGACCGGTCTGGCGCTGTGCCGTTTCTCGAGCGAGGAAACGACTTGGGCGGCGGCCGATCTGCTCGAAGCCTGGGTGCGTCAATACGGCGTTCCGAAGGCGTTGTATTGCGACTGGAAGAACGTCTACAAGCGCCGGCCAACGTCGCGTGAAGCGCTGGAAGGCATCGAGCCCGAGACGCAGTTCGGACGCATGTGCGCCAAGCTCGGCATTGGTATCATCGCCGCTTCGTCACCGCAAGCGAAGGGCCGCGTGGAGCGCCATCACGGCACCCATCAAGACCGCCTGATCAAGAAGATGCGGCTCAAAGGCATTGCCGATTACGAGGCGGCGAACCGCTATCTCGACGAGCAGTATCTGCCAGAGCACAACGCCAAGTTCGCCTCTGAGCCGTCAGCGGGAGCGGACTTTCATCGGCGCTTATCGAAGCGTTTGGACTTGAAGTGGGTGTTTTGCTTGGAGGGAGAGCGGGTGGTGTCCAACGACCTGGTGGTACGTTTCGAGAACCGTTTTCCGCAGTTGAAACCGCAGCGCAATCAGGCTCTGGGCGCAGGCGCGAGAGTAACCGTGCAGCAAGCGCGCGAGGGCGAGTTGCGGGTGGTGTTCGAGGGGAAAACGGTGGCGTTCGACGAGATCGCCAAGCCGCTCCCCAAGGTGCGGCCGGAGCCGAAACCGCGCCTGGCGCCGCAGCCGCGCACACCGCCGGCGAATCACCCTTGGCGCGCGCCGTTGAAGCCGAAAAAACGGGCGGCGACCGCGTGAAGAGGGCTGTGGAAATGACGGGGCCGTGGAAAACGAGGAAAACCCTCGGCAGCCGACGAGGAGCTTCGAACCTCATCGCTCGGGTTTCCCACGTTTCCCCCAGCCCCTTGGAAATCGCTGTGCGATTCCCACATTCCCACAAGCCCCTACGACTACTATCCTTTTACTTAAAAGGGGACATTTCTATCGCCCTACCGAGGGGGACATTTCTATCGCCTCTTGACACGGAAATCGAGTGAGGTTCGTGCTACGCTAAACAGCTTTGTACGCCTGCTCCGCCTATAAGAGCCCCGTCCTTTTGCGCGACTACGTCGACACCAACCGAGGGATCATGCGACTTGTTTCAAGAATCTTGCTTTTTAGTCTCGTGGCGGGTCTTCCCGAGATCACCAACGGCGCCAATGCGCTCTTTGTCTTTCATGGAAACGCGACCCGGGCCGAAGTGTATGACCCCGATTCCTTGCATCCGTTGGCCTCGATCGAAGTCGGCATGGGAGCTTCGCACGCTTTCGGGTTGGCGGACCCCGCCAATGGGGGCCGTTTCGGAAAATTCTATGTTGTCTCGCCCGCCGCGGTTTCCATCTTCGACGCTGAGTTTCAAATTCTTGGAAAAATCTTCCTGGAAGCGCCGACCTCATCACCGGTCGCCGCGGCCTCGTTGGCCTACGACGGACGGCGCTTGCTGATCGCCGCCGGCAAACGTCTGATCGTAATCGACACCGCCGCCGATCAAATCATCGCCTCGCCCGAGCCCGGGTTTGTCGTCTCTTCGATCGCGGCCAGCGGCGACAACCACATCGTTTATGTGATGTCCGCCCGGTCCGGCTATGTCCGTGAATTCGACCTCGCCGCCAACGCGTTTTCTTCCCATGCCTACCTCCTACCGAGTACCGGCACCGCGCTGGCCGTCGCGCCCGACGGTCAAACGGTGTACGCCGCCGTCCCGGGTTCGGTTTTCGACCTGCGAACACTGCCCCGCCTACCCTTGCCCGCGGGGACCGAGGGAACACCCAGCCTGCTCTCCAGCCGGCCTGACCTGACCGGGTTCGGCGGCTCTCCCGACGCCGAAGGCCCCTATCGCCTCGCCGCCGGGCACACTTGGATTGACAAATTGCTGCTGAGTTATGGCGGACGATACGTCATGCGCGTCGGCGGGAAATGGTTCGAGGGGTCGCTGAAAGACGCCGAGATGCTGCGTCCAATCAGCGATCCGCATAGCGGCCTCCCTTTCCACCGAGCGGTCGACATCGCGATGGTTTCGCCCAGACAGGTTTTCGCGGCCCTCGACGGGGAGCCGGCGTTGGTTCGTTTCGACCCGGCTGATCCGGAAGACGCCAGGGAAATCGCGCTTTCGTCCACCCCAAGCGGCCTGGCCCTCGTATCGCCGACCCTTACCCAGAACGCCGGGAGCCTGGAGCAGGTTGCCGGCGACGGCGCGGTGATCGCCGGCGGCGGCAGCTTTGAGCTGACGGTGCTGGCGACCGGGCCCAACGGCTTCCCCCAATCGCAAGTAGCCGTCTTCGCAAGCGATATTACGCCCGCCGCGGCGCAATGCTTTTCCGAGTTGACCGACGGAAACGGCGAGGCGACTCTCTATTGCGTCGCCGAGCCCACCGAGTCCATGTTGTTGCTGGAAGTAACGCTCAGCGACGACGCCGGCAGAACCGCTCCCGCTTTTGGAATCAATGTCTTTCCCGCGATTGAATTCGAGGGCCTGGCGATGGTCGCCGGCGATGGTCAAACCGTGGGTCAAGAGGGTGCTTTTGAACTGGTCGTGACGGCGGCCAAAGGCGGCCTGGTCGATAAAGGGGCCGTTCTCGACGTCGAGGTGGAACTCGATGACGATGCCGTTGACGTCACCTGCCCGGCGCAAGTGACAACGGACGAAGACGGAATGGCCGTGATCGCTTGCACGACCGGGGAATTCGACGATTCGCAGCTCACCCCGGAACCCATCAATGCGACCATCACGGTTTCGAACGACCGAGGTTCGAGCGTTGCGTTTCGAATCACGGTCGACCCCGCCATCACCTCCGTCGACACCGGACTCTTCAAAGTATCGGGAAACAATCAAGTCGTGCAGCAAGGGCGGCCTTTCCCGCTCCCGCTCGTGGTGCGCAGCCTCATCGACGGCGAACTGCAAGGGATGGAGCAGCTTGCCATTTCAAGAGACCCCGACGAGGTTATTTGCCCGATCTTCGCCCTCACCAACGAAGAGGGGATCGCTTCGATTCAGTGTCGCGCCGACACGGCAACGCGGGAGCTTCTTGGGAAGGTTCTGTTCGCGGCGCCTCAGCTTCGCTCCGCTCTGTTTAACCTCAAGATCACTTTTCTCGGCGGCGGCCTGGCGGTGGATGTCGAGTTCTTGACGGCAAGCCCGTTCGAAGGAAAAACGGGGGAGCGATTGGTTGACGCCGTCACGGCGAGGGCCCTCGGGTCGGGCGACCAAGGGGTCGCGGGCACCGAAGTCTTCTTCTTCTCCGAGAACGACGTCACATTCGACCCTCCTTCCGTCATCAGCGATGCCCGCGGCGACGCGACGACCACCGTGATCCTGGGGTGCAATCGACGTGGAGAAGGCGAACTCCAGGCGGGTTTGGTCGACGGCGTCGAGATGGACAAGCTCAACTTCGAATCCGAAGCCGGAGAATTAGCCGGCCTCTTCAAGGTGCAAGGCGACAACCAAAGCGGTTCGCCCGGACAACGCCTTTCCCGCGCGCTGCTCATTCGGACCGGTGACGTTTGCGAAAACGGCATCGCCAAGGTGCCTTTGACGTGGCGAGTGCTGCCGGAACCACGGGCTACCTTGCGCAATGTCTTTCAGCGGAGCAATGACTTTGGCGATGCTTCGTCGGTTGTCACGATGGGCGCCTACGGGGGGCCCTTCCAGATCGCGGTGGAGTCGGGTCGCTTCCGGGCCGTGTTTGATCTGACGACGACGTTGGATCCCACCGGCCTGGTGCGGCTGTCGGGCGATCAACAAAGCGTCATGGCGGGACAATACGCCGCGCAACCGCTCGTGGTCGAGGTTCGTGGCAGCAACGGCTTTGGCGTCAGCGGCGTGGACGTCAATTTCGAAGTCACTCAAGGGTCCGCGACTCTCACCGAAACCTCGGTCGAAAGCGACGGACTCGGTGTTGCATTCACGCGCCTGCGCGCGATCGGGGAAGGCGCGATCTTGGTCACCGCGAGCGCGACCGGCCAAAGCGTGACATTCAACCTTGGTACCGGCGTGGTCGGTCCCATCGTACCGGTCGAGGGTTTCGTCAACGGCGCAAGCTTCGTCCAAGGATGGACTCCGGGCAGCCTGGGCAGCCTGTTTCTCAGCGGCTTGTTGGGCGACGTGGACGGCGTTGTCCTACCCCAGGATTTTCCGTTCCCAACCACTCTGGAAGGAGTGCAAATCAAGGTCAATGGGGTTCCGGCTCCGCTAATCGCCGTGATCAATATCAACGGCGCCGAGCAGATCAACCTCCAAGTGCCGTTCGGGCCCGGTTCGGGGCCGGCGACGGTGATGGTTGAGCGCGACGGTCTATCCACGACCATCGAAGGCGTGCCGCTGACCGCTGTGCAACCGGGAATCTTCGAGTTCAGACTCGACGGTCAACTCTTCGCCGCCATCTTGGATCACCCCGACAACAAGTTGGTCACGCCGTCGAATCCGGCCGCTCCGGGCGATGTCGTGCAATTGTTCTTGACGGGTCTGGGGCCGACGAACCCTGTTGTCGGTACAAACCAGCCGGGTCCCTTCCCGTTGGGGCTGCCGTTAGCCGACGTATCGGTCGGCGTTGATGACCAGGGCGTCGAAGTGCTGGGGTCATTCTATGCACCGGAAGCGATCACGCTCTATCAGATCAACTTCCGTATCCCGGCAAACGCGCAATCGGGTAATCGCAAACTCTCCGTCGTGGCCGACGGCGTGGTGAGCCAAGATTCGCTGATTCCGATTCAGTAAGGCCGCAATCGGCCGCGGGGTCGTGAAAAATTCGAGATCGGCCGAGCAAGTTCCACTAAATCAAGAATTGGTGCCGGCGCGAAGTCGACTCTACTGAAAATAGCCTTCAAACCAATCATGGATTATCATCGAGCCCGGCAAATCGGGCATGCCTTGAGCCGCGAAGCGGCGGCGGGAATGTAGCCCGGGGTAGAGCCGAAGGCGGAACCCTGTAGGGCGACAGGAACACCTTCGCAGCCCCTTCTTCAGCGCCCCCCGGCCGCCGCGCGCAGCGCGTTGGTGTAGCGCGTGGCCGGATCCCAGAACATCCAGCCACTCGCGCCGGCGTCGACCGCGCCGTTGAGTTGCGACCGCAGCGCCGCCGCCGATAAAGGCGTCTTGGGGTTGCTGGGGTTAGGGAAGTTCTGCAACCAGGGGCGCAGTTTCTTGCGGTCTCCACCCAAGCGCGCCGCCGCGGCTTCCAAATTCTCGCGAACCAGCGGATAAGCCCTCTCGATCAAGTCGGCTTCCGAACCGGCAAACGACGAGGGATAGAGCATGGGGCAAACATAGTCGACTTCGGCGGCGATTTCCTCCAGCTTCTGGCCCACGAAACTGACTCGCCTCATCGAGCAAACCGAACCCAGCACCGTCGCCGCGACGTAGACGTTTTCCGGGGCGAGCGCGTCGGAAGCTTCTCGCAGAAACCGAGTGATGTTCTCGAGACGCCGCCCGCGGTCCGCCGCCCGAACTCCTTCCGCGCTGAGTTTCGAAGCCGGGTAGCGAACGAAATCGAATTGCACTTCGTCGAACCCGGCCGCGGCCGCCGCCCGCGCGACGGCGATGTTGTAGTCCCGAACCGGCTTGCGGGCCGGGTCGGTCCACGGCGTTCCCGAAGCGTCGCGCACGATTTGATCGGTTTTCAGACTGCGCAGAGCCAGATCCGGCCGCTCGTTCGCCAGCGCGCGATCACGAAATACGCCGATGTGGGCAATCACGTAAACGCCCTGCCGCTTCCAATCCCGCACTTGCCCGGCCAAGCCGCCGGCCCCCGCGGCCGACCGACCCGCCCGCGCCAATTCGTGCTCCACCGGCAGCCCCAAGTACCCTCGCGGCGATTTGACGCCGACGACGACGGTATTGAGCAAGCCGCTGTCGAGCAACTCCTCGACGCATGCAAGTCGCGCGGGCCGTGCCGGGTTGGCCCAGCTAAGGTAGATCCCGCGCACCTCGATCGGCGTAAGGCGCAGAGTGTCGGGGGTACCTTGATCCCGGTGTTCGGCGCGCCGATAACCCGCGGCCTTGGCGAAGAGTCGGCGGCCGGCCTCGGGTTGCTCAAAGACAAAGCGGCCGTCCAGCGCTGTGGTCACCCGACGCCCGGCGTAGTAAAGCTTCGCGCCGCGGATGGGACGAGCGGTTTTCTCGTCGGCCACTACGCCGGCGAGAACCGGTCGCGGCGCCGCCGCGACTTCGACAGGCGCGACCGAAACCCTCGGCGCGTTCGGTGAATCGGGAAGCAGCAGCGCAATCGCCACCAGAGCCAGAGCCGACCCCAGCGCCACCGCGGTCGTGAAATGGACCCGCCGCAACGGCACCGGCGAACTTTCAAGATCCTCGCCGATATCGGGCTCATCGGCCGCCGTCGGCTCGGCGCTTGCCGGCAAGGCGACCGCTTCGTGAGTAATGGGCCGCGGCGGAGCCGGCATCGCGACTGCTTCTCGCGGTTGATCGGCTCGGTCCAAGGCGGGCGGTTCCGGATAGACGGAGACGCATTGCAACTCGGGCTTGCCCCCCGGCCGCGAAGCGCCCAGCGTCCCCCGCACGCAGCGGATGTCGATCCCATGGCTTTCGGCCAGCCATTTCGCCGCCGGCGTTTCACTCTCCGAGTCTTCCGACACCAGCACGACACGCTGTTCACGGCTGGGAAAACAAAGCGTCCGGATGGGCGAGAATAAACTCGCTCAGCGGCGGGAGCGCGCTGGAAGAAGGCAACTGCACCGAACTGCGTCTTCCCAAAGGACCTTGGCGAGGCTCTCGACAGGGGGCTTCGCAAAAGGCCGAAAAGTAGGCTCAGAGTAGCGTAACGCGTATCGCGGCGCAAGGCGGCGGGAACTGGAGTGTCAAGAGGCGATAGAAATGTCCCCCTCGGTAGGGCGATAGAAATGTCCCCTTGGTTAGCCCGGTAGAAATGTCCCCTTTTAAGTAAAAGGATAGTAGTCGTAGGGGCTTGTGGGAATGTGGGAATCGCACAGCGATTTCCAAGGGGCTGGGGGAAACGTGGGAAACCCGAGCGATGAGGTTCGAAGCTCCTCGTCGGCTGCCGAGGGTTTTCCTCGTTTTCCACGGCCCCGTCATTTCCACAGCCCTCTTCACGCGGTCGCCGCCCGTTTTTTCGGCTTCAACGGCGCGCGCCAAGGGTGATTCGCCGGCGGTGTGCGCGGCTGCGGCGCCAGGCGCGGTTTCGGCTCCGGCCGCACCTTGGGGAGCGGCTTGGCGATCTCGTCGAACGCCACCGTTTTCCCCTCGAACACCACCCGCAACTCGCCCTCGCGCGCTTGCTGCACGGTTACTCTCGCGCCTGCGCCCAGAGCCTGATTGCGCTGCGGTTTCAACTGCGGAAAACGGTTCTCGAAACGTACCACCAGGTCGTTGGACACCACCCGCTCTCCCTCCAAGCAAAACACCCACTTCAAGTCCAAACGCTTCGATAAGCGCCGATGAAAGTCCGCTCCCGCTGACGGCTCAGAGGCGAACTTGGCGTTGTGCTCTGGCAGATACTGCTCGTCGAGATAGCGGTTCGCCGCCTCGTAATCGGCAATGCCTTTGAGCCGCATCTTCTTGATCAGGCGGTCTTGATGGGTGCCGTGATGGCGCTCCACGCGGCCCTTCGCTTGCGGTGACGAAGCGGCGATGATACCAATGCCGAGCTTGGCGCACATGCGTCCGAACTGCGTCTCGGGCTCGATGCCTTCCAGCGCTTCACGCGACGTTGGCCGGCGCTTGTAGACGTTCTTCCAGTCGCAATACAACGCCTTCGGAACGCCGTATTGACGCACCCAGGCTTCGAGCAGATCGGCCGCCGCCCAAGTCGTTTCCTCGCTCGAGAAACGGCACAGCGCCAGACCGGTCGCATCGTCGACGAAGTTCATCAGGCAACCTTTCCGCCCGCGCGCTTCGAGCCACTCGTGGTGCGAACCGTCGACCTGGATCAGCTCGCCCAAGTGCGCTTTACGCCGCCGCCGCGAGCGATGCGGCCGGCGCTTGCGGCGGCGGCTCCACAGGCCCTCGGCGAGCATCCAGAGCCGCAGTGTTCGCACCGATAGTTTCAGATCGTGGTCTGTCCACAAATGCTCGGCCGCCAGCGTCGGCCCGAAGCGCTCGTGCGGCTCGCCGGAGTAGTGTTCGCGCACCAGTTGCAGCACTCGCTTGCGAACTTCCGCCGGCTTGGCGCGGTTCGATACCCGGCCCACGTTGCCGTGCTTCAATGCTTTTGTCCCTCCCGCGCTGTAGCGCCTCCAGATCCGCTTGGTCTGGCGATAACTGATATCGAGTATCCGCGCCGCCTCGCTCAGCTTCAACTCGCCTCGCTTCACCCGGCCCAGTACCTCGCCCCGTCTCAATTCCTTGTCGTTCATCCATGTCCTCTCCAATCTAGGCTCCTCCTTCGGAGCCTTAGATTAGGGGACATTTCTATCGCCCTCTCAAGGGGACATTATCATCGCCCTTCAACATCGAACGCGGGCGGGTGTCCCCGGCGGTGCCGGTCCGCCAAACGGAGTCGGTGTCGACACGTGGCCGCCCCCACCCAACACCGCGTCACCCGTGTGCGAAAAGACGCGGAAGGAAGCCCGGTTCACCGAGCTTAGCCTGCCCGAATAGGCCGGCCGCTCAGGGCCGGTGCCGGACCCACCACCCTCAACTAGGCCGCTTCAGCGGCCTTCCTCCCACAGGCTTCAGCCGGCACCGAATCAACAAGAAACTTCCAGCCCCGTTCCAACCCTCGCCCGCATTGCCGCGGCGCTATTATAGATCCCACTGATTCATAAAACCGCGCCCCCCCCATGCCTACGCCCTTTCACTTCGGAAACCCCCGCTTCGATTTCGAAACCATCGACAGCACCATGACCGAAGCCGTATTGCGCGCCGAGGACGGTATCGAGGAAGGCGCGATCGCAATTGCCGATCGCCAAACGTCCGGCCGCGGCCGTCTAGGCCGCTCTTGGATCTCCGAGCCCGGCGTCGGATTGTATTTCTCACTCATCCTGCGCCCGCCTTCCCCGCCCGAACGCTCCGCCGTCTTGACCCTCGCCATGGGACTCGGAGTAGCGCGAGGTCTCGCGGAGGCCTCCGGCGCCGCCTTTGACATTCGCTGGCCCAACGACGTGCTGTTGAACGAAAAAAAGTGCTGCGGCATCCTGGTCGAAACCACCGCCGAAGCGGGATCGTTGCGCTACGCCGTCGTCGGTATCGGCATCAACGTCAATCAGCCGCAAATGCCCGAGGAAATCTCCGCCGGCGCGACTTCTCTCCGGATCGAAACCGCTCGCTCATTCGATCGCGAAGAAGTTCTAACCTCGGTCCTTCGCTCACTCGAAAGCTACTACGCCCTGTTTTGCGAACAAGGGGCACGCCCGATCATTGCCGAGTTCGCCGAAGCATCGAGTTACGTCTCGGGCAAGGTGGTCACGGTCGACGCCCCCGCGGGTCCGCTCCACGGAACCACCGCCGGCCTCGATTCCTCCGGCGTCCTGCTGCTGCGCAAGGAAGACGGCTCAACCGAACCCATCCTCGCCGGCAGCGTCCGGCCCGCGGCCGCCAAGAGCTGATAGGCCAAGACCGAAGCTTGCGGGCGGCCGGGCGGACTATAATCTCGAGAAACTGCTCCGAACTCGATCAACTCGCCCTGCCCGACATCCGCATCCACGAGGCCGTTGCATCCTCCGGCGAAGAGGCCGAAGACGCCACATCGCCGCCCGACGGTGTGCCGTCGAGGCAACGCAAGGCGGTAGTGCCGCATTGCAAGGTTGACGGCACCATCGGTGACGAAATCAACTTCGAGCTGCTGCTGCCCGAGGAGTTCCTCTACAACGTCCAGCGCATTTTTTCCGACCGCGCGAATCCGACTGAATCCGTGATCACGCCCGACAACCGTCGCTTGCTGCAGTCGACGATCCTTGAGCAGTGCGATCGTCTGGACGGCGTTGAGGACGGTATTCTCGATGATCCTCGCGAGTGTACTTTCAAGCTATCGAGCCTACCGAAGTGTCCCGGCGGAGGGCCGGCGGCACACTGCTTGACAGTGGCTCAACAAGAGGCGATTGCCGGGGTCTACGACGGGCCGCGTAATCAAGACGGACCGATCTTTCCCGGCATTCCCTTCGGCGGCGAGAATGAGGCGGCGGCTTGGCAGCAGTGGATCACGGGACCGTATTCACAACTGATCGAAGTGGCCGGTGAGCCGAGCCTTCAATTCGGTTTCGGTACGCAGGGATTCAAGTACCTCATTTTTAGGGATCCCGAGTTCGACTACACCCGCTACGATTTCGCGACCTTTGAATCGGACAGCGAGTTGTTCTCCTCCTTTGCCGACGCGACAAATTCCGATCTCAGCGAGTTCCAGAAGGCCGGCGGAAAACTCATCCTGTGGCACGGCTGGGCCGACGCCGCTCTGACGGCATTGGCTTCGATCGACTACTTCGAGGCGGCGGAATCTCGTGATGCCGCTGTGCGCGACTATTTTCGGTTGTACATGGTGCCGGGTTTTTTCCACTGCGCCGGCGGCCCCGGCCCCGATCGCGTCGACTGGATCGACGCCATCGAGAACTGGGTGGAACGCGACGAGGCTCCCAAGCGATTGACCGCCTACCGCGTCGCCGACGACAAGGTAGACATGACGCGACCGCTGTGCGTCTTCCCCCAGCGCGCCGTCTACAAAGGGTCGGGCAGCACCGACGAGGCCGCCAACTTCGAATGCCGCGATCCCGAGGGGTAGTGAAAATTTCAACCGGCTGTAGCCGCGGAGCGGCGACCGGAAAGTAGGCCAGGGTGAAGCGAAGCGAAACCCTGGGTACCCTTCCATGGATGCCGAGCCCCGGATGGGGCGTAGGAGCGGCCGTCGAAGCGAACCTCGGCTAACCGAAACTTCGTGACTGGCGGCCGTCCAAATGCTCCCCGACGTTACGTGCCATGCTTCGAGCCGCGTTATCCTAATGACGGAATGCGGCGGATCGCGCGACTAACGATAGGCTTCACGGCGGCCATGGTTCTGTCGGCCGCCCCGATCAATGCGGCCGACAAAGCCGAAGACAAGGCCGCCCGGGCCAAGGCCCGGGCGTTGACCTCCCCGATCTCTTACTCCAAAGATTCGGTTCGCGCCGGCCGCAAAACCTACCTCCGACTCTGCCAATATTGCCACGGACCGGACGGCCGAGCCGAAGCCAACCCCGACTTCGAGGCCCCCAGCCTGCGCCTCCCCAAAGACTGGCGTTACGGTTCGACCGACGGCGAAATCTTCACCTCGATCCGAGATGGGGCCGGGCACGAAATGCCCCCCTTTCGAAAACAGTTGAGCGACGTGCAAATTTGGCAATTAGTACACTACATTCGCAGCATTGGCCCGAAGCCGTTGCGGCCCCAGGAACAAAATCCCTGAGCCCCCCGGCGGAAGCAACAGGAGACCACGAATGGCGAGCAAGCAAAACAAACCAGGCGCTTCCGTATCGCGCCGCAAGTTCGTAGCCGGAGGCGCGGTCGCCACGGCACTGGCCGGCGGTTCGAAAGTCCAAGCGTCCTCGACCGGCGGACGCGATTCGAATATCAAGATCCCCGCCGAGGTTCCCGCGACTTTGGCCGAAGCTCCCAAACCCGCCGACTTCCCCATGACCGGCGCGCAGGTTTTCGCGAAAGCCTGCAAGGCCGAAGGACTCGGCGCTCTGTTCTGCGCCCCCGGCAACTACGTCGTGATCAATGCGATTGCTTCCGAGGGCATCCCCAGCTACGGAGGCCGCACCGAGGGCATGATGTGCGCCGCCGCCGACGGTTTCGCGCGTGTCACCGGCGAGGTCGCCGCCGCCTCGGGTACCGAGGGCCCCGGCTTCACCAACATGATCATGAATATCGCCGCCGCCAACGCCGCCCGAACGCCGTTGCTCGTGCTGGCGAGCAACATGACCATCGGGCTCGACGACACCGAACACGGTATCCAGCGCGTCTATCAGCAACCCACCACCGAAGGGATGAGGAAATACGGCAAACGCCTGCTCACTCCCGAACGCGTTCACGAGTACGCCGCCTACGCCTTCCGGCAACTCAAGTCAGGCGTCCCCCGCCCGGTGCACCTCGACTTCCCCGGCGAGGTGGCGCGTAAGAAGTTCGAAAGCGCCGAAGACCTGCGCTACTTCCACGACAAATCGAAATACCGCACTGAGTCGAAGCCGCATCCTTCTCCGAAGGAAATCGCCAAGGCCGCCGACATGATCAACAAGGCCGAGCGGCCGATCATCGTTGCAAGCGCCGGAGTTTTCTACAGCAAGGCCTGGGACGCCCTCAAGACCGTCGCCGAAAAGGCCGACATCGCCGTCGTCGAGTCCGGTCCCAGCCGCGGCCATTTCAGCGACGAGCACCCCCTTTCGGCCGGCACGGCCCCGGACGCCCTGCTCAGCGCCGACCTCGTCGTCCTCGTCGGGCAATACGTGATGCCAAACGTCGGGGAATTCGCGTTTGATCCCGACGCGACTTACATCCACATTGATCCCGATGCCGCCGATATCGGACGCAACCTGCCGATCGACCTCGGCATCGTGAGCTGTGAAAAAGCGGCCCTCGAAGCTCTCGCCGAGGCGCTTCCTCCGAAGAAACGCCCGGCATGGCGCGATGAACTCGCCGCCGCCCGCGCCGCTTTCGAAGCCGAGAACGACGAGCATTATCGACTCGGCCTCAAATACAGCGCGCAAGCCGAGTGCGTCCACCCCGCCGTCATCGCCAAAGGCATCAGCGATCTGCTCTACGACGGCAAGTTGCCCAAGGAGCAAACGACCGTCGTCTCGGGCGGTTACGGAATCGCCCGTTACACGCGCCGCCGAATGAAGGCCTACCGCCCCGGTCAGATTTGCAACGGTGCCTACCAATACGGCGCGATCGGACCCGATATCGGCTACACGATGGGCGTTGGAGCCGCCGTACAGCAAGGCGCCGGCCCCCAAGCTCCCTACAAGGGCGCGCCCGTGCTGGCCGTCACCGGGGACGCCGGGTTCGCCTACTCCGCGATGGAGATCGAGACGATCAGCAAATACCGCATCCCGGCCGTCATCATCGTTTACAACAACAACGCCTGGGGTGTTTGGAGAAGCGGACAAAGCGGCGGCCGCAACAACACCGCGCGCGCCGAGCACATGTATCTGTTCCAGGAAAACCTGCGCTACGACAAGATCGGCGAAGCCCTCGGCGGACGCGGCGAATACGTCACCCGCGCCGAGGACTTCTCACCCGCGCTCGAACGCGGCTATGAGATCGCCGCCGCCGAGGGCGTTTCGACCGTCATCAACTGCCAAGCGATCAAGGAATTCTGGAGCGCCCGCGATTACCCCCCGGGACATCTGCAAAAAGTCGAACCCGGCTGCATGGCCTACTACCACTGATGGCGGTCAAGCGCGAACCGGGCGAGATCGTCGAAGCGCTGCTGCGCAAGCGCGCCGACCGAGGCGTCTTTCGATCGTTTGCCGCGAAGAGAACACGCGGCGGCAAGCTGCGCTGCTCGTTCGTCTGGCTCAACGAACGACCACTCCATCTCATTTTCGATCCCGCCCGCGCGCTGCTCGAGTTCCGCGATCTGCTCCCCGACGCCCCCGCGAAGTCGCCGCTCTACCGCGATTTCAAGCAGTTTCTCAAGCAGCGCTCGGTCGAGACATTGCCCGCCCATCGCCGTATTGACCCCGAGCGAGCCTCGGTGCATTGCCGCAACCGCGCCGGCTCCGTTTCGGTCTCTCTCGAATCGCTCGACGGCGACATCGACTACGCCCTGACCAAAGCGCTCAAGCTGGTCAACGAAATCTTCCTGAGTTTTCTCCGAGGCCCCTATTACGAATACATGGTCACCAACTTCAACGAACCGGAAGACTAGTACGCAGACCACGTTAGAGGCACGTTTCACCGACCTTGTTGGGAAGGCTCCGATCTTCTCGCGCCGCTTTGACACACACTATAACGATTGGAGCCGGGCACACTTTTGCGTTCACCGACCGCCGCCACACAAGGCCGCCGGCTTGCGGCCGGCGTTAGCGGGAGAGCACAGGCGTCTTTGCGGGAAAAGAGCTATGAGCGAGGCCGAGTGTAGAATAAGGCAACATGCTGCTCGCCGTCGACGTTGGTAATACCAACCTCACCCTGGGCGTTTACCGCCGCAAGAAACTCGCCGACCATTGGCGGCTCGAAACCAACGCCGCGCGGACCGTTGACGGCTGGGGCGTGCTGTTTCGCAATCTTTTTTCTCTATCCGATCTCGACATTCGGAAGATCGACGGCATCATCATCTCCTCGGTCGTTCCGCAGCTCGATGCCTCGCTCGAGCAGATGGCCGAACGCTACTTCAAGACTCGGCCGCTGTTCGTTACCATCCAGATCGACACCGGACTATCCGTAAAGACCGACACCCCCGCCGAGGTAGGCGCCGACCGGCTCGTCAACAGCATTGCCGCCTACACGGATGGCGGCGGCCCGTCGATCGTCGTTGATTTCGGAACCGCCATCACGTTCGATGCCGTTTCAGACCGCGCGGAATATCTCGGCGGCGTCATCTGCGCCGGTGTCGGCATCTCGTCGGAGGCGCTATTCCACCGAGCCGCCCGTCTTCCCAGGGTGGACATTCGTGAACCCGACGCCGTCATCGGGACCAACACCGTCGCGAGCCTGCAGTCGGGCCTTTATTACGGCACGCTCGGCCTGGTCGATTCGATTCTCGAACGCATGATCGGCGAACTGGGCGCCGAAACCAAGGTTATGGCCACCGGGGGCCAAGCAAGCATCATTGCTCCCGCCTCGCGCTACATCAACGAGGTCCGCGAGCACCTCACCCTCGAAGGCCTTCGCATCATCTGGGAGCGCAACCACAAACCCGCGCGCCCAACCAAAAAGGCCCGCAGGCGATGAGAAATGCGGGCCGGCCTTGCCCGCCCCGGAGGGATCCACTCGTCAAGGTTGTTCGTCGAAGTCCCCGTATGCGATCCTTTGTGGAGTCGAGCCGGCACTACTTCCTCCGTTCCACGAAATCTCGTAGTTGCTCGACACCCGCGCCGCCGATGCGTTGAGAGATCGCGTGTTCAATATTCCTCCCACTGAAAGCCCTTTCTTCGCGGAGCACTTTCCGGCTCTCGACACCGATCCCGAGCTGCTGCGCGTCGCCCGGTCGCTGCACGACGACGGTTTCGCCGTGATCGATTTTCCCGACGATCATTTTGACCGACGCGTGGAAGAGATCTTGGCGAGTCTCGCCGACCGCTTCGATTGGGACGACTGGTGCGCCGACCGCACCGAGGGCCTACGCATTCAAGATGCCTGGCGTTTCGACGAGAACGTTCGTGCCATTGCCGTGAACGAAGCGGTGCTGCAACTGCTCTCGCGGCTTTACGGCAGGAGGGCGTTTCCTTTCCAGACCCTCAACTTTCCCGTCGGCACCCAGCAGCACTACCACACCGATTGCATTCATTTCGCATCCATTCCCGAGCGCTTTATGTGCGGCATTTGGGTTGCCTTCGAGGACGTCGACGCCGACGCCGGCCCACTGCTTTACTACCCCAAGAGCCATAAACTCCCGATCTATCTCAACGAACATCTCGGCACGGTGCCGCGGGATGGGGAGGACTACTATGGAATCTATCCTCAATTCGTCGAGTTCTGGCGGCGCTTGGTTGAGGTGCATGGGCTGCGGCGGGCCGAGTTCCATCCGAAAAAGGGTCAAACGCTGATCTGGGCCGCCAACCTGCTCCACGGCGGAATGCCCCAGCGGGATAAGAACAAGACCCGCTGGAGCCAAGTCACTCACTATTTCTTCGAGGATTGCGCTTACTATATGCCCCTGGCATCGATGCCCTATCTTGGCGCGGTGGAATATCGCGAACACATCAACATCGCGACCGGGGAGCCCGTCCGCCAAGCTGTCAACGGTATGCCCCTCACGCCGGAAATCGTTCAGAGATTGAGCCTGAGGCGGTTCGTGCCCGCGGCGGAGGGCCCGTCCGCCGAACCCGAACCGGCACCCCCGAGGCCCGGCCTTTTGCGATCTCTTGGTGAAAGGTTGGGCGACGGCTGACCCGTCTCGGCCAGACCCTCCGTTCCGACCTCAATCACGGATAACCGGGAGTCGCAACACCACCGTCAGGCCGACAGCCACCAAAACCAAGATTACCGTCAAGACCACCGGCGTGAAGTTGCCGAACAGCAACGAAGCGCTGACGACAATCGCCATCGTGAGCAACGTCACCGCCTTAACCCGGGGCCGAATGGCGCGGTGACGGTGCCAGTCCCGCAGCAGCGGTCCGAAGGTTCGCGAACGCAGCAGTTTCGCGTTGAGCCGCGGAGAAGATCGCACCAAGAAATAACTCGTGAGCAGCAAGAATGGGGTTGTGGGTAGTCCCGGCAGGCCCACGCCGAGCACCCCGAGCACAAAGAACAGCGTCGCCAACAGCAAGAAGAGGATCTTGCGGGCGCCGGTCGCGACTTCCAGAGCCCCTTGGGACTCCGTCTCCGACTCGGCCGTCGCGGCGCCGGTGTCGGTTGGCTGATTCGGCTCTTTGAAAGTTTCCACGCCTAAGACCATTATGCAAATCATCATCGCGCGCCGGCTTTTTTCGATACGAATCCTCGGCCGGCGCTCTTGACAAACGCTCAATCGTGGTACTATACGGATCGTAAGAAGACGGAGGAGCGGCAGCCGTTCCTCAGAGATTTTGCTTGCTGGTTCGCTCGAATTCAAGAAACGTTCGCTGACGTCGGGATTGGGAGCCTCGTGGGTTCCGAATCCCTTTTTGTTTTTTGGGTCCAATCATGCCGACAAACCGCCCGCCGATCGGCCTGCTACGCCGCCCGGCCGCGAACGGAGGAGGAAGTTATTCGCAGACCGTTTCGACCCTTTAGACGGGCTCGCAAGACGAATGTCAACGAGTTCATCCATGCACGCGAAGTTCGCGTTGTATTTCCCGACGGCCGCACCGACGTGCTGGCGACCCACGAGGCCATCCGTCAGGCCAGGGCCTTGAGCCTTGACCTCGTCCTGGTGTCGCCGACCGCTCGCCCGCCTGTGTGCAAAGTCATTGACTACGGCGAGTACACCTACCAGGAAAAGAAGAAGAAGTCCGAGGCCAAAAAGAAACAGCATCGCATCGAAGTCAAGGAAGTCAAGTTTCGTCCCAATACCGACCAACATGACTATGACTTCAAGAAGAAGCACGCGATCCGCTTTCTGGAAGAAGGCAATAAAGTCAAGGCGACGGTGTTCTTCCGAGGCCGCGAAATCACGCACGCCAATCTCGGCGAAAAGCTGATCCGCCGTCTGGCCACCGATATCGGGGAGTTGGGCGAAGTCGAAGGCCGCCCAAGACTCGAAGGCCGCATGATGCACGTCATCATCGCCCCCAAGAAGAAAGCCGTCTAGACCGGCGGAAACAGCGTCGAGGTTGCGGCATCACCGTCTCGAGTGGTCCGTGTCATTCCGGGGTGTCAGGCTGGGTCCGGAAAAATTGCGATTCCCCGAGCCGCGAAGCGGCGGCGGGAATATAGCCCAGGGTGAAGCCGAAGGCGGAAACCCTGGGTAGCCCCCCACCCGAAAGAGCCCTGAAAGGGCGGCAGGAAAGCCTCGACAGCCATTTTTATGGCCATATGAATCCGGGAATTCATGGAATGATCGCCCCGATTTCTTGAAGCTCCTGAGTCGCGGGCTCTAAGGGCTCGTCCCCCAAGAGCCCGTTTCAACGGGCTTCCTACGCCTCCGCCGCACGCTCGCTACTCTACTGCTTCGCCAGCCCTCTGACGGCCCGCTCAACCTCCTCCCCCGCCGCCCGGTAATCCGTCATCCCACTCAAATCGAGCGGCACCCCAAACCTCACTCGCGCCGACCCCGGTTCCGGCCACTCGTGATGCACCGAATAAATCTCGTGCAGCCCCTCTAGGTAAACCGGGACAACCGGCAATTCCAGTTTCAACGCCATCAAGCCGATGCCGCTCTCGAAACGATGGATCTCACCGTCCGGCGATCGGCGTCCCTCGGGAAACACCAGCGGGCAGAACCCTTCATCCGCCAACTCACCCGTATACCGCAAGGCCCGTCGCGTTCCCGTCATGCGCCGCGGCAGCGGATAAGCGTTCACTAGAAAACAAGCCAAATAGTATTGGACAGCCCGCCTGAACAGCTCGAGCGGCTCGGTATGACGCCAATCCCAATAGGCAGCGAAATAGTCTTGCGACATCGCCGGCGCCAACCGTCGACCTAACCGCGGCGGCAAAGCGGCCAGGATGGCGATCACGTCAAAGTGGCTGTTGTGATTCGCGGCAAACAACACCGGACCCGCGACACCCGCGAGGTTCTCCAAGCCCTCGACGTGAAAGCGAATCAACATTTGCCGAAACATCGGCAGCGCCGCGCACCGCAGCATCGTGCTCCGCAACCACCGGATAGGCAAACGTCGGTTCCAACGCGGCAGGCGCGGCTCGAACGAAGCGTCGACCTGCCGTGCCTCCGCCGGCCGCCCCGGCTCTCCTTCGCGAATCGTCAGACGCCGACCCGATGCCGCGGTGCTCGCCGGTCGCGCGGCGCTGTGGTCCCGGGCCGCTTGGAATACGCGTTCGAGTTCGAGGATCGTTTGCGCGGAAGCAAAGTCGGCCTCATCGAGCTCAACGCCGGCCGGCTCTTCCAACCGCGCCATCAGCTCCACGCGATCCAACGAAGAAAGTCCGAGGTCCTCGCCAAGCCGCGCGTCCGCGGGTAGGTTCGCGCCGCCCGCCCGCTTGAGGCCCGCGATGGCGGAACGCACATCGCACACCTCGCGGGCCCTCTCGTTCGGTTCAGCCCCGCCGCCTTCGCCCGCGACCCGCCGCGCAATTTCGGCCCGCTTGAGCTTGCCGGTCGACGCCGTCCGCGGCAGCTCATCGCCCGGCCACAGCGACCAGCTCTGAATTCGTTGATGCGCCTCCAGCGCTCGGTTCGCCGCCCGAATCAGATCTCCGCCCTTGATCTGCTCGATGGCCGGCGCCAACACGGCATGCACCTGCTCGCCGCCCTCGGCCGCAATCGGTACCACGGCGCACTCGGCCACTTCGGGAAGCCGGTCGAGAACCCGCTCGACATCGTCGGGATAGACGTTCAACCCCTCGGCGGTCACGATGACTTCTTTCAGCCGTCCTTTGAAAAAGATCCGCCCCTGCTCGTCGATCTCGCCGATGTCGCCGGTGTGCAGCCAGCCGTCGTCAAGCGTGGCGGCGACCCTCCGGCCATGTTCGAAATATTCGCTCACAACGGCGTCGCCCCGAACAAGAATTTCCCCCCCCGGCCCGATCTTGACTTCCTGGCCTTGTACCGCTTGCCCAATCGACCCGCCGCGAGGGTTGAAAGGATGGTTCAACGCGACCACGCTCGACGCTTCGGTCAGTCCGTACCCTTGGACAACCGCCACACCCAGCTTCCGCCAGAACTTCTCCAGCCCTTCATCGAGCGCCGCGCCCCCCACCACCATCGCCCAAAACTTCCAACCCATCGCCCGGTGAAACCGCCTGTAGCGCCACCACGCCCCCGCCGCGTCGCTCAGGGCCCGCGAAAAAACGGGGACTGTACCGAGCGAAGGCCGAACAAGTTCCTTTGGATCGGTAACTCGATCGGCGCGAAGTGGACCGTCCCCGATTTTTTCGTGGGCCCTGAGCGACGCGGCCCCCTCCGGGTCAATCGCGATATCGAACTGTTTCCGCACCTCGCCTCGCAGGCTCCGCAACACCGCCGGCACCGCGGCCAAGACCGAAACCCGCTCTCGCCGCAATGTTTCGATCACCGCCCCCGGTTGCAACTGCGTGCTGAACACCGCCGAACCTTCGAGCAGAACCGGAATATAGAGCCCCATCGCCTGCCCAAAAACATGACTCAACGGCAGCAAATCCAGCACCCGGATCGGCCCCACTAACCGGATCGCCAAGCGAAAGCGCTCGATCTCTCGTTGAATCCCGCCCAGGTTGGCGCAAAGGTTGCGGTGACGATGGATCACGCCTTTCGGGTCACCCGTGGTCCCCGACGTGAATATGATTTCCACGACATCGTCGGCGGAAATCGCGCAAGGCTCGAAATTCTCCCCCGCCGGCAGCCGAGCAACTTCGCGCAATGTCAGTGTCTTGACGCCGAGCGCTCCCGCCTCCATACCGTCCCCGTGAACCAGCAACCGTGCCCTGACTTGCCCTTGCATCCGCGCCACGAGTCTTTCCGAAGAGTGGAAATCAACCGGAACGACCTCCACGCCGCGCGCCACGCATGCCCAAAACACCGCCACCCACTCCGGCCGGTTTTCGCCCCACAGCAGCACCCGGTCGCCTTTGGAAATTCCCTCGCGGTCGAGATAGGCTACGATAGCGGTCAGGCGCTCGTGGAGGGTTTGGTAGCTCCATTTCGCCGTCCGATAGCCGTTGTGAAAGCGCAGGGCCTCGCGCTTCCCCAGGGCTCGAATCAGCGGCAAAAATTCGACCAACGTTCGCACAATCGGTAACCCCTAAGTCCGCGTCAACCGGTCGGCTCGGCAACTCCCCAGGCGATCGGGTTCCTCGCGGACTCCACTTGTTTCGAGTGCAATTGTAGCGCCGGTCCGGAGTCGTCGGTCAGCAAAACCCGGCCATGTCGTTCCAACTCGCATCCAGCTACACCCCGCGCGGCGACCAAGGTCAGGCGATCGCGGAACTCTCGCGCGGTCTGCGTGACGCCGAACCGCACCAGGTCCTGCTCGGCGTCACCGGCTCGGGCAAGACCTACACCATGGCCAAGGTGATCGAGGAAATAGGCCGACCCGCCATCGTTCTGGCACACAACAAGACACTTGCCGCCCAGCTCTACCACGAGTTCAAAAGCTTCTTCCCCTCCAACGCCGTCGAATACTTCGTCAGCTATTACGACTACTATCAGCCCGAAGCCTATTTGCCCTCTAGCGACACCTACATCGAAAAGGAGGCCACGGTCAACGACGAGCTCGACATGCTGCGCCTCTCGGCCACGCGCTCGCTGTTCGAACGCCGCGACTGCGTCATCATCGCCAGCGTCAGTTGCATCTATGGTCTCGGCTCGCCCGACGCCTACTACGGCATGCTGTTGATGCTTGAAAAAGGGCAGCGCATCTCGCGCGACGAAATCTCTCGCCAACTCGTCAAGATTCTCTACGAGCGCCAGGACGGCGAACTCAAGCGCGGCTCCTTCCGCGTCGTCGGCGACGTCATCGAAATCCTCCCCACGTACGACGACAACGCCTACCGCATCGAGCTTTGGGGCGATGAGATCGAAAGCTTATCGCAAATCGATCCGCTGATGGGACAAGTCCGCCAAACCTACCTACGCATACCCATCTACCCCGCCAGCCACTACGTCATGTCCGATGAGACCCGCAATGACGCCATCGAGAACATCTTGGCGGAGTTGGACTCCTGGCTGCCGGAACTCGCCAAGGAAGGCAAGCACCTCGAAGCCCAACGGCTACGCCAACGCACTCTCTTTGACATCGAAATGATGCGCGAGATCGGCTACTGCCACGGCATCGAAAACTACTCGCGCCACTTCTCCGGACGCCTGCCCGGCGAGCCGCCGCCCACCCTGCTCGACTACCTGCCGCAAGACTCCGTCATGTTCATGGACGAGAGCCATCAAACCGTACCCCAGGTGCGAGGGATGTATCACGGCGACCGCTCGCGTAAGGAAGTTCTCGTCTCGCACGGCTTCCGCCTCCCCAGCGCTCTCGACAATCGCCCCCTAACCTTTGAAGAGTTCGAGCATCGGGTCAACCAAGTTACCTATGTGTCTGCAACACCAGGTCCTTATGAGTTGACGAAATCATCCGGTGTCGTCGTCGAACAATTGATCCGCCCCACCGGCTTGATCGATCCCGAAGTCGAAGTGCGCCCAGTGAAAGGTCAGGTAGACGACCTGCTCGAGCAAATCCGCCAGCGCACCGAAAGGCAGGAGCGCGTCCTGGTCACCACCCTGACTAAGCGCATGGCCGAGGACTTATCGGAATACTACACCGAGACCGGAGTCCGCTGCCGCTATCTGCATTCGGAGATCGATACTCTCGAACGCGTGCGGATTCTGCGAGATCTGCGACGCGGCGAGTACGACGTATTGATCGGCGTCAACCTGCTGCGAGAGGGCCTCGACCTGCCCGAGGTTTCCCTGGTTGCCATCCTCGACGCCGATAAGGAAGGCTTCCTGCGCTCGGCGGGCTCGCTCGTCCAGACCATCGGCCGCGCCGCCCGTCACATTCGCGGCAAGGCCGTACTCTATGCCGACCGCGAAACCGACAGCATGAAGCAGGCCATCGGCGAAACCAACCGCCGCCGCCAAGTGCAGCGGCAATATAACGAAGCCAACGGCATCACGCCCGAAAGCATTGTCAAGCCCGTCGACATGAGTCTGGCGCGAATCGTCGAAGCCGACTATTTGCCGATCCCGATCGAGCTCGACGACATCGATCTCCCCGACAACGCCGAAGAGATGGCCAAGCTAATCGACGGGCTCGCGGCAAGCATGAAAGACGCCGCCCAAAAGTTCGAATTCGAAAAAGCCGCCAAACTCCGCGACCGCATCAAGGAATTGAAAACGGGGGCGGTCCCACAGTAGCCCCGACACCGTACGAATCCCCACTCCAAGTTAACGTTCAACCTGGTAAACTACCCGCCAACCGGACATTTTCGTCCCGGAGGAGTTACCCATGCATCGATTTACCCCAATCAACGCAGTCATGCTCTTGGCGGCACTCGTTGTTTTCGCCTCGGGCATCGCCCCCGCGCAGGAGATCATCTCCGTCCGCGCCGGGTTTTTACACCACACGGAAGGCGAGGTCTTCTTGGAAGACAAGGCGATCAAGCATGATCCCGCTCGTAAAGTTCACGTCGAAATGAACGAGCACTTGCGCACCGGCAACGGCCGAGCCGAGATGATGTTCGCGCTCGGGACCATGATTCGTCTCGACGAAAACTCCGAAATCCAGATGGTCGACGGCGGCATGACCAGCGCTACCGTGCGAATGATCTCCGGTTCGGCGATCATCGACTCCGCTCATGTTTGGGATCCCGATTCGCTTTCGGTTTTGTCCCACGACAGCAAGATCGAAATTCTTGAATACGGCCTCTACCGCATCGACGCTCGCCCCGACGAGGCCGTCACTCTCAAGGTCTTCGCGGGCAAAGCCGTTGTCGGGCTCGCCGACAAAAAGAAGGACGTCAAGAAGAAGCGAGCCATCACGATCGGCGACAATCCCTCCGAGTGGGCGGTCGCGAAATTCAAACACAAGAAGAAAGACGACGACGGGTTGGACTTGTGGAGCAAGGCTCGCGCGAAAGTGATTGAAGAACGCGCCAGCACTCTGATGGCCTCCGGTATCGGAAGCCAGCAGGATAAGGCCGCGAAGGAAATGTACGACATGTATATGCGCGCGGACCGCAACCGCGGCTTTAACAGCACCAACCGCAACATGGGCGGCGGCCGCGGGCCCGGCGGCGGTCCTGGCGGTGGTGGCGGCATCGGCGGCGGTGGTGGTGGCGGTGGAGCCCGCGGCGGCGGTGGTGGTGGCGGTGGCGGTCGCTAGTCTAGTAGCCCGTGGCGGAAATATGTTCGGGCGAAAATGGGGGACTGCCATTCGATTTTCGCTCCCGGAATCGCTTTGTTTCCAACGTCGATGGACGGCGAAAATCGGTGGCTCCTCCGGAAATAGCCCTGGAAGTGTGCTGAAGATTCGCTACGGGCCGTGAAATTGCGGGCGCTTTGAGCCGCGAAGCGGCGGCGGGAATATAGCCCAGGGTGAAGCCGAAGGCGGAACCCTGGGTACGAAACAACTCAGGTCGAGCCCTGAAAGGGCGGCAGGAACACGGGCAGCACCCATTTTCATGTCTGTCTGGCAAGTGGTTTCCTCCGCGCCGGCAACTCGACGTTACCCCTGACCGGAATGGCACCGGTACCCTCGTTGCAGTTCGGCAAGCACATCGCGATTGTTCTGATCGTCGCCTCATCGGCCGGGGCGCTACTTGGCACGGACTTTCCCCATGTCGCCGAAGTTGTCGCGGTCGAAAACCTCACTCACAACGTTAAGCGCATCGGTTTTCAGATCCGGCCCGGAAGCGGGTTCTCCTTCGAGCCCGGACAGTTTCTCTTCCTCGAAGTCCCCGCCGATTATGTGGCGCGCTGGAACCGACGCTATGGAACAACCCACCAGGAAGTCGCGCGCCCCTATTCGCTCGCTTCCGCTCGGCACCGGCTGCCGCGCTTCGATCTGATCGTCGGACATCAGCGCGCCCCACGGGACAAGGACGTCCCACCCGGCCTGGCGTCCACCTATGTGCACACCGCGCTGCGCCCCGGCGACGTGGTTCGCTTCGGCAACCCGGCCGGGAACCTCTACCCGGCCAATGCCGCCGAAGTGTCAACCCCCGAACAGTTCAATGACGCCCCGCTGATTCTCGTCGCCGGCGGCACCGGCGTCGCCCCCTTCGTGGGCGTACTCGAGCATTGGTTCTCGAAACAGCCGCGCCCCAAGCGAAAGCTCTACCTCTACCTGGGGGTTCGCGCGGCCAGAGATCTGTTGCTCGACCGGACGCTAACAAGGTGGGATCAAGCGAACGAGAATTTCCGCTATGTGCCCGCTCTATCCCGGCCCGGGGCCAATGACGCGTGGGAGGGCGAGACCGGCTATATCAATACCGTTCTCGACCGCCATTTCCCCGCGCCGCTCTCCGCTGACGTCTCGATCGCGGGATCGCCGATCATGATTCGTGAAACGATCAAGGTTCTACGCGCCAAGGGACTCGACGAGAAAAGAATCCGCCACGATCCGCCGGCCGCGGCACAGTGAAACCGTAAACCTCTACAGCCGCGAAGCGGCGACAGGAATATAGCCCTGGGTGGAGCCGAAGGCGGAACCCTGGGGCGGCATCCCTACCCCGCGGGAGCCCTGAAAGGGCAGCGGGAAAGACCCCTATAGAACCGTTTTCGTAGCCCATCCCACGGATTCATGGGACCTCCACCCAGCCCGACCGCACCCATTTTTTGACGCGGTGATCGATCAGCTCTTCCACTTCGCGCCCGCCGACCGCATCCCCGACCAGCTCCCCGCCAGTGCCGCCAGCGACACAACGAACAGAATCGCGCCCTGCTGGAAGTGCTCCATGCCCTCAAAGCGGTAGGACGGCCGCGTGAGAGCGCATAGCAGTAGCGCAAAGACGAGAAGGTTCCACGCAAAAACCATCCGCCACCCGAGTGCGCCGCCGCGCAGCGTCAAGATCAACGAGAGCAGGGCGAAGGCGCCGACCCCCATCAGCGTGAGCCCCATCGATTCCGGCTCCACGCCGGGCACGAGTTCGAAATGGATCTCTTCGCCGGTCGCCCAGCCGATGAATCCGATGCCGAAGAGTAACAAGCCCACGAACAGGCTGAATAGATAGCTGATCGATCGAAAGAGTAAACGGACCGCGTTCATCCCAAAACCTCGGGCTTGCAGAGTTTTGCATTGTACAGCACCCTGGATGCCCTGTGATGAAAGTGTGGGTGTGCGACATAAATGTGGAACGTCCTGCCGGCCACCCGAGCAACAGAATCAGAGCACAAGCGAGCCGGTTTCCGGTTTCGAGCACCCGTCGTCCGGCATGAGGCCGTTTTCAATTTCAACGGACATCTCCCATGTGGCTTCAGCCAGGGTCGAACCAAAAGGAAGACTTCAGGCAGCGAAACGCCCACTGAAAGGACAAAAAACATAGACCGGGTGGAATGTTCGTTGGGAGACGAGCGAAACTAAAGCGATGGGAACGCGTTATCGCGAGTCCCGAGCAGCCGACACTCTCGATCAACTCGTCATGTCCAACACAGTTGTGAGTCGGAAAATCGTAGTCGTATCCTTCGCGGCCTTGGCATGGGCTGTGATGGGTTCGTTCGCCCAACAGGCTTCGCCACCCGCCGACACGACGCGCGAAAACAGCGCAACGACTCCGGTCACTTTGCCCAACGGTTGGAGGCTAACGCCGGCGGGACGCCAAGTGCCGCTCAGTACGCTGCCGATGTCGATCGCGCTCGCGCCGCGGGGGAAACACGCCGTCGTGCTCAATGGCGGATTCCTGCCCCCGACGCTGAGCGTCATCGACACCGCCGCCGGTCGCGAAACAGCCCGCGTCGAAGTCAAGGACGCCTGGCATGGGTTGACGTTCAACGCCTCGGGCGACAAGCTCTACGTCGGCGGGGGCTCTGAAGCAGCGGTTTTCGAGTTCAAGTTGCAAGACGGCAAGCTCACCTCCGGCCGCGCCTTCCCGGTGCGCCCGGCGACCGAGCGCCGCCCCTCCGATCACGTCGGCGACGTGGCGCTTTCCCCTGACGGCCGCTTTCTCTACGTTGCGAATTTGTTCCGTAACCGCGTCACCGTGATGAACGCCTCGACCGGCTTCGTCGTGAAAGAATTCGCGACCGGCTTTCGACCCTATCGCCTGCTGATGAGTCCCAGCGGCAAGACGCTCTTCGTCAGCCATTGGGCCGAATCGTCGATCGGCATCTACAGTCTCGACGACGGACGGCTGCTCGAAAAGATTCCCGTCGGCCCGCACCCGACCGATATGCTGATTCGCCCGGAAACCAGCGACGACACAGCCTCGGAGCCCGCCTCGGAAGCCGCCTCCGATGACCCGCTCTTGGACGATTCGCCGATCATTGCCAGGCTGTTCGTCGCCTGCGCCAATACGAACAGTGTGTGGAGCCTCGGTTTGACCCAGAGGGACCGCGTGCGTCCTTTAGAGCGAATCGTCGTTTCACCCACGCCGTATGCTCCGGCGGGTTCGACGCCGACCGCGCTGGCGCTGGGCCCCGAAGGGCGTTACCTCTATGTCGTCACGTCGGACAACAACGCCGTCGTTATCGTCGACGTCTCGGAAAGGCGGTCCAGGGTTGCCGGGGCGATCCCGACCGGCTGGTACCCGACCGACGTCACCGTCACCGACGACGGAACGCTGCTCTATCTCAACGGCAAGGGCGCTGGGTCTTACGCTTTGCCTCGCGGCCCCGACCCGACCAGACGCAGCGTCGAGGCGGACTACGTCGCGGCACGGCAAACCGGCTCGCTGGGGATCCTGCCCCTGCCCGCCGAAGACGAGCTTGAAAAACTCACTCGCCGGGTGATCGACAATTCCCTGTTTGACGAAAGTCTCTTGAACGACGCGGGCGTACCGCCGGGCAACCCGATTCCGAATCGCCCCGGGCTCGCGTCTCCGATCCGTCATGTGATCTACGTCATCAAGGAAAACCGCGCCTACGACCAAGTGCTGGGCGATATCGAGAGCGGACGCGGCGACGAGGCCTTGACGGTTTTCGGCGAGTCGGTAACGCCCAACCATCACAAGCTCAGTCGCGAGTTTGTTCTCTTCGACAATTTCCACGTCAATGGCGACGTGAGCGCCGACGGATTGTCGTGGTCGGTCTCGGCGATGGCGACCGACTTCATCCAAAAGCTGTGGCCGGGCTATTACGGCCGCCGGCGGAAGGTTTTCGATTTCGAGGGCGGTGACCCGGCGGCTATTCCACCGGCACGCTATTTGTGGTCGAACGCGCTGGGAGCCGGGCTGACCGTCCGCAACTACGGAATCTGGACGGCGTCGACGAAGCGGGGACCGGTTGTCAAGGATCCCGGCTTGACGGCGCATACGGCACGAGACTTTCCGCCTTTTGACTTGGACGTCGCCGACGCGGTGCGGGTGGATGTTTTCTTGCGCGATCTGGCCCGCTTTGAAGACTCCGGCGAGCTGCCTCGGCTGCTGCTGGTGCGGTTGCCGGGGGACCACACGGCCGGGCGCGCGCCGGGGAAGCTGACGGCCCGCGCGATGATGGCCGAACATGACTATGCGTTGGGGCGATTGATTGAAGGCGTCAGCCGAAGCCGGTTTTGGCCCCAAACCGCGGTCTTCGTCATCGAAGATGACGCGCAGGACGGCGCCGATCACGTCGACTCGCACCGTTCGGTGGCGTTGATCGCGTCACCCTACGCGAAACGTGGGTTTGTTGATTCCCAGCGCTACTCGACGACTTCGGTCTTGCGGACGATCGAGCTGATCCTCGGGCTGCGTCCGATGACGCAATTCGACGCCGCCGCCCAGCCGCTCTGGCGTGCTTTCCAACCGCAAGCCGATTTGCGGCCCTACAAGGCGGTTAAGCCGAAGATATCGATCGATGAAAGGAATCCGGCCGGGAAGGGCGGCAAGGCTCGACGGGTGGAAGGTCGTTGGCCGGCCCGCCGTTTGACAGCCGGCGTAGGCTAACGTGACCCGAGCCGCTTCGCCCGTTGGACGATTCTCCTATGACGGTCCTCCGGCGCCGGTCCGTTATGCTGATGGCAAGACACCCGGCGTCAACACGACTTGGCCGCCACGGTGCCGGTGAGCCCCGCTTCGCACCCAATCCCCACGCAGGAAACAACCCTTGAGAATCACCGAAATTCGTGACGAGACTGTCTTCGCTCCCATTTTTATGGCGGTATCATGAGTCCCCGGATTCATGGAAACGGGCTGTGCCCTTTTTTCACGTAGTCGGAATTACATCACGCTGCCTAGCGCGCCACAACATGCGGGAACGCCTCCAAAAAATCATCGCCCACGCCGGCATCGCCTCTCGCCGCGCCGCCGAGGAACTGATTCTCCAAGGCCGCGTGAGCGTCAATGGGGCGGTAATCTTCGAGTTGGGCACGAAGGCCGACGCCGCGAGCGACCACATCAAAGTCGACGGCAAGCTGCTTCGTGAGACCAACCAGCCGCCGATCTATTTGATGCTCCACAAGCCAAGGAGCTGTATGACGACGCGGCATGATCCCGAGGGACGTCCCACGGTGATGGATTTGCTCAAGCGACTTCGCTCGAGGGTCTATCCGGTTGGCCGGCTTGACTACCACAGCGAGGGCTTGCTGCTGTTTACCAACGACGGCGATTTCGCCGAGCGCATTCTGGCGGCCAAGAGCGAGGTTCCCAAGACCTATCACGTGAAGGTCAAGGGGCATCCCACCGAGGAGGATCTTCAGAAGTTGCGTGAAGGCGTCAAGCTTGACGGTCGTCCGACGGCGCCGACCAAGGTTTGGCTGGTACGTCAGGCTGTCAATCCGTGGTACGAAGTCACGCTGATCGAAGGGCGCAACAACCAGATCCGGCGGATGTTTCAGAAGCGCGGCTTTTTGGTCGAAAAGCTGAAACGAGTTAAAATCGGTTCGTTGGCCTTGGGGAAATTGCCGTCGGGTGAGTTTCGTCACCTAAAGCCCGAGGAAGTGGCGAAATTGCTCCGACGACAGAAAGAAGCGAAACCATCGAAGGAGTCGACGAAAGGCCCGAAAAGAAAAGCGCGACCTTCACGCGGCCGATCGACACCGTCGAAACGACGCCGCGCCTAGAGGCGCAACGGCCGCGGGACGGTGCTTCGCGCAAGGCGCGCCTCACGATCCCGCTTGCACCCCATGCTCGATGACGCCCAAATCGCCGAACTGCTCAACAGCTCTAGGACCATTGCCGTCGTCGGCCTATCCGACAAACCCTGGCGCCCCAGCTTGGGCGTGACGCAATACATGGCGAGCCGGGGTTACGAGATTATCCCGGTGAATCCCGAGATTGCCGAGTCTTTGGGAAAGGCGTCCTACGCGAGCCTCGATGACGTGCCGGGTCCGATCGACATCGTGAACATTTTCCGGCGATCTGAATTCGTCGGCCCCATCGTGGACAGCGCCATTGCCTTGCGCCCAAAATGCATCTGGATGCAAGAGGGTGTTCGCGACGACGAAGCCGCCGAACGCGCGCGGGCGGCCGGTATCTCGGTCATCCAAGACCGCTGCATTTTGAAATACCACCAGCGTTTGCTCGGCTGAACACTCCGAAAAATACGCCCATGCAGCGGTCGGCCCCCGACGTGGCGCGCGCCTCCAGGCGAGCCGTGCCGGGCTTTCGAGCCCGACATCTCTTGTCCCCCCCCACGCCGCCGCCCCACTTTGCGTCGGTGTGAGGACTCGCCGTCCACACTCCCACATTCGCGCCCCGTCGTTGTAGCGGCTATTTCCGGGCCGCGCTACAATGCCTACGGTTCCAGACCGATTCGACCGCGCCGGCGTGCGGCCGACGTTTCGAGTGACGCCAAGGAGGACATTGTGTGGATCAGCAAAAAGCATTTCAAACATCTTGCTAGCGCCGAGAAGGTCGCCTACCGCTCGCCGATTCCGACGCAAATGGTTTCCAACGGCGAGTACATGCCGATGGCGCAAACCCGGCAACAAAAAGAAGTCGAGGAGCGCATCAAAGCGCTCGCCGACGACTACGGAAAAAAGCTCGGGCTCAACCGGCGTGATTTCCTCCGCACCGGCAGCGGCACCACGGCCGCCTTCATGGCCATGAACAAGGTTTTTGGGCCCCTGTTCGCGGTGGATACCGCCGAAGCCGCCGACCCGGCCGCCGCCGAGGAGCGTCGCGCGGCTTTAGCCGATGAATTCATCTTCGACGTGCAGACGCACCACGTTCGCTCCAACTTCGACCGCGCCGGCATCTTGAACCTCACCGCTTGGGCGCAGGGCCGAAACGAAAAGGGGATGGTCATCAATCCCGAGCTGGGTCGGGAACGCCACACCCTCGATCGTCTTAAGTTCGATCACTACATCAAGGACATCTTCCTCGACAGCGACGTCAAGATCGCGATTCTCAGCGGTTTCACATCCGAGACGCCCGAGCACATGGCGCTGACCACCGATGAAATTATCGAGAGCCGGACACTCGTCAACGAGCTGACCGGTTCGCAACGGTTGATGGGGCACGGCCTGTTTTGGCCCGGCAAAGAGGGCAATCTGGAAGAGATGGAGCGCATCGCCAAGGATCTCAAGATCGACTCGTGGAAGGGCTACACGGTCGGCGATCCCAATGAGGGAGGATCGGACTACCCGTGGCTGATGGACGACGAGAAGGTCGCCTTCCCTTGCTGGGAACTCGCCGACAAGCTGGGTATCCGCAATGTTTGCATCCACAAAGGGTTGATTCCCCCCGACTATGAGACTTTCACGAATTGGGAGTACGCCGGCGTGGGCGATATCGCGGGGGCGGCCAAGGCTTTCCCGAATGTCAATTTCGTGATCTATCACTCCGCGCTGCGGCCGATTATGAGTCTGAACGCCGTGGAAGAGGAGTTCGAGAAGAGCGGCTACATTCCGTGGGTCACCGATCTGGCGCGCATCCCCCAAGAGCACGGCGTCAAGAACGTCTACGCGGAAATCGGAACATCGTTTGGTTCGGCCGTCATCACCCACCCGAGATTGGCGGCGGGGATGCTGGGGCAGTTGATTGAAGGCTTCGGGGCCGACCACGTAATTTTCGGGACCGATTCCATCTGGTACGGCAGGCCGCAATGGCAGATCGAGGCGCTGCGTCGGCTGGAAATCCCCGAGGATCTTCAGAAGAAACACGGCTTTGCGCCGCTCGGCCCGGCGACGGGAGCGGTGAAACGGGCGCTGTTCGGACTCAACGGCGCACGGGTTTTCGGCGTGGATGCGGACGCTCAACGAAATCCGATGCCCGCCGATTACAAAGATAAGCTGGCGCGGATCAAAGCCGACTATCGAGAGATGGGCGGAAGGCCCGATAATACTTACTACGGCTGGGTGAACACAGGGTAGCCGGAGCGAATCGGCGGGTGTTTCAGCGCCTTGCTGTGCGGCGGACCCGGGATTGGAATAGGTGCGGATTCCCGCCGCGATGAAGCCGCGGGCCGCGTGAAATTTCGAGGGTTCCTCGAAAAAACACCCTGGTATCGTTGCGTTTTGCGGCCGAGACCACAATAATAGCCACATACCCTTGGGAGAAGGACTTTCCGGATGCCACGCACTGTTTTCATGGGCAACTTGCCCAATTGGGTCACCGCCGACGAGATCGAAGGCTGGTTGTCGAACGAAGAAATCCTCTTCGACGAAGTCAAGGTGATCCGAGATTTCGAGACGCAGGAATCAAAAGGCTACGCCTTCGTCGAGGCTGCTTCCGACGAGGATGTGAAGGCTTTGATCGCCCGCTTCAATCGCGCGCCCCTTGACGATAAGGTGCTGCGAGTCAACGAAGCGCGTTCAAACGATCAAAACAGAGGCGCCAAGCCGCGTCCCCGGCGGCGGTAGCACTCGCGGCGGCGGGACTCCTCCGGCCGCTCGCTCTAGGCCGACCAGGTAGGCTCCATACGCCCGCCCGTCTCGCGCAACACCTTTTCAATGCGGCCTTGGTAGTCGCGAACCAATTCCAGATACGGGTGGTCTCTCTCTTCCAAGCGCCGCACAAGCGGGCCGGCTTCGTTGTGGGTGCGCACGTCGGCGAGCAGGTTATTCATCTGGTGGGGATCGGCCCGGATGTCGTATAGCTCGTCGAGATCCCACAGCCCGTGATAGTGCATGTAGCTGTATTGGTCGGTCCTGAGGCCGATCACCGTCGGCGTCTGCGGGAAGGCTCGCTCCCACATGTATTCGTAAACGAACTCCGTGCGCCAGTCCGGAGCGTCGCCGCGCAACAGCGGCAAAAGCGATCGACCTTGCATCGTGGGCGGCGCGCCGGCGCCGGCGGCGTCCAGCAGCGTCGGGCCGATGTCCAGGTTGAGGGCCATGCCGTCGACCGCGCGGCCGCCCTCGAAAAGGTCGGGGCAACGGGCGAACATCGGGACGCGAATCGAGGGCTCATACATCGTGCGCTTGTCGATCAGGCCGTGTTCGCCGTGCTGGAAGCCGTTGTCCCCCATGTAGACGAATAACGTGTCGTTGGCCAGGCCCAGCTCTTCGAGTTCGTTGTAGACTTCGCCAACGCTGTCGTCGAGGCCGCGGATGCATTCGCAATAGTCGATGTAGAAATCGTCGAACTGATAGCGCTTGTTGTAAAGCCCGTCGACGCCGTGCCACGACTGCCGTTGGCGGCGCACCCAGTCGGGCTTGCCACGATAGTTTTCGTCGCTGTCGGCCATCGAGGCCGGGTAGGGGATCTTCTTGTCTCGATAGGAGCCCTTGTAGCGGGGAGGCGGAGAGAAGTTGTCGTGGACGGCCTTGTGCGACAGAAAGAGTAGAAAAGGCCCGTCCTTGTTTTCTCTCAGAAACTTCCTGGCCTCGCCGGTGAGGATGTCGGGGTTGTAGCCCTTGACGGTGCGGCGTTCGCCGTCGTAATTCAACTCCGGGTCGAAATAGGTGCCTTGTCCCCGAAACGAAATCCAGCGGTCGAACCCCGGGCGCGGTTCGTCGGTCTCGCCGCCCATGTGCCACTTGCCGACGAATCCGGTGCGGTAGCCCTGCTGTTGCAGCGCCTGGGGAAACGTCATCAGGTTGCGGTTGAGCGGCGTGCTGTTGTCGTTCACATTGTGGGCGTGCATGTATTGCCCGCTGAGAATCGACGCTCGGCTCGGCGAACACAGCGACGTCGTCACGAAGGCGTTCTTGACGTGCACGCCTTGATCGATGATGCGATCCATGTGGGGCGTTTCGAGAAAGGGATGCCCCATGGCGCCCAACATGTCGTAGCGGTGGTCGTCGCTCAAAATGAAGACGAGGTTACGCCGTCGGTTTTGGGCGCGCGCCGTCGCGGCGGTGGCGGCCCCGGCCATGGTTTGGAGAAAACTTTTTCGGGTCATGGGAATCAAACCATATCCCTTCCGGCGGTCGCTCGAGCCGCGCGGCTTTAGTATTTAGGAACCGAGGGGTCGACCTGATCACTCCAGGCGAGGATCCCGCCCTTGAGGTTTTTGACCTTGCGGAAGCCCGCCTTCTTGAGAAAGTCGACGGCTTTGGCGCTGCGCATGCCCGATTTGCAATGGACGACAATGTCGTCGGCCGAGTTCAATTCGTTGACACGCTTGGGTAAGTCTCCCAGCGGAATCAACACGGTGTCGGGTAGCGAACAGATCTCGTATTCATGGGGTTCGCGAACATCCAACACAAGAATGGGGTCGCCGCGGTCGAGCCGCTGCTTCAAATCGACGACGTCGATTTCCCATTCGCTCAATCCCGGTTCGGGCTCGGGCTCGACTTGCGGGATGCCGCAAAACTGCTCATAGTCGATCAGCTCGCGAACGGTCGGATTGTCGCCGCAGACGGGGCACTCCGGATTGCGGCGCAGCTTCAGCTCGCGGAACTTCATGTTGAGGGCGTCATAGAGCACTAAGCGTCCGCTCAATGTTTGTCCCTTTCCGAGGATGATCTTCACCGTTTCGGTGGCCTGGATGCTGCCGACCAACGCCGGCAGAATGCCGAGCACGCCTCCCTCGGCGCAACTGGGAACCAGCCCCGGCGGCGGCGGCTCGGGATAGAGGCAGCGATAGCACGGCCCGCCTTTGTGATGGAAAACCGTGGCTTGGCCCTCGAAGCGGAAGATCGAGCCATAGGCGTTCGGCTTGCCGAGCAAAACGCAGGCGTCGTTGACCAAATAGCGCGTCGGAAAATTGTCGGTGCCGTCGACGACAACGTCGTAATCCTTGAAAATTTCGAGAGCGTTTTCGCTGGTCAGCATCGTCTCGTATTTTTCGATCTCGACGTAAGGGTTGATGTCGTTCATGCGGTCGGCGGCGGAGTCGAGCTTGGGCCGGCCGATGTCGGCTGTACCGTGAATGACTTGCCGCTGCAGGTTCGTCATGTCGACGATGTCGAAATCCACCAGGCCGATCTTGCCAATACCGGCGGCGGCCAAATAGAGCCCCAGCGGCGCGCCGAGCCCGCCCGTGCCGATCATCAGGACCTTGGCCTGCTTGAGCTTGATCTGACCCTCCATGCCGACCTCGGGCATGATCAGGTGGCGGCTGTAGCGAAGGATCTCGTCGTTGCTGAGAGCCGCGGCCGGCGGGGCGCCGACGGGGTTAGCCGACATGGCGACCTCCGGCGATCGAGGGAACGATGCTGATCACGTCGTCGGGACCCACGGGGGTCTTATCGCGCTCGAGATAGCGGATGTCTTCGTCGTTCATGTACACATTGACGAAGCTGCGCAGCTTGCCCTCGTCATTGAAAAGATGCCGCCGCAGTTCGGCGTGCTCCCCGGTCAATTTGTCGAGCGCTTCGCCGACCGTCGAGGCTTCGACCTCGACGCTGTCTTGCTGGTCGACGTATTGGCGCAAAGGGGTGGGAATCGTCAATTTAGGCATCACGGTCTCCGTAGCTGAGTTCTTCTTTTTCCGCCTTGGTTTGATCGGGGTCGGGCAGCCAGCTGTTGGCGTGGTCGAACCGTCCCTGTTTGATCGAGAGTACAACAAACGAATACCAAGGGCAGGAGTTCTTCAAATCGGTTTCGGAAAAATAGGCGTCGCAATCGGGATGGGAATGATAGATTCCGATCAGCTCGAGCCCCTTCTCGCGGGCTTCCAGATCCGCCGCCAGCAAATCTTCATTGCGCAATTCGTAGCGCGCCGCCTGCTCCCCCTCAAAGGAATTCGCGAGCGGCATGTCGGCGGTAACAACCTTACCGTCGGCACCCGACGCCCCCAGCATCGCCCCCACGCATTCGTTGGGGTAGACGGCTTCGGCGTGCTTGAGCATCGCCTTCCATGGGGCTGAATCAATTCGTATCATCGCGTCCTAATCGTTTCTCTTCCCAATAAGATGCTGCCGGCCGACCTAAAGATTCGTCAACACATCATCGACGGCCCGCCCGCGCACGGATCCCACAAGGGGCCTCGGTTATTCGTCGTCCCAGAACTGTTCGCTGAGGTACTTGTCGGCGGCATCGCAGAAGACGGTAACAATCGCGCCGCTCCTGATTTCCGCGGCGACCTTGAGCGCGGCGACCATATTGGCTCCCGAGGAAATGCCCACCAGCAACCCCTCTTCCCGAGCCAGACGGCGGACCATCTCGTGGGCATCCTCCGTCTCGGCCCAAACATTGTCGTCGGCAAGCTCGTCGTCATAGATGCCGGGGATGATCGCCGTCGGCATATGCTTGAGGCCTTCCAATCCGTGAAAGCCGCTCGAGGGCTGCATCGAGATCAACCGCACTCGGTCGGAATAGTCCCGCAACCGCCGCCCGACGCCGATGAAGGTCCCGCTGGTGCCCAGCCCGGTAACGAAATGAGTGATCGTCCCTTCGGTTTGAGCCCAAATCTCCGGCCCCGTCGTCTCATAGTGCGCTTGCCAGTTGGCCGGATTATTATATTGGTCCGGGTAGAAATAGATATCCGGGTGGCGCTCGTACTCAGCCTGGCATTCGCGAATCGCGCCGTCAGACCCTTCTCCCGGGTCTGTCAGGACGATCTCCGCCCCGTAGGCTTTGAGAATGCGTTTGCGTTCCGGCGATGCGTTCGCCGGCAAAAAGAGCTTCACTCGGTAGCCCTTCGCCGCTCCGATCATGGCGTAGGCAATCCCAGTGTTGCCGCTCGTTGAATCGACTAGAATCTTGTCTGTCGTCAAGCGGCCCGTGCGCTCGCCCTCGACAACCATCCGCAGCGCCGGGCGGTCCTTGACCGAGCCGCCGGGATTGAAATATTCCGCCTTCGCGTAGATCTCGACGCCAGGCAAGTGGCGAGTGAGGTTCGGGATCCGAAGCAGCGGCGTATTGCCGATGCGGTCCAAGACGGAAATGCTCCCCTGCACCTTAGTTGACGTCATCTAGATAACCTCGACGGCCGAGCGGCCGCCAGGCTCCGCAACCTTGATCGTAGTGAATCCCTACTATTTCTGTCAACAAATAGGAGATTGACCGTTCGCCAGGCTGAGAAAGGTTAATCTAGTAGACAACGAAGACGATCTTTAGATATATTTTTAGTAATTTTATCCAAAGTTGTGGACTGTACGAGGAAGATTGGTATCCCCTCTCCCAACGCGACAGGTAGCCTCACGGTTGACTGGAAAGAAATGGAACCGCCGGATCGAGGGCCCGGCGAACTGGTTGAATCGACCCGATCAGTCGTTTCTGTCGGCCGGGCGTTGTTGTCTCTGCGCTTCGAGCCGTTCTTCGATGGAGTCGAGGATTCGCTTGGTCCGCTGGACCATCTCCGGATCGGCGCCGATCTTCTGAAATCCGGCATGGGCATCAGCGGCGAATTTTCGGGCTTCGGCAAGCCGGCCATCGTCGCGAAGCGAAAGGGCCAGGGTAAAACGCGTATTGGCGGCCCCGCTGACATCGCCTTGCCGTTCGTAATAGCGAATGGCCTCGCGGTAGTAAGGCAACGCCCGGCCCAGGTCGCCCAAGGCAAAGCAAATATGGCCCAGTTCCTGGTTATGGTTCGCGAGCTTAACCCAATCGTCGGGCGGATCATTCTCGATGGCGCGCATGTAATGTTGCCGCGCATCGCTCAAGTGTCTCATGAGATCCACCTGGGCCATGTTCGACTTTCGCGCCATGCCGAAAAGCTCCCAGGCAACTCGGCCCAACTCCGCGTAGCAGGCCGCCTTGCCGAGACGATCGTCTTCTTCCCGGAATCCCAAGCTTTGCTGAAACCAGCGGTCGGCCTGAGGCAGGTTACGGACGCCGGGTTCGTCGGTGTAGGCCAACCCGAGCTCGAAAGTCCATTGCGCCGCCGTTTCTGATTCTCCTAGCTTTTCGGCGAGATCGATCGCTTCCTGGTCAATTTTGGGCTCCGGAAAGCCCTGTTTCCGTAAGATGTCGCTCAAACGATAGTACGAATCGGCACAGCGGCGAACCACCCGACGCGCTTCGTCGTTCCACTCCTCGAGCGGCACGGCCAAGATGGCGACGGCTTCCTCGTGGTCCCAGTGCAGGCACAGTCGCTGCAGTTGTTCCGCGCGCGGGAGATGGCGTAGTCGGGTCGTGGCATAGACGCCCTGCTCCACGACCGCCCTCCAGTAGAGCTCGTGTCCTTCAAGGGGTTTCTCGGTGGCGGACTCGGCGCACTCATTCATGTGTTCGTGGACGAATTCCTCCCAAGCCGAGACGTGACTCCGCACCTCGAAAAGTGTGCCCAGCCCCTCTATGCAGCCACCAATCAGATCAAACCATTCGTCCCGCCTCGCCAAGCCGAGGGCGTGCCATAGATTGGCTTCCTCGCCGGCAAGTTCCTCCTCGACCTCACGATCCCCCGCCCGGAAGCGCTCGAACCTCTGCCTGCCGAAATCGGAAAAGCTCCTCACATAGGCGCGCATGGCCACTGCTTCTCCGCCAACTACATTCTGTTTCACGCGGTCGCGGAAAGTTTTAAACAGCGAGCGTTTCTTTTCTTTTAGCTCGGGACCGGAGTTCGTAGCCGCTTCAAACAGCGCCGCCGACAGGGGAGGCAACAGCGGATGCATGGTGAACAGGCCCTCGCCTCGGCGCCTCAACAAATGCAACTTCGCCGCCCGGTCTAGAACGGTCGCTTCGGGGTCATCGCTCAACTCGACAAAGGCCCGATTCTTCTTCAGATGCGGCAGCGCGGCGTCGGCGGGCCCGTCCGATTGCGCCGCCGCCCGTTCGACATTCACCGTTCCCCGGAACATGTGCAGCCAGCCGAAAACCCGCCGGTCGTTATCGCCCAGTCCTTTGTGGACGCCGTAGCTCAACGCCCGGCCGGCGACATTGGCGCCCTCATCTCCCGACCCCGCCACGCGGCCTTGCAACGCGCGCAGCCCGGCGGCACTCTCGATCTCTTCCTTGACCGCGGCGGCCGTCAGACACGCCAGCGCCAGCGGGTTGCCCTCGCCGTAATCGAGCAACGGCCGCCAGTCGTCGGCGTCCTCGAGGCGGCCGTCATCGAGTTCAACCAGCGCTCGAGTCATCTGCAATCGTTCGCAAGGAGGCAACCCCGAGATAGAAACGCGTCGCGGCATGATTCCCAACCAGCTGTGTTCGGCGGGGCTGCCGACCAGAAGAAACTTGGCCTGGGATTGGCGTGCGGATCGCAGGAAACTTGTCAGTTCTCTTCGCTCGCTCTCGGACCATTCCGATTCACTCCCCTCGGGCTCGACCGCCTCGATGTTGTCCCAGATCCAAAAGCATGGAATCTGGTTCATGACTTGAAGGATGACGTTCTGGCGCTCTTCGGGCTCGACCCGATTCCAATCATGCCCCGCCTCTTCCAAACCGGCGTGGAAGACTCGGGCCAGTTGATCGAGCACCGACGCCATGGTGACGCGATGATCGAACGACGTATACATCACCGGCCCGTCATTGCCCCCGGTACGGGTAAACCAGTCGGCGAACTCGGTGGCCAACGCCGTCTTGCCTTGGCCCGGATCCCCCTCCAACAGCACGATCGAAAAGGTGTCGAAGGCATGATCGAGCTGCATCAGCAGGGCGTCTCGGCGAATGAATCCCCCCAGCGGCGCCGCCGGCTTAGCGGCGGATTGGCTTTCCGCCGCCGCGCCGGCCTCGATAACCCGCAGCGGCACCGGGTCGGCCGCTTTCGCTTTAGCCGCGACCATCGGGACGGCCTCCCGTTCAAAGGCAACCGGCAGGCCGACTTCCTGGAAGGGAATCGGCCCATAGGTGACTTGGCGATCCGCGATATCGCGGCTCTGGCGTCGGACACGCGAAACCGCTTCTCCCAAACTCCGGCCCTGGGCCAACTCGTTGTAGATTTTCCCCGTCATCTCCGCGGCGCAAATCGGATCCAGTCCGTAGGGCAGGCAAAGGGCTCCGGTAAGGCCTTGGGCCGAGGCGTCGTGCGCCACCGAGAGCAGCGCTTGTTGCGTCGAACCGGCAACTTCGTCGAAATCACGCGGCTCGAGTTGAAATTGGTCCGAGCAGGCGGGAGTGGCGCAAAGCGTCAGCAGCGGCACACGGGCCTCCGCCAACAGATCCGCCAGCGAGACGCCGTCGAGCAGATGAAAATTCTGTTCCAGCGTGGCGTCCTGCAACGCCAGGTAGCCGTGTGGACCTCGCAGAACCTGCGAAAACTGCGGCTCATGTTCGAACAACGCGACTTCATCCGGCGTCCCGTCGAGTTCCACGTCGGAGAATACGCCGGAACAATCGATGTGCACGACGTGATAGGGTTCGTTCATCGCCTCGGCTTCCAGCAACGTGCTGCCGAGTTGGCCGAATGTGGGCGGCCTCAGAAAATCGAGACTTACTCCCTTTTCGACCGCCGGCGCAAGCGATCGCAGCAATTGAGCCGCGGTCGACCGAAACGGCGTCCCCGCTTCCGCCAAGGGCCGGCATACCGCGCAAAGAACACGAAGACGCGTGCCCGCACCGCCCGTGGGCGCCACTTTTTCAGCCGCCTGCGGGATGCGTACGAACGATTGCGCCTCGGTAGCCAACACGCCGCCCGAAGGATCGCGGATCAACTCCCACGGAATGTCCCCGCTACCTTGCGAGGGTGGGGTGACGATTTCAAGGCGAGTCGACGCCAGTTTCGGCTTGACCTTTCGCCACGCTGTCGCGGCTTCTCCGGAGGAAAAGATCTTGCCGAATAGATCCGTCCCAATCTCGTTAATTCGTCTTTCGGCCTCCTGCGCTTCGGTGATTGCCTCCTCGATCGGATAATGGAGGAAATCTTCCCAATACCAGCGCAGGCGCTCTTGATCCTCGGAGCTGAGCGAGAAAAGGAAGCGGTTGGGCGTACCTTTGCTCTCAGCCTCGTCGGCTCGGACAGTGACGCTGTGCTGATCCCCTTCGAAGCTGTGTTCGATGCTGAGTTTCACGGGTAACGCTCCGAGGACAAGGGATTGGCGGAGAGGGGGGGATTCGAACCCCCGGTAGAGCTTTAAACCCCACGACGGTTTAGCAAACCGCTGCTTTCGACCTCTCAGCCACCTCTCCGCGGGAGTAAGGTCGGACAAATCCGAGCGGGAAGCCACCCTTAATCTATCACATCTTTATTTCGGTCCAAGGCCTCGTTCAAAGCGCGCGCCCAACAACGCTCCTACTCCATCGCGACCGACGCCACCGTGCGATGACCCATGCGCAACTCGTTGACAATATTCCCCTTGGCGTCGAACTCAAGCAGCCTGCGGCCCGTGTAGTCGGATGCGAAGACGCCTCCCCCGGGCAACGGAAAAATACCCGAGGTCCAGGCCATTCGCAATTTCATATCGTCCCCGCCGATCGAACGCACCACCTTGCCCTCAGGCGTCACTTCTACGATCTCGCCCGGCGCCGCGTGACTGATCAACGTATTGCCGTTCGGCAGCCGATGCGCTTGGTAGGGAAAGCGCTGGTCGCCGCCCTTGACCTGGTAGGTCCAAATAATCTCACCCGCCCGATTGACCTCGATGAACTTATTGAGCCGCTCGACGCTGATCAGCGTCGTTCCTTGCGGCGTTCGGCGACTGTTGCGAGACTGCATATCGGCCAACTCGGGGCTCTTGTATTCCCAAACCACTTCGCCCGCCGGCGTCACTTCGAACACGCGGCCGATCACCGAATCACCGATCAGAGTATTCCCGTCCGCCAGCCGCTGAGCGCTCATGGCGTGTTCGAGCCCTTCGGTCGGACCGTAACTCCAAACTTCCTTGCGATGGCGATCGACCTCCACGACCCGGCCCCAACTGCCGGTTGTGTACAGAACGTTTCCGTTCGCCAGAATCTGCGCGTCGTGGCCGCGGTTGTTGGGGATCGTCCACCGCACTCGTCCGGAAGGCCAATCCATCGCGACCACCTCGCCCGCCGGCCCGTGATCGACAACCACCGCCAGGCGTTGCGGCGGCCGCGGCGCCAGCTTCTTGCCGAACCAATCGAACATCGCCGCATGGGCCCGCTCGAGATGGGCTCCCTTGAAACCGTGTCCGGCGCCTTCGAGCGTCAGCAGTTTGTTATCGACGCCGGCGGCTTCAAGACGCTCGGTAAGCCACTCGGCATGTTCGTAGGCAACGTAGTCGTCTTTGGTTCCGTGGATCGTCAACGTCGGCGCGGCGTTCGGCGTCACCCAATTTAATGGGCTGGCCTTGATGTGGAACGGCCGCGCATGTTCCAGATCGCCGCCAAGAAACAACGGCAGCACATCGGCCGCGTCCACGCTCTTGCCGTAGGACGCCGTGAAATCCGTTGGGCCGTAGAAGTTGACGACGGCCTGCACGGCGCTTGATTGGTCCTGGTGATCGCCGAAGCCCTCGAACTCGTCGACATCGGCCGTCAGCCCCAAAAACAGCACTAAATGGCCGCCCGCCGATCCTCCCACGGCTCCAATGCGATGGGGGTCGATCTGAAACCGATGGGCATTTCCGCGAAGGAATCGCACGGCGCCCTTGACGTCATGCACATGGGAGGGGAACTGTGCCATCGGACTGAGGCGGTAAGAAACCGTCGCCGCCACATAGCCTTTTTGTGCCAGCTCAAAAGCCAACGGCAAATACCCCTGCCGCGTGCCCGCGCGAAAACCTCCGCCGTGCACTAACACGACGGCGGGGAACGGTCCGATTCCTTCGCGCGGACGCACCACATCCATCTGAAGGCGCGCGCCGACGCGGGAGTAGACGATGTCGGGTTCCCAGATCACATCGGAGGGCGCTTCGAGCGCCTCCTGCGCCGCAACGGGAAAAACGAGCCAAACCGCAAACACCAACAGAGACAAACCAAACACGAGACCGCGATTGAAGGTAGACATGATCCTAGATTATGCACGGTTTCACAACAAAGGGGAACCCACCGACCAGGCCGCGTTAATGAGGAAGCCCCTCTCCCAATCCAAGCATCGAGCCAGAGCCCCGAGCAATAGAATCAGAGCCCCGAGCGCAAGCGACGGGCCGAGCCACCGCGAACAATACTCCAGCGCGCCCTGACCCGAAACTTCAAATTTCGCGCTACCCGGAAATTCACAACTGCTACCAATAGATCGGACGTTCACCCCCCCGAGCCGCGCCGCCGTGCGGCGCGGTCCCGGCGAACCCTTCGACCAAGTTTATCCCCTAACGATCCGGCGCGGCCGGTGGCCCCACGAGCCCCGCCAACGGCCCACCCGGCCCCCGTCAAGCCTGTCGGTACAATAACATCTATCTCGCTGTTCGATAAGGAAGCCATGGAAAACGTCGTCATTATCGGATCCGGGTGCGCCGGCAACACAGCCGCCATCTACGCCGCCCGCGCCAGTCTCAACCCCGTCGTCTTCGAAGGCTTGGAAGCCGGCGGACAACTCTCGATCACCACGGATGTCGAGAATTACCCGGGATTCCCCGAGGGCGTCATGGGTCCGGAGTTAGTCGACAACATGAAAAAGCAGGCGCAGCGGTTCGGAGCGAAATTTATCCCCGGAGACATCACCAAGGCCGACCTCTCCGAACGACCTTTCAAGCTCTGGGCCGGCGACGATAGGATCGAGACCAAAGTGCTCATCATTGCTTCCGGCGCCTCGGCTCGTTGGCTGGGAATCGAGTCGGAGCAGAAGCTCATCGGACATGGCGTCAGCTCCTGCGCCACCTGCGACGGCTTCTTCTTCCGCGACAAGCCGGTCACCGTGATCGGCGGAGGGGATTCCGCCATGGAGGAGGCGACATTTCTGACGAAATTCGCCACCGAGGTGACGGTAGCTCACCGCCGCGAGGAATTTCGCGCCTCCAAAATCATGCTCGACCGCGCCCAAAAGAACGAGAAGATCCGCTGGGCTCTCAACACCGTCGTTGATGAAGTCTACGATGTCGAGGGAGGCGAAGTGACCGGCGTCCGCTTTCGCGACACCAAGGACGGCAGCACCCGCGATCACCCCACCGCCGCGCTCTTTCTAGCCATCGGCCACATCCCCAACACCAAGATTTTCAAGGGGCAGATCGACCTCGATCCCGACGGCTACATCATTACTCAGGGCGGCGCCCGCACCAGCGTCGAAGGCGTCTTCCACGCCGGAGACGTCGAAGACCGCGTCTACCGCCAAGCCGTCACCGCTGCCGGCGCCGGCTGCAAAGCCGCCATCGAAGCCGAGCGTTTCTTGGAAGCGAACGAGTAACGGTCGGGGAATCACTCAACAGACCCGCACTCCCCCGGCTCCAGGCCTGCCCGGCAACCCGCCCGCCGCGCCCTGTGCCCATACTCGAACTCTTTCGACTTAATGCCGGCCCTGGGCGCAAGCCCAGGGACAGGGACTCCCACCAAACCACATCCCCTTCCTCCGGGCGAACGACCGCTGCAGCGGTCGTTCGCGGGCCTGGGGCGGGCCAAAAGACCGGCCCCCAAGCGGCCGGTCCCCCAGATCACGCGACAGCCATGAGATCACAAACCTCCGTAGCCGCGAAGCGGCGGCGGGAATATAGCCCAGGGTGGAGCCGGGAACGGCGGAACCCTGGGTGCCGGCCCCATCCCCGCGAGCCATGAAAGGGCGGCGGGAAGCTCGCGCCCGACCCCTCCGCCCGCCTACGGGTCATTTTCATGGCGGTGCGATGAATCCGCGGACACTTTGAAACCACACGTACCCCGGTCTAGAACAAGCGACGCAAATCGGCGAATCCGTCGACCACGTGGAACCGCTCGGCGGGCTCGGGAACATCCTCGTGTTCCAGCGACCAAGTGCGCGCATGCGGTACGAACACAGCTCCCATGCCGGCCTCGAGCGCGGGGTTGATGTCGGATTTCGGGCTATTGCCGATCATCCAGGTTGTCTCGGGTTTGGCGCCCTTTTCGGCCAGCAAGCCCACATACCCGGCCACGTCCTTCTCCTTGACGATGCGGCAGGAAACGAAGTGTTTTCTCAAGCCCGAGCGGTCGATCTTGCCGTGTTGTTCGTCGGGATGCCCCTTTGAATAGAGCGTCAGCGTATGCCTTCCGGCCAGATAGGCCAGAGTTTCCTCGACGCCTTCGAAGACCTCCATGGGCCTGTCGAGAATGCGGTCCGCAATGGCCTTGACGGCCCCCATGTTCTGCTCGGTCCAATGGTGTTCGGCGAGGTGCTTGTAGCACTGCTGCATATTGCGTCCGAAGTTGGCCGAGCCGTAACCGTGAGTTTGGATGTTCACCAACTCGATTTCGTCCAGCACTTCGCGAACCTGTGTCGGTGAAAGACTCGAGTGGTTGAGCAGATCGACGAATTCGTCAAAGGCCTCTTCGAAATAGATATTGTTCTCCCAAAGCGTGTCGTCGGCGTCGATGAGGAGCCAAAGCTGCGACATGGGAAGCCTGAAAAACCCGGAGACACGCCGAAAGCCGCGCATCGACAGGCCGAAACCAAAATTGTAGCGAGAACGCCAAGCCCACTCGCTCCCGCGCCCGGCCCCCTTCACCACCCGTCCCGAAGCTGATAGAATCCTTCACCAAGAGGGCCGCGAAACATTCCATGATGGAAATGTTCATGATGGTCGCCTCGTGGTTTTGAGCGGACGGCAATGGCGTATCGCCTCATCGATTTGTTCTCGGGCGCGGGCGGGCTGACGCTGGGTTTCAGCCGGCGATCCGGCCGTGACTTCGTGCCCGTCTGGGCCAACGACATCGACCCCGACGCCGCGGCGTCCTACAACCTGAACTTCCCGGATCACTGTGTCGTCGGCGCCATCGACGAGCTGCTTCACGATTCGGACGTTCAAATTCCCAAGGCCGACATTGTCATCGGCGGTCCGCCATGCCAAGGGTTCAGTCTGCTCAACAAGAACCGTCGCGACGACCCGCGTAAGCAGCTCTGGCGTCCGTTTTTGGAAGTGACGACGAGGTCGGGGGCGGGCGTTTTCGTGATGGAAAACGTCCCTCATATCCTAGGAACCCCCGAGCATCACGAAATCATCGCCGCCGCGGAAGCCATGGGATTCCAGACCGCCTCGGGAGTTCTTCTCGCCGGCGACTACGGTGTACCCCAGAACCGCCGAAGGGCTTTCATCGTCGGGTGCCGCTTCGCCGATCCGAGGGAGTGTTTCCCGCCGCCGAAAATCTGTTTCAATCCCCATAACGGCCGTGTCGTCACGTCGGGCGATTATGTCGGCAAACCGCGGCCCTGGCGAACGGTTCGCGACGCCATCGGCGATTTGCCGGAACCGCGGGGTACATCGCTGCGCGACATTCCGCCGCCGCTCGATCTGCATTTCGGCCGCTCCCCGACAGAGAAAAGCCGTTTGCGCTATCGAGCCATTCCCGAAGAAGGGATGAACCGCTTCGATTTGCAGCGCCGAGCCCCCGATCTAACCCCGGCTTGCTGGATCCGCAAGAAGACCGGAGGCACGGATCTATTCGGGCGCCTTTGGTGGGACCGTCCGGCCTTCACGATTCGCACCGAATTCTTCAAGCCCGAAAAAGGCCGCTACTTGCATCCGTCGCAGCATCGCCCGATTACGCACCGAGAAGCGGCGCGGCTGCAATCCTTCCCGGATTGGTTTCGTTTTCGCGGCTCAAAGATCCAAATCGCCAAGCAGATCGGGAATGCCGTGCCCCCCGGGCTGGCGGCTCGTGTCGCGGAGTGTGTCGAGGAACTGATGAAACGTGGCTGACACGCTGACGCCCGAGCAACGACGCCTTTGCATGTCGCGCGTCAAGGGCAAGAATACCTCGCCCGAGCGCATCGTGCGGAGCTTCGTGCATGGGCTCGGTTACCGCTTTCGCCTCCATGTCCGCGATCTCCCGAGCAAGCCCGATATTGTTCTACCCCGCCACGGGAAAGTCATCTTCGTTCACGGTTGCTTCTGGCACGGGCACAAGCGTTGCCTGCGGTCAGGACGCCCGGCGACGAACAAGGCGTTCTGGAAGAAGAAGCTCGACGGCAACATCGAGCGCGACGAGAAAAACCGGCGCCGCTTGCGGCGAATGGGGTTCCACGTCTTGGTCGTGTGGGAATGCCAAGTCAAATCCGGGGCGTTCGAGCCCCGAGTAACGAAGTTTCTGGAGAGCTGAAAACGCCGGCCCCTCAGCGGCTGTCCTCTTTCAAGTGTAAGGCCGATTACGGTACAGCCCCCTGAAATCACAAATCGCCGCAGCCGCGGAGCGGCGACCGGAGCTCTAGCCCCGGGCTTCAGCCCGGGGTATCCGCCAAAAAATGCGAGAAGCCCCGGATGGGGCGTAGCAGCGGTCTCCCTATGCAACCACTTCCAAATCAAAGACTTAAGGCCGTCCAACACCTCAAGTGACGGCACCCAACAACGGTCCGCGCCAACCGACCGCGCGCCCAACGGACGCCACCCAACAGCGGCTCGCGCCTCCAGCCCCGTTCACGGGGCTTGCCTTGTCTCCCTAGGCCGGCCGTTTTACGGCCGGTGTCCACGCTCCCCACTCTCACCCGCTATAGCCCGTTTCAACGGGCTTCCCACCCACCGCTACAGACAAAACAACGAAACGAACCCAAAACACACCGATCACCTGTAATATCAGTTACCAGCTATCCTTCCCGTCGCTCAGCCACTCCAGGTTGAAGCGGGCCACGGTCAGGTACTGCACATGCGTGCCGCGGTCGGTCGGGGTGCCGCGTTCGTAGATGAGGTAGATGGTTCCGTCGGGTCCCACGGCGAGGTCGGAGTAGCCGCTGACGCCCGGCTCGATCGGACGACTCACCGGCCATGTCTCCCCTTCGTCGTAGCTCAGGCGCACGGTCACGTTTTGACGTTTGAAGTTGCCCTCGGGCTTCGCGGGATCACGCGGCTCGTCGCTGTCGGGGTTGGCGAAGAGAATGCGGTTGCGGCCGTGCCCCGCTTCGGTCGAGAGCCGAACCAAGCTGCCCATGCAGATCGGCTCGATCAGCTCGGGGTGGAACTCGGGAGCCGTCCAACCGGTCGCGCCGTCGGCGCTAAGCGAAACAGCTCGGCGATGCTCCGGCGACTCGTTGCGGATGTTTAGCATCACCTGCCCGTCGGCCAGCTCGACAGCGAGGGTTTCGCTGGGGTTTTTCAAGTCCGGGTGCCGCGCGACGACATCGCCGCGTTCCCAGCTCTTGCCGTCATCGTCGCTATGGATGACCGAAACGATCGAAGGACGATGAGCATGGCCCCCTGTTCCGTCTGATAGCCACACAGGGACAAGCAGACGGCCGTTACCGAGTCGAATACCGTGGCCGGGGCCGGTGGCGATCACTTTCCAGTCGTATTCGGCGCGGAACTGTTCGAATGTCGGGGTGATGTCGACGGGCTCGGTGAAGGTCTGCCCGTCGTCGTCGCTACGCATGTAGTAAGCCCGCGCGTACTCAACGCAAAACAGGAAGTGCAGCGCACCGGTTTCCAGGTCGGCGATGGGGACGATGTTGTTGTAGGTGACTTCGCCGGGCTTGGCCAGGTCTTGCGCAAAGGCAACGGGGTTTTGTTGAATCTCGCCCTTGACGTGCGCGATCACGCGGGGAGGCTCCCAGGTGCGGCCGCCGTCGACGCTGCGGCGCATGACGATATTCTGAGTTCCCCAGTCTCCGTAGGCGCTCTTGCGCGCCTCGGCGAACGCAAAGACCGTGCCTTTCGCGGAAACCGTGATGGCGGGAACACGATAATGCTCGTAGCCGTCGGTTCCGGCTTCAAACAGATTGATCTCTTCGAGGAACGGTTGCGCGGTCGGAGGTTCGTACTTCAAATTGCAAGCGACAAGAAGCGCGGCGAGGATGACGGCGGCCGACGCGGAGAAAGTGTTCTTCATAGGGGGTCCGTTCGCGGAGAGCCTACTGAAGATAGCAAAGCGGGATGCGACGCGTGGGCTCCCGGCCGGTCTCCGGAATTCGGATATTCGAAACAGGGGCGTCGACGGAAGTCGACGCTCAGCCGCGGGCCTCCAGAGGATTCTATGCGGGAGGCGTTGGCCGGTGCGGCATCCGCACGCGCTCTCCTGCACGGTGCTTAGCGACGCTTAAGGAAGATGCCACACCAGATATGCTGCGACGGCCGTTCCGGCAAACGCGGCTCCATAGCAGAAAAAATTGATGGGCGCGCTGAGATGTTTGACCTGGAATCCATCGTAGAGCGTATAGCGGAATCGATGGGCCCAATGGAACAGAGAAAGAGAGCAGAGTCCGAGTAGACCAACTCGGGCCAAGGGAAGGCCGGCTAACGCCCGGACCCTTTCGTAACTGGGGGCGTCGAGCCAGCCCAGGGGGAACGCCAGCCCAAACAGGAATAGCAGCATCGGGATCAGAAGCGCCGCAAGCACACCGCCGGCGCTAAACAGTATCCAGAAAAACGGTTCGTTCGACCTTTTCGCCATTCAGACTCCAAGAAGCATCCAAGCCACTCCCGCTGACGCAACGACCCACGCAATATAGTTACTGCCCGTAATGACCAAGTCGGGTATGCGTTTGCCTCCCAGGCGGACTACCATCGCCTTGGCGGCCAGGTTGAACCAGGTGATGGCGTGGAGCAGCACGAAGCAAAAAGAAATCCCGTTCAGGGCGATAAGCGTCGGAGTCCGAAGCCATTCCTGGAGTTCTTGATAGGCTTCCGGGCCCTGGGTCAATGCACGCATCAGCAGCATGAGGATGATGACGAACCACGCGACGAAGACACTGCTGATCTCCCGCAGCATGAATTTCAGATCGGACCGCCGCTTCAGCCACCAAAAAGTCGGGACGGGTGCCCGATACCATCGGGGATGAAATTCGGATGGAGAGGCCGGCTGTTTCACTTTCCTCCCCACGGCATCAGCATGGATTTCATCCACTCTTTGGAAGCCGTCAACTTGTATTGCTGAATGGCTCCGGCGGGATCCACATTCTTCGGGCAGACCTGAGTACATTCTCCGACAAATGTACAACTCCAAATTCCCTCGTCTTGCGAGAGGACATCCAGGCGTTCGCTTGATCCCTGGTCCCGGGAATCCATGTTGTAACGCTGCGCCAAGGCGATGGCCGCCGGACCTATGAAGGTCGGGTCGAGCCCGTAGACCGGGCACGCGGCGTAGCACAACATACAATTGATGCACATGCTGAATTGCTTGTAGACGTCCAACTCCTCGGGAGTCTGAAGGAACTCTCCTTCCTCCAGCGGCTTCTCCTCGTTGCGAACGATCCACGGTTTCACTTCCGAAAGCTTCTCCAGAAAGTCGGACATGTCGATAATGAGATCCCGAATCACAGGGAAGTTCTTCAGGGGCTCAACGCGGATCGGCCCGGGGGCATAGGTCGAAAGGAAGGTCGCGCAAGTCAACTTGGGCTCCCCGTTCACAGTCATGCCGCAACTGCCGCAGATCCCCATGCGGCACGACCAGCGAAACGACAGAGATCCGTCCAGTTTGTCCTTGACATAGTTCAAGGCATCGAGAATCACCCAGTCCCCGTTGAGGGGGACCTCATACTGTTGGAAAGCCGGTTCTGTATCGGTCTCCGGGCGGTATCGGGCGACTTCGAGTGTAATTGTTTCAGCCATCTGCACTGCCTCGCTGTCCTGTCCGACCGTTTGCTTACCTTCCGTAAACCCGCTCGGCGGGGGGCAAGCGAGTGATGGTTACGGGCAGATACTCCATACGCGATGACCCGTCGTCGTTACGGAATATCAGTGAATGAGTGAGGAACTGGTGATCATCCCTCGCCGGAAAGTCCGTACGCTGGTGGGCTCCGCGAGACTCCTTCCGATGCAAAGCGCATTGAACGATGGTCTCGGCCACGTCGAGCATAAACGAAAGTTCGCACGCCGCTGCCAGCTCGGTGTTGAAGGTCCGGCTATGGTCATCGAGGCTAACGTTCTCGAATCGTTCCTGGAGTCGCCCCAGCTTGTCAACCGCCTCGGCCAGGGAAGAACCGGCACGGTAGATTCCAACGCTTTCCTCCATCGTCTGCTGCATCTCCTCTCGGATGACGGAAATGCGCTCACCGCCCCCGGTCTTCGACAAAAACCGCTCCTCCAACCTTTGCTGCTCATCCATCGCCTGGGACAAGATCCCACGCGTTGGCGTCTTCCGGCCCGATACAAACGCGGCCGCCGCTTGCCCGGCTCGCGCTCCAAAAACCAACAGTTCGGTCAGCGAATTCGAACCCAGGCGATTGGCGCCGTTGATACTGACGCAGGCCGCCTCACCCGCCGCATACAAGCCTTCCAGCGGCGTGGCTCCGTTGATGTCGGTGTGGACGCCGCCCATCACGTAGTGGACAACGGGCCTCACCGGAATCAGTTCCTTGATCGGGTCGATGTTTTGGTATTTGAGGCACAACTCCCGAACAAACGGAAGCCTGGTAGTGATAACCCGCTCTCCTAGGTGCCTAAGATCCAAGTGAACCACCGGCCCATAAGGCCCTTCGACGGTCCGGCCTTTCTCCTGCTCTTGAACGAATGCCTGCGACAAGCGGTCACGCGGACCCAATTCCATACTGCGAAGAACAGGTTTTTCTTCGGGCGTCCCCAGGTCATAGTCCTGTAGGTAACGATACCCATCCTTGTTCAGGAGATAACCGCCTTCAGCTCGGGTTGCCTCGGTAATCAGGATCCCGGCAAAAGGAAGGCCGGTCGGATGATACTGGACGAACTCCATGTCTTTCAATGGAGCGCCCACTCGATACGCCAGCGACATCCCGTCGCCATTCTTGATACTGGCGTTCGTCGTGAAGGGGAAGACCTTGCCGCATCCCCCCGTGCAAAGAATCACCGCTTCCGACGTGAAGGCCCGGATCTTTCCCGATGCGAGTTCGATGGCAACGAGACCCTGAACCCGCCCGTCATCGACCAGCAGTTTGGTGACAAAGTACTCGTCGTATCGGGTAATGGCGCTGTATTTGAGAGAGGTCTGGAACAGAGTGTGGAGCATGTGGAAGCCGGTCTTGTCGGCGGCGAACCACGTCCTCTTTTTTTTCATTCCGCCGAAAGGTCGAACGGCGATATGCCCGTCCGGCTGCCGACTCCAGGGACAGCCCCAGTGATCGAGCCGCAACAATTCTTCCGGGGCTTCCTTGGCAAAGGCTTCCACGGCATCCTGGTCACACAGCCAGTCACCGCCGGAGATCGTGTCGTAAATGTGCTCATCCAGGCTGTCATCGCGAGCGCTGACAGCCGCGGCCCCTCCTTCGGCGGAGACGGTGTGGCTTCGCATGGGGTACACCTTCGAAACCACGCCCACGCTGAGTTTAGGATTAGCTTCCGAAATCGCGATGGCGGCGCGCAAACCGGCGCCGCCGCCACCGACAATCAGAACGTCGTGAGAAGAATTGATATCCATCGACCGATCTCAGATCATACCCCTACCCTCTCCATCTTTTCAAGCGGTCCTTCGCCAAAACGACGTAGCCGTTTGAATTGAGGAGGCTGCGTCGAAGCTCACTGGACCGCCGGGTCGGCTGCTCGCGGGCGTGTTCCCAAACTCCGTTAAAGGTTGGGACGGCGGGTTGAGTTCACCTTACGCCACTTTCCCCTTCAGAGCGGCAATAGCGCTACTGGTGCGGCCGGCCCGGAAGCGATTAGCACTTTACGGCAAGGAGGATGGACCGGCCCTTCAACCGCTGATGGAACTTTTCGTCGAATCCGTCGTCGGCTCTCTTAGGCGCCGCCGAGCAGTTCCTTGAGAGCCCGCATGCCTTGCGGCTTGGCCGCCGAGCGTTCGGCCGCGGAGAAACCTTTTGAGAACTCGGCGATGCTCTTGCCCAGCGCCGAGTTGTCGGGCAACATCGCGCCGTCGCGCAGGGCGCGGTGGACCGCTTGCGGATCATCGGGGAAGGTGGCGTCCACCGACGCCCGGAAAATCTTCTCCATGTCGGCCAAGGTGAGCTCCGAGCGTTTCTCGATGCGATTGACGAGAATCCGGATCTGGTCGCGGCTGTACCCGCTTTCCTCGAGCATCAGGATCGATCGCCTCATTAGAAACAGCGACGGCATGTCGGCCGCGCAGACCAGATAGATGGCGGTGGCCAACGGCAGCGTCGCCAGCGAGGTCACTTCCCAAACGCCCCCGAGGTCGACGACCACGTAGTCGTATTCCGAGCGCGCGAATTCCAGCACCTCTTGCACCGGGAGAGTGTCGTTCAGGGAAATTTCGGGTTTCTCCGGGGCCGCCAACAGGTGGATGCCGTTGGGCTCGCTGATCAGAGAGCTCCACAGCGACGAATCGAGCTGGTCGGAGTGTTGCAGGGCGTCGGCGACGCTGTAGGGATGGTTGGAGCGAAACAGAAACGAAAGCAGGCCGGTCGTCAAGTCCAAGTCGACCAGCAAGACTCGTTGATCGTCGTTCTTAGCGATATGGCAGGCCACGGCGCCGGCCAGAGTCGTGGCTCCGCTACCGCCCTTGGCCGGGGCGAAAGCCAGAACTTGCCCGCGACGGGGTGCTTGGTTGACCGTTTCGGCGACCCTGCGGCTAAGAATGCGTTGGACCGCCTGACGGATATCGTTGACCCGAAACGGGCTCGAAAAGAATTCCGCCGCGCCGCCGCGCAAGCAACGCAGGATCAGCTCCGGGTCGTTGCGGCGGCAAATCGCCGCCGCCGAAATCCCCGGCCAGTAATCGACGACCTGCCCGAGCACGGCCAGAGCCTGCTCGGGACGAGCGCCGACATCGATGAAGACGATATCGGGATTGGCGCGATCCACGCGCTCGCGGAGTTCACCGGCCGACGGATATTCCAGCAGCCGCTCGCCAAGGCGCACTTCCGGGACCTCGCCGATCGCCCTCGCGAATTCGTCGAGCAGACCGCCGTCGGACCCAATCGACAGGGCCGCTAGAGATTTTGATGCTCCGCCTCTCAAACCGTTGCCTACTCCCGCCTTGTCTTGGGCCGAAGGAGCCCGCCGTCAACCTATGGGATGGGCTCGCCGAGCGGACAACCGCCGGCGGAGTCGCCGATCATTTGCGGGATGCTCCCGCGCTGAACGACTGCACCGACTTGCGGCTGCCGCGGATCACCTCGACTTGTCGCCGCGGGGGCGGAGGGGTCCGTATCACCGCCGGAGGCGCGGGCCTCGCCGGCCGCGGTTGCAGGACGGGTTTGAAGTCGAGCGCGAACAAATCCGGTTCTCTCACGCCCTTCGTCTTGGTCGGCGCCTCGTCCATGACATTGCGGAGCACGAGCTGGATGCGGCCGTGTGTCTTGGCCAACGTCAGCAGCTCGGCTTGTTCCGGCGACAGCAGCAGCGTAACGACCGGGACCCGCTGCGGTCTACCGGATGAGTCGGGCGTCAGATGCTCTCCGGCGGAGATGACGCGCACGTTGCTGAGGATGGTTTTCGTCAGGCGCGTGCCTGGGCCGCCGCCCGTCAGATGACCGGTCAACAGGACGTCGACTCTGGCCTCGGGCAGAACGAAGCCGGCTACGCCGTTCACGTCGTCGACCCGCACCGCCATGGCGCGCATCCCGGGCGGTACTTTGGGTGACAAGCCGACACCCGACCCGGGCGGCGCCAGCCGACGGTCGACGATCGGCTCTTGGACCAGCACGCGACTCACCGTCACGCGGCCGATCACTTCGGTGATGTCTTCAAAGGCGCCGGGCGGAATTCGGTTGCCGGGCCATTCTTCCATACGTAAATCTTGGCTTCCGATCGCCGCTCCGACCTTGAGGTCCTTCGCCGCGACGACCACTTCTCGTGCCGCGGCAAGCAGGGCCGGCCGGTCATCCCGGCCTCGAACCGCAACCTGGTAGAAGATACCGGTTACCAACAACGCCATTCCGGCGGAAATCGCTAGGGCTACTATGACACGAGTGTTCATCGCTTGTTCTATCGGCGACGTCGGCCTTCACGGTTAGTCAGCCTCTCGAATCGCTTTCCACGGGGTGAGTTTTCGCGCATGACCGAGTAGGTTGCGCCCCGACGCGGAGCCGGTCAGGCGGCCGCCTCGACCAATTTCGACGCCAGCCGCGTGTAGACCGTGATCATGCTGTCCGCCATGCCGGGCAGGAATAGGACCGACGCCACCGCCACCATACCCGCGAGCAATGCGTACTCGACCAGATCCTGCGCGCGTTCGTCGTCCCAAATACCACACTTCCAAAGATGCCTCATAAGCGAGGGCCTCATCACCTTTCGTTGTTCGAAGATTCTCTTGTTGGTCGAAAGTGAGCCGCCGCTCTGTTTGGAGCGGCGGCTCCGCACCTTCAACGCGTCGCGTTAGGCCGCGGCCGCGGAGAGAACACTGGCCATCTTCGAGAAGATAACGCTGATGCTGCCGCTGATGCCGGGCAGCAAAGCTCCGGCGGCAACCGCCACGAAACCCGCCAATAGGGCGTATTCCACGAGATCCTGACCTTCTTCGTCTTGGGCCAGGTTATGAAGCCGCTGCAGCAATAATGTGAATTTCTCTTTCATTTGGACTCCCTTGTCGTTGCAAATCCCGGTCGCGCCGCCGCCCCCGACGGGCGGGGCCGGCGGAGTTTGCCGGCGGCCATGCTCTATGGCCGTTCCTGCTCTTATCGGCCCGAATATGAAGTCTTTTACCCGGGCGAGCCATTTTCCAGGCGCCGCCGGGGCGGAGACGAAGCGCGTTGCGCGAAGAAAACTCAAGGAAATCGGCGCGACCGACGATGGAAGAGGCAGAAGGAAGACTCGCCCGGCGCTGACGGCGTCGAAGTGTGGAGGGTGGTAGCCGATGATTTCCGTCTTTCTATGCGATCCACAGCCGATCGTTCAACAGGGGCTTGAAGCCGCCCTCGCCGGCTCGGAATCGATCGAGTTGATCGGGGCGTGCGGTTCGCTCGAGGACGCGTCGATTCAGATCCCGAAATTGGGGCCCGTCGTTGCCCTTGTCGACCGCTCTTTCGGCATGCACCAGGTTCTCGAGTGGGTCGCGCGACTGCGCCGAGCTTGTCCCGACACCGAGGTCGTGCTTTGGGCGGCGGCCATCTCCGATGTGGAGTCCTTTCGCGTGTTGCAGTGCGGCGCGCGCGGGATTGTCAAAAAGACAGCCACGACCGAGACGCTGCTCGAGTGCCTGCGGGCCGTCTCCGAGAAACAATTGTGGACCGAGAGCCTGCTTCTCTCGAGGGAATCACCGTTGGGACGCCCCCGCAATCGCCCCCTGACTCCCCGCGAGCAGCAAGTAGCGGCGCTCGTCGCCAAGGGGATGAAGAACCGCGAAATCGGCGAGGCCCTTCAGATCGCCACCGGTACGGTTAAGATTCACTTGATGCACATCTTCGAGAAGACCGGCATCCGAGACCGCTTTGAGTTGGCGCTGCAAGGGCTCCGACTGGCGTGCGAAAGAGAACCGGAATCGTTCGGCTCCGTTCCCACCGTCTCGGCGATTGAAAGCGACGAGCAAGTTCCGGTCGAAGTGCCGAATTCCGCCCGTTAGGCGGCCCACGACAGCTCTATAGGGAACTCCCGCCCTCCCGTGCGCGCTGTCCCGGCGTTGGAGCCAATCCGTCCCGCCGTCCGCTCCGCGTCCCGACTGCGCCTCTTCCGAAAATCCCCTTCGAGCGCACGGCGCACTACGTTGGCGATCACCAATGTCGCAAATCTCGTGAGCCGCGAAGCGGCGGCGGGAGCGTCCTCGCTCCCATTTTCATGGCGGTCTTATGAATACCGCGTTTTCATGGAAACCGACTGTCCCCGATTTTTTGACAGCCCCGAGGCGGCGCGGCTCAGGGCCTTGTGCCCTTCGCGGGCGGACAAAGTATAGACGCCCTCTAAACTCAGGGTCTGTTTGGCGCGCTCGGCGCTGAACAATCGCGGCGCATCGGTTGCCGCATCGAGAACGTGCACGCGGATCACCGCCGTGTCGTGGATGTCGGCCTCTTGTTGGGCGCTGCGTGTTTCAGGGCCCTCCGGGGCGCGAGCCGCGGCGATGGCGTCACGCGCGGCCACCCCGGCCTGCACCAGATGGACGTCGAAGACGATTGGTTCCTCGCTATGCTCCGCGGCGGCGGGCGCGGGTGAGAAGGCTTGCCAGGTTAGGACGGCGGCTAGGGCTGAGAGGGCGGCGAAGCGGTTGGGGCGGCTGTGTTTTGGCGGATGGTTGGACGTGTTTGTCATTGTGGCGACCTTCGGCATTGCGTTATTGGGTCCGTTTCGACTTGGTTGCGAGGGATCGGATCGGGATGCCGGTAGGGGGAAGACTGCCGGCGGGGGAGCGGCCCGGTTTGCGCGGCTTGCCTTAAGTTGTGGATTTGGAACGACATGGCGGCGTGATAAAGATCGCTAATTCGTAGCCTGTCCCCGACTGCGCCTCTTCCGAAAATCCCCTTCGAACGTACGGTGTACTACGTTGAGGATTACCAACGTCGCAATCTCGTGAGCCGCGAAGCGGCGGCGGGAACCGTAGGCCAGGGTAAAGCGAAGCGGAACCCTGGGTCGCCCCGCCACCACAGCTGAGCCCTGAAAGGGCGGCGGGAGCGTCCTCGCTCCCATTTTCATGGCGCTCTTATGAACACCGCGTTTTCATGGAAACCGACTGTCCCCGATTTTTTCACAGCCCCGAGGCGGCGCCGCTCGGGGCCTTGTGCCCTTCGCGGGCGGACAAAGTATAGACGCCCTCTAAACTCAGGGTCTGTTTGGCGCGCTCGGCGCTGACCAATCGCGGCGCATCGGTTGCCGCATCGAGGACGTGGATACGGATCACCGCCCTGTCGTGGATGTCAGCCTCTTGTTGGGCGCTACGTGTCTCGGGACCTTCCGGGGGCGCGAGCGGCGGCGATGGCGTCGCGCGCGGCCACCCTGGCCTGCACCAGATGGACGTCGAAGACGATCGGTTCCTCGCTAAGCTCCGCGGCGGCGGGCGCGGGGGAGAAGGCTTGCCAGGTTAGGACGGCGGCTAGGGCCGCGAGGGCGACGAAGCGGTTGGGGCGGCTGTGTATTGGTGGATGGTTGGGCTTGTTTGTCATTGTGGCGACCTGCGGCATTGCGTTATTGGGTCCGTTTCGACTTGGTTGCGAGGGATCGGATCGGGATGCCGGTAGGGGGAAGACTGCCGGCGGGGGAGCGGCCCGGTTTGCGCGGCTTGCCTTAAGTTGTGGATTTGGAACGACATGGCGGCGTGATAAAGATCGCTAATTCGTAGCCTGTCCCCGACTTTCCGACCCGATCGCGAAAGGGGGCAGCGGAGATCAGCCTCGACTTGGGCTCCCGGATCTGGAATGTGCGGTAGCCGCCCGGCCGATACGAACCATCTCGGAGTTCCCTCTTTAGCTCGATCAGCTCCCATTCGAGGTTCAGCAGGAATCGTGCTACGTCCGGACGCGTGCGCTTGCCGGCTGCGGCCCCGTGCGAGGCGAGGAGGAGATTGGGAAACGAAACGAGTTCGGGCCACAGGTTTCCGACTCTCTTTATCCCCGCCTCGATGTTGTCTTCTGCCAGCCGCCGATCATGCGTCCGATTTCTTCAAGGCGCTCTGTTGCGAACCCGTACGAGTCAATGGACAACAACCGCAAATCCTTGGAGAGCCGAAGAAGATAGCGCAGCGCATTCGCTTTCACGTTCGCGTCGCGCAACAACGCCGACTTGTCCCTTGAGTAGGCCGCTTCCACCAGAAGCAGCAGCAAATCAAGCCCGCGGGAAACCAGCCGGTCCCCGACGCTGAAGCGAAACGAACGGCTGAACTTTTCCACCTTCGGCAGCAGCCACAGGACGAAGTCGTAAGCCTTGCCGACCACAACAGCCGGTTCACGTTCCTGGGTGGGCGGCATGGCCCATGCTACCAAAGTGGAGTGCGGGCGTTTTGTGAGACCGCGAAAGAAGGGGCAGGTTGCCGTTCGCTGCAAAAGGGTTGCCTTCACGGCGGTTTCGTCGCATCCTGAGCCTAACCGGGGAAGCGGAAGCGGGCACTGCGGGAGCGCAACCCGATGTGTCTCCCAATGTGTCTCTATGTTGCAAGATATCAGCAGGTTAAGGGAGACATGTACATCGGCGGGCCCGTCTCAAATGACGAAATTGCGAACCGACACTCGTCGCTCAAGTCGAAATCAGCTGACTGCGGCTTTCAGCCGCGCGTCCTACAGGGGCTGTGAAAAATTGGGGACGGTACCGAGCGCCGACCAAATAAGTTCTATCAAACCGATAATTTCTCCTGGCGCGAAGTGGGCTGGCCCCCATTTTTTCACAGCCCCCTGTAGGACCCGTGTAGGACCCGCGACACACGGACCGACTATTGCCCCGGGTCGCTACCTCCCGGCCGGCGAAAAGGGCGCCCAACGAACCGCCCAAAGCGCAAATTCGCGAAACGAAGCCAAAGCGATGCTATATCATGCTATATCAATGTGTTAGGAGACACTCTGAGCGCCGGCCGTCGGGCCTCGAAGGGGAGAATCATGGCCGCCTCCGAGCGGACCGCCAGGCGAGCCGACCCCTCCCTCAAGGCCGGCCCAAATCGCTTTTTTCGAAACGAACCCAATGTGGATCTAACCCCTTGTTTTTCAACATATTGGAGGTTCTATCCTGGCTTCTACGGCTCCGGCCTCGATCACCGGCACACAAGGCGAGGGACGCAATGAGCCAAGAGGTAGTTGGAGCCGGCGACAATTGGGCAAAGTACTCAAGATGCGGAGATGATCACGGTCGCCTCCGACTACGTCGCGCATTCCTCGGCCGCTTGGTCCCTCTGATGCGCCGTGGCGCTGCGGTTCTTGGTCGCGGCGACCGCGCTGCCCATCGCGGCAATCATCCACCCGGCCAGACTCGCGTAGGCCGCGCCATGCAGCCCGTGAACGGGAATCCAGGCTGACCCGGCGATCCAGGTCGCGATCGTCGCCGCCAAATAGATCGGCACCTGCGCTCGGAAGAGCCCGCGGGCGGTCAGAACAAATCCCAGCGCCGACGAGATCAATGTCGCGCACAGCGCCAAACCGATCCATGGCAGCGTCGAAGCGTGGTTGGCGTAGGCGGGGTTGTAGACGGTCCGCAGCAGAGCTTCTCCCCACCAAAACGCCGAGGAGACAGCGCCGAGGCCCAAAATGGCGGCGGCGCCTAACAGCAGGCGGACACGATGCCGAAAAGCCGCCGGGTCCTGGGTTCTCCAAAGCGCCAGATTACCGAGTGAGGTTTGCCCCAGGGCCTGCATAGGGGATTATATACGATAGTGACGAAAAACACTTGACGAACTACGTCACTATCCTGTAAATTTGTCTTGTAAGTAGGAGATACGCAATGGCTAACAAGGCACCGGGCAAGCACTTCCGACAGGGACTTTCGACCAAGGATTTCTACCGCATGTTTCCCGACGATGCATCCGCCGAACAGTGGTTCATTGAGTACCGTTGGTTTGACGGCATTACCTGTCCGCGTTGTGGATCGGACAACGTACAGACTGGAACGGCTCACAAGACCATGCCGTTCCGTTGCCGCAAGAGCAAGAAGCGCGGAACCTGCGGGAAACCGTTCAGCGTCAAGACCGGGACGTTCATGGAAGCATCGAACCTCGGCTATCAGGATTGGCTCTATGCCATGTACCTTGTCGTTACCAACCTGAAGAGCGTGGCATCCATGAAAATGCACCGGGAGTTGGGAATCACCCAGAAATCGGCATGGCATCTTGTTCACAGAATCCGAAAGGTGTGGACCATTTCTGACCATAAGTTGTTCAATGGTCCTGTTGAGGCGGATGAGGTCTACATCGGCGGACTGGAAAAGAACAAGCACGAGTCCAAGAAGTTGAAGGCCAGTCGTGGATCGGTTGGGAAAGCCGCTGTTGTAGGTGTCAAGGATCGGGACACGAACGAGGTCCGGGCTACAGTGGTCGAGCGTACAAATGCAGAAACCCTTCAAGGTTTCGTTCGCGCCAATACCGACCCTGAAGCCACTGTCTACACGGATGAAGCAAGTGCCTACACTGGCGTTGCCAAGTCACACAAATCGGTCAAGCACTCGGTTGGTGAATACGTTCGCGGGCAGGCCCACACGAACGGCATTGAATCCTTCTGGTCCATGCTGAAACGCGCTCACAAGGGAACGTTCCACAAGCTGTCAGCCAAACACCTTCACCGCTACGTGAGTGAGTTTGCGGGACGCCACAACATCCGCAGCATGGGCACTCTCGATCAAATGCGTTTCGTTGTTTTGAGCATGGACGGTGCTCAACTTCGTTACAAGGACTTGGTGAGGTGAAACCGCTACTGCTCGATCTGTTCTGTTGTGCGGGAGGCGCGGCCGCAGGTTACGTCGAGGCCGGGTTTGACGTGTTCGGCGTCGATGTGGTCGAACAGCCGAACTATCCATATCCGATGATGGTTGCGGATGCGCTAGCACTGCCGTCTCTGGTATTCGATCAGTTTGATGCGGTTCATGCATCACCGCCATGCCAAGCCTATTCCGATCTCGCGGCCCGCAACGGCAACGCCGATGAATGGCCGCAACTGATTGAGCCGGTACGGGACATTCTGAAGGCAACCGGCAAGCCCTATGTAATCGAAAACGTTGATGGGGCACCGTTACGGGACTACGTTGTTCTCTGCGGAACGATGTTCCATGAACTGCGCGTGCTTCGGCATCGTCTGTTCGAGTCAAACTTTCGCATCATCACGCCGCCGCACCGTCCGCATCCGATCTGTCATACGTTGGACAAGCGCAAGGCGCACTACGGCAGGACAGACGAATGGAAGGATTATGTCAGTGTCAACGGCGGTGGAAACTGCTCTGTCGCTTCCGCACGAGACGCGATGGGCATTCCATGGATGACGAAAAAGGAGATCAATGAGGCGATTCCGCCTGTCTACACGCACTGGATCGGAGATCAACTCAAACGGGAGATCGAAAACGTGCCAAAACGCGAAAGCATAAAGTCGATACTCAAGGCTTTTTTCCTTGCGAATAAGGGGCTGGTTCTCACATCCGCGCAGTTGCAGGCGGTGATCGGTAATGACCGAACGGAGTGGGCACGCCGTGTTCGTGAATTGCGGCGCGATGAGGGTTGGCCGATTGAGACGAATAACGATGACGCCGACCTGAAACCTGGGCAATACCGTTTGACTGGCGATCCACCAGCACCCGGTACATACGTGTTCCATGACATATCGCAGGCGCAACGTGCCCGCATCCTTCAGCGCAACGGTTATACGTGCCAAGCGTGCGGCGCGGGCGTCGAAGACAAGATGTCGGACGGTCGCACCGTTCGGCTTGTCATCGACCATCACGAAGCCCGTACGCATGGCGGAGCAACCGCCGACTCCAACCTGCGCGTCCTCTGCCACGAGTGCAACGCTGGTGCAAAGGACTTCACCGCGCAACCGCCGACATATACGCGAGTCATGGCTACGGTTCGTAGTGCCAAGCGCGAGGATCAGTTTCGCGTGCTGGAACAGCTTGAGAGGAAGTTTCGATGATTAATGGAAAGACCAAAAAACCCAAAACAGTAGAGATCGTTCGATCCGACTACCAGCCGACCAAATCCGAGTTGGAAGAGGAATTAGAGCCTCTCGACGTACCGGGCAAGACCGTGAACGAACGCATGAAGACTCTGGCAAGGGAACTGTTACAGCCGGTCAAGTTGCGCAGGATCGACCGGCCACGGAAACGACGCTGCTTCAGAGTGCGTCACTATTCGATATAATCCCCCATGAAACCGCCCCGACGTGAGCAGGGTTGGACCTGTAATTAGCGTTACAAGTCTACTCTAGACTACACCAACCACGGTTCATGCAGCGATGAGTCGGCAAAGTCAGCCCAAGAATGTCGAGGCCCCCAGCCAGAACGAAACAGCTAGGACACTCCAAGCGAAGACTCGGCCGAGAGATTGCGAAGAGACGCTCTTCAGGAAGAGCATGCCGACGACCATGCCGACGAGGGCCATGGCCAACAGTGCCATTGTCAGCGCCCAGTCCGGGTCGGCGAATTGCAATTGGCCGGCGGACCGGCGGCGGAGTGGAGCGTGATGATGGCGACCGACGTCCCCACCGCCCTTTTCGGGGTCAGCCCGGCGAGCAGCACGAGGGCGGGAACGATCAAGAGCCTCCGCCGACGCCGAGAAAGCCGGTGAGGACACCGACAACCAAGCCCACCGCCAAACAACGCCGTGGATAGCAGCGTTCTTGCGCCGAGGCTATTGAGCCGCGACGGAGCATCTTCCACCCCACCGCGGCCATCAAGCCGGCGAAGATCAACATCAAAGCATCGGGCGAGACCAAATGGGTAAGACGCGTGCCGAAAAAAGCCCCAACCATTCCGATTCCGCTCAGCAACGAAACCGCTTTCCAATGAACGTTGCCTTGGCGATGATGGAGAACGGCCCCGGCCGCGGCGACTGTCCCGACAATGACCAAGGCCGGAGCCACGGCTTGATGAGGAGGGATGCCCGCGACGTAGACGAGTACCGGCAGAGTTACAATCGAACCACCGCTCCCCATGGCGCCCAGAGAGACGCCGATCAGGGCGGCCATCGCGAGCGCGAGAATGAATTGCGGGTCCATGAACAAAGGGTCGGAAGAAGAGGGTCAGGCGCTGACCGCCGGCAATCCGGCGGCACGCCATCCGCTCATGCCGCCGATGACGTTCGAGACGTCTTCGTACCCCTCGCGCTTCAAGAACGATGACGCGATCGAGGCGCGGTATCCGGTGCCGCAAATCACCACCACCGGCTTGTCGCGCGGCACCTCGGCGAAGCTCTCCTGGAGTTTGCCGCCGTGGATGTGCATGGCGCCGTCGATGTGCCCGCCGTTCCATTCGCCTTCGGTGCGAACGTCGAGGACGGTCATATCCTCGCCGGCGTCGATCTTTCGTTTCAAGTCGTGAACCGACAGCGTGTCGAGTGAACCGACATCGTATCCGGCGACTTCCCAAGCATCGATGCCGCCTTCGAGGTATCCCTTGACGTCGTCGAAACCGACACGCAGCAAGTGCGTGGTGACTTCGGGCATGTCGGTCGGGTCATCGAGGACGATCAATGTGGGGTGGTCGTACGGCAAGACCCATCCGGCCCAGGTGGGAAGATTCGGTCCCAGAGGGATGTTGATGGCGGCAGGCAAGTGCGCGGCGGCGAAGGCTTCTTTCGAGCGCACGTCGACAATCAGACAGTGTTCGCACATGCGTTCGTAGACCTGTTTGGCGCCCCAGCGGCGTTGGCCCGGAAGCTCGGGGCCAAGCAGCTTGGGCCCGGTGCGGCTGACTTCCTTCATGCGCCGGAAATAAGGCGGCGCCAAGGGCATATTCTTCAGCAGGTCGGAGACCCAGCTCTGCTCGGGCTTCGCGACCAAGGCGGGATTGAAGCGGCGCTCATAACCGACGGTCGAGGAAGCGCGCGAGCCTATCGCCTTGCCGCACAACGACCCGGCGCCGTGGGCCGGGAAGATCTCCGTGATGTCGGGTATGCTCGGCAGGCGTTCAAACACGCTCTTGTGGAGTTCATGCGCCAGATGCTTGCGCGCTTCTTCCCGGAGCAGGTCCGGACGGCCGACATCCCCGACGAAGAGAAAGTCCCCGGTGAAGATCAGCCACGGCGTGTCGTTGCTGCGCAACTCGTCGTAGAGCGACCAGGAAACGTGTTCGGGCGTGTGGCCGGGCGTGTAGACGGCTTCCAGACGGACCTTGCCGAGATTAATGGCGTCACCGTCTTTGGCAACGTGGTCGGCATAGGGCGGTGTCCACTCTTCGCCGCCGAGGCCGGAGACATGAATCATAGGCTCGCCGTCAAGCCGCGTTTTCAGCTCCAGCGAGCCGCTCACGAAGTCCGCGTGAACATGAGTTTCGAGAATGTGGCGAATGTGCAGCCCGTTGTCGCGGGCATAGTCAATGAACTCATCGACGTCGCGAGTGGGATCGATCACGGCAGCCTGTTTGGTTCTCTCATCGCCAACCAGGTAGGAATTGATGGCAAGGCCGGGGATAAAGCGTTGATGGAGAAGCAAGATCGTATTCCTAGACTGCGGGGTTTGCGGGTTGCCTCTTCCGCCGGGATCGATACACGGAGCGGCGGGCGTCTATTGCACTGTCGCTTGCGGGCCGTCGGAATCGGATTCCTGGTTGCGCCACTTTACGCCCGGGGCGCGAATCTCAAGAATGCGCGAGGTGGTAACGCGGCGTGTTCCTTCGGGGCGAAATTCCAGATGCATGTCGCAACCGATGAAATCGGTTTTGATCATCGAACCGCCCCACGTCGAACCGAGAATCTTTACCTGTACCGGCTCGGGACAAAATTCGGGATGGCCCGATATCATCGCCTCTCGGTCGCCCTTGTAGATCATGCGATAGACGCGGTTCTGAGTGAAAATTTCAACTACGTCACCCGACACCAGGTCTCGCAAATAGAGGCCTTCAGGCTCGGAATCAATCAGTTCGCTCGCGGCAACCACGATTTTCAATCTCCCTCAAACAGTCGCTCGGATTCCCGGTTGGGTGTCTCAGGCCTCGCAATTCTACACGCGGTTCCAGGGCATGCGCGCCAACACCATCGCCATTCCGCAGGTATCGGTCAAGCCCGAATACAGCAATCCGGCGCCGATGAACCCCGGGATAATCATCCATGCCGGGCCGGCCAGCCAGCTCATGGCGGTACCCGCCAACACGATCGCCCCGGCCGCGATGCGCACCTGCCGTTCAAGCGACACGGTCGCCTTACCGCGCACTACCGAAAGCCCCGCTTGTTCCCAAGCCGGCATACCGCCTTCGACGCTGACGGCGTCCACACCGGCCGCGACCAGCTTTTCGGCGGCGGTTTTCGAACGATTGCCGCTGCGGCAGATCACGAATACCGGACCGTTGTCGCCTCGCTCGGCGGCGAAGCCTTGCGCGTCGAGTTGATCCAACGGAATGTTGAGGGCCTCGGGGGCGTGAATTTGTTGAAACTCCGCCGGCGTCCGAACATCAACCAGCGTGCCGCCGCCCGAATCGGCCGATGCCTTGTCGAATTCGCCCGGCGTAATCGTTCGTAAGACTTTTTCCGTCGCTGTCATCCATCTCCCCCAACTACGAAAGAACTCCACTCTCGACGCCGAAGCGTCCCTCGATGCAGTGAACAATATCGGCCAAATGCGACTCAGCCACGCGATAGAAAATACGTCGGCCGTCGCGCTCACCGACCAGTAAACCGCATCGCTTCATCAGGCGCAAGTGCTCGGAAGCCATGTGACTCGGAATGCCGCAGGCCTCGCCCAAAGCTCCCACCGTGAAGCGGTCTTGCAACATCATCTGCACCATGCGCAGACGGTGCGGGTGAGAGAGGGTCCGCAAACACTCGGCGGCTTGCTCGAGGGCTTCGAAAGGCGTGAGTCGCAGTTGTTGCGCCTTGATCAAACTTCATTATATCGGAACCTCCCGATATGTCAATACATATTTGTAATTCTTCAACCCGGCTGCCTTTCTCACGTTGGTGTCACACACCTTGACCAACGGTAGCGTGCCGCCGGACGCGAATTACGGCGAGCTATAATGTTCACGTTGCGTGACTCGCGCACGTGACGAACCGAAACAACGAGAGGAAACATCATGACTCCCCGGGAAGCCAAATCCACCACCGATTTTCTTATCGCCGACTTCGAAAACGAAATGCGGACCACCATGAACGTCCTCGGAGCGGTTCCGGACGATCACCTCGACTATCAACCGGATGCGAAATCCAAGACCGGCCTGGGGCTCGTGCGGCACATCACGCTCGAGGACGAGTGGATGCTCAGCTGTATCGCGAACGGCGAATTTGTTCCGCCGCCCGACGATTCGGACGCATGCGGAATCATGACTCCGGCCGACGCCGTCGCCAGGTACCAAGAAAAAGTTCCGGCGGCGCTTGAGCGCGTGCGCGCCATGTCGGGCGAGCAACTCTTAGGCATCATCGACTTGTTCGGCATGATGCAGGCGCCGGCGGTCGGCTTTGTCCAGATGTGCGTCAAGCACTCGGTCCATCACCGCGGTCAGCTCAGCTCGTATCTGCGGGCGATGGGGGGGAAGGTCCCGAGCATCTACGGTCCCAGCGCCGACACGCAGTAGGGGTTTCCGCAAGCCTGCTGAAACCCCTCGATTAGCATCGGTCACTCGGGTGCGGGCGCGCATGATGACCGCCGACGCGTGCGCCGGCAGCCGTTGGGCGATTGGTTGGCCCTTTAACTCGACGTCGTGCGTTTCTTGAGCAGCGGCAGCAACAGCGACAGCAGTGTCGCCACCAGGAAAAACAGCACGATGGGTTGCGTCAACGGTTCGGTCGAATCGCCGCGGCTGAGAATCAGCGCCCGCCGTAGGTTCGATTCCATCATCGGTCCCAAGATCAACCCCAGCACCAGCGGGCCTAGCGGGATATTCGCCTTGCGGAAAAGGAAGCCGACAACTCCCGCGACGAACATGGCCCACACATCGACGACGGCGTTGTTGAGGGCGTAGGAGCCGACCGTTCCAAATAGGACAATTCCCGCCCAAAGCCAGGGGTTGGGCAGGCGCAGGGCTCGTGCCAAGGGGCGTGCGCCCAATAACCCAATCGCCATGATCAGAATCGCCGCGAAAGCCATCAGGAAAACCAGGCTGAAAACGAACGACGCTTTGTCGCGAAACAGCAGCGGGCCGGGTTGGATCCCGTGAATCATCAACGCACCGATCAGAACGGCCGAGGGGGCGTCACCGGGAATCCCCAGCGTCAGCATCGTCGTCATGGCGCCGCCGATGGCGGCGTTGCATGAGGCGCAACTCGCCGCCAAGCCCTCGATCGAGCCCTTGCCGAATTTCTCCTTTTCGCGCGAGAGCCGGCGGGCCTGCTCCCAGGCTATAACCGACCCGATGTCGCCGCCCGCGGCGGGGACGGCTCCGATGAAGGTGCCGAGTCCGGCGCCGGCGATGGTCCCGGGGATCATCTTTTTCCACTCGGCGGCACGAGGCCAAATGCGGCCCAGCGCCCCGGAAGGCAGGTCGGTGGTCTTGTGGCGCTCCGAGATTTGGGTCAATACCTCGGCGAGGCCGAAGAGGCCGATCATGACGGGCACGAACGAGACGCCGTCGAGAAATTCCGATTGGCCGAAGGTGTAGCGCGGGTAGGCGGTCATCGGATCGAGCCCCACGGTTGCCAGCGCCAGGCCCAACATGCCGGCCAGCATTCCCTGGATGACACGGCCTCCGGAAACGCCCGCCATCAAGCTAATGCCGAAAAGCGCTAGGCCGAAATATTCGGCGGGTCCGAAGCGCAGCGCGAATGTCGCAATCGGGAAGGCCGCGACGGCGACAAAGAAAATACTCGTCAACTGGCCGACGGCCGAGAGCAAAGCGTTGATGCCGAGAGCCAGGCCGGCTTTGCCTTGGCGCGAGAGGGGGTAGCCGTCCCAGGAAGTCGCGATCGAGGCGGGCGTGCCGGGGACGTTGATCAGTATGGCCGGGATGCCGCCGCCCGGGATCGCTCCGCCGTAGATGCCGAGCAGCATCGCCAAGCCTTCTTCGGCGGAAAGCCAGAAGGTCAGCGGCGTGAGAATGGCGACGCCCATGGTGGCGGTGAGTCCGGGGAGCGCGCCGAAGATCGCGCCCAGCACGACGCCGATGCCGAGAAACCCCAGGACTTTCCATTGGAGGACGGCCAGCAGGCCTTCAAGAATTTCCGTGCCCACTTAGTTTGCGGTTCCTTCCGGATGATGCGAGAGCGCGCACGACCTCAAGCCGAGCCGCGCACGTAAGTAAGCGGTAGGCGATGAGGCTCGAAGCGCCAAGGAAAGTGGCGGGCAGAAGAGCGTTCGTGGACCATAACGCACGAAAGATAAAGCCGCGACAGCGTCGGCTTTTGCTTTGCCTCTCGGTTGGTTTTGTAGGATCACAACTTCCTTCGCTCCTCACGACGGTTCATCGGATACCGCTCACTCAGGGGCTGTGAAAAAATCGGGGACAGCCCACTTCGCACCGGACGCGGTTACTGATTCCATGGAACTTATTCGGTCGGCGCTCGGTACAGTCCCCATTTTTTCACAGCCCCCCACGTTGGCGGCTCGGTTTGGAGATCGTTCGCGGGGCTCACTCGAGCGAAACCCGCAGACCCATCTGAAACGCGATGGTCACCGTGGCGGTTAATACGGCGGCAACTGTCACGGAAGCTTTCCAACTTTGTCCCAGGAATCGTAGGAACAACACCAGGAAGGCGACTGTTCGCAGCGCAAACAAGCCTGTGCCCCACAACAGCAAGTAACCGAAGAACAGACCGATGACCCCGGCGATCGCTCCGCGATGCTCGATCTCAAAATGCCGGCCGCCGCCGTGAACGCCTTCCCACCCCAGCGCCGCCGCTAATAGGACCATCAGGACACCGATCACCTGTGGGAAGAACCCGGCGCCGGGCAACGAGCCCGAGCCCGCCGGCAACGCCAGCGCACTGGCGACCAAGTAGGCTCCGAGCAGCAGAAAAAATAGGGCCACGCATAAGGTGGTACGTTGCATTTCGAAAATCACTCTATTTGTCGGACAGCCTGCGAGGACTTTAATCGAGACGGCGGGGTCAGCGTTCCATGGTCAGTAATTTGGGGATCTCCGCTGCGAAGAAATCTCCTTGCTCGCGGGCGAATTCCTGAAAGTCCTTGCTGTCGAGAAACTCCGGTTCCATACCTCGCTCGCGGCAGAGTTTGCGCCACTCCTCGCTTTCAAAAGCCTTTCGAAAGGCCCCCTCCAGGCGCGTGCGAACGTCGGCGGGCATTCCCTTGGGGCCGAAAAAACCGCTCCAGGCCGGCACCCCGAAAGGGTAGCCTAGTTCGTGGGTCGTCGGGACGTCGGGGTAGATCGCCGAACGGCGCTCGGCGAAGGTTGCCAGCGGCCGCAGCCGTCCGGCCTCGACGTTGGCGATCGCTTCTCCGGCCCCGGCAATCACGGCATCGACATGGCCGCCGAGCAACGAAGCCAGCGAACCCGAAGAGCCGTTGTAGGGAACGTGCGTCACGCGCAAGTCGGCGTATTGTTCCATCAGCAGAGTGTTGAAATGCCAGATCGAGCCGGTGCCGGAGTTGGCCATGATGATCGCGCCGGGATCTTTTCGGGCCGCCGCGACGAAGTCGGCGAAACTTTTCCACGGTGAATCCGCCCCCACAACGAGCACGGGCGGCGACTGCTGCACCAGGCAAATTAGGTCCATGTCCTCGGGGCCGACATCGGCGTAACCGAGTGAGCGCACCATCGCGATTTCGACGGCGGCGTGTCCCAGTGTATAGCCGTCGGGGGGGCGCCTCACGACATAGGAATAGGCCAAGGCCCCACTGGCCCCGGGCTTGTTTTCGCACACCACGGGGACGCCCAGGTCGGCTTCGCTCAAGCTTGCCATAATGCGCGAAACCGAATCAGAGAGCCCGCCGGGCGAGGCCTGGACGATCAATTTCAATTCGCGCGAGGGGTAAGGACCGGACTCGGAGCCACAGCCGGAAAACGCGAGACAGGCCGCGGTCATGAGCAGAACCGAAGGTCGAAGCATTCTCGACAGCATAAAGCACTGGGCCGGTTTGCTCAAGGGACGCCGGCTCCGCGGGAAGCGTCAACCGGCGCGGAAATTCCCGTCCGCCGGGTTGAGATTCTGGTAGTGACGGGATTTTCTCATCCGTGACGGCGGACGGTAGGCGGCGTCAACGCCATCATCGCGCCGCGCTGCCGCCGGCTGAGCGGCAGGTTCGAAGATTACTGAGAGACTCGGTGCCCGCGGCGCCTGATTTCCCATATCTATGTCACACACCCCCAAAGCATTGACAGGGCTAAGCCGAGGGGCTTACTATTACGGTGAAGTTAGTGCGGGCGGAGGTGCGCAATGAAGTCGCTGTTGAGCTGTGTGGCCTGTCTGTTCGTCGCTGTAGCGATGCTGCCGGGACAGACGGAAAAACCCGCGCCGGCGCGCGAGGAGTCGCTTACTCCCGAGCAGTTCAACAAGGCGCATAAGTCGCTCTACACACCCGAAAAATCGCGCCGCGCCGGGGCCCTCACCGAGCGCTTGGTCAGCGGCCGCGAGGCACCGGCGCAATCGCCCGGTTCGACCGTCGAGCGCCGCTCCTTCATCGACGAATTCATCTTTGGAAAGATGGAGCAAAACGGCGTGCCGCACTCACCCGCCGCCTCCGACGGAGAGTTTCTGCGCCGGGCGACGCTCGACTTGACCGGCCGCATCCCGACGCCGGACGAAGTGAGAACGTTTCGCGCCGATTCGGATCCCGTCAAACGCGACAAGCTGATTGACAGCCTCGTTGGCAGCGAGCCTTGGGTCGACAAATGGTCCTACGTTTTCCTCGATCTTTTTCGAGCCAACGGCAAGATGGGCCGCGGTCAGTATCTTTTCCACTATTGGTTGAAGGAGAATCTGCGTTCCGATCGTCCCTATGACGAGATGGTGCGGGAAATTATCACGCCGTCGGCCAAGAGCAACTGGGTGGTTGCGGCGTCGAACGTGATCGCCCGCGAGCACGTGCAGGGAGCCGCCGAGCCGGTTGACGGCGATGATATGTCGATGGTGCAGCAGCTCGACACGCACGACGAGCTGTCGATCATATACGGCAAGGCGTTCTTGGGCCTCAATCTTTCCTGCATTTCCTGCCATGACGGCCAAGGGCACCTCGAAAAGGTCAATGTGTGGCTGAGCCAAAGGACACGCGTGCAGTTCTTCCGAAACGCGTCATTCTTGGGCCGCACCCGCTACTTGATGTATTGGGAAAACGGCCGCACGCTTTCGAATGAATTCTTCATCGACGACCGCGCCGCCGGATACGACACCCAAGGCGCGACCATGCTGCGGGTGGCGCGAAAAGGCGGCTCGAACGAACCGGCCTTTCTGGTAAGCGGGGAAGGTCCGCAACCCGACGAGGCCCCGCGCGATGCTTTCGCGCGCCTGCTTACCGCTAATCCGCAATTCGCGCGGGCGACGGTGAATTTGTTCTGGGCGAAGCTGATGGGCGTCGGCATCGTCGAGCCTTACGATGAGTTCGACCTGGCCCGCCAAGATCCCGACAACCTTCCAGAGGGTTGGCAGTTGCAACCTTCGCACCCCGAGTTGCTCGATGCCTTGGCCAACGACTTCGTCGAGAACGGTTACAGCCTCAAACACCTGATGGCGACGATTACGAAATCAAGCGCCTATCAGCTTTCCGCCGCCTTCCCGGGCGAATGGAAAGATTCCTACACGAAATACTACGCCCGCAAATACGCCCGGCGATTGACGGCCGAGGAGTTGCATGATTCGATCGTGCTGGCCACCGACCGGCCGGCATCGTTCCAACAAAAGGGCCGCCGCGTCGGCCTGTCGATGCGGCTGACCGACCCGCCGGCGCGCTGTTCGGGGAAGAATTGCACCGACGCGGATACGCGTCACTTCATGCGCATCTTCGGGCAGTCGGACCGTCAAACCCACGCCAAGCCGACCGGCGCGTCGATCCAGCATTCGCTGGTGTTGATGCAATCGCCGGTGGTCAATGATCGAGTTCGGGCGGAGAAAGACAGCCGTGTCGAGCGTTTGCTGGCCTCCTACCCCGACGACAATGGGCGTGTCGTGGACGAGATGTTTCTAGCGAGCTTGGCGCGCGCGCCGAGTGATGGCGAGAAGGACGTCGCTCTGGCGGCGATGGAGACGAACCGCGTTGTCGGCGCCGAGAATTTGCAGTGGGCGCTCATCAACAGCGCGGAGTTCTTCTTTAATTATTAGGTTCGGGCGGAGGTGACCCGATGGCTGATCCAAAAAAAGTAGGTGATCTTCTCAGCTCGCGGCGCGATGTTCTGCGCCTCGGCGGACTGGGGTTATTGGGTGCGTCAATCGACGGCGTTGGGCCGCTGAAGGCGTCGGCCTCGACCGGCCCGTCGGTTACGCCGCGGGGTAATGCGAAGCGTGTCATTTTCCTCGAGGCCAACGGCGCGATCAGCCCGATCGACTGTTTCGATTTCAAGGAAAACGGGGCGACGCCGGAAGACCTGGACGTTCGCGAAGTTTATCCGGGGCTCCATCTTTCGAAGTTGTTGTTCCCGGGTTTGTCCAAACACATGGACAAGTTCGCGGTGCTGCGTTCGGTGCGCAGCCACGAGGAGGTTCATTTTCGCGGCCAGTATTACCTGCAGACCGGACGGCAGAATAACCTTGCTTTCGCGAAGGAGATTCCGGCGGTCGGATCCGTCGTCGCCGCCGAGCTGGAAGCGCAACGGCGCTCGAACGACACGTTTCCGCTGTATATGTCTTTCAACCTGTCGAAAGGCGCAGTGGGCGCGCTGGCGACCGGCTTTTTGCCGCCGCGCTATTCCGTCGTCGACATCAACACCGAAAACGCGCTGAAGGAAGACAAACTCGACAACGAAGCCGCGGCGCTGCTCGATCAGCGTTGGTCGCTGCTGCGCAAATTGCGCGACGTGGAAGGCGCGCGCCGGGGCGAGTACGGCCGCGAAATGGCCGGCTATGACGATTTCCATAGCGCCGCCCATCAGTTGCTTTCCGATCCGCGCTGGCCGCGGGCTTTTCAGGCCGCGGAAGAAGACAAAGAGCGCTACGGAAACAACAGCGTCGGGCTGGCTTGCCTGCTGGCGCGAAATCTCGTCCTCGAAGATGGCGGCACGCGCTACATCCACATCTGCCATCCCGGTTGGGACCACCACACCTTTATCTGGGATCGCTCGAAAGACACCAACCACTACATCAAATGCGCCGAATACGACCAGGCCTTCTCGGCGCTGCTCGATGATCTTTCGACTCTGCCCTCTAAGGACGACGAGGAGCAGACCCTGCTCGATGAGACGTTGGTCGTTTCGATGAGCGAGTTCGGCCGCACGCCGGGTCCGCTCAATTACATGAAGGGCCGTGATCACTACAACAAGTGCTTCCCGGCCTTGTTCGCCGGAGCCGGCGTCGCGGGCAAGCGCATTCTGGGGGCCACGAACGCGGACGGTACCGCTTGTATCGACAACGGCTGGGGGCGCGAAGTGCAGCCTCGCATCGAGAACGTCATCGCGACGATGTATTCGGCGCTTGGGATCGATTGGACCAAGAGAATCACCGATCTGCCCTCGGGGCGGACGTATGTGTACGTCGATCCGCTGGGGGCGAACGGCTTTATTCCGACCGACGAGATCTCGACGATTTACGGCTAGGGTCGGCGTGGGCCGCCTTGTAACCGTCCTTGGCGGGCGCTCAATTTTCCAAGAAATTCTTCAGCAGTTTCTTGCCTGGATCGGTAAGAATCGATTCGGGGTGGAATTGCAGGCCTTCGACTCGATGTTGCTTGTGTCGCAGGCCCATGATGAGCCCGTCGTCGGTCTCGGCGCTGATTTCGAGCACCGCCGGCAGCGACTCGCGCTCGACGATGAGCGAGTGGTAGCGGGTGGCCGTAAAATCCTGATCAAGCCCGGAGAAAACCGTGCGGCCGTCGTGGTGGATCTTGCTGGTCTTACCATGCATCAGATAAGGCGCGCGGATAACCTTGCCGCCGAAAGCCTCGCCGATCGACTGGTGCCCTAAGCAAACCCCCAAAATCGGGACCCGTCCCGCCAGTTTCTTGATGAGCGAGACCGAAATGCCGGCTTCGCTGGGCGTGCACGGTCCCGGCGAGACCACGATGCGGTCGGGCTTGCGTTTGGCGACTTCGCCGACAGTGATTTGGTCGTTGCGGTGCACCTCGAGTTCCGCGCCCAGCTCACCCAGGTATTGCACCAGGTTGTAGGTGAACGAATCGTAGTTGTCGATGACGAGGACCATTGGGGCCAACCGTGCGCGATAGGTTCCGGCGGGGGTGTTCTTTCACTATAACGAGGTACGAAACCAGCCAAGCCGCCAAACCACGAAACTGTCAAACTAGATGCTTCGTGCCGGAACTTCCTGAAGTCGAAACGATTATTCGCGGTTTGCGGCGCCATGTCTCGGGCCGCCGCATCGCGGGCGTCGAGTTCCCTTGGCCCGGTTTAGTGGTCGGTGACGCGGAAAAGACGGCGCGACGGTTGCGGGGGCGCGTGATTCGCGGGATTCGCCGTCACGGCAAGTACATCGTGATTGACCTCGAAGGGGGGCGGCGGGGCCTTTGCCTGGTTGTTCACCTACGGATGACGGGCAATTTCATTGTCGGGGGCGAGTCGGGACCCTATACGCGAGCCGTGCTTGATCTCGAAGGCGGACCGACGCTCGTCTATCACGACATTCGGAAGTTCGGGCGCTGGCAGCTTTCCGACGGCCTGCCCCCGCGGCTGGCCGAATTGGGACCCGAGCCGCTTGAAATCTCCGAAACCGACTTTCGCGCCCTGCTCGGCGCTCGCCGCGGCATGCTCAAGGCCCTTCTGCTCAACCAGGAATTCCTGCGCGGACTCGGGAATATCTACGCCGACGAGGCCTTGTTTCGAGCTCGCCTTCACCCCAGGACGAACAGTGTGAAAGTCGGCCCGAAGCGTGCCGCGAGGTTGCACAGGGCGATCCGTGAAGTTCTGCTTGACGCCATCGCCGCGGGAGGGTCGACGGTGAGCAACTACGTCAACAGCGAAGGCTCACAGGGCTACTTTCAGTTGCAAACGCGAGTGTATGGAAAAACCGGCGAGCCTTGCCGAGTGTGCGGGACGCCGATTCGACGAACGATTGTCGCGAGCCGCGGCACGCACTTCTGCCCGAAATGCCAGAGGCGGTGAGGGCGGAGTGCCAAGGCTCCGCGGGGTCAGTTGAGGCTGCCGCAGGGGATCGAGCCGCCGCCGGCTTGGCAGACGCCTCCGGCCCGGCTGGCGCAGGGGCCGAGTTCAGGCGCGCCGTTCGAGGTTTGCGCGGCGAAGGTCGAGAAGAGTTTCTCGACCGACTCGCTGCCGCAATCGGAGCAGCTCGCGGCCGTCGCCTTTTCCTGGGCGTAAGCACCAGGTTCTCGAAGTTGGTCCCGCAGTCGTTGCAATGGTATTCGAAGATCGGCATGGTCGATTTCATTGTAGCCGGGGCGCGGGGTTGGGGCAACGACTGCTCTGGACCGACGATTTCCGTAGCCGGGCTCTGCCTCATCCAATCTTCAAATCCCGCCAAATCCCATCCACTCGCCGCTTCACGTCTTCATCCATCTCGATCACGTCGGGCCAGCGCCGCGTGAAGCCCTCCTCGGGCCACTTCCGCGTGGCGTCGATGCCCATCTTCGACCCGTAGTTCGGCATCCGGCTCGAATGATCCAGCTGATCGATCGGTCCCATCACAAATTGGATATCCCGCTCGGGGTCGATATGGTTGAGAGCTTTCCAGGCAACCTCGCTCAAGTCCTGCACGTTGACGTCGTCATCGACCACGACGATGCATTTCGTGAACATCGCCTGCCCCAGCCCCCACACCGCGCTCATCGCCTTACGGGCTTGCAGCGGGTAGGACTTGCGGATCGACATGATCATCATGTTGTGGAAGATGCCTTCCGCGGGCATGTTGATATCGACCAGCTCGGGGATCTGCAATCGCATCAAGGGCAGAAAGACGCGCTCGATCGTCTTGCCCATGTAGTAGTCTTCCATCGGCGGAGGTCCGACGATCGTCGTGGCGTAGATCGGCTTTTCGCGCTGCGTCACGCAGGTGACGTTAAAGACCGGGAAGTCGTCTTCAAGCGAATAGAAGCCCGTGTGGTCACCGAAGGGGCCCTCGGTCCGCAGCTCGCCGAGAGTCACGTAGCCTTCGAGAACGATCTCGGCATTGGCGGGGACTTCAAGATCGACGGTTTCGCACTTGACGAGATCAACCGGCTTGTTGCGCAAGAACCCGGCGAAGAGCATCTCATCGAGATCAGGCGGCAACGGCAAGATCGCCGAAAACATCGTGGCCGGGTCCGCGCCGATCGCGACAGCCACTTCCATGCGCTCTTGTTTGCCTTCCTTGAGTAGGCGGCGATAGTGCTCGGCGCCCTGCTTGTGAGTTTGCCAGTGCATGCCGGTGGTCCGCTCGTCGTAGACCTGCATGCGATACATCCCGACATTGCGCTTTCCCGTCGTTGGGTTTTTCGAAAAGACCAGCGGCAGGGTGATGAAGCGGCCGCCGTCTTGCGGCCAGCATTGGAGAATCGGGTAGTCGAAAAGCGAAAAGTCATCGCGCTTGACGACCTGCTTCACCGGCCCCGTTTTGACCTCGCGCGGGAAGAACGACCCCATCTCGGCCAGCTTCGGCAGCATCTTGAGCTTGCCGACGAGCCCTTGCGGGGTCTTCATTTCGAGGTATTCGGAAATGCGCCCGGCAATCGAGTCGAGCGAGTCGACATCGAGGGCCAGCTCCATCTTGCGCATCCCGGCGAAGGCGTTGATCAGGACGGGAATATCAGAGCCTACCGGGTTTTCGAAAAGCAGCGCCGGCCCGCCGCTCTTCACCGCGCGGTCGGCGAGTTCGGTGATCTCAAGCACGGGGTCGACCTCGGCCGAGACGCGCTTCAACTCGCCGCGCTTTTCGAGAACTTTGATGAATTCGCGGAGATCGGTGTGGGCCATGACAGTAGTGTCGCCGGGCTGAGGGACCGAGCCGCGCTTAGGGTCGCGACAGGTTCGGCTCTGGGGTCTCGAAGCCGCTCGCGGTGACCTTTGATTCTAGACCGCCCTTCTCACCGCGTGCCGGCCGAAGCGCGGGATCGATGCGTCATGACCAGCCCGGGCCCGGAAATGCGATCTAGCGCCTTGCCGCGGCCGTTGCTGTCGAGGCGTCTTGTTGACCGCCGGCGGGCTGGATGGAAATAAAGGTTTGCGGGTTGATGCGGGAAGCAATGCCGGTTTGCGGGTCGCGCCAAAAATCAGTCGCGGAAACCTTGTGGACACATGAAATCGTGCATCGCGGCGCGCAAGGCTTTTCGGCGTTATAGGCCTCTTGGATGTGCTCGGGAGTGTAGTCTTCGAGCGGTATGCCGGGATAGCCGCGTTGCTGGGAGCAGTAGTGGACCAGCCCGTCCTCGCAAATGTAGAGGTAGCGTGCGCCGGCGCGGCAACGCCAATAGTTGTTCGCCTTGCCCGCGACGATGTTGTCCTGGAAATGGGTCAGGCGGCTGTACGAGTTTCTGCCAAGCCTTTTGACGCGCTGGTAGATACGCTCTTCCTTTTTCGAAAGCGGCTGGAGCTGTCCGTAGGAATTGTGAATCACGCCGATGGTACTCGCGAAACCGAGTTCGACGGAGCGCTCGGCGATCGTGAGGGCATCCTCGGGATGGTCGACGCCTCCGCCCACAACGGAATTGATGTTGACGTGAAACTCGGCGTGCTCGGCGAGCAGTTGCAGTTTTTTGTCAAGGACCTTGAGGCTCTTTTTCGACGTGTCGTCGGGCTGAACGTTGTCGATGCTGATCTGTAGATATTCGAGGCCGGCTTCGTTGAGCTGCTGAATGCGTTGCGCCGTTAGGAAATAGCCGTTCGTGATGATACTTGAGATCATGTCGTGGCCGCCGATGCGGCGCAACAACAGATCGAGATCCGGGTGCATCAGCGGCTCTCCCCCGCTGAAGGTGATCACGCTCGTCCCCAGAGCCGCCAGTTTGTCGATGCGGCGCTGCATCTCGTAGGTCGGCACGGGATCGGAGACCCAGTCGTACTCGTTGCAATAGGTGCAGGCCAAATTGCAGCGCCTGGTGGGGATCATGTGGACCACCATCGGGTGCTTGGTGTCGAGCAAGGCGCGGCCCACCATGCGGGCTTCCCGCAGGCCTCGGCGGAACGACATGGCTTTGCGACGGATGCGGGTAGTAAGGCTCACAACTAAGAAATACTACGCAACGACTCCCCAGTAAAGCATATTTCCGACTGGTAAGGCTACTGGTGACGATGCGGCTCCGGCATCACTTCTCAAGGAGCCGACTTCTTGTCCGTTGGCGCTTGCTCCGAGGTGCGCTTTCGGTGAAACGGCCGGGCTCTCCCTACCCGGCACGGACAACATGGGTAGTATAGCGGGTTCGGCAAGCGTGCAACAGGAAAACAAGGCCGCCCGGGGCGCGCCATTGCCCTCTCCCCGAGTTCGCTGATACGGTGGTTTGTTGCGAGGTTTCCGGAATCGATGTTGAGTTACTTGCGCTCGGTGTTGTGGATGTGCCCGATGATCGGGCTTTCCGTGCTGGTGATGGCCACCATTTCCATCACCGCGTCGTTGTTTGACCCGACCGGACGCCTGCAACACAAAGTCGCCGTGACGTGGGCTCGCATGGTGCTCGGGATCTGCCTGGTCAAGATCGATGTGGTGGGCGCGGAAAAGCTCGATCCGGCTCAGCCCTATGTGTTTGTCGCGAACCATTTTAGCCTGATCGACACGCCGGTGATGTTCGGGCGCATGCCGCGGGATTTTCGCATCATGGCGCGACACGGGCTTTGGCGCATCCCCTTTCTCGGCTGGCATCTGAACCGCGCCGGTCATATACCGGTGAATCGAGAAAACCCGCGAGCGGCGGTTCGCAATATGGGCGAGGCGGCGGAGCGGGTGCGAGGCGGCACGTCGATCTTGCTGTTTCCCGAGGGCGAGCGGACACGGCAACCGGTCATGCGACGCTTCAAACCCGGAGCCGCGCATATTGCGATTCGCGCCGGCGTGCCGCTTGTTCCGATGGCGTTGGTTGGAACCCGAAAAATTCTCGCCCCCAACTCGGCCCATCTGCATCCAGGCCGCGCCGAGTTGCGGGTTGGCACGCCAATGCCGACTACTGGAGAGGCCGGGCGGAACGCCAAGCGAATGATGGCCGACGTGCAGCAAGAGGTGGCGAAACTGGCTGGAGTGGCCTGGCCGCCCGAGGCCGGGTCGGAGGATGCGCCGGAGGGGTCATGACAAGGTCGGCCGGTGCATGAAACTCGACACTCCCATCACGTATCTCAAAGGGGTCGGCCCGCAACGCGCCAAGATCTTCGAATCGAAAGCCGTTTTCACCGTCGAAGACCTGCTCTATTACTTGCCGTCCCGTTACGAAGACCGCGGCAACACGAAGCGCATCGCCGATCTCGCCCCCGGCGAGACCGCCACCGTCATCGGAGAGATCTCGGCTCCCCGGATGTTTCGTTCCCATCGCGGCTCGGCACGCTTGGTGGAGATTCGCGTGCGCGACGGTTCCGGCCAACCGTTGGTCTGCAAATGGTTTCGCGGTGAGTATTTGCGTTCGGTCTTCGAAAACGGGCAGCAGGTGGCTTTCTACGGCAAGGTCGAGTGGAATGAGTTCTCGCGCGAAGTCTCGATGCTTCACCCGCAATATGAAATCCTCGATACCGCGCCCGAATCCGCCGAAACCCGCGATCCCGCCGAAGCCCGCCTCCATACCGGCCGCGTCGTTCCGGTTTACCAGGCAATTGGACGACTCAATACCCGCGTCATTCGCGGACTCGTTCGCCGCGCGCTCGACGCCGTCGAATGGGAGGACGATCCGCTGCCCGAGAGCGTTCGCCGCCGTGTCGGTCTGCCCGGCCGATCGGACGCCCTGCGTGACGCCCATTTCCCGCTCCCCGAAACCGACCTCCGCCTGCTCGAAGCTTTTCGGACGCCGGCGCAGGCGCGGCTGATCTTCGAGGAGTTCTTCTTCCTGGAATGCGGTCTGGCGCTCAAGCGGCGCACGGCCCGCCGTCAGGAAGGAATTCAGTTCGACTTGAACGACAGCGCTCGCGAAAAGATTAAGAGCATTCTGCCCTTCAAGCCCACCGCCGCCCAAAAACGCGTGCTCGGCGAAATCGCGCGAGATATGTCCTCGAACGCGCCGATGAATCGTCTGTTGCAAGGCGACGTGGGCAGCGGCAAGACGATCGTGGCCGTCGAAGCCGCCGTGATCGCGCTCGAGAACGGCTACCAAGTCGCCGTCATGGCGCCGACGGAGATCTTGGCGGTGCAACACTATTTCTATTTCAAGGATCTGCTTGAACCGGCCGGGTATGGCGTAGTGATGTTGACTGGTTCGGGCCGCGCACGCGAGAAGGCCAAACGCAAGGCCCTCATCGCCGAGGGCGATGCCCGGGTCGTGGTCGGCACGCACGCGCTGATATCGAAGGATGTCGCTTTCCACAACCTAGGGCTGGTTGTCGTCGATGAACAACATCGCTTCGGCGTGATGCAGCGCTTCGAGCTTCTCGCCAAGGGGAAGCATCCCGACGTGCTGGTGATGACCGCGACCCCGATTCCACGCACCCTGGCGCTGACCGTCTACGGCGACCTCGACGTCTCGATCATCGACGAGTTGCCGCCGGGGCGGCGTCCTATCGTCACCAGGCACGCTGGCGAAGAGGTAACCGACAAAGTCTACGGCTTCCTCCGCAAGCAGGTCGAGAAGGGCCGTCAGGTCTACGTGGTTTGTCCCTTGATCGAGGAGTCGGATACCAAGGCGGTCAAGGCCGCCGGCAAGCTCTACGAGCATCTCGCCGAGACTATCTTTCCCGACCTCGAAGTCGCCTTGCTGCACGGTCGTCTGAAGAGCCCCGAGAAGGAATCCGTGATGGCGGACTTCAAGCAAGGGCGGGTGCAAATCCTGGTCGCGACGACGGTGGTTGAAGTCGGCGTCGATGTGCCGAACGCAACCGTCATGCTGATCGAACACGCCGAGACGTTCGGGCTGGCGCAACTGCATCAATTGCGTGGGCGGGTGGGACGTGGCGCGGAGAAGAGTTATTGCGTCCTTCTCACGGGCGAAATGAACGAGACGGCGGCCGAGCGTATCCGTACGATGGTCGAGACTCAAGACGGCTTCCGCATCGCCGAAACCGACTTGCGCCTTCGGGGCCCGGGTGAATTCTTCGGCACCAAGCAGTCAGGCCTGCCCGCGTTTCGGGTGGCGAACCTGGTGCGCGACCGCGATCTGCTCGAAAACGCCCGCGGCGAGGCGGGCGGCTACATCGAGAACCCTGAAAAGGCCGACGAGGTGCAGGCGCTGGTGCGCTACATCCAGGGCAAGTGGCAGCGCCGTTACGGGCTGGTGAAGGTGGGGTAGGCGGGGCGCCCCGCTGCCGCGGTGCTCTACGCGGTCTCACGAAACACCCGCATTCCACTTCGCCGCCACCAAGAACACCACTACCCCAAGCGCCAAAGTCCCGATTCCGAACAAGATAAAATATGTTCCCAGCGCGAGGGAAACGTATGAATAGCCGATTAAGGAAACCAAAGCGGGCAGCGGGTACAGCCACATCTTGAACGGCCGCTCGATATCCTTCCGATGCGCGCGGATCAACAACAGCGCCACTGTATGGCCGATGAACTGCACCAGGATACGGGCCGCCATCAGAGCCTTGATAACCGCCTCGAGGCTCAGAAAGCTTGCGGCAATCGAACCGCAACCGATCAGCACCAATGAACGGTGAGGAAACTCCATGGTCGGGTGCAGTTCGCCAAGCCAGCGGAAAAAGACCCCGTCCTTCGCGGCTGCGTAAGGAACGCGGGAATACCCAAGCAACAGTGCGAAGATCGAGCCGAAGGCGGTGACGACCACCATGCCCGCCAGCAATTTGCCCGCCCAGGCGCCGTAGATCGCCTCGACAAATGTTGCGCCGATAAACTCGGATCCGATCGCTTCCCGCCACGGAATGACCCCGATGAAGCCGAATGAGATGGCAATGTCAATAACGGCGACGCCGAGAATCGAAAACACGACCGCGCGGGGAATCGTGCGGCCGGGATTCTTAACCTCGGCTCCCAAATAGCAAACTTGGTAATACCCCAGAAACAAATAGAGCACTTCCGCCGTTCCTTGACCTAACCCCTGAATGAACCCAAGGTCGATCTTGAATGCGTCGGCCGGTAAGTCGAAGGCAAGCGCGGCGTTGAAGTTCCAGATACCGGAAAGGATCACCCACCCTGTCGTGACCAGCATGACGATCCAAAGCCCCAGCATGATCTTGGCGATGTCGGTAATTCGGCGGTAGAGCGCGAAGATTAGAAAACCCCCGATGCCGGCCGCGGCAAGTTTCATCTGGAAGGGGGTCATTGCCGGCCAAAAAACCTTCAGATAGTAGACAAGGCCGATGTTCCCCGTCGCGATCTCGAGTGGTCCCGCGAAAAGCACCTGCCAAACGAACAAGAACGCCAGCATGCGCCCCCAGCGGCCCGGGCCGAAGCCTTCGCGCAGGAACACGTAGGTGCCGCCGGACGCGGGCAGGGCGGCTCCCAACTCGGCAACGACAAGTCCGTCCGCCAGGGCGATGATGGTCCCCACGAGCCAAGCCAGGTAAGCCTGCGGGCCCATTAACGTCGCCAAGATCAGCGGAATCGTGATGAAGGGACCGATCCCCACCATGTTCGACATGTTGATGGTGGTCGCATTCAGCACGCCCAATCGGCGCTGAAGTTGCGGAGCGGGGGCGTTCGGCATTAGATAGATTCTTACAGATTGGCCGGTTGACGGAGCGGTTGGTTGCGAGCGAGAAGTTGCCGACCGTGATGTCGCCGCCGGCCTTTGTGGTTTCAGCGTCGGGGCCGATTCGGCCGCGCCGTTGGACGCGGTTTACGCCGCGGGAAATGGACCGCCTCCGAACAGACGGTTTGAATTGAGGGGAAAGCAGGCGGCCAAAAGGAGGTGTAGTGACCCAGATCTCTCGGAGTCTGTAATTCCCTCAATCCAGCGTATAGAACTCATACCGGATCGACCAGCGATCGGCCTGGCCGGGCGCGATCTTCAAGTCGATGTAGGGCTCCGGACACAGCGTTGTCCGCGGCGACCAGAATTGCAGCTTAGCCAGCGGCTTGTCGGTCGAGACGCGCACACCGGCCTTCACCTTGCGGTTCTCGATCGCGAACGCATGGTCCTCGGGCGTGTCGCCGTAGCCGCTCAGCAGCGTCAGGACGCTCTCGCCCGGCGGCAATTGCTTTTCATACCTCAGCTGACGCCCGTTGACTCCGGCGTAGCCTCCTTTCATTTCGCGGTCGGCCGTCAGCTCGAACGGAAACGTCACCGTGAAGTCCGGGCCGGTCGGCTGGTTGTCGATGACGAAAAAGTTGTGGTTGTAGACGTTCGTCTCGATCGTCTTGCGGCCGGTGTTCTCGAGCGTATGGTCGATGACCAGTTCCGGCTTGCCGGGCGTCAGCGTGAGGCGCTTTGTTAGACGGTAGCCGTAACCAAGTGTCGGCTCCGCGATGTCTTGGGTGAACTCAATCCAATTCGCCCCGCGCCGAATGGTCCACTCGCCCGGGTCAACAACTTTGTAGCTGTGCCTCCAGCGGTAGTCGTCTTCCTCGGGCTTCTCGACGACGCCCACACCTATGCGCAAGAAGCGCGCCTTACCGTCGTCGTAGCCCAGCCCCTTGTCCGCGGTACGGTATTCCTCGACAGGACCGGTGATGCGGTCGTGGAGGTAAGGGTCGTCCGACCGCTGCCACTCGCCGAAATACTGGTGTCCGGCGAACCGCAAGCTGTAGATGGCTCCCGACCAATCGAAGCGCGTCCCGCGGTAGTAGCCGTTCTCGGGATCATCCGGGAGATAGACGCGGGCCTCGATCAGTTCGTTCGCGAACGCCGCCGAGGGATGATCGGCGGCGATACCGGCGGGGAGTTTCAGATAAACGGCGAGCCGGCGTGGCGAGCCGCGGCAGTCCCGATACAGGATCTGGAGGGCACGGCGCATTCGCCCGCGGACAAACAAGTCCCCGACGAGATGGAGAGCGAACCGTCGATGCCCAAAGAAAAAGTGAAGTCGGTTAAACTCCGCCGAGCAGACTTTTTCTTCTTGCGCCAACAGGCGTATACTAGCGCGAGGTGACTCCCATGAAAATGCGTCTAAACCTCGCTGCCTTGCTGGCCGCTTTCGCTCTCAGCGCCCCGGCCCAAGCCGACGACGTCGCCGCGTGGACCGCCTCGCTGGGCGGCGCATACCAAGTCCGGCCCAACATCGTCTATTCCACCGCCAACGGCCATAAGAACAAGCTCGATCTCTATTTGCCTCGGGGCGAGTCGGGGCCGCGGCCGACGCTGATCTACATCCATGGCGGCGGCTGGGTGGGCGGAACGAAAGAGAACAGCGTTCTCAACCTGTTTCCCTATTTGAAGCACGGCATGGCGGTGGTCAACGTCGAGTACCGCATGGCCGCGACCTCGCTTGCGCCGGCCGCGGTGGCCGATTGCCGTTGTGCCCTGCGATGAGTGATCGCCACCGCCGAGGAAAACGGTTTCGACACCGAAAAGATCGTCGTCACGGGCAATTCCGCGAGCGGCCACTTGTCGCTGACCACCGGCATTTTGGACGAGTCCGCCGGTTTCGACTATGAATGCGTGACCGGCAGCCTGGCCGGGCCGGTGAAGCTCGATCTGGGCGTGGCGGCGGTGGTCAACTGGTGCGGCATCACCGATGTCGCCGACATCCTCGACGGCCCCAACCAGCAAGGCTATGCCGTTCGCTGGATGGGCAGTCTGCCCGATCGCTACGAAATCGCCAAGCGAGTCTCGCCCTTAACGTATACTCGCAAGGGCCTGCCGCCGATCTTCACGATTCACGGCAACGCGGATAAGATTGTGCCCTACTCGCACGCAGTGCGCCTGCGAAAGGCGCTCGACAAGGCCGGCGTGACGAACTATCTACACACGGTGGAGGGCGGCGGCCACGGCGGCTTCTCGAAGGCCGAAAAAATCAAGATCCACGGGAAGATCGACGCGTTCCTCAAAGAGCAAGGGATTCTCTGATCCGGTAGCGACCGGAACTCGTGGGGTCGCCGACCCGGCGATAGCGCGCCGGTTGCGCACCCAATTACTCGGGTTATGGGCGACATCGTACGGAAGCGCTCCCAGACGCTTACACCTTTCCCGACCCTGGTGATATACTTCGGGCGGTATTTCTATCGAGGCTAACCAGCGTGGCTTCTATTATTTACGTTCGTGTCGCGGTCGGGGAGGCATCCCATGGCGGACTTATGGATCATACGCACTATTTTTCTCGTGGTTTTCGTCGTCACGACTCACCACCTCCAGCCGTTCGGGCTGGGGGCGAATGAATCGCTCGTTTTCGGCGCTGCCGCGGGTTTGGCGATCATCGTCTTTGAGATTCGGCTTCGAAAGGTCACTCTCAAACGCTTGATCGGAGCCGCAATCGGCTCGGTTCTGGGTATTCTGGGCGCTTTCTTGATGAGCTTGGTGATGGCGTCGAGTTTATCGTCGGACAGCGTTTCGTTCTTGCAACTAGGCGTATTGTTGCTGATGGCCTATGTCGGCTTGGTCGTCGGCGGCGCCAAGGGCGACATGCTGAACCTAGGAGCTCTGGGCGGACTCTTCGGCAAGGAGGGCGCGGCGGACCGCTCCCCGAAAATTCTCGACACCAGCGTAATCATCGACGGACGCAACGCCGATGTGGTTGAGACCGGCTTTGTCGATGGGGTGTTGGTTATTCCGCAATTCGTGCTGTGGGAGCTGCAATTGGTGGCGGATTCCGCCGACGCGCTGAAGCGCAATCGCGGTCGCCGCGGTCTCGACATCTTGCGGCGGGTCCAGAAGAACAAAGCTCTCGACGTGCAAATCGTGGAAACGGACTACCCCAAGATTCAAGAAGTCGATTTGAAGCTGATCGAGTTGGCCAAGGACATGGACGGCAAAATCGTGACCAACGACTTCAACCTCAACAAGGTCGCCCACTCCAGGGCGTGACGGTCCTCAATATCAACGAGTTGGCCAACACGCTAAAGCCGATCGTACTGCAGGGCGAGACGATGAACGTCTTCATCTCCAAGGAAGGGAAAGAATACAATCAGGGTGTCGGGTACCTCGACGACGGCACGATGGTTGTGGTGGACCACGCTCGACGGCTGATCTCCAAGAATGTTGAAATTACGGTGACGAGCGTTCTACAGACGACGGCGGGCAAGATGATCTTCGGCCGTTACGAGGAGAAAGGGACGTCGGCGCATGCTCATTCCGAGCGGCCCGGCCCAACCCAACGCGGCGGACAGGGACCGCAACGCATCGAGCATACGGCCGGAAGTTGAAGACCATGAAAACCGCCGCCATCATTCCGGCCGCCGGGCTGGGGACGCGCATGGGGAAACCCGCGCCGGAAGTCTCCGGCACCAGCCGCAAACAGTTCATGTTGCTCGCCGGCGAGCCGATTTTGCTGCATACCATCCGCAAGTTCGTGGCGGCGCCGGCGGTGGACGAAATCTTGATTGCCCTTCGTCCGGAAGATATCGACGTCTTTCAGGAGCAGTTGCGGCGGCAAGATTACCCGACGCCGGTGCGTTTGGTCGCCGGGGGGCGTAATCGCCAAGAGTCGGTCGGCAACTGTCTCGCGCTTGTGGACGCCGACACCAAAGTCGTGGCCGTGCATGATGCCGTGCGCCCGTTTGTCACGGTTTCGCAGATCGAGCAGGTGCTCGCCGAGGCGGTGGAAAAGGGAGCCGCGATTCTCGGGTTGCCGCCGGTCGATACGGTCAAGCTGGTCGAACGGACCCTCATCCAATCGACATTGTTTCGCGAACGGATTGTCCTGGCGCAGACGCCGCAGGCGTTCCGGCTGCCGCTGTTGCGCAAAGCGTTCGAGCAAGCCGAGGCCGACCGTTTTGTCGGCACCGACGAAGCGAGTCTCGTGGAGCACCTGGGCGAGGATGTTCACGTGCTGCTCGGCAGCGACCGCAATATCAAGATCACCCGACCGACCGATATGGCGTTGGCTCGGCTCTTTTACGAAGAGGAAGCCGACCTGGAAAACGCGCAAAGGGAGTCGGCTTAGCCGGGTCGTCGGGAACGCGCCCGTTGGACGCCGACGCGTTCGCGGGGTATTGCGCCTGGTGTCCCCAACCGCCATGAGTCTGGAGTATCGCAGCGGGATCGGTTACGACTCGCATCGCCTCGTTGAGGGTCGCGAGTTGATCTTGGGCGGTGTTGCGATTCCCTTCGAGAAGGGTTTACAGGGGCATTCGGACGGCGACGTCGTCTTTCATGCCTTGACCGACGCACTTTTGGGGGCGGCCGGTCTCGGGGACATCGGACAATTCTTCCCTCCCTCGGACCCGCGTTGGAAAGACGCCGAGAGCACGATCTTTCTCGAACATGCCGCCGGCGCGGTTCGCGAACGGGGTTACACCATCGTGAACACCGACGTCGTCATCGTGATTGAGCGTCCGAAACTGGCTCCGTTTCGCGACCGCATGAGGGAAAGAGTGGCGGCTGTGCTCGACGTGGACGCCGACCGCGTCGGCATCAAGGCCAAAACCGCCGAGGGCCTGGGCGCGGTGGGGGAAGGTTTGTCGGCCGAAGCGCACGCGGTCGCGGTGATTTCGCGCCCCGAGAGTGACGACGGGTAAGCCGCGATACTACGCTTCCGCCGCGCCCGCGAGCGGCTCTGATTTTTCAACCGGTTGCTATACTGGCTAGTTACTCGGCTCCTCCCCTTCGGTTCCCATGACACGAGTTCGTTTTGCTCCCGCGCCGACCGGGTTTCTCCATATCGGCGGCGTGAGAACCTTCATCTTCAACTGGCTGTTCGCCCGTCAACAGGGCGGCAAAATCGTTTTGCGCATCGACGACACCGACGTCGAGCGGAGCACGAAAGAGGCCATCAAGTCCATCATCAGCGGGCTGTTATTTCTCGAAATGCCGTGGGACGAGGATTACTATCAATCCGGCGCACGCGAGTTTCACGACAAAGGGGCCGCGCGGCTTCTGGCCGCCGACGCGGCGTACCGAGATTTCACCCCCGCGCGCGAGGATTCCACTGCGACCGACAAGCAAGCGGGCGCTTGGCTCGCGAACCCCGGGATGCGCGAGTTGAGCCCTGAGGAGAGTGACCGGCGAGCCGAGGCGGGCGAGCCCTTCGTGCTGCGTTTTCGGGTGCCGCGGGAGTCGGGCCGCGTGATCGAGTTCGAAGACATGATCTTCGGCAACCAGTCGCGCAAGATCGTGGACATCGAGGATTTCGTCCTGCGGCGCGGCGACGGCTCGCCGACTTATCATTTGGCTTCCTGCGTCGATGATCGCGAGTTGGAGATCAGCCACGTCATTCGCGGGCAAGATCATTTGACGAACACGTTCAAGCACATCCTACTGTTTGAGGCGCTCGATTTCACGCCGCCTACCTTCGGGCACCTGCCCTTGTTGTTGGGTCCGGACGGCTCGAAACTTTCCAAGCGCAAGCACGGCCCGATCGTGAGTTTGACGACCTATCGCGACCGCGGTTTTCTCGGGCGCGGGCTGGTGAACTACCTCAGCTTGCTCGGTTGGTCGGCCAAGGACGACCGCGAAATCTTCACCCCGGAAGAACTGCTCGAGGCCTTTTCGATCAGCGGCATCCAGCGCGGTAATGCCGTGGTTAACTTCGACGAGTCGGAGCGGCAAAGCTGGGCCGACCCGAAAGCGCTGTGGGTCAACGGTCAACACCTGCGGGCGATTGACCTCGAGGATCTCGTCCACTATGTCGAGAAGCAGTTGATCGCCGATGATCTGTGGGATTCCGAATTCGTGGGCGAGCGGCGCGACTGGTTGATCAAGACGATCGATCTACTGCGGGCGCGCTATGTGACGCTGCGCGATTTCAGCGATAAAGGCGCGGCGTATTTTTCCGATGAATTCGAGATCGAAGCGAAGGCAGGCAAGAATCTCGAAAAAGAGGGCGCGCGGGAATTGCTGCGCGAATTGGGCGAGCGTCTCAAGCCCCTTGACGAGGACGACTTCAGCGAGGAAGACGTCGAGAAAGAAGTGCGCGGCTTGGCGGCCGAGCGGGGAGCGAAGCCCGGTCTGGTCATCAACGCCTCCCGCGCCGCGCTGACCGGGCAATCGGCGGGTCCGAGCGCCTTCGCGATTTTCGCTACTCTGGGTCGCGACCGGGTCATCGAAAGGTTGGAGCGCGCCTGATGTTGACTCTGGGCATCGGCGGGCTATTGCACGACGGAGCCGCGGCACTGCTGCGCGACGGCGAGATCGTCGCCGCCATCGAGGAAGAAAAGCTGTTGCGGCGCCCTCATCCCGGCGGGTTGCCGCAACACGCGGTGGATGCCTGCCTCGCCATCGCCGAGGTCAATACCGACGAACTCGATTGTGTCGCGCTGGCGCGGCCGCTGGGCGCGCCCGAGGGCTCGCCGTTTCATCTACACGTCAAGTCGTTGTTTCCCAACAGCCGTATCGTGATCGCCGATCACCATGTCGCGCACGCCGCGGCGGCGTTTTATCCCTCGCCGTTTGAAAAAGCCGAAGTGCTGACGCTCGACCGGCGCGGCGATATGCGTTCGGGGGCGTGGTGGAACGCCGAGGGGCCGCGGCTGGACTTGAGTGACGAGCTATATGCCCCCGATTCTCCGGCGGCGTTTTACAGTCGTGTGACGGAGTTGTTGGGATTTCGCGGCGGACGAGAAGAGCACAAAGTGCAATGGCTTTCGCGCGGCGGCGGCACCCGCTTCGTGGCACCGATGCTCGAAATGCTGGGCGGGGCCCGCGCCGGACGTCCGCAGGTGGATCACGCTTGCTTCGACGCTTTCCGAAGCGCGCGAGGCGGTTTCAGCGACCGGTTTTTTGAGCGGCTGGGGCTCGAACCCGGCGCCGAACTCTCCGAGGAAACACGAGCGGATCTCGCCGCCGGCGTACAAGGCGCCGTTGAGGCAGTGGTTGTGGCGATGGTCGGCGAAGGCGAGAACCTTTGCTTAGGCGGCGGGTTGGCCTTGAACGCGCTGCTGGTCGAGGCGGTCGAGCGCTCCGGGAAATTCGACAACGTCTGGGTGCAGCCGGTGGCGGGCAACGCCGGCACGGCCATTGGCTGTGCATTCTACGCCTGGCATCAAGTGTTGCGCCGAACCGAGCGCAAGCCGATGGGAACGCTGTGCCTGGGGCCCGCCTACGACGGCGAGCACGTGAAGCAGGTTCTCGATAACTGTAAACTACGCTTCCAATACTTGATGACCGAGAAGGAAGTCGTCAACACGGCGGTCGAGAAATTGGCCGATCATCAGATCGTCGCGTGGTTTCAAGGCCGCACGGAATTCGGCCCGCGCGCACTGGGGAATCGCAGCATTCTGGCGTCGCCGCTGAACCCCTATTCAACCGAAAATCTCAACGTCTACATCAAGCGGCGCGAACCGTTTCGAAAATTCGCGGCGTCGGTTCCCGAAGAGCTGGCCTCGGAATATTTCGACCGCGGCGCGAACGCCCGCCATCTGGCCACGGTGAGCCGCGTGAAGGAACCGCATCGGGCGACGTTTCAAGCCGCGCTGCTCGACAGCAACCGTATCCGCGTCCACGCCGTGCACCGCGAGGACAATCCGCTCTATTGGTCGCTGCTACACGCCGCCGGGAAATTGAGCGGCTTGCCGGTGCTCTACAACACGTCGTTCAATTTGTTTGACGAGCCGCTGGTGAGCGATCCCCGATCGGCCGTGCGGAGCTTCTATGCCTCGGGCATCGACGCGCTGTTCGTGGATCACTTTTTCTTGGAGAAGTAGCATCCCGACGGCGACCGCGCCGACGCCCTCAGCCGCCCCAGCCGCGGGGGCCGCGCAGCGGCACGAAACGACAGCCGGTTACCGCCCTGGTTTCGAGTTTCTCCCCCATCTTGCGAATTAGCCGCAACTCCTGGTCGCCGGCCGAGCCGACCGGGATAATCAGCCGCCCTCCCTCCGGGTCCAATTGATCGATCAGCGCCGGCGGTATGTCGGGCGCGGCGGCGGTTACCGAAATCGCTTGAAAGGGCGCTTGCTCGGGATGCCCCAAAGCACCGTCCCCGCAAATGATCGTCACGCGGTTGCCGCATCCGGCGCGCTCCAGATTTTCGCGGGCGGTTCGGGCCAAGGACGGTTCGAGTTCGATCGTGTAGACCCGCGCGGCGAGTGCCCCCAACACGGCCGCGCCGTATCCCGAGCCCGCGCCAACCTCGAGAATTTTTTCGTGGCCGCCGAGGGCGAGTGCCTCCGCCATGGCGGCGACAATATACGGCTGCGAAATCGTCTGCCCGGCTCCGATCCGCTGGGGCTCGTCCTCGTAGGCGCGCGACCGAATCCAGTCAGGAACGAACTCGTGGCGGGGCACCCGCTCCATCGCGTCGAGAACCCGCCGGTCGCGGATGCCGCGCCGTTCGAGTTGGTCGACGACCATGCGATGCCGTAACTCCGCCCAATTTGTCACGCTCACAGTCTGTGCTGCATGCGCGGTTCCAGTCAACGAAGCCGTTTTTTGTAGAGGAAGTCGCCCCCCACTAGGCCGTTCTCGTCGCGCGTAAAGATGATCGACCAACGCCGATTCGGCGACCACTCGACGCGTACGGCTTGCTGCTGCGCCGAGGAGAGATCGTAGCTGTAGATGAGCGTCAAGTCGTTGGTGATTTGTTGCTCGGTGGCGATGCGCGCGCTGGGGTCGGACTCAGCGCCGCCGACCCGCGGATCCACACGCAATCGACTGACGCCGAAAAATCGACGGAGGCGATTCGATACCGGCCGCGACAGGGCGTTTGAAAGCACCGTACCGGCGCCGGCTTGCAGCAGGTGTTGCTGTTCGACCGCCTGGCGGGCCGCGAAGACAGGGTCTTGGCTGGGTGCTCGCCCGGCGGCGATCAAACTAACCAATTCGTTGAATTGCAGCGGCGGATCGGAGCGAAAACTGAGATTCATCTTGCGCGCCGGCCCGGAGATAAACAGCGCCACGTCCACGTCGCGCACGCGGGTTTCGAGCTCGAAATTCACGTTCGGCTCAATGCGAAACGGATTGACGAAATCGATGTCGCCGCGATTGATGCGATAGGTCGTGCCGTGAAACTCCACCCGCCCCTCGGTGATGCTGACGCGTCCCAGCAGCGACGGCTGCAGCGCGGTCCCGGTGACGCGCAGGTCGATGCGCGATTCCATATCGCGCACCAGCGAAGTTTTCACATGAAGGTTGGGAACCGACCCAACTTGGATATTGAGCTGCAAGTTCGACAGCACGGGGCTGCTCGGCGGCGTCACGGTCGGCTCGCCGAGAGCGGCGAGAACACGACCCAAGTCCACTTCCGGGCTGATCGAGGCGCGGTGGATCACGACCTCTCCGCCGAGCAACGCGCGCAGGTCCACGCCGGAAAGCGTCAAGTCGCCGTTGAGGATGGTGGAAACCGAATCGCGGTAGCGCACCCGCACGCGATCGGCCTTGGCGTCCACGCGATAGCGCAAGGTGCCGTCGGCGAAGTCGGCGTTGCCGGTGAGCCGCACGGTCCCGCCGCCGGTCGTCGCCGTCACCTCGTCGATGCGGGCCCGCTCGCCGTCGAAAATCACCAGCCCGTTGATCCGGCTCAGCCCGTTGGGGAAATCTTCCGACCGCAGCGTCCCGTCTTTGAGTTGCACGCGCCCTTCGATGATTGGGTTGTCGGGCGCGCCGCCGGTGTGAACCTCGATCGTCGAGCTTCCCGAGGCCGTGATCTCGGGACGAAAACTTTCGAGCGCCGCGAGGTTGAACGTGCCGGAAACATCGACGTCGACTTTTCCCGGTTCGGCGAACTCGATCGCGCCGTTGATTTCGATATCCGTGCCCTCGCCCAGCAATCGCATTCGATCGAGCCGTAAACGTTGCTCGGCGAAACTCCAGCGCATCGGGAAGGGATTCCAGATTTCGTAGCCGCGCTCGGCCCCGGGAATATCCGACAGCCCCGCTTCCAGCTTGGCTATGACGCCTTCGGCCCGAAAGTCCTCGAGACGCAACGACGGATTCGAGAAGGTGCAATTCCCCGCCACTTGCCCGGAAAGGCTTTCGAGCGGCAAGCCGACGAGCTTGGTCAGCGTGGCGGCACTTACGCTTTCGAAGCGGGCCTCGCCTGTGAGAGCGCCTTGCGGCGCCAGCACGGCCTTCCCTTCGAAACGCCCGTCGAGAATATCACCCTGCCAGTCGAGCGCAACTTCGTCGCCGATCGTTTCAATCGCTCCCGACAACTTGCCGAGAGCGTGGTCGGCCACCGTGAGGTCGCCGATCTCCCAGTCGCCGCGCAACCGTAGTTGCTCGAAAATGTCGTCCTTTCCCAGCCGTCCCGAGCCGCTCACGTCGAAACGAACGACACCGCCCAACTCTTCCGCGCCGGCCTCGACAATAGGAAGGGCCGCCATGGGCCAACCCAGAGTCCGCAGACCGATCCGGAATTGCCGTGTTCCCGAGTCGAAGTCGGCGTCGGCCTCCATTCGAGCATCGCCGTGCTCCAAGACCATCTCTTGCAAGGTCAGTCGCCCCGCCGTGTATTCGAGTGTCCCGGCCAAGCGATGGAAGGCAAGGTCCCAGGCCCGACCCTGTCGAATCGCGAATTCCGCCGTCGTGCGTGGATCAGCCGCGGTGCCTCGGAAAGCCAAGGTGCCACGAACGGTTCCACTTAACGGCGCGGACTGTCCAACCGCCTCGAAGATCCGCCTCGCCGGCAAGTCCTCGACCGTAAGATCGGCGGAAAGTTCGAGGTCCGAGGCAATGCCCCCGTCGCGAAGCGGGAGGTCAATGTTGATGAACGCCCGGCCGTCGCCCTGCTCGAGGACAACTTCGCGTAGGCGAACCATCGTGGCCGAAAAGTCAACCTGCGTCGTCAAACGGTCAAACGACGCGTCAAACAGTTGCACGCCGCCGGCCCGCGCCCGGCCGGCGAAACTCCAGTCTTCCAGCCGCGGAGGCTCCCAGCGTCCGCGCAAGACTCCGTCGAACGAAGAGATGCCGGCGATCCGCAATGGAAGGTCTCGCAAAGACAATCCGCCGAGACCAAACAGCGCCCGGATATCCTGGTCGGTCTCGAATACGGAACGGACCAGCAGTTCCGAGACCTCTCCGGGCTTTAGCGTCCCGTTCATTTCGACTTGCGAGGTAGGCGTCACCAACTCCATCCGCTCGATCGAAAAAGCCCCGGTCTTACCGCTGTAGCGCAAATCGGCCACGCCCTTGAGAGGAATCCGCCCGGCGGGGACGCCGCTGTCGGCGATCACGATCGCCACGCCGGCTTCGAAGTCGTCCGCTGTCCCGTCGACTTCGATGTCGGCGCTGAGCACGCCGCCCCAGGGCATGGAGGAGTTCGCGTTGCCGAGGGCCGCTGCTTGCGCGTCCCAGTCGAACTCCGCGATATGACCGGCGAACTGAAAGCGCGGCGCGGTTCCCGGATCTTCCATCCGAAGCGAGCCGAGCAATTCCGTTCCCAACGCGCCGATCCGGATGGGAGCCGCCGTCAGCTCGTCGGCCCCTCCCCAGAACTTCGTCGAAGCCGATCCGCCTTGTACTCGCGTCCGGCCTTGTCCGCCGGCCACGTCGCACACGCGGATTTCGCCGCGGTAGGCCAGACTCTCTCGACTGCCGAGCCACTCGACAGTGCCTTCCACCGTTGCCAAGCCCGCTGAAAACCACGGCGCGAGGGACCCGACAAGCGGCGAGTCGAGCACCAACTCGGCGGTGTAGCGCAACTCGGCGGCGGGGTCTTCACCTCCGGCGATTTCACCTTCCGCGCGCAGTGATGATTTCCCGACCGTCAGCGCGGCCTCGGTCAGCTCCACGCGGTCGGGGTAGACGTAAAACTGAGCCTGGGCACGCGAGGGAAGCGGGGTGCTCGCGACGCCGTCCAGCACCGAGCCCCCGGCCAGGATGCTGGCCCAATAGCGTCCGGCGTCCCGCTCATAACGCGTCTGGATATCCAGGTCATCCGCCGACAAAGACAAGTCGTAGCGCGCGCCGTCCCAAAAGAGGCTGCCGCGGTCGATTTCAAAGCGCCCGACGATCAGGTCAAACAGGTTTGTGTCGGCGCGGAGCGGAGAGTCCGGCAGACGAAGCGAGCCGTCTTCGGCGGTCTCGATCCGCAACCGGGGGGCGACCAATTCCAGCGCGCGCAGCGAATAGCGTCGCCGCAACAAAGAGTCGAGCCCAAACTCCAGCCGCACCGATTCAACTACGAGCAACGGCTCGGCGGCGTCTTCCGCGCGAAGCGAAAGGTTCTCGATCTCGACGCTTCGTCCGAAAAGGGAGAACGAAAAGTCGTCCAGCTCGACCCGCGCCCCGGCCGCCTCTTCGAGCGCACTTACTACGCGATCGCGCACCTCGTGCTGAAACCAATCGCTGTTGCTCAACGCCCACAGCCCGCTTACGCCAAGCGACAGCAATCCCGCCAACGTCGCTAAAGCGAGGGTCCAGCGATTTCGCGGCATCTCAATCAGCGAACAGGCCATAATTCTTAGAACTGACCGGGGGCCTCGGCCCGCCTCGGCGTCGTCGCCGCGGCGACATACTTTATGCGGGTCGCCGCCCGCGCCAACTTCAGCCAATCATCGAGCAATTCGTCGACCTTTTCCTGCAAAACGACTTCCCGCAGTCGGCCGCGAACCTCGGCGAGGGGCAGCGGCTCGCGATCCTCGAGCTGCCGCACTCGCGGCGTGTGGACGTCCTTGTAATACGCTCCGACGGCCTCGACGCTTACATCGAGGCCCGTGCGAAAGCGAAAGTCGATGAAACGTAAGACATTCATCTGACGACGCAGAAAACCCCGCAGCTCGTCTTCGGTCAACGAGAGGCGATCGAGTGCTTCGAGAAATTCGAGTTCGTCGGGGTAGTCCTGCTCGCGCACGGCCCGCAATTCTCGCTCGACCTCCTCGTCCTTGGCGGGTGGAAAGTTCGTCACCCGCATCTCTTCCGCGATCAGGTTCACTTCAATCAGGCGCTCGATTGCCCGCCGTCGCGCCCCGTCCGAAGTATCGACCCGACGTTGTTCCAGAAAAGCCCCCAGCCGCGACTGAAGCTCGACTTCACTCGATGTCACCACGCTGTTGCCGACGACGGCGACCACTCTGTCAAGCAATTCGGCGGCGTTGACCGCGGACGCCGACAGCCCTACCGCCATCCACGCCAAGAACGCGGCCGATAATCTTGCGATGACTTGGCGTCTGGTCAAAATCTTTGCCCCAGCGAAAAATGAAATTGAAAATTCGAGATGCGCTGGTTCGAAATCATGCCGCCGCCGGTAAGCAACTCCTCGCGGCTGCCTTCGAAGCCGATAAACCGCGGCGGGTTCAGACTGTAGCCGAGATCGAGTCGTACGGGTCCCACCGGCGTGCGATAGCGCAGGCCGAAGCCGACCGCATGCACCAGGTAATCGAACTCATAGCCCGCCGTCGTTCCGTCGACGCTGATCGCGTCTTGGCGACTCCGGAAACTGATGCGGTGAAAACGCGAATAGACGTTGCCGGCGTCGTGGAACAAGACACCGCCGATATTCTCGCCGATCAGCGGGAACCGCAATTCAACGCTGTTGACGAACAAAGCCCCGCCACCGACCGGAAATCCGGTCGTCGGGTCCCGAGGCCCGGCCTGATTGACGGGGAAGCCGCGATGCGAGTTGGCCCCGCCACCGAAAAACCGCTCCGATAGGGGAATGCGTTGGTCGGGGTTCGAAGCAAAGTCGAACCCGGGAGAGGGCGTTGCGACACCGGCGCCGCGCGGCGTGATCAACCCCAGTTGCACCGTCCGGGCCAGGACGAAACTCTTACTCAACCGGTGATACGTACTGTTCTGGCCGAGAAACCGCGCGAAGTCCGCCTGCGATCCCCATCCTCCCGACGCCAAGCTCAAATCAAAGGTGTTGAACATTCCCTTCGTCGCATCGGTCGGGTCGTCGCGGCGGTCTTGAATGTACGTCCCCGAGAATAACGCCACGCGCACCGGCTGCGCCTGGAGCGGAATCAGCCCCGGGGTGATTTGCAGGGTGTCTTCATCGATCGACGTTCTTCGAAATGTGTAGCGATAGAGAAGCGTCGAGGGCTTGCTGAGTTTTTGCTGCAACTGCAAAGCGCCTTCGGCCCGCCGTCCGGTAAACGTCCGCACATTGCGCGAGGTATCCACCAAGCCGCTGAAAATCATGTGCCACTTGTCGGAGTTGAACGTTCGCGGAGCCTCGTAGATAAACAAGGCGCGTTGCTGCAAGTTCGAAAAGCGAGTGCGAACGCTCGCCGTGTGGCCGATGCCGCGCACGTTGAGCCGCGTCAACTCCAGCGTGATCCGGGGGCTGACCGAGGCTTCGCCGACCGGCGAAGTCACGTCGGCCGTATTTCCGCCGATGCGAGCGAACTCCGCGCCTCCTCCCACGCCGACCGTCCAGCGGCGTGCTTCCTGTAGCTGCAACAGCACGTTCTTCGACGGCTCGCTTCCGGCCGGGTTTTGTAAATCGACATCGACTCTCGAAAAGATTCCCAAGTCGTAGAGGCGGCGCTGTGTCTCGAGCATGTCGCTTTGGGAGAGAGGCTCTCCCGGCTCTATGCGGATTTGACCGTCCACCAGAGATCCGCGCGTGTGCTTGAGCCCGGAAACAATCGGGCGGCGTACGAATAAGCTTTGTCCCTCTAGAATCTCGTAATCAATGAGTACGGTCCTCGGCCCCGATCCCGGCTCGACCCGCCACGAGAATCTAGCATCTTGAAATCCGTTGTCGAAATACGTCCCAAGAATCAAGTCGCGGTCGGTGGCGACGTTGAGTTCGCTGAAAACCTGCCCGGCGGCCGATGCCAGATCGGGGTAGAATTCGTCGGCGGGAATGTTTTCGGCGCCGCGAATCCGAACTTCTTCGACGAAAGTCGGGTGGCCTTCCTCGACCTGAATGAAGACGGCCAGGTCGCCCTGGTGGCCGCGGTAGTCATCTTCCACGCGAGATGCGACTTTGACGTCGCGAAATCCGTTGCCGACGTATAGGTCCTCGATCGCTTGTCGGTCGCGCGCCAGCAGCGTTTCGTTAAAGCGGCCGCGGCGGAGCGAGAAAGTCTTCTCCTGCACCAGCATGCGCTCGCGAATCGTTTCGAGATCGAAGAAACTGTTGCCGCGAATATCGAGCCGGACAACGCGATGGCGTTGTCCGCGGTCGATACGATAAATGATCGCGACTTCATCTTCGGCTCCGCGATCGCGTTCCACCTCGACCCGCGCGTTGAAATAGCCGCGCGACTGAAGCACGTCACGCAAATGGCGACGGCCTTCCTCGAGAAGGTCGTCGTCGACCACGCCTTCCTCGAAAACCGGAATGTAACGGCGAAGCTCGGCGCGGGAAAACTCTTCCCCCTCGACGTTCACCCGCACGCGGGGTCCCGGATCGACAAACACGACGAACGTCACTTCTCCGCTATCGGGATCGAACAAGCGGCCGGTCACCTGAAGGTCTGATTGCCACCGCCCCCGGCGTTGAAAATACTCTTCGAGCCGATCCAACCCTTTCTGAAGGTGGCGTTGATGAAAAGCCTTGCCGCGCCGCCATTGGGCAATGCGACGCAACTCGTCGACAGCGGGTGAAGCATCATCCGCCCGCCGACCCGGCCCCGAGACGATCACATCCCCAATAACGGCTCGGGGGCCTGTCCGCACCCGAATCTCGACATCCCTTTGCTGACTCTCGTCGTCGTCGGAAGTTACGAAGCCAACCGTGGGCAGGAAGAAGCCGTTATCCTCCATGAGCCCGCGGACGGTCTGTTCGGCCAGGGAACGTCTTTCCTCGGTATAGAGTTCACCAAGTTCCAGACCGGATATGTTCACCAGCTGACTTTCCGTCGGCGGCGCGAGTACGCCGGTTACCCGAACCTCGCCGATAAACCAACTCGGCTCCGCGTAGAACACAACGCTCACGCCGCCCTCGACCGGTTCGGCCTCGGCGCGAATTTGAGAGGAATACCGGCCCGCGGCAAACAAGCCGCGGATCGTCTCGCGCACATCGGACAATTGTAACGGTCGACCTTCCTTAACCCGTACGACTCGAGCAAGATGACTTTGGGTCAGCGGCTGACGAGGTGGAACGAAGTCCACCCGAACCACGGTTCGTCCTTCGTAAGCCGAGGGCTCGGCGGGGGCGCCGAAAGAGCCGACGGCTGCGAACAACATGAGCAGGGGAAGACGCACGGAATAACCCAAAGTATAGGACGCGGTGTCACGGCACCTGGTATACGCCCGATCTACCGCACCAACATTCGGCGGTTTTGCCGAGGTAGACCCGCGGGGCGTCATCGGCGGCAGGTCGCGGCGGCGATGGGCATGCCGCCAAGGGAAAGAGGATACCCGGGCGGCTGGGTTTGGATTCCCTACATAACCGTATCGAGCCAAACCGTCATCTTGCCGACGCCGCGGTTACCCCAAAAGGCATAAGGCACGGCTCGAATCTCGACCTCCTCGCCCTCTTCGCGCGGTCGGGCACGGTAAAGCGCTCCGCCCCAAGACTCGGTATCCCGCGCAAGTCCCTTCGCCGTAATCACCTGAATTCCGGTGAGCAGATCCGCCTCGAAGCTTTCGCTCAATTGCGCGTTCGCCGGCAGGACGATGCGGTCGATGTCCACTCCGTGGTCAACCTGTTCAAGCGCATAGACGAGCGGGCCGCGTCGCAAAGCCACCTTCCCGCGATTGGTAACGACGTTCGGGTGCGCCTCGATCCGCTCGATCTTCATCGGCAGCGAAAGCTCGATCACATCGCCCGGGTTCCATTCCCGCTCGATGTGCAGATAGCCCTTCGAATGCACTGCCTCGACCGCCTGCCCGTTCAAGCGCAGCGAATGACTCTCGGCCCAGCCGGGAATGCGCAGATGCAGGGCGAAGCTCAGCGGCTCGCTCAACGCGGGCTCCAAGCGGACATCACCCTTCCAGGGATACTCCGTCGCCAGCCGAAACGACACGTCCTTGCCGTGAATCGTCGTCTTGGCCGTGCCGCCGATGTAGAGATTCACCCACAGGTCGTCCTTCCCTTGGCTATAAATCAGCTCGCCCAAACGGGGGAACGTGCGCACGATCGTCGAGGGGCAGCAGGGAACCGAAAACCAGGGGCTGCGTTTGAAGCGGCCTTCGGTTTGCATTGGGTTGGCATAGCAAAACGTGTTCCCTTCGAGCGAAACGCCTCCCAAGAAACTGTTGTAGAGCGCCAACTCGACCACATCGCTGTAGCGTCCGTCACCGCTGAGCTTCAGCATCCTATGGTTCCACAGAGCCATTCCCACGGTCGCGCAGGTTTCCTGGTAGGCCGACCGGTTGGGCAAATCGTAGTCTTTGTCGAACCCTTCGTTGTGAGCCGAGGGGCCGATGCCGCCGGTGACGTACATACGCCGGTAGGTAACGTTGTCATGCAGCTTCAGCAGGGCGTCCATCATACCCTGGTCGCCCGTTTCGTGCACGACGTCGGCCATCGCCGAGTAGAGATAGGTCGCCCGCACGGCATGGCCGACAGCCTGGGTTTGCTCGCGAACCGGCAAATGGTCCTGGGCGTAGCTGGTATCGAACTTGCGCGGATTGCGGCGATACAAACGGTCGTGCAGCCCCCTTACGGGAACGACCCTTCCCAGGAAATTCTCCGTCTTGGTCGGCGACAACTGCTTGTACTCCGCCTCGAAGACCGACGGCTTTTGGCCGCGGCCATTAAGGAAATATTCCGCCAGGCGCAGATAACGCTCCTCGTCGGTGACACGATAAAGATCGATCAACCCCAGCTCGATTTCTTCGTGCCCCGGAATGCCGTTTCGTTTGTTTGGGCCGAAAACCGAATCGATGTTATCGGCCAGCTTCGTCGCGACGTCCAAAAACGTGCGTTTACCGGTTGCCTTGAAATGCGCGGCGGCGGCTTCGAACATGTGTCCGGCCGAATACATCTCGTGATAGAACCCCAGGTTCTTCCAGCGCTTCCGAGGCGTGACTAACTGGACATGGGTGTTGATGTAGCCGTCGGGTTGCTGCGCGGCGGCGATCTTCCCGATGACCTCGTCGACCTGGGCTTCGAGCGCGGGGTCGCGGTCAAGCCCCAGATGCAACGAGGCGCCTTGCAGCCACTTGTAGACATCGGAGTCCGCCCAATAGGGCTCGCTGAACTCGCCCTTGGCCTTGCCGGCGGCGATGTCGAAATTGGCGATCGCCCCCTGCTCCTCGAGTTGCCCGAGCGTGTGCGCAACGGTGCGAGTGCGGTTGATCTCGATCCGCGGCGTCCAGAAAGCGTCGTCGATCGTGACATCGGTAAGCGGCAATTCCTTCAGTCGAACCGGCTCACCCGCCCCCGGGACCGTCCCGCTGAGTTGTTGCGGTTCGGCGCCGCAGCCCAACAGCGACAAGCCGGCGAGACAGCTCGCGGCAATCACTTCCCACCGAGTCTTGCTGTATGTCAACATCGTGAAACCCTCCTCGAAGAAACAGCGCCCCGCAGCTCCGATCGCTCGACTCTGATTCGCGGCGGCCAGAAGTATCAGTCCCGGGCTCGTCCGGCATCGACACGTATCTCCTTGGCGGTATTATAGAGCCTTCGATTCAGCGGTCAACTTGGAGTCTTGTCTCATGCAAGATGAGCCTGAACGAGGAGTTTGTTTCTCACACAAGATGAGCCTGCAGGATCGGGGAGTGGGCATGCTGGGGATTGACTATCCAAGTGCAAAACGCCGGCAAGTTGAATCCGCAACAGATCCGGCAGTTTCTCCACTCCAGCCAGGAGATTCGATTCAAAGGCAAAGGGCGGGCCGAGATTTACGCTTGGGTGGCGCGCACGCTTGGCCGGCACGGCTACAGCCGCCAGAACCGCGCCGACAAAGGGCTGCTGCGGCAGTATCTGGTCAAGATGACCGGACTGAGCCGGGCGCAAATCACGCGGCTGATCCAGCAGTACCGGCAGGGCGGAGAACTCCAACCCGCCCGCTACCGGCGGCATCGCTTTGCCCGCAAGTACACGCCCGCCGACGTCGAACTGCTGGCGGCGGTGGACGAGGCCCACGAAACCCTCAGCGGCCCGGCCACGCGCAAGATCCTCGAGCGGGAATACCAGCAGTACCAGCAGCGCGAATACGAGCGGTTGGCGGGGATCTCGGTGGCCCAGATCTATCGCCTGCGGCGGCGCAGTGCCTACCGCCGGCGGCGGCTGCATTTCACCAAGACCCGGCCCACAGCGGTGTCGATCGGCGAGCGGCGCCGGCCCGACCCGCAAGGCCGACCCGGCTTTCTGCGAGTGGATACGGTGCATCAAGGGGATCGCGATGGCGTCAAGGGCGTCTACCACATCAATGCCGTGGATGAAGTCACCCAGTGGCAAGTGGTCGGCGCCACAGCCGCGATCAGTGAAGCCTGGCTGGAGCCGTTGCTGAAAGCCATGATCGAGCAGTTTCCCTTTCGTATCCGCGGCTTCCATTCCGACAACGGCAGCGAGTTCCTCAATCGCACGGTGGAGAAGTTATTGAACAAGCTGCTGATCGAACAGACCAAGTCGCGTCCGCGGCACTCCAATGACAACGGCTTGGTGGAATCGAAAAACGGCGCGGTGATCCGCAAACACATGGGATATACGCACATCGCGGCGCCGCACGCGGGGCGCATCCAGCGCTTCTACCAACAGCACTTCAATCCCTATTTGAATTTCCACCGGCCCTGCGGACAGCCCGAGATCAAGACCGACGCCAAAGGCAAGCAGAAGCGGGTGTATCGCCACTACCAGACGCCTTGGGAATCTTTCGAGCAGTTGCCCGAGGCCGCCGGCTACCTCAAGCCAGGGCACACGCTTGAGGCTCTGGGCCGCATTGCCCAGGCGGAAAGCGACACTGCGGCGGCGCGCCGGATGCAGCGAGCCAAGCACAAGCTGTTTGCCAGTTTCCGGTCCGCGAACACGCCGTGCTGAACAGCAGGAAGAGGGCTGTGGAAATGGCGGGCGGTGGAAAACGAGGAAAACCAAAACCAGGTTTCCCTTCGTTTCCCACCGCCCTTGGAAATCGCTCCGCGATTCCCACATTTCCACAACCCCGACGACGATTCTCCCCTTCCCAAATCAAAACCAAAAAACCAGAAAGGAGCCCCAGCTACTCAAAAAGCCCCAACCCCCGTCTTCAGGCTCATCCTTCGATGAGAAAATGCTCTTGGTTCCTGTCGGTCGTGTCGGTCTCGGTTGCGTAACCTGTCGCCTCCACGCAACGACTTACTCATCGAGACATAGCGGCAAGTTTCATGCGTACACCCATCGCGTTCGCGACGACCATCGCCATTTTTCTCATGCTTTCGTCGATACCGGACCTGCGAGCTCAATATGGGCCGGCGGACGGCGAGGACCTCTCTGCTTTCGATCTCGACCGGGTTCAGGCGGGACAGACCGCTCCCGACTTCACCTTGCCTAAGCCCGCCGGCGAGGCACTGACCTTGTCCTCGCTGCGTGATAAGAATGTAGTTCTCGTCTTCTACCGGGGCCACTGGTGACCCTTTTGCACCAAGCAACTCGTCGAGTTGCAAAGTCTTCTGCCCGAGGAGAACAAACGAGACACCGTAATTGTTGCTGTCGCCCCCGACGGTGTCGAAGACATCGTGAAGATGATTCCGAAAGTGGAATCCAAAACCGGCCGCGACTTCGCCGTCACTTTGTTGAGTGACTCGGAGCACAAAGTGATCGATCGATATGGACTGCTCAATGAAAAGGCCGCCGAGCGTGGCCGCTTTATGCCCCATCCGACGACCTACGTCATCGACAAAGCGGGAAAAGTTCGCTGGAAGTTCACCGAGGTCAACTACAAGATCCGACCGACCAACGAGATGATCCTTGCCGCGCTCAACGGGATTGAGTAAAGACCGTCCGAGGCCGAAGGTTCGCCGGCAGCGAAGAGGATGAAGTGCCCTTGCCGCGGGTTCCAATCACCGTATAGAGAGCGGCTCAGGCCCGCGCCAGTCGCCACCAAAGCAGCACCGTGCCCAGCAGGCCCGCCAGTCCTACGGCCGCTAACATGGCAAACGTAATGAGGACATCCTCCAGCCCGTAGGGGCTCGTCGAAGCAGCGGAGCAGGCAAATAATAGAGCCAGCAGGCTCCCCACCACCAACAGAAACCGCCTCGAAAGCTTGTCCAACGAGTCCGCGACCCGCGCGGTCAGGTAGAACATCACGCCCAGGCACAAGTAAGCGAAGGGCAGCAAGGCCAACAACATGGCGGCCGCCCGCCGAGGGGCGTCGTCGTTGGAGTCCGCGCCGGGGAAGTACATTTCAGTTAGACAAACCGCCGCCGCCAAGGCAGCCGCCGGCAAAGGAGCAAGCGCCGAGGCAACAACGAAACGCGGCTTTGGGTCGGCGGGCACGAATACTAATTATCGGCCATCGCCCCCCCGTGCACACCGGGAACGACGCAGCCGCGGCCAACAAGAGTGGCATCGGCGAGGACCAAACTCGAGGGAAAGGGTGCTTCCGATCCAACAACGATTGCCGCTACCCCATGCGGCGAGGCACAATACATCTATGCGGCCTTGGTATCAAAACACAGCGCTCCTGGTCCTGCTCTGCTTGCTGGTTCCGCCCGTCGGCTTGGTCTTGCTCTGGTTGCAACCCGAGGTGCGGGTCTTCCGCAAGGTCTACGTATCGGTCGGCCTGCTGATCCTCGCCGTGGTTCACTTATTCGCGTTCTATGGATTGCGTGTCGAGATGGCCGGCAGCAGCACCTCGCTGATCTTTCGGTTCCACGATCCCGACGATCACTACAGCGAAATTGAAGCCGCCCGCGCCGGTGAGAGCGATGTCGTGCAAGCGGCATCGCTGGCGGGTTCGACCTACTGGACCGATTACCGCGGTCCGGACCGCGACGGCCATTACGACCAACAACCGATTCGCACCAACTGGGAAAACGGCCGTTTGCCCGAGCTGTGGCGACAGAAAATCGGCGGCGGTTACGCCTCGATGGTCGTGGCGCAAGGGCGCATCTATACGATCGAGCAGCGCCGCGAACGCGAAGTGGTGGCTTGCTACGATTTGGCGACGGGCGCTGAAATCTGGTCCCACGGTTGGGATACATTGTTCCAGGAAGGCATGGGCGGCGATGGTCCCCGCGCCACGCCGACTTGGCACGAAGGAAAGATCTACGCCCTGGGAGCGACCGGGGAGTTGCACGTCCTCGATGCGCAAAGCGGCAGGCCGCTATGGAACGTCAACATCCTCGCCGATAACGGCGCGCCCAATCTGACCTGGGCCATGTCGGCCTCGCCGTTGATTGTCGACGACAAGGTCATCACGCTTCCCGGCGGCCCGGGCGGCCGCTCCGTTGTCGCCTACCACAAGGACACTGGAAAGCCGGTCTGGAAGTCTCTCGACGACAACCAAGCCTATACCGCGCCGATGCTCGCGACGGTGGCGGGGAAACAGCAACTGCTTGTTGTCAGCGGCGAGCGGCTGATGGGGCTGACCATCGAGGATGGTTCGCTGCTGTGGGAATACCCCTGGAAAACCGCCTACGATGCCAACTGCGCACAACCCATCGTCGTTGACGAAGAGCACGTCTTCATCTCGTCGGGTTACGGGCATGGCTCGGCGCTGGTGAAAGTAACGGCCGAGGGCAACGGATTCGGTGTCGAGGAAATCTGGTCCAACAACCGTATGAAGAACAAGTTCAACGCGCCGGTGCTCCACGAGGGCCACGTCTACGGTTTGGACGAAGGCATTCTGCAAGCGATCGATGTCCGCAGCGGCGCCCAAAAATGGAAGGGCGGTCGTTACGGCTACGGGCAGGTCTTGTTGGCCGACGGGCATTTGATCGTCCTGACGGAGAAGGGCGAAGTGGCCCTGGTCAAGGCAACGCCGGAGGGCCATCAAGAGTTGGCGAAGTTCTCGGCGATCCAGGGCAAGACCTGGAACAACCCGGCCATCGCCGACGGCAAGTTGATCGTCCGCAACCAAACGGAGATGGCCTGCTACGACTTGTCGCCGGGCTCGTGAACTATTCGACCATCCCACCGTGGACAACAAGAAAATCGCCGCCATTCTCGAGGAAACCGCCGACCTGATGGAGATCGCCGGAGCCGACGGCTTTCGCATCCGCGGCTACCGCAACGCCGCCCAGATCATCGACAGCTTCCCCGAACCCCTCGCCGCGATCCTTCGAGATCCCGAACGCAAGGTCACCGACATCAAGGGCATCGGTAAGGGCATCGCCTCGGCTCTCGGGGAACTCGTCGAGCGAGGCAGCTTCGCGAGCCGCGACGAGATGCTCGAAAAATATCCGCCGACGGCGCTCGAACTCTTGAAAATCAGCGGCCTCGGCCCGAAAAGCATCGCCGCCATCTACCATCATTTCCGGGTCTCGACGATCGACGGGTTGGAACAGCTTTGCCGCGACGAAAAACTGCGCGCCCTGCCCCGCATGGGCGAGAAATTCGAGCAGAAAATCTTGCGCGGCATCGAAAGCTATAAGCGCGGCGCCGGGCGATTCCTCATCAACTTCGCCGATCGCACCTCCGCCGAGATGCTCGAGTATCTGGGTGCCGGCGACGGAATCGACGAAATCATCTGTGCCGGCAGCTTACGGCGCGGCAAGGAAACCATCGGCGACGTCGACTTGCTGGTCGCCGGCCCGAAAGCCGTAGACGTGCTCGACCGCTTCGTCGACCATCCCGGAGTCGACGAAGTGCTCGCCCATGGCGACACGAAAGCAAGCGCCACGGTCGGCCGCGAAGGGCTGCAAATCGATGTCCGGGCGCTCGACACCGACAGCTACGGGGCCGCGCTCCAATATTTCACCGGCAGCAAGGAGCACAACGTCGCCCTGCGCGACCGCGCCGTGCGCATGGGCCTGCGCCTCAACGAATACGGCCTCTATCGCAATGACGACGGCTCGAAGATCGCCGGCCGCGATGAAGCCGGCATTTACGAAGCCTTGGGATTGCCCTGGATCCCGCCCGAGCTGCGTGAAAACACCGGAGAAATCGAGGCCGCGCTCGACGACGCCTTGCCGAGCCTCATCGAACCCGAGCAAATCGTCGCCGATCTCCACATGCACACCACCGAAACCGACGGGCATTTCTCAATGAACGAAATGGCCGCGGCCGCGCGGGCAAAAGGCTATCGCTATATCGCGATCACCGATCACTCCAAAGCGCTGGCCATGGCCAACGGTCTCGACGAAAAGCGCCTGTTGGGGCAGATCGAGCAGGTTCGCGAAACCTCCGAGCAGTGGGAGGATTTCACCATCCTCAGCGGCTGCGAGGTCGATATCCTCCGAGACGGCCGGCTCGATATCGACGACGAAGTCTTGGCCCAACTCGATGTCGTCATCGCCAGCGTCCACAGCCACATGAATCTGGAAGCCGCCGAGATGACCGACCGGCTGCTGCGCGTCGTGGAAAACCCCTACGTCAAGATCCTAGGGCACCCGACCGGCCGTTTGTTGCTGCGCCGCGACCCCTATGCCTACGACTTCGAACGCGTCGTTACCGAGACGGGCCGGCGCGGTATTCGCATGGAAATCAATGCCAGTCCGGAACGGCTCGATCTCGGCGCGACGCAACTACGGGCCGCCAAGGCCAAGGGCGTCAAGTTCGTCATCTCCACCGACGCCCACCACACGCGTCATTTCGACAATATGAAATACGGCGTGCTGACTGCCCGCCGCGGCTGGCTGACCGCGGACGACGTGCTGAACACACTACCTATCGAAGAATTCCGAAAAGCCCTCGAACGCTGAGGCACCCCGCGGCGCCGGTGCTCATCAGGAGACGCGAAAACAAGCCCGGGCTTAAAGTGATACTGGTTCCGCTTCGCTTCACCCGGGGCTAGTAGGGCTCGCAACTTACCGGGCAGATGGTGAACAGATCATGCCGGGGACATGGTGCACAGATTCCCAAGGGAGGCGTGGAGTGGCAACAGCGTTCACGATGTGCCCGGCATAAAGTGGGGAGGCTGCCGTGGCGACCGGGCGCGCCGGCCGGTAAGATAGGGGCGATGCCGGGAGCCAAGGCCGGATTGAACCCGTCCTCATGCCGCTTCCCGGCGGCTGAACGCCGAATCGTTAAGCAGTCAGCCACTTTGATGATCAGCACAAAGCAGGAGAAGAGCACGATGCCCAACCGAAGACGACGGATCGATTTGCCCGACGGCCGTACTAACCACCGGATGAAACGCCGCGGTTTCCTCGCCCTAGCCGGCTCCGCCGTCCTACAGGGAGCGGCCAACGGGCGCACTTTCCTTGCCACCGGCAAGGAAACGTACATTCTCGATGCGGGCGGCAAGAAGATTTGGAGCTACCCGGCGTCGACTCGAGACGGCTGGGTGCTGGCTAACGGCAACGTTCTGCTGGCAAAGAGCCCCACAAAGACTTATGGCGGCGGGGTGGTGGAGGTCGATCGCGCCGGAAAGACCGTCTTCGAATTCAACGGGACTCAGTCAGAGGTCAACACTGTGCAGCCGCTCGCCAGCGACGCCATGCTCCTCACCGAGGCCGGCGACAATCCACGCATTCTGGAGATTAATCGGTCAGGCAAGATCTTGGCGGAAATCCCGATCAACTGTCAGACCGAGAATCATCACCTACAGTCGCGCATGTCGCGAAAGCTGCCCAACGGGAATTACCTTGTCCCCCTGATGGGCGAGAAGCAACTGCGCGAGTATACGCCGCAAGGCAAGATCGTTTGGTCATTCGATACGCCGCACTGGCCCTTCACGGCGATTCGCCTTGCCAACGGCAATACCCTGACGACCTTCACCCTGGCGAACGCCGCCGCGGAGATTGATCCCAAAGGCAACATCGTCTGGAGCGTCAGCAACGACGATTTACCGGGCGAACCCTACGACGACGCCTGCGGCGCCCAGCGGCTGGGCAATGGCAACACGGTGCTGACAAGCTATCACGCCAAGGCCGGTACGATAAAGCTCTTCGAAATCGACCGCGAGAAGAACATCGTATGGAAGCATGTCGATGCCAACGACCACGGCATCCACCATTTCCAAATCCTCAACTCGGACGGCTCAGCGGCCGCCGGGCCGACGCTCAAGTAGGCCCGGCCGGCTTCCTCGCACCATGGTCTAGAAAGAGATCTGCTTGAGGTCGGCGGGAAGCGGCGCGGCCCCCATTATACCCGGCAACGCCGGAGGCGCTACCGGGCAAAGCTCTTCCAAAAATTGCCCGGCGAGCGTACGGTGCACTACGTTGAGGATCGCCAACGTCGCAAATCTCGTGAGCCGCGAAGCGGCGGCGGGAACTGTAGCCCAGGGTGAAAGCGAAGCGAACCCTGGGTCGCCCCGCCACCACAGGAGAGCCCTGAAAGGGCGGCAGGAGTGTCCTCGCGCCCATTTTCGTGGCGGTATTATGAACACCAACGTTCAGAGAGACGGACTGTCTGGAAATGGCGGCTGAAAATGCCGCTCAGACTAAAACCAAGGCTGTAAGTTGTTGAAATGTGGAGCGGGAGACGGGGATTGAACCCGCGACATTCAGCTTGGGAAGCTGACGTTCTACCACTGAACTACTCCCGCTCTGGAGGGGCGCGCAACCTCTGCGCTCCATCAAATTTGACCGCTTTTCTAAGCGGCCCGGTTTCGCGGCGAACTAACTATAGCATAGCGTCCCGCGAGGCTTTCGGATCCAATTCGAGCGCTGGGTCGACGCGGCCACACCCGAACGCAAACCTCGCCGAGGTCGTCCTCTCAAGCCGCCCGCGCGGTGAGGACTTCGCGCATCACCGCCATAGCGGCCTCGCACTCTTCGCGGCTCACGTCATGATGTGTGACTAACCGCATGCGGGTGCCGCTCAGCCCGTTCGCCAGCACGCCCTTTTCCTTCAAGCGCCCCGACAGCTCGCCCGCCGTCATGCCCGTCCCGGCGCAGTCAAAGAACAAGATGTTGGTTTCGACCAAGCCCGGATCGATCGCCACGCCGGGCATCTCGACCAACGACTCGGCCAAGTAGCGCGCGTTGGCGTGATCGTCGGGTATCTTGGCCGGCGACTCCTCGAGCGCGACCAGGCCGGCGGCGGCCAAGACGCCGACCTGCCGCATTCCGCCTCCCAAGCCCTTGCGAACGCGCCGAGCTTCTTGGATGAAATCGCTGTTGCCGGCAAGCATCGAGCCGACCGGCGCGCCCAGACCTTTCGAGAGGCAGAACATCACCGAGTCGGCGGGCGCGGCTACTTGGGCGGGGGTTGTTCCCAGAGCCGCCGCGGCGTTGAAAATCCGCGCGCCGTCCATGTGCACGGGGATGGAATCGGCGTGGGCTTTCTCGCAAATTTCGGCGACGGTCGTTTGGGGATAGACACGGCCGCCCGCGACGTTATGGGAGTTCTCGATTGCGATCAGTCCGGTGCCTTCAAAATGGTCGCTCCGACCGCGAACCCGCGAGGAGACCATGTCCCAATCGAGAAGGCCGTCCTCGGTGGAGATGGTCCGCGTTAGGCAGTTCGCCAGACTTGCCGGCCCACCCATTTCATAGAGCACGATGTGAGAGCGGTCGTCGCAGATGATTTCGCGCCCCGGTTGGGTGTGGGTGCGAATCGCGGTCTGATTGCCCATGGTCCCGGTCGGCACGAACAAGGCCGCCTGCTTTCCCAGCATTTCCGCGGCACGTTCCTCGAGCCGGTTCACGGTGGGATCTTCGCCGTAGACATCGTCGCCGACCTCGGCCTCGAACATGGCGCGCCGCATGGCGGGGGTCGGTTTGGTCACGGTGTCGCTGCGCAGATCGATGACTTTGTCGGACGTACTCATGGGATGATCTTACCTTCGTTGCGGAGAGCGGATGGGCGTTGCTTCAGTCCGCTAGAAACTGCTGAAACACTTCATTGGAATACATCACGCCCTCGGCTGTCAGCCGCACGCGACCGTTTTTGGTCTTTGACAGCCAGCCGCGATTCCGCAGTCGGTCCAGACTTTCGCCGTAGCGCTTCCATTCCGGTTCGGTTGGTTTGACCCCCGCCATTTGCCGCAGCCCGGTGATGAACTTGTCTTCGCCGCGGCGCTCCGGCCCGATTTCCCAGACCTCGCTTCGCGGACTCTTCCCGCGACCGGCGCGCTCGACGTATTCGGTGACCGTTCTCACATTCGCCCAGCGGCGCGCCCCGTCGAAGGAGTGCGCATCGGCGCCGAAACCGACATAGCGCCGCATATTCCAATACTTGAGATTGTGGCGCGACTCGCGGCCGGGCGTGGCGAAGTTCGAGATTTCGTAGCGCCGAATGCCCATCGCCTCCAAGCGCTCGACCGCTCTTTCATAGAACGCGGCGATTTGATCTTCGTCCGGAACCCGATCCGCGCCGAAACGCGCTCCTCCGGCTCGCATTTCCCCGCCCAAGCGACTTTCGTCGTCGACTTCCAGCATGTAGACGGAAACATGAGGAGGGGCCAGCCGCTCGACCCAGTCGAGGGATTCTTCCCAACCGGCTTCGGTTTGGTAAGCGAGGCCGGCAATCAAATCGACATTGATGTTTTCAATGCCGACCGTCCGCAAAAGGGAGACTTCGCGGGCGACGTCCTCGGGGGTGTGCCTTCTTCCCGATGCCGCCGCCTCGCGCGGGACGAAGGACTGCACGCCTAGGCTGATCCGATTGACGCCGGAGAGGGCCCACGCTCGCGCCCTCTCCGCCGTTACGGTCAGAGGGGAAGCCTCGATCGTCACCTCGGCCTTGTCGATGGGGCCGATCGCGGCGAGAATGCCGTCCAGCCGCGCGGAACCCAACAGACTGGGCGTTCCCCCGCCTAGGTAGACGGAGTCGGCCCGAGAGGTGTCGGTCCGATCACGAATTTCGTTGATGAGCGCCCGAAGGTAGGGCTCGACGAGCGTTTGGGGAAAGACGCCGGAGGCGAAGTTGCAGTAGGTGCACTTCTGTTGGCAGAAAGGGATCGAGATATAGAGGCCGATCATGACGCACCTCTACCGTCAACCGCCCCGGGCGATTCGCAAGAATGCCGCGTCTTGGCTAGGCACGACAGCGAAAACCGTTGCGCCTCAGCCCTCACTCCGAAAACGCGCGAGCGTGGATTACCAACGGTCGCTGCGGCGACCGCCGCCGCCGCCGCCGCCGCGGTCGGGGCGAGGGCGAGCTTCGTTGACGACAACATTGCGTCCCGCTATATCGGCGCCATTGACGGCCGCGATCGCGGTTTCAGCTTCCCCGTCGTCATCCATTTCAACAAAGCCAAAGCCGCGGGATTGACCCGTGTCGCGGTCCGTGATGATCTGAACCGATCCCACCGAACCGTGAGCGGAAAAGGCTTCCCTTACATCATCTTCCGTGGCTCCAAAAGCCAGGTTACCTACGTAGAGTTTTTTCACCGAATCTTCCTATTCATCTTCCACTCGGGTCCGTTTCGCGCGTCAAGCTCGTTCACCTCGGAGTCAAGAGACAAGACATTGTGCAGGCTGCCCGTGCGGTGCCGCCAACATGATTGTCGACGACCTACGATTCAGAGTAACATTGTCGGCCGCGGTCGAGTCGGGATCGAGTCGCGACATAGGGCGGCGCGGCGTCTCGATCGGCGCGGTCGCTCGGCCCGCGATATAATGAATCCGCCCGGCGTCCCCGGCCGGTCGCGGCTCGGGCCGGCGAATCGGGGGCGGCGTCGCGTTTCCTCGCTCCGTCACGGCAAATCTTCATGGTTAAGTACCTTCTCGGCATTCTCACCGGCGTGGTTTTGGTCTTTCTGTTGATCGGGACGATCGTCTTGATGGCCGTCACGATGGGCGGGGCCACGCCCTCCATGGAAGATGACTCGGTGCTGGCTGTCCGCCTGAGCGGCCCGATCCCCGAGCACATCCCGGTGGCCTTTTCCCTTGGCTCATGGGATAACTCGACGACGCCGACATTGCTCGAGGTGCGCGAGGCGTTTCAAAAGGCGGCCCGGGACGATCAAATCCGTGCCGTCGCGCTGTACTGCGGCGGGCTCCAAGTTGGGTGGGCCAAGGCGCAGGAGATCCGTTGGGCGATCGAAGACTTCAGGAAATCGGGGAAGCCTGTCCGAGCGTTTCTGCGGGGCGCTTCGATGCTCGATTATTACGTCGCCGCGGCGGCCGATGAAATCTCCATGTCGCCGGCGGCGGTTCTGGACGTGAAGGGCCTGCGAGCGGAGGTTTCTTTCTACAAAGACACGCTGGCCAAGATCGGCGTGCGGGCCGAACTCGAGCGCATCGGCAAATACAAGAGCTTCGCGGAACCGTGGTCGCGTTCCACGATGTCCGAGCCGTTTCGCGAAGTGATGAATTCCGTGCTGGACGAAGTGTACGGGCAGTTTCTCGATGCGGTCGCTCCGGCGCGTGAGATGACGCCGGACGAGTTACGCGCGGCGATCGACGAAGGGCCCTTCGTCCAACAACAAGCCGTCGACTCAGGGTTGGTTGACGTGCTCCAGTACGAAGACGAGTTTCTCGATGCTCTCAAACGGGACTTGGACATCGAAGAACTCCACAAAGTCGACCTTTCGCGCTACAGCAAGATTTCCGGAGACGCTTTCGGACTCGGGGGCGAAACCCGGATCGCGGTGGTCTACGCGGTCGGCAATATCATTGGGGGAGAAGGCGAGTCGGACTCCATTTTCGGTTCGAGTGTCCTGGGGGCCGACAGCTTTTCGCGGACCTTGCGCGAGGTCAAGGATGACGAGGAAATCGAGGCCGTCATCGTGCGCATCGATTCTCCGGGCGGCGACGCCTTTGCGTCCGACCGGATGTGGCGCGAGATGAATCGGCTGCGGGAAGCAAAGCCGGTTATTGTTTCGATGTCGGACGTAGCCGCGTCGGGCGGCTATTACATCGCGATGGCCGACTCGCCGGTGCTGGCGTACCCGGGAACCACCACCGGGTCGATCGGCGTCGTCTACGGCAAGTTCAACCTGCGCGGTCTCTATGACAAGTTGGGCATCCACAAGGAAATCATGACGCGCGGCCGTTACGCCGCCAGCCTGAGCGATTACAAAGGGTTCTCGCCCGAAGAGCGGGCCAAGGCGCGAGAGAGCGTGGAGGCGTTTTACGAGACGTTTGTGCGCAAGGTCGCCGAGTCGCGAGGGCGCGAGTGGGACGAGATCGATGAAATCGCGCAAGGTCGGGTGTGGATGGGGAGCCAGGCTCACAAGAACGGGTTGGTGGATGAACTGGGCGGTTTCGATCTTGCCATCGAAATGGCCAAGGAGGCCGCCGGCCTCGATCCGGAGGACGGTGTGACGCTGGTTCCTTACCCGGAGCCGAAACAATTCCTCGACATGCTGCTCGAAGGGAATTGGCCGAAAGTGGAATCCCCGGCCGTCACCTACCTTCGTACGACTCTCGCGACTCTCGACGAGCTCGGGGTTTCGGTGCCGTCGCCGGCGCTGTTGCGCGGGGGATTGATGTACATTTCGCCTTACTCGATCGAGATTCGTTGAGCGCGGCCGGCCCGAGCCTTTTCGAGCGTTCCCGGATGGACGGTTCCGCCGGCCTGAGCGCGGCCCGGCGAAGGTACACTTGGGGGATGCGACCGGCGAAGCTGCGTGATGGGTTCTCGATTTTCGTAACGCGGGTTCTGCTTCCGATCTTGCTCGGCGGAACGATTTGCTTGGCCGCCGAGCGTCCCAACATCCTTTGGCTTACCTCGGAAGACCACGGCCCGCACTTGGGCGCGTATGGCGACGGCTACGCCGATACACCCAACCTCGACGTGCTTGCCCGGCGCGGCATGCTCTACCGCAACGCCTGGTCGACGGCTCCGGTCTGCGCGCCGGCGCGGACGACGATTATTTCCGGCGTTTATCCGCCATCGAGCGGCGCGCACCATATGCGCTCGAGAGTTAGGCTGCCGGGCTCGATGAAACTTTATCCGCAATATCTGCGGGAGTCGGGCTACTACTGTTCCAACAACGTCAAAGAGGACTACAACGTCGAGAAGCCCGGGCGCGTGTGGGACGAGTCGAGCCGCGAGGCGCACTGGCGAAAACGCGGCGCCGAGCAGCCTTTCTTCGCCGTTTTCAATTTCACCGAAAGCCACGAAAGCCAAATCCGCAAGAGGCCGCACAAGTTGCAACACGACCCCGCCAAGGTCCGTGTGCCGGCCTATCATCCCGACACGCCGGAAGTCAGGCTTGATTGGGCGCAGTATTACGACAAGGTCACCGAAGTTGACGCCCTGGCCGGGAAAGTCCTGGGCGAGTTGGCCGCCGATGGATTGACCGAGGAGACGATCGTTTTCTTCTATGCCGACCACGGCCCCGGAATGCCTCGCGGCAAGCGTTGGACCTACAACTCCGGACTGCACGTCCCTCTGATCATCTACGTGCCGGAAAAGTATCACGGTTTGGCCGGACCCGGGTACAAGCCGGGCGGTGAAAGCGATCGGCTGGTCGGCTTTATCGACTTGGCGCCCACGGTGCTCAGCCTGGCCGGCATTCAGCCGCCGAAGCATTTCCAAGGCGGTGCTTTTCTAGGGCCGCATGCCGCGCCCGCCCCGGACTATCAATTCGCCTTTCGCGACCGCATGGACGAGCGCTACGACATGACTCGCGCGGTGCGGGACCGGCGCTATCTCTACGTCCGCAACTACAAGCCGCATAAGCGCTACGGGCAACACGTCGATTACATGTTCAAAACGCCCACGACGCGGGTTTGGCGTGCGCTGTTCAAGGCCGGGAAGTTGAATGCCGCGCAATCCCGATTTTGGAAGACGAAACCGGCGCAGGAATTGTACGATATCGAGGCCGACCCAGACGAAATCCGCAACTTGGCTGATTCACCCCGGGGGCGCCCGATCGCGCGACGCCTACGCGAAGTACTCGGATCGTGGCAGAGCCGGATTCGTGACCTAGGGTTTCTACCCGAAGGCGAGATTCACAGCCGCTCTCGAGGGATGACGCCTTACGAAGCGGCGCGTGACGCCGAACGCTACCCCTATGAAGCGATCGCGCGGATGGCCGACGTCGCGTCGTCGCTACAGCAAGGCGTTGACGAGGATCTCGCGATCGGTCTGCGGGCTTCCGACAGCGCGGTTCGCTACTGGGCGGCTCTGGGGATCTTGATGCGAGGACGAGAGACCGTCGGCAGCTTCGATGGCGGGCTCCGCGGGGCACTCGCCGATCCGTCACCCTTTGTTCGGACAGTGGCGGCGCAGGCGCTGGGTGTATACGGCAACGACTCAGACGCGGAAAAGGCGCTGGCGGCGCTACTCGAAATGGCGCACCTTGAACGCAACGGCTTGTACGTTTCGGTCGCGGCTCTCAACGCCATCGACGCGATGGATGAGCGCGCCTCCAGCGCCGCGGCGGCGCTGGAGGCGTTGCCCACCGAGTCGGCCTCGGTGGACCGGCGCATGGACCACTATGTGTCGGATTTGATTCGCAAGACGCTGGCCGATTTTGAGTAGCGACCTGGCGAGTGCGTGGACCCAGTCGGTTCGTTGCGTCGCTCGCAAGGGGCGGACTTCCACGGAAAACCGAGGTCTGCCGGGATTCATGCCGGCGGCTGGGATTGGTGCCGGAGGGCGGACTCGAACCGCCGACCTAGGGATTATGAGGCCCTCGCTCTGACCACCTGAGCTACTCCGGCCTTGGGGAAGATGGTTCATTCATGGTATCGGGCGCTTTTTCAGGGTGTCAAACCAGGTTGGTTGGTCGTTTCGATTCGGGACGGCGGCGACCGTAGTGTTGGTCTTGTCCGGAACCCTCTGACGGACAGCCCTGGAGACCCGCCCCAGCGCGGGCGATCGAGGCTCGTTTAGGTCAGCCCCAGCTTCTCGGCCAAGCCGATTCTTTGGAGCTTGCCGGTCGGGCCCTTGGGGATCTGATCGCGGAAGATAATCTTGCGCGGCACCTTGAAGTCAGCCAGGCGCTCGGCGACGAAAGACCGCAGCTCGCGCTCGCCGGTTTCGTGCCCTTCCCGCAAAACGACGGCGGCGGCGACCTCTTCTCCCAACTTTGGATGCGGCAAGGCGAAGGTGACGGCTTGCTGAACGCCGGGATGGTCGAGCAACACCTCGTCGACTTCTCGGGGTGAGATCTTCTCGCCGCCGCGGTTGATGATTTCCTTCAACCGGCCGGTGATCGTCAAGTAGTTGTCTCGGTCAAGGAAGCCTTGATCGCCGGTGCGAAACCAACCGTTGGTGAAGGCTTCAGCGTTGGCGCCGGGATTGTTCTCATAGCCATCGGTCACATTCGGACCCCGAATGACGATTTCGCCGATGGCTCCTGTTTCGAGCAAATTTCCCGGCTGATCCATCACAGCGATTTCGGGGCCGGCGGCGGGGCCGACCGAGCCCGGTTTCCGGGCGGCGGGAGGAAGCGGGTTGGAGGCCATTTGGTGCGCCGCCTCGGTCATCCCGTAAGACTCGATCACCGGGGCGTTGAAGAGACTTTCGAGTTCCGCCATCACTTGGGGCGGTAACGAGGCCGAGGAGGAGCGGATCAAGCGCAGCTGCGATTTTTCGACAATGTCTCGATTGCGAAGCGCGCGGCCCAGGATGGCCTGATGCATCGTCGGCACGGCGGTATACCAAGTCGGTTCGTAGTCGCGTAGCCACGAGAAAAATCGCATGGCGTCGAAACCCGGGGTGCAAACGATTTCCGCTCCGGCGGCGATCGAGGCCGACACGGCGCCCATCAGGCCGTGAATGTGAAACAGCGGCATGATGTTGAGGCAGCGGTCGTCGGGAGTGAGCGCCAGGGTATGGGCGATATGGTGCGCCGAAGCGCAGACATTGGCGCCGCTAAGAGGGACGATTTTGGGACGTGAGGTCGTCCCCGAGGTGTGCAGCACCATGGCGATGTCGGCGGGCTCGGCAAAGGCGGCGCGGGCGGGACCGGCGCCGGGGCCTCGGCCGCCGTCGGGTCCGCGAAGCGAAAACGAGCCGGCGGGCTCGTCCGACTCGCTCGGCTCGAGTGCAATGACGTTGACTCCGGCCGCAGCGGCGGCGGCGACGGCCGGGGAGTCCGAACCGGCGGCGACGATCAGGGCCTTGGCGCGAACGTCCGTCAAGTAAAACTCGAATTCCTCACGGCGGTAACCGGGATTGAGCGGCGCGCAGGTCGCGCCGGCGGCGATCGCGAGAAACGCGGCCGCCAGATCCGGTCCTTGAGGCAACACGAGCGCCACGCGATCGCCGCGGCTGATTCCGCGCGCGTTCAAAGCCGTGACGGTGCGCTGAATATGGGCCAGCAGGCCTTGATAAGTCATCGCCGGGCCGCTGAGGCTCGTCAGCGCGGGGCGGTCGGGATGTTGTCGCGCTTGCCGCGCGACGAGCTTGTACAGCGAGTCGAGCGAAGCGCTCTCGGAAGGGATTTGCATGCCGGACATAAGAGACATTATGGACGGGTAGGTCGGGGCCGTGAGAAAAGCGGACTAAAGTTCTCCGCTGTGATGTCGATGTTGCTAATAGGGGTAGTCGACTTTCGTATTGCGGATTCCGGCGCCTCGATTGCTCGATCCGGCAGCTCGATCCGGCAAAGGAGACTCCATGCCCCAGGCTCGACGCCTGACCCTCGTCGCACCCCAACCGCACCCCAAACTCTCCGCCGTCGTTAGAACGATGGAGTCCCAAGGCTACGAGTGGACCCGCGCCACCGGAGCCGACGACCTGCCCGGCCACTTGCACAGCTCCCCGCCGACGGCCATTGTCGTGTACAACCGCCCGGGCGACGACACCGCCGAGCAGGTTCTGGCTCGGATGGAAACCCGCCGCAGCAAGAATCCCGTGATCGTCGTCGTCGATCGAGGTGATTTCAGTGACTACTACGAGCTGATGTCGCGGGGTGCGTACGACTATTTCGAGCTTCCCGAAGGCCCCGAAGTGATCGCCGGGGCGGTTCGTTGGGCGGCGCAAACGCAACCCGCCTGAGCCGCCCGGCTCGCACCGCGACCTTCGCCAATTCAAGTCGCGCAACCCGCCAAACAGGCCCGCTGTCAGCGGCCTGCTACCATGGGTTGATGCAGGACTCGATCTGGTTCCGCACTCTCCCTCGAGATCTGCGCGATACATTACAACAAAGCGAGGAATTACCCGAAGAGGCGGAAGTCGTGATCGTGGGTGCCGGGATCGTCGGGCTGATGACGGCCTACTACCTCACCGAGGCCGGTGTCGGAGACATTTGGGTGATCGATCGCAGCACCGCCTTGGGCGAAGCCAGCGGATCGAATGCGGGGGGCTTGTGGTACGCACAGCAGAGTCCCGAGATGGGCCCGCTGGCGCCGCTGGTCAAGAAGACGGCCGAGCTGTACGAAGAACTGAGCGAGCGCTTCGAGTTCGACTTCCGTAAGCCCGGGATGCTGCAACTTTTTTACACCGCCAAGGACGCCGCGCGGAGAAGCACCTTGGTCAAGGAAGTCAAGAAGGCCGGATTCCGAGCCGAGAGCGTTTCGCCGAAACAGATTCGCGAGTTGGAACCGACCCTGGAGAAGAGCGCCAAAGGAGCGGTTTTCTATCCCGACGAAGGCCGGCTCCATCCCGCCCGTCTTGCCGGCAATTTGGCGCGGTATTTGCGCGAGAAGGAAGTGCGCTTCGCGCTGGGCGTCAAGGTGGAAAGCCTCACGCCCCAGATAGAAACCGCCCAGGGATCGTTGACCGCCGGCACGACCGTGATCGCAACCGGAGCTTGGACGCCCCTGTTGACCGAGCCGCTGGGCTGGAAGCCGCCGATCAAACCGATGCGCGGCACCTTGTTGGCGATCGAGCCGATGCGACAGACGCTGCAGCACACGGTCATGACGCCCAACTACTACTACTGGCAACTCACCGAAGGCCACATCGCGGGTGGGGGCTCGGTCGAGGACGTGGGTTTCCGGCGTGGGGCAGAGGACGAAACCGTGTCCTCGATCCGTTCGGAGATGAACGAGCTGGTTCCCTCGGTCGCGCAGCGCGCCGAAGCATGCCGTTGGTCGGGCTTTCGCCCCTATTGCGAGGATGCCAAGCCGGTGATCGGCGCCGTTCCCGGCCAGGACAGCATGTTTGTCGGCGCGGGGCATTTCAAGAAGGGCATCATGATGGCGCCGGTGACCGGCAAGATCCTGGCCGATCTGGTGACCGAAGGCAAGACGAAACTGGGGATCAAGTCCTTCAACCCCGGCCGTTTTCGGCGCAAGAAGACGAAGGTAGCGCCGCGCTGAGCGCCGAGCCCGCCAAGCGCAACCACCTTACCCGCGGTTCGCGACCCTTGCGGACCATGCGCCGTCGCGCTACATTGAAGCCGAACGCCCGGAGGCAACCATGAAAAATCGGTCCGACCAATCTCGCCGTTGGTTTCTGCAATCGCTTGGGTCGGCGGTGGCTGTTTCTTCGCTCGGAGCCGCCGCACGCAAGGGTCCGGCCGACGTTCCGGTGATTCGAAAGCGCGTCGAAAAGGTATTTCGCGCGCCCGGCAATATGCCGAACGGGTTGCAGGCAACCCCAGAGGGTTTGTGGATTCTGGATCAGGAAAATCCCAACAAAGCGCACTTGGTGAGCTACAAGGACGGTTCGGTGCAGCGGGAAGTCGTGACCGAATCACTCCACGGCAGCGGCATCACAGTGGGAGGCGGAGCCCTGTGGATTGCCTCGACCTACGGCCTCAAGACGTTAAAGGTGGATATCGAAACGGGAAAGACTCTGCAAACATTCGATACGCCGGGTGTTGGTTATCCGCAATGGGGCCAACCCAAACGTCAGTCGGGCGCTCACGGGCTCGAGTGGGTCGACGACCACTATTGGATCGCGACGCCGCCCTCGATGACCCTTTATCGCGTCCAACCCGAGACCGGGAAGGTGCTCCACAGCATCCCCGCGCCGGGCGAGCGCCCGCACGGGATCGCATGGGATGACGGCGTGCTTTGGTGCGTCGAGAGCAATCACCGAGCGATCTACAAGATCGATCCGTCGAACGGCGAACCGTTAGCTAAGATCGAGCTCGGCGGCGAGAACCCCGAGCCCCATGGCATGAGCCTCATCGGCGGTGTGTTTTGGTACTGCGACGCGGAAAGCCGCTGGGTCTGTCGGCTGGTTTAGAAGCTCCGCTTCGCGAGGCGTGATTTCGTTTTCGTGCGATGGTGCTTTCCTGCTCGGTTTGCCGGCGGCACGCGACTCCCACAGCAAATCATTGCGCAGGACGAGGAGTTCCGGCGTGGCCGACCCCAGATAGCCTTGCTTGATATATTCGTCGAGCAGCGGGATCAGCTCATGGCGAAACCGTTGTTTGAGATCGTCTTCGTCGGCCGCTTTGTAATACGACTGAGCCGGCAGCAGTTCCAGGGCGTCGTCGGGAGCGTACTCGACGAACAATTCGAGGAGGCGGTCGAAGACCTGAAGGGCCGCCGGCAAGTTCCATCGCTCGACGACGGAGCGATCCGGGCCGGTCGCCAGGAACGCAAAGCGCCGCCGGATCGCCAGGTCGATGGGCTTGGCTTGTCGGTCGGCGCTGTTCAAGGTCGCGAGCACGTAGAGATTTCCGGGATAGATCAGCGTGCGGGTCTCGTTGACCTGATGGCTCAATTCAATCTGCCGCGCCTGCTTGCCGCCCATCTCGTCCGCTTCGAATAAGTAGATCGCTTCACCCAAGACCTTCGCCAGGTCGGCCCGGTGAATGTCTTCGAGTACGAGAAGGCAGGGACGGCTTTGTGCCATCCGCATGGTGCGGGGTAACCAGCCCGGCTTGACGCGATAGCCCGATGTCTGTTGATTCACGTCGGGCTCGACGCCAACGATGAAGTTCTCGTAGGTGACGCCGGGATGAAATTGAACGACATTGCCGTTGCCGCCGAAGAATTCCCGTACGACTTGGGCGGCGATGTGGCTCTTGCCGGTGCCGGGAGGGCCCTGCAAAATGACGAAACGGCGCTTGCGAAGCAAATCATGCACTTGCTCGGCATCGGTCGCGGGGAAGAGTCCGTCGCGCAGCTCGCCGTGGAATCGGTTGTAGTCCTTGACGGCGGCCTTGCGGATCTCCCAGCCGCGCTCATGGGCGTATAGGTCGAGAAAACCTTGCACGACCTTCGTGGCCGCGGCGGCATTCTTGGGAACCTTCGCCACGCAATAGATCTGCCGGCCGTGTCGCTCAAGGACCTCTTCGAAACCCAGGAAGCGGGCTCGGACACCCGCGGGGATCTGTTCGTCGAGGTCGCCGCCGATGCGACTCCATGCCGACGTACCGAGCAAAGCCGATCTTTCGGCGAGCGCGGCGGCGCGGCGGTGTAGGCCGGGACGGTCAAAACGTTGCTGGTCGGGACCGAGGCCGCCGCCGCCCACGACGAAGGCCATCAGCGTACCGGCATCGCCGGCCGGCAACCAGACAACACTGATGCCGCTATAGGCGCCGGTGGTGGGGTTTTCGGAGTGGATCAACCCGGCGAAGGGGACATCCATGCCGGTCTTCATGCCCGACGGGGTCAAACCCTCGCGGATGACGCGGCTCTTGGCGCGAGCGCTCGGTTTTGCCAAGTGTCGCTCGGCATAGCGTTTGTCGAACAGCGGTTCGATCAGCTTCGAGAAAGTTTTGGATGCGCCGGGATGGCCTTGCCCAATTGCTTTGGCGAGGTGAACCATGGGATCGGACATAAAGGTGTTGCTCTCTTCCGCGTCGTCTGTTCGTTTAAGACGGGGGAGGGGGAACTGTGGATGATCGTACACCGAAAGTGGGATGTTCGTAGTAGGTCGGGTACCTTATGGACATCGGTGATTCTGCCTACGCGCGGGCCACAATTCGTCGTCGGCCTGGTTGTCACGAAGTACTTCCGATCTAGGCCCGTTTTCTTCATTACGCGACGGGCGAAGCACACGAAAGCAGCCCTCGCCTCCTTGTGACGGGCCGCTCATGCGCATTGCTCGGCCACGCGACGAAGTAAGCGGGCGGGCCCCATTTTTGGACACGGGCCACGATGGGCGCGGCTGCTTGCACCGCGCTTTGGCGCTCCCCTATCATGATGTATGCTTAATTCCCCCGTCCCCGAAGCGCTCACCTTCGACGATGTCCTTCTGCTTCCCGCTTATAGTTCGATCCTGCCGGCCGACGCGAATACGCGTACCTGTTTGACGCGACGCATCGGCCTCAATATTCCTATCGTCAGCGCCGCGATGGATACGGTGACCGAGTCGCGTCTGGCGATCGCGCTGGCGCGGCAAGGAGGGCTGGGCTTCATTCACCGCAATATGCCGATCGAGCGCCAAGCGGAAGAAGTCGATCGCGTGAAGCGCAGTGAGAGCGGCATGATCGTCGACCCCATTACGATGGCCCCGGACGCGAAGATTCGCGAAGCCCTGGCGCTGATGGAACGGTATCGCATCTCGGGAGTTCCGATCACCGAAGGCGGCAAGTTGGTGGGGATCCTTACCAACCGCGACCTGCGTTTCGAGACACGCCATGAGCTGCCGATTTCCGAGGTGATGACCAAGGAGAACCTGGTCACCGTGCCGGTCGGCACGACTCTCGAAGAGGCCGAAGAGATTCTCCAACAGCACCGTATCGAGAAGTTGCTCGTGGTGGATGAAGACTACATTCTCAAAGGGCTGATCACGGTCAAGGACATTCAGAAGAAGCTCGATTACCCCAGCGCCGCGAAGGATGATCAGGGACGGTTGCTGGTCGGCGGGGCGGTGGGCGCGACAGACGATTTTCTGGAACGGGCGCAAGCGCTCTTCGCCAAGAACGTGGACATAGTGACGGTCGACACGGCGCACGCCGACACGAGCCGTGTGCACGACGCCGTCAAGGTCTTGCGCAAGGCTCTTCCGGAGGTCAGCTTGATCGCCGGCAACGTCGCGGTGGGAGAGGCCGTCAAGGATTTGATCGCGCTGGAAGTCGATGGGGTGAAGGTCGGCATCGGGCCGGGCTCGATCTGTACCACGCGCATTATCTCGGGCGCGGGGGTGCCGCAGATCAGCGCGGTGGCCGAGTGCGCCGAGGCCGCGCGGGGCTCCGGTGTTCCGATCATTTCCGACGGCGGAATCAAATATTCCGGCGACATCACCAAAGCGCTGGCCGCCGGGGCGGACTGCGTGATGATTGGCAGCCTACTTGCCGGCACCGAGGAAAGCCCCGGTGAAACGGTGCTCTACCAAGGGCGCACTTACAAGTCCTATCGCGGCATGGGGTCGCTGGGCGCGATGGCCGAGGGGGGTCGAGACCGCTATTCGCAAGAGTCCTCGGCGAGCGGCAAGCTGGTACCGGAAGGCGTCGAGGGGCGAGTTCCCTATAAGGGGATTCTCGGCGATTTGATTCACCAACTCAAGGGAGGCATCCAGGCCGGGATGGGCTATTGCGGCTGCGCCACGATCGAGGAACTCAAGGAAAAGACGCGTTTCGTGCGGATCTCGTCGGCGGGATTACGGGAAGCGCACGTCCACGATGTGCTGATTACGCGGGAAGCACCGAACTACCAAGTTGAGCGATAGGAGCCGTTAAGACCGGCGTCATTCTTCAACTCGCAACGGGTTGGGGGCGGCCCAAGCACAACTCGGCCAGGTCGTGCCAGCGGCCGTCGGCGAGTTGCTGCACCAGCGTCAACGACTCCACGCGCAGCGGCGCGGCGGAATCAAACTCGGCCCAACGTTTTCGGGCCAGATCCAAGCAGGATTCGACCGCCTCGGAAGGCAATTCCTGCCCGACGGTGACGTGGGGAATGAATCCGTAATTTTCGGAGTGCTCAAACGGCCTGGTGTTCAAGATGGCGTGCAGGGTCTTGAGTTCGGCGACTCCCTGGACGACGGGGATCTTGATGACTTGGGTGCTTTCGAACAGATCGACGTCGCCGAGCGTAACGTTGAAAGGCTCGAATCGGCTCGTGATCTCGCGGCATTGTTCGACCGCTTGGGCGGTATCCACGAAGAGCGGGCGAGGGGGCAAAATCGTCAGGTGAGCGTGGTGCGGACAACCGGGAGTGATCTCCCGCCGCATCGAGTCCAGTAAACGGCCCGGCCCGGAGTTCAAGTACGCAACGACAGCGAAGGAATTGATCAGATCCATGATCCCAACCCGGCGCGGTATCCCCGCCTGAAAACACTTCCTCAAGAAAGAATCGGCTCTCTCTTCATAAGATGCACGGCAGACCGGTCAGGTTCAACCCAAATCAGCCGAAAAAAGTCGATACCGTCCGCTTTTTTGAAGGCCGGTGATGCCTAATTGGTTGCGTTAACGTTATCTGTTTGATTCCAGAGGACCTTCCCGCCGCGCGGGCGGGCGGAGCGGTACCGCGCCTACTGCCGATCAACGCCTCTTCGGGACATTGCGGATCATCTTGTGTAACTGCTTGTCTCGCCGCTTGCTCAGCAGCGCGGCCTGCTCATCGACTTTCCTTTCGAGAAACGCCTGTTCAAGCTGGAGCTTGCGGTAGGCGGCGAGTCGCTCGGGCCCGATTCGGCCTTGCTCGATCGCGGTCTCGATCGCACAGCCCGGTTCCCCTTCGTGACGACAATCCCGAAAACGGCACAGTCCGGCCACCGCGACAATCTCGGGGAAGGCCTCGCCAACGCCGGCCGCTGAACTCCAGGGTTGAATCTCGCGGATCCCCGGCATGTCCAACAGCAACCAGCCCTGGGGCGCCGGGATCAGTTCCCGCCGTGTCGTGGTGTGACGGCCTTTTTGGTCGGCGTCCCTTACCGCCCCGGTTTCCATGTAGTCTTCGCCGAGCAGCCGGTTCACGAGCGTGGACTTCCCAACCCCCGACGAACCCGCGAAGGCGACTGTCGCCCCCGGCTCGAGGTAGAGCGACAAAGCCTCGATGCCGGCTCCCGACTGGGCGCTGACCACTAGAGTTGGGGCTCCGGCCGCCGCCGCCCCGGCGAGATCGCGCGCCTCGGCGGGCCGGGCGCACAGATCCGCCTTGTTTAAGATGACTAGCGGTTCGGCGCCGCCCTCGGCGACGGCAACCAAGTAGCGCTCGATACGTCGCGGGTTGATGTCGCCGTCCAGGCCGCAAACGATGCCCACGACGTCGACGTTCGCCGCCAGCGTTTGCTTCTCGCTCGTCACGCCGGCGCGCTTTCGGGCGAATTCGCTTTCGCGCTCCAACACTCTGACGACCATCCCGGTTTCGGGATTGTAGGTAACCCAATCGCCCACGACCGGAGGGGTGACGGATCGCGTCACAAGCACACGAACCCGGCCGGCCGCGGTCAACAACTCCGCGCTACCTGGCGCTGTCATTCGGACGCGGCCACACTCCAGGCCCGCCAGAGGCGCCGCCTCGACCTGTCGTTGAAAAAATGAACGCCAACCAAAATCTTCGATCCTCATTGCCTGAAGTCTCCTCTACTCGAAACTCTTGCTTTTCATTGCGACAAGCCAAAGTCCGACTCGTCCTTAGGCAAGCCGACGCACGCGACGAAATCGCCGCCGCGAAGGCCGCGTGGAATGCGCAAACTTGTGGAAAGTACCGGCGGTAGCGAGAGCGTTCCGATAGGCAAACTACTCCCTCGGACCCCAAAAAATGAGTGGGGCCGCGGCTACTTAGGCAATGAGGGCAAGATCAAACAGAAGACACTTCCTGTCGCCGCCATCATAGCAGAACGTCTTCTTGGTGCGAGCGCCCCGATGTCACCCTCCCCGGAACGCCACGTTGCCGGCCGCCTCACTCCACGCGCGCGAAAGGCACTCCGCCGATACGAAATAGGGAGGCGTCGAAGCCGACCACATCTCCGACCCTGTTGCGGCGAAACGTAAGTAGACGATTGTCGAAAGTTTGGCGGATGCTGGGCGCGAACTGATCGCGCACGACCGGCGAGAGGCGTTCCCAGCGACGGCTGTTCACGCGCAACCACAGACTCCCGTCGTCGACCTTGATGCGATACGTCGCCGTCAACTCTTCGCTGAAGTAGCGGCCGACGAATTGTTCCAACCGGTCGCCTGTCGAGATCAACTCGACCGGAGTGAGTTCCTGCGAACCATCCGGCCACTTGAGCGTAAGGGTATAGCGCTCGGCGGGGTCCTCTCGCGCAAACAGAAAGGAATTGTGATCGATCGGCGACCCGGAGGGGCGAAAGTGGGTTGCGTTGACCGCGCGCAGGTCGAAGGTATTGTCGACGTGATCGGTCCAGCGCAACTGGTCGGCCTCCAAATCGATCCGCCAAATGGCACCGCGCGGCCCCATGCGATAGCCGCCGACCTTGTCTTCGAGGTCGGTGCGAGGCAGATTGACGAACTTGACCGGTTCCGGTTCCGGCCTGCCTTCCACGGGGATCGGTTCGAAGTCGTCGGCCAGGTAGATGTCCGCGATTTGGCGAGTCATCCCCGTAGCGTCAATCTCGGTATTGTTCGCCAGACACACAATGGTGAACTTCCGCTCGGGGAACCGCGTGATGGCGGCGCGAAACCCAGGCATACCGCCGGTGAACTGGATGCGCTTGAGCCCGCGGTATTCGCCGGTCGGTTGACTGTCGACCACATTGCGGTTGTCGAGGACCGTTCCTTCGTCGATGAGTTCATCGAGATAGCGGCCGCGCGGCAGCTTATTGTCGTCGAAGTTCGCCGCCCACTTCGCCAATTCGGTCACGCCGGTCTTGAGTCCCCAACCGCCGCTGACCGAGGCATTCATGGACCACAGCAGCCAGTCTCCCCGCGGTCCCCTGTGATGGCCCGCGGCGCGCTGTTTAACCAGCCGCGCCGGATTTTCCGTGTAGTGCGTACGTGTCATCCCGAGGGGCTCGAAAAGTTCATCGCGAGCGAAGGCGGCCGGGGTCTTTCCGGTTACCCGCTCGATCATCATCCCGAGCAGAAAAAAATCGCCGCTGCCGTAGAGAAACTCTTCGCCCGGCTTAAACGGGAAGGTCTTTTGCTTGGCGTAGAGAGCCAGCAGGTCGTCTTTCGTATAGGGACTCTCAATCGGTTCCGACGACCACCCCGCCAGTTGTACAATGTGCCATTGCGCCCATATGCCGGTGCGGCAACGCAACATGTGCCGAATGCGGATCGGCGGATCGACCTTCTGTAACTCCGGGAGGTATTCGCGAATGTCGTCGTCGGGCGCGATCTTTTCTTCGTCCATGAGGCGGGCGACCAATGCGCTCATGAACGACTTGCTCATCGATCCGACTTCGAAGAGTGTGTCGGGCGTGTTCGGCGCTTCGTAGCCGAGATGCGAGGACCCAAAGGCGTTGGCGTGAATCAGTTTTCCATGACGAACAATCGCGATCGCGGCGCCGGGCGAATCCGGGTTATCCCACTTTGCGAACAGCGCGTCGGCGCGTTGGGCCGCTGAATCCACTCGATCCGCGCAACAGACCAGCGTCAGCAGCGTTAGAAGCCCGGCGAACCGGCGAATGGACAGCCCGAGAAGCTTGGCCGAGGATCGATGCGCGTTCATAAGGGAATCCTTGGGGGGCCCGGCGGCATCGGCCCTTGGGGCCCGCTGCCCTTATTCATATCAGCTTTCGCATGGCGGCGGTGTCAGCGACAATGGGCGTGGGGAGCTTCGGACGCGGGAGTCCGATGTTGTGACGGGCACGGCAATTTATGAACCTTCTTGACAAGACGATCGAAGCCGTCTCGGCGGTCGATGACCCCGAGTTGGCGGCGCGTATCCAGAACCGGCTCGATCGGTTGACGAAGCCGCTCGGCAGCTTGGGGCTTCTCGAGGAGATCACCTTGCGCTACGGCTTGGCGCGCGGTCAGGATCCGATCGCCGCGCCGCGCAAGGCGTTGTTTGTGTTTTGCGGCGACCACGGAATCACCGACGAGGGCGTCAGCGCCTATCCGCGCGAAGTGACCGGGCAGATGGTTCGCAACTTCGTTGGCGGCGGCGCGGCGATCAACGTTCTTTGCCGCGAAGGCGACATTGATCCGCTGGTGGTGGACATGGGCGTCGACGACCCGCTCGATGGCGTGCCGGCCGTGATTCGCCGCAAGGTGGCGCGGGGAACGCGGAATTTCTTGCGGGAACCGGCCATGACCCGCGAGCAGGCTGTCTCGTCGGTCGAGACCGGTATTCGCCTCGCCGAGGCGGCCGCTAAGCTCGACTACGGTTTGCTCGGCGTCGGCGAGATGGGCATCGGGAATACGACTTCGGCGTCGGCGGTTTTCGCGGCGCTTTCCAAGGCCGAGCCGCCTGAAATCGTGGGCCGCGGCACCGGGATCGACGACGAGCGGCTGGCGCATAAGATTGCGGTCGTCGAAAGGGCCCTCGTGCTTCACGAGCCGGATCCGAGTGATCCGTTAGGAGTCTTGGCGGCGGTCGGGGGATTTGAGATCGGCGGGATGACGGGTTTTCTGGTGGGCGCCGCCGCGGGCCGAACCCCCGTCGTCGTGGACGGCTTTATCGCCTCGATCGCGGCTGCCTTGGCCATTCGCTTCTGTGCGGCATCAGAGCCATATTTTTTCTTCTCACACGAGTCGGCGGAGCAGGGCCACAAGCTGGTGCTGGAGTTCTTGGAAGGACGGCCGCTGTTGCGGCTCGACCTCCGCCTGGGCGAGGGCAGCGGCGCGGCTCTGGCAATGGGCGTGATGAGCGCGGCGTTGCGCCTCTATCGAGAAATGGCGACGTTCGAGTCGGCGGATGTTTCGGAATCCGACGCGTCACCGATCGGCGAGCACGAGCAGGCCGCCGACGAAGCGTGAGAATCGGTTTGGCGCCCGCGAGCCCCTGCAACGCGTTGGCCCGATTCATGGTTGCCTCGCGCATTCTTATTACAGGAGGAGACACCTGTGTCTGATGGAACCCCGGCCGACGATAGTCTTCGGAATCTTTCATGGAAACCGGAGGACGTGGAAGCGTCACTACAGACCGTCCGTGATTACGTCGTCGCGGAAACAGAAAAACAGATCGATTGGTATCAGGGCAAGAAGGCTTCGAAGGCGACGATGTCGCGGGCTCTGCGTCTTGGCGCCATTGTCCTCACCACGATCGCGGGACTGATCCCGGCGCTTATTTCGATTGGGGCCTTCGGGGAGCTCGACCCGCAAGGCTACATTCAACTCACCTATCTTTTCTTGGGCTTAGCCGCCGGTTGCATGGGGCTGGACAAATACTTTGGATTCTCCACTGCTTGGATGCGTAAGATCACAACGCAGATGGCTCTCGAGCGCGCTTTGAAGGAGTTTCGGGTGGACTGGGTTCGGTCCGCCGCGAAACTGGGAGGACAGCGCCCCGACGAGGAACAACTTCAGGATTTACTCGACCGCGCTCGGGGATTGTTGGATTCCGTGCACGATCGGCTGGAAGAAGAGACCGGCGCCTGGGTGGCGGAGTTCGAAACGAATCTCACCAAACTGCAAAGGGACGCGGAAACACAGCTGAAAGCCGCCAAGTCGGCGCGAGCGGGGAAATAGGACGACTGAGTTTGCCCCGCGACGTGAACACGGCCCTGAATTTCGGTTCGCTACACTGGACTCGAAATGAGGGCGCCGCAGTTGATCTACATTGGGTTTCTTGGCGCGGTCGCGGTGGCCACCGCGCAGCCGGCTTCGGCCCAAACGCCGTGCTCAGCCTCGCCCGCCATCGAAGCCTCCCTGGCGCGGGATCCGTCGGCGGAGAACTACAACGCCAAGGGCGAGCACCTCGCTCGCCACGATGACCTCGACTGCGCTGTCCCCGCATTTCAAAAGGCGATCGAACTCGACGGCGGCGACTGGCGACCGCGCTTCAACCTCGCGCTGGCGCATCTGAAACAGCGCCGGCTCGACGCCGCTCTCCCGCATCTGAAAGAGATCGCGGCGCTGCGGCCCCGATTTCTCGATGCCCGCATGGCGCTGGGGTCGGTGTTGGCGGATCAAGGCGACATGGGCGGCGCCGAGCGAGAATTCGCGGCGGCGGTTGAGATCGACCCGAAATCCGTCGATGCGCTTTACCGTCTGGCGCGGGTGAACATGGAGCAACGGCGTTCCAAGGCCGCCATCGGCCGGCTGCGGCGCGTGCTGGAAATCCAACCCGGCAACGTGGCAGCCAGGCTCTTGCTGGGTCTCGCCTACTCGAACAACGGCGAAACAGAGAAGGCCGTCGCTGTCCTCGGCGAGTTGGTCGAGGCACACCCGAATCATTTCGAGGGGCGTTTCAACTTGGCGGCGGCCTATGCCAAGGCCGAGCGTTATCCCGAAGCCGCCGAGCAATATCGGCTCGCGCTGCAACTTGACCCTGAAGACCACTCGGCGCGGCTTGGGGCGGCGAAGGCGCTCGCCAACAGCAAGCGGCACCAGGAAGTGATCGACGTAACCGAGAGCGGCTTCGAGACACCGTTCTCCGAAGCCGAGGCATTCGAGATCCTCGTGGTTCGCGGAATCGCTTTTCGCGAACTCGGGAGGTTCGAGCAAGCCGAAGAGGCGCTGCGGCAAGCTGCGGCACGACAACCCCGGGACGCGGAGGTCCACTACAACCTCGGCGTCGTCCTGGCACGGCAACGGAAACTCGAACCGGCCCGGCGAAGCCTCGAACGCGCCAAGGATCTCAATCCGGAATTGCGCGGGGCCCGCTTTGAACTGCTGTCGGTCTTACAACAACTGGGCGATAGCGAAGCCGCGCGCGCTGAATCGGCCCTATTTGAAGCGCGCAAGCTCCTGGAGCGCACCGCGAGCATGTCGAAGAGCGCCCGAGGCCGAGGCGACGCCTATCTTGAACAAGGCGACCCGGAAGCGGCGCTTCGAGAATACCGCCAGGCGATACGCCTGAACCCGCGCGATGCCGCGCCGCACTACGGTGTGTCGTTGGCGCTGGCGAGATTGCACGCCGACCCCGCCGAACGCATCGAGGCTCTCGAGAAAGCGGCCGCGCTGGACCCCGATTTGGCTCAGGCGCACAACGATTTGGGCATCCTTCATATGGAAGGGGGCCGGTTTAGCGAGGCGGAGCGCGCGTTGCGGGCGGCCGTCGCGGTCAATCCGCAATTCGCCGAAGCCCACAACAATTTGGGCGTCCTCTACGCCAAGCTCGGACGCAACTCCGAAGCCGAGCGACTCTTCCGCCGTGCCGCGGAGGACGACCCCGGCTATGCTTCCGCTTACGTCAACCACGGCTTGACGCTGGCCGCGCTCGATCGATGGGAGTCGGCCGAGCAAACTCTGCGCAAAGCCGAAAAGCTGCTCCCCGACGATCTCAGGGTATTGACGGGCTTGGGAATGCTCTTCATGCGGACGAACCGGATCGAGGAGGCCCTCACTAGGCTTCACGGAATCGCGGAACTCAATCCCAGGAACGCACAGGCCCATTTGAATGTGGGGGGCGCTCTTACCGCCATGCTGGATCTCGAAGGCGCGTTGGCCTCTTTCACTCGGGCCGCGGCTTTGGAGCCGAACTCTTCACGGATGCGCTATCAGCGGGGCCGTTTTTTGTACGATCTGGGACGCCATGAAGAAGCGAGGGCGGAGTTGCAACGGGCGATTGCTCTCGCCCCGGACTCCACCGAACCTCTCTATCTGTTAGCCCTAGTCGAGAAAAGGCTCGGCAACGGCCGGGCCGCGGCGGATCGGCTGCGAACGTTGATCGAGGCGGCTCCCGGGAATGCCGCGGGGCATTTCCAATTAGGACTGATTATCGAGGTGCTTGAGGGGCGCGACGCCGCGGTTCCGCATTGGCGCAACGCGCTCAAGGCCGACCCGGAACACGCCGAGGCGCTCTTCAATCTGTCTGAAGCCCCGCGATCGAACGACCCGGGGCAAGCCGCCGCGTACCGATCGCAATTTGAGGCCTTGCGGAGTCGGCGTCAAATCAACAGCCGCGCCGGGTTATTGCGGGAATTCGCTCTCGCATCCGCCGCCGCCCGCGATTGGGACCGCGCCGTCGCTCAACTCACCGAAGCATTAAACGAGTGCGGCGTATGCCCCGAGCAATTCGAGCTTCATAAACGCCTCGGTCTGATCTATGCGCGCTCCGGCCGTCCCAACGAAGGCGAAAAGGAGCTGCGGCATGCGGCAAGGCTCAAGGCCGGGGATGCGGAGGTCGAGCAAGCGCTACAGCGACTGGAGGATATCTTGAGGGTTCCGGCGGTCGGCGATCGGTGACTCTTCCGGGGCGCGAGTGTCAGCCGAGCTTGGCCCATTGCTCGTGGTCGATGTGTGCTTGGCTGAGAATACTGCGGAGCGTACCTACGGGAATCTCGCTCTTCTTGGGGACGATGGCGGTATCAACCACGCCTTCCGGCGGGCGGGCGAACTTGACGTGGCTGCCCTTTTGGCTTACCTCCGCGAAACCAGCGGCCTCTAAGCGCCGCTCACTTCGCGGAAAGGCAGCGGCTTAAGCCGCCCCCACCTCCACCTCGATCACACGCACCTTGGGAGGACGCGTCGCTTGCGGGGGATCAAAGTGCAGGGTCAGCGCTTCCTTGAGATTATCCAACGCTTCGTCTTCCGTCGCCCCTTGACTGGCAACGTCGACTTCAAGGCATTGGGAGACATGCCAGTCGCCCTCTTGCCAAACAGTCGCTGCAAACGGTCTAGTCACGCCCATATTCTTTCACATCGTCGGAAAAGAGTGTACGACGTGGCGTGCCTCGAAGGCGAGTCGCGTCACCGGCCCTGGCGACAGTTCCGCCTCTACACGATCGCGCGGCCCGCATGAGCGGTACAATCTTTCTAACAATGGCTCTCTAACAATGGCTCTCTAACAATGACGGGATCCACCATCCGGGAGGCTGACTCAATGAACACTAATTCCGTGAAAATCGCTGCCGGCCCATTTGATCGACGCGGCTTTCTCAAACTTGCCGGCGTTGCTTCGCTCGCCGTTGCCGCTCGGTCCGCCCCAGCCGCCGCGCAAGCGGTCGCCGCCCCTCGCCGCGACAATCGCTCTCTCAAGATCACCGCCGTCAAGACTTACAAATTCAACGTCCCCACCGGTGTCAAGGTCAAGATCGACCCCAATACCGGCGGCGCGATGTCGAGTGCGTTCAAGACCTGGCTTTTCGTCAAGATCGAAACCGATGCCGGCATCCATGGGTGGGGCGAGGGCAGTATTGAATGGCTCTCGCCGGTGGTCGAAGCGGCGATTCACGAATGGAGACCATTGTTGGTGGGGCGTAATCCGCTCGATGTCGCCGCGCTGTGCCAAGACATTACCGATCGGCTGCCGTGGAAAGGCGGGCCCGTCATCGGTACCGCGATTGCCGCGCTGAACATGGCGCTTTACGACATCGCCGGGAAGGCTTGGCAAACACCGGTTTACCGCATCCTCGGGGGGCGGCGGCGCAAACGCATCAAGGTCTACCACGGCGGGCTCAACTTCGAGTCCGTTGAGAAAGCCCGGCGGCTGGCGCGTGAGTCGGTCGCGGCCGGGACGATGGGTCTCAAGGGCAATCCGCTCGAGTCGCGCACCTGGCCGATGGATCGACGCGAGCTCGAACATTGCGCCGAAATCGTCGGGGCGGTACGCGAGGAAGTTGGTCCCGACGTGGAGCTGATGCTCGACACCCACGGCAGCCCGAGTCCCGCGCTGAGCATCGCCTTCGCCGAAATGGTCGCGCCCTATCGGCCGCTGTTTCTCGAGGAGCCCGTCAAGTGGGGCTCGGTCGAGGCGCTCAAGGATGTCGCCCTGAAAAGCCCGGTGCCGATCGCGACGGGCGAAAAGCTTTTCTCGTATCGCGATTTCAAGGAAGTGATCGACGCCCGCGCCTGCGCTTTTTTGCAACCCGACGTCAGCCACAGCTTCGGCATTACGAACTTCGTCGCGGTCTCGCGCCTCGCCGAGGAGGCACAGATCCTGATGGCTCCGCACAATGCCGGAGGCCCGGTGCACTTCGCCGCGCTGATGCAGGCCGACGCTGTGGTGACGAATTTCCTGATCCAAGAGGTATCGCTCGAATGGTTCCGGCGCTTCGGTGAATTCGTCGACCACGACTTTCGGCTGAAAGACGGCTTTGTTGAGCTGAGCGACCGTCCCGGTTTGGGGATCGACGTCAAAGAGGACGTCATCGCCGCTCTGCCGTATGACGAGAGCATGGCGTATCGGCAATACCGCAATGCAGACGGCAGTTGGAAGGGCTGGTGATTGAGCCGCGGGCGGCCCCACTATTCTTCGCCGTCGCTGCCCGCCGGCTTCCAATCCGCCGTGAAGATGTTGAACTCGTAGCGGCTGCTGGCGTTGTGGCTCGAGGTGAAGACAACCGTGCGGCCGTCGGGGGCAAACTCGGCGAACGAAGTAAACCCGCCGAAGTCGGTGACTTGCTCCAGATTGGAGCCGTCGGCATCGACAATAAACAGCTCGAACTCGCGGCTGTCACACTGATTCTTGTTCGACGAAAAGATGATGCGTTCGCCGTCGGGCGTGAACTGCGGCGCGAAGGCGGCACAACCAAAATCGGTAATGCGGCGGGCGTTCGACCCGTCGGCGTCGGCGACGAATAACTCCATCTTCATCGGCGTTGTCAGGTTGCGGTCGAGCAGGTCGCGATAGCGGCGCTCACCCTCGGCGTCGGCGGGATGATGCGCTCGCCAGACGAGCCGGCCGCCATTGTTCGAAAAGAAAGCTCCGCCGTCGTAGCCCGAGGAGGTGGTCAGGCGTTTCTTGTTCGACCCGTCGAGATCCATCGACCATAGGTCCAAGTCGCCGGAAGCCTTCGAGGTGTAGACGATCTTGTTGCGCGCCCAATTCACCGTGGCTTCGGCATCGTAGCCTTCGCCGTCGGTGAGCTTGCGCAAACCCTTGCCGTCGACGCCGACGCGATAGATTTCGTATCCGGCGTGAACCGGCCAGACGTAACCTTGGCTACGATCGGGCCGCGGCGGGCACTCGGCGCCCGACTCGTGGGTTGATGCGTAGACGATGTCGCGGCCGTCGGGCAGGAAATATCCGCAGGTCGTGACACCCTTGCCGGTCGAGACCATTCTCAAGTCGGAGCCGTCGGCCCCCATGACATAGATCTGATCGCAGCTGTTGCCGTCACGCGTCGCTTGAAAGACCAATCGTTCGCCGTCCGGCGACCAATAGGCCTCGGCGTTCTGGCCTCCATGGGTGAGTTGGCGGATGTTCGAAAGGAACTTCGCCGTCTGGGCTTGGAGCGAGGCGGGTCCGGCCGAGGCCAGACTAAGGCCGACGATCCAACAGGCGATCGAGAGATAGAGTGGACGCCGCAGTCCGACGGAGGGGCATTTTGGAGTAAGGCGGATAAAGTTTCTCATCAGACCCAACCGATTATATCGTACTCAATAGACCACTTAGGTATTCCTGACCCCCGCGATATGTCGTAGGGGGGTGCATTCATTTCCCCAAGATCTGGTAGAAACTGCTTTACAAACGCGGAATTGAGCGGTAAGATAGGCCCGCGGGGGATTTTCGTCCCGCCGCCGGTCGAAAACCGGGCTAGACTGGTTCTAAGAATTCCGGTTTCGGTCGATGGTTCCCTTAAGAGGCGGATCGCAGGGGATGACATCCCCTGCGGCGTTGCGTTTCAAAAAAAGGCGTCAGTCTTGCTGCACTTGAAAAAACTGGAACTGGTCGGGTTTAAGTCCTTCTCCGAGCGCCAGGAGCTGCGGTTCACCGGCGACGGCGTGGCGGCGATCGTCGGTCCGAACGGCTGCGGAAAATCCAACATCAGCGACGCGATCAGTTGGGTGTTGGGTGAGCAGTCGGCGAAGACGTTGCGCGGCGCTCGCATGCAGGAGCTTATTTTCAGCGGCGCGCGCGATCGCAAGCCGTCGGGGTTGGCGCAGGTCAGCCTGACGTTGTTTGACCCCGAGGGCGTCGAGCTGCCGAGTCGCTCGCCCACCTCAGCGGGGCACATCAAGATCAACGGGGCCACGAACGGCGCGGCGAACGGTGCCGCCAATGGGGCGAGCCATGGCGCGAACGGGGCAAGCCATGGCGAGAACGGCGCGGCCAACGGTACGGAACGTTCCCCAGCGGTGGAACTCCCGCATGAGATCGTCGTCACGCGTAAACTCTTCCGCTCCGGCGAAAGCCAGTATTTAATCAACGGCAAGGCTTGCCGGCTGCGCGACATCCAAGATATTTTCCTGGGAACCGGTCTGGGGCCGAATCACTACGCCATCATCGAGCAAGGGCGCATCGAGCAGATTCTGAGCTCGCGGCCGCTCGACCGGCGAAATTTCATCGAAGAAGCCGCCGGCATCACGAAATTCAAGACCCGCAAGAGGCTGGCCGAACTCAAGCTCGAAGGCGCCCGCCAAAACCTGAACCGCGTCAACGACATCTTCCAAGAGGTCACGCGGCAAGTGAACTCGCTGAAGCGGCAGGCGTCGAAAGCGCGGCGTTATGAAGAGTTGCGCGGCGAATTGAGCGAGAGGCTGTCGATGTTGATCGCCGGCCGTCATCACGCTCTCGACGCTCGGCTCGGTGCCGAAACCGAGCGCAAGCAGGCCGCCGAAAAAACTTGGCGAGAGCGCGGAGAGAAGCTCCAAGCTCGCGAGTCTGAACTGAGTTCGCTGCGGCAGCGTCGGGTGCAAAGCGAACAGGCGTTACACCTTCGCCGCGACGAGCTGACCCAACTTACACTCGAAATCGAACGTCTGCGGTCGCGCATCGAGCAGCAGGCGCGCACCGCCGAGGACAACAAGGCCCGTAAGCGAGGGGCCGATCAAGAATTGGAGCGGCTCGACGAACGCATCGAGCAATTGCGGGCCGAGGTCGCAAGCGGCGAAAAGGCCGTTGCCGAGGCCGCCGAACGAGTCGAGCAAGTCCGCGGCCGGCTCCATGAAAAGACGACCCAGGTCGAGGCCGCCCGCAAGGCTGTCCACGAGAGCGAAGAGATCCGCGAGAAGAGTCGCGTCGAAGTCATCCGTCTGTTGGGCGAGGCGTCCCAGGGGCGCAATCGCTTGGCGCAAATCGATGAATTTCTTGCCGGCAATGAGCGGCAAATCGCCCGATTGGTGGACGAGGAGTCGTCCACGCGGCAAGAGGCGGCACGCCTCAACGAACGGCGCGGCGAGATCGCGCAACGGCTCGATACTCTCGAAGCCGAGATGAAGACGCTTGTGGCCCGGCGCTCCCAAATCGAGCAAACCCTCGGCGCGGCCGAACAGAAGAGTCGTGAGTTGCGGTCCGAAACCGAGCGGCTCCAGGAGGAGTTTTCACGGTTACGCGCCCGCCGGGAGTCGCTCGACGAAATTCTTTCCCATCACGCCTACACCACCGAGGCGATCAAGAATCTATTCGCCGCCATCGAGAGGCAGCCGGTCGAGGGCTTCGACCCGATCGGTATTTTGGCCGACTACGTCGAGGTCGACCCGGCTTTCGAAAAAGCGACCGAGGAGTTTCTTCGCGAAGAGTTGGAATACGTCGTCGTGCACAAGTGGGAAGAAGCCGGGGAAGGCATCGACGTGCTGCGCCGCGACGTGCAGGGCCATGCGACGTTTTTGGTGCATCCGGAATCACCCGTGCTTGCCGAGGAGCCGGCGCTGGGCCCCGAGACCGGCGTCAGCGGGCGCTTGGCCGACGCCATTCGCCTCACCAACGGTTTGTCGGGGTCGGCTTCGACGCTGTTGCCGCGATTGCGCGGTTGTTATTTGGTCGAGGACGACCAGGTGGCGCGTCGCCTCGCCGTGCAGTATCCCGACCTTCATTTTTTGATGCCCGACGGAAGTTGCTATCGCGGCTACACGCTGAGCGGCGGCAAGCAAGGGAGTGCCGGGCCGCTGGCGTTGAAGCGCGAGTTGCGGGAACTTGGGCCCAAGCTGGCTCGCATCGAGCAGCGAGTCGCCGAGACCACCGAAGCCGTCACGCGCCTCGACCAGACCATTGCGTCGAATACCGAAGAACTCAAGTCGGTTTCCGCGACTCTCGCCGCGGCGGAAAAGAACGCTCTCGCCGCCGACCATGAGATGCGCGGCATCAACGAGGAAGCCGCCCGCGCTGAAAAGCGGCTCTCGATCACCGCCGCGGAACTTGAGCGCCTGCGTTCCGGCAACCAAAAATCAGCTGCGCAAAGTGAGCAGCAGCGGCAAACGATCGACCAACTTGAATCGCGCCGTCAGCAAACCGAAAAGACGCTCGACGAGCTTTCCGGAAAAATCGAAAGCGGCCGCGCTGAAGTGGCTGGCCTGGCCGAGGAGCAGGTGCGTTGTCGCACCGAGTTGGCCGGGCTCGACGAGCGCCGCCGGTCAGCCGGCGAAGCGCTCGAGCGGCTGCGCCAAACGGTTGAGGAACACACCCGCCGTCATGGGGAGACCGCCAAGCAAGCCGAGCGTTGGCGGGCCGAGGCGGATCAACTGCTGGCCGACAACGTCGAGCTGGGCGGGCGCGTCGACTCCCACGCGCGAAAGAATCAAACGTTGACCGAGGAAGTCGCGAGTCTCCGCGAGCAGATCGAGAAATCGGGTCAACGGATCGCCGAAGCGGAACCCGCCGTCGAGGAGGCGCGAGACCAATTAGATCAGGCCCGCGAGAGCCGCTCGGCGGTCGAGATGAAGTTGGTCGAGATCCGCTCCGATCTCAAGCATCTCGAGGAAACCTGCCTTCGCGAAATGGGCCGTCCGTTGGCCGCAGTGCTGCCCGAGCAGACCGAGGAGCCGACCGCCGAACAGCTTGCCGCGGCTGAAAGGGAGTACCAGCAGCTCAGAGACAAGCTGGAGAGCCTGGGCGCGGTCAACGTGTTGGCGCTGGAGGAATACACCGAGGCCAAGGAGAGACTCGATTTCCTCGATACGCAGCAAAAGGATCTGCTTGACTCCATCGCCGCCACCGAGCAGACGATCGCGGAAATCGATTCCGTGTCGAGCTCGAAATTCCAAGAGACCTTCGAGGCCATCAATCGGAACTTCCGCGAAGTCTTCCAGACGTTGTTCGGAGGCGGTGTGGCCGAGATGCGGCTCACCGACGAAGAAAACGTGGGCGAGTCCGGCGTCGACATCATCGCGTCTCCGCCGGGCAAACGCCTGCAAAATGTCGCCTTGCTGTCGGGCGGTGAAAAGTCGCTCACGGCGATGGCCCTGTTGATGGCGACCTTCCGCCACCGACCGAGCCCGTTTTGCGTGCTCGACGAGGTGGACGCCCCGCTCGACGAAGCGAACCTCACTCGCTTCTCCCGGCTGGTGCGCAAGATGAGCGAACGCACGCAGTTCATCTTGATTACCCATAGCCGCACCACCATGGAGACCGCCCACACTCTCTACGGCGTCACCATGCAGCAGCCCGGCGTTTCTCAATTGGTTTCGGTCCGCATGGCCGAACACCGGAACGACGCCGCCCGGGTCGAGCATGCTTCGGCCTCTAGCCCAGACCGACCCGTTTAGTAGCTCGCGCGCTCATTGTCACTGGGTTTCGGGGGCCTCGGCTATTATGAGGCCTATGCCCGTTCAGCCCGGGACCGTCAACGCTCCCGATTTCCCTCAAGGCCTCGATTGGCTCAACACCGATCGCCCGCTCTCGCTCGAAGACCTACGCGGCAAGCTTGTCCTACTCGATTTCTGGACCTACTGCTGCATCAATTGCATGCATGTGCTTCCGGACCTGAAGCGATTAGAGAAAAAATACAGTGAGGAGTTGGTCGTGGTGGGCGTTCACACGCCGAAATTCACAACCGAGCGCGAGACCGAAAACATCCGCAAGGCCGTGCTGCGTTACGAAGTCGAGCACCCGGTCGTTAACGATCACTCGATGCGAATGTGGCGCGAATACGCTGTCCGTGCTTGGCCGACCTTGGTCCTGATCGACCCGCATGGGAAGGTGATCGGGGTGCATTCGGGGGAAGGGGCCTACGACGTATTCGATCCGGTGATTGCGCAAATGACGGCGTATTTCGACGCCGACGGCTCGATCGATCGGAAGCCGCTCTCGGCCGTGCTCGAGGGCTCGGAGGCGGCGGATTCGATGCTGTCGTTTCCGGGGAAGGTGTTGGCGGACCCCGCGGGCGGTCGGTTGTTCGTGTCGGATTCCAACCACAACCGAGTTGTCATTGTTTCGCTGGAAGATTTTCGGACGCTCGACACGATCGGCTCGGGAACCGTCGGCCTCGATGACGGCGGCTTCGCCGATGCCACGTTCAATCACCCGCAGGGGATGGCTTTATCCGGCGAGGGGCTCGGCGAGCGGCTGTTCGTCGCCGACACGGAAAACCATGCATTGCGCGAAATCAATCTCATGACCCAACAGGTCGCGACCGTCGCCGGAGACGGTACGCAGAGCCGCGACCACGACGCGATTCCCGGCGACGCTCGCGGGCGCGCGCTCAACTCCCCTTGGGACCTCGAGTGGGCTCACGGCGTGTTGTTCATCGCCATGGCGGGCTCGCACCAAATTTGGGGATTCGATCCGGTGGGCGGCATCCTCGCCGGGCACGCCGGCAGCGGCCGGGAAGACCATCTCGACGGCCCGCTGTTGGCCGCCGCCTTGGCGCAGCCGAGCGGGCTATCGAGCGACGGGAACGTCCTATTTATCGCGGATAGTGAAGTCAGCTCGATTCGCGCGGCTGACCTAAACCCCCGCGGAGGCCACGTCAAGACCGTCGTCGGCCAAGGCCTTTTCGACTACGGTGACGTGGACGGAAGCGGCGACGACGTGCGACTGCAACATCCCCTCGACGTCGAATTTCACAACGGCCGCATTTACGTCGCCGACACCTACAACCACAAGATCAAGGTGATTGATCCGGCCGCGCGCGAAAGCCGAACCCTGGCCGGGACCGGCGAGGCCGGCCTCGAAGACGGTCCACTCGACGAAGCGAGTTTTCACGAACCGGCCGGCCTGAGCGCGGCCGGCGACAAGCTCTTCGTCGCCGACACGAACAACCATGCCGTTCGCGTGATCGATCTGGAGAAGGGCCTGGTCTCAACGCTACAAATTTCGCCGCGCGCCTGAACTATCACACTCCAAACCGAGCCGCGCGCGTCAGCAAGCGGGATGCGATGAGGTCGCCCGGAGGCGTTGAAAGGGGTGATCCTAAAAGGACCGCCCCAGAAGCACCCGATGCGCACCTCGCCGCTGAACTCTCTCTGATAGCGCTCGAAAGTGCGTGCGGTCACGGCGCGCGGTCACGGTCCGAGCCGGAAAGGGTGTCCGCTGCGCCGCCGGCATGGCGCCGCCACAACGTTCCTTCGGGTTGAACGGCCTCGTCGCATACCGCTTGCTAACGCGCGCGGCTCGGTTTTGCGGGACTGCCCAACTCATAAGCCCCGGTATTTTCCGCGAGCCGATACCCCACCACCGTCAGCCCCTCGGCGAAGGACTGTTGGAACTGCTCTCTGACCCGCGTTTGAATTTCGCGCGCCGCCTCGCTGTCGTTGACTCGCAGGTCGGCGATCTGTTGCGGGATCTCGATCGTTCGGACAACTTCATCTCGGTTCCGCGTAGCTTTCTCAATCACGGCCCCGACCCTCTCGCTCCCGACGTGCCATTCCGCGACCAATCGATCGGTCGGCAACCCGCCGTGCAAGCGGCTCGACGTGATGCCGTACTGATTCGGCAGGAAACGCCGAACAATGATCCCCAGCCGCTCGATGTTGAAATACGCGTTCCGGATTTCCAGGGGATCAAACGTCCACTCGACTACCTCGACGCCCGCCCGCAATGCTTCCTCTCGTTGCGCGAGCTTGATGCGCCGGCCGATGCCGCGATCTTGCCACTCGGGCAAAACTCCCGTCATGTGACTGTGCCAGAACGTCGACGGCCCCTCGTCATGGTCGCCCTCGGCGCGGCCCGGGAAGGTGACGCTGAAACCAATCAATTGCCCGTCTGAAAACGCCCCCAGCGCCAGGCCCCCGATTTCGACGGCAACAATCATCAACCTCGGCGGGACGCAGTCACTCTCGCAAAAGCCCCAGGTGCGCCGCTGGACTTCGAGCGTCTCGCGGTACTCGGCGTGATCCCTCAGGGAGCGGATTTCGACGTCGTCTACGCGCTTGGCGGACTCTTCGCTTCTTGCCATAGTTCCTCTAATTCGTCGGTGCTTGACTCTTCGAACGACTTGCCTTGCTCGGCGAGGCGTCGCTCAATGTAGCCGAAACGCTCTCGAAACTTCTTGTTGGCCCCGCGCAGCGCCAACTCGGGGTCGACCTTGACATGGCGCGCAATGTTGACCGCCATAAAAAGAAGATCGCCCAGCTCCTCTTCGAGACGTTCACCGCGCCCCTCCTCGGGCGACTCGCGCGCCTGCTCTAACTCCCGGACCTCTTCGGCGAGCTTGGCCGGCAGATCGTCGAAGTCGTCCCAATCAAAACCGACTTTCGACGCGGCCTTGCCGACTTGCGTTGCCTCGAGCAGCGCCGGCTGGTTGCGCCGCACTTGGTCCAGCCGGGGCTCTGGCTCACTCTCGTTCGATGGCCCGGCGTCGCTGTGTTTGGCCGCCTTCTCGTCCGCTTTGATCTCCTCCCAACGCTTGAGAACGTCGCCGGAGGTCGCCGCCGACTCATCGGCGAAAACATGCGGATGTCGGCGCACCAATTTCTCATTAATCGCCGAAAGCACGTCGTCGATCGTGAAGTTTCCGGCTTCGGCCGCGATTTGGGCTTGGAAGACGATTTGGAGCTGCAAATCGCCGAGTTCTTCGGCCAAGTGCGGCCAGTCCTCGCGCTCCATCGCGTCGAGGACTTCGTAGGCCTCTTCGACCAGGTATCGCCGCAAGGTCTGAATCGTCTGCTCACGGTCCCACGGACAACCATCGGGGCCGCGCAGCCGCGCCATGATGTCGACTAAGCGTTGGAAATTCTCCGCGGGCATGTGTCGTCGTTGCCGAACCGGAACCATTCAGCATAGCGCCGCGACGAAACGCCGGGCTATCCAAAGGCGGGACCCCGCCGCGCAACCCCCGTCGGCTCCCTCTCTTCGCGCGCCGATCGAAGTGCATCGTAGACCACGGAGCACAAGTAGACCACGAGCGCGATTTGCAGGCAGTAGGAATAGGGGCGCGGCGCGGTCGAAAGTAAAGCCAAGGGCGGGGTCAAAACCGCCAAGGTCAGCCATTTTAGCCAACGCCGCTTCGTGCCCGTGAGAACATTCAGAAACAGCGGCAGCAGAATGATGCAGTCGGTCAGAAAGGAGTGGTAACAGATCAGAAGGCTGCCCAACAATACAATGCCCACCCCGAGTCGAAACGAAACGTGTGGCAGAGCGAGTCCGCACAATACGACGACTCCGATCGAGGCGACCACCAGCAGGCACTTATCGTAGGGCAAACCGATCAGCAGGCCGTTGAGATTCGGCATATTCGTGATCGCCGGGTGAAGACTGTCGCCGGCAATCAATTCCACGAACTGGAACGGCCATTGCGGTCCCGCCGCGACCGTGCTCAAAACAAGAATCGCGGTCGCGCCCACCCCCAGACCCACGGCGACCGCGCGTCTGCGGTGGAGCAGGAGCAACAAGGGCAGCAACACCAGCAAGTGAGGTTTGATGGCGCAAAGACTGAACGCGACGCCCGCGGCAAAATCCTTGCCCTTCCGCTCCCAGTGCAGAGCCAGTGTCACGAAGAAGAGAACCACAATCGAGTCTTGGCCGCCGGCGAACGCGGCGAACAGCGGCACGTAGAACGCTGAAAAAGCGAGCGTGTCGAACCGAGACGGCTGTGTGGTTAGGGCAAGGAAGCCGGCGAAAGCCGCCATCCGATACAGAAACCAAATAAGCGCGGCTTGCCCGTAGCCGAGCGAGCCGAGGGGCTGCAACAACGCGGCATAGTACGGCAGCCGAGAATAGACGAGAGATTCGTTGATGCTGCCGAAGCGGTCGGTCATGAATGCGTAATAGGCGTCGGGATTATAGAGGTCGGGGCCGCCAACTAATGTCGTTGCAACGTAGATCGGGAGAAAATCGGTTCCCCACGCACGATCAAGGGGACCGTCGGCAGAAAGAGCATGGCCATGAAGAGCAGCCCCACGATCACGACAACAGCTCGGGCGATGTGGTCAACCATGATGAGCAAAAAGGTAGCGGGCGGCGGCCCATCAAAGGGCCGGCGACAACCATTCCAACAAAGCGGCCGAGATGCTCAATGACAACTCCGGCGGCGGATCGACGTTGCGCTCCCGGCCGGCAAGAAAGCAGCGAAGCACGTCGAGCCGCGGATTTCCAGTTTATCAATCCCGTGTCGGAACACCCGGCTAAGACTCAGCGAGTACCAATCCTTGCGGGCGGCACCATCGGAACCCCGCCGGCACTCTGGCCGTGAACCTGGTGGGATGCTTCTTGCTGGGAGCCATGCTGGAACTGACTCGACAGACGGGCTGGATCTCCCCCAATGCTAGGACCATTGCCGGCATCGGATTTCTGGGAGCCTTCACCACCTTCTCGACCTTCGGCGTGGAGACATCCCGGGCCATCGAGTTGGAAGAGTGGCGCCTCGCCGGCCTGAACGTCTTTCCGAACGTAGTCGGCGGCCTGCTGTTTGTGGCCGCTGGGAGCGACCCTGGCACGTGGCGTTCTCCATATGCGAGGTGGCCTCTGAAAGAAATGGAAGGCGAACAGGTACTGATGCGCATCTTCATCGGGGAGCGGGATCAATGGTATCACCGCGGCCTGGCCGACGCGCTGGTCGAGCTGTTCAAGAAAGAGGGCTTCGCCGCGACCACGGTATTGCGCGGGATGCAGGGCTTCCGAGCCCACTCGGTGATCCACCGGGATTCGGTCCTGCGTCTGTCGGAAGAATGTGCACGTGATCCGCTATCAACCCCACGCCGGTTCATGACCCGCGCGAGTGCGGCGAGCTATCGCTAACGAAGCGGTGGCGGAGCCTATCGTGCGCTTTGCCTGTCACGCCGTGAGAAAGGCGGCCTGCCCGCTGCTTGACTTCCCTCCGGGCCCCCTGCCAAATTGGGAATTGTTGTCGAGAACCGCCGATCCCCCCACGTGCCGTTGCTCGAAGAGGAGTGTCCGTGTATTACCGTAACCGCCGAGTCAGCCGCGACCTGACTGCAGTTGTCGCTTTGCTCGCCCTGTTGGTGGGCTGCTCGAGCGCCCCCGACGAGGACGATGCCGCCCTAAAATACCAACCCGATTGGGCGTCGATTCAAGCCCACGAGGCGCCCGAATGGTTCCACGACGCCAAGTTCGGCATCTTCGTTCACTGGGGCCTCTACTCCGTCCCCGCCTACGCCGAACCGACGGGCAAACTGCATGAAGTGCCGTGGGACACCTGGTTCAAGCACAATGCCTATGCCGAATGGTATTTGAATACGCTTCGGATCGACGGTTCGCCGACACGGGAGTATCACGAAAAGACCTACGGTGCCGATTTCGGCTACATGGACTTCGTCCCGAAATTCAACGAGGAAATCGCCAAATGGAGTCCCGGCGACATGGCGCAACTTTTCAAGGATGTCGGCACCCGATACGTCGTGCTGACGACGAAGCATCACGACGGCTTCCTGCTGTGGCCGAGTGAAGTGAAAAACCCGAACCTGCCTGAAGACCGCCAACACGCCTCGCGCGATATCGCCGGCGACTTGGCCGAATCGGTCCGGGCGCGCGGCATGAAGATGGGTTACTACTACTCGGGCGGCCTCGATTGGAGCTTCAACCCGAAGCCCGTCGTCGCTCGCGATGACGTCAAAGGAACGATCATTCACGATCCCGAGTACGCCAAGTACGCCGACGCGCATTGGCGCGAATTGATCGAGCGCTACAAGCCGTCGATTCTTTGGAACGACATCGGCTATCCGGAAACCGGCGACGTAGCGAACATCTTCGCCGACTACTACAACAACTTCCCCGACGGCGTCGTCAACAATCGTTGGGAGATCGGCAAGAAGGACTCCGAACCGCGACATCACGATTTCGAAACTCCCGAATACAAGACGATGGACGACATCTATCCGGAAAAGTGGGAGACCTGCCGCGGCATGGGATACTCCTTCGGCTACAACCATGTCGAGGGACCGGAGCAGACGATCAAGGAAGACGAGTTGATCCACCTGCTCATCGACGTCACGGCGAAGAACGGTAACTTGCTGCTCAATGTGGGACCGAAGGCCGACGGCTCGATTCCGGAAATCCAAGCACAGCGTCTTCGCGCCCTTGGCACTTGGCTCGACACCAATGGCGAAGCGATCTTTGGAACCAGGCCCTGGGATCGGGCAAGCGGCAAGACCGGCGCCGGCATCGATGTGCGCTTCACGCGGAAAGGCGACGCGCTCTATGCGATTCTGCTTTCACGGCCCCAAGGCGGCGAAGTGACCATCGAAGGCATCACGCCACCGGAAGATGCTTTGGTCAGCATGTTCGGTTCCGGCTACCGCGAGTGGACCGCCGCGGAAGGCAAGCTGACAATCACACTGCCCGAGGTGTATCCCGAGGCACACGCCTACACGTTTAAGATTTCGAAGCTGTAGCCGGTCGCCGCCTACGCGTCGTCGGCTGAGTTCCGTCTCCGAGCCACTCCACTAAAATAACCTCATGCCGCCGAGCCCGGGCCGTATTCTGGCATTGGACTTTGGAAGTCGCCGCATCGGGCTGGCTTTGAGCGACGAGCTGGGACTGACCGCGCAAGGGCTGCCCACGCTGCACCGAACGACCAAGCAGCACGACTTCGATTCGCTGGGCGCGGTGATCACCGAACACGGAGTCGCCCGCATCGTCGTCGGCCACCCGGTGAATATGAATGGCAGTGAAGGGCCGCGCGCCCGCCAAGCCGCGCTCTTCGCGCGCACTCTGGCCAACCGTTGCGAGCTGCCCGTCGCGCTATGGGACGAACGGCTGACAACGCGCCAGGCCCGGCGCGTGCTCCGCGAGAGCGGCATCGGGCTTAAGAAAAGGACCAAAGCCGTCGATCGCATGGCGGCCGTCTTGATTCTGCAAAGCTATATGGATTCGTTGCAAGCCAGCGCCGACTCCGGGGTGGAAAAGGCCGGCCGAGGCGGCAACTGAGCCCCGAACGCAAGTGAGGGCTCGGCCTCCCGCCTCCCGGCGGCCCGCCCCACGCCTTCGCCGCCAACGTGTAATCGCGTGAAAGACCAAACCCATTGGAGAGGCGGATACGCCGTCGCCGTGGCCTCGCTGGCGGTCGCCGGCATCCTGTCGATTGCCTTCGCGCCCCCGTACCGCAACTTCGACGAATCGGTTGTCGTCGACATCGACCCCGGCACCTCGAGCGTCGAGATCGCCGACACTCTCGAGCAGGCGGGCGTGATCCAGTCGCGATGGATTTTCTTGGGTATAAGAGCGCTACGCCCGAACGCCGTCTTGATGGCGGGAGAATACCGCTTCAGCCGGCCACTGACGACTTGGCGGGTATTCGACAAGATTTCCCAGGGCCGGGTTGAATATCATCGCCTCACCATCCCCGAGGGCTTAACGAGGTTTGAAATCGCCGAGTTGTTGGCCGCCGAAAACTTGGCGGCGCGGGCAGACTTTCTAGCCGTCGCCGAGCGCGGCGAGTGGGTTCGCGATCTCGCCCCGCGAGCCGAAAACCTGGAGGGGTTTTTGTTCCCCGACACCTACTACTTCACGCGCGGCATCACCGCGGTCGAGTTCGCCGAGATGATGGTCGATCAGTTTCGGCGGGTGTTTCGCGAAGTCGTCCCCGAGCGGCTCGAAGGCTGGTCGTCACAAGACATCGTCACACTGGCCTCGTTGATCGAAAAGGAGACAGGCGAGCGCGGCGAGCGCGGCGTTGTCTCTTCTGTGTTTCACAATCGTTTGCGCGAGAAGATTCTGCTGCAATGCGACCCCACGGTTGTCTACGGGCTTCTGATCGAAGACCGTTTTCGGGGGACGATCTACCGCTCCGACCTGCGCGACCCGCATCCCTATAACACATACGTCCACCACGGCTTGCCGCCCGGGCCGATCGCCAACCCGGGACGGGCGTCGCTCGAAGCCGCGGTTCGGCCCGACGAGACCGACTATTTGTTCTTTGTCGCCCACCCGGCCCAATACGGGCGCCACATTTTTTCAAAGACGGTCCAGGCCCACAATCGCGCGGTCGCGGAATACCGCCGCGGCCTGGGGCGGTGAGACCGTGCCCGCTTCCGGGATCAAGGCTTCTATTCACGAATACTTGGAGTTGCATCGCCCCACATGTATCGCCGATGCGGAACTCGAACAACTAACGCGCTTCCTGCGCTCGCGGCTGGGCACGGAGCGCAAGCTTTCCGAGGTATACCTGCTGCGCATCCTTTCCGACGCCGGCGTCGAGATCGCGCGATCGCTCGGCGGATTGCCGGTCGATCTCAGAGGCCGAGTGCATTTCCGCGACTGCGAATCAGCTGCTTCGTCGCTGCTTGATCTGGCGGGCGAATACGCCTCGGCGCGAGAAAAGGACGACGCGTTGCGTCAGCAAGATTGTCGTCGCGCGGTGCGCCACGCGAAAGACCGCCTCAAATTACATCTCCGGCGCCGCGAACTTTCCGAAGACCAGCGAGCCGAAAAAGAGGAGCTGCTTGAATGGTTTCTTGTGTGGCTCGAAACTCCCGAACTCTTCCCCCAATGGATAGAGTTACGCCGCGCCGCTTCGGCGCGAGAGGCCGCCGGGCCCCAGGGCTGAGATAACGGCCTCGACGTGGCGCACGCATTCTTGCGTGCCGTGTCGCCATTCTTGGCGACATGTCTTTTCACAACAGGCGGCTTATCACCACTGTCTTGCCAATCTCCTGGGTTCCGGAAGAGGCAACGACCGCAAAGCTGAGAGCCCGAGCCTGCCTGTGCGCACACGAGACGGCGGGAGGGTCTTGCCGGCGTGGCCGGTAGTCGGCGTCCGCAAGCAGAAAACCCCCGCAAATAGCAGGGATCAGAGGGATCAAGGGATCAGAGATCTCCACTTGTGCGTTGTACGGGTGTGGGAAAATGGGACGCATCCGTCATGCCACGAAAGGAAACGGAATCTTGTGTCTCTTGGAATCGTATTCAAGGGCCCGGAGGGCATCGTCTTCGCGGCCGACAGCCGCGTTACGTTGGACCCCAAAGTCAGTGATGGAAAACAGAACATGCTGCTGCCGGCAACGTTCAACGCGACGAAGCTGTGGAGGGTTAACGGTCACGACTACGTAGCCGCGGTCACCTACGGATTGGAAGCGCTCGGTGCGGAGCAGCCGAGGACCGCGCACAGCTTCATACCGGAGTTTGAGGCAAGCCTTAAAGCTAAGAACCTGGAGGCTGGACAGTCGGTTGACGAGTTTGCGCACGAGTTCAGCCGGTTTTTTCTTGATCAATGGAAGTCAATGATGCCCGAGAATTACTCGGGCTCCGAAATGGAGTTCGTTATCGGAGGGGGACCTCCGGGAGCTCGCCAGGCACCCCAACCCCCCGAGGCGAGCTGTCGCCTTTCGCCTAATAACTGCGACAGCCTCCGACCGTTGTGAGCCGACCCCTTATTACCAGCCAAGCAAGACGTTCTGTAACCCTAGATTTGGGCAGGCCCGGCGGGCGTAGGCGCTTTGGTGATTGTCTAACACAATTTTTTTTGGGATCAGTCCTTATGCGCCAAGAAGTCGGCGTCACAGCGATGCAGTTGACAAGCGTCACGGCAAGACACTTGACAAGGGGGATTATATACGATAGTGACGAAAAACACTTGACGAACTACGTCACTATCCTGTAAATTTGTCTTGTAAGTAGGAGATACGCAATGGCTAACAAGGCACCGGGCAAGCACTTCCGACAGGGACTTTCGACCAAGGATTTCTACCGCATGTTTCCCGACGATGCATCCGCCGAACAGTGGTTCATTGAGTACCGTTGGTTTGACGGCATTACCTGTCCGCGTTGTGGATCGGACAACGTACAGACTGGAACGGCTCACAAGACCATGCCGTTCCGTTGCCGCAAGAGCAAGAAGCGCGGAACCTGCGGGAAACCGTTCAGCGTCAAGACCGGGACGTTCATGGAAGCATCGAACCTCGGCTATCAGGATTGGCTCTATGCCATGTACCTTGTCGTTACCAACCTGAAGAGCGTGGCATCCATGAAAATGCACCGGGAGTTGGGAATCACCCAGAAATCGGCATGGCATCTTGTTCACAGAATCCGAAAGGTGTGGACCATTTCTGACCATAAGTTGTTCAATGGTCCTGTTGAGGCGGATGAGGTCTACATCGGCGGACTGGAAAAGAACAAGCACGAGTCCAAGAAGTTGAAGGCCAGTCGTGGATCGGTTGGGAAAGCCGCTGTTGTAGGTGTCAAGGATCGGGACACGAACGAGGTCCGGGCTACAGTGGTCGAGCGTACAAATGCAGAAACCCTTCAAGGTTTCGTTCGCGCCAATACCGACCCTGAAGCCACTGTCTACACGGATGAAGCAAGTGCCTACACTGGCGTTGCCAAGTCACACAAATCGGTCAAGCACTCGGTTGGTGAATACGTTCGCGGGCAGGCCCACACGAACGGCATTGAATCCTTCTGGTCCATGCTGAAACGCGCTCACAAGGGAACGTTCCACAAGCTGTCAGCCAAACACCTTCACCGCTACGTGAGTGAGTTTGCGGGACGCCACAACATCCGCAGCATGGGCACTCTCGATCAAATGCGTTTCGTTGTTTTGAGCATGGACGGTGCTCAACTTCGTTACAAGGACTTGGTGAGGTGAAACCGCTACTGCTCGATCTGTTCTGTTGTGCGGGAGGCGCGGCCGCAGGTTACGTCGAGGCCGGGTTTGACGTGTTCGGCGTCGATGTGGTCGAACAGCCGAACTATCCATATCCGATGATGGTTGCGGATGCGCTAGCACTGCCGTCTCTGGTATTCGATCAGTTTGATGCGGTTCATGCATCACCGCCATGCCAAGCCTATTCCGATCTCGCGGCCCGCAACGGCAACGCCGATGAATGGCCGCAACTGATTGAGCCGGTACGGGACATTCTGAAGGCAACCGGCAAGCCCTATGTAATCGAAAACGTTGATGGGGCACCGTTACGGGACTACGTTGTTCTCTGCGGAACGATGTTCCATGAACTGCGCGTGCTTCGGCATCGTCTGTTCGAGTCAAACTTTCGCATCATCACGCCGCCGCACCGTCCGCATCCGATCTGTCATACGTTGGACAAGCGCAAGGCGCACTACGGCAGGACAGACGAATGGAAGGATTATGTCAGTGTCAACGGCGGTGGAAACTGCTCTGTCGCTTCCGCACGAGACGCGATGGGCATTCCATGGATGACGAAAAAGGAGATCAATGAGGCGATTCCGCCTGTCTACACGCACTGGATCGGAGATCAACTCAAACGGGAGATCGAAAACGTGCCAAAACGCGAAAGCATAAAGTCGATACTCAAGGCTTTTTTCCTTGCGAATAAGGGGCTGGTTCTCACATCCGCGCAGTTGCAGGCGGTGATCGGTAATGACCGAACGGAGTGGGCACGCCGTGTTCGTGAATTGCGGCGCGATGAGGGTTGGCCGATTGAGACGAATAACGATGACGCCGACCTGAAACCTGGGCAATACCGTTTGACTGGCGATCCACCAGCACCCGGTACATACGTGTTCCATGACATATCGCAGGCGCAACGTGCCCGCATCCTTCAGCGCAACGGTTATACGTGCCAAGCGTGCGGCGCGGGCGTCGAAGACAAGATGTCGGACGGTCGCACCGTTCGGCTTGTCATCGACCATCACGAAGCCCGTACGCATGGCGGAGCAACCGCCGACTCCAACCTGCGCGTCCTCTGCCACGAGTGCAACGCTGGTGCAAAGGACTTCACCGCGCAACCGCCGACATATACGCGAGTCATGGCTACGGTTCGTAGTGCCAAGCGCGAGGATCAGTTTCGCGTGCTGGAACAGCTTGAGAGGAAGTTTCGATGATTAATGGAAAGACCAAAAAACCCAAAACAGTAGAGATCGTTCGATCCGACTACCAGCCGACCAAATCCGAGTTGGAAGAGGAATTAGAGCCTCTCGACGTACCGGGCAAGACCGTGAACGAACGCATGAAGACTCTGGCAAGGGAACTGTTACAGCCGGTCAAGTTGCGCAGGATCGACCGGCCACGGAAACGACGCTGCTTCAGAGTGCGTCACTATTCGATATAATCCCCTTGACAAGGGGTAAACAGAACTCTCAACATATGGATGTTCCTCGTTGATCGAGAGATCAAGGAGGAACCATGCCCAGACTGCCCGGAGAGAATCCTCAAAGCCCCCGAGTCCCGCTCTTCCGCTATCACCGCGTGCCTGTGAAGAAGGGGCTGCCTCCAGAAGTTGAGATTTCCCTCGGCCCCTCGGCCGCCTGGGTGCTGGCCATTCTCCTCAGCCTCATGGCGGCAGCGTTCGGCCTCGAGCTGCCAGGGCCCTGGCCACACGCGGGTTGGTTTCGATGAGGAGAGGGGTCGGCCCTGTGCCTGATGAGCGCCCGTGGTCGCAGCTCTCCAATAGCGACCAGATTGCTGTTGAAATACAACATAAAGGGGCTCGTTTCTAGCGGAGAAGGCCGTTGTCGAGCACGTTGCTGGTGGCTTAACGTACGATTTTTTCCGTTTTCTGAGCTGACCCCGTATGTCCCGATAAACAAACGGTCCCATCCATCTGTCCACATCGACTGTGAGGAGGACCTCTACCCGGCTTGCCAACTAAGCCGTCGCCTTCCCCCCAAAATTGCGCCACCGCCTAGCTCATCTTTCCGTAACCCGTTGATTCTCGATCCCGTGGACAAGAAGGATTGCGTCATTCTGTCGCAATCCGTTTAATGTCGCGACAACAGCAACCGGTGCCCTCTCCAGGTTTTACCAAGAACGAGTCTTACTCAAGCTGCGAAGTCCCCTCGGCCCAACAGTGAGCTACCGAACGGACAGCGCTACAACCAAGGACTGGCTCTTGGCCGGCAAGGGAATGAAGATCACCGCGAGCAACCAGTCATTTTCGATTTCAGGACTCGACCAGGCCGGACCGCGGCGAACGACGCGGATTTCTTCTCCGAAGCCAGGGGCAGGCCGCCCAGGGGGACCTCGAAGACAAGGTGGGTCCGCCTGAGGTGGTTCAACCCACACCCCCCGGCACGTAAGCACAATACTTGAATTGAACCCTTGCAGTAGATTGACTCACTCGCCTTGCGGCCGGGCCAAGAAAGCAAGCGACTCTTTCTTCTCCGCTATAGCCGCGCCGTCACGCAGCGTCACCCGCCCCGTCCCACCCGCGTGAATCCGCTCGCCCGGCAACAGCGCGCCCACAAGATTGAGCGGGTCGGCGGCCCCGAGCGTGATCTCTTCGCCGTCGGGTTGCGAGCGCTTCACCGAGCGCAGCAGCTCGAGCGCGTCGGGCAGCGCGAACTGCTCTCCGACGAAAGCCGCCGCGAAACGACCGCCGCGTACTTCGCCCCGAGCCTCCATCCGCCGCAGCACCAGTAAGAGGTCCCGCCAGGCCGGCGACAGAGATTCCCGCCGCGCCAAGTCGCGAAACACCACGCCCCAGCGCTTCAGCAATTGACGCGCGAAGGCTTCAACCGGGTCGGCTGGCGGGCGCGTCGCCTTTTCATTTTCAGCGGTCTCGGTTGGGTCGACGGCGGTCGGCTCTTTGAGCGGTTTCGGGGCCGAGGGGTCGTCCGGCTCGTCGGCCTCCACACCGGCCCCGCTCTCGACCGTCTCGGCGAGCAAAGCCCAGCGCCCCGCGGCATGGCGGGGCCGGGCTTGTCGCCCGCGGCCCTCGCCTCGGCGGCGTTTCGGGTCGAGCAGCGACCGCAGATTCTCGAAACCATCGGCGGTGACCAACCCCGCCGCCGTCAGCTCCCAGAGGCCGTCTTCCACTTCGCTGGGCAGCCGGCCCGTGGCCCGCGCGAGATCCGTGAAAAACGAGGCTCCGCGCTGTCGAAGAGCCGCCAGCACGGCGCGCGCGGCGTGCGACAAAGCCTGTTCGGCTTGCGAGGTTTCCTCTGACGACGCGGCCGGGCCGAGCAACCGCGCCGCGTCTTCGCGCAGGAACAAAGCCAGCGGCGCTGCCCGCGTCGGGCGCACGCGTCTTTGCGGCCGCGATGAAGCGTCGGTCTCGGTTGTTTCCTCCGCCGACGCCGCGCGCGGCGCAAAGGCCGGGTGCGGAGAAAGCCGCCCCCACCCCACTTCGCCCGCCAGACAAAGGCGATCGAGAAACTCCGGTTCGTAGTCGGCCACGCGCGCGGGCAGGATCGATGACTCCCAGGCCGCCCCCGGCGCTTCATATCCTTCGAGCTGCCGAATGACCTGCAAGGTTCCCTCGACGCCGTACAACCGAGTCCTGGAGGCGACTCTCTGCCAACGGCAGAGATAGCGCATGAAATCGACCGTTGAAACGGGCTCGATCTCGCGGCGCAAGCGCCCCAGCGTCAAGCGGTGAATCCGCGCCAGCAAACGCCGGTTCGCCCACTCGGTTTCGCCCGCCGCCAGGCCGGGCGAAAACCTCCCCCGCAAAACCTGCCCTTCCGATTCCAACTGCACCAGCGCGGCCTCGGTCGCTGCACCCGGCAGCGCCAACCGTTGGGAAAGCTCCGCCGCCGTCGCCGGCCCTGTCGAGTCGAGCCAACCCCGCAGAATCTCCGCCGCCGCGGCTTCCCGCGATTCCGGCAGCGGCCGCGAAGGCGCAACAGCCGCGATCGCGGGGTCCATCACGGCATCCGGATACGCGATGCGAGCCAACAGCCGCCGCTCGGCGGCGACCCAAAACTCCGCCCCATCCACCCCAAGACGCGTCGCCCGCCGCTCGGCGCTAAGCTCGGCGAAAAACTCTTCCCACTCCGGCGTCGGCGGCAGCGCAATGAGCGTCAGCAAAGCGTCGTGCAACTCGTCGGCGTCGCGCACCGCCGGCCAGGCCTCGTCGGCGACTAAGGCGATGGCTTCGGCGTCAAGCGCTCCCGGACCCTCGACCATATCGGCGGCCAGAGTGCGGCGCATTTGCACGGCCCGCGCGCGGCGTTCCTCGAGTGGTGCATCGTCGAGAAAGGCGTAGGGGTTGGCGTTCAGGATTTCATGGCAGAAGGGCGACGGCTCGGCCGTGTCGACGGCGACGGTTCGGACACGTCCTTGCTCGATGCCTTCGACAAGCTCCTTGAGCCCGGCCAGGTCCATCGCCTCATGAAGGCAGTTGTCGATGGTTTCGGCGACGACCGGGTGGTCGGGGATGCGGACTTCGCCGGCCAGGTTTTCCGCGCAAGCGGCTTGATCGGGAAACACCGCCGCCAGCATGTCCTCGGCCCGCATGCGCTGAATCGGCGGCGGCACTTTTCGTCCGCCCGAGAAACGCAGGATCGCCAGCGACCGCGCCAGGTTCCAACGCCAGCGCACCGTAAACATCGGCGCCGCGAGCAACGCTTGTTTCAAGACTGCCTCGACGGTCGCCGACTTGAGAAATTCGAAAACCAACTCCAGCGGAAAGGCGTGCTGCTCGCTGAGCGAAATATTGATGCCGTTGTCGGTCGCGGCGGCCTGCAGTTCCAAGTTGAAAGAACGGCAGAAGCGCTTGCGCAACGCCAGCCCCCAAGCCCGATTGATGCGTGCGCCGAAGGGCGCATGAATGACCAGTTGCATCCCCCCCGATTCGTCAAAGAACCGCTCGGCCACAACGACCTTTTGCGTCGGCAGCACGCCAAGAGCCTTCGCCGCCGCGCGAACATAGGCGATCGCTTGCTCCGCCCCCGCCCGGTCAAGCGCGCATTCCTCGGTCAGAAAGCGCATGGCCTCCGCGCCGGGTTCCGTTGCGCGCTCATCGTAGCGTTGCTCGATCTCATCGCGGATCGCGCTGAACTCATCGGAGAGCTCGGCCGTTCGCCCCGGCGCTTCCCCGCGCCAGAACGGGATATTCGGGGCCGCTCCCCGCGCATCTTCGACGCGCACCCGCCCCGGCTCGATGCGGCGAATACGCCACGATGTCGTCCCCAAAAGAAACACATCGCCCGCCATGCTTTCGATCGCGAAGTCCTCGTCGAGCATCCCGACTTTCGTGCCCTCCGGCTCCGCCACCACCACGTACTGCGCGTTGTCGGGAATCGCTCCACCCGACGTAATCGCCGCCAACCGCGCCCCGCGCCGAGGACGCAGTCGATGGTTGACTTGGTCGCGATGTAAGTACGCCGTGCCGTGGCCGCGAACCGTCGCAATGCCCTCGGAGAGCATCTCGACCACGGCGTCGAAAGCGGCCCGCTCAAGATCACGATAGGGATAAGCCCCGCGGACGAAATCGAAGAGCTCGTCCTCTCCAAATTCCTCGCAAGCCGCCATCGCGACAATCTGCTGCGCCAAAATGTCGAGCGGCGCGACGGGGATCTCGGTGCGGTCCAACCGCCCCGCGCGAATCGCCCGAACCAGCGCCGCGCATTCGATCAATTCGTCGCGCGTCGTGGCGAACAAACGCCCTTTCGGCATCGCTCCGACCCAGTGCCCCGAGCGCCCCACGCGCTGCAGCGCCACGGCGATCGAGCCCGGCGAGCCGATCTGGCAGACCAGGTCGATCGTCCCCACATCGATGCCCAACTCAAGCGACGCGGTGGCTACAACCGCCCGCGCATTTCCGCTCTTGAGCCGGCGTTCGGCCTCGAGGCGTAACGGACGCGAGAGACTGCCGTGGTGCGCCAGAACGACGCCTTCACCGAGCCGCTCCTCGAGATGATGGGTCACGCGCTCGGCCAGCCGCCGTGTGTTGACGAAAACGAGAGTCGTGCGATGAGCCTCGATCAGCGACGCGACGCGATCGTAGATCTCGGACCACATCTCGTTGCTCGCCACCGGCCCCAGTTCATCGGAGGGAACCTCGACGGCCAGTTCCATTTCGCGATGGCGGCCGATTTGAATGATGCGGCCGCGTCGGTTTTCGCCGTCGGCCGCGTCGGGCTCGGGGAAAAACGTGGACGGTCCCGAGCCCCGACCGAGAAGGCTCGGCTGAATCAATAACCCACCCGGAGCGACGTGGACTGTCCCAGATCTTTCCACTTCCGCGTCTCCCACGGGCTCGGAAAACCGAGGGCTCAGAAAGCGAGCAACCTCGTCGATCGGCTTGACCGTCGCCGACAGTCCAATGCGTTGCAACCCGGGTCGTTCCCGGCCCGCGCCGTTCGACGACGTCTGTTCCTCTTGCTGCGTGAGCCGTTCGAGCCGTTCGAGCGAGAGCGCCAGATGCGACCCTCGTTTGTCATCGGCCACGGCGTGGATTTCGTCGACAATCACCGTCCGCGCGGCGGCCAACATGCGGCGACTCTTCTCCGCCGTCAGCAGGATGAAAAGCGACTCCGGCGTAGTCACAAGGATGTGCGGCGGCTTGGCGACCATCTTTTGCCGCTCCCAAGCCGGGGTGTCGCCCGTCCGCACCGCCGTGCGGACGCGCGGCAAGTCGAGCCCCTGCTCGGCCGCCAATTCGTAGATCTCTTCGAGCGGCTTCTCGAGATTCTTGTGAATGTCGTTGCTGAGGGCTTTGAGCGGCGAGACGTAGACCGCCCGAGTGCGGTCTTCGAGGGTTCCGGCCCGCGCCTCGCGAATCAACTCATCGAGGCAGATCAAAAACGCCGCCAGTGTTTTTCCCGAGCCCGTCGGCGCGGAGATCAGTACATCCCGCCCCGAGCGGATCTCGGGCCAGCCGAGCCGCTGCGGCTCCGTCGCGCCCTGAAAGCGCTCGGCGAACCACTCGGCAACCAAAGGGTCGAAATCGGGAAGAAGCATCGTCCGCGAGCCGCTTCATTGTACCCGAGCCGGCGGCCGCGCCTTGGAGGAATTGTCGGCTTCCTCACCTGCTATCGCGCCGGGTCCGCCCGCTCTACGCCAAAGGCCTTGTCGATCGGTCCGAGCATGGCCTCCACATGCGGCGCGGGCGGCGGAGTGGTCAGCCGACTGACCCCAAAAAACGCGACCGCGGCAGCCGCCAGTCCCCACGCCCCGGGATGCACCCCCCCGCCCCACCACCAGCCGTTATAGGCCGCGATCATGACCGCGTTGCCGGCGACGATCGACGTGATCGCCCCGGCCGCCGTCGCGCTCCGCTGGCGCAGGCCGAACCAAAGCGTCGGAATCAGCGTAATGTAGCCCGAGAACGCCACCCCCGCGATGCTGAAGATCGACGCCGGTCGCGCCGCCGCGATCAAGAAGACACAAGCGCCAAGCGCGACGCCAAACACACGGCCCAGCACGACTTGGCGGCGCGGCGAAAGCCCCCCCACCACATCCCGCGTCAGCATCGAGGAAAGCGTCAGGATCTGGGCGTCGAGAGTCGACATAACGGCCGCCAGGATGCCGGCCAGCGCCAACCCCTGCATCCAAGGGCCGAGATGACTCTGAATCAACAGCGGAAAAACTTGATCCGACTCGCGCCCTTGAAAATCGGTGAACTCGAGCCTTCCCCAGATCCCCAACACGGTCGCGAACAAGAACAACAGCGTCATCAGAAACGGGTAGAAGCGAACCGAGTTCTTGAGCGAGGTTGCGTCCTTCGCCGCGAAAACCCGGATCAACATATGAGGGAACGAGATCACCGCGAAGGCCATCACCACGGCCCACGACGCCCAGTTCACCGCGTCGAAAGGAGGATCGTTCGGCGTCATCAACAGATGCGGGAAGCGTCGCTCGACTTCCCCGGTGGCCGCCGCCACGCCTCCGAAATCCGCCGTAATCGCAAAAAACGCGAAGATCAGGAAGAGAGGAAAAACCGCCCCTTGAAAGACGTTCGTCCACATCGTCGCCCGCATCCCGCCGAGGCTCGTATAGAGCACCGTGATGATCAGGATGCCCGCTGCGGCGGCTTCGAACGAAACCGTTTGGCGGGTGAAAACATCGACCGCCAGCCCAACGCCCGAAACCCCCGTCACCATGTAAGCCAGCGTGTAGACGAAATAGACGGCGAACATCACACGCCCCAGCGCCGGGCTGTTCAAGCGCCGGGCGTAGAGCTCCGCCGGAGTCACCGCGCCGGTTTGCTTCGCGGCGATCCAGGCCGGGTAGCCGATGGCGTAGAAAGTCAACGGCACCGCGAAGGCCACAATCGCCGCGTTGTAACCGAAGACTCCGATCCCCATGTGATAGGCCATGCCCGGAATGCCCATCAACAGAAAGGGAGTGACGTTGGTCCCCAACAACGCCATGAAAAGGACCAACGACTTCGCCGTGCGCCCGCCGAGGAAGTAGTCCTCCGGTGTTGCCGAGCTCCGCCGAAACGCCGCGCTGCCGATCAGCAGAAGGACTCCGAAATAGGCGACCACAACGACGAGTTGGATCGACGCCGCGCTCACCGGGGCTCCTTCCAAATCCGTCCGGTTAGGTAGAAGAGCAGCCCCCAGGCCAACGCGATCCAACCAAGGTGATAGGCCAGGTCGCCAGGCAGCCAACCCCACAAGAGCGCCCCGCCGCCACCGTGATTAAACGGGTCCACATGCAGAGCCAGCAGCAGGCCGGCGAGGGCCCAAAAAATACGATGGCGGGTCATTGTAGGGGAGTTGAGGAGCGGACTAACTCATCCGTTGAATTGTACAACCCAGCGAGAAGCCAAGACGACAAACGTTTCAAGAAACGCGTCAACGGGCAGCTACAGATCAATTCACTCGGAAGAAGCCTTCCCAATGAGCGATCGCGCAAAGCTTTCGAATGTGAGATCCGGCGACGGTTCGCGATAGGTCCCTTTGCGAGCGCCGCTCGGGTCGGCCAAGATCAAGCAGGCCGCGTCGAGCAGGCCGTCGAGAACCAATTTGTGAAGTAGAATTTCGTACCGGCGTACATACGAAGATCCACGAAACTCCTCACAAATCTGAAAATGGGGCTCACTTACCTTTACGCTGCTTCTGGATTTTTCGCTGTCCTCCAACAGCATCAAATAACCCATCCACGGCCTGGGGGAGCGAGGAAACAAACCTTCCCGAAAAGCGGCCTTCGTATCCACGGCGAGTCCGATCGCTTCCTCGGCGCGATTGTTGAAGTTGTTCCCGAGCGATCCGATTTGGGATTTCAATTCCAACGCCGCGACCAATTTACGGTCCCTGACAAGCAACAGATCCCACTGCTTTTGGCTGCGGTACCAGCCCGGAAGTTCACGGCGCGCCGAGGAAAAGACGGCTTCTTTCGGGAATCCGCGTCGCACAAGCAATCTCTGGAGAAGGGCAGAGAATCCATCCATTTGGGCGCCACCGGTAACGGCCGCCCTATGCCCGGTATCAGTGACGCTGCGTTTGGCGCGGTGTTTCTTCGCCTGTCCTTCCCGAACAGCCCAGAACGCACGAACCGCTTTTCGCAGTTGCCCGTCCAAGTTGAAGCGTGAGGAATCAGGTTTCACGTCGCCGGTGGGTTTCGATCTTCGCCGTGCTGAATAACGAGGACGTTTCGTTGACGATGCGTTTCGCGGCCTGGTCGAAATAGACGTCGTCGACTTCCCAACCAACGCTGTTTCGGCCTGATTTCGCGGCGGCTATTGAAGTGGTTCCGCTCCCCAAGAAAGGATCCAGCACCGTGTCCCCGACAAAGCTGAACATGCGAATCAACCGCGCGGCAAGCTCGAGTGGGTAGGGGGCCGGGTGATTTCTGGTCGAGGCTCCGGTTAACCCGGTCCAGATCTGTTGAAACCACAGTCGATGACTATCGCTCGGAATAACACTCAACACCCTCTTCGCTTCGCTCGGCGTGCGATAGCCCCCGGATTTCCTTTCCATGAGAATGAACTCGATGTCGTTCTTGATCACCGCGTTCGGCTCGTAGGGCTTGCCAAGGAAACGACCCGCGCCCTCGACCTCGTAAACAGCGTTCGTGATTTTGTGCCAAATGATCGGGGCGAGGTTGTCAAAGCCGAGAACGCGACAGCGTTCTTGGATCGAGGCGTGAAGCGGAACCACGGTGTGCCGCCCGCCGTTTTTGCGGCGCGAAAGACACACGTCCCCAACGACGCAGACCAGCCTACCGCCCGGCACCAGCGCGCGGAGACACTGTGTCCAAACCTTGTCAAGCTCATCCAGAAACTCCTCGTAGTCCTGGATATGCCCCATCTGCTCATCGGAGTGACGATATTCCTTGAGCGTCCAATACGGCGGCGACGTGACGACGAGGTGGACGCTTTCCGGCGCGAGGCCGAACATCGAACGCGAGTCACCCAGGTGAAGATGATGTTCCGTGGGAACTTTGTCGACCGCGGCCGCAATGGCGGAAACGGCTTCAGGGTCTTTGGCGAGTTTCGGTATCTCGGTCTGAGGATTGGAAAGTCCGCGAAGTTCGGCGGGCAGGTACTGCGCCAGGTCATGTTCTTGCTCGAGATCCCCGAGCGCGCGAACCGGCTCTTGTACCCAGGTGAAGATGATGTTCCGTGGGAACTTTGTCGACCGCGGCCGCAATGGCGGAAACGGCTTCAGGGTCTTTGGCGAGTTTCGGTATCTCGGTCTGAGGATTGGAAAGTCCGCGAAGTTCGGCGGGCAGGTACTGCGCCAGGTCATGTTCTTGCTCGAGATCCCCGAGCGCGCGAACCGGCTCTTGTACAGTTTCAGCCACGTTGATCTATTCTCTCAAAAAACATGAGCGCAGCTGGCCTACTTCCTCATTTTCCCCGTCACCGGATCAAACGACAGCCTCCTCCCGTCCACCGTCTTCACCTCAAAGGCGTACTCATTGGCGCGCAGCCGACGAAAGCCCACAACCTTTTCGATCACCGTATGGTGCGACACCGAAGCGCTCACGTTCTCCGGGTCCCCCGCGATATCAAGAGTCGAGTAGCTCCCGACTTCCTTCCCCTTGTAATAGAACGCAATCGCTAGATGTCCCGCGGTCGCCTCCCGACCTCGGGGCCAGGGGCCCAGCCTCACCACCGACACGCCGACCGGCGTCTTCGAGTCCGATACGTTACAGGCCAGATAGAGCGATTGGCTGAACCAGTCGAATGTATGCACCAGCCGGTCTTCCGCGGCCCCAACCGTGAAGACCTTGGTGACGCCCTTTTCCCCGTAGGGTTCCTCGGGAATCGACTTCGCGTAGCACCTTCCGTACTCGCTCGCCGTGATATGCGGCGAGTTGCCCGCTTCCTGGTCGCCCGCCAGCGGACACACCATGAGAAAGGCGAACAACAGAGCCGTTATCTTGCCGATTTCGAGCATCCCAGACAGCGTAGCAATGTGGACTGGTCGTCGCCGTCTGCTAAGACACAAGAGGTGCACACTTCGCCACGCCCGCGTCCGGCACCCGCCACCACCCCGGTTGACCCCCCTCGGTCGCCCAGCTATCATCAGAGCTGACGGTTTGGCCGTTTCGGTAGTGATTTTATGGGTCCGCTCGGTGTTCCAGAGCTGATTTTTATCTTCGTGCTGGCCTTGTTGATCTTTGGCCCGAAGAAGTTGCCTCAGCTCGGCAAGACGTTCGGTAAGAGCATGGCGGAGTTCCGCCGCGCCTCGAACGACCTACGCTCCACCTTCCAGCGCGAGATGGACGCCATCGACCGCGAAAATCAGGAAGTCAAGGACGTCGTCCAAGAGGTCAAGAAAGACTTCGACACCAGCACCTATTTCGAGGACAACGACGACGATTCCTACGACTACGATGATTCCCCCTACCCGGAGAAATCGTCCGCTTCTTCCTCGACCGACGACTCCGCGAAATCCTCCGACAATAAAACCACCCAGACCGCCGGCGCTCCCGCGAACGGCGCCGATACCGCGACATCCGCCGCCCGCGACGGGACCCCCCCGGAAGGGGAAATCTCGTCGCCTACAAAAAGCGCGGACGCCGCGGAAGTCAAAACATAACCCTTCGCTGATTACCGAATGCGCCGGTCTGGCCTTGTCGGGCTCGCGGTTGTGCTTTGCGCGGCCGCGGCTTCTAAGAGGTCCCCGCCCCGCCGCTAAGCGGTTGATGAGTCTTCGCTGATGAGTACGGACGGCAAACCCCCGAGCGACGACCTCGACGATAACACCGTCGAGCCGGAAGACCCTCGCGATCCCGAAACCGGGACCGAGCCCGACGCGCCCGAGCCACACGCGCCCGCCACCGACCAAGCCGAGCAAGCCGACGCACCCGAAGACCGTCCGACCGAGGCCGAGCAGTCCGACGAACCGTCGAGCCCGCCGCCGGAACCCTTCGAAGACCCCACTGGTGAGAAATTCGCGGAACCCGCGGCCTCCGATCCCAACACCCCGACAAACGAGCCGCCCGAAGAGCCCTCCGCGACCGAATCGGCTGCCGAACCTCCCAGTCCCGGCGAAGTCGAAATCCCCGGCGGTCCCGCGCCGGAAACACCCCAAGACGAGACCCCGTCCGCCCCCGATTCTTCCGCCGAGTCGCCGTCTGAAGAAGCCCCCTCGACCTCCCCTTCCTACTACGAAGACCCCTACGACGAGGAATACGAGTACGGTTACGGAACCTCCGATACGCCGTCGGAAACCAAAGCCATTGCCAAATCCGGCTCCGGCGGATCCCCGCCGCCTCCTCCCGATGACGACGACGACTCGGACTCGGATGAAGAGGGTATGACGCGCATGTCCTTCCTCGAGCATCTCGAGGAATTGCGTACCCGCATCATCCAATCCGCGATCGGGTTGGTCGCCGCCTACTTAATTAGTCTGATCTTCGCCAAGGATTTGTTTTCCTGGGTGCGGGGGCCGATTCAACGCTCGTTCGACATCTTGAATGAACAGCACGGCTTCGACCCGCCGCTGTACCTGGTCGCCATCACGCCCCAAGAGCAGTTTCATCTGATCTATTTGAAAGTTCCTCTATTAGCGGCGGTCTTCGTGGCGGCGCCTTGGTTGGTCTATCAGGCCTGGTCTTTTATCGCTCCGGGCCTCTATCAGCGCGAACGCCGCTGGGCGCATCCCTTCATCTTTTGCGTCGCCGGGCTGTTCATTTTGGGAGGGTTGTTCGGCTACTTCGTGGTCCTGAAGTTCGCCCTGACGTTTCTGCTCGGCATCGGGATTGACAGCGACATCCGGCCGATGATATCGGTCAGCTCCTATTTTTCGACCTTCGTCATGATCGAGCTCGGCCTCGGCGTCGTTTTCCAGATGCCGGTCTTGATCTTCTTCCTAACCCTGTTGCGCATCGTCAACCCGGCGTTTCTGCTCGGCAACGTGCGCTACGCCATTCTGATCATCTTCGTCATCGCGGCGGTCGTAACGCCGACGCCCGACGTGTTCAACATGATCCTGTTCGCCGCGCCGATGATCCTGTTGTTCTACGTCGGCATCGGCGCCAGCTTCTTGTTGGTGATGAAACGCGAACGCGGCAAGATCCCGTGGGTGAGGATTACGCTCGTAGCCTTGTTGATCCTGGCGGTAGTCGCCGCGGCCGGGCTCTATTTCATGCACAGCCAACTCGGCTACAACTTCACCAACCAATTCCCCTGGATCGTGCCGCCGCCCGAGTAAGCTTCCGTGAAAAACGGGGGCTGTCCTAGAGCGCCGGCCACAACGTTAACCGGGCCGCGGTGCCGTTGAACCAGTAGACGTATGAAACGTATGTGGTGCGAAGAGGCCTTTCCGGAATTCAAATATCTTGGGAATAACGTTGCGCGCGGTGAAACCGCAAACCTCTACAGCCGCGAAGCGGCGGCGGGAATATAGACCAGGGTGGAGCCGAAAGGCGGAACCCTGGGTCGCTTTTCACAACCCAATTACAAGCCGGCCCTACTTCGGTCGAATGACCTTCGTCTTCCCCTGCTCGATCCAGTGCACTTCCGCCGCCGGAGGGTCGACCGGCAGATCGTCGAGCAGCGCTTCGACGCGGCCCAGACGCGCTTCGATTTCCTCGAGCTGATCGAGTTCCGCGGCGCGATAGGCGAAATCGAGAGCCACCCGGATCGCCGTCATACGTGTCGCCGTCGTCAGTTCGTTATTGCGAACCAGCTCACCCAGCCCGTCCACCGCATCCATGGCGAGATGTTGCAACTGCCCGCCGGCTTCGGCCACCGCCTCTCGCCGAATCGCCTTCACCTCACTGCGGAAAGCCTCGTCGTGCATCAGCCATCGTCGAGTCAACACAGCCGTAACGCCCGCCGTTTTAGCGGCCTCGGCCATCGTCTTCGACGTGGGTAACGCGTCGAGGACACGCCGCTGACCGGCCTTGAGTCCGGGAGTTTTCGAAGTCAGTTTCTTCATAACCATGCGAATCTCTATGCGCCGCCTTCGGCACGGGAAGTCTTTCTGTTATGGAATAGCAACGTGTTCAGGCAACCTCGAAGCGGATTGCCCGCCGGCCCGCTCATCCCTCGCCGCCGGCGTCACCCGAATATGTCGGATACGGTATGATTGGCGAACCACCTCCGCGCGGGCCGGATCGTTTCGCCACCGACTCCAGAATACAGCCCGAAACCGCGCTGAGCGCCCCGCCGTTTCAGCAAGTCATTGATTCCATTGAAGGAATAAATTCGCCGCCAACGTGACAGCAATCCAAGCCCGGCTGCTAACGGTTCACGGCTCACGGTTCACGGTTCACCGCTAACAGCTCAAGGCGAAACAGTCATGCTTCGGATCACCAACCGCCAATACCGCCGCGCCTTGCTTTCGTTGAACGGCCTCGCTCCGTCACCCGCCGCGGAGTCTTCAGGTCCCCCCGCCGCCCGCATTCATGAGACAGTGAGCCGTCTTGGCTTCGTGCAAATCGACCCCGTCTCGGCCGTCGAACGCGCGCATCACCACATCCTTTTCACCCGCCGCCGATCCTACCGCCGCGACGACCTCAAACACTTGCTCGAAAAAGACCGCGCGCTGTTTGAAAATTGGACCCACGACGCCGCGATCCTACCGGCCGACGTCTATCCCTACTGGAAGCACTATTTCGCCCGCGCCAAGACTTTCGAGGCCCACCCCGGCTATCGCAGGCACTTCGCGCCCGTAACACCCAAGCTCATTAACAACGTCCTACGTCGCCTCGAAATCGAGGGACCCCTCAGGCCGCGCGACTTCGAAAGCGCCAAAGTCGGCCGCCACGACCCCTACTTCGCCGAACCCACCCTCGCCAAGCTCACTATGGAATTCTTGTGGAGAACCGGCAGACTGGCCGTCTCCCACCGTCGCGGACAAGAGAAGGTCTACGACCTGGCGCACCGCGTCATTCCTGCCCAACATTTCAATGCGGAAGTTTCGCGATCTCAATTTGTCCGCTGGGCATGTCGCGGCGCGCTCCAGCGACTGGGCGCGGCGACCCCCGCTCAAATCGCCCATTTCTACGACGCCCTATCCACCCCCGACGCCGCCCGCTGGTGCGAGCGAAACCGCGGCAAACAAGTCACTGCGGTCGAGGTCACCCTCGCCGACGGTTCGGTCGCCGGACCGCTCTACGCGCTGCCGTCTTTTTCGGAAACAATCGATCAGACGCGGCCCGCACCCCGCGCGCTTCGTCTCCTCAACCCCTTCGACCCGCTGATCCACGACCGCCGCCGGGCCAAGCAAGTCTTCGGATTCGAATACGCGCTCGAAATCTGGGTTCCCGCCGCCAAACGCCGCTACGGCTATTACGTGCTGCCCATTCTCGAAGGCGAGCGCTTCACCGGCCGCATCGACCTCAAAACCGACCGCAAGCGCGGCGAGCTACAAGTCTTGGGCCTATGGTGGGAACCAAAAGTAGAACCCACTCCGAACCGCCGCAAGCAATTAGAAGCGGCCCTGGCCCGCCTAGCCCAATTCACTTGTCCCGATTCGGGCTCATGAACCAAGAGGCCGCGTATCCTCGAACCGCGCGGCAAACGTGGGCGGCGGCGCGAATTGGGTCCGCCGGAGTGGTCACCGCCGATAGAGCACCTGCCCCTTTTTCAGCGTCAGCGCGCAAAGACTCACCCCGAAATAGTAGGGGATCTCGCGGTAATCACCCACATCAAACACCGCCAAGTCGGCCTGCTTGCCCGGCTCGAGCGAACCGACCTTTTCCGACAAACCCATCGCGGCGGCTCCGTTGATCGTCGCGGCACAGATACTTTCCTCCGCCGTCATCCCCATCTGCGTGCAGGCCATCGAGAGCACCATCGGCATGCCGGCCGTCGCGTTCAGCGGATGCCCAAAGCCCGTCGCCAGCGCCACCGCCGCCCCGCGGTCGATCAGCGCCCGCGCCGGCGCGAAACGTCCCGAGCCGCTTTGGTAACCCGTAGCCGGCAGAAGCGTCGCCACAATCGGCGACCGCGCGGTGAGGTCGACGTCTTCTTCGCCGATGCAATCCAGGTGGTCGACGCTGAGCGCTTTCATTTCGACGGCAATTCGCAGCGCTCCAATGGGAGCGTCTCGGTCGGTTTGCACCTTGAGACGAAAGCCGCGCCGCGCCGCCGCTTCGAGAATGCACTTTGCCTGATCGGGGCTGAAGGCTTCCGACCCGCATTCGACATCGCAGAAGCCGGCCAGCTTGCGGCGCTCGATCAGAGGCAGCAACACGTCGGTCACCTGCTCGACCGCGCCGGCGGGATCGTCTTGCCAGTCCGCCGAGGTTGCCGCCCCGGCGACAAACGTGCGCGTGATGTCGAATCCCAGCCGCTCGAGCGTCGCCGCCGCTTTCAGGCCCTTGAGTTCGGAAAGCTCGCTCAAGCCCTGCCCCGAACGCGCGTCTAAGATGGTTGTTCCGGATCCGGCAAGGCGCGGCGCCCAGCGCTTGATGTTGAGTGCCAGAACTTTCGGCGCGATGTTTCGAATGCGGCCCTCGGGCGCCGTGGGGAGGTTCGAGCGCGACAAGCCCAGCGGCTCGTCGGCAATGGGCACGATCCCGCCGCTCGCCTTGAGAGGCGCGAAAACCGGGTGGGTGTGGGAATCGACGAAGCCCGGCATAACAACCTTGCCGCTGACGTCGATGCGCTGCGCGTCTCGGGCCGCGGCGAGGTTTTCGATACGCCGGGTCGGGCCGACCGAGTGAATCTTCTCGCCCTCGATCAGCACCGAGCCGTCGGTGATGACTCCCAGTTCACGATGTTGGATGCCGCGCTGCGGCGCCGGCCCGCGCAGCGTTAACAGCTGCCGGGCTCCACGCAATAGGATCATTCCCACGTGAGGTGTCGTTGATTGCTTTGTAGGAGGGGATTCAAGACTGCTCCGCTTCCCGCGACTTTTTGCTGATCTCTCCCCGCAGATCCAGGTTGCGCACCAACCGGTGCAGGTAGTTCGGATGCAGTCCCAGCGCTTTCGCCGCCTCGGTGAAACTGCCTCGCGCCTCTTCGACTGCGTCGAGAATCAAGCGCTTCTTGGCCTCATTGACGGCCTCATGATACCCGCCGACGGAAACCTCCGCCGCCGGCCGCGTTTCGAGCACGGCCTCGGGCAAATCCTCGGGCAGGATCATGTCGGTCGAGCCCAACACGACGGCCCGCTCGATCGCGTTTTCCAACTCACGAACATTTCCCTGCCACTCATAGGTCGCCAAACAGCGCTGCGTCTCACGCGACAGCCCTTGCACCGGGCGGCCCATCCGCTGGGAGTGTTTCTTTAAGAAATATTGCGCCAGCAAGGGAATGTCTTCCTTTCGCTCGCGCAGCGCCGGCAGACGAATGGAAACGACATTCAGTCGGTAATAAAGGTCTTCGCGAAAGTTCCCGGCTTCGACTTCTTTCATCAAGTCGCGGTTGGTGGCGGCGATCACGCGAATGTCGACGCTGACAGGTTTGGTTCCGCCCACGCGGTCAAAGCGATGATCCTGCAAAACGCGCAACAACTTCGCCTGCAGCGGCGGAGCCATTTCCCCAATCTCATCGAGAAAGACCGTGCCCTCGTTGGCGACTTCCAACTTGCCCTTCTTTCTTTCCGAGGCGCCGGTGAAGGCGCCTTTCTCGTGCCCGAATAATTCGCTTTCGAGCAGCGTTTCGATCAATGCCGCGCAGTTGATGGCCATGAAGGGCTTCTCGGCGCGCGGCGAGTTGGCGTGCATGGCGCGGGCCACCAGTTCCTTGCCCGTTCCGCTTTCTCCCGTCACCAACACCGTGGCGTCGGTCGGAGCGGCCTTGGCGATGAAATCGTAGACCTTCCGCATGGTCGCGGCTTCGCCGACCATGTCGTGCTCGATGTTAATCTCGCGTTGCAGCCGGCGTTTTCGTTTTCGAGCGCGACAATGCGGCGGGCGCTTTCGAGCGGCATCGCCGCCATGCTTCCCACCGCCGAGAGAAGCTGCAAATGGTGCTCGTCGAAACGGATGGAGGGGTTGGTGGTTTCCAGATAGATCACGCCGCGGATTTGTTCGGCCGTCTTGAGGGGCACGGCCAGCACCGCTTGCACGGCATCCGCCTCCGGCTCGGCCGGCGCGTAGACGCTGTTGGGGAAATCATTACCCAAGACCGCCGTGCCTTCCCGCAAGAGGCGATGGATCACGGGGGGGCTCACTTGCACCGCATCGCTTGCCTCGCCGTCACGCCCACGTCCGAAGATCGAGACCAACTCGTCGGGGTCGTCGTCGACCAGCAGAATCGCCGCCCGGTCGGCGGGGACAATGTCGAGGATGGCATCGAGCAATCGCTTCTCGAGCGCCTCGAGACCTTCCCTCGCCCCGATGGCGGAAGCGACGCCGAGCAGCGCCTCGAGGTCTTGCTGAAGGCGGCCGGCCGACGGCAGCGCTTCGACCAAGCTCTCGGGAGTCAGGTAGAGCAACTCCTCCGCCGACATGCGCACCGTAGCCAGACCGGCGCCCGCCGGCGGAACGTCGAATTGCACGGCGCTCGATCCGGCCGCCGTCTCGAGGCCCTCCCCCGCGGCGGACGGGCCGACTGACCTCGAGGCCGACGAGTCAACCGCATCCGGCTGAACCTGCCGAAACCCCGCCACCGGCTCCGATTCCCGATGCGCGAACAGCAACAACGTGTCGCCCAGCCCGATCACGTCCCCTTGATGGAGCAGGCGTTGCTTGACGGGCACTCCGTTGACGAAGGTACCGTTGAGGCTTTCGAGATCCGCGATCGTAACGCCGTCGGCCCCGGGGCGCAACAGACAGTGACGCCGCGAAACCCCGTCCGAGTCAATCACCAGCCAATTATCCGCGTCACGCCCAATCGAAACATCGAGATCGGGTACCGGCAGCGTGGCGCCCCGACGCGGACCGGCGATAGCAACCAATTGCGAATTCATCGTCGATAGTGCGGCGGGGCTCCAGGCCCGCCCTAGGTTCGAAACAAGCAGTACGAGAACAGTGTCAAGTATAAGCGAACTCCCGCCAGGCCGGACCGCGGAAACGGCGCGTTGAGGAGGGGGTCCCATTGATGACCTCCGCGGGGTAGGTCCGGTCTTTCGGCGCTGCATTCGCTGTAGCCGCGGTTGCGAAGCACGGGGGCTGGAAAAATTGGGGACTGTCCCGAGCGCCGACCGAATAAGTTCCATTGAATCTATAGTTTCGTCTGGCGCGAAGTGGACTGTCCCCCATTTTTTCACAGCCCCCGCGCCGCCGGTCCGGCTCGGCGAATCACAATTCCACCAACTTGCGCGCCAGCCGACGAGCGGCGGCCGGTCCGGGCGTGGCCACGAAAATCGTATCGTCACCGGCCACGGTGCCCACGACCTCCGCCAGGCCGGCCGTGTCGAGAGCCAAGGCCACGGCATTGGCGCCGCCGGGATTCGTCTTGAGAACGACCAGGTTTTGCGCCGCGGCCGAGTGACGCAAAAATTCGCGCAGGACGCGGGCAAGACTGTCGGAGGAAGGCGCGGCTTGCGCTACAGCGTCGCGCTCGCGGTAACCCTCCGGAGTCTTGACGATGGCGAGTTCACGCAGGTCGCGAGAGAGAGTAACCTGGGTGGCTTCAATTCCCTTGCGAGCGAGTTCGGCGGCGAGTTCTTCTTGCGTGTGAAGAGTTTTCGCGCGAACCAGCTTTTGCAGTTCGGATTGGCGAAGTCGCTTGCTCATTTTCAGAACGACACCGGGGCGCCACCGGCAACCTCAAGCGTTGTCAAGAGTCGCGCTACGTTTCCTCCCGACGCATCTCGGCCAGCCTTTTCCCGGCCTCTTCGAGCGCTTCCGCGACGGCGGACGGGGCGGTTCCGCCCGGGAGCGAATGATTCTCGAGCGCCTGCCTCGCCGAGAGGAACCGCGCCGCTTCGGCATCAAATTCCGGGGCGACTTCTTGCAGTTGCTCCGCCGTCCAATCGCTTGGCTTCTTGCCGGCGCGAACGCTTTCGAGCACCAATGCTCCGACGACTTGATGGGCGCGATGGAACGGCACGCCGCCGCGCGCCAACACTTCGGCGAGTTCGGTGGCGCAGGTCCAGCCTTCATCCGCGGCGGCTTCCATGGCCTCGCCATCGACCTTGGTCGTTTCGACCGATAAGCGCGTGACTTCGAGAGAACCCGCGAGATGATCGGCCGCGTCGAACACAGGCGGCTTGTCTTCCTGCAAGTCGCGGTTATAGGCCAAGGGTAATCCCTTGACGGTCATCATCAGCGCCGTCAGATCGCCCACAACGCGTCCCACCTTGCCCCGCACCAGCTCAAAGGCGTCGGGGTTTTTCTTTTGCGGCATCAAACTCGATCCGCTGGTGACTTCGTCGCCCAATTCGAGAAAGCCGAATTCCTCGCTCGAGTAGAGAATCCAATCTTCGGCGAGCCGGCTCAAATGCAGCATCGTCACCGACGCGGCGTGGAGAAAGTCAAGCGCAAAATCGCGATCCGAGACCGCGTCGAGACTGTTCGCCGAGATGCGCGCGAAACCGAGTTCATCGGCCATCGCTTGCCGGTCAAAAGGAAAACCACTGCCGGCCAGCGCGCCGCTGCCCAGCGGCAGCACGTTCGCGCGGTCAAAGACCTGGCCCAAGCGCTCCCAGTCGCGGGCGAACATTTCGAAATAGGCGAGCAAGTAATGCGCCCATAGAACCGGCTGGCCCCTTCGCAAATGGGTATAGCCGGGCAGTAAGGCGGTGCGCTCCCGCCGCGCGAAGGCGAGAAGCGCTTCCATCAGGCCGGTCAGCCGGCGGCGATCGGCGAGAACCTCTTCGCGCAGCCACAGCCGAAAGTCCGTCGCCACTTGTTCGTTGCGGCTGCGGCCGGTGTGAATCTTGTCGGCGAGATCGCCGGCCTTTTCGCCGAGCTTGCGAATCACGAAGGTGTGGATATCTTCGTCGGCGGCGCCGTCGAAGTAGCCGACGGCTTGCGATTCGGTGAGAATTTCGTCAAACGCCGCGCGAATGCGATCACGCTCATCGACGCTGAGAATGCCGACTTTCTCCAGCGCGGAAGCAAAGGCCTTCGAGCCGACCACGTCGGCCTCGAGCAGGCGGCGGTCGAAGCCGAGAGACCCCGAGAACCGCTCGAAAAGTTCGGCCGGGCCGGATTCGAATCTGCCTCCCCACAATTTCATCGTCGTGAACCGTTTGACCGTGAACCGTTATCCGTGAGCCGACCGAGCCCTTCTCCGTCGTTTTCGTGCTCGGCGGAACCGCGAAACGCATTGAGCCGCGAAGCGGCGGCGGAAATATAGCCCAGGGTGAAGCCGAAGGCGGAACCCTGGGTAGAATCCCCATCCGCGTGAGCCCTGAAAGGGCGACAGGAAGCTCCCGCCTGACCCTTCGGCCCGTCCCAATCCATTTCCATGGCGGGATCAGGAACGTTCCGATTCATAGAATCGATACCGTGCCCCTTTTTTCAATCGCCCTCACTCCGCTACCGCTACCTCTTTGTCGCCGCCGCTCGAACCTTGATCGGCAGCCCGATTAGGTTGATAAAACCGGCGGCGTCCTTTTGGTCATAGTCGGCGCCCATCGTGAAGCTGGCAACGCTTTCCGAATAGAGCGAATAGGGCGAAGTGCGGCTGACAACATCGACGTGCCCCTTATAGAGCCGCAGCACGACTTCGCCGCTGACCGTCGTCTGAGTTTCCGTAATGAACGCGTCGAGCGCTTCCCGCAGCGGAGTGAACCACTGTCCGTTGTAAACCAGCTCCGCGTAATCAAGCGCGAGTTTCTGCTTGTAGTGGGCCGTCGCGCGGTCGAGCGTCAGGCTTTCGAGTTCGCGGTGGGCGGCCATGAGAATGGTCCCTCCCGGGGTCTCGTAACAGCCGCGCGACTTCATGCCGACGAAACGGTTTTCAACCAAGTCGACGCGGCCCACGCCGTACAGGCCGCCCAGTTCGTTCAGCTTCTCGACAATGCCGCGAGCGCTCAGCTTTTCGCCGTCGACCGACACGGGCGTCCCCTGCTCGAAGCCGATAGTCACCTGGGCGGCCTCGTCAGGGGCGTCTTCGGGGCTGTTGGAGATCATCCAAACCCCATCGCTCGGGGCGTTGGCGGGATTTTCGAGCTCGGCGCCCTCGTGCGACAGATGCCACAAGTTTCGGTCGCGGCTGTAAATCTTCGCTTTCGACTGGTCAATGGGAATGTCGTGCGCCTGCGCGTAGTCAATAGCATCCTCGCGGGACGTAATCGACCATTCCCGCCAGGGGGCGATGACGGGCAGATGCGGCGCCAAGGCTTTGTAGGCCAACTCGAACCGTACCTGATCGTTGCCCTTGCCCGTGGCCCCGTGCGAAAGAGCGTCGCAACCGGTCTCGAGCGCGACCTCGACTTGGCGTTTGGCGAGCAACGGCCGTGCAATCGAGGTGCCCAACAAATATTTGTCTTCGTAGACGGCGCCCGAGCGTACCATCGGCCAGACGTAGTCGCGGACAAATTCCTCGCGCATGTCCTCGACGAAGACTTCGGAAGCGCCGCTGTTGCGGGCCTTTTCGACGATGCCGTCGAGCTCACCGCCGCCCTGTCCGATGTTGCCGCACACCGCGACCACCTCGCAGCCGTAGTTTTCCCGCAGCCAAGGGATGATGATCGATGTATCGAGTCCGCCCGAATAGGCGAGAGAGACTTTCTTCGGTTTCATTTTCTTTCCGTTGCCTGTTTTCATCACCGATCGGTTCCTTGAGCCGCCAAGCGGCGGTAAGAATATAGCCTGGGGTGGAGCCGAAGGCGGAACCCTGGGGAGAATCCCCACCCACCGCGACCCCTATTTCCTTGCCGCTTTGCCGCGTGAGCCGATCATCATCAACAGCAGGGCTTTCTGGGCGTGTAGGCGGTTTTCGGCCTGATCGAAAACCACCGAGCCGGCCGATTCCATCACGGCGTCGGTGACTTCCTCGCCCCTTGACGCCGGCAAGCAATGCATAAAGACCGCGTCGGGGCGCGCGGCGGCCATCAACTCCTCGGTGACTTGATAGTCACTGAACGCGATGCGGCGCTGCTGGGTTTCCGCCTCCCAACCCATGCTGGTCCACATGTCGGTGTAGACGCCGACGGCGTCTTTCACCGCCTCGACCGGATCGTAAATCAACGCGATCTTGTTGTCGGCGCCCTCGCACAACTCACACGCGCGGGCGGTGATTTCGGGATCGGGCTCATAGCCGGGCGGCGTGGCGACGGTGAGCGAAACGCCCAATCGCGCCGCGCACAGCATCAGCGAGTGGGAGACATTATTGCCGTCGCCGATGAAGGCCATCTTCAAACCGGGGAGCGGCCCATGGTGCTCCTCGAGCGTTTGAAAATCGGCTAACGCCTGGCAGGGATGATACCGTCCGCTCAAGGCGTTGATGATGGGAACCGACGACCATTGAGCCAAGTCCTCGAGCGTACTTTGGTCGAAAGTCCGCGCCACCACGGCGTCCACCCAGCGGTCCAGATTCCGCACCATGTCGCGCGCCGGCTCGCGTTCGCCAATGCGGCCGTCGCGCTGGTCGAGGTAAATCGAATCGCCGCCCAATTGCTTGATCGCCAACTCAAAGGTCACGCGCGTGCGCAGCGACGGCTTCTCGAAAACCAAGGCCACGTAGCGTTGAGCCAGCACGTCGGCGTAGTCGCCGGGCGAAGCCTTCACGCGCCGCGCCAGCGCGAGCAGTGCTCGCAATTCCTCGCCCGTGAGATCAAGGTCGGTCAGCAGATGCGGAGCGGCGATTTTCGGCAACGTGGTCGATGATGGGACGGAAGCGGGCACAGGCGCTCCTGAATGAATAATCATTCAGTAAATAGAATAATTACACACTTCGCGATAGAATGCAAGCGCCGGGCCCCGTGATCGGCGCGACCCGCGAAGCGCCTCCTCCGAAAATAGCCCGTCCAGCGTACCGCGCACTACGTTGAGGATCGCCAACGTCGCAAATCTAGTGAGCCGCGAAGCGGCGGCGGGAACCGTAGGCCAGGGTGAAGCGAAGCGGAACCCTGGTTCGCCCCGCCACGAAAGGTGAGCCCTGAAAGGGCGGCGGGAGCGCCCTCGCACCCATTTTCAAGGGGGTCTCAGGAACGCCAACGTTCAGAGAGACGGACTCGGTTCCCAGTCGAGAAAAGCGGATTAGGACAGCAGTTGCTTGGCCGGTCGCTTGCGCTCGGGGCTCCATCGTTGCGGGGTGGAGCATTTTTCATAGACTGGGTATTGGGCCCGTATTCGTTAAACGACCATGAAGACCGCTATTCTCGGGTTGCCCCAAGTCGGGAAAACCTCGCTATTCACCATTCTCACCGGCTCGGCGCGCCAAACCCATATCGGAGGGACGCAAGCTCAGGTCGGCGTCACCCGCGTGCCCGATGCGCGGCTTGACGCACTGGCCGCCGTCTTCGAGCCCGACAAGGTCACCCACGCCGTCATCGAGTACGTCGACATGCCGCCGACCTCGCGCGAATCGCTGGCCGACCCGTCTTACGTCGGGAGCCTGCGTGCCGTCGATGCGTTCGTTCACGTACTGCGGGTTTTCGAAGACGACACGGTAATGCACGCCGAAGGTTCGATCGACCCCGAACGCGACGAGGCCAACCTGGATCTCGAGCTCATCATCAATGACCTGGCGGTGATCGAGAAGCGCCTGGCGCGGGTCGAGAAAGACATGGGTCGCATCAAGAATCCCGAGCTGCCGCTCGAGCGGGATATTCTCGAAAAGGCCAAGGCGTTTCTTGAATCCGAGCGTCCCTTGCGCGAGATGGAACTCGATGCCGACGACGCCAAGCGACTGCGCGGCTTTCAATTTCTCTCTGAAAAGCCGATGCTGCTGGTGCTGAATCTAGGGGAAGCGCGGGCGGGCGACCTCCACGCCGTCGAGCAGGACTACCGCCGACGCCGTGCCGAAGGCCGCCGCAATATGGACGTGACCGCGGTGTGCGGCAGCGTGGAGGCGGAAATCGCCGAACTTGAGCCTTCCGAAGCTCGCGAGTACATGGAAGGTTACGGCCTCAGCGAACCGGGCCTTGACCGTCTAATCCGGGCCAGCTATTCGTTGCTCGGGCTGATGTCGTTCTTGACGGCGGGCGAGAAGGAAGTGCGCGCCTGGACGATTCCGAAAAACAGCACGGCGGTGAAGGCGGCGGGGGCGATCCATACAGATTTTGAGAAAAAGTTCATCCGGGCCGAGGCGATTCATTGGGAGACGTTGGTTGGGCATGGGGGGTATGCCGAAGCGCGCAAGCATGGGGAGTTGCGGGTGGAAGGTAAGACGTACATCGTTGAGGACGGGGATGTTCTGGTGATTCACCACGGGTAGCGGGCCGACGCAGGTCGTTTGAGAGAGGCCGATCGCTAAGGAGGGTCGATGAGTGAACTGGAGAAGACACTCCGGCGAGCCATACCGAGCCAGCTCGCCAGTGCGATTGACGAGACGCCAGGGCTAATTGTTCCTGTGCTGACGAGCTTCGCGGTCTTGGAGGGTATTCCTCGGAGCGGTACCATCCTGGACGCAGTGCCTCCTGTAAGCTTCCACCTTCTTGCCGGTTGTCTCGCGGGCCTCCTCGGGGTGATCGTCTATTCCTTTGGCGACTACTGGGACAAGAAGTGGTTCGATCCCCGCTACGGGCTTGAGGGAACCTGGACAACAAGAGCTCCTCCGTTGTTCCCTTCGGCGGCGAGCATGGTCGAGGTACGCCAGGAAGCGGCGAAGAAGTTGCTCACGGGCGATGCGCAGAAGACCCAGAAGGGTGTTTACGCCGCGGCAGAGGAACTCGTCCGAGCCCGCGGTCGCTGGGATGAGGTACTGGGCGCGGTGGTGATCTCCAAGTTCGTGCGCAGCTTCATCTGGCCCAGCTTCCTCGCATTCTTTGCGTTGCTGGTGCTCACGGCCGCCGACTGGGTAGCATCTCGCGATGCAGCTTTTGTCGTAACTCACGCTCGAGTAGGGGTGCTGCTTGCGGCTTGCGCCCTGCTCGTTGGGGCATCCAGCTTCCCGGCGTACGCCAAGTTCCGGGTGAAGCACATGGAGCAGCTGTACCGCCTGGCAAGACGCCTCGAGACAAAGCAGTGACAGGGCGGGCGGGGGGCCTGCACCACTTGTGATAAATCTTCTGTTGAAGGCCGCCCGACCGATTCGGGTTGGGACCGGCGCGAGTGCCGGTCGCTTACCGGGGCGGCTCTTCGCGGAACGTTGCTTCCGTGAAAGTAAACAGCTGCGACTGCCTCAGCTCGTAGCGGCGAAATTCTTCGAGGTAATAGTTCCGCGCGAGTTGTAGGCCCAGGGAGGTCTCGGTCGTCGTGGATCCGCCTTGGCGACGATTCATAAGTGTGACCGATAGGTTGAGGATCGTGTTACCGAGGAAACCCTCCCGGAAGTCGCAGAAGATGTCTTGGACGCCCCTGAAAACGGCCTGGACGATTTGATCGTGGGGATGAAACGGGGCGTCGCCGTCGGCGTAATTGTAATGCGCGAAGTCGATTTCGACATCGAATAGTCCCGTGCAACTCTGGCCGCGGTCCGCGTCGATCGCATCGCGCGAAATCATGTCGATGCGTTTCATGAATCCGTCGTGGAAGCCGTTGAAGTGGTCGAAGGCGGCGGCGGCCTCCTCGGGCGAAGAGACCTGATAAATTCGCGGTTCCGACATTCTATTCGCCCCTAACGCCCTTCCGTTTGCGTTTCCGCTGTTTCGTCACTCCACGACTGGTTTCACAACCGCCACGCCGATTCCGGAAAGCTCTTGGGTCAAGGTTTTCAGGTGCGCCTCATCACGGTAGGTCCCCACGATAGCTCCGCCCGAGCCGGCGAACTTAGCGGTCGCACCGGCCCGGCGGGCGGTTTCGACCATCTCCCGGTTCCCGGCGCTGATGCGGTAGATCCGCGAGCGCAAGTCATAATTGGCATCGACGAGTCTCCCCAGGTTTTCCGTGTCGCCGTCAACGAGGGCTTTGCGCCCCTGCTCGGCGATGTCGGCCCATATTTGCATCGCCTCGACGACGGAGCTGTCACCGCCCATATAGCGGGCGCGAATGTTGTTGTGAAAAACTTCGGTGCCTTCGCTCAAGCTGGTGCGGTAGGCGACGTAGACGTTGGGCAGCAAGCCCGGGTCGAGCTCTTCGTAGTCGCCGTAGCCGTCGCGCTCCATTCGCTCCTTGGCGAAGTCCATATAGACAAGGCCTTCGTAGACCTGAATCACGCGGTCCTGTAGGCCGGCCGCGACGCCCAACTCCCGCGTCTCGGTTTCGAGCGCCAAGTTCACCTGTATGGGCCGAGGAATTTCGATTTCGAAATGCTTCATCAAGGCACGTAGAGTGGCCGTGATGATGGCGCTCGACCCACCCAAGCCGAGCCGTTGGGGGATGTTCGATTCGTACTCAATCGTGAAATTGCGGTCGCCGATTTCAATACCCTGCTCGGCGCAATAGTCGGTGAAGCGCATCAGCAGCGCTTGGATGATGCGGATGCCGCCGTAATAGCCCCGCCAGCGAGTCGTCTCGCGCATGTCGTCGAGACTTTCCCAGATCGGAAAGTCGGCTTTCGAGGGACGAATCTCAACCCGCGCGCTGGGGTAGAGCAGGACGCGGGCGCGAAAGTTTCGCAGGCTGAAGGCGATCGTTTTCCCGAAATAGCCGTCGCTGGGATTGCCAAGCAAACCGGCGCGGGCGTAGGCTCTGGTTTCAATCATCGGTCGCTCCATGGCGAGTCAGCTCTCACACAGCCGCGTAGTAACCGTCGCGGCGCACGAGTTCGATCGGCATGCCGAAAAGCTCGGAGAGGAGCCGAGGCGAGGCCAAGACATCCTCTTTCGGACCGTCGTGAAAAACCTGACCGCCTTTCATCAGAACGATGCGGCTGATCTCGGGGATGATGTCGGGCAGGTGGTGAGTGACCATCACGATCATCGTTCCGCGGTTGGTGATCTTGCGTAGGACCTCCCGGAACTCGCTGACCGCTCGCAGGTCGAGGCCGGCGGTCGGCTCGTCGAGAATCAACGCCCGCGGGTCGTGCACCAAGGCCCGTCCGATCAAGATGCGTCGCAGTTCGCCGGTCGACATCTGATCGGTTTGGTGATCAGCGAGGCGGGTGATTTCGAGCAACTCGAGCACTTCGTCGGCTTTCTCCCGCATCGCGGCGGTGACTTCGTTGTGGGGCCAGATTTCGGTACTGCTGAAAAACCCCGACAGCAGCGCTTCGCGGCCGCTGATCTCGCGGGAACACAGCTCCACCCAGTCGGGCGAGACGATGCCCAACATCGGCCGCAGATCGAACAAGCGCCAGCGATCTTTCCCGAAGATTGTGAGCGAGGCGTCGTCGCGGTCCAGCGGATAACACTCGCGCATCAGCGTCTTGATCAGCGTCGATTTACCCGAGCCGTTCGGCCCAACGATGGCCGTGTTTTCACCGAGGCCGATCGAGACGGTCAGACCGTCCAACGCACGTCGGCCGGCACGCATGACCGTGATGTTGCGGAAGTCCAACAGCGTTTCGGGCGCGGAATCGGACGCCGTGGGAAAAGAGGTCTCTGCGTGCATGATAAGGTCGACGCGTCTCGACAAAACCGGCTCGACGGGGTGGCCGGGGTTGAAGTGTTCAAGATAACATGCGTTCGGCCGACCACCTGCGTCACTTGGCCGATTCCGCGAGACACGGGCCATTGCGGCGGGCGCTACACTGGGGATCTGTTGCGGAGAGGACTATGAAATTCGTCGTTGCTATCGTGCTGGTAGCCACCTCGGCTGTTGTGGCCGACGCGGGTGATTGGTCGATGTTTCGGGGTCCCAACGCCTCGGGAGTGGTCGAGGCGACAGGGCTTCCCGTCGAATTTTCACCCGAGAACAATCTCGTCTGGAAAACCCCTTTGCCGCCGGGACACTCTTCGCCCGTCTTCGGCGACCACACGATCTTCCTAACCGGTTGGGAGGGCGACTCGCTGTTTACTTTCGCGATCAGTCGCGACGACGGCAAAATCCGCTGGCGCAGGGAACTCAAGCGCGGCCACGACGGGGAATTGCATGACGATAACAGCCCAGCCTCACCCAGTCCCGTCACCGACGGCCGCAACGTATATGTCATGTTCCAAGACGTCGGCCTGCTTTCCTATGGTCCCGACGGTAACGAGCGTTGGCGCATTCCGCTGGGGCCGTTCAACAACCCCATGGGGATGGGCACGTCGCCGATCCTGGCCGAGGGAAAGATTATTCAAGTGTGCGATTCCGAATCCGGCTCGTTTATCTTCGCCGTCGACAAGGACACCGGAAAGATCGTCTGGCGCAAGGAACGTCCTCTGGCCGCGCGCGGGTTTTCGACGCCGCTTCTCTACACGCCCAAAGACGGCGGCGGGCTGCAAGTGCTGGTCGCCGGCTCGTTTCGGATCGAGGCCTATTCGGTTGCCGACGGGGAAAAAGTCTGGTGGGTACGCGGGCTGACCTGGCAACTCAAACCCACGCCCGTAATGGATGACGACACGATCTACGTCCAAAATTGGGCCGGCAACGCCGACTTGGGCAAACAAGAGGACGTTCCGGCTTTCGAGGAAATTCTCAAGACCCACGACCGAGACGGCGACGGCGGGCTGGCCCCCGATGAGGCCCCCGATCCGAAGATGGCAAAGAGCTGGGAAGGTTTCGATCTCGACCGCGACGGCGTGATGGGGCCGCGCGACTGGGAGTTCCATCGCATGAAGCGGGCGGCGGTGAATGCCGTGCAGGCCATCCGCCTAGGCGGCCGCGGCGACATGACCGAAGGGGCCTTTCGCTGGCGTCACTATAAGACGCTCCCGAACGTCCCGTCGCCGCTGCTTTACCGCGGCATTCTCTACACCATGAAAGAAGGCGGCATTCTCACCGCCTACCATGCCGAAACCGGAGAGATCCTCAAACAGGGCCGCTTGAAAGGTGCCCTGGGACGCTATTTTTCAGCGCCTGTCGCCGCCGACGGTAAGATCTACGTCACCAGTGAAGAGGGCAAACTGACCGTGCTGCGGGCCGGGGCCGATTGGGAAGTGCTGGCGACGAATGACATGGGCGACCCGTGCTACGCCACGCCCGCGATTGTCGATGGCAAGATTTACGTGCGCAGCACGACCGGGCTTTATTGCTTTGCGAAGCAGTAGGTGAGACGCCCAAATTGAATGGGCAGACCGAGGACCCGCGCCGGGGTCGGGTCTTGCGCGCTCCCTGAGCCGCGGTGGGCTTGGCCCGTCGCTTGCGCTCGGGGCTCTGATTCTACGTTTGGGCTGCGCGGGGCTTCTACACCACTCCCAGGGCCAGCATGGCGTCGGCGACTTTGCGGAACCCGCCGATGTTGGCTCCTCGGACGTAGTTGACGTTGCCGTCTTGGATCCCATAGCGAACGCAGGTTGAGTGGATCTGTTTCATGACTTCCTGCAGGCGTCGATCGACCTCGCCGCGTGTCCAGGTAAGGTATTGGGCGTTTTGTGTCCGCTCGAAACCGGACACGGCGACGCCTCCGGCGTTGGCGGCTTTACCTGGGGCGAAGAGCACTCCCGCTTGTCGAAAGATTTCGACGGCCTTGGGGCCGGTTGGCATATTGGCGCCCTCGACTACAGCCTTGACGCCGTTTTCAACGAGTTGCCGCGCGGCGTCGGCTTGGATTTCGTTTTGCGTGGCACAGGGCATGGCGACGTCGGCGGCAATGCCCCAGGGTTTGTCGCCGGCATGATAGGCGACGCCGAATTTCTCGGCGTATTCCTGAATGCGGCCGCGACGCTTAGTCTTGAGATCGATCACCCAGCGAAGCTTTTCTTGGTCGAGTCCGTCAGGGTCATGAATGAACCCGGCGGAGTCGGACATCGTGACGACTTTGCCGCCCAGCTCGATTAGTTTTTCGGCGGCGTATTGCGCCACGTTACCGGACCCAGAAACCAGACAGGTCTTCCCTTCTACGCTCTCTTGGCGTCGGCGCAGCATCTCGCGGAGGAAATAGACCGCCCCGTACCCGGTGGCTTCGGTGCGGATCAAGCTGCCGCCGAAGGTCGGGCCCTTGCCGGTCATCGCTCCGGTGACTTCGTTGCTCAGGCGCTTATATTGGCCGAACAGGTAGCCGATCTCGCGCGTGCCGACGCCGATGTCGCCCGCGGGGATGTCCCGGTTCTCTCCAATGTATTTCCACAGCTCGGTCATAAGCGATTGGCAGAAGCGCATGACCTCGCTCTCGGACTTGCCCTTGGGATTGAAGTTCGCACCGCCCTTGGCCCCGCCCATCGGCAGCGTCGTCAAGCTGTTCTTGAACGTTTGCTCGAAGCCGAGAAACTTCATCACGCTGACGGTGACCGACGGATGGAAACGCAGCCCGCCCTTATAGGGGCCGATGGCGTTGTTGAACTGCACCCGAAAGCCGCGGTTGACGCGCACGTTGCCGGCTTCGTCCTTCCAGGTGACGCGGAAGGTGATGATGCGGTCGGGTTCGGTGAGCCGTTCGAGGATTTGCTGCTCTCGATAAACGGGGTGTTCGCGGGTATAGGGGAGAATGTCTTCGGCGACTTCGTGAACGGCTTGGTGAAATTCATTTTCGCCGGGATTGCGGCGAACCAACCCGTTCATGAACTGGTCGAGTTCCGAGGAGTGCTCGGGTGTTTTGGTCATGGGAACAAGCCTCTCGGGCGCGGTCTGGGTGCTGATTCAGTATGCCTGAAAACTTGCTCCTCGAACCGGTCCACCCGAGGCAGCGCAGCCGGCGGACCGGGGATGTCGATTGGGGAGACGTCAGACCGCGGGGCGATCGGCGGGCCGCTACTCCGCGGAGGTCGCGTCGTCAGTGTTCTCGGCGGCGTCATCTTCCGGGGCCGGAGGGATTTCGACGTCTACGCCTTCCTCGCCGGAATCCGTACTCTCTTCGGTGGCGGAACCCACGCCGGTGCGTTCGATCACCGACTCGCCGACGCCTTGACTACGGCTCTTGACGATGCCCAGTGAAATCGACGTCAACATGAAAAGGATCGCCGCAATCGTCGTTGCTTTCGAAAGCACCGTGGCGGCGCCGCGAGGCCCGAAAGCGGTCTGCGACCCCATGCCACCGAACGCGCCGGCGAGATCCGCGGCTTTACCGCTTTGCAGCAGCACGACAATGATCAAGAAAAACGCAACGACGACATGAAGGATGGTCAGAAAGATTGCCATGCGGAACTCCGTTTCGGCGGGGCGTGCGGCTGAATCAATTTCCCTGATTCGGATAATCAACAATCCCGGCCATCGATTCCGGCTCGAGACTGGCGCCGCCCACCAACGCGCCGTCGATATCCGCCTTCGCCATCAAACCCGCGACATTGCCGGGTTTGACGCTTCCCCCGTAAAGAATGCGCAGCGCCGCCGCCTGATTCTCTCCAAATTGCTCCGCCGCGCGGACTCGCAAAATCCCATGGGCTTCGGCGGCGATCTCGGGGGTGGCGGTGCGGCCGGTTCCAATGGCCCAAACCGGCTCGTACGCTACTATTATACGCGAGAATTGATCGGCGGTCAAAGAACCCAGCCCGCCGTCAAACTGTGTTTTCAGCACCGTTCCGGTCTCTTTCGCTTCCCGTTGCTCAAGCCTTTCCCCGACGCAAACGATCGGCGTCAGCCCATGCTCCAGCGCGGCAATGGTACGTTCGCATACCGTCGCGTCGGTCTCGCCGAAATACTCTCGACGCTCACTGTGGCCGATGATGGCGTGGCTGCAACCGGCCTCGCGAAGCATCGCGCCGCTGATTTCGCCGGTGAAAGCGCCTTCCGATTTCCAATGGACATTTTGAGCCGCGATCCGAATGGAACCGCCCGCCGTCGCCTCGATCGCGGCGCTCAAAGACAGAAACGGCGGCGCGATGACGATTTCACAATGTTCGACTCCCTCCACCAGGGGCCGAAAGGCTTCGAAGAACAGCCGTGTCTCCTCGGCCGTTTTGAACATCTTCCAATTGCCCACCATGACGGGCTTGCGCTGCGAATCGGACACGAATGAAATCTCCCTGAATGTGGTTGACAATCAGCCCCGCCGGCGACGCTTAGCGCCGGAAACTCCCACCGCCGTGACGCGTTCAGGGGTGGAACACGATCGAGGCTGACGGCGACCTATCAATGTAGCACCGGAGACGCGCGAGTCACGGTACGTGAAGTCGCCGACCGTAACCGCGAACCTCGAGAGCCGCGAAGCGGCGGCGGGAATATAGCCCGGGCTGGAGCCAATGGCGGAACCCCGGGTACGGAATCAAGTCAGTTTGAGCCCTGAAAGGGCGGCGGGAAAGCGGTCCCTCAACCCCACCTGACCGGTTGGCCGCGTACGCCTGTCACATGGCGGTATTATGAATCGCCGCTCGTTCATGGAAACAAGCCTGTCTCGATTCCGCCGGCACCGGACTATCTGGTTTACCCGGGCTCGGGATCCGCGTGCTCGGCCTGGGCGAGCGTTCGTCGGGCGCGCTTGAGGATCGGCTCGTCGACCATCCGCCCGTTGACCCCGATCACGCCGCGCCCTTCCCGCTCAAAGATTCCGAGCAAGTCTTTCGCCGCGGCAATTTCCTCCGGGCTGGGGTCGAACGCCTGGTGCACGATCGGGATTTGCGCGGGGTGGATCGCCAGTTGACCGCTGAAACCGAGATTGCGGGCACGTTCGGCCGCCGCCTTCACTTTGTCGAGATCGCGGAAGTCCATCGAAGGCGAGTCGTAGACTTCGCAATCCGCCGCGCGGGCCGCCGTGACGACGGCCGATCGGGCATAGAGCAGTTCGGCGTCTTCGGGGCCGCGTCGAATCCCGATTTCGGCCGAAAAATCTTCCGCTCCGAAGGCGGCCGCGACAACGCGATCTGACGCCGCGACGATACTCGCCGCGTTGACGACCCCTCGCGCCGACTCGATCACGGCACAGAGCCCGAGCCCTCCCGACGGGTCGATTTGCTCGAGGAAGGCCGCGGCCTCGCGAACGTCCTCGGCGGAAGCGCACTTGGAGATCATCACGCCGTCCGGCAGCGTGTCCGGCCCCAAACCGGACAAAGCCTCGCAATCGGCCCGAAAGTCTTCCGAGCCAACCGGGTTGACGCGAACGATGACAGCCTGTTCGCTCGGGCCTCGCCGCCGCAACGAAGCCGCGGTGGTCTCACGCGCGGCGGTTTTGTGGGCCGGCAGCACGGCGTCTTCCCAATCAATCACGATAGCGTCGGCGGGCAAGCCCGCGGCTTTCTCCAGCTTGGCTTCGCTGTCACCGGGGACAAAGAGCAAGCAACGATAGATCCGGGTTTGCATCAATTCCCGTGGTCGAGAGTCGGCGTGGCGGGGACCCTTGGTCTCGTCCGACCAACCCCTTCAGTATCGCGATTACGCGTTGTGCGTCGCCGGAAAACGCGGCCCAAGATCCTCTACAAGAGCTATCATGGACACATGGCGACCGAGACGCTGATATCCGTCGAGGAATATCTGGGGACGAGCTACCGTCCCGATTGCGAATATGTCGACGGCTACGTCTTGGAGCGCAACTTGGGTGAACGCGATCACAGTAGTGTTCAGATGGCGATTAGCGGATACCTATATGCGCGGCGTCACCAACTTGGCATTCGCGTTTTTCCCGAGCAACGCGTGCAGGTGAAACCTGCCCGCTTCCGAGTGCCCGACATCTGCGTCCTGACCGGGCCGAGACCGCAAGAGCAGATCTTCACGGCGCCGCCCTTCCTGTGCATCGAGATTCTGTCCAAGGATGATCGGTTGCCCGCCTTACAAGAACGTGTCGACGACTACCTCGCGTTCGGCGTGGCCTATGTTTGGGTCGTCGATCCGCGCAAACGGCGGGCTTGGATTTACACGGCGACCGGCGTATCAGAGCCGAAAGACCGTGTGCTCCGCACAGCGTCACCGGAAATCGTCGTCCCCCTGGAAGAGATCTTCGCCGAATTACAGGCGTAGAAAGCGCCCCGCGGCGATTCACGAGGCTCGTCGCCGCCCCACTCGCTCTACGCGTCCACCGGCCGCGGGCTCTCCACCCCGAAACGGCGGCCGATCTCGTCGAGCTCCCGGCAAGTAGTCTCGGGCAGCGCAATGCCGTCTCGGGTGCGCTGTTGCCGGGTGCGAACCTCAAACTCCCCGGGGACCAGAATCTCCTCGACACCCTCGGCTTTCGGACTCGCCTTCATCTCCTCGACTGTCGCGGCAACTTGCTGTTGGTAATGTTCCGCGTCACCGAAAACAGCCGGTTCGACGACCAGCAGAAAAACGCCGCCCATCCGCCCGCGAGGCTCGGCCTTGGGATCGTGAGTGGGGGCCCCGATCATCGACGGCTCCGGGTCGTCGATCATCGCCAGCCCGCCCAGTAGAACCGCCGCCAACGCCATGGCGTAACCCTTGTGCCCCGCGACGCGCCCGCCCAACGGCTGGATCGTCCCGCCGGCGAAATAGTCGCCCGGGTCGGTGGTCGGGTTGCCGTCGCGATCGGTGATGCAATCAGGGGGCAGGTCAACTCCCTTGTCGTGGGCGACCTTGACTTTCCCTTGGGCCACGGTCGTCATGGCGGCGTCAAACAGAAACGGTGTATGGCCCGCGATCGGGACTCCGATCGCGACCGGGCTCGGCGTAATGAAGCGCTCGGTTCCACCCCACGGAGCCATGGCGCCCACCGTATGGCCCGCGGCCCCGGCGATGACGAGCGCGATCAGGCCTTGTTCGGCCGCCACTTCGGGGTACTCGCCGACGCGTCCGATGTGCATCGAGTGACGAATCGTCGCCACCGCGATACCGTTTTCCCGCGCGTGCTCCATGGCCCAGTCAAGGGCGAATCGGGTGGAAAAGTGCCCCATGCCGCGTTTGGCGTCGACCAGCGCCGTGCTGCCGGCTTCCCGCAAAACTTCGGGCCGAGTCGTGGGATGGAGGTCCCCGGCATCCATTTGCTTGACGTATTGGGCAACGCGCATGACGCCGTGCGAGTCGTGCCCGGAAAGATTCGCCCGGATCAGATGCCGCGCGACCTCACGCGAAATATCGTCGTCGGCGCCGAGCGCGAGGAAGACCTGGTGGACATAGGGTTCAAGAGATTCGGGTGCGAAATACGTGAGGGTTGACATGGATTCCTTTAGGATGGGGGACGGGCGGCGTGCGCGTCCAGGAGTATCAGAGGAGAGGCAATTCCACCTGCCGTTAGATCATGAGCAAGAGTGTGAAACCGACTATTGACGATATCATCCGGCAATCGGCGAAATATTCACCGTACGCTCTACCACCCACAGTACTGCGCGAACTCGCAAGAATCCTGGGCACGATGAACAAGCCCGAAACGGCCGAAACCGGTTGCGGGGCGAGTACTTTGGTCTTTTCCCAATTCAGCAGGCGACATACCGTCTTCGCCTTTGACGAGTTCAATGTGTTCGGAAGGGTAAACGCCTCGAAGCTGCGAGGCAAAGCCGACCTCGAGTTTGTGGAAGGTCCCACGCAGCAAACGTTGCCTCGACGACGATTCGCGTGCCGGCTTGACGCCGTCCTTTTGGATGGTCCTCACGCGTTTCCTTTTCCGGCACTCGAGTACTTCCATTTCTTGCCGTACCTGCGTCCCGGTGGTGTGTTGGTAATTGATGATCTACAGATCCGCGGCGTGCATGACCTTTACAGGTTCTTGCGGCACGATGCGATGTTCGAGGTGGCGACCGTCATTTTTCGTACCGCGTTTCTCAGGCGAACGGACGCGCCGACCTTCCCCGGAGATGCTGACGGGTGGGAACACCAAGGCTACAATGCGCGCCCGCTGCTGAGATTCACCTGGCGGGAACGGCTCCGCAATCGGTTTCCGGAACCGGCTCGCAGAAACGGCCGCAGGCTCCTAAACAAATTCATTCCGGAGGGGCGAGATCGTTAGCACAGTCCCGAGCAAGTGAGTTGCCTGGCAGGCCGCCGGGCCGTCGGCCTTGAAACCCTTGCGCGATCAAGCCCATAATTCGTAGACGTTGCGGCCAACCGGAGCGTGGACGGCTTCGGAAATCCGCCTTCCCCCAAGGAGAAACATCTTGAAAATCACCGACGTGAAAATCTTCGAAACCGAGGGCGAACACGGCAATTGGCTCTTCGTTAAGCTCTACACCAATACCGGCGTGACCGGCGTCGGCGAAGCCAGCATAGAGCGCCACCACAAAGAGGTCGTCACGGCGCTCGAGGCGATGAAGGATTTCCTCGTCGGCAAAGACCCGTTTCAAATCGAATACATTTGGAATTCGCTCTACAAGCAGACCTTCTGGTACGGGCAACTGATCACGCTGTGCGCCCTCAGCGGCGTCGAGCAGGCCCTATGGGACATCAAGGGCAAGGAACTCGGCGTCCCGGTCTACGAACTGCTGGGGGGGAAGTTGCGCGGCAGCGTCCGCGCCTACGCCAACGCCTGGGCTTTCCAACAAACCGTGACCGAGCACAGCAGCGACGATACGCCCGAGACAATCGCGAAAGCCGCCGAGGCGATGGTCGCCGCCGGTTTCACGGGAATGAAGTGGGACCCGTTTCGCTTCGGGGGCCAAGTAATTTCCAAGGAAGAAGAAAAGTTCGCGATCGCGAGCGTCAAGGCCGTCCGTGAGGCCGTAGGGCCGGATGTCGACTTGATGATCGAATGCCACGGCCGTTTCAACATGTGGAGCGCGATTCGCATGGCGCAAAAGCTCGAGCCCTTCGATCCGTTTTTCTACGAAGAGCCGATCCCGCCCGACAACGTCGACGCCATGGCCGAAGTGCAACGATCGATCAACCTCCCTGTCGCCACCGGCGAAAGGCTCTACACGCGCTGGGAATTCCGGCCCTTGCTCGAAAAGCAAGCCGCGCGCATCATTCAGCCCGACATCTGCCACGCCGGCGGCATCTTGGAGTTGAAGAAGATCGCCGCGATGGCCGAAGCCTACTACGTTTCCGTCCAACCGCATAACTCGAACGGCCCGATCGGCACGATCGCGAGCTTGCACGTTGACGCCTCGATTCCCAACTTCATTGTTCAGGAATTCTTCTACCCCTATCTCGATCACTACAACGAGATTCTCACCGAGCCCATCGAATACGCCGACGGCTACTTGAAGATCCCCGATCGACCGGGGCTGGGAACCGACATCAACGAAGAGGCAATCCTGAAACGCCCGCCCATCGACACGCCCCACGAGGCTTCCTGGATCGGGTCGTATTGGTAGCGGGCCGAGCACAAAGACGGGGCCGGGCACAGTGGGCAGGTCTCCAGGCCTGCCCACGCACCGCTGTCGATGGTTCGGACAGGCCGGGCGGCCCGCACCACTCATCCCTCCGTTCCTTGCGCGACGCTCTTCCTGTGGCATCATCACTGATATAGGTCCCCCCGCCCGCGCACCCGACCTAGTCGTCGAGATGACCCCGCAAGATCGCGAACGCTATTCCCGTCAAATCCTCTTCGCGGAAATCGGCGAACAGGGGCAGCAACGCCTACTCGATTCTCGCGCCGTCATTGTCGGCTGCGGCGCGCTCGGCAGCTTCCACGCGGCGGCGCTGGCGCGGGCCGGCGTCGGCGAAATCGTCATCATCGACCGTGACTACGTCGAGCCGAGTAACCTGCAGCGGCAATGGCTCTTCGAGGAATCAGACGCCGAACAAATGCTCCCGAAAGCCGCCGCCGCGCGCGACCGGCTGGCCGGCGTCAACTCCGGCGTTCGGGTCGAAGCGGCGGTCGCCGACTTGACGTCCGAAAACGCCGAAAGCCTGCTCTTGCCCGCCGATGTCATCCTCGACGGCTTGGACAACTTCGAAACCCGCTATCTCATAAACGACGTCGCCGTCAAAAACGGGGTCCCATGGATCTACGGCGCCGCCGTCGGCAGCTATGGCTTGACGATGCCGATTTTGCCCGGCACCGCCGCCTGCCTGGCGTGTATCTTTCCCGAACCGCCCGGCGGCGCGCAGCCGACTTGCGACACAGCCGGGATTCTCAATGCCACGAGCGGCGCCGTTGCTTCCTTGCAAGTCGCCGACGCACTCAAGATCTTGGCGGGCCGCCGTGATGCCGTCGAGCCGCGCCTGCTTACTCTCGACGTTTGGAAAAGCTCGCTGCGCACCGTCTCGGCCGGCAAGCCCGACCCGGCCTGCCGCGTTTGCGCCCAGAGAAAATTCGACCATCTCAGCCGCAAGCAACGCCGTGCCGCCATGCTCTGCGGACGAGACGCCGTTCAAATCAACGAACGCGGACGGCCGCTCGATCTCGCCGAGTTACGCCGTTCACTCGAGCCGCTTGGCGAAGTGCGGGCCAACGAATACGCCCTCCGCTTCCGCTGCCCGCCCCACGAGATGACGATCTTCGCCGACGGCAGGGCCATCATCAAAGGGACCGACGATATCGCTCTCGCCCGCGGCCTCTACGCCCGTTATGTCGGAATTTGAATCGGAATTCGAAAACCCGGAATCCGACGATGCCGAGCCGATCCGCATTCCCGTCGGGGATGTCTTCGATCTACACACCGTCCCGCCGCGAGACGTCAAACCCGTCGTCGAAGCGTATTTAGAAGAAGCGCACCGCCTCGGCTTATCCGCTCTACGCATCATCCACGGCCGCGGCATCGGCGTGCAGCGAAAGACCGTTCGCAAGGTGCTCGAACGAACGCCCTTCGTCGTCGACTATCGCGACGCCCCCGCCGAGGCGGGCGGCTGGGGCGCGACCCTCGTGACGCTGAGCCGGCCTCCGGCGGATTGTTAGCACACCTCAGCCGTGTCTATGATGAGGTGGAATCACCGGCGCACCGCTCCGGCGGATGAGATTGCGAATGTTTTTGGCGAAGATCGATTCCCGCCTTCGAAGCACGGCCTGGCTTTTCTGCGTCCTGCTCGTCGCCCCCATAACCGCGCAGCAACTTCCCGAGCTCAAGTTTAAGCCGACGCCCCCCGAGCAGCCGCTCCCCTTCAGCCATCAAAAGCACGTCGGCCAAGGCTTGGCGTGTGTAGAGTGTCACGCCATGCCCGATCCCGGTGACTACGCCGAAATTACAAGCTCCGACAAGTGCATGGCCTGCCATACATCGATTAAGACCGACAGTCCGGCGATTCAGAAACTCACCCAATTTCACAAAGCCGGCAAAGACATTCCCTGGGAACCCGTCTACCTAATCGCCGACTACGTCTTCTTCAGCCACACGGTTCATGTGAAAGAGGTCGGCGCGCAATGCGCGGACTGCCACGGCCCTGTCGGCGAACGAAACGTCTTGGGCAAGGAACGCGACATTTCGATGGCCGCTTGCATGACCTGTCACCGCGCCAAAGGCGGTTCGCTCGAATGCGACTACTGCCACGACCCCCGCTGAACGACCTCGCAAGCGTTGCCGGCAACAGAGACCCCGGCCGTGTTAGCCCGATGCGAACTTTCCCGAAAATCCCCTTCAAGTGTATTGGCGCTACAGTATGCCCGCGAAAATCGCGCACATCTTGAGCCGCGAAGCGGCGGCGGGAATATAGCCCAGGGTGGAGCCGAAAGGCGCAACCCTGGGTAGAGCCCCGCACCCGGGTCGAGCCCTGAAGGGGCGGCGGGAAACTCGCGCCTGACACTTCAGCCCGCCAACACTATTTTCATAGCGGCTCCCGAGACCGCGGTTCATCGAAACCGACCTCCCCCCATCCTTTCACGGCCCCTGACTGCCCGAGGCCCCAAGATTCCTCCGGTGATCAAACCACCTCCCTGTTTTGCGCCTCGCCCCCCACCCGTTCTATGCTCAACGAGTATGCGCCCGGCCCTCATCGCCTTCCTATTCATAACCCTGGGGTCCTCGACCCCGGCCTGGGGCCAGACCGTCAAGCCCTGCGGGTCGGCGCCGCTTTATGAAACCTGCGAAATCGAAATCGAAATCAGCCAAGCCGCCGCCGAGGCGCACCCCAACCCCTACGTGAGCGTCGAATTGCGGGCCGAGTTTCGCTCGCCGAAAGGCGGCCGGACGCGCGTCATGCCGGCCTTCTGGGACGGCGGTCGCCGATTCGTCATTCGCTTCGCGCCGCTCAATCCGGGCCGCTGGGATTTCCGAATCGTCTCCAATCTACCCGAGCTTTCCGGCGAGACCGGCAGCTTCGACGCCGGCCCCGCGCGAACCCCCGGCTTCCTGCGCGTCCACAACTTGCGCTATTGGCGATTTACCGCGCCCGAGACAACCCATTTTTGGATGGGCGACACTTGCTATCCGTTCGCCACGATCCCCTGGGAGACCTTTACGAAACTCATCGACATTCGCGCCGAGCAGAAATTCACCCACATGCGCGGGTTTGTCCTAGGCAATCGCGAAACCGCCGCCCGCGTCTTGGCCGACCCCGAACGCCCCTTGGTCGAGCACTTCCAGGAAGTCGACCGCCGTGTCGAATACATGAATCAAAAAGGCATCATCGTCGACTTGATCCTCGGCGACGGAGCCGACCAGCTCGCCGAGCTGCTGCCCCACCGCCGTCACCGCCAACGCTACGTGCGCTATCTGGCCGCCCGTTACTCCGCGTTCAATATCACCTGGCAAGGCGTTGAGCGCTTTGAGGAATATAGGCAAGGCCGAAAGTTTCTCCAAGAGATCGCCCGCTACCTCGGCAAGTGGGACCCCTACAAGCGCCCCCGCTCAAGCGGCGCCGCCGTGACATCGAGCCCGTTGGCCGAAGACGAGTGGATGAACTATGTCGTGCAACGTTCCCACGACCCCGCGCTCGCGACCGTCGAGCATGAAATGTTTCCCGCGCCCTTCGTCAATATCGAAGTCGGCGTCGAGGACACGGGCGGCTCGATCCCCAACGGCGTCGATGCCGATACGCTCCGCAAGCGAATGTGGAACGCGGCCATCCGCGGACAATCGCTCACCTTCGCCAACTCAGGCACCTGGGGCGCCGGCACTTCGAAGGTTGACGTTCGCTACGCCGATTCACCGGGCGCGCGGCAGTTGGGGCATCTCCATGACTTTTTCGCGCAGACGCGTTACTTCGACCTGCGGCCTTATTACCGCGTCGAGGGCGGACCGGCTTTGGCCCTGACCTTCTTTCGCCATAACGATGAAACGCCGCGCGGGGTGGAGTTCATCGTCTATGTCGAAAAGCCGGGCCCGGTGGAATTGCGGCTGCCCAAGCATAAGTACACCGTGAGCTGGTTCAATCCAATCGACGGCACCTGGGTCGACCAAAAGGACGAGTTCAAAGGCGAGCGTTTCAACACCCCCGGGCCTCCCGACGACTCGCACGACTGGGTGCTTTATGTCCGGCGCGAGGGACGCAAGCAGGCGATGAACAATTCGTTCCTACTCGCCTGGCGCAAGATTCGTCCCAAGAAGATTGAATCGACGATCGCCGACGTGCCGTTCGAAATTCAGCTACCCGACGAAGATGAATTGGTCGCCGGCCGCGAGTTTCAATTCAACGCCACGCTCAAGAAAACCGGACGAACAGCCCGCAAGACGCAATGGCTGTGGCTGGCCGAAGTGGCCGGTTCCGGGGTGGCCGGTTCCGGCGTCGGCCCCCGCGTGCTGGGAACGACCCAATTCGGCGCTTTCACTGTCCCCCCCGACCTGACGCGACGCTACCCGGCGACGCTGGGAATCCGCCTCGTCGGCGTCGACGGCCTGGGCCGGGTCTACGAGGCTTTCAAGTCTTTTCGTTTGGTGCGGGAATAGGCCGCGCGAAATTCCATCGGAGTCGAACGCCCCCGACGTGGCGCGCGCCTCCAGGCGAGCCGTGTCGGGCTTTCGAGCCCGACATGTCTTCTCCAACCCTGTACCGAACGCATGGGCCATCCCGCCCAGTCCGGCAACGAAACGACCACCTTGTGCCGCGAAGCGGCGTTGAGCCCGGAGCCGGCGCGGAATCTACATTCATCGAGCCCCCGCCTGAACGGGCCGGTCCCCACGCGTTCAAGTTCCTTGGCTCGGCAAGCGGCGACATTGACCCTCGCCGCTCCCGGCCGGCGTGGTCCTCCAAACCGAGCCGCGCGCGTCAGCAAGCGGTATGAGACGAGGCGCTTCAATCAGAAGGACGGCGGCGGAAGCGCGGCGCCCGGGGCCCGGAAGCAGGCCCGAAGCGCAGTCGAAAGTCGCTTGCGGGTTTGGTAGGGACCTTGAGATGCAGAACCTCGGGACGGTTTTTCCAGGTCCTCCGGGCGGCTTTTCTGGGATCACCGCCGGCGGCGGCTTCCGTGCCGCGGCATCGGATACCGCTTGCTGAGGGGCTGTGAAAAAATGGGGACTGTCCCAAGCGCCGACCGAACAAGTCCCATGGAATCAGTAACCGCGTCCGGCGCGAAGTGGACTGTCCCCGATTTTTTCACAGCCCCTGACGCACGCGGCTCGGTTTGGAGTGTTTGGAGGGCGGCGTTCTCTCGAAAGGCCAACCATTCACGCTACAATCTGACGAAGGCTCCGACGTCTCCTCGACGAATTCTCCCCGACTTATGATCGGCCAAACCATTTCTCACTACAAGATCACCGCCAAGCTCGGCGAAGGCGGGATGGGTGTCGTCTATAAGGCCGAGGACACTAAGCTCGACCGCCCCGTCGCCCTCAAATTCCTCGCGCCTCACCTTCTGCGCGACGACGAGGCCCGCAAGCGTTTCGAACGCGAGGCCAAAGCCGCCGCCCGGTTGGACCACCCCAATATCTGTACCGTTTACGAAATCGACGAAGCCGAGGGACGAACCTTCATCGTCATGGCCTTCCTCGAAGGCCGGCCCCTAAGCGCGCGGATCAAGGAAGGCCCGCTGAAGCTGAACGAGGCGCTCTCCGTCGTCACGCAGTTGGCCGAGGGCCTCGAAGCGGCCCACGAAAAAGGCATCACCCACCGCGACATCAAGCCCGACAATTTGATGCTGATGGCGGGCTCGCGAGGGCTTGTCAAGATCATGGATTTCGGGCTGGCGCAACTTGCCGGCGGTTCGAAATTCACCCGCGAGGGAACGACGCTCGGCACCATGGTCTACATGTCGCCCGAGCAAGCCGGGGGCGCCGAGACCGACAGCCGCACCGACATCTGGTCGCTCGGGGTGGTGCTGTACGAAATGGTCGCCGGGCAACCGCCCTTCCGCGCCGACTACGACCAGGCCATTGTCTACTTACTCACGAACGAAGCCCCTCAGCCGCTAACGGCGGTTCGCACGGGCGTTCCGAAGGAGCTCGAACGCATCGTCGACAAATGCTTGGCCAAGGAGGCGAGCGAGCGGTACCAGCGCGTTGACGACTTGCTGGTCGATCTGAGAGCTCTCCAAAAAGAGCAGCAAGGCGCGACCGCCGCCCGCCCCGCGCCCGCTCCCGCGGCGCAATCCCATCGCACCCCGTGGCTCCTCGCCGGCGGGGCGGTGCTCTTCGCCCTTGTCGTAACCGCCGGCGCTTTCCTCGGCCTCTTCGAGTCCGACAAGCCCGTCGCCGAGCAAGAGCCGCTCGAAGCCGTTCCTCTCACCACCTACACCGGCAGCGAAGACCACCCCACTTTTTCTCCCGACGGCGCACGGGTTGCTTTCGCGTGGAACGGCGGAAACCAAGACAACTTCGATATCTACGTCAAGGAAATCGCCTCCGACAACCGCCAGACGCTCACAACGAACCCGGCTGAAGACCTTTTTCCCGCTTGGTCGCCCGACGGCCGGTTCATCGCCTTTCTCCGCCTCGATCCGGGCGAAGACAAAGCCAAGGTAGTCATCATCCCGTCCATCGGCGGCCCCGAGCATGTCGTGGGCGACTCCGTGGCGACCCACGACATTTTTTTCCGCACGTTCACCGCGGCGTGGACCCCGGACAGTAAGCAGCTCGTCGTCGTTGACAGCAATGCCCCGGGCGAAGCCGAGGCGTTGTTTCTCCTCACGATCGATACAGGCGAGAAACGACGCTTGACCTCGCCTACCGGCTCTGGGGGCGACATCTCACCCGCGTTTTCGCCTGACGGCAAGACCTTGGCTTTCATCAGAGCGGCGAGCCTTTTCACCCACGACGTATTCCTGCTGTCGCTCAACGCCGATCTGAGTCCCGCGGGGGAACCACGACGGCTGACTTCGTTGGGAGAGGTCATGTCCGGCTTGAGCTGGAGTGGAAAGGGAGAATCAATCGTTTTCAGTAGCGGGGATGACGCCGCGACCGCGCGCCTTTGGAAGATTCCTATTTCGGGCGGAGACGCTCGGCTGGTGGCGGCCGCCGGCCTCAGGTCGGCGTACCCCGCGGTATCCGGGCCGGCCCGTCGCCTGGCGTATGCCAGATCAACTTTTGACTGGAACGTATGGGCGATCCGGGTAGGTGACACCGACACCGATCCCGTCAAGCTGTTTTCCTCGACCCGCTACGATGGAGCCGCATACTATTCTCCCGACGGCACAAGAATTACTTTCACTTCGGGGCGTACCGGAACAACCGGGATCTGGCTGAGCGACGCGGAGGGCTCCAATCCCGAGCCTGTTTTCTTGCACCCGGAAGGAGCGTTCTCCGGTTCGGGACGGTTTTCTCCCGACGGCCGTCACATCGCGTTTGACTCCTACGTCGATGACAATGGAGACATCTTCATCATCAGCGCCGCGGGGGGCGAACCGTTCCGCCTGACCACCCACTGGACCGATGACCAGGTGCCCAGTTGGTCAAGCGACGGAAAGTGGGTCTACTTCGGCTCGGCGAGGACGGGACGGTTTGAGACCTGGAAGGCGCCGGCTGGTGGAGGAGAGCCGGTGCAAGTGACGACTAATGGGGGGCACTTTGCCTTGGAAGATCCCGCGGGCGAATTCCTCTACTACGTCAGGAGGTTGGAGGACCGCGACATCGCCCTCTGGAAGACTCCCGTCAGCGGTGGCGAGGAGTCCAAGGTCTTGGACTCGGTTGCCGGACGGAACTTCGCGATTGTGCCCGGAGGGATTTACTTCATGCAGGCGCCCAAGGAGGGCGATCGTGACCCGTCTGCCTCGATTCGGTTCTTAAATCTCGCCGACGGTCGCGTCGAAATCATTGCTCGTCTGCCGAGTACTGATCTCCGAATGACGCAAGGACTCGGCGTCTCGCCCGACGGCCAAACCATCCTCTACACGCAGGCGGATGACATTTCAAGCGACCTGATGCTGATCGAGGGCTTTGAGTAGGGTTACCGGGCAGCGATAGGCCGGCGACGCCCTCCAAACCGAGCCGCGCGCGTCAGCAAGCGGTATGCGATGAGGCGGTTCAACCTGAAGGACGGCGGCGGAAGCGCGGTGTCCCGGGCGCGGAAGCCGGCCCGAAGCGCAGTCGAAAGTCGCTGGTCGTTTGGGGACGACCTTGAGACACGGGGCCTTGGGTCGGCTTTCCCAGGGGCCTTGGGTCGGCTTTTTAGGATCACCGCCGGCGGCGGCTTCCGTGCCGCGGCATCGGATACCGCTTGCTGACACGCGCGGCTCGGTTTGGATTGCGGCGTTCTCTCGAAAGGCCAATCATTAACACTACGATCTGACGAAGGCTCCCCTCAGCCCCGAAGTATTCACCCGCGGCTGACCGCCGAATTCGTAGCTCACGCAAAATCTTGTCCGGAGCTCAACCCTCGCCCGGACCCCTAAGAGATTCTCCCACTTGACGTTCCACCGCCTCGGTTCCAAGCTAACGAGAGAGACCGGGAAAGGATTCCCTGACTCCCGCCGATGGAGCTTGGTGAACGTCGCATTCCCGTCTTAAACGGTTCCGCGCTGCCGCGGCCGTCCCATCAAGCGCGGCGAGTCGCCGCGACGCCAGAGAGTCTTTCGCCGTTATGATCGTCGCCGTACCCAGCGAAACCTATCCCGGCGAAACGCGCGTGGCGTTGACGCCGGCGGACGCCGGGGCGCTTGTGAAAAGCGGCGTCGACGTGGTTGTCGAAGCCGGCGCCGGGGCGGGTGCTTGGCACACCGACGACGCCTACCGAGCGCGACAGGCGCGGGTAACCCCCGACCGCGGACAGTTGTTCGCCGAAGCCGACGTTGTCTTGATGGTTCGCGGTCCGGGCTCCGATCCGAACTTCCCCTCGGCAGACTTAGAGCGCCTCCAGCCCGGGGCCGTACTGATCGCTTTTCTCGAACCCTTGGCCGAGCCCCGAAAACTGCTCGCGCCGGCCGAGCTGGGGCTGACCGTGTTCTCGATGGAGTTGATTCCCCGCATCACGCGGGCGCAACAAATGGATACGCTCAGCTCCATGGCGACTTTGGCCGGTTACGCAGCCGTTCTGATCGCCGCCAAGGCCGCGCCCCTCATGTTTCCGCTGATGATGACCGCCGCCGGGACGTTCACCGCCGCGAAGGTTTTCGTGATCGGCGCCGGTGTCGCCGGGCTGCAGGCGATCGCCACGGCGCGGCGGCTCGGAGCCGTCGTCGAGGCCTATGATTTGCGCCCCGCGGTCAAGGAACAGGTGGAAAGCCTGGGGGCGCGATTCGTCGAGCTGGATATCTCGACCGAGGAGGCCGAAACGGGAGGCGGTTACGCCCGCGAGCAGACCGACGACTTTTACCGCGTGCAGCGCGAACTGCTGGCCGAGCACCTGGCCAAGTCCGATGTCGTCATCACCACAGCCGCCGTTCCGGGCAAGCGCGCGCCGGTGTTGATTTCGAGCGACATCTTCGAAAGCCTGCGTCCGGGCTCGGTGATTGTCGACTTGGCGGCCGAGAAAGGCGGCAATTGCGCCCTGACGAAACCCGGCGAGACGATCGAGATCGACGGCGTTACGATCGTCGGCCCGTTGAACCTGGCGGCGGGCTTGCCGGTCGATGCAAGCCGCATGTATTCGAAAAACATTTCGACCTTTCTCGGCTTGCTAATCGTGGACGGCCAAGTGAAGGTCGATACCGAGGACGAAATTATTCGCGAGTCGCTGGTGGCGCGCGGCGGCAAGGTGGTGAACCCCGCCGTCTTGCGGGCGCTGCGAGGGGAATAGCCGAGGAGGCTGACGATGGAAGCCTTAATCATGTCGGTGACGGTGTTCGTGCTGGCGGTCTTCGTGGGTTTCGAGATCATCACAAAGGTTCCGCCCACGCTCCATACGCCGCTGATGTCGGGGGCGAACGCGATATCCGGCATTGCCCTGGTGGGCGCGATGATCGCGGCCGGAGCCGATCAAACCATCGTCGCGACTCTGCTCGGGGTCGGCGCCGTGGTCTTGGCGACGGTCAACGTGGTGGGCGGCTTCTTGGTCACCCACCGCATGCTCTCGATGTTCAAGCGAAAAAACTAGTGATCAGACCACGTGAAAAGACACCTTTCCCCGACCTTGTTGAGAAGGCTTCGATCCGCCATTGCGGAGGAAACCACTACCAACCAGAGCCGCATCGCCACGCGATGCGGTCACTCGAGGAAAAATTGGGGACTGTACCGAGCGCCGACCGAATAAGTTCCAACAAATCAACAAGTCTCAGCTGGCGCGAAGTGGACTGTCCCCCATTTTTTTGTGCTTTACAGCCAAACAAACTTTTTCATGCGGTCGTGGTACTAGCAGGAGCGGTTCGCGGTTCGACATGCAGTTGATCAACATCGCGTACTTGGTTGCTTCGGTCCTTTTCATCGTTGGACTCAAGGGCCTAACCTCGCCGCGGACGGCCGCGCGCGGCAATACGCTGGCGGCGCTCGGGATGCTGATCGCGGTGGTGGCGACGTTGCTCGACCACCATATTGTTCGTTTTGAATGGATCCTCGGCGGCGTCTTGCTGGGTGCGCTGATTGGTATCGTTGCCGCCACCAAGGTTCCCTTGACGGCCATGCCGGAGCTGGTCGCCGTCTTCAACGGTTTCGGCGGAGGCGCGTCGGCATTGGTGGCGGCGAGCGCCATTCTCACTCCCGAGACGTTGCCGGATGTGCCGGCGCTGCAGCTCTATACCGCCGGGGGCGTCAGCGCCTTGATCGGGGGCGCCACCCTAACCGGCAGCTTGGTCGCTTGGCTCAAGCTCCAGGAGTTGGTCAAGATGCAGGCTCGCGGGCGCCCGATCAGGCTTGTCGGCCTGATCTCGGCGGGCGGTTCAGTCGCCGCGGCGGCCTACTTGGTCGTCAACCCGGGGGCCGAGTGGGCCCTTTGGGCCGCCTTGGCCTTGGCCTGCGTTTATGGGATCGGTTTCACGCTGCCGGTTGGCGGCGCGGACATGCCGGTCGTGATCGCGCTGCTGAACTCCTGCTCCGGGCTGGGGGCCGCGGCCACCGGGTTCGTGCTCAACAATAACGTCCTCATCATCAGCGGGTCGTTGGTCGGCGCTTCGGGTTTCATTCTCACCCGCATCATGTGTCGAGCGATGAATCGATCGCTGATGGACGTGCTGGCGGGGAATCTCGGCGAAGGGGCCGCCGTCGTTGCCGGAGCCGAAGAAGTCTATCAAGGCCGCGTGAAGAGCGCCTCGGCCGAGGAAGCCGCCATGATCCTCGAAACGGCTCGGAGTGTCACGATCGTCCCCGGCTACGGCATGGCGGTGGCGCAGGCGCAGCACGATGTCCGGAAATTGGCCGATCTGCTGAGCACTCGCAAGGTCAGCGTGCGATACGGCATTCACCCGGTCGCCGGACGCATGCCGGGCCATATGAACGTCCTGTTGGCCGAGGCGGGCGTGCCCTACGACGAGCTTTACGACATGGATCAGATCAACCCCACGTTTCCCGAGACCGACGTCGTGATCGTGCTCGGAGCCAACGACGTCGTCAACCCGGCCGCGCGAGACGACCCGGGCAGCCCGATCCACGGCATGCCCATTCTCGACGTCGACAAGGCCCGCACCGTGATGGTGGTCAAGCGCAGCCTGAGCCCGGGCTTCGCCGGCATTCCCAATAAGCTGTTCGCGGCCCCGAATACGTTGATGCTCTTCGGCGACGGCAAACAAGTCATGCGTGATCTCGTCGTCGGGGTTGACGAGCTTGAGTCGCCCCGCCGCGGCTGACTCGCGCCGGCTCACTCTCGAACGTCTTCAGCCCAATGGACTCTTCTCCCGCCCGTTGCTTCCCACGGCACGGAGGAACTCGAAGTCGCAGCCTTCGTGCGCTTGGGTTACCTGATCGAGGAAGAGCTTGCCGTAGCCCCTCTCGTAGTGCACTGGGGTCGGCGGTCGGTCGGCCAGACGCCGCTTGATTTCGTTGTCCTCCACGCGCAACTCGATTTTGCGATTAGGGACGTCGAGCTCGATTTCGTCGCCGGTTTGTACGGCTGCCAGCGGTCCTCCAATGGCCGCTTCGGGGGACACATGCAATACGTCGGTTCCGAAGCTGGTGCCGCTCATGCGGGCGTCGCTGATGCGGACGATATCCAGCACGCCGCGCTTGAGCAGCTTCGCGGGAATCGGCAGGTGGCCCCATTCGGGGAACCCGGGGCCGCCCTTGGGACCCGCGTTCTGAAGCACCAAGGCCGAGTTTTCGTCGATCTCGAGGTCCTCGTCGTCGATGTGGGCGCGCAACTTCTTGTAGTCGTCGAAGACGACGGCTTTTCCCCGATGGGTCAACAGATGCGGCGAGGCGGCGGTCTGCTTGATGACGGCGCCGTCGGGCGCGAGGTTTCCGTAGAGAATCGCCGTTCCGCCCTCCCGGCCGCGGGGATTGTCGAGAGTGCTGATCACGTCGCGGTTCGAGCATTTGGCATCGCCGAAGTTCTCGAAGATGGTTTTGCCGTTGGCCGTCGGTAAGTCGTGCAACAGCGGGAGGATCTCTTTCATGACGGCGGGTAGTCCTCCGGCGTAGTAGAAGTCTTCCATCAAGTATTCGCCCGACGGTTTGACGTTGGTAATGAAAGGCGTCTCGCGGGAGAGCCGGTCGAAATCGTCGAGGCTTAGATCGACGCCGAGGCGGCCGGCGATGGCAATCAGGTGGACCACGGCGTTGGTCGATCCGCCGATGGCCATGTCGGCTCGGATGGCGTTTTCGAATGCGCTCTTGGTGAGAATCGCCGACGGCCGCAGGTCCTCGCCGACCATCTCGACGGCGCGGCGGCCGCTTGCCTCGGCAAGCTGGTAACGGCGCGAATCGGGCGCCGGAATCGCCGCGTTGCCGGGCAGCGTCATCCCCAACGCCTCGGCCATCGACGCCATCGTCGAAGCGGTGCCCATGACGTTGCAATGGCCGGCGCTGCGCGAGATACAACTTTCGATTTCGCGGATTTGCTCTTCAGTGATACGCCCTGCTTTTAGCTCTTCAAACACGCGCCGGCCGTCGGTGCCCGAGCCGACCGCTTGCGTGCCCCAGCGTCCGCTCAGCATCGGACCGCCCGTCACCATGATGGAGGGAAGGTCGGCGCAGGCGGCCCCCATCAGTTGCGCGGGCGTTGTCTTGTCGCAGCCCGAGAGCAGCACGACGCCGTCGATCGGGTTGGCGGAAATCGATTCCTCGACATCCATCGACATCAGATTGCGGAACAGCATCGTGGTGGGCTTCATGAAAAGCTCGCCGAGCGAGATGGTGGGGAATTCCAGCGGCACGCCCCCGGCAGCCCACACGCCGCGTTTGACGGCCTCGGCCACTTGGCGCAGGTGGGCGTTGCATTGAGTCAACTCGCTCCAGGAATTGCAAATGCCGATGACGGGCTTGCCGTTGAAGATTTCGGGGCCAAGCCCTTCGGCGCGCAACGCCGCGCGCCGGGCGAAGTTTTCGTATTCATCGCCCACGAACCATTGGTAGCTGCGCAATGTTTTGGGATCCCGCATGGGGATTACGATAGCACCGGGGCTCCGGAGCCGACGGATTTGCCTCTGCGTAGGCTGCCATGAATACCCATGGGGAGTTGGCGTTCCCTCTCTCTCGCGGCGAGAGCCTCATCCGAAGGCGCTTTGAACATCGCCTGCTCCACCGCCGCGAAGCGGCGGTGGGAATATAGCCTAGTACTCAGACCACGTGAAAAGACACCTTTCCCCGACCTTGTTGAGAAGGCTTCGATCCGCCATTGCGGAGGAAACCACTGCCAACCAGAGCCGCATCGCCACGCGATGCGGTCACTCAAGAATGGTGCTTTGCAGCCAAACAAACTTTTCTTGCGGTCGTGGCACTAGGGTGGAGCCAAAGGTGAAACCCTAGGTTCGGAAGACAACGCGGTTGAGCCCTGAAAGGGCGGCGGGAACTATCCCATCGACCCGACCGACGTTCCCGCCTGTTCTACCCTACAAAGAGATGGCGACAGGGCTACTCAGTCAAAACAACCGGTCGGCGATCCGGCCGCTCATACTCGCCCTCGCACTCCACTCGCCGGCCGCCGTCGCCGAGCCGGCCGCCGCCGACTCCCCTCTCCAATTCGTCGACGTCACCGAGGAAGCGGGTCTTTCCGGGTTCGACGGATTGCAAGGCAGCGTCGCGAAGGATCACATCATCGAGGTGATGGGCGGCGGCGTCGCCTTTCTCGACTACGACGCCGACGGCAACCTCGACATTCTCTTCGTTCGCGGTTCGACGGTCGAACAGTTTCTCAAGGGCGGGCACCCGGTCTGCGCGCTCTATCACGGAGACGGCAAGGGAAGCTTTGAAGACGTCACCGAGCGTGCCGGCCTGACGCACCGAGGCTGGGGACAAGGGGTTGCCGTCGCCGACTACGACAATGACGGCCGGGTCGATATTTTTCTCACCGGGTATGGCGGCAATACGCTTTACCGCAATTTGGGTGACGGGAAATTTGAAGAAGTGGGTGTAACGGCCGGCGTGGCGGCTTCGCACTGGAGCCTGGGCGCGGCTTTTAGCGACATCGACTTGGACGGCGATCTCGATCTCTATGTCGCCAACTATCTTTTCTATCCCATCGACACGGCGCCGAGGCGCGATGCCTCCTGCAACTATCGCGGCTTTCAAGTGTTTTGCGGCCCGCGCGGGCTGCGAGGACTACGGGATTCGCTGTTTCTCAACGACGGCGCCGGGCGCTTTACCAACGTGGCCGCCGAGCGCGGCATCGATGATGAAAAGTGCTACGGGCTGGGCGTGCTGGCCGCCGACTTCGACAACGACGGCGCGCCTGAAATCTTCGTCGCCAACGATCTCACGGCCAACCTTTTCTATCAAAACAACGGCGACGGGACATTCGAAGAATTAGCCGTGCTGCTGGGGGCGGCCTTTTCCGAGGACGGCGTCGAAGAAGGTTCGATGGGCGTCGACGCCGCCGATATCAACCACGACGGCTTGCTCGATCTCTACTACACAAACTCGTCTTTTGAAAGCAATTCGTTGCTCGTCAACAACGGCGACGGCAGTTTCACGAACGTCACAAACTTGGCGGGCCACGGCCAAAGCACCTACCGCTACGTTGGCTGGGGAACGGCCTTCGGCGATCTCGATAACGACACGCGCGAGGACATATTCGTCGCGAACGGGCACTTGTATCCCGAGGCCGACCGGTTCGAGATGGGGCTGAAGTACAAGCAACGCTGGTTGGTTTATCAAAACCAAGACGGCAAGAAATTTGTCGAGCGGGGGCTCGATTTCGGCCTCGACCGGGTCGAGAAGAGTCGCGGGCTGGCGTTAGGCGACTACGACAACGACGGTGATTTGGATGTCGTGATCAACAACCTCGACGAGCCGCCGACACTGCTTCGTAACGACGGCGGCAACCGCAAACATTGGTTGATTGTGGATGTTCGTAACCGCACGGGAGCGCCGGCGGTGGGTGCTCGCGTCGAGATCAAAGCCGGCGGCACGACGCAAATCCGCGATGTGCGGTCGGGGGCGAGTTATCTTTCGCAGCACGATTTGAGGCTGCATTTTGGGCTGGGGGGCGAAGAGAAGGTCGAGCAACTCAAGGTGAGTTGGCCGGGTGGGGGGACGACGGTGCTGACCGATTTGCCGGTGGATCGGATTACTGCTGTTCAGGCGTCCGGAGAGTGAAGGCGGATTTGCCGGTCGCTACTGAGTCCTACTCGTGGCAGTCAATCAGGATTTTCATGCATTCGCCGCCTTCTGTCATCTTGACGAAGCCGTCGCCTGACCCGAAACTTCAAATTTCCAGCTACCCGGAGATTCACAACTGCTACGAATAGATCGGACTTTCACCCATCCGAGCCGCGCCGCCGTGCGGCGCGGTCCCCCACGCTCGCCCAGTTTCTCGCTTCACCGAGCCACCGGCCTAGCCGGCTTATCCAGACAAGAAACTTGGCGGACGATTGAATTTCGAACAGGCGCGCGTCCCCGGTAGCGACCGGCACTCTTGCCGGTCCTAGCCCCCAGTCGCGACAAGCTCTCAGCTTGTCTCTCAATCTTCCCGATCGACATCCAACCGCACCCGTTCCCAGTGGGGCAGGTCTCCAGGCCTGCCCTTCCGCCCAATTGAAGCTCGAGGCTAATGCAGCCGGTTCCAGAGTGACTTGCCCTCGACGGGGCCGAGGTCGAGGCCGAGCAGATCGGCGAAGGTCGGCGCGATGTCAAGCATGGAAATTTCCGGGAGGACTTGGGGCTTGATGCCGGGGCCCCACAGCAGGAAACTCGCGCGGTAGTCGGCGCGGGTGGGCCAAAGACCGTGATGCCCTCGCCGATCTCCCAAGCCGATCGGGGGTCCCTCGACCGCAGCCTCGGGGGATACTTCCGGTGCCGTTTCAAAGGCCGCCAACCATCCTTGGGGCGCGGGATCGGCGAGGCGGCGCACTTCCTCGATGCTTACCTCGCGCGCGATGGGATATCTTGCGTCGGCGAGCAGCGAGCGAAAATATTTCGCCGCCGCGGTGTCACGCACACCGATCAATCCCTCGACGACATCGGCCTTGCTCTCGATTCCGGCGTCGGCCAGCAGGACGTTCGGGCGCAGGACGAATTCCTCGGTCTCGAAGCCGTGGTCGGAAACGACGGCAACGTAGGTTTGTGGCGGCAGCACTGCAAGCAAATACCCCAACAGCTCGTCTTGGAGTTCGAGTGTCGCGCGCGCTTCTGGAGAAAACGCCCCGGTGCGGTGCTGATCCGAATCGAGATCGCCGAGATGAAGCAAGAATAGGGCGGGCTTTTCTGTTTCGAGAATGTAGCGGGCGGCCAAGACCTTTTGGCGGTCACCGAAGTCGACGCGCCCGAAACTCGGGTAGCCTTGGCGGATTTTCTCGATCAGTCCGGGGGTACCGTGTTCGGCGACCGGGGCCAGTCGTCGCGGGTAAAGCCCCGGCACGGCCCAATACTCGGGCAGATTGAAATCGATGTCGGCGCCGACGGTTACCGGCCACCAGACCGCCGCGGTGAGCCGCGAAGTCCCGTGCAGCCGATGCCACAGCGTGGGCGCTTTGAGATACGCGGCATACCACCATCGCTCGTCGGGCTTGCCGGGTTGATCATTGGTTCGAATTCCGTGCCGTGACGCGCGGACGCCGGTGATCATGGTGGTGTGCGAGGGCCAAGTGACGGTCGGGACAATGCCGACCACCCCGTCGGCCCGCGCGCCTTCGCGCATAAGGCGTCGTAGTGTCGGGGTTTTCGCGCCCAGGGCGTCGGCGTCACGCAGCCATCGATGGTCCAGCCCGTCGATGGAGATGACGAGCAGGTTGTTTTGCTCAGGAGACTGCGCCGCTAAGGCGCACAGGCCGACGAGGGCGAAGAGCAGAAATACGAACAGAGCGGATCTCACCGAGCTCTCCCATTTGAACCATTGCTCTCGACAGATTCAGGCTGGCGCTGCGCGCCGTGAAATACGCGAAGGATTTCGACCTGGTTTTCGCGGACACGGTACGGAATGACAAGACGTGTGCCGCTGACAACCAACTCCCGCGTGCCAGGAATCCGGCCGGGCCTGCCGAGCCCAGGGTGATGGGCTAACCGATCCACAGCTTCGTACACCCTGGTTACGAGGCGCTCCGCCGCATCGGGATCGTCCTCGGCGATATACTCCGCCTGGTCTCGGAGATCGCGCAGGGCGAGCCCCAACCAAATAATCTTCATTTAACTCTGTCGCCGAAGACTTCCTTTACTTCCGCCGGGGTAGCGAAATTCCCCGCGTCCGCCTCGACGATCGCCTTTTCGATTTCGGCGATTTGCCAGGCTTCTTCTTCGATGTAGGCTTCAATCGCTTGCGCCGCCAAGAATGACTTACTCCTTCTAGTGCTCCGGGCCAGCTCATCCAGCCGGTTTTTCGTTTCGGTATCAAGTCGAACGGTTAGGACTGAGGTTTCAGGCATGATGTCCTCACAACACTACAGAATCTAATGTATACATTAGCATACAAGGCCAGGTCACGAGTGAGCCGGTTCGTTCCGCCAACTACCTAATCGTCGCCTTTCCCAAACCCGCGTTACCCGCGCGGTCGCGCACGCGCAAGGTGAGCAAGTGTTCGCCCTGGGGCAAGCCGTCGAGTGGAATGGAGAAACTTTCGCGGCGGGAATCGAGAATGCCGTCGGCCGAATACACGGGGACCCAGTTTCCCGCATCAATCGCGTATTCGGCGGCGGCCAAGGCGGAAGCGTCGTCGGTCGCCTCAAAGGACGCCGACTCTCGGCCGTTGACCTCGGTCATCCGCACGCGCGGCGGGGTGTGGTCGATCAGCACCGGTTCACTGATTTGGTCGGTTTCGCGCGCGGTTTCCGGAGGATTCGCGGCGCGGTCGGAAACCACGACCCGAAAACGATAAGTCCCGTCCGCCAGTGATTCGCTGTCGAGGGCGAGGTGGCCTTCTTCGATTTCCTTTTCGATGGTCTTCCAGGCCGATTCGGCGGTCTCTCGAAAGGCGACCGAGGCGGTCAACTTATCGCCGTCGGGATCCGTCGCCTTCCAGGAGATTTTCATGCCGCGGCCGGCGGCGCCCAGGGTCGTGGGCATTGTGCTCGTTGCCGGCGCGGCGGCCGATGATCCCGACGCCGACACCGTAATGCTGTAGGCCGCTTCGGCGGCGGGCGCGGCGGGCGGGCTCGTTACACCGGCGGATGTCGCGGCGCCTTGTTCCGCCGAGGCCTCGACTTTTAACTCGCTGACGCTGGGCGGCGAGTTGCGCGGCAGATAGGCGAGCCGAACCCCCCGGAGCAGCGGCACTCTATCGTCGGTTGTTGCAAGCGTCGCGCGCCATTGAATGTAGCGCGCCGGCGGCGAACTCACGACCCCGGCGAAAGTCCCGGGGCCTTCCATCTCGGCATCGGCTTCCACCGCCGGCGACCAGGCGCTCCAACTGTCGTCGGGAACGGCCGAATTGCCGGCGCGGGTCGAGATCTTCACGCGCCCTGAGTCGACGCCGTCGCCTTGCCACGTCAGCCGTCCCCAACGGGCGAGCGTTTTGGCGTCGTGGACGGCGCTTTCGTATCTCCCCGCCGGCGTCGCCGTGTCTTCAAAGCGGCTCAAACCGGCTGCATGGGCCGAGGCGACGAGCAGTCCCTTGGCGTCGGTTGCCAGTTGCGTGACTTGCCCGCGCCCGCTCTCGGTCACGAGGCTGACTCTCCGCCGATCCCTCAGCTGATAGATGCGTCCCTTGCGGTCGGTCGCGAAGACGACTTTCGGCGGAGAGGAATCGGCTTCGTCGTTCGCCACGCTGACGGCCATAATGTTCTCTTCGCTCGATGACCAAAGTTTCTCGACGCCTTGGCCGGGTCGGATGCGCAGCAGCGCGGAACGTTCCATGCCGGGATAACTGATGACAGGTTGGGAAACGCTGACCATCGGCTGCACCAGGCCGCCGCCGGAAGGAGTCGCGGGGGTCCCGGGTCCGCCCGCCGCCGCGTTCACTTGCACCGTCGTTTTCGCCGCGGCCGAGGCGGCGAACGACGAGACGGACTGCGTGATTTGAGAAGCGCCGCCGCCCATGGCCGCGGCGTAAATGTCGCCGTTGGCGGCGACGGCGAGCGCGCGGATTTCCGGGAGGTCCGCGTCATGGAGCGCAAAAAGACGTCCGTCGCGGTCGATGCGGTAAGCAATGCCGTTGGGATCGGTGCCGGCCAGCAAGCGGCCCTCGGCGTCGAGGGCGAGGCTGACGACATGGCGCTGTTTGGTTTCGGCGAAGACGCGTCCCTGCCCCGATTGGTCGACCTGAAAGATCTTGCCCTCGTCGCCGGTCGCCATATACAGCGCGGGAGACTCATCGTTCCCGTCGTCGGCCGGCGGTGCGATTACGAGCGACCAAATGTAGGTCTGCTCGGGATCGAAAATTTCCTTGCCTTCCCCGTCGGCCGAAATTCGGTAGAGCTTGCCGTTGGGTGAGGTGCCGGCATAGACTTCGCCGTCGGGGCCGACGGCTAGAGCGAAGACCTCGATTTCCGGCGCGCTCCAAAACAAGCTGACATTGTTGTCGGCGTCCAACAGATAGACCCGGCCCTGATGGCCTGTCCCGACGTAGATGGTTCCGTCGGGAGCCGTTGCAACCGTCCAGATCACGGGCTGGTTTGACGTAAACAGATCAACGAGCTTCGGGGCCGGCGTCAAGGTGCCGGGCTGCAAGAGGGAAACGTTTTCAAACCTGCCTCGAAGAAAGTCTTTGTATTCGCTCAATTCCCAGACCTGTGTCGACGCGCCCGAAGCGGAAACAGCGGTGAGCAGCGAAACAGCTGACAGCAAGACCGCCGCCGACAGGCCGCGCCGTTTTCGGGGATAGGAAAAGAAAGGCAAAGTAATCATGGCGTAACGCTGATCTGCATGGTGACATTCCCACGCAGAACGCCCAGGCCCGGGTCGGTTTCGAGTTCCGCCAACGCCGAGCGCCAATCCTGCGCCAGGGATCCGCCCGAGGGGGCCGAGCCCAACACGACCGCCACCGACGCGGGCGGGGAGGGCAGCGATTCGGCGTTCAAACGAAAGGCCGGTTGGGGCCGCCAAACGCGCAGATACAGCCGGTCGTTGCGTCGCAGGCGGTTGAGTGTCCTGACGAGTTGCGCGGCGTCCTTGGCGCGCCGCAGCCCGAGAAAGGTTTGCCACTCCATGAGATTCACCGTATCGGCGTCGGCGAAGGTCAAATGGATGACTCCGGCGGGCGTGCCCGCGGGAACCCGGTAGTGGAGCTTCTCGATCCGCTCATTGCCGTCGGCGTCTTTGAGCGCCGCGGAGAGCTCGATCGTCTCGCCGGGGCGGACCGTGCGCTTGTCGCTCCAGACGCGGTCGATCTCGGCCCACTCTTCGCGATCGGCGGCTTCGATGGTGAGATTGATTTCCTCGGCCGCGATATTCGCATTCAGCAGCACGTAGTAGAGCATCAACGATGTGGTCGCGGCGGCGGAAAGAGCGGTATTGGTGGGGGCGGAGTAAATATTGTCGAGCCGCAAAGGCGGAATGTTTTCGCCAAAGCGCGCCTCGCCACGCAGCCGCAGAGTGGAAGCGCCGACCTGGCGTTGGGTGGCGTCGATCGACGAGAACAGCGCCATCTGCAACAGGTAGGGCGTGAGCAACGGATCCCGCACGATTTCAAAAGCGTAGTCGGCGGCGTTTTGGCCCGAAGTCACCCGCAGCCTTACCGGCGTCAGCGCGGGCGTCTTCCCAACGATGCCGGTTAGGCCCGCCGAGCGATCGCTGATAATCGTTCCGAGCAGCGAGCCGCTCGCGGCGATCTTGAACGAACTGTTCAAATTCGGAACCAGCGTAATGACCTCGGCCGCCAAGAACGGCAGTTCGGTCGGGCCGCTCGATAGGAAGGGATGACCGAAGGCGTAGAGGCGGTTACCGTCGACATGGGTCACCGTGCCCGCGGCGCTTACTTCGAGATCGCCGCGAATCAGCGCCACGGAAATCATCGCGCCCGGTTCGGTCGCCGCTTCACTTGGGTCTGCATCGTCGGTCCGCCCGCTGCCGGCGGTTCCCTGCGTGGGTTGCAACCCCAGTTGCCGCAGCCGAGATCCAAATAGATCGAGAGTCCGTTGAGAAAAGCCGACCAAGTTGACCGGCGTGGCGATGGGGACCAATTGTGGCTCGCCTGAGAAAATCGGCGCCGTAGGCGCGCGCAACCACGCGCTGAGCAGTTCGATGGTCTGTTCGCCGCGATCGTCTCGGAAGAGCATCGCGGCCGCGGCCTCGCTCGACGGCGACCTCACTCGTCCGCTCTGCTCCGAGGCGATCATTTCCTCGATCGGGCGAATGCCCGCGATCGGTTCTTTCGAAAACGGGTAGGTAAAGGCGATCGCCCCGGCCGGCCTGCCGTCGAGAAAGACGGGGCTGCCGCTCATACCCGCCATGACGCCGGTTTCGGCTAAGGGGCCGCCGGCGAGCCTGGCCAAGATGATCGATTGCTTGGGTCCGACGTTCTCGAGCACGCCGAGGATCTCGACCTGGAACTCCTCGATCTCGCGGCCTTGGAAAACGGTGCGCCCGGTGCCCTTCATTCCGGCGCGCACTTCGGACAACGGAAACAGTTCGGCCGCCGAGGCGGCCAAGCCGGCAACGCCCAGCAGGACGGGCAGCGAGATGAGGCAGGAAAGCCGCATAGCTAAGGGGCCGCGAAAAGATCGCGCTCTGGAGCCGCGAAGCGGCGGCGGGAATTCAGCCTAGGGTGGAACCGGAACGGTGGAACCCTAGGTAACGGCCCCACCCCCGGCGAGCCCTGAAAGGGCGACAGGAAGAAATCATCCGCTTGTGATGTTCCGCCTAACGGCTCCACCGACTAAATTCCCGCCGCCGCTTCGCCGCTCCGGTCCCTAATGCTTCCACAGCCGCTAAAGCCTATTGTAGTGTTCGCATGAACTTAGGGGGCGGCGAGGGGATTCGTTATAATGGCACCCGTTGCCTTCGTGTACCAAAGATTCGGAGCCCCCTTGTCGATGCGAAAACTCACTCTTGCTCTTTTCCTCGGTTTCAGCCTGACCACGCTACCCGCCGCCGACCATGCCTATGAAGGAATCGCCTCACCGCACGATCTGATGGATTACGTCGTCAAGCCGAGTATGGACCGGCTTGTGGCCATCAATAAGGCCGGCGGGCCGCAATCGGATAAGGATTGGAAGCACGCGAAAGCCCACGCCTCGATCCTGGCCGAAACGTCGCAGTTGCTTCTGATGGCCGGACGCATCAAGGACGACGTTTGGGAAAAGGGCGCCAACCAAGTCATCAAGGGCGCGAAGGCGTCGCTGGTCGGGGCCGAAACTCTCGATGTCAACGCCTGGCGCACCGCCGCCGGCAGCATCGGCAAAGGCTGCCGCGGCTGCCACAAAGTCCACAAGCCGAAGGAAGAAAAATAGGTCGCTTCGCCGATTGGATCAAGAATTCACGGCAACTTTTCGGCCTTCGCAGTGTTCATCCCGACAGTGAATAGTTTCGAGCCCCGCAGCTCAAACTTTCGGAGGCTGTGCGATGAACCCAACAATCCTCTTTGTAACTTTCGGAGCGCTCACCTGCGTTCTGGAGCGCGAGTGGTACCACGCTTTGTGGGGCCTGGGGCTTATCGGCATCGGACTGTGGAGCGGCGGTCACCTGCCCTCGGGCGTTCTGTAAACCTTGCCTACTCGCTTCCGCCCCCGCCAGGCTGCATTGCACCCGCTCAGCTTGGTAGTGTATCGTTCCCGTACGGGGTTGCCGATGCGAGCCGGAGTCTGGTGAGAGGCGGAGGCGAGGCATCCTCCGCCCGCGTGCGAGGTATAATTTGGGTGACTTTTTCCGCGATACGGAGACACCTGATGGCCGCGAGCCGGTGCTCGGTGCACCTCTACTTCTTTTGCTGCTTGTTCGTTTCGGCCTTCGTTTTGAAGGGCGCCGACAGTTCCTCGAAGCTCACCTTCGAGGCCGACGTCTCCCCGATCCTCACCAAGCGTTGCATTCTCTGCCACGGCGAAAGCGCTCCTCAAGCCGATCTCAATCTCACGACTGTTTCCGGGTTGCTGCATGGCGGAAAGACGGGGCCGGCGGTCACGGCCGGGTCGGCCGAACACAGTCTACTGATCGCCAAAGTGGTTTCGGGAGCGATGCCTCCGGCGGGCGACAAACTAACAGCGGACGAAGTCGCGACCCTCCGTGCTTGGATCGACCAAGGCGCCCGAACGACCCATCGCGCCGACCTTCCCGCGCTGACGGAAAAGGACGTCGTTCCAATTTTCCAGATGCGCTGCGCCAAGTGTCACGGCAAGCGTAGGCGGGAAGGTGATCTCGATTTGCGGACTCTGGCGAGTCGCCTGAAGGGCGGAGGCTCGGGGCCGGCGATCGTGCCCGGCAGCCCCCAGCAGAGCCTTGCGTTCCAACGCATCACTGCCGGTGAGATGCCGCCGCCCGACATGCTGTTCGAAAACCAAGTGCGGCCGCCGAGCAGCGAGGAGGTCGAGGTCCTCAGGCGTTGGATCGCCGACGGCGCGCGAGCCGACGAGCCGCGAGCGCACTCGCCGCCTGCCAAGATCAGCGAGGACGACCGCCAATTCCCGGCCTTCCGGCCGCCGATTCGCCATGCCCCGCCGGTGGTTACGGAGGCGGACCGCGTTCGGAACCCAATCGATCGATTCCTGCTCGCGAAGCTTGAAGAAAACGGGTTGAGCTATTCGTCTCGGGCCGATCGCCTCACGCTGCTGAGGCGCGTCTATTTGGACCTGATCGGCATGCCGCCGACTCCGGCGGAAGGCGAGGCTTTCCTCGCCGACGATCGCGCGGACGCCTACGAACGCCTCATCGATCGCTTGCTCCTATCGCGCCACTACGGAGAAAAGTGGGCCCAGGTTTGGCTCGACCTGGCCGGGTATTCGGATTCAGAAGGCATTATCGATGAAGACCGCGTCCGTCCCCATGCCTGGCGTTATCGCGACTACGTGATTCGGGCCTTCAACAGCGACAAACCGTATGACCGTTTTCTCATCGAGCAGCTCGCCGGCGATGAGTTGATCCCCGCCGCGCGGCGCAAGGATGTGACGCCCGAGATGGTCGACACCCTGGCCGCCACGGGTTATTTGCGCATGACGCCGGACGGTACCTACAGCCCGGCGAACGGTTCGCTGGCCGAGCGGATGACGGTGATCGCCGATGAGATCCAAGTGCTGAGCTCCTCGCTGCTGGGGTTGACGATCGGCTGCGCGCGCTGTCACGACCATAAATATGACCCGCTTACGCAGCGCGATTACTATCGGCTGGGCGCGGTCCTGCAAACCGCGTTTGATCCATACGATTGGGTCAAGCCGACCGAGCGGCATTTGGAAATCGCGACCGAGAAGGACAAGCGCGAAACGGCGGAGTTCAACGCACCAATCGCAGCCGAGGTCAAACGGCTTGAGGAACATCTGGAAGCAACAAGAAAACCCTATCGTGACCGCTTGCTCAACGAGCGGCTCGAAAAGCTCCCAAACGACCTACGGGCGGACCTTCGCGAGCTCGCCGAGATCCCCAAGCAAGACCGGACACAGGTGCAGCAATACCTGGCGCGGCGCTTTCGCGAAACCATCGAAATCAGCGACGCGAAATTGGCCCAGACGTTCGCCGAGTTCAAGGACGAATGGGACAAGCTCCGAAAACCGCTCGCCGACAAGAAGAAGCAGTTGCGCGCGGTTCCGAAGATTCGTTCGCTATACGACATGGGCGGCGAGCCGTCACCGGCTTACCTGCTGCTTCGCGGCGAGGCGCAGTCGATCGGCGATCGCGTAGCCCCGGGCGTCCCGCGGGTCTTGACGGCGGACCTCAAGAGCTATGACGAGCTGCACCCGGGGGCCAACGAGGAGACCAGCGGAAACCGGTTGGCGCTGGCGCGCTGGCTGACGCAACCGAATCATCCGCTAACGTCGCGTGTGATGGTCAATCGCCTTTGGATGAACCATTTCGGCCGCGGCTTAGTTTCGACGCCCGCGAATTTCGGGCGCATGGGCTCGCCGCCCTCGCATCCGGAATTGCTCGATTGGCTGGCGACCGAGTTTGTGCGATCTGGATGGAGCCTCAAAGCGATGCATCGGCTCATGATGACCTCGGAGGCCTATCGACAAACCTCGCGCGTCGAACCGGCGACCGAAAAGGCCGACCCGGATAACACCCTTCTGTCGCGTATGCCGTTGCGGCGCATGGACGCCGAGGCCTTGCACGACTCGATCTTGCGCGTCGTCGGGAGGCTCGACGAGACGCCTTTCGGCCCGCCGGTTCCGGTCGAAAAGCAACCGAACGGCGAAATCTTGGCGCAAGCGACGGACAAAGGGCGTAGGCGGGCGATCTATGTTCTCAAGCGCCGCCGCACGCCCTTGACCTTGCTGGATGCTTTCGATCTGCCACAGCTTTCGCCCAACTGCACCGAGCGCACGGTTTCAAACGTCGCGCCGCAAGCGTTGCAAATGATGAATAGCGAGACGCTCATCGAGGACGCGCGCTTCCTGGCCGGGCGGCTGATCGATGAATACCCGAACGACCGCGAACAGCAGGTCCGGGCGCTCTATCAGCGTGTTCTGTCGCGTCCGCCGACGAACGATGAGACGGCGCGTTCGCTCGAGGATTTGTCGTTGCTGGCCATAAACTGGCGGCCGCATTTGGAAAAGGAGAGCTTTCACGGTCCCAGGCAAACGGCCGCGCGGTGGTACGCCCTGGCGTCGTTGGCCCATGCGCTACTGAACTCGGCGGAGTTCGTCTATGTGGATTGAGGTTCAAATCCGAGCCGCGACCCGAACCGAGCCGCGACCGTGAGGGGCCGTGAAAAATTCGGACTGTCCCAAGCGCCGATCGAATAAGTTTCATTGAATCAATATCTTTCGATGGCGCGAAGTGGGCTGTACCCGCTCCCGCCCGACCCCTCGGCCTGTCGACACCGATTTTCATTGCGTCATGATGAACGCCGCGCGTTTCATGGAAACGGGCTCGCTCCGGCGCACCCGAATGCAAGAAACCCAAAGTCTCTCGTGCGAAACACACTCCGCGCCGAGGGTGCCAATCTTGCGAGAATCGTTCATTCTCGTCGAACGCCTGGGAGGCTGCCGTGAGCAAACTACAAGATCGAGTTACCCTCGTAACCGGCGCCGGCCGCGGCATCGGCCGGGCCATTGCCTTGGCGATGGGTGCGGAGGGCGCGAAAGTCGCCGTCGCCGCCCGCACACGCACGGAATTAGACGAGGTCGTCTCTGAGATCGAGGCGGCGGGCGGCGAAGCCGCGGCCTTTGAGGTCGACCTAACCGACCGTGAAACCACCAAGAACCTTCCCTCGCGAGTCGACGATCTTTGGGGTCCGGTCGAAATTCTTGTGAACAACTCGGGCGTCGGAAGCAGCTCGGACCCCAAGCCCGTGGTTGATTTCGACGATGATTTCTGGGATCTGAGCATCGCCGTCAACTTGACCGCCCCGTATCTAATGTCGAAAGCGGTCCTCCCCAAGATGATCGAGCGCGGTTGGGGACGCATCATCACCGTCGCCTCGATCAATTCACGGCGGCCCGCTTTTCACGGCGCGGCTTATACGGCATCGAAGCACGGGGTTCTCGGGCTGATGCGATCGGTGGCGCTCGAAGTCGCCTCGCAAGGAATCACGGTGAATTGCATCTGTCCCGGGCCGGTGAAGACAGTCATGAACGACAAACGCATCGAATACGACGCCGAGCGCCTCGGCCGCGACTTGGCCGAGCACGAAAAGTCGCTGACGCCAATCGGCGGCCGCCTCGACCCCGAAGACATCGCTCCAATGGCGGTATATCTCGCCGCCGATGAAGCCCGCATGATTACCGGCCAAGCCTACAACATTTGCGGCGGAATTATGATGTCGTAGGGTGGTGGGAAAATCGTAGCCTGTTCCGAATATAGACTCGCGAGCGTACAGTGCATTGCGTTCAAGCTTCGTGGAATCGCCAATAATCTTGAGCCGCGAAGCGGCGGCAGGAACAATAGCCCAGGGTGAAGCGAAGCGAAACCCTGGGTGCGCGCCTCACCTCGGCGAGCCCTGAAAGGGCGGCAGGAACTCAACTAAGCCGGCAAGGAGGGCTTTCGCCTAATGGGCCTCACGGTTTCCGAGACCGCTTTCGGCGGCAAGGAGCTGGTCTCGGTTCTGATGCGCGGCCGCCAAGAGTAGTCGTTGCCAGACCTCCGCGAGCCTCGCGTTCAGGATACCGGTCGTGTCAAGTCGCATTGCCACTCGGGCCTCGCGCGGGGCGACTCGGTTGGTTTGAGGCTCGCCTTCCGGGTTTGGATGTTGGGCGGGAAGGGCCCGTAAGTGGTTCTTTTAGGGATGGTTAGGTTGGCCTTGGCTTCGTTTCGCATTTCTTGTGTTGGGAGGTTGGGGGAGAAGAGAAGTTGCTTTGAAAGGGTTGGAGGGGCGGCGAACGAGTTACATCCTTTCGGGGATCGTCAATCTTTGTTTCTAATACGGTCCAGTGGGTTTTGGGTTCGTTTCGTAGATTTTGGTTTGCGGCTCGCGGAGACTCTTGATTCGTTGATTCCGTGGGACATAGGAAAACTTTCCTAGCCGAGGGCCTCAGGGACAGACGCGAGACAACATACGACAAATTTGATGTACGTCCATTTCGGCGTATAGTCGCGTGGGAACATCTCCCGATCTTGATGCGCGTCCGTCAAGCATCGGCTTGGGATGTGCTTGGATTTGGATTTGCTCTGATGTGGTCTTAACTTATTGATATAGTTCCACATAGGAGTGATTTGGGTTTGTTTCGTAAAAACGGCCTTGGGACGGTTCGTGTAGTGGGCTTGGTGCCCGGTCCAGGTTTCCTCGCGAGGGGAACACCACGGAGTTTCGGCGGCGGGTCGACATGTGGCGGCGTGGAGGTGAGTTCCCATTTGATTGGCGGCCCGCGGTTGACCGCAAGTCTCTATCCTATTGAAATATCAAAAGCTACCTACACGGTGGGTTCGTTTCGTAGAATTCCTGTCGAGCCGTTTTGGGGCGCGATTTTTTCGCGATGCCTGGCCATAACCGGTCACTGGCTCCCGACTCTCTTGCTTAGGGTAGCGTTCGTGTCAAGCGGAACTTGCCTGGGTTCGGGAGCGGTTCGCGAGGATCCGCCCCGAAAGTCCGCTGGTGGGGGGATGAGAGGAGACCGGCCGCTTGGCGGCCGCTCTTGTGGCCCCACCCCAAGCTCCCGAACGGCCGGCTTGCCGGCCGTTCGCCCGGTAGAGGCCGTGGCCGCAGACGAGGTGCCGGCCCCTACGGACCGGCCCATGATTAATTCGAGCGGGGCGTACGCGAATTCGGCTGCGTCCGCATGGCGATGTCGTGAAGGTGAGCGGATGGGATGAAGATTCTTTATTAGGAAGCTGTTCCGGGTTTCCCTCGGGTTTCCCTAGTGCCGCAGAGCCGCGAACTTGAGACAAGTAAGAGGGCCGGCCAAACGCTCGGCCTGAACGGCAAGCAATTACCGGTCGCATAGAGAGGTAGTCGTCCTCATACATCTGGGGAGTCGCCTCACATCTGACATCCTGGCCGCGCCCAGCCGGGGATTGGGGAGAAGCCGATAACAACGTGACGGGCTCCGTGTCGCCTCCGGAGCCCGTGCACTTGTTCCCAAGCCGGCCACGTGCCCCCTATTTGTCGTCGTCGCCCTTGATTGCTTTCCAGATGTCAAGTGGTATGAGAACGCCGACGCTCCACTTCGAATTGAAGCTATTGTTGATGGGGTTGCCGGGAAAGATTCTCATCGTTTCGTCCATGTTCAAGTGCGATGTTCTGTAATTCGGGGAACTTGTCGTTCCCTTGGCGGGCCTCGACGAACCGACCCATGGCGCGCTGGAAACCGCGGCTGAGTTCCTTACCCCGCCCGAGCGAGTAGCCTCCAACGAGCTCAATCGCGGAGGTAATACCAAATCCCAGCCCCACGAAGATCCCATCGAGAACGTTTTCGCCGCCATCGGCAAACTCCAGGTTCACAGCGAGGTCGAACGTTTGTCCGCCCTTGAATGCGTGGAGCTTGAACAACGCTCCGCCCATCAACTCGGCACGGAACTTGCTGTCATTGTCGGTGAAGATGTGCTGGTCGGCGTCCTTGACCTCTTGAAAATCCACGAAGTCGTCTGTGAGGCGAGTGAATCCGCCGCCGATCACCGGTCGAAAAAGAGAGGCTTTCTTCTCCCTGCTTGGCACGTCAATTTCGCTTGAGGGCATCTTGAACTTGGTGCCAGCCAGCTCAACGTAGTAGGACTTTTTCTTCACGTCGTAGTTTTCGGCGGGAGCCACCGATGCGAACTTGATTGTTCCGGAGGCCTTTAGGATCTTGAACTTGTAGACTTGATGTCGATCCCGTTTCTCCGGCCCACTCCCCACGAGCGAGGCAGCGGTTCCAAGATTCGAATCAACATATTGGCGAACGCCATCGGGAATCCGCAGCGCGATCTCAAGCTGTTGGTTCTGTGTCAGACCGGTAAAGCCAACAGCGTATGAGCATTTCAAGGTGACGTCTCCCTTTTTGGGAGTGGTACAGTCGGCGGTCACGACTATCGACTTTCCGGCAACGACGCTTGTCGAGAGAATCATGATGAAGACCGCGGGCAATAGCCGCTTGAGCAAAATGAACATGGGTGTTCCTCCTTGCACGTAACGCGACGTCGTTGCGCTGAAAGGGACACCGACCGGGGCCGAGCGGCTCCAAGACGCGACCGCGTGGGGGCTGAGTGGGGAGGGCGAGTCGGGACATCTCCCGATCTGATGTGCGTCCCTCAAACCTCGGCTTGGGATGGGGTTGGGTTGCGCTGAAGCGTCCTTAACTTGTTGATATGTTTTCACATAATGGTGATTTTGGTTTGTTTCGCAAAAACGGCCTTGGAACGGTTCCCTGTGCCTGGATCGCGCTTCTGCTGGAGGGAAGGCGGCGGCGCTCGGCGGGCGGGTCGGCATGTTCGGTGTGGTGATGGGTCGCCGTTTGATCGCAGTCCGCAGCCGTTTTTAGAAGCCTCAACTTATTGAAATATAAATAGATACTTGTACCTTGGGTTCGTTTCGCGGAATCGCTCTCGAGTCGTTTGTGGCGCGATTTCCTTTCTTCACGGCCAAGCTACACTCGGCCATTAGCCGCCAGCTCCCCTGCTCAGGGTAGAGTGCGTGTCAAACCGGACTCCCGGTTTCCCCGCTTCCGTTGGTTTCCGACCCAAGTCGAAGCCGAGATTACTCCGCGGGGCAGTACGCCAGCGCGGCCAGGGCGTAGACTCGCGCAACGCGCACCAACTCGCTCACGGGACAGCATTCGTTGACCGTGTGCGCACCAGTAGCGTTAGGGCCGTGAGTGAGGGCGGGGATGCCGCCGAGCGAACAAAACCAGTTGCCGTCATCGACGAACGGCTTCAGGCCGAGCGGTAGACGGCTTCCGGTCACGGTCTCATGGGCCGCTTGCAAGGCTTCGACGGCCGGGTCGTCGGGAGCGACGCGAAACGCGTCGCCTTGCACGTCGTAATCGAGTTCGATACTTGTGCCCGTGCGTTCGGCGTGGTCTCGCACAAGTTCCCCAAATTGCGTCTCCACCGCCTCCACTTGCCCCGGGGTCACCCATCGACGCGTGCCCCGGACAAAGCACTCGGTCGGAGACTGGTTGTAAATCTCGCCGGATTGGATCTGTCCCACGAACACGGAATCTTGACCGACGTCGGGGTCGTTTTTGACCGAAACCTGTTCATGCAGCTCTTTGAGGCGCACAATCAACTCCGCCGCGGCCGGAATCACGAGGGGCTGTTCAGGCGGGCGCAACACCTCGTGGACCGCCTCGCCGTCACGGTGAATCCGGGCCTGGAAGATCGCCATCCCCCGACCCGCCATCGGAAGAGGCGAGGCGCAGTATTCGGGCAGCAGGACGGAGTCGCCGATAAAACCGTCGCGGATCAACGCACGCACCTGCCGTTTGTCGCCCCAGGGGCCTTCGTGATGGTCGTGCGCGGTCAACAGGACGCCTCCGCCCTCGAGTGCTCCGATCTGCTTCAGCACGCGGAGCGCTTCCACGGCCGCCGCCACACCGCCCTTCATGTCGGATATCCCCGAGCCGTAGAGGCAGCCGTTGTCTTTTCGCGGCGCCACGAAGGGTAGGTGAACCGTGTCGAGATGACCGTTAAACTGCAGCGTGCGTCCGGGACGGCCGCTGTCCAAGCGAGCCACGACGGCAGGCGCCTCAGGCCAGTCGGCTTCCGGGCGTTCCACCGCGAAGCCGTCGGCTTGGAGGATCTCCGCCAGCCGATCGGCCGCCTCCCGGGCGTTGCATGTGGGGCTGGGTACCTCGACGAGCGCCATCGCGGTTTCAACGAGGCGGTCGGTGTTGACAGCGGAAAGAACCGAGTCTGCGAGTTGCGTGGGAATCATGATGTGGCATCCAACATAGTACTTAGCCCGGAGGAAGGTCAAACGAGTGAGCGCCATTGAAACTCACATTGGTCTCGTTTCGGGCAAGGGCGGCAAAGGTTAGGGTGCAAGGAGGGCAGCTCCCGATGTCGATGTACGTCCCCCAAACCTCAGCTTGGGATAGATTTGGGGTTGCGCGGAAATGATCTTAACTTATTGATATGGCTTCACATAGGGGCCATTTTGGTTTGTTTCGTAGAATTTCTGTCGAGCCTTTTGGGTGGAACTATATCAATGGGGGGTTCGGGGACACGGAGCCCGAAATAGCGATTGGGCAATGCGACTTGACACGACCGGTATCCTGAACGCGAGGCTTGCGGAGGTCTGGCAACGATTACTCTTGGCGGCCGCGCATCAGAATCGAGACCAGCTCCTTGCCGCCGAAAGCGGTCTCGGAAACCGTGAGGCCCATTAGGCGAAAGCCCTCCTCGCCGGCTTGGTTGAGTTCCTTCTCCATTGTTTTGGTTCGTTTGGTGGCGGCCAGCTTGTAGGCGTAGGTCTTGGCGGGTCCGTCGATCTCGCGCTCGAGAATCACGACCACCTCCTTGCCTCCGAAGGAGGTCTGGGCGACCGATTGCCCCCGGTAACGAAAGCCCTCGGCGCCCGCCTCGCGCAACTCTTTCTGCATCGTTGACGTTTTGTTGGTGGCAAGCAGCTTGTATTCACAGCGTTGGGCCGGCGAGTCGTTCGCGAGCTTACTCATAACGACAACGACCTCGTTCCGCCCAACGTCGGGCCGGTCATCGTGGCGGAGAACTCGTAGCCGGCCGCGGCGGCCTCGTTCATCTCCTTACCGATGGTCTTGGTCCTCTTGGCGGCGAGCAGCCTGTAGCTGACAGCACCGGCGTTATCCGCGACCGGAGCGGGCGGCGCCGCCGAAACCACTGAAGCAAGGAGTGTCGGAATCGCGAGTCGAAGGGCAAATCGTTGAAGGGTCATGAAAAACCTCTTGACGTGAGAACCTCTTGAGATGACGCGCCGCGGGCGAGGAGGGTTTCGTCTAGAGGCGCTCGCCTCGTCGCCCGTACCGAAGCGGAGGGGAACGCCGGCCTCCGGCACGGCACAATTCGACTCCGAGTTGATTTAACTATAAGTTAACAATGCTCTCGTAACTCCGTCCGTTCCCGGTCGTCCCTACCTGCATGAACGTACGACGACGCCGGCCTTTCGCACGAACCGCCCTCCGCACTGCTGTCCCCATCGTTTGGCTGTGCGCCTGGGTTGTGCCCGGTCAAGGCGCTCCGCCGGTCATTGCCCAGGGGGGGCTCGTCAACGGTGCGAGTTTCATGGACGGTCCGATCGCTCCCGAGTCTTGGGTGTCTCTGTTCGGAGAGGAACTGGCCGGCACGCTGGTCGTTGCTTCCACGACTCCTCTTCCCACCTCCCTCGACGGTACCCAAGTCACTGTGACTGACTCACTCGGCGCCGAGCGCCCGGCCCAATTGCAGTTCGTCGCCCCCGGACAATTGAACTTCCTGGCGCCGCCGAACATGGCTCCCGGCCCCGCAGACGTCACCGTCACCAACGCCGATGGGGAAAACGCGAGTGTCGAGGCGCAAGTTGCGGCTGTGGGCCCCGGGATTTTCTCCGCCAACGCAAGCGGCATGGGTGCGGCCGCCGCGACCTTCCTCAGAGAGCGAGCCGATGGGTTCCGCGTGGAAGACGTTACGTTCCGCACCGACCTCCCCGAAGGCAGCCGCATCAATATTCCCATCGACTTGGGAGAAGCCGACGATGAAGTATTCGTGAGCTTCTTCGGGACGGGCTTTCGCTTCCAGTCGTCCGTGTCGGTTCTCATCGGTGGGGCTGATGTGCCGACCGTTGGGGCTGTGGCCCAGGGACAGTTCGCCGGTCTCGATCAATTGGTTGTCGGCCCCCTGCCGCGCAGTCTCTTAGGCTGCGGCGAAGTGACTGTGCTTGCGAGCTTCGATGGAGTCTCGGCGAACGAAGTCACCATCAACATCGGGCCTTCCGAAGCGCCACTGGAGCTGAGTGGGCTCAGGTTCGACGGCACAAACGACCGCGTCACGGTACCGTATAGCCCAACGTTCCCGACCGAGGTCTTCACGCTCAGCGCCTGGATCAAGCTCCTGCCGCCGCGTAGGCGGGCGGCTATCATCGCGCGAGGCGAAGACGACAACTCCTTCAATCTGAGCTGGCAGCTCTACGTCATTCAGGACGGTACCCTCGAAATCATGCTCGAGGACTCCCGAGAGAACAACTATTGCTATCCGTTGAATAGCTGCAGGCCGCTCGGCTCGTGCAGCATCGAGGGCGATCTCTTCGTGGCGGACGACGTCTGGCGTCACGTCGCCGCCACGCGCGAGCAGTCGGGAGACCTGAGTCTCTACGTCGACGGAGACAAAAGAGCAAGCTGCGAGGGGACAGGCGTGCCCTCGTCGAACAACTTTCAGGTGTTGTCGGTCGGGAATACCTTCGGCACGATCGGACCTCCCCCTGGGGGCGTTGAGCCTCCCGTCTGGTTTTTCCCGGGGCTCATAGACGAACCGGCCGTCTGGGACGTCGTTCTGACAGACGCCCAGGTTGCGGCACTTCGCAGCTCGGGAGTGGATACGGGCTCCCCCGGTCTGGTCGGCTATTGGAACTTCGACGAGGGTGAGGGCCAAGTGGTCACCGATCTCTCGCCGGCGGGCAACAACGGCTTCCTGGGAGGGAGCCCGGAGCCGGACGAAGCGGATCCGGCATGGGAGGCCGGAGTCGCCCAATAGACACGATGCTTTACGTCGCGCCCCCCCAGATCCAGACATTCGTCCCGTCCCAATTAGTCAGCCGACGGAGCGTCGGTGTTGGGCGGGATTTCGCCGGTCAAGGCGTTCATGAACGCTTCCAGATAATCGCGGTCTTTGCGCTTTAGATGATCGAGCTCGAGCAGGTCCTTGTCGCGGTAGTCATTCGAGTTACCGGCTCCGACGTAGAAGTCAACCACTTCCTTGAGCGTCTTGAGGCTGCCGTCGTGCATGTAAGGGGCGTTGAGGGCTACGTTGCGCACGGTGGGCGTTTTGAAAGCGCCCTGATCGCCGTCCTTGTTGGTGACGCCGTGGCGGCCCATGTCGGGTAGGTTGCCTTCGTCATCGACGCCGACGCCGAGGTTGTGATACTTGTTGTCGGTGAAAAGCGCGGAGCCTTCCTGCATCGAGTGGCAGACTTCGCAGTTGCCTTTCTTGGGGTCTTTGAAAATGTCGAAGCCGCGCTTGACGGCATCGTCGACGGCTTCCTCATCCTTGCCGTAATACCAGCGGTCAAAGGGTGAGTTGCCCGCGATGACGGTGCGTTCGAAATTGGCGATGGCCTTTTCGACTTTCTCGTAGGTGATCGGGCCGGGGCCGTAAACCTTCTCGAATTGCTCGACGTAAGAGGGCTCTTTCGACAGGTATTTTTCGACGCCTTCGAGGGTGTTGGCCATCTCGACGTCGGCTTGCACCGGGCCTTCGGCTTGGTTTTCGAGGCTGGGCGAGCGGCCGTCCCAGAACTGCTCGTTGAAGTACGCGGCGTTCAAAACGGTGGGCGCGTGGCGTCCGCCCCGCTGCCCGCCTACGCCGGCGGAGAAGGGGTCGGGATCGGCGAACCCGGCGTCGGGCTTATGGCACGAGGCGCAAGCGATGGTGCCGTCGACTGAGAGATTGGCGTCGTAGTAGAGCTGCCGCCCCAGAGCAACTTGGTCGGCGGTGATCGGGTTGTCGGCCGGGATCGGAACGGGAGGCAGGCCAAGCGGGATCGGAACTTCCATCGGCTGTCCGATGGCCTTTGCGGGCCCCTCGGGCGGCGGCGGCTCGGACTCGCACGCGGTCCATAACAACAAACTCACGGCGGCGGCCGTCACGGTCAAAACATAGAAACGCTTACTCACGGTATCCTCCACTTGTTCGCACTCGGGCAATTGCTCCCGATCCTGACAAGGTCTCATGATCGTGACCCGTGAAATAATTGTCAACTTTGGGGCGAGCGAGCGTCGTAAAAGTAATGGCGGGCTTATCGTAAGCTTTGCCCGTCAGACGGTGAAAAACGTGGGTTCCGGCTTTACGTCACCAGGGCATTTTGCGCTTGGTGTGCTTGCGTCCCTTGGCGGCGGCTTCGGGGCCGCCACCGGAGCCGATCATCACGCCTTCGTCGAGCATTTCGATCACATTGTTGGGACGAAGCGTATTGAGAAAGGCGATGTTGGCGGCCTTGCACGCCGCCATGACACGCGCGCGCGCCGCGGCCATTTCCTTCGGATAGGGCGGGTCGTGTCGGTCGGGATAGCCGAATGACATCCCCATATCGCCCGGGCCCCACTCGGCGAAACCGATGCCGGGGATTTTCGTACTCGCTTCGGCGTTCGGGAGGGCGTGGCGGTCTTCGATCTTGAGCCCCAACAACAGCTCACCGTCCGGGTTCAGCGGCCACGTATCGGCCTTCTTGAAATAGTCGCTGACGGAAATTCCCCAGATTTTCGCCGCGGTTCCTTGGCCACCGTTTCCTCGCAAACCCTCTTTGAGGCCCTTGCCCACGGCCTGCTTATGGAAAGGGTAGCGGGAGGCTCGTACAAACTCGCGCACAGCCTCGGGATCCCGCGCGTGCGTCAGCAAGATGCCGTGGACGCCGGTGGCGAGCACCTGTTTCATCATCCAGGCATTGGCGTGGACGGCCGCTTCGCTCAATCCGTCCAGGGGCAAGACGGGGATCACCGCCGGGGTGCGGTGGCCGCTCTTGGTCGGCCCCCCATCCGCCAGCCCGCGCATGAAGGCCTGGAGCTGGGTGATGTCGTAAGGATGGTGCTCCATGTCGTAGTTGATGTAGTCGGCCCAGGTTTGGGCCATCTTCTTGCCCTCTTCATAGCCGCCGTGGCCGCTGGTGTAGTAGATCGGCTGCCCGGCCTCGAGCAGTTCGATGGCTTTGTTGACGCGTTTCGGCTCCCAGCTGAGTTCGGCCGAGTCGAGGACGGCGACTCCGGCCGCCCAGGCGACGAGAGCTACGACGAGAAAAGCGGTGATCTTTTTCATGAGTTCCTCCGTTGATTGTCGGCGGCGGTCGGCGGGGTTCTCAAGATGGGCACGGAACCACGACCGCATCTATCGTACTCAATTCCGCAGCGGTCTTCCGGTTTTGAGAATCGCCTCCATGCGCTGCTGGGTTTTCTCTTCGCCGCACAGGCTGACGAATGCTTCCCTTTCGAGGCCGAGCATGTACTCCTCCGACACCAGGCTGGACTCTGTCAGATCTCCGCCCGCCACGACATGGGCCAACTTCTTCCCAATATGACGGTCGTAATCGCTGATCCACTCGGCCTGGCGCATCAGGTAGGGACCCATCTCGAGCGCTGCTCGGACACCCCGTCCGCCAACCAAGATCTGGGGGGGCGGTTGCGGCCGGTAGCCCATCGCGGCCAAGCCCATCGCGATTTGCTTGGCGTCGGCGAGCAGGCGTTCGCGATTCATCGTCACCGAGTCGGAATTACGGAGCAGCTTACGCTGCTTGGCTTCGGCGGCCGAGCCGGAAACCTTGGCGGTTCCGATCGTTTCAAACACGGCCTGCAATGGCGGAACAATGTTGTCGGCGACGCCAAAGCCCTCGGTCGAGCGGCGCACCAACTCCTTGCAGCCTCCGCCGCCGGGGATCAGGCCGACACCGACCTCGACCAAGCCCATGTAGGTTTCCGCCGCCGCGCGAACGCGGTCGCAGTGCATGGCGACCTCGCAGCCGCCCGCCAGCGTCTGCCCGAAAACCGCGGCGACAGTGGGTTTGGAACAATCCCGAAACGAGAGAAAAAGCTGCTGGACGTTCGCCACGACTCGCTCGACATCGTCCCACTTGCCTGCGCGGCTCAACCCAAGCAACATCATCAGATTGGCGCCGACCGAGAAATGTTCGCCTTCGTTGCCGACCACCAGCGCTTCGTGGTTCCGCTCGACCTCCTCGATGCTCTTGGCGATCATGTCCAGCACGTCTTGGTCGAGGGAGTTAGCCTTGGAATGGAATTCCAGACAGGCAACGCCGTCGCCCAGGTTGAGCAGACTCGCCCCGGCATTCGATGCGATCAAATTGTCGCCGCGGCGGACCGAAGCCAGACGCAGCACTCCGGGAGGGTCGGCGAGCGGTTGATGCCCGCCCGAACCAACGTCGAAGTAAGTTCGCCCGCCGTTTTCTTCGCCATAGAAAGATTTCTCGGGCGAGGCCAAGACCACCTCCACCAAAGGCGGCGGAGCCAAGCCGGCCTCCGCGGCACGCTTCGCGGTTTCCTCGACTCCGAGGGCGTCCCAGAGTTCGAAAAGACCCAGATCCCAGTTGAACCCGCCGGTCATCGTTTGATCGACATCGGCGATGCTGTCGCTGATTTCGGGAATACGCGCCGCCGTGTAGAGCAAAAGGGAAGTCACCGTCTCCCGCAGAAACGCACCAGCGGGGCCGTCGGATTGAACGAGAAACTTGACCCGCTCTCCGGTGTCGGCGATCGCCTTGGCATCGGCCAAAACCGGCCAATCGGGCTTGCGCGCCTCGCGGTATTCCAACGAGTCGAGGTCGAGCACGAGGCGGCCGCCGGGTGCCTTGCGGTCTTTCTTATAGAACCCCGCGCCGGCCTTGTCCCCAATGAGGCCTTTCTCGGCCATCTTGCGGAGAAACTCCGGCGGCTGGTAAACGTCGCGTCGCTCGTCGTCGGGCACCAGGTCGTAGAGGTTCGAGGCCACAAACAAGCAAACGTCGACCCCGGTAAAGTCGGCCAAGCGAAACGTCGCCATGCGCGAGCGGCCGATCAGCGGACCGGTCAGCGCGTCGACCTCTTCGACCGTCAGACCTTGCTCGACCATCGTCTTGACGGTGTGCATTACCGAGAAGAGAAAGAGACGGTTGGCGATGAAGTTCGGGCGGTCTTTGGCGGGGACGACGATCTTGCCCATCCGCTCGTCGAGAAACTCGCTGACGAAACGGGTAACCTCGGGATCAGTGTCGGGCGTTTCGATGATTTCGATCAGCCGCATGTGGCGCGGCGGGTTGAAAAAGTGCGTGCCGAGCCAGTTTTTACGGAAATCGTCGGAGAGCCCCTCGGCGAGCTTGCCGACCGGCAACCCGGACGTGTTCGTAGTAACGAGCGTGCCCTCGCGGCGATGTTGGTCGACTTTCCGGAGGAGATCCTTTTTGATGTCGAGGTTTTCGACGACGGCTTCGACGATCCAGTCGACTTCCGAGAGCCGCGCCATGTCGTCGGCGAAATTACCGGCCTCGATGCGGCGCGCGTCGTCGGCTATGAAGAATGCGGGGATGCGGGCCTTGCCGAGTCCTTTCAGAGCTTTCCCGACAACGCCGTTGCGGGCCGGACCCTTCGCGTCCTCGACCGGGATGTCGAGCAACAGGCAATCGATGCCGACATTGGCGAAGTGCGCCGCGATGCGAGACCCCATCGTCCCCGCGCCCAGCACAGCCGCCTTCTTAACCTCTCTTGACATGAACGTGAGCTTCTCCGAGGCGGTTTCGAGGCGCGATCAACCGCGTTGCGACGAACCGCCAAAAGCCGTGGGGACGAAGGAACGGCGTCGAGAAGTCACGCCCGCTCCCACGTCGATAGGGACGACGATAGCATAGTCGGTAACGTGTCAGAGGGCGGGCTCCCATGACGCGATCTCGGAACAGCTCCCGCATTGGAGGCGTTTATGCGAAACCGTTTACGACGTGGATTTATCAGGAGGCCGGCGTCGGCCGCCCGGGCCCTGGTCGCCCGGCGTTGGGTCGGCTAACCCCCGCTATTCTCCTTGGGCTTCCGCCAACGCCTGACGCGCGGCGGTCCCGAGCAGATGCATGTCGTTGATCAAATCAATGAACTGAAAACCCTCTGCGATGCGCCGCCGCGCGGCCGGGCCATCCATCACGGGAATACCCGGCGGTTTGCCCCCCCGCACGCAACCCTCGCGGAAGCTCTGTAGCGCGGCTTCATGATCGGCGTGCCCGGGTTCGACACCCATCGACATCGCCAAGTCGGCGGGCCCCAGGAAGCCCACGTCCACGCCTTCCACGCGGGCGATCGCTTCGGCGTTTTCGATCCCTTCCATATCTTCGATCTGCGGAATGCATAGAACGAGGTCGTTGGCGACTTTGCGGTAATCAGGCGTGATGGTCAGGCAACGTCCCATGCCGACCGAGCGGCCCCCGCGCGGCGGATATCTCATCGCGCGCGCCACGCTTGCGGCTTGCTCGGGCGTGCTGATGTGGGGAAAGACGAGCCCCCAAGCACCGGCATCCAACAGCCGCGCAATGGTTACGGGATCGTGGTCCCAGGAGCGAACCAAGGGAATCGCCCCGCGGGCCTCGATGGCGCGAATCGTGTGGGCGATCAGTTCCATGTCGTAATAGGTATGTTCGGCATCGACGGCCAGCCAGCCGAAGCCGGCGCTGACCATGACCTCGGCCGCCATCGGCGAGCCTAGATTCAGCCAGGAACCGATGCTGGGCTTGCCAGCCGCCAAAGTTTCACGGATCGGGTTTTTCATCTGCTATACGCCTTTCAAGTGGTTTCTATCCGAAAAAAATCGGGGACAGTCGGTTTCTATCGATCCGCGGATTCATAGTACCGCCATGAAAATGGGAGCGGAGGCGTTCCTCTCGCCCTTTCAGGGCTCAACTTGATTTGATTCCGTACCCGGGGTTCCGCCTTCGGCTTCACCCCGGGCTATATTCCCGCCGCCGCTTCGCGGCTCAAGGCATGCGCAATCTTGCCGGGCTCGATTGTAATGGATGATAGGGCTTGAAGGCTATTTTCGGAAGAGCCCACTTCGCGTCAAGTTTGTTGAGTCAATGGAGCTGTTCGGACGGCGCTCGGTACAGTCTCCATTTTTCGCGGCCCCTCGCTACGCGCATTACTCTTGATCCAGAAAGCCTCGCACGCGCGGGTGATCGAGCACGGGGGGGTTGAGAATATGCTTCGGCTTTCTGCCCTCGACGACATCGGTCACTTGCTCGAACGTCCGCCGATCGAGACGGATCGTCGACTCGACGGAAATGCCGCCATTGTGGTTCGTCGAAATAATGCGCGGGTGATCTTTGTGGATCGCGCGCGGCCCGTTCAGCGGGTCGTCAACCACGTAGTAGTAGAGCCGCTCTTCGTCAATCGCGCGCTTCACCGCCTGGTCGTCGACCAGATTGCCGCGCGATGGGTTGATCAACGAGGCATGGGGCCGCATGGCGCACAACTCCTCATAGCCGACGATCGTATCATCGCCCGAGACGTGCAACGAAACCGTGTCCGACCGCTCGAACAACTCCAGCGGACTCGCCACCGCCTCCGCCCCGAACTTCCGCGCGAGGTCGGCGATATCCGGGCGGACGTCGTAAACCAATAGCCGTCCCTCGTCGCCGAGCAACGGCCGCGCGCGCATCGCCGTCTGCTGCCCGATGCGACCGAATCCGTAGAGTCCCAGTGTCGACCGTTGCGCTTCGTAAGTGCGGATGATCGAGAAATCGCCGCCGTGCGAGAGACGGTTGAGTGTGTAGACCCGCTTGAGAGTCGCCATCCATTGCGCGATGGTGTACTCGGCCACCGTATCCATGTGGACGGGAGTGACGGTAATGATCACGCCCAGTTCGGTCGCGATGTCGACATTCACCTTGTCGTAGCCGACCCCCCAACGCGCGATGATGCGAAGGTCTTGGGCCGCTTCGTAGAAACTACGCTCGAACAGCGCGGAGTTGGCAATCACGGCGACGACACCGGGTGCGTGTTCGGCGGTGAACGTTTCGTTCGTGTAGCCCACGACCTCGGCCAACTCGGTCAAGGCGGCAAGGCCGCCAGTGCGGGCTGCCGACTCGAATTCCGTGTTTTTGAAAATAGGTGCGACGAGAATCTTGTCTCGCATGGCGTAGCATGCCGCGGCCCGAAGCAAGAAACGCGCTCCGCGGCCGTTCGGGTGACCTACAGTCATACCATGACGGGCGACCGGGGCGGCGGGGCGGCACTGCTGGGTGGGGCCTCGTCGAGCTCTAAGGCGTGAAAAAGCGCGTGCTGAATCAGGCCGTAAGGCGCAATCGCGAACGCTTCCCTGAAGATTTCATGTTTCGCCTGTCCTGGGACGAGCACAACGCTTTAAGATCACAAAATGTGATCCTAGGCTCCGTAGGAGCCCTGGAATTTGGCCCACGGCTTCAGCCGTGGAAAAATAGACACCAAGCGAAAAGCCCTGGAGGGGCGCCGGAACATGGCCCACACCCCGCGGCCGCCGTGATAAATATTGTCCCCAGGCCGCCCAACAGGTTGCCCCGGACCCCCGCCCTCTGTATTCTAGGTAGCTGGCATCTTCATTTATTCTTGTAGAGATTTCAAGGAGGGACTATGGCTTCGAATCGGGGAGTCGCTTATATCGAGCCCGGAAAAGTCGAGATTCAATCAATCGACTTTCCGGAGTTGGCTCTGGGCGACCGTAAATGCGAACACGGGGTGATCCTCAAGATCGTCTCGACCAATATTTGCGGCAGCGACCAGCATATGGTTCGCGGGCGCACGACCGCTCCGGCGGGGCTCGTTCTCGGACATGAGATCACCGGTGAGGTGATCGAGGCGGGCAGCGACGTCGAATTCATCAACGTTGGCGACATTGTGTCCGTGCCGTTTAACATCGCTTGCGGGCGTTGCCGTTGCTGCAAGGAACGCAAGACCGGCATTTGCCTGAGCGTCAACCCGGCCCGACCGGGCGCCGCCTACGGCTATGTCGACATGGGCGGATGGGTAGGCGGACAAGCCGAATACGTCATGGTCCCCTACGCGGACTTCAACCTATTGAAGTTCCCCGACAAGGACCAGGCCATGGCGAAGATCAAGGACTTGACCATGCTGTCCGACATCTTCCCAACCGGCTATCACGGCGCCGTGTGCGCGGGCGTGACAACCGGCTCGACCGTCTACGTGGCCGGCGCGGGTCCGGTTGGATTAGCCAGCGCGGCGTCGTGCCACTTGCTGGGCGCGGCCGTCGTCATCGTCGGCGACATGCAGGCGGACCGGCTGGCGCAAGCGCGCAGCTTCGGTTGTGAAACCGTGGATCTGAGCCAAGACGCCACGCTTGAGGACCAGATCGCCAATATCATCGGCGAGCCGCTGGTCGACTGCGGCGTTGATTGCGTTGGCTTCGAGGCGCGCGGTCACGGCTCCGACGCGGGAACGGAACATCCGGCCACCGTATTGAACTCGCTGATGACCGTAACGCGCGCCGGTGGAGCGCTGGGTATCCCCGGCCTCTATGTCACCGAAGATCCGGGCGGCGTCGACGACTCGGCGAAGTTCGGACGACTTGTGATTCGCATCGGCCTCGGCTGGGCGAAGTCGCACGAGTTCACTACCGGTCAGTGCCCGGTGATGAAGTATCACCACGGGCTGATGATGGCGATCCTGCACGACAAGGTCAAGATCGCCGACGCGGTGAACGCCACGGTCATCACGCTCGACGAAGCGCCGCAAGGCTACATAGACTTCGACAAGGGAGCGGCCAAGAAATTCATCCTCGATCCCCATGGGATGGTGGCGGCCTAGGTTCGTCTTTTACAAACAACGTTTACAGAGCCGGGTACGGACGAGGGTCCGCACCCGGCCTTTTTCTTGGGTTGGCCGGGGTTTGGACGAGGCACGGGAACAGCTGTCTGATGCAAGCCGCCCCAGCCCTCGGCGACCGCCCGAGGTTGTTAGACCCGGTTCTCAGTCCGCGTTCTCGACCGCGGGCCGGCGATGATCGAAACGCCGGTGGTGCAGCGCCAAAACGTCGAGGCCGAAGTCGTTTTCAAATTCGCGCCAGACCGAGTGGCTGTGATTGCTCTGGTTCTGCGTGTTGTCGTACTCGATCAGGAAGGTCGGCGACTGGACGCGATAGTAATTTCCGTTGGTTTCGCGGTTGCCCGTAGTACGGCCTCCGACGGGAACCGGCTTGGGGGCGACGCGGTCCCGACGACCCGCCCATCCGAAATACAACTGGTCTTTGGGCGTGTCGCGGGCCGCTTTCATGCGGCGGGCGGCAACGTCATTCGGCATATTGCCGGCGTAAACCGCGATCAAACCGAGCAGCTTCTCGTATTGCTCGTTTGTTAGCTTCGAGGCCGGAATGCCTTGCGGCTTACCCTCGATTTCGGCGCGCTTGTCGGCCATCGTGACGATGTCATAAGGCGCGATGTCGGTGAAAATCGCCATCTTGGCTTGGTCGGCGTCGAGCGACTTCAGCAAATCGACGGCGGTGTCTTCCTCGGCGTCCAATACGCGAAAACCGATGTGGGGGCCTTGGGCGACTTCGTGAGGGTTGGCGCCGAAGAACGTGGGGGTTGAGGAAACCAGCTCGCCGTTCTGAATCGTGTAATGCAAAGAAAGGTGATGTCCCTCGACGCGCCAGCCCCAGGTCCCTTCGGGAGTGGGGTCGCCGAAGATCGTGAAGTGAAATTGGTTGGCGTCGCGGTGGCCGCTGGTGTCGTCCTCGATCACTCGGACGATCTCTTCGAGCGCCATGACCTTCTTGGCCTTGACGAAACCGGCGCTGCTCAGCCCGGCCCCGAGCAAGGCGTTCGCGAAGTGAGCCTGCTTGGGATCCATTTGGTTGAAGGTGATGCCGTTGCGAATATAGCCGTATTCCTCCGTGAAGCCGCCTTCGGGGAAGTAGTGCCATGCCGTGCGATGCGCGGACGCAAAGGGGAAGACGGTATACGACCTCTGCATACGATTGAGCGACTCGACGAGCAACGTAGCCGACTTAGCCATCAACGTTTCCGTCTTCGTTACGTGGTAGGCGGCGGTCATCGCGCCGATGCAAACCAGCAAGGCGACAAGGCGCAACACAGCAGTTTTCTTCATGGACGATCTCCAGCCCTAAAGAGGTTTTGTCGGGGTGATTATAGCGCAAGAGGCCGATTCGGCCTGCTGGTATAATACGTGGCAGTTCGGCGGGTGGCCGGTTTGGGAGACCTGGTTGCAAGCCGAATAGCGGGTTTCCACGAGCACCCGCGCCAGGTGGTAACCGTTCTCCCGAGGAGGGTTCGATCCATGAGCGTCGGCGCAAGTCCCAAACCAAAGAGCGACAAGAAGTCCGAGTTGAGGGTTGAGCAACGCGCCGCGGCCGGCATCAAGACTTTCGTTCGGATCGCCGACTGGATTACGAACGAGAAGTTCGAGCTCATCAACGTCACCGATCGCATCAACGAAATCGTCGCCAAGAGCGAAGTGAAGAACGGCGTCGTCCACCTACAATCGCTCCACACCACGGCGGCGGTCTTCATTAACGAGTGGCAGGATGCGTTGCTGCACGACATTCGCACTCTGCTCGAACAGGCCGTCGGTCATGACGGCAATTGGCGCCACGACGACCCGGCCTACTCCGATTGTGAGCGCAAGAACGCCGCCTCGCACCTGCGCGGACTGTTCCTGGGACAGTCCGTGTCGCTGCAGGTTCGCAATGCCAAGGTTCTGCTCGGCACCTGGCAAAGCATCATCCTCGCGGAACTCGACGGCCCGCGCAGCCGCTCGGTTTCCGTGCAAGTCATGGGCGTTTAGACGGGCGGTTTTCGCGCTCGCAAAGGATCCATCAACCGATGCCGAAGCTGTTCACCTTGGAAGAAGCCGAGCGCGCGATTCCGCTCGTCGAGCAACGCTTGCACCAGGCCGGCGAAGCGAAACGGGAAGCCGCCAAGATCGATCGCGAGTTGCAAGAGATCGCAACCAGGATTCACCTCTCCGGTGGGGCCGAGATCAACCCCGCGGCGGTACTCGAGAGCCACCGGAAAAAGGAGGAAGCGATGCAACAGTTGCGCGAGTCCGTCCAGGCTCTGCAGCAAATCGGTTGCGTCATCAAAGACCTCGACATCGGGTTGGTCGATTTCCCGGCCGCGCTGAACGATCGCGAAATCTACTTGTGCTGGAAGTTAGGTGAACCCCGTATCGACCACTGGCACCATGTCGACGACGGTTTCGCCGGAAGGCAGCCGATCCTCGACGAATTCGGCCCCCACGCCGAAGACCCGAAACCGAACTAGCGCCCGTGGCGATAGTTTGTTCGGGGGACCGGGGACAGTTGGTTTCCATGAGTCCGTTTGATTCATAATGTCGCCGTGATGATGGGGTCGGTGGCCTTCCTCCCGCCCTTTCAGGGCTCCCGGCCGTGGGGGGGCTACCCAGGGTTCCGCCTTCGGCTTCACCCTGGGCTATATTCCCGCCGCCGCTTCGCGGCTCGACGGGTTCGCGATTAATGGGAGCGCAAGCTTGCCTTCCCGCGCTTGCACCCGGGGCTACCATCCACGCACCCGGGCGGGGGGGCCGGAGACCTAGGCGTCAAGGCATCCCGGCCGCAAGGCGATAAACCCGCGGCGCTTGTCGTCCACTGAGCAGGGGCAACTACCGAAAGCCAGCCTTGATACGCTTGAGCTCCCCTGCTTCGGGACGTTTGCGATAGTAGGGGTCCAGCGGATAGCAGCCCGAAACAAGACCGTTGCGCGGACCGGTCGTGCAGTCGCTAAACGTGCGGCAGAGAAGCTTGGCTTCCATCGTGGCGTCGCGCAGCGTGTCACGCGGCAGCGTCGGGTAGGCCAGCACCATGCGCCCCAGCCCGACGGCGTCGGTTCGGCCCGTACGGACCGCCCACTGCGCGACGTGCGGTAGATACTCCTGCAAATACGAATAGGCCGTTCCGACGATCACGAGATCGGGAAACCGCTTCTTGATCTCGGCGGTGAACTCGATCTGGCGGGCGCAACCGACGAGCGGGTCTTCGGGCGGCTGATAACCGTCGGAGGGCGGGAACAGCGCCGGACGTTGGATATGGGGGTTGTAGTAGGGGCTGCCCGCCGAGACGTTCACCATACGGATGCCGAGGTCGCGCAGCAGCGCGAGGAATTGCTCGGCCTCGCCAAACCCGTAACGCACCGGCTCCTCGCGGTCGGCGCCGAAAGCGTATGGGTAGGCCAATGCGCCGAAATCTTCGGGGACTCCCGGGCCCAACGTTGTTCCTTCACCCTTGTCGGGGTCGGGGCGGAAAGGGATGAAGTCAAACGCACTAAAGCGAACGGCGATCTTGAGTGATGTGGCGGCGCGAATGCCCGCGACGACTTCGCGCAAGAAGCGCGTGCGGTTTTCAAACGACCCTCCATAGGGCCCGGGGCGCGAGTAGGCGCTCAGAAACTCGTGTCCCAAATAGCCATGGCAATGCTTCACGTCAACGAAGCGCGCGCCGCATTGCTCGGCGACTCGGGCCGCCGCGATGAATCGCTCGATGATGAGAGCGATCTCGTCGTCGCCGAGGATGGGATGATCGTCGGCCAAATGAAACTTCCGGTCGAGCAGCGGATGGCGGTACAGGATCTTCGGAGCCGGGCCGGCGGCGGTGGGGCGGCAAAAACGGCCCGAATGCGTGAGCTGGAAGCCGACCAGCAGGTCTTCCGTCGTACCGTACTCGGCCTGGTGGGTGGCGAGCAATTCCTCGTGCAGTCGAGCCAGGCCGTCGCGAGTCTGTTCGTTGATGATGAGCTGGCGCGGGTTGGCGCGGGCTTCGGGGAACACGGCCATGGCCTCGCCTCCCCAAATCCATTTCGCCCCACTACGGCCGAAATTCCGCCAGCGGCGGCGGACCAGCTCACTGACGTTGCCGTCTTCCTCGGCGTCCCAGCCTTCCATGGGATGGATCACCCAACGGTTCGAAACCTTGAAACCATCAACATCGAGGTCGGCGGCGAGCGGGGATTCCGGGGCCGGAAGGATGGCGTCGTCACACTCGATGGAGAGACCAAGGGCTTCGAGACGCTCTCGGAAAGCGGCAACGTGTTTGAAAGAGGCGATTCTGGGATACGTAGACATGGGGTCCGGCGTGGCGCGGCGGTGATCGTGAGTTCTTGATTCTAGCGCCTGCATTGGGTGTGTGCGACCCTGAGGAGCAGGCGGCTCGCGGACACAAAGTTATGACTGAATTGGAAACCCGCGTTGACGTGGTTTTAGCCGAAACAGGCGGCTTCCTCAAGCTCAAACCCAACTTCGTGACGCGCTATTACATGGACCATGCGCGTCTCGGACTCGGCCGCGAACCGGGCGACACCTACCGCGCCGAAGTAAACCGTTGGGTGCCGGAGCGCTGGATCGCCTCGACGGTCGAAGCGGCGCATGCCAATCCCCCTGCGGGCGAAGGGCTGAGCTTTTTGGACGTCCCCGGCGAGCCGCTGACGCTGCGCGACGCGCTTAGAGCGCGCGCCCCCGGGATCGTCGGCGAAGCCCTGACCGCGAAGTACGGCGCCGAGTTCCCGGTGCTCAACAAGATTCTCGACCCGCACTACCCGATCGTGTTCCACTTCCACGCCCGCGACGAGGATGTTTGGAATCACCCGGTGCATTTTTCGCGGCATCGCTGGGGCAAGGAGGAAGCGTACTATTTCCTGCCGCGGCCGAAAGGGCCGGTTCCGTATACGCATCTAGGGCTTTTCCCGGGGGTGACGAAAGACGATCTCACGCGGGCGGTCGCCCGAGGCGGGGAACATGCGCTGGAACTCTCTCCGGTCGCGCCGCAAGTTTTTGAGCAGGGAATGTTCGTGCCGTCGGGCGTGCCTCATCGGCCCGGCACGGCGCTGACGTTGGAGATTCAGCAGCCTTCCGACGTTTCGTTACACCTCGATTGGGAATTCATGGGCCGGCGTAAGACGCCCGAGCAAACCCATCCGGGCTTCCAAAGCATGGAGGAATCACTGCAATTTGTCGATCTAGACCGATCTACGGCATCGGGAATCATGGAGGCCAATCACCTGATTCCCGAGCGGATTGACGGAGTGGGCGGCTCCGGCGGCGAGCAGCATTGGATTTTCCCGCCCCGGATGACGCCGAAGTTCAGCGGCAAGCGGGTGCGGGTCGATGAGGAGTTGCTGTTGGAGGAGCCCTCGTCCTACGCCTTGCTGGTGTGGTCGGGGAAGGGCGAGTTGGAAGGCCGACCGATCGCCGCCGGAGACGAATACCTGGTGACCCAACCGCGGGCCGCGGCCCCTCACCGGCTATGCGGCGGCGGGAAGGACCGTCTGGAAGCGTTCATGCTGTTCCCCCCTAGACCGTAGTAACCAAACCGGAAACTATTCCATGACCCTCGGCAGGGGGACCGAACACACAAGTAAGGGCAATACATGATTGCTACTTTGGTACGCTCGTAGGATAATTGGAAAGCGGGACGGGTTCGGAAAATGAACTCCCGATCCCGGTGAGCGTCGGAGAGGAGTTGTTTCGTGAAGCGAAGCGGAGGGGACGACACCCTGCGGTGTTCGTTCTGTCACAAGACTCAGGAAGTCGTCGGGAAGTTGATTTCCACGCCGGGCGACTACCCCAAAGCTTACATCTGCGACGAGTGCGTCGCGGTGTGCAACTCGATCCTCGAGGACGATAAGCCCGAGCAACCGGGCGCGCATGCCTTCAAGCTGGCCAAGCCGCAAGAGCTGAAAGAGCAGCTTGATCAATACGTCGTCGGGCAGAACGGAGCGAAAAAGAAGCTCGCCGTCGCGGTTTATAACCACTACAAGCGCATCTTCATGAACAAGCAGCGCGGGTCGAACGACGTCGAGCTGCAGAAATCGAACATCATGCTGATCGGGCCGACCGGCACCGGTAAGACGTTGCTGGCGCAAACCCTGGCCCGCATTCTCGATGTTCCCTTCGCCATCGCTGACGCCACGACGCTGACCGAAGCGGGGTACGTTGGCGAAGATGTTGAAAACATCATCCTTAAACTGCTGCAGGCCGCCGACGGGGACGTGCAGCGGGCGCAGCAAGGCATCATCTACATCGATGAGATCGACAAGTTGAGCCGTAAGGACGAAAACGCCTCGATCACACGCGACGTCTCGGGCGAAGGCGTGCAGCAGGCGCTGCTGAAGATCTTGGAAGGCACGGTGGCGAACGTTCCCCCGCAAGGCGGCCGCAAGCATCCGCACCAAGAGTTCACGCCGGTGGATACGACCAATATCTTGTTCATTTGCGGCGGCGCGTTCGTGGGGCTGGAGAAAATCGTCGCACGCCGGTTGGACCATCGGGTTGTCGGGTTCCGCTCAGCCGGAGAAGACGAGGAGAGCGCTCTCAAGACCCCGGAAAAGAAGCAAGAAGAACGGGATCTGGGCATGCTGGGGCAAGTGCAACCGCACGACCTGATCCGTCACGGCTTCATTCCGGAGTTCGTGGGTCGCATGCCCGTCGTCGCCGTGCTGGGGGATTTGGACCAATCGGCCCTGGTGGAGATTCTTTCGCGTCCGAAGAACTCGCTGGTGCGCCAGTACCAGAAGCTTTTCGAGTACGAAAACGTACGGCTGACGCTCGAACCCTCGGCCCTGGAAGCCATTGCGAGTTCGGCCCTCGAACGCAAAGTCGGGGCTCGCGGCTTACGGATGACCATGGAAGAGATGATGCTGGACCTGATGTACTATCTGCCTTCGTATAAGAAGGTTCGCGAGTTCGTCGTGACCAAGCAGATGGTCGAGGATCACAAGGTCAATTTGACGCTCCTTGAGAAGGCCGGTTAGTCCGCTCTTGCCCTGATCCACTACAATCAAGTTGCCGGTCGTATTTTCGACGGCGCGGCAGTTCCGAGATCAGGTCATGTCGACATCCAAGGAAAAATCTTCCAAGCTTGAACTCCCGATGATGCCCATTCGGGACGTCGTAATCTTTCCGCAAATGATGACGCCGTTCGTCGTCGGGCGGGAGTCGAGTGTGCGGGCCCTCGAACACGCCCTCTCCGCCGACAAGAGAATCTTCCTCGCCACCCAACACGACGCCTCCATTGACGACCCGGGCCCCGATCAGATCTTTCAGGTGGGTACGATCGTCAACATTGTCCAGAGCCTCAAGTTGCCCGACGGCAATATCAAGGTTCTCGTGGAGGGACTCGAACGAGCTCGTCTGCTGTCGGTCAGTATTGACGAGGGGTTTCACTCCGCCACGCTCGAGACCGGTACCGTTGTCGCGGAGACGGATCAGGAAGTCGAGACGCTGATCGGGCGCGTGACCTCGCTGTTTGAGCAGTACGTCAAACAAAGTCAGAACCTCAACTACGAAACGATGATCGCCGCGGTTCGCGTGGATGATCCCGGCAAGTTGGCCGATACGGTCGGCGCGAATTTGCAATTGACGATCCCCGAGAAGCAGGTTCTGCTCGAGATCTTCGATCCGATCGAACGGCTGACCCGCATCGCCGAATTGCTGGATATCGAAATCGAAAAGCTCGGCGTGGACCGCACGATCCAAGGACGCGTAAAGCGTCAGATGGAAAAGGCGCAGAAAGAGTATTACCTCAACGAGAAGATCAAGGCCATCCAGAAAGAACTCGGCCGCGGCGAGAAGAGCGAGTTCGACGAGCTGCGCAAGAAGATCGAAAGCGCCGGGATGACCCAAGACGCGCTCGAGAAGGCGACAGCCGAGTTGCGGCGGCTTGAGAACATGCCTCCGATGTCGGCCGAGTCGACCGTCTCGCGCAACTACATCGATTGGTTGCTCGCGGTGCCGTGGAAGAAGAAGTCACGCGAGCTGCGCGATCTCAAGCACGCCGAGAAGGTGCTGCACACCGATCACTACGGGCTCGAAAAAGTCAAGGACCGCATCTTGGAATTTCTGGCCGTGCGGCGGCTGGTGAAGGATCCGCGCGGTTCGATTCTGTGCTTCGTGGGGGCTCCCGGGGTGGGCAAGACCTCGCTGGGAAAATCGATCGCCAAAGCGACGGGACGCAAGTTCGTACGCCTGTCATTGGGCGGCGTTCGCGACGAGGCCGAGATTCGCGGCCACCGCCGCACCTACATCGGCGCCCTGCCGGGTCAGATTCTGCAAATGATGAAGAAGGCCGGCACGCAAAACCCGGTCTTTATGCTGGACGAGATCGACAAAATGTCGACCGATTTCCGCGGCGACCCGTCGGCGGCGCTGATGGAAGTGCTCGATCCGGAACAGAACCACATGTTCATGGATCACTACCTCGACGTCGAATACGATCTCAGCAAAGTCTTTTTCATCGCCACGGCCAATGTCCTGCATACGCTGCCGCCGGCGCTGCAAGATCGTCTTGAAATCATTCGTTTGAGCGGGTACACGGAGCACGAAAAAGTCGAAATCGCCAAGCGTCACCTGTTCGAAAAACAGCTCAAGTCCAACGGCCTCAAGAACTCCGATCTCGAGTTCAGCGATGCCGGCCTGACAAGGTTGATTCAGGAATACACCCGCGAGGCCGGTGTCCGGAACCTCGAGCGTGAAATCGGCAATAGCTGCCGCAAGGTGGCCCGCAAGGTGGTCTCCCGTAAAAAGGGCGAGAAAAGAAAGAAGACCGTCATCACGCCCGACAACATTGCCGATTACTTAGGTGTCCCGAAATACCGCGACTTGGCCGCCGACAAGAAGAACGAAATCGGCGCCGCCGTGGGACTGGCCTGGACGGAGATGGGCGGCCAGATCCTTTCGATCGAAGCAACGCTGATGGACGGCAAGGGCAATCTGACAACAACCGGCCAGCTGGGCGACGTCATGCAGGAATCGGCGAAAGCGGCGATGAGCTACGTGCGCTCGCGCTCGCAAACCCTCGGGCTCCCCAAGGACTTCTATCGCCACTTGGATATTCACATCCACATTCCGGAAGGCGCGATTCCGAAAGACGGCCCGTCGGCCGGCATTACGCTCACCACGACGCTTGTGAGCGCGTTGACGCGGATTCCGGTTCGCTGTGATGTCAGCATGACCGGGGAAATTACGCTGCGGGGGAAGGTTCTCCCCATCGGCGGCCTCAAGGAAAAGCTGTTGGCCGCGCATCGCCACGGCATCCTCGAAGCCATTCTGCCGAAGGAAAACGAAAAGGACATCCCGGACATCCCGAAAAACATCCGCGAGGAAATGAAGTTGCACTTCGTCAGCCATATGGACGAAGTGCTGATGATCGCTCTGGAGAAGCCCATCGAAGGGATAACCTCCGTGTCGCCGCCGGTTGAATCGACTCGGCCCGCCACCGAGGAAAGCCGCAAGATCATGCAGTAGGTTCGGCCGGCCCGCACGCGGCGGCCGCGAGGCTCGGCGCGGAAGCGCGAGTAAGCGCCGGGTCGTTTTTCTTGCGACATTCAAGCGCCTGTTCGGTCTTCTCATGGCAGTCGAGTTTGTTCGCAGCGCCGCCGAGCCGCGGCAGTTCCCGCGCGACGGCTTGCCGGAAATCGCCTTTGTAGGGCGCAGTAATGTAGGGAAATCCAGCCTGCTGAACACCCTGTTGCTGAACAGCAAGCTGAAAGCGGGCGAGCCGCCCGCGTCACGCAAGCAGCTCGCTCACGTCAGCCGCACACCGGGTCGAACCCAACAGCTCAATTTTTACCGTATCGATCGAACTTTTTATTTCGTGGACCTCCCCGGCTACGGCTATGCGAAGGTCCCCAAGCAGGAAATGGCCCGCTGGCGGAAGTTGGCGGAAAGTTATTTAACCGACCGTGAAACGTTGCGGCTGACCGTGGTCATCGTGGACTCGCGACACGGAGCCAAGGACATGGATCGGCAAATGATCGAATGGCTGGACGTAAACCGGCGGCCTTACACCATCGTCGCCTCGAAGACCGACAAGCTCCGATCATCGGAACGAAAGAAGACTTTGCAGGCACTGGAAAACAACTTCTACCCGGCGCTGCCTTTTTCCGCCAAGAGCGGAGAAGGCGTCGCCGCTTTGTGGAGTTCGATCCGCGAAGCACTCGCCGGCTGATCGGCCTCTCCCAAACCATTTCTCCCGAGGAAACCATGCCAACCCACACGCAAGAAGGCACGCCCGCCCTGGACCTGGCGGCTCTCAAGGACTTGAACATCACGCAGCTGACCGAACGCGCCAAGGATCTGGGCGTGGAAGGTACGGCCGGGCTGCGCAAGCAGGAACTGATCTTCAAGGTGTTGCAAGGGCAAGCCGAAAAAAGCGGCTTGATCTTTTCCGAGGGCGTGCTTGAGACGTTGCCCGAGGGTTTCGGGTTCTTGCGCGCCCCCGAGTACAACTACCTGCCCGGCCCCGACGACATCTACGTCTCGCCCTCGCAAATTCGGCGCTTTGATCTGCGTACCGGCGACAGCATTTCGGGCCAAGTGCGGCCGCCCAAGAGCGGCGAACGTTACTTTGCCTTGATCAAGGTCGAGGCCATTAACTTCGAGCCGCCCGAAGCCTCGAAAGATAAGGTCTTCTTCGATAACCTGACGCCGCTCTATCCGGAAAGCCGCATTCTTCTCGAGACCGGCAAAGATGGTTACAGCGGCCGGGTGATGGATTTGCTGACGCCGATCGGCAAGGGGCAGCGCGGGTTGATCGTGTCGCCGCCCCGAACGGGCAAGACGATGCTGCTGCAATCGATCGCCAATTCCGTTACAGCCAACCACCCCGAGGCGATGCTGATCGTGCTGCTGATCGACGAGCGGCCCGAGGAAGTCACCGACATGCAGCGCTCGGTCAAGGGGGAGGTCATCAGCTCGACCTTCGACGAACCGGCGACGCGCCACGTCCAGGTGGCCGAGATGGTGATCGAAAAGGCCAAACGCTTGATCGAGCACAAGCGCGACGTCGTCATTCTGCTTGACTCGATTACCCGCCTGGCACGCGCCTACAACACGATCGTGCCGTCGTCGGGAAAGATTCTCTCGGGCGGCGTCGATTCGAACGCCCTACAGCGCCCGAAACGCTTCTTCGGGGCCGCCCGCAACATCGAGGAAGGCGGCTCGCTGACGATTGTCGCCACGGCGCTGATCGACACCGGCAGCCGCATGGACGACATCATCTTCGAGGAATTCAAGGGCACCGGCAATATGGAAATTCACCTCGACCGCAAGATGGTCGACAAGCGTGTCTTTCCCGCGATCGACATCAATCGCAGCGGCACTAGAAAAGAGGAGCTGCTGATGCCGAAAGAAGACCTCAATCGAGTTTGGGTGCTGCGCAAGGTCCTCAGCCAAATGTCGCCGGTGGATACGATGGAACTGTTGCTCAACAAAATGAGCAAGACTCGCAGCAACGCCGAGTTTCTCGGATCGATGAACGCCTAGTCGGCCCGGGGCGGCCCGCGGCACGTGTTTGTAAGTCCCGCCACGCGAAAAACAGGTGCAATCCGTTTCCATGAATGCGCGGATTCATGATACCGCCATGAAAATGGGCGTCGGGGACGTTCCTGCCGCCCCTTCAGGGCTCTCCCCGTGGGGGGAGTCTACCCAGGGTTCCGCCTTCGGCTCTACCCTGGGCTAAGGCTCCTGCCGCCGCTTCGCGGCTCATCGAAACGCCGGCTCCAATTTGCCTTCCCGCACGATCGTACGGCTTACTACGTCAACCGTGGCGTCGGGGAAAAAGAACCAGCGCGAAAAGCCGCCCGTCACCCGGCCGCCCAGTTCGGTATTGTCCCCCAAACTGAGCCGCACGACGCCCGCGCCGTAACCGAAATAGGGCAGGATATCGCTGTCGGGCTCAAGCGTAAGAGCGGGATTGAAACCCAACCCAAACTCCCGGAACCTGCTCGCGGCGACTCCGTTTCGTTTCAAGTAATCTTCCACGGCCCGCTCGTTTTCTTTCGCCGTCACGGCAATGATCCGCCCGCGCTGAAACCGCAAGGTCACTTCACGGGCAACCGCGCCGTCAAAACGGCCCTCGGGAATCACGATCACGCCCTCGACCGACTCCTCGACCGGTGCGACGCGTAAAACGCCGGCGGGCAACTCAATTTCGCGATCGATCGGCGTCTTCGCCGAAAGCATGCGAATCGCCGAGGCGTCACCGTGTTGCTTGTTGAACGGCCGCGCACCGACGCGAAAGCGAAGATCGGTCCCGGCCGGGGTGCGCACTCGCGCGGTCCCCAGCCGCAGCCAATGAATCACGGCGTCCTGAGCCCGGCCGAGCGCCGGACCGTCGACGCGTAACGCGAGTTGGTACATTTCATCGAGCGCGGCGGTATGTTCGCCCGCCAATCCGTCGGCTCGAACACTCCCGCGCGACCAATGGAAATGAATCTGACGTCTGCGGCCGCCTTTCTCCAGCCACTCGCGAAGCAGAGCCGCCTCGACGGGCGGAGTCTCCACGACGCCGACTCGTTCCGGCAACTGGATGTAGATGTCGGCGCCGCGCAAAAGTTTCTCGAATTGCGGCGCCTGGGGCCGTCCGGCCTCGGGATCGAAAATGGATCCGCCGGCAGGCCGGTATTCGAGCGCGGTGACGCGGCCTGTCCCGGCGGCCAACAGACGTTCTCTCAACAGGGGCAACAGCTCCTGGAAGTAACCCGGGTCGTAGCGCACGATGACTTCCTCGCCGGCCCGCGGTTTGAGCGCGTCCACGATCGTGCGAGCCGCCTCGGAGTAGTCGACCGGCGCGGCCCCGACTGATGCGGCCGCGAGTACCGCCAACATGCCCAAGGGCGCGATGCGGGCACGGAAGTGTCGGCCGATCCGAACGGCAAGGATGAATCGCGGCGGTGTCACGGTGGTGCAAACATTGTACCCGCGTGGGCCGCTCAACATGAGAAAGCACACACAACAAGCAAGGGCCCGGGGATTTCGCGATGTTACAATTCCCTTGGAGAAAATATGTTCACCACCGAGTGTCCTCGCTGCGGCCGCGAACTCGATGTCGGCGCAACCGAATGTCGCCACTGCGCTTCCGCCGACGAGGCGAAAGCTTCCCCGGCTCCGGTCGCGCGACCACCGGCGCCCCGCCCTCCCCGCCCGGAGCCGCCGGCCGCGAAGGCCGCCCCGTTGCCTCCCATCGCCGAGCGGGCTCGCACCCAAGCGACGCCGCAAGCCGAAGGAGCGCGGCAAACCGCTCCGCGGCCCCGGCCGCGCCCTCGGGCCCGTAGGGCGGCGTGGAGCGTTCCACCGGCTGTCTTGTGGGTCTTCGCGGCGTTTCTTGTGGGCGTCGTCGGGACCGCGCTCTATCACACGAACAGCGAGTGGTTTGGCGCCTCGAAGGTCAAACTGGAAGGGGTGCCGGAAGAGATCAGCGGTGTGCCGTCGGCCATCGACGGAGATTTGGAAATCGCGGGCCTGCGCACTTGGTGGGACATCGAAACGGAAACGATTCGCGTGCGCGCGGTGGTGATCAACCACGGCGACCTACCGCGCGGAGGCAATTACAAGGTGCATCTACGGTCGGTCAACAGCCGTCCGTCGGCCGGCTCGGTCGCCGGCTTTGATCTGCGGATTACGGAAGCCCTGGCGCCGCGGGAGGCTCGCGACGTGGAAGCGGAGCTGATGTCGCTGGCTCATCCCTCGGCCCTACCCGATTGGATCGACCAGCGTATCGAGTTGGAAGAGTTGGCGCCCGTTCCGTGACGCCAGTTTCCGACCCCGCCGACGGCAATCGCGCTAGACTAACGAACATCGAAATTTCATCACCAGGAGAAGACCGCCATGCAACGAATCGCCTTTTTCTTGATCGTCATCTTGATTCCCTCCGCGTTTGCCGAAGAGTACGCGACCTATTGGCCCAAGGATAAGTTGGACGGCTATGGCAGCTCCCTCACCGCCAAGGTCGAAGACCATGTGGCGCTTGAAGAGCTGGGCCAATTCGGCAGCCATTTCGCCCTGATGGTGCATCGCACCGGAACCGGCACTTCGGAGTCGCACGACGGAGACACGGACTTTTATGTGGTCCAAGCCGGCGAGGCGACGTTGCATGTCGGCGGCGAGATCGTGGACGCCAAGACCATCAGCCCGGGCGAAGTACGAGGTTCGACGATCAAGGGCGGCAAGAAGATCATGCTCAAGGCGGGCGATACGATCAACATTCCGCCCACCACGCCGCATCATGTCATCATCGCGCCGGGGAAATCGATCACATATTTGATTGTGAAGATTCACAAGTAGCGGCCGCCCGCGGCGTTGTCGCGACGGCGACGTGAACAACCGTCCCTTCCCCGAATCGCCGCCGCATCCGACCAGCGGAGATCGACCACCATGAGATGGAACTCGACCGATCGAAGACCGACCCGGCCCGGCTTGTGGGGGGTTGCCGCGGTCGCCTTGACCATGGGCGCGGCGTTCATGGCCGCCCCCGCCGCCGCCGAAGAAGCTGTTTCGACCGGTTGCCTGGCCGAAAAGGGGGGTCGGGCCGCAGGCGGCTATCTCGACGGGATCAAGCGGCTGGGCCCCACCGCCGGCCCAATCTCGGGCGAAGTGATGCCGATGGTTTTGGTGCCGCGCGAGGCCCCGGTCTCGAACACGGAAGAACGGCTGATCGGGGCGGCGCCTCTGGTCAAAGACCGCGTCGTCCTGCTCTTCTTCGAGGAACACCCGGAAGGATACGCGGCGCTGAGCGGGGCGGTCGTACGGCGGTTCGCCCAAGCAGGCGCGGCGGCCGTGGTCGTTCTTAACGCCGAGGTCGAGTCCGGCCCATTCGACATCCCGGTGTACCACTCTCACGAAGCGTCGGACGATATTCGCTTGAACGACTACGCTTTCGCGGGGCCACGAATGCCGTTTGTGTGGTACGGGGTCGAGGAGCGCATTACCGTCGGCGACTTCGCGGCGATCGACAAAGAGGGCGTTTTCGTTGCCGCGGGGGACCGGAAGGCCGAGCTGGTGAAGGCCTGCGGTCAATAGGGCAGCGCGTTTCTATGAATCCGCGGCATTCATAAACCGCTATGAAAATGCGGACAGCGTTTCCTGCCGCCCTTTCAGGGCTCGATGTGATTCGTCTCCCACCCAGGGTTCCGCCTTCGGCTCCACCCTGGGGCTGTTTTCCCGCCGCCGTTTCGCGGCTCAAGAGATTGCGACGTTGGCGATCTTGAGAGTAATGCATCGTACGCACGTCAGTGTTATTTTCGGAGGAGCGGGCCGGATTTCACGCCGGGGGCGCGGCCGGTTCACGGCGCCACAATCGATTCGGCGTAGAGGAGGTTGCCGGTGAAGCCGTCGTAGTATTGGAAAATCACCTGTGGATGCGGGAATTTGACCCAGCGCGGTTTGCCCTTTTCGACGGGATTATTGAAAACGTTGTTGACCTGGACCACGGTGTAGACCGGCTGACGGCTCAGCTCGGCCGGGACGTCGTCGCGCATATAGCTCGACCAGCGAATCTCGCTCTTACGGCCGTGCCATTCGAATATGCCGTTGGCCGGGCGGCCGGCTTCCGCGCTCGCCTGATGGTTGCGTGAGTTGTGGGGGCCGGAGGCGAACTCCCAAACCCGGTCGGTGATCTTGATGGCGAAGCTGTTGTGCAGGTCGCCGGTCAACACGAACACCGGCTTGCCGAGGGAATCCCAAAAGTCGATCAGACGGTCGCGGTCTTCGAGAAAGACGGTCCAGGCTTCGTCTTTATTGGCAATGTCGGCGACGAAGCCGCCGGGGCCGCCTGTTCCCCCGACGTGCGGAATCATGAAGTTGACGCTTGAAAAAACAAAGAAGATTTCGGCGTCGCTTTCTTCCATTTCCTTCATCAGCCATTTGCGTTGGCGCGTGCCGATCATCGAGAGGCCGGGGCCCTGAGGATTCTTGACGTCGTGCATGTCGCGGTGGCTGCGCGTGTCGAGGAAGAAGATGTCGGAATTGCTGACACGCTTTTTCGAATACGAGCGCCGTCCGATGGAGTACGATTGTGTCCCGTCGGCCGGGAAGGGCGGGCTGACGCGAAGCTTCGTTTTGTCGACGATCTCGACGATGTCGTAGACGCCGGCGTTGGGGTCGCCCTCTTCGCTGTCGAGGGAATTGTCGTTGACCGCGGCTGTCGGTCCGCCCCAATGGACGTGCAGGTTGGCGGCTTGCGCCAGGTCAATCGCGTTGAAATCGGCTTCGGGGTCTTCGAGAGTGTCGCTGCCGGCGCTATAGGATGTTCGACCGAAATGAATGCCTTGGGTGAATAGCTCGGGATTGCTCCAGCCCAAATAGTGATACCAGGCTTCGACGCCGATGTCGCGAAAGACGGTGCGGCGATGTTTGTAGCCCGCCGTGCCGGTGCCGTAGATATCGTTGAGCAGCTCGTGGTCGTCGAAGGTGTAGTAGGAGGGAACTTCGCGGTGCCATTCGGATAAGTTCGGGGCGCGAGAAAGGTAGAGTTTGTAGTTTTCCCAGACCCCGGTGATGGTGGGCGCGAGTTCGAGCAGACGCGGCAGTTCGTCTTCGGCGGCCCCGACTTGCCCCAGCCACTCGGCGGTGGAGTAGTCGCGTTGGTCTTCGTAGAGCCAGTCGCCATTGAGCACGGCGAAGTCGACTTTGTCCTTGACGTTGGCGAGCATTTGGTTGTAAGCGGGCATCCCGGGACCCAGGCCTTGCCCGGGGTTTTGGTTGTTGCCGCAAGCGAACTCGAAGCTGAAATTGAAGTCGCCGTCGGGGTTGATTTCGTCGTCTTGCAGTTCGGCCGGGTCGGGCAGGGTGCGAAACGACCCGCTTTGAACGGGGTCGGCGCCATCTTGACGGGCCGTAACGATTTGGTAGAAATACTCCGTGGAAGCTTCCAGTCCGTTGACGAGGCCCCAGCCGGTGTTGTCGCGCTCGAGGTTGGTTTCGATCGGCTCGGAGTAGCTCGTGAGCTGATCGGCGCTTGTTCCATAACGAACCAGGAACGAAGCGGGGCGCGAGGTGCGAGCCCAGACACCGACCGAGTGGGCACCCAGGCGGCCAAGCATGGGCCCGTGGGTGATTTCGATGGCGGATTGGGTGCTGACTTGGGTCGAGCAGCCGGCGGGCAGCAGTGCCGCGAGTAGGGCAAGATGGCGTAGGTGCATGGGGTCCCCGTTATTCGAACGAAAATTTCACCTCGGAGCTTAGCAGAAGTTCCCGGAACAAGGTGAGCGTCAGGAGCCACGAGGCGGCCGCCGGCCGAGACGTGCGAGGCGGCCGTTGCGGCGTGGTGCAATGCGTAACGGCTTGGTCGTGCTACTGGTCGTGCTACTGGTTGCCGTCTCGATGGCGCTCGACTACTCTGATACCAGGGCGGCGCTGCCGCCAAGGAGTCCGACATGCCTTCTCAGAGCCGACGCAATTTCTTGAAGAGTTCCGCCGGGTTGGCGGCGGCGGCGGGTGGAGCGGCCGTTCCCGCGACGGCGGCGTCTTCCTCGCGGGTGCTTGGCGCCAATGATCGTATTCGCGTGGGGCTGATCGGTTGCGGCGCGATGGGCCGCGGCGACCTGCGCGATTTCCTCAAGACCGGCGAGGTCGAGTGCGTCGCGCTGTGCGACGTCGACAAGGCGCAGATCGACGAGACCCAAGAGAAGGTCGTCGAGGGCACCGATCAGAAGGCCGAGTTCCTGACGCAAGACTTCCGCCGCGTGATCGATCGCAACGACATCGACGCGGTCATCGTCGCCACTCCCGATCACTGGCATGCCATTCCGACGATCATGGCCTGCAAAGCCGGCAAAGACGTCTATGTCGAGAAGCCGTTGGCGCTGACGGTCCCTGAAGGCCGCGTGATGGTGGACGTGGCGCGGCGGGAAAAACGCGTTGTGCAAATGGGAACGCAGCAACGCAGCGCCGAACACTATACCGACGCGGTCGAGTACGTCAAGAGCGGTAAGCTGGGGCAGATTCGCTTAATCAGGACCTGGGTTTACCTGGACTGGAAAGGTGAAACCCCGGTTCGCGCCGACAGCGCTCCGCCCGAAGGCGTCGATTACGACATGTGGCTGGGACCGGCGCCGGAGCGGCCTTTCAACGAGAATCGCTTTCACTTCAGTTTCCGCTGGTTTTGGGACTACTCAGGCGGGCTGATGACCGACTGGGGCGCGCATATGATCGATATCGCCAATTGGGCGATGGGCATCAAGGCGCCGACTTCGGCGGTGTCGATCGGCGGCAAGTTTGGGTTCCCCGACGACGGCGCGCAAACGCCCGACACGCAGCAAGTGCTATGGCAGTATCCGAACTTCAGCATGATCTGGGAACACGCGCTGGGAGTGGGCCGCGGCCCGGAAGCCCGCGAGCACGGCGTGCAGTTTCACGGTAACGACGGCGTACTGGTGATTGATCGCTCGGGCTGGGAAGTCTATCCCGAGACCGATCAGCTGGATTTCAAGAAGTACAGGACGTTCAAGTCCGAAGGGATGCCGCGGCAGCAGGTGCCAACCGACAAGCTCGACTACCACCTCACTCACGTCGAGAATTTCCTCGAATGCATGCGGACACGTGAGAAGCCGCGCTCCGACGTCGAGATCGGCCACGACTCGATGATCGCCTGCCATCTGGGGAACCTGGCGTTTCGGCTGGGGCGGCGGGTCGATTGGGATATCGACAACGAACACCCCATCAATGACCCCGACGCCGACAAGCTGTTTCGCCGGGAATATCGCAAGCCTTGGAAGCTGGAGGGGTAGGGATATTTATAACGGTTCGCGGGGGCCCGTCGCTTGCGCTCGGGGCTCTGTATCTTCGTTAGCGGTTCTTTCAGCCGGTCGGCTACTGAATGCTAATCGTCAGGGGGAGCTCTTCACGGTGATGAAGGGGCCCGAGGGAGTCGAAACGCCGGCGACCGTAGCGGTGATTTGGTAGTTGCCGTCCGCCAGTCCTCCCGGCACTTTCAGGACGATTTGGTACAGACCCGCGCAACAAGAAGCGAGACCCGCGTAGAGAATGTCTCGGGACCCGGCGAGTGTCATAGCGCCGAAGTTCACGCTGAAATCACCGTCGATCGGGGCAAGAAAGCGGTTGTCCCGCACCTCTTGGACATTTGCCGGGATTTCGCCGGCGACAACGTCCGGCGTGGTTGGTCCGAATCCGGTTGCCCACAGGCTGATGAATTCGCCGGGCTGGGCCGGCGTGGTGCCGGGATGGGTTGCGGGATCATCCACCTTGCTGAAGTCCAGGTGCGAGGCCGCGACCGGGTTAGCGTCGCCAAAGTTAAGGATCGGGTCGAGAAGGAAAAAGGCGGGTGTGCGATCCATCACCTGCACCGGTTCCGGCTCGCTTCGCTGTTCTTCCGCTGTATCGCAATCGGTGATCACGACGACCGAGACCGAACCGCTGCCGGCGAGTGTCGGCGTTTGCACATTGAGTTGATTGAATTGCACGTGAAACATCGGCGCTCGTTGGCCGTCAATCTCGACGCAAACACCGCTTTGGATTGTCGACACCAAGCCTTGTGCGTCGAGCGTTGCGTTGCGGTCAACGAAACCCAGCGGCGCGAAGTCGGAGCCGAAGATACTGGTGATGCTCTCGCTGGAAATGGCGTTGATCGTCGGCAACAAATTGCTGATGACGACTCCGGTCGGGACGATCGCCGGCGCCGTTGGCGGCGGAGGCGGCGGAGGCTGTGGTGGTGGCGGTGGCGGTGCCCCATCGGAGCCTTCGATCGACAGCCCTCCTGAAAACAGCGCGACTTCGCCGTCCTTGACGATGGCCAGCGTACCGGTGTCACGCCCCCGGCGCGGATCGACATCAACGGTCGCTCGGATGATCGGAAGTCCGTTGATCGTAAACCCGGGCTCCACGCTGACCGAGCCCGGGCGGATGGTGAGGCCCGGCGCAAGCAGCCGCAAGTGGCTCGCGGCGAGGGTCGCGTCAATGCCGGGTCCGGCGAGAATGAGATCGGCGGCTTCACCGGCGGTCAAGGGAAAGGCGGCTCTACCGATCGAGACGCCCGAGAGGCTTCCGCCCGGCGCGGCGACGCCGACAAATTGAATACTTAACCCGGGCATTCCCTCGCCAAGCGAAAAATCGGCCGGGGCGTCGAGCCCCGCCAGCACTTGCACGGTCTGGGGGCTTGCGGCGCCTCCCAAAAAGTCGCTCAGCACGTTCGTGTTGAACCCGGCCGGATCGGCCGGCTGAAAGTCTCCGGGACTTACGGTGCCCGAGGCCGGTTCGGCGGTCACTTGATAACTGCCCGGCGGTAGGGGTCCGAGTTCGTAGGTGCCGTCTTCGAAGTCGGACAACGTCCCCACGGTAATTCCTCGATTCGGTTCGACGGCGGTGAGCATCACGCCTCGCGCCGCGCCGCCGCTCGTGAGCGTTACGGTCCCGCTAATCGAGCCGCGCGCGCCCTGGGCGCCGGGGGCGGGGTACGCCTCCACGGCGAAGGCAATGTCGTCTCCGGTGACCTCGGCCTGCAATCCTGAGGTCGGCGGCGTACGGGGGAACATGGTGGCCGCCAAGATGTGCGTATGGTTCGCGCCCAAGGCGTGGCCGACTTCGTGGGTGGCGACCGCTTCCAAGTCGAACGTCCCCTCCTCCAAGGTGGTCGAAAAGGGGACCTGCTGACCGTTGATCGTGTTCTTCGGGTTGAAGAGGATGTCGCTGTCGATGATCTCGCCGCTAAGAAAGAACCTCGATCGCGCGATCGCTAAAGCCGACCCAAGGACCGCGCGAGTCTCCGGCGTATCGTCAAAGACGAAGACGTGGTTGCCGTCGTCGGGTACGTGGGCCGTCGAGGTATCGGTAGGCGACGCGAAACGCAAATCGGCGTCCGCTACGCGGTCCCAGTTGTCGAGCGCGGCACTGAGCGCGGCGCGGGGGTCGCTGCCGGCCGTGATCCAGGTTTCCCCGTCGGCATTCGTCAAGCCCGCCGCGGCCTGATCGTGGATCAGGAATTGAATGTTTGCCTGGTCGGTGCGGCGAAGGGGATTTCCGCCCGAAGTCAGGATTCGAACATAGGCTTGGGCACTGAGCGCGGCCAGTCCGACCAAGAGACCATAGAGACCCACGATGCGGGCGCGTCGGAGTAAAGCGGAGCGTCGTACCGGCTTCCCGGCGAGATTGCGGCGGGCGGTCATTGACGGCCTCCTTTGCTCGGTGATGTACCAGGCGTCTCTCCGACCGCCGGCCGAGCGAGCAAGCGCCGCAGGCGCGTCTTGCATTCGTCCACCGAAAGTCCGTCCAGCGAGGCGGGTGCGGTTTGGGTAATCGCGGTGGGGGCACCGGCTATTTGAGGGGCCTCGATCAGCGCCGCGCCACCATGCGCTGAACGAACTGTCCTTGTTTGGTCCGTCGCCGACTCGATGACCGAGAAATTACCTTGGCCCCAGCCCGAACCGCGCAGGTAGCCGATCTCCGTTCGCTCAAGAAACAGCACGACTTCCTGTCCAACCTGGTAGCGGGGGGCACCGGCAACGGCCATGCCGATGTCGCCGATCTCTCCACCCGGCTCGCTGACGATGACGCTTAGCGCCGGGCGACCTTTGAGAACGTCGGTGATGCGTACTTCGTGATGAGTCCAGATGAATTTGCGCGCGGGACCCCAGTCGGCCCAGCGGCGGACGACTGTCCCGTGAACGACCAATTCCGATTCCGCCGCCAGTTGTTCAAGCGACAGCCTGGGTACAAGGGTGGCCTGGGCCGCGACAAAGCAGAGTAGAGTCGCGAAGAGTAGACGGAGTGACATTGTCGGGATACCTGACCTTTCCTTGCCGGTGCCTTACAGGGTAAACGAGTTGAACCCGAATCGTTGGCTTTGGTCGCGATATGGGGCGTCCCCCTGTATGGCATCGGATGGACGCCGAAGTTCCGTTAATTCGCGAGCCGGCGGAACCGGGTTCTTTGCACGCCTGGAAGTGTCAGGAAGGACGCATTCCGGGAGCGGCCGGTTTCGCCTTCGGCTCCCACAAGTCAGCGGCATCGCGCACAGTCGCACCGCACGCGTTGTGCGATGCGCGAGGTTGTTGCTTATTCGACCGGATTTACGTCAACCTGAAGGGCTTGCTCGACGTAACTTGGCGCGGGACGGCGAGCGGGGTTGAGGAACGGTCGTTGATCGACGTCGAGAAAACATTTCATCAGCACGAGATCTTGCTGACGGGAGCCAACGGGTTTCTCGGCAAAGTCATTTTCGGGCTGCTGATCGATCGCTATCCCGGTCGGAGACATGTGCATGTGTTGATCCGTCCCCGCGGGGACCGCACGCCTCGGGAGCGCTTCGAGCGCGAGGTGCTCGATTCCCCGGCCCTCCACGAAATCGTCCGGCGTTTGGGACGCGAGCGGCTCGCGGAGCGGACAACGGTTTGGGGAGGTGACGCGGCGCAAACCCTGTGCGGTTTCGAGAAATCGGATCTCGTCGCGCTCGAAGGTCGTGTCGGGCTGGTGCTGAATTGCGCCGGGCTGGTGGACTTCTTTGCTCCGCTGGATCAATCACTGCGCGCCAACGTCGACAGCGTCGAGCAGACCGCTGCCCTGGCCAAACGCTTGGGCGCGAAGCTGCTGCACGTTTCCACCTGTTATGTCGCCGGGCGCGCGGACGGCTTGGTCGAGGAAACCGAGCCGATCCCGGGCTTCTATCCCAACCGCCGCGGCCCCGACGACAACCGATTTGACCACGTCGAGGAACTAGCCGAGTGCCGGCGACGGGTGGAACAAATCCGGCGCGCCGCGAAACAAGCCGGTGAACCCGCGGATTCGGCGCGCGTGAAGAATCAGCTCATCGAGCTGGGTAAGCGGCGCGCCGCGCACTGGGGTTGGGTCAATACCTATACCTACACGAAGAGCCTCGGCGAACAGGTGCTTGGCGCCGTGTCCGGTCTCGATTCCACGATTGTGCGCCCGGCGATTGTCGAAAGCGCGCTTGACTTCCCGTTTCCCGGTTGGGTCGAGGGTGGACGGACGGCGGCGCCGCTGGTGCTGATGGCGCTTGGCGGGCTGAAAGACTGGCCGGTGCGGCCCGACATTCCGCTCGAAGTCGTCCCGGTGGATCAGATTGCCGCCGCCACGCTTGCTGCCGGCGCTTTGCTGCTCAATGGCGAACACGAGCCGGTTTATCAACTGGCAACCGCCGACGAAAATCCACTCTGGTTGGGCCGGTTGGTCGAGTTGTTGGTCGATGAGGCCGAACGCGTTTCCGAGAATGGCGGCCCTGTTCCAAGTTGGCTCGATCCCCTGAGCCGGTTGCGTTTCTTGAACGAAGAGCAAGCGAGCCGACGGCGGCGGCAACTCGAGCGTCGCCTGGGTGGGTTGGAGAAGCTGGCGGCGGCCGTGCAACGCAAGTTGATCGCCTTCGGTGCTCCGCCCGACCCAACCCTGGCCGGGTGGCGTGCGTCGTTGAGAACCCTGGGGCTGCAATTAAGTTTTCGCGGGCAGGTGCTGGAGCAATATCTGCCGTTCATTCTGAGGCACCGTTATATTTTCGAGGCCCGGCGGATTCAAGATGGGTACCGCAAGATCGAGGCGGACGATCGAGAACGACTGCGCTGGTCGCCGGCGGGGATTGATTGGGATTCGTATTGGCGCAAGAATCAGATCGAGGGTATCAAGAAATGGGTAGAGCCGGACGCGGTGCGGGAATGGAGTGTTCGGATCTAGGCTGAAGCCGCGCCAAACCGAGCCGCGACCGTCAGGGGCTGTGAAAAAATCGGGTACAGTCCACTTCGCGCCGGATGCGATTATTGATTCAATGGAACTTATTCGGTCGGCGCTCGGGACAGTCCCCATTTTTTCACAGCCCCTCAGGGAGCGGTGTGCGATGAGGCCGTTCGAAGATCGAAAAGAGTGATGATCCCGCAACTCCAACGCAAAGGCGGCGTCCACGAATGGAATTCGCGACCGGAAGTTGCCCTTCGGGCTCGGCTTGCCGCGTTTCTTTGGAAGCATGAGGGGACGGGCCGGCGGGTATTGGGCGTCCACAACGGTCCGTCGGGTGGAGATGCTTCATCGCATACCGCTCCCTGACGGCTGCGGCTCGGTTTGAACGGCTCGGTTTGCGCGACGAATCGCTAATGGCTACTGTGTCCACATCGACCGACGGGCGTTCGGAGCGCATGCTTGCCGTGGTGCGCGAGTTGTTGCGGGAACTCGATTCGCCCGGCGCGGCCGAACACGTTTCGTTGGACTCGTCGTTTGATCGCGACCTGGGGTTGGGCAGCCTCGAGCGCGTCGAATTGCTTGTGCGCGTGGAACGGGCGTTTGACGGCCGTTTGCCCGACGAGATCGCCCAACAAGCCGATACGCCGGGCGAGTGGCTGCGGGCCCTTGACGGCGAGACCGAGAGCTCGCGAAACGGCCGAGCCGGGCGTTACCCGATCCTCCAACCTGGTACGGCTTTGCCCCCGCCCGACTTGCCGGCATCATTTCTCGATGTCCTGCGGGAACGCACCGACGCCGCGCCGGACCGCGTCCAGATCCACTTGATGGAGGGCGACGATGGGCAGGATATTTCCTACCAGCAGGTGCTCGAACGCTCGCGCGAAGTGGCCGCGGGTCTGATTGCCTCTGGGCTCGAGCGCAATGAGACGGCGGCCCTCATGCTGCCGACCGGCGAAGACTTTTTCTATGCCTTCTTCGGAATTGCGCTGGCGGGCGGGATCGCGGTACCGATCTATCCGCCGGCTCAGGCCTCCAAAATCGAGGAATACGTCAACCGGCAGGTCGGCATTTTGCGGAATGCGGATGTGCGGTTTCTGATTTCCTTCGGACGCGTGCAAGCTGTCTCGCGGGTGATGCGGCTCGGTTTGCCCGGAGTGCGGGAAGTCACGACGGTTGACGAGTTGCGCCGGAGGGGCCGCGCGCGACCGGCGGCCGACGTCGATCCGGCGGATACGTTTTTCCTGCAATACACCTCGGGCAGCACGGGCGACCCCAAGGGAGTCACGCTGGGGCACTCGAATGTTTTGGCGAATGTCCGAGGGATCGGTTGGGGCGTACAGGCTACGCCCGACGACGCGGTCGTGAGTTGGCTGCCGTTGTATCACGATATGGGATTGATCGGGTCATGGTTGTTCAGCGTCTACCACGGGCTTCCCATTACGATTTTGTCGCCGCTCGATTTTCTTTCGCGTCCGGAACGCTGGTTGTGGGCGGTGAGCGACGCGGACCGGGACGTGCTGTGTCCCGCGCCGAATTTTTCCTATGAACTATGCGCCCGCAAGATTCCCGACGAGGCGCTGACCGATGTCGACCTGAGCCGCTGGAGGGTGGTCATCAACGCCGGGGAAGCCGTGTTGCCCGAAACACTGGCACGCTTCGAGCAGCGCTTTCGACCCTACGGGTTTAACGCCAAGGGTTTCATTCCTTGTTACGGGCTGGCGGAGTCGTCGGTGGCGCTCACCTTCCCGCCTTTGCGGAGGCAGCCGCTGATCGATACGATCGAGCGCGCCCGGTTCGAGCGGGAGGGCCGCGCCGAGCCTCCGGCCGGTGGGGAACCCCGCGACGACAACGAGGGTCAACACGTCCGCTTCGTGGCTAATGGGCTGCCGCTCCCCGGGCACGAAGTGCGTATCGTGGACGCGGAAAACCGTGACGTCGGCGAACGCGCGCGCGGGCGAGTGCTGTTTCGGGGCCCCTCGAAGACCTCGGGCTACTACCGCAACCCGGAAGCCACGGCCGCCGTGACCAACAAAGACGGTTGGATGGATACCGGCGACCTCGGCTATTGGGCCGACGGCGAAATCTATATCACCGGCCGGCTGAAGGAAACCATCATCAAGGGCGGCCACAACATCGCGCCCCAGGAGATCGAACTGGCCGCCGCCGACGTCGCGGGAGTGCGCCGCGGCTGTGTCGCGGCCTTCGGCGTGACGGACCGCGACACGGGCACCGAGCGCCTGGTCGTCGTTGCCGAGACGCGGAGCGGCGAGCGCGGAGAGTTCACCCGCATCCGCGAGGAGATAGTCGCTACCGTCGACGAGCGCGCCGGTATTCCGCCCGATCACGTCGAGCTGGTCGCCGCCCAATCGATTCCCAAAACATCAAGCGGCAAGATTCGCCGCGGCGAGACGCGACGGCTTTATGAACAAGGGCGCTTAGGTGAAAACCGCGGCGCGCCGTGGCTGCAGATGGTTCGTCTGTGGGCGGCGAACGCCGGGGCCTCGATGAGGCTGTTGGCCAAGCAGGCGGCGACGGGAGCGCGGCGGACAGCGCGAGAATTCGTGGTCTTGAAAGTGGGAGGCGTGTTCGGGATTTCGGCGCGCTTGGCGCCGACGCGGCGCACGGCCCGGTCGGTGATTCGCCGGGGAGCGCGGCTGATGATCAACCTAGCCGGCCAAGGCGGAGGCGTTTCCGCGATAGGGAACGGTATTCAGGGACCGAGGTTGTACCTGGCGAACCGCACTGGTCGGTTTGACGCGCTGATCCTGATCGCGGCGCTTCGGGACCAAGTTTCGCTTGCCGAGGACACCGGGCTCGAGGATTTGCCGTTCGGGGCGGCGTTTTTGCTGGAACCGTTGGTGATTCCCGAGGTCGACGAAACCCGGGGGCCGCCGGGAGGTACGCTTGATCAACGACTACGGCGGGCATTTGCCGATGGAGAATCCGTCTTGGTGCTCGCCGAGAACCCGGCGGGGCGGGAAATCGATCGGAGCCGCTACCGGCTGGAACCGTTGATGGCGGCGGCCGAGGCCGGCGCCCCCATCGTGCCGATGAGGCTCTCAGCGCGCGGAACGGGGCTGGAACGAGATGGTCACGCGATTTCCGATGTTGCGGTAACCTTGGGTGATCCGATCGCGCCGAACGGGACGGGATTGGCGGCCGCGTCGGAGCTGCGCCAACGAATCCGCGAAAGAATTGCGGAATTGAAACTCGATGCTTGAAACCGCTGATCTCATCAAAGCCCTCGCCTGTTTCGCGGCCGGGTCGATTCCCTTTGCGATCATCGCCATGTGGGGGTCGGGAATCGACATTCGCAAGGTCGGGTCGGGAAATCCGGGATTCAACAATGTGCTGCGGGTCAGCAAGCCGAGAGCGGCGATCGCGCTGGCCGGGGATATGGGCAAGGGTTTCGTGCCGGTGTGGTGGTGTTTGTCAAGCGGTACTCCGGAACACTATGGCTGGCTGCTCGGGTTCGCCGCGGTGTTTGGACACTGCTATTCGCCGTGGCTGAAATTCAACGGGGGCAAGGGCGTGGCGACGTCGGCCGGGGTGATGTTGGTTTTGTACCCGCAATGGGCGGCCGCGGCGTTGGGGTTTTTTCTCTTGATCCGCATTCTCGCCGGGCGGCGCGGCTGGCCCGAGGCGGGTATGATCGGCTCGGTCGCGACCTGGGTGTTCTTCAGCGTGTTGATGTGGCTTGACGGCGGCCCGCTCGATGCAGGCAACGCCGCCCTGATGACGGTTTTTCTGGCCTGGCGTCACCAGCAGAACTTCCGCAATCTGTGGGCGCTGCGTTAGGCGTGCAACGCCTATCGATAGACCCGTTTTTAACTATTCGCGAGTTCAGACGCCACCGCCAACAAGCGCGCTTCCTCGCCTCTCCCGGCCGCCAATTGCAGTCCCAGCGGAAGCCCGTTCTTGGCTGTCCCAAAGGGAAACGAAATCGACGGCACGCCGAGCGCGGTGAAGGGAGCATTGCAGCGGGGATCGCCGGTGGTATCGAGACTTGCCGGGGCCGGGCCTAATGCGGCGGGGGTGATCCGGATTCGACCGTCGGCGGCCGCCGCGTCGAAATCGGCGCGAGCTTCGTCGAGAGCGGTGCGCGCCTGGTGGTAGGCGCTTTTCTCGATCGCCAACCCGGCTTCGATCAGCAGCGCCAGCTTGTGGCCTACTTTCGCTCCGTGCCAGCGGAAATCCTCCCCATGAATTTCCGCGGCCTCGTAATACATCACGGTCAAGATAATTTCCGGCAAAGCCTTCATGCTGTCGGAGAGGCCGACGTTTTCGACGTCGAAGCTCCGTTCGGCCAATGCATCGAGGTAGGCGTCGAACTGCTGTTGCATCTCCGGGTCGAGAGCGCCGTCGATCGGCCAAGGGAGCGCCGAAAAGCGCGGCTCGGCCGTCTCCGCCGCCGGCTCCCGGGCTGGGTTGCCGGCGGGATTCATCGCCGCCCAAAGAAACACCATTTCGTCGACGGTGCGCGTAAACGGCCCGGGATGATCAAGCGTCGGCGCGAAGGGCATGATGCCCTCGACCGGCAGGCAACCGCGGCTGGGCTTAAAGCCGGTGATGCCGCAAAACGAAGCCGGGCGCAGCACCGAACCCTGTGTCTGGCTACCCAGCGCGAAGGGAACCATGCCGTCGGCCACCGCCGCCGCCGAGCCGCTCGACGAACCGCCGGGGGTGTGCGCGGGGTTATGCGGATTCCTGGTCGGCGCGGGATCGAAGTAAGCGTACGCGGTCGTGTGGGTTTTTCCAAGGACGATCGCGCCTGCCTGCTTGAGTCGGGCGACGAGCGCGGCGTCCGCCGGCGGTACACGACCTTTGTGAACAGGGGTTCCCCATTCGGTCGGCATACCGGCGGTGTCGTAGATGTCTTTCACCGCGAAAGGGATGCCGTGCAAGGGACCGCGCGAGCCGCTCGATCGGAGTTCGCCGGTGAGCCGACGCGCTTGTTCGCGGGCTTCGCTCTCCGCTAAGTAGCACCACGCCAATACGTCGGGTTCGCGCTCGCGAATGCGTGCCAGGCATTGCTCCACCGCGTCAACGGGAGTGCATCGGCCCTCGGCGATCGATCGGCTGAGTTGTGCGAGAGATTGTTGAGATTCGGAATGCATCAGGTACCCGGGAAACAGCGCGAAACCAGCGTAGCACGGCCGTGACGCTGGGCTACGTGTCGCTGGGGTACGTGTCGCCGAACTACTTACCGCCGATGGTCGATCGTTGCGGTCCCGCGAAGCGGCGGCGGGAATATAGCCGGGTTGGAGCCGAAGGCCGAACCCTGGGTAGATTCGAGCCCTCGAGCGTCACGGTCGTCTCGGAGTTGCTCGCCGCGATGGCCGCTTGTTGACCGTGCGTCCCGGGTCTCGGGCGACTACGGTTCCTCGGGTGTCTCGGGCTCCCCTGAATCCTCGGTATCTTCCTCGGGCTCCTCCGGGTCTTCGGGATTCTCAGGGTCCGCCGGTTCTCCAGGCGCCCCCGGTTCCTCCGGTGCACCCGCGTCCTCCGGGACATCGGAGTCTTCGGAGTCATCCGGGTCCTCAGGCTGCTCAGGCTCCTCGGGCTCCTCCGGCTCCGGCGCGACCACCTCAATCACGACCGGAAACACTCCGTCCGCATTGCGCACCAGCAAAGTCTGTCGGCCCAGTTGGGCGTCAGGCGCGACGCTCACTTGGAAATCCACCGAGAGCCCGGCCGCGTCGGGCTCCACCTCGCTGACCGTCAATCCGACATTCTCGTTCTGAGCGACGACGATTACGCCTGTCAAGTTGCTCCCAACGACCTGACGTGGCTGATTCTGGGCACCTTGTACGATTTGCTCGATCTGCTGCGTGGTCACCAGCGGCGGCCTGACGGCGCCGGATCCTTGGCTGACGACTTGGACGCGGTTTAGGTAGTCGACCTGCCGTCCCACTAGGATCATTTCTCCCAGACGGGCCATCACTTTTTGTGGATCGTCGCGGTCCGGCTGCGCCAAGCGGACAACATCTTTTGCAAGGAAGGCCAGGGCGCGCCGCTGCGCATTGTGCGGGATGATCATGCCGTCATGCAGCGCCTGGATTTCGAGGCGCTGCAGTTGCCGCAATGTGGTTCTCGGGAAAAGAACTTCGAAACCTTCCTGTATGGGGCTGTTCACGAAATTGGCGAGTTTCGGCACATTGTTGGGTACACTGACAAACGGCACAACACCGGTCAACAGCAAGCCAATCGACTTAATCGCGCCCAGAGCAAAGTGGCGCATCCCGAACTGGTCTTCGCGTTCCAGGGAGCCTCGAACAATCTGGTAACTGTCGCTCGGCAGCTTTCTGAAGAACTCGTCATCCGTAAAGTTGTTGCAATTGAACGTCGGCCGCAGCGTTGTCGCGTCGGCTCCGGTGAGCGTACAGGCGGGCATGCTAAAGCCGACGCCGGCGATCTGCAAATCATAGCCGCTGTTGTTGCCGACCATGGCCTCGACCGCGTAATACCGTTTCGCGATACGACGGCCGAAGTTGTCATGAACAGTCTTCCTCGGCAGGATCTTCCACATCAAATCGACTTGCGGATCGAGGCCGGGCGGCAAGGGGCGAGCTTCGACCGGAGTTACGTCGAAACTAACGACGCCCACCTCGCCGGTGGCGTTTTCGTCCCGCCGCACGATGGGAAGTAATCTTTCGCCCAGTTTGGCCGACTCGCTAATCGTGAACGTCCCGGTTAGCAAACAACCCGACTGCACTTCTTGATCCTCGACGGTGATATCGCCGGCAGCGAGAATCTCCATTCCTTCCAAGTGGTTTTCGGTCCCACATGTTTCGTCGCTCTGAATGACCACGCCGAAAGTCTTCCCAACGGCGCCGGACGACGGATTGATGCTGTATTCCCTTGGGGTGCTGTCGGTTGCGGCCGGCTGCTGAGCTTCGGCGGGGTCGGCGGCGAGCACGGCGAACAGCAACGAGAGGACGAGAACAGACGAGTAGAACTTGGACATCGTAAGAACCCTTTCGTCTAATAACGCGCGGTATGCGCGCGGAAAGGGCCACATCGGAGAACGGGGTAGGGGTGGCGGCCCGAACCTCGGCGCCACCATGTCAGGGTCGCGGGCGAGCCGCCCCGACCCGCTGTACCGCACGTTAATTCGTAGGCTCCCGCGCTCGGCGGAGAGTACAATAAGCGCATGGGTATGGTTTCCGCCGCGGTGTCGGTCGAGGAATACCTTCGAACCAGCTTCTCTGACGGCGACCGCGAGTACGTCGACGGCCGCATTATCCAACGCAACTTGGGCGAGCGAGATCACAGCCGAGTCCAGCGCAAGGTGATTGGTTTCTTCATCGCGCGGGAGCAGACCTTGGGGACCTACTGCTTTCCCGAACAACGAGTCCAAGTCAAGGCCACCAGATTTCGCGTTCCGGACGTTTGTGTCTACATCGGCACCGAGCCCGCCGAACAAGTCTTCAACACGCCTCCGTTTCTGGCCGTGGAGATCCTCTCCAAGGACGACCGCGACGCGGATGTCGCCGAAAAGATCAAGGACTACCTCGATTTCGGCGTTCGCTTCGTGTGGATCATCGATCCGGCCAAGCGGACAGGCCGGGTTCACACCGCCGCCGCGAGCCGCAATGAGCCCGCGAATATCTTGTGGACGGGAGCCCCCGACATTCGTCTGACTCTCGATCTTCTGTTTGACTAGGTTTGTGGAAGTCGGTTCTTCCGACCTGAAACTTCAAATCTCGGTTGGACGGTGGGAGATCCGCCACCGGAGACAAAAAATGGCACCCACGAAATCAAATTTTCGGTTTCCCGAGCCGAGTCGCCTCTCGCGACGCGGTCTTCCTCCGCGCGGCAAGGACCGCGCCGTGCGGGGGTGATTGAGCGCGGCGGCGGTCTTGGCTTCCGGCTCGAAACGCCGCCGAGCCTCGTCGGTGCGCAGAAGACGCGGCGCCGGGAATTTCAGCGCCACCGCGCGGTCGAGTTTGGTGTCGATCGCCTTATAGACGACAGCCGTCCCGCCTTCACCGAGTTTTTCGCGTATGACGTAGCGCGAAATGGTTTCGCCCGTCATGAGTATCCGGAATAACCGAACGGTCAGGTGGAGTAACCATCCGGCGCGCTCCACCGCCTACCCATTGAATAGACGTGCGCCCTGAGTGCGTTCGGGTGCTGGAGACGCGATAATGCAAAATGGTTACGTGGGCCCGTTTGCCCGACCGGCCGATGAATAGAGATATATCCCGTGAACCCCTGGGTCAAAAGAATCATCGGAATCCTGATCGGTGTCGCGCTGGTCTTCTTGATCGGTACGCGGGTCTACGAAGCCCGCCAAGATGCCGACAAAGCCTCTAAAAAGAAAAAGCGCGGAGGCCGCGTCGTCAGCGTCGATGTGGCTGAATCGCGCATTGGCATGATCCGCGAAAACCTGCTGCTGACCGGATCTCTGAAAGCAAAAGAAGCCGTCGATGTCAGCCCCAAGGCCCAAGGCCGCGTCGAAAAGCTCTATTTTCAGGTCGGCGACTCAGTCAAAAGCGGAACCTTGATCGCCGAGCTCGACGACGATGAAGTGCAGCAGCAGGTAAACCGGGCCGGCGCCAGCATCGCGGTCACCAGCGCGTCTCTCGAGCAGCGCCGGGCCGAGCGAGAAAATGTTCGCGCCGAACTCGAAAGGGCGGAGCAGCTTTTCAACGAAAAGCTCCTCTCTCCCCAGGACTATGACGCCCAAAAGACCGGTCTTGCCGTCGTCAACGCCCAGGTGCAGCTCGCCCAAGCGCAGCAGCAGCAAGCCGAAGCCGAATTGAGCGAGTTGAAGATTCGGCTGGCGCAAACGAAGGTCTACGCCCCGATGAGCGGCATTGTGGCCAATCGCTATGTCGATGTCGGCGCGCTGGTCAGCCCCAACACGCCGGTCATGCGCATCGTCAATCTCTCTACGATGGTCACGCAAGGCAACGTGCCGGAGCGCAACATCGGCCGTCTTCGCATCGGCAACGAAGCCGTCGTTCGAGTAGACGCCATTCCCGACCGCGGTTTCACGGGACGTGTCGCCCGGATCGCCCCGGTTCTCGACGCGGCGACGCGCAGTGCGCTGATCGAAATCGATATTCTCAATCCGGGGAATATTCTCAAGGCTGAAATGTTCACGCGCATCGAGTTGGACTTGGGTTCGACCCGCGAGGCCGTACTGATCCCGCGCGAATGCCTGGTCTATCGCGGCACTCAGGCGGGCGTTTACGTGGTCGAGGGCGATCTGCCGACCTTCCGGCCGATCGAAACCGGCTTGACGCGCGAAGACCAGGTAGAAGTCTTGGCCAATCTCGATGCCGGCGTGAAGATCGTCGGTCGCGGCGCGACGATGCTGCGAGAAGGAGACCGCGTTCGCTCCGCCGGCGCCGGAGCGAAGGGCAGCGCGAAGAAAGGGGTCCCGTCATCCTGATGAGGATGAAAATTCATAGCCCGCGGCCCCTATCGGAGGCCCTCGGTCGATGAGTCTTCCGGAATTCTCCATCCACCGGCCGGTGACCGTCCTGATGGGCTGTCTGATCGCCGTACTGCTCGGCGGCATCGCCTTTGTACGGATCCCGGTCGATCTGATGCCGGAGACCGAATACCCGACCATCAGCGTCAATGTCGGCTACGAAGGCGTCGCGCCCGAAGAGATGGAAACTCTCGTCGCCCGGCCGCTCGAACAAGCACTCGCCGCCGCCCCCGGCATGGAGGAAATCACATCGTCCTCCTCGGAAGGTCGCGCCGGCGTGCGCTGCCGCTTCTTGTACGGCACCGACCTCGATGAGGCCGCCAACGACATTCGCGCCCGCATCGACCGCCGCCGGACGATGCTTCCCGACGACATCGACCCTCCCACCGTCTATAAGTACGACATCTCGCAATACCCGATCATGTCGCTGACCGTGGCGTCGAGCGAGATGGACCCCAAGCAACTGCGCCATTTCACCGAGAAGCACATTCAATACCGCATTGAGCGCGTCGGCGGGGTTGCGCAGGGCCGGATTTCCGGTGGGCTGCGCCGCGAAATCCACGTCAACTTGTCTTTGGAAAAACTGCGGGCGCTCAACCTCTCGACCGCTCAGATCGTCGCCACGCTGCGCCGCGAGAACATCAACCGGCCGGTGGGACCGGTCAAGGAAGGCCGCTACGAAGTCCTGTTCCGCACGGCGGGCGAGTTCGAGAACGTCAACGACATCCTCGATGTCGGCGTTGCCAATCGCAACGGCGTCCCCGTCTATATGCGCGATATCGCCACGGTCGAAGACGCCCACGAAGATGTTCGCTACCTCGTTACGGCCGACGGGAAACCGGCGGTCCGGCTCTTTATCTACAAGCAATCGGGAGCCAATACGGTCAACGTCTCGGCGGGCGTGCACGAGGAAATGGACCGCCTCCACGAAGACTATCCAACCGTCTCGATCGGCGCGCCGTGGGATACGGCCAACTTCATTCGCTCGGCGATCAGCAACGTGCGGCAGGCGACGATGGTTGGCGGCGGGTTGGCCGTTGTCGTGTTGTTGTTTTTCTTGCGCAGCCTCACCAGCACTCTCATCATCGGCATCGCCATTCCGGTTTCCGTCATCGCGACCTTTGCGTTGATGTTCTTCAACGGCTTCACGTTGAACATCGTTTCTTTCGGCGGTTTGGCTCTGGGCGTGGGCATGTTGGTGGATAACGCCATCGTCGTGCTCGAGAACATCTTTCGTCATCGCGAACAGGGCCGCGAAATCAAGCAGGCCGCCGTGATGGGCAGCAAGGAGGTCGCCACCGCGATCACGGCCTCGACGCTGACGACGATCGCCGTTTTCGTCCCGGTGCTGTTCATGGGCGGCGTCTCGGCGCAAACATTCAAGCAGTTGGCCTGGGTCATTTCCTTTGCGCTGTTTTGTTCGTTGGTGATCGCGATTACGGTCGTTCCGATGCTCTGCTCTCGCTTCCTGGGCAGCGGCAAGGCAAGCGAGGGCGCGCTGAGCCGAAAGATGGGAGCGCTCCAGGAAGACATGGCGCGGTGGTATGGAAGCGTCATTTCTCGGGCTCTCGACCATCGCGTCGCGGTGATCGCGAGTGCCGCCCTGCTTTTCGCCGGGTCGGTCTATCTTCTTCCTCTGATCGGCGTCGAGTTGCAACCTGAGGTCGACGAGGGCCAGATCCGCGTCAATCTCGATCTCGAACCCGGCACGCGCGTCGAGGTTACCGACGCGGTGGTGCAGCGCATCGCTCAAATCGTGCGTGACGAGATTCCCGATGAGGTCAAGCACATCATGACGGAAGCCGGCAGCGCCAGCACTTGGCGCGCCGAGGGAACCAACGAGGGCGAATTGCGCATCGAATTGGTTGATCAGGATCAGCGCGACCGCTCGGCGGCCGAAATCGCGGAAGTTCTGCGGCCTCTGATGCACGTCGAACCCGGCATGCTGATCCGCACCCGCGTCAGCGGAGGCTTCCGCCGCCGCGGCGGCTTCAGCGACGACGATCGGCTGACCGTCGAGGTGCGCGGCCACGACATGCTCGTCATGCGCGGCCTGGCCGAGAAGGTTCGCGAAACCATGATGGCCACCGAGGGCGTCCGCAACTCCCGCGTCAGCCAACAGCCCGGCTTTCCCGAAATGCTGATCTCGGTCGACCGCGCCAAGGCGACGGCGATGGGCTTGGCGGTCTCGGAAGTCGCCGAAACTCTCGAAACCGCCATCGGCGGCACGCGCGCCTCGATGTATCGCGAACAAGGCGATGAATACGACATTCTCGTTCGCCTGCGCGAGGAAGACCGCTTGAACGTCGGACAGGTTCCCCAGGTGCCCATCACGTTGCCCGACGGCAGCGTGATCCCCGCCGAAAGCATCGTGCGCATGCGCCGTCAAGAAGGCCCCTTCGAAATTACGCGTTCCGACCAAGAACGCATCATCGTCGTCAGCGGCGTGATCGCCGGCCGCGACCTGGGAAGCGTCGTGGCCGACTTGAAGGAATCCATCGGGCGCATCGACCGGCCCAGGGGCTACGAGTTCGTTTTCGGCGGCGAGTACGAAGAGCAGCAGGAAGCCTTTCAGCAGATGACTTTCGCCGCCATTTTGGCGCTGATCCTGGTCTACATGGTGATGGCCTCGCAGTTCGAGTCGTTGCGCGATCCGTTGATCATTTTGTTCTCGGTCCCGCTGGCGCTGATCGGCATTGTACTGATGCTGCTGATGACCGAGACGACTTTTAACATTCAGGCCTTTCTCGGCGTGATTGTCTTGGTCGGCATCGTGGTCAACAACGCCATCGTCTTGCTGGATTATACGAATCGTCTGCGCCGCGAGCAGCGTTGGGATCTGCGCGAAGCCGTCATCACGGCCGGATCCCGGCGCCTGCGGCCGATCCTGATGACCACGATTACAACCATGTTGGGGCTGGCGCCGATGGCGCTCGGCCTCGGCGAGGGCGGAGAGCTGCAAGCCCCGATGGCGCGCGTCGTCATCGGCGGTCTGGCCACATCAACGCTGATTACCTTGGTGGTCATTCCAGTCGTCTACATGACGCTCGAGGAGAGAGCGGAGCGGGCCGCGGTTCGGCGTCAGGCCGCCGCGGGCCTCGAACCGGTGGAATCCGCCGGAGATTAGACGGCATGGCTCCCGCGGAGGCGCGGGATTGCCGGTGTTAAATAAGGGGAGAGGGAGCGGTTATGAATCTGCCCGACTTTTCCGTCCGTCGGCCCGTCACCGTGCTGATGGGATGCTTGATGGCCACGTTGCTCGGGGCCGTGGCGTTCATCCAAATTCCCGTCGATTTGATGCCCGACATCGTCTTCCCGACGCTGAGCATCAGCGCCGATTACGAAGGTGTCGCTCCCGAAGAAATTGAAACACTCGTAACGCGCCCGCTCGAGGAGGCCTTCGCCGCCGCTCCCGGGGTTGAGGAGGTCACATCGCGCTCCACCGAGGGCCGCTCGTTCATACGCGTCCGTTTCAGTTTCGACACCAACCTCGACGAAGCCGCCAATGAATTGCGTACGCGTCTGGACCGCCGCCGGGCCTTGCTCCCGGAAGATATGGACTCGCCGACCATTTTCAAGTTCGACGCCACGCAATTCCCAATCCTGTATATGGCGGTTTCCGCCGACGACATGGATTCGCGCCAACTGCGCCATTTCACCGAAAAGAACCTGCAATACCGCATGGAACGCGTTCCCGGCGTGGCGCAGTTCACCGTGCACGGTGGCCTGCGACGCCAGATTCACGTCAATCTCGACCTCAAGAAACTGCGTGCCCTTGACCTCTCGGTCGCCGAAGTCGTCCGAACCGTCCGCAACGAAAACCTAAACCGACCGGTCGGGCCCGTACGCGAGGGGCGTTATGAGGTCCTGCTGCGCACGAGCGGCGAATTCACCAACGTCGGCGACATTCTCGAGGTCAGCGTCACCACCCGCAACGGCGTGCCGGTCTATCTGCGCGACATCGCCACCGTCGAGGATTCGCACGAGGATATTCGCTATTACGTCACCGTCAACGGACGCTCGGCCGTCAACATGATGGTCTACAAGCAGTCCGGGGCGAATACGGTCAAAGTGACCGACGCTGTTTGGGAAGAGGTCGAGCGCATTCATCGTGACTACCCGAACATCCATGTCACCGCCATGTTCGACCAGTCCAAATTCATTCGCGGCGCGATCTCGAACCTTCGCGACGCGGCGTTGATGGGCTCGGGGCTCGCGGTCTTTGTGCTGTTCTTCTTCCTGCGCAGCATCTCGAGCACGGCCATCATCGGCGTCGCCATCCCGGTCTCGGTGATTACGACTTTCGCGTTGATGTACTTTAACGGCTTCACGCTGAACATCATTTCCTTCGGCGGGTTGGCGCTCGGCGTTGGGATGTTGGTCGACAACTCGATCGTCGTTCTCGAGAACATCTTCCGCCACCGCGAACAAGGCAAGAGCCTGCGACAAGCCTCACTGCAGGGCAGCCACGAGGTCGGTACCGCGATCACCGCCTCCACGTTGACCACGATCGCTGTTTTCGTTCCCGTGCTGTTCATGGGCGGCATCGCGGCGCAGAACTTCCAGCAGCTCGCCTACGTGGTTTCCTTCTCGCTGTTTTGCTCGCTGGCGATCGCCCTCACCGTGGTGCCCACTTTGTGCTCCCATTTTCTGGGCGCCGCCGTCGCCGAAGAGCAGCGCTCCGGCCTGATCCGGGTTATGGGCTACATCCACCGCGCGCTGGAAGACCGCTACTCGCACGTCATCTCCTGGTCCGTCGACCACCGCAAGACCGTCGTGGCCGCCGCCGCCGCGGTCTTCGCCGGCGCGATCTACTTGGCGCCCTATGTCGGCGTCGAGCTTCAGCCGGAAGCCGACGAAGGCGAGGTTCGTGTTTCGCTCGAGCTCGAACCCGGAACCCACGTCGACGTCACCGACGCGATCGTCCAAGAGATTTCGAAATCCATCCGCGAGCACATCCCGGAAGTCGAGACCGTCTCGAGTGAATCCGGCACTAACCCGAGCCCCTTCCGACCGAGCGGTATGAACAGGGGCTCCCTGCGTGTCCAACTCGTACCCCACGCCGAGCGCGATCGCTCCGCGCAAGAGGTTGCCGCGGAAATTCGAACCCTCGTCCGGCCCCGGCCCGGCATGATGGTTCGCACCCGCGTCAGCGGCAGCTTCATCCGCCGCATGACCAGCTTCGGTGGCGGAGACGGTGATCGACTCTCGGTCGAGATTCGCGGACATCAGGTCGAAGTCGCGCAAAAATTGGCGAATGAAGTCCGCAACATCATGATGTCGACCCCCGGCGTCACCAGCTCGCAGGTCAGCTTGCGTCCCGGACAGCCGGAGATGGTCGTTACGGTTGATCGCGCCAAGGCCTCGAGCCTCGGCTTGCGGGTCTCCGAGGTCGCCGACACTCTCGAAACCGCTATCGGCGGCACCCGGGCGTCCTTCTATCGCGAGGAAGGCGACGAGTACGACATCGTCGTGCGCCTACAGGAAAAAGACCGCTTGGCGCTGGAAAACGTCGGACAAATCCCGATCACCACCCCTGGCGGCCGCACTCTGCCTGCCGAGAGCATTGTTCAAATGAAGCGCCAGGAAGGCCCGATCGAAATCAATCGCGCCGACCAGCAACGCATGATCACGATCAGCGGCACCATCGCCGACCGCGACCTCGGCAGCGTCGTCGGCGACTTGCAGGCGGCTTTTCTTGAACTGCCCAAACCCGAAGGCTATGAGATTCGTTTCGGCGGCGAATGGGAAGAGCAACAAGAGGCCTTCCAAGCCATGCTCTTCGCCGCTCTACTGGCCCTGGTGTTGGTCTATATGGTCATGGCCTCGCAGTTTGAATCCCTGCGCGACCCCTTCATCATTCTCTTTTCGATTCCCCTCGCCGCCATCGGCGTAATCATGATCTTGCTGCTTACCGGGACCACCTTTAACATCCAAGGGTTCCTCGGCGTGATTGTCTTGGTGGGGATTGTCGTCAACAACGCCATTGTGCTCGTCGACTACACGAATTTGCTGCGGCGGGAGAGCAACTACAGCCTCCATGAAGCCGTCGTGACGGCCGGGCGCCGCCGCCTGCGCCCGATTCTGATGACAACCATCACCACGATTCTCGGTCTCACGCCCATGGCGCTCGGCCTGGGCGAAGGCGGCGAGATGCAAGCCCCGATGGCCCGTGTCGTGATCGGCGGTCTCACCACTTCGACGCTCATCACGCTGGTCATCATTCCGGTGATCTACATGATGCTCGAAGAGCGCGCCGAAAAGGCCACTTTACGGCGGCAGGCCGCGATTGACATGCAACCGCAGCCGGCCTCGGGTGATTAGAATACCTGACGTGGCGCACGTCTCCAGGCGTGCCGTGTCGGGCTTTCGAGCCCGACATGTCTGCTTTGTTGCGTTGAATCCCGGTCTCGGAGTCGCAGCCCCCCTCCACTGGTAAACTTGGTAACACTCATACGTACGCTACGTACGCCATGTCCAAACGAAACTCGCGCCCATTCTTATTACTCGCACTCGTGTCGGCGCTCGCCGCCGCCTGTTCGTCGGTGCCCGAAACAACCGCACCTAACATCCTCTTCGTCTTTGCCGACGACCACGCCTATCAAGCCATCAGCGCCTATGGCTCGAAAATCATCCAAACCCCCAACATCGACCGCCTGGCGCGCGAGGGCATGCGCTTTGACCGCTGCTTGGTGACCAACTCGATCTGCGCCCCCTCCCGCGCTGTGATCTTGTCAGGCAAATACAGCCACCTCAACGGCGTGCTCGACAATCAGTTGGCCTTCGACGGCAACCAACTGACTTTCCCGAAACTGCTGCAACAGGTCGGCTACCAAACCGCGCTGATCGGTAAATGGCACCTCAAGAGCGACCCGACCGGTTTCGATCACTGGGAAGTGCTGCCGGGCCAAGGGGTTTACTACAACCCCGATTTCCGTACCCGCGAAGGCGTCAAGACCTATCCAGGGCACACCACCGACATCACCACCGACCTCGCTCTCGACTGGCTCGAAAACACCCGCGCGCCCGATCAGCCCTTCATGCTCATGTATCAGCACAAGGCGCCTCACCGGAATTGGATGCCCGGCCTCGAATACCTCTCGATGTTCGACGGCGAAACCGTGCCGGAGCCTGAAACCCTCTTCGACGACTACAGCAACCGTGCCTCCCCGGCCCGCGACCAGGAAATGGAAGTCGGCCGCCACATGTTTGACGCCTATGATCTGAAGATCACCCCACCCACGCGCGCAGCCCCTTCCAGGAAGGAAACCCGGCGATGGGCACGAACCTACGGACGTCTCAGCGCCGAGCAGGCCGAGGCTTGGTACGCCGCCTATGAACCGAAGAACGAACAACTGCACAATGAAAACCTCCAAGGCGCCGACCGCGTGCGTTGGAATTATCAACGCTATATCAAGGATTACCTGCGCTGCATCGCGCAGATCGACCGCAACCTCGGCCGCGTTCTCGACTATCTCGACAAAAGCGGCTTGGCCGAAAACACCGTGGTCGTCTATTCCTCCGACCAAGGCTTCTACCTGGGAGAGCACGGTTGGTATGACAAGCGTTGGATGTACGAGGAATCGCTTCGCACGCCGCTGATTGTCCGTTGGCCCGGGCAAGTCGCGTCCGGCGGCGTCAACCACGCGATTACTTCGAACCTCGACTTCGCGCCGACGTTTCTTGACATCGCCGGGGTCGAGGCCCCGGCCGACATGCAGGGCGCGAGTCTGGCGCCCATGTTGCGCTCGGAGACCGTCGAGGACTGGCGTGAGAGCTTCTACTACCACTACTGCGAACGCGGCGCCCACAACGTCGTCCCACACTACGGTGTCGCGACCAATCGTTACAAGCTGATCCATTACCCAGACACAGCCGAGTGGGAATTGTTTGATCGTGAAAGCGATCCGCTTGAAATCGCGAGCCGCTACGAGGACCCCGCTTACGAAAAGGTCCGGGCCGACCTGCACGCCGAGCTGGAACGGCTGCGGAACGACTTGCGGGTCGTCCCCTGACGCTTCGGCCGCGGTCGGACCGTGACGATGGCTACTGTCGGGCGCAATGTCGGCCGATCCGCGTGTTATACCTAATGAGGAACGAATGCTCCGTCGAATGACATGGCTGTCGCCAAGACCCCGCAACCGCGGAGTCCCCATGAACCGGTCGTTGCTGCTTTCGGTCGGCCTCGTACTGCTCGCGGCCTTGAGCACTCCGGCGGCGGAACCGCCGAAACCCGGGCCCGTTGAAATTCTGCCTCTCGACGAAGTAACCGCGGGCATGGAAGCCGTTGCCTGGACCGTCTTCTCCGGGCACGAAGCCGAACCGGTGCCTCTCAAAGTTCTCGGCGTCATGCGGAATTCTTGGGGTCCCGGCCAGCACATCATCATGGCCAAGCTCGGCGGCAAGGCCGATCGCACGAACGTCGCCGGGGGGATGAGCGGCAGCCCGGTCTACTATAACGGCAAGTTGATGGGCGCGATTTCACTGCGCTTCAGCGTCTTCTCGCCCGATTCGATCGCCGGCATCACGCCGATCGAACTGATGCTGCAGATCGACGAGCTCGATCAGGGGCATCCGATTCAAGCGCATGTGCCCAAGGGGCCATTCGCCGGCGAGTCCGGCTCCGATGCGCGCTCCGCTCAAGCCCTTTCCGGCGGCCTTCCGGATCTCGCGAGCGAAATCTGGAATGCCCGCGAGTTTGAAGCTCCCGAAGATTCCCATGCCACCCCGATTGAAACGCCGCTGACCTTCTCCGGCTTTCATCAGGGCGTGCTCGATGTGTTTCGCGGATACTTCCGCCGCGCCGGCGTCGTCGTGATGCAGGGCGGCGCCGGCGGCGGCGGGTCAACGGGCGTTAGCGGCGACCGCACGCTGGCCCCGGGCAGCCCCGTGGCCGCCGTGCTGGTTTCCGGCGACCTCTCGGCCAGCGGCCTTGGGACCGTTACTTATAACGACGGCCAACGCGTGCTGGCCTTCGGTCACGCCATGTTCCGCATGGGGCCGATCGCGATGCCGATGGCCGCCGCCGACGTCATTACCGTGTTGGCGTCGAAACTGAACCCCGTCAAGATCGCCAATACCGGCGAGATCGTCGGCGCGCTGCGGCAAGACCGCCAGTCGGGCATCCTCGGCGTGATGGGCGAGCAGGCGCCGATGATCCCCGTCCGTATTGCCGTAAGGCGCTACGACGACACCGGCCGCCTGCTGCGCGAAAAGAAAATCGCTTGCGACATCTTTCAGAACCGCCGTTGGACGCCGCCTCTCATCGTCTTCACGCTGTTCAACTCCGTCTACGGTCTCAACGATTTCGCCGATGAAAGCACCTTCCGGCTCAGTGGCAAGATCGATTTCGAAGGCTCGCACAGCATCTCGCTCGAGACGATGCGGACATCCACGGCGCAACCCGTTCCGCCGCCGCTGCTGCTGGCCGGCTGGGTCGGCAACAAGATTCAGAGGGTCTTCGCCGGGACGGGCGACACGCCTCGCGTCGAGCGCGTCGACCTCACCGTCGACTTGCTTCCCCGGCGACGGCTGGCGATTGTCGAAAATGCTTGGCTCGAACGCACGCGCGTGCGCCCGGGCGAGCAGGTCGAGGGCCGGGTCGTACTGCGCCCTTATCACGGCGACCCCATCGAACGCTCGTTTCAAGTCAAGATTCCACCCTCCGCGCCCAAGGGCCGACTCCGCGTCCTCATCAGCGACGCCCCGACCCTCGACCGCGCCACTCGCATGGCCGGACGCCGGAATCGTTTGATGTCGCTTTCCGAAACCGTGTCGCTGCTCAACAAGGAACACGGTAATCACCAGCTTTTCGTGACCTTGCGCCGCCCCGAGGCCACCGCTCACCTCGACGACAAGACGCTGCCCAGTCTGCCGCGGTCCGTCCTCAACGTCATGCAAGGGACGGCCGGTCGACGGCTCTTCGTCGAGCGCGAGTCTACGCTCGATCAGAGCGTCATGTCGTTCGATTCCATCGTCAGCGGCCGCCAAATCATCGACATCGAGGTCCAGTGACCAGATACTTTGCAGACCGACCGTTTTTCGTTTTGGGCCGCGAAAACCGCGCCGTGCCCACAGTGAGGCGGGTCTCCAGGCCTGCCCATCCACGGTTCTTCCATGAGTACTCCGGGGCCAACAGCCCTCTTTGGGTGCTCGTCCTCGCGCGCATCGCAGCCGCATTCGTCCTCCTGCCGGGTGTGCCGACCTCCGCCGAAACCACCAAGACCTGGGACCAAACGACCTTCGAGCACTTTGAAAAGGGTCGGGCGGAAGGCGTCTCGATCCGAAGCGACGGCAAGCTCATGCTTGCCCCCCGGCTGCGGCGGATCCACGAAGCGCCGTCTTCCTACTTCCAAGCCTTGGCTGTCGACGCCCAGGGCAACGTCTACGCGGGCGCGGGCCCGGAGGCAGCCGTGCTCCGAATCACGCCCGACGGCGAGACCACCACCCTGTTCGAAACCGACGCCGTCGAGATCCGAGCCCTCGCCGCGGGTCCCGACGGCAATCTCTACGCTGCCTCCTTCCCCGACGCCAAGGTCTTTAAGATCGACGCCGAGGGCAACGCCGCTGTCTTCTTCGATCCCGAAGCCGACTACATCTGGGACATGGCCTTCGACTCCGACGGCAATCTCTTTCTCGCCTGCGGAGCCAAGGGACGGATCTTTCGAGTCTCGCCCTCGGGCGAGGGAACGCTCTATTTCGATACCGAGCAAACCCATGTGCGGGCGATCAGCGTCGCTGACGACGGAACCCTCGTCGTCGGAACCGATCCGGGAGGCCTGATACTGCGTGTTGCCGGCAGCTCAACCGACGCCTCAGCCGATGCCGAGCCGCGCGGCTTCGTGCTTTACCAAACGGCGAAGAAAGAGATCACGGCTCTGGTTCGCGCCGCCGACGGGACCGTGTATGCCTCCGCCGTCGGTAAACGCAAGGCCGGCGCGCCGCCTCCTCCAACCCCCGCGGCGCCCACGCCCACGCCGACCGCGGCTCCGGGCGCGGCCCTGATGCCGGGAAACGTAACCGCCGCCCAACAGCCCACCCCTCGGCTGGCGACCGCCAACGTCAAAACGAAGATCACCGGCGGCAGCGAGGTTTATCGCATCCGCCCCGACGGTCAACCGGAGGTGGTGTGGAGTTCCGACAAAGACATCGTCTACGCCCTGGGCCTCGACGCCGACGGCAAACTCCTCATCGGCTCGGGCGATCGCGGGCGCTTGCTGCGGCTCGATTCGAAAACGGCGTGGTCGTTGGTGCTCTCCACCCCGTCCAAGCAGATCACCGCCCTCGCCGCCGGGCCCAATGGACGCCTCTTCGCCGCCACCGGCAACATCGGGGCCGTCTACGAGCTCGGGCCCGGCCCGGCCGCCGAAGGCACCTTCACGAGCGAGCCGTTCGACGCGAACATCTTTTCGGAATGGGGTCGCATCCAGTGGCGCGGCACCGGCGCGGGCTCGAACGGCATTGCCCTTTCGACCCGGGGCGGCAACTTACGCGGAACCGCTCGAAACTGGAGCGATTGGTCGCCGGCCGTCACCGACTCCGACGGCGGTCCGGCCGGCTCCCCGGCCTCTCGTTTCGTTCAATGGCGCGCAACGCTGAAGCCCGCGGCCGAAAGCGACTCTCCTCTCCTGGAATCGGTTCGCCTCTACTATTTGCCCAAGAACATCGCGCCGAAGTTTACCCATCTACAGATGGTCGGGCCCAATCTTCGCTTCGTGACGGCTGCAAAACCAAATGTAGTTCGCAATCGGAATCTCCCCCCACTTGGAGCAAAGCCCCCGGCGAAGCCTCCCGTGCGGCCGACAAAGCCCAACATCGTGACCCGGGAAATCGGTCGCATCGGCGCCCGTTGGGCCGTAGTTGACCCGAATCAAGACAAGCTAACCTACCGGCTGGAAATTCGGGGGGAATCCGAATCGGAGTGGAAAGTTCTCGAAGACGACTTCGAAATCGCCTACCATAGCTGGGATTCGACCGCTTTCGCCGACGGTCTTTACCGCGTTCGGGTGACCGTGTCGGACCGACTGTCGAATCCGCTCGGCCAAGCCGAGACCGATACCCGCGCAAGCGAGCCATTCCTCATTGACAACAGCGCGCCTACTTTGTCGAATGTCGCGGCCGAGCGGATCGAGACCCGACTCCGGGTGCGGCTCGACGCCGCGGACACCGCAACGAAGATTCGCAAGGCTGAATACTCCATCGACGGCGGCGAGTGGACTCCCGTGGCGCCGACAACGCGCCTGTTTGATTCCGGTAATCTCTCCTTCGACTTCGAGACGGCCGATGTGGACAGCTCCGAGCATACTGTCGCCGTTCGCGTCGCCGACAGCCGCGGCAACGTAGCCGCCGCCAAAGCCGTTGTCCGCCGACCCGAGACCGCCGACGGCCGATAACCGGGCAAGCACCGTGAACGCGCCGGGGCGAAGTGTGGCCCGCGTCCCGGGCAGGGCGCTTGCGCACCTTTCCTTCGGGTAGATCGGCCCGTCGCATACCGCTTACTGACGTGCGCGGCTCAGTTTGCGACGCCTCGGGCCGTCATCGCCGATAACCGGTCTGGGGATACTCGGGTCTACCCGCCGGGCTCGTCGGTGCCGTCGAATCCAACCGCAGTTCTAGCCCACCGACAATCGGCGCGACCAAGTTGAACAAACCCGCCGTAATCAGTCCCATGACAAAGCCCATGGCGCCGTAAGAAACGGGCATCAGAATTACCCCCCCGATCCCGAACAGCCCCGCCATAATGCCCTCGAAGCCGCTCGCGTCGGTGAGCGCCAGGCCCGCCAAAGATACCGTGGTGAAGATGAATCCGACGATTAAGCCCAAAGCGCCGTACAGCAGGCCCAGGATTTTCGCCAATGAGATTGCGCCGACTCCTCGGAGAATCATATTCCCTCCTCGTTCCGCCGTCGATAGTGTAGCTGACTTCAAAGCCACAAGACCGCTCCTTGCCGCCCAAACAGGCTCGGTTCACGGCTAACGGCTCACGAAAAATCGGCTAGTACAGGCGCTCTTCGCGGCGCTTGCGGCGGTAGGGATTCTCGAGATACTTGCGGGCTTCGTCCTGCGCGCCCTGGGTGTTGTCGCGCGTGCGGATGGCGAGTTGGTACTCGTTGACGGCGCGCTCGCGTTGGCCGGTGACGTCGAAAATCTTGCCGAGGTTGATGTGCGACCACACCATGGTCCACTCCGGCTCTTGATCGCCGTTTAGCGACTCGCGGAATTCATTCGCCGCCGATTGGTAGTTGTTCTGCAACAGAAAGACTTCGCCCACGCGGTAATGGGAGAGTGAACTGTAGCGGTTGATGTCGAGCGCTTTTTGATAGTTCGTGAGCGCTTCGTTGTAATAGCCGAGTTCGACAAGTTGCTCACCCTTGCGGATTTCCACTCGAACCCGAATTTTCTCGTCAAAGCGTAGAATGCGGTTCTTGGGGTCGAGCACAACTCGACGCGGTTTTCCAAACGTATCGATCGTGTAGTCGGACGATGTCCCGCTGACGTCGATCGTTTCAAACTCGGGCTCGCCTTCGGTTTCGATCTTCAACTCGATCGGCATGCGGAAGGTGTCCATGTCTTGCTTGACCTTGCCGATCACGCGAAAACCTTTGCCCTCGCCAAGGCGGTAAATGGTGTATTCCTGGGAGAACTCCGGTGTTCCTTGCGACTCGGTCCATTGGATGAAAAACGGCTCCAGGCTTTGCCCGCTCGCGGCCTCGGCGGTTTCTCGGAAGTCGTCGGTCGACATCGTTTGCCACGCGTATTTCTCAATGAAGTTCGACAAGGTTTGGAAGAACGCCTCGTCGCCGATCGCCCAGCGCAGCATATGAAGAACCATGGCGCCTTTGTAGGCTGCCAGGGCCGTGACCTCTTGCGAAAACTCGCCCAACCTCCCCGACTGAATCAGCGGCACGTCATCGTAAGTCAGCGCGTTGATGCGAACCGATTCAACCAGTGGGTCGAAGCCCGTTTCACCGTCCTGTTCCTCGACAAACAGCATCGCGGAATAGAGCGCCATGCCGTCGTTGAGCCAAGTGTGGTTGCGGCTGCCGGGCGACGTCACCGCGCCCCACCACTGCCGAGCGACTTGGGTGCCCAGTAATTGGCGGTTGACGTCCGGCGTGAGGGAATAGGAACTCAAGAAGACAATACCGGGCGCGGCATAACCGGCCGGGGCGAGGTCGCCGACCTCGACCAGGGTCAGCGCGGTCGAATACGGCGGCAAAAAGCGGCCCGTGAAATATTGCACCATCGGGCCCACGGCTTCGCCGTACAAGTCGGCCGTTTCTTCGTCGGCCGAGGAGAAATAAACGTCGGTCGTCACGCCGTCGCTCTCGACGCTGACGGCGTCACCCGAGACGACGGCGATGCTTCCGGGAAACGACGCCCGGCTGAACTCAAACGAATAACGAACCTTCTCGTCACTCTCTTCCGAAGTCGACAGTCCGCTGCCGATGACCTTCAAGCCGCGGTCCACGCTCACATGGATATTGGCGGCAAAGCGGTCCGCCCCGTAACCATTCACGGGAAACCAACGCGCCGGGTAGAGAAGATAAGCCCGGTCGGCCTCGATCGTGGCCAGGTCATAGCCCTCCACCGGGGAGTCGCGGGTGCCTTCGAGTTGGCCGTCGTAGAAAAACGTTACGGTTACGGCTTGTTCCGGCGCCAGGGATTGCGGGAAGTTCAAACGGACCGTGAAATCCTGACCATAACGAACGGCGGGTATTTCCGATCCGTCCTCGCCTTCCACGCGACTCACGTTGAGGCCGTTGTGCAATTCGAAGATAACGTTGTCGGTTGCTTCCTTCGGCGTGAAACGCACGTCTACTCGCGCTTCGAGAGTCTGCGTCGCCAGGTCGATCTCGGCGTCAATGTCGTAGAAGTCGACATCGATACGCGGCCTCTCGACTTGCGCCCTCGCCGAGGCGGCAAAGCTTATGGCCAAGGCGACCGGAAGCAGGCCGACCGCCCAAAAACCGCGGCGAACCCGGCCGCGTTCTCCGATGCTTCGCGCTTCTCTCATGCCGCCGATCCCCCCTGGAGTTTGAATTGAGTGCATATCACCTCCGCCGCCCGTTCGGCCGCCGGCCGCGATGTTTCGAGACCTTTCCCGATTTCGGCCAACTCTCGCCGCATCGTTTCACGCGCCTCGTCATCATCCAAAAGTCTTTCCGCCTCGGCGGCCAGCCGTTCCGCCGTGCAATCGCCCTGAATCAACTCCGGGACGATTCGCCGCCCCGCGAGAAGGTTCACCATGCTGTAGAAGGGTACGTCGACCAACAGCTTGCCGACCAGCCACGACGAGGTGGTCACACGGTAGAAAACAACCATCGGAGCACCCAACAGCGCCGCTTCGACCGTCACGGTTCCACTGGCTGTTAACGCCAAATCGGCATGCGCCAGCGCGTTTTCCGTATTGCCTTCAATTATATGGACGGCAGAATCGGAAATGCGTTCCGCGAAAAACTCCTTCCCCGTCGTTGACGACGCCGGCAGGACGAAGTTCAGCCGCCGCCCGCGGCGTAATCGCTCCACCGCGCCCAGCAACGGTTCGAGATGACGCTGCGCCTCACCACGCCGGCTGCCGGGCAACAAAACTACCAGCGGCGCTTGCTCATCGAGCCCGTGAGCTTGAAAGAATTCCGCGCGCGACATTGTCGCGGTCACCTTCCCCTTGAGCGGATGCCCCACGAAAGTGGCCTCGATGCCGTTGTCGCGAAAGTATTTTTCCTCGAACGGAAAGATACAAAGGAGATGATCGACCACCCGCCGCAACACCCGCAGTCGCCCCTTGCGCCAAGCCCAGACCTGCGGCGCGACGTAGTAGAAAATCGGGACGCTCTCTTTTCTCAGCTTAGCGGCCAGACGCAAGTGAAAATCGGGCGAATCGGTGAGAATCGCCATCGCCGGCCGTTCCCGCCGGGCCGCGCGAGCCAGACGTTTGAGAACCCCGAACACGCGCGGAATGTGGCGGATGACCTCGAAGATCCCGACCACCGCGATCTCCTCGCTTTCGACAACCGCCCGCACGCCCGACGCCCGCAGTCGCTTGCCCGCGCAGCCGAAGAACTCGGCATCGGGAAACCGCTTGCGTAGGGCTTCAACCAACTCGGCGCTGTAGCGGTCCCCCGACGCTTCGCCGGCTGAAACGAGAATTTTCATCGAGTGAGGTTCAGTGTATCGAACACCGCGGGGACGACCACGATCCGAGGCGCGTCGGTGGCTCGGTTTACGACGCCGCTAGGGCTTCGTCGTTCCGCCGCACGCAGGCGGCGACGTTTTCGGTCAGCGCCTCGGCCTCGATTTGATGCCCGTTGGTAAATAGATCCCAGGCCTCTTCGACCTTGTCGCGAAGGTTGGGATCGAGCGGAAGTTTTTGCAATCGAAGGATGGCGTCCGCAAGAGAATGGTTGGGGCGGTCGCTCATGGGGACTCCAGTGTAACCGCTCATACGAAGTGATGGAAGTAAAAACATTCGCTCTCCCCGCTAAATCGACTACTTGTTTCAAACAATCGCGCGGCTTATGAAACGGGTATCGGGGGCGCGCGACTCGAACAGAGTTAGCCGCCGGTCGACAACGTGACTGCCGTGCTCGGACGCAACCGATGACTCGGGAGGTATTCTATAAGCGTTCTTATTGAGTCCTTTCGGCAAGTTATGGCTAAAAACTTACGACGCCCGCTGCTCCGCTTGATCCTTCCCGGCATGTTGCTGGCCGCGACGGGCGTGGGGGCGGGCGACCTGCTGACGGCCGGCTTGGCGGGGTCGGAAACAGGGACCGTGTTGCTCTGGGCGGTTCTTGTCGGCGCGCTTCTCAAATGGGCCTTGACCGAGGGGCTGGCCCGTTGGCAACTGGCTACCGGAACGACCCTGCTGGAAGGCTGGGTTTGGCGGTTGGGCGGTTGGATTCGCTGGGTCTTCCTAACCTACTTGGCGCTGTTTACCGTGGTGGTAGGCGGAGCCCTGGCGACCGCCTGCGGCGTGGCGGGCGGGGGTTTGATTCCGCTCGGGGATCCCGAAACGTCAAAGATCGTTTGGGGTGTCGCGCACTCGTTGGCGGGCGCGGCACTGGTGTTGTGGGGAAGCTTTCAGCTGTTCGAAATCATCATGTCGGTGTGTATCGGCATCATGTTCGTGACGGTATTGGCGACGGCCGTCTTGGTGGAACCGGAGTGGGGCGCGGTGGCGCAAGGTTTCGTGCCCTCGATACCGGACGGGGATCAGGCCTGGGTGCTGGCGGTTCTCGGCGGCGTCGGCGGGACGGTGACGTTGCTCTCCTACGGGTATTGGATTCGCGAGCAGAATCGTCGGGGCCGCGAGGACGTGCGGACCTGCCGCATCGATCTGCTGGTCAGCCAAGCGATGACGGCGCTGTTCGGGCTGGCGGTGATCTTGATAGGCTCGCGGGTGACACTCGAAGGGAAAGGCGCCACGATTGCGCTCCAGATGGCGGATCAACTAGCGTCGGCGCTGGGTCCGGCCGGAAAATGGGCTTTCCTGGTGGGATTTTGGGGCGCGGTCTTTTCAAGCTTGTTGGGAGTGTGGCAGAGCTTGCCCTACATGTTCGCCGACTTTCTGGAACTGCGCCGAGCTGAACCGGGGCTGCGCCGGCACGTGGATCTGCGCGCCACGAAAGCTTACCGTTGGTCGGTGGTCGTGATCGCGACCGTCCCGCTGATCCTATTGGGGACGTCGGTGCGGACGATCCAACTCGCCTATGGGGTCTTGGGATCGTTATTCTTGCCGCTGCTGGCGCTGACGCTGCTGATCATGAATAATCGCCGCCGCTGGGTGGGTTCCGATTTTGTCAGCCCGCTTTGGATCAACGTCTTGTTGGCGTCGGCGCTGGCGTTTTTCTCTTATCTCGGGGGCAGCGCGATTTGGGGGCGGTTGTCGGGGTAGGTCTTAGGTGGTGGGTCGTGGCGAGAGAGCCCCTGAAGGGGCTGTGAAAAAATGGGGACTCCCAAGCGCCGACCGAATAAGCTCCATTGAAGCAGTATGCGCATCCGGCGCGAAGTGGACTGTACCCGATTTCTTCACAGCCCCTGAACACGCGCGGCTCGGTTTTCGATTACTCGAAGGCCACTTGGACGGTGTTCGCCACCTGCCCGTCGACCACGAGGACGATGTCGACTTCGCCGCGGCCGGCTAGAGTGCGGGCCAACTCCAAATTGACCTGATCGACGCCGATAAACTGAGGTTGGCGACCCGCGAACAGCACGTCGACCGCCTCGCCGGCTACTGTCGCGGTTACATCGCCGTCGTGGAACCGAATGCCGGTTCCGAACAGTACAAGGAAAAGGCGATCGCCGTCGCGGCCGAAGTCAATCGGGGCCGAAACGAATTCGTTGCGCTCGGTGTCGAACCGCGCGGTGGATTGAAAGCTCTGGGAGCCGTCGCGGGCGACGCGCAACAACTGGGCCGCCGCCGTCCCTCGACCGTTCGCGTTGGCCGCGAATAGGCCGGGCGCAACGGCCCTGACCTGCAGGTTTCCGCCGGCGACGATCCGACCCGCCGAAACCACCGACACGACGGCCTCGCCCTCGGCGGTTCCCGGCGGGACTTGATAATTGATCTGCCGCGGCGAGGAAAAGAACAACCCCGCCATCCTTTCCCGGCCCGTGCTGTCGGTGACGAGAACGTTGACGCCCGCCAGGTTCGTGGGCAGGGGCAGAGACTCGGCCTCCGCCGCGGCCGAAGACAACTCGGCGCCGAAACCGCTCACGATCGACTCGGGCGCGACCGAGCCGACGTTCAGAGACGCGGCCGAGACGACGGCGAACAATGAGTCGACCGGCGGCTGACGGCCGGGGTCGAAGATCGTCATCCGAGAACCCGGACTGACCGACACGCTCCCGAAATTGCTCACATACCAACGGCCAAATAGCGTCATGCCGCCCGCTGCGTCGGGAATACGAAGACTGAGCGAGGCGGTCCCGCGCCCCTCATCGTCGTTGGAGACTCGAACGGAGCCGCGGAAAAACGAGCCCGTGGTCGGAATCGTCGAGCGGATGCCGGGGTCTTGTTCGTCGATCACGAGAAAAGCGGCCGCGCCCTCGGCGGCGTCAAACAGGCCGACGGTGAAGTTCGGGTTCCCGGCGAAGGGCGGTTCGTCGGCGCGCACTTGCGGAACCGCGCGGCCCGCGGCGGCCGACCCATCGCCGAAAACCACCGGCACGCGCGCCGATTCGGAATAGAGCAACGGGCGGTCGAACAGCGGTCCGGCCTCGGCCTCGACCCGCGGGTCGGTCAGCATGTTTCGAAGAAAAGCGACCAGATCCGATTTCTCTTGATCCGTGAGACCGAGCACCCGAACAAAACTCGTGTCCTTGTTGAAGGAGTCGAAATCACCGCCGCGGTCGTAGAAGTCGACGACCTGCTCGAGGGTGGCGAAGCCGCCGTTGTGCATGAAGGGAGCGCGCAGAGCAACGTTGCGGAGGCTGGGCGTGCGGAACTGAGCGACATTCCCTGGGGTCCTCGGTGACCTTGAGGCGACCCTCGTCCTCGTTGGTGGGACGCACGCCGATGGCGTGGAAGCGATTGTCGGAAAACAGTCCGGCCCGATGACAGGCGTCACACTTGGAGTCCAAGAATACCTCTCGGCCGCGGCCTTCCCGGGCGGGCTCTTCGGTGATTTCCGAGACCACAAGATCGATCGGCGCGCGATCGGAAAACAGCGTCCGTTCATAACTTGCGATGGCCATGGCGATACGGGCGGGCGTGATGTCGGGCGTGCCGAAGGCCTCGTCGAAAAGCTCCGCGTAGCCGCGCCCGCTCAACCAAGCCGAAAGCGCCGGCGGCACGAAAGGGGGGAGCGCGAGCGGTTTCGCAGCCGCCAGCCGCGCTGTGATGTCGCCCCAGTCGGCGCCCTCATGGCTCATCTCGGTTTCGTCGAGGATCGGCATCAGGGATTGGGTTTCCAGAGCGCCGCCACGTTCGATGACGACTTCGCCGCTCAGCGGATCGACAAACCGCGGGAAGGCGCGGCCGTCCCACAGCAGACCTGAGTCGTTGAACGTGTTGTGCCCCGCATCGATGAACGACTGCGCTTTGCGCGGCGTAACCTGGTCGGCGATGCCGAAGCCGGAAGCACCGACGTAGGCGCCTCGAGAGTTGCTGCGGGGCACGCCGGGCGACCCGAAGATGTCGTCATCGCTGTCAAAGACGCCGTCTTTGCCGGGGTTTTGCGAGGACGCCGAGCCGATCATCGAACGCGGGTCGGAGCCTCCGTTGCGCGGCCGGTGACAAGTGCCGCAAGAGACCGTGCGGGTAGCGGAAAGCTGCTCCTCCCAAAACAGCGTTTTGCCGAGGTAAACCTTGGCGCCGGTTATGGGGTTTTCCAACGGCGCGGAGGGAGGTTGTAGTGGGTCGATCGGACCGAACAAGCTGGTACGTCCCTCGGCGCGAAAGCCTTCATCGGATGCGCCGAGGGGGCCGGTCTGACCGTCGGCCTCGGGTTGAATCCAATAGAAGTAGGTTTCGCCGGGAACGGCGGTTTCGTCGAAAAAAATGATCGAGGGCGTGGTTCCTATAAGGACAGCGGCGGCGGGGTCGTTGACCTCCGCGCGCAGCACGAGGTAGTTGACAGCGTCGCGAACGTGCTCCCAAGCCAGGCCTACTTTCGTCGAATAGGCGCCGTCTGAGGCGTCAAGTCCGGTAGGCGCGGCAAGCCCGCTGAAAGATTGGGCCGCAACGGGCGGCATGACCAGCAGCAAGAGGAGAACTGCTCGCGCAATCGATTTGGCCCTGAACATAGCCCGCCGCACCCCTCCTCCCCCAACGGTTTCCCCTATGGTAACAAGCGCGTTTGGAGAAGTTGCCCCCGGCCGAAGAATTCGGGGACGGTCAACAAGAAGGAGGAAACCGCCGCCAGGGGCGGACCGCAACGAAGAGCGCCGGGGCGGCGTGCCCAGACCCAGCCTAAGACAACTCAAGCCCGGTGAACCGCGATTCACCAAGCTCCTTCCTACACATATCTGTTGCGCACCCGTCCGGCTGTCAGCCGATCCGTGCGGGTCGGATAGGCGAAACCGGCGCGGGTACGCGGTTACAATGTAGTCTTCGCGCGGCGGCCGGGATTCAACACCGGCTGGGGCGAGGGTTCGCGCGCGGGTGTTTCCAATGGCCGGGTCAAAAACAGGCATCGCTTTTCTCGGGACGGGCGGCGTGGCTCGGATGCACGCGCAGGCGGTGAAGCAACTCAGCGAGGCGCGGTTGCTGGGGGCCCATAGCCGCAACCCGGAGAACGTAGCGCGGTTTGCCGCCGAGTTCGATATCCAAGCGTATCGATCGGTCGACGAAGTGCTTGGGGACCCGGCCGTCGAGGTCGTTTCCGTTCTAACGCCCGTAAAGAACCATACCCCCCTGGCGCTGGCCTGCTTGGAAGCCGGTAAACACGTTTTGGTGGAAAAGCCGGTCGCGCACACGGTGGATGAAATTCGAACTCTCGAAGCCGCCGCCGCGCGCGCCGAGCGTCTCTGCGTCCCGGCCCACAACTATATTTACGCCCCCGCGATTCAGCGGGCGAAGCAGCTCATCGATCAAGGCAAGTTGGGGAAGCTTTCCAGTTTGTGGATGATTTACAACGAGAAGCACCCGGCCGCGATGGCCGATGGGCGTCCCGAGCTGCTGTTGCGGGAACTGCACGCCCATCACGCCTACGTGCTGCTGTTTCTCGGCGGTAGGCCGATTCGCGTTTCGGCGGCCGCGTCGAACGTTCATTTTGACGACAAGAAGTCGAACGACCAGGCGATGATTGTCTGCGAGATGCCCGGAGGCGCCATCGGCAACCTGTGGGGAAGTTTCGGGGCCGACGACAATACCAGCAGTCCCTGGACCGTCTATTACAAAGTCCTGGGGACCGAAGGCGGTGTGACGTATTCGTGGGACGACGTCCGTTATGGCGACGCGCCGCTGCCGGGATGGGATCGAGCCGCGTATCGCGACAGTTTCCTATACACCTACGAGTACTTCCTGACGCGTTGTTTGGAAAAAGGCGAGCCTCCTCTTTCGAGCTTGGGAGACGCCGCGGCTGCCCTACGGATCATCGAAGCGAGTGAGGAGTCGGTCGCGGAGGGCAGATTCGTGGACGTGCGGTACGACTGAGAGTTGCGCCGCCATCGGCCGCGGCGATAGCGCGGATTCGGTCGTTTCCAACAGCCACTCCTACACCGACCCAGGTCGCAACATTGTCGTTGGCGGCGCCGATCGCAGCGCCGACGCCGATCCCGATTGTCATCGCTGAGCCCATGGCGCCACCGCCGGCCGGGCGCTTTCTCTTGCGGGCTTCGGCCTTCCCGATGCGCTTTTGTCAGTCATTTTGAACTCTGCGGGATTTGACAAGAGCTTCGACCACACCCTAGCATAACTAGGTATGCACGGTCAGCTCCTGAAGGGCCACCTTGTCAAGAGGCGATAGAAATGTCCCCTTGGTTAGCCCGGTAGAAATGTCCCCTTTTAAGTAAAAGGATAGTAGTCGTAGGGGCTTGTGGGAATGTGGGAATCGCACAGCGATTTCCAAGGGGCTGGGGGAAACGTGGGAAACCCGAGCGATGAGGTTCGAAGCTCCTCGTCGGCTGCCGAGGGTTTTCCTCGTTTTCCACGGCCCCGTCATTTCCACAGCCCTCTTCACGCGGTCGCCGCCCGTTTTTTCGGCTTCAACGGCGCGCGCCAAGGGTGATTCGCCGGCGGTGTGCGCGGCTGCGGCGCCAGGCGCGGTTTCGGCTCCGGCCGCACCTTGGGGAGCGGCTTGGCGATCTCGTCGAACGCCACCGTTTTCCCCTCGAACACCACCCGCAACTCGCCCTCGCGCGCTTGCTGCACGGTTACTCTCGCGCCTGCGCCCAGAGCCTGATTGCGCTGCGGTTTCAACTGCGGAAAACGGTTCTCGAAACGTACCACCAGGTCGTTGGACACCACCCGCTCTCCCTCCAAGCAAAACACCCACTTCAAGTCCAAACGCTTCGATAAGCGCCGATGAAAGTCCGCTCCCGCTGACGGCTCAGAGGCGAACTTGGCGTTGTGCTCTGGCAGATACTGCTCGTCGAGATAGCGGTTCGCCGCCTCGTAATCGGCAATGCCTTTGAGCCGCATCTTCTTGATCAGGCGGTCTTGATGGGTGCCGTGATGGCGCTCCACGCGGCCCTTCGCTTGCGGTGACGAAGCGGCGATGATACCAATGCCGAGCTTGGCGCACATGCGTCCGAACTGCGTCTCGGGCTCGATGCCTTCCAGCGCTTCACGCGACGTTGGCCGGCGCTTGTAGACGTTCTTCCAGTCGCAATACAACGCCTTCGGAACGCCGTATTGACGCACCCAGGCTTCGAGCAGATCGGCCGCCGCCCAAGTCGTTTCCTCGCTCGAGAAACGGCACAGCGCCAGACCGGTCGCATCGTCGACGAAGTTCATCAGGCAACCTTTCCGCCCGCGCGCTTCGAGCCACTCGTGGTGCGAACCGTCGACCTGGATCAGCTCGCCCAAGTGCGCTTTACGCCGCCGCCGCGAGCGATGCGGCCGGCGCTTGCGGCGGCGGCTCCACAGGCCCTCGGCGAGCATCCAGAGCCGCAGTGTTCGCACCGATAGTTTCAGATCGTGGTCTGTCCACAAATGCTCGGCCGCCAGCGTCGGCCCGAAGCGCTCGTGCGGCTCGCCGGAGTAGTGTTCGCGCACCAGTTGCAGCACTCGCTTGCGAACTTCCGCCGGCTTGGCGCGGTTCGATACCCGGCCCACGTTGCCGTGCTTCAATGCTTTTGTCCCTCCCGCGCTGTAGCGCCTCCAGATCCGCTTGGTCTGGCGATAACTGATATCGAGTATCCGCGCCGCCTCGCTCAGCTTCAACTCGCCTCGCTTCACCCGGCCCAGTACCTCGCCCCGTCTCAATTCCTTGTCGTTCATCCATGTCCTCTCCAATCTAGGCTCCTCCTTCGGAGCCTTAGATTAGGGGACATTTCTATCGCCCTCTCAAGGGGACATTATCATCGCCCTTCAACACTCCTGAAGGGCCACCTCGACTTCCTTATCTTCGCCTCCGTGGAATCGCAGGCGACGCATGGGTACGCCGTCGTTCAAGAGCTGCACAAACGCAGCGGAGGGGTGTTTGACCTGCCGGAGGGAACCGTTTACCCGGCGCTGCATCGGCTGGAATGTGCGGGATTTCTCGCGAGCCGGTGGTCGAGTCATGCGGGCCGCCGCCGCTGTCTGTATAGACTCACCCTGAAAGGGCGTCGGGCCTTAGCGCAACACCGCCAAGAGTGGCCGAAGTCTTCACGAGCCGTGACGACCACGCTGGAGCCGGTCTCGTGACCCCTCGCCTTGACATCCGGGCTTTCCTGGCCGAGTTACGAGATCAATTGCCGGGGGATTCCGGTGTCCGAGACCGAATCCTTGCCGAAGCGGAAGATCACTTGCTCGAAGCCGTGGAACAGTTGAAGGCAAGGGGCGTACACGAGACAGAAGCTGAGCGGCAAGCGATCCGGAAGTTCGGTACTCCGTCGGAGATAGCCCAATCTTACTGGGCGGAACACGAACAAGGGGAGGACGGGAAAATGCCGTTGCTTGCAGGCTGGAGAACGATTGCGGCCGCGGGCGCCCTGGTCGCCCTCGGCTTTGTTGCCTATGCGGTGTCGTGGGAACACAACGAAGTCGATGGGACACAGAATACAGCGAATCGGGTACAGAAGGCCTTTACGGCGACAAGACACCTCGAGATCTTCGACGCCAACGGCGTGGAACGTGGAGCGGGAACGGTAGTGGATGATTTCCGCAGCGACGGATCGAAGGCTAAATGGAGCCGTGGACAAGTCGCGGGTCCCCGCCGCCAAGCAAAAAGAATTCAGTTCAGAACGGTCGACGATCGCGCCGCGGACGTGTACGCTGCGGTCCTGCCGGAACATAACCTGATCAGCTCACACCGGCTTCCCCAAGAAAACGAACCGGGAGCCTACCTGTGGAGCGTCACGGCTCCGCAACGTTGCTCGATCTTGCTGTCGGCATTGGAGGCAGGGCCGGAGACGGAACGCAATAACGTTCTCGGTTACGAGGTGCTCAAGCACACCTACGGATGGGCAGGCGCGTCCCTCGAAGTGTGGGTGGCCCCGGAGCTGGACTGCTACGAGCTGAGATCCACGCTCTGGCGCGTGGACGCGGAGACGGGAGTCAAGTATGTCGCCGCGACCAACGATGTGGTAACCGTGACCGAGGGAGAACCGCGAGGTGACGGTTTTGCATTACCCGAGGACTACACGGAAACCCAACCTTCCGAACTGGCGAAGGTTGCTAAGAAAATGGTCGAGACCTCGGGCTGGACTTTCTCCCAAGCGATGTTTGTGCTCCCTGACGAACAGTATCACAGCCTACGTGGTACCGCGAGGTGAAGGCGGCACTTGAGCGATCATCCACAATAGAAACAGCGGCGTGGCCTCTTCCGCAGCGTCGTTCACCGACAGCACGGTGAATTACATCCCCATCTTTTCCAGTTTTCGGCGGAGCGTTTTACGCTCGACGTTGAGGATTTGGGCGGCGCGGGTTTTGTTGCCTCCCGTGGCCGCCAGGACTTTGAGGATTTGCTCTTCTTCGGCGTCAGCCAGGGGATTCGACGCGCTTTTGGCGAGGTTCGATACTTGCTAAGGCCTCGCGGACGGCTTCTCCTCCGACGGTGTCGACGGGGCTCAAGATGACCAGCCTTTCGAGCAGGTGTTGCAGTTGGCGGACGTTGCCGGGCCGGCGGAGGTTTCTCGCCACCTCCCGCTCGTCGACATAGTTGGCCGGCCGGAGTCTATAGAAGCAATTCACGGCCGATGTGGGTTTCATGCGAAAGGGCAACCCGGGGGGCCTGACTGCCATGAAGCAACTCACCACAAGATTTCTGATCACGAGCGGGGTCGCGATCTGTCTCGGTTCTATCCCGATCTACGCCACCGACGAGGCGCGCGAGGATGAGCACCACGAACAGTCCGCGCACGCCGCCGCTCACGACAGCGGTCACGACGACTCACACGGGGGGGAATCCCATCACGGCCCGCTACGGTTCGAAGGCGGCTTCGCCAATCGCCGCCTGTGGCGTGGTTTCGTGGAGAACGACACGCCCGCGCTCCAGCCGAAGATCGCTTTTCACTACAAGGGCTTCGGGGTATCGTCTTGGAGCAATATCGCTCATACCAGCCCTCACTCTCAGAATTGGACCGAGCACGAAGTCGAGGTCGAGTACGAGCGGCACTTCGGCAAGTTCAAGGGCATCGTCGGGTACATTCATTACACTTTCCCCGACATCGCTCCCACGAAGATATCGGCCGACGACCATGCCCCCGTAGTGCATCATGTCTCGCTGCCGGCACGCGGCGTATTCGCGTCGGCGGCGGCGGCAGGGGGAGACAGCGGCCACGCGGTCTATCCCCGCTACACCCAGGAAGCCTTTGTCGGAGTCGAGCACGAGAGTTGTGGCGGTTGATATCCCGACGGGGCGAGTCATGTTTTCGCCCTTTTTCAAGCAATCGATCGGACACCGGACGCTGTTCGGCAACCACAATCTTTTCGGAGTGCTGATGGCGGTCCAATAAGACGGCCGGGAGATTCCGCTCAAATCTTGTACTGACCCACCAGGCTTTGCAGTTTGTTGGCCATCTTCGCCAAGTCGTTCGATGTGTCGAGCACATTGGCTGCTCCCCGGCTGGTTCCGTCGGAGGCTTCGGCGACGGCGTTGAGAACCTCCAGCATTTGATCAACTTTGATTTGTTGCTCGTCGGCCTGGTATTTTTCGCGCTCGGCGGCGGCCCGCACTTCCTCGAGGGAATGTTCCACCGTCTCGACCGTTTGATTGAGCGTTTCCGCCATGCGTCCCATCTCGTCCTCGCTGTCCACGCTCATGCGCCGGCTGAAGTCCCCGCCCCCGACGGCCTCCAACAGGTCAACAGCTTGGGTGAGCGGTTGGACGACGACACGGCGCGACAACAACTAAGCCAAGCCGAAAGCGACCAAGGTCGTAAGGGCGACGAAACCGATGGTGAGGTTGCGCGCCGCGTGATAAGCCGCTTCGCTTTCCTCATACTTCTCTGCCGCGGCCTCCTCGTTGTGGTGAACAATGCTAGTGTATTGCGTCACTAATCCCGCAACTTATCAATCGTTGGCGGCTAAACGGGTAAGCCCGTTGAAACGGGCTGAAGGTTCGTGAGCAGCGTCACTAACCCGCCGTAAACGGCGGGCCTAACGGAACACAAAGCCGCGTGAACGCGGCTCAATGCACTCGTACGGTCACTGACCTCGACCCCGTGATCTTCAGGTTGCTTCCCGGCGCTGCCCATAAGTTACGGTCTGATTGACGCACTACACTAGTGAGGGCGTCATCCGCCTTGTCAAACGGCTCTATCCCATCATGCTCGATCACGATCCGGGCGCCCTCCAAATCGCCTTCATGTGCTAACGCCGCGGCATGGTCGCGCATGGCCTGAAATTGATCGTAGGCGGCCTCAAATTCCTCAAGTTCTTGGACGACCCGTTTGTCATAGTGCTGTTGGGCGGCCTGGCGGAGTTTTTCAAACTGTGTGAACAGCTCCGCCTCGTGGTGTTTCAAGGCCGGTTCGGAAGGGCATCCCAAGATGGTAGGGGCCGCACTCGGAGTTAACGAAACTACTTGCCCATCTTTTCGAGTTTTCTATAGAGGGTTTTGCGTTCGATGTTGAGGATTTGGGCGGCTCGGGTTTTGTTGCCGCCGGTGGCGGCGAGGACTTTGCGGATTTGCTCCTCTTCGGCGTCGGCGAGAGATTCGACCGGCTTTTGGCGAGGCTCGATGCTTGCGAGGGCTTCGCGGACGGCTTCTTCCTCGACGCTTTCGACGGGGCTTAGGATGACAAGTCTTTCCAGTAGGTGTTGCAGTTGGCGGACGTTGCCGGGCCAGGCGTATTCCTCGATGGCCTTGCGGCCGGCGGAGGTTAGGCGAACGCCGCGTGAATGGCGTTCATTGAAGCGAGCCAGAAAGTGCCTCGCCAAAATCGCGATGTCGCCGCGGCGCTCACGTAGCGCGGGCAGGCGAACGTGGATGACGTTCAGCCGAAACCATAAGTCCTGTCGGAAGGTTCCCTCCTCGACCATGGCCGATAGATCGCGGTTCGTTGCCGCCACCACTCTGACATCGACCGGTCGGCTTTTCGGGGATCCCAACGGGCGGATTTCCTTTTCTTGCAGGAAGCGCAGCAGCTTGAGCTGAAAGTCGCCGTCGACTTCGGCGATTTCGTCGAGAAAGACCGTCCCGCCCCTTGCGGCTTCGATCAGGCCCAGGCGGTCGCGGTCGGCGCCGGTGAAGGCTCCGCGCAGGCTGCCGAAAAGTTCGCTTTCCATGATGCCGGCGGCGATCGAACCGCAATCGACGGGCACGAATGGTCCCTGGGCACGGAGGCTGTTGCCGTGGATCAACCGAGCCACCAATTCCTTGCCGGTCCCGGATTCTCCCTCGATCATTACGGAGGCGTCGGTGGGGGCGGCGCGGGAGATGAGCTTATAGACTTCGACCATGGCGGCCGAGGAGCCGATCATTTCGCCGGCGGGCGGGTCGTCGGCGCCATCGACTTTGTCGCCCTTGTTATTGGCCCGCTCCTCGATCGCCGCGGCGGCACGATCGACGACGCCGAGCAGGCGGGTAAGATCGAAGGGCTTGGCGATGTAGTCGAAGGCGCCGCCCTCGGTCGCCTCCATCACGGTTTCCATCGTGCCTTGCCCGGTGATCACGATGACCAGGCAATGGGGGTTATAGTCGCGCGCGCCGCGCAGAATATCGAGCCCGGTGCGTTCATCGAGGTAAATGTCGGTGATGACGATGGGGTATTCGTCATTCGCCAATCGAGTGAGGGCTTCGGTGGTGTCGTTGACGGCTTCGACGGGGTAGCCCTCGGCCTCGAGACCGATTTGGAAGGTCGCAACGACGGAGGCGTCGTCCTCGACGAAGAGAATTTTCGGTTTGGCGGTCATGGAAACTTCCGAAAATCACGAAGCCCGCACGGATCCCGCGGCAGCGGCGGGCAGGGAAACCGTGAACCGCGAACCTTCGTTGACGCGGCTCTCGACTTTGATCGATCCGCCATGGCGCTCGACGATCTCCTCGACCAAGGCCAACCCAAGTCCGGTGCCGGGTGTTCCGGACTGCTCGGCGCGCTCGGTGCGGTAGAAGCGTTGGAAGATGTTCTTGATTTCCGACTCGTCCATGCCATAGCCGCGATCCTCCACCGAGAGGTAGACGTGGTCCTGGTGCTGCTTGGCGCGAACGGTGATCTTGCCGCGGGCGGGCGAGTACTTGACAGCGTTGGCAATCAGATTATAATAGGCGTATTCGAGAAATTCGCGGTCGCCCCAAATGGTCGCCGCGTCGGCGAAATCCTGTTCGATCTCGATTTGCCTTTTGTCGGCGGCGGGGCGGGCTCGATCGAGGGCGGCGGTGAGGATTTCAGCGGCCGGCAGGGATTCGCCGGCGAGGTCGCGTTCCCCGGTCGAGAGCTGCTCGACACCAAGAAAGGTTTCCATCATGCGGCCCAGGCGCTTTGACTCGCGGTGGATCATCTCGGCGATTTCCTTACGCTTTTCGTCGGAAAGCGGATAGCGGCTCATGATCTCGCTGGAGCCTTGAATGGTCGTAAGAGGCGTGCGCATTTCGTGGGCTACATAACCGACGGCGCGTTGATAGCGGTCGCGCTGGGACTCGGCTTGGCCGAGACGTTTGCGCACCACGAGATGGCGGAGGTAGCCGGAGCCGAGAAAACCGAGCCAGCCGACGGTGAGCAGCGCGGCGGGAGGGAAAACGTAACCGGCGCGGAATGCCGCCGCGGGGACAAGATGGGCGGCGGCGAGCACGGTCGCCGCGGCGGTGATGGTCCGCGCGCCGCTTCCCTTGGCATGGAGCAGGCCGAGAGCAGCGGCAAGCAGCAGACAGGCAAGCAACTCCGTCGAGCCCGGGACGTCGGCTAGAAAGCGGCCCGCCACGAGAGTTTCATAGGCATTGGCGTTGATCTCGACGCCCGACATCGCTTCGCCGAAGGAATAGGGCGTCATCAGATAGCGGTCGAGACCGCCGGTGATGCGGACACCCACGAAGACGACGCGGCCGCGCAGCGCGGCGGCGTCGGCGGGGTCTTCGAGGACCGCCTTGAGCGAAATGCTCTCTACCGTCGAGGCGGGGTTGCGGTAGCGGATACGTAGGGCCGCGCCGGCGGCGGGGCCAAGCGGGAGAAAGGTATCGCCGATTTCGAGGCCGCGGCCGGTTTCCCGAATCGCCTCGGTGCCGGAGGCCAGTCGAAACGTCTCGAGCGCCATCGCCCAGCGGCGGTCTCGGCCGGCGGCCTTGGCGGGCTGGATGCGGCGGGTGACGCCGTCTTCGTCGGGTTCGGCGTGGGCGTGGCCGAGAGCGGCGGCGTGAAGGGCAAAGCGGGAGAGCGGTTCTTCCCAGCTTGTGGCTCCCGCCGTTGACCCGACCAACGAAGCCAGGTGCGTTGCGAGGACGACGTTGGGGCAGCCGGCAAGGGCTTTTTCGAGCGCGTGATTGGCGTCCGCTTCGCCGGGTTCGGAAAGAATGATATCGATAGCGACGGCTGCCGGCTCGTGTCGGCAAACCGTTTCGAGGGCTTTCGCGAGGGGGGCTCGCAAGTGCAGCAAGCCGCCATGGGCGTCGAGGGTTTGCTCGTCGATCGCCAGGATCACCGAGGCCGAGGGGGCGGGTTCGGGCGGATGCAGACGCAACAGAAAATCGTAGGCCCACAGATCGATGGCGCGTCCCCAGGGAGACCAGCCCGCCGACAGGCCGAGTGCCCGGGCCGCCGCCGAGACGAGAGCGTATTTCGCGGCGTCGCGCATGAGCAACTTCAGTATATGCGGGGTGTGGGCCGGGAGCGGGGCAGTAGCGACAATGAGCGGGCCGGCAGCAACGAACGAGCACAAAACAGCCGCCCGAGACCCGGCCGCGGCTGATCCTTAATGTCGAGTTCCGCGGGCGCACCCGCAATGGCTTCCGCCCATAAGCGGTTACCGCGGCGGCTTGCGGTGCGTCTTACACTGGAGAAAACCATGCCGGTACACAAACGTCGATTCCTTTCCGCTTTATTTGTAACCGTATTTTTTACCGCTTCGATCGGGGCCGGCTGGGCGCAACGCGTCGAGCCTCGCGTCCACACCCTCGAGAACGGCATGAAATTCCTCCTCGTTCCCCGCAAAGGCGACCCCAATATCTCTTGCGGTTGGGTCGCCAAGGTGGGCTCGGTCAACGAACGCCCCGGCGTGACCGGGGTAGCGCACCTGTTCGAACACATGATGTTCAAGGGAACGCATGTGATCGGCACGTCCGATATCGACCAAGACTTAGAGATCATCGAACGCCTCGACGCCGTCAAGAGCAAAATCCGCCAACAGGAAGAGGACCTGATCGAGAAAGATCGGCGCGGGGTGATCGACGACCCTAAAGACCCCGCCGCGCGCTCCGAGCGCCACAAAGAATTGCTTACCGAGTTCGACGAGCTGCTCTCGCGGCAGAAGAAGCTGCTCATCAAAGACGATTTCAGCCGCATCTATCGCACCGCCGGCGGCTCCGGCATGAATGCCGCAACGAGTTGGGACTATACGATCTATTTCGTGAACGTCCCTGCCAATAAGCTCGAGCTGTGGTTTTGGATGGAGGCGGACCGGCTGGTCAATCCGGTATTTCGGGAATTCTATAGCGAGCGCGACGTGGTGCACGAAGAGCGCCGCATGCGGGTCGACTCGACGCCGACAGGGAAACTTGAGGAGCAATTCGACGCGATGTTCTGGCAGTCGTCCCCCTACAGTTGGCCGATCATCGGTTGGCCGAGCGATCTGGAAGGCATCACACGCGAGGAAGCGCTGGACTTCTTTTCGGTGTATTACGCGCCGAACAACTTGACGGCTGCGCTGGTCGGGGATTTCGAGCCCGACGAGGCGATCGCGTTGGCCGAACGCTATTTCGGGCGGCTCGAGCGAGGCTCGCGGCGTCCCGAGCCGGTTCGCACCCGTGAGATCGAGCAGCTTGCCGCCAAGCGCCTGACAGGGTATGCCGAAACTGTTCCCAGCGTGAGCATCCGGTATCACACCGTCGCCGACGCGCATGTGGACGAGCCGGCCTTGCTGATGCTGTCGGGCGTCCTCAACGGGCGCACCGGGCGGCTCTATGAATCGCTCGTCCTCGAGGAAAAAGTCGCCACGAACGCCGGCGCGAGCGTGTCGGGGTTGAAATTCGACGGCTATTTCAGCCTCGGGGGTGTTGCGGTCGAGGGCCATACGCCCGAAGACGTGGAAAAGGCGCTGGACAAGGAAATCGAAGCGCTCAAGGAAACATTGGTCAGCGAGCGCGAAATTCAGAAGGTCAAGAACCAACAACTCGCCGGCGACTTTCGACGTTTGCGATCGAAGACGAGTCTGATGATGCAATTGCTCGTCTACGACGCGATGGGCAGTTGGGAGAACATCAACAAGTTTTCCGACCGCATCCAAGCCGTCACGCGGGATGACATTCAGCGGGTAGCGAAGAAATACTTCCGGCCGGAGAATCGAACGGTCGCCGTTTACTACACCAAACCGGGGGGCGAGAGCGGGCCGGGGGGTGCGCGATGAAGTCGCTACAAGGAATGAAACGGCGGGATTGGCTGCGATGGGCCGGCGGGGCGGCGCTGGCTCCGGGTACGCTCTTCGGGGCGGAAGGCGACATTCCCGCGCACCCGAGCGAACTCGAGTACGCCGGCCTCGATTTCGAGCCCCCGCGCGCCGCGGAGCATCGTCACGAGCTGCCTCATGGGGCGGTCGCTTATCTGGTGGAGGACCATCAACTACCGCTCATTCGGCTGGGTGTAACGGTTCGCACGGGCGGCTACTTGGTTCCTGATCAGCATCTCGGTCTGGCTTCGATGACCGGGTCGCAGATGCGGGCCGGGGGGACGGCATCGATGTCGGCACGGGAGTTCGACGAAGAGGCGGCGTTTCTGGCCGCGGAAATTCACAGCCGCGTCGGCGGAACATCGGCTCGCGCCGGGCTTGATTGCCTGAAGCAAAACCTCGAACCGTCGCTGGCGATGTTCTTTGACATGCTGCGGGACCCGGCCTTTGACCCCGAACGACTCGAGTTGGCGCGGCGGCGAAGCCTACAAGGCATGCAGCGGCGCAACGATCGCACCGACGGCATCGAGGGCCGCGAGTTTGGGCGCTTGATGCGCGGCGACGACCACTTTTCGGCGAAGTCGACCGCCAAGGCCACGATCGAAGCCGTCACGCCGGAGCTGATGAAGGCGTTTCACGCCCGCTACTATCACCCCTCGTCGCTGATTTTCGCGGCGGCCGGAGATTTCGACTCGAAGGATCTGGTGACGCGGCTGGGTGACGCCCTCAACGAGGGTTGGCCGAACGAAAAGCCCGAGGTGCCCGCGGTGCCCGCGCCCCAATTCCGGCCGGTCCCGGGATTGGCGATGGTCGACAAGCCCGATGTGAATCAATCGCGTGTTTCGATCGGTCATTTGGGCATTCAGCGCGACAACCCCGATCACATCGCCGTGATGATCATGAACTCGATCTTGGGCGGCGGCGGATTTACTTCGCGCATCATGACGCGCGTTCGCTCCGATGAAGGTCTGGCGTATTCGGCGGGCTCGAGTTTTCGGGCGGGCACGTATTACCCCGGCGTGTTTCGGGCATCGTTTCAGTCGAAGAACTCGACTTGCGCGCAGGCAACCGCGATCGTGCTCGAGGAGATCGAGCGAATTCGCGAGGACAAGGTTTCTCAACTGGAATTGGACACGGCGAAGAACTACATCATTGGAATCTTTCCGCGCTTCTTCGCCACCGCTTCGATGGTGGTGGGAACTTTCGCCGACGACGAGTATACGAACCGCGAGAAAGATTATTGGACCCGCTATCGAGAGCGCGTGGCGGCGGTCGGCGTCGACGACGTTCTGAGAGTAGCTCAAGAGTACCTGCGGCCCGAGGAGGCCGCCATTCTAGCCGTGGGGAATGTGGAACAGATGCTCGCGGGCAATCCGGAAAAGCCCGAATACAAGTTCGAAAACTTCGCCAAGGACGGCGAGGTTCGGCGCATTCCCCTACCCGATCCGATGACGATGGAATACCCGGCGTAGGGCCGCCTGTCGGCACGAATGCCGACAAGGCTCGAACGCCGACACCGCGGGCGGCATGGGCCACGTCGCCGACGCGATCGATAGAATGACAAGTTCGTATGACCGACACCGCCAAGACCCGCTTATTCTCCGGGATGCAGCCGACGGGGAATCTCCACATCGGTAATTACCTGGGGGCGCTCAAGACCTGGTCGCGGATCCAGTACGACTACGAACCGATCTATTGCATCGTCGACCAGCACGCCATCACGGTTTATCAGGAACCCGCCGAACTCCAGGAAAAGATCGAGGACGTGGCCGCGATCTATATCGCGGCGGGCATCGACCCGGAGCACTCGGCGGTGTTCGTGCAGTCGATGATTCCGGCGCATGTCGAGTTGGCTTGGGTCTTCACCTGCGTGACGCCGATGGGCTGGCTCGGCCGCATGACGCAGTTCAAGGCCAAGGCGGAGCAGCAGGAATCGGTTGGGACCGGGTTGTTCGTCTACCCGGCGCTGATGGCGGCGGATATTCTGCTCTACCAGGCCGGTGTTGTTCCGGTCGGGGAGGATCAGGCCCAGCATCTGGAGCTGACCCGCGACATCGCCGCGCGTTTCAACGCACAGTACGGGGAGACCTTCGTCGTTCCGAAAACGGAGTTGCCGATGGTGGGCGCGCGCATCATGGGGCTCGACGACCCGACACGAAAAATGAGCAAATCGGCGCCGGGATTGAACCATGCGATCGGCCTGCTCGATCCGCCCTCGCGCATCAAGAAGCTCATCGGGCGCGCCGTCACCGACACCAAACCGGCCGTGGACTTCGACGACCTGGGTGAAGGCGTCGCGAACTTGATCACGATTTATCAGGCCTTCAGCGGGGCGGGCAACGAGCAGACGCGAGAGAAATTCAGCGGCTCGCAATACGGCGCGCTCAAAAAAGCGGTGACCGAGGCGGTGGTCGAAAAGTTGGAGCCGATCCAACAGAAATTTCACGAGTTGACGGACGATCGCGATGTGATTCGCGAGATCCTGCGGCGTGGGGCCGAGCGCGTCGCCCCGATCGCCGAAGACACGATGCGGACGGTTCGCAAGCGGGTGGGGCTTTACTCGGGCTGACGGGGGGCTGAAGCCCCAAACCGAGCCGCGCGCGTAAGCAAGCGGTATGCGACAAAACAGCCCAAAATAGAAGCACGCCGGCGGACGCGCCATTTCCACGAAGAAGGCTTTCGTCATGCTTGCAAACGCGCGTCGGACGCAGTCCGCCGAGCCGATCGAAAACCTGTGATGGCCCGCCCAAACCGCTAAGACGAGTTCACCGAAGACGTCCTTCCCTCATCATGGCCGGCAAGAGAGCAAAGCGAGAGCGACGCAGACGGGGGCCGGCCCCGCCTCCGCCTATCGTCCCCGAGGTCGCGGTCGGTGAGCCCGAACCCCTTCCCCGGCCGCGCGGGCTCGGGTTGGGCGGCGTCATGGCCATCGGCGCCGCGGCCGGGGCCGTTCTTGTGGGCGGTCTCTATCTTTCCGTTGATTCCGATACCGTCGCCCACGACGACACGTCGACGCTTGACGAGACCACTGCCCTTTCGGACACACCCGTACTGGAAATTGAAGAAGAAGCCGCAACTAAGCCCGCCGCGCCTGTGCCGGTTCCGCCGGAACCCACCGAGGAAGCACCCGTTTCGTCACTGCCCGGGTCGGCTCAAACCCCGTCAACCCCGCCGACCGAAGACTTCACCGCCCGCATCCAGATCTTGCAGCAGCAAATTCAAATGCGGCCCAACGACGGGGTTAATCGCTCGTTGCTGGCGTCTTTGCTCGAGGCGCAAGGGGATTTCGACGAGGCCGAACAGCACTACCGCCGCGCCGTTAATGATGCACCCGACTATGCTCGGGGGCGCCACGATTACGGAATTTTTCTGGTGCAACGACGTGGTCGAGTCGACGAAGCGCGGCGTCACTTACAGGCCGCCGTCGAACTTGCCCCCGACTCGGCGCGGATCCATGTCGGGCTTGGTTTTGTTCACGGAGAGAGTGGCGACATGACCGCGGCGATGGCGGAATTCAACCGCGCCTTGGAACTCGATCCATCCCATGTCGAAGCACACTTTTACCTGGCTAACGCCCTCGATGAGAGCGGGCGTTTGGGGGAGTCCGCCGAGCAGTACCGCGAGGTTTCGCGCTTGCAGCCGGGATACTACGCCGCCCACTACGGTCTGGGCGCCGTTTTGGCCAAGCAAGGCGATCTCGACGGCGCGTTGGAGCAGTTCCGTTTGACGATGATCTCTCCCAGCGCCGAACTTCGGAGCCTCGCCGAGAAGGCGATCGGCTACCTCGAAGAAGAACGCCAAGAGCAACAGAGGCAGGCCGAACCGGCGACCGCGCTTCCCCCGGAACCGACACCGGACTGACCGTCGGTTGTTGAGTAGCGGCGGGGTGTTTGGCGGGGTTGGTCGAGCGGTCTCGTCTGGTTCGGCTTAGGTTTGCCGGCTGAGATCTTATCGGACTGGGGGGCTGGGGCAGACACAAGTGTCTGTCGCCGCCAGGTTGCGCGATCTTGCGTTGCGCAATGCCGTACGTCGATGTAACGCCGCCGATTCCCGGACTCTCGACCGCGAAGACAACTCGGGCGATGCGGGCCTCGCGGATCGCGTACGAACAGAGAAAACACGGTTCGTTGGTTGTGTAGAGCGTCGCTTGCCGCAGGCTCGTTCGGCTGTCCCCAAAGACCATCGGAGCTCCGACGGCGTGGCCGTCGAGCGGCTATCAGCAGGCGCAAGATCCCCCCGTAATGCGAAAATTGTTCCTGGAATGGGTTCTCCAACCGAAACACGTCGGGGACGCCGGAAACAACGGCGAAAGAATGAACGGGCCGCCTGGAAGGAACGGGTTTCTTCGCCTCGCGAAGCTTTGAGCGCGGGCCTTGAGCGGAAACATTTTGTCACCCTGCTACTAGGCTTGTTGCCGGCGCTCGCTGTTGCCGCGCATGTGTCGGGTTTCGACGGCCCCTATTACTGGAAGTGGCGGTTCATCGATGCTCCCATTGCACCCTTTGCCGTCTACATTGCGCTCGCAGCGGGAGTAATCTTCTGGGTTCACAATCGTTTTAGCGGCAAGGGAAATCGCCAATGGTGGGCGACCCTACTTCTCGCGCTGGTTCATTTCGGCCTGATGGTCGCCTTCATGAGCGAGACGGAGCGCTCTTTGGAAACCGTGCAATGGAGAGTGCAACACCCCGACATCACCTCCTACTACACCGAAGCGCTCAAGATCGAAAACCTAGGCGATTGGATGAGCTCTTACGCCGAACGCCTTCCGTTGATGGGTGGACATACGCAGACGCACCCTCCAGCTCCGATCCTTTACTTCTATGTTTGGACCCAAGTCCTCGGGCCGAATGGGGCGGCTTTGTGGGGCGGAATCTTCATCGGCTTGCTCGCATCCCTGACCGTGCCGGTGATCTACCTGCTCACGCGAGAAGTCGCCGGAGACGTCGATGCGGGTTTGTTGGCGGCCACGATCTGGTCGCTGCTGCCCGCCGTTGTCGGCCTGCTTGGATCATTCGACCCGATGTATCCGCTGTTCACGAGTCTACTGCTGTATGCCTGGACTCAGGCTGTCTGGAAGGGGCGTCGATCGATGGCGGTTTGGTTCGGCTTCATTCTGGCCGCGGCGATGTGGTGGACCCACGGCATTTTGGTTTTGGGGGCGTGCTTCGTTTTGCTGGCCTTTTTCGGATGGGTTTGGAGCGGCGAGCGCGGGGTTGCCGCCAAACGAATCATCACGTCCGCCGGAATTTCCGCCGCCGTCTTACTAGGCGTGTTTGGGTTCTCTTATTTGGCGACCGACTATAACCATTGGGCCGCTCTGCGGCAGTCCATGCGGATCCAGGAAGGTCTGGCGCCTGTGTGGAACCGACCCTACCACTACGCCGTGTTTTGGGACCTCTATGACTACTTTCTAGCCGCGGGATTCTTGAGTTTAGGCGTGATCGTCGCGCTTCTTTCCCGCTGGATATCCGGTTGGACGACAGCGTCCTATCGACCCCGTGCATTTGCGGCCGCTTCGCTGTTGGGTTTACTGATCGTCGACTTGACGGGGTTGCTGCGGGGTGAGGCCGCCCGTGTGTGGCTGTTTCTCCAACCCCTGACGATCGTGCTTGTGGGAATCGAGCTGAGTCACTGGGGCCGGCGGTGGCGCTACTGTGCAATCTCACTGATGCTGGTCAATCTGTTGCTCATTCGCACCAGACTGAGTTTCCCGTGAACCTTCCATCGCGGGTGGCAGGCTGACGCTGACCGGATGCGACAAGCCGTCAATCGACTCTCAAACTCGATTCGCGGCGAAACAGAACTCCATGCCTTCTCGCCCAAACTAGCGAGCGAGAGCCTTCTGTGCGGCGGCGGCTGTCATCCGGTAGAGGTAGATCGACTGGCCGATGCGTGCGTCGGGCGGACGCCGCCTTAGTGCGGCGAGTTCGGCCGTGTCGCCCCACATTCCGTTGAGGTGATTGACGCTGACAGCAAGCCAGCCCTGTTGCGGCGGCGGTGGAGCGCCCACCCGGATACCGAAGCGCTCGGGGGGAGTTTGGCCGAAGTGCCAAAGCATAACGCCCGGGACGCGGTTTTCGCGCATCCACTCGCTCAGGCGGGCCAGATCTTGTCCCCAATCGAGGTTGCTGTCGGCCAGCACGCGATGAGCTCGGCCGCGGACGGTTTGGTTGAAGTAAGGAAGGTAGTCGGGATGGGCGAGCAGCGATTCGCCCGCGTGCCAAGCCAGCAAGCCCGCGGCCACGGCAGCCGACTTGAAGCGGCGCCGGCCGGCGACCGAGAGCTCCATCTCGGCGAAGAGCGAGGCGGCCAGCATGGCCAGCGCGGGAAACGCCGGCAGGATATGCCTCACACCGATGTTGATGTTGGCGACGATTCCCACGGCGAGCGTCGCCGCAAAGAGGATCAGCGGGGGGACAAGTTTCCGACGGCGCCGCGGATCGCACCCGCCGAGAGCGATGCCGGTTGCGGCTAGAATAAGCAGCGGCAGGGTCGCCTTACTGAGTCTCGCATAATATACTGTCAATCGAGACAAAGAGAAGACTGTTTCCAGAAAGCGGTAATCAAGCGCGGTTTGCGGCGCATTCGCCGCAGCGCTTTGCGGGCGCGCTCGTCGAGTTCCCAGTAGTCCTTCGGGCAGACGTTGGGCAACTCGTGCTGCTTCCAGTACGCCCAAATGTATTCCACCGGGTTCAACTCCGGCGCATAGGGCGGCAAGTACTCCGTTGCGATGTGATCCTCGGAGAGCTGGATGAACTCCCGCACCAGGCGGCTGCGGTGCGCCGGCAGCCGGTCCCAGACGATCAGCAGTGGGCCGTCGATGTGGCGCACCAAAGCCTTCAGGAAGTCGATGACCTCCAACTCGCCGATCGCGCCGGGATAGAGCCGGAAGTAAAAGTTGCGCAACGTCAGCCCGGCCGACACCGACAGCTTGTCCCAGTTGAAGTTGAACTCCAACACCGGTGTCTCGCCGCGCGGCGCCCAGGTGCGGCAACGATGCGGCTTCTGACTCAATCCGCTTTCGTCGATGAAGACGATCGTACGTTCTTCTTTGCGGGCTATTTTTTAATGGCCGGCCAAGTCTTGCGCTGCCAGCCGCGGATGGCCTCTTCGTTGCGCTCCCGCGCTTTGCCGACGGGCCGTTGCGGGCTCCAACCGAGCGCCCGCGGGATCTTCCAGACATGGCCCTCGTGATAGCGCACGCCGAACTCGTCTCCGATCAGACGAGCGACCCGCGGACAGCTCCACAGCGGCGTCGGGAAGCCGTGCGCCTCGGGGCCTTCCAGCAGCAACGCCTCGAGGCGTTCGAGCTGCGCGGCGTCCAACAGCGGCTTACGGCCGGCGCGGCCGGCCTGGCGCAACCCGGCTTCGCCGTCACGCCGGTATCGTCGCAGCCACTCGCTGACGCTTTGCCGCGCGACCTTCAATCGCCTCGCTGTCTCGGACTGACTACAGCCTTGCTCGACCAACCGGATCGCTTTGAAACGGCGCTTCTCCAGGGCCTCGAAATCCCGCCGTACGCCTTTTGTATTTCCCATACATACAAAGACGTACGTACCCCAAAAAGGTGTCACTTTATTTTGCGAGACTCAATAGTTGCCAGGGCGATCGGGAAGTAGGCGGCGCGTCCTTGGCTCGACCACTCACCGAGCAGGAACGCACGGTGGCCTTGCGCGTTGTGGTTGAGGGCGTCGATCAGTCCGCGAAACAACGCGGGAGCCGGGAGCGAGACGGGCCCGAGAGTCCGAGCCAGCAACGCGGCCGACGGCGATCCGCCTTCGGCCCATTCACTCTGGTAGGCGGCTCGATCCGGCGCAACGGGGCCATAGTCGAAACGATAGACGGCCCAGATCGTGCCGCACATGACGGCGCCGGCGCAAGCGAACTCGGCGAACCTTCGGCGGCCGACACGAACACGGCCGCGCGCCCCGGCCCAGGCAAGCAGGCCGACCGCGGCGACAGCGACGAAACCCAAGGCGGAGAACTTGGCGGTGACAGCAAGGCCGCAAGCCACCCCCGCCCACAGCGACCGACGAAGGCCTTGCGCGGTGTCGGCCTCGAACCATAGCCACAGTCGCCAGGTGGCGCAGGTCGTCAGCGCCGCGACGGCGACATCCAGGCAGGCGACGGCGGAGTGGCCGAGCAATGTGGGTGAGCAGGCGCAGAGCAGAACGGCGACGAGGGCCGCTCGGCGGTTCCAGAGGCTACGGGTCCACAAGTAGACCGTTGTGAGCAGCGCCGCCCAGAACAGCAGGTTACCGGCCCGCGCCCAAGACAAGGTCGACCAGTAACGTTCGAGTGGACCCGAGGCCCATTCCCCGTTCCACAGAAAGTTTCGGGGGCTGAGCCGGAGGCCGGCTATAAAGTACGCGGGCGCGGCCAGCACGGCACGGGCAAGAGGGGGATGTTGAGGTTCGATGAGGTAGTCGCCGCGCTCCCAATACTCGAGCCCACAAGTGATATGGTTGTTCTCGTCATAGGTGTCGTTGAAAACAGTGTAGGTCGACGCGACGCGGCCTAGGGCGACCACGAAGAGGAAGCCGAGAATCAGCCGGGAACGGTTCGACCACGATTTCCGCTGTAGCCGTCCCAGCACGGTCGGCATGGCCGAGCCACGGCTGCGCGGCAACGGTTTTCGGACTGTGTTCACAGTGCGATTCTCCTTCCGGCGTTCGAGACAGCTTCCGAAGTTCAGTTCAAGAACTCTGATCGATGGGCGGCTTTGGTTCGCTTTGCGAAAGGCCGTGGAGATTCAGATACTCCGCGGCTAAGAGGCCCTGCTCGATTCGCGGCGGCGGCCCCCAGCGGCCAATCTCAGCCGCCTTCAATAGGGGGTACGTCGATGTAACGCCGCCGATTCCCGGACTCTCGACCGCGAAGACAACGCGGCCCATGCGCGCCTCCCGAATCACGTAGGCACACAGAAAACACGGTTCGTTCGTTGTGTACAGTGTCACCCCCCGCAGCTTCGTTCGGCCAACGGCCCCGAGAGCCTCCGCCACCGCCAGAATCTCGGCGTGCGCGAATGGGTCGCTGCCCGCGCGAGACTGCTCCTCGGCCTTCGCCACAATCCGGTCCCCCAGCGTGATCACGCAACCCACCGCTGTATTGTCTGACCGTTTTGCTGAAACGGCTAGGTCAATGCAATGCCACATCATTCGTTGATCGAAAGTCGCGTCGTCCGGCATGGTTCGCTGCACCCCTGCGAGCCGCCTGATCCAATCATTCGCGTTTTCGCCCCCTAGGCCGATTACCGGCGAGGCGGCCGCGCATCCGTCCTATTCCTCTCGCAACCCAAAGGCCTTGATCTTGGAGGCCAGAGTCGTGGGCCTGAGTCCGAGCAGCTTCGCGGCGCCGGACGGCCCGGAGATCCGCCAACGAGTCGCTTCCAGCGCGGCCAGCAAATTTTCACGCTCCCGCCGCTTCAGCGCGCTGTAGTTCAGTACGTCCTTGGAGCGACTCTTGGACCTTCCCGCCGACGCCGCCTGATTGCCGTTCCCCTCCCCGGGCAAGTCAAACTCCAGAGGACCCGCCTGCGCCCCAATCACCGCCCTCTCGACAATGTTTTGCAGCTCCCGAACATTGCCCGGCCAGTGGTAGCGCTTTAGCACATCGACGTGGCGTTCTTTGAGCTTCAGAGGCGCGACCCCCAATCGCCGACAGGCCTCCCTAAGGAAGTGCTCGGCCAACATCGGCACGTCATCCACTCTGTCGCGGAGAGGAGTGACGTGGATCGGGAACACGCTGAGCCTGTAGTAGAGGTCCTCGCGAAACCGCCCGGCTTCAACCTCTTGTTCCAGGTTGCGGTTGGTCGCCGCGATGACCCTTACGTCGACCTTGCGCGAGCGCTCCTCTCCGACGCGATCGAAAGTCCCCTCCTGCAGCACGCGCAACAGCTTGCTTTGCAAATCCAACGGGATCTCGCCGACTTCGTCGAGAAACAACGTCCCTCGATCGGCGAGCTGAAAGCGACCCATGCGGTCCCGAATAGCCCCTGTGAACGCGCCCTTGACGTGGCCGAAGAACTCACTTTCAAACAGCTCACGCGGCACGGACCCGCAGTTCACCTTGACCATCGGGCGGTCTTTCCGACGGCTGTGTTCGTGTATGGCTCGTGCTACCAGCTCCTTGCCCGTGCCCGACTCTCCGGAGATCAGCGCCGTCGTATCGGCCGGTCCCACCAGGCCGACCTGATCCAAGACTTTTCGCAGCGCCGCGCTTTCACCGACGATATCTCCAAAGCCGTGCGCGACCTTGACCTCTTCGCGAAGGTATTCATTCTCGAGCGCCAGTCGACGATGCAGTTGCTCGATCTCCTCGAACGCTCGGGCGTTGGCGATCGCAACGGCCGCGTGATCGGCGAACAAGCGCAGCCAAGCCACCTTCTCCGAGTCCAGCCGTTCGCGGGTGAACACTCCCAAGACCCCGAGGATCTCGCCTCGAAAGCTCAGCGGATGGCCGACAAACGACCGAATTCCCTCTCGATGCAGCCAGTCATCGCGGCCAATCCACTCGCTGTCGTCGGCCGTGTCGAAGAGGTGCTCCGACTGTCCGGTCGCGCCGATGCGTCCGATGATCCGTATACCCAGCGGAAAGCGCTGAAAGTCGCCGTCCATTCGATACCACTGGTGGCCGCTCGTTGGGTTCGTTGGCTTCCCGATGCTCGCTTTCAGGTGCAAACACAGTTCTTGATCGGGGCACTCAGTCCACAACGCGCAGCGTTCGCAAATGTCACCGGGAGCGGTCAGCCAGATGCGCGCCAACGTACACGACGCTTGCTCGGCCAGGCCGGTCGCGATCATCCGCAGCACGGTCTCCACATCACGAGCTTCCGCCACCGCGAGAGAGATCGACTGTAGCAGCTCCAAATCGAGAGGCCGCGCTTTGATTCGGCTTTCGTCGCCCTGATTCTCAGCCGGTGTCATAACCTGCCCCCATTACATACGAGATTTCGTTACCTGTCAACGAGAAATCGGGATTTTAACGATATGTCGCTTAACATCACCAGCCATAACATATCGCCTAACTATATCTATTACAGTCACATCAACCACCTAGTCAGGTTTGGATGGCCAAGTGTATATTACTCGGAGAGGCCGGCCAATCGGCTCCGAATCGAATCCAAATCAGAGGAGATAGACACCATGTCACGAACACGAAACACACACGAAAACCCGACCATGCACCGATACGAGGAAATCGAGGGCTTGGACATCTTTTATAGAGAAGCCGGGTCACCCGACGCTCCCACCGTCTTGCTGCTGCACGGCTTTCCGACGTCCTCCCATATGTTTCGCAACCTGATTCCGAGGTTGTCGGACCGGTTTCACCTCGTGGCCCCGGATTTCCCGGGCTTCGGGGCCGGCTCGATGCCCGCTCTCGACGAGTTCGAATACTCCTTCGACAACTTGGCTCGCATCGTCGAGAAGTTCATCGAAAAGCGCCGAATCGAGCGTTACAGCCTCTATCTAATGGACTACGGCGCGCCGATCGGCTATCGCATCGCCGCGAATCATCCGGAGCGCGTGGAATTGCTGATTGTCCAAAACGGCAACGCCTACGAAGAGGGTCTCTTGGAATTTTGGAATCCGATTCGCGCTTACTGGAAGGATAAGACGCCCCAGAACGCCAAGGTCCTTCGGGATTCGCTGCTAACGGTCGAGGCGACCAAATGGCAGTACACCCACGGTGTTCGGAACGTCGAGACGATCGCACCCGACAACTGGTTCAACGACCAGTGTTTACTCGATCGCCCCGGGAACAAGGACATTACAGATCGAGCTGTTTCATAGTTACGGAACCAACCCGCCACTCTACCCGGAATGGCAGGCTTACTTCCGCAAGCACCAGCCTCCGACGCTGATCGCTTGGGGAAAAAACGACTACATCTTCCCGGGCGAAGGCGCCGAACCGTACAAGCGCGATCTGAACAACGTCGACTTTCACCTGCTCGACACCGGGCACTTCGCATTGGAAGAAGACGGAGAAGTGATTGCCGCCTTGATGCGCGACTTCCTCGAGAGGAATGTCGTGCGCCAAGACAATCAAGTCGCCGTCGCCTAAATCAATTGTCACCGACGGGCCGCCGCTCGCGATGCGGCGGCCCTTGTGAAGGAGTGCACCATGGACCACCCAATCAGCGACATTGCCTTTACCCCGGCCGTCAAGGCCGCTCAGCAGCAGCGCGGTTCGCGTTCGGCCTATGCCAAGATGGAACAGCGCGGCGGCTGGAACCGCACGGTTACGCCCCAATTGGCGGAGTTTATCGCGGCGCGCGACTCTTTCTATTTCGGCACCGCCGCCCCCGACGGACAGCCCTATATTCAGCATCGAGGCGGACCGAAGGGCTTTCTGAAAGTGCTGGACGAGCGTACCTTGGCGATCGCCGACTACGTTGGCAACGCGCAATACATCTCGCTGGGAAACCTGACCGAGAACAACAAGGCTTTCATCTTCTTGATGGATTATCCGAACCGACATCGGATCAAGATCTGGGGCACGGCGGAGTTTGTCGAAGACGACCCCGCGCTGCTCTCGCGGGTTTCCGATCCCGATTACGAAGCGCGCCCGGAGCGTGTTCTCGTCTTCCACATAACGGCTTGGGACGTGAATTGTACCCAGCACATTCAGCAACGATTCACGCCGGAAGAGTTTGAGCCGGCGGTCCAACAGCTTCGTGATCGCATTGCCGAACTGGAAGGCCGCAATGCCGAACTCGAAGATCGTCTCGCGGCGGGGGGAAAGAAGGGGAGTGCGGCGGATACGGGGTCCGACGGCGGACCCGAAAGCTCCGCGGACGACGGCGCGAAAGTTTCCGTAACTGTAGCCTGACGTGCTCCGAACCAAGCTCACGAAGGAGCGCGGCGTCGCGGAACAAGAAAGGGTGGAAGACCATGGCGGCATTCATCAAGTTCAACAAGGGTCTGCTGAAATTCCCTTCTCAGGTCAAGATTTGGCTGGCCGCGCTGATGGCCGCGAACGTCGTCGCGCCTTTGTTCTATTTCAACCGCATCGAGGCGCAAGTCGTCTTGGCGACTTTTCTTGCGAGTTTCGCCTTGATGGTTGCGCTTACGGCTTACTCGGGTTTCTCGCGGCTCTTGGGCTTGGGCCACATTCTCTGGTTCCCTCTTCTCTACTTCCTGTGGACCCGGCTTGACTTGAACCCGACGGACAGCCCTTTCGGACTCTGGATGCGTTCCGTCATGGTGTTGAACGCGGTGTCACTGGCGATCGATACGGTTGATGTCGGGCGATATCTCGCCGGAAATCGTAGCGAAATCGTATCCGGGCTCTAAGGGAAGTGGCGGTTCGCGGCGCCGCGGGGTTTGGGAGCTCGGTTCGATCTAGTCCGGTCTCGCGCCCCCGATCTCGCGCCCTATTGGCCGGAGCGTATCGAACGGTTGTTCCCGCGACTTCCTCGAACGCACACGGCCCCAATTCGCTCGGGAGCGGTTGTCGGAGGGCAGGCCTGGAGGCCTGCCCCACTGACGGCCCAGTCGCGGATTCGGGGTTTTCGCTGACTTTGTGCAACCGTCATCCTGTGGATAAAGATTGCGGACGCATGCGGTCCCACATCACCGGAAGTCAATCTCTTGGGGACGGTTTCTCTTTGCTCTGGTCAGCTTCCTTGGCTTGTTCGGCTGCTTCGCGCTTTTGTACTTCTTCCACGATCTCGCGGAGATACTTAGTGGTCTCTTGGGGGGCGGGCATCGATGAAACGGCGTCTCGATAGGCCTCGATCACGCGCTGCTTTTGGTCGGGGTCGACGGTCAGGTAGCGGTGCCGGCCGTTCTCGGAAGGGGTGAATTTCGTGCGGCCGTCGTCGAGGACCACGATCTCGCCCGGCTCCGAGAGTTGAAAGTAACCTTCGTCGGGACGAACGGCGTGCAGCGCGGCCGCGATCGCGTGACTAGGGGCGTCGTAGGGCATCGGCTGAAAGGCGCGGTAGGCGTCCACAACCGGGTGGTTGGGAGCCCAACCAAAATCGTTCTCAATGCTCGAGGCCGGGTAGGGGATCTCGCGTCCAACCTCTTCGCCCGCGACGACGATCGGGGTGGGCCATTCGGCGAAAAGCTTGCGAGCCGCGGGGACGTCATGCGCGATGTTGTAATCCGGTAGGCCTTCCGGATACCGGCCGGCGGCGACCACCAGCAGGCGTACCTTCTTTTCGATCCATTCCTGAATTCCTCGCAGGCCGAGGACGCGCGCGAGATTCGTTGCCGGACCGGTCAGAATCACGACGCCGTTTTGATCGTGGAGAGCGCTCAAGGCGTTACGGATGACGGCGGCCGTATCGGCCGTGTCGGTGGGCTTTTTGATCGTATGTCGGTAGGCGGGCTCTCCGGAAGGGTCGCGACGCGAGAGCGCGGCCGTGAGCATTGGCGCATCCGGCGGCGACTCGCCTTCGGTCAACAACCCCACCGGCAGGGCCCGTCTTCGACGGCGGAATTTCGTCGGCAGCTCACGCTGTTTCCAGTCCGTGAAGAACCAAGCCATCGCATCGCAGAAGGCCGCGGCCTGCAAATTGCCGTGGCTGACCGTGACCGAAACGACGCGCACCTCCGGCTCCGGTTTCGCGGTCAGACCATGGAGAAAAGCCAAGGCGAGAACGTCGTCGATCGTTCGTCCCATGGCGGAGTCGAATATGACGCCAAGGGGTGGTTTCTTTTTCCCGGGGAATTGCATCAAGAAAACCGGCGGTGCGGCGGTGCGATAAGACTACTATACCGGCGCGGCCGTTGTATTGAACCCGTGGTCGCCGGGCATGCGAAGATAGTAACGTATAGGGAAGAGTCAATCACGTTGTCCGAGCGGCCGTCGGTCGTTCGGCGAACCCACCCTCGGCGGCACCCCTATGGTTGGGCCGAGTCAAGGACGGCGACACAGCATGAAGAGTCGAATTTTGTTTCTCCTCGCGGCGACTTGTGTTCTCGCGGCGTCGCTTGGCGCCGATGTCGTGATCGTGGAAGAGATCATCGCCAAGATCAACGGCGATATTCTGCTGCGATCCGAGTACGACGCCACGATCAACGAACTGCGAATGCAGGTGCGCAATACCAAGGACCTGAGTGACGAGCAGAAGCAAGAGCTGCTCGAGAAGCGACAAAAGAACTCGTTGCGGGATCTGGTCGATCGCCGCCTGATGGTGCAACGCGGCAAGGAAATTGGCATCAGCGTCGAGGCCCAGATCCTCAAGCAGCGCGACGAGATGATGGAGCAGTACAAGATCGAAACGGTCGACGAGTGGGAAGACTGGATCTTCGATCAAACCGGCTCGCCGGCGGAAGACATGATGGACCGCATGCGCGAGTCGTTCCTCTCGCAAGCGGTGATGGGGCAGGAGGTTGGCTCGCGCATTGTCATTGCCCGCGTCGAAATCGAAGAGTATTACGCCGAGCATAAGGGGGAGTTCATCCGCAAGGAAGGCGTGCAGCTGCTCGAGTTGCTGATTTCCACCGCGGGCAAGAGCGACGAGGAACTCAAAGCCGTCGAGAAAAAGGTGGAGGCGCTGCACAAGCGCCTCGTCCGAGGCGAGCCTTTTCGCGAGTTGGCGAAGCGGCACTCGGAAAACGAGCGCACCGCGCCCTTGGGAGGCGATATCGGGACCTGGCGGCGCGGCGATTTGCGCAAGGAAATCGAGGATGCCGTTTTCGACAAGCGGCGCGGACATATCACCGATCCGATGAAGACGCCGAACGGGTATTTGATCCTGAAAGTGGAAACAATATATCGAGAGGGCCAAGCGGAACTGTCGGAGGTGCAAGACGAGATTCGGAACCGCCTGATGGCGCCGCGCTTTGAGCCCGAGGTGAGGAAGTTTCTGACCAAGCTGCGCGAGGAAGCCTACATCGAAATTCGTCCCGGCTATTCCGACAGCGCGGCGGTAGCGGGCAAGGATACATCCTGGAGCGATCCCGCCAAGCTGGCTCCGGTCACCACGACGCGCGAGGAAGTTCTCGCGAAGAAGAAGAAACGGCGCTTGCTTTGGGTCATCCCGCTCCCCGGCGGCGGCAACAAAGACAAGGACAAGAAGAAAGATAAGAAAGACAAAGAAGCCGACGACTGATCTGAAAGCTTGGCGCCGGCGGACAAGCTGAGCTTGCCTGAACTTTGGACGAGGACAAACACGAGTGTTTGTCACCGCCCTTTCCTCTAACCGATTCGAAGCGGCCCAACACTCGTTTCCAAGGGGCTGTGAAAAAATGGGGACTGTCCCAAGAGCCGACCGAATAAGCTCCATTGAATCAATAGCCGCATCCGGCGCGAAGTGGACTGTCCCCAGTTTTTCACAGCCCCTTGGAAACGCGCCGAACGCCCTTCCGAAACATGTCCCAGAAAAACAGATTCGTCAAGGACCTACAGGCGAACGAAAACGTCACTGACTTTTTCCTCGTGCAAACAAAGGACGTTCGACTGAAAAAGTCGGGCGAGCCTTACCTTTCGCTCGTTTTGTCGGATCGGACCGGACGGTTGGACGCCAAGATGTGGGACGGCATCGAGGATGTCGTCGACACCTTCGCCGGCGGCGACTTCGTCAAGGTAGCCGGTTTCATCCAGATCTACCGCATGAAGCCGCAGATCACGATCCAGCGGCTGCGTCCGGCCCAGGAATCGGAAATCCGGATCAGCGATTATCTTCCACATACCGACAAGAACGTGGATGAGATGTTCAACGCGCTGTTGGCGCGCGTGGCTGATTTCAAGAACTCGGATCTCAAGCGATTGCTGGAAGCCTTTTTGCACGACGAGGATGTCGCCGAACGCTACAAACGCGCGCCGGCGGCGAAGTCGCTGCACCATGCTTTTATCGGGGGATTGCTGGAACACGTCACGTCCTTGATGCAACTCGCCGAGCGGGTAGGCAGCCACTACGATTTCATCGATGTGGAGCTGGTGCTGACGGGCGTGGTGTTGCACGACTTGGGAAAGATCCACGAACTGCACTACGAACGGACGTTTCAATACAGCGACGAAGGACAGCTACTGGGGCATATTCCGATCGTGCTGCAGCTGATCGATCGAAAGTGCGCGGAGCTAACGGATTTCCCCGCGAAGCTGAAGACGCTGGTCGAGCATTTGATTCTCAGTCACCACGGCAAGTATGAGTTCGGGTCCCCGAAACTGCCGTCGTTTCCCGAAGCGCTATTGCTGCACTACCTCGACGACATGGATTCGAAGCTCGAAAGCATGCGCGCGTCGATCGCGGCGTATCGGGAGGAAGAGAGCGGTTGGACGCCGTACAACCCTTCGCTCGAGCGCAGTTTGCTCAATAAGGAACGATTCTTGACTGGAGCGGGACCCGAAGACGGCGCCCCCGAGGCTTCGGCTCCCGCCAAGACGGCGCCGGCCTCGCCCGCGCGATCGCCGCGAGCGCCGAAGAACAAAGAAGCTGAGTCGCGGTCGTTGTTCGGCGAGCAGTTGCAATCGGCGCTGGACGGCACCAAGGACGAAGAGTAGCCGACTGGGCTTGTCTTGCGGGGGTGCGGCTACGGGCGCGGCTCGGTTTGGGTTTCCGTTGACCGACGAAGGGGTCTTGTTTTCCCGAAGCTTGCGGGCGAGAATAGAGGAAATCCGCGCCGCTTCGGCTCGGACTTTGATTTTCGCGCGAGCTTTATGTCCGCCGCCGGCACCGCCGAAACTCCTCCCCGCCTATTACCCCCGCTCGAATTAGCGGCGATGCGATCGCTCTGGAGGTTGGAGAGCGGTACGGTGGCCGAAGTGCGGCAAGCCATGGAATCGGAGCGCGACCTGGCCTATACGACGGTTCTGACACTGCTTGATCGTCTGGCGCAAAAGGGTGCGGTTTCGCGCCGCAAGCGCGGCCGCGGCTTTGTCTACGAACCGGTTCTCGATCGTCAATCGGAACGCGAGCACGCCGTGCACCGTCTCATCGACGAGCATTTCGACGGCTCGAAGCGCGAACTACGCGCTTATCTTGATCAAGAGACGTCAGGTGGGGATTCGACGTCGCGGATGGAAGCGCAACCGCTTGATTCGGCACTGCTGTAGGGGGGGCGGCTAACCTGGAAACTTCAAATTTCGAGCTACCCGGAGATTCACAACGGCTACCAATAGATCGGACGTTCACCCACCCGAGCCGCGCCGCCGTGCGGCGCGGTCTCCCCCATTTTTCACCACCCCGTACGCTCACGGCTCGGTTTGGGAGAGGGCGGTGTGGTAGCGTTGACGATAGTTACTGTCTTACCGGGTTTATGAAGCGCATCTCTATCTTGGGCTCGACGGGGTCGATCGGGCGTAACACGCTGCAAGTGATCGAGGAGATGGAGGGGGAGTGCGAGGTCCTCGCTCTCACCGCCGGCCGGAATGTCGACGAACTCGTTGACCAGACGGTCGCTTTCCGTCCCCGGCTGGTGTCGCTGGCGGATGAAGCTTCCCGGGACGAATTCCTCGAAAAGCTTGGGGCAAAGCGTGATTGGCACGGCGACCCGCCCGAGGCGCTGTACGGGCCGGAGGGCAATATGGCCGCTGTTTCGGCGGTTGATTCCGATATAGTCGTCTCGGCCGCGGTCGGGGTAGTCGGGCTTGAAGCAACCTTCGAGGCCGTACGGCGCGGCAAGCGGATAGCGCTGGCGAATAAGGAAGTCTTGGTCGCCGCCGGCGACATCGTGATGGCGGCGGCGCGGGAATCGGGCGCCGAAATGCTGCCGGTCGACAGCGAGCATAACGGGGTTCATCAGTGTCTGCACGCCGGGGCGGCACGGGAAGTCTCGCGGCTGATTCTAACGGCTTCGGGCGGACCCTTCCGCACCTTGCCGAAATCGGAATTTGACGCCGTCACACCCGAACAAGCTCTCGATCACCCTACTTGGAAGATGGGCGCGCGCATCACGATCGACTCGGCGACGTTGATGAATAAGGGGTTTGAGGTCATCGAAGCCCGTTGGCTTTTCGATTTTCGCCCCGAGCAGATCGAAGTCGTGGTGCACCCGCAATCGATTGTTCATGCCCTACTCGAGTTCCAAGACGGTTCGGTGATTGCGCAATTGGCGCCGCCGGATATGAAGCTCCCGATCCGCTACGCTCTCAGCTATCCGCGCAGGCAAGTGGGGCCCGCCGACCGCCGGCTGCGGTGGGATTGTGTGAGACAATTAGACTTTGAACCTCCCGACCGGGAAAAGTTCCCTTTGCTCGGCTTGGCGTACCAAGCGCTTCATGCCGGCGGCACGGCGGGATGTGTGCTCAATGCGGCCGATGAGGTAGCTGTCGAGGCGTTTCTTGGCGGCCGAATCGGCTTTCCCGATCTGCCTCGCGTCGTGGGAGATACTCTCGCTCGGGTAGGCGGGCGACAAGCGAGTTCGGCCGCGGAAGTTCTTGAGATCGATCGAGAGGCACGTCGGGTGGCGCGCGATCACATCGGGCGACAACCGGCCGTTTTCGCCTCCTGAATCCGGGATTCATAACTGCGATGGCAGCTATTCAAAATATTGCGGCGTTTGTCTTTGTGCTCGGCGTCATGGTGCTGATCCATGAGCTGGGGCATTTCTGGGCGGCGCGCTATTTCAAGGTTCGCGTGTTGGCCTTCGCTTTCGGGTTCGGGCCGCGCTTGTTCGGATTCAAACGCGGGGATACGGACTACAAAGTCTGCCTGCTGCCGCTGGGCGGGTTCGTCAAGATGGCGGGCGAAAATCCAGGCGAGCCCAGCGACGACCCGAATGAATTCATGGCCAAGCCGCGCTGGCAGCGCATAATCATCGCATTAATGGGTCCGGTGTTCAACGTCATTCTGGCGTTTGTTCTGTTGGCCGGGCTTTTCATGTACCGCTACCAGCGGGTAGCCATACAGCTCGAGCCGCCGCTGATCAGCTATGTCTCTGTCGACTCGCCCGCCGACAGAGCCGGCATTCTCGAGGGCGACCTGATTACGGCACTCGACGGCGAGCCGGTCGCCAACTGGGAATCGGTGAAGCTGATTGAGATTGCGGCGCCCTACAAGAGCGTCGAAGTCATAATTCTGAGAAACGGTGAGAAGTTGAGTTTTTCGGTCCCCTTCGCGGCCGATGAAAAAACCGGTATCGGGAAGGCGGGCTGGAACGAGCCGTCCAGTGTTCGCCTTGGGTCACCTCTGCCGGGCCTGCCTGGGGAAAAGGCCGGAATTCAACAAGACGACCTATTGTTGACGCTTAACGACGAGACGATCAATGCACTCGACGAGGTCATCGACATCATTCGCGGGAGCGGCGGCAAGCCCATCAAGGTTGAAGTGCAACGCGGCGATGAGGTCGTACCCCTCGAAGTTACGGCTGTCTACGAAACCAACGACACGGTCAAACCCTACTGGCGCATCGGGGTCGGACTGAGACCCGAGTATGAAATCGTCAAGACCCAACTCGGGCTGGTCGACGCGATGGCTCAGTCCTATGACCACAACGTCAAGACCGCGAAACTGATTTTCGGCTTTCTCAGGGGCTTGCTAGAACAGCGCATGTCGGCCAAGTCGCTGGAGGGCCCGATCGGCATCGCGCGCTTGTCTGGAGAGGCGGCGCGCTTAGGCATACCGTCCCTTGTGATGATGATGGCGGCGATCAGCTTGAACCTCGGCATTTTCAATCTACTGCCGATTCCTATCCTCGACGGCGGAATGATCACGATGCTGTTGCTGGAATCGGTGATGCGGCGCGATATCAGCATCGCGATCAAGGAGCGGTTCGCCCAGGTCGGCTTGGTGTTCTTGATGTTGTTGTTCGGCTTTGTGATTTACAACGACATTCTCAAGATTCTCCCTTCCGGGTGAGCGAACCGGATCGTCTTCCCGCCCGTCAAGATTCGAGTTGGCGGCTTGCTTCCGGGCTCGCGATTTGATGCAATGGCGGTATGCCCGCGGCAACACTTGATTCGGAGAAATTCATCGGCCGTTCGGTCGACCGCTTGACGCTCGACGAGCGCGAAGCGCTGATCGGAAAATTCACGGCCCAGGAAATGTATACCCCACAAACGCTGCCGTTGCAGCGCATCGAGGCGCTTGGCGACAGCATCCAAGACTGCGTCCAGCAGCTGCGCGCTCGCGGGCTTGATCCGCTGAACTTCGAGTTTGCGCGCCTCGGCCCCCCGTATTAAGACCGCCGACCGTCCGGCTTCGCCATGGCTTGGCAAGGGAATCTCAGGGTCGTTCTGGTTCAGTCCCGCAACTCGCTCAATATCGGCGCGGCGGCGCGGGCGATGTTCAATTTCGGCTTTTCCCAACTATGGCTGGTTGACCCCTACGACGCGGCCTTCCGCAAGGCTCGCTCGGCGGTTGGCGCCGGGGAGGTGCTGCGCAAGGCCCGCGTGACGTCGGATCTGGCCGAGGCGCTGGGCGAGGCCTCGTTGATCGTGGGCGCCTCGGGAGTCGAGGGCCGCGTGCAGCGTCAGGTGCGGCGTGCGTTGCCCGGTGCCGGGCACGCCTTGCGAACCCATCTCGACGACCGGCCGGCGGCGCTGGTGTTCGGCTCGGAAAAGTCCGGCTTGTCGAACGAACAACTCGGCCATTGCGACTGGCTGTTGCATATCCCGACCGAGGACGATTGCCCATCGATGAATCTGGGGCAGGCGGTGGCGCTGTGCTGCTATGAAATCGCACGCGTGGCGCGGGCGGTTCCTCGGCTGAAAACCCCGGCTTCGATCAGCGCCGGCGAGCGGGACCTGATCCTCAAACTATTGATGCCCCTCCTCGACCAAAGCGGTTTCGTGCTGCCCGATCAGGGCGCGTCGCGGTTGCTCAAGGTGCGCCGTTGGATCGGGCGACTGCGACTAGCTCCGACGGATGCCCGTTTCCTGATGGGCATGCTGCGGCAGATCGGCTGGAAACTCGAGCAGGGCGAATAGGAGCAGCCTGTTTCCACCGCTCGGCGGATTCATGATACGGGTCATGAAACTGTCAACCGCGACGCACGGCCGATAGCTCAAGCCGGCTCACGGCTCACGGTTCACCGACAAAAGGCTCCTCTGTTTGCCGCCGACGTTATCATGGAAGTCTCGTGCGGCTAAGCCATGAGCGACAAGAACTACACCTACTTTCAACCGCCCGCCCGCATCCTGCTCGGCCCGGGGCCGAGCATGGTCGATCCGCGTGTCAATTTGGCCATGGCCTCGCAAGCGGTCGGCTATATGGACCCCGCCTGTTTCGAAGTCCTCGACGATATCGTCAGCTTGCTCCAATACGCCTTTCAGACCGACAACAAGTTCACGCTCGCCGTCTCGGGCACCGGTTCGGCCGGTATGGAATCCGCCGTCGTCAACTTCGTCGAGCCGGGGACGAAAGTCGCTGTTCTCGCCAACGGCTTCTTCTCCGAACGCCTGACCGAGATGTGCACGCGGCAGCGGGCCGAGATCGTGCGTCTTGAAAAGCCTTGGGGCGAAGTTTTCGACGCCGACGAAGCGGCCGAGTTCATCCGCCGCGAGCAGCCGCGAATCGTCACCCACGTGCAGGCGGAGACCTCGACGGGAGCTTTCCAAGACTCGAAGCCGATTTGCGACGCGGCGCATGAAGTCGACGCGCTGGTGATCGGCGACTGTGTGACGTCGTTGGGCGGTATGCCGGTCGAAGTCGACGCCAACGGCATCGACATCGCCTATAGCGCGACGCAAAAGTGCCTCGGCGCGCCGGCCGGTCTTTCGCCGCTGACGTTGTCGCCGCGGGCGGTGGAAAGGCTCGAAGCGCGCCAAACTAAATCGGTCTGTTGGTATATCGAGCTGAAATTGCTCTCCGGCTATTGGCATCCGCCGCAGTCCTATCACCACACCGCGCCGATCAGCCTGCTGTACGCCATCCGCGAGGCCTTGCGGATCATCCATGAGGAGACGCTCGAAGCACGACACGCGCGACATCGGCTCAATCACCGCGCGCTGGTCGCCGGGCTGGAAGCGATGGGGCTCGAGATGCACGTCGCCCCCGAGCATCGCTTGTGGACGCTCAATACGGTTCGCTTGCCCGAGGGCGTCGACGACGGAGCCTTACGCGCGGCGATGTTGGAGCGCTACGGGATTGAGGTGTTGGGAGGCTTTGGCCCGCTGGCCGGCAAGATTCTGCGGATCGGGCTGATGGGGGCTTCCTCGACGCGCAACAATATCTTGCTGTTTCTCGACGCGCTGGAAAGCGTCATGGGCGACCTCGGCCGGCCGATCGGAAGCGGCGGCGCCCAGGCGGCGGAGAAGGTCTATAGCGACTAGGGCGGCGAGCGGCGCTCCCGCGGGTTGCGGGTCGTGCCGCGCCGAAAGACCGCGAGACGCGGAAACCACCTCCGATGAAATTCGCCATCTACGGAGCCGGAGCGATCGGGGGCTTTCTGGGCGCCCGCCTCGCCGTCGCCGGCGAGGACGTCTCGCTGATCGCCCGCGGACCGCATATCGAGGCCATCCGAGCTAACGGCTTGCGCGTTCGCAGCGCCCTCCTGGGCGACTTTTCCACGAATGCCCCGGCGACCGATGACCCGGCTGCGATTGGTGAGGTCGATGTCGTCGTACTGGGCGTCAAGTCACACGCCCTGACGGCCGTCGCCCCGAAGCTCACCCCATTGCTGGGACCCGACACCATCGTCGTCACAACGCAAAACGGCCTCCCCTGGTGGTATTTCCACGGCCTCGACGGACCCCTCGCCGGCGAGCGTCTCGAATCGGTCGACCCCGGCGGCGTGATCGCCGAAGCGATCGACTCGGGGCGCGTGGTCGGATGCCTTGCCTACTGCTCCGCGTCGGTCTCCGAGCCCGGCGTCATCGAACACGTCGAGGGTGTTCGCTTCCCGCTCGGCGAGCCGGACGGTTCACGCGGCGAACGCATTGTCGGTCTTTCGAGGATCTTCGAGGGGGCGGGCCTCAAAGCGCCCATCCGCAAGGACATGCGGCACGACATCTGGGTCAAGGTGCTGGGCAACGCGGCGTTCAACCCGATCAGCGCCATCACGCGCAAGACGCTCGGGGCGATGCTCGCCGACCCGCCGACACGCGAGTTAGCCCGGGCCGTGATGGAAGAGGTGATCGAGACTGCCGCCGGCGTCGGCGTGCGAATCAGAATCTCGGCGGAGAAACGCCTCGAAGGCGCGGCGCAAGTCGGAAGTCACAAGACGTCGATGCTGCAAGACATCGAAGCCGGCCGCCCGATCGAAATCGAGCCCATCGTCGGAGCGGTAATCGAACTGGCCGAGAAAGTCGGCGTCCGGACGCCCCACCTCCGCGACGTCTACGAGCGCGCCCGCCGGGCGGCGGGCGCAGTTCGCTAGGACGCACCGCCAAACCGAACCGCGGACGTGAGCGGCAGTGAAAAGATGGGGACAGCCCACTCCGCGCCGGATGCGGTTATTGATTCAATGGAACTTATTCGGTCGGCGCTTGGGATAGTCCCCAGATTTTTTCACAGCCAATCATGGACGCCAAGCCGGGGCGCAACCGGCCCAAGACGATCCAGCGCCTAGCGGGACGCCTGGAGAGCCTTGGCTGTTCGGTCACTCTGCCCGCTCAGGCCACCACCTGGCCGGGATTTTCGAGAGAGCCCCTAAGTAAGCGGTATGGCCGGAAAGTCGTGGGCCGGTTTCGTGCCTTGTCACCGAACTCGGCCCCATTCGGACTACGATAGAGTAGACGAGCGTGGCGATCGGCTTACCGTCCCTCACACCATGGATCGAAGCTCGATTTTCGTGGTCGTGGCGGCCTATAACGAGGCCGCTGTTCTGGCCTCCACTCTCAAACCCTTGATCGAACAAGGGTACACGGTGGTGGTTGTCGACGACGGGTCAACGGATTTCACATGGGCACTTCTCCAAACCCTTCCCGTTCATGGTTTGCGGCATCGGTTGAATCTCGGGCAAGGCGCGGCGTTACAGACCGGCATGGACTACGCACTGCGCCGGGGCGCTGAGATCGTTGTCCATTTCGACGCCGACGGACAGCACCCCGCCGATCAGATCGATGACTTGACGGCGCCGATCGAGGTGGGCGAAGCCGACGTGGTTTTCGGGTCGCGGTTTCTTAGAGAATCGGACAGCCGCCTCGTACCGGCCCCACGACGCGCCGTGCTGCGGACCGGGATGCTGATATCCCGGCTGATGGGGGGGCTTTGGTTGCGCGACACCCATAACGGTTTCCGGGCGCTCTCCAGGCGGGCAATGATGAATATTCGGTTGCGCGAGAACGGCTTCGCCCATGCGACGGAGATCCAACGGGAAGTCCGGCGGGCCCGATTGCGTTACCAAGAAGCACCGGCGACGATTCGCTATTCCGAGTATTCCGCCGCCAAGGGGCAGCCGTTGAGTAACTCGTTCAATATCGTCGTGGACTTGGTGCTGAGAAAGTTGTTCGGATGACGCTCATTCAGCCCATTTTGGTTTTCCTGCTTATCGCGGGCATGGTCATCTATTTCCGGGCGCTGCGATCGCGGCTGGTGGATCGAGTTTTCGTCTTGATGATCGTCGCGGCCGGGATGGTATTCGTGGCTTTTCCGGAATGGACGAATTGGTTGGCGCACAAAGTCGGCGTCGGCCGCGGCGCCGATCTGATTACCTATTTGGGGGCGGCTGGAGGCGGGTTTTGCCTGCTGTTGCTGCTGTCGAAGATTCGGGACCTCGAAGCACGGGTGACGGAGCTGACCCGGACCCTGGCGGTTAAGCAGGCGAAACCTCCGAGCGAGGATTGAGCGGAGAGGCCGTCGCGTACACAAAGCACCATGGGCCCGCGAGCCGCTGGCCGGCGCTTTCCCTCAACGCCCGATGCTGAACAGCTTAGTGTCGGTGCGGATGTAGAAGCGTCCGTCGGAAACCGCCATGGAAGCTTTGCAGCGTCCGGGGAGTGCATTCGAGGCCAACGGTCTTGTATTCGGCGCCGGGCTCGATCACCGTCGTTAGGCAATCTTCGGAAAGGAAATGGATGCGCCCGCCGGCCAACACGGGCGATGACCAGTAGGCCCCGCCGACGCGGGATTGCCAGACGATCTCACCGCTATCGGCCCGCATGCACAAAGCGATCCCGTTTTCGTGAATCGAGTAGAGGTAGGGGTCGAGATACAAGAACGACGGGATGTGCGGCACGGCTCGCGTCTGCTCCCAGATAATGTCGCCGCCCGGCTTGACGGCTCGGATGGTCGAGACCTCAAAGCCCGACGCCGTATAGGCCAAGTCTTTGCCGACGACAACAGAGGGCACCACGCCCTCGCCCTGGCTGTAGACCGACCAGAGACGCTTTCCGTCGGCCGGGTCGAACCCTTGGATCACATCGCCCGCCGAGCTGACCAACTGCATTTGGCCTTCGACCTTCATGAGGTTGGGGGTGACGTGGGCGATGCGCGACTTGCCCCGCTTGCCTTCCCAGCGCAGTTTTCCGGTGCGTGTATCGAGGGCCCGCAACGCGGCGCCGTCCCAGGGGATTTTCCAACCGATCTTGACGCCCGCGCGGCTGCTGCCGTCGTAGGTCATGATCAGCAGGTCGTTGTAGAGGATCGGCGAATTGCCAAGCCCGTGTTGGCTGAAATAGTGGAAGTCGCGGTGGGTCCAAACGACCTGCCCCTCATAGTCGACGGCGGCGATGCCGCCGTCGTTGAACACGGCATAGACGAGCCGCCCGTCGGTGGCCGGCGTCGGCGTCGCGAAGGAATTCTGTTGGCGATTGGATTCGGGCACCTGGCGGAAGACTTCCGTGTTCCAAAGGACCCGACCCGAGGCGGCGTCGAGCGCGATGACGCGGCAGGAAACGCCTTCTTCGGTGGTGGTGGTGACGAAGACCTTGTCTTCCCAAACGATGGGAGAGGACCAACCGCTGCCGGGAATGTCTTGCGCCCATAGGACGCTCTTCGTCTCGTCCCATTCGAGCGGGACGTTCTTGTCCAAGGAAATACCCTGTCGGCTCGGGCCGCGGAAGAAGGGCCAATTTTCGGCGGCGAGGGGAAGGCAGGCGGACGCGAGGACGGCAAGCCATATCGACGATCGATAGAAGCTGGAGAGTGTCATCGCCGTTAGCATAGCAACCGGCTTCCAGCTGCCGCCCCACTACCCGAAACTTGAATTGAGGCGAGACAGCTGAGAGCTTGTCTCAACCGCGGACTAGGATAAACACGAGTGTTTGTCACTACCGGAGTGTTATCAATCGCTCGGTTGCGGTGAAACGACGTTGATGGGGTTTCCGGCGAGAAAGGCTTCGACGTTGGCGATGCTGAGGTCGAGGAGGCGTTCGACGGCGTCTTGGGTTCCCCAGGCGACGTGCGGTGTTACCAGAACCTTGGGGTGGTCGAGCAAGGGATCGTCGGGAGCGGGCGGTTCACTTTGGAAAACGTCGACAGCCGCGCCGGCAAGTCGGGCGTCATCGAGTGCCGCGAGCAGCGCGTCGTCATCAACCAAGGCGGCGCGGCTCACGTTGACGAGCACTGCTCCGAGTTTCATCCGCGCGAACGCTTCGCGGTTGAAGATACCGCGGGTTTCCGGCGTCGCCGGCGCGGCGATGACGAGGAAGTCGCTTTCGGCGAGCAGTTGGTCCCAGGATACGGTTTCGAACTCCCGGGCGCGCGAGGCGTCGCGAACCGTTGCGATCAGGCGCATCCGAAAGCCGTCGCGGGCGATCTCGGCGATGCGGCCTCCGATCTTGCCCAGTCCGAAAAGTCCCAGGGTCTTTCCGCGCAGGCCAAGCGTTTTATAGGCGAGCGCGGAGTTCCAACCGGCTGCCTTGAGCAGGGGGCGACCTTCCTCGATGCGCTTGGCGACGCCCAGCACGAGGGAGATAGCGTGCTCGGCGACGGCGTCGGTGCAGAACTCGGGAACGTTGCTGACGGTGATGCCCTTGCCGCGGGCGGCGTCGAGGTTCACGGCATCGGCCCCGGCCGCCTGCACCGAGATCATACGGCAGGCGTCGAGATAGGGGACGATGTCGGCGCTCAGCCGCGGCGTCGTCACCAGAATTTCAGCCCCGCGGCACAACTCGCCCACGTTGGGATCGCCCAAAACCGCCTCGTGATATTCGAGATCCCCGAGAGCCCCCAAGCGTTGTTTCTGAGCGTCGGACATTGGGGAGAGAGAAATTGCGTGGATGCGCATTGGGTCTTGTTGGCTCAGCGAGCCTTATGATAACGCGCGCTCAGCCGGCCGGGAAGCGAGCCCCGGCCCAGTCGGCGGCCAACGGCTAACCTGTGTCTTTTCGTCAGTTTGGAAAGGTCTCGCGACAACCGGGCGGGACAGGTATAATTGACCCACAAAATGCTCCTCGCGCCGCGGACCGCACGCCATGTCAGGGCTCGGCGATCCGCTGAAAGGTCTCCTTATGAGTCAACGAGCCAAGCCGGGCCACAGCCATGCGGCCCCGGCTCACATCGTGTCGTCGCCGACGAAAGTTACGGAATTCCCCGGCCCCGTCGATGAGCCGATGTCGGCCTTTACCGCCGAGCGAACTCTCGGCCGCTTGACCAAGTTTCTCGAAGGAAAAAACTTCAGCGGCGCCGACGAAATGAACGCCTACATTAGCTCGTTGGACAAGTCGATGTTGAGCGATATCTTCAACAACGAACTCGATCAAGAGTCCGATGACCCGATCGAGCGTGCTCAGGAACTCGCCTACCGTGCCATGGAGGCGGGGACGCGGCAAGAGGTCCGCCGCTTGGCTCGGGAAGCGTTGGATCTCGATCCAGACTGCGTCGATGCTTCGTCGACCTTGGCCTCGACGGAGAGATCGCCCGAAAAAGCGGTTGAAAAGTTGATCCACGCCGTCGAGGTAGGCGAGCGGCGGCTGGGCAAGGAGTTCTTTGAGCAGAATGAAGGGCACTTCTGGGGAATGCACGAAACCCGTCCCTATATGCGGGCACGGGATGAATTGGCGGACGCGCTGCTCGCTGCCGGCCGCATTCAAGAATCGATCGAGCATCGGGAAGCGTTGCTGCGGCTATGTCCGGGCGACAACCTGGGCATTCGGTACTCTCTGATGGGTTTGTACCTTGCCTCGGACAATCTGGAAGCCGCCTACGACCTTCTCGAGGAATACGACGATGACATCTGCGCTGTCTTTGCTTGGGCTCGCGTTCTGATTCATTACCTGTCAAGGGAATTTGACGAAGCCGAGGAGGCGCTGGCCGATGCTCGCGAAGTTAACCCCTACGTCGAGCCGTATTTTATCCATGAAAAAAGCGTGTCGCATGTCCCCGCGTCTTACGTTTTGGGCGAGGAGTCCGAAGCTCAATTCGCCGCCTATCAGCTGCATTTTGCCTGGGCGGCGCGACCGCTGGCTCGAGCCTGGCTCATGGCCGGCGGTCGGCCGGGTGACGGCGAGTATTTGGGGTTCTTTAGCGCAATCAATTTCGGCAAGAAATAGCCGGCCGCGAGCGTTGAGGCCGTTACGGTGGCGTGACTCTTTGCAACTCGGGTCATGACGTTTCTCCATAAACTCCGTACCGTGCTCGAAATGATCAAGTTCGAGCACTCCGTCTTCGCGCTGCCGTTCGCGCTGACCGGGGCGTTGTTGGCATTGCGTGAGAGCGGCCTCGATATCGCGAGCGCGGGCGGGAAATTTGTGTGGATCGTCGTGGCGATGGTGGCGGCGCGGTCGGCGGCGATGGCCTTCAATCGCGTGGCCGATGCCGAGATCGACGCCCGCAACCCGCGCACGAAAATGCGCGCGATTCCGGCGGGAGTGCTCTCGAAGTCGTTTGCCTGGGGTTTTATCGTTTTTTGGTCCGGGGTGTTGATCGTCGCCGCGGCGATGTTGAATCCGCTTTGCTTGAAGCTCGCGCCGGCGGCGCTGGCGGTTGTTTTCGGATATTCCTACACGAAACGTTTTACGTCGTTGTCGCATCTGGTGTTGGGCTTCGCGTTGGGAATCGCCCCGGCGGCGGCGTGGATCGCGATTCGCGGGACGCTGGACCCGGCGATTTTGCTGCTGACCGCGGCGGTTATGTTTTGGACGGCCGGTTTCGACATCATCTACTCCTGCCAGGACCGCGAGTTTGATGCCGTGCAGGGCCTCTACAGTATTCCGCGAATGTTTGGGGCGGCGCGCGCGCTTTCGGTGGCGCGCGTGTTTCATGTCGTCATGGTCGGACTGTTGGCGGCACTCGCCTCGGTCTTGGAGCTGGGCTTGCTGAGCGCGGCGGGTATCGCCGTGGTAGCCGCCTTGCTGATCTACGAACACAGCTTGGTCAAACCCGACGATTTCTCGCGCGTCAATGCCGCGTTCTTCACCGTCAACGGCTTCATCGGCGTGGTTTTCTTTTTATTTTGGGCGGTGGATGTCGTGTGGATGTCGTAGTCAGGCGAGGGGGACCGGCACATTGGGGTTCCTGTCGCCCCTTCAGGGCTCGCACGGGTGGGGAGTTCTACCCAGGGTTCCCCCTTCGGCTTCACCCTAGGCTATACTCCCGCCGCCGCTTCGCGGCTCAGGAGGTTCGCGGTCTTGTCGGACAGGGTTTTGGATGTCGAGAACGCGTCAGGATCGTTACGTGAAGGGAATTGGAGCTAAGCCTCGGCGTGATACGGCCCGGGGGCGCGGTTGGCGACGATGCGCATCCCGAGTTCCGAGCGCGGCGAAAACCGGGAAGCCGCCAAGCGCTCGCGTATGGCCGTTGCATCGCGTCCCAGCAGGGCGCAGCAAGACTCAAAGCTGAACACGCCGGGGTCTTGCCGCCCAATCCAGCGCAGCACTTCGAGGCGCCGGTGCCGGTCCCTACCCGTGAGGTCTTCGATCGCGGTGATCAGCATGGCCCCGGCCAGACGCCGCAGACCGCGTTCCGGATAGTCGGCTTCTTCCAGCCATTGCTTGAGTAGATTCGCCTCGTCCGCGGAGTCGTTCCGCGGGGTCGAGGGATCCTGTTGTATTGGGTCGAAATGTTGCACGCGCTTGTCGCAAGCCGCCTCTGCAAGCGCCCTCTTTGGGGGGAGGGTAATTCGCGGCTTCACTTGTAACAAGCGCGAATTCGGTTGAATTGGGGCCGGCGGAACGCGGCTTTTCCAAACGGACGCGAGAAGGATTGGAGCGGCTGTGTCTCCGCGTCTGTTTCACAGCCAACGAACCGGCGGTGGCGGCGGCATAATGGTTGTCGGTATGCGTCTCGTTGTTGTGGGAGAGATTCTTTGGGATGTGTTCGCCGAGGACGAACGCTTGGGCGGCGCGCCGTTCAACTTCGCGGTGCAGGCTTCCCGGCTCGGGCACGAGGTGACTTTTGTCAGCGCCGTCGGCGACGACGCCCGCGGACGGCGCGCCCTCACGGAAGCCCGCGAGGTCGGCCTGTCGACCGAAACAATCGCGGTGACCGAGGAGCATCCGACCGGCTGGGTTTCGGTTTACGTCGACGAGCGCGGCAGCCCCGACTACAAGCTGCACCGTCCGGCGGCCTACGATGCGGCAGCCCTAGACGACGAAGCGCTCGGCTCCATCGCCGCGCAAAGGCCGTCCTGGATTTGTTTCGGCACTTTGCACTCCATGGACTCGCGGGCAAGGCGGTTGACGCGGCAATTGATCGAGACGACCCCCGACGCGCAGCGCCTCTACGACGTCAACTTGCGAAAGGACTCCTACGAGCCCGACCTGATCTCCGCCTATCTGGAAGCGGCCGACGTCGTCAAGGTCAATGAAGACGAGGCCCCGTGGCTGGGTGACCGGTTCGGACTCGCCAAAGACCCGGCCGCGTTTTGCCGCGCGGCGGCGGAGAGGTTTGGCTGTCGAACGGTTTGCGTGACCCTCGGTCCGCGGGGCTGCTGCCTGCTTCATGGCGGAAGCCTCGTTGAAGCTCCCGGATACGCCGTCGAGGTGGCCGACACGGTGGGCGCCGGCGACGCTTTCACGGCCGGATTGCTTCATGGAATCGATCAAGGGTGGCCCATGGATCGCATTGCCGATTTCGCGAATCGCATCGGAGCCTTGGTGGCGAGCCGCAACGGCGCGCTGCCGGCTTGGAGTCTCGAGGAACTCGACGCTCTCGGGTAGGGTCGCCAGATAGAGACCGGGGCTCATGTCGCCTATGAAGCCCCTGACGGCGCTCCTCAAACCCCCATCGTCTACAATGTCTCTATGTCCGAAGCGAGGCAGCGCAACTCTCGATTGACCGAACCGATGGTGCGTGAAAACGGCGTCCTTCGTCCCGCGAGCTGGGACGAGGCGCTCGATCGCGCGACCGGCGGATTTCGCGCCGCCGTCGATGGGCACGGGCCGCAAGCTTTTGGAGTGTTCAGTTGTTCGAAGACCACGAACGAGCTGAATTACATCTCGCAAAAGTTCGCCCGCGTCGTCTACGGCAGCAACAATATCGACAGTTGCAACCGTACTTGACACGCCCCGAGCGTCGTCGGTCTGGCGACAGTATTCGGAGCGGGTGGAGGAACGAGCTCCTACCAGGCGATCGAGGAAACCGACCTCGTGATCCTGTGGGGGTCGAATGCGCGTGAAACGCATCCGATCTTTTTCCACCATGTCTTGAAGGGGATTCACAACGGGGCGAAACTCTACGTCGTCGACCCGCGCAGGACCGGGTCCGCCCAATGGGCCGACCGTTGGCTGGGACTCGACGTCGGCTCGGACATCGCGCTGGCGAACGCCGTCGGGCGCGAAATCATCGCCGCCGGCCTCGCCAACGAAGAGTTCGTGGAAAACGCCACTAGCGGTTTCGAGGCGTATAAGGCGCATGTCGAGTCCTTCACCCTGGAGTCCGTCGAAAAGGTCACCGGCGTCCCGGCCGAGGCAATTCGCGATCTGGCGCACGCTTATGCCACCGCCCCCAGGGCGGAACTTTGTTGGACGCTGGGCATCACCGAGCATCACTACGCGGTCGACAATGTGCTGGCTCTGATCAACTTATCGATCTTGACCGGTCACATCGGGCGTTGGGGGTCGGGGCTCAATCCTTTGCGCGGCCAGAACAATGTGCAAGGCGGCGGCGACATGGGTGCGCTGCCGGATCGGCTGCCGGGCTTTCAGCACGTCGAAAACGATGAGTTGCGAGCGAAGTTTGAAAAGGTCTGGGGTTGCTCGATTCCGCCCAAGAAGGGTTGGCATTTGAGCGGCATGTTCGACGCCATGGAGCGCGGCGAACTCACGTCGTTATTTGTGATCGGAGAGAACCCGATGGCGTCGGAGGCCGACCTCAACCGAACTCGAAAGCTGCTCGAAGGGCTCGATGCGTTGGTTGTTCAAGACATCCTAATGACCAAGACGGCCGAGATCGCCGATGTCGTCCTGCCGGCGGCGGCCGGGTGGTCGGAAAGCGACGGCACGGTCACCAACAGCGAACGCAAGGTACAACGTGTACGGCGCGCGCTCGATCCGCCGGGCGAGGCTCGGGACGACGTCGAGATTCTTTTCGAGATGGCGCGGCGCGAAGGGCATGACTGGGGCGTGGTTGATCCGGAAGCCGTTTGGAACGAGCTGCGCGGCCTCTCCCCGATGCACGGCGGCATGTCGTACGCGCGGCTCGAAGAGTCAGGCGGGCTGCATTGGCCGTGTTTCGACGAAACTCATCCAGGCGAAAAGTATCTGCACGGGCGCTTGTGGGAAAGACCGATCATCGGCCCCCGCGCGCCTTTCAGCGCAGTCGAAAACAAGGCGCCCTTTGATACATTGAGCGAGGAATATCCGCTGCGGTTGACGACGGGAAGAAGGCTCGAGTCCTACAACACGGGCGTGCAAACGGGGTCCTATCGGTCTCCGCTGCGGCGCGGGGAATCGTTGGACCTCTCCCCGGAAGACGGGGAGCAATACGGGCTGAGCGATGGAGAGCCCGTGCGTGTGACCTCGCGTCGCGGGTCGGTCATCGCGCCGGTGCGCTTTGACCCGGCTCTGCGCGCGGGCTTGGCGTTTATGACTCTCCATTTCCCCGACGAGGTGGAGACGAATAAGCTGACCGTGGATGCCGTGGACCCCAAATCGGGGACGGCGGAATTTAAGGCTACGGCGATTCGGATCGACAAGCTGGAAGAGACCGAACCCGCCGCCGAAACGGAACCCGCTCTGGCCGGGGACTAAGTGTGGGTGCGCCGTAAACCGTTTCGGTGAGCCGAAGATCGGCCCGCGAGGTTTGGGGTCAATCCGCGGTTGGCGGCTCAGGATCTTGTAATGCACTATGTGCTCGGTGGGCTGTGTTCGGGAGGGACGTCGAGCGATAATCGGTCGAACGCGACGGAGTCCGCGGCTTTCGGCTTTCGGCTCACGGTTCACGGTTAACGGCTCACGGATAACGGAATGGATCTCCGCTTCACCCACGACGACCCGACCGACGAGGAGCGTTCCTCGGTCGACCATGTTCTCGGCCCCGCGGAATCGCGCTGGACCGGCGGCGATCGTTCGGTGGAAAGCGATGGCCGCATGGCGGCCACGGGCCACGCCTCGCGTTCGGAACGCCACCGCCTGCTGCCGGTTCTTCACGGCATCCAATCGCGGCTGGGTTGGATCAGTCCCGGCGCGCTCAACTATGCTTGCCGCCGCCTCAACGTACCCCCGGCGGAAGCCTTCGGCGTGGCGGATTTCTACGCCCTGCTTTCGACCGAGCCTCGGCCGCCGGCGGTCGTCCATGTGTGTGACGACATTGCCTGCCTGACCCGCGGCGCCGGCGAGATTTGCGACCGCCTCGAAGAGACCCTTGGTCCGGCCGGAAGCGCGTCCGCCGATGGTCGAACAACTTGGCTGCGCAGCCCCTGCCTGGGGCAATGCGAACGAGCGCCGGCGGCGTTGGTTTCAGCGGCCGGTGAGCGGCATTGGGAGAAAGTGCTGCCGAAAACCGCGGCGGTGGTGGTGGCGGCCGAACTGGGTTCGGCCAACGGTCAACCGCCCGCCGAACCCGACCATTTCGATCCCGCCGTGTCGGTTCCACAAGCCGGGCAGTCCGGTTTGCATCTGCTCAAGCGGATCGGGAAAGCCGATCCGACAAGCCTCGAAGACTACCGCGCTCACGGCGGCTACGAGGCGTTGGAGAAGGCGTTCGAAATCGGCCCGCAACAGGTGATCCAAGAAATCGCCGATTCGAAACTGGTTGGCCGCGGCGGAGCGGCCTTCCCGGCATCGATCAAATGGAAGGCGGTTTCGGAAGCCGCAGGCCCTTGTTATCTAATTTGCAACGCCGATGAATCGGAGCCGGGGACGTTCAAGGATCGCGTCGTGATGGAGGGCGACCCCTTCGCGCTGGTCGAAGCCATGACGATCGCCGCTACCGCGACTGGTTGCGAACAGGGCTTTATTTACATTCGCGGGGAGTATCCGCTCGCGATCGAACGTTTGGAGAACGCCCTGACCCGAGCCCGCCAGGCCGGGCTGCTGGGTGCCGACGTGATGGGGCGCGGCCTGCCTTTCGATATCGAGATTCGCAAGGGCGCGGGTGCTTACATTTGCGGCGAAGAGACGGCGCTGTTCAATTCCATCGAGGGCTATCGCGGCGAGCCGCGCAACAAGCCGCCTTTCCCAACCCAAGCCGGGCTGTTTCAGCGGCCGACTCTGGTGAACAATGTCGAGACGCTGGTCAACGTGCCGCACATCGTGCTGGAAGGCGCCGCGGCCTACAGCGCAATTGGTACCGAGCGATCGACCGGACCGAAGCTGTTCTGTGTTTCGGGACATGTCGCGAGGCCCGGCGTCTACGAAGCCGGGTTCGGCATCACGCTCGCCGAGGTGATCGAGCTCGCCGGAGGTGTCGCGGGCAGCGGCAATTTGCAGGCGGTCCTGCTGGGCGGCGCGGCCGGGGCCTTTGTCACGCCCGACGAGCTGGACACGCCGCTGACTTTCGAAGGCACTCGCGCGATCGGCGCGACTCTTGGTTCGGCGGTCGTGATGCTTTTCGACGACACGGTGGACATGAAACAGATGCTGCTTCGGATCGCGCGCTTTTTCCGAGACGAGTCGTGCGGACAGTGCGTGCCCTGCCGAGTCGGCACGGTTCGCCAAGAGGAGCTGTTGCATCGCCTCCATACGGATCAGACGAACGGATCGAAACAGGACGAGTTGGCGATGCTCGGCGAACTCAGCCAAGTCATGCGCGACGCCTCGATCTGCGGGTTGGGCCACACGGCGTCAAGCGCCATCGAATCGGCCCTGAAGCGATGGGATGTGTTCGGCGCCGCCGAGGCGTGAACTCGGAGATGAAGGAAAAATGATCGCCTGTTGAGACCCATGAATTCACCGACTTCACCCGCCGACGCGCCCGATCTGAAGATTCCCGTTCCGCGCGGGCCGATCCCCGTGATTCCGACTGCGGAGCCCAAGCCTGAAGTCGAGATTACGATCGACGGTCAAACCGTCTCGGTGCCGGAGGGCTCGACGCTGCTCGAGGCCGGGCGCAAACTCGGCATCGATACGCCGACGCTTTGCTATCTCGAAAGCCTGACGCCGGTTAACGTCTGCCGAATCTGCGTCGTTGAGTTGGAGAAATCGCGAACTCTGGTGCCGGCGTGTTCGCGCACGGTGGAGCCGGGCATGGTGGTCCACACCGATTCGGAGCGCGTGCGCCACAGCCGCAAGATGGTGCTGGAATTTCTGGCGTCGTCGGTCGACGTTTCAACGGCTCCCGAACTGCTCTCCTACATGGAGCGCTACGACGCGAAGCCGGAGCGTTACGGCCCCGCGGCCGCGCCGGCTGAAGCGGGCGAACGAGACGCTGCTCGTCCCGGCGAACACGCCGCGCCCGATCCGACGACGGCGGATAACGTCCATCAGCCGGTCAAGGTGGACAACGAGCTTTACACCCGCGATTACTCGAAATGCATTCTTTGTTATAAGTGCGTGGAAGCCTGCGGCACCGATGCCCAGAACACTTTCGCCATCGCCGTCGCCGGGCGCGGTTTCGACGCCCGGATTTCGACGGAGTTCAGCAATCCCCTACCGGACTCGGCCTGCGTTTATTGCGGAAACTGCATCGGCGTTTGCCCGACCGGGGCCTTGATGTTCAAAAGCGAACACGACCTCCGCGAAACCGATGACTGGAATGAGGCCGAGCAAGCCGAAACCGACACGATCTGCCCCTACTGCGGCGTCGGCTGCACACTCACCCTGCATACCCAGGACGATCAGATCGTCAAGGTGACCTCCCCGCTCGATCAGCAAGTGACCAACGGGCATCTGTGCATCAAGGGCCGCTTCGGCTGGCAGTTCGTGCAGATTAGAGAGGCCCCGGCGCCGGAACCGGGTTAGGAGTCACGCCCGGCAGATCAAGTAAGGTCGGATGATGCCCGCGCAGACCGCGGCTCGAGGACCCGGCGGATTTTCTCGCTCAGTGAGCGGATTCCGTAGGGTTTCTGAATGAACCCGGCCAGCCCCTTGCCGGCGAAGCGGTTTGTGTTTTCCTGTTCGTTGTAGCCGCTGGAAAGAATGACCTTGGTGTCGGGGCGCATGCGCCGCAGTTCTCGAAACGTTGCTTCTCCATCCAAATGCGGCATCGTGAGATCCAGTAGAACGACGACGATTTCGTCGGCACGGTCGCGAAAGACCTCCAATGCCTCCCGCCCGCCTTCCACGGTTAGAACCGTAAAGCCCTGCGATTCGAGCATCATCTTGGCCGCTGTGCGAACCGTCTCTTCGTCATCGACAACGAGAACGACTCCGCTGCCACGCCAGCTTGACTCCGCGTCGGTTCTGTCGGCGGACTCCTCGTACACTTGCGCCGAGGCCGGAAACAGAACTTCGAAGGTCGTGCCGCGGCCCGGTTCGCTGTCGATCTTCACGGCGCCGTGGTGCCCGCGGACAATCCCGAGCAGAGCGGCTAAGCCGAGGCCCCGCCCAACGAACTTCGTCGTGAAGAAAGGATCGAATATCTTCTGCCGCGTGGCTTCATCCATGCCGCACCCGGTATCGGTTACTTCGAGGCTGACGTAATAGCCTTCCGGCAGGTTCTCATCCAAATAGGCGTCGATAAAGTAGGAGCGGCTTGCTTCGATCAAGCCGGTACTCACGCTAACGACGCCGCTTTCTTCTCCGATCGCTTCGGCGGCGTTGATGATGAGATTCATGACGACCTGCCGTATTTGAGTGGCATCCGCCTCAATCGTGGGCAGGTTGTTCGCGCAGTTGCATTGGAGGACAACCTTTCTTGATATGGAGACTCGGATGAGATGGGCCATCTCCTCGACCAGCGTGGAGAGGTTGAGAGCCTGAACGACAAACTTCCCCTTGCCGGAGTATGCCGGCATTTGTTTCGTGAGTTCCGCCGCCCGCAGCGCCGTCGCGGTGATGTTCTTGATTCTCTCTTGGGCGGGCGACTCCGGCGCCAATTCCAGCTGCGCGATCTCGGCGTTGCCGAGCACTCCCATCAGCAGGTTGTTGAAATCGTGGGCGATGCCGCCCGCCAGGACTCCCAGGCTTTCCAATTTCTGTGCTTGTTGCAGTTTGGCTTCGAGCTTCTTCTCGCGTTCTTCCGCCGCCCGACGCTCTTCAATACCGGCCTTGAGGGCCGCGTTGGCGTCTTCGAGATCCTTGGTTCGTTCTCGGACCCGCCGGTCCAAATCATCATGCGCGGCCTGAAGCTTCCGCTCCACCTCTTTCAGCGGAGTGACGTCGGTGTAGACGGCTACCGTGCCGCCGTCTTCGGTTTTCCTTTCGTCAATTTGAAGCCACCCACCGTTGTTGCGTTCCTGCGCATACGGCCCGGAAGGGTTTCGATGCCGTGCCAGTTTTTGCCGGATCCACTCCTCGGGGTTGGCGGTCGCCCCGGGGATCGGAATCCGCTCGATAAACTCTCGAATGATGTCCTCAAATGTTTCGCCAAGCATGTCCTCTTCGGTGCGATTCAGCAACTCGCAGTATTTGCGGTTGCAAAGCACCAGTCGATCTTGGGCGTCGAAGAAGCAGAACCCTTCCGCGACACTTTCAATGGCGTGCATCAAGTGAACCCGGGTCGTGCGAGCGGAATGCGTCGCGGCTTTCAAGCGCGTGTCGATCACAACCACGAAGGCGGCTAAGGCCATGACCATGGCCGCCGCCAGACCCACCAGAACGGCGGTACCGTGGGATCCAGACTACCGACCGATAGGCTTTGCCCGCCCGATGGGAAAAAGTAGGCGGCCGCCATCGCGGCATAGTGCATGCCGGCAACCGCGGACCCCATCGTAATCGCCGCGGCAAATCGCGGGCGCCGGTTTTGCCCCCCCGCCTCCTTCACCCGCCAGGAAATGGATATACAAAGCAGCCGTTGCCAGTCCCACGGCAACAATGAGCGAGACGCCAAACAAGGGGGATTATATACGATAGTGACGAAAAACACTTGACGAACTACGTCACTATCCTGTAAATTTGTCTTGTAAGTAGGAGATACGCAATGGCTAACAAGGCACCGGGCAAGCACTTCCGACAGGGACTTTCGACCAAGGATTTCTACCGCATGTTTCCCGACGATGCATCCGCCGAACAGTGGTTCATTGAGTACCGTTGGTTTGACGGCATTACCTGTCCGCGTTGTGGATCGGACAACGTACAGACTGGAACGGCTCACAAGACCATGCCGTTCCGTTGCCGCAAGAGCAAGAAGCGCGGAACCTGCGGGAAACCGTTCAGCGTCAAGACCGGGACGTTCATGGAAGCATCGAACCTCGGCTATCAGGATTGGCTCTATGCCATGTACCTTGTCGTTACCAACCTGAAGAGCGTGGCATCCATGAAAATGCACCGGGAGTTGGGAATCACCCAGAAATCGGCATGGCATCTTGTTCACAGAATCCGAAAGGTGTGGACCATTTCTGACCATAAGTTGTTCAATGGTCCTGTTGAGGCGGATGAGGTCTACATCGGCGGACTGGAAAAGAACAAGCACGAGTCCAAGAAGTTGAAGGCCAGTCGTGGATCGGTTGGGAAAGCCGCTGTTGTAGGTGTCAAGGATCGGGACACGAACGAGGTCCGGGCTACAGTGGTCGAGCGTACAAATGCAGAAACCCTTCAAGGTTTCGTTCGCGCCAATACCGACCCTGAAGCCACTGTCTACACGGATGAAGCAAGTGCCTACACTGGCGTTGCCAAGTCACACAAATCGGTCAAGCACTCGGTTGGTGAATACGTTCGCGGGCAGGCCCACACGAACGGCATTGAATCCTTCTGGTCCATGCTGAAACGCGCTCACAAGGGAACGTTCCACAAGCTGTCAGCCAAACACCTTCACCGCTACGTGAGTGAGTTTGCGGGACGCCACAACATCCGCAGCATGGGCACTCTCGATCAAATGCGTTTCGTTGTTTTGAGCATGGACGGTGCTCAACTTCGTTACAAGGACTTGGTGAGGTCTTGGATCTGTTCGTCGAAGAAGCAGAACCCTTCCGCGACACTTTCAATGGCGTGCATCAAGTGAACCCGGGTCGACATTCTGAAGGCAACCGGCAAGCCCTATGTAATCGAAAACGTTGATGGGGCACCGTTACGGGACTACGTTGTTCTCTGCGGAACGATGTTCCATGAACTGCGCGTGCTTCGGCATCGTCTGTTCGAGTCAAACTTTCGCATCATCACGCCGCCGCACCGTCCGCATCCGATCTGTCATACGTTGGACAAGCGCAAGGCGCACTACGGCAGGACAGACGAATGGAAGGATTATGTCAGTGTCAACGGCGGTGGAAACTGCTCTGTCGCTTCCGCACGAGACGCGATGGGCATTCCATGGATGACGAAAAAGGAGATCAATGAGGCGATTCCGCCTGTCTACACGCACTGGATCGGAGATCAACTCAAACGGGAGATCGAAAACGTGCCAAAACGCGAAAGCATAAAGTCGATACTCAAGGCTTTTTTCCTTGCGAATAAGGGGCTGGTTCTCACATCCGCGCAGTTGCAGGCGGTGATCGGTAATGACCGAACGGAGTGGGCACGCCGTGTTCGTGAATTGCGGCGCGATGAGGGTTGGCCGATTGAGACGAATAACGATGATGCCGACCTGAAACCTGGGCAATACCGTTTGACTGGCGATCCACCAGCACCCGGTACATACGTGTTCCATGACATATCGCAGGCGCAACGTGCCCGCATCCTTCAGCGCAACGGTTATACGTGCCAAGCGTGCGGCGCGGGCGTCGAAGACAAGATGTCGGACGGTCGCACCGTTCGGCTTGTCATCGACCATCACGAAGCCCGTACGCATGGCGGAGCAACCGCCGACTCCAACCTGCGCGTCCTCTGCCACGAGTGCAACGCTGGTGCAAAGGACTTCACCGCGCAACCGCCGACATATACGCGAGTCATGGCTACGGTTCGTAGTGCCAAGCGCGAGGATCAGTTTCGCGTGCTGGAACAGCTTGAGAGGAAGTTTCGATGATTAATGGAAAGACCAAAAAACCCAAAACAGTAGAGATCGTTCGATCCGACTACCAGCCGACCAAATCCGAGTTGGAAGAGGAATTAGAGCCTCTCGACGTACCGGGCAAGACCGTGAACGAACGCATGAAGACTCTGGCAAGGGAACTGTTACAGCCGGTCAAGTTGCGCAGGATCGACCGGCCACGGAAACGACGCTGCTTCAGAGTGCGTCACTATTCGATATAATCCCCCAAACAAGAGGCGGTCATAATACATGTCGGCGGCCATGCGCATCGCGGCCATGCCGGTGTAATGCATCGTGCCGATGCCGAGCCCCATAATCGCGCCGGCAAGCACGAGCCGCCGAAGCCGAATCTCGGCGCGACTGGTCACGTACAGCACCATGGAGCTGGCGACAACGGCGGGCGCAACCGAGAGCAGCGTAATCCCGACGTTATAGCCCACCGCGATCGGCAGACGGAAGGCGAGCATCCCGATGAAGTGCATCGCCCAAATGCCGATACCCATCGCGGTGGCTCCCGCCGCAAGCCAGAGCCCCTTGGTCTGTCGGTCCTCGGCGGCCTTGATTCTGCCGGCTAGCCCCAACGCCGCATAGGCGGCCGAGGCCGCCATCAAGACGGAGACGATGACAAGGATCGGGTCGTAGGTGCCGGAGAGGGCGAGCGTGCGGTCGGCGGTCGAGTCGAGAAACTGCGGAAAATGCATGTGGCTCTCTGGAAACTTTCAAGGATGCGATGAGAGGAGGCAATCATCAGCAATTCCTTGACAGCTACAGTTTACAACGGGCCGCTCGCGTCAAGACAAGAGGCGTGAACGCATTTTGGCACGCGCCCTAAGCAGCCGCGGCCTCGGTTAGACTGTTGGAAGCACGGGCAGATGTCAACCGCGAAAACCACAGCCGGGGCGAACCCGGCGGGCCCTTCTTCAAAGCGCCACACGACGCTTTCCGGCGTCGAGGTGAAGCAGGTTTATAGCGCCGACGATCTCGGCGATTTTGAGCCTTCCCATGACCTCGCCGAGGCCGGCGAGTTTCCCTACACACGCGGCATTCATCCCGAGATGTACCGCGAGCGGCGGTGGACGATGCGGCAGTTTTCGGGCTTCGGCACGCCCGAGCAGACCAACAGCCGCTATCGTTTCTTGCTCTCGCAAGGGCAGACCGGGTTATCGGTGGCCTTTGATCTGCCCACGCTGATGGGCTACGACAGCGACGATCCGCTTTCTGAAGGCGAGGTCGGCAAGTGCGGCGTGGCGATCTCCTCGCTGGCCGACATGGAGCGGCTCTTCGAGGGCATCCCGCTCGCCGAGGTGACAACCTCGATGACGATCACCTCGTCGGGGGCGATCCTGTGGGCGATGTATCTGGCCGCGGCCGAAAAGCAAGGGGCCGATTGGTCACGGCTATCGGGCACGATCCAAAACGACATTCTCAAGGAATACATGGCGCAGAAGGAGTACATCTATCCTCCGCGCCCGTCGATGCGCTTAGTCGTCGATACGCTTGAGTTCGGCGCCAAGCATGCTCCGCGCTTCAACCCCATCTCGATCAGCGGCTATCACATCCGCGAAGCCGGCGCGACGGCCGCGCAGGAGCTGGCGTATACGTTGGGCGCGGGCATCGAGTATGTCCGCTGGGCCGTCGAGCGCGGGCTTGACGTCGATCAATTCGCGCCGCGGCTAAGTTTCTTCTTTGACGCCCATAGCGACTTTCTCGAGGAAATCGCCAAGTTTCGAGCGGCCCGCAAGATCTGGGCCAAGGTGATGCGTGACCGTTTCGGCGCGAAGAGCCCGCGGTCATGGAAACTGCGTTTTCATGCGCAGACGGCGGGTGTGTCGTTGACGGCGCAACAGCCGCGCGTGAATCTCGTCCGCACGGCGGTGCAAGCGATGGCGGCCGTGCTCGGGGGGACGCAATCTCTGCACACCAACTCGCTCGATGAAGCCTATGCGCTACCCACCGAGGATGCCGCGCTGCTGGCGCTCCGCACGCAGCAGGTGATCGCGCATGAAACCGGCGTTACCGACGTGGTCGATCCTTTTGGCGGCAGTCATTTCATCGAACGGCTGACGCTCGACATGGAGGAGAAGTGCTTCGAGGAGTTCGACAAGATCGATGCTCTTGGAGGCATGGTCAGCGCCGTCGAGCAGGGCTATCCCCAAGCCGAGATCGCGCGATCGAGTTACGAGTATCAGCGCGCCGTCGAGCGGGGAGAGAAGTTGATCGTCGGCGTCAACACCCAGGTCGACGCGGAAGAGCAGCCCATCCCGACGCTCTATATCGACCATTCCGTCGCCGAGCAACAATCCGCGGCGCTGGCCGCGCTGCGGGCCGAACGCGACGATACCGCGGTCACCCACGCGCTTGATCGGCTCCGCCAAGCCGCGCAAGGCAACGACAATCTGATGCCGCCGATTCTTGAAGCCGTCAAGGCCTATGCCACCCTGGGCGAGATGTGCGGCGTATTGAAAGAAGTCTTCGGGACGTACGAAGAATCGTCGTCGGTGTAGCAAGCAAGCCGCGCCTAACGTCCCTTAATATCCCGGATCATTTTCCGCTTGCGGGCGGCCAACGTGCTCTCCAGTTGCACTGTGTAGGTTGCGGGGTTTTCGAATCGTTTCACCGGCTCGGGCAGCGCGGCGACCTGATCGAGAGCGCGGCGGCGAGCTTGCTCGATGACGGGCGGCTCGTACACCCTCTGCCCAGCGCGCAGCACCGGGACCAGGAGGTCTTCGAAACCGTCGGGCGGCGCGTCGGGCGCCCCCTTGCCCGACGCTTCCGACCCCGGCGATGGGCCCTTCGATGCAAGCCCTTGCGGCTCCGTCTCTTCGTCGTAAATCACATCCCCAACAAACTGCCCCTCTCGACAGTACCGGCGGACTTGCAAACACCCGGGATTCGAAGTCTTCGCCGGGTCGTTTGAGGTCTTGAGCTTCGGGTGCCGGCGGCCCTGCTCATCGGAAATCGCCGATAGCTTGTACACGCCGCCGAGCGCGGGTTCATCGTAGGCGGTGGCGAGTTTCGTCCCCACGCCGAAAATGTCGATCGGCGCGCCGGCTTTGATGAGCTCGCCCGCGGAATACTCGTCCAAGTCACCCGAGGCGACGATCTTCATTTCCGGGAAACCCGCCTCGTCGAGTCGACGGCGCGCTTCAAGGCTCAGCCGGCCGAGATCGCCCGAGTCCAGTCGAATGCCGATCGGCTCGCGGCCGCGTGCCCGCATGCCGCGCGCCACTTCGATCGCGCGCTCGATTCCCTCGGCGGTGTCGTAGGTGTCAACCAAGAAAATCGCGTTATTGGGTAAAGCTTCCGCGTAGGCTTCGAAAGCTTCCTTCTCGCTATCGAACGACATTACCCAACTATGGGCGTGCGTGCCCGCCACGGGGACACCGTACAATTTCCCCGCCAACACATTCGAGGTGGCGTCGCAACCGCCGACGTAAGCTGCTCGTGACGCGGTCAAACCGCCGTTGATTCCCTGCGCCCGTCGCAGCCCGAATTCCAACGTCGCGCGCCCCCCGGTCGCCATCGTCACCCGCGCCGCCTTGGTCGCGATCAAGGTTTGAAAGTTGATGACATTGAGCAGGACGGTCTCAAGAATCTGTGCCTCGATCAGCGGTCCCTTCACCCGTACGAGCGGCTCTTGGGGGAAGACGGCCGTCCCCTCCGGCACGGCATCGATATCGCAGCGCAATCGCATGCGGCCGAGGTAATCGAGAAACTCCTCGGAGAACAACGGCGCGCCGTCGTTGCCCTTCAGCGTCTCCAGATAGGCCCTGTCGTCGGCGCTGAGTCGAAAATCCTTGAGGATCTCCAGAATCTGCGTTAGGCCGCAGGCAATGCTGAAGCCGCCGCCAAAGGGGTTCCGGCGAAAGACCAAGTGAAATACCGCCTCGCGGTCGGCCCGCCCCGACTTCCAATAGCCGAAGGCCATCGTCAATTGATAGAGGTCGGTGAGTAGGAAGAGGGATTGACTGGAGAGAGGACTCATATCACAGCCAACCTCGAACGGTCGCGGCGATCAGGTTCAGTCTACCCGCTGCGTCGGTCTTACGGGAGGTGTTGAACGGCGGATCCCAGTATCCGGCGCGAAAAGCGACAATTTCGAACCTACAATTGCTACGTTGGGGTATCCCAACTCGCCGTACAAAATCGCGGTCGGCGGCGAAGCGTCGTCTCCCCTCACTTGTCGGCCGGCTGGTGGCGACCCTTCTCGTGCCGTGGGCGGTAGGATTGCCGGCGGCTGACTCGCCTGAACCAGGCCCGCGTCTTGAACGCCGCGCGGAAGGATTTCTGTTTCTCGACGCCGGCCGGCCGGTTCTGTTCTATCAAGTCGCCCCCAAGTCGCTCGACGGGCGAGCGAAGCGCGCCAACTACATTCACCCGCTGTACGGTCTCGATGGTGAAATCTTGACCGAAGACTTCCCGGCCGATCATATCCACCACCGGGGCGTTTTCTGGGCTTGGCATCAGGTCACGATCGGGGGGCGCAAGATGGGAGACTCCTGGTTGGCGCAAGATTTCCTGGCCCGTGTTGTGGCAGCCGAACCTGTCTTCGCCGGAGGTGACGCGGCGGCATTACGGCTGCGGGCGGAATGGGTGTCACCAGCCCTGACCGACGCCGCGGGAACGAAGCAGCCCTTTCTCGACGAGGTCACGACAGTTCGGGTTCACCGAGTCGAGCGAGATTGGCGCAAGATCGATTTCGAAATCCGCCTAACACCCCGCGTCGATGATCTGTCACTGGGCGGCTCGGAGGACGACAAAGGCTACGGTGGGTTTTCGGTCCGCGCGCGTTTGCCCGAAGACCTGCGTTTTCTGAGCGGGCGGGGTCCGCTGACGCCTCGTCGCATGGCGCTCGACGCGGCGCGCTGGGTGGATGTCAGCGGGTCGTTCTCGGGTAAGAACGGCCGGGCCGCCGGACTCGCCATTCTCTGCCATCCTTCCTTGCCGGGTTTCCCGCAACCCTGGATTCTACGTTCGCAAACGAGCATGCAAAACCCCGTCTGGCCCGGGCGCCGCTCCGTTACGCTGACGCGAGGTCAGCCGCTCACCTTCCGCTACCGCCTCGTCGTTCACCGCGGCGACCTGTCGCGCGACCACCTCGAACGCCTTCAAGCCGAATACGAGCGTGAACCGTAGCAACAGCGATTGGGTTCTTCCACCCTTCCTTTCTCGGCCACCCGGCATAGGGTCGGGCTGAGGGCGCCATTTACGCGGGGCTGCGTTCGAGTTCTGTTTAAATTGGCTCAAGACCCGATAGTTCGGCGTCGATATGTAGGTTGACGACAACTCCGCCGCGGCGATCACCGCGCCGGGCTTTGGGCGGCGATGGCAATTAACCTAGTTGAAGCTCCACCCGTTTCCTCCGCGTTCAGCGGCTGCCGCGAGGCGATCGTGGAATTTCTGGAGACCGAATCCGAACAGGCGCGAACACGGATTCGCCAATTGGCCCGTGAAATGACCGCACAGCGCGTCTCGATCGGCGAGGCGCTGGAGTGTTATTGGGAATGCGCGCACGCGGTGCTCGACGATGCTCCGCCATCGGCCCGAGAGCGTGTTTTCGGCTCGATGGCGGTGTTGCATCGCGATCTCGGCCTGGAATTCGATCAATGGCTCAACCAGGAGTTGCGCTCTCATGCGCAGTTGACCTCCGCCTATTGCCAAAAGGACCGCGAGGTCAAAACGCTGCTCGACAACCTGCCGGCCTTCGCTTTCTTGAAGGACGCCGACTTCCGCTACACCGCCGTCAATCGTGTCTTCGCGGAGGCCCTGGGACTGCCGGCATCGAGTGTGGTCTCGCGCACTGATCGCGACCTATTCCCCGAGGAAACCGCCTCGCGATTTATCGAACGAGATCGCGAAGTGATGACGGCTTGCCGCCCCGTACGCCATGAAGAGGCAATCGCCTTTCAAGGCGAGTTGCGCACGGTACTGGTGATCAAGGCTCCCGTGCTCGACGATGACGGGCGTGCCACCGGGCTGATCGGCGTCGGGTTCGACATCACCGAGCGCAAGCGGATGGAAGAGGAGCATACTCTGCTTGCCGCCGCGCTCGAGTCCGCGGGCGAGGCCATCTTCATCACCGACACCCGCGGGCGAATCTATTTCGTTAACCCGGCCTTTGAAAGAGTCACGGGGTATCCGGGCCGCGAAGCGATCGGGCAAAACCCGCGCATTCTCAAGAGCGGCGTTCAGCCCCCGGAATTCTACCGCCAAATGTGGAGTGCGTTGAACCGGGGCGAGGTGTGGAGCGGCTCGTTGCGCAACAAGAAGAAGGACGGCTCGCTGTTCGACAGCGAGCAGGTCATTGCCCCGATCCGCGACCGCGCCGGGCGCACGACCAACTATGTCGCCGTAATGCGCGACGTCACCGAGCGCAAACGCATGCTCGAGGCGCTGCAACGGGCCGTGATGGTCAAAAGCGAGTTCACCTCGATGGTCTCCCACGAGTTGAGAACACCGCTGACGGCCATCAAGGAAGCCGTCGACGTGGTTTCGGACGGCACGGCCGGCGAAGTCAACAAACACCAGGCCGATTTCCTGGCCCTGGCAAAACGCAACGTCGATCGGCTGCATCGCCTGATTAACGACACTCTCGATTTTTCGAAGCTCGAACGCGGTGAATTCCACATCGAGTTCGGCCCCGGCGACTTGAACGCCCTGGTTGCCGAGACCGTTGCTCAGCAGCGCTTGGCCGCGGAAAAGCAAGGGTTGCGCCTCGAACTAGCGCTGGACGGCCGGCTGCCGCCGGTGCGCATGGACTCCGACCGAGTCAGTCAGGTTCTCACTAATCTGATCGGTAACGCCATACGCTACGGCGAAAGCGGCTGGATCGAAGTGGCAACGGCGTTGAGCGGCGATGAAGTCGTGGTTCGGATTCAGGACACCGGTCCCGGTATCCCTGAAGACAAACTCGACAATATCTTCGACGCTTTCGTGCAACTCAGCACGGGGCCGGGACGCCGCTCGGGGGGCACCGGCCTCGGGCTCGCCATTTGCAAGAAGATCGTCGACCTGCACGGGGGGCGCATCTGGGTGGAGTCGGAAGTGGGAGCGGGCTCGACTTTCTCGTTCTCGCTGCGGCCCGCCGCGCCCGCCGTCGAAGAAAGCGAAAGTACTCCAGGGGGATAAGCATGGAAAAGACTACAGTCCTGATCGTGGACGACGAACCCGATATCATCGCGACGCTGCAGTTTCGACTGGCAAGCGCCGGCTACAAAGTCTTGACGGCGGAGAACGGCGCGAGAGCGCTCGACGTCATGCGTTCGGACAAAGTCGACCTGGTGCTGGCCGACTTCATGATGCCCGAGGTCAACGGTCTCGAACTAACTCGGCTGGTGAAGGCCGAACCTCAATGGGCGCAGGTCAAGGTTTTATTGTTTTCCTGCAACGCCGAGCCGGAGTTTCGCCAGCGTGCTCTCGATCTCGGAGCCGTGGATTACCTTTCCAAAATCGACGGCGCGCAGTCGATCGCCTCGCGGGTTTACGAGGTGCTCGCCCCGGGGAAGAAAACGGCGCACCCCTTGCCGGTCGAGAAACCCGCGGCGGACGAGAGCGCCATGCCGTCACAGCTTCTCGCGTTGGCGCGAAACTTAGACGACGTACTCAAGCTCGCTCGGGTGGAACGCTATTTGCCGCAATCGACGCAGGTCGCGCTCGACGCCGCGGATCGAATCGCGCACGACATCCTGAACCTTGCCGGCGCCTCCGACGAGACGCCGCCGGGCGCGGCGCCCGCACCCGCCGCTGAAACTACGGAACAGCTTGCGACGAATGAAATCCCGCCCGAAGCAGGGCAAGCCGAACCTGTACCGGCTGAGAGAACGTTATGAGCCAACCCGAAGACAAGATCAAGATTCTCATCGTCGACGACGAGGAAGACGTCGTTCGCGCGACGGCCTTTCGCCTCGACATGTTGGGTTACGACGTGTTGCTGGAACCCGACGGCGACCTGGGGTTTCAAACCGCCGTCTCGGAAATTCCCGATCTAATTTTGCTCGACATCATGATGCCGGGCATCGACGGGCTGACGATGTGCCAAATGCTCAAGCAACGGCCCGATACGGCCCACATCCCGATCATCATGCTCACGGCCAAGACGATGATGGGCGACATCGAGAAGGCATTCGCCGCCAACGCCGACGATTACGTTTGCAAGCCCTTCGAGTGGGAAGAACTTTTCGGAAAGATTAACCGCTGTCTTGACAGCCGACCGCAACCCGCGGCCGGCGTGGTGGGATAGGGGCGTGCGCGGCGGCGGCGCGCACGCCGCCGCGCACGCCGCCAACGCCGATCATCATCGCAGGTCGGGCAAATCCGCCGCCTCGATCTTCTTGCTGTCGAAATCCCGTAGACCCTTGTCGTCGGTCACCTCGAGCTCGAAGTTGTAGGTCCCGGTGCCGTCAAGCAACCGCACGGAGGGCGTCGCCGAAGTCGGGTTCATGATCTCCGCGCGACCCGGCCCCAGACTGCGCCACTGGAAGGTCAACGGGTCGCCGTCCGGGTCACGCGACTGCGTGCCGTCGAGCACGATCGTCGAATTGCCCGTATCGGGCACATTGACCAAACCACGATTGTTGATCTTGGCCGTCGGCGCGCGGTTAGCGTTTTCGACGGTCACCGTAACCTCGGCCGTCACCTCGGAATTAATGCCGTAGGCGACCAAGGTATAGGTCGTGCGAACGACCGGGTTGACCTGAATCGACCCGCTCTCGGAGACATCGCCGATTCCGACGATGCTGACTTTCGTGGCGTTGGCCGTATTCCAGCGCAGCACCACCGGATCGCCCGGCTCCTTGGCGATGGCCGGTTCGGCGGTAAATTCGAGAATCTCCGCTGGCGAACGATCGACAACCGTCACAACCGCGGTCGCAACGATTTCGTTCGAAGCGCTGCGCGCGGTGAGAGTGTAAGTGGTCGTTTCGTCGACCGTCACGGTCGAGCTGCCGGTAGCCCCGACCGAACCGATGCCGCTAATCTCGACCTCTTCGGCGCCGACAACCTCCCAGATCAAGGCGCTCTGCCCGCCCCGTGTTGTTTGCGCCGGGTTCGCGAAGAAGCGCAAGATCTGAAGCGCCTCGGTCTCCTCACGAACCGTGACGGTCGTCGAAGAGTTGACTTCGCCGTGATCGTTGGCCGCCGTCAGAGTGTAGGTCGTCGTGTCGTCGACCGAGACGGTGGCGGTGCCGTTCGGCTCCACGCTGCCGAGACCGTCGATCGTCACGCGGTCGGCTTCGGCGGTCTCCCAAATCAGCGTCACGCTTTCACCCGGCTTGGCCGTCATCGGGGAAGCCGAGAAACGCAGAATGCGCGGTTGCGGCGTGAGCACTCTGACCGTAACCGACTGGCTGACCTCACGCTTCGGATTGCGCGCGGTCAATGTTAGTGTGGTCGTCTCGTCCAGGGTCAGCGACGACGTCCCGTTGTTGGGATCGACCGAACCGATGCCGCTGATTTCGACCTGGTCGGCGTTCTGTACCTCCCAAACCACGTTGACGGTCTCGCCGGAGCGGATCTCGACCGGTGTGGCGCTGAAGCGCACAATCTTGATCTGACGATCCAGCGTCGAGACAGTGACGCGGTCGGTATCGGCGGCGCCTCTCGTATCGCGAACCGTCAGGCGGAACTGGTAGTTTTCGCCTTCTTCGGCGGTAAAGGAAGCCTGTTGGCTTTCCGCGCCGGTGAGTGAAATCGGCGGTCCGCCGATCTGATCCCAAGCGAACGTGATCTCATCCTCGTCGGGATCAAACGATGCCGAAGCATCCAGAGTGACCGGGCCGGCGTCGATGCCGATAAGGTCCGGACCGGCATCAGCCACCGGCGCGTCGTTGCCCGAGCGGATGCGACGCTTCAAAACTTCATAGCGCACTCGCGGGATGTCGACCGGCACGGCCCCGCCGTCTTCGAGTTCATAGCGCTGTGGGCTGAGCCACTTGCCAAACTCGACACCGACGACGACGCGTCCGGTGTTGTCGCTCGAAACCAGGGTTTGATTCAGGCCGGCTTCAAAAGTGAGCGCGATCCTGTCGTTGACCGGGTGGATGTAGCGGAGCGTCCCTCCCGGGCGATTGCCGCCTCCGGAGCGGAACATGGCTCCGAAGTTACCCTCGATCCATGAGTCGCCCCAGACCCCGACCGCCGTACTGACGCCGGCTTGGTCGACCACGCGCAGGTAGGTCTGCTCGAGGACATGACGGCTGATCAATGCTTCATTGACGACCGCGCCGTCAAGGATTTTCTTTGTGCCGAAGAAGCCCACCCGACCGCGTTTGAAAACGTAGTCGAGAGTGAAGGCGGCTTGGCCCAGCGAACCGGTGCGTTCAAATTCGTCGAACTTGACGAACTTGAAGCTCGAAAATATTCCGGCCTGGACGTTCCCAAAACGGTTTACGAGACCGAAGTCGACCTGGCCCTCGTCGCGGCCGAATTGGTGGAAGAATTCACCTTCGGCTTGGAGAGCATGCCGCTTGGCGAAGGGACGAAAATAGCGTCCCTTGCCGGAGAACGCCACGTTGCCGCCCGGTACGTCGGGACCGACATTGAAATTGATCGACGAGTATTCGTTGCCCGGCGAGCCGCCGGACTCAGGTCGGTCGGAAGACCGCGCGGTCCGAGCCGGGGGAGCCGGCGGCGCGGGAGGCGGCGGGGGCGCGGCAGCGATCTTATCCACGTCGTCGCGCATGCCGCGCTGATTGTTCTTGAGATCGGCGACTTCCTGTTTGAGTTCCTCGTTGTCGTCCCGGAGCGCCTTGAGCATGTCGAGGACGTCGTCGAGTTTGCGGAGAATCTTGTTGCAGCATTCCTCTTGCTGACGAGCCAACTCGTTGAGCGACTCGATGGCGTCGCCGATGCCGCCGCTGGAAATCACGTTCCCCTGGGCATCGGTGACGGTAACCTCAACGCGGCGATTGATCCAACGGCCGGCGTCGGTATCGTTGCTGACTTTCGGCGCGGTCTTGCCGCGTCCGACAACGGATATTCGCGAGGCGGGCGCGCCGTATTTCGTCAGAAAGTCGCTCACGGTCCGAGCGCGCTTTTCCGAAAGTCCGACGTTGTATTGCTCCGAACCGCGGCTGTCGGCGTGGCCCTCTAGCTTGACACGGTGTTCCGGGTTCTCTTTGAGCAGCTCGGCGAGCTTGAGCAAACTGGGGTAGCCGTCGGTTAAGACCGCGCGGTCAAAGAGGAAGTTGATCTCCTCCCAGTCGTCTTTGGTCGCCGTGGTTTCGAGCCCTTGGGGGAACAAAGGCGCGGCGGTCAGGGTCAATAGGGTTACGAATACAGCGAGTTTCTCGCGCATGGTGAATTCACCTCATCGGAGTTTCGAAAAGTTTGAGAAGAGCCGCGAAGAGCAGCCGAATCTTGGCGGAAACGTAATTTCAGATTATCACGGCCGGCCGCCGAAAACGGACCGTTGCAAGGTAAAGCTTTACGAGATAAACGACTGATAATAAGGGGGTGGTTTGCCTTAGTACTTGCGGACAAGTGCCTGCTCAAACAGAGCCGCGACCGTCAAGGAGCGGTATGCGATGCAACTCTGGACCTTCAAGAAGGATGGCGACATTTTGCACCGGCAACTTGGCCGGGTGAACGAAGAGGGTTGGCCGTCGATGCCCCTCAGTGGTCGCGTCGGGGTCATCACTTCCGGCGTCTTTGGCGGCGCTTCATCGCACACCGCTCCCTGACGGTCGCGGCTCGGTTTGGTTTTCAAACCGAGAAGCGGCGCTTGCGCGCTTCGTCGAGCGCTACGGCGACGATGATGACCGAGCCGATGATCGCCTGCTGTAGGTAAGGGTTGATTCCCAGCAGATCGCTGCCGTTGGCGAGCAGCCCCATGATGAACGCTCCGATCAGCGTGCCGACCACGCTGCCCTCGCCCCCGGTCAAACTGCCGCCGCCGATGACGACCGCGGCGATCACCAGCAATTCATACCCCTGGCCGGCGGTCGGCTGGCCTGTCATCAAGCGGGAGGCCTCAATCATCGAGGAAACGCCGGTCAACATTCCGGAGATGGCATAGACGGCGATCGTGTAGCCGGCCACGGGGATGCCGGCGTACACGGCCGCCTCTTTATTGCTTCCGATGGCGTAGGTGTAGCGGCCCAATTTGGTGGAGTGGAGAATCAAGTAGGTGATCACGGCGCATACGAGCAAGACGAGCAAGACGAAAGGCACGCCGAAAACCGTTCCTTCGCCCAGGAACGAAAACTCGCGCGGCAAGCCGACGACCGGCAGACCTCCCGAGATGATCAAGGTCAGCCCGCGGGCGATTCCGAGGGTTCCAAGCGTCACGATGAAGGGCGGAATCTTGAGAGAGGTAATCAAGGAACCGTTCGCCAAGCCCCAGGCCAGCCCGCACAGCAGCCCGGCCACGATGCCGCCCCCAACGCCCCAGCCCGAGATCATGCACATCGTTCCGATGGTTCCCGAGAAAGCCAGGATCGCGCCGACCGACAAGTCGATGCCGCCAGAAACGATGACCAAGGTCATCCCGAGCGCCATGATATTGATGACCGCGGTTTGCCGCACGACGCTCGATAGGTTGATGGCCGTCAGGAAGTACGGCGAGGCCAGCGAGAGAAACACAAACAGCGCAATCAAGCTGAAGAAGGGCAACAGCTTCTGAATCATTCCGGAACGAAATTTCATTTCCCCACCGCCGCGTAACGCATGATTTCCTGTTGCGTCGTGGTGCGCGGCAACTCGGTTACGATTTCGCCGTCGCGCATGACGAGAATGCGGTCGGCGACTTGCAGCAGCTCGGGCAACTCGGAGCTGACCATGACGATCGCCTTGCCGTCGCGCGCCAGTTGGTCCATTAGGGCGAAAACCTCGGCCTTGGCGCCGACGTCGATGCCGCGCGTCGGCTCGTCGAATAGCATCACGCGGGCATCGCGAAACAGCCACTTGGCGATGACGATCTTCTGTTGGTTGCCGCCGCTGAGCCGGCCGGCCGGTTGTTCAATCCCCGCCGCGCGGATATGCAAGCGCTTGAGAGAATCCTCGGCGACATCCGCCTCGGCGGCGGAGAGCACGAAGCCGATTCGGCAAACGGCGTCCATATTCGCCAGGGTCACGTTGGCGCGCAGAGGCAGCTCCAGCGCCAGGCCGGTTTTCTGGCGGTCCTCGGTGATTAACGCAATACCGGCTTGGACGGCGTCGGCCGGCGAGCGGATTTCGACCGTTCGGCCCTCGACCGAGATCGAGCCTTGCTCGGCGGGCGTAATGCCGAAAAGCGTTTGACACAGCTCGGTGCGGCCCGCGCCCATCAGGCCGGCGATGCCCACGATCTCGCCGGCATGAACCGTGAAGCTCGAACCCGGCAGATCGACGCGCAACATCTCGGGGCCGGGGTCGAGAGACTCGCGTTCATAGATGCGCGACACTTCTCGGCCGACCATGTGATGAACGATCTGCTCGGTGGTCAGCTCCGAGAAGTTACCGCTATGGACCGTTTCTCCGTCGCGCAGGATCGTGATGCGGTCAGAAACTTCCCGCAGCTCGTCGAGCCGGTGGGTAATGTAGATGATGCCGATGCCGCGGCCGCGCAAGTCGTTGACAATGCGAAAGACCTCGGCGGCTTCCGTCTCCGACAACGACGATGTCGGTTCATCGAAAATCAGCAGGCTCGATGCACTGTGCAGCGCGCGGCAGATCTCGATCAATTGCTTTTGCGCCGGGCTCAACTCTTCGACCGACTGCCGGGCATCGAGTGGGAAGTGATGTTCCTCGATCAAGGCGGCCGTTTCGCGCTCCATGCGGCGCTGATCGATGAGCGGTCCTTTGACGGCCTCGCGGCCCAGGAAGATGTTTTCGGCAACGGTCAGATGCGGAGCCAGCAGCGACTCCTGGTGAACCATCGAAATCCCGATCTGGTGGGCGTCGGCCGGCCGGCTCAGATCGACTTGCTCGCCTCGCCAGCGCATGACGCCGCCGTCGGGTTCGAGCATCCCGGCGACGATTTTCATCAAGGTCGACTTGCCCGCGCCGTTTTCACCGACCAAGGCATGGACCTCGCCCGCATCGACTTGCATGTTGCCATGCTTGAGCGCGGGAACGCCGCCGAAGTTCTTTTGAATGTCGTCGAGAGCGAGCAGCATTGTTAGCGCGCCCGCGGCCTTGAGGGCCGTAGGCAACGGGCCGGTGGGCGAAGTAATTGATTTTACACTTGCCCGCGGCTCCGTGGTTGCGTTTGTTGGGATTTCGGGCCGCGTTACTCCGGCGGACCCTGTTCGAAAATCTCATCCAGCGCGGCGACGAGCTGATCGATGTGCTCTTGCTCGATGATGTAGGGCGGCAGGAAGCGCAAGACCGTATCAGCGGTGCAATTGATGAGAAAGCCGCGCTCTTGGCACTGTCCCACGACCGCCTTGCCGGGGACGGTGAGATTGACCCCGCACATCAACCCGCGACCGCGCAGGCCCTCGACGAAATCGTATTTGTCGATCAGGCCGGTGAGGCGCTCGGCGAAGTAGTCGCCTTTTTCGCGCACCTCGGGCAGCAGCTCGTCCAGCAGATCCATGAACTCGATCGCAACCCGGCAGGCCAGTGCGTTCCCCCCGAACGTACTGCCGTGCGTACCTGGCGTAATGACGCCCGCGGCGCGCTCGTTGGCGATAATCGCGCCCAAAGGCAGCCCGGCGGCGAGCGGCTTGGCCGTCACAACGACATCGGGCTGAATCGGCTCTTGGTCGCCTTCATTCCACCATTCGAAAGCAAAGTGCTTGCCGGTGCGGCCGAGCCCGGATTGGATTTCATCGAACATCAACAGCGCGTCATGCTTTTGGGCCAGCTCGGCCGCGCGGGCCGCGAACTCGCGCTCGATGGTCACGATTCCGCCTTCGCCCAGGATCGGCTCGAAGAAGATGCCGGCCGTGCGGTCGGAAACCGCGGCTTCCAGCGCGGCAATGTCGTTGGGGTCGACGAACGTCACGCCGGGAATCAACGGCTCCACCGCGGCCCGATGCTTCGATTGGCCGGTGACCGAGACAGCTCCCAGGGTCCGGCCTCCGAACGACCCGTTCAGGGCAACGATTTCATATTTTTCGGGATCAAGTTTGTGGCCGTACGCCTTGGCGATCTTGACCGCGCCTTCGACGCTCTCGGCGCCGCTGTTGGTGAAAAACACGCGCTGCAAACCCGAGGCTTCGGCAAGCCGCGCGGCCAAGGGCGCTTGATATCGGTGCGCATAGAGATTCGAACAATGCAGCAACGCCTCGATCTGCTCCCGCAACGCAGCCAGCACACGCGGGTGGGCATGGCCCAACGCATTGACGCCGATGCCCGACATGAAGTCCAAATAGCGTCGGCCGTCGGCGGCATGGAGGTAGCAGCCCTCGCCGCGCTCGATCACCAAATTGGGGCCGTAACTTTGGATCAGGTGCTGCTTGCCGAGAGCCAGAGTATCGCCGCCGGAGCCTTCTTTTTCGGTGTGCATATCGGATTCAGCCTACCAGGAATCGCCCTGTCGGGTTGATGAAGTCGGCGGCTGTCGGGGAGGGCGTTGGGGGCGGGGTGTTTGGGGTTTTGGGGCGGCGGCCGGCGGGTCTCTTGAGCGGTTCCGCCTCGGCTCTACTGAATCGATTTTCGTGCGTGGCTCTGCCGTCACCTCGGTCGGCGTCGTATGATTGGTAGATTCTCGAAGCCGTCGGGTTGCAGGAGTTTGCCATGCCGGAGAAGATCGAACGAGACCGAAAGTTGGGTGAAGAGTTGCGCCGCGTGATTGAAGACTACGAGTCGGAGACGGGGCGCGAAGTCCACGCGGTCAACGTGCAGCGCGAACCGGTAACGGCGATTGGCAAACCGACGAATCGTAGTCGCGTGTTCGCGGTTTTCGCGGTCGTCAAGAAACCCGCGGGGTCAGCAGGCTAGCGCCGAGCCCCGCGCGGGACTCCCCGCCCATAGGAGGGGCGTGTGCCCGATTGGCCGCGACGGGCGAGGAACACCAATCCGTCGACAATGCGACGGTTTGAATAGGGCGTGATGCGACTGTGTTCGGCGATGACGCGGTCGCGTTGTCGGTTCCACTCGTCGAAGGCGTCTTTGTCCGAACGCGCGAAAATCTCCGGCGGCGCCGCGTCGCCATCGAGCACAAGGGCTTGGCGTGAACTCGCATGCAGTTCAATATCCCCGCGTACGACCGTGGCCAGACCGTTGAAAACCCGCAGCCGCGAGACTCCGCACGGTTCGGCGTCCAAGCGATAGAGACCGCGCTCGGTCAGCCGGGTTCCACTCTCGCCCGACCAAACCGTGATCGACGATTCGACCGGACGCTCGCGCAGATCGATCATGAGCGATCCTTCGAGCAGCCGCACTTCGACTCGGTCAATGTCGTCGGAAAGCAGTTGGAATCGTGTCGCCTCGTCGGCGCGAAGGATGCCGGAAGGGGTGAGGACCAACTCCGCCCGACCGTCCAGAGTCTGTAGGATCTCCCCCGGCTTGAGGTGAGAAAAAGAGCCGGAGTTCACCGCCGGCGTGGCCCCGTCAACCCGGACTTCTCCCTCCAAGTGGTGGATCAGCCCGGCGCGGGGCGAAATGGCGATTTGAGCCTGCGCGACGGCGGTGCTACTGAGCACCGCTGCAAACAGCAGTAGGCGTCGGTCCATTGACGCGCTCCCCCCCGGAGATTCATCTTGGGATCTCCGGTTAGGATTCTACGTCCTATCACGTGGGGTTGGCAAGGGCCATTTTCGATCTCGGGACAAGCATTGACCGAATTAAGGGGATCGCCTCAGCGCGGAACCAGCGCCACAATACGGCACGGCGCACCCGATCCGGCCGCGATCTTCATGGGCAACGCGAAAACCGTCGCGCCCGTCGCGGGCAGTTCGTCGAGGCGAGCGACGTTCTCAAGACACGCGATACCGGCCCCGGCAAACACCTGATGAGCGCGAAAATGGGTCGATGCGCCGCGATCGATGCTCGCCGTGTCGATTCCCACGATGGCGATCTTTCGTTCGACCAGCACGCGCGCGGCTTCTTCGGAAACGCCGGGGAAGTGTAGGTTCGAGGCGTCGCCGGGGACGTCGCTGCCCAGGTATTTCGCGGCATCGGGCCAGCGGCTCCCCCAACCGGTGCGCACCAAGACGGCCGATGCGGCGGCGATCCGCCCGTGAACGGCCTCATGCGCCTCAATGTCGTCGACGCTCAGCAACGCGTCGGCGTCGGCGGCGCATTTGGCGGAAATGTCGATGACAACTCCCGGCCCTGTAAGCCGCTCGATAGGGATATCGCCCACCGTCGGGGCTCCTTCCGCGAAATGGATAGGGGCATCGAGATGGGTGCCGCCGTGCTCGCTGCCCCCGAAACGATAGGAGCTGTACCAGTAGCCTTTCTCATTGACGCCCCAGGCTGTTCGCTCATGTTCGAAACCGCCCTCGGTCGGCCAATAGAGCGTCTTTTCGTCGTAAGCGTGGGTGAGGTCGAGAAGGCGATAGTCGTCGAGGCGAAAGGGAGCGGGCTCGGGCGGCGGCGCCGAGCAACTGACGAGCAGGGCCAGGCAGAGCCCCAATAGCCCATGACGGAAGTCCGCGCAGGCAAAAATGGGGGACTGCCACACGATTTTTGCCTGTTGAACTATCGCGTCGCGAACAAAAGCGGCGGGCAAAACTCCGTGGCTGTACCCTCTTTTTCGCGTAGTGGGATTTGCTGTAGGCGGATCCATAGACATCAACACCTCTCGGTTTCGGGAACTGCTCCCACAGGTAACGAGCCGCCTTGAGCCGCGAAGCGGCGGCGGGAATATAGCCCCGGGTGGAGCCGAAGGCGGAACCCTGGGTTCGGAATCAAATCGGGTTGAGCCCTGTAAGGGCGACAGGAACGCCTTCGCAGCATTTTCTCATCGAAGGATGAGCCTGAAGACGGGGGTTGGGGCTTTTTGAGTAGCTGGGGCTCCTTTCTGGTTTTTTGGTTTTGATTTGGGAAGGGGAGAATCGTCGTCGGGGTTGTGGGAATGTGGGAATCGCGGAGCGATTTCCAAGGGCGGTGGGAAACGAAGGGAAACCTGGTTTTGGTTTTCCTCGTTTTCCACCGCCCGCCATTTCCACAGCCCTCTTCCTGCTGTTCAGCACGGCGTGTTCGCGGACCGGAAACTGGCAAACAGCTTGTGTTTGGCTCGCTGCATCCGGCGCGCCGCCGCAGTGTCGCTTTCCGCCTGGGCAATGCGGCCCAGAGCCTCAAGCGTGTGCCCTGGCTTGAGGTAGCCGGCGGCCTCGGGCAACTGCTCGAAAGATTCCCAAGGCGTCTGGTAGTGGCGATACACCCGCTTCTGCTTGCCTTTGGCGTCGGTCTTGATCTCGGGCTGTCCGCAGGGCCGGTGGAAATTCAAATAGGGATTGAAGTGCTGTTGGTAGAAGCGCTGGATGCGCCCCGCGTGCGGCGCCGCGATGTGCGTATATCCCATGTGTTTGCGGATCACCGCGCCGTTTTTCGATTCCACCAAGCCGTTGTCATTGGAGTGCCGCGGACGCGACTTGGTCTGTTCGATCAGCAGCTTGTTCAATAACTTCTCCACCGTGCGATTGAGGAACTCGCTGCCGTTGTCGGAATGGAAGCCGCGGATACGAAAGGGAAACTGCTCGATCATGGCTTTCAGCAACGGCTCCAGCCAGGCTTCACTGATCGCGGCTGTGGCGCCGACCACTTGCCACTGGGTGACTTCATCCACGGCATTGATGTGGTAGACGCCCTTGACGCCATCGCGATCCCCTTGATGCACCGTATCCACTCGCAGAAAGCCGGGTCGGCCTTGCGGGTCGGGCCGGCGCCGCTCGCCGATCGACACCGCTGTGGGCCGGGTCTTGGTGAAATGCAGCCGCCGGCGGCGGTAGGCACTGCGCCGCCGCAGGCGATAGATCTGGGCCACCGAGATCCCCGCCAACCGCTCGTATTCGCGCTGCTGGTACTGCTGGTATTCCCGCTCGAGGATCTTGCGCGTGGCCGGGCCGCTGAGGGTTTCGTGGGCCTCGTCCACCGCCGCCAGCAGTTCGACGTCGGCGGGCGTGTACTTGCGGGCAAAGCGATGCCGCCGGTAGCGGGCGGGTTGGAGTTCTCCGCCCTGCCGGTACTGCTGGATCAGCCGCGTGATTTGCGCCCGGCTCAGTCCGGTCATCTTGACCAGATACTGCCGCAGCAGCCCTTTGTCGGCGCGGTTCTGGCGGCTGTAGCCGTGCCGGCCAAGCGTGCGCGCCACCCAAGCGTAAATCTCGGCCCGCCCTTTGCCTTTGAATCGAATCTCCTGGCTGGAGTGGAGAAACTGCCGGATCTGTTGCGGATTCAACTTGCCGGCGTTTTGCACTTGGATAGTCAATCCCCAGCATGCCCACTCCCCGATCCTGCAGGCTCATCTTGTGTGAGAAACAAACTCCTCGTTCAGGCTCATCTTGCATGAGACAAGACTTTCGCTCCCATTTTCATGGCGGTATTATGAACCGCGGATTCATGGAAACGGACTGTCCCCTCTTTCTTCGTGCAGCATAATCCGGCCGGCCTTGATCACCGTCGTTACATTCTTGAGAGCGCCAATATTTTCCAGGGGGTTGTCGCGGACCGCGATCAGATCGGCCACCTTGCCGACTTCGATGGTTCCCAGCTTGTCCGACATGCCGAGGAGTTCCGCGCTGACTACGGTCGCGGATCGTATCGCGTCCATCGGCGTCATCCCGGCTTCGACCATCATCACGAACTCGTCGGCATTCTCGCCGTGCGGCGTGACCCCGGAATCAGTGCCGAAGGCGATTTCCACTCCGGATCGATAGGCATTGACAAAACTATCGCGGGCCGCGGCGGTCGCGCCGGCCGCCTTGCGTTTGATCGCATCGGTAAAGAAAGGGTTGCCTGCCATCGTGGGCGGTATCTTGACCCCGGGCGACAGCGTGGGGACGAGATACGCTCCGGTTGCCTGAAAGAGCTTCATCGTTTCGCTTTGAGCAAATGTGCCATGGTCAATGCTGTCGGCGCCGGCGCGCAGGGCGGCCTCGATGCCTTTCGTGCCGTGTGCATGAGCGGCAACCTTCACTCCCAACGCGTGAGCCGTACGCACGATTTCCGATAACTCGTCGTCCGTCATCTGTTGACCAAGACCGGTTGCGGTGTCTGACGTTACGCCGCCGGTCGCCGTAACCTTGATCCAATCGGCGCCCATCTTGACCGCGTGTCGGGTTGCGCGTCGGCAATCATGTGGGCCGTCGCAGATCGTTTCGGGCGTCCAAAGCTTCAATAGCTCCGGTTTGTAACTATCGACATCGCCGTGACCACCCGTGGCGGCCAGCGCACTGCCGGCAGCGAAGATTCGGGGGCCCGGCACAAGGCCTTGCTCGATGGCGTCGCGCAAGGCGAAAATTGCCTCCGCGTTGCCGCCGAGATCGCGAACGCTGGTAAAACCCGCCTCAAGCGTAAGGCGGGCGTAGTGGGCTCCCCTCAGAGCTTCCATGGAAGTAGTTACAAACAGGGCGTCGGTTCGGGATGTGGGGCCTACCTGACCAAGCAAATGAACATGCATATCCATCAAGCCAGGCAGCACATAATGCTCGCTCAGGTCGAGGAAGACGACGTCTTCTCCAAAGCGGGAGGGATCTTGCAGACCATCAAAGATCTGTGCAAAGCGTCCGTCCTGGATCAATATCGTTTGTCTCGGGGCCGGCTCTTGTCCGGGAACTGCCAATACGTGCCCTGCATGAATAACGAGCTGGTCATCGGCCTGTGCGGCACAAGCCAGCAACACCAAACAAAAAAGACCGAAGCCCCGCGAAGCTCTCTTCATTCCTCTTCCCTTTCTTGGTTTACAAATTGACCTGCCGCACACGCCGCGGGCCCTCCCAAAAGCCCGCTTACCCGCGGCCCTCTCGTTCAATCGTACTTCCGCAACTCAAGCTTCGCCACCGCCGCGCGATGAACTTCATCGGGACCGTCGGCCAACCGCAACGTGCGGGCGCTCGCCCACCATTTCGCCAAGAGGAAGTCCTGGCAGACGCCGCCGCCGCCGTGCGCTTGAATGGCGCGGTCGACGACGCGCAGCGCCATATTTGGCGCGATCACCTTGATCATGGCGATCTCGGCTCGCGCCACTTTGTTGCCGACGGTATCCATCATGTGGGCGGCTTTGAGCGTTAGCAGCCTTGCCTGCTCGATCTCCATGCGGGAGTCGGCGATGTCGGCGCGAATCGTCCCCTGATCCGCGATCGGCTTCCCGAAGGCAACACGCCCCATAGTGCGCTTGCACATCATCTCCAAGGCGCGCTCGGCCATTCCAATCAGCCGCATGCAGTGGTGAATGCGGCCGGGGCCGAGTCTTCCTTGGGCAATCTCAAAACCGCGTCCCTCGCCGAGCAAGATATTCGAGGCCGGGACGCGAACATTTTCGAAACTGACCTCGGCGTGCCCGTGCGGAGCATCGTCATAGCCGAAAACGGTGAGCGGCCGGTGAATGGTGACGCCGTCGGCATCGAGCGGCACCAGAATCATCGACTGTTGCTTGTGGCGTGCCGCCGACGGGTCGCTCTTGCCCATGAAGATCGAAATCTTGCAGCGCGGATCGTTGGCCCCGCTACTCCACCATTTGCGACCGTTGATGACATACTCGTCCCCTTCGCGCACAATGCTCGAACAGATATTCGTCGCATCGGAAGACGCCACGGCCGGCTCGGTCATGCAAAAGCACGACCGAATCTTGCCGTCGAGTAGAGGCTCGAGCCATTGCTTCTTGTGCTCCTCGGTTCCATAGCGAACCAGTGTTTCCATGTTGCCCGTATCGGGGGCGGAGCAATTGAAAGACTCCGAGGCGATCGGCGATCGGCCCATGATTTCGCAAAGCGAGGCGTACTCGAGATTCGTCAATCCCGCGCCGTGCTCGCTTTCAGGGAGAAACAGGTTCCACAGGCCTTGCTCGCGGGCGCGGGTCTTCAGCTCCTCCATCACGGCGGTGGGCTGCCAGCGGTCGCCCTCGCTGACCTGCTCGCCGTAGACCTTTTCGTTGGGATAAACGTGCCCATCCATGAAGGCCAAGACTTTCCGCTGGAGTTCCTTGACTCGATCGGGGTATTCGATATTCATAAGTTGGCCTGCTGTAAGCGAAAAAATAGGAATGTAGCGCTTGACGATTTTACCAATTCCCGCCCGCCCGGCCGGCGTCGGGGCCAAGCCTCTGGGCTAGAGTAAGCAAATGGGTCACCATACCCACGAAATCAGCGTCAGCACCCGTGGAAAGGGCTTCTACGAGGTGACGGGGGAAGTGGCTCGTTGGGCCACCGGGCTCGGGGTGGCCGAGGGTTTATTGACGGTATTCGTGCAACACACGTCGGCGTCGCTGGTGATTCAAGAAAACGCCGACCCGGATGTCGTCAGAGATCTCGAAACCTTCTTCAGCAACCTAGTGCCCGAGGATTCGAGCCTTTACACCCACACCATGGAAGGCCCCGACGACATGCCGGCGCACATTCGGGCGGCGCTGACGCAGTCGCAACTATCGATTCCGATCATTGGCGATCGTCTCACACTCGGGACCTGGCAGGGCATTTACCTCTTCGAACACCGCCGTCACCCCCACCACCGGCGTCTGTCTCTGCACGTTTCGGGAACCTGAATACAGGTCCGAATCCCACAGGGAGTTGAGGTATCCTTGGGGCATGCGAGCTTCGGCATTACTGCTCCTCACCGCACTCCTGACGTTGTTGACATCAGGGCCGCCCCTGCGGGCGCAAGTCTCCTACGAACGCCTCCTCAAGGCCGCCGACGAGCCGCGAAACTGGCTCACCTACAACGGCTCCTATGACAGCATCCACCACAGCGCGCTCGATTCCATTACCCCCGCCAACGTCGAGCAGCTCGAGATGGACTGGGTCTTTCAAGCTCGCTCGCTCGAAAAATTCGAAGCCGCCCCTTTGGTCGTCGACGGCGTCATGTACCTCACCGAGGCGCCCGACAACGTCTTCGCTCTCGACGCCAAGACGGGCCGCGTGTTTTGGATTTACGAGCACGATCTTCCTGATAAGGTCACCCCCTGCTGCGGGCGCGTCAACCGCGGGGTGGCGATTCTCGACGACACGCTGTTTCTCGCCACCCTCGACATGCGCCTGATCGCGCTCGACCGAGCGACCGGCTCGAAAAAATGGGACGTCACCCTTTTCGACTACACCCAAGGCTACGCGATGGCCTTGGCGCCGTTGGTCGTCAAGGACAAAGTCATCGTCGGCACCGCCGGCGGCGAGATGGGCATTCGTGGTTTTCTGGCTGCCTATGATGCCGAAACAGGCAAGGAGGTCTGGAAGTTCAACACCATTCCCGGCCCCGGCGAGCCCGGTCACGAGACCTGGGAGAACGACGCCTGGAAGACCGGCGGCGGCTCGATTTGGTTGACCGGCTCCTACGACCCGGAATTGAATCTCACCTACTGGGGCGTGGGCAATCCTTCGCCGGACTGGAACCCCGATGTGCGCCCCGGCGACAACCTCTACACCGACTCGGTCATCGCCCTCAACGCGGACACAGGCAAGCTCGCCTGGCATTTCCAATTCACGCCGCACGATGAATGGGATTTCGACTCGGTTCAAGTCCCGGTGCTCGTCGATTTGCCTTGGAAGGGAGAGGAGCGCAAGCTTATGCTGTGGGCCAACCGCAACGCGTTCTACTACGTCCTCGACCGCGAGACCGGTGAGTTCCTGCTGGGCAAGCCCTTCGTAAAGCAGACATGGGCGGTGGGACTCGACGAGGCCGGCCGGCCCATCAAGGTTCGCGGACGCGGGCCGAGCAAGGAAGGCAGCCTGACGTTTCCCGGCGTGCAGGGAGCGACGAACTGGTACGCGCCGGCGTTCAGCCCGCTGACGAAGCTTTTCTATCTGGCGGTTTGGGAAGGCTACTCGAGCACCTACTACAAGTCGAAAGCCGTTTATACCCCGGGAGCTTGGTACGCCGGAGGAACCGTCAAGTCGACGATTACGGCCATCCGCCGCGACCGAATTCATACTTGGGACAAGGAGTCGGGCTACGGCGCCGTGCGCGGCATGAATCCATTGACGGGCGAAACGGCCTGGGAGTTCGCCATGGCCGACGTGACCGACAGCGGACTGCTTTCCACCGCCGGCAACGTCCTTTTTTCAGGAAGTCGCGAGGGCTTCTTCTATGCCCTTAACGCAAAGACCGGAAAGCTACTGTGGAAGCGCTATCTCGGCGGGCAAATCGCCAACTCTCCGATCACCTACAGCGTCGACGGCAAGCAGTACGTGACGATCGCGTCGGGGAGCGGGCTGTTTGCTTTTACGGTGCGGGACGAGCAAGAAGGTTCGAGGGAAGCGAGAACCCAGCCCCCGGTAGGGGGCGCGGGAAAGTAGCCCGCGGTGGAGCGAAGCGGAACCGTGGGTAACCGGACAAAATGACCGCAAGCCCCGGCAGGGGCGTAGGAAAACGCCGGGTTTCTTCGAGCTTTGTCGTCTTCTATACCCGACCACGATCAACGGGCTCGAAAAAAAACACCGCGCCCAAACCGATTCCTCAGCCGGCACGTCGCACCTTCCCCAGAATCTCCGCTTCCGCCTTCCCCGGCGGCTCACTCCGCCCGCCCAAATGCCGCCCCAGAAACTCCTCCGCCGCCGCATAGAACGCCATGCGGTTTTCGGGCCTCGCGAAGCCGTGGCCCTCGTCTTCATAGAGCAGATAGTCCAAGTCCTTCCCCTTCGCGCGCAACGCCTCGACGATTTGTTCGCTTTCGGCCTGTTTGACGCGTGGGTCGTTAGCCCCCTGGGCGATCAGCATCGGAATATTGATGCGGCCGGCCTGAAACAGCGGCGATCGCGATTCCAGAAAATCGCGCTCGGTTTCGACATCCCCGACGCGGATCCGAAAGATGCTCAATAAGGGCTTCCAATAAGGCGGTACCGACTCGATCAGCGTGCAGATATTCGAAGGTCCAACAATATCAACCGCGCAACAAAACACATCGGGCGTAAAGGCCGCGCCGACCAAGGCCGCGTAGCCGCCGTAACTGCCCCCATAGATACAAACGCGCTCGCGGTCGGCAACGCCTTCCGAGACGGCCCAGTCAACCGCATCGAGCAGGTCGTCATGCATCTTCGCGCCCCACTCGCGATTGCCGGCGTTCATAAACTTCTTGCCGAAGCCCGTCGACCCCCGATAGTTCACCTGCAAAACCGCGTAACCGCGATTGGCAAGCCACTGCGCTTCGGGATCATACCCCCACGAATCACGCGCCCACGGCCCGCCGTGTACATTCACCACCAGCGGCAGGCTCTTCGCCTCCCCAGCGGGGACGGTGAGGTAGCTGTGCAGCACCAAGCCGTCGCGCGCCGGGATCTTCACCGGCCGCATTGGCGCGAGAGCGTAGTTGGCAAGATCGCCGCGGCTGCTGAAAAGGAACGTTGCCTCGCGCTTCTCTCGGTCGTAGGCGTAATAGGCGACCGCCTCTTGGTCGGAAGTGTAGGCAGTCAGCCAGGTGCGGTCCGCCAAATCGCGACTGACGATGTTCAACTCCCCGGCGTGAACCTTTTCCAGGACCGAGAAATCCTCGGCGATCGATTCATCGAGCACTTCCCAGCGCAACCGATCGAGGCTCGTGCCGACAGCCTGCACATGGTGACGCGTTGGATGGACAAGCACCGGCCCGAGGTCAACGCGGTCGTCGCGACTGAGCACGTTTCTACCCTGGGCTTTCAGATCGATCGTATAGAGTTCGGTGGTATCGCTTTCGAGACTGTCTTCGATGTAGAGATGCTCGCCGTCGGGCGTGAACCCGAGACAGCCTCCGTTGTCTTCGGGTCCCCAGGTCAGGCAAGGCTCGAACTCCGCCCCGGGCGCGGCACTGACCAGCAGTTGAAATCCGCCCTCGGGCAGAGCCGCCGTGGCGCCTCTGACTCGAAACTCGTTGTCGGTGAGCCAGGCGATGTAGCTGCCCGGGTTTTCGGCTTCGGACTCGACCTCTCCGCTCGACAGATGCAGGCGATGCAGGTCGAACACCTCTGGGTTGCGGCGGTTCAGCGAAAGCAAAATGTCGTCGGGAAAGTTCGGGTCGGTGAAGACCTCGTTGACTCGCACCTTCTCAAACGGTGTCAGGTCGCGAATCTCGTCGGTTTCGAGATCCACCGAATAGAGGCCCCAATTCTCATCACCATCGGCGTCTTGGAGATAGAGCAAGTGTCGATTGTCGTGCGCCCAGAAGAAGGTGCGAATGCCCCGCCCGCAGTCTTTCGTCACCGCGCGATCGTCTTTGAGGCCGACGGTGCGAACCCAACAATTGAGCACGCCCTCCTCGGGGGCCAGATAGGCCATACGCTCTCCGTCGGGAGAAAGCCGCGGGCTGGTGCGCTCGGGGTTGCCGAACAGAACTTCGCGGGGAATCAGGCTCGGAACATCAGACATATCGGCTAAGCAGTCATGATAGCCGAGAGGGGGCCGTCCAGAATTGGGAGCTGTCTCAAATGCGACTACACTAGTTGTGCCGGGACCGCCAAAATCGAAGTTCCTGCATAGGGAGGCGCATCTGCGCTACACAGCACCCATCATCGTTCTTGCCGGACTGCTGACGTTCCCCACCAACGGCCGCGCGGAGGAACCAGTCAACCTCGGCAAGCTCGGCGACACCATTGTCGACGCCGGCAGCGTGAACGGCGGCAGGAAGCTCGACAATGCGTTTTATGGAGTGTTGAATCTTTTTGACGGCGGTCACAACGTCATAAATAACATCAACTACACGCATTGGTTGAGCGACAGCGCGACACGCCACTGGCTCAAGCTGCGGTTCAGCGCGCCTGTCGAGATTCGTTCGATACTCCTCGAGTTCGGTGCGGCGGCATTTGTTTCGGAGGACGGAAAACGTCGATCCTATCGCCCCGAAGGGTTCGCGCTCGATGTCACGCGATTGATCCACGACCGTGAAACGGTTGAAAAATTGCCTTCGTTCGCGGTCGACGGATTCCGTGCGTTCTATCCGCTGAGCGAGCCGTTGACGAACGTTGTTGAGTTGGTGGTCGTCTTTCCAGGGCCATCGATCGTCGAGGTGGCTGAACTCGAAGTATTGGGAGTTCGATCCAGCCAAGACACCCGAATCGGGGAAGGGCCGAAGATCGCAAATCGATAGTGCTGTTCGGCCGGGGACGGGCGGGATGCCGCCGTCGCCGGCCCCCGGGCATTGCGCCTTCCTTCGCCGCCCTTCGGGCAGACGGCTCCATCGCATACCGCTTGCTAACGCGCGCGGCTCGGTTTGAAATCTCGGCGAAGACGGGCTCGCCCTCATATAATGGAAAGGCCTTTTCCAAGGCTGGAGAGCATCATGACTCCTCGGACCACCTCTCGTTTCTCGCGCCTGTCTTTCTTTGCCGCGTTCTGCGCGGCGTTTCTGTTTGACCTAGCCCCGCTGCTTGCGCAACCCGCCACGCCGCTGCAACCCCTCGCTCAGCAAGTCCGCCGTCTCGAAGACGCCATGAACTACTTGGGGCAACCCTTCCCCGACGAAGTTCATCGCGGCATCAACGAGGCCGTCGCGATGGATAACGAGGGCCGGGCGGTGGCGCGGCTTCAGCAACTGCTCGAGCCTTACGTGCTGGCCGAGGTCAGCATCAATCCGGAAAGCCGTGTCAAGGTCGCCCTCGGAGCCGCCGACCCGGCTCTCGTCGAAAAGGGGACGAGGCTTTTCCTGGTAAAGGTGACCAACGAAGCCGGAGTGCGCGCGCCGCTCAAAGTCGAAAGCCCCAATAGCGGCCCCACCTTTCTTCGCTCTCGCAGCGCCGAAGAGCATGAAGTCGAGCAGGAATTGACCTTCCAGGACGTTAAGGAGCGCTGGGCCGAGATCGCCGTCTACCATCAGGCCCCGATGCAGGAACGGTTGTCGGGCCTCGGCATCGAATACCAGATTCTCTCGGTCTACTCGCGCGATCGCGGTCAACGCTCGGCCAAGATAGCCTTCAACGTCGGGCAGGGATCGCAAGACATCGGCTTCCGCAACGACATGTTAGTTGTGTTCAATATCGCGCCGACGCGCCCGATCACGCTGCGCGTCAAAGACGAGAATGGTCAACCGACCATCGCCGGGTTCGTCATCAGGGACCGCGCCGGACGCATCTATCCCAACCCCTCCAAGCGCCTCGCGCCCGACTTCCCGTTTCAACAGCAGATCTACCGCGCCGATCGAGAGAACGTTCTACTGCCCGCGGGCTACTACACGATGGAATCTTCGGGCGGCCCGGAGTTTCATACCCGCACGAAGGAATTCGCCGTTGACGACGACGGTCCCGAGGAGCTGGCATTTCAGCTGCAACGCTGGATCGACCCGTCGAAATACGGCTGGTGGTCGGGCGATCATCACATCCATGCCTCGGGATGTTCGCATTACAAAAACCCAACCGAAGGCGTTCAACCCGAGGACATGCTGCGGCAAGTGCTCGGCGAGAACCTCAACATCGGATCGGTGCTGACCTGGGGGCCGTCGTGGTATTACCAGAAGCAATTTTTCAGCGGCGAAGACGATGATCTTTCGAAGCCCGAGCGCATACTGCACTATGACGTCGAGGTCTCCGGCTTCCCGTCGAGCCATGCCGGGCACCTGGTTTTGCTGGGGATCAAGGAAGACGATTATCCCGGCACCGAGCGCGTCGAGCAATGGCCCTCCTGGGATTTACCGGTGCTCCAATGGGGGCAGTCGCAAGATGGGATCGTCGGTTTCACGCACTCGGGTTGGGGCCTGGAGGTGCAAAGTGACAAGCTGCCGAACTACGAAATGCCGGGCTTTGACAGCATCGGCGCCAACGAGTACATCGTCGATGTGACGCACGGCGCGGTGGACTTCATCTCGATGGTGGATACGCCCTCGGTGTGGGAGTTGAACATTTGGTACCACACGCTCAACACCGGCTTCCGCACGCGTGTCAGCGGCGAGACCGATTTTCCGTGCATCTATGACGATAAGGTCGGACTCGGCCGCAGTTACGTCAAACTGGATAAGCTGACCTACCGAAATTGGATCGAGGGCGTTCGCGACGGCCGCGCCTACGTCGGCGACGGCAAGAGCCATTTAATCGACTTTCAGGTCAACGGCGTGGAAGTGGGGACCGAGGACAGTGAGGTCCGCGTCACGGCCGGCGAGAAGGTTCGTGTCGAGGTCAAGGCGGCGGCTATGCTCGACCGTTTTCCCGACCCGAAATTTCACAACCTGCGCTACGACGCCAAGCCGTATTGGGACGTCGAGCGGGCGCGTATTCCTCAGACGCGCGACGTCCCCGTCGAGTTGATCGTCAATGGGGAATCGGTGGCGACACAGACGATTACCGCCGACGGCCGCATTCAAGATTTGACGTTTGAGGTTGCGATTGCGAAGAGCAGTTGGGTGGCGCTGCGCATTCTTCCTTCGTCGCACACGAACCCGATTTTCGTTGTGGCCGACAGCAAGCCGATCCGGGCTTCGCGCCGCAGCGCGGAATGGTGCCTGGCCGCCGTCAATCAATGCTGGACGCAGAAGATCGTTCGCATTCGCGACGCCGAGAAGGAAGCCGCGCGCAAAGCTTATGATCACGCCCGGGCCGTATACAAGCAACGCATCGCGGAGAGCGAGTAAACCCCGCCGGCACCCGCGCGGGTCATCGAGCAGGATGCACGCGCCCCAAACCGAGCCGCGCGCGTTAGCAAGCGGTGTGCGATGAAGCAGCACGGAAGCCGCCGCCGCTGGTGGTCCGAGAAAAGCCGCCCAAGGTCCTCGCAAGCGACGGGCCAAGCGACCGCGCACAGACTCCGGGGCGCGGCACTCCCCGCGGAAACCCGTTCCACCAAATAAGTCATCATGGGTCCTATGGCCCCGAGTTTCATAAGAGTTCTTCTCTGTTTTTTCATCCCGGCCGGATTGTACGCTCAAGACGGCCTGCTCGACGAGCTTGTTTTCCAACGAGTCGTCTCCGGGCTGGTGCGGCCCACATCGATTGCCAACGCCGGTGACGGCTCCGGGCGTTTGTTCGTGACGCAGCAGGCCGGATTGATCCGAGTCATCGATCAAGGCGTTCTCATCGAGGAGCTTTTCCTCGATCTTAGTCAGACCGTCTCTTGCTGCGGAGAGCGGGGCCTGCTGAGCGTCGCGTTTCACCCTGAGTTCGGAACCAACGGACGCTTCTTCGTCAGCTACACCGACGCCGCCGAGGATTCCACGGTCTCCGAGTTCCTCGTTTCGGCCGAAGACCCCAATCGCGCCGACCCCGATTCGGAAACTCTCGTGATCCGGGTCGACCAGCCGAGCGACGAACACAACGCCGGACAGCTGCAATTCGACGGCGACGGTTATCTCTACGTCAGCTTCGGCGACGGCGGCCACGGGCACGAGTCCGAGGGAGCGCCGCAAAGCCTACTCTCGATGCTCGGAAAAATTTTGCGCCTTGATATCGATTCCGCGCGGCCCTATGCCATCCCGCCCGACAACCCCTTCGCGGAGCTTGATCATGCTCTCGGGGAAATTTGGGTGATGGGTTTGCGCAACCCCTGGCGTTTCAGCTTTGACCGCGAGACGGGCGACCTTTTCATCGGCGACGTCGGCCAACGCACCATCGAGGAAATCGACTACCAACCCGGCGGCAGCCCGGGCGGCGAGAACTACGGCTGGGATTTCAAGGAAGGTTCGCTGTGCGCCGGTCCCGGCGGCAGCGCCCACGCGCCGGAGGGGGTAGGCCACGAGGACGAGCACGACGAGCCGCACGGCGAAGGAGCCTGCAGTCCTCACGATGACGAGTTCACCGAGCCGATTCTCGAATACAGCCACGAGATCGGCTGCTCGGTGACGGGCGGCTATCGTTATCGCGGCGCGGCGCTCCCCGCACTCAACGGAGCTTACTTGTACGGGGATTATTGCTCCGGCAAGATTTTCGCGGCCGTGCAAGAGGAAGGGACGCATTGGTCGCTTGTCGACCAACGCGAGAGCGGTTTCTTGATCACGACCTTTGGCGAGGACGAGGAGGGCGAGGTCTATGTAGCCGATCTGCGGGGGCATTTGTTCCGAATCGCCCCGCCCACCGAGCCGCCGTCGATATCGTCCTACTATCCCGACTCGGCCGTCGCCGGCGGCGCCGATTTCCCACTTGTGCTTCAGGGGGAGAATTTCGTCAACGACGTGGAAGTGCGCTTTCAGAACCAAGTGCGCCCGAGCCGCGTGATCGACAACCAACGCCTCGAGGCCGAAATTTCGTCCCTCAATATCTCGTCCCCGGGGACGGCGGCGATATCCGTCGTTAACCCGAAGCTCGAAGACGCTCCGGCCGCGAACGCCGACTTCGAGATCGCCGAAGCCCCTTCCACCGCGCCGCGCATCAACCCCGGCGGCATCGTCGGCGCCGCCGGCTTTCTCGCGAACCCGATCGTCCCCGGGTCGCTGGTTTCTTTGTTCGGGACGAATGTCGCCGCATTTATCGAGTCGACCGGCGGCGTGCCGCTCACAACCATGTTGGGCGGGGCGAGCGTCCTTGTCGCCGAGAGTCATCGAGCGCCGCTGTTTTTCGGCGGCCCTTCGCAGCTCAATTTTCAAGTGCCCTGGGAGACTTCCGTGGGCGACCCCGTAGCCTTCCGCGTTCAAGTCGGCCCGGCTGTGAGCGCGCCGCTGATGGTGCCAACGGCAAGCCACGCCCCGGCCGTTTTCACGGTCGACAAAATCCGCCCGGCGCAAGGAGCGATCTTGATCGCGAATACGACGGGCATGATTCCGGCGCCGCTTGGAACGGCCCCGAACACGCGGCCGGTAATGCGGGGCGAGCTGCTCGAGATTTTCGGCAACGGATTGGGCCCGGTCACCAATCCACCCGCGACCGGCGAAATCGCTATTTCCTCTCCGCTTTCACGCACCGAAACCACCCCTTTGGTCACGATCGGCGGGGCCTCGGCCCGCATATTTTTCTCGGGCCTGGCGCCCCGTACCGTGGGGCTCAATCAGGTGAACGTGAAAGTGCCCGACGATGCCCCCGTCGGCGACGACATTCCGTTGGTGATTCGGATCGGCGAGGTGGATTCGGTTCCGGTGATTATCGCGGTGGAGTAACTCGCTCTCCGGATCGATGTCGCTTAGCCTCCTCCGAAAATCTCCTTCGAGAGTACGGTGGGTTACGCTATAGCCCAATCAGGCCGCACCTGTCGTGCAGCCGCGGAGCGGCAACGGGAATGTAGCCCCGGGCTTCAGCCCGGGGTTCACGCCAATAAGCGGCAAGCCCCGGACGGGGCGTAGGAGCATTCGTCCGATGCGACTTGACCCAACCGAAACGTTCAGGTCGACGACTCGCGCCCATTTTCATGGCGGTCTTATGAATCCGCGGGTTCATAGAAACGGACTGTCCCCGCTCCCCGACGCTCTCTGTCTTTCTCCGGCGGTTGGTACACTGATCGGGCTCGGCGTTATTCGCGGCGGCGTATCAATGTGCCGGAGCGTGTTTCGCGCCGCCCGAGGTTCGGGCGTTATATCGTTTTATGGCTTTCGAGGAAATCATCGCCATCGCGCCCATGTGGTACGTGGCGTTCTTGTTGTCGATCACGTGTCACGAAGCCGCTCATGCGCTGGTGGCGGAATGGGGAGGCGATTCGACCGCGGCCGCCGGCGGGCAAATCACCCTCAACCCGATACCGCACATTCAACGAGAGCCCGTTGGGACGGTCCTGGTTCCTATCATTTCGGTCGTCTGGATGGGCTGGATGCTCGGGTGGGCTTCCGCGGCGGTTGATCCCTATTGGCAACAGCGCTACCCGCGGCGCGCGGCTTGGATGGCGCTGGCGGGGCCGGGGGCCAACCTTTTGCTGGCGATCGGCGCCGCGATTGTGATTCGCGTCGCGCTGGCGCTTGGGTACCTTGACCCGGGGAGTTACAGCTTCACCGGTCTGGTGGTCGGCACACCCGACGAAATCTCTGCCGCGATTGCGACCTTCCTCAGCATTCTTTTTGCGCAGAACCTGCTGCTGATGGCGTTCAATTTGCTGCCGGTGCCTCCGCTCGACGGACATATCGCCGTGGGATTGTTCTTGAGCGAATCGATGACCTTGAAGTTCCTCGAGTTCGTTCGCCAACCGGGCTTCGGACTGATCGGCCTCTTGGTTGCCTGGAACCTGTTCGGCTACATGTTCGGCCCGGTTTTCCGCGCCGGCGTCAGCCTGCTCTACCTCGGCTACGGCGGCTAACTAACCCCGCGCTAACTATTGCTTCCCGAGATCTACAAAAGGCCGAGTTGCTTCAAGACCGAGTAGCTCATCATGACGGTCATGAGCGCTGCCGCGATCCACAGCGTCAGCGTAATCCAACCTTTCGGCGCGATTTGCTTCGGCAAGTGAACGTACCGCAAATACAACGTCGCCGCGCCGACGATCGGAAGCATCAGCGCTTGCACGACGCCGCCGATTTTGACCATCAATACCGGTTCTCTGAGCAGCGTGTAATAGAACAGCGGGATCAACAGCAGAACCGCCGAGAAGATTCGCACGTAACGAAATCGCGCCGCCGGGTCGTGGCGGTCATACCCGCCGATCAAGCGCACGAAATCCGCGTAGGCGCGCGCCGCGGCGGCGGTGCCGGCAAAGATGGACGAATAGAGAACAGCCACGGCCCCGGCTAGGAAGAGATAGGTCGACCAGCCGCCCAGCGTTTCGGTGTAAATATTCGAGAGGACACGAATCGTCTCATTTCCCTTTGGAACGACTCCCAGCCCCTTTAAGATGCCCGCGCCGAGCAGATAGAACGCGACCGTCGCAAGGGTGTAAACCAGCGCCGAGGTGACAACGTCGGCGCCCAGCACGCGAATCCATCCCCGAGCCCGGGCGAGCCAGGCCGAGCTTTCCTCGCGCGGGCCGGTGTAGCGGGCGTAGCCTTTCTCGATGCACCAATAGGGGTAGTTGATCAAATCAGCCGTGCCGACGCCGGTGATGCCGAAAACCGCGACCGCGGTAATGAATCCTCCTTGCGGCATATGAAACAGGAGCCCGTCGGCGACACTCGACCATGAAAAATAGCGCGGGCTGAGAATCAGGATATACGCCGCGCCGACGGTGACCAACGTGAAGCAAACCACCAAGGCGACCGATACCTTTTCGATGAAATCGTAACGGCCGACAAGCAAAACGGCGATGGTTCCGAGAGCAACCCCCCAGGCCCAAAGATCGATCGCGACGGCGGGAAAGACCCGGTTCAAGACTTCCGCGATGCCCGCCAGCATGCCGCTCTGAGTCATCAGTGCGGTCGTGTACATGCCAAGCCAAAGCCAGACAACCCACGAGACGCGCAGGCGCGGGCCGGGGAAGCGGTTCAGGGCTTCGAGTCCGGTTTCGCCGGTCGCGATTGTGTAGCGGCCCAATTCGTTTTGTACAACGACTTTGATCGCGCAGCTCAAGATCACCAGCCACAGCAACGAATAGCCGTTTTCCGCGCCCAGCACGGGCGTCGCGATCAGTTCGCCCGTGCCCACGACGGCGCTCGCGGTGACCAAACCCGGCCCGATGCGCTTGAGCGCGTCGACGAGGCGCGCCGGTGGAGCTTCGACGGCTTCCGGGGTCAGGAGGTAGGGGTCGTTCGTTGGGACGGCGGCCATGACTCGGAATGATGGTACTCGAAGCCGGTCGGGCATTCAACCGCGAGGATCGAGGAGTTTCCGGATCCGAGCGTTACGGCGACGGGTCGCGCGGGTGGGGAGACACGCTCCGTGCCGTCTACTCGCCGGCAGCCTGCGCCCGCGCGGTCTCGATCCACTCACCCGCGCCGGGGACCGCCGCGCTGAACTCCTCGTACATGGCTTGCCCGCCCTTTTGGAAGGCTTCCACGTCGGCTTGGTTGATTTTCATGCCGGCGGCTTCGAGCCGGGCCAGCAGATCAATGTCCATCTGTTCGCCGGTGCGGTGCACGAACTCCTGCATCTCGCGGGCGACGGTTTCGAGGTCTGCCCGGATGTCGGGCGGTAGCCGCTCCCAGCGCTTCGCGCCGGTGACCAGATAAGTGGGCGTGTAGACGTGGCCGGTCAGCGAGAGGTGAGTCTGCACCTCCTGGAATTTTGAGCCCCAAACTTGCGCCAGCGGATTCTCTTGGCCGTCCATGACGCCGGTCTGCAGCGCCACGAAGACTTCGCTCAGCGGCATCGGCGTCGGGTTCGCGCCAAACGTCTGGAACAGCTTGATGCGCCAGCGCCCGCGGGGGGTGCGCAGCTTGATGCCGCTTAGGTCATCGGGCGTGACGATCGGCCGTTCGTTGTTGGTCACATGGCGAAAGCCGTTTTCCCATAGCGCCAGGATCTTGTAGCCCTTTTCTTCGGCGGCGGGAGCCAGGTGCGGCCAAAAGACAGCTTCCTCAATGCGCTTGACGTGTTCACGATCACGCACCAAATACGGCATCTCAAAGAGCCCAAAGGCATCGACCATCGAAGACATGATCGTCGAAGGCAACGAGAAGTCGACGGTACCGAGTTTCAGCTTTTGTAATAGGGTCTCGTCGTTTCCTAATTGGCTGGAGCCGAAGACCAGCACCTCGGCGCGGCCCGCAAGCCGCTCATTCGCACGGCGCGCGAATTCGTCGGCGCAGGCGGTGACCAGCGAATCAGGACCCGCCACATGTCCCAATTTGAGCTGAATTACACTGCTGCCGGTACCGCCATCCTCGCAAGCGGTGAGCGCGGCAAGGGCTGTCAGCAAGACCGCTGCCTGAATCGAGGGACGAAAGCCGTCAAAACGCATATTCTGTTGTTCCTATTCGGTCGTGGGTGATCGCGTGCGACCGCATACTATGATCTCACGCGGGATCGGTCGCGAGGTCTCGGCATGATATGATTCTTTTGCGGCGGGGCGGCGCCTTGCGAAACGCGGACCGCCTGGGAGAAAGCCATGGAAATCAAACGTATCTCGCCCGATGAGGCGAAGGAACTTCTTGACAACGACGCGGACGCGGTCTATCTCGACGTGCGGACCGTTCCTGAATTCGATGCCGGACACGTCCCCGGCGCGAAGAACATCCCTGTCCTGGACCGTGACGCCTATGGTCGCATGGCGCCGGTCCCGCGCTTCGCGGAAATCGTTGAGGCCAATTTCGGCAGGGACGTCAGGTGCGTCACGGGCTGCCAAAAAGGAGCGCGGTCGATGATGGCGGCGGAGATCCTCGTCGCGGCGGGTTTCACCAGCGTGGTCGACATGCGCGGGGGTTGGGGCGGCGAGATGGATATGACCGGCCGCACGGTCTACCCCGGCTGGGTGGCACGGGGCCTGCCGGCGACAGTGGAAAGCGAACCGCAAGACCAATTTGAGACTCTCGCCGGGGCCGATCAGGGCGACTGAAGACCGATTGGCGGCCTGTTCGTTAGGGGCGGGCCTGTCTTGCTTTCCCGCCGCGCTAACAGCGAAAAACAGGGGCCATGGGGGTGGTTGGGGTCTTCGTGCGCCGTCTCGATTCGATCCAGGCCGAAGTGTCCTAAGGCCTCGAGAATCCCGGCCTTCGTCATCCAGTGAGAGTGCACTGCGGTGCCTCCGCAAAATCCGCCCCATTTCTTGTCCACGTATTGAAAACGGTGCAGCTCATGCGAAAATCCGGCGTGTTCCGACTCTCGGCTCGACACAAAGAACCTCGCGACGTCCGGGTCTCTGTCGATGCGTTCTCGGTCGTGGAAATGGGTCCAAAGGAAGAGGTTATCGGTTCGCGTCGCCGCTAAGTGAAGCAGCTCGACCGGCTCCGTCATGTGGTACAAGACGCCGCTGGCAACGATGAGATCAAACTGTTCGTCGCTTTGCCGCAGCTATTCGACAAAATCGCCGCACAAGAATTCGCACTTCGGAAGCCCCAGGACTTCCTTAACGATGAGGCATTTGAGAAACGCCCGCCGATTCGCCTCGATCGCCACGACGCGTTCGGCGCCCGCCCGGTCGAGCATATACGTGTGACCGCCTTCCATAGGCCCGAGTTCGAGAACCTTCATGCCCTCGATGCTCCCCATTCGCTCGAGCAGCCAACTGATGCGGGTGTCTTGGAAGAGTGGAATCTCGCCGGCTTTGTGGCGCGCGAATTCTCCTGGAAGCTCGGTGGTCCATTCACCCTGGAAAACGTCGAGCGCGGTCTGAACCGAGGGGACGGACGTTTCGAACCGCCCAGGGATTTCGGGGTCGCTTGGTTCCGGCCGACCGGCTCTGCGTCCTATTCTCATGGTCGGTGTCGCGGTGAAGGCCGCGATGACTTGCGCAACGCGGCTCGACCCGAATCATTGTAATCGAGATCAGGGACGGACAGATCAGCCGGCGAAGAGTCCGCGCGCCGCTAGTACTCTGACCAGTGAAAAGGCGCCTTTCCCCGACCTTGTTGAGAAGGCTTGGATCCGCCGTTGCGGAGGCACGGCCAACCAGAGCCGCATCGCCACGCGATGCGGTCACTCAAGAATAGTACTTTGCAGCCAAACAAACTTTTTCACGCGGTCGTGGCACTACTTGGAACCCTGCAATCCCACTGATCGCAATTGTTCGTCGGTTATGTCGAACACAAGAAAGTTGTACGTGATGTGATCGGTTGGAGTGAAGTTGTTTCGCAACCAAGCAAACTCATCCGCGGGATGATCGGGATAAATCCCCACGAGGGAACTGGCGCCGACCACGATTCGCCCACTGACGGGGCCGGTCGGGTTCAGTTTGGCCTCCGGATGGGCTTCGAGATATTCCAGTAGGTAGTTGTAATTCTGACCCCAATCCAAGTTGGAATCAGCCAGCACCCTGTAAACCATCTTTCGATCCGTCAGTAGTTCATTGAAATAAGAAAGATAATGGGGATGGTAGGAAAGACTGGATACGGCGAAATACGCGGCCAGGAACATGATTGACGCCTTGCGACGTCCCGACGATTGCCCCCATTCCCTCGCCGCGGCTCCACAAAGGATAAAGGCAAAGGGAAACGCGGGCAGCAAATAGCGCAGACCTGTTTGAGTGTCAAAAAACAAGCTGTTATAGATGACAAACCAACTTATAGGCACAAAGAGAAAGATTTCGTTGCGCCACACGCGATCTCGGTTCGGCCTCTTAAACATCAGAATCACGGCCCAGCCGAATAATAATAAACCGGCCAACGGAACCTTAAATGAGACCGCGACAACGTAATACGACAAGAAACCTTGGATTTGGAGATCACCCAAAAGGTAGATGCGCCCTTGACTCGACCCGCTCTCGTCGTTGTAGACCACCCAATCCAGTCCCTGGAGAAAAGAATACGGCGTCGGGATGGGCAGGCCGGCTAACCACGGCAACTGCTTTTGTAAAGATTGAAATAGGTCGCTCTTGAACTGATGATCGGCCAATGGACGATACACATCGTCAAACAGAAATCCGGCCTGGATGATCACCACGCTGAGAAGTAGAAACAGCAACGCATAGCCCGCCGCGTCACGCAAAGTAGCGGCATGCGGGAATGGACCGCGCGTTTCCCGAGTTCGGCGTATCCAATAGAAAACGCTTAGCAAGAGAAACAACGGGTAGAGAAAAACGCAGGAGTACTTGGCCAATTGACTGGCGCCAAGCGACGCCCCGCAAGCGACGCCGCGCTTCCAGCCGCCCTGATTGAGGAATGACCAGAGCGTATACAAAGAGAGCGTGAACATGAGGGTTGCGAACAGATCGGTGGTGATCAGACGGGAATGCGTGAGAATGTTCGGCGAAAAAGTGTAGAGCAGCAGCGACAGCCCGCCACCGAACGCCCCATAAAGACTTCGTGACCAAAGGTAGACGACCGCGCCCAAAACGAGCGAGCACAAAGACGTCATTAGACGCGCCGCGAAGAGAGGGGCGCCCCTCAACGGGAAAAACTCGTCCCAAATCGCGTCCTCCTCGCGAGGCACGTCGGCGAGCAACAGGACGGGAAGGGCGTTGAGCACCGAGAAGGGCATTTGCGCGTCGTCGAACCGTTCGAGCCGGCCCTGGGCAAACAACAAGGCGGCCGCGAGGTGGGTCGGCTCGTCGGACGTGGTCGTCTTGTTGACGATGCTTGCGACGTTGAGCAATAGGATCAAGCACAGACAGGCGAAAAGGAACGTTCGTTCCCTGGAGCTTAGATCTGTTAGTGCCGTTTCCCGCATGGTCACGTCGTGTCTACCGCTGTAGCGCCTCCGCCCGAACCACTTTGAAGTCTCGATCAATGTAGAACAGTCGGCCGCGCCGTCGCCGATGACTCTTCATCCATTCGAGAGCTTCCTCGCGACTTCGAACACGCTGTGGATTGCGGCGGGCGTAGTAGATCACTTGAGGGACCAGCAACTCCACGGCGACCGTGAAGACGGTTTCCGACTCTTCGGCGGCCGCCGCGATGGCTCGGCCGAGATCTCGGTAGCGTGCCGTGTTCTCGGAATACACGAAGTGTGATTCGTACCTGGAAAGCGACAGAACAGCCGCAACGACCAGCGCAAGCACGACCGCGGCGCGCACCAAGCGCGGGGTCTTCGGTGTGACCGATTTCTGGAAAAGCCAGGCGAGAAGCGCCGCGAGGAAGACCATCGTTTTGACGATCGAGTAGTCGTGAAGCGCGGTCCATTGCGTGAAGACGAGCGCATGGAGGACGGGGTGTCCCAAGAGTAGATACACGAGTAGAATCGCGGGTCGTGGGACGCTCCAAGCTGTTTCGCGCCGAGTTTTCAGCAGCCCGACAGCGCTCATCACCGCGACGGGAAGCAAGGAATGGCCCGCGCCCGTGAAATAGTGGTTGACGATGTGCGGCCAATAGTGAAAAGTTCCTTGAGTCCGCAATGCAATGGTGTTACCGGTCGTCCTGAAGAAGGCTTCCAGGCCGACCAGCGAAGCGTACTGATAGAGCATCAGCCCGAGGGCCGCGATCGCCGCGACGAGGGCGATCGCGGCGGCGGCGGCTTCCGAGCGCGATTTCTTGCGTTGAAGGAATCCCCAAGCGGCGACCAAACCGCAGAACAACACCCCTTGGTGATCGCTGTAGGCCGCCGTGAACGCCGCGAGACCGAACCAACCGAGCAACCCGCGAATCGGTCGGCCCTGCGCCTCCGCTTCCTGAATGCGCAGCAGAAGGAATATCGCGATGATCCAAGGGTAGTGCCAGAACGTATCCCAGCTATAGGAGTTTGAGAAATACCATAGATTTGGGGCGGCCAAGATGAAGGCCGCCGTGCCCACCGCCGCGGCTCGGCGCGCACCGGGACCTCGCGACAGCACCAACGACAACAAGTGGTAAAAGAACACGCTCGCGATGAAATGGCCGAGCAAGTTGAAAATTTGTAGAGACAGTGGCGTGGGCTCGATCGACAAGGCCGTGAAAAGCACGTATGGGAGCATCGCCCCGAAAGGAGGAAAGCTCGTATAGTACCCCTTGCCGTCCTCGGCGAATTGTTTGATCAGAGGACCATCGACTAAGCGGTCAGCCGGCGAAGGGTAGGTTTGTAACAGGGCGAAGTTGTGATCGAGTGCGCCTTGGGTGCGCCAGTTGTCGAGGGTGACGAGTGTGTGGCCGGTCAGCCATTCATGGTGATCGGACAAGGGCCGGTCGAGGTGCGGCGCTCGCCATGCCGCGGAGAACAAGAAACAGACGACAACGGCCCCAAGCGGGGAAAACACTTTGGCGCGAAGGCCGGACCAAGGCCCGGCGGGAATCGATGAATCGGCGGCGTCGACATCGAGAGTGTCCGGCATTGGGTTTGTGGACGGGGCGGTGTGTTACCGCTTTATGACCCGACCCGGGCGAAACAGTACAACGTCGTGGCGGTACGTAGGTAGACAAACTTGCCCGAGAAGGCCGGGGTCGCGTAGGTCTCTTCGCCGAGGTCGCTCGTCGTGAGGACTTCCCACTGCGGGCCGGCTTTCAAGACGCTGATCTTGCCGGTCTGGCTCACCGCGAAGATCTTGCCGTCGGCGGCTACCGGGCTGGAATAGTATTCTTCGATGGCGTCACGGATACGACCCTTCTTATGGACCGCGCCTGATTCGGGATCGATGCTTGTCACGATGCCGCCGTTGCGCACCAGGTAAACGACATTGTCGTAGTAGAGCGGCGACGGGACATTGGGCAACGACTTCGTGTGCCTCCACAAGACGTTCGTCGGGTCCAGTTCCCCCAGGCCGTCGAGGCGAACCGCCCAGGTTGCTCCGGCCGCCGCGTCGCGTTTGATGGGATCTTCGTATTCAGAGCGGCTGACCACGCCGTCCCCGTCGACATCACTTCGTTCGAGCGACTTGCGGTGTTTTTCATCCCTCGCGTCGGCCGCGGTTACACGGCCGTCGCCGTTGGCGTCGGTGCGCTTCAAATAGTCTTCGTAGGGCGGGACGAATTCGCCGATGCCCTTGACGTTGACGTACGCCACGCCGTTGTCGACGACGGGCGAGCCCTTGGATAGCTTCGCGAAACCACTCAGCCACCAGAGTCTCTTGCCGCGCTCCACGGAGTATCCCGCCAGCTCGTTCTGGCCCGACACGATGATTTCGTCACCCCGCGGAGTCGAATGCACAACGGGCGTCGCAAAGGCGCCGGAGCCGTCGATGCGCGGCGTTTTCCAAAGCAGCTCGCCTTGGCGCGGATCGAAAGCCGCGATGTAGGAGTTCTTGCTCTGATCGGCGACTACGATAATCTTGCCGCCGATCAAGATAGGCGAAGCCGCCATCCCCTGGCCGTTTTCAAAAGGACCGAGCGGGACTTCCCAACGCTTTTCACCCTCGGGCCCGTAGGAGACGAGGCCGAAATCATAGAACAGCGCGTAGACATTGGTTCCGTCACTGACCGCCGTGGGGGCGGCCGCGTCGTTGAGCTTGTTTCGGTGTTCCGTGCGTGGCGCGGTAATCGACCGTCGCCAAAGCTCGCGGCCCGAGTCACGGTCGAGACAGAGCACTAGTCGCTGATCGCCGTCGTGGGCGGTCAGAAAGATCCGCGAGCCGACGATCACGGGAGAGGACTTACCGATCGGCACCTTTGTTTTCCAAACGACGTTTTTGTCGGGGCCGAACTCGATCGGAAGGCCGGCGGCGTCGGAGGCTCCGGCGCCGTTGGGACCGCGAAAGCGCGGCCAGTCTCCGCCAGCCGACGGCGTCGGCAACAGGGCCAAAGCGAATAACGCCAGCGCCAACGACAACGCCGCGCCGCGTCGAGAGGTTTGAGTCGCGAATGAGATGATCGGGATGGGCATGACTGCCGTCAGTGTCCCAAAAAACGCCCGACGGCCGCCGGCATCAGTAGCGGCAGCGACCGGCCCTCGTGGGGGTCCAACAATCCTAAGCCCTGCCGGGAGATAGTGTAACGACAACCCGGAAGAGCCGGCTCTTCGCCGCCAATCACGCTCGGCGGTCCTTGGGGGAAGAGTTTCAAGTTTGCTTCCTGGCAAGCCACGTTGTGAAGGCCACCGGTTCGCTCGGCCAGACCTCTCGCAACGGAATGGGTTCCATGCGCCCTAAGGAATATTCTCGGTTGTTCATTCTGAGGAGTTCCTTTCATGCGGGAATGCGGCGAGGTTTCGCGAAAACAGGATGCAATGGAGATTGCGGGACGGAACGGTGGGGACACTACGGCGGCTGCGTGGTTGGTTGGAGAAAAATCGTTGGGCGGTCGCGAGGCCCAGTTTCGGTAAGAGTGTCAGGATGAACCCGGAGAGGCAACCGCGCTTTGGGCGAGATCGTCGGGCATTTCGTCCCAGGTCCGACCATCGAGGAGCCGCCCCGTGCGAGATTTGAAAACGCCACCCCACTGCTTGAAGAAGAACGGTACTCGCTCAAGCAAACAGCGGTCGCGAACCTCTCGAACCCATTCAGCACTGAGGGGCCTAGATCCCGGTCCCGACTCGCCGCCGACAATCACCCAGTCGATCCCGCGCAGCGACAGTCGCTGCAGGGAACCAAGGAGCGGCTCGATGCTAAGGAATTTGACATGCGCTTTCGTGCGCCGCAGATGCTCTATTCGAAAGAGATGATCTTCGTTCTCGACGCTTACACCCATCCAGAGTTGCGGTCTCCAGTTCAGCGTCGGATCGACTTCCAGTAGACGCTCAGAGCGCTTTGTCAGCACTTGGTACTGATGCCAGTCGGCCCGTCGCATAACGTCAAACACCTGGTGTATGTATTCCGTCGGGACCTCTTCATGGAACAGGTCGCTCATGCTATTGACGAACACTCGGCGCGGCTTCCGCCACCGCAAAGGGACCTCAAGCATTTGCGGTTGGAGCGTTAGCTCGAAACCGTTGCGGTAATTGGACTGCCCCATCGCCCGCAATCTGATAGCAAGACGTTCCGCATAGCAGAACTTGCACCCCGGGCTGATCTTGGAGCAGCCGGTGACTGGATTCCACGTTGCATCCGTCCATTCGATGTGTGAACTGTTCGACATCGTCAGAGCCCCTGTTTCTCGCGGTGCTTCCTGAAGATATCCTCAACGATCTTGTCGCCTGTGCGGTTCGGAGAAGCGAAGAAGAGGTAGTAGATTGTCGCCCCTAAGCTATTCACAAAACGCAAGGGCTGGGGAGCATCGGAAAAGCCCGCGACTTTAAGGAGGCGTTGGCGGTACGCCTCGGAGATTCTTTCGTTCGGCTCCTCGACCTTAACCTGCTCTGGTTCACCAAAGAGACTTCCCTGTCGACTTGCCTCGTACATCTCGTCGTGCCAAGATTCGTCGCCCCAAAAACGATTCATCCGCGCTATCTGCCGAGGATCAGCCTTTGTCGGATCCTGAAGAAGGACATTCATATTCATGTCCATCACCATGAAATTGACGAAGATTTCTATGGACTTCATCCGCCCTGCTGTGGCAACAATGTCCCACGAGAGGTTGATATTGTAAGGATCCAACAGGCATAGGGCGCGCCGTCGATCTTCATACTTAGCGAGAGGGAAGATATCACGGGTGAGGATCTCATTGCAGTCACCTCGGTGGATATGGACGTTGGTGCGCTTTCCAGCTTGCCGACGAAGCCGATCAACTCGATTCGGGTCCGCATCAACGAAATGGTATTCGTGAAATGGCGGCTCTGTCTCCAGCGCGACAAGTGGGCTTCCCTGCACTTCTTCCCCTGTCGTGCGCGAGATATGCGAGCCGGCTCCGGCATAGGCGTCGATGTACAAGTGGAGGAAACCGTGTGCCGAAACGATTCTTGAATACGGTACGGCGTATTCGCGCAGGATGTCGAGTTTAACCTCCGACCATGGACCAATTTCGTCTTGCTCAGCTACCATCCGTGCCTTTCAAACAAGAGTCTACCAGACTGTTTTATTGCAGAGTCTGCCGCGATCACCTTTGGCCAAGTAGGGCACTTCAGGGTTCATCACGGTTCAGCTCGTTGATCTTGACATCCACGCAAGGCGGTCGGCGCGACCCCGCTATAATAGCCGTCATGCAGCTGCAAAAACTCGCTCACATCCGCCAGAATTTTCCCAATCGCGCCCTACCCGACGTGGCCGCCGCCGTGCGGGAGCAAATGGAGGGCGCCGAGTGGGCTCTCGCCGTCAAACCCGGCAGCCGGATCGCCGTCGGCGTCGGCAGTCGCGGCATCACTAACATCGATGTCATAGCCAAAGCGGTTGTCGAGTTCTGGAAATCGCGCGGCGTTAACCCCTTCTTGATTCCCGTGATGGGCAGCCACGGGTCGGCGTCGGCCGAAGGGCAGGCGGAGGTGCTGGCGCACTACGGCATCACGGAAGAAACCATGGGCGCGCCGGTCGTCAGCTCGCTCGACGTCGTCCCGATCGGTACCACGCCAGAGGGCATCGAGGTCGTCATGGACCGCCAAGCGCACGAGGCCGACGGCACGATGCTGCTCAGCCGCGTGAAGTGGCATACCGACTTCGAGGGCAAGCTCGAAAGCGGCCTCCATAAGATGATGGCGATCGGACTCGGGAAATGGGCCGGCGCGAAGCGCTATCACACCTACGCGCTGGAGCTCGGGCTCGAACGGATGATTCGCAGCGTCGGGAAGGTCATGCTCGCGACCGGCAAGATGCTCGGCGGCATGGCGATTCTCGAAGACGCCTATCACAGCACGGCCGAAGTCGCCGCGGTTGGCGCGGCGGGCATGGTCGAGCAAGAAGAAGAGCTGCTGGCGAAAGTGAAATCGTGGAAGCCGAACATTCCGGTCAAGGAAGTCGACCTGTTGATCGTCGACGAGATCGGCAAGAACTTCTCGGGCGCCGGCATGGACACGAAGATCGTCAACCGCAGCGGCCGTAACGGTCCCAACAGTTGGCCCAACGTCCCCAAGATTTTCCGCATCATCGTACGCGACCTGTCACCGCTCAGCAACGGCAACGCCATCGGCATGGGACTGGCCGACGCCATCACCGACCGGCTTTTCGAAAAAGTCGATTTCGAGGCTACCTGGGTCAACAGCCTGACGGCCTCGAGCCCTCCGGCGGCCTTCACGCCGATGCATTTCCCCGATGATCGCACCTGCATCGAGAAAATCGTGCCCACCTGCGGCAAGCTCGATTTGAGCAAGGTCACCATCGCCTGGATTCGCAATTCGATGGACATCGGAGAACTGATGGTCAGCGAAGGCCTGCTCGACGAAGTGCGCGCCAACCCGGAGGTTGAGGTTCTCAGCGCCCCGATGGATTTGGAGTTTGACGAGGCGGGGAATCTGGTGAACGTGATGTCCGCCGAGCTGATGGCGCATTAGGATTCACGCTTGCCGTTGACGTGAAGAGGGTGAGCCGCCGCGGTCCGGATCGCCCGCTTCGAACCGTTCATGCCTCTCTACCAAGTCGTGATCCTGGCGCTGGTCCAAGCCGCCACGGAATTTCTCCCCATCAGCAGCACCGCGCACTTGATCGTGGTCCCGTGGCTGTTCGGCTGGGACGACCCCGGGCTCGACTTCAGCATCGCGCTGCATGTCGGCACTCTCGTCGCGGTGCTGATCTATTTCGCGAAGACCTGGCCGCGCTTGTTGTTCCTCGGTATGGGTCGCGGAGTGTTGAAACCGTCGCCGGGAGAAGCCGATTGCGACCTGTATGCGAATCCTCGGTTGTTTTGGTTCCTGGTCGCCGCGACGTTCCCGGCCGGCATCGCCGGTTTGCTGCTCGAGGACTTGATCGCGGGGGCATTGCGCAGCCCGTTTGTGATCGGCGTCATGCTCGTCGTCGTCGGGCTGCTGATCGGTTGGGCGGACCAGCGCGCAAAGCTGTCGCGGAACCTCGGCGGCATCCGATTGCGCGACGCCATGTTGATCGGCTGCGCGCAGGCGTTGGCGCTGATTCCCGGCACCTCCCGCTCGGGGATCACGATCGCCGCGGCCTTGCTGTTGGGCGTGGAGCGGGCCTCGGCGGCGCGTTTTTCGTTTCTGCTGTCGAGTCCGATTATCTTGGGGGCTTCCGCGAAGGCGACCTATAGTGTGTGGTCCGAGGGCGGCGTCGCGGGCCTTACACAGACGCCTTTTGTCGTGGGCTTCGCCGTCAGCGCGGTGGCCGGCTACGCGGTGATCGCGTTTCTGATCCGGTATCTGGCAACGCGCACGATGAAAATCTTCGTCTACTACCGGGTGATCTCTGGCATAATAATATTGGCTCTAGCGTCATTCTTCGGCTCCTCCTTCGCTGATTGAAATCGAACTCGCGTTGTTCGCGGGTGGTTCGATTTCGACGAGGAGAGGCGGAGTGACGTTTTTACAACCCACCGACAAGCCTCGGCTCAATGAGCCGGTAGGTTTTCTCCTGCTCATTTTGGGCGTCTGCGGCGCTCTGGGCCTGGTTTCCTACTATCCCTTTGACCCGTCTTGGAACGCGGCGGCCGGTGGCGGAGAGTTTCGCAATCTGATCGGCAAGCCGGGCGCTTACGGAAGCGATCTGGCGCTACAGCTGCTGGGCGCGGGGGCTTACTTACTGCCGCTTTTCGCGTTGGTGCTGGGATGGCACTGGATTCGGTCCGCGCGGATCGAACGGCCTGCCGAACGGCTCATCGGCTCGACGTTCTTCTTGTTGACCGCGTGCGCCGGGTTGGCGTTGGCGCCGCTGTCGCTGCTCTTCCACGAAACCGTTCCGCCGGGCGGAACGATCGGGTTTGTGATGGCGGATCTACTGGTGAGCTTTCTCAACCAGGTGGGCGCCGCGCTATTCCTGCTTGCCGCGGCGGTCGTATCGGTCTACCTGATGACGTCGTTTACGATCGAGGCGGCGCTGGCTTGGTGGCGGACATTAGGTCGCCCCGTCGAAGCCGTACAGCAGCGATGGCACGCCTGGTGGGAAGATCAGCGAGAGAAAGCCGTCGCGCGTCGAGCCCGCAAGGCCGAGGAGAGAGCCGTCGAGCAACTCCCCGAGCTGCCCCATGCCGACGACGTTATCGAATACCATGGTTTCCCGGAGCAGCCCGATGAGATCGTGGCCGTGTTTGACGACGGCTCCCCGATGGAAGAGCCCTTCGACACTCTGCCGCCGATCATCCCCTATGACGCAGCTCGTGAAGACATCAGCGAAGGCGATGAAACGGCCGAGCTGCCGCCGTTTGATCTCGATTCGGCGGAGCAACCCGAGACCGCCGGCGACGCCCTCTCGCGATGGGTTCCCGACACGTCGTCGGAACCCGCGCCCAAGCCCGCTTACCAGTTGCCGTCGACTCTGCTATTGACCTCGCCGGCGGCCGCAAGCGCCTTCGATCCGGCGGAACTGCAGGACATCGCCCGCGCGATTTGCGCCAAGTACGAAGAATTCGGCGTCAAGGGGTCGGTGAAGCAGATCAACCCGGGGCCTGTCGTGACGACGTTCGAGTTTAAGCCCGACCCCGGCGTCAAATACAGCAAGGTGACGCATTTGGCCGAAGACCTGTGCTTGGCTCTCGAGTGCGAGTCGATTCTGGTGGAAAGAATTCCCGGCAAGTCGACGATCGGGATCGAAGTTCCGAACCGTCACCGTGAAATCATCGCCTTGCGCGAGATCATCGAGTCACCTGAATTCAGCGGCTCGCCGTCGTTGTTGACCCTGTCGCTCGGCAAAGACATCAACGGCAAGATCAACATCGGCAAGCTGGATTCGATGCCGCATTTGCTGGTCGCCGGCTCGACGGGCTCGGGCAAGAGCGTTCTCATCAACAGCCTGGTCATGTCGATTCTCTACACGTCGACGCCTGATCAGGTGCGCTTCATCATGGTCGACCCCAAGACGGTCGAGCTCGGGCTCTATGCGGATATTCCGCATCTGCTGACGCCCGTCATCACCGATATGAAAAAGGCGTCCAACGCCTTGAAGAACGCCACTCGCGAAATGGAGCAACGCCTGAAGTTGTTGGCGGAATACGGTGTGCGCAACATTGACCAATTCAATCGCAAGATGGAGCGATTGCGCGCGCAACGCGAAGAAGGTTCGCCCGAGCTGCCGCCCGACCTACCCTACATCGTCATCATCATTGACGAGTTGGCCGATCTCATGATGGTCGAGGGACGCCAGGTCGAAGAGTCCATCACGCGCCTGGCGCAGATGGCCCGGGCGGCCGGCATCCACCTGATCTTGGCGACGCAACGGCCCAGCGTTGACGTGATTACCGGCCTGATCAAAGCCAATATTCCCGCCCGCATTTCCTTCCGGCTTGCGACGCGCGTCGATTCACGCACCATCCTCGACTCCATGGGCGCCGAATCGTTGCTCGGCTGCGGGGACATGCTCTTCCTGCCGCCCGGCTCGGGACGGATGATCCGCCTGCACGGCCCGCTTGTGTCGGAGGAGGAGAGTCATAGCGTCGTCAATTTCTGGAAGAAGCAGGCACAGCCCGAATACAAAGAGGAGTTCCTGGCGAAGCCGGCGGACGAAGAAGACGGCGAGGGCGCGGCCGAGGATGACGAGGTCTTCGACGACCCGGCCTACGAAGACGCCGTGCGTATCGTACTCGAAATGGGCAAGGCCTCGACCTCGACGTTGCAGAGAAGGCTGCGGCTGGGATACGGCCGCGCCGCCCGCATTCTCGACGCGATGGAAAAAGACGGCGTTATCGGACCGCCCGACGGCAGCCGCCCACGCGAAGTTCTGAAGTCGCCCGATTGGTTGCTCGAAGTCGAAAAGCGCTGAGGGCATCAACCTTCGCCTAAACGGCGGACTCGGCCAACCGGTAATGGAGCGTCTCCAAAACGATGCCCCACTTGTGGCGGCGGTTCGCTTCCAGACACAGACACCCGGAGGAGCTGACCTCGCCGAGTTTGCCGAGAGCGTCATCGAGCCGGCATCCGAGCAAGGGTTGCTCGTCAAACGCGCCGCTCATTCGATCGGGATCGGCCAAATAGCCACACATCGAGCGATGACCTCGGTCGCCCTCGGCCGGACGGCACAGGGTATCCACGACGCGGCGCCCTTCGGCGCCCTCCGCGCTCAGCTCGATGGAATAATCGAACGCCAACGGCATCCCCAGGCTGCTGCAGGTTGTTCCGTCGAAACGAAAGCGGGCGATGAGCTTGCCGTCGGGGCGCTCTTCGATCGTCAGGCGCTCGCGGCTCCATTTCGCCAGCGTCTTTTCCGGGAAAGAATAGCGCCGGCGCGGCGCGGCGCCGTTGCGGCCGCTTTCGCTTTTTCGCTCGTGGAACCAAAAGCCGTCGAGTTCGTTTGCCGGAATCCCCTTTTCGGTGATCGCGAAAACCGCCAACGCCGACCGCGTCGGCCGCAACCCGCCCGAGGGCAGCAGGCTCAGCGGACCCGATTCGTCGAGCGCGGCGAAGAGCGTCGCCTGGTCGTCGAGGTCCCAGCCGTCGTAGCCCGGGCTGTAGTGCGGCAGCACGGTCATGCCTGACTTCGCCGCTTGCCTTCGCAAACGTCGCCCTTGACGCGCGCGCAGATGTTCGGCCGCGGCGACGGCGTAGGCATTGAGGATCATCGCCTCGGCGGGACGCTCGCTTTGGAAGCGCGCGTCGATTTCATGATCCACCGCCGCGCCCGCGCTCACGCCGACGATCGCCGCCTGACGTGCGTCGGCCGCGTGAAATCCGTCGGCAAGCACCGCGCTGGTGAGTTCGTCGCCGCCTTCGAGGTGGACCTTATCCCCTTCGATAGAAAGAATCTCGCGAATCGACGCGTGAGACCATGGGTCACCGCATTCGCGATACCAATCGCGGGCATCGTCGGCCAACGAGGCCGTCACGGCGTCGGGTTCCACGCCGTCGGGCAGACCGAGGTGGCGATGAAACAAGGCGGGATCAACGTAGACCATGGAGTGGAGGCCCGACGACGCGGGGCCGCGCGGGATAAGCTGAATCTTATGATCGCCGATCCGAAGCAGATGCGCGAAGCATTCCCGGTCCTCGACGACTGGGCCTATCTGAATACCGCGGGGTTCGGTCCCGTGCCCCGATTCGCGATCGCCGCGGCGGATCTATATTTCACGCGACGCAACGAAAGAGCCAACCTCGATTTCCTCGATTGGTATAGCGACGCGGACCAAGTTCGCGCGTCGGCCGCGCGGTTGATCGGAGCACGCGCCGACGACATAGCGTTCGTACCGAATGCCGACGCCGGGCTCGGATGGTTGATCGGCGGCATCGAGTGGCGCGAGGGCGACCACGTCGTCAGCCTGGCGCACGAGTTCCCGAACAATTTTTACTTTCCCGAAGTCCTGGCGAAAAAGGGAGCGACGTTCACCCGCGTCGAGATTCCCAACGGCGCTTTTTCGCTCGACCGCTTCCGGGACGCGCTCACCGCGCGCACGCGTCTCGTATTGCTGAGTTCGGTGAACTACTCGACCGGCTTGCGGGTCCCGCTCGAAGCGGTGGGCGCGGAACTAAGCGGTCGCGACATTCTTTTCTACGTCGACGGAACACAGAGCGTCGGCGCATTGCGAATAGACGTGGACGCGGCGAAGATCGACTACCTCGTCGTCAACGCCTACAAATGGTTGCTTTCTCCGCCCGGCATCGGCTTTGCGTATATATCGGAACGGGTGCGGGAGTGGCTGCCGCCGGCGTCGTATAGTTGGCGCAGCCACAAGAGTTGGCGAGAGGTTGACCAGCTTCACGACGGCGTCCCCGAGCTGCCCGACGGGGCGATTCGCTACGAAGGCGGGATGCAGAACTTCCCCGGCATCTTCGCTCTCGGCGCGGTACTGGAATGGCTGCGCGAGCTGGGGCCTGAACAGGTCGAGGAGCGCGTGCTTGATCTGGCGAGCAAGTCGCGAGCCGTGCTGCGCGAGCGGGGCGGCCTGTTGGCGGCTGATCACGCCGAGGGGTATGATTCCCCAATTGTCACGGCGAGTTTCGCGGGGATCGACCCCTCGAAACTCGCGGCTCGCTTGGAAAAAGAGAGAATCGCGGTTTCGGCGCGCAAAGGCAATTTGCGAGTCTCGCCGCACGTCTTCAACAGCGAGGAAGATATCGAGAGGTTAAGCGCGGCACTCAAGGGGTAGCCCGCGGGCGTGCATTCCGCTCCCCCGGGGTCTGAGCGAAGCCCAAAACTACGTCGCCACGGCGGCGGGAATGGACGTTTCCTTCTTAGCGCGGTATTCGATGAGGTTTCGCATGAAGACCGGCATGTAGAGATGATGGTCGTGCCACGTGCGGCCGCTGACCATGTTGCCGTCGATGACGCATCCCTCGTCGGCGAAGGTTCCTCCGGAGAATTCGACATCGAGTTGGCACTTGGACACGGTCGCCATTCTCCTGTTGCGGATCACGTCGGCCGCTGCCACGATCTCCACGCCGTGGCAGACCACGGCCACGGGTTTTTGCTCCTCGAAAAAATGACGCACGATCTTCAGCAAGTCCTCGTCGTAGCGCAGATACTCGGGGGCGCGGCCGCCGGAGACGAAGAGACCGTCGTAGTCGTTGGGGTCGATGTCACGGAACGCAACGGTCGCTTCGATGTGGTAGCTGGGGCCTTCGCGCGTGACGTCCCAGCCCGGCGGAATCTCATGCATCACCATGGCGTAGACGCGCGCGTCTTGCCCGGCGACGACGGCTTCAAAACCGTCCTCTTGCACGCGGAAATAAGGGTATAGAGTGTCGACGGCTTCGATGGCATCGCCGACCGGAATCAGAACTTTGGACATATCGACCTCCCCTGAACGTCGCCGGAACGACAGGTGCATCCCGCGAAACACTAGCATAGCCTAAATTCCCGCCCGACGCCCCGCTTTAAGGGCCGTCCACGACCCTGTTTCATCGTCGTCACAATAGAGACATGGCGATTCCGATCTACCAGGTCGATGCCTTTAGCGAACGGCCGTTTTCCGGCAATCCGGCGGCGGTCTGTCTACTGGACGCTCCGCGACCCGACGCTTGGATGCAGAACCTTGCCGCCGAGATGAATCTGTCGGAAACAGCCTTCGTGAGGGCCCTGGAAGACGGTTTTTCCTTGCGCTGGTTTACGCCCACGGTCGAAGTCGATTTGTGCGGCCACGCCACTCTCGCCGCCGCTCATGTGCTGTGGGAAGCGGGTCGCCTGGCGCGGTCCGAGACGGCTCGTTTCGCAACCCGCTCCGGGGAGTTGACGGCGCGCGGCCAAGGCCGGTGGATTGAGCTCGATTTTCCCGCAACGCCCGCCGAGGCGACGGAGATTCCCGAGGGGCTGGCGGACGGAAGCGATGGGGGGCGAGGCCCGCGCGGTCCTGCGGAGCCGCTTTGACTACCTCATCGAGGTCGAGTCCGAGCAGGTCCTGGCTGAATTGGCGCCGAACTCGGCTGCGCTGGCAAATCTTTCCGTGCGCGGCTTCATTGTCACTTGCCGCGGCGCGGGACGATACGATTTCCTGTCGCGCTATTTCGCGCCCGCGGCGGGTATCGCGGAAGACCCGGTCACCGGCTCGGCGCATTGTTGCTTGGGCCCCTATTGGGCCGAGCGTTTGGGTAAGACCGAGCTGCTGGCCTACCAAGCATCGGCCAGAGGCGGCGAAGTGCGCGTTCAGGTGAAAGGCGACCGCGTGATATTGGGAGGCCAGGCGGTGACAGTCATGCGCGGGGAGCTGGCCTGAGCCTCGCTCGCCGTGATCCGGTCGCGCGGGTTCCGGACCGACGGCGTTACGTTTCTTCGCGAAGACGATCCAGAAGTCCTTCCACTTGCAGGTAACTCGCCCAATGCCGCAAATAAGCCCAATCCAATTCTTGGCTTCGCAATTGTACGATGCCGAGCAGGTCGTTCCATTGGCGCGTCGAAACCTCCCCGCCCTCCAGATACCAGACGAGTTTCGTCAGCACGGCGTCCTCGGCGGTGACGACCGCGAAACGCAGCGATTGATCCTCGGCGATCCAAAACTGTGTTTCGAAACGACGATCAAATTCAGTCCGATAGTAAGGGTCATCGCGAAGCGGAAACAGATCGAATTTGTACGCACTCTTGTAGTGAATCAAGTTGAACGACCGGCCCGAGCGGACGGCGTCGCGGATAAGATCAGGTTCCGCGAAAAACCCCGCTTTGAGATTCTCGGCCAGGGGCTCGATCTTGGATTCCGGCAAATCGACGACCAGATCAACGTCGACGGTCGCGCGGGGAACACCGTGGACCGAACTCGCCAACGAACCACCGACCGCGTGGAGAATGCCCAGCCGATCCAGCGCCGTCAAGAGTTCCCGAAACGCCGCCCACTGATCATTCATGCTCGCGCGGGTCCCAGCCCCAGACCTTGATCATCGTTTCGCGATCGAAACGCCGGGCGGCGGCACGCATGGAGATTTCGTGCCCGTCGGCGTCGGGGTGCCGCATCCGCTCCCCCGCCCGCGCCGCTTCCAATATAAGATCGGTCATCTCGAAAACCTGGCGTAGCTTTTCAGAAGGAGTCTTGCGCCGTTGCAGGTCGAGGAAGACCTTCAAGGCGCGAGGGTGCGTGTCGGTGAAGAAGTCGTCCGGCGGCATGCGGTCCCATCCATTGTAGATGCTGCTGGGGCAAGCCTGAGGTGCACGCGGAGCCCACCCCTTAGCTCAGGGCTGTGAAAAAATGGGGACTGTCCCAAGCGCCGAGCCAATAAGTTCCATTGAATCAAAAACCGCATCCGGCGCGACGTGGACTGTCCCCCATTTTTTCCGGTAACGCTTACGGTGTTGTAAACTGAGTATCCGGCGGGTCGGTTTTTCCCCGGCGCTGCTCCACCCTCGGCGCCGATGTTTTGCCGCCGCCGAACCCCGGTCGTTTCCCGCACTTTCGCAGAGAGCCAAGAGGCGGCGGACTCCCCCCCGGCGGACAATCGTGAACCGTCTCGGCGGCGAGGGCGGGATGGGATTGCCCTTTCTTGCAATGAAGAACTACCCTCCCGATTTGGCCGAGCAGTTCCGCAAAGAAGTCGAGGGAGAAGTTCGTTTCGATCGCTATTCGAAGGTTCTCTACAGCACCGACGCGAGCGTGTGGCAAATGGAGCCGATCGGCGTCGTCATCCCGCGCCACGCCGAGGATGTCGCCGCGCTCACCGGCGTCGCCGCCCGCAACCGCGCCCCCATCTTGGCGCGCGGAGGCGGCACGAGCCTCTCGGGGCAGACCGTCGGCCACGCCGTGCAGATCGACTTCGCGAAGTACATGCACAACATCCTCGAGTGCAATACCGAGGAGCAGTGGGTGCGCGTCCAGCCCGGCGTCGTGCAAGACCAGTTGAATAACTACTTAGGGCCGCTCGGTTTCGGCTTCGGCCCCGATACCTCATCAAGCAGCCGAGCCACGATCGGCGGCATGATCGGCAACAACTCGGCGGGTGCGCACTCGATCGTCCACGGTAAGACGATCGACCATGTGTTGGAGCTGAAGGTCGTGCTTTCCGACGGCTCCGAAGCCGTGCTCAACCCGGCCGAAAACGGCGCCTTGGAAGCTCGCGCCCGCGGCGACGCACTCGAAAACCGCCTCTACCGCGACCTGCGCGCCCTGGGCGAAACCCGCCGCGACGAAATTCTCGAGCGCTTCCCGAAACTGATGCGGCGCGTGAGCGGCTACAACCTGGACGAGCTGATCGCGAATCCCGGAGGCGATTTCGGCGCGGGATACTCGAGCCCGCCCGGGCCCTTCAATTTGGCGCGGATGATCGTCGGCAGCGAAGGAACCTTGGCCGTTGTGAGCGAAGCCAAGGTTCGCATCGTCCCCTTGCCGAAAAGCAAAGGCATTCTGGTTGTTCAATTTCGTTCGCTCATCGAATCGGTTGAGGCTTCGCAAGAAATTATCGAACACCATCCGGCGGCGATCGAGTTGATGGACGACTTTATCCTCAACCAGGCCCGCAACTCGCCCGATTTCGCGGGCCGGTTGGACTTCCTCGATCCCGACGCCGCGGTGGTTATGGTGGTGGAGTTCCAAGGCGAAAACGAGCCGGAGATTCGTTCGAAGATCGAGCGGCTGCGAGCCCATCTCGAGCGCCGGCAAATCGGTTTCGGTTCCATCGCCGTCACCGACCCGGCCGAGCAGCAATCGATTTGGCAAATCCGCAAACAGGCGCTGGGCTTGCTGATGGGCGTGAAGGGCGACAAGAAACCGATTGCCTTCGTCGAGGACCCGGCCGTGCCGGTCGAGCGCCTGCCGGCTTTTCTCCAGGGATTTGGCGAGATTCTCAAAAGCCACGACGCGCACGGGGGCTACTACGGGCATGCTTCGGTGGGCTGTGTTCATATTCGGCCGGCGATCGACTTGAAACAGGCTTCCGAAGTCCGCAAGATGCGCGAAATCGGCAATGAGGTTTGCCGCCTGGTCATGGAATTCGGCGGCTCGATGAGCGGGGAGCACGGCGACGGCATCGCGCGGGGCAAGTTCAATCAGGTGCTGTTCGGGCCGGAGATCTATGAGGCTTTCGTCGAGGCGAAGCGTATTTTCGATCCGCATAATCTGATGAACCCCGGCAAGGTCGTCGATGCCCCCGAGGTCACCGAAAACCTGCGCTGGGGCGCCGACTATCAGACGGTTCAAATCAAGACGCACCTCGATTTTTCGAACGAAGGCGGCTTTGCCCGCGCCGTCGAGATGTGCAACGGCATGGGCGTTTGCCGCAAGCGCGATGCGGGGACTATGTGCCCCTCCTACCACGCCACTCTCGAAGAGGAGCACTCGACGAGGGGCCGAGCGAACGCCTTGCGCGCCGCGTTGTCGGGAGATTTGCCGCCCGAGGAGCTGACCTCGCGGCGCATGTACGACGTGCTCGACTTGTGTCTGGAGTGCAAGGGCTGCAAGCGCGAGTGCCCCTCGAACGTCGATCTGGCGAAGATCAAGTACGAATTTCTGGCCCACTATTACGAAAAGCACGGCACGCCGTTGCGGGCGAAGCTGTTCGCGCGGGTCGAAACGCTCAACCGCTGGGGCAGCCGTTTCGCGCCCCTGGCGAACCTGACAATGCGGCTCGCTCCGGTGAAATGGCTGCTCGAACAGGTCGCCGGCATTGACCGCCGTCGACAGATGCCGCCCTTCGCCGCCGAAACTTTTCGCGATTGGTTTCGACAAAGACCGCGTGAAGGAAAGCGCGATCGCGGGCAAGTCGTTCTGTTCGACGACTGCTTCATGAACTACAACTACCCCGAGGTCGGCCGCGCGGCGGCGGAAGTGCTCGAGAAAGCCGGGTTCGAAATCATCTTGGCCGAAAAACAATGTTGCGGCCGGCCGATGATTTCCAAGGGCTTGCTCGAGGACGCCCGCCGGCTCGCCGAAGCGAACGTGCGGGCTCTAAAACCCTACGCCGCCGAGGGAATTCCGATCCTGGGTTGCGAGCCGAGTTGCCTGCTGACCTTCCGGGACGAATACGCCGATTTGGTTTCCGGGCCCGACGTCGAACAGGTCGCCGCGAAGTGCCGCATGGTGGACGAGTTTCTGGTGGAAAAAAGCGAACAAGGAGAATTGAACCTGCCCTTCCGTGAGCCGCCCGAAGACGAGGCCCGCGGCGTCCTCAGCGTTCTCTTCCATGGCCACTGTCATCAAAAAGCGCACATCGGCAGCGCGCCGAGCGTGAAGGCGATGCGGTTAGCCCCTGGTTTGGAAGTGTCCGAAATCGATTCGGGGTGCTGCGGCATGGCCGGGTCGTTCGGCTTTGAAGTCGAGCATTACGATCTTTCTGAAAAAATCGGCGGGCAACGTTTGTTCCCCGCCGTCGAAGCGGCGAGCCCCCGGACCGAAATCGCGGTCAGCGGCGTTTCTTGTCGTCAACAAATCGGTCATTTCACCAGCCGCCGTCCTAAACACGTGGTCGAAATCTTGCGCGACGCGTTACGGGAATAGCCCGCCGGCGGGTCGCTGAGAGAGCCGCCGGGAGGCGTCCCGAGGGTCGTGCCGCGGAAGTGTCTCACCGGGTAAGCGGTCGAAGAGCGAAAGCTGTGCAACACGTATCAACAAATCGTGGAAGCCGCGGCCGGTCCGCAAGGCGGGTCGGGCGATGAGGGCGAGACCGTTCGGTTTGACGAGCGCGTCGGCGGCGCTTGGGCTGGCGATTCTGTGGGGCGGTAATGTGGTCGGAATTAAGCTGGGCCTGGTTGCGTTTCCACCTTTGTGGAGCGCCTTCTGGCGGTTTCTGATTTCGGTGGCAGCGGTGGGGCTGTGGGCGTCGTGGCGCGGTTTGCCGCTGATGCCCAAGCGAGACGAGATCCGGCCGCTGGGCATTCTGGCTCTGTTGTTCACGGTGCAAATCGCGATCTTGAACGTCGGCGTCAACTGGACCTCGCCGGCCTACGGGATTGTCCTGCTCAACGCGAACCCGATCTTCGCGAATCTGCTGGCGCACTTTTTCGTGCCGGGCGATCGGCTTACAACGCGTCGCGTGATTGGTTTAGCCGCGGCTTTCAGCGGAATTTGCGTGGTTTTCCTGGGTAGTCCCGACGCCGGGCTCGCCGAGCGCCCGACGATCGGGAATCTGATGATTCTATTGACGTCGTTCTTGTTGGGTGTTCGGCTGGTGTACACGAACCGGCTGGTGCAAACGATTGAGCCGATTCGCACGGTGCTTTGGCAGACGATTTTCTCGTTGCCGTTGTTTCTTGCCGCGGCTTGGCTGCTGGAACCCCCTTTGTTGGGCGACTCGATTCCGACCGCGCCGGTGCTGGCGTTGCTGTACCAGGGCGTGGTTGTCGCCGGAGTGTGTTTCGTCGGTTGGACGATGCTGCTCAAGCACCACAGCCCGGGGAAGCTGTCGGTGTTCGGGTTCGTGTCGCCGATCTTCGGGGTCCTTTTCAGCGGCCTGTTGTTTGGGGAAGCCATTACGCCCCGGCTTTGGATCGGATTGGCGGCGGTCACCGCGGGCATTTTGCTGGTCACTCGCCCGGGTTACTCCTTGCCCACTCCGGCGACCGAACCTGAGCGCGAGGCCGCGCCATGAGCAGCTTGGCTTCAACAACCCCACTACCGTCGAACGGCGTCGATTGGAAAGTCGCTCTGGCTGCTTTCGGCTTGTCGGCGTTTTGGGGCGGCAATGTCGTCGCGCTCAAGCTGAGCCTGGGCACCTTCCCTCCCTTGTGGAACGCCTTTTGGCGCATGCTGGCCGGTTTGCCGGTGCTCTACGGCTGGGTGCGGGTGCAAGGCGTATCCGTGATGCCCGGCCCAGGGGAATGGCCGAAGCTGGCTATCTTGGCCGCGATCTTCGTTGTCCAAATCTGTTTACTGAACTTCGGGACCCACTTCACCTCCGCCGCCTATGCCGTGGTGCTGATGAACAGCCACCCGATCTTTACGAACGTCGTGGCGCACTTCTTCGCTCCCGACGATCGCATCACCCCGCTTCGGGTCCTGGGGCTAACGGTTGCTTTCGCGGGAATTTGCGTGGCGTTTCTCGGCGAGCCCGACGCCCGCTTCGCCTCGCGGCCCGTTTTGGGAAACATCATTTCGATCGTCACCGCGCTGTCGTTTGCCGTGCGGATGGTCTACACCCAGCACTTGGTGCGGCGCACCGATCCGGCCCGGACGATTTTTTGGCAGACGCTGCTTGCCGTGCCGATCTTCGGGCCGGCCGCGTGGTTGTTCGAGCCACCGCTGACGGGCCCGCTGGACTGGAAGCCGCTGTTGGCGCTGTTTTATCAGGGCTTCGTGGTGGCCGGGTTCTTGTTTATTGTTTGGGCGCGGCTGTTGCGTCGCACTCCCGTCGGCGCTTTGTCGGTCTATGCCTTTCCGACACCGATTTTCGGGGTTCTTGCCGGCGCCTGGGTCTTTTCGGAAACCATCCCACCCGCGCTGATGATCGGTGTCGGCGGCGTGGCCGCGGGAATTCTGATCGTCACTTTGCAGCCGAGGCTGGAAGCCCGCTGGAGGGAAAAACGGCTCTCGGGCGCCGCCTAAACCGGCCGCCTAAACGACGGCGCGGACCTCATGCCCGTCGAAACGACACTCGTCCTGATGAATGATGAGCAGCGCCTTCACAATTCGCCCAATCGGACGTAAGTCGGCCCTGCTCGCTCTCGTCGTCACCATCATTCGCGGCGGCAACCAAGTGGCGCTTAAATTCGCCTTGACCGCCTTCGCCCCCTTTTGGACAGCCTTGGGAAGAATGGCGATCGGCGCGGCGGCGGTCGGGTGCTGGTCGGGACTACGCGGCATTGGGCTGCGAACCCGGCCGGGGGAAAAGCGGACGTTGGTGAGCCTTGGTTTGCTCTTCACCGCCCAAATCGGCCTGATGCACTACGGAGCTGATTTCACATCCCCCGCCTACGCCACTGTCTTGATGAACAGCAACCCGATCTTCGCCAACTTATTCGCCCATTTCGTCGTCCCCGGAGACCGCCTTTCGCAACGTCGTCTTGTGGGGCTTGCGATTGCGTTCGCAGGAATTTGCGTGGTCTTTCTCGGTCGTCCCGAGGCCCGCCTGGCCTCGGCTCCGCTGTTGGGCAACCTCTTTTTACTGCTATCAAGCATTCTCGTCGCGGTGCGAACGATCTACACCCAACGCGTGGTTCAGCGAATCGAACCCGAAAAGACCGCCTTTTGGCAAATGATGTTTTCGCTGCCGTTGTTCCTTGCCGCCGCCTTATGGGACGTGTCGCCCCCTCGCGAAGCAATCCACTGGAAAGCACTTTCAGCGGTTCTTTACCAGGGCGTCATCGTGGGCGGATTGGGGTTTACAATCTGGGCCCACTTGTTGCGCCACCACGCCCCGGGGCCGCTGACGTTCTTCAACTTCGCTGTGCCGCTGTTCAGCGTGGCCTTGAGCGCGGTGTTGATGGGGGAAGCCGTGACGTCGCGGCTGATCCTCGGCGCGGTCGCCGTTTTCATCGGCATTTGGTTAGCAACCGGAATATCGCTCAAGATCGCGCCCACGAAAGAACCGGGCCACCCGCGACAAGACGAAGCCTCGATTCTTTGACCCCCCATTGGGCAAGTAGGCGCTCCTGAGCCGTGAAGCAGCGGCCGAAATGTAGCCCGGAGTAGAGCCGAAGGCGGAGCGCGCGAGAAACGCGCTATCTGACGAAGTAAGAGAGGGACTCGGCGTAAGAGCCGTGCGAAGTCGTCGTGCCGGTGGGGATAAAGAAGAAACGTTGTACTCGCCGCAACACGTCGTTGGGCTCGCGGCCCAGCAAGTTGCAACACAACTCGAAATTGAAGCCATCCTTGGTCTGACCCAACATCCACTGCAGGGCCTCTTCCCGCGACCGCTTGGGACCGCGCGTGAGGTCTTCCAACGCCTGAATGAGAACAGCGCCGGCGAGCCGTTGCAATGCCGGGTCCAGAGGTTCGTTCCGTACGGATAGTGTCTTCGTGAGCAACATAGTTCGTTTCCCGTCTCTGTGTTTCATGGTGTCAACTCCTCACGACGGAAGGAATAGGACGGTGGTACTTATCTTGTCTAAGGGGTGGAGCCTAGAGACGCGTACGGAATCGCTGCCGCCCAAGCACTTCCGATTCGCGACAGACCGGGTAAAACCCGACAGCGCCAACCAGCCCCCGAGCTGGGTATGGGTGATTTCGTGCTTTATTTAAAGGGTTTCGGTCACCGTTTACCGGCCCACCGTTCTCATCCCCACGGACAACGCGGGCCGCCTCGAACTAAGGACCAAACACTTACGACCCCCGCGCGGACTCCGCCAATCCGACGATCACGTCTCGTCGCGAGGTCATATGTCCAAATCCCGGGGGGGGTTACATCCCCTCCAGGCGATAATTGAGGCACAATGTCGGGCTGAAATAGCGCGTGCCGTGAAAAATTTGGGGCTGCCCCAAGCGCCGACTGAACAGATTCCATTGGACCAATAGATGTCGATGGCGCGAAGCGGACTGTCCCCCATTTTTTCACGGCACCCGAGACGCCGGGGTAGTTTGGTTGCCTTCAACCGCCGTGTGGAGGAAACTGTAGAACAGTTGCCGGTTGAGCGCCCGGGAGCCCGCGGCCGATCGCGGATTGAAGAGCGGCAACAGCCGGCGCCACGTGTTCTCTGATGCCCGCCAAACGAATCGTCATTGTCGGTGGAGGGTTCGGCGGGGTCTACGCGGCGCGCTTTCTCGAGAAACTCCTTCGAGCCGACGAAGCAGAGCTCCGTCTGGTCAACCGCGAAAACTATTTCGTTTTCCAGCCGCTGCTGCCGGAAGTGATCTCGGGGTCGATCGGGCTGCTCGACACGGTTTCGCCGATTCGGCGGCTGTGCCCGCGCACGAAGCTCTACGTGCGCGGCATTGAGGGCATCGACCTTGCGCGCGGCGTCGTTTCGCTCGCGCCCGGCATGCGCCCCAAGGGCCTCGATCTCCACTACGACTATCTCGTGCTGGCTCCGGGCGGCATTACGAACTTCTCCGGCATGACGGGTTTGGCCGAGCATGCCTTGCCTTTCCGAACCCTCGGCGACGCACTGCGCGTGCGCAACCGCGTCTTGCAGGCTCTCGGCGAAGCCGATAACGAACAAGATCAGGAGTTTCGTCGCAGGCTGTTGACGTTCGTGGTCGCCGGAGGCGGGTTCTCCGGCGTGGAAGTGCTGGCCGAGTTGAACGACTTCGCGCGACGCGCGACGCGCGATTTCACCACCCTGCGGCCCGAGGAAATCCGTTGTGTCTTGGTCCATTCGCGGGACCGCATCTTGCCCGAGATTACACCTAAGCTCGCCGCCTATGCGCAAAAGTTGCTGCGGCGGCGGGGCGTCGAGTTGAAGCTGAACGTGCGTATTCGTGCCGCCACCGCCGACGCCGCCCTGCTCAGCGACGGCGAGTCGATAGCGACCCGAACACTGGTCAGCACCGTCCCGTCGGCGGCCGCGCCCGTGTTGGCCACCCTCGATTGCAACAGTGTCAAGAGGCGATAGAAATGTCCCCCTCGGTAGGGCGATAGAAATGTCCCCTTGGTTAGCCCGGTAGAAATGTCCCCTTTTAAGTAAAAGGATAGTAGTCGTAGGGGCTTGTGGGAATGTGGGAATCGCACAGCGATTTCCAAGGGGCTGGGGGAAACGTGGGAAACCCGAGCGATGAGGTTCGAAGCTCCTCGTCGGCTGCCGAGGGTTTTCCTCGTTTTCCACGGCCCCGTCATTTCCACAGCCCTCTTCACGCGGTCGCCGCCCGTTTTTTCGGCTTCAACGGCGCGCGCCAAGGGTGATTCGCCGGCGGTGTGCGCGGCTGCGGCGCCAGGCGCGGTTTCGGCTCCGGCCGCACCTTGGGGAGCGGCTTGGCGATCTCGTCGAACGCCACCGTTTTCCCCTCGAACACCACCCGCAACTCGCCCTCGCGCGCTTGCTGCACGGTTACTCTCGCGCCTGCGCCCAGAGCCTGATTGCGCTGCGGTTTCAACTGCGGAAAACGGTTCTCGAAACGTACCACCAGGTCGTTGGACACCACCCGCTCTCCCTCCAAGCAAAACACCCACTTCAAGTCCAAACGCTTCGATAAGCGCCGATGAAAGTCCGCTCCCGCTGACGGCTCAGAGGCGAACTTGGCGTTGTGCTCTGGCAGATACTGCTCGTCGAGATAGCGGTTCGCCGCCTCGTAATCGGCAATGCCTTTGAGCCGCATCTTCTTGATCAGGCGGTCTTGATGGGTGCCGTGATGGCGCTCCACGCGGCCCTTCGCTTGCGGTGACGAAGCGGCGATGATACCAATGCCGAGCTTGGCGCACATGCGTCCGAACTGCGTCTCGGGCTCGATGCCTTCCAGCGCTTCACGCGACGTTGGCCGGCGCTTGTAGACGTTCTTCCAGTCGCAATACAACGCCTTCGGAACGCCGTATTGACGCACCCAGGCTTCGAGCAGATCGGCCGCCGCCCAAGTCGTTTCCTCGCTCGAGAAACGGCACAGCGCCAGACCGGTCGCATCGTCGACGAAGTTCATCAGGCAACCTTTCCGCCCGCGCGCTTCGAGCCACTCGTGGTGCGAACCGTCGACCTGGATCAGCTCGCCCAAGTGCGCTTTACGCCGCCGCCGCGAGCGATGCGGCCGGCGCTTGCGGCGGCGGCTCCACAGGCCCTCGGCGAGCATCCAGAGCCGCAGTGTTCGCACCGATAGTTTCAGATCGTGGTCTGTCCACAAATGCTCGGCCGCCAGCGTCGGCCCGAAGCGCTCGTGCGGCTCGCCGGAGTAGTGTTCGCGCACCAGTTGCAGCACTCGCTTGCGAACTTCCGCCGGCTTGGCGCGGTTCGATACCCGGCCCACGTTGCCGTGCTTCAATGCTTTTGTCCCTCCCGCGCTGTAGCGCCTCCAGATCCGCTTGGTCTGGCGATAACTGATATCGAGTATCCGCGCCGCCTCGCTCAGCTTCAACTCGCCTCGCTTCACCCGGCCCAGTACCTCGCCCCGTCTCAATTCCTTGTCGTTCATCCATGTCCTCTCCAATCTAGGCTCCTCCTTCGGAGCCTTAGATTAGGGGACATTTCTATCGCCCTCTCAAGGGGACATTATCATCGCCCTTCAACACAAGACAAAGGGCCGTCTCGCGGTCAATCGCCGGCTCGAGGTCGAAGGCTCGGAAGGGCGCGTCTGGGCGCTGGGTGATTGCGCGGCCGTCCCCATGCCGGATGGCTCATTCGCTCCACCCACCGCGCAGCATGCCGTGCGCGAAGCTCGAACCGTCGCCGAAAACATCACGGCCGCGTTGCGCGGCAATCCCGCCTCGGAATTCAATTTCGCCGGACTGGGGAAACTGGGCTCGCTGGGCCACCATTCAGCGGTGGCCGAGGTGATGGGCATTCCCTTTTCGGGTCTACCCGCTTGGTTGCTGTGGCGTACGATTTATTGGTCGAAGCTGCCGGGGTGGGACCGCAAATTGCGCCTGGGCCTCGACTGGGCTACCGCTTTCCTGTTTCCCGGAGACCTCGTCCAATTGCAGCTGCGGACATCCGACAACATCGTTGGAGAGCACTTCGAGCAGGGTGACGTGATCTTCGCCGAGGGCGATGTCGGCGACCGCGTGTACGTCATCACCGACGGGGAAGTTGAGGTTGTGCGCGGCGGCCGGCGGCTTGCCGTGCTCGGCCCCGGAGATTACTTCGGCGAAATGGCCATGCTCTCCGACGCTCCACGCAACGCTGAGGTCCGCGCACTCGCCGCGGTTGACCTGTTGGCCGTTGGCAAAGCGGATTTTTCGAAGCTCCTCGCCCACTTCCCCGAAATGGCGGCTCAAATCAACCGCCTTGCCGCCGGCCGCGAGAAGCGCGACTGACCCGAAACTTCAAATTTCGCGCGCCCCGGAGATTCACGACCGCTGCAAATAGATCGGACTTTCACCCACCCGAGCCGAGCCGCCGCGGGGCTGTGAAAAATTGGGGACTGTGCCGAGCGCCGACCGGATAAGCTCCATAAAATCAATAATTTCGTCTGGCGCGAAGTGGACTGTCCCCCATTTTTTCACAGCCCCCGCGGCGGCGCGGTCCCGGCGAACCCTTCGACCAAGTTTCTCCCCTGAACGATCCGGCGACGCCGGTGGCGCCACTAGCGGGCTGTCTCTTCGGCGGCCTGCTCTGAATCGCGTATTCGTGGCCGCCGTCAAGGCGCTTGAAAGCAAATATGTGCCGAGAATTAGCGAAGAGTAAGGGCGCCCGTCCGCTGTTGCGATTCAGCCTGTTCCCGCCAATCGTTTGTAGCCCTTAATAAAAGCGTTTTGAAAATCCCATGTGCCGGGCAGATCGTTCGGAGGGTACTCTTCGTAGGCCACCATGAAAGCGCCGCCCCGCATTAAGGCGCGCCATTCAATACGAGGCCCAAACTTCGCGAAGTCGGGGAATTGTTCCAGCGCCGCCTCTAAGGCTTGCCGGGAAAGTGCGGCATCGATTTCCAATATCGGCCTCCTCGTTGATTGTAGAGGCAACGTTTCACTCGGGATTGAACCGGGAAGGGAGTCTACTCTCCCGCAAGGGCTTTGCCCCGTCCCGCCGCAATCTCTGCATAATGAAGATTCCACCCATGAAAGAACCCAACGCCGCTCAACCCGCTCATCCCGGACGTCGCGCCGCCGGACCGATGCCGCCGCCGGCCGTCCCCTTGACGCTCGACGGCTCGGCTCTGCTGCACCAGATGTTCCGTATCCGCCGGCCCGCCTGGAAGGCCCTTGACGCCGACCGCCGGCACGAGATCGCCGACGAAGCCGCCGCCGTACTTATCGAAATGGAAGGCTGCGAAGAAGGCGGCAGTGCGTTGTTTTCCGAGCTCGGCCACAAAGGCGACCTGATCCTCGTCCATTTCAGGAAAACGTTCGATGAAGCCAACCGGGCGGAGCTGCGGCTTTCGCAACTCGCCCTGGCCGACTATCTCGAGCCGACCACATCCTACGTTTCGATCGTCGAGCTTGGGCTTTACGAGGCATCCGTCCAACTCTACGAATCGCTCGTCGAGCAAGGCGTCGAGCCGGGTAGCGAGGAGTGGCTCAAAGCCGAGCAAGCCAAGATGCAAGAGTCCCGCCAAGCGATGGCCGGTCGCCTGTGGCCGACGGTCCCGCCGAACCGCTACCTGTGCTTCTATCCCATGGATAAAAAGCGCGGCGAAGTCAATAACTGGTACGACGTTAAGATTGCCGACCGCCGCCGCATGATGCGCGACCACGGCATGATCGGCCGCCGCTACGCGGGCAAGGTCAAGCAGATCATTTCCGGCTCGATCGGTTTCGACGATTGGGAATGGGGCGTCGATCTTTTCGCCGACGACCCGTTGGTGTTCAAGAAGCTGATCTACGAAATGCGCTTCGACGAAGCCAGCTCGCTCTATGCCCTGTTTGGAACTTTCTACCTGGGGCTGCGCTTCCCGGCTTCCGAACTCGGCCGATTCCTGGAAGGCACGCTCCCCGATTTCGAGCCCGCTTGATTAGCGCAACCCGAGCGAAAGCCGTCGGCTCACGGCTCACGGCTCACGGCGGCCGGTTGGGTTTGCAGAACCGCTTGCGGCCCGTGGAAATACCCGATGCGGGCACGCACCTTCAAGGCATCGTAAGGGACCTCGACTCGGATGCGGTGATAGATGCCGCGATCGTTGAGGTTGTTGGGTCGGTAAGTCAGTAAGTACTGACTACGCAAATCTTCCCCGATTTGAATGATCGATTCCTGCAAGCCGTCCTCGGTGCGGGGGCTGTAGTCCTTGCCGCCGGTTGCTCTGGCCAAGGCTTCGAGAGGATTCTTGAAGATCAAATTCTTCGTGCCGCGTATCAGATCGATGATGATCGGGATGACGTTGCCGGTCACGTCCACTCGGCTTTGCCGCATCGTGGTCGGCGTGGAAACCTGGCCCGGTGCGACGGGCCGCGCCTGGACGCCGGGGGGAAACGGGTCGCGGATGGGCTGTTGCCCCCGCAACACGCGCGCCGACAAGGTGGAGATCCGCACCGCGTAGACCATGATGTTCTCGAGTTGGGCCGTCCGCAGCACCTCACCCATGCTGACTTCGCTGCCGTTGTTTTGGGACTCCGAGAGCACGACAACGATTTTGCGGTGACTTGCCGGCCGCCGCCGCAACAGGCGAATACCCTCGTAAACCGCGTCGGCCAGGTGTACCGCGCTACTGCCGATCGAGATCTTCTTGAGTGCTTTGTCGATCTTGTCTGTGTCGTTGGTGAAGTCCTGCATCAATCGCACGCGACTGTCGAAGGCGATCAGAGCCCCTTCGCCGAAGCGGCCGAGCACCATGTCGGTGAACAGCACAGCCGTCTTTTTGACATCCGGCAGGATGGCCTCGATGCGGTCGCTCGACTGAACGCAGATGACCATTGAGATCGGCAGAAAACTCACCTGGAAGCTGTCGATCTTCTGCTCGCTGTCGTTGTCGAAGATCTTGAAGTCGTAAGCTTCCAGCGCGGTGACGTATTCTCCCTTGGGACCGGTGATCGTGACCGGCACCGTGACGACTTCGACCCCGGAGACAAAGGTCGGGCGGTCCTCGACGGTAAGGACTTTCGTCTCATCCGCGGCGGATTCGGTTTGCGCCCGCGCGGTCGAAACGGCAAGCAAAAAGGCCGCCGGCAAGACAAGGGCCGTCAAGACGAGGCGGAACGTACGGATTTTCGAGGGCGGGTTCATGGGGTGTTGACTCGGTCCGGGCTCCGAGGGTATCTAGATCTACAGTACGCATCAACCGCTCAGCCGGTTGCCGATCGGATATAGGTTCCGCTCTTTCCTCCGGTCTTCTCGAGCAAATAGACGTCGCTGATTTCGATCGATTTGTCGAGCGCCTTGGTCATGTCGTAGACCGTCAGCGCCGCGACCGCGGCCGCTGTCAGCGCTTCCATTTCCGCGCCGGTCGGCCCGGTCGTGACAACCGCGGTTTCAATGTCGATTCCCTCATCGACCGGCGAGATGCGTACATCGACGTTGGCGAGCATCAACGGATGGCAGAGCGGAATCAGTTCGGATGTTTTCTTGGCCGCGCTGATGCCGGCGATGCGCGCGATTTCCAGTGGGTTCCCTTTGGGGTTGTTCGGCAACTCAGCGATCACTTCGGGCGACAATTTGACGAAGGCATGAGCGCGGGCGGTGCGGCGCGTGTCGGGTTTGCCGCTGACGTCCACCATGTGGATCTCGCCGGCGTCATCGAAATGCGAAAGCCTGCTCATTAGGGTAAAGCGTTGGGCAAAACGTCAATCCAGTCGCCGGCCGCCCAGGCTTCTCGTTCGGGCGTGGCGACGAGGAAACAGTTCGAGCGCGCCAAAGCGACCAAGTCGCCCGACCCTTGCCATTTTACCCGATCAACCGTCGCTTCCCCATAGTCCCCTTCCACCCGCGCCGGCAGAAAACGAGTCAGGACGGGCTTATGCGTGAAATCGGAGCGCAATCGGGCTCGGACGAAAGGAAGGGGCGATTTGGATCTTCCCGCCAGCCGGTGGACGGCGATCGAGGCGAAAACCTCAAAGGTCACCATCGTCGAGATGGGGTTGCCGGGCAAGCCGAAGACCGGGACCGACCCTACCTGTCCGAAGACCAGCGGCTTGCCGGGTTGGATTTTCACCTGCGTAAAAAAGAATTCGGCTTTCAGGTCGGCCAGCACCTGTTCGACGAAATCGTACTTCCCCATCGAGACGCCGCCGGAAAGCAGCAAGAGGTCGGATTCGAGACCCCGCGCTACCAGCTCGCCGGTACGGTCGAGACGATCCGGGGCGATCGGCAAGATTCGGGGCTCGCCGCCGAGCCGGCGGACCTGAGTCGCGAGCGAATAGGCGTTCGAGTTGCGGATCTGGAAGGGTTCGGGAGTTCGGTCAAGCTCGACCACTTCGTCGCCGGTCGAAAGAATCGCGACACGAGGCTTGCGGTAGACCTCTACTCGGCCGTGGCCCGTCGAGGCCAAGAGAGCGATTTGCGGGTAGTCGATGGGCGTGCCGGGCTCGAGGACAAGAGCCCCGGCCTTCGTCTCGCTACCGCGATAGATCAGGTTCTTCCCCGCCGGTACACCACTTTGGAGCGTGACCGAGTCGCCGTCACGCTCGGAGTCTTCCCACATCACCACGGAGTCGGCGCCCTCGGGCCCCGGCGCGCCGGTCATGATTTCGACGGTTTCTCCCGGTTGCAATGTGAAACGGGAAGGTTCACCGGCGCGGGTTTGGCCAATGACGCGGAGGCGCGCGGGCGGATTCGCTACATCCGAAGCCGCCACGGCGAAACCGTCGCGGGCCGAGCGGTTGAAGGGCGGGTAGTCGCGGTCGGCGCGAATTTCAGCGGCCAACACGCGGCCGAGAGCATCTTCGAGCGAAACCGTCTCGGTCGGCGGCGCGAAAAAAACACGCGCGGCGCGCCATCTTATCGGTGACGACCTGACGGGCTTCGGCGAAGGGAAGAGCAGGTGCGAACATTGTGTTCAATCCGAGGGGGCTTCAATCTTTTGGGGATTGTAGCAGGCGCGCAACGAGGCCGAGCGAGGTCCCGCGGTTTCGCTTCGCCTACCGCGGTTCGTCCCCGGCCGGCCGCGCCGATCGAGTTAAGAAGAGCGTCAAACCAAAGGTTCTCGCGAAGCGGAAAGCGCGCCGCCCTCAAGCCGCTTGATTGTCGTAGCGGCGTTGCTTGACGAAGCGTTGCCGCTTGGCCCGCAGGGAAAGGTACTCGCGGGCCTCCTTGTAGAGCCGGCGCCGCTCCTTGCGGTTAAAGATGGCTTTGCGCACGATCCGCCAAGCTACCCGCGGCCGGAAGTAATACTCGTCGTAGAAGCGCTCGACCCAATGCATGATCTCGGCTTGATCGAGATCCCCGTAGATGATGTTCGGCAGTTGGTGGCCGCCCTCGTCGGTCATGCTGTCGGTCGTGATCAAGCGATTGGATTCGACGTACTCGTAAAACTCCGTGCCCGGATAGGGGTGAGCCACCGAAACTTGAATTGTCTCGTTGTCCATTCTCTTGGCGAAGTCGATCGTGCGGCGGATCGACTCGCGCGTCTCGCCCGGCAACCCGACAATGTAGTCACCGTGAACGACCAGCCCTAGTTTCTTGCAGTTCTTCGTGAACCGTTCGGCCTGCTCGATGGTCGCGCCCTTCTTGATGTTCTTAAGGATTTGCGGGTCGCCCGACTCGTAACCAACGACCAGCAGCCGGCAGCCGGCGTCCTTCATGGCCTTGAGCGTCTCGTAGTCAACCGTAACGCGCGACGTGCAGGACCAAGTAAAGTTCAGCGGCTTGAGCTTCTCGCACAGCTCGATCACCCGCGACTTGCGAATGTTGAAGGTGTCGTCGTCGAAGAAGATCTCGCGCAACCCCGAGAAATTGTCGAGCGTCCATTGGACCTCCGCCGCGACATCCTCGGCCGACCGCGTGCGCCAGCGGTGTCCCGAGAGCGTCTGCGGCCACAGGCAAAACGTACACAGCGCCGGGCAGCCGCGCTCCGTGTAAAAGGCCAAGTAGGGGTGCAGCAGGAAAGGGACGTTATAGCGGCTGATATCGAGGTCGCGTTTGTAAGTCTTTGTCACCCAAGGCAGCTCGTCGAGATTCTCGATCTCGGGCGCCTGCGAGTTGTGGACAAAGCCGCCGTCATCGCGGTAGCTGACGCTCGGAATCTCTTTCAGCGCTTTGCCGTTGGCGAAGTCGACCACGGCCTGATCGAATTCCTTGCGGACAATGAAATCGATCGCCGGCGAGGCCTCCAGGCTGGGCTCGGGCAGCGCGCTCACATGAGGGCCCACGAAACAGATCTTGAGATCGGGGCTGACCTGTTTCATGCGCTCGGCCAGCAAGGTGTCGTTTTCGAATCCCGGCGTTGACGTAAACAGCACAAGGAAGTCGAAATCCTTCACCATCTCGATTGTCTGCTCCGGCGTGATCTTATGCGGAGGAGCGTCAACGACCTTGCTGTCGGGCAGCATTCCGGCCGGGTAGCACAGCCAGACGGGATACCAATAGGACTCGATCTCTCGCGTGGCGGGCCAGCGGGAGCTCGCGCCGCCGTCAAAGTTTTCAAAAGATGGAGGATTGAGAAAAAGGGTTCTGTGCGCCATGGGCCCGCCGAGAAGTCAGAATACCAGATCCCCACCACCGATCGAGGAAGTGGATTGCGTACGCGCCGGCCGGGCGCAAGAGAAGCCTGTTCAACCGCCATGGAGATCGGTTTGACAGCACCGCTAAGATGAGGAGCTGTGAAGAAATGCGGACTGTCCCGAGCGCCTACCGAATAAGTTCCATTGGATCGCCAAACTTGGGAGGTGCACGGAGTAAACTCCTCCGAAAATAGGTCCAACGATGTCGAACCCGCCTGACGTGGCGCACGCATTCTTGCGTGCCGTACCGGCATTCGTGCCGGTATGTCTTCTCCGAAAACGCCCCGACCAAAGCGAGTTTTCATGGCGGGATATATGAATGCCCCGCGTTCAGAGAAACGGACTCTTCCGAAAATCGACCCGGATCTTTTCGATACCGAACCTCTCCGACGTGGCGCGCGCCTCCAGGCGAGCCGTGTCGCCATTCCTGGCGACATCTTTTCTCCTGAAAATGAGTCCGATCGATGGCGGCATGTTTCCCTTGAGAATCTGTTCACCATCTGCCCGGTATGATCTGTTCACCATCCACCTCCGGCATCTCGCCGAGGGAGCCCAACAGCCGCTGACTCCATCCCAAGCGAGAGCCACAAGGGGAATCACCAGCCTGCTTCATCGATTTTGCGAAACGAAGCCAAGAATGAATCAAGTCACTATATATCAATAACTTGAAAGCAAAGACACGGACAAAGAAATGGCGGATCTCGAATCTTCCGCGACTGCGGCAACATAGCCTGGGCCATGTCGCCGGTCCATGATACCAGCCCGGGCGTCAGCCCCTGGATCACCTGGCGGGGGTGCCGAACCGGTTCCAGCGAGTTTTTGCGAAACGAAGCCAAGAATGAATCAAACCAATCTATATCAACAACTTGCAAGATCGCCTTTCCACCTCACCCAACCTCGTCGCTACGATATCCGGCAGCCGTCGGGCATATCCCAAGTAGGCGCGAAACGGGACCGCCTAGCTGGCTTCATCGATTTTGCGAAACGAAGCCAATAGCGGTTTAAACTACTTCATATCAATAACTTGTAAGGAGAAATACGGTCACAAAGATGCGGATTCCGAATCGTCCCCGGCTGCCACAAGACAGTCTGGGCCATGTCGCGGGTTCATAGATGCCAACCAGGGGCGCCGGCCCTGGGATCACTCGGGCGGTGGTGCCGTGCCCGTGCCGCAAGTTTTACGAAACAAAGCCAATAATGGATCAAGACACGCTATATCAACAACTTGCGGACAAGGTCTGGGGTCGGAAAACGGCAAATCTCGGAAACATCGCGGCTTCCGCGCGACGAGCTAACCAATCTCACGGGCCCTTCAGTTGTGCAACCCGGCGATTGGTGAACACATTACGCCGGCCACATAGTGAACACTTTTTCCTTTCCCGCCGGTCTCGTAAGACTCGTCCGAGAACGAGTCGATCGCGATCTCACGAGCAGATGCGAAACGGGACCGCCGGGCCGGCTCGGTCCATTTTGCGAAACGAAGCCAAAAACGGGTCAAGCCAAGCCATGGCAATATCTTAAGAAGGAAATGTCGGATGCCGGAAGTGCTTAGCTCGATAGCCGCCGCGGCACCGCCGCCGCAAGACGGCCTAGCCGCAGTCGCCGAGTCCATGAATACCAGCCAGGGGGTCTCAGCCCAAGACCGGCTTAGCTCCCCACTTCCAAGTCCTCCGTGGAGAGAAGTGTAACCAATTCATTAACAACAAGATAACATCCATTATCTACAAAGGATTATGAGTGACATAATAGTCTCAAAGCGGTCTCGACCCGCGGCTTGACAAGCAGATTGCATTTATTCCCAAAAAAGTATTATGATGTACGTAATAGATCTGTCCGCGCTAACACTCAGCCAACTGCCCCATGCCGATCGAATCCGACCAGCGCACCGACGCCATTCATCCCGGCGAGGTCCTGCGGGATCAATTCATGAAGCCGATCGGCCTCAGCATCAACAAGCTGGCGCGTGACCTGGACGTCCCGCCCAACCGCATCCACGGCATCATCCACGGCAAGCGCTCGGTCACCGCCGACACGGCTTTGCGACTGGCGGCGTATTTCCACGTCTCGGCCGAATCCTGGCTCGGCCTACAGCTCGACTACGAGTTGCGGGTGGCCCGCCGGCTGCATGGCGACAACATCGCCCGAGCTGTCCGCATGCCTCCCGACCGCCGAGCTCCCGAATAGACCGATGCGCTTGGTAGCGACAAACGCGCGTGTTTGTGCCGGCCCCGCTGCAAGACATCGGCTCAATGCCGAAAGTGCCGGATGCCGGTGAAGACCATCGCCAGCCCCAGCCGATTAGCGGCGTCGATCACCTCTTGATCGCGCTTCGATCCGCCCGGCTGCACGATCGCCGTGACGCCGTGCTTGGCGATCTCCTCGACGCCGTCGGCGAAGGGGAAGAAGGCGTCGGAGCCGACCACGGTCCCCTCGAGCGGCAGGACGGCCTTCGACGCCCCGATGCGGGCTGCGTCCACGCGGCTCATCTGGCCCGCTCCAACGCCGACCGTCTGGCCGCCGCGCACATAGACGATGGCGTTCGACTTCACATGCTTGACGATCTTCCAGCCGAAAGCGAGCGCCTTCATCTCGTCGTCGGTCGGCGGACGCTCGGAGACGACTTGCAGCTGGTCCTCGACCCACGAAAGCCCGTCTTGGGACTGCGCCAGAAAGCCGCCCGAAATGCTCTTGATCGCCGGGCCGCCGGGCTCGGCCCCCACTTCGAGCAGCCGCAGGTTCTTCTTCTTGGTGAGAATATCGAGAGCCTCGGGGGCGTAACCCGGCGCGGCGATCGCCTCGACAAACAGCTTCGAGACCGCCTCGGCCGCCTCGCCGTCTAACTCGCGGTTGAACGCCAGAACGGAACCGAAGGCCGACACCGGGTCGCATTCGAGCGCCTTGCGAAAGGCCTCGGCCGGTGAAGCTTGCTCGGCGCAACCGCAGGGGTTGGTGTGTTTGATGACGGCGGCGGCCGGGTCGTCGAACTCTTGAATGAGCTGCCAGGCCGCGTCGAGATCCACCAGGTTGTTGAAAGAAAGCTCCTTGCCGTGAAGCTTGATGGCCGAGGCGATTCCACCTTTGCCCGAGGCGTAGAGCGCGGCGCTTTGGTGCGGGTTCTCGCCGTAGCGCAGCTCGGCCGTCTTGTGGATTCGGACGTCGAGTGTCGCCGGCAAAGCGTCAGCTGCCTTGGGTTCCGGCGCGCCCGAGGGATCAATGCTCCCGAGCTTCCGGCTGATCGCCCGGTCGTAGGCCGCCGTGAGCGCAAACGCTCGCTGGGCCAGATACCAATGCGTCTCGGGCGGTAAGCCCCCGTCCCCGGCATCGAGTTCGGTTGCAAGGCGTTCGTAGTCGTCCGGGTCGGTGACAATCGCCACATCGCGGAAGTTCTTGGCCGCCGCGCGGATCATCGTCGGCCCGCCGATGTCGATGTTCTCGATGATCTCGTCGAACGCAACACCCTCGCGCGCCGCCGTCTTCTCGAACGCGTAGAGGTTAACAACGACCATATCGATCGCGCTGATGCCGTGCTGCTCGATCGCGCTCATATGATCGGGGTTCGAGCGAATCGCCAAGATCCCGCCCGCCACTTTCGGGTGCAGCGTCTTGACCCGCCCGTCGAGCATCTCGGGAAAGCCGGTCAGCTCGGCGACATCACGCACGGCGAGCCCTGCCTCGCGCAACAGCCGAGCGGTCCCTCCGGTTGAAATCAACTCGATCCGATGCGCGGCGAGTTCTTGGGCGAAATCGACAAGACCGGTCTTGTCGGTAACACTGAGCAAGGCACGCTTCATAGCCGGCAACTCCTTAGAAGGGAAGAAAGCAATTCTCCCATCCCCATCGGGTCGTTGGCAAATGAGCGCCCGCGGCGAGGCGCCGACGGGACCGCGGCCAGACAAAAATACCGGCTGTTTTAGGGTGAATATCTCGTTGGGGATTGCATAAAGTGCATGTTAATCTGAAACTTACACGACCCGAAACACGTTTCACCGGTCGCTCACGGGTCAGGGCCGGACCCAACAGAGCGATCCCGACCGCGGCAACCATAGTCCCGGAACCTGTATCGATGTCGAACACCAACCTCGTCGCCGAAGACCTCGCGGCTCTTTTCGCCAAACAGGACTTCGGGGCGGACTTGACAAGGGCCGCCTTGCTGGTGGCGAGGCTCGAATACCCATCGCTCGATATCGAAGCGTCCTTACAGAAGTTGCAAGCCCTTGCCGAGACCGTCGCCCCAAAGTTCGAGGCCGATCGCTCACCCACCCACGTCGTTCAAACACTCAACCGCTTCCTATTCGATCAAGAGGGCTTCCAGGGCAACACGGAAGACTACTACGACCCGCGCAACAGCTTGCTCAATGATGTGATCGAGCGAAAGATGGGCATTCCCATCACGCTGTCGGTTGTTTACCTGGACATTGCGCGACGACTCAACCTGCCTTTCTTCGGCGTCGGGTTGCCGGGCCATTTCGTGGTGAAGTACGACGACGGCGATGAGCTTTTCTTTGTCGACCCGTTTTACGGCGGTGAGATTCTCGACCGCCCCAGCTGCGTCGAGCGGGCGTTCTCGGTGTTGGGTAAGCCTGTTTCGGTCGACGACATCGACTTCGGCGCCGTCACCGAGCGAGCCGTCATCCAGCGCATGTTGGGGAACCTGCGGGGAATCTACACCAGCGGCGAGCAGTATCGCAAGGCCGCGCAGGTCCTCTATCTGCTCAGCGCCCTCGATCCCTCCGACACCGAGCTGCACAAACAGCGCGCGCTCATGCATTTCCAGATTCGCGACTTGTCTCGGGCTCGCCGTGACTTCGAGCAGTACCTGGCCCTCTCTCCCGAAGCTTCCGACATCGACGAAGTGAGGAAGTACGTCGCCGGCTTGCGGGCTCTACAGGCGATGATGAATTGAGATGCCCCCCCTGCGTGTCCTGATCGCCTTCGGAACTCGTCCCGAAGCGATCAAGCTTGCCCCCTTGGTTCGTCTCCTCGTCGCGCAGCCGGAGCGGTTCGAGGTGCGCACATGCGTCAGCGCCCAACATCGTGATTTACTGCATCAAGTGTTAACTACGTTCGAGTTGACGCCGGACCACGATTTGGACCTTATGCAGCCCAGCCAGACGCTGCCCCAACTTACCGGGCGGGTGCTGAGCGGGATGACCGACATCCTCACGCGAGAACGCCCCGATATCGTCCTCGTCCAAGGCGACACGACGACGGCGTTTGCCGCCGGGTTGGCGGCCTTCTATCAGGCGATCCCGATCGGTCACGTCGAGGCCGGCCTGCGCACCGGCCGCCGGCGCAGCCCTTTCCCCGAGGAAATGAACCGTCGCCTGACCGGCTGCCTGGCGGACCTGCACTTCGCTCCCACTCAGCGCGCCGCCGGCAGTCTCGCCGCGGAAGGCGTGCCGGCGGAGTCGATCTTCGTTACCGGCAACACCGGCGTGGACGCACTACTATGGACCCGCGATGCGATCGAAAGCGGCCGCGCGGCCGTTCCCGAATGGAGCTTCCTCGAATCGGGCCGCCGCCTGATTCTCGTCACGGCCCACCGCCGCGAAAGCTTCGGCCCGGGATTGGAGCGCATCTGCAAGGCGCTGATCGAGTTGGCGTCTCGCGACGACGTGCGGCTCGTCTACCCGGTCCACCCAAACCCCGCCGTGGGCGACCCGGTTCGGCGGCTGCTCGGCGAGACGCCCGGCATCACCCTTGTCGACCCGCTCGGGTACGTGGAGTTGATCGACTTGATGCGGCGGGTGAGCTTCATCCTGACCGATTCAGGCGGCATCCAAGAGGAAGCCCCATCGCTGGGCAAACCCGTACTGGTGCTGCGCGACAACACCGAACGCCCCGAAGCCGTCGAGGCCGGCACCGCCATTCTCACCGGCACCGACTCCGCCAAGATTGTCCGCGAATCGTCGCGCCTGCTCGACGACGCGGCACATTACGAGCGGATGGCCCGCCGCCACAGCCCCTTCGGCGACGGCCTCGCCAGTCAACGAATTGCCGACGTGCTGCTGCGCCGCGACCCGCGCTCCCTCAATCCGGCATAATCAGAATCGAACGCCGTGCTCGAATACACCGAAGAACACGCCCAAGCCGGTCTCGACGCCGAGCTTCCCTCCATCGAAACCTGGCCGAATCAATTCAAGGGCTATCGCATCACGATCGAGATTCCAGAGTTCACCTCGGTTTGCCCCAAGACCGGCCTGCCCGATTTCGGCAAGTTAACGCTCAGCTACCAGCCCGACCGGCTTTGCTTGGAATTGAAGTCGTTCAAGTACTACCTTTTGGCCTACCGCGATTTAGGCATCTTCTACGAAAACGTCGTGAATCGCATGTTGGCCGACATCGTCGGAACGATCGACCCGGTCGAGGCGGAAATCGTCGGCGAGTTCACACCGCGGGGCGGTCTGCGCTCGACCGTGACGGCGACCCACCGGCGCGCGACGTAGGCGAGGGGCCTCGGCGGAAGCCGGTCGGCCGCAAGCTCGGCGACTGAGTGTTTCGACGCTCATTCGCAGCCTCCCACGGTCGAGATTCGGCATGTTACACCTTCACGCCGCAGGTCTCCAGTAATGCCCGTTGCACAGCCAAATCGTGTTCCGGCGTAAAGTACTCGACTTCGCGGCGTTCGCGAATCGCGCCGGCGAGATCATCCAGGTCGGGAACCAAACGGATCGAGGGACCGATCGGCACCTGATGCACTCCAGGTGAAAACCCGCCGTGGGGCGCGGTCAACGCGAGTTGAACTTTCGGCTGATCCGGGTCGTCGATGCGAATCGATCCGGCGTCACCGAAGATGTGGAAAGAGCGCCGGCCGTCGCGCGTGTTACTTCGGATCAGCGCGACCGCCTCGTCAAATTCGTACGTGGCCTGCACATCGTCCTCTAGCTCGTCATTCACCGGGTCGCTATGGCGTAATACCGGGCTCACACCGCGCGGCTCCCCCATCAACCAAATCAGCACATCGAGCATGTGGCAGCAGATTTCGAAGAATTGCCCGCCGGGGTAACGGTCCAATCTACGTCGCCCGGCCGGGCTGAGCATATCGTTCATCTGACAGACAATCGAGCGAATCGGCCCCAGCCAACCTTCCTGAATCGCTCGGTGGGCAAGCCGGAAGGCGGGGTTGTGGCGGTAGACGTAACCCATCTGCACAAGTAGATGTCGGCGTTCGGCTTCGTCGAATATCTTGCCCAGCAACGCGTAGTCGATGCCGGGCGGTTTGTCGATCTTGAGATGTTTGCCGGCCTCGATCGTTCGTAAAGAATAAGGCAGCGATTCGAGCGGGTCGGTTTCGATGCAAATCATTTGAACTCGGCTGTCGGAGAGCAGCGCATCAACAGAAGTCCAGGAAACTCCGTTCCAACGCGTGTTCGCGCGGGCCGTGCCCAACAGGGCCGAGTCCGGCTCCGCCACCCCGATCAGCTCCCAGTTTTTCGAGGCGCCGATGGCCTCCATGTGGCCGAGGGCGTGTGAATGCGTTGTCCCGATGATGGCGGCGCCGAGCGGTGGTTGGCTCATGGACCCATTGTAGATGCGCTGATTTCATGCAAGGTATATGTCGAGAGTGGAATTGACTGTAAGGCGAACTCTGTATACAAAAGAGTTCGGTACGAAAGTACCAGAATGCCTCGGGCTGTGAGGTTTCATCTAAGGCGCTTGGCCAACAATCTCACTACTTCCGATGCAGTCCAATAAACTACTCGAATTGATTCTCCGGGACCCGGCACACGCTTTCAAGGAAATCGGATTGCTGTTGTTTCCCATCACGGTCGATCTTTTTGGTGACCGAGAGCCCGCTTCCCGGGTTGACATTTTGGCGATCAACCAGGAAGGGCAAGGGGTTGTCGTGGTCGTGGCGGGAGCCGAGGAGGGCGACACCGGCCAAATGACGTTGAGCCGGGCCGTCGCGGGCGCCCGCCGCGTGGCGGGGTGGTCATCGGAGGACTTATTCCGGCTATTAAACGCCGCCGAGGCTGAAAAACTGGGCCTGTTCCTCGAAGTCGACGTCGACGATATGTTGAAGGGCGATGATAATGTCCCCTTGAGAGGGCGATAGAAATGTCCCCTAATCTAAGGCTCCGAAGGAGGAGCCTAGATTGGAGAGGACATGGATGAACGACAAGGAATTGAGACGGGGCGAGGTACTGGGCCGGGTGAAGCGAGGCGAGTTGAAGCTGAGCGAGGCGGCGCGGATACTCGATATCAGTTATCGCCAGACCAAGCGGATCTGGAGGCGCTACAGCGCGGGAGGGACAAAAGCATTGAAGCACGGCAACGTGGGCCGGGTATCGAACCGCGCCAAGCCGGCGGAAGTTCGCAAGCGAGTGCTGCAACTGGTGCGCGAACACTACTCCGGCGAGCCGCACGAGCGCTTCGGGCCGACGCTGGCGGCCGAGCATTTGTGGACAGACCACGATCTGAAACTATCGGTGCGAACACTGCGGCTCTGGATGCTCGCCGAGGGCCTGTGGAGCCGCCGCCGCAAGCGCCGGCCGCATCGCTCGCGGCGGCGGCGTAAAGCGCACTTGGGCGAGCTGATCCAGGTCGACGGTTCGCACCACGAGTGGCTCGAAGCGCGCGGGCGGAAAGGTTGCCTGATGAACTTCGTCGACGATGCGACCGGTCTGGCGCTGTGCCGTTTCTCGAGCGAGGAAACGACTTGGGCGGCGGCCGATCTGCTCGAAGCCTGGGTGCGTCAATACGGCGTTCCGAAGGCGTTGTATTGCGACTGGAAGAACGTCTACAAGCGCCGGCCAACGTCGCGTGAAGCGCTGGAAGGCATCGAGCCCGAGACGCAGTTCGGACGCATGTGCGCCAAGCTCGGCATTGGTATCATCGCCGCTTCGTCACCGCAAGCGAAGGGCCGCGTGGAGCGCCATCACGGCACCCATCAAGACCGCCTGATCAAGAAGATGCGGCTCAAAGGCATTGCCGATTACGAGGCGGCGAACCGCTATCTCGACGAGCAGTATCTGCCAGAGCACAACGCCAAGTTCGCCTCTGAGCCGTCAGCGGGAGCGGACTTTCATCGGCGCTTATCGAAGCGTTTGGACTTGAAGTGGGTGTTTTGCTTGGAGGGAGAGCGGGTGGTGTCCAACGACCTGGTGGTACGTTTCGAGAACCGTTTTCCGCAGTTGAAACCGCAGCGCAATCAGGCTCTGGGCGCAGGCGCGAGAGTAACCGTGCAGCAAGCGCGCGAGGGCGAGTTGCGGGTGGTGTTCGAGGGGAAAACGGTGGCGTTCGACGAGATCGCCAAGCCGCTCCCCAAGGTGCGGCCGGAGCCGAAACCGCGCCTGGCGCCGCAGCCGCGCACACCGCCGGCGAATCACCCTTGGCGCGCGCCGTTGAAGCCGAAAAAACGGGCGGCGACCGCGTGAAGAGGGCTGTGGAAATGACGGGGCCGTGGAAAACGAGGAAAACCCTCGGCAGCCGACGAGGAGCTTCGAACCTCATCGCTCGGGTTTCCCACGTTTCCCCCAGCCCCTTGGAAATCGCTGTGCGATTCCCACATTCCCACAAGCCCCTACGACTACTATCCTTTTACTTAAAAGGGGACATTTCTACCGGGCTAACCAAGGGGACATTTCTATCGCCTCTTGACAAGTCGACGTCGACGATATTGACGCCGCCGGGTGGATCATCGTAATCTCAGCGGGGTTCGACAAGCAGACCCTTTCCACGGCTGCCTGGCTGCGCGAACACTGGGGTCTGAAGATTACCTGTCTGGAAGTTGTTATTGCCACGGACCCGGAAACGCAGGATCCCTATTTGCTCTCCACCGAAGTTTCGTAACCTTATCACTGGCCGAGTTCGTGACAGAGGTGACAACTCCGCGAGGCGTTCGATTGCTTGTGGCAGTCCATGCACATTCTCATGGACGTGGAAACTTCCTTCGCCAGGCGGTCGCGTTTCTCGACGGGGCCGTGGCAGGGCGTGCAGCCGACCGCGGCCTCGGCGTGGTCTTTGTGGCTGAAGAACACAAAATCGGCGACACGATAGACCCGCACCCAATCGAGCGGCTTGTTTTCGCGGTGGAACTCGGCGAGCAGGCTTACATCCGGGGCGTCGGCTTTGATCGTTCCATGGCAGAGCATGCATTGTTCGCTGTCGGGCAGTCCGGCCCGCTCCCGTTTTTCCGCGCCGCGGTGACAATCGTTGCAAGAAAGACCAGTCGTCATGTGTTGTTTGTGGCTGAAGGGGATGGGCTGCGGTTCGACGGCGCGGGGTAAGCGTTCTTCGATGCCTTGATAGCCCTGCCCCGAGGCAATGGCGGGCAAGACCAGCAGCAAGGCAGCGAGCAGCGCGCGAACACGGGCACGATGGTACACAGTGCCGGTGAGACGAGGTTGCAACGCGCCGAACACCGAAGGCATGCTTAGATTCTAGTGCGTTGTCAGGTTCCTCTTTCCGGTCGGTTCCGCCTCGGGGGTTTGTCCGCGGGGCGTCGGACAAACGGCCCGGCGAAGAGTTACCGCGCCGAGGTGTCGCGGCTGAACGGGTATAGGCTCAAATGACTCCTCTCAACCTCATTGCCGCCGAATTGCCGCGCAAAACGCAGCCGACGTTCGGCGCCGCGGACCCACACTATCCTCTTTTCCACTTGGGAACGGCGACGGTGCCGTTTATTCCTCTTGTCGGTTCCGGCAACCGCGGCGAAGAGGAGTTCACCGTCGACGATGTGCGGATAACGGTGCGCTCGGAGCCTTATGTTCCGCCGGCGGAGCTTCAGTCTCTCAGGGCCGCCGCGGTAAGGAAGTTCCGCGGCGACGCAAACGCCGAGCTGCGAGCGGATGACGCTCAGCCGGAAAAATGTCGGCTTGCTCGGATCGCGGTGGAAACCCCATCGACGAGCGGCCGGCCTCGTCTGGCTCTCGAAGTGCAGCCGTTGTTCTACGAGGATTACGTCACGGCCAATGCGTTTCTCGATACGGGGTTGGTTGGTGAGGCCGAGCCGGCCGAGACCATTCGAACGCGTTATACGATGGACGCCGCCAGCGGGAAACCGGATCCGGCACGCCTTGAGCTCTCGAACATCTGTGGTGTTGGGGTAGTGTACGTAACATCGGAGGACCAATTGATCTTGTCGCGGCGCGCTTCCTCGGTGGCGGTCTATCCCGATATCGTCGGGTTTACGTCGAGTGGAAGCTGCGATTGGAGCGATTTCGCGCCGCCCGCGACCGCCGCGGGTGTGTTTCGGGCGGCGGCGCGCGAGGCGGCGGAGGAATTGGGCGACCAGCTCGCCCCGGCTGACTTACGTCTCATTGCGATCGGCGTCGACGTGGAGCAATTCTACTTTCAATTTTGTTTTTCGTGCCGGACCTCCCGAACAGCGGCGGAAATCGAACGGCTCCACCAGTCGGCGCGAGACCGCTACGAGCAGTCCCTGTTTTGGATCGATTTCAGTCGGCCCGAACCGGTCGCCGCGCTGCTGAGGTCGCGACAAATCGAACCCGCCGCCGAAGTCGCGGTGCTGTTGTCGGCGATGAAACGATGGGGAAGCGCGCGTATGGAGGATCTCGTTGAGCAATATCAAAAGCAACAGTCGGTACCGACGTTGGCGGTGTGACGTGACATGAAGGGGCCCGGGAAAGCCCGTCGCAACGACGTTGAGATGCTTTGAGGGCGCGGGATGTGACTGGCGCCCCCGGCCAGCTGGGGGGCGGCGGTCGTGCGCAACTTGAATGGATTACAAGGTTTGCGTCGGGAACGTCGGGTTCAGGTCGGCCGCCTCCGCCAATAGGGAAGCGAAACGAACCTGAGTAAATTGCAGTCCGATAAGAAAGCGCCGCTCGCCGTAACAGCGACAGTAAACTACATCGGCGGACCCCTGAATTTTGGCAAAGGTTTTGGACCGCCGGCCGCGAAATGTAACCAGCGACCCAACGAGCAACGGTGTCGAGTTGGCGATTGCCAGGCCACCGTGATGCGAATCGACGATCGGAACCGTTTGCACACCGCCCACGAACTCCACGACTACGCACCGGCCTCGCAGGTGCTCGCTACGACTGCCTCGCCGCCTCTCTTTTCGCCGGACGGGCACGAATCGGCTAACCGCGCTCTTGATGGCCTTCACACTCTCGATCATGGGCTCAACCCCTCCTCGCTTTTGAAAGATTCTCCCGCAATCGGCGTGGGCGCGGCTATTGAGCGGCAGTACCGATTTTGGCCGACGTCGGTACCCTGGTTCTTGAGCGCTTTCCGGGTACGGGGGTTCCAGTACATTTTGCGAGTAACCGCATGACGGGCGAGTCCGCAAAGGGCATGAAGGCCGGTCGTGACCGAGCGAGCCGGCACCGCCGAGCACGGCCAACTGTTGTACAATGCCCGCCGTATGCAGAGCCATGCCGTCGGCCCCGAACAGCCTCTGGTCAATAAGACCATTTCCGAAGTCTTCGACCTGACGGCGGAGAAGTTTCCCGACCGCGAGGCGCTGGTTTCCCGTCATCAGCGAATTCGTCACAGCTACCGCGAGCTGCAACAGGAAGTGGCACGCACGGCGGCCGGCCTTTGGGGTCTCGGTCTGCGGCCGCGCGATCGGATCGGCGTATGGGCGTCGAACTGCGCCGAGTGGGTTTACCTACAAGTCGCGGCGGCCCGAATCGGTGCGGTGCTGGTCAACGTCAACCCCGCCTACCGATCCCACGATTTGGCCTACATCCTCGAACGTTCCAGGATCAAGGCGTTGTTCCTCCATGAAAAGGACGCACGCATCAACTATGTCGACATCCTGGTCGCGGCGCGCGAGGGCAACACAAGCGAGCTTGCCCACGCCGTGGTGTTGCCTCGCGGAGCGGATGACTCGACACTCTCCGGCGAAGAGTTGATCTCCTGGGCGGAGATGATCTCGGGCGGCGAGGAGCCGCCGCCCTACCACGACGACCCGAATGAAGTCGTCAATATCCAATACACCTCCGGCACGACCGGCAAGCCCAAGGGCGTGCTGCTTTCCCACCGGAATTTGGTGAATAACGCCTTCCTCGTGGGCGCCGGGTTGCGCTGGAGCGAACGGGATCGTCTTTGCCTTGCCGTCCCCATGTACCACTGCTTCGGATGCGTGATGGGATCGCTGCAATCGATTGTCTACGGCGCCGCCATGGTGTTGCCTTCGGCGCAGTTCGATCCGGGTGAAGTGCTGCGGGCGATTGAGCAAGAACGCTGCACAACGATTTATGGCGTGCCGACGATGTTCGTGGCCGAGTTGGCGCATCCCGAATTTCCCGACCGCGACATGAGTTCGTTGCGAACCGGCATTATGGCGGGCGCTCCCTGCCCCATCGAGTTGATGAAACGCGTCGTCAACGAAATGCATTGCTCGGAAATGACGATCGCCTACGGGCAGACCGAGTCGTCGCCGGTGATCACGCAATCGTCGACCGATGATTCCCTGGACGTTCGCGTGGCGACCGTCGGCAAGGCCATGCCCAATACGCAAGTCAAGATTGTCGACAGCGAAACCGGCGAAACGTTGCTTGTCGGGCACCAAGGCGAACTCTGCACGCGCGGCTACCTGGTGATGAAGGGCTACGACAGAGATCCCGACGCCACCGGCAAAGCGATCGATCTCGACGGTTGGCTGCACACCGGCGATCTGGCGACGATGCGGGAGGACGGTAATTTCCGGATTACCGGCCGCGCCAAAGAGATGATTATTCGCGGCGGTGAAAATATCTATCCGCGCGAAATCGAGGAGTTTCTTCACAGCCACCCGAAGATCAGCGACGTCTATGTCGTGGGCCTGCCCGACGAGCGGCTCGGGGAGCGCGTGCTGGCTTGGATTCAAGTGAAAACGGGTGAGCAGGCCGATGAACAGGAAATTCGCGACTACTGCCGGGACAAGATCGCTCATTTCAAAATTCCCGAATCCATGCGCTTTGTTGACCAGTTCCCGATGACGGTCACGGGGAAAGTTCAGAAATTTCTAATCCGCGAGCAAGAGATTAAGTTGCGGGGGCTTGAGAAAGCGGCCCGCGTGGAGACGGCTTAGTCGCTGTCCGCGGCCGCCGTTTGTTCATCGGGCGCCCGCCCTTGTGCCGCCGCGCGCCGGCTAGTACAATCCTGCTTGGGGCGACTGAGCTTTTTTCGAAGACCTTCGGGAGATCAGACGCCTTCCACGCCGGACCGAGAAGATTCCCCGGTTCGATCATCTTCGCCTCCGTCGACCGATTCGGAGGGCACCCGCGACCCAAGCCGGGAAAACAGCGCGGCGCCGTTGGGGTCGCCGATTTATTGGCTGGCGGCCGGCACCTTCGTTATCTTGTTTTGGGCGTGGGGTTTTGCGACAGGCGGCGGGAAGTATCTACTGGCCGGCTACAACGATTTCGCGCCGATCTACGCGGCAACGCAGCTCGTCGGCACCCCCGGCCTCTACGACAAGGACGCCGTTTACGGCGTCATCAACGACCAGTTCGGACGCGCCAGCCCGGCCTGGCGGTACACGCGAATGCCGTTTCACGCCGTCGCTCTGTGGCCGATCGGCCTGCTTTCGTATCAGGACGCGTATCTCGTCTTCCTCTGTCTACAGGGCATGGCGTTCGCCGTCTTTCTGGCGTATTGGCGACTGCCCCACCGATCTTATCTGATCGCGTTCACGATGCTGTCGTTCCCGCTCACGTTCGCGATGTGGTCCGGACAAGACGCCGTTTTCCTGCTCGCATGGATTGGCTTGGCCGTTTGGCACGGCCGTTTCGAGCGGGGCTCTTTTTGGCGCTCTGCCTCATCAAGTTCCACTTATTTCTGTTTCTGCCCCTGCCGCTATTGGCGCAACGCCGCTACCGCATGTTTGCCGGGGCCGCCGCGGGAAGTGTGGCGTTGATGGCGGTTTCTTTCGCGGCGGGGGGACTCGGTTGGCCGCTTGAATACTACGCCACGCTGACCGATCCGGTGATCAACTTCGTTCCATTCACGATGGTCAATCTTCACGGCTTGTTGTTCGGATTGCCGGGATCGCTGTTTCTCGAAGTGATTGCGGCGGTTGCGATCGCGGCGGTGATTTGGGGGGCTTCACGGAAGGGCGGTTTCGAGGAGTCGCTGGCGCTGGTGCTGCTCGGGGGGTTGGCTTGCAGTTATCACACCTATGTCTCCGATTGCGTATTGTTGTTGCCGGCCGCCTCCATCGTGATCGCCTACCGGTTGACCCGCTGGACGGCCGTCTGCTGCTGGCTGCTCGTAACGCCGTTTCTCTTCGCTCTGCTCGTATTCGGAGGCGTGGCTTATCCCGTGCAAGTCTTGATCGTGTTGTTGCTCGTCGTCGCGGCCGTCGACATCTTGCGTCACGGCCGACGACTGGAGCCCGAGTCGGCGGGAACGTGATGACGATCAAGGGTCGTTCCTCGTCTGGGACGGGTTGCGCTTCGCGAACCCGCCCTTCAAAGTTTTCGAGCCTCATGCAAGGAAGGTAAACAATCCCATGATGCAAAGAATTACGGTGATTACGCTTCTGCTGTTTGGTTTCGGTTGTTCGGGCGGAACGCCGGCCGAGCCCCGGCCGCCCGAAGAAAAGCCGGTCAAGCGCGTGGGCATGGTGGTCGGCATTGAGGCCGACATGATCGAGCGCTACAAAGCCCTCCATGCGGACCTAAATCCCGGCGTTCGGGATTTGCTGGGCAAGTATCACATGCGGAACTTCTCGATCTATTTGGAGCAGATCGGCGAGCAGTGGTACGAGTTCGGCTATTACGAATACACTGGGGACGATTACGATGGGGATATGGCCCAACTCGCCCGAGAGCCCCGCAACATCGAGTGGCTCGAGATCTGCGATCCAATGCAAATTCCGCTGCCGGGGGCCGAGGGCTGGAAAGAGATGGAGCGGGTCTATTTCAATCCCTGACGGCTTTTCAGCGACTCGCTGATTCCTTACCAAAAGGTTCCGGCACAGCCGCGGACGCGGTCGCCGTGTTGACGCAGCGCTTCCATGTCAGCCTGGCAAGGTGGGGTCCAATCGTCGAGCAGGGTTAGAGCGTGATCGAGCTCGGCGCGCCGGCCGGGAGTGGCGAGCGCGACCGATACGTCGGGGTTCGCCAGGCAAAAGCGGTAGCATTCGGCGGCACTGGGCGGGCGAAATCCCTTCGGGGCGTCCGCTGTGGGTTCCAGCAAAGCCCTCCAACGCAAGCCCGTGAACGTCACCACGGGAATGCCCCCTTGGCGGGTAATGGGGAAAACATCTTGCTCGGCGCCGCGATGCGCGGCATTGTATCGAACCATGAGCAGGTCGAGGGCGGGCCGCGGCGCGGCGGGCTCGCCCGCCGATTGCGGCAAATGGATAGTCGACCAAGCCGCCGCCAATTGGCGCTGGTGGCTGGTCAGGCCGATCATCTTAAGCGTCCCTTGGCGCTGTAGATCGGCAAGGGCTCCCCAAGCGCCGCCTGGAGCGATGATCTCAGCCCACTCGGCTTCGGACTCCACATAGTAGAAGGTGGCAATGTCGAGGTAGTCGGTGCGGAGTTGATCGAGGATCCACTGGAACTCGGTCTTCGCCTCGTCGGCGGTTCGCGACTTGAATTGCACCGCGACGACCACGTCCTTGCGCCGGGCACCCATCGCCGCGACGGCGCGCGAAAGCCCGTCGGGTTTGCCGCACCAGTTGAGATAGTTGAGGCCGCGTTCGACGGCATATTCGACGTCTTCGGGACGCAAGTGCGTATTACCGCGGGTGGCCAACCCCAATCGGCGAACGGCCGGGAGGTCGTCGCGTAGTTTCGCGGTGCAGTTCATATCCCGCGGTCGCCGTTGCATCAATCGACGCCGCGCCAGTCGGCGTCAGGCCGGGCGCGGCGGCCTTCGGCGACGCTTCCGAGCCTCCGGCCGTCAGGTGAAGATTCCCATGGCGCGCAGCTTACGCAGCAAGGGCCCCCGCCAGTCGGGGTTTCCCAGCTCAATAACGGTATCGCTGAGCCGCACGGCCTTGTCGCGGGCGACCCCCAGCACGTGAGTCGCGGTTTCCGGGTCGGGACAGTGAATCAGAACCGCCGGCTTCACGGTAATCCGCCGGCAAGCGCCGAACCAACCCTCGATTTCCCGCCGCACGTTGGCGGGGATCTTTTTCGTGCTGAAGCGCTCAAGCGTCTCCAGCGCCGCGGCCGCTGTCAGACCGCCCGCCCCGGCGCGCATGACTGATTCCTTGGTGATGACGAAAAGGATGCCGACGGTGTGGCCTTTCCGTTCGGCAAAGCGCCCGATCTCGGCTTCGGCGAGCGGATTCGGGGCCAAGAAGGCCACTTCAAAATTGGGTTGTACGAGTACCCCGCCGCCCGCCGCTTCCTCGAACTCGAAGTCGTCGACCAATCCGAATAAGTACTGACCCATTTCCGTGAGGCTTACACACAATTCGCCGCCCACCTGCCCGACCTTGAACGCCCCCAGCGGGAAAAGATCGAACAGCAAGATGCGGTCGAGACACGGCGGCCATGCTTCCTCGAGGTCGGCGGGCGTGAGGCGGTAATAATAACGGCCGCCCAGATAGCCTTCCAGCCGGGTCCCCTTGAGTGTCCGCTCGGCGATCTCATTGTTCACCGCGTAATAGCCGCGAAAGTCCGACCACTTCCAGTAAGCGTCCGTCGGAATGGCGGAAAGGTGCCGGCGGAATGCCTTGCGTATAGCGAGGGATGGATTTCCTTTACCGTAGAACCGAATGTGGGCCGGCATCCAGCTCTCCGCCTCCTCGTCGTGGCGCTTTTTGCCGGAGCGACTTGCGGTGGCCGCCTTGGCCTTATCAAGAACTTGCCGCACGCGTTCTTTCGCCGAAAGCGCCAACCACTCGCGGCCCTGTTCGCTGATCCCCGCGCAGCGTTTGTTGTCGGCTTCATCCACATCACGGACAAGACCAAACGACCGCACCGAGTCGAAGGCTCCCTGGATTCGCATATCCGCGTTGTTGAAATCCAAATCGCTTGGGAGCCAGTCGGGCAGCCGCAGCAGACTTTCTTCCAGGCTCTTCTGTGTTTTCGCGAACAAATAGGAGTCGCTAACCCGGAGACGAAGAGGTTCGGCGGCGGCTGCCACCAGCAGGGTCGTCATGTCCTCAATCAGCAGCGGCGCGTGGAAGACGTCATCCGGCTCGACGGGGCGCGGAGCCTGGGGCGGTTTCGTATTCAACCGCTTGACGATGCCGGGCCAAATGCCGAAGACGGGTTCGCCGTCGCCGGAACGCAGCCAAGGGTAAAGCAACAGATAGCGGATGCACCCGGTCAGAGCCAGATCAACCAGGTCGGCGTCGAGACCGCCATAGAGGTCGGGAAGCTCTCGAAGCGCCATCGGCTCCTTGCGCTCCATGCAGTCCTTCACCAGGCGTTGGGCCATGGCAAGAGTTTCGGTGGTTTCGAAATAGGGCGGCACGAAACTGCGGTGATACCGTCCTTCCCACTCCGGTCCGTCGGCGGCCAGAAAATCATTCAGCCACGGCAACCGGGCAATGTCGTGGAAAAGCTGGTGGTCGTCTTGCCAATGGCCGGGCCGACCCCACAGTGCGTTCCTTTCCGGGTGCGTCAGATAGTTCGACAGGTAGCTGAGGAAGACTTCGGCCGAGGGCCTTTCGAGGGCGGTATTCGTCTTGAGCGCGCGGATGATCTTCAGAAAAGATTTGCACTCTCTGTTGAGTGTGATGCGGCCGCTCGTGAGGCGACGCAAGATTTTCTCCTTGATCAGAATGTCGTGGTATTCATCGAGTTCATACTGCACCTGAATACGGTCGGGATCCTTCGGCCGCGACAGAATCTCGCGTGCCGCCGCGGGAAGATTCATCCATCCTTCCAGATCGTGCATGAAGGCGACCCAGTGGATCTCGAGGACCTTCATGAAACGAGTTCCTGATTCGTGAATTCGTCGGCGTCGACGATCGAATAGCCGTAACCTCGTTCGCAGAGAAAAAGTTGCCGCTTGAGCGCGAATTCCTGCTCCACGGTATCGCGCGTAACCAGGGAATAGAAGTGCGCCTGATTCGCGCCCGCCTTCGGCCTCAAGATGCGGCCGAGCCGCTGCGCCTCTTCCTGTCGCGAGCCGAACGTTCCCGAGATTTGAATCGCCACCGAGGCGTCGGGGAGGTCGACGGCGAAGTTGGCGATTTTCGAAACCGCCAGCACCCGCAGCTCCCCCCGACGAAACTTTTCGTAGGCCTCGTCGCGCTCGGCTTGCTTCGTGGCGCCGGTCAACACGGGGATGCCGAGAGGCTCGGCGAGCTTCTTGAGCTGATCGAGGTACATGCCGATGATCAGCACCAAGTCGTCGCGGTGACGATCAAGCAGGGCGCGGACAATATCGACCTTGCTCTCGTTCTCGGCGGCGATGCGAAATTGGTCGCGGCGGTCGGCGACGGCGTAATCCATGCGCCGATCCGAGTCGAGCGGCAACCGCACCTCGACGCATTGGGCCGTCGCGATCCAGCCCTGTCCCTCCAATACCTTCCACGGGACGTCCGCTTTCTTGGGCCCGATCAAGGCGAAAACGTCGTCTTCGCGCCGGTCTTCCCGCACCAGCGTCGCCGTCAACCCCAAACGACGCCGCGCCTGCAGCCCGGCGGTGGCGCGAAAGATCGGCGCGGGCAACAGGTGAACTTCGTCATAAACGATCAGTCCCCAGTTGCGTTGATCGAACAATTCCATATGTTCGAACGGAGCGTCCTTCTTCTTACGCCAGGTCATGATCTGATAGGTCGCGAACGTAACGGGACGAATCTGCTTCGTCCAACCGCTGTACTCGCCGATCTGGTCCTCGGTCAGCGTCGTCTTATCGAGCAACTCGCGGATCCATTGGCGACTCGCGGTAACGCTCGTCGTCAACACCAAAGTCGAGGTCTGCAACCGCGCCATGCAGGCCATTGCAACGATCGTCTTGCCCGCGCCGCAGGGCAGCGTAATGACGCCCGAGCCGCCGCGCTCGCTGCCGGAGGCGTGAAAGGCATCCACCGCCTCTTCCTGATAGGGGCGCAGCTCGAACGGATCTCCCGATGTCGACTCGGACCGCAACTCGACCGCCAGCGCCTCGCCTTGGACATAGCCCGCCAAATCCTCGGCCGGGAAGCCGACCTTGACCAGCGCTTGCTTGATCTCGCCCCGTAACGCCGGACGAATGGCAAAAGCTTCTTTCGCGATTCGCTCGCCCAGCAATGGGCGGACGTTCCTGTGACGGGAAACCTGCTCGGCCAAGGCTGCATCATCCGCCGTGAGGACGAGCTGATCGCCCTCCCGCGTCAACCGCAGCCTTCCATAGCGCGACGACCAGTCATGGATTTCGACTTCCACGTTCCCCGGGACCGGGTACTTCGCAAATTCCCGAAGCGCTTCGACGATCGAGGAGGGATCCACGCCCGACGCGCGGGCGTTCCACACCGACAGCGGCGAGACCCGATACGTATGAATATGTTCGGGAGCCTTGACCAACTCCGCGAAGCGAACCAGCTCATCGCGGGCTTCGGCGTAGCGCGGGCTGTCGACTTCGACGAGGATCGTGTGGTCGCCCTGAACGATAAGAGGGTTTTCAGGTCGGTAAGCACTCATGGACGGTCAAACGTGGGGCACGCCGATCAAGCTCAAGCGGTCGGTTAGCCGCGTTCCTTGCTCCATTGGGCGAAGGTCTTGCCTTCGCTCGCCAGCCGGGCCAACAACGGCGCGGGCTTCCACCAAACCGGGTCGCGTTTTTCGAATTCCAAGACCCGCGCGTAGACCTTGTCGAGGCCCACGTTGTCGGCGAACCACATCGGGCCGCCGCGGTAGGGCGGGAAGCCGTAACCGTTTTGGTAGATAACGTCTATATCGACCGGACGCAGGGCCATCCCTTCGTCGAGTATTTGCGCGCCGGTGTTGGCGAGGGCGAAAAGGGTCCGGTCGAGGATTTCCTGTTCGCTGATCTCGCGTTGTTCGATGCCGTGTTCGGCGGCGACTTCGGCGACCAGTTTGGCGACCTCGGGGTCGTCGAGGCGTTCGCGGTTTTCACCGTACTTGTAGTAGCCGGCTCCGGTTTTCTGCCCATAGCGGCCCAACTCGCAAAGCCGGTCGGAGAGATTTGCGCGGCGGGCCCCCGGAGGCAAGTAGTCCGGCGGTAATTCCTTGCGAATGCGGTAACCGACGTCAAGCCCGGCCAGGTCGCCCACCGCCAACGGTCCCATCGCCCAACCGAAATCGTAGAGCGTCTTGTCGACCAGCGACACCGGCGCGCCCTCTTCCACCAGGAACTGCGCTTCCCTCGTATAACTGTGGAACATGCGGTTGCCCACAAACCCGAAGCAATTGCCGACCAGCACGCCGACTTTCCGGAGCCGACGCGCCAACGCCATCGACGAGGCGATCACTTCCTTACTCGTCTTTTCGCCGCGCACGATTTCGAGCAGCCGCATCACGTTCGCCGGGCTGAAGAAGTGATTCCCGATCACGCTCTCGGGACGCGACGTCGCCGAGGCAATCTCATCAATACTCAGCGTCGAGGTATTCGAAGCCAGAATCGCCCCGGGCCTGGCGACCTTGTCAATTTCGCCGAAGACCTCTTTCTTCAACGCCATGCCTTCGAACACCGCTTCGACGACAATGTCGGCTTCCTCGAAACCCGCATAGTCGAGTTGCGGCGTGATCAGCGCCAGGCGTTGATCCGCGAACTCTTGGGTGAAGCGGCCGCGATCGACCGAGCGCTGGTAGTTCTTGCGAATCGTCGCCATGCCTCGGTCGAGCGCTTCTTGACTCGCCTCGCGCAAACGCACTGGAATCCCGGCGTTGACGTAGGTCATCGTAATCCCGCCGCCCATCGTCCCGGCGCCGATGACAGCCGCCTTTTGGACATCGATCGTGGGAGTATCCTTGGGGACATCCGGAATCTTGCGAACCTCGCGCTCGCCGAAGAAAGAGTAAATCAGCGCCTTGGACTGATCGGAAAACAGGCATTCCTTGAAGATCTCCGCTTCCCGTTGCAAGCCTTCCTTGAACGGCAGTTTCGTCGCGGCTTCCACGGCGTCGACGTTCTTGAGCGGCGCCATGTAGCCGCGGCGCTTCTTGCGAACCTGCTCGCGTAGGGCGGCGAAGATCGGCGCGTTGGTAGCCTCGTCGCCCAGCTTGTCTGTCTTTTCGCTTGCCTTGGGGTGCGGCCCGCCTCGGGCGACAGCTTCGCGGGCAAAAGCGACGGCGCCGCCCCGCAGTTCTTCTTGCGTCCCGCCGTCGACGACGCGGTCGACGATGCCGTGCTCGAGCGCGTCGCGAGCGGTGATGGGATCGCCGAACGCGCACATCTCGGCGGCTTTCTTGACGCCCGCCAGCCGCGGCAGCCGCTGCGTGCCGGCGGCCCCGGGGATGATCCCGAGCTTGACCTCGGGCTGCCCCACCTTGCCCGACTCGAGAGCGACCCGGTAGTGGCAGGCCTGCGCGACTTCGAGACCGCCGCCGAGCGCGGTGCCGTGAAGCGCGGCGACCACGGGTTTCGACGAACCTTCGAGAGCTTCGAGCAGCGGATGCAGCCCGCCCCCGCGTTCCTTTTGTCCCGAGGTGACCTTGCCGAACTCGCGAATGTCGGCTCCAGCGATGAACGTCCGCCCACTGCCGATCAGCACAAAGGCGTCGATTTCCTGGTCGCCCTGATGATCGCGAACCGCGGCCGTGATGCCCTCGGGAACCCCCGGACTCAGGGCGTTCACCGGGGGGTTTTGAATCGTGATCACGCCGACCGATCCGTCGCGCGAAAAATCAACCAGATCGCTCATGAAGCCGCCTCCAAAAGGTGTCAAATGACGAAACGATCAGCTTACCGCAGGCCGGGGTCGTGACGCGGAAGACTTGGTGACGCCGACTTACGTGACGTCGTGTCACCGAGTTGCGGGCCCCGTGATGCCGATTCACGTAATTCGGAGTCACGTATCCCGGCGCCACCTATCTGGCGGGGGGGTAAGGGATTCGTCCACGTGGGCGATTATGGCAAGGCCGCCAGTCGCTGTCCAACGGCGCCGGCCATGACAAACGATAAGTCGACCGGAACGGCATTTCCCAACTGGCGCATGGTTTCCGACCAAGAACCGTGAAAGACGTAGTCATCCGGGAACGTCTGGAGCCTGGCGGATTCGCGTACGGTGAAGTAACGGACCCGACCGTCCGGCGTAAGGAGCGTGTTCTCGCCGCCGGGCACGCCGTGGTCGCCGGCCTTAAGCGTCTTGGCGGGCTCGTGCAGTGGGCTGCCGGTGTGTCCTTTGTAGGTGCGCGCTCCCGGAATCAACGAATGATTTAGGTAGTGGGACGTCGGCTCGCTCTCGGGATCGGGAAGATCCGCGAGAGCCTCATTGACCGTACGCCACGGTTCCTCAGACGGGGCAAACAGCGATTGGCGAAGCTTCTCCACGCGCCGGCGTACACGGGCGGGAATGTCGGGCCTTTGCCGTGCCGCAACCCTGTTGCGCTCCCAATACCCTCCGGTAACCCATTGTTCATGCAAGAGCGCGTCGAGCGAGTGGGTTTCCTCCGGGAAAGACCAATTGGCTTTCAAGTCCGACCGAAAACCCACGAGAAAGACGCGATCCCGTTTTTGCGGTACGCCGTAGTTCGCCGCGTTCACGAGCCGGTACACAACTTGGTAGCGTAATCCGTCCTCTGTTCCGCTTGTATGTTGTTTCTCAAGACGAGCCAGATGGTCGGCCCACCGCTCGGCGTCTCGTCGCGCGATTTCGGGGTGCTCGAGCTGAAGCATGATGTAGCCGAAGTACGAAGCAAAGGACTTGCGCAACAGGCCTCTGACGTTTTCGACCAAGATGGCGCGAGGTCGCAGAGCCCGCACGGCGCGAATCACCTGCGGGAACATATCGCGATTGTCGCGACGGCCGCGGTGCTTTCCTCCGATGGAAAACGGCTGGCAGGGGGGACCGCCGGCGACGAGATCGACATCCGAGCGGAGCCTTGCAAAGTCGAACTTCGTTACGTCGTCGGGATAGAGGGTCCAGTCACGGACAAGCTTGTGTCCCTGGGCCTGATTCTCGCGCACCGTATCACAGGCATGCTTGTCGCGCTCGATGACGGCCTCGTGCTGAAAACCGGCCTTGCCGATTCCCAGGGCGAGACCGCCGGCGCCGCTAAACAGCTCCACGGCCTTCAGGCGCTGTTTTCGAGGAAAAGGCGTAGGCGATTCTCCAGTCTTGCTATATTCGCCAACTGGCATTCCCAAATAACCAGGACCCGCCACCCGAGTTTACGCAAGGCTCGTCGGTTGCGGAGGTCCCGTTTTCTATTTTGCTCCAACTTGGGCCGCCAGAAATCCAGCTTCGATTTCGGCCATCTAGTGAGCGGGCACCGCGCTCCGTGGCGATGCCAGAAACACCCGTGGACGAAAATCACTTTGCGGCGACCGGCGAAGACCAAATCGGGATGGCCCGGCAACTTCCTAACATGGAGGCGATAGCGAAAGCCCATCCCGTGGGCGAGTTTCCTCACCACCATCTCGGGCTTCGTGTCCTTCGACCGGACACGGCTCATACGCTCGCTGCGCTCGGCGGGCGACAGAGTATCCATCCGTTCACCGACAACCGTTCACCGACAAAGTTGCTCGCCGGCATTATAGCGTTGTCGCTGAGTCGCCGGCTCACGCCGCGGCACGTATCCCGGCGTCCCAGTGAAGGGGCGTCACCTTTCGAGAGGCCGTTAGTCTTCCTCGTCGCCCATGACTGGGAATCCTAAAGCCCGGGCCGCGAAACCCAGTTGACGATTATGCGTGGCGAACGTCAGCTCTTGGTTGGCGTACTCCACCCAAAGCTGCGCCGTGGCGAGGTGGATGGCATCGAGAGTTCCCAGCGGTACGGGAAGGGGTGCGCCGGCTCTTCGGAGAACGATTCGATCGAGCGCGACTAACTCAAGCCCCGAAATCACGTCCTTCAGCTCGGCGACCTTCGAATTGAATTGCGAAGCCGAAAGGCGGTCGATCAATCTCATGCGGTCCAGTGAACGCAACGCCTCGGTTTCGAGCAGCTCGCTCGTCACGGCGGATTCCCAGTCCCGCCAGTCTTCGATGGCGCCCGGCTCCCACAGCAACCGGCGCAAGATCACCGACGTGTCGACGTAGACCGCGACTCCAGCCATTTGTCGAAATAGTCCTTTCGCGTTTCCTTGAGAACCTCGTCCGCCGCGCCGGGCGGAAGATCGATGTCCTTCGTGCGCGCTCTGAGCGTCCTGTCGACGGCGCGGATCGACTTTGTGGAATGGCGAATCACGAGCCGCATTGGCTCTTGATAGGGAACCAGCCGTGCGATGGGTGTATCGCGGTCTTGCACGATGATCTCGTCGCCCGCCCGGACCGAACGCAGATAGGCACTCAGACGAGCCTTGAGCTCGGCGATTTTCACGGGGCTTCCCATATGACTAATTATGACTAGTTTTGGTCAAGTTTTCGACGCCGCGCGGGTGCGCGACATAAAGATGAGAGAATCGGCGGCCCGGGATCGACTACTTTCCAGCCGCGATTTTCGCTCGGACTGGCCATGGCTACCCCGCCACGGCGATTCGAACGGCAACGGACTCGCTACAATTGTCCCCAGGAGACGCCCACCATGATCACCCGTCGAAAACTTTTGCTTTCCTCCGTCGCCGCCGGTGCCGGCCAAGCCCTTGCCGTTGACCGTTGGCCTCAATTTCGCGGTCAGGGCTCGCGCGGCGTCGTGGCCGACAACCCGCGCCTACCTGATTCCTGGAGCACTACCGAGAACGTCCGTTGGAAGACCGACGTTCCCGGGCGCGGCTGGGCCTGTCCGGTTGTCTGGGGCGACAAGGTATTTCTGCTCAGCGCGGTCAGCAGCGGACCGGTCGAGGCGGCCAAGCCGGGCCTCTATTTCGGCGGCAACCGACCCAAGCCTCCCGAGCACGAACACGTTTGGAAAGCCTTCGCCGTTGACTTCAACAGCGGCAAGATCGTTTGGGAGAAGGAGCTCTACCGCGGCGTCCCCAAGGTCGGCCGTCACATTAAGAACAGCTACGCATCGGAAACTCCGGTCACCGACGGCGAACGGGTCTATTTCCACGTCGGCGACGTAGGCACCTATTGCCTCGATTTCGACGGCAGTCTCGTTTGGGAGAAAGACTGGCCCGCCTACAAGACGCGCCACGCCTGGGGCACCGCCGCCTCGCCAATCGTCCACGAAGGCCGCCTCTACATCGTCAACGACAATGACGACGAGGCTTTTCTGGCCGCATTCGACAAGACCAACGGTCAACAGATCTGGCGCGTCAAGCGCGACGAGAAAAGCAACTGGGCGACGCCCTATCTATGGAAGAACGAAGAGCGGACCGAGATCATCACGTGCGGTACCCACAGGGTCCGCTCTTACGACCTCGACGGCCGTTTGTTGTGGGAACTCGGTCCGATGTCGTCCATCACGATCCCGACGCCGTTTTCCGAGCACGGCCTGCTCTATATCACCTCCGGGTATGTCGGCGATGAAACTCGGCCGGTGTTCGCCATTCGGCCCGGAGCCTCGGGCGACATCAGCTTGAAGCAGGGCGAGAAGAGCAACGAATCGATCGCTTGGTCGTGGCCGCAAGCGGGGCCCTATAATCCTTCGCCGATTGTCTACGGCGACTATTACTACACGCTGTTCGACCGCGGGTTCTTCACCTGCCATCACGCCAAAACCGGCGAAGAGATCTACGGCAAGCAGCGCATCGAGGTCGGCGCCGGCGCCTTCACCGCCAGCCCTTGGGCGTACAACGGCAAGATCTTCTGCCTCGGCGAGGCGGGCGACACCTATGTGATCCAAGCCGGCCCCGACTACAAGCTGCTCGGCAAAAACAGCTTGGGCGAGCAGTGCATGGCCACGCCCGCCATTGTCGGCGACAGCCTTGTGATTCGAGCCGACAAGGGCCTCTACCGCATCGCGAAAAGCTGACGAAGAGCCTCACATTGCCCTCCACGAGAGCGGATGGAGAGCGCGGGCTCGTTCGCGAGTGTATCGGTTATCTCTCGGGCCGCCGGTGCCAAATGACTCCAAAAGGACTCTAAACCGCTGAGCGTTCCGCCCGATAGCCGCAAAATACGCAGAGGTTTCCCAAAAAGTTGCACCTCAAGCTACAAGCGGCTTCGGCGTTTGTTCGTCTACCCACCTATACTCCCTCGAGGCCCAGCATTTTCTCATCGAAGGATGAGCCTGAAGACGGGGGTTGGGGCTTTTTGAGTAGCTGGGGCTCCTTTCTGGTTTTTTGGTTTTGATTTGGGAAGGGGAGAATCGTCGTCGGGGTTGTGGGAATGTGGGAATCGCGGAGCGATTTCCAAGGGCGGTGGGAAACGAAGGGAAACCTGGTTTTGGTTTTCCTCGTTTTCCACCGCCCGCCATTTCCACAGCCCTCTTCCTGCTGTTCAGCACGGCGTGTTCGCGGACCGGAAACTGGCAAACAGCTTGTGCTTGGCTCGCTGCATCCGGCGCGCCGCCGCAGTGTCGCTTTCCGCCTGGGCAATGCGGCCCAGAGCCTCAAGCGTGTGCCCTGGCTTGAGGTAGCCGGCGGCCTCGGGCAACTGCTCGAAAGATTCCCAAGGCGTCTGGTAGTGGCGATACACCCGCTTCTGCTTGCCTTTGGCGTCGGTCTTGATCTCGGGCTGTCCGCAGGGCCGGTGGAAATTCAAATAGGGATTGAAGTGCTGTTGGTAGAAGCGCTGGATGCGCCCCGCGTGCGGCGCCGCGATGTGCGTATATCCCATGTGTTTGCGGATCACCGCGCCGTTTTTCGATTCCACCAAGCCGTTGTCATTGGAGTGCCGCGGACGCGACTTGGTCTGTTCGATCAGCAGCTTGTTCAATAACTTCTCCACCGTGCGATTGAGGAACTCGCTGCCGTTGTCGGAATGGAAGCCGCGGATACGAAAGGGAAACTGCTCGATCATGGCTTTCAGCAACGGCTCCAGCCAGGCTTCACTGATCGCGGCTGTGGCGCCGACCACTTGCCACTGGGTGACTTCATCCACGGCATTGATGTGGTAGACGCCCTTGACGCCATCGCGATCCCCTTGATGCACCGTATCCACTCGCAGAAAGCCGGGTCGGCCTTGCGGGTCGGGCCGGCGCCGCTCGCCGATCGACACCGCTGTGGGCCGGGTCTTGGTGAAATGCAGCCGCCGCCGGCGGTAGGCACTGCGCCGCCGCAGGCGATAAATCTGGGCCACCGAGATCCCCGCCAACCGCTCGTATTCGCGCTGCTGGTACTGCTGGTATTCCCGCTCGAGGATCTTGCGCGTGGCCGGGCCGCTGAGGGTTTCGTGGGCCTCGTCCACCGCCGCCAGCAGTTCGACGTCGGCGGGCGTGTACTTGCGGGCAAAGCGATGCCGCCGGTAGCGGGCGGGTTGGAGTTCTCCGCCCTGCCGGTACTGCTGGATCAGCCGCGTGATTTGCGCCCGGCTCAGTCCGGTCATCTTGACCAGATACTGCCGCAGCAGCCCTTTGTCGGCGCGGTTCTGGCGGCTGTAGCCGTGCCGGCCAAGCGTGCGCGCCACCCAAGCGTAAATCTCGGCCCGCCCTTTGCCTTTGAATCGAATCTCCTGGCTGGAGTGGAGAAACTGCCGGATCTGTTGCGGATTCAACTTGCCGGCGTTTTGCACTTGGATAGTCAATCCCCAGCATGCCCACTCCCCGATCCTGCAGGCTCATCTTGTGTGAGAAACAAACTCCTCGTTCAGGCTCATCTTGCATGAGACAAGACTGCCGGTGTTGAAGGGCGATGATAATGTCCCCTTGAGAGGGCGATAGAAATGTCCCCTAACCTAAGGCTCCGAAGGAGGAGCCTAGATTGGAGAGGACATGGATGAACGACAAGGAATTGAGACGGGGCGAGGTACTGGGCCGGGTGAAGCGAGGCGAGTTGAAGCTGAGCGAGGCGGCGCGGATACTCGATATCAGTTATCGCCAGACCAAGCGGATCTGGAGGCGCTACAGCGCGGGAGGGACAAAAGCATTGAAGCACGGCAACGTGGGCCGGGTATCGAACCGCGCCAAGCCGGCGGAAGTTCGCAAGCGAGTGCTGCAACTGGTGCGCGAACACTACTCCGGCGAGCCGCACGAGCGCTTCGGGCCGACGCTGGCGGCCGAGCATTTGTGGACAGACCACGATCTGAAACTATCGGTGCGAACACTGCGGCTCTGGATGCTCGCCGAGGGCCTGTGGAGCCGCCGCCGCAAGCGCCGGCCGCATCGCTCGCGGCGGCGGCGTAAAGCGCACTTGGGCGAGCTGATCCAGGTCGACGGTTCGCACCACGAGTGGCTCGAAGCGCGCGGGCGGAAAGGTTGCCTGATGAACTTCGTCGACGATGCGACCGGTCTGGCGCTGTGCCGTTTCTCGAGCGAGGAAACGACTTGGGCGGCGGCCGATCTGCTCGAAGCCTGGGTGCGTCAATACGGCGTTCCGAAGGCGTTGTATTGCGACTGGAAGAACGTCTACAAGCGCCGGCCAACGTCGCGTGAAGCGCTGGAAGGCATCGAGCCCGAGACGCAGTTCGGACGCATGTGCGCCAAGCTCGGCATTGGTATCATCGCCGCTTCGTCACCGCAAGCGAAGGGCCGCGTGGAGCGCCATCACGGCACCCATCAAGACCGCCTGATCAAGAAGATGCGGCTCAAAGGCATTGCCGATTACGAGGCGGCGAACCGCTATCTCGACGAGCAGTATCTGCCAGAGCACAACGCCAAGTTCGCCTCTGAGCCGTCAGCGGGAGCGGACTTTCATCGGCGCTTATCGAAGCGTTTGGACTTGAAGTGGGTGTTTTGCTTGGAGGGAGAGCGGGTGGTGTCCAACGACCTGGTGGTACGTTTCGAGAACCGTTTTCCGCAGTTGAAACCGCAGCGCAATCAGGCTCTGGGCGCAGGCGCGAGAGTAACCGTGCAGCAAGCGCGCGAGGGCGAGTTGCGGGTGGTGTTCGAGGGGAAAACGGTGGCGTTCGACGAGATCGCCAAGCCGCTCCCCAAGGTGCGGCCGGAGCCGAAACCGCGCCTGGCGCCGCAGCCGCGCACACCGCCGGCGAATCACCCTTGGCGCGCGCCGTTGAAGCCGAAAAAACGGGCGGCGACCGCGTGAAGAGGGCTGTGGAAATGACGGGGCCGTGGAAAACGAGGAAAACCCTCGGCAGCCGACGAGGAGCTTCGAACCTCATCGCTCGGGTTTCCCACGTTTCCCCCAGCCCCTTGGAAATCGCTGTGCGATTCCCACATTCCCACAAGCCCCTACGACTACTATCCTTTTACTTAAAAGGGGACATTTCTACCGGGCTAACCAAGGGGACATTTCTATCGCCTCTTGACATGAGACAAGACTGGCCCTTGACATCCGTTGACCCAGGGGGGTAGGCTGGGGACGAGGTTGGGTAATATTTGGTGGGGTGGGTAGTTAAGTCCTCTCGGATTCAACTTCCGTAAGTCTTTTTTTTTGTTTACCCTAGCGCGGAAGCCGTCGTAGCCCCACGCCGGGGTGGTTCTTGTAGAAGAAAGATCTTACCGAACAGCGGGCCGAATAGTTCGGTTTCCGGAATAAATTTGGCCGACAAATCGGCCGTTCAGCATTGGGGGAGGAAAACATATGACACAAAGTTATCGCAGCGTGCTTATGCTGGTCGTCGTGGCATTGCTTGTGACCGCGGGCCTGCAAGCACAAGTTACTACCGCAACGGTTTATGGACGCGTCCTAGACCCGACCGGTGCGGTCGTGCCCGGCGCTGATGTCGCGGCATCGAACCAAGCTACCGGCGCCGAATTCAATACGGTGTCCAGCGGCAACGGTGATTTCACCATCACGTATTTGCCCGCCGGTACTTACACCATCACCATCTCGGCGGAAGGTTTCAAGACCTATCAAGAAATCGGCCTGACTCTGGCGTCGGGGCAGCGGCACAGCACCGACTTCGGCCTCGAAATCGGCGTTACTACCGAGACGGTCACCGTTACGTCCGAAGCTCCGTTGATGAACACGGTCAACGCCGAGCAGGACATTGCGTTGAACACCAACCAGGTCAACGAGCTGCCGATGATCAACCGTGACATCACCGGTATCTTGACGCTCGGTACGGGAGCATCGCTGACCGACGGCGGTTGGACTCTGTCGATTAACGGTCTCGCCCCCCGCGGCTTCACCATGACGGTGGACGCGGTGGACGCGGTCCCCGACGCCGAGTTCGCCGGGCTCTCGCTCTACCAGAACTTCAACTTCATCAAGGGCATCAGCGTGGAAGCGGTGCAAGAGGTGGAAACCTCGAAGAACATCTTCTCCGCGGAAATCGGCCATACCATCGCCGGTAATGTCAACCTGATCTCGAAGAGCGGGTCGAACCAGTTGCACGGCAGCGCTTTCGAGATGTATCAGTCCGGCGGCTTGCATGCCAACAACTTCTTTGTCGGGTCAAAGGCGCCGCTCGTTTATCACCAGTTCGGCGGCTCCATCGGCGGTCCGATCAAGAAGGACGAACTGTTCTTCTTCGGAGTTTATGAAGGCTACCGCTTCGGCGGGAAGACCCCGGTCCCGGGTCAAACGTGGTCGAGCGGGATGCGGCAACGCATTCTCGACTCGATCCCGGGTTCACAGGCGTATATGGATCTGTGGCCGTTGCCGACCGCATCCGATGGGCCGCCTATCGCTGAAAACGATGCCCGCTTCGAGAGCATCTGCGGGGGGCAAGATTTTCTCGATATCGCGGCCGGCCGGCCGTGCCTGGAGTCAACCGCTTTCTTCGGCGGCCAGGGTAATGAGTCGCGCCACGACAATCACTTCGTCGCCAAGGTTGACTGGAATGCCTCCAACAGCGACTTCCTGACCTTCCGTTACGTCGGTGGAACGCCCTTGCGAAGGATTCCTCGCACGATTCTCGGCAACGGGCGCCAGTGGGACGGCATCAACCAGAACGGCTCGTTCACCTGGACGAAGATCATCAGCCCGACCATGACCTCCGAGACGCGCTGGGGCACCAACGTGAACGCCATCAACCGTCTCGACGTGGCCTACGCGGCGAATAAAGTTCCGTTCATCCGCGGTTTCGGAAACCCCTCCGAGCCCGGCGCGGAAGTCTTCGCCAAGGACGGCCACACTTCGACGTTGACCCAGAACTTCTCGAAGACCTCGGGTAAGCACTCGATGAAGTTCGGCTTTATGTATCGCTACATGAGCGGCACGCGCATCAACGAGGAAGTTCCGGTTTACACCTATGAAACGCAAGCGGACCTACTAGCCGCCAACATCACCTCCGCCCGTTTCATCTTTTCGCTGGAGAAGTTCCTCTGGAAACGATCGTTCTTTGGAGGCTTCTTCCAGGACGACATCCGCATCACGCCGCGGTTCATGTTGAATCTCGGCATGCGCTGGGACTACGCCTCGGTGGTGCGGTCGGACCAGGTCGACGGGATCAGCGACAATGTCTTCAATCGTGATGGCCCCTTCGGTCAGCCGGGCGCTTCGCTCTCCAATCAGTCCGCTCTGTACCGTCCCGCGGACAGCGCCTGGGACGTCTACAACAAGATGTTTTCGCCGCGTATCAGCTTCGCCTATACGCTGGACGATTCGGGCAAGACGGTTCTGCGCGGTGGCTCGGGCATCTTCTTCATGCCGAACAACATGTTCTCCGGTGCGATCGAGATCCTCTCAAACGGTCCTGACGCCCCGGTGGAACTGTCGGCCGGCGAGCTGCAAGTCAAGAGCCTCGGCTTGCAGTACGGCGACACCAACGAGACGGCTCTGACCGCCGCGCAATCGCAAGACTCCATTTCGGGCAGCTCGGTGGATCCGCACCGGAAGCCGCCCTACAGTCTGCAGTATACGTTCGGCATTCAGCGGGAGATCAACAATGCGACCGTAGTTGAAATCGGCTATGTCGGTAACCACGGCGTTCGCACGATCTACAGTCCCGACTATAACCGGATCATCGTCAATACCGGGGGGCTTAAGCTGAGCGAGACGCTCGGGTTGGCGAACTTCTCGCAGAACTTCCGCCACTACATGAATGCGGATTCGACGGGATACCATAGCCTGCAGGCGTCGTTGAAGCGCCGCTTCGCCGACAGCTTCCAGTACAACTTGAACTACACCTATGCGTGGAACTGGGCGCACTTCCGCGGCGACATGACTTGCTGCGGCCGCAGCGAGAACCCGCAAGATCTCTTCAACATGGACGCCAACCGCGGACCGACGTCCTATCACCTGCGGCATCGCTTCACCGGCGATTTCTTCTGGGAACTTCCCGGCAAGAATATCGAAGGCGCGGCCAAGCACATTGTGGGTGGCTGGACGGTCGGCGGTATTATAGAGTTTCGCTCGGGATTCACTCTGCCGGTCAGCAGCAGCACGACCGCCAACCCCGGTGCGCGGCCGGACATTCTGGTGAACCACGCGGCGGCGATCAATGGCAACTGGGGAACGAACCAGTTGCAGTATCTGGATCCAACCGCCTTTGCTTTGCCGCCCACGGACGAGTTCGGCGTCAATCTGCGGCCGGGGACCTTGTCTCGCCGTGCCCTCTACGGGCCCGGATTCGGGAACCTGGACTTCGTGCTGCAGAAGAACATCTTCATGCAGGAACGGCACCGTTTGCAGTTCCGAATCGACTTCTACAATATGTTCAACACGGTGAATTTCACCGGCGTTAACACCAATGCTCGCTCCAGCGGCCTTGGTTTGCTCAACCGAGTGGCGCCTCCGCGTCGCGTGCAGTTGATGTTCCGGTACTCGTTCTAACGATGTTTTTTGGGTGGGCGGCTTTCGAGTCGCCCGCCTGACAGGTTCAATCCTTTAACCAGAGAGCCGGCCCGAAAGGGTCGGCTCTTTCTGTATGGATCAGGCCCGTGACGGGGTGCCGAATTCTGACGCATTCTTGTCGGACAAGACCGCGAACCTCTTGAGCCGCGAAGCGGCGGCGGGAATATAGCCTAGGGTGGAGCCGAAGGCGGAACCCTGGGTAGAATTCCCCACCCGTGCGAGCCCTGAAGGGGCGGCCGGAACCCCGCGCGTTCATCAGTGCATGTGGGAGCGGTGAACGCTCGCCCTCAGGCTCCGTCGGGACCCCTGGAATTTGGCCCGGGGAAATGGACCCCCAACGGAAAGCCCCAGAGGGGCTCTGGAACAAGTTCCGCGATATTGGCTCACGGCTCGGTCCGGCGCATTGGTTCATGTCGTCTTCGAGACGAATCTCCAGCAGTGAAAAGAATCGGGCTTAGCCTCCGGCTTGGCTTTCGGGGAGAGCCCGGTTCACCGCGGTTCACCGGGCCTGGGTTGCACGAATAGCCCGGTCATTCAAACGTCGAAAAAACGGCCTTTTCCAAACAACGCCGGCCTAAACGACGGCATGATTTCAGCCCGCCGATTCTCTCTCGCACTCCGATTCGCGGCCTACCAATACACGCCCATGCTATTCTGAAAAAGCTACGTTTCAAGGGGCCTGTGGCGCAGTTGGGAGCGCGCTTCCATGGCATGGAAGAGGTCGAGGGTTCGACTCCCTCCAGGTCCACCAATCCCCTTCCCCGTCAGCCGTTTTGTGGCCGTCCGGTTTGCCCCAGGCGGGCATTCTCAACCCAGCAAAGGCTGCACTTAGCTCCTGAATTCCGAGTTGCTGAAAGCGATCGATCCGCCGTTGGCGAGCACGGTGTAGACAACGCTGTCGTCCGAGGCCCGGCGAACCTCGACGGAGGACCCCGGATCGGCGGAAAAAACCGCAACCTTGGCGTCACCGGGGCGGTAGCCGAAATTGTCGACCCCCTTGGCCTCGGTCGTGACCGGGGCGGCCACCAGACGGAGCGACACCGCCAGAAGACCCACCATGACAGGTACAAGCCGGCCCCCAAACAGCGCCTGTCGTGAACGCGGGTTAGCGTTGCTGCCGTCCATGGAGCAATTATCCCCTCTCAGCGTCTCTCAGAGGGCTCCAGCCTAGGCGTTCGAGCGGAAAGCGGTCAATGAGCCGAAGGTACCAAAGGTCCCGTGCTATTCCGGCCGATCGGGTTTCCCAACAAAATCAAACGGCGTGGAGAAAGAACGGCCCCGCGGTTTGCGCCGCGGGGCCGTTAGCGACAAGGCGCCGGCCAAGAGAGGAGCTTGACTTAGATGAACAGCACGAGGGCTTCAAACGTTCCCCCGTCGTCCCCGATTGTGAGGGTCACGTCCACCGGGTCCGTGCTGTCGAGGGTCACGCCGGCGAGCGAGGCTTTGAACGTGAAGCTGTCCCCTCCTCCTAAGATGTCGATTTTGAGCTCGACGGTGACGCCGTCGATCACACCGTCAAATTTGAAGAAGTCCTTTTTCTTCGTCGTCTTCCGCTCGAAGGAACCCGCGTCGATAGTCACCGAGACGCCCTCGACCTGAATCGTTAGCTCCTCCTCGTCGAGGTCGAATCCGTCGTTACCGACGCCAAGCGTCAAGGTGGTGTTCAGAAATACCGTGTCGTTGAGGTCGCCGTCGAGCAGCAGGATTTGGACGCTGCCGTCATAGGCGGCAAAGGCAAGAGGCCCGCCGACGTCCCCGATCGGGCCGAAGCAGATACCGGTCGGCGCCTTGATCGCCGTGCTGGGCGTCACCCCGTCCGCTATGTCGCTGAGAGGGCCCTCGAAAGAACCGTCGGTGTTATAGACATTAACGGCCGCCGGCGTGCCGGTCGGAGCGAAATCCGAATCGTACCCCGCGTGTTCGGAAACAAAAAGCTGGGTGCCGTCCGGATGCAAAGCGATGGAATCGATCCCGAAGCCTTGGGTTTCGATCCGGATCGGGCCAAACACCACGGGAAGAGGATCGTCGTCGGGGTCTGTCGTGTCGCCGAGTTGCCCGGTTGTTGCATCGTACTCATGCACTTCGATTAACCCGCAAAATTCGTCAGTTGGGACTCCACTGAGGGGGGAAGAGCACGATGATGGATCGACAAACGGGTTAAGCCTCGAGCGCACGTAGACACGGCTGCCCGCCGCGTTCATAGCCGACGCCAACCCTTCAAGCGCCGGCCCCGGCGGTACATCCGGCTCAGCGTCAATTCCCCTGTCCATCAATACTCTGCTGTCGCGGAGCGTTAGGGGACCGGTTGTGAACGAAAGCACCTCGGGCTCCAACAATATGAACGGGGCGGCGTAAAAATTTCTGAGCACGACGACCGCGGTTGTCCCGCCGGGCCCGCAGAGAACATCTTGCGGCACATCGCTTCCGAGGAGCCCTGTGTATCTATCCGGGCCGTATTCATGGAGCACCCCGAACTCATCGAGCCGCAAGCGCTGAACATCGGGGATCGCGCCCTTCGTGGTGATCAAAACGTCGTTGTTGTCGCAGACCGCCACGGCGGTGCAGCTGGTCTCGCCGGAAGCGTCGAACGGTTGGAACGTTGAGGCGATGGTCGGCACCGGGTTCGTCGTCGTATCCACCACGGTAATCGGTTGCGCTGTGCCCGCGCCGTCACAGATGACCAGAAAGCTCCCGTCATTGCTCAGCGCTGTGTCTTGCGCGGGATTGGTGGATAGTTCAATCGGGGACCCGAGTTGAAGGTTGATCAAGTCAACGGTCTGCAGCATGTTGTCGATGCGCGTGAAATACCCTGTCGACCCGTCGGCGGAAATGGAACAATCCCCCGCATCGGCGGTGGTCGGGAGAGAAGCAAGCACCTGCCGCGTGTCCGCGTTGAACACATGAACACCGGACGCCGTCGGAGTGCCGACCGCGTCGAACGCGCCGTCGACCACCATACCGATGGTTTGCGCCGCAACGGGCGTCGCTGTTGTGAAACAAACCAGGGCAATCGCCCAGGTAAGGACGCCAAATTCCCCCTTGAAAAAGTTTATCATGCCGAACTCCTTTTCTTCCTGACTAAGACAACGGGCGAGAAGGGGGGCACGCCCATAACTATTCTTTACTAGCCCAACGTTCACACGTCCATGGATCATCGGTCCTTTCTTGCCTCGGGCGGCGACCTATGTCCCCCCGGGTTACGTCGTAAGAGAAGTAGGGGCTCTAACGGATGAGGCTACGAGACTGCTCTGAGGAACTTCCGGCAAGAAATCGCGGGTGGGCGCGGGGTCAGTGAGCAGATCCCGATACACGACTTCCGTTAGTGGGCGCCCGGCCTTCGGTCTTCGCTCACCGGCGAAAACCCTAGGGGACCTAGATGGTTTCCCCGAGCCCAAACATTACCGAAGTCCCATGGACGCGGAACGATTTTCAGTCAAGAATCATAGTTGGGATCTGAATATGGAGAGGTGACCGATGACTAAGCCTAGTTCCCGCTACAAACGCGCTGTCCGCCAATTGCGAAGGCTGCGCAAGGACCGCCGCGGAATTGTCGCCGTGATCACGGCGCTTGCGTTCCCGGTACTCTTGGCCTTTGCCGCTCTGGCGCTCGACGTCGGATATCTCCAGGACATGAAGCGGCGCCAAAAGAACGCCGCCATCGCCGCCGCGTTTGCGGCCGGACATGAGCTGTGGCTGGTCAACGGGCCCACGGAAGCCGAAGTTCAGGCCAAGGCCGAAGCCGATCGAAACAATTTCGGCGAAAACGACGGCATAACCATAACGGTGTCGATTCCGCCCGTCAGCGGACCCTACACGGGGGTTGCCAATCACGCCGAGGTCCTTCTCGAGCAAACCGTGCCCACCTACTTCGCCGGTGTTTTCGGACAGAACCATGCCACGGTGCGCTCGCGAGCGGTCACCGGGCTCATCAAATGGGGCGATGCCTGCGTGGTGACCTTGGACCCGAACCGGCCGGCGGCCCTGTTTGTCACTGGGTCTTCGACGTTGAGCACGGAATGCGGCATCCAGGTAAACTCGACCGCCAATAACGCGCTGTTCTTGGCCGGCAACACGGTCTGCGTGGATGGCACGACTATGATCGGCGTCACCGGCGGCACCTTCAGCGCCGGCGGCTCGCCCTGCATCAGTCCCACACCTATCACGGCGGCGCCGATCAATGATCCGCTCGACTACATGCATCACTACGCGCCGGCCCCCGGAGCATGCGGCCCCGCCAACGTCGATTACTATAACCGTCTAATCGTCTCCTCGGACGGAGTTGTAAATCTTTCACCTGGAACCTATTGCGCGGGGACCGCGTTGGGATTTAAGACCGACCCGGAAACCGGCATCACAAGAGGAGGTTTTATTCCGATTCCCGCCATCCGAATCCAGGGCGGCGTGGTAAATTTCGCGGCCGGGGAATACATCTTGCTGGGAGGGATGTCGATCACCGGCCCCGCCGTGGTGAGGGGTACCGACGTGACTTTCTACAATACTTCGGCTAACCCCAATATGTTCATGTCTTGGGGTGAATTTTTTATCGCCGGAGACGCCAACGTACGTCTTTCAGCGCCCACCAGCGGAGACTTCGAAGGCGTGCTGTTTTGGGACGACGAGGACGCCCCCAACCGTAGACCCTCGCATACCTTCATCGGCAGCTCGGCGTCGCTTTTCGGCGGCGCTCTCTACTTCAAGGAGACCCAGGTGACGTACGGCGGCGCCGCCAACACGGCCGACTGGGCCATGATCATCGCGGACACGATCGATATTGTCGGCAATGCCTTGGTCCCCGGCGACCCCACCATCAACACCGGCGATATGCTGCCGCCCACGCGGAAAGTGACGTTGATGGAATAGGAGTCGGGTGGAACTCCGGCGATCAGGAAACGAGACAAGCAAGGTTGGTAATTATGACCACACAAGCAGCAACGAACCGAACACGCCGGAGAGGATCCACCATGGTGGAATTCGCGCTTGTCGCCTCGGCGCTCTTTTTAATCATGGCCGGCGCGGGAGACTTTGCCCGTGTCTTCTTCCACGCCATTACGGTGGCGAACGCCTCTTCGACCGGGGCTTTTTCGGGCACCTACAACAATGTTTCTACGGCGATGACCGACGCTCGCGAGACCCTCGCGCTCAATGACGCCCGTAACATCGGTGACGGCGTCGTCGCGGAATCGACCATGTTCTGCGAATGCACAAACGGCAATTCGACGAACTGTCTCAATCCGCAGTGCGGCGTCAACGGGCCGATGCGCCTTTACTCGAGGACCGTGGTTGAGCAGTCGTTTGACACGTTCCTGCCTTGGCCGGGCATTCCAAGCAATATCTTCGTCAACCGCGAGACCAGCTACCGCGTGCAATAGCGCCCCATCAGGAGAAGAATCATGTTGACGCCGGGTTTCTCGATCGCGTCCCGTATTCGCAAGGCATCCGACACACGCCGCCGCGGCAACGCCATAGTGGAGTTTTCGTTCGTGTTTCTGTTGTTTTTCGTCATTATCTTGACCATCACGGAGTTGGGCCGCGGCATGTGGGTCTACTCGACCATTGCCACCGCGACGCGCCGAGCCGGCGATTACTTAATGGTCCACGGAAGTTTGCGGAATGGTACCTTGTCGGATTTGAACACCATCATCGACACCTACTGTTACGGGCTGGAGCTGGACGATCTGACGGTCACGGTCAAGTGGAATCCCGATTCCGATCCCTTCACCGACCCCACCGACGTGTCTCGAAACGACATCGCGGAGGTGCGGATTACCTATCCGTTTCGGCTGTTGACGGGGACCCTTCTCCTCGCCGGCAACCAGATGCAGTTCACCAGTACCACGAGGGTGGTTGTCTCCAACTGATCTCGCGAGCTGATTCAGGGAAGCGTACGCCTGCGTGCCCCGCGGCGAGAGCGCGGTTCCCTACGACTGGCCGGGGGGCAGTGAGCTGGGTCCGCAGCCGTTTGATCCGGGGTTCCCTGGAGCGCCCATACACTCCGGGGAGAGCAAATAACTCATCTTGATAAAGATAACTTGAATGGGGGCCGCAACCCCTGGGATGAGATATTGTCAAATGTTGTGGATGGGCGAGGTCAGGCGGCGTTTTCCTGAACCATCAATCCATCCTTGAAAACCTTTCCCTCTAAGACATGAACAATCACTTCCGAACCGTTCAGGCGTCGCCAGTGGCGCTCGGCTTGGCGGGCCAGCATGAAGACCATCGTTAACGACGCTTCGCGGCTGCCACAACCCTTCGTTCGTCGCTGCCGCAAACGGACCGTCGCAAAGGTGGACTCGATCGGGTTCGTCGTCCGCAAGTGCCCCCAGTGCTCGGCCGGAAAGTCGTAGAAAGCCAGCAGCACTTGGCGGTCTTTTTCCAGGCACTCGACCGCTTTGGGAAACTTCTTCTCGTATAGGTTCTTGAAACGGTCCAGAGCGGCCTCCGCCGTCTGCCGACTCTCGGCAAGATAGATGTCGCGCAGCGCCTGCTTGGCTTTGCCCTGCATGCTCTGCGGCAGCTTATTGAGCACGTTGGCCGTCTTGTGGAGCCAGCAGCGTTGCTCACCGGTCGCCGGATAGACTTTCCGCAGTGCCGCCCAAAACCCCATCGCTCCGTCGCCCACCGCCAACTTCGGCGGCAGCTCGAGCCCCTGCCGTTTCAAGTCCTCCAGCAACTCCTGCCACGACAGTTCGCTTTCGCGAAAGCCGTCGTGCACCGCCAGCAGTTGCTTGCGACCGTCTTCGAGTGCTCCCATCACAACCAGCAAACACTGCCGTTCATCGTCCAGACGAACATTCGAGTAGATGCCATCGGCCCAAATGTAAACAAACCGCTGGCCGCTGAGGTCACGCTTTGACCAAGCCTCGTACTCGCGGCGCCAGACGTCTTTGAGACGCACCACCGTCGTCGCCGACAGGCCCGGAGCGTCGGGCCCCAGCAAGGCCTCCAGCGCTTCGCTGAAATCGCCCGTCGAGATCCCTTTCAGGTACAACCAGGGGATCAACTCCTCCACACTCTTCGTGCGCCGCAGATACGGCGGCAGGATCTGGGAAGTGAAACGAAAGCGCCGGCCCTGCTCATCGACTCGGCGATCGTCGACCCGCGGCGCCTGGATCTTCAGCTGACCCACGCCGCTGACGATGGTGCGCTCGCGGGCGTGACCGTTGCGCACCACCAGCCGCCGGCCGTCCTGGTCGACTTCGTGCTGATGCGTTTCGATGTAGGCGGTCACTTCGGCTTCCACGGCCTTGACGAGCATCTGGCGCGCTCCTTGGCGCAGCACCTCATCCAAGGGCGAGCGTTCCTTTCCATCAATGACTTGGGGGTTGACTTGACTGCTGCTCTCAGCAGCTTCACACTGACTCATGGCGTATCCTCCTTGTTCCTTTCCAGAAAACGATTGAGTTGCTTCCTCAATCGTCAGGATACGCCGCCTCCCCTCAGAGGCTCATCCACAACTTATGGTTATAGCTCCCCTGGGATGAAGGCTCCCGCGGAAAGCGCTAGAAATCCCGCCAGCAGCGCATACTCGACCAAGTCCTGACCATAGCTATCGCGGACCAGTCGGGGGAGACGTCGGAAAAGCCTGCGAATCACGTTGCTGCCTTTTTACACGATCGCATACGACATTGCAAGTGATTTCTTGACTTTCGGAGTGTTTTCAGCCCCGAAGCCCCATACCGGCCTCCCGGCCGCATCGCCCCACAGAGCCAAAGCCGCTGGTAGAGTCTCTCCCACCGCCCGCCGCCATCAGCCAAGACCGACGTTGCGGGCAGATCGAGGGCTGTCGGCGGGAACCAAGACCCGTAACCGCGCGGAGAGAAGCTCGATCTCGAGCGGCAACATCCCCAGGCCCTCGCCGTCAATCTCGATCCGCGTAATCTCTTCCGACTCGGCGCGAAGCCGGGTGGCGTGATAATGGTCCACCTTCGGGTGCCGATAGATGTCATCGGAATAGAGTACCGGCAAGTCTCGAATGAACTCAAACGTCGTCAAGTGCCGAATCGTGGTGACTTCGAGCAGTCCGTCATCCATCGCGGCGCGCGGGCAAGGGTGCATGCCGCCGCCGTGGTAGCGCCCGTTGCCGACGGCGACGTTGGTGACGTCCAAGGCTTCGGGTAGCTGTTGTCCGTCGAGCGTCAAGCGCACCCGCTTGCCGCGATAAGTGAAAAACACCGCCGCCGTCGCGTAGAGAAAAGCCGCCTTGCCGCTCAGGTCGCTGAGGAAGTTCTTGGCGCGAACCGACACGTCGCCGCCCATGCCGAAGCTGACCACATTGACGAAGTAACGGCTGATCGGCGCGCCGTCGTGCGAGACGAGCGAGGCCTTCCCGACGTCGATCGTCCAGGCTCGGCCGCGCGCGATGACCTCGGCGGCGGCGCCGATGTCGCGGGGAACGTTGAGCGTCCGCCGCAAATCGCAGCCCGTGCCGATCGGAATGAAACCCAGTCGTGCCTCGGGACGAATCGGCTGATCGGTTTCCTCGGTGAACCAGCCGTTGACGATTTCATTTGCCGTCCCGTCGCCGCCCACCGCGACGATCAGGTCGCAGCCTTCGGTTAACGCTTTGCGGGTGAGATCGGCGGCCTGGCCGGGTCGCTCGGTGAGCAGCACATCGACGGGGTGGTCGAGTCGGCGGTTGAGCTCCCGTTCGATGAGTGGGAGCTGTTTAGCGCTGCGCCCCCCGGCGGCGCGGGGGTTGAGGATAACGGCTGTCTTGGAAGCCATGGCCGAGTGCGCGCGGAGCTAAATCGCCGCCCACTGGTCTTGCAGAAATTTCGTCCCCTCAAAGGCGATGTCGTCGAGGGAGGGAGCTAGATCGCGCCAAATGGCGGTGGCGGCGGCAAGCTCGGGGATCGTCGAGTTGAACGACTCGATCGTCAGCCGATTGTCGTACCCCATGTCCTTGAGCGTCGTCAGCACACCTTTCCAGTCGGTGTGACCGCTGCCGGGAATACCGCGATCGTTTTCGCAAGTGTGGACATGCTTGAGATGGCCCCCACAGGCGCGGTAGGCGCCCGCGACGTCCTTTTCTTCAATGTTGGAGTGAAACGTGTCAACGAGCAGACCGATATTCGGACTACCGATCTGTTCGACAAACCGCACTCCGTCGTCAACCGTGTTGAGGAAGTGGGTTTCGAAGCGGTTCAGAGGTTCGGCGGCCAACTGAATGCCCGTTTCCTCGAGCAGCGGGGCCAGTTGCTGGTGGAAATCGACGCCCCATTTCCACTCTTCATCAGTGCGCCGCCGACCGGGCAGATATCCGACCGGTGCGTACGTAGGCCCGGCTATGAGATCCGCTCCGACCTCGGCTGCTGTGCGAATGACGTCTTTCCAGTGTTCGACGGTCTCGACGCGCACGGCTCCGTCGTCGCTGATGGGGTTCTTGCCGGGCGGATTGACCGAGCAGAAGGTGCATTCCAGGCCGAACTCATCAAGTGATTTCTTCAGAGAGTCGACGGCAACGTCGGAGGCGTTGAAGACCGGTACCTCAATGACGTCGATCGCGGCTTTCTTGATCGCCTCCATGGGGATCGAATCATCGATTGCCCCCGACCAGATCATGGTGTTGACCCCGAATTTCATCCCATCCCCTCCCGGACACCGGCGCGCAAGATAGCGACCCTAACGGGTCCCTTTCGACAAACGATTATGGCACGCCGGCTATCGCGGCGTATAGCCGACGCGAGCTTGGCATCGTGACCGGCGCCGACGCCCTGTAGAACTTCGTTGATCCGCCGATATACATCTATAAGATCGGCAGTCGGGTAGCTCCCCCGGGCGACTTGCCGAGGAGGAAGACCGTGGCAAATTCGAAAGGAACCGCCGTTCAACCGGCGCTTTCAACCGAGCTGACGCCCGAGTTAGTCGCTTTCGTCGAAGACACCGCTCTGCGGGACGACCATCCATTGGCGCAGCGGGCTCGGAAGATCCTGCGTCAGCTGCGGGCCGGAACGCCTTTAGCGGCGATCGAGTCGGATATGCGGCCGATCATTTTGGAATTCGTCGGACGGGCGCCGGGGACCGATGCCACTCTAGACCGTCAGACCACAACCGGAGGCGGGAATGCCCTAGCGGTGCTGCAATCGCTGACGGCGCAGCCGCATCAGCCCGTGCTCGCCCTGGCCAGGCTGCTCGCGGCGGTCTCGGCGCCGGCCGTTCCCGTTCCGGACCCGGCGGCGGAACTAGAGGTCCTTGGACGCAAGCTCTTTCTGTCGATCAAGGAAGCCTCTGTGTATGCCGGGCTGCCCAAAACAACGATCCGCCGCCTGATCGCCCAACAGACCCTGCCGGCCGTCAAAGCCGGCGGCTGGCGCATTCAAAGAAAGTATCTGGAATTACTCGCCCTGCGCCATTTGCGGCAGGTCGGTGAGTCGAATTTTTGAAACGCAATTCCGTGACGACTCGCCAATAATCAGCCGATCGCCAAGTAGCCGGCCGCCAACAAACACAGCAGGGCAATCACGCCGCCTACGACACCGTATTTCGCCGTGTGGTCCTTTTCCTGGGCGCTCGATTCAAACATCGATCTATCCTCCTAGTGAGAAGTCGCTCTTCCGGCGCAAATAGTTACAGTTTACTTTTACGAATATATTCCGCGCCGCCGAACGGGCATTGGGGCGGATCAGGGCTGTTGCTGTGCCAAACTGGAGGCGGCATGAGCGGTTCTAGAGCCTTTCCGATCTTCGTTTTTCTGCTTGTCTTGGCGAGTTCCTGCGAACAGCATCGCTCGATCCCTCCAGTAGGCTACCGAGGGTGGGAGGCCTACGGCGGCGGAGCCGAAAACCTCCGTTACTCGGCCCTCGATCAGATCAACCGCGACAATGTCGGGCAACTCGAGGTTGCCTGGACTTACGACACCGGCGACGTCTTCGACGGCTCGGAGATGCAGTGCAATCCGATCGTTGTCGACGACGTGCTCTATGCCACCAGTCCGAAGATGCAGGTCCTCGCGCTGAACGCGGGCGCCGGCGAACTGATTTGGAGCTTTGATCCTTTCGAGGGCGAGCTTACCCGTCAGCGCCGCAATCGCGGCGTGGTCTATTGGGCCCAAGGGGATGATCGCCGCATCCTCTTTACGGCGCGTCATTTTCTCTACGCCCTGAACGCCGACGACGGGAAGTCGATTTCGTCGTTTGGCGACGACGGCCGAGTTGATCTGCGCGAGGCGTTTGAGCGCGACCGAAACCGCATCTCGATTTCCGCGGCCACTCCGGGCGTCATCTACAAAGACCTGTTGATCCTCGGCAGTCTGCTCAGCGAGTCGCTGCCCTCGGCGCCGGGCGACATTCGCGCTTACGACGTCCGCACCGGCGAACTGCGTTGGAGCTTCCACACAATTCCGCATCCGGGCGAATTTGGCCACGAAACTTGGCCCGCCGACGCCTGGAAGTATATCGGTGGGGCCAACAACTGGGCTGGGATGAGCGTTGACGTCGAACGCGGCATTGTCTTTTGCCCGACCGGATCGGCGGCCTTCGATTTCTACGGCGCCAACCGAGTCGGCGACAACCTGTTCGCGAACACCCTGCTGGCGCTTGACGCGGCGACCGGCGAGCGTCTGTGGCACTTCCAAAACGTTCGGCATGACGTTTGGGATCGTGACTTTCCGGCGCCGCCCAATCTCGTCCGAGTCAAGCGCGGTGGACGCTTCGTCGACGCGGTCGCGCAGATCGCCAAGTCGGGCCATGTTTGGGTCTTCGATCGAGAGACGGGCGAAACACTCTTTCCGATCGAGTACCGCGATGTTCCCCTGTCCCAAGTCGAGGGTGAAGTGCTGGCGACTCAGCAACCCCTACCGCTGAAGCCTCCGCCTTTCGCGCGCCAGATCTTCACGGAAAATATGGTGACACGCCGCACTCCGGAAGCTTACGAAGCGGTGATGCGAACGTTCCGAACGATCCACAGCGGCGACCAGTTCACCGCCCCTTCTCTAGCCGGCACGGTCATCTTTCCCGGATATGACGGAGGCGGGGAGTGGGGCGGCGCGGCTTTCGACCCTCAGACCGGCTTGCTCTACGTCAACGCCAACGAAATGCCGTGGATCTTGCGGCTGGTCGAGAAACCGCCCGCCGACAAGCTGCTGAGTGGCCGCGACCTGTACCTACTGAGTCTCGCATAATATACTGTCAATCGAGACAAAGAGAAGACTGTTTCCAGAAAGCGGTAATCAAGCGCGGTTTGCGGCGCATTCGCCGCAGCGCTTTGCGGGCGCGCTCGTCGAGTTCCCAGTAGTCCTTCGGGCAGACGTTGGGCAACTCGTGCTGCTTCCAGTACGCCCAAATGTATTCCACCGGGTTCAACTCCGGCGCATAGGGCGGCAAGTACTCCGTTGCGATGTGATCCTCGGAGAGCTGGATGAACTCCCGCACCAGGCGGCTGCGGTGCGCCGGCAGCCGGTCCCAGACGATCAGCAGTGGGCCGTCGATGTGGCGCAGCAAAGCCTTCAGGAAGTCGATGACCTCCAACTCGCCGATCGCGCCGGGATAGAGCCGGAAGTAAAAGTTGCGCAACGTCAGCCCGGCCGACACCGACAGCTTGTCCCAGTTGAAGTTGAACTCCAACACCGGTGTCTCGCCGCGCGGCGCCCAGGTGCGGCAACGATGCGGCTTCTGACTCAATCCGCTTTCGTCGATGAAGACGATCGTACGTTCTTCTTTGCGGGCTTTTTTTAATGGCCGGCCAAGTCTTGCGCTGCCAGCCGCGGATGGCCTCTTCGTTGCGCTCCCGCGCTTTGCCGACGGGCCGTTGCGGGCTCCAACCGAGCGCCCGCGGGATCTTCCAGACATGGCCCTCGTGATAGCGCACGCCGAACTCGTCTCCGATCAGACGAGCGACCCGCGGACAGCTCCACAGCGGCGTCGGGAAGCCGTGCGCCTCGGGGCCTTCCAGCAGCAACGCCTCGAGGCGTTCGAGCTGCGCGGCGTCCAACAGCGGCTTACGGCCGGCGCGGCCGGCCTGGCGCAACCCGGCTTCGCCGTCACGCCGGTATCGTCGCAGCCACTCGCTGACGCTTTGCCGCGCGACCTTCAATCGCCTCGCTGTCTCGGACTGACTACAGCCTTGCTCGACCAACCGGATCGCTTTGAAACGGCGCTTCTCCAGGGCCTCGAAATCCCGCCGTACGCCTTTTGTATTTCCCATACATACAAAGACGTACGTACCCCAAAAAGGTGTCACTTTATTTTGCGAGACTCAATAAGCCACTGCGCGAGTTGCCACAAGGACGATTTCAGCGGCACCCCACCGGAGTTTCCGTCGCTGGCCGCGGCAGGCGATAAGTTGAATCGCGGTGAGTTCATCGGCATTATGCGCCGAGGCGCGGGGCGAATGCCCGGCTTTGGGCATCTGGGCGCCGACGCCTTAAAGGTAGTGGCCGATTACGTGCTGTATGGAGAGGCCGCGAGGACGACCACCTCGGCCGGCCCTTCGCCGATCGACCTGCGATACGCGAGCGACGGTTACAACAAGTTCTTGGATCCCGACGGTTATCCCGCGGTTGAACCGCCCTGGGGCACGCTCAATGCAATCGACCTAGACGCCGGCGAAATCGCCTGGAAGGTGCCGTTTGGAGAATTTCCCGAGTTAGTCGCGCAAGGAATCAAAGACACGGGAAGCGAGAACTACGGCGGCCCGATCGTTACGGCGGGGGGGCTGGTCTTTATCGGCGCCACCAATCACGACGCGAAGTTCCACGTCTTCGACAAACTGACCGGTGAGCTGTTGTGGGAGACAAAGTTGCCCGCGGGCGGCAACGCCACCCCGGCGATGTATGAAGTCGACGGCCGCCAGTTCGTTGTGATCGGCGCGGGCGGCGGCAAATCCGGGCAACCCTCGGGAGGCAGCTACGTGGCGTTCGCGCTACCGGCGGACGAAGCGAGGCGATAGCACTACGATAGAGATTTTGCGTACAGTGCGGCGAACGCCTGATGGCTGTCACCCGGCATCGGGTCCATAATGATTCCATGCCTCGATCCGGGCGGGTTGTCACGATCCTGTTGCCTTTGCTGATTGGTTGGGCCGTTCTCGACGCCGCCGCCGCGGAGGAAGACAGTAAGGAAAAAGGCGCGCGGATCTTCCGCCAGGCGCGCGAACGAGCCGGTGTAGGCGACGACGCCGAACCCCTACGCGATTGCACATTCGATCTGCTGACGCGTACCCACGCTAAAGACGCGAAGGCGAAGAAATCCATCGAACTCCCCAGCCGCGTTTCTTTCATCGCGCCGTCGGTGGTTCGCCAAGAAATCGAAGCTCCCGGCGCGAAGATCATCGTCGTGTTCGACGGGAAACAGGGTTGGCAGGTTCTGCCCGGCAGCACGAAGTACTTGCCCGATACGGCTTCGGAACAGATTCGGGCCGATCTCGCGCGCACTTACGTTCTCTTCTTCGCCGATCCGCAACCCGATGCCGTGCGGTTCCTGCGTGAAGAGGTCATTGACGGACGTACAACCGAAGTCATCGAACTTAACGATGTCGGTGATATGGCGCTACGGCTCTTCGTCGACACCGAAACGTCCGACGTCGTCAAGAAGATGTTTGTCGGCGATACGCCGACCGGGATGGCGCAGGTCGAGGAATTCCTCTCGAACTTCAGAGACGTGGGAGGCTACCGTTTCCCGCTCTCGAAACGCGTCATGCGCAACGGCGCTTTGGGTGTCGAGACGACGATCACGAATATCAAGATCAACGTCGGGTTGCGGCGGGAAGCTCTTCTGCGTTGAACCCGAGAATTTCCGACAGTTCGTAAGAAATAGCGGCTCTCCGCCCGCTTCAAGCCCAGGGCCCTGAATTACGACCGCCAATCCATGCCCGAGCCTCCGCGGCCCAGGGCCTGAATCGGCTAGTGTGGTGTTGATGTTACGCAGAAAGCCTGTTTTTCTGGCAATCCTCGTTCTCATGGCCGCAGCCGCGGCGATCAAAGCGGTCCCCTGGCGGCTGGCGGTGTTCGAGCTGAAACTTAGCGGCAATCTGCCCGAGCACTCCTGGGGAGGCGTGATCTCCGGTGTCATCCCGGACCTAGAGCCGAAAGACAATCTGAGGCGCCTGGTGGTAGGCGAGGTGACACTCGCGGAATGGGATCCTGATAACCCCTGTCCTGTGGTCTGGAATACACCCATGGGCAGAATGCGCGGCTTCATCGAAGACCGTCATATCCTGGAACACTTCCTGGTTCGGTCTTGGATCGTCGACCCGGACGGTCCGAAAGTTCAAAAGGGCGACGTCGTTCTTGAAATCGGGGCTTGGATTGGCGCTTTCACCAAACACGCGCTGCGGGATGGAGCCGCGAAGGTTATTGCGTTCGAGCCACACCCGGTAAATCGCAATTGCTTCGAGCAGAATTTCGCGAAGGAAATCGCTTCCGGCCGTGTGGTTGTTGTGAAACAAGCCGCTTGGGATGGGGCCGGCTCGGTGCGAATGGCGAATATCGGCCCCGACAACAAATACCGCAGCAACAAGGGCTTCGCGGTTGCGTACGAGGGTCCCGTCGAAGTGGAAGCGGCTACTATCGACGAAGTTGTGGCGCGGCTGGGACTGACGCAGGTCGACTTCATCAACGTGGATATTGAAGGCGGTGACACGCGCGCGCTGCGCGGCGCGACGACTACCATTCAGAATTTCCGCCCCGTTATCGTTAGCTGCCTCCACCATATCCCAGGCGATCGGAAGCGGGTTGTGGATACGATTTTGGCGATAGAACCCCGTTACGAGGTAGAACGGACCCTCCTCCAAGGCTACTTCCGGCCCACGGACGCGGCGCGGCCGGCTCCGTAATCAGTGAAAACACGGGCTAACTCTTCCCCGTCGTGGTGCGTCCCCATAGGAGAGGCCGTGTGTTCCACCACCCCGAGGACTCCTCCCGAAAGCTGTGTTAAGGTGACTCTAATATGCAACTGCGTCGATGCCTGTTTCTCTGTCTTTCTTTCTTCGTGTTCGCTTCGTTGTTGAGCGCCGCGGGGGCTTTATCCAACCGCCGAGCGCCGGGCTTCTCGCTGCCCGACATCAGTCTGCAACAGCACGACCTTTACAAGTATCGCGGCAAGGTCGTCATCCTGAACATCATGCGGACGCAGTGCCCGCACTGCAAGACCTTTACCGGGGTCCTTGGGCACGCCGAGGCCAAATTCGAAGGGAAGATTCAGATCATCAACGTCGTCAACCCACCCGACAACCAGAAGAGCGTTCGCGCCTATCTGCAGTCCAGCAACAACCAGTTGGTCCTTTTCGATACCGGGCAGGTGGCGGCTTCCTACCTAAAGATCACGCCCGAGAATCCCAGCTTTGATACGCCGCATTTCTTTGTGATCGACCAGCAGGGTTGGATCCAAGAGGACTATGGCCACAACGCCCTGAATCAGAGCATTTTCGAGGGCGACGAAATCAACACCATCATCGAAAAGTACCTGCAGTAAAAGCAGCCCGGCTCGGTTCGCGCGGAAACACCCCGGCCGCTAACCTGAAACTTCAAATTTCGCCGTCGTGGGGACGAGCTGGTAACCCATTTGTTTGGCAATGAGTTGGATCGAGGTCAGGCGCTTTTGGCGAAAGCGCTGCTCGTAAGCCTCCAGGCCTTCATCCACGTAGTCTTGTCCCCAGCGCAGCATGCGATAAATGTGAACGGCCAGTTTGCGGGCCGTCGCGAAGACCGCCGTCGCGCCGCCCTTGCGCCGAGCAATGCGGCGAAACGAGGCCCCCAGCGCCGTCGACGACTTGCCCACCGAAAGCGCCGCCATCCGCGGCACGCCCGCGATCCTGGTCGCCCCCGTGCCCTTGTTCTTCTTCGACAGCGGCTTGCCCGCCGAAAACGCCGTCTTCGGAGTCAAACGCAGCCACGAAACAAAATGCCGCTCGCTCGGAAAAGCCCGCCAATCCAACCCCGCCTCCCCGACAATCACTTGCGCCGCGCCGACGCTGATGCCGTCAATCCGCGTCAAATCCACTCCCGCCAAACGCCATAACGCCGTCCGCAACGGCTGCTCTCCCCGCCGCTTCATCGCCTTCTGCTTGGCGGGGTTCGGATGCGCCGGCGGCTCCGACTCGGCCCGCTCGGGCGCCCCCAACTGCTCCAACAAAGCGAGGATTCGCCGATCATAGGCCGCCATGATCTCGCTGACGTGTTCGTAAAGCCGCAACGCCATTTCCAAATTGAACAGATGCTCCGCGCGCCAGTGACCACTCAAATGCTCGGTGATCTGGGCCTCGGACTTCTTGCAGCGCTTGTCGCGAAACGCCGCCAACCGCGCCGGATCGCGCTCGCCCGCCACCATCGCCCGCACCATCGCCAAGCCCGTCTTGCCCGTCAAGTCGCTCACCGCCCGGTGCACTTGCACGTTCATCTGGTCCAAGGCCTTTTGCATCCGTTGCACCGCGCGCGTCGCTTCGCCCGTCATGTTCGCCCGCTCGCGTTCGAGAGCGCGCAAGGCACAGATCGACTCGCTCGGCCGAAACGAACCGCGCAGCAAGCCGCAACTATGCAGCACTTGCAACCATTGGCAATCGATCATGTCGCTCTTTCGCCCCGGCACATGGCTCAGTTGCCGCGCGTTTGACCAAGACCGGCTCGATGCCCCGTTCTTCCAACAGCTCATAGAGCGGAATCCAGTACACACTGGTCGCTTCCATCGCCACTGATTCGATCCCCTCGGCCTCGAGCCAGTCGGCCAACTTTTCCAGTTGCGGGGTGGTCGTGGTGAAGGTCTTCACTTGGGGCTCTTGTCCGTCGGCGCCGGGACAACAAACCCAGTGTTCTCGCGAGCCCAGATCGATCCCGGCGACGTTCTCGCGGATGACCCGTAAACCGAGCGCTCGCTTGGCCGGCTTGTTGTGGTTGGGGGTGCGCTCGTTGCGCTTGTTGGTCGTGTGGTTGCTCGTGGACTTGGGGCCTGTCTTCATGCTAATCTCTCTGTTCGTGGTCGACACAGGCCGCGGCCCGAGTTGGCTGAATCGTGGACTCTAACCTGGGGGAGTGCCTTCAACGAGGGCCTCGCCAATGAACGACAGCCCTCGGGGCCATACTAGCCTTGGGGCAATTAGCACCAGTGACCTAGGGGCCTTAGCTGCCGCGGCCTGTGCCGGCTGTCAGCATACCCGACTCTTGCTGTCGCCCCCCAGTTTCTAACCCGAATGAGCCGGCGCGGCCGGTGGCCCACTAGTCTGAAACTTCAATTGGGCGTTACCCGGAGATTCACAACGGCTACCAATAGATCGGACTTTCACCCACCCGAGCCGCGCCGCCGTGCGGCGCGGTCCGGGCGAACCCTTCGACCAAGTTTCTCCCCTGAACGATTCGGCCCAGCCGGTGGCGCCACTAGTCTAGTCGAAGACCCGCGCGATAGTTTGCTGGATGCCCTGGGCGGCTTCGCGCGGGTCCGGTGCGTTCTTGATAGGCCTACCGACCACGATATAGTCCGCCCCGTTGCGAAACGCCTGTTCGACATTGACGACGCGCTTTTGGTCGTCGACATTGGCGACGGGCCGGATGCCGGGGGTCACGACCAGAAATCGGGACCCCAGCTCTTCCCGTAAGCCCGCGGCTTCCAAGCCCGACGAGATGACCCCATCGCACCCCACCGCGAGGGCCCTCCGCGCCCGCGAGAGGACCAATTCCCCCGGGTTGCATTGAAACCCCAGATCGTGGAGATCGCCCTCATCGAGGCTCGTGAGCACGGTGACGGCGAGCACTTTCACGTCTTGCTTGGCCTCGCAAGCCGCCGCCAGAATGTTCTCATTCCCGTGCACGGTGCAGAAGGTTGCGCCGCGGCCGTTGAGTCGGCGCACCGCCGAACCCACCGTTTGCGGAACGTCGAAGAATTTGAGGTCCACGAAGACTCGCTTGTCGCGGTTTTGGAGCTCGGCGAGCAATTCGAAATAACCGCCGGCCATGAAGAGTTCAAGACCGATCTTGTAGAACCAGACACTGTCCCCCAGCCGGTCGATCATCGCCAACGCATCCTCGTGGGTCGGAACATCGAGCGCGAAGATCAACCGCTCTCTGACCGGGATGTTTTTTTTGGAAAGGAAATTCGGGGCGCCGTTTTGGGAGGCAGCTGCTTGGTTGGTGGAATCCGTCATGGTTTGTTCGTCGAGCCGAGCTTAGCGCCTTTGCTTGCGGGGAGACGGCGACTCGTCCGCGTCGGCTCGGCGGCCCCTCCTCGAAGGCTCCCCAACATCCCCCGCATCGCCGTGCTGAGATCCTTGGGAAACGTAATCGTGTATTCCAAGGCCTTGCGCAACTTCAACGCGTTACTAATCGCATCTCGCCAAGGGTAGGCGCTCGGCGTCGCGTCATAGATGAAGTAGAAGACCGGAATCCGCGCGCCGTCGGTCCGCGCCGGGCGCTCGACCGAAACTTGCTGATCGAGGACCAGCTTCGGGCCGAGGATGATGACGGCGTCGGCTTCGGGCTCTTGTGAGCCCAAGTGCCGCTCGAGCAACGAGGAAAGAAAGCGCGGCCCGCTATCGTCATCGGCGAGTTGAGTGAAGTCGACTATGCCGCCTTCGATCGTTTCGACGGCCTCGCCCAGCCCGGGGAAGTCGATTCGCGAGACGGCGTCTTGCTCAAAGATGACACGCTCCTGCTGCATGTTGAACGCCGTCAGACCGAAGGTGCCAAAGCCTGGCTCCCTTGAGATGGCTCGCAGAATCGAGATCAAGTTCCGCAGGTCGTAGCTGCGCAGGCGAACATCGCGCGGATCGGTGGGCGTGAAATTCACCAGCACCTTCACGTGCAACAACCGCCGCCCCGGCGATCGCATGACCGGTGGATCCTCGGCGAAGATGTCGGGATTGCGCGAGGAAGCTCTGTAGGCGGTCGCTCCGCCCGCTAAATCGGCGACGTCAGCGACATCCCTCGTTTCGATTTCCCAGTGATCGGCACAAACTTCCTCGCGGCTGTTGCGCATCAACCAATCGACGCGGTAGCGCCCCGGCCCCAGCGTGTAGCTGCCGCCCAGCGTCGCGTTTCCCCCGGCGTCGGCCTCAATGGCCGGAACCTTGTAACGGTCGAGGAAATGATAGGATTCATCTCGCCCGTCGAGAGGACGGATGCGGAACAGGATTCGTAGGTTGTCTCCGCCTCCCGCCAAGTCGCGAAGAGGAATCTGGACCTGATAGCCGGCGAGAAACCGCAGGTCGAAACCAAGCCTCGGCGGCAACGGTGTCACGCGGCACGGCAAGTCGGCTCTGGTCGCCTCGGCGTTAAGTACGGCACGATCGGTTCCGAGCAGATGCACTTGCGCGTCGATTAACTCGGAACGCATCAGCGTTTGCGAGGAAGACGGAAGGCAAGCGACCAGGACCAACAGACCCGCCGTCAACAGATTCCGGCCGTCATTTACGCTCATCCGCATTTCTCAACAATTGCCGGCGGAAGCAGGCGATAGGCCCGCCAATACGTCGTTGCCGTTGCCTGCCGAGACCCCGTCGAATTATATCGAACCCGGGGAATCACGCCGTTCGGCACCGGGCTCGATTTCTCGGTCCCGGCCGGCCCGGGGCTGTCGCCTGTGTATCCTGTAAGTTGCGGGTGGGGCCACGAACAGCGTCGGTCCCGAGTCCGAGGAGAAACCAGGCACCATGGCGGGCAACGCGACAACTGAATTGAGCCGACGGATCACGACGGATTCCGATCCTCTCGCGCTCCGGCTACCCTCTAACGAAATCGGCATTGGCGCGCTGATTCAGTCGCCGGATTCGGCCGATCTGATCGACGGGGTGACGGTGCAACCGTTTCCGCTTTGGCCCGACGACCGAGGCTATTTCCTGGAAGTCGCGCGCATCGGGCAGGGCCTGCCGGGGGAGTTTCCTCCCGAATCAACCCAAGTCTCCGCCGCGCTCAGCTACCCCCGCACGATCAAGGCTTTCCATTACCATTTACACCAAACCGATCTTTGGGTCCCGGCCAAGGGGATGTTTCAAGTCGCCCTGGTCGACTTGCGGGCCGATTCGCCCACCTTCGGAACTCGAAATACTTTCTACGTCGGGTCGCTGCGGCCGTGGCAAATCCTGATCCCCCCCGGCGTCGGCCATGGATACAAGGTCATCGGCGACGACCCGGCCATGCTGATCTACGTCACCAACCGCGTCTATAATCCCGCCGACGAGGGGCGCATTGAGTATGACGACGCGGGCATCGGCTACGACTGGGAGACGCAGCACAAATGAAACTGTTCGTCACCGGAGGCGCCGGATTCATCGGCTCGGCTTTCATTCGCCTTACGATCGATAACGACCCCGATGCCGAAGTGCTGAACTTCGATGCGCTCACGTATGCCGGCAATCTCGAAAATTTGGCCGCCGCGGCCGACGACCCGCGCTATCGCTTCGTCAAGGGGAATGTCGCCGACGCGGAGGCTGTGGACCGCGCCGTTTCCGATTGGCGACCCGATGCGATCGTCCACTTCGCCGCCGAGTCTCATGTCGACCGCGGCATCCTCTCCCCGCAACCCGTGATCGAAACGAATTTCAACGGGACGTTCCAATTGTTGGAGGCCGCCAGGAAGCACAAGATTGCGCGCTACTTGCAAGTCTCGACCGACGAGGTGTACGGCAGCATCGATGCGCCCGCCGAGGCTGACGAGAGCTACCCGCTGCGGCCGAGCAGTGCCTATTCGGCTTCCAAGGCCGGCGCGGATTTGCTGGCGCTTTCCTACGTCACGACCTACAAGATGGATGTGGTCGTGACGCGGGCGTCGAACAACTACGGCCCCTATCATTTCCCCGAAAAGCTGATCCCGCTGATGATCTCGAACGCTCTCGAGGATCGGCCGCTGCCCGTCTACGGCGACGGCATGCAGGTGCGCGACTGGCTATGGGTCGACGACCATTGCCGCGCGATCCGCGCGGTGCTCGACAAGGGCCGAAGCGGCGAGGTCTATAACATCGGGGGCAACCGCGCCTTGCCGAATATCGACGTGGTGCATAAGATTTTGGAAGCCGTTGGGAAGCCGGAGAGCTTGATTCGCACGGTCGAGGATCGTCCCGGGCACGACCGGCGCTACGCAATCACCAGCGAAAAGGTGATGAACGAAACCGGGTGGGCGCCGCGCGTCGATTTCGAGTCGGGTCTGGCCGCGGCGGTCGGCTGGTATCGCGACAACTCGGCCTGGGTGGCGCGGGTGCGGTCGGGCGAATACCGCGATTATTACGAGAAGAACTACGAGCGGCGCGAGGCCGAGTTAAAGCAGTTGTAGAGAACCCGCGGTCGGCGCGGCCCGCAAGAAGGCCGAGTTTGCCGAGCCGCGGCAGAGCCGGCTGCGTTCGTCGAAGGCCGCTATGTTGGGAATCATGGAAATTCTCCCGGCGGGCGCCATTCGCCGTTCAACGATGCGATTTCGGCGCGTGGTTGCGTTGGCCGCATTTTTCGCGCTCTTCCTCGCGGCACTGCCGGCGCAGCAACCGTCGGCCTCCGATATCGAGTCGAAGATCACGGCGCTCCTCGCGGCTGCCCGGCAAGCCGAAGGCCAAAAGGATTTCGCGGCCGCCTCTCGCCACTACCGAGAGATTCTGCGGATCGAGCCCGGCTGGGCTTTGATCCATCAGAGTCTCGGGCTCTCTTATCATTTTCAAAATCGGTATTCCGAGGCCGTCGCCGCTTTTCGAAAGGCTCTCGAATTCGACGAGAGCCTATGGGGAGCCCATCTGTTCCTGGGGATGGACTACTACCGGACCAATCAGTTTCAGAAGGCAGTCCCCGCGCTCGAGCGTAGCGTGGCGCTCAACGCCAAGATGGCCGAGGCGGAGGCCGGACTGTGGCTTGGGCTCAGCTATGTCGCGCTCGGGCGCTCGGAAGACGCGATTCGCCGCTGGGAGGCCGGGCCGGGCGATGTCGAGCGGCTCTATCACCTAGCTCGGGCTTACGCCCGGCGGGCAGCGGAGTTATTTGAGCGGATCGGTCGACTCGATTCCGGCTCAGGCTTGGTCGCGATGTTGCAAGCCGAAAGAGCCGCTTCAGAGGCGCGCTGGTCGGCGGCCGAGGCGGACTACCGAGCCGCCATGGCTCGGCGACCCGATTTGGCCCGGGCGGTGGCGGGGCTGCGGCGATTCGAGCCGACGACTGCCGCGAGCGAAAGGGGAGTCCCGCCGCCCGTGAAGCTTTCCGCCCACGACGCCAGGGCGAACCTTGAACGCGCCGAGTTTCTCTTCAGCCGAGGAGCCGAGGCAAGAGGAAATATGCACTTGCGCGCTTTGAAAAACGCGGCGGCCGATCACCCCGGTTTGTCCGCGAAACAACGGCAAGAGATCGAACGCATCGAGCGATTGGCGCGGACGTCGCGGAATCTCGAACGAGCGCCCGACCCATCCGCGGCGACGTTCCGCGCCGGCTTGGAAGCGCTGGCGGCGAACCGTTTTTCGTCGGCCGCCGAGAGCTTCGCCCGTGCGCTCGGCGGCAAACCCAATCGCCTCGCCCGACTCTATTGGGTCGAGGCCCTGTTCGGCGCGGGGCGCTATCAAGAAGCCGTCGAGCAGTTGCGCGAGCTTCCCGACAACCCGGCGGACCTCGATGGTTTCTATTGGCTGGGGCGGACCTACAAGCAGCTGGCGGGGGCGACGCTGGCGAGACTGACCGAACAGGCGCCCGATTCATACCGCATTGACCAACTGACCGCGGAGCGCCTCGAGGAAAACACGGAGTACGAAAAGGCGCTGGCGGCTTACCAAAGAGTCTTCGCGAAGCAGCCGGCGGCCGGCGGAGTTCGCTACGCGCTTGGAAACGTCTATTGGAAGATGCGGCGCTTCGAGGAGGCCGAAACGTGGCTGCGCGAGGAACTGAAAACGAATCCGCACCACAGTTCCGCGCACTTTCGACTGGGCAACCTTTACGCCGATCAAGGCAAGGCCGAGCAAGCGGTCACGCATTTGGAGCGGGCCCTCGCCGCCGGCGCCTCCTTCCCGACGGTTCGTCTCGATTTGGGAAGGGCGTTGAGCGCCGCGGGAAGGCACAGCGAAGCCGTCGAACAGCTGGCCGCGCACGCCGCCGCCAATCCGACCGAAGATCGCGCGCGTTACTTGCTGGCTCAGGCCTATCGGAGTCTCGGTCGCATCGACGAAGCCAAGCAGGCGATGCTCGATTACCGTGAGCTCAATCGCAAGCGTCTCGAAGAGGTGCAACGCGATGTTCGCGAAGCCGCTGAAGAAACCGGGGGCGACCCGCCGAGCCCGGGAAACCGGAATCCATAATGCCCACCGGAGAATTTCTCTTACGGCGGCGCCGGTGTCCCGGATCCGTCTCGGATCGCCTTCCATGCCGCGCCGACCAGTGAGTTTGTACAATGCAAGCACGTTCATGCGCGATGGCGATTGCCGCGTGGGGAGCTTGCCGATGCCAATAAAGCGAGTGATTCTGATCTCGGTCTTCGTCGGTCTGACGGCGCTCTCCGCCGCGGGCCAGGGCAAGCCGCCTACGCCTCCCAAGCCCGACGTCCCCTTCTTGATCCACGCCACGAGTCTGCTCGAAACCGAGTCCAATACCGCGGCGGAACTCGAAAAGAAGAAGCAGTTGTTCTACACGATCGAAGGTCCTTCGTCGGGTGTGGAGACACCGATGGCGCGGCCCGAGTTCGTCGTCCGCGCCGAAAAGCTCGATCCCGGGAAACTACGGTTGTATCGATTTGAATCGAAAGACGGGCGGCGTGAAATCCTACTTCGCAAGAAGAAAAAGCTCGTTGCTCGGACCTACTTCCTTTCCCTAGATGACCTGGGAGAGGGCCTGTACCGGGTCCGCGTTGACGATGTCCTCGATAACGGCGAGTACTGCCTCACCCCGGATGGTTCAAACAACGTGTTTTGCTTCACGGTGTATTGAGTTCGTGACGCAGCCCGGAAGCCAACCTCTTGCTACTCTGACAAGGCGGCGGGACCGATGGAACTCAAGACCGCTCCGCCGTCGACACCACCATGCCCTACGCGAACCTACTCTACGAAGTCGCCGATTCCATTGCCTTGGTGACAATCAATCGGCCTGAGAAGCTCAATCCACTCAACCGCGACACCGTGAACGCGATCGGACAATGTTTCGCGGACCTTGCCGCCGACTCCGACGTCAAGGCGGTCATCGTTACCGGGGCCGGCGACCGCGCTTTCGTGGCCGGGGCCGACATTAGTCAACTCACCGAGCTGACCGGGCTAGGCGGACGCGAGTGGGGTCTGCACGGGCAAGCCGTCTTCGGGCGAATTGAAAATCTGGAAAAGCCCGTGATCGCGGCCGTCAACGGCTTCGCGCTCGGTGGCGGGCTCGAACTGGCCATGGCCTGTCATATTCGCGTGGCGTCGGAGAACGCGAAGCTCGGTCAACCGGAAGTCAAACTGGGCATTGTTCCCGGCTACGGTGGGACGCAACGGCTGCCGCGCTTGGTGGGAAAAGGGCGCGCGCTCGAGATGATCTTGACGGGCGATCCGATCACCGCCGAGGAGGCCTATCGCATCGGATTGGTGAATCGCGTCGTTCCCGGCGAAGACTTGATCCCGACCGCGCGACGAATTGCTTCTAGAATATTAGAGAACGGTCCGGTAGCCGTGGCTCTGTCATTGCAGGCGGTGAACCGCGGCTTGGAGATGCCCTTGGACGCGGCGCTCGACTGGGAGGCCTCGCAGTTCGGCCTCAGTTGCGCCACCGAGGACATCCGCGAGGGAACGCGCGCCTTCCTCGAAAAGCGCAAGGCTCGCTTCGAGGGGCGCTAGCGCTGTATGAGAGCAGGATGAGAAAAAAGCTGGAACGCTATCAATCGATCGAAGGCGAACTGACCGCAACCGGGCTGCGGTTCGGCTTTGTCGTCGCTCGTTTCAACAGTTTCATTACCGAAAGGCTGCTCGCCGGAGCGCTTGACGCAGTGGAACGCAGCGGCGGCGGGGACGCGGCTTGCGACGTCGTCTGGGTGCCTGGTTCCAGAGAGATCCCGGCGGCGGCCAAGGAGCTGGGAGCGAGTGGGCGTTACGACGCGGTCGTTTGCCTGGGGGCGGTGATCCGCGGCAAGACAACTCACTATGACTACGTCGCGCAAGAAGCCTCGAAGGGCATCGCCCAGGCCGGGGCCGAAACCGGAGTGCCGACAATTTTCGGCGTATTAACCTGCGATACCCTTGAGCAGGCCATTGACCGCGCCGGCGCCAAAGCGGGCAACAAAGGCTTCGAGGCCGCCATGGCCGCTGTGGAGATGGCCAACCTGCTCAAGGAACTCCGCGCCAAGTCGAACGACTAACATGCCCTCCAGACACCGCTCCCGAGAACGCGCCCTCCAGATGATCTATCAGTGGGATCTCACGCGCGCCCCGATCGAGGAAGTTACCGAACGATACAACCAAACGCTGGCCCTCAACGCCGGCGATACGGGTGAGCAAAAGGCCGAGCCCGATCCGTTCGCCGAACGGCTGGTTAAGGCTGTCACGTCAGGCATCGAAAGAATTGACGAGCTGATCGGCCGACACGCCGCCCACTGGCGGATCGACCGAATGTCGGTAGTCGATCGCAACATTCTCCGCCTCGGCGTGGCTGAGTTGATCGCCGGGACAGCCGCTCCGGCGGTCGTTATTAACGAGGCGATGCAAGTCGGTCGCCGCTTCTCCGCTAAAGAGTCGGGCCCTTTCTTGAACGGCGTACTCGACGCGATCCGAAAACGGTTGGAAGAGTTGGAAGAGTTGGAAGAACTCGAAGAGAATGATCCGGCCGCCAATGCAAGCGACACCGGCGGCTTGAGCTGACCCAGCGGGCCTTACGCGCCGCCGGCCTTTCCCTACAGTTGGCCTTAGAACGGAGTTGCTGGTAATCCGTCCCCCTATTGGTCTTTCGTGCTACTTCCATAAACACGCGGTCATCATGGAGCGAAGGGGTCCGGCGCTTTCCGTGCGAGCTGGAACGGTGCTGCTGAGCACGAGCATTGTTTTTATCTAAGTCTTTTCATTTCAACGGAAAAGCTGCCGCGATCGCCCCCGGTTGGCAACCAATCGTAGGCCTTGAGGCCGAAGGCTTCGTCATCATGTGCGGTGCCGAACGGTCCCTTCCGGGACTTTCCTTGCCTAAGCGCGGGGCAATGCCGGCCCCCCGTGAGCCCGGGTCTGAACCTCGATCGTAGTGGTTTTACCTTGCTTCAAAAGAGTACCACCGAGCTATTGGCCGAAACACGGCAGCCGGGTCATGATGGGCGTGTTGAAAGATTGCAGTTACTCGCAATCGTCATCAAGGATTCTAGGATCTGAATTTACTTTAAGTCTTAAGGAGAAAAGGGAATGAACAAACTGTACAGTCTGATTTTGAAGCTGGCGCGCGACGAGCGTGGTCAGGACATGGTTGAGTATGCTCTGTTGGCCGGCTTCATCGCCGTCGCCGCTGGCGCGATCCTTCCGGGCATTTCCGGCAGCATCAGCACTATCTTCTCGAAGATGGCCAGCTTGGTCGCCAACGCCGCCGCTTCCTAAGAGCGCACCTTCTTCTATCGCGGTCTCGAGGGCCGGATCCGGGTACTACCCGGGCCCGGCCCTTGCCTCTTTGGGGCCGTCAGGCCCTTCCGACATTATCTTCGTAACCTTGAGGGCGGCAGCCGGCCCCGCTTACCTCGACCCAGCCTAAACTATTGATTCAATCCCACTTGCGACGATGAAACCGTCGGGCGGTCCATTCGACTACGCTGCCAACAGACACGGCGCTAGCCGCGATGCCGTAGCCGAACCGTCTCCTTCGGACTCTCCATTGTCCTTACGCTAAGTAATCTACCCCCCCCTCGATACCGGATCTGAACCTGACCTTAGTGGTTTTACCTTGCTTCAAAAGAGTACCACCGAGCCATTGGCCGAAACGTGGTAGCCGGGGCATGATGGGGGTGTTGAAAGATTGTGGTTATTCGCGATCGTCACAACGATTCTAGGATCTGAATATTAGTTCAAGGAGAAAAGGGAATGAATAAACTGTACAGTCTGATTTTGAAGCTGACGCGCGACGAGCGTGGTCAGGACATGGTTGAGTATGCTCTGTTGGCCGGCTTCATCGCCGTCGCCGCTGGCGCGATCCTTCCGGGCATTTCCGGCAGCATCAGCACCATCTTCTCGAAGATGGCCAGCTTGGTCGCCAACGCCGCCGCTTCCTAAGAGCAGACCTTCTTCTGTTGCAGTCTCGAGGGCCGGATCCGGGTACTACCCGGGCCCGGCCCTTGCCTCGTTTGGGGGCCCCGCGAAGCCTTCCCTTCCACTGGCACCGACTCCGGTGCTCATTGAAAGCCTGAAATTCCACACGTTCGCCCCGGGGCCGCTAGCCTAGCGACTCCCTTTCGGCGGCTTTTTCGAATCTTCGATTTCCTTGAGCAACTGCTCAGCCTGCTCCTTGAGTTCCTCGTCTTCGCCCTCCGCCGCCGGAGCGGCAAAGGCCGCCGCCATATCGAGCAGGAAGACTTCCTTGGCCGGCTCCATCAGGTGGGCGCGATCGAAGATCCCGGAGCGATCCACGACGGCTTGCGCCACCGCCAGGAAGAACGGCGCGGCGTTAACCTCGATTGGGGTGGTTTGGAAGGCGTCGCGTGTTTTTGCGATGTCCTCGTCCATGCCGCCGACGGCCGCCGCCGAGAGCAGAAGGGCCCGCTCGAGGGTCTGAGATTGGGCGCTTCCCGCTTGGGTTTCGTTTAGAGGGATGCCTTCGGAAATGCTCGTCAGAATCGGCGACTCGTTGCCGCTGCCGGCGGGCAGTGGAAAGTCGAGCGAGAACGTGGCGGCCGTACCGATCTGCTTCCTCCAAGCGCCGAGCGACTCGACCAAGGCGATCGTGTGCCTTCTTGCGTCGCGGCGATACTGCTGTACGAAGTTCATCATATCCGCCGCGCCGGCTTCATTTTTCTTGGCGCCTTGGGCGTAGCCTTCGCTCAGTTCTGTATATCCGGCGGCCAGGCCGTTGAGCAACACGAAATGCCAGACGCGGGCGCGGTCACGCCAGGGGTTCTCCGACCCCATGATTTTGCCGAGATGCTCCTGCGTCTTTTCAAAATCACCGCTGCCGTTATTTGCCGCGGCGGCGTCCCAAAGCCATTCCGGGCTGCCGACGGCAGGGCCGGTTTCACCACTGCCCCCGCAACCGATAATCGTTAACGCAATCAATACAAGAACCCCCGTCAGGAGTTGATTCTTCGATGTCATGACGGTACCTCCTTGCTGCTATGACAGTCTTATGGATTTGTTGCTCCGTTCGCAACAATCAACGGAGAAAAGTTTTCGGCGAATGAGGCCGAGACAGAAACGACGGGCCTCCGCGGTCGGGAAGAAAGCGTCGTTCCGGGCAACCAGGGGAGTCAGCCTTTGCCCGCGTCAATCAAGCCTCCGTCACCCGCTTGCTCCGGCGGCTTCAGAGCGGCTTTCGCTCCCTACCCCGACGGAGATCTCGGCATGCGGGCCGCGGCCACTCTATTGCGTGGATTCGGTCCGCGGCGTGAGATTCTTCACCGGCAACGTAACGGGGTTGCTGATGAAACGCTGTTGGGCGATGGTCAGCGTCAGCGTCGGGTTGTCGGGTAAATCTTCGAGGATCTTCAAATTGATCTGATAGACGCCGATCAGCAGAGGCGCCAATCCCGCGAAACGAACTTGCGCGGTCTTGCCGCCCGCGACGGACGACACAAAGTCATCAGCGTTGAAAGGAACGTTGAACAGCGTGTCGCCGGGTGTCACCATGCCGCTTCCCAGGCCTTCGTCCTGCGGCAGCGGAGCGGTAAGCCCCAGGCCCGTGCCGTAGACGATGATGATTTCACCGGGAATCGCGGGGTTCTCTTGAGTAACCAGTGAAAATTCTTCATTGCCGCAACAAAGATTTGTTCCCGCGGCGGTGAGCCGGACCGGGATGGTGTCGGAGCTTTCCGCGTTGAAAGCGATTTCATTACCCTCGCGCCCGGCCTCGCGCGCCGTCAGGAATACGACCGGAGGCGTCCGGCCGCCGCCCAGTGTATTGCTGTCTTCTTCCAGATCGGTTTCGATAATCGTGGGACTTTCGCCGGGGCTCACCGTGATGTCGAAGAAGATGTCGTTCCCGACTTCTCCCAAGGCACGCGCGATAATTTGCAATTGTGGGTCGCCGACATTGTCGAACCGTCGCGCCGTGACCTCCGGGTCCCCAAGGCCCGAGTTGACCTCGAACACGAGCTTGTTGCGAATACTAACCAACGTATCGCCCTCTTCGGCGACGACGATGTATAAACGATCGTTGACAAAAAGCGAGAAGGCGTCGTTGACTCGCACATCACCCTTGAACGTCACCGTGACGCGAGCCGAGAAGAATCCGACTTGCCCCGCCGTCGCGATCACATCGGGATCGCCCTCGCCCGCATTGATGGCTTCGACGAGCCGATCGCGAATCGAGGTCGGTGATTCGGCTTCCGTCGTGGTGATCGTGTAGGGTCTTCCGTTGACGCTGATCGTCGCCGTGATCCCCTCGGGAACCGGTTGGTTCGAGTCAGGCTCATTCGCTGTGACGGCGATCGTGCCGGTAGCCTTGCCTTGCCCGTGCAGCGCCACGGCTTGGCGCGGCTCGTCGCCGGGATAAGCAAAAAGTCCGGGGGCGGCGCGCGTCACGTCCGTCGCGCGGGAGGCGGAAACGCGTACGCTCCCATCGGGCGTGCGGTGACGAATGAAAACGCTCACCGTGGTTCCAGCCGTCTCCCAGGGAACCTGGAAGTTGATCTGGGTGGGCGAAACCAACGTCAGCGGGCTGAGAACCCCGTTGGCGTAAACACGCACTCCTCCGAGCTCGGTCGGCAGTTTGTCGCCTTCGATCTTGGCATGGTAAACACCGTCGGAAAAGTCGGTCCCGAACACGGTGGCGAACGTGCCGGCCGGCAATTCGCGGGCATCGCTTCCCCCGACGAGTCGGGCGCCCGAGCCAACGAGGTCGATTCCGCCGCCCTCGGACTTGCCGACGTTCAACCTGACGATGTTGCCGATAGGGCCCTCTTGTTTCGCCGATAAGAGGATGAACTGCTCATGCACTCCGCCAAGCAGAATGTCCCCCGCGGCTTCGATCGTGACTTCCGACCCTTCCTCCGTGTGCGCGGAATAAGGGATGCCGTTGCTGACCGCCCCCACTTCGCGGGCCGTGATTCGCAGCCTGTCCGCATTGTTAGGATCCCGATCGGTAGCTACCAGCGGATCGTCCTTGACAAAGAAATTGAAACGGTCCACCAGCTGTGTCGCCGTGTCGCCCGCAAGCACTTCGGCTTGGTAGGTTCGGTCCGCGATCAGCAGGGTCACCACTTCACCCTCGCGCACCGTGCCCCCAAATGTGATCGATCCCGCGGCGTGGGCGCCCTCGCCGGTTGTCGCCTTGGCGAAAGCCACTGCATCGGGGTCGTTAGCAATCTGTTCCAGAATCGCGTCGCGGACCTCTCCGGCGGGTTGGTCGGCTGACGCCGTGTGGGCGTACACGGTTCCGTCGATAGTCACTGTCAATTCCTGGCCGTCCGCGGCGGCCAGGTTGAACTTGACGTTCCCGGTGGCGCGAATCAAGAAACTGGCGCTGTTGCGCAAGCCGTCTTGGACGATCTGATCTTCGCCCGGCGTAAATACCAACACCCGACGGGCGAACGGATCGGCGACGTAGAGGTTCTCGCCGTCGTGGGCCATCGCCTGTGGCGCGCGAACACTCGCCGCGCCGTCGGATTCGAGCAACGTAAAAAAGTCTCGCTGGCCGATGACGGTGTCGGGGTGCGCCGCATTCTCGGTCGGGATCTCATTGAAGATCAGAATGCGGTCGTTGCCGCCGTCGGAGACGTAGAGCTTTTCGCCGTCGGAAAGGGCGAAGCGCGGAAAGCTCAACGTGCGATCGCAGCGGAAAGGAAACGTCTCATCGGTATCGAGCAGGTCCGAATTCGGGTCATCCTCGTCTTCCTCCTCACGAGGAGTTTCGAGCGCTTCGCAAAGCTCCGACGAATTGTTCGTGGTGTTTGATTCCATGTCGGGCTGCCCGATCACGACATCCGCCGTCGCGCCGTTCGACGTGGGAATGCTGTTGAAAATCAACACTCGGTTAAAACCCAGATCGGCGACAAACAACTTTCCGTTGCTCGTGGTCGCCGAAACAGGGTCAAGCATCCCCGTTGCCGTTGGCTCGACATTCGACTGCGTCAAGTCGGGCTCGGGGCGGGTGTCGAAATCCGGCTGGCCGACCACGACATCCGGCGAGACGCCCGTCGTGGTGGGAACCGAGTTGTAGATGAGCACGCGCGAATTTTGCGTATCGGCGACAAAGAACTTGCCGCCGTCGAACCACACGCCCTGCGGTCCGCGCATGTTCGTGGCCGAGGTGCCGGGCGCGTTGTTGATGGCGTCGTCCTGGCCGATCACCACGTCGGGGGGGGCGCCGTTTTCGGTCGGGATGGCGTGCCAGATCAGGACTCGATTGTTGTCGGTATCCGCCACGGCAATGCGCACGCCGTCGGTGGCAACGCCGGTCGGGTTCTGCATGCCGCTTTCGACGTTCGGAATGAAGGTGTCGAAATCCGGCTGACCCAACACCACGTCGGGCAGTCCGACGCACACCGGGCACTCGCTGCCCTGCTCCGGCTCGTCGTCGGGCTTCGGGATGAAACTACCCGCGTTACGGTAGATCAACACGCGGTTGTTGAGTGGCTGGGACCCGACCCGATTGCCGTCGGCGATCAAGAGAATGTCGCCGCCATAGGCCACGCCGCCAACCCCGCCGATCGTCTCGCGGGAGGATAACGGCGACTGGCGCGTGAAAAAGGGCTGTCCGATCGCGAGCCGCGCGGCTTGGTTGTCGACCCACACGCGTTCGGCCCGCAGGCCGGCCGCGGCGAGCATCAACAGCACCACCGCCAAAAACCCGACGATCAGCGTCGGCTGGTTCTGCTTGAACCGTCTTGCGTGTCCATGAGGCATTACCTCAAGCCCCCCTTACTTCCCCACCGTCGATCGCGGTGCTTGTTCCGGTAATATACGCCGCTCGTTCCGAACAAAGAAAGGCTACGAGAGGACCGAACTCCTCCGGCCGGCCCACCCGCCCAAGCGGAATCTGGGAACCCATGCGTTCGATGACTTCGTCGCGCGTAATGCCTTGTTGCTCGGCGCGCTTGGCGGCCACGTTCAGCAGCCGGTCGGTCGCGGTCGCGCCGGGACAAACGTTGTTGAATAGGACATTATCCGGGCTGTATTCGCGGACCAACGACTTCAGCAGACCGACCACCGAAGCTCGAATCGCATTCGAGAGAATCAAACCGTCAATGGACTGTTTCACCGAAATCGACGTGATGGTTACGATGCGTCCCCAGCGCTGTGCGCGCATACCCGGCAACACTTCACGAATCATGTGCAGCGTCGCGATAAAACTGAGCTCGAAGGCCTTACGCCAATCGTCGAGAGTGAAATCCTCGAACCTACCCGCCGGCGGGCCGCCCGCGTTCGTGACGCAAATATCGATCGTCCCGAACTCCTCTCGCGTCTTTTGGAGAAAGGCCTTGACGGCGTCGAAGTCGGTGACGTCGAGCGGCCCTTCCAGCACCTCAACACCCCAACGGTCGCGGATTTGACTGGCGGTTTCCGCCAACCGGTCGGCGTCACGGGCGCACAAAGCCAAGCGCGCGCCGTCAGCCGCCAACGCCTCGGCCGCCGAGCGTCCCAAGCCTTTGCTCGAGGCCGCGACGAACGCTACCCGGCCTTTGATTTCCAAGTCCATCAATTACCCTATGTAGAGGTTCCGGGAAGGCGCCTCATCGGCGTCGCCCGGCCGCGAGCGGCGGGAAGACCCAAACTCCACTGAGTTTACTACGTTAGGAACCCTCCGAGGAGGTTCGCAAGTATGCATCGTCACCCGAAAGCCAGTCGCCGCGCACGGGCTGAAAGGTATCGAGGGCGACGGAATCTTCCAGAGCGATCACCTCATGCGGCTCATTCGGGGGGATTTCAATGACGTCCCCGGCCGAGGCGACGATTTCCTTGTCGTCGAAGACGAACCGCAGCTTCCCTTCGAGTACTTGGCTGACTTGCTCGTTTTCATGATGGTGGCGGGGAACGACGCCGCCCTCTTTGACATAAATCCGCGCAATCGTCATCCGTTCGCTATGCACGGCTCGGCGAGCGATCAGCGGCCCCATTTGTTCGTATTCGACCGTGTCCCAATTGCGAACTTTCATCTCGATCTCCTCGAATCACCCGTGTCGCCGAGGTCGTGCCGCCCGCCGCCAGGTGCCGGACTCGCTTCCCGCTCCAGTGAAAAGACGAACCCTCAACCCGTCAGAACATTATAGTCGGGTGCCGGCGTATCGCGTGGTATCCGATCCCAAGTAACCACGCCGCGGCCGGCGTCGCGCGGATGATCGAGGTGCGTCGATCGCCGGCTCACCTCGTCATCGGAAACCCAGCGCGGAAACTCCGCCTGCGAACTCGGCGGAGCGTTACGTTGCATCAACTGCTCAAATTCCCTTCGTCGCCACACCCTGAAACGCTATACTATGTATGATCATAAAGAGTTGATTCCCAATCACTTATGGATATCCAGTTCACCGCCGACATTTTCAAGGAGGGGGCCCGATACGTCGCCCACTCTCCCGAGCTCGACCTCTCTTCTTGTGCTGGAACCGAAACAAGAGCGCGAGAGAATTTGATCGAAGCTGTCCGCTTGTTTTTGGAAGAAGCCGACAAGATGGGGACGATCGAGCAGATCCTCCAAGAGTCCGGCTACACCCGCCGCGACGGTGCTTGGCAAGCACCTCGACTTATCAGCCGACAGCGCGCTTCAGTTGCGCTGCCGTTGGCGCATGCCGGAACTTAGTCCAATCCACTACAGGCTGCTTTGCGGCGTCTTTGAACGCGCCGGGTTCCGTCAGGCGCGGGAAGAAGGCAGCCATCTTGTTTACACCAAGACCGGCGTCTCTCGTCCGATCGTGATCCCTAAGTACCGAGCCGTACCGGTCTTCGTCATCAGAAACAACCTGCGCTCAGCAGGCCTCTCTCGCGACCGCTACTTCGAACTCCTTGCAAAGTGTAGCTAGCCCGAAACTTCAAATTTCGAGCTACCCGGAGACTCACAACGGCTACCAATAGATCGGACGTTCACCCACCCGAGCCGCGCCGCCGTGCGGCGCGGTCCCGGCGAACCCTTCGACCAAGTTTCTCCCCTAAACGATCCGGCCCAGCCGGTGGCGCCGCTAACCTGTGTTTTCGCCCAACGTTCCCATCGCCGAGCGGAACAATCAATCCAAGCCGGGCCGAAGCCGCGGAGGTCATCTCGCGGCGGCGGAGCGTGCCGGGCCCAACGTTCCCATCGCCGAGCGGAACAATCAATCCAAGCCGGGCCGAAGCCGCGGAGGTCATCTCGCGGCGGCGGAGCGTGCCGGGAACCTGCTAAGATAGACAAGGTTCCAACCGTTTGGGGGAAAGTATGTCTTACTCGGCCACATCTTTGTTAAGCGCGGTTCTCGCCTTACTCCTTTTGGCCGGCGCGCCCGCTCCACTGACGGCCGCCGACACCGACATTACGAAGATCATTGTCGAGCCCGCCTCGATTGTTCTTTTCGAGGCCGCGAAGGGTCACGGCGTTCTCGTTACCGGCGTCAATAAGAACGGCGGGAAGATCGATCTAACCCACGAAGCCAAGCTGGAAGCCGCGGGCGGCAACGTGAGAATCGGCGAGGACGGGTTGATCTACGGAGCAGGCCAAGGGGAGGGCAAGGTCAACGTCAGCGTCGCCGGTCACTCGGCCGAGCTCAGCGTCACCGTGCATGACATGAGCCAGGAGCGGCCGCTGACTTTCGTCCGCGACGTCATGCCGGTTCTCAACAAAGTCGGTTGCACCACGGGGGCGTGCCATGGTTCAGCCAAGGGCAAGAACGGCTTCAAGCTGTCGCTGCGCGGATATGACCCGAAGTTCGACTACGACGCCCTGCTCTATGAAATCTCGGGCCGCCGCGTTAACCGTGCCGCGCCGGCCGAGAGCCTAATGATCGCCAAACCGACCCAGGCGGTTCCCCACCAGGGCGGCTATGTGTTAACCAACGAGGGATACAAGCAAGACATTCTGCAATGGATTTCCGAGGGCGCCGTTTTCGGCGACAGCGAAAAAGACGGCGTCGTCAAGCTGGAAGTGTTCCCGAGGGAAATCTTCATGGAACGCCCCGGCATGAGGCAGCAAGTGCTCGTAACGGCCCACTACGGCGACGGCACCGTGCGCGACGTCACTCGCGAGGCCTCGATTAAGAGTAATGTCGAGACCGTGGCGGCGGTGGGCGAAGGCGCCGAGCATGCCCCGACGGCGGTACGGCCCGGCCCCGCGGCACTTTCCGCCGGGCAGTCGCTGGTGGCGGAACGAATCGGCGAAGCCGCCTTGCAGGTGCGCTACGAGGGGAAATTCGTCACCGTGCCGATCACGGTGCTCAATCCCGAACCGGGCTTCGTATGGACGAACCCGCCTCGATACAACTTCATCGACGAGCGGATCGACGCCAAGCTTGAGCGCCTCAAGATCGAGCCCTCGCCGCTCGCCGACGACGCGACGTTCCTGCGCCGTGTGTACCTCGATTTGAACGGCATTCCCCCGACACCCAAGCAAGCACGCGCTTTTCTCGAGGATCCCGAGAAATCCCGCCTCAAACGGCAGCGGCTGATCGACGAGCTAATCAAGCGTAAGGAGTACGTCGACCATTGGGCTCACAAGTGGGGCGACCTGCTGCAGAGCAACCGCAAGTATCTGGGCGAAAAGGGCACCTGGGTGTTTCGCCAGTGGATTCGCGATTCAATCGCGGCCAACAAGCCCTACGACGACATGGTACGCGAGCTGATCACCTCCGTCGGCAGCACATACCAAAATCCGGCCGCGAACTTCTTTCGCGTCAACGACGATCCGAAGGCAGCGCTCGAAACGACGTCGCAAGTTTTCATGGGCGTGCGTTTGGTCTGCGCCAACTGCCATGACCACCCCTTCGAGCGCTGGACCCAAGACCAATACTACGAAACAGCGGCTTTCTTCGCCGCCGTCGGCATCAAGCCGGGTTTTGACAACGACGAGCAAATCGTCTTCGTCAAGCGAGACGACGACCGCGTCAAATATCCCCGCAGCGGCCAGTACGCCGATCCGAAATACCTTGTCGCGGCCGCCGGCGCGCCGCCCATTCCCGACGACGGTGATCGCCGCGAAGCCTTGGCCGCCTGGCTCACGTCCGATGAGAACCCGTTCTTCGCCCGCGCCATCACGAACCGGATATGGAGCTACTTGATGGGCCGCGGCATTATTGATCCCGTGGATGACATTCGGGCCTCCAATCCGCCGGTGAATGAGGAATTACTGGCCGCCTTGGCCGACGATTTCATCAAGAACGGATACGATTTGCAACACGTCATCCGCACCATCGTCAACTCGCGGGCCTATCAAACCTCGATCACGACGAACAAGTGGAATGAAACCGACGAGACGAACTTTTCGCGCTTCAAGCCGCGCCGTCTGCCGGCGGAGACTTTGCTCGACGCCATCTCGATCGCGACCGGTTCGCCGCTCGAGTTCGAGGGTGTACCAAAGGGCTTTCGGGCGCAAGAGCTGCCCGATTCTTTTGTCGGCAAGGGCGGATTTCTCGATGTTTTCGGTCGCCCGCAGCGTGAATCGCCCTGCGAGTGCGAGCGCCGCGACAATGTCGGCCTGCCGCACGCGATGAACCTCGTCAACGGTCCCACCCTGGCCGAAGCAATCGCCGATCCGGAGGGGCGCATCTCGACGGCCGTACTTGGCGGCGAGTCGAGCAAAGACCTGGTCGACGATCTGTACTTGGCGGCCTACAGCCGCTTCCCGACGGCAAGCGAATATGACGTGGCGCTGACCTACATCGAGAAGGGTCCCAGCCGCGCCTCCCGCGCCCAGGACTTGCTCTGGGCGCTGGTCAACAGCAACGCCTTCTTATTTAACCGCTAAGGTGGGTCGCCTCGGCGGTCCGCTGAATCCGGTAGGAGATCCAAAAACGGGGACTCCTCCGAAAATAACCTTCGACAGTATTGGGCATTGCATTTGTGTCCGGCAAGATCGCGAACCCCTTGAGCCGCGAAGCGGCGGCGGGAATATAGCCCGGGGTGGAGCCGGAACGGCGGAACCCTGGGTGGAACCCCCACCCCCACGAGCCCTGAAAGGGCGGCAGGAACCGACTGCACCCGGTTTTTTCACAGCCCCGTCGTGACCCGGTCCCAGCCACCGGTCGTGACCGGCTCTCGGCCGGTGGCGCGTCTATTTCACTCCAGCGCCTCGCGGCAGCTTCAACGCCAATACGAAACCCGCCAGCGGCAGCATTGCCAGCACCCGAAACACCGGCTCGATTCCAACTCGATCAGCGAACCAACCCAGCACCGGTCCGCAGAACACCCCCGCCACACCCCAGGCAAAGCCCATCATCAGGGCGCTGATCGTCGCCCCCTGCGACGGCACCAATTCCTGTGCCATGACGACGATCACGGGAATCGTCAGCAACAGGAAGGTCATGCCGATATAGAGCCACAAGATCGAGACCCACCCGCTAGTCGCTACAAACAGCGCCAAGAACGGCACCGCCGCGATCATCGAGATCAACACGACCCGCCGTCCGCCAATGTGGTCGGAGATGCTGCCGCCCAGAAACGATCCGGTGGCGGCACTCAAGAAAAACACCGTCAATCCCAGACTCGCTTGCTGAAACGAAAAGCCGCGCTCGGCATATAGGTAAAGCGTCAAGAACTGCCCCATGCCCACCTGCACGACCGAGCGGAGTACCACAAGCGAATAGTGCAGCGACAGCGGTCTCCGGAACCGTTTCAAGAGGCCGTAATTGACTCCGCGCGAGGCGCCGCCCGCGGTCACCGGTTGCGGCAGCTTCAAAAACAAAATTCCCGTGACGATGAACCCCGGGATCGCCGCCCAGCCCAGCGCCCCGGCTCCGAACTGTTCGACGATAGTCGAAAAAAAAGTCGGGCCCAGCGATAAGCCAAAAGTCCCGCAGGTAATGAAGATACCGACCGACAGGCCGCGGCGCGATCCTCCCGCGGTTGACGCTTCCTTCGTGCTGAGCGGATGAAACGCGGCCACCGCCACGCCGCCCAGAAAAACCAACCCCAGTAGCGATGGAAAGCCGGTCGCCCAAAACAGACCCGATAGGAATAACCCGGCCAGGGCCGGACTCAGGACGCTAAAAAGACGGCTGTGCACACGGTCGGCCAGCAGCCCAAAGGGCAGCTGCAAGACCGACGACGAGAACATGAACGTGCCGCCGACCATGCCCGCCTGCGTAAACGAGAGCGCAAAGCGCTCGACCAGCAGCGGTTGCAGCGTGCTGCTAACGCTCGAATAGAGATCGACGCTCCAGTGACCCAGCGAAAGCAGCGCCAATCGCCCGCGGGCCAAGGGCGCGGGCCTCGACGCGGGCGCCGCCACCGGCACCGGCTCGGGCGCGGGCGGCGTCACGATGAGAGTTTCCGGCGCGGCCGTGGTTTTCATTGCAAAGCTCAAGCCGATTCCCGGCGCGAGTCGCCGGAGAAAGCCGTGCCGGAGAACACCACGTCCCGGCTTCCAAGCGACAGCCTAAATCACGAAGAGGAATAGCGCTGGGGGGGAACAAGTAGGGCCGGCAGTCGGATGAACGCCCTCTGCCAGCCTGAAGTCCCTTCTTATAATAAGGGGATTTCCGTCATCGTGTGCCGTCCATGTGCTCCCAACGCGCTCTGACCGGGGTTCGCGCCGGAGAAGCCCCCCCACATCCGCCACTCCGCCGCCGCCCCGCCGAGTCGAATATTTCCCCCTAAACCTAAGAACGCCCATTCCACGGTCGAAACGATTGTTTGACGGCGTACGTAGCGCCCGGAAATCGTTTGGCGGTAGTGTCATGAGCCGGATTTTTTCGAGGACATTGGATCGGAACTTGCGGATCGGCCTTGTCTTGACCCTCGGTCTCGTGATCGGGGGCGTTTCGCTACTCGCTCATTTGGGCAGCCCGGAGTCGACCGACGTCGGATACCAGCCAAAACAGCCCGTCCCGTTTTCGCACAAACTCCATGCCGGTAACCTCGGGATGGATTGCCGTTACTGCCACTCGACGGTCGAACGCGCCGCCCACGCGGCCGTCCCGGCCACCGATACCTGCATGAATTGCCACCAGCGCGTTCGCAAACAAAGCGAGCTGTTGGCGAAGGTCCGAGAAAGCGCCGCGGCGGACAAGCCGATCCCATGGGTGCGGGTTCACAAACTTCCCGAATACGCCTATTTCAACCACCAAGCCCACCTGACGGCCGGAGTGAGTTGCGTGAGTTGTCACGGACGGATCGACCAAATGAAAGAAGTGCGGCAAGTCGCGCCGCTCAGCATGAGTTGGTGCCTGGACTGCCATCGCAATCCAGCTCCGCACTTGCGTCCGCGCCAGTTCCTTACCCAGCTCGACTGGCAACCTTCACGAGACGCCGCCGAAATCGGCCGCGAACTCATGGCGGCCAATTCCATTCGGCCGCCGCAACACTGCTCGGGATGTCACCGATGACTCAACAATCGAATTCGTCACGCGGGCGGTCCTATTGGCGCAGCCTCGATCAGCTCGCCGATCGGGATGATTTCCGTCGCTGGTTGCACCGCGAGTTTCCCGAAAACGCCGAAGAGCTCTCGGCCCCTTCCCGGCGGTCGATGCTGAAATTGATGGCGGCGTCATTTGGGCTGGCGGGTTTGACGGCCTGCCGCCGACCCGTGGAACACATTATGCCCTTCAGTCGGGGCGTGGAAGACCTGATCCCCGGCAAGGCGGTCCATTACGCGACGAGCACGACCCGCGGCGGAGTTTCGACCGGCTTGCTGGTGGAAGCCAACGACGGGCGGCCGACCAAGATCGAAGGCAACCCGAAACATCCGTCGAGTTTGGGAGCGGCCTCGGCCTTCGACCAAGCGATCGTGCTCGGGCTCTATGACCCGGACCGCTCCCAGGCGGTGTTGCACGCCGGCGGTCGCTCGAATTGGGACGAGTTCGAGGCGTTCACGAGAACTCATTTCGGCGCGCAAGGCGACGGCGCCGGCCTGTGGTTTCTGAGTGAAATAACACAATCGCCCACGATGGAGAGCTTGCGGGACGAGGCGCTACGAACATTTCCCAAAGCTCGCTGGGTCGAATACGAACCGTTGGTTTCGGGCGAACCCTTGGCCGGGGCGCGAATCGCCTTCGGCCGCCCCGCCGCCGCGCGGCCTCACTTCGACAAAGCCGACGTCATCGTCTCGCTTGACTACGACTTTCTGGGACAGGACACGGAGACGACGATTCCGGTTCGAGAGTTTTCCCGCCGTCGCCGAGTCTCTTCCGAATCCGACCCGATGAATCGGCTTTACGCGGCCGAGGCGCAGTACACGCCGACGGGCGCGATGGCCGACCATCGGTTGCGCCTGAGAGCCGGCGATACCGCCACGCTCGCTCTAGCCTTGGCTCGCGAACTGAAGCTGCTGCCGGCCGAGTTGAAGATCCTCAACAACGGCCTTTCGAAACAAGACAAGTGGGTCGCCGCGGTCGCGCGGGATCTCCAGCGTCATGCGGGCCGAAGCCTGGTCGTCGCGGGCCCCCGTCAACCGGCGGCCGTCCACGCACTGGTTCATTGGATTAACGAGGCGCTCGGCAATGTCGGCCAAACAGTGAGCTATACCGAGCCGGCCGGCGACGCGGGCGGGCCGCGCGGTATCGAGGAATTGGCCCGGGCGATGGCCGCCGGGAACGTCGGAACCTTGGTCATGCTGGGCGGCAACCCCGCCTACGACGCCCCGGCGGATTTGCGGTTCGCCGAGCACCTGGAGAAAGTCCCCGTCAGCATCCACTTGGGTATCGACCAGAATGAGACGGCGGCGCTCGCGACCTGGCATCTGCCCCGCGCGCACGATCTGGAAGCCTGGGGCGACGGGCGGGCGCACGACGGCACGGTCACGTTTCAACAACCGCTGATCGAACCGCTTTACGGCGGCAAGTCGGCCCTGGAAGTCCTGGCCGCGGTGTCGGGCCATAAGGATCGCCGAGGTTACGACCTGGTTCGCAACTTCTGGTTGGCTCAATGGTCGGGCGCGAACGCGGGAAACAGCCCGCGGCAACCGGAAGCAACGGATACAACGGATACAACGGAAAAAAGGTGGCGGCGCTGTCTGCACGATGGTCTGTTACCCGACTCGGCCCGACCCGCCATCCAGGTCTCGGTCGATCACGCGGCTGTGAAGCAAGCCGTGAGCGCGTTGCGGCCCGCCGATCCCGCCGAGCTGGAGGTCGCCTTCCACGCCGATTCGTGTGTTTGGGACGGGCGTTTCGCCAACAACGGTTGGCTCCAAGAAGCCCCCGACCCGATGACGAAACTGACCTGGGACAACGCGGCCCTGGTCAGCCCCCGGACCGCCGAGTCGCTGGGCGTTGAGACGGGCGATGTGGTCGCCATCGAAGTCGCGGGCGCGCAGGTCGAGATGCCTGTGTGGGTCCAGCCGGGCCATGCCGACCAGGCTGTCTCGTTGGCGCTCGGTTACGGACGCACGCGTGTCGGGCGAGTCGGCGACGGCGTCGGGCACAACGCGTACTTGATTCGCACCTCGGCGGAAATGGGCTATCGCTCAGGCGCGAGCGTGCGGAAGGTCGGCCGCCGGCACGTTCTTGCTTCGACCCAAGAGCATCACAGCATGGAGGGCCGCCCGCTGGTGCGCGAGGCGACTCTGGGCGAATATGCCGAGCGTCCCGAGTTCGCCACCGAGGCCGTCGAGCATCCGCCCTTGCTCTCGCTCTACGAAGAACCCTCCTACGACGAGGGCTATCAGTGGGGCATGTCGATCGATCTGAATTCCTGCATCGGTTGCAACGGCTGCCTCGTCGCCTGCCAATCGGAAAACAACATTCCGATTGTCGGCAAGCAGGAAGTTCTCAACGGCCGCGAGATGCACTGGATTCGCCTGGACCGCTATTACACCGGTGACCCCGAAGAGCCCGAAGCCGTCTCGCAGCCGGTCAACTGTCAGCAATGCGAAAACGCCCCTTGTGAAAACGTCTGCCCGGTGCAGGCCACCGTGCACAGCCCCGAAGGCCTCAACGACATGACCTACAACCGCTGTGTCGGAACGCGGTATTGCGCCAACAACTGCCCCTATAAGGTGCGGCGGTTCAACTACCTCGACTTTCACGAAGGCATCGAGGAAAGCCAACAAATGGCCTTCAACCCGAATGTCACCGTGCGCGTACGCGGAGTCATGGAAAAGTGCACTTACTGCGTGCAGCGCATCCAAGAAAAGAAGATCGCCTCCCGCGCCGAGGGCCGCCAAGTCGCCGACGGCGAGATCAAGACCGCTTGCCAGCAGACCTGCCCGGCCGAGGCGATTGTCTTCGGGAATATCAATGACCCGGAAAGTCAGGTCACCAAGTTAAAGCAACAAAATCGCGATTACGCGATGTTGGGCGAGTTGAGTACAAAGCCGCGCACGACTTTTCTGGCGAAGCTGCGCAACCCCAACCCGGAGTTGACCTAGGCCATGGCGGACCTTGCACTCAATCCGCTAGCCCAGGTGAGCCCGCCGTTGGTTGAGGGCGCGCCCACGCGCTCCGAAGTTACCGAGGCCGTCGCCGGCGTCGCCGAGAACAAGACCCCACGCAATTGGTACATCGCGATCTCGATCTCCGGCGCGATGACGCTGATGCTGGTCGGGTTGTTGAGTTACGAAGTCTTCACCGGCGTCGGCGTATGGGGCAACAACTCGCCGGTCTATTGGGGCTGGCCGATCACCAACTTCGTTTTTTGGGTCGGCATCGGTCACGCCGGCACGCTGATCTCGGCCATTCTCTTCCTGTTTCGGCAACGCTGGCGCACGTCAATCAATCGTTTTGCCGAGGCCATGACGCTGTTCGCCGTTTGTTGCGCCGGCATTTTTCCCGTGTTCCACGTGGGGCGGGTCTGGCGGGCGTATTGGCTGCTGCCGCTTCCCAACAGCATGGACATGTGGCCCAACTTTCGCAGCCCCTTGCTATGGGACGTGTTTGCCGTCAGCACCTACGCCATGGTTTCGGCGCTTTTCTGGTACGTCGGATTGATCCCCGACTTGGCCACGATGCGCGACCGCGCCAAGACGTTCTGGAAGAAGCGTCTGTTCGGGTTCTTCAGCCTCGGTTGGCGCGGGTCCAACCGCCATTGGCGCCATTACGAGAAAGCCTACTTGCTGCTGGCCGGCCTTTCGACGCCGCTGGTCCTCTCCGTCCACAGCATTGTGAGCTTCGACTTCGCCGTGTCGGTCATCCCCGGCTGGCACACGACGATCTTTCCACCCTACTTCGTCGCCGGGGCTGTGTTCTCCGGCTTCGCCATGGTGGTGACCTTGCTCGTCGTCGTGCGCTGGGTTTTCAACCTACAGCACCTGATCACGATGGATCACCTCGAAAAGATGAACAAGATCATCCTCGCCACCGGGACGATCGTCGGGTACGCCTATGGGGTCGAGTTTTTCATGGCCTGGTATTCCGGCAACCCCTACGAGCAGTTTGTGTTTCTGAACCGCGCCATGGGGCCCTACGCCTGGGCCTATTGGACGATGATTTCGTGCAATGTCGTGTTCCCGCAACTCTTCTGGGTCAAGCGTATTCGGCGCAGCATTCCAATCATGTTCGCGATTTCGATCGTGGTCAACATCGGCATGTGGTTTGAGCGCTTCGTGATCATCTCGACCTCGCTGCACCGCGATTTTCTGCCGTCGAGTTGGGGCTATTTCACGCCCACGATCATCGACGTTCTGACCTTCGCCGGGACGTTCGGGCTGTTCTTTACGCTGATTCTGCTGTTTGTTCGCTTCTTGCCGATCATTGCGATTTCGGAGGTCAAGGGCGCCTTGGAAGGCGAAGTTCCCGTCGGGCAGGAGGGTAAGGCATGAGCACCCTGGAGAACCCCCTCGAAACCCCCGTCGTCGAGAATCCGTTCATTGAAACGCCATTCACCGATGCGGCTGCTGAAGGGCAGCCGGAGACGGTTGATCCGCCGCCGCCGATTTACGCCGCCATGGCCGGGTTTGCCGAACCCCACGAATTACTGGCGGCGGTTCGCGAAGTACGCGCCCGCGGCTACACCCAAATCGACACCCTCACCCCTTTTCCGGTTCACGGCATGGATGAAGCGATGGGCTTGGGTCGCTCGGGGTTGGGCCGGCTGGTGCTGGCGTTCGGAGCGACCGGAGCCGGCAGCGCCTTGCTGTTGCAGTGGTGGACCGGCGCGGTCGACTATCCGCTCGTCGTCGGCGGCAAGCCCTTGTTCGCGATCGAGTTCGCGGTTCCGGTGACCTTCGAGTTGCTGGTTCTGTTCGCGGCGTTCGCCGCGGTGTTCGGAATGCTCGCCTGGAACGGATTGCCGCGGTTTGATCACCCGGTTTTCGACTACAGCGCTTTCCGAGGCGTCACCGACGACCGTTTCGTATTGGTGATCGAGCGAGACGACGATTGCTTCGACGAAAAGGCGACGCCCGAGTTACTGCGGCAATTAGGCGGCCTCGACGTTGAGTTGGTGGAGACATGAGGAAAGCGGGAATCTTGAGTTTTGGTCGGCTGTGGGTTCGGCTCGAAAGCGCTCGTGAGACCGTGGGCCGCGGCGTCTTGTCGATGGTTGTTATCGCGGTTCTCGGGGCTTGTAGCGGACCCAAGCGCTCCACGCCGGTCGAGGTCTTCGCCGACATGGATCATCAACAGAACTACCAGCCGCAAGAGGCGAGCACGTTCTTCCCCGACGGTCGGGCCTCTCGGCCTCCGGTGGCGGGAACCGTTTCCTGGGGCGGCCTCAAGGAGGATGACGCCTATTACCGCGGCATCGTCGACGGGCATTACGTGGGCCGCAATCCCCTACCTATCGACAAATCGCTTCTCATGCGCGGGCGGGAACGTTTCAACATCTACTGCTCGCCCTGCCACGATCGCGCGGGCACGGGACGAGGAGTCGTCGCCATGCGGGCGGCCTGGATCGCCACCGATTTGACCGAAGCCCGAATCCAGAAATTCTCCGACGGCGAACTGTTCCATATCGCGTCGAACGGAAAGCGGTCCATGCCCGGCTATCGTTTTCAGATGCCCGAGCGCGACCGCTGGGCCGTGGTCGGCTACGTGCGCGCCCTGCAAAGGGCGGTCAACGGCACTCTCGACGACGTACCGCCGCAACTGCGCCAAAGCATTCGCCCGGCCGAGCCGGAAGACCCCGGCCTGGCCGCGCCCGCCGGCGACCAAGGGATCGACGGGAATGAAGCCCCGCAAAGCGAGGAGCCCGCGCCATGAAACCGAACAAAGTGGGGCGGGAGATGCCGAACGCCCCCGACGATCGGGTCGGGTGCCGGGGATTGCGCCCCGGCACCCTCCCACACCACCGGACATACGGTTTTCCGTATCCGGCGGTTGAACCCGGCGGCTTTACCTTCCGGCCGCGAGATCCGACGGCATCACAAACCCATAACGCAACAAAGTACGCTTCGACAAGGCCGTGTGCATCATCGCCCGCGCCGCGACGAACCAAGCGCCGCGTCGCGTCGGCACATAGCGCAGCATCCACTCGGGCACGCCCAAGCGCCGCAAAGCGCGGCAGCGACCCCGCACACTGTGCCGCCGCAGCCAAAAGCACTTCCGGATATGCCGCCTGATCCAACCTTCCAGCCTGAAGATGGCTCGCCGATCCTCGGCCAGTCGGTAGTACCCCCACCAGCCGATCACGTACCGCCGCCACTCGTCCAGCAATTGCCGACTCGTCGCTGGGCGGCCGTCGCGCCATATCTCCCGGACCTTCTTCTTGAATCGCGCGATACTTTCCCGCGATACTTCCCGCTGCTTACGTCGGTTGATGCGAAACCCCAGAAACTTGCGCTCCCAAGGCCGCCCCGCTCCGCTCTTCGTCTTGTTCACTTGCAATCGCAACTTCGTCTCGATCCAGTTCCCGATCCCCGCCAGCACCCGCTTCGCCGCCGCCTCGCTGCCCACATAAATGTTGCAGTCGTCGGCATAACGACAAAAACGCAACCCCCGGCTCTCGAGTTCCCGATCGAGCGCGTCCAGGTAGATGTTCGCCAACAGAGGAGACACCGGCCCGCCTTGCGGCGTGCCCTCCTCGCCGACGATCACCACCCCGTCCACCAGTACGCCCGCCCGCAGGTATCGCCCGATCAACCGCAACACCCTCTTGTCCCGAATCACTTGCGCGACTCGGCGCATCAGAATGTCGTGGTGAACGTGGTCGAAAAACTGGGCGATGTCTAGATCCACCACCCAGTCCCGACCTTCTCGGACGTACCCCTGCGCCGCGCGTACCGCGTCGTGCGCGCTACGCCCCGGCCGAAATCCGTAGCTCGACTCGCTGAACGACGGATCGAAGATCGGCTGCAAAACTTGCAGCAAAGCTTGCTGCGCCAGCCGATCCATCACCGTCGGGATGCCTAACAACCGCTTGCCCCCGTTCGGCTTGGGTATCGCTACCCGCCGCACCGGGCTCGGCGTCCAGCGCCCCGTCAGCAGTTTCGCTCGAATCTTCTCGCCGTGACGCGCGAAGTGAGGTTCGAGTTGTTCGCTGGTCATGCCGTCGATGCCCGCCGCGCCGCGGTTGCGTTTGACCGCTTCCAGCGCGCGCCGCAGGTTCTCTTCGGCCGCCACTTGTTCCATCAGATCTTCGTGCATTGCTTTCTGTCGAGAGTTTCGCTTCACTCGGCCTTCGGGACCGCCGGTCGATGCCCGCCGCGGTTCCACCGCTTCTGCCTCGACCTGCTCCCCTGTCTCGTCGCCCCAACGGGCGAGGACCTTTCGGCCCGGGATTCGGGTCCCTCTTGGGCTGGATGAGAGTCGCTCCTCTAGCTTTGCTCCTTGGTCCTTCCGCCCTTCGCTCCAGCGGCATTACCCGCCTTCTTCGCTACTATGGCTTCTGCTGACTTCCCCTTCGCTCTCACGAAGGAGCTCTCCCCAGGTAAGGCGCTGATTCTTTCCCTTCACACCGTCCGGCTCTACCTCGCACGTCTCGGATGGACTTTGGGCTTCACGGTGGCCGGCACGCTTACCGCCCGTACGCGGCCTCTCTGCCGGTTCGTGTTCCTACGGTCAAAGGTTTGTTTCCCGCTTCCTTCGGCTTGGCCGCGCGGCTTGCGCCCCACGACTTCCGCTCTGCGGTTCCCTACGGTTACCTCCATCGGTCCCGGCAGGATCGTTTCATCCTGCGAGAATCAGCCCATGCTGGGCACACTGGCGCACGCCTCCAGGCGTGCCGTGTCGCCATTCGTGCCGACATCTCCAACTTCCGAAAACAGCCTTCGAGAACATTGTGTATGACGTCTATACCCGGCAAGATCGCGAATACCTTGAGCCGCGAAGCGGCGGCAGGAATATAGCCCAGGGTGGAGCCGAAGGCGAAACCCTGGGTAGAACCCCCATCGGGGAGAGCCCTGTAAGGGCGGCGGGAAGACCACCAAACACCCATTTTCATGGCGGCATTATGAATTCGCGGTTCCTGGAAACGGACTGTACCCCTTTTGCCCGTCAGGCGATGAGAAAGGCGGGCTAGGACTGCGATGCACCACCCAACCCCAACCCTAAATTCCGAATCCTTGCGGCTCGACGACGCGCTGTGGAAGCGGGGTCGCGCGGTGATCCTCGTGATCGGCGCCTTGGCCTGGGCCGCCTCCCTCGCCGGCTACTCCGCCGATTCCGAGCGCTTTGCCTTTTCCTATCTCGTCGCGTTCGTCTTCTTTATTTCGATGGCGTTGGGGGCGATCTTCTTCGTCATGATGCAGCACATCACCGGCTCGACCTGGAGCGTGACGATGCGGCGCTTGATGGAAAACATCATGTCGACCGTCACGCCGGCGGCGGTGCTGTTCATTCCGGTCGCTTTCGGGCTGCATGAACTCTATCACTGGACGCACGCCGAGGCGGTGGCGAAAGACGCCCTGCTACAAGGCAAGCAACCGTATTTGAACGAGCCGTTCTTCTATTTGCGGGCGGCACTCTACTTCGGCGTTTGGACCCTGTTCGCCCGCAAGTTGATCGGGCATTCCGAAGCCCAGGACACGACGAAAGACGTCCGGCACACCTGGTCGGCCAGGCGCTGGAGCGCGCCCGGGTTATTGGTCGTGTTTCTGACGACTACTTTCGCGTCGTTCGACTGGTTGATGTCGCTCGACCCGCATTGGTATTCGACGATCTTCGGAATCTATTTCTACTCCGGCGCCGGGGTGGCGTTTATCGCGGCGATGATCTTGATCGCGCTGGGACTGCGGCGGGCCGGCGTCTTGGGGGAAGCGATCCACGTCGAGCACTATCACGATCTCGGGAAGTGGCTCTTCGCGCTAACGCTGTTTTGGACCTACATCGCTTTCTCGCAGTACATGTTGATCTGGTACGGCAACATTCCCGAGGAAACAATTTGGTTTCGGCATCGCATGGAAGAGGGATGGCTGCCGCTGACGCAGCTTCTCGTCTTCGGGCATTTCCTGTTCCCCTTCTTACTGCTGATGCCGCGCGCGGCGAAACGAAACACGGCTTGGTTGGCGGGAATGGCGACCTGGATGTTGGCGATGCACTACGTCGATCTGTATTGGATCGTGCTGCCGACCCTCGACCCGCACGGCGCCCATTTTCATTGGCTGGACGTGACCACCCTCGGCGCGGTGGGCAGCGTCTTCGCCTACGCCTTTTGGGCGCGGCTGCGGGGGCGCTCCCTGGCGCCGGTCGGCGATCCGCGCTTCGAGCGCTCGTTGGGGTTTGAGAATGTCTAGCCCGCTTTTCTCATCGTGTGGCGGGCCTATCGTGTGCTTTGCCCGTCAGGCGGTGAGAAATGCCGGCTAACCGCGTTACCGGCGTCAGCCCAAACACTGACCAATCGGACCCGCTCGTTCACCCCGCCGCGGACGATAAGAACCTTCGGAGGCCGATTGTGTCCGCTGCAACATCCACTACGCCCAACGCCGGCGCCGCCGAAGTCGGGTATGACCGCACCGAACCGAAAATGAGCGCGATTGCTCTTTGGGGCCTTGCCATCATCGTCGTTCTGATTGGCGTGATCGCGGGGGTCCAAGCCGTCTTCGATCAAATCCACGAGCGGCAGGTTTATCGGCGCGTCCTCAACCCGGTTGCCGAGAGCTTGATCGATGTGCGCACGCGTGAGCAGATCCGGCTGCATTCCTACCAACACCTCGGCGCCGGAGGCCACTCGATTCGCCTGCCGATTGATCGAGCGATGGAACTGATCGCCGCGGAATGCGCCGCGGGCCGGTTTCCCTATTCGACTCGCCCATCGCCGGTGAAAACGGAGCCTGATGCGGCAAGGGAATAGACAAACCGCGAGAGCCTGGGGCTGTGAAACCGGGCTCGAAGAGCCCCGAAGCGGCGGCGGGAATACAGCCTAGGGTGGAGCCGGAACGGCGGAACCCTAGGTGCACGGAAGACAAAGTTGAGCCCTGAATGGGCGGCAGGAAATCATGGTGCAAACGATATACCGAACCTGGGTCCCCGTCGTGCGACCGACGAAGGCCTGGGCTTCCTTACGCCTCGCCGCCGCCGCAATGCTGCTATGCGCGGCAGCCGTTCTCCCGGCCGCCTCCGAGCTTCCCGCCGAGCTTGAAAACGTCGGCATCGAGGAGCGCACCGGCGAGTCGGTCGACCTTGATCTGACCTTTGTCGATGAAAGCTCGCGGCCCGTGCGCCTCGGTGATTTCTTCACGGCCGGGCGGCCCGTGATCGTCAACCTGATCTATTACGCCTGCCCGATGTTATGCAACCTGACGCTGCGCGGCCAGACCAACAGCCTGCGTGAGATCCCCTGGACACCCGGCGACGAATTCGAGGTTGTCACGATCAGCATCGACCCGCGCGAGACCGCGTCCCTGGCGCGCGAGAAGAAGCAAGCCTATTTGGCCGCCTACGGTCGACCCGCGCCGGGCTGGCATTTCCTCACCGACTACGACGGCAACGTCGCGCGGTTGGCGGCCGAGTTGGGCTTCGGCTACAAATTCAACGAAGCCCGCCAAGAGTGGGCCCACGCGGCGGCGATTTTCATCCTCACTCCCGAGGGGAAGATTTCACGCTACCTCTACGGGATTAACTACAAGCCGCGCGACGTGCGGCTGGCGTTGACCGAGGCCGCTGACTCGAAGTTCGCCTTCAGCCCGGTCGATCGTCTGCTGCTGTTCTGTTTTCACTATGACCCCGATGCGCGCTCCTACGTGCCCTTTGCGATGAACTTCATGCGGGCCTCGGGCGCTCTGACGGTGTTGGTGTTTGGGGTGGTGATGATGCGCCTTTGGAGGCGCGAAAGGGCGTCGGCGGCCGATTCCGCGGAAAGCTCGGCGGGTGTGGCGTGAACTGGCTCCGCACCATCATGATGCCCCCCGAGGCATCCGAATACGCCCGGCGGGTGGACGACACCTACATGCTGATCTTTTGGATCAGCGTCTTCTTCTTCTTCCTGATCACCGGCCTGACGGCCTACTTCGCATTGCGCTATCGCCGCCGCCGCGGCAACGACGGGCCAACACCCGATATCCGGCACAACTCGAAGCTGGAAACCGCCTGGACGGTGCTGCCGATGATTCCGCTGGGCATCATCTTTTGGGCCGGTTTTCACGGCTTCATGGACGCCCGGGTCAGCCCCGGCAACGCCCTTGAGATCAAGGTGTTCGCCAAGAAATGGCTGTGGGCCTTCGAGTATCCCGACGGCACCCGCGCCGTCAACGAGATTCACGTCCCCGCCGGACGGCCGATTCGGATGGTGATGATTTCCGAAGACGTCATTCACAGCTTCTTCCTGCCGACCTTCCGCGTCAAGCAGGACGTGCTGCCGAACCGCTACACCGAACTCTGGTTCGAGACGGACGAAATCGGCGAACACATCCTTTTCTGCGCCGAGTATTGCGGCAAGGGACATTCCGACATGCTCGGGAAGGTCACCGTCGATACGCCGGCCGACTTTGATGAATGGCTTGCCACCGGCGGCGACCTAGGGAAAGACCTGCCGCCCCATAAGTTCGGCAAGATCCTCTACCGCATTCGCGGCTGCAATACGTGCCATGCGCTCGACAGCACGGTCATCGAGGGTCCCGGCTTTGAAGGAACCTGGGGAACCGAGCGAAAGCTCAAAGACGGCACGACGGTGACGATGGACGAGAACTATATCCGCGAATCGTTGATGAAACCCCAAGCAAAGGTCGTCTCGGGATTCCCCGCCACCATGCCCACTTTTCAAGGGTTGCTGCGCGAGCGTGAGATCAATGCGTTGATCGCAATGATCAAAGGACCCGAAGGACCCGAGGCCGACGCGGCCGGCCAATCAACTGACGGCGACGTCGAAGAGGAAGGACGAGAGGAGCCGGAATCGACCCCCGAGGATCTCGCGACGAGTCCATAACCATGTCACGCGCCATTCCAGATACCCTCGATGCCGTGACTAGCGGCACCGAGTCGCGGTCGCCGGGCGAGATCCTCGGCGATGTTCACGGCCCCCCGGGAGGCTCGGAGCCAAACTACCTCAACGCCGAGCGCGGCTTGTGGTCTTGGCTGACGACCGTCGACCACAAGCGAATCGGGGTGCTCTACATCATCTCGATCCTGAGCATGTTCTTCTTGGGCGGGATGTTCGCCATCCTGCTGCGGCTCGAGTTGCTCACGCCCGGCCCGACGATCATGAGCGCCGATTCCTATAACAAGGCGTTCACTCTGCACGGCGCGATCATGACGTTCCTCGTGCTGGTGCCGTCGATCCCGGCGATGTTGGGGAACTTCGTTCTGCCCTTGATGCTGGGCGCGAAGGACGTCGCCTTCCCGCGCATGAACTTGGCGAGCTGGTACTTCTACATTGGCGGGGCCGCCGTCATGTTGGCGTCGCTGATCTTTGGCGGCATCGACACGGGTTGGACGCTCTACGCGCCCTACAGCACACAAGCCTCGGGCGGCGTCGGGTTAGTGCTCACCGGGGCCTTCATTCTCGGGTTCTCGTCGATCTTCACCGGCCTGAACTTCATCGCCACGATCCACAAGCTGCGCGCCCCGGGGATGGACTGGTTCAAGATGCCGCTGTTTGTCTGGGGCATCTACGCGACCAGTCTGATTCAGGTGCTGGCGACGCCGGTGTTGGGAATCACGCTGCTGCTTTTGATGATGGAAAGGCTGCTCGGCATCGGCGTCTTCGACCCGGCGTTGGGCGGCGACCCGGTACTCTTCCAGCACTTCTTCTGGTTCTATTCGCACCCGGTCGTCTACATCATGATTCTGCCGGCGATGGCGATCATAAGCGAAGTGATTCCGGTCTTCTCGCGCAAGACGATCTTTGGCTATAAGGCCATCGCTTTTTCGAGCATGGCGATCGCCGGCGTGGGCTTCATCGTTTGGGGACATCACATGTTCGTAAGCGGACAGTCGTCGCTGGCGTCGACCGTGTTTTCGTTCATCACGTTCCTGGTCGCGATTCCGTCGGGGATCAAAGTCTTCAATTGGCTGGCGACGATGTATCGCGGTTCGATTTCATTTGAAGCGCCGATGCTCTATGCGATTTCGTTCTTGCTGTTGTTCGCCATCGGCGGGCTAACGGGGCTGTTCTTGGGCTCTTTGGCGGTCGACATTCACTTGCATGACACCTACTTCGTGGTGGCCCATTTTCACTATGTGATGATGGGCGGGTCGTTGATGGCCTTTCTCGCCGGACTGCATTATTGGTGGCCCAAGATGTTCGGTCGCATGTACTCGGAAAAGTGGGCGGCGATCGCTTGCGGTTTGATCTTTGTCGGATTCAACGCTACCTTCTTAACGCAGTTTCTGATGGGCAGCCGCGGCATGCCGCGGCGCTATTACAACTACCTCGAGGAGTTCCAGCCCATGCATGTCTTCTCGACGGTCGGGTCGTGGTTCGTGCTGGCGGGGTTCTTGGTCATGCTGGGGTACTTGATCGCCTCGCTGCGCAAGAAGCAGGCCGATGCCGCCGACAACCCTTGGGGCGCGATGACTCTCGATTGGCAAACCTCGTCGCCGCCAATCGCGCACAACTTCCACGAGACGCCCGTGCTAACCCACGGACCGTATGACTTCTATCCCCCGGAGCAATCGAGATGAGCGATTCGGCCCTCAGCTTGCCCGGCGGCGAAGGTCGGCACGACCCGCATTTGCAGCATCACTTCAGCGACGCCGAACAGCAGTTCGACGCTTCGAAGATCGGCATGTGGCTGTTCTTGGTCACGGAGTTGCTGCTCTTCGGCGGGCTCTTCGTCGCCTACGGCATCTTGCAATCGATGCACCCCGAGGCCTTCGTCGAGGCGTACCATCACCTCGACCGCACTCTCGGGGCGATCAACACCGTTGTGCTGCTGCTGAGCAGCTTCACGATGGTGATGGCGGTTTGGGCGGCGCAAACGGATCGGCGCCGGGCGTTGATCGGGTACCTGGCGGCGACGCTGTGCTTTTCCGCGGTCTTTCTCGTCATCAAGTATTTCGAGTACGCCCACAAGTTCCACGATGGTCTTTTGCCCGGAACGTTCTATGCCTTTGAGGGCGGTGTCGCGGCCAATCAGCACATCTTCTTCAGCTTCTATTTCATGATGACCGGGCTGCACGGCATCCACATTGTGGGAGGGATGGCGACGATCGGCTGGATCCTTTGGCGAGCGGTACGCGGAGACTTTTCGAGTCGCTATTTCACGCCGGTCGATTTGGTCGGGCTCTACTGGCATCTCGTTGACTTGATCTGGATTTACTTGTTCCCGTTGCTGTATTTGGTGGGGTAGCGCCACGGGAAAGGGACCACCATGGACTCCGATTCTCAACACGAACACGCCCACCACGGCGGGCCGAAGATCTACTTGCTGGTCCTCGGTGTGTTGGTCGTGCTCACGGTGATCACTGTTCTCGCCGCCGGCGTGAATTTCGGATCAACATCCGCCAATGTGATCATCGCCATGGCAATCGCATCGGTCAAAGCCTCGCTGGTGGCCCTCTTCTTCATGCACCTGCGCTGGGATAAGCCCCTGAACGCAACGATCTTCGTTGGCGGGCTTTGTTTCTTGGGTATCATGCTGACCTTCACCTTCATGGACAATACGACCCGTCTGGAGGTGCGTCCCGAGACACCGTCGATCGACCTGAGCGCGCCGGCCGAAGAGAAGCCGACGGAGCAAGCCGAAGAAGAGTGACTCGGCGGGCAGGCCTGGAGACCTGCCCCACCGGCCGACGCCGAACACTTGACGCTTTTCGACCTTATGGGCTCGGCCGACGCCCGGCGTGATCGCCGCGAAACGTGCTTACCCGAAAACGCTTCCCGTCGCTGGTGACCGTGATCGCGCCTTCCAGATCCGTCCGCAACACGACCACGCCCCTGTTCTCCAATCGCTCGACGACGGCTTCGTGCGGGTGCCGGTAGGGGTTGCGATAGCCCGCCGAGACCAATCCAAACCAGGGCCGCACACGGTCGAGAAACGGTGGATGGGTTGACGTTCGGCTTCCGTGGTGGGCGACCTTCAACACCTGGCTGGGGCCGATGGCGCCCGCCGCGCTTTCGAGCAGGGCGTTTTCGCCCTTCTCCTCGACATCGCCGGTTAGCAAGAACCGGTGGCTCCCATAGGTTGCCGCCAGCACGAGCGAGCGATCATTGCGCTTCAAATCGCCGCCCGCCCCGGGCGGTCCCAGAACGTCGAATCGCACGCCGTCAAGCACTTGCCGGTCCCCTCGGCGCAACCGCACGATCGGCACGCCGTATCCGGCCGCCCGCGCCTCCAAGCGGGCCCATTCCGGGCCCGGGCTGTCGTCGGCGACCCATAACGCCCCCACTTGAAAGTTCCGAAGAATCGCCGGCAAGCCTCCAACATGGTCGGCATCCAAATGCGAGACCGCGACCACATCGATTCGCTGAATCGACCGCGACCAAAGATATGGCGAGAGGACCTGGTCGCCGATGTCGATGCCGCGCCGTACGATGCCGCCGAAGTCCGGCATGCCGCCGGCATCGAGCAGCATGGTTTTCCCTTCGGGCAGCGCCAGAAACAGGGCCTCGCCTTGGCCGACGTCGAGTGCGGTCAGCTCCAAACGACCCGCTGTGTAGCGCGGCGGGAAGGGATGAAGCAGCAGCACGGCCAACAGCACGACAACGAGGGATCCGCTCGCGAGGATCGCTTTTCGGCCTCGCGAAAACGAAGCGGCCAACAGCAACAACGCCGCGGCGAACAGCAGCGCGAGCGCGGGCGGCGGAGCCGGTACGCGCATCTCCAGCGGGAGACGCTCCGCGAAGGCTTCGACCACCTCGGCCGTCGTCGAGGCGGCCCACAGGCCGACCCCGAACAACCCGCGCGACTCGAACATCAACCCCAACAACCCCGCCGGCACGGCGACGAACAGCAGCGGCACGACGAATAGATTGGCGAACAGGCCGGTCCACGAGACGCGATGGAAATGGACCGCCAACGGCAGCGCCAGACCGACCTGAATCACGAGCGAAACCAGAGCCAGGGCCGCGCACCACGCCAGGACCCGCAACGGGCCGCATATCATCCAAGCCAAGACGCTTTTCGGCAGGCGCGTTACCTGACGCAAGGGATCGAGGATCATCCGCAAGGCGACCCGGCGTTGAGCGACGGGCGGAGGCAAGTGGAGGTCCAAGTCTTCATTCCACACGTCCTTCAGGGCCCGCCGATAAGGCTCGACCGTCAATTCGAGTAAAGGGACGCCGACGCCGGCGATCATGGCGACGGCGAGAAACGACATTTGAAAACCAGCCTCAAAGAGCAACTCGGGGTCCCAGATCAAGAAAGCACCAGCCGTGCCGGCGACCACATTGAGCGCGCGCCGGCGGCGGTAAAGCAACGCGGCGATCATCACGGCCGCGAACATGCAGCCCGCCCGCGCGACCGGCACCTTGCTCCCGGCCAACAGCGCGTAGAAAGTCACGGCGGAAAGCGCCAGGACGGCTTGTAACCATCGCGGCGCGGCGATCATTCGCAGCAGAAAGACGACGAGCGCCGCGACCACGCCGACATGCAAACCCGAGATGACAAGAGCATGGTAGGTGCCGGTCCGCTGGAACAGCTCAACCGTCTCGCGGCCCAGCCCCAGCCGGTCTCCGAGCAACAGCGCGCGAAGGATCATCGGTCCGGCGGCCTCCGCGCCTTCCGAGGGGGCGGAACCCACCAAGCGGTCGAAGCGCTTGGCCGCTCCCCGCCGCGCATCCCACAGCCGAGCTGCCCACACCGAGCCGCCCTTCCCCGGCAAGTCGAAGATCGGAGTCCCTGAACGCACAGAGGCGGTGAGATAGATACCTTGCCGCCGCAGATACCCGGCCCAGTCAAAGCTGCCCGGGTTCCCGAAATTGCGGGGCGGGCGCACGGCGGCAAGAAACTCGATCCGCCGCCCGTACTCGAGATCGAGCGGCGGCTCGCCCTCGGCCCGATAGACCGTCACGCGAACCGCTCCGCGAACGGGCATGTCGTGAAAGACTGTTTCCGCTTCCAGAACGAAGCGGTCGGCGAGTCCCAGCGATTCGGGCGGACGCAGGACCCAACCCCGTAAGCGCACCGGATCTCGCAACCAATCCGCCGGCGGCCCCTTCTCGCGCTCGAGGACGGAAGTGATCAGCAGCGGATCGCTCGGTATTCTCCCAAGGTCAGCCGGGCGATCACCGGAGGGAAGCAGAGCGCCTAGAAACCCGAACCCGACCAGACAGGCGAAGCGCGCGGCCCCTCGGGCGTCGAAACGCACTCCGACCCAAGCGAGCAAGCCGCAAAGCAGGCAGGAAAGCAGCGTTTCCCGGAAAGAGAAAGGGGTATAGTGCCCCGAAACGATGCCCGCCGTCAGGGCTGCCAGCGGCGCAACCAGCGGATAGCGCATCCGAGGGCTGTCGGTCCCATCATAGCGCAGCCTCCTTGCGTCTATCCATCTCGGACGGAAGGGCGCGCGGGGGGGTTTTCGGAAGAGAGAGACACTGCGGGCGTTGGATTCGGTGGGTCGTTGGCTGACGGTGGTGGGTCGCCGGCGCCGGTTGGTGGTTGGTGAGTCGTTGGTTCCTGTCTTTGCTTCTCCCTGGGGTATTGAGGGCTTTTCGGGGCCGGGGTTACCTGAGGCCGGCCTGGATAGCGAGGTCGGCGGTTGCCGACTTCGGCTCGTACTGCGTTGTTATATATGACGTTAAGTTGATCTTGGGTTCGTGGATTGGTGGGCGGCGAAAAAATGGGGGACAGTTCGCTTCGCGCCGGCGATGGAGCTGAGTTCAGTTGACGAATTCTCTTCGGCGCTTGGGACAGTCCCCAATTTTTCGCTTGGGACGGTCTTCACGGTTTCGCTTCCCGATTTTTCGGTGGGGCGGAAGCCTATGGGGGATGGATGGGCGCCTGCCGGCTCTTCGTCGGGGAAGTAGTACTCGGGAACCGGGGTGGTGGCGTTGGCTTGGTTGTTTTTGGCTTCGAAGGCTTCGCGGAGTTGGCGCTCTTCGCGGCGGATGTCGATCATTAGCTCGACGCCGCGGAAGAAACGGCGGCTGAGATGGCCGTCGTAGCGGGCTAGGTTGTTGAGGAGTTTTGTTCTTGTGAGCATGGCCCAGCCTAGGATGTGGGTTCGCTCTTGGCGGTCTTCGGGCATGGGGCCGGTGTCGTTGTTGATGCGACGGGAGTTTTCGATGCCGGCGGCGATGACGGCGGTTTCGATGCGAGAGAGCCGTTGCATTCTCCAGGAGACGTCGGCGATTTGGCGGACGATTTCCTTTTCGACACGGTTTCTGGGGAGATAGGTGTCCTCGAAGGAAGTGAGGTGTTGATCGAACTCGGCGGGATCTTCGCCGGGTAAGACGGCGTCGTTTGCCAGCAGGCCGTGCTTGAGAGCGTTTTGGGATGAGCAGGTTTTTCCGCTGTCGGTTTTGGGGCCGGTTGATTTTTTGGCGTTTTCGCGATTGGCGCGAATTTTTTCTGTTGTAGACATGCGATTTCTCCTGGGGCTTGTTGCCCGGTCATAGGATACGTTGGGGTTGTGGGTTTCGCGGGGGTTGGTTTTGCTAAGTTGTTGATATGGAAGACGTAGTTTTTTTGAAACGGACGTGATGGGTTTTGTTAGCCGTTGGCCGTGAACCGTGAACCGAGGGGGAGGAGTGGTCGGGTTTGCCGGCCCTGAAGGACCGGCCTATGGGGGGAGTTCAAGCGGCGTGAACGCCGCTGGCGGGCGGTGGTGGGCAGGTCTGGAGACCTGCCCCACTGGGGACTGGGATGTGTACGGGTTGCAGAGTTGCTCCAGTGGGGATTGGGAGTCTGGCGGGGAGGTGCTGAGCGGCGGCGGCTCGAATCTCCGCGGGCATTGTCGAATGGACTGCCGACCACGGTACAATCGTGAACGTTGTGATTGGTAAATCCATCTCGCATTACCGGGTCACCGAAAAGCTCGGTGAAGGTGGGATGGGTGTCGTTTACAAAGCCACCGATACGAAGCTCCAGCGCCCCGTCGCGCTGAAATTCCTGGCCGCGCATCTGGTTGGGGCCGACGAGGAAAAGGCTCGTTTCGTCCGGGAGGCGCAGGCCGCCGCCGCGCTCGATCACCCCAACATTTGTACCGTTTACGAGATCAACGAAGAAGACGACAAACTCTTTATCGCGATGGCCTATCTCGAGGGCCGCACGTTGGCTGAAAAGATCGAGGACGGGCCGCTCGAATTCAAGGAGATTCTCGATTTCGGCATTCAGGTCGGCAAGGGGCTCGAGGAAGCCCACGCCAAGAAGATCTACCACCGCGACATCAAGCCGGCCAATCTGATGATCACTGACAAAGGCGCGTCGGAGCGGCTGGTCAAGATCATGGACTTCGGGCTGGCGCAGTTGGCCGAGCGGTCGCGGCTCACCCGCCAAGACTCGACGCTGGGAACGCCCGCCTACATGTCGCCTGAGCAGACGATGGGCGCGGGCACCGATCACCGCACCGACATCTGGGCGCTCGGCGTCGTGCTTTACGAGATGGTCTCCGGGAGACTGCCGTTTCAAGGGGACTACCGGCAGGCGGTGATGTATTCAATCACCAGCGAAGAGCCCGAGCCGCTCACCGGCCTGCGCACCGGCGTGCCGATGGAACTCGAGTGGATGATCGGCAAATGCCTGGCGAAGGGGCCCGACGATCGTTGCCAGAACGCCGGCGACCTGATCGTCGACCTACGCAACCTGAGCGAAAAGATCAAGTCCGGCAAATCAACCATCGCGCGAACGGGAGCCATCGTGACCGGAGCACCAGTGGCGACCGGCACACCGGCAGCGACCGGCACTGGTGGCGGTCCAAGCCAAGCTCCCGCCGCAACCACAATCGCGCGGACAGCCCCATCAGCCGAAACGACCCTACCCACCGCCCCGCCCCAAGCCGCCCCGCTCCCCACCACCTACCGCCTGCTCCAAGTGACCTTGGCCCTCACCGCCGCGGCCCTGCTCGCTCTCGCCTTCGTTCATTTCCGCGAAAGCGCACCCCCGGCCCCGGTGCGCCGTTTCAGCATGACCCCGCCGGTCGATCTATCGATCGTTGGTCTCGTCAGAGAACTGGCTGCAATCTCCCCGAACGGAAAGCACATTGCCTTCGTCGGCGCCCAACCGGCAAGCAATCTGTGGGTTTGGGATCTCGCTCAGCGGCAACCTCGCCTCATGGAAGGGACCGAGGATGCGCTGGCGCCGTTTTGGTCGCCCGACAGCAATTTCATCGGTTTCGGTACGAATAAGGAAATCAAGAAGGTGTCCGTGTTGGGCGGCCTCCCCCTTCGCCTTTGCGCAATGCCCGCCGACTTCTTCGGCGGCGGCGCATGGAGTCCCGACGGTGACGCGATCGTATTCAGTGCCGGCGGCGCGCTCCATGAAGTCGCAGCGGCGGGTGGAGCGCCGAAGTTGCTGTTCTCGCCGCAAGACGTTTCCGGGTCGTCCCCAGACCTGCCCTCGGAGGGCTCGGGCGGCTACCTGTTGTGGAGCCCCCATTTTTTGCCCGCCGAAGCTGGACCTCGCGTCCTCGTATTCACAAACGGGACCCTCGGGAGTGGGAGCACGATGGTGATCCGGGATCTGGAGAGCGGCCGGAGCGAGGAGTTGGGGCGGGGGCACGTGCCGTTCTATGCAGCCGGGCATATTGTCTATCAAGCGGCGCCCGCCGACTTCGAGCTGTGGGCTCGGCCCTTTTCCCTCGACAACCTGAAGCCCGAGGGGGAAGCCTTCCCTATCGCTCAGGACGCGCGCGGGCCGAGCATCGCCTCCGACGGGACCCTGGTTTACTACGACGGCGGTGAAGGCGGCCTACAACAACCGCGATGGTTCGACCGGCGGGGGGTTCCGGGGGAGCCAATCGGCCGGCCGCTCCAGGACGCCGTCGACCCTTCGCTCTCGCCCGACGGACGGCGCTTGGCGGTTTCCGGACGGGAAAACGGCAATCAGGACGTCTGGGTGTACGACATCGAGCTCGGGGTGAGGACTCGCTTGACGACCGACCCCGCGCTGGATTACCGAGCGGTCTGGTCGCCGGATGGAGAGGAGATTGCCTTTTTCTCGTTTCGCTCGGACGCAGCCGACAGCTTCCTGCGGCCCGCCGACGGCGGCGGAGAACTCAAGGCTCTGCTCACGACTCCGCTTACGGAGATGGTGTCCGATTGGTCTCGGGATGGAGAATACGTTCTATACAGCGGCGGCGCGTCCGAAATGGATATTCGCTACCTGGAGCGGACCGACCAGGGCGGCTGGGAACCGCGCGTCTTCTTGGCGACGCCTTTTTCCGAGCGTGCCGCCAAGCTTTCGCCCGACGGCCGTTTTGTCGCCTACTCCTCGGACGAATCGGGCCAATACGAAGTCTACGTGCAGCCGTTCCCCGAAGGCGGTCGGCGGGTGACGGTGTCGAGCAACGGCGGCGCCACACCGCTGTGGAGCCGCGACGGACGGGAGCTGTTCTATGTCGAGGACGCCACGCTGATCGCGGTTTCGGTGAAAACCACGCCGACGTTTTCCGCGGGCTCGGCGAGCCGCTTGTTTGAGCATCCCCGTTTGGCGAGGTCGTTCTATCCTCAATACGACGTGTCGGCGGACGGCGAACGTTTCGTGATCGCCGATCAGGCCGGGGAGGCGGGCCTGGGGGCGAGGATCCAAGTCGTGCAGAATTGGCTGAGCGGGTTTGAGGGTCGGTAGGGAGGATTATGGGCATCGCCGGGCGGCCAGGCCTGATATTGAGTGGCGGAGACTTGGCCCGATGCGGCGGGCGGGTTGCCGGGCAGGTCTGGAGACCTGCCCCACCGCGGGCTGCCTGTTTCGCTGGGAGCTTTGTGCCGCGGAGTGGAGTGCTGCCCAGGTTCCTGCTTCGGCTGCACCCTGGGCTATATTCCTGTCGCCGCTTCGCGGCTGTGGAGATTGGGGTTTCAGCGCGCGCAACGTAATTACCACAGACACTCGAAAGGGAATGTTCCGACCGGCGAGGCCGGTGATCGTCCGCGGGTGGATTGGGGATATTGCGAGGGGCTAGTGGCGCCACCGGCGGCGCCGGATGGTTCAGGGGAGAAACTTGGTTGAAAAAATCGGGTACAGTCCACTTCGCGCCGGATGCGGTTATTGATTCAAGGGAACTTATTCGGTCGGCGCTTGGGACAGTCCCCATTTTTTCACAGCCCCGTGGCGGCGCGGCTCGGGTGATAGAAGATCTGAGTGAGATTTGAAGTTTCGGGTCAGGCTTCCTCGTCTTCCTCGGCTTCCGGCGCTTCTTCAAGAGCCGGCAAGCCGAGGTCGACGGGATCGATTGCCTCGATAGGCGGGCCTCCAAGGCCCACCTTCTTATCGAGTTTGCGACGTTCTTTACGCGCCGCTTTATCTTGGCGTTTTTCCGCCCGGGCGAGTTCTTTTTGACGCTTTTGGAACTTAGTATTCGATCGACTGGCCAACGGCGCCCCTCCTTCGCGGTAACCCGCCCGGTGCGTAAGAAATTACCAGCGAGGTCCGCGAGAACCTCGGCGTCCACCTTCGGGACGTCCAAAGCCGCCGCCGCCGCCGCCGCCACCACCGCCGCCACCACCACCGCCGCCACCGCGATCCGGACGCGGGCGAGCTTCATTGACGACGAGGTCGCGGCCGCCAAGGTTCGTACCGTTCAGCGCGCCGATGGCCTCTTCGGCCGCCGCCTCTTCCACCATCTCGACAAATGCGAAACCTCGCGAGCGGCCGGTTTCACGGTCCATCACCAGGTGCACCGACTCCACCTCGCCGTGGGCTTCGAAAGTGCTGCGAATCTCATCTTCGGTGGCAGCGAAATTCAGGTTGCCAACGTACAATCTCTTCATGGGAAATTCCTCCTCTAACAGATCCTGAAACAGTGCTGGCGTCGGGCAGAAAGAGAAGGAATCAGTGAAAGCGACCTTCGGCAGTCTAGCCTGGCGTACAAACGTTTCAAACTTCAGTGTCAAGTTTACCATGCCGAAGGCGCGGAGGGCGTCCGCGAAAGTCGCCGCCCGGGGCGAAAACCGACAAGTGTCGGCGCGATTTTGGTCCGTATTTTTGAGGTTCAAGGGGATTCGCCGAGGGCCGGCGCGGCATTTCGAACTATACTCCAAATAAGGAAGTTGGGGGCGTCACACGATGGGGCAATCGAGATCGGCCGGGGGTGGATTCGTCGCGCTGATCGGCTGCGGGGTGTTGGGTCTTGGGTTCGCCGCGGGGTTGCCTGGGGCGGGGTGTGACGAAGCCAAGGCCGATCTTGTCCGCGCCGGCCAGGCGCTGGACCGAAGGAATCTCGCCGCGGCGCGGCGGGTGCTTTCGTCGCCGGCCGCGGCCGGGTGCGAGGAGACTCCGCTGCTCTCGGCGCGGCTCGCCGAGGCGGAGCGGAAGCCGCGACGGGGGTGGAAGCGGCGGAGCTATACGCGCGCTACACGGCGGCGGCCCCCAGCGATGCGCGAGGTTTTGCCCATTTCGGGCGGTTTCTGTTGGATAGCGGCCGCTATGGGCAAGCCGAAGCCGCGGCGCAACGAGCGTTCGCGCTCGACCCGGGTCTGGCCGAAGCGGTGCTGCTGCGGGGGCGCATTCTGGGGCTTAAGGGAGAAATGTCCGAAGCGCAAGCGGCGCTCGTCGAAGCGGTTCGGTTGGCGCCGGAGAACCCCGAGGCGCACTATCAGCTCGGTGTTTTCCACGACGGACGACAGCAGAACCATAAAGCCGCCGCGGCCTTTGAAAAGGTCGTTCGGCTGACACCGGACGATCCGCGGGCCTACGATTACCTGGCCCTGAATCTCGAGCCGACCGGCGACGTCAAACGAGCCGAATGGGCCTATAAGAAAGGTCTTTCGCTCAATCAGGGGGAGCGGTTTGACGCCTTTCTCTATTACAACTACGGGCGTTTCCTGATGAAACAGAATCGTCTGGGCGAGGCTAAAAAGCACCTCGACAAGGCCGTGACGGAGACCCCGAGGGCGCGCTCGGCACGGTATGAGCGCGGCAAGCTGAACTTGAAATTGGGGAAACTCAAGGCGGCGCGCGATGACGCCGAGCGAGCCTTGGCGCTGGAGGACCCGGCGGGGGTAATCCTTGATCTGCAAGTTCACTATTTGCTGGCGCGGATCCACCGGCGATTAGGAGACGAGCAGGAGGCGCGGCGGTATTCGGAACTCAGCCGCCAGTCGTCGGTTCCGCTGGAAGCGAGACGGGGGAGGAGCCGGGGCGGGGGGCGTTAGCTAGTGGGGCCACCGGCCGCGCCGGCTCGTTCAGGGGAGAAACTTGCTTGAAGGGTTCGCGGGGACCGCGCCGCACGGCGGCGCGGCTCGGGTGATAGAAGATCTGAGTGAGATTCGAAGTTTCGGGTCAGCCGGCCCTCTTTACGGGGGAGCTATCGCGCGGCGCTTGCCACGGTGGTCTTGGCGCCTTCGACGTTAAGCTTCGCCTCGATCGGTTTCATTTTTAGCGGCACGTGCTTTTTCTCCGAGTCCGGCAAGGTCGAAGACGCCGTGATCTGAATGTCATAGCGGCCGAGCGCGACTTTGTCTCCGGCGGTGCAGCTCAACTCGAACTCCGCGGCGGTCGTAATTTCGGCTTCCTCGCAGGAAACGTCCGCGGGAAGGCCGTCGAGCTTCACGCCAATAGGGGAGTCGAAACCGGGCTCGCGGGTCACCGAACCGGCCAGGGTGACGGTCTCACCGGGGCGCAGCGTAAGTTCCGTCGGCAGATCGACGCCGTACCCGAGCACCATTTCGAAAGTCACCATCGGCGCGTAGACGATACGGTCTTGGCCGTCGACTTTGATCTTGCCGCTGAGCAGCAAGTCGAAACGCATCGGCAAGTCGGCGAACTCGGTGCCGAAACCGGCGCTCTCGGAAGTCACGAGGGTCATCTTGCCCTCCTTGGCGTATTTCTTGCGCTCGCCGCGCTTGACGAAGGTCGCGATGCCGAGCCGGACATCGACATCCTCGGGCGGCCGGATGCCGGGTTGACGGGCGTGGAAGCTCCATGACAACTCGTGGTTTTGGCCCATGATCAGGCGCACCCGGCGGGGTGTGAGAACTTCGAGCACGGCGGGCTCTTCGGGAGCAACGGTTGCCGCGAGCGCGGTGTTCATCAAGGGGGCTTCGATGTCATCGGGGGTCAACGGGACGGCTCCGGCATCGGCCGCCACGCTGACGACCGCGGGACTGAGGGCGTGACGGCGGAAGGTATTGCCTTGGGACTTTGCCACGCCCCAGACATCCAGATCAAGCATGCGCGCGGGCGCGCCCGGTTTGGGCGTCAACGTGACAAGCGCGCGGCGGAATCGAAGGCCTCCCTCGGCGCCGGCCGGCGTGGGAGCGATATGTCCGCCACCCATCTCGATGTCGTCGGGGAGGTTGGGGATTTCAATCTTGATCGCGCCCTGATAGCCGCGGCGAGTGGCGAGCACCGAGAAGATGGCGGTTCCGCGTTCGGGGATGTTGAGGTAAGGGGTCGTGACGCTGAGTTGGAAATCGCCCGGTTCGCGCTTGGCCAGCAGGCGATAGGCGAACTCGCGTCCGCCGCGGCCGAGCAGGTCTTCGACGGTGACGTCGAGTTTGCGGGCGCCGTCGGGGATGGTGAGGACCAAGAAGGGGTCCTCGCCCGGCTCCATGCTCGAAACCACGGCGTAGATATTGTCTTTCGGAGGAATGTCGCCCGCCGAAGCCAGCTTCACGCCTGCCTCGTTATGGAGCGTAAGCAGGGCATAGAGTGATGAGGTGCCGAGCGAGGCGGCGCCCATCTCGAAGCGCCAAACTTCGCCGGGCTCGACGGCGAGGGAATAGCGATCGACTTCGCCTGTCTCGCTGATGCGTCCGTTGACCACCACGCCGGGCTGGAGAGTACGATTCTTGGCCTTGCGAGGCTCGAAGGTTTCGGCATCGGGACCGACGGCGAAGTTGAGCGGCAGCGCGCCGGGCTTGCCGGGAATGGAGATTCGGATGGAGCGGGCTTGTTCGTCGACGGCGGAGAGATCGGGACGTATTTCGGTCGTCTTGGCCAGGTTCCCGCCGAACAGCTCGGCTTTCACTTTGCCTCCGCGCCGCCAGCCGAGCGGGAAAACACCGTCGGCATAGCTGAAATCGCCGATCTTGAGGCGGTAGCAGTTTTGGCGCAAGGCGCTGAATTTGGCTTCGTGCACTTCGACGAAGTAGGGGCCGGCCTTTTCGAAGACGACCTCGGCGCGCGGGTCCACTCCCAGGCCCGGGGCGTCTTCATTGCGTGCCAAGACGTTTCCGTCGGCATCGAGCACGCGCAGAACCGCGTCGATCGCCGAACCGGCGCGGCGGGCTTCCACCTCGAAGACGAGTCGCTTCCCGGCTTCGGCTTCGAAACGATAGAAGTCGCGGTCAGCGGGTCCGAGGTTGCCGTTGACGATGACGGGAGTGGTGACCTTTTCGGCCGTCGCGACGGAATCATTGAGCGGCTCGTCGATCTCGGCCTCGGTCTCGGCTTCGACTGTTTCGGGGAAAGAGCCGAGCGTGAACAGCAGTACATTCGAAAGGCCTTCACGGGTGCGGATGCGGATTGGGTAGGTGTCGATCGCCGCGTCGGCGGAGATTTCGAGCAAGAACGGGAGTTCGCGGCCGGCTCGCCCTTCGCGCTTGGGCGGCGTCAATGCCGTGACGCCGGCGGGCAGCGAGGTTAGTATTTCCGCGTCGGAGGTGAGGCCGGTACCGACGAGGGTCAGCTTAACGGCCTTGCCGCGTTGGGCGCCGCGCGGCTCAAGCTTCTCAAGCATGGGCGCGGCGGCGAAGACATGGGCGACCATCAAGGGCGCCAGCCACCAAGCGATGGAACGTTTCATGGGAGCCTCCGGGGCGGCCTGGATCGCGGCCGAAGCGGCCGGCCGGCGATGATCGAATAACCCCCGGGGCCGCCGTTACTTCGCTGATGATAGCAAAATAGTTGTGCCGGCCCTCGACGATCCGGCTCCAGAGCCGGCAACAAGCTGAGAGCTTGTCGAACTGGGGGCCGGCCTGCATTTCTCACCAACTGACGGCCGAAGCACATGATAGGCCTGTCGGGCTCGCATACCTCGCGGGGAGGACAGTCGTTGCCTGTCCCGACTCTTCGCCCATCCAATGCTTCGCAACGGTAAAGGAAGTTTTCCCGCGCATCAATCACGACGCTCGCTGATCACACCTTGAATTGGTCCACGACTTCCTGGAGCTGAGCGGCGACCTGGGAGAGGGCCTGCGCGGCATCGAGCGTCTCTTTGGCGCCCTGCGCGGTATTCTGAGCGGAGGAGGCGACCACCGAGATATTGGAGCTGATCTCGGTCGTGCTTCGCGAAGCGTCTCCGACGTTGCGGCTGATCTCTGTTGTGGTCGCTGTCTGCTCCTCGACCGCCGAGGCAATCGTGGTCGCGATCTCATTGATCTGGTTGATGACGTCGGTGACGTCGGTGACTTGGCTGATGCCGCCGACCGCTCCTTCGGTATCGACCTGGATCGCTTCGATCTTGTGGCCGATGTCTTCGGTGGCCTGCGAGGTCTGCTTGGCCAGCTCCTTGACTTCATTGGCGACCACCGCGAAGCCCTTGCCCGCTTCGCCGGCCCGCGCCGCTTCGATCGTTGCGTTGAGGGCGAGAAGGTTCGTTTGCTCGGCAATGGAGGTGATCACGTTGATCACCTTCCCCACCTCAGCGCTGGAATCGCCCAGCCGTTTGATCTTTTCGTTCGCGGACTCCACCGTCCCCACGGCATCGCTCGTCACGCGGGTCGCCGCCGTGGTGTTGTTGGAGATTTCCCGAATCGAATCCGACAGTTGTGCCGTGCCGCCGGCGACCATCTCGACGTTTTTGCTGACCAGATTGCCGGCCTCCGAGACGGCCTCGGACTGCGTCGAGGTGCGGCCGGCATTCTCGACCATCCGCGAACTCACCGCGCCTAACTGGTTCGATGCCGCCGTCAGAGACTCGGCGCTATCGGTGATCCGCAGCATCGAGGACCGCAGTTGCTCCAAGAAGGCTTTCAGCCCCTGGGCCATTCGGCCCGGGGCGTCGTCTCCCTCGATGTGCACTTCGGCCGTGAGGTCGCCGGACGCCGCTGCCGTCACGGTTTCCAGAATGCTGTCCACTTTCTCGCGTAGCTCCTGTTGCTGCCGGCGTTCCTGCTCGTTGCGCGTGCGCTCGCGTTCGGCGGACTCCTTCTCGCGCTGTTCGGTCGCCAATCTCTCCGTGATCGTCTCAAACGTCACCATCGGGCCCAAATAGCGGCCCTCCTTATCCGTGGTCGCGGTGACCACGAAGCCCAGATCCTCCGGGCCGATTTGGATTTCCCCGCGGTAGGGCAGGTTCCGGGGATCGGAAAGGATCCGGCGCGCCTCGACCGCGTTCCGGAAAAGATCGTCCACCGACTTCCCGATCATCTTGTCGGCCGAGCACGGCAGGTGCCGCTCGATTCCCTTGAAGATTTGTTTCGCGGCCGGGTTCAGGGCCTGAACGCTCAGATCCTCCCCGCCCAGGATCATCGCAACCGCCGTGTTTTCCACCATCGAATACACGCGGGCGATTTCCACCCGCGCATCTTGCAGCGTCGTGACCGTCTTGTTGAGCGCCGCGCCCATCTGCCCGATCTCGTCCCGGGAGTCGACTTCGAGCCTCTGGGTCAGGTCGCCGTCGGCGACACCTTCCAACACCTTTACGGTTTGCTCCAGCGGCCTTTGCACGACGCTCCGCAGGTAGTACCCGATAACCGTGACGAAGACTCCGATCATCACCACCGCGAGGAGAAGAGTGGCGTTTCGAGCCGTGCTGACGGCCTCATCCATGAGCTCCAGGGACGTTCCGATAACGATCTTCCCGATCTCCGTTCCGTCCGACTCGACGGTCGTCGAATCGAAAATCTCGCCTTCGTGATCTTCATCGGACTCCAGGTCCGTGTTCCGCACATCCGGTCGTCCCTCTTCGCGGTAAACGAAGACTTCCTTTCCTTCGCTGTCTTGCACTTGGATATACGTAAACAGTTTTTGATCGCTGAACGCGCTCATGGCGGAAGCCACTTCATCTTTGTCTTCAAGTTGCAGCCCGGCAACGACCGCCTCCGCCGCGACATGGCTCACCATCTCCAAAAACGGTGATACGCTGTTGGTAACCCCGCTCTCGGTCAAGCTCGTGGTCACGGCCAAGACTCCGGCCATGAGAATCACCACGGTGATGACTGAAAACAGCAGCACCTTCGACTTGATCGTTAAGTCCTGGAATCTCATCCTCCACCCCTCCCTTTGCACGGCGGCCACGTGGTCGCGCGACCCGCGCCTCCAGCCCGCTCTTCTCATCGCCTGACGGGCAAAGCACACGATAGGCCCGCCGTTACTTCGTGCCGCCCAGGTCGAAATCCCCGATGCCGTGAAAAGGCTCCAGCCGCGCCTCGGTCCGGTCTAACTCCCACCGCCGGCGAGCAGCCGGCCGGCATAGAGGCTGCATATATCCGCATTGCGGCGCCCTCGGTCGACAAGCCTCTAGGTCATGAGAATTTGAAGGGCTTCTCCTTATCGTGCCCCCGGACCGGCTGATTCAGTCGTTTGCGACGAACACGGAACTCTTCCCACGTATGACTCACAACGCTCGCAATCACACCTTGAATTGGGCCACGACTTGCTGGAGCTGAGCGGCGACGTGGGAGAGGGCCTGCGCGGCTTCGAGCGTCTCATTAGCGCCCTGCGCGGTATTCTGAGCGGCGCCGGCGACCTTGGAGATATTGGAGCTGATCTCCGTGGTGCTTGAGGAAGCGTCGCCGACGTTGCGGCTGATCTCCGATGTCGTCACCGTTTGCTCCTCGACCGCCGAGGCGATCGTGGTCGCGATCTCATTGATTCGGTTGATAACCTCGGTGACTTGGTTGATGGCGTCGACGGCTCCTAGGCTGTCGGCCTGGATAGCTTCGATCTTATGACCGATGTCTTCGGTGGCCTGCGAGGTCTGCTTGGCCAGCTCCTTGACTTCATTGGCGACCACCGCGAAGCCCTTGCCCGCTTCGCCGGCCCGCGCCGCTTCGATCGTTGCGTTGAGGGCGAGAAGGTTCGTTTGCTCGGCAATGGAGGTGATCACGTTGATCACCTTGCCCACCTCGGCGCTGGAATCGCCCAGCCGTTTGATCTTTTCGTTGGCGGACTCCACCGTCCCCACGGCATCGCTCGTCACGCGGGTCGCCGCCGTGGTGTTGTTGGAGATTTCCCGAATCGATAAGGACATCTGGTCGGCGCTTGCCGTAACGGATCCTACGCTCGAGCTGACTTGTTCGCTGGCGGTGGAGACCAAGCCGGCTTGGGCCGAGGTTTCCTCGGCGTTGTCGGCGAGCTGCCGGCTGACCGTGTTGAGCATCTCGGAGGAACTGCCCAACGCCGTCGCATTTTCGGTCAAGGTCTTTACCGAGGACCGTAGTTGCCTTTTCTCCGTCATCCGTTCCGTGATCGTCTCAAACGTCACGATCGGGCCCAAATAGCGGCCCTCCTTATCCGTGGTCGCGGTGACCACGAAGCCCAGATCCTCCGGGCCGATTTGGATTTCCCCGCGGTAGGGCAGGTTCCGGGGATCGGAAAGGATCCGGCGCGCCTCGACTGCGTTCCGGAAAAGATCGTCCACCGACTTCCCGATCATCTTGTCGGCCGAGCACGGCAGGTGTCGCTCGATTCCCTTGAAGATTTGTTTCGCGGCCGGGTTCAGGGCCTGAACGCTCAGATCCTCCCCGCCCAGGATCATCGCAACCGCCGTGTTTTCCACCATGGAATACACGCGGGCGATTTCCACCCGCGCATCTTGCAGCGTCGTGACCGTCTTGTTGAGCGCCGCGCCCATCTGCCCGATCTCGTCCCGGGAGTCGACTTCGAGCCTTTGGGTCAGGTCGCCGCCGGCGACACCTTCCAACACCTTTACGGTTTGCTCCAGCGGCCTTTGCACGACGCTCCGCAAATAGTACCCGATAACCGTGACGAAGACTCCGATCATCGCCACCGCGAGGAGAAGAGTGGCGTTTCGAGCCGTGCTGACGGCCTCATCCATGAGCTCCAGAGACGTTCCGACAACGATCTTCCCGATCTCCGTTCCGTCCGACTCAACGGTCGTCGAATCGAAAATCTCGCCTTCGTGATCTTCATCGGACTCCAGGTCCGTGTTCCGCAAATCCGGTCGTCCCTCTTCGCGGTAAACGAAGACTTCCTTTCCTTCGCTGTCTTGCACTTGGATATACGTAAACAGTTTTTGATCGCTGAACGCGCTCATGGCGGAAGCCACTTCATCTTTGTCTTCAAGCTGCAGCCCGGCAACGACCGCCTCGGCCGCGACATGGCTCGCCATCTCCAAAAACGGTGATACGCTGTTGGTAACCCCGCTCTCGGTCAAGCTCGTGGTCACGGCCAAGACTCCGGCCATGAGAATCACCACGGTGATGACTGAAAACAGCAGCACCTTCGACTTGATCGTTAAGTCCTGGAATCTCATCTCTCCACCCTTCCCCTTGGCACGGCGGCCACGCGGTCGCGCGACCCGCGCCTCTAGCGCTTTCTTGTGATCTCGGCCACAAGCTTGTCGGCAATACTACTGCACGGAATGCCTTCACACTTGATGGTCGTTTCGTGTCCGCCGTTGAGAGACGCAGCCGAGAGCGAAAATTGCGCGGGGTCGGAAACACTCACCGCCTTGCGGCCGCCCAGGTCGAAATCCCCGTCCGCCAGCCGAAATACCGCGCCTCTCGCCGCGGTTTCTCCGCGTCCGTTGACGATGATGACCGCCATCGGAAAATCGATCTTGCCGGCAGCCTTCAGCGCACCTTCCCCGATAATGAGGACCGCATCCGTTGCGGCAATCTTCTTTAAGTAGGCTTCTTTTCGCACCGCCGACATATTCATCAGCGCGGCGGCGAACAAGGCTTCCAGTTTGTCCACCTTGAGCGCCTTCTTGTAGGCCATGGAATCCTTCAAGACGGACTTCGTATACAACAACTGCACGGCCTGTCCGCGAAGTCCGTCGACTGATCCTAGGAACAGCACTAAACCCAAGGCAAAAATCATCCTATCCCTCATGAATAGCTCCTTCTTAAGTTGGGCCCGTCCCGCGGCCTCTATGATCCCCGAGACCTCAGGCGGCCACCTCGGCTCGGGTCAATCAAACGAACCGGAAAGTTGCCGAGGTGAGTTCACTGTCGTCGTCCCAGGCCGCGAATCGTCGGCTGTGCCGTATGCGAATGACCTGCTTCCCGGCACGCCGCCAAGCCAACCACGAATCGCGGCCCCGCTTACACAAATCCTCCTCAGAATTCCACGACCAGGGCCGCCCAGAGTTTGTTGTTTCCAAACGGTATGCCGGATCGTTCCTGGACGAAGTCATATTCGAACTTCAGCAGGTAGTTCGGCTCCGGCGAATAGATCAGCCCCACGGCGGTGGTGAGCCGGTCCTTATTGGACGGGACGTCCGTGTCCAGATCGATCCAGTCCACTTGGACAACCGGTTCGATGTAGCTTGTGTCATTCGGCAGGATGATCCTTCTCGACACCTGGGTGTACCAGCCGAACGCATCCGCGGAAACACCTCTCTCGAGATCGACCAGATTGTCGTCTCCGCTTCGCTTCATAAACTCGGTTTGCAGGCGCCAACCGCTCTTATGCAGGTATCTGACATCGAAGCCCGTGTGAATCAGTGACAACTGTCCCAGCGGATCGTATTTTTGCGTACCGAAAGAAGCCCCGAAATTCAAGATGCCCCCGGCATGGTTGGTTTGATACCCGACCCGGGAATGAATGGCCTTGTTGGCGTTGTTGTCTTCAGTGTGGTCCTGGAGAGTGTTGACGGCATCGAAAAACGAATCGCCCGGCTTCAGCGAACCCGACAGGCCGTTGCCCACGGCGATGTCATAGTGGATACCGTTGTCTAACTGGCCGAAAAGATTGACGCCGACGACCGACCAGTTCTCAAACATGATGTCGTGAGTTAAACCGACCTGACGGATCATGCGGTTCTTGTTGCCCCTCAGGTTGTAGGATCTGGAAATCCCCATGGGCGTGAAGAATAGACCGGCCCGGAAATTGACGAACTTGTTGATCTTGTAATCGGCATAAGCCTGGATCGGCAGGATAAGCTTTTCGGGCGTATGCTCGAACTCGAACTCGGCGGTCAGAGTGACTCTCTCGGACAAATAGGATTTCGCCGAGAGGTAGAACTCGTGATTGTCAAAGTTGCTGTGAGTACCCTGCGCGTCGTCGAACTCAAAGTTGAGATATCCGTGCCAGGTCAGGAACGAGCTTTCAGCGCCGTACCCCACATCTTTGTCGGAGAGATGATGCATGCTCTCGTCATAGGCCATATCCTCCGGAATCTCTTCGTCGACCTCTTGGGCGGCGAGCGGCGGCGCGGCGAGCGTGCAAGCCAAGACCACGGTCCAAGCGCTGCCCACTAACGCGTTCACAAGTGATCGCCACTTTGTGACGGCCACAAAGCGGCTGGTTGAATGGGTTATCATGTTCATTATTTCCCCCTTTTGGCTCTGTCAGCGGTCTCCGAAAAATTTTGTCAAACGAGACGGGTCATTTCGTTTGGCGCCGGAGGCGGTCAAACGGGTCTCTGTCATTCAGTCACGAATAAGTGATCGGCAGGTTGGCGAGGAAAGTGAGGATGCCGTGCGAGAGAGATGCAATTAGTGCGCGGGCGAGTTAAAGCCGAGGCGGCTTGGGAGATGTAAGTAATAGATCCTCACCGGGTGAGGGATATAGGACCGCGGCTGGTGTCGGGAAGGAAACTGTCAGCGAACGATGAAGCGAATCTTCTGAATGAAAAAGCTGGCGGGCTTTTGGTGAGGAATCTTTACACGAAGCATGTTATATTTTCCACCCGTCTCTTGAATAATCTCGGCGTCGTAGAAACGGTTTGGCTCCAGTCGGACCTGCTCGCCTTTCCTAGCAACCCTGGCGTCGATCAAAGTGAAGTGCATCGGCAGCAGTAGTTCGACTTCGCCCTTCTTCGAATCGACGCGGGCAACCTTGAGATGCAATCCAAACAGGCCCGGAGCCGACAAGAAAGTCAGAATGGTCAGATGAGCCAGGGCCTTCATAGTACGCTTCCGTGTATAGGGGTAGCGGTGCCGGGCGGTGTCGCGGCTCGCTTCTTTGCAACCCGCAGTAGTCCTTGATCTGACGGTTGTATAGGCTTGCATATTCATCGACCGTTCTTACTGGTGTTATCGAACCGAGCGCCAAAGCGCTTTAGTGATCGTCATTGTCGATGGAAAGGGCTACCGCCCCCTGTGCGGCAAGGCTTAACCCCTTGTGAGTGCGGGGTAGCGCGTTCTCGAAGCTTACCCCACTGCTCCGACCGACTGAAACTCTTGGATCGAATGTCTTGGGCATACTGGAGGCAGTTGAAAGTGCCTTAGGGTTGGATCGCCAAGGAAGAAGAACGGCCGCGGCGCGGCGGTTCGCGGGTGCGATTAGTATCCGTATTAGGAAGTAACGTGCAAGGGGAATTCTCGGAAGATTGGGCAGTTTGGTTCAAGAACTCTCGTCGATGGTTGGCTTTGGCTTGGTTCGCGGGAGGCCGCGGAGGTTCGAATACTCGGCGGCTAAGAGACCCTGCTCGATTCGCGGCGGCGGTCCCCAGCGGTGAGATATTGTCAAATGTTGTGGATGGGCGAGGTCAGGCGGCGTTTTCCTGAACCATCAATCCATCCTTGAAAACCTTTCCCTCTAAGACATGAACAATCACTTCCGAACCGTTCAGGCGTCGCCAGTGGCGCTCGGCTTGGCGGGCCAGCATGAAGACCATCGTTAACGACGCTTCGCGGCTGCCACAACCCTTCGTTCGTCGCTGCCGCAAACGGACCGTCGCAAAGGTGGACTCGATCGGGTTCGTCGTCCGCAAGTGCCCCCAGTGCTCGGCCGGAAAGTCGTAGAAAGCCAGCAGCACTTGGCGGTCTTTTTCCAGGCACTCGACCGCTTTGGGAAACTTCTTCTCGTATAGGTTCTTGAAACGGTCCAGAGCGGCCTCCGCCGTCTGCCGACTCTCGGCAAGATAGATGTCGCGCAGCGCCTGCTTGGCTTTGCCCTGCATGCTCTGCGGCAGCTTATTGAGCACGTTGGCCGTCTTGTGGAGCCAGCAGCGTTGCTCACCGGTCGCCGGATAGACTTTCCGCAGTGCCGCCCAAAACCCCATCGCTCCGTCGCCCACCGCCAACTTCGGCGGCAGCTCGAGCCCCTGCCGTTTCAAGTCCTCCAGCAACTCCTGCCACGACAGTTCGCTTTCGCGAAAGCCGTCGTGCACCGCCAGCAGTTGCTTGCGACCGTCTTCGAGTGCTCCCATCACAACCAGCAAACACTGCCGTTCATCGTCCAGACGAACATTCGAGTAGATGCCATCGGCCCAAATGTAAACAAACCGCTGGCCGCTGAGGTCACGCTTTGACCAAGCCTCGTACTCGCGGCGCCAGACGTCTTTGAGACGCACCACCGTCGTCGCCGACAGGCCCGGAGCGTCGGGCCCCAGCAAGGCCTCCAGCGCTTCGCTGAAATCGCCCGTCGAGATCCCTTTCAGGCACAACCAGGGGATCAACTCCTCCACACTCTTCGTGCGCCGCAGATACGGCGGCAGGATCTGGGAAGTGAAACGAAAGCGCCGGCCCTGCTCATCGACTCGGCGATCGTCGACCCGCGGCGCCTGGATCTTCAGCTGCCCCACGCCGCTGACGATGGTGCGCTCGCGGGCGTGACCGTTGCGCACCACCAGCCGCCGGCCGTCCTGGTCGACTTCGTGCTGATGCGTTTCGATGTAGGCGGTCACTTCGGCTTCCACGGCCTTGACGAGCATCTGGCGCGCTCCTTGGCGCAGCACCTCATCCAAGGGCGAGCGTTCCTTTCCATCAATGACTTGGGGGTTGACTTGACTGCTGCTCTCAGCAGCTTCACACTGACTCATGGCGTATCCTCCTTGTTCCTTTCCAGAAAACGATTGAGTTGCTTCCTCAATCGTCAGGATACGCCGCCTCCCCTCAGAGGCTCATCCACAACTTATGGTTATAGCTCCCCAGCGGTCGATTTCAGCCGCCTTTAGGATGGGGTAGGCCGATGTGGCGCCGCCGATTCCCGGACTCTCGACCGCGAAGACAACTCGGGCGATGCGAGCCTCGCGGATCGCGTACGAACAGAGAAAACACGGTTCGTTGGTTGTGTAGAGCGTCGCTTGCCGCAGGCTCGTTCGGCTGACGGCCACTAAGGCATCCACCACGGCCAGAATCTCGGCGTGCGCGAATGGGTCGCTGCCCGCGGGAGACTGCTCCTCGGCCTTCGCCACAATCCGGTCGCCCAGCGTGATCACGCAACCCACCGCCGTATTGCCTGAGCGTTTTGCTGAAACGGCTAGGTCAATACACTGTCGCATCATTCGTTGATCGAAAGTTGTATCGTCCGGCATGGTTCGGTGCACCCTTCGAGGCGGGTGATGCAGTGATTCGCGTTCTTGCACCTCAGCTCGGTGAAGCGGGCTCAGTGTGGCGTTTCGTCCACGCCTCTGTTGCTACTGCTCGTGCTGAGAGAGGTGTGTCCCACATTGATGTCGCACACCCGTCTATCATGGCGCAACTGCCGGCTTCCTTAGGGACGAGAGGCTCGACGAGCGACTATACTACTCAGCGATGGCCGACTCCACGATCTCGCCGGAAATCTCCGCCGATTTTCCCTTCTCCCCGCACTTCGTGGACGTGGGCGGCTCGCGGATGCATTACGTCGACGAAGGCGAGGGTGACCCGATTCTGTTCCTGCATGGGAACCCGACCTCGTCCTACCTGTGGCGCAACATCATGGCCAGTGGGGCCGGCGGCCGCGGCGGCTCGTTCAGGGGAGAAACTTGGTCGAAGGGAACGCCCGGACCGCGCCGCACGGCGGCGCGGCTCGGGTGGGTGAAAGTCCGATCTATTCGTGGCAGTTGTGAATCTCCGGGTAGCGCGCAATTTGAAGTTTCAGGCTAACTTAACAGTTTCGAGACGACATTTCCGGCGACATCGGTCAGGCGAAAGTCGCGGCCTTGGTGGCGATAGGTCAACTGCTTGTGATCGAAACCCAAGCAGTGCAGCATCGTGGCATGCAGATCGTGGACATGAATGCGGTCTTCGATCGCATGGAACCCGAAGTCGTCCGTCTTGCCGACGGTCTGCCCGCCTTGGATGCCGCCGCCCGCCATCCACATCGTGAAACCTTGCCGATGATGATCGCGGCCGCGGGTCCCCTCTTGGCCCGGCATGCGGTCTTCCGCCAGAGGCGTGCGCCCAAACTCACCGCCCCAAACGACCAATGTGTCATCGAGCAGCCCGCGTTGTTTGAGGTCCTTGAGCAATGCCGTTGTCGGACGGTCGATGATGTCACAGTTGTCTTGGACACCCTTGATCAGGTCGCTGTGGTGGTCCCAGCTGCCGTGAATCAGTTGTACGAACCGCACGCCGCGCTCGACCATCCGCCGCGCCAATAGGCAGTTCGTGGCGAAAGGCCGTGTCGGCTCTTCGTTCACGCCATACATCTCGAGCGTCTTTGGAGACTCCTCGGAAAAGTCAAGCAGCTCGGGCGTAGCCATTTGCATGCGAAAGGCGAGTTCATACGAAGCGATACGCGAGGCGATCTCCGCGTCCCTCACCCTCGAAAACCGCATCTCGTTCAGGTCCCGGACCGCGTCGAGTCGAGCCCGCTGCATCTGATTGCTCACGCCGGGGGGATTGGAAAGGTGCAACACGGCATCGCCTTGACCGCGGAACGGCACGCCCTGGAAGCTCGACGGCAGAAAGCCGCTGCCCCACAGACCGCTTCCCGCGTCGGCTCCCGCTCCCGAATTGAGAACGACGAAACCCGGCAGGTTCTCCGACTCGCTGCCCAACCCGTACATGACCCACGAACCCATCGACGGATGACCGACCAACGGCGTCCCCGTCACCATCTTCAGCTGGCCCGTGTGGTGATTAATCTGCTCGGTGTGCATCGACCGAATCATGCAGATGTCATCGGCGCAACTCGGCAGTTGTGTCCAATAGTCGGAAAACTCCATTCCCGATTCACCGTGGCGCGAGAAGGCGCGCGGACTGGCCCACAACTTCGCGCTCGGCTTGATGAAAGCGAAATCGCCGTCCTTGGTCGTCATCGAAGGGGGCAGGGTTTGTCCATCCCACTTCTTCATTTCCGGCTTGGGATCAAATAGATCCAATTGGCTCGGCGCGCCCGACATGAATAGAACAATGACGTTCCGTGCTGTCGCCGGGGCAGGCGGCGTTTTCGGCGCGAGCGGGTTCAGACTTGACGCGCCTTCAGCGGCCGCGGTCAATCGGTCCAAGTGCAGAAGTTGCGCCAGAGACATGGTCCCCACGCCGCAGGCGGTCTGGAGAAACCGCCTCCGATCTTGGACGTTCTGAAAGTCGCCGAAATTCATGCCTCAGCCTCTTGTAATGAACTCCTCCAGATTAAGCAAGACACTGCATACGCCGACCCACGCGGCCGCTTCAATCGGATCGACACCCGCCGGCCCGCCGGCGGGCGCCGACATGCTCTGATTCTCGGGCTGCTCGCGAAGCATCCGCTTTTGTTCACGGTAGTAGGCGAGCATGCGATCTCGTTCTTCGGGGCGCGGCGCACGGCCTAGAGACACTCGAAAGGCATAGTCGATCCGATCCCTAACGCTCCCTTGCTTTTCGCGGAGAACTCGCGCCGCCAGCCCTTGAGCCGCTTCAAAAAACACCGGGTCGTTGAGAAGCGTCAGCGCCTGCAGCGGCGTTGTTGAGCGCTCACGGCGGCAATTAGCCACGAGAGTGTTCGGCGCGTCAAAGGTCAACAATTGGGGATACAGCAGGGTGCGCTGGCGAAAGATGTATAGTCCACGACGATACCTGTCGGCTCCGACACTCTCCGGCCATTGGATGAAGTCGCCAAAGCCCAGATCCGTCACACCGCCCGGCAGGGCCGGACGAATACTACGGCCGCCGATCCGCCGGTCCAGCAATCCGCTCACCGCCAGCGCCGTATCCCGAATCATCTCCGCCGACAGACGCAGCCTGGACTGCCTGGCGAGCAACTGGTTGTTGGGGTCCCTGGTCTCGAGTTCCGGCCGCGTCCTCGAGGCTTGGCGGTAAGTGGTGGAAGTGACGATCCGTTTGTGCATTGCCTTCATGTCCCAGCCGCCATCCATGAACTCCACGGCCAGCCAATCCAACAATTCAGGATGGGAGGGCGCTTCGCCGCGAGCGCCAAAGCCCGCCGACGTGGTCACCAGTCCCAGGCCGAAGAACTCCTGCCACATTCGATTCACGGCCACTCGCGCGGTGAGCGGGTTTTCTCTCGCGACCAGCCAGCGGGCAAAGGCCAGCCGGTTGACCTTGTCTCCCTCGGGGAGGGGCGGCAAGAACGACGGCGTACCCGCCCGCACTTGCAGTCCGGGCGAGCGGAAGTCGCCTCGCAGCAAGATGTGGGTGTCGGGTGGGTTCGGGTTATCGCTGATCGCCTGGGCTTCGCTGAGCGCGGGGTAGTCGGCCTCGAGAGTCGCGAGCCGCTCCTTGAGTTCGTCCCAGCACAGTTCTTTGTAGCGTTGCTTGGGTGTGTAACGGCCGAAGACAAAGTTGACGAAGTAGCGCGTGAGATTTTTCGCGTAACGTTGGGGGCGCTCGGCCCGTGGAATTCGCAGAATCTCTTCCCCGCCACTGAAGCGCGATTGGTGAATCCCGTCGACCTCGAAACGAAGCTCCTCGCAAACAACTTTCCACTGCAAGTCGATTGCCGGGTCGTCGGGGTTGAGGCAGGCGCGCAACACCTTGGCCTCCCACTCGGCTTGCCGCTCGTCCACCTTGTACTCGGCCATCAATGCCCGCCATTGGCGGTCGTAATCCTGTTTCCGTTCCAAGTATGGATCCGCCTCGCCCGGTAGTGGTGCAACGATATTGACCTCCGCGACTGTGTTGAAGAAGCTGTAGAGTTCGTAGTACTCCCGCTGTGTGAGAGGGTCGAACTTGTGGTCGTGGCAACGCGCGCAGCCGACCGTCAACCCCAGCCACACCGTGCCGACCGTGTTGGCGCGATCGAACACCTGCTCGACGCGATCCATCTCGAGCGGAAAACCGGATTCGCGGTTCGTCAACGTGTTGCGATGAAAGCCGGTGGCCACGTGTTGGTCGATCGTTGCATCGGGTAGCAGGTCACCGGCCAGTTGCTCGATCGTGAACTGATCGAACGGCATGTTCCGGTTGAGCGCGCCGATGACCCAATGCCGCCAGCGCCAAGCGGCGGGCCTCGTAAAGTCCGCCTGGTAGCCGTCGCTTTCACCAAAACGTGCCTGGTCCAACCAATGCAGGGCCCATTTCTCTCCGTAATGCTCGGAGGCAAGCAGCCGATCCACCAAGCGCTCGTACGCGCCGGCTTGATCGTCGGCGAGAAACTGCTCTAGCTCCCGAGGAGTCGGCGGTAGGCCGGTCAGATCAAGACTGACCCGGCGGATCAACCGAGAGCGGTCCGCCGGCGGCGACGGACGGATGCCTTCCTGCTCGAGCTTCGCCAACACAAACGCATCGATGGGGTTTCGGACCCACTCTTGATTTCGCCATGAAGGAATCGCGGGCCTTTCGGGAGGGATGAAAGACCAATGTCGTTGCTTGATCCGGCCCCTCGGTTTCTCGGATGTTTGCTCGGACTGTTGGGCGCCTTGGGACTCCTCGGGCCAGCGGGCTCCCTGATCCACCCAGGCCCGCAACAGACCGATCCGCCGCGGGGTTAAGCGCTCGCCGCCCATCGGCATGACGCGGGCTTCGTCAAGTCCGGCCACCAGGTGAATCAGCAGGCTTTCGGCGCTCCGGCCGACCCGCACGGCGGGGCCCGCGTAGCCGCCTTTCAGCAACCCCGCGCGAGTGTCGAGCCGCAAGCCGGACATCTGCTGATCGGGCCCGTGGCAACCCTGGCACCGAGTCTCCAAAATCGGAGCGATGTCACGCGCGAAATCAACCTCCCCGGCGGCGGCGGGGGGCAGAGTCGGAGTTTGAGCAGGGGCCGTGCCGGCGGCGAAAAACAGCCCGATAAGCGGCGATATTTGGTTCCATCTGCTCATGGCGAGAAGCTTGGCCCCCTGTATTGTACTGAAGCCGCGGGCTAAATTCCGGGGCCCTGCCGGGGCCGCTGAGCGTCCGCTGCCCCTCGGTACGAGACGGTTTCGATTGCAAGAGCCTTTTCCGGCGCCCACGACCCGCCAATTCTCCCACATTGATGTCGCACACCCGTTTATCTTGGCGCAACTGCCGGCTTCCTTTGGGACGAGAGGTTCGACGAGAGACTATACTACTCAGCGATGGTCGACGACGACTCCACGATCTCCGCCGAAATCTCCGCCGATTTTCCCTTCTCCCCGAACTTCGTGGACGTGGGCGGCTCGCGGATGCATTACGTCGACGAAGGCGAGGGTGACCCGATTCTGTTCCTGCACGGGAACCCGACCTCGTCCTACCTGTGGCGCAACATCATCCCCCACACGGCGCCGTTGGGCCGCTGCCTCGCGCCTGATTTGATAGGCATGGGGAAGTCCGACAAACCCGACATCGACTACGGCTTTTTCGACCACGTGAAATACATCGAAGGGTTCATCGAAGCACTGGGGTTGAAGAACATTACGTTGGTCGTCCACGACTGGGGCTCGGCGTTGGGGTTCCACTATGCCCGGCGCCATGAAGGCAACGTCAAGGGGTTGGCCTTCATGGAAGCGATTCTGGGGCCGGTTCGAAGTTGGGACGAAATGCACCGTGATTTTCAGGCGATGTTCAAGAAGTTCCGAACACCCGACGTCGGCCGGCAAATGATCGTCGACCAAAATTTCTTCGTCGAAAAGGTGCTCCCCGGGTCGATTGTCCGCAAAATGACCGACGAGGAAATGAACCACTATCGCGAGCCCTTCCTCGACCCGCCCAGCCGCAAGCCGGTGTGGCGCTGGCCCAACGAGATTCCGATCGAAGGCGAGCCGGCGGATGTGGTCGAGGCCGCGGCGAGTTACAAAGCTTGGATGAAGGAAACCGAGCTGCCGAAGATTCTCTTTTACGCTCAACCGGGCGCGTTGATCCGCGAACCCGCCGTGGAATGGTGTCGCGGCCGGATGAAGAACCTCACTGTGGTCGACATCGGCCCCGGGGTTCACTTCGTGCAGGAAGACAATCCGCGCGGAATTGGCGAAGGCTTGGCCGAGTGGTATCAGAAGCTTTAAGGGTGTGATCCGGCTTCGGAAACCGCCGACCTGGCAACAGGTTGTTCCGCTACGCGGAGCCCTCTTCGGTTGGGCCCGTCGCTTGCGCTCTGGGCTCTGTTGCTACGAAAGAATTTCCGAAATCACCCGAGCTGGGAATTGATCGGTCAGTCGCTCGTTGAGCCCGTGACGATGGAAGGTCAGGTCGCGGACATGCATGCCGAGCAAATGTAGAATCGTGGCGTGGAAATCATGCACGCTGACGCGGTCTTCGACGGCCTTGTGACCGATCTCGTCGGTGGCGCCGTGAATCGTGCCGCCCTTGACGCCGCCGCCGGCCATCCATAGAGTAAAGCCGCTGGGCGAGTGATCACGCCCGGCTTTCGAGGGGTCGCCGATGGTTTGCGCGATCGGCAGGCGCCCGAATTCGCCGCCCCAAACCACGAGCGTGTCGTCGAGCAGCCCGAGCCGCTTGAGATCTTTCAGCAACGCTCCGCTGGGTCGGTCGGTCTTGCCGCAGCAGTAGCGCAGCTCCTTATTGATCTGGAAATGGTTGTCCCAGATTTGGCTCTCGATGTAGATCTGCACGAACCGCACGCCGCGCTCGACCAACCGTCGAGCCATCAAACAACGCTTGCCGAACGAGCGGCTGACCGGGTCGTTCATGCCGTACATTTCCTTGGTCTCGTCGCTCTCCCCGGATAGATCCAGCGCGTCGGAGGCGGCCACTTGCATCCGCGCGGCCAGCTCGTAGCCGGAGATTCGGGCGTCGAGGTTTGGCTCGTCGGGGCGTTGGCCGCGGTGGCGTTCGTCCATCCAGCGAAGTAGGTTGCGCTGGGCTTCGAGCACGGGCTTGGGCCACTCGGGCCGCGGGTCGAGATTGACGACCGGCGGTCCCTCGGATCGAAAGCGCGTGCCTTGATAGATCGGCGGCAGGTAGGCCGATTGCCAGTTCTGAATGCCGTTGATAGGCAGCCCCTTGGGGTCGTCCAAAACAACGTAAGCGGGCAAATTCCGATTCTCGCTTCCCAACCCGTAGACCACCCAGGACCCGAGAGTCGGGCGATCCGAGTTGATGCGCCCGCCTTGCATCGTAAAGATCGCCGGCTCGTGATTGGTGTGATTCGTATGCATCGACCGAATCATGGCGATGTCGTCGGCGCATTCGGCGGTGTAGGGAACAAGTTCGGAAAAGTCCATCCCCGACTCGCCGTGTTTCGAGAAACGGAAAGCGGAGGGCAACACGCCGCCGACTTCTTTCGAAAAAAGAATGTCGGTCAGCAAGTCGCGCGTCGGGATTGTCCCGGCGTACTTTTCAAGCATGGGCTTGGGATCAAAAATGTCGACCTGACTCGGCCCGCCGTTCATGAAAAGTTGAATGACGGCCTTGGCCTTGGGTTCGAAATGCGGCCTTTTTGGCGACAGATCGTAGAGCCGCGGTCCATGCGCCGCGGCCGACAGGGGTTCAGGCGAATAGAGATCCGCGCCCAAAAGCGATGCCAGCGCCGCACCGTGCAGCCCGTCGGCGATGCGATGAAAGAAGTCGCGGCGAGAAGTCGGCTCTTGCTTAGGTCGTCTCATAAAAGACTCAATCGATATACGAAAACTCGGCCGAGTTGAGCAGCGTATGCGCGAAGCCGGATAAGGCCAGCCAACGCGAGGTCCACTCGCGCGGGGCCGACGAGCCGTCGGCTCTGAGCCGCTCGGGCCAGTGGCGGGCCAGCTCGGCCAACACGGCGGAAGATTTCTCGACCTCGGCCGCGGTCGGCGGCCGCGAAAGGACGCGTTGGAACATTTCCTCGATTTGCCGCTTGGTCTCGCCGCCGGCGGCATCGATGACGCGCCCGGCGAGATGCTTCGCGTGGTTCCAGATCGGCTCGCCGTTCATCATATGGAGCGCCTGCGTCGGGACGGTCGATTCACGTCGTTCGAGGCAATTGGGAGTCATGTGCGGCAGATCGTAGGCGTCCATTAGGGTGACGCGCGAGGTGCGGCGCTGCAATACATAGATGCCGCGGCGGAAGCCGGTTCCGGTGCCTTCGGGGACGACTTCCTTGCTTTCATTCACCTCGACGGGCTCGGGCGGCCCGAAGCGTTGCGGGTTCAGTCGGCCCGTGACTTTCAAGATCGAATCGTAAAGCTGTTCGGCTTCCATGCGCTTGAGCGGCATGCGGCCCAGCAGAATGTTCTCGGGATCGGCTTCGGTCAGGGCCTTGGTCTTGCCCGACGATTGCCGATAGGCCGTCGAGGTCAGCATCAGCCGATGAATATGCTTGAGCCGTCGGCCGGTGTCGACCAACTCGGTCGCCAGCCAATCGAGCAAGCCGGGATGCGAGGGGGGCGAGGCCGCCTTGCCGAAGTTCGACGGGCCGGGAACCAGTCCGCGCCCGAAGCGGCGAGCCCATAGTTGATTGACGATTACGCGCCATGTCAGCGGATGCCGCGACTGGGTCAGCCAGCGCGCCAGTGCCAGCCGACGACCGCTGGTCGTCTCGTCGGGCCCCGGTTGGCGAACTTCGTAGGGCTCCACTACACCGTCAAACAATGCCGGTACGCCGGGTTCGACCGGTTCGAAGGGCGCCAACGGTTCGCCGCGCCACAACAAGTAATGCCTCGACGCCGTGCCGCCGGTATCGACCAAAGCCCGAATCGCGGGCTTGCGTTTGAGCGATTCCTGCTTTTTCTTTAGCTCTTCGAGAAAAGGCTTGGCTGTATCGGCCAACTCATCGAAGGCCTGCGTTAGCTGGGTGCGCGTCACGTCGAGCAGGTCTTCGTGCTTGCGCGCCAACTGCTTCTGCTCTTCGCTCCGCTTGTCTTCGGGCGTGTTGGCGATTGCCGTTAACTCCGCCCGCGGGTCCGCCGCCAGCGGCTCGAAGCGTCTCGCGAGCAGTTTGTCGCGATAGGGCTTTTCGAGTTGTTCGATCGATTCCTCGAGCAGTTCGATCTCCGCCTCGATCGGAGCGTTGTGCTTGGACGCTTGCTCTGTTTCCCCGTCCAGCGCGATGTCGAGCAGGCGATCCTTGGGGACGCGCCAGTCATAGGGGTCGTAGGCGGTCTGGAAGATCGCGCTGAAGCGGTAATAATCTCGCTGCGAAATCGGGTCGTATTTATGGTCGTGGCAGCGGGCGCAGCCGATCGTCAAACCCATCACCGCCGAACCCACAACCTGCACCGTGTTGGAAACGACGGTCATGCGGTCGGGGATATAGGCGAACTCCGGCTCATAGGTGCTGTCGGGAGTCGTGCGCAGAAAACCCGTCGCCGCCAGTCGGTCGATCAGCTGCTGAGTAACCGGCTCTTGCTTGTAATCGGACTGCTCGTCGCCGGCAAGCTGTTCGGTTAGAAACAGGTCGTAGGGCTTATCGCTGTTCAGCGATCGAATGACGTAATCTCGAAAACGCCAAGCATGGTGGCGGATCTTGTCCTCGAAGCCGATCCCGCGCGAATCCGAATACCCGGCCAAATCGAGCCAATGCCGCGCCCAGCGTTCGCCGTATTCCAGCGAATCGAGCAGACGGTCGACCTCGCGTTCATAGGCGTCGGGACGATTGTCGGCCAAAAACGTCTCGATGTCGGCCGGCGAGGGCGGCGTACCGGTCACATCGAGATGCAGCCGCCTGAGTAGTTTCAGCTTTTCGGCCGGCGGGGAATAACTCAGGCCCTTTTCTTCCAGCTTGGCCAGCAGAAAAGCATCAATCTCGTTGCGCACTAAGTCTTGCGCGGCAACCTCGGGGACCGCCGGTCGCTCGGGCGGCACGAACGACCAATAGGCGCGGTCTTTCTCGGTGACGGCGGGCGGCGCGGCCGACGAGACCGGCAACAGGGGCGCTCCCGCGGCGATCCAGTTTTTGAGAGTCGCCACCTGCGTCGCGGTGGGCGATTTGACCGAGGCTTCGTGGATCTGTCTCAGCGGCGGCATCTCCCGAGCGTCGAGCCTTTTGATCAGCAGGCTTTCCTCGGGCTTACCGAGCACGATCGCCGGCCCGGACTTTCCACCGGCCAGCATACTCTGGCGCGTGCGCAGGTCGAGGCCGGCCTGCTGTTTGCTCTTGCCGTGGCAGGCCAGGCAACCCGCTTGAATGATCGGAAGAATGTCGCGCTCGGTGACCTCGGGATGCCCCTCGGGCGCGTTGCCGGAGCCGGCCGGCTCCATACCCTCGATCCAAAGCCGAACGCGTTCGATCTCGTCGGGCTCCAAGCGCCCCTCGCCCGGAGGCATCACGCCTGTTGCGATCTTTGAGAGCAGTAGGCTTTCCTCGGCGTGACCGGGTTGAATCGCCGCGCCCGACTCGCCTCCTCGACGAATCGTTGCCGCCGTCCGCAGATCCAGCCCCTTTTGCGGCGAATCGGCCCCGTGGCAAACGACGCAGTTCGCTTCAAAGATCGGGAGAACGTCGTTCTCGAAAGTAGGGGAAGCGGCGGACGCCGGTCCTATATGAATCGCCGCGAGCGCCGTGAAAACGACGGTGCCTAGTCGGCGAGAGAGATTCCCCAACTGCATGTTCAACCTGTTGACTCGAAGCAAACTCTTATTGAGTGTCGCAAATCAGGAGCGAACCGAGCGTCGTGACGCCGTCGGGCCGCCACTTGCGTTGGAAAAATTGGGGACAGTCCGCTTCGCGCCGGATGCGGTTTTTGATTCAATGGAACTTATTCGGTCGGCGCTTGGGACAGTCCCCATTTTTTCACAGCCCCTCATCGTCAGGGTCGCTGCTCGGTTCGGAGGGCCGCGGCGCGGTCTGTGAGGTCGATCTCGAAAGCCGCCGCCTCGCCGCCCGCCGCCGGTCACCGGAGTCACTCGATTTTTCAATTTGCTCACGGAAGCCTCCCAGGCTGTTCCCTAGCTGTGATGTCCGAATGAATAATTCTCGCAAGGTTGAGAGTCGGGGCGCAGAGCGTCTTTCGGGTGAGAGGATTCGGGGTTCCTTTGGATCCGCGCGCATTGGGAAAAGCATTGGCGAGGTAGTCTTGGGATTACCACCTTTTGTGCTTTCAGGCAACTTCATCGCATACCGCTCCCTCACGGTCGCGGCTCGGTTTGGATACAGCGCGCACATTTCCTTGCTCGCGAGCCGCGGCGGCGGGGACACCGCGCTAGAATACTCGCAGCGGCCGAACCGCGTCTCGGCAGGCACCGCCGGAGCCGATCTTTCGCCAGAGGGAGAGTCCACGATGAGACAACTTGTTGACCGTTTCTTGAGCAGCGAACTTTCGCGCCGAGGATTTGTCGAACGCATGGCGGCGTTGGGCTTTACGGCCGCGGCGGCGCAATCGGTTCTAGCCCCGCTCGAAGCCTCCGAAAGCGCCGCTGTCGGCAGCGACATTCCAGGCACATCGACCGCGACCGGCACCGGCGGCGACACCGTCGTCGCGCAAATGCGCGCCGCGGGGGTGAAGTATCTCTTCACCAACCCCGGCTCTTTCGAGGTCGGCTTCTTCGATGCCTTTGTCGACCAGCCCGACATGCAACTCATCTCCGGCTTGCATGAGGGCATTGTTATTTCGATGGCCGACGGCTATCACCGTGTCACCCAAGAGCCCGCTTTCGTCAATCTCCATGTGATTGCCGGCACCGCCCAGGCCGCCGGGCAAATCTACAACGCCAGTCGCGACGGCTCGGCGTTGGTCATCACCGCCGGCCTCAACGACAACGAGCTGTGGAGTGACGACACCGGGCTGGCGCCGCGTCCCGGTTTTGACCAGAAGGAGATCAACCGCCAGTTCACCAAGATTTCCTGGGAATCCCGCGACCCGCGCAGTCTCGCTTTGATGCTGCGCCGCGCCTTTAAGGTGGCGGCCACCGAACCCGGCGGGCCGGTTTACCTGGCCATGGCGCAACACGCTCTCGAGTCGAAGAACGTCTCGTCGACCATCCTTCCCGCCGAGCGTTTTCTGTTTCGCAACCAGGTTCGGCCGTCGAAGAGCTCGGTCGAGCAAGCCGCGCGGGCGCTCGTCGAGGCGCGCAACCCGCTGATCATCGCCGGCGACGAAGTTTGGAAGTCCGGCGCGCAGGCCGAGATGGTCGCCTTCGCCGAGAAGCTGGGCGCGCCCGTTATGTCGGTGGCGCAAGGCTTCCAGAATTTCCCGTATCAGCATCCCCTTTATGGCGGCGGTTACAACTTGAAGTCCTCGGTCCTCGCCGACGGCGTCGATCTGATCGTCTCAATCGGAACTTTCGATTTCGGAGGACGGCTGGTCCCGAAAACCCCCGAGGCGCCCTACAGCGCGCGCTTCGTCCGTGTCGGAATCAATACGTCGCATATGGGCCGCAATTACCCAACCGACGTTGCCGTCGTCGGCGACGTCAAGGCATCGCTGCTCGACCTCGACGCGGCGATTGACTCCCACGTCACCAAAGACCGTCTCGCCAAGATGGCCGGCCCGCGCGGAGAGAAAGCGCGTGGCGCGATTGCCAAAACGCGCGAGAAGACCAAGGCGGCCGCGCGCGCCAATCGCGGCCGCGGCCCGATGCACGCCGACGAGTTGGGCGAGATCATGGCGGGCGCCATCGATCCCGACGCCATCGTCGTCACCGAAAACCTGACCTCGAAACGCGATTTCTTCAACTTTGGGTATCGCGAAGACCAGCACATGCTCGTCGCCAACACCGGCAATTCGCTCGGGTGGGGCGTCGGGGCGGCCACCGGCGCGAAACTCGCCGAACCCAATCGCCAAGTGCTTTGCACGATCGGTGACGGCTCGGTGATGTATAGCGCTTCGGGCTTTTGGTCCCAAGTGCGCTACGGCGTGCCGGTGTTGACCGTGGTTTCAAACAACCACAACTACCAAACCGTTCGGGGCGCTTATTACCGCTACAAGGGAAAGATGGCCGCGAGCGGACACTACGCCGGCATGTATCTGGGCGACCCCGATATCGATTTCACCGCTCTGGCGGCGAGTCAAGGCGTCAAGGGAGAAAAGGCGGAAACCGCCGGGGAGTTCAAGGCGGCATTGAAGCGCGGCATTCAAGCCACCCGCGACGGCAAGCCGTATTTGATCGACGCCGTGATCGATCGTCACGGGGGCGGGGCCGAGTCGACCTGGCACCAAAAATACAGCCTGGCGGACGAGCGGAAACGCAACGTGTAAACGGGAACTTCAAGTCTCGATCGTAGCGGTAATACCGCATTCACTACCTACTGCTGTCCGCCGGCCTCGCCGCCGGCCGACCACGTATCCGCCCAGATCATAGGTGGGGATAACGGGAGCGTATCGCGTGAGTCTATAAGACTAGACAGTGGTGGTTGCCGGCGAAGGATACGGGCTATTTCTTGAGGAGCTCGAAGAATTCCTCGGTGGACAGTCCCGCCTGGCGGATGATACTACGGACAACAGGTTTGGGCAGGTCAAAGCGCTGGTGGTAGGGGACGGTGACGCGGCCGGGTTTGGTGGGATGTTTGAGGTGGACGTGTGACCCGGTCTGCTGATGGATGTAAAAACCGCCCTTTTGCAGGGCTCGGATAACGATCCTGGGTTTGAGATTGGCAAGTTTGGGCGGCATGCCCTAGACCGTAACTTTGAGCTGTTCGGTCAACGGTGGCTGATGGACAAAGGGATCGTCGGGAATTTCCTCTCCGTCCTGCTGTAGGGCGCGGACGTGGCAGAGAATCGCGTCTTGAGCCATCTCACGAGCTTCCTCAACAGTTCGTCCATAGGTAACGATTCCAGGCAAAGCCGGCACGAAAACCTGGTAGCCGCCTTCGGAGAGTTGTTCGTAAATAACGGTGTACCCATACTCACCCGCGAGGTCCTCGTTGTGAGGTGATTTGCCGGGAGACTTCATAAGCGTAGGATAGCAAGCTGGTGGAGGGCGTCAATGGGTTCGAGAGTTCCGCGACAAAGTATTGTCTGGAACGTATCGGACATGTGGCGTGTGTCCATAAAATTCATTCCAAGGATCTTATTTCCGGAGGGTCCTTGCGCCGATCCTCGTCGAGGGGTTTAGATTTAGAGAAAAAGGTCGGGCGCATGCGCCGGCGACGGCGAATGAAAGCGGGTCCGCCGGACTATAAGCCGGTTTCTGTTCCCCGGCCGAGGCCGGAGCGGCAGCCATTCATCTAGATCCGCCGTTGCCGACGGACTCGAGCGACCTACCCGGAACTACGGCCGTCCTCACGAACCCCAGCAGCTTGGGAAATGGCGACGGAAAGCCAGCGGCGCGATCGAGGATCGCTCGCCGGCGCGTGTTTCCGCTGCATTTCCAAAGACGCTGGGGTCCGATCGGCCGACCGGTGGGCGCGGCGGGTCGCCGCTGGTTCCCTATTTGGTCTTGCTCCGCGTGGGGTTTACCCTGCCGTCCGAATTACTCCGGACGCGGTGCGCTCTTACCGCACCATTTCACCCTTACCGCGCCCGAAGGCACGGCGGTATATTTTCTGCGGCACTTTCCGTAAACCGCCCTTTGAGAGCGGCCCCCCGGCCGTTAGCCGGCACGCTACCCTGTGGAGACCGGACTTTCCTCCCCGTCCCGAAGGACGCGGCGGCTGCCCGTCCGACGAACCCGACCTGATTGTAGCATCGAGATCAGCGGCCGCCGGGCCTGTTTCCCGTCGGGCCTCGGCGACGTCACTGCGCTAAGATGATGAGTCTTTTCCTGCGCGGGAGTTTTCCATGTCGAATCCGCTGAAACACGCCAGCAGTACCATCACCGACGGCCGTGACCGCGCCCCGGCGCGCTCCATGTTAAAGGCCATCGGATTTACCGACGACGACCTCGCCAAGCCGATCGTGGGCATCGCCAACACCTGGATCGAAACGATGCCCTGCAACTTCAACCTGCGCGATTTAGCCGTCAAGGTCAAGGAAGGCGTTCGAGCCGCCGGCGGCACGCCGATGGAGTTCAACACGATCGCCATCAGCGACGGCATCACGATGGGAACCGAGGGCATGAAAGCCTCGTTGGTGAGCCGCGAGCTGATCGCCGATTCGATGGAACTCGCCGGCCGCGGCTATATGTTCGACGCCATGATCGCTCTCGTCGCCTGCGATAAGACGATCCCCGGCGGGGCGATGGCGCTGGCTCGGCTCAACATCCCCTCCGTGCTGCTCTATGGCGGAACGATCATGCCGGGCCGCTTTCAGGGCCGCGACGTCACGATCCAAGACGTCTTCGAGGCCGTCGGACGCCACGCCGCCGGCAAGATGACCGACGAGGAGTTGCGCGAACTCGAAGACGTCGCCTGCCCCGGCGCCGGAGCTTGCGGAGGCCAGTACACCGCCAACACGATGGCCACCGTCATGGAAATCATCGGCCTGTCGCCGATGGGCAGCGCCAGCGTCCCGGCGACCGACGAGCGCAAGAACGACGTCGCCTACGAAGCCGGGCGGATCGTCATGGACGCCCTGCGCGCGAACCTCCGGCCCAGCGACATACTGACCCGCAAGGCGTTTGAAAACGCGATTGCGAGCGTCGCGGCGACGGGTGGCTCGACCAACGCCGTGCTCCACCTTTTGGCCGTCGCGCGTGACGCCGGCGTCGAACTCTCGATCGACGATTTCGATGAAATCAGCCGCCGCACTCCTCTGCTGGTCGACCTCAAGCCCAGCGGCAAATACGTAGCCGCCGATGTGGACCGCGCGGGCGGCATCCAACTCATCGCCAAGCGCCTGGTCGAGGGAGGTTACGCCGACGGCTCGCAGCAAACCGTGATCGGCAAGACGCTCGCCGACGCCTCCGCCGACGCGACCGAAAGCGAGGGGCAAGACGTCATTCACGCTGTCTCGGACCCCATCAAATCCACCGGCGGCCTGGTGATCTTGAAGGGGAATCTCGCCCCCGACGGCTGCGTGCTCAAGGTCGCCGGTCACGAGCGCAACCACCATCGCGGCCCGGCGCGCGTTTTCGACACCGAAGAAGCCGCCATGAAGGCCGTGACCGGCAAACAAATTCAGCCCGGCGACGTAATGGTCATTCGCTACGAAGGCCCGGCCGGCGGACCCGGCATGCGGGAAATGCTCGGTGTCACGGCCGCGATTGTGGGCGAAGGTTTGGGCGAAAGCGTCGCCCTGATGACCGACGGCCGCTTTAGCGGAGCCACTCGCGGCGTCATGATCGGCCACGTGGCGCCGGAAGCGTTTCGAGGCGGTCCGATCGCCGCCGTCCAAGACGGCGACACGATCGTCATCGATGTCGACGAGCGCCGACTCGATGTGGAACTCGACGATGCGGCCATCGCCGAGCGTCTGGCCGGCTGGAAAGCGCCCGCGAACCGCTATGCATCGGGTGTCTTCGCTAAATACGCGGCTCTGGTCTCCTCGGCGGCTCTAGGCGCCGTAACCCAGCCTGACAGCTGACCCGAAACTTCAATTGGGGCGGGTTGAGGAATGGGCAGGCCTGGAGACCTGCCCCACTGGGAACCCGCGCCGTTGGAGGACCAAGTTTCTTACCTGAATGAGCCGGCGCGGCCGGTGGCCCCGCTAACCTGTCTCACGGAATCGCCGCAAGCTGCTCGAGTATTGTCTCGGGGCGGACGCGGACGCGGTAGTTTTCGGTCAGCTCCCGCCATTGCACAACGCCTTCACGGTCGAGCACGAACACCGCCGGGCGCGCGATGTCTTGTTCGGCGAACGTATTCCCCTGCTCGTGGCGAACATCATAAAGGTCGATGACCGACAGCTCTTCGTCGGAGAGAACCGGGAAGGCGAGCCCGAGGTCTCGAACGACTTCGGCGTTCTTCTCGACCGGATCGACACAGACGGCCACAAGCTCGGCGTCGGCGCGGCGAATGTCTTGGATGCGTGACTGCAAACCTTGCAGTTCGGAGCGGCAGAAGGGTCACCAGAATCCACGATAGAAAAGCAGCACAACCTTTTTGCCGCGATAATCGGCAAGCTGAACCGGCCGCTTGCTCTCATCCGGGAGCGTGAACTCGGGGGCGATTGTACCGACCCGGGGCGCGCCCTCGGCTTGGGGCAGGTCGGCGCTGGAGCTGAAGATAAAGAAACCGAACATTCCCGCGACCCCAAGGGCCGACAAGAACCCGACCCCGGCCAACGCCTTGCCCACGATGCCGCCGCCCCGCGTGAACACTTGCACGCAGCCGACGCCGGCAAGGCCCGCGCCGAGCAGCACGATCGGGAGGTTGAGAACCGGGAAGTCCCGCAGGGCGGCGAATTGCGCGGCCCAGGTGAAGTAGCTGATCGCGCCGACGAACGTGATCAGCAGTCCGCCCCAGACGGCAAGTTGCGGCCGGCGAGGGTTAAGGCGGTTGGCCGTCGCTACGGTCGAGCTTGTTTGCGGTTGTGTCATGTGGCTCGGGGACTGGGCGCGCGTTGCGTGGAGATGCCGCGAAAGCGTGCCGGCCGCGGTCGAGTCCTTCCCATTTTGCTTTATCCGAGGAGGCCGTTTCAATAAGTTCGCGGATCTATATTGCCGCCATGAAAATGGGTGCCGCGGGCCGAAGGGTTGTCTACCGCTCTTTCAGGGCTCGTCCGGGCGGGGGTTCCGTCGTTCCGGCTCCGCCGCGGGCTCTATTCCCGCCGCCGCTTCGCGGCTCAAGATATTCGCGATCTTGCCGGGCATTCGCGATAGAATTGGACAAGCTTTCGGCGGGCCAACAGCAACGTCGCCACTAACAAGATTCCATGATCGGCCGCACCATCTCGCATTACGAAATCACCGAGAAGCTCGGCGAAGGCGGGATGGGTGTTGTTTACAAGGCCACCGACACCAAGCTCAAGCGTCCCGTCGCTCTCAAATTCCTCTCGGCGCACTTGCTGTCGAACGAGGAAGCCAAGACGCGATTCTTCCGCGAGGCGCAGGCCGCCGCCGCGCTCGATCATCCCAACATCTGCACCGTCTACGAAATCGACGAGGTCGAGGGACACACCTTCATCGCCATGGCGCACCTCGACGGCGAACCCCTCGACCGCAAGATCACCTCCGGTCCCGTGCCGCTCGATGATGCCCTCGACATCGCCATCCAAATCGCCCGCGGCCTTGAAGCGGCGCATCGCAAGAGCATCTTCCACCGCGACATCAAACCGGCCAACGTGATGCTTCTCGACGAGGGCTCCGAGCGCCTCATCAAGATCATGGACTTCGGGCTGGCGCAGCTATCCGAGCGGTCAAAACTCACCGAGCTCGAGACCGCCCTCGGCACGATGGCCTATATGTCGCCCGAGCAGACCGAGGCCGCCGGCACCGACCAACGCACCGACCTGTGGGCGCTCGGCTGCGTGACCTATGAAATGATCTCGGGGCAGTTGCCGTTTCGCGGCGACTACAGCCAGGCGGTGCAATACTCGATCCTGCACGAGGCCCCCGAGCCGCTGACCGGCCTGCGTACCGGCGTCCCGATGGAACTCGAGTGGATCGTCGACAAATGCCTGGCGAAGCGCCGCGAGGATCGCTATCCCGAGGCATCGGCTTTAATTCTCGACCTGAGCACCTTGCGCAAGAAGCTCGAAACCGCCCGCTCGACAGTTGGACGAACGACCCGGCCGCCGCTGCCGAGTGAGATGGGAAAACGGCCCGCCGCCCCTGGGACGGCCGCCGGTCGGGAGCAGGCTGCCACGCCGCCGCATGCAGCCACCGCGCCGCCCGCGGCCACCTCCCAACCCTCGGGCGGGCAAGTGCCTGCGGCGACTGCCTCGCCCGGGCAAGCGCTCACCCCAACACAGCAAAGCCCCAGCGAGCCCCCCGGCGAGCCGAACCACCCGCTGGTGAAGTACCACGTCATCGAAGACCTCGCCTCCCAAGGCGACAGTGTTGCCTACCGCGCCGAAGACACCCAACTCAAACGCTCGGTGACGATCAATGTCGTGCCCGAGTCGGCTGCGCGCTCCGCGCAAAAGCGCCGTCGCCTGAAAGATCGCGTCCTCTACGCAACCGTCTTCCTCCTGCTCGCCGCGGTCGCCGTGCTGTGGCTACGCGGCCCCGGCTTCCGCGGCCCAAGACCCCTGCGCCGATTTGCCCTCACACCTTCGGTTGGGGTAAACCCAGGCCTGTTTCAAGGCAACGCGGCGATATCGCCCAACGGACGACATGTCGCTTTCATTTCGCCGGGGGACGAAAGCTTGCTCTGGGTGCAAGACCTCGACCGGCAGGAGCCCCGCGCCATTGAGGGAACCCAAGGCGCGTATTCACCCTTTTGGTCCCCGCGCAGTGATTTCATTGGGTTCCATTCCGGCGGGGAACTCAGAAAGGTTTCCGTCGAAGGGGGACCCTCGGTGCGCCTTTGCACCGTGCCCGGCGGCAGCGCGGCTGGGGGCGCCTGGAGCTTCGACGGCGAGGTGATTGTTTTCGCCGCCAGAGGCGAGGACGGCACCCGCGGTCTTTATGAAGTCCCGGCCCGGGGCGGCGTTGCCCGCTTGCTGCTTTCCCCGAAGGACGTAGAAGGCGCGCAAGAAGGGGAGTCGGTTCTCGGCCTTCCCCATTTCCTGCCTCCCGAAGCAGGGCGCCGTGTGCTGGCGTTTTTCGTTGGGAACTTTTCGGGACAGAAGATAGTCGTTCAAGATTTGGAAACCGACCGGCAGCGGGTGCTTGGACCGGGTGTGCCTGCTTTCTTTTCCGGTAGCGGCCACCTTGTTTACGAGTCCGCGCTCCTGCCGCCCCATGACCTTTGGGCAATACCGTTTTCGCTGGACACGCTTCAAGCCGAGGGTGAAGCATTTCCAATTGCGGAAAACGCCTTTCAGGCGACGGTCGCGGCCGATCAAACGCTCGTTTACCTCGACAGCCCGGATCCAGGGAAAGGGCGTCTGGTGTGGCTCGACCGCGCGGGCCGCAATCCGAAGGCGGTCGGCTTCACGGGCGATGCGCTCGGTAGTCCCGCGCTCTCGCCGGACGGGCGCCGGGTTGCCGTGACGGCAACCGAGGGAGCGAATGCGGATGTGTGGGCCTATGACATAGGCCGAGGCGTGAGGACCCGCATATCGAGCGACCCTGGACGGGATCGAAGGCCGCAATGGTCGCCCAACGGCGAGCAAATCGCGTTCTCTTCCAATCGTTCGGGCAACAGCGATGTCTTCGTGCGTCGAGCGGACGGCTCCGGTGAAGAGTCGGCTCTGCTGTCGTCGCCGGCCCGTGAGGTGCTGGGGGATTGGTCGCGGGACGGGGACTATCTCCTGTTCCATAGCGCGTTCGACCTCTACTATTTGCAGCGTAAGAAAGACACTTGGGAGCAACATCGTTTTACGGAAACACCGTTCGCCGAGGCCGTGCCGAAGCTGTCTCCAAACGGTCGCTACGTCGCTTACGTTTCCAATGAGTCGGGTCAGTTCGAGGTTTACGTCCAAACGTTTCCCGAGCCCGGCGGGCGGGTAACGGTGTCGAGCAACGGCGGCACAAAGATCCGCTGGAGCCGCGACGGCAAAGAGCTTTTCTACGTCGAGGGCGAAACCTTGATCGCGGTCGAAGTTTCGACCGAGGGTGGTTTCTCGATCGGCAAATCGACGCGTCTGTTCGATCACCCGGGTCTGCGGCCGGGCGGCAACTACGCCCCCTACGATGTCTCGGCCGACGGCAAGCGCTTCATCCTGGTCGAGCCGATCACCGAGACCGGCGAGATCCCTAAACCCACCATCCGCATCGTCCAAAACTGGTACGAACAGTTCCGCGAGCGGCCGAGGCTGCCCGGCCCCCCGGGCCGCCGGGGGCCGCTGAGGAGGTGAGGGGAAATTCCGTGCACGATCGTTATCGATGTCGACGAACGCAAACTCGCCGTGGAACTCGACGACGCGACCATCACCGAGCGTCTGGCCGGCTGGAAAGCGCCGGCGAACCGCTATGCATCGGGGGTGTCTTCGCTAAATACGCGGCCCTGGTCTCCTCGGCGGCCCTAGGCGCCGTCACCCAGCCCGACAGCTAGCGGCACGACCGCATGACAAACTTTGTTTGGCTGCAAAGCACTATTCTTGAGTGACCGCATCGCGTGGCGATGCGGCTCTGGTTGGCGGTAGTTTCCTCCGCAATGGGCGGATCGAAGCCTTCTCAACAAGGTCGGGGCGAGGGGCTCCACTCCGGGCTATATTCCCGCCGCCGCTTCGCGGCTCAAATTTTGGATGTGGGATGTTCGCGGCGTTTCAAGCGGCCCCGCTACTCCGGCGCGTCGGGAAACCGTCGCCGAATCTCTTCCAGCTTGTCGACCGCGATGCGCTCGAACACCGAAACCAAGTCGGGGTCGAACTGCGTGCCCCGCATCCGGAGGATCTCTCCGCGGGCAGCGTCGAAGTCACGCCCGCGGCGGTAGGGGCGGTCGGACGTGATTGCGTCGAGCGTATCGACGATGCTGAAGATTCGTGCTCCGAGTGGTATGGCCTTGCCGCCAAGCTTTTCCGGATACCCTTCGCCGTCGAAGCGTTCATGGTGCGCCAGCACGAGATGAGACTCTTCGGCCAGCGCGGGAAACTCTGAAAGCAGCCGATGTCCGATCTGAGGGTGAGTGCGAATCACTTGCCACTCCTCTTCGTTGAGCGCGGCGGGCTTCATCAAGACATTGTGAGGGATGCCGATCTTGCCGATGTCGTGCAGCAAGGCCCCCAACTCAAGGTGATCGAGCTGTTCCCCTTCCAAACCGCAGTGATCGGCGAACAGGCGGCTGTAGGCGGCCACACGCTTGGAGTGCTGTAGGGTTTCGAAACGCTTGAAGCCGAGCTTGCCGAACAGATCCCGCAACAACCCCGAAGTCGGCCCCTGATGACGCCGCGCGTCGATGTAATGCCGTAACGCCTCGAGCACGGCGGCTTCTTGCTCGAGCCGGTCCGATCGCAGGCATCTTTGGACCAGCGGCAGCACATCGCTCGGAGGAACAGGTTTTCGCAGCAGATCATCCGCGCCCGCCCGCACCGCTTCGATCGCCAACCCTAGTTCATGAAGGTGCGAGAGCAGGATCACCGGAAATCGCGGGTCAAGGGACTTCACCTCGCGAAGCAACTCGATGCCGCCCATGCCCGACGGGTGCGAATCGGTGACCAGCAGGTCCGCGGGCCCGGTGCCGCGGCTCAGGTAGGATAGGGCCGCCAGACTCTGACTGAAGCACGCGCAGTCATAGCCCTCCTCACGCAGAACGTCCGCCAAGTCGTCTCGAGCGCCGTTGTCCTCGTCAACGAGAACGACGGTTGTATTTTGCTTGGGGTCCACAAGCGTGCCGGCGGTGTCTTCTTACTAATCGTCAGCGCCGCCCGACGCGTTATAGGTAGCAGTAAGAATCGTGAAGAGGCAAAGATCGGCTCGGCGAAAACCGCCCGCCCTCAACCCGCGATCAGCCCGGCGATACAAGCGGTCATGAAATTAGCCATCGTACCCGCCAACATCGCGCGCAGCCCCAGTTTCGCCAACTCATGACGCCGCTCGGGAATCAGCGACCCGATACCGCCTACTTGAATCCCGATCGACCCGAAGTTCGCGAATCCGCACAATGCGTAACTCGCGATCAGAGCCGACTTCGGGTCCAGGGCGTCGCGAATCGGACCAAGCCGCGCGTAGGCCACGAATTCGTTGAGCACCATCCGCGTCCCCAGCAGATTCCCGATCGCCGGGGCGTCTTTCCACGGCACCCCCAACAACCAGGCCGCCGGAGCGAAGACGGCTCCCAGGAAGCTTTCCAGACTCGTCGGCATGAAGCTCATGCCCGGCAACTCGGCGACCCAGCTCAACAAGGCGTTTGAAACCGCGATCAGACCGATGAAGGCGATCAGCATCGCGCCGACATTCAGCGCCAGATAGAGCCCTTCGCTCGTTCCGCGCGCGGCGGCGTCGATGACATTGACGTCGTCTTGCTCGTCGCTGTCGGGAACGCTGCCCAGCGTCTCGGGGGTTTCCGTTTCGGGCACGATCATCTTAGCCAGTAGGATGCAAGCGGGCGCCGTCATGACGACCGCCGTCAGCAGGTGTTCCGCCGGCACGCCGCCGATCCGCACATAAGCAATCAGCAACGCTCCCGAGATCGTCGCCATCCCCCCGGTCATCACCGTCATCAGCTCCGAGCGCGTCAAGCGGCTCAGATAGGGACGAATCGTCAGCGGCGCCTCCGATTGGCCCATGAAGATGTTGGCGGCCACATTCAGCGATTCCGCCCCGCTCGCTCCCATCACGCGCTGCATCACGACGGCGATGCCCTTCACGACGAACTGCATGAGGTGGAGGTGATAGAGCACGGCGAACAACGCCGAGATGAAGAGAATCAGCGGCAGGATTTGAAACGCGAAGACGGTCCCGGCGGGACCGTCCGATTTCGCCAATTCGCCGAAGACGAAGACGCTGCCCTGCTCGGCGTAGGTCATCGTGCGATTGACGACTTCGCCGACGGCGCGAAACACCGCCGCGAACGGCGTTTTGAGGATGAGGACAGCAAGCAGGAGTTGCAATCCCAGCCCCCAAGCGATCAAACGGGGCCGGATGGCTTTGCGGTCGAGCGAAAGAGCGTAAGCCGCGCCGAGCAGAAAGATGAGCCCCACAACTCCCATAGCCGGTCGCCGCTCCAGTCCAACCAAATGGTCACGGCCCGGCGAAACGGTCGCGGACCGAGGGGCTACTGTACCAGATCAAGCGTCAGTTCGCGAGCCTCGGGCTGAACGGCGGAAAGTCGGAAAGCGTCTTCGACAAGCTGGACGGCTTCCTGGACGTTGGCTTCGTCGGTGTAATACAGCGCGCAGAGTCGCGAGCCCTCGACGACCGGATCGCCGACCTTGCATTGCAGAACAACGCCGACCGCATGATCGATTTCGTCGTCCATGCTGTCGCGCCCCGCGCCCAGCATCGAAGCGGCATGGCCGATGTCGTCGGCATGGATGCGGCTGATGAAGCCCGAACGCGGCGACGAGATAATATGCTCGCCGGTGGCATTGGGCAGACGTTGGAAATCGGTCAAGACCTCGGCGTCCCCGCCTTGGGCCGTGATAGCCGCGCTGAATTTCGCCAACGCCGAGCCGTCGGCAAGCAACTGCTGCGCTTGATCGCGAGCGCTGTCGATCGATCGAGTCGGCTCGCCGAGGAAAATCATGCGGGCGGCCACTTCCGTCGACAGACTCACCAAGTCGGGCGGGCCTTGGTTCTGCAGCGTTTGGGCCGCTTCCATCACTTCCAGCGCGTTACCGATCGTAAATCCAAGCGGTTCGTTCATGTCGGTCAACAGAGCTTGCACGCTGATGTTCATGCGGCGGCCGATACCGATCATCAGCTGCGCCAGGCGTCGCGCTTCGTTGCGTCCGGCGATCAAGGATCCGCGGCCGACCTTGACGTCGAGCACCAGTCCGTCGAGTCCCTCGGCCAGCTTCTTCGACATGATCGAAGAGGCGATCAAGGCGAGCGAATCCACCGTCGCCGTGGCGTCCCGCAGCGCATAGAGCTTCTTGTCGACCGGAGCGATCTCGTTGCTTTGCCCCGCGTACACCAGTCCGTGTTCGCTGACTTGCTGCTGGAATTCCACCGGGCTCAGCGTCGTTCGCAGCCCGGGGATCGACTCCAACTTATCCAGCGTGCCGCCGGTGTGGCCCAAGCCCCGCCCGGAAATCATCGGCACCGCGATGCCCGCCGCCGCCGCGATCGGCGCCGCCACCAAACTAACCTTGTCGCCGACTCCGCCGGTGGAGTGCTTATCGACCTTGGGACGATCGATGCCGTTAAGGTCGAGCCGCTCACCGCATTTGAGCATCGCCGACGTGAGCGCGGTGGCTTCGTCGTCGCTGAATTCCGTGCAACAGCCGGCCATCAGGAAGGCCGCCATCTGGTATTCCTTGACCTCGCCGCGCGCGTAGGCGCTCACCAGGCGTTCGTAGTCTTCAAAGGATAGTTCTTCGCCGTCGCGTTTGCGGCGGACGAGGTCGACAATTCGCTCCATAAGACATACATCTTCCCTATGCTTTTCCTTAAGAAAAGCGGGAAGGCCCTTCTTTCACCTAAACTGTTCAGCCTAGCATTCAGTCACGGACGACGCAAGGAAGAAACAGCGCTTCCGGTGTAATTTCAAGCATTTGCGGCCTGATCAACACCGTCCAATGGAGGCTTTTACCCTACTTGCGGCCAAGCTCCGGCGACCGGCACCGGCACCCTGTATTTGCCTTGAAACAGGTCTCCGAAAAGATCGAGCAGCTCATCGTGCAACAGCCCGTTGGTGGCCGCCAAATCGACCCCGCCCAGCGTGTACGGCCCCGCGCGCATGTCGCCGACGGTTCCGCCGGCTTCGGTGATCATCAGAATGCCCGCGGCGGCGTCCCAAGAGTGGAGGCCGAATTCCCAAAACCCGTCCAAGCGGCCGCAAGCCACAAAGCACAGGTCGAGCGCGGCCGAACCCGCCCTTCGCGCGCCGTGGGTGAGCATCGAAACTTGATGGAAGAAATATAGGTTCAAGCCAATCTCGGGTCGCCGGGCGCTGGGGAAGCCGGTAGCGAAGAGCCCTTCCTTGATCCCATTCACCGAGGAGACGTGAATCTTGCGGTTGTTGAGGTATGCTCCCGACCCTTTTTCGGCCGTGAAACACTCTTTGTGAATCGGATCGTAGACCACGCCGGCGATGACCTCGCCCTTGTAGGCCAACCCCAAACTCACGTTGAACTGTGGGTAGCCGTGCGCGAAATTCGTCGTGCCGTCGACCGGATCGACATGCCAGCAATAATCGGCGTCGGTGTCGAGATTGCTGCCCTCCTCGCCGATAATGCCGTGGTTGGGGAAACGTGCTCGCAGCTTTTCGACCACCAGCTTTTCCGACGCCCGATCAGCCGCCGTCACGAGATCCGCCGCGCCCTTGTATTCGATCTCAGGGCGGTGTTCACAATAATGTTCAATGATCGCACCGGCCTCCCGGGCGATTTCGGCGGCTACGCCTACATAGTCGGATTCATGCACGAAATACCCTCGAAGAGCGGCCGGTGGTCCAAACTTGTGGCTTCCGCCTCGCCGCGACAGCCAGGGGCTGTGAAAAATCGGGGAGAGTCCGCTTCGCACCGGACGCGGTTACTGATTCCATGGAACTTATTCGGTCGGCGCTCGGTACAGTCCCCATTTCTTCACAGCCCCCCACCCCCGCGGCGGCGTGTTGTCTCTGTCTCAGCTTAGCTTGGTCCCCGCAAGCGCGGCGTCCCACAAGGGTGCGAACCCCTTGAGCCGCGAAGCGGCGGCGGGAATATGGCCTGGGCGAAAGGAGTGAAGGTCGGGCCGGCCCTCCGCGACTCTATGAAAGAATAAGGGCTTCATTATGCCCTCCCGACTCCACGATAAAGTCGCCCTCGTCTCCGGGGCCGGTTGCGTCGCCGAGGGCTGGGGTAACGGCAAAGCGACCGCGGCGCTGTTTGCGCGCCAGGGAGCGAGCGTTTTCGCGGTGGACAAGAACGCCGCGGCAGCCGATGACACCCGCCGTGTTATCGAGAAGGAAGGCGGCGTCTGCGAGTCCCACCAAGCCGACGTCACGCGTGCCGACCAGGTTGAGGCAATGACTCAGGCCTGCCTCGAGCGCTTCGGCCGTATCGACATCCTCCAGAACAACGTCGGCGGATCGGCGCCCGGCGGGCCTGTCGAGATGAGCGAACAGGAGTGGGACGCTCAACTCAACCTCAACCTCAAGAGCGTTTTTCTGACCTGCAAATTCATCTTGCCCGTTATGGAGCGGCAGGGCCGCGGCGCCATTGTCAACGTCGGCTCGATCGCCGGCCTTCGTTACCTAGGGCGGGATATGGCCGCCTACTACGCCGCCAAGGGCGGCCTGATGCAATTCACTCGAGCGCTTGCGATGCGTTACGCCAAACAGGGCATTCGCGCCAATTGCGTAATTCCCGGGCTGATGCACACTCCCCTCGTGGCCGGCCGAATCGCGGACCAGTACGGCAGCGGCGATATCGAGGAGATGGTCCGCTATCGCGATGCCGTCTGCCCGACAGGCAAGATGGGTGACGCCTGGGATGTCGCCTACGCTTCGCTGTTCTTGGCTTCGGACGAAGCGAAGTACGTCACCGCTACCGAGCTGGTCGTGGACGGCGGGCTGTCGTCAAAGTTCTGAGACATCCTCGCTCGGCCCGAACAATTTCGCGAATGTCATACGACGTTCGACATAGAGTGGTCGTGAGGCATCAACTTGAGGCACTTTGGTACAACTGTACCCCCGTCGAATGAATCGAATGCTCTATTGTTGAAAAGCCTGTTTGCCGGCAAAATTGATCTCGTACCAGGGACGATTCGCTGGAGTCCGCAGGGGGGACAACTTCAGTGAAGTCCAGAAGGCCGGCTCTTCGGAGTCGGCCTTTTTTATTGGGCCGTCGCCCCCCAGCCGCGCCGCGCCTATAGAGGGATGTTGCCGTGCTTTTTGCGGGGCGAGGTGTCAGCCTTGTTTTCGAGCATTTCTAGGGCGGCGATGAGTTTGGCTCGGGTTTGGCGGGGTTGGATTACTTCGTCAATCCAACCCTTTTCCGCGGCTTTGTAGGGGTTCGCCAGGCGGTCGCGAAATTCCGCGATCTTTTCTTGTCGAAAACGTTCGGCATTGTCGCCGGCAGCGGCCAGCTCGCGCCTATAGAGAATGTTCACCGCGCCTTCGGGTCCCATGACGGCGATCTCGGCGGTGGGGTAGGCGTAGTTGATGTCGGTGCGGAGGTGCTTCGAGCCCATCACGCAATAGGCGCCGCCGTAGGCTTTGCGCGTGATAACGGTGATCTTCGGGACCGTGGCCTCGGCATAAGCATAGAGCAGCTTGGCACCGTGCTTGATGATACCGCCGTATTCTTGTTCGGTGCCGGGGAGGAAGCCGGGGACGTCTTCCAAGGTGATGATGGGGATTCCGAAAGCGTCGCAGAATCGCACGAAGCGAGCGGCTTTGAGCGAGGCGTCAATATCGAGGCATCCGGCTAGGACGGCGGGTTGGTTGGCGACGATGCCGACGCTTTGTCCGGCCAGGCGGGCGAAGCCGATGACGATGTTTTGAGCGAAGTGCTGCTGGACCTCGAAGAAGTATCCGTCATCAACGGTGAGGCGGATGATCCCCTTGATGTCATAGGGCACGTCGGGTTCGGCGGGTACGACCGAGTCGAGTTTTTCGTCGGCGCGGTCAGCGGGGTCGTCGGTCGCGACGCGGGGCGGGTCGTCGAGATTGTTCGAGGGCAGGAAGCTGAAAAGCTCGCGGATCATTCTAAGGCACTCGGCGTCATCGGGTGCGATGAAATGGGCGACGCCGCTGGTTTGGTTGTGGGTTTTCGCGCCGCCGAGCTCTTCCTTGGTGACCTCTTCGTGAGTGACGGTCTTGATGACGTCGGGGCCGGTGACGAACATATAGCTCGTCTTGTCGACCATGAAGACGAAATCGGTGATGGCGGGCGAATAGACCGCGCCGCCGGCGCAGGGTCCCATGACGGCGGAGATTTGCGGTATGACTCCGCTGGCGAGAGTGTTGCGAAGAAAGATATCGGCATAGCCGGCGAGCGAGGCGACGCCCTCTTGAATGCGGGCTCCGCCGGAATCGTTGAGCCCGATCAGGGGTGCGCCGTTCTTGACGGCCATGTCCATGATTTTGGTGATCTTCGAGGCGTTTTCGAGTGACAAGGAACCGCCGAAGACCGTGAAGTCGTGGGAGAAGACGTAGACGAGCCGGCCGTCAATGCGTCCGTAGCCCGTGACAAAACCGTCGCCGGGGATGACGTTCGACTGCATATCGAAGTCGTGACAGGAATGGGTGACGAGGCGGTCGAGTTCCTGGAAGCTGCCTTCGTCGAGCAGCAGGTCGATGCGTTCGCGGGCGGAGAGTTTGCCTGCATTGTGTTGGCGCTCGACGCGCTCGGGGCCTCCGCCGGCCTCGGCTGCGGCGTTGCGTTTTTCGAGTTCCGCGAGTTTCTCTTCGAGAGTCATGCTCGTCCTTCGTTGGGTGTAGAGGAACCCAGCGTAGCAGAGCGGCCTAGGGGCTAGTCGGGTTTCTCGGGGTGCTCGACAAACGCCTCGAAAGCTTTGATTACGGCGCTGTTGTCGGCGTCGCCGAACCCGGCGGCCTGGGCGGTTTCGAGCAGCGATCGGTGTAGGGCCGAGAGGGGTAGAGAGATGCCGTTTTTCTCGGCGGCGGCGAGCATGAGGCGGACGTCTTTGAGGTGTTGCGAGAGTTTCGCTTCGGCGTGGAAATCGCCCTCGACCATCTTCGGTCCCTTGGCGTCCATCACGCGCGAAGAGGCCGCGCCGGCCTGTAACACCTCGAGGGCCTTGGCGGGTTCGATGCCCGAGGCTTGGGCAAAGTGGAGGGCTTCGGCCAACACGGCGCGATGCAACCCGAGCGCTAGGTTGAAGACAAGTTTCATGCGCGCGCCGCTCCCCGCGCCGCCCAAGTAGAATGCCCGCCGCGCAAATGTCGCGAAAATGTCGCGGCACGAGTCGAAGGCCTGCTCATCTCCGCCGACGAGGACAATCGCCTCCCTTTCTCGCACCAGAGCGCTCGATCCGCCTACGGTAGCGTCGAGGTAGAAGACGCCGCGTGCTGCCAGGCGCGGACCGAAAGCCGAGATCTGGTCCGGATCGCCGGTCGTGGTGTCGATGATGGTCGTAGCGGGTGTGAGATGCGGTTCGATTTCGTCGAGCACGGCCTCGACGACGTCCGAGTTGGGCAGGCTGAAAACGATGCGGCGGGTTTGTCGGGCGAGGTCCCCCGCCGATTCGAGGGGCCGCCCATCGAGGGCCGCAAGGGCACGGCGTTTTTCGGGATCGATGTCGAAACCGAGAACTTTGTGACCGGTTCTTTGAAAGCGCTCGGCCAAGGCGGAACCGAGCAGGCCCAATCCGATCAGGCCGATGGTTTCAGGCTTGGTGTCGGTCATGGGGTAGGGCGCATGGGTTTAGGTGGTCGGCGGCGCTGATCGATTTTTTGTGGCAAACGGCGGCCGGCCCAGGGCTGTGAGTCCGACTACACGAAAAATGGGCACAGCCTGGCACAGCCACCGATTTTCGCCATCCACCGCGGTCGAAACTGAAACCCCGTTCAACGGACGAAAATCAAAATGACAGTCCCCCATTTTCGCGCGAACAGACTTTGCGGCGGACCACGGGCCGCGTTTCAGGGCTCATCCGTAGTTGACCCCATACCCAGGCCGCCTTTGGCTCCACCCTGGGCTAAGGCTTCCGCCGCCGCTTCGCGGCTAGCTAGGGTCGGTCACTACGACCCGTTAGCCCGCCAGTTCCTCGGCGTGGAGATTTTGCAGCGAATAGACCTGCACCGGGCCGGCTCGGCGGGCCGCGATGCCGTCGGCGGCTGCTTTGGCGCCGCTGAGCGTTGTGATGCAGGGAACGCTTTGCATCATCGCCGCGCGCCGGATCACCTTTTCGTCCTCGAACGAATGCGCGCCGGCGGGGGTGTTGACGACCAGACCTACCTGTCGACCCTTGATCAGATCGACGACATTCGGTCGGCCCTCATTGACCTTGAAAGCAACCTTGCAGGGGATGCCGGCGGCGCGCAGGGCCGACGCGGTTCCGCGCGTGGCGTGGATCGTGAAATCGAGGTCGGCGAACTTACGGGCCACGGCCAACCCTTCTTCGCGGTCGCGGCGGTTGACGCTGATGAACACCGATCCGGATTCGGGCAGCGCCGAGCCGGCGCTGATTTGCGCTTTCGCGAAGGCTTCTCCGAACGACTCGCCGATACCCATGACTTCGCCGGTCGAGCGCATCTCGGGTCCGAGAATCGGGTCGACGCCGGGGAACTTATTGAATGGGAAGACGGGCGACTTGACGCAATTCTTCTTGACCTCGAGCACGCCGCTTTCGAAACCGTAGTCGCCGAGTTTCTGGCCCACCATCAAGCCGACCGCGATTTTCGCCAACGGCACGCCGGTCGCCTTGCTGACATAGGGGGTGGTGCGCGAGGCGCGCGGGTTCACTTCGATGACGTACACATCGCCGTTGTGAATCGCGTACTGCGCATTCATCAGCCCGATCACGTTCAGGGCTTTGGCCAGGCGGAAGGTGTAGTCGCGAATCGTCTCGAGCTGCTCGGGAGGAATCGAAGCCGCCGGCAGCACGCACGAGCTGTCGCCTGAATGCACACCGGCTTCCTCGATGTGTTCCATGATGCCGCCGATCAGCACGTCTTCGCCGTCGCACAGGGCATCGACGTCGACCTCGACGGCATTCTCGAGAAAACGGTCGATCAGCACCGGCCGCTCTTGCGAATAGACGACCGCTTCGCGCATGTAGTTTTCGACCGTCTGCTCGTCGTAGGCGATCACCATGGCGCGGCCGCCCAAGACATAGCTCGGCCTCACAAGCACGGGATAGCCGACCTTGCGGGCGACTTCGAGGGCCTCGGCCGGGTTCGTCGCCGTGCCGTTGGCGGGCGCGGGAATATCCATTTTTTCGAGTAGCGCGCCGAACTGTTCGCGGTCTTCGGCCAAGTCGATCGACTCCGGGTCGGTGCCGATGATCGGCACGCCGTGCGCTTTGAGAGGCAGCGCCAGGGTGAGAGGCGTCTGCCCGCCGAATTGCACGATCACGCCGTCGGGCTTTTCGGTGTCACAAATGTTGAGGACGTTCTCCAGCGTCAAGGGCTCGAAGTAGAGCCGATCGCTGGTGTCGTAGTCGGTCGATACGGTCTCGGGATTGCAGTTGACCATGATCGACTCCCAGCCCAATTCCTGCAAAGCGTAGGAAGCGTGGCAGCAGCAATAGTCGAACTCGATCCCCTGCCCGATGCGATTCGGACCGGCGCCGAGGATGATCACCTTGCGGCGGTCGCTCGGCTCCGACTCGCACTCCGTTTCGTAATCGGAATAGAGATAGGGCGTAAAGCTTTCGAACTCGGCCGCGCAGGTATCAACACGCTTGAAGATGGCTTGAATACCGGCGTCCTTGCGGTGGGTCCGCACGGTGTCTTCGTCGCTATTCCACAGCCGCGCCAAGCGGTTGTCGGAGAGCCCCATGCGCTTGGCTTCGAGAAGCGTCTCGTCGGAAATGGTTTCGAGCGTCTCGTCCGCGATCCGGCCCTGGAAGTCGACGACGGTCTTGAGCTGTTCGAGGAACCAGGGGTCGATATTGGTCAGTTCGTGAATGTCGTTGACCGACCAGCCTTCCGCCAGCGCGTAGCGGACATAGTTGAGGCGCTCGGGCGAGGCCGTCAGCAGACGCTTGGTGATTAGCTCGGGGTCATAGACGTCCGAACCCGCCTTCTTGCCGGTCTCGAGGCTGCGTATCGCCTTCCAAAGCGCGCTCTTGAACGTGCGCCCGATCGCCATGACCTCGCCGATGCTTTTCATCTGTATCCCGAGTAGCGGTTCGGCGCCGGGAAACTTTTCGAACTGCCACTTGGGAACCTTGACGACGACGTAGTCGATGGTCGGCTCGAAACTGGCGGGAGTTTTCTTGGTGATGTCGTTGGGGATTTCGTCCAGCCGCAACCCGACCGCCAGCTTCGCGGCGATCTTCGCGATCGGGAAGCCGGTAGCCTTCGACGCCAGCGCCGAGCTGCGCGAGACCCGCGGATTCATCTCGATGACGACCATGCGGCCGGTGCCGGGCTCGATGCCGAACTGCACATTCGAGCCGCCCGTGTCGACACCGATTTCGCGCAAACACGCCAGCGCGGCGTCGCGCATCATCTGGTATTCGCGGTCGGTCAGCGTTTGGGCGGGCGCCACCGTGATCGAGTCACCCGTGTGGACACCCATGGGGTCAAAGTTTTCAATCGAGCAAATGATGATGCAGTTGTCGTTGAGGTCGCGCATCACCTCCAACTCGAATTCCTTCCACCCCAGCACGCTTTCCTCGATCAAGACTTCGTGGACGGGCGAGATCTCGAGCGCCCGTGTCAGCAACTCGGCCGACTCTTCGCGGTTGTAGGAAAGGCCCCCGCCGCTGCCGCCCATCGTAAAGCTGGGGCGTAGGACGATCGGGTAGCCGACTTCGTCGGCGAAGCTTATGCCGTCCTCGACGTTGTTGACGAGCTTTGAAAGCGGTACGTCGAGACCGATGCTCCGCATGGCGTCTTTGAAGAGCAGTCGGTCCTCGGCCTTCTTGATGGCTTCGAGTTTCGCGCCGATCAACTCAACCCCGAATTCCTCAAGCACCCCGGCTTCAGCCAATTCAACGGAAAGGTTCAGGGCGGTTTGCCCGCCGACGGTCGAGAGTAAAGCGTCGGGGCGTGCGCGGCGGATGATCTCGGTAAGATATTCACGCGAAAGCGGCTCGATGTAGGTTTGCTCGGCCAGCTCCGGGTCGGTCATGATCGTCGCCGGGTTGGAGTTGACCAGGACGACCTCATAGCCCTCGTCGCGTAAGGCCTTGCAAGCCTGGGTTCCCGAGTAGTCGAATTCGCAGGCCTGGCCGATCACAATCGGGCCCGACCCGATGATGAGGATCTTGTGGATGTCAGTGCGTTTGGGCATGAATGCTATGGATCGTGGGTAGCGGACGAGGTTCTATTCTACCGGTGCATCGCCGGCCGGCTTGCAGTCGCGGCGGCGAACTGCTCAGCTAGGTAATCGGGGTTCATCGCGATCCTTCCCAATTCGCGCCGGGTCGTGCACTGTCTTTGACCAAACCCGCTCCGATTTGGCGCGATCGGCTGTTTGACTTTCTCTAACGGCGCTCTCAAAACTCTCCAATTCAGAGACATCCTCGACACGGATCGCGAGGCCCTCCTCGATGACATGCGCTTGGTGGGACGTTCTCAGGTCCCGGAGCATCCGAAGGTCGACCGCGGCTTCCAGGGCGCGTTCAAGATCATCCATCAATCGAGCTTGGTCGGACCACGGCAACCGAGCGTCCTCGCGGTCCAGACAAGCAACATCGATATCGCTGTCCTCGCGACGTCGGGACCCTAACACGCTGCCGTAGAGATAGACGGCGACGAGACCGCTCCCGCTCCACCGGTCGAGTACCGCCCGGCAAGTTTCGACAACAGTCTCCAACTGCTTGTCCACCGACATCCGCCTCATTATAGAAGCCCGGTCGGTTCCGACCCTACGCCGCCCGCATCATCTCCACGAACTGCTCGAACAGATACCGCGAGTCGTGAGGCCCCGGGGCCGCTTCGGGGTGATACTGAACGCCGAACAGCGGATCCTTGCGACTGCGAAAGCCCTCCAGCGTGTGATCGTTCAGGTTGATGTGGGTGACCTCGAGGTCTCCTGCGGCGAGCGAGTCGGGATCGACGGCGAAACCGTGATTCTGCGACGTAATTTCGATCTTCCCCGTCAGCTCGTTGCGCACCGGGTGATTGACACCGTGGTGTCCGAATTTCAGCTTGAACGACTTCCCGCCGCAGGCCAAGCCCAGAATCTGATGCCCCAGGCAAATGCCAAAGAGGGGTACGCGGCCGATCAATTGCCGGATGTTGCCGATCTGTGGTTCAAGCGGTTCGGGGTCGCCCGGCCCGTTCGAGAGAAAAACGCCGTCGGGTTCAAGCGCCATGACGTCGTCGGCCGATGTCGAGGCCGGGACCACCGTCACGCGGCAGCCCTGCTGCACCAGTTGTCGCAGGATATTGTGTTTGATGCCGAAATCATAGGCCACGACATGCAGCGTCGGCGGCGGCGTTTTTGCAATCAATTCCGAGGGTGAACACGGGGTCACGCCGCGTGTCCACTCATAACGCTGGGATGTGGAAACGCCCGTGGCTAAATCGAGCCCCGCCATTTTGGGGATCTCACGAGCCTTCGCGACGAGTTTTTCGCGGTCGGTCACAAGCGAGGAAATCACGCCCCGCAACGAGCCCTTGGAGCGCAAGTGGCGCACCAGCGCTCGAGTATCGATTTCGGTGATGATCGGAATACGCTGCTTGGCCAGAAAATCGGCGGCGTGCTCGGTCGAGCGCCAATTGCTCGCAATCCCGGAGAACTCTCGCACAACCAAACCTTCGATATACGACCGCGCCGATTCGCTGTCTTCGTTATTCGCCCCGTAGTTGCCGATTTGGGGGTTCGTCAAAATGACGATCTGACCGCTATAGGAAGGATCGGTGAAGATTTCCTGATACCCGGTAATCCCGGTATTGAAAACAACCTCGCCGTAGGCTTCGCCCTTAACGCCGACGGATTGCCCCGGGAAACAGCGGCCGTCCTCGAGGGCCACCAATGCGTCATGAATCATCGAAAAACCTCGGGGCGCGGGGCGGGGGGGGCGGCGCCGGTGCGCCGCGCTTCAAAGCGGTCGAGCGAGCCGATGCGTTCAAACGGCCAGTAGGAAAACACCGCGCGGCCGATCACGAAGCCACGCTCGACAGTGCCCCATGTGCGGCTGTCGTTCGACGTATTGCGGTGATCGCCCAACACGTAGAAATGGTCCTCGGGCACCTCGACAACCGGATAGCTCGACGAATCGCTGTACTCGGGCAGGACGTACGGTTCGTTGGCAATCTCGCCGTTGAGAACCAGTCGCCCGTTCACAAACGAAACTTCATCGCCCGGCAGCCCGACCACTCGCTTGATGTACGACTTCTTGGGGTCGAGCGGAAAATGAAACACAATCACGTCGCCGCGCTGAATGGCCTCGAGACGATAAATGAACTTGTTCACGAAGATGCGTTCCTGATCTTCGAGCCAGGGCATCATGCTCGTGCCTTCCACCTTCACCGGTTGGTAGAGAAATACGATCACGATCGCCGCGATGGCGACCGAAATCACGATGTCGCGCGCCCATACCTGTAGGTCAAACCAGAATGGGCGAGGTTCGGGCCCCTCGCTGATGAGACCCGCGGTCGGCGAAGGCGCGAAGCTCGGCCGGCGTTCGTCCTCTGGATCAAACGTTTGCACTGCGTTGAAAAGGTGTCGGGGAAAAGCTTCTCCTCCCTTTCTAACATGCTTTTGAGGCCGGCGACAACAAACATTGCTTTCGGCGGACGGATATGGTCGAATCGGACAACGAGTGAGTATGCGAACAGCCCTGATTATCCCCGCGCTCGACGAAGAGGCTTCGATCGGGGCGGTCCTCGACGAAGTGCCGGCCGACCTATTCGAGCAAATCTTGGTGGTCGACAACGGCTCGGCGGACCGCACATCCGCGGTTGCTAGGTCCCACGGGGCCAATGTGCTTGCCGAACCCCGGCGCGGATACGGGTATGCCTGCTTGCGCGCCCTCGCCTCGCTCCCGGCGGGCATCGAAGCGGTGATCTTCATGGATGGCGACGGCAGCGACGTCCCAGGGGAAGCCGAACGGTTGCTTGCACCCATCGCGGAGGGTCGCGCCGATGTCGTGTTGGGGAGCCGGACCATGGGACGCGCTGAAGACGGCGCTCTCAACACACATCAACGAGCCGGGAACGCTCTGGCGGTCTTTCTTATGAGGCTGTTGTGGGGACACCGCTACACCGACCTAGGTCCGTTTCGGGCTCTGCGTGTGTCGAGTTTGAGCGAGCTAGGTATGCGCGACCGCAACTACGGTTGGACGATCGAGATGCAGATTAAGGCTGTCCGCGCCGGTCTGAGAATCGTCGAGGTTCCGGTCTCCTACCGCCGTCGCCGCGCGGGCCGCAGCAAGGTATCGGGATCGATGTGGGGCAGTTTCGCCGCGGGCGTCAAGATTTTGTGGACGGTTGCGCGCTTGGGGTTGGCACGGCGCTGAGCCGACCAAAATCGACGAAGACAGAGACCCCGCCTAATCAAATCTCATAATTCGGGGGCTTTTGCCGTCCCCATTTGACGTGGGCCCAAAGGCGCTCGTGGAGGAAGTAGCCGGCCATCTTCGCAATTCCGTCGACCAGACCTACACCCAGGGCCACTTCCCACTTCGGGATAAAAAAATAGGCAATGCTGCCCGTGACAAGCGACCCAAAGAAGCGGTAGCTGGCGGCCTTGACGATACTGCGCTTCTTGCTCTCGATCATATTCCCTACTTTGCCGATCGGGAATGTGGTAAATCCATGCTACCACGATAGCGGGTCGCAAGACGATGCGGCTCGCACCCCACTTAATTCGCAACGCCGAGACAGAGCCCCGAGCGCAAGCGACGGGTCAAGCGCTCAAGGGTTTCGAGTAATTCGAAGAGTCCTGTCACCGAGGGCGTTTCGGTCTCCCGCCCTTGGCCCTTGCGCTCTGTCTCGGCGTCGCGAAATTTGACAAGCTATGTCATTGCAACCCCTAAGTTTCTATTTTGTCCTATTGACAAATCTGTAAAGGTAATCCTATAGTCGGTCTTTAGGGAAGCCTAAAACTATGACTTCGGCACGGTCCATAATGGCGCTAACCCTGGTTTTGCTCGTCTTGGGCGCGGTGAGATCGCGAGGCGACGACGGCGGGCGCATCGAGGAACTGGAAAAGCGCATTGAGCTGCTCGAACAGCGGATACGGCAGCTGGAATCGCCCGCCACGCCGGAGGAGGAACCGCCGGACGAGGGCGAGTCGGATGCCGAACAAGCCGTTGCCCCATCGTTGCCCGACGCCGCTCCCCCGACCGATCTGAGTTATCAGTCCCCTCCACCGCGTGTCGATGAACCCACGAACCTAGGCGATCTTGCGTCCGAGGAGACCCGTCTACCGATCTCCGGCTACATGGACTTTCACTTCAACAAGGTCCAGGATGAGGGCAGTCAACTCGACTTCCACCGCTTCGTCTTGCTTTTCGGGCACAGCTTCACCGACCGCATAAAATTCTGGTCCGAACTCGAGATCGAACACGGTTTCGTATCCGGGGAAGGCGAGTTTGGCGAATTGGAGCTCGAACAGGCCTACCTCGACTTCCTCGTTAAGCCGTGGATGAACTTTCGGGCCGGAATGATGCTGGCTCCCGTGGGCATTCTCAACGAGCGCCACGAGCCGCCCTCGTTCCAAGGCGTTGAGCGCACGTTCGTCGACACGGTGATTGTGCCCAGCACGTGGTTTGACTCCGGCGCGGGACTCTTCGGCGACCTCGGCAAGGGATTCGTCTACAAGGCCTACGTGATGTCGCCGCTGGACGCGACGGCTTTTGACGCCGGGGAGGGCCTCCGGGGAGGGCGACAGAAAGGCTTTCAATCGGTGACACGAAATGTCGCCTATACGGGCCGGCTCGAATACCACGGTTTGCCTGGATTGTCGTTGGGCACGAGCTTTTGGACCGGCAACACGGGCTTCAACCTTCCCGACATCAACCCTCGCGTGCGATTGGCGGAGTTTGACGGGCGCTACAGTGTCGATCGCTTCGATTTTCGAGGGCAGTTCGCCGACGTCTCGATCAGTCGCACCGGAGAGTTGAACAGCTTGCTGCAACGCGGCGTCGGCGTCAACCCGAACATCGCGCGCAATCTACGCGGCTGGTATGGGGAAACCGGGTACCACCTACTGCCCCGACGGATGTCGCACGATTTGGTGGCATTTTTCCGGTATGAGAATTTCGACACGCAGCGACGCATGGCGCGGGGCTTCTTCCCGTTGAAGCAGTTCGATCGCGAGGCGTATGTGATCGGCGCAACCTACTACCCCGAGCCGGATGTGGCTGTCAAATTCGACTATTCGATTCTGAACAACCGGAGTTCGATCATCCGAGCGCGCAACTCGTTCAACGTCGGTTTGGGGTGGTGGTTTTGATGAGATCCCGCAAGCCGAACGCGGGCCGAGTGCGCTGCCTCTTCGTCGGCTCGTTAGTCGTCTTGGCTCTGCTTATCGGCGCATCCATTGTGAATCCGGCACGATCGGCTTCTCCGAAACAAGAAGCCGCGCCGCGGGAAGTACGCGTCGTCAACATTCTGGCGGAGCGGTTTTTCTTTGTTCCGTCGCGGTTCAAGGTGAACCCGGGCGAGCTGGTCGAGCTTCGCATCCGCAGCGCGGATACTAATCACGGGTTCCGCATCCGCAAGGCGGGCATAAATGTGGTGGTCCCCAAGCGCGGCAAGGGAGAGGCGCGAGTGCGGTTCCGCGCCGACAAGAAGGGTTCCTACGCGTTCGAGTGTTCGAAGGCGTGCGGGGCGGGCCACAACATGATGCGAGGAACGATTGTTGTCAAGTAGGGCGCGGATGAAGATGTGGGTCTATTCGCGAAATGTCACAAGTCGGACGAGCCGACCGGGCGTAAGCGGCCCGAATTACGTGGGTGTTTCCCGCCGCCCTTACAGGGCTCGCGCGGGTGGGGATTCTACCCAGGGTTCCGCCTTCGGCTCCACCCTGGGCTATATTCCCGCCGCCGCTTCGCGGCTCAAGCCCTGCTTCGTCCGGCCGCATTTTCGCTACGGACTGCCGGCGGTCGCGTTACTGCTCACTGTCGGTGTCATTGCGGCGTGGTTGCCCGCGCCGGCTCAGGCGCAGCGTCTCGCGCTTCCGGGCAACCCGCTTGCGGGTATCACCGTCGAGGACTTCGAGCGTTTTCGATTGGGCTTGGAAGACTTCGTCGAAGTCGAAGACGCCGCCGAAGGTCTCGGCCCGGCGTATAACGGGACGGGGTGCTCGGGGTGCCACAACTCACCGGCGATCGGAGGCATCAGTCCGGTGTCGGAAGTGCGGGCGGGCAGACTCGACGAAGAAGGCAATTTCGAAGTGCTCGGGGGCGGCACGCTGTTCCACATCTTTTCGATCCCCAACCACGCCTGCCAGCCGATCATTCCGCCGGAAGCGAACGTTGTCGCCAAGCGGGTGCCGATTCCGCTGTTCGGCGCCGGGCTGGTCGAGGCGATTACCGACGAAACACTCCTGGGCCTCGAAGACCCCGACGACTTCGACAATGACGGCATCAGCGGCCGAGCGGCGCGGATCATCGATGTGGGAACCGGGCGCCAACGCATCGGCCGCTTCGGGTGGAAAGCCCAACACGCCACGCTGCTTGCTTTCGGGGCCGATGCCTATCGCAATGAGATGGGCATTACCAACGACTTGTTTGTTGATGAAGTCGCGGCCGGCGTCGATCCCGAAGCCCTCGAGCTTTGCGACCTCCGGCCCGATCCGGAAGACGCCCGCGACCCCGCCACCGGCCTACGCGGCATCGACAATTTCGAAGCCTTCATGCAGTTCCTCGCACCGATCGAGCGCGCACCGTTGACCGACGAAGCTGCGTGGGGAGAGGCTCTGTTTGACTCGGTGGGCTGCGCGGCCTGCCATATTCCCGTTTTGCGCACGGGGCGAGGCAACAATCCTGTTTTCAATGAGAAGGCCGTGCCGCTCTATTCCGACCTGTTGCTCCACGAGGTTGCTACCGGAGACGGCATCGCCCAAGAGGCGGCCCTGCCCAATGAGATCCGAACACCTTCGCTGTGGGGTTTGCGGCTGCGGCGTCCCCTGCTCCATGACGGCAGCGCGGCGGATCCGGAGCAGGCCGTTGAGGCACACGGCGCGGAGGCCGAATCGGCGCGGCTTCATTTCGAGGAACTTGCCGAGCAAGAGCGGGCCGCGTTGCTGGCGTTTTTGGATTCGCTGTGACGGAATCCCCGGCAGCCGGGGTTTGCAGGGAAATGCCGGCGCGTTTCGGTCCCTTCCTCCTTGTGCTACGATCGGCGACAACGGAGGAGCCATGAGCCTACAACGCATCGATATCGTTTCCATCCCGGTTAGCGACCAAGCCGCCTCGAAGGCCTGGTACACCGAAAAGTTGGGGTTCGAGGTGTTGCGCGACAATCCGATGGGCCCCGACCAACAGTGGGTTCAACTCGGCATCCCCGGAGCCGAGACGTCGATCACGCTGGTTCACTGGTTTCCCAACATGCCGCCGGGCTGTCAGCAAGGGTTGGTGCTGACGACGGAAGACATCGACGCCGCTCACGAAGAACTCAGCGGTCGCGGCGTCGAGCTGTCCCCGATTGACGCGCAACCCTGGGGGCGTTTCGCCATGTTCAACGACCCCGACGGCAACGGCTGGGTGTTGATGCAAGCCGCGGGGGGGACGTAGAGCGGCGAAACCGGCCGCCTCGACCGCGGTTCGCGTAGATGATTTCCCGCGCCCCGACCGGGGCTTTTCCGGTGATTGGACAGGTTCCCACTGAAGCCGTGGACCAAATTCCAGGGCTGCTGCCGGGGCCGCCAAGCATGTGCCGGCCCCGGCTAACGGCTCGGTTCCATGATCGAGATTTCCGTCACCGAAATGGCTCCCCGGAAACAGACATCCACATCGCGGCCGCTCTGCCTCGCACGATGAACGTATTTCCCGTTGTAGCGGCGATCGCCATTCTCGCCCGACTCGAAGCTGAGGGGCAGCGGCGAGGGGTCAAGGGCACAAAAAACCACTTCCGGCCCGGCATTTCCCGCCGCGGTCGCTGAGTCCGCCGGATCGGACGGTAGATTGACGTTCCAGAAAGCCCCGGGTCTCGGCCGCTTGGCCATCAACCGCTCGAGAATCGGAGTGGTCCACTCGACGGCGCGCTCCCAATCCTGATCGCTGAGCGGACGATTGTGATAGTGGGAGACGGCAATGCCGGGCACCCCATGCAACGCGGCCTCGCGGACAGCGGCAACGGTGCCGGAATAATAAACATCGACGCCGAGATTGCCGCCGCGGTTAACTCCGGCAAGCACCCAATCGACCGGCGTCTCGAATTCGTGGAAAGCGATGCGGACACAATCAGCCGGGGTGCCGTCGACGGCGTAGCTGTCGGAAGAGCGGCGCTCGATGCGCAGGGCTCGGTCGGTGGTGGCGCTGTGGCCGCAGCCGGAAACCGCTTGGGTCGGAGCCACGACGCGCGCCGGCCCCAGGCGCGCGGCCGCGCGGCGGAGCGCCGCGAGGCCGGGGGCGTCAATGCCATCGTCGTTGGTGATTAACAGTTCCATGGAACGGACGGACGCGACCGGGTTCTACGATGCGTCGTGGGGTGATGCGGCCGGCGCTGTCTTCTTAGGTGAACCTTCGGAGTGGAAATAGAGTACCTTGGGGCGAACCCGATAGAATTGCGTCTCGACTTCGCGACCGCTTACTTGGTAACTTTCTTCCATGGTCCGAACGATGTCGGGAAGATCGCGTGAGTCATGTTCTCCATGATAGGAACAGATGGCGAGACGCGGCCGAAACTCTCGTAGCGTCGCCTCGGCTCCCCGCAATGCTCGGGCTTCCGAGCCCTCGATATCCATCTTGATAAAGTCCACCCGATCGAGCGATAGTTCGCTGACTAATTCATCGAGCGGCGACACCGGGATCCGGATGATTCCGAGATCGCCCTCGCTCGCGTCGCCTCCCGCCACGTGATGCCCCGCGGAGTTGGTGCTGACCTCGAAGCGCAGTTCGTCATTCACGTCCCAGACGCCTCTTTGGAGCAGGGTCACGCGCCCACTCGCAATCTCTTCAGCGAGGTTTTCCTTGAGGCAGGCGATGTTGGTCGGTTCCGGCTCGATGGCGATTACGCGGCTCGCTCCGCGGCTGAGGGCGTATTTTGTGAAAACGCCAACATGCGCACCGCAGTCCACCACGATATCACCCGGCTCGATCCGCACCGGTCCGTGCTCGTAGGTCCGTTGGATGGCCATTTCCCAGGTCAGGAAACTCAGCAAAGGGTAGCCCGGCGCGGCGATCCAAAACTTGCCCAACTGGGTTTGAAATAATTCCAAGCTGCGCCCGTTGACGCTCCGTTCACCGAGCTGTGACATCGTCGCGGCAACCGCCGGGTGAGTGGAAGCGATGGAGTAGCACCCCGACGAGGCAGTGGAGACAACACCGCTCCAGTCGACATAGGGTAGATTTCCGGTCGCCTTGGCGACAAGAATCTGGGCTCGCCACCACGCCGAGCAACCTCGAATGTCATACGACGAGCAAAAAAGGCCGATAGGGAGCAAGGTGACAGCCGTCACCAAAGCCGCGCGCCGATGCGCCGTCCAGACGAATCCGGCGAAAAGGATCAGCCCGCACAAGAGAGGGATATCGTACACCCAATCCATCGCCGACGCCAGCCCGCACACGGCGAAGAGCGCTACAAGAACGACATAGAACCGTCCGGAAAGGGTGCCGGAGGCTGTTGGAGTGCTTGAATCAGCAGGCTTCGTGGCGGACATCTTAGGATGAAACGGACACTCCTAGGGTACCATCCATCACCGTTTGCCCACTTTGGATCGGGTCGCCAAGGTGGGCGCTCGGTCGCTTCCGCTCGGGCCTCCAATTCCGCTCGACCCAGGGCCTGGCGGTAGGCGCGAACGATCGCGCACGGTAACCGTCGGCTTGTTCCGGCGCGGTCGACGGTGAGATCATAGGAAGGCGGGTCGGCTCTTGGCCTTCACCATTGCCGCCCGTCCCTCCCGATCGCGTCGTGATCGCTTTTCTGGAGACAAACATGAATAGTTTTGGGGCTCGCGGCACTCTTTCTGTTTCCGGTCGTGATTACGAGATCTTTCGGCTCGATGCCGTCGACGGGCCGATCGAACGACTGCCTTTTTCGTTGAAGATTCTGCTGGAAAACCTGCTGCGCTCCGAGGACGGCAAGACGGTAACGGCCGATGATATTCGCGCCCTGGCGCATTGGGATGCCGCCGCGGCTCCGAGCCGCGAGATCGCCTTTCGTCCGGCACGAGTATTGATGCAGGATTTCACCGGCGTCCCGGCCATAGTCGATCTGGCCGCGATGCGCGAGGCCATGAAAGCGTTGGGGGGCAACCCGGCGCGCATCAATCCGCTGCAACCCGCCGAGCTGGTGATCGATCACTCGGTGCAGGTCGATCAATTTGGGTCCGGAAAGGCGTTTGCGCTCAACGGCGAGCTTGAGTACCTGCGCAATCGCGAGCGCTATCAGTTTCTCAAGTGGGGTCAGACGGCGTTTGATAATTTCAAAGTCGTCCCGCCCGAGACCGGCATCGTTCACCAGGTCAACTTGGAATATTTGGGCCGCGTCGTCTTTACCCAAGACGTGAACGGCGTCACACAGGCTCTGCCCGATACCTTGGTCGGGACCGATTCCCACACCACGATGATCAACAGCCTGGGAGTGCTGGGCTGGGGCGTGGGCGGAATCGAAGCCGAGGCGGCCATGCTGGGGCAACCGATCTCGATGCTGATTCCCCAAGTCGTCGGCTGTAAACTCAGCGGCCAATTGGCCGAGGGCTCAACAGCCACCGACTTGGTCCTCACCGTCACCCAATTGCTGCGCGCGAAAGGCGTCGTTGGAAAATTCGTCGAATATTACGGCGAGGGGCTTGGTGATCTGCCGCTGGCCGACCGCGCGACGCTGGCGAATATGTCGCCCGAATACGGGGCGACCTGCGGCATCTTCCCGATCGACGACGAGACCCTGGCGTACTTGCGACTAACCGGGCGTTCCGAAGAGCTCGTTGCGCTGGTCGAGGCCTACGCCAAGGAACAGGGTATGTTCCGCGGTCCCGATTCGCCCGAGGCCGTTTACAGCGACACTCTCGAAGTCGACATGGCTCAGGTCGAGCCGAGCCTGGCGGGCCCCAGGCGTCCGCAAGACCGCGTGCCGCTCAAGAGCGCCAAGCAAAGTTTTACAGCCTCGTTGGAGCAGATCTTGTCGCAACGGCAAAGCGCGGCGTCCGATACCGAGGGCGTCGGGGGCGTCGCCGCGGCCGCCCCGAGCGCGGTGAAGATTCAGGTCGGCGGGCAAGAGCACGAAATCGATCACGGTGCCGTTGTGATTGCCGCCATCACGAGTTGCACCAATACGTCGAACCCGGCCGTGATGCTCGCCGCCGGGCTGGTCGCCAAGAACGCCGTCGAGCGCGGGTTGGGCGCCAAGCCCTGGGTCAAGACGAGCCTGGCTCCGGGGTCGAAGGTCGTTACGGACTATCTGCGGAAATCAGGCTTGGCCGAATCGCTCGATATGATCGGGTTCAACCTGGTCGGCTACGGCTGCACGACGTGTATCGGCAACTCCGGGCCGCTTCCGGCCGAGGTCTCCGACGGCATTCGCGATGGAGATCTGGCGGTCGCCGCGGTGTTGTCGGGGAACCGCAATTTCGAGGGCCGCATTCACCAGGAAGTCCGCATGAACTACCTCGCCTCGCCGCCCTTAGTCGTGGCTTACGCGCTGGTCGGCCGCATGGATGTGGACTTGATCAACGATCCGATCGGCGACGACCTCGAAGGCAAACCCGTTTACCTGAAAGACCTCTGGCCCTCGCAACAAGAGATTCAAGACGCCATCGCCGGGGCGGTAGATTCGGAGATGTTTCGCGCCGGCTACAGCGGCGTCCTTGAGGGCGACACGCAGTGGAACGCCCTGCAAGCCCCCGAAGGCGACCTGTTTGACTGGGACGGCGCGTCGACCTATGTTCGCCGGCCGCCTTATTTTGTCGACATGGGGCCGGAGCCCGAGCCCGTTGTTGCCGTCAGCAACGCCCGGGTCCTGGCGTTGCTTGGCGACAGCGTGACGACCGATCACATCTCGCCCGCCGGCGCTATTAAGACCGACAGCCCGGCCGGAGATTACCTGCGCGAGAACGGCGTCGCGCCGCGCGATTTCAATTCCTACGGCTCAAGGCGCGGCAATCACGAAGTCATGATGCGCGGGACGTTCGCGAACATTCGTCTGCGCAACCAACTGGCGCCGGGTACCGAGGGAGGCTGGACGCGCTATCAACCCGACGACGAGCAAATGACGATCTACGACGCCGCCATGCGTTACCGCGAAAAGGGCGTACCGCTGATGGTGATCGCCGGCAAGGAATACGGCTCGGGCTCTTCGCGCGATTGGGCCGCGAAGGGGCCGTGTTTGTTGGGCGTGCGCGCGGTGATTGCACAGACCTACGAGCGCATCCACCGCTCGAACCTGATCGGCATGGGGGTCTTGCCGCTTCAATTCCAAGACGGCGAAGGGGCCGAGTCACTCGGCCTGACCGGGCATGAGAGCTACGATATCGAAGGCCTCGGCGACGGCTCGGCCAAGCAAGTCACCGTCACCGCGACCCCGGCCGAGGGCGACCCGATCCGCTTTAACGCCGTCGTGCGCATCGACACGCCACAAGAAGTTCTCTACTACCAAAACGGCGGAATCTTGCAATACGTCCTGCGGCAGATGGCGGGATCATCTTAGCGAAGCATTTTCTACTTGGTGGGGGGCGGGCGCGCCAAACCTCGGTGGAAGCGGGGACGATCGGATCGGCACCACAGAGTCGCTCCGGCGCTAGGTGTCGCCTTTCGCCTAAAAACCGCGACACTCTTCGAGCGCATCCCCTCCGACGGGATCGGTTCGCCCGATCGTCCCTCGATAGAGCTGTCGGGGAAATATCTTTCTCACCACTTACCGGCTCCCTGAGTCCACTCAGCAGCTCGCCGAACGGCCGGAAGATGGCCCCAAATCAAGCGTGTGGGTCGGGCTCCGACCGATAGCGAGTGACATCGATTGTTATCGCCATCTATCCTCATAGCGCTACAATGGCCCCATCTTGATCGGCTCCGCCAGCTTGCCAATTACAGGATCGCAAAGAAACTCGGTGCCTTGAGGCGGAGGCCGTCCTCCCGTAAAGGATTGTCCGTCTGTGAGGGATTTGCTTCAAGGTCGCCGCGCCGCGGTTACAGCGCCAAGGGGGTTGTCAACCGGGGCGCGGTCTCCCCTCTTGGTGACGGCGGCGGTTGCGCTAATCCAGACATTCTTCTCAAGTCCTGCCCTCCCTCAGGGCATTATCACCACGATTGCGGGCACGGACTTCGTCTTCCCCCTCGATGGTCTACCCGCATTAGAAGCACCTATCGGAGGCTTGACCGCAGTCGCTACCGACGAATTGGGAAATGTTTTTCTGACTGAGTCCATCGGACTAACCGTCAAGAAGCTCTCAGTCGACGGAATTGTGACCGTTGTAGCCGGTAATGGGCTGGAGGGGTTTTCCGGTGACGGCGGACCGGCTACCGGCGCACGCCTGAACTTTCCCCTTGGTCTCAGCATAGATAGCGCCGGCAACCTCTTCATCGTCGACCAAGTCAGCCAGCGCATTCGCAAGGTCTCGCCTGACGGAATCATCACCACCGTTGCCGGCAACGGGCAGCGGGGCTTCTCCGGCGATGGAGGACCGGCAACAAGCGCTTCGCTCAATGGGCCTCGGAGACTTGCTATCGACGCAGTCGGCAACCTCTATATCAGCGACCAGAACAACCACCGCGTTCGCAAGGTTTCGCCTGACGGGATCATCACGACAGTTGCCGGTGACGGGCAACGGGCCTTCTCCGGCGATGGCGGTCCTGCAACAAGCGCTTCGCTCAATGGGCCTCGGGGACTTGCAGTGGACGCGGCCAGTAACCTCTATATCGCCGACGGGAACAACCACCGTATCCGCAAGGTTTCGCCTGACGGGATCATGACGACAGTTGTGGGCGACGGGCAGCCGATCTTCTCCGGCGATGATGGCCCGGCAACGAGCGCGTCATTGAATTCGCCTGTGGGAATCGCTCTCGACGCAGCCGAAGACCTCTACATCGCCGATCGCGACAACCTCCGTATCCGAAAGGTTGCTGCCGGAATCATCACAACCGTAGCCGGCAGCGGCGAGTCCGGTTTTTCCGGTGACGGCGGGCCGGCAACGCTCGCCCGCCTTTTAGACCCACGGGACGTAGCCCTGGACGCGGAGGGCAACCTGTTCATCGCTGACGCAACAAACCGCCGTCTTAGAAAGGTGGCACCCAACGGAATCATCTCGACCGCCGCCGGGACGGGAAGCTTCCTGGCGTTAGGGGACGGAGGTCCCGCGGCGATCGCGGAGCTCAACTTCCCGACGCGAATGGCTCTTGATGGGTCCGGTAACCTTTACGTCACGGAAGTGGACAGTCATCGCATTCGCAAGATCTCGCCCGAGGGAATTATCTCGACGGTGGCCGGTGACGGCACGCCCGGTTTCTTCGGCGACGGCCGACTGGCCACGAGCGCTTCCCTATTCTTTCCCCGAGATGTAGCCGTCGATGGGACAGGCAATATCTACATCGCCGACAGAGCAAACAATCGCATTAGAAGGGTTTCCGTAGCGGGTCTCATCACGACAGTAGCCGGCAACGGCGACGAGGGTTTCTCGGGCGACGGTGGTCCCGCCACCGATGCCGCACTCAATCTCCCGTTTGGCGTGGCGGTCGATGGAGTCGGAAACTTGTACATCGCGGACTCCACGAACCGGCGAGTACGGAAAGTCTCGCCCGAGGGAACGATCTCCACGATCGCCGGGAACGGCGAGCGAGGTTCGGCCGGGGACGGCGGGCCGGCTGTCGACGCTTCCTTGGTCTTCCCGGTTGATCTAGCTCTGGATGACGCAGGCAACCTCTACATTGCGGATTTTACGAACAACCGCATTCGCAAGGTTTCACTTGATGGAATAATCACTACCGTAGCCGGAAACGGGGAGGCCGGTTTCTCCGGAGACGAGGGACCCGCCACGAGCGCGGCCCTCTCGGGCCCCATAGGGCTTGCCTTCGATGGCGCCGGGAACCTTTACTTCGCCGACCGCTCCAATCATCGGATCCGCAAAGTGACACTTGAGGGGACTATTTCCACGGTCGCAGGCAACGGCGTGTTGGGCTACCTGGGGGACGGCGGCCCGGCCACCAGCGCCTCCTTGAGTACCCCACGCGGGGCAGAAGCGGACGCCGCCGGCAACGTCTACATCGCCGATAGCGGTAATCAGCGCATTCGGAAGGTGCTGACCGAGCGCCCTTTGTTCTTGGATGTACCTGGCCGGCTGACCTTGTCGGCGGACGCCGGCGGCCCTCCATCGGCGGCAGGGAATGTCTTCCTCGGTTCTTCCATCCCAGGTGTGGGGTTTTCCATCGAACTGAGCACATCAAGCGGTGAGCCTTGGTTGACCGCAACACCTTCAGCCGGGTCCATGCCGACGACTGTTGAAGTTCGTGGGAACCCCGGCGAGCTTGAGCCCGGAACCTATGACGGAACGGTCACCGTGATGGCGCCGGACGCACTCCCACCTGCACGGCAGATAGCGGTGACGTTCATCGTGCAACAAGCCGCACCGGCCAGGCTCGCCGTGGAGCCCGACAACCTAACGTTCTCGCTCACCGAGGGCGTGCCTGCCGTAATAGAAACAATCCTAGTAGCCAACCAGGGCGGAGGGCCTCTGGATTTCAATGCTTCGGCGAGGACGACTTCGGGCGGCTCGTGGCTGTCGGTGTCCCCTTTAAGTGGGACGGCTACCGCCGTCACCCCGGTGCCTCTAACCGTAGAGTCCGACCCGCGAGGATTGGTCGCCAGCACCTACCGGGGTGAGATTTTGATCGTGAGCACGACGACGGACGAGCTGATCACTGTCCTTGTGACGATGACCGTAACCGAAGCCCAACAGACGGTCTTATTGTCAAAGACCGGTCTAACTTTCACCGCTGTGGCGGGAGGCGGCAAGGTCCCCTCGCAAAGCTTCGAGGTTCTCAATATCGGAAAGGGTGTGATGAGCTGGGCGATTTCGGCTTCGACGCTATCCGGAGGAACGAACTGGCTCCAAGTAAACCCTGAAAACGGATCTACCGATGCCGCAGCACCTCAAGTGCCCTCGGTCAGAGTCGACATTGACCAGGGGACCTTGACTGCGGGTGTTTACTATGGCGAGATCCAGGTCGCCGCACCGACAGCCGACAACTCGCCCCAGACGATAACGGTTGTAGTTCAGGTCTTGCCCGAAGGGACCGACCCTGGTCCGCTCGTGCAGCCGACCGCCCTAATCTTTACGGGAGAGGCGGGTGGCACGTCTTCGGGTTCACAGGACCTATTGGTCTACAATCGCTCGGCCGGCTCGACTTCTTTTACCTCCAGCCGGCTCACCTTCGACGGCACGGACTGGTTCGTTCAGGTACCTGCGAATGCACCGGTAAATCCCGACCTTGCCTCGCGGATTATCGTGGAAGCCAACCCGACCGACTTGACACGCGGTATTCGGCGGGGCGTTCTGACACTTCTGTTTGCCGATGGTCGAGTTCGCCTCGTGACGATATTGCTGGTTCTCGTCGGGGACGCGGACCCGCTCGCGGTGCCCTTGCAAGTAGCCCAGGCGGGCTGCGTTCCGGCGGAATTACTCCCTGTGTTTACGAGTTTGCAAACGGGTTTCAGCGTACCGGCAGCCTGGCCAAACGCGATCGAGGTACGTGTGGTGGATGATTGCGGTAATGCCATGCGCGACGGGTCCGTGATCGCCACGTTTTCAAATGGAGACCCGGGGCTCGGCCTGGTTTCGCTCAAAGACGGGCGGTGGAGTGGCACTTGGCAGGTGCAGCGCAAGGACATCTCTGACGTGACCGTCAGCGTCACGGCCGAGAAACCGGAGTTGGGTATCGAGGGAATCTCGAGCCTCACGGGCACGTTATCGTCAGTTGCGGAGCCGCCTCCGAAGCTGACCCATGAGGGCGTGGTCAGCGCAGCGAGTTTCGAGTCTCAGGTGCCGCTGGCGCCGGGGAGTATCATCTCCGTCTTCCGCGAAGCACTCTCGGAGGGAGTCGGTGAGGCTCTCGCGTTGCCCCTCGCTACTGAACTCGCGGGTACGTCGATGACGCTGGCGGGGCGCCCGCTGCCCATGCTGTTCGCGAGCGAAAGGCAGATTAACGCCATGGTGCCGTATGGCATTCCGATAAACACCCGCCATCATCTGCTTGTGCGGCGCGGTACGACGATCTCGCCACCGATACCGCTCAGTGTCGCGGCGGCGCAACCGGCGATCTTCCTGACGCGGCCGGGAATGTCAACGCAGGGCCACGTTTACCGGTTCGTTGACGACGCAACACAAATCCTCGCCGCACCGGGAGATCCAGTAGGGGCGGGAGATGTCCTGATCATTTACGCTTCCGGGTTGGGAGCCGTCGACCTGCCGGTCGACGCCGGCTTGGAGGCACCGGGACAAGAGCCGTTCGCCCGGGCGGTGAATCGGGTGAACGTCACGATCGGGGATGTAGGGGCGAAAGTATTCTTCTCAGGCCTGGCACCCGGATTCACGGGTCTCTACCAGGTGAATGCGTTCGTTCCGGAGGGGGTAACGTCCGGCGATGCGGTTCCAGTTGTGCTGGAGGTCGCCAACCAGGTCAGTCAACCGGTGACCATAGCAGTTCGATAGCCATATCTCCAAGGTCGCCTCGCAACCCGCGGATGTAGGGACCGAGTAGCCGCACTCGACGCAGCGCTTCAGGTACTGTCGGATGAGACGGTGTTTCTCGCGGGAAATTCCAAGATTCAGTCGCTACTGGATTGGTTTCTGCGCCAGGGTTCGAGTTCAATCAGGGCCGGAGGGATTGCCGATCTTTTTTTGGGGGGGGCTTCCTGGTATACGCTGTCGTCTGACCGTTGGCGACAATCGCCTTGCACTGTACGAAAAGTTCCGCGAGCGCGAGCAGGACTAAGCCTCCTGAAACGAACTGCATAGCGCTTGTCCCGCGGAAAGGAGTCGGGATATCCGGTTCCGTACAACAATCCCCGTCGCTTTCCACCCTTAATTGCGACACTCCCTAGGCTCATTTTTCCGCAACGCGTTGATTCTTGGTCCTGTGGACAAGAAGGATTGCGTTACCCTGTCGCAATCCTTGAAAATTTGCGGCAGCCGCAGCGGAACCTTCTGCTTTTCGCCCACGCAAGAACGCACTGCCGCAATCGTGTATCCTTGAGCCGACAGGTTTCTCCATGCCCGAACGTCTTGTCTATTGGAACGGTGATTTCATCCCCGAACGCGAAGCGCGGCTCTCGGTCTTCGACTGGGCCCTGATGTACGGCGACATGCTGTTTGAGATGACGCGGACTTTCGCCGGAAAGCCCTTCCGCCTGCGCGAGCACCTCGAACGCCTCTACGGATCACTGCGCTACGCCGAGATCGACTGCGGTCTCGCGATCGATGAAATGGAAGAGGCGACGATCGAGACCATGAAGCGAAACCAAGACCGTCTCGAGGGCCTCGATTTCCAGATCATGCACGACGTCACGCGCGGAAGCATGCCCTTCTACGACACGATCGTCACCGAAGGGCGGAGCCCGATCGTGTGCATTCATGTCATCCCGCTGGTTCGGCATGTCGGGATGATGTGGGAACGCTTCCGTGACGGCGCGCACTTTGTCGTGCCCCGGCAGCAATCGGTCCCCTCGCGGTTTCTCGATCCCAAGGCGAAAAACCGCAGCCGCCTGTTCTACCGAGTCGCCGAGCTGCAGGCCGAGCACATGGACCCCGGCGCCATGGCCGTACTCAGCGACGAGCAAGGCTTTCTCACCGAGGGAACCGGCAACAACTTCTTCATGGCGAAAGGCAGCGTCATTTATACACCCAAGCCGCACAATATCCTACGCGGAGTCTCGCGCCACGCCTGCATGGATATCGCCGCCCGCGTGGGTTTGGAAGTGCGGGAAGCCGACATCGAGCCCTACGATGTTCGCCAAGCCGACGAAGCCTGGTTCACCAGCACGCCCTACAGCATGGTCCCGATTACGCGCTTTGACTTCTACCCGGTCGGCGACGGCAAACGCGGCCCGATCTTCCAGAAGCTGCTCGACGCTTGGTCGGAAGAAGTCGGCGTGTCGATCGACGATCAGTTCGCCGATTACGCCGAACGCGCCAAGACCTGGCGGTCGTGAGCGCTCGGCAGCGTGTCTGGCGCGGCCCACATTGACCGCATTTTCATTAAAGTTACAACGTGTTCTTGCCGATATGCAGAGCATGAGCGAAAAGATGTTCGACCGCCGCCGAACCTCCCGCAAGACGGCCGATCTTCCCTCCAGGCTGAAAGTCTCTACGTACGGCGAAAAAGGGGGCCCTCGCACCTTCGCGGCCAAACTGATCGATACCACCGACACCGGTATCGGGGTCGAAATGTACGTGCCGCTGGTCGAGGGTTCAATTGTAGCTCTGGACGGCGAACTAACCAGCTCCGACCTATCGCTGAATCTTCGAGGCCGCGCCCGCGTTGTCTACTGCCGTTGCGATGACGGGGGGACCTTCCGCGTCGGCCTCGCCTACGAAGAAATCGCTTACCGCAAGACGGCCTGACTTCGGTTTCCAGTGGGGCAGGTCTCCAGGCCTGCCCGCCCATTCCTCAACCCGTCCCAATTGAAGTTTCAGGCTGGTTTCCAGATGGGCTGTAGGCCGGATCGGCGTGTCGGCCGGATCGGCGTGTAAGGATGCCGCGGGCTTTCGCCCAACCTGCTCCACTGCCGGCCTTTTTGCTATGCTGCCCCGCAAATGCGTATTTTCGGTCGCGGCGGTTTTCGGTGGCTTCTTTGTGGCTCCCTGTGTGTCGGCGTCGTCGCCGTTGCCGGGCTTGTTACCGAGCTCGTCGCCGGCACCCGGCCCGTCATCATGGCGACCCGCGGGGTTGTCGTCACGGGCCATCACCGTGCCAGCGACGCCGGACTCGAGATGCTCAAGAAAGGCGGCAATGCCGTCGACGCCGGTGTCGCGGCCGTCTTCGCGCAGGCCGTCGTTGAGTTTGATCGCTTCGGGTTGGGCGGCGAAGTCCCGATCCTGATCTACCTCGCCGAGCAAGAAAGAGTCATCTCCCTCAACGGTCACGGCTTTGCTCCGCGACGCGCGACGATCGAGTGGTTTCGGGAACGCAACATTGACTACGTTCCCGGCGATGGCTTTCTCGGCGCCGTTGTGCCGCCCGTGGTCGACACGCTTATTCTGGCGCTCGACGAATACGGGACGCTTTCGCTCGCCGACGTCCTGGCCCCGGCGATCGACTTGGCCGAGAACGGCTTCCCGATGTACGGCGGGTTTCGCGGCCACATCATCGAGCAAGAGCAGCGCTTTCGCACCGAATGGATCAGCTCCGGGAAGGTCTTTCTGCCGAACGGAGACGTCCCGCCGATTGGCGACGTATTCGTTCAGAAAGACCTGGCGCGTACTTTGAAACGCTTGGCGGCTGCCGAAGCAGCGCGGCAAGAGCAAGGTCGGTCGGCGGGCCTCGAAGCCGCGCGGGACCTTTTCTACCGCGGCGACCTCGCTCGCGAAATGGTCGCCTACCAGAAGACCTTCAAGTCCCGCGACGGCAACGGAACGGTATCGGCCGGCTTGCTCGAGTTGGACGACTTTGCCCAATTCCGAGCCCGGGTCGAGGAGCCCGCCAAGACAACTTACCGAGGCGTCGAGGTCTACAAACCCGGCTTCTGGTCCCAGGGACCGGTCCTGCTGCAGACCCTGAACATCCTGGAAGGCTACGATCTCAAGAAGTTAGGGCATAATTCCCCGGCCTACATTCACCTGTTGGCCGAGGCCATGAAGCTCGCCTACGCCGACCGCGAATGGTATTACGCCGACCCCGATTTCGTGGGCGTCCCCGAGCGAGGCCTGCTTTCGAAACAGTACGCCGCCCAACGCCGCAAGCTCATCGATCTCGAAAAGCCGTCGCTGGCGATGCGCCCCGGCGACCCCTATCCATTTAATCCGGAAGCGATGGCGCACGCCGCGATCCCCGACTCGATCGAGCTGCGTCCCGATGCACCGGGGACCACGGGTACTCGGGTTGCCGACGCCGCCGGTAATGTTTTCTCCGCCACGCCGAGCGGCGGCTGGTTCCGCCATTCGCCGATCTTGGAAGGGCTGGGGTTTGTTCTGGGCACGCGCGGCCAGGCGTTCAGCCTCGACCCGAAACGCGCCAATGCTCTGGCTCCGCGCAAACGCCCGCGCACAACGCTGACGCCGAGCTTGGCGCTCAACGACGGCAAGCCGTATCTCGCCTGGGGCACGCCCGGAGGCGACGCGCAAGACCAAGTGAACCTGCAATTCCTGTTGAACGTCGTCGAGTTCGGCATGGATATCCAAGAAGCCACCGACGCCGCCATGTTCCAAATTTTCGATTTCCCGAGTTCCTTCTACCGTCACGAATCGCGCCCCGGGACGATGCGCATCGAGAATCGAGTCGCGCCCGATGTCGTCAAAGGCCTCGAAGCCCTCGGGCATCGAGTGATGGTGAGTCACCCTTGGTCAATCGGAGATGCAACGGCGCTACGGGTGGATTCCGAAAGGGGCGTGTTGTTTGGGGCGGCGGGCCCGCGCCGCGACAAGTCCTACGCCCTGGGTTGGTAGTGGGATGGACCATCCCGGCCGAAAGATTTCGCGAGCGGCCCCTACGCGCCGCGTGATGAAGGACGTGATGAAGGAAACGCCCCGGGCTTTCAAATCGGCCCCCCATGGCGCTACACTTTCCCCATGACACGTCCCATCCTCATCAGCGCGGCGTCGCTGCTCTTGCTGGTCAGCCACGCTGTCTCGCAACGCGACTTTTCGAATGTCGAGGTGAAGAGCCTGCACGTCGCGGGCAATGTGCACATGCTCGAAGGCTCCGGCGGCAACATCGGCTTACTCGTCGGCGACGACGGTATCTTGATGATCGACGACCAATTCGCGCCGCTGGCCGACAAGATCCGCGCCGCGACCGCGAAGATCCACAACGGCGAGCTGAAGTTCCTCGTCAACACCCATTGGCATGGCGACCACACCGGCGGCAACGGCATCTTCGGGAAGGTGGCGACGATCGTGGCGCACACGAACGTCCGCAAGCGCCTCTCCGAAAAGCAATCTGGAGCCGCGCTCCCCGTCGTCACCTACGACGACTCGGTCTCGCTGCACGTCAATGGAGAAGACGTCGAGCTGATGCACGTCCCGCGCGGCCATACCGACGGCGACAGCATCGTCTTCTTCAAGCAGGCCAACGTCGTTCACATGGGCGACCAATTTTTCGCGGGGCGCTTTCCCTACGTCGATCTCGGAAGCGGCGGCAGCGTGCAGGGCTATATGGATAACGTCAAGGGCGTGATCGACCGCGTGCCGAGCAACGTCAAGATCATTCCCGGCCACGGCCCGCTATCCACGGTTGATGACCTCAAGCAATTCCACACCATGATGACCAAGACGACCACCGTCGTTCGCGACCACATGAAGGCCGGCAAGAGTCTCGAAGAGATTCAAAAGGCCGGGTTACCGAGTGAGTGGAAAGACTGGGGCGCGGGCTTCATCAATCAAGACCGCTGGATCTCGATTATCTACAACAGCTACAGTTAGCCCGCTTTTCTCATCGCGTGGCGAGGCAAAGTGCGGGAGAGGCCCGTCGGTACGAGGCGAGCGCCGCTTAGCGCCCCAGCTCGTCTTCGATTTGTTCGAGGTCGCCGGCGAGTTGCTGCGCTTGCTGACGCAGCCGACGGACGCGAACGGTGATGGCCCGCAGGCGTTGCCGACTCACGCCGGAGTCAGCCGTCGAGGCCTCCGTGCCGCCCCCGGCGGTCCCAGTCTCACCCGTGTCGGTTCCTTGCCCTTCCTGCGTCAACGATGACAAAAACACGTCAGTGCCGCTCAACTCACGCAGCGCCTGCTCGAAGGTGTCTTCGTAGATGAGGCGGTTGCCCATCGCCAGCACGACCTTTTTGAGCTGCGGCATGCGAGCCGTTTCTGCCTGGATGTAGATCGACTCGACATAGAGAAAACTGTCGCCGATCGGCAGCGCGATGATTTCGCCGCGCAGTACGCGGGAGCCTTGTGTGTTCCACAGCGAAAGGTCTTTCGATATGTCCTGGTCTTGGTCGATGCGGGATTCAATCTGGTTGGGGCCGAAGACGAGTTGCTGTTTGGAAAGGTGAAAGAAGAGCAATTCACCGAGCTTGTCGCCGTCGCAGCGGGCAGCCATCCAGCCGATCAAGTTGTTCTTTTTTGTGGGCGTGAAGGGCAGCATTAACAGGAACTCGGGCTCCGTTTCGCCCGGCACGGTCGCCACAATGTAGGTGGGCTTCATGGGCGCGGCCGTGCCGGTGTCCCCGGACAGGCTCTTACCGACTTCCCACACATCTTCTTTGTTGTAGAAAACCCCGGGGTCGCGCATGTGAAACGTGCGGTAGATGTCGGCTTGCACCTGGAACATCTGCTCGGGATAGCGCGCGTGGCTGCGCGGCGACGGGGGCATCTCGGAATGGTCTTTGAACAACGTCGGGAAGAGATTTCGGTACACCTGAATAACGGGGTCTTTGGGCTCGAAGACGTACAGAGTCGTTGTGCCGTCATAAGCATCGACGGTGGCCTTGACCGAGTTGCGGATGTAGTTGAAGGGCCGCGCGAACTCCGGCCGCCGCACGAGCACCGAGTAGGGGTGACCCTCGGAGGTCGTGTAGCCGTCGACAATCCACATCAACCGGCCTTCGTCGGTGATGAACAAGTACGGATCCGGCTCCCATTCGATAAAGCCCGCAAGATGGTCGAGACGCCGCGAGACATTGCGGTAGAGCATCATGCGACTGGTTTCGTTCATGTTGGTGGTAAACAAGATGTTGTAGTCCGCGCGCACGATCGAGGCCATGAGTCGCACCCACAACGAGTTGATCGGGAAGCCGCCCTGGCCCCCGTAAATCGAGCTGATGTTCTGGTCGCCGGAGGGGTAATCGAATTCGGGCTGATCGGTGCTGACGAAAACCGGATCGTGGGTCGCTTCGCCGTAATAGATTTCCGGGCGGTTGAGTTTGATGTCGGGGATCTTGATTTCCGGCGGCGCATCTTGCATCAGCAGCACCGGTAAACCGTCGTCGGTGGTCCGATTGACCTCCGACATCACCACGCCGTAGCCGTGGGTGTAGACGAAGTGCGGGTTGATCCAGCTCGCGCGCGCTTCGGCGGGCAGCTCATTGACGTCGATTTCGCGCGGCGAAAGCATGACCTGCTTGATCTTGCCGTTGATGATGTAGCGGTCGATATCGACGTCGGCGAAACGGTAGTACGGCCGAAGGGCTTGGATTTGCGTAATGGTGTCGGAAAAAGCCTGCTTGTCCCAGAGGCGAATGTTGTCGACGAGGGTGGCGTGCTCGTTGACGTCGAGGGTTTCCTGTTGGGAACCTCCAAAAGGCTGTTCGCTCGAGCGTTGGCTGAGCCCGAAGGCCGCGCTGGTGGCTTCAATATGGCGTTCGATGTAAGACTTTTCAAGCACCAATTCATTCGGGCGCACGTACACCGCCTGGACGATAGCGGGCGTCACGGCGTTCGCGGCGAAAGCGGCGGCAAGCACCGCGATTACAAATTTCCAACGCGAGGTCAACACCAGCGGGATCGCCACAAACGCGGCGACAACGACGACCCAGCGCAGCGGCAGCGTGACGTTTTCATCGAGGAAGTCGATGCCGGTCATAAAACCGTGCTCATTCATCAGCAGCGCGTAGCGCTGCAAGTAGAACCAACCCGCCAGAGCGACTAAACCGATCGAGGCAAGCGCCCGGGCGAAACCGGTCTGGGTCGCGCCTTTAAGAAGCAACGGACTCGGACCGGGATCAAACTCCTCGACCGAGCCCCCGGAAGCCTTGAACTCTTTGACCTTTTCGAAAATCTGCCAGCCGCGGCCCGACGCCCAAAACACCAACGCCGCCAGCACGCCCGTCGCGAAGACAAACCGCACCAGCAGCGTAAAGAAGGGAAGCCCGAAAAGGTAGAACGGGAGGTTGTTCCCGAAGACCGGATCGCTCCAAGCATCGGCGGGCAAGGCGATGCCCTGTGACCCCACGAAAGCCATGACCTTTAGATGGTCGACCGACGAGCCGACGAAAGCCGCCGAGGCCGCCAGCAGACCAACCGGAACGAGTTTCGAGTAAATCGAGTAGGACGAAGTCGAAGCGCCGGCAAAGGCGGTGCCGCGGCGGTGCGCCCAAAGCAGGACCGGCCAACACAGAAGCGTCGCGATCGTGACCGGAAAAATCCGATACAGCAACATCGTGATCCAGGTTTGGACCTGGCCCAGTTCCTGCCACCACTGGTATTCAATCGCGAAGTCCGCAGCCGTGCGCGAGCCCAGCAGCAGCGCCAACACAATGGCGACGAAAATGATCGTACGGATCTGAGAAGGATTCATGAAAATATCCGAGGTCCTTATCGAGGTGACGCCGGCGCGTCCGGCGATTTCGAGGGTTCAGACCATTGTAGCGGTCCGGCCCGACGTCGAGCTTGGTCAACGTGAAAGAATAGTTCGTTATCCCGGGTTCCAAGCCGGCTGCACACTGCTGTGTCCGGGCGGGCCGGAGAGGCCTGTGCCGTTCAAGTTCCGGTCACCATAGTCGCCATGACGCTCATCACAACCGCCGACGAAGCCGTCTCACGTATCAAAGATGGTCAAACCATCGCCGTCGGCGGCGCGTCGGGTTTCGCCGTACCCGAAAAGCTGCTCGAAGCGCTGGGGAATCGATTCCGCGAAACCGGCCGGCCGCGCGACTTGACGCTGGTCCACGTCTTTGGCGTCGGCAATCAAAAAGGCAAGGGCCTCGACCACCTCGCGCAACCGGGTCTGTTTCGCCGCGTGATTGGCGGCCATTGGTCGATGGCTCCCGGCATGGCGCGGTTGGCCGCCGAGAACGAATTCGAGGCCTACAATCTGCCCGCCGGCGTGATGGAACATCTTTACGGCGCCGCGGCGGCGGGTCGGCCCGGCCTCACGACGCCGATCGGTTTACATACGTTTGTCGACCCGCGTCTCGAAGGCGGCAAGTTAAACGAGCGGGCGACCGAGGATCTGGTCGAGCTCGCCACGCACAACGGCGAAGAGTATCTTTTCTACCAAACGGTACCGATCGACGTGGCTCTGATTCACGCGAGCGAGGCCGACCCGGCCGGCAACCTCGGCATGAATCGCGAAGCCGGGTTCTGGCATAACACTCCTTTGGCGATGGCGGCGAGGGCGTCGGGCGGCACGACGTTGGCCGTGACCCGTCATCTCGTCGAGCCTGGCGCGATTCATCCCCGTGATGTGCGCGTCCCGGGAAGTTTCGTCGACGCGGTTGTGGTCGACCCCGACCACGGGCAGCACTACGATGTGGACTTCGATTCGACGTTCACCGGCGACGCCGTGAAACCGGAAGACGAGTTCGGCGATTTTCCATTGAGCCTAAGGAAAGTGATCGCGAGGCGGGCGGCGCTCGAGTTGGCACCGGGCGCGGTACTCAACGTCGGTTTCGGCGTTGCCGACGGCGTCATGAAAGTAGCTCGCGAGCAAGGCCTGGCGGCCACGCTGACTCCGACCATCGAGCATGGCCAGTTCGGTGGTATTCCCGCGGAAGGTTTGCTTTTCGGCGCGATGTATAACGCGAGCGCGATGCTCGAATCTCCCCACATGTTCACTCTCTACCACGGCCGCGGGGTGGACCAAGCCTACCTCGGGTTTCTGCAAATCGACCGTGAAGGCAATGTCAACGTCAGCAAGCTGCGGTCGGCGATCATCGGGACGGGCGGGTTCATCGACATTGCGCAACGGGCCCGCAAGCTGGTTTTCTGCGGCAGCTTAGCGGTGCGCGCGGAAACGGAGTTGACCTCCGACGGAGTGCGATTCCTGAAGCACGGGCGACCGAAGTTGGTCGAGAAAGTCGATCAGGTGACTTTCAGCGGCCGCTTCGCTCGGCGGTCGGGACAACAGGTGCTCTACGTGACCGAAGCGGCGGTTTTCCAATTGGCCGACAGCGGCGTACAACTGATAGAAATCGCCGCGGGCCTCGACTTTGAGCGGGACATTATCCCGCAGCTCGGCTTCCGACCCGCTGTGTCGGATTCACTTCGCACCATGCCGCCGGAACTCTTCTCCGCCGACCTGCTGCCGCGGCGGCTCTTCCGCCATTACGAGGAGTAAGCACAGGCAGCGGCTCTCAGGCGCTACAATCTAAACCGCCGACCGGGGGGTGGTGGGCAAACAAGGGGGGACCCTTCAGGACTCTTCCGAGAATCGCCTTCGCGAGAAACGGGCGACGGGTAACAGGACGCGTCCTGAACATTATGTATCACGCTTACATCCCGGGAGATCGCAAGTACCTTGAGCCACAAAGCGGCGGCCGGAATTTGGCCCAGGGTGGAGCCGAAGGCGGAACCCTGGGTAGCATCCTCCCTCAGAGGAGCCCTGAAGGGGCGGCGGGAAAGCTCCCCGGAAACCGTTTCCATGGCGGTTATGTTCCGCGATTCATGGAAGCAGACTTTCCCCAATATTTTCACACCCGCAGCGGACTAGTTGGAGAAAACCCATGAAGCTCTCTTTATCGGTGCGCGTCGCCGAGTCATTCCTAGACAAGAAGAAAGCCACCTTGACGATCGACGAGTTGATCGCATTAGCGAAAGACAACGGCTACGAAGCACTCTGTATGCGAGCCTCACAGGCCGGGACGCATTCCGAGCCCGAGATCATCCGCGGGAAAAGCGAGAAGATGCGCGCGGCGGGCCTCGTCGTATCGATGGTGACCGCGGATTTCGCCGTGCCGATGAACGATCATCTCGGCCCGGGAAGCCTGAGCAACATCACGCCTAGCCTCGACATCGCGGCCGCCTTTGGGGCCGACCTGATCCGCATCTGCATGAAGTCGGAAGACGATATCGTTCGGGCTCAACGCGCCTCGGACGAAGCGGCCGAGCGGGGTATTCGTCTGGCCCATCAATCGCATTTCGGAAGCCTCTTCGAAACCACGGCCGGGGCGCTGCGCGTGATCGAGGCGGTCGGCCGTCCGAACTTCGGCATCATCTATGAACCGGCGAATTGGTGGATGGTCGGCCAGGATTACGGACCCGAGACGATCAAGAAACTGGGCGGTCACGTCTTTAACGCCTACACACAGAATCACCGCTTCAATCCCGACAGCGACGTCTACCTAGATACTTGGACGAAAGGACGCGTCTTCCTTGACCACATCGGCATCTGGGAAGAAGGCGGCGTCGATTCCGAAGCGATGTTCGAGGGGCTTCACGCGATCGGCTATGACGGTTACGTGACGGTTCACCAGTCGTTCGCCGGCATCATGTCGATCGAGGAATCGGTGCGCAAGAGCGCCGAGGTGCTCAAGCTGCTGATGGCCCCGCGCCGAGGGGCCGCTATTCGTTGAATCCGCGGGCCGGGTCGCCCACCCCCGCCTGCTCGAACGCTCGCCGGCGCAACTCGCAACTATCGCAGGCTCCGCACGGCGTCTCCGATGATTGGTAGCACGACCAGGTCAGCTCCAACGGCGCTCTCAAGGCTAACCCTTGGCGGATGATCTCGGCTTTCGAGAGTCCGATCAGCGGTGTCTCGATCTCGATCTCGGTCTCGGGTCGAGTCCCGGCCTCGATCACGCCCTCGAAGGCTCGATAGTAGGCCGGGCGGCAGTCGGGATAGCCCGAGCTATCCTGCTCGACCGCGCCGATGAAGATCTTGCGCGCGCCGATCACCTCCGCCCAAGAAACGGCCGCCGAGAGGAAATGGGCGTTGCGGAAGGGTACATAGGTGATCGGGATGACGCCCTTATCCGCCGCCGCCTGGTCGGCCCGGGGCACGTCGATCGAGCGGTCGGTCAGCGCCGAGCCGCCGATCGCCGTCATATAGCGCTGGTCGATTCGCAGGCGTAGCCGGGCGTCGAGTCGATCGGCGATCTCGTCGAAGGCTCGCTGCTCGCGAGCTTCGGTGCGCTGCCCATAACTCGAGTGCAACAGAGCCAATCGATGGTCGCGAGCAGCCATCGTCGCGGTAACGCAGCTATCCATCCCGCCGCTGAGCAATACGACCGCCGGAGGTTTTTCCAGGCCGGGCATGGAACCATGATAGCCCGCGGTCGATCCGGCGACCGGCCGGAGTAGAATCTAGTATTGATGTCGGCGCCGCCGTCGCCCGCGCGTCCCTCGCGGATGCGTTTGTTGGAGAGGCGCTGACGCGAAAGTCCATCTTGGCTCTCCCGGAACACATCCCGACCAAGATCAGCTCGGAAGCCGCCGGGTATGTCAGCATGAGCCCGGTTGCGCGACAGGACCTACCGGCCCGCGAGCTGGTCGAACGCATTCTCGGGCTGACAGGTAAGGACCCGGCTCGCATTCGCGACATTCTTTCCCGGGGCACTCTCGTGAGCGGCCCGTCGCGCTATCGCTGGCAACCACTCGACGCCAACGAGGACGATTTGGCCGCTTTGTTGACGAGCTTCCCCGACCCGCTTCCCGATCGACCCTTCGAGGCTGCGCGTTGCAATCTCATTGTCGTTCGAGGAAAACGCGGCGACGTGAGCCTCTCGCGTGAAGCGGCCGAGCCGCGCCGCTGGTTCAGGAAGGAAAGCTTTTGGGATGTCTTGATCGAGCTTGTCGAGCGGTCCGGGCCTCGCTATGAGCGCTATTCCTATTCGGAGCGCGCCGACGTGTATTCGGTTGAGCTTTCGTTTGAGACCGCGGCCGAGTTGCAATCCCGCGCGAAGCTGCTCAAGTACACGAGTTTGATCGAGCAGCTTCACTACGCGGAGCCGACCGCCGCGGAGGCTCTCGTTGAACGATGAAAGCGGCGTTCTCGAGGGAGCGATCTCCGCGCCGGGCACTCGGGATCACTAACTGTTTAGGGGCGCGGGATTCTGAAAGCGTTCCCAAGCGCCCTTGCTCAGCAATCCCGGCGTGACCACCCAAAGCAGGCGTCCTCGGCCCGGGGCAGCATCGGCCCAGCTTTCGATGTCGAAGGCGAGGCAGGCCATAGTCGCCGGCGGAAACGACAGCGGACCGGGTTCCGCAAGCGCGCGCGCCAGCGCCGAGCAGGTGGGCTCGTGGCCGGCAAGCAGCAGACGGCGGGTGATGTCGGTTTCCCGTTGGATATGGTCGAGGACCAAACCCGGTGAGGATTCATAGATTTCGTGCTCGAAACGTGGTGGGCATTTCCAGGCGCCGGCCTCCCCGGCGAACGCGACCGTTTCGCGGGCGCGCGCGGCGGTCGAGCAGATGATGGAATCAGGGGACTGATCGATCGCGCTCAAGAAAGCGCCCACCTGCCGAGCGTTCGAGCGGCCCGGTTCGGTCAACCGTCTTTCATGGTCATGGTCTTGGTCATGGGCCGCGGCGGCTTCGGCCTCGCCGTGGCGTAGGATAAGGAGGGTTCGCATCGGGGCGGATATTGGGTCGCGGAATCGGCCAAGTGATGAAAGTTAGGATAGATCAGCGGCGCCGGGCCGTGCCGCCGGCCCCCCGGGGCTGTGAAAAAATGGGGACTGAGCCGAGCGCCGACCGAATAAGTTCCATTGAATCATTAGTCGCATCCGGCGCGACTGTACCCGATTTTTTCACAGCCCCCCCGAGACCGGGCACCGAAATTCCGAAAACTACCCAAAAGTCGCCCCGGGTGGTTGCCTTCTTTCGCGCGGATGTGGTATTCAAGAAGAGCCCGCCTTTTTTGCCGCGTCTGGATCGCTCCCTTAGAGCGTGAGATGACGGTTTCCATCGTCATTCCCAATTGGAACCGCCGCGAGTTGCTGTTGCGTCTGCTGGCCACGATCAAACAGCAGCATCGGCCCGCCGGCGTCGAACTGGAAACGATCGTCGTCGACAACGGTTCGAGCGACGGATCCGTGGAAGCCGCTCGTGAATGGGGAGCGCACGTGGTCGCGCTCGATAAGAATATCGGCGTCAGCCGTGCGTTGAACCACGGCATTGACGCCGCGCGAGGCGAGTTCGTTGCCTTGGTGAACAACGATATCGAGCTGGCCGAGGATTGGCTGAGCGCGCTATTGCCCGCGCTCGAACTTGAGGACGTGTGGTTCGTTACCGGAAAGACGCTCGACTACGACGACCGGCATCGCATCGACGGCGCGGGCGACGCGGTGTGTCGCGGGGGTACGTCGTGGCGGCTGGGTCACGGCAAGACGGACGGCCCGTGGTTCGACGCGGAGCGCACAACCTATTTCCCCTCGGCGACGGCGACGGTATTTCGGCGGGAGTTTTTCGAGCGAGTGGGTTTGTTGGAGGAGCGGTTCTTCGCGTATTTGGAAGATGTGGATCTGGGGTTGCGCGGGGCCGCGGCCGGTTTGCCCGGCCGCTATGTTCCGCGCGCGAGGGCGTACCATCGGGGCAGCGCGACCGCCGGAGCGTGGAGCAGCCGGACGATCGAATGGATGACGTGTCACCAGGTATTGCTGCTGGCGAAATTCTACTCGCCGCCGATGTGGATGCGCTTCGCTCGCTCGATCGCCGCCGCGCAGATCCTGTGGGCGGCGATGGCGATCTCTCGCGGCCGCGGAGGCGCGTGGCTGCGGGGTCTGGCGCGCGGGGTGAAAATGTTCGGCGGCATGCGGGCCTCGTCGGGGAACTTGCGAGCGCCCGCCGAGGCCGAGAGCCTCTCGGCCGTGCTGGAAGCGGCCGAGCAGCAGATCGCCCAAGTGCAACGCACCACAAGCTGGGACACGTATTGGAAGTGGTATTTTCGATTCGTCGGCCCGACGGCGGAGCGGTCCCTATGAGCCCCCAGGTGGTCGCCGTCGTCGTGACTTACAACTCGGGACGCCAAATTGCGTCTTGCCTGGCATCGCTGGGTGGCGCGGCGCGGCCGGTGGTGATCGATAACGCATCCATCGACGACACATGTGCCGTGGTCGAACGCGAGCACCCGCAAGCCCTGCTGATTCGCAATCGGGAGAATCGCGGCTTCGCGGCGGCGGTGAATCAGGGCGTGGCGGCATCGAGCGAACCGCTCGTTCTCTTGTTGAATCCCGACGCTCGGTTGACCACGCCGATCGACGCTTTGGCCGAGCAATGCCTTGAGCAGGGCGTGGGCGCGGCCGCCGGTCGACTGCTGGATGAACAAGGCCAACCGCAGCTCGGATTCAATATCCGGGCTCTTCCGACGGCGGCGACGCTGGCGTTTGAGACACTGGGTTGGAATCGGCTGTGGCCGTCGAATCCCGTCAATCGCCGCTATCGTTCGCCGGGTTTCGACGCCGGCAAAGCGCAGGATGTCGAGCAGCCGGCCGGGGCTTTTCTGATGCTGCGACGCGAAGTCTTGGCCGCGATCGGCGGCTTGGACGAGCAGTTTCACCCGCTTTGGTTCGAGGACGTTGATTTGTGCCTGCGGTTGCACAGCGGCGGATATCGAATCCGCTATGTGCCCGGTTGCACCGCGTGTCACGAAGGCGCGCACTCCTTGCGTTCCGCGGGCTTGGAAATGCGGTGCCTGGCTTGGTATGGTAATCTGTTACGTTTCAGTAAGAAACACTTCTCCATCCGGGCTCATTCGTGGCTGGTTCCGGTTGTTTTTATGGGGGTTTTCGGTCGCTGGCTTTGGTCGCTTGGCGCCATAAAGCGGAACGAACGAAAAGCCTATGCAAAGGTCTTACGGTTGTTGGCCGGCGGGCGTCTTCTCGAATCGCGGGTTACCGGCCGGAGTGTAGATCGATCTTCCGTGATTCAGTGCTAATCGAGTCGAGTTCATGTCGAAACAGTACATGCTATCGGTGACGATCGTCACCTACAACAGCGGGCGATTCATTCGCCGCTGCCTGGAATCAGTGCTGGAGCAGAGACACCCGCACCTGGAAGTGATCGTGGTCGACAATGCATCGACCGACGGCACGACGGATATCCTCGAGCACTTCGAAGACCGTTGCATGGTCGTCTACAACGAGGAGAATGTCGGCTTTGCCGCCGCCCAGAATCAGGCGATCTCGATGTCGCGCGGCGATTGGGTGCTGACGCTGAATCCAGACGTGCTGTTGCTGCCGGACTTCTGCTCCCATCTGATGCGGGTCGCCGACGTTCACCCCAGGCTCGGTACCGTTTGCGGCAAACTGCTGATGATGGACGCCTCGTTTCAGATCCCCGATCAGCGCGTGGTCGACACGACCGGCATCTATTTCAACCCCCTGCTGCGGCATCACGACCGGGGTTGTTTGGAGACCGACAACGGCCACTTCCGTGACTTCGAATACGTCTTCGGCGCCTCGGCGGCGGCCGCCTGCTACCGTCGCGAAATGATCGACGATATCTCCGTCGACGGCGAGTTTTTCGATTCCGACTTCTTCGCTTACCGCGAAGACGCCGACGTGGCTTGGCGCGCCCAACTCTACGGTTGGAAGTGCATGTACACGCCCATCGCGTTTGGGTACCACGTCCGCAAGCTGCGGCCGGGGATGCGCCGTTTCCTGCCTCCCGACATCAACATGCATTCGGTGAAGAATCGCTTCTTGATGCGGGCGAAGAACATTACGGCGGGCATCTATATGCGGAATTTCGTCCCGATCCTGGTGCGCGACCTGGGAATCCTGGCCTACTGCCTGATCGCGGAACGTTCGTCGCTCAAGGCTTTCTATCTGTTTGGCCGCGACTGGTCACGGGTGATGGAGAAACGGCGCGTGATCCAGGAACGCAAACGCGTGGACGAAGCCTACATGGGCAAATGGTTTCGCTTCTCGCCGGTCTCCGAACTCGCCGAGGTGCCGCGCGCCGCGGCGGCGGATGTGGAGACCTTGTTCGTGAGCGAAAACGAGGCGCCTGAACGTAAACTCTCTGTATGAGGGTTGCCCTGCTGGGCACACGCGGCATCCCCGCCAACTACGGCGGCTTCGAGACCTTCGCCGAGCAGCTTTCCGTTCGGCTGGCCCGGCGCGGCCACCAGGTAACGGTCTACTGCCGCGCCAACAACATCCAAACCTCGGACAGCGTCTACCAAGGTGTCCGGCTGGAAATTCTTCCCACCATTTCTCACAAGTACCTCGACACCATCACGCACACTTTCCTCTCGACCCTGCATGTGATCTTTGCACGCCCGCGGGGCAGGCGTCACGACGTATTGCTCTATTGCAACGGGGCCAATGCGATCTTCACCCTCGCGCCGCGACTGTTCGGCTTGCCCACCGTGCTCAACGTTGACGGGCTCGAGCGAAGGCGCAAGAAGTGGAACGCCGCCGCGCGGGCCTGGTATCGACTTTCCGAACGACTCTCGACCTGGTTCCCGAACGAGATCGTCACCGATGCCGAGGTAATTCAACGCTACTACGCCGAGCGCTATTCGAAAGAGAGCCGCTTCATTGCCTACGGCGCCGAGACCGAGAAGGTCCGCGGCCGCGAAGCCCTCGACCGCTTCGGCCTCCAGCCGGGAGAGTACTTTCTCTACGTCAGCCGCATGGAGCCCGAGAACAATCCTCTGCTCGTTGTGCGGGCCTTTGAAAAGACCCGGGTCAACAAGAAGCTCGTCATGGTCGGCGACGCCCCCTACGCCGCGGACTACATTCGCGAGGTCAAGAGTACCGACGATCCCCGAGTCCTCTTCACCGGAGCGGTCTACGGCCGCGGTTACGACGAGCTGCAGTCGCACTGCGCGGCGTATATTCACGCCACCGAGGTTGGCGGCACTCACCCGGCGTTGATCGAAGCGATGGGGCGCGGGGCTCCCGTGTTGTTCTTGGACGCGCCGGAAAACGCCGAGGTCGCCGGCGACGTCGGCCGACTGTTCCCCAAAGATCCCGACGCCTTGGCTCAGCTCATCGAGCAGATCGACGGATTGCCGACCGACGAGCGGGAAGACATGGGCCGCCGGGCGCTCGAAGTCGCCCGCCAACGCTACGACTGGGAGCGGGTAGTCGACCGCTACGAAGAATTGCTCGAGCGGACCATCAACGCGCGTCAATGAAGCATTCACCCAATCCCCGGCCAACGCGCCCCTCGCCCCGCCCTCGTTTACACTTGTAGACGCACCGCATCTCGAAGCGACCCCTATCCACCATGAAAATCACTCGCATCGACACCGCTCTCTATCGCCTTCCCGCGCATCGAAAGATCGTCGACGCCATCCAGGAATTCTCCTCGCTCGAAGCGATCAGCGCCGAGATTCACACCGAGGACGGCACCACCGGCTTCGGCTTCGGTTACACCATCGGTCGCGGCGGCCGCGCCGTCAAGGTCCTCCTCGACACTGAAATCGTTCCGCTGCTGCTCGGCGAGGAATCCGACGACATCGAACGCCTCTTCGAAAAGATCTGGTGGCAACTGCATTGGATCGGCCGCCAAGGTTTGCTGCCCGTCGCCTACGCCGCCGCCGACATCGCTCTATGGGACCTCAAGGGCATCCGCGCCGAGCAACCGCTCTATAAGCTCCTCGGCGCCGCCCGCGAACGCATCCCCATCTACGACACCGACGGCGGTTGGCTCAACCATTCCGAGGACGAGCTCATCCGCAACTCCGCCGAAAACCTCGCCCAGGGCTTCGCCGGCATCAAGATGAAAGTCGGCAAACCCGACCGCGCCGAGGATGTCGCCCGCATCCGCGCTGTCCGCCAAGCCATCGGTGACGACACGAAGCTCATGGTCGACGCCAATCTTCATTGGACCGCGTCCGAAGCCCTCGCCCGCGCCCACCTATTCGAGGAGTTCGACCTCTACTGGCTCGAGGAACCCATCGAAGCCGACGACGTCGGAGGCCACGCCCATCTGTCGCGCGGCACGTCCATTCCCATCGCCATCGGCGAAAGCCTCTACAACCGCTACGCCTTCAAGGAATACCTGGCGCAAGACGCCGCCGGCATTCTGCAACCCGATGTCGGCCGCGTCGGCGGCATCACCGAATGGCTGCGCATCGCCAACATGGCCAACGGCTTCAACGTCGTCGTCGCGCCGCATTTCCTCATGGAGTTTCACACCCACATGGTCTGCGCGGTTCCGAACGCGATCTTCGCCGAGCACATCCCCTTCCTCAACCGCTTCGTAACCGATCCGCTGCGAGTAGAGGACGGCTTCGCCTATCCGTCGCAAGAGCCCGGCCACGGCGTGCGCTTTGACGCCGCCAAAGTCGAACCCCACCTCATAGAAACCAGCTCTTGGACGCCGTAGGCTGAAACTTCAAATTTCGAGCTACCCGGAGACTCACAACTGCTACGAATAGATCGGACTTTCACCCACCCGAGCCGCGCCGCCGTGCGGCGCGGTCCCGACGAACCCTTCGACCAAGTTTCTCCCCTGAACGATCCGGCGCGGCCGGTGGCCCGACTAGCCCGGGGATCGCGACGCCGCGATGGGCAGGTCTCCAGGCCTGCCCATCCCTTTCCCTCAACACCAACAATTCCGCCTCTCCCCCTGCCCGCTATTGAATCCCCCGCCCCGTCTGCGCGACAATTTGGCTTTCACGAACGAATGAGGAAAACCCCTCGTGGCCTCTGAAAGCTACCTAGCCATCGACCTCGGCGCCGAGAGCGGACGCGCCATTCTCGGCACTCTCGAGAACGATCGTCTCTCGCTCACCGAACTGCACCGCTTCCGCAATCCCGGCATTCGCACCCTCGGCGCGCTGCACTGGGACGTCCTGCGTTTATTCGATGAAATGAAGATCGGCCTCGGCAAGGCCGCCGAGCACAAGCCCGCCTCGCTCGGCGTCGATACCTGGGGCGTCGACTACGCCTTGCTAGACCGCGACGGCGAGCTCGTCGGCAACCCCCATCACTACCGCGACTCCCGCACCAACGGCATGATCGACGCCGTCACGAAAATCGTCTCACGCGAGGAGATCTTCGAGCAAACCGGTGTGCAATTCATGGAGTTGAACACCCTCTTCCAGCTCTATTCGATGAAAGACACCGCCGCGCTCGAGCGGGCCGACACGCTGCTGATGATGCCCGACCTATTCCATTACTGGTTTAGCGGGAACAAGGTCTGCGAATTCTCCGACGCCTCGACCACGCAATTCCACAATCCCCGCGAAGACGACTGGGCGCGCGGCCTGCTCGATAAGCTCGGGCTCCCCTCCGGCATCTTGCCCGAGGTCGTGCCCCCGGCGACTGAAGTGGGCCGCCTCGTCGACCACGTTGCCGAGGAGTGCGGCGTCGGGCCGATGGCGGTAACCACGCCGGCTTCGCATGACACCGGCTCGGCCGTCGCCGCCGTGCCCGCCGGGAAGGGCGAGTGGGCTTACCTAAGCTCGGGAACCTGGTCGCTGATGGGCGCCGAGACCCGCCAACCCTACGTCACCCCCGCCACCCTCGAGCGCAATTTCACCAACGAAGGCGGCGCTTGGGGAACCACGCGTTTGTTGAAAAACATCTGCGGCATGTGGCTGCTCGAAGAGTGCCGCCGCGATTGGTCCCGCCGCGGCATCGAGACAAGCTACGACGAACTACTCGCCGCCGCCCGCGGCGAACCCCCCTTCCGCTCGCTGATGAACGTCAACCACCCGAGCTTCACCGCGCCGGGAGGCATGCCCGAGCGCATCGCCGACCACTGCGCCGCGATAGGCCAACCGCGCCCCGAAACCGTCGGCCAATTCGCCCGAACCATTTTCGAAAGCCTCGCCCTCGCCTACCGCCAAGTCATCGACGATCTGGAAGCCATCACCGGCCGCCGCGCCGAGACGTTGCACGTCGTAGGAGGCGGCTCCCGCAACGAACTACTCTGCCAATACACCGCCGACGCCGTGGGTATGCCGGTCGTAGCAGGCCCGGTAGAGGCCACCGCCATCGGCAACGTCTTGCTGCAAGCCATGGCCCTAGGCCGCGTCAGCGGCCGCGAGGAGCTACGCGAGGTCGTGCGCCGGTCGTTTGAACCCAAGACCTACGAGCCCGCCGGCCAGGGCTGGGACGAAGCGGCGGGGAGGCTGCGTGAGGCGCTTTCGGGGGCGGAATAGGCCAAAGTACCTTTGTTTTTGGCTATCGGGCCGGCGGTCGAGCCGGTAGTGACAAACACTCGTGTTTGTCCTAGTCCAAAGTCAAGACAAGCTCTCAGCTTGTCTTGGCCCGGGCGCGCGTCGCGGGTCAAGGTACGTGGTGTGGCTCTGCGCCGGATCGTGCTCCCGCCACTTTCCTCGCTGTCGAACGGCCTCATCGGACACCGCTTCCTTACGGTCGCGGCTCGGTTTGGCGGAAGTTTCAGGTTAGTTGTCCCGACCCGAAACCGTGTCAAGTCCCGCCCGGTGCTGTTCCAAACAGCGTTCGTACTCCGCAGCCTCCGCGACGTTCTTCAGAACCGCGAGATCCGCCTCAACCCCGCGCTTCGCAATTGCCGCATAATGGCCGGCTTTCGCCTGGGTAAACACTTCCCAGCCCGCCAGATGCGCTCCCAAAGCATCGCAAACCAACTTCGCATCCCCGCGCCGCTCCCCAAGGCTCCGAAGCGCGCCGCCGAGGTTGTTCTGCGCCATCGCCCAGTCCAGCGGCACCTTCTCGCGGGTCCACTCTTGGAGCGCCGCGCGGAAGGACGCCACCGCCTCCTCCAGCCGCGCCGTCCCGCTCTCCCGCTCCCCAAGTCTTCGAAGCGCGTTGCCGAGGTTGCTTTGGGTCCCTGCCCAGTGCAGGGGCACCTTTTCCCGGGGCCGCTCTTCGAGCGCCGCGCGGTAGGCCGCCACCGCCTCCTCTAGCCGCGCCGTCCCATCCTCCCGGTTACCAAGTCTCTCGAGCGCACTGCCGAGGTTGTTCTGCGTCATCGCCCAGTCCAGCGGGACTCGCTCGCGAGTCCACTCTTTGAGCGCCTCACGGTAGGCCCCCACCGCATGCTCCAGTCGCGCCGTCCGCTTCTCCCGGTCGCCGAGTTCCTGGAGAGCGTTACCGAGGTTGTTCTGCGTCCCAGCCCAGTACAGCGGGACCCGCTCCCGGGTGTAATGACCCAAGACCTCTCGGTACCGATTGATGGCTTCTATGAGGGCGTGGTTGTTTCCACCCTGCGCTCCGAACGTCAGAAGCGAATTCGCAAGGACAAGTTGCACTCGCGCCGACGCTTCTTCGGTCCAACCGTGCCCGCCGCCGGTCAGCAGGCTTCGCACCTTTTCGACGAATGGCCCAACCCGATCCACCACGAAATGCCCTTGGAGAGAGTGGAATTCCGCGTCACGTGCGACCACGAGAAGGCGCAAAACGTCCACCAGATCCGTCCAGAAAACCTCGGGCAGCGCAAGGTCTTCGGTTGCGTAGCGCCCCGGGTTTCTCGAAGGATCGCCTTCCCGGGCCGTGGTCCAATACAGCTTCGGTACGCTTGCTTCTCCGCTCCCTATTGCGGTTCCCCAAATGAGAACTTCCGCCCCCGATTCCGCCAAATAGGATCGGGCCGTCTGGTGACCCGTCGCCACGTCCGACTCAAGATCCTGCGCGGCGGCTGTTTCAATCGTCCGATCGAATCGCAGAATCTGGACAGCGTTCTTGTCTTCGCCCGCGAACCCTTCGTTCAAGTCTTGGAAGATCAGTTTCTCGTGCTCTTGCTCGTCGTCATCTTGCAAGTGGGCAATTGCGACCGTGAAGCGGGCCGGATCGGCCGTGGGCAGCGGCGCACGTCGGAACCGATCGACGATCTTTCCTACGAATGGCCTCTTGCGGATGTCCGGCCATTTCCACCAGATCCCGAAAACGACCGCAACAGCTGCAAATACAATCAGGCCTAGATAACCATACCTCTCAAAGACCCTTCGTTTGAATTCTTCACCGAGATCTGGGGCCTTCTTCTCCGCCGCCCCCGCAGGCTGACCCGCTGCATCGCTCTCCGTCGCGGGCGCTTCTTGCGCAAAGGGCCGATAGCGAACGTCGTCACAACTCCAAGCTGACAACGCGACGAGAGCCACCAGCACCAACGCCGCTGGCCTAAGTCGCTTCAACGAAGGCTTGTCGACAAGCGAGATCACTCCCGGCCTCGAAACCCCGTTCCGACGATTTTCCCCGTTATTCATATCTACCCAAGAAGAACGTGGTCACAATATACCGCCAACGCCCCCTTCCATGGAACCTTTCGACAAGGAATCATGGCGTACGAGGGGCCGGTGCGGTAGGGATGGGCTCCCATCTTCCGTGGTGCCTGCCGGCCCGAAATTGGTTGCGCCCTGGTTGTTGTGGTGGTTGGTCATTTCTCAAGATGAGGTAGATTGGCTTCGTTTCGTCATTTCATTTCGCGGAGTCCGGCTCGGGTGTTTGCGATCTTGCCGGGCGTCCACGTTACTCGCGCTGCTGAGGCCGGCAGCCCGTGGTGAAAGTCCCGGCTACGCGAACATGGGGCCGCCGCGGGCTGCCGGCTTCTTCTTGATTTTGGGTCGCTTGGTGGCTTCAGATGGCCTCGTACTGTGTTGTTATCACATAGGTTAAGTAGACTTTGGCTTTGTTTCGTATTTTTGGTTTTGGGGAGTCTTGGTTCCTCCTTTTTGGAGACTCGTTTGGTTGTAGGCCGGTTGCCGGGCAGGCCTGGAGGCCTTGCCCCACTGGGCGTTCGCGGCCGTATTGGCTTTGTTTCGCGGTTTTCACTCTTCCTCCTGTCCTCGGAATCCGTTGAGCTCCCGCCGCCCTTTCAGGGCTCGCCCGTGGGGGCGGGACAACCTAGGGTTCCGCTTCGCTCCACCCTAGGCTACGGTTCCGGCTGCCGCTTCGCGGCTGAGGAGATTGGTGGCTTCGACATACAGGGTTCCGCTTCGCTCCGCCGCAGGTTACGACCGCTTGAAGAAGTTTGTTTGGTGGCAAAGCACCATTCTTGAGTGACCGCATCGCGAGGCGATGCGGCTCTGGTTGGCAGCGGTTTCCTCCGCAATGGCCGATCGAAGCCTTTTCAACAAGGTCGGGGAAAGGTGTCTTTTCACGCGGTCTGAGTACTTTACGGTTCCGGCCGCCGTTTCGCGGCTGAGGCGGGCGGGAAATTTTTTCCTGTTGGCCTGATGAGATTCTCTTCGGCGGCCGCGGCCCGGCAATTAGGATACGTTGGGGTTGTGCGGTTTGCCGCGGTTGGTTCCTCTATGTAATTGATTTAATTGAGAGAATGTTTTTTGAGTGTTGAAGGGCGATGATAATGTCCCCTTGAGAGGGCGATAGAAATGTCCCCTAATCTAAGGCTCCGAAGGAGGAGCCTAGATTGGAGAGGACATGGATGAACGACAAGGAATTGAGACGGGGCGAGGTACTGGGCCGGGTGAAGCGAGGCGAGTTGAAGCTGAGCGAGGCGGCGCGGATACTCGATATCAGTTATCGCCAGACCAAGCGGATCTGGAGGCGCTACAGCGCGGGAGGGACAAAAGCATTGAAGCACGGCAACGTGGGCCGGGTATCGAACCGCGCCAAGCCGGCGGAAGTTCGCAAGCGAGTGCTGCAACTGGTGCGCGAACACTACTCCGGCGAGCCGCACGAGCGCTTCGGGCCGACGCTGGCGGCCGAGCATTTGTGGACAGACCACGATCTGAAACTATCGGTGCGAACACTGCGGCTCTGGATGCTCGCCGAGGGCCTGTGGAGCCGCCGCCGCAAGCGCCGGCCGCATCGCTCGCGGCGGCGGCGTAAAGCGCACTTGGGCGAGCTGATCCAGGTCGACGGTTCGCACCACGAGTGGCTCGAAGCGCGCGGGCGGAAAGGTTGCCTGATGAACTTCGTCGACGATGCGACCGGTCTGGCGCTGTGCCGTTTCTCGAGCGAGGAAACGACTTGGGCGGCGGCCGATCTGCTCGAAGCCTGGGTGCGTCAATACGGCGTTCCGAAGGCGTTGTATTGCGACTGGAAGAACGTCTACAAGCGCCGGCCAACGTCGCGTGAAGCGCTGGAAGGCATCGAGCCCGAGACGCAGTTCGGACGCATGTGCGCCAAGCTCGGCATTGGTATCATCGCCGCTTCGTCACCGCAAGCGAAGGGCCGCGTGGAGCGCCATCACGGCACCCATCAAGACCGCCTGATCAAGAAGATGCGGCTCAAAGGCATTGCCGATTACGAGGCGGCGAACCGCTATCTCGACGAGCAGTATCTGCCAGAGCACAACGCCAAGTTCGCCTCTGAGCCGTCAGCGGGAGCGGACTTTCATCGGCGCTTATCGAAGCGTTTGGACTTGAAGTGGGTGTTTTGCTTGGAGGGAGAGCGGGTGGTGTCCAACGACCTGGTGGTACGTTTCGAGAACCGTTTTCCGCAGTTGAAACCGCAGCGCAATCAGGCTCTGGGCGCAGGCGCGAGAGTAACCGTGCAGCAAGCGCGCGAGGGCGAGTTGCGGGTGGTGTTCGAGGGGAAAACGGTGGCGTTCGACGAGATCGCCAAGCCGCTCCCCAAGGTGCGGCCGGAGCCGAAACCGCGCCTGGCGCCGCAGCCGCGCACACCGCCGGCGAATCACCCTTGGCGCGCGCCGTTGAAGCCGAAAAAACGGGCGGCGACCGCGTGAAGAGGGCTGTGGAAATGACGGGGCCGTGGAAAACGAGGAAAACCCTCGGCAGCCGACGAGGAGCTTCGAACCTCATCGCTCGGGTTTCCCACGTTTCCCCCAGCCCCTTGGAAATCGCTGTGCGATTCCCACATTCCCACAAGCCCCTACGACTACTATCCTTTTACTTAAAAGGGGACATTTCTACCGGGCTAACCAAGGGGACATTTCTATCGCCCTACCGAGGGGGACATTTCTATCGCCTCTTGACATCGGCCCGGCTTCGTCCTTGACATCACGTTAGCGACTCATGTACAAGGAAGGGGGTCTTTAGGGGTAAGCCCTCCTTGAGGGGGGGGCATTTTTTCGGGACGAGCCCGTGGTTGCTCAACCGGTCAGTGTTGCGTTTTCGGCAACTCTCGCGCGTTGCTCGGCGAAATTGTATCCGTAAGAGGAGTAGGACGATATGAAAATGAATGTATTCGGGAAACAAGTCGGGCGGTTTGCCTGACTTTTCGTCATCGTGCTTGCCAGCGCCCTGAGCTTGCAAGCACAGTTCAGCAGCGTCTTGGAAGGCACGGTCTCGGATCAAACCGACGCCGTCATCCCCGACGCGCAAATCGAAGTTGAGGACATCGCCACCGGCACGGGCCGAACCGTAGTCTCATCGAGCGCGGGCAGTTATCGTGTCACCGCGCTGGGTGCGAGCACCTATCGGATGACGGTGACCGCCGAGGGATTCCAAACCTACGTCCAGGAACGCGTCACTCTCGAAGTGGCGCAAACGACAACACTGAATATTCAGCTTGAGATTGGTCAGGCAACGACGACGGTCAGCGTGACGTCGGAGGCTCCGCTGATTGAAACCGGCGAAGCGAAGGTCTCGGGTCAAATTCAAGAACGCGAAGTCGCGGACCTGCCGCTGGTAGGCCGCAACTTTATGACGCTGGTCGTCTTGACCGCCGGCGTCGTGGGACTTCCTTCCGGCGGCGGGCAAGCCTACGCTCAGGCCACCGGCGACATCTTCTCGGCCGAGTACGGCGTCAACCTCAGCGGCAACGGGCAGCGCGCCGAGTCGAACAGCTTCAACGTGGACGGCGCTTCGGTGAACGCCAGCCCGCGCGGCGGCGTTGTGAACCACAACCCCAACGCCGATTCGGTGCAGGAACTTCGCGTCTCGCTAAACAACTTCTCGGCTGAGTACGGGCGCAATTCGTCGGTTCTGGTCAACGTCGTGACCAAGTCGGGAACGAATGACATTCACGGCACCCTCGGTTGGTATCACACCAACCAAAAGCTGCAGGCGCGGAACCTGTTCCAACCCGAGGTTCCGGTCTTCCGGCGCAACGAGGCCAACTGGAGCTTGGGCGGCCCGATCCTCAAGAATCGGACGTTTGCATTTGGGTCCATGGACATCCTTCGCTCCGGCGTCGGCGCCGGCTTCAGCCGAAACGTGGTCAGCCGCCAGTTCGCCGATATTGTCCGTCAACGGTTCCCCGACAACATCAGCAGTTTCGTGATGAGCGAGTTCCCCGACATCCTCGTCGGCAAGACCGTCAACTCGACGGCGGGCAGCCTGCTGGGCAGCGGTTGCAGCGGCGCCGATCCCATCTCAACGCCTCTTGGAGAATTGCCCTGCAATTTCCCGGTGACCGAGCGGGGATCGTTCGCCCAGACACTGCCGCGCGACGGTATTCAGTGGACGACGCGCGTCGACCACAACTTCAATGAAGGCAACGACCGCATCTACGGCAGTGTGGCGCGAACGACGAATCAGCAGGTTCTGTTCGGCAGCCCGTCCGTCTGTCCTGCCTTTACGCTGGATCAGGCACAGTGGACCGCCTTCGCCAACGTCAACTGGACTCACATTGCATCGGCTACCTTGATCAACGAGTTGTCGTGGTCCTGGCAGCATGCCGAGGGCGACGCGCCGATCGGGCGAGGGGAGATCCCTCTGATTAACGTCCCGGGGATCGTGAGCTACGGCCAGGGATTCTCGGATGCGGTCTTCATTCAGAACAACCAGCAGTGGCGCAATGTAACGACTTGGAACAAGGGGTCGCACTCGTTCAAGTTCGGCGGCAACTACAACTGCGACAGCGGTTGCCCCGGCGCCGGCGCTTTGTTCGCCCCGGTTTGGGAACGCCCCAACTACGGCTTCAACAACATCTGGGACTTCGCTCTCGACGATCCGTTTTCCCACGGCAATATCGGGTTTGATCCCGTGACCGGTGAGGCGCGCGGCTTTGATTTCCGCCCGCGCTTCACCAACATGGGGATTTTCTTCAACGACGACTGGAGAGTCACTCCGAACTTGACCGTCAGTTGGGGACTGCGCTGGGAGGCTTTCTTCATCCCGACCGACCTCGACGACATCTTTGTCGGAGCGCAGTTCCGGGGAGGCAGCAACTTCCTCGAGCGCATCTCCGACGTCGGAATTGTTCAAGGGCCGCCTCTGAATTCGACCGACAAGAACAATATCGCGCCCCGTATCGGGATCGCCTGGGATCCGACCGGCAACGGCAAAATGTCGATTCGCGCGGGTAGTGGTATATTCTATGACCGTCCCGGCGGTCAGTTCTACCGCGATTGCTGTACCAGCTTGCCGATCTTCGCGGTTGCCAATGTCAGTAAACAAACCGCCGCGCAGCCGGTGTACGGACTCAGCACCACGCTCGAGTCGCCGTGGAACTTCCCGCGGCCTCCCGATCTGCAGGTCGGCCTCGACGAACGAGGCGGGCTGATCGGCGTGCCGGCGGCCATCCAGATCTGGGAGCCGGACCTGAGGAATCAGTACGCTATCAACTGGTTCTTCGGTATCCAGTACGCTCTTGGGAATGACTGGGCCATCGAGGCGAACTATGTCGGTTCGCAGGGCACCAAGCTGTACCAAAACTATCAGGTCAACCGCTTCGCGGGCGACCTGTTGGACGGCCGTCTGGATCGGCTGAATCCCAGCTTCGGCGGCATAGACTACGGCCAGAACAACGGCAAGTCCTACTACCACGGCACCAACTTCAGCCTGAAGAAGCGCTTTTCGAACGGACTGCTCTTCCAGGGCGCTTACACGTTCGGCAAGGCGATCGATACCGCCAGCAGCTTTTCCGGCGAACATCCGGTCGATCAGTTCAATATGCGCCTCAACCGCGGGCGATCGAGGTTCGACATCCGTCAGAAATGGGCTATGAGCCTGATCTACGACATTCCGTCGCTGGTTGATAGCGGTGCCGGGAAGGCCATTTTGGGCGGTTGGCAGATCGGGACAACCACGATCTTGCAAAGTGGTTCGCCTTTCAGCGTGACGTGTAGCTTGCCCTTCCAGCCCGTCTTTGACGACAACGGCGCCATGGTCGGGAACAACGGCTGTGACTTCAACGCCGACGGGCTCACTAACGACTTTCTTGACACCCCTGCCTTTGGAAACTCCGTTGACAACCCAAGCAGGCAGCGCTACCTCGACGGGTTGTTCACACAGGCGGATTTCCCGAGACCCCGGACGGTCAGGCCCGGGACCTTGGGACGCAACACGTTCACCAACCCTGGATTCGCGAATGTCGACTTGAACTTGCTCAAACAGATTCCGGCGCCCTTCCTTGGCGAAGCGGGTCGGATTGACTTTCGAGCGGAGTTCTTCAATTTGTTGAATCGAGTCAACCTCAATACCGTAGCCGGCAACTGGGCCAGCGGCAGCTTCGGGCGTGTGACGAGCACGTTCGGCGCCCGCAACATCCAGTTCGGTCTCAAGATCGTCTTCTAAGCGATCCGAGACAGTTCGTACTGATTGACAATCCGGGTGTCGGCCGAGCCGGCGCCCGGATTTTTTCTTGGCGCGCGGATCAAAGCCCACCGCCAAGCCTCGAAGGGTTAGGAAAGGGTAGTCTGTTACCCCCCCCCCCCCCCCCCCCGCGGCGGACTGTTTCACCGGACCGAGTACGGCACACGCAGGGAACCCATTGCCCCGCTGGGATGGTCAACAATGACGACACGAAACTCCTCGATCTCGGGGTCGGGTGGCAGCGTCTTCCAAAGCAGCATTCCCCCGTCGCGCGTGATGCTCTCGTAGTTGCGCGGGGTTAGATTGAGGTCGACGGTCCAGCTCGCGACTTCCAGCACCTCTCCGGCGGCGTTCTTTTGCGCGATAACGATTTCGATCTTTCCCAGCCGCCGTTCGCCGCTCGGCTCGAGCGTGATGTCGGGAGCATCGACGCGAATCGTGAGCTTGACCGAACCCGGCTCATCGGCATCCGGTTCATGGCGTACATAGAGGCCGATCGCGGTCGCATCCGTCGGTCCGTGCAGCAGCCCGCGGATCGCGTCGGATCGCTGTTCGCCGCCAAGGTCGGCTTCCGTGCGCGCCGTATACGCTTTGCGATGGCGGACCTTCACGCCCTTGCGCTTGACCCGCACCTTGATGTCATGGAACTTGCCGTCGAGCTGATCGGAATCGGCATAGAATCCCAATGTGTAGGCCGCTCGACTGTCCTCGAGTGCCGCGCGCGCCGCCGCCCCGATATCGTTCGTGTTGTAGAAAGCCCTGCCACCGGTTCGTTCGGCGAGAAAGTGGACGACATCGAGATTCCGGGGGGCGGGACTGTACTGTGGGACGCCTCGTGCAAGCCGGCCGGGCTGACTGGGGAACAGCCTCGCTTCGACGTCGAGTCCGCCCGGCGGCGTGAGCCCTCGCGCGTCAACCGGGTAAACGGCTACATTCCCTTCGTTCAGCGCGCGTGTCGCTTTCTCCATTTCACCTCGAAACGTACGCCATTCCCGGCTCGGGCCGCCTGTGTCGAGCGCGTCCTCGAAGCCGACCGTGAAAGGAAAGCTCGCCGATACCCAAATCAAGCTTTTGCGGCCCGGGATGCCGGCGAGGTACCGCCCGATCTGAACCAGCGCCCTCGCCGTCCGGCGGACTCGCTGTTCCAGGTAGAAGTTCGCGGGTCGCCGATTCGCCTCTTCCACGAACTCCCGGAAGATCTTTTCGGTGAGCTCGATTGCGTCGCTCGAAGGTCCGGCGCCCGCCGGCATGCCCGGAGCGCTCGGCGGCGGGCCCGGCGCGAGGTCGCCGCGCTTGATCGCCTCGGTCGGCAGTTCACTCGCTAGGAGGTCGGTCGCGGCTCGCCCCTTGTAGCGCTTCAGCGCCGCGATGAGCGCGCTCGCATCCGTACTGAGGTCGTGAAGCACGCGCAGTTCCCGACCCAGAGCGAATATCCCGACCCGGTCATGCGGCTCAATCTGTTCGATAAAGCTGACGACCTGCTGTTTGGCGTACGCCTGGTCTCGAATCTTCGTATTGAGCGCGTCCAATAGAACGACCGTGGCATTCGTGCTCGCCCGGGTTCCGATGCGATTGGAAAACGTGTTCAGCGGCAGCGGTAAAGGCTCCGCGAGCTGCTCTCGAGATTCGAACGAGAAGAAAGCCACCTCGCGACGCTTGCCGTCGTCGAAGACTTCAAAGTCGGCTTGGGTCAGATCAACAACCGGCGCGCCCCGGCGGTCGTGCGCAACCACTCCGACTTCAATCAGCCGGGTCGATACCTTGATAACCGGCGGCGGGTTTTGCGCGGATAGGCCGGCGGCGAGCAGAAGCCAGGCCGCCGGCAACCCGCCCGCGCGCGGGCGTGCTCGGCATCGAGCGCTCAAGGTATCCGAACGCACAGCCTTAGCGTACTCCTCCAGGAATTCGTCTGTCCTCTTGCCGCCGCCCGGTAGAATAACCCTTGACGGCGGAGCGCGGCGGTTCGATCCGATAGCTCCGTCCCGAATATTTGTTCTCGTCTCGAATGGAATCAGGCGATCAAGCGATGAAACGGCCCGGCATTGTCCTCTGGTTTCTCGCGGCCTGTTTTGTCTTCGCCGTCGTTCCCTGTCTCTCCGCGCAACTGACCCAAGCCGCCAAACAACAAGCTGTCGTGGCGCACTTCGAAGCCGGGAAAAAGGCCATGCAGGCCGGACGGTTCCCCGTCGCCGAGTCTGAGTTCAAGAAGGCCGTCGGCTTGATGCCCGAGGTTGCCGAGGCCCGCGCGAACCTGGGCCTGGTCCTCTACCTGCAGGGCAAGTACGAAGAGACCGTCGCCGAACTCGAGATCGTCGCGAAGCAACGACCCGACTTACCGGCAACGAATGTCTTCCTGGGACTCAGCCACCTGAAACTGAATGCGCCCGAGAAAGCCGTCCCGCCGCTTGAAAAAGCCTTGCGGGCCGCGCCGTCGAACCGCGAGGCGCGCCGTGCTTTATCCGCGTGCTATCTCGCCGTCGGACGTTATCGCGACGCAGTCGTCCAATTTCGCGCGGTTTTCGACCATGAGCCCGACAAGACCGAGGCCTGGTTCCGCCTCGGCCGCGACTACATGGCCTTGATGCGAGACTTGGCGGGGCGTCTGGTGAGCGGCAGGCCCGATTCTCCTTGGACATCGCGACTCGGTGGAGACATGCTGGCCTTGAGTCGACATTGGGACGCCGCCATCCCCTATCACCAAGAAACCCTGGAAAAGGTCCCCGGATTGGCGGGAGTGAACCGGTCGCTCGGCACGGCTCACCTTCAAATGGGTCGCTGGGAGCAAGCCGCGGAGAGTTTCCGGGCCGAACTGGCAATCGATCCATTGGATGAAACCGCGCTTGTCGGGCTCGCGGAGGTTCATCTCGCACGGGGCGAGGCTCTGAAGGCATTGGAGAGCATCACGCGGGTGTGGCGCTCGTCCCCGAATTGGCTGCCGCGGCAGACCGTGTTTCCTGTCTACGAGGTACCGCCGGAATCGGCGCTCTCCTTGATCAGCGATCTCCCGCCCGAAAGCTCCGGCGGGCCGTCGCATTTCTTGCGGTGGGTTCTCCACGACGCAGCGGGCCAAGCGGACAAGGCTGCTCGACATCGCGCCGCGTTTGAGAAGGCGCTACCTGACGCCGAGGTCTCCGAATGGGACACCGCGAGCGCCGAGGAGCTTTTCCGACGCCACCGCCACGCCGCTCTCGCACGATTGCTGCAGTCGCGCTCGAAGCTTGATCCGACGAGTCAGTTGATGCTTGGAAAGGCCCGGCTCAGCCTGCATGACTACGATGCGGCGTCGATGGCGTTCGCCACGGCCATGGGACCCGACGACGATTCGCCCGAGGCTGTTTATTGGGCCGTCAAGACTTTTCAGATTCTGGCCGACCTCAGCTTTCGCCGGGTCGAGGAACTTTCACCCCATTCCTGGCGCGTGCATCATTTGCGGGCCGAGGCTCATCGTCAGCGCCAGGACGACGAAGAGGCGGTCAAGGAATATCGGCTGGCGATCAAGCTCAAGCCCGACGAAGCCGAACTCTATCGCAGCCTCGGGCTGCTCTACTTTCTCGACAACACGCTGGACGAAGCCCAAGAAGCGTTCGCGAAGGCTCTCGACCTCGATCCCGGCAACGCTCGCTCGCTCTATTTCATGGGGCGGTTGTTCGTTACCAAACAGCAGCCTGAAGAAGCCGTTCCCTTTCTGGAAGCCGCTCTGCGCCTCGACCCCAACCTCGTCGAAGCGCATCCTAATTTGGGCAAAGCCTACCTGCGGTTGGGGCGCTTTCAGGAAGCGGCCGTGCAGTTGGAGAAAGGCCTGGCGCTCGACTACTACGGGGATATCCACTACTCGCTGTTCCAGGCTCAGCGCCGCTTGGGTCATAAGGAACTCGCCATGAAGGCGCTCGAGCGCTCCAAGCAAATGCGCAAGAATTCGTTCGCGCGCGACCGCGCCAAGTTTGACCGCTGGCTGAAAGACGAGTGATGCGCGTCTCGATCCGACCGCTTGCGCGTTGTTCGGCTCTCGTTGCGGTGCTCGCGGTCGCACTATGCGGTACAGGACTTCAGGCGCAATCCCCCATCGCTTTCCGTGACGTCGCCGCGGCCGGCGGCATCGACTTCGTCCTCGAAAATCACCCCACCCCAGACAAACACATGATCGAAACGATGGCCGGGGGAGTAGCGGCCTTCGATGCTGACGGCGACGGCTCGCCCGACATCTTTTTCACCAACGGCGCCGCGATTCCAGCGCTAAAGAAAGAGGCGCCCAAATACGCGAACCGGCTCTATCGCAATGACGGCGACATGAAGTTCAGCGATGTCACCACACATGCCGGTCTCGCCGGACGCGGCTACTCGATGGGCGCCGCCGCGGCCGACTATGACAACGACGGCGACGTCGATCTCTTCGTGGCCGGCGTTTTCGAGAACATGCTTTATCGCAATGACGGGGCGGGCCGGTTCGAAGACGTCACGGCGGTTTCCGGTATTCGGGAGGGTGAATGGTCGGTCGCCGCGGGTTGGTTTGATTACGATAACGACGGCTTGCTCGACCTCCTCGTTGTCAACTACGCGGACTGGAAGCTCGGCTCGGACCCCTATTGCGGCGATCGCGAGAAGAATCTACGGGCGTACTGCGGCCCCGAGCATCTTCAGCCGATCCCCAACCGCCTCTACCGCAATCAGGGAGACGGAAGTTTCAAGGATGTCAGTCGCGCTTCCGGTATTGCCGAGCACGCCGGGCGCGGCATGAGCGTCGCCTTCGGTGACGCCGACGGCAATGGCACACTCGACGCCGTCATCACGAACGACAACCTCCCGAATTTCCTCTTCCTCAATCAAGGCGACGGCACGTTTGAGGAAGGCGCCCTGTTCGCCGGAGTCGCGCTGCTCGAACACGGCGACCCGGTGGCAAGCATGGGCGTCGATTTTCGCGATTACAACAACGACGGGCTCCCCGACATCGCCGTGACGGCGTTGATCGCCGAGACCTTTCCGCTGTTTCGCAACGTCGGCGACGGCTTTTTCGAGGACGCAACCGGCCCCTCGGGACTGGCGAAACTCACCCGCCGGCGCAGCGGCTGGGGCAACGGGTTGTTCGACTTCGACAACGACGGCTGGAAAGATCTATTCACCGCCAATTCCCATGTCAACGATCTGATCGAAACCTTCGAGGAGACGACACCCTACAAGGAGCCCAACAGCGTCTTCGCGAATCGCGGCAACGGGAAGTTTCAGGATGTTTCAGCCGGGGCGGGCTCAGGGTTTCAGGCCTTGCGAGTGCATCGCGGCGCGGCCTTCGCCGATTTCAATCGCGACGGCCTCATCGATGTCGTGGTCAGTTCCCTCGGCGGACCGGCCGAGCTTTGGGAGAACATAAGCCCCGGCGGCAATCACTGGCTGCATTTGCGGCTCAGGGGCACCAAGAGCAATCGGGACGGCATCGGCGCGCGGGTGCTCATCGACGGAGGCCAACACAATTCCATGACGTCGGCGGTGAGTTACGCGTCATCGAGCCACGACGGCGTTCATTTCGGGATCGGCAAGGCGGAGTCGGTGAAGAAGGTCGAGATTCGCTGGCCCAGCGGAACGGGTCAGACTTTGAACGATGTCGAGATCAACCGCGTCGTGGACGTCCGCGAAGTCCGCGAGGAAGACTAACCAGCCGCCCTCATTGCCCCGCGTTGGCGGCGTCGATCTGGTGGAGCAGATCGCGAATCTCCGCGTCGTTCGGGTGGGTCTCGACGTGCCGGCGAACGGTTTCCTCGGCTTCCGGAAAACGCTGTAGCTGGATCAAGGTGAAGACCCGCATCCTTGATAGACGGCGCGAAAACGGAGCCCGCTCTAAACCCTGATCCACGATCGTGAGCGCTTCGTCACCGCGACCGGAGCGATTGAGGATTTCAGCCAGATCGTTATAGACACTATCGATGTGGGTATTCGCCTCAATCGCTTTGGTCAGGTACTCAATCGCCCGCCGGTCCCCTTCCGGCGTCTTCTCCTGCTTGGCCTGGTGTCCCAACCCGGCCAGGACCATCGGGTCTTCGGAATCGTCCGCGGCCAATTCGGTTTGGGCTTGCCCCCTGGGGTGAGACAAATAGTTTAGACACAGTTAGCATCTCGAACGGCTTGGTCTTGTAGGCAGGCTTCTTGATCGCGATTTCGGCAAACGCTCGAAAGCGCGTGACCGCCGGCAAGTCGACCGCTTCGGCATCGGCCGGCGGATTGAGCAAAAGCAAGCCGTCCAGGCCCGGCGTCTCGCGATCGAACACGTCGTCGGGCGGCGGGGCATCAGGCCGGCGCGGAATGCGATGGTTGGTCAGCGCGGTGTGGCGAATGCGTTGGAGATCGCGGGCGGGCATATGGCACCCGGCGCAGTCATTCGGCGGGGTGTTCTCCCGCCGCTTGGCGAGGGAAACGGCGCAGGCTTCATTCGTATGACAGTTCAGGCATTTGTCTCTGTAATAGGAGACCTTGGTCGACGACTCGGGTGGGTTATGAACCTCATGGCAGCTAAAGCAACTCAGTCTTCCCTCGCTTGCTCGGAAGCAGCGGCTGGTTTCCATCCCAAAGTGATGTTCGAGCAGCACATTCGTGCCCTCGGAACGGTCGACGGGGACCTTAAGGATCGCCAGCGTGTCGACCAAATATGTCCCCGGGCGGAAATCGAAGTGTGTCTTGCCGGGCAGCAACGTGCGTGCGTCGCCCCACTGGTGGCATTGCATGCAAACATTCTCACCGAGCCGCGCGGGCGCCTTCGACGGGTCGAAGATCGTCGGGTCCAACGCCGCCGATACTTCGAGGTTCTCGAGGCGGGCTTCGACATGAGCCTCGCCGGGACCGTGGCAATTCTCGCAACCGATCGCCGGCTCCTCAAAGGCCGGATCTTCATAGAACCCCGGCTTACCCTCAACGGGATTCGGACGACCGACGTGGCAGGCGATGCAACTGGTTTCGATCTGACGACTGAAGCCCAAGTCCTCCGTCTCGTAACCGGGGGAAAGTTCCCAGGATCCCGTCGTCGCGTAATAGGAAAGCGGCGCTTGAAAGAGGTGACGGCCGCGGCGGACCAGGTAGCTGATGCCGTGCGTGCCGGAACCCATGGCGTAGGCGAGTTTGTGGGTGGTTCGAAAGACGTCGCCCCCCGAGGGGTCGAGTTCGTATTCGGTTTGAAACAGTTCGTCTCCGCGCCTGGAGACCTCGTAATGCCGGTTGAAGCGCGGGTGCTCGACCGTCACCGACCGCGGCACGAGCTTCAGTTGCGCCTCATCGTCGGCCGAGCTTGTCGAGCGGCCCATGGCCGTCGTGAAATGCGTGGAAAAGATCTTACGGTGGCAGCCCGCGCAGGCCTTCGATCCGACATAGGCGACATCGGGGCGAATGGTTTCGTAACCCACGGTGTCCGCGCCGCGAATCGGACACAACGGCGACCCGAAAACCAGCCATGCGAGCCACGTCAAGCCGGGGTGTTGCCTCCCAAAGATCCGGACAAACGAGAGTCCGCGCCTCCGCCCTGGTTCGGGAAAGAAGCGCCCCGCCCTGCGTCGAGGAAACTGGAACGGAAGCCGCATACGCTTCGAAAGTCGGCGTCTCGCCGCCGTGTTGATTATCCCATGAGGCCCCCGGCGCGATGGCTGGAACCAGTGCGCCACGAGATGTATGCGCCGGCACGATAGTAGTTAAGGTTACAAATCTTGCTTCTTCGGGTTGCGTCCGTCACCCAAAGTGTGTGATAGTGGAGGTACTACGAATGCACAGGGGTCGTAGTGTCTACATCTTTGAAGGAGGAAGTCTCATGAACGCAAGAGATTCGCGAGCGTTAGCGTTGACGTGCGTCTGCGTGTTGCTGCTCTCCGGAGTCGCAATCGGTCAGACGTTCTACGGCGCCGTCGTCGGAACCGTACAGGACAGTACAGGAGCCGTCATTCCGGGCGCCTCGGTGACCATCATCAACTTGGCCACCGGCGCTCAATTGACCCAAGAGACCGGCGATGCCGGTCTCTATCGTTTTGTCACCTTGAACCCGGGACAGTATCGCCTCGAGGCGATGTCCGCCGGCTTCAAGCAGTTCGTCCAAGAACCAATCGGCGTGGAAGTCGAGGCGAACATTCGCATCGACCCGACCATGGAGATTGGTGAAGTCACTGAAGTCGTCGAGGTGACGGCGGAAACGCCGCTGCTGCAATCGCAAACCGCGTCGCTCGGCCAAGTTGTCGAGTCGAGGAAAGTGACGGAAACGCCCTTGAACGGGCGCAACGTTTTGAATCTGGTTGCCCTGGTACCGGGCGTCGTCCCGCAAGGCCAGTCGATGCAGAGCCCGACGGGCGTGAACATCTTCGCTTGGGGCAACTATCAGATGGGCGGGGGACAGTCCAACCAGAGCGCGGCCACGATCGACGGCGGTCCCGTGAATTTGGGCTACGTCAACCTGCTCGCTCTCGTGCCGACGCAAGACTCGATCCAGGAATTCAAGGTGCAGACCAACGCCCTGGGCGCCGAGTTCGGGCGTTTCGCCGGCGGCGTCATCAACATGACGACCAAGTCGGGCGGGAACCAGTTCCACGGAACCGCTTACGAGTTTCTGCGCAACAAGGCGTTGAACTCGAATACGTTCTTCAACAACGCCAGCGGAATCGGGCGTCCGTCCTTCACGCAAAACCAGTGGGGCGCGAATATCGGCGGTCCGATCGTCAAGGACACGTTGTTCTTCTTCTCCTCCTACGAGAGCTACCGGCAGCGGGCCGGCCGGTCGTTGTTGCTCGACTCGCCCACCCCTTTGATGCAAAGCGGCGATTTCTCCGAGCTCGGCGTTCCGATTCATGACCCGTTCTCGGTCGCCAGCGTTGAGGATTTTAACGCCGGGGCGACAAGGACTCCGTTCCCCAACAACGTGATTCCCTCGCAGCGCCAGGACGCGACAGCGAAGACGCTGAGCGGCTCGTGGGCCCAGCCCAATCTGCCGGGGCTTACCCAAAACTACGCCGGTAACGCCAGCGACGGAGGCGACAACGACCAAATCACCGAAAAGGTGGATTGGAACGCCAGCGACAAGCACCGCATGATGGTGCGCTGGACCTGGTGGGATAACCTCACTTTCGGGGTGGATCCTTACGGGACGGGCTTGCACATCGACGCGGGTCCGGAAACCTTCACGACGAACCAGATCGTATTCGGCGACACCTACATGCTCTCGCCCACCACGATTCTGGACATTCGCCTGAACTGGGTTCGGTTCCGCTATGACCGCTCACCGGCAAGCCAAGGCATCGATTTGTCGCAGTTCGCCTGGCCGGATTCGTTGACCAGTCAGATCCCGGAGGCCTTCCGACACATCCCGACGCCTTGCGTGGAAAGTTACAGCCTGTTCTGCGCCCAGGGCACGGGAAGCACGATTATCGGACGGCAGGAAAACTACTCGATTCTTCCCAGTATGACGATGATTCGCGGACGCCACACTCTCAAGATTGGAGGCGACGCGCGGCGGCTGACGCACAACTATGGGCAAAGCAATGTGCCCAGCGGCATCTTCGACTTCAACGCCAACTTCACGGCGGACGATCCATTTAGTCCCGTGGGCGGCGCCGGCTTCGCCTCGTTCTTGCTGGGAACGGCCAGCAGCCAACGCGGCATCAACACGCCCGGCCTCGTCGCCGCGCAGATGCTCTACAGCGCCGCTTACTTCAACGACCAGTGGCAAGTCAACGACAAACTGACCATCAACCTTGGGCTGCGCTGGGAGCGTTCGGGCAACTTCTCGGAGCGCTTTGACAACATAGTGTTTCTGGCGCTGGACGCACCCAGTCCGCTGGCGCAAGAGTCCGGACTTGAGCTGAAGGGCGTGCTGGGCCTGGTGAACTCGCCTCTTCGCGACAGCAGGACGGCGATCAATGACCATAACGATTATGCGCCTCGGGTGGGCATCGCTTACCGGCTCACCGACTCGACGGTGATCCGCACCGGTTACGGCGTCTTCTGGTTGCCCAATGACGTCGCTTTCGCGAGCGCGCCCAATATCATGGTCATCAACACGATCGCGACACCCTTTCTCAACTCGCTCGACGGCGGCGCGACGCCTTTCCGTCTGCTCAACGATCCCTATCCGGAGGGCATCTTAAAACCTCCGGGGCGCGACCCGGAGTTCCTGAACCGCCTTGTCGGCGGGTTGGGGATCCTCGCTCCGGTCCCGGATCAGCCGGGGGGCTACATGCAGCAGTGGAACTTCAACATCCAGCATCAGTTCCAGAACGGCTTGTTGATCGACGTGGCGTACGCCGGGTCGAAAGGCAGCAGCATTCCGGTGAACGCGCAGACGATCAACCAGTTGCCGGATCAACACCTCTCCCTCGGGGGCGCCTTGAATGAACAGGTGGAGAATCCGTTCTTCGGGACTTCCATTGCGCCCGGCGGGCTCTCTCAGCCGACGATTTCGCGAGGGCAACTGTTGCGGCCTTTCCCGCAGTTCACTGATGTCTCGATGGCCGCCCCAACGAACCGCAGCTCGACCTGGCACTCGTTTCAGGCCAAGGTGGAGAAACGCTTCAAGGGCGGCGCCAGCATTCTGGCGGCTTACACTGCTTCGAAGCTGATCACCGACGCCGGGACGTTGACCGGTTGGCTCGACGGCCTCGAGGGCTTCAGCGCTCAGGGCTGGGCCACGGGGGGCAACAACAACGACCTCCGCTCGCTCAAGTCGCTGGCGGCCTTCGACGTTTCACAGCGCTTCATTCTCAGCTATGTGTTGGACCTGCCGTTCGGTAAGGGCAGGCGCTTCGGCGCCAACATGTCGGGCGCGGCCAATGCGATCCTCGGCGGTTGGGGCGTCAACGGCGTCACGACCATCCAGAGGGGTTTCCCGATCGGCGTCACCGCCTCGCAGAACCTTTCGAACTCGTTCGGCGGCGGCCAGTTCCCGAACAACAACGGGACGAGCGCGGAATTGTCGGGTGATCCGCAGACGCGGCTCAATCGCTATTTCAACACCAGCGTGTTTAGCCAACCCGATGCGTTCACGTTCGGCAATACCGGTCGCATTCTGCCCGATGTAAGGGGTCCCGGCATCGCTCAGTGGGATTTCGCCCTCTTCAAGCGAACCAATATCGGCGAGAGATTCGGCGTCGAATTCCGAGCGGAGTTATTTAACATGTTCAACACGCCGCTCTTCCGCCATCCAGGGACGGCCCTGGGGACTCCGCAATTCGGGGTCATCAGCGGAACGCGCGGTAATCCACGCCTGGTGCAATTCGGTTTACGCGTACGCTTCTGACCGACTAACCAGGCTTAACGCCTAACTTACAGGGCGCGGTATCCGTCAGGGTGCCGCGCCTTTCCTTTTTCAGACCGGTCTCGGTATCGATTTGACGAGGGCACAATCGTCTTGATCATAGAGAGCAGCCTCTCAAAAGCCGGCCCGCTTCTCTCATCGCGTGGCGAGGCAAAGGGTATGAGAGGTCCGTCAGTACAAGGCGCGCGCCGCTTGGCGCGCGGAGGCGTACTCGAACAGTACGGTGAGCACGGCGAGCAAGCGCAACGAGGTAATGGCGGGCCTATCGTGTGCTTTGCCCGTCAGGCGATGAGAAATGCGGGTTAGGCTCCCAGCTTCTCGGCCAGATCGACGAAATCCTCGGCAATGACATCAAATGAGGGATCGGGCGTCAGGTCGGGTTGACCGTTTGGTCCGCGCTCATGCGGGCGGGGAACAAAAGCGGTCCTGAAGCCGACCCCGGCCGAGGCGCGCAAATCGCCTTTGTGCGCCGCGACCATCATCACTTGGCCCGGCTCGAGTCCCAGAAGCCGCGCCGCCGTCAAATAGACTTCCTTGTCCGGTTTGTACCGGTGGGCCAACTCGGAAGAGAGAATGACGTCCCACGGCAAGCCGGCATTCTTCGCCATGTTCGTCAGCAGCGCCACGTTGCCGTTTGAAAGCGTCGCGATCACGAATTTCCTCTTCAGCCGAGTTAGCCCGGAAACAGCGTCGGGCCAAGGCGTAAGCCGATGCCAGGTGCGATTGAATTGGGCGATCTCGTCTTCGGAGAGTCCCTCGATCTCGAATTTCTTCAAGAGGTCATCGAGGATTAAACGGTGCAGCCCGTCGATGTTCGTCCAGGGAAGCCCGCCCCGGCGAACGCGGTTCATGGATGGTCCGTAGCCGGCTCGCCAGGCATCCGCGAACTCCGCCCAATCGACATGAAGTCCTTTTCGTTCACCCAGCGCCGCCCCATCGCGAATGATCGAAGATCTCCAATCAACGACGGTCCCGAAAATGTCGAAAGTGAGCGCTTTAACCGAAGCGAGCCCCATAGGTGTTTCGTTTCTCTCCTCTCGCTGACCCCAGGCCGGGTGGAAGCACTCCAGGGCGCACCAAACGGCGGCGGGCATCGCCCGTGATCCGGCGCTAACGAACCGCCTGCGACTCAGCCTATCGTCTATCATGACGAGCCGATCCCCGCGATCGCGCGGACGAGCAGCGCTACCGCGGCTCCCCCTCTCCTTCTTCGAGAACGACCTGCCGGCCTGCGTCAAAGGGGCCGAAGTTTTCGTCGAGGCCGCCGGGCCATCTTACCTTGATGCGGGAGACCTTCTCAGTGTCGCCGATGCCGAAGTGCAAGCGCATATCATTTTGAGACATGTAACTGCCGCCGCTGCGCACTTCGTCCACTTGACTCATCTCTCCCGATTCGACCACGACACGGGCCCCGATGCCGTTGCGGTTTGATTTGGTTCCTCGCAACTTGAGGACGATCCAGTTCTTTGTTTCACCGCGATTCCGGAGCAGATTCGGCCGGCCGTCGAGGTTATTGATCACGACTTCGATCTTGCCGTCGTTGTTGAGATCGCCGAAAGCCGCGCCGCGCGCCGACGAAGGTGTCAAGATCCCCGAACCCGCTCCCGACGATACATCGATGAAGGCTCCGTTTCGAATATTCCAGTACACCAACCTCTTTTGTCGATACGGACTGGCGGAGTTGAGCTGGTCAATCGAAGGATAGACGTGACTGTTGACGATGAAGATGTCTTTCCAACCGTCGTGGTCGATGTCGACGAAGCTCACCCCCCACCCCAAATAGTTTGTGTGAACGCCGAGCCCGGCGCGGTACGAAACGTCGGTAAAGAAACCCTTCCCGTCGTTGCGATACAGCGACGGCACATCGTCGGAAAAGTTCGTCTTGACGATGTCGAGCCGGCCGTCGTGGTTGAAATCGGCCGCTGAAACGCCCATGCCCGCCTGCTCTTGGCCGTTTTCGTTGAGCGACGTACCCGACAACAGCCCGACATCGTCGAACGTGCCGTCGCCCTGGTTGTGGAACAGCATGCTGGGAGTCGAGTCGGCCGCGATGTAGATATCGGGCCAACCGTCGTCGTCGAAATCGGACGTCAACACGCCCAACCCGTAGCGGCCGGCGGGCCCCGAGAACCCGCTGCTCTTGGAAACATCCTCGAATTTCCCGCCGCCGAGGTTACGGTAGAGCAGGTTCGACTCGCCGGGCAAGCCTCGCGGGCCGCACAAAACGGCAAGACCTTTGTAGCGGCAGAAATTACTCTCCCCCGGTTTCGGCGTCTTCTCGGGGTCTAGATCGACGTAGTTCGCGACGGCGAGATCGAGCTTGCCGTCGCGGTCATAGTCGAGGAAGGCGCAGCCGGTGCCCCAGCGTCGGCCCTTGGTCGGCAGGCCCGCCGCGGCGCTGACGTTGCGAAAGCGCTTGCCGCCTTCGTTTCGATAGAGGATGTCGGGGCCGTAGTGGGTCACGAACAGATCATCGAATCCGTCGTTGTCGTAGTCGGCGACGCAGACGCCTTGTCCCCAGCCGGTGTGGATCAGCCCCGATCTTTCAGTGACGTCCTCGAATCGTTAACTGAGGGGTTGACGCGGCTTGCTTCGTTTGTTACCATCTCTCTGGATTCGATGGTGGGGGGGTTGCCGCCGGACCCCGCCGTTGGATGAGCTTGTACCGCTGAGGTTCCTGCTTGACAACGGAGGGGAGTTCGCCGCGGCCGTACTCGTCCCGCAATCGAATGACCCTAATCCGTAGTTGAAAAACAGAAGGAGAACTGATGGCCACGAACAGACTACTTGCAAGCGTCTTGTTTCTGGGGCTGGTTTCACGAGAGAGCGGAACTGGCGCACGGGCATCTACTGGCAAGACACCTGGCGGGCCACGCCCAAGCTGACCATCAACTATGGGTTCCGCTGGGATTACCTGGGGCCGGTGACCTCGGCCGATCCGGGCGGGCTCGCGAACTTCGATCCCGGCTCGGGGGATATCCTTCTCGCGGGTTTGGGGGATGTCTCGGGAACCGCCAACGTCGCGGCGGAGTGGGGGAACATCTCCCCGCGGATGGGGTTGGCGTATAAGCTCACCGACACGACGGTCATCCGCGCCGGATTCGGACGCAGCTATTTTTCGTCCAACTACGGCGGCCAGTTCTACCAACTGACCAGCTTCTTCCCGATCGTCTCGCAGCAAACGATCGTTCAATCGAACCAGCGGTTCCCGGTCTTTCCGATTCAGCAAGGGCCGCCGGCGGAATCCAGCCCCGCCTTGCCGGATTCGGGCCACATGGTGCCGCCGAAGGATCAGCTGCTCAAGCATCGGCCCTTCGAGCATCCCAACGAATACGTGGATTCTTGGAACATCGCTATCGAGCACCAGTTCGCCCAGGACTGGAAGATCTCCCTGGCCTGGGTCGGCAATGTCGGGCGGCATCTCTGGTGGCCGACCAACATGAACGCCGCTATTCCAGGACCAGGCGACCGCAACAACCGCAGGCAGCTCTTCCCCAAGTTCGGCCTCAGCTCCGGTGTGAACAACGGTTGCAATTGCGCTAACTCCTCCTACAACGCCCTACAGTGGGTGACCGAGAAGCGATTCAACAACGGCTACATGATCAAGTCGTCGTTCACTTGGGCGAAGGCGCTGGACGGCCATCTCGGCGGCTTCGGCTGGGGCGACCAGGGCTCGAACCCGCATGACCGCGCCGGCGGGTACGGTCTCTCGCCTTACAACCGCGCGGTGGTGTGGACGCTTGCCCACAGTTTCGAACTCCCGTTCGGCAAGGGCAAGAGGTTCGGCTCGGATGCAAGCGGCGCCCTCGATGCAATTATCGGCGGCTGGCAGTTCCATGGGATCACCATCGCGGAGACCGGCTTTGCGATGTCTCCCGCCTTCAGTGGGGCGGATCTCAACGCGGACTTTGGACAGCGGCCGGACCGGATCGGCGATCACAACATCTCCAACTCGGACCGTAACCGCTGGTTCGATTCTTCAGCCTTTGCGGCGCCCGCGCCGTTCACTTGGGGTAACGCGGGCCGCGGCACCATGCGCGGACCGGGTTTGTTCGGCGCGGATTGGTCGTTGTGGAAGCAGTTCCACATATCGGAAGGTAAGAAGCTGCAACTCCGTTGGGAGAGCTTCAACGTTCTCAACCACGCCAATCTCGCAAACCCGAACACCTTTATTGGAGGGTCGACCACGGGCCAGATTTTCGCTCTGGCCGGTTCGACCGGCGTGGGACCGTCCACATCGCCAATGCGGCGAATGCAATTCGGTCTACGGTTGGTATTCTGACCGGTTGGTTTAACCTTTAACCGCCCAAAGCTGGGCGCGAGTTCAGTGGCTGCGTGGCGAAGACGCCGCGCAGCCACTTTTTTTGTAGGCTCGAACATGCGTATGGAGCCCCGAACGCGAGCGAGGGGTCCGACCCGAGGGCCGTGAAATCGCGGGCGCCTTGAGCCGCGAAGCGGCGGAAGGAATATAGCCCAGGGTGAAGCCGAAGTAGGCGAAACCCTGGGTACGAAACAATTCAGGTCGAGCCCTGAAAGGGTGACAGGAACACGGGCAACTCGACGCCTTCCAACAAGGTCGGGGAAACGCGTCTGCTCACTGCCGCTCTTTGAGCTTTGCAGCCGCGGTTTTGGCCGACAGGCTCTGGGGCGCCAACATCAGATACCGCTCCCAGGTCTCGAGCGCAAGCGCCGGCCTCTCCGCCTCTTCATGAATTTCGGCGAGAACACGATAAGCGGACCTGACCCGCGGATCGAGTTCGATCGCCTGGTTGAGCAGTTCAACGGCCTCTTTGTCTTCGCCGATTTGCCACAACGCGGCGGCGAGGGAACGATGGTATTCGGCATCGGCAGGCTTTTGTTGCAGCGCATCTCGCATGAGCTGCACACCGAGCTGCTTGAAGCCGGCCTCGGGTGGCGCTTGTTTGAGCATCAGAACGCCGCCCAGTTCTCGGAGTCCTTCGGGGTCGAGTCGGCCGGCCTGCGCCGGCCCCGCCAACAACGACGCCCCCTCATCCAGGTAGTCCTCGCGCTCTATACGCCGGCCGATATCGAGATAGGCAAGCCCGGAGATTCCGGGCCGCCAGAGTCCTCTCCGGCGGCTCCCGCCAAGCCCGCAGTCGTGGCGGCACATCGCTTCCCTCTGATTCGACACTTGGACTCCGCGCGATCCGGTGGTCGGTAAACGCGCTGTGTCCGCTGTCGCGCGAGTGCCGGCGGGCCATGTGACACGAAACGCAATCGTCGGCAGGCTCGGGGTGGGTTTCGGCGAGAGCCGTCTGGTCGTGGCAACCCAAACAACGCATCCGGTAGTAGGAGACCGCGTCCCGGGGCTTTTCGTGGGGGCTGTGGCAGGTGCCGCACCACATGGTCTCTCCGGTTGCCTGATAGCACCGGCTTCGCTTGAGTTGCTCGAAATGACTGACGACCTTGAACCGCCCGCCGAGTTCCGTGTCGTCCCCGCCGTCACCCACATAGACCGAGAATACCGCCTCGAGTTCCATGCCGGGCTGGAAGTCCGCAAAGGTCTTGCCGGGGTTGAGCACGCGCTGTTCGCCACTCAGGTGGCACTGCTCACAGACGCTGTCGCGCTGATGCGGGGGGAGCTTGACGGGGTTGACGATCGTCTCCGCGGAAGGGTCCGGCCAGATGACGCTCGGCGGGTCCGTGGCAGCGCGCGCACGAAATCGCGCCGCCCATCAGGATCGGATCGCTGTATTGGCTTTGGGTGGCCGGCACGGGTTGCGGCCGGTCGGCGTGGCACCACAGGCACTCGGCGAGAACGGGTCGATCAAAGTCGGGCGCGGGATGGGATTCCATGCCGGGCGCCATGTCCCAGCGTTGCCGTTTCGTGTAGTAGGCCACCGGCGATTGGAAAACATCGTTGCCCACGCGGATGAGGTAGCCGAAAGCGGCATTCCCCGAGCCGATGACGTATTCCACCGGATATTCCGCGCTCAGGCCGTCCCTCTCGACGCGCTGCGTCATGCTCTCGCCGGTGCTCACGACGCTGAATCGCGAACCGGAAACCGGGTGTTCGAAAGCCCCGGAGGGTTGATTGCCGGGGGTTGAGATCGAGCGTCCCATGCCCGTCTTGAGATAATTCGCGACTTCTTGCGGGTGGCAAACGGAGCATTTTTCCTCCGCCTGTCCCGGGGAGGCCGGAAGGCACGTCGCGATTATTATAAGGGCAGCGAGAGCCTGCCGCCGGCGGAGCATAGCCTTAGGCTATAGTGGTCGAGGCGTCGCCGCAACTTATGGCCCGTACGATTAGGCGCGGCGTTTCACAGAGACGGGACTGGTCGATGACAGAGGGTTCCGGCGTCATGGAAAATGCGAAGCATCGCAAGGCCGGGGCCGGCCTCGGTTTCGGGCTCTTCGTCATCGCGGTGACGGCTCTGGGGGATGACCCGCCGGGCGATCGTTATTTCTTTTCTCCGCAGTACGAAGTCGCATCCGCCGAGCAGCAACTTGCCGCGAAGGTGGACGCGACGCGGGACACCTTTCAGTCGGAAGCGATCGGTGAGCGAATCGCTCTGAGGCTGGACGAACTCGCTCTTCAACTCAAGCAGAGCCCCGAGAACGCGGACCGCGTCGCCGACATGCTCGCCGACGGCTTCCGTGCCGCGGGTTGGGACGGCGGCGAAGTCGCCATCCGATCGGAACCGCCTCTTCAGCTCTATCGGAGGGTCGACCCTCCAGGAGAGGAAATCGGGCGTGAACGCTTCCTGGCGGAGTTCCGGTCCCTGGCGGCGGCGTATCGTCAAATCGAGACCGCCGAGTTTGAGGTTGTTGCTATCGCCGTCGACTCGGACCGCGATGCGGCGCGAGCTGAAACCAAGCTGCACTTCGACATTGTCGGCCCCGCCGCCGGCGAAGCGTCGCAAAGAATTCAGCAGACCGGCGAATGGGTGCTCGATTGGCGTCGGACGCCCCAAGGGCAATGGCTTGTTCATCGCTGGAGGGCGGGAAAGCGGACTCGGGCCGTCGCCTCGCATGCATTATTCACCGATGTCAGCGAGTCGGCGCTCGGCGCCAATGCGTCCTACCGCGACCAGTTGCGGCACGGAGTCGATCACTGGCGCTCTCGGCTCGACGGCGCTCTGGGCGTTGACCTCTACGGACACCAGGGGGTCAGCGTTGGGGATATCGATGGCGATGGGGATGACGATCTGTATGTGAGCCAGCCGTCGGGTCTGCCCAACCGCCTGTTTCGTAACGACGGCGGATTTTCCTTAATCGACATCACCACTGACGCGCGCGTGGGCGTTTTGGACAGCACGTCCATGTCGCTGTTTGCCGACGCGGATAACGACGGCGACCAAGACCTGATCGTCATCACGGCTCTTGCGCCGCTGCTATTGCGCAACGACGGGCAGGGTGTGTTTCGGGATGAGCCGGGCGCGTTCTCATTTTCGTCGGAGCCGCAAGGCCAACTCACATCGGCGGCGATGGCGGATTACGATCTCGACGGCGACCTCGATCTCTATGTCTGCGCCTATCGTTATCACGGCGGGACCGGCCCGCGCCACGCTCCCACTCCTTATCACGACGCCAATAACGGCCCCCCCAACTTTCTGTTGCGCAACCGCGGCGACGGAACTTTCGAAGACGTAACCCAGGCAAGCGGATTGGATCAGAACAATACTCGATTCAGCTTTGCCGCGTCCTGGGGGGATTACGACGACGACGGCCGCCCCGATCTCTACGTAGCCAACGATTTCGGACGCAACAATCTCTACCGCAACAACGGCGACGGAACGTTCACCGACACGGCCGCGCGGCTCGGTGTGGAAGATGTCGGCGCGGGCATGAGCGCGTCATGGTTCGACTACGATCGGGACGGTCGGCTGGACCTCTACGTCGGCAACATGTGGTCCGCCGCGGGTTTGCGCGTCAGCTCCCAACGGGCGTTTCAACAAACGCTGACCGGGGACACGCGGAACCTCTACCAACGTCATGCCAAGGGCAACACGCTGTTTCGTGGCCAAGCGCAAGGAACTTTCACCGACGTCACGGTTGATAGCGGCGTGGAACACGGCCGCTGGGCATGGTCGAGCGACGCATTGGACTTCGACAACGATGGGGACGAGGACCTCTATATCGCCAACGGTTACGTCACCAACGCCGATACGAAGGACCTTTGAAGTTTCTTCTGGCGGCAAGTTGTGTCGCAATCTCCCGAAGGTTCGAACCCGTCCGGCAATTACGAGACGGCCTGGGCGGCCATCACGGAGTTGATTCACGGTGAGGCGTCGTGGAGCGGACGTGAGCGCAACGTGTGCTATCTCAACAACGGAGACGGTACGTTTAGCGACGTCTCGGGCGCCATGGGCCTCGACTTTCTCGACGACAGCCGTGCTTTCGCGGCGGTGGATTTGGATCAAGACGGCGATCTCGACTTGGTGCTGAAGTCGCGAAACGAGCCGGGGTTGCGCGTGCTTCGCAACGATTTCGCGGCAAGCCTCGGCTCGGGCCGCAACAACTCGTTGACCGTTCGCTTGCGTGGTCGGACAAGCAATCGCGACGCGGTCGGCGCTCGCGTGACGGTAACGGCTGGCGGCAAACCCTCGACGAAAACCATCCGCGCGGGGTCGGGATTTCTTTCCCAACATTCGAAAGAATTGCTCTTTGGCCTTGGGAAGGCGGAGCGCGTCGACGAGCTTCGGGTGAAATGGCCCTCGGGCGCCGAGCAAGTCCTCTCCGACCCGCCGGTCAACGGCCGGATCACGATTGAGGAAGGCTCCGACGAGATTTCCTCGCAAGCGTTTCCAGACACCGAGTCGCGGGAAGACGCGCCGCGGACGGTTCAGGCCCGATCGGCACCTATCGAAAACACCGGAACTTGGTTGATCGAGTCGGTCGCGGCGCCGCCGTGGGAGCTTGCCGACACAAAGGGCGCCGTTCACCGCTTGCGTGATTATCGGGGCGCGCCTCTGTTGGTGAACATTTGGGCGACGTGGTGCCCGCCGTGCCGGGCCGAGCTGCGCGACTTCGAGCAAAACCGCGACAAGATTGAAAAGGCCGGACTGAAGCTGCTTGCCGTTTCCGTCGACCCCCCGGAAGAGCGCGCCGCAGTCAACGAATTTGCACGCGCCGAAGGTCTCACGTTTCCCGTACTCGTCGCCGACAACGATTTTGCGTCCTCTTATAACCTCTTCAAGCGATACTTGCTGAACCGCCGTTCCGACCTCCAAATCCCAACGACGTTTCTAGTGAATGGCGACGGGATCGTGGAAAAGATCTACGAGGGCCGAGTGGAGGTCGGTCGGCTTCTCGGCGATGTAGCGTTTCTCGGTGAGCCGGGAGCGCGGCGCCTCGCCCGCGCGGTTCCTTTCGAGGGACGCTTTTTCGGAGCCCGGCCGCGACGAAATTACACCGAGCTTGGAGCCGCTTTGTTGGAGCGCGGACTCGCCGCCGCGGCGCTACCGTATCTGGCCAAGAGCGCCGCGATGAACCCGGGTGCCGCCGGTCCTTACTACAACTTGGGAACAGCCCATTTTCGTCAACGATCCCTGGAAAAAGCGCGGGCGTCTTTCGAGAGGGCGCTGGCATGTGATCCCTCCTATGCCGAGGCGCACAACAGCCTCGGCGTCGTGCTCGCGCATCTCGGACATCACGACGAAGCGGTCGTTCATTTCCAAGCCGCCGTCGACGCGCGCGCCGGGTATGCGAAGGCGGCCGGCAATCTGGCGACGGCCTACATGCGAAGCGGCAAGGCGGCTGAGGCGATCGCGGTTCTCAAAGCCGCGATTGATTCGAACCCGCGCGAACCAGGTCCACGAAATCGCCTTGGGATGCTCCACGCCCGCCGCGGGAATCTTGATGCCGCGCGGGCCCGGTTTGAGGAGGCTCTCGGCGTAGCTCCGGGGGATCCCGACACCCTGACCAACCTAGCGCTGCTCGACGCCCAACGCGGAAACACCTCCGAAGCCGTCGCGCGGCTCGTTGATCTGCTCGGGGCGCAACCTGACTTCGATCGGGCCTATCTTTCGCTGGCGGGGATTCATCTTCAGGCGAAGGATGTCGCCAAGGCGCGCGAGAGGCTCGAAAAGTTGATCGAGCGAAAGCCGGGACATCAGGCGGCTCGCCGGTTGCTCGATCAGCTACCCGGGACACGGTAACCGCCGCGAGCCGCCCGGCGGCACACAGCGGCAAGCGGCGCCGGAACGAGATGGTCAGCTCGATGCGCTTCCACAACATGAACTCGTTTCATGAACGCTTTCGCTCCGCCGGCGGCGAAAGAGTGCGACTTCCGAGAGCCGCGAAGCGGCGGCGGGAATATAGCCTAGGGTGGAGCCGAAGGCGGAACCCTAGGTGACGATGCACTCCGATTGAGCCCTGAAGGGCGGCGGGAAAACCTCGCCACAAGACACGGTTGTCGTATTTAAGTTTTCGGTGCCGCCTTTGCACAATAACCGCTCGCCCTTTCAGTCTCGCCCGGGTGGTGGCCGCTTACGGTTCCCGGTGGCGTCTATCCTTCTCCCGTCTTCGTGTCGCGTACCCGCCCCCTTCCCTTTTGATCGCCGACTAGGCAAAATGGAGCAGAGTCGATCGGCGGCTCTCCCGCACCCATGGCGTTCTTACTCAGATTGGCAATGGGAATGGCGATGGCCGCGTGCCTGTGGGGGCAAGACGCGCCCTCGGGCGATCAGATTCGCGATCATTTCCAGCACGCCCAAGAAGCCCTCGCCCGCAAGGAGCACGGTCTCGCGGAGCGGGAATTCGAAAAGATACTGGCTCTCAACCCCGACCTCGCCGGGGCTCATGCGAACTTGGGAATCGCGCGCTACTTGCAGGCCAAATACGATCCGGCCATCCGGTCGTTTCTGCGCGCGCTCGAGATCCAGCCGGAGATGACGGATGTCGAACTTTTCCTCGGACTCAGCCGAGCGCGGGCCGGCAGGATCGAAGAGGCTCATCCCGCCCTATCAAAGGGTTTTTGGAATGCAAGCGACGATGAATGGCGACTCGAAGCGGGGCTGATTCTCGTCGAAAACCATTACGCCCGGCGGGAGCATGACGAGGCGCTCGGCGTGGTGCGCGCCTTGCAAAAAGCCTTTCCAAAGAATACCGATGTGCTCTACGTCGCCTATCGCCTGCACTCCGATCTGGGAGCAAAGGCCGTCTCCGATCTTGTCAGAGAGGGGGCCGACTCGGCTCGCCTGCACCAGGTCACCGCGGAGCTCCTCGAAAGCGAAGGTGATTTCCCTCGCGCCGCGCGGCAATACCGCAAGGCGCTGGAAGTCAACCCGAGGCTTGCGGGCGCCAATCGCGCCCTGGCCGTCGCCATCATCAGCAGCAACCCGGATGAGGCCGGCAGCCGCGAAGCCGAACAGGCCCTGGAACGCGAACTTTCCTTCAACCCGCGCGACGCGGAGTCGCTCTACCAGTTGGGCGAAATCCACTGGCGCCGAGACGAGCCCGGCCAAGCGCTCGAGCGGTTTTCGCAAGCGGTCGAGATCCGTCCCGACTTCGTGGAAGGCTTGATCGCGCTGGGAAAGGTTTTGACGGCGGCCGAACAAGTGGAGCGCGCGGCCGAACACCTCAAGCGCGCTGTCGAGATTGATCCGGAAAACGAAGTCGCCCATTATCGGCTGGCGCGGGCCTACCGGCAGTTGGGACGCATCGAGGAGGCCACCAATGAGTTGAAGGAATTCCGGCGCATCCGAAGCGCCATGGAATCGCTGGGAGCTATCTATCGGCAAGTGCAGCGCGGCACGGTCACCGACCAAACCCTCGACGGCCGGGAGCCGCCGCAATGACGCCTTCTTTCCTTTCCAACCTCGGAGCAGCCTTCTCGCCCGGCCCGTCACGCCCTACTCCGAAAGTCTGCGTGGGATCGGTACATCACGTTCACGATCGCCGCGGCTACAAATCTACTAAGCCGCGAAGCGGCGGTGGGAATTTAGCCCAGGGTGAAGCCGAAGGCGGAACCCTGGGTACACAGCCGGCCGGGGGGAGCCCTGAAAGGGCGGCGGGAATACCCTCCTCCTTATTCTCATGGCGGTCTTATGAACGACCCGGTTCAAACGACGACACTTTGAGAAGCATCCTTGCGGGGATTGTGGCCCTGATTGCGCTCGCCGCGCCGGTTCGTCTTTCCGCCCAGCAGCCCTCTCCCGAGCTTCTGCAAAGCACCTACGAAGAGGCCGAGCAAGCGTTTCGAGAAAAGCGGATGGAAGCCGCCGCCGCGGGTTACAAGAAACTCGCCGAGCTGAGCCCAAAGACAGCCGAGGCCCACGCGAAACTCGGTCTGATTTATTACCTGCAGGGGCGTTTCCGCGATGCCGTGCCCGCCTTCCGCACCGCCTTGGGCCTCAAACCCGGTCTGCCGAATGTCGCGACCTTGTTGGCCATATCGCTGGCCGAGCTGGGGCAGTATTCCGAGGCCTTGCCGGGACTCGATAAAGGTTTCGATGATCCGGCGGACAAGGATTTGCGGCGTCTGATTGGTCTCGAGCTGCAAAGAACCTATCTGGCCCTGAATCGCAACCGCGACGCCGGCCGGATTACGGCGAGGCTTGCCTCGCTTTACCCCGACGATCCGGAGATCTTGTATCACGCCGGCCGCTTTCATGCCGATATGGCGGCGACCGCGATGCGGCGTCTCGTGGATATCGCGCCCGATTCGGTGTGGGGGCGTCAAGCCGCCGCCGAGGCGCTCGACAGCCAGGGGAGCTACGCCTTGGCCATCGTTGAATACCGCAAGGTTCTGGCCGAGCAGCCGGGCCGGCCCGGCGTACACTACAGCGTGGCGCGCGCCATCCAATCGAGCGCCGGCGCCGCGGGCTCCGAGGATGACGCGCTGGCCGAATTCCAAAAAGAGTTGCGAGTCGATCCCTCGAGCGCCTTGTCGGCCTATGAGGCGGGAGAGATCCTTCGCAAGCGGTCGCGGTTCGGCGAGGCGCGCAAGTTCTTCGAGCAAGCGGTCGCGCATCGTCCGGATTTCGGTCTGGGACGGATCGCCCTCGGGCGCGTGCTTCGCGAGCTCGAGGAACCGCAACAAGCTCGGGTTCATCTGGAAGCCGCGGTGCGCCTCGATCCCGAGAACGAAGTCGCCCGTTACCAATTAGCCTTGGTCTATCGCCAAACCGGCGACCTTGCCGGCGCTCAGCGTGAAATGCGGGAGTTTCAGCGGTTGCGAACGAGCCAACCCAAGGAAAAGGGCCGCGGCCGGCTTGGCCTCGAAAGTCAGCAAGCCACGCCCCAGCGTCTCGACGCGCCGGAAACGGCTCGCTAGCGGGAACCCTCGCCCAGGGTATTTAGATCATCGTCGGGATTCGCGCTCTACATGGATCCACGACCGGTACAAAGGCCGCATTAAGCGCAATGCCACAACCCGAAGTGAACATCATCGAAATCAGTGCCGGCGATCTCCTCGGCGTCATTGAGCGGGTCCGCCAAGGGCGCCTTCGCTCGCTGACGCTGGTCGGTGCGGATTTCCGGAACGCGATAGGCGGCTTGGCGACGCAGCATCAAGAGGCCGTCTACGTCCTCGACCATCTCCCCGACAACGCACCCGAGGCCCTCGCTACCCTTGACGGGTTGGAGTCGCTGGCTGTCATTGGCTTCGTCATCGGAGCCGAAGGGGCGCGTGATCTGGCGGGGCTCTCGAATCTCACCTCCCTCGACGTCGGCGGCAACAGCATCGGAGCCGAAGGGGCGCGTGGTCTGGCACGGCTCTCGAATCTCACTTCCCTCAACGTCAGCTTCAACAGCATCGGAGCCGAAGGGGCGCGGGAGCTAGCGAGGCTCTCGAAGCTCACCTCCCTCGACGTCAGCTACAACAGCATCGGAGCCGAAGGGGCGCGGGAGCTGGCGGGGCTCTCGAAGCTCACCTCCCTCGACGTCAGCTACAACAGCATCGGAGCCGAAGGGGCGCGGGCCATTCTTGAGGCTTGGCGTAAGGGCCCAACAGCGGCCCGGCGCACCGCCCTCGATCTGCGGCATAACGGCGACCTCAGCTCCGTTCTTCCCGCCGAGGCTCTCAACACCCGCGACGCCCAGGCGATCCTCGCCGCCTACCGCCGCTTCCGCCAGGGCGACAAAGAGGACACCCTCCAAGCCCTCAACGAAGCCAAGCTGCTGCTCGTCGGCAACGAGGGCGCCGGGAAAACGTCGCTGGTTCGCTACCTCGTCGACGGCCTGCCTCGGCGCGACAGCGAAGACCCCACCCGCGGCACGGCGATCCGAGAGAATGTCGACACCAAGACCTGGCCGGCGGACCAAGCCGGAGGCATCACCCTCAATGTCTGGGACTTTGGCGGTCAGGTCATCATGCGCGGCACGCACCAATATTTCCTCACCCGGCGCAGCCTCTATTTGCTGGTGCTCTACGCACGCTTCGAGGACGATCTCTCGATCCACGACTGGCTGCGCATCATCCGCAACCGCGCCGACGACTCGCCGGTTATCGTGGTCATCAATAAATGCGACGGCGACCGCCGCGGCCCGCGGCTCCCCGAGGAACGCATCAAGAAAGAGGACGGCGTCGTCGGTTTCATCCGCACGTCTTGTGACGAGGGCGACGAAGCCGCCGCCACGATCCAAGCCCTGCGCGAGCTGATCGCGCAAACGCTCGCTACGCACCCCCGGCTCAAACATATCCACGATCCCTTCCCGCGGCCCTATCTGCGCGTCAAGGAAACTGTCGCCGCGCTGGCGAAAGACCAAAACCTGCTTGACCGGGCGAGGTTCGAACAGATCTGCGAACAAGGCGACGAAAACGAAGCCGTCAGCGACCCCGCCGAGCAACGCCTGCTGCTGGGAACTCTGCACGACCTGGGCGTGGTCGTCGCTCACGGCTTTGACCGCGACGCTCCGGCCGTGCGTCGCGATGTCACGCTGCTCGACCCCAATTGGTTGACCGGCGCGGTCTACAAGATCATCACCAGCGCCCAACTCGTCAAACAGAACGGCGCGCTGCCCCGCAAGCAACTCAGCGAGCTGCTCGAAGACCCCGAAACCTACCCCGAAGACCGCCACGAATTCATCCTCGACATGATGCAAGACCCCGACATCGGTCTTTGCTTCCCGCTGCCCGGGACCAACCCGCCCCGCTATCTGATCCCCGAAGGCCTGCACAGCGAGTGCCCTTACTACGGAGACTGGGACGACTCGCTGCGCTTTCGGTACGAGTACGAACTACTGCCGCGGAGCTTGATGCCCCGTTTCATCGTCGAATCGCACCGCGAAGCCGTTCAGCAAACCACCCGTTGGCTAACCGGGGTTGTGCTGGAAGCCTCGGGCTGCGAAATCCTGGTGGAAGCCGATTTGGATCGAAAACAGATCGACATCCGAGTGAAAGGACCGCCAAAGCTTCGCCGTGCCGCGCTGCACGTGGCGCTCATCCATCTGGAGCACGTCCACGCACTCAACCGCGGCCTGGGCCAAGAAGCCCGAGTGCCGCTGCCCGACGACCCGGATGTCTCGGCCGGCTACGACCACTTGCTCGAACTAGAGAACGACCCGGAAGCCGGCCCCAACCCCCGCTTTCGCCCCGAAGGCGCCAAGCGTTTCTATACGGTGGCTGAGTTACTGGAAGGGGTCCGCGAAGATCGCCCCGGCAATGTGCCGAAGGAGACAAGCAACGTGACGAACATCGTCGTCAACATCGGCAACGGTGTCCAATTCCACGGCGACTTCGCCGTCGGGAAGAAGATTCAAGACAGTTTCAACAAGAGCCAGGCGTCTTCTTCGAGTGACGAGATCAAGGCGCTCTTGGGCAAACTGGCCGGCGAGGTCGCGAAAGTCGCCGAGCAGCTCTCTGACGACGATGCCGGCGACTTGGCTGACGACCTGGAGTCTTTCACAAAGGAAGCGGTCAAGCGGCGGCCGAAACCGGACCGCTGGGAATCAGTCGCCGCACGCATCGGCGAAGCCGCCCAAACCGTCGGCCAAATCGGCGGCGCCGCGGTCAATCTCTTGGAGAACCTGCGGCCCTTGCTGCCGGGCTGAGCCGCGGAGCGGCGACGGGAAAGCAGCCCCGGGCTTCAGCCCGGGGTCCCGGCCAAAAAACACGGTAAGCCCCGGATGGGGCGTAGGAACAATCGCCCGACGCGACTTCTGCCCCCCTCGCCTCCGATACCCCCGACGTGACGTGAGACCCTCCAGGCTTGTCGCGAACCGATTCATCGGTTCGTATCCTCAAACTCGCAAGCCGTAATCCGAAATCCCCCCTCCGACGTGTCGCCACTCCTGACGACACCTCCCCCTCCAAAACCCCAAACACCCGCCCCCGTCACAACCCGGCTAACGGTTCAGAGTTCACGTAATTCGGCGACACGTAAGTCGGCGACCCATACCCCCGCGGCCGGCTCGGCCTCGAAAGTCAGCAAGCCACGCCCCAGCGTCTCGACGCGCCGGAAACGGTCCGCTAGCGGGAACCGTCGCCCAGTGTGATCGCATGATCGGGCGATCTCCTCGGCGTCATTGGGCGGTCCGCCAACCGCGCCTTCGCTCGCTAACGCTGTTCCGTGCGGCTCTCTAGCCGCTTTTCTCATCGCGTGGCGAGGCAAAGTGCATGAGAGGCCCGTCAGGCGGCGGCTTGGCGACGCGGAGCCAAGAGGCCGTCTACGCCTACGTCTTCGACCGCTTCTCTCCAACCTCACCTCCCCCGACGTCAGCTACAACCGCATCGGAGACGAAGGGGCGCCGGAGATCCCCCAAGCATATCCAAGCCCGACCGGCTGCTAGAATAGCCTATCTGGAAGCTAGACTTGGCCGGTGCCGGGCTCGGACTTCAAATCCGATGTTTGCTGTTCCGCGGCAAGGGTGGGTTCGACTCCCACTAGCTTCCGCCATAAACGAGACGACGGACGCAAAGACGCGGCTCGTGACTGAGTATGGTGACCGGAAATCGACCCATCTTGGTGCATCGTTCTTTGTGGGGAACTCGCTCACGAGAAGATGAGCGCGACTTTCGCGCGAGTGATGCCCCTTCCAATTTCTCCTCGGCGGCTGCTGTCGTTGGCGATCTGCCTGCTCGCCACCTCGGCGACTCGGAGCGCGAGAGGGAGATCCTGAGACAGCCGCGGAGCCTGGGTTATGTCGATCGATAAATGTCGCCGCGTTGAAAATCGGCCGGGCCGCAAAGGGTTGATGCTTTCGGGCCGCAATGGGTCGTTCTGCTAGACTAGGAATGCTCGGCGGCTCATCCGCGGCTGAGTTCCGCAACTTGTTGAAAACACGAAGCGCCCGTAGCTCAGCTGGATAGAGCGCTTGCCTCCGGAGCAAGAGGTCGCGCGTTCGAATCGCGCCGGGCGTACCATTTTCAAACCCATCGTGGCGGCTCTCTGAAATGTAGCGCCACCGCCCGTACCATGGAGTTCGTGCCACGACACCGCCGCATGCTTGTGGCGTTGCTGCTTGTCATCTTTACCCTGCGGGTGGCGGACACATACACGGTCTTCAATGAGATCACCGATGAGAATCTTCACGTTGCCGCGGGGCTCGAATACCTCGAAAAACACCAATATACTCTGGAGGCCCAGCACCCTCCGCTGGGCCGAGCGGTTCTGGCGGCTCTCCCCTATTTGTTCCTAGGGCTTCGCTTGCCGGAAGGTTACGCCTTCGGGGACTCGCTGTGGGCGAAAACCGTCGGGACGGACTATTGGCTCACGCTTGCGCTGGCCCGTATGGGCAATCTCGTCTTCGCCTGGATACTGGCTTGGTTCGTTTACCGCTGGGCAAGCGCAATGTACGGACCCAACCTCGGGCTTGTTGCGTGCTTTTTAGTCACCTTTTCGCCGAACGTGATCGCGCATGCGGGATTGGCGACTCTCGACATCGGCGCGACGGCCACTACCATAGCGGCCGCTTACTACTACTACCGATGGGCGGTCAAACCCAGTCTGAGAATCTGCATCGTGAGCGCTGTGTGGACAGGCATCGCGGCGTTGACGAAGATGTCCGCCCTGGTTTTTCTTCCCCCGGCTTTTCTGCTGATCTTCGTGGTTGTCAGAGGTGTGCGGAAATTTCCTTCTCTGTTCACTTCGGCAGTCTTCGGCCGCGCGGTTGCGAGAGGCCTTTTCTTCCTGGTCATCGTCGGGGGAGTAGTATGGGCGGGGTACTTCTTTCACGTCGGCTACCTTTCCGAATCGGCACCGTCTCAATGCGGTCCGGAGGTGCGGCTTAGTCACCTCCTCACGGGAGTCTTGTCTCGTTACCCCCTGCCGGCCCCGGCGTTCTTCCAGGGCATTATCGCAGTCCTTCAGCACAACGATTGCGGACACGGAGCTTATCTCTTCGGAGAAATATCCGCGAGGGGCTGGTGGTACTATTTCCCAATTGCGATTGGCTTGAAATCAACCATTCCGCTGCTGTTGCTGTTCGGTCTTGCGATCGGGGTCGCCGCCCGGGGCGGATCCGCGGACCTAGCGCGGCGTGGGTTGGCGCCGGTCGCGGTCCTCTCGGCGGTATTGGCCATTGGAATGGCAAGCGATATCAATATCGGCATCCGCCATGTTTTGGTCGTGTATCCGCTGATGGCTCTCGGCGCCGCTGCCGCCTCGGCCCGGTATTTATCGCTCAAACCCATGGGGCCACGCTTTGCGATCGCAGTGATGCTGCTGATGTGGCACGGCGTGGAATCGTTGGCGGCCCGCCCCGATTACCTGCCTTATTTCAATCAGGTTGCGCGGGGGCGGGAAGAGAAGTTCTTAACGGACAGCAATCTGGATTGGGGGCAAGACTTGGCGCGGCTCGGCGGTTTTCTCAAAGATAACCCCGATCCTGCGTTTCGCCTGATCTACGGGGGCTACGCGCGGCCGGAGCAGCTTGGAGTCCACAGGCTGCGCCCGGCTTCCGGCGAGGAATTCCACCCGGGCTGGGTGGCGGTTGGCGCGCATCGATTGGTTCACTCGCGCGGTACTATCCCGGCACTCAACCAGCTGTGGGGCGAGGCCCCGGAGCTCCGGATCGGCAAGAGCATACTCCTCTACCCGCTCGACCGGGAGCGTTTCACGCTGCTCGAGTCCAACGGGGCCTCTCGAATCGAAACGATTTCCGGCCCCGGCGGGCTTTCCTTCCCCGTGGTCCCCCGACGTATGGACGGTTGGGTCGACGGGGTTTCTTGGTCATTGGATGTGTTGCGCCTGGAGGGTTGGGCGACTACCAGGGACCGTCAAAAACTTGCGTCGTGGATTCTGGTTTTCGTCGACGGCGAAGCGGAAGAGTCTTGGTTCCAACGGACGCCCAGGCCCGATGTTGCTCGCGGGCAGTCGGGGATACGTCGGCCCGGTTACTTCATTGATCTAGCCTACCGGCGACCGCGCCCCGGAAAACAACCCGAGATCCGCGTCTTTGCCGTTTCCGAGGCGGGCATAGCCTCGGAACTTTACTATCACGAGAGTTATCGCCGTGGAGATCGCGAATACGTGCTTGGGAAAACGGCCTCGCAATAAGCCGAGAGGGGCGAGGCCTCCGCATGAAATTCAGCAAGTACCCGCGGCGCGGCCGACGGGTGGCGATTCACCCACAGCTTCCCGAATCGGCTCATACGGGTCAGCCGGCCCCTTCGTCGGGTCAACGTATTTCACCAAGTCGCGCAACGCGATGACCGTACAATTACTCTGCTTGAGATAGTCCATATCGCGAACGAATTGCTCGGGCTCGGTATTGACCCAGGGATGATCGAGCGCCGGTACGCCGTGGTAAACCAGCACCGCGATCTTCCCGTTGGCGGCTTGCTCGACGGTCCAAACCAGATCTTCGAAGTGCCAGTCGGGCCCCGTATAGCCCGTTGTCGGAATCAGCAACGGGTGATCGACTCGCGGATCGTAGCTACGGCCTCGAGCCCCGCGGCCCGGGTCGGGGTTTTCGGGGCTGACACCGCGTCGAGCGAACAGGTACCCTTTTTCCGCCAGCACTTCGACGACCGGCGGGCTGTGACTCCAACCCGGGTACACGAACGTGATTGGGGAGGGGATACCGTGTTGAACGCAGCGCTGTTCGATCAACTCGAGGTTCGCGCGAATGTCTGGTTTCGAGAGCTTCGCCATGTCGGCATGGTCGCGAGTGTGGTTGCCGATTTCGAAACCCATTTCGTGAATTCGGCGAACCTCATCCCATGACGTATAGCGTTGCTTGTCGACATCGTCCAAATAGCCGAGCCCTTCGGTCACGAAAAAGGACGCGCCGAATCCGTATTTCACGAGCAGAGGCGCGACGTAGGCGAAGTCCGACTTGTTCCCGTCGTCGAAGGTCAGAACGACGAGCCGCTCCGGGATGGGCCGCCGCGCTGGGTCTGGGGGAGCGGCGCACGAGGTCAACGAGGCCGCCGCGAACACAAGAGCGAACAGCCGAGCTTTGCTGGTCATGGGTAAGCCCTTCGCCGACCCGTCATTGCGGCGGGCCGCTCAGCGCTCTATAATAACCCGCTTTCACGGGTATTTTCTCTGTCGGAGAACCGCCCAAGATTTCGCTCTATTACCGGAGGCAGATGAACATTCTTGAAGGCTTGCGCGTTGTCGACCTATCGCTCAACATTGCCGGACCTTACAGCACGCAAATCCTGGCCGATTTCGGTGCCGATGTCGTCAAGATCGAGCCGCCGGGCGGCGACCCCGCTCGCCAGTGGGGCCCGCCTTTTTGGGGAGGCGATACTCCGCTGTTCCTTTCGGCAAACCGCAACAAACGCAGTGTCGTCGTCGACCTGAAATCCGACGGCGGCCGCAAGGTCCTCGAGCGCCTCGTCGACGGCGCGGACATTTTCGTCCAAGCGTTTCGGAAGGGCGTGATCGAGTCCTTGGGGTTTGGCCATAAGCGGCTCCAAGCGAAATACCCGGCGTTGGTCTACGCTTCGGTCACCGGTTTCGGCTCGGAAGGTCCGTTGGCGGAAACCCCCGGTTACGATCCGCTGATGCAGGCCTATAGCGGCATGATGTCCATCACCGGACATCCCGAAAGCCCGCCCGCGCGTTGCGGGGCCTCGGTGATTGACTTGGGCACGGGCATGCTGACCGCCTTGGGCATCCTGGCGGCATTGCGCGAGCGGGACAGCAGCGGCCGCGGAACCCACGTGGAAGCCTCTTTGCTCGATACGTCGCTGGCGTGGGTGAGCTATCACCTCTATGGTTACCTAGCCTCGGGTGAAGTGCCGCAACGCAAAGGCTCGGGCCTGGGTATGATCACGCCCTATGAAGCCTTCCCGACTAGCGACGGCGAGCTGATGATCTCGGGCGGCAACGACGGGATCTTTGTTCGCTTGTGCGAGGCGTTAGGTCTGGAAGAGACGGCCTCCGACACGCGCTTCCAAGGCAACGCGTCGCGCGTCGCGCACAAAGCGGAACTGCTTGCGATTCTAACGGCGCGGACCCGTGAGTTTTCGACCGTCGAACTTCGTGCCGTGCTGGAAAAACATCGCGTACCCTGTTCGCCGATTCAAAGCATCGACCAGGTGGTCGACGATCCGCAAGTGCGCGCCAACAAGATGTTGGAGCCCTACCCTCATCCTCGGATTCCAAACTATCGCAACCTCGGATTTCCGTTGCGGTTCGACGGAGACCGGCCCGGCGCCGGGAGGGTTCCTCCCCAGGCGGGCGAACACAGCGTTGAAGTGCTGGGCGAGCTGGGGTACAGCGAAGCAGAGATCCAAGAACTCATTCGCGCCGGGAGCATTGGAACGGCGAATACGTCATAGGGATACCCGCGGTTTGGCCCCCTGCTTCACGGTTGATTACGTTGGTAGCCGTAGAGCCATCGCGCCGTGGAGCCTCCGATGTTGCGAACCGAGTGCAAGGCGCCGGCCGGAATCAAGATTTCTTCTCCGATGGCGGGGTGACTGACCACCCCCTCGATCTCGAATTCCAGGCCGCCCTCGATCACCTTGATGACCTCGTCGGTCGGGTGCGTGAAATCATCCCAGCATTGGCCGGGCGGATCAACCCATACATCGCAGCTAAATCCCCGTGTCGCCCACTCGGCGGCCGTTTTCTCTTGATTCACTGAAGACAACTTCGATTGCTCTCCGCCTATCCCGTTTTGCTCAACCTTAGCAGCCCTCGCGGCCCGGCGGCAATCGACGAAGCGGATTCCAAAGGCCGCTCGCCATGGCCAAAAGGTTCCGAGGGAATGGGTACCCGGGCGTCATTGTTCGACCGCGCCAATCAGGGCAATATTTTCATAGACGATCCACGCAACGAGCAACGCGAGGTCGTCGGGAAGCTTGCTTCGCTGGAAGAACATCGGAGAACCGCCATGATCCAAAAAAAGCGCTTTTGTTACTGTTGGGAGTTGCTGTCACGGCTTGGGGGCAAGGAGAAAAGACGATCCTTTGTCACGTCCCGGTCGGTAATCCCGAAAACGCACGAACGATCGATACCGCTAACCCAAGCGCCCATCTGAACCCTGATACGGGTGTACCGAACAGTGGGCACGAACTCGACTTTCTCGGACCCTGCGAGGAGCCGACGGATCCGCCCGATGATCCTCAAGACCCGCCGGATGGTCGCTTGAGGGAATCTCGCGGCCGCTTGGTGCCGGATCCCATGATCATCAGCTGCGTGGTCTTTCCGGCCTTTCGCAATGACCCGCGTCTGTTGGTGAACAACCTGAACGATCACGACGGCCATCTAGTGATTCGCAGCACTTCTCCCGAGGGGGAAGAACTGTTCGAAGTCCCGGTCTCCGCGCAGAGTCGAGCGGAATTGGCGCTTCCCAACCCGAGCTTCAACGGCTATGTCGAGGTCAAGGCGCACACGGCCGACATCCGCTCCGTTGTCGAGTTCGATCTGCCGGGCAAAGGCCTGACGCGCGAGTACGGACTGCCTTGCTGGGACGATACCGACGTTCCCCGCTACGGCACATGGGGAGTCTTGGAACGGACCGATCATTCGCTTCGGTGGCGACGCAGATAAACCGATTTGGACTCCGGTTTACAACGAGGGTTGGAGGAGACACCCCGGGGGCATCACGCCCTCGGGGTCATTGTGTCTTCCACCCACCCGCCTTCCATGAGGAGGCTTCCCGTTGTCACACCAATCGAACTCGCTTCCCCCGCTGTCAACAAGGCGCGTTTGGCTCGTGACATCGAAGAGTCGTTGAAATGGCGCCATTCTCTTGGGTGCCAAATACCCCGAGACTACTCCGTGGATGGAAATGAATAGCGCTGGGAGAAACCATGTCTCTCGCTGTATCGGCGGGTAGGAGCCGTGGATTTAGTCGCGAGCGAGTAAAAGGGACTACCATGGAGTTCCGGCTTCGGGGGCACCGAAGGGTTATCGCCCGATGCTCGATTTGGGAGAGCACGGTCAAAGCCGAGCAATCTTCCCCCGGCCGGGTCGGCACGAAGAAACCGTTCTATGACAACTGACCGCGGCCCCGCGCGAGCGCGGTGGGGGGTTGTGTCCTTTCGCGAAGGCCGCGGCCGACATCATCTACCGGGGCTCGTTCGCTTTTTCGCCCTGGCGGCGGCCGTGACCGCGTCACTGCCCGCCCAAGTTCCCGCCGACACCTATCGCGTGGAGACGGTGCGCATGCCGCGTGACGCCGCGCCGGAGGTCAGCGCGATTGCCTTTGGTCCCGACGGGCGGCTCTATGCTTGTTTTCGACGCGGCGACATCTACTCGATGGACCCGCGTAGCGGGCACTGGCGGAAGTTCGCCGCGGGTTTGCAAACGCCTCTTGGGATCTTGCCGGGGAAACAAGGTGAATTCTTTGTCGCGCAGGTGCCCGAGCTGACACGCGTAGTGGACACAGACAACGACGGTAAAGCGGACGTCTACGAGACCATCAGCGACGGCTGGGGACTTTCGGGGAATTACCACGAGTTGATCGCCGGGCCGGTGCGCGATGCCGAAGGGAATTTCTACGTCACGTTGAGCCTGGGGTCGGGCTTGGCGCTGCCGCGGTTTCCGGTGCGTGGGGAGTTCACCAGACAGGGCCGACGAGCGGAGGAGCCGCGGCCGGGCCGCGTGAATCGTGTGGGGCACTATTCGTCGGTGCCCTATCGTGGCTGCTCGGTGAAGATCACTCCGCAAGGCAAGGCAAGTCCCGTGTCATGCGGTTTTCGGCAGCCCAACGGCCTGGTGTTATCGCCGAGCGGCGAACTGTTCGCCACCGATAACCAGGGCGACTGGGTAGGCACGTCACCGTTGCATCACGTCACGCAGGGAGCCTTTCATGGTCACCCGAGCTCGCTCAACTGGGACGCGAGTTTCAGTGAAGACCCGGTGGAAGCGCTGGTGTCGACACTGGCCAAGCGGCGTAAGATGCCCGCGATTCAGTTCCCGCAAAACGACATGGCGGGTTCGACGGCGCAACCGATTTTCGACACGACCGAGGGACGCTTCGGCCCCTACAGCGGGCAACTCTTCGTCGCGGAATGGTCCTACCGGCGCATTCTACGGGCGGATTTGGAAACCGTCGACGGCGTTGTGCAGGGGGCTTCGTTCCTGTTTTTGGAAGGCAACGGTTTGCGCATGGCGAATAATCGGTTGGCATTTGCTCCCGACGGGAAGAGCCTGTATGTGGCGCAAACCTCGCGCGTGTGGGGCGGCTCGACCGAAGGGCTGCAGCGCATCGAATGGCGAGACAAGACGCCGATGGATATTCTCCATATGCGTCTCACGAAGACGGGCTTCGATCTGACTTTCACAAAGCCGGCCGATCCGGAGAGCTTGCGCGATCGGGCGGCGTATTCATTCACGCATTACTACTACCTGTATCACGGCAAGTACGGATCACCGAAGACGGATGTGACGCCGGTGAAGGTGGTGTCGGTCGACGTTTCCGAGGACGGCCGACGAGCGCGACTGGAGCTGGATTCGCTGGTGCCCAACCGCGTCTACGAACTGCGGCCCGCCGGGATTCGCTCGGCCGACGGGGACCCGCTGGTGACGCGTTTAGCGGCTTATACGCTCAACCGGCTCCGGAAATGAGCGTACGTCGGCCGAGGCCGTTATAACGCTTACCGATCGGGGCGAAACACGCCCTGCATCGGCTCTCTCCGCGGTCACGCTAGTCGAGCAGGTTGAAGTAAGTTAGGCTGGAAGAAGCCCTCATTCAGGGCGGTTAGCTCAGTTGGTTAGAGCGCCTGCCTTACAAGCAGGAGGCCACTGGTTCGAGTCCAGTACCGCCCACCACTTAACTTGTTTGTTTTCAGCACCTGTCTGCCTTGCCTCTCGTTCCCGAAGACGGAATCGTAAAGAAACCGTCAAAAAACTGGCTCTAGCCGGCCAGCACCGTAAAGGAAGTCGCGCCATGCTCGTTCGCCTGCCGATCGAGCTTGGACAGCGCTTCCCGCATCATGTTGAGCTTCGCTTGGCTGTAGCGCTTGAACACTTGCGAATCGCCTTGCCGCAACATCTGCGTCACGAAATGATCCGCCACGCCCCCTGCGCTCAGCCGGGTCGCAAACGTGTGACGCAACTCGTAGAGTGAAAAATGGGGCAGCCCGGCACGCTTGAGCGTCCGGTTCCACAGCTTGCACACCGTCGTGATGTGCGGCTTGCTCGACCCCATTCGCGGGCTCGGGAACAGGTAGTCGGAATCGCCGCTCTGCTTCATCTGTGCGGCGAACGCTGCGCGGGCTCTGTCCGTCATCGGCATGTCCGCAATGCCGTTCACCGTCTTCGAATCCGGCAGATGCACGATCCCTCTCTCCAGATCGACCTGTTCCTTGCGCATCGGGATCAACTCGCGATAGGGCCGCAGCCCCATCTCGACCATGATCACGATGATGTTGCCAAGGTAAGCAGGCGCGCAGGCTTCCACCCGGGCCTGCTCCGAGGCAGCAAGATAGTGCGGCTTGCGCGTCGTACCCGCCAAGGGGACCGGAAACTCCACGCCGCCGCACGGATTCACCGCCAGCCGCCTCTTCTTAACCGCCACGTTCAGTATGCGTCGCAGGATGCGAAACTCCTGATGCACGGTGGCCGGCTTGAGCCGGCCTCGCAGTTGCAGTCCTAACTTGGTGTGCACCCGCTTGCCTGTGTTCAATCTTGTCATCAGATACGCTTCTATGTCTTCTGGTGTGATGTCTGATAGTCTGTTCTCGCCGAACCGGGGCCTTAGGAACTTCAGCGCGCCGAGGTTTTGCAGATGGGTCTTCTCTCTGCGGAAGGGCGGTTGGGAACGGTTCTCAAGGAACCAGTCCGCCCACTCGTTGAAGGTAATCCCACCGTCCGGCACGGCCCTCGGCAGCAGCCCCTCGTCGCGGGCCACCAACCGCTTGCGCATCACCTTCTCGGCTTCGACTCTTGCTCTCTGGCCTGTCGACTCCTGTCTGAACCTCCCGTCGTGGTCCCGATAGCTCATCCACCAGACGCGTGAATCGCGCCGGATGTATAGACTACCGGCGGTATTTCTTGGTCTACCTGTTTTGTTCATCGATTCCTCCATTCACATGAAATTGCTGACGCCATTCGACCAACTCCGACAGTCGGAAGCGGATCGAGCGGCCCATCATGCGGTAATGGGGAATCTGCTTTCGCTCGACATAAGCATACACCAGCGAGGGGCTGACGCCCAGGAAGCGGGCGGCTGCCCTCACCGTGATCGGGGCTTCCGTCGCTCCTGTGTCAATGTTCATCCTTCCCTCCTTGCTCTCCGTACAAAACCCCTAGGGATGCGCTCCGTGCTGAGAGTCCTTCGCGTAGGCTTCCGAGCCGAACCCCGCCATCCAAGCCCGCGAGCAACGACTCGCGGGTCATCCGATCGGGGTGTCCCGTGCTGTGGCCCAGCTCGTGCAGCGCCGTCTGGTAGTAATGGTTCGCCGACGGAAACTGTCCCCGCTCCGGAAGAACAATCTCATCGTTGCCCAGGTGGTAATAGGCTTGATCTCCGGCAACGTGACAGATTTTGACTTGGCTCTCACCCAGAACCTCTGCTCGATGATCTGATCGGCGAAGCGGCGGTGGAATTCCTCGTCGTTCTCTCTGGCCTTGCTTTTTCTATCAGTCATGGGTGTAGGGGTCTTCCACGGCTTCCCGGATCTCCTCCTCGCCGCCCACCTCCTCGGAGAAGACGCCGTATTGCTGGGCGATCCAGGCCGGGACTTCCAGCGCCTCGTCCCCGTCCAGGATCTCCACCCGCATAATTTTTTCTTCATCCTGCATCGTGTTCCCTCCAGATCGGCTGGATGAGCCAGCGGTTCTCGGCGGCTTCGTAGCCTTTGACGAAAACCGCTTCTTCGGCGAATCGCCGCCCCTCGTGGCGCGTCATGTGAATTACCATGGCGATGCCGTCCACTACGCCTCTACAGGTGACTTCCCAGGGAAGCTCCCCGCCGCCTTGCATGGCGCAACTGGCGATCCGGGATAGGGCGCTCTCGGCGTTGTTGGCGTGGACGGTCGTCAGTGATCCGCCGTGGCCGGTGTTGAGGGCTTGCAGCAGGTCCGCCGCCTCTCCGCCGCGAACCTCGCCCACGACGATGTGATCCGGGCGGTGACGTAGCGCGTGGCGGACTAAATCGCGGATCGTAACCGCTCCTTCCTGCAAACCGCGAGCCTCGAATCGGACGCAATTGGACCGCTCGATGCGAAGCTCCAAGGTGTCCTCGATGGCAACTATCCGCTCGTCATCGGGAGAAGTTCAATGAGGGCATTAAGCAACGTGGTCTTGCCCGATCCGGTTCCGCCTGAAACCAGGATGTTGCGCCGGGACCGCAACACCCGCTCTGCTTCGGCCCGCACGTTTTCGGGGAGTGCGCCTTGCTTGACGAGATCATCCGCCGAGAACGCCCGCTTCCCGAAACGCCGCACGGTGATAGCGACTTGAGGACTGGCGGGCGGAACGCAGATAGCAACCCGCGATCCGTCATCGAGCCGGGCATCAACAATGGGAGAGGTTGACGGGTCCAGCCCCAAAGGACGGGCGATATGGATAGCGGCCCGTAACAGCGCCGCTTCGTCCAGGTCCGGCGCGGCGTGTGCGGCCAGCCGCCCGGCCCGCTCGACCCATACATTACCGGGGCCGTTAATCATGATCTCGCTGACTTCGGAATCTTCCAGGGCGCTTTCCAAGCCCGGTAGAAACGGTTTGAGATGTTCCAGTCCGCTCGCGGCGCTCATATTTGGCCCGCCTCCTTCGCTCTCCAATAGGAGTGTTCGGCTGGTAGATAGTGCGGTTTCAGGTAGACGCGGCGCGGCTCAAGCGACTGCGCCCCGTCATAGGGCAGACAGATCGCTTGACAGTTTGAGAGCAAGGCGAAGTCTCGCGGGTGAAACACGGCCTCGCGTGCTCCCGGAATGACTTGGTTGCGCCCATGCTCCCGCCTCCGCCTCCGGCCCGGCCTGAGAGCGGGGAGACTTCCGAAGTCTCGCTGATGGTGTAGGATTCCTTGATCTTCGCCACCTGGCCGCATAACTCCGACGCAATCTTGGCGCTGGCGTCGTCGCTGAGAGATAGGAAGATACGAGTGCGGAGCGTCTGCAACAGCGAGCGCCACGCTTCCGAGCTCCCCAACACGGCCCGCAACGAGGAAATAGATTGCGTGGCGACAATCGGGATGCAGCGGCATTGCCGGGTCAGAGCAAAGGATTTTTCATCGCCCGATGGGTCATCCTCGCCCACCGAAGCGAAGGCTTGATATTCGTCACAGATAAAAACGGCGGGCCGGAAGTAGCTGCCCGGGTTCGCCTTCATCTTGGCTGGGCGCATGAGAAGCGCCTGTAGCCACGCGTTCTTGAGCATCACGCCCACGGCGCGGGACAGCGCCGGGTTGATACCAGCGGGCATATTCAAGGCCAGCACCTTGCCCTGCTCGATCAATTCATAGATCGGCGGGAGGTGGCGCGAGATCGGGGCCGTGCCTTCGGCTTGGTCGCTCTCGGCTGCGGGGTCGGGTGTCTTGTCGTCCGGCTCCGCTTCCGTCACCACCCACGCCGCCTCCGCCGCCTTGACCGGCTCCGGCTCCGCCGCCTTCACCGGCTCCGACTTTTTCGCGGTTTTCGGCTTCTGCGCCTTCTTCGTTACCCCTTCGCATGTGTATCTGATCTCCGCCGCCTGGGGCTTCTTCGCGCCCGCGTTCTCCGCGCCCGCCTCGTCCGCGTCCGGCTTGGCTGCGCCCGCCTTGTCCGCCGCCGCGTCCTTCTCCGCCTTGAGCCGCTTGATTTGGGCTTGCAGGATAATGGCTTGAGGATCGTCAGTGATATGCGGCGCGGCGGGACAAAACACCTTCGCCACGTCCGGCATATCGAACATGGCAAGGAACACCGAAACCCCCTCCACAATCGAGGACTTGATCTTGTTGTCTAGGGTTTGCCAGTCGTGGACAAACCAGCGCTTGACGGCCTCGACTCGCTCTCTGGTATCTTCGCCGGGTCCGGGTTCCCAAACGATCTCATGGGCGATCTTGAGCTTGTCAAGTTTCGCTTTCACCGAGCGCGTGTAGACGACTTGCACGTCCTTCTTCTTCGGTGCATCGACCCAGTTCCATTCGGCAAGGTTTATGAGTTGGGCTTTGTAGGTGCTCCGCAACACGAAAACGGTCCCTGTGTTCAGGTCGTCACTCAGCTTCTCCGCCGCCTCGATCTTGGCCGCGAATAGCTCCGGGTCGATGGCACAGCGGTAGACCTGTTGCAACGTCACCCATCGCTCCGGGAAGACCCGGTGAAGCTCGATGATCCAGCGGACCAGATTGGTATAGGCTTGCTGCCAAAAGGGTTCCTTGCCCTTGCCGAACAACTGATTGAGCAAGCTCGAAACGGTGTAGGCCAGCGAGTAGGAATCGAGCCACCAAGCCGAAAGCGGATTCCATTGAGAGCGGGCGTCCATGCCAAGCTCGATGTAGTCTTGTCCACGGCCCGCGTCAACCAGAATTTGGCGGATGTCGTGACAGAAATCTCCCTTGACTTCTAGTATCAGCGCCGCCGCCCGCATGTGCGGATTGCCCGCTTGCCAGCCGAGAAGCTGCCGGGCAAACGGGTTCATGCAAGCCGATGTTTTCCCCGATCCCACGGCTCCGAAGATCGCCACGCCGGTATACAGTCCGCGCTCCGGGATGGTGAGCCATGAGGGACTGAAAATCTCCCGCGCCTCGACCGGGTGATGGACCTCCCCGATGACGATGGCCGGAGCCTTTTGGTCCGCTGAAAGCGGCCACGGCGGGAGCTTGGCGAAGGGTGCGAAGTCGCGCCGCCGCCCCTCCAACCAGACCTTCCAAACGGTGACGGCGAGAAAGCCTGAGAGCATGACGGCAACGAAGGGCGAAACGTAGTACCAGATCACCAAAACATCGAAGAAATCGGGGGTGTGGTATTCCACCAAAGCAAGGATCGGGTTTTCATCAAGCGACGGGAAAGGACGCCGTACAAAGCTCCACACGGCATACCACAGACCGGCGAAAAAAAAGAGCAGCAGAGCCGGAAGCGCTAGGACGAATTGCACGACGCGAAACACGGCCCAGCCCAAGAGCATGAAACCTTGAAACACGCGCCACCCGGCCCAACCCAAGAGCACGAAACCTTGCACGACCAGCCAGCCCGCGACGGCGAAAACCCGGATCGGGTTTTTCCAGTTCATCGGGCCGGCGGGCCGCTGCCAAAGCTCCCGCAAATAAGGGCCGATCTCACGCCATTTCATAGGTCCGTCTCCGTGCTTTCAGCGCCGCTCCTGGGGGGCTGTTCTGAGCCTTCCCGCAGGGATAAATGAGGACGAGAGCGACCCCATGGGGCCGGGATAGCGGTATCTGACACAGTACCGCTATCCAAGGTCACATGCCCCCCCGCTTTGGGGGGGGGTCGCTCTCGTCCCCGCCTTTCTCCCGCGTTCGAAGCGTGTGGGCCGATTCACAGCGGATAACCACAGCGGAATGAGAGAGATAGGGAAAGAGCGTTGTAACACCTTGAGCTCCGAATCTTGTCCCACACCCCCCCCTCTGAGCGTGTCACAAAAACCATGCGGCCCCCAGTCACACTCAAAAACGCCGGATTTACCCTCTCTCAGCCAACCTCATCCCGATCCGCAAACCGGACGGCCCGCCATGTCGAATAGTCGTCAATCGAGACTCCTTCCGTGACCTTGGCTTCGGGGCGGCGTTGGAGTTCCACAGACCGTCTCCCAGCTTTCGCGAATCCTCCGTACCGGGCTAGAAATTCCTCGTCCTCCCCAACCATCGCTTCGTCTATCGCCTTGATTTCCTGCTTCACCGTCAGCCCTTCATCGGGTGTCCCTGGCTCCGCCGCCGCCCATGCTTCAAGCACTCGCGCCGTCCGATCCACGGTGGCATTTTCAACCGCAATTCCGATCACCCGAACCTGCCGCCCCTTCTTGCGGAGCGCATCCCAAAGCGGCCCATGCGCGGCTCCCCACGAGTGGAGTTCGGTATCCGTCTGGTGGCCCGGATTGACGTAGGCAAAGGTGACGGTTTCAGGGTCCACGGCAAGGGGTAGTTTGAGCGCAAAGTAGCGCTTCTGGTTGCCGGCCACACCGTAGTAAATCCGGCGCGGAATCAAGCGGCGCGGCAAGCCGAGCTTTTCAAAAAACTCGACCTTCTCCGGCTCGGCGGGGAGCCAGTTCATACCCGGATGTTCCAGCACAAAATCGAGCGACAAAAGCCGCCGCATGACAACCGGCTTGCCGGCCTTGCGCCGGTGGCGGATGTTCTCGACGCCCAGCGCCCGGTAGATCGCGTTGCTCGATATCCGGCACGTTTTCCCTCCCCCATTGATAAGCGGCCACTCACTCTCGACCGCCGCTCGGCGCTCAACCAATGTCTGCACGAAACGAGCCGCCGTCCACCGATGAGTCATCGAAGTAATGACAGAACTGCGCCCGCGTGAAGACGCCGCTGTGAAGGCACACCAGCGCGATCCATTCCGCGTCCTGGCCGGTCCAGCCGAGCGGTTCCAGCTTGCGATCTCTTCCCCGCAAGTGCTCGATCATCTATTGATCTCCGGTGACGGTGGCCCGGTCGCCTTGTAGGTAGGTGATGACGATTCCCATGGGGTTGAACACGATCAACTCCGGGGGGATGTGTTGGAGGAATTGGAATTGAAGCGAGAGTGTCCAGCGCTCCCGGCCCACTTCGTTTGCCATCTCCATCCGCACCAGGTCAAAATCGGCCGTGGCGCTGTGCGGCTGCTGAGGGTTGGGTTGAATCCTCAAAATGACGCGGGCGACTTGCAATTCACCCCGCGCCACGCCCGCCGCGAGAAGGGCGACATTTTGGCTGTCGGCGCGAAACGAGGCGTTGGCGAGTTGTGTGCTGAGGAAGCGCAAGCTGCGAGCCCAGTTCTGTGCGACCGTGGCCCGCCGCCGCGAGTAGAAGTCGTAGATGAAGCGGTTGAGGAAGTATTTGGTGGTGGGGTCCAGCGGGTCGGCCTGGGCCTCCATCGCTTCGTAGGTGACGGCCTCCGCCCGCCCGACTTCATCAACCCTCACGACGATGGGGCGCGGCGGCTCGACCGAAACAATGCGAATGACGACGACGATGAGCAAGAGCACCCCGATAGCCAGCCCGACAGAGATCACCCGTAGATGACGGTTGGTGTGGATGGCTTCGCCCCATATCTCGGCGTACTCGGCTCCGGCGTCTTTGATTTGCGGCTTCTTCATTTGATCCCTCCCGCGCCCACCTTCGCCGCCGCCGTCGCGCCGCCGCCGGCCGCGGCCATTCCCGCCGTCGTCGCCATGCCCATCAAGCCGCTTCCGGCTGCTCCGCCGCCGGTGACGAGCATCGAGGCGAGTTCCCCGCACTTGAGGCTTGCCAGTATTCCGGCAATGAAGAAAGGCACGACCGCGAGCGTCCACATACCCACGTCCATGAAGCTCTCGATATCCAGGTTGGCGTTAGCCAAGCTCGTGATGTAAGCGATTCCCACGGCGGAGAACACGCGCAAAACCGCTCCGGCAATCACGGCGTAGAACGAATAGGTAAGCATCGCTCGAAACCAGCCCCAGAACAGAAACGAAAGCGGATCGAACACCAGAAACGGAATGAAGACCGGACCCAGAATGATGAGGATGGCAAGGGCGACTTGCGCCCAGATCACTTGAGCGTAGGTGACGGCGGCCAAGATAAGGAGCATGAGGGCCATGAAGATCACCATTACAAACCCCGCAACCGCCGTCATCGAGGCATGAAGCCCGCTGGTGAATATGTTTAGTAGATCACCCTCTTTCGCCGCCGCGTCTTGACCCTTCGCAAGCGCCCGAAAAAGGTTTGTAAGTTCGGTTTGAACCGCGTAGAGGGAGTCACCGATGAGCAGTTCGTGAAGCCAGTTTCCCCCCGCCGCGATCATCCCTGGGAAGGTGTGGATCATTCCCGGAATGGTGGTCGTGTAGAACTGCAACATCACCCACGGTATCCAAATCCCAATGACGACCCGCACCAGTTCCCACGGCTGAATGTTGCCACTGAAGGCGGTCTTCAGCCCGGTCAACACCACAACGATGACGGCGAGGAAGCCCAACATCGCATTGCCCATGGTGAATATCTCGCCGCCCGCCGCCGCCGAGAGTGCGTCCAGGGCGTGATCGAGGAAGGTCTTGAAGTCCCTCATGTCTTCGGGCGAAAGATTGGTCGGGATGTTGGGATCGAGTTGGATTTGCATTAGCGAGTATCACTAATTGTTCCCGCCATAGAGCGTCGGAATCTGAAAGAGCAAGCCGTCCTGCAAGGTTTGCCGCCTGGCATCAAGCCCGGCCTGGTGCGCCGCGAAGGTGATCTCGGCTTGCTGTTCTGAGACAACCCGCCGCGCCAGCGCTTCGCGCCGGGCGATCTCGCGTTCGTAACCCTCCGCCGCTTCCTTCGCCGCCTGATATGCCATCAACTGAGCCATGGCAGCGGTGAGGTGCCCTTGCGTCACTGCTCCGGTGACTTGCGATTGAGCAAGAGCGGTGTTGGATGTGTTGATGTTTTCCCGCAAGCGCTCGTAAGAGTCCACGGCATCTTTTGCCGCGACAATGAGATTTGTCGCTACCTCGCTCGTGGCGTGATCGAGGACCAGCCGATTGTCGCTGTCCTCCCGCGCCGCGAGATAACCGCGCGAAGCCCGCGCCGCGATCTCCGGGCGACTGTTCTGGAACAGATTAAGAATGTCCGTCTCCGATACCGTATCGGCGGCGGTGAGCCGTTGCGCCCACGATTCCCGAAAGCTCTTGCCGGTCTCGCCCATGTTCTCCACACTCGACGCAATACCGCGAGGGATGCCGGTAAAATCGTTTTTCCAGGATAGGCCCAGGCCGATAAACTTCGTCGGCAGAGAAGCCAGTTTGGTGAACGGATCGGTCAGCGCCCCCACGGTTCCGAGCGCCTGTTCTTTCAGGTGCGCCGCCTGACCTATCATTTCGGTGAGTTGGCCGTCAAAAGTGATCTTCGACATGGTGTCTTTGTAAATCTGAGTTACTTGATTGGAGATCATCATGGCCCGCTGGATGCCTGCTAGGATCGATCCGAAAACGGCGTGAGCGGGCGTGGTGCTCAGCACGATAAAGAGCGGGATAACAACTACTGCGGTCAAGATTCGATGTTTCATTTTTCAGTCTCCTTTTGTGGGCCGGGGAACCAGCACGTCGGATGTGAACCAGACGCGGAGCCGGTGTCCGGCGCGAATAGTGATGTTGGGTAAACGATTCAAGAAACGATCCAGGATGCGCGTAGCGGCCTGGCCGAGTCCCTGCCCGGCATTGGCGCGGAAGCCCGCCGCTCCGCCCTCGTAAGGATTGCCCCGCGCCGACGTGAGGCCGCTCAGGACGCCGACCGCCCCGACAGCGGCGAACATGGAAAAGTAGTGGCGGTCCACTTGATCTTTCAAGGCTCCCTCGCCAAGTTGATTGAGGCCCCGAAATTGGAGCGAAACCCAGCGTCCGTCCGGGTAGATCAAGCGGTGAAAACCAACTCCCAGCCGCGATTGATCCTGGTTTGTCACGGCCTGAGCGGTGCCGATAATCCGCGTTCCTCGCGGCACCAGGATACGCTGCCGATCCGCCGAGTAGAAGGGAACGGCAACCACGGCCAGCACCGGGCCGGGGAAGTCGCCGGAAAGCTGTGTTACCAGCGCCGCTTCCAAAAACGAGCCTTCATGGATACGCTCCCAGCCGGGAGGGTCTTGCGGCGCTTCGACCCGCGCCGCAACAGAGTAATCTCGCGCCGTGGCGCTGCCCGCGGTCGCGGCGGGAACAGCCGGGGCGGCTTCCGGCGTGGTCGGCGTTCCGCGGAGTGCCGCGATAAGCGCTTGATCCGCTTGGGCCTCCGCCGCGATTTCATCTTCAAGGCCGGTCGTGACCGTGTGCATTGTGTCAAGCGCTTGTTGCAGGGCTTCCGCGCCTTCATCTTTTGCGGGTGCGGGATCGTCAACGATGCGCTTGCCGCCGCTTGCGCTGCCGTCCAGTTTCCGGTAGGTCTGTGCGACCGGCGAACTGCGAAGCGAACGGCTGCGCCGCTCAACGGCTTCCAGGCGCAAGCGCTCCCGGAGTTGCCATTCTTCCTGGGTGTAGGGTTGCCCGGTGTCGGGACTCGGCCCGGCAAGTAGCGCCGCTTGGTTGGCGGCAGTAACTCCGGCGACGTTGGCTTGCTGTTGTTGCCGCGCCCGCAAAGCTCGATCCGCCGCCGCCCGCTTGGTTTCGGCCCGCATCGTTTCCTCGTCCACCCGCGCTGTCATCTGATCGGTAAAGCTGCGCGGCGCGGTTGTGGCCGTCTCGGTTGCTCCGGGAAGTTCCGCCGGCTCCCCGCCGCCGAGCCAAATCCAGTAGGTCAGGAACAGAAGAACGAAAACCGTGATGGCTCCCACACCCCATTGAGTGACGACGCCGCCGGGGAGTGATCCTGCTGGTTTTACATAGAGCCGCTTCCACTCGATCATGGCCCGATCTCCGGCAGGGCGAAGCGCCACCGTACTTTCTGTTTGCCGATCTGCAACCAGCCGTGGCCCAAAACGTGACGGGCGACGTACAGCCCGTCCTCGCCAAGATCGTAGGCCACGAGCGACGGCTTACCGTCCTTTTCTTCGTACAGCGCGGGCGACTCCTGGGCGTTGGAGCGAAGGTAGGTAAACTGCCCGTCGTGCCACATTCCCTCGACCAGGAACGGCCACTTGCGCGCCTTGTCCTCCAATCGGTAGGGAAACTTGAGCCGCGTGGGATAGTCCGCCCGGAACGCTTCGCTCTCGCCCTCCGCCAGCGCCGCCGTGTCCGCGATGCGGCTATCCGCGTCCATCCGCGCGGCCTTGGCCGTCTTGATGGCGGTCTCCGCCATCTGCTGATAGGCGGCAACCTGGCCGCGAGCTACAAAAGCCGGTTCATGTTTGCCTGGCGAGATTCGCGGGTCTGCCTCGGCCTCTTGGTCGATGCGGACGACAAGATGCGGCCGGCCCTTGCTTTGCTCGGTGACAAGGAATGAGTAGATGCGCCCGGATTCGCAGACCAGCGCCACGTTGGTAGTGACGCCCTCGGCAATGGGCTTCAGGAACGCCAGATTAGCGGCTCCGGTCAGGTGCCAGTATTCGGAATCTCCGACTACAAAATCCAGCACGTTTTCCGTTTGGGGAAGCACGATAACGGTGGTGTGCCGGGTCTTGGCGCGAATGTGTACGATTTCATCCCGGCCTCCGTCAACACGCAACACCGGCCCGCCGTCCTGAGCGATCAGCGGGATGGTGAGCGCCACGAGCGCCGCCGTGACGAGTGTAAGGATTTTCAACATGAGCTACCTCCTGGATAGGTGTTCAATGGCCTCGACGAGGCCGTACTCGCGGACTGCCTCGGCGCGCTTGTGAGCATCGACGGGCGACGAGGTATAGAGCCAGTAGCTGGCCGGATCGACTTCAAGCCGCAAGATACCCGCCGCGTCGGTGCGGCGTAGATAAAGCTCGCGCTTGGGGATCAAGCCTCGAATGGTATTGACTTCGGAAGGGTTGAGCCGGAAGGTTTCGGCGGCTTTGTCCGGCAAGTCGGGGTTGGCGAGAAACAGCTTGGTCGGCATGGATTCGAGCAAGGCTTCCGCCCCCGCGGTCCCGGTCACGTCCACGGCGCTTTGCGTGGCGATAATCAGCGCGGCGTTTTTCTTGCGCCATGTCTTCGCGGCTTCGGCGAGATAGGAAAGTACCGCCGGGTCTTGCAAGTAGCGCCACGCTTCATCGACCACCATGAGCTTTACCCTGGCCGTCTCGTCGGGGTTCTCCAAAGCCAGCCGCAACCGTTCCAGAAGGTAGAACAGCGCCGCTTCGCACAAGTCCTCGTGCTCCGCCGCGCCCGCCATGTCGATCACCTGCCAGTCCTCGAAGTTGAGGTCGTCTCCGTCCGCCGCGTTATCGAAATATCGACCCCACGCGCCGCTGCCATGCCAGCGCCCCATAGCGGGCCACATCTTTGAGGGCAGCGAACGCACCAGCACCCCAAGGGTCCGCCGTGCGGGTGCGAAGGCATAGAGGTCTTCGACGCGGGCGCGAATCTCGCTGGGGTCTTCCCCGCCGAGTGTCCAGCCGCCGATCCGCAAGAGGCGCGCAATCCACCCGGCAAGGAATCCGAAGGTCCGCTCCCCCGCCGGAAGCGAGAAGGGCCGTAAGCGAAACCCGCCGCCCGTGTCGCCTTCCGGGGATAGCTCCATGTAGCCTCCGCCTAGAAACTGGGTCAGCCAGCGGTAGGAGCCGCCTAGATCGAGAATGAGAATACGCGGATCGTATTGCAGGGCTTGAACTAGAAGGAAGTTGAGCGCGAAGGATTTGCCCGCGCCGGTCGCGCCAAGCACCAGCGTATGTCCCACGTCTCCTTTGAACAGATCGTAGTAGTAGGGGGTTCTCCATTGGGTTTCAAGGACGGCTAGGGCCGCTTTCTTCAAGTGGCCGCTGCGCGGTGTTCCCACCGGAGGACCGAAGATCGGAGCCATCGAAGCAACCGCGCCCGCCGATACAAACACGGATCGGCATTGCCGCCGTCGCGGTTGCGCGGGCATCCGCGAAAACCACGCCGGAAGCTGCCCGTAACCCTCCCGGATCACCTTGGCGTCGTGGCTGGTAAAGATGCGCCGAATATCTCCGTCCAGGTTCTCGGTAACGGATAGCGGGCCATGGAGGGCCACGGTCAAGGCAAGATCGCCGTAAGCGATTCCGTCCGTCTCCAACTCGACCAGGGCATCGCCCAGGCGGTCGGATTCCGCCGCCGCCGCCGTGTCCACCATCGCCGCCGCGCTGCCTTCGGTTTCTTGAACGGCGGCGGACATCGAGTAGCGCTTTGAGAAGTAATGGCGCTGCGCTCCCCGGATTTTGCGGCGGGCCGTATCGAGGCCCCGCGGACGCCATTCGAGAGTCACCGTCATGGTTGCATCGAGCCGGTAAAGCGCCTGTAGAAGATTCGCCTTGGCCGCTCCGGGTGGCGAGAGAAGCGAGTAGAGAATGACAGGCTCCCCGTCCAGGCGGAGATTGCGCCGCTCCGCTTCGAGTTCGGAGACGGCCAGCCGCCAATTCATGCCGCTGCCGGTCGCGCCGTCCCAAAAAGAGCCGGGCCGGTTGGTGAGCTCGTTCAAGACGAGCGACGCTTGCGCCGCGTCAAGCACCCGTAGCGGCGTCAGGTCATCGACCAGCGCTCGGCTTGCTTCGACCAGTTGCCGGAAGCTCCCCGCCGCCGCCGCGATAGAGGATTCAAGGTAAACCGATTCATGTTGATTGCGCCGCCGCGCCATCCAGTTCTTGCATAGGCCATCCACCACGGCCCGCCGGTCTTTTGAGTGGTGACGGCGGATAGGCCCGGATCATGCGCCCATGCGACATAGGCGCTGACGCTCTGTACTCTTTCTTCGAGGAACGCCCGCCGCTTGCGCCGTCCAAGCGCGGCAACACTTGATCCTTCGTCCTCGCCTTGGTTCTCGAATTGGATGGGACGCCGCAACAAATAGAAGTAAAGCCGCGTCCGCGAATCGACGCCGCTCAACATCCGTTGCCAGCGGTCCACAATCCGGTCCAGTTGTTCGGGTGTCTGACCGTCCAGGACGCTAGGCGTGAGCCGTGCGATCGTCATAAGCTCCCCGGCCCGCGTCAGGCAGGACCGGCCATCTTCGAGCCAGCCCCACCAGGGCAGTTCCTCGGCCAGCGCTCCCGCCGCTTCAAAGTCCGCGAGTTCATTGTTGATATTCACGCGCTATCTCCGAATGAGAAGGGTCCAGGGAGCCTGCGCCCATTTGCCGGGATCGTAGCGGGCGCGAAACTGCGCGGACGCCCGCAGGATTTCAAGCATGTTGGGGTCTTGCTTCCAGGCCCAAAACCCGACGCCGTAGAGCACCGCGAAGATCAATGCGCCCACCACAATGGAGTTGATGGCGTTCCACAAGGCAAGCCCCAATGTGGCGCTCAACAGGAACCAGCGGCGCTCGACGCCCATGATGGTGAGCGGTTTGGAAAGCGCCGGGTATCCGCGCCATGTCTTGCCGCGCTCCATCAGAAGAGCCACGTAAGAAAGTTGGCCGCGCCCATGGCCATTCCCAGGCCGAAGATGATTCCGGCCAGGGCCTTCTTGCTGCCGCCTTCCCCGAAGGCGAACATCAGCCCGCCTACCACGACGGCAATCAAGCTGAGTCCTCGCGCAATGGGTCCGGTGAAAGCGCTCTGCAACACGTCAATCGCTTGCAGCCAAGGGCTTGCTCCCGCTCCTGAGACTGGTGCCGGTGCCGTCTGGGCCATAAGTTCTCCCGCCGAAAGCGCGAGGATGCTCACCAGAAGAACGACGCGCTTCGAGATGGTTGAATGTTTGTTTGTCATTGTGTGTCTCCCTTGTTTGTTGATTTATCCGCCGGGGAACTGTCCCCGTTCTTCTTGTCCCAACTTCTCGGCAAGCTCGGTTTGCCCGCCGCCGCCGCGCCGAATGGAGCGCTCCATGAGATCGACCTTGAGGCCGAGGTCAGCCAAGCCCAAAGCGCGGGCGGCGGCGTAGATCACAGCCATCAGCGTGACTATGGCAAGTCCGCCATACCACGCTAGGGACATCCAATAATCGGTGAAGGTGATTTGAAAGTGAGGTTCGAGAAAAGCGAAGTGTTCTCCGCCAACCATCGCGGCGACGGCAATGATAATGACCGTGAAGCCAACACTAATTTTCCACGGCTGCATTGAGGGAATCTCCTGGTTAGAGTTCGATAGACCCTTTATCTCGTGCGCCGCCGCCGCCGCCGCCGCCCTCGTCCTGGCCGAGGGATCGGGCTATCCGCGCCGTGGCCCGCCCGTTGCTTCCATGCACGGCAAACCCGGCGGCGGCTTTCGCGGCGATACTCTTGGCGCTGTAGTGCTCGGTCGCAACCTCGACGTTGACGCGCCCGCCGCGGCCCTCAACGTCCAGGTACTCAAGTTGCGCGTCCGGGTACTCCACGCGGGCATTCTTGACGGATAGACCTAGAGCCTCCGCCGCTTCCAAACGTGCGGCGTCTGCCGCTTCTTTTCCGCCTCGCGCTCTCGCGCTTTCCGTAGCGCGGGCGATCTCGCGCTTGAGTTCGGCGTCAATGCGGACCCGCTTAATCGTCGCTCCCTGTTCGAGTAGCTTCGTTTGCTCGATCCTCGCGGCGCGAAACACGGCCACGTCATGTTGCAGCTCGCCGGTCTTCACAAGCCCGCTCCATGCCTTCTGTTGGGAATCAAGCCCCTGGTCGTGGGCTACGCGCTCCGCCCGCTCCACTCCGCGCTCGGTGAGCGTCAGCACTTTGTAGTTGCCGCCTTGCGGTCCCTCGGCGTTATGCTCCCGGACGTGACCGGCCCGCACCATCTGATCCACGGCCCGCCGCGCCGCGTAGGGGTGTCCCTCAAAGTGAGCGTCCGCCAGGTCGCGGTAGGCGACGTTGCGGTACATTCCCACGTCCGCTATCGCTCGATCCGTGCGGTCCTGGAAGCTCTGCCGCTTCGTCCCGCGGGGATCGTATTCGCGCCGGTGGCCGTCGCGTGGTCGCGCCTGGGGCGAGCTTCGGGCCGGGTCCGGGGATCGCTGGCAAAGTCTCGCGGATCAAACACGGTGGCTCCTTAACGGCTCGGCCCTACGTCGTGCTGTTGGGCTCGAGTGGGTTGTTTTTCGGGCGATTGTTTTGGCGTTTGGCTGATCCGCGGCCCGCGAGCATGAGAGTATTCCTGGGTCAACTCCGCCCGCGATTTTTCATCGCTCGGCTTGGCAACCTCGCGGTCGATGGCGCGCTCCATAAGGTGATCGGTCATCTTCTGCGCGTCTCGCGCCGCTCTATGAATCTCATGCGGGTCTTTTTCAAGCACCTTCACCCAATTCTCGACATAGGCCGCGCCGCGCCGCGGGTCATGGCCCACGCCCACGCGCTCCCCGGTCATCATGGCGCTGATCTCGGCCCGCAATTCTTCGCGGGCGTATTCCGGCGATCCAAAGCCGTTGGCTAATCCCTCTTTGAGCGTTTCGCGGTTCATGCGATCCGGGTGGCCGGTTGCATGGCCGCACTCGTGAAGCGCCGTCTGGTAGTAGCCGTTGCGGGTGGGGAATTGGCCCGGCTCCGGGAGCACTATTTTGTCCTCGGCCATGCGATAGTAGGCCCGATCTCCGGCGACGTGCTCGACGGTCGGCCCGCCGGCCGCGATCACTTTCTCGGCGTCTCGGTGAGAGTCCCATTCGGGCCGTACTTGGCCTTCTCGCGGCTTCAATTCCAGGCCCTCGGCTTGCTCCACGTTAAACACCGTGTACTGCTTACAGATGGGCGTCTCGCGCTTTTGTTCTTCGTAGATCGTCTTGCCTTCCTTGTTCTTCATCGTCTGCCCTTTCTCGTCCTTCGCAACCCTGCTGTTGCGATCCGTGAAGAATAGAACCTGCGTCCCTTTCTCGCCCTTGCGAACCTGCCCGCCCGCTTCCCGAATCTGGTTGTAGGTGCCCCAACGGTTGTCTCCCCGTCCATCGCGGATCGCCGCGGCTCATCAGGTAAAGGCTGTTGCCGCCGCTGTACTTCTGGCCGGTTGAGAAGTTTTCGGCGCTGATCTGTTCTCCCGGCTTCCACGGCTTCTGCCAGGGCGCAACTCCCGCGCTTGATCTGGTCAATGATTTCGTCGGAGACTTTCTGCGCGTAGTCTTCCCCGCGCTGCCAAAAGGATTTCTTCGCCATAGCGCGCCTCCATTCCTAGTCGTGACGGTCGTACCGCGCCGCGTCGATCTCCGCCACGGTGCCCACGTCCTCGTCCATGGGCACTCCGATCTTCTCCGCCAGTTCCCGCGTCACCTCGACCGCGAACCCTCGATTCAGCGCCTCGTGAAATTCAGCCTCGGTTGTGGCCGTGACGTACTTCTCGCCGTTCTCTTCCCTTTTTTGAATCACGGTTTCTCCCTCTCTTGGTTGTCAGCACCCCTCACGAAGTGAGGATTTCCTGGCGGGTGCGGCCGCAGATGATACAGACGGGTTCGAATTCTGGGCAGTCGGCATATCGAGCCTCCCCGCGGAAGCTTTCCGGTCCGTTTTCGGACCGGGAAAGCTCCGCTACCCCGATACTGCCCGAATCGTAGGTCGCGGGGGAAGCATGATCCGTCACGCGCCCGAGGCCGCGGCGTTCCCGGTAGGCCCGTTGCCGGTCGCGGTGATCGAGCCGTCCCTCCCGGCTTTGCTGGTGCCGCCGGTTGGCGGCCCGCCGTTGGCGCCGCCGCGCTTTCCGCCGGCAGCGCTCGCCGCAGTATTGGTGCCCCCGGTCACAATGACGGCAGATCCAGAACACCACGCCACAGCCGGCCCCCCGGCAGAACCTCCGCCGTAGGGGCTCTTCGCCGGTCCCCATGCCCGCCCTTCCGGCGGGAGGGGACAACCGCGACTCCCCATGGCAATCTCGACCCCATCCGCAGATGCCCTTTTTACCCTCCGCGGCGCTGAACGCGTGCCCCTTCTATCCGGGGAACATGGGAGAAGAAGGCATGGCGCGCAAACGGGACGGCTTGGTTCCCGTCGAGGAAGCCATGTCTGATCTGGACGGGCCGGTGAAAAAGCTCCGCGACGCCACGCCCCAGGCGGTTCACCACTTCACCCGCTTCGATCAGGTGAACCAGTTGATCGAGGCCGGCGAAGCGGACCCCGACATGGGCTTCATGGCGCGGCTGCTGGCGCTGTGCTCACTGCCCCGCACCAACCCCGGCAACCGGCTGCGGTAGAAGAGGGTCAACGGGCCGTACACGCTGGGTATGAGCGCCGGGATCAACAACAAGCTCCCCTGCGGCAACTTCCCGCGCCCGCCCGACTTCATCCACCCTCACGACGATGGGCCGCGGCGGCTCGACCCACGGCAAGATGAGGGAAGTAATATGTAGTCGATCCCTGCGCGGAAGCATCCAGTTCTCCCGGAGGCAAGGAGGAGAATACGGGATCGGCTTCGAAAGTAAGCGACAGGCTGACGGTGGGCTCCGTGGAGGTGACTTCGATCGATCCGGTAAAGCTGGTGGGACCATTGGATCACGCGGGGCGGGGCAAGTATCGTCGACAATTCTTGTGCGCTGACAGGTTCCGTTCTCAGCCCGTGCTGTTGCAGTCGCTGAAGCTGTTCGGCGGTGACCTCCACCACCAGGCAGCCATTCTCGTACTTGGATTCGATCGGCTCCCAACTCGCGGCAATGAGTCGGCCGGTCGGCGGATCGTCGAAGAAGACACGGACGATCGTCTCCTCGCCGGAGAGCTGCGCCCGTAGCACAGGGCCCACCGACGCAACAAGGATACTCAACACAAAAAGAATGGCCGACAGTGGCACGAGTGCGAACAGCAGCCCCACCGCAATGCGGCAGGAGCGGGCGAGGCTTGCAAGAGGGGTGAAAGCGCCCCTGATAGCGCCGATGATGCTTGCACCGGAGCTTGGCTTGAACAGGTCGATCACTGCGCGGCATCATCGAGTTCCCCCGGAGGCAAGGAGGAGAATACCGGAGCGGCTTCGAAATTCAGCGACAGACTGACGATGGGGGCCGTGGAGGTGACCTCGAGCGATCCGCTAAAGCTGCTGAGACCAAACAACTCCGCCATGCCGTGCGCATCATGACCTCCGGGCAACAGTGTCCGAACGACGCTGGCCAGCACCTCCCCAACCGCGTCCCTGGCAGTAAAGGTGACAGGGACCGATATGGCGGAAGGGTTTGCATAGGCAACTCCTGTCCCAAACTGATCTTCTCCCTGTTCGGCAAAGGTGACAAACCGGGTTGCCGGAACTGCCGCCGCATTGACTCCGGCTTCCGCCGTGGGCGCCCCTTCGCTGTTGTGCAGACGATACAGAAGGCTGGCCTTCACCGGCCCGGAGCAGTTGGCCCGAGCCCAGCCTGGCGCAAGAGAAGCGTTCAGGTCCACGTTGGTCTCCTGGTGAACGGACCCCCCCGGCGGCAGAACGTCGGTTCGGCTGTCAACCGTTCCCAGTGCCGCAAACGAAACCATCAGCGGAGTTCCCTGATCGGAGATGAAATCGGTTTGGCAGGTCACCTCCTCCGGGGAGTAATTGATATAGGTGATCGTGGTTTGCCAACTCGCTCCCACGGCAAGATGAGGGAAGTAATACGTAGTCGATCCCTGCGCGGAAGCATCCAGTTCCCCCGGAGGCAAGGAGGAAAATACGGAATCGGCTTCGAAATTGAGCGACAGACTGACGATGGGCTCCGTGGAGGTGACTTCGATCGATCCGGTAAAGCTGGTGAGACCAAACAACTCCGCCATGCCGTGAGCATCATGACCTCCGGGCGACAGTTCTCGATCGACGCTGGCCAGCACCTCCCCGGCCGTGTCCCTGGCAGTAAAGGTGACGAGGGCCGCTGTGGCGGAAGGGTTTGCATAGGCAACTCCGGTCCCAAACTGACCTTCTCCCTGTTCGGCAAAGGTGACGAACCGGGTTGCCGGAACTGCCGTTGCATTGGCTCCGGCTTCCGCCGTGGGCACCCCTTCGCTGTTGTGCTGACGGTACAGCAGGCTGGCCTTCACCGGCCCGGAGCAGTTGGCCAGCGCCCAGCCTGGCGCCAGAGGAGCGCTCAGCTCCACGTCGGTCTCCTGGTGAACGGATCCCGCCGGCGGCAGAACGTCGGTCCGGCTGTCAACCGCTCCCAGTTCGGCAAACGAGACCATCAGCGGACTTCCGTGATCGGAGAGGAAATCGGTTTGACAGGTCACCTCCTCCGGGGAGTAGTTGATATAGGTAATCGTGGTTTGCCAACTCGCTCCCACGGCAAGATGAGGGAAGTAATAGATCTGATCTCCCGTCTGCAGGGTCTTGGTCTTCCCTTCGCCCGACTCCGACCAATCGCCCGTTCCTGTGGCGTTTGTCGCCCGCACCTGCACCTCGTAGACCGTGTCCGGCATCAGCCCCGTGAGCGTCGCGGTACGGGCCGTCCCCTGGTGTTGCGCATCGGTGAAACCGTCGCCGCTGTCGCCTTCCCGGTACTGCACGTCATAATCGGTGAGCGCCGGCCCGCTGTTCTCCGGCTCCATCCACTCCACCATCAGGCTGTACGGCGTCGTAGCGGAAACAGTCGGCGCCAACGGCTTGCCCGGGTTCTCGTTGTCCTCGGCGGTCACCGTCACGGTGACCTTCACCGTGTCCGTATCGAATCGACCGCCCGGATCGGTGACGAGCAGCCTGAAGCTCAGCACCACATCCACCGTCAGTTCCTGCGGGGCCGTGAAGGTGGGATTGACCACGTCTCGGGACGACAGAGCCACGCGCTCGCCGCAGTATTGATTCCAGCGATATTTAAGCGGATCGTCGTCGGGATCGCTGCTGCCGCTGCCGTCCAGCGTCACCAGCGCGCCTTCCCTCACGCCGGTCTGGTCCGGACCCGCATCCGCCATCGGCCGATTGTTCGCCGGCGGACGTGGCGGTTGCGGGAGGCCCCCGCCCCCACCGCCGCCTCCACCACCACCGCCTCCACCACCGCCGCTCTCCGCCGTGGCACTCGCCGTCTCCACCGGGCCATAGCCCAGAGCGTTCACTCCCCGTACCTCGAAGACGTATTCCCTGCCGTTCGTCAGATTGGGCACCGTCGCGGCCCTCTCCGCCGGACCAACGCTCACCCAGTCGCCGAACTCCGCGCCGCTCTCCGCCCAGCGGTATTCGTAGCGGATGATCGCGGAACCGCCCGTGTTCTGCGGGGTATTCCATCTCAGCGTCACCTGGCCGTTGCCGGGGCTCGCCGTCCGACCAAGCGATGAGATCGGCACCGTCACCCCCGGCGGCGCCACTCGCACCTCGAGCATCGCCTCTTCGTTTGGTTTGTTGCCTGCGGCCGACGTGACTCGGCCCGCCGGCACGGTGAGGGTCAGCGTGTAATTGTGTGCCACCCGTTCGGTCCTCGGGGTCACGGTGGTGGTGAAAATCCGGTTATCCGTGGTCTGTAATGCCGCAATGGTTGGGTTGCAGGAAATCGGGTTGTTTGCGCTATCCGTGCAGGCAGGTTCCTGCTGTGTAGTAATGTCGGTCCGGGTGAAGCCCCTCACCTCCTCGGAGAAGCTGAACCTCATCGTGAATGGGGCCTCCACCGGCGGCGGCGGGGACGGCGTCATCTGAACCGTCAGCGGCGTGACGGTCATCCCCTCGCCAGACTCGGACCAGTCACTCATCCCCTCGTCGTTCCTAGCCCGCACCTGCACCTCGTAGACGGTTCCCGCTTTGAGGTCCGAAAGCGTCAAGGCGAGCCCCGGCCCCTCGTGTTGCGCATCGGTGAAGCCGCCGCCGCCTTCCTGGTACTGCACGTCGTAGTCGGTGATGGGCGGCCCCGTGTTCTCCGGCTCGCTCCAGTTGACCGTCATACTCTCGGCCGTCTCCCCCGAGAAGGTCGGCGCCTCCGGGATACCAGGCGGTTCCCGTTCGTCCGTCACTCTGACCGCGAACGTCTGCTCGGCCTCCAGTTCCCTCGCCCCCGTCCCGCTCCTCACTTCCACTGTCACCTCATACTCGTTGTCTCCGGGGGCCTCGAAGTCCGGCGCTGTCCGGAAGCTCAGCTCCCCCGTATCGGAGGTGATCGTGAACTGCCCCTGATCGACCCCGCCCACGATCTCCCAGCCCGTCACCTCGTCCCCCGGGTCGGTGTCCCTGGCCACCAGCCGCCTCGCCAGCGACTGGTTCTCCCGGACATCAAACGAACTCGGACTTGTGATCTCCGGCGCCGTGTTGGGAGCCCCCGTGGTGTTGGTCACAGACCGGCTGCTCAGCCCCAGAGCGTCGTTGCCCACCGCATCCCGGATCGGTCGCGTCCCCGGACTGTAGTTCACTCGAATCCCCGTGTCCCCGTGCTCCACCGCCGGATCGAGCGTCAGGGTCACCACGCTCCCGCTCACCGATACTGCGGTGACGCTTCGCCCGCTACTCTCCACCTGCACCGTGAAGTCCCCCGCCGCAGGCCTCGACCCTGGGTCGAGCGCCTCCCCGTAGGTGAGCGTCAGCGAGGCTCCCTCCACCGCCGCGCTCAGAAACCCCGGCCTGACCCCGTCCACCTTGTGGCCCGTCTGCACCGACAGCGCTTCATGGGCCGGCTCGGCGTCATTGTCCACGCCATCCTTGATCGTCCCGCCGTTCAGGTCAATGCGGCCGGCAGCAATGCTCACCCCGTCGGTGTCCTCGTCCCCCAGGACCACCTCGTAGCCGAACACCAGCGCCGCCGCGCCACTGCCTCTCAGGTAGCCGGCCGGCCGGTTCCGGCTCCCCACTCGCAGTGTCAACCGCGGCGTCCCCTCCACCTCCACCGTCTCGCTGAAGCTGACCGTGACCTGAATCTCATCTCCCGCCGCGTAGGTCTGATCCGCCCCCGGGTTCGAGCCGATGGCAAGACGGCTCACCGCCGGTGCGGTCGTGTCCGGTGTGTCGTTCTTCACCGGCACGCGGCTTAGCGCCACCGCCTGGTTGCCCAGCACGTCCCGGATCGGGTTGGCCCCCGGCTCTCGAGTTCCCGATCGAGCGCGTCCAGGTAGATGTTCGCCAACAGCGGAGACACCGGCCCGCCTTGCGGCGTGCCCTCCTCGCCGACGATCACCACCCCGTCCACCAGTACGCCCGCCCGCAGGTATCGCCCGATCAACCGCAACACCCTCTTGTCCCGAATCACTTGCGCGACTCGGCGCATCAGAATGTCGTGGTGAACGTGGTCGAAAAACTGGGCGATGTCTAGATCCACCACCCAGTCCCGACCTTCTCGGACGTACCCCTGCGCCGCGCGTACCGCGTCGTGCGCGCTACGCCCCGGCCGAAATCCGTAGCTCGACTCGCTGAACGACGGATCGAAGATCGGCTGCAAAACTTGCAGCAAAGCTTGCTGCGCCAGCCGATCCATCACCGTCGGGATGCCTAACAACCGCTTGCCCCCGTTCGGCTTGGGTATCGCTACCCGCCGCACCGGGCTCGGCGTCCAGCGCCCCGTCAGCAGTTTCGCTCGAATCTTCTCGCCGTGACGCGCGAAGTGAGGTTCGAGTTGTTCGCTGGTCATGCCGTCGATGCCCGCCGCGCCGCGGTTGCGTTTGACCGCTTCCAGCGCGCGCCGCAGGTTCTCTTCGGCCGCCACTTGTTCCATCAGATCTTCGTGCATTGCTTTCTGTCGAGAGTTTCGCTTCACTCGGCCTTCGGGACCGCCGGTCGATGCCCGCCGCGGTTCCACCGCTTCTGCCTCGACCTGCTCCCCTGTCTCGTCGCCCCAACGGGCGAGGACCTTTCGGCCCGGGATTCGGGTCCCTCTTGGGCTGGATGAGAGTCGCTCCTCTAGCTTTGCTCCTTGGTCCTTCCGCCCTTCGCTCCAGCGGCATTACCCGCCTTCTTCGCTACTATGGCTTCTGCTGACTTCCCCTTCGCTCTCACGAAGGAGCTCTCCCCAGGTAAGGCGCTGATTCTTTCCCTTCACACCGTCCGGCTCTACCTCGCACGTCTCGGATGGACTTTGGGCTTCACGGTGGCCGGCACGCTTACCGCCCGTACGCGGCCTCTCTGCCGGTTCGTGTTCCTACGGTCAAAGGTTTGTTTCCCGCTTCCTTCGGCTTGGCCGCGCGGCTTGCGCCCCACGACTTCCGCTCTGCGGTTCCCTACGGTTACCTCCATCGGTCCCGGCAGGATCGTTTCATCCTGCGAGAATCAGCCCATGCTGGGCACACTGGCGTGAGGCTCCAGCCTTGCCGCGCCCCGAGTCATCGGGGCGTATCTGGATTGTCGGGGTGCGAGTTGTCACGAAATCCGGGGATACGAACCGATGAATCGGTTCGCGGCAAGCGTGGACGCTCACGCCACGTCGCCGCCGATTCATCGCAGGAGGGGAGAGGGAGTACCATGTTCGAGTCGGAGTTCCAAATCGAAAATTCCGGGTAAACGAATCGTCTCTTACCCTTTTACGACTGATTGCCCGTGTCAACCGGCCTGCGATCCCTTGTGCCATAATCGGTGCATGCGGCGATGCGAGCAGCCCTTAGGCCCCTTGACTAGAGCCGGGAGACCAGCCCGCAAATTTCTTTCGCTCCTCATCGTTCTCGTTTTCGTTTCTCCCGCCGCGGCGCAAGACAACGACACCGAACGTTTCTTTGAGACGAAAATCAGACCGCTTCTCCTTGAAAAATGCTCGTCTTGCCATGGCGAAAAAGTGCGCATGGCCGAGCTTAACTTGACCACCGCGGAAGGGCTCGGCGCCGGGGCCGGCGGCAAGCCCGTTGTTTCGGCCGTAGACCCTGCCGGAAGCCCATTGATCCGCGCCGTCCAGTACGAGGACAAGATCAAGATGCCGCCTACGGGGAAGCTGCCTGCCGCTGAGATTGCGGCGCTCAGCCGCTGGGTGGAGATGGGCGCGCCTTGGCCGAAGCCGCGGGTCGTTTCCGATGGTTCACCCACCGACAAGGCGGGGAAGTCGGAGGCCGACGACCCCACGCAAACCGATCACTGGTCTTTTCAGCCGATTCGCGACCCGCGGCCCCCGGCAGTCCAAGGCACTGGCTGGGTCAAAACCGATATCGACGCTTTCATCTTGGCCGAGCTCGAAAGGAAAGGGCTTGCGCCGGCTCCGCCCGCCGACAAGCTGACTCTTCTGCGGCGCGTGAAATTCGATCTCCACGGGCTGCTGCCGACGTTGGAAGAAATCGAGCGGTTCACCGCCGACTCGAGTCCTCGGGCCTTCGCCGATCTCATGGACCGCTTGCTCGAGTCGCCCCATTACGGCGAGCACTGGGGACGCCATTGGCTCGACGTGGCGCGCTATGCCGACTCCACCGGCGTGGATGAGGACAGGCCTTACGTCCACGCTTGGCGTTATCGCGATTACGTCATCGACGCCTTCCACCGTGATCTGCCCTATGACCAATTTGTGCGCGAACAGATCGCCGGCGACCTGCTGCCGCCTCCGCCGGGTCAAGACGTCAACCTTCGCGGCATCACGGCCACGGGCTTTCTGGCGCTGGGGCCCAAAGCGCTGGCGCAGCAGGACAAAGTGCAGATGGTCTACGACGTAGTGGATGAGCAGATCGATACCACGTCGAAGGCCTTTCTGGGGTTGACGATTTCCTGTTCGCGCTGCCACGACCACAAGTTTGACCCGATTCTAACGACCGATTACTATTCGCTGGCTTCGATCTTCGCCAGTACCCGGAGTTATGAAGACCCCGAAGCCTTCGTCTCGAGTTTGATCGTGACGCCGTTAATCCGCAAGGATCTCGGCGAACGCTACTTCGACGAGCAAGAGAAGATCAAGGGGACGAAAGGGGCGATCGATGTGGTCATCAACCTGGGCGTCATCGATCACGGGTTGCGGAACCTGGTTCCGCGTATCGCCGATTCCATGTTGGCGGCGCGGCGAGTTTATGAAGACGGCGTGTCGGGGGAGGCGGCCGCGCGGGACGCCGGGCTGGATCCCGAGCGGCTGGGGAAGTGGATCGATTATCTCAGGCCCGGCTCGGAGCCGAGGGCGCATCTTGAAGAGTGGCATGCGGCCGAGGCTGCCGGCCGCGCCGCCGCGGCGGCGGAATACCAGCGGCTTTATGCCGAAGTCGCCCGCGAACGCTTGGCGGGCATGGAGGCCTGGTTCACCAAAAACCTCCATGACATGATCGAGGGAAAGGAAACGCGATTCGCGGAGTTGACGAGGCTGCGCCGAGACCCCTTCCATAGCGAAGTGAACGAAGGTCCGCTTGCGACCGCCGAGGACGAGCGCGAGAAGCTGCTTTCCGCGCAATGGAAAGAACGCTTGCAGCCGTTGCGAGTACGGGCGAAACAACTCGCGGCCGAAGCGCTGTCCGAGCCGCCCATGGCCTGCGCCGTGGCCGAAGGCGAACCGGTCGAGCAGCCGGTTTTTGTTCGCGGACGGCACGACAATCACGGACAAATCGTCGCCAAGCAGTTCCCGATCGCTCTCGCCGGGCGCTGGCAGCAGCCGGTTCAACACGGCAGCGGACGGCGGGAGTTGGCGGAGTTTCTGACGCGGGAGGACAACCCGCTGCCGGCGCGCGTGATGGCGAATCGGATCTGGCTGGGGCATTTCGGCGAGGGCTTGGTACGTACGCCGAACAATTTCGGAATCGTCGGCGAGCGGCCTACGCACCCGGACTTGCTTGACTACTTGGCCCGGCGCTTTGTCGAGAGCGGCTGGTCGGTGAAACATTTGCACCGCTTGATTCTGTTGTCGAACACCTACCGGATGAGCAGCCGGGTCTCGGAGGAAGCTTGGCGGACCGACTCGTCGAACCGGCTGTGGGGCCGATTCAACCGGCGCCGGTTAACGCTCGAGGAATTGCGCGACAACTATCTGGCGCTTTCGGGTAAACTCGACTTGACCGTTGGCGGCAACGTCGAACCGGAGTCGGCCGGCTACACCGAGTTTGAGCGAAACAATCGCCGGGTCGACCCTGATTTCACGATGCGACGCAGCCTCTACCTGCCGCTGCATCGCAATAAGCTGCCGTCGTTGTTCAACCTATTCGATTTCGGCGATGCGACCACCAGCAACGGCCAGCGCAGTCAGACTAACGTGGCCCCCCAAGCGCTTTATCTGATGAACAGCGGCTTCGCCAACGAACGGTCGCGGGAGTTCGCCGAGCGCTTGTGGTCCGAGCCGGGCGACGACGTAAGTGAAAGCGCGCGCATAAAACGGGCCTATTTGATGGCGCTGACGCGCCCGCCGAGCCCCGAGGAGCGCGAAACGGCGATCCGCTACCTGGCGCGTTTCGAGCTGGAACAGACCTCCGCCGAGGACGCCCGGGCGGCGGCCTGGAAGAGCTTTTGTAAGATGTTGACGGCGTCGAACGAGTTCCATTACGTCGATTGAGGGATTTATGCAACGCGACCGGAAACCTAATCTCGCCGGAACTCAGCGCGGTCTCGCGCCGGCGGACCGCGCAGTCTCTCGGCGAGACCTGCTGCGACGGACCGCCTGTGGTTTCGGAAGCATTGCGTTGGCGGGGTTATTGGGCGAACAGGGCCGCGACTTGCAAGCGGCCCCGACAAACCCGCTTGCCCCCAAGGCGACCCACTTCGCCCCGCGCGCCAAGCGCGTCATTTTCCTCTTCATGCACGGCGGCCCCTCGCACGTCGACACATTCGACCCGAAACCCCGCCTGACCAGCGAGAGCGGCAAGCCGGTTCCGTTCAAGCGCTCGTTGACTTTCAACGAGGAAAGCGCCGGCGGGCTGATGGCGTCGCCGTGGGAATTTCGCAAATACGGGGAAAGCGGCATCGAGGTCAGCGATCTGTTTCCGCGCATCGGAGGCTGTGTGGATGAGCTGTGCATGATGCGTTCGATGGTCGGCGAAGGCGTCGATCACGGCGCGGCGATGTTGCAGCTTTTTACCGGCACCTTTTCGTTCACGCGGCCCAGCATGGGCGCTTGGGCGCTTTACGGACTGGGGAGCGAGAACCAAAACCTGCCCGGATTCATCACGATCAAGCCGACGTTGTGGGAGGGTGGGGCGAAGCTGTTCAGCTCGAATTTTCTGCCGGGCGCCAACCAGGGCACTCCGATCGGCTTTTCGTTCATGAACGTGGACGACATTCTCCAAGAGCCGATCGAGTATCTGACTTATAAGGGGCTTACCACCGACGAGCAGCGCCTCGAGCTCGAATTCCTTCACAAGATGAATCGCCGTCATGCCGCCGAGCGCCGACACGACGCCAACCTGGACGCTCGCATTCAGTCTTTCGAACTGGCGTTTCGCATGCAGATGGAGGCTCCCGAGGCCCTCGAAGTCAACAACGAATCGGAGGCCGTCCGCCGACTCTACGGGCTCGATGAGGATATCACGCGCGATTTCGGCTGGCAGTGTCTTCTCGCGCGGCGTTTCATTGAGCGCGGCGTGCGTTTCGTGCAGTGCTCTCACTCGGGCGTGGAAGAGAAATGGGATCAGCACACCGAGCTGAAACGCATGCACGCCAAGCGCGCCAAGGAAGTCGACAAGCCGATCGCGGGCTTGCTGAAAGACCTCAAGTCGCGCGGCCTGCTCGACGACACGCTGGTGATCTGGGGCGGGGAATTCGGCCGCACGCCGTTTGCCGAGAGCAACGACGGCCGTGATCACAACCCCTACGGCTACACCATGTGGATGGCCGGCGGCGGCGTCAAGCCCGGCTTTGTTTACGGAGCAACGGATGAGTTCGGCTATCACGCCGTCGAAGACCGCATGCACATCCACGATCTGCACGCGACGGTTCTTCATTTGCTTGGGCTCGATCACACGAAACTGACCTATCACTACGGCGGCCGCGATCACCGATTGACCGACGTTCACGGCAACGTGGCCGAAAAGATTTTGGCTTGAAGCCCGGGATTGCAGGCCTCGGCCCCCGGCCGGGGGCACGCATAGTAGCCCTGGCGCAAGGCCGGGGTCCGGCAATAAATCACGATAAGCCCCGGACGGGGCGCAGGAGACTTCCTTGAGATAGCCGTTGATGTCCTGTTGCTGTGGTTGAACCATCCCGCCAAGACGTTGAGAATGAACCGGACTGGGTCCAGAACCTGCTCGGTGGAGCGCAGGTCGCCACGGCAGTGGCCCAACGGAGCGTCTCTCAGATGGATCATAAACGCTCAACGAACGAACACGTTCGAGTTTTCGGACACTACGGGATCATTCAAGACGATCGACCAACCTTGTTCGGGCTGCATTTTGTTGATCGCGCGACCCCATTCCGCGGGTTAGAATAGCCTTGGTGGCTCGGTTACCCCTACGCGGAAAAGACGGGCGCATCGATATCGTACCCGGGGCGCCTCGCACTTGCTTGCAGGCGGGGTTGTTTGCGGGACTCCTTGTAACCCTGGTTGGACACTTGCCCGGCCAAACCGGTACCGAGGGTCCTAATCCCGGTGCTGCCTCGGCACCGACTTCTTCCACCATCGACGTACTGCGCGAGCGCGTCCGGGAGGCACCCCAAGATGCCGGCGCGCACTACGAGTTGGGCGCATCGCTGGCAGATGTCGGGCGGCACGAGGAGGCTGCCGATGCCCTTCAGAAGGCGCTAAGGCTCCGCACAAACTTCCCTGAGGCGCAGTACGCGCTCGGGCTCGTTCGGTTTCGCGGGCAAGATTTGGATGCGGCAATCGAGCGTTTTCGGAAGGCTCTCGAACAGAAACCGGTCTTCCCGGAAGCTCACAATGCCCTGGGTCTGGTGCTGGGCCAAGAAGGCCGAGACATCGGCGAGGTGATTTTTCACTTTCGGGAGGCCGTCCGGCAGAAGCCCGATTTCGCGGAGACACATAGGAATCTAGGCTTGGTCCTTGGCCAGGCTAGGAAAACGGAGGAGTCCATATCGGCGCTTCGCGAAGCGGCGCGACTGAAGCCCGATTGGGCCCAGGCCCACAATTCACTGGCCGTCGCGATTGTGCGGAGGAACCCTCGCGAAGCGATCGAACATTATCAGCGGGCGCTGGAGTTGAATCCCGACTTCGTCGCCGTGTATTTCAACCTGTCGGTTGCGTACCGGCGCATAGACGATGCCGACAACGAGATTGCGAGCCTACGGCGGTATATCGAATCGAAACCGGATACGGCTATTGCCCACGGCAACCTTGGCAAGGCCTTTGAACGAACAGGGGACTTGGATGCAGCGACGGCATCGCTCCGCCGAGCGGTTGCATTGGATGAAAACTCAGCGACGGCGCACTATTACTTGGGTCGTGTCTTGCTCAAGCTCGGCGAATACGAGGGGGCCGCTCACGAACTGAGGCACTCGGTGAAACTGGATCCCGAAATCGTGGAATCGCGTCGCCTCCTGGCCGCGGCTTTGCGGAGGACTGGCGACATCGAGGCGGCGAGGGAAGAGCAGGAAAAGGCACAAGCTCAAACCAAGTCGGACCTCGCGGACACCGCGGCGGACACGACGATGTCCCTAGGTCGCCAGAAGCTGAGCGAAGGCAGTCTCGACGAGGCGGTTTCCATTTTTGAGGAGTTGACGCAATCAGCCGCCGACTGGCCGGAAGCTCGGTATTATCTCGGCGTTTCGCTGATGAAGAGGGGCTCAACCGATCGCGCGATTGCATCCTTGGAGCGCGCGGTCGAACTCAGAAGTGACTTTTTCGAGGCCTACTACAGCCTAGGTTTGGCCCATCGAAAGAAGCGAGATCTTGATGAGGCCGCGGCACTGTTTCGAAAGGCTCTCGAGCTGCGCCCGTCGTCGGCCGAAGCGCACAGCTCGCTGGGAGAGGCGTTAGGCCAAGAGGGGCATCTTGAAGCGGGCGTGGAGTCGCTGCGGACAGCGATCAAATTGGATCCGCGGTATCCCGCCGCGCGTGTTCACCTGGGGACTTTGCTTGGCCTTCAGGGCGACGTAGAAGCGTCCATTCAAGAATTACGAAAAGCCCTGGAAGTGCATGGCGACTATCCCGACGCTCATGACGCGTTGGGAGTCGCGTACGGCGCGCAAGGTGACTTGCAAGCAGCGCTTCGAGAGTTCGAGTCCGCGCTCGCCGCGAGGCCCGACTACGCCCCGGCCCACTACCACCTGGGAGGCGTACGGCTCCACAAGAAGGACTACACGGGCGCCGTCGACGCTTTCCGTGAAGCTGTCCGACACCGGCCCGACTACGTGGAAGCGCACAATCAGTTGGGTGTCGCGCTGGTGCAGCTCGGCCAAGTCGATGAGGCCATCAACGAGTATAAGAAGGCTCTGGAGCTGCGCTCGACTTTCGTGGAAGGTCGTTACAACCTCGCCCTGGCGTACGAGCAACAGGGCAATTTCGAGGAAGGTATATCGGAACTCCGCAAGCTTGTTCAGGAAGGTCCCCGCCACCGCAATGCCCATGAGCAGCTTGGGAAAATGCTGGAGTCCGTGGGCAGAACGAACGAGGCGATCGAGGTCTATCGCCGTGCGGCCGGCGCTTGGCCGAAGTCCGCGGAAGCGCATCTGCTGCTGGGAAGCACGCTTCTCAAGGCCGCCCGGCCCGAGGAGGCTGTCGTTTCCCTTCGCAAAGCACGGAACCTCGACCCCTCTTTGCTCGCCGCTCACCATCAACTAGGAACGGCACTAAAGCAACTCGGCAAGCGCGATGAAGCTCTCGCGGAATTCAAGAAGGCCGATGCAATCAGAAACCGAAGCGATGATCGTTTGCGCGCGGTCACTCATCTCGAAGACGGCTTGGCGAAAGTCAGCTCGGGAGATTTGGACGGCGGAATCGCCGAGTTCGAAAAGGCGATCGCGTCGGCCGCGGACTCGGCGGAGGCGCGCCAATTCCTGGGTGTTGCTCTATCCAAGAAAGGGAATCTGGATCGAGCCATCGCGGAATTAAGCCGCGCTCTAGAATTGCGGCCCAACTACTTCGAAGCGCGTTACAGTTTGGGTCTCGCGCGCGCTAAAAAAGGAGACATCGACGGCGCTACCCGCGATTTCCGAAGGGCTTTAGAACTCAACGATCGTTGCGGCAGCTGCCACGACGATCTCGGGGTGGCCTACGCCAAGCAGGGCAACGTCGATGCGGCGATCAGCGAATTCGAGCGCGCCGTGGAATTGGATCCAGAGTTGGCCGTCGCCCACTACCATCTCGGTTGGGGCCTGCGGCAAAAGAACAAGATCCAAGAAGCGCGCGAAGCCTTTGCCAGGGCTCAAGAGCTCGACCCGCGAATGAAGAGTCCGTTGTAGGTCAGAGCCAGGCCAAGCCGTGTTGCTAGTTGTAGGAGCGGGCTTCTTGAGAAGGCCCGTTTTCGGTCCCCACCGACCTTCGGTCAAGCTTGAACTCAAGTGGCGAACTGTCGTGGCGACATCTGGTATACTCGGTGGTTTTTAGAGCTTCGGTTTTTTCCGTGAGGAGGTTCGTTTGAGACCGATCAAGCACGTGAAGGAAGGCGAGTCCAAGTCAAGGACTCGCCGCCGCTTTCTTGCTGTTGGGGCAGCTCTCAGCGGTGTCCTGGGTTCCTGCAAGAAGCCCGAGTCCGCCGACGAGGCTCCGCGACTGTTGGGGGAACCGACTCGCGGATACGGCGCCCGATCGGTCTACGAGAAAGCCGCCCGCCACCTGCGCACGACGAAGACCCCGGAGGCCGCCTCAAGCCGAACGCCCCTTGCCGACTCGCACGGGATGATCACGCCTTCCGCCTTGCACTTCGAAAGGCATCACGCGGGCGTTCCGAATATCGATCCGGCCGAGCACAAGCTCCTGATTCACGGGATGGTCGAGCGACCTTTGATCTTTTCAGTAGATGAAATCAAGCGTTTGCCGTCGGTCTCGCGCATCTATTTCATTGAGTGCTCGGGCAACAGCGGTGGAGAGTGGGGTCCGAAGACGGCTCCCGAGGTCCGACTGAGCCACGGGCTTGCCAGTTGCAGCGAGTGGACGGGCGTGCCGCTGTCGTTGCTGTTGAACGAGAGCGGAGTCGATGCGGAAGCCACGTGGTTGTTGGCCGAGGGCGCCGACGCCTGCAAGATGCAAAGAAGTATTCCCCTCGACAAGGGGATGAAAGACGCCCTCGTAGCCTACGCGCAGAACGGCGAGGCGGTGCGGCCGGAACAGGGCTATCCACTCAGGCTCGTGGTGCCGGGTTGGGAGGGGAACCAAAACATCAAGTGGCTGAGGCGAATCAAGGTTTCCAGCCGGCCTCACATGACCAAGGACGAGACCTCGAAGTACACCGAGTTGTTGCCCGACGGACGGTCGCGGCAATTCAGCTTCGACATGGAAGTAAAGTCGGTGATCACTTATCCTTCGGGAAGGCAAAAGCTCGCGGGCGCGGGGTATTACGAGGTTCGCGGTCTTGCTTGGTCCGGTCGCGGCGCGATTGAGCGCGTTGAAGTTTCGACGGATGGTGGAGAGAGCTGGGCGGCCGCCGAAGTTCAGGAGCCGCGTTTGCCGATGGCGTTCAGTCGGTTTCGCTTTCCTTGGCGCTGGGCCGGCAGCGAGACCGTCTTACAGTCGCGGGCTGTCGACGATCAGGGGTACATCCAACCTTCCACCCAAGCACTGATTGCCGCGCGAGGGCGAAACTCGCTCTACCACCACAACGGCATCAAGGCTTGGAGAGTGACTCCTGACGGATGGGTGAATGCGGCCGACGGGTAGCGGTGGCGTCGCGTTCGAGCCGGCACGTGGGGTCGGCTGACGCGTCGCCGGCGGAACAGGGTTTTCAGGCGTGAGCAGACGACGCCCCAAGCCAAGTGAGCAGCCCAAACGGAAGCCGCCCGCAGCGAAGGCGCCCCCCGCGCCCCGAAGGTCCGCGCTCTTTCTGACGCTAATCGGACTCGTCGTGGGAGCAGTGTTTCTGTGGTTTTCCCGGGACTCCGATTCATCCGACAAGAACATCATCACTTGCGGCGACGGCCCGCGGGAAACCGTCGAGATCGCGGATTTCACGGCGGAATACGCGCCTGTCGCAGCCGCATTGGAAAGCCGACTCAGCGAGAGTCTGGAGCGCTCCGGCGAACTGGACCCCACTTTAGCGCGATCTCTGAAGGGCGCCGTCGGGCAAAGCCGCGAGTTTCGGGAATTCCTCGTGGCCAAGTATAACCGCTGCGTCATCTCCGGCAAGCAATTTGCGGAGTTGAGCGGACATATTCGAGAGGCCGACGCGCAGGCCGCGCGAATCGACGATCTCCTTCACGATGAGCAAGGGGCGTCTGTGGGTGGTCTCAGCAGCGTCGCGGACGAGTATGTCGATTGGATTGGGGCCTTGGCGGGGGGCGTCAGCAACATCAGCCGGGACCTCCAGAGCCGAGGAAACTTCCCCGAAGCTCTTCAGTTCGCGCAACGGGCCCTGGCGATGACAGAGGGAATCCACGGCCGCGAGCATCCGAACACAGCCATAGCCGCGAACAACATCGGGGCGATTCTACAAGCTCAGGGAGATCTCGCCGCGGCGCTGGAACATGCTCGACGCGCTTTGGCAATTGACGAGAAACTTTATGGTCCCGAGCATGCCGACGTAGCCCGGGATCTCAACAATGTCGCTGTGATTCTCAAGGAGCAGGGCAACCTGGCCGGCGCCCTGGAGCACTCGCGGCGAGCGTTGGCGGTCAACGAAAAAACCTACGGCCCGGAGCATGAAAGTGTGGTTCGCGACGCGATCAACATCGGCGCGATTCTGCTGGCGCAAGGCGATCCGGCCGGCGCTCTAGCATACAGCCGTCGGGCTCTGGCGGCTGCGGAGAACGCACTGGGCGCCGAACACCCGAGCGTTGCCCGGGCCGCGGCGACCAGCGGGGAAGCTCTTCAAGCCCAAGGTAACTTCGAAGCCGCTTTGCGATACGTCCGCCAAGCTCTCGCCATTGACCGAAAGACCCACGGGAATCGACATCCGACGGTGGCTCGCGGATATTTCAACATGAGCCGGGCGCTCCACGCCCAAGGGGAATTGTCCGATGCCTTGCAGTACGCTCGAAGGTCCCTCGATATCAGCGAGCAGGTCTACCGCGCGGATCACCCTCACCTGGCCGCCGCTGTCGGAAACGTCGGCGACATCCTGCTCGCTCAAGGGGACTTGACCGGTGCGCTGGCGTACAATCGCCGAGCGCTCGCGATTGTCGAGCGAGCGCTGGGACCGCAACACCCCAACGTGGCGATTCCCGTGAGCAGGATCGGCTCGATTCTCCAACAACAGGGCGACTTGGCGGGAGCGCTCGAATACACGCAACGTGCTTTGACGATCCTGGAGTCGACCTACGGCCCGGCTCATCCGAGTACGAAGGCAATGGCGCAAAACCTGAACGGTATCCGGCGGGCAATGAAGTAAGGCGGCACGGCTTTACTTGCCTTTGAGGCCGAAGCAATACACGTTGGAATCGTAGTCAACGCTATAAATCCGACCTTCGGCGACAGCCAGCCCGCTGAAGTGCACCCAGGTTTCCATCGCCCCGCCGCTGTTGTAGAGTTCCTTCCCCGTGCGGGCATCGAGAGCGTGGAGAACCGCGGGTTTCGTGTTCGAAGTACGCCCGCCCACCTCGCCCGACGTATTCCACTCACCCCTCTGATCGGGGTTTTCGCCGGTCTCGAGGACGAAGACCACCCCGTTCGCAATAGCGACAGGATCGGGCACCTTGAAGTTCGCTGAAATCCAAGCGGGCTCCAGGGCCGGCTTGTTGGTTTCACCGTCCGCGACGACCTTGAAAGCCATGACGCTGCCGTCCTGGCCGGCACCATGGTCTACGGGGAATTTCGGCGCCGACTCGGATACGGACCCGTAGAGGGGAACGTAGAGCCAGGTGTCGCCCTCTTCGTCCCGCCACATCGAGAGCCCTCCCCAAATCCCATAAGAAGAACTGGACTTCGGATCGTTCCCCAATTTGATCCCCGCCAGCAGGGGCGTCTGATGATCCTTACCGCCGAGCGAGTCGGCGTCGAGCAGATACAAAACGCCTTCTTTCGCGCCGCTGGCGAGCAGATTGTAATCCCGCCAGCCGAACCAGACCGGGCTGGCGGAACCGTAATCCAGGTCTTCCCGAAAAACCTCCCACCAATTGTGGGGCAGGAAATAATCCACGAGATCGAGTTTGTCGAGGGAGGCGGCGACAACAGCGTTCGAGTAGTCGCCCAGGGCGCGATCGAAGGGCCCGTCCGCCGTGGAGCCGTAAACGCGGCCATCCTCCCCAATGATGGGGCCCCTGCGGCCCCAGATGCCCCCGGTGGTTGTGTTGGAGAGAAGCAGCTGCCGCACCACCGGATGATGCCGATCTTTGATATCCATGGAATAGAATCCGCCCAGCCCTCCTCCACAGCCCTGAGCCAATGTCGTGTAGATCGTGTCGCCGACAAGATTGAGGCTCCAACTTTTCGCGAAGGGAGCGACAAACTGCACCGGCCCGAACCGGACCTTCCCGCTGCCCATGTCCAACCCGTAGAGCGCACCGTCCTCGGCGAGTGTATAGAGGATGCCGCTACGCTTGTCGAAGGTTGGTGTCGCGCTGACGCCGTTGGGGCAATAGACGGTCCCTTGGATCCCGATGTTATTGGGCAACGCATAGGACGTAACTTCCCACTCCCACAACAGCTCACCCGTGTCGGAATCCAGCGCAAAGACCTTCCCCTCTTTGCCGGCTACGTAGACGACATCCTTCACACCGAGGCGGGTCGACACGTCCACGGCCACAATGGGAGCCGTCAACGTGAAGAGCATGGAACCCGCATTTTCAATTTGATGTTTGACATCCCGACCTTCCAGCGGCCTTGAGCGTCTTTATTCATAGGGGCTAGAGCCCGATGAGGACGCCATGGAGGCCAACACCCAATGGGTGAAAAACAAACCAAGCCATTCCAGCTAAGTTTCAATGGATTTCTCAAAGTCGATTTCCAAGGGTCGCGAGTCACCTCGGACGGCGGGTTGATTCTGATTCGCGAGTTGGACGAGCGGCTCGGACTGGGCAGGCTGATCGAGGAACATCTCAGCGATTCACGGCAAGGTGCGAACAAGAAGTTCCCGTTCGTCGATCTGCTGCGGCAGTCGGTCTACTCTCGGTTGGCGGGCTACGAGGATCTCAACGACGCCGTTCGGGTATCCGTCGATCCGACGTTTCGCTTGATCGGCTCGAAGAAGAACTGGGATCGCGGCGGAGCACTGACCTCCAGGCTGCAGAGCTTTGAGACCGGCATGCTCGCCGGCGACGAGAATCTGATCGGGCTGATGGCGGTGAACCGCGAGTTGGTGGCGCAAGCCGAGACGCAAGACGACTCCGAGCGGGTCGTGCTCGACATGGATTCGACCGAAAGCCCGGTCCACGGCCAACAAGAGGGCAGTGCCTACAACGGCCACTTTGAGTCCGTCTGCTATCACCCGCTGTTGCTGTTCAACCAGCACGGCGACTGTCTGGCGGCGAAGCTGCGAGCGGGCAACGTGTCCAGCGCCGAGGACTGGGACGAACTGCTGTTGCCCGAGATCGAGCGCCAACAGGGAGAACGCAAGCGAGTGACGTTCCGCGCCGACGCCGCCTTCGCCAAGCCGGAGATCTACGAGGCGTTGGAGGATCGCGGAGTGGACTACGTCATTCGCATCCCGGCCAACAAGAAGCTGGAGTGGGAGATCGCCGACATCTTGTTCCGGCCACCGGGCAGGCCCAGCGCGAAACCGCTGGTGCGCTACAAGAGTTTCCGCTATCAGGCGGAGAGCTGGTCCAAGCCCCGACGGATCGTCGCCAAAGTGGAGCATCACCCGGGTGAGCTGTTTGCGCGACCCGGCTTCTTGGTGACCAACATGACCCTGCCGAGTCGTTCGCTGGTGCGGTTCTACAACAAGCGCGGCACCGCCGAGCAGTGGATCAAGGAAGGCAAGCAGGCGACTCACTGGACGCGGCTGTCGTGCCATCGCTTCCGAGCAAACGAAGTGCGGCTTCAGCTCAGCGTGCTCTCCTACAACTTGGGCAACCTGTGGCGGCGACTCGGACTGCCGCGCAGGATCAAGAGCTGGTCGCTGACGAGTCTGCAGCACCGGCTGATGAAGACCGGCGGACGGCTGGTCAAGCACGCCCGGTATTACTGGCTCTTATTGGCGGAGGGACATCTGAACCGGCGGCTGTTTGGCGACATGCTGCGGAGGATCTGGGCGCTGCCTGTGCCCGGTGGGTAGCGTTGCCCGGGCGAGGATCAACAGTTTTTGGCTCCAAAAAGGTTTCGCAGGAGCAGTGTCGGCCGGAGCGCCGTTCAGTCCGCTCAACCAACGTCTGTGAGCGGACGGACGAGCCCTGGCGCCTATCGGCGGAGGTGATGTGCAGGGTTCAGCGCGAAAAGACGTGGTATTCGGGGCGACGCGGGTGTATACTGTCGCGGTACCAGGGCCAAAATGGAAATCCTGGTGGAACCCTGATTGTCGACTTTGGCTTTCCATTTCAACTCGAGATTGGACACAGTTTCCGGACTGAGCGATCGCTCGTCGACAGCCCAACCTGTGCGTTGCGGGTCGTGTCCGAAGGTCGGCCATTCCCCGGCCCGGGCAACACCCGGTAAGAGGCAGGAAGACAAGAGAAGACAGATAAGGCGTGCTTCTTGTGGCATGAGATCTCTTCGCTGTCTATCTTACCGGTATGAAATAAAGGGCGGGCCGTGAGGCCCGCCCTTATCCGATTCCCCGGAAGTCCCCAGGCGAGTGGGGAAGAATCCCGCCCGGGTCAGAAGTGAATCTTCAACGCCAACTGGATGATCCGCGGTTCGTTCTCCTGGCTGGTGACTTGGCCGAAGCTGCCGCCTCCGAAGCCCGTACTGGGGTGCCGAAACTGGGTCCGATTGAAAGCATTGAAGAACTCGGCACGGAACTCCGCCCTCACCGACTCCTTGATGGGAATGTGCTTCGTAATGGAAATGTCGAAGTTCTTCCAGCCGTCCCCGCGGCAATTCAGGTTGCGGGGCGCACTTCCGAATGTGAAGGGTTCCGGATGCCGGAACGCGTTCTCGTCCACCCATCTTGAGATTCTCTCCGACCGAGACCGGCCGCTGGAAAGGCAGGCATCGCCGACCAAATCAGGCCGCGCGGAACCACCGAACGCTCCCGTTCTGCTCGGTGACACGCTGATGTCGCCCAGTGGGAATCCGCTCGAGACCGTCATAATCCCGGACACCTCCCAGCCGCCGACAATCTTGTCGAGTGCGGGGGACATGCCCGAACCAAAGCGTTGGCCGCGGCCGAAGGGAAGCTCGTAGACCCAACCGGAAACCAAGCGGTGGGTCGTGTCTTCCGCCGAATGCGACTTTTCCCCCTCAAAGGAAACCTGGTTTTGCTGAGATGTGTTCGGCCCTAAAAAGCCGGCTTCAAACGAATCCACATTCGTGAGGAATTTCGAGAATGTGTACGCTACCTGCAGACTTAGGCCGGCTCTGGTGGACTTCTTATAGCCGATCTGCAAGGACTCGAAGGTGCTTCTAAACTCACTCTGAGTGGGGCCCGAATAGGAGGGTAGGGTGGCGACTCGGGACGTGAATTGAGGGTTTTGCTTCAGCAACTGTCCCAGCTGTACCGTCTCCCGACTCAAGGGGGATGTAGGGTCTGTAATGATCCCGAAGAACGGATTCGGCACCGACTCAAACACCCTCTCCCGAAAGCGGGTGAAGTCCTTCTCCGCTATCTGGTCCCCGCAGTTGAATATGGCGCATTGCAGGCGCTCGCCCCGGCTGGCGCCGTAGGCGACGGAGAGAACGGATTGGTCCGGAAGCTCATACTCAAATCCAAAGTTCCACTGCCACAAATAAGGCGTATAGGTGGTGCCGTTGGCAGCGCCGACGATTAATGGCGCGCCTACAAGAGTCAGCAGTCCTTGGGAATCGAAGATCGGATCGTTGAACCCGGCCGGGAAAGGATCGTCAATGGTCGTGGCGGGATTGATCCCGTCAACGCTACCTACCAGCTGCGTGTTCGCCACATTGCCCGGAGGGCCCACGGCCGAAACGGTGGAGCTAGCCGGGCTGGGCGCGTAGAGCTTGGCCAGGCCGCCCCGCATGACCAGTTTGTCGGTCAGCCGATAGGCGAATCCCAATCGAGGCGCAAGGTTGCTGTAGTCCCCTTTGTCGATGCCCCGGTCATATCCGGGAGAGCTGGGCCAGACGACCGCGCCCAGCAGCGGCCTGCCTACCAGGTCTTGGAAGTAGTCGTTTAGTGTTCCCCCGCCGGAGTTTGGGCCGCTCATCTGTGCTAAAGGAGTCACCGCGTCGATGCTCCAGCGGGAGAAGTGGTCGAAACGATCGGTGAAGGGTCTTTCAAACTCGTAGCGGACTCCGAGGTTGAGGGTCAGGCGAGGTGTCACACGCCAGTCGTCCTGAAAATACCAACCCATATACTTGCTCCTCGTGGCTGTGGTAAAACCTGAAGCCATGCCGCCACCGCCCGGAAAACCGAGCAACATGTCGGCAAGCCCGTTGCCTGTGTGCGCATCGGGGAGGAACGGGTCGGGGCCCTGGGTGAATTGGCCCGAGAAGCTGTAGCTCCCCCCGGTACCGGAGGACTTTCTCTGATTTGTGTCACGGACGTTCCCCTGGAAGCCGATCTTCAGCGTGTGCGAGCCGCTCATCTTGATGACTCCTACCGAGTAACCGAATTGGTGAAAAGGCTCGTCGACGGTGTTGTTGGTCCCCAACGAGGCGTAGCCGCTGGCTCCGACAGCGGGAAATGCAGTCCCGCCGGCAAACTTGTTTACCCAGTTCAGAAGTTCTGGGTCGTTGAACGGCCCGCCCAAAGGGACGACGTCAAAGCCCGAAGCGCCCGGCACCCGAGAGGAATCGCAGAGGATGAAGCTGTAGTTGAAACCCTGTGTGATCACCATGGTGGGCGAAGCTGTCCAGCTCCAGGAAAGAACGGTGTTCCAACCGGGGTTCCTGTTGTTCTCGCCGAAATTGTCCGCCTCCGTGCCGTACACCCGGAATGTCGGAAGTTCAAACACGTTACTTGAGTAACGATACATGAAGCGGTGATTCTGAGTGGCCTGGTAGTCCCCTTTGATGTCCCACCGCCTCCAGCTCGTGTTCGTCGTTAGAGGAAACTGGAGGTTCCCGATTTCGGTTCGCTCGCCGTTGGGACCCTTGAGTCCGGCGTTGTTCGGACCGGATCCCCAGAAGGGAAGCAGCCTCGGCCCGAAAGGGTTGATCATGGAAGCCGGGATCTGGTTATTGGGAAACGGGCTGCGTATTGGTGTTCCGTCCGCACTCATGGACACGTCCAGTGGGTTGTAGATGTTTCTCACTTCTCCGGTGGTGGTATGGAGGTCGGAGAGGTCCCCTCCCATCTCGCGCGCCGTTGGAACGCGCGTGAAGATAGATCTCGGTCTCGGTTGAAGCATCCGCTCAAAATCTCCGAAGAACCACGCCCTGTTCTTCACAATGGGCCCGCCGCCGGCGGCCCCGAACTGATTGCGCTTGGACTCGGCTTTCGGCTGCCCCGCTCTGTTGAGGAAGAAGTCGTTGGCGTTGAGGTTGTCGTTCTGATGGAACTCATACACAACACCGTGATACTCGTTGGTACCGCTCTTGGTGATGATATTCAGAACGGAATTGCCCCGGCCGTACTCCGCCGAGTAGTTGTTGGTCATCAGCTGGAATTCCTGAGTGATGTCCGGCGTCGGCTGGATGGGGATGTAGTTGCCGGACCCAGTGGTCGAAACGGAGATGTCGATCCCATCCACCATGGCGATAGTCGAACTTCTCATGCCCCCGTTCGAGGTGAAGATGAGGCGGCCCTGCCAAGACAACCCATTGCGGTCCTGGCCGCCCCTCTGGCTGCGGTGGTCGGCCGTTACTCCCGGGACCAGGTTGACCAGATAGGTCGGGTCCCTGAGGATCAGAGGGAGCTGCTTGACCGGCCGCTCGGCGACGACTTCACCTAGGTTCGAGGTTTGGGTATTCAACGACACGGCAGCCGCCGAAACGGTTACGACCTCCTGAACCGTGCTGGGCTCCAAGACGACGTTGACGTTGTTCGTCTTCGCTACCTGGAGGATGATGTTCTCCACGGAAGCGATGTTAAACCCCGGCTGCTCCACCCTCAACGTGTAGGTATCCGGACGAAGGGAGGAGAATCGGTAGTACCCGACCTCATTCGACTCGCCCTCAATGGTGACGCCGGTTGCTGCGCTTTCCAAGGTCAACTTGACACCGGGAATCACGGCGCCGGTTGAGTCGGTAATCTGCCCGGTCAAGTTAGCGGTAGCGCCAATTGCCTGGGCATATGCCGGGGTCTGCGCGACAAAGGCCAGACCCACGGCGAGAAAAAGGCTTAAAACGAGCCGCTCGGATTTCATGGATTTCCTCCCCAAGCTTGTCCAAAATCACACCGTTTAGGTTTAACGGTCTCTGGATCGTACCGCGTTTGCATCTCACGCGTCAACACAAGGTCCGGGCGAATGTCAAGAGGCGATAGAAATGTCCCCCTCGGTAGGGCGATAGAAATGTCCCCTTTTAAGTAAAAGGATAGTAGTCGTAGGGGCTTGTGGGAATGTGGGAATCGCACAGCGATTTCCAAGGGGCTGGGGGAAACGTGGGAAACCCGAGCGATGAGGTTCGAAGCTCCTCGTCGGCTGCCGAGGGTTTTCCTCGTTTTCCACGGCCCCGTCATTTCCACAGCCCTCTTCACGCGGTCGCCGCCCGTTTTTTCGGCTTCAACGGCGCGCGCCAAGGGTGATTCGCCGGCGGTGTGCGCGGCTGCGGCGCCAGGCGCGGTTGCGGCTCCGGCCGCACCTTGGGGAGCGGCTTGGCGATCTCGTCGAACGCCACCGTTTTCCCCTCGAACACCACCCGCAACTCGCCCTCGCGCGCTTGCTGCACGGTTACTCTCGCGCCTGCGCCCAGAGCCTGATTGCGCTGCGGTTTCAACTGCGGAAAACGGTTCTCGAAACGTACCACCAGGTCGTTGGACACCACCCGCTCTCCCTCCAAGCAAAACACCCACTTCAAGTCCAAACGCTTCGATAAGCGCCGATGAAAGTCCGCTCCCGCTGACGGCTCAGAGGCGAACTTGGCGTTGTGCTCTGGCAGATACTGCTCGTCGAGATAGCGGTTCGCCGCCTCGTAATCGGCAATGCCTTTGAGCCGCATCTTCTTGATCAGGCGGTCTTGATGGGTGCCGTGATGGCGCTCCACGCGGCCCTTCGCTTGCGGTGACGAAGCGGCGATGATACCAATGCCGAGCTTGGCGCACATGCGTCCGAACTGCGTCTCGGGCTCGATGCCTTCCAGCGCTTCACGCGACGTTGGCCGGCGCTTGTAGACGTTCTTCCAGTCGCAATACAACGCCTTCGGAACGCCGTATTGACGCACCCAGGCTTCGAGCAGATCGGCCGCCGCCCAAGTCGTTTCCTCGCTCGAGAAACGGCACAGCGCCAGACCGGTCGCATCGTCGACGAAGTTCATCAGGCAACCTTTCCGCCCGCGCGCTTCGAGCCACTCGTGGTGCGAACCGTCGACCTGGATCAGCTCGCCCAAGTGCGCTTTACGCCGCCGCCGCGAGCGATGCGGCCGGCGCTTGCGGCGGCGGCTCCACAGGCCCTCGGCGAGCATCCAGAGCCGCAGTGTTCGCACCGATAGTTTCAGATCGTGGTCTGTCCACAAATGCTCGGCCGCCAGCGTCGGCCCGAAGCGCTCGTGCGGCTCGCCGGAGTAGTGTTCGCGCACCAGTTGCAGCACTCGCTTGCGAACTTCCGCCGGCTTGGCGCGGTTCGATACCCGGCCCACGTTGCCGTGCTTCAATGCTTTTGTCCCTCCCGCGCTGTAGCGCCTCCAGATCCGCTTGGTCTGGCGATAACTGATATCGAGTATCCGCGCCGCCTCGCTCAGCTTCAACTCGCCTCGCTTCACCCGGCCCAGTACCTCGCCCCGTCTCAATTCCTTGTCGTTCATCCATGTCCTCTCCAATCTAGGCTCCTCCTTCGGAGCCTTAGATTAGGGGACATTTCTATCGCCCTCTCAAGGGGACATTATCATCGCCCTTCAACACACAAGGTCCGGGCGAAAAAGCACACCGCCGGGCCTGGTGTCGGCGGTGATGCGCTGTCTCAGACCGGCTCCTTAGGCGACCAAGGGGCTCATCCGAAAATAGTCTTTCGAGCGTATTCTTATGGCGCACTCCGGTCGACGTGGCGCACGCACTCTTGCGTGCCGTGTCGCCACTCGTGGCGACATTGGGCAGGTCTCTAGATCTAGACCTGCCCAAGCGGGGACTTCCGTCCCCGCCTCCGTGTCTACTGCCCGCGGCGGGTTCGGTCTCCAGCGCTATCGTGCCCAATTGAGGAAGGGCAGGTCTGGAGACCTGCCCCACTGCGAGAGGCTGTGCCCAGAGGCGAGGCAGCGCGATCTTCACGCACTGTCGGCCCGACCGCGGCGACTGCGCGGAGAAATCGGTCGCTTGATGCTTATTTCGACAATTTCTTGAGGCGCTCTCGGATGATGGCGCTGCGAGTTTCTTTCAGCTTCTTCACGATGGCTAGATGCTTTGCTGCTTCCTCGCGGTTCCCCAACATGCCAAAAGCCCGTCCGAGCAGATAGTGCACGGTCGCGCCGTCCCCGATACCAAAGCGCAGCGCGGCTTGCAAATGCTCGACCGATTTCGCAAAGTCGCGTTGCTTGAAATAAACTTGGCCGAGGACCTTGTGAGCGGCGGCGGACTTCGGGTTGATTTCGATCGCTCGCAACGAGACCTTTTGCGCCTCGTTCGTCTTCCCCGTGAGAAAATACGCCTCTCCGGTTCGCGCCAGGGCCGGAACCGAGAAAGGGTCGTTCTTCAATTCGGCTTGAAAGGCGACGATCGCCTCTTCGTATCGCCGCCGCTTCATGTGGAGGGTTCCGATCTCCAGATGAAGCTGCGCAGCCTCGGGATTGAGGGCCAAGGCCTGCCGGTACGCCTCGATCGCCTCGTCGTCCTCTTCGCGAGCGGCGTGGTGCTCGGCCCGGAGTTGGTGCGTGCGGTAGGAGTTCGGCTCGAGCGAGGCGAACGATTCCAGGGACTGCGCCGAGAGTCTTTCGGCGCATTTCTGGACGTAGAACGCAAACTCCGCATCGGTCGGATGACGGTTGTGCAGGGCGAGAAACCCTTGCAGCGCTTCCTCGAGTCGGCCGAGATCTAGGTAAGCGCGAGCCTGCTGGTATTCAATCTGATCGGCGTTTCCGTCGGCGGCGGCCCGCCGGACGAGTCCCAGGGCCTCCCTTGGACCACCGGCGAGTAATGCGGCATGCGCTTTGTCGGTCCAGGATGCATCGGCGCCGGCCTGCAGGTCGGGTAGTGCTTCCCGAATCCGTCGCGCGTCCTGCGCAGGCAGAGGACCCTGTCGAGCCGCCCGCGAATCAACTGCCGCCGCGGCCAGGGCTTGAAGCGCCGCCGGGCGGTCCTTGTGCAACGTCTCCGCCAACCTACGTATTCGATTCGCCTCGGCTTCCATTCCCATCTGAGTCAGGAGGCGTACCAGCCCGGTGGCTGCCGGCAGGTGACTCGGGAAGTTCTGCCCTTCGCGGATATAGCTCTCGACAGCCTTCAGCGGCTCATCCCGCCCTTCGAGTAACTCGCCGATCCGATAATGAACCCCGGGCAACCGCGGTTCCATGCGCGCGGCGTGCCGCAATTCCTCCAGAGCCTTTCCGGTATCGCCTTGCTGTGTAAACTGCTCCCCCCGAAACAGGTAGAACCAAGCAGAATCGAACCTATCCTGCCGCACCACGAAGAAGGCTTGCGTCGACAGCTTGCGATAGGTTCGGCCCAAATGAAAGATCAGCTCGTGATCACTCGAATCGAGCCGTTGACACTCCTTGAACTCTGTAATGGCTTCGCCAAGGTTGCTCGCCTGAAGATGGCTCAATGCCAGCCACTTTCGAGCCTCGATGTTTCGAGGATCCATCTCCACGGCGTCGGCCAGCTCGTCGATCGCCAATTCGGGCCGAGACGTCAGGTAGTAGTCCATGCCGAGCAACACCTTCGCCGCCGGCAGCCGCGGGTTCCGCCGTAGAGCCTCGCGAAACTCTCGGATCGCCGGCTCATACTTGCGCTGGAGGTGATAGATCATTCCCAGGTTGGCGCGAGCCTCGGGAAGATCAGGCATTAAGGTGCTAATCGCTTTCCACGCCTCCGCGGCCGTCTCGTAGTCTTTCCGCTCCAGCGCCTGCTGTGCGCGCTGGTAATGCTGTTGGAGATCGTCGCGGGTGGGCTGCTGCCCGAGAGCGTTCAGCGCGAGGAACGGAAGGGCGACTAAAACGATAGAAAGCCGGGTCCGGTTCGGCAGCTTACCGAGCTGCTGGTCTGCGAGCCCGCCTGTCCGCGCGAAGCCGGCGACGGTCTGTGGTATGGAGACGCCTTTCATCGTGGATCGAACACCCAGTTGATCTGACAGTCGGTTGATCTGATGGTATAAGGTGTGACTTCCTCGATCAACCTACGAATTGCAATACTGTACGCGGCCGCCACTGCCGGAGCCCGCCAGAGTTCTAAGTGAAATGAGATTGGTCTGCCGAACGGTGTGTTCCACGGCCGGGACGCTCAACACGCCGATACCTCTATACTCACCGCAGCCTCGAGCGGCTTCAGGCCGCTGAGCCGTCCCATTGACCTATTTTGAGGAAATCTATGACTATCGCGAATTGGAAGACCCAGGTCTACGGCGTTGTTCAGAGCCTGCTTCTTAACAACCCGCACCGCGTTGCGGGAATGATGGTGAGGGCCGCCGACGGCCAGCTCCGGCGTGGACGGAGTTTACGAGCTATCGCTGCCTGAGAGCAGCTCAGGAGGATGGCACAGGATCCGCCAGACCAATTCTGCTGTGGCCGAAGGATGGCCAAAATGGGAACCCTGGTACAATCGCCGTAAACCTCCGTGTTGACTCGAAGAACGTTTCTTGCATCCGCTCTCGCCGCTCCCGCCGCAAACGCGACCAGCTCCTCGAAGATACGTGCCGCGGGGTCAACAAAACGGGCCCTGTTGATGCATGGCAACCGTGGATCGGCTATCCTACGGGTGCCAGGGCGGTCAAAATGGAAATCCTGGGTCAAATGACAACAGGTGGGCAGAATTCGCAGTCCGTCTATCGTAATCCAAAGATCGCGGCGCTCGTTGTGGAGCCTCTTCTGTTCATGGGGCTGCTTGTAGTTGCAGCCTCCCCCGCCCTCGGCCAGGCGGTCAAATATGGTGTCGGCGGTTACGTCCTGGACCGGAGCGAAACTCCCATTCCAAATGCGAACGTTGTGGTCACCAACCGGGAAACCGGGATTTCTACCGCGAGAGCCACGGACGCAAAGGGTGGGTTTCTGTTTGCGAACCTGCCTCCCGGGACGTACACCATCACGGTTACAGCGGAAGGCTTCCGGGGGTCTATGCAACAGAGCGTCGTGCTCCGTGTGGACTCGGACTCGACCGTGCGCTGGCTGTGTGGCGTAGGCTGCACAGCCCTTTTCTCGCCAGGAGACCTCGTGGTGCTCGGTTCAGCGGTGGCGATGGTCATGCCGGACACGGCCGTGTCGCTGACCCAATTCGAGCCTGCTGACATCCACAGTTCTAACGGGAAGGTAGTTCGGGTCACTTACGAAACCGGGTTGAATGACGTCGGAGCGGGACATCTGGCGTACTCGCCGGCCGGGGTGGACCGTCAATTCCAGTTCGAGGAGCCGGTCTGGATCATCGGATACCAAACGGCCCTCTACGGCGAGGACGGCGAGCGGCCGAAGGAAAACTTTCTCTGCCACACCTACCTGGGCGATGAGTTGTTCAAGCAGAGTCGCAACGCGAAGATGAACGCCATTTACACCGATGCTTTCACCAGGGAGGTGAAGCTGCCGCAGGGCTTCGGAATCTTTGTCGGCGCCGGCCAGCAGCTCAACTGGCTGCCGCTTTTCAACAACCGCACGGCCGGCATTGTCCGTGTCCGGATGCGGTTGGAAGTGACGGTGATTCGCGTGAAGGATCTCGTCAAGCCGATGCGGCGTGTTTACTCGACTTTGCACAGTGTTGAACTGCCGCACCTGTTCTTCGTCCCTCCCAAACGACATGAAAGGAGGACCGTGGTCACGTTCGACTTCGATGGACGGATTCATTTTCTGGGTACGCACGTCCATCCCTACGCCGAGTCCATGGAACTGTACAACTTGGACCGGGACGAGCAGGTGTGGCTAGGCAAGAGCCGACATGACGACTTCGGCGAGATGGTGGGCTTCGACACATACTCAAGTGCAGAAGGGTACCCTGTGAAGGCTGGCGAGAGCTATCGCATCAGCAGCGTCTACAACAATCCTACCGACCATGAGATTGATGCGATGGCGGGGTTGTTCGTTTTTTACTCGGTCGATGAGTGAGTGTGCCGCCAGCGATTCATCGTTGAAGGATGGATTGCCGCCCGGTTACGCCGGGTGGGCCACTGACCCGAACCCGGCCTGGTGGCCGCGATGTCAGGTAATAGTCCATGCCGAGAAACACTTTCGCGGCCGCTATGGGGCGCTTCTATGGGTCAAGGCCCCGGATGTAAGAAAAGCTGCAAAGGTGCTCGGCATCAAGAAGCGGGACGCAGCCCCTGCGTCCAGTAAATGAAAGGGAGTCAAGTCGGCTACCAGGGCCAAGGCCCATCGTAGCGGACCGGTTCCCGAATAACCCAGAAGTCCCCCCTCCCCAGCTCGATAAAAAGGGGCTCTTCCGGCTTTCTAGTGGCCGGGAGGGCGGGGATGGTAGGCTCGCGGGATGCAAGACCGCGAGCTATACCGCCAGATTCTAGGCATTGAGAGTCCCTGGAAAGTCGAACGCGTGGAGTTGCACCGGGCCGGCGGCGAAGTCCATGTCTTCCTCGAACACGATGAACAAGTGCGCTGGTGCTGTCCCGAGTGCAGCGCCGAGTGCGGGCTCCATGATCATCAACCCGAGCGCTGTTGGCGTCATCTCGACACTTGCCAGTACCGCACGATTCTGCATGCCCGGCCGCCGCGCAGCGACTGCCCCGAGCACGGGCCGCGGGTGGTGCGACTGCCGTGGGCCGAGGTCTCCAGCCGCTTCACGGTGCTGTTTGAAGCTCTCGCGATCTCGTGGCTGAAAGAAGCCAGCCAACAAGGCGTCGCCGAGCTGCTCGCACTGAGCTGGGACGTCAGGATTCAATGGGTGAAGGCGACGGCTCGCGGCTTTCGCAATCAACAGAACTTCATCAACGCCATCTACTTCCACTGCGGAGGACTCGATATGGCCCCCGGCCACTAAAAACCCGGAAGAGCCCACTTTATTAACTCGCGGCAACTCGATCCCAAAGCTTCACAACCGCAGTCACCGACTCATCGTCCTTAACGAATAAGTCCGCGTGCGATCCCGAGCGGTAAAGCTGGCCGCCTCGTAGGCTTGCGTCTTAGCCCCATACTTCGTCAAGTTGAGCGAACCAGAGACTTCCGCTCCGTGGCGAAGCTTCTCTGCGACCACGACGTTACCCCCCCGATCTCTATGATGGACTGGACCCCACCCCCGCCGCTAGCGTGCTCGCTTACACCGATTCATGCACCAACGCCGGATCTCGTGCTTATTTCCTTTCGGGTCTGCGGCACGGAGCTGTCATGCATCGCGGCTCGTCCCCAGGGGATCACTCTGTTTTCCCTAGGGCTTCGCTTGTCCGGACTGACCGGCCATAGAGCAACAGTCAGTTCCCAGTCGCGAATCCGGATTACCTCCATAGGTTGTGCCCTCTTCGTCGATCAGGCGTGTCACATCATCGGGATCGTGTTTGTCGAGCAGTTCCTGGAATGGACGTAGCAGCTGCCTGCTTGGTAAGAATCGATCCAGTGTTCCTCGGGCTTCCAAGATCCAAAGAAAAAAGTTCGTCGACTTGAGTTGAGCGAGCTTGCGCTGGGCATCTTGCTCGAATGGAGACAACGCAAACGGATCGTTGTCTGGGGCGACGACAGTCGCTTCGACTAAAATTCTGGAGTCGCCTGATGTTGCGGCGAAATCCGGGTGTTTATCTGTACCGTGCAAATCCGGGTGGGTGCTCACAGAGAATCCCAAGCGCAAGAGGATCTGGTGCACGAGCAGTTCGAACCATGCGGAGTAGTGTTGACGGTAGATCGAACTGCGAAAGCTTGATCTGAAGCGTTTGAGTTCGGCCTCCGCGGCGTCCTTGGAGTAGTCTTCATACCACCGCTCGCACAGCTCTCGTGTCCACGACCGCTCGATCGATGGCGGAGCGAATGAGGAACGAGAAGTGGGATTCGTTCACCTCGGCCAATCCCGTGAAGGTTCGCTCCATGTCATCGAAGAGGCGCATTGACTTCTCGTGATTCGAATCCGCGACACGGACAGACGCTGAGAGTTGGCGCGATGGCGAACGGGATCGTGGCAGCTAGGCTCAATCCGATACGAGGCCCGCGCTACGCAGCCAGTAAAGCATAGCCGTGGCAGCAACCACCGTCAAGAAACCGTCAGAAAACTCGCCCATCAAGTGAGCCAGACCGTTGGCGTTGCGAGCGAAAGCAGACGCCCTAAAACCGCGTAACATCAACGAGAGAAAGGAGTTGGGAGAAAACCATGGAAGACGCCCTCTTGCCTTACAAGCAGGAGGTCCCGAGTTCGAGTCTCGGACCGCCCACCAAACCCACATTTTGTAACCCCAACAACTGCAACGGGTTACGGCGGCCCGCCCGTGAATACCGATCCCGACTGGGTGCTAAAAAACCAGGCAGGCACTCACCGTTTTAGACCGCAATCGGACCAGTCCGTGAGTTATCGACCTGAATCGGACCAGTAAATCGGGGGTGCTCATGAGCAATCCGTGTCCGTTGGAGATAACAGCCAACGACTACGAAGCCATTAAGGGACATGAGGCGATCGACTCATCATGGGTTTGGTTCATGTATTTGACGATAGCGCCACCCACCGGGATCCGGCTGGATGCACCTCGCCCATTCGTGTACTCTAGTGCTCGGGATCATGCGACGAATACTCTACGCTCTCGGCGTGCTCGTTCTGTCAGTCTGCGGCGTCCCGGAACCAGTCGCGGACCCCGCCGGCGTCGCGATCGAGGTCGGCCGGCCCTTCCCTGATTTGGTTCTGCCCGCGATCGAGGACCGCAGTCCGTCATCGATAGCTCGGTTCCGCGGTAAGAAGACGCTGCTGCACGTCTTCGCATCCTGGTGAGCGGGCTGCCGCAAGCACGTGCCCGGGTGGCATGAAGCAGTCAAGGATCTCTACGAAGCCGACGAGCTGCAAATCGTAGGGATCATTCAAGAGCAACACGCCGAGCGCTGCCGGCTCTTCATGCAGTGGAAGCAAATGGACTGGCCGATTCTGGTCGATTCGCTGAACCTGCTCGAGGTTTCCGTGGTTCCCATCACCGTGGCGATCGACGAGCATGGCATCGTTCGGGAAACGGGGCTGCGGGTCGACGAGGCGGAAAAGTTTCGAAGCGGCTTCATGCGGACCGATTTCCCGGCGCCGCCTGCAACCGAAACGGCTCAGCTTCTGCGGCAGTGGGCGGCGGCGGTGGAACCCACCGACTCAGCGCCCGGGGCCGCCTGGAGAGAGTTCGCGGATATGATCGTCCGATCGAACGACCTCAATCGGATCGACGAAGCGATTGCGGCCTATCGGCGAGTTATCGAGCTAACGCCTCAAGACGGTTGGGCTGAATTTCATCTCGGCGTGGCGTTGCGGAAACGCTACGATTCGGACCGCCGACAGAAAGGCGACTTCCAGGCCGCGGTGGATCATTGGAAGGCCGCGCTCGACATTGACCCGAATCGATACATTCGGCGACGGCGCATCCAACAATACGGGCCGCGGCTCGACAAGCCCTATCCTTTCTACGACTGGGTGCCGCGGGCGCGGCAGGAGATCATCGAGCGCGGCGAGACGCCGATCGAGTTGACGGTCGAGCCGGGCGGAGCCGAGTTCGCCGAGCCGTTAGAGGAATTTGCCCGCGTCGAGACGGTGGCCAAATCGCCTGACCCCGAGGGGCGGATCCATCGCGACGAGAAGGGATTCATTGTGCTCGAAACGACTGTTGTCCCTCGCTCGATCGAGTCGGGTGAGGCGTCACGTATCCATTTGAACTTCCGTCCCCGCGAAGAGATCAAGGCCCACTGGAATAACGAAGCGGATGGGCTCGAAGTCTGGCTGAACGAGCCGGCGGACTGCGAACTTGACGGGGCCCACCGAAACTTGCCGAACCCGCCCCAAGCCGTCAGCTTGGAAGAACGCCGCGCCGAATTCGAGATCCGTTGCGACGAAGATGCGGCGGCCGGTTCTCGACTGCTGAGCGGCTACGCCCTCTATTACGTTTGCGAAGACGTAAACGGGACATGCCTGTACCGGCGGCGAGATTTTGAGAGCACCTTTGAGGTGCGGTAGTGGGCACAGAGGGCCGGTTCACCACGTTCATTTCGATGTGCTTCAGAATCAAATGATCGACAATGTAGATTGTGAGCGGGAGGGCGGCGCAAATGAGGGCGCGAGTATCCAAATGGGGAAATAGCTTGGCGATTCGGCTGCCGAAAGCGGTGGCGACCGGTCTAGAGGTGCGTCAGGGTGAGGCGGTCGACCTGACGATCGAAGGGGATACGGTTGTCATGCGGGCGTGCCGGCCGCGCTTTACGATTGAGCAATTGGTGGCGGATATGCGTCTGGAAGCCGAGGAAGAGGTGCTCGATGACGTCCGTGCGCCCGTGGTTGGGCGGGAACTTCTGTGAAGCCTCTTCCCGGGCGAGGAGACCTGGTTTGGGTGGACTTCACGCCGCAAGCCGGTCACGAGCAATCCGGCCACCGTCCCGCGCTCGTAATCTCCCCGCGAATCTATCACGAACGTTCGAAGACGGCCGTGGTTTGTCCGATCACCTCAAACACTCAGCCGTGGCCGTGGAAGGTTATCCTGCCGGAGGGATCTCAGATAGCCGGAGCGGTTTTGGTCGACCAATTGCGATCGATCGACCGGGACAGCCGAAATCTAAGCATTGCCGGTCAAGCACCCGAAACCGTTGTTGACGAGGCACGGGCGAAACTGGCGGCGTTGTTCGGGATCGGAGTATAAGCATGTACCGTCACGAGAGTTTTGCCGCCACATCACCATCCGTTGTAGAGAACCCGCCTGCCCGGGCCTTTCCGTGTAGTCCTCCGGGCTGTGCTTAGCCGCCCTTGACTTATGGTGGCTAATATACCACCATGGGATCTTGGCGCGTACCGCTCGGTCTATCTCCTGGGTGAAGGCGGCACTGAAAGATTTCCGGCGTTTTCCCAAACCGGCTCGGACGGTCATTCTGGATGCTCTGGCCCTGGCCGCGGCAGGAGGTAACGCGGAAGTTGCCAAGCCCATGCACGGTTTGGGAGTAGGCGTGTTCGAAATCGCTCTACCTCATCGAGGCGACGCATACCGAACGGTTTACGCACTTCAGTTGGGGCGCGACATCTGGGTCGTGCACGCTTTCCAGAAGAAGGCATCAAAGGGGCGGGCAACGCCGAAGAAGGAAATTGACTTGATTCGAAGGCGTATCCAACTTCTCAAGGAGTCCATGCGATGAGCGAGAAAATCGAAACAGTTCGCGGCACGGGGAATGTTTATCGCGATCTGGGTGAGGCGAATGCGGACGCGAAGTTGGCGAAATCGCTACTGGCCGCGCGAATCATCGCCGTCTTGGACGAGCGTGGGCTCTCGACACGAAAAGCCGAAGCCCATAGCGGAGTTGACCATGCCGACTTCGTTCGAATCAGGAACGCCCGGCTGCAGCGCTTCACGATCGATCGACTGGTTGCGATTCTTAATAAGCTCGATGAGCGCGTGGAGATAGATGTTTGGACTCATCCGGAGAGTGCCCCGGCAAGAGCGGAACCGGAGAGGGCCCGAACGGCGGCGCCCGCCCCCCCTTCAACCCTAAGCGTTGATTACCCGCCGGCATTTGGAGCGTGGATCTTACCCTTGAAAGGGCGATTGCAACGTAGCGGAAGTGGACGGCTTCAACGGAATCTCGAGCGGTCCGAGCAAGGGAACTTATGGGGGAAGGCCCTTTCGCTTTCAGCAACTCTCGCGATCGCCAATCGCGTAGTATCGAGGGCCGACGAGTACATCGAAATCCTCGAGAAAGAGCTCAAGGAAAATCAAGACGTACTCCTCGACTGCTGCCTGCACGACGCCGTCTACTCGCCGCGCGACCCAACCGTTGTTCTGGATCTTATGGTCGCGATCGACTCCCTTGTCTTCGAACATAAAGCGGCTCACGAAAAACTTCGTTTATTTCTGGAAGCCTTTTACAAGGAGATCCTCGAAAAGAAATTCCGGAAAGAATCGCTTCAACGAGAGATGCTCGAATGGGGAATCGAATCAGACTGGGAGGAGATGCTGGGTGGTTTCCGTAATTCGTTCATCCACGAAACAACCCCGTGGATTGCGGTTCGGGTTGAGAGCTTGCGCCCGCTTCAGGCAGAGCTTCAACTCGTCACCAACAGCGAAGAATACGTGCCGTTTAAGGATCTGGGCAAGATTGTCCGCGGCTTTGGGGGATCGCTCTTCTCGATTCGGCGGCATCTGATGGAGTGGGAAATTCCGACGGCGGAATGGAAAGAGTCACTCGATTCGGTGACAGAGAAAACGTTGCGACAAGTCAAGGTCGCGGGGTAGCCGGAAGACCGGAACCCGCATCTCGTGGTCGCGCAAGACATCGGAGGGCCGCGCACAGGCAAGCTTTTCGACTATACAGTATATGGACGGCGGAACCAATTCATGCGACACGTAAACCTTCTTTTCATTAGCTCTCTCCTGGTCTTTACCGCCGCCTTGCCGGCGGAATCGCCGCGCTTCAACCGCGACATCCGTCCGATTCTTTCCGAGAATTGTTTCGCCTGCCACGGCCCCGATAAGAACACCCGCCAGGCCGGTTTGCGGCTCGATCGGCGCGACGAAGCCTTGGCGAAGGGGGCGATTAAGCCCGGCGACATCGAGGGCAGCAAGATGGTCGCCCGCATTCGCAGCGAGCAAGAAGCGCTGCGTATGCCGCCGGTCTGGTCCGACAAGAAGCTGACCGCCGAGCAAGAGGAAACCCTGGTCGAATGGGTCAGGCAGGGCGCCGAGTACGAAGGACATTGGGCCTACTTGCCGCCGGAACGCTCCGAGGCTCCGGGGGGCGCCGCGGCAATCGATTTCTTTATCGGCAAGGGCCTCGCGAGCAAAGACTTGGTACCCGTCGACGAGGCCGACCGGCGCACTCTCGCCCGACGCCTCAGCTTCGATCTGACCGGGCTGCCTCCCCAGCCCGCGCTCGTCGCGGCCTTTGAAAAGGACCGTGATCCGCGAGCCTACGAAAAACTGCTCGACCGGCTGCTCGCGTCGCGGCACTTCGGGGAGCGAATGGCGGTCCATTGGCTCGATTTGGTTCGCTACGCCGACACGGTCGGCTTCCACGGCGACGTGGCGGTCAACGTGTACCCCTTTCGCGATTATGTCATTCGGTCTTTCAACGAAAACAAACCGTTCGACGTGTTCACGCGGGAACAAATCGGCGGTGACCTGATCCCCGGCGCCGGTCCCGACCAATTGGTCGGCAGCGCCTACAACCGCTTGAGCCGCATGACGAACGAAGGGGGTTCGCAGGCCAAGGAATACCTGGCCAGATACGCCGCCGATCGGGTTCGCACGACGTCGACGGTTTGGCTTGGTTCGACTCTCGGGTGCGCCGAGTGTCACGACCACAAGTTCGACCCCTTCGCGACCAAGGACTTCTACGCCATGCAGGCCTTCTTCGCCGACATCGAAGAGGAGGGGGTGTTCGAGGGGTATGGCGACTGGGGGTCGAAGATCCAGGTGCCTTCGCTCGAGTCCCGCGAGACAATTTCTTCCATCGACAAACAGATCGAAGAGCTTCGCGCGGAAGGTCGAGGCAAGGTCGAGGCGAACGACGAGAACCTCCGTGAGTTCGCGGACCGGCTGCGGACCAATCTGGAAAGCTGGAGCGTTCTTGCCCCGTCATCGGTGACCAATGATTGCGGCGATCCCAATATCGAGGGCTGCGACACGTTCGAGTTGCCCAGCGAAGAGGGCGTCATTCGCCTGCGAGAGAAAAGTGAGATCAAGACGCTGACCGTAGTTGAAAAGGCGGAAATTCCGCTCGATTCCGGTCCGCTGACCTCGCTGATGATCGAAGTCTTCGAAGCTGAAAACTCGATGGACTTTTTCCTAGCGGAGTTCGAAGTCGAGCTATTGCGAGCTGGCGAACCCGCGCGCTCGATTCCAATCAGAACGTTCCTGCCCGACTGGGAAAGCTTCGGGGTGATGCTGCGCGACACCGTCGACGGCAATCACCATACCGGCTGGGGCGGCAAGCCCTGCGAAGAGGGCGTGCGTCGAGCGGTTTTCATCCTCGAAGAGGCCATCGATGCGCGCCAGGGCGACCGTCTGGTTATAACGACGATCTTCGACCGCATTTTCGGACTCAAGGGATTTCCCGTCGAACACCGCTTGTGGGCCGGGAACGCGGAATTCCCCCAGCTCCCCCCGCGAGATGAGTTGCGGCCGGCGCTCACGAGCGAGGGCGATTGGAGCGCGGCTGACCACGAACGGCTCGCCAAGGCGTTCGCAGAATCCGGCGAGGACAATGCCAACCGCCCGGCCATTAGCAAGCTCGAGCGGCAAAAGAAAACACTGATCGACTCCGCCGACGAATGCTTGGTGACCAAGGCTGTCGAGCCACGCGAGATTCGCATTCTGCCGCGCGGCAATTGGATGGACAGCTCGGGTGAAGTTGTCGAACCGCAAGCCCCGCGCTTCCTCTCCCCCATCCCCTCTACAGGCAAGCGCTTGACGCGCCTCGACCTGGCCGACTGGCTCGTGGACCGCGAAAATCCACTGACGGCGCGGGTTTTCGTCAACCGTCTTTGGAAGATGTTCTTCGGAACCGGGATTTCAAAAGTGCTCAATGACATCGGCTCGCAAGGCGAACCCCCGGTTAATCAGGAACTGCTTGACTGGCTGGCCGTCGAGTTCATGGAAAGCGGTTGGGACGTCAAACACACCGTCCGCGCCATGCTGCTCTCGAAGGCGTATCGGCGCGCAAGCGAATCAAGTGAGGCGCTGGCGCGGGCCGACCCCTCCAACCGCCTGCATGGGCGGCAGACCCCGCGGCGGCTCGACGCCGAATTTATTCGCGATAACGCGCTCAGCGTAAGCGGCCTGCTGAACCCCCGGATCGGCGGCCGTAGCGCCAAGCCCTACCAACCGGCCGACTACTACATCGAATTGAATTTCCCGAAAAGACGCTATCACGCCGACGTCAACGAGAATCAGTTTCGCCGCGGCCTCTATGTTCATTGGCAACGAACGTATCTGCACCCGGCGATGATGGCGTTCGACGCCCCGACGCGAGAAGAATGCACCGCCGACCGATCTGTTTCGAACACGCCGCTGCAGGCCTTGACTCTGCTCAACGACCCCACTTTCGTCGAAGCCGCCAAGGCATTCGGAGCGCGCATTCTCGGCTCAACCTCCGACGGCGATGCCGAACGCCTCGATTTCGCTTTCCAGGAGGCCTTTGCCCGCAAAACCGACCCGCGAGAGCGCGATGTGCTGCTGGGGTTGCTCGAACAACAGCGAAACTACTTCGAGGCCGATTCTTCCCAGGCCGCCGAGTTACTCGAAACCGGAATTTCGAAGGTGCCGCGGGATCTCGAAACCGTCGAGTTGGCCGCCTGGACCACAATCGCCCGAGCGCTGCTCAACAAACACGAGTTTTTGATGCGCTACTAACGCGAGTCACACCCACGTGATGTTCCGGGTGGGCTGCGAGAGAGCGCGCCTCGACGACGTGATGCTCATTGCGCGCATAAAACTAACACTGAGTCTCTTGCGGCTAATGTATAATGGTTACATATATGGTACCATTATGGTTGTGCCTAATCTGACCCTGAAATCGGTTTCCACGGACATCCACCAGGAGCTCAAGCAAGCCGCGTTGGATGACGGCAGAAGTCTCAACTCCTACATCCTCTCTTTGCTGGAGCTGAGTGTTCAAGAGCGCCGGCGACGCCGCGGGATGCGGGAAGGCTGGGATGAGTTCCGACGTTTTGTGCATTCGCTGCCCGAACTAAGCGACAGCACTGAATTGCTTCGGCAAGATCGCGAACGAGGACATTGAGGCGACGATGGCCCCTCGCCCCCGCATCGTTGTCGACGCAAGTGTCGTTGTGAAGTGGCTCGTACCTGAGCCGGAACCCCAACAAGCGATTCAGCTGCTGGCCCTCTACAAAGAAGAAAAGCTGGATTTGATCGCGCCGTTCTTGCTGCTCAGCGAAGTCGGAAATGTACTGTGGCGGAGGGTCCGGGTCGGTGATCTGACACCGGACCAAGGTCGCCAATGCTTCCAGAGACTGCTGGACCACTTGCCGCTATTGGTGGGGTCACCGGAAATGAGTCGGTCGGCTTTTGAACTGGCCATGGCGCACGATCGCACCGTCTACGACTGCACGTACCTGGCGTGTGCGCTGGAGCGCCAGTGCGATTTGGTCACGGCGGATGCGCGGTTTTTCAACGCCGTAGGATCGGCGTTCCGCTCGGTGAGGCTGTTGCGGAATATTGGATAGGCGGAACGCCCGCCGGAGCCAAGCTAATCAGGCTGCGAGAGGCGATCGACCAGTATTACTCTTTCCTCGCGGCCGCCGCCGGCCACGTCTATATCGTCAGTCTGGGAGGGAGGATCTCCGTGCTCCGGGCGGGACCTGAAATTCCGTCGTGACGACCAATGATCTCGGCGAGGATTGTTGCGCCACCCCGGCCTTGGCCCGAGAAGAACTTCATGCGCGGCGCTGAGTGTCCGGCACAAATGTGGGACCTGATGACTCTGTGTTAACTCTACCGCTCCGCCTCGGAGCCCTTCTTGAAAAACTCGACGACCCGCTCGGCGTGTTCGGAGAAAAGCGGCCCCGGGCTGTGAGTTTCGAGCGGCGAGACGATCTTGAGCAACGGCGAACCGGCCTCTTCGAACATCTCCGCGAGAGCAAGAATGTTTTCGGCCGGGATGACCTTGGGATCGTCCTCGTGGTAGAGCGTCGCCCAGCGCACCCCCGCAAGCGCCTTCCGTCGTTGTTCGACGCCCATGGCTCGGAGCCGGCGCAGAGGATCCCACGCTTCAGTCGCGCGCCGGAAGGCCATGTCGGTGTCCGGGTTGCCCGGACATTGGCCCGCCGGTTGAAAAGCAAACGCGGTGGAAACACCCGCCACACGATTCACTCCGGCCGGACAGCGGTACATGCTTTCAAGCGACAACACCGGCACGACCAATACCACGCTCTCGAAATCCGCCCGCCGCTCGAGGATCAAGTTCAGCAAGGTCGCATTGCCGGCCGAAACCGCCACCGCATGAAACTTGTTCACGGCGTGGTTGGCGGCGAGGTAGTCCATCAAGTCAAGAATGGATTCCTGGGTATCCTCGTTGCCCCACATCCCATTGCCGGGGATGGCGGCGTGATTGGACTGCGCGAGCAAGTACCCGGCATCGAGCAACGTGGTCATCAAGAGTTTGTTGCCCTCGGCCTGTTCCCAGGACGAAGACCACTCGACGACGAGTTCGCCATTACCGTGGATCAAGATGACGGCTTCGCCCGGGCGGGCGTTCGTCTCGGGGGACTTGATGAAGCACCATTCGCCGCCGACTTTCAGGCGTTCCGTGAAATCGGTGGCGGCGGCCGTGATGGTCGCGGCAGCGAAGGCAAGCATCAGCCGGCGGGCGATTCCTGGGAAATACATGGGGACGGTGGCGTGTTGTCGGCGGTCGAGGCCGTGCTTCGGCCTCATTACCTTTTGGCCCCTACACTCCCTTCGGCGTCGCCCAATGCCGGCGGTAACTGCGCTTCACATGAACGTCCGCCTCCGGCGTGCCGGGGATCGTCTCCGTTTCGGCGTCAAACTCGAAGCCCGTTCCCGCGCGCGACACGATGTTGGCTAAGTGGCAGTGCAGCCCCGAAAGATGCCCGATGCCGATATCGGCGTTAGGCAGCTTGCCCGACTTGATCGAATCGACGAAGTTGCGCTGGTGGGTGTCGTCGTCGTTGACGTCGTCGTGCTCGAGCAGGTTGCCCTTCTTGTCGTAGGTCTTGAAACCCCAGCGGCGATTATAGGGTCCGATGTGCACCACGCCGTCCGAGCCGTATACGGCCACGCCGTTCTCCAGACCCGCAATGCCGTAGGGCGCCCAGATCCGCAGGTCCCAGTTGAGGAACATGCCGTTGTCGTATTCAAACGTCACGTTCATCGTGTCGGGCGTCTGCTGATCGTCGTCAAAGAAGAATTTGCCGCCGGTGCCGCTGACCTTCGTCGGGTAGCCGACGCCCAACGCCTGCCGCGCCATATCGAGCTGATGCGCGCCGTCATTGCCGGCGTCGCCGGTTCCGAAATGCCAGTGCCAATGCCACTTGTAGTGGAAGCGGTTTTCGTTGAAGGGAATCCAGGGTGCGACCCCCAGCCAGGTGTCGTAGTCAACGCCCGCCGGAACCGGGCCGTCCGGCTTGTGTCCGATGTTATCGCGCAGCTGAACGTCCCAAGCCTTGGCGCCGATGATCTTGCCGATGTTGCCCGCGTGAATGTATTCGAGCGCACGGTGCATCGACGGGCGGCTGCGCGCCTGCGTCCCCACTTGGACAATGCGCTTGTTGCGCCGCGCCGCGTCGATCATCAGCCGCCCCTCGCGGATGTTGTGCGATGCGGGCTTTTCGACGTAGACGTGCTTGCCGGCGTCGCAGCCCAGAATGGTCGCCGGGCCGTGCCAATGGTCGGGTGTGGCGACGACAATCGCGTCCACGCTTTTGTCGTCGAGCACTCGACGCAGGTCGCCGACGAACTTGGGCGTTTCTTTTTGGTGTTCGCTCAAGACCGTCGTGGCGCGTTCGAGCGAGGCTTGGTCGACATCGCACAGATAGCTGACATTGACGTCGGGAAGATCGGCGAAGCGGCCGGTTAGCCCGCGGCCTCGGCCGCCGACACCCACCATGGCCACGTTGACCTTGTCATTCGCCGACACCGCTTTACGTGTCGAAGCGACCGCCGCCAAGGCTGTTCCCAAAAAGTAACGTCGATTCATCCAGTCCCCCTTACAAGACGAGCATGCCGCCCACCTGACCATCGTACAATTTTCGGCCGGCAGGCTGTTCCGGCTGCACGGTCAGCTCGCGAGTTGCAATACACTTGTCTCGCGACGGAATTGGAAATGTGGGGCGGAGGTCCGCCGGCCGGTCAGTTGGCCCAGCGCTTGGGGTGACGCAAGCCGTCGGGCAGGATTGTCTTCACGCTGCCTCGTGTTTCTTCCAGTTGCTCCTGCGTCAAGTCTTCCGCCGTTCGTAGATCGGCCGCGCTCAAATCGGCGTCCTCGATGTCGACACCCACCAGGCGCGCTCCCACGAGATTGGCGCCGCTCAGATCAGCTTCGCGAAGGTCGGCTCCGCTTAGGTTGGCCATGACGAGCTTGGCGCCGGAGAGGTTCGCCGAGACCAGGTCGGCGACGCGAAGATCGGCATCGGTTAGATCCGCGCCGGCAAGGTCGGGATGAAGTCGCGGGTTCTGCTCACGCCATTGATTCCAGGCGTCAACGTCTCCGGTCAGTAACTCCACTTGCGTTATGTCCGCCATCGATACAATTGTCGCTAGGGCGCGCGAGTCGCTTCTTGTCGTTGAACGAGCGGCTCGGCTCCGTGTCACAAGATTATAGCCCGCTTGATCGTACGTTCGCGTGTTTCGATCTCCTGAAACAATGCGGCCCGCAACGCGGCCCGCGAGAGTTTGGCCGCACTAGCCGGCCGGAATGCCGTCGCCGCTCTGCTTCGAGTAGTCGGCGAATTGATCCAGAAAGCTCTTTTTACGGTCTTCCGGCAAGAAGGCGTGTCGAAAACCATTGGCCAGAATAGCCACGATGTCGGCCTCGCTGATGCCCATGTCGCGGGCGTGCAGGCACTCCTCGACGAGGGTTGTGCGAAAGAAAGTGGGATCATCGGTATTCAGCGTCAGCGGGACTCCCGCTCTCAGCAGCGCCGGCAGCGGATGATCCGAGTAATCGCGGCAGACCCCCGTACGGATATTGCTGGTGGGGCAAACCTCCAGAGGAATGCCTCGCTCGACCAAGTGCGCTACCAATTCCGGGTCTTCGATCGACCGAATGCCGTGGCCGACCCGCTCAACCCCAAGAATACGAAGGGCGTCCCAGACACTTCGTGGCCCCAAAGCCTCCCCGGCATGGACGCTAAGGCGCAGCCCGTGCTCGCGAGCCGTCGCGTAGAGCCTTTGAAACTGCGCCGGCGGGAACTGGTGTTCACTGCCGCCCAGGGTGATCCCGACCAGGCCCCGAGGACGGCAGCGCAGCAACTCCTCGAGAATTTCTTGGGCCTTGACGGGGCCGATGTTTCGTACGAGATCGGCGATCCATAGCGTCTCGACCCCGGGCGCGCCGGCCCCCTCGTCGAGAGCCTCCGCCAGGTCTTCCATCGCGATGCCCTGGTTGAGGTATTCGAAAACCGACACCGTGATCTCGGCGTGGATAATGTTCTGCCGCGTCAACTCGGCCCGAACGGCCGCAATGAGGTTCCGGAAATCCGTCACATCGCGACAGAAATACGAAGTGAATAGATAAGTCGCCAGAAACTGGTCAAAAGAGCGGTAGTGAAATAGAGCCTGGATCGGCGCCTTCAACGGCGAGTGCAGGAAAGGGCGAATGTTGTCGCACTTTTGAAAAGCATCGAGAAAACGCTTCGGTGCGTCCTTGAGTGCTTTCGCCGGAGTGTACTTTTCGAGCAAACCGGCGAAGAACTCCGGCGGCATCGCGCCGCGCAAATGCACATGCAGCTCCGCCTTCGGGGCGCTTTCCAGGAAACGCCGAAAACGAGATGCGGCCGGATCGACGGGCACGTCGCGGGTCACCTGGACTGCGTCCGCGCGGATGTTGCTTCGGCGAGCGATTCGCGGCTCCCCGATGGACGGTGCATTGTCCGTTCCCGCGCGTATCCGCGGCTGTAGAGGGCGGCTAGGCGGGCGGGCGTCAACTCCCAGCCGGTCACGAATCAAAATGGCCGTGTTGCGGCGAATTTGGCGGCCGCCGCCGATCTCGGCGAATCTTCGCCCGGAGGTCACAACAGTGCGTGGCGAGCGCGTCATGCGCCCCATTTTGGCCGCCTTGCGGAGCCAGTGAACGTCCTCGAGCAAGTCGATCTCGGGGAACCCCGCGGTGGCCTCGAAAAATTCGCGCCGCGCAAAGATGCCCTGATCGCCGAAGCAAGTGCAGGGAAAGGCGAAGCGCGTAAAGAAAGCCAGCGTTTCGGGCAGCCAAACGGGTGGGTCGAATCGAACACGAAAAGCCCCGAAATCAGCACGCCGGGCGGCCAGCAGATCGGGGATCTCCTCGATCGCGCCGGGGGGCGGATAGGTGTCGGCGTGGAGAAACAGCAGCACGTCCCCGCGCGAGGTCGCCGCCCCGAGATTCATCTGGCGTCCACGCCCCAGCGGGCTCTCGATGAATCGCACCGCCGGATAACGCGCCCCGAGTTCGCCCAGTCCGTCGCTGCTGCCGCCGTCGACGACAAGAATCTCGTGATTGGCGGTCTCCACGTTCAGCTTCGGAAGCAGAAGAGCCAAAGCAGCCGCGTCGTTCCAGACCGGAACAATAACCGAAACCATGCTGACAGCTTACCCCAATGAGATCGCGATCACGCCGAAAGGGCTCCGAGATCGTGGGGAGAAAGACGATGGGTCCGCCGGAGGCCCGCTCGCCGGCGAGTCAGTTCGCGACAACGATGCGTGTCGTCGTGGACAGCGTCAGGCTGCCTTCTTTGACCAAGATGTCCCCGGTGATGAATTGGAAAGGATAGGTGACTCGCACTTCGGCAATGTCCCCGCGGGCGACGGACGCCGGGATATCGGTTTCTCGATCGGTGTCGGGGTTCCAGAGCGGAGCGACCGTGACTTGATCAGTTTGCAGTCCCGTCGCGGCGCGATGCACAACGGCCTCGATTTCGTTCAAATCCGCCGTGTTCAGACTGCCGTGAACCATGCAATAGCGCGCTCCCTGCCGCGCCGCGTGGGCAATGGTGGAATACGTCCACATCATGCGGCTCATTTCCATGATCGACACTAAAATGCCGGAAGAGCCTAAAGTCTTATCCGCGCGCAGCCCAGGGCTCGTTTGGGTCGTGGAGGACTTCCGGCGGACCTACGAAGGTGATTCGGCGAACCACGAAATTTCATAAAAGATGTTTATGAAACTAGAAAATTTACCCTAAGACCGTCTCGCGGATGTCCCCGAAGCAGAGTGCATACCGAGGCAAACGGCGGCCGCTAAAATCAGTTCGCCACAACCATGCGGCTGCGACTACTCAGGGTGAGTGTGCTGCCGGCCAGAATGATCGGTGACGTGACGAGTTGGAGGGGGTAGCTGACCGTCACCTCGACGATATCACCCCGCTGGGCGTTGGCGGGGTTGAGTTTCGGCGTGTCCGAATCCGGATTCCAAACAACACTGACGCGGATATTGTCCCGTTCAAGCCCGATACAACTCTTTTTCACTTTCTCCAAGATCTCCGACAGCGTCGTCGGGCCTTCGGTGCCGTGCACGATGCTGAAGCGGCCCCCTTGGCGGGCCCCGTGCGCCACGGTGGAGTAAACCCACATTCCCCGGCCCAGTTCCAGGAGCCCCAGGATGATCATGATAAACAGCGTGAAGGTCAGGGCGAACTCGACGATCGTCGCGCCACGTTCATTGGCGGCCTTTCGTGTCGAGGCTCGCCGCCGCGCGAATTGAATTGGATAGGTCATGGCGTCGATTTCGTATCGCGTTTATTGCACCCGAAAGAAGGATTCCCTGCTGAGGGTGACCGGGTTCGGTACCCCGGGCCAGGGAATCAACAGTTCAAAACTCTGCTGGACCGTAACGCGCGAATAGACGCGGGGCAGTCCAAAGCCGCCACAAGTTGTGTCGACGCAACTCACCGCCCCACTCAGGCCTGTCGTGTTGTCGGGGCAATCGCAGAAAGAGCTGCTGGTTACGGTGACGCCGCTTAGGTCCCCGGCGTCTTCTTGGGCGATTTCTTCGATGACGGCCGTGGAGGCCGCCCGTACCGTACTCCCCGAGCCGTAGAAGGCACTGGTCCCCGAGGCGTTCGACACTTCAATGGCGTGGTAGAAAACACGCGAGAAATCCGCGGCACCGACCATCATCAACATCAAAAGCGGAGCCACCATGGCGAGTTCCACGACGATCATGCCCCGCTGGTGGTGATTGACCCTGCCGTGCATAAGTGTTGACTTCTTGAAAGTTGGCCCAGGCATATTGAAATCCAGTCGAAGCAATCATTCGAGCAGAGTCGGCGCAAATACGGGCGGAGACACCGAGCTGCTGTTCAAGTCGCCTCCGGGAAGCACCGCGCCGCCGTTCAGGGTAATCTCGTCGGCGACGATCATAGTCCAGGCCGAGGCGGCATTACTGCCCGACCAGCGCACGTCGGAGCTGGGAGTGTAGATCGCCCCCACGAATTCGGAGTCCGCGTTGCCGGCGAAAACGTGCCCCGGTTGTTTATCGGGGGCGCTCGAGTCTTCCCAGAAAAGCATCCCTTCGTAGAGGCCTTCCGGGGGAGCGTACAGTTTGAGGTTCGCTCTGCCGCCAACGAAGAAGTGGCCCCAGTAATCGGAAGTATCCGGGCTGATCGTGTTCGTGTTGTAAAACGTGACACCGGCCGTGCCAGGCTCGGTTTGGACGAAACCCAAGTCGTCGACAACCCGCACGACGGAATCGGCGTTGATCCGCATCCCGCTATCGAGAATGTAGAGCCCCGGTTCAAAGCGGACTTCGCCGCCCGAGATACGAATAGCCGGATTGCGGCCCACCACTTCCATGATGGGGTCCCCGGTCAACGGGTCGAAGAGCGGATCTCCTGTGATGGGGTCGGCTGACTGCTCCTCAACGAGGCTGCCGGTATAGGTCCCCGGGCTCAGCGTCACGATACCGTCGGCGCCGCTGATGCTGACGTCAAAGTAGTCCGGCACGACCGCCGGAGTTGGTTCCATGGCTTGCATATAGCTCAGGCTGTCGATGGCAGGCGCTACCTCGGTCACCGGCGGCGGGTCGATGCAGTTCGCGCTGCCGTTTGAAACATAATCGCCGCTGGTTCCAATCGTGGCGCCGTATAAGCAACCGCCGCCGTTGATCGTGATGGCTCGCGTGTGGTCGGAATTCACCATCACCTCGCACCCGGAATCGATCACCGCCGTTCCGCTCACCGTGAGCGCCCCACGAGAACTCGGATTGAGCGAGTGCAGGCAACCCGAGGCGTATCGAACTAACCCGGCGACCGCCCGGGATTGAATGCTCACCTCGTTCCAGTTCAAGATGCGCATGAAGAAAGTCGGGACTTGGGCTTCAGTGATCACGCCGATGACGCGGGCGTTGTCGATCGTGAGGCTGACGTCGATGACGCGGTTAGGATCGTCATCGTCGAAATTGTTGAGCGCGGCGTCGTTTTTCCCGGAGGCGATCGCTTCCGAGTTGCTCGCGCCCCGCCACAGGTGCGTAACGGTTCCGATCACAGCCGCGTCAACGGCCTGCTGTTGCTGCCTCTTGAGGTCGTACACTCGGCCGAAGTCCAGTGCCAGCCCCAGAAACGCCAGCAAGAGCGGGAAGATCAAGGCCGTGATAACGATAATCGTGGCCTCTTCGTCGTGCCGCAAATTTCGCTTGCGAAAGCGGGCCATCAGACCCATCAGCCGATATTTATGAAGTATGTGCATTCCGGCGCTCCAAAACGGATTGGTTGGCTCGTCTTAATGGTTATTCGCCCCGGATAACGCCCAAGGTCGCGAACCCCTTTATGTGTACGGCCAATTACTGCTTTGATAGTCCATTTATACCGGCATATCTAAGGCATCGTCGATAGTTCAACAGTACTGAACCCCCTGGTCGGGGACCGTATATTCAAGGGTGCCATCACCTACTGAGTCTCGCATAATATACTGTCAATCGAGACAAAGAGAAGACTGTTTCCAGAAAGCGGTAATCAAGCGCGGTTTGCGGCGCATTCGCCGCAGCGCTTTGCGGGCGCGCTCGTCGAGTTCCCAGTAGTCCTTCGGGCAGACGTTGGGCAACTCGTGCTGCTTCCAGTACGCCCAAATGTATTCCACCGGGTTCAACTCCGGCGCATAGGGCGGCAAGTACTCCGTTGCGATGTGATCCTCGGAGAGCTGGATGAACTCCCGCACCAGGCGGCTGCGGTGCGCCGGCAGCCGGTCCCAGACGATCAGCAGTGGGCCGTCGATGTGGCGCACCAAAGCCTTCAGGAAGTCGATGACCTCCAACTCGCCGATCGCGCCGGGATAGAGCCGGAAGTAAAAGTTGCGCAACGTCAGCCCGGCCGACACCGACAGCTTGTCCCAGTTGAAGTTGAACTCCAACACCGGTGTCTCGCCGCGCGGCGCCCAGGTGCGGCAACGATGCGGCTTCTGACTCAATCCGCTTTCGTCGATGAAGACGATCGTACGTTCTTCTTGGCGGGCTTTTTTTTAATGGCCGGCCAAGTCTTGCGCTGCCAGCCGCGGATGGCCTCTTCGTTGCGCTCCCGCGCTTTGCCGACGGGCCGTTGCGGGCTCCAACCGAGCGCCCGCGGGATCTTCCAGACATGGCCCTCGTGATAGCGCACGCCGAACTCGTCTCCGATCAGACGAGCGACCCGCGGACAGCTCCACAGCGGCGTCGGGAAGCCGTGCGCCTCGGGGCCTTCCAGCAGCAACGCCTCGAGGCGTTCGAGCTGCGCGGCGTCCAACAGCGGCTTACGGCCGGCGCGGCCGGCCTGGCGCAACCCGGCTTCGCCGTCACGCCGGTATCGTCGCAGCCACTCGCTGACGCTTTGCCGCGCGACCTTCAATCGCCTCGCTGTCTCGGACTGACTACAGCCTTGCTCGACCAACCGGATCGCTTTGAAACGGCGCTTCTCCAGGGCCTCGAAATCCCGCCGTACGCCTTTTGTATTTCCCATACATACAAAGACGTACGTACCCCAAAAAGGTGTCACTTTATTTTGCGAGACTCAATAGGACGGTGGTAGGTGGGAAGTACGTCCACGCTCTGACCGAGCGCGGAACCGACCGATCCGAGCGGCGCAAACCGGCGCGAATGAAGGACCGCGAAGCTCGTCGCGACAGCGCGGGAAATATGTTCGCTACGAGTTGTGGGGGGCGCTCCCGACCATGACAATGGGATCCCCGGTAGGGATCGAGAGCTTCGAATCAATAGGGGTTGCTAATTGGCGACGACCATGCGACTCGTGCTGCTCAAGGTGAGTGTGCTGGCCGTGAGCACGATCGGTGAGGAGATCAACCGAAAGTTGTACTGAAGATTGATCTGGACCACATCGTCTCGCGCCGCGTTCGCGGGAAGGGTCTTGACCGGGTCGGCCGAGTCCGGAGGGATCCACAGCGCGTTCAACGTGAGGTCGGAGGGGTTCAGGCCGTGGGACCAGCGATCAGCTACTTCCTTGAGTTCAACCAGAGTGGTCGTGCCGGTAACCGTCCCGCTGATCTGAGCAAATCGGGCCGTTTGGCGCGCGGCATGGGCCAGCGTTGTGTAGGTCCAGATGCAGCGTCCCACTTCCATCAGCGCCAACACGATGACGAAGAAAAGCATGAACGTCAGGGCGAATTCGACGATCACCGAACCGCCGCGGGCGCCCTTGGATGCTGATCGCGCTCGCCGCGCCATGGTTTGGATCGGTTTCATAATGCTCGTTGCCTCTTATTGCACTCGAAAGTACGAGGTGCGACTGACCCGAATCGGGTCGGGTACACCGGGCCAGGGGATAATGGGATCAAATGTCTGCTCCACGGTGACTTCGGAATAGAACCGCGGGGCTCCGTAGGTGCCGCAGGTGTCGGTTTGGCAATCGACGGCGTTAACGCGGCCCTGCGTGTTCCCGGGGCAATCGCAATAATTAGTTGGCGTCACGATCAGGTTTTGCAAGTCCGCGGCGTCATCCTCGGACAGCTCGGTGATCTTATTAAAAGCACCTGCCTGCGGCAAACTAGTCGATCCGAAAAAGGCCCCGGTGCCGGAAGCGTTGACGACCTCTACGGCATGGTAAAAGGCCCGTGCAAAGTCCGTCGCGCCCACCATCATCAGCATGAGTAGGGGTGCCGTCAAAGCGAGTTCAACGGTGATCGATCCTTTTTTGTGTAAAGCTCTCACGTTTTTTCTCCCGGCTGTTCCAGAGCTATTCCAGCAGCGTGACCGTCTGAATCGGATTGGGAACGGAACTGGTATTGAGCCCGCCGGTAGGAATAACCGCTCCTCCGGCGATCGTTAAGTTGTCTACCACGATTATCACCCAATCGGAAGCAGTGCTGGTGCCACCCCAAAACAGGTCGGTCGTCGGGAAATAGATGATGCCCACGAGTTCCGAGTCGCTGGTACCCACGATCCTGTGACCGGGAGATCGGTCGGGGGCCAGGCCGTTTTCCCAGAACAGCCAGCCGGCGTAATCCCCGGTGGCCGGCGCGTAGAATTTGACGTCGGCTCCGCCGGCGATGGTGAGGCGACCCCAATCGCTGTCCTCGACCGCTACACCGTTCTCTAGGTGAGTGTCATAAGGGCTTTCCGTAAAGTAAAAAGTAATTCCAAGGTCACTCTGATCCACGTTCTCGAAAACTTCGCTGGTGGCAGGATCGATGACGCGAATCGTGCCGCCTGTGAGCCTCATGCCGCTGTCGATGATGTAGAGGCCCGCTTCGAAATAGACGGTTCCACCAGTGACCACAATGGCCTCGCTGGTTCTGTATGTTCCAGGATTCGCCGGATCCTCTTCAGTGGTCCCGTAGTATCGGCCGGGACTTAGCGTGGTATCGCTGCTGATGTTGACGTTGGTGCAGCCCGCACAAACGTCGGAGAGATCTGTCGCGACCGTGGGCGCCGTCGGTAAATATTGTAAGAGCGGGTCGCCCGTCGTGCTGCCCGCACCGTCGTAGAACGCAGGAGGAGCCAGGTCCACGGCGACTTCCTGATCCCCCCATGCAGCCCACGTTGGCGTTCCCGTTGTTGACATACCCGCCGGAGGTGCCGATGTAGTCTGCGTTCAGGCAGGCGTTGCCGTTCACGGTGAACGCGGAGTCGTGGGTGGAGTTGACCATTACCTCGCACGATGAGTTGAACTCAATATCGCCTTGGGCGACCAAAGAAGCCCGATCATCCTCATCGAGCACCCAGACACAGCCGGTCGAATAGTTGGCCAACCCGCAAGCCGCCCGCGACCGGACACCCAATTCGCTGAAACCGACCACACGCAAGAAGTAGGTTGGGACCTCCAGTTCCGTGATCACCGCTTCGACCATGGAGCTGCTGCCGTTGTAAGGAAGTTGATCGCGACATCGATGTTGCGGTCCGTGGAAGCCTCATTGAAGCCGTTCACAGCCGCATCATCGTGTCCGGCGGCTTGGGCTGTTGCGGTATCGTTGCCGCGCCAAATCTCGGTCGCGGCACCGATGCACGCCGCATCGGCGGCCCGCTGTTGCCGACGCTTCCAGTGGAAGATCAGGCCGAAGTCCAAAGACAATCCCATGAAGGCGACCAGGACCGGGAACATCAGGGCCGCGATGATGATGATGACGCCGCTTTCGTCGCGGCGAAGCGAGCGGAGCTTACCAAGACACGTTTTCGGTTGCTGCATGAATTCCGAACCCCCTCGGAGTCGTTACCGCCCACCCTTGCAATCTCGTCGGCTAGAGTCGAGCTACCGCACTGCCCTATCTTACCACGAGCTATAACCATAAGTTGTGGATGAGCCTCTGAGGGGAGGCGGCGTATCCTGACGATTGAGGAAGCAACTCAATCGTTTTCTGGAAAGGAACAAGGAGGATACGCCATGAGTCAGTGTGAAGCTGCTGAGAGCAGCAGTCAAGTCAACCCCCAAGTCATTGATGGAAAGGAACGCTCGCCCTTGGATGAGGTGCTGCGCCAAGGAGCGCGCCAGATGCTCGTCAAGGCCGTGGAAGCCGAAGTGACCGCCTACATCGAAACGCATCAGCACGAAGTCGACCAGGACGGCCGGCGGCTGGTGGTGCGCAACGGTCACGCCCGCGAGCGCACCATCGTCAGCGGCGTGGGTCAGCTGAAGATCCAGGCGCCGCGGGTCGACGATCGCCGAGTCGATGAGCAGGGCCGGCGCTTTCGTTTCACTTCCCAGATCCTGCCGCCGTATCTGCGGCGCACGAAGAGTGTGGAGGAGTTGATCCCCTGGTTGTGCCTGAAAGGGATCTCGACGGGCGATTTCAGCGAAGCGCTGGAGGCCTTGCTGGGGCCCGACGCTCCGGGCCTGTCGGCGACGACGGTGGTGCGTCTCAAAGACGTCTGGCGCCGCGAGTACGAGGCTTGGTCAAAGCGTGACCTCAGCGGCCAGCGGTTTGTTTACATTTGGGCCGATGGCATCTACTCGAATGTTCGTCTGGACGATGAACGGCAGTGTTTGCTGGTTGTGATGGGAGCACTCGAAGACGGTCGCAAGCAACTGCTGGCGGTGCACGACGGCTTTCGCGAAAGCGAACTGTCGTGGCAGGAGTTGCTGGAGGACTTGAAACGGCAGGGGCTCGAGCTGCCGCCGAAGTTGGCGGTGGGCGACGGAGCGATGGGGTTTTGGGCGGCACTGCGGAAAGTCTATCCGGCGACCGGTGAGCAACGCTGCTGGCTCCACAAGACGGCCAACGTGCTCAATAAGCTGCCGCAGAGCATGCAGGGCAAAGCCAAGCAGGCGCTGCGCGACATCTATCTTGCCGAGAGTCGGCAGACGGCGGAGGCCGCTCTGGACCGTTTCAAGAACCTATACGAGAAGAAGTTTCCCAAAGCGGTCGAGTGCCTGGAAAAAGACCGCCAAGTGCTGCTGGCTTTCTACGACTTTCCGGCCGAGCACTGGGGGCACTTGCGGACGACGAACCCGATCGAGTCCACCTTTGCGACGGTCCGTTTGCGGCAGCGACGAACGAAGGGTTGTGGCAGCCGCGAAGCGTCGTTAACGATGGTCTTCATGCTGGCCCGCCAAGCCGAGCGCCACTGGCGACGCCTGAACGGTTCGGAAGTGATTGTTCATGTCTTAGAGGGAAAGGTTTTCAAGGATGGATTGATGGTTCAGGAAAACGCCGCCTGACCTCGCCCATCCACAACATTTGACAATATCTCTCTTACCACCGACCTAGGGTCTTTAGTCCATAGGCCAAGGGTACTGTTTCTTTACCACGGTATAGTACCAAAACTTTAACAGCAATACAACACTTTTCGAGGCTTCAGACGGCTGTGGGCTGCGGCGGAGTGGGCGAAACCTTCTTTATTTGTGTAACATATGGTACGTGAAACGAAATTATACAGTGCTTCGAGCGTACTGGTTGGAGGCCGTCAGTCGAGCGCATTCCGCCCGAGGGCCCTATGTTGCGGGGCGCAAGCCCGGGAATGCCCCTCGGCATTCAGAAGGAGTAAGCTAATCCAGACGACACCCAGTGGGTGACGACGGTTCCGGGCCATTTCGGCCGGTCTGGGAGACCACAAGAACAAGGAGCGATCAATGAATCGAGTAGTTCACTTCGAAATGGGCGTGGACGACGCGGACCGGGCCTTGGCGTTCTATGAGAGCGTCTTCGGCTGGACAACCCAAAAGGCGGATGGGCCGCAAGCCTACTGGCTGATGACTACCGGCTCGAACGACGAGCCCGGCATCAACGGCGGATTCATGCGCCGCCGAGACGACATGCCGCCGACGTTTAATACGATTCAGGTGGCTTCTGTCGCCGAAATGGCCGAGAAAGTGGCGGCTGAGGGCGGGGAAATCGTCTTGGGGCCATTCGCGATTCCCGGTGTCGGTCAGCAAGCTTATTGCCGCGACACGGAGGGCAATATGTTCGGGATCCACCAGTCCGACCCCGCCGCGAAATAGCGAAACCCGCGAAGGCAGTGGGGCAGGTCCCCAGGCCTGCGCATTGAAAAATCGGCGACGGTCCCAAGCGCCGACCGGACTCTTCCGAAAATAGCCTTCAAGCCCTATCATGTATCACAATCGAGCCCGGCAAGATCGCGCATGTCTTGAGCCGCGAAGCGGCGGCGGGAATATAGCCCAGGGTGGAACGAAGTGGAACCCTGGGTACGGCATCAATTCACTTTGAGCCCTGAAAGGGCGACAGGAACGCCCCGGCACCCCTTTTCACGGCGGTGTTATCTTGACGCCAATGGGGCAGGTCTCCAGGCCTGCCCTTCCACAACCTCAAGCCACCTCGCCACCCCGAGCCGCACCGAGCACCCCTCACCGCAGCAGGTCGTTGATGGCCTTGAGCTTTTTCGGATCAAACTTCATCTTTCGGTCGAAGGTCAGCAATCCGTTCACTTCCTGCTCCACATCGGTCAACTGCGTGTAGCAGATGCCGGTGACGAGCGGCATCTTGGCGATCGCCTCATAAAGCCCGCGCAGGCGGCTCAGCGCGGCTTCGGGGGTTTTCTCGACTCCGGAATAGCCCCAGGATTCCTCCGGCACTTCCGTCCCCGGCGGGATATAGGCGATGCCGCCAAACTCCGACAGATAGAACGGCGAGCCGTTGTACTCAAATCCCGGCAACAACAGCGCCCTGTGAGCCGGCGGTATCGCCGAGCCGGCCTTGCCGAGATCCTTGTAGCGTTCGTAGAGCAACTCGCCGGTGCGGCTGTAGTCGTGAAAGGCGAAAAGATCGGTCAGGTCGGTGTGTTCCCAGCCGTCGTTGTCGATCACGGGACGCGTCCGGTCGATCGACTTCGTCAGCCGGTAAAGCGCCTTGAGATGATCTTGCTGCGCGGGATCGCGCAGGTCGGGCACACCCCAGCTTTCGTTGATGGGCGTCCACATAATGACCGAAGGGTGGTTGTAGTCGCGCTCGACCGTTTCGATCCACTCCTTCGTGAAGGCATGGACGTATTCCTCGTCGTAAAGATACGCGTTGGCGGCCTCGTCGGAGACCAGGAAGCCCAGCTTGTCGGCCCAATAGAGCCAGCGAGGATCTTCGAGCTTCTGGTGCTTGCGCGCGCCGTTGAAGCCCATCTCCATGGTGGCTTCAATGTCGAACTTGAGAGCCTCGTCGCTGGGCGGCGTCAGAATACTTTCGGGCCAATAGCCCTGATCGAGGATCATCTTCAGATAGATCGGCCGGCCGTTGATGAAAACGCGTCCGCTCTCGACCGTTACGGTGCGAATGCCGAAATAGGAGTGCACCTCGTCGAGCACTTCGTCGCCGCGGCTTAGCGTGAACGTTACGTCGTAGAGATGCGGCCGTTGCGGGTCCCAGTGCTTGGGGTCGGGAACGACCACCCCCGCGCCGGTTCGTACCTGCTCCGCCGCGACCGCGACCGTCGCGACCGTCTTACCCTCGTCGGTTACTTTCGCCGTCAACTCCAGGCCCTCGCCGGGACCAACGATGCGGCTCGAAAACTTCACCGTCCCGTCGAGCGCCGTATCGATACGAACCTTCCTTATATAGCTGGCGCCGGTTCCTTCGAGCCAAACCGTTTGCCAAATGCCGGTGGTGCGGCGGTAGAAAATGCTGCGTGATTTCGGTTCCCAATATTGCTTGCCGCGCGGCAGGTAACGATCGGTTGGGTAGTCCTTCGCTCGCAGCACGATCGTGTTATCACCCTTCGCCAGGTGGGAGGTGATGTCGAAAGAGAACGGAACGCTGCCGCCGCTGTGCGAGCCAACGAGCCTTCCGTTGACGAACACCGACGCGTCGTAGTCGACCGCCCCGAAGTTCAGCAGAACGTTCTTACCCTTCCAATCGTTGCCGAGCGAAAAGGTGCGCCGATACCAAACAACCGAATGAAACGACGTGTCGCCGATCCCGCTCATCGAGCTTTCCGGGCAGAATGGAACGAGGATCTTGCGTGAGAATTTCTTCTTGCCCCCGTACCATCCCGCGTCGAATCCGGCGTCGTCATCGTCGAATTCGAACTCCCACTCGCCGTTCAAGTTCATCCACAGCTTGCGCTCGAATTGCGGTTGTGGGTATTCGGGACGCGGGATATCCTGCGAAAAAGCGACCGTGGCGACGACGGCCATCAGAGCGAGTAGAGAAAAGAAACGCGCAAACATGGCGATACCTATAGACCCTTTCGTGAACTTCGAAGTCGCGGCCCGGCGGCACTAGCCGACACGCCAGCTCCTACCTTAGCAACGTGAGCAACGTGTTCGAATCGGCGGCAAGTTCGCTTCGTCCCAAACGGGACCCAGTGGGGCGGGTCTCCAGGCCTGCCCTCTTCCAGGCCCCGGGGGGCAGGGTGCCGGGAACGCAACCCTCCCCGAGGGCTCTACCGTCCGGCGACCCCCAAGACCAACACCGTCACCGAGTGCTTCTCAAAGGTGAACGAAATCCTGTCGCCCGCCGTCGCCAACGTTCGCTCGCGCGCTCTGACCGCTTCCGGGTGACGGAAGTCGTTCGAGGCTTCGAGAGTGTCCCCGCGAATCGTCACGACTCGAGCTTCCGGGGCCAACCTCCCCCCGCTCCCCTTGATCTCGATCTCAGTCGGAATATCCGTCTCAAACGACGTATTCACAACCTTCAATTGCAGCTCGCTTCCGTCGTCGCTCACCGAAGCCGTTACATCGAGCGCGGGCACGTCGGTTCCCAACTCGGGGTCGCTCGGCTGATGCAGCACATTGACGTCGGTCGTCGCCGCCACCCGCCAATCGCCGCGATGTTCGTTGTAGGCTTTAATGACCGCGTAGTTGGGTGTCGTGAAAAACCGCCGCCGGCTGGCCTGAATAATCCCCCCCGGCCAGCCGTTGACGAGATCGGAAATCGAGCTCATCTCGATCAGGTCGCCTTGCCGCTCGAAGGCGTTCATCAGGCGCGCCCCGTAGAGCGCCGCCCGCATCGTATTCTGCCGCGGCAACGGAAGAGTCGTGGCCCACTCGTTGATGGCGACGGTGATCTTCCGGTCGGGTTGTAACTCCTTGATCAAGTCCCCCACGCGGCCGTAGAATTTCTCGAACCACAGCGGCTTCGACATCAGGTTGGCGCGTCCGGCGGGCGAGTCGTCTTGCCCGTAATAGTGGTGGATCGAGATCATATCAATCTCGTCTCCGATCTCTCGCAATACCGTGCGATTCCACTCCATATCGTTGTGGCCGACGGCGATGATCTTGATCGTCGGGTCAACGGCCTTCATGGCGCGGATGTAGCGGCGGGCGTTCACCGCGTACGTCGCGGCGTCGGAATAGCCCCGCACCCAGTCGCCCCATATCTCGTTGCCGATTTCCCAATACTTCACGCCGAAAGGCTCGGGGTGTCCGTGCGCGGCCCGCAGCGCACCGTGCGGCGAGGTTGCCGGGCCGTTGACGTATTCGACCCAGGCGGCGGCGTCTTGGTCGGTGGCCTGCCGGCTTTCCGAATAAATATCCTTGCCCTCGGCGCGCAAGGCGACCGCTTCGGCGACGGTCACGCCGCGGCCTTCCACGTTGACGACGATATTGGGCTCGGCCCCCACCGCGCGGCAGAACGCCAGGTACTCGAGTGTCCCGAAGTCGGCGGATTCCGGATCCTCGTCCCAAGCCATGCTGACCCAGGTCGGCCGCCGATCACGCGGGCCCACGCCCCACATCCAGTGATAGTCCTGGCCGACATTGCCGCCGGGCCAGCGAATGAACGCCGGTCGCAGCTCGCGAATCTTCGCCATCACGTCCGAGCGCAGGTCGTCCTCCGCGTCCCCGGGCATCAGCGAAACCTGGTCGACCCAAACGACCCCCCGCCCGTTGATTTGGATCGTAAACCGCGCTTGCGCGTCGGCGGCTTTGATGGGCAGCTCGAACTCGAAGCGTCGCCAGGCCCCGTTGATGCCGCTGAAATCCTGATGCGCGTAGACCTCGCCTCCCGTGATGTTTTCCTCTAGCGTGACGCGGATGCGCCCCTCGAAAGGGCCGTCGAGCGGCGTGCGGTTGTCGGGCGCGAGCGCCGCCCCCCGCAACCAAATCGCACCGCGATACGTAAGCCCGGCGCGCAGTGGGACACGGTCTTGGTAAATGCCGTGCTCTTGCAAGTCGTTACGTGTTGTGACGAGAACCTGCGCCCGGTTGGGAGATGCCGGCGGGTAGCCGGCCTCGGCGAGCCCTAGTTCCCCGCCACCGATGAAAAAGACGTAATCGTCATTGCGATTGTCGGGATAGCGATCCCAAGATTGCGCCGCGCTCGGCGGGGGCGCGGCCATCTCGAAACCGCGATTCTGGAGCAGCTCGGCCCACAGTCCGCCCTTGATGTCCTCGAACATGAACTCCGCGAAGTGACCGTAGAGCAAGGGGCTGATGGCGTTGAGGCGTTCGGAGGCATCAACCTGGATCGTGGCTCTCGGTTCGGCGGCCGCGGCCCGAGCAACGCCGAAGATGACGCCGACGATAAACAAGGCGAGAACCGGCGGCGGAAGCGAGACAACGCGAGTTCTATAGGTAGTGGAGGATTTCATGAGAGCAACCGCCTTTCGCTGACAAGAACATGGCGCCGCGCACTGCTTCGCGGCGGCGTCAACTGCTATTGTCGCTGACCGGGAGAAGCAACGATTGCGCGCAGCCGACCGGATGTGCGTAAAGCGAAGACGCCAACCGAGTCAACGATCCGGTAACGACCGGCAGTCGTGCCGCTCCCAGCCCACAGTGGAGACAAGCTCTCAGCTTGTCTCGCCCAAAAACCACAAAGTCTTCAACAAGCCGCGTGCCCAAGTCGGACGTCGCCCGGCCCGCGTCGGCAAGTTGCCCCGAGCGACTCTCGAATGCTAACTTTGCGTAAGCTGTCGGTCCGCCGCTCGGATCGCTTCCGCGCCCCTCGCGAACGGCACGAGGCGGGAAACCCATTGGTAAGAGAAGCCTTCCCGAAACAAAAAGGAGAAGAAATGTCCGCCACCAGCACACTCACCGAAACGGTCCTTTACAGCGTCGACGCCGGTGTCGCCGTCATCACCTTCAACCGCCCCGAGCGCAACAACTCCATGACGCGGTTCATGCAAAAGGAATATTTCGACACCTTGGATCGCGCGGCCGAAGACCCCGACGTTCGGGCCATTGTCGTCACCGGCGCGGGCAAGTCGTTTTGCGTCGGCGCCGATATGGACGACCTGGCCGGGCTCGACCCCGAGGAAGCCGCCAAGCGTGAAAGAGACTCGCGATCGGCCACCCATGCCACGACCGTCCGTAAGCCTGTTATCGCCGCCGTCAATGGGCCTTGCGCCGGGTTGGGTTTCGTGCACGCGGTGGCGTGTGACGTGCGATTCGCGGCGGCCGGCATCAAGCTCACGACGGCATTTGCTCGGCGCGGGCTGATCGCCGAGCACGGCGTGTCGTGGCTGCTGCCCAACCTGATCGGAACATCCCGCGCGCTCGACCTGCTGCTTTCCGCTCGCGTCGTCATGTCCGAGGAGGCGCTCGAACTCGGCGTTGTCAATCGCGTCGTTCCGCGCGACGCTCTACTCGAGGAAGCCGTGACCTACGCCCGAGATCTGGCGACCAACTGTTCCCCCAAAGCCATGGCCGCCATGAAAGAGCAGATCTACGGAGACCGCAACGGATCGCTGCGTGAAGCCGTCGAAAAGGCGAACACCTTAATGCAAGAGTCGTTCCAATGGCCGGATCTCAAAGAGGGCGTCGCGAGTTGGGTCGAACGACGCGCACCCAATTTTCCGCCGCTCGAAAAGAAGGACTGCTAGCGGCCCATGGCAAGAGTGTTCGGGTGAAAATGGGGGACTGCCATGCGATCTTCGCTCCCCTACAGCCGCGAAGCGGCGGCGGGAATATTGCCCGGGGTGAAGCCGAAGGCGTAACCCCGGGTAAAACCCCCACCCTGGAGAGCCCTGAAGGGGCGCAAGGAGCGCCGGCGACACCCGCTTTCGTCGCGGCATTATGAATACGCGATTCATCGAAACCGACCATCGCGCGGCCCGCGTGCTCGACGGCGTGACGGCTCGCTTCTTGCCAAGGCTCCTGTTGCTCGCTGTTTACTGCGCGACACTTCTCCACGCTGACCGCCGCAAGCCCAATTTCGTCGTCATTCTCGCCGATGATCTTGGTTACGGTGATCTGGGCGTCCAAGGCCACCCCAAGATCCGTACTCCTGAAATCGACCGCATGGCGAGGGAGGGCGTTCGGCTCACCGAGTTCTACTCCCCAGCCCCCACTTGCACTCCCGCCCGCGTCGGGATGCTGACCGGACGCTACCCCTATCGATCGGGGTTGGTGCGAGTTCTGATCCCGAAAGAAAAGTGGGGGCTTCCGCAATCGGAGATCACGCTGGCCGAGGCTCTTCGCGAAAACGGCTACGCTACCGCCTTGTTCGGCAAGTGGCACCTCGGCGGCCGTAAGCCGTTCCGGCCGCTCAAACACGGTTTCGACTCGTTTTTCGGCCTACTCTACAGCAATGACATGGGACTGTTGCCGCTGTTGAAATGGCCGCGGCTGGAGTTGCTGCGCGGCGACAAGCCGGTCGAATCTCCCGCCAAGGTTAAGACGCTCACGCGGCGCTATACCGAGGAAGCCGTCCGCTACATCGAACAAAATCGCGAGCGGCCGTTCTTCCTATTCCTCTCGCACACCATGCCGCATCTCCCACTTCGGCCCGCCGACGAGTTTCGCGGCAAGTCGAATTTCGGCTACTACGGCGACGTCGTCGAAGAGCTTGACTGGAGCACCGGCCGCGTCTTGCGGGCGCTCAAGGACAACGGCCTCGACGAGAACACCTTGGTGATCTTCACCAGCGACAACGGCCCCTGGACCAAGGGAGGCGACGGCCGACTGCAGACGCGTGGCACCGCCAATCCGCTGCGAGGCGTTAAGGGAACAACATGGGAAGGCGGCATGCGAGTCCCCTTCATCGCTCGCATGCCCGGCCGACTGCCCGCCGGTCAAGTGCGAGAGGGCGTGGCGAGTCTCATGGACTTATTCACAACGTTCATCGAAGAGGCCGGAGGCGAAATCCCCTCCGACCGCGCCATCGACGGCAAGAACATCATGGCGATGCTCGCGGGCCGAGCAGACAGCCCGCACTCGGAGTTCTTCTACTACTTCCGAAGGAAGCTGTTCGCGATTCGTGCCGGCCGCTGGAAACTACATCTTTTCCAGCGGAAGGTGGGAGGCAAGGGTAAGCCCGGCGATCCGGTTCGTCTGCGGCCCCCTAGGCTCTACGATCTCTCCGAAGACTCCGCGGAGCAGCACGACGTGGCGGTCTCCAATAGCGAGGTTGTGCGCGCGCTGGCCGCTCGCGGCCAAGCTTTCCATGCGGATATCCGACCCGTGCTGAATCTGCCCGGCCCTGGGAAGTCGGTCCTAGGCGGATTGATCACCCAAGCGCCGAAGTCGCAAAAATAAAGGCGCGGGGTCCGGCTACAGCGTCGCGACAGGCCTGGCGTGGCCGGCTTCGTATTCGGCGACTACGGCGGACTGCTGCTGCAAGTAACCCAATTGATCGACGCCGGCGAGCAGGCACTTCTTCGAAAATTCGTCGATCGGGAACTGCGCCTCGCGGCCCGAGGGCAGCCGCGCGATTTGCCTGGGAAGGTCGATTTCCACCTCGATAGCCTCGTCCCGCTCGGCGGCCTCGAATAGCTCGCTGTGCGTGGCCTCGTCGACGATGACGGGCAGCAGACTGTTCTTGAGGCAATTGTTGCGGAAAATATCGGCGAACGAAGTGCTGATTACGGCACGAAACCCAAATCCCATCAGCGCCCAGGGAGCATGTTCGCGCGAGCTGCCGCAACCGAAGTTGTCGCCCGCGAGCAGAATCGTCGCCCCTTCGGCTCGCGGTTGATTGAGGATGAACTCCGGGTTCGGATCGCCGCTTTCCTCGTAGCGCCAATCGTTGAACAGATTCTTGCCGAGCCCCTGCTTGTCGATCGTTTTCAAGAACCGCGCCGGGATGATCTGGTCGGTATCGATGTCGCGCACCGGCAAGGGCACGACGCGTCCCCTGAATGTGGTGATGGGATCCATATCGTTTCGTTGAGCCGTTATTCGTCGTTACTTGGCGGCTAATCCAGCATAGTCCTAACATCCGTCACCGCGCCGTTCACCGCGCTGGCCGCCGCGGTCAGCGGGCTGGCCAAGAACGTCCGGCCGCCCTTACCCTGACGCCCCTCGAAATTCCTGTTGCTGGTGCTCACGCAATACTGCCCCGGGTCGAGCTGATCGCCGTTCATCGCGATACACATGCTGCAACCCGCCTCGCGCCACTCGGCCCCGGCCGCGCGGAAGATATCGGGCAAATTCTCCGCCTCGGCCTGTTTCTTGATCTTTTCCGAACCCGGCACGACCAAAACGCGAACCTCAGGGTCGACTTTGCGGTCTTTGAGAATCTCGGCCGCCTGCCGCAGGTCCGATATGCGCGAGTTTGTACAGCTTCCGATAAAGACCACGTCAATCGGATGCCCCACCAGCGGCTTTCCGCCCTCGATTTCCATGTAGTCGAGGGCTTTGCGGATGGCGTCCCCCGAAACCGGCCCCTCGGCAGACTCCGGCGTCGGCACGGGTTGCGAAATCCGAACGCCCATGCCGGGGTTGGTCCCGTAGGTGATCATGGGTTCGAGTTGGGAAACGTCGAGGCTGATGACTCGGTCATACGTCGCGCCCTCGTCGCTCGGCAATTGCCGCCAAGCGGCGACCGCAGCGTCCCAGGCGTCGCCTTGGGGGGCGCGCGGTCGGCCCGTCAAATACTCGAAAGTCGTGTCGTCGGGCGCAATCATCCCCGCCCTCGCCCCGCCTTCGATCGACATGTTGCAGACCGTCATGCGGCCTTCCATCGATAGCGACCGAATAGCTTCGCCGGTGTATTCGAGCACGTGCCCGGTACCGCCGCCGATGCCGATTTTCGCGATCAACGCCAAAATCAGATCCTTCGCCACGACTCCCTTCGGAAGCATTCCCTCGAAGCGCACTTCGCACGTTTTGGGCTTGTTCTGCAGCAGGCATTGGGTCGCCAGCACGTGCTCGACCTCGGTAGTCCCAATGCCGAACGAAAGTGCCCCGAACGCTCCATGGGTCGACGTATGGCTGTCGCCGCAAACCACGGTGAGGCCGGGCTGCGTCAATCCCAACTCGGGGCCGATGATATGGACGATCCCCAGATTCTCGTTGCCTAGATCGAACAGCGGAACACCGAATTCACGGCAGTTGATGCGCAGTTGCTCGACCTGCTTGGCGGCGATCGGGTCGACGATCGGCAGCGTTCGGTCGGTGGTCGGGATGCTGTGGTCCATCGTCGCGACGGTGCAATCGGGTCGGCGAACCTTCAGCCGGCGGTCGCGTAACCCCTGAAACGCCTGCGGCGAGGTGACCTCGTGAATCAGATGCAGATCGATATAGAGAACCACGGGACACGCGGGCTCTTCGACCACAACGTGGTTGCCCCAAATCTTTTCAAACAGAGTTTTCGGCGCGGAGACAGTCATAGCAATCAGTTTCCAGTCTAGCAACCAAAGTAGCGACAAACACTCGTGTTTGTCGCAGCCCAAAGTTCAGGCAAGCTTTCGGCTTGTCTCGCTCAGTCGAAGCTTCGGGGCAGCGAGCCGATGTGGAATATCCGCCGCTCTCCCTAACCCTTTCCCGTGCTTAGCCGATTCAGGACAGTAAGAGGATTGCTTCGGTCCTGTTCCAATCCCGAGTCAGACTATGTCCCGAGAGCTGCAATTTCTAGTCGTCGATGACGAGCCGACCAGCCGGCTCGAACTCAAGGAAATCCTCAAAGCATATGGCAACGTGAATGAGGTCGAAAGCGGCGTCGAAGCGATCTCGATCTTTCGCGACGCCGTTCTCAACAAGACCCCCTACCACCTCGTCACCCTCGACGTAGGGATGCCGGCGCTGGACGGCATGGTCACGCTTGAATGCATTCGCGGTTTGGAAATGGTTCACCGTTCTCTGCCCAAGGCCAAGATCTTGATGGTCACCGCTACCGCCCGGCAAGACGTCATCGTGGGATCGATTCGCCTTGGCTCGGAGGGCTACTTGATCAAGCCGCTCGACCACGCGCTGATCGACGCCAAAGTGCGCGAGATTTTTCACTTGCCTCTCAGCCCCGAGCAAAAGGCCAAACTGAGCAGCGGCCCGAAACGCCGTCCGGTTCCGGCGCAACAGTAGCGCTCGGGTGAGGCCGAGTCCCGTTTTGCTTTTCCGTTCATTCCCCTGAAAATAGGCAGGCGACCGGAATCAATTCCCATGGCTGGTACAATAAGAACACGCACTTTGGGTAGGCCCCGGGAGGCTTCTCACCTCAGGCATCCCACTCCCGCGGCGTTTCCCCGTTTCCAGAAATCTCAAAACACTTTCCTAGAGAAAGCGGAGGTTATCGTCGAGGGGCGGTCGTGAATTTACACGCCGTGCCGCAAGAACGCTCATGCGACACTCGTTTACCTGGTTGCTTTTCTTGGCCGCGCCGTTGTCGATCGGCATGGCGGAGCTCGAGTCGGCTGCTCCCGCGCCCGAGCCCGTTCCCGCCTCGCTCGGGGGCGAAGCGAGTTGGTATGGGCCGCGGTTCCACGGCCGCGTCACAGCCAGCGGCGAAGTCTACGACATGTTCGACCTCACCGCGGCGCATCGCAAACTGCCCTTCGGCTCGGCGTTGCGCGTACTCGACCCCAGCAGTGGGCGATCCGTCGTGGTTCGGATCAACGATCGGGGACCCTTCATCGGCGACCGCGTGATTGACCTGAGCTTCGCCGCCGCGCAAGAACTCGACATGGTCCACCAAGGTCTGGCTCAGGTCGAAATTGAATTATTGGAGCCGTTACAGCGCCGCGGACGCGAAAACGCGAATTCCGAGCTGTAAACGGTGAACTGCGGGCTAGCCGCCCCGGGACTTCGTGGTGCTGGGACCCCGCAGCACCTCCCGCACCGAATAAATAGGCCGGTTCTGGCTTTCGAAGTAGGTCCGCATCAGCACTTCCCCGATCAGCCCGGTGCAGAACATCTGTAGCCCCGCGATCGCCAAAACGGCCCCGGCGATCAGCAACGGCCCGTGCTCGACCATAATGTGAATGCCCCACAATTTCCGCGCCACAAGCACGCCCAAAATCAAACCGCCCAGCGAACCGCAAGCCAGCCCGATCGCTCCGAAAAAGTGCATCGGCCGCGTCAGGTAACGGGCTAAGAAGCGGATCGTCATCATATCGAACAGCACCCGGAAAACGCGCCCCAGTCCGTAGTGCGACGAGCCTTCCAGGCGCGGCGTATTGCGGATCGGCACTTCCCCGATACGCGCGCCTTGCATCCCCGCCAATGCCGGGATAAAACGGTGTAGCTCGCCATAGAGCCGAATATCCCGCAGGATATGGCTGCGGTATGCCTTGAACGTCGTGCCGAAATCGTGCAGATCGACGCCGGAAAGCTTGGCCATGAGGGCGTTGGCGACTCGAGAAGGCATCCGACGCGTCAACCAGGCATCCACGCGGTCGGCGCGCCAACCGCTGGCAATGTCGTAGCCCTCGTCGATCTTTTCAAGCAGCGCGGGGATATCACGCGGGTCGTGTTGCAGGTCGGCGTCGAGCGCGATCACAACTTCTCCCTCGACCGCCGAAAAGCCCGCCGCCAAGGCCGCCGTTTGCCCGAAGTTTCGGCGCAGCGAGATGACACGAAGCCGACCGTCGTTTTCCGTTAGATTCCGCAGCAAATCGTAGCTGCTGTCGGTCGAGCAATCGTCGACGAAAATAATCTCAAAGTCGCGCCCCAGCGGCTCCAGCGTCGTGACCAGGCCGTCATAGAGCGGCAGCAAGGTCTTTTCTTCGTTGTGAACCGGAATAACGATAGAAAGCGCGGGCGACCCCATGGGTAAGGTCATTCTAACAGCGCCGGAAGAAAAGTCGGATTGGTTGACACGTCTCGCGTGCCCGGGCAACCGCGCCCGCGGGTGCTACTCGTTGAACTGATCGATATCGGTATCTTTGCCCCGCCGGATGACGTGAAGCCCCACCAGATATTCGCCCTGATAAGGTTCGCAATAGCACGTTGACCCGAAACAATTTCCCGCGCGACCTTCGACGCGCACAACACGCAGAAGCGGGACCGCATCGGGAACCTGCAGCTGTAAGCCGTGATCGCTGGTATCGCGAACCACCACATCGGCGACGCATTGCCCCCCGGTTGTCGCGCCCCAATGAAGGCGACCCTTGCCGCCGGCGGGACGGCGATCGATTCGACGACGGTCCATCAGCACACGGATGACGCCCACGAAATAAGCGCTGTCCTTTTCGTGTGTGTGGCGGACGACGGCCTTGCAGCGAGGGGAGCCATCGGTCGAAACCCAGACCGTTTGGCCGACCTTGAGGTCAAGCGGTGACGCGAACCCGACGCCCGTCTCGGAAAGGTCCTCGATATTGATACTCTCCCCGAGGTGCTCCTGGCCGTCGGTAAGCCATTCCACTCGGCCGGGCTCGTTGGCCGCCAGCCGCGGCTGGATACGGCGCTCATTCCGTTTGAACACCTTCTTGCGTCTCGAACGGCCAAGCGATGAGGTGATAACCTTACTGAGTCTCGCATAATATACTGTCAATCGAGACAAAGAGAAGACTGTTTCCAGAAAGCGGTAATCAAGCGCGGTTTGCGGCGCATTCGCCGCAGCGCTTTGCGGGCGCGCTCGTCGAGTTCCCAGTAGTCCTTCGGGCAGACGTTGGGCAACTCGTGCTGCTTCCAGTACGCCCAAATGTATTCCACCGGGTTCAACTCCGGCGCATAGGGCGGCAAGTACTCCGTTGCGATGTGATCCTCGGAGAGCTGGATGAACTCCCGCACCAGGCGGCTGCGGTGCGCCGGCAGCCGGTCCCAGACGATCAGCAGTGGGCCGTCGATGTGGCGCACCAAAGCCTTCAGGAAGTCGATGACCTCCAACTCGCCGATCGCGCCGGGATAGAGCCGGAAGTAAAAGTTGCGCAACGTCAGCCCGGCCGACACCGACAGCTTGTCCCAGTTGAAGTTGAACTCCAACACCGGTGTCTCGCCGCGCGGCGCCCAGGTGCGGCAACGATGCGGCTTCTGACTCAATCCGCTTTCGTCGATGAAGACGATCGTACGTTCTTCTTTGCGGGCTTTTTTTTAATGGCCGGCCAAGTCTTGCGCTGCCAGCCGCGGATGGCCTCTTCGTTGCGCTCCCGCGCTTTGCCGACGGGCCGTTGCGGGCTCCAACCGAGCGCCCGCGGGATCTTCCAGACATGGCCCTCGTGATAGCGCACGCCGAACTCGTCTCCGATCAGACGAGCGACCCGCGGACAGCTCCACAGCGGCGTCGGGAAGCCGTGCGCCTCGGGGCCTTCCAGCAGCAACGCCTCGAGGCGTTCGAGCTGCGCGGCGTCCAACAGCGGCTTACGGCCGGCGCGGCCGGCCTGGCGCAACCCGGCTTCGCCGTCACGCCGGTATCGTCGCAGCCACTCGCTGACGCTTTGCCGCGCGACCTTCAATCGCCTCGCTGTCTCGGACTGACTACAGCCTTGCTCGACCAACCGGATCGCTTTGAAACGGCGCTTCTCCAGGGCCTCGAAATCCCGCCGTACGCCTTTTGTATTTCCCATACATACAAAGACGTACGTACCCCAAAAAGGTGTCACTTTATTTTGCGAGACTCAATAGTTACTTCTCGAATGCCTTGTAGCATGATCGGGCTTAGGCTTATTATCGCCTTAGTTAGGGACCATGACAAGAGTACTATCGTACTGAGTCGATGGTACCGTCAATCCAACGGGCCGAGACGCCGAAGGGTCTCGATACGCCGGCCCAACCTCATTTCAAGCGGTAGACTTCGATGGCGTAACCGCCCCCCGGTTTCTCGAAAACGGCCGCCGGTTGAGCGTCGGGTTGACGGGCGAGAACGACCGAACGCGGGGTGCGAAACGTGTCGGTCACATAGTAGACGCGGTCCACAAGGGAGAAATCCACGACCCCAGCCTTCTCGCGTTCGTAGTGCGACTTGAGAACGTCGGCGGGTTCGTCGGGCAAAATCGGATTGCTCGCCGAAACTTGCGTCCACCAAGCTTCATAGACCCGTATTCCCCGGCGACGGTTGAGATAAGCGAACATTGTGTCGGCCGGAGGCCCCCAAATCGGATCCGTCAGCAGCACGAACGGCCCTTTTCTCGCCTCTTCGAGCAGGAAGTTCACCGTCTCGCGGGTCCCATGGTCAGACCGCGAACCGAGCACCTCGACAAGGTCCAGCTTCTCCCGCGGGTCGTCGAGTACCGCCAGGGACCGTGCCAGGAAAGGCCCGGCGGCGAGCGCCGTCAGAGCGCCGATCATTAGCGGGGCGGGGAATCGCTTCTTGGCGGCGGAAGTCTGTTGATCGGCGAAAGCCGCCGCCGCCATCGCCATGATGACCAGCCAGGGCCAGAAATAGGGAAAGGCATACCGAGACGGAAAGATCTTAACGAGCACCAAAACGTGAATCAGCAACGGAACGATCGAAATGGACGCGAGAACCACCGCCTTCGCGCTTCGGCGCTAAGCAAGGTAGACCAATGAAACGAGACCAAGCACGGCCGGAAAGGTTGTAACGTGGTCCTTCGTGTAGGTCGTAAGTTTTTCGATGTTCGCCGGCGCCGCGGCCAGCGGACTCCGCGAAAATTCACCGGGTTCCACAAAGAATGCTCGGTTATGGATCACCGAGTCGTGGCTTTCGTGGGTCGGCGCTGTTGGCACGGCCCACTGCCACGCCACAAAGAAAATCAGCCCGATTCCATATGTCACGCCCAGCCCGGCCCATAGTTCCCGAATGGTCCGGCGCCCAAGCCAAAGGCCCGCCAACAACGGGACAAAAGTAAACAGCAGCACGGTCTGTTTAGTGAACACTCCGAGTCCGAGCGTAATGCCCGGCGCCAACCCACGTTTCCATGACCCCGTGCCGCCAAAGCATTCCAGCGAGGCGAGCACAAAAGCGATTCCGAAGAAATTGACAAACGCTTCGGTGTAGGCGAGGCGGTCGAGGATGACCGCGTAGGGAAAGCAACTGTAGAGCGCGGCCGCCGCGAGCCCCGCCGGTTCGCCCGACAACCTCCGGCCGATGGCGAATATTCCAATCGTCGACAGCACGCCGAACAAGGCGGAAACCGCCCGAGCGCTCCAGAGCGGGTCGCCGCCGACGGTCTTTCGAGCTACGGCGAGCAGCCAGTAGCTCAGCGGCGGCTTCCCGTCGAGCAACGAGATAAACCACTGCCCCTGATGGTCAATGATTTCAGCCCAACGCAAATAAATCGCCTCATCCCAAGCCAACGGCAGGATTTCAGCGAGCTTGTAGAAACGAAACAGAAAAGCAACCGCGAGAATCGCGAGCAAGCCGTAGCGGCTTGGGCGAGTCGCCGGCCAAAACAACGCCCAACCTCCCAGCGGCTCCTCGCGTTGCGGCACGCCGGGAGAGGCCTCCCGCTTAGCCGCGGCCGACTTGATTTCCCCGCCGCGGGACTTCTTGGTTCGGCGTGCCATGCGTTACTTATGATCACGATATCCGGTCGACAAGCGAAAGGAAAGACATCCGACCCGCCACTTAGCGGCTTTGAAAATTGCGGATGGTCGCAAGCGTCGGCCGAATAAGCATTCAAGCCCTATCATGCATTACGGTCGAGCCCGGCAAGATCACGCATGTCTTGAGCCGCGAAGCGGCGGCCGGAATATAGCCCGGGGTCAAGCCGAAGGCGGAACCCTGGGTACCGAATCAAATCAGGTTGAGCCCTGAAAGGGCGACAGGAACGCCTCCACTCCCATTTTCATGGCGATATCATGAATCCGCGATTCGTGGAAACCGACTGTCTCTCATTTTTCACAGCCCCTGATCGACCCGGCGTCCGCCCAGCGGCTGTGTTCGAAACACTGCCCGAACCTCTTAAACCCGAACCAGCAACACCAAGCCGACAATCACCATCGCCACGCCGGCGGCCCGTCCGCCGCCCACCCCGACCGGAAGAACTTTCTCAAGCAGAACGAAGAGCGTAATCGCGGCGATCCAAAGCAGATTCATCACGCCCCCGAAGAAGAGCAATCCCATCAGCGCCCAACAGCAACCAAGACAGTAGGCGCCGTGCTCCAACCCCATCTGGAAGGCCCCCACCGCGCCCGGCCGCCAGTGTTCGGAGATGAAATGCATCGGCGATCGACAGTGGCTCAGACAGGCGTTCTTGGCCGGCGTCATCTGATAAATACCGGCCGCGATCAGCAACCACGCCCCTAGCGCCGGGCTCGTCGACACCATCATCGGCGACAGCAAAGCCGCCTGGTCGAGTCCCCATTGCGCGGCGGTCGCGCCCACGCTGAAAAGGGTCCACATCGTCGTGTAGCCGCCGATGAAAACCGCCGCCGGAGCAAGCGGCGTCCCCTGGTCGGCGGCTTTGCGCGCCACCGCCGCGTAGATCAGCGTCATTGGAATCGCCGTGGGCGTCATCATCCCCACCATCATCACCGCCCACATCAGAAACATCAACAGAAAGTCGACCCCCGTCCAAGGCTTGATCTTCAGCACGTCCGACGCGGCGATCGATGCCGGCTCGCCGGCTGAGCCCATGGGCATCGATTCCATATCCATCGCGCCCATGTCGGGCGAGCCCATATCCATCGAATGGGTCAGGTAGACGAGATAAGCCCACGAAACCGCCGTGACCCCGACCAACCCGGCGATCAGGGCGATGCGGTCACGCCGCGGCAGGTGATGTTCGGTCATGGCGGCGCGAGAGGGGGTTTAGCGTATGACGCCGTCTTGGTTCCAGTGAAGGATGTTGAACTGGCCGTAGCTGCCCTCGAGATCAAGCGGGATCTTGCCGTTCGATTTCGTCTTGCCCGAGCCCATCTCGGCAACGGTGAACTCCATGCCGTTGGGGAGGTTGATCCGCGCCCGGAACTCGTCGCCGCTAAACGGGTCGACGATCGGGGTCCCGGTGGATTCAACCACGCCGGGGACCCGTAAACGGGCCTTGCCCGGGGCGTACAGGGTCTCGGCAACTTCCGTCATCAAACTGCCCATGATGGCGAAAATCGTCGTGCCGGGCGTTGTCGACTCGCCGTGCAGGATCTTGCGCAAGGCCTCGCGTTGCGCCGGATCGGCGCCCTCGTCGATGATCACCTGCTGTCGACCGTTGCCCTCCGCTACTTCACCTGGGAAATGGATCAGCATGGCCCAGTTGACCCCGTCGAGCCGCGTGTCGTTGAAGTAGCCCTCTTCGATTTTTCCGCAAACGACCGCTTCGCAAAAGCCGTTCGTCGTGGGTGCATTGAACTGACATGGGCAGCCGTAGTTACAGTTGCAATTGCCGTATTCAACGCCGCGAATCATCCATTGGTCGGCCATCAGGTTTCCCTTTCGCGATTGTCCGTTCAGCAATGATAGAGCCGAGTCTAAACCCGCGACCGCACATTGTCAATCGAACGCGGGCGGGTGTGTCAAGAGGCGATAGAAATGTCCCCCTCGGTAGGGCGATAGAAATGTCCCCTTGGTTAGCCCGGTAGAAATGTCCCCTTTTAAGTAAAAGGATAGTAGTCGTAGGGGCTTGTGGGAATGCGGGAATCGCACAGCGATTTCCAAGGGGCTGGGGGAAACGTGGGAAACCCGAGCGATGAGGTTCGAAGCTCCTCGTCGGCTGCCGAGGGTTTTCCTCGTTTTCCACGGCCCCGTCATTTCCACAGCCCTCTTCACGCGGTCGCCGCCCGTTTTTTCGGCTTCAACGGCGCGCGCCAAGGGTGATTCGCCGGCGGTGTGCGCGGCTGCGGCGCCAGGCGCGGTTTCGGCTCCGGCCGCACCTTGGGGAGCGGCTTGGCGATCTCGTCGAACGCCACCGTTTTCCCCTCGAACACCACCCGCAACTCGCCCTCGCGCGCTTGCTGCACGGTTACTCTCGCGCCTGCGCCCAGAGCCTGATTGCGCTGCGGTTTCAACTGCGGAAAACGGTTCTCGAAACGTACCACCAGGTCGTTGGACACCACCCGCTCTCCCTCCAAGCAAAACACCCACTTCAAGTCCAAACGCTTCGATAAGCGCCGATGAAAGTCCGCTCCCGCTGACGGCTCAGAGGCGAACTTGGCGTTGTGCTCTGGCAGATACTGCTCGTCGAGATAGCGGTTCGCCGCCTCGTAATCGGCAATGCCTTTGAGCCGCATCTTCTTGATCAGGCGGTCTTGATGGGTGCCGTGATGGCGCTCCACGCGGCCCTTCGCTTGCGGTGACGAAGCGGCGATGATACCAATGCCGAGCTTGGCGCACATGCGTCCGAACTGCGTCTCGGGCTCGATGCCTTCCAGCGCTTCACGCGACGTTGGCCGGCGCTTGTAGACGTTCTTCCAGTCGCAATACAACGCCTTCGGAACGCCGTATTGACGCACCCAGGCTTCGAGCAGATCGGCCGCCGCCCAAGTCGTTTCCTCGCTCGAGAAACGGCACAGCGCCAGACCGGTCGCATCGTCGACGAAGTTCATCAGGCAACCTTTCCGCCCGCGCGCTTCGAGCCACTCGTGGTGCGAACCGTCGACCTGGATCAGCTCGCCCAAGTGCGCTTTACGCCGCCGCCGCGAGCGATGCGGCCGGCGCTTGCGGCGGCGGCTCCACAGGCCCTCGGCGAGCATCCAGAGCCGCAGTGTTCGCACCGATAGTTTCAGATCGTGGTCTGTCCACAAATGCTCGGCCGCCAGCGTCGGCCCGAAGCGCTCGTGCGGCTCGCCGGAGTAGTGTTCGCGCACCAGTTGCAGCACTCGCTTGCGAACTTCCGCCGGCTTGGCGCGGTTCGATACCCGGCCCACGTTGCCGTGCTTCAATGCTTTTGTCCCTCCCGCGCTGTAGCGCCTCCAGATCCGCTTGGTCTGGCGATAACTGATATCGAGTATCCGCGCCGCCTCGCTCAGCTTCAACTCGCCTCGCTTCACCCGGCCCAGTACCTCGCCCCGTCTCAATTCCTTGTCGTTCATCCATGTCCTCTCCAATCTAGGCTCCTCCTTCGGAGCCTTAGATTAGGGGACATTTCTATCGCCCTCTCAAGGGGACATTATCATCGCCCTTCAACAGGCGGCGGGAACTGGAGTGCCAACCGGAACGTCACGCCGGAACCGGGCGAGCCCTGAAGGGGCGGCAGGAAGCTCTCGCCGACCGGCGAGCGGCCCGCCGTGACAGGCCGCCGCGTCGCCTCATTGATTGTGGGCTTAGCTCAGCAGTTCATTCACCACGCGACCGTGAACATCGGTCAACCGGTAATCGCGCCCGGCGTGGCGGTAGGTCAGCTTAGTGTGGTCGAAACCGAGCAAGTGAAGAATCGTCGCCTGGAAGTCGTGCACCGTGACGACGTTTTCGGCAACCTCGTCGCCCATCTCGTCACTTTCCCCGTAGGTCGTGCCGCCGTTGACCCCGGCGCCGGCGAGCCATGAGCAGTACGACTTGGCGTGGTGACCGCGACCTTCCGCCGAGGGATCGGGAACGAAGGGCGCGCGGCCGAATTCCGTGGTCCAAACGATCAGCGTATCGTCGAACATCCCGCGTGACTTCAGATCGTTGATCAGGCCCGCGATCGGTTGGTCAACGTTCTTGGCCAGCGCGTTATAGCGCTGCATGTGGGAGTGGGTATCCCAGTTGTAGTCAATGCGCGTGCCGCCGTCGATCAACTCGATGAAGCGTACGCCGCGTTCGGCCATTCGGCGCGCGGCCAGGCATTGCCAACCGAAGCCGGTGGTGCTGCCGCGGTCAATGCCGTAAAGCTTCAAGGTGGCGTCGGATTCCTTGGAGAAATCGAAGGCCTCGGGCGCCTGCATCTGCATGCCGAAGGCCGTCTCGAACGATTTGATCCGAGCCTTCAACATGCCGTCGTTTTCACGGCCCTTCATGTGCTGACGGTTGAAATACTCGAGCATGTCGAGCTCGGTTTCCTGGAGTCGACTCGTCGCCGCGCGGCGATGCATGTTGGGAATCGGCTCGTCGCCGGGAACAATGCGAGTACCTTGATGAAACACCGGCAGGAAGTCCGAACCAAAGACCTGACCGCCCGCGTAGGGAAGCTCCGGCGCGATCACCATGAAGGACGGCAGGTTGAGGTTTTCCGTCCCCAGTCCATAGCTGACCCACGAGCCGATGCTCGGCCGGTTGAACGTCGCCGAGCCGGTGTGAATGCCGATCGTCGCTCCGAAATGGTCGCCGTTGATGTTCTTCATCGAACGCACGACGCACAGATCGTCGGCCACCGTGCCCATGTGGGGGAACAGATCGCTGATGGGGGTGCCGCTTTCGCCGTAGCGCTTGAATTCCCAGTCCGAGCCTTTGTAGAAAGACCGCTTGTCATAACGCTCGCCGTGCTTCTTCTTCATGAAGGGTTTCGGGTCGAACGTGTCCTGATGCGAAACGCCTCCGGTCATGAACAGAAAGATGACGCGCTTGGCCTTCGGCGCGAAGTGTGGAGCTTTCGCCGCCAAGGGATTGGCCGAGTCGCCGCTCGCCGCGCCTTGCAGCATCTCCGAAAGCAGGCCCGGAAGCAACAAACCTCCGGCGGCCAAAGAGCGGATCGTTTGACGGCGGGTTACGGTCGTGCCGAATTTCTTCATGGCGATTACTCCAGTGCGTGTAGGGCGGGCGCACAAAAATACGCCCCACCGAGTAGGCGCGACAGCGAGCGGCCACGTTACCGCCTCACCTGTATTCTATATCAAAATCCTCTCTCGGCGGCTACTTGGTGTTGCGTTTCTTGCGCGGGTCGGGCGGCTTTCCGCCGGGAGTGATTTTCAGCAATCGGGCGAGCTGTTGACGCGCGATGCCGGCCCACGGGCTGTTCGAGTCGATCGCCAAATAAGCTCGCCACTGCTTGGCCGCCGGCATCGGTTCTCCCATGCGTTCGTAGACCAAGGCCAAGTTGTAGTGTGCGTCCGCGTAATCCGACTCTTGCTGTAAGGCCTCGCCGTAGTGCTCGACGGCATCGGCGAGCTTTTCAAGCTCCTCGCAAACGTTGCCGAGATTAAAGTGGGCCAGCGCGTATTTCGGCCATATCTTCAAGGCCTGGCGATAGCAGGTTTCGGCTTCCTCCACCGCGCCTTGGCGGTAGTAGATCGTGCCGATATTGACCCAGGCGCCGGCGGCTCTCGGATTGAGCTCAAGAGCCCGCTGGTAGGCTTCGGTGACGGCGGCGGGCGATTCGCCGCCTTCCTCGAGTTCGAGGCCGCGTTGGAACCACTGTTCGGCCTCGATCAGCTTTTCGGTCACGGGACGGCCCGCGTCCTTTTCCAACTCAGTGACCGGCCGCAGTGACGCGGCGTCGAAGTTGAAGAGCATTTGCCCGGTCAGGGCTTCCATCTTGCCGCCCGGCAGCTCAACGGCGACTTTGCGGCCGTCGGAGGTGATTTTCAGCTCCCACAAAGGGCGCTCGATGCCGGAGAGCTTCTCGGTCAGCGAAGAGAGCGAAGCCTTGATGCGTACATTGGGGATGCGGTTCTCGCGCAGCTTCTGGAGGGTTTTGAGAGCAATCAGATCGGCAAAGCCGAATTCCTCGGGACATTCATAGAGCCCTTGCTTCTCCCATGACCGTAGCCGGTTCTCCGTGATCTTCAGAATCCGGCGAACGTCGGCGCGCGTAAAGGTATCGGCGGCTGTGTCGGTCGCCACGTCGAAAGTCTAGCCGACACAGCGCAAAATTGCCAGTTTCCGAGGGACAAGACGTAAGTAGTAAGGGTCGAACAACGCCGCAAGCCTGCTCCAAAGAAAGCCGCGGGGCTCGTCTGAGTCCGGCGCCTTGTAGGGCGCGACGGGGGTAGCACCGTTGATCTACAACGCGCCTTGCATCACGGCCATTACCTCGGCGTCGGAGAGCTCTTCGCCATAGAGGCGGGCTTGATCGATCGCGAAGTCGAGGTAATACGTGTCGGCCCACGAGGCTCGACCCAAGGTCGGCGCAACGGCGCTTTGCGGGTCAAAAGCTGGAAAGACGGCCGTGCGGTCGAGCAGGCCGTTGATGTAGATCAGCCCGCGCCGGGTCGCGCCGTCGAAGGTGACAGCGAGGTGCTGCCACTCGCCGGGCACAAGGGCGGAAGACGAAAGCAGCCAGGGGTTCGACGACGGCAATCCGGAGACAGAGAAGATGACGCGGCCGTCGGTGTGGACGCCCATATACCAGCCTCGAAAATCACCGCCGTAGTCGGCGAAAACGACTCCCCACTTGGAAGGCAAGGCGTCGATCTTCACCCACGCGGTGAAGCTGAAGTCGGACGATCCGAAATCGGCATGCGGTGCAATCCATGCGTAGTCGGGAAACCCGCCGAAACGGCGTGCCGAGCCGATGACGCCGGTCGAGGGCGCGGTGCCGTCGCCCGCCGTGACCGCGTGGTGTCCGCTCGCGCTATCGATCAACGTCGTTCCCGGCGCCGTACCGGTTTCTTCAAACCGCCACTCGGAAATCAGGGTGGGCGGGTCCGGCGGATTGGGCGTCGGGAACCCGGCGAAAAGCGCGCCGACGGCTTCAGCGGATAGTTCGCCGGGGTAGAGGCGGGCTTCGTCAAGCGCGCACGTCAAGTAATAACTATCCACCCAGGAAGCTTTCCCGAAAGTCGATTGGGTGGACGTTTGGGGTGTAAACGCGGGAAACACCGCCGTGCGGTCGAGGGCGCCGTCGAGGTAGATGCGTCCACTGCGCGATGTGCCTTCGAGGGTGACGGTCACATAGTGCCATTGGCCCGGGGTGAGAGCGCTTGTGGAAAGCAGCCAGGGGTTTGAAGACGGTAGACCCGAGACCGAAAAGATGACGCGGCCGTCGGTGTGGACGCCCACATACCAGCCTTGGAAGTCGCCGCCGTAGTCGGCGTGGATGACGCCCCACTTCTCGGGCAGGCTGTCGATTTTCACCCAGGTCGCGAAGCTGAAACTCGACGTGCTCAATGCCGCGGCCGGTGCCAGCCAAGCATAGTCCGGATGCCCGGGAAAACGTCGCGCGGCGTTCACGACACCGGCTACGCTCACGCTTGCCGACCCTTGGGTCGTTGCATCGTGGCCGTTGCCCGAGCTATCCGCGAGCACGACCCCGGGTCCGGCGGCGGTTTCGTCGAAGGCCCAAATCGCGGCGGGGTCGAGCAGCTGGTCCAAAGCGAAAGACGCAAAGTCGGCCTGCACTTCGAGAGCGCTCCACACCTTCGGGTCAATGCGCAGCTCGTCGAGGTCCATGTGCAAATAGCGGCCGTTGGTCCACGAGGCGCGGCCCATGGCCATGACGCCGTTAACATGGGGCGTCAGAGCTTGGGCGTAACCTTCGGCTTCGAGTGCGCCGTTGAGATAGAGTTTCACCCGACGTGTCGCGCCGTGATAGCTGACCACGACGTGATGCCACGCGCCCGCCGTGACAGCGGATTGGGAAGTGACGGTCGTTAGGTGGGAAGGCAAACCGGCGGCGGTGAAGCTCACGCGCCCGGCGGCATCGACCGCGAGATACCATCCGTCAAAAGCCCCGCCGTAGGCCGACGCCACGACGCCCCAATCCGCCGGGGTCGAGTTGAGCTTGACCCAGCCTCGTAGGGTGAAATCGGCGGGCGTGAGATCAGCGGCGGCGGCGACGGTGACCGAATCGGATGAACCGTTGAAACCGCGCCCGTTGCCCTCGACTCCCGCGACGGTTTGCGTGCCGTTGAGCGAGCCGGTATGGCCGTTGCCCGAGTCGTCGGGAGCGCCGGTTTCGAATTGCCACTCGGCGACGGTCGTGAGATTCGGGGGCGGCGGCGGCGGGCCGAAGAACTGATAATCGGCGTTGATTTCCGAGGCCGTTCTGAGCGCCGGGTAGATTTCGGTCTCGTCGACGGCGAAGTTCAAGTAGTAGCCGTCGTACCAAGAGGCGCGTCCGATCGTCAGCGGCGATGCAGAGTCGGCCTCGATCGCCGGAAAGCGCGCCGCGGCATCGGGCTGCCCGTCGATGTAGATTGCGACGTCCCCGGACGAGCGGTCAACAGTGACCGAGACGGCATGCCACTGATGCAGGTTCAGCTTCCCGCTCGAAACCAGCCACGGGGCGCTCGACGGCGGCGACGCTCCCATGAAGATCACCTCGCCGCTTGATTTCAGCGCCAAATACCAGCCCTGGTGGTTGCCGCCTCCGAAAGCCGACATCACCATGCCGAACTTCTCGGGAAACGATAAGACCTTGACCCAGCTTCGGATCGTGAAGCTCAGAGGCGTAAGCGAGGCGGAGGCGGGGACTTCGACGTAATCGGTGGAGCCGTTGAAAAGTCGCCCCGAACCGGCGACGGCGGGCAGGCGTACCGTGCCAAAGCCGTTCGTCGTTCCGTGATGGCTCCCGCTGCCGTCGACGACCGTCACCCCGGGACCGGAACCGACGTCTTCAAACGACCAAGCGGCGATGGGGCCGGCCGGGGCGCCGAGCACGAGAGTGACGTCGACCGTCGAGGGAGAACCGACCGCATTAGGGGCCGTGACCGTGATCGTTCCGGAATAGGTTCCCTCCGAGAGGCCCGCGGGATCGACTGAAACCGATACATCGAAGGGCGCGGCGCCGCTGTCGGACGAAAGCAACAGCCAGAGGGAGCCGGAGCCGACGGACGCGCTCCAGGTCATGGCGCCGCCGCTTGACACTCCGCGAATCGCCAACGTTTGGGCGGCCGGGGCCGCGCCGCCCGCCACGCCGTTGAAGCTGAGTTGGTAGGGCGACACGCTTAACTCATTCGCCGTCGAGGAAAGCCGCGAAACGCGAATGTTGTCGACAAACCAGCCCTCGAAATGGTTGTCGCTCGCGTCGATCGTGTCGAAGTCGAACCGCAATTCGATCAACGACCCGCTGAAGCGCGAAAGATTGATCTTGTAATGTTCGAAAGACTCGGTCGAGTTGTTGTGCGCCAGATGTGTGAGGGTCTTCCAAGACCCGCCGTCGGCGCGGATCGTCAAGCGCCCGGCGTCGGCGTTGAGATAGGGAGCGCAGCTTCCGAATCCCAGGTCCACCGACGGGCCGAAGCCCTCGCCGCGAAACATTTGATCCCACTCGACCGCCGCGGCCGTAACGCCGCTTAGATCGATCAGTGGCGATGTGAGGCTGCCGAAGTTCCGCGCGCCGGTGTCGTAGTTCCCCGTCGCTTCGTCGCCGAACCACCAGGAATAGGCCCCGCTCGCGGCGCGGCGCGTGGTGCGATGCCACATCCCGGTCGCGGCCCAACCGGCCGCGGCGTCTTCGACGTCGTCGTTGAAGATTGGATCAACCGGCAAGGGGGCCTCCCCGCCACAAACGGAGGGTAAATCGAAGGCTTCGAAGACGCTCAGCGCGGTGTCGTTGGGTTGTTCAATTTGCTTTGGGTTGAGAGCGGCCGATGCGCCGAAGCCCCGCGCCGCGAACACCGCCCAAGCGCCGCAAACGTTCGTTCCGCCGACGTTCAGTGCCGCGGCGGCCTGCAAGACGGAGTCGCGCGCGTCGAGCATCGAGGGCCTGGTCGGCGTCAGCTTCAGCGCCGTCGTGATGGTCTGCTCGAAATCGTCTTCGCCCAGCGAAGTTCGCAGATCCCAGAGCACGGTCGCCCAGATTTCGCCGTCGCGGTGAAGCTGCGGCAAGTCCAGCGCGAGGGTGGTCCCCGGAATCGCTTTGCGAAACAGCGTGCCGAACTGCCCGAAGGTGTGCGGCGAGGCGTTGTAGGTAACCGAGCGAATGCCGGTGGTTGGGTTGCGGGTTGAGTATTCTCCCATCACCGGGTCGCCGGTAAGCGAAACGGCGAAAGCGTCGCTATGCCACCGCCATAGGCCGGTGACGTTGGTTCGCCCCCCGATCAGTCGATTCGTCAGACCGTGCGCGTACTCGTGCGTGAGGATATCGCCGTCGAAGGCCGTGTCTCGGCGCAAGCCGGTGAAGAGCCCCATTTCCATGCGCGGCGCGATGCCGTCGGGTGGCGTCGTAAAGAATGCATTGTTCGTCGCGCCGCCGTCTTGGACGTCCACGCGCAGCGCGTCCCCGGCGGCCCCGCCGCGGTCGTAGTTGTCGTCCTGAAAGTTCCCGGAAGGCTCGTCGAAGCCCAGACGATAGTAGCGGTCATGCAAGGCGTTGACCCAATAGAAGGCGTTGACGATCGCCGCCGCGCGGTCCGGGACCGGGTTGTTCGCGGTGTCGTAATCGTTGCTGAAGTTGAAGAGAAAATGCGCGGCGTTGTCTTGTGCCCGCGTATCGCAAATGTTGTCGGCGACCGCGTCCAAGCAAACGTCGGCATTGTTGCCGCTCGTCTCATCGCTTTCGACCCAACAGCGGCCGGCCTGGGAGCCGGCTTGAAACTGGGCGGGGTAGATGTCGGCGGGGCAAGAGCCGACGGACGTGGGCCAGCCCGTGAACGCTTCGTCGGTTTGGCCCGCGGCATCGGGATGAGGGTGGTCAGGGACGCGAAAGACTCGGCCGAGCGGCGAGGACCGCGACGTCAGGTTGCGGCTGAAAAGGATTTCGCCGTTCGCCGCGTCCACAACGACGAGGTAGGCGCGCCCGGGGCCCTCCACGTAGAGTTGCCACGCCGCTAGAGCCGCGGGTTGAGTCGGGAACCAAACCAGCGAGACAGGTATGCGTCCTAATCCCTGATACCGGAAAACCGCGCGGCGGTCCGGCCCCGACACCTCGCCGACGCCGGCCGGCCTATCCTTGGGTTCGAACCCTAGAGCGGCGAGTGCCCGCTCGACGGCGGCGCGGGCATCGACCGAAGTCGAAAGCCCGGCGGGTGGAAACGGGTGCGTATCGCGGTTGAGTCTCCAAACACGGCCTTCACCGTCGAGGTGAACAGACAGGTCGGCATCGAAATAGGGGATGCCGAGGTAAGTCGGTCGAAAGACGATGTGGGTTAAGTCGGCCTCGCGGCTTTCAGAGCGCGAGACGATTTCGACGTCGAGCCCGAAAGATCGGAGAGCACCCAAATCCTTCGATGAGTTTTCCAGAAAGCGACGCGCGACGAGATCGAGGTCGCCCGAGGACGCTGCGGTCAAGGGACCGCCAAGGTCGTACTCGGCGCGCGGGAATGAGGCGGCGTCGGTCGACGCGGAAGCGCTAAACGCTCTGCCCGTTTGCACCGAAGGTTCGAGACGAATGTCGAAATGATCGTAGTTTCGAGGATGCGGTTGTGCGCCCAGTGAAACCGAGCACAGCAGCACCGCGAAAAACGCCCCGACGCTGCAGCGGTCGACCGACAGCTTGACTTCAGCCCTGATGAGTTCAGTAAGTTGCACTCGCGCGAATCGAGGTTCGGGAGATAGCGCCGCGCGCCGGGGACCGCCACCGACTCGGCACGCCTCCGCCGTATATAGCGTTCTTCCTCTGAACCCTTATCGGCCCGTAAGCCGCGGAGCCCTATCGATCACCAACGGCCGATGGGCTAGGCTTTCGCGGGTTTTGGTCGTGCGAGCTTCCGCTTAGAATTCGCGTCAGATCCCCTATGCTAGGGAAAGGCCGAGGGCTTAGCGGCGTGGCGAGTTTTCTTCGATAGGCCCGCAAGATCGACTCTGCCCAACCCCTAACCGTGAGCAAACTTGCCCTATACGGCGGAACACCGGTTCGCGAAAAACCTTATCCCAGTTGGCCCGCGGCCGGGCCGCTTGAAAAGGAAAGAATCGCCGAAGTATTGGCTTCGCGAGAATGGGGCGGCCACAGCGAAACGGTGGCGCGGTTCGAGACGCTTTTCGCCGGGATGCATGATTGTGAACATGGCGTCGCGACGGCCACCGGCACGCTGGCGCTCGAGTTAGCGCTGGCCGCGGCGGGTATCGAGCGGGGCGACGAAATCATCGTCCCCGCGCACAGTTTCATCGCTACCGCGACGGCTGTGTCGCGCGTTGGGGCCGTGCCCGTATTTGTCGACATTGATCGCGACACCTATAACATCGACCCCCAGAAAATCGACGCCGCCGTGACCAACCGCACGCGCGCCGCCCTCGTCGTTCACTTCGGCGGCTTGACGGCAAACATGGACCGCATCGGGGAAATCGCGCGGGCGCGGCAGTTCGCGATTCTCGAAGACGCCGCGCACGCCCAGGGTTCGGAGTGGCACGGGCAGCGGGCCGGCGGTTTCGGAGTCTGCGCGGCCTTCAGTTTTCAGAACTCGAAAACGATGACGGCCGGCGAAGGCGGTATTCTCACAACCAACGACAGCGATCTCGCCGCGCGGGCTCGGTCGCTCAACGACGGCGGCCGCCGCGCGGGCGAAGGCTGGTTTGACCATTTCGAGTTGGGGTCGAACTTCCGTATGACGGCGTTTCAAGCCGCCTTGCTGTCGGCGCAGATCGAGGAACTCACCGACCGAGTCCGCCGCCGTGAAGAGAATGTAGCCGTCTTGCGGGATGTCGTGCGGGCGCCCGGCGTCAGCTTTCAGGCCCGGCCCGAGGGCGCGAATGCGCACAGCTACTACCTGCTGATCGGACGTATTGACGAGAAGACCTTCGGAGTGAATCGCGACGAATTTGTCCGGGCCATGGAGGCCGAGGGCATACCCTGCCGCCCGTTCTATCCCCACACGCTGTATCAGAACCCGCTCTACAAGGGGCCGGACGCCCCGCCGCATCGCGTGGAGGCGTGCCCCGAGGCCGAGCAGGCCGTCAAGGACTCGTTTTGGATTTCCCACCGGGTGTTGTCGGGCGACAATGAAGATATCCTCGATATTTCCAGGGCGATTTCGAAGATTCATGATGCCTTCCAACCCGCGAAGTCAAAGGGCAAAACGCCGATCAATTAGCCCCTGCCTTCTCCAACCGTCGCCTGCCCGTGCTAACATACGTGAAGTATCGCTTTACTCGGCCTGCCCGCCTGCCGGCGGAGCATCACGGCGTTTTAGAGAAGCCCGAAGGAGATTAACCATGGCGAAAGTTTGCGCGGTTACCGGAAAGAAACCCATGTCGGGCAATAACGTCTCGCACGCCAACAACAAGACCAGACGCCGCTTCGAGCCCAACCTGCACGTCAAACGCTTTTGGGTACCCAGCGAAAAGCGTTGGGTCAAGATGAAGGTGAGCGCCAAGGCCATCAGGATCATCACGAAGATCGGTATCGACCGAGTTCTGGCGGACATGCGCAAGCGCGGCCAAAAGATCTAGACCAAGTCCAGCCTAAATTCCAGCCGCGGGTGAAACTCCGATTCCGTAATCGGGTCGAGCTGTTTTCGATCGGGTGGCTGCGTTTCCAGTTCATGTGGTGTTTCGAGGTCGACGGGCGGCACAAACTCCGTTGCGCCAAACTCGGTGGCAAATATGTTCCACTGATAACCATGTCTTTCGGCAGGCTTGCGACACTTTGGTTCGGTGTGGCGCTCGCGCTCCCGGCGCAAGTCGAATTTGCTGCCGGCGACGGGCGGATCGAAATTCGGCTTGACGGTCGAGAGTTCTCGACTTTCTATTTCGGCGCCGACGTCCCTAAGCCCTTCTTGCATCCCTTGCGTGCCGCCGACGGCACGATTGTCACGCGCGGCTTTCCGATGGAGGAAGTCCCCGGCGAGAGCCGCGACCACGCCCATCACCGCGGGGTCTGGTTCACCCACGGCGACGTCAACGGCTACGACTTTTGGGCGAACGAATTGGGCGGCGAGCAGCCGAACAAGGGCAAGATCACGACCCGGTCGGTGCGGCATGTCTCGGAGCCGTCGGCGGAACGCGGCATGATCGAGGCCGCCTTCGAGTGGCGCTCACCCGACGATGAGTTGCTGCTGGTCGAAGAGCGAGTGATGACGTTCCACGCGGGGTCGGGGAAGCGCTTGGTCGACTTTGACATCACGCTCAAGGCCGCGCGGGGATCGGTTCGATTCGGCGACACGAAGGAAGGCACTTTCGCGGTTCGCGTCGCGACTGAGCTTGAGGAAGACCATCTTGGTGCGACGGGCATCGCGAGAACCGGCCGCATTCGGTCGGCGACAGGCAAATCGGGTGAGCTCGAAGTTTGGGGCAAACGCGCCCCATGGGTTGACTACAGTGGGTCGATCGAAGGCGCCAGGCTGGGTATCGCCATCCTCGATCACCCGGGCAATCCGCGGCACCCGACCTATTGGCATGTGCGGGGTTACGGGCTGTTCGCGGCCAACATTTTCGGAGAACACGACTTTTATGCCGACCCGACGCGCGATGCCTCGCTGACACTCGAACCCGGAGCGACGTTGCGCTTTCGATACCGCGTCGTCGTGCACTCGGGCGACGCGGAAACGGCGAATGTGGACGGGCTCTACCGCCGCTATGTCGAGGAATGAAACAGCGCTATGACGCCGGTTGCTCGACGATGAGCTCGGCCACCTGCTCGATCAAGGGGTAGTACTGCAGACGAACCTTGGAGCCGGCTTTCAGATCTTCGAGGGCGAGCTTCTTTTTCCCGAGCATCTTGAAAGTCTTCTTGGACGCCTTGACCTGCTCGAGGCCGGTCGGTTGCGGGAAACTCAGTTCGAGCGAAGCTTGCTTTTTCTTGGAGCCGGCGATCGTGACGGTGCGTTTCTTGAGGTCGACCTTTTCGATGACGCCTTTGAGCTTGAGGATTTTGAGCGGCTTGTCGGGCCGGTCGAGGGGCGCGCCCCTGTCGTTGACATAGGGTTCGGCTCTCGTCTTTTCGGAACTCGATGTCGTCGATGTGAATTGACCGGCGGCGGGTAAAGCCGCGGCCATCACCAACGCAACGCATACCTTCCAGGGAGTGGAAATCATTGTGCCCTCTTCGACCACCTCTAGTATTGTGGGGCTCGGGTGGAGGAGGCGTCAAGGAGGAGCCGAGAACGATGGTACGGAAAGAGGCTTCCCCAACAACGGACGAGACGATCAATCGGTAAACAGAGCCGCTTGAAGCTTCGATGAGTGCCTCACAAGTTCGAACGGGTCTTCGATTGTTTTCGGCTCGCGGCAACCTTCCGCAATCGCAAGAATGACTTTGGAAGCGACATGGCAAAGGGTTCCATGCTTTGGAACCCGACGAGCCGGCCGTCTTCGGGTTGCTCGGCGACGAGGAAGATGCCGCGCTCCGGGAGAGACTCGATATAGCGTCGTTCCTGCTCGAGGGTGAAAGGCGTGTCGAACGCCTATAGATGCCGGCTTCGATGATAGGATTGATGATTTCGATGATCTGCTCGGCGTCCGACGGTCGAGCTTCCCGAACGCGCCAATCGATTTCGTGGGCCTTCGGCATTTGGGATACTCACTCCAGCCCGCGTTTTTCACCGCGTGACAGGCAAACCGGACTTCCTTTCCGCAATGATGCTGCATTGTTACACGACCCGGCGAAATGCGACAAGTTATTGATATCGCATGAGATGACCGTTCTTGACCTGCGAAAATTGGCCATCGCCAGGAACGTGCGGCCGGCGGTCTCGCCGATCTCGTAAACCGAGCAAATGTTCTGGTGATCGAGCCGCGCCGCCGCCTTGGCTTCCCGGAGGAAACGGGCCTGGTGCTCGGGGTCTTCGATGGCGTGAGCGGCTAGAAATTTCAGCGCGACCGAGCGTTCGAGCTTGGTGTCCTCGGCCTTGTAGACGACACCCATGCCGCCTTCGCCGAGTTTGTCGGTGACGCGGTAGTGGGATATGGTTTCGCCGACCATGGCAGACCTATTCTAGCGTGGCGGCCCGGCAAGTCTCAGTGTTGGTCAAGCAACGGGATCGTGAGAATAGCGTGAAGTGTAGGCAATTGGACGTAAAATCCAGGGGTAATATCAGCCCGGTGGCGTTCAAGGATGAATTCCCTTCTTTGGTGAAGCGACACGAGGTTGAGTGCAAGGAGAGCTTGTTGTGGCAGCGAGCGTTCCTGTCGCCCTTTCAGGGCTCATTTTCCCACCACGCTTACCTAGGGTTCCGCCGTTCCGGCTCCACCCTAGGCTATGTTCCTACCACCGCTTCGCGGCTCAGGAAACCCCACTTTCGATTGCACGATTCGATCCCGGATTCCGACAAACGATATTCTAAACCTCATCGGGAACAACGAACGGCTCGCGATACTCCCTCGTCAACATCTTGTTGGCTTCGTCGTCGCCGGGGAAGGTTTCGGTCTTGGGGTCGAATTGGAGCTTTCGGTCGACGCGGTAGGAAATGTTCGCCATGTGGCATAGGGCGGCGGATAGGTGGCCGACTTCGACGTCGCAGTGTAGGTCGTCGACGTTGCGGCTGCGAACGGCTTCGAGGAAATTCTTGATGTGCGGGGTGGTGACGGCCCCGGGGCCTTCTTCGACGGCGGTCATGGCGGGGCCGGGTTGGCGCTCTTCCCCGAGGAAGGTCTTGAAGCCCCATAGGCCAACCGTCATGTAGCCGTCGCTTCCGAAGAAGATATTGCCAACCGTATTCTTCGCGCCAGTCGGCGGCGTCATGTTGGCCTCTCCACCGGTCGGCAGACCTCGAACTTCAAAGACGAGTTGCGCGTCGCCGTAGCTAAAGATCGCCTGTTGCGTGTTGGGCGTTTGCTGGTCGTCGGGGTAGATGAAGTGTCCGCCGTCGGAGTAAACCGCAGCGGGCAGGGTGTCGATGCCGAGTCCCCAGCGCGCGATATCCATCTCATGGACGCCTTGATTCCCGATGTCGCCGTTGCCGAAATGCCAATACCAGTGCCAATTGTAGTGAAAGCGATTCTCTTGAAAATCGATTTCCTGGGAGGGACCGAGCCACAGGTTGTAGTTGACGCCGGGGGGCACGGGGCTCGCCTTCATAGCACCGATCGACTTGCGGCGTTTGTAGCACAGGCCGCGGGCCATATAGATCTTGCCGATGATGCCCTCGCGGAGCAGTTCGACGGCACGTAGTTTGTGAGCGACGCTGCGGCCCTGATGGCCGACTTGCACGATCCGCTTGTATTTGCGGGCGGCTTCGACCATTTTGCGGCCTTCGAAGATGTTGTGGCAGGCGGGCTTTTCGACGTAGACGTCCTTGCCGGCCTGGCAGGCCCAGATGGTCGCCAGCGCGTGCCAATGGTTCGTGGTCGCGATGGAGACGATGTCGATGGACTTGTCCTCGAGCATCTCGCGCAGGTCTTCATACTCAACGGCCTTGCGGTCTTGAAAATCGAGGGTGTATTGCGCGGCCTGCTCGGCGACGGCCTGATCGATGTCGACGACGGCGGCAATCTCGGTGCCGTCCAGCCGGCCGAATTGTTCGATGTGGTTTCTGCCGCGGCCGCGAACGCCGATGCAGGCGACTTGCAAACGGTCGTTGGCGCCCTGGATTTGGGAATAGGAGGCAGCCGTCATGGCGACGGCGGCGCGCCCGGAAGACTGAAGGAAGTTGCGTCGATCGATGGCGGGCATGAGTAACCTCGGGTGGCGTCGTTCAGAACGGTTTCAAGGTAACACGATCGCGGCGGGAAAGACTCTCCGGACTCACCATGGTTTCTCTCGCCGCGATGACCCGTTACGCTGAGAGCTTGCCGGTTGTTGAAATCGAGAAGCTGGTGTACGGGGGCGAAGGGTTGGCGCGGCTCGACGGGAGGGTGGTCTTCGTGCCCTTCGTGATGCCCGGCGAAAAGGTTGCGCTCGTCGAGCCGATTCCGCCGGGCCGCAAGCCGGCGCGGGTGGATGTAGATGAATGGATCGAGCCGGCCGGTGACCGGGTTGAGCCGGGCTGCGCGATCTTCAGGCGTTGCGGGGGATGCCATTATCAGCAGATCCCCTACGAGCGGCAGTTGGAGTACAAAGTCGAAATCTTGCGCGAGACGTTGGCGCGCGTGGGGAAAATCGAGTGGGCGGACGCTGTCGGAACCGTCTCGGCCGAACCCTGGGGCTACCGCAATCGAACGCGGCTGCACATTGCACGGCGCGGCGCCGGGGGGGCTGAAGCCGGGGGGAATGGCGAGCCGGGTCCGCGCGGGGGCCGCGTCGTCGGTTTCTTCGGGGCGGGCTCGCATCGGCTGATCGAGAGCACGGCCTGCCCGATCAATTCACCGCTGCTCAACCGCGCCCATGAAGCTCTATCGACGATCGTCGCCGAACGCCGCTTTCCGCGGTTCATTCGCGAGGTTGAGTTTTTCACGAATGAGTCGGAACTGCTGATGGAGATTCCCGATCCGGGAAGAGCGTTGCCGCCGGGTTTCGCGGAACTTTGCGCTGAACGCTTACCCGGGCTGACGACAGAACCGGCGATCGACTACCGCGTCGGGCCGCACAGCTACCAAGTCGCCTCCGGATCGTTCTTCCAAGTGAATCGTTTCTTGGTCGACGGTCTGTCCGATGTTGTGTTAGCCGGGGCCGCGTCGGGGCCGGGAAGCGGAGAAAAAGCCGGGAAAGCCCTGGACCTTTACGCCGGGGTCGGGATCTTCGGTGTCCCGCTGGCCGAGCGTTTCGAGCACGTCAAAGCGGTGGATTCGAGCACGCGGGCGGTGCGCTGCCTGCAAGAAAACGCCGGGCGGGCCGGGGTCAGCGTCCAGACGGTTCATCTGGGAGTCGAGGAGTACGCGCGGGGAACGTCGGAGAAATTCGACTTCGTGGTGGCCGATCCGCCCAGGACGGGGTTGGGAGCGGCGGTGACCGAGCAGTTGGTGCGAATCGCACCGAAGCGCTTGGTGCTGGTCTCGTGCGACCCGGCGACGCTGGCGCGGGATCTGCGGGTTTTGGTCGCCGGGGGTTTTGTGATCGAGAAGGTTACTTTGGTGGATTTATTTCCGCAGACGTATCACATCGAGACGGTCGTGGAGTTGGTGTTTGGCTAACTGAAGACTTTCGTGGGGGCGGTGATCCTTGACCGAACTGCTAAAATTTGGATTGCCGGGCGAAAGCCGATGCCGAACCCTTCGAAAATTCCCGTGGAAGAGTTCGCGGAGCAGTGCCGCGACGAAACGATTCCACTGAACAGTCTGTTCAGCTACTTTTGCGCGTCTCCGATCGAAGACGACGCGCTGCGCCGCCTGTTACATGAACCGGTTGCCGCCGCGCCGCCCGAACTTGCCAAACTCTACCGCGACATTCGCGTCATTTTGGTGCCGTATCTGGAGACGGTGACGTCCAAAGGCGCATCGAACGGCGCGGGCGGATCGCGCGGCAAGGCCGCCGCGAAAGCCCCTCCGCGGCGGGTCGTCTCCTTCACCCCTCCGCCGAGGCGAAAGAGCGTCTTCGCGGCCACTTTGCGTTATGAAGACGAAGCCTTCCTGTTCCTGGCGGTGACGGACGAGGATCCCGCCGATTGCCATTACAGCTTCTACAGCGGCGTGTCGAATCTGGTTTGCGAAACCCTGGACGGCGAGGCTATGGCAGGCTTTTCCGTACTGTTGCGCGAAGAGCTCGCCGACCACGCTCACGGTGAAATCGACGAACAAAGTTGGCGGCTGAAAGAAGAGCTGGTCAGGCGTCAGACCGACCCGACACGCAACACGAAGTTGTTGCGCGGTTACGTGCGCCAGTCCATGCAGGATACGCTGACGCTCTATATGCACGGGTTGTGTTGTGATATCGACCTGGAAGCCGGACCGCGGCAACTCAACAGCCGCGACATTCGCCGCAGGCTCAACTTGCTCCGCAAGGTGCTCCCGCCTCCCTCCGGGTTTGCCTTGTTCCCCGAAGAGCTGGACCGCCGCCACTGACGCTGTTTTGCCTCTCGGCGCGGGCCGGGCAAGACGCCGAGAGCCGCGATGAACATGCCGCCCCAACCGATTCTGAAACATTTGCGGAAAGGCGCCGTGATCCCGGCGCATCCGTTGGTTTTGAACCGCCGCCGAAAACTCGATGAAAGGCGGCAGCGGGCGTTGACGCGCTATTACATCGCCGCCGGCGCGGGCGGTGTCGCGGTCGGCGTCCACACTACGCAGTTCGCGATTCACGATCCGAAAGTCGGGTTGTTGCGGCCGGTGCTGGAGCTGGCGGCGGAAACTCTTGACCAATACGGACCGAAGAAGGGTCCGCCAATGATTCGCGTTGCCGGCATTTGCGGGCGAACGCGTCAGGCGGTTCGCGAGGCGGCGATGGCCGCGGAACTGGGCTATCACGCCGGGCTGCTCAATCTCGGCGGCTTAGACAAGCTCTCCCCGCGCAAGCTGATCGAGCACGTTCGGGCGGTCGCCGAGGCCATTCCGGTTTTCGGTTTCTACCTGCAGCCGGCGATGGGCGGACTGGCGCTGCCCTATGCGTTTTGGCGTGAGTTCGTCGAAATTGAAAACGTCGTCGCGATCAAGATCGCGGCCTTCAACCGTTATCAGACTCTGGATGTCATGCGGGCGGTAGCGGAGTCGGGCCGCGGTTCCCGGATCGCGGTCTATACCGGTAACGACGACAACATTGTCGGCGACTTGCTGACCAATTTCCGTTTTGACCAGGAGAGGAAAGCGCCGTCGGTACAGATCGTCGGCGGCCTGCTGGGGCATTGGGCGTTTTGGACCCGGCGAGCGGTCGACTATTGGATGGAGTGCCGCCGCATCGTGGCGCAACAGAAGCTCCCCATACCGCCTCGCATGATGACGCTCAACGCGCAGGTCACCGATCTCAACGCCGCGGCCTTTGACGCCGCCAACAATTTCCGGGGCGCGGTGCCGGGTGTCCTGGAGATGCTGCGTCGCCAGGGCCTGCTCGACGGCATCTGGTGCTTGAATCCGAAAGAAAGTCTTTCGCCGGGACAAGCGGCCGAGATCGACAGGGTTTCGGCGGCGTACCCCGATCTCAACGACGCGCCGTTAGTTGAAGCCAATCTTGACGAGTGGCTGCGGTAACCGCAAATCCGAGCTGCGGCGATGAGGGGCGGTGAGGGGCTGCGAAAAAATGGGGGACAGCCCACTTCGCGCCATCGAAAGACGTTGATTCAATGAAACTTATTCGATCGGCGCTTGGGGCAGCCCCCAATTTTTCACAGCCGCTCACGGTCGCGGCGCGGTTTGGTTGGTTATGAAAACGAGGATGTCCTTCTTGGCTTCGATCTTGGCGAGGTCGATGCCGGGGACTTTCGCGAGATCTTCGATCGATGTGAAGTCGCCGTTCTTGTTGCGGTAGCGAATGATCTTCGCGGCTTCGGACCGTTTCAACGACAAGCGACTCTCGAACTGGATCGCCCGGGCATTGTTGACATTGAGCGGGGGAATCGCGCCGGCGGGGAAATGCTCGGCGAGATAAGCGAGCACGGTTCGGAATTCCGAGTCGGTCGCGTTCATCCCGAAGCCGACCATCTTGGCCAGAGTGCCGCTCCAGGCGTCTTTATCCTGCCGCGGCGAGATCGACTTATCCAACTCGTGGCAACCGACGCAGAGCTTTTGGGTCTCGGCCAGGCCCGGCCCTTCGGGCAGTTCCGCCCGCGCCGCGGCAACCAGCAAAACGACCGCGAAGGGGAATACGGCGCGCCCAATCCGGCGAGACAGAGTGTCGAGCACGGGGCGGCGGAAAATCGGGGTGCCGGCGGCGGACATGAATAGCTCTCTTTTCAATGGGACGCGGAACTCGACCCCGCGTTACTTAATGCTCCATCGGGAAACCAAATGAATACAGCGTGCCGTCGTGTGTGACCAGGTAGACGTATCCAACGCCCGCCGAAAAGGGCATGCCGCGAGCAAACGAGGAAATCGAATCGCCGCTCTCCCAAAGCACCTTGGCCGTTGCGCCGTCAAGCGCATACAGCACGGCGGGCGAAGAACGTCGAACGCGCTCGGCCGCGCTCATCGAAGAGTCTTCAGTACGGAATTCGCCGCTCGACAGAGCGAACACGACCCCGTTTACGATGGTCGGAGCGACGGGCGACACCAGATCGCGGGAAACCCATCCCGGTTCGAGCGCCGGGGCGCCGTCCCTGTCCACGACCTTCCACGCCGTAAGCGCGCCGCTTGATACCTCGCCGTTGGTTACCGGGAAGTCGATATCGGCGGACGCCGACCCATGGGAAGGCGCCAGCAGCCAGACGACGCCGTCATTGTCACGCCAGGTGGAAAGGGCATTCGGCGCTCGGCCGGACTCCGAATAAACAGGCGACCGATAGGCCGGGCCGTCCAGGCTCGCGCCTCGCAGCAAGTGGATGCGGCCGGCGTCGTCGGTAACGGCGAGCAAGTCGCTCTCTTGATGGTCGATGACCACGGGCGACGAGGTAAGCCCCGCGCCTTTCGGCGTGTAGCGGCCCATCAGCTTGAGAGTCTTGGGATCAAGCGAAACCACCGCGGAACCCTCGCCGGCCGCGGCGGCGTAGAGAGTACCGCCCGGACCGAACACCGGCCCGCCAAAACCGGCCATGGCGGAGTTCGCCTCCCAATGAATAACTTTCTTCGATTCCAGGTCCAATGCCCATACGCCGTCGGGTACGTCGCCGCAACCGTTTGTCGTCGCGACATAGGCGACATCGTTCACGACGATGAGGCCGCGGGCGTTGGCAGCGGGACCAAGAAACCGCAGGGCGGACCTGTCGGTATCACCGTTTGAGACATAACTTGCGCGCAGCATACCGTCGGGCGCCAGCGCGTAGAGGTAGTGCGTCTTGCCCCCATAGGGGTTTTCCAGCGGACGTTGGCGTTTCGTTTTGGGTCCGGGGCGCCTAGATCCCGGCGACCGGCGGGGCCCGAGTTTCAGTGTGACCGCACCCTCGGTCGGCTTGCCGACCGCGCTTGAGGCGGGGCTCCGGCGCCCCGAGCCCCGCGGCGGAATGAGCAACGGCAGACCCGTGGGCGTGGCGCGCGTGACGTTGGCGGTCATCCCACCGGGGCAATCGAGAGTTCCCTCGGTTGATGAATCAAAACCAAAGTCCTGGTCCCATTCCATGCGCGCCAGATCGGTGTCGAGCACGAAGATACGGCCGGAGCTGCCGCCCAGGAACGCCAGCGAGCGAAACCCGCGGTAGCCGATGTAGTAGTCAAACAGCGCCGGGGAGGTCAACGATTCCAACTGCCGCGGGGTGTTGTCGAGTTGACGTTTCCAAACCATTTTGAAGCCGGGCTTCGCCAGATGCGCGGGAGAAATCTTGGCATCCAGTCGGACCCAGGACGAACGCTGCGCATCGAATCCGGGCGTCGTCCAGTCGGTCCCAAACTGCGCCGGAGCGGATTGGGTTGCGAGCAGCAAGGCGCCGATTACCGGCACGAGCCAAGTTGTCCATCGTGTTCTTTGCATTGCCTTTACTCCACCGCGGCGGCCCGCTTTCGCTTGCATGCCCGTCGCCGGCTCCGGTTGCAATTTCGTTTCCACGGGTTGAGTATAGGCCATCTCAGCCCGTGGACGGAATGCGGCCCTGGGTGTGGAGCGAGTGGGATCACCGCCGTGGAAAGAAGCCCGGTGGCGAGGGGCGCGATGGACACGGGTACGACAGTTGCTTCGGCGCTTCGCGCCCGCGGATCATGCTGTACGATAACGGGTACCTTTAGACATTCGTTGTGGAGTGTTTCGAATGGGACTATTGCAGATCCTCCTAGTGATTACTCTCGGTTGCGTGCCGGGCTGGGGCGCCGATTGGCTGACCGACGGCGGCGACACGAGGCGTACTGCCTGGCAGCGGGACGAAACGATCTTCACCAAGGCCTCCGTCGGCGAGACGAAGCTGCTTTGGACGATCAAGCTGGATAACCAACCGCGGGAAATGCACGCCATGTTCCCGCCGTTGATCGCCGAGGGCGTCCAGACCGCCGACGGCCCCAAGGAGATCGCGGTCATCGCCGGCGTGTCCGACAACCTCTACGCCATCGACGTCGAAACCGGCAAGCTGATTTGGAGCAAGCGGTTCGAACGGAACTGGTCCCCGGACCCCGACGCTCGTGGGCCCGGCGTGCTTTGTCCCGGAGGGCTTACCGCGACGCCCGTCATCGGGCCTACCGATAAACCAGGCAAGTACACGGTTTACGTCGCGTCTTGGGACGGACGGCTGCGTCGATTGAACGTAGCCGACGGTGAGGACATAGCCCCGCCGGCCAACTTCATGCCGCCCAACGGCAAGCCGTACGCGTTGAGTCTGTTTGAGAACGTCATTTACACCCACACCGCGCAAGGCTGCGGCGGCAATCCCAACATGGTGTACTCCTACGATCTGGCCGACGACAAGGTCGGCAACTGGGGACCGGCCGGCGGCGGCATGTGGGGACGTACGGGTCCGGCGATCAGCTCGAACGGCACGATCTATACCGGAACCGGCGACGGCGTCTGGGATCCGGAGAACGGTGTCTACGGCAACGGTATCATCGGCGTGCAACAGGATCCCGACACCAAGGAAATGTTGCTGGTGGACTACTACGGCCCATCCAATGCGGAGTGGTTGTTCAAACGCGACCTCGACATGCAGGTGACGCCGGCGATCTTCGACTACAAAGACAAAGAGCTAATGGTCGACGCCGGTAAGGAGTGCGTCATCTACCTAATGGACACCGATTCGATCGGCGGCGACGATCACCGCACGCCCATGTACCGCAGCCCCCTGATCTGCAACGAAGAGGTCAACTTCGCCTCGGCGGGCATCTGGGGTGCGATGGCGACTTGGTTGGATGACGACGGCACGCGTTGGGTGTTGACGCCCTTCTGGGGACCGAAGCACTCCGCTTTCCACGCCCCGATCGAGAACGGCGAAGTGGTCGAGGGCGCCATCGCGGCCTTTAAGGTCAAGGAGAAAGACGGCAAGCCCTGGTTGGAACCTGCCTGGATCTCACGGAATATGAATCGCGCCGAGCCGCCCGTGATCGCCAACGGTCTGGTTTTCGCCTACGGCAACGGCGAGGACACCCACCAGGCGCGGGCCGACGTGGGATTAACGAATCGGAGCAAGGATCGCATAGCCGGCTCGACGAGCGCGGTGCTGTTTGCCTTGGATGCGCGGACGGGCGAGGAATTGTGGTCCAGCGGCGACCAGATCACCTCCTGGAGCCACTGGAGCGGCCTTTCGATCGCCAACGGGCGGGTCTACATCGCCACGTTTGACGGAACGCTCTATTGCTTCGGCATCGAGCGGTAGGCTTGAGCCGCCACCTCGATCTCCGGCTCGCCTGAGTTGACGCCGATGTCGAAAGTCTCGCGGCCTCCCCAAGCTCTCGCGCCCTGGCTGTGGTTGTTGACGGCGGCTTTTGTAGCCCGCGTCGCCGGCCAAATGCTGGTTGTCTTTGGGCACGTCACTTGGTTGCCGCCGGCGAGCGAGTGGATGTCGGGCTTGATGCCCTACCCCTATTTGTTTCCGTCGCAGTTTGTGATCATCGCGCTGTGCGTGAAAGTCTGCCTTGACTTCACACGAGGCGGGGGTTGGTTTGTTCAAAGTCGAAGGCTCTTCGCGCGGGGCGTTCTCTACTTCGGCTACATCTATTTCGGCGGGATGATTGTGCGCTACATCGCGCAAATGATCGTAAGGCCGGAGACTCGCTGGTTCGGCGGCACGATTCCAATCGTGTTCCATCTCGTGTTGGCCACGTTTCTAATTACCTTTGGACGATGGCACCGCGCGCGCCCGCGGGCTCGGAAGGATTACTGAAACCTCACCGATTGCACGATCTTCTGATAGGGATCCCGCAGCCGCCCGTACTCGTTTTCGGGTGAAACGAGAATAGCGTAAAACAAGCCGTCTTGCGCTTCCCCGGTGACGAGCCAAACGAACTCCCGCTGCCCGGCCACAGCCGACGCCCCCTCGAGCAACACGCTCTCCGCCGGACGTCCGCCGAGCCGCGTTTTCCGCCGCTGACCGCGCAAGATTTCGAGGCCGGGATTGGAGCGCCGCAGGTCGGCGATCAGTTCGTCGGTAGCCGCCGACAGACCGCGTTGACGACCCGCGAAAAAGCCCGCCATCAGACCGCGCGCCAACGACGGGTTCCCTTCCCTATCGTGGATGATCCCGTCGGCGGGCGCGGCGGTGACGGCGCCTTCACCGGCTTCATAAACCTTCCACTCCGCGGGATGCTCCACGTGATAATTCGCCGTCTGGTAGACCCGAAAACCGGCATTGACGCGGCGGGCGCTTGGGCCTCGCCGGCCGGCTGAGCAGCGCCGCCGGGCGCGGGTTCCTCCACTGTCTTCTTTGTCGGCTGAATGCGGCTTGCTCGGACCTTCATTTCTCGGAACTGCTTCGTGTCGCCGCGCGTGTAACGCTTGACCGGCAAGTTGCCAACCTCTTCGGTCACGTAGCGAACGCGGTTGCCGGGGCTGGGGTGGTCGGAGAAGAATTGCGGGCCGCTTCGACCTCCGCTTTGCTGTTCGAGCTTGAGAAAGAAGTTCGCCATCTCGACCGGCTCGTAGCCGACCTCCGACAGCATGCGCGCCCCGAGAAGATCGGCGTTCTTCTCCGCGCCGCGGGAGTATTTCAGGAACAACGAGTTCAGCCCGAAGCTCAGGCCGATACCGGAAAGCGCTCCCAACAGCCCGCCCTTCTTATTGAGCGTTCCCGCGGCCAGCACCAGCGGGATCTGGAAGGCGGAAGCCTTCGAGGCGCGGCTGGTCGAGTGCCGCAAAGCGACATGCGACACCTCGTGCGCCAGCACGCCCGCCAATTGCGCTTCGTTGTCGGCGGCGGCGATCAGTCCGGTGTGGACGTAGATCGGCCCGCCGGGCAGCGCGAAGGCGTTGATGCTCGGGTCGGCAACCACTTTGAACGAGTAAGGATACTCCTCGCCCTGCGCGACATCGGTCAGGCGCTTGCCGATGCCTGAGACGTAGGCTGTCAGTTGCGGGTCGTTGACAACTTCGACCTGCTTCTCGATGTCTTTGGCGGCTTCTTGGCCAAGCTGAATGTCTTGCGCCGGTTTGAAGAGATTCCAGCCCGGCTTGATTTTCTTGGCCGCCTCGGGGGCGGACACGGACAAGCCCAGCCCCACGACCAAAGCCATCCCCAAACGCCGGCGCGATTTCAGCAGCATGACAGCCTCCCTAAGGCACCGTTCCGGAGCCATAAAGACTTGGACGTCCCGACCCGTTTCGTATGTTACCTCGAATCTCAACCGGACCGGGAGTTGCATGGATCGGGGTTCGAGAGCAGGTCCCCGATCTCACCCGCCGATCGACCGCCCGCGCACCACAACCCAGTAACCGCCAATCCCAGGGGGTAAATCACCCGGACTGAAGAGGGACCGGGGCCTTGTGTCCGGGTAAGTTCTTATCTTGCGGTCTTGGCAGCGTAATTGCTGTCCAATCGGTATCCCCCCATTGCGAATCTCGAGTTTGGAGGTTGTGCCATGGCGCAGTGCAAGAACTGTGACGGACCGACGGAAGGTTTTAAGTGTGACGTGTGTCGGCTGGATTCACCGGTCCATTTGCCGGACCACGAACGCGGAGGTGAACATCTGGTCCCCAGATGTTGCGGCTCGGGGCAGGCGGAAACACGCTGTGTGATCGGCAAGCGACCGCCTTCTTGAAGCTAAATTTTTGTAGAGGTTGTAATGAGGCGGCCGGCCTCGTGGGGCATTGGGTTCGTTGAGTTGAATCCGTTGCGGTGTTGCTTTGCGCTCGGCTGCTTGGCCGGCTTGTTGTTTTTGGTACGGCTTTCCGGGGAATTGGCTTCGGCGACTCCTTCGGAGGGTCCAACCGCTATTCGTACTTCTTCGCTGTTGTCTTTTGCCGCGGTGCGAACCGGCATTCCGTGCCACGCTCTCCCAAGAGAGGTCGCAACGCGACATGCGACACTTCGTGCGCACTAACCCAGGCTCATCTTGTGTTGGACGATTCTGAACGCTCGGTAGTGGACGGGGTCATGATAGACTTGCGCTGTAGACCTTTGGGAGAGAGACGTCTTGGAAAGAAATGGAAGAGCAGGCATGAAGAAAATGAACCGCTTGGCTGGATTTGCTCTGTTGCTCGTGGTGCTGCTTTTGGGGTCCCCGCAACCACTTGCCGCTTATATCGATCCCGGGTCCGGGAGCTATCTGCTGCAAATTCTCGTCGCCGGGCTGCTGGGCGCCTCGTTCGCGGTGAAACGGTTCTGGGGCGACATCATCGCTGTCTTCCGGCGGTCTGAATCTTCGGACGATAAAGATTCGCCCCCGTCCGAATAGGGCCCATGCCGGAACCTTCCGCGCCTTCGGTCGAGGGTAGTGCGTATCATTAGGCCTTCTTCGGCGAAGGCCGCATCCCGGTTTGCCTGTGATCGACAAACCTCATCCGCCACTCGTGGACCGCATCTACGGGCTATTCGGCCTGCTCGCTTTCGCTACCGCACAGCCGGTGTACGACCTGCTCAAGGGTAACGCGCAGTTTCTGGTTGTTCACGACTTGGATCTCGTCGACCTTTGCGTTTTACTGGCCGCGATATCCCTGGGACCGATTCTTTTGGCGACAGCGGTCCTTATGGTTGCTCGTCGAGTCGGACCGAGGACGTTGACCTGGGTCTATGGCGCGTGGGTGCCGGCGGTCACGTCATTCGGCTTCTGGCAACTCCTACGCGAAGTCAATGCACCATTGGCGATGCGGGCCGGGATCGCGCTTTTCGCGGGCTGTTTGTGCCTGTGGGGTCTGCTGAGATTTCGCTTGCCGGCTGATCTGGCAAAGATGATGGCTTGGGCGGGCGTGATATTTCCGCTGCTTTTTATCACGGACTCCCGCATTTCTCTCGTCTATTCCAAAGCGGGCCCAAGTGACCAAGTCGCCGCGACACCGTCGGACATCGAGTCGTCTCCCCCGATCGTGTTGGTTGTGTTCGACGAACTGCCGCTTTGGACTCTCATGGGGCCGGATGGGCGCATCAATCACCACCGTTATCCCGACTTCTCTCGCTTCGCGGACAAGGCGACTTGGTTTGTGAACGGCGGTACGGTCACCGACTCCACTCGCCATGCGCTTCCGGCGATTTTGACCGGTCGCTTCCCGACCGATCGCGACCGGACGGCGACTCTAGCGGCTTTTCCAAATAATCTTTTCCCTTGGCTTCATCAGAACGGTTATCGATTGGTGGCCGCCGAGCATAACTCAAGACTCTGTCCCGAGGAAGCGTGCGAGAAGGCGCAGCTACGAGAGGCTCGTCTTAGCCGCTGGTCATCCACCGCGGCCGACCTCGGACTCATGCTGCTCCATCGGTTTTTCCCACCGGAGTGGGCGGCGGGGCTGCCGAGCATCGAGGGGCAATGGCGAGACTTCAAAGGTTCCCAACGGCTCAAGAACCGGGCCGTGAACGAATTTCTTAGCTTGGTGCAGTCCATTGACGGCCGGGACGGCACGTTCTATTTCTTACACTCCAGGCTTCCACACGTGCCATGGATCTATACGGCGCGGGGTGCTCGCTACAAAGCTCGTATTTTGCCCCAAGGAATTCGCCGAGAAGTTTGGAACTCCAACTCGTGGCTTACAGTGCAAGGATTTCAACGTCACATTCAGCAGACTCAATTCACCGATCACCTTTTTGGGCGCTTGTTGGATCGGCTGGAAAGTGAAGGGGTTTTCGATCGGGCTCTCGTTATTGTCTTGGCGGACCACGGCGTTAGCTTCCGGACGAATCTAACCCGTCGTGGGATGGGCCACGAGAATTGGAATGACATCGTTGCCATTCCGTTTTTCGTCAAACGACCTTGGCAAACACTGGGCGAGCGGAGTGAGCGACCCGTCGCGAGTATTGATGTACCTGAAACGATTGCCGACGTTCTGGGACGGCGACTTTCCTGGGCTTCGGACGGTCACTCGGTCTTCGACTCAGAGCCCCGCCGAGGCCGGACGCGGAGAGGCGTGGCGGCCCATAATCTGACGGAGCGTTTCTATCCTGCTACGCTTTCCGGCCAAAGCACTATTCAACGGAAGCTCTCACTATTCGGTACGGGGGAGGACCCTGAAAGCATTTTTCGCGTTGGCGACGTAGATGGATTGGTTGGACGGCGCGTAACGGACCTTGAGTACGTTGATTCGCCGCTTGCGGTAATTGTGCGGGACGACCGCCAGTACAGGAACGTAAATTTGGAGAGTGGGCGATTGCCGGTGTGGATGCGGGGAACAATTCTTGGCCAACCGTTAACGACCCCCCGGCTGCGACTTGCGATCTCACTCAACGAAACAATTGTCGCCGTCACAGAGACTTTCATCGACAACAATCGGCAAATCGCTTTCAGGGCTTTGTTGCCGGAAGGAAAGTTCAGGGGAGGAGTAAACCCCTTTGGAGTATTCGTGATTCAGGCCACGCCGACCGGAATTCAGCCGGCCCGAGTACGGAACCCTACGTGGGGCTGGAAGTTGGAGACGCATGAGGGTCGGCTGAGCCTCGTTTCCTCGACCGGACAAAGCATTCCGGTTCGAACCGGAGACCTCGCGGTGGGATTAAGCCGAATAGCGCGGGGCCCGCGACGTACTCACTTTGTCGGCTGGGCGGTGGCTGTAGACGGTGGGGAGGAAGAAGTGTTTGCCGCTTTCGTCGAGAATGGAGTCGCCGAGTTCGTCGTTGCGACTTCGGTAGAGCGCCACGGTATCGCGCGGCGGTATTTGGGACGAGCAACGGATGATCGAAAGTCGGGTTTTCGGATCAGTGTGCCCAACGATGATCTGAAGGGGAAAGATCAACGGCTATTCGCGTTCACGAGTAAGTCGGCCGTGGAAATTCCGATTCCGCAACAGTAGTTCGGGCTTGTACGCAAGACTTGTCGCTGACGTCCGCTCGCGGCGGATGTGGAAGAGAAGCGGCGGCGGCTCGGAGCCTACAACCTGATGCGGCCCCAGCGCGTCCTCTTCGACCATGTGCGGGCGGGAGTGGTTGCCCGCGGCCGGACGTAGTGTGTATCATCAGTTCTTCTTCGGCGAAGGCCGCATCCCGGTTTGCCTGTGATCGACAAACCTCATCCTCCTCTCGTGGACCGCGTCTACGGGCTATTCGGCCTGCTCGCTTTCGCAACTGCACAGCCTGTGTACGACCTACTCAAGGGTAATGCGCAGTTTCTGGTTGTTCACGACTTGGATTTGATCGACCTTTGCGTTTTACTGACCGCGATATCCCTGGGACCGATTCTTCCGGCCACAGCGGTCCTTATGGTTGCTCGTCGAGTCGGACCTAGGACGCTGACCTGGGTCTATGGCGCGGGGGTGCTGGCGGTCACGTCATTCGGCTTCTGGCAACTCCTACGCGGAATCGATGCACCGTTGGCGATGCGGGCCGGGATCGCGCTTTTCGTGGGCTGTTTGTGTATGTGGGGTCTGCTGAGATTTCGCTTGATAGCTGATCTGGCAAAGACGATGGCTTGGGCGGGCGTGATATTTCCGCTGCTTTTTATCACGGACTCCCGCGTTTCTCTCGTCTATTCCAAAGCGGGCCCAAGTAACCAAGTCGCCGCGACACCGTCGGACATCGCGTCGTCTCCCCCGATCGTGTTGGTTGTGTTCGACGAACTGCCGCTTTGGACTCTCATGGGGCCGGATGGGCGCATCAATCACCACCGTTATCCCAACTTCTCTCGCTTCGCGGACAAGGCGACTTGGTTTGTGAACGGCGGTACCGTGGTTGGTTCGACCCGTCATGCGATTCCGGCGATCTTGACCGGCCGTTTCCCCACGGATCGCCAGGCGCCCGCGACTCTAGCGGCCTACCCGGATAATCTATTCTCTTGGCTTCAACGCAACACGTACCGATTAGTAGCCGGCGAATATGTTACCAGACTCTGCCCTGAAGAAGTGTGCGAGGAAGCGCAACTGCGAGAGGCTCGTCTTAGCCGCTGGTTATCTACCGCATCCGACCTGAAATTAGTGCTGCTTCATCGCCTATTTCCACCGGAGTGGGAGCCAAGGCTCCCGGGGATAGCGAGTCAGTGGCGCGACTTTGGGGGGCCCCCTCCGAGTAAAAACCGCGCCGTGGATGAATTCCTCGGTTTCGTGCAGTCCATTGACGGCCGGGACGGCACATTCTATTTCTTGCACTCCAGGCTTCCGCATGTGCCGTGGATATATACGGCGGAGGGTGCTCGCTATGACCGCGGCGGCCCGCACCCAGGACTTCGCCACAAAGTAGCTTGGAACTCCGACGCGTGGCTCACGGGTCAAGCGTTCCAACGTCATATTCTGCAGACTCAGTTCACCGACCGGCTTTTCGGGCGATTGTTGGATCGGCTGGAAAGTGAAGGAGTCTTTGATCGGGCGCTCGTTATTGTGATGGCCGACCACGGTACAAGTTTCCGGCCGAATACGCCTCGTCGCGCCCTATTGAGTCTCGCAAAATAAAGTGACACCTTTTTGGGGTACGTACGTCTTTGTATGTATGGGAAATACAAAAGGCGTACGGCGGGATTTCGAGGCCCTGGAGAAGCGCCGTTTCAAAGCGATCCGGTTGGTCGAGCAAGGCTGTAGTCAGTCCGAGACAGCGAGGCGATTGAAGGTCGCGCGGCAAAGCGTCAGCGAGTGGCTGCGACGATACCGGCGTGACGGCGAAGCCGGGTTGCGCCAGGCCGGCCGCGCCGGCCGTAAGCCGCTGTTGGACGCCGCGCAGCTCGAACGCCTCGAGGCGTTGCTGCTGGAAGGCCCCGAGGCGCACGGCTTCCCGACGCCGCTGTGGAGCTGTCCGCGGGTCGCTCGTCTGATCGGAGACGAGTTCGGCGTGCGCTATCACGAGGGCCATGTCTGGAAGATCCCGCGGGCGCTCGGTTGGAGCCCGCAACGGCCCGTCGGCAAAGCGCGGGAGCGCAACGAAGAGGCCATCCGCGGCTGGCAGCGCAAGACTTGGCCGGCCATTAAAAAATAGCCCGCAAAGAAGAACGTACGATCGTCTTCATCGACGAAAGCGGATTGAGTCAGAAGCCGCATCGTTGCCGCACCTGGGCGCCGCGCGGCGAGACACCGGTGTTGGAGTTCAACTTCAACTGGGACAAGCTGTCGGTGTCGGCCGGGCTGACGTTGCGCAACTTTTACTTCCGGCTCTATCCCGGCGCGATCGGCGAGTTGGAGGTCATCGACTTCCTGAAGGCTTTGGTGCGCCACATCGACGGCCCACTGCTGATCGTCTGGGACCGGCTGCCGGCGCACCGCAGCCGCCTGGTGCGGGAGTTCATCCAGCTCTCCGAGGATCACATCGCAACGGAGTACTTGCCGCCCTATGCGCCGGAGTTGAACCCGGTGGAATACATTTGGGCGTACTGGAAGCAGCACGAGTTGCCCAACGTCTGCCCGAAGGACTACTGGGAACTCGACGAGCGCGCCCGCAAAGCGCTGCGGCGAATGCGCCGCAAACCGCGCTTGATTACCGCTTTCTGGAAACAGTCTTCTCTTTGTCTCGATTGACAGTATATTATGCGAGACTCAGTAGGTCAAAAGAATTGGAACGACATTATCGCGATACCATTTTTCGTCAAACGCCCTTTTCAAAAACTAAGCCAACGGAGTGACAGATACGTCGCGAGTATTGACGTGGCCGAAACGATTGCGGACGTCCTAGGGAAACGACTGCCGTGGTTATCGGATGGTCAATCCGTTTTCAAGCCGGAAGTCCGGCGGAGCAAAGAGCGGAAGGTCGTTACGAACCACGGTCTGGAGCATCGATTCTATCCCGTTGCTCTTTCCGGCCAACCAACTGTTCAGCGGAAGCTCGCATTGTTTGGCTCGGGGGAAGACCCTGAGAGCATTTTTCGCGTGGGCGACGTAGATGGATTGGTTGGATATCGGGCATCGGAGCTCGAACCTGAAACTTCGCCGCTTGTGGTAGTTGTGCGGGGCCACCGGCGGTACCAGAATGTTCGTTTGCGAAGTGGGCGATTGCCGGTGTGGATGCGGGGAAGAGTTCTTGGGCAACCGCTGTCGAGTCCCCGGCTCCGCCTTGCGATTTCACTTAACGGAACGATCGTTGCCGTCACGAAGACATTCATCGACGATTCGCGGCAAGTCAAGTTCGCGGCCCTATTGCCGGAAGCAAAGTTTAGGGACGGGGTTAACACTCTTGAACTGTTTGTCATTAAGACCACCACGGCCGGCGTTCGCCTAGCCCGGATGCTGAACTCAAAGCGCGGCTGGAAGTTGCGAGCGAACAAGGGTCGGCTGAGCCTCGTTTCCTCGACCGGACAAAGCATTCCGGTTCGAACCGGAGACCTCGCGGTGGGATTAAGCCGAATAGCGCGGGGCCCGCGACGTACTCACTTTGTCGGCTGGGCGGTGGCTGTAGACGGTGGGGAGGAAGAAGTGTTTGCCGCTTTCGTCGAGAATGGAGTCGCCGAGTTCGTCGTTGCGACTTCGGTAGAGCGCCACGGTATCGCGCGGCGGTATTTGGGACGAGCAACGGATGATCGAAAGTCGGGTTTTCGGATCAGTGTGCCCAACGATGATCTGAAGGGGAAAGATCAACGGCTATTCGCGTTCACGAGTAAGTCGGCCGTGGAAATTCCGATTCCGCAACATTCCGACGATGAGTTTTGAAGTGTTGCACAGGGGAAGGCCTCGCCGACGCCGGACTTGGCGGTGACGTCGTGGAAGGTGCCGTCGCCGCGGTTGCGGGTCGGCGGGCCACTATCATAAGCGCAAGGCCTGAAGGCCGGGCTCTCCGGCGGTGAGCGGGAAAAGTTTCCCGATGAGTCGTAAGAAAATTAAACCCCGCAACCCCTATGTCGCGCCCGCGAAGCAGCGCTCCGGGGCGGGCGCGATGCATGATCGCCGCGCACCGAAAGGCGGAGCCCGCAATCAACAGAGCGAAGATCTGGGGGAGTGGGAAGAAGAAGCGGGAAGCGCCCACGGCGACACGGCCCCGACTGCCGACGACAGGGCCGAAGCAGACGTCTGCTAGGCGCTACGGTTGTGAGCAATCGACCGACTGTCGACCGCCGCCCGGTCGGCGCGGTTTTCGCTTTCGGTACGATGCAGTTCCGTCATCGTACCGACGTAGCCGATCACTTTCCCCGTCTCATCGGCCTGCACCGAAGCCTCACTGAGTATCCAACTCGTGCCGCCGTCGTTTCTCAGGCAGCGGCATTCGGACTTGAAGGGCGTGCCGTGATCGATGCTTTCCGCCCATTCACGCAATACGCGGTTGCGATCGTCGGGGTGAATCACACGGGCCCATCCTTGCCCCAGCGCGGTCTGGGTTTCAACGCCGCCGATGTTGCACCAACGCTCATTCACATAGAGAAAGCCGCCCGCGGCGTCGGTGTGAAAAATGCCGACGGGTGAGAGTTTCGACAGGATGTGGTAGCGGGCTTCGCTAGCCTGAAAGGCCTCCTCGGCCCTCTCTCGGTTGGACGTTTCGTCCACCAGACGCTGCGTCAACACTTCCAGCTCCGAAGACGCCGGCGTTTCGTTCAATTCGGTTTCAAGACCGTCGATGGAGGTAATTGTCGGAGCCGAGGCCGCTTCGGCCGCGGGCAGGATCCGTTGGCCGGTGAAGAACATGCGACCCGAACCTTCGTCGCGGAATGTTACCGCGCGGACACACCCGATGTCGATTCCGTGGCGCGACCCCAACCACTCGGCCGCCGCTAAGACGTCGAAGCTATATTGCTCCGCGATCAACAGCACCCGCTGAGCGTGGTTCAGCGGCTTTCCGGCCGGAAGAAATTTCTCGAGACGCTCTACCTGCTCGTGATCCAAGGGACGGAAGAAGTCTTGTTCCTTCCATGAGGACACGAGCCCGGCGCAAGTAATGGCACGGAATAACGGCGGCGGCCCCTCTTGGCCGCTGTCGATGACGCCGATGACGGACCGGCCCTCCGCGTCAAGCGCCACGATATCGGCGGTCAGCGAGGAGGCTTGCGCCACCGCCACACCCGTGCCGATGACGAACAACTGCTCGCCGATTTCCTCAAGAAACTCGCCCGGGCTGTTCGAGATCAGAGCGCGCAGGTTTAAGGAGTCGTCGAGCAACCGCGGCACCAACTGGAGCCGATCGACCGTTGCGAGCCTCTTCGTGTCCTTTTGAATCGTGAGCATGAGCCGACCCGGGTGGGTCCGTTCCGGCGAAACGGCTGTGTCTAGTATAGGGCCGGCCGGAAGCGGCTGCAAGAAAAACCTTGTCGCCGGAAATCCATCAGGAGTGGGTGCGATTTGACGCCACGCGGCGTTCGTCGGCGGCCTCCGAAGGAACAACTCAGTCACCCTGATCTATCACTGGTCATAGTACTTCCATACGCCGCAACTTGACGCCAAACCCGGTCGCCGTCGATACTGTGATCAGTTGCGGCAAGTTAGCGTCAGCCCCCAAGTTCACTAAACGCTTGTCGATAAGTTGGATAGTCGCGACAATCGCATGTCACAACCCAAGAAGCTTGAACTTGAGGGCGTTTTTTCGCTGCCGCCGCTCATTCTCCACCCGTTCACCGAGTCGTCCTCGACGGTTCAGGTTCTCGAAAGCGCCAAGGCTTCTCTTTCGCTGATGAAGTCGGATAGCGGCGACGCCGAGAACCAGCGCGAACTCGAACGCCACGTGCTCGAGGGCCGCTACGCGGAACTGCGCATGTTGTTCTATGTCGGCAAGGACGTGATTCGTTGGGTCGATCAGTGCATGGATGCCTGTGGCCGCGACTCCATCCTCAGAAACAAAGGCATCGCGGCGCCGAGTTTCGCGCATCTGTTGATTAAGCAGACGCCGGATGACGTGGCCGAAAAGCTTCGCAGCTGGGGAGTCATCGAATACGCCCGCATCTTCGCTCGCGGGATCGGCGTTTTCAACCAATTCCGCGAACCGCCGCCGCAAGACTTGATCCAGCCCGACCATCTGCGCTCCTACTACCGTTACGCCGACTACGCGTTTTCGTGTTGGCGCGACGGCATAAAATACGTTATCATTCCCTCCGATCAGTTTCCCTTCGAACTCTACGCTTCGGGCGAATACACCAAGATGCTCGAGGAACAGTGGAAAGAATCCGTCGACTAAGCGTTGCCGCGCTCGGGAGGCCGCTCTCCGCGACAAGACGTCGGCGTCGGAAACGGACTCATAGTCCCCAACGTCTTTGATTAGACTGGGACTAGCCTGCATTTCTCACTAACTGACGGTCGAAGCACATGATAGGCCCGCCATTACTTCGTTGCGCTTGCTTGCCGTGCTCACCGTACCGTTCAAGTACGCCTCTTTTGCCTAAGAAATGGGGCGCCAAGCGGCCCGCGTCTCGTACTGACGGCCCTCTCATGTACTTCGCCTCGACACTTGGTGAGAAATGCAGGCTAGCGGCGCCACCGGCTGGGCCGGATCGTTCAGGGGAGAAACTTGGTCGAAGGTTCGCCGGGACCGCGCCCCACGGCGGCGCGGCTCGGGTGGTTCAATATCGAATCCAATTTGAAGTTTCAGGCTAGTCGATATGCACTTCTTTCTCACAGCGATTGCGACCGGGTTGTGCCCGCTGCTCGCCGCGGCGGCTTCGGCCGACTCCGTGTCGCTTGCGGAAGCCTCGGGCGTCGCGCGCGCGGGCGATCATCTACTGGTCGTCGACGACGGACATCCGGGCGTCTATTTTCGGATTCCGCTGGACGGTCGCGTGGGGCCGACCGTTCCTCTTGGCGGCGCCGAAGTGCAGAGGGTTTCGATTCAGTCCAGCCCCTTCGTCAGCGACTTGGAGTCGATCGAGGTGTTGCGCGACGGACGGGTGGTGGTTCTATCGGAGCGGCTGCGGATGCTGCTGTGCTCCGACGGCCCGGTCGCGACCTACGGCGCGCCCTTCAGCGAATTCGGCAAGCGCGGGTTGGAGGGAGTCGCGGTGCGGGCGGGTGGGGGCGGGTCGTCGCTGGTGGCGGCGTTGTGGGAAGGCGGCTATCCCGAGTACGCCCACTTGCCGCCGGTACTGCAACGTAGCGCGGGTCGCGCGGCGCTCAAGCCGCTGGTCGCGGTTCATACGGTGGCGAGCGGCCGACGAGGTCTGCTTGTCCCCACGAGAGACGCCGTGGAGTTGGATGTCCCGCTACCGCCGGGAGAGGAGCCGCGGGCGCAACGTTTTCGAGCGCCCGACTTGGTCTGGCATCGCGGACCGGACCGAGAATGGGAGTTCATCGTTCTGCTCAGCTCCGGCAACTCGGCGGGAGCCAGGGAATACAAGCACCATTGGCTGCAACGTTTCTCCACGGAAGGGGAACGACTGGGTGAACCGCTTGACCTGGATAAAATCGCGCCGCCCAACCTGCGCGGAACCAACTGGGAAGGTCTCGACTGGTTCGAAGCGGGCAAAAGCCTCGTGGTCGTCAACGAAAGTCATCCTCGGCCGAGCGGAGTCGCTTATATTGTGGAGCTGCCGTCGGCCTGGCTTAAGTGATGCCAAAGAGCCGATTCTCTTTACACATCGCACACGGCGCAAAACAGGGTATTTCATTGGAACGCCGACAGGGGGCCGGCACGCCGGCCGAAGGGACTCCCGTGGTTCTGATCGAATCCGGACCGCGATACTGCATGGTCCGTACCCAGGCCGATCTGGTCGCCTACGTACGCAGCAAGAGCCCGCGGCCGAATAGCGCGGACTGACGGGGGGGCCTGTTCGGTTTGGGCTTAACTCGCCGGCAGCGTTTTCTTCAGCTCGGCGGGATTGAAGTCGATACCCGAACGCGAATAAGCCAGCCGACCGTCGCGGCGTAGCTGACTCATGTGTTGGGTAATAATCTCGCGCGATGTCCCGACATAGCGGGCCAGTAGCTCATGCGTGAGAGGCATCAGATGGAGGGTCATGGAGTCGTCGTAGGTGCCGAACTGATTGCCCAGCCGGAGCAGCACTTTGACGAGCCTTTGTGAAATTTGATCGATGGCCAGGCTCTCGATTCGAGAATCCGCGTCATAAAGCTTGGTCGCGAAGCTGCGCAGCAGCGACGGCCCCAACTCCGGGGTGCGCATCATCAACGTCGCCAAGTCATCCGCCGACCACTCCATGACGGCCGAATCCTCAAGCGCCACCGCCAACTCACCCCGCACGCGGCGTCCCATCAGGCCGGATTCGCCGAAGAAAGAATCCGCGGAGCAAAAATCCAGCACGGTCTCGCGTCCCGCACCCGAAATCCGACTCAGCTTGACCGTACCTCCCACGACCAACAACAGGCTGTCGGCCGGGTCGTCGGGGCTGTAGATTGTTTCGTCACGGTTGAAGCGCTGTGCCTTGCGCCGCGGCAGAAAGACCAGCGGGTCATCCCAAATCGTCGTCGACATTGGAGCATTCATCACACCGACCGCCATGAGCGAACCTCCTTGCCGAGCGGCCTTCCGCTCGTGCCACCGGACAAGCGACGAGCGGCGTCGCGCCGGCCACCGCGTTCGAGCCTGACTACATAGACCCGGCAAGTCTCCGATAGGTTTCCCCGATTCCCGGCGGGACGGAGAAAATTTACGTCGACGGGGTGGCCCGGCGGCTTGAAAATCGTCTCAAACGGATTGAAATGAAGAAGGTTATACCCGTCGGGGCCAGGCGAGAGCCGGCCTGCCCGGGTTTCTGGGAACTTGGCCGGAATCGTGCGGAGCGACGGTCCCGGACTCATGTCGCGGGCCCGGATGGGCGCTCACGATGGTAGGTCAATTCGACCATACCCTTCTCGTAGCTTTTGCTTCCGACGAGTTTCCACTCGCGGTGTGGGAACTTCGCCGGGAAAGCCGGGATGCCTTCTCCCAAGAGGATCGGAACTGGTGAACCGCGGCCGGGGGGCGCCCTGCTTACGATCGGCCCAGACGCTGCTCGAGTGTCTTCATCAGCCGTTGTTCGACATCCTCGGGCAGGGGGTAACAATTGACGCCGCGGGAGATCGCGACGGTCTTTTTCGTTTCGTCAAAGATCAGCCAACAGTCGGGGCATTTCGCCAAGTGCTCTTCGATGGAGGTGCGCAACTCGGCGTCCAATTCCCCATCGAGGAAGTTGCCGGCATCTTCGAGAATCGTTTTGCAGTCAATCTTGCGCGTTGTTCCCATGGTGACCCAATACTCCTTGCAACTTGTCGCGCAACCGCAGGCGAGCACGCAACAATCGAGACTTCACCGCCGAAACGGACAGCCCCAAACTCTCCGCCGTCTCTTCGGTGGAAAGACCGTCGATATCCCGCAGCACCAGCACCGTTCGATAGGATTGCGGCAGGCTGTCGATGCCGGTCGTCAGCTGCCGCCGTAGTTCCTCTTGTCCGTACTGCTCCTCGGGGTCGGCGTCGCGGGAGGCGATCTCGCGGGGAATCGATCCCTCGCCGGTGTCGACTTGCTGATCAAGCGGCAGAAACTTGCCGTCCTTGCGCTGCCGCAGTTTCATCAACGCCTGGTTGACGCCGATGCGGGTCAGCCAGGTGTAGAATTTCGCGTCGCCCTTAAACTGATCGAGGCGCGAGTAGGCTTTCAAGAACGTCTCTTGCAAGACGTCCTCGGCGTCCTGATCATTTTTGGTGATGTGGCGGGCGGTGCGGTAGATCTTCGGGGCGTAACGATTCACCAACTCGGTGAAGGCGGAACGGTCGCCCTGCTTGGCTTGGTTCGCCAGCGCGATATCGTCGAAAACGGCAGTGTCAGTGGAATCGGCCATGAACTCACGTCTGGCTTCGGGCGCCGGAATTCTCCGATATCAACATCTTCTCAAGTTTCGAGGAGCCCACGACACGGCCGGCGAGGAGAACCGGGCAGCCCCACCCGAGAATCGCGCGGCGACCCCGGTAGTACCATAAGGAGTTTGCCCCACCGCGGAGGACCATCGCGGAAGCTCGGTCCGCTCGACCGAGCCGGATTCCTTGACCATGCATCATTCCAAAGAAGAAATCCTCAGCGCGCCGACCGACCCGTTTCTGATCGACGGCGACAGCAGCGCCTCCCACATCCTCGAAAAAATGGCCAAGACCGGCTTTCAAGGCCGCCAGCTGGGCCGCGCCTTCGAAGTGTGGAAGGCGATGATCGCCGATCCGGAATGCACCATTCTGATGGGCTTGTCGGGCGCGATGGTTCCGGCCGGCATGCGCCGCCTGGTGCGCTTCATGGTTGAGAACCGCCTGATCGACGTATTGACCTCGACCGGCGCCAACTTCTTCCACGACATTCACGAGACCAAGGGCTTTTTCCACTACCAGGGTTCAAGCGACATGGACGACGAGAATCTTGGCGACCACATGGTCGACCGCATGTACGACGTGCTGGCCGATGAAGTGCGCTTCCGCGAGCACGATCTGTGGATCGGCAGTTTTGCTTCGAGGCTCGATCAATCGCGCGCCTATACGACGCGCGAATTTCTATATCTGTTGGGAAAGGAGATTGGCGCCGACGCCGACGAAGACGGCATTGTCAGCGGCGCGGCCAAGGCGGGGGTGCCGCTGTTTTGTCCCGCGATTGGGGACAGTTCGATCGGCATCGGCGTGGCGGAAAGTCGCCATCGCGGCGAAAACCGCCTGATGTTCGACATAATGGGCGACGTGCTGGAAATCACCAACCTGGTCGCCGACTCCCGCGCCACCGGTGTGATCTATTTCGGCGGCGGAACACCCAAGAACTACGTCCAGCAAACCGAAGTCGTCGCGATCCTTATGAACAAGAACAAGACCGGGCACCGCTACGGCGTGCAAGTGGTCACCGATGCTCCCCACTGGGGCGGGCTCTCGGGTTGTACGTTTGAGGAATCGCAGAGCTGGGGCAAGCTGGCCAAGGGAGCGCAGATGGTCAACTGCTACTGCGACTCGACCATCGCGATGCCGTTGCTGGTCTCGGCGATGGCCGAACAAACCGAATTGATCAAAGCCCGCAAGGCGCCCAAGTTCGACATGGGGACGTCGCTCAAAATTCAGTTTCAGGGATAGATGGGGGGGCCGGCGACGAGCCTCTCATCCGAACTCTAGCTAGCTATGGGAACGTTCCTTTACCGCACCTTGGCTTCGAGCAGCAGGCCGTCGGGGTCGATGCGTTCACGGATCAGTTTGACTTGTTCGGGCGTTGGCCCGGGCGTGGTCTCGATCGTCTCGGGGATTATGAGTTCGAACCCGGTATTCTCGACGACGGTTTCGAGCGCCACGCCGGGATGCAGCGACTCGATCTTCATGCGCTTGGTTTCCTCATCGAAACCGAGCACGCAGTAATCGGTGAAGACCAGCCCGGGGCCGCCTTGCCGCAGCCCGGCCTTCTCTCTCGCGCCCGGCCCGTCCAAGTACCCGGCACCGGAGATGAAGTCCACCTTCTCGACAAACTGGCGTTTGGTGTGCTCCATCGTGATGAAAGTGCGTTTCGCGAAGGCGCAGTGGTCGGTTTGCGCGAGCGGCCCGACGAGTCTCACCTTGGGGTTGTTGTAATCTCCGATCGCGACGATATTGAGATTGCCGTAGGCGTCGATCTGCGCGCCCGAAACAAAGCCCACACCCATCTTGCCTCGCTTGAAAACGTCAAGTGCCTCCTGCTCGGGGATTTGCGCCTTCGAATGCCAGTGCACCAGCTCGTAGTCGTCGCGCAACGACGAGGGCAGAGTGTCGAGGTCGGGGTCGATCAGCGGACCGAGCATCGGCACTAGATTCGGGGCGTGGCTGAGCTGGGCGAGTCGGCAAGAAGTCAGCGGAATGCCGACCGCGCGAATGAAAGCCGGACCGCCAGTCCCGATGCCGATGAAGACGACTTCTTCGTCGCGCAGATGACGGGCGACTTCGACCGAGAGCAGCTCTTGTATACGGTAATCGGCCGCCATTAACGCATCTCCTTGGGACGCTGGATCGAAAACAGGTGTTCGAGGCCGATCAGGTCGAGGTATTGATAGTGATCTTCCACGTCGAAAACGTAGCGCTTCAGAAAGTCTTGGAACTTTTCAGGCGACTTGGCGTGCTCCTGATAGTCGGTGAGAAATTCCAAATCGTAGTCGTAGCGGCAATCGCAAGCCGTCGGGTGCGCGCCGAGGGGTAGTTCGACCACGCAATCGACGAAGAACTTGGGAAGGATCGTCAAGTGCGGGTTATCGTGAATCGCATCCTCGCTGACGATCTGCTCGACCGAGACGATGACTTTGTCCGCCGATTTCGCTATGAGCGTGTCGACTTCGTTATCGAGTTCGCGCTTGGGATCGAGTTGAACGTTCCCATAGCAGTCGGCGACGTGAGCGTGGATGATGGCGACATCGGGCTTGAAAGCGGGAAGCAGGCAGTAGGGGTCGCCGGTGTAGGGGCAGTCCATGAACTTGATTTCGTCGTTATGCTCGGCGAGGCCCGAGCCCAGCGGAGTCTTGGTCGGCACGAAAGTCCAGCCCATGCTGCCGGCGCGAAAGGCGTCGATAGCAGTGCTTTCGGAATGTTCGTACACTTTCAGTTCCCCGGCTTCGACGGCGCGACGGAAGTTGTGCGCCAACCCCAGCATGGCCATGCCGACATAGGCCGTCTTGACGGCGGTAACGCAACCGGCGCCGATCAGCAGATCCATATCGACGGCGTTATTCCAGCCGAGCAAGGTAAGGTCGCGCTTGTTCTGGCGGATCATCTCGTAGATCAGCGCCATCGGGTGGCGGCGAACCAACGAGCCGCCGACGGCCACGGTGCCGCCGTCTTCGATCAGACGGACGGCCTCGGCCATTGAGGTGGTTTTGTCTTTCCTGGCGGGGGCGGCGAGTGCTGTCATGAGTTCCCCCTTTCGAGTGGGGCGGCGTTCGGTCGGTGAGGAATTGCGAGGAAATGGGGTAGGTCGTTTCTCGCCGGTTGGTCGCGGTTGCTTCGGGCGATCGTTCCTACGCCCCTTCCGGGGCTTGTCGCGATTTTTGGCATTGACCCCGGGCTGAAGCCCGGGGCTAAATCCCCGTCGCCGCTTCGCGGCTCAAGAGATCTGCTGGTTTGGCGATGTTGAGAGTAATGCATCATGCGCACGCAGGGCCATTTTCGGAGAAGTTTCCATTTCTTTCACGGCTCCTGACTACTTAGAAAGGCTCCGTCCAGACGTTGTCGGTCGGGTCGATGACGACATCGAGCAGGTAAGTAACCCCGGAATCGACGGCCTCTTGCAACGCCGCGGGCAGATCGGCGGGCTTGGTGACGCGGCGGCCTTGGGCCCCGAATCCTTGGGCAATCTTCGGAAAGTCAATGTCGTTGAAATCGACGCCGAGGTAGCGGCCTCCAAAATAAGTAAGCTGTTCCTGCTTGATATTGCCGTAGCTGAAGTTGTCCATCAGGACGATCACGACCGGGGCTTGCTCACGAACCGCCGTCTCGATCTCGCTGATGCACATTCCTAACGAACCGTCGCCGATCACGCAGGCAACCGTGCGGTTGGGCCGCGCCAGCTTGGCGCCGATCGCCGCCGGGAGCGCGAAGCCCATATTGCCGAATCCAACCGGCTTCATGTAGCTTCGCGGCTCGTAGATTTCGAGCAGATTGGTCCAGATGCCCGGGTTCCCCGCGCCGCCAACAACGATGCCGTCGCGGGGAAGCGCTTCCCGCAAAGCCTGCATCAGATACTGGGGTTTGATTGGCTCGGCCTGACTCAGCTCGGGCGGGAAGATCTCGCTCTTCCAGACGCTCTTTTCTTCCTGTAGACGAGCGATGCGCGAACGGCGAGCCTGGTCGAGGGAGGGGTCAGGTGTGGAAACGGCCGCGCTCAACTGCTCGGCCGCGGCTCCGGCGTCGCCCGTGATACCGACGGCGAAGGGATAATGGCGACCGATGATCGCCGGGTCGAGATCGATTTGAATGAGATTTTCGGGCAGCTCGAGTTTCCAACGAAACGTTGTCGGCGCGTTGAGACTGTTGCCGATCACGACAACGGCGTCGCTTTCGGCGAGCACCTTCTTCGTCACGCGCGTACCGTGCCGGCTGAGCGAGCCAAAGGCCTGTGGATGGTCGGCGGGAATCGCTCCGATGCCGTTATAGGTCGTCAGCAGCGCCGCGCCGGTCTTCTCGGCCAGCGCGATCACCGCATCGGACGCTTCCGAGACCAACACACCGCGGCCGGCCCAGATCGTCGGTGATTTCGCGGCCGAGAGCAACTCGGCGGCCCGCTCGATCTGCCGGGCGTCCCCGCCCGATCTGCCTTCGGCGCGATATTGGCCCGGATCGAGCGGCGCGAACTCGACCTGCTCGCTTTCGAGAATCTCGCGTGTAAAATCCAAATGCACCGGCCCCGGCGAGCCGCCGAGCGCACGCCGGAAAGCTTCGCGCACCGCGTGCGGGATGCGGTCGACTTCGGTGACCAACAACGACCACTTGGTCAGGCTTTTGAGCAAGGCGATATGGTCGGCCTCTTGAGCGTCGTCGCGCGCCAGGTCGCGGCCTCGATTGTTCGCCGTGACGGCGATGACGGGGCTCGAGTCATGAAGGGCGCCTCCGATGCCGGTCAACAGATTCGTCGCGCCGGGGCCGGTGGTCGTCAGGCAAACGCCGGGACGGCCGGTCGTCCGCGCGTAGCCATCGGCCATATGAGCCGCGGCGCGCTCGTCATGAACGGTGATGAAACGGATTTCGGGCGCGTGATAGAGCGCGTCCATGATGCCGAGCGTTTGCCCGCCCGGCACGCCGAAGACAAACGGCACACCCTCTCGTTTCAGGCAGTCGACAATGGCGCCGCCGCCTGTTTGCTTGATCTTGTCCGGCAAGGACGGTCCTTCCTATGACTTGGAAATATAGATTCCGTCGGGGTCGATTTCTTCGCGCAGCAGCCGCAGCTGCTCGGGCGTCGGCACCGGCGTTTCCGGAACGGGTTCGTTGACCGGCAGCTCGAAACCGGTGTTTTCGCGCACGTCGTCGAGCGTTACGCCGGGATGAAGCGACTCGAGTTTCATGCGCTTGGTCTCATCGTCGAAACCCATCACTGCCAGGTCGGTGACTACCCGCGCCGGCCCGGCCCCGCGAAGCCCGGCGCGCTCACGCCCGCCCGGACCATCCAGATATCCCGGCGTCGTGATGTACTGCACACGCTCGGGGAATTTCCGCGCTTGATGCGGCACGATGATGACGACGCGCTTGGCCAACGACGCGATATCGTTCGCGCCGCCGCTGCCCGGCAGGCGTACCTTGGGCTTGACGTAGTTTCCGATCACGGTCGAGTTGATGTTTCCGTAACGATCGATCTCGGCGGCTCCCAGGAACCCGAGGTCGACGCGCCCGCCCTGGAGCAAGCTCAGCGCGTAGTAAAGCCCGGCGGTTTTGACGCAGTTCGACATCAAGCGAAAGTCGCCGACGCCGGTGGCGAGCTCGCGGGGAAAGGCGTCGATGATGCCCGACTCGAAGAAAAGCGAGACGGTCGGGGCGTGCGTCCTCTTCGCCAAATAAGAGGCGATCATGGGAAGGCCGGTGCCGATGATCGCCACCTCGCCGTCACGAATTTCCGCCGCGGCGGCGACGGCCATCAACTCTTCACGCGTGAATTCCACTGTTGCCATATTCCAAACCCGCCGCTGTGTCCAATGCCGGTCTCGGTCAATACCCCAACTTGGGATCGGCGCGCAGTGCCATTAGGCGACGGCTGCCGATTTTCTCGAGATACCCCCAACGATTCTTGACCCCATAGACGAATTCGTCGAGGTATTGGTCAAACGTGTCGGTCGCGCGCGACGCCGTCCAATACCGCCCGATATGCTCCTGGTCGTAGTTGTAATAACGAAACATGCCGCCGGGATGCGCCCCGTAGGGGATCTCGACGACGGCGTCGACCATGAAACCCGGCAAGATCGTCAGTTCGGGTTTCCGCATAATCTCGGAAGTCGAGACGATCTCCTCGACCGAAACGATCACGCGCTTGGAGGCGCGAGCTTGCTCCTCGATGATCGATGTAGTTCCGAAGAGCTGCGTATTACCCGATGCATCCGCGCGCGAGGCGTGAATGATCGCGACGTCGGGTTGGATGGCGCGAACCGCGATGTATTCCTCGTCGGTAAACGGGCATTGAGTGGCCTTGAACTTGTCATCGTCGAAGGCCGTCACGTTCAAGATGTCGGTGCCGGCCATGACCTTGAGCGGCAGGTACGACACCCCCAAGGCGGCGGCTTGCAGACGCGAGGTAATCCCGAAATGACTATAGTCTTCGACCTCGATGCGCCCTTCTTGGACGCCGCGGGAAAAGTTCATGCAACGGCCGAATCCCTCGAACATGTAGTTCGAAAGCCGCGCCCGTTTGAGGAGCCCCGCGCCAGCTAGAAAATCGGCGGCCCAGCACTCGCCCATCGACGTTAAGTCGAGGTCTTTCTTGCCCTGCCGGATGAGCTCATGCACCAGGGCAAGCGGGGTGAGCGAATGCGCGAACCCGCCCAGGGTCAGGTTGCTGCCGTCGGCGATAGAGGCGACGGCTTCGGCGGCGGAGACCAGCTTGCTGCCTTTTGTCTGGGATTCCATGTGAATGACCTTGGCCCTCTTGCCGCGCAATCCGACACGCTGTTGCCGTCAACCCCAGCCGGGCCGACTCACCCACGTGGACCGTTATCGCACGACCGCAGGAAGAATCGGGCGGCAAGCCGAGTGCGCTAAGGGGAAGGACTTGCTCCGGAAAGTATTATCCTAACGTGCCGGCGACCTGCGCGCACGCCGGTCAAGATAATGCTGACCGATTCGGGGGAATAGACCGCTAGATCTCGTTGACCGAGGTGTCTGAACAGCCCCTGGGGAAAACTTGAGGTGGAGCGAGGACCTTGCCGGGTTTGCGCGGGCGTTGTACACTTGCAGTAAGGGGTAGCGGCAATGAATACAAATGCGAAGCGGGCCATGAAAACGCTCGTGAAGAACGTAGATCGCTACAGCGAACTCGTTGAAAGGAAACTCTCCAAGCCAGGCAAGAAGGCTGACCCGGCACTGGTGTATTCCGCTGCAAAGTACTACCCTGTGTTGAAGAAACTTGCCCGCCAGTAGGCCAATCTTTACCTTCACGGCGGCCTATATTGAATACCTTCATGATGAAGCGTTAGGCCTGTTTTGGCCTGGCGTGGAACCAGTTTCCGCCGATGAAAACCGTGATGTCGGGGCGATCGATTCCGCGCTGATGGCGCCGTTTCAGACGTTTCTTGGGCAGCCCCTTGTGCCCGAGATCGAGAGGAAGGGTGCAAGGCTGTTCCATTCGCTAATTGCCAACCACCCTTTCGATAACGGAAACAAGCGGACCGCGATACTCGCGCTCGATTCGTTTTTCGTGGTCAACAGTCGGTATCTTGCCCTTGGGGGGGACGCCATTCATCGACTCGCAATGGCGGCCGCGAGCTACAGAGAGCAAGGCGTGAATTACGAAGAGATGCTGGTTCGGATCGATTCAGTCCTACAGGGAACCGTAATTCTTTTCGGCGAATTTGATGCGACGACGCGAGCGGCCCTTACTCGCAACCGCGAAGAGTTGCGATCCATGTCGCCCGACTTCCTCCGACGCATGTAATCCGATTCGCTCCGAGTCCCTAGTCGCTGATGCGCCGCTTCAGGGTTGGGCGGTCGTCGTCGGTGGCTTCCGCGTCGTCATCTTCGGTTGAGTCGCCGGCGGAGGGGCGACGTTTCAACGTTGGCCGATCCGGGTCGGTTTCCACCTGGCGAGAGCGCGATTCCATGCGCACGAGCCTCGATTTCACTTCCTCGAATTCGCTGGTCGACAGCGCGTACTCGGGGCGGCCCGGCAGAAGCTCATCGATCGTCTTCTGGACCTTCTTGATGCGGGAGCCGGTGGGCGGATGCGACCGGAACAGCTTCGTCAGCGTCCCGGGCTTCTTCTTTTGCTTGGCTTGGAGCCGCTCGAAGAAGGCAACCATCGACGTCGGGTCGTAGCCCGTGTTATAGAGGTACTGCACGCCCAGCAGATCAGCTTCTTTCTCGAAGCCTCGAGAGAATTTCAGGAACGTCAACGGGATCGCGAGGTTCGCCGCCTGGTAGGCCCCGTAGGCTCCCCAGCCGCCACCCAGGAAGATCAGCGGCAACGTTGCGAATTGCGCAAGCTGTCCGCGGCTGGCCTGACGGGTGCCGTGGCGGGCGGTAACGTGGGCGATTTCATGGGCCATCACGCCGGCCAGCTCGGACTCGGTCTGGGCCAGCTTGATCAGACCGGTGTTCACGTAGAAAAACCCGCCGGGCAGCGCGAAGGCGTTGACCTCTTCGGCGTCGATCACCTTGATCGTGAACGGTACCTTGGCGTCGGAATTGCGGACGAGATTCTGTCCGACGCGGTTGACGTATTCGGCGATGACCGGATCATCGACGATTTTCGCGTTCCGCTGGACTTGCTCGGCCAGCCGCTTGCCGAGAGCAATTTCCTTCGCGATGGAGTAGAAGTTGATGCCCTTGCCGACATTACGCTCGCCAATTTGCTCGACGTCTTCCTTGGACTTCTTGTTCTTCTCGTTCTTCTTGACCGCGTCAACTTCGGCGTAGAGTCCCGCCGTCGGGAAGCTCGCCAACACTAGAATCAACAACCAGGTGATCCGTCTCATAATGGTTTCCTCTATCTGACCAATAGATGCGCAGAGGAGGAATCGGGGTACGTTAAAAGATCGTAAAACGACGAACAGACGCCGCGATGGCACAGTTGCCAGACGCCGCGGAGTACGTCGCGGGGTTGGAGGATTTTTGACGCGCCCGATCAGAAGGCGTTGGGAACCAGGACGTAGGCGAACAGCAGCCCCAGTAGGCCGGCGAAGACGACGTAATAGGTCATCGGCACGATCGTTCGCCGAATCAGCAATCCCTCTCGCCCGACCAAGCCCACGGTGGCGCTTGCGGCCACGACGTTGTGGACGGTGATCATGTTGCCGGCCGCTCCGCCGAGCGCCTGCAGGCCCAGGATCACCAAGTGCGGCACCCCGATCCGATCGGCCACGCCGTATTGAAACAGGCTGAACATCAAATCGCTGACCGTGTTGCTGCCCGCCACGAATGCGCCCAAGGCGCCGATCATCGGAGCAAAAAACGGCCAGGTTCCCTGCGCCACGCGGGCGACGAATTCGGCCAAGACGAGGGGCATGCTCGCCAGACCCGAGGCATTCGTGTCTGAGTCAATGAAGATGCGTACCAGCGCTACGGCGAACAGCAGCGCCAAGGCCGGGCCGGCCAACATGCGCACGGCGTCGCCCCAGGCTTTCTTGACTTCCGAGCTCTTCATGCGGTGCAGCAGGACGGTGATGAGCGAGACGGTCATGAAGATCGTGCCGGGCACGTAAAGCGGTTGGAAGCCCTGGGAGAGCGAGGTTCCCAGGATATTCGACCAACTGATTTGCACGGAGGTAAGCATCGCCTTGAAGGGCAGGCCGGGGAGCCGCGTAAGCACGAGTAGAGCCGCCACGATGACGTAAGGCGACCAGGCGCGAACGAGCGTCATGTGGGAGCGTTCTTCGCCAACATCGGCTTTGATGACGCCTTTCCAGTCGGCTTCCCAGTCCTTTTCCGGCGGGAAATCCCAGGGCTCGCCCTTGGGAAGAAAAAGTCCGCTTTTCACGCCTGTGATCATCAGCGCCAGTCCGATCAAGCCGCCGATCAGCGACGGGAATTCCGGTCCCAGGAAAATAGCGAACAAGACGTAGGGAACGGTAAAACAGAGCCCGCCGAAGATGGCCAGTTTCCAGATGCCCAGGCCTTCCTTGTATGTCCGGTTGGCCCCGAAAAAACGCGTCATCATGCAACAGATGATGAGCGGAATGAAGGTTCCGACAATCGCGTGAGGGATCGCCGTGAAGACGCCGATGCGGTCGATGAACTGGCCGTAGGTCATGCCGGCCTCGGCAACCGCTTCCTCGACCTGAGCGACGTTGAGCGACTCGGCCATGCCGACCAAGATCGGCGTCCCGACGGCTCCGAAACTGACCGGTGTGCTCTGGATGATCAGCGTCATCATCACCGCGGCCAGGGCGGGGAAGCCCAGGGCCAGCAACAACGGGCCGGCGACCGCGGCGGGCGTGCCGAACCCGGCCGCACCTTCGATAAACGAGCCGAAGAGCCAAGCGACGATGATGACCTGCACGCGGCGGTCGCGTGAGATATCCATGAAGCCGCGACGGATGGTCGCCACCGCGCCGCTCTCCTTCAGCGTGAACAGCAATACGATTGCGCCGAAAATGATCCATAACAGCGTCCCGGCGATGATCCAGCCGCGCAGGGTGGCGGCCATGGTGTGGATGAAGGGGACCTTCCAGAACCAGAGCGCGAACGCCAGCGTCATGACGTAGGCGACCGGCATGGCGCGGGTCGCCGGCCAGCGCAAAACGACCAAAAAGAACATCACCGCCAGGATGGGAAGAATGGCGATCAGCGCATACAAGCCCGAAACTGTCTCCACAACTACCTCCCGCGCGGGAAACCGAGCGGCCTCTCGCGGACACACACCGCGAGTCTCGCCGCTCCGAGAGAGTAACCGGGCGCGCGAATAAAGTCAACCGGCAGTCTTGTCTCATGTCAAGAGGCGATAGAAATGTCCCCCTCGGTAGGGCGATAGAAATGTCCCCTTGGTTAGCCCGGTAGAAATGTCCCCTTTTAAGTAAAAGGATAGTAGTCGTAGGGGCTTGTGGGAATGTGGGAATCGCACAGCGATTTCCAAGGGGCTGGGGGAAACGTGGGAAACCCGAGCGATGAGGTTCGAAGCTCCTCGTCGGCTGCCGAGGGTTTTCCTCGTTTTCCACGGCCCCGTCATTTCCACAGCCCTCTTCACGCGGTCGCCGCCCGTTTTTTCGGCTTCAACGGCGCGCGCCAAGGGTGATTCGCCGGCGGTGTGCGCGGCTGCGGCGCCAGGCGCGGTTTCGGCTCCGGCCGCACCTTGGGGAGCGGCTTGGCGATCTCGTCGAACGCCACCGTTTTCCCCTCGAACACCACCCGCAACTCGCCCTCGCGCGCTTGCTGCACGGTTACTCTCGCGCCTGCGCCCAGAGCCTGATTGCGCTGCGGTTTCAACTGCGGAAAACGGTTCTCGAAACGTACCACCAGGTCGTTGGACACCACCCGCTCTCCCTCCAAGCAAAACACCCACTTCAAGTCCAAACGCTTCGATAAGCGCCGATGAAAGTCCGCTCCCGCTGACGGCTCAGAGGCGAACTTGGCGTTGTGCTCTGGCAGATACTGCTCGTCGAGATAGCGGTTCGCCGCCTCGTAATCGGCAATGCCTTTGAGCCGCATCTTCTTGATCAGGCGGTCTTGATGGGTGCCGTGATGGCGCTCCACGCGGCCCTTCGCTTGCGGTGACGAAGCGGCGATGATACCAATGCCGAGCTTGGCGCACATGCGTCCGAACTGCGTCTCGGGCTCGATGCCTTCCAGCGCTTCACGCGACGTTGGCCGGCGCTTGTAGACGTTCTTCCAGTCGCAATACAACGCCTTCGGAACGCCGTATTGACGCACCCAGGCTTCGAGCAGATCGGCCGCCGCCCAAGTCGTTTCCTCGCTCGAGAAACGGCACAGCGCCAGACCGGTCGCATCGTCGACGAAGTTCATCAGGCAACCTTTCCGCCCGCGCGCTTCGAGCCACTCGTGGTGCGAACCGTCGACCTGGATCAGCTCGCCCAAGTGCGCTTTACGCCGCCGCCGCGAGCGATGCGGCCGGCGCTTGCGGCGGCGGCTCCACAGGCCCTCGGCGAGCATCCAGAGCCGCAGTGTTCGCACCGATAGTTTCAGATCGTGGTCTGTCCACAAATGCTCGGCCGCCAGCGTCGGCCCGAAGCGCTCGTGCGGCTCGCCGGAGTAGTGTTCGCGCACCAGTTGCAGCACTCGCTTGCGAACTTCCGCCGGCTTGGCGCGGTTCGATACCCGGCCCACGTTGCCGTGCTTCAATGCTTTTGTCCCTCCCGCGCTGTAGCGCCTCCAGATCCGCTTGGTCTGGCGATAACTGATATCGAGTATCCGCGCCGCCTCGCTCAGCTTCAACTCGCCTCGCTTCACCCGGCCCAGTACCTCGCCCCGTCTCAATTCCTTGTCGTTCATCCATGTCCTCTCCAATCTAGGCTCCTCCTTCGGAGCCTTAGATTAGGGGACATTTCTATCGCCCTCTCAAGAGGACATTATCATCGCCCTTCAACACCGGCAGTCTTGTCTCATGTCAAGAGGCGATAGAAATGTCCCCCTCGGTAGGGCGATAGAAATGTCCCCTTGGTTAGCCCGGTAGAAATGTCCCCTTTTAAGTAAAAGGATAGTAGTCGTAGGGGCTTGTGGGAATGTGGGAATCGCACAGCGATTTCCAAGGGGCTGGGGGAAACGTGGGAAACCCGAGCGATGAGGTTCGAAGCTCCTCGTCGGCTGCCGAGGGTTTTCCTCGTTTTCCACGGCCCCGTCATTTCCACAGCCCTCTTCACGCGGTCGCCGCCCGTTTTTTCGGCTTCAACGGCGCGCGCCAAGGGTGATTCGCCGGCGGTGTGCGCGGCTGCGGCGCCAGGCGCGGTTTCGGCTCCGGCCGCACCTTGGGGAGCGGCTTGGCGATCTCGTCGAACGCCACCGTTTTCCCCTCGAACACCACCCGCAACTCGCCCTCGCGCGCTTGCTGCACGGTTACTCTCGCGCCTGCGCCCAGAGCCTGATTGCGCTGCGGTTTCAACTGCGGAAAACGGTTCTCGAAACGTACCACCAGGTCGTTGGACACCACCCGCTCTCCCTCCAAGCAAAACACCCACTTCAAGTCCAAACGCTTCGATAAGCGCCGATGAAAGTCCGCTCCCGCTGACGGCTCAGAGGCGAACTTGGCGTTGTGCTCTGGCAGATACTGCTCGTCGAGATAGCGGTTCGCCGCCTCGTAATCGGCAATGCCTTTGAGCCGCATCTTCTTGATCAGGCGGTCTTGATGGGTGCCGTGATGGCGCTCCACGCGGCCCTTCGCTTGCGGTGACGAAGCGGCGATGATACCAATGCCGAGCTTGGCGCACATGCGTCCGAACTGCGTCTCGGGCTCGATGCCTTCCAGCGCTTCACGCGACGTTGGCCGGCGCTTGTAGACGTTCTTCCAGTCGCAATACAACGCCTTCGGAACGCCGTATTGACGCACCCAGGCTTCGAGCAGATCGGCCGCCGCCCAAGTCGTTTCCTCGCTCGAGAAACGGCACAGCGCCAGACCGGTCGCATCGTCGACGAAGTTCATCAGGCAACCTTTCCGCCCGCGCGCTTCGAGCCACTCGTGGTGCGAACCGTCGACCTGGATCAGCTCGCCCAAGTGCGCTTTACGCCGCCGCCGCGAGCGATGCGGCCGGCGCTTGCGGCGGCGGCTCCACAGGCCCTCGGCGAGCATCCAGAGCCGCAGTGTTCGCACCGATAGTTTCAGATCGTGGTCTGTCCACAAATGCTCGGCCGCCAGCGTCGGCCCGAAGCGCTCGTGCGGCTCGCCGGAGTAGTGTTCGCGCACCAGTTGCAGCACTCGCTTGCGAACTTCCGCCGGCTTGGCGCGGTTCGATACCCGGCCCACGTTGCCGTGCTTCAATGCTTTTGTCCCTCCCGCGCTGTAGCGCCTCCAGATCCGCTTGGTCTGGCGATAACTGATATCGAGTATCCGCGCCGCCTCGCTCAGCTTCAACTCGCCTCGCTTCACCCGGCCCAGTACCTCGCCCCGTCTCAATTCCTTGTCGTTCATCCATGTCCTCTCCAATCTAGGCTCCTCCTTCGGAGCCTTAGATTAGGGGACATTTCTATCGCCCTCTCAAGGGGACATTATCATCGCCCTTCAACACCGGCAGTCTTGTCTCATGTCAGGCCGCCTGGACATGTCTCTGGAACGGGCGCGGCGAGGGGTGTGAGCACGCGGCTCGGCATGCTCCAAAGCAGCCGGCAACCGTGAGATACTGAGTGCCTTACTTGTCCTTGTTTTTCTGTTGTGGGTCCTGCGGTGCGTACGAGCGAGCTTACCGTCCTTGAGCAGATTATCGTCCGCAAGCGGGCCGAGTTGGCGGCGCGACAAACGCTCGTCAAAGCGGAAGTTCTGGCGGCCCGGGAACAGCCGACGCGGCGACCGTTTCGATCTTCGCTGGAAGCCAAGCGGCCCGCCGTTATTTCGGAGATCAAGAAGGCCTCGCCGTCAGCTGGGTTGATCGCGGAAACATTCGAGCCGGCCGCCATCGCGACGCGCTATGAGGCCGCCGGGGCGGCGGCGCTTTCGGTTCTGACCGATCGGCAATTCTTTCAGGGCAGTTTGGAGGACTTAGGCGCGGCCCGAGGCGCCACCAACCTGCCGGTCTTACGCAAGGATTTCACGCTCGACCGCTATCATCTGCTCGAAGCCGCCGCATGGGGCGCCGACGCCGTTTTGTTGATCGTGGCCGCCTTGAGTGACGCGAAATTACGCGACCTGCTCGGGCAGGCGGAAGAACTCAATCTGGAAGCACTCGTTGAAGTGCATGACGAGCGGGAGCTGGAGCGGGCCCTGCGCGCGGAAGCCGATTGGATCGGCGTCAACAACCGCAACCTGAAAACCCTCGAAGTCTCGCTCGAAACGTCGCTGCGACTCGCCGAGCACATGCCGTCCGATGTGTTTTGGATCAGCGAAAGCGGCATACGAACGTCCGAGCAGGTGCGACAGCTTAGCAAGGCCGGTTGCGGCGGCTTCCTGATCGGAGAAAGCCTAATGAAGCGGGCCGACCCCGGCGAAGCGCTGGCCGAGTTGATCGAGGGAGCGAAGAACGGTGGGAGTTGAGGTCATCAAGGTCTGCGGCGTCACGGCCATCGCCGACGCGCTTTTCGCGGCGCAACACGGGGCAACCGCGATTGGTTTCGTTTTTTTCGGGGGCAGTCCGCGGTGTGTTCGTGTCGACATGGCGGCGATGATTTCGGCGGTGCTCCCGAAGGAGATTTTGCGCGTCGGGGTTTTCGTCAATGAGTCCGCCGACCAAGTGCGCAACACGGCCAAGGCGGCGCATTTGAACGTCGTCCAACTCCACGGCGATGAAACGCCGGAATACTGCGCCGGGCTCGGAGACGCGCGCGTCTGGAAAGCGCTCCAGGTGCGGGAGTTCTTCAAGCCCGCGATGATCGAGCCCTACGATTGCGAGGCGTATTTACTGGACGCCGCGGCAGCCGACGGCAGCTTTGGCGGAAGCGGCCGCACGTTCCCGTGGCCGGTTGCTCGCGACGCCAAACGGCGGGGACGCATTATCGTCGCCGGCGGGCTGGACGGAGACAACGTCGCGACGGCGATTCGCGAAGTGCGGCCGTGGGGCGTCGATTCCGCCTCGAAACTCGAACGCACGCCCGGCGTCAAGGACCCCGACAAGGTTCTGCGTTATCTGGAAGCCGCCAAGGCGGCGGCGGAAATTCAGTAGGCTAAAGAAAGCATGGCCGCACCTTCCCTATTACCCGATGACCGGGGCCGTTTCGGTCGGTTCGGAGGCCGCTACGTCCCGGAAAGCCTGGTGGCTCCTCTGGTGGAGCTCGAGGAAACCTATGCCCGCGCGGTGGAGGAAGAGAGCTTTGCCGCGGAGCTGGACGAGCTATTGCGGGAATACGCCGGCCGGCCCACGTCGCTCTACTATGCGCCGCGGTTGACCGAGCATCTGGGTGGCGCGCGAATCTATATCAAGCGCGAAGACCTGCTCCACACCGGAGCCCATAAGATCAACAATTGCCTGGGGCAAGCGCTGTTGGCCCGCCGCATGGGCAAAAATCGCATCATCGCTGAAACCGGAGCCGGCCAACACGGGGTGGCGAGCGCGACGGTCGCGGCGCTTTTCGGGTTGGAGTGCCGTGTCTACATGGGCGAAGAAGACATGCGGCGTCAGGCCTTGAACGTCTTCCGGATGCGCTTGCTTGGGGCGGAAGTGGTCAGCGTCGATAGCGGTAGTCGCACGTTGAAAGACGCAATCAGCGAAGCAATGCGCGACTGGGTGACGAACTTCGAGCACAGCTATTACATGCTTGGCTCGGCGCTGGGTCCGCATCCCTATCCCATGATCGTCAGAGATTTTCAGTCCGTGATCGGCCTGGAGACCCGGGAACAGTTTCAAAAGGCGCATGACGGCGCTCTTCCTGATGTGTTGATCGCCTGCGTGGGCGGCGGGAGCAATTCGATCGGCATGTTCCATCCTTTCATCGCGGATGAAAGCGTCCGCATGGTCGGGGTCGAAGCCGGGGGACGCAGCCCGGCCTTGGGCGACCACGCGGCGAGATTCGAGGGCGGCGAACCGGGCGTTTTACATGGAACTTATAGTTATGTTCTGCAAGACGACGACGGGCAGATCGCGTTGACGCATTCGGTTTCCGCGGGCCTCGACTACGCTACGGTGGGGCCCGAGCATGCCTGGCTGCGCGATAACGGACGCGTGGAATACGTCTCTTGTTCCGATGAGGACGCGCTCGAAGCGGTGCGGCTTCTCTCAAGGCTGGAAGGGATTATTCCGGCCCTGGAGGCGGCCCATGCGGTGGCGGAAGTGATCAAGCGCGCTCCGGCGGCGGCGGGCGAAACCTTTGTCGTCTGCTTGTCGGGGCGGGGAGATAAGGACATCGGCATTTACCGCGAAGAGATGCCCGATTTGGGATAGCTCGCGGTTAGGCCGGCCGGAATCCGCCGACAATCGGTCGACAGCGAAAATTTCGCGATGAGCCGTATCAGCAAGACCTTTGAACGCCTTCGAGCCGAGCAGACGCGGGGATTGATCGTCTATCTGACCGCCGGGGACCCGAATGCCGACCGCACGGTGGATTTCATCCTTGCGTTGGAACATGGCGGGGCCGACATCATCGAGCTGGGAGTTCCCTTCTCGGACCCGGTGGCGGATGGGCCGGTGATTCAACGCGCGAGCGAGCGGTCGCTGCGGGCGGGCACGACGGTGCGGAGCGTCCTCGACATTCTACGGCGGGTGCGGGAGAAGTCCGAGATACCGGTGGTGGTGTTTAGCTACCTGAATCCGGTCTTGCGATACGGGTTTGAAAAATTCACCGAAGACGCCGCCGCGGCCGGAGCCGACGGAGCGCTGCTGACCGACCTGAGCATTGATGAAGCTGATCCTTATCTGGAGCAGATGGAGCGCCGCGGCCTCGACCCAATCTTCTTGGTCGCGCCGACAACCCCGCGTGAACGGCTGAGAAGGTTGTCGCAATCGAGTCGCGGTTTCGTCTATCTTGTTTCGAGGGCCGGAGTCACCGGCGAGCAGCAGTCGATTTCCGGGCGCGCGCTGCCGTTGATCGAAAAGGCTCGCTCGGTGAGTGAATTGCCCCTAGCCCTGGGCTTCGGTTTATCGAAGCGCGAACACATGGAAGCAGTGGCTCCTCACGTGGATGCCGCCGTGGTGGGCAGCGCGGTCGTGCGGTTGATCGCCGAACACGGAGAGGACGAGGACCTGCCGGCTCGGCTGACCGCGTTTTGCGCCGAGCTGAAAGCCGGACTCGCGTTGAAAACGTCGGCCGCATAGGCCGCAAGGAAGCTCTTATGGACCTTGCCGATTGGCGAGAGCGAATCAACGATGTGGATCGCCGGATTCTGGCGTTGCTCAACGAGCGGGTCGGGTATGTGTTGAACTTGGCGCCGCTCAAACGCCGACAGGGCATCCCGGTGCACGAACCCGGCCGCGAAACCCAAGTCTTCGAAAACCTGAGGAAGCAGAACGGGGGACCTCTCGGCGACGATGCGATTTGCCGCATTTTCGAAGCGGTGATTCGCGAAATGCGGGCCGTGCAGGCCGAGCAAGAGGCCGCCAAGCCCCAAGATGACGCATCCCTTGAAACGCGCCGCGAGACGCAGGATCCCGTTGGTATTTGAGAAAGCTTTTCCCGCTCGACCGCCCCATGCCGATTGAGACTGTCGCTATCCTCGGAGTCGGCCTGATCGGCGGCTCTTTCGGGCTGGCCTTGCGCCGAGCCGGGTTCGGCGGCCGTCTGCTCGGCGTCAGCTCGGAGCGGACCATCCGGGCCGCCCTCGAACGCGGAGCCATCGATGCCGGAGCGTCTCTGGAAGTCGCCGTTTCCGAAGCCGATCTAATCTACCTGGCGCAGCCGATTTCGCGCATCATCGCGCTGTTGCCCGAAGTTCGGCAATACGCCGCCAAGCACGCGCTGGTGACCGATGCGGGCAGCACGAAGGAAGCGATCGTCGGGCGGGCGGCGGAGTTGTTCGACTCCGGGCCGTTTTTCATCGGCGGACACCCCATGGCGGGAAAAGAGGGTCGCGGAGTTGAAATCGCCGACTCCGAGTTATTCCGCGGGGCGGCTTACGCTCTGACCCCGCTGCAAGATACTCTTCCCAGAAACGAAATAGTCAATTCTTTCGTGGACTATCTTGACCGCGTGGGCGCGAAAGTCCGGGTCCTATCGGCTCCTGAGCACGACCGAATTGTGAGTTGGACGTCTCACCTTCCGCAGCTCGCGTCGACGGTATTGGCGGCTTCCGTCTTCGACGCTCTTCGCGATGAGAAGGGGCTTCAGCTCGCCGGCAGGGGGCTGCGCGACATGACCCGTCTCGCCGAGAGCCCCTTCGAGATTTGGAACGACATCCTCGAGACCAATCGCGAAAATCTCCACCACGTCCTGGCGGCCTACATCCGTCGTTTGGAGAACTTGCGCGACAATCTCGCCTCGCCGGAGCTCGCCGAGGAGTTCCGTCAGGGCAACGAGCTCCGTGAGATTTTTCCCCGGAGATAAATGTTTTTACATTTTTGGCCAAAGGTACCTGGTATTGCCGGTATTACTTTGCTATTCTTCGTAGTACTTTATTGCCAGCTACGGAGATGTAATTGTGTTTTCCCCTGAAGTTGAAGGGTGGCCGGCCGGCGAGTTTCCGGCCCAACTGGCGACGCTGAGAGACTCCCCCAAGCCTTTGCGGATCAAACGCGGCACCCGCGTTTTTTCGCCTGGAGAAATCGCCGATCGACTCTTCTTCCTTCATTCGGGACGAGTCAAGATATCGGTTTCCGCCGTCGGCGGCAAGCAGTGCGTCTTTCGGATCGTCGAACCGGGGCAGGTCTTCGGCGAATGCGCGCTGTTTGACGAGCCGGTTCGCAAAGCCGAGGCCGAAGTGATCGAGAAAGCCGCGATCAGCGTGATTTCGCGAGAAACGGCGATGGCTCATGCCCAAAAGCACCCCGAATTCTGGGCTTCGTTTTCCCAGGATTTGGGTCGCCGAATTCGCGAGCTCGAGCAACAGGTGCAATGGTTAACGCTGCTCGAAGTGGAGCAAAGAATCGCCGGTCTTTTGCTCCAATGGGGGAAAACTCACAAACTTGATGCGGCGAACTTCGAGATACACCTATCTCAACGGGACGTGGCGGGACTCATCGGAGCAACCCGCGAAACAACCTCGGCGGCGCTGAATCGGCTTCGCCGAAAAGGATGCGTCGATATTCGACGCCGCTGCGTGGTGGTCAAGTCCGTCGAGATGTTGCAGGCCTACGCAACCCCGACCCGTAGAGAAAACCCCAAAACAGTGACCCGAAGAAGGATTTTCGTCAAAACTACCTCCTGACGAGCACTTTCCCGGTGAACCGGGTTAGGCGAGGCTGGTCTAGGCGAGAAAAAATGGGGGACAGTCCCCTTCGCGGTTGCGCGGGAGCGGACATCAACAGTAAAATTCAATCCGGTCCGGCGGTTCGTCGCTTCCCTTGATTCTCTTACGCCACCGGCCGTATCACGGAGGTGAATCTCGTGTCGAAACCAATGCCGCGCAGACGGTTCCTGCAATCCGCCGCCGCCGGCCCGGCCTACGCCGCGCCGCTGTTCGGGGCTTCGAAGACCAAGAAATACCGCGTCGCGCTGATCGGAACGGGCTGGTGGGGGATGAACATTCTTCGCACCGCTCTGGCCTCGGGCCGCGCCGAGGCGGTCGCCATGTGCGACGTCGACAGCAATCAACTCGACCCGGCCGTCGCCGAGGTCAACAAGCTCTCCGGCGATCAGCCGAAGACATACAAGGACTATCGCGAACTGCTTGCCGCCGAAAAACCCGAGATCGTGATCGTCGGCACACCCGACCACTGGCATCCGCTGATCGCGATCGCCGCCATGGAGATCGGAGCCCACATCTACGTCGAGAAACCGATCAGCCACACCGTTCACGAAGGCTGGGCGATGGTCCAAGCCGCGCGCAAACACGGCCGCTCGGTGCAGGTCGGCACGCATCGACGCGTCTCGCCGCACAATATGTCGGGCATGAAGTTTCTCCAGGAGGGCAAGGCGGGCAAGATCGGCATGGCTCGCTGCTTCGTCCACCGCGCGGGCGGGCCGGGCAAACCGACGCCCGACGCCGAGCCGCCGGCCGGGCTCGATTGGGACATGTGGTGCGGGCCGGCGCCGCTGCGGGCCTTCAACCCGGCCATTCATCCGAAGGGCTTCCGGAACTTCCTTGATTACGCCAACGGCACGATCGGCGATTGGGCGATTCATTGGTTCGACCAAGTGCTTTGGTGGAGCGAGGAGAAACACCCCAAACGCGTCTCGTCAACCGGGGGGAGACATATTGTTCGGGACACGACGGACGCTCCCGACACGCAGATTGTGACGTTCGAGTTCGAGTCATTCACCTGTAGCTGGGAACACCGTTGGTATGCCCACAACTATGCCGAGAAGTCGAACATCGGCGTGAACTTCTACGGCACCGAAGGAACCTTTCATATGGGCTGGCTCGATGGATGGACGTTCTACCCGAGCAGCAAGAAGAAAGAAATGCTGCACGAAGATCCGCGACTAAACGATCCCGACAGCCAAAACATCGAGGGGCTCTGGGCCGATTTGTTGGAGAGCATCGAAAGCGGCCGGCGTCCGGTTTGCGATATCGAAGTCGGGCATCAGGCCACCGTCATGAGCTTGCTCGGCGTGGTGTCGCAAAAGCTCGGCCGTTCAGTCGAGTGGGACCCCAAGAAACAGGCGCTCCCGGGGGACCCGGAAGCAAACAAGCTGCTGCGCCGGGATTACCGGGCTCCTTGGAAGTACCCGGATGTTTAACGGCGGCCCGCGCAGGGTCCGACAATCGGAACACCGCCCATGAGCCAACGCATTCTGCTGGTCGAGGACGAGGAAGGCCTTCGCATCACCTTGCGCGACCGGCTTACGGGCGAAGGTTATGAAGTGGAGACGGCCGCCGACGGCTCGCTTGGTTTCGAACGAGCAGTGAGCGGGGGCTTCGATTTGATCCTGCTCGATGTGATGCTGCCGGCGAAGAGCGGTATTGACGTCTGCCGCGATCTTCGCCGACAGGGCAGCCAGACCCCTATCCTGATGCTCACCGCGAAGAGCCAAACGATCGACAAGATCCTGGGGCTGAAGATCGGCGCTGACGACTATCTCACGAAACCTTTCGAGATGCTCGAGCTGCTGGCGCGGATCGAGGCTTTGTTGCGGCGTTCGCAAGGCTCGCCCCAAGCGCAGCCGGAGAAATACGAATTCGGGGCTGTTCGCGTGGACCTTCGGGGGACCCGCGTCTTCCACGGCGAGGAAGAGCTCAGCCTTTCCGCCAAGGAATTTCAACTGCTGCAATATTTCATCGAGCACCGCGGCGAGACGCTGGCCCGCGACAAATTACTCGAAGAGGTTTGGGGCTATCAGTCCGCGCCTTCCACGCGAACCGTGGATGTCCACGTCGCCTGGCTGCGCCAGAAAATCGAACCGGACCCTAAGAAACCGCAATGGATCGTGACGGTTCACGGGTTGGGGTATCGGTTCGCGGGGTGACGGGGGGCTGGTAGCGACCGGCTCTCCAGCCCGCCCCGCAAAGTTCAAGGCTTCTTCCGCATTCCCGGCCCCGACTTGCCTCAAAACACAGGGGGCTGAACGTTCCAATTGAACCGTCCGGGTAGCTTCTGAAATTGATCGCGATTCATACAGGCAAAGCGGGAAATGGTTCTGTCCAGCGTGATCCTTTTTTCGGCGATGTATTTGTCCTCCATCCTAGATAACGGATCGTCCGCTAGATGAGATCCAGTGCGGTAGAAGGACACGAAGTCTTCCAGGTTCCTCTGGCGCCAGTGGAACCCCTCGCCGCAAAGGACGAGGACGAAAAAAGTCTTATCGTCGACAAGTTCGCCATCTCGAATCTTCTCCTCAAGCTGACGCGAATGTTCAAGCATCCTGGCTCGCGGCTGCAACCATGTTGTGCCAGAGTTCCCCGCCGAGCCCGTTTTCGGAAAGTGTGACGCGGGCATTCTTGGGGAACCAACCTTCAGTGACCGCTTTCTGAAATTGGTCCCAACGATCCGTTGGTTCGGGCTTGATTGTCTTGACGTCAACGTACAGAGTCACGCCTCCATCCGTGCCGGCGCGAAAGTCAATGGACTTCGCGCAGTCTGTGATAAGAGGCTCGTATTCGAGCAACGTGAACCGTGGATCAGTATTTGCGAGGAGCTGGCCGGCTACGCACAGTTCGTTGTGAGCTTCGTCCACGGCTGCAATCAGACTGCGCCCATCGGAAAGCATAGACATGATAGCCCTGTCGAAGCGCTGAAGCAGTTTCTTTGCATTCAGGAAGCGTGCGGGTTGGCTGTCGAATTCTCGCCTATAAAATTCCTCTACTTCGGCGGCGTAGGATGCTATTCTCTCCACCTCTCCTGCATTGATGTCTATTGCGCTCATGCTTAAGACTCTGGACTCAGCATAGCGGCAGTTTCAAACGGCTCTCGTGGAGGCTCCAGACCGTGCCTGGTCTCTCCGATCTAGGAAACTGTCATCCACGTGGCCCATTTACGCAACCAACGAATTGACAATGCGCGATGGCACCATCACGAACGGTCAAGCTAATCGGGCCTCCACCCCAAACTGATAAAATCAACGGGCCGGGGAGACGGGAATTTTCCCATGCCCGGAGCAGACCGTGTTGAAGAGTTTAACGTCGGAACAACTCGCGGACTATGAACGGGACGGAGTCGTTTTTCCGCTTCCGGTTCTGTCTGAAGACGAAGTACGCCGTTTTCGCGGCGGCTACGAAGAACTCCTCGCCGCATTCGACCGCAAGCCAAAATCGACGGAGCTGGCGGTGACGCATCTTCACTTCCGGTGGGCTTGGGATCTCGTCACGCATCCGAAGGTTCTCGATGCGGTCGAAGACGTTCTCGGCGGTGATTTGCTCGTGTGGGCGTCGTCGATTTTCGCCAAGCCGGCTCGCGACCCCGGCTACGTCACCTTTCACCAAGACGGGACCTACTGGGGGCTTGATTCCACGTTGGTGACCACGGCTTGGATCGCGCTTTCCCCGAGTACGGTCGAGAGCGGCTGTATGCGGGTCGCCCCGGGCACGCAGAAAGATCCGATTCATTCACACAAGGAAACCTGGGCGGATGACAATCTGCTCTCGCGCGGCCAGGAAGTTCAGGTGGATGTCGCCGACGAAGATGTCGCGAACGTGGTTTTGCAAGCGGGCGAAATGTCGCTGCACCACGTCAACATCATTCACGGTTCCGGCTGCAATGCCTCCGATAAGGCGCGCATCGGATTCGCCATCCGCTACATCGATCCACGAGTGAAGCAGGTGACGCCGGATCATCCCGTGATCCTGGCGCGAGGCGAAGACCGCCACCGTCATTACGAACACATGAGCGAGCCGCCGCCGGAAACCGACGCCGCCGAGGCCTTCGCCAAGCACCTGGCGGCCGCCGAAGTCCACGCAAAAGAAATCCTCTCGACACAAGCCGCCACCGAGAAATAGAAGCGCCGGGACAAAATCGGTTCACGCCTGACGGTTCACGGTTCACGGAACAATGACCCCCCTCGACTGGCTTATCGTCATCGTGGCCAACGGCGCGATCGTGGTCTACGGGCTTTACCTGGCGCGGGGCACGACCACTTCCTACGAGTGGTTTCTGGCCGCCAAGGGATTGCCGTGGTGGATCGTCGGCCTTTCAATGTTCGCCACCGCCGTCGATAGCGGCGATTACGTGGCCGTGGTGGGAGGCGCCTACACCTTTGGCCTGTCGAACCTGACGAGCTGGTGGATGGGAATTCCCATCGGGTGGTTCGTTGTCTCTTATTTCGTCTTTCTGCCGCTCTACCGCGGCGGGATGTTCACGAACGCCGAGTACCTCGAACACCGCTTCGGGCCGGCGGTGCGCTTGCTCAGTGCGCTGATCCAAGTGCAGTACCGCACGAACGTGCTGGGCAATATCGCCTTTTCGCTTTACTTGACGTTTTCGATCTTGACGGGCTGGGGAGCCGCGACATGGTGGTTCGTTGTCGGGATCGCCCTTGCCTCGGCAGCCTACACGGCGGCGGGCGGGTTGAAATCGGTCGCGGTGACTGACGCTCTGCAATCGGTGGGGATGTTTCTCGCGGCATTGATCTTGTGGGTCGTTTTGTGGAACTTCGTCGGTGGCTGGAGCGGGCTGGAAGACCGGCTGGCGGCGATCGATCCGGGGCTGGTCGGTTCGATGATGCACGTTGGCGGGCGTTCCGAGCCCGGGGTGCCGGCCGTCCTGGTGATTTTCGGGTGGATCGTCGCGCATACCGCCTATTCGGTGGTGAATCATTCCCAAGCGATGCGTTTGCTGGCGGCGCGCTCGGAGTGGGATATGAAAATGGCGGCCTTTCTAGCGAGCGTCGTGCTGGCCGCCGTGATGTGGTTCAACATCACGTTGGGCATTCTCGGGAGGGCGGTGTTTCCCGATCTGGCGATGGTCGACCAAGTTTATCCCAAGCTGGTTCAGGATTTCTTGAGCCCCGGGCTGATCGGGATTGTTGTTGCCGGCGTGCTGGCGGGCGGCATCTCGACTTACGATTCGATCGGATCGTCGATCGCGGCGGTTTTCACGCGCGATATCTACGCGCGGTTTTTCGTCAAGACTCGCGAGGACGCCCATTACCTGACGGTCTCTCGCTATGCGACTTTCGGGGTTATCGCCTTGTCGTTCGGCTACATTCCGTTTCTCGGTTCCGGGATGGTGGCACTTTATTTGCGATTGACGAGCGTCGCTGTCATACCGCTGTTCACGGTCTACATGATGGGCACGTTGACGCGAGTCCATCGACGCTCCGGGGCGGTCGGTTTGCTTGTCGGGATCGCTTACGGGATCAGCTCGTTCTTGGGGGATCGCTTGGGCCTCGACCTGCCGGTATGGTGGACGAACACCTGGTGGGCCTATCTGTGGAGCATTGCGCTGACATCGTCGGCGATGCTGATCTCGACATTGTATTGGGGTTGGGCGAAGAAAGAGGATTTGCGGAATTTGGTATATTCGAGCTGCGGGGAGGTTGACGCGGAAACCATCTCGGCGGAACCGACCCCGGCTGAACCTCGGACGACGCCCAAGACCTGGCTCGAACGCACCCGCGAGGAAGTTCGGCCGGTGCCGGAATATCCTTTCCCGGTTCCGCCGGGTGGATTGCGATGGTACCGCCGCCCCGCGACGTGGGCGGTGGTTTTCGGGGTTGTGGTGGGGTTTGTGAATCTTGTGGTGCTGTGGTGAGGGCAGCCCCAAGACCTTCCCGAGCGCGAACTTCAGTCCACGCTTCCTATAACCGGACTTGTCGGAAGCGCGGAACTCCTTACGCTCGACTGGTGTCTAGGTTCCCCGCGGGATGCGCCATACTCGACTTCATGCGCGTGGGTATCGCTCATCATTTCGGCTGGGCCGCGGCTGTCACCGCGGCGGCCAATCACCAGGTCGTGGATCGCCGGAGGATCGACCTGATCGAACCCGGCATGCCGACAGCACCGATCCATCACGAAGGCAGACTTCTCGACGACGCCGAGGCGGCGGCCTTGGTTGCGAAGGTGCGAGCATCGGCCGTCCGGGCGACGACAGCTTCGCTGGACGAACTGGCAACAGCGGTATCCGAACCTATCGTGTCGATGTCGCTGCGAGGGTGGCCGCTTGACTTCCCGGACGACATCAACGTCCAACGTCGCGCACCCTATGAAAGCCGTGCCGACTCCGTCATGTACCGCCAAGTGCCGGCTGAGTGTGCCCGCGCACGCGGCTGGGACATCCATCTCTTCGACGCCAAGAACGTAGAGAGCCAGGCGGTGACCATCCTCGGTGAGCGGGCCGACGACGTACTCCACGGCCCGCGGGCAACGCTGGTACCGCCTTGGGCAAAGGACCAATCGGATGGCGCTCGCGGCGACGATCGTGGCCGCCTGACCGTCGCGTCGAGACTCTGACACGACGCTCCAATAGGTGCGAGGGGAATTAGCAAACCAGGGTGATCGCTGCTGTGAACAGCCAGGTAGCGATCGTGATCGCGGGTTGTCTTACAAACGATTGAACAACCGGCCGCGGTTGAGTAGGTTTTGGGGATCGAGATCGTCCTTGATGCGCTTCATGATGGCGAGTTCGGAGCCCGGGGCGGCCCATTGCTCGAGTTCGCTCTTCCGACCGACCGGTGCATATTCCACAACCGCAATCAGGTCCTGTTCCCGCGCCGCCGCCAGGCAGAGGGCCGCATCGTCGACACCGGAAGCATACACATACCCCACCGCGTTGCCGGCACGAATCAGGGCAGGCCGATTCCGTCCTCTCGCCTCGGCGACATCGAAGATCTCGGCCGTTCGAGTGGGAAGCGTCGAAATGCGAATCACGTGAACCTCCGGGTCGGCGGCCGCGGTGCGCGCCGTGGTCTCTTGGATGTTCCCCCAAAACGCTTCGCCCTCGTCTTCGGCAAGTGCATGGCAGGCTACTCCGTCGTGACACTGCGCCATCGCGGCGAACTCCGCTCGGCAGCGCTCGATCGTCGCCGGGTTGCCCTCGACTTCGAGAGCCAAGCCATAGGCGCCGGCTTCCTGCGTTAAACCCCATCCTTCGGCGGCTTCGGGATTGAACAAATCGATCGCCGCGGGTTGGATGACTCCTCCCAAAATTTCGGCGCGCAAGGCCGCCAACGGCGCGATTTCGGCGGACGAGAAAACGACGCTCAAGCTGCCGCCGGGGATCGGGAAAACTTTGAAGTTCACGACGGTAATCGCGGCCAGAGTTCCGTAAGAGCCGATCATGAGCTTCCCCATGTCGAGGCCGGTGACGTTCTTGACGACCATGCCGCCCGATTGCACGGTCTTGCCCTCGATCGTCACGAATTTCATGCCGATCACCATGTCGCGGGCCGTCCCGTAACGTCGGCGGCGCGGACCGCAGCCGTTGGTGGCGATGACGCCGCCGATTGTGGCGTCGTCAGCAAAGGGGGGATCGAGCGGGAGGCACTGATTCTTGTCGGCCAGAGTGCGGCTGAGGTCGCTGTAACGGAGCCCTGCCTCGACGCTGATGGTCAAGTCGGCGGGTTCGTAGGCAATGACCTGATTGAGCTCGCGGGTCGAGAGTGTGACGTCGGCGGGACAGATTTCTCCCCCGGCGGTTCGCTTGGAGAAAGCCCCCCCGATTTCGAGAGTTCGCCGCGACGAACCGCAATCGCGCAGGACCCGCGAGAGTTCGCTTGCGTCGCTGGGTGCAACCTGATCGGACATCGTTCTATGGTACGCCGTTAGGCCGGGGACACCAAGGGCCCGTGGGGCGGGCGAAAACATGGGACGGTCCGTTTCTATGATTCCGCGGAGTCATGATATCGCCATGAAAATAGGGGCGAGTCGTCGACCTGAACGTTTCGGTTGGGTCAAGTCGCATCGGACGAATGCTCCTACGCCCCGTCCGGGGCTTGCCGTCTATTGGCGTGAACCCCGGGCTGAAGCCCGGGGCTACTTTCCCGTCGCCGCTCCGCGGCCGCACGACAGGTGCGGCCTGATTGGGCTATATCCTAACCCACCGTACGCTCGAAGGCCATTTTCGGAAGAGCCAACCCATTCTTACCCGAACACTTTCTTGCGGCGGGCGGCTACGCCGTGCGCATGGTTTCTTCTCGGCCCTTCGACAACGCCGCCTGCGCCGCGGCCAGCTTGGCGATCGGAACGCGATAGGGCGAGGCGCTCACATAGTCAAGCCCGGCGTGGACGCAAAACTCGACCGACTTGGGATCGCCGCCATGCTCGCCGCAAATGCCGATTTCGAGGCCCTTGCGCGTCTTGCGGCCTTTCTCGACGGCGATTTCGATGAGCTGCCCGACACCACCCACGTCAAGAACCGCGAAGGGGTCGTCGTCTAAGATGCGCCGCTCTTTGTACTCTCCGATGAACCCGCCGGCGTCGTCGCGCGAGAATCCGAACGTCGTCTGCGTCAGGTCGTTCGTGCCGAAGCTGAAAAACTCAGCTTCCTCGGCCACTTGGTCGGCGGTGAGTGCGCCGCGCGGCACCTCGATCATGGTGCCGACCATATAGTCGACTTTCCTGCCCTTGGCCGCGAAAACCTTTTCGGCCGTCTCGACGACGATCTTCTTTTGATTCTGGAGTTCCTTGACATTGCCGACGAGGGGGATCATCACCTCGGGAATCACTTTGATGCCTTTCTTGGCGCATTGCACGGCGGCTTCGAAAATCGCCTGCGCCTGCATCTCGGTAATTTCCGGGAACGTAATTCCCAATCTGCAGCCGCGATGCCCAAGCATGGGGTTGAACTCGTGAAGTTCCTCCACGCGCGCCAGCAGCTTTTCGAGTTCCCGCACTCGGCTCTTCTTCTTTTTCAGGGCCTTGAGTTCGGCGATTTCCACCATCAGGTCTTCGCGTTTCGGCAGGAACTCGTGCAGCGGCGGGTCGAGGGTGCGAATGATGACCGGGTAGCCGCTCATCACCTTGAAGAGCGCGGCGAAGTCGCGACGCTGCATCGGGAGCAGCTTGCGCAACGCTTTGCGGCGGTCCTTTTCGTTGTCGGCGAGAATCATCGCGCGCATGTGATCGATGCGTTCGCCTTCAAAGAACATGTGCTCGGTGCGGCACAGCCCGATGCCCTCGGCGCCAAAACGGCGGGCCATCTTGGCGTCGCGCGGCACTTCGGCGTTCGTCCGCACGCCGATGTTGCGAAACTCATCAACCCACTTCATGAACTTCGCCAAGTGCCCGCTCGAAGGGTCGGGGGCGATCGTGTTCGCTTCGCCGGCGAACACTTCCCCGGTCGATCCGTCGAGCGAAATCCAATCGCCTTCCTTGAGCGTCGCGCGGCCGACTTTCATTTGCTTCTTGGCCGGGTTCACATGAACGTCGCCGGCGCCCGCGACACAGGGCGTTCCCATGCCGCGCGCCACAACGGCGGCGTGGCTGGTCATGCCGCCGCGCGATGTCAAAATGCCTTTCGCCACTTCCATGCCGTGAATGTCGTCCGGCGTGGTTTCGCCGCGGACCAGAACCACCGGGCCGTTCGCTGAGTGGGTGACCGCGTCGTCGGCCGAGAATACAACCGTGCCCACGGCTGCTCCGGGCGAGGCAGGCAGGCCTTTCGCCAGGGTTCTCAGCGATCCTCTTGAACTCGGTTCGATGACCGGATGCAGCAATTGATCAAGCTGTTGCGGCTCGACGCGCATCACGGCTTCTTCTTTCGAAATGAGCCGCTCTTTCACCATGTCCACGGCGATCTTGACGGCGGCCGGACCGGTGCGCTTGCCGTTGCGCGTCTGCAACATGAACAGCTTCGAGTCTTGGATCGTGAACTCGAAATCCTGTATGTCGCGGTAGTGCTTCTCGAGGTCTTTCGTGATGCGGCGCAACTGACGGTAGGCTTGGGGCAGAATGCCCTCGAGCTCGCTGATCGGCCGCGGCGTGCGAATGCCCGCGACGACGTCCTCTCCCTGCGCGTTGACGAGAAACTCGCCGTAAAACTCTTTCGTACCCGTGGCCGGGTTGCGCGTGAAGCCGACGCCGGTGGCCGAGGTATCGCCGAGATTCCCGAAGACCATCGCTTGCACGTTCACGGCCGTGCCCAAATCGTCGGCGATACCGTTCATGCGGCGATAAAAGATCGCGCGCTGGTTGTGCCAGGAACGGAAGACGGCGTCACGAGACCCGCGAAGCTGCTCGCGCGGATCTTGCGGAAACGGTTGGCCGGTTTTCTTTTCGACGAACCTCTTGTATTCGGCGACAACATCTTGCAGATCTTCCGCGGTCAGATCGGTGTCGAGTTTCGCCTTCTTCCTTTTTTTGACCGACTCGAGGATATCCTCGAAATCGTCTTTCTCCAAGTCAAGGACGACGGCGCCGAACATCTGAATAAAACGGCGGTAGCAATCGTAGGCGAAGCGCGCGTTGCCGGATTTTTTGACCAGACCCTTGACGGTCTTGTCGTTGAGGCCGAGGTTGAGAATGGTATCCATCATCCCCGGCATCGAAAATTTCGCGCCGGAACGCACGCTCACCAGCAGGGGGTCCGCGGCGTTGCCCAGTTTTTGGCCCATCTTCCGTTCGAGTTCCGCAAGGGCCGCTTTCATCTGCTTCTCGACTTTCGCGGGCGTCTTGTTGCCGGCGTCGAAGTAAAGATTGCAGACCTGGGTGGTGACGGTGAAACCGGGGGGCACCGGGACGCCGGCGAGGCTCATCTCGGCCAGTCCGGCCCCTTTGCCTCCGAGCGTGTCCTTCATCGTGCCGTCACCGTCGGCTCCGCCGCCGCCAAAACCGTAGACATACTTATCCATATTCTTCTCCCTGTGAATGTCCAATTGATGCGAGGCGTAAGAATTCAGTATGCGAACAAAACCTGCTGAGATCAAACGGGGATCGCGAAAAGGCGACGGGGTGGAGCCTCTCTAACCGGCTCCGTCGCCGCTCACGATTTCATTGAAATCCGCGATGGTCGAAAACTCCGCGCGTAACCGCGCCAAGAATGTCAGGCGGTTGTCGCGCACCGCTTCGTCCTCGGCCATGACCATGACGTCATCGAAAAACTTGTCGACGACGGGCCGCAGCGAGGCGATCCTCGCGAGCGCTTCTTCGTAGCGTCCTTCGTCCTTGAGCTCCGCCACGCTTGGGCTCAGTTTCTCGAACTCATCGAACAACGCTTTCTCGGCGCCCTGGTCGAGCAACGCTTCGTCGACGTTGCGAGCGGCGAACTGATCGGCGCCGCCGGCCTGCCGCAAGATGTTGCTGATGCGCTTGAAACCGGCCGCCAACAATTCGAAATTCTCCGTGGGACGCACTTTCGCGATCGCCTCGGCGCGAGCGGCGGCTTCGAGCGGCTGCTCCGATGAGGTGCTTAACACGGCTTGGACTTCGTCGTGGCGGTAGCCGCGCACCTCGCGCAGGTAGTAGCGCAAACGCTCAACGAAGAATTCCTCGAGGGCCGGGGCGTTTTCGCCCGCCCCCGCCATGGCGCAGAGCTCACGCAGCGAGAGCGGCAATTCGCCCTCGACCAAGATTCGAATAATGCCGTAGGCTGCTCGCCGCAGCGCGAAGGGATCTTTTGACCCGGTCGGCATCATGCCGAGGCGAAAGAGCCCGCCCAAGGTGTCAAGCTTGTCGGCGATCGCGACAAGCCGCCCGACGGTTTCGCGCGGAATCGTGTCGTCGGCGCCCGCCGGGCGGTAATGGTCGTAAACGGCATCGGCCACCTCTTGGGGCTCGCCTTGGTGCTTGGCGTACAAGCCGCCTACGACGCCTTGCAGCTCGGGGAACTCCCCGACCAACTCGGTCGTGAGGTCGCACTTGGCCAGCTCGGCGGCGCGGCGCGCGTGCGTGGTCCGCTCATCGGAGAGAGCCAGGGCCCCGGCCAGACCGGCGGCGATTTCTTGATTGCGTTCGGCCTTTTCGAAATACGATCCCAGCTTGGCCTGAAACGTAACGGCTTTGAGGTCTTCGACGCGGTCGGCGAGCGATTGCTTTTGATCGGCGTCCCAGAAAAACCGCGCGTCGTTGAAACGCGCCCGCAAGACCCGCTCGTTGCCTTGACGAATGATGCCGTCGGGGTCGCCGTCGAGATTCGCCACGGCGACGAAGTTCGGCTGCAAGCGGCCGGCCTCATCCTCGACGGCGAAATACTTTTGGTGATGCTCCATCACGGTTTCGAGCACTTCTTCGGGCAGGGTCAGATAGCTTTCCTCGAAGCCGCCGAGTATAGGCGTGGGGTACTCGGTGATGTTGACCAGAATCGACAGCAGCCGGGGATTGGCGCGCACACGCAACCCGGCCGGCATGAGCGCGGCGATTTCCGTCTCGATCTTGCGCTGTCTCTCGGCGCCGGAGAGAATGACGCGGCTCGCGGCGAGCTTTTCGCGCAGGTCGGCCGCCCCGGAAACCTCAATCGGTCCCGAAGCCAAGCGGCGGTGTCCGTAGGTCGTGTTCCCGGCGGCAACACCCGCGATTTCAAACGACACCACGGTTCCGTCATAGAGCGCGACGAGCCGGCGAATCGGACGAATGAAACGGGGACCCGACTTGCCGGTCCAATACATCGTTTTCGGGAAGTGGACGGCGACGATGATGTCGGGCAGAATCTCGGCGAGAATCTCCGGCGTCGGGCGTCCTTCGATCGCTCGCGTTACGGTGAGGCGGCCGTTGTCGTCGGTTCCCAGCTCGTCAACGCCGACGCCGGCCCGGCGGGCGAAACCTTCCCCGGCCTTCGTGGCCTTGCCCGCGTCGTCGAAAGCAATTTTGCGCGGCGGCCCGGTGAGGGTCTCTTCGCGATCGGCTTGGCGTTCGGCCAGGTTTTCAGCGATCAGCACCAAACGCCGCGGCGTTGCCTCGGTGGAGCAGACGACGCCGGCGTCGAGATTGTGCTTTTCGAGACCTTCGCGGAAGCGCCTTTCGAGGTCTTTCAGGGCGGAGCCGATCATCCAGTCCGGGATCTCTTCGGTCCCGACTTCGAGTAGAAATTCCGCGGTTTTCATCAGGCTGAAACCTCCGCGGTCTCGGTCTGTTGATCGACCCAGGCTTGCGCCACGCCAACAGCCAGGGTGCGGACCCGGGCAATGACGCCGACCCTCTCGGTCACGCTGATTGCTCCCCGCGCGTCGAGCGTGTTGAACAGGTGCGAACACTTCAACACTTGGTCATAAGCGGCCAACAGCGGAAAACGTTTTCTTTCGTCCCGGTCTTCGATCGCGCGGTACTCATCGAGCAATCGCGCGCATTCCCCCTCGTGCAAGTCGAACTCCTTCCAAACGAAAGCGATATCGGCCTTCTCGAAGTTGTAGAGCGAATATTGCTGCTCGTCGGCGAAACGAACATCGTGATAATTCCAGGACTCGTTCCACTGAATGTCGTAGACGCTGTCGACATTCTGGAGAAAGGCCGCCAGGCGTTCGAGCCCATAGGTCAGCTCGGCCGGGACCAGCTCCAGGTCGATGCCGCCGCACTGTTGGAAATAGGTGAACTGCGTGATCTCGAGTCCATCGAGCATCACCTGCCAGCCGATGCCCCAAGCACCCAAAGTGGGAGACTCCCAGTTGTCTTCCTCGAGTTTCAGGTCGTGCTTGCGCAGGTCGATGCCGATGGCTTCGAGGCTTCCCAAGTAGAGCTCGATGACGTCCTCGGGCGCGGGCTTGAGAATCACCTGCAACTGCATGTGCTTGTAGAGGCGGTTGGGATTCTCGCCATAACGACCGTCGGCGGGCCGCCGACTCGGCTGGACGTAGGCAACGCGGTAGGGATCGGGCCCCAGAACGCGCAAGAACGTCTCGGGACACATCGTCCCCGCGCCCACCTCCACGTCGAAGGGCTCTTGGAGGATACAGCCCCGCTCGGCCCAATACGACTTGAGCCGCAAGATCATCTCCTGGTAGTTATGCATGGGGCGTTTCGCCGGATGGTTTGGTCGGATCGTCGGCGGCTCGGAAAGGCTACGGCGTGGCCTCTTTGTCGCGGAACTGCAGGGAATAACGACTCAGAATCTGACGGAATTCTTGGCCCTCGTTGACGCTTAGGCGGATCGGACTGGACCGGCTCATCACGGTGATTGCCATGCCGCCGTCCTCGGTCATTTCCGCAAACGTGATCGCTTCAAGGTTGATGAAGTAGTTGCGAAAACTGATGAACTTTCTTTCCATGGTTGCCCTCCGTCCCCGCTTTGGTAGCGACCGGCACTCTTGCCGGTCCCAGCCAACAGTATGACCGGCTCTCAGCCGGTCAAGCCCGCCGGATCAAGCCTTCTCCAACTCTTCCAATATTCCCGCCGTCTTCAGCTTGGCCTCGAACTGATCCTCGAGACGCTGCCGGAGAAAACGTCTCAGGTCGGCTGCGGTCACCGCGCTCCATCCGGCGGTCTCGATTTCGCGCAACGATGTCGTCAACATTTGATGCGCGATATTTCGTGAAGCCGCGGAAATCGCCCATGCGTCGGGTCCGCGAAAATCCGCCGAAAACAACCCCGGGTGAGCCCGTTCAAAATAGGCCGTCTCGGAGGAATCGAACGCGGCCCCACTCCGGATGCAAACATCAAGAGGCGGCAGCCAACCTCCGAGCCTTACCGACCACAGCGAAAAGTACGTTAGCGCCGCCCACAGCCGCGACTCGCCGGCCGGCGTCAGCGGAGCCGCACCGTTTTCCGTCGGGATCGTCGGCGTCTCGGCACTCTCCGGCCCCGTAGCGGCCCCCGGCAAGCCCAACCGAATCTGATCGAGGACCAGCGCCACCAAACGGAAAAACGCATCGTTCGGTTCCTGTTCCGGCAGCAGACGGTCGCAGACCTCGGCGATGTAGTCGAGCGCCACTCCCGAAGCATAGTCGGCCCGCAGAAACAGCGGCGGTTCAAGCAACTCGGAACGGTCCAAGCGCACTAGGTCGCGATTTTGTCGCTGGAAATAGAACAACCGAACGTGGGCGAGCCGTTCGAGCCCCGAACCGAAAGGATTCTTTGGCCGTCGCGCGCGGCGAGCCACGCCTCGTAATTTCCCCTGGTCCCTGGAAACGAAACTGACAATCAAGTCAGCTTCCCGGTAAGGGTAAGTACGCAGAACGAAGGCTTCGCTCTCCTGGGCTGACATCGAACGCAAACCAGCGTGCGCAACAAAGGTTCAGGATAACACGGCCTGGTTACATCGGAATGCGCGAGGAGGGCGGGGCGTTCGTCGTCGGCCAAGTGCTCGTCCGCCACGCCGACGGTCTCGCCAATGTGTTCTTCCCCGCCGCGGCGTAGATGGGTGTCCGGGGCCTCAAGCCGTGATCTGAGGAATCAACTCGCCGTGCACGTCGGTTAGGCGCATGTGGCGGCCGTTGAAGAAATAGGTGAGGCGTTTGTGATCGAGCCCCAGCAGGTGGAGGATGCTGGCGTGAATGTCGTGGTAGGTCACGACCTGTTCCTCGGCGCGATACCCGAACTCGTCGGTTGAGCCAATGACTTGACCGCCCTGGATGCCGGCACCGGCCATCCACACGGTCATCGCGCCGGGGTTGTGGTCGCGTCCCACGCCACGCTGCGAAATCGGCATGCGTCCGAACTCGCTGTGCCAGATCACCAAGGTGTCGTCGAGCATGCCGCGTTGTTTGAGATCGCGAATCAGCCCGGCGATGGGCTTATCGACCTCTTGGGCGTGCTGGGTGTGGTTTTCGACTAGGTTGGCGTGGGCGTCCCAGGTGTCGAGGTTTTGGTTGACGAGAGCCCCGTTATAGAGCTGAACAAAGCGCACGCCGCGTTCGACCAACCGGCGCGCCAGCAGGCATTGCTTCCCAAAAGGCTCGGTGGTCGCGTGGTCCATGCCGTAGAGCCGCTTGGTCGCCTCGCTCTCTTGGCGAATGTCGACAGCTTCGGGGGCGCAGGTCTGCATGCGGTAGGCCAACTCGTAGGCCGAGATGCGCGCGGCCAACTCCGAGCTGCCCGGATATTTCGCGGCATGGCGCTCGTTGAGCTCGGCGAGGTGATCAAGGCGCGCTCGTTGTTGCTCGGGAGCAACGTGCTCCGCCGGCGGACGCAGGTCGAGAATCGGGTCGCCGGCGGCGCGAAACACCGTTCCTTGATATGAGGCGGGCAGGAAACCGCTATTCCAGTTCGCCGGTCCGCTGAAGGGCCCGCCGCGTTTGTCATAGACGACGACGAAACCCGGCAGGTTCTGGTTCTCCGAACCCAATCCGTAGGTCACCCAGGAGCCCACGCTCGGGAACCCCATCAACCGCGATCCGGTATTCCACTCGTAGTGGGCCAAAACGTGGTCGTTCGAGCGGCCCGTGCAGGACCGAATGAAGGCCAAATCATCGACCATCTCGCCGACGTGCGGAAACAGGCCCGAGACATCAATGCCCGATTGCCCGTATTTCTTGAATCCGAAGGGCGTGCGCATCAACGGTCCGGGATAGCCTTGCCGGACGCGCACTCTTCCCTTCCCCGTCAGCGGCTGCCCGTGATACTTGTCGAGCATCGGCTTCGGGTCAAAGGTGTCGACATGGCTGACGCCGCCGCTCATGAAAAGCGAAATGACGGCCTTGGCGCGTGGCTTGAAGTGGCCGTCGCGGGGGACCAGGGGCGAGTCAATTCCCGTGGAGGTTAAACAGGCTTGGGCGGACTTATCGAGACCGGCGGCGTCGGCGGCAAGTAGGCCGTCTTGGGCCAACAGCCAACTGAGAGCCAAACCGCTGATGCCCTCGCCGGCTTCGAATAGGAAGTCCCGGCGCGAGACAAACGGCTTCTTCGTTGATGAGCAAAGGATAGTCGGACGCTCGGCCATGATTGTTTTCTTCCGCCGCGGGCACTAATTCACGTACACAAATTCGCTCAAATTCAAGATCACATCGCAGAGGTCAACCAGCGCGGTTCCGTCCGGATCGTCGTCGCCTTGCGCGCGATGATACTGGGCTTGCTTGGCCAGAAAGCCGAGGTTGCGATTGAGTTCATCGCCATCCGGCCCCCGACTCAAGGCGATCTGATAGGCCCGCCGGATACGGGCTTCCCCGCCCCCGCCCGCCTCGGACACAACGCGCTCGGCGAAGTATTTCGCTTGCTGCAAGACAAACTCGTTGTTGAGCAGCGTAAGCGCCTGCGTCGGCACGGTGGTGCTGTTGCGGCGTTCACAGGTGACGTTGGGGTCGGGCTGATCGAAGACCTCGAACATCGGGTAGCGCAGTCCGCGCTTCCAATAGGAATAGATACTGCGCCGCCAAACCGCCGGACCTTGCTCGTTCATCTCCCATTTCCCCTTGGGGAACGACAGGCGAACGGCCTCGGGGATGGGCGGAAAGAAGGGCTTGCCGCCCACCTCGCGATTCAGTTTCCCCGAAGCATCGAGTACTATATCGCGGATCACTTCGGCTTCCACCCGGCGTTCGGGAAAGCGCCACAGATGTCGGCCTGACGGATCTTTCTCGCGATTCCCCGGGTGGTCGAAGACCGAAGCCATTTGATACGCTTCGCTGGTCATCAGTAACCGGTGCATGCTCTTGATGCTCCAACCGCGGCGAACGAATTCAGTCGCCAACCAATCGAGCAATTCCGGATAAAGCGGAGGCTCGCCGGTGCGGCCGAAATTGCTCGTCGTCGCGACAATCCCTCGGCCGAAATGAAAATGCCACAGCCGGTTCACCATCACGCGAGCGGTCAAGGGGTGGTCGGGCGAGGCGATCCACTCGGCGAGCGCCCGACGGCGGCCGGAGCTAACGTTCTTTCCGGTCGGGGGGACGGCGGTGGGCTCATCCCCTCGCGTCAGCACGCTCAGGAAACCCGGCTCGACCGGATCGCCCTTCACACGATGATCCCCGCTCGGCAGCAAATACGCCGTGGGCGGAACAAACGGCTTGCCGGCTTGCGGAAGAAAGGTCCCCGCAATCTCTCCGTACTCTTCCCGCTCGCCCTTGCCAGGCAGTTTTTCGTCTCCCAACCCGTCTGGAGCAAAGCGATAATCGCCGTCGCGCACGGCCATGGCTCGGGGCAATTCCGGGGGCATGCGCTTCTTGAGTTCCTCGATTTGTGCTTTCAGCGCATCCATTGCGGCGCGATCCTCGGGCTTAATGCGATCGGCGACGGTATCGACGCTTGCACGGATCGAAGTCACCTGATCGGCCAGCAGTTTCTGGCCGGGGCTGCGTTCGGCCTCGGGGGCGCGAACAGCGGCCTGAATCTCCTCGGGGAAGCTCTCCAGCTTCTTCTCGAACGCCAGCTTGCGGTAGGGCGCTTCGAGGTCGCTGATCTTCGCTGTCAGCGGTTTGATTTCGGCGTCGATTTCGGCCTTGCGAGCCTCGAATTCCGCGACCGCTTCCGGCGGCGCGAGTGGGAACTCATACTTCACGAAGGGAAAGAACGTCGCCAACATACTGTAATAGTCATGCTGGAGAATCGGATCGAACTTGTGATCGTGGCAGCGGGCGCAATTCACCGTCATCCCCATGAAAGCGCGGCCGGTGGTTCCAATCATGTCGTCGAGGTAGTTGTAGCGATATTGCGGGTTGTCTTTCTCGCGAAACCCGACCGTCGGGCCGACGCGGTTGAATCCCGTGGCAATCAACGAATCATTGGTAACTTCGTCCAACTCATCGCCGGCCAATTGCTCTCGAATGAACTGGTCATACGGCTTGTCCTCATTGAGGGCCCGCACGACATAGTCGCGATAGCGCCAGGCATGCGGATAGTCGTAATCATGCTCATAGCCGCCGCTGTCGGCGTACCGCGCCACGTCGAGCCAATGGCGTCCCCAACGTTCGCCGTAATGGGGTGATGCGAGCAGGCGGTCCACCAATTTCGCGAAAGCGTCGTTGGACGAGTCGTTGACAAAAGCCTCGACTTCCTCGGGTGCCGGCAACAGGCCCACTACGTCCAGATAGGCGCGCCGGATCAGCGTTCGCCGGTCGGCCCGCGGGGCGGGTTCCAGGCCCTTTTCGTCGAGTCGCTTCTTGAGGAAGGCGTCGACCGGATTGCTTTTCCATCGCGCCGCGTCGTGTTGCGGCCCGGGCTCGCGCAGCGGCTTTCGGAACGCCCACCATTGACGGTCGGCCTCGGTGATCCCGACCTTTTCGGGCTTTGCGGCCGCAGCGGGGGCTTGCTCGTGCCCGGGTGGCTTCGGCTGAGGGTCAAGACGCGCCACGTCCCACGAAGCGCCTTCGTTGATCCATCGCTCGAGCGTCGAAATCTCGTCGGCGCTCAGAGCGCCCCCCAGCGGCATCACTGGGGCTTGGCTACCCGAGATCTGCTGATAGATGCGGCTCTCCGCGGCACGCCCGGGGACCAGCGCCGGCCCCCGCACTCCTCCCCGCAGCATGGCCTCGCGGGTACGCAAGTCGAGTTGCGACATCAGCTCGCCTTCTCCGTGGCAAGAAAGACACTTGCCCTGGAGAATCGGCGCGACGTCTTGAGAGAAGGAAAGGTCCGCGGCCGGCGCCGCGGCGACGAAGAAGCACGACGCGAGAAAGGCGATCGTGAGGCCGTAACGAGTGGACCGAGCCCTCCACCCCAAACCGAGGCATTGCGAGGCTCTATTCATGGGTCGAACTCCCGGGCACCGCGTGGTGCTAAGACCAGTGTAGGCAGCCGCCGCGGGGATGTCAATGTCAAGAGGCGATAGAAATGTCCCCTTGGTTAGCCCGGTAGAAATGTCCCCTTTTAAGTAAAAGGATAGTAGTCGTAGGGGCTTGTGGGAATGTGGGAATCGCACAGCGATTTCCAAGGGGCTGGGGGAAACGTGGGAAACCCGAGCGATGAGGTTCGAAGCTCCTCGTCGGCTGCCGAGGGTTTTCCTCGTTTTCCACGGCCCCGTCATTTCCACAGCCCTCTTCACGCGGTCGCCGCCCGTTTTTTCGGCTTCAACGGCGCGCGCCAAGGGTGATTCGCCGGCGGTGTGCGCGGCTGCGGCGCCAGGCGCGGTTTCGGCTCCGGCCGCACCTTGGGGAGCGGCTTGGCGATCTCGTCGAACGCCACCGTTCTCCCCTCGAACACCACCCGCAACTCGCCCTCGCGCGCTTGCTGCACGGTTACTCTCGCGCCTGCGCCCAGAGCCTGATTGCGCTGCGGTTTCAACTGCGGAAAACGGTTCTCGAAACGTACCACCAGGTCGTTGGACACCACCCGCTCTCCCTCCAAGCAAAACACCCACTTCAAGTCCAAACGCTTCGATAAGCGCCGATGAAAGTCCGCTCCCGCTGACGGCTCAGAGGCGAACTTGGCGTTGTGCTCTGGCAGATACTGCTCGTCGAGATAGCGGTTCGCCGCCTCGTAATCGGCAATGCCTTTGAGCCGCATCTTCTTGATCAGGCGGTCTTGATGGGTGCCGTGATGGCGCTCCACGCGGCCCTTCGCTTGCGGTGACGAAGCGGCGATGATACCAATGCCGAGCTTGGCGCACATGCGTCCGAACTGCGTCTCGGGCTCGATGCCTTCCAGCGCTTCACGCGACGTTGGCCGGCGCTTGTAGACGTTCTTCCAGTCGCAATACAACGCCTTCGGAACGCCGTATTGACGCACCCAGGCTTCGAGCAGATCGGCCGCCGCCCAAGTCGTTTCCTCGCTCGAGAAACGGCACAGCGCCAGACCGGTCGCATCGTCGACGAAGTTCATCAGGCAACCTTTCCGCCCGCGCGCTTCGAGCCACTCGTGGTGCGAACCGTCGACCTGGATCAGCTCGCCCAAGTGCGCTTTACGCCGCCGCCGCGAGCGATGCGGCCGGCGCTTGCGGCGGCGGCTCCACAGGCCCTCGGCGAGCATCCAGAGCCGCAGTGTTCGCACCGATAGTTTCAGATCGTGGTCTGTCCACAAATGCTCGGCCGCCAGCGTCGGCCCGAAGCGCTCGTGCGGCTCGCCGGAGTAGTGTTCGCGCACCAGTTGCAGCACTCGCTTGCGAACTTCCGCCGGCTTGGCGCGGTTCGATACCCGGCCCACGTTGCCGTGCTTCAATGCTTTTGTCCCTCCCGCGCTGTAGCGCCTCCAGATCCGCTTGGTCTGGCGATAACTGATATCGAGTGTCCGCGCCGCCTCGCTCAGCTTCAACTCGCCTCGCTTCACCCGGCCCAGTACCTCGCCCCGTCTCAATTCCTTGTCGTTCATCCATGTCCTCTCCAATCTAGGCTCCTCCTTCGGAGCCTTAGATTAGGGGACATTTCTATCGCCCTCTCAAGGGGACATTATCATCGCCCTTCAACACGGAAGAGATCGGCGGAAGAGATCGGTGAGATCGGCGGAGATCGGTGACAGGCAGCTAACTATGCTAGATTGAGTTAGCGGAAGTTCGCCTTCTCAGCGGATGGCTCGCAAACAAGGTTTCGGGTCCGCCCCCTCAGCGCAGTGGGGGAACGTTCATGCGGCGCAGCAGGTCGTGGTAGCGGGGGTCGTCGGCCAGGCGCTCGAAGCCCCACTGGCGGGGTGTCCAGCGGAGGAACGGCAGCGATGCCGTTCGTTCCTCGAAGGCGGTTTCGAACCATTCGAACGCCCGGTCGTCTTCGCTCAGAGCCAAATGGACTACACCGATAGTGAACGGGCTGTAGTAAGATTCGCGCCTTCGCTTCAGCAGCGCATCCAAGATTTTCCGCGCGTCGGATCGGCGATTGGCTTTACCGTAGGCGACGGCGAGCGTAGCTTCAATGGATATCTCGCTTCGGGAAAGCTCGTGGCCTCGTTCGAGCGCTTCAACAGCCTCGTCGAAGCGTCCCGTTGCACCGTAGACCTCCCCTAAATGGTGGTAGCCGGAACCCTTATTCAATCGGATCAGATCCTCCGCTTGGCGGCGTGCTTCCTCGTGCCGGCCAGTTGTCGCGAGGCTGGAGACAAGTGCTCCCCTGAACTCGGAATTTAGGGGGCTTAGCGCAACCGCCTGCCTTGCCGCCTCAAGGGCCTGGTCGATACGACCGGCGCTTCTCAAGAAGATCGAGTGGAAAAAATGAGCTATTGCGAGACCCGGTTCGAGGGCAAGAGCCCGGTCTAAGGACCGCTGCGCGGACACCCAGTTCCATCGCCGTATTTGGGCCGCTCCCATCGAGGCGTGCGCCAGGGCGATGGAATCATCAAGCTGGAGAGCCTTGCTTAGTTCAGCCTCCGCCGCGGCAAGATCCTCGGCCGGCGCGATGCCCCTGGCCACGCGAAACGTGTAAGAATTCGCCAGCCAGACGCGAGCCAACGCATAGTTGGGATCAACGCGCAGAGCTTCTTCAAAGTAGGGCCGGCTCTTTTCAACCTCCGCCTCGGTAAGTCGTTGGAAATGGCTTTGCCCCCGCAGATACAACTCATAGGCCTTGGGGTCTTGCGTGGCCGCGCGTACAACGGGCTGCGAGGGATCATCAAGCAGTGCCGCCTCGAGCGCCCCGACCATGGCGCGGCAGATCTCGTCTTGGACGTCGAACACGTCCTTCATCTCCGCGTCGTACCGCTCAGACCAGATTTCGAAGCCGTCGGCGGTGTTGATGAGTTGGGTGGTGATTCGCAACCGGTCGCCGGCCTTGCGGACCGTTCCTTCGAGGACGGCGCCGACGTTGAGTCGCTCTCCGATTTCACTGACGTCCAGCCCCTGCCCCTTCAGCCGAAACACCGAGCTGCGCGCCACGACCTTAAGCCCCTTGATTTTTGAGAGGCCATTGATCAGCTCGTCGGTCATGCCGTCGGAAAAGTACTCGAAGTCGGGGTCTCCGCTGCTGTTAACCAAGGGCATCACGGCGACCGAGGGTGGCTCACTCTCTTCTTCGCTCGAGGCCGCTTGTTCGACGATGGTTTGCTCCATCACGCGCGTGCCTTCGGGGCCGATGGCGATAACACCTTGCGGGTCCATCCCGACCGTCACCGCGCCGAAGGCCATCCACAAGGCGAGCGCGACGCCGCCGAGCGAGACAATACCCGCGGTGACTCCACCGATGGCAATCACGCCGAGCGAAACTCCGCCCACGGCAACACCGCCGACAGCAACGTTGCCGATGGCGATGATCCCCTTGGCAATGCGGATGCGCCCCGTCGCCGGGTCGTATCCGCTGGCGACGTGGACGAGCGGCAGGCCGAACAAACGCTGTTTCGAAGTCCATTCGCCGCCTTGCTTGGGGGGCGGGGAAGTTGCCGCCGAGCCGCGGTCGGCCTCGACAAAGGCTTCGATGGCGGCTCCCATCTCAGCGGCGTCGGCGTAGCGCGGGGCCGGGTCTTTTTCGAGGGCCTTGGCGACGACCGCGGCAAGCTCTTCGGGCGCGTCGGCGAGGGGCTCGGGCTGCTCGTGCATCACGGCATAGAGCAAAGCCTGATGATACTCGGCTTCGAAGGGCAGCCGGCCGGCGAGCATTTCATAAAACACGACGCCGAGGGCCCAGACGTCGGCGCGGGCGTCGACATCGATGCCTTCCAGCTGTTCGGGCGCCATGTAGGCGGGCGTGCCGAGAACCGTGCCGTCTTGGGTGAGCCGCGAATCGCTGGTGAGCCGCGCCAGTCCGAAATCCATCACCTTGACGAGGCCGTCGGCGGTGACCATGATATTGCCGCCCTTGATGTCGCGATGAACGATGCCCTTGGCGTGGGCGGCGGCGAGGCCGCGGGCAGTCTGCGCGGCATAGTCGGCGGCTTGGGCGGCGGGCAGGGGACCGCGGGCGGCGATTTCGTCGAGGCCTTCGCCGTCGATATATTCGAGCGCGAGGAAGGTATGTCCGTCGGCCTCGTCGATTTCGTAGAGGGTGCAGATGTTGGTGTGATTGAGGGAGGCGGCGGTCTTGGCTTCCTGCTCGAAGCGCCGCCGAGCTTCGTCGTTACGCAGAAGATGCGGCGCCAGGAATTTCAACGCGACAGCCCGGTCGAGCTTTGTGTCCTCGGCCTTATAGACCACCCCCATGCCGCCTTCACCGAGTTTTTCGGTGATCCGGTAGTGCGAGATGGTTTGGCCGATCATGCCGGTCCGATTCTAGCGCGATTTAAATACGTGGCGGGAAAAATCGATGTCACAAACAGACGGATCTTTTTTCGTCAAGGGTGCTGCGTCAGCTCGGTTTCCGGGTCCGTCGAAGGCCGTGAGTTGATGCAGTGTCGGATTCGGAGTGGGAACCGGATATATCAACAGCTATCGGCGGACGAGCGCTATGTGGTTGACTTTGGGGGGCCTTAGTCCTGCTCGCGGTCGCGGAAC
>CBDDCY010000012.1:0-892500 GCA_965226435.1 Bryobacterales bacterium
ACGGCGCGTTCGACGCGGTCGGCACTCCGACGGCGTCCGGTGTTCATGTGTTCAACGCGGACACGCGGCAGGTGCTTGCTTCTCTCCCGACCACCGCCGATGCGGGGGATTGTTCCATTTCCGCCGACGGGTCGACAGGGTATTTCACGCGCATCGACAACATGCTGCAGACCGTTGACTTGATCAACCTTCAACTCGGGTCCCCGATTGAACTATCCACCAATCCCGCGCAAGACACAGCGCTGAGCAATGACGGGAGCTTTCTGGTCATCTGTGACGGCGCGGGCACAGCGCAACCGATTACCGTGGTGGATACGACGACGAACCCGGTGCCGACCATCGCCTCAACGTTCCAACCGTTCGACGCTTCCGGCGAGACCAGCTGCACCGCCGTGGCGGTCTGCGACAACAACGACGTTTTGATCACCACGAAGGGCGCGATCCCCGATGTTCAGCGCTTGCGGCTCGATGAGTTCGGGGTGCTCCATGAATACGGCCCGGATAGATACACAGGGCTCCTCGGAAGCGATGTGCCGCAAGATGTTCTCTGCGGGCCCGGCGGGACAACCGCGGTCGTCGTGCTCAGAAATTTTTACGCCGCCCCGTTCATATTGTTGGAGCCCGAGGTGCTTTCGTTCACAACCGGTCCCCTAACGCTCCGCGACAGCAGAGTATTGATGGACAGGGGAATTGACGCTGAGCCGGATGTACCGCCGGGGCCGGCGCTTGAAGGGTTGGCGTCGGCTATGAACGCGGCGGGCAGCCGTGTCTACGTGCGCTCGAGGCTTAACCCGTTTGTCGATCCATCATCGTGCTCTTCCCCCCTCAGTGGAGTCCCAACTGACGAATTTTGCGGGTTAATCGAAGTGCATGAGTACGATGCAACAACCGGGCAACTCGGCGACACGACAGACCCCGACGACGATCCTCTTCCCGTGGTGTTTGGCCCGATCCGGATCGAAACCCAAGGCTTCGGGATCGATTCCATCGCTTTGCATCCGGACGGCACCCAGCTTTTTGTTTCCGAACACGCGGGGTACGATTCGGATTTCGCTCCGACCGGCACGCCGGCGGCCGTTAATGTCTATAACACCGACGGTTCTTTCGAGGGCCCTCTCAGCGACATAGCGGACGGGGTGACGCCCAGCACGGCGATCAAGGCGCCGACCGGTATCTGCTTCGGCCCGATCGGGGACGTCGGCGGGCCTCTTGCCTTTGCCGCCTATGACGGCAGCGTCCAAATCCTGCTGCTCGACGGCGACCTCAACGACACGGTATTTCTGAACACCACCTTGACGCTTGGCGTCGGTAACGACGGATTCGACCTCGACGAGGAGGAGCTAACGATTCAGGTCGAGGGCGTCTCGGTGACTATCGACGCGGGTTCCTTCGAGCGGAAGACGACGAAGAAAAAGGACTTCTTCAAATTTGACGGTGTGATCGACGGCGTCACCGTCGAGCTCAAAATCGACATCTTAGGAGGAGGGGACAGCTTCACGTTCAAAGCCTCGCTCGCCGGCGTGACCCTCGACAGCACGGACCCGGTGGACGTGACCCTCACAATCGGGGACGACGGGGGAACGTTTGAAGCCCTCGTGCTGTTCATCTAAGTCAAGCTCCTCTCTTGGCCGGCGCCTTGTCGCTAACGGCCCCGCGGCGCAAACCGCGGGGCCGTTCTTTCTCCACGCCGTTTGATTTTGTTGGGAAACCCGATCGGCCGGAATAGCACGGGACCTTTGGTACCTTCGGCTCATTGACCGCTTTCCGCTCGAACGCCTAGGCTGGAGCCCTCTGAGAGACGCTGAGAGGGGATAATTGCTCCATGGACGGCAGCAACGCTAACCCGCGTTCACGACAGGCGCTGTTTGGGGGCCGGCTTGTACCTGTCATGGTGGGTCTTCTGGCGGTGTCGCTCCGTCTGGTGGCCGCCCCGGTCACGACCGAGGCCAAGGGGGTCGACAATTTCGGCTACCGCCCCGGTGACGCCAAGGTTGCGGTTTTTTCCGCCGATCCGGGGTCCTCCGTCGAGGTTCGCCGGGCCTCGGACGACAGCGTTGTCTACACCGTGCTCGCCAACGGCGGATCGATCGCTTTCAGCAACTCGGAATTCAGGAGCTAAGTGCAGCCTTTGCTGGGTTGAGAATGCCCGCCTGGGGCAAACCGGACGGCCACAAAACGGCTGACGGGGAAGGGGATTGGTGGACCTGGAGGGAGTCGAACCCTCGACCTCTTCCATGCCATGGAAGCGCGCTCCCAACTGCGCCACAGGCCCCTTGAAACGTAGCTTTTTCAGAATAGCATGGGCGTGTATTGGTAGGCCGCGAATCGGAGTGCGAGAGAGAATCGGCGGGCTGAAATCATGCCGTCGTTTAGGCCGGCGTTGTTTGGAAAAGGCCGTTTTTTCGACGTTTGAATGACCGGGCTATTCGTGCAACCCAGGCCCGGTGAACCGCGGTGAACCGGGCTCTCCCCGAAAGCCAAGCCGGAGGCTAAGCCCGATTCTTTTCACTGCTGGAGATTCGTCTCGAAGACGACATGAACCAATGCGCCGGACCGAGCCGTGAGCCAATATCGCGGAACTTGTTCCAGAGCCCCTCTGGGGCTTTCCGTTGGGGGTCCATTTCCCCGGGCCAAATTCCAGGGGTCCCGACGGAGCCTGAGGGCGAGCGTTCACCGCTCCCACATGCACTGATGAACGCGCGGGGTTCCGGCCGCCCCTTCAGGGCTCGCACGGGTGGGGAATTCTACCCAGGGTTCCGCCTTCGGCTCCACCCTAGGCTATATTCCCGCCGCCGCTTCGCGGCTCAAGAGGTTCGCGGTCTTGTCCGACAAGAATGCGTCAGAATTCGGCACCCCGTCACGGGCCTGATCCATACAGAAAGAGCCGACCCTTTCGGGCCGGCTCTCTGGTTAAAGGATTGAACCTGTCAGGCGGGCGACTCGAAAGCCGCCCACCCAAAAACATCGTTAGAACGAGTACCGGAACATCAACTGCACGCGACGCGGAGGCGCCACTCGGTTGAGCAAACCAAGGCCGCTGGAGCGAGCATTGGTGTTAACGCCGGTGAAATTCACCGTGTTGAACATATTGTAGAAGTCGATTCGGAACTGCAAACGGTGCCGTTCCTGCATGAAGATGTTCTTCTGCAGCACGAAGTCCAGGTTCCCGAATCCGGGCCCGTAGAGGGCACGGCGAGACAAGGTCCCCGGCCGCAGATTGACGCCGAACTCGTCCGTGGGCGGCAAAGCAAAGGCGGTTGGATCCAGATACTGCAACTGGTTCGTTCCCCAGTTGCCATTGATCGCCGCCGCGTGGTTCACCAGAATGTCCGGCCGCGCACCGGGGTTGGCGGTCGTGCTGCTGCTGACCGGCAGAGTGAATCCCGAGCGAAACTCTATAATACCGCCGACCGTCCAGCCACCCACAATGTGCTTGGCCGCGCCTTCGATATTCTTGCCGGGAAGTTCCCAGAAGAAATCGCCGGTGAAGCGATGCCGCAGGTGATAGGACGTCGGTCCGCGGTTGGCGTCCATGTTGAAGAGATCTTGCGGGTTCTCGCTGCGGCCGCAGCAAGTCATGTCGCCGCGGAAGTGCGCCCAGTTCCACGCATAGGTGTAGTTCAAGTTGTACTGGAAGCTGTCGGCGAAGCGGCGCTTCAACGACGCCTGCAGGCTATGGTATCCCGTCGAATCCGCATTCATGTAGTGGCGGAAGTTCTGCGAGAAGTTCGCCAACCCGAGCGTCTCGCTCAGCTTAAGCCCCCCGGTATTGACGATGATCCGGTTATAGTCGGGACTGTAGATCGTGCGAACGCCGTGGTTACCGACATAGCCGATTTCAACTACGGTCGCATTGTTGATCTCCCGCTGAATGCCGAACGTATACTGCAGACTGTAGGGCGGCTTCCGGTGCGGATCCACCGAGCTGCCCGAAATGGAGTCTTGCGATTGCGCGGCGGTCAGAGCCGTCTCGTTGGTGTCGCCGTACTGCAAGCCGAGGCTCTTGACTTGCAGCTCGCCGGCCGACAGTTCCACCGGGGCGTCAGGACCGTTTGAGAGGATCTCGATCGCACCGGAGAACATGTTGTTCGGCATGAAGAAGATGCCCGAGCCACCGCGCAGAACCGTCTTGCCCGAATCGTCCAGCGTATAGGCGAAGCTGATACGCGGCGAAAACATCTTGTTGTAGACGTCCCAGGCGCTGTCCGCGGGACGGTACAGAGCGGACTGATTGGAGAGCGAAGCGCCCGGCTGACCGAAGGGGCCATCACGATTGAAGACATTGTCGCTGATCCCGTCGACCTGGTCCGACCGCACCACCGAGGCGTAGTCCCAGCGCATGCCGAGATTCAACATGAACCGCGGCGTGATGCGGATGTCGTCCTGGAAGAAGCCTCCAAAGAACGATCGTTTCCAGAGGAACTTCTCCAGCGAAAAGATGAAACGGGCGGAGGTGATGTTGGCGGCTAGTAGGTCCGCTTGCGTTTCATAGGTGTAAACCGGAACTTCCTCGTTGATGCGCGTGCCGCTCATGTAGCGATACATAAAGCCGAACTTCATCGAGTGCTTACCCGAGGTCTTCGAGAAGTTCTGGGTCAACGTCGAAGTGTGGGCCGTCCTTGGCGAAGACTTCCGCGCCGGGCTCGGAGGGGTTTCCGAAACCGCGGATGAACGGAACTTTATTCGCCGCGTAGGCCACGTCGAGACGGTTGATGGCGTTCACGTTGGTGCCCCAGCGCGTCTCGGAGGTCATGGTCGGGCTGATGATCTTCGTCCAGGTGAACGAGCCGTTCTGGTTGATGCCGTCCCACTGGCGCCCGTTGCCGAGAATCGTGCGAGGAATCCTTCGCAAGGGCGTTCCACCGACGTAACGGAAGGTCAGGAAGTCGCTGTTGGAGGCATTCCAGTCAACCTTGGCGACGAAGTGATTGTCGTGGCGCGACTCATTACCCTGGCCGCCGAAGAAAGCGGTTGACTCCAGGCACGGTCGGCCGGCCGCGATATCGAGAAAATCTTGCCCCCCGCAGATGCTCTCGAAGCGGGCATCGTTTTCAGCGATAGGCGGCCCATCGGATGCGGTCGGCAACGGCCACAGATCCATATACGCCTGTGAACCCGGGATCGAGTCGAGAATGCGTTGCCGCATCCCGCTCGACCACGTTTGACCCGGGACCGGGGTCTTCCCGCCGAAGCGGTAGCCTTCATAAACTCCGAAGAAGAACAGTTCGTCCTTCTTGATCGGACCGCCGATGGAGCCGCCGAACTGGTGATAAACGAGCGGCGCCTTTGACCCGACAAAGAAGTTGTTGGCATGCAAGCCGCCGGACTGATACATCTCGAAAGCGCTGCCGTGCAACTGGTTCGACCCGCTCTTCGAGATCAGGTTGACATTACCGGCGATGGTATGGCCGATTTCCGCGGAGAAGATGTTCTTCGAGGTTTCCACCTCTTGCACCGCTTCCACGCTGATGCCCTTGATGAAGTTGAAGTTCTGGTAGAGCGAGAGCCCGGCGAACTCGGCGTCGGGGACCGCGTCCACCGCGTCCACCGTCATGGTGAAGCCGCGGGGGGCGAGACCGTTAATCGACAGAGTCCAACCGCCGTCGGTCAGCGATGCTCCCGTACCGAGCGTCAAGATACCGGTGATGTCACGGTTGATCATCGGCAGCTCGTTGACCTGGTTGGTGTTCAACGCAATGTCCTGCTCGGCGTTGACCGTGTTCATCAACGGAGCTTCGGACGTAACGGTGACCGTCTCGGTAGTAACGCCGATTTCGAGGCCGAAGTCGGTGCTGTGCCGCTGCCCCGACGCCAGAGTCAGGCCGATTTCTTGATAGGTCTTGAAACCTTCCGCCGAGATGGTGATGGTGTAAGTACCGGCGGGCAAATACGTGATGGTGAAATCACCGTTGCCGCTGGACACCGTATTGAATTCGGCGCCGGTAGCTTGGTTCGATGCCGCGACATCAGCGCCGGGCACGACCGCACCGGTCGGGTCTAGGACGCGTCCATAAACCGTTGCGGTAGTAACTTGTGCTTGCAGGCCCGCGGTCACAAGCAATGCCACGACGACCAGCATAAGCACGCTGCGATAACTTTGTGTCATATGTTTTCCTCCCCCAATGCTGAACGGCCGATTTGTCGGCCAAATTTATTCCGGAAACCGAACTATTCGGCCCGCTGTTCGGTAAGATCTTTCTTCTACAAGAACCACCCCGGCGTGGGGCTACGACGGCTTCCGCGCTAGGGTAAACAAAAAAAAAGACTTACGGAAGTTGAATCCGAGAGGACTTAACTACCCACCCCACCAAATATTACCCAACCTCGTCCCCAGCCTACCCCCCTGGGTCAACGGATGTCAAGGGCCAGTCTTGTCTCATGTCAAGAGGCGATAGAAATGTCCCCCTCGGTAGGGCGATAGAAATGTCCCCTTGGTTAGCCCGGTAGAAATGTCCCCTTTTAAGTAAAAGGATAGTAGTCGTAGGGGCTTGTGGGAATGTGGGAATCGCACAGCGATTTCCAAGGGGCTGGGGGAAACGTGGGAAACCCGAGCGATGAGGTTCGAAGCTCCTCGTCGGCTGCCGAGGGTTTTCCTCGTTTTCCACGGCCCCGTCATTTCCACAGCCCTCTTCACGCGGTCGCCGCCCGTTTTTTCGGCTTCAACGGCGCGCGCCAAGGGTGATTCGCCGGCGGTGTGCGCGGCTGCGGCGCCAGGCGCGGTTTCGGCTCCGGCCGCACCTTGGGGAGCGGCTTGGCGATCTCGTCGAACGCCACCGTTTTCCCCTCGAACACCACCCGCAACTCGCCCTCGCGCGCTTGCTGCACGGTTACTCTCGCGCCTGCGCCCAGAGCCTGATTGCGCTGCGGTTTCAACTGCGGAAAACGGTTCTCGAAACGTACCACCAGGTCGTTGGACACCACCCGCTCTCCCTCCAAGCAAAACACCCACTTCAAGTCCAAACGCTTCGATAAGCGCCGATGAAAGTCCGCTCCCGCTGACGGCTCAGAGGCGAACTTGGCGTTGTGCTCTGGCAGATACTGCTCGTCGAGATAGCGGTTCGCCGCCTCGTAATCGGCAATGCCTTTGAGCCGCATCTTCTTGATCAGGCGGTCTTGATGGGTGCCGTGATGGCGCTCCACGCGGCCCTTCGCTTGCGGTGACGAAGCGGCGATGATACCAATGCCGAGCTTGGCGCACATGCGTCCGAACTGCGTCTCGGGCTCGATGCCTTCCAGCGCTTCACGCGACGTTGGCCGGCGCTTGTAGACGTTCTTCCAGTCGCAATACAACGCCTTCGGAACGCCGTATTGACGCACCCAGGCTTCGAGCAGATCGGCCGCCGCCCAAGTCGTTTCCTCGCTCGAGAAACGGCACAGCGCCAGACCGGTCGCATCGTCGACGAAGTTCATCAGGCAACCTTTCCGCCCGCGCGCTTCGAGCCACTCGTGGTGCGAACCGTCGACCTGGATCAGCTCGCCCAAGTGCGCTTTACGCCGCCGCCGCGAGCGATGCGGCCGGCGCTTGCGGCGGCGGCTCCACAGGCCCTCGGCGAGCATCCAGAGCCGCAGTGTTCGCACCGATAGTTTCAGATCGTGGTCTGTCCACAAATGCTCGGCCGCCAGCGTCGGCCCGAAGCGCTCGTGCGGCTCGCCGGAGTAGTGTTCGCGCACCAGTTGCAGCACTCGCTTGCGAACTTCCGCCGGCTTGGCGCGGTTCGATACCCGGCCCACGTTGCCGTGCTTCAATGCTTTTGTCCCTCCCGCGCTGTAGCGCCTCCAGATCCGCTTGGTCTGGCGATAACTGATATCGAGTATCCGCGCCGCCTCGCTCAGCTTCAACTCGCCTCGCTTCACCCGGCCCAGTACCTCGCCCCGTCTCAATTCCTTGTCGTTCATCCATGTCCTCTCCAATCTAGGCTCCTCCTTCGGAGCCTTAGATTAGGGGACATTTCTATCGCCCTCTCAAGGGGACATTATCATCGCCCTTCAACAGGTCTAGTTTCGGCCCTCTCGCTATTGTCGCGGTTGTCGCGACCACTGGTTGCGGCCGGCCTGGGTCTCTTTGAGACGAGTCACCGACAAATTCAATCTCAACATAGTGCTTGTTCGCAACAACTATCCCGCGGCGGTACAATTAAGCCGTCGATGATCGGCCAAACTATCTCGCATTACAAAATCACCGAAAAGCTCGGTGAAGGCGGGATGGGTGTCGTTTACAAGGCCGAGGACACCAAGCTGGAACGTCCGGTCGCGCTGAAATTCCTTCGATCCGACGCCCTTGAAGATGACGAGCGCAAAGCCCGCTTCCTGCGGGAAGCTCGGGCGGTTGCGTCTCTCAACCACCCCAACATTTGCGTGATTCACGAGATCGACGAGATCGAAGGCGAGTCCTTCATCGCGATGGAGTTCGTGGAGGGCGAGAGCGTCAAGCAGAAGATCAAGGCGCGGCCGCTGAAACTCGATGAAGCCGTCGACATTGCAGTGCAGACCGCCCAGGGGTTACAGGCCGCCCACGAAAAGGGAATCGTTCATCGGGATATCAAGAGTTCCAATTTGATCGTCACACCGCAAGGTCGGGTCAAAGTCATGGACTTCGGCTTGGCGCGGTTGGCCGATCGGTCTCAATTGACTAAGACGGCGACCATCCTCGGTACACCTGCCTACATGTCGCCCGAGCAGGCACGGAAGAGCGCCACGGATCGGCGCACGGACATCTGGTCATTGGGGGTCGTGATCTATGAGATGGTTACCGGCGCCCTGCCCTTCGAGCGGGAGCGCCTGGAGGCCGTTCTCTACGCTATCGGCAATGAAGAGCCGGAGCCGATCACAGCTTTGCGGGCCGGCCTGCCAATGGAGCTGGAATGGATTGTCGGCAAGGCATTGGCCAAGGATGCCGACGAGCGCTACCAGCACGTCGAAGAAATGGTCGTCGATCTGCGGGGTCTCGACAAGAAGTGGCGGTCGGGCACGTCGGTTATCCCGCGGGGCGGGGACGCCATCTCACAGACCAAACCGGTAGACAGTCCGTCATCGAAGACAGACCCTCAACGGACCATCCGCCGGCAGCGGGTGGCCATGATCGGTCTGGCAGCAGCCCTCACGATCGCTGCCGTCGGACTCCTCGTTCCCTCGCTGTCCGACGAGCCGTCTCGAACACCGCCGGTGCGCCGCTACGCCTTTGCGCCGGCCGAGTTGCGGACAACGAATCAGGGGGCACCGGTCGTGGTCTCTCCGAACGGCAGGTACGTCGCCTATGTCGCGCGTGCGGAGCAGGGCGAATTCGTGCTCCGGGTTCGCGATTTGAGCAAGGATACAGTCCGCGAGATTGCACCGGTCATGGACTGGGTGAAACCCTTCTGGTCTCCGGACAGCCGGTTCCTGGCTTTCAGTAACGGCCATGACCTGAAGAAGGTGTCGGTGGAGGGTGGTCCGCCGACTACAGTGTGGAGGCAGGACGCTGTTCGGGAAGGGGCGTGGAGCCCGGACGGCGCATCGATGGTGGTTACTGCTGGGTTGAATGGGGCCAAACTTTACGAGCTTCCCGCCGTTGGTGGAGACCCAAGGCAGCTAGCTGAAAAGGAGGGTCTCTTCTTCCACCCCCATTTTTTACCCGCCCCGCGAAACCGCTACCTGCTCTACGTGGCCGGGCTCAGTCTGTCGGACAACCGAATCATCCTTCGGAACCTCGATAACAACGAAGAGACTGACCTGGGAGCCGGCGTAGCTCCCGTATACTCGTCGAGCGGTCACATCCTTAGCCAACGCAGCCCGATTGACAGTACCATCTGGGCGCTGCCTTTCTCGCTGGAGGATCTAGAAGTTCAAGGCGAGCCGTTCCCCGTCGCCGAGGGCGCTCAGAATGCCTCTGTTGCCTCCGACGGCACACTCGTCTACTTCGAGCGGGCGCGGACCGGGTTGCAGCGACTCGTGTGGAGAGACCGCTGGGGGGCGAAAGTAGGCGAGATCGGTCAGACACAAGAGGAAATCATAGTGCCTTCACTTTCTCCTGATGGCCGCTATGTGGGCGTGGAGGGGTTGGAGGAAGGCGCGGGCAGGGATGTCTGGCTCCACGACGTAGAGCGGCCTATCAAGATCCGGCTCACGTTTGACCCGGTGTGGGATTCCCGCTCGATCTGGTCACCAGACAGCAAGGAGGTCGCCTTTGCCTCGGCTCGAAACGGAAGCTGGGACCTATTCATCAAGCCCATCGACGGAAGCGCCGAAGCAACAGCGGTTTTGGCTACGCCGAGCCGCCTGGAGTTTCCCGATGCGTGGGCACCCGACGGTAGGCATCTTCTTTTCCATGGTGACGATCTAAACCTGCATTCGGTAGAGCGCCGGACGGACGGGACGTGGACCGAGCCAGTGGCTTACACAGACGGCAGCTTTGCCAAAATCGCGGCGCAGTTTTCGCCGGACGGCAGCTTTGTCGCTTATTGTTCCAATGAGTCAGGAAGACATGAGGTCTACGTGGGCCCGTTTCCCAAAGGTCCTGGGAAGCGGCAGGTGTCGCTGGATGGAGGGACCCAACCTCGCTGGAGCCGTGACGGCAATGAATTATTCTACGTAAAGAAGGACACCCTTTACACAGTCGCCGTATCCACTCGCCCTACCTTTACGATGGGTGAAACCACCGAGCTTTTCACCTCCAGGGACCTCGATTGGGTCTGGCAACACCCCATCTACGATGTCTCGCTCGACGGCCGGCGCTTCGTCACCGTCGAGACCATTGGCCAAGCCCCGCCGGACCGTATTCGGATCGTGCACAACTGGTACGAAGAGTTCCGCGACCGGGAGCGGGACTAGGCCTGGGCTAAGCGCAACTACTACGCGCCGATGCCCCCGAATTCACCGAGCCAAGTCGCTTCGCGATTTTCGTAGATCGCCGTACGCCCCAGGATCGCCATCAGGGTGCTGAGCGCCGAGCGTTCCCCAACGTTTTCAATATCGCCGCTCTCGACGCGCTTGAGGAAAGTGTCGACGGCGTCGACGGTGATGTCGTTATCCGAGACGAGGGTTTCCGGCTCGCTCTCGGGGCGGTAGTGGATCATGCGACTGCGCGATGTCTCGACCGTTCCTTTCGTGCCCGTGAATCGCTCACCCACGCGGCGGAAACCGCGCGGCGTGATCTGGTTCGCCTCGAAATTCACATGCATGCCGTTGGGAAATTCGAAACTCAGCGAGAGGTGGTCCATGATTTCCATGTGTTTGCGGACCGCCGTGCCGCCATAGCCGACCGCGCGGGTCGGCAGCGCCCCGATGAACCAATGTAGAACATCAAAGTTGTGGCAATCCTGTTCGACGATGATGTCGCCCGAGTAGTCACGATAGGCGAACCAGTTGCGCAGCTTATGAACGGCGGGATCGTCGTAGGGCCGGAATTTCCAGGGGTCTCCGGAGATCCAGGAAGCGGCGGCCATCGTCAGCTTGCCGAACTCTCCGGCCTGGAGGCGACGATAGGCCTCCAGATATCCCTTGCCGTAACGCTGCTGAAATCCGGTGGAGAGGCATTTGTCGGGTTTGTGGCGGCGCGAGGCCTCGATGACCAGACGACAGCCCTCGGCGTCGACGCCCATTGGTTTCTCGCAATAAATGTGCTTGCCGGCCTGAACGGCGGCCGAGAGCATGCGCGGGTGTTCGAAAGGCGGCGTGGCGATGATGACGGCGTCGATGTCGTCGGCGGAGAGGAATTTCTCCATGTCTTTGTAGACCGCGGCGTCGGGGACTTCGATCTTCTTTTTTGCGTTTTCGATCTGGTCGTCAAACAGATCGCACAGCGCCATGACTCGTCCGCGGGAGTTGGCCTGGGCGTAGCCAGCGACCCGCGAGCCGCGGCCGCCGGTCCCCAGCAACCCGACCGAGACGGCGGAATTGGCGGCCGAGCCACGCACCGATTCGGGCTTGACGATGGTCCACGCGGCGGTCGCGCCGATGCTCGTATTGGTAAGGAAATTTCGCCTGGATACCGGGGTGTTGGCCGGGGATGACGTATTCTCGTTCATGCTCTGCCTCCTGTGCGCGGGACGGCTCGATGCCTGGTCGATCGTACCAGTCTCCGTCACCCCGACGCGGCTCCGTGTTCGAACCATTCCGGGCTTTCCGCTCCCGGGTCGGGAAGGATTTGTCCCGCTTCCATAGTCCAGGACGCCGGGGCTTCGCTGATGTGCCCGCCTACTTCATTCTTGGCAACCCCACTGATCTCGGAGAACTTGTCCATAGGGTTCAGTAGGGTTCAGTGACAGTCAGGGTTCAGTGACAGCCACCGAACCCGCCGCAGCGTGACCCCAGCGGCGGATAGCAGGGCCTTATGGCACGCACCCCGGCGGTTTCGGCCGCCATAACCGCCTGCCCAATCGAATCTCCATCCATGTGAGATCGGAACATTTGAGTGCCGGCACAGTTGCGTGGCTGTCACCGATCTCCGTCTCACCGATCTCCGTCTCACCGATCTCCGTCTCACCGATCTCCGTCTCCGATCTCCGTCTCCGATCTCCGTCTCCGATCTCCGTCTCCGATCTCCGTCTCCGATCTCCGTCTCCGTCCACGAGTCCGATACGACTTACGACGGCGTGGCTGACGGGCACATTCGCATCGCGTCAGACGGTGTATAATATACACCATGCAACGCACGCAACTCTATATGGACCCCGCCACACTGCGGCGACTCAAGAAGCTTGGGGCGGCACGCAAGACCACGGTGTCGGCGCTCGTGCGGGAGGCTGTGGAGCAAACGTACTTTGCACGGCGTCCGCCGGCCGGTTGGCGGCGCATCTTGGAAGAAGCGTCGGGGACGTGGGAAGGCCGGGATGACCTTGGCGATTCGACGGACTTCGTGCGATCGCTGCGCAAGAGTACCCCGCCGGGACGCCTCCGGCAATGAGTCTGCTGGTCGACTCCGACGTGGTCATCAACATCCTTCGCGGACGGCCCGACGAAATTGCGTCCTTGGCGGGCTTGCTTGCCGCGCGCGAGGCCGTCTGCTTCTCACCGATCACACGCGCCGAAGTCTTCGCCGGCATGCGGCCCAACGAAGAAGGCGGCACCCGGAAGCTCTTTCGCTTGATGCAGTGTCTCGAAGTCAGCGACGCCGTCGGTGAGATCGCCGGGGCTTATTTGAAGCTCTTTTCACGGTCTCATGGGCTTGAAATTGCCGACGCCCTGCTTGCGGCAACCGCCCGCCGACATAGTTTGCATTTCTGGACCGAGAACAGAAAACACTACCCCATGGCGGACCTTGTCTTCTTCGAGGGATGAATGAAAACGCAATACCTGCCCGACGACTACGACACCCGAGCCCCGGACGGCTCGGAGATTCGGCTGCTGGCCGCCGGCGAGCACGGGAGTTCGGTGCACTGCACGTTACCCGCCGGCGGCGTGTCGCTCGCCGTCGCGCATCACCACGTCGAGGAGATCTGGTATTTCATCGAAGGGCGCGGCGAGGTGTGGCGGCGCGATGACGACAGCGAAGAAACCATCGAGGCGCACCCCGGTATCAGTCTCACCATCCCGACCGGAACGCGTTTTCAATTCCGCAACACCGGCAAGGCGCCGCTGCGGTTTCTCATCACGACCATGCCCCCCTGGCCCGGCCCCGACGAAGCCTATCGGGTGGAGGACCACTGGCCGACAGGCAGCCGATGACGGGCTCGGGCGACACCGGATCGATCGATCCCGCGGCTACCGCTCGACGGCTATGTGGACCGTGTTGCTGCTCGTGCCGTCGTTAAACTCAAGCGTGATCGGGGTTCGTGCGTTTGTAGCCGCCGTCTCGGGGATGTCGACGTTCACTTGGTACAGCCCCACGAAACGAGGCGAAAGCCCCGAGAAGGCCGCTCGCTCCGATAGGCCGAAGGGCGACGTGCTGTAGTTGACGTTCGGCCGCTCGAGAGTGCGCGCGAGGGGACTGTCCGGGGTCGCTTCGCCGGTCGGCACGGGATTATCCACCGGTCCCAACCCGGTCGCGAAAATGACGATCACGTCGCCGGGGCGGGCCGGCGACGCACTCAACCCCGGCCGTGAGAACTCGGACGGCAAAGGGAAGTTCCCTTGGGAAGCGTTCACGATGGCACCGTAGTTTTCGACGCCGATGCGAAAGATGCCGGGCGAACGCTCGAACACGGGCGCGGAAATCGAGTTGCCCGTGACGCCGTCGCGGCTGACGTCGATCCGCGCTCCGCCGGGAGACAGCTCGAAGGGAACCTGAATGTTCAACTGCCCTTGCGAAGCAAAGAAGAACGGAGCATCGATGCCGTTCACGCTCACTCGAGCCGAAAGAAACTCGCGCGGCAGCGGCGTGTCGTCGGGTCGATCGGTTCCACTCGCCAGGTTGATGCCGAACAACGACACGATCGTGCCCGGCGCAATACCCTGCAAGGGGTCAAACGAAGCCCCGTTGACAATGCCGGAGAAGAGAGCTTCGGGCGCGCTGGAATCCCGCACGTCCATGGCGACGGGAATTCGCACCGGGCTGTTGGCGGCGTTACTGTTGAAGCTCAACTCGCCTTCATACAGCCCCGCGCCGAGACCTTCGACGGCGCCCCGGACGAAGAATACGTTGTTGCCGAGATCTTCCGTTGACAGCCAATCGCCGCCGGAACTCGTCGATATGTCGACGCCGCTCACGGAAAGGTCACCCAGGCCGCGATTGGCGAGCACGACGACGCCGGGCCGCGGGTCGATCCCGGGACCGGTAACCAGCGTCACCGAATCGGAACTCGCGTCCGCGATCGGGCTGTTGGTGACGTGCACCGTCACCGGCACGGAGCGGTTGTCGGGGCCGAAGGAAGACCCGGTCACCGACAGACTCCCCGGCAGATCGCCGACTCCCATGCCATTACTGAAAGTAGCCGCCACGCGGTGGTTATGCAGAAAGCGGAACGAGCCCAGACCCGACGAGGTGACGGAAAGGAATTGCCCGGCGGGCGCCACGCTGACGACCGGCGCCGGACCGGCGGGCGTTTGGAACTCCACCGCGTCACTGTTGCCGTCGGACGCGGCAATGTAAAGCTCAACATCGTCGGGTACGGCGCCGCCGACATAAATCGTGACCGGAATTCGCCGCGGCGAGTCGACCGCGCCGGCGTCGCTGACCGTGATCTCGCCTTGGAAGGTCCCTCGCGGCAGACCGGCCGTTTCGAAAAGGACTCTGACAAAAGAACACACCCGGCCGGCGTCAAAGCTACACGGCTGAGTGCCGGTAACGACCGGCTTCAACCACGGCGAATGCCCGCCGGAGACTTGCGGGTTCAGTTGTCCGTCGCCGGTGTTCCAAACTTCGAAAAAGACACCAGTGGGGCCGTTGGTTCCCTGAGGGATCCAGATCGGCAATGGTTTGCCGTCCTCGAGCAGCAGTGCATCCGGGGTGTCGTTGGAGACGGTCGGAAGTTGCACTCGCAAAATGGGAGCGGCGGAAACAATCGAGAGCGCGAAGAAAGTAAGGGCGCACGCGCGGCAAAAGGTGCGAAAGGTCATAGGATTACCCGCTTGGATTCTGAAGCTGGACGCGGAGGAGCGGACGTAACTATCATCCTACAGTTCGCCCGCCGGCGACAACTACCTGATTCAAGGGCCGCCCCGCGGAACTCACATCGGGTCCAATGGGTAAATCGGCCGCGGGACGCGCTCAAAGGGCAATCCTCGAAGATTCGCCGGACTGATCCCGGGCGTGTCGACCAAAATCACCTTGGTAGCGAAATCGTACTCGGAACGAAAACTGTTGGCGGACTTGACGACGACTATATCATAGTCGCGGGGCTCGAGACCCTGGCTGCGATAGACGTCGGGGGAAATCATATTAGCGGCATTTTCAGTGACTATGATCGTAGTTGTATCCCTCATAACTACAGCCGTAGTGACCATTTCGTTCAACATTCCCTTGTTGTAGTTCCCGGTGAATCGAAAGCGGCCGCCAGTGATCGAGCGCACGGTGCCGTCGACGAGCGCGGGCGTATGGTTGGCTTTGTCGAACACGCCTCCGATCGCCCCGCGCACACGGCCGCCGACTCCGGCTTCCACCGCCTGAGCGACGAATTTCGGGTCCCGAATCCAGATCAGCGCGGTGTGATCGGGCGCGAATTGATCGAGGGGCAACAATAGTTCGGCGCTGTCGCCGGGGGCTCCGGCGGTCGGGGCGTCGGCCGTTTCAGCCAGGATGACGGGGCCGCGCGGTTCTTGAGTCGCCAGCTCGATCGCTTCTCGGGGACGCGGCAACGGGACGGCGAAGTCATGGCGAAGTTCCCAGAAACGCCGTCCCATTCGCTCGGCGCAGCTTGCCGCCGCTTCGCGCTTGGCGTTGGCGACGGCCAGCGTAGCGCATCCCATCTCTTCGACATCGAGCCAAGGTTGCACGCCGAAGGCCGAGACAGAGAGAACCTCGCCGCGATCACGGGCCTCGTAGCCGCTGTCGAAGACTTGCTTCATCGGCCCGGCGGTCGTCTGCATATTCTCGGCTCCGACAATCAGCGGCAGCTTTTTGAATTCCGTCACGGGCCGGATTTCTTCCCGCAGGGTGCGCAGCAGCAGTTCGGCGGCGGCGACACCGGTGGGATACATGTCGGTGTGCGGATAAGTTTGATAACCGATAACCGCGTCGGCGGCGCCGACCAACTTCGCCGTGACATTGGCATGAAGATCGAGGCTGACGACGAGCGGTTTGTCGCCCAAGATGCGGCCGGCGGCCTCGACGATTCTCCCGTCGCAGTCGTCTGTGCCGTGCGCGCTCATCGAGCCGTGCAAGGCGAGCAGCAGCCCATCGAGTGGACCCGCGGCTTCGAGTCGCCCGACGATCATGGCGAGCAGGCCCTCGAAAGTCGCCGCCGAGAGCCTTCCGGCGGTCATGGCCCATCCGGCGAACAGCGGAACCACATCGTGACCCGCGTCGCCGAGGACGTCGAGGAATCCGCCGATCTCGGTTTGGGTCCCGGCCCAGCGGTCGACGACATCGCCGCCCTCGACGAGGCCAAAGTCATCCCAACCGGTCTCGACCGGCGAGAAGGTATTCGTTTCTTGGAGCAGGTAGCCGATGCCGATGCGCATGGGGTGGTCCGTGAGCCGTATTCACGCCGCGTTCGCTGCTATTGCATGTACCCCAACGAACGAAGCAGCTTTATTTGTTCCTGGCTCAACTCGGTGGGCTGCGCGAGTTCCGAGGGGTGTGCCACGAGTTTCCAGGCTTGCAGTTGTTTCCGCAGCGCTTCGAGTTCCGGAGAATTGCTGCCCTTGATCCTCGATTGCTCTCGCGGGTCTTTCTCAAGATCATAAAACTGAGGCTTTCCGTTGTTACGCTGAATGACCTTGAATTTCTCTGACCGCGCCGACGACAGCCCAGTATGAAGTTGCCCAAACGACAGCACGGGCGGCGCCTCCCCCCAGCTCCTGTTTTGGATCAACCCTGTTAGATCACGCTCGGCATGGGGCGCCTTCAACGAGGACGTGCCGAAATTCTCCGGCTTGGGAATTTGGGCTAGTGACAAGATTGTCGGAGCGATATCAACCGTGCGCACCATCTGTTCGACGACAACACCGGCGGAGATCTCGGAAGGGTAACGCATGATCAGCGGAATGTGAATGGACTCGTCAAAGAGAGTACGACGATGGCTCAACCAGCCGTGTTCGAAGAACTCCTCACCGTGGTCGGCGGTAATGACCAGGATCGTGTCGTCATAGACCCCGAGATTGCGCAGGACGTTGAGGATTTTGCCCAGATGAAAATCAGTGAACCGGATTTCGGCGTCGTAAAGAGCAGCCAAGTGCTCGACATCACGCGGGTCTACTTCCTTGGCCCGGAAATGCTTTGCTTTTAGCATCTTTATGCCGGTCACCGGACCTTTGTAGTCGGGATCGAACATCATCTTGTACGGCGCGGGGGGATTGTAGTCATAGTGCACGTCAAACATGTGCAGGAACATGAAGAACGGCTTCTCGCGACCGCCTTGGTCCCAACTATTCAGCCACTCCGAAGTCTTGTTGTGCAGGATGGGGGACGTGACAATGGTCTGCTCGGGTCTGCCGGGTCGACGCACGGCCGAGAAATCGTCGTAGAGGTCAAAGCCCTGGGAGAATCCGTAGATGGCTTTGACGTAGGGACCCGAGACAAAGCCCGCCGTGGCGTATCCGGCGTCGGCCAACACTTCCGAGAGAAGAACCGCTTCGTCGCGCAGCTTCGTATGATCTTCCGTTACCTGGTGTTGCCGAGGCGCCAGCGAAGACAGCAGCGACATGTGCGACGGCAACGTCCACGGAGATGGAGCCATTGCTTTTTCAAACCGCACCCCTTCCCCGGCCGCGGCATCGATCACCGGACTTGTCTCGTTGAAATGGCCGTAGCAAGAGAGATGGTCGGCTCGCAGCGAATCGATCGAGACAAGCAGAATGTTCGGCCCCCGCGCCCCGCCGCCGCAGCCCCAAACACTCACCATCAGCGCTAGGGCGACCCAGTTGGCCACGCGCCAAGTGATCGCAATCTTGAGTGCCGTCATGGTATCTATTATTGTTCCATGATGTTTCAACTTTCAAAGCTCGCGGTCGCGGCCTTTCTCCTGTCAGCGCTTCCGCTGCATGCCGCGGATCGCCCGAACATCGTCTTCGCCATCGCCGATGACTGGGGCCGGCCTCATGCCGGCGCCTATGGCGACGAGGGTATCAAGACGCCTGCTTTCGATCGCTTGGCTCGTGAGGGCGTGCTGTTCGAGAACGCCTATATATCGTCTCCTTCTTGCACGCCCAGCCGCGGGGCCATCATCACCGGTCAGCAGTTCTGGCGGCTCGGAGCGGCGGGCAATCTGTGGAGCGTCTGGCCTTCGAAGTTTGCCGAGTACCCCAAGCTGCTCGCCGGCGACGGCTACTTCGTTGGCAGCTACCGCAAAGGATGGGGGCCGGGCCGTCATCCCTATAGCGCGGTCAACCCGGCGGGCAAGCAGTACCAAAGCGTGGACGCCTTCTTCGCGGCGCGGGCGACGGACTCGCCGTTTTGCTTCTGGTTCGGGGCCAGCGACCCGCACCGGCCCTATACAAGGGGCAGCGGCGTCGAGAGTGGGATCGACTTGGCGAAGGTGCACCTGTTCGAGCACTACCCCGATGTCGAGGAGATCCGTAGCGACGTGGCCGACTACTACTGGGAGGTCGAGCGCTTTGACCGCGAGGTGGGCGAGTTGATCGCGCGGCTCGAGGAGATGGGCGAACTCGACAACACCATCTTTGTGATGACCGGCGACCACGGCATGCCCTTCCCGCGCGGCAAGGCCAACCTCTACGATTCCGGCACCGGCGTGCCGTTGGCGATTCGATGGAAGGCACGCGTGCCGGGCGGCCGCCGCGTGACCGACTTCGTTTCGACCACCGACTTGGCGCCGACGTTTCTGGAAGCCGCCGGTTTGAGCGTGCCGGCGGAGATGACGGGCCGGTCGCTCGTGGGGCTGCTGACATCGGACGGTTCGGGCCGCGCGGAGCCGGCTCGGGACCATGTGCTGTTCGGCAAAGAGCGCCATGTGCCGGGGCAGGAAGCGCCCGACTCGGGGGGCTATCCGATGCGCGGGATTCGGACCGACGAGTATCTCTACATTCGCAACTTGCGGGCGAATCGTTGGCCCGCCGGCACGCCCAACCACGAGGCGGCCTTCATCACCCATGCCTGGCTGGCCGACTGCGACAACGGGCCGACGAAGACCTATCTGTGGACCCATCAAGACGACCCGGCCGTGAAGACGTATTACGACCTGGCGTTCGGGATGCGCCCGGCCGAGGAATTGTACGACCTGATGAAGGACCCCGGGCAAGTTCACAATGTGGCGAATGACCCCGCCTACGACACGATTCGCAAGGACCTTGGCGTTCGACTGTTCGAGGGTCTGAGCGCGACCGGCGACCCGAGGATCGAAGGCCGCGGCGAGCTATTCGACTTGCCGCCCTACCTGGGCGACGGCCCGAGATACCCGGCGCGGTGAAGCGCTCGCGGAATCGGCTGGGGCGGGCCGGCCCAAGGCAAAGCGTGCGGATCAGCGCGCAATTTTCAAACTGAGCCGCGCACGTTAGTAAGCGGTATCCGATGAAGCTACCGTGGATCCGCCAACAGTGGTGATCCCGAGAAGATCGCCCGCGGTCTCCCTCGCCGCCAAACGATCGAATCCGTTGCTGATTCATCGGCGGGAAGATTCCCGCGTTGCCGGCACCGCGCTTCCGCCACCGTCCTTGGTGCTGAAGGGGCTCGTCTCACACCGCTTACTGACGTGCGCGGCTCAGTTTGGAGTATCCCCCTTTGCGGCGATCAGCTCAGCTTAGATTCACGTTTTGATTGATCGTGCTGTTGTCGCCGGCTTTCGCTTGCTGGGTGACGGTCTTGGATGCGTCGATGCCGGTGGTCTTGAGCAGGGCGGCCAATTCTTCGCGGAAGGTTGGGTCTTGCTCGAGGGCTTCGCGGAGAGGGATTTCGAGGCGCTTGACCAGTTCCGGGGTGGGGCCTTCGGTTTCGATTTCCTCGGCGACGGCAAGGTCGCTTTTGCGCGGGAGTTTGGATTTGATCTTGTCCCAAATGTCGCTGCCGGCGGCTTTGGCCATGCCGGCACCCACGGCTTCTCCGGTAGCGGCGAAGACGGCGGGGCCGTGCTGCTGTAGCCACGCGATCGTGGCGTCTAGGACGGGTTGCAGTTCGATCATGATTGCTCCGTTTCGGGGTCTTCGTCTTGTTGGTGGTCTTCTTCCAGGGTCTTTAGCTTTTCGCTGAAGGCGGCTAGTTGAGCCATGATCTCGGGCTCGGGGTCGAGCTTGCCCTGCTCGGAGTAGGCCACGTAGACTCGTCCCAGGGTCATCACCAATTGTTGGAAGGCCTGGGGCAGTTCCATCGCCATGGGCATGATCAAGGTGATCCCTTCTCGTGCGGCGGCGCGGGCCCCCTCAAAATCATCTGCTTGGCTGAGGATTTGGCTCATCGCACCAAGCGACGTGGCCAGATCGGGGCGAAAGGCCTCCGGGCGGGCCGCCGCCAACTCGCGTCGCAGGGCCACCGCCTCCCGGATCGCCTCCAGCGCCCCCTCGCGATCGCCCACCGCGCTCCTGGTTCGCCAGATTGTTCAGCGACCCGGCCAGATCGGGGCGAAAGGCCTCCGGGCGGGCCGCCGCCAACTCGCGTCGCAGGGCCACCGCCTCCCGGATCGCCCCGAGCGCCCCCTCGCGATCGCCCACCGCGCTCAGGAAAGCCGACAGATTGTTCAGCGACGCGGCCAGATTGGGGCGAAAGGCCTCCGGGCGGGCCGCCGCCAACTCGCGATAGAGGGCCGCCGCCTCCCGGCTCGCCTCGAGCGCCCCCTCGCGATCGCCCACCGCGCTCAAGAAAATGCTGTAGTTGTTGAGTAGCCGCGCCCGGAGCGGCTTTCGCTCGTCTCCGCCCTGGCCCACCAGGCCCAGGAGAGCTTCCAAGACCTCCACGCGCTCAGCGCGCAGTAGAGTCGTTTGCTCGGGAAGCTCGGCTTCGATCGCGACGAGGAGAGGCAGGTCGTCGGACGTCCCTTCGGCAATCAGCGATTTCCACAAACGCAGCAGCAACCTTTGATCGTCGAGGCGTTCGGTTTGCTCGGCTGTCAGGTCACTCTCACCCCCGAGCGGCGGGATGATGGCGAAGTTTTGAAAGGCTCGAATGAGAGTGCGGGGAACCGCTTGCGGAGCGGTATGAGCGGCGCGAAGAACAAAGGCCTTGGCAGCGGCGGGATCGCCGGCGAGATCTCGAAGGGTTAACAGGACGAAAGCCTCGCCGATGGCGTCGAGTTCGGTGGCGCCGATTCGACCGGCGTCATCAGCGTAGGCCGCGCGCAGAGTGTCTACCAATATGCCCGCGCCGCCCTGGACCTTAAGCCGCAAACTTTCGGCTTCCGCCTCGGCCGCGTCCCGGGCCTGCGATTCGGTCAAACCGGCGCAGAGAGTTGCGTAGGAAGCGAGGTGGATCAGGAGTTTCGTGGTTGCTTGGTGCTCGGGCGACTTCGGGTTACCGTCCACCAGGCGTTCGAGGCGGTCTCGCTCCCTTTCCGCGAAGCGCTTCGCCAGGCGGGGCCTCGACAGGGCCAGGGCTTCAGGGAGCGGCGTGTCTTGATCAACGACGGAGACGACGGCCGCCATCATCAGGAAGAGCGGGTCGCTCCAGGCGGGATCGGCCAAGCGACCGTCGAAGAGGGGGTTTGCGCCCTGGGCGGGGATCGTGGCTTCCGCAGCCCCGAGATGCTCGCGGCAGGCGGTGAAGGTGGAAGCGAGGACTTGGCGACGGTCGATGCTCTCAAGGGCCGGGAGACGAATGGGCTCGGCGAGCAAGTCTTCGACAGCGGATCGGTCGTAACCGTGAGGGATCAGCGAATCGTACCAACCCTCGATGCGGCGCTCTAGCAGGAGCAGGCGGAGCTTGGGGCCTTCGTGTTCAGCCACGTCGACGAGCTCTTCGAGCCAGCCGCTCAGCGCGGCTGCCGAGGCGCCGGCGTAATCGACGACGATGAGGCCGTGTTTCTTCCAACGAAGATCGGCGGCGTCATATTGGCCGACGAAACGCTCCAGCGCTTTGCGAGATAGGAAGCCGGCGCGCCACTTGGGGAGGTCGCGGGTGACTCGGTCGACGGTGTCGATGGCGAGGCGGGTCTTGCCGGCGCCGGCGGATCCGATGACGGCTCGGGCGCTGACGCGGGGGGCGCTGTTGATCCATTCCCATAGATCGTCTTTTTCACTGTCCCGGCCGACGAGATCGATTGTGCGGTTTTGGGGATAGAAAATTTCTATTTCGTTTTCGGGGTTGATGGGCTGCGGTTGCGGACGGCGGAGTTTGAGTGTCGCCCCACCGATGACGATTGTCTGGTTGATAGTCGAGCGTTTGCCGGCCGTTGCGATTTGTTGGACTTTGAGCGCGGCCATCGGTTTTCACCAGCGTGAACCTTTGTCGATATGGTAGCAGGGCGTACCAAATGATTATTCGAGAAAGTGATTTGATGTTGGGGAAATGGGATGTTATTGGCGATGTGGCGGAGCGGCGGCGAATCGTTGGTGCTTGGAGGGACCCGGGCTGCATGACCCGGACGTTCAATCCCGCGCGCCCTGTCGGGGGCCGGCGCAGGCTGGGGGGCCGGCGTTGGAGGAGAGGCGGTTCCCATGAAAGCGCGGCATTCATAAGACCGCCATGAAAATGGGCGCGACTGGCGAGCGGCTCGCGGGGGGGGACCGCGCCGCGGAGGCGGCGCGGCTCGGGAGGTTGAAGATTGAATCCGATTTGAAGTTTCATTCGAGGCTTCCCGCCGCTTCGCGGTTCACGAGATTTGCAGACGTTGGCGATCTTGGTAGTACACCGTAGGCTCGACGGGTTGTTTTCAGAGGAATCCGTCTTTCTGAAAGTTGGCGTTCATAAGACCGCCATGAAAATGGGCGCGCGGACGCTCCTGCCGCCCTTTCAGGGCTCGTTCGGGTAGAGATTGCCACCCAGGGTTCCGCCGTTCCGGCTGCACCCTGGGCTATATTCCCGCCGCCGCTTCACGGCTCAGGCGCTTCGCGGTTTCGTTGGGCGAAAGTGGAGCGACACGTTGGGCTTGGTGTTTGGGGGGGGGTGGCCGAATGGGGCGGCGGTCTCGGGCTACCCTTGGGCGTTGATGGCGGCGGGGCCGTCGTCGCTATCGGTTTGCCCGTTTCGTTGATTCGCCGCTTGGTTTCGCGGGTTTGGGTTGGGGTCTTTTTGGCTCCTTGTTGATTGGTGTGTGGCGGTGACGGCTGCTAAGCCGTTGTTTTTGAAGCGACTTGCTTCGAGATTGGGTTTGTTTGGTGTTTTTTGATTAGTGGGGCCGCGGGGCGGCGGGTTCGGGATTCTTTGCGCTTTCTCGAGATGTGGGTGACGGGGCCACTTTTTGGCTGGTTGTTGGACGGGGTTGGGTTCGCCTGGTTTTCTAGAGTTGTCAGGTTCATCGGATACCGCTTACTTACGTGCGCGGCTCGGTTTGCGAGGGCGTCGTTTGCGAGGGCGTCGTTTGCGAGGGTGGGGTTTGCGACGGCGTCGTTTGCGACGGGGGCGTTTTTTTCGCGGCTTTGGAGATTGGGAGTTTGGTTGACGAGCGGGGGGGAGTCGGGAATGGGGGGTGGTTCGTAACGGATGAGCGGTGGGTCGGGGTCGTAGCCGGGTTGGGCTTCTTGGGCCTCGCGGGCCTCGCGGAGTTGGCGCTCCTCGCGGCGGATGTTGATCATCAGCTCGACGCCGCGGAAGAAACGGCGGCCGAGATGGCCGTCGTAACGGGCGAGGCTGTTGAGGAGTTTTATTCGGGTGAGCATGGTCCAGCCGAGGATGTGGGTTCGCTCTTGGCGGTCTTCGGGCATGGGGCCGGTGTCGTAGTTGAACAGGCTCGAGGAGCGGCGGGTGTTGTCGATGCCGGCGGCGATGACGGCGGTTTCGATGCGGGAGAGCCGTTGCATTCTCCAGGAGGAGTCGGCGATTTGACGGACGATTTCCTTTTCGACGCGGTTTCTGGGGAGATAGGTGTCCTCGAAGGAAGTGATGTGTTGATCGAACTCGGCGGGGTCTTCGCCCGGCAGCACGGCGTCTTGAGCAAGAAGGCCGTGTTTGAGTGCGTTTTTGGCGGTGCGGGTTTTTCCGCTGTTGGTGCGGGGCCCGGTTGATTTTTTCGCGTTTTCGCGATTGGCTTTGATCTGTTTGTCAGATGCCATGGTAGTAGTCCTTTCTCGTCTAAGTATTGGCTAAGCAGCCGGTAATAGGATAAACGGGAGGTGGGCGTTTTTCGGGGGTCGGATTTTCTAAGTTGTTGATTGGGTTGGGATAGTTTTTTTTGAATGAACGTGATGGGTTTCGTGGTGGCGGGGTAGGTGTCGCCGAATTACGTGAACGGTGAACCGAAAGCCGTAGGCCGAGTGGGGACTGGTCTGTGTTGGGCGGGCGGGTGGCGGGCAGGCCTGGAGACCTGCCCCACTGGGGTGGCCGGGGGTTGCGGCGAACAGGCGTGGTTTTGGGCGGGAAGGCGTTCCTGTCGCCCTTTCAGGGCTCAAGCTGATTTGATTCCGCACCCAGGGTTCCGCCCTTCGGCTTCACCCCGGGCTATATTCCGGCCGCCGCTTCGCGGCTCAAGGCAGCGGCGATCTTGCCGGGCTCGCGGACCGTTTTCGCCGACCCGTTCGTCAGGGGCGCTTTCGCTCGGCCTATGTCGCCCGTGAAGGATTGCCGGCGGGCGAGGTGAAAAGTGAGCGTGCGATGGTGTATGCTTCTTGGCTGCAAGGAGGGCTTCATGCCCAAATATCTCGTATCCGCGACGTACAACGCCGAGGGGCTGGCGGGACTTCAGAAAGACACGGCGGCGGGCCGGCAAAAGATGCTCAAGAAAGCCATTAGGGGTCTCGGGGGAAAGCTGGAGGCGTTCTACTTCTGTTTCGGCGCCGATGACGCCATCGTGATCGCGGATTTGCCGGACAACGTGTCGGCGGCCGCGATTAATCTCGCCGCCTCGTCGAACGGTTTGGTAACGACTCGTACCACGGTGCTGTTGACGGTGGATGAAATGGATCAAGCTCTGGCGATGGGGACAAGCTACCGGGCGCCGGGAGCTTAACCGCCCCAGACTCTTGATCTTTCAGTCATCCGGGGGCTTGGGCGCTCGGTCGAGTGCCGGCGGCCGTCTACGCTTCTAGCGCTTCCTTGCAATAGGCGAGACACTTACGTACTTCGGCGACCGGGTCGACGGCCGTGTACTCGTATTCGATATTGGCCGGAATCGGATACTTGTTGTCGCGCAGCAACACCAGCACTTCCTTGATGGGTGTATCGCCCTTCCCGAAGGGCACATTGCCGCCTTGATTCCGTTTGCGATCCTTGACATGCAAGGTCACGATGTCGTCGTGGTACTTGCGGATGAAGTCGACCGCGTCGAAATTCGCCGCCGTAAGGTGCCCGATATCGAGGTTGATGGCGATGTATTCGGATCGTCCCTTGCGAGCCCGCTCGAAACTTTCGGGCGTCGCGAATTCGTTCTCGTGGATGCGCGAGTGATTGTGCATGCCGACGCGCATTTTGTGTTTCTTCGCGAAAGGGTCAATGCGGGCCGCCGTGTCGACGTTCGCCGACGCGGTGATGACCTTCGCCCCCAGCACTTTGGCCATTTCGAAGCCGCGCTCGATCTCGCGGTCGCTATAGTCGTCACGGAAGCTATAGTTGAAGGCGTAAACGTCAACCCCGACGTCGCGAAACTGTTTGCCGACCTGCTCGATTTCGTCGAGCGAGACGGTTTCGCGCCATGTTCGCAGCCTTTCTCGTTCCGCGGGCGAGCTGTTGCCGCCATGCCCGCGTTCGAGGTGGCCCGCCCACAACTCACACAGCCCGATGCCGACATCGGCGAAGGCTCGAATAGCGGCGGTGGTATGGCGGCCGCGAAAGCTGTAACTTTGGGCGCCGATCGTTACACCGTTGACCACGGAGTTGATCTTCGCCGCCGCCGGCAAGCGGTCGGCCGCCAGTGCGACGGCGCCGGCCACCGAAAGTTTGTGAAAGTCTCGACGATTCATGGAGTACCTCTTCGATCCCGGGGCCGGCGGACTCAATGACTCAATGGGGGCGCAGCGACCCGCCGGCGACCTTCTACGATTCTACGCCGGGAAGGGCATGGGAAACCAGCCGGTGTGGCCGGATGCCGTCAAGGATACGAGGAAAAGGGGAAATTGGGGCGGCGGCGGTGTCAGCGTTTGCGCTGTTTCTGCTGACCGACGCGGACCTTGCCTTGGGTAGCTTTCATCTCTTCCCAGGCCTTCCAATCAAAGCGCGCGGCGGCGTCTTTGAGGTAGCCGTTAACGTCGGCTTCCTTGGGCAGCACGGCGACGACGGTTGCGTAACCCGGTCCGCCGGGGTTTTTGATGCGGTATTTCTTTGTGTTCGGAATCGCCATGATTTTCAATTTACCACAGCTCGGCGGCGACCGCGCCGCCATGGCGGAGATGCTCGTGAAACTCGCGCGGCCCGTGCCCGGCCCGACACCCCGCCGGCCGCGCGCTTCCTGTTACATTAAATCACTCGAAGGATCCGATTGATGCCCGACCGAAAGCGCTGCGCCTGGGCCAAGGCCCCGATCGAAATCGCCTATCACGATGACGAATGGGGCGTCGGGCTGCACGACGACCGGAAGCTGTTTGAATTTCTCGTCCTCGAGGGCGCCCAGGCGGGCTTAAGTTGGATCACCATTCTCAAGAAGCGCGACGCTTACCGCCGGGCGTTTTCTGATTTCGAAATTGCGCGGGTCGCCCGATTCCGTCCCGCCAAGGTCGAGCGTCTGCTCGCGAATCCCGGGATTATCCGCAACCGCCTAAAGATCGAGTCGGCGATCCTCAACGCCAAATTGACTCTGGCGGTGCAAAAGGAATTCGGCAGCCTGGACGCCTATCTGTGGGGATTCGTCGGAGGCGCGACGATTCACAATCATTGGGAAAGTTGGAAGCACGTTCCGGCGACCAGCGCTGAATCCGACACAATGAGTAAGGACATGAAGAAACGCGGCTTCAAGTTCATCGGCTCGACAATCTGCTACGCCCTGATGCAAGCGATCGGGATGGTCAACGACCACGAGACCGGCTGCTTTCGCTACCGCCAAATCAACCCGAGCGAATCGCGCCGGTAAGTTCACCCGAGGGTAGGTTTTTCGGTGCAACCGGCGCCGGGGGCTATATAATGGATGCGGTGGGCGACATTCTCGAGCAAAAGCAGAACAACCTCTTCTCGATCCTGGGGTCGATGGAGCGGGTGATGGTCGCCTATTCGGGCGGCACGGACTCGGCCTACCTGGCTTGGGCGGCGGGTCGAGTGCTGGGCGAGGGCGCGCTGGCGGTTACCGCCGATTCGGCGTCGATTCCCGAATCTCATAAGAAAGACGCCGAGGAGTTCGTCGCGCGCTTCGGGATCAAGCACCAATACATCGAGACCAACGAGTTCGAGAATCCCGACTACGTCCGCAACGACGCCGACCGCTGCTTCCATTGCAAGGACGAACTCTTCACGCAACTCAAAAACATCGGCACACGACTTGGCTTTGAGCACATCGTCTACGGCGTCAATGTGGACGATACTTCCGACTTTCGTCCCGGGCATCGCGCCGCCCGCGAGCACGGCGTCAGAGCGCCCCTGCTCGAGGCCGATCTGACCAAGGCCGAGATCCGCGAGCTCTCCCGCCGGCATGAGCTGCCGACTTGGGATCGCCCGGCGGCGGCTTGCCTGAGTTCGCGCATTCCCTACGGCACCGAAGTCACCCGCGAGAACGTCAAGGTCGTCGAACAGGGCGAGGAAGCTCTGCGGGAACTCGGCTTTCGCGTCTACCGCGTGCGTTACCACGAAGAGCTGGTCCGAATCGAGTTTGGAAGCGATGAATTGGCCCGCGCGCTGAGCGTCGAGATGGCTCAAAAGCTCACCCGAATCTTTAAGGATCTGGGCTTCAAGTATGTGACGCTTGACCTTGAAGGCTACCGCCAAGGATCGCTCAACGAAGTTCTTTCCGACACCGGCTCCAAACCAAGTTTTCCGATCTTGTCGTAGCTTCTCCCCGCTCTCCCCCGTCGCCCAGAAGCCCTTGAAAAATAAGTGTTTCGTCGCGCGTTTTTGTTCGAACTTTCCTGTGTGTTAACGAGTTCTTTATGCTACACTACGGCTCTTCAGCAGTAAGGAGCACCGCCTAACGGCCCTGGCGGCGGACACGATTTCTTGATAGTGAGATGCCCGACGGGGAGTGGTGTATACCGCTCTCGCCGGGTGGAGTTCGCATGAACGCGTGGCAGCAAATTCTACATCGCCTCGAGAGCGAGGTTAACCGAGAGAATTACGAGAACTGGCTCGAGCCGATCCGTTTCAGCCATATCGATTCGGAAAAAAAGATGCACTTGCTCGCGCCGAACGAGAGCGCTCGCAAGTGGCTGGAGCAGGAATATCAAGACCGCATTCTCAGCGCGGCTCGCGGCCTGGCCATGGTGGTTAACGCCATCGCTTTTCGGGCTGATTCACAGCCGCTTGCCGCGGCGGCGCCGAAGGATCGGGCATCACTACAGATTCGCTTTAACTTCAGCTCCGCCGACAGCCTGTTCAACCCGAAATATACTTTCGACAGGTTCGTCGTGGGGTCTTGCAACGAATTTGCTCACGCCGCGTCCCAGGCGGTTGCCTCTAATCCCGCCCGCGCCTACAACCCGCTCTATATTTACGGCGGGGTGGGGATGGGAAAGACCCATCTGATGCACGCCATCGGCGGTCAACTGCGGCGCAGTTTCCCAAAATTTCGGGTGGTCTATGTGTCGAGCGAGCAGTTCATGAACGAGATGGTCAGCTCGATGCGCTTCAACAACATGAACTCGTTTCATGAGCGCTTTCGCTCCGCCGACGCGCTGCTGGTCGACGACATCCAGTCGCTGCAAGGGAAAGAGGGGACCCAAGAGGAGTTCTTTCACACCTTCAACGCTCTGCACAACATGGAGAAACAGATCGTCATTTCCTGCGATCGACCCCCGAAATTGGTTTCGGGACTGGTCGACCGGCTTCGCTCCCGCTTCGAGTGGGGTCTGATGGCGGATATTCAGCCGCCCGATCTCGAGACCAAAATGGCGATCCTCGACCGCAAGGCGGCCGATTCCCAAGCGTCGTTGCCGGAGGAAGTTCGAAGCTACCTCGCAACCCAGATGCGCTCGAACATTCGCGAGTTGGAGGGGGCCTTGATCCGGTTGACCGCGCTGTCGTCTCTAACAGGTTCCGAGATCACCATCGCCATGGCACGCGAAGCCCTGCGTTCAACAGGAGCCGTTGGTCAGACCAAAGTTACGCTCGATTCGATCCAACGCGCCGTGGCCGAGGAGTTCGACCTAAGCCTCGCTCGGTTGCGGGAGCATACCAATGCCCGCTCGGTCACGTTTCCCCGCCAAATTGCAATGTATCTGTGCAAACAGCTGACCGACGCGTCACTCCCTGAAATCGGGCGGAGCTTCGGGGGCAAGCACCACACGACCGTGATCCATGCTCTCAACAAGATCGAACAGCGACGTCAGGATGATCAGGAATTGAACAGGATTCTCCACAAGCTAACCGACAGATTCAATTAGATATAATAGAGTTTTCCACACTCGAGCCCCCGGCAGCGGTTTCGTCCTGTGGATCCTGACGAGAACGCCTGGACCTCGCACAGTCCACGCAATGTTTTCCACAGTAGTTTATAAAAGTAAGTGATTTGTATTCAGTACGTTACGGGGTTTTCCACAGATCCACAGAGAACTACTACTACGAAGATGTACTTAGTTCTATAGTTTGTATGGATAGATAGTAGTCTTGGCGACGGTGATCGTGCCGTTCCGATGGGAGTTGGGTGGAATGCTTGATCATGGTGAAAATCGATGGAACTGACGGTAAAAAAGACTGATTTGGTGAAAGAGCTCAGCCTCGGTCAGGGCGTGATCGAGAGGAAAACGACGATTCCCGTTCTGTCGAATGTTCTCGTGGAAGCGGATGGCGAGGAACTGACTCTGACGGTGACGGATCTGGAATTGGGAATCCGCACCAGCTGTCCCGCTGTGACGACTCGCGGTGGTTCGACGACTATCCCGGCGCGACGGTTGCTGGACTATGTTCGCCTGCTGCCGGATGCGGAGTTGGCGGTTAAGACGCTCGAGAATGACTCGGTGAGCTTAGTCTGTGGCCGGGCGAAAACGAGGATCGCCGGGATGTCTCGGGAGAACTTTCCCGAGCTGCCGAAGATGCCGCCTGCTCTGACACAGATTCCCGCGTCGTTGCTCATAAACGCCATCGGCAAGACGATCTTCGCGATTGCCGGTGAGGAGTCTCGCTATACACTGACCGGCTCTCTGCTTTTGATCAAGGAAGAGTCGTTGGTGATGGTTACGACCGACGGGCACCGTTTGGCGTACGTCGAGATTCAGCATCACTTCGAGGGCATCAGTGGTGAATTGCGGGCCCTTCTGCCGCGCAAGGCCATGGCCGAGGTGATGAAGTTGGCCGCGGAGGGCGGAGATTCGATGATGATCGATTTCTCGAATGACGAGAATCATCTCTTCTTTCAATGTGGCCGCCGTCTATTAATCTCCCGCAAGCTGACCGGACAGTTCCCCGATTATGAGCGTGTGTTGCCGAGCGACCCCGGCGAGGGCGTTACGCTTAACCGAGATGAGGCGACGGCGGCAATCCGCCGCGTGGGGCAATTCGCGGATGACCGATCTCACGCCATCCGAGTAGAAGCCGCTCCGGGTGAACTGAAACTTAGTTCCAGCGCCTCCGACATCGGTGAGAGCGAGGAATCGGTCGCGGTCGACTATAGCGGCAAAGCGGTCAAGATCGGTTTCAACGCGCAATATCTACTCGATTTCCTCAGCGTCGCCGAAAGCGAGAACGTCCAGTTGCAATTCGCCAACGAGGAGAGCGCCGGACAACTCCAACCTGCTCCGCCGGTCGAAGGCTGTGACTATCGCTACGTCGTGATGCCCATGCGGGTCTGATCGCAAGCAAGTTTGAAAACAACCGAATGGCAACGAATCAAGTAACCACCGAGACCAGTACCGAGACCAGCTACGACGCGGAAAGTATCCGAGTACTCGAAGGGCTCGAGGCGGTGCGACTGCGCCCGGCCATGTATATCGGCTCGACCGGGTCGATCGGTTTACATCATCTGGTCTACGAAGTTGTCGATAACTCCGTCGACGAGGCTCTGGCGGGGCATTGCACTGAAATTACGGTCACGATCCACATCGACAACTCGATCACGGTTGTCGACAACGGTCGCGGCATCCCGGTCGATATGCACGCCGAAGAAGGTGTTTCGGCGGCCGAGGTCGTGATGACCAAGCTGCATGCCGGTGGGAAGTTCGACTCGAACAGCTACAAAGTTTCCGGCGGTCTGCACGGGGTCGGCGTCAGTTGCGTCAACGCGCTGGCGGAGTCTCTGACGCTCGAGATCTGGCGCGAGGGCTCGACTTGGGAGCAGGAATACGAGAAGGGGATTCCCCAGGGGCGGCTCGAACAGAGCGGCAAGGCCGGCCGCAAAACGGGAACCAAGATCACCTTCAAGCCCGACACCGAGATCTTTACCGTCACGGAATTCAACTACGACACTCTCTCGACTCGTTTGCGCGAGATGGCTTTTCTCAACGGCGGGCTGCGAATCAACCTGTTTGATGAGCGTGGCGACCGCAAGCCGCAGGAGTTCTACTTCAAGGGCGGCGTGGCGGAGTTCGTGGCTTACCTGAGCCGCGGCAAGAACGTGCTGCACCCAGAGCCGATCCGGTATCAGGCGGAACGACCCCTCGAGGATGGGAGCCCGCTCGGCATCGAGTTCGCGCTGCAATACAACGACGGCTACGCCGAGAACGTCTTCAGCTTCGCCAATACGATCAATACGATCGACGGCGGCGCGCACTTGTCGGGCTTTCGCTCGGCGCTGACGCGTACGATCAACGCTTACGGCCAACAGGCCAAGATGTTCAAGGACCTCAAGGACAATCTCAGCGGCGACGATGTCCGCGAGGGGCTCACCGCGGTCATCAGCGTCAAGCTGTCGCAACCGCAATTCGAGGGACAGACGAAGGGCAAGCTCAACAGCGACATCCAGGGCCCGGTCGTGCAGTTCATCAACGACCGGCTGGGCGAGCATTTCGAGCGCAACCCCTCTGTCGCCAAGAAGATTGTGCAAAAGGCCATCGAGGCGGCCCGCGCCCGAATGGCCGCCCGCAAGGCGCGAGACCTGACGCGGCGCAAGGGCGCGCTCGATGGAGCCGGGCTGCCCGGCAAATTGGCCGACTGCCAGGAGAAAGATCCCGAACGCGCCGAGCTGTTCATTGTCGAGGGGGAATCGGCCGGAGGGACGGCCAAGCAAGGACGTGACCGAGCCAACCAGGCGATCTTGCCGCTGCGAGGTAAGATCCTCAACGTCGAGAAAGCGCGCTACGACAAGATGCTCGGACACAACGAGCTGCGGGCGATGATTACCGCGCTCGGAACCGGTATCGGCGTCGAGGACTTCGATATCTCCAAACTGCGCTATCACAAGGTCATCCTGATGACCGACGCCGATGTCGACGGTTCACACATCCGCACCCTGTTGCTTACTTTCTTCTTCCGCCAGATGCGCCAGCTGGTCGACCGCGGGCACATCTATATCGCCCAGCCGCCGCTCTACAAAGTCAAACGCGGGCGCGGGGAACGCTACATCAAGGACGAGAAGGAATTCGCGCAAGAGATCATCCGCATTGCCACCGACGGCGTACGGGTGGAATACGGCGACGGCGACCTCAAAGAAGTCATCGAGGGCGAAGACTTACGCAAGTTCCTGGCCCGCGTCGATGAATACGCGCTGATGTTCCAACAGATCGAGCGCCGCCTGCGCAATCCGGCCGTGGTCGGCGTAATCGCCGATCCTTCGCTCTCGCTCGACCGCAAGGAAGACTACCAGGATCAGGCCGCGATGAAGGAAGTCGCGGACCGGATCACGCAGTTGGGCCTCAATGCCAAGCTGGTCCCCGACGAGATTCACGGGGCCTGGATGGTGGTGTGCAAGGAAACCAACGGCGGCGAGCGAGTGATCAATTTGGAGCTGGCGCAACAGCCCGAATACCGCCGCCTGCGGGTGCTGGCGCGCCAGATTACTCCCTACAACAAACCGCCCTTTCGGCTGATCACCAAGAAGTCGGAAGAAGAAGTGGGAGACAGCATGTCTCTGCTGCGCCAGGTGAAGAGCGCCGGGATGAAAGACGCCCAGATCCAGCGCTACAAAGGCCTCGGCGAGATGAACGCCTCGCAGTTGTGGGATACGACGATGAACGCCGAGACCCGCCGCATGCTGCAAGTCCGCATCGACGATGCCGTGGAGAGCGAAGAGATCTTCTCGACGCTGATGGGCGAGAACGTCGAATCGCGCCGGAAGTTCATCGCGGATAACGCGCTGGACGTGAAGAATTTGGATATCTAGGCCGGGGCACGCCGGCCTGGGCAACCCGGGACACGGGATCCTCGGCTACTTAGCTACGAACCTCGCGGCTCTCGTGATGGCCGGCAACCCCCGAGCCGGCTGCGGGCCTGATCTCATGCGAGCGGTGATTCAACGCGTTAGCCGGGCCGATGTTTCGGTAGATGGCGAGTCGCGCGGGGCGATTGAACTTGGGTTGCTGGTTCTACTCGGCGTTGGGGCGGATGACGATGCGGCCGACGTGTCTTACCTCGTCGAGAAGACCGCCGGGCTGCGGATCTTCGAGGACGCCGAGGGCAAGATGAACCTTTCGGTCGAGGATGTTGGTGGGGCCGTGCTCGTGGTTTCGCAATTCACGCTCTTCGGCGATGCGCGGCGCGGGCGAAGGCCCAACTTCAGCGCGGCTGCTCCTCCGGCGCGGGCTGAAGAGCTCTACGGGGACTATGTCGAGCAGCTCGGGCGACGCGTGAACGTAGAGACCGGCGTCTTCCAGGCGAGGATGCGGGTCGAACTTACCAACGAGGGGCCGGTGACGATCTTGCGGGATTCGAAAAAGGGTTTTTGATCGATTCTGTCAAGCAAGGGACAACCAGGCACGGACGCGTTTAGATCTCCGCGGTTCGTTGTGCCGCCATGAAAATGGGTGTCGACGGGCGGATGAGTTTGGTGGGAGAGACTTCTTGCCATATGGCACACCGCCGGGTTTGGAATGTGGCGTTCGACGCCAAGGAGCGGCGAAGGGGCAGCCGTCGGCGGGCGGACGAGCTAATGGTGTCTATTTAGTTAAATGATTGCTCCTACACCCCGTCCGGGGCTTCTCGTCATTTGTGGCGGGGACCCCGGGCTGAAGCCCGGGGCTACTATCCGTGCCCCCTTCTGGGGGCGGGGTACGAGGCCCTGAGATATCCCGGGCGCTATGCGATAAACCTCGGCTCGGAGCCCACTCCGCGTCGGGCCAGGAATGGTTACCTATTCAGTGGAGCTAGTTTCGAGCGGCGCATAGACAGGCCCATTCCGGGCGGCGTCTCAGGCACTCGCCGGGGCCGGAGCGCTGTCGAATTGCAATCGGCCGTCTAGTAGCTCGGCGCGTTTCGGAAAACGCGAGGCCAACTCGACGCTGTGGGTTACCAGCAGGAGAGTCGCTCCCTCTTCGCGCTGCAATTCCAGCAGCAGATCCGCGACGCTCGAGGCCGAGCGGCGGTCGAGATTGCCGGTCGGTTCATCAGCCAGGATGACCGGCGGTTCGTTGATCAGCGCTCGCGCGATGGCCACTCGCTGGCGCTCGCCGCCGGAGAGTTCCGCGGGCCGATGCGTCAGGCGGTCGCTGAGCCCGACGCGGTCGAGCAATCGCCGGGCGCGCTCGACGGCCGCGCCGGCATCGGAGGCCGAGCGCTTCGCGGCCATCGTCGGGATGAGAACGTTCTCAAGTGCGGAACACTGCGGCAACAAGTGATGATCTTGAAAGACGAAGCCGACATGGCGGTTTCGAAACGACGCCAGTTCGTCGTCGTCGAGCTCGAAAGGATTGACCCCGTTCACTGAAACCGTGCCCCGGGTTGGCGGTTCCAATCCACCAAGGATGTAGAGCAACGTGCTCTTGCCCGATCCCGACGGCCCCATGATGGCGAGTGATTCGCCGGCTTGCACGTCCAGGCTGACGCCGCCAAGAACGACGAGCGGTTCGGCGGGGGTGGGGTATTCCTTGTAGAGGTCGGTAACGGTCAATGCGGCCGGCATGCGGGTTCGAGCGCCTACCGTGGGTTCACGGCGTACTCGAACAGCGTACATCAAAACCGGCGGGCGAGGACGATTCCGTCGAACCGTCGGATGTCGACGAAGCGGATTAAGTCGTGGCGGCGGCGACGGCGGGCGGGCCGGCGGCCAAACGCAACGCGGCGATGTGTTTGTTGAGTTCGGGGCCGGGGAGCGCCGCCAAACGGTGATTGTGGTAAAGGGGCGAGAGCGGATCTGCTACCGCTCCTTGTTTGAGCGCCGCGAGAATTTCCGAGATGCCGCTGTCGAGAGTGATGGGGCATTCGACGCCCAGCACGCGGCGGATTTTTTCGAACGACGCTCGATACGACCGCGCGTCGGAGTTTTGCTCGTGGCGCACCAGCACGTCGGGGACGTGTTTACGAACGATCTCGGCGAGTCGCGACAGCTGTAGGTTCATGACGTCGGAACCGAGGTTGAACACTTGTCCGCCAACATCGCCGGTCGGGGCGCACAGGGCGGCGGCGAAGGCGGCGGCGACATCTCGGACATGCACGAAGGGCCGCCAGTGGCTGCGGTTGTAGATCGTGATTTTCTTTTCGAAATGCGCGCGCGCGGTGAGCAGGTTGACCGCTAAGTCGAAACGGGGCCGATGTGACCAACCAAAGACGGTTCCGATGCGGAAGATCACCGGGTGGAATGAAGCATCAGCCGAGCGCAATAGGAACTTCTCGGAGGCGACCTTCGTCTCGGCGTAGAGGGACAACGGCTTGAGAGACGACGACTCGTCGACCAAGTGTTCGCCGCTGCCGTAGACGCTGCAGGTGGAGGCGAACAGCAAACGGCCAACCCGCGCCTGCTTGCAGCAAGCGGTCAGCAAGCGCGTCGCTTCGTAATTGATGTCGCGAGTGGCGGGCTCGTCGATCGTGCACGCGGCGTCGCCGACGACCGCGCCGAGATGCACGACCGCGTCGGTTCCCTCGACCGCGAGTTTCACGATGTGGCGGTCGCGGACGTCACCTTCGATGAACTCGAAGAGCGGATGAGTGTAGAGGTCTTCGATAGCGCTGTCACCGAACTGCAGCGGATCGAGCACTGTGACGTGGCGCCCCGCGTCGAGCAACTGCCTTACGAGAATACTGCCGATGTAGCCGGCGCCGCCGGTGATGAGAATTCGTTCCACAAGGAATCGATCGGCCGCAACGGCGTCAGGCTTTAGAACGGTACGCGCGGGTGGCGTACGCGACGCTTCTCGGCGGAACTTCACCACGCAACTTCAGAGCCCCGAGTGCAAGCGACGGGCCAATTGCCCAACCCAAGGCAACTGCGGTCGCGCTAGCCCGCCGCGGCGGCCGCGGCGCTGTTGTCGCTCAAGCGGCGGTAGAAAGCGTCGCGGCGGGGAGCGAGGGATTCTTCGCTGTATTCGCGCGACTTGGCGAGATTGCGGGCGGCGAGGGCTTTCGCCTCGGCTTGGTCGCCGGCGAGACGCTGAATGCAGGCGGCCAACGCGCGAGGGTCATCCGGGGGGACGACACATTCGGGCGGCAGGAGTTCGGGTATTCCGCCGACGCTTGAGCCGATCGCGGGCAGGGCGCGCGCCATGGCCTCGATCATCGCCCGCGGCAGGCCCTCTTGGCGCGAGGGTAGGACGAATAGGTCGGCGCGATCGAGCTGGTGGCGCACGGGGGCTCCGGCGGCGCTGCGGCCTCGGAACGAGACGCGGTTCTTGATGCCCAAGCGACGGGCCATGTTTTCGAGTTCGGGTCGCCGTTCACCGTCGCCGACGAAGGTCAGCTCGATGCCGGCTCGGTGGTCGCGGAGGCTTTCTCGCAAAGCCCCGTTGTTCAGAAAAGACACGGCTTCGAGCAGCGTATCAGGCCCCTTGTAGAAATGGTCCAACGAGCCGACGGTGATGACACGGAGCGGGTGACCGGGGGTTCTCGGGGGCCTCGGTTCCTTAACGAAGGCCTCGGGGGGCAGCTCGACGCTGGAGTAGTGGGTCGCGAAGACGCGGGGGGCCGGGGGATAACGGCGTTGCAGCGCGTGCTCGGTGACATAGGCCGCCGCGGCGGCTTGGCGGCATAGCCTTTTCTGGTGAAACAGGCCGTAGCGGCGAAAGGCCTCGCGCAGCGGATGGCGGTGGGTTCCCGGCGCGAAGGCGTCGTAGGGGTCGCCGACGACTTCCACACCAAAGGGACGGCGTTGCTTGTGAAGGGTCGGCGCGAGGCTTATCGCCAACTGCGAGGGGACGCGCAGGATCACCGCCTCGCCGGGCGGCAGCAGCCTTTTGGCGGCTCGGCGGATTTCGCCGCGCCGCGCCAGGTACTGCCCCGGTCCGACGTAGTAGGGGAAGGCGCGAAAGTCGACGCCCTCGCCGTCGGCGCGGGCCCAATCGGGCTCGGCTCGGGTGACTGCGGCGAGTCGGGCGACGACGCGCACTCGATCGAAGACTCGCAGATAGCGGCCGAAGAAGGAGTATCCGAAAGGACCGTCGGTCCAGACGGCGCCGTCGGGGGTACGCGCGAAGCGATGTTCGAGAACGACGGCGAGTTTCATATGCTCAAGTAGAGCCGATTCCGCTGCCGGGTCCTGGTGCTCGGTTGAGACAATCAGTTGGTCGCCTCTCCACTCGTCCCGATTGACGTTCAAGGCCGGCAGCCCACGGTGAAAGTCCGACTACGCGAAAAAAGGGCACAGTCGGCTTCTATGAATCCTCCAGTTTCATAATGCGGCTATGAGAATGGAGGAGAGAGCTCCCGCCGCCCTTTCAGGGCTCGCCGCGTGAGGACGGGACAACCCAGGGTTCCGCTTAGCTCCACCCTGGGCTACGGTTCCCGCCGCCGCTTCGCGGCTGAGGAGATTAGCGGCTTCAACACTCATAGTCGTAATGCGTCGTACGTTCGCGGGCCATTTTCGGAGGAGCCAACGATTTTCGCCGTCCATCGACGCTGAAGCGAAGTAGTTTGACGAGCGAAAAGCGAATGGTAGGCCCATATTTTGGCCGAACATGCTTCTGCCGCGGACTACCGGCGCGCTCATTGTCAGTTCGTTTGCAGACCGCGGTATTGGGTGATCAATTCGCGGTCGGAGAGAACGCGGTCCGACTTTGTCCCCATGAAATAGAAGGCCGAAGCGGCGTCGAACGCCCCGGGCCTCGCGAGCAAGCGGCGGTCGAACCACTTGAGCCAAAACGCCGTCAAGCGCGCGAAGGCGATCGCCGCCGCCCGAGCTCTCGGCCCGCGCACGAAGCTCAACAAGAAATACTGATAGGCCCAGGCCAGCGCCATGCCCGGCCCGCAGGTCGGTCCGCTCGAGACTTCGTCGAACTTGCGAAATAGACGCCGCTGCCCGAGGTGCGTAAAGCGCGTGAAATCGTAGGCGCCGGCGTGGAGCTGTTGCATGAAAGGCGTATCGGGATAGACCAGCCCGCGGGGTTTCAAGACGCGGTGGATCTCGGCCGCGCAGGCGTGGGGGTCCGCCACATGTTCGATCACGGCCTGCGCGATGACGCCGTCGAACGAGGCGTCGTCGAAGGGGACCCAATGGGCGTCGCTGACGAGCGAGGTTCGCGGGCCGAGGTAGACGTCCGACTCGACGAACTCGATCGAGGCGATATCGATGATGGCTTCGAGCCCCGCCCCGAGTCGCGCGCCGCCAAGCACCAGCACCTTGGGCCGCGCCGGGGTCGAGAGCAGCAGATCGGCGAAGCGACGATAGTTGCGCTCGGCCTCGCGGTTGGCGCCGAGGCTCGGGAGACGGGTCTTGACGGGGTCGGCCAACGACGCCCGCCCCGCCACGGGCTGATCGAAAACACTTTGCTCGGGGTCGAGCAGAATCGGAACGCCGTCAATCACAGGATACTCGTGGGGCTCGACGGCATTGCGGCAGCGCGCCGCGCGACCGCCCGAGGAACCGGAGAGAAAGCGAAGCGGCGAGGTACACCGCGGGCAGCGAAGCTGTTTCGCCAGCTCGGGCGGGATCGTCAATCCGCGCAGGTCGGCATCATCGGCCGAGCGGCTTCGTTGGGCCTTAGGCATTGTAGGTAGTTGAGAGCGGCGCGGGCGACCGAGTAGCGGACGGCCGCGGGGCCGGAACCCGCCGACAAGCAGGACCGCCGGGCAACTCTCCTCCTGGTAGCGGAGAATCGGCGGTCCGCAAGTCCGGCTTTACCCATCGAACGACGCGTATTTTCCCAATTCGTAGGTTGACTTGGCGTTTACCGACAGCCTGAAAACCTGCTTTAATCTTGCATTAGGCTAAGTCTTGCGAGCGCCGGTCCGAAGAACGTCCATGCCCGAACATCGTGTTGTGATTCTCGGAGCCGGCAAGGCAGTACGCGGGTCGCTGCCCTCGGCGATCGTCCCGGTCGATGATCACGGTCGTGTGCTCGACTGGCTCTTAGCCGCATTCTCCGTGCTGGAGTCTCCGGAGGTGTACTTCGTTGGCGGATACATGGCCGACGCCGTTATCGAGCAATATCCGGACATCCGCTTCGTGTTCAATCCGGCATGGCAGGAAACGGGCCCTGTCAAATCGCTTTCCGCGGCTCCCCTGGCGGCGGAGCATGCGACCTACGTCAGCTACTCCGATGTTGTGTTTCGGCCCGCTACCGTTCGGCGGGTGGAAGAAGCCGACGGCGATCTGGTCTTGGCCGTGGACACCAAGTTCCGGGTGCGTTTCGACGGACGGAATCCGACCGAATTGGACTGCGCTGAAAAAGTCCGCATGGATGGGGAGACGGTCGTCGACATCGGTCGCCATATCGACAACGACGCGGCCGCGGCGGAGTTCATTGGCCTGATGAAACTCTCGCCCCAAGCGGTCGCTCAGGCCGAGGCGATTATCCGTTCGCGCAAACTCCCCAACTCGGCCAGCATGCCCGCGCTGATCCGGCTTTTGCTCGACAAGGGGCTGAGCGTTTCCAGCGTCGACGTCGGCGGTGATTGGGCCGAGCTGAACGCACCGCAAGATCTGGCCCGGTTCGTGCTCGGTACGAAAGCCGAGTCACTCGAGCGACTGCAACCGCTGATCCGCGGCGGCACGATCGGGAAACTGGTCTCGTTCACGCATGGGGAGTGGAACGAGGATCGAGACGGCATCCTCCGACGCATTGCGGACGTGTTCGGCGACACGCGGCTTATCGTCCGCAGTAGCGCGCTGAGCGAGGACGACTGGCTTCAATCGTCGGCCGGCGCGCATGAGAGCGTCGCCGACGTGCCTGCGTCGGAGCGTGACTTGGTCGTCGACGCTGTCAAAGAAGTCCTGCGGTCCTACGGCCAAGCGGTCGCGGAAGACCAAGTACTCGTCCAAGAGATGCTCACCGACGTGAGGATGAGCGGCGTGGTGATGACGCGGACGCCGGCACTCGGCGCCCCATACTACGTGATTAATTTCGACAATACGACACGCCGCACCGACACGGTGACCGCCGGCATCGGCACGAGCGTCCGCACTGTCTTTCTACATCGCGAGGCGAAGCTCAGGGAGGGGCTTCCGCGCGAGCTGGGCAAGCTGATGGAGGTTGTTGAAGAGCTCGAGCGGCTGGTAGGCCACGATATGCTCGACATCGAGTTCGCCTTCAGCGCGGATGGCGCGGCCCACGTCCTACAGGTCCGTCCGATCGCCGCCGGCCACGTCGATCAACGGGTCGACGACAACTTGCTCGCCGCGCGGCTTGGCGAGGCTGTTGCGTTCTATCGCACGTTCCAAAAGCCGTCGCCATTCCTGTTGGGCCGGGCAACGCAATTGAGCGTGATGTCCGACTGGAACCCGGCCGAGATCGTCGGGGTCAAGCCAAAGCGGCTGGCTCTATCGCTTTACCGCTATCTGATTACGGATGAGATCTGGGCACGGCAGCGCGCCGAGTACGGCTATCGCGATGTGCGCCCGTGCAACTTGATCATAGAGATCCTGGGACATCCCTACGTCGATGTCCGCGCGACGTTCAACTCGTTTCTCCCCGCTGATCTTCCCAAAGCGTCGGCCGAAAAGCTGTTGGAGCACTATTTGGCGCATCTCCGTCGTCGGCCGGAGCTGCACGACAAGGTTGAGTTCGATGTCTTGTTTACCTGCTTGTCATTCGATTTTGACCGCAAGGCGGATCGACTTCGCGAGGCTGATTTCGATGAGGGCGAGATCGATTTACTGCGCGAGTCGCTGCTGACGATTACGCGCAACGGCATGGCTCGCATCGATCGGGACATGCGCGACCTGGAGCTTCTTCAACAGCGTTTCGGCCGCATTCGCAACGCCGATTTGGCACCGCTGGAGGCGGCCTACCTGTACCTGGAGGACACGCGACGATACGGGACACCGGCGTTCTCGCACTTGGCGCGCGGGGCGTTCGTCGCGGTGACGCTGCTACGGTCGCTGGAAAGCGTCGGCGCTCTCTCATCCGACGAGGTCGAGGCGTTCCTGGCGTCGATCACGACGGTTTCGAGCGACATCCAGCAAGACGCGTCGCGGGTGGCGGCCGGCAGTTTCACATGGGACGAGTTTGTCGAGACTTACGGACACCTGCGGCCCGGCACATACGACATCACGTCGCCGGCCTACGCCAGCGCGCCCGAGGAGTTCCTCCGCCCAATGGTCGGACAGACCCGCCAACCAAAGGCGACGGCCGACGGCCCATGGGACAGCGGCACGCGATCGCGAATCTCGAACGAACTGGCTCGCGCGGGCCTCGACCCGAGCGTCGAGGCGTTCGAGCGGTTTCTCCGCCGAGCCATCGAGATGCGGGAATACGGCAAGTTTCTCTTTACCCGCAACCTGAGTGAAGCCCTGGAATCGCTCGGCGCTTTCGGCTCGAAGCACGGCGTCGACCAGGATGAGCTGTCGCATATCCGCATCTACGATCTGTTGGCCCTCCGCTTCGCCGCCACCTCGGACACGACGACCGCGCTGAAGGAACTGGCGGCGGCGGGCAAGCAAGCCTTTCTGATGAGCCAGGCGATATGCCTGCCCGGCCAGGTCTTTGAACCCGAAGACCTGGTTTGTTTCGAGCAGATCGACAGCGAACCGAATTTCGTCACGCGTAAGACCGTCCGTGCTCCAGTCATCTCTCTTTCGCCGGAGACGTCGCCGGAGGTCGAGCTGAAGGGAAAGATCGTGCTGATAGCGAACGCCGACCCGGGTTTTGACTGGATCTTTACCCGTGAAATCGCGGGCCTCATCACAATGTACGGCGGCGCCAACTCGCACATGGCGATCCGTTCGGCCGAGTTCGAGCTGCCGGCGGCCATCGGCGTCGGCGGACTATTGTACGAGGAGATTCTCAAGGCCGGCGTTCTGGAAATGGACTGCGCAAGCCGCAAAATCCGCGTGGTGCGCTGAGGGAAATATATGGCAATAATATAGTTGACTCACCACAGCGGCGAGCCGAAAGCATGGCTGGTTCGAGCCAAAGCTCAGCCGAAGATCTTAGGAATTGTTTGGCGAAGCAGTTTTACGGTAGCTTGATCAAGCACGCCGAACTTTTTCTTAATGAGTGTCTTTTGTATCGTGAAGACTACCGGCTTGATAACTGATTCTTTTACAAGGCCGCTCATCTTCCAATCTTGAATGGTCACTTGCAGTCGCTGTGAGGTATTGGTAGTATTGCTGGTTATCGCCATCAAAATTAAGCCGACTCTGCCTTGATGAAATCTCATTGAGCTTACAACGGCCGCGGGCCTCTGCTTTGCGGCGGATAGATTCGTGAAGGGAAACGGTACAAGGACTACGTCCCCGAAGCTACAAGTCGTCATACGCGTCATCTTCAGGGTTGCCCCAGACCTCGCCCAGAGATGATTCCGAAAGTTGGGCAGCAGCAGCTGCTAACACAAGATCCTGTTGAATATCCTCACGCGGTATTTTTAGTTCTCTATTCTCCTCCAGCACTTCAATGTAGTTTCTGACGGATCGGGAAATTTCCGCCTGCGCATAATTCTCATACAGAAAGCGATTAAATGAGAGCGGCGTAATGTCCGAGTGCTCGTCGCGTTGGAACACAACCACAGCACCATCCGAATTAGTGGTATTGATGCTCTCACTCCGGGTACTCGTCACTTCGCCTCCTCCTTAAGCAACTCGTCAAGCTTTTCTAGATGCTCATTAAGCCAGTCTCTAAGTGCTGTAGCCACATCAGTGTCCATTATGACCGCTACTTCTGCTTCTCTGACTAATCCAACTCGTGACTCTCTTTCCAGCTCGGGGCCAAGGGAGCCATCATCTTCGATTCTGTGTTTTACGGTTTTCGGTATAGGCTTTCTCTGACTCCAAAACACCATTTGAAGATTGTGCCCTCGTGGAGTCGGGCCACCAAATACACCGTCCGCGTAAGTCACCCGAAAGAAGTTGCTTTTAATATAATCGAAAGCTATCTCGGACGGCAGGTCCTTGTCTTTTGGGGGTTTGCGTTTTCTCTTGACTTGAGCCATGGCCTTTTGCAGTTTGCACCAATCCGCGCTAGGAGCGCGAGGGTTTGGTATCTCCGCGTTCCTCTATCGGATTATCCTCTTTCGGAGGTTCCTGTCGCTGATCAGGAATCTGTTGTAGATTCGTGGCGAGAACCGCTTTTGTGAGTCTCTTGAACCGCCGGAATGCTTCGCGTCCCTCGACCTCGTCTTGACGCGTCACGTAGGTCCTCCGATCAGCTCGCGGTAGGTCAGTCTGCGGCCCAATCCTACCACACAACTCAACGAATCGGGAAGCGTCGGTCCCTTTGCGTTCATTGTAGCTGAAGACCTGTTCATCAAGATAACGGAACAGGTGGAACGGTTCGACAGACACGCAAGTGCCTTTTATCGAACGCTTTAGAAGGCTCCAGAAGTCTTCAAGGCCGTTTGTGTGTACATCGCCTGCGATGTAGGTTTCGGCGTGATTCACGGATGAAATCCCGTTCTTGCAGTTGGCAATCATCCAAAACGCGGCCAGCCACTTGTCTAGTGGAATTGGGCTATCCTCGAAGATTGTGCCGACCTTGACAGAAAACTGCTTCTTGCATTCGCGGCATTTGAAGATGCGCCTCGTACCCAAGAACGCGATATTCTTCGATTGGCACTTCGGGCATTCGGGGCCTCTCGGCCACTTCATTTGGGCCACGAAGACAATGCAAGTGTCCGGGTCGCTGAAGTAATGAATGGCTTCAATGAGAGTGGTTGGTGTGTCGTCAGGGTGAGTCAACTATATTATTGCCAAATATATGGGGTGATGCCATGTTGAAGCTCGGACTCACGCAGCGGGTCGAGGTGGTGGAGAGCTACGGCGAGCGCCGCGACTGTCTCGACCAGGAATGGACGCAGCTGCTTTCCGCCGCGGGTTATCTACCCGTGCCGCTGCCCAATCGCTTCGAGGCTGCCGCGTCACTGGTCGCGGAACTTGATCTCGCCGGACTGGTGCTCACCGGCGGCAACGACCCGGCCGACCTGGAGCATGGCCGGAACATTGCGCCGGAGCGGGATCGCCTGGAGCATCGGCTGATCGAGCTGGCGACGGCGCGGAGACTGCCATTGCTGGGCGTGTGCCGCGGCTTGCAGATGCTCGTCGTGCATTTCGGCGGACAACTTTCGGCCGTCGACGGCCATGTCGCTCGGCCCCATGCCTTGCATGCGCGCCCCGACACGCCCATGCCGCTTTCTGATCGAGACGAGGTGAACAGTTTTCATAACTTCGGAATCGCCGAGAACGACGTTGGAACCGAACTGAGAGTGGCCGCGACAGCGCCTGACGGCACCGTCGAGGCGGTCGCCCACCGGTCGCTTCCCCAATGGGGCGTTATGTGGCACCCGGAGCGGCAGCCGAAGGACGGCCGCGATCTCGAGATTTTCGCGTCGCTATTTCCGGTGGATTCACCATGAAAGTCATCGTGCTTGCCGCCGGCGAAGGCACGCGGCTGCGTCCGCTCACTCTCGATCGTCCGAAGTGCCTCGTGGAGCTGGCCGGCAAATCGCTCATCGCGCACCAGATCGATTCGCTGCGCGCCGCGGGCATCGACGACATCACTTTGGTCACCGGCTATCGTGCTCGGCAGGTCGAGGCGCTTGGCTACCCAACGCGTCACAATCCCGACTACGACCGCACGAATATGGTGGCGACGCTGATGTGCGCCGCCGACATTCTCGACGGTTCCGACGACGTGCTGATCAGCTACGCCGACATCGTCTATGAGCCTGGGGTTGTCGAGGCTATCGCCGGGTGTCGCGAACCCTTGTCGACAACCATAGACCGCGCTTGGCGCCGGCTGTGGGAAGCGCGGATGGACGACCCGCTGACCGACGCCGAGACCATGAAGCTCGATGCGGAAGGTAACATCATCGAGCTGGGCAAGAAACCGTCCTCGTTCGACGACATCCAGGGTCAGTACATGGGTCTGATCAAGGTCGGGTCTCAGTTGGCCCCACGACTCCCGGAGATTTATCACGGGCTCGACCCAACAGGCGAGTACGACGGAAAAGACCGGGCCAACATGTATATGACGTCGTTTCTGCAACACTTGATCGACGCCGGCCGGCCCCTTCGTGCCGTGGAGGTGGAAAGCGGCTGGTTGGAAGTCGACAGCACCGACGATCTGGCCTTGTATGAGAGGCTGCATGCCGAGGGCCGCCTGGGCGAATTCTGGAAACCCGCCATCGCCGCGAGTATCAAAGAGTGATTCGGTCGCTGCCAACTTTTCTTCGACACCGGCGCGAGCTGCAACGGTTCAACGACCTGGACGACGAATTGCGATCGATTGTGTTTTATGCCGAGGACGGCGGCAGCCGGCCCCACTTCGAGCGGATGATCGAGCACTTGACCGGGCCTCTGGGGCGAGACATCTGTTATCTGACCTCCAGCGACGACCACCCGGTGCTGCAATCTACCAACGAGCGGATCCATGCGTTCTCGATCGGCGAGGGCACGTTGCGTACGAAGGCTTTCATGGACCTGCGTGCCGGGGTGGTTGTGATGACGATGCCCAGCCTGGAGCAGTATTGGATCAAGCGCTCGCGGGCCGCGGAGGTGTGTTACGTCTATGTGTTCCACTCGATCGTTAGCAGCCACATGGTTTATGTTCAAGCGGCTTTCGACCACTACGACACGATGTTTTGCGTCGGGCCGCATCACAATGCCGAGGTCCGCGCCACCGAAGCGGCCTACGGGCTGACGGAGAAGCGCCTGGTCGACGTCGGCTACGGTCGTCTCGACGCCCTGCTCGAAGAGGTGGAAGCTGAAACGTCTGACGACGCGGACGACGTGAACAGTCCGACCCGCGTGCTGATCGCGCCCTCGTGGGGTCCCGACGGCCTGCTGGAGAACCATGCTCTACCGCTCGCGCGGATTCTGTTGGAGGCCGGCTGCCATGTCACGGTTCGTCCTCATCCGATGACGGTCAAGAAATCACCGGAAATATTCGACAGGCTGCGCACCGAATTCGGTGCTAACCCCTTGCTGGTGCTCGAGACCGACATGGCGGCGAGCGACTCGCTACGACTCTCTCACGTGATGATCAGCGACTGGTCGGGGGCGGCACTCGAATACGCATTCTCGCGGGAGCGGCCGGTGCTTTTCGTCGCCGTGCCGAGGAAGGTGAACAATCCGGAATACGAAAAGATCTCGTGTACGCCGTTGGAGGTTTCGATCCGCACCGAGATTGGTGATTTGGTGGAGCCGGATCGGCTCGACCAAATCCCCGAGATTCTGCACCGCATGCGAACCCATCCCGACAAGTATCGGTCGGCCATCCGGGAAGCGCGGGACCGCTACGTTTACAACGTCGGCGGCAGCGGCAGAGTGGGCGCCGAGGCTGTCGTGGACCTGGTGAAGCAACAGGCGTCGAGATAAGGCCATGTCCGAATCCGGCGTTGATCAAGCTGCCGTTCGACAGTTGCTCGCCGATTCTCTGGAACGCTTCCCAGAGGTGTCCGCCGGGGAGCCGGGCGGCGAGGCCGAGATCGAAACGGCTCGCGAGGTTCTGCGGCTGGCCCGCCGGTGGCCCGCGCCGGTCGAGAGACCCGTCCGCGAAGCGCTTGAGGCTCTGGCCCGCAAAGTCGCCGTGGCCAAGCGGGTGGATGCGGCGTACAAGTCTGACTGGAAAAAGATGCCGGGGGCGCGGACGGCGCCGGTCGAAGTTGTCGCGCTGTTGGCGGCGGTGTTCTTCGCCTACGGGCACGCGGATTCAACCGACGAGGCGGCCCAAGGTTTGGCGTGGAAATTCTTCAACGCCGGCCTCATGACGCTGGATCTGTTGGACGGCGGCCCGGAGGCCTCGGTCCCCGGCGGCGTTGACCAAGTCGTAAACAAACTGTTGGCGGGCGCTTACCGCGAGGGCTCGGCATGAAGACCCTGCCGATCACGGTGCTTGTCCACGACGGGCCGATGGCGCGCGCTTACTTGCGTCGGATGGAGCTGGCCGGGTTCCGGGCGGCGCGGTTGGTCCTCATGGTTCGCGGCCACGACGCGAAATCGGGCAAGCCGATCGGAGGTTGGCTGCCCGGGGGCGCGCGGACGTGGTACGCGGAAAAGGCTCAGCAGGCGGCGCACAACTTTTGGCCGCGCAAGATCCGCGCCGGGTCGCCGTGGCTGGTGGAGGCGATGGTACGAGAGCTCGGGCGGATCTCCCCGGTTGCCAAGGAGTTGGTTGACTCGGTTTCGGGGAACTTTTGCTTCGACGACCATGCCGAGCATTGCGAGCGCGTACTGGTGAAGAACCTTCGCGATCCGGCGCTTGCCGCGGTGCTGCGGCGGACCGATCCCGGCTTATTCTTGTTTACGGGGGGTGGCATTGTGCCGGCCGGGCTGCTTGAAATCGCGGGCGCGAAGTTCTTGCACATTCACCCGGGCCACCTGCCCGATGTTCGCGGGGCCGACGGCTTGCTGTGGTCGACCTTGATCCGCGGGCGGCCCGGGGCGTCATGTTTCTTCATGGCCGGCGGGATTGACACGGGCGCGCTCATTTCGGCGGCCGACTTCCCGGCCATGCGGTTTGACCTATCCGGGCACGAGCGGCCCGAGGATAGGACGCTCTACCGGGCGATATTTTCGTTCTATGATCCGATTGTTCGGGCCGAGCAACTGGTCAACACGCTCGCGGCGGCCGGGGGTGATATGGACCGCTTGGCCGCGGCGCGGCAGGATGTTCGGGTTGGTGTCACTTATCACTTTATGCACCGGCGACTTTACCATCGGGTGCTGCAGGGTATTTTTGTTTCGTAGCGGCGGCGGGTCGGCCGCTTGGCCGCGAGCGAATCGGCCACGGGACCCCCCGTGGTTCGCGGGCCGAGGTAGACGTCCGACTCGACAAACTCGATCGAGGCGATATCGATGATGGCCTCGAGCCCCGCCCAGCACCAGCACCTTGGGTCGCGCCGGGGTCGAGAGCAGCAGGTCGGCGAATCGGCGGTAGTTGCGGGCGGCCTCGCGGTTGGTTCCCAAACTCGAAAGCCGCCGTTTCAACCGCTCGGCAAACGACGGCGGCGAGGTGTCAGAGTCGCCGCCCGTCCTGGCAGCGTAACCCTGCGCCCCCCCGGCATGGCCCTCGCGGGCGGGACCGTCTTGTAGCGCCGCGGTAGCGGCCGGCACTCGTGCCGGTCCTAGCCCATCGTCGGGACCGGCTCTCAGGCCGGTCTCAGCGGAAACACCAGGAGCCTGACCTTCCTGCAACCCGGCCTCGGCGGCAATGCCCCCAGCACTCTCGTCGCGCAAAGGAGACGAATCCGCCACCCCCGTCGACCGAGCTCGCAGTGGGGCAGGTCTCCAGACCTGCCCTCTTGCCAGCCTGAGTTGAACCACCACCTTGAGATGACCCATCACCCTGGGGCAAGCTCTCCGCAGCCGGCGCCTCGCCGACAGGCTCCCCCCGCCCGACAGGCTGATCAAACACACTCTGCTCGGGATCAAGCAAAACCGGAATCCCGTCCATCACGGGATACTCATGGGGCTCGACGGCATTGCGGCAGCGCGCCGTCCGCCCGCCCCCATCATCGGAAACAAAGCGAAGCGGCGAAGTACACCGCAGGCACCGAAGCCGCCTCGCCAGCTCCGGCGGAATCGTCAAACCCCGCAGCTCCGTATCATCCGCCGTCCGGCGTCGTTGGGCCTTGGTTGGCATCGTGGGTAAGTCGAGAGCCGCGTGGTCCGAAAGCCCCGCGGCCGCGGGGCCGAAACCCGCCCCCAAGCAGCACCGCCGCGCAACTCTCCTCCTCGTTGCGGGAGATCGGCGGTGACGGGGGAGGGCTTTAGCCAGGGGAGTGAGGCAAGAGTCTAGACGGACTCACAATCTTCTCACTCTGTGTATATGCTAGCCAGGACTCAGGTCAGCGCCCCAGGGATAATCGTAGGGCAACATCTGCCGAGGGAGCTGCGGCTGAGGGGCGTTTGGTGTGTCAGAAGTGACCCCATGTCGAATCAGTACGATTTCGTACTGCTCTCGAAACGAATCACTCTGCCTGTCAGTGCATATCGAAGGTACAAACGTGGCCACGTGCGACTTGAGAAGACACTCTTCCGGATGATCGGGCTTGCAAGTGTGCGCGTCGTCGGCCGGGACGACCTTTGTAAGACTTCTCTTCACTAAGAAGGGATCTTCCTCACGTTCTTCTATCAGGTAGCGCCCAATCAGAAGTGTGAGGAACCGATTGAATGCAAAGCATGGGTCAAAATGACTGCATCTGAAAGCCAGCTTCACAGAGCCGACCGGCCGGACCAACTTTCCAAGGTCTTCAAACAACTGCCTCTTCTCGTCGGCGTCAAGGCCTGAAGCCAGGAGCCAATTTACAATTTCGTTATGGTCTTCATGCAGCTTCGTCAAGACATTGCAGTCGTGGTGCGGGCCGCGGCACCAGACGAATGAGCGTGCAGCATAGTCTTCCACGCCGTAAATTCGGCGTTCGATCTCTGGCCGGAACTCGACCGGAATCTTGTAGTAGATATCACGTGGCTCTGTCCAGTTAGTTACCAAGCGCAGAAAGTCTTGCAACCCGCCGTCACCCGCCCCCGAGATCAGAATGTTCGTCCCCTTTTCCTCGTCTTGGTAGGGCGTCGCCTTCAGTTTCGACTTCAAAGGATCCTCGCCCCGCCTCCACCAATACTCAACGCCGGTATAGCTCGATACGGCTACGTTCTCCTTGCCAGGGCCAGTGCACAGCAATATCATGGCGTAAGGTTCTGGTGCAAGATTCTGAAGATCCTTCTGGGAATCCGGATCGAAGCTAGCCAGTAGGACCACTACGCTTGTGCTTGATCGTGTCTTCCATCCCCTGTATCTAACTCTGTAGCGCACCTGTAGAAGGCTACCCAATCGGCGTTGTTTCTCTTTTAGTTCCCGCTGCCACAGCCCCGCAAGCGCGGACGCCCGGTCCGAGGAACACGAGAGTGAACACCGGTAGCGATTTCCGGGAGATATTGTCAAATGTTGTGGATGGGCGAGGTCAGGCGGCGTTTTCCTGAACCATCAATCCATCCTTGAAAACCTTTCCCTCTAAGACATGAACAATCACTTCCGAACCGTTCAGGCGTCGCCAGTGGCGCTCGGCTTGGCGGGCCAGCATGAAGACCATCGTTAACGACGCTTCGCGGCTGCCACAACCCTTCGTTCGTCGCTGCCGCAAACGGACCGTCGCAAAGGTGGACTCGATCGGGTTCGTCGTCCGCAAGTGCCCCCAGTGCTCGGCCGGAAAGTCGTAGAAAGCCAGCAGCACTTGGCGGTCTTTTTCCAGGCACTCGACCGCTTTGGGAAACTTCTTCTCGTATAGGTTCTTGAAACGGTCCAGAGCGGCCTCCGCCGTCTGCCGACTCTCGGCAAGATAGATGTCGCGCAGCGCCTGCTTGGCTTTGCCCTGCATGCTCTGCGGCAGCTTATTGAGCACGTTGGCCGTCTTGTGGAGCCAGCAGCGTTGCTCACCGGTCGCCGGATAGACTTTCCGCAGTGCCGCCCAAAACCCCATCGCTCCGTCGCCCACCGCCAACTTCGGCGGCAGCTCGAGCCCCTGCCGTTTCAAGTCCTCCAGCAACTCCTGCCACGACAGTTCGCTTTCGCGAAAGCCGTCGTGCACCGCCAGCAGTTGCTTGCGACCGTCTTCGAGTGCTCCCATCACAACCAGCAAACACTGCCGTTCATCGTCCAGACGAACATTCGAGTAGATGCCATCGGCCCAAATGTAAACAAACCGCTGGCCGCTGAGGTCACGCTTTGACCAAGCCTCGTACTCGCGGCGCCAGACGTCTTTGAGACGCACCACCGTCGTCGCCGACAGGCCCGGAGCGTCGGGCCCCAGCAAGGCCTCCAGCGCTTCGCTGAAATCGCCCGTCGAGATCCCTTTCAGGTACAACCAGGGGATCAACTCCTCCACACTCTTCGTGCGCCGCAGATACGGCGGCAGGATCTGGGAAGTGAAACGAAAGCGCCGGCCCTGCTCATCGACTCGGCGATCGTCGACCCGCGGCGCCTGGATCTTCAGCTGACCCACGCCGCTGACGATGGTGCGCTCGCGGGCGTGACCGTTGCGCACCACCAGCCGCCGGCCGTCCTGGTCGACTTCGTGCTGATGCGTTTCGATGTAGGCGGTCACTTCGGCTTCCACGGCCTTGACGAGCATCTGGCGCGCTCCTTGGCGCAGCACCTCATCCAAGGGCGAGCGTTCCTTTCCATCAATGACTTGGGGGTTGACTTGACTGCTGCTCTCAGCAGCTTCACACTGACTCATGGCGTATCCTCCTTGTTCCTTTCCAGAAAACGATTGAGTTGCTTCCTCAATCGTCAGGATACGCCGCCTCCCCTCAGAGGCTCATCCACAACTTATGGTTATAGCTCGGTCGAACCTTGCGAAGAGCTTTGACTTGATTAACGCCATAGAAATCCGCCCTTGTAGAGAGCCACTGCGTTAAGGTATCGACTGATCGCTATCGTTCGTGAAGTGCAGGCGCCGCTCAAGGGACGTCCTCGAACACATCTGCTCTCCAAATTTTCGATAAACCTCGGCAGTTTACCAGGTACCACTCAGGCAACACAACCCCTTCTTCCGATCCTTGTCAAGAGGCGATAGAAATGTCCCCCTCGGTAGGGCGATAGAAATGTCCCCTTGGTTAGCCCGGTAGAAATGTCCCCTTTTAAGTAAAAGGATAGTAGTCGTAGGGGCTTGTGGGAATGTGGGAATCGCACAGCGATTTCCAAGGGGCTGGGGGAAACGTGGGAAACCCGAGCGATGAGGTTCGAAGCTCCTCGTCGGCTGCCGAGGGTTTTCCTCGTTTTCCACGGCCCCGTCATTTCCACAGCCCTCTTCACGCGGTCGCCGCCCGTTTTTTCGGCTTCAACGGCGCGCGCCAAGGGTGATTCGCCGGCGGTGTGCGCGGCTGCGGCGCCAGGCGCGGTTTCGGCTCCGGCCGCACCTTGGGGAGCGGCTTGGCGATCTCGTCGAACGCCACCGTTCTCCCCTCGAACACCACCCGCAACTCGCCCTCGCGCGCTTGCTGCACGGTTACTCTCGCGCCTGCGCCCAGAGCCTGATTGCGCTGCGGTTTCAACTGCGGAAAACGGTTCTCGAAACGTACCACCAGGTCGTTGGACACCACCCGCTCTCCCTCCAAGCAAAACACCCACTTCAAGTCCAAACGCTTCGATAAGCGCCGATGAAAGTCCGCTCCCGCTGACGGCTCAGAGGCGAACTTGGCGTTGTGCTCTGGCAGATACTGCTCGTCGAGATAGCGGTTCGCCGCCTCGTAATCGGCAATGCCTTTGAGCCGCATCTTCTTGATCAGGCGGTCTTGATGGGTGCCGTGATGGCGCTCCACGCGGCCCTTCGCTTGCGGTGACGAAGCGGCGATGATACCAATGCCGAGCTTGGCGCACATGCGTCCGAACTGCGTCTCGGGCTCGATGCCTTCCAGCGCTTCACGCGACGTTGGCCGGCGCTTGTAGACGTTCTTCCAGTCGCAATACAACGCCTTCGGAACGCCGTATTGACGCACCCAGGCTTCGAGCAGATCGGCCGCCGCCCAAGTCGTTTCCTCGCTCGAGAAACGGCACAGCGCCAGACCGGTCGCATCGTCGACGAAGTTCATCAGGCAACCTTTCCGCCCGCGCGCTTCGAGCCACTCGTGGTGCGAACCGTCGACCTGGATCAGCTCGCCCAAGTGCGCTTTACGCCGCCGCCGCGAGCGATGCGGCCGGCGCTTGCGGCGGCGGCTCCACAGGCCCTCGGCGAGCATCCAGAGCCGCAGTGTTCGCACCGATAGTTTCAGATCGTGGTCTGTCCACAAATGCTCGGCCGCCAGCGTCGGCCCGAAGCGCTCGTGCGGCTCGCCGGAGTAGTGTTCGCGCACCAGTTGCAGCACTCGCTTGCGAACTTCCGCCGGCTTGGCGCGGTTCGATACCCGGCCCACGTTGCCGTGCTTCAATGCTTTTGTCCCTCCCGCGCTGTAGCGCCTCCAGATCCGCTTGGTCTGGCGATAACTGATATCGAGTATCCGCGCCGCCTCGCTCAGCTTCAACTCGCCTCGCTTCACCCGGCCCAGTACCTCGCCCCGTCTCAATTCCTTGTCGTTCATCCATGTCCTCTCCAATCTAGGCTCCTCCTTCGGAGCCTTAGATTAGGGGACATTTCTATCGCCCTCTCAAGGGGACATTATCATCGCCCTTCAACATCCCTTCTTCCGATCCTAGCAGGACATTCCATTCCCGCCGTAGGTGCAGAACCTAAGCCCAGACCGGGAAAAGACCTAGCCCAGGCCCCAGGCTGGTACCGACTCAGGGTAAGCATCCCGGTCGTTCCGATACACTTGACCGCCCAGTTCGCAGTATACACAGTCAGGTCAACCTTGCTCCGAGGTTGGGGAGTCGTGCTCGTTTAGGGTTTAAGTCACAGCGACTACTTTGGACTTGCCCCCAAAAGTGAGACAACGAGTTTAGACTCAAAATCCATTGAACGGAGGATGAGTGATGAGTTTGTCTCGACGGAGATTCACGCCAGAGTTCAAGTTGTCGGCAGTGGAACGGCTGGAACAGGGCGCCTCGGCAGCCGAGGTCAGCCGGGCCTTTGAGGTCAATCCCAACCTGCTGCACCGTTGGCGGCGAGAGTTCCGCCAAGGCCCCGCCAACGCCTTCCCCGGCGAGGGCAAGCGCCGCTGGGAGGAAACACGCACGGCAGAGCTGGAGCGCAAGGTCGGCCAACAGACCATGGAGATCGATTTTTTAAAGGGGTGCTTGCAGCGCATCGAACAACAGCGGAAGCTGCAGGCATCGGCTGGAAAGCCGCTGTCGGCCAACAGATCCTCCAACAAGTCCGGGAGAAACCGCCGATGACGATCCAACGGATGTGCCGGCTCACGGAGCTGTCGCGCGCGACCTTCTACCGTTTGCCGCCTCACAAGCAGAGGCCCGATCCGGACCTGGAACTGCGCGACGCCATCCAGCGCATCGCCGTGGAGTTCCCCAGCTACGGACGGCCGCGCATCACCGCCGAATTGCAGCGGCGCGGCTGGGTGATCAATCCCAAGAAGGTGTACCGCATTCTGCGGGAAGACAACCTGCTGTGCCTGCGGCGACGGAAGTTCGTGCTGACCACCGACTCGGGTCACGGTCTGCGAGTCTATCCCAATCTAGCCCGCGAGACCGTCCTGAGCGGTCTGGACCAGCTCTGGGTGGCGGATATCACCTATATCCGGCTGGTCTGGGAGTTTGTTTATCTGGCTGTGATTCTGGATGCGTACTCGCGGCGAGTGGTCGGCTGGGCGCTCGAGGACACGCTGGAAGGGAAGCTGACGATCGCCGCGTTGCGGATGGCGCTGGATCAGCGGCGTCCCGCTGCAGGGCTGGTGCATCACTCCGACCGCGGAGTACAGTACGCCGCCAACGGCTATGTAGAATTGTTGAAGCAGCACGGAATCACCCCCAGCATGAGCCGCAAAGCGAACCCCTACGACAATGCCAAAGCGGAATCTTTCATGAAGACGCTGAAGTACGAAGAGGTCTACCGCTCCGAGTACCGCGATCTGGCCGAGGCGCGCGCCTCGATCGGGCGTTTTCTCGAGCAGGTGTACAACGAAAAGCGCTTGCATTCGGCGCTGGGCTATTGTCCGCCGGTGGAGTTCGAGCAGAACTTGGACGCCCAACCGGCGGTTTCGGCGGCAGCAGCGGGAGAAGTTTTCTGAGGCATGGGGAAATCTTTCGATCCGATAGGGCCGGCTGAGCAGATGCGGGACGCAGAACTGTGCAACTCTACGCCCCGCCCCATCGTCTCGATGAGTTTCCAGTTGGCTATTCCTTGGCGGGTTGCGCTCCCGCAGAGCCCGCCTCCGCTTCACCAACCGGGAGCCATTATGCAGCAAAGGGCCGCCGCCGGCAATCAAAAACCAGCGAACGGTCAACTGTGTCTAAACTATTTGTCTCACCCCAGGGGGCAAGCCCACTGTGTGAAGAGCTAAAGTGAACGAAGCTGGCAAAGTTAGTGCTGGCCGTACTACCCCCCTTGCCATGGCTGTTGCGCCTTACCTGGAACACCTCAAGCAGCGCGCCGCTCATCTTCCGGCGGCCCCGGGCGTTTACCTCTTCAAGGACGCCGCCGGGCGCGTCATCTACGTCGGGAAGGCTAAGAGCCTTCGGGATCGGGTTCGGAGCTACTTTGTCGAGGAGCGGCTGGCCGATGCCAAGACCGGCACCCTGATCTCCGAGGCTCGCGAGGTCGACTACATTGCCGTCGACAATGAGAAAGAGGCGCTTGGCCTCGAAAATAACCTCATCAAGCAACGGCAGCCGCGGTTTAACGTCCTGCTTCGGGACGACAAGACGTATCCCTATATCAGCCTCACCAAGGAGCGCTTTCCTCGGGTCTACGTCACGCGGCGGTTGCGCAAGGATGGATCAAGCTACTTCGGCCCGTATTTTCCGGCCAACTTGGCGTATCGGCTGGTCAACTTTATCCATCGCTATTTCAAGATCCCCTCGTGTCGGGTGGATTTGACGCGCTTTCACCAGCGGCCGTGCCTGGAATACCACATCCACCGCTGCTGGGGGCCCTGCGTCGAGGAGCTGACGACCGACGAGGTCTATGGCAAGGCCGTCTCGGATGTCCGGATGTTTCTCGACGGGCGTTCGGGCGAGTTGGTGATCGACCTGCGGCGGCGCATGCTCGAAGCCTCGGAGCGATTGGAGTTTGAGCAGGCGGCGTCGTTGCGCGACCTGATCACCACTGTCGAGGAACTCAAGCAGCGCCAAAGAGTGGCGGCGGTCGAGGGGCGCGACGTGGATATTCTCGGCCTGTGCGCCGAGCCGCCCTTGGTGGCGGCGAATCTATTCCATGTCCGTAATGGGCGGATTGTCGATCGGCGCGAGTTCTATTGGGAAGACGTCGAGCGTTTCGACCGGGCGGAGTTTCTTTCGTCCTTGCTCAAGCAAATCTATCTGGACCAGCAATATGTGCCGTCGCTGATCCATATCCCGGCGGAGTTTGAAGATCGCGAGGCGCTCGAGGAGGTGCTGACGGAAAAGCGCGGCCGTAAGGTGGTGATCTCGGTCCCCCAACGCGGCCCGAAGAAATCGATGCTCGAATTGGTCGAGAGCAATGCGCAACACGGCTTCGAGCAGCGCTTTCGCGTGATGAAGCCGACACCGAAGGCGATGATGGCGGCGCTGGCCGACGCGCTGAACCTCGAAAAGCCGCCCGAGCGGATCGAGTGCTTTGATATTTCGCACATCCAGGGAAGCGACACGGTGGCGTCGATGGTGGTGGCGGTGAACGGCAAGATGCGGCGATCGGAATACCGCAAGTTCATTATCAAGAGCGTTGCCGGAGTGGATGATTTCGCGTCGATGCGAGAGGTCGTCGAGAGACGCTACCGGCGGTTACAGGAGGAAGAGAAGGAAATGCCGGGGCTGGTCCTGATCGATGGCGGGATCGGGCAACTGCATTCGGCGGCCGACGCGCTGGAAGGCCTGGGGGTGATCAATCAACCCGTCGCGGCGATCGCGAAGCGGGAGGAGATCATTTACGTCCTGGGGCAAGAGGACGAGCCGGTACAACTCGATCGCTTTTCGCCGGTGTTGCATATGGTCCAGATGATTCGCGACGAGGCGCACCGCTTTGCCGTGACGTTCCATCGAAGTCGGCGGAATACGCGGCAGCTGACGTCGATCTTGATGCAGGTGGAGGGTGTTGGGGAAAAGACGGTGCGGAAGCTGTTGAAGACGTTCGGGAGCCTCGAGCGGGTGAGGGGGGCGAGTGTGGAGGAGCTGGCGGGGTGCGTGAATGGCGGGCAGGCGCGGAGGATTCAGGAGTTTCTGAGCCGTTAGCCGTGAACCGAAAAAATCCTGGACAGTCAGTTCCCATGAATCGGCGCGTTCAGAACACCGCCATAAGAATGGGAGCGAAGACGTTCCTGTCGCCCTTACAGGGCTCAACGTGAGTTGATTCCGTACCCAGGGTTCCGCCTTGGGCTCCACCCTGGGCTAAGGCTCCCGCCGCCGCTTCGCGGCTCACGGCTCGCGGCTCAAGGTTCACCGGACAACGGTCCCCGACTTGTAAACTTTGTTACAACTTCCCGGAAACGCCGGCGAAAACGGGAACGGGCTCTTGTAAGCGGGGCCGAAAAGCACTAAACTCGTGGCACATCAGGGTTTGCGGCGCGCGCCGGCGCGCTGACGGGGGTTGTCCGGGGCCGGGCCGCTCCAAGTCATGGTTAGGGGGCACTCGATGCGGCGAATTCTAGTTATCGCGCTCGCGGCGGCATGCGGACTTTCGGCCGAACCGGCCGCGGAGGTCCTTCGGCGATCCCAACAATTCGAGAGAGCGGGCGAGACGATTCGGGCGCGGGCGGTGCTGGCGCGGGCGGCCGGTGAGGCCGAGAGCGATGTCGAGACGCAACTGGCCTACGCGGAGTTTCTCGATCGCTATCGCGACCCGGCGCGTCGGGGAGCTTACGAGAAAGCGCTGGGCGAGCTTGGTTCGTCTTCCGGCGAGCAACGGCGCTCGCTTCTTCGCCGGCTGGTTCTCCTTTCGCTGATCGAAGGGGATAGCGAATCCGCCAAGAAATACGTCGGCGAATACCGCGCGTCGGGCGGCGCTGAAATGCAGCAGCTCGAACGCTCGCTCGAGCGAACGGGCGATAGCGGCGGTTTGCCGATGGGCTCGGCGGAAATCCCGGGGTTGCTGGAAGGCTTTCGCCGCATGGCCGCGCTTTCAAGCGACCAGCGGCTCGACGAGTTGATGCCGGCGCTGGCCCGCAACGTGATGACCAGCGGCTATCGTACCGGCCGCGGGGCGGAGGCGTTACAACAAACCGAGTACTTGAAGCTGGTGCTGCGGTATCTCTCGCAGGCGCGCGAGCTCAAGGAGTTCGCCGGCCCGAACGGATCGATCGACGTCCCGGATTGCGAATCGCAACAGACGGCGCAATTGCTCAAGATTCTCGGTTTTCGGCTGCGTAACGATTGCGGTCCCTCGGCCGTGCTCGAAACAGTCAACCCCTCCCGGGCTTTTCTTTCGATCGACTCGGCCTTTCCGCTGGCCGACCTCGAAGAAGCCTATCGCCGCGAGCGGGCTTATCAGCTGGACTATCCCTCGACGACGCTGCCGGTGATCTTCGGTCCGGAGTACTGGTTGTCGGGGGCGAAGAAGCGGGACAAGGCTGTTGATTTCATCGATGTCTTTCTCGGGGACCCGTCGCTGGCGCGGCTCTACGTGGCGATGTCGAACCTGCACGAGCCCACGGCGATGCTGCTGCGTGAGCAGGTGTCGATCGAACAGCTTAAGAACATGGCCCATGTGCTGGACTTTTTCGGCGGCATGTTCGAGGTGGAAAACGGCCGCGCGATGGTGCCCGGCGGACCCGAGGCCGACAAGGCCTGGGAAGACTTGATCGAAGTTTCGCCCGCCGAACCGGCTGCGTTCTTCATGAAGTTGATGGAAATGGACGACGGCTGGGTGGCCGCGTTCTTTGACTCTCTGTGGCGTGTCGACGACAAGGCGATGCGCTATTTCACCGAACCCAAGCGCATGCGGCGTTTCTATCTCGCCGTGCGCGGGAAGACCACCAGCCCGGGCCCGGCGCGGCCGATCTTTCGCGCCAACGCCGACCTGCTGCTGCTGACCACCCGCTTGCACCTCACGCCCGACGGACAGGCGTATATTCCGGGCGGACTCGAACCCTGGAAGAAGGTTTTCGCCTGGCACGAGCACGCCATTTGGGACGGCAAGCGGAATCGCGAAGCGGCGATGTGGAGTCAGCCCGACGACATTGTCGAATCGATGTACGTTTTCTGTCGCCGCGCGGTGAATAACGATCCGCTGCGAATGTTCATCTCGATCACGAACATCGATCGCCACCGCAAGACGCCGCTACGCCCGGCGACAGTCGAGCGGTTAACGGAAGACTTCGCGGAGCACGGCCAAATCTATCCGATCTTCGCCGATGCGCCGATGCTGACGGACGAAACGATCGTTGCCTACCTCGATGTGCTGCCGCGGCTGATGAAAGTTCGCCGCGTCACGCGTCGCGCCGACGCGATAGGGATCTTCCAAGCGCTCACCGGGCTGTGGCAGATCCTGATGCGCGAAGGGCAAATTCCGGGGGAGAAGGCCGACGGCGTTGTGCGGTCGTTCGTGGATTTATTCCAGGATGTGCGCGGCGACTTGGCGCTTTTCGACGCCGGGCGGGCCGGGGTGCGCAACATCCTGGCGGCGACCGGCTCTTCGGGCGATTCACCGCAGCAACGCATGCTCGAGCTGCTGGCCGGTGATCCGGCGCCCGCCGACCAAAGCGCGCACGCGCAGGTCGTCGAGCAGATGAAGTCGCTGTTTACGCAGCAGCGGCTCGTGTCGCTCAAAACACTGTTTGATTTGGCGGATCACTTGGAGCGGGTTTCGCGCGGGGAAAGTTTCAACGTCGCGATGGCCAACCGGTTAGCCTCGCGAATTTCAGAGATCCCGCTGCCGCGATCGGAGCTGTCGACCTTTGAGTCGAACTCGTTCGCCCACGGTAATTGGGTGGACAAACATCTGGAGCGGCAGCGCTCTCTGAACTTGCGCCGCCGGGTCGACCGGGCGCGGGGCGACTCGCGGAAGCTGGCCGAGGTACGCGGCGAGTTGGCGCCGATCTTGCGCGATTCGCTGGTGGGACTCAACTACATTCACTACTCGCCGCCGGGAGCGGAGTTGATCCGCGCCAATCCTTTGTTTGTGAGGAGTCATGATTTCTTGGGCGTGCAGGAAGGCAGCAGCTGGCGGACGACCCGTATGTTGGGTACCGGTTGGCCCAATAGCGGCGGCGGGCGATTGGTCGGATCGCTGGTGGGACTCCCCTACGCGCTGGCGGAGGCCGAACAGAATTTCTTGATTCCGGTGAAGAGGCAGGCCTTGATCTGGCAAGATCTGGCCCCGCAAATTCTTCTCAGCGCCACGGTGCCGAAGTGGTGGCGGATCACCGCGGCGGAGCAGCATTTCGTGGGACTGCACCTGCGGTTGAGCGAGGAGTTGGTGGCGCGGGCTTCTTTCGAGCCGGAATTGCACAGGGCGGTTTTCAACCGCTTGCGGCGCAAAGTCGAACCGGCGCGGCTGTTCCGCGTTCGCGATGCGCTTGAGCGGGGACGTGTCCAAGAGGGCATTGGTTTGCTGACGGCGTCGGAGTTGTTTCACCTGGCCGCCGACTACCTGGGCCAACATGGGGACGCGGCCGGGCCGGGGCCGGTGGGCGCGGAAATTATGCGGCTGCGCGGCGAGATGCCCGACAAGCTTGGGTACGAGCGGCTTGGCCGGTTGTTCGGGGTTCCGCATCCGCGGCTGACGGAATCATATCGTCCGATGCTGCTGAACGTGCCGTTGTTCCCGACGCTGATGGGTTATTCAAGTCGGATTTTGGCGGAGAGTTGGGAATCGAGCAATTTGTATTGGGCGGCGCTGGCCGACGAATCGCATATCGCGCCGAGTCAACTGAATCTGCTGGTGCCGCGGTGGACGCAGAAGTCGCTTGAGCGCATTTTCGCTACCCACCTCGACGACTGGCCGGCGCTGTGGCGCTCGATGCGGATCGTGGCGGCGGATCAGCGAAAGCAGATTCGCCCGCGGGTGGAGCAATTGGTCGAGGACGCGTTGGACTAGCCTCGCCGACGTTGCCATGCAAGGCCGTATCGCGCTTATGATCCAGGCAGTCGTGTTGTGCGCCGTGCCGCCGCTCTTCGCTCAGTCCGCGCCGCCGGGAGATGAGACGACGGAGACGGCGTCGGTTGGCCCTCGGTTCGCGGACCCGAACGATCCGCAAGCCTTCGTTGACGGCGTCGCGGGCGCCTATATGGAGAAAGACAAGATCGCCGGCGTCACCTCATGGACGTTGCACAATTGGAATGTTCTGGGGATGAGGTATTTCTAAGGGCGAGGATGCCCAAGGGATCGTCCATGAGGATAGGTTGGGAAAGCGTTGTAAGCTGTTGAGCTGCATCGGAGGGTAGAAACTGTGAAAGATCCACGAATTAGCAGGGGTCGTAGTCGGAATCGTCGGGGGCCGGCGGTCTTAGTGTCAGCCGCGGCTGTCTTTATTGGCTTCGCGGTATTTGTTTTCGGGCCTCCGGTGACGGGGCAGAACCCGCTGGGTGACAATCCGCTGTTTCGCGTGAAGGTCGACCTGGTGGTGCTCAATGTCGCGGTGACCGATCGTCGCGGTCGCTACATCAATAATTTAAAACCAAGCGATTTTCGGGTTTACGAAGACGGCATTGGGCAGACGGTTTCTACTTTCGGCGAGGGCAACGAAGCGCCTCGCAGCGTTACGCAACTGAGCCAACGCGAAACGACGGAGCCCGGGCCCGAGGGCGAGCGGCAGCGCTCGGCGATTCAGGGGCTGGTCGATGAAAGCTTCGCGGGCACGAACGTCTTTGTGCTCTTCGACACCAGCAATTTCATGTACCGCAGTTTCGTCTTCGCCGAGGACGCCATCGCCGATTTCATCCGCGGCCTCGACGGGGCCGACTCGATCGCCGTCTACGGCTATAGCCGCAACTTGACGCGGTTGACGTCGCTGAGCGACAGCCGCTTGAACGGCATTCGCGGCTTGCGGCAAGCGGTAGCCGGGGATGAGACGGCGCTCTACAACGCGCTGTTGCTGACCTTGCGCGATGCCGCCGACGTTCCCGGCCGCAAGGTGATTATCGTTTTCTCGAATGGGCCGGATTCGGCGAGCACGGTTGGTCCCGACGATGTGCGCGCGATTGCCGAGGATGAAGGCGTGCCGATCTACGTGATCAGCACGCGCGAGGTGAACAAGGACCCGATATCGAGCAACGTTTTTCGGCGCCTGACCGCGCGCACCGGCGGCAAGGCTTTCTTCGCGAAGAGTTGGCAGAAGCAGTCGGAAGCCTTCGTTTCGATCCGCGAGGAGCTGGCGAGCTCCTATACGTTGACCTACTACCCGCAATCAAACCCTAACCAAGGCTGGCGCAGCATCAATGTCGAACTGATCGGCGACCGCTTGCGGAAGTATCGGATTCGGACGCGGAGTGGGTATCGGCCGAAGCTGTAGAGGGGGCGGCATCGCCCGCTACACCGTATTCGCCCCGGCACCCATGCCCGTTGCCGCCCAAACCCGGCAGTCCGAGTTGACCGAGCTGAGCGCATCGGCGCTCTCCGCCGCCATTCGTGCCCGCGAGGATCCGGCGAGACGAACCGCCTGTTTCGGCTATCATGGCGGCACGAACGTATGGTCGACCATTCCGCCCGTCGCGCCCGGCCTGTCAACTCGCGGCCACTCCCGCGCCGCGCTTTTCTCCAGGCCGCTGCTGCTTCTTCGTTTACGCCTGCTTTCATGCCCCTCGCCGCCCAAACCACGCCGTCCGACCTAACCGAGCTGAGCGCATCGGCGCTCTCGGCCGCCATTCGTGCCCGCGAGGCGAGTTGCCGGGAGGTCATGCGGGCCTATCTGGCGCGCATTCACCGCTACAACGGCGTCTATAACGCGATCGTCAGCATGCTCGACGACGACGAGCTGATGCTGCGCGCCGGCGAGGCCGACCGCGACCTCGAACAAGGCCGCTATCGCGGATGGATGCACGGCATGCCGCACGCGGTGAAAGATCTCGCCGACGCCCAAGGCTTTCCGACCGTCAAGGGCTCGCCGCTGCTTACCGACTCGCTCGCCGAGGCGGACGACTTGTTCATCTCCCGCATCCGGTCGGCCGGAGCTATCTTTATCGGCAAGACGAATACGCCCGAGTTCGGCTATGGCTCGCAGTCCTACAATCCGGTCTTTGGTCCTGTCCGCAATGCCTACGACCCGCGGCTGACGTCGGGCGGAAGCAGCGGCGGCGCCGCCGTCGGGCTTGCCGCGCACTTACTGCCCTCCGCCGACGGCAGCGACATGATGGGATCGCTTCGCAATCCCGCCGCCTTCAATAACGTCATCGGCTTCCGCCCCAGCCAAGGCCGCGTCCCGCGCTACCCCGCGGGCGATATGTTCTACCAACAGCTCGCGACCCCCGGACCGATGGGCCGCAACGTGGAGGACACGATTCGCCTGCTGCATTCAATCGCCGGCGCCGATCCGCGCTTTGCTCTGAGCCGAAGCGACGAAATTCCTGACTATGAAGCCTTTGAAGCACGCCGGCTCCAAGGCTTCAAGATCGGCTGGCTCGGGAGCTACGACGGCTATCTCGCCATGGAACCGGGCGTCCTCGATGTTTGCGAGAAAAACCTCGAAAAGCTCGGCGGCCGCGGCGTCGAGGTCGAACCCTGCCGCCCACAATACGATATGGCTCGTCTGTGGCAAACCTGGCTGACTTTCCGGCACTGGTCCGCCCGTTGGGTGAAGGAATACTACGACGATTCCGACAAACGCCGATTGCTCAAGCCCGAGGTTGTCTGGGAATACGAAGGCGGCCTGGAAATGACGGCGGGGCAACTCTACGAGGCCGGCGTCGCGCGCTCGGAATGGTATGAGGCGTTGCGCGAGCTGTTGGACCGGTACGACGTCCTCGCTCTGCCCTCGGCGCAGGTATTCCCCTTCGCGGCGGAACTTCATTGGCCGAAATCGATCAATGGTCGAGAGATGGACACCTATCACCGCTGGATGGAGGTTGTCATTGGGGGGACCTTATCCGGCCTGCCGGTAGCCGGATTGCCGGCCGGCTTCAGCGACCGCGGTCTGCCCATGGGAATGCAGTTGATTGGGCGCATGGGCGAGGATGTCGCGCTGCTCGAATTCGCCATGGCTTACGAGGTGGCAACCGACCATCTCGACCGCCGCCCGATGTTGCGAGAAAGCATGTAGATCTCCCGCGGCGTGCGAGCAGTAGAATCCGAGGCGTGGACGGAAGTCCACGCTCCGACCGGTTCACCGAGGTTCACCGGGCTTGGATTGCTTTAGCCATGATCGAACCAAGGGGAAATCTCGGGCGGGGAAGCCCTCGGGTCCGGGCCGCCGAGTCCCCAACTTTTCGTCGCACACGCATCCCAAGCCCGGACGCGAACTCCCGGTTCGTGTATCATGCGAAGCAATGAAACGCCGCACCATTCTTCAAGGATTGGCCGTGAGCGCGGTGCCGGTTGCCGCAGCCTCGTCGACCTGGAAAAACTCGTTCGCGCAACAGCTTCGTGACGATTTGCTCGTTCACTGGCGCAGCGAGCGGGACTACACTCTGGAAGTGCTCGAGGCCATGCCGAGCGAGCACTTCGCCTTCAAGCCCGTTGATGAGCAACGGACCTTCGCCGAACAGTTGCAACACACCGCCCAGGCGAACGCCGTCTATTTCGAGAGCTTCGCCAAGGATGCCAGCCCCCCCGGCGCCCCGACGTCGCTGAGCAAGGAATCCTTAGGGGCCTATGTCGCCGCGTCCTTCGACTATGGCGAAGCAGTGCTCTCTTCCCTCAAGGAATCGGACTTTTCGCGGCGGGATCTCAACATGCGCTTTCGATCGCGTCCGCATACGGCACAAGACATCTTCCTGCGCGCTTATGTGCACACGGCCCACCACCGCGGCCAGACGATTGCCTACCTGCGGTTGAAAGGCATCACGCCGCCAGCCTGGCGTTTTCCGGCGAACGGACAGGAGCAGGAATAGGCCTCGGCTCTGGGTTAGGCGGCGCCGCCCGCGCCTCGTACTGACGGGCCTCTCATGCACTTTGCCTCGCCACGCGATGAGAAAAGCAGGTTGGTAACCGGGACGGCCATCGTTGTTGTTGAACCCTTGCGAAGTCAGCCGAGAAGTTTTCGGCTTGCCGCCATGGCGGATTCCACAAATTCCTTGGCGCGCGAGGCTTGCGCTCTGGGGTCGGCGGCGCCCGCGATCAAATCGCCGGCCGGTAGGGCCGCGCCGGTCCATCCCTCGGTGTGCCAATGTCCCCCGCCGGCAAGAGCCGGCAACGCAGATCCTTGTGGGGGCGCGGGCCACGGGTTGACGTAGAAATAGGGTTCATCATAGCTGTCGTCGCCCGGCGACATCCCGACGCCGATCGACCGCGAGGTTTCCGGATCAGCACCCGGATCAAGCGAGATGAGAGATGCGATGTCGAAGTGATGAGGCCAACAGCGAACCTCGGAGGCATGGGGATTGTCGGCGGTCAACTCGCTGATGAGCGCGTCGGCGTTGGCGTACCAGCGAGCCAGCTCCTCGAGAGCGTCGGCAGGGGCGGCAATCACACCGCCTGTTGCCAGGCCGTGGGACGGCAAGGCAAGCGGTCTTGGGGAAATCGTTTTGGACGCGGGTTGCTCCAGATGAGAAGCGACGGTGCTATTGATCCATTCGTATCCCGCGGCAAGGGTTTGGCCGGGCAGCGAAAAGTCCGCGACAGGTGTGCCGTTCCCGTCCAGCAGCAGCAGGGCCAGGCCCCTAACGCGCAATGCAGCTTGGAAAGGTTTTACCTCCGCGGCGGGACGCCCAACAAACGCTTCGAGGTCGCGCCGCCAAGCTAGGTTCGAGTGGCTGTCGTCGGGTGCGGCCGCGAGAAGTGAAACCCCGACGGCTGACGCGATCTGCACGCAATAGTGGCAGTCGAGACGTGCTGTCGTAAGGGTTCTTGGCGCGAGCGCGCCCAAGGGTTGCCAGACAGCCATGTCGAGATTGTAGCGAACTGTGTCTGGTCAAACCGAGCCGCGTGCGTTGCGCGGCTCGGTTGGGACGGAGCGGCTTGTTAGCGGCGCTTGAGGCCTTTTTGGCCGATGTCGGTGCGGTGGTGGAGGCCTTTGAAGTTCACTTTCTCCACGGCCGTGTAGGCGTTTTGGATGGCGGCGGCTAGGTCGTCGCCTCCGGCGGTAACTCCCAGGACGCCGAATCTATTGAAGTTTGGGGATAGCCCTGGCCTGGTCCAGCGCTCGGCGGCTGGGCGCGCTTGTTGCTTTGGGGTGGGGCTTTGGCGACAATTGGCTTCGTTTCGCAAAGTGATTTGGTACGGGTTGGGGATCAACTCGCCTGGTTGGCCACTGTGAGGTGCGGGTGATTCCATGATTCCAATCGAGGCCGGCCGGTTGTCGCGAAGAGTTCCTCTTAACCTATTGATATCGTGTGACATAGTGTCCGTCTTGGCTTCGTTTCGTATTTGATCTGTTGGGCCGTTTGGGGTGGTGTCCTTTTTTTTGCTTGGGGACGCCGCTGACAATCTTGGGATCTCGGTTTCCATGCTCAGGATAGCGGTGATGTCAAGCGGATTCCGGCTGAGTTTGGGAATCCCGGGGTCCGCCGTGAGAGATGTGTCAGAGATGCGTCGCTGTCACCGATCTCCCCCTCACCGATCTCCCCCGCGATCTCCCGATCTCCCCGATCTCCAGTCCCGATCTCCACCGAGGTGAGTCGATGCAGTGATCGAAGCGACAAACTGTTGAGGCCTGGATCGGGGTAGTGGTGGCCGCCAGCGCTGTCATCGGCGGGTCGGCAAAGTTTGCCTTCTGGGTTTACGACGAGTGGCAGCACCGGAAGAATCATCCGGGGTTTGTTGTGCCTAAGAACACGCTCCAGATCGCAGGCAAGATGGAGAGCAACTACTGGTGGGCTATGGGGAAGCAGGGCGACGAGCCAACCATGCAAATCGTCGGTTCCTTCTTCCTCACCAGCGATCGCCTTGTCGGACGGCGTACTTAGAGGTCCCAAACTCCCCGAACGGAGCAACGCATGCCGACCTCATACGACGATCGTCTAGCCTGATCGTAAGGCCGTTAACGCCGTGCGAAGTTTGGATTTGAAGTTCGAAGGGTGTTGTACATCGTGTGCGGAATATCAGACACTACACGCCATGCTTCGTTGACCACCTTGTCAGAGATCAACAACCGAACATTCAGTTGAAGTTGTTGTGCGACCCCAAGCTCCCACAGTAACCACGGAGATGGCCACCAACCGCCCGGCACCTTCACTTCCGGCTCCCACACACCCAAAAAATATTTGCAGCTCTTCATCAACCGCATAACGCCCCTTCGCAGATTATCTCCGGGAACCTCCTCACCCGTAACTACCCAAAACTCTTTGCGGCTCGCGTAAGCCCGGATACTCTCCAGTCGATCAGGATCGGCGAAGGCACAAGAGATAAACCCGCATTTTCAATTTGATGTATGACCTCCCGACCTTCCAGCGGCCTTCAGCGTCTTTATTGATAGGGGTTCAAGCCTGATCAGGACGTCAGGGAGGTCAACACCCGATGGGTGAAAAGGAGAGAAAGCCGTTCCAGCTAACTTTCAACGGATTATTGAAGGTCGATTTCCAGGGATCGCACGTCACTTCCGACGGTGGCCTGATTTTGGTTCGCGAACTGGACGAACGGCTCGGTCTCGGGACGCTGATCGATGAGCATCTCAGCGACTCCCGGCAAGGCACAAACAAGCAGTTCACGCTCGCTGATCTGTTGCGGCAGTCGGTCTACAGCCGCTTGGCGGGCTACGAGGACCTCAACGATGCCGAGCGGGTTTCGATCGATCCGACGTTTCGGCTGATCGGTTCGCAGAAGATCTGGGATCGCGGTGCGGCCTTGACCTCGACGCTGCACGGCTTCGAGACGGAGATGCTGGCGAGCGAAGAGAACCTGCTGGGGCTGATGGCGCTGAACCGAGAGCTGGTCGGGCAAGCGGAGGCGTTCGACGACTCCGCGCGGGTCGTTCTGGACATGGACTCCACCGAGAGTCCGGTCCATGGCCAACAGGAAAGCAGTGCCTACAACGGACACTTCGAGTCGGTCTGCTACCACCCGCTGTTGCTGTTCAATCAGCACGGCGATTGTCTGGCGGCGAAGCTGCGTCCCGGCAACGTGCACAGCGCCGAGGACTGGGATGAGCTATTGTTGCCGGAGATCGAGCGCCAACAGGCTGCGGGCAAGCAGGTCGCCTTCCGGGGCGATGCGGCCTTTGCCAAGCCGGAAGTTTATGAGTCTTCGGAGGAACGCGGCGTGCAGTACGCCATCCGCATTCCGGCCAACAGGAGCTTGGAGTTAGAGATCGAAGACATCCTGTTTCGTCCGCCGGGGAGGCCCGGCCGCAAGCCGCTAGTGCGCTACAAGAGCTTTCGCTATCAGGCGGAGAGCTGGAAGAAGCCGAGACGAGTTGTCGCCAAGGTCGAGCACCACCAGGGCGAGCTGTTCGCGCGCGTCGGTTTTATCGTGACGAACATGAGCTTGCCAAGCCGGTCGGTGGTGCGCTTCTACAACAAGCGCGGGACGGCCGAGCAGTGGATTAAAGAAGGCAAGCAGGCGACGCATTGGACAAGGCTGTCGTGCCATCGCTTCCGGGCGAACGAAGTGCGCTTGCAGTTAAGCGTGCTGGCCTACAACCTGGGCAACCTATGGCGGCGGCTGGGACTGCCACAAAGGATCAAGAGCTGGTCGCTGACGAGCTTGCAGCAGCGGCTGATGAAGACCGGTGGGCGGCTGGTCAAGCATGCCCGCTACTACTGGTTGCTGCTGGCGGAGGGACATCTGAACCGGCGGCTGTTTGGCGACATGCTGCGGAGGATCTGGGCGCTGCCTGTGCCGGGCGGGTAGCACCGCACTTGGCGAATGCGAAATCTGTGTACTGAGGACGGAAGCTCGGAGGGGTGTCTGCGAAATTGACTTCGCAGCGGCGGATCAGCCCCCATGAGGGGCAAGAAGGGGGCTCGATCGGTCCCGCCTCAGCCGCCGCCTCTACCGGGTGGAGAAATGGTTGCGCTTCGCCGGGTGAGGGCGTAGACTCGTGCCGTCAGAGCAGCCAAATCGGAAATCCTGGTTGAGACGCGTGCGTTTCTGTTCGAGGTGCGTCGTTGTGGGAGAAGTGTTGCCAAAGAGCCCGCTAAGCGTCGCTGGAATACGATGAATCGGCAGCATTCGGAGGCAGGAGCGGCAGCGAAAGGAGTACCGAACGTAGCAGCAGTGCGAAACCGTTGTATCGCAGCCGGGAATCGGCTATCCTATCCGTCTCAGGACGGCGACAAAGGAAATCCTAGCTTGCATGTCGGGTTCCCTTCGACCTCCGATGGCCTACGAGGCGGTTTAATCCGACTGGAACGGCGCTGCGTGAGTTGCCAGAGTATCGGACTTGCTCCAAGCTCCACCCGACAGGCCCTTCTGCTGGGGCGAATCCATTCCATAGATTTGGATAAAAGGAGGTAGCGATGCCAAAGTACTCTAGGACGTCTGGAGAATTTGGGGATTTTAGAATTCCGCAAGGGCTGGGTAAAAAGATCGCAGTTATCGGGGTCGTGATTGCCTGCCTCATTGTGGTAGCGGGAAGCACCGGGGTAGTCGGCGCGGGACAACGAGGCGTCTTGCTGCGTTTTGGAGCCGTGACCGGGACGATCAAAGCTGAAGGTCTCTATTTCAAGATTCCTTTCGTTGAGGAGGTAGCTCTGATGTCAACCCAGCTTCAGAAATACACCGCTTCTACCGGCTCTTCCAGCAAGGACTTGCAACTGGTTACCACAGAAGTCACCTTGAACTACCAGTTGAATGCCGGCGGCGTGGCGGAAATTTATCGCAATATGCGGCGGGATTATGAAAGCCGGGTCATTCAGCCGTACATCCAGGAAGCGGTCAAATCTACCACGGCCGAGTTCAACGCCGAGGAGTTGATCACACAAAGGCCACAGGTGAAAGATGAACTTCAAAATTTGATGGCGGAAAGGTTAGCTCCCCTTGGTATCGTAGTTGTACAACTCTCCATCACGGACTTTCAGTTCTCGTCAACCTTCCAGGAGGCCATCGAGGCAAAGGTGAAAGCGGCCCAAGAGGCTCTGGAGGCAGAGAACGCCTTGAGACGGGTGGAATTTGAAGCGCAACAGGCAATCACCAGAGCCGAAGCTGAAGCCAAGGGACTGGAACTCCAAAAAGCACAGATAACGGAGCAGTTACTGGCCTTGCGGCGAATCGAGGTTCAGGGACGCGCTGTGGAGAAATGGAATGGGGTGATGCCCCAAGTGGTCACCAGCGGGGGACCAGTGCCAATGTTGGACGTGTTTAGCGGACGGCAGTAAAGCAACGATTGCTCATCTGGCCCGACACGGTCGTGAGGTCGATTTTCAAGGCTCGCGGGTTGCTTCCGACGGTGGCTTAATCCTGGTTCGTGAGTTGGACGAACGCCTCGGGCTCGCTTCACCTTCTTTGTGCTCGTCTCCTTCGAGAGAATCCACATGTCCGGATCCAGCGTCACGCTCTTGGGCACCGCGGGAAGTGGCAGGGCGCGGTTGCTTAGAAATAGGACAGGGGAGTCGTGCTTGCGGGAGCGGAGGTAAGCCTTGAGGGCCTTGGCTTCGTCCGGCTGCAGGGGGTGTTCGCCGGAGAGGGAGTTTTTGCTGTAAAGTCTTGGGCGATGAGGAAGTCACTGGCTGAATCCGAGCGAGAAGAGCTACTGGCTGAGCTGACCGAGGCCCACAACGTGGTTTCGAAGGTGCTATCGGAGCTACGCAGCCGGTATTCGGTGAAATCGCCCACGATGAAAGCCGCCATAAAAGCGGAATGGGCCGTGTTTCACCTCAAGCGGGAGTTGCTCAGGATGGACGTAGAGAAAACGCCGCCGAGGACACCGCTGCCGAAGGTTCAGCGAGGAGGGAAAGTGGTGGATGTTGAAGAGCTGTAAGGCAGCCCAGAGCGCCTATCTCGACAACGGCGGCATCGCTGCCCACGAGTCCCCCGCCGGACCAGCAAGCTGTACGATAGGACCGGCAACGAGATCACGCTCGAGTTCTGTCGAGCATCGCTTTTGTGGCTTGCTGAACGGTCTTTTTGCTGTTGACTGCTACTACTTTGGCAATGTTCTCGATGTCCTATTTGGAGAGAACCCAATTGTACAGCAAGGGTAGGGGGGCAGCCACCATGACAGACCTTGAGGTAGTGCTCTCCCAGATTGAGAGTCTTGAGAGCGAGCGTGAAAAATTAAGGAGAGACAGTGTTCATGCCGCAAAAGATCGATGGCTAGCGGAGCTGGAACACGAGCTGGCGGCGCTGCGATCCAAGGCGGATGCCCTGAGGAAAAGAGGCACGAGCACTGCGGGCAGGAGAGGGGAATCTAGGAGTGGATCGGAAGGCAAGCTTGGCGAGAAAGAAGATTCATGAAGCTTACACGAACCGCGGTGCATGCTACACACAGCTGGGTGAATAGTGACAGGGCGCTGGCTGACTTTACGGCAGCGCTAGAAACTGGAGCCTGCAATTCGAAAGATGGGTTTCTTTGCCTTCCCGAGCTCGGCGAGCGCCTGGTACGTCGCCGATTTCGTGCAGAATCCTACGGCGACAACTGGGGCTCAGGCCTCCTTAGCGTAGGTTTTCGGGTCTTTTCGGCTAGGAGATCGATACAGGGCGTAATCTCATAGGCCGGCTTCTGGAGTCCGTGTCCTGCGAACTCGGGCTGCGTGAAGATCACCCATAAACACCAATGACCTCTCAGGACCGCCCTCCACACCTGCGCCTTTCTCCTCCTGGAGCAGATCCTTCACCAAAGATAGTTTCAGCGCAGCCTCTCTGCTCGTGCTGCTGCCCTTATCCAGACTGCTTCGCTTTTGCTCAAGAAGCTCCCGAGTGCCTAGTCCGAGGTCATGGGTCTTTCCCGTCTTCCGTCGCATCTGTGGTTTCAACAGCTCTGTAGTTCGCTCGGACCGGTAGTCTTTCGGGTACCCCAACCGAACCTTGAACTCCTCGCACAGTTCCGAACTGCTGAGTGCTTCTCGAAGACTCAGCCTGATCGAGTCCTCCGTCATGTCATGTCGCGAATTTCCTCCTCTCACCAAGATCTCCAACTCAGCCGTGTCACCGTGTGAGTACAGTCTCGTTAGACTCGTGAAAATGTCGAGGCCCGCTGCGTGTATCGCCCCAGTAATAGCAGCCGCAGCACCAACTTGGTCTGCGAAAACGACATTTGCACACACCAAAGACACCTCTTTCGCGATGAAGTACGTGCGCAGAAACCGGTCTGTCGTATCAGAGACGGTTAAATAGCGACTCTTCGCTTTACTCCGTCCGCTGGCCGTCGGGGGTAGCGACTCCACGAGCGCTGTCTTGATCCGCTCTGGCAGCCTGACGAAGCACTTAGACCCGTGTCCAACAACTTTACCGGTATCCCGCACGGGCTCGGACCCGCGCGACCTTTCAAAAAGCTGCATCGTTGCTGCGTAATCGTCAGCAGCGCCGTGAAGCTGGTTGGCGTGATCGAACACGATTCTGGGGCGCCCAAAGACGTCAAATACTACTTGATCCATCAGTCGCGCTAGGATCTGCCTTCGCAGCTGCTCAAGGTGACGCCCCGTGACGATATCACTCTCATCCCAGTTCCCAATCCCATTAATATTTGTAGTGTTCGCGACGACGCTTACTAGGTGGTGCCTTTGTCTGTCGATGGACGCCGATTCTGCGGCGACAATATCCACGTTCGCCTTTCTCAGACACTCAAGAACGTCATGTACTAGTCCTATCCGTTCTTTGAAAACAATACGAATTCTCCACAACTGCCGCCATGCGTCGAAGTCGACCGGTGACAACACAAGTTCCGGCAAGACTTTCTGAGGCGAGCCAGGCAAGAAGCAGAGTGAGACTGTAGCGCCCGAAAACAAGGACAGGTGTCCACGATGGTATGGTGTTGAAGGGCGATGATAATGTCCCCTTGAGAGGGCGATAGAAATGTCCCCTAATCTAAGGCTCCGAAGGAGGAGCCTAGATTGGAGAGGACATGGATGAACGACAAGGAATTGAGACGGGGCGAGGTACTGGGCCGGGTGAAGCGAGGCGAGTTGAAGCTGAGCGAGGCGGCGCGGATACTCGATATCAGTTATCGCCAGACCAAGCGGATCTGGAGGCGCTACAGCGCGGGAGGGACAAAAGCATTGAAGCACGGCAACGTGGGCCGGGTATCGAACCGCGCCAAGCCGGCGGAAGTTCGCAAGCGAGTGCTGCAACTGGTGCGCGAACACTACTCCGGCGAGCCGCACGAGCGCTTCGGGCCGACGCTGGCGGCCGAGCATTTGTGGACAGACCACGATCTGAAACTATCGGTGCGAACACTGCGGCTCTGGATGCTCGCCGAGGGCCTGTGGAGCCGCCGCCGCAAGCGCCGGCCGCATCGCTCGCGGCGGCGGCGTAAAGCGCACTTGGGCGAGCTGATCCAGGTCGACGGTTCGCACCACGAGTGGCTCGAAGCGCGCGGGCGGAAAGGTTGCCTGATGAACTTCGTCGACGATGCGACCGGTCTGGCGCTGTGCCGTTTCTCGAGCGAGGAAACGACTTGGGCGGCGGCCGATCTGCTCGAAGCCTGGGTGCGTCAATACGGCGTTCCGAAGGCGTTGTATTGCGACTGGAAGAACGTCTACAAGCGCCGGCCAACGTCGCGTGAAGCGCTGGAAGGCATCGAGCCCGAGACGCAGTTCGGACGCATGTGCGCCAAGCTCGGCATTGGTATCATCGCCGCTTCGTCACCGCAAGCGAAGGGCCGCGTGGAGCGCCATCACGGCACCCATCAAGACCGCCTGATCAAGAAGATGCGGCTCAAAGGCATTGCCGATTACGAGGCGGCGAACCGCTATCTCGACGAGCAGTATCTGCCAGAGCACAACGCCAAGTTCGCCTCTGAGCCGTCAGCGGGAGCGGACTTTCATCGGCGCTTATCGAAGCGTTTGGACTTGAAGTGGGTGTTTTGCTTGGAGGGAGAGCGGGTGGTGTCCAACGACCTGGTGGTACGTTTCGAGAACCGTTTTCCGCAGTTGAAACCGCAGCGCAATCAGGCTCTGGGCGCAGGCGCGAGAGTAACCGTGCAGCAAGCGCGCGAGGGCGAGTTGCGGGTGGTGTTCGAGGGGAAAACGGTGGCGTTCGACGAGATCGCCAAGCCGCTCCCCAAGGTGCGGCCGGAGCCGAAACCGCGCCTGGCGCCGCAGCCGCGCACACCGCCGGCGAATCACCCTTGGCGCGCGCCGTTGAAGCCGAAAAAACGGGCGGCGACCGCGTGAAGAGGGCTGTGGAAATGACGGGGCCGTGGAAAACGAGGAAAACCCTCGGCAGCCGACGAGGAGCTTCGAACCTCATCGCTCGGGTTTCCCACGTTTCCCCCAGCCCCTTGGAAATCGCTGTGCGATTCCCACATTCCCACAAGCCCCTACGACTACTATCCTTTTACTTAAAAGGGGACATTTCTATCGCCCTACCGAGGGGGACATTTCTATCGCCTCTTGACAGTGTCCACGATGGTATGGTGGTAGTTTTATGCGAGAGCCGTCAAACTGTCGAGGCAGGTCCAGGATGTACATTTATTGTCCTACTCCGTGGACAGTAGTCATTTCGAGTCCCGCCAGAAATGTACCTGCCGATTGAAAGCTCTACTGTTGGACCTTAGCGAGTAGCTCTCTCCGTTGTCTGCCGGCTAATCCCTGACGCCAGGTTACGAAACACGATAGCCGCCCAAAGCTGATCAACGCCACCAGGTACTGGCGCAACCTTAGACACTCTTCCGACAACGGATGCCGTGTCGACATCCCCGACGATCTCGGCTCCAAACTCATGGAGTCCAGCATCGATAACTACATGACGGGTCAAGAAGTGCTCAGCCTTCACCGATCTCGGAGCGCCGACACTAACGATAACAACATCGTATCGCTCTTCTACCGTCTGCAGATCCTCAACCGCACATAGATCGACCGTTAGGCTGTCGAAAGATTCCATCAACGACGCAGCTATTGAGTCTCGCAAAATAAAGTGACACCTTTTTGGGGTACGTACGTCTTTGTATGTATGGGAAATACAAAAGGCGTACGGCGGGATTTCGAGGCCCTGGAGAAGCGCCGTTTCAAAGCGATCCGGTTGGTCGAGCAAGGCTGTAGTCAGTCCGAGACAGCGAGGCGATTGAAGGTCGCGCGGCAAAGCGTCAGCGAGTGGCTGCGACGATACCGGCGTGACGGCGAAGCCGGGTTGCGCCAGGCCGGCCGCGCCGGCCGTAAGCCGCTGTTGGACGCCGCGCAGCTCGAACGCCTCGAGGCGTTGCTGCTGGAAGGCCCCGAGGCGCACGGCTTCCCGACGCCGCTGTGGAGCTGTCCGCGGGTCGCTCGTCTGATCGGAGACGAGTTCGGCGTGCGCTATCACGAGGGCCATGTCTGGAAGATCCCGCGGGCGCTCGGTTGGAGCCCGCAACGGCCCGTCGGCAAAGCGCGGGAGCGCAACGAAGAGGCCATCCGCGGCTGGCAGCGCAAGACTTGGCCGGCCATTAAAAAAAAGCCCGCCAAGAAGAACGTACGATCGTCTTCATCGACGAAAGCGGATTGAGTCAGAAGCCGCATCGTTGCCGCACCTGGGCGCCGCGCGGCGAGACACCGGTGTTGGAGTTCAACTTCAACTGGGACAAGCTGTCGGTGTCGGCCGGGCTGACGTTGCGCAACTTTTACTTCCGGCTCTATCCCGGCGCGATCGGCGAGCTGGAGGTCATCGACTTCCTGAAGGCTTTGGTGCGCCACATCGACGGCCCACTGCTGATCGTCTGGGACCGGCTGCCGGCGCACCGCAGCCGCCTGGTGCGGGAGTTCATCCAGCTCTCCGAGGATCACATCGCAACGGAGTACTTGCCGCCCTATGCGCCGGAGTTGAACCCGGTGGAATACATTTGGGCGTACTGGAAGCAGCACGAGTTGCCCAACGTCTGCCCGAAGGACTACTGGGAACTCGACGAGCGCGCCCGCAAAGCGCTGCGGCGAATGCGCCGCAAACCGCGCTTGATTACCGCTTTCTGGAAACAGTCTTCTCTTTGTCTCGTTGACAGTATATTATGCGAGACTCAGTAGGTACCGACCCTGTCGAGTGCCACCGCCCAGCAAAACTGCAGTCTTCGCCCGTAGTCCTTGCGTTTCGGATAGTTCAAGAATCGGGCCCGCGATTGGAAAAGCCATCGTTGTTTCTTCTTGCACGGCAAGTCCCAGATTGCGCGGGGTGATCCCCAACAAATCCTTCTCGGGGGCGAGGTGCGCGAGTAGAGGAGCGTGGTCAAAGTTAGGGTCCTGCGGCATGAACAAGAGAATTCCGTGCACTTTCGGGTCTTTCCCTAGCTCGTCGAGAACAACCTGAATATCCCGCCGTGTAGGTGGCATACGGGTCACAGCGAGTTGGAGACCGACATCGAGTTGGCGAGCAGTGCTGGATAGCTGGCTTTCGAAAAATCTGACGCCGGGTGCTCCGTCGACAAGAATAGCTACGACTCTCGGCTCGATGATGTAGCGTTTTAAAGTGCCTAGTGCAAGCTGAGTTTCCTGATTTATTGTGACGGCTTGAGGTGCTGCGTTGATGCATTTGTCTTCAGTCATCGTGAACCCATTAGAGTCGAAATCGTGATATATGTCGTCCCCCAACTGCTTACGGAACACTCAGTCAAGATGATGCGAGAGTTTCATTGTTGAGAGTTTCGAAACAGGCGCACTGTATTTCGAAGCGTCATCGCAACGGTCATAGGACCTATTCTGGGCACGAAGACGTGCCCGGCATCTCGAACGCTCTTGGAGAAATTCGCTGCAGAAGAAAAGTTCACGCATACAGCTGCCGGCTTCAGTTCGGCGGCATCAATTCGACGAAACCGCGTTTTGGGAGGAACGCCAGTGACAACAACATCCGCCCGTTTAGGAATTTCAAACCGTGTAGCAGAGCTTTCGGAAAATTGGCTCTTCGTGACTTCTTTAGTTCCGTCGATATCGCACGAGTAGACGAAGGCACCGTCATTGGACAACATGGCTGCAAGGGGCCGGCCCACTATTGAGTCTCGCAAAATAAAGTGACACCTTTTTGGGGTACGTACGTCTTTGTATGTATGGGAAATACAAAAGGCGTACGGCGGGATTTCGAGGCCCTGGAGAAGCGCCGTTTCAAAGCGATCCGGTTGGTCGAGCAAGGCTGTAGTCAGTCCGAGACAGCGAGGCGATTGAAGGTCGCGCGGCAAAGCGTCAGCGAGTGGCTGCGACGATACCGGCGTGACGGCGAAGCCGGGTTGCGCCAGGCCGGCCGCGCCGGCCGTAAGCCGCTGTTGGACGCCGCGCAGCTCGAACGCCTCGAGGCGTTGCTGCTGGAAGGCCCCGAGGCGCACGGCTTCCCGACGCCGCTGTGGAGCTGTCCGCGGGTCGCTCGTCTGATCGGAGACGAGTTCGGCGTGCGCTATCACGAGGGCCATGTCTGGAAGATCCCGCGGGCGCTCGGTTGGAGCCCGCAACGGCCCGTCGGCAAAGCGCGGGAGCGCAACGAAGAGGCCATCCGCGGCTGGCAGCGCAAGACTTGGCCGGCCATTAAAAAAAAGCCCGCAAAGAAGAACGTACGATCGTCTTCATCGACGAAAGCGGATTGAGTCAGAAGCCGCATCGTTGCCGCACCTGGGCGCCGCGCGGCGAGACACCGGTGTTGGAGTTCAACTTCAACTGGGACAAGCTGTCGGTGTCGGCCGGGCTGACGTTGCGCAACTTTTACTTCCGGCTCTATCCCGGCGCGATCGGCGAGTTGGAGGTCATCGACTTCCTGAAGGCTTTGGTGCGCCACATCGACGGCCCACTGCTGATCGTCTGGGACCGGCTGCCGACGCACCGCAGCCGCCTGGTGCGGGAGTTCATCCAGCTCTCCGAGGATCACATCGCAACGGAGTACTTGCCGCCCTATGCGCCGGAGTTGAACCCGGTGGAATACATTTGGGCGTACTGGAAGCAGCACGAGTTGCCCAACGTCTGCCCGAAGGACTACTGGGAACTCGACGAGCGCGCCCGCAAAGCGCTGCGGCGAATGCGCCGCAAACCGCGCTTGATTACCGCTTTCTGGAAACAGTCTTCTCTTTGTCTCGATTGACAGTATATTATGCGAGACTCAGTAGGTCGCTGCGGTTGAATACGGCAATTACCTTGTTCGACAGGGGCTCATCAAGCGCATCGTTCAAGACGCCGATCCCGTCAAGTATTTTCACAACAGCGAGAGCTGTGCATGGCAGGATGGCTTTCTTGGTTTTGGTGGAGTCCAAGTACCGGTCGTTTTCGTAGATCTTTCGAGCCCACACGCTGTGGAGTCCTTCGACATCTTTACGAAAGTCAATGGACTCTCTGAGTGGCGCATCTCGGTCGCCTCCGAGTACGGGATAGTAGACGATAATGCCGTGAACTGACTCGTCGTCGTTCGCATCGCCTATTGCCTTTAGAATACGGTGGCTAGGATATCGCAATCTTCGAAAGTTGATGCCGACATCTTCACACCCGAACTGTGTATAGTCGGCGTACTTGAAGGATGGAATGTCGTCGTTGGATAGGAGACCTACCAGCGTGATAGGGTGGGCTAGTTGTCGTATTTCTTTCTTAAGTTTGCGCCTGAAGCGTTTGGCTAGGGCATCGAGATCCAGTGATTTCGAGGACGGGCGATGGTCAGTCATCGCCCGGTCCTTCTGTGGGCCCGATCGGGATCGGCTCGGACCCAGGCCGTCCTGAATTCCTTCAGGAACGCCGCCTGCGTGGATGGTAAAAAGCTCATGTTTCGTGTGCACGCGCTCGCTCGGACTCCAGTTTAGGACGCTCCAGTGTGATCAGGCAAGTGCGGTGGACCCCTACAGTGAGACAACCCGTTAAGCAGGGTTTCCCCATTCGCCGAAAAAGGCTTGGCTGGGTAGCGGCCTTCATTGTAAACTTCTCCTCGGCCGGTGAAGCGGAGGCGGGCTCCGCAGGAGCGCAACCCGCCAAGGAATAGCCGGTCGGGAACTCATCGAGACGATGGGTCGTGGGCACTACCTACCAGCGCTTGAGGCCTTTTTGGCCGATGTCGGTGCGGTTGTGGAGGCCTTTGAAGTTTACTTTCTCCACGGCCGTGTAGGCGTTTTGGATGGCGGCGGCTAGGTCGTCGCCTCCGGCGGTTACTCCCAGGACGCGGCCGCCGCCGGTGACTAGTTTGCCTTCGTGAAAACGCGTGCCGGCGTGGAAGACTTTGGCGCTCGTTGCTTCGGCTTCCTTGATTCCCGTGATGGGGAGGCCCCTTGGATAGGAGCCCGGATAGCCGGGGGCGGCGCAGACGACACAGCAGGTTGGGCCGTCGCTCCAGCCGACAACGGTTGGGTCGAGGCTGCCGCGGGCCGCCGAGAGCAACAGCTCTCCGGCGTCGCCCGTCATGCGATACATCAGAGGCTGGGTCTCGGGGTCTCCCATGCGGACGTTGTATTCGAGGACCTTCGGTCCGTCAGCGGTCATCATCAGGCCGCAATAGAGGAATCCGACGAAGGGATGTCCGTCGGCGCGGATGCCGGTCAGACTTGTTTCTACGACTGTAGTTAGTATCGTTTGGCGTTCGGCTTCAGTCAGGATGCGGGGGTCGCAGTAGGCTCCCATGCCGCCGGTGTTGGGTCCTTTGTCGTTGTCGAGGGCGGGCTTGTGGTCTTGGGTGGGTGGGAATTCGAAGAAGGTTTCGCCGTCGCTGAGAACAATGAAGCTGACTTCCTCGCCCGAGAGGAATTGCTCGATGAGGAGGCGGCGTCCGGCGTCTCCAACGATATTGCCCGAGAGCATGGCGGCGCCGGTTTCGCGGGCTTCCTGCTCGTTGTGGACGATGACGACGCCTTTGCCGGCGGCAAGTCCGTCGGCCTTTAGCGCTACCGGGAACCCGAATCGATTGAGATTGTCTTCGAGTTCGGCGACCGATTCGACGATGGCGAAGTCGGCGGTGGGAATGTCATGGCGGCGCATGAACTGCTTGGAGAAGATCTTGCTTCCCTCGAGTTGGGCGGCGCCGCCGCCGGGGCCGACCACGGGGAGGTTGCGGGCGCGGAATTCGTCGGCCATCCCGGCAACTAAAGGAGCTTCGGGGCCGATGACGGTCAGGTCGACGTTGAGACATTCGGCGAGGCAGGCGATTTCATCGTTCGAGTTGATGTCACCGGGGATGCAGGAGCAGTCGCGGGCGATGCCGGCATTGCCGGGGACGGCGTAGACCTGCTCGACGGAATCAGATCGGCACAGCCGCCAACTAAAAGCGTGTTCGCGGCCGCCGCCGCCTACCACTAAGACCTTCATGTTTTTTTCTGTCGGCGGGCTTTTCTGTCGGCGGGTTTTCCTTGCCCGACAGGGACTTCCACGGGCTGTTTGGCGTGTCCGCCCTTGAGGACCGGAAGCGACGTCATTGCCGCCGTAGCGACGAAAGCCTAGAATAACAGGAAAGCCTTTCCCCTTGTTTCCTTTCCATGATGAAGTTTAGCGAGCATTACGACGTGGTCGTGATCGGCGCGGGTCACGCCGGGTGCGAGGCCTCGATGGCGGCGGCGCGCTTGGGATTGCGTACGGCGCTGGTGACGCTGAACTTGGATCTAGTGGCACAGATGTCGTGTAATCCGGCCGTGGGCGGGATTGCCAAGGGGCATTTGGTGCGCGAGATTGACGCGCTTGGCGGGATCATGGGCGAGGTGACCGATGCAGTGGGGATTCAGTTTCGTTTGCTGAATACGAGCCGCGGGCCTGCCGTGTGGTCTCCGCGAGCGCAGTGCGATAAGAAACAGTACCGCGTGAAGATGCGGCAGGTGCTCGAGCAACAGGCAAACCTGGTGATCAAGCAGGCCGAGGTGGTGGATCTGATTCTCGAAGAGCCGGCCGGGGGGCGGGCGGAGAAGCGGATTCGGGGAGTAGAGCTGCTCGACGGACGAACGATCGGGGCCGAGGCGGTGATTATCACCACAGGGACGTTCCTCAACGGGCTGGTGCATATCGGGGAGAGGACGTATCCGGCGGGGCGCAGCGGGGAGCCGGCGTCGGTGATGCTGGGCGAAGTGTTGCGCGGACTCGGGTTCCGCTGTGGACGGTTGAAGACGGGTACGCCGCCGCGGCTCGATGGGCGAACGATTGATTGGGAGAAATGCGAACCGCAGCCGGGGGACAAAGATCCGACGCCGTTTTCGTTTCGCACGAAGAAGATCGAGCAGGAGCAGATCGAATGTCACATCACTTTCACGACCGAGGAAACCCTCAAGATCTTGCGGGAGAGTATTAGCCGGTCCCCTCTCTATAGTGGGCAGATTGAAGGGGTGGGGCCGCGCTATTGTCCTTCGATTGAAGACAAGGTTGTCAAGTTTCCCGATAAGCAGCGGCATCAGCTCTTCCTCGAGCCGGAGGGATTGGACACGAACGAAGTCTACTTGAACGGGATGTCGACGAGCATGCCGATCGACGTGCAGGCGGCGATGGTGGCGTCGGTCCCGGGGCTCGAACGGGCGGAGATGATTCGTCCCGGATATGCGATTGAATATGACTCGGTGGATGCGACGGAGTTACGGCATTCGCTTGAGACGAAGCGCGTCGCGGGGCTTTATTTGGCGGGGCAGATCAATGGAACGACCGGGTATGAAGAGGCCGCGGCACAAGGAATCATGGCGGGCATCAACGCGGCACGGGCCGTCGAGGGGCGGGAAGCCGTTGTGTTGAACCGGACGCAAGGCTATACGGGGATTCTGATCGACGACCTGATTACGAAAGGGACCGACGAGCCGTATCGGATGTTCACCTCGCGGGCGGAGTTTCGGCTGCACCTGCGCATCGACAACGCCGATGAGCGTTTGACGCCGGTGGGGCGCGAAATTGGGTTGATCGGGGATGCCGACTGGGCGCGCTTTTCCCGGTTGCGGGAGGCGAAAGAGCGGGTGCGGACGTTTTTGGGGAGTTATCGGCCTCGCGGGGACGAAGCCGAGTTGGGGTCGCTGCTTGCCGCGATTGGGGAGTTGCCCGCCGACCGGCCGACGCCGGCGCAATTGCTGAAGCGTCCGGAAGTGAAGATTGAGGCACTCGAAGGGCTTGTGCGGCGCCATACCGGGGTCGAGCTGCGTCGGCCCGATTGGAAGTCGATCGAGACGGCGATCAAGTACGAGGGCTACCTGGCGCAGCAGGAGCGGCACATTCAGCGCCTCAAGCAGGCGGAGTCGCGGCGGATTCCCGACGGATTTTCGTTTGCGGGGATTCCGGGGCTTTCGCGCGAGGTCATCGAGAAGATGGAGCGGGTGAGCCCGGCTACGTTGGGGCAGGCCGGGCGGATTCCCGGCATCACACCGGCGGCGATTTCCGTGATCAACCTCTACTTGGACATGCGAGCGGCGGCGCGCTCGAATGTCTGATCCCGACCCCGAATTCCTCTCGCTGCTCGAGCCGGTGCTTGGCGAGGCGGGGGTCTCGGCCTCCGATGAGCAGATCATTCAGCTTTCACGGCACTATGTCCTGCTGAGGCAGTGGAATCAACGGGTTAACCTCACGGCGATTCGGGAGTCTCGAAAGATCGTCGAGCGGCACTTTGGGGAGTCGCTGTTCCTGGCGGTGAGCCTCCCGGAGGCGAAAACCGTGGTTGATGTGGGTTCCGGGGCGGGCTTTCCGGGGCTGCCGTTGGCGGTGGCGCGGCCGGAGATTGCGGTCACGTTGGTTGAGTCGATTGGCAAGAAAGCTGTTTTCTTGAAAGAGGCCGCCCGCGAGCTGGGGAATGTTCGTGTCTTGCGAGCAAGGGCGGAAGAGGTGGATGAGCGCTTTGATTGGGCCGTTTGTCGAGCGGTTTCGCCGGCCGAGGTGCTGCCGGCCCTGAGGAATTTGGCTGATAATGTCGCGTTGATGGTCTCTCAAGGCGTTGCCGCGGGCTTGTGCGAAGGGTGGGAGCGGCCGATCCCGTTGCCGTGGGGTGATCAACGAGTGTTGGTGATGGAACGCTCTTGAACCTCCCGTTCCACGTGAAACAAAGAAACACTCGATTGTTTCACATGAAACTTTCTTGCTGCAAGCCACCGAAACTGTGGTAAATTGATGGCTCGCTCCCCCGGAAGCGGACCCCTTGAACAAGATCATCGCCATCGCCAATCAGAAAGGCGGTGTCGGCAAAACGACCACCGCCATCAACCTTTCGGCCTCGCTTGCGGCCGCTGACTGCCGGGTTCTCATCGTCGACTGCGACCCCCAAGCCAACTCAACCAGTGGGCTTGGTTTCGACTACGACCCCGGGCGCCGCAATCTCTACGACTTGCTGATCGGCAATTCCCCGCCAGCCGACGTGATCTATCCCACGCGTGTGCATGGATTGTCGCTGATTCCCTCGAGCCGCCATTTAGTCGGTGCGAATGTGGAATTGGTCGACCGCGAGCGTCGGGAAATGCGCCTGCGGGACGAATTGCGGCCACTACGCGCGGAGTACGATTTCATCTTCCTGGACTGCCCGCCGGCGCTTGACCTTCTTACCCTTAACGGGTTGACTTCGGCTGACTCAGTGCTGATTCCGATTCAATGCGAATACTTTGCCTTGGAAGGCGTTTCAGCGTTGCTGGATACGATTGATCGCGTTCGTCAACAGTTGAACCCGGATCTGGCCATCGAGGGCGTTTTGCTGACGATGTTTGATGAACGAACGAGCTTGACGCGACAGGTCGCCTCTGATTTGCGGGACTTCTTCCGTGATGAAGTCTTCAAGACGGTGATTCCGCGCAATGTGCGGCTGGCCGAGGCCCCAAGCCACGGCAAGCCGATTCTCGAATACGACTTGCGCTCCAAGGGCGCGGAGAGCTACTTGAACCTGGCGCGGGAGATACTTTCCAAGACGGAACCCGCCGCCTCTGCCCATGCCTCCGGGTAGCGCCCAACGGTGAATCAGAATGGCGGCTAAACCACAACCGAAACGAAAGGCGCTCGGCCGAGGGCTCGGGGCGCTGCTCCCCGCGGCATCGACCGAGGCGCCTAAGCCGAACGGATCCGCGGTCGAGGCCGCCGAGGGCTTGCGATCGATTTCCCTGGAGCTTATCGATCCCAACCCCTACCAGCCTCGGCGGGTGTTTCAACCAAAAGCTCTCGAAGAGTTGGCGCGCTCGATTCGTGTCGACGGTCTCGTGCAGCCCATCGTGGTTCGTGCCAATGGGGCTCGGTTTACTCTTATCGTGGGTGAGCGTCGCTTGCGGGCGGCCAAGCTGGCGGGATTGACGGAAATTCCGTCAATCGTCCGCGAGATCGATCAAGGCCACATTCTCGAGGTCACGCTCGTCGAGAACATTCAACGCGAGGATCTCAACCCAATTGAAATCGCCGCGGCGCTGCAGCGCATGATCGATGAGTTGCAACTAAGCCACGAAGAGGTTGCGGCCCGGACCGGCAAAGATCGCTCGACGATCACGAATCTATTGCGTCTGCTGCGCCTGCCCCCCGATGTGCGTGAGCTGATCGCCGAGGGACGTATCTCGGGCAGCCATGCGCGCGCCATCGCCGGGCTCGAAGATGCGGAGCAGCAACGAGGTTTGGCCGAGAAAACCGTCGCTCAGGGCCTGTCAGTGCGGCAGGTAGAGCGCGCGGTTCGGGCGCTTTCAAATACGGCAAAGGGGAAGGCCAACACCGAACTCGATCCGAACATCGCGGCTGCTTTGAACGATCTCGAGCAGCGGCTTGGAACCAAGGTTCGCCTCATTGGGAAGGGTAGGGGAAAAGGGAAGATCGAGATCGAGTACTACTCTGCCCAGGATCTGGAACGGATCTACTCGATTTTGATGGGTGAGTGAGCTATCTCGGGCTCGCTTTCAGACTCGCTAAATCGGCAGGCCTGGAGACCCGCCCCGCCCACGATGTGGCTCTATCACTTGTTCGGCTCGACCGCCGGCCAGGCTTCATTGGTTGATTTCGCTTTCGATTCTCTCCACGAGCGCAGCTGCGCGAGATCTAGATAAGTGTATTATTTTCTTGTCTTTAGATATTCTTCGCAGGATCGGAAGAAGCTGCTTTGGCGATACCACTCGGCCTTTGTCGAGGGAGACCTGGAACTTCAATAAACGCTTGTTGACGCCGAGCCGATCAAAGCGCGCCGCTCGCTCGAGTGCGATGCGGTGCCGCTCGGTTTCCCCCGCTCTGAAGAACCACTGCAACAAGGCTTGCGCCTCGGGGTTCTCGGTGTAGTTGAACGTTGTTTCGGAGCTTTCCCCGCGGGCATCAACGAATCGAAATGTCTTGTCGCCCGTGAAAGCCACTTTGCGGGAATGTGCCGGCGACACGCGAAAGTATTCCAAGCTCTCGACATACCCCAGCAGGGTTGCCAGGTCTTGGGACGTTATCTCGAATTCCAGCGGCTCTTCCTCGGGGTCTTCGCGATAGCGCGCGGCGCCCGAAGCGTCCAACTCCACCTCGAAGTATTCGGGAAAACTACCCGGAAAGGTCCTTGAGAAGAAGAGGCGGAACTCCTCGTTCTCGGCGGGCTGAGCGGGGTTGACCGTAACGCCGAGCAAGAACAGGGCAATGAGCGCCGACGGGCAACACCAAAAACTACGCACGTCGGAACGCTCCCGCCGAGGCTTCGCGGACTCCGCAATGCCCGTGGCAGATGGCCACGGCCAAGGCGTCGGCGGCATCGTCGGACTCCACGGGTTCGGGCAGCTTCAGCAGCGACGCTACCATCATTTGGACTTGTTTCTTCTCGGCTCGCCCGTACCCAACGACGCTTCCCTTGATGGCCAGCGGAGAGTATTCGGCGACCGGCAGGTCCGCTTGGGCGGCCAGCAGCAGGGTAACACCGCGGACTTGCGCCAACTTCAGAGCTGTTTTCACATTCGAGGCATAGAAGACCTCCTCGATGGCAATCGAGTCGGGGCGATGCTCGGCGACCAAAGCATCCAATTCGGTATGGATTTGCCGCAATCGCTGGTGGAAGGGGTCTTTGGGAGACGTTCGGATCACGCCGAACGCGACGGCCTCATGTCGCCGCCCATTGGTATCGATGACCCCGTATCCGGTGCGTTGAGATCCGCAATCGATGCCGAAAATTCGCAATCACCCACCTTTAACCGCAACCGCGGGAGCAACCTCTAGAAGTGCCAAATCAGGTAGAAGTGCCATATCAGGCCGTGAGCCTTTCCAACTCGGCGTCATCGATGTCGAAATTCGCGTAGACGTTCTGGGTGTCGTCTTGATCCTCGAGCGCCTCGATCATGCGGAGTACGGCCGCGGCCTGCCTGCCTTCCACCTTGACGGAATTTTGGGGGATGCGGGTCACCTCCGCGCTCTCGGTCGGCAGGCCCGCCTCCTCAATTCCCTGAAGAACGTCGTGGTGGGCTTCCGGAGGAGAGACGATCTCCCAGTTGTCGCCTTCCTCTTTGAGATCCTCCGCGCCGGCGCCTAATGCCAGCTCCATCAGGTCCTCTTCGGTGGTCGCTGACCGCGGCACGACGATCAGGCTGCGCTTATCGAACATCCACGAAACACACCCGTTCTCCCCCAAATTGCCGCCATGTTTGGCGAAATGGTGTCTAATTTCACTGACGGTTCGGTTCTTGTTGTCCGTCACGACGTCGACCAACACAGCCACCCCGGCGGGCCCATACCCCTCGAACGACACTTCCTCGAAGGTTTCTCCCTCGAGTTGTCCGCTGCCCCGCAGGACGGCTCGCTGGATATTGTTCTGGGGCATGCTTTGGCTCTTGGCCGAGGATATGGCGGTCCGCAGGCGGGGGTTGCCTTCGGGGTCGCCTCCGCCTTCGCGGGCGGCGATTTGAATCTCGCGAATCAGACGGGTGAAAACTTTGCCGCGCTTCGCATCGAGCGCCGCCTTCTTATGCTTGATACTTGCCCATTTAGAATGGCCGGACATAGCGGAACCTCAGCCTCAATCGGGTCCTTTTTGAAACGGCTCGTCGTCGGCTTCGTTCCGGGTGCGAGGTACGCACGCCAGATCGATTCGGTAGTGCCTTCCGCACTTGCTCCGACGGGCGGTAAACCCTTACAAGGATACCAGAGACAGCCCTTCAACTAAAGCCCCGGCAAGGCCGTTTTCGGGTCACAAAAGAGCGAAAACGCCTCACGGAAACCGTTTGCCGGGGTAGGCCGGGAGACCTGGCCCAAAGTGTACCTTTCTCAGACCGGATCCGGCATGCTCCAGGGCTCGCGGTATTCCTTGGTCAGCAACTTGTCGGCCTCGGGGTTGTCGATGAACTTCTCGGTCTTCGGGTCGAAGTGCGTGACGCCACTGGTGCGGTACGTAATCTCGCCCAAGTGGGGTAGCCCGCACGACAGATGGGCCACTTCGGCGTGCGCAATCGGCTGCTCGCGGGACTTGACGCAGTCGAGGAAGTTGTACATGTGCTCGGGATGCCCCGCGCCCCCGCGCATCCCCGGACCCTTTTCGTCCTTCTTCCCCAGATACGTTTGAAAATAGCCGCGGCGCGAGAAGATCATGTACCCCTCGGTGCCGTAGAAGGCGTTGCCGCTGTCGAAACCGTGGTTGCCGTAGGGCGTCCAACCGCGGTCCTCGTAGATCAGCACTTTGCCCTCTTCGTAGTGGTAGGCGACCATCATGTTATCGGGATACTCGCGGATGCCTTCGAGATCGATACGGCTGCCGTGGGCGGTGATGCGAACGGGATGGGTTTGGACACCCAAGCCGAAGCGCGCCATGTCGAGGTCGTGAATGCCGTCATTGGCGATGTCGCCGTTGCCGTATTCGCGGTACCAGGCCCAATTACCGTGAAAGCGGTTGACGTTGAAATCCCGCTTGGCGGCCGGTCCCAGCCACAGATCGTAGTTGACCCCGGCGGGTGCCGGCGTGTCCGGCGTCGGTTGGCGATGCTTGTGTTTTTGGCAGTTCCAAGCCTTGCTCATCTTGATCTCGCCGAGCAGCCCGGAGGCCAAGACCTTGCCGGCTTCCTTGGTGGTATCGGCCGAGCGCATTTGGGTGCCGTGCTGAAAGATGCGGTCGTACTTCTTGGCGGCGTCGACGAGCAAGCGGCCTTCGCGGAAGACGTGCGAGGCGGGCTTTTCGCAATAGACATCCTTACCGGCGCGCATGGCGCGAATCGCCATCGGCGCGTGCCAGTGATGCGGCGTTGCGATCACGACGGCGTCGATGGATTTGTCCTCGAGCATGCGGCGGAAGTCTTCTTCGGAGTCGGGCCGGTCGCCGCGGGCTCGGTAGACGGTTTGCTGCGCCCTTTCGGCACGCGACTGATCGACCTCGACGATGGTCTTGATGTGAACGTCGGGGCGCGTGAGCAGGCGTTTGACGTGCCCCGAGCCCATATTGCCGACACCGATCAGGGCGGCGTTGATCTTGTCATTGGGTGATGCGGCGGAAGTACGGATCGCCAAGGTGTTGGCGGCGGCCAGCGCGGCGGCTCCGGTGAGAGCTTCGGAGACGAATTTGCGGCGGGGTATTGAGTTATTCATGATGACTTTTACGGGTTGCGGGGGCAGCGTGCCCTAGTCTAACAAAGGCGCGGCCGCCTTCACTGTCTCGAAAAAGGCGGAAGTGGGACCGGCGCTTCCCGGCCGGTTGGCTTCGTTTCGCGGATTTGTTGTCGCACCGTTCTTTGGGCGGTCATTTCTTGCCCGACCCCGACAAGGACGGGCGGTCTCGGCTGTTGTTAGCCTCGCCGGGGCGATTGGGTTTGTTTCGTCGAAGTCGGTTGCGCCGATTCGCGGGTTTTCGTTTGTGTCACGATCCCTTTCTTCGCGGTTCGAGCCGCAACAGGTCATTGGCACCCGCCTCCCGCGCTCAGAGTAGCGTGCGTGTCAAGCCGGTTTTCCAGAGTTCGGGAGCTGCCGGAAGGTGCGAAAAAATCGGGGCAGTCCACTTCGCGCCTGTCTAATCCACTTAAAATCAGCAACTGTCGCGGTCGGCGCTCGGTACAGTCCCCATTTTTTCGCACCTTCCCGTCCCCGATCTCTCCGCCTGGGGCTCCCCGGTGTCCGGTTTCGTGCTTGATCTCCGCACGAACCGAGCGACCGCGGTCACTCCCTACCGAAACAGAACCGCGCCGTGAGACGACGCGGCTCGGGAAGGCGGAAGTTTCACTCCGCGGCGGCCATATTCGTTATTAGCGCGTCCGAAGGCTTGCCAACGAGACAGATCGGATGGACACGGTGTCGCGTCTATCGGGTACTTTCGCCGTCGGGTGGGGAGGAAAGCAGCCCGGCCTCCTGCAGGCGCGCGCCCCCGAGCATGCTCTCCATCGAGTAGTTGCCCTCGTGGCAGGCGTACTCGTAGATTGCATCCTCGCTCTTCTTGAGCGGGATCATCACCGTCCAGGGGCGAGTCCAGGTCGTGGGATCTTCGACCGTGACCTCGTACTCTAGCGTCTCGGGTCCGACGCGCGTGAAGCGTTCTACTAGTCGCAGGTTCTCCGAGGATCCTCGGAACCAGCTTTTGCGCGAGAAATTACGCGTCTCGACAACCAGCGTATCGCCCTCCCACCGACCGCGCGAGTCCCCGTGCCACTGTCGTATCCCGTCGTCGACGTGCGGCCGCCCGTCGAGCGGAATGATGCGCGTGTCGTGGATCATCTCCATCACGACGGCCACGGTTTCGGGTGTCTGGATGATCTGATAGTAGCTGTTGTAGCCAGCCCCCAGCCGCGGCACGCCGAACGTGATGCAGCGCTCGCCTAAATGGCGATCCTCGGGTCCGCGAGGCGGGCGGCGACGATTGGCTCTATACTCGGCGTTCTTGGCCTGCCCCTCGGGGGTCAATTCCGGAATCCTGCCGTCGGGCGGGTCGGTTACCAAGGAAGTGCGGTTGTCGGAGAACTCCCGCTGCGCGAGCCAGAACCAGTTGTAGTTGCCGGTTTCGCGGTCGGTCGAGGTGAAGTTCTTGGCGTTGCCGAGGGCGGCGCGAAAGACGCTGTCGCCGAAGGCGGCGTCGCCCGCCCCGTCATGGAAGAGCTTGGCGGCGCGATCCTTGAACTCGGCCAACTCGGCGTCGGAGAGGGTGGACTTGCCGGCGAGCTGTTCGGGCCGTTCGAGCGGTGTTGCGTTGTTGTTCGCCCAGACTCCCTGCAAGTCCGGTTGGCCGTCGGGAGTTCGCGGCGCGGTCCAGGAGTCCGCGTCGCCCGCCGGGAGCGGGAGCGCGGCGACGATCGAGACGAAGCCGGTCAGGATCGCGAGTCGAACGAACGAGCGATTGCTCATGAGGGTCTCCTGGTTGGTGTGTGGCCATCATAGCAATTCAGGAGGATCGGTGAGGCCCGCATTGGGAATCGTAAGTGCCGAACGAGGCGCGTCTCATATTGCTGACGTGTACGCGTTACGAGATTTGCTCTCCGGGCTTGGAGTTGCCAAACTGTTGGGTGCCGGCCATGCCGCCCACCGTCGACAAGACAGAAGAACTTCTCGCGCTCGAGGATCGTTGGGGCGCCCACAACTACCATCCTCTCGAAGTCGTCATCGAGCGGGCCGAGGGGCCGTGGGTTTATAGCGTCGACGGGCGGCGTTACCTTGACTGCTTGAGCGCCTACTCAGCAGTCAATCAAGGTCACTGCCACCCGAAGATTCTCGCGGCGCTTACCGAACAGGCCTCGCGGGTGACCCTCACCTCGCGAGCCTTTCGCAACGACAAGTTGCCGGTCTTCCTCGAGAGATTGGCCGGCCTTTGCGGGCTCGATGCCGTGGTGCCGATGAACACCGGCGCGGAGGCGGTCGAGACGGCCATCAAGGCCGCGCGTCGCTGGGGGTATCGCCACAAGGGCATCGCCGAAGACAAGGCCGAAATCATTGTTTGCGAGAACAATTTTCACGGGCGCACGACCACCATCGTGGGTTTTTCATCCGACAAGGACAGCCGTGCCGGCTTCGGCCCCTTCACTCCCGGCTTCGTCTCGATTCCGTTCGGGGATATCGACGCCGTGCGGGCCGCCATCACCCCGAACACGTGCGCTTTCCTGGTCGAGCCGATTCAGTGCGAGGCGGGTATCTTTATTCCTCCCGAGGGCTTTTTGCGGGAAGCAGCCGAGCTTTGCCGGTCCAACAATGTGCTGTTGCTGCTCGACGAGATCCAAACCGGGCTCGGACGGACCGGACGCATGTTCTGCGCCGACCATGACGATGTCCGTCCGGACGCGTTTATTCTCGGCAAGGCGCTTTCGGGCGGTTTCTATCCAGTCTCGGCGCTGGTCGGGACCCAGGAATTGATCGGGGTGTTTGATCCCGGCAGCCATGGTTCGACGTATGGCGGCAACCCGCTTGGGTGCGCGGTGGCTCTCGAGGCGCTTCGGGTTATCGAGCAGGAACAGCTCGTCGCGCGTTCAGCCGAGTTGGGGGATTGGCTGCTCGGGGAACTTTCGAAGTTGCGCCACCCGGCGATCAAGGAGGTTCGCGGGCGGGGATTGCTGGTCGGCATTGAACTGCACGGTCCGGCGCGTCCGTATTGCGAACAGCTCAAGGACCTCGGCGTCCTCTGCAAGGAAACGCATGATCATGTGATCCGCGTGGCGCCGCCGTTGGTGGTCGAGCGTGATGATCTGGCCTGGGCGGTGGAGCGGTTTGGCAAAGTGTTCGCGGGGTAGAACCGTCGCGGAAACTTGCGGCATTCGGCTATTGGTTTGTCGCGACAGCGGACTCAATCGGCGGACGCCGGCGGTGATAATCCGTCCTCTGTTGATACGCCTGCGCCAGAGCCAGCACCGTCGACTCGCCGAAAAGCTTCCCCGTGAACGTAATGCTTGTCGGCGTGCCGTCGTCGGCTCGGAAACCGTTCGGAACAACGACGGCCGGGTGCCCCGTGATATTCGTCAACGGCAAATTGGGGCCGAAACTGGGCGACAAGTAAACGTCTACCGACGACATCAGCTTTTCCATGTCGCGGGCGATCATTGTGCGGATACGATTCGCGCGAATGTAGTCGACCGCCGAAGTCAACTGGCCGACGCGAAACGACGTGGGCCAAGCGTCGGGACTTTGGCGCGTCAGCTGATCATCGCCGCCGGAGCGCGTTAACTCGTCGAACGCCGCCGCCGCTTCCGCCCCCAGGATCTTCCACACTCCGTCGAGCGGGTACTTGTCGGGCAAGCGAATGGGGCGAAGTCGGAAACCCATTTCCCGACTCATCCGATGCGACAATTCGAGGGCGCGGCGATCGAAGGCAAGCCATTCCCTTTCCCGCTCGCGCTCCTCGGGGTCTTCGATCGTGTCCACGCGGGTGTCATCGAAAAGGGTTTCGACGTAGCCGACTTTGATCGACGACCAGTCGATGGCCCCGGGCCAGTCGAAGGGCTGATCGATGGTCGTCGGGTCCCGCCGGTCCGCGCCGTGCAGAGCACCAAAGACGAGCGCGCAGTCCTCCACCGAACGCGCGATGGGGCCGATCTTGTCCATGCTCCAGGCAAGCGCCATCGCTCCGTGACGGGAAACCCTACCGAACGTCGGGCGCAGACCCGTCACGCCGCATCGTGTGCAGGGGGAAACAATGCTGCCGAGTGTTTCGGTGCCGATCGTGAAACCGGCCAGCCCGGCGGCGGTCGCGGAGGCCGAACCCGCCGACGATCCGCTCGAGCCCTGCTCGGGCTTCCAAGGGTTGCGGGTCATCCCACCGAACCACACATCACCCATCGCCAAAGCGCCCAAGGTGAGCTTCGCGATCAAGACCGCGCCCGCTTGCTCGAGGCGTTCGATGACGGCGGCTTTTTCCGTGCGCATTTGGTTTTCATAGGGCTTCGCGCCCCAAGTCGTGGGGTATCCCGGTAGGGCCAAAAGGTCTTTCGCGCCCCACGGTATGCCGTGCAAGGGGCCTCGGTAATTACCCGCCGCGATTTCACGGTCGGCTTGCGCGGCCTGCGCGAGCGCGGGATCCTCGAGCAGAGTGACGACGCACTTCAGAAGCGGGTCGAAGCGCCGCAAGCGGTCGAGATAAAGCCTGGTCAGCTCAACGGAAGAAACCCGTCGCGTGCGCACCAGTTCCGACAGTTCGGCGAGCGAGAGGAACGCCAGGTCTTCATCCGTTGCGGGCCGCGCGAGCGGCTGTCCGTTTTCCTTGCCGGCCGCCGTGGCGGTTCGGACCGGGGCCGATTCCACGCCCACCGGCGGCACGCCGGGATGAAATGTCAGCGCCGGTGGAACGCTATTGTCGATCGAGACGGCACGAAGCTTCGCCAATCCCTCGGCCTCGCGGTTTAGCCGCCGCAACATCTTCTCGCGGTCGTCGTCACTGAATTCGAGACCGGCGATCCACTCGGCTTGGCGGATCATCGCGGCCGTGACGCGGGGCGCGTTTTCGGCTTGCGCGGCCAGAGCCCGCCCAAAGGGAGTCGAGGCTACCCCGAAGCCCGCCAGCGTCGTGAGCAGCCGGCGGCGGGAGGGGCGGTTGGGAGTTGCTGACAGTTCGGTGTTGTCGAAGGGTAAGTGCGGCATCGCGTTCTAGAATACGCCCGCGGCACGGCTCGCGGATAGCTTCCACCGAAAATAGCCGACCCGCCAACATCGCCCGGGCGGCCTTTGTCGGGCGTGCAAAAATAGAAAGGACGCTCGCTCTCTCGACGCCATGCCGGAACAAAGCGCCAACGACGGGCCCAAGACTTCGCCGAATCCACTCGTCTCCTGGAGGGATCTGCTGCGCTTGGTCGAAAGCGCCTTCTTCCTCGTAATGTTTTTAGCGGTTTGTTGGATCGTCCTAGCGGTTTGCTATTTCCCGCGGGCAACTGACGACTGGGAACAATCCGGTCAAGCTGATCTCGCCGGAGCGGAGGCCTTCTACGAGGATGTTTACTCGGGGACGGCCCCCGATGATCCCGATGACGGCCAAGCCGCCGACGAGACGGCCGACGAGGCCTCCGACGAAACCGCCGAGCCCGCCGAAGACCAACACCACGCCTATGTCCTGATGGGTAGGCGAATCGCCGGCGATATCGGAGTCAGCGAGACAATCAAGAACTTTGTCGAGCAGTACGGGCTTGAAAATTCCCGCGCCCTGGAAGTAGGGGCCGGCTCAGGGCAGTTGCAGGACATCGTACCGGACTATACGGGACTCGACATCGCGGCTTCGGCGGCGCGCTATTTCCACAAACCCTTCGTGGCCGGCTCGGCGACCGATCTGCCTTTCGAGGACGGGTCGTTCGATTCGGTTTGGAGTGTGTGGACGATCGAACATGTACCAAACCCGGAACGCGCTCTCGAGGAAATGCGGCGAGTTACTCGTTCGGGCGGATACTTGTTTCTTTGGCCGACATGGTTGTGCCCGCGGTGGTTGAGCGAGGGGTACCTCGTGCGGCCCTATTCGGATTTCGATTGGGTCGGTAAAGCAAACAAGCTGAGCGTTGTATTTCGTTCGAGTCCCTACCTGCTCTTTCCCGGGCTGGCGTCGGTGCGAACGCTGCGGGAGCTCTATTGGCGAGCCACGGGAGCGGAAATGCGCCTTCGTTTTGACCGCTTGGAGCCGAACTTCGAGGACTACTGGACGCCGGACGCCGACGCCGCGATTTCGCTCGACGGTCACGAGACGATGTTATGGTTTCGCAGCCGCGGCGATGACTGCTTGAATTGCCCCGAGGACTTCGCCGAACGGCTGCAGATGACCGTCGAGCCTCTGATCATTCGCGTCAACAAATCGGGCTCCGCCGCCGGCCCCTAGCGGAAGGACTTCACCGAAGTCGCTGGAAGGGGCACCGGTCGCGCCGGATCGTCAGGGGAGAAACTTGTCGAAGGGTTCGCCGGGACCGCGCCGCATGGCGGCGCGGCTCGGGTGGGTGAAAGTGCGATCTATTGGTAGCGGTTGTGAATCCGCGGGTTGCGCGAAATTTGAGGTTTCAGGTTAAAGGGAGTTGGGTTCCACATCATCGCTGGTTTTGCTTGCGGGGGACGGCGAAGCGCCCGATTTCTTCAGGGCCGCTTGCTCTCGCGGCTCGGTTTGGTCTTGCGCCTGCCTTTGCCCGCTAACCCCGCCGGATTTTCGTGCACTCGCTCTTCGCGGCCGTGCTTCATCGCAGCCGCCAGCCCGATTGACGACTCCCCGTAGCGATCACGCACGGCGTCGGCGGCCTCCAAGACGCGCTCCCATTTTTGGTTCCGAGGCGCGTCCACCCAGTTAACCTGCCCCGCGACGGTTTCGAGCGATCCGACATGCACGCCGAGCAGACGCACGGCCTGATGCGTTTTCCAATTCCGCGCGAAAAGCTCCCGAATCGTCTCGAGCAGCACGCTGTCGAGCTGTGTCGGCTCACCGAGGGTATGCGCCCGCGTAATCGTCCGAAAATCCGAATAGCGCAGCTTGAGTTGCACCGTGCGCCCATGCAGGCCGTACTCGCGCAATCGGCGTCCCACGAGTTGCACCAGCTTCGCCAGGGTTGCGTTGAGAAGGTCTTGGTCCTTGGTGTCGTCGCGAAACGTCGTTTCGTGGCTGACCGACTTGGGCTCGTCGCGCGCGCCGACGCCGGGGGCGAACCACGCGCCCGCGTCAAGCCCTTTCGCCTTACCCGCCAGGGCAACGCCGGCTTTTCCCCAGACCGATGCCAAGAAGCGCTCATCCAAGTCCGCCAGCTGCCCGATCTTTCGAATGCCGCGGTCCCGCAGGCTCTTTTGCGCGACTGTGCCGACGCCCGGAATTTTGCCGACATCCAGGGGCGCGAGGAACCCCGCCTCGGCGCCCGGCAGCACCCAGAGAACACCGTTCGGTTTCGCCAGCCCCGAGCCGATCTTCGCGATCAGCCGAGATGTGCCGACGCCGACCGAACAGGGCAACTGCGTCCTTTCGCGAATCGCCTCGTGAAGACGATTCGCCGCCGCGACCGGCGCGCCCAGCAAGCGCCGCGACCCGGTCATGTCCAGATAGGCCTCATCGATTGAAGCCATCTCGACCTTCGGCGAAAAATCACCCAATACCTCTCGTACCTGATGGGAATACTCGCGATAACGCTCCGGGCTCCCCGGAATGAAAATCGCTTGCGGACACAGTCGATACGCTTGCCGTAAGGGCATCGCCGAGTGGACGCCGAATTTCCGCACCGCGTAGGACGCCGCCGAAACGACGCCGCGCTCATGGGAACGGCCGCCGACGACCACGGGCTTGCCCTTCAGGGCCGGGTCGAAGAGCTCTTCGACCGAGACGAAGAAGGCGTCCATGTCAACGTGAAAAATGAGGGGTTCGGAGTTCACCGGTCCAGGCCGCGTTACAGTTCCAGAGTTTCCGCCGCATAGGACAGCGAGCGGCGCACGTCGTCGTGTTCGCTTTCGAGCCGTTCATCCAAGGTTTGGCCCTGCAAGATCGGCAATTCGCCTTCCCAACGGTTGGCTCGAATCCACGCCAGCGTGCCCGCCATCCGCCACCCCGGCAGCTTCGGTAGGCTGTTCCAATAATGTTCGCGAAGAAATGGAACTTCAAGCGGCTCGCGGCGCGCCAAATCCAGCGTGAACCGGACATTCGGTCGCGCCTGCCGAATCCGCCGAATCATCCCCGGCAAATCGAGAACGCCGTCGCCCAGCGCTGTCTCGACAAAGCGCAGCCCGGTCTCCGACTCCACCACGGCCACGTCTTTCAGATGAACCGTATAGGTGTAGGGCGCCAACTCCTCGACGACCTCCATGGGGGCTTCGAGCAAGGGAAGGCCGTTGACCGGGTCCAAGCAAACGCCGACAAACTCGCTGTTGAGCTTTCGAACATAACTCACGAGCTCTTCCAGCCGCAGATCGCCGCTGTTTTCGATCGCCAACCGCATCCGCCTCTTGCGGAGCATGGGCTCGGCCATGACCAACGATTTCCAGACCTGCCGGGCGAAATTCTTGACCGCTTCCTCATCCTTGTGCATTTCCCAACGCAGGCCGTTGAGCAGCGACGCGCTGACGACCGCGGCCCCGCAGTTGCGCGCCTGGCGCAGTTGACTTTGAAAATTTCCCAAGTCGGCCTGGTCGCGTGGTAGGTCGACCGCCATTTCAACCCACATTTCGTCCAGGCCTCTGGATGCCTTTCGCACTCGACCCGGCTCGGTCGCTTCCAGCCAGTCGAGCGGAACCTGAATTCCCCCGGCACCGATTTCGCGGCAGTGTTCGACGAACGTTTCCGCGTTCCGAAAACCGCCCGAAGCCCGCGCCCGCAGCGCATAGGACGCAGCCCCCACGCCGACCGACGTGCGCAATACGGCCGCTTCGGCAGCGGCCGCCGCGAGAACCGGCGCGGCCGCCAGTTTCATGATCTCTCTGCGATTCAAGGTGAGGTTCGACATCAAGAGCCCTTTCGTCGCTATGACCCGGACGACGGAATCTTCAGCACCCGCAACCCGTCGGGACGGTCGCGGGATTCGGTATAGGCAAAGAATTCGTCGCCCAAGAAAGCCACCGCGCTGCGTGTGTAGACTTTCAAATATCGCCGAAAGACCTCGGCGCCGTCCGACGCGCGAATCACGAACACGGCGTCGTCAATATCGCCGATGCTCAACCTCGTATTCACGCTTACCGCAATATAGCGCCCATCGGGAGAAACCGCGAGCGAAGCGATTCCCCGCCCCAGCGGAATCCGATAGAGGCCCTTCCCCGCGGGCAACGACCACTCAATGCGGTAGGCCTCTTCTTCCTGGTAGCTGTCCCAAGCAACAAAGCCGCCTTCGACCTTGCGAAACGAGTAGAAACTTGCGTCCACCGTGCCGGGCCGAAACGGGCCCCACGCCACTTCGCCTTCGAGGTTGACGCTGAGAAACTCGCGTGGGTTACGGGAATGGCGTGTGAGCATGACGGACCCGCCCGCCGGGTCGATCTTCATCAACTCGAAGGAAGCGGGGGTCATCGCTTCAAGAGGAATAATCTTCACTTCTCCGGTTTCCAAGTTCTCCAACCGCACTTGCGGAACCCCCGGTTTACCTTTCGCTCTTCCGATCCGCTGGAGCCAACCGATCCAACTACCGTCGGAAGACAAAAAAGGTTTGGGATAGCCGGTGTCGGGCGGTTGAAGGAGAGCTTGCGGCTCGGAGCCGGTCCGTGACCGTAAGAACAGGCTGCGCTCTCCACTCTCTCGGTCCGTCAAAGAGTAAATAGCGACACCCCCGGCTACGGCATGATGAACCAGCGGGCTGACGTTGCTCCACTTGAACCCAAGCGGTTCGATCTCGCAATCAGGCAGCCGCAGCAAACCCAATTCGGAATGGCCGTCTATCACCCACGCCTCGCCCGCCCGCGCTATCCCGGTGCGGTCGGCTTGGATATGGTCGATAAGCGAATACTCGGCCAGGGCGCAGTGCTCTTCCCAAGCGGTAATTTCGGGAGCCGTGTCGTCTTCAATCAGAAACAGCGAAGGAATCGCGATCAGGTAAGCCCATTGGAGGAGGATGAACAGCAGCATCCCGGGCGGAAACAACACCAAGACTCGCAGCCAAGCTTTGCCGCGAAAAGCCCAATAGAAGAGCCCGAAGGCCGCTGCCTGCGCCGTCGCGGCGACGGCAAGATCGACGACGAGCCACCCCAGGCCCTTTTGCGGACCTTCGCTGAGAGCGATTCCCAAGGCCGAGCCCAAATACCACCAACCGTGCGGCCCGACGATCGGCAAAAAATAGACCGCGAAAGAAGCCGCGAAGGCCCCCCACGTTTTCCAACTCGATTGGTTTAGTCCTTCCATGCTCACGGCGCATTCCGGCCGAGGGTTTGCCGGGAAAAGCTCGGGGCGTCACGCCTTCGATACGGATCGAAAGCACCCCCACTATACAATGGATGCGCGGCGCGGCCGCCGGGGTGATGCACCGCGGCGCCGGGGTCGTGCGGCGGGGTAGACATCCTTGCGCATTCTCTCGGAAACCGAAGTTCGCGATCTTTACGACCGCATGGCCTTCTCCTACGACTACTGGGGAGCGGCTACCGACTCGCGGGCGCATGAGGCCGCTCTCGGTTTCGCGGCGATTGAAGACGGCGAGGACATTCTCGAAGTGGGCGTCGGGACGGGCAGGCTCTTCTCCCGCATGGCCGGCGGCAACCCAAACGGCCGTAGTTACGGCGTCGATATCAGTCGCGGCATGCTCGACCGCGCGGCGCGGCGCGCGGGCTCGATTCCGGGGACGAACCTGGTGGGAATCGCAAGCGCCTATCATCTTCCCTTCGCCGACGAGTCGTTCGATGTCGTCTTTGGAGCGTACATTCTCGACATTCTGCCTGATGACGATTTCGCCCGAGTTCTGTCGGAATGGAACCGGGTGACGAGACCCGCCGGACGGCTTGTGCTGACGAATATGGCGGGCGGGAACCGCTGGTACACGCGGCTGTGGGGAGGACTCTATCGCCTGCACCCGAAGATCATGGGAGGCTGCCGGCCGGTCGGCGTCGCGTCCTACTTGCCGGCCGGCGGTTGGCAATTGCGGGAGCGCCGCGAAATCGTGCAGTCGACCTTTCCCTCCGAAGTCATCCTCGCCGTGAAAGGCGGCGGTGATACACTGACTGCTTGAAAAGCGCCTTCGCCGGGAGGAGATATGCCCATCAGCCCCGATCTGCTTGAAATTCTCTGTTGCCCCCGCACCAAGGTTCCGGTGCAAATGCTTTCGGCCGAGCAACTCGCCGAGCTCAACAGCCGGATCGAGTCCGGCGAAGCCAAATACCATGACGGCAGCGCGATCGAGAAACCCCTCGAAGAGGGATTGGTGACCGAAGACGGCGAGGTCGCCTACCGCATCGACGACGGCATCCCCATCATGCTCGTCGAGCAGGGCATCCCGCTCATCTAGCTAGTGGGGCCACCGGCGGCGCCGGATCGTTCAGGGGAGAAACTTGCTCGAAGGGTTCGCCGGGACCGCGCCGCGAGGCGGCGCGGCTCGGGTAGGTGAAAGTCCGATCTATTGGTAGCAGCCGTGAATCTCCGGGTAGCGCGAAATTTGAAGTTTCGGGTCAGAGAGCCCGCGGCGCAAGCGGCGGGTCCCCGAGCTACGGGTGCAGGATCACTTTCGTAAGACCGGCTTCCTTGGCGTAAAGACGGTCAAACATCTCGGCCCCTTGCTCGAGCGGAACCGAGGCGCTGATGATGGGCGCGGCTTGGATCGCTCCCCGCCCCATCAATGCCAGGCAAGCCGGGTAATCGTTCGCCGAGGCGCACGAACCATAGACGGTAATCTCGCGCGTCACGACCGATTGCAGCGGAAAGCCCACGTCCGGCGTCACATTGCCGATCAAGGTGACGACACCGCCCTTGCGAACCGACTCGATCGACATGCGCACGGTTATGTCGGCGCCGACCGCTTCGATGGCGATGTCGGCCCCCAGGCCTCCTGTCATCTCCCGGATCAGGGCCGGAATATCGACGTGGCGCGAGTTCAAGATATCGTCGGCCCCGACCTCGCGCGCGATCGCCAAACGGTCGTCTTCAAGATCGACACTGATGATGCGGCCGCAGCCCGCCGTCCTGAGCGCCTGGATCGTGAGCAGCCCGATCATTCCGGCGCCAACGACCACGGCCGTATCTCCCAACTTGATCGGGATGCGCTTTACGGCGTGGACGGCGACTGAAATCGGCTCGACCAACGCCGCTTCGTCGAACGACAGATTGTCGGGAATCGGAAACACAATGTGCTCGGGGACGTTGACCAACTCGGCGAAAGCGCCGTGGCGGCGATAGTCCTCGCACGAGACCCCCAGCACGCGGCGGTCGTCGCAAAGATTCGGTCTACCGCGCCGGCAGAAGCCGCAATGGCCGCACGAAATCGTCGAATCGAACGTCACGCGGTCGCCGATCTGAAAGCGACTGACCTTGGAACCGATTTGATCGACCACCCCCGACGCTTCATGGCCCATGATCACCGGCGGAATGCGCCGCCCCGAGCCGCCGTCAAAACCGTGGACATCGCTGCCGCAGATGCCGCACGACTTCACGCGCACCAGAACGTCGTCGGGCGCGACATCGGGCGCGGGAACGTCGTCGATGACGAGTTTCTTGTATTCCTCGAGAACGAGAGCTTTCATGGGTACCACCAAGCCGCGCAGAGGCCCGTTGCAAATTGTCTGAAATCAGACTTCGATCGGAACGCCGGGCGAGTAGGCATGGGAGCCGCGCACTTCCGGCAACAGCGGCGACTCAGGCCCCCTCCTCGGTCACACCAATCATTATTTCACGCTCCGCCGCTCCCTAATTTCGTTGGTGTACCATGGTGGCCGGTGCTAACCCGGTAAGCGTTATGATTGATGTTCGGAACCTGAGCTTCACCTATCCTTCCGCGGCCGCCCCCACGCTTCACGATCTGGCTTTTCACGTCGCCGACGGCGAGGTCCTCGGCTTTCTGGGGCCGAATGGCGCGGGTAAATCCACGACACAGAAAATCCTGATCGGGCTTCTCCGAGAGTACCGCGGCGAGGCGTCCGTCATGGGTCGCTCTCTCGCCTCGCTCGGCTCCGATTACTACGAGAATGTCGGCGTCTCGTTCGAGCGCCCCAATCATTTTCTGAAGTTGACGGGTCTCGAGAACCTCGATTACTTCCGCTCTCTCTATCACGGGGAAACCGACGACCCGCGCGGCCTGCTCGAAATGGTCGGACTCCTCGAGGACGCCGATCGTTACGTCGGCCAATACTCGAAGGGAATGCAGGTGCGATTGAGTTTCGCTCGCGCGCTGATCAACAAGCCCAAGCTCTTGTTTCTCGACGAGCCGACGACCGGCCTCGACCCGGTCAACACACGAATCATCATGGATCAAATTCGCCGTCTGCGCGGGCAAGGCACGACGGTGTTTCTCACGACTCACAACATGAGCCTCGCCGACGGAATCTGCGACCGCGTGGCCTTCCTCGTTGACGGCCGCATCCGCTTGATCGATTCGCCCCGCGAGCTGAAGCTGCGGTACGGCTCGCGCCGCGTGCGCGTGGAGTACGGAACGAACGCCGCCGCCGAGAGCCGAGAATTGCCTTTGGAAGGCTTGGCCGACAACGAAGAGTTTCTGCGGCTCATTCGCCGCGTCGATCTCCAGACGATTCACACACAGGAGACCACGCTCGACGACATCTTTATCCAGGTTACCGGGAGGGCGCTTTTGTGACGCGACTCGTTGCCACCCTCCGTCACGACATGCTCAATCAGTATCGCGAGGGCTTCTACTTCGCGTCGGTCTTCGTGCTCGTCGTCGTGGGCGCGGCGGTCAGTTTGCTGCCGGCCGCGGCCGTGGTCCTTCTTCCGGCCATCTTGCTGACCAACATGCTGCTGGTGACGTTTGCGTTCTTGGCCGCGCTGCTCCTGATGGAGAAAGGGCAGGGCACGCTCGAAGGTCTGATTGTCACGCCGCTGCGGTCGGGCGAGTATCTGTTGGCCAAGATTCTTTCGCTCACTCTGCTCGCGGTCGCCGAGAATGCGTGCATCACGTCCATCGCCCTCGTGGACGGGCTGTTGTCGGCGGTGAACTGGGGTTGGATTCTGATCGGGTCGGCTGTCAGCGGTTGCCTCTACACTCTGCTCGGTTTTCTGACGGTGATCCGTTACCGGTCACTGAACGATTTCATGCTGCCGATGATTCTGATCACGGCTGTGCTGCAATTGCCCGCGATGGTCTGTTTCGGAATGCCGGAATACCTTCTGCTCTATCTGTTGCCGACGCACGGACCGCTGTTGATGTTCCAGGCCGCCCTGGAGCCAATTTCCACCTCGAAGATGCTCTACGCCTTGCTCTACCCATCGGCGTGGATGGTTGCGTCATTCATCGCCGGCCGGCGCGCATTTCACCAATTCGTCACGAGCGGAATCGGGAAGCCCTAGCATGCACTCGTTGGCGCAGTTCGGAACATTGACGGCAAGCGAACTCCGCAACGTCCGCCGGGATTCCATGCTGCGCTGGATGGCCGCGTTTCCCATCGTCATGGCACTGTTGTTGCGGTGGTTGGTGCCGCTGATTGACTCGAACCTGGAACTCGATCTCCGACCCTACTATCTGCTCATCATGAGCACTTACGCGGTCTTGGCCGCGCCGGTGACGATGGGTTTCATCGTCGGCATCCTGTTACTCGACGAGCGAGACAACGAAACTCTGCGCGCGCTTCGCGTGACGCCGCTGTCGATGCGCCGGTATTTGGCCTGGAAGTTGACCCTGCCACTGGGTGCCGTCGTGGTTCTAACTCTGCTCAGCATTCCACTCGCCGGCCTCATCCCTTTTCGGATCGACTACACCGGGTCGGCGGTTGTGGGCGCGCTGTGGGCGCCGATCCTGGCCCTTGCGATGGTTGCCTTCGCCAAGAACAAACTACAGGGCTTCCTATTGATGCGCATAACGAATCTGTTGATCTTCGTACCCATGGCGGCCTGGTTTTTCGAGGCGGCGCGGTGGGAGCCGTTATTCGCGGTTTTGCCGGCTTATTGGCCGCTGAAAGCGTCTTGGCTGGCGGCTCGCGGAGAGAGTTATGGCGTGTACTTAGCGGTCGGAGCGGTTTACCACGGTGCGGTGATCGCATGGCTTTACCGCCACTTTCAGCGCGTGCAGGGCCGCGAAGGATGAGCAGGCGGGGAAATCGGAACGACGCGGATAGACCCACGAACATCGCCGTCTGAGCGACGAGCCTTCGGTGGTTGCCGTGGTTGCTAAAGAAGCGCGGCGGCTGATTCGGACGCCGAGCTCGGCGCGCCGGCTAAGCCCTTGCAAGAGAGGGCCGTTGAAACGGCCTAACGCTCTTAGCTAGGGCCCTCTCAATCGGCCCTGCATGGACCGGCCTATTCGTAATCGAAGCCCGGTGAACCGGGCTGAGCGTGGACTTCCGTCCGCGCCTCGGCTTCCATTGCTCGCGGGGCGCGAGACGAGTCCCGTATTTATATCGCGCACCCCGCCGTCGCCGAACCGCGGCGGCCTCGACTACAATATCGGTATGCATCCGCTCCCCACGTTGGTTTCCGTGGAAGAGTATTTGCGCACGAGCTTCAGCGACGGCGATCGCGAATACATCGACGGTACGATCGTGGAGCGTAACTTGGGCGAAAGAGACCATAGTCGAGCGCAGGGTGAACTCATCTACATATTTCGGGTCCTGAGGGCTACACACAAGACCTATGCATTTCCCGAGCAACGGGTCCAGGTTAAGCCCACTCGCTTTCGAGTTCCCGATGTTTGCGTCTATCTCGGCCGCGAACCCGAAGAACAGGTCTTCCGGACTCCGCCTTTTCTGGCGATCGAAATTCTGTCGAAAGACGATCGCCCCGGCGACGTTCAGGAAAAAGTCCGCGATTATCTGGAATTCGGCACAGCCTTTGTGTGGGTGATCGACCCTCAAGCACGCAGCGCCCATGTCTTCACGCGGGCGGGCGTCTCCGAAGTCGCCGACGGCATCCTGCGAACCGCCGAACCCGCCATCGAAATCCCCCTCGCCGATGTTCTCGGCGAGGCGTAGATAATCGAACGAAACGGAGTCCCGAGTGGTTGCGTTCCGAAACCCGGGGCCAACCCGGAGGTGCGGTTTTTCAGGTTTGCGACGGGTGAAAGCACCCTCGTCAAGGCGCTCGACAAGCCGGTTCACTCGGGACTGAGTCTTCCCCCGACGGTCGCTCGTTACTCTACGTGCAGGTCGATCGCGAAGGCAGCGACCTGATGCTGGTGGAAAACTTCCGCTGATCGCGCCTCGATGCTTTTCGTCCAGCCTCACGCGGCCGGCCTATCTAGGCTGTAGCTGCTCGGCTCCGCTCCCGGAGCGGGCTTGCGAGAGAAAGTCCAAGATGCGGCTCAGTTCGTCGCTGTTATAAATCCCCAATACATCGCGGTGACTCCATGACGTATGGGGCGTCAGCTCGACGCGGTCGCGCGGAAACGTTCGCAGCACGGGGAGCTTGGCGCTGAGATCGAAAACTTGCATCGGCCCCTGCTTGCTCGCGACCGCGAGGGCCGGAAAGGATGCTTCGCCGCTTGGCCGCGCCGTTTGCACCGCCGCCCCCTCGAGGGCAAGCAACTCTTCAATGTTTTCCGGCAGGCGTCCCGAGAACTTGGCCGCCACCGGCACCCCCCAGCCGTCGAACAAATGGCACGCCCCGCAGGCCCCCACTCGCGCGGCGTCGAAAAACAGCTCCCGGCCGGGGTGATCGAGCCAGGGGCGGTCGGGGTCTAAATCCTCGGCGGCTTCTTCGGACGGGCCCTGGATCGAAACGACATACGTCACCACCGTTTCCAACTCCGCGATCGAAAGCTGCTCTTTCCAGCCCGGCATGGCCGTGTCGGGAACGCCGTCGCGGGTTATCCGCATGACGTATTCGCGCGTGAACTCGCGCTCGACCAAAGCAGGCGCGCTCCCCGCCGCGCCCTGGTCGCCGTGGCAATTCTGGTTGGCGCACGTCTGGGCGTAGACCCGTCGGCCGATCGCGATCTCGGTGGCTTGCGCAAACGCCGCCGATCGCGCCCCCGACCAGACCCCCGCCGCGACAACAACGACCAGCAGAAGACCGCCGCGGGACGCCGGCGTCACTCCGACTCCTGGGGCAATGAAAATGCGTAGACGGTGGAACCGCCGCGCCCAGCGGTCTCGGCGATTTCAGGAAACAGCGCCAACAGCGTCTTCGCATACGAGCCCCAGCCGCTGGGGGTCGCGATGTATTGCCGCCCGCCGACCGCATAGCTGACCGACGATCCGCGGTGCCCCGAACCGGTTTGAAAACTCCACAGCTTTTCGCCGGTCCCGGCGTCGAGAGCAAAAAAGTCGCCCTCGACGTCGCCGCTGAAAACCAGGTCGCCCGCCGTCGCCAATACCGACGCGGCGAGCAGATATTTGTACACGTACTCCCAGCGCTTCTCGCCGCTTAGCGGATCAAACGCCCCAATCGTCGCAAAGTTCTCAACGCCCTCGGGTTTCTTGAAGCGCCAAAAACCGCCGGAGTAGGGCTTGCCTTCCTTTGCCGGCTGCCGGCGGACGAACATCTCGTTGCAAAATTGCGCGGTGGTGGTGAACAGCAAGCCCGATCGGGGCGAATAGGCCGCTTGGTTCCAGCTCTTGGCGCCGTAGACGCTGGGACAAACGAGGGCCGGTTTGCCCGGCCGCGGCTCGTTGCGGCCCACCAGCTTGCCGTCTTCGGTGATCCCTTGCACCCAGTTCATACCCTCGCCAAAGGGCCAAATCTTGACGATCTCGCCGTTGGTGCGGTCGAGCACGAAGGTGTAACCGGTCTTCGTTAAGTGAACAAGCAGCTTGCGCATCCGCCCGCGCACGGGAAGATCGACAAGGATGCATTCGTAGGCCGCGTCGAAGTCCCACACGTCGTGGGGGACCACTTGGTAATGCCATCGCAATGTGCCGCTATCGGGGTCGAGGGCGACAACGCTGGCGGTGTAGAGGTTGTCCCCTTTGCGTTGGTCTCCATCGAGATCGGAAGCGGCGTTTCCGGTGCCCCAATAGATGAGATTGAGTTCGGGGTCGTAGGAACCGGTCATCCAGGGGGCTCCTCCGCCGTATTTCCAACTATCGCCGGGCCATGTTTCGTGACCAGGCTCGCCCGGTCCCGGGATGGTGTAGAAACGCCAGGCGAAGCGGCCCGTCTTTGCGTCAAAGGCGGTCAAGTTGCCGCGGTAGGCGGAGTCGCCCCCCGTGCCTCCGACGACGACTTTGTCCTTGACGATCAGCGGCGCGGCGCTGATATTGCAGCCGCACTGTTTGATATCACCGACGGCGACGTTCCAGACTTCCTCGCCGGTTTTCTGATCGACAGCCACTAAGTGGTTGTCGTGGGTCCCCATGAAAACGAGGCCGTGACCGACGGCGACGCCCCGGTTTTGACTGCCGTAGGGCACGCGCGCCTTGCCCTCCACGCGCCAACGCAACGCGGATTCACCGTACTCGTAGCGCCACAGGACGTTGCCCGTGGCCGCATTCAGGGCGAAGATGCGGTTTCTCGACGTCGAAACATACATCACGCCGTCGATGACGATAGGCGTGGATTGCAAGCCGTTCGAATAGTCGCCGGTTTGAAAGGCCCAGTTCGGCGTCAGCTTGCGGACGTTGGCGCGGTTGATCTGGTCCAGCTCGCTGTAGCGCCAGGCGGCGGGGGTGCCGCCGTAGCCGGGCCAGTCGGCGCCGGTGCCCTGGGCGAAAACGACGCCGGCGGAGAGTAGGAGCCCGACGCACAGACCGGCCGCCGCGGCCGGCGATCTCTTGGCGGTCACAAGAGCGTGGCCGGCGACGCTCCGTGAAATTCGGCAAGTCGGCATCGGCGGGCGGCGGTACACAACGACAACTCCAGGCGGGGAACAGTATAGCCGGTTCGCGCGACCGCGAAAGCGTCGCGGTCCCCAATATTGTGTTTTCTATAATGGAGCCATGCCGCGCACCCCCTCGCAGGGCGAGTTTCAGCGGAGCGGCTTATTCCCCCCGGCCGCGGCAGTGGTGCGGCGTTCCTCCCGTTGTTTGGTCACCGTTCTACTGCCGGCGTTCGTCTCGTTCGCGTTGCCGCTAACGGCTCAGGAGCCCCGCGAGCAACTGCAACAGCACCTGCGACAAGCGCAAGTGCATCTCGACAAGGAAAACTATCCCGGCGTCGTCGAGGAACTCAACAAGGCGGTTGCGATTCACGCCGAGATCCCGGGCGCCTACTTTCAACTCGGTTTGGCGTACTTCCAACTCGGCCGGACTCAAGAGGCCGAAGAGGCCTTCTTGCGCGAGCTGAAGTTCGAACCTCCCGACGCCTACTCGCTGTACTATCTCGGTCGCGTGCATCTTAGCCGGGGAGAAACCGATCAGGCCGTCTCGCGTTTCGAGCAAACTCTGGCGATCGGCGAGGTTGAGGATGTCCGGCTGCGCCTGGCCGGCGCTCATCTGAAGACAGGTACGGTCGACAAGGCGATCGTGCTGCTGGAGCAAGGAATCGAGCAGCGCCCCGAGCGAGGGCAGCTGCACTATCTGCTCGGCCGCGCCTATCGCGCCCAACGCCGCATGGAAGACGCCAAACGCGAGTTCGCCCTCGCTGAATCGTGGAAGAACAAGAGCCAGGACGAGATTCGCATCATCATGGAAGTACGCTGGCTGTTGCGCGAGGGCAAGAAGTTCGCGGCGCTCGGGACGGCCGATCAACTCAAGGACTCCCGAGACGAGAATACGCTGCTCTCGGTCGGCATCGCGCTCGGTCAGCACAATCACCACCGCGAAGCGCTGCCGATCCTCGAGCGCGTGGTCGCCGTCAACCCCAACTACGCCGAGGGCTTTTACAATCTGGGGCGCGCCCGAGCACTGCTGTACGACGCGGCGGGGGCGGAGCGTGATTTGAAACGCGCCGTCGAGTTGCGGCCGCAACTCTATGAAGCGCGAACTCTGCTGGGCACGACGCTCGTCTCGCTCGGTAAGAATGAGCAGGCCGTCGAACATCTGCGCGCGGCGGCGGAGCTGCGGCCCGGCAGCTCGCGCTTGCTCTCGATGCTGGGGCTGCAATACCTGCAACTGCGTTACTACAAAGAGGCGATCAAGGCGCTCTCTCGCGCCGTGGAATTAGAGAGCGGAAACGCTGATTTGCACTTCTTGCTGATCCAAGCCCATTTTCGAAACCACGATTATGAAAAGGCGCTCGAGGCGGCCGAGCAAACCCTCCGACGCTTTCCCGAGCAGGGTCGCGCTGATCTGCAAGTCGGCACCCAACTCGACAATATGGGTCGCTACGACGAGGCGGAAAAACACTTGCGCTCGGCTCTCGCCAAGGACTCCGATCTTTTCGAAGCCCGCATTCTGTTGGGCGACGTCTTGCTCAAGATGGGCCGCCCCGAAGAGGGGATTGCCGTCTTCCGACAGGCAATTGCGAAAAGCCCCCGCGACGTGTACGCCTACGCGGGGTTGGGGAAGGCGCTGATCCAACTCAAGCGTTACGAGGAAACGGTCGAGGCGATGGAAATGGCGGTCGGCCTCGATTCCGAGTTGGCCTCGATCCACCTTTACCTATCACGTGCCTACCGCGCGCTGGGCCGCGCCGAGGAGGCGAAACGCGAAGCCGCGATCTTCACCCGACTTAATCGCAAGCGCGCAAGCGAACGCGACCGGAATGTCGAAAGAGAGTACGTACCCGAGGCTCGGTAGCGCCCCTTGGCATTCTTCACATTTGAAAAGTTGTTCGCCGGCGGGAGCGATGAACGCCCGCCCGTTCAGGCGGCCTTCTTTTCGGGGACCGCGGCGGCCTTGAGCACCTCAAGGGCCTTCTCGATGTAGGGGTCTTTGTCGTCCCCGGAAGCTTCGTCGTCCGGCGCCCGCGGAGGCGGTGGGGCATTCAAGTCGCTGGGATAGCGCGATTCGCGGTAACGGCGTGCCGCGGCGGGCGTTAAGGGGCGGCTGGGGGTTACGCCGCCATCCTGCAAAGCTTCCCCGGCGGGGCGGTGGTATTTCGCGACGGAGAGAATGAGGGCCGCCCCATCCTCGAGCATAATCGTCTTCTGGACGGCCGCCAGACCGTAGGTGCGCTCACCGACCAGCTCCGCTCGCTTATTGTCGAGCAGGGCGGCCGCGGCGAGTTCCGCCGAGCCGGCCGTGGCGCGGTCGGAAATCACGGCCAAAGGCAGATCGGCAACGGTTGACTCGGCGTCGGCTTCGAACTTTTCCTCGCCGTGCCGCCGACCCTTCAGGGAAGTGATCGCGCCGCTGCTAAGGAACAGGTTGGCTAGCTGGATTCCGTCGGCCGATCGCCCAACGGCATTGCCGCGCAAATCCAAAACAATCTTCTCGGCGCCCTCGGCCCGCAATGCCTTGACGGCGGCGGCAACCTCGGCGACGTGTTCGGCGTCAACGACGTCAAGATCGATGTAGCCGATACCGGGCTCGAGAATCTTCTTCGTCACGGCGGGCAATTCAACAGCGCCGCGCAACAGTGTGTATTCTTCGGGCTCTTCGGAGTTTCGCAAGGAACGAACCAAAACGTTGACGCTGCTGCCGACCTTGCCGCTCAACAGAGCATGCAGGTAAGCCGGGGGTATCATTCGGGTATTGAGATCATTGATGGCTTCGATCAAATCACCCGGTCGAATGCCCGCTTTGTCGGCCGACGAACCGGGCAAGACCGCCAGCACGGTCGTGTAGCCGGCGCGTTTGTGAATCACCAACCCCGTGGCCATTCCGGTTCCCTGGTCGGGATTCTCGCGAGTTTTGGTGAACTGCTCGAATTGCTCGGCGGTGAGATAACTCGACAGCGGATCGAGATACTCGATCAACCCTTGCAAAGCCCCGAGCGTAACCTTGCTCATGTCGGGACTCTCGACGTAATTGCTCTTGATGTGTCGCAGCACATCGGAATAGACACGTAGCGGACGGTACCCTCCTTCTTCCACCGGCTCCTTGCCCATCAGCGCGCCGATGACAAGCATTACCGTCAGCAACGTCGAGCAGAAAACGATCGAAAATTTGATTCGCGCCGTCATGAAAAAGCGTCCCCGGCGGGCCCTCGGACTCATCTCCATCATACACCCAGCCCGGCGAGCGGCGCGCCGCGGCAGCGGAGTCGGCTTTCACCCATCAAGAAGCCTATTTTCGAGGGCGCTTGTCGTAGGGGGCGCCGGTGCCCGAGGAACCTAGGAAAAATTTGCGGCCGTCCTCGAAGGTGACGTCGCGCCCGTTGGCGCGATTCGAGCGATCCTTGGCTTGATAACCGTCGACGACGATCATCTGACCCGGCTTGATCGAGTCCCTTTTCAACCCGCGGCGCAACAAGCTGTTCGGGGTTCCGCCCTCGACCATCCACACTTCCTTCTTGCCGTCTTTGTCGGTGACCTCCATGTGGATCCAAGTATGCGGATTCACCCATTCCACGCGGACGACGGGTCCCTTGAGCAGCAGCGGCCGATTGGGGTCGAATTCCGCGCCGAAAGCGTGGTGAGCTTCCAGCGGCACGGTGACCGCGACGAGAAGCACCGAGATCACGGCGGCGAGGGCAAGGGCGGTGAGGGGCGTCAGTCGCGAATCGGATTGTTGGCTCATGGGTTACTCCTCTCCATAATACTTCGGGCGGCGATGAACGCTACGGCTCTTTGTCGTCCAACTCGGCGCGGGCCTCGGCTTCGAGAATCCGCGCGCCACGCAGAATCCCGCTGAAAGAGTAGTTGGCCTCGTGGCAGGCGTATTCGTAAACGCGATTCTTGCTCGCCGGCCAGGTGTACTCGCCGCTCCAGGGCTCGCTCCACACCGTTGGGTCGTCCACGGTGAAGCGGTAAAGCAGAGTGTCGGCGTCGATGCGCCTGAAGCGCTCGACGACGCGCAGATTTTTCGAAGCGCCGGAAAGGGCGGGTCGATCGGTGAAGTTGGTCGTGTCGACGACCAAGGTATCGCCCTCCCAGTGCCCGACCGAATCGCCCAGCCACTTGCGAATGTCCGCGGGCGCATGCTCGGCGTTCAGACGAACAATCCGCGCGTCGTGCACCATCTCGATCAAGATCATCACGTGATCCTCGGTTTGCACGATCTGCTTCATGTTGTTGTAGAGCGCCGGTAGCATCGGAGGCCCGCCGGTCGAGCTGAAGCCCAACAGACAACGTTCGGCCAAGGGGCGGATTTCCGGATCGTCATAAGGACCCGTCTCGAGGCCCTCTTTGACCCACCAGGCCTCGCCCATGTTCGGCCGAGACATCTTGGCGCGCTCGTCGGCCTTCTTCTTAGCTTCTGGAGTCATCGGGGGCCGGCGTCCGTTCCTTGGATCGGTGATGAGTGACGTGCGCCATTGGCCGTCAATCTTGAACGCGCCGATTCCCCGTTCGATCCAGAACGAGTTGTAACCGCCCACGTTCCCGGCGGCGCCCTTGGAGCCGTCTCCCCCCTCGGGCGGCGCTTCCCGGTTTGGGTCCGAGGCGGCGTTCCTATTCGCCATCCGCTCGGCCTCTTTCCTCGCGATGGCGGCGGCTTCTTCGTCCGTCAGAGCGAGCTTGTCGCCGAACTTCTCGGGGCGCTGCAAGGGAGTCAGGGTCGCGACGTCATAGGTGCCCGAAAGATCGGGCGGGCCTTTGGGTTTGCGTGGAGCGTCGGCGGCGCTCAAGACCGCGACCGTAATCGTGAGGGAACTCAAAAACGTGAGCAGTCGACTTTCCATGGCAAACCCCTCGGCGCATCCGCGACGAAAAGCGCGTGAAGGCTATTTTTCTAATTCACCGCGGGCCTCGGCCTCGAGAATTCGCGCGCCGCGAAGAATTCCGCTGAAAGAATAATTAGCCTCGTGGCAAGCATATTCGTAAACGCGCTCGCTGCTTGCGGGCCAAATGTATTCGCCGCTCCAAGGGGCGCTCCATACAGTCGGATCTTCCACGGTGAATTGATAGCGCAGCGTGTCGGCGTCGACGCGCGTGAAACGCTCGACGACGTGAAGATTTCTCGAAGCTCCGCCAAGAGCGGGCTGATCGGTGAAGTTCGTCGTGTCGACGACGAGAGTATCGCCCTCCCAACGACCCACTGAGTCGCCCAGCCATTTGCGGATCTCGGGCGGATCGTGCTCGGCGTTGAGGCGAATAATCCGCGCGTCGTGGACCATTTCGATCAAGATCATCACATGGTCTTGGGTCTGCACGATCTGCTTCATGTTGTTGTAGAGGGCGGGCAGCATCGGAGGACCGCCGGTCGAGCTGAAGCCCAACAAGCAGCGCTCGGCCAGGGGGCGAATTTCCGGATTATCGTAGGGCCCCGGGTCGATCCCTTGCTCGATCCACCAAGCCTTCCCGGTGTTCTCTTGGAACAACTTGGCTCGCTCGGCCGCCCGCTTCTTGGCTTCGGGGGTCAACGGGGGCCGGCGTCCGTTTTTCGGATCCGTGATGATCGACGTGCGCCATTTGCCGTCGATCTTGACGGCCCCGGTGCCGCGGTCGATCCAGAACCAGTTATACGCGCCGACTTCACCGGCCGCGAAGTCGAGTTCGGGAACCGCGATATCGCCAGCGAAGCCCGATCCGCCGACCGCGGGGGCTTCCCGGTCGGGATTCGTGGCTTCATCCGCCTTCGCCACCATCGCGGCTTCTTTCTTGGCGAGCGCCTCGGCCTCCTGGTCGGTCAGGGTTAACTTGTCGCCGAGCTTTTCGGAGCGCTGCAACGGGGTCAGCGTCGCTACGTTGTAGGTACCCGATAGGTCGGGGCGGCCGTCGGCGGCGCGGGGGATGTCGTTCGCCGCCTGCTGTGCCGGCGCGAGCGGAGTGAGTGTAAAGACGGTGATTGCCAGAGCACCGAGAACCATCAAGAATCCATCACGCATGACCATCTCCTTCGGCTATCTTTCCAACGGGTGGCGGCGGTACTCGCCGAACACGAGTTCCTCGACGAACTCGACACATTTGAAGTCCATGAGTCGGGCGTCTTTTTCCATGCGGCGGTAGAGCGGCATGCTGATCTTCCAAGGCCGCGTGAAAACTTCGGGGTCTTCGATGGTGGCTTCGTATTGGATGTGGTTTGGCCCGGTCAGCGTGTAGCGCTCGACCACGTGCAATTGGTTGCTGTGGTGGGTTCCCGAACGGTCGAACCAAGTTTGGTCGCTTTGGCCGGTAACGTCGACGACCAGGGTGTCGCCTTCCCAACGTCCGACCGACTGTCCCATCCAGGAATCCGTTTCGGCCGGCCCAACATCCTCGAGATAGATATTGCGGACCGCGCCGGCGAACTCGTAGGCAATGAAAAGCGAGTTCTCGTTGTGAAAGATCTGGAAGGGAAAGGGCACATAGGTCGCCCGCGGCACGCCCGGCATATAGCATTTGATCTCGGGGTCGCGTTCGATCCAGTTCTCTTGGTTCTGCTTGCGCTTGGCCTCGGCTTCGGGCTTATAAGGGATCTTGCCGCCCTCGACCACTCCCATGCCGCCCGGGACGGCGCCGACCGCGCCCAGTCGTAGAACGGGCACGGCGGGCAACGGCCCGTGAGGCCCTTCGCGGAGTTGCATCGCGGGTCTGGCCATGTGGCGTTCCACGTCGTAATTGGCGGAGTTGAGAGCCTGCCAAATGCCGTTGAAGTTCGGCCGCCCGTTCGCAAGCCGGGCCGGCTCGAAGTCGGAGGATTGCGCATCGACGGGAAGCGCTCCCGGAGCCAGGATCAGAATCAAGACGAGCCAGAATAACGTCATGGAAAACTCTGTGGATCCGCGCACTTCGGCCGGCCTTAAGGATAAAGGGCCAAAGAACATCGTCCCTAAGATACCATGCCGCGCGGCGGTGCCCGCTTACCGCGAAATGCTGTTGTGAAAGCAGGCGGGATCAGTGCCTCTTATAGCGAACCTCCGCATCTTCCGGCGCTTGTCTTGAGACTACGACGACATTCCTCTTCAACCCGACGAAGTAAAACGGGTTGCCGTCACAGGCTACTTCGAGCAGGTGGGGCCGCGAGGACAACACGCCGTTGGGCTTGACATCCTCGATGACGTAGAGTCCTCCCGGACGTACGTGCGGCAGCAGGTTTCCGAGAGTGGCGAGCTGACCGTCGGCTCGGTGCGATCCATCGTCGATGATCAGGTCGAAGGCGTCGACCCCGGCGTTGGCCAGGAATTGCGAGATCTGTTGCGGGTCGGTCGAGTCACAGAGGTGGGTGTGGATCCGGTTTTCGGAGAATTGTGTGTCGGGCTGGACATCCAAGCCGTGAACAGCGGCGTTGGGAAAGTAATCGCGCCACGCCCGAAGCGATCCCCCCTGCCGATACCACTCCGCGCACCATGGGACCATGGACGAAGGGACACGCGGTATGAGTGTTCCTATCCCTACTTCCAGGACGGCACGGGTGGACTCGCGGCGTGGTTCGAGCAGCGAGTGATACAGCGTGGCATACCGAATTTTGTCGGTTCCGTAGTGGTGAAACAGATCGTTAATCTTCATCGGTTATCCCGCCACGCGATGAGAAAAGCGGGCCGGCTATCTAGTATCGAAGATATTGGCGGCGGCTGGTGAGAAATGCCGGCCGGGTTTGGCGAGGGGGCGGTTTCTCGTCGCGTACGACCCGAGGCGGCGCGGCCGGGGTGCGGTTCTGATTGCGCGGAGGAAGATCGCACCGCGAGGCGGCGCGGCTCGGGAAACGGAGATACAACAATCAATCGCCGGGACTCCCTCAATTCGTCATTCTGCGGCCGTCGCCGATCATAGCTTTTCGTCCGGTCCGCCGTGCTCAGGATAGCGGCGGTGTCAAGGCGGTCGTGGCGGATTTTCGGGGCTCTCAGCCGCTCTCGTTTCGTGAAGATTCTTTATTCGGTGACGATTCTTTATTCCGAACCCTACCGTCACCGAACCCTACCAACTCGGCGAAAACCGAACGGGTACTAGGGGCGCTTCGAGACTTGAAGGGGGTTGTGAGTCGTCTCTACCCGAACCAGAACAAGGCTCACATCAGGACCGGGAGACGATACGTTGAAGTGGAAGAGCACCTATTCTCCACTCTCAGGTACGAGTCTGAGACGGGTGATGAAGTCAGCTTTCGCGGATTCCCTGTCTACAGGCTTGGGTCGAGCGTCGAGGCGTTTCGTGAATTCGAGGCGCAGAGCGTGACTGTTCCTAAGCAAACATGACGCTCTGGAAACGAGGGGTAGGGTCAGGCTGCCAGCTCTTGGAGAACTTCTTCGCGTTCGGTCCAAGGAACAGCCGTGATGTCGTAGCTCTTAAGAGCGTCAGGAACCCCGGATGGAATCTTGTGCAGGCCGTCGTTGAGCAGCGCGTAGGCGCGGGCGTCCGGATCTCGCGATTTTCGGGTAACGCTCCAAGCGTGAATCAGTGATTCGGTGGTGTTCCTTGACGGGTTGGTGATGGCTTTGAGGATGCGTTCGGGTTGTTTGCTGGACTTCGGTATGCCGAAATCGAAACGGTGGATGTAGCCGCTGGTGCCCGTGAAACCCAGATTGGGCAGGTAGCGAATGTCAGCCTCATCAAGCCATGCGACCACATCTTCGTAGAAGAGGCTGGTCACAGTGGGCTGGGCTAGGTAGAACAGGTCATTGACAGCCAGCATGGCTTGAAGGAGGCTGTGTTTCTGAAGGGGGAAATTGTCAGCCGAGGCGTGGATCTGGAGCGCCGGCCGGTCCGGGCAGAGCTGCACGCCGAAGCCATTGAGGGTCAGCTGAAGCAACTCCTTGCGCTTGTGCGGCGCAGGGTTCCGTCGGGTTCCGTGACCGTCGGGTTCCGTGACAGCCACCGAATAACATTCCTCACCCACCATGGAGATCAGCAGGCATTGGCGGAATCGAACCCGGGCCCACTCCGACTTGACCGCCACGCTATCCTGAGCACGCGGACCCGGGTACCGCAACCGCCGTCATGAAAACCTCACCCGAAAAAATTTCCCCGCGACCCGCCCGGAAGCGATTTTGCGAAACGAACCCAAATCGACACTATGCGATGTCTTATCTACTACTTAAGAGACCTTCAACGGGTGGTTCCCGTGTCGCAAGCCACCGAATCACTGCGGCTCAACGTTCGCCCCCGTCGGTGGGGCTAATCCGCGCCAGAGAGACAAAGCACCGGCCGACCCTCACCATGGTTGTTGTCAACCGTCGACGGAGATCAGAACCCGCTGCGGCGCCGAGCCCGAATCAAATTTTACGAAACGAACCCAAACTACACCTAAAGCTATTGGAATCAATGTTCTGCATCATATACCGCGGCCCCCGATAGGAACCCGCGGCCTCACACGCCCGCACGGTGCGTAGCCTGCGGTTCACCGACGGTTCCCCGGACGACTAGCTAGGCCGCTTCAGCTGCCTTCCCCTCCAGGTCTTGCTGATTGACATCACGTCCCACTCAGGGGCGCGGTCGCTTGACACGCCCGCTATTCTCAAGGCAGGGTGACGCTCGGCTAAGGGCGGGCGTGGGATGACAACGGAGAGATCGGTGACCGGAGAGATCGGTGACAGGCACCGAATAAACGATCTCCTTCCCCGATCTCCTCCGATCTCTATACCTCACCGATCTCTATACCGATCTCTATGTGCTATGTTGTGGAATCGCGTCGCTCCCCGGGTAAACCGATGCAACACGGACGCTATTTTGCCTTGCTCGTGCTGGTTGCCCTGGTAATAGCCCTCGTACCGCAATTTCTCATTTTTCCTTTCATCCGGCAGTCCGCCCCGGCTCTGGAAATCGCCTATGCCTTGCTGAATTGGAGCGGACCGTTAATGGTCGTGCCGGCGGCCGCAGGAGCGTATTTTGCCTATCTGAATTGGATTCGCTCGCCCTCGCTTTCACGTCGAGCCGCGACCGTCATGGCGTCGCTTTTATTGATCGCAGCCGCTTGGCTTTCGCGGACGACGGTTGCCGAGCTTGTTTTTCAGCGGATGGCCGACCGGAGCTACGCCGCCGCCGAGGAAGCCGACTTGGAAGACGCCACAATGGTGATGGGAATCGAGATCGGCGGACAGGCGCGAGCCTATCCGATTCGAATCGTCGCCTATCATCACATTGTCAGGGACGAGATCGAAGGGCTGCCCTACGTCGTCACCTATTGAACGCTCTGTCACACCGGTCTGGTGTGGAAGTCGGAGGTCGACGGCAGAGTTCTGCACTTTCGCATGGTGGGGTTGAACAATCAAAACTTCCTCATGCGCGACGTCGAGACGGGCAGTTGGTGGCAGCAGGTTTCCGGCAAGGCGATCCTCGGGCCGCTTAAAGGCAAGCAGCTGGAACTCATTCCCAGCGGCGAGGTCAACTGGGGCATCTGGAAAGCCGAGCACCGCGACGGCCAAGTGTTGGTTGCCGCGTCGAATACGAAATCGACCAAAGAAGACTGGGATGCGACAGCGGCGGATCGAATGTTCGCCGTTCGGGGATTCGACGAGTCGAGTGCATTCGAAGCAAGGGAGCTGATTGTCGGCGTCGAAATCGAGGGCATCGCCAAGGCTTACCCTCTGGCCGAATTGGTCGAGCAAAACCCGGTGATCGACGCGGTGGGCTCGGCGCGGCTCCTTTTCGTCGCTGCCGAGGATGGCAAGTCGGTCCGCTGCTTCGACCGTCGATTGGACGGCGAAATCCTTGAGCTTTTCCAGAAACCCGACGCCGAAGTCTTGACCCTCGTCGATTCGCTAACCGGCAGCGAATGGGATTTTTCCGGGCGCGCCGTCAGCGGCCCGTCGAAAGGCAAGCAGCTTCAAAGAATCAACATCCTCAAAGACTTCTGGTTTGACTGGAAGGAATATCACCCCGACACGCTGGTCTTCAGCGCCGGAAAGCTGAAAGCAATAGATCGAACATCGTCACAAAGATTGGGTCCCCACTTAATGGTTCGACCTGGCCCAAATTCTATCCAGCCTGACGGTCGGGATTTCTCTTCACCCCAACTCAAACTAACTAACTTAACCAGCCCGCCGTTCACATCAAGCCTCGGGACTACCCCTCGAGCTTAACGTTGAGTTCTTCCCATTCCTGCTCGCACTGGCGGACCCGGTCGCGATGCCTTGCCATTTCGGCGGTGATGGCGACCAGGCGCTGGTGATCGCGGGCGTGCTCATATGCCAGAAACGGACGCCTGGTGTCGCCTTCAGTTCGTCGAACGAGCTGTCGAGTACAGCTATCAACCGCTGTTCGTCCCACCCAAGATAACGGCACTTGTACCAAACCGGCTTGGCGAACGCCTTCGCCGCTGTCAAGCGGAGCAACGCAAGCCGATCCGTTTCAACTCTCTTACGGAACCTTGTAACGGGAGAGATCGGGGAGAGATCGGGGACGGAGCCCGAATAAAGAACCTTCGTCTCACGGCGGAGACCGGCGCCAAACCGGAAATCGTATTTGGTGGGGCAGCGGGTGTTTGCGGTTCCCCGTTCAGCCTCACGCCAGCAGCTTTTCGACGACTTTTCCGTGGACGTCCGTCAACCGAAAATGCCGGCCCTGAAACTTGAACGTCAGCTTCTTGTGATCAACGCCCAGGCAGTGCAGAATAGTCGCCTGTAGGTCGTGGATGTGGACAGGGTCCTCGAGGATGTTGTAGCAGAAGTCGTCGGTTTTGCCGAGGACCGTGCCGGGCTTGATGCCGCCTCCGGCCATCCACATCGTGAAACAACGCGGGTGGTGGTCGCGGCCGTAGTTGGTTTTTGTGAGACGCCCTTGTGAATAGACGGTTCGGCCGAACTCGCCTCCCCACACGATCAGCGTCTCGTCGAGCAAGCCGCGTTCCTTAAGGTCCGCGACCAGCGCGGCCGAGCCTTGGTCGGTGTCCTTGGCTTGGACCTGTATGTAGCGCGGTAGGTTGCCGTGCTGATCCCAGCCGCGGTGATATAGCTGGACGAAACGAACGTCTCGCTCGATTAGCCTGCGCGCGAGTAGGCAGTTCGCCGCGTAGGTGCCGGGCTTGCGGGCTTCCTGCCCATAGCGCTCGAAGGTGCTGTCGGGCTCGGTGGAGAGATCCATTAGATCCGGGACGGCGGTCTGCATGCGGTACGCCATTTCGTACTGCGAGATGCGGGTCTCTATTTCCGGGTCGCCGAATGCGTCCGCCCGCATTTGGTTGAGCTTCCCCAGGCGGTCGAGCATGCCGCGGCGAGCGTCGCGGCTGATCCCGGGCGGGTCGGAGAGATACAAGACCGGGTCGCCCACCGAGCGAAACTTGACGCCTTGGTGCTCGGAGGGTAGGAACCCCGGTCCCCAGAGGCGCGAAAACAGCGGCTGACCCTTGCGGCCACCCGAGGCTTGGGAAATCAAGACGACATAAGCCGGCAGGTTCTGGTTCTCGCTGCCGAGGCCGTAACTGAGCCAGGCGCCGAGGCTGGGACGTCCCGGCTGCTGACTGCCGGTTTGGATGAACGTGATCGCCGGGTCGTGATTGATGGCATCGGTGTGCATCGTCTTGATGAGCGCGATGTCGTCAATGACGTTGCCGGTATAGGGGAGCAGTTCACTTACCAAGGTCCCCGACTTGCCGCGGCGCTTGAAATCGAACATCGACGGCGCCACGGGAAAGCTGTCTTGGTGGGACGTCATTCCCGTAATGCGTTGTCCCTTGCGGATGGAGTCGGGCAGTTCGGCGCCCATCATCTCGCGGAGCTTCGGCTTGTGGTCGAACAGCTCGATCTGTGACGGAGCGCCCGATTGGTGCATGAAGATCACCCTCTTCGCCTTGGGTGCGAAGTGAGGTAATTCCGCCAAGCCCCCCGTCTCGGGGTTGACGGCTCGACCCATTGGGTCTGTTTTCGGCGTCGCTCCCAGATCTCGCTCGAGCAGCGAGGCCAGCGCCACCGTTCCGATGCCGGTCGCGGTGCGGCCGAAAAGCTGGCGGCGGGTCATTAAGAGGCGTTCTTCGGGTCGCATGGTTTACTCCTTGGTGATGGCCTCGTCCAGGTTGAGGATTGTGCTCGCGACCATGGTCCATGCCGCCAGCTCGGCATCCTCGATTTTCGGGTTGCGGGCCGCCTCGCCCACGCCGATAAGTCCTCGGGCCGCGTCGTCGTTCTTGCGAAAAGCCTCGTGCTGCTCCGCCGCCAACCCTTGCAACAGCTTCGCTTCTTCGTGAGATGCCTCTCGCGCCAGGGTGCGTCGGTAGGCGTATTGGATTCGATCTTCGGGCAGGCTTCCGCCTTCGGTGATCATTCGCTCGGCTAACACTCGGGCGGCCTCGACATAGGTCGGGTCGTTCATCAGTACGAGCGCCTGCAACGGGGTGTTGGTGCGCGCGCGACGTGAAGTGCACTCTTCACGGTCGGGTGCGTCGAAAGCATGGAGCGACGGCGGAGGCACGGTTCTGCGCCAAACCGTGTACATGCCGCGGCGGTAGAGATCGTCGCCCCCGCCCACCTCATACTCTTGGCCCGAAAACCACAGGCCGATCGACATCTCTTTCCACAACCCCGGGGGCTGGTAGGGGTAGACGCTCGGCCCGCCTACCTTGGTGTTCAGCAGCCCCGCCGCGGCGAGAGCGGTGTCGCGTACCATCTCGGCGGGCAAACGGAAGCGCGTGGCGCGCGCCAGCAGGCGGTTGCGGGGATCACGCGATATCAACTCGGGCGTCGCCTTCGAAGACTGCCGATAGGTGGCGGACATGGCAATTCGCTTCTGCATCGCCTTCACGTCCCATCCGCTGTCGACAAACTCCGCGGCGAGCCAGTCGAGCAACTCGGGATGGCTCGGGGCTTCGGCTTGTGAACCGAAGTTCTCCGACGTCATGACAAGGCCCGTGCCGAAGTACATTTGCCAGTAGCGGTTGACCGCGACCCTCGCCGTCAACGGGTGGGAGGGGTCGACAAGCCAGCGTGCCAGCCCCAGGCGGTTCGGCGGCGCGCCTTCCGGGAGCGGAGGCAGAAACGCGGGCAGCCCCGGCTCGACCTTTTCGGTCTTATTTCGATAATCGCCGCGCCCCAAAACGAAGGTCTCGCGCGGCTGCTTCATCTCCGCCATCACCATGACAGACGGCATCGAGGACTCCAGCTTGCCTTTTTCCTTCCCCAAGTCCTTCTTGCGCTTGTAGAGGTCCTTGATGTCGTCGGGCGCGGCATGAGTCAGGTAGTATTGGCGAAACCGATTGCGGCGACTCAAACAGGCCCGCACGCGACGGCCCGCGGCGCTTTGCGCGGAGACTACCGGGACGTTCTCTCCGGTACCGTCGATATCGGCCTTCTTGTGTTCGTCAAACTCCTTCATGCTTTCGGCGCATCCGCTGATGGGCGAAGCCAGAACGGCCCTCATGCCCTCGTGTTCAAAGAGCTGCTTAATGTCCCCGGAGCCGATCACACGATCGTAGACGCGAAGATCGTCGAGGCTGCCCTTATAGGGGTTGAACACTCCTGGTACACCGGCTTCGAGAGGACCGCTGTGTTGGTAGGGCCCGCTGAGGTCGTCGCGCGTCGCAATTATCTCCTGCTCTTTACCGTTGATAAAGAGTCGCAGCCCGGCGGCGTTGCCCGAGCCGTCATAAGTAACGATGTAGTGATGGCCGAAGCCTCTTACCTTCTTCTCGGTACGAACCTCAATGGCGTCGTCGGGCCAGCGGTGAGAAAGACGCACATAGACGTTGAACTTCAGCTGCATGTTCGCCGGTTCGGCTTCACCAACGAAGATTTCAAAGCCGCGGCGATCCTGCTCGAGGTTCAGCTTTTGAAAAACCGACATCAAGGCGTCCCCGGGGGGTCGCGTGGAGGTCCAGAAGGCTACCGAAAAAGGCCCTTCGCGTTCGAGGGGCGCGGCCGGGAATGCAAGCCGGGTCTCGCCGTCAAGCTCGATGCCGTCTCCGACATTCAGCTCGTCGTAGGTCACTTCGCCGCGCAAAAGCTTGGCGTGGTGCTCACGGCCGGAGGAGTCGTCGAGGCCCTTGTTGAATTCATAGTGCCCGGCAAGGCCGTCGGTATTCGCGGTAGGGATTCCCGGTAGGGCTGTCTTTTTCCATTCGGCCACCCATTCGTCGACCCTTTCGTTGCCGAGGGTCTCTTCCAAGTCGTCGAGTGCGTTAGAGATTTCGTCGAGGCGGTTTTCCTGGTCGCCTGTCGGCAGTCGGAGGATGGGTTTTGCGTTGCCGGCCGCGCCGTCGAGACCGCGGTCCGGGATTGTGTTGAAAAAGGCGAAGAACTCATAGAACTCTTTTTGCTTTAACGGGTCGTATTTGTGATCGTGGCAGCGGGCGCAACCCATCGTCAGTCCCAGCCAAACGGTCGACGTGGTTTCGACGCGGTCAATCACGTATTCGGTGTGGTACTCGGCGGCAATGGCGCCGCCCTCGGCGTTGATCATGTGATTGCGGCTGAAACCCGTGGCGATCTTCTGGTCGAGGGTGGAATTCGGAAGCAGGTCGCCGGCAATCTGCTCGACCGTAAATTCGTCGAAGGGCTTGTTGTCGTTGAAGGAGCGAATCACCCAATCGCGCCAAGGCCACATCTCGCGAAGATTGTCGATGTGATAGCCCTGCGTGTCGGCGTAACGGGCCAGGTCGAGCCACTCGATCGCCATGCGCTCGCCATAGTGCTCGGAGTCGAGGAGGCGGTCGACGACCTTTTCGTAGGCGTCGTCGGAGTCGTCGTTCACAAACGCCGCGACTTGCTCGGGTGTCGGCGGCAACCCAGTCAGGTCGAAACTAACCCGTCGAATCAACGTGTTCTTGTCGGCCTCGGGCGAGGGCGCGAGTCCCTCGCGTTCCAGACGCGCAAGCACGAATTGATCGATCTCGTTGCGTAGCCACGCGGGGTTGTTGATTTCAGGCGGCGCGGGACGCTCGGGTGTTTGAAACGCCCAGTGGGTTTCCCACTCCGCTCCTTCGTCGATCCAGCGGCGAATCGTCTCGACCTCTGCTTGCGTGAGCTGCCGGTCGGCGCTCGGAGGAGGCATGCGGGCGATTTCCTGCTTGTGGCTGATGCGCTGGTAGAGGCGACTTGCCGCCGCGTCGCCGGGAACGATGACTTGGCTGCCCCCGCGGTCGGCGGAAGCGCCTTCCTTGGTGTCGAGTCGCAGGTCCGCTTGGCGCGGACCCTCGTCGGGACCATGGCAAGCGAAACATTTGTCCGAGAGAATCGGGCGGACCTCGCGGCTGAAGTCGACCCCTTTGGTAGCCGGCCCCTTCGGGGCCGCCGCAAGGTTAGCGGCAGTCGCGGCACCAAACAACAGCGACAACAGCAACAGCTTCATGGCTACATCCTCACGGACAGTATATGCCCTCGCGCGGTAAAGCCGACACGAAATATGGGCACGAAACGCCGGGTTTAGTCCGCCGAGGGGCTCGAACCTATTGCTCGAGTTTCAGGTTGAGTTCTTCCCACTGCTGCTCGCATTGGCGGACCCGGTCGCGATGCCTTTCCATTTCGGCGGTGATGGCGCCCAGGCGTTGGTGATCGCGGGCGTGCTCTGTGAGCTGTAGTTGTTGCCGGGCGATGGCGGCTTCGAGTTCGGCGATCTCTTCCTCGATGCGACCTACTTGGTGCCGCAGCTTCTTGGAGACAATCGGGTTGAGCCGCTTAGCGCGCTTGGTCGGGGCGGGCTCGGGTTTCGGCTGCGCGGCGTGCAAGGCACTGCGCAGAGCATCACTGACATCCCCCACGGGCGCTTTGCCGTTCACGGCGGGCGGCGGTTCGTTTTTCTTCCGGGCTCGGCCGACTTGGTCGCGGGCGGGCCCGGGATGGGGCACGACGGCTTGTTCCCCGCGCCGTTCGATGTGCCACAGGTACTCTTCGTAGTTGCCTGGGTAGACATCGATCTCGCCGTCCCCCACGGCGTAGACGTGGGTTGCCAGCTTATCGATGAAATAGCGGTCGTGCGAGACGAAAACGATCGTTCCGGTGAAGTCGAGCAACGAGCGCAACAGCACTTCCTTGGCGCGCAGGTCGAGGTGATTGGTCGGTTCGTCGAGCAACATGAAGTTGCTTGGTTGCATCAGCATGCGGGCCAGCGCATAGCGGTTGCGCTCCCCGCCCGACAGCACTCCGATGGGCTTGAAAACGTCGTCACCCGAGAAGAGGAAGCAACCCAGAATCTTCCGGATCTCGGTATCGTTGGTCGCCCGGGCCACCGAGGCTAGGTCGTCGAAAAGGCGTGCCTCTGGGTTGAGTACCTTGTATTGGTCTTGCGCGAAGTAATCGATATCGACGTTGTGCCCCGGGGTGCGAATGCCCGCGGTCAGCTCTTCGTTTCCCGCCAACATGCGAATCAACGTGGACTTACCGGCTCCGTTGACGCCGATCAGCGCGATCCGGCTGCCCTTGTCGATCGAGAGGTCTACCTTACGGAGTACTTCGTTTGTGCCGTAACTCTTCGCCGCCCCCTCGAGGCGCATCACAACCCGGCCGCTCGCGCGCGGCTGTGGGAACCGGAAATGGATAGTCGCCTCTTCGTCGGGAATTTCGATCCGCTCGATCTTTTCGAGAGCCTTCACGCGGCTCTGCACTTGTTTCGCTTTCGACGCCTTGGCGCGGAAGCGATTGATGAACGCCTCTTGACGGCGGATCTCATCCTGCTGGCGAGTGTAGGCGGCCTGTAGTTGCGCTCGGCGGGTTTGCTTAGCGACTTCGTATTGGGAATAGTTGCCGCTGTAGAAATGGACCTTTCGGTTCCAAATCTCAATGATCTTCTTCACCGTGGCGTCAAAGAAGAAGCGGTCGTGGGAGATGACCAAATACGCGAAAGGGTAGGCAGCGAGATAGTCTTCCAACCAATTACGGGCTTCCAGGTCGAGGTGGTTGGTCGGTTCGTCGAGAAGCAGAATGTTCGGTTTCTCGAGCAGCAGCTTGGCGAGCGCGATGCGCATCTGCCAACCGCCGGAGAACTCCTCGGTGCGGCGGTTCCAGTCGGTTTTGGGGAACCCAAGCCCGCTCAGGACGCCGCCCACTTGCGCTTCCTTGGTATATCCGTCGAGCGCGAGGTAGCGGTCGTGAACCCACTGGTAGCGTTCGGCGGCGACGGTGTACTCGGGGCTCTCGGGGTCGAGCGAGCCCAGCTTGTCGGCCAGTTCGGTTTGTTCGACCTCGAGCGAGAGGGCCTCTTCGAAGACGCTCAGGCATTCGTCGAAAATGCCGCGGCCGGAAAGCGTCAGCCCGTCCTGAGGCAAGTAGCCTACGCGCAGGTTCTTCTGACGAGTCAGCCGGCCGTCGTCGAGATCCTCCAGCCCGGCGATGATCTTGAGCAGCGTGCTCTTGCCGGTGCCGTTGGCACCGACGACGCCGATACGGTCCTGGGGCGTAACGAGCCAATCGAGCCCGTCGAAGAGCACTTTCTCGCCGTAACGCATTTTCGCGCCGGTGAGTTGAATCATGGTTTCAGTGTAACGGGAGGGGGGCGGAATCTACCCCAAGCCCGGCGCATCACTCCGCAAGCTCCGGCAGGTCACGGAAATAATCCAGAGCTTCGGGGTTGGCCAACGCATCACGATTCTTCACTTCGCGGCCGTGGATCGTATGTCGCACCGCCAATTCCGCGAGCTTGCCGCTGAGGGTTCGGGGAAGGTCCGGCGCTTGCAGCACTTTCGCCGGTACATGGCGCGGACTCGAGTCACGGCGAATCTGTTCTCGAATCCGCGCCGTCAAGTCTTCGCTCAATGCCGCTTCCTCCCGCAGTCTCACAAACAAAACCACCCGCGAATCGCCGTCCCAATCCTGACCAACCGCGAGAGCCTCGAGCACTTCCGGCAACTTCTCGACGGCGCGATAAATCTCCGCCGTTCCGATGCGAATGCCGCCCGGGTTGAGAACGGTATCCGATCGCCCCCAGATCTTCATGCCGCCGCGCTCGGTCAGCTCGCAGTAATCGCCGTGATGCCATACGCCGGGGAAGCGCTCGAAATAGGCGGCGTGGTATTTCTTGTCGTCCTGATCATTCCAGAATCCCACCGGCATCGAAGGAAACGCCGCCGTGCAGACCAACTCACCTTTTACGCCGGGCGGAAGCGACCGCCCCTCGTCGTCGAAAACCTCGACCTTCATGCCCAAGCCGCGTGTCTGCAACTCGCCGCGATAGACCGGCGCGGCGGGGTCGCCCAGCGCGAAACAGGAAATCAGATCCGTGCCGCCGGAGATCGCTGCCAATTGTGCGTCGCTCTTGACTTTTTCATAGACGTACTCAAAGCCCTCGGCCGCCAACGGTGACCCGGTTGACATGATGGTCCGCACCGCGCCCAGGTCGTGGCTCCGCCCCGGGGCGAGGCCCGCTTTTTCGACGGTCGCCAAATACTTCGCGCTGGTGCCGAAAATCGTGATGCGCTCCTGCTCGGCCACGTCGAAGAGCTGCTCCGGGCCGGGGTGAAACGGCGAGCCGTCGTAAAGCACCACGGTTGCCCCGACGGCCAAGCTCGATATCAACCAATTCCACATCATCCAGCCGCAGGTCGTGAAGTAGAAAATACGGTCGTCGCGCTTCAGATCCGTGTGCAGCATCAACTCCTTGAGATGTTGCAGCAGCGTGCCGCCCGCCCCATGCACAATGCACTTCGGCGGCCCGGTCGTTCCCGACGAATACATGATGTAGAGCGGATGATCGAAGGGCAGCCGGTCGAATACGAGGCTCTCTTCTCCGCCGGCGGCAAGGAAGTCGTCATAGAGTTGCGCGTTCCGCAACCCTTCGAGCGACGGCGCCGCGACCGTATAGGGAACCACGACAATGCGTTCGATCGAGGGCAAGTCGCGTTGGAGACGCCGAACCCGGTCAAGCGTGTCGAACGTCTTTCCGTTATAAAAATAGCCGTCGGCGGTGAGCAGAACTTTCGGCTCGATTCGCCCGAAGCGGTCGAGCACCCCCGACGTTCCGAAATCCGGCGAGCACGAGGACCAAAGCGCGCCGAGCGACGCCGCCGCCAGCATGGCGACCACCGTCTCGGGCCGGTTCGGCATATAGGCGACCACGCGATCCCCGCGGCCAACACCGGCCGCGCGCAGACCCGCGGCGAAGCGGGTGACTTGAGCGCGGAGTTCGCCATAGGTCAGCGAGCATTGCCGACCCTGCTCGTTCCAAAAGACCAACGCTTCGCGGTCGTCGCTAAAGCGCAGCAAGTTTTCCGCGAAGTTGAGCTGCGTATTGGGGAACCAACTTGCCCCGGGCATGTGGTCGAAATCACGAACGACGGTTGACGGGTCGCCTTCCGCGATGATGCCCGTGAAACGCCACACGGAAGCCCAAAACTCTTCGGGCCGTTCGATCGACCAGCGATAGAGATCGTCGGTTCCGAAGACCCCGGGAGGGTCCCACGATTGTCGAACTTCCCTGAGAAAAGCCGTCAGGTTCGATCGAGCAACGGCGTCGTTACCGGGTGTCCATAGGGGTTGCAATATTAACCTCGAAACCAATCATAAATCAGATCAACAGAGAAAGGCGGCCTAACCTCGAAACCAATCACAAATCAAATCAACAGCCCGCACAACCCCACCGCAGTACTCTCCCAAGAACTCGTCGTCGAGCGCATCGTCCGCCGCCCGCCTGCGCGCCGCCGCCTGCGCCCTGGCCCCGTCGAAATCCACATAGGCGATGCGCGCGGTCAATTCTTCCTCCGGCCTGCCGAAATTGACGCCGGGCAACATCGCGACACCGGTCTCTTCGAGCAAGCGGGAGCAGAGCTCTTTGCTTGTTGTAACGCCCCGTTCGCGCAGCCTCTCCGCGCCGCCCGAAAAATCCGGGAACAAGTAGAAAGCACCCTGGGGCGTAGCGACCACGACCCCTGCTTCACGAAGCTTCCGCGCGGCGTATCCGCCGAGCGCGCTGAGTATCGCGCGCGCTTGCTCGAGATAAGCCTCGATCTCGGCCCCGCCGGAAAAGGCCCGCACGGCGGCGTATTGAATCGGGGCGCTCGTCGAAGTGTAGGTCTCGCTCGCGACATTCGCCATGGCGTCGAGCAACCACTGCAACCCGGGCGGAAACGTAAACGTGCCCAATCGCCAACCGCCGGCGCCGCACCACTTGCTCAGTCCGCCCGAAACAATCGTTCCCTCGGGGTAGTAGCGAGCGATCGAAACGTGGCGGCCCTCATGATGTAACTCGGCGTAAATTTCATCCGCCAGCAGAATGACGCCGTGACGCCGCGCCGTCTGGGCCAGGGCTTTCAATTCGTCGCGCTCATAGCTGCCGCCGGTCGGATTGGCCGGGTAGTTGAGAATGACGATGCGGGGGCGTCCCGGGTCATCGCGGCAGAGCGCTTCCAACTCGTCGGGCGTAAGCCGCCAACCGTCACGAGCCTCGGTGTTCAACCAACGCACATGGCGGCCGATGATGTGCGCTTGCGGCGCGTAGGAAACCCAGGTCGGCGTGGGGATGACCAAATCCCCGTAGTAGACCAGCTGCAATAGGAACATCAGTTCCTTCGAGCCCGGGCCGATCAGCACGTTCTCCGGACCGGCGTCGATCTGCTGTCGCCGGCGATGATAAGCCGCCACCGCTCGGCGTAGCTCTTCGAGGCCCTGGACGGGCTGATAGTCCTTTTGGAAAGCGTTGGCTTGGAGGGCGCCTCGACGACCGGGGCGGGAACCGGAAACGGTGATTGCCCCAACCCCAGCTTGTAGACCGTGCGGCCGCGGCCGCGAAGCCGGTTCGATTGTTCGTTGATGGCCAGCGTGGCCGAAGCGCCGAGTCCGCGCACGTTGAGGTTCAAGTGCACCGCCATCTTACGGTTGGCGTTTTTCTTGGCCATCAGCCTGCTGACCGTTCTTCCTCCGAAGGGCTTTCTCAAAGCGCGCGCCGCTTTGTCTGGGCTTCCGCGAACTCGACCGTCGGCGATTTCTCGAGCAACTCGATGAGTCGCCGGGCCGTTCCGCCTTCTTCGACTTCGACGACGTGCAGCGCCGCCAACTCCGTGTCTTTTTCTTGCGGAAACAGCCGCCGCACCTCGACCGCGCCCTCGTCGCGAAGCTCGGTCGCCAACGCCTCGCGCGCCGGTGCGGCACAGTCCTCTCGAAATTTGAATTGCAACTTCACGGCCGTCCACAACCCCGCCGATCGCTGCCCGTATTATAGGCGCGGCGTCCAAGCAAGACCGCGCTACGCGTTTTCAGGAAGACCTCCCCCGCCGGGGCTCGCCGAAACAGCACCCTTATAATGAATGACTGCCCACGGGGGCCTGTCCGGAGAACATCCCCTTTGTCCGCCGAAGATCGATTGTTTGAGCAGCGGGTTCAAAAGATTCGCGACATCGAGGCGCTCGGTTTCGAGCCCTATCCGCGCAAGTTCGCGTTTACCCATTCCCTCGCCCAAGTGCGCGACGGATATGACGCCGTCGAGGCCGAGCAGCTCGAAGAGCAAAAGCCCGCGGTACGCGTCTGCGGCCGCTTGGCAACCATCCGGCGACAAGGCAAAGCCGGCTTTTGCCATATCGAGCAAGGGGGCGTCAAGGTACAGGTCTACGTAAGGCAGGACGCCGTGGGCGAAACCCCTTTCGGCGTCTACAAAAAGCTCGATGCCGGCGACATCATCGGCATCGAGGGCTCGATGTTTCGTACTCGAACCGGCGAACTGACCGTGCGCGCCCAAAAACTCGAATTTCTCGCCAAGGCGATCCTGCCGATGCCCGAAAAATGGCACGGCCTCCAGGACGTCGAGACGCGCTATCGGCAGCGCTACCTCGACCTGATCGCCAATCCCGACGCGCGGCGCGTCTTCCTACAGCGCAACAAGATGATCTCGGCGCTTAGAAACACCCTCGAGCGTCACAGCTTCGTCGAGGTCGAAACGCCGATGATGCAGCCGGTTCACGGCGGCGCGCTGGCGCGGCCCTTCGCCACGCACCACAACGCGCTCGACGTCGACTTATATCTGCGCATCGCGCCCGAACTCTATCTCAAGCGCCTCATCGTCGGCGGACTCGACCGCGTCTACGAGGTCAACCGCAACTTCCGCAACGAGGGCATCTCATCGCACCACAACCCCGAGTTCACGATGCTCGAGTTCTATCAGGCTTATAGCGACTACCGCGACTTGATGGAACTCAGCGGCGAGTTGCTGCGGCAAGCGGCCGAAGCCGTCCATGACGGCAAAACCGAAGTCACCTACGGCGAGCACACTATCGATTTCGGCAAGCTGCGTTGCGCCACGATGAAAGAAGCGCTCGTCGAACACTGGCCCGCCGGGGCCGGAAGCGTCCTGCTCGAGGATCTCGATGACCGTCAACGCGTCGAGGAAATGGTCGAGGCCTACAATCGTGTGACCGAAAGCTCGCTGCCTTCCGAGGGCTCTCTCGGAGCCATGATCCTGAGGCTATTCGAAGACGCCTGCGAACCCAATTTGATCCAGCCGACGTTGATCTACGACTACCCCGTCGAGGCCTCGCCCCTATCGAAACAAAAGCCCGACGACCCCGACTGGGTCGAGCGTTTTGAAATCTACGCCGGCGGAATGGAAATCGCCAACGCCTACTCCGAGCTCAACGACCCGCGAGAGCAGCTGCGCCGCTTCCAATCGCAAGGTGCCGAACGCGAAGCCGGGGCCGAGGAAACTCACGCCATGGATGAGGACTACATCCGAGCGCTCTGCTACGGCATGCCGCCCACCGCCGGCGAAGGAATCGGCATCGACCGCCTGGCGATGGTGTTAACCAACTCGCCCTCCATCCGCGACGTGATCTTGTTCCCCCTGCTGCGCCCCGAGAGCGACATCGGCATCGCCGCGCGGCTCGAGGGGCTCGACAACTCATAACCGCTCATGTCATTCGAGTCTTTCGTCGGCGCGCGCTACCTCCGAGCCAAGCGAAAGCAGAAGTTCATATCCGTCGTCACACTGATCGCCGTCATCGGCGTCGCCCTCGGCGTGATGGCGCTCGTCGTTGCGGTCGCGATCAACGTCGGCGTCCAACAAGACTTGCAACGCCACCTGCTCGGCGCGGTTTCCCATATCAATCTGCTTGAGAAACAACGCGGCTTCGGCATCGAAGACTGGCCGGAGTTTGTCAAGCGTTTCGAAGACGTCGATCATGTTGTCGCCGTCGCTCCCGCTCTCTACGGCGAGGTCATGATCACGGGCCCGGTGCGCGGCCGCGCGTCCGTGCTCAAGGGAATCGACCCCGAGGCCGAGTTGCGGGTTGGCGCGTTGCTCGGCCAATTAACCGAGGGTTCGACCGACGACTTGGCCCCCGACGAAGGTCCGCCCGGCATCATTCTCGGGGAAAAGCTGGCCCAGGAGATCGGGGCCGTTCTTCACTCGGTCGTCACCGTCGTCAGCCCCCAAGGCGAGATGACTCCCTTTGGCGTGATCCCCGGCTATAAGCGATTTTGGGTGGCCGGCATTTTCCACTCCGGCTTCTACGAATACAACCACCATTGGGCCTTTGCCCGCATCGAGGCCGTGCAGCAATCGCTCGCCCTCGGTAACGTCATCAACGCGATCGAATTCAAGCTCGACGACCTACACCTCGCCGCCCAGGTGGGAGCCGAAATCGAGCAAGTCGCCGGAAACCGCTTCGCCGCCACCACCTGGATGGAACGCAATCGCGACATCTTCAACGCCCTACAAGTCGAAAAACTCGTCACGACAATCACCATCGGCCTGATCATGCTCGTCGCCGCGCTGAACATTCTGACATCGCTCGTGATGATCGTGATGGAAAAGAACCGCGACATCGCCGTGCTGATGTCGATGGGCGCCCGCCGACAGCAGATCCGAAAGATCTTCGTCTACCAAGGCCTCGCCATCGGCACCGTCGGAACCGCCGCCGGCCTCGTCGCGGGACAAATCCTCTGCGGCGTTGCCGACGCCTATCGCCTCATCCCACTCGACGCCGAGATCTACGGCCTCAGCTACGTGCCGTTCGCGGCAAATCCGCTCGACGCCGTACTGATCGGCATCGCCGCCATTGCCCTCAGCTACGTCACCACCCTCTACCCCGCCGGAGCCGCCGCCCGCATCGGCCCGGTCGAAGTCTTGCGCTACGAGTGAGGACGGCCGCCCGACGTGGCGCACGCATTCGTGCGTGCCGTGGCGGCATTCGTGCCGACAGGTCCTATCTTCCTTTGCCCGCCCCGCGTCGTTCTCGCACGCCGCCCCCAAAAACTTGACTCCCCTCGCCCCACTCGCTACGATGCGTGGTCGCGGCCCGGCGGCCACACAGGAGAGAATCACCATGGCGAAAGAATTACGCATTGGAATGATCGGCTACGGTTTCATGGGACGCGCCCACTCCAACGCCTACAAGCGTCTCAACGACTTCTTCGACGTCGAACACCGCCCCGTCCTCAAGGTCGCCTGCGCCCGCAAACCCGACCAGCTCCAAGCTTTCGCCGACCGCTGGGGCTACGAGCGCACCGAAAGCGACTGGCGCAAGCTCGTCGAAGCCGACGACGTCGACCTCATCGACATCGGCGTTCCCAATAACCTCCACCGCGACATCGCCGTGGCCGCCGCCAAGGCCGGCAAGATGATTTGCTGCGAAAAGCCTCTCGCCGTCAACGTCGCCGAAGCCGAGGAGATGACTCGCGCCGTCGAGGAAGCCGGCGTCCCCAACATGGTTTGGTACAACTACCGCCGCGTCCCCGCCATCGCCCTCGCCAAGCAGATCATCGACGAAGGCCGCATCGGCCGCCCCTTCCACTACCGCGCGACCTACCTTCAAGACTGGACGATCAATGAGAAAGTCCCCCAAGGCGGCGCCGCTCTGTGGCGGCTCGACATCAACGCCGCCGGCTCGGGCGTCACCGGCGACTTGCTGGCCCACTCGATCGACTCGGCCATGTGGTTGAACGGACCGATCAAGCGCGTCGTCGCGAGCACCGAGACCTTCGTGAAAGAGCGCGAGCACGTCGACACCGGGAAGGTCGAGCCGGTGGGCATCGACGACGCGTGTATGTTTCTCGCCGAGTTCGCCAACGGTTCGATGGGGACGTTCGAGTCGACCCGCTACGCCCGCGGCCGCAAGAACTACAACACGCTCGAACTCAACGGCGCCGACGGCAGCGCCTTTTTCAACCTGGAAGACCCCGAGAACCTATCGTTCTTTGAGTATGCGCAACAGCAATCGGGCAAGAAAACCGAGGACCACCTCACCGGCTGGCGCAAGATTCACGTCAGCAATCCCGAGCACCCCTACATGGACAAATATTGGGTCCCGGGAACCACCATCGGCTACGAGCATACGTTCTTAAACGCCCTAGCCGACTTCGTCGCCGGCATCGAAAGCGGCACCCCCGCTCAACCGGACTTCCGGAATGCCCTCCAAACCCAAAAAGTCTGCGACGCGGTTATCGATTCGGCGAAAAGCGGCCAGTGGAAAGAAACCGGCGCGGAGTTGTAGGTAAACGAATCAAGCCGCACGGGTCTCTCAAGACGACCCAAACCGAGCCGCGCACGTTAGTAAGCGGTAGGCGATGCCGTCGCCCCGGAGCCGCCGCAATTGGTGGTCTCCGATCAGCAACCCAAGAGCCTCTTCTCCGCTCCGAACTACGCACTCCTGCATCCGGTTCACCGGCCTTGGGTTTCGATGTAGACCGGCCCTTGTCAGGCCGGTTTGAAAAGAGCTCGTCGTCCGGTCCGGGGCCGTTTCAAAGGCCTTTCCCTGTAAAGGCTTCATCTGTGGCCGAACCAACTCACCCCTTGGTCACTGAATTTCTTACCCCTTGCGCTTGATCTACGTACAAACCGAGCCGCCTCGCGGCGCGGTCTTGTTGCGCGGAGGAAGACCGCACCCGCGCGTTGATGCGTGGGGCGTTACAGGTTACACTCAAAGGTGATACGGAACTTCCGACACCGGGGGTTGAAACGCCTCTACGAACGTGGCGACGCAGGCCGAGTCCGCCCGGATTTGTTGGACCGTATTCGCTCGATCCTCGCGCGTTTGGATACAGCGGCGAGGATCCAAGACATGCGCATCGAAAGTTACTGACTCCACCGGTTGAAGGGCGATTTGAGTGGCTGTTGGTCGGTGACGGTTCGGGCTAATTGGCGCATCACATTCCGCTTCGAAGGCGGCGATGCGTTCGACGTTGATTTGGCTGATTACCACTAATAGGGAAAAGGAGACAACCGCCGTGCCAATGAAGAACCCGCCCCATCCCGGCCTTTCGGTCCGCGTGGACTGTTTGGAACCACTGGGTCTTTCGGTGACCGAAGCGGCGAAGGTGCTCGGCGTCAGCCGTGTCGCGCTGTCGCGGCTGGTCAACGGAAAGGCGGGCGTTTCGCCGGAGATGGCGATACGCCTATCGAAGGCATTCGGCTCGACGCCGGAGAGCTGGATCAGGATGCAAGCGGCCTACGATCTCGCGCAAGCCCAGGCACGTCAGGACCAAATCAAGGTCGAGCGTTACCGGCCTCGTCCCGCGGCCTAGGCTGCTCGGGAGGCTCATCTCGGGAACGAAGCAACCGCGGATCGAACCGGGTGCGGGCGCTCTTGCCGGCCGGTCTCCGCCGCGGGATGAAGATTCTTTGTTCGGGCTCCGTCCCCGAACCGCTTTTCAAACCGCTTTTCAGGTGAAACGCTCGGCACGATCAACGATCGAATCCGCGCCAAGAACAAGCCGGGGCTGCTCGAATATCGCTTATTCCGTCCTGGACGATTATTGGAACGCGGCACCCGTCAGCCCCGACCGGCTACCGGTCCGAAGCGGACACGCTCTTCACAGTTATGAAGGTGCCTGGCGGTGTCGAAACACCATCGATCGTCGCGGTAACCTCGTGATTACCGTCCGGTAAGCCCTCCGGTACTTCGACGACGATCTCGTACAAACCCGCGCAACAAACCGAGAGACCCGCGGCGAGCACGTTGGGTCGGCCCTCGAGAGTGATGCCGCCAATTGTGATCGTAAAATCACCGACAAGCGGGGCAAGGAAGTTGTTGTCTTGCACTTCGGGCACATTCTGTGGTATTTCGCCCGCTTGCACATCCGGTTCGGTGAGCCCGAACCCGGCACCAAACATTCTGATGAATTCGCCCGGTTCCGCCGGCGTGGTCCCCGGATGGGTGTTCGGGTCACCGATCTTGCTGAAGTCCAGGTGAGTAGCCACGAGCGGGTTGAGGCCGAGGCTCAAGATCGGTTCGAGAAGAAAGAAAGCAGGTGTGCGATCCGACAACTGCACCGGCTCGGCCGGGCTGCGCTGTTCATTGGGCATGTCACAGTTGGAGATCACAACGACAGACACCGGCCCGGCCCCCATTAATGTTGGAGCTTGCACGTTGACCTGATCAACGGTAGGGTCGCTAGGGTTGGCCTTGGTGATCACATGGAACATGGGAGATCGTTGTCCGTCGATCTCGACGCACACTCCACTTAGGTTAGTGGCAATTAGGCCCGAAGCGGGATCAAGCTGCGTGTCCCGGTTGTCCACACCGTCCGGCGCGAAATCTCTCCCAAAGATGCTGATGATGCTCTCGCCGGAAATCGATGATTAATGGAAAGCGTTGATTGTCGGCAACAAGTTGCCCATCACGACCCCCATCGATAGGACCACTGGTACCGTCGGCGGGGGGGGCGGCGGCGGCGCCGCCGCCGGGTCCACTTCGATGGTCTTGAGATGGATCCGGCTACCGGTCCGGCCCAGATTCCCATTGTCCGCGTCGGCGGCAACGTACATCATGATTGTGCCGACATCCGTGGACGGAGGCAGCCACTCGAAATCGAAGGTTCCTTCCGTATTGGGAGTGATATTGTGGCCGAGATACTGAACGCCGCCGGCGGTGTTCACACTGGTGGAGGCGTCGAGGGACGCGAGATTCCCGGCTTGTCTGTTGTCGCTGTTCCGTGCGCTCAGCTGAAAGCCGAAAACCACGCCCATCGGGTCGTCTACCTCCAAACGCAGCATCTGCGGCACGCCGGGCTGGTAGGTCGGCCCGTCGGGGAAATGGATCGCAACCGAGTCGGAATCCTCGAAGAGCGCGCCGGAATCGGTCATGTGGCAACCGCTCGTCCAACAGGTCCCTTCTCCCGGGGCGCCGCTTGTCATCGGCGGCGGCGCCGAGTTGAATCCCACAATCATGAGCGGGATAACGCTAAACGCGACCAGCAACCTGACAATTTTCGACAAAGCCTTGTGACGCTTCATGGGCGATTGCGGTGGTAACTCTCGATTAGCCGTGGGAGAAACGCAAGCCGATAAACCCCGTTGTCGTGTCAGCTCGGCCCACCCGATCGGGCGTTTTCCATCATAGAACAAATGCCGGCGGTTTCGGACAAAGATCCGATAACGATTCCTCTAAGGGCGTCCGCTCAGTGTTACGATTTAGAGGATCAAGTCTGCCGCTGGAGGGTGGTCTCTCCCTGCGCCGACCCAAGGAGATTCGGCATGAAATCGCGGACCATGCTTGTCATCTTGACAGACACTATCGCTATCGTTGGGCTGCTGCTCGTCTCCGCCCTCGCTTCGAGCCACCGCGAAGCCCCCGGCATCGCGAGGCTGCCGCAAGTGGACGGTGCCGACTTCTACATGTTCCGCGGCTACGAGGACGGGCGCGGGGACTTTGTCACGATTATCGCCAACTACAACCCGTTGCAGGATCCCTTCGGCGGACCGAACTACTACCCTCTCGATTCCGACGCCCTCTACGACATCCACATCACGAACGACGGCGACGCGGTCGAGGACCTGACCTTCCGTTTTCAGATCCTCGAGACGCGGAGACACGAGGGCGGTTTCTTGGCTATTCTTGTAGGCCCCCCTGACAACCGGCGGCCCGTCGCCATTCCCCTCATCAATGTTGCCCCTTTTGGAGTGGATGACACCAGGTTGAGGACGAACGTGAAGCGGGAGTACTACACGCGGGTCATACGCGGTGAGCTGGACGACCCCGGCAGGGAGCTGGGTTTCGTCACCGAGGCGGGGAACGGCGCCGCGAAGTTCGGGATGCCTCTTGATTACATCGGCGAGAAGTCGATTCCGGACTACGACGCCTACGCGGCACAGTTTATTTACGACATCGAGATCCCGGGCTGCACCGAGGACGGCCGTATGTTCGTGGGCCAGCGAAAGGAATCCTTTCAGGTGAACCTGGGCGAAATTTTTGACCTGGTCAACTTGGATCCCCTGGGTGCGGCTGATGCCGAAGAGTCCGCCACAGCCGGTAAGAACATCACGACAATTGCGCTGGAGCTGCCGATTCCATGCGTCACTGCCGGCAACGGCACGATCATTGGCGGCTGGACGACGTCCCGGCTGCCGCGGACCCGCGAACTGAGAGGGGACAACGCGACGTTCGACGAGCCGGAGGACAACAGCGGAGGCTTCGTCCAGGTCTCGCGCTTGGCAAATCCCCTCGTGAATGAGCTCGTGATCGGCATGACCAAGAAGAATCTCTTTAACGGCAGCCGGCCCAGGGACGATGTTCAATTCGCCCGCTACGTCACCAACCCGACCCTGCCCGAGCTACTGGAGATCCTTTTTGGGGATGCAGGCGTGACGGCGCCGAATGTGTTTCCGCGGACCGATCTGGTTCAAGTGTTTTTGACCGGCGTCCCGGGGCTGAACCAAGACGGCTCCAACGGAGAGATCATGCGCCTGAACACGGCCACGCCCCCCGTACCGTCCTTTGCGCAAAACAACCTCGGCGTGATCGCGGGTGACTTGGCCGGTTACCCCAACGGCCGTCGGCCCGGCGACGACGTGGTCGATATTTCGCTGCGGGTCCTGATGGGCGTACTGCTGAGTCCGGCGGAAGCCCCTTCCGGACAGTTGCCCTTCACCGACGGCGCCCGGCAGCACGCCGACCAGTTCGACGACACGTTTCCGTACCTGAAATCGCCGATTCCCGGTTCGCCGGGCGAGTAGCTGAAGGAGATGCGGACAATGCGACAGCGAGCGATTATTTCGATCTTCGTCACGGCGGCCTTGATCGCCGCGGTTGGGGTGATGGAGTTCTCTCGGGCCGGCGCGTCCAGCCACCGCGAGGCCCCGGGCATCCTGAGCACGCCGCAAGTCGATGGGACGGACTTCTATATGTTCCGCAGCTACGAAGAGGGCCGCGACGGGTTCGTTACGCTGATCGCCAACTACATCCCGCTGCAAGATCCCTACGGCGGGCCGAACTACTTCGCGCCCGATACGGACGCGCGATACGAAATTCACATCACGAATGACGGCGATGCCGAAGAAGACATCACTTTCCGCTTTCAATTTCAAACGGAACTTCGGTTACCCCCGCTCCACGTGGACGTTGGCGGCGAGAGCGTGGATGTTCCTTTGGTGAACGTTGGCCCCTTCGGAGCACAACGAGGCGAAGACGCTTTAACCCAGGGACGCTCCTATTCTCTTGAACTCCTGCGCGGGAACGTAAATGACCCCGACTCGATCGAGTTCGTGACGAATGTTGTGGGGGGGGAAACCCGATTCGGGATGCCCTTCGACAATATCGGCGGCAAATCGATCCCCGACTATGATGACTACGCGAACTCGTTCATTCACGACATCACTATTCCCGGTTGTGAACCGGGCGGACGAGTTTTCGTGGGCCAGCGCAAGGAGGCCTTCGCGGTCAATCTCGGCGAGACGTTCGACCTGATCAACATCACGAATCCCGTCGGCAACCCCGATGCCGAACGTTCCGACACCGCCGACAAGAACATCACGAGCCTCATCCTCGAGGTGCCGATCGACTGTCTCACCGCCGACCTCGACCCGGTCATCGGCGGTTGGACGACCGCCAGCCTGAGGCGGGATCGCATACTCATTGACGACCCGACCTTCGAGGCTCCGGACGAACAATTCGGCAGCTTTGTTCAGGTTTCGCGGCTGGGCAACCCGTTGGTCAACGAAGTAGTGATTGGCTTGCCCGACAAGAACCTGTTTAACGCAAGCCATCCCCGCGACGACGGCGCCAACTTCTCTCAGTACGTCACCAACCCCACTCTGCCGGAACTATTGCAAATCCTTTTCCCGGACGAGCTGGTGGCGCCGAACAACTTTCCCCGCGACGATCTGCTCCAGGTCTTTCTGACGGGCATCCCGGGTCTCAACGAGGACGGCTCGACCGGCGAGATCCTGCGCCTTAATACTTCGACCGCGCCTGTACCTCGCGGTCAGCAGAACCGTATGGGTGTCATTGGTGGCGACTTGGCCGGCTATCCTAACGGCCGACGCCCCGGCGATGACGTGGTCGATATCTCGCTCCGGGTGCTGATGGGCAACCTCTGCTACCAAGGCGGCGGTGGAAGCTCTGACGAGTTCACGGTCATGCTCAACGGCGACAACGTGGTCCCGCCGACGAACTCGACCGCCACCGGCGAGGGCGTATTCAACCTGTTCGAAGGAAATCGGCTCCAGGGCGTCGTCAACCACAACGTTCAAAATGTCTTTCAAGGCAATGTGCGCCTCGGTGCCCCGGGTGAGAGCGGCCGCCGCGTCTGTCGGGACGCAACCGGTCCGATACCGGTCAGGTGGGACTGCCGACTGTCCGAGGACGAGATCGCGGCTTTGAACGATGGCAGGTTCTACGTCGACCTGGACACCCTCGACTTCCCGAACGGCGAGATTCGGGGCCAGATCGTTCCTAGCTCCGTGGGAATCGGCGGTTGCACTCCCAGCGACGCGCCCTCGGGCCTGCTGCCTTTGACCGACGGCGCCTACCAAGGGCCCTTTCAGTTTGACGACGTGTTCCCCTAACTGAAGACGCCCTTGCCCGGGGCGCCTAACGAGGCCACGACCCGCATCGCCAACTTGATCGACGACAACTTGGATCTCATCGACCCGTTCGAGCCGACGGACGCTACCGGCGAATGCGAGGCGGTGCGACACATCCAGGAGATAATCGGTGATATCATAATTGGGTTTGCCTGCGACCACAACCTCCCGAATCCGTTGTCGGTCACAATTACAAGGGACGGCCCCGACGGCGAAATTCTTTGGGTTCTTGATCTTGTTTCGGATCCCCCGGCCTCGCCCGGAACCCTCGTGAAGCTTCTCGACGGGACGAACTACATGGGAAGCGAACCCCTGGAGATCTTCGCCGACGGTTTCGAATCGGGAGACACAAGCGCTTGGTCCACAGTGGAGGGGAATCCGAGCAGGATCGGCGGACCGTTACGGTAAGGATTCGAGCGAACGCGTCGGCTGGCCGATCGGAACTTGAAGCAAGTTGGGCCGGCTGATCCCGGAGGAGCCGGCGGCTCCGACAGAGGCGCAGCGGCGGCAAGATTCCCAATGAAGAGGTCCCCCCGGCCCGCCATATTCCTTCTGCTTTTCGCAGTCGTTCCTCTTTTCGCCCACGACTTCTGGATTGAACCGTCATCGTACCAGGCCGCGGTCGGAAGCAAAGTTACGATCCGCTTCCGAGTGGGCGAGCACTTTCGGGGCGACCCGCTGCCGCGCGATCCCGGGCGGGTCGTCGTCTTCACGCAATTCGGACCACGCTCGGAAAAGCCGGTGCCGGGGGTGGAGGGCTTCGACCCCGCGGGCTTCGTGACTCTTGACGAGCCCGGCCTGCACCTAGTCGCTTACCGAAGCACGTCGGCGTTTTTGGAACTCGAGGCGGCGGAATTCGAAGAGTACCTTCGCGCCGAAGGGCTGGACCGCGTCATTGAGGAACGGAGTCGACGCCGTGAAAGCGAGGCAAAGGGGCGCGAACTCTATTCCCGCTGCGTGAAATCACTGCTGCGGGCCGGATCGTCGGGCGAGGAAGGCGGGTTCGATCGCGTGCTTGGCTTTCCCGTGGAGCTTGTCCCCGGCGTGAACCCCTACGGGCTCAGGACCGGGGACGAGCTGCCGGTGCGGGTCTTACGAGCGGGAAAGCCGCTTGCGGGAGCTTTGGTTACGGCATACTCCAACCGGGAGCCGTCCCAGCCGGTTCAACAGCGCTCAGGCGAGGACGGACGAGTGACGCTGCGGCTGGGCCAACCGGGACCGTGGCTCATCAAGACCGTCCATATGGAACGGATTGAGTATGGCGGGCAGGCCGACTGGCGGAGTTGGTGGGCTTCGTTGACGTTCGAGCCGACCACGGAATGACCGCTCCCGAACCGCTACGTCAGTTTCTAGTTGTCCTCATCAAGCGGTTCGGCGCAAGTGAAGCCTCATTCGGCGGATTGGACAGAAACCGGGTCGCTGAATCGGTTGTCCGTTGCGTGGAGGGACCGGATCCACCAAGGGGCTGAGCTGGGCTATCACCCACTGTACGCGCTGTCACGTCGTTCTCTTCGCCCTGGCCGCTCCGCCTTTATCGGAATCGGTGCGAGTCTCTCCTTGAGGTCGGCCGAGCCGAATATCCCAACCCAGCGCCGCGTTCATCTGCTCTACCATTCGGTCGCACTCCTCGTCGGTCAGGCCGGCACTGTTGGCCACGCGGGCAAGATGCTCGGCGGATACCGGTTCGCGCGGATCGATGTACGGTCCAACTCCGTCAACATCTCGCGAAAATACCATTTTCTTCGCGTCGGCGAGTGGGTCGGATCTACCGGCGCCTCGGAACCAGCTGCATGCAGCTTGACCTCGCGATTCTGGTTCCGCCCCATCGAGGATCAGTTCGATGAAACCCTGTCTAGTTCCCAGCGTTTCGTTATGAACGGCCCACTGCTTCCGCCCCCCCAACAGCTGCAGCGCTGTGCAGCGAACCTGCAATGATTTGTCGTCGCCGGCAGATCGAGTCAAGAGCCCGCGGGTCTCGTCGTCGGCCCACTGCTCCCGTCCCGCCAACAGCCGCAGCGCTGTGTAGCGAGCATGCTCTGATTTGTCGTCGCCGGCAGATCGAGTCAAGAGCCCGTGGGTCTCGTCGTCGGCCCACTGCTCCGGTCCCGCCAACAGCTCCAGCGCTGTGGAGCAAACCTGCAATGATTTGTCGTCGCCGGCATATCGAGTCAAGAGCCCGCGGGTCTCGTCGTCGGCCCACTGCTCCCGTCCCGCCAACAGCTCCAGCGCTGTGGAGCGAACATGCTCTGATTTGTCGTCGCCGGCATATCGAGTCAAGAGCCCGCGGGTCTCGTCGTCGGCCCACTGCTCCCGTCCCGCCAACAGCCGCAGCGCTGTGGAGCGAACCTGCAATGATTTGTCGTCGCCGGCATATCGAGTCAAGAGCCCGCGGGTCTCGTCGTCGGTCCACTGCTCCCGTCCCGCCAACAGCTCCAGCGCTGTGGAGCGAACCTGCTCTGATTTGTCGTCGCTGGCAGATTCACTCACGAACCGGCGACTGTCGTCGTCGGGCCATTCGCGGCAAAGCGCTCGGAGCCCGGAACACCGCATCGTATGAGCTGAATGACATGCATCGCCGGCCACACCGGCGAACTTGGTGATGCGACCGCGGTCCCCGAATATCGCCGCTTCGAACTCAGGATAGAACTGATGGCCCCGGTACTCGAAGTCACCGGGCTCAAGCGCGATTGAAGCGAAATGTTCACGCTTCGGCCAACGCGTACCGACTTCTCTCGCGGCCTGGACTAGATCGGCGAGAAACTGATTGTCTCGACGATGTTCGTGTTGAACCATGCGAAAGAACTCGACGCAACGCTCTAGTGCAAACGCACCCAGTTCCTCCATCTTTGAGAGCCCACGCAACTCGCCCATACAGCGAATCGCCAGCAACAGGTGGCTGGGCTGATTCTCCTCGCTGAGGAGCGCCGTCGGAAACTCCTTCAAGGTCAGCAGGGTGCGGATCAAGCTGTCGGCAAATTCATCGCCTATCTCTCCACAGATCAGGCGCAGGACTTCACTCCACTCCGGGTCGTTGCCATGCTCGCGAAATACCGCGTCGAGATCGTCCAGCGTGAAGTCGTCCGTCTTTTCAAACCGCCGCACGCATTCCGCGGCCGTGAGAAATTCCATGAAAGTGCGGTGCAGAAATCCGTACAGCTTCGGACCGCGAGGGCAGAGCAGATAGTTCCGTTGCCATAGTCCCTCGATCATCCGATCCGCCGCCCGACGGGCTTTGGCGCCGGTGTGATCCACGAACGTGCCTTCGAACCATGCTTGCGTCAGCTGGACCAAGGCCCTTTCGCCGATGAAGTTACCCCGGAGGCCGGCGTCGCTGCTCTGCATCTCGAAGGCAATGTGCCGGAGCAAGTCCTTCTTATCGTCGACATCCAGACACGCGAGGTCGTTGTCCTTGAGGTGGTTGTTGATCTCCCACTGGTGAGCCAATACATCGATACATTGTTCGTAAAAGCGGGATCGTTCGCGCGGCAGCTCCTTTTCGCGGGCGATCAAACACATGATCGTCAGCAGCAGCGGATTGCCGGCCAGCCACCGAACCGACGGCGAACGGTCGACGCTGCCCAGCACGCGGTCGATCCGCTGTTCTGCGTCTCGTGCGGAGTTGGGAAACACGCGGCCAAACCATGCCCGCGTGAAACTCTCCTTCTGACGGCGGTCAAGATCCTGCAAACGGTAGTGAGCGAAGCCGGCCGGCCGCCGGATGCCCTCGTGATATCCGTGCGGGCGGGAGGTAACGATCACACGGGCCCGCCGGTACGTCTCGGTGAAGCCGACGATCTGTTTCATCACGTTCTCGCGACGTTCGGGGGAGAAGATTTCGTCCAACCCGTCGAACATCACCAGCGACGGACCCTCCTTCAGCCGCCGGTCCAGCCACTGATCGTCGATGCCGTAGCCCATCGTTTCGCCCAGGTAGTGGGCGTAGTCCATCAGTGAGTTGACTTCGGCTTCCGCCTCGCAGGTGAAGTGGTAATCACGCAGTTCGATCAAAAACGGGAAGTGCTCGTTGGGACCCTCGGTGAAACCTTCGGTCCAGGCCAATGGTTTGGTGGGGTCATGGGGATCGGCCGGCGGATCGAGGATTCCCAACAGCAGGTAGCGCAGCAGCGTCGATTTTCCCGAGCCGGGCTCACCGGTAATGACGATCAGGCGGTTCTGTGGATTGTCGGCAGTCGGCGCAATGACCTTCAAAACGGGCCGGACCGGCTGCTCGGCATAGGAAGAAAGCTGGTACCGGAGTTTTTGCACCGCATCTTTCTTCTCCCCCTCCTCCAGCAGAGCTATGACAACGGTATCGTCGGTCTTGCCGAGACTGCCCCGGCGGACGAGATTTTCGAGTTCATCCTTTGCGATTTCGACCGGTGGCGGGTTTTCCCGAAGATCTTGCGGCTCGAAGATGTCTGTAACTACGAGCGTACCCGGGTCGTCGGCAAACGAGGGCGCGATATTGGCCAGATGTACGGGGGCAAAGGTCTTCCGCATTACGCTGACATACTGCTCGTGCTTTACAGTGACCTGCACGCCGAGCAGCTTTTCCCCGAGGAGGCGTATCTCGTCGAGATTTCGGGCGTTCAGCACCTCCCGCAATTGTGGCGTGATGAACGTCTTCTCCCGGGCGCCTTTGCGAAAGTTGGCCGCAACCATATGCCAGGCACCGGGGATCAGTTCCTCGCCGCCGGACGCCGCCCATTCGCGCTCAAGCAGCGCCGGGTCGGGGAAACTCTCGTCGCTCAGGTCGCGCACCGTGTCGAGGAGATGTTCCGCGACCGTGCCGTTTTTCAGGAACCTCTCGACCGAATCGCGGTAACGTCCGATAGAATCGGAACTCGCCGTCAACTGCAAAACATTGCCGAGCGCTTCCAGCACCCGGACGGAGGCGCTCGTAAGGACATTTCGATAGGCATCCTCCAGAGCGTCCTTTTCCTTCTTGCCGAAAATGATCTGTTCGCCCTTTTCGAAGAGCCCTTTTACCAAGTCTTTGGCGTGGTCCTCGACGGCGGATGAGATTAGGTCGAGCGCCTTCGTGCCAAGAATGGTAAGCAGGATTGTTGTTTCGGGCTCAAGCATTTTCACGCCAATCCAAATTCATTGTCTTTACTATGTTAGCCGCCTAACTATTATTTCCCGCTGGAAATGTGTCCATTATGCCATGCAACCCGTGTTAACACCAGCCTTTATCCAGGGGGAGGTTCGGGGGCGAGGTTCGGGGGGAGGTTGAGCAAAACCGGGACGGCCTCAATTAAGTCTGCCGGCACAAGGCAACTCACCTTTTATCACCAAGATAGCGGACCGGTAGGGACAGCTCCCGTACCCTGATAAGCCGGGTTGACACGTGCGTTACCCTGAGGGGGAGCCGCGCGCCAACGACCGATTGTAGCCCGGGCCCTGAAGAGAAAAATCGCGCCACAAACAACCCGAATGGAATTCCGCGAAACGAACCCGATTCGTGCACGTATCTTGCTTAATGTCAGCAGGATAGAGACTTCTAAACAGCCTGCGGGCCGTAATCCAAATGGGGACTCGTCGCCGCGCGAATACATGCCGACCTGCGCACCGAAACTCCGCCGCCTCCCCATCCGGAAACCCGGTTCAGGTACGCGGCGCTTCCCGCGACCCGGCCCGATTCGCATTCTGACGAAACAAACCCAATTCAATGCTATGCGGAACTATATCAATCCCGATCAGCTGTCCCCAATCGTTCGCCTGGGGTGGCAGCATCACTCCTGCAAGGTCGTTCCAAACAGCGATTACCGGCCCCGCCGCGGAGCGGAAATCTAATTCCGCGAAACGAAGCCAAGACCAACCTAACCGACACCATATCTATAGCTTGGTGACCAGACCGGAGCCACCACCCGCCGCCGCGCGACAACCGGAGCGGCGGAGACCGCGAGCTGCTCCCGCCGCCACCGTCCCACAGGGCCCCGGCCCACCCCCGGGGCCGATTTTCACGCTACTGTAGAATGGATTCCGAAGGCTCATTTCGCGGAGGTCGCTGTCCGTCTTGATTGTCCGCGAACTACCCATATGCCCGTGAGATTCATCGTCGTCGGCCTGCTCCTGGCGATTTCGCTCACAGGCCAGGCGCCGTCGGTCCCGCCGCGGCCCGCCGACCTGCCGGAGTCGCATATGCCCGAGTGGGGCGCGGAACTCACGCGCGGAGCGGGGCTGGCTGATGCGCCTCTTGGGTTTGCGCATCTGCGGCCCGCCGATGGAGAAACGGCCGCCGGGCACGAGTGGCTGCGCACCACGCTTCTGCCGCTCTATCGGAGTCCCGCCGGTCCACATTGGGGCTGGCTCGCCCACGGGTGGTTACTCTCCACCGACGGCTCGAAGCGGCCGTTTCCCGCTGCTTGCCTCGTCGAGACGAGTTACGAGGCAAGCTCGATCACACTCGGCGCGCTACGGGACGACGGCTGGTTTCGTCTGGCGGTCGATCCACCCTGTAACACGGCGGAGGAGCCTTTCTGGAGTCATCGCACTCTGCTCGCTTTTGGCGAACACAAATTGACCGCGGAGTCCTGGGGGGATTTCTTCTTCCGAGACGACATCTCACCGCTGTGGTTCCGTCAAAAAGAAGTCCCTCACGCACTGCGCGCCGGCCCGGGATCAGACACCGAACGGATCACCTGGATCGACGCCCATCACACGATCACGCCGTTGGAAGTGCAAGGCGACTGGATGCGCATCCGCGTCTTCTTACCGGGCAACTATTGCATCGACGAGGAAGATTGGCGCGGCCGGTCATACGAAGGATGGGTGCAATGGCGCGATCAGGCGAAAGGCCCGTGGCTCTATATTTGGTCACGGGGGTGCTGACACAGGCCGACGCTCGATCAGGGGGTGCCGCCAAGCCCTCAAACCGAGCCGCGACCCTAGGGGGCTGTGAAAAAATGGGGACAGTCCACTTCGCGCCGGATGCGACTACTGATTCAATGGAACTTATTCGGTCGGCGCTCGGTACAGTCCCCATTTTTTCACAGCCCCTAGGGCGAGCGGTCACTTTGCCCCTCCCCAGTGCTATCATTCCCGCATGCGCCTCTCGATAACCCTTCTGCTCAGCGGCTGCCTCCTCCACGCGGCCGACAATCCCTCCGGCCCGGTCAAATTTCAGACGCATGTCATCGAAGCCGAAATTCCGGGCGGCTACGCGGTCCTGGCGACCGACATGAATAAGGACGGCCGTCCCGACGTCATCGGGATGACCTCTCGCATTACAGAGCTGGCTTGGTACGAGAATCCTTCATGGGAACGCCATGTCATGATTCAAGACATGACCGGGTTGGTCAACATGGCGGCCCATGACATTGACGGCGACGGCATCCCGGAACTCTCCATTGAGAGCGAATTCAGCATGATCGCCGCCAAGAGCCGAGGGCTTGTCCAGCTGCTTCAGCATCAAGGTGATCCGCGCAAGCCGTGGAAGGCGATACCCGTCGATGAACTCACCACCTCGCACCACGTCGCCTGGGCCGACATCGACGGCGACGGCGCGAAAGAGCTGATCAACGGACCGTTGATCGGAGCCGACGCGCTGGCGCCCAAGTACGAGGACCAAGTGCCGCTGGTCTACTATCACGTTCCCAACAAGCTTGAGGGCGAGTGGAAGCGCTTGCTCATCAGCGACCAGCTCAGCGGCGTATTGCACCGCGTCAGAGTCGTCCAGTGGGACGACGACAAAGCCGAAGAGCTGCTCACAGCGGGATTCGACGGCATCTTCCTACATGATGCCGTGGGAAAGGGCGACAAGATCCGCTGGGAAAACACGCAGCTGTCGAGCGGACACAAACCGTTACCCAAAACGGCCGGAGCAAGCGATGTCGCCGTCGGGAACTTGAATAAGACGCGCATGGTCACCTCCGTCGAGCCCTGGCATGGCAACGAGGTCGTTGTTTACACCGAAGACAAGTCCGGCCGTTGGCGGCGTCAGGTCATCTACGACCAACTGACGGAAGGACACGAAGTTTGCGTAGGCGACTTCAACGGCGACGGCCGCGATGATATCGTTGCCGGCGATCGCGCACGGGGCAAGGTTGCCGGTTCTCACGTCTTTTACGCCCAAGACGACGCCGGGACCGACTGGCACCACGAAGAACTCGACCATCTAGGGATGTCCGCCTCGGGATGCGCGATAGCCGACATCAACAGCGATGGCCGCGCGGACATTGTGCAGATCGGCGGCGCCACGCACAACATCAAGTGGTATGAAAACTTGGGAGGTCGGTGACGGAATCTCCGGGCAGCACGAAATTTGAACTTTCAGGTCAGGCTCTTTTGCGGCGTTCGCGATCGAGTAGGCGAAACGTGTTTTCGAGAAAATGCTTGATCAGGTCGGTGAGCTCGCCGACTTCGAGCAAGAAGGCGTCGTGCCCATGGTTGGAAGGCAGCTCCACGTAGGCCACGTCAAGATTGCGGCTGCGCAGGGTGCGGACGATTTGCTGGGACTGATAGCTGGGGTACAACCAATCGGATGTGAAGCTGATCACCAGATAGCGAGCCTCCGAGCGTGCCAGAGCTTCGCCGAAGGAGTTATATCCCGCGCTCAGATCGATCGAATCCATCGCGCGCGTGATCGTCAAGTACGAGTTCGCGTCGAAGCGACCGACAAACTCCCCGCCGCGATAGCGGAGATAGCTTTCCACTTCAAACAAGCCCGCGAACTCATCTTCCGGGCTGCGCGCCTTGCGACGGCGACGGCCGAATTTCTCGCGCATCGACTCGTCGCTCATATAGGTGATGTGGCCGACCATGCGAGCGACGGCGAGTCCGCGCATTGGCCCGGCCTCGGGATAGTAATCCCCTCCCTGCCAGTCCGGGTCGGCCATGATCGATTGGCGACCGACTTCGTTGAAGGCGATCTGTTGCGCCGAATGCTGCAAAGTCGTCGCGATGGGAATCGCCGAGGCAACGCACTCCGGATAGTCAACGACCCATTGGAGGACCTGCATACCGCCCATCGAGCCACCGGCGACGGCCAACAATTTCTTGATCCCAAGATGCTGGACCAGCATCTTTTGCAGGCGAACCATGTCGCCGATTGTGATGAAGGGAAAAGCGGAGCCGTAGGGCGCGCCGGTGGCGGGATTCAGCGAGGCGGGCCCCGTCGTACCGCGGCAGCCGCCCAGAACGTTGGTACTGATCACGCAATAGTGATTGGTGTCGAAGCCCTTGCCGGGACCGACCATGTTGTCCCACCACCCGGGCTTACCGTCCTCTTCGCTGATGCCGGCGGCGTGCGCGTCGCCGGAAAACGCGTGCAGAATGAGAATCGCGTTGTCGCTCGCGGCGTTCAATTCGCCGTAAGTTTCGTAGGCGACATCGATGTCGGACAGAGTTTCGCCGCTGTCGAGCAGGATCGACGGGAAGTGTGCAAGCCGCAGTTTGACAATCATGGTCGGTCGGCTCGTGGCGAGTCGCCTTCAGTGTACTCGACGGATAGCTTGATCGGGGAGCGGTAGTCTTGTCTCATGCAAGATGAGCCTGAACGAGGAGTTTGTTTCTCACACAAGATGAGCCTGCAGGATCGGGGAGTGGGCATGCTGGGGATTGACTATCCAAGTGCAAAACGCCGGCAAGTTGAATCCGCAACAGATCCGGCAGTTTCTCCACTCCAGCCAGGAGATTCGATTCAAAGGCAAAGGGCGGGCCGAGATTTACGCTTGGGTGGCGCGCACGCTTGGCCGGCACGGCTACAGCCGCCAGAACCGCGCCGACAAAGGGCTGCTGCGGCAGTATCTGGTCAAGATGACCGGACTGAGCCGGGCGCAAATCACGCGGCTGATCCAGCAGTACCGGCAGGGCGGAGAACTCCAACCCGCCCGCTACCGGCGGCATCGCTTTGCCCGCAAGTACACGCCCGCCGACGTCGAACTGCTGGCGGCGGTGGACGAGGCCCACGAAACCCTCAGCGGCCCGGCCACGCGCAAGATCCTCGAGCGGGAATACCAGCAGTACCAGCAGCGCGAATACGAGCGGTTGGCGGGGATCTCGGTGGCCCAGATCTATCGCCTGCGGCGGCGCAGTGCCTACCGCCGGCGGCGGCTGCATTTCACCAAGACCCGGCCCACAGCGGTGTCGATCGGCGAGCGGCGCCGGCCCGACCCGCAAGGCCGACCCGGCTTTCTGCGAGTGGATACGGTGCATCAAGGGGATCGCGATGGCGTCAAGGGCGTCTACCACATCAATGCCGTGGATGAAGTCACCCAGTGGCAAGTGGTCGGCGCCACAGCCGCGATCAGTGAAGCCTGGCTGGAGCCGTTGCTGAAAGCCATGATCGAGCAGTTTCCCTTTCGTATCCGCGGCTTCCATTCCGACAACGGCAGCGAGTTCCTCAATCGCACGGTGGAGAAGTTATTGAACAAGCTGCTGATCGAACAGACCAAGTCGCGTCCGCGGCACTCCAATGACAACGGCTTGGTGGAATCGAAAAACGGCGCGGTGATCCGCAAACACATGGGATATACGCACATCGCGGCGCCGCACGCGGGGCGCATCCAGCGCTTCTACCAACAGCACTTCAATCCCTATTTGAATTTCCACCGGCCCTGCGGACAGCCCGAGATCAAGACCGACGCCAAAGGCAAGCAGAAGCGGGTGTATCGCCACTACCAGACGCCTTGGGAATCTTTCGAGCAGTTGCCCGAGGCCGCCGGCTACCTCAAGCCAGGGCACACGCTTGAGGCTCTGGGCCGCATTGCCCAGGCGGAAAGCGACACTGCGGCGGCGCGCCGGATGCAGCGAGCCAAGCACAAGCTGTTTGCCAGTTTCCGGTCCGCGAACACGCCGTGCTGAACAGCAGGAAGAGGGCTGTGGAAATGGCGGGCGGTGGAAAACGAGGAAAACCAAAACCAGGTTTCCCTTCGTTTCCCACCGCCCTTGGAAATCGCTCCGCGATTCCCACATTCCCACAACCCCGACGACGATTCTCCCCTTCCCAAATCAAAACCAAAAAACCAGAAAGGAGCCCCAGCTACTCAAAAAGCCCCAACCCCCGTCTTCAGGCTCATCCTTCGATGAGAAAATGCTGCGGTGAACGGCGGGGGGCCGGCTCGTATCCACACGAAAAACGGCAGCCCGCGTAGGGGCTGCCGGGTTTCCAAATCAGTCGAACGTCGACCAAGCCGATGGGCTTGACCCTTGTCGGGACTGCTTCCCGCCGGCGCGGACATCCCCGTAACGCGGGTGACTCACGCCGGCGGATCATCCCGCCTCAACGGACGACTCCTACTTCTTCTTCGCGGCCTTCTTCTTGGCCGGTTTCTTCGCTGCCTTCTTGGCTACTTTCTTCTTGACGGCCTTTTTGGCGGCCGGTTTCTTCGCTGCCTTCTTGGCTACTTTCTTCTTGACGGCCTTTTTGGCGGCCGGTTTCTTCGCTGCCTTCTTGACTACCTTTTTCTTGGTCGCCTTCTTTGCGGCTTTTTTCTTTGCCATGTCGAGATCACCTCACTGTGTGGAATAAACGTTCTTGATAGAACTCTGAGCGCCGGGAAGCGACCGGTTTGGTCGTTGGCTACAGTCGGCAGCCACGAAACTCTTCTCGTACGCCGCTACATAAGTCATCCTAAATGTTTTAGCACGATACGGGGCAATCTCCAAACATTTTTTTCATTTTTGATTTAGAAAAAACACGGCGCAAGGCCGCGCCAAAACGCGATGTTTACAGAGAAACTCTCAGAGCCCCTATAAACCGGGGGTTTCGTGCGTGTCGTCTCCGAGAGCAAGCGCCAATCGGTGCGAATGAAACTGCCCGCGAAACGTTTCACCACACGGCAAGAAAAACGCGATCGCACAGCGTGCGCGCTATGATTCGCATGCGACGCGATCGCGTTCGGGGATGATCACGCAGGTTGTTTTTTTGCTCTCTTTGAACGAATGCGTTACCGTCACTCTATGAGCGAGCGATCGAAAACAAGCCCGTCGCCGTCGTGTCGAAGACGTCGAATCGCAAAGGTCTGCGCGTTGTGGATCGCGCTCGCGGCGGCGGCCTTCGGGCAAGATCAAGCGGCGTTCGAAAAGGCCGTGACGGAGTTCACGCTCGACAACGGCATGCACTTCATCGTGCTCGAGAGGCACGACGCGCCGGTCGTTTCCTTTCACACACGCGCTGATGTCGGCAGCGCCGACGATCCCGCCGGGCGAACCGGGTTGGCGCACATGTTCGAACACATGGCGTTCAAGGGAACACCGATCGTCGGGTCGAAGGATTACGAGAAGGAAAAGCGAGCGCTCGAAAAGGTGGACCAAGCTTACCAAGCGCTGGTCGACGAACGTCGCAAGGGGCCGCGGGCCGATTCCGACCTTGTCAAGGCATTGCGGGCGTCGTTCGAGGAAGCCGCGCGGCGAGCGACCGAGTGGGCCGGCAGCGAGGAATTCACACGCCTCATCGAACAAAACGGAGGCACGGGGCTCAACGCCGGTACGTCGATGGACGCCACGATGTACATGAGCCGCCTGCCGTCGAATCGCACGGAGCTGTGGTTCTACTTGGAGTCGGAGCGTTTTCTACACCCGGTTTTTCGAGAGTTTTACAAAGAACGCGATGTGGTCCGCGAAGAGCGCCGTTTGCGAATCGAGTCGGACCCGTTGGGCCGCTTGCTCGAATCGTTTCTGGCCGCCTCCTACCAAGCGCACCCCTACGGACGACCGGGCGTCGGTTGGGCCGAAGACATCAACAACCTGAGTGTCGCGGACGCGGCGGCCTTTTTCGAGACGTACTATGGGCCGAACAATCTCACGGTCGGTATCGCCGGCGACGTCGACCCGAAACAGATTCGTCGTTGGGCCGAGATCTATTTTGGCCGCTTGCCGCAACGTCCGCCGCCGCCCAGGATCGAAACGATCGAGCCCGAACAACACGGGGAACGTCGGGTCGAAGTGGTTTCCGAGGCGCAACCGAGTATCCTGATCGGCTATCAAAAGCCGTCGCAGCATCATCCCGACCGTGCCGTGTTTGACGTGATTTCGAGCATCTTGAGCAGTGGTCGCACCAGTTGGCTGTATACCGAATTGGTTCGGGACAAGCGAATCGCTTTGTTCGCCGGAGGATTTCCGAATTTCCCCGGCAGTAAGTATGGGTCGCTATTCGTCTTCGTCGCGCTGCCCTCGCCCGATCACGAAGTCGGCGAAGTCGAGCAGGCCATGGGCGAGGTTATCGAACGTATGAAAAACGCGCCGATCGAGGCCGCGACTCTCGAGATGGTCAAGACGAAGGCGCGGGCGGCCTTGATTCGCAAGCTCGACGGCACCGCCGGTCTCGCCGCTGAGTTGGCGGCGAATCACACAGCCTTCGGCGACTGGCGTCGCATGTTTCGGCAGCTCGAAGAGATTGATGCCGTGACAGCCGAAGACGTCCAGCGCGTGGCCCGCCGTTACTTCCGCAAGACACGTCGCACCGTCGCCTATTCGGTGAAACCGGAACCGGAACCGGCGCCGGAAGCCGCGGCGGGCGAATAAAGCCGGAGGACGATTCGTTGAAGGTACTCATCCTGATTCTTGTTCTCGTCTCGGCTGCCTTGGCGCAGAAACCCGCCGCCACGCCCGCCGAGGTTGCCGAACGCTTTCCCGCGTTGCGGCCGGTCGAGATTCCCGAAGTCGCCTCCTACACGTTGGCCAACGGCATGGAGCTTTATCTGCTCGAGGATCGCACCTTGCCCCAAATCAGCGGCGCCGCGACCATTCGCGTCGGCAATCTGTTTGACCCCGCGGATAAGATCGGCCGGGCCGGCATCACGGGTTCGGTATGGCGGCTGGGCGGAACGAAATCGATGACCGGCGAGCAAATCGATGAAGCGCTCGAAGCGATGGCCGCGTCGGTGGAAACCGCGATTGGAGAAACCAGCGGCAGCGTTTCATTCTGGACGCTCACCGAAAATCTTGACTCCGTGCTCGAGATCTTCGCCGACTTGTTGCAAAATCCGGAATTCCGGCAAGACAAGCTCGACTTGACTCTGCAACAAGCGCGCGGCGCGATTGCCCGGCGCAACGACGACGCTGCCGGCATTGCCTCGCGCGAGTTCCGCAATCTCGTCTACGGCGGCGATACACCCTACGGTTGGCGGATCGAGTACGAACATCTCGACGCGATTACGCGGGAGGAGCTGCTCGCGTTTTGTCGCCGCTATGTCTTCCCGGCCAATATCAAGTTGGCGCTCTACGGCGACTTTTCGAGCGAAGAGATGAAAGCCAAGGTCGAGAAGGCCTTCGCCGGCTGGACGACCGAACAGCCGCCCGTGCCGGCGTTTCCCGCCGTCGAGCGACGTCCGAAAGGCGGCGTCTTTGTTGTCGAGAAGGGCGACGTCAATCAATCCAACATTCGTATCGGGCACCTCGGCGGGCTGCGCAACGACGAAGACTACCCGGCGCTGCGCGTGTTGAGCAGCATTCTCGGGGGCGGATTCCAGAGCCGCTTCTTTCAACAGGTGCGCAGCAAGCTCGGCCTCGCTTACAGCGCAAGTGCGTCGTGGGGAACGAATTATCAACACCCCGGTATTTTCGCGATCAACATCGGAACGAAGTCGGAATCGACGATGCTGGCGATTGAAGCCGCCCTGGCCGAGGTCGAGCGGCTTCGCGTCGAGCCGGTGAGCGACCAGGAACTCAAGACCGCCATCGACGGAGTGTTGAACAGTTTTGTTTTCAACTTCGACACTCGCCGCAAGACGCTCGGACGGTTGATGCTCTATCGGTATTGGGATTACCCGGACGATTTCATTTTCCGTTTCAACGAAAAAATCGCGCGGGTCACCAAGGCCGATGTTCAGAGAGTCGCGGAAAAGTATTTGCGGCCCGACAATCTCAAGATCGTGATCGTCGGCAAGACGGCCGACTTCGACAAGCCTCCCGACAGCCTCGGCAAGCCCGTCGTCGCGCTGGATATTTCCATTCCCGAACCGAAGCAAGAGTTGGCCGAAGCCGACGAAGCGTCGCTGGCCCGCGGCCGCGCCGTCTCGCTGAAGGCGCAACAGGCCGCCGGCGGCGCCGACAAGCTTGCGGCGGTGAAGGATACCACCAAGAAAGCCACCCTGGAAGGCGTAGGCGGCATGGTGAACATCGAGCAGCTGACGAAGATCATTTTCCCCGACGTGCTGTGGCAGGAGAACAAGTTGCCCTTCGGAGCGATGACCGTCTTCGCGAAAGGCGATTCGGGTTGGGTGAGGAGTCCGCAAGGGCAGGCCGCCATGCCGCCCAACGACCTGAAGCAAATGGCGAGCGGCATCTTCCGCCAACGTGAACGTTTGCTGATTAGCGACCGCGATCCGGACCGCACGGTGAATTTCATCGAGGAAACGGAAGTCGATTCGCGGCAAGCCGAGGTGATAGAAATCGCGGCCGAGGGCGAAGGCCCGGTGCGCTTGTGGGTGGCCTCGGACACGGGCGAGATCCTTCGCTCCGCCTATCCGAGCACCTCGATGCAGGGCGCGCCGGTTGCCGTGACCGAAACGTATTCGGACTACCGCGAGGTCGACGGCATTCATCTGCCTTTCAAGACCTTGATCGAACAAGACGGCAAGAAGTTCGCCGACCTGATCGTCGAGGAAGTGATCTTCAACAGCGACCTCGACGCGGAAACCCTGGGGGGCACTCCGTAAGCATCGGCCCATAGCTTGTCGGCGCACGCCAAGGATAAGCCGAGAGCTTGTCCCGACGGATGACCAGGACGAACACGAGTGTTTGTCGCTACCTTTCGCTCCCGGGCTTGGTATAACGTCTAGTTTGGCTCGCTCGGTTTCGCCGGCGCCCGCCTCGCGCAGCGGCGCGGTCGAGTCGATAGGAGCGTAAGGAAAACATCATGGATCGATTCGTTGGAAAGAGCGTTCTCGTGACCGGCGCCTCGACGGGCATCGGGCGGGCTTGCGCGGTGCGATTCGCCGAAGAAGGCGCGAACGTCGCGATCAATTACAACCGCAGCGCGGGCGAAGCGGAGAAGACGGCGGCCGCCGTGCGCCGGGCCCACGAGGCGAAAGGACGCACCGAGGCCAAGCACCTTGTCATCCAGGCCGACATCGGACATGAAGATCAGATCGTCGGGATGTTCGAAAAGACGCTCGGAGCCTTTGGGCGTCTCGACGTCCTTATCAACAACTCGGGAATCCTATGGTCGAGCCCCAGTCATGAGTTGCCGGCCAAGGATTTCGACCGCATCATCGGCGTGAATCTTCGTGGCGCCTATCTGTGCTGCCGCGAGGCCATTGCGCACTTTCTTTCACGCGAGGGCGGCGGCGCGATCGTCAACAATTCGAGCGTGCATGAAATCATCCCTAAGCCGGCCTATCTGAGCTATTCGATCAGTAAGGGCGGCATGGAAAATCTCACCAAATCGCTGGCGCTGGAATACGCCGACCGCCACATTCGGGTGAACGCCGTCGGGCCGGGTGCGATCGAAACGCCGATCAACGCCGCCTGGATCGACGACGCGGAAAAGCGCGCGGGCGTCGAATCGCATATCCCGATGGGGCGCGCCGGGTTGCCCGCGGAAATGGCCGCCGTCTTCGCGTTCCTGGCTTCCGACGAGGCCTCTTACATCACCGGGCAAACCGTTTTCGCCTGCGGCGGGCTGACGCTCTACCCCGAGTTCAAAAACGACTGGTCGACGGGGGGGTAGGAACAAATCGAGGATCGACGGACTTTCGCCGGTCCCCGACGCGGGGTGAGGCGCTCCAGCCTTGCCGCGCTCCTCCGGCACACGCCTCAAGCCGCGCCCATCTTAAGCACGCTCTTGGCGTAGCCTACCGCTTGCTCGACATCACGGCGTTCCTGTTCGACGAGAAATTGCTTGTAAGCCGGACTGCCGGGCCGGGCGCCGTCGGGCGCGGGCGGAACGTTGGTGTAAGGCTTGCCGCGACGGGCGAGATTGAGGAAACCGGCAAACACAGAAGCCGGGACATCTTGGTAATGCTTCCAGAAGTCGGGCTGCCGATAGGGGAAAAGGCGCGGCGTCCTGAGATTGATAATTTCCAGAGAAAAGGGCTTATCGGGGCGGAGCTGCTGAAAGCGTTTCGCCCAGGCTTCCATCCCGACATTACCCTCGCCCATGGAAACCCATTGCGAGGCGACCCCGTCGGACGTTTCCCAAATCGCGGAATCGCGCACGCCGGTCGTGACGCAATAAGGAGCCAAGGTTTCGAGCGTATGGAGCGGGTCTTCGAGAGTCCAGGTCGCGTTGCCGGCATCGATCAGCGCGCCGACATAATCGGGTCCGGCTTCCTCGATCAGACTTCGCAATTGGCGGGCTTGAAGATCGCCGGCGTGGTTTTCGAGACCGATCTTCAGATCCAGATCAAGCGCCTCGCTACGCACGGACCGGCAAGCCGCGATGGTGTTTTCAATGTGGGCCTCGAGGGGTAGCTCGCTTTGGCGGTCTTCGGCCCCCCCCAAATAGCAGCGCACGATAGGCGAGCCCAGCTTGCGGGCGACAGCGAACATCCGTAAGAGCTGCTCGCGAGGTGTGCCCGCCGCCTTGTCGAAACGCTTCGCGGTCGGACAGATCGAGCCGAAGCCAACCTCGATTTCGAGACCCAGCTCATCGGCGCGGGCCTTGACCTTGTCGAGATGCGCGTCGTCGAGCGAGCCTAAGAAGCGCGGTTCGGAAAAATGGACGACATTGACGCCCAATCCGGCCGCGTAGTTCATGAGTTCGAAAACGCTCCAGCCCTGCGAGCGCAGACTGAACAGGTCGAGACCCAATTTCGTCATACGGGTTCCTTTCCGAGATGTCGCGGCCGCGGGCGACTCGGGCGTGAAACCGGCGGCGGCCGCCGCGAGGAAGCTCCGCCGACTGATGCCCGAAGCACAACAAAACATATCAGCCCTAGCCTAGCTGATTCCCCCCAAAACGAGCCGCCAGGGTTCAGTAAGCGGTGATGTCCGATGAACCCGTTCCGCCCCAACCAAGGTGCTGGAAGCGTCGCGCCGGAAAACGCGAACCGCGCTGAACGCGGGGAAGCGGCGTTTCCACAACCAGTCGATACCGATGACCGCGGACGCCGTCGACCGCGCCATCGCGCCCCGACCCGGGGCCGATCTAAACCCCACCCCACATCTTGTCGATTGTCTTGAGTGAAGCCCATGGGAGGTCGAGCGAGCAACGCGGACCCCGTCGTTGTCCGTTTTCGCGTTTCGCTCCATGAACCTACACTATTGCGCCGTTACCCTCGACGGAAATCTTGAACGCCGGAAGCGTCTCGACGATGGGAGCCTTGACGCCGCGGTGATCACCCGTTTTACTGAACGCATCCAAACGCAAGCGGGCCGCTTTCGCGAAGTCGTCGCCATCGGTCAGGGTCGAGATCTGGAGGTCGATTTCCAGACCGGCGGTTCCGTGGCCGTTGCCTTTTTTCGCGCGGCGGGGGATATGACGGCCGCGACCGTCTTGCTTTCGGGCGCGGAATCGGAAGTCGTGACGGGGGAGTTGCGCAAGACCCTCGATCTACTGCTCGGCTGGGTGCCCGCCCGCCGAATCATCACGCCTCTTCTCGAATTGACAGAGCGACCGTTGGTGCTGTCATTTTCCGTGTCACCGGCCGCCGCGGGAATGCTCGACGCTGTCGAGGAAACCGAACGATGCCTCGGCGCGGCGTTCTTCCGCAGCCTGGCTTCCGCCGCCGACTAGTCCACCCGCTTGGGCCGGACCAACTTGAACTCGCACCTTCTCCAGCAGCGCTGACGCTCTCTCGGCCCAATACCCATACCTTGCCCTGACGCAGCCGGTCTGCTCCACTGGTAGACAATGTCTCGATCCCCGGCCGCCGCTCCCCTCCGCCGGGCGATCGATCCCGGCGCGCGACTCGAAGTGGACCGCCCCCCCTCTATTCAAAGCTCCAAAGGGGCCGGGCTTCTCGTCGTCGCGGTCGCCGCGGCGGTTTTCCTCGGAACTCTCGTCAGCCCGCCTTCTCTCATGGACGACGTGGACGCGGTCAATGCCGGCCTTGCCCGCAACATGCTCGAATCGGGCGATTGGGTGACGGGTCGACTAAACGGCGTACTCTACGTCGACAAGGCGCCGCTGAACTACTGGCTCATGGCGGGGTCGTATTGGGTGTTTGGAGTTCACGACTGGGCGGCGCGCATTCCCATGGGATTGGCCGCGGTCGCGCTTTGCTGGTTGACGTTTCGGTTCGCCTCGTGGGCGTTCTCGCTACAGGTCGGCCCGTGGTCGGGATTGGTGTTGGCAAGCTCGCTCGGAATGTTTCTCTTTACGCGGGTGCGCATTCCCGATATAGCGCTGACGTTGGCCGTGACGGGGGCGATATGGGCGCTGGTGCGCGCGCTCGACGAGGAGGAACCGGAAAGCTACCGTTTTCCGCTGCTGTTGGGGGCCGGCTTGGCCGCGGGTGTCCTGCTTAAGGGAATGTTGGGCTTGTTGTTTCCCGTGGGGATCGGCGGTGTCTATATGCTGCTCGGCGGCCGCTTGTTCTCGCGCGCGGCGTGGCGGCGTGCGCGGCCGCTGGTCGTGCTCGCCACGTTCATTGCCCTCGCGGCTCCGTGGCATGTTCTGGCCATCGCGGGAAACCCGCCGTACTTCGACTTCACGCCGGTTAGCCGCCCAGGGGAATATCACGGATTCTTTTGGCGCTATTTCATCAATGAACACGTACTGCGATATTTGAACACTCGTTATCCGCGCGACTACAACACGGTTCCGTTGGTGCAATTTTGGCTGCTGCACGCGGTCTGGCTTTTCCCCTGGAGCGCCTTCCTGCCGGCGGCGCTTTTCGGGCGGGTCGGAAGCGGTGCAACCGAGCCGGCGAGGTCACGCCGTTCCCCCCGGTCATTCGCGCAACGGATCGAGGCGTTGGCCGCGAACGCCCGCGGGCGGCTCGATGCACTCAACGGAACTCGCGCCGGTCGGGTGCGATTATTGGCGTTGATTTGGATCGGGTTCGTGCTCGTCTTCTTTTCGTTTTCAACCAGTCAGGAATATTACACGCTGCCGGCATACCCCGCCTTCGCGCTGCTGATCGGGTCGGCCTTGGCAGCCGGCGGAAGGGCCGTTCGATGGGCCTCGCGGGCGGTTTCCGTCGTTGCCGGGGCCGTTTTTTTGGTAACGGTGGGATTGCTTGCCGCGGTCTGGAACACTCCCGCGCCCGGCGACATTTCCGCGGCTTTGACCGATAACCCCGAAGCCTATACCTTGTCGTTGGGACACATGCAAGACCTGACCCTCGACGCCTTCGCCTATCTACGGCCGCAGCTCGCTCTGGCGGCCGCAGCATTTTTGATCGGCGCGGTCGGAGCATGGGGGCCCGGGAGACTTGCCTTATCGGCGCTGGTCGTGATGATGGTGATCTTCACGCATGCGGCTCGGTCGGCGATGGTCATTTTCGACCCCTATCTTTCGTCAAGGCCGCTCGCCGAGGCACTACGAGAGGCGCCGCCGGGAACGTTCATCGCCGACGACCAATACTATTCGTTTTCGTCGATATTCTTTTACGCCGACCGCGATGGCTTGCTGCTCAACGGACGAAAGAACAATCTCGAATACGGATCGCATGAGCCGGCCGCTCCCGAAGTCTTTATCGCCGACGACGAATTCCGCGAACGTTGGCTTGGCCCGCAGCGGCACTATTTGGCGACGTTCGAGGAGGAACGTCCCCGTTTCGAAGCCCTGGTCGGTCCGCGAGCGTTGATCGAGATCAGGCGGGCCGGGGGTAAACTGCTTTTCACCAACCATCACCCACACGCCGACGGACCCTGATTGGACATGTTGCCACTCCATGCCGACAATGCGAGCGAGCCGCATCGCGACAACACCGCTACACTGGTAACCGATCGAAAAGGAGTTCCACCAATGGACCGCAGACTGTTTCTCTCATCCGCTCTCGGCACGGCCGCCGCGGCAAGGGCCGCGCAGCCGCCGGTCGGCATTGCCTTTTTTGGAGGCGGCCATTCCCACGCGGCGTCGAAAGTTAAGCTGACCCGCGAGTCGCCCGATTGGAACTTGATCGGCATGTGGGACGACGATCCGCGCATGCGGGAGAAATACAAGAAAGACGGCATGCGATTCGCCTCGGCCGACGAGCTGTTGGCCGACAAGAATGTCCAAGTCATCGCCGTCGAGTCTGGCGTCCAAAATCACGCCCGCGACGCTCTCCGGGCGCTCGAAGCCGGCAAGCACGTGCATTTGGAAAAGCCGCCGGGGGTCGACATCGAGTCGTTCCGCCGCGTCGTGCGATTGGCCGAGAAGAAAAATCTGCGCTTGCAGATGGGCTACATGTGGCGCTTCCATCCCGGCGTCAACCGCATTCTCGAAGCTGCGCGCAAGGGTTGGTTGGGTGACGTGTTTCTGGTGCGCGGCGTGATCAATACAAACGTTCGCCCGGCGAGCCGACGCGCGATGGGGAGACTGCACGGCGGCATCATGTTCGAACTAGGCGCGCACATCATCGACCCGGTGGCGCGTTTGATGGGGCGGGCCGACCGCGTTACGCCCTTCATCAAGCGCGCGGGCGTGCATGACGACCAACTCGCCGACAATACCGCCGCCGTGTTGGAGTACCCCGGGGCCATGGCAATCGTCTCGAGCGCAAGCCTACAGCCCAACGCCCACGACCATCGCAGCTTTGAGGTGCTCGGGACGAAGGGGTCCGCCTATCTGGTCCCGATCGAACGCGAAACGCGGCTTGAGATGGACTTCGCCGAAGCGGCCGGGCCGTATCAAGCCGGCCGTCAGGAAGTCGAGTTGCCGGCTTATGCGCGTTACGTAGCTGAGTTCGACGAAATGCTGACGGCCTTACGGGAAGACAAGCCGCTGTCGGTGACGCCGACGGAAGATCTGATCGTCCAAGAAACCCTGGTGCGCGCTTCCGACATGGCTTGATGGTGACCGATGCGCGATCAATCGGAATGAAAACACCATGAACTCTGAACTTGCCGCCTTGATCGATCAAGCTCGCAAAGCGCGGCAAAGGGCCGCCGCGCCCTATTCAAACTTTCTGGTCGGCTCGGCCCTCGAAACCACCGGCGGCGAAATCTTCACCGGGTGCAATGTCGAAAACGCCAGTTACGGCTTAACGATCTGCGCCGAGCGAGTAGCGGCTTGCAAGGCGGTTTCGGAAGGACACCGGTCGTTCACGCGTATCGCCGTCGTTGCCGACACCGAAGCGCTCACGCCTCCGTGCGGCGCTTGTCGTCAGGTGCTGTGGGAGGTGTGCGGCGATATCGATGTCGTCCTCGCCAACTTGGGCGAGGGCGTCGAAACGATAAAACTCGCGGACCTGTTGCCGCGACCCTTCCATGCTTCGTTTCTATAAGGGCGATCCTCGTAACGGCGATGCCGCCGGGTCGGATCGCGTCGGCATCTTTCCGGGCGCCTTTAGTCCGGTCACGCGGGCGCATCTCGCCCTAGCGCGAGCCGCGATCGAGCAGCACACCCTGGCGCAAGTCGTTTTCCTGTTACCGAAAAACTTCCCCCACAAGCAATACGTCGGCGCCGGGTTTGGAGACCGCATCGCCATGTTGCGGGCCGCTCTCGCCGACGAGGCGCAATGTGCAATCGCGTCATCGGAGAAGGGGCTCTTCCACGAAATTGCCGCCGAAGCCCGCCAACATTACGCGGCGGCCGTCGAGCTTTTTTTGCTCTGCGGCCGCGACGCCGCCGAGCGCATCGTCAACTGGGATTACGGCGACGGTCCCAACTTCGCTCGGCAGCTCGAAGACTTCCAGTTGCTCGCGGCTTCGCGAGAGGGCGACTACGAGCCCCCGCCGGCCGTGCGCGAGCGCGTTCACACGGTTCGCCTGGGCCCGGAATGGAGCGGCGTTTCGGCATCGGCCGCACGGGAAGCCATTGGGCTGGGCCAAGAGTGGGAGTCGCTGGTTCCAGCGGCGGCGGCTCGGGTGATTCGCGAGAAAGGGCTGTACGGCTGAAGGGTCGGTTGCCCGACGATTGCCGCGGGAAGCGCCGAAGGCATATGTTACATTCGAAATAGTAGGGGTTCGGAAACGTTCCATCGCGTTCGCACAATGGGTACTCCGGCCAATCTTCACGATCTCCCGGCGGCCGAAACCGCGCTGTCGTTGCACTCCTTCGTGAAAAGTATTGAACAGGTCGTCGACCTTCTGGACCTCCCGGAGGGCTGGAACTCCTACGCGGCCAAACCCATCGAACCCCGCAACGCCGTTCGCGCCGTCGAACTTCTATTCCAACTCAAGGAAATCGGCGCGCCGCCGCCGGTTGTCGTGCCAACAGCACCAGGCGGGATCCAACTCGAGTGGCACGCCAACGGGATCGACATCGAGGTCTACATCAACTCTCCCGACGACGTCACCTTCTTCGCGGAACACCTGGAGTCAGGCGACAGCATTGAACAACCCGTGGACGCTGACGCGCAGGACTTGAAGTCATGGGTTGGGCGCGTTTCCTGAGAGTGAGTTTCCTCATTGGCCGACCGGAAAGATTGCGCTAGGGATTTCCCCGACGACCGCACGGTAGCCGACGGGTGACACCGGTGGACTATCATTCGCTTCTCGGGAACATTCGACGAGCGGCGGTGTCTATTGTGTTATGGCGCGCCGGTTGCGCGGGACGAAGAGAATTCTCCTTGGTTTGGTGGGACTATTTGTGACCACGGCGTTCGCCGGAACGACGTATCAGTGGCTTGCAACCCGCCGTGACCTCGCCGGTACGCCGCCGCCAGGCGAATTCGTGGACGTCGGGGGTCACAGGCTCCACATTTGGTGTAGCGGCTCGATCGCATCCGGGAACCCTTCCGTTCTTCTTGAGTCGGGGCTCGGCGGCAGTGCCTTCGACTGGGCCCTCATAACACCGGAAGTCAGCAAGTTCACGCAAGTGTGCTCGTACGACCGCGCGGGAATGGGCTACAGCGACCCCGGGCCCACTCCTCGGACAAGCAGTCAGATTGCAAACGAATTGGTCGAGCTGATGAGGCGGAGCGGAATTTCGCGTCCAGCTATCTTGGTCGGAACTTCTTTTGGTGGTTTCAGCACTCGAATCGTCGCGTCTGAATTCAGCGAGGAGGTTGCGGGGCTCGTGTTGGTGAGTGGGTCGCACGAGAATCAAGGCAAGCGCTACGCCGAGGCTGGAATACCGTCGGGAAAACCTCCATACGCACAGCTCATTCCCATCGCGGCATCACTGGGAATCCTTCGACTCCTGGGCGTGGCGCTGGGGCCTCCCCCGGAGCGTGCGAACCCGCTCGTGCGCGAATTCGTGCTCGCGACCGCCTATCGAACGAGCCGGTATCGCACAATGCACGACGAGTTGATGCACACACGCGAGAGCGGCGCTGAAGTTAGGGAGAGCCGTCGAAAGTTGACGATTCCGGTGGTGGTCGTGTCTCCAGGCAAGGACTCGGGACCCCGAGGCGCGATCAACCGAGAGCTTCAGCGCGACCTAGCCACGCTGTCCACGCGTGCTTGCCAAGTCATCGCCGAGGAGTCGGGTCATGGCATCGGCGACCGACCGGATCTCGTTGTAGAGGGGATTCGACAGGTGATGCGGGCGGCCCGAGATGAAAACAGCAAGCCGGGTTGCTGATTCTCTCTGGTCCAACTTTCCAACATGTCGGTCCGCGGAAGCCACGCGGTTTGGTTTCGGATCTCCAATCAAGGACGCTTCGTTGCTGCCTCGTGGCCTCTCCTTGCTCGGACAACAGCCACTCAGGGCCCCTTGTCCGGTTTGTCCCAAACCGCACGGCAAGCCCACCTGCTGTATGCCATAATCACGGCAAATAGGTCTCGCAATCAGGAGGGGTTTCTGAAAATGGCGCAGACAGCTGAAAAAATCCTAGCGACAGCCTTGCTCCTGCTCGGCGCCTTGCCGGCGAATGCGGAATGGCTTAGCGAGCGTTTCGACGACGCAGTAATTTCCGTCCGCCTGGTCCGGGACGCCAACGACTTGATATCCCTATTGGGAACCGACCTCGATCGCGATTACGTCCTGGCCGAGATCAAAGTGCGGCCGCTCTACAACTCCAACGTCGTGCTCACGCGCGAAGATTTCATCATGCGGTCGCGCCGCAATAACGAACGCTCCAGCGCCATGTCGCCCGAGGAGATCGCCGGTGGTTCCGTACTTGTGATGGGATCGAAGCGCGTTGGCACCGGCTCACCCGGTGTCTATTCGCAAGAAAACGACCCCGTGATCATCGGAGGCACTCCGGGGACCGGGACACGACCGCGGACGCTCGGCGGACAGGGGCAAAGTTTTGGAGGCGGCCAAACGAGCAATCGAGAACTGACCGTGAACGCCGAGCAACGCGAGACGACGTCTCTACTCGAACGGCTCCAGCAACACGAACTCCCGATCGGCGCGACCAGGGAGAACGTCCAGGGGTATCTCTATTTTCAAGTTCCGCCTAAGCACAAGCTCAAGCACTACCAGTTCACGTACGACGGCAACGTAGGCGAATTCAGCGTCGGATTTCTACGGAAAAAGGCCAAACGATAGGGTCGCGGCGGGCTTCGCGCTGAAACCGGGCATTCAAGAAAGAGGAGCGGCCGGCGGGTCAGCCCATGCCCTCGAACAATGCGCTGCTCAGATACCGCTCCCCGGCGTCGGGAAGAATCACAACGAACGTCTTGCCCGCGAACTCAGGCTGCTTAGCCAGCCGGCATGCCGCCGCCGTCGCGGCGCCGCAGGAAATACCGCACAGCAACCCCTCTTCGCGCGCCAGCCGCCGAGCGTAATCGACCGCCTCTTCATCCTCGACCTGTTCCACGCGATCGATCATTTCCAAATCGAGCGTGCCGGGAACGAAGCCCGCCCCGATGCCTTGGATCTGATGATGGTGCCCGGGGCGAAGTTCCTCACCGGCCAACTGCTGCGATATCACCGGGCTCTTCGCCGGCTCCACAGCCACCGTCACCAACGGGTGCTTCTGCTTCTTCTTGAAAAACCACGAAATGCCGGAAATCGTTCCGCCTGTTCCCACGCCGGCCACCAGCACATCAACCTTGCCGTCGGTGTCTTCCCAGATTTCCGGGCCCGTCGTGCGGAAATGAATCGAGGGATTGGCCGGGTTTTCAAACTGTTGGAGCATCACAAAGTGATCGCTATCGGAGGCGACAAGCTCCTTCGCGCGCTGGATCGCGCCCTCCATGCCGTCGTCGGCGCTCGTCAACTCCAAATTGGCCCCTAACAGCCGCAGCACCCGCCGCCGCTCCACGCTGAAGTTTTCCGGCATGGTCAATGTCAACCGATAACCCCGGGCCGCGGCCACGTAGGCTAACGCGATACCCGTGTTGCCGCTGGTCGGTTCGATCAACTCCGTGCCGGGCTTGAGAACACCGCGCTCCTCGGCATCCCAAATCATCGATGCGCCGATCCGGCACTTCACCGAATAGGACGGATTGCGGCCCTCCACCTTCCCAAGCAGCTTCGCCGGCGCTCCATCGGGAACTCGGTTCAGCCGGACCAAGGGCGTTCGACCGATGCTGAACGAGTTGTCGTCGAAAATTTGCCCCATATCGCTGTCTCGCGGACGACCCATCAGCCGCCTTCACCTGTAATGTCGCCGCGCGGTCCTCAGATCTCCCAGTTGGCCGCGCGACGCGAGTTCTTTTCGCGCCACCGCTTCACCAAATCGGCGAACGTCGTTTCGTCGATCACACCCGAGAGCGCCTGCTCGACCTGCTCCCAGAACTCCGGAAAAGGCGAGTCCTCGGGCAGATTGTTTCGTTGCATCTTGCGCCCAGGCGATAGCGGGCCCTCGATGTGTCGCAACACCGCTCCAACGGTGATCTCGGCCGATGGCTGCGCCAGAAAATAGCCACCGTCGGCCCCACGCCTGGAACCAAGGAACCCACCTTGCTTAAGCTGCGCCAAGATCAGCTCCAGAAATTTCTGTGGAATCTCCTGTCGCTGCGCGATTTGCGCGATCTTGACCGGCCCGGCGGCATCCCGCCCCGCCAGGTCAAACACAGCTCGCAGAGCATACTCACCTTTGACTGATACATCCATTCAACAATCTCTATCAACTTACTAGAGATTACGGCACGGCGGGTGAGATCGTCAAATTCAACCGCCCGTCATCGGCATTGTCACGCCAATCCGCGTCGAACTTGTGTAGCCCTCGATACGTACCTCTAATCGGGACAAGGGTTTCCGGAGGCGGTCGGAATCACTCGGAAGACCTCTCGGCTGGAGCGCCCCCCGGTGATCATGGGGGGGCCGTTTTTTGAGTAATACCCCGCAACTTCCGGATAACGATTGTGTTTGAAAGAGTACGAAACGCCGCCGGCCCTGCCAGGATCGAATTCGCGCTTCGTAATTACGATGAAAGACCTAAGCGCGTACCGGAGCCTCGAATGATGACTTGGACTCTCAAATCCGTTAATGCAAAAGCACGAGCATTGTGCGTGCTCGGTGTCGCCTCGCTGCTTGCTCCGGCGCTCGCCCTACAAGCCGCCGACCCGGCCCCACCGACGGAGGATATCGGCGTCTCCCACGTCGATTGCACCTTCTTCGGTTCCCAGCGTGATCAATATGTCGCGGCCAACGCGGGCGAAGATCTAGCGGCGATGACCGCGCGGTCGACGCTGACCACCGCCGTCACCGCGGCTCTCGGTGCGACTCGACCGCCGGCACGCAGCCGTACCGCGGGGCGACCGGTCCTTTCGGGAGACGGCGACTCGATCGACGATTTCATCTTCAGCGCCATGCGCGCCGAGGGCATCGCGCCGGCCGCGGCCTCGGACGACGCCGAATTTCTGCGCCGCGTGACCCTCGATCTCACGGGACGCATCCCGACACCCGACGAAGTGTTCGCCTTCCTCGGCGACGCGTCCGCGGAAAAGCGCGACGCCGCCATCGACCGTTTGCTGGTCACGCCCCAATGGGCCGACCGCTGGGCCATGTTCCTTGGCGACCGTTTTGGGAACACGATTTCCACCGCTCAGGTCAACCGCTTCATCGACGGCCGCGATGCCTTTCACCTTTTCTTGTTGGAATCGTTGCGCGATGACAAGCCCTACGACCAATTGGCGAGAGAGATGCTCACCTCGGCCGGCAACGCCGGGGGCCGTGCCTTCCCCGAGTTTTCGAACCTTGAGGACGCCGAGGCCGCGCAACGCGACTACGAAACCTATCCGGTCAGCGGCACCCCGGCCGGCTACATCGTCGGCGCCCTGACCACCGGCGGGCCGATCCACGACACCTGGGACGCCATGGCCGTGGACACAGCAACCGACTTCCTCGGAATCGCGCACATGGATTGCTTGCTGTGCCATGACGGCGCGGGGCATCTCGACTCACTCAGCTTGTGGGGCGAACAAGCGAAGCGCAGCGAGGCCTGGGGTTTGGCTTCCTTCTTTTCGCGAACCGCCTTCACGCGCCCGCGCATCCGAACGACGGACGGAAGCCGGCCCTACCCACTTCGGTATTGGGTCGTCTTCGACCGGCCCAGGGCGGGTGGCTACGGTCTCGAGACAACCACCGGCAACCGTCCCGAACGGCAACCGCAAGCGAACGGCGGTGTGCCGGTCGTGACACCGAGCTATCCCTTTGAGGCGCCGACCGGCGCGGAACCGACGGGCGCGGAATCCTATCGTCAAGCCCTCGGACGCGTGGTGACGGCGGATCCCCAATTCGCGCGGACGATCGCCAATGCCGTTTGGAAGGAGTTCTTCTCGCGCGGCCTGGTCGAGCCCGCCGACCGTTTCGACCCGGCGCGCCTTGATGGCGACAACCCTCCGCCGGCGCCTTGGGAAGTTCAGCCTTCGCACCCGAAGTTGCTGGAATTTCTCACGCAAGGGTTCATCGACAACGGATTCCAATTGAAGTGGCTGATGAAGGAAATTACGTCGTCGGCTACCTATCAGCTTTCTTCGCGGTACGAAGGAACCTGGAGCCCGGCCTACGAGCCCTTCTTTGCCCGCTTCCAGGTGCGCCGCTTGCGAGCAGAGGAAATCCACGACGCCTTGCTCACGTCGAGCGGCGTCCCGGTACCCTACATCGTCAGTCAGACTTTCGGGGTGAAATTCTTCGCCATGGAGTTCCCCGATGTCCAGGATGTTCCCCTGCGGTTGCGGCGCGGAGATCAGCTCACCGAATTCGCGGCCATCGCGACGAGGTTCCTCAACGACTTCTTACGGGGGAACCGCGACGATACGCCGCGCAGCGGCGAAGGCGGCATCATGCAGGCCTTGCAGTTGATGAACAGCGAGCTCGTCGTCGGGAGAGTAGCCGCCGAAGAGAGCATCTTGTCGGCATTGCTCGACGAGCAGCCCGACGACACGTTGGTTTACCTGCTCTATATCCTGGCATTGAGTCGGCCGCCGTCGGAGCAGGAATTGGCTCAAGGCGTTTCACTCCTCGCCGGCGGCGACCGTCGCGAGAACGCCGAGGACCTGCTGTGGAGCCTCTATAACAAGGTCGACTTCATCTTCAATTACTGAGGCCGCCCGCGCGTGGAAAACAATTCAACCGCCGTGAGACAACGAAAGAAAAACCCATGAACGAACAGGAACGTTTCGACAAATTGATCCGCAAACACCCGCACCCCCACGTCGGTTTCTACAATCGGCCGTTGGGGACCCGGCGACAGTTCTTTCGCCTTCTCGGAACCGGGCTGACCGGACATTTTCTCGGCGGGTCGCTCCTCCCGACGCCCGCCAATGCCCAGGCTCCTGTCGCCACCCAAGGTACGGCCAAACAGGTGATCTTCGTCTTCTTGAAGGGCGCGCCCAGTCAACCCGACACCTTCGACTTCAAGATGACGCCCGATACGCCGGCCGACTTGGCGCCAGAGACCATCAACGGCATTCAGTTCCCCGTCGGGCTGCTCCCCAATCTCGCCCAATGCCTCGATAAGATGGCGATCATCCGGTCGGGATCGGCCTGGGCCCTGGCCCACGGATTGGCGCGAAACTGGTTCCAAATAGGCCGCAACCCGGTCTCGGCGACCGGCGGCATCGCCCCCCACATCGGAAGCGTCGTGGCCCTCGAAAAAGACTCCGAGCGTCGGCCGGATCAGATTCTGCCAACGTTCATTGCCTTCAATGCCGCCAACGCGCCCGGGGCGGGCTACTTCCCCGTCTCCTTCGGGCCGTTCAAGACGCAACCCTCGGCCGGGGGGCTCACCTCAACCCAACACGCGGACGGCCAGGCGCGTTTTGAAAAGCGCTGGGGCATGCTCGAGCTGATCGACGCCGATCTGCGCGGACCCGACTCCCCGCTCGGCGCGCCCGCCACGGGAATGACTTCGTTCTATGAAAGCGCTCGCCATCTCATGTTCAACCCGATCGTCGAAGACGCTTTTACCTTCACGACCGAGGAGAGCCTGCGGTACGGCGACAGCGCCTTCGGAGACGCCTGCGTCATCGCGAAGAATATCGTCGCGGCCGACCAAGGCACGCGTTTCATCCAAATCGACCTCGACGGTTGGGATCACCATATGGGCATCTATGATCGCAACGAGGTTAACGGGCGCGAAACAGGACGCAACATCTACGCCCAGGCGGCACAACTGGACCCCGCCCTGGCGGCGCTGCTTGGGGATTTGGAAACCGACGGCTTGCTCGACGAGACCTTGGTTGTGGTTTCAGGCGAGTTCGGCCGCACCATCGGACCGACAACAAACGATCGCGACGGGCGCGACCACTACTCGCAGATGTTCTATGTGTTCGCCGGCGGCGGCGTGACCGGAGGGAAGGTGATCGGCGAGACGAGCGCCGACGGGGCGTTCACCGTCGACCCCGGCTGGTCGCGCTTCCGCGACGTGCGCCCCGAAGACATCGAGGCGACGATCTACTCCGCGCTCGGCATCAACTGGACCACGGTTCGCGACGACGACCCGCTGGGTAGGGGCTTCGAATACGTGCCCGGCTCGGCGGAAGATCTCTACGGCCCGGTTGATGAGTTGTGGACGTAAACGAGCCTGGAGAGGCCAATTTTTCCGTTCCGAAATAAGGCGCCGGGGGCGCGGCGGAGCCTTGGGCCGGGTTCTCGTAGCCTAGCCATCGTCGATCTGGGGCCAAATCTTGCTTTCGAACTCGTCGATGAACTTCTGGTTTCGCGCGATGAATGCTGTGTGTTCCGTTCCGTATCTAGCTTTAACGACGTCGAACTGAAGTTGCTCGAACTTCGCCACCACTCCGTTCAACTCGTCTGGCTCGTTCCCGCACCCAACACAAAAACAGACAGGCCAATCCCGCCGAAACATTTCCCACGTAAGCTCTTGCCCGTCCTCCTGTTCCAATATGAAGTGACAACGCTCGCGATTTACCGGGCCATCGATTTTTTTCGTGGTCAGGAAAAGCATCAGCGGCTTCTTCGTCGAATACATGAAGCGTTTGAATATCTTGTTGCGAGGAGACCCAACGTGAGGTCCGAGGCAGTTCTTTATTTCGGGATCCGGCTCTGTTTGAAAGCCCGACAGAGCGCCCAGCATGAGCGTCAGGCCCGTCCACCCGGCCGGGCTATAGGGATCATTACGGAGTGCCTCGATCGCCCTGTGATCGTCGACTGACAGCGGCTCGGGCGGAAAGCAAGGTTGCTTTTCCTCTCGAACGAATCTATCGATCTCCCCGAACACCGCCCCATATCGTCGCTCCGGACGACCCCAAGGAAAGAGAGAACATTGAATCCTGTGGATTAGCCAAAAGATGAGGTACGCTAAAACGTTGTTCGTGCTGATTCGGAGAGTTTTCGAATCGTCAAGTAGGTTCTTCCCAACCACATTTGCAACGTATGCAATCGAAGAGCCGGATTCAAAGAACAAATTCACCTCGTCGTTGAGTATCCCTTGTAGATGCTTGTCCCTGAAGATTCTCGCGGCGGCGCGTTTTTGCTCTGCTTGATCCCCAATTCGATGTCCGAGTGGGTTGAATTTGGCCAAGGATTCCACAACCAACCGAAGGAAGTGATTTTTCGATACGGCCTCCACGGTATCGGCGAGTTCCGCGTTTTCCGGCTCTCTGATCCACCCTCTGACGCGTCTTCTGACGGCGTCTTCTTCCGCGTCGAGCAGTGCCATGAGTACCATGTGCTTGTCAAACGGAGGGTGTTGGGTACCGCTGGTCGCTTCGGGCCCTGGAAGGGAAAACAGCTGGGAGAATCTACCTTTCTGCGCGATTCTCCGAAAGCGCCAGAGATTGTCCTCACTCGCAAGCTCGGATTCGGTGTTCCCGATCTCGTCGTCCAGGTTTCTCTTTTCCTGAGTCCCTTGTGCGAGCTTTGAAGCCTCTACCCGCAAGCCGTCCAACCTCGCTTCGAGCTCTTTCCGCTTAGTCTTAACCTCTTCGTCCGACAAAAGAAATGGCAGGACGACCTTGTTTTGCTTAACCGCGCTCTCAAATTCAAGCTGCGAAAAACTGATGTCTCGACCCGGAACAAGAGCGCCGTAACGATGTCCGAGGATCAGGACGTATATCTGGCTAGCATCGATCGTGCGTTGGATCACGTCGGGAACGCCGCGGTCCGCGGCGGGAAAGCGCTCTAACGCGATCGGCATGTGACCGCGATCGACGACGACGTCCACCACCATTCGCCGTTGGTCCCTGAGATCGATAAACGTAGAGCTGATAAAGACCTGGTATTTGCGTTTGGTGGAGGCATTTCGAGTTGTCCCGGAATCATCTGGCATCTCGATCCTCTTATTCCGTTGAGTACGGAGTTTACCAGATTTTACCCACGGCGCTCGACCTTTTTGTTAACGCATTAACCGGTGGCCTCGGACATTTCGGATTAACCCGAATTACTTGGCTCCCTCTCGAGTCTTCGGACACGACGCAGTCGGAAACGCGGATCGTGAGTGGGGCGAGACCGATCTACTCTTTCCCCGGGAGGTCGATCATTCTTTCGTCGGGGCTGATCCAGCGGAGCTCTTCGCGGATGATGCGGTCGATTTCCTTGCCGTTCGGGTCCAAATCCTCGATGACTTGTTCAAGCTCGGCGTTCTCTTCCCGCAGCTTGAGAATCTCCGCTGCCGTCTCGCGCTCTTTTTCCCAGGAGCCGTTGAGGGCGACGAAACGATCGTGTACCGAGAAGCGATAAAAGGCCAGCAAGGCCAATACCACCACGCATCCGCCGATGATACGGAGCCGTGATGGTTTCGGGAGACTCACTGTCTCCAGTATAATTCAGTGCCGCCGTTCTCAACCCAACGATTGAGATCATCGCGGCATGTTCCCGCGCGCCACAAAGCGCGGAATAACACGGGAGTTGTCATGACCGACAAAGTCATCGCCTACACCACTTGTTCGGACAAGGCCGAAGCGGAAAAGCTCGCCGAGCACCTGGTCGAGCAACGACTGGCCGCCTGTGTCAGCGTGCTGCCCGGCCTCAAGTCGTTCTATCGCTGGCAAGGGAAGATCGAAACCGACGAAGAGATCCTGCTGATGATTAAGACCTCGCGCGATTTGGTGGACGAAGTCAGCCGGCAGCTCGATAGGCTCCACAGTTATGATCTGCCCGAACTGATCGTCGCACCCATCGTCGACGGCTCGCCAAACTATCTTGCCTGGCTCGAGCGCGAACTGAAGCCGATGGAATAGCTCCCCGCGCAATTTCACGCGCCTGGAACAAGCCGGGCGGCATCGGCTTCCGCCAATCCCTTGATGTGACGCAGCACTCGGAGGTGTATGCGGTGAATGATCTCGTCCGACCAGAGCTTCCAATAGGTCGCGGGCCACAAGCTGTGACGGTACCAGGTGGTTCCTTCGAGGCGTGTGCCGCCGTTTGGTAAGGGTTTGAGCCGGAACTGTCCGCCGTTTGAAACCAAGAAGCCCTCTAGATGCGGCGGGTGAACATTTTCGTAGGGTGTCCACTCTTGCATGGGGGGAGGGTTTGACGTGACGGAAAACTTCAGCAGACGCGGTTCATCCCAAACCTCGATCGGCTCGACGAACGACCCGGTAGAGAAGACGCAATGCCGCTCGGCCCCAACGCCTCGGCCTGAAATTTCGGCCCGCTCGGGATAGGCGATTCCCAGACGAAACAGCCAGTCCGTCGGCTGGGGCAATTCGCTGAAGGCGACGACGTGGTCCCAGACCTGCTGGGGGTCGGCGTCGATCTCGACCGCCGTCATAACCGGGAAGACCGGTGGCTCCGGCAATGTCGCGGTTTCGAAGGCCATCAGCGACGGTAGCGCCACAAGCAGCATCGGATAGACCTGCGCCGCGGATCGGCCGCCGGGGCGAGCCAGTTGAACGAGATAGCCGACGAGCCCGCCGAGCAGCGCAAGCGGCAACGCAAGAGGTGCCGCCATCACTAAGCAGATCACACCTTCGATAGCGAAACCGAGCAGCAGAAGACACCCGAAACCCACAGCCAGCGTCGCCGTGATGAGGCTCATGGCGAGCCCCCGGGGTCCGTGATAGGAGTAGATCAGGACCGAGACGAGTCCCAACGAAAAGGGGATGCCGACAAACAACCCGAAACCGTAGCTAGAGAAAACTACGGTGGCGACGATACTGAAAGGCATTGCCAGAATGTTCGCCGCCACCAAGGCCATCGCCATGCTGCCGGGTTCGGATCGCGGTACCAGCCGATCAAGCCAGGTGAGTTCGGGGCCGGGATAAGTTGCCGTTCGTTCTCCAACATGCGCCGGCAGGACCGCCAGAATTAGGAAGAAGAGCAGGTTCAAGAACGGCAGAAAGAAGAAGCACACACACCAGCCCGGCAAACCGACCGACCGCAAGCGCTTCAGCGTCAGCACGACTCCTACCCAGATGAAGGGCAGCGACAGACCAACCATCGTCAGTAGAAACAGCGTGTCCTGATGCGACAACGTCGTATTCGAAAGAACGTCGAACGGCGAAATCCAATAGTTGAAGAATCCCCACGGCTTGTCGAAGGCGAACGTCGCCACGAAGCGATCGATGTTGTGCTTGAGGGCGAATCCGATCAAACCTACGGCCACGTAGGGGCCGCGGTCGATCGTGCCGTGAGTACTCCACAGATCATTGAAGCGCATCTCGTTTCTCTTTCTCCGCCGGATGGGCGGCGTCCGTCCCCTGTCACTTTTTTCTGTAAGGACCGAAACTTCATGGCAACAAAATCAGCCTCCGAGCAGCGTGTCCACTAATTTCCTTGTCTTGCTCTTTACCCGCAGAAGGCCGCGCAGAGCCTTGGGCGGCATTCTCTTAAACTCTTCATAGAGCGAGAGGCTGCTCTCGAAGAAGTCCAGCATCTCCCTGAGTCGCTGCTTCGTGAGGGAGTCGGCCGCGGGGTCCTGCTCGAGATCGGCCACGCCTTGGCGGAGCATCTCGAGAGTGGGGTCGATTTCGCGGCGCTTGCGCTGCTCGAGCACGACGCGAAACATCTCCCAGACATCCTTCATCGATTCGAAATGGTCGCGGCGGTCGCCCATCACGTGAACGACGCGCACGATGCCCCAGCCCTGCAGCTCGCGCAAGCTGGTCGAGACATTGGAGCGCGCGACCGACAGGGTGATTGCGATTTCCTCGGCGTTGAGCGGATCGGTGGATAGATAGAGCAACGCGTGAATTTGCGCCACCGTTCGGTTAATGCCCCAGCGGGTCCCCATCTCCCCCCAGTGGAGGATGAATTTTTCTTCGACGGCGGTTAACGTAGGCATCAGTTCTTTCTGTTAATACAGAAATTAGCGCATCCGAGAGCTGTTTGTCAAGGGGCCTGACCCGAGACCGCAACGGTAAGCTCCGAACTTTCGCCCTTGAGCTTGGTGGCCTCTCGAGCTTATTGGATGACATGGGGATCCGGCGCCCATCAGGCTTGGTCGGTTTCGAGTTTTGCCGGGCACAGTCCTCGGTAATGAGGACATCGGAAGCAATGGTCGCCGGTAGTCAGAGGAAAGCTGAGTCTCGATTGGGCATCGAAGAAATTGTCGACAATCGCGGCGGCGGCTTGCCGGGCCTCGTTCCCCACATCCACTTCGACGACCTGGTCGGGCCTTAGAAAATAGAGTACGGCGCGGTCGGGGGGACGGCCGGCGGCCTGTTCGATCGCTCGGGCGTAGAGTCGCAGTTGCAAGGCGTAGCGCCGAGCCCGTTCGGCGATTTGCTTTCCCTCGACGCGATCGGTCTTGTAGTCGACCAGAATACGTTCGGCACCGTCGTCGAACCATAGATCGATCTGCCCTCGCAGCAAGCGGTCGTCGAGCGAGAAGAGCAAGTCTTGCTCGTGTTTGGCATCCCGGGGGACACGCCTGCCCAATTCGCTTTCACGAAAGCGGCGAACCAACTCGATCACCTCTTTCTCGTCGGCATCGGGCTCGACCGCGCCGGCCAGCGCGGCGTGGACTCGCGAACCCAACTCGCCCGGGTCGGGCTTGTCGCGCTCGCCGGCGGTTTCGTCGTCTTCGGCCGGCGCGGTTGCCGGACTCGTGGCCGTGCTTCGAAGCGCGGGCGCTCGATCTTCCGGGAAGCCCAGATACCGCGATAGGTAATATCGTCTCGGGCATTCGGCGAACAAAGCCACCGCCGTGACCGCTGCCGCCGAGTCGGAATGATCGAGCGGACTTCCGATCGCCTCGACCCACTCGACCGCCGAAGCCTCGTCGACCGTGTCGGCGCGCGACTCGCCGGCCGGGTCGGTGTCGGTTCGATACAGCCGAAAGCGCAGATCATCGAAAGTCTTGATTTGCGGCGCGTCGTCGAGGGCCTTGTAATCAATCGCCAGTTTGCTTTGCAACGCGTGCGCCCAGTGGCTGACCCGGCTGGTCAGGCCGAAAGAACAGCTCAGCAACAAATGCTCTTCGGCCCGCGTCATGGCGACGTAGAACAGCCTGTTCGATTCCGCGGCTTCACGCCGGTTCGCGTCGGCGCGGCCGGCGGCCAGAGCCTCATCGATGCCGGCGGGACCTCCGGCGGGGTCCTTCCACTTCGCCCCGACGCCGTGCTCGGGGCTGAACGCGGCGGAGGGCGAGTACGGCCCCGGGCCGCTTTGCAGTACCGGCAGAATAACGACGGGGAATTCCAAACCCTTGGCCGCGTGAATCGTCATCAACTGCACGGCATTCACCGATTGATCAAGGACCGGAGCCTCTGCTTCCGGGGACTTCGAAGCCCGCATTTCCTCGATGCGCGAAACGAGCGCGTCGAAGGCGGCGCCGGAACTCTCCGCCTGTCGACGCGCCAGCTCGAGAAACTTGCGCGCGTTGGCGACTTGATGCCGCCCGTCGGCCCGCGAGAGCAGATAGGTTTCGTAGCCGGTTTCCGACATCGCGCGGCTGAGCAGCAGGTCGATCGGGGTTTCGTCGCGGGCGCGTCGGAGGCCGTCGAGACGGCGCCGAAACCGCGCCAGACGATCGACGTCGGCCGGCTCGATGAGGGAAAGCAGCGACGAGCGGGAGGGCGCTTCAACGGCGGCCAACGCTTGGGCCAAGTTCACGCCTTCGGTCTTGAGCGCCAGCAGAGTTTCGTCGCTGATGCCGACCCAAGCAGAGCGCAGCACCGAGGCCAGGCTGATCTCATCCCGCGGGTTCACCATGACGCGCAATAGGTGGACCAGATCACGGATTTCGGGGGCGTCGAAGAAGCCCTTTCCCGAGGCGACTTCGTAGGGAATATCCGCCCGCCGCAGCTCGCCGGCGATCGGATCGAGGTCGGCTCGTCGCCGGCACAAGATCGCGAAATCGCTCCACCGCGCTTGCCGCGAGCTGTCCCCAAAACGCAACTCGCGCCGGAGTTCGAGAATTCGGGCGGCTATGTGACGAGCCTCGCGCAACTTGGCTTCGCCGGAATCGTCGGCGCGCGCGACAAGGACTTCCACGCTTGGCGATGTCTTCGGCGGAAACTTGCGCGCGGCTTGCAACGACCGGGCATCGATGCCCTCGGCCTCGGCGAGGATGGTTTCGGCCGCGCGCAGGATCTCGGGGCGGCTGCGGAAATTTTCCCGCAGTTCAACAAGGTGCCCGCCATGCGCTCGAATGTCGCCGCGAAAGCGTCGAAAGACCCGCGGGTCGGCATAGCGAAATCCGTAGATCGATTGATTCATGTCGCCGACGGCGAAAAGCGTCCGAGCGCCGTGCTCGCGCCCCGATTGCAGCAGCTCCATTAAACGGGCCTGAACGGGATTGGTGTCCTGGTATTCATCCACCAAAACGTGATCGAAGCGTGAGGCGAGGCGGGGGTGTTTCTCGAGCAGCCCAACCGCGCGGCGCTCGAGATCGGAGTAGTCGCATTTCGAAACCGAACGTTTCCATTGCTGAAAGTTCTTCTCGATTAGGCGCACCGTCTCGGCAAGCCATTCGCGCGAGCTTTGATGGACGACAGCGGCTAGGGCCTCGCGGTAGCGGGGCGCCAGATTGTGCCGCATGGGCTTCAGAACCTTATCGGCCCCCCTGGGACGACCGGATGTTTTCAAGGGTTCGGCCAAGGCGTCGAGCCGCGAAAAGGAATCGAGAGGATCGCCGCCGGCCGAGTCGCGTAGACGGCGCGCCTCGGTGATCAGGTCAGGAGCGGGGATTTCACGCGCGGCGTCCTCCAAGGCCTTGAGCAGATCGCTCAGCGCCTTTTCCGGATCGATCGTTTTCGCAAACGCCTCGGTATCGGAGGCGCAACAGGCACGGTGCATTTCCTCCAGGTACGGCGCGATATCGCCGCCCGCGAAAGTTCTTAGAAAGCGCTCGGCCGCTTCGGGATTGTCGGCGCGGGTTTGCTCGAGCACCTCGCGAATTACCCGTTGCCGCTCGATGGTCTCCTCCCAGCTTTCCATGACGGAAAACTCGGGGTCGAGTTCGGCGTCGAAGGCGTGTTCGCGCAGCAGCCCGGCGCAAAAGGCGTGCAACGTGGAGACGGGTGCGCGTAGAAAAGCCTGTCGACGAACCGGGTCGTCTTCCCCGTCGGCCAAGCGCTCGACCAAGTTTTGCGCGGCCTTCTCGGTGTAGGTTACCGCCAAGACGCGCCGCGGGTCGACGCCTCGGTCCGTTACCAGCCGGCGGAAACGCTCGACGAGCACGTAGGTCTTGCCCGACCCGGGTCCGGCGGTTACGCAGACCGCGCCGCGGCCCCAACTCGAGACAGCTTCGCGTTGCCCGGCCGTTTCGGTCAGAGTTGAATTCGACACAGATCCCGAAAATTGCAGCGTGAGTTGCATTCTTCCCGATCTCGCGGGGCGACTTCGACGCGCCCGGCGCGAATTTCATCCATGGCATCGAGAGCCCGTTCGAGCCCCTGGTTGAGAATGCCGCGCAAATTTTTCTCCGTCACTTTGCTGTCGGTTGGCTGAATGAATTCCTCCGGGACGCGGCCTTCGACGACCCAGCCGCGTCGGGTCGTTTTGCCTCGCAAACCCCAGAACTGCATGCCCGCCGGCCGCAACCCTAACTGTTTCTCCAGCCCGAGCAAATAGAGCGAACCCTGCACCCTGTGCCCCTGATCGTGGCCCCGCACGAGGCCCCGGATTTGCTGCTCCCCGGAATATTTGTAGTCGACCACGAAGGCATATTCTTCACCCAGGATTTCGTAACGGTCGACGCGACCCCGAATCAGCAGGTTGTCTCCTTCGTCCCTTTCCGCCAAGTAGTCGAAGTCGACTTCGTAACCTTGGCGGGTCGCGCCCGGAATGCCCCCGGCCGTTCGCTCGGCGCAGAATCGCTCGAGGTCGTCTTCGATGCGGTAGAGCGCGGCCAAGGTGCGGAACGTTTTGGGGATGCGGTTGTGATTCAATTCCAGTGCGAAGACTTCACGCAGAATCTCAAGGATGGGTCTAGTGCGATCTTCACTCCATATCGCCATGGCGCGATGCACGATATTGCCTTCGACCAGGGCATCGAGCCGATCCTCGGGCGCGGGCGGAGCTTCCTTGAGCCGCAGCGTGCGGTCGGCGAAATACTGAAACGGACATTGCAAGAATCTCTCGAGCGACGTTGGAGAAAAGCTTTCGTGCTTGGCGACGATCCACTGTCTGAGCTCGGGAAAGCGAATGTGCGTCGAGCTGGGGACGGCGTACTTCGACGCTTGCTCGCGCAGGCGTACCGGGGCGAGGGCGCGGTCCTTTTCCTTCGCGGTTTCGAGCAAAAACGACCGCAATAGCGGACGGCTCTGCTCATCGAGCCGGGCGTGGCCGAGGAACAACTTTTCGCGGGCTCGGGTCGAGGCTACGCGGAAGAGCAAGCGTTCCTCGGCCTCGCGGTCGTCGGCCGAGCGCAGAGGAATGCCGCCGCGCCGCAACCTTTCGCGGTCGGCTTCAGTGAAGAAGAGATCGCGTTCGGGGCGGCGAGGGAATTGCCCCTCGACCAGGCCGGGGACGAAAACGACGGGCAGCTCCCATTGCCGCGCTTCGAAAATCGAGAGTACTTGGACGACGTCGCGGCGGTTGTCAGGGGCGCTTACCGATGTGCGTCGTAGAACAAAGTCGAGCGCCCGCAGGTAGGCGCTGAACGACGCTTTAGTCTCTCCCGAAACCGCCAGCAAAGCGGCGGCTTCCTCGGCGGCGGCTCGGAAGGCCGTAACGGCCCGCGCGGCCGCGCGCCAAGCGAGGACGCGGTCGTAGGCGGCGGGTTGGGAGGCAGCCCCGTCACCGATCTCGGGCGGCCGCGACCAATCGCGATGGAATTCGCTAACGCGTTCGGCCCACTCGGGCGGCGGCAGGGATTCGCGAGGCCATGCGGCGGTTTCGCGAAGTGCAACGAGGCGCTTGGTGACCGACGGGTAGGGCTTGGCGTGCTGTTCGAGAAAGTCCAGACCGCGACCCGGCAAGTTGCGGCGTACGGCGAAATCGAAGGCGTCAAGATCATCAGGGTCACCGGCGGCGCAGGCGGGATGACGCAGTGCGAGGAGCGTCTTTTCGGCCGGGAAGCCTTGCTCGGCGGCTTCGAGCAGAGCGGGCAGGAAACGGACGTCCGCGTGCGCCGAGAGCGGCTCGGCTCGGCGCAGGCGGAACGGGATGCCAAAGCGTTCGAAAACGCGGCGGATGATCGGTGCGTAGGCTTCCGGCGAGCGTAGGACGACGCCGTAGTCGGCGAACGATGTCCGGCGGCCTGCGGCTTTGCCGTTCGACCCGCGCGATGCCGAATCGCTGAGAATTGCCCGGGCTATTTCCTCGATCTCATGAGTCGGCGTCGCGGCCTCTGAAACAGTCGGGGTGACCGAGGGGCGGTGGACTTTTTCCAACCGCCGGGTTGGGAGACCTTCGAGAGCGGGGCGGGGATCTTCGATCAGCGTGATGATGGGTTTTTCGATCGTATCGGCTACGGCTTGGATTAGCTCGCGCTCGCCGGCCGTGAGGTGAAAGAAGCCGTCGAAATAGACCTCGCGAAGCGGGTCTAACGCCCCGGCTCGAATGAAGGCGGCCGCGCGCTGAAAACGTCCCCACGGGGAAACAAGACCCAGCTCGTCGAGGCGTTGTTCATAGCGGCGGAATACGTCGGCGAAAGCTTGTTGCGCGGGGGAGGAGCAAAGTGGCGCGACGTGAGCCGCATCGCAGCCGGCGGCCCAGAACTCCCGCATCGTGCGCCCGGCGGCGGCCGCCGGCCCGGCCATGTCGCCGAGGGTCTGGAATTCGGCGCGACCCGAATCTTTGATCGCTTGCTCGATCAGCCAAGCGCTAAGCGCGGGGGAGGGCTCGCGAGCTTCGGGCGTCAGCCGGGCCGTGAAATCGGCCAGGGTCGTGACCATGTCGGCCGCGACAGCCGTGCCGCGGCGCGCGAGGGTGTGCAGAGTATGACGCGCCATGCTGACGGTCGGCACGACGAGCCTCGCCTCGTCGCCGCGCCCTTCGCGGACCGCGGCTTCGATTTGTTCGAGAACGAAATGAGTTTTCCCGCTGCCCGGCGGGCCGATCAGCAGCATGATGTCCGCTTGACCGAGGATTGTAGCAGGAGCGGGGGTTCACGACGAGAGGCGAGACGAATTTTCACGGCGCTGTTCGGAAAGGGGGTTTGCTCCAGCCGCCCCTTTAGGGCTCAACTCGTTTTGCGGTTACCTAGGGTTCCGCCTTCGGCTCCACCCTAAGGTCATATTCCCGCCGCCGCTTCGCGGCTCCCTAGGTGCGTGCGATTCCGCGGGCGCTAGGTAATGCCCGACTCGGGGAAACTCCGTGAGAAAGAAGCACTGCCGACAGCCGGCCGGTGGGGACGCTTGCAGGTCCGCGCCCCGGTGGGGAGGTGGAGGGCCGGGCCGGGCAGGCCGGGAGACCGGCCCCACCTGCGCTCACCGCCCTCGCGCGAGTTCCGAGCACCCAAACGGCACTGATCTTGAGGCTTTTGGGTTCCCATAAGAGTTGTAGTTTCAAGCGTTTATCTGTTTATCAACAGTTAACGCCAGGTTAGCTTCGAGTCGATTGAGGTACAGCCCGATCCGGCTCATTCTGCTCTCACCAACCACCCGGAGGTGAGAGCAATGAGTCAGTCGATTACACCGTTCGCAATCCTCGGTTTTGTCCTTTTTTCGGACATTTCGGCGCCCGCCGGCCAAACCACACAAGAGAGGAACGCCGAGCGCGCTACTCTCGCCTCGGCCGCCTCACCGAAATATCCCGGCTCCGCTGAAGTTTCCAACTTACTTTCCATCGTGGTTTTCAACCACGCCAATGTCGCTGCCGCGACATTGCAACAAGCGCAACGGAAAGCGGCGGCGATTTTCGCCAAAGCCGGAATCGATGTGGAGTGGCGTCGCTTTTCGCGCTCAACCGGCGCGGAAGCTCCGTCGGCCCATGACGCGGCCGGGCGAGCGGTGCTGCCCCTGAACTTGATTCTTCCCGCCGAGACGGCCTATCCCCAAATGAAGAAATTTCTCGGTCTGCCCAAGACCGCGATGGGCTTTGCCTTGACGCAACCCGCGGGCAAGACCCACGGCGACACGGCTTACGTCTTCGTGAACAAGGTGGCGGAACTCGTCGAAAAAGAGCCCTTCGCGGATCTGGGCGTCATATTGGGACACATGATGGCGCACGAGCTGGGCCACCTGTTGCTGGGCCGGGGACACTCGCACAGCGGCCTGATGAGCGCGGAAGTCGCCGGACGGACGTTGCAGTTGGCGGGGGCCGGTCGGCTGCACTTCACGCGCAAGCAGGTGAAGCGGATTCACAAGTCGGTCAAGGCGAGAATCGGATTGGCCCGCGCACAGATGGCGGCGGTGGCAGGGAAGTAACGTGTAGGTGGTTTCGTGGTATACCGTTAGAGCGCTTCGCGCGCGTTTGCCCCTGTTATGACCGGGTGGGCGGGCGCGTCGAATACACGGAAAGCGGTTACCATGATCCGATTGCTCGTCACGACCCTGCTGCTCACCCTCGTCGCCTGCGCGCCGGGTGGTGACCCCTCGGAGACACAAAACTCGACGCCCGCCGCGAAGACCGTCGACACTGTGGCGGGAACGGGCGTCAGCGGCTCGGCGGGCGACGGCGGGCCGGGGGCCGAAGCGCAAGTGGGCAATCCGTACGGCTTGGTAATCGGGCCCGACGGCGCGCTCTACATCTGCGAGGTTGACACGCATCGGGTTCGCCGCCTGGATATGAAGACGAACGTGATCTCGACCGTTGCCGGCACGGGCCTTGAAGGGTATTCGGGCGACGGCGGTCCGGCGCTTGAAGCTGATCTCAATCAGCCTTATGAAATCCGTTTCGCGGCGAATGGCGATATGTATTTCGTGGAGATGCCCAACCACATCGTTCGCAAGGTCGACGCGGCGAGCGGCACGATCTCGACCGTGGCGGGGACGGGCGAGGCGGGCTACTCGGGCGACGGCGGCCCGGCGGTCGAGGCGCAATTGCACGACCCTCACAGCATCGAGCTGGACGGTCGGGGGTCGCTCTATATCGCCGACATCAAGAACCATCGCGTGCGCCGCGTGGACCTGGCGACCGGCGTCATTTCGACTTTCGCCGGTACCGGTGAACAAGCTCCCACGCCCGACGGCGCGCCGCTCGAAGGCACCCCTCTCAACGGGCCGCGCGCGATCACTTTCGACCGCGACGGCGATATGTTTCTGGCGTTGCGCGAAGGTAACGCCGTCTATCGCATCGCCATGGATAAGAAGACTCTGCACCACATCGCCGGAACCGGCGAGCCGGGCTACGCCGGAGACGGCGGCCCCGCAAAACAGGCTCTGCTTTCCGGTCCGAAGGGGATATCGGTTGGCCCCGAGGGAGGTGTGTATATTGCCGATACCGAGAGCCATACGGTGCGCAGGATCGATCTGACGAGCGGCGTGATTGCAACCGCGGTCGGTGACGGCACTCGCCATGACGGTCCGGCCGGCGATCCGTTGGGGTGCGGGTTGGCGCGACCGCACGGGGTCTTTGCGGCCGCCGACGGCGCGGTCTATATCGGCGACAGCGAGAACCATCGCGTGCGGGTGTTGCGGTAGGGCCCCACCCTCGCGCCCGCTCAATCGGTCAGGGTCGGCAATCCCGCAAGTGAAGATCGAAGAATGTGGCGGCCGGGGTTTACGCGTACCCGAGAACGTCGTCGAGGATGTGCTAAAACATTAGTAGGATAAAATGTTTCAATGATACGCTGCCTTCGGCATCCCGTCAATCCGTCCGTCGGCCATAATAGTGGATGAGGGTCGGATTGCGAATCACGGAGGAAACCATGACCCTAGGAAAATTGATCTTGTGCGGAGCGGGTTTCGCCCTTGTGGCCGGACCGGCCGTGCTTCAGGGGGCCAACAAGGCCGTCGAACGCGCGGATCGCGCCGCGCGAGTGCTCGGCGAGGTGATGGAATCGAAGGATAGAGCCATTCCCCAGGAGCTTCTGTCGAAGGCGCACTGTGTCGCGATTATCCCGGGCATGAAGAAAGCCGGTTTCGGTCTGGGCGCCAAATACGGCAAGGGTGTCATCAGCTGCCGTGGTAAAGGCGGCAAGGGCTGGACCGGCCCGTCGACAGTCAAGATCGAGGGCGGCAGCATCGGTTTCCAAATCGGCGGCAGCTCGACCGACGTAGTCCTGCTCGTCATGAACGAGCGCGGCAAGGAAAAGCTGCTCAGCAGCAAGTTCACTCTTGGCGCCGATGCCTCGGTCGCGGGCGGTCCCGTGGGGCGCACGGTGCAGGCGCAAACCGATGCGCAGATGCATGCCGAGATTCTTTCGTATTCCCGGGCGCAAGGCGTTTTTGCCGGCGTCTCGGTGGAAGGCGCGACGCTGCGTCCCGATCGTGACGCGGACACGAAAATCTACGGGCGCGAGGTTTCGCCAAAGCAGATTCTGATGGGCGAAATTCCTCCACCGGCCTCGACCGGACGACTCACCAACATGCTGAACAAGTACTCGTCGTCGGAACATAAATAGCGCGGGTCGTTACGACGGACGACGGACGAGGACGACGGACGACGGCGGAAGGACGGTTTCCATGATTCGAGCAACCAGGCGGAACGGGGTTGGCGGGTTTCGTTTGGGCGGGCTGTCGGCGCGCTTGGGAATCATCGGTTTTCTCGGGGTCGCCTGTGTCGCCGCGGCCCCGCCCGAAGGCGATCCGGAGAATCCTCCGGGGAACAACACCGAAAAACGTCTGGCCACGGCGGAAGTCGTGCTGCGGGAGGCCCTGGGCGTGCGCGACAAACACATCTCCTCGGAAGTCATCGCCAAGACCGATTGTCTTGGCGTGTTCCCTTCTGTGTGGAAAGCCGCTTTGCTGATCGGGGGCAAATACGGCAAGGGCTTCATCACTTGCCGCTTGCCCCATGGCGGCTGGAGCGCCCCGGCCAGTTTCCGCATCGAGGGCGGCAATATCGGCCTTCAGATTGGGGGCATCTCAAGCGATCTCGTGATTTTGTTTATGACACCGGAAAGCGTCGACAAACTGTTACGGACGAAATTGACGATCGGTGTCGACGCCTCGGCGGCCGGCGGACCAATCGGTCGCTCAGCCTCGGCGTCAACCGATGTCTTGTTCGGCGCCGATATCCTGGGTTACTCGCGATCACGCGGCGTCTTCGCCGGGATTTCGTTCGACGGCGCGACGATGCGCCCGTTCCACAAAGGCAACCGCAAGCTATACGGTTTCGAGCCCACAATCAAATCCTTGTTGCGCGGGGAAGTCGATGCGCCCGCTCGGGCGCGTCCGATTCTCGACATGCTCGGGCAATACAAACCGCTGCCCGAGGACGCCGACTGATCCGACGTCGGCGCCGCATCGCTCACCGCACGACCGTCAAGGCCGCACCGTGTTTCGCGCGGTTCGGACTCTCACGACAGAGAGTAGCCATTCAAAAATCCTTTCCAAGACGTTGAACAAGTAAGTGAAATGCCGGTTTCGTGGTACTCGATGTCAACTCAGCCTCCCCAAGAGTCTTATCGACCGGCCGGCTCCCGCGAATAACCGGATTCGCACGAGCTTATTCGACCGTTCAGCAATCGAAGGGGTGGTTCGCGCTCTCGGGGCGAATGCCCTGAAGGAGGGGAACCGGATTGGACGCCGATCGCTACCTGGGTAGGGAGTCTCGACCGAAGAAACTCGGCACGGGACGAGGTGCTTCGGCGATTACCCCAGCCAGTTCGAGAAAGCCTCACGGCCGGCGTAGTGGGCGCTCGATCCCAGCTCGGCCTCGATCTCGAGCAGGCGATTGTATTTAGCGACCCGGTCGCTGCGGCAAGTGGAGCCGGTCTTAATCTGTCCGCCGCCGCAGGCCGCGGCGAGATCGGCGATCGTGGTGTCCTCGGTTTCGCCCGAGCGGTGCGAAATGATGAAGGTGTAGTTGTTGCTCCGCGCCATCTCGATGCAGTCGAGAGTTTCGGTCACGGTGCCGATTTGGTTCAGCTTGATGAGAATGGAGTTGGCCAAGCCATCGGCGATGCCCTGTTGGAAAATCGTCGGGTTGGTGACGAACAGGTCGTCGCCGACCAGTTGCAGTTTCTCGCCTAACGCGCCGCCCTCGGCCTTCCAGCCGGCATGATCGATCTCTGAAAATCCGTCCTCGAGAGAGAGCAACGGATAGCGCTCGGCCCATTCGCGCCACATGGCGCCCATCTCCGCCGCCGATTTGCGACTGCCGTCGGACTGGCTGAAGACGTATTCGCCGTCCTCGAAAAACTCGCTGGCCGCGGCGTCCATCGCAATGGCGATCTCGTCGCCGGGGCGATAGCCGGCGGCCTCGATCGCCTCGACGAGCAGTTCCATGGGCTCTTCGTTCGATTTGAGGCTGGGCGCGAAACCGCCTTCGTCGCCGGTCGCCGTTTCATAGCCTTTCTTTTTGAGAAGCCCCTTCAGGGTGTGAAACGTCTCGACGGCCGCGCGCAGGGCGTCGCGAAACGTCGGCAGCCCCAACGGTAAAACCATGAACTCTTGGATGTCGACGTTATTGTCGGCATGTTGGCCGCCGTTGAGAATGTTCAGCATTGGAACCGGCAGCGTGCAGGCGTCCTGCTCGCGGAGTGAGCGATAGAGGGGTATGCCCTTCTCAGCCGCCGAAGCGTGGGCCGCGGCCATGGAAACTCCAAGGACGGCATTGGCGCCGAGGCGACCCTTATTGTCGGTACCGTCGAGTTCGACGAGCTTTCGGTCAAGCCCGGCTTGGTCGGAACCGTCGAAACCTCGCAAGGCTTCGAGGATCTCGCCGTTGACGTTGCTTACGGCCTTGAGAACGCCCTTACCGAGAAAGCGGCTCTTGTCGCCGTCGCGTAGCTCGACGGCCTCGTTGATGCCGGTCGAGGCGCCGGAGGGAACTCGCGCCACGCCCCGGGCGCCGCTCGCGAGCGTCGCCGCCACTTGGACGGTGGGGTTCCCGCGGGAGTCAAGAATTTCAAGAGCTTCGAGGTGACGAATTGCGGACATAGCGATTTTCCGTGAGAAAGAGGTCGCCCGAGGGTAGGCGACTCGGCTCGAACCAGGGAGGGAAGAACTCAGGTTATCACGGAGACGGGTTCGGCACGCCCCCGGCTCGCCGGCGTGCGGACACTCCGACGTATAGCCCGCGGCCGACTCATTGTCGAAGCGGAAAAAATTTCCTAGTCGCCCCGACTGGACCCAACGAGCGGGTAAACTTTACACACCGCCCCGAAACTTTTCGCTTGAAAACAACGAATTTACCTTGTGAAGCGGTTTGGCACGGCAATTGCTCAATCAACGCCAACCAGGGTTATGAGAACGATCGGCATCAGTAACCAAGGGCTCACCGTCATCGCACTGCTCGTCTTCGTGCTTTGGGGTGTGATCTTCGCCGAACGCGCTCTGGTGGCCCAAGCCCGGCGCGACTACGAACATTTTCGCCGGACCCAACCCATTCAAGCCCCGGGCCACGAACCAGCCATTCCCGCCGCGATGCCCGACATTCTAGAAGCGCCCGCCGTCGACGTCACCGTAACCTGAGTCCGCGGCCGAGTAAGATTCAGCCAAGCCGACATCCTTCGCAATCGGATATTTCCCTATACGGATCTGTATGGGGAATAGCCAAAAGTCCCTCCCCGCATAGCTAATTCCTTCCCTGGAGCCCCACGGCCCCAGTCGTGGACATATAAAGAGTCATACGACCATTGATAGTACGAAAGTTTCCTTTTTAGCCCCAAGATAGAGATTGCGAGGAACGTTACAGTACCGGTACTATACTCGTAACCTCCCCCCGGAGGTTCGAGATTTTCGTTCCTGGTACAAGACATGGTGTAAAGTAATGACTTCTCAATCAAAACGCTCGAGTTCATCCCGAGGACCGCGCTCACTGAACGGCCTGGTGACTGTGGTGGTGGGGAAGACCGACTTTCTTCCCGACGGTTCGTACGTGACCACGCGCTGGCTTTCGCTTATGATGATCCCGCTGCTTCCCCTCCGCAGCTACCGAGTTCTCGATGCCCCCCGCCCCGCCCGCGGCAGTTTCCGGGCGTGCCTTGATGTCGGTCTCCATCCGCGCCAAGTCTGCAACGTCTACTTGTTCATGGCTTCTTGCTTGGCTTGGGCGACCTTGGCGCCCCTCACCGTCAGCGAGTATTTGCTCGATAAGCCGATCTGGATCTTTCTCGGCGCCATAGGCCTGTCTTTGTGGACGCCCTCGGTGTTTCTGCGCGCGGTTCGGCGCCGCGCACGACAGCGCGGCCGGCTAGGGGAAATCCACGAACAGCAAGCCTATCGGGCGCGCGCCTAGCAGCTTTTCCCCCCAGCGGGGTCGTGAAGCAAGCCTCCTCCCCCAAACCAGCTTCACGGCCTCTCCCGCGGCGCGGCGGTTCCGACTCCGCCGCGCCGCAAGTCGCTACGCCGTGTTACGCGGCACAGTCGAGCATGTCCCGCAGTTGGTGGACTTTGGCGGTGGGCTCGGCTAGTTCGCCATAGATACTATCGAGCGTAACCGCGTCGATGGAGGCTTGATTGAGCGCCTGTCCGTCGATTGACTCCATCACTTTTTCGAAGCTGAGGCCGCGCCGCCACCCCAGGCCCATTGAAATACCCACATGAGCGATCGCCAAAAACTCCCGCCCGGTTGCGTCGCCCGCGCCGCCGTTTCTTAGGCTCTCGCCCGGCCGCTCCCAATATTCGGCCGTTTCGGCCAGCATGGCCGGCAAACGCCAGGCCTCGAGCAGCCAACGCCCCACGCGCCGTGCGTCGACCCCGAAAACTTCGGTCTGGGCGGCCCGCCGATCGCCTCCGGCGGCCGCCTGGAGGGTCCGCTCATATGGCTCTCGGAACTGGGAAAGTAGAACGAAGTCTCCGACGTTGTGCAGCAAGCCCCCCACCAGGACTTCGTCCGCTTCGACGAAGGGGAGGAATTCGCCGACCGCTTTGCAGCCCGCCGCCGCCGCCAGTGAGTCTTCCCATATTTCGTCCGCCAGCGGATCGGTTCCCCCCAGGCGGTGAAATAGGCCGGCGACGAACATCTGAAGCAGCAGCATCCGCAACTTGACCTGCCCGACGACGGTAACCGCGCGGGAGATCGTCGTCACCTCCGACCGCACGGCGTAAAAGGCCGAGTTGGCAAGCCGCAGCAATTGCGCGCAGAGCGACGGCTCGACCGAAAGCACCCGATCCAGCTCTTGAAACGAGCAGAGCGGGTCCTCGGTCATGCGGAGGGCTTCCTGCAAAATCGGATACGACGCCGGCAGCCCCTTGAGCTTTTGCACGGCTTCGCGCACCCGCCGCGGATCGACCGAGACGGCCCTTTGGGGCGCGATGGCGGCGGCCGTGGGAAATGGTGTGTAAGAACTCACTCGAATTTCTTATCGGCGCGGTGCCGGGAAACTAGAGCGAGATGACCGTGGAAATCGAGTCGTCTTCAAGAACGTCCTAAACAAGGCGGCAGCCGGGGCCTACGAAGTGCCAACTCCCGCCGCAAAGAGAAACGGCCCCAATCACCGCTACCTGGGCGTCATTTCGGCGTGGAGGTTGAGTCGACTCCCCGGCAATTCGCCGAACCAGGGATGAAAACGTCCCATCCGGGAAGATCGGGGTCGTGGACCTTGCACCCGAACCCCGGAAGACGCCTGAGCGGGGAGACATCTCGCCCGTCCGGGTCGCTCGGCCAATGATTGCTTCCTAATACGGCAACGCGCCGCATGGCGGACGGCAGGTGTGCCCGAAAATGCGGCTCCCCGACGGGCAGTCCCGCCGCTTCGCGCTCCATCACGCCCCACACCGTATGGTAGGAGCGCCCCTCGGCCATTAAGGTAGCCAAGGGACGCCAGGGGAAGTAGATCGTTCCCGGGTCGGCGAGCGCCGCTTGATACGCAGTCTCGGAAGGAGCCGGTAGGCGGACGGACGCACCGTACAGCCGCCCCGCGGCTCCCACGCCGGCCGGGAATCGCCAACCAGACCAGCAAGACGGCCATGGCGCCTTCCAGCGCGCGCCGGGGTCGCTTCCCGGCCAACGAAGGTCTCGCGGCCACCGTGAGAAACAGCATGACCAGTCCCAACGAAAGGAAGTAATCCACCAACCCATAATTGTTGGCGCTGCCACCGGCTTTGATGCGCCCCAAGCAGGCCATGGGCAACATCAACAACGCCGCGCCGGCAAACAGAGGCCAACCGTGACCGTTCCGCATCGCCTCGCCCCACTTCAAAGCACGTTCCGGCCAAGAGGACCCAGAGGGGTCACTGGTCGATGGGTCACGACCTTCGAGGACCATCAGGCACGCCAAACCAACCAGCGGCAAGCAGAGCATTTCGACCATTTCGGTGACCCGCGCGCCGTCGTGAAGCAAGATGCCCGGGTAGCGCGCGTGTTGGGAAGGAATCGTGATCATGGCTCGCCACAGATCCTCAGCCCCGTAAAGCGCCGAAAAAACAGTCCCTAGGATCGACGAAAACGCGATCCCTAAGCCGAGTACACACGCAGCGCCTCGACGGGTTCCGCGCAGCAGAAGGTAGAGCGCGGGGATCAGTAGGATTGGCGCGACGGTTTGCTTCGCCCACACCGCCAAAGAAGCCGCCGCGGCCGCGGCGACCAAGTAGGCCGAAAAAGGCTTTCCCAATGGATGACGCAACATCGCATACAGCGCTAAACAACTCAATCCCAGGGCGGCGGCGTCGGTGTGAATCATCCAAACTCCGGCCATCGCCGCCGCGGCGTGAAAATGCAAAGCAGTCAACGTGAAAAGCGGCAAGGCCCAAGAGGGTTTACCGGCCACCGCGGCCCCATGACGAATAACCAGCGCCGCCGGGCCGAGCGTGGCCGCCGAGCTGATCAGAGCTGCCGTGAACAAGGCCGGCGTGGGCGTTGACCACAAAGCCGCCGGTGCGTAGAGAAGAAAACCAACAGGGCCGTATATGATGCCGGAGATGACTCCGGAATCCGATGAGCCGTACAGGTCCATACCGTGGGCCAGCGCGTAGGCCCGCGAGAATCGCACGTCATTCCATACGTAGAAAAGCGCTTCGAAAGCTCGTGTGACAACGCAAAGCGCGACCAGTAAGAGGCAACCCCAGCGAAACGGACGCGCGGCGATCACGACTCGCCGGCCCCATGAAACTCGAAGACAATGTACTTCGCCCGGTCCGACCCGACGTTCTTCATGCCGTGTGACTGATGGGCGCCGTAGAAAATGACTGAATTCGGGCCGACGCGCTCGCCCATGGTTACGAGAGTTCCCTCGATAACGAGAATCGCCACCTCGTGCTTATCTCGATGCGGAGGGTACCCGCCGCCGGGCTGCAACACCGTGACGTGGCACCGCAGCCCGCCGAGTTGCTCCGTCGGAAACGAGAAGACCCGGCGCGTGATCATCGATTTAGGGTTTGCCTCGGTCGTCTCGAGCGCGGGGACTAGGTCAAAGATCTTCGTGCCCCACGCTGCCTCACGAGTCTCCGATTGCGTATCGCGCCACTTGAACACCAGGTAAACGACCGGTTCGGGTCCGATGCCGGTGATCGTGTGAAATCGCCCCGACGGGTGGTAGACAAGCTGCCGCGGCCCAACCGAGCGCGTCGACGCCGTCACCGAGCCAGTGCGCGAGTGCGTGATCATAGCTTTTCCGGACAACACCAGGACCAATTCTTCTTCCGGATGTTGATGGAGCGCGTGAGCCTGGCGGCCTGGATTGAGGACCGACAGGTGGCTTTCGAATCTTTCCAAAACCATCGTTGAATCGTCGAAGATCGGGTACAATCGCCACCCTTTGTTCTCCGGTGCTCGCCGCGGTCTATCGAGCGCCTCGATCCAGCTGGGCGGAATCGGCTGGACCCGCCCCCGCACATCGTCGCTGCTCGCCGAACCCGGCATCCAACCCGCCGCCAGGTCCACCCAGCTAAGGAAGGGCGTTCTCCCCCCAAGTTTTGCCTCGACCGCCCGAATCCGCCACCGAGACGCGGGATGGAACGACGCGACCAGAACCAAACAAGTGATTGCCGCAATCCAAAGCAGCCTTCGTACGTGGTCTTGTCGGAGGCCCATGCGCAGCCCGGGTTTCCACATCGCTTGAGATAGTCTAACGCCTCGGCAATCGGCCGGCTTTGGAGTGGAAGGCGCACCCGGCAACGGACCGCTTATTCGGGGAGCTTGATGCGAAAGTTGTAGATCAACTCCGGGCGGCTGTCAAACGTGCTGACCGTTCGAGTGCGGCTGGCGGCGTCGTTGTACTTCGCCTTGATTTCGTAATCGACATTGGGGTCGAGATTGTGGAAATAGTAGCTGCCGTCGGTCGTTGAAAAGAAGGATTTGACCACAAGAGTCCGAGTGTTCTTGACCTGCACGACGGCGCCGCGAATTGGATTCTCCCGCTCGTCGGTCACCAGGCCCTTGACGGTTCGGGTCTTCTCCTTCTTTTTCTTCTTCTTGCCGCCGAACAACTGCGCGGCCGCGGCATCAGCCGCGACCATGAGCAACGCCACCGAAGGCAACAAAGCGAGCCACCGTCTTCGATTCATCGCATCTTCCCCCTAAGGTCTCGTCAATCCTCGTCGCTTAATCTCGCCCGGCCCCGCGCGATTCGCGACATTGGCTTCGACGCGCCGCGATGCGGCAACGTTACTTGCGCGGTCCCTTCTCGGCGGCCAGCCGGAAGTTGACCGACACGCGCTCGATGCCGTAAATCTCGACTTCTTTTTCGAGTGCCGCGAACCCTTTCGCTCTCGCGGTCACCAGATACACAGCCTCGCCGGAGGGGACCGGCACCGCGAATTCGCCGCGTCGGTTGGTCGTTCCCCGCCGTTTCTTTTTCGGCGAGGCCTTATCAACGACCGTGACCTCCACGCCGGGGAAGGAGAAGCCCAGGCCCCGGAAAACAGTTCCGGTAATGATGGCCGTCTGTTCGGGTTTCCGCTTCTTTTTTCGCGCCGCGAGTGTTCCGCAAAACGGCACCGAAGCGCCAACGGCACAAAGCGCGGTGCGTCTCGCGACTCGGTCCGTCATCCGCATGCGACCCCAAAAAACGGCGGCGCCCGTCGCGCCGGGCCGCCGACAGTTCTTTACAGTACCACTTGCCGTCGGCGGCGGCCTGATCGCTTGCCCGGCGCGCTCAAGTCGGCTTCCCCGGCGCGTCAGGCGATGAGAAACGCGGGCCGGCGCCTCTGGTATGATCAACTCGGTCGTCGAGGCGCCGCCGGTACCCGCTTCATTGCCCAGCCGCAGGCCTTTTCTTCATGCGAAATATCCGCTTTCTGCTGCTGCTGACCGTCGTTTTGGTTGTCGCGGCGGTGGTGTGGGATTTTCTGGACTCGCGCCGCGGCGCGGTACAGGGGCGCATTCAGGAACTAAAAGTAATCCCCTCCGAGCTGGTTTCGCGAGCGAGTCGTTGGCAGTGGTCGCAATCGTCGGCGGAGCGGCAAAAAGTCGAGATCTTCGCCGATTCGTTCCGCCAATCCGCCGAGACCCACCTTTTCGACCTCGAGGGAGTCGAGTTACGTATCTTCCATGAAAATGGGACGCGCTACGATCAGGTGATTAGCGGCGCCGCGCGCTTTGACAGTCGCACCGAAGAGCTCTACAGCGAAGGCGATGTAACGCTGATTTTGGGTCGAGCTCTCGAGTCGAATCCGGATCAGGTCGAATCGGCGACGAAGATTCACAGCTCCGGTGTTACCTTTCAAGCCAAGGCCGGGGTTTGTGTTACCGACCGTCCCACCGTCTATGAATTCGAAGGCGGTTCGGGCAGCTCGGTCGGCGCTTTCTACGATTCCGTCAATCGCTTCTTTCGCATGGATCAGCAAGTCTATGTGCGCCGCGACCCGCCCTCCGCGGGGCGTTCGCCGCTTGAGATCCGTTCGCGGGAACTGCGCTATTACGAGGTCGCCCAGCGAATCGATCTCATCGGCGACGTATCACTGACGGAAGGCGCGCGCGAGGCGCGGGCCGAGCAGGCGAGTGTTTACTTGGATCAAGGCGAGCTGCGCCGCATTGAGATGACGCAATCGTCGGGAAGGGAGCGGGCGGCCGGGCGTACGGTCAGCTTCGAGGCGGGAGCAGCCACGCTTTGGTACGGGCCGCGTCAATTGCTCGAAAAAGTCGTCGGCCAAACCAAGGCCCGCCTCCGTTCCGTCAGCGAGAGTTCCTCGTTGACGGTCTGGGGCGAGCGCCTGGAATTGGTCTATACCGATCTCCCGGACCGGGAAGAAAGTGTACTGCGGGAGGCCGACGTTCGCGAACGCGCCGGCATTGAAACGACGCCCGGCCCGAGTGATGACCCAAAGGCCCGAGTCGTTGATTCCGGGCCCGCGGCGGACTCTCGACCGGCTCGCCCCCGTCGCCGTGTGCTGTCGGAGTGGATCCACCTCACGATGCGGCCGGGCGGAGAAGAAGTCGACCGCGTCGAGACCCTCGCGCCGGGAACTCTCGAGCTGATTCCCGATTCGGAGGATCAGTGGCGCCGCCGAATGAACGCACGGCGCATCCGGATACACTACGGCGCCGCCAACCGTATGAAGAAGCTCGTCGCGCTGGGCGACGTCGAGGTCGTCAGCACCCCGCCGGCGGTTGACGACGACGGAACCGAAGCCGCGCGGGAACCGCTGTTGAGCTGGAGCGGCAATCTCGAAGCCGACTTCAACGAATCCGGGGAGGCCGTCAGGATCAAGCAGTGGGAGGCTTTTCGCTTTCAACAGGGAATGCGGGCGGGCCATGCCGAGCAAGCGGACATCGATCTTCGGGCCGGCCTGACCCGCTTATCGAACCGGGCGCGGATCTGGGATCGATCCGGGTCCGTCAACGCGGATACGATCGTGCTCGAGGAAGGCACGGGGCGCATGGAAGCGCACGGCAATGTTTCGTCGATGCACCAGGAAGGGGCCTCGGAAACATCGGGAAAGTCCGACGGAAAATCCGGAAGTTTGTTCTCCTCCGCCGAGCCGGTCCTGGCGACGTCGGAACACTTGGTTTCCGAGCAAGAGCAAGGCCTGTTGCGGTACCAAGGGAAGGCGCGGCTTTGGCAAGGGACGAATCGCATCGAGGCCCGCGACATCACGATTGACCGTAACGCCAAGAGTTTGGTTGCGCGTGGAAACGTGCGCAGCGTGATTCGTCATCGAGGCGGCAAGCGCAGCGCGGGTGTGTCGGAAATCGGCGCAGAGACGCCGGTACGGGTGAGCGCCGATTCATTGGATTACGACGAGGTATCCGGCAAGGCCGTCTATCGCAAACAGGCGAAGCTGACGCGGGACGATCTGACAGTCTGGTCCGACGAAATTGAAGGTTTGCTCGGGGCCGGCGAAGATGAGGCCGGCGGCGCGGAATTGCAGGTCGCTTTCGCGCGGGGCAAGGTGCGGATCTTCAAGGCCGCCGGCGAGACCGGCCGCGGGCGTCAAGGGTTCGGCAGCGAGGCGGAGTACCGTCCGGCGGAGGACCGCGTTGAACTCAGCGGATCACCCGCGCGATTGCGCGCCGCCGACGGGCGCGAGACACGCGGCGCCCGGTTAACCTACGATATGGGCCGGGACAGGGTCTTGGTTCATGGAGACAAGCAACAGCGCGTCCACAGCTACCGCCCCGTCAGTCGGCCGACTCCGTAAACGAACTTCCATGGGCGCCCTGCGAACCGAAGATCTTTCCAAGAGCTATCGCGGCCGCAAGGTCGTCGACGACGTATCGATTTCGCTCGACCCCGGTGAGGTGGTTGGCCTGCTGGGGCCCAACGGAGCCGGCAAAACCACTTCGTTTCGCATGATCGTCGGCCTGATCAGCCCCGACTCGGGCCGCGTTTTCTTCAATGACCAGGACATCACCGCCACCCCGATGTACCAGCGGGCGCGGCTCGGCATCAGTTATCTGCCGCAAGAGGCCTCGGTTTTCCGCAAGCTCACCGTAGAAGATAATTTATTGGCAATTTTACAGACGCTCAAGATGCCCAAGCGAGAGCGCTTCGAAAAGCTCGATGACTTGATTGATCAAATGGGGCTTGATAAAGTGCGGCGGAGCAAGGGTTATCAGCTTTCCGGAGGCGAACGCCGCAGGGTCGAGATCGCCCGGGCACTGGTCATCTCACCTTCTTTTTTGTTGCTCGACGAGCCGTTCTCCGGGATCGACCCCAAACAGGTCCTCGAGCTGCAACGCATCATCTCGAATCTCAAACAGGCGGGGATCGGCATTCTCGTCACCGACCACAATGTGCGTGAAACGCTGAGCGTCACCGATCGCGCTTACATCCTCCATAATGGCGAAGTGTTTCGCGCCGGGCCGCCGGCGGAACTGGAATCCGACCCCGAGGTCCGGCGAGTCTACCTGGGCGAGTCATTTCGCTCCGACGGCGCGATCTGACCGCGAAACGCGCCCAAACCGCTTGTGACAATCCGGACAGACACGACCAATCCGTCGTTGCGATCAGCCGAAAAACTGATATGATTCGAAGAGACCTCCTACCGGGTGCCCACCTCTCTGCCACTGAGAGGACTGATCCAAATGCTCTTGATTCGTACACTAGCGCTGTGCCTGCTCGTCCTGTTGATGGGCACGGCCGGGGCGAAAGCCGGTGGCCACGTTTTCTTGTTTTCCACTGTCTCGGACGTGATAACACTTCTCGACAGTGACGATTTAAGTCCGGTCACGACGCTGGCCGGGACGACGGCCGCCCGCCAAGTAATCGCCTCGCCGGACGGCGGGAAGTACTACATCATAAGCTCGAAGTCGACGGATACCATCCTTGTCGTGGACGTCGAAACGCTGACCATCACGAAGAGGATCAGCCTGGGCGCGAAGCCGCGTGTCGTCGAGATGACGCCCGACGGCCGCTACCTTCTTATCGCGGCCGGGTCGTTGCGTGTGTTGGATGTTGAGACCGATCAGGAGATCGGCGCCGGCATCGCGGTGGGGCAGGGCCCGACCGACATCGTTGTCGACAACCCCTCGGCCAAGGCCTACGTACTAGCCGACGCTGGCGATGTCATCAGCATCATCGACTTGAGCACACTGACCGTCGAGCGGGTTCTCAACGTTGCCAACGTCACCTCGATCGCCTTGACGCCGGACGATTTTCGCCTTTTGGCGGTGGCGCGGACTGGGCTACGCAACTTCCGCACCGCGGACTTGGAAGAAATCAGTTCGATCGATTCCAAGGGGTCGATCGTCAACGGTGAGGTATGACCCTTGCCCCAACAGCACCCAAGCCTTTGCCCGCAACTCTTCCGGGCAGACGCCCGACACCTCGGAAATTTTTGATCTAGATTTACGGACCGTCAAAATCGTGGGCGATGTCGGCGCCGAACGGTTCGTCGAAGTCGTGATCCTCAGCGATGAGCGGGCTATCGGGCTGTTCAATCGCACCGGCGAGTTGGGCAGCATCGACTTGACGACCAAGCCCGCCGCCGTGGAGATCCTACCCTTCGCCGCGAACACAAAAAATATCACCTTGTCGCCGAACAAGCGCTTTCTTTTCACCGCTTCGCTCACGGATTCGAGCGTCACGAAAATCGATCTTGCGACCGATACGGTCGTCGCTTCCGTGAACGTTCCCATCGCCCCGGCTCGCCATGCCGCGGTTTTCGGCCCGTCGCAATTGCCGCCGGCCCTGATTACGGTGAATGGAGGCGACAATCAATACATTCCCCCCGATATCGTCGTGCCGGTTGCCGTTTCGGTCAAGGTCACCGACGAAGAGGGCAGCCCGATTGCCGGCGTTCCGGTCTTGTTCGCCGCCGAAAGTTCCCCGGTTGAAGTCTTGATCGAGCCCGCGGGTTCGGGTCTCACCAACAGCTTCGGGGTGGCGTCGGCGGTAGTGACGATTCCCCCCATTCCTCCTCCGGTGGAGGAGGAAGCCGAGGCCGCGTCTCTTCCCGATCCGGAGATGACGGAATTGGGCGAGGGCGAATCGATCGAGGAAGCAGCCTTGGCGGCGTCCGCCGACGGGCCGCGGCCCGTTGAGCAAGATGTCGACGTCATCGATCCGATTGTGCTCACGGCGAGGACCGTGGGGTTGGATCCGGCGTTGATTCATCTGAATTTAATCCGGGCGACGGGGATCATCAAGGTCAGCGGCGATTTCCAGGTCGCCGCGCCGCTCGAACTTTTCCCGCTGCCTTTTTCGGTTCTGATAACCGATGAAACCGGTTCGCCGCTGCCTCCCGGAACGGCTGTCAATTTTTCCGCGTTTCAGGCTCGTTGCCAATCCAGCGAAGTTCCGACCGATGCCAACGGTTTTGCGTCGGTGCAATGCCGTGCTAACGATATCTCCCAAGGGGCCGGCACTGTGCAATCGGGAACCTTGACAGTCACCCTGCCCGATTTCACCGGTTTAGGGTTTGCCAAATTCAGGTTTAGTGTCGCACTCGGCGCGAACCTGATCACAATGGTCTCCATTGCCGGAGACGGACAGACGGCGCAGACCGGGGAGATGTTGCCCGAACCGCTGGTCTTTCGCATGGAGTCGAGCTTTGGCGCGACCGGTGAAGTAGGAATCCGAATTAGCCAATTGTTCGGACCGCCGGTGAATCTGAATCCCACCTTTCTGACCACGCATCCATTCTTTAGCCAGTCGATTCAGGTTACCCTCGGCCCCAACGCCGGGAACGTGGGAATCCAGGCCGAAGCGCTCTCTCCCAAATTCCCATCGGTAATGTTCAATATCACCGCCACCGGAGGGCTGCCGGAAAGTTTTCAGATCGAGGGTAACGGGCAAAGTGGCCGCGTGGGCAAGGAACTGGCCATGCCTCTGCGAATGCGCGTCATCAATGAGTCCGGCGCCGTCGTGCCTTTCCCGGAGGTCTCCTGGGCCGTCATCGAGGGCGGGGCGACTCTGATCACGGCGACTGATCCCGACGGCGCGACGGCGCGAGTCGTCATGGGAGATGTCCCCGGCCCGATTAAGGTCAGCTCCTCGATAGCCGGATTGACGGCTGTCTTCGACTTGACCGCCACGCCGCCCGAGCCGGTCTCGATTTCCACGGTTTCCGGTCAAAATCAAATCCTGGCGGCGGGCGATATTTCCGAGCCGTTGATCGCTCGGGTGCGTGAACTCGACGACGTGCCGGCGTCGAACGTCGAGGTCGAGTTTTCCGGCCCCAGCTTCGTCATCTTGCATCCTCTCGACGGCGGACCTTCCGGAAACCCGGTTTCCCAGGTTACCGGCCCCGACGGTCAAGCCTCGGTGCGGGTCGAGCTTCCGATCGTGGCCGGGGTGAGCCTCGGTTCCGTCGATCAGTTCAGCCGAACCATCTCGATCGTCGCCAACGTCGGCAATACGCTGTCGACGACGTTCGTATTGGGTTCGATCGGACGAACTCCCGCTTTTGTCTCCCAAGGCATCGTCAATGCCGCTACCTTCCAGGCCGGTATCGTTCCCGGCAGCTTAGCGTCTCTGTTTGGGGAAGGCCTGTCGGAGGGAATCTCCGAGACAGTGTTGACGGGCGGCGCAACATCGTATCAAGGCACAACCGTGTTGATCGGAGGTATCCCCTCGCCGCTGCTCTCGATCACGGGATCGCCCGTCGAGCAGATCAATCTGCAAGTTCCCTTTGAACTCCCCACCGGAACCACAACGACGATCGAGGTCGAGAACAACGGCACGCGGACCACCGTCGGTGGTATTCCCGTGTTTTCTACCCAGCCCGGGATTTTTGAAATTCCGGATCCGGCCGGCGGTACCGTGGGGGCGGTGATCGACGCCCGCAACTTCCAGCCGATAACCACGAACAACCCGGCGGCGAGAGACCGGCCTTTGTCAATATTCTTTACCGGAGGCGGTGAGCTGACGCCTACCGTGTTGACAGGCGTCTTCGGCCCGGTTCCCCCGGCGACGATAGTCCCAACCGTTGTCGTCGGAGTGGATGACAAGGGTGCCGAGGTTTTGTTCAAGGGCTATGCCCCGGGATTCTTGGGCCTGTACCAAGTCAATATCAACCTTCCCGAAGACGTAGGCTGCGGGGTCCGCAACTTGGTCATTCGCGTCGGAGGCTCATTCAGCTTTGACAGCAAGACCGTCATCCAGTGTCCGTAAGGATACGGGTATTCTTGGAAGCGCTAGAAGCGGACGCGGTTACTCGCCGCGTTCCCGCACCAGCACATCGTCCCAATAGAGCGCGCCCGATCCTTCCACCCGCTCGAGCCGGAGTTCGATCGTGCCGTCGGCATTGGGCTTAAAGTCAACGGCGAACGGTTCGAAATGTTTCGTCGAGACGGTTCGCGGCCCATCCTGGATGCGTCCGCCGGCAAGCTTGAGAGCGGCTTGGGTCGCCGCTTCGGGGGCGGAGCGAACCCACGCGATGACTTGATACTCCTTTTCGGGGTCAAGGTCTTCAAGGGTTTGCGAGACACCACCCGGTGCGCCGCTTTGCGCCAAACTTTGGGCGCCGCCGAAGACGACGTCCTTCTCGATAGCCGTCTCGACTTCGCTGTCGGCATTCCAAGGCGCAAGCGTCTTGTCCTCGAAACCGCCGTTCGACGTGCCGGCTCGCCCTACCGTCACATCGTCGAAATAGACCGGCCCCTCACCCCCGTGATAGGTGAGGTGAATGCGAACCACGCCGGTCTCCGACGCCGTAAATGCCGCGGCCAGAGGGGCGTATTCGGAAACCGATACCGGGAGCATACCCGATGATTGCTTGTTTTGGTTTTGCTTGTCGTGCAGGCCCAGGGCCGCCACGGCGGGGCGTCCGTCCGAGCGTGCCCAAACTCTGACTTCGTAGCGGCGCCCCGGGCTTAACCCCGAAACATCCTGATAGATGTAGCCGGCTTCGCCGCTAAGCGCGACACTGCCTTTGCCGCTGCGTGCCGGCGAGTTGACAATCTTGGCTTCGATCTTCGAAGAACTTTTCCACGGATACAGGAAGGGACTCTCAAAACTCGGGTTGACGACCGGCGGGTTGACTTGGAGCAAAGGGGTTACCGACACCGCGCTCCAGCTCGCCCGGCCCGCGCTGCTCGCATAGCCTAGGTCAACTCGCATCATGGCCGAGCCGCCCGCTCGAAAATCGGCGATCAGCGTCCGCTCCTCCCCCGTGCCGAGCTGGTAGGGGCCGCCGGTAGCGGCGGCACGGCGGTTTCCCCCGTGGACCGCTAGACACACTTCACCATCCTCGCCTTCGAGCCCTTTGGCGCGCGCTGACACCCGGTAGGTCTGGCCCGGTGTCAAGCCGGTTATGTCGATCGACTGGCGACCGTCACCGGTTACCGTCACGGGTTCACCGTATTTCACGCCGGCTTGGTCCTGGTAGGCCGCTTGGCGATCACGAAAGTTCACCTTGATCGCGAAACGCTGAGCGATGGGCTCGACGACGAACTGCAGGCGAAGGTTTCGTCGCAACTGCCTGATGGCGGGTTCGTAGGTGAAGGTCAGCAGTCCTTCCTCTCCGGCCTGGATCGACTCGGGCGTCAACTCGATTTTGAGCCCCTTGATTTCCCTCGAGATCGGACGCACGGTCAGCTCACCCCGAGATCGGTTCTCGATCGAGATCGCCTCCTGTACCGGCTCGGCGGCGCTGGCAGGAAACACGAGCGCGTTGCGGTCGATGTGGTACATCCTGCCCACCGATTTCAGGTCAGGCCGCGGCGCGGTCTCGACCGGCGTGCGCGTCGTAAAGTCCGGCTCCACGAGCGTTTTGGGGCCGAACGGTGTCGGCACGACATCACCCGGCCTGGATGTAGGAATGTAGGCGTACCATTCTCCGTCGACGAGTTTCCATTGGGTCGAGACGGGGAAGGGAAGGGGTTTGCTTCCCATCATCGGCATGATCATCATTAGCGTGACCAACACCCGCGCGCTCTTGACGTCGTCGGAGAACGTCACCCCGCGGACCGAGAAACCCATATGCCGGGCCTTGTTCATTATGTAGAACGCGTCCTTGGATTCCTCGGTGACAAGGGCTTCGGCTTGCCGAAACTTGCTCTGCTGGAAATAGGTGTAGTATTCGGATACACGCGCGCGCAGTGCCTCTTCGACCCCCGGCGGCGCCTTTTGAAACGGCTCTTGGGACCAAGCCGCCGAGGTGGCGAGAAACAGAAGCAATCCGAAGGATAAAAGCCGCGTTTTCATGGTGAAACTCCGACCAAGACATCCAAATTATAGCAACCCAAGCTTGCCGATCCGTCCGCGGCGCCGATCGGCCGACCGAGGGCGGATCAGCCGTTCCGCCCAAAACAACCCTAGGCGGGCTTCCGGAAATCGCGGTGCACGACCTTGGCTCGGCAACCGGCGACCGCCAGGTTGCGCGCGATCGCATCGGCGATAAAGACCGAGCGGTGCCGGCCCCCCGTGCAACCGAAGCTGATCGTGAGATAACTCTTGCCTTCCTTGCTGTAATGCGGCATCAGGTAGACCAGCAATTCCGAGATGCGGCCGACGAACTCCCCGGTCTGCGGGAAGGAGCGAATATAGCGAGCGACCTTGGGGTGCTTGCCCGTGAGGCCCTTGCAACCCGGTACGTAGTTTGGATTCGGTAGAAAGCGTACATCGAATACCAAATCGCTGTCGGTCGGCACCCCGTGTTTGAACCCGAAGCTGCGCACGGTCACAAGAAGCTCCGGCTGTTTGGCCGACCCGCTGAACCGCGAAATAATGAGACTCCGCAGATCGTGAACCGTTAGCCCCGACGTGTCGATCGTCAGGTCCGCCAATTTTTCGATCGGCGCCAGAGCCTTTCGCTCGGCTTGGAGGTTTTCGGCGACGTTGCCGGTGGTTCCCAACGGGTGAGGACGGCGGCTTTCGCTGAAGCGCCGCTGTAGCACCTCATCGCTGCTCTCGAGGTAAACGAGCTGAACGCGCATCTCGCGGCGCAAATCCCGAAACGTCCTCGGAAACCGCCGCAACGCCTTGCCCTCTCGGATGTCCACAACCAACGCCGCCCGCGAGATCTCTTGGGACTGACCGCACAGCTGCGCAAAGGTGGGAATCAGGTCGATTGGAAGATTATCAACCGCATAGTAACCAATATCCTCGAGAATCTTGAGAACCGAGGCCTTCCCCGAACCGCTGAGCCCGGTCAAGATCACTAATCCCGGGGGCCCCGCCGCGGCAAGATCGCCGGTCGGTTCCGCGGTGGACCGCTTCGTCGCTTTTTTTTTCACAATCCGACTCATCGAAACGGGACGCCGCGCGCTTCAGGGGCTGTGAAAAAATCGGGGACAGTCCACTTCGCTCCGGATGCGGTTACTGATTCAATGGAACTTATTCGGCTGGCGCTCGGTACAGTCCCCATCTTTTCACAGTCCCCTTCAGGCGCCGGCGTCCACCAGTTCCAAACGGCCGTCACGCCGCCGGAACAGCACCTGCAAGCGGCCGCTCTCGGCGTCTCGGAACGTCACTTGGTCGCAATCACTCTCTTCGATCCGCATCTCGGCTTCCTCGACCGTCAGGGGCTTGGGGGCGACCGAGTCGCCGCGGACGATCGGGCGGCGCGCGGACTCTTCATCGGCCGGCGGCTCCGCGGTGGGTTCCGGACTCGACGCCGGCACCCGGCGGTTGCGTTCCGCGCGGCGCGCGTCGATCAGCTTGTGCTTGTTCTTGACGGCCTGCTTTTCGAGCTTGTCGACCGCGCCCAGCACCGCCGCCAACGGCTCGGAGTTGGACGCCGTCACGACCAGCGTATGGTGCAAGGCCTGCAACGTGACCTCGGCCTCGCACAGATGACGCTGCCGCGAGAGGGTCACATGGGCTTCCAAATCGCGGTTCGGATTGAGGACCTTGTGGATCTTCTCGAACTTGCGTTGGACTTTGCGCTTTTCCTGGTCGGAGATTTCGGCGTTTCTGGAAGTGTACGTAACCTGCATGGAGTCGTCTTCATTCCTTGTCTAGGGGCGTTTGCGGCGCCGATGGGTGGATGGAATATTCAAATCTTCTCGATACTTCGCGACCGTCCGGCGCGTGACCTCAATTCCCTGCTCTCTGAGCATCCGGCTGATGTGATCGTCCGTCAGCGGCTTGACGGGATTCTCTTGCTCGATCATCTGCTTGACGCGCCGCTTGAGCAATAACAGGGGAATCGAGTTCCCGGCCGGCCCTTGGACCGCTTCGGAAAAGAAGAACCGTAATTCATAAACGCCGTGCGGCGTGTGGGCGTACTTGTTCGCCACCGCGCGACTCACCGTCGAGGGATGCACGCCGATCTCCTCGGCGACATCCTTGATCATCATCGGCCGAAGGTGTTCGATACCGTTAGCCAGGAACTCGCCCTGCCGCCGCACGATCGCGTCACATACGCCCTCGATCGTGTGTTTGCGCTGTTCGATGTTGCGGAGCAGTTGGATCGCCGCGTGATAACGGTCCTTGACGTAGTCGCGTACTTCCTTCGTCGCCTTGCCCTTTTGCAGCAGGTGGCGGTATTGACGGTTCAGTCGAAGATCGGGCAAATCGTCGTCGTTCAGAACCACTCGGAAACCGCCCTGCGTCTTGACGAAATAGACGTCGGGTTCAACGGTACGGGTTTTGGAGGCCGCATAGTGCTGCCCCGGACGCGGGTCCAGGCTCCGAATCAGCCGCAGCGCGATGTCCACATGGCGCTGCGGCCTTCCCAGCCGCGACGCGATTTCGCCGTTGTGTCTGTTTTCAAGTAGATCGAGGTGGTGGGCGACGATCTCTCCGGCCACGCCTTCGTCGGCGTCGCACGACCGCAATTGAATCATCAGGCATTCGCCCACGTTGCGCGCGGCGACGCCCAACGGATCGAACTCTTGGATCAGGCGCAACGCCTCTTCGGCCTGCCGCGGGGAAGCTCCCGAGGCGGCGGCGACTTCTTCGAGCGACGAGGTCAGGTAGCCGTCCTCGTCGAGATTGCCGATCACCGCCTCCACCGTATCCCAGACCGGCTCACTCGCCAAACTGAGGCTCAGCTGCCACAGCAAATGATCGGTCAATGTCGTTGGCTGCGAGAGAAAGGTTTCAAATGACGGACGGTCGATGACCTCCATCGCGAAAGGAGTGTGTGGTCCCGGGTCGAGGTAGTCGTTGAAGAAGGAATTGAAATCAATCTCGTCGAAAGGATCACCGGATTCTGTCGCCGCGGGTTCCGGAGCGGCGTCGGCGTCCGGCGTCTTTTCCACCGCCGCCGGCTCCGCCGCCGGCACCGCGATTGCGTTGGGAACCGGCTCAGCCGCGACGGCATCATCCGCCTTGGCGCCCGAAGCCTCCCAGCTCTCCTCCTCGGCCGAGTCGTCGGTGTTGACGGAACCCTCCGGGTCCACGCCGGCTTCGAGAACCGGATTGGATTCGAGTTCCTGAGTGATCTCCTCTTTCAGATCGAGCTTGTTGAGCGCCAGCAGTTTGACCAATTGCCGCAAGCTCTGGGTTAAGACAGGTTTCTGGGCAAGCTTGAGGCCCAGTTTTTGCTGCATCAACATAATGGTCGAACGGCCTCGGGTTATACGAGGGTCGTCGGATAAGCGCCGGCCGAAAAACTCGCCGCCTGTACGGTTGTCATTCGACCGCCGTGATTACATTTCTCCGCCGTCCCTATCGCCCGCGTTGCCGCCGCCCGAAAGCCACCCGAAACGACGTTAGCGAGCCGAAGTCTCAGTATATCAAGCAGCTGGAAAACCGCCCCGCGTCGCCCGCCTATCTTGCCCAGGCCCGCATCTTCTCAAACCTCCGATTGGAAACGGAACACCATGGTACGGTCTCCGGGGACCGATCCGAGTGCGGTCACCTCGCCGCACTTCACAAAATCACTCGTTCCTTGCCGACGCGGCGGGTCACTCTTTGGCGGTCGAGGTATTCGAGTAAGGGAATCGCGTACTTGCGGCTAATGCCGGCGAGGTCTTTGAATGCGGGGACGGTGAGGTGGTCGGATTCCTGCTTTTGCCGAGCCAGCTTGCCGCGCAGCTCGTCGAGGGCTTCGCTGTGAAAAACGAGCTCGGCGGTCACCTTCACCAAGACACCCTCTCTCAACAAGCCCTCGAGGATGCGCCGGGCGCGGGGGCGGTCGACGGGCAATTTTTCGAGCAGTTCGGGCAGAGCCGGCACGGCGAGCCCGGCTTCGTGAAACGCGGCGGCGATCTTGTCGCGGGCGGCCGCTTCTTCTTCCTGTAGGACGACGCGGTGGCTCGCTAGGCGAACGATTTCACCTTCCACGGCGGTCTTGTTGTCATGCGCAAGGCGGGCTAACAGAGCGTCGAGGAAAAACGGGGGCGCATCAGGGAACAACGACGTTCGCAGCGCCTCCTTGGCGGCCCCGGGCAGCAACGGGTTCTCGCGGTGGAAATCAGCCAAGAAGTCGAGGGTCCGCGTTGCCGCGGCGCGGAAGTCATCGCGGTGAACGAAGTGCGCCGGGCTTTCGTGCGCCCGAATTATACGCCCGGCCTTCTCAAGCGCTTGAGCCGTTGTTTCCAACTCGTCGTCGAGCCAAGCGGTGCGAGCCGTGATTTCCCTTGCGCCGATGCCGTGGGGGGCGCCCTGTAGTAACACCTCCAGAACCGGCCCGGGCTCGCCGCCGTCGAGGGCCTCGACACGCGGCAGCCAATCTTCGTCGACACGATGCTTGGGAGCGCGATTATCGAGCACGACCCCTCCGCCGATCGTGATGACCGGCGAAAATTGGCGAATGATAAAGCGGTCGCCGCGCCAGACCGGCAACGGGTCACGAAAACGCAATTGCGTGTAAGCGCGCTCGCCGGGCTGAAGCGCCTTCCGCCGATCGAGAAAATAGACTCGGCCTTCCAGCTCCGCCGTGCCGCTGTGGAAATGGACACGCGCGCCGTACTTGAGCGGTTTCGCCGAGGGCAGCAAGTCCAGCGAACAATCGATGCGCCGGGTCGGCCCGAATTTCCCGGCGGCGGTCAACACCATGCCGCGAGCCAAGCCGTTGGCCGCGATGTTGGAAAGATTAACGGCGGTGCGCTGCCCGGCGACGGCCTCGCGCACTGCCCCGCCGTGGACCTCGAGGCCGCGTACGCGCACACGCTCGCCGGCGGGCAGTACCTCGACCTCTGAGTCGATTGACAGGGTTCCTGAAACCAAGGTGCCGGTAACGACAGTCCCGAAACCCTTCATCACAAAGACGCGGTCGATGGGCAGGCGGAAATGGTGGCGGCTGTTCTTGGGCTCGGCGTCGAGGGCCAATTCTCGCAATGTATCGCGCAATGACTCCACACCCCGCCCCGTCTTCGAGCTGACGGGACAAATCGGCGCGCCTTCGAGAAACGACCCAGCGAGGTATTCCTCGGCTTCAAGCTTGACCAATTCGACGAGATCGGGATCGACCAGGTCGGACTTCGTCAAAGCGACCAAGCCGCGGCGAACGTCGAGCAAGCGGCAGATGTCGAAGTGTTCCCTGGTCTGCGGCATGATCGATTCGTCGGCCGCGATGACGAGCATCAGCAAATCGATGCCGCCGACCCCGGCGAGCATGTTCTTGACGAACCGTTCGTGACCGGGAACATCGACAAAGCCGAGTTGCACGCCGTCGGCAATCGGCAAGTGGGCGAAACCCAAATCGATCGTGATGCCTCGCCGCTTTTCTTCCTCGAGACGATCGGCGTCGATGCCCGTCAATGCCCGCACAAGCGCGGTCTTGCCGTGATCGATGTGCCCGGCGGTGCCGACGATGATGTTCTTGGTCAAGGGTTCAACCTCGGGCTTCGGATGGCATGTGCCGGCCGGCCGTCACTCGCATTCCCGAGCCAGCTCCCAAGCCTTCGCGGCGGTTTCGGGCACGCGCGCACCGAGTTCGATACCGCTCGCCGAAGCGGCGTTGCCGTCCAAGGCCCTCTTGTAGACCCCTTGCGCGATCGACGCCGAACGAAACAGCGAAAAGGCCAGGTAGAAATTCCAGCGCTCGATTTTCGTCCCGGTTCGGCGGCAATAAGCCGCGACGTACTCCTGCTCGGAGGGAATTCCCAAAGTGCGCTTTTCCGGCGTCAAGCCGCCCGACGCCCCCAGCGACAAATGATAGGGCAAGCAGTTGTAAGCCAGGTCGGCCAGCGGGTGCCCCAATGTCGACAGCTCCCAGTCGAGCACCGCCAAGATCCGGGGCTCGGTGGGATGAAAGATCATGTTCTCGAGCCGAAAGTCGCCATGCACGACGGTGACTTCGTCGCCGGTGGGAATGTTCTCGGGCAGCCATTCCATCAAGCGGTCGACCGGCTCGATCTTTGCCGTCTCGGCGGCAACGTAGTTGCGGCTCCAACGGCTGATTTGGCGCGCGAAATAGTTGCCGGGCTTGCCATAGTCGGCCAGGCCCAACGCCTCGAAATCCGCCGTGTGGACTTTCGCCAGGCAGGCGTTCATCTCGTCGTATACGATGCCGCGATCCTCCTGCGTCATCTCCGGCAAGCCGGGATCGCGCAGCACGCGCCCGGCGACGTACTCCATCACGTAGAAGGCCGTGCCGATGATCGACTCGTCTTCGCATAACAGATAGGTGTGGGGAACCGGAACGCCGCGGGCGCCGAGCGCCTTCATGACTCGGTATTCGCGGTCGACGGCGTGGGCGCGAGGCAGCAGCTTCCCGGGAGGTTTCTTGCGCACGACATACTTACGCTGCTCGGTCGAAACCGTAAACGTCGGGTTGGATTGCCCGCCGGAAAATTGGCGAACCTCGGCGGGGCCGTGAAAGTCCTCGATGTTCCGTTCCAAGCAGTCGAACAAAGCCCGCTCATCGAAAACGTGCGCGGGGCGAACCGGGATGGTTTCAGGCGGGTGAGACACGGTTGCTTCCGATAGCTTGACAGGGGGCGGCGAAGTTCGATTCGCGGGATGCTTCGTCACCCGAGGACCATTATAGTGCCCGTCTTGCGGGGGGCGTTTCGGTGCCGAGCAAGTGTGTGTTCGGGCGAAAGACGGGGGGGGCTGTGAAAAAATCGGGTACAGTCCACTTCGCGCCGGATGCGACTACCGATTCAATGGAACTTATTCGGTCGCGCTCGGTACAGTCCCCATTTTTTCACAGCCCGGGGGGCGGGACTTGGATTGTCGCCGTGCGACTTTTCGCGAATTCGGGGTTCGAATTTATGAATCGGTTCGCGGCAAGCGCGGACGCTCACGCCACGTCGGGGGCTGCCCGTTTTACTCACGCGCACCCAGGGCTCGACTCAGTTGCTCGGCGATCTCCGTCAGCGCCTTCTTCGCGCCGGGCAGCGCGCCGGTCATGTTGGCGAACCCGTGGATCGTGTCGGCGTAGCAGGTATAGTCGACGGCCACTCCGGCTTGTTCGAGACGACGAGCATAGGCCGCGCCTTCATCGCGCAAGGGGTCGAAGCCGGCCGTGATGATTTGTGCCGCCGGCAAGTCGCTTACGTCTTCGACTTCCAACGGTGAAACGCGGGGATCCGCGGCGTCTCCGGGGCCGGTCAGGTAATGATCGCGAAACCATTCCATGCCGGCTTTCTCCAGGAAATATCCCTTGGCGAATTCCGTGTAAGAGGGCGTATCGAGCGAAGCAACGGTCGTGATGGGGTAGATCAGGAGTTGACGGCGGATCGGGGGGCCTCGCCGGTGACGCGCCGCGAGCGCGGCCGCGGCGGCGAGGTTACCGCCCGCGCTGTCTCCTCCAACGGCCAAGCGTTCGGCGTCCGCTCCCAGCCCGGCCGCATTTGCCGCGGCCCATTCCACGGCGGCGTAACTGTCGTCGAACGCGGCCGGGAATTTGTGTTCCGGGGCGAGGCGATAATCGACCGAAACCGTCACGCATTGCGCGCCCGCGCACAAAGTGCGGCAAGCGTTGTCGTGAGTATCCAAATCACAGACCACCCAGCCGCCGCCGTGGTAGTACACCAAGAGCGGAAACGGTCCTTCGCCCGGGGGACGATAGACGCGAATCGAAATTTCCCCCGCCGGTCCCGGAAACGACGTATTTTCGACGGCGGCGACGGGGACCGGGTCGCCACGCAGCTCGACGAGGGCTCGGGCGTTAGCGCGTGCTTCGTAAGGGGTCAGAGTATTCAATGGCGGCCGGCCTGCTCGCGCGAATTGTTCGAGCAGGCCGACGACATCGGGATCGAGTCGATTCACGGTCTTGGCGGCGGTCGGCTCCGCGATATCGGCGTCGGTTGGGTTGTTGGGCATATCAGAAGACGGGGGGCTAACGATACTGCCGGTGATAGCCCTTCACCTTGAGCGGAATCCGGTAGAGACTCGTATCGACGGTGATGTAAAGAACGTGGGCTTCCTTTCCCTTGCCGAATTCAACGTTGCTCGGTAGCCCCTCACCGGTGTCGCCGGCGGGCTGTCCGGCGGGCCCTGTTGGGATGTAGGCAATCTTTTCTCCCTGGGGATTGACGACCATCACGCCGGGCCGGCGGGGCATACGAATCGTCAAGTAGAGATTGCCGTGCTCGTCGATAGTCATGCCATCGCAGCCGGCCTCTTCTCCGAAGTCGAGCAGCACGCGTCCCGGGCCTTTGACAAGCCCGTCGGCGTCGAGGGGAAAGGCGTGGATGCGCATGATCTTTTTGCCCTTGCCTTCGGTGTCGTTGTCGTGGTCGGCGACGTAGAGGGTCGAGCCGTCCGGGCTTAGCGCGACGCCGTTGGGCTTGCTGACCTCGCGGGTGATCTCGACCACCTTGCCGGCGGCGTCGACACGATAAACCGAACGGTGGTCGAGTTCCAAAGGCTCGGCGCCGAGGTAGCGCGGGTCGCTGAAATATACGCGGCCCTTGTCGTCGAGGCAAACGTCATTCGGGGCATTGAAACGTTTCCCTTCGAAGCGGTCGACGATCGCCGTCTGGCGTCCTGTCTTGACGTTCCAACTCGCGATACGACGCAATCCGTAATCGGCGCCCTGCGCACCGATAAGCTCTCCTCCTGCATTGAAAATCAAGCCGTTCACCTTGCCGCTGTCATCCGAAAAGACGGTTGTCTTGGCGCTCGTCGGGTCGAAACGCAAGATCATTCCCTTGTTGGTTTCCGGCAGGATATCGGAGAAATAGATACTGCCGTCGGGGGCGACGGCCGGGCCTTCGGTAAGTCCGCCCTCGACATCGACCCCGCGAGTGAACAACAATTCAAGCCGCGCGTCGACCGAGACGATCGCATCGCCGGAAGGCGGGGGAATGTCAGCGGCCGAAACCGGCGCGATCAAGCAAATGGCTATGAAAAGAATCAACGCGAACGGCATGGGGAAACTCCTTGACTCCGACCGACCTACAACGCTACCACCGCTCAAGCGGGTGCGTGCGATTCTTGAGCGGCAACTCGACGCGCCCGCCCGTTTTCTGCGACTCGTAGATCCCCAGGATCATCTCGATGGCCCAGCGGGCGTCGTGGGCGCTTGCAGCGGGCTTGCGGTCGGCCTTGACGGCATCGAACAGATCCTGAACCATCAATGCGTTTGAAAGCATGCGATCCTCGGCGGGCAAGTCGGCATGAGGCGCGCCCTCGATCGGCTCCCAGGCGCGTTTCTTGCTCGGTATCCAGCGATGGGTTCGCAGGATGCGGGGCTGCCCCTTGGGATAGGTTTGATTCGGTAAGTCAATGATGCCGCGGCTGCCATGGATGCGCGTACCCCAGCGGCTTGATCCCTTCTGATCGCTCGCCTTCGAGCCGAAGTAAGCATGCACGCCGTTGTCGAAGGCGAACATGGCGGCGATTTCGTTGCCGCCGACGGGGCCGATCGGTTCGGTGGGCTCTCGCACGTCCCCAGCGGCGAGGTCGTTTCCGTCGTGGGTGACATGGGCAAAAACCCAGTGCGGGTCGCCGAGGAACATGCGCGCCAGATCGAACAGGTGGGTTCCGAGAACCATCAGGTCTTCGCCGCCGGCACGGTGGTCTTCTTTCCCGCGCAGGCGCACTTCCTGGATGGTGCCGATCTCGCCGGCGTCGAGCAGTTCCTTGACACGGACCGCGTAAGGGGACTTTCGCATCTGGTGCGCGGTCTGGACCTTGACGTTGTTCTTCTCGATGGCGGCGATCATGCGATCGGCTTCCTCGAGATTGCGGGCGAAGGGCTTTTCGAGATAAATGTGCGCGCCGGCTTCGGCGACAGCGGTCACCATCTCGACCCGCTGATCGAGCCAGCGCGGCCCGATACTGACGTAGTCGGGCTTCTCGCGGTCGAGCATTTCGCGGTAATCGCGATAGGCGCGCTTGGCGCCGGTTCGCTGTTGCGCCGCGGCGCGGCCGGCGTCGTCGGGGTCGGCCACGGCCACGATTTCCACCGAGTCGAAAACCGTCCAAACGGTATCGAGCCCATGGCCGTACTCTCCGTGACCGCTGTGGCCGATAACAGCGGCCCGCGATTTGGATTGATCGTTGGCGGTCGCCATGATTGCACCTTCAAAAGCCGGCTAGGGTTGTTGTAGCATAGTCGGCCTGCTCGTTTCGCGATACGTCGGTCAAAGGGGGTCAACGGGCATTACGCGCCGTCGCCGTGGCCGTCGGCGAGCTTGGGGCTTCCCAGAAACCGCGCGTTAGCAGTTCGAATGAGTCTTCGTGCAACCGCATCCGGTCCGCGGGCATGCCGGTAGTCATCCGCGATTTGCCAATCGGGAACAATTTGGAGTGCCCGCGTCACCGCCGCCGGAAACTGATCCGCGGAAGCGATCACGGCATTCGGCATGTCCTCGAAACCCGCCGCCCGAACCGCGTCGGTTGTCAGCACGGGTTTACCGGCGGCTAAGTAACGCAATAGGACATCCTGCATCGCATCCACCCGAGCCGACGCCGCCCGGAAAGGCGCCCACAGAACCGACGCGCCCGACAAATAGATGTGCTATTTCTCGAACTTCTTGCCGGGCAAAACGAACAGATTGCCTTGCCCGCCAAGCCGCCGGTCTCCACCCAATGCCTCTTCGTCGGCGCCGACCAGCATGAAATCGAATTCAGGATGTCGCTCCGACGTCGACAAGACGACATCGACATCGAGCAGATTCGAGTCGAGCGGCCCGGCATACACGACCACCGGTCTAATCGAGGCCCCTAACTCAGGGATCGCGTAGCGGCTGCCGCGAGCTTTCAAAGCCAGGGACGCTTCGCCCCAAGAGGCGCCCCGCGAAGGGATCAGCAGCGAGGCGTCACGGCGGCGGTCGGCGGGCAGCGCAGCCGGCACCGCGGTCGAGCCGCCGAGGAGCCCGCCCTCTGGGAGCTCTCGTTCCGAACCGCCGTCGGACGCGGGCGGGATATAGGAAAAAGTTCGATCCGCGTACCCCGACCCTAGGATCCGCAATGCTCCGCGAGGGCCCTCGACAAAGAGAACAAGCAGCACCTTTCCCGAGTTCGCCGCCTCGGCCTCCCGTATGCGCGAAGCGACTTCGGCCGGCTCGCCCACGCGCACTGAGGGAAAGCTCTCGACGAGCTTTTCACGGCCCGGCTCGCCGATGCGGACAAGGCTGACGCGCTGCCCTTGCCGTTCCAAATCGCCGGCCAAGGTTTCCACCCACTCAACCGGCGCTCCGCAGCCGTCCTCGTGAAGCAAAAACACCTGGAACGGCCGCCGAAAGCAGCGCAAACGCTCCAGGTGGCGTTCGCGAACGAGCCGCATGTTTTCTCGGATTGTCCCGCGCTCGTCTCGGCCCGTCAGCGAATCACCGTGGACTCGATAGGCATAGAAGCATTCGTCGTCTTCGATGCGCCGGACCTCGCCGATCTCGATCAGCCGCAGCCAATAGTCGTAATCTTCCGCGCCCAACAGCGAGCCGTCGTATTCCCCGGCCGCGCCGGCCGCCGAACGCCGGTAGAGGAAACAGGAGCCGACAAAGTTGTCGGCTTCGAGCCCGAGGGCTTCGGCGGTTCGCGGCAGATCGAGTTCGTGAGTGGCGTGAGGTCGCTGATGCATGACGCGAACCTCCGAGCCTCGTAGAGGGTCGCCCTTGCCGTCAATCAGCTCGATATTGGCATAGGCCATGTCGACCAAGGGTCGGCGCAAGAGAAATCCCAACAGGGCGGAGAGCATCCCGGGCTTCATCAGGTTGTCGGCCGATGTCCAGGTGAAGAATTCGCCGGACGCCTCTCGAAAGCCCGCGTTCAAGGCCGCCGCAATGCCCTCGTGCGGCCGGCGAATGACGCGTACGCGCGGGTCGTCGGCCCAAGGGGCAGGCGTGGCGCTCAAGTCCTGGTCCGATCCGTCGTCAACGATGATCAGCTCGAAGTTGTGGTAAGTCTGTGCTAAGACGCTGCCGACCGATTGCGGTAAGAAATCCGCCTGATTCCACACCGGCAGCACCACGCTGACCTTCGGTCGGTAGCTCGGGTGCGTGGGAACGAAAAGCCCGTCGGCGCCCGCCGCGGCATTGGATTGGTCTCGATTCTCCGACTCGACGGCGGACGCATTCTTCGACGGAGCATGCCGCGATCGAACGAGCAAATCAGCGGATTGAAATTCGCGATAGCCGTGGGGAAATAGGCGATGGTAGCAGCGCAGATATAGATCGCGGTATCGCAGCCGTACGGCAACCGGCGTCAGCGATTTGGCGAAATCCAAGACCGCGTGAACCGTTCGGCGGACCAACGCGCGGGGCCGAGAATTATAGAAACGGACAACCCATTCATCGCGGGCACGCTCGGCGGCACGCAGCCGTTCGCGCGCTGTCCGCAACTCTTCTGTCAGTTGTTGGGCGCGTTGCTCCCAGGTGGGAGACTCGCGATCCGCGGCGTGATCGGGGGGCTGCTTGACGCCTTGTGGCTCCATGTCCTCGACCGCCCCCCGTAAGTCTTGAGACCACTCCCGTAACCGCATCCCGCACTCAACGCCCTGGTGAGGGACCCGGTATGTCCGCAAGACAACGGACTATGACGAACTTACCATCATAACCGATGTCTTTACGGGTGTAACTTTTTCTTTCTAGGGGACTTCGCCGCACCGAGTCGGGTGCCGGCAGGTCAAGGCGACGACAGGCAACGATCGGGACTGGGCAAGTCAAAGGTGGGTTTCGGCGCGAGTCCGGGTCGGCCTCCCGGGCCAAGGGCGCCGTCGATGACCTTGGCCTGTCTAGAAGACCGGAAGTCTTGCTTCAGGCCACGACTTCTTCGCTCTTTTCCTGGCAGCTAACACAACGTGTCGCCCAGGGCACCGCTTGCAGTCTTCGAACGTTGATCGACTCGCCACAACCCTCGCACCAACCATATTCGTCGGTTTCGATGTGTTCCAAAGCGGATTCGACGGCCCGCATCGTTTCCCATCCTGAGTTCATCACTTGCAAGGCTAATTCCCTCAAGCATTGCGATTGTGCGTCGTCAATTGGATCGGCGGTCTGCTGAATCTCGATTGCGCCCTCCCGAAGGGAGGGCGCTCTGAGTGATATGAGCTTGTCTTCGAGCTGCGTTTGTAAGCTGCTTCGCTGTTTCTTCGTCATAACTAACCTCTGTCTGCCGCCAAGTCTACTCAATGCCTAGCAGCGATTATTCCGCCCCCGCCCCCGGAACAACAATGGACGGGTCGTACCATTTTCTTTTAAGTGGTAAGACCTAGCCAAAGCTTGGCCCCTTCGGAGATCGCCGACAGAAGATCGAGCGGCACTTGTTTCTAGAAACACATGATCGAGATAACCCACTTGACCCCAGCCAAGGAAATTTGCATACTGATTGGTATGTTACTTGCCCGGATGCCTGCCCCGACCTTCCCCCTTCGACAAAGTGCGTCCACCGAGACGCACTCGCCGGCTTCTCGATGCCGGCGGGGCCTCGAATCATGCCGCGGCCAAGGCGACCGCCGGACGGCCGGCCCCAAGAAGGCCGGCCTTACGCCGCACGGAGATGGCGTGTCGTGGAGCCTTCAGCAATACGCTCAGGGTTCGTTCCTGGTGGCCGGATACCGTCGGCCTGACGTTAGATAGATCGAAACTTCCTCACCTTCAGACGTTACGGGGGACGCTCCGCGGGATAAGAATGTCGCCCGCGATCCCGCCCGGCCCGTGCATGGGCACTTCTTTGTTTCGTCGATACCGCTTCACGCCGCTACAATGAAAAGCTTGCTTCGGTCCCGCAAGCGCGGAAGGCGGCCTGTTGATGTCTTGGCGATTTGAACTTCTGGAAGGCCCGCTGGGCGGCGTCACCGAGGGTCCCGCATGGGACGGCCGGGTGCTGCTGTTCACCCACATTCCGGCGTCGCGGATCATGCGCTACGACCCCTCTAACGAAGGCTGTTCGGTCTATCGCGAAGGAACCGAGTGCGCCAATGGTCTGATGTTTGACGCGGCGGGCGCGCTGTACGCCTGCGAGGGCAACGCGCGCCGTGTTGTCCGCTATGAGCCCGGCGGCGGAGCGACCATCCTCAGCGATGCCTTTGAAGGCAAACGCTTCAATATCCCCAACGATCTCGCGATTGACCCCAAAGGACGTCTCTGGTTCACCGACCCTTTTTACGAAGGGGCCGCCGGACCTTGGAGTTCGGATCGCTTGCAAAAGCAGCTTGGTCACGATTCGATCTATCGCCTCGAGCCGCGAGAGAACGGTCGCTGGGCGACGACGCGGGTCACCTTCGACACGACGCGTCCCAATGGCTTGCTCTTCTCGCTCAATCACGACGTTCTCTACGTGGCCCAGAGCGGCAGGCGCCCCGACGAGAAACGGCAACTCCGCGGCTATCCGGTGCAGGCCGACGGTTCGTTGGGCGAAATGCAGGTGCTGCACGATTTCGGCTCCAACCGCGGCATCGACGGCATGTGCCTTGACACAGAGGGGAACATCATCGCCGCGGCGGGCTGGGAATTGGGCGGTCCCGGGCCGATGATCTACGTCTTCTCGCCCTCGGGCGAGGTGCTCGAAACTCACCCGGTCGACGCGAAGCGGCCGACCAATTGCAGCTTCGGTGGGCCGGATCTATCAGACCTGTACGTCACCACCACGGACGGGCATTTATTCCGCGCCCAAACCGAGCGTCGGGGACGCCTTTGGTACCCGATGGCGGGGTGACCCGTCCAAAAGCGCCGGCGCTCGTCGGGCGGCCGATTTTCCTGAACCGCGCGCCATTACTTATTGCTAGAATTTGAGGGGCATTCTTCCGCTTTTGCACCCTTCAAGGAGGTTCCCGATGCGGGATCGACATGCAGCGACAGTGGTTGCGGTGATCGTCTTGGCGGTCTTGTGGGCGGGCCCCGGCGCGGGGCAACCGCCCGATGAATCGCCCTCCAAGTCGGCGGATCAACCCCGCACTGCCTGGGGGCACCCCGATCTCCAAGGCATGTGGGTGAATAACTCCGCCACTCCCTTGGAGCGCCCCAAGGAGTTCGCCGGAAAGCAAACTCTGAACGACGAAGAACTGGCGGACCTGAAAAAGAAAGCCGAGGCCGTGCGCGATGGAGGCGACGCGTTCTTTGGCGACGATTTCGTCAAGGCCGCCGTCGCCGAGGGCACTAACTACCGATCGTTCGACAACAACACCGGCAACTACAACCAGTTCTGGATCGTCGAGCGGGAAATTGAAAATCGCACGTCGTTGATCGTCGACCCGCCCGACGGCCGGCTGCCTGAGATGACCGAGGAAGGGAAAGCGCGAGCAGCGGATCGCTTGAAAAGATTCCGAGGCAAGCTCCCCGCCGGCCCCGAGGACATCACTCTCTCGGCGCGTTGCATCACCTACGGCATGCCGAATCTGTTGGCCGGGTACAACAGTTACTACCAGATTCTGCAAACTCCCGACCACGTCATCATCTACCAAGAACTGATCCACGACACACGGATTATTCCGCTCGACGGGCGTCCGCATCTACCCGAGAACGTTCGTCAATGGCACGGCGACCCGCGCGGCCGCTGGGAGGGCGGCACGCTGGTGGTCGAGAGCAAGAACTTTTCGCCCAAGAGCCACTTCCGGGCCACCGGCGAAAATCTACATCTGGTCGAACGCTTCAAGCGCGTTGACGCCGATACCGTCGCCTACGAAATCACCGTCAACGACCCGACGACCTACACCAAACCCTGGACGACGGTGATCTTTCTCCAAAGCACCGAAGACGCCATCTTCGAGTACGCCTGCCACGAGGGAAATATCTCGATGGCGGGCATGTTGAAGGGTGCGCGCGTGCTCGAGCAGGCGGCGCTTGAAGAAACGAAAGCCAAGGCGGAGTAAGGGGAACTTGCGGACCCGGCGCGTTGCGGTAGAATCCGTGCTATGAAGCGCCGGTCATTTTTGAAATCCCCTTTGGTTGCCGCTCCGGTTCTTGCCCCCGCGCTCGTGCCTCGGGTTCGCGCGGCCCTTCCCAAACTCAAGATCACGCGGGTGCGGTACTACCGCGTGCCCGACAGCAGCCCGATCTTCAACCAAAGCAGTCACATTGTTACCGTCGAGACCGATCAGGGCATTACCGGCATCGGCGAGGGCGGCCACCGCGATGCGATCGAACAACTCGCCGGTGTCATCATGGGCGAGAATCCCGCCCGCATCGAGCACCTCTGGCAGTTGATGTACCGGCACCATTTCTACCCGCCGGGACGAGAGAAGATTCACGCGCTGGGCGCGATCGATTTGGCGCTATGGGACATCAAGGGCAAAGCGTTGGGCGTTCCCGTCTACGAGTTGCTGGGCGGGCTGACCCGCGACTTCGTCGAGTGCTACGCGACGGGATTCCCCGCCGCCGGGTCGCTTGTCGAAACCGCCCGAGCTTGTATCGAATTCGGATACCACGCCTTTCGTTTTCACGGCGCCGACCCCGAGGACCGCAACCAATTTCACCACCGAAAAATGGTCGACAAGACCTTCGAGCAATGCCGCCAAGTACGCCAAGGTGTCGGCGAGGAGGGCGATTGGGCTATCGACTTCCACACCCGGTTTGACTTCGCCGATGCCGTCAGGCTGTGCAGTCTGATCGAGCCGCTTCGACCGCTTTTCGTCGAGGACCTGGTGCGCTCGGAAAACCCCGAGGTTTACCGAGACCTGCGTCCGAAAGTGAACGTGCCCATCGCCGTCGGCGAGCATTTCGGCGATCGCTGGGACGCCAATGTCCTGATCGAGAACCGCCTGATGGATTATTCGCGGGTGACGCTGCCGAACTCCGGCGGTATTACCGAGTTCATGAAGCTGGCGGCGCTGTGCGAGACGCACTACGTCGGGCTGGTACCGCACTTTACCGGCCCGTTGGCCGAGGCAGCGCTGGTTCATTGCTTAGCGGCGGCTTCGGGACCGGCGCTAATGGAAATGCTGGGTACCGGCGAAACCGGCGCGCCTCACTTGCCCGACTGTTACGACTTTCGACGAGGGCGTCTGTACCCGAAAGACAAACCGGGACTTGGCGTCGAGTTCGATCCGAGTTCGCTCGAACAGGTTCTCGAGGTCACCGAGCGCTCCCGTCCCATACCGCTTCATCGGCGCCCGGATGGTTCGATCACCAACTGGTGAGCGTGGCCGCCTTCCCGTCAACACCGTCCCGAACTAGAAACAGCGCATGTCGGAATTCACGCTTTGGCTCGGAGAAAACGGAGTCGCCCTCGGGGTCCTAGTCGCCTTTATCGGCTTGATGATCGTGTCGGCGTGGCGAGCCAACCGTCGGCATGAAAGCCGGCCGGGCCCCGTCGTCATCGCGGTTTCGTTTTACGCTACTTTCCTCAGTACGAATACTTTCCTCGGTCAATCGGGCTTCGGGTACAAAGTCGGCGTGGCCTGGTTGTTGGCTGGGCTGGTTTTCTTGCTGTGCGCGATTGTCGCCTGGTTTGTCGTCGCGAAACCGATGATCCGCGACGCACGCTCGGTGCTCGGCGAGGATCTCGACCTGGACCGCGTGACGGTACCGGCCTATTTGCGCAAGAAGTTCGGTGGGGCGGCGATCGGTTACATCAGCGCCGGAGTCGTTTTCTTCGCGTCAGTGCTCTACATGCTGGCGGTCTTCAAGGGAATCGGACACATCGTCAGCCGAATCCTGAACCTTTCGTATGAAATTTCTGTCATCGCGGTTCTTGTGCTGGTTGTGGCCTACACGTCGTGGGGGATGATTCGGGCGATCCTGCATACCGACACGGTGCAGGGCGGCATCATGGTTCTCGGCGTTTTCGCTCTGTTCGCCGCCTGCGCCATGCGCGCCGATTGGGGTGCCGTCGCGGCGAGTGCCGATCTCGACGCCGGCGGTGTACCCCTCGCGGGCAAGCTGCTGTCATGGGATAGCCTCATGTCGCCGCTGTTGATCGTCGGGCTGTCGCTCAGCACGGGTATCAAGATGATGGTCGCCCCGCGCTTGGTAGTGCGTTTTCTACTGTTTCGCCACGCCACGCCGCGGCAGATCCAATTGGCGAAGTGGCTGACGGTGGGTTTGCTGGGCGTGACGGTTCCCTTGCTGTTTTCGCTGGGAATTTTGGCGCACGGCATCATCCCGCAAAGTGAGTCGCAATTCTTCTTTCAAAACACGGATCAGGTTGTCCCCTACCTGGTGGATCAACTTTTCGGCAGTTTCTGGGGAGCGGTCTTGCTGGGAAGTTTCTTGTGCGCGGCCTTGTCGTCGATCGACTCGGTGTTGCACGTGGCCGGTTCGGCGTTGGTGGTCGACGGCTGGGCCCAATGGCGGCCGACGACGTCGGAAGCGGCGATCGACAAACTGCAACGCTGGGTGATGATCCCGGTCGCTTTGCTGCCTGCCATTCTGGCGCTCGACCCGCCCGACGACGTCGTTCCGCTGACGGCGCTTTCGGGAGCGTTGTTCGGCGGGTGTTTCCTGCCGGTACTGGTGTTGAGCCTGTGGTGGAGGCGAGGCGGGAGGCGAGCGGCGTTAGCGTCGATTATCGCGGGCGGGGCGGCGGTGACTTTGTGGTCGGCGGGCCTCGGCGCGGCGCTCGGCTTGCCGGCGATTCATCCCGTCTTCGCGGGATTGATCGTCTCGGCGGTTGTGTACGGGCTGGTGCCGGCGGGGGAATAAGGCCGGGGCTACTATCGGCCTACCGGCTCTTATCGTAAGCTTGCGGTCGCCCTTTACCGGGTCCGTTCGTCGAACAAAGGTCAACGACGCGGTCGACACCGCACTCTATTTGTGGAACAACGCGCCTCCGCTGAATCCCGTCATGACCATCAACACAGCGGGACCGGCAGTGACCAGGAACATCGACGGCATGATCAGGAAAAAGATTGGGAAGACCATCTTCACGCCGACCTTATGGGCCATCTCCTCGGCGCGGTGCCGGCGACGAGTGCGCATGTAACGCGCTTGGGTGCGCAGGATCTTCGATACGCTGGTGCCGAAGCGGTCGGCTTGGATCAACAGCGACGTTAGTTTTCGCATCTCGGGTTCGCGAGTTCTGATGGAAAGATTCCGCAAGGCGTCGGAGCGGGTCGTACCGGCCTGGGTTTCGAGTTGAAAGACGGAGATCTCGTCGTGGATTACGGGATGAGCGCGTCGCAAGTCGTGCGCCGTATCGGCGATTGCCTGTTCGAGCGAAAGTCCGCTTTCAACCGAGATCACCAATAGATCGAGAAAGTCCGGTAACCCGATATTAATCTTCTGGCGGCGTTTGCTGATGCTGCGCTGCAGATACCAGTCGGGGATGCGAAAGGCGACCAAGCAGGCCAGTGCCAGCATCGGCAGCAGTGTAAACAAGTTGGGGTTGACCGAATAGATCAAAACGAACGTCAGCACGGGGAACAGAGCGAACGAGATGGCTTTCGAGCCGTAGAAGACGTAAATCGAGCTTTCGTCGCGCATCCCCGCCGCAATCAGATCACGTTGCAATTGGCGGTCGTGTCCCTCGGCCGAAACAGCCCGACCTACTTGATAAAGCACGCGGAGACGCTCGGGCAGGTTGGTCGGCGTATCTTCGTCAAGGCCGACGCCGGCCGCTTCGCGGCTCCAGACCCAGTAGCTGAGGCCGCCGGCAAACGACAACATCATGATGAAAAAAGCTGTAGTGGCCGCCAGAATCATCTTTGCTTACACCTTGATATCGGCAATTTTCTTGATGACGAAATACGCCGTCACCTGACCGCAGGCCGCCAGAAACACAAGTATCTTGCCGAGGGGATGATTGATCAAAATCGCCAAGTAATCTTGGTTGACAACCATCATCACGCCGGCCACGAAGAGGGGAAGAAGACTGAGCACCATGGCCGTCATGCGGCCGTTCGCGGTGAGCGCATGGACTTGGCCCTTAAGCGATTGGCGTTCGCGAATCGTGTCGGCCAGCGAGTCGAGCAGCTCGTGTAGATTGCCGCCGGTCCGCGATTGCGTCATCACCGCCGAGACGAAGAACTCGATATCAACGCTCGGCAAACGGTCGCCGAGGCTTTGCACGGCGTCGTTCATCGACAGGCCGAGGTTATATTCGTCGACGGTTTTGCGCAACTCCCCAGAGAGGGGCTGGTCGACTTCGTCACCGAGCAGTTCCAACGCCATAGGCAGTGAATGCCCGGCCACCAAGGCACGCGAGAGAAAGTCGAGCGCTTCGGGCAATTGCTCCTCGATTCGCTGGAGACGCCGACGTCGGAGCGAGCGGACATACCAGATGGGCGTCGAAGCGGCCGCGACGGCACAAATCCAAACACCGAAATTGGGAATCACGTCAACACGCACCAGCACGTTGAGGCTGACCGCGCCGGTAACCAGCATCATCAGCACTACGCGGCCGACCGACCAGGGAATATCGGCCTCCGCCAACCAGCGGTTCAAGGTTTTGAAGAAACGGAAACGCTCCAGCACGGCCGCGAAAACGGAGAGCGTGCTGAGAACTTCGTCGCGCAGCAGCCCCGGGGCCTGGTCGCTCTGTTGATCGGGGTCGACGCCGTCGCGCTTGAGCATGGAACGCTCGATCAGGGCCCACGCCATGACCGCCGTCACGCCGGTGATCGCGAAGCTCAGGCCCCAGATCGTCAAATATACGGTAAGTTCGAGCACTGTGTCGACAACTCCGATCGTTCGCGCGGCGGTTTCACGGTTGCGCCCCAACCTAGGAGGACGGCACGCCTACGTTCCCGATGGGTTCAAATAGGTCATCGGAAAGAGTCAACTGACTACGCCGCAACCGCTCCCAGAAACGCGGCGTCCTTCCGGTCGCCCGGAAGTCGCCCTCGACGCGGCCGTCGGCGGTGACACCGAGTTTCTCAAAAACGAAGATATCCCGCAACGCCACTTCACCGTCTTCGAGGCCGGCCGACTCGGCCACCTGCGTGATGCGGCGGGTGCCGTCGTTGAAACGCGCGATATGCACATAAACGTGGATCGCGGCCGCGATTTGCTTCCGAATCGACTGCACCGAAATATTTGAATTGGCGAGGTTCACCATCAGCTCAAGCCGACTAACGGCATCCACGCAGTTGTTGGCGTGGATGGTCGCCAGCGAGCCGTCGTGGCCAGTGTTCATCGCCTGCATCATGTCGAGCACTTCCTCGCCGCGCACCTCGCCGACGACGATGCGGTCGGGCCGCATGCGGAGGCTGTTAATAACCAGTTGGCGTTGGCGAATGGCGCCCTCTCCTTCGAGGTTCGGCGGCCGGGTCTCCATGCTCGCCACGTGTTCTTGCTGCAACTGCAGCTCGGCGGTGTCCTCGATCGTCACGATTCTCTCGTCCGCGCCAATGAACGACGAAAGGACGTTGAGCAGCGTCGTCTTGCCCGATCCGGTACCCCCGGTGATCAGGATATTGAGCCGCGCCTTGACGCAGGCCGACAAAAACTCCATGACTTGAGGCCCCGCCGAACCCATTTCGACCAGGTCGGCGGCGGTTATCTTTTCCGCCGAGAAACGTCGAATCGAAAGCAGTGGCCCCTTGACGGCAACGGGCGCGATGACGGCGTTGATCCGCGAGCCGTCCGGCAAGCGCGCATCGACCATCGGGGAAGCTTCGTCGATGCGGCGCCCGGCCTGTCCGACGATCTTTTGGATGATGCGTTGTAGGTGGGCGTTATCCTTGAACCGAACCGACGTCTTCTCGAGTTTTCCGAATCGCTCGACATGCACCAACTCCGGGGTGGTGACGAGGATGTCGGAAACGGTTGGGTCCTGCATGAGGGCCTCGAGAGGGCCCAGCCCAAACACCTCGTTCAAGACTTCCTCGATCAGCTGTTCTCTGCTTTCGGCGGGAAGCTGCTGTTCGTCCTCGGCGACCAAGGCGGCGACGGCGCTACGTACTTCACCGCGGACGCGCGGCGCATCGATTTCGGCCAATCGTCCGAGATTGATGCGTTCGAGCAGGCGGCGATGAAGCCGGTGCTTCATCTCCATGTATTCGCGGCGCGCACGGGAGGCCTTGCGAGAGTCTTCTTCCGGGGAATCGCCGGTTGTGGATGGAGTGGTGTCTTCCGCCATGTGCTTTTGTTGGACTACTGCGTGGTAAGTGAAGCCGGATTGGCGTCAACCGCACCCGCCGCGGGCGCGGCTTGCGCGGAGGGAGGCGCCGCCGAGTCGTCGGCGTCGGGCGGCGCGACCGGGGCCGCGACCTCACTCGATGTAACCTTGGCGCGCAGGACGTCTCGCAGCCGCGTGCCGGGCGTGGGCTCCACCTTGTCGTCGAGAGGGTTCCTCAGAGCGAGACGAATGTACCCGGCGTGGTCGGCCGCGTTGAGCATCTCGGAATGTTCGGCGGCGACCAACAGGGTGGCCACCGGCGTGGCCCTCCCCGTAATGGCGCGGCCTGTCGACAAGACCTCGACGTTTTGGAGAATCGTCTTGATGTTGACTTGGTTGTTGCCGGCCTCCGGTTGCGCGGTTGCGACGAGAACATCCACGCGGTCGCCTTCCTCGACGAGTTGATTCACTCCCGCGAACTCGGTCAGATGCACCGAGACCGCCCGCATACCGGGTCGAATACGCGCGGCCACGAAGGCGTCTTCTTCGGAGTGGATGTGTTCCAACAGTAATGTCTCTCCCTCGACTACGCCGGTCAGCATGACTTTACCGACGACAGCCTTCACATCCGTCAGGGCGCCCGGCGGCAAATTGCGGCCCGACCAGGGAGCCTCCTTGACGGCCTCCACGCTAAGCGCTTCGCCGCGTTGCAGATCACGCGCCGCGACGATCACCGAAAGGTTGCGCGGCACGGCATTCCCACTCTCCACGAAGTTTTGGGAAATCATGCGGTAGAAGAAGTACGTGGATCCGGTAGCCGCCAAGACAGCTACACCGATTACGATAACAAGCTTTTTATTCATGGCCACCTTGCCGCTTTTGACCCCGTCCAAGACACCCGGAGGCGCGTCGGCGCGGCTCCGAGCGGCGAGCAGCCCGCAGGCCGGCTCGGTCGCCAGGGGGCGGGGGAACGACTATATCCCTTATCGTCCTCAAGACAAAGAACTTGGTATTAGCACACTTCTCACCACCTGCCGGCCGGGGCACGCGATGGACCCGTCATTACTTCATGTACGTTGTCTGTCGCGCCGCTCTTTGGATCGACGAGGGGACCGCTGTTCGTGTTGCTAATAAGGAACGCTAATTCTGACTGTAGGCAACCGCGCCCCGAGGTTGGAATCGGCGATTCGCACTAACCGTCCTGAGTATTTACCCCTACGCTGTTAGAGGGGTTGGGCTCTCGTTCGGCGGTGGTGTCCACATTAAGGGCGGTCCACGCAAGGCCTAATGGAATCAAGGATTTAATCAGACGGGGGTGGTTTGGGATCGAGGGCGAAGAGGGGCTACGATGATGCGTCCTAGGGTTCGGGCTTGGGCTCGGTTTCCAAGGTCGCCCTCCAGATGTGTCGGCCCCGCATGTCGACGTAGCCGCGGCGAAGCCAGTCGCGCAGAGTAATGACGCAACGGCCGTCCTCGTAATGGCCGTCGAACTCGACGGTGCCGATTTCTCGCTCGGCCGGGGCGACGCGGTAAAGGGGGATGATTCGTTTGCTGGTTTTGCGGCGAACGGCGGGCGCGTCGGCGGGCTCAGTGGCTTCGGCGCTCGGCTCGGCCTCGGGGGAGGCGACGACTTCGGGGTGTTCGGCGAGAAAGCGGTTCCAGGTGACGGTTCGTCGAATGTCCTCGGAGGTTGAGAGTTCGAGCAACGCGGAAAAGGTTTCGATGGCGGTCCCGAGCAAGTTGTAGTTCTGCTTGCGATCATCGACCTCGAGCGGTCGGGTCCTGCCGAGCGGTTCGACCTCGAGTGAGATCATGTGCGTCGCGCCGGCGTCGATGGCGATATGCACCGGCCTGTTGTTCAACACGCCGCCGTCGACGAACACATGGCGAACCTCGTGCCGTCCGCCCGGCCCGTAGAGGCCGATCTCTTGCGCCGGAAAAGCGCCGGGTACGGCCGTCGACCCCGCGATCGATTGCAGGAAGTTCTCCCCCAGAGCAAACAACGAGCCGGCCTCGCGCCGATAGAGGCGGCATGCCTCGTCGCCGGAATCAAACTGTACGGCAACCCACTCGGATCGCGCTAAACGCCGGTAGGTGCCGGGCCGCACCAAAGTGAAGAGACACTCGCGGCCCAAGGAGATGTCGGTCGCCGTGAGAATCAATTCCGGCGCCTGGTCGTCCTTGTACCAAGCCTCGACGATACGGCGGCTCAGCACGCGAGCCCGGTCGATCGTTTTTTCGCGTGACCAGAACCAGGGCCGGCTCAAGTCGCCCCCCGGACCCGTGTTGGCCAGCAACCGCAGCAAAGGCACGTCGCGAAACAGGCTATAGCGAAAACGTCGCAGGATGATGCCGGCCACAATCAGCCAAAACAACAACGAGGCCACTCCAAGGATCGTGAAATTCAGCGCATGGCCGGCTTCGAAATCCCAACTCGGCAGCCACGCCGGCCACCAGCTCCCCAACCCGACGAGCAGGGAAACCCCGAAGAGCAGGAAAGGGTTCAGTGCCAGAACCAGCGCCGCGAGCAGCACGCCCAAAGCCAGCCGCAACCAGCGGCTGCTCGCCCCGCGCCCGGCTAAGGCCACGATCCAGGCCCTTCGGCCGACGATCCAAGTGGAGGTCTTGCGATGACGGTCCAGATAGGACCAAATCGACGCGATGAAGCTCGAATAGGGTTGCTGGAGCTCCGGATCGCGAGTGATCTGGGAATTCGCCATGCCCAAGCTCTCGAGCAGGACGCCGTAAGCGTTCAAAGCGCCGGCCGAAGTTCCGACCAGTAAATCGATCTCGATGCCGCGCGCCTTGAGGCGTGTAACAAGAGCTTCGATCACGCCGGCGCAGTAGGCCCCCGCCGCTCCGCCGCCGCTGATGGCGAGGGCGACTTTGCGGCTTGACGGGTCGACGGGTGTTTCGATCCAACGGCCGTTTTCGAAGACGACCTGGTGCTCGAGGTCCCGCGCCAGCCCGTCGATGTCGAGGTAATCGGGGCGCAGCAGCAGCCAGGGATCGTCGGCGGGTGTTTCGGTTGCCGGGACCGCCGGCTCGGGTTTGCGCCGAATTCCGAGCAATTCCGCCAAGCTGTCGTATCTGCTCATTGTCTTGAAGCGGGTTTGGACCCGCGGTTTCGGTCGCTCCCCGCCCCCGCCATCTTGGGTTGCCGAAGGGTTTTCATGCCCGTTGGACGCACGGCGGCGGGCGGCGGTGACACCCGAGACGTAATTCTCGAACCTCTCTGACAGTCTATCGCGAGGATCGGCAAGACGGTGGGGTTCCCGTTAGGCGTCGGTTTCGGCACCGCGGCAGTCCTGTCTCCCCCCGGTCTAATTCACCCCCGGAAACCGTTCCCGAAAGTAACTCATAATGAGAAATGCGGGCTCTGATCACCGTGCTTCTTTTTTTCGGTGTTTCACTCAGTGGAGCGAGCGGTCGGGCCTCGGCGCAAGCTATCCAAATCGCCCACCGCTATGACGACGAGCGGGTTGTCTTTCTGGTGAAGAACGTGTGGGACCCATCCATTGAGCCGGGGCGCGACAGCGTGTTGGCCGAATCGGTTGCCTTGCCCGCACCCGTCGCCTCAAGAAGCGGAATGCAACTTTGGGACTGGCCCAGCTCGGAATTCCGGAGCCGGCATGAGGAGACGGTGTCGCCGGCGCCGATCGGTGAGCGCCGACTCTTGTTCGCCGGCAAGGGGCGCCTATTCCACGTCACGATCGAAAAGCACCTCGTCGCGCAAATGAACTGCGAGGCCGGAATTGTCGCCATGGGCCGCGTCGACCCCGCGGACATTCCGAGATTTCGAAGGGTTGATGACATGCACTACCTGGTGCTGCCGGAAATTTCCGGGCCGCGGACGAATCCAGACGATTCACCCGCGGCGCCGGCTCAGCTCGAAGAACGTTCCGCAACGCCCGCCGGTTCCGACCCGGCCTTGGAAGCGGCTTTGGAGGACCTGCTTGCCCGAGAGTTGCCAAGAGTGCGGCGGGCCGCCGAGCAAGACGTGGTGGCTCGGCGCCGAGGGTTGCTACAGGCCTGGCGGACTTACGATGAGCGACTCGCGAACGGGGAAGCAACGCTCGCCTACGACCGCAAGACGTTTCGAATCTCACCGGACGGCGTTCCCCGCCTCTACGTCAGAGCGAAATGGACGCTCGACCAAAAAACCGTCTTCCTCCTCGGCGCCTGGTTTCGATCCGGTCACGATCCGGCGGTCGAGTTAACGCTCGAGTCGCTGGATGTCGGCGCCGCTCACACTTTGCGAACCCCCGAGTTCCAGCGTATGGATTTCGACCTGGACTCGGTGGACGACGTCTTCAACATCTTCGACCACGACAACGACGGTTGGGGTGAGTTGCTCAAAGACCGCCGTGGTTATGAATCCTACGGATTCGACCTTTTCGAGTACTCCGAAGACGGCCTCGGCAGCTCTCTGGCGTCGTACTCGTACGGCTGCTGATTCGGGCTCCAGTTGCCGCCGGCAGACGCCGACGGGGGTTGCTCCCTTGTACGCGCCCCGGCCGCCGGCACATCGTTTCGCGAAAGTCTCCATTTCGCGAAACGATCCCAAGGGCGGCCGGCACGGTCGCTATGGCAGCCGTTGTTCGGATGTCGAAAACTTCTCCGTGCGGATGATTCCGTTGCCTTCCTGGATGTAAATAACTTGATCCGCGGGAACGTCCTTTAGCGTCTCAGCCTCCCCGGTTGGCCAGCGGATGGTTACCTCATCAGCTTTCGTCTCCGCGCCGAGTCCGAAATGGAGACGCAGATCGTTCACCGAGTAATAGCTGGATTGACTTTGCACTTCTTGCGCTTGCCGCCTCGAACCGGAACGGACATCCACCCTCGCCCCGATCGCGGTTCGGTTCGACCGGACCCCGACTGCTCGGTGTCGCCGTAATAAATCGTTTCCGTCAGGCCCGCCGCGGGTGCGACGTCAACGAAGTGAACGCCGTAAGATTCCTCCGCCTCGGGGGATTGGGCCGCTCGCAGACGGTGCGGATCCACGAGCGGCGGGAGCAATGATGCAATGCTGCCCAGACCACTGAACCGCAAGAACTCTCGGCGTGATATCGGCATGCTTACTTAGAAGGGGCGGGGGGCTGCTTGCGCGCGGTTATGCCCTTGCCTTCGGTAATTTCGATGAATTGGTTGGCGGCCACATTCGACAGGCTTTCTCGTGAGGATCGATAAGGCCAATCGACTTCGATTTTCTCCACGCTCTCGTGCTCTCCCAGGCCGAAGTGCAGGCGAAGGTCACTGCTCGACATAAAGCTGGACCCCGACCGCACCTCTTGCACCATCCTCCTTCCCCCTGAGGTCACCGTCACGCGCGCCCCAATGGCGCGGGCATTCGATTCGACACCGATTAATCTTATGGAGAGAAAGCCGCCCGATGTCTCGGAATCGTTCCGCAAGAGACTCGGGCTCTCGTTCATGTTGTTAATGAAGACGTCAACATCTCCGTCGTTGTCGTAGTCACCCAAGGCAAGGCCTCGACTGGAATGAGGCGTCGTCACGCTCGGGCCGCTGGAGGAGCTGATGTTCTCCAACTTTCGGCCCGCGGCGTTCTTGTAAAGGAGTCGCGACTGGCGGTAAGGGTTGTTGGGAACCAGGGCTTCAATCTCCGGATGAACATGGCCGTTGACCACGAAAATGTCCGGCCACGAATCTCGATCAAAATCAAGGACCCCCACCCCCCAACCCATGTAGCTCGTCCTGACGCCCGCACCCATCGAATGAACGCGGTCTTCGAAGGATTCGTCCCCGCGATTCAGGTACACGTTGGACGGCTCCTCGATAAAATTCGTCTTAATCAGGTCAAGATTGCCGTCCCCGTCGATGTCGCCCGCCGCCGAACCCATCCCGGCCTGCACCTTGCCGTCTTCATTGAACGCTACCGCGGCGAAAACACCCACGTCTTCGAAGGTCCCGTCACCGTTGTTCTGGAAAAGAATGCTGGCCTGCGAATCGACAGCGACGTAAATGTCGGGCAGGCCGTCATGGTTAAAGTCCAGCGTGGTTACCGACAGCGAGTAGCGGTCCGTGACCGCCGAGATGCCCGACTCTTTCGAAACGTCCTCGAACGTGGCGTCGCCGCGGTTTCGATATAACTCGTTGGTCTCGCCGGGAAGTCCCCGCGGGCCGCATAAGACCGGCTGTCCCTTCCAACGGCAACTCGGCGCGCTTCCTCGAGGCGGAATCCTTTCCTTGTCGAAAATAATGTAGTTGGCCACGAAAAGGTCGAGCAGTCCGTCGCGGTCATAGTCGAGAAACGCGCAGCCCGTCGACCATCGCTCGTCACGTGAAATGCCCGACGGTGAAGTGATGTCCGAAAACGACCCTTCCCCGGTATTTCGGTAGAGTCGGTTCTCTCCGAAGGAGGTGACAAAGATATCGTCAAAGCCGTCGTTATCCACGTCGCCTACACAGACGCCTTGGCCCCAACCGTTGCTCACCAGTCCTGCTTCCAATGGTTGCGGTCGTGAACGTCCCGTCGCGATTGTTTCGTTAGAGTTGGTTGCTGGGATGCTTGCCGGGTGGAAACCCTTCGAGAGTACTCCCGGTCACGAAGAAGGCATCGAGAAACCCGTCGCGGTCGTAGTCCAGCAGTGCGACTCCACCGCCTAAGGTTTCAATGATGTGGTCTTTCTGGTCGTCTCGCCCGCAGTGGAAAACGTCGGTAAGTCCGGCCTCGTCGGCCACATCAACGAACGTTGCCGAGCCGTGCGACAGAGCGCTTGTCAAGACCAGGAGCGCTCCCGGCGCCCGTAAGATCCCGCTCGGTCTCCATGTCGGATTACGCAACGGCTTCGAGGAGGAGTAGGGACTTCGCACGGTTCTTCGCGGCATCGGCGGGTCGTTCTCTTACGGCCCGGTCGGTTCCGAAGCCTCTCGCTGCCGGAGCCGCTGGATTCGCTCGACACGCGCCAGTCGAGCGGCTTCTTCATTTTCCTTGAATTGGCGGAACTGCTCTCGCGCCCGGTCCGGTTGTCCCATTTTGCGATAGATCCTGGCGAGCACATAGTGGACCCGATTGAGGGTGGGATTCAAGTCGAGTGCTCTTCGGTACTCCGCCGCGGCTTCCTCCCATTTCTCCCGCAGTTCGTAAGCGCGGCCGAGGTCTGTTCGGACATCGGAATCTTCGGGGTCCGTCTCCGCGGCGGCGTGAAAATAGGGAAACGCCTTCTCCGCATCACGAAGTTGGACATGAATCCGCCCCAGCCTCTTTTTCGCGGCGCTCGAGTGACGATGAATCTTCAATTCATCGAGACAAGCTTGCCGCGCCTCCTCATGCTGCGAGTTCCACAGATAATAGTCAGCCAGCTCAATCCGCACCTCCGTCGCGAAGGGGCAACCCGCGATAGCGGCCTTGAACTCGGCCTCCGCCTCCGCCTTCTCTTGCGCGGCGAAATTCATCGCCTTCACCAAGTGGGCGCGGCAGGAGTCAGGGTGACCGCTCACCAGCCTGTCGAAGTACTCGATCGAGATCTGACGGAAAATTTCCGCCCGCAGCATCTGGACCGCCTGCGACGGATGATTGGCAAGGGCCGCGCCGCTCCCCACCTTCGCGGCCTGCTCATAATCGTCGAGCCACACATGGTTGCTCGCCTTCAAGTAATCGCGCAGCCACTCGTCTTCCGAGGCTCCAAGTTCGTCGAGCGACTCCAACCCCTCCCGGAAATTTCCCGCGGATAGGTTGTCGACGACGACTTTCCAGCGTCCGCTGCTGTCCGATGCGAGCCGCTTCCGCAGTTGCTGATTGATGTCGGCCGTTACGATTGGAAGCGGCGGCAGCTGATCGCCGGTCACCCGTCGCCCTCAACGACACGAATCCAATGGTCGCTAAACAAAGAATGACGCATTACACGCTCCTGGGGCATATGGCAACTCGAGCAGTTTTCGGATCCGACGGAACAGACCGCGGCGTGTTCGCGAGCCTTGCGATCGTGGCATCGAAGGCAAGAAGCGTCGAAGGTCGAAGCTTCGTCCGCCACGTCGCCGTGCGGGTCGTGGCAAGTCGTGCAGTTCAGGTCTCTGAAACTCTCATTGAAGCACCGGCTCAATACGATCCTTTGGCTCGGGAACCGCACGCTGTGCGGCGTGTTTTCAAGCAGGCGAAGGGCGTCGAAGTCGTTATCCTCCGGGGGAGTGCCGTGGCAAGCTCCGCACATCTGTGCTTGTGGAAAACCCTTCAGACGGCCGGGCTGAAAAATGGTGTCTCGGAGCGGCTTCCCGCCTGTCGCCGCTTTGACGTGCTCCAAGCCCGGGCCGTGGCACCGTTCGCAGAGAACCCCCATCTCCTCGCGGGCCGGAGCCTGCCGTCGAGGATCATATCCGGTCGTGTGACAACCAAAGCACTGAGCGATCTGTTCGTGATCGAGTTCCCGGCCAAGGTTGTCTTTGGCGTTGCTTGGATGGTGCCGCGAGGCACCGGTTGTGAATGCGATGTCTTGAAGGCTCTCGTACCATGTGAGGCGGCTTTCCACCAATCTTCCATCATCCCTTCGGCCAATCGGCGTGATACCCTTGACTCCGCTCCCAAAGGCCCATTCCAAAACGGCCACGCTCTCCTCCGCATCCCTGCGCGATCGTAGTTGAATGTCTTGAGAAGGCTTTCGTTCAAGAGTCAAAGTAGCATTCGCCGCACGGTCGGACCGCGTGATCGGCAAACCGTTCGACAATTGGGGAACTTCGCGGGCCCGACGAAGCGACCGTGCGTGATTGCTGGATCGCTGGCGTTTATAGATTTCCGAGTGACAGCCTTGGCAGGCTTCCGCGCCGGCATATTGGGACTCGTGGCTCCAGAACCGCAGCGGATCGCGCCGCGGTCAGCGTCTTGGCGTCGGCTCCACGTTCCAGCAACTCGCCGACCACGGAGGTCTGGCCGCGGGTTGCCGCGATAATCAGCGGGCTAAAGCCGCGCGCATCCCGCGTGTTGATCTCCGCGCCTTTCTCCAACAAATGCCGGACTCCCGGAAGACTCCCGGCGGCCGACGCAAGCATCAGAGGAGTGACACCGTCGGCCGGGCCAAATTTGGGTCGGCGCCCCGCTCAAGCAGAGTTTCGATGGTCTCCGAATGTCCCGCTGAAGCGGCGAACATAAGAGCGGTTCTCCCTCGTCGTCCCTAAGGTCGGCCTGAGCCCCATGCGCGAGCAGCGTACCCGCCGTCGTCGCATAACCCTCATAGGAAACCATCATCAGCGCGGTCCGGCCTTCGGCCGTTCGCGTATTGGGATTAGCTCCTTTCGCCAACAGGGTGTCGACCGTGACGCGGTGATTTCGGCCCGCGGCAAGCATGAGAGCCGTTCCGCCGTTGGGTGTCACGGCATTGACGTCGGCGCCTTTCATCAGAAGCGTATCCACGGTCGAGGCGTGTCCGGCGTCCGCCGCAAGCATGAGCGGAGTATTGCCCGTCGAATCAGCAAAGTCTACCTTGGCGCCGTCGTCCACCAGGACAGCGACGCGATCGGCGCGTCCCGTGGCGGCGACAATTCTCAGTAACTGATCCAGATCCTCTTCCGCTCCGGCTTTCTCAAGCTGTAGCGCGGTTTCATCATGGCCGGCAAGGGCGGCGTAGGACAAGGCGGTTCTTCCCTGATGGTCACGTTCTCCCGCTTCAGCCCCGTTGTCGATGAGAAACTGAATCGTCTCTGACTGCCCCCGCGAAGCCGCGATCATCAGAGGGGTCCGGCCGTCTCGCGCGAGCTATAACCATAAGTTGTGGATGAGCCTCTGAGGGGAGGCGGCGTATCCTGACGATTGAGGAAGCAACTCAATCGTTTTCTGGAAAGGAACAAGGAGGATACGCCATGAGTCAGTGTGAAGCTGCTGAGAGCAGCAGTCAAGTCAACCCCCAAGTCATTGATGGAAAGGAACGCTCGCCCTTGGATGAGGTGCTGCGCCAAGGAGCGCGCCAGATGCTCGTCAAGGCCGTGGAAGCCGAAGTGACCGCCTACATCGAAACGCATCAGCACGAAGTCGACCAGGACGGCCGGCGGCTGGTGGTGCGCAACGGTCACGCCCGCGAGCGCACCATCGTCAGCGGCGTGGGGCAGCTGAAGATCCAGGCGCCGCGGGTCGACGATCGCCGAGTCGATGAGCAGGGCCGGCGCTTTCGTTTCACTTCCCAGATCCTGCCGCCGTATCTGCGGCGCACGAAGAGTGTGGAGGAGTTGATCCCCTGGTTGTGCCTGAAAGGGATCTCGACGGGCGATTTCAGCGAAGCGCTGGAGGCCTTGCTGGGGCCCGACGCTCCGGGCCTGTCGGCGACGACGGTGGTGCGTCTCAAAGACGTCTGGCGCCGCGAGTACGAGGCTTGGTCAAAGCGTGACCTCAGCGGCCAGCGGTTTGTTTACATTTGGGCCGATGGCATCTACTCGAATGTTCGTCTGGACGATGAACGGCAGTGTTTGCTGGTTGTGATGGGAGCACTCGAAGACGGTCGCAAGCAACTGCTGGCGGTGCACGACGGCTTTCGCGAAAGCGAACTGTCGTGGCAGGAGTTGCTGGAGGACTTGAAACGGCAGGGGCTCGAGCTGCCGCCGAAGTTGGCGGTGGGCGACGGAGCGATGGGGTTTTGGGCGGCACTGCGGAAAGTCTATCCGGCGACCGGTGAGCAACGCTGCTGGCTCCACAAGACGGCCAACGTGCTCAATAAGCTGCCGCAGAGCATGCAGGGCAAAGCCAAGCAGGCGCTGCGCGACATCTATCTTGCCGAGAGTCGGCAGACGGCGGAGGCCGCTCTGGACCGTTTCAAGAACCTATACGAGAAGAAGTTTCCCAAAGCGGTCGAGTGCCTGGAAAAAGACCGCCAAGTGCTGCTGGCTTTCTACGACTTTCCGGCCGAGCACTGGGGGCACTTGCGGACGACGAACCCGATCGAGTCCACCTTTGCGACGGTCCGTTTGCGGCAGCGACGAACGAAGGGTTGTGGCAGCCGCGAAGCGTCGTTAACGATGGTCTTCATGCTGGCCCGCCAAGCCGAGCGCCACTGGCGACGCCTGAACGGTTCGGAAGTGATTGTTCATGTCTTAGAGGGAAAGGTTTTCAAGGATGGATTGATGGTTCAGGAAAACGCCGCCTGACCTCGCCCATCCACAACATTTGACAATATCTCTCTCCCGCTTTCGCGTTCACCTCCGCGCCCGCCTTCAACAACTCCCGCAGCATCGACAAATCCCCCCTGTCGGCCGCCGGCATCAATACCGTTTGTCCCTCGGTTGTCTTTCGGAGCACATCAGCACTATTCTTCAGCAGCATGGCCAGCATGGAGTGATTACCTTGCGATGCCGCCATCATGAGCGCGGTATTCCCCTCATCGGTTTGGGCATCAATATCCGCACCCGCCTCGATCAGCGTCTCGACCATCGTGGGTAAACCTTTCGACACGGCTAGGGTCAGCGCCGTTCGACCCTCCTTGCCGCGAACATTGGGGTCGGCGCCGACGGCGAGCAATTTCTTAACAACAGCCGTCTGCCCCTCCCACGCCGCCATCAACAGAAAGTCCCGCGACGGGTCGCCGAACACCAGGTCGCCGCAGCTGATATTGCTTCGCCACGGCACGCCCGATACGCGGTCGGCCAGGTTGCGGACGCCGCCGGGAATGCCTACCGACAATCCGCCTCCGGTCGAAATCGGGAAGCCGTTGACGTACTCATGGACACCGGAAAACGTCTACCCACCCAGCGCATACTTGCTGAATCCGCTGTTACCGCCATACCGCTCGCCGGGGCCGAACGGGAGATCGTAGGAGTAGTTCAAAACCACTCTGTGAGTCGTGTCGTAACGATTCACCCTCTTATCCAGCTTGCGGTTGTAAGCGTTTCGCGTGTTGCTGCCGAAAGCTCCCGGCGCCCAGTCGACGTCGCCCAACTGCTTGGCCAGCGTCCAATGCCCCAGGAACGACAGACCATTCGAGTAGCGCCTGGTCGCTTTGAACATGAAGGAGTTAAAGTTCATCCGGTGTTGATCCCGGCGTCGTTCGAAATGTTGTTGTACTGCGGAAAACGGCGCAAGGCCCGGTGCAAGGCAAAATCACCGGGGAACTCCGGATAAGGTCTGGCAAAGCCCGCGGCCAATACCGCGGGATCGTCGATCGGCACGTTCAGCAGCGCACCCAAGCCCCAGTACTGTGGATGCAAGTCGTTGATACGCTCGTGGTCGTGGTTGTTCCGGCCCATGTTCGAGTAGAACGTGGTCTCCAGTACCCAGTCACCAAACTGCCGCTGGAATCCGGCGCTGAGGAAGTACAGCACCGGCGGCGTCCCGATCGTGTTCGGGTTCATCCAGTTCGTGACACTCTGGTTGTTCAAGAACGCCGGGTCGACGAACGGGGGGTTGCCGAGGACTTCCGAGGGGAACGGATTGTCCCACTGGAAATAGGGGTCGAACGGGTTCGCCGGCGCCACCGGGTTGCCGCGCGCTTCGTAGCCGGTCCGAGGAACGAACCGGACATTGGTGTCCTGGATCGCCATGTATTGGATGCCGGCGCCCGCTCGGAAAACCAACTTGTCGTCGATTTGATAGGCGAAGCCGGCCCGCGGTCCCCAGTTGTTATAGGTAGCGGGGCCGACGCGTGTCTTTCCGTTCGCGCCCGGCGCGTTGCCGTAAAACTCCAGCGCGCCGTTGTATCCGTTCACGCCGGGGTTCGGCGCGTGCTCGTCGAAACCGGTGAATTGACCGCCTAGCTCCTCGAAAGGCAGTTGGAAGTCCCAGCGCATGCCCAGGTTGACGGTCAGCTTCGGCGTGACCTTCCAGTCATCCTGAACGAAGAACGCATGGTACTGCTCCCGCTCCCGCAAGTCGAGGCCGGCCGCGGTACCCACGAAGTTCGGCAATCCCAGGAAGAAGTCGGCCAGGTGAAAACCTCCGTCGCCGTTTGTATCCTTGGTTTCACTGCCGAGGTTCCCTTCCGACACCCCGAAAAGATAAGTGCCGGCCGAGCCGACCGTCAGACCGCCCGAGGCCCCGCCGCGGTCGAAGCGATCGTTTTCCCACAACTGGCCTTGGTAGCCGAATTTGAAGGTGTGGTTGCCCCGGTTCCAAAGCGTACTGTAGGCCCAATTCGTGATCAATCTGGTCTCGGTGTTCGCGGGCGAGCCGCTACAGATGTTAACTCCGAAACTCGATGCGCGGGCTAACTGAATCCAGGGGCATTCGTCGCTGGCGGGCGTGCCGGTGAGCCCGATGCTGCTCCCGAAACCCTCGCCGAAATTGTTTCGCTGCTGGCCCGTTTCGTGGTAGTTGATGCCGAAGATGAACTGGTGGACAACGGACGGGCCCTGCACAAAAGAATAATCCGTACGGATACGAGTGAAACGGCTGAAGTTCGTTCTGCCCAACCCGGTATCCTGGATCCCGCTTTCGTTATCCGACACGCTAGGCGCCGTACCGTATTGATAGAACCCGGAGGGGAGGTGCCTGTCGTTGAAGTGGTGGTCGATTTTCGTCGTCATATCCCAGGGTTTGAACGTACTCGCCACCGAACCGAGAAAATTGAATTCCGGTCCGTTGCCGGCGTTGGGCAGCGGCAGGATCGACATCACGTTCGCGGTGACTCGGCTCTGCCGACTCATGGGAATCTGGTTGTTGACAAACGGCCGGTAGCGAACCTGGCCGTTCTGATCGGTGAACTGGTCAGCCCGGTCGTAGAGTTGGTTGAGACCGCCTCGTCGGCGGGGGCGACCTGGAATTCTTCGCGCAGGTGTTTGTCAAGAAAGAGTGTCTTCGTCTCGATCTTTTCCGGCGCACCTTCGATGAGTCGCTTGTAGACATCGAGAGCGGAAGCAAAGCTCTTTAGCTCCCGGCTGTTCTTGTCGGCGAGAACCCGTTGCCGGGGCTGTTCGAGGAAACGTTGCACGGCATGGTTGCGCGAATCGTTGCGCATGGCGAGCGTTCGCTGAATCAGGTCTCGAGTGTATTTCGGCGTTTGCGGATAGATGATATGCGCCCAGCTCGGCCCAAGGGCGTGATAGATCCCGGTCCCTTCCGGATAGGCCGCGATATCCAGCTCGCCGTCCGACAGCCAGCGGTGCCAGTTCAGGTTGGGCAACAGGTAGGGACGCCCTTGCGCTTCGCAAAACGCTTGCAGCACTGTCCTCTCGTCCGGCTCGCGCCGGGCCTTCATGTCCACCTTGTATAACCCGTAATGCGCCTTGAAGCGGTCACGGGTGTGCCCGCTCCCTGTAAGCGCACTCGAGAGGATGGCCATCTCACCGAAGAGTTCCTTGCCGTCCTCGGCGAGCGGACCGTGGAAAATCTCACCGTGCGTCCGGAACTGTTCCGGGCTCAGGTTCCTTGTGCGGTAGACCTGCTCGGAGATCGCACCCCAGTCGTTAGGGTCTCGCGGCAGCTCACAGAAACTGGAGTCGTTGCGGACGGGCACGACCGGGCCGAACATGTCGTAGCTCATCCAGGCGCGCCTTCCATGAACCAATAGATCAGGAAGCGCGGTTCGACGGCTTCCTTGGCGTGGTCCTTGACGGCGCCCGTCAAGGCAAGGCTGAGCGAGCTGTGCCCGTCGCTGAGGAAATAGCTGAGGAAGTCCGCGGCAGCGAGCCCGCCGGCGGCTTGTCCCGACGTCTTGAGAAAGCTTCTGCGGTTCACGATGGGCTCCTCTGTAGCCGCTGGGCGGTTCACACTGGCAACAAGTGATCTTGATCATACGCACTGACGGCAGCGGACTCAACGAAATCGTTCGCCGAATCGGAACTACCATTCGGTGCCCGGCATAAGGCCTCTCTTGCCGCGTTGCCGATCGCGTGGAGGTTAACGGAGCCGCTAGCATGGAGGAAGTTTTTGAGACGTCATGCGCCTGTTGCGGTCAATTGTTCAACGCTGGGTTCGAAGGCGAATGCGCGTGGACTGGGATCGGCGAGCTCGTGAGAACGCCTTTTTCTATGTCGACACGGCAAACCCGAACTGGTCCGAGCAAGAGATCTTTCGGTCCGGCGAACTGATCGTCGAAAGCGAAATCCTCGGCGATATGGAAAACATCTGCCGAGGGAAGTCGCCCGAGCAGATGCGCGTGCTCGAGATCGGATGCGGAGTGGGACGGATCACGCGCGCGCTCGCGAACGTCTTTCACGAGGTCCACGGAGTCGACATCAGCGCCGAAATGGTCGCTCGGGCCCGCCGTTTTTTAGCGTCCGTACCGAACGCCCATATCCACCAAAACTCAGGAGCCGATCTCAAGCCGCTCGGCACGCGGGATTTCGATTTCGCTTTCTCCTTCGTCGTCTTTCAGCACATTCCCAGTCTGTCGATCATTGAAGACTACGTCAGAGAAGCCGGTCGAGTGCTCAAACCGGGCGCGCTCTTTAAGTTGCAGGTGCAAGGCCGGCCGGCCGCCCGCTGGTACCACCGAAACAGTTGGTTCGGGGCCTCGATTTCATCCGAGCAGCAGGCGCGTCGGCTGGCCGAGAGATGTGGCTTCGAAGCACGCCACTTCCGAGGCGCCGGAACCCAATACTTCTGGCTCTGGTTGTTTAAGAAAGAGGAAACTCACGGCCCACTCGGCTGATCGCCGAGACCCGTCCGCCGCCGCGCGGGGGTAGTCATGATCGAGATCTCGTCCCCCGACCAAGAGGTCATCTTCGAGCGGCGGCGATTCGTGTTTCGCTTTCCGCGGGCGGCGAATCAGCCTCGCCGATTCGCATCAGGATCATCTTCTTCATCAGCGGGCGGATTTTCAGATCGTTCGCCAATGCAAAGTCATACAGCTGTTTGTAGTCGTCGCGATGGTCCTCGTAGACGCGCAGTTGGCGGTGGAACAGCATGTCGTGATGCAGGTTGACGAAGGACCGGACGAATCGCTCCTTCTTGACCAATTGCGTTGAAAATGCACTCAGCCCCGCTCCCTTGAAAGGATAGCTCGGCACAACGTTCCGGTCGCTGTCGTCGATGGGATTGTTCTCGCCGTCAACGCTGCGGTAGTCGCCATTCACGTCCCAGCGCTCGCGTTGATAGGCCAGCGGCGTCAACAGCTTGTGGCAGGAGTAGTACATGCTGTCGGGATCAGTCGTACTGACGACCTTCTTACGGGCCTCCTCGACGGCGTCGGAAACCTCGAATTGAACACCCATCGCAAAGGTCAACACCTGTGCCGGGTAGGTGAACTTCGGCAGCCCGGGTTTGCCAACCCGGTAACCTTTCATCGTGAGAATTCCGGTCCGCCCGTGCACGGAAGGGCGTGATACTTTCTTCCAATCGGGGTCCACCGTGTAGTCCGCCGTGAACAGGTCGCGATAGGACAGATCGTTCATCGCAATATAGGTCCAAAGCCGGGCGGGCTCGTCGCTTTTTTCCGTTCCGCGGGAGAGTAGCTCGGCTCGTGCTCGGTGGAAGAAGAAGTCCTTAAAGTCGTCCGAATGCAAGTAGTCGTCAACCATCGCACTCAGCCGGCCGACCTTTTCAAAACGCCGAAACTCGTCTTGGGTCGGAATACGCCCGACCAAATCCAGGGCCGCGCGCGCGAGCTTGACGTTCGACGGCGCCGCCGGGCCGTCGGCGGGCAGGAAGAATTCCGGATGCTGCAAGAGCGCTTCGATCAGCCCCGCCCATCCCGATCGAGGAGACGTCAGTGGCGGGACGGAAAATCGCGGCGTGAGAGTGTCGGTACCCTCCAGCCGCAGACCGAGGTCATGCCCGCTATGGCTCCAGCGATATTCGAGCCTTTTGTCGGTCGGGTGATAGGTAGCCGTCGCGTTGAGCGTCGCCCTCTCGCCCACGTTGTAAATCGGTGACACCTCGATCGAGGAGACCGGCGAATACGCGCTTCCATAGATTTCGAACGGCACGCGATCAGACTGCGTGTACCCGCCCGGCGTTCAAACGTGGATACTGTACCAGCCGGGTTCGTACTTGCCGTCTCGCACCGGCTGATAACGAGCCCACACGCGCTTCGCGGGATCGACTGTGTAGTCATCGAGCGGTCTGCCGGGTCCGGAAGAGCTAAGCCAGTCGGCCTCAAATACCGCGGCAAAAGAGCGATGAAGCTGGTAATAGCTCATGCGCCGCTCGACACTCTCGTTGCGGTCCTCTCCGTCGTACGAAAGCAACAGACTGTCCGGAAACCGTTCGTTCGGCGGCGCGGCTAGACCCTGGTCGGCACGGCTCAAAATCCGCCCTAGGTCGCCGGCGAATTCGTTGATGCGCCGAATCTCCTCCGTCGTCAGATCCCCCACCCGCGGCATCCGCACACTCGGATCGTGACTCGAGACGCGGCTTGGGATCGCCATCGGATCGCGCGTGTCAAATAGGTTTTGCTCCAAAAGCAGGCTGAAGGTGGCTCACGAGGAATTGAGCACTCGCAACATCCGCGTGGATTCTGAGTGGTGGCAAGCCCCGCAACCGTTCGCGTTCCTGGCAAACAGCGGATAGACTTCGTCGCTAAAGCGTGTCGCCAGCCGCTCGAGCGCCGCGCGCCTGGTAACGTCCGCGCCCGACGCCGGCGCGGCGGCTGCGGCAAGTGCGAAAAGTGCGACAGCTACAAGAGTTGTGATCTGACGATTACACCTCTGCATTTGGTTCGCTCCGGGCGGCGAAGCTTACGAGAATGTCGCCGCCAACGCCATCGCTATCAATTATGGGAGGTCCGGCCGAGACCGTTGTGTCCAAAAAACCGGAACGAGTTCAATGGAAGACATTCGAGATGGAAGACATTCGAGATTGCGGGCCTGTCTCGGTTTGGCGTACGCTGAATTCTCGTGGCGAAACAAGCCTTTGATGTGATCGTTGTAGGGTCTGGTCCCGGGGGAGGCATCGCAACTTATGCCCTCGCCAAAGCCGGGCTTCGGGTAGCGCTGGTCGAGGCGGGCCCCCGTCTACGCGCGGGCGTCGATTACGACGGACACCATTGGCCCTACGACTACCGCGACCGCCGGGCGCCGAACTTTTGGCGGGACAACTTCCTGCGCGAGCACTTTACCCCGGTAGGCGACCGTCCCGGTCATGGCCAGATTCGTGCCCTTGGCGGCCGCTCGATTTGTTGGGCCGGACACAGTTTGCGATTCGGGCCGTTGGATTTCCAAAGCTGGCCGATCTCCTATGACGACGTTGCGCCCTATTACAGTCGTGCTGAGCGTCTGATGGGCGTATACGGATATCGTGACGGGCTCTCGAATCTGCCCGACGGAGAGTTCCTTAAGCCGGTGCCGATGCGCTGTGGGGAAGAGCAGCTCCGGCTCGGCGTCAAACGCTTGCGAGCGAAGGGCGCCAAGATGGAGTTCGTCGCGCAGCGTAAGGCGATGCTGACAGAGCCTCCCACGAAGCCTGAGTGGAAGCATCGCCAGACCTGTCACTACTGCGGGCACTGCTCCGGGTGCGCCGTCGATGCGAAGTACACGTCGGCGAACACGCCCATTCCGCTGGCGCAAGAAACCGGCAACTTGAAGATATTCACGGGTGCGATGGTCACCCGTGTTCGCGTTTCCCCGACCGATGGCCGCGCCGCCGGCATCGAATACCGTCCGAACGACGGCGAGACTCGCGAACTCCGTGCCAAGGCCGTCGTGTTGTCCTGCAGTGCCGTCGAGACGGCGCGCTTGCTGTTGATTTCCGGTATCGGAAACTCCAGCGGACAAGTCGGCCGAAATCTTTGCAGCCATTTTGGCGTGACCGTACGCGGCTTCTTTCCACAGCTTGTCGATCGCGACGCGTCGAACGACGACGGCACCAGCTACTACCACTCTCTATTGACCGGACTCTACTGGGACAAGCCCAGCCCAAAGTTTGAGGGCACCTACCAAGTCCAGTGCGGGGCGGGTGTCACGGCGCATCGCCTGGCCGCTCGCCATGCTCCCGGTTACGGGCGCGCGTGCAAGAAGACTCTGCGCGAGTGGAACGTCGGCCACGCCGGTATGAACATGCAAGGCACGACCTTGATTTCATCGAAAAAGTTCGTCGACCTTGATCCCGCTCGCGGCGACGAGTTCGGCATGCCGCTGCCTCGCGTGCATCTGCACTACGAAGACTCGGATATCGCGATGGCGCGGGACATGGTGGAGAAGTGCGAAGAGATCATCCGTTCGGGCGACGGAGAAGTCATCGAGAGTCCCGGTACTGTTCGCGTGGATGATCTCGTGATCGACCTCAACCACTGGGTCGGAACGACGCGGATGGGAACGGATCCGCGCACATCGGTAGTCAGCCCGGAGGGCCGGTCGCACGATGTTTCGAACTGTTTGTGGCGGATGCTTCGGTCTTTCCCGCCTACCCGGAGAAGAACCCGACGTTGACGAATATTGCACTCTCGTGGCGCTCGGCGGATCGGATTGTGGAGCGGTTCCGACGAGGCGACTTAGCCTGAGAGGGACGAATACGCGAAATGTCACAGGCGAAAATGAAACGCAGAACCGTGCTCAAGCTCGTGGCCGCCGGAGTCTTGCCGAGCACGAAGGGCCTGATTCAGCTCGCCTCCGCGCGGGACGCCTACTCCCCGGAATTCTTCTCAAAATCGGAGTTGGGGCTGGTCGACGCGTTGACCGAGGTGATTCTCCCGGCCGACGATCAGTCGCCCGGAGCCCGGGCCGCCAAGGTCGGCCGCTACATCGATGTTACGGTCGCGGGCGGGGAGCCTCGCGTCCAACAGAGCTGGCGCCATGGCCTGCAAGCCGTTGCGCGGCGTACCAAGGAACGATTCAACAAGGTCTTCGCCGACTGCGACGCCGAGCAACAAGACGCGATCGTCGCCGAGATGGCGCAAAACGAAGACGACCCGGGAACCGAGCTCGAACGCTTCTTCGCGCTCGTAAAGCGGACCACCGTGAACGGTTACTACACTTCCAAAATCGGCATCCACGAGAACTTGCAATACAAGGGAAACACCGCTGTGGCCGAGTTCCCCGGATGCACTCACTCTGACCACGCGTAAGCGGTGACAACTTTATAGACCTCTTCCGAAAATAGCCGTCGAGCGTACGGTGCGCTACGTTGAGGATCACCAACGTAGCGAATCTCGTGAGCCGCGAAGCGGCGGCGGGAAAGGTAGCCCTGGGTGAAGCGAAGCGGAACCCTGGGTCGCCCCGCCACCAGAGCTGAGCCCTGAAAGGGCGGCGGGAGCGTCCTCGCGTCCATTTTCAGGGTGGTCTTATGAATACCGCGTTTTCATGGAAACCGACTGTCCCTATCGAAAACCTCGTTCGCGTACTGTCCAAAATCCCGAACGTGTTCTGTTAAGGGAATTTGGGGCTGCCCCGAAGCGCGCTCAATGGGGTGCCGACATGCCGGCGTGTGCTCGATACAACAAGTTCTGAGTCCGTTTCAATTTGTTGTCATCGCCCCGGCGGGCTGAGTGAACCGGCAACAATTGGACGTCCCGCGGCTTGGAGTATCGTGGGCAAATGAACCTGAATTTGTTCAAAGGTCTTACTCTGTTCGGACTGCCGAGCGAACGCCCTTACGGTCAGCGACACCCGGTGGAGCAAAAGCACGCATGAACCGGCGGGCGAACCAGGAGCAGGGTTTTGATACAATTCGATCGAGCTGAACTGGGGTTTTGATACAGTTCTGATACAATCTGGCCGGTCTTGACGATACGCCGATCAAACAGGAATCGAGAAGTGGTTTAGAATCAATAAAGCCCGCCCAAGGGCGCGTAGCTCAGTTGGTTAGAGCGCCTGCTTCACACGCAGGAGGTCACAGGTTCGAGTCCTGTCGCGCCCACCACTTGACTTGTTTGTTTTCAGCACCCTTCTACCTTGCCTCTCGTTCCCGAAGACGGAATCGTAAAGAAACCGTCAAAAAACTGGCCCTAGCCGGCCAGCACCGTAAAGGAAGCCGCGCCATGCTCGTTCGCCTGCCGATCGAGCTTGGACAGCGCTTCCCGCATCATGTTCAACTTCGCCTGGCTGTAGCGCTTGAACACCGAGGCGTCGCCTTGTCTGAGCATCTGCGTCACGAAATGATCCGCCACGCCCCCGGCGCTCAGCCGGGTCGCAAACGTGTGACGCAACTCGTAGAGTGAAAAATGCGGCAGCCCGGCACGCTTGAGCGTCCGGTCCCACAGCTTACGCACCGTCGTGATGTGCGGCTTGCTCGACCCCATTCGCGGGCTCGGGAACAGGTAGTCGGAATCGCCGCTCTGCTTCATCTGTGAGGCGAACGCTGCGCGGGCTCTGTCCGTCATCGGCATGTCCGCAATGCCATTCACCGTCTTCGAATCCGGCAGATGCACGATCCCTCTCTCCAGATCGACCTGTTCCTTGCGCATCGGGATCAACTCGCGATAGGGCCGTAGCCCCATCTCGACCATGATCACGATGATGTTGCCAAGGTAAGCAGGCGCGCAGGCTTCCACCCGGGCCTGCTCCGAGGCAGCAAGATAGTGCGGCTTGCGCGTCGTACCAGCCAACGCGACCGGAAACTCCACGCCGCCGCACGGATTCACCGCCAGCCGCCTCTTCTTAACCGCCACGTTCAGTATGCGTCGCAGGATGCGAAACTCCTGATGCACGGTGGCCGGCTTGAGCCGGCCTCGCAGTTGCAGTCCTAACTTGGTGTGCACCCGCTTGCCTGTGTTCAATCTTGTCATCAGATACGCTTCTATGTCTTCTGGTGTGATGTCTGATAGTCTGTTCTCGCCGAACCGGGGCCTTAGGAACTTCAGCGCGCCGAGGTTTTGCAGATGGGTCTTCTCTCTGCGGAAGGGCGGTTGGGAACGGTTCTCAAGGAACCAGTTCGCCCACTCGTTGAAGGTAATCCCAGCGCCCGGCGCGGCCCTCGGCAGCAGCCCCTCGTCGCGGGCCACCAACCGCTTGCGCATCACCTTCTCGGCTTCGCCTTTTGCCCTCTGGCCTGTCGACTCCTGTCTGAACCTCCCGTCGTGGTCCCGATAGCTCATCCACCAGACGCGTGAATCGCGCCGGAGGTATAGACTACCGGCGGTATTTCTTGGTCTACCTGTTTTGTTCATCGATTCCTCCATTCACATGAAATTGCTGACGCCATTCGACCAACTCCGAAAGTCGGAAGCGGATCGAGCGGCCCATCATGCGGTAATGGGGAATCTGCTTTCGCTCGACATAAGCATACACCAGCGAGGGGCTGACGCCCAGGAAGCGGGCGGCTGCCCTCACCGTGATCGGGGCTTCCGTCGCTCCTGTGTCAATGTTCATCCTTCCCTCCTTGCTCTCCGTACAAAACCCCTAGGGATGCGCTCCGTGCTGAGAGTCCTTCGCGTAGGCTTCCGAGCCGAACCCCGCCATCCAAGCCCGCGAGCAACGACTCGCGGGTCATCCGATCGGGGTGTCCCGTGCTGTGGCCCAGCTCGTGCAGCGCCGTCTGGTAGTAATGGTTCGCCGACGGAAACTGTCCCCGCTCCGGAAGAACAATCTCATCGTTGCCCAGGTGGTAATAGGCTTGATCTCCGGCAACGTGACAGATTTTGACTTGGCTCTCACCCAGAACCTCTGCTCGATGATCTGATCGGCGAAGCGGCGGTGGAATTCCTCGTCGTTCTCTCTGGCCTTGCTTTTTCTACCAGTCATGGGTGTAGGGGTCTTCCACGGCTTCCCGGATCTCCTCCTCGCCGCCCACCTCCTCGGAGAAGACGCCGTATTGCTGGGCGATCCAGGCCGGGACTTCCAGCGCCTCGTCCCCGTCCAGGATCTCCACCCGCATAATTTTTTCTTCATCCTGCATCGTGTTCCCTCCAGATCGGCTGGATGAGCCAGCGGTTCTCGGCGGCTTCGTAGCCTTTGACAAAAACCGCTTCTTCGGCGAATCGCCGCCCTTCGTGGCGCGTCATGTGGATCACCATGGCGATACCGTCCACCACGCCCCTACAGGTGACTTCCCACGGTAGCTCTCCGCTACCCTGCATGGCGCAACTGGCGATCCGGGACAAGGCGCTCTCGGCGTTGTTGGCGTGTACGGTCGTCAGCGACCCTCCGTGGCCGGTATTGAGGGCTTGCAGCAGGTCGGCGGCCTCCCCGCCGCGAACCTCGCCCACCACGATGTGATCCGGGCGATGTCGCAGCGCGTGGCGCACCAGGTCGCGGATCGTCACCGCTCCTTCCTGCAACCCGCGAGCCTCGAAGCGGACGCAGTTGGCCCGCTCGATGCGAAGCTCCAAGGTGTCCTCGATGGCAACTATCCGCTCGTCATCGGGGAGAAGTTCAATGAGGGCATTAAGCAACGTGGTCTTGCCCGATCCGGTGCCGCCTGAAACTAGGATGTTGCGCCGGGACCGCAACACCCGCTCTGCTTCGGCCCGCACGTTTTCGGGGAGTGCGCCTTGCTTGACGAGGTCATCCGCCGAGAACGCCCGCTTGCCAAAGCGCCGCACGGTGATAGCGACTTGAGGACTGGCGGGCGGAACGCAGATAGCAACCCGCGATCCGTCATCGAGCCGGGCATCGACAATGGGGGAGCTTGCCGGGTCCAGCCCCAAAGGGCGGGCGATATGGATAGCGGCCCGTTCCAGCGCCGCTTCGTCCAGGTCCGGCGCGGCGTGTGGGGCCAGCCGTCCGGCCCGCTCGACCCACACATTACCGGGGCCGTTAATCATGATCTCGCTCACTTCGGAATCTTCCAGGGCGCTCTCCAAGCCCGGTAGAAACGGTTTGAGATGTTCTAGTCCGCTCGCGGCGCTCATATTTGGCCCGCCTCCTTCGCTCTCCAATAGGAGTGTTCGGCTGGTAGATAGTGCGGTTTCAGGTAGACGCGGCGCGGCTCAAGCGACTGCGCCCCGTCATAGGGCAGACAGATCGCTTGACAGTTTGAGAGCAAGGCGAAGTCTCGCGGGTGAAACACGGCCTCGCGCTGCTCCCGGAATGACTTGGTTGCGCCCATGCTCCCGCCTCCGCCTCCGGCCCGGCCTGAGAGCGGGGAGACTTCCGAGCGTTTAGAAGTCTCGCTGATGGTGTAGGATTCCTTGATCTTCGCCACCTGGCCGCACAACTCCGACGCAATCTTGGCGGATGCGTCATCGCTCAGCGATAGGAAAATGCGAGTGCGGAGCGTCTGCAACAGCGAGCGCCACGCTTCCGAGCTTCCCAAGACGGCCCGCAACGAGGAAATAGATTGTGTGGCGACAATCGGGATGCAGCGGCATTGCCGGGTCAGCGCAAAGGATTTTTCATCGCCCGATGGGTCATCCTCGCCCACCGAAGCGAAGGCTTGATATTCGTCACAGATAAAGACGGCGGGCCGGAAGTAGCTGCCCGGGTTCGCCTTCATCTTGGCTGGGCGCATGAGAAGCGCTTGTAGCCAAGCGTTCTTGAGCATCACGCCCACGGCGCGGGATAGCGCCGGGTTGATACCAGCGGGCATATTCAAGGCCAGCACCTTGCCCTGCTCGATCAATTCATAGATCGGCGGTACGTGGCGCGTGATCGGGGCTTCCTCTTCGTCTTGGTTGGTCTCGGTTGAGGGGTCGGGTGTTTTGTCGTCCGGCTCCGCCTCCGTCACCACCCACGCCGCCTCCGCCGCCTTGACTGGCTCCGGCTCCGCCGCCTTGAGTGGCTCCGGCTCCGCCGCCTTCACCGTCTTCGCCGCCTTCTCCGCCGCGCCCGCCTTCTCCGCCGCCGCGTCCTTCTCCGCTTCGAGCCGCTTGATTTGGGCTTGCAGGATAATGGCTTGAGGATCGTCAGTGATGTGCGGCGCGGCGGGACAAAACACCTTCGCCACGTCCGGCATATCGAACATGGAAAGGAACACCGAAACGCCCTCCACAATTGAGGACTTGATCTTGTTGTCTAGGGCTTGCCAGTCGTGGACAAACCAGCGCTTGACGGCCTCGACGCGCTCTCTCGTATCTTCGCCGGGTCCAGATTCCCAGACGATTTCATGGGCGATTTTGAGTTCTTCTAGCTTCGCTTCCAGCGGGCGTGTGTAGACGGCTTGGTGTTTTTGGCTTCTCGGCGTAGGCGTCCAGCCCCATTGTTCTAGTTGTGCAAGTTGGGGTGTCAGTGCGTCCGTCTTGACGAAAACGGTCCCTGTGTTGAGGTCGTCACTCAGCTTCTCCGCCGCCTCGATCTTGGCCGCGAATAGCTCCGGGTCGATGGCGCAGCGGTAGACCTGTTGCAACGTCACCCATCGGTCGGGGAAGACCCGGTGAAGCTCGATGATCCAGCGGACCAGATTGGCATAGGCTTGCTGCCAAAAGGGTTCCTTGCCCTTGCCGAACAACTGATTGAGCAAGCTCGAAACGGTGTAGGCGAGCGAGTACGAATCGAGCCACCAAGCCGAGAGCGGATTCCATTGAGAGCGGGAGTCCATGCCAATCTCGATGTAGTCTTGTCCACGGCCCGCCTCAACGAGGATTTGGCGGATGTCGTGACAGAAATCTCCCTTGACTTCGAGCACCAGCGCCGCTGCCCGAAGGTGCGGATTGCCCGCTTGCCAGCCGAGAAGCTGGCGGGCAAACGGGTTCATGCAAGCCGATGTTTTCCCCGATCCCACGGCTCCGAAGATCGCCACGCCGGTATACAGTCCGCGCTCCGGGATGGTGAGCCATGAGGGACTGAAAATCTCCCGCGCCTCGACCGGGTGATGGACCTCCCCGATAACGATGGCCGGAGCCTTTTGGTCCGCTGAAAGCGGCCACGGCGGGAGCTTGGCGAAGGGTGCGAAATCGCGCCGCCGCCCTTCCAGCCAAACCTTCCAAACGGTGACGGAAATAACCCCGCACAGCATGACGGCAACGAAGGGCGAAAGGTAGTACCACAGCAGCATGGCCGTGAAGAAATCGGGGGTGTGGTATTGCACCAAAGCAAGGATCGGATGTTCGTCAAGCGACGGGAAGGGACGCCGTACAAAGCTCCACACGGCATACCACACACCGCCGAAAAAAAAGAGCAGCAGAGCCGGAAGCGCTAGGACGAATTGCACGACGCGAAACACGGTCCAGCCCAACAGCATCAGACCTTGAAACACGCGCCACCCGGCCCAGCCCAACAGCACGAAACCTTGCACGATCAGCCAGCCGAGGACGGCGAAAACCCGGATCGGGTTTTTCCAGTTCATCGGGCCAGCGGGCCGCTGCCAAAGCTCCCGGAGATTAGGGCCGATCTCGCGCCATTTCATAGCTCCGTCTCCGTGCTTTCAGCGCCGCTCCTGGGGGGCTGTTTCTGAGCCTTCCCGCAGGGATAAATGAGGACGAGAGCGACCCCATGGGGCCCGGATAGAGGCATGTTACAAATGCCATCGAGATATTGTCAAATGTTGTGGATGGGCGAGGTCAGGCGGCGTTTTCCTGAACCATCAATCCATCCTTGAAAACCTTTCCCTCTAAGACATGAACAATCACTTCCGAACCGTTCAGGCGTCGCCAGTGGCGCTCGGCTTGGCGGGCCAGCATGAAGACCATCGTTAACGACGCTTCGCGGCTGCCACAACCCTTCGTTCGTCGCTGCCGCAAACGGACCGTCGCAAAGGTGGACTCGATCGGGTTCGTCGTCCGCAAGTGCCCCCAGTGCTCGGCCGGAAAGTCGTAGAAAGCCAGCAGCACTTGGCGGTCTTTTTCCAGGCACTCGACCGCTTTGGGAAACTTCTTCTCGTATAGGTTCTTGAAACGGTCCAGAGCGGCCTCCGCCGTCTGCCGACTCTCGGCAAGATAGATGTCGCGCAGCGCCTGCTTGGCTTTGCCCTGCATGCTCTGCGGCAGCTTATTGAGCACGTTGGCCGTCTTGTGGAGCCAGCAGCGTTGCTCACCGGTCGCCGGATAGACTTTCCGCAGTGCCGCCCAAAACCCCATCGCTCCGTCGCCCACCGCCAACTTCGGCGGCAGCTCGAGCCCCTGCCGTTTCAAGTCCTCCAGCAACTCCTGCCACGACAGTTCGCTTTCGCGAAAGCCGTCGTGCACCGCCAGCAGTTGCTTGCGACCGTCTTCGAGTGCTCCCATCACAACCAGCAAACACTGCCGTTCATCGTCCAGACGAACATTCGAGTAGATGCCATCGGCCCAAATGTAAACAAACCGCTGGCCGCTGAGGTCACGCTTTGACCAAGCCTCGTACTCGCGGCGCCAGACGTCTTTGAGACGCACCACCGTCGTCGCCGACAGGCCCGGAGCGTCGGGCCCCAGCAAGGCCTCCAGCGCTTCGCTGAAATCGCCCGTCGAGATCCCTTTCAGGTACAACCAGGGGATCAACTCCTCCACACTCTTCGTGCGCCGCAGATACGGCGGCAGGATCTGGGAAGTGAAACGAAAGCGCCGGCCCTGCTCATCGACTCGGCGATCGTCGACCCGCGGCGCCTGGATCTTCAGCTGCCCCACGCCGCTGACGATGGTGCGCTCGCGGGCGTGACCGTTGCGCACCACCAGCCGCCGGCCGTCCTGGTCGACTTCGTGCTGATGCGTTTCGATGTAGGCGGTCACTTCGGCTTCCACGGCCTTGACGAGCATCTGGCGCGCTCCTTGGCGCAGCACCTCATCCAAGGGCGAGCGTTCCTTTCCATCAATGACTTGGGGGTTGACTTGACTGCTGCTCTCAGCAGCTTCACACTGACTCATGGCGTATCCTCCTTGTTCCTTTCCAGAAAACGATTGAGTTGCTTCCTCAATCGTCAGGATACGCCGCCTCCCCTCAGAGGCTCATCCACAACTTATGGTTATAGCTCAATGCCATCTATCCGGGGCCACATGCCCCCCCGCTTTTTGGGGGGGTCGCTCACGTCCCCGCCTTTCTCCCGCGTTCGTAGCGGGAGGGCCGTTTTAAAGCGGATAACCACAGCGAAATGAGGTAGATAGACGAATGTAGCCGTGGTAGACCTAAGCCGAACACCATGTTACACCCCCCCCTCTGAGGCTGTAACATCGTACAAGCGCTCCCCTGTAACATCAAAACTCACGGATTTACCCCTCTGTCAGCCGATCTCATCTCGATCCGCAAACCGCACGGCCCGCCATGTCGAATAGTCGTCAATCGAGACTCCTTCTGTGAGCTTCGCTGCGGTCATATTCATGAGCGCTGCCGCCCGCTTCATGGCTGGGCCTTGACCGCCGTAAGGGGTGAAAAACTCCGTGTCGCGTCGTATCATCGCGTCTTGGATGGCCTTGATTTCCTGCTTCGGCGTCAACCCCTCATCGCTTGTCCCTGGCTGCGCCGCCGCCCATCTTTCAAGTAGTCGATCCGTCCGATCCAGGGTGGCATTTTCAACCGCAATTCCGATCACCCGAACCTGCCGCCCCTTCTTGCGGAGCGCATCCCAAAGCGGCCCATGCGCGGCTCCCCACGAGTGGAGTTCGGTATCCGTCTGGTGGCCCGGATTGACGTAGGCAAAGGTGACGGTTTCAGGGTCCACGGCAAGGGGTAGTTTGAGCGCAAAGTAGCGCTTTTGGTTGCCGACCATACCGCAGTAAATCCGGCGCGGAATCAAGCGGAGCGGCAAGCCGATCTCTTCAAAAAACTCGACCTTCTCCGGCTCGGCGGGGAGCCAGTTCATACCCGGATGTTCCAGCACAAAATCCAGCGACAAAAGCCGCCGCATGACAACCAGGTCGCTGGCCGTTCGCCAGTGGCGGATGTTCTCAACTCCTAGCGCCCGGTAGATCGCCTTGCTCGATATGCGGCATGTCTTCGCTCCGCCGTTCATAATCGGCCACTCGATCTCGACGGCCTGTTTGCGATCAATCAATGCCTTGACGAAACGCTGCGCTCGGACCCGGTTCGTCGTATCGAAGTATTGACAGAACTGCGCCCGCGTGAAGACGCCGCTGTGAAGGCACACCAGCGCGATCCATTCCGCATCCGGGCCGGTCCATCCGAGCGGTTCCAGCTTGCGATCTCTTCCCCGCAAGTGCTCGATCATCATTGATCTCCGGTGACGGTGGCCCGGTCGCCTTGCAAGTAGGTGATGACGATTCCCATGGGGTTGAAGACGATCAACTCCGTGGGGATCTGTTGGAGGAATTGGAATTGCAGCGAGAGTGTCCAGCGCTCCCGGCCTACTTCGTTTTCCATCTCCATTCGCACCAGGTCAAAATCGGCCGTGGCGCTGTGCGGCTCCTGGGGGTTGGGTTGAATCCTCAAAATGACGCGGGCGACTTGCAATTCACCCCGCGCCACGCCCGCCGCGAGAAGGGCGACATTTTGGCTGTCGGCGCGAAACGAGGCGTTGGCGAGTTGTGTGCTGAGGAAGCGCAAGCTGCGAGACCAGTTCTGTGCGACCGTGGCCCGCCGCCGTGAGTAGAAGTCATAGATAAAGCGATTGAGGAAGTATTTGGTGGTGGGGTCCAGGGGGTCGGCCTGGGCCTCCATCGCTTTGTACGTGACGGCCTCCGCCCGCCCGACTTCATCAACCCTCACGACGATGGGGCGCGGCGGCTCGACCGAGACAATACGGATGACGACGACGATGAGCAAGAGCACTCCGATAGCCAGCCCAACGGAGATCACCCGTAGATGACGGTCGGTGTGGATGGCTTCGCCCCATATCTCGGCGTACTCGGCTCCGGCGTCTTTGATTTGCGGCTTCTTCATTTCATCCCTCCCGCGCCCACCTTCCCCGCCGCCGCCGTGCCTCCGCTGGCCGCTGCCATTCCCGCTGTGCTGACCATGCCCATGAGTCCGCTGCCGCCCGCTCCGCCTCCGGTGACGAGCATCGAGGCAAGCTCGCCGATTTTGAGGCTTGCCAGCATTCCGGCGATAAAGAAAGGCACGACCGCGAGCATCCACAAGCCCACTTCCATGAGGCTGGTGAAATTCAGGTTGGCGCTCCCCATGCTCGTGATGAAAGCGATTCCGACGGCGCTGAACACGCGCAACACTGCTCCGGCAATCACGGCGTAGAGCGCATAGGTAATCATCGCCCGGAACCAGCCCCAGAACAGGAATGACAGCGGATCGAATACGAGAAACGGAATGAAGATCGGACCCACAATGATGAGGATGGCAAGGGCGATCTGCGCCCAGATCACTTGAGCGTAGGTGACAGCGGAGAGCACCAGCATCATAAGGGCCATGAAGATGACAACTACAAACCCTGTAATCTGCGTCATCGCGGCTTGAAACCCGCTGGTTAAGACATCAATGAGATCGCCCGACTCCACCGCCGCGTCCTGAGCGTCTGCAAGCTCCTTAAAAAGCTTTGTGAGTTCTTCTTGGACCGACGAAACAGAGTCGTCAACGAGGAGGTCATTAAGCCAGTTGCCGCCCGCCACGATCATGTGTGGGAAGGTGAAACCCATACCCGGAAGATTGGTCGTGTAGAACTGCAACATCACCCATGGAATCCAAATCCCAATGATGACGCGCATAAGTTCCCACGGCTGCAAGCCGCCGCCAAAAGCGATTTTCAGCCCACTCAACACGATAACGATGAGGGCAAGACCGCCGAACATCTGATTGCCCAAGGTGAATATCTCCCCGCCCGCTGCCGCCGTGAGTGATTCTAGGGCGGTATCGAGGAACGATTTGAAGTTCCTCATGTCTTCGGGCGTAAGATCGGTCGGGATGCCGGGATCGAGTTGGATTTGCATTGACTACCACGGATTAGTGACCGGGAATGGGAAAGAGCATGCCTTCCCGCACCGTTTGCCGCTTGGCAATGATCCCGGCGATGTGCGCGTCGTAGACAAGCTCGGATTGCTGTTGTTTGATAATTCGTTCGGCCAGTGCTTCGCGCCGGGTGATCTCGTTTTCGTAGCCCTCCGCCGCTTCCTTTGCCGCCTGGAACGCCATCAACTGCACCATGGCGGCGGTGAGGTTTCCTTGCGTCACCGTTCCGGCGATTTGCGATTGAGCCAGTGCGGTGTTGGAGAGGTTGGTGTTGTTCTGCAAACCCTCGTAAGACTTCACGGCGTCTCGCGCCGCAACCATCAGATTCGAGGCTGCATCGCTCGTGGCGTGAGCGAGGACAAGGCGCTTGTCGCTGTCCTCACGCGCCGCGAGATAACCACGCGAAGCCTCCGCCGCGATTTCCGGGCTACTGCTCTGGAACAAATTAAGAATGTCCGACTCCGATACCGTATCGGCGTCGGTGAGGCGTTGCTTCCACGATTCCCGAAAGCTCTTGCCGGTCTCGCCCATGTTCTCCACACTCGATGCAATGCCGCGAGGGATGCCGGTAAAATCGTTCTTCCACGACAGGCCGAGGCCGATAAACTTCGTCGGCAGAGAAGCCAGTTTGGTGAACGGATCGGTCAGCGCCCCCACGGTTCCGAGCGCCTGTTCTTTCAGGTGCGCCGCCTGACCTATCATTTCGGTGAGTTGGCCGTCAAACGTGATCTTCGCCATGGTGTCTTTGTAAATCTGAGTTACCTGATTGGAGATCATCATGGCCCGCTGGATGCCTGCTAGGATCGATCCGAAAACGGCGTGAGCGGGCGTGGTGGTCACGACGATAAAGAGTGGGATAACAACCACTGCGGTCAAGATTCGATGTTTCATTTTTCAGTCTCCTTTTGTGGGCCGGGGAACCAGCACGTCGGATGTGAACCAAACGCGGAGCCGGTGTCCGGCGCGAATAGTGATGTTGGGTAAACGATTCAAGAAACGGTCCAGGATGCGCGTAGCGGCTTGGCCGAGTCCCTGCCCGGCATTGGCGCGGAAGCCCGCCGCTCCGCCCTCGTAAGGATTGCCCCGCGCCGCCGTGAGGCCGCTGAGGACGCCGACCGCCCCGACAGCGGCGAACATGGAAAAGTAGTGGCGGTCCACTTGATCTTTCAAGGCTCCCTCGCCAAGTTGATTGAGGCCCCGAAATTGGAGCGAAACCCAGCGTCCGTCCGGGTAGATCAAGCGGTGAAAACCAACTCCCAGCCGCGCTTGATCCTGGTTTGTCACGGCCTGAGCCGTGCCGATAACCCGCGTTCCTCGCGGCACCAGGATGCGCTGCCGATCCGCCGAGTAGAAGGGAACGGCAACCAGGGCCAGCACCGGGCCGGGGAAGTCGCCGGAAAGCTGTGTTGCCAGCGCCGCTTCCAAAAACGAGCCTTCATGGATACGCTCCCAGCCGGGAGGGTCTTGCGGCGCTTCGACCCGCGCCGCAACAGAGTAATCTCGCGCCGTGGCGCTGCCCGCGGTCGCGGCGGGAACAGCCGGGGCGGCTTCCGGCGTGGTCGGCGTTCCGCGGAGTGCCGCGATAAACGCTTGGTCGGCCTGGGCCTCCGCCGCGATTTCATCTTCAAGGCCGCTCGTGACCGTCCGCATTGTGTCAATCGCGTGTTGCAGGGCTTCCGCGCCTTCATCTTTTGCGGGTGCGGGATCGTCAACGATGCGCTTGCCGCCGCTTGCGCCGCCGTCCAGTTTCCGGTAGGTCTGTGCGACCGGCGAACTGCGAAGCGAACGGCTGCGCCGCTCAACGGCTTCCAGGCGCAAGCGCTCCCGGAGTTCCCATTCTTCCTGGGTGTAGGGTTGCCCGGTGTCGGGACTCGGCCCGGCAAGTAGCGCCGCTTGGTTGGCGGCAGTAACTCCGGCGGTGTTGGCTTGCTGTTGTTGCCGCGCCCGCAAGGCTCGCTCCGCCGCCGCCCGCTTGGTTTCGGCCCGCATCGTTTCCTCGTCCACCCGTGCGCTCATCTGATCGGTAAAGCTGCGCGGCGCGGTTGTGGCCGTATCGGTTAATCCGGCAACCTCTGTTGGCTCCCCGCCGCCGAGCCAAATCCAGTAGGTCAGGAACAGAAGAACGAAAACCGTGATGGCTCCCACACCCCATTGCGTGACGACGCCACCGGGGAGCGATCCCGCTGGTTTTACGTAGAGCCGCTTCCACTCGATCATGGCCCGATCTCCGGCAGGGCGAAGCGCCAGCGTACTTTCTGTTTGCCGATCTGCAACCAGCCGTGGCCCAAAACGTGACGGGCGATATATAGCCCGTCCTCGCCGAGGTCGTAGGCCACGAGCGACGGTTTCCCGTCCTTTTCTTCGTACAGCGCGGGCGACTCCTGGGCGTTGGAGCGAAGGTAGGTAAACTGCCCGTCGTGCCACATTCCCTCGACCAGGAACGGCCACTTGTGCGCCTTGTCCTCCAATCGGTAGGGAAACTTGAGCCGCGTGGGATAGTCCGCCCGGAACGCCTCGCTCTCGCCCTCCGCCAGCGCCGCCGTGTCCGCGATGCGGCTATCCGCGTCCATCTGCGCGGCCTTGGCCGTCTTGATGGCCGTCTCCGCCATCTGCTGATAGGCGGCAACCTGGCCGCGAGCTACAAAAGCCGGTTCATGTTTCGTCGGCGAGATTCGCGGATCGGCCTCCCCCTGTTGGTCGATGCGGACGACAAGATGCGGCCGGCCCTTGCTTTGCTCGGTGACAAGGAATGAGTAGATGCGCCCGGACTCGCAAACGAGCGCGACGTTGGTCGTTACGCCCTCGGCAATGGGCTTCAGGAACGCGAGATTAGCGGCTCCGGTCAGGTGCCAGTATTCGGAATCTCCGACTACAAAATCCAGCACGTTTTCCGTTTGGGGAAGCACGATCACGGTGGTGTGCCGGGTCTTGGCGCGAATGTGTACGATTTCATCCCGGCCTCCGTCAACACGCAACACCGGCCCGCCGTCCTGAGCGATCAGCGGGATGGTGAGCGCCACGAGCGCCGCCGTGACGAGTGTAAGGATTTTCAACATGAGCTACCTCCTGGATAGGTGTTCAATGGCCTCGACGAGGCCGTACTCGCGGACTGCCTCGGCGCGCTTGTGAGCATCGACGGGCGACGAGGTATAGAGCCAATAGCTTGCCGGATCGACTTCAAGCCGCAAGATACCCGCCGCGTCGGTGCGGCGTAGATAAAGCTCGCGCTTGGGGATCAAGCCTCGAATGGTATTGACTTCGGAAGGGTTGAGCCGGAAGGTTTCGGCGGCTTTGTCCGGCAAATCGGGGTTGGCGAGAAACAGCTTGGTCGGCATGGATTCGAGCAAGGCTTCCGCCCCCGCGGTCCCGGTCACGTCCACGGCGCTTTGCGTGGCGATAATCAGCGCGGCGTTCTTCTTGCGCCATGTCTTCGCGGCTTCGGCAAGATAGGAAAGTACCGCCGGGTCTTGCAAGTAGCGCCACGCTTCATCGACCACCATGAGCTTTACCCTGGCCGTCTCGTCAGGGTTCTCCAAGGCCAGCCGCAACCGTTCGAGAAGGTAGAACAGCGCCGCTTCGCACAAGTCCTCGTGCTCCGCCGCGCCCGCCATGTCGATCACCTGCCAGTCCTCGAAGTTGAGGTCGTCTCCGTCCGCCGCGTTATCGAAATATCGACCCCACGCGCCGTCTCCGTGCCAGCGCCCCATAGCGGGCCACATCTTTGAGGGCAGCGAACGGACCAGCACCCCAAGGGTCCGCCGTGCGGGCGCGAAGGCATAGAGGTCTTCGACGCGGGCGCGAATCTCGCTGGGGTCTTCCCCGCCGAGTGTCCAGCCGCCGATCCGCAAGAGGCGCGTAATCCACCCGGCAAGGAATCCGAAGGTGCGTTCCCCCGCCGGAAGCGAGAAGGGCCGTAAGCGAAACCCGCCGCCCGTGTCGCCTTCCGGGGATAGCTCCATGTAGCCTCCGCCTAGAAACTGGGTCAGCCAGCGGTAGGAGCCGCCTAGATCGAGAATGAGAATACGCGGATCGTATTGCAGGGCTTGAACCAGAAGGAAGTTGAGCGTGAAGGATTTGCCCGCGCCGGTCGCGCCAAGCACCAGCGTATGTCCCACGTCTCCTTTGAACAGATCGTAGTAGTAGGGGGTTCTCCATTGGGTTTCAAGGATCGCTAGGGCCGCTTTCTTCAAGTGGCCGCTGCGCGGTGTTCCCACCGGAGGACCGAAGATCGGAGCCATCGAAGCAACCGCGCCCGCCGATACAAACACGGATCGGACTTGCCGCCGGCGCGGTTGCGCGGGCATCCGCGAAAACCACGCCGGAAGCTGCCCGTAACCCTCCCGGATCACCTTGGCGTCATGGCTGGTAAAGATGCGCCGGATATCTCCGTCCAGGTTCTCGGTAACCGATAGCGGGCCATGGAGGGCCACGGTCAAGGCAAGATCGCCGTAGGCGATGCCGTCCGTCTCCAATTCGACCAGGGCATCGCCCAGACGGTCGGATTCCATCGCCGCCGCCGTGTCCACCATCGCCGCCGCGCTGCCTTCGGTTTCTTGAACGTGGGCGGACATCGAGTGGCGCTTCGAGAAGTAATGGCGTTGCGCTCCCCGAATTTTGCGGCGGGCCGTATCGAGGCCCCGCGGACGCCATTCGAGAGTCACCGTCATGGTGGCATCGAGCCGGTAAAGCTCCTGTAGAAGATTCGCCTTGGCCGCTGCGGGTGGCGAGAGAAGCGAGTAGAGAATGACAGGCTCCCCGTCCAGGCGCAGATTACGCCGCTCCGCTTCGAGTTCGGAGACTGCCAGCCTCCAATTCATTCCGCTGCCGGTCGCGCCGTCCCAAAAAGAGCCGGGCCGGTTGGTGAGCTCGTTCAAGACCCCGGACGCTTCCGCCGCGTCAAGCACCTGTAGCGGCGTCAGGTCATCGACCAGCGCCCGGCTTGCTTCGACCAGTTGCCGGAAGCTCCCCGCCGCCGCCGCGATAGAGGATTCAAGGTAAACCGATTCATGTTGATTGCGCCGCCGGGCCATCCAGTTCTTGACATAGGCCATCCACCACGGCCCGCCGGCCTTTTGAGTGGTGACGGCGGATAGGCCCGGATCATGCGCCCATGCGACATAGGCGCTAACGCTCTGTACCCGTTTTTCAAGGAACGCCCGCCGCTTGCGCCGTCCAAGCGCGGCAACACTTGATCCTTCGTCATCGCCTTGGTCCTCGAATTGGATGGGACGCCGGAGCAAATAGAAGTAAAGCCGGGTCCGGGAATCCACCCCGCTCAACATCCGTTGCCAGCGGTCCACAATCCGGTCCAGTTGTTCGGGTGTCTGACCGTCCAGGACGCTAGGCGTGAGCCGTGCGATCGTCATAAGCTCCCCGGCGCGGGTCAGGCAGGACCGGCCATCTTCGAGCCAGCCCCACCAGGGCAGTTCTTCGGCCAGCGCTCCCGCCGCTTCAAAGTCCGCGAGTTCATTGTTGATATTCACGCGCTATCTCCGAATGAGAAGGGTCCAGGGAGCCTGCGCCCATTTGCCGGGATCGTAGCGGGCGCGAAACTGCGCGGACGCCCGCAGGATTTCAAGCATGTTGGGGTCTTGCTTCCAGGCCCAAAACCCGACGCCGTAGAGCACCGCGAAGATCAATGCGCCCACCACAATGGAGTTGATGGCGTTCCACAAGGCAAGCCCCAATGTGGCGCTCAACAGGAACCAGCGGCGCTCGACGCCCATGATGGTGAGCGGTTTGGAAAGCGCCGGGTATCCGCGCCATGTCTTGCCGCGCTCCATCAGAAGAGCCACGTAAGAAAGTTAGCCGCGCCCATGGCCATTCCCAGGCCGAAGATGATTCCGGCCAGGGCCTTCTTGCTGCCGCCTTCCCCGAAGGCGAACATCAGCCCGCCCACCACGACGGCAATCAAGCTGAGTCCTCGCGCAATGGGTCCGGTGAAAGCGCTCTGCAACACGTCAATCGCTTGTAGCCAAGGGCTTGCTCCCGCTCCTGTGACTGGTGCCGGTGGCGCTTGCGCCATAAGTTCTCCCGCCGAAAGCGCGAGGATGCTCACCAGAAGAACGACGCGCTTCGAGATGGTTGAATGTTTGTTTGTCATTGTGTGTCTCCCTTGTTTTGTTGATTCATCCGCTGGGGAACTGCCCCCGGTCTTCTTGCCCCAGCTTCTCGGCAAGCTCGGTTTGCCCGCTGCTGCCGCGCCGAATGGAGCGCTCCATGAGATCGACCTTGAGGCCGAGATCAGCCAAGCCCAAAGCGCGGGCGGCGGCGTAGATCACAGCCAGCAGCGTGACTATGGCAAGTCCGCCATACCACGCTAGGGACATCCAATAATCGGTGAAGATGATTTGAAAGTGAGGTTCGAGATAAGCGAAGTGTTCTCCGCCAACCATCGCGGCGACGGCAAGGATAATGACCGTGAAGCCAACACTAATTTTCCACGGCTGCATTGAGGGAATCTCCTGGTTAGAGTTCGATAGACCCTTTATCTCGTGCGCCGCCGCCGCCGCCGCCGCCCTCGTCCTGGCCGAGGGATCGGGCTATCCGCGCCGACGCCCGCCCGTTGCTTCCATGCACGGCAAACCCGGCGGCGGCTTTCGCGGCGATACTCTTGGCGCTGTAGTGCTCGGTTGCAACCTCGACGTTGACGCGCCCGCCGCGGCCTTCAACGTCGTGGTATTCAAGCTGCGCGTCCGGGTACTCCACCCGGCCATTCTTGACGGGCAGAGCTAGTGCCTCCGCCGCCTCCAAACGTGCGGCGTCCGCCGCTTCCTTTCCGCCTCGCGCCCTGGCGCTTTCCGTAGCGCGGGCGATCTCGCGCTTGAGTTCGGCGTCAATGCGGATGCGCTTCAAGACGGCTCCCTGTTCGAGTAGCTTCATCTGCTCGATCCTCGCGGCGCGAAACACGGCCACGTCATGTTGAAGCTCGCCGGGCTTCACAAGCCCGCTCCATGCCTTCTGTTGGGAATCAAGCCCCTGGTCGCGGGCTACGCGCTCCGCCCGCTCCACTCCGCGCTCGGTGAGTGTCAGCACTTTGTAGCTGCCGCCTTGCGGTCCCTCGGCGTTATGCTCCCGGACGTGACCGGCCCGCACCATCTGATCGACGGCCCGCCGCGCCGCGTAGGGGTGTCCCTCAAAGTGAGCATCCGCCAGGTCGCGGTAGGCGACGTTGCGATACATTCCCACATCGGCTATCGCTCGATCCGTGCGGTCCTGGAAGCTCTGCCGCTTCGTCCCGCGGGGATCGTATTCGCGCCGGTGGCCGTCGCGCTCGCGGTCCTCGCGCTCTTTCGCGTGATCGCGCCTGGGGCGAGCTTCGGGCCGGGTCCGGGGATCGCTGGTAAAGTCTCGCGGATCAAACACGGTAACTCCTTAACGGCTCGGCCCTACGTCGTGCTGTTGGGCTTGAGCGGGTTGTTTTTCCGGCGATTGTTTTGGCGTTTGGCTGATCCGCGGCCCGCGAGCATGAGAGTATTCCCGGGTCAACTCGGCCCGCGTCTTTTCCTTGCTCGGCTTGGCAACCTCGCGGTCGATGGCGCGATCCATGAGGTGATCGGTCATCTTCTGCGCGTCTCGCGCCGCTCTATGAATCTCATGCGGGTCTTTTTCAAGCACCTTCACCCAATTCTCGACATAGGCCGCGCCGCGCCGCGGGTCATGTCCTACGCCCACGCGCTCCCCGGTCATCATGGCGCTGATCTCGGCCCGCAATTCTTCGCGGGCGTATTCCGGCGATCCAAAGCCGTTGGCTAATCCCTCTTTGAGCGTTTCGCGGTTCATGCGATCCGGGTGGCCGGTTGCATGGCCGCACTCGTGAAGCGCCGTCTGGTAGTAGCCGTTGCGGGTGGGGAATTGGGACGGCTCCGGGAGCACCATTTTGTCCTCGGCCATGCGATAGTAGGCCCGATCTCTGGCGACGTGCTCGACGGTCGGCCCGCCGGCCGCGATCACTTTCTCGGCGTCTCGGTGAGAGTCCCATTCGGGCCGTACTTGGCCTTCTCGCGGCTTCAATTCCAGGCCCTCGGCTTGCTCCACGTTAAACACCGTGTACTGCTTACAGATGGGCGTCTCGCGCTTTTGTTCTTCGTAGATCGTTTTGCCTTCCTTGTTCTTCATCGTCTGCCCTTTCTCGTCCTTCGCAACCCTGCTGTTGCGATCCGTGAAGAACAAAACCTGCGTCCCTTTCTCGCCCTTGCGAACCTGCCCGCCCGCTTCCCGAATCTGGTTGTAGGTGCCCCAACGGTTGTCGCCCCGTCCATCGCGGATGCCCCGGCTCATCAGGTAAAGGCTGTTGCCGCCGCTGTACTTCTGGCCGGTCGAGAAGTTTTCGGCGCTGATCTGTTCTCCCGGCTTCCACGGCTTCTGCCAGGGCGCAACTCCGCGCTTGATCTGGTCAATGATTTCGTCGGAGACTTTCTGCGCGTAGTCTTCCCCGCGCTGCCAAAAGGATTTCTTCGCCATAGCGCGCCTCCATTCCTAGTCGTGACGGTCGTACCGCGCCGCGTCGATCTCCGCCACGGTGCCCACGTCCTCGTCCATGGGCACTCCGATCTTCTCCGCCAGTTCCCGCGTCAGCTCGACCGCGAGTCCTCGATTCAGCGCCTCGTGAAATTCAGCCTCGGTTGTGGCCGTGACGTACTTCTCGCCGTTCTCTTCCTTTTTTTGAATCACGGTTTCTCCCTCTCTTGGTTGTCAGCACCCCTCACGAAGTGAGGATTTCCTGGCGGGTGCGGCCGCAGATGATACAGACGGGTTCGAATTCTGGGCAGTCGGCATATCGAGCCTCCCCGCGGAAGCTTTCCGGTCCGTTTTCGGACCGGGAAAGCTCCGCTACCCCGATACTGCCCGAATCGTAGGTCGCGGGGGAAGTATGATCCGTCACGCGCCCGAGGCCGCGGCGTTCCCGGTAGGCCCGTTGCCGGTCGCGGTGATCGAGCCGTCCCTCCCGGCTTTGCTGGTGCCGCCGGTTGGCGGCCCGCCGTTGGCGCCGCCGCGCTTTCCGCCGGCAGCGCTCGCCGCAGTATTGGTGCCCCCGGTCACAATGACGGCAGATCCAGAACACCACGCCACAGCCGGCCCCCCGGCAGAACCTCCGCCGTAGGGGCTCTTCGCCGGTCCCCATGCCCGCCCTTCCGGCGGGAGGGGACAACCGCGACTCCCCATGGCAATCTCGACCCCATCCGCAGATGCCCTTTTTACCCTCCGCGGCGCTGAACGCGCGCCCCTTCTATCCGGGGAACATGGGGAAATAAGGCATGGCGCGCAAACGGGACGGCTTGGTTCCCATCGAGGAAGCCATGTCTGATCTGGACGGGCCGGTGAAAAAGCTCCGCGACGCCTCGCCCCAGGCGGTTCACCACTTCACCCGCTTCGATCAGGTGAACCAGTTGATCGAGGCCGGCGAAGCGGACCCCGACATGGGCTTCATGGCGCGGCTGCTGGCGCTGTGCTCACTGCCCCGCACCAACCCCGGCAACCGGCTGCGGTACAAGAGGGTCAACGGGCCGTACACGCTGGGTATGAGCGCCGGGATCAACAACAAGCTCCCCTGCGGCAACTTCCCGCGCCCGCCCGACTTCATCCACCCTCACGACGATGGGCCGCGGCGGCTCGACCCACGGCAAGATGAGGGAAGTAATATGTAGTCGATCCCTGCGCGGAAGCATCCAGTTCTCCCGGAGGCAAGGAGGAGAATACGGGATCGCCTTCGAAAGTAAGCGACAGGCTGACGATGGGCTCCGTGGAGGTGACTTCGATCGAGCCGGTAAAGCTGGTGGGACCATTGGATCACGCGGGGCGGGGCAAGTATCGTCGACAATTCTTGTGCGCTGACAGGTTCCGTTCTCAGCCCGCGCTGTTGCAGTCGCTGAAGCTGTTCGGCGGTGACCTCCACCACCAGGCAGCCATTCTCGTACTTGGATTCGATCGGCTCCCAACTCGCGGCAATGAGTCGGGCGGTCGGCGGATCGTCGAAGAAGACACGGACGATCGTCTCCTCGCCGGAGAGCTGCGCCCGTAGCACAGGGCCCACCGACGCAACAAGGATACTCAACACAAAAAGAATGGCCGACAGTGGCACGAGTGCGAACAGCAGCCCCACCGCAATGCGGCAGGAGCGGGCGAGGCTTGCAAGAGGGGTGAAAGCGCCCCTGATAGCGCCGATGATGCTTGCACCGGAGCTTGGCTTGAACAGGTCGATCACTGCGCGGCATCATCGAGTTCCCCCGGAGGCAAGGAGGAGAATACCGGAGCGGCTTCGAAATTCAGCGACAGACTGACGATGGGGGCCGTGGAGGTGACCTCGAGCGATCCGCTAAAGCTGCTGAGATCGAACAGGGTCGGCATATTTTGCGCACCATGCCAGTTGGGCGGCAACATCAGATCTTCGATAGCCCGCACCTCCCCATCCGCGTCCCGGGCAGTAAAGGTAACCAGAGCCGCTGTGTCGGAAGGGTTGGCATAGGCCACTCCGGTCCCATTCTTGCCTTCTCCCTGCTCGCCAAAGGTGACAAACCGGGTGGCCGGAACTGTCGCCGCATTGACTCCGGCTTCCGCCACGGGCATCCCTTCGCTGCTATACCAACGAAACAGAAGGCTGGCCTGCACCGGCCCCGTGCAGGTGGCCCGCGCCCAGCCGGGCGCCAGCGGAGCGCTCAACGCCACGTCGGTCTCCTGGTGAACGGATCCCCTCGGCGGCAGAACGTCGGTCCGGCTGTCAACCATTCCCAGTTCGGCAAACGAAACCATCAGCGGAGTTCCGTGATCGGAGATGAAATCGGTTTGGCAGGTCACCTCCTCCGGGGAGTAATTGATATAGGTGATCGTGGTTTGCCAACTCGCTCCCACGGCAAGATGAGGGAAGTAATACGTAGTCGATCCCTGCGCGGAAGCATCCAGTTCCCCCGGAGGCAAGGAGGAAAATACGGAATCGGCTTCGAAATTGAGCGACAGACTGACGATGGGCTCCGTGGAGGTGACTTCGATCGATCCGGTAAAGCTGGTGAGACCAAACAACTCCGCCATGCCGTGAGCATCATGACCTCCGGGCGACAGTTCTCGATCGACGCTGGCCAGCACCTCCCCGGCCGTGTCCCTGGCAGTAAAGGTGACGAGGGCCGCTGTGGCGGGGATTATATCGAATAGTGACGCACTCTGAAGCAGCGTCGTTTCCGTGGCCGGTCGATCCTGCGCAACTTGACCGGCTGTAACAGTTCCCTTGCCAGAGTCTTCATGCGTTCGTTCACGGTCTTGCCCGGTACGTCGAGAGGCTCTAATTCCTCTTCCAACTCGGATTTGGTCGGCTGGTAGTCGGATCGAACGATCTCTACTGTTTTGGGTTTTTTGGTCTTTCCATTAATCATCGAAACTTCCTCTCAAGCTGTTCCAGCACGCGAAACTGATCCTCGCGCTTGGCACTACGAACCGTAGCCATGACTCGCGTATATGTCGGCGGTTGCGCGGTGAAGTCCTTTGCACCAGCGTTGCACTCGTGGCAGAGGACGCGCAGGTTGGAGTCGGCGGTTGCTCCGCCATGCGTACGGGCTTCGTGATGGTCGATGACAAGCCGAACGGTGCGACCGTCCGACATCTTGTCTTCGACGCCCGCGCCGCACGCTTGGCACGTATAACCGTTGCGCTGAAGGATGCGGGCACGTTGCGCCTGCGATATGTCATGGAACACGTATGTACCGGGTGCTGGTGGATCGCCAGTCAAACGGTATTGCCCAGGTTTCAGGTCGGCATCATCGTTATTCGTCTCAATCGGCCAACCCTCATCGCGCCGCAATTCACGAACACGGCGTGCCCACTCCGTTCGGTCATTACCGATCACCGCCTGCAACTGCGCGGATGTGAGAACCAGCCCCTTATTCGCAAGGAAAAAAGCCTTGAGTATCGACTTTATGCTTTCGCGTTTTGGCACGTTTTCGATCTCCCGTTTGAGTTGATCTCCGATCCAGTGCGTGTAGACAGGCGGAATCGCCTCATTGATCTCCTTTTTCGTCATCCATGGAATGCCCATCGCGTCTCGTGCGGAAGCGACAGAGCAGTTTCCACCGCCGTTGACACTGACATAATCCTTCCATTCGTCTGTCCTGCCGTAGTGCGCCTTGCGCTTGTCCAACGTATGACAGATCGGATGCGGACGGTGCGGCGGCGTGATGATGCGAAAGTTTGACTCGAACAGACGATGCCGAAGCACGCGCAGTTCATGGAACATCGTTCCGCAGAGAACAACGTAGTCCCGTAACGGTGCCCCATCAACGTTTTCGATTACATAGGGCTTGCCGGTTGCCTTCAGAATGTCCCGTACCGGCTCAATCAGTTGCGGCCATTCATCGGCGTTGCCGTTGCGGGCCGCGAGATCGGAATAGGCTTGGCATGGCGGTGATGCATGAACCGCATCAAACTGATCGAATACCAGAGACGGCAGTGCTAGCGCATCCGCAACCATCATCGGATATGGATAGTTCGGCTGTTCGACCACATCGACGCCGAACACGTCAAACCCGGCCTCGACGTAACCTGCGGCCGCGCCTCCCGCACAACAGAACAGATCGAGCAGTAGCGGTTTCACCTCACCAAGTCCTTGTAACGAAGTTGAGCACCGTCCATGCTCAAAACAACGAAACGCATTTGATCGAGAGTGCCCATGCTGCGGATGTTGTGGCGTCCCGCAAACTCACTCACGTAGCGGTGAAGGTGTTTGGCTGACAGCTTGTGGAACGTTCCCTTGTGAGCGCGTTTCAGCATGGACCAGAAGGATTCAATGCCGTTCGTGTGGGCCTGCCCGCGAACGTATTCACCAACCGAGTGCTTGACCGATTTGTGTGACTTGGCAACGCCAGTGTAGGCACTTGCTTCATCCGTGTAGACAGTGGCTTCAGGGTCGGTATTGGCGCGAACGAAACCTTGAAGGGTTTCTGCATTTGTACGCTCGACCACTGTAGCCCGGACCTCGTTCGTGTCCCGATCCTTGACACCTACAACAGCGGCTTTCCCAACCGATCCACGACTGGCCTTCAACTTCTTGGACTCGTGCTTGTTCTTTTCCAGTCCGCCGATGTAGACCTCATCCGCCTCAACAGGACCATTGAACAACTTATGGTCAGAAATGGTCCACACCTTTCGGATTCTGTGAACAAGATGCCATGCCGATTTCTGGGTGATTCCCAACTCCCGGTGCATTTTCATGGATGCCACGCTCTTCAGGTTGGTAACGACAAGGTACATGGCATAGAGCCAATCCTGATAGCCGAGGTTCGATGCTTCCATGAACGTCCCGGTCTTGACGCTGAACGGTTTCCCGCAGGTTCCGCGCTTCTTGCTCTTGCGGCAACGGAACGGCATGGTCTTGTGAGCCGTTCCAGTCTGTACGTTGTCCGATCCACAACGCGGACAGGTAATGCCGTCAAACCAACGGTACTCAATGAACCACTGTTCGGCGGATGCATCGTCGGGAAACATGCGGTAGAAATCCTTGGTCGAAAGTCCCTGTCGGAAGTGCTTGCCCGGTGCCTTGTTAGCCATTGCGTATCTCCTACTTACAAGACAAATTTACAGGATAGTGACGTAGTTCGTCAAGTGTTTTTCGTCACTATCGTATATAATCCCCGCGTAAAGCGCACTTGGGCGAGCTGATCCAGGTCGACGGTTCGCACCACGAGTGGCTCGAAGCGCGCGGGCGGAAAGGTTGCCTGATGAACTTCGTCGACGATGCGACCGGTCTGGCGCTGTGCCGTTTCTCGAGCGAGGAAACGACTTGGGCGGCGGCCGATCTGCTCGAAGCCTGGGTGCGTCAATACGGCGTTCCGAAGGCGTTGTATTGCGACTGGAAGAACGTCTACAAGCGCCGGCCAACGTCGCGTGAAGCGCTGGAAGGCATCGAGCCCGAGACGCAGTTCGGACGCATGTGCGCCAAGCTCGGCATTGGTATCATCGCCGCTTCGTCACCGCAAGCGAAGGGCCGCGTGGAGCGCCATCACGGCACCCATCAAGACCGCCTGATCAAGAAGATGCGGCTCAAAGGCATTGCCGATTACGAGGCGGCGAACCGCTATCTCGACGAGCAGTATCTGCCAGAGCACAACGCCAAGTTCGCCTCTGAGCCGTCAGCGGGAGCGGACTTTCATCGGCGCTTATCGAAGCGTTTGGACTTGAAGTGGGTGTTTTGCTTGGAGGGAGAGCGGGTGGTGTCCAACGACCTGGTGGTACGTTTCGAGAACCGTTTTCCGCAGTTGAAACCGCAGCGCAATCAGGCTCTGGGCGCAGGCGCGAGAGTAACCGTGCAGCAAGCGCGCGAGGGCGAGTTGCGGGTGGTGTTCGAGGGGAAAACGGTGGCGTTCGACGAGATCGCCAAGCCGCTCCCCAAGGTGCGGCCGGAGCCGAAACCGCGCCTGGCGCCGCAGCCGCGCACACCGCCGGCGAATCACCCTTGGCGCGCGCCGTTGAAGCCGAAAAAACGGGCGGCGACCGCGTGAAGAGGGCTGTGGAAATGACGGGGCCGTGGAAAACGAGGAAAACCCTCGGCAGCCGACGAGGAGCTTCGAACCTCATCGCTCGGGTTTCCCACGTTTCCCCCAGCCCCTTGGAAATCGCTGTGCGATTCCCACATTCCCACAAGCCCCTACGACTACTATCCTTTTACTTAAAAGGGGACATTTCTACCGGGCTAACCAAGGGGACATTTCTATCGCCTCTTGACACCGCTCCGCAAACTTGGCCTGCTCCAACAAGGGCAGAAAACCTTCTTTTTCGATGTAGAGGATGGCGCCGAACCGATTCTTGGGACCATGGGTCGGGAATTGCGCCGAGAACGTTGGCGGCTCGATTTCCACGCCGGGTTCCTCTTTCATCCCACCCAGGTACTCCCTTACCCCCAGCGTGCCCAGGTTCACTCGCTTCTCCGTGTGCGGCTCAGAGAGGTGACCACGGGCGTCGTAGACAACATCCCAATCGGCCGTCTCTGCTGTATGCTCGCGGATGTAGTCCGGCAACAAGGTCTGGGTGAAGTAAGCGTCGTTTAACAGTTGGCCAGTTCGTTCCTGAATATCCGGTCGCGCCGCATACATGAGCTGGCGCGCATTCACCGCGTACCGCCCGCCACCCGCCTTCCGGTAGGCTTCTGGGATCACGGCGTAGGCGGCTTCTTTGATCGTCGTGCGCAGGCTGCGACCGACAATGTATTTCTCCCGCAATCGGGCCGCCGACCTGCGATCGCGTTCTTCCTTCTTCTTGATGGCGGCCCAGTCCTTAGTGGTCTTCTGCAGTGCACTGGCCAGCGAATCCGCAAAGGATTTCATAGACCCACACTTCCTTTGCCTCGATCGGTGAAGTTGAACCGCGGAGAGATCAGATGGATTGCCAGGCAAACCGGATCACGTTCGATATCGATTCGACTGTCGGCAAGCAAAGCTGAGAGGCCGTAGTGATCGCCGCCGTCACCGAGAGCAAACCTGATCTGCTGAATCGGGTTGCTCAAGGGGACGCTCCAATTGAGCCCGATGTGTAGGCCGCGCAGCCGTTCGTCTTCGGTCATGGCGAATGCAACCTCCACCACGAACGGCAGACCCCGAGTGTCAATGCCTTTGGTCCGGTCGTAGCGAAGGGTGTTGTCGCCGCTACCATCCGAACTGCTGAGATGTTGCCGAAAATGATCCTGTCCGAGAACGCCGAGAGCCTCGGGCTTCACCGGTTTCGAGGACGCCTGCATTTCGCGGAGTAGTTCGGAGAGCACTTGGCGGTCGAGTTTCCCTTCGCCGACGACGAGATCGCGAAGGTACGCCCGACTCAAATCGAGCCGGCCAGTGACTTTCTTCTGTTTGACGGTGCTGGAGAGGCCCTTGAATTCCGAAACGAACTCCCGCACCGTCCGGGCTCTGCCCCGGTCGCTCTCGGCCGCGACGTAGGAAGCAATGAGGTTCTCGAACCGCTCGACGTTGTACCAGTGAGCGCTGGTCGGATCGCTGGGCAACCATTTCCGCCAGCTCGTCGTTGTGGCCGGGAAGCGATTCTCGTCGCCCGGCTGCCGCAGGGTAAGCGTGGCGTGTGGATTGAACAGGGCGTAATCGAAAACGAGCTTTTGTAAATTTTGAGTGTCTTGAGAGACACCGTTTGAGCAAGCTGAATCGAGCTCCAACAGAATCGAGGTGCCGTCGGTTCTTACAATTTCCTGGGTTCCGCGCTCGATACGCGGCCGTCTGGCGATATGGTCGGTTGATACCGAGATGGTGTGGCGGACGCCTTGAGACTCTATCTCAATCCTTCCCGTCTTGCCTCCACTCAGAACGTAAGGGATGGCCAGGAGGGTCTTCAGCGCATTGCCCTGGGCGCCGCGGGTAGGCGACACGTACGCCTGTTTGTCGCTGGTCCGAGTGGAGAAATCGAGGATCCTGTGGACGACTTCGCTCGCGATACCCGGGCCGTTGTCTGTGACAACGACCGATTGACCCCGGAAATCGACGCTGATCATCGGTACCACGCCGGCCTGCTCACAAGCATCCAGTGAATTGTCCAGCAGTTCTTTGACCACGACGCCCGGCCACCACTGCTCTTTTGGGTAGCCCGTCTGAGTTGTCAGTTCGCTCTCGGAGAAGTATTCCAGCTCGCGGGACGTTGTGAAAACCTGCCTCTTCAGCTCCGTTCTCTTCCCTTGCCCTGCCGGACTCTTTGGCCGGCCCCCGTCGATAAGTGGTAGTGGAAGACCGTCTTGCCGGTCCGCTTTAGTGATTCTTGCTCTCATCTCACTTCTCCTCACCACGGACGCGGTGATGATCCGGCGCGGCGCTCCAAACAAATCCTTTCGGGCAGGCGCTGCGGTCGCGGTTGGGCGGCTCTGTTCATTGCTCTTCTCCGCCAATGCGGACCAGCCGCCACTCTTGGCCCTGCACAGGTTGCTGACATCGTGATGGCGGCGGTTCGGCGGACTCAGACTGAAATTCTGCCCTGTCACACTGCCCCCCGATCCGAGTAATCCTCGAACCGCATCAGCGGAATCTTCCCCATAGGGCCGTTCCGTTGTTTGGCGATGATCAACTCCGCCCTGCCGCGCAGGTCGTCGCGATCCGTTACTCAAAACTTTCCCCTGCGATCGCTCTGTCGAAAGCCGCTTTCGGGACGAGGTACCTGCGACCCACCCGAAGGACCTTTACCCCTGCGATCGCCCCCCGAGTCCGAGCTGCGCTGTACGCCGCGTTCCGGGAAATGCCAAGCAGTTTGTAAACTTCATCAATCGTATAGGTGCGTCTTTCGGTCAACCGACCGTTTTCTCTTGTACCATTCATATTTTTTTTGTACCATGTATCTGTACAGCTTGAAACTATGAAATGCACGGTACAGACTGGATGATCACTCCTTCAGAAATTGGGGCTGGTCGTTGGTGGCGGTTCGGTGCGTACGAAATCAGGGCCGGGGTCATCTGCCCCAAGCCAGGAGCGAACCTGGAGGTCTATCTTCCTTGGGATGACTATCAGGAAGCCAGGGAGGGACGACAACATGTTGACGCGGGAAAACGCATCATGGAACCCCCCTACCAATCTCTGATTGACCTGTGCCGCGAGCTGAGGGGACAGCGCTTTGCCGCGCTAGCTAATCCAGACGAGGAAACACAAATCCTCCTAACGAATTGGTGCGCGAGAAACGGTCTCTTGGGTGTGCTCCCCCAAAGTGTGTTCACGATTGTCTTGGCGGCCCGCTGGGACCACTTATTGGCAAAGGAAGGTCCACTTTTTCCGGTCGTTGATCAGCACGTCAGGTCCTCCACCGATTGGCAAACCGGACACTTTCACTATGGGTTTGGGCGTCGTCGTCCGTCTGGTGAGGAACGCCGTCAACGCGACCTAGTGGAGGAAGAGTACGTTTCAGAAAAGTCTCCGCCTCCCCACGTCATAATTCAGTCGAAGCTCGACGACCCGAAGCTGGAGCATCAGTCACTGAAATCGTTGGCCCATTTTTTCCCGGAAGTGAAGGAGTGGGAAGCTGAGACGTTTGACTATCCGCGGCCTCTATCCGTCCCTTTTTGGGAGCTCTACGCTGAACCAATACACAACTTTCTTGCCGCCGCGTTCGGATTCTACGACTCAGTCCAAACCATCACACGCCTCGCGGGGACACCGCCGCAGAACCTTGAGGAGAGAGACTATTTCTCTTACACGTCTGCAGTCAAGACCATTGAGGCGCTGGTCGCGAATGTCCGTCATACCGTTGGCTTCACGGAAGACGGCCAAATGATTCAGCGCTGGACTTCGGCGTCGCTACTCGCGTCGTTCGGAATGATGGCGTTCCTCGATCTCACGGAGGGGAAAGTTCATCGGTGCGCGAACGAATCCTGTGGGCGGTTGTTCGTAACGGATGCGTGGCAGGCCGCCTACTGTTCGCCAAGGTGCAGGAACACCACTCTTAAGCGCGAGTCCAGGAAACGCGTTGCGGCACGACAGATGCACGCTGCCGGGAAATCTTTCGGACAGGTCGCCAAGCGTTTCGGAGTTGACGTGACAACGGTGAAGGAGTGGGTCTTGAAGAAGTCTGACACTAAAACAGTCAAATCTGGAAACCGTGGAACAGTTACGACGTGAAGGCAAGATGTGAACCCCGCCGCCGAAGAATGACCAATTACGAGGGCGATGCCCCTCTGACGACATCCCTGGGGTTCAATATCGGCTCGGCGCAATAAACGGGGACGGCGGCCCAGCAAAGACGCCGCCGTCCCCGCCCAATGTCAATTACTGCTTAGATCGTTTCTCCGCTCCTGCTTCCGGTTCCACTCCTCGAAGCCTTCCAGAACCTTCTCGCGCGGCGTCTTCGTCTTGGACTTCAAGGGCAGCCTGGAAGAGTCCACGGGCGTCATACCGAAGCGCTCAAAAGCCCTCCAGAGTGCCGTGCGCCCCCTGTCGAGCTGAGCAATGATCGGATGCGGCACCACGGCACGCGGGTTGCGATCCGAGCCGGTGACGGTCCGCCCCTGCTCGGAAATCGTCTTCTCCATCTCACGGACGCCCCCAATCAACGTGCAAAGCTCCTCGATCGCGTAGATGTCCGTGGACCGCACTGGGACGCCATTCTCCTCGAAAAGCGTCTGAATCTCGGCCCAAAGCTCTTTCCGCTTGAAGTCCGGCGGGCAGGCCGGGTATTCGCTTGGAATTTCAATGGTTTGCGGCTGCGCCCGCTTGCCGCGGCCACCGTCCAGAACCTCTAAGCCGGGGTGTTTCGGCTTGCGCCCTCGTGTTGCCATGTAATTGGGTTATGGGGGGAACTTGCTGGAAAACGCGGAATTGTGAAGGTAGCTGACCGCTTGGTTCCCGCCAAAGGTTCCCTAGATTTTCGACCCGCCCTCCCCTGTCAGCCTACCGAGGCCCTCGATCGGGCTGCTTTGTCTCGTGCCGTCTTCCTCGAGTGGTGCGACTTGCACAGCCCTTGCAGGTTCGCTTCGTCGTACATCGCGCCGCCGTCCTCAAGAGGTACGATGTGGTTCACCTCGGTCGCCGACACCAGCCCCCCTTTTTATCGGGTGCGCGGGGTGCCGAATGCAACCCCGGTGCTTGCGAACAAAAGGCAAAACCACTTTCAACCAGAAATACACGCAAATCCTGTGGATGTCAAGTCGGTGGCGTCCGGAAGTGTCTTAGGATCAGGCTTGTTAGGAGCTTCTCGACGCGAGTTGAGGCCCTCAAGGTGCGGATTGATGGTGGGAACTCGATTTACCAACATCTTTGTGAAGACGAACGCTATCTAGTTCGTTTCAATGGACTTAGTCCTGCGATGGTCCAGAACTCTTCGCGCCAATTTTGGACGACGTGGCAAGATGTGGCTGGCTCCCGGTCACCGGAAGTTTTCTACCAGCATCAGATCAATGCCGGAAACCTCGACGTGGGTGTAGACAATCGTTTGCTCGTCGGGCGAAACGGTCAGGCTGTACCCCGGGACCTCGCCGGCGGGGAGCTTGCCGAGGGTCCGGATGTCGCCGCTTGCCGAGTCAAGGAACTTGAACGAGAAGGAGTCTCCCAGTTCAGGCGGGGGCTCGATGAAGTAGATTCCGCGCCGGCTCAGGGCATAGTTGCGTGCCCAAACGCTTTCCAGAACCAGACTCTTTTTGCCGCCGCCGGTTGGCACTTTCCATAAGGGCGAGGAACCCCTGGAGCCGAGTCCGCGCTCGAGAAAATACACGAATATCCCGTCCGAGGACTCGAACGGGAGTACCCCTCCACCTTCCGTTATTTGCTCCGGCTCGCCTCCGGTTGCCGACATCCGGAAAATCTCGTGCCGCCCGGAGCGACTTGAGTTGAAATAAATCCAGTTGCCGTCGGCGGACCACCTGGGCATCTGCTCATTACCGGGGTCGTCCGTCAGGCGCAACGGCGGACCTCCGGTGCTGCTAATCACTTCGATGTTAAAATTACCTCCCGTGTCGGAGTCAAAGGCTACCCGTCGGCCGTCTGGCGACCAGCGGGGCATTCCTGACGCCACTCCGTCCACCACCCAAAGCTCCTTGGCATTGCCTCCATCCGCTTCACTGATCCAGATACCGAAACTCCCGCTGCGGTCCGATTCGAACACAAGCCGCTTCCTGTCGGGTGACAACTGCGGTCCGGCTTCGAGTCGAGTCGAGGAGGGGAAGGAGCCGAATTGCCAAACGCCCGGTTCGGTGGTGCTGTTGCGGAGCACCGCGAGATTCCAATCCTGATGTTTCCGGCCGAATACAAGTCGGTTGCTGCCGCGCGAGACGGCGGCCCCGGTACTCCCAGAGCCGGCCCAGGCGAGGGGCTGGATCCGGTCCGGCTCCGCAAGAGATAGGCGCCCGAGTTCCGGAATGAAACCTCGTTCAGTTTCGACAACAAGACTGCTCTCGTCAGACCAAGCCAACGGAAAAGTCATACCCAAGCCCCGCGTTACCTATTATTCGCGGTGACGCGATCGGCTCGAAGTCAGCGCCAAGATCGAGAAGCAGAATCCGGCGATTATTGCGCTCGCCTCCCGTGAATGCGAGCGTCCTTCCATCAGGCGACAGGGCGGGGTGCCAGCTAAGAAAGGCCCCTCCGTCCCGTGCCGCGACCAGTTCCCGGCGTTCACCCGTTCCTATCGCCACCGCAAAGATGGACCCGACAGGGCCCTCGGAGACGATTAGGCCGGTGCTGTCGGGTAGCCAAGCCATCCTGTCTGGGAATTCGCCGCCTCCACGGCCGAGATCAGTCACCTTGCGTTCGGGACCCCCAATGGACGGAATGAGCAGTAGGGAACCCTGAGCATCTTCCCATCGCTGGAAGGCAATCCAGCGCCCGTCCGGCGACCAGGACGGCGAAAGATCCGCCGCCGCGTGGCTCGTCAGCCGTACAGGCGTATCTGATTCGAGTCTCTTGACGTAGATGTCTGAGTTGTCCTGGTTCTCGCCCTCCCACGAAAACACCACCTGCTCACCGTCCGGAGAGAAATCGGGGTCGATTTCCTCGCCGGGGTAGGTGGTAAAAGGGACAGCCTGCAAGGGCTCTTGCGTCACCGGCCGTTCGGACTCGAAGAGACCCAGAAAGGCTCCGGCCGTCACGGCCAACGCGACCAGCACTGCGGCGCTGGCGAACAGCCAAGGGGTGTGTTGGGATTGCGGCGTGCGGGCGGGGGGGCCGGACGGGTGACGGACGCGGTCTCGGTCTGCACCTCTTTTCGGAGACCCCGTAGATCAACCAGTATCTCGTCGATGTGCTGGTACCGCTCGTTGGGATCCTTGGCCGTCTCCCGCGAGCTATAACCATAAGTTGTGGATGAGCCTCTGAGGGGAGGCGGCGTATCCTGACGATTGAGGAAGCAACTCAATCGTTTTCTGGAAAGGAACAAGGAGGATACGCCATGAGTCAGTGTGAAGCTGCTGAGAGCAGCAGTCAAGTCAACCCCCAAGTCATTGATGGAAAGGAACGCTCGCCCTTGGATGAGGTGCTGCGCCAAGGAGCGCGCCAGATGCTCGTCAAGGCCGTGGAAGCCGAAGTGACCGCCTACATCGAAACGCATCAGCACGAAGTCGACCAGGACGGCCGGCGGCTGGTGGTGCGCAACGGTCACGCCCGCGAGCGCACCATCGTCAGCGGCGTGGGTCAGCTGAAGATCCAGGCGCCGCGGGTCGACGATCGCCGAGTCGATGAGCAGGGCCGGCGCTTTCGTTTCACTTCCCAGATCCTGCCGCCGTATCTGCGGCGCACGAAGAGTGTGGAGGAGTTGATCCCCTGGTTGTACCTGAAAGGGATCTCGACGGGCGATTTCAGCGAAGCGCTGGAGGCCTTGCTGGGGCCCGACGCTCCGGGCCTGTCGGCGACGACGGTGGTGCGTCTCAAAGACGTCTGGCGCCGCGAGTACGAGGCTTGGTCAAAGCGTGACCTCAGCGGCCAGCGGTTTGTTTACATTTGGGCCGATGGCATCTACTCGAATGTTCGTCTGGACGATGAACGGCAGTGTTTGCTGGTTGTGATGGGAGCACTCGAAGACGGTCGCAAGCAACTGCTGGCGGTGCACGACGGCTTTCGCGAAAGCGAACTGTCGTGGCAGGAGTTGCTGGAGGACTTGAAACGGCAGGGGCTCGAGCTGCCGCCGAAGTTGGCGGTGGGCGACGGAGCGATGGGGTTTTGGGCGGCACTGCGGAAAGTCTATCCGGCGACCGGTGAGCAACGCTGCTGGCTCCACAAGACGGCCAACGTGCTCAATAAGCTGCCGCAGAGCATGCAGGGCAAAGCCAAGCAGGCGCTGCGCGACATCTATCTTGCCGAGAGTCGGCAGACGGCGGAGGCCGCTCTGGACCGTTTCAAGAACCTATACGAGAAGAAGTTTCCCAAAGCGGTCGAGTGCCTGGAAAAAGACCGCCAAGTGCTGCTGGCTTTCTACGACTTTCCGGCCGAGCACTGGGGGCACTTGCGGACGACGAACCCGATCGAGTCCACCTTTGCGACGGTCCGTTTGCGGCAGCGACGAACGAAGGGTTGTGGCAGCCGCGAAGCGTCGTTAACGATGGTCTTCATGCTGGCCCGCCAAGCCGAGCGCCACTGGCGACGCCTGAACGGTTCGGAAGTGATTGTTCATGTCTTAGAGGGAAAGGTTTTCAAGGATGGATTGATGGTTCAGGAAAACGCCGCCTGACCTCGCCCATCCACAACATTTGACAATATCTCCCCGCTGAAACAACCGGACTAGTAACCACCCCCTCCGCTGAAACAACCGGACACTCATGTAGTTAAAGAACAAATAAAAAGTCTACAAGTAGTAGAAACGGCTACTCCTGTGGATAACTCACTGAAAAGAAAAGAGAAACCACCGGAAGAGAGGGGCTAACGCCCCTCCCAAAAAGGCAAAACCAAAACCTTCCTTATAAGTAAAAAACTGAAAACAAAAGCCTTCCGGCAAACAGCGGCGGGAACGGGGGAACCGGAACGACAACAAAACCCCACCCAAAACCCCGGATAGCCTCCGCCAAGAGGCGAGTCAAGCCGTCAGCGCGGCTCCTACGCTGCGCTACGGCCCTGCGGGTGACAGCGCCCCTCCGCTGCGGCTCAAGACGGCTGGGGAGAGACGGGCAGCGACGAGCGGCGCGCTGCTTGACAGACTCATCCGCGCGTTCCTGATCGTCGGCAGCGTCAGTGTTGCGTGCGCCTGGACGTGGCCCAGCGCGTTTCCCGCGGCCGATCCTCGACGCCCGGTTGGGCGACGGGTCGCGCCTGGCCATCTGTGTGCCCCCCGCCAGCCCGCACGTGGCCATTACCGTACAGCGCTTCGGCACACCATCCTTTTCGGCGGCGCAGCTGGTCGCACAAAGCGCGCTGCCCGCGCACATCCGTGACGAAGCCGAGCGGGTGTTGCACACCCGCCGCAATATCCTCCTGAGCGGCGGCACCGCGAGCGGCAAGACGACGCTGCTCAACGCGCTCATTACCCTCATCCCCGACAACGAGCGGATCGTCGCCATCGAGGACACCTTGGAGCTCCCCATCGACTCCCCGAACTGCGTCCGGTTCGAGGCGCGCCGGTTACAGCAGGGAGCGCTCACGATCCGCAACCTCGTGCGCCACGCCTTGCGGCACCGGCCCGATCACATCGTCGTCGGCGAAGTGCGCGACGACGAAGCGGCCGACCTGTTGCAAGCCCTCAACACCGGACCCGGTGGCTCGCCCGCCACGCGACCACCCAGGTGAGCGACTGCCGGCGCGGGGCCGCGCTGACCGACCGCACCCGGCGGCGCGGGGCCACCAGTCGGTGAGCAGGCGCTGGCGGGGTCGTGATCGGTGATGTCCGACATGCGGGCGCACGTTCGGCCTCAGCCCCGTCACAGCATCCCGGCGACACACGCGTGCGTGTGCCGGGCGTCACGCACGGTCTCAGACACGCGAGACCGCCGTCGGCTCGACCGGCCGGGGCCGCGCGGGCGGGGCGCTACCGGTCGCCGGGCCGGGGTATGCGGTAGCCCACCCCGCGCTCGTTGACGATCAGGGCCGGGCGGTCGGCCTCGTCGGCGAGCTTGTCGCGCAGCCGCTTGACGTAGGCGCGCACGATCTTGGGAGCGGCGGCGGGGCGCCTGGCCCAGACCCGGCGCAGCAGGGTCTCGTGGGTCAGGACCCGGCCGGCGTCCTGCGCCAGCACGCGCAGCAGCTCGTACTCGGTCGCCGTCAGCTCCACCCGGCGCCCGGCCACGGTCACCCGCCGCTGCTCGTAGTCGATGGCGAGGGCCCCGAGCGCGAACGGCACGGGCCCCGCCCGCCGGCGCAGGACCGCCCCGATCCGCGCCGTGAGCTCGGTCGGCGAAAAGGGCTTGACGATGTAGTCGTCGGCGCCGGCCTCAAGCGCCCGCGCGATGGTCTCGTCGCGCCCGTAGCCCGAGATGAAGATGACCGGGAGGTCGGCGAGTTCCGGCACGGTCTGCATCAGCTGGATCCCGTCGGTCCCGGGCAGCATCAAGTCGAGCAGCACCAGCCGGGGCTTCTCGGTCCGGAGGATGCGCGACAGCTCCCCGGGGTCGCCGGTGACCAGGGGCGCATAGCCCGCCTCCGTGAGCGTGTCGCGAACATGGCGCAGCGTGCCCGGGTCGTCGTCGACTACGAGGATGGTCACCGCGTCCGTCGCCGCGCCGCGCCGGTCGGGGCGGCGCGGGCGGGCGCCGGCGTCGGCCGGCCCGGCCACCGGGATCGTGAAGGTGACGCGTGGGATGCAGGGCGCGATAACGGCGATTGCAGGGTTTGTCATGGTGGTCTTCATGGTCATCATGCTGCTGCTGTTGGCCGCTGTCACCTACGCTCAAGTGATCTGGGCGCAAATCGCCCTTTCAATCCTCATCATTCTGGGCCCGGTCTTTATTCCGTTTCTGGTGTTCGAGCCGCTCTCATTCCTGTTCTGGGGCTGGTTCCGGGCGATGCTCACCTATTCGTTCTACGCCGTGATTGCCGGAGCCGTGTTGCGTGTGTTCTCCGCCGTGGGAATCGCTTACGTCACCACCTTGGGCCAAGCCGACCTAGACATGAACAGCTTTATGCAAGTCGGAATGTGGACACTCGCGGTCGTGCCGTTCTTCATTGCCGGAATCCTAGCAAGCCTCAAGTGCGGGGAACTCGCCTCGATGCTCGTCACCGGAGCCGGAGCGGGCGGCAGCGGACTCATGGGTATGGCGACAACGGCGGGAATGGCAGCGGCCAGCGGAGGCACGGCGGCGGCGGCAAAGGTGGGCGCGGGAGGGATGAAGTGAAGAAGCCGAAAATCAAAGACGCCGGAGCCGAGTACGCCGAGATATGGGGCGAAACCATCCACACCAACCGTCATCTACGGATGATCTCCGTTGGGCTGGCTATCGCAGTGCTTTTGCTCATCGTCGTCGTGTTCCGCATTGTCTCGGTCGAGCCGCCGCGACCCATCGTTGTGAGAGTTGATGAAGTCGGGCGGGCCGAGGCAGTCACCTACAAAGCGATGGAGGCTCAGGCGAACCCCCTGGACCCCACCACCAAGTATTTCCTCAACCGTTCTATTTACGACTACTACTCACGGCGGCGGGCCACGGTTGCACAGAACTGGTCGCGGAGCTTGCGCTTCCTCAGTACCCCACTCGCCAACGCCTCGTTTCGCACCGAGAGCCAAAATGTCGCCCTTCTCGCGGCGGGCGTGGCGCGGGGTGAACTGCAAGTCGCCCGCGTCATTTTGAGGATTCAGCCCAACCCTCAGCAGCCGCACAGCGCCACGGCCGATTTTGACCTCGTGCGGATGGAGATGGAAAACGAAGTTGGCCGGGAGCGCTGGACACTCTCGATGCAATTCCAATTCCTCCATCAAATCCCCACGGAGTTGATCGTGTTCAACCCCATGGGAATCGTCATCACCTACCTGCAAGGCGACCGCGCCATCGTCACCGGAGATCAGTAGATGATCGAGCACTTACGAGGCAGGGATCGCAAGCTGGAACCACTTGGCTGGACCGGCCCGGACGCGGAATGGATCGCGCTTGTGTGCCTCCACAGCCGCGTGTTCACGCGGGGACAGTTCTGTGATTATTTCAGTACAGGTCGCAAACAGGCCGAGCGGTTTGTCAAGTCATTGATAGAGCGCCGCGCAGCAGTCCAGAACGAAAACTTTATGTTCTCCGGGAGAGCTAGACCGTGCCGCATATCGAGCAACGCGATCTACCGGGCGCTAGGCGTCGAGAACATCCGCCACCGGCGAAAGGCCAGCAAGCCTGTTCTCATGCGGCGGCTTTTGTCGCTCGATTTTGTCCTGGAACATCCCGCTATGAACTGGCTCCCCGCCGAGCCGGAGAAGGTCGAGTTTTTTGAAAAGCTAGGCTTGCCGCTCCGCTTGATTCCGCGCCGAATTTACTACGGTTTCGCTGACAACCAGAAGCGCTACTTTGCCCTCAAGCTCCCGCTTGCCGTGGACCCTGAAATCATCACCTTTGTCTACATTGATCCGGGCCACCAGACGGATCGGGAGATGCACTCTTGGGGAGCCGCGCATGGGCCGCTTTGGGATGCGCTTCGCAAGAAGGGGCGGCAGGTTCGGGTGATCGGAATTGCCGTTGAAAATCTCATCGTGGATCGGACGGCGCGGGTGCTTAAAAAATGGGCGGCGGCGAAGCCAGGGACGAGCGATGAAGGGCTGACGCCGAAGCAGGAGATCAAAACGATCCGAGACGCCATGAAACGAAAAGACCGGGAGTTTCTAGCTACCTACGGCGGCTTCGGGGGAGCCATGAACCGGCTTGGGGTGCTCTTTGAAATGCCCGAAGCGAAGGTCACGGAAGGAGTCTCGATTGACGACTATGCGACATGGCGGGCCGTGCGGTTTGCGGATCGAGATGAGACCGGCTGAGAAACACGCCAAATCGGTTGTTTTTTTATGTCACGGTGCCTCTAAATGTTTGTCACACGGTTGAAGGGGGGGGTGTGACATGGCTAAATCGAGCAATGCGGCGAAGCCGCTTTCCTCTATCTGCCTCATTCTGTTGTGTTTATCACCGCTGAATCGTTCGGACACGCTAACGACGCGGGAAAGGCGAAAAGGACGAGAGCGACCCCCCCCCAAACAGGGGGTCATGTGACCTTAACTAGAGGTACGCTGTGGCATACCTCTACTCGGTCCCATGGGGGTCGCTCTCGTCCTCATTTATCCCTGCGGGAAGGCTCAGAATAGCCGCTCACGAGCGGCGCTGAAAGCACGGAGACGGACCTATGAAATGGCGCCAGATCGGCCCTTATCTCCGGGAGCTTTGGCACCGGCCCGCTGGCCCGATGAACTGGAAAAACCGGATCCGGGTTTTCGCCGTCCTGGGCTGGCTCATCATCCAAGGTTTCGTGCTGTTGGGCTTGGCCGGTTGGCGGGTGTTCCAAGGTTTGATGCTGTTGGGCTGGACCGTGTTTCGCGTCGTACATTTCGTTGTACGGCTTCCGGCTCTGTTGCTCTTTTTTTTTGGCGGTGTGTGGTACGCCGTGTGGAGCTTTGTACGCCGTCCCTTCCCGTCGCTTGATGAGCACCCGATCCTTGCTTTGGTGCAATTCCACACCCCCGATTTCTTCTCGTTCATGGTGCTGTGGTACTACCTTTCGCCCTTCGTTGCCGTCATGCTGTGCGGGCTTATTTCCGTCACCGTTTGGAAGGTTTGGCTAGAGGGGCGGCGGCGCGATTTCGCGCCCTTCGCCAAGCTCCCGCCGTGGCCGCTTGATCCCAAACAAAAGGCTCCGGCCATCGTCATCGGAGAGGTCCATCACCCGGTCGAGGCGCGGGAGATTTTCAGTCCCTCATGGCTCACCATCCCGGAGCGCGGACTGTATACCGGCGTGGCGATCTTCGGAGCCGTGGGATCGGGGGAAACATCGGCTTGCATGAATCCGTTTGCCCGCCAGCTTCTCGGCTGGCAAGCGGGCAATCCGCACATGCGGGCGGCGGCGCTGATACTAGAAGTCAAAGGAGATTTCTGTCACGACATCCGCCAAATCCTAGTCGAGGCGGGCCGTGGACAGGACTACATCGAGCTTGGCATGGACGCCCCCGCTCAATGGAACCCGCTATCGGCCTGGTGGCTCGATTCGTACTCGCTCGCTTACACCGTTTCGAGCTTGCTCAATCAGTTGTTCGGCAAGGGCAAGGAACCCTTTTGGCAGCAAGCCTATACCAATCTGGTCCGCTGGATCATCGAGCTTCACCGGGTCTTCCCGGACCGATGGGTGACGTTGCAACAGGTCTACCGCTGTGCCATCGACCCGGAGCTATTCGCGGCCAAGATCGAGGCGGCGGAGAAGCTGAGTGACGACCTGAACACAGGGACCGTTTTCGTCAAAGAGGACGTGCTAGAAGCCCAATCGCAACACCTTTCCAAATGGAACTGGACGGTTGAGCCGGGAAGCCAAGACCAACAAGCCGCTTACACGCGCCCGCTGAAAGCAAAACTTGACGAGCTCAAAATCGAACATGAAATCGCTTGGGAACATGGACCCGGAGAGGATACGAGAGAGCGCGTCGAGGCCATCAAGCGCTGGTTTGTCCACGACTGGCAAACCCTGGACAACAAGATCAAGTCCTCGATTGTGGAGGGGGTTTCGGTGTTCCTTGCCATGTTCGATATGCCGGACGTGGCGAAGGTGTTTTGTCCCGCCGCGCCGCACATCACCGACGATCCTCAAGCCATTATTCTGCAAGCCCAAATCAAGCGGCTCAAAGCCGAGAAGGACGCGGAGGCCGAGACAGCGGAGAAGGCAGAGCCAGCGGGCGCGGACGAGGCGGCAGCGGTTGCGGAGGCCGTGCAGAAGCGCCACGCCGGGGAGATCAGATACACATGGGGAGGACCACAGAAGCAGCCAGCCACCGAACCCGCAGCCGGTGAAGGCGGCGGACCCGCAGCCGGTGAAGGACCCGGAGCGGGTGAAGGCGGCAGAAGCGCCGTGGGTAGTGACGGAGCCGGAGCCGGTGAAGCCCGCGAAGCGCCAGTACGGAGCCGGACAACAAGACCCCGACCCCGACGAGAGCAACCAAACCCCTGCCGGAGATACAGCCCCGATCAAGCGCCACCTACCGTCACTCTTTGAATTGATCGAGCAGGGCAAGGTGCTGGCCTTGAACATGCCCGCTGGTATCAACCCGGCGCTTTCCCGCGCCGTGGGCGTGATGCTCAAGAACGCTTGGCTACAAGCGCTTCTCATGCGCCCGGCCAAGATGAAGGCGAATCCGGGCAGCTACTTCCGGCCCGCCGTCTTTATCTGTGACGAATATCAAGCCTTCGCTTCGGTGGGCGAGGACGACCCATCCGGCGATGAAAAATCCTTTGCTCTGACCCGCCAATGCCGCTGCATCCCGATTGTCGCCACGCAATCTATTTCCTCGTTGCGGGCCGTGTTGGGAAGCTCGGAAGCGTGGCGTTCGCTGTTGCAGACGCTCCGCACTCGCATCTTCCTATCGCTGAGTGATGACGCATCCGCCAAGATTGCGTCGGAGTTGTGCGGCCAGGTTGCGAAGATCAAGGAATCCTACACCATCAGCGAGACCTCCAAGCGCTCGGAAGTCTCCCCGCTCTCAGGACGGGCCGGAGGCGGAGGCGGGAGCATGGGCGCGACCAAATCATTCCGGGAGCAGCGCGAGGCCGTGTTTCACCCGCGAGACTTCGCCTTGCTATCGAACTGTCAAGCGATCTGTCTGCCCTATGACGGGGCGCAGTCGCTTGAGCCGCGCCGCGTCTACCTCAAGCCGCACTATCTACCAGCCGAACACTCCTATTGGAGAGCGAAGGAGGCGGGCCAAATATGAGCGCCGCAAGCGGACTGGAACATCTCAAACCGTTTCTACCGGGCTTGGAAAGCGCCCTTGAAGATTCCGAAGTGAGCGAGATCATGATTAACGGTCCCGGTAATGTGTGGGTCGAGCGGGCCGGGCGGCTGGCCGCACACGCCGCGCCGGACCTGGACGAAGCGGCGCTGGAACGGGCCGCTATCCATATCGCCCGTCCTTTGGGCCTGGACCCGGCGACCTCTCCCATTGTCGATGCCCGGCTCGATGACGGATCGCGGGTTGCCATCTGCGTTCCGCCCGCCAGTCCTCAAGTCGCTATCACCGTGCGGCGCTTTGGTAAGCGGGCGTTCTCGGCGGATGACCTCGTGAAGCAAGGCGCACTCCCCAAAAACGTGCGGGACGAAGCAGAGCGGGTGTTGCGGTCCCGGCGAAACATCCTGGTATCAGGCGGAACCGGATCGGGCAAGACCACGTTGCTCAATGCCCTCATTGAACTTCTCCCCGATGACGAGCGGATAGTTGCCATCGAGGACACGCTTGGAGCTTCGCATCGAGCGGTCGAATTGCGTCCGCTTCGAGGCTCGCGGTTTGCAGGAAGGAGCGGTCACGATCCGCGATTTAGTCCGCCACGCGCTACGTCACCGCCCGGATCACATCGTCGTGGGCGAGGTTCGCGGCGGAGAGGCGGCGGACCTGCTGCAAGCCCTCAACACCGGCCACGGCGGATCACTGACGACCGTACACGCCAACAACGCCAGAGCGCCCTATCCCGAATCGCCAGTTGTGCCATGCAGGGCGGCGGAGAGCTACCGTGGGAAGTCACCTGTAGAGGCGTGGTGGACGGAATCGCCATGGTGATTCACATGACGCGCCACGAGGGGCGGCGATTCGCCGAAGAAGCAGTTTTCGTCAAAGGCTACGAAGCGAGGACCAACCAATGGGACATTCAAAGAATCAAGCTCGAAGGCGCTTGACCCTGCCCCTGCCACTCAGGGCCAAGATGACCGGACTCGCCATCTTTATCTGCGGATTCATGGGCCTGATTACCAGCGCCCAGCTTGATCCGATTACCGCCCACGTCGAGCGAGTGATTGACGGCGATACGATTCACGTTCGGGTTGAGGGGAAGCGCTACACCGTCCGGCTCATCGGCGTGGACACCCCGGAGACGAAGCACCCCACCAAACCCGTGCAGTATTTCGGACGGGAGGCAAGCGCCTTCACCAAGGCGGCGCTCGAAGGCAAGACGGTGCTGCTCCAAAAGGACCGCACCGGAGACACCGTAGACCGCTACGGGCGCTGGCTTCGCTACGTCCTGCTGGACGGAGACAACTTCAACGCCCGGCTCATCCGCGACGGCTACGCTCATGCTTACCGGCGCTTTCCCTTCTCGAAGCGGACGGAGTTTATTCAACTGGAAGAACAAGCGCGGCGGCGAGGAATCGGCTTATGGAACCGCCGCTAGGATCGCAGCCCGCTAGGACTCGTCCAACCGCTACGGCCAGGCGGTCGATGCTCACAAGCGGGCCGAGGCAGTCCGCAAGCCCGTCCGGGCAGAATCCCAAATCGCCCCGCTCCATTGATCCTGAATCGCCAGGGGAGCCGCGAGAAGGTGACAACCTTCGGACTGCGCCAAATCCTTCTCAGCGCTGAATGTGATTGCGATACTACTAGGTTGCGCCATGTTCCCGCGCTTCCCGTCGCCGGGTCCGGTTTGGGCCGACGCAAAGCCAGCGCCAGAACGCTTTGCTCGCCTTCGGCGTCTGTCACTCGCGTTGCTTTTGTCGGCCCTGCCCGTCACCGGCGCGGGCGGCGCTTCCTTCCGCGTCAGGGTTTGGGCGTTTTCCGCCATGCGTGGGTGAGCGAAAAACGCTCACAAACCCTTTGACTCTCAGGAGAAAAACATTATGGCTAACCAGAAACCAGTTGACAGAAGTCCGAATCGGTCGCGTCAAGGCTACGATTTGGCGCAATGGAACCGACGAACAGCCGAGGCACAACGTCACCTTCTCGCGGCTCTACAAAGAGGGCGATCAATGGAAGAGTACGCAGAGCTTCGGGCGCAACGATTTGTTGGTGCTTGCAAAAGTGGCCGATCTAGCGCACACGCGCATCTTCCAGCTTCCGGCAGAAGCAGAACTCCCGGAGGTTCAGGTAGACGAGTCCTAGCGGGCAACCGCGCCAGGGCGCGGCGGAGCCGTTCGCTTCGCCGCGCTTGTTCTTTTTCTTCCCGCTTCGATTGAGTGTTTGCTTGTGGTGCCTTTCCGCTCACAGCGGCCCGCCGTTGGCGGCGTCCCAGGGCAACTCTCGCGCCAGAACGCTTCGCTCGCTTTCAGCGTCTGTCACTCGCGTTGTCTTATCTGGTCCTTGCCCGTCGCCCCGCGCTCGCTCTAGTCTCCTTCTCTGGTTTGTGGTTCTCCCTCTTCCCTTGGTGAAGGGAAAACACAGCAAACCATCGAAGGAGACACCATGAACCAAACCCAACGACTCATCGACAGCATCAGGGACGCCCCGCACGACGCCGTTATCGTCGCTGGCATGTTCGCTATCCCGGCTCTCATCGCGCTCTGGATCGTCAACCGTATGCGCCACCCGGAGCGCGGCTTACTACACGCGCTTGTTATCGCCAGCGTGGGATTCGTTCTTGTGCCGTGCGTATCTAGCGCCGTCCTCATCCTCTGGGTCCGCACCGGCGGAGATTCCATCCAGGCTGCCTTCGTAAGCATGTTTGTCTTCGTGTTTGGCTTTTGGGGCTTTCGCCGCTGGTTGCGGAGCGCCCCACGAGCCGCGAAGCCAACGAAGGCTCTTGTAGCCCCGGCGGTTCACGCTGCCCCTCGATCCGGTCTAGCGGGTGAAGTAGCCGAGCTTCGCGCCGAAGTTGCCCGTCTACGGGCGGAGCGCCAAGATCGCGGCGGCGAAGATGTTGCGAAAATGTCTCGCCGCCTGATTCACTAGCGCCAAAAGCCCGTTTGTCCAATCCCTTCTACAGCCGCCCCCCTTTCCCCTCGCCCTGGATGATTCCAGATCGGTCCTCGCCGTCAAGGGTTCGCTTCGCCGCTTCGCGCCCTGGACCGCTGCGGGCCGATCTGGGGAGACGCGCTGTTCACGAGGGAAAAAGGGGGGTTTCGGGTCGTGTGGACGGGCCGAAAGGTTCCCTTCCGGCCCGAAGCCGGTTGTCGTTTCCTGGAGCTTCTAGGGGTCGCTCTCGTCCAATTGTTGCGAGGCATATAAGCGCTCGTCGTCCGCAATGATGTCTCGCGCCAGCTTGGTGAGGTGTTCCTGCCCATGGCGCGTAAACCCTATATTCCCGATGACCCATCTACCCTGTTTGACTTCGAGTTGGGTGACGAGCACCGTCTCAGAGATCCAGCGGGCCACAGGGTCAGGTCCAGGCTCAGCGAAGAGATCGCCACGAATCGCCAGGGGAAGGCCGCCCGCAATCTCAATCGCTCTTCGGCAATCCCAGATGGATATCTTTGATTTCATCTTGCTCTTTCCTATGGCAGAAGCCTCGGAGCTATTCCACGAGATAGATTCTACGGCAGGCCGGGGGTTTGGTACTACTTCCCTGTAGAGGGTACCGCTGGAGACCGCCGATGCGGGTGACGTGCTGGTCGCAGCCGAGGTCTCTCGTTTAGCGCGATCCACTCTTCAAGTGCTTGAGGCAGGAATTCCAGCTCAGCGTGCTGGCCTACAACCTGGGCAACTTGTGGCGACGGCTCGGACTGCCGAACAGGATCAAGAGTTGGTCGCTGACGAGCTTGCAACACAGGTTGATGAAGACCGGCGGTCGGCTGGTCAAGCACGCGCGGTATTACTGGCTGCTGCTGGCCGAGGGGTATCTGAACCGGCGGCTGTTCGGCGACATGCTGCGACGGATCTGGGCGCTGCCTGTGCCGGGTGGGTAGCGTTGCCCGGGTGAGGATCAACAATTTTGGCTCCAAAAAGGTTTCGCAGGGAGCATTGTCGGCCGGAGCACCGTTCAGCCCGCTCAAGCAACGTCTGTGAGCAGACGGACGAGCCCTGGCGCCTACCGGCGGAGGTGATGTGCAGGGTTCAGCGCGAAAAGACGTGGTATTCGGGGCAGCGCGGGTGTATACTGTCGCCGTGTTAGGGACAAAATGGAAATCCTGGTTTAACATCGTATCGCTCGCGATGATTGGCAGCCTTGCCTTGTGCGCGCAGACAAACACGGGTAGCATCCGGGTTTTAGTCTACGACGAGACCATGGCCGTGATCCAAGACGTGACCGTCACCGCTCTTGACGAGAGCCGTGGCGTAACACGGGAAGCGGTGACGTCCGATATCGGCGAGTTCGTCTTCAGCCATCTCGCGCCGGGAATGTACACGCTGAGCTTCGAGGCATTGAATTTCGCTCCCCTCACGGTGGAGGGATTCGAAGTGCGCGTCGGCGAGATATCGACGTTTTCGCCCCAGCTCGCGGTAGCTGCAACCGAGGACCGCGTGGTCGTGTCGGCGGAATCCGCGCGGCCGGCCATCGAACCCGAACGAGTCCAGCAGTCCGATCACATCGACTCGGTTCGTATCCAGAACCTCCCGATCAACCGTCGCGACTATCTGGGCTTGGCGCTGTTAACCCCAGGCGTCGTGAATACCAATCACATCGCCAACGCGATTGATCGTCGCATCGCCCCCACGCCCTCCTCCGGGCTCGGCATCGGTGGGGGCAACGGGCGCGGCAACACGTTCATGATTGACGGGCTGGACAACCTTTACAACTCCGGAAGCGTTCGATCCTCCATCAGCCAGAATGCCGTCCATGAGTTCCAGGTCAATAGGAACTCGTTCTCCACGGAACAGGGCGGGGCACCGGGCGGCACGATCAACATCGTCACGAAGGGCGGCACGAACGATGTGCATGGAACCCTTTTCGGCGTTCTTCGAAACCGCCGCTTCCAAGCTCGCAATTACTTTGACCCCGGCAAAGCGGCATATACGAGGGCGCAGTCCGGCCTATCCACGGGAGGTCCGATCAAACGGAACAAGACGTTCTTCTACGCCGCTTACGAACGCCTGGACCGCCACGAGTCGCAGCTCGTTCCGCTGCTGGCCGACAGATCGTTCCTCACGTCGCTGACCGAGTCACAGCAGTCTCTGGTCGACGCGCTCCGCTTCGCGCCGCCGACACTTACCCCACTGGTCAACCAACTCGCTTATACGCTTGTGCCGGCTAACAATCCGGCCGTGGTGTCCCTGTTCGAGGAGAACAGCGGTGTCTTCCCCTTCGGGGAACTGCGCCAGCAGTTCATTACGCGTGTCGACCACACACTGAGGGACGGTCACAATCTGTTCTTCCGAGGAAACTGGACTGGGCAGGAGAGCGACAACACAAATTTCGGGGCGCTCACCGCTCGCAGCAGAGGACGCAACTCGAACGTCAATGACTTCGCGGTCGCGTTCGGCGATACCTGGGTGATCAACCCCCGCTGGGTCAGCGAGACGCGTGTGGGCCTTGGGTATCACGACTTCGGCGTGTATCCGACCGACGAGTTTGGCCCTGCGATCTCCATCGGCGCGATCACCTTTGGTAGGGACTTCATTCTCCCGACGCGAGTCGTCGAGCGCGTCTTTCAGGTGCGCCAGAACTTCATGCGCGTGTCAGGCCTCCAGACGCTCAAGTTTGGTGCCGACATCAATCCCATCCGCGATGACGTGCGAGCCGAGACATTCTTTAGTGGACGATTTATTTTTGGAGAGGCGATTCCGCTCGGAAATCTTATCGACAACGTGGCGGGCCCTGGAACGTCGCGGCTGCTCAAGGGTCTGCTGGCCGGTGCCGGCGCGGCGCACCTGGCGGGAGCCGTCGATGCGCCCATTTCGGCATTACAGGCGTTCGCCCTCGGCTTGCCAACCGTCTACCAGCAGGGCTTCGGCAATCCCGATTGGGTGGGCTGGGCCAACCGGATGAACTTCTTCGTCGAGGATTCGATCCGAGTCTCGTCGAGTTTCCTGCTGACGCTCGGACTGCGGCACGAGCTTGAACTGAAGACGAGGTTCCCGCGCGATTACAACAACATCGCGCCGAGGGCAGGATTCGCTTGGAGTCCGAACTCGAAGACAGTGGTTCGTGGCGGTTTCGGAATCTACTATGCGCGCATTGACGGGCAAGTCGGATACGTCAATGATCTGCTCGGCGAGCAGCAACAAATCAACCAAGTGTTCATCCCGTTGACGGGCGTGCCCGGCATTAACAGCCCGTTGACGGGCGGCCCGGTGACTTCCGCGGAGATCTACCAGACACTCCAAGCCCGAGGAGTCCTTGGGAAGCGGGCAATCCTACCGGAAGACTTGGCGCCTCACGGTATCGTGCCGGGCCCGGGATACCCGCTACGCGTCGGTTTCCGAGTCGTGGATGACACCGTAAACCCGTACTCCCAGCAAGGCAGTTTCGAAATCCAGCGCGAAGTGGCGGGCTACGCCTTGTCAGCGGCCTACAACTACAACCGCGGCGTTCACCTCATCCGGCCGCTGGACTTGAACATCTACGAAGCAGGTGCCGACCCAACTACCGGCAGGCCGGTGCCGGGCTTCCGCAACCCCCTGATCTTGCAGGACAACGCGTATGGCAGCTGGGGAAGATCGTACTACCACGCGATGATCGTGCAGTTGAAGAAGCGGTTCTCGGACGGGTTTACGATCTCTGCGCATCACACGTGGAGCAAGGCCATTGACGAGGCCACGGACTACAACTCGTCTTACGAGCCCCACATCCCGTGGGACGCTCGGAACGAACTCGCCCTCTCCCACTATCACCGCGGGCACCGTTTCGTCGCACATGCAGTGGCTCAGTCCCCGTGGAAAGCAGCTAAGGGACAAGGCTTCGGACACAACCTACTGGCGGATTTCACACTGTCCGGAATCGTGGTGGCGAACTCGTTCGCGCCATTCAACCTGAACACCGGCTTCGATTCGCTCGGCGACCGCCATACCGACACCCACCGCCCGTGGGGCCTCGGTCGCAACGCCGGGATAGGCCCGGCTTTCTTTGGTGTCGACATGAGGCTCACGCGCTTGTTCTCGCTGTCGGAAGCAGTGAACCTGCAGGTCAGCGGCGAAGCGTTCAACCTGCTGAATCTTTCCCTCTTTGGTGTCCGCACCAATTTCAGGACAGGGTGAACGGCGTTGTTGGGAACACGTCCATCGAAGACCTTCCGGCAAAGCTCGTCGGGCAGCGCGGTTCGGTCACGGAACCGCTCTCATTCGCCTCGGCGTTCGATCCTCGGCAGTTCCAATTCACGTTGCGGTTGACGTTTTAGAAACGGCGGATTGGCCACTCCGGAGAGTGCCCTGGACGCCCTCGACACCCCGAGTAGGCGGCGTTGGTGCATGAATCGGAACTGGCCCGCAACGGACCCGACTCACAGGTCCATCACCTACCAAGAGCGTACGACGATGGCCTACCGAGCTCGGCCATCCGGTTGAGGATGTGACACCCGATCGCGGCTTCTCTGCGTTGCGCCTTGCTGTGCCTCGCCTTCAGGTCGCCTCCGAACACGGACTTGTATCGGAAGAAGCTGTTCTCAACGCGCGCCTGCTGTCGGTAGCCCGACTCCTTCTGCCACTCCCGTCGCCCGACCTTGCGAATCCTCTCAAGAGACGCTTCACGCTGCGCCCAGGGGCCGTCGGTGGGCCCCGCCGACAGCGTAGAGCGATGAGAGGGGATCACAATCACGACGTTCTCTGTACCGGCCCGCGCTGGCCCGATCGTAGACCGATCTGTGGTCGTAGGCCCCGTCCGCCGTGAAACGCCGGATGGGAACTTGGAGCGGGGCGCTCACGCAAAGGGAGATGGCCCCGCCATCCTCCACGCTCCCGTGACCCCACGCGAGGTTCGGGAACGTGCAAGCCTCACTCAGGCGCAGATGGCGCCGTTGATGGGCATGAGTCTTTCCGGCTACCGGAAATGGGAGCAAGGGACGCGCCGGGTCAGTGGCCCGGCCGCGACTCTTCTGCAAGTGATCGAAAAGGAACCGGAGGCCGTCAAGCGAGCATTGCTGTCATCGGTGACATCTTCACTGGTTGGGACGGACCGCTGAAAGGGTAGCGCCCAGAATCGTGCGAATTTATAGGGAATTATATGGATGGCTACCCAAGCCCGTGGTAGTGGCTGGAGAAAGGGTTGTCGGCAGCGATGTCGGGCGGCCCTGTCGCCTCGATGAATCAATCCGCTGACGGTCGGGTAATGCGGGTGATTCCAATACTGCGAATCCTTCATCCACATCGAACGGCGCTAGTTCGTCCCGCTTGTCGATTGTCGGTAAGGAAAAATCCTTCGGAATCTCCGAAAAGCAGTCTTTCGCCCCCTTTCCCTTGAAGAGAAGAAGGTCGTGACGACCCTTGTAGTCAGGCCCCCACAGAATTTCGAGCCTGTCGGGAAGTTCGTCCCATCCATCGGAATTCATTCGAACCCTCAGCCAGTCGCTGCGCTTCCGGCCGCGCTTCCATCTCATCCGCCAGCTATGGGTGTATTTTGACGGCTCGACATTTCCGTTGTGCGCGTACTCGACCATCCGTGTGCAGCCGTAGGCGATCTCGTGCAGGAATTCGACGCTGACGATCGGCATCTTTGCGCTCCGCTTCTCTTCGATAAGGAAGTACCGCCAGTCGAAAGAACCGATATGGTCGTCGCCCTTCTTGTTCGGGTCACCGTCGAGGTTGACAAGAAACTCATCCAGCGTCCCGAAGGGGAATTTACTACCGTAGCCGCCAATGGTGGCTCGATAGTCGGAATAGTATTCGCGGAGGATTTTCTTGTCGCCCGGCTCGAACAGATTGAACAGCATTGTCAGGGAGTGCTTGGGCGGCACCTTCTTCCCGCGTAGGTAGAGCAGCACCTTGAAGGACTCCTCGACGAGAAAGTAGCCAGCCACGACGTAGCCCCAAGCCTGCGCCGCTTCGTGACCGGGAAGCAAATCGGACTTGACCGGACATTTTTCGTATTTCTCCTTCTCCTTCTCCAATGCCGTGTCCAACCATGCGGTAATCCACAGCGCGTCTTTGAAGTCGATGGTTTGGTTGGTCGCCATGACGACGATGCTCCTTTTGTTTGTTATTGAAGGACGCTAGCCATCCATATAATTCCCCAAAAAAACTCACCCGGCCCGCCAACTTGGCGAAGCGCCAAGGCCCCACGCTCATACTTTCCTCAAGTCAGTCTGCGCCGCCCGCAAGCCGGAACGCCAGCAGCGCGAGAAAACCGCCAGCCATCCCGGCCAGGGTGCCGATCATGAAAACCAAGGCTCCGGCATGACCCCCCACCTGGGTGAGACTCACGCCGCCGTTTCTCTCAGCCGGGCTTGCGCTAGTTCGAAGCTCCCTTGCATCCGTACCCAATGTTCAGCGTCACTCCATCCGATACGTTCCAACGCCAGCGCCATCGTGGGCGAAACTCCGGCGTGTCCGTTTAGCAGTCGCGACAGTGTATTTCGGGTCACGCCAAGGCGTTCGGCGCACTGGGCCACCGTCCAGCTTTTCGCCTGGATGCTCTCGCGGATCAGTTCTCCAGGGTGCGACGGGTTGCGCATGGACATTTCAGACCTCCTTTAGTGGTAGTCGATCAGGTCCACGTCTACCGCCTCGCCATCAGCGAAGCGAAAGACGATTCTCCAATTCCCAGAGACGCGCACGCTCCATTGTCCGCGACGATCCCCTTTGAGCTGGTGCAGCCGCCAGCCGGGCAGGTCCAGGTTCCGTGGCGAACGTGCATCTTGCAGCGCGGTCAGCACACGCCGGATGCGCTCCACATGGTCGGCGTTCAGACCGCTGGGGTCATCTCGTTCATGGAATCTCCGTAGCGTTTTGTGCGCGAACTTAATGCCATGAATGTATCATGCACCGTATCACGTTTCAATCCAATGCCCGCTACCGAGGCGTGACCCTTGACGGCGAGGACCGATCTGGCAGAATCGAAGGCGAGGGGAAAGGGGACCATTGGGCGAGCCATGATCGAGCACTTGCGCGGGCGAGAGAGAGCACTGGAACCGCTTGGCTGGACGGGCCGGGAGGCGGAATGGATCGCGCTCGAACACTCCTTTATCTGCGTTCCAGGGCCTTGGTGCATGAATCGGAACTGGCCCGCAACGGACCCGACTCACAGGTCCATCACCTACCAAGAGCGTACGACGATGGCCTACCCAGCTCGGCCATCCGGTTGAGGATGTGACACCCGATCGCAACTTCTCTCCTTTGTGCCTTGCCGTGCCTCGCCTTCAATCCGACTCCGAGCACGGATTTGTATCGGAAGAAGCTGTTTTCAACGCGCGCCTGCTGTCGGTAGCCCGACTCCTTCTGCCACTCTCGTCGCCCGACCTGGCGAATCCTCTCAAGAGCCGTGTCACGCTGCGCCCATGGGCCGTCCGTTGGCCCCGCCGACACCGCGGAGCGACGAGGGGGAATCACAATCACGACGTTCTCTGTACCGGCCGCGCTGAGTTGATCGTAGACTGACCTGTGGTCGTAGGCTCCGTCTGCGGTGAAACGCCGGATGGGAACCTCGATTGTGTCGAGAAGAGCAGGGAGTGTGGAGGCGTCGTCCCGGCTGCTCGCTGTGAGTTCGGCCGCCACAATGAACCCCTCGGCATCCACCCCGATGTGCAGCTTCCGCCAATCCCGGCGTTTCTTTGATGCCTTGTGCTTGTGCGCGTTCCATTCGCCGCAACCCAGAATCTTCAGCCCTGTGGAATCGACGATCAAGTCGATCGGGCCATCGTGGGATCGGGTCAGGGGCGGCACCGCAACGATTTGGTTCCGGCGCGAGAGTGTGGTGTGGTCCGGGGCCTTGAGGTTGAGGCCCATCAAGCGGAGCAGCGAGTCCAGGAACCCCTCGGTCTGGCGGAGCGGCAGGCTGAAGACGACCCGCAGCGTCAACGCGGTCCGGACCGCGAGGTTCGAGTACCGCCGCTGGCCTCCGCGAAGACCGTTCTTCGGTGCTACCCACGCGGCAATTGCATCCTCGCTCAGCCAGATCGTGACGTCGCCGCGGCTCCTGAGGCCACGCTCGTACTCCCTCCAGTTCCGGATTCTGTACTTCTTCTTGTACTGGCGGTTGACTCGGCTCGACTTCGCTGCGACCACGACGTTACCCCCCCGATCTCTATGATGGACCGGACCCCACCCCCGCCGCTAGCGTGCTCGCTTACACCGATTCATGCACCAACGCCTTTACTCCGCCCCAGTGGCTCCCTTTTGCTCCGCCTTTGACACACCCAGGCTTCCGTGGATGGTTCCGAGGTCTCGCTCAAAGTCCTCGAGGTCGTATTGGGCTGGCACCTTTCTGGTGCGGGCATAGTCCATCATCTCCCACATGGACACCCCGGCATCGCGAGCTGCCCGCGCGAGCGTGAGCTTTCCATCCCCGTACAGCCGGACGTAGTGCTCCAACTTCCATTGCTGGACCCCTTGCGAGAGCAACCGGCGCACAATGGTTGAGCGATCAGACTGCTCAACATCCCCGATAAGTTCCAATGAACGGACCAACTCAGGGGAGAGCCTGGCACCCACCATCTGTTCTTTCTTCATCTCTTCGCCTCCCGTGCGAGTCTCAATATTTCCGCCACGACGGCTGGGGAGAGCCATAAGATTTGACTAAGATTCCGAAGCATGACCTCCAACTCTCCCCAGTCAAGGTGCTGTCGCAAGTACGCTTCCAACAACGCACCAGCGGTGCCCAAATGTTCCACTCCGGAAGCCACGGCCATGCTCCGGGCCTCCTTGTCGTCAACGATCAGTCGCAGGCCCCGCACACTCGCGAGCGCGATGGCCTCGGCTTCCCCCTGGTCCAGCCGGGAGCGTTCCGTCAAACGTTGCATCAGGTCCCGCTCCTCTTCGGTCAAGCGAACCGTCTGTAGCCAGCCGTCTTCCATGGCGGCTTCCAGCTGCTCCACACCCAGGGCATGAACAGCTCTGCCAGCATCGATTGTTTCCTCCTTCACGACAGACCCCATCAGCACCTCGCCATAGAGATCGTTCAAAAGCCCAAGACGTTGGAGCTTGGCGAGGACGATCAACGGCGAAGCGTCTACTACAATCACTCAATTTCCTTCGGGGCCGCAGACCATCACGACATAAGTTAACATTTATTGCAATTGTTTGCAATCCGATCTCCCACCTGATCACAAACGAAACGAGAGCGCCGATGACCACCAGGCGGCGTATGCCCGGACCGGCGACGGAATGGCGCGTCGGTGCGCGGCGCGCGCGTACCTTTCAACAGCCTCTCGACCCGCTTGCCGATCGAGGTATCTGGTGTCGAAGCCCCACAGCAGTGTGAGGATTTCGTCAAGTCAATGAAAGCAGGCGGGTTGGGCGGGCCTGGGGGAAGCTCCTGCTCTACTATACGTTAGGGAGCGATCCGGCATTATGGCCTGCCGGGGAGCGGCGGGAGGGGGAGTTGATCACGCATGATAAAGGATAGTATCATGCATATATCAGCAGGCCCTCATGCCCGACTACCCGACGCTGATTCCCAAGACCTCACTCCAGGGCACCGATATCCAGTACGAAGGCATGGCTGGCTGCGGCAAGGGCCAAGGGCAGACGCCTGGGCCACCCCAAAGGCGCGCTGGGCAAGTCCAAGCTCGACGGTAAGGAGGAAGAGATTCGCGCGAGGCCGAGGTGCTCGTAAGTACAGAGAGGGCGAACAGCAAAAAGCGATATAGACCGGAGCGGTGTGAGTTCCCTGCCCTTCCTTTCCTGCTGCTGCAGAGTTCATTTACTGATATACTTAACTACGCATTAAAGTCGATACGTGGTTACGTAAATGGATATCTACGCGTTCGTCGCACAAAAAGGTGGCGTCGGCAAAACCACCCTCGCTGGCCACCTGGCTGTTGAAGCCGCTCAGGCTGGTCCCGTCATCCTCGTAGATACCGATCCACAAGGTAGCTTGGGGCACTGGTGGGAAGCGCGAGCGGAAGATCAGCTGCATTTCGCCGACGCGCAGCCTCGGCAGCTGCCCGCATTGCTTAAGCAATGGCAGGACTCGGAAGTCAAAGCTGTATTTCTCGACACACCGCCGGCAATCTCCGAAACAATCCAGGAGGTGGTCCAGCTCTCGGATTTGGTTGTTGTACCCACGAAACCGAGTCCCCACGATCTACGGGCCGTGGTGAGCACCATAGAGCTTGTTGAGAAATACGACAAGCCGGTGGTGTTCGTGATCAATGCGGCGGTGATGAGGGCACGGCTAACCGGTCAGGCAGTCGTCGCCCTGAGACAATACGGCACGCTCGCACCGGTTACGGTGCATCACCGCGTCGATTTCGCAGCCGCAATGATTGACGGCCGGGTGGCGCGGGAACTCAATCAGAAATCTCGCAGCGCGCAAGAAATCACGTTATTATGGAAATACGTAAATACGCTGATACGTAAGGTAAAGAAAGATGACTAAAGCCGCAGGCCTCGACACCGTTCTACCCGGCACTAAGAAGAAAGGGGACCCCGACGCCGCAGCAATGAAAACAGTTGTCAGAAATACAACGATGAGGACGAAAGCGCTCACTGTGAAAGTGAGTCCCGAACTCTACCGGCGATTACGGATCCATGCGGTAGATAGCGATATGTCCCATCAGAATATCCTTGTCGCCGCGCTTGAGAAGTATTTACGTTGATACGTAAATACGTAGACAAGCGCGCTGGGCAGGGCAGCGCGGAGGACTCCTAGAACTGCCCCATTGCTTGAAGTATGGTTTCTGGGAGTCTCCCTGGGGAAAGCATCTACACATTCAGCTACTCACGATTGAAGATCTCTTAGTCGGGAAGGACGGCTCGATCACCGCAGCCGGAGATGTCCTTTTCAAGAAGGCGTGAAGCACCTGCTTGAACGTGCGGGAGGGCCCAAGTGTATCTCGGATCTTGTTTCGAAGGTGACGTGGACATGGAGGTGGCCTCGCCGAGGGCGTGATTCGCGCCGTTGAGGTTAGGGCGTGTTAACACTAACGTAGGGTCTCGAAACGTAGAGCCTCCACGATGAGGGCGAAGTGGAGGAAGGCGAGGAACATGACGTCGAGCTTGTCGAAGCGGGAGAAGATGCGGCGGAATCCCTTGAGCCGGCGGAAGAGTCTCTCGATCTCGTTGCGGCGGCGATAGAGCGCTCGGTCGTATTCCCACGGCTCCAGGCGGGTGCGCCGGGGCGGCACCACGGGAATCCATCCGAAATCCAAAGCCAGTTGGCGTGTCTGATCGTCCTCATAGGCGCCGTCCATCAGCAGCGGCAGCGGCTCGGGCAGTGGCCCCAGACCACCGAGCAGCTCGCGGCCCTGCTGGGCGTCGTGCGCTTGGCCGGGCGAGAGAGCAAAGGTTATCGCCGTTCGAGCATTTGCGGCAACCATATGAATCTTGGTGGTCCATCCGCCGCGGGATTTGCCGATCGCTTGCGGACCGTTTTTTTTAACGCGCCCGTGCCGTCGGGATGAACCTTCACGATGGTCGAGTCCATGGACACGGCTTCGATTCGGATGCGGACCAGCTGCTCGCGCTGCAGTTTCTCGAAGACGGCGTCGAGCACGCCGTTCTTCGACCAGCGGTTCATGCGGGTGTAAATGGTGTGCCAGTTGCCGAAGCGTTTGGGCAAGCCGCGCCATTTGCAGCCCTGCTCGGCGACATACAACATGGCGTTCAAAACCGTGAGGTTCGGCAGGCTCACATTGCCGCGCTGGCGCGGCAGGACCGGCTCGATGCGGCGGTATTGCTGCTCGGTGATCTCCATACATCCGAGTATAGCAGCTTTCGTAAATTAGTGTTAACACGCCCTAGCGTCGTTAGGACACTGTTGCCCGGAGGCCATGATGCGCACGGTATGGGGGCCCTGTTTGGTCTCACCAGCTTTACCGGATCGATCGAAGTCACCTCCACGGAGCCCATCGTCAGTCTGTCGCTCAATTTCGAAGCCGATCCCGGATTCTCCTCCTTGCCTCCGGGGGGACTGGATGCTTCCGCGCAGTGATCGACATCGTCTCGGGTAAGCGCTTCGACCGCCCTGCCCTGGCCGAGCTCATCGATCACGCCCGACCCGGTGACCGCCTCTGCATCATTCGCCTCGACCGGCTCGGACGCTCACTCAGGGAGCTGCTCGAAACCGTCGACGGCCTCAAGGCCCGCGGCATCCACCTGATCAGCCTCGAGGAGCGCCTCGACACCTCGTCCGCGGCCGGCGAACTCGTGTTCCACGTCTTCGGCTCCATCGCGCACTTCGAACGCCGGCTCATCTCCGAGCGTACCCGCGACGGCATCGCCGCCGCCAGGAAACGCGGGCGAACACCGGGCCGACCGCCGCTCGACCCGGAGACGGTTTCCGCCGCTGAGAAACTCATCGCGGCCGGATTGTCACCCGCTCGAGCCGCAAAACAGCTTGGCATTGGCAGGGCAACGGCTTACAGAATCGCAAAGGCGCTGCGTTGAAGTCGAAACCGAGGCCCTTCGGTCCCTTAGAGTAATTCTACGACCAAACCTTGCGATGACCCCAGGAATGTCGTTAGGCGAAGCGAGCGATCTCCTCGGAGCACCGCGCTCATGACTTCGCGTTCCTTCGGCATCAGCAGTTCGCACGTCCTTTGTGCGATCCAGACCTCAAACGTGTTGGATGGCGGGTGCTCAAGCAGCGCCGCTTCCAATCCTCCGCCAGCATCCAGCACAGCTTTGATCTGGTACCACAGCGTCGCGTCGGTTTCCGTCAGTAAGCCCGCGCCGTTGCTGAGATGCGTTGCAAGCGCGGACATCCCCGGGATACCCTCAGCGGCGGACAACCCGGACCCGATCACCAACGCGAGACCGTCGGTAAAGTGCTCCTGTGCGAATGTGACCAGCGCGTCGTAGTCCATCTTCGTACTCAATCTCGGGACCGTCTCAAAAGCAGGTATTGATGCCAAGCCCGCCAGAAATCTATATGAATGCAATATGCTAGCATAGTGTTAGCACATGTGCCGTGGAAGGAGAGAAGGCGTGGGTAATCTGACAGTCCGTAATCTTGACGACTGGGTGATCGAGGGGCTCAAGGCTGAGGCTAAGACGAACGAGCGATCGCTGGAGGGAGAGGTCCGCCATGTGTTGACGCAACGGGTGGGTCGTCGTAAACGCATTGCCGATTTTCGCGAGAGGACGCGGCAGATCGCGGCCATGACTGCTGATACGCCCCAAACCGACAGCCTCACGCTGTTGCGCGAGGATCGGGATCGGTGAAGCTGACCGTCGACGCCAGCGTAGTCATCAAGTGGTTCGTGACCGAGCCGCTGTGTGAGGAGGCGCGGCAGTTGCTGGGCGATCGGCTCGATCTGCACGCCCCCGATATCCTCTTGGCTGAGTTCGCGAACATCATCTGGAAAAAGGTCCGGCGAGGCGAAATCTCGGACCCACAGCCGTACTTTGACGAGCTCGCGAGTCTTCCCGAGATCGTCACCCTTCATCCCGGCGGCGACCTCATTGGGCGTGCCGCGCAGATAGCCGTGGTGATCGACCATCCGGTGTACGACTGTCTCTACTTGGCGTGCGCCGAGGTGACGGCATCGGTGGTAATCACCGCTGATCAAAAACTAGTCAACCGGGCCACCGAGCGTTTGCCCAGTCTCGAGGTCCGCCACATTGGAGCGCTCGGGATCGCAGGGTAGACGCGGTCGTTCGACCCGTGAGGATGTGCTATGCGCTTCCGGTTCCTTCACGCCGCTACCCTTATGTGAAGCAGCCCAGTGCCGTGTCCCGAAAAGACCCAGGTTTCGTGTCTGTCTTTCTCCTGAAATAGGATCTTGTAGGTCTGGTCGCTACCCTTGCCTATGGCCGCGCCGTGGGGCGCCTCTTGGCCCCTTCCATGCCAGCACCGCGTCAGGTGTAAGCCCCCGTGGCGGCCACCGGCAACACAAGCTCGGGAAGCTCATGGATTGTGACGTTGGGGCAAACCTCGCGCGCGATCTCGCATAGGTGGCGATGGTGGCTCAGGTATATGACCTGCCCCACCCCGGCCATTTCGGTGAACAGACGAAACGCCTCCTCAGCGCGGAAGTCATCGAAGGTCTCCAAAATGTCGTCGGCTACGAATGGCACCGGGCCATGCTGGTCGACGAACTCGAAATAGCCGGCGACACGCAACGCGAGATAGAGCTGGAAGCGCGCACCCTTTGACATCTCGGAAGCGATCTTCGCACCGCCGCTGGCGCCGATACCCATGAGCACCTCGCCCTTGTCGGTTAACTGTGCATCCAACCGTGAATAGGCGCCGCGGCTGATCGTTCGGAAGGCTTCCGAGGCGCGTCTCATCATCGAACTACGATGTTCGTCCCTATATGCGCTCAGGGCGCGCTCCGCGGCCTCGACGCCAAGCTGTGTCCGGAGGTAAGCGAGCGACCCTTCCTCGATATTGAGAAGAACCGTGCGACGTTGCTGTTCAAGCCTAGCCACTGCATTGTCACCGCCCACCGCACTGATCGCATCCTCGGCGCGGCCAAGCGCCAGATAGAGTTCGTTTGTGCGTCCAGACGCGTCCTTGAGTCGAGCCTTGAGCTCGGCAATTTCCCGTTCGAGTTTGTCCGAGTCGGTGTTTTCGAGAGCCGATACTGCCTCTTCCAACGATCTCGCCTTCATCGACTCCACCAACTTGGTTTCGCAGTTGGATAGTTCCTTGCGAACTGCAGTCCGGCGCGCCACCTTTTTCAGTCTCTCGTCCACCTCCCTGAGGGAATCCACCCCGAATGCCTTGAACATCTCGTCAGCGACGGCACGCAATTCGACGAGGCTATTCTCGACCTCGGCAATGTCTTTGGCGACGCTTTCCATCTCCTTGAGACATTGGCCGCGCGCCTTTCGATCGTGGATTGCCTTGCCGAGACGGTCGCTCAAGCCGTCGTTGATTGCGACGACCTGTCCGGCGTCGAAGGTGTCGCCCAACTGCTCCACGAGGGCCCGCACGGCAGCGGTGAAGTTAGCCTGATCCTGCTCCATCTTCCCGATGCGATCGGCCATAGCAGCGCGATTCTCGAGAGTCGACTCCAGAACAGTCACGTCTTCGAGAATACGCCGGACCGCTGCGGTAGAAGGCTCCGGATCAGCCCCCCCGAGCCAGCAACGGGACAGCGATGCGGTCCAGTCGGCATGCCATTTGGTGTCGTCTCGACCCGCCTGTCCCGCATCGCGCCGTCGGCGCTCCAACTCCGCCTGCGTCCGTTCAACCTCTTGTCGCACGGCCCTCGATGCGCCGCGTTGTTCCCTGTCCGACTCGACGGCTGCTTGCGCGATCTGGATAAGATCCTCGAGGTTTAACGCCGGATCATGCGCGACCCGCGCGGCCGTCATGGCTTTCGCAAGCCGCTCGTGATGTCGGTTCTCATCCTCCCTCGCGCGCGCTATTTCAGCGTCCTGGCGGCCGATGTCTCCCAGCGTCTTGAGGACCTCCTGGCGTCGATGGATCCAGGTCGTGAGCTTGGGAAGCGTGACGGCGGACGACAGACTTTCGGCACCTGTCCCCGCCATGACCTGAACGGCGGCGGACACCTCATCCAGGACCTGCCGTTGTTGCTTGCGCGCCAGAGCGAGCTCTCCCGCATTCCGCTCGAGTTCCGAGGTTTTCTCCCGCAGGCCCTCCCTCGCCTGCCTCAACTTGGCCAGTTCCGTTACGTGCGCGATACGGGCGGCCATTGCGGCGTCGTCGTCCTTCAGCCGTTCCTCGAAGGTGTCGGCGGAGGTGGCATCGAGTTTCGCGCGATGAGTCTGCCACGCCTCATCCCGTAGTGCCCGCAGTCGCGCGGCCTCTTCATCGCCGATGACCCCGGTTTCAGATCTCTTTGCCTCCATCAGACCGGAGAGCCCGTTCCGGTCGGCCAGGAGACGCGCCTCTTCGCGTTCAAGTAGGTCGATGTCTTTGACGGCTTGGTCGAGAGCGGATCGCCAGACATCCACCTCGCTCGGCTCCGGCACGCTAACCCCCACGAGGACTTCGGGAGCACCATCCCACGGATGAAGCTGCGCTACCTGTGCATCAAGCGCAGCTTTGAGCTCGTTCCGTTGCCGCATGTGCATCGCTAGACGCGCATGATGGTCGTCCGCATTTACGGCCCTGGTCGCGGCATCCAGGCGATCAAACGCGACAGCGGCGACATCACCGGCCTCGGTACCAGTTTTTTCGACAGCACGGCGCGCCGTGCCGACGGCGGCCCCTGCCGTCTCCATTTCGGTTGCCGTCGTCCTCAACCGCTCATCAAGACCGGACCGCTGTTCGATTAAGTCATTTAATGAGCCTACAACCCCGGCGGGAACGACGAGAGAAGTGGGATCAATACCGGACGCTTCACTCAAACGACGTATTATGGTCCTGATTGTCCCATCGTATTCACTTAGCTTGGAACGCCGCTCGGGTAGATCCGCCGTTGCTGTCACATAGCGCGCACGAGCGGTTTTAAGTTGGTCGATACGGCTCTCGAGACCGAGGATCGCGTTGTCGACGGCCAACGACTCCTTCTTCTCGCTCAGTTGCCGTTTCTGGCGCTTGAGGCCGTCGAGCCGAGTGGTTAGCTTGGGTTCCTGGACAATTAGACTGCCGACCTGCTTGAACCAGACTTGCGGAACCTCTGGCAACGATTCAAGCTCCATGATCTCGCGGCGCAGTCGATGGATTTCATCAAGCCATGGTAGCCCTTGAATGCGACGTTCAGCGTCTTCACGCTCGGTCTCCAGTTTGGCCCGGACCGACATGGCCTCGTCGTAGGCCGATTTCGCCCGACCCCGATCCGTGATGAACCGGGCAAAGACACTCGCGACGGTGTCGAGCCCTTTCTTCTCCTTATCTAGCTGGAGAATCTCCGCCTTCAACTTGTAAAGTTCCGTGTTTCGGGCCCGGTCCCTATGAAATTTCTCGGCACTCTCGCGAAGTCGGTTCAAGGTCTTGCTCAACTCGACAAGACCGGCGCTGGTCGCAAAAAGCAACTGACCCAGATCACCCTCGCTTCTGAGAATCTCATCACCGCCCCCTTCCAGGGTATCGTCATCAAGCGAGAACATTGCCTTGTAGGCGTCGCGATCCATGCCACCGAGCGCGTTGGCAATGACGCCATCGGCGATAGGCTGGCCATGCTCGTCAAGCAGACTAGCCTTGGTCTTGCGAACCCGTACTAACCGATGCGTCTGCCCGCTTATCTCTAGGTCGGACTCGATCCGCATGGCTTCGTAGCCGTGCAGGAAGCTGTATCGACTCCGCGGCTCGATCCCGAACAGCAGATCGAGAAAGCCCCCCAAGGCCGTCGACTTTCCAGTTTCGTTCGGGCCATAGACAATATGCAGGTCTGGGCTGCCATCGATCCGCTCGCCAAAGTTGATCGTGTGGTCGGTGAACATGCCGTAACGAGACAAATCTAGTCGGCGCAGGCGCATCAGTTCGCGTCCCTCTCGGACGTGCCTTCGTTCAAATGAGCGAGCACCGCTTCGCAACCCTCGGTCATTAGTGCCTCAAGGACTTCGATACGCGATGTCTGATTGTCTCCGAGAACGCCACGCACCTCGGGCGGCAAAATCGGCTCCAGCTCTTCCACGAGATGGGCGGCCGCACGCTTGAAATCATCCGACCGGGCGATCGGACCCAGCATCTTCGCGGCGAGCTCGCTCACCGGTCCAACGGAGGGATCTGTCCCCGGCTCTACATTCAACTCGACCTTTTCAACCCATGTACGGCCAATCAGAGCGGCACGGCTGTCAGCCTCGGCCTTTGCGACGTCCAGGTCTCGGCGGAGACCCCAAGCCAAGTCGGTACTACCCTGCAACGTAAGACGGACGACCAGATGCTCCGAGTTGACGGAGTCCCGGACCTGCGTGAGGCTTGCACCGACGTGCTCGACCATGCCTCGCCAGTCCTCGATGCCGGTCAAGTCGACCGCAACACGCTCGAACTGGGCGATGCTCGTCGGATACGGCCGGGAATCAACCGAGCCATCGTTCCCAACGGTGACCATCGTCACCGATTTTGGGCCGTCCTCGTTGATGTCTCGTCCCTGCGGCATGCCGGGCATGACGATGAACGGGTTGCGGCTGTGAACCTTCCTCTTGTGTATGTGGCCAAGGCACCAATAATCGAACCCGGTGTCGGCCAGTTGGGCCACGCTGCATGGCGCGTAGTCGTCGTGCTGCGTGGAACCGGCCAAGCTCGTATGAAGCAGCCCGACGTTGAACGCTCCCCCGACTCGAGCCTTGAACTTGGAAACGAGGTTTTGCGGCGCCTGGGGTTTCGCAAAGCTGATTCCGTGTACGACGACGGGAGTCTCGCCGCGAGGCCGTTCCAACGCGACCGTTTCACTACGCCCCCCGAAGACCTTCACGCCTTCCGGCAATACAAGTTCCTTGGTGATCCGTGACTCCGCGTCATGGTTGCCCCGCACGATGAACACTCGAATCCCGGCCTCATCCAGCCGTTGCAATTGAGCGGCGAGAAAGAGAGCGGTTTTCATCGACGTCTGATCGCCATCGTAGAGGTCGCCGGCGATCATCAGGGCATCAACCTGTTCATCGAGGCACAGCTCGATGGTCTGCTCGAAGGCGAGGCGGGCCGCGCCACCAATTAATTCGGCAAGTGCGGGATCTCGAAGGGCGAGAGACCGCAGCGGGGAGTCAAGGTGAATATCGGCGGTGTGAACGAAGCGGAATGGCATAATTGACACGGAGAAACACGAAGAAAGTTGTTAGAGCTCGGATTTTCATTCGGTACTGGCACGGCTGCAGGATAAATCCGCAACGCTCCCAAGAGCAAGGGGATTATCAGGGCTGGTCGAGACCGGTCAAAATGATCTTCCTGAGAGAGGATGTCCCGGGTTCGCCCCCTCGTTTTCGCTGTTGCCATCGTACCGCGCAATGATACCCGGTTTGAGGCGCCGGACACGGGGTCCGAGTAGCAATGGAACGAAATTCTGGTGTTTTCCCGGATCATGGCGTTTCTGTGCGTCACAGCTCTAGCGCCGTGGCAAGGGTAGCGCCCAGATTGCTGTTGAAATACAACAGAAGGACCCGTTCTTAGCGGACAAGGGCGCGATCGAGCACGTACTGGCCGTAGAGGATGACGTTGTCCCATTCGATCGGGCTGATGTGCTGTATCAAGGTGGCGTCGATGCCTTCCTGTGCGAGATCTCCCGAAAGCATCGTCCGCGTGATCTGCTTGCTTGCCAATTGGCTTCGAGACGGGAAGATCATGGCCAGGTGTCTATAATAATGTCCGTCTTGATCGACGTTAGTTGACTATACAATGTTCTGGATACTATAGTCTTTAACAGTCCGAAATAGACCCCATTTGACCTTTTCTTGGACGCCGCCTTGAAAACCGTCGCCTACCTCCGTGTCTCCACTCGTTCGCAGGATCTCGCCAACCAGAAGCTGGCGATCCTCGAGTTCAGCCAGAAACGCCGATTCCCGATCGACCAATTCATCGAGTCCCGGATCTCGTCGCGCCAGAGTCCGCTCGAGCGCCGCATCGACGAAATGTTGGGGACGCTCGAGCCCGGCGACCGGCTGCTGGTCAGCGAGTTGTCGCGGCTCGGCCGCAGCCTCTCTCAGGTGATCCAGATCGTGGAGACCCTGGTCCGGCGCAAGATCCGCTTCATCGCCATCAAGGAGGCCATCGAGTTCGACGGCAAGCAGGACCTGCCGACCAAGGTGATGATCGCCCTGTTCGGATTGTTTGCCGAGGTCGAGCGGGACCTGATCTCAGAACGGACCAAGGAAGGACTCGCCGCTGCCAAAGCCAAGGGGAAACTGCTCGGCCGGCCCAAGGGGGCCTTGGGAACATCCAGGCTCGACGGCAAGGAGCAAGACATCCGGGCGCTGTTGGGCAAGGATGTCTCCAAGGCCTCGATCGCCAAGATACTGGACGTCTCCCGCTCCGCCCTCTACCACTTCATCCAGACCTAAAGTGGAAATCCTCGGGTAATATGTCTCATTTCTACTGGTACAAGACTTCGGCCTCGTCAGTGCCGGTCCGAACAGGTCGTTCTGAACATACTGACCACAGGAAACCTCATGACCACACATTCGAATACACGATCGTCGTCGGCACTGGCCCTCTGGCTGGCCGCCGCGGTCCTGACACTGACTGGCGTCGCGCCCTCCCATGCACAGCAGCCCGCCGGGAACGCGCGGGCGTTCATTAGCATCAACGGAGGACTGCAGGCACTGACCGGCAGCTTCTCCGAAAGCGTCGACTTTCCGGAATCGGGAGGCGTGTATCGCGAGGTCCTGTCAGCGGCTGCAGCCCAGGAGCAGGCCCGCTTCGAGAGCGACTACCGCTACAGGACCGGGCCGCTTTTTGATGTGAGCGGCGGCGTGCGCATCTCGCCGTACTTCGCGCTCGGTGCCGGCATATCGTGGTTCAACACCGAGGAAACGGCCAGCGTATCGGCGCAGCTGCCGCACCCGCTCTACTTCAACCGCAACCGCTCAATCTCGGGCGTTTCGTCGCCTCTCACCCGCAGCGAGATGGCCGTCCACCTGCAGGCGCACGTGGTGGTGCCGGCCACGAACTCGCTCACGGTAATGGGCTTTGCCGGACCCACGTTCTTCAACGTGGAGCAGCAACTTGTCACCGACGTGAATTTCGTCCACACATACCCCTTCGACACGGCTACGTTCTCCAGTGCGGTCGCCAGCCGGAAATCCGCCTCGGCTATCGGATTCAACGTGGGAGCCGACGTCACCTATTATTTCACTGACCACGTCGGTATCGGCTGGTTCACCCGTTACAGCCGGACGACGTTGAAACTTCCGTCCGCGGGCAACGGAACACTCGACATCAAGCCCGGTGGGCTGCATGCGGCAGGGGGCCTGCGCTTGCGGTTCGGAATGCGCCTCCACACAGCGAACCGGCAAACTCGTTAGCCTGACCCCAAGGAGATCGACACATAATGAGAATCGCTCCACGAATCGTTATCGCTCTGTCCCTCATCGGGATCGCACTCATGGCAACGGGGCACGACGCTACGGCCCAGGAACTCGATGTCGTTTCCATCGCAGCAGGACAAGCTCTAGGCCTCGACGCGTTGCGACGGTGGGACGCGACGGTCTACGGCATGGAGCGCACCGGTGAACTCCTCGTCATGTCGCGCCGGAGCGACACCTCCCTGGAAAGCCGCACCCACGAGTATCTCGCGCAGTACCATGCGGGCATTCCCGTGCACGGCGGGGGCGTCTCCCGGCAGCTCGACGGTAGCGGCGTCACCGTGTCGCTGTTCGGTACCTTGCACCAGGGGATCGCCGTGGATACGACGGCGCTGTCCGGGGCCGAGGTTGCCGCGCTTCTCGAAGTGATGCACGGCGGAGAGTTCGTCGCCGACCGGCAGCCTCCGCTGAGTATACTGCCGCGGCCTGACGGCTCGTACGTCCTGGCCTATCAAGTCGCCATGAGTGACGGATACTTCTATTTCGCCGGCGCCGCCAACGGCAAACTCCTGCACCGCGTCCATGCGCTCAAGTCGCAGTCGGCGGTCGGGGCCGGCGCAGACTCCACGGGTATGCGGAGGAAGCTGAGCACGACGCAGGGGGACGCCGGCTTCGGAGCATACGACCGGATGCGGCCGGGGGAACTCGTCACTCTCGACGCCCGGTTCAACCTCCTGCGTGCCTTTCGTCTGATCTTAGGTTATCTTTTCCAGTTGCCGCCCGGGGAACCGGTCTGGACATCGGACGACATCGCGGTTGACGCCGATAACGACTGGGACGACCCGGCTGTGGTTGGCGCCCATGTCTACAGCGGCTGGACGTACGATTATTTCTTCGGCAGACACGGTTGGGAAGGCATCGACGGCGCGAACGGACGCACGATCACCATGGTCAATATTGACGAGGATAATGCCTTCTTTGCTCCCCCGCCGTTTGGCCCGGAAGGCAGAGGCATATTCGGTTTCGGTCGGGCTATCGACGAAACGAGCGAGGACCCGTTGACGGTGCTCGATATCGTTGGCCACGAGTTAATGCACGGTGTGACGCACTTCTCCGTGAGCAATCGCACCGGAAGCCCCTTTGGTCTCTCCAACCCCTTCCCCCTGGACGCGCGACTCGGTCCAGAAGGCTTCACCGACGTCGACGGTGAAACTTACACGTGCGCCACCGCACGGTTCCCCGGCTTGGTCGAGACAATGGAGGGGCTGGAAGAAGGTCTGGTCCCGGCCTGGTGTGTCGATGGACGGTTCCTCCTCGCCTACTCGGGAGACGGTGCCATCCACGAAGCCTACTCCGACATCTTCGGCGAATCCCTCGAATTCTTCTATGAAAGTCAAGGCGCCACGGCCGACTATCTCGTGGGCGGCGAAACGAAGCGCGGACCCATTCGCTCCCTGAGCGACCCCAAGTCGCTCCGTGACGGCTTTTATCCGGATGTCTACCGCGACCGCTACGAGTTCGCCCTCACTCTGGACGAAGACGAAAACTGGGACTACTCCGGGTTCGTATTCATCGATGGCCAGTACATCTACTCTACCGATGAGTTCGGATATGGCGCCCACCATTGGAATTCGCTGATCCTAAGCCATGTGTACTATCTAGCCGTCGAGGGCGGCACGCATCGCACCAGCGGCATGACGGTCGAAGGCATCGGGGGAGCCAACCGGGAAGAGATGGAGCGGATTTTCTTCCATGCGATGAGAGACCTGATGCCTGCTGCGGCGTCGTTGCCGATCGCCGCGGCGGTCCTCCGCCAGGCAGCAGTTGATCTCGCTCCGAGCAGCGAGGCGGAACGAGCGCTTGACCAGGCGCTACATGCCGTCGGTCTGCCCCCGGACACGGAGGGCCTCCAGGAGTAACGCACCCGTTCCGGATGCGACCGGTTGCTGTGTTGGGACCGGCCGGTTACCGGCGGTTAGCCTCAACACATCTTCAATTCCCACAGGGATTTCATCGACGTGTATCAGGTGGAGGGTGGCATTACTCTCCTGGGCTAGTCGGATCCCGGTCTAGGGTAGCGCCCAGAATCGTGCGAATTTATACGCTAAGCCTTTCGCTTCGCACGAGACATAACCCACGAGGTCCTCGAGGATCTCGAAAGGTTGCTGGCCCGGCGCCAGCCCCGTGAGCCGGATGAAGGCGATCTGGTACGCCAGGCCAAGTTGGTTGTGAGATCGTCGTGCCGTGCGTACGAGCCCGAGATCCTCGGGGCGCAGCCGGGCCTTCTCGGCGATGAACTCGCGTGAATACTGGTCCATCTTGGAAACTCAAGCTCGTCTTCGTACCGGTCGATACCTGCACCGATCCAGCAAGCACCGACTCGAAACCTCTTAGCGTATAAATTCGCACGATTCTGGGCGCTACCCTTAAAGGCCTTTCTTTACACCGAGATGCGCTCGACGATGTTGCGGGTGACGCACCTGCGCCTACGGTCATAGATCTGGGTAGTCTGGGGATTGGAGTGCCCGGCCAGGTACTGCACGTCCTCCATGGGCACGTTCTGGCCCAGCAGATCAGTGACCACCATCACCCGGAAACTGTGCGGGGTGATGATCTCCGGCAGCCCAGCGTCGACCAGCCGCCGCTTGAGCATCCGCCGCACCCCGTGCGCCGTCAGGGCTCGATCCACCAGACCCAATCCCCACCGGTCCGCCGCCAGAAACAGCGGCGCGGCGTTTAGGGATAGGTCGATGTGGGCGGCTTCCAAGTAGGCGGAGATCCACTCGTCCAGGTCATGCCGCACCGGAATCTCGCGCTGCTTGCCTCCCTTTTCCCGGAACCGCAAGACCCGCTGCGTCTCCTGTTCCTGGAGATCCCCGCGCCGCAGCCGAGAGATGGCTCCCACCCGCACCCCGGTGTAGGTCAGCACGCCCAGCACGGCCCGATCCCGCAACCCCACCGCGTGAGAGAGGTCCAGGGAACCGAGCAATGCCCGCGCCTGCCCGGGGGACAGCTCAGGCGTCTTGCCGTCCACCACGGAGTGCTTCTTGCCCCGCACGGAGGAAAAGGGGTTCAGCGCCACGGCATGGCGCGTCACCAGGGTGTCGAAGAAGTGACGCAGGGCGGCCAGGGCCAGATTCCGGGTGGGGTCCGATCCGGGCAACTCCTCGATAAAACGCCCGGCCAGCCCCGGCGTGACCTGGCGCAGCTCGATCCCTTGCTCCTCGCACCAAGCCAAAAAGCGCCCCACGGGACGGGCATAGGCGCGGCGGGTGTGGGGGTTGGAGATCTTGGCCGAGAAGAACTCGTCAGCGGCGAAGCAGGCATTCTTCCCGGCCCGCTGCAGGAGGGCCGGGAAGGCATCGGCCAGGGGGGAGGTGGGGGAGTGCTGAAGCGAGCGATTCATGGGTAAAAGTTTATCCAACACATGGAACGATAACATACTTTATCGTGCCATATAAAGCAGCCGGATTCAGCCCCTGGAAACCGCCATGATGCTGGATCACTAATCCTGTCCGTCGCGCTCCATCTCTGAAGTCCTGCCGTTTATCTAGCATTGGCCCCTGCTGGCGACCACGGCCTTGGGCCGTAACTACTAATAGTTTTTATGTGACTATATATGGTCTAATAGGGACATGAACCAGACAGCGAAGGTGTCGGAACTGAAGGCGAAGCTGAGTGGGTACTTGGCGCAGGTGCGCCGGGGGGACACCGTCACGGTGTGTGACCGCCAGACGCCGATCGCGCTGCTTGTGCCGATCGCGGGTGCTGCCGCCGGGCTCGAGGTACGAGAGCCGACCGATGCGAACGCCCTGCCGATGGCACCGCGCATTACGCTCAAGGAAGGGATCGACGTCGTTGAACTCCTGCGGGTGGATCGGGACGACCGGTGACGATTTATCTTGACACGAGCGCGGTGCTGCGCGGGCTGCTTGGCACGGGAAAACCGCTACCAGAATGGGGTACGTGGAACCGCGCGTATTCGAGCGAAATCATGGGCGTCGAGGCGAGGCGGGCGCTCGACCGTCTCCGCCTGTCGCGCTCTCTCGATGATGACGGATTGGCCGACGCGCACGAGGCGATCGCCGCGACGGAGCGCGCGATCGGGTCGATCCGGCTGACCTCCGCGGTCTTGCGACGAGCCAGTCAACCAATGCCAACCGTCGTCAAAACGCTCGATGCGATCCATCTAGCAAGCGCCCTGCTCTTCGAGGAGCGTCACGAGGTCGGTCTCGTGTTTGGCACGCACGACCGCAGCCAAGCGACAGCGGCACGTGCCCTCGGCTTCGATGTAGTAGGCATACCTATGCGACAGTAGAAGAGCCGGGAAGCGAGGCAAAGATCTACCGCCAGTTCGGGGCGGAACCGGCCAAGGCGGACGACAAGCGCACCGTTGACAACTTCCGCACAAAGTGCCTCCGAGAGCTAAGGAAGATCAAGCTGGCCTGGCCGGGTCTGAACTACGCGACGGCCAAAGGGGTGCTGATTCTCTCCCCCTCGAAACCCGCAATTGCGCCCACGACCGGCCCACAGCGTCTCGTGGAGTAGCCCCGGGATCGCCCAGGAGCGACCGAACGCGAGCCGGGTGCTTCCGATGGAGGAGAGACGACGTTCCATGGCAAAGCCGAAAACCCACATCCGAAAGGACGACCGAAAACCGGAAAATTCCGTCGGGGGCCTCCGGCGGACACTGTGCGGGCTCTTCATCCCGCGCGAGCAACTGGACAACGCCAATCCGTCGTGCCAGAAATGCCTTCAGTTCCGCAAGAAGGCCCGTTAACGCGTCCAGGAGCGACGAACGCGGGCCGGGACACCTTTTTCCTACCAAGGGTAGCGCCCATATTGGTGTTGAAATACAACATAAGGGCGGCCCGAGCCTTGTAGTCAGCCCGGAGCGATCTTGCGGGTCTCGATGAAGTGGTAGAGGGCGGAGCGGGAGACGTCCAGTATCTTGGCGATCGAGGCCTTGGAGACATCCTTGCCCAGCAGCGCCCGGATGTCTTGCTCCTTGCCGTCGAGCTTGGATGTTCCCAAGGCCCCCTTGGGCCGTCCGAGCAGCTTCCCCTTGGCCTTCGCGGCGGCGAGGCCTTCCTTGGTCCGTTCCGAGATCAGGTCCCGCTCGACCTCGGCAAACAATCCGAACAGGGCGATCATCACCTTGGTCCGCAGGTCCTGCTTGCCGTCGAACTCGATCGCCTCCTTGATGGCGATGAAGCGGATCTTGCGCCGGACCAGGGTCTCCACGATCTGGATCACCTGAGAGAGGCTGCGGCCGAGCCGCGACAACTCGCTGACCAGCAGCCGGTCGCCGGGCTCGAGCGTCCCCAACATTTCGTCGATGCGGCGCTCGAGCGGACTCTGGCGCGACGAGATCCGGGACTCGATGAATTGGTCGATCGGGAATCGGCGTTTCTGGCTGAACTCGAGGATCGCCAGCTTCTGGTTGGCGAGATCCTGCGAACGAGTGGAGACACGGAGGTAGGCGACGGTTTTCAAGGCGGCGTCCAAGAAAAGGTCAAATGGGGTCTATTTCGGACTGTTAAAGACTATAGTATCCAGAACATTGTATAGTCAACTAACGTCGATCAAGACGGACATTATTATAGACACCTGGCCATGATCTTCCCGTCTCGAAGCCAATTGGCAAGCAAGCAGATCACACGGACGGGGCGAGCGGAGGCTGTCACCAAGGAAGGTCTGGCCGCAACCCTGCTTCCCAGGACGTCAGCCCGATCAAATGGGACAACGTCATTCTCTACGGCCAGTACGTCCTCGATCGTGCCCGGGTCCGCTAAGGAACGGGTCCTTATGTTGTATTTCAACACGAATGTGGGCGCTACCCTTACTCCCACGGGGAACCCCTACAGGGCTTTACTTGCGGGGCCTACCATGTACCGGGCCACTAGGCGCTCCGGCCGACACGGCTCCCTGTGAAGCCCTCTGCGGTCGCCGGAACGGCGCAATCGGGCAGCATTCGACGGCCGGAGCAGCAGGGAAAGGGGTATCGAACGTGGCAGAAGTGCGAAAAGCGTTGCATCGCGGCGGCGGATCGCCTACCCTGTCCGTGCCATGAAGGCCAAAACGGAAATCCTGGCTGAAGGGTGGAATTCCCGCCTGGGTGTCATCCTGGCCGTAGCCGGTTCCGCGGTGGGTTTGGGTAATTTCCTCCGCTTTCCAGGTCAGGCGGTCGCCAATGGCGGCGGCGCCTTCATGATTCCCTACCTCTGCGCTCTCCTGCTGTTGGGGATTCCCATATGTTGGGCCGAGTGGACGATGGGCCGCTACGGCGGCGCGCGCGGCTTCCATTCCTCGCCGGCGATCATGGGTGTAGTCGGACGGGGGGCGGTGCCGCGCTATTTGGGTGTTATCGGACTGCTGATTCCCTTGGTCATCTTCATGTACTACGGGTTGGTCGAGTCCTGGTGCCTGCGCTATGCCTGGGCTTATGCCAGTGGCGCCATGGATCTTGGTAGCGACGTATCCGCATACACGGGGGCCTCGCAGGCATTCTTTTCCGAGATCTCCGGGTCCTCTCAGCATGGCGTCATCGTGGACGGGCATTTGGACGCCGCGGTCGTGTTCTGGGCCGTTGCGTTTGTGATTAACCTCTGGTTGGTCTATCGGGGTCTTTCCCGCGGCATCGAAACTTTCTGTCGATGGGCGATGCCGGCGATGGCCGTCTGTGCCGTCGTAGTTTTGATTCGAGTCCTGACCCTGGGCACACCGAACCCGGTTCTGCCGGATCAGAACGTGCTGAACGGTCTAGGGTTCATGTGGAATCCGGACTTTTCCCGCCTGGGAGACTTCCAGACCTGGCTGGCAGCGGCCGGACAGGTCTTCTTCAGCCTGTCGGTCGGATTTGGAGTCATTCTCAATTACTCCTCCTACCTTCGGAAGAAGGATGACGTCGTCCTTTCTGGGCTGACAGCTTCGGCCACGAACGCGTTGTTTGAAGTCGGGTTTGGCGGGCTCATTACCGTAACTGCGGCATTCGTGTTCCTGGGAGACAGTGGCGCCACGGGAGGGACCTTCGGGCTAGGGTTTAATGCGCTTCCCGTCGTGTTTGCCCATATGGGCGGACTGGGACGCTGGATCGGTTTTGTCTGGTTTTTCATGCTTTTTCTGGCCGCAATCACGAGTTCGCTTTCGATGCTGCAACCGGTGAAGGCGTTTCTCCAGGAGGCGCTGGGCGTTTCGGCCCGGCGTGCGATGGTTCTCCTGGGCGTGATGTCCGTCTGCGGATCTTTGTGGGTTCTTTATTTCAGCGCGGATCTGGTCGCGCTGGATACGATGGACTTCTGGGTCGGCACGTTTGCTATCTTCGTGTTGGCTGCGGTTCAGATCGTCTGTTTCGGCTGGGTGATGGGGGTGGACCGTGGTTTTCGCGAAGCCCACCAGGGGGCGTCGGTCCGAATACCTCACCTGTTCCGCTTCATCATCAAGTACGTAGCTCCTGTCTATCTGGGTGTCGTGTTCATCGGTTTTTCGATACAGAGCTTGCCGGGGCGCCTTGCGGGTTTGGTTGAAAATCCGGTGGCCCTGGCGACCTTCGTTTTCCTGATCTTGGTTCTGGTGCTGCTGCTGGTTTTCCTGCGCAGGGGCGAGCACCGTTGGCGCGAGGCAGGAATGGATCTTGACGGCATCCTGGGCCAAGAGGAGGCCCGGTGACTCCGACCGGGTGGGTGGTCATGCTGACTTCGCTGGGACTGGTTTGGGCGTTGGCCGGCTGGTGTTTCTACCGGGTGTTAAACCAGGACGAGTCCGACGAAACGACCGATGATCCTGGGCCTCGATAAGTCACAGGATTGAGCGCAAAGAAAGGACCTGAACAGGGTAGCGCCCAGAATCGTGCGAGTGGGGTATCCATTTGACTCAGGCAGCCACAAGATGTTGTGGTCGCGCGAAAGCATCTACCAAGAAGCGAATCCCGAGGTTACTGCTCTGGCGCGGCGTGGGGCTGCGTAGCGCGTCCGATTCTCGGAGTTGCCGCCCGAAGGCTGCCACCGCAATGAATTCGCGTGTGGGTCGGCTTGGCGGCCACTCGCACGATTCTCGCAATCTCACATTCCTTCAGCTCCCTAGGCCAGAGTTTGGTCCCGCCGGATTCCCCAGCATCCACTACGTTCTCGTTCCGGGTCGTGCAGGACATCTATCCGAACGCGTCCGCCCTTCCTGATGGGAGGATCTACCTCACAACCGGCATGCTCGCGCATGTCGAGAACGAGGCCCAGTTGGCCATGGTGCTGGGCCATGAGATCGGCCACGTGATTGAGGAGCACGCCCTGGAATCGCTGCGAAGGCGGCGCTCGGGGCAGCGCCGCAACAAGATAATCGGCGCCGCCGCCGGCGCGGCGCTCGGTGGTCTCTTCGGCGGGAAGAAGGGCGGCAAGACCGCCGCGGTGTCGGGTGCCGCGGGAGGGGCCGCCGTCGGCGCTCTTGCTGCGACCGTGATCAATTCCGTGATCCGCTCAAGATATAGCAAGGAGCATGAGAAGGAGGCCGACCGGATCGGCACCGAGCTCGCCCTGGCACGGGGATTCGACCCCGAGGAGGCGGTCCGGTTCTGGGAACGGCAGCACGAGCGGTTCGGGAAGAGAAGCCTCAGCCCGAAGATCGCAAACTCGCTCTTCGGCTCCCATCCGCGGGACCGCGTCCGGGCCGAGAACCTCAGGGCGCTGCTCGCTGCGGACCTGAAGTCCGCGATCGACGACAAGCGGACTGGTGGTGGACTGGTTACGGGCACCCCGCGCTTCGGCAACGTCATCTCGGGTTTGATGCGCGACACCGGCACCCTCATGGCAGAGCGCAGCGACCGCCACGACCTGGCGATCGGACTGCTGGAGAAGGCGCGCCAGCACAGGCCGAACGACCCGCGGCTGCTGTGGGCACTGGGACGGACCTACCGTATGGTCGCCCGAACTGACGAGAAGCTGACGGAAGGCAACAGCCTGCTGGCGACGGCGTCTGAGCAGGACAAGCGGGGCATCTACCCGGCCATCCACCGGGACATCGCCTACGCCATGGCGAGTCAGTCGGAGGACTACGCGGCAGCGACCGAGCATCTCAGGAAGTACGTTGATGGGCATATCGCCGTGCACGGCGGGCTGCCTTTGGACATCGACGATGTGTACGACAAGATGGTCCTGTTCGGCGACAACGAGTGGATGCCGGCAAGCGCCCAGAAGGCAGGCTCCGCGCAGACGATACAGGTGTCCAGCGAAGTCGCCTACCATCCCACCGTCTGGGACTCGCCGGCCGATCTAGCGGCCTATGACGCGGCCCTACAGTCGTCAACCCAGCAAATCGAGAACTCCTTCGGGGTCGTAGTGGCGGATGAACAGGCAGAACAAAAATAGAAGCACCATTAACCTCTAGCAGATGAGACGAGCAGTAGGAGCGCTACCAGCGGGTCCCGGCGTCCGCCGGCCCAGATCAGCGAGTGCGCACGTCTAATCCGCGCCTCGAGTTCGATTGCCGGCACGGGTTTGATGTCCGTGTCACCCCCCGCGACAACTAGGGTGTACTGCGGCGCGTCTCCGTACTGCTTGGGCAAAGCCTCGCGCGCCCCGATCTGGTTCTTGACGCGTTCGCCGGGTGGATATCCAGCGATGTCCAAGATGACGCTCTTGCGTCCCTCGTCGACGAGTGCAAGTTGCACAAACGAGCGGTTTCGCAACGACCCGACAGCGAACTGGTTTTCAAGGGCTTGGGGGTTGCGAAACGGTATTGCAGGAGAGATTCAATTGGCGATAGTTTTTTGCAACGCCGTCCGCGAGGCGGTCATCCAGGCGCTCCGCCGGGAAGGGACGCCGCACCACCACAACCCCGCCCCGGATGGAAAGCACAACTGAGCTAATCTCTAAAGGCCATGAAGAACCAAGGACGTTATCGCCACTTGCGCGTGGACTGGGTGGGCGAGTCCTCCAGCGAGTCGATTACGCTGTGCGGCGTCGAGGGTGAAGACATCGGGACTGGACAGACACTGTGCCCCGACTGCGCCCAGGTCGCCGATGCTCTTCACGTTTGTGGGTTGGGACCGGAGAGCCTGAGAGAGTTATTTGACACGCTCCGGGTGATCGGCCCTTCCGAGGTGAAAGCGAAGATGGAGGCGCTTCGAATTCTGGGGGTGCGGATGGATATGCAGGAGCGGTCGCAACTCAACTAACAGAGTGTCTCCACGGGCGTCTGCGCAAGCCCGCCTGGGGCTTCCTCTACCGGCCCTTCCCCTCCCCCGCACACGCGGGGACAGACCCTGCTCGTCTGTTAGCATCCGCGGCGTGTCCCAGGTTCCCCCGCACACGCGGGGATAGACCCTTGCCGTGAAACGACACCGACAGCTCGGTCCAGGTTCCCCCGCACACGCGGGGATAGACCCGGGAGGGTGCGTGTGCTTACACGCCCCTCCGATCGGTCGCTCCCGGTGAAATCTTCCCGCCGGAAAGGCGAGCGAGGACCTGGAACGGACGATGGTGCGCGACGCCGTCGGCCGCCATCCGAACGTGGCTGGCGCGCGTCGTGAGGCGTCCCCGGCCGAACGGGTTCAGGCCGCGCGCCCCCTTTTCGATCGGCTTCTGACCACGTCTTTGTCCCGGAAGCATGGGACAATGCGCAATGCGCGTTCAGGCCGTCGCGGCACTCCTGCAGAAAAGCGAATCCTCGACTGCGGACACCGTGGCGGCTGTCCGCGCCCTCCACCAGCGCGAACCCGTGCGGATCTTCGAGGACCCGTACGCCTGCCAGCTGTGCGGATGGTTCTGGCGCCTGGTCTTGCGGATTCGCCCGTTGGAATGGGGGCTCAGGGTCATGACGAAGCCCATGGCGCCCACCGCCATGTGCGTGGTGATGCGGGCGCGATATGCTGAGCAGGCCTTGGAGCAGGCGGTCGATGACGGCATCACGCAGTACGTCATCATCGGAGCCGGGATGGATTCGTTCGCCTTCCGCAGACCCGACTTGATGGAGCGGATCGATGTCTTCGAGATCGACCATCCCGTGACGCAACGCAAGAAGCTGGAGCGTATTGGCCAGGCGGGACTGACGATCCCGTCCCGGATGCATGTCGTGCCTGCCGATCTCGAGAAGGTCTCGGCCCTGGATGCACTCGCCGGCTCGGGCTTCGAGGTATCTCGGCCGACGTTCCTGACCCTGCTGGGAGTCGCCTACTATCTCACGGCCGATTCCTTGGCCGAGACGGCTCGTTCCGTATCGCGGCGGCTGCCGGAGGGAACGTGCCTGGTGATCGACTACCTGCTGAATACGGAGGCGGCCCGACCCGAAGACCTCCCGATGCGTGAGAAGATGATGTCGTTCGTCGAGCGACTGGGGGAGCCAATGGTCAGCGCATACTCGCGTACGGGCATGCAGGCCTTGATGGCCGCCCAGGGCTTCGAGACCGTCGAAAACTTCCCTCTCCCCGAGCTGGGGCCGCGCTATCGGGAGGAACTCGGCGACTTGCCGTTGGACATCCCCAGCCTCTTCGCGTTGGGGGTCTTCAAGGTAGCCGCCCGGAACGGCGGAACCATCGGCTAGGCGGCCTCATCCGTGCCATCGCCCGCCACCAACTCCGACCAGTGGCCCCCGGTGGCAACGCACGCCCGCCAACCGATCCCGGAGCGCTCGGGCGTTGGTGGCACCGTTGATCACACCCGACTGCCAGCCGTCAGTGGCCGGCGAGGAACACCGGCTGGAGAGAGGAGGATGGTCACGGCGATGCGGAGTCACCGGCGCAGAGGGATCACCGCCGCGAACTCGGACCGGCAGCGTCGCGCTGGTCTCGCTCGCCGAGGCGCGCGCCAACCAAGACGGCCCGCGACCGATGCGACGGAACAAGTGTTCCATAGTCCCGAGGACCTGTATCAGGAGAAGGAAGAAGTCCTGAAGGAGGGATATAGAAGTGCTCTCGCTTACTACGAAGAGCACCTATCCAAATCTTCTTAGAGCGCACAATCGTGGAATTGTGTCCCTGATCCTCTGCATCGAGCTGCTAGATGCCATCGTCGCTCTAGGACTGCGGGTATGGGGGTTTGAGATCTCGGCGGTGAAGAACTCGAGGAGGCGCCGCTCGGCGGAGGGGCCGGCCTCCCGGACGGTCCCGGGAAGGCTCTCGATGCGCCAGCCTCCGGGGATCAGGAGCGGCGCAGGGGCCCGGGCCACCGTCAGCGGGGGCGAAGGTGAGACTGCCGGCAGCTCTAAACTGTGCTCGTTTCGACCTGGATCAGGCATGGCTGCAGCCTCCTGGAAACAGAGTAACTCTAACTGTCCTTCGCCCACCCCCGCCCGCCCGGCCTTTTCGCACCTCTGCTCCCGTCAACAAAACCACCACCCAGGCGGCCTGCCCCGGACCGGCGTTCGCTGGATCGATCTCCGCAGGCCTGACTCCGGGGAGGGGGAAGCGGCGGGCTCGTGCTGGAATGGGTCTTCAGGGAGGGGTGGAAAATTTAAGGGCTGATCGGGTGAAAAAACAGGCCCACATTTGCCCTGCGCTGCGTTTTCTTGGGGGCCAGCGACCCGTAGGATCTGAGATTTCTCTCGCCGGTGGTCCTCACCCGGTCTGTTCGACAGGGTCCCCTTTTGCCGGACGGCCCAAGGACCTCGACGAGATCCTGGCGGGTTCCTTCCCGTAGTCTCCGGGACCATTCGGGTCGCTTCTCGACAGCGGGGATCCCCCCTCCCGGCCTCGCCTGCCACTTCTTTGTTTCGAACCTACCAATCCTGGTAGGGATTCGGGGGGGGATTATATCGAATAGTGACGCACTCTGAAGCAGCGTCGTTTCCGTGGCCGGTCGATCCTGCGCAACTTGACCGGCTGTAACAGTTCCCTTGCCAGAGTCTTCATGCGTTCGTTCACGGTCTTGCCCGGTACGTCGAGAGGCTCTAATTCCTCTTCCAACTCGGATTTGGTCGGCTGGTAGTCGGATCGAACGATCTCTACTGTTTTGGGTTTTTTGGTCTTTCCATTAATCATCGAAACTTCCTCTCAAGCTGTTCCAGCACGCGAAACTGATCCTCGCGCTTGGCACTACGAACCGTAGCCATGACTCGCGTATATGTCGGCGGTTGCGCGGTGAAGTCCTTTGCACCAGCGTTGCACTCGTGGCAGAGGACGCGCAGGTTGGAGTCGGCGGTTGCTCCGCCATGCGTACGGGCTTCGTGATGGTCGATGACAAGCCGAACGGTGCGACCGTCCGACATCTTGTCTTCGACGCCCGCGCCGCACGCTTGGCACGTATAACCGTTGCGCTGAAGGATGCGGGCACGTTGCGCCTGCGATATGTCATGGAACACGTATGTACCGGGTGCTGGTGGATCGCCAGTCAAACGGTATTGCCCAGGTTTCAGGTCGGCGTCATCGTTATTCGTCTCAATCGGCCAACCCTCATCGCGCCGCAATTCACGAACACGGCGTGCCCACTCCGTTCGGTCATTACCGATCACCGCCTGCAACTGCGCGGATGTGAGAACCAGCCCCTTATTCGCAAGGAAAAAAGCCTTGAGTATCGACTTTATGCTTTCGCGTTTTGGCACGTTTTCGATCTCCCGTTTGAGTTGATCTCCGATCCAGTGCGTGTAGACAGGCGGAATCGCCTCATTGATCTCCTTTTTCGTCATCCATGGAATGCCCATCGCGTCTCGTGCGGAAGCGACAGAGCAGTTTCCACCGCCGTTGACACTGACATAATCCTTCCATTCGTCTGTCCTGCCGTAGTGCGCCTTGCGCTTGTCCAACGTATGACAGATCGGATGCGGACGGTGCGGCGGCGTGATGATGCGAAAGTTTGACTCGAACAGACGATGCCGAAGCACGCGCAGTTCATGGAACATCGTTCCGCAGAGAACAACGTAGTCCCGTAACGGTGCCCCATCAACGTTTTCGATTACATAGGGCTTGCCGGTTGCCTTCAGAATGTCCCGTACCGGCTCAATCAGTTGCGGCCATTCATCGGCGTTGCCGTTGCGGGCCGCGAGATCGGAATAGGCTTGGCATGGCGGTGATGCATGAACCGCATCAAACTGATCGAATACCAGAGACGGCAGTGCTAGCGCATCCGCAACCATCATCGGATATGGATAGTTCGGCTGTTCGACCACATCGACGCCGAACACGTCAAACCCGGCCTCGACGTAACCTGCGGCCGCGCCTCCCGCACAACAGAACAGATCGAGCAGTAGCGGTTTCACCTCACCAAGTCCTTGTAACGAAGTTGAGCACCGTCCATGCTCAAAACAACGAAACGCATTTGATCGAGAGTGCCCATGCTGCGGATGTTGTGGCGTCCCGCAAACTCACTCACGTAGCGGTGAAGGTGTTTGGCTGACAGCTTGTGGAACGTTCCCTTGTGAGCGCGTTTCAGCATGGACCAGAAGGATTCAATGCCGTTCGTGTGGGCCTGCCCGCGAACGTATTCACCAACCGAGTGCTTGACCGATTTGTGTGACTTGGCAACGCCAGTGTAGGCACTTGCTTCATCCGTGTAGACAGTGGCTTCAGGGTCGGTATTGGCGCGAACGAAACCTTGAAGGGTTTCTGCATTTGTACGCTCGACCACTGTAGCCCGGACCTCGTTCGTGTCCCGATCCTTGACACCTACAACAGCGGCTTTCCCAACCGATCCACGACTGGCCTTCAACTTCTTGGACTCGTGCTTGTTCTTTTCCAGTCCGCCGATGTAGACCTCATCCGCCTCAACAGGACCATTGAACAACTTATGGTCAGAAATGGTCCACACCTTTCGGATTCTGTGAACAAGATGCCATGCCGATTTCTGGGTGATTCCCAACTCCCGGTGCATTTTCATGGATGCCACGCTCTTCAGGTTGGTAACGACAAGGTACATGGCATAGAGCCAATCCTGATAGCCGAGGTTCGATGCTTCCATGAACGTCCCGGTCTTGACGCTGAACGGTTTCCCGCAGGTTCCGCGCTTCTTGCTCTTGCGGCAACGGAACGGCATGGTCTTGTGAGCCGTTCCAGTCTGTACGTTGTCCGATCCACAACGCGGACAGGTAATGCCGTCAAACCAACGGTACTCAATGAACCACTGTTCGGCGGATGCATCGTCGGGAAACATGCGGTAGAAATCCTTGGTCGAAAGTCCCTGTCGGAAGTGCTTGCCCGGTGCCTTGTTAGCCATTGCGTATCTCCTACTTACAAGACAAATTTACAGGATAGTGACGTAGTTCGTCAAGTGTTTTTCGTCACTATCGTATATAATCCCCGCCGAGACCGCCAGCCGTGTCGGAAAAACCGCGGGGCGGCCGGCCCGCACCCGCGAGGTCAAACTCGGCTGCGTCTTCACCCAAACCACCACCGACGAACAAGGCCGGCCGCGGCGCGACGAGAACTCGACCAATTACAGCGCGGCGATCGAGGGAGCCGAGGCGTTCGGCTTGCGGCTGTATACGGAAGCTTGGCGGCGGGGCTGGAGCCGTGCTCGCAAGAAAGTCATTCTCGGCGACGGCGCGCCCTGGATCTGGAACCTGGCGCATCAGCACTTCCCCGGCACCGTCGAGATCGTCGACCTTTACCATGCGCGGCAGCATCTGTGGGAGTTGTCGGCGAAACTGTTCCCGAGCGATGAGCGCCGGCGGAAACGTTGGGCCGCGCGGTTGTTGCACAAGCTCGAACAAGGCAAGATCAAGGCGTTGGTGAAAGTCTTACGCGGGTTCTCCACGCCGAACCAGGAGTCGGCCCATTTGCTCGCCAACGAGGCGGACTACTTCGAGCGCAACGCCGAGCGGATGCGGTATCCCGAGTTTCGCCGCCAGGGATTGTTTGTCGGCTCGGGAGTGGTCGAGGCGGGCTGCAAGAAGGTGATCGGCGCGCGGTTAAAGCGCTCGGGCATGTTCTGGACGGTGCGCGGCGCCAACGCCATCATCGCGTTGCGCTGCTGTCGGCTGAGCGGAAGGTTCGAGGATTACTGGGAGGCCCGTGCCCGCGCCGCTTGATTTCCCACATTTATGTCGCACACCCACACGCCTCGTCGCGGCACATGCCCGGTCGCGGCTGACGGAGCTTGAACAACGTGAAACAACCGCCCCCAAGACAAGAAGTAACCTCGCGGACAATACGGACAATGTGATGGTTGACTGCGGACTTCCCATTGTGGTACAATGGATGCCGTTAGCGTTTCCTGTTGGTTGAGGTGAACCTAACGAAATATTCGATCTGAACCCTGTCGAGAGCAAGGAGGATTTCCGTGCAATTTCAGAAACCAAGAACCTGTATCCCAGTAGCGCTTATCGCGCTGCTAATCGCAGCGGTGGGGATGTTTTCCCCGGCGTCCGCGCAGCAGACCTACGGCACGATCGTCGGCGTCGTAACCGACGAAACCGGGGCCGTGATTCCAGGAGCTTCCGTGACGGCGATGAACGTGGACACGAACATCGTCACCTCGGCGGAAACCAATCAATCCGGCGACTACCGCGTCTTGAACCTGTTGCCGGGCACCTACGACCTGACCGTCGAAACCACGGGCTTTAAGAAGTCGGTGACCGCCGGCGTCACGATCCAAGTAGCCCAATCCGTGCGCATCGAGATCGCGATGCAAGTCGGCGAGGTCGTCGAAACCGTCGAAGTCAGCGCCGCGGCGGTGGCGCAACTCGAAACCACGCGGGCGACGCTTGGAACCGTCGTCTCGAATGAAAAAGTCGTCGAGCTACCCTTGAACGGCCGCGACTTCACGCAGCTCACCCTGCTGTTGCCCGGCGCTTCGCCCGGCTCCAGCGCGGGCGGATTCTTCTTGATCGGCGGCCAAACCGTCGCCGTCACAGGCAACCGCAGCGACCAGAACAACTATACGCTCGACGGCGTCAACAACAATGAGACGTTCTTCAAGCACTACGGCATTCGCCCCTCGCTGGACGCGATTCAAGAGTTCAACGTCCAAACCAACATCACCAGCGCGGAATACGGCGAGGCGGCCGGCGCCAACATCAACGTGGCCCTCAAATCGGGCACCAACCAAGTTCACGGCGCTGTGTTCGAATTCCTCCGCAACGACAATTTCGACGCGAAAACTTTCTTCGCGACCGAGAAGTCGGAGTTTCGCTGGAATCAGTTCGGCGCGGCCATCGGAGGCCCCCTCGTCAAGAACCGCACTTTCTGGTTCGCCAACTGGGAGTCGTTTCGTTTTCGCCGCGGAAGCACGATTCTGAGCACCGTGCCGACCCAAGATATGCGCGGCGGCGTCTTCACGACCAACGTTGACGGCACGCCGCTGGGACAAATTTTCGACATCGGGACCACGGTCGAGGGACCCAACGGTTTGATGCGCGATCGCTTCCCGAACAACACCATTCCCAGTTCGCGCTTCAACTCGACCTCGAAGACCTGGCAAGACGGCGTCTTCGGTCCGTTCACGCCCAACCTTCCCGGCCAGGCGCAGAACTTCATCAACACCACGTCGGACAGACGCGACGACGATCAGGTTAATCTGCGGCTCGACCACAGCGTGAGCGACAACAACACGTTTTTCGCCCGCTGGTCATGGGCGGACAATATACAAACGGTGCCGGGGTCGTTCCCGGGGCGGGAAGTGCAGATGTTCAACAAGTTCCGCAACATGGCGATCAGCGATGCGCACATTTTCAACCCGACGACGATCTTCGAGTTTAAGTTCGGCTACAACTCCGACAATATTCATCGCTTTACTGAACCGCTCAATCTCGGCGTCCTCGTCGCCGACCTGCCGCCGACTTTCAGGGATGATTTTGATTTCCCGATTAACCTCTCGATGGCGGGATTCGCCGGCGCCGGCTTGTGGGCTTTCGTTTCGGGTCCGCAAAGGACCTACCAGTTTCTGCCGTCGTTGTCGAAGATTTCGGGGAATCACACGCTCAAGATCGGGGCGGATTTGAAGGTCCGGCACATCTTGCACGACGGCGTGTTCGCCAATATCACCCATGACCGATTGCCGACTTCCGACCCGCAAGACGCGACGGGAACCAGCGGGTTCTCCTATGCCAGCTTCTTGCTGGGCGCTCCGTCGAACCTGGGCCGCATTCAACCTCTGGAAGCTCCGGGGTGCTCTTCTTGCACCGAAGCGGCCATGCAGCAGAACATGACCCATTTCTACTTCCAGGACGACTGGAAGATCTCCCGCAACCTCACGATCAACCTCGGCATGCGCTATGAGTACACGGCTTGGTTCAGCAGCCGCAACGACCCGCCGAACGCCTCGTGGTTCGACGCCATCGACAATAAATTCGTTTGGGCGGGCCCCAATCCGATCACCGGCGAGCCGGCCAACACCACGAAGACCTTCATTGAGCCCGACAAGAACAACTGGGCGCCGCGATTCGGCTTCGCTTATCTGCTGGGCGAGAAGACGACGATTCGCGGGGGGTACTCGGTGTTTTACGGTTCGAACATCGCTTGGGAAGGCAACCATATGCGCGGGAACTACCCCTTTGCGTTGGGGCAGGACGTGACGGTCAATACGACCTTCTTCGACGCGCGGCTGGACAACCCCTTTCCAGCGCCGAAAGCCGACGCTCCCACCGCGCAGCACACGGCCAGGAGGGACAACCGCTTCCCCTACACCCAGCAGTGGAACTTCGGCATTCAACGCCAGTTGGCCGAGGATTTGCTGTGGGAGATCAATTATGTGGGAAACAAGGGTACTAGCTTGATGTCGTTTATCGACGGCAACAACGCCTTGCCCGGACCCGCCGCTTCCGGAGCGGTAATCCAGCAGCGCCGTCCCTTCCCGAACCACACCGGAGCCTTCAGCGAGAATCAGTCCGACGCGGTATCGAGCTACCACGGGTTGACGACGAAGCTCGAAAAGCGCTTCAGCAAGGGGCTGAGCTATCGGCTCAACTATTCTTGGTCGAAGTCGATGGATCTGAACTCGCAATGGGGCGGTACGTCGGCGCAGAACTCGCTCGACAAGCGCTCTTCGATCGCCGTATCGGACTTCCACCGGGCGCACATCTTCAGCGGCGACCTGGTTTGGAAGCTGCCGAAAATTCAATCGCTGAGCGGGGCCGCCGACAAGATCATCAACGACTGGCAGATCAACTCGATCGTTCAGTTGCGCAGCGGTTCGTTCTTGACCTCCACGCTGCCTTTCGACCATTGCAACGTCTCGGGACGCGGGACCGGCGCTCGTCCGGATGTGCTCGGGTCGCTCTCCTACAGCCGCACGCCGGAGCGCTGGGTTGACCCTGGCGGCTTCGGTTTGCCCAACTTGCCGCAATTCGTCGGCGACGACTCGTGTTACGGCACGGCGGGGCGTAACATTATCGAGGGTCCCGGCTTCGCCAACGTGGACTTTTCGTTCTACAAGAACATCCCGATTACCGAACGCTGGGCAGCGCAGATGCGATTTGAGTTCTTCAACGTGTTTAACCGTACGAACTTCCACAACCCCGGCTTGAGCTTCGACCCCAGTAACCTGTCGGGCTTCGGCGTGATCGGCGGTACGTTTGACGCACGTCAGATCCAACTCGCGCTCAAAATATACTTTTGACGTCGCGGGTTTGGGCTAACTTGATTTGACCTTCGCGGGGTATCGCGGCTTTGGGGCCTCGATACCCCGTTTCTTATAATGGAGCCATGCCGCGCAACGGCCCGCATCGAGCGTTTTGGCTGGGCGGCTTGCTGCTGCTGCCCGCGGCGGCCTTACTCGCGGCGCAGACACCTCCCGGCCGGGCGGAGCGTTTCGAACATTGGTCGGGGGTGGCCCGCCAAGCCGGCGAAGCCAAGAATTTCACGGAACTCGCTCGAGCCTATTCAGAAATGGCGGCGCTGCGTCCGGGCGAGGCTTGGATCCATCGCGGCCTGGGGCTGGCTTACCACATGCAGGGCATGTACTTGGAGGCCGTACCGCCCCTCGAAAAGGCTCTGACGCTCGACGCCGCTCTGCCCGGGGCATCCCTTTATTTGGGAATCAGCTACTACCGCGCCAACCGCTTCGTCGAAGCCGAGGCGACGCTGGCCGAGGCTCCTGAAATCGCGGGTGATCAACACCTCGCGCACTATTGGCTCGGAGCGTCGCGCCGAGCCCTCGGACAACACCGGGAGGCGATCGCCTCGCTGGAGCAGGCCGCGGAACTGAACCCCGAAGACCTCGAAGGGATGCATTTGCTGGCACGCAGCTACGCCGAGTATTCCGACGAACTCCACGGCAAGCTCTCCAAGGTCGCGCCCGATTCCGCGCCGGCGCATTTGCTCGCGGCGAAAGACCTGGCGGCGGACGGTGTATGGCAGGCCGCGCTCGCCGCCGCCGAACGAGCGATCGCGGCCAACGCCGCTTTCGCCGAGGCGCACGTGGTCAAGCAAAGAATCTATTCCCGCGAAGGCCGCGGGTATGCCGAGGCAGGCCCTTTCCTGAAAGAGTTCGACGAAAGGGCGCGTCAACGCAATTCCGCGGAAGCCCATCGGTTGCACGACGTGGTCGACGCCGCGCCCGGCGATCCCGACGCGCTCTATGAACTCGGGGAGATCTACGCAAGCCTGTCGAGAGAGACGGCCGAAACGTTGCTCGATCTCTACCCCGGTTCCTACCGTGCTCGGCTGCTGCGAGGCGAGGCGTTCGAAAAAGGCGCGCGGCTGGAGTTCGACAAGGCGTTGGCCGAGTTTCAGAAGGCGGCCGAGTTGCGTCCCGACGCCCCCGGAGTACAGTACGCCGTGGGGCGCGTGTTGTGGAAGATGAATCGATTTGACGAGGCCGCGGTTTACCTTGCGAAGGAGCTGGCGGGAAACCCTCATCACGGGACCGCGCATTTCTTGTTGGGAAAGACCCACTTGAACCAGGGCCGACCCGGGAAGGCACTGGAGCACCTACGCGCCGCCGTCAAAGCGCGTCCCGAGTTATGGGAAGCGCGACGCTCGTTAGCGCGGGCGCTCGTCAAACAAAAGTTGTACAACGAAGGGATTGCCGCTTACCGTGATTTGTTGCGCGACCGGCCCGACGACGCGAGCGTGCATGCTCTGTTGGCCGTCGCTTTGCGTTCGGCAGGGCGACTGGAAGAGGCGAAAAGCTCGGCCCGCACTGCGCAACGGCTGCGCTCGGCCGCGAACCAACCCTCCGAAGCGCAGTAAGGGAGTGCGTCCTAAGCATCTGTGAGCCTCGCGAATCTTCTTTGCGCCTTGTTCCCGCGGTCGCCGGGCCATGTTCGCTCGACCCCCGTCCTCCTTATCGGGGGCCTCATCCTCTCCGCTTTGTTCTTGGGTGGCGCCCAGTCTGCCGGCGAGACTACCGAAAGCGTCCTGGGCCGCGCGGCTCTAGCCCGAGGCGATTACCCCGCAGCCGAGCTCCATTTCAAGCAAGCGCGCACCGAAGGGGAAGATTTGTCGCGTTTCGCGGAAGCCTGGGCTAAGGCGCTGCGCGGATTGGGGCAGAAGGTCGAGGCCTGCGACATCCTGCGGGATGCCGCCCAAACCGGGTCGCCTTCGCCATCCCTTTCTTACGAGGCCGGAATTTGTGTGCTGTCGTTCGCGCGGGAACAAAAGCCGGAAAATAGTGCCGACGCGCTCCACCTGCTCGAACACGCGTATCGCGGCGGCATTCGCCACAGTGCGGCGACCTTGGCATTGGGCCGAGCCTATCTCGCACGCGGCCTCGACGGGGACGCGGTAGATCTCCTGCTGCCGCTGGCCTTGCGTTCCCCTTCCGCGACTACAGCTAGTCGGATCGGCAAGCTCTTCTTCGACTACTTGCTTTATCGGCAGGCAATCGAGGCGTTCGACGAAGCCGAGCGCGCCGAGCCGGGCCATTACGAAACGGGCATGTATCGGGCGCTGTCGCATTTCCAGCTTGATGAGTATGAAGCGGCCGCGGAGACGCTGCGCGCGATCCCGCCTTCCTCTCCTCCGGTCGAATACCGCTACCTGCTGGGATCGGCGTTGGCTCGCCTTGGGCAATGGGAGCAGGCTGGCGCCGAGCTGGCGCGGGCCGCCGAACAAGCGCCCGAAAGAGCATCGAGCGATCTGCACCTCGGCATGTTTCATCTCGAGCGCGGGAACATCGAACAGGCGGTCGCGCGTCTGGAACAGGGAGCAGCCAAGCTCGGCGAGGGCGCCAAGTTGTTCTATGTGATTCAGTCCCGCGCGAATTGCTCCGGTCTCACGCCTCCCTCCGACACGAAGCCGGGCCGAGTCGAGCAAGCCCGCCTATTGAACTCATTCGGACAAACCCTCCTGGCCGGCAGGCATTGGGGCTCTGCCCTTGAAGTTCTTCTGTTGGCGCTCGGCAGCAACCCGGCCGCCGCCGAACCTTACGGTGCGATCGGGCTTGTCTGCCAGGAACTCGGCACGCCACGCGTGGGCTTGGCGTTCGTCGAGGCCGGCCTCAACCTGCACCCCGACAACCCAGATCTTCACTACTACGCCGGGTCGCTCCGCGAATTCTCGGCACAGCTCCAAGCCGCTTGGAAGAGCTACCGCCGTGCTATCGATCTCGCTGGAGCGAAGGCCCCGGCGCGCTATTGGATACGCTTGGGAATCGCCGAAAACCTCCTGGGGCGTCGCAAACAGGCCGAGGCGGCTTTCCAGACAGCGCTGGAACGCGAGGCGAACTCCGCCGAAGCGCTCTACCGACTGGGAAAGCACCATCTCTCGGAAAAGCGCTATGCGCCGGCCGAGGAACTTCTCGAAAAAGCCGTCCGCCTGGCTCCGTCCATGCGCGAAGCCTACTATTCCTACGGACTCGCCCTGGTGCGCAACGGCAAGCCCGAGAAGGGCCGCGCCGTCCTCGCCCGCCATCGACGTCGGCAAGCCATAAGGGATTCTCAGGTCCGATCGGGGGGCATGGCGCCGCCTTAGCGCCTCCTCTCCGTCGCATCCCCGGCCCGACTGACCGGCATCCGGCCGGGCCTCAAGCCATCCTGGGGATGGTGAGCGAGTCACCGGGCCGTAACGGAAGTGAACCCACAGGTGGCCTCGAAAAGTAATTACCCCGGAGGCCGAGCCCCCTTATCACGGGTGAAGGCAGCATGGCAGGGCGCAGACTGACTGCAGCGTCCGGTCACTCCGGCGGGGTGGTAGGGACAGCACGGTGACAAGGACATGCTAAGCAACTGGAGAAGCTCTCCTCGCTACTGCTACGAGCAGCTCGGACGTCCTGATGAGGCGATAGCCCAATACCGGCGAGCCCTAGCGATCCAGCCCGACCACATCGCGCAACGCGAACTCGCCCGACTCAATGCCACATCCCCTTAGCCAGAATTTCCGATTTGGAACTCCGACTCGAACATGGTACTCCCTCTCTTCTCCTGAAGGCAACGACTTTGCCTCGTAAGGCAGGCCACGACGGCATCGAAGGGTTCCCATGGCCAGTTCTTGTCGTCCGCTGAGCCCGTCTCGCTGCTGCTCAGCCGATTGGTCGCACACCCCTCCGACCCTGCTTCCTCAACGCCCAGATTTCCTGCCCGAAAGGGACGGCCCTAACCACCCGGCACAGGCAGCGCCCAGATCCGACGCAGCATGTCGCCGAACAGCCTGCGGTTCAGATGCCCCTCGGCCAGCAGCAGCCAGTAATACCGCGCGTGCTTGACCAGCCGACCGCCGTTAACTTGACAATGCCGAAGCCCGGACAAGGCCAAGCGAGCGTCCTACGCGCCAACGCGCCAGCTCTCGACCCTACCGGGAGCGTCCTGAAGTGCCCATATAATATAGGGCAAAGATCTCTGCGGTATAGCCTTTCACAAGACATCCCGCTCTTGTGCACCATTTCAGCCGGAAGAGTTCAATGCCTCGGCGCAAAGACAACTTTCATGCACTCCAGACCGAGTGCTGTGTCCATTGCCTGCTGGACCTGTTCTAGCGGGAAGCAGTGAGTCACGAACGTATTCAGGGGCATCTGATCCTGGTAGCGCAGCATCAGTTCCATTGTCGGACGGTAGGCCGTGAATGGGTGGTTGCTCAACCCGACCAGCCGTAGCGCCTTGCTGACGATCAAGTGAGGGTTCAACAGGATATCGCCCATATCGACGAATACGCCCTCCAGAATGTACATCCCGCCGCGCCGGATCATGTGCAATGCCTCCGGCACCGCCTCCGGGTCGCCCACGCATTCAACGGCGAGATCGATCCCGCGACTTCTCGTCCAATCGTGCACTAGCTGGATGCGTTCTTCCGCAGTTGTCTTAGACACGTTGATGACGTGGTCCGCGCCAAAAGTTTTCGCCATGTTCAGGCGATAATCGGACTTGTCGACCGCAATAATCGTGCCTGCGCCCATCATTCGCGCTTTGATCAGGTGGCACAGCCCCAAGGGGCCAACGCCCTGGATCAGCACGGAGTCGTCAGTCAGGAAGCCTTCCGAGGCGAGTGACGAGAATTCTTTTGCCTTGTCCAACGCATAGGCGCAGGCCATGACCTCGGTATAAACCGCCAGTTCCGGCGCGAGACCATCCGGCACCTTGTAAATGAATGCCTCCGGGATAATCACCATGTACTCCGCCCAACCACCCATCAAGGGGTCCTCGGTGGCCCGGAACGAATTGCCATAACCACGCCAGTGCTCGCACCAGGAGTATCCGAAGATGTGGCGGCAGGTGTAGCACTTGCCGCACACCACGTCAGGGCACATCGCTATGCGGTCGCCCACCTTCAACGGTTCGCCGTAGAAATCGACCACGCCGGGCGTAATATCCGCGACGATTCCGACGTTCTCATGGCCCGGGATCAGTGGAAAAGGCGAAGTTTGTTCGTTGACCGTCCCTCCGTACTGAGTGGTCTCGCCGCGATAGGTGTGTTTGTCGGTGCCGCAGATGCCGCTCATCTCCATCCGCAGCAGCAGCCCGCCCGGCCGCAGCGGTGGAATTTTGTACTCGCGCACCTCGATTCTGTATGGCTCGACTATCGTGACGGCCTTAGCTGTCTCAGGCACGCTGCTCCTTTTTTCGTCCTTCTCGGACCAGGAATGTCGTTGGCATTGTCAAGTTAACTCGTCTTTTGAGTAGACAAACCGCAATATCGAGTATTCGGCTGGAGTCACACTATCAATCCAAGCCAGGATTTCCATTTTGGCCCTGGCACGGTCGCAGTATACACCCGCGCTGCCCCGAAGACCACGTCTTTTCGTACTGAACCCTGCACACCACCTCCGCCGGTAGGCGCCAGGGCTCGTCCGTCCGCTCACAGACGTTGATTGAGCGGGCTGAACGGCGCTCCGGCCGACACTGCTCCCTGCGAAACTTTTTTGGAGCCAAAACTGTTGGTCCTCACCCGGTCAACGCTACCCGCTCGGCAGCGGCAGCGCCCAGATCCTGTGCAGCATGTCGCCGAACAGCCTGCGGTTCAGATGCCCCTCGGCCAGCAGCAGCCAATAGTACCGCGCGTGCTTGACCAGCCTACCACCCGTCTTCATCAAGCGGTGTTGCAAGCTCGTCAGCGACCAGCTCTTGATCCTGTGCGGCAAGCCCGAGCCGCCGCCACAGGTTGCCCAGGTTGTAGGCCAGCACGCTCAGTTGCAGTCGCACTTCGTTGGCCCGAAAACGATGGCATGACAACCGCGTCCAGTGCGTCGCCTGCTTGCCCTCTTTGATCCACTGCTCGGCCGTGCCGCGCTTGTTGTAGAACCGTACTAGGTCTCTGACCGCCTGAAAAAGTTCTTTAGAACACTTTGCGGCGGGAATGTTTTGGCCTACAATAGGCCATGCGCGCCTATCGTCGTCTCTCCGTGCGCCTCTCCCAACGGGACCGTAAAGAACTCCGCCAGTTGCTGCGGAAGGGAATCCAGCCCGTACGCACCGTGTTACGGGCGCTGACTCTGCTGCAGCTCGACGCCGGCCAAGCTGCTTCCGAGGTGGCCACCCATGTTCAACTCAGCTCCAAGGCGGTGCGGGAGATTGGCCGGCGCTATGAACAGGGAGGCATCGAGCGCGCCCTCCACGACAAACAGCGGCCCGGGGCGGCTCCCCTGCTCGGGGCCGGCGAGAAACAGCGCATCATCGCCATGGTGTGCAGTGATCCGCCCGCGGGCCGGGCGCGCTGGACGGTGCGGCTGATTGCCCAAGAAGCGGTCAAGCGCAAGCTCGTGCCGCGAGCCGGGCGAGAGACGATTCGGGTACTTCTTGAGAGCCACGACTTCAAGCCGTGGCGGGAAAAAAATGTGGTGCGTGGCGGCGCTGGATGAGAAATACATCGAGCGCATGGAAGATGTCCTGGCACTGTATGAAAGGCCTTATGACGTTGCCGAGCCGGTCGTCTGCCTGGACGAGAAACCGATCTTCCTGCACAAGGAAGTGCGGCTGCCCCGCCCGGCAGCGCCCGGCCACACGGCCAAGCGGGACAACGAGTACCAGCGCTGCGGCACGGCCAATGTCTTTGCCGTGGTGGAGCCCAAAGCCGGGCGGCATTTCACCTGCGCGACGCCGAATCGTACGGCGGTGCAGTTCGCCAAGACGCTGGGATCGCTGCTGCCCCGTTATCCCGCGGCGCGGACGATCCACCTGGTCTGGGACAATCTGAACATCCACTGCAAAAAATCATTGAGGGACTTACTACGGGGAAGAGCAAGCAGATGAGATGTGGAGCCGGCTGACGATCCATCCGACTCCGATACACGGCAGTTGGCTCAATCAGGCCGAGATTGAACTCAGTTTGTATTCCCGCCAGTGTCTGGGAAGCCGGCGTATCCCCGACCTGAAGACCCTCAAGCGCGAGACGCGCTCGTGGAAAGATCGCGTGAACCGTGACCAAGTGAAGATCAACTGGAAGTTCGACCGCCGGGCCGCCCGGGAAAAATTTGGCTACAACAAAAACTCTTTCAGGCGGTCGAAGACCTAGAGCGACTAAAAGCTATCCGCGAGCTTGGATTGCCGGAGAGCTTGGACCACACCGTCCACCAGAACCGCCTAATGAAACTGGCTCGCGAAGGCGGCCAAATGACCGCCCAGCATCTAGGCGACCTAGAGAGCAAGCGGCGCTACGCCACTCTGACGGCGCTCCTGCTCGACACTCGCGCCACATTGATCGACGAGATCATCGACCTGCACGACCGCCTCATCGGCACGCTGTTCAACCGCGCCAAGCGCCGCCACGCCGATCGCTTCCAACAGTCCGGCAAGGCGATCAATGACAAGGTCCGCCTGTATTCTCGCATCGGCCGGGCCTTGCTGGAGGCCAAGCAAACGGGCGGTGACCCGTTCGCCGCCATCGAGACGATTCTGCCGTGAGAGGTGTTCAGCGAGAGCGTCACCGAAGCGGAGAAGCTGGCTCAGCCGGAGGACTTCGACTACTTACCGTTGGTCGGCGACGGCTTCAACCAGCTCCGGCGCTACACGCCGGCACTGCTGGAGGCGCTGACCATGAAGGCTGCGCCGGCGGCGTGCGCCGTGATGGGAGCTGTTGAAGTGCTCAAAGACATGAACAAGCGACAAGCGCGCAAAGTACCAGACGACGCGCCGACGTCCTTCGTTCGCAAACGCTGGAAAAGTCTGGTGCATACGCCGGACGGTTTGGATCGCCGGTTCTACGAGTTGTGCGTGCTCTCGGAACTCAAGAATTCGCTGCGCTCCGGCGATGTCTGGGTACGGGGCTCGCGCCAGTTCAAAGACTTCGAGGAGTACCTCTTGCCGCCGTCGCGTTTCTCGGCACAGCGTGAGCAGCAAGCACTGGGCCTGGCGGTGGAGACCGACTGTGAGCGGTTCTTGGAGGCGCGGCTGGCCGTGTTGGAGCGCGAGCTGCAAACGGTGGAAAGGCTCGCGGTGCAGGACCAGCTGCCGGATGCGTCCATCAGCGGTACGGGCCTCAAGCTCACCCCCCTCGACAGCGCTGTGCCGCCGGAAGCCGACGCGCTGATGCGCCGAGCGTACGGGTTGTTGCCCCACTTGAAAATCACCGAGCTGCTCCTCGAAGTGGACGATTGGACCGGCTTTACCCGTCATTTCACGCACCTCAAAAGCGGCGGGACGGCCGCAGACAAGAGCTTATTGCTGACGGCTGTGCTCGCCGATGCGATCAACCTGGGGTTGACCAAAATGGCGGAATCCTGCCCCGGAGCAAGCTACGCCAAACTCTCGTGGTTGCAGGCCTGGCACACCCGAGATGAAACCTATTCGGCGGCGCTGGCCGAGGTGGTCAACGCGCAGTACCGCCAGCCCTTCGCCTTGTGGTGGGGCAAAGGCGCTACCTCCTCGTCGGACGGCCAACACTTCAAAGCCGGGGGCCGCGGTCAGTTCGCTGGCCAGATGAATCCGAGGTACGGCTCGGAACCGGGCGTGCAGTTCTACACCCACGTCTCCGACCAGTACGCGCCCTTCCACACCAAAGTCATCAACGCCACGGTGCGCGACGCGACCCATGTGCTGGACGGCTTGCTCTACCACGAGTCCGATCTACGCATCGAAGAGCACTACACCGACACGACGGGCTTCACCGATCATGTGTTCGCACTGATGCATCTGCTGGGCTTCCGCTTCGCGCCGCGCATCCGTGACCTGGCCGACAAGCGCTTGTATATCCACGGCGACGCGAAGCGCTACCCGACGCTCGCTAGGCTGATCGGTGGCAGCGTCAACGTCAAACGGATCCGCGCCCACTGGGATGCCATCTTGCGACTCGCGGCGTCGATCCAGCAAGGGACGGTAACGGCCTCGTTGATGCTGCGCAAGCTCGGCAGTTACCCGCGTCAGAACGGCCTGGCGCTAGCGCTGCGCGAACTCGGCCGCATCGAGCGCACTCTGTTCACGCTCGACTGGCTGCAAGACATCGAGTTGCGCCGCCGGGTACAGATCGGTTTGAACAAGGGCGAGGCCAAGAATGCGCTGGCCCGCGCCGTGTTCTTCAACCGGCTGGGTGAACTGCGCGACCGCAGCTTCGAGAACCAGCGCTACCGTGCCAGCGGCCTCAACCTGGTGGTCGCCGCCATCGTGCTCTGGAACACTGCTTACCTGAAACGGGTGGTGCAAGCGTTGCGGGACACCGGAAACGCGGACGACAGCCTCCTGCCCCATCTGTCGCCACTGGGCTGGGAGCACATCAACCTGACGGGAGACTACAGCTGGCGGCAGAACAAGCAAGTTGAACAGGGCAACTTCCGGCCCCTACCGCCGCTCACTCGGCCTTAGCGTACGATTTTTTCCGTTTCGTGAGGTGACCCCTAACAGCCTGGATGGCGTCGGAAGCGTATCGGCGGCTGAGGAGCGACGACACTCGCGGAGGAGAGGAGCACGCGTAACCAAGGAGTCAGACATCCGCAAATCCTCCTATGCGTCGATCTACGTCACGGATTAAGCCTCAAGCTCCATGGAAAGGGGACCTATACGTTCCTTGAGTTTTTGGGCCAGAGCACCATCTTCTCGAATTCTGGAGACGACCACTCGCGCGTAGTCCCTGGTGTCGTATTTGAGGGCTTTCGCAATAGCGTCGAACACGCGGCTGTCGCGGATCGGATAGCGAGCGATAAGACCGTCTAAATTTCTGTCGGCGAAGAGGCTCTGAAAGCAGGTCAACTCGTTGAGATAGGGAGAAGCGACACACACGGTGAGAGTTGCATCGGTCTTAATTTGTGATTTTTGGCTTTGGAATTCTGAGAGCACGCGCTCACGCAGGCGCTGTTCGCACCGCCGCGCGGCCATCCTTTCGGCAAGGCCGTTCTGATACAACTCATCGAAAGCTTTCTGTGTCGCCGACTCGATCATCTCATCAGCATCGCTCCCCAAGGTTTCCGCTTGCCGGTGGGCGACGGCCGCGATGGCGTCCGAGCAATAGTAAAGTGCCTCGACCGAGCACACGTCCAAGGCGAACACGTGCTTCTCAGCGAGCCGCATGACATCGTCGTCAGTCCTATCGTCTCTGTCTATGAGGCCATATGCCTCGACGTGATGGTAGTTGAGAGATTCTCGTAACCCAGTCACTGCTCTTTCGACATCGACGCAGCTGCCTGTTGGCACGACCGAAATGTCAGGAAAGAGCGCGGTGTAAATCGGCAGGTCTAGGCTGCCTGATGTACCTTCCACGAACACAATCCTTCGTCTAGTCCCCAAAATGGCCCGCTTGAGATCCTCTGGTAAACCCGCGTCAGGTTCGAGGACTTTGACATCCCACGTTTTGGCCGTATTGTCATTCCATTCACAAGATCGGACCATGAGGACACGCGCAGCCGGGTGAGCCATTGGTAGGTCGATTTCATGCGTTGAGATGACGAACGCGCAATCCGTGCGCTGTGCAAACAACGCCGCCAGGAATGGCTCGATGAAGATGCAGTTCCGGCTCGTCGATCAGTAATACGGTTTCCGGCTTCACGGTGAGCACAGTGGCGGCGATGAGGGCGGCGCTCCGTTCCCCATCCGACATTTGTGCAATGCTGAAGCTCACGCCGTCATTTCCGTGACGTGCAAGAATCTCTTCACCTTCGGAGTTTTCGAGTGAAACCGGCAGCGTCCCGAGCGCAAGTAATTCGTTGAGCTGTTCGAAGAGCGGCACCGATTTTGCGGCTACTTCTATAGCAGTCTTGAAGCCTCTGTCGGGATTCTGCGGGTCGACCTGGCGAAGAAGGGATCGGAGGAATCGAGCCTCGGCGTTGTCTTTGGCAACCAAATCGAAAAAAACAGCCGACTGTTTTTCTTGAGCGTAGTGATCCTTCCATCGAGAATCGACCTGGCGTTCACGTTGTAGGTATTGTTCATCAAACCTTTTACGATGCCGTGGAGTGAAATCGATGTTTCCGGATTCGAACCATGTTCGTCTGTGGGCGGAAATACGTCTGATCGTCCTACTGAGTCTCGCATAATATACTGTCAATCGAGACAAAGAGAAGACTGTTTCCAGAAAGCGGTAATCAAGCGCGGTTTGCGGCGCATTCGCCGCAGCGCTTTGCGGGCGCGCTCGTCGAGTTCCCAGTAGTCCTTCGGGCAGACGTTGGGCAACTCGTGCTGCTTCCAGTACGCCCAAATGTATTCCACCGGGTTCAACTCCGGCGCATAGGGCGGCAAGTACTCCGTTGCGATGTGATCCTCGGAGAGCTGGATGAACTCCCGCACCAGGCGGCTGCGGTGCGCCGGCAGCCGGTCCCAGACGATCAGCAGTGGGCCGTCGATGTGGCGCACCAAAGCCTTCAGGAAGTCGATGACCTCCAACTCGCCGATCGCGCCGGGATAGAGCCGGAAGTAAAAGTTGCGCAACGTCAGCCCGGCCGACACCGACAGCTTGTCCCAGTTGAAGTTGAACTCCAACACCGGTGTCTCGCCGCGCGGCGCCCAGGTGCGGCAACGATGCGGCTTCTGACTCAATCCGCTTTCGTCGATGAAGACGATCGTACGTTCTTCTTTGCGGGCTTTTTTTTAATGGCCGGCCAAGTCTTGCGCTGCCAGCCGCGGATGGCCTCTTCGTTGCGCTCCCGCGCTTTGCCGACGGGCCGTTGCGGGCTCCAACCGAGCGCCCGCGGGATCTTCCAGACATGGCCCTCGTGATAGCGCACGCCGAACTCGTCTCCGATCAGACGAGCGACCCGCGGACAGCTCCACAGCGGCGTCGGGAAGCCGTGCGCCTCGGGGCCTTCCAGCAGCAACGCCTCGAGGCGTTCGAGCTGCGCGGCGTCCAACAGCGGCTTACGGCCGGCGCGGCCGGCCTGGCGCAACCCGGCTTCGCCGTCACGCCGGTATCGTCGCAGCCACTCGCTGACGCTTTGCCGCGCGACCTTCAATCGCCTCGCTGTCTCGGACTGACTACAGCCTTGCTCGACCAACCGGATCGCTTTGAAACGGCGCTTCTCCAGGGCCTCGAAATCCCGCCGTACGCCTTTTGTATTTCCCATACATACAAAGACGTACGTACCCCAAAAAGGTGTCACTTTATTTTGCGAGACTCAATAGTTGGCTTCGATGAAACAAGGTGCTGAATCAACGCTGATTTCCCTGAGCCGTTGGCGCCTACCATAAACAGTCGATCACCAGCTTCAAGAGATATCGGAAGAGCCTGGCCTGAAGTCTGAGGGATGTTCCAATTCATCTAAAGTCGTCCCATGGGATGGGCGAGAGAGACCTAGCGGCCCCGGGCCGTCCCAGGCCCGCGCCTGCTCGCGTTGCTCGATGTGCTGCTGAATCCGGTCTCCTCGGCATCCGTATCGCGCTGTCCCAGATTACCCCTGCGTTCCTCCCCGTTTGCGAGCGCACCCGCGAGGGCCTCGCCCAGGCCAGCCAGGTCCTCGGGACGGAAGCTCGGGCGCCCGAAAGGCTCGCTGGGCGTTTCCAAGACCGCCATCGCCAAGCTCACGGGCGGGCACGTCGCATCACAGTCGGGTGAAGCCGAATACCCAAAGATTGCATCACCCTGAGCACGGTGGAGAAACTGGGATTGCCATCGTGTGACAGCGTCTTGTAGAGACTCTCCCTGCCCAAACCAGCTTCCGAAGCGATCTTTGTCATCCCTTTGGACTTGGCAATGTCGCCAAGGGCGGCCGTAATCAGCCGAGAATCACCGTCGTCAAACGCTGCCTCAAGGTAGGCAACGATGTCTTCCTCGTTCTCCAGGTAATCCGATGCGGCCCATGGACGAGTCAGCGTCTTTGCCATTATCTACCTCCTTCTATAGCCCTTGCGCTAGATCGTGGGCTCTCGCGATATCCCGGTTCTGAGTGCTCTTGTCGCCTCCGATCAATAGGAGCACCAAGGACTGATCTTGCTGCACGAAGTACACGCGATAGCCGGGTCCGTAGTCGATACGAAGCTCCGAGACGCCTTTTCCGACCGGTCGAACGTCTCCTGTATTGCCCAATGACAACCGTCTGATGCGCGCGTTAATGCGTGCCCTTGCCTGCCTGTCACGAAGCTTCCCGAACCATCGGGCATACGCTTCGGTTTGGCGGACTTCAATCATCGCCTGATTGTATCCCTAAGAATACACCAAGGCACCCGACAAGACACCCTTTTTCCCCCATCATGGGGGTCGCCCCCTGCCGGACTCGACCTCCCAGACGGCCGAGAAACGCGACTGGTTCCACAAGCTGGGAAATGTCCTGGACAAGCTCCCTAAACGTCTCCAGACCAAGGCCAAGTGGAGTTCTTCGAAACTTCTCTCGTTGAGGCAATGACACTGCTGAAATGCTTAGCGGATGACTCTGCCCCGCCGCTCATGGCGTGCCCGTGTGAAGAAGGGCGCAAGCTGCGGGACTGTCACGGCCCGAAACTTGCGGAGCTTCGACCCCATCTGCCGCCCAAGCAGTTCGAGACAGAGCTACGAGAGATGATTCAACTCGCACGGGCAGGGGGAATACGGCTTCCCGAAAGAAAGATCATGCTCAAGCGGATGTGGAAGCGCCGAGAGCGGCAGTGGCAAAAGAGAAGCAAGCGGAAGCGGTGATCGGCGCCAGGAGGGAAGAGTTCTGTGAGTCCACCCCTACAGTACGATAAAGTATGTTATCGTTCTATGTCTCAGGATCGCCCGGTTTCGTCTTCTTGAACCCCCTTTCCCTCGCCGCGGATGATTGCAGATCGGTCCTCGCCGTCAAGGGTTCGCTGCGCCGCTTCGCGCCCTGGACCGCTGCGGGCCGATCCGGGAGACGTGGCTGTTTACGAGGGAAAGGGGATGTCCCGGCGTCCGCCGGCCCAGATCAGCGAGTGCGCACGTCTAATCCGCGCCTCGAGTTCGATTGCCGGCACGGGTTTGATGTCCGTGTCACCCCCCGCGACAACTAGGGTGTACTGCGGCGCGTCTCCGTACTGCTTGGGCAAAGCCTCGCGCGCCCCGATCTGGTTCTTGACGCGTTCGCCGGGTGGATATCCAGCGATGTCCAAGATGACGCTCTTGCGTCCCTCGTCGACGAGTGCAAGTTGCACAAACGAGCGGTTTCGCAACGACCCGACAGCGAACTGGTTTTCAAGGGCTTGGGGGTTGCGAAACGGTATTGCAGGAGAGATTCAATTGGCGATAGTTTTTTGCAACGCCGTCCGCGAGGCGGTCATCCAGGCGCTGCGCCGGGAAGGGACGCCCCACCACCACAACCCCGCCCCGGATGGAAAGCACAACTGAGCTAATCTCTAAAGGCCATGAAGAACCAAGGACGTTATCGCCACTTGCGCGTGGACTGGGTGGGCGAGTCCTCCAGCGAGTCGATTACGCTGTGCGGCGTCGAGGGTGAAGACATCGGGACTGGACAGACACTGTGCCCCGACTGCGCCCAGGTCGCCGATGCTCTTCACGTTTGTGGGTTGGGACCGGAGAGCCTGAGAGAGTTATTTGACACGCTCCGGGTGATCGGCCCTTCCGAGGTGAAAGCGAAGATGGAGGCGCTTCGAATTCTGGGGGTGCGGATGGATATGCAGGAGCGGTCGCAACTCAACTAACAGAGTGTCTCCACGGGCGTCTGCGCAAGCCCGCCTGGGGCTTCCTCTACCGGCCCTTCCCCTCCCCCGCACACGCGGGGACAGACCCTGCTCGTCTGTTAGCATCCGCGGCGTGTCCCAGGTTCCCCCGCACACGCGGGGATAGACCCTTGCCGTGAAACGACACCGACAGCTCGGTCCAGGTTCCCCCGCACACGCGGGGATAGACCCGGGAGGGTGCGTGTGCTTACACGCCCCTCCGATCGGTCGCTCCCGGTGAAATCTTCCCGCCGGAAAGGCGAGCGAGGACCTGGAACGGACGATGGTGCGCGACGCCGTCGGCCGCCATCCGAACGTGGCTGGCGCGCGTCGTGAGGCGTCCCCGGCCGAACGGGTTCAGGCCGCGCGCCCCCTTTTCGATCGGCTTCTGACCACGTCTTTGTCCCGGAAGCATGGGACAATGCGCAATGCGCGTTCAGGCCGTCGCGGCACTCCTGCAGAAAAGCGAATCCTCGACTGCGGACACCGTGGCGGCTGTCCGCGCCCTCCACCAGCGCGAACCCGTGCGGATCTTCGAGGACCCGTACGCCTGCCAGCTGTGCGGATGGTTCTGGCGCCTGGTCTTGCGGATTCGCCCGTTGGAATGGGGGCTCAGGGTCATGACGAAGCCCATGGCGCCCACCGCCATGTGCGTGGTGATGCGGGCGCGATATGCTGAGCAGGCCTTGGAGCAGGCGGTCGATGACGGCATCACGCAGTACGTCATCATCGGAGCCGGGATGGATTCGTTCGCCTTCCGCAGACCCGACTTGATGGAGCGGATCGATGTCTTCGAGATCGACCATCCCGTGACGCAACGCAAGAAGCTGGAGCGTATTGGCCAGGCGGGACTGACGATCCCGTCCCGGATGCATGTCGTGCCTGCCGATCTCGAGAAGGTCTCGGCCCTGGATGCACTCGCCGGCTCGGGCTTCGAGGTATCTCGGCCGACGTTCCTGACCCTGCTGGGAGTCGCCTACTATCTCACGGCCGATTCCTTGGCCGAGACGGCTCGTTCCGTATCGCGGCGGCTGCCGGAGGGAACGTGCCTGGTGATCGACTACCTGCTGAATACGGAGGCGGCCCGACCCGAAGACCTCCCGATGCGTGAGAAGATGATGTCGTTCGTCGAGCGACTGGGGGAGCCAATGGTCAGCGCATACTCGCGTACGGGCATGCAGGCCTTGATGGCCGCCCAGGGCTTCGAGACCGTCGAAAACTTCCCTCTCCCCGAGCTGGGGCCGCGCTATCGGGAGGAACTCGGCGACTTGCCGTTGGACATCCCCAGCCTCTTCGCGTTGGGGGTCTTCAAGGTAGCCGCCCGGAACGGCGGAACCATCGGCTAGGCGGCCTCATCCGTGCCATCGCCCGCCACCAACTCCGACCAGTGGCCCCCGGTGGCAACGCACGCCCGCCAACCGATCCCGGAGCGCTCGGGCGTTGGTGGCACCGTTGATCACACCCGACTGCCAGCCGTCAGTGGCCGGCGAGGAACACCGGCTGGAGAGAGGAGGATGGTCACGGCGATGCGGAGTCACCGGCGCAGAGGGATCACCGCCGCGAACTCGGACCGGCAGCGTCGCGCTGGTCTCGCTCGCCGAGGCGCGCGCCAACCAAGACGGCCCGCGACCGATGCGACGGAACAAGTGTTCCATAGTCCCGAGGACCTGTATCAGGAGAAGGAAGAAGTCCTGAAGGAGGGATATAGAAGTGCTCTCGCTTACTACGAAGAGCACCTATCCAAATCTTCTTAGAGCGCACAATCGTGGAATTGTGTCCCTGATCCTCTGCATCGAGCTGCTAGATGCCATCGTCGCTCTAGGACTGCGGGTATGGGGGTTTGAGATCTCGGCGGTGAAGAACTCGAGGAGGCGCCGCTCGGCGGAGGGGCCGGCCTCCCGGACGGTCCCGGGAAGGCTCTCGATGCGCCAGCCTCCGGGGATCAGGAGCGGCGCAGGGGCCCGGGCCACCGTCAGCGGGGGCGAAGGTGAGACTGCCGGCAGCTCTAAACTGTGCTCGTTTCGACCTGGATCAGGCATGGCTGCAGCCTCCTGGAAACAGAGTAACTCTAACTGTCCTTCGCCCACCCCCGCCCGCCCGGCCTTTTCGCACCTCTGCTCCCGTCAACAAAACCACCACCCAGGCGGCCTGCCCCGGACCGGCGTTCGCTGGATCGATCTCCGCAGGCCTGACTCCGGGGAGGGGGAAGCGGCGGGCTCGTGCTGGAATGGGTCTTCAGGGAGGGGTGGAAAATTTAAGGGCTGATCGGGTGAAAAAACAGGCCCACATTTGCCCTGCGCTGCGTTTTCTTGGGGGCCAGCGACCCGTAGGATCTGAGATTTCTCTCGCCGGTGGTCCTCACCCGGTCTGTTCGACAGGGTCCCCTTTTGCCGGACGGCCCAAGGACCTCGACGAGATCCTGGCGGGTTCCTTCCCGTAGTCTCCGGGACCATTCGGGTCGCTTCTCGACAGCGGGGATCCCCCCTCCCGGCCTCGCCTGCCACTTCTTTGTTTCGAACCTACCAATCCTGGTAGGGATTCGGGGGCGTAATTACGGTACAAGTAGTCTCGATTTAAAATGGCTTAAGGGTAAAAAGACCGTAGGTGTGAATTCTGTGATCGATCTATCCCTCTCCGGGTGGATCTCCCCGCTTCAGCCGCGTCCCACAGTCTGGTGTTCGCGTTGAGTTCAGGGTGCCTTCAATCGCAGCGGCATCTGCGTGACCGCGACAGGGCGGCCTGTTGCGGTTCTGTGCGTCTTGGCCAAGAAGTCGCGGCGATTTCACGGTTGAAGCAGTTGAGGCCATGACGAAGTTGAAAGACATGAAAGAGGCTTTCACGCAGGACTCGACTTATATGGAGAGACCTCCTGTGCTGTTCATCCTGGCGCTGCTGAAGAAAGAATCGTCATGAGCGACCGAGACGCGTTCGAGCACATCCTGGCGTCGTTGTACGAAGCCATGCTCGACGATCACCACTGGCCGGCCACCTCGGCCCTGATTGACGAGGCCTGCGGCATCACGGGCAATGTCCTCCTGGTCGGTGAAGGCCCGAAAGACGACATCCGGGCCTCCTTCGTCGGGCTCTACTACCGGGGGCAGCGTAACACCGATATGGAGCGTGAGTACCTCGAAGTCTACCATCCCATCAACGAAGCCATACCGCGCCTGCTGCAACTTCCCGAAGGCCATCTGGTGCAACTCAAAGACCTCTACACGGCCGAGGAGTTGAAAACCTCGCCTGCCTACAACGAGGCATATCTCCGGGGTAAGTATCAGAATGGCTTGAACGTGCTCCTGGAGGGGCCGGGCGGCTCCCGCATGACCTGGTCTCTCGCCGATCCCGTTGCCTCGGATGGCTGGGGGTCTTCGCAGATCGCGATGGTCAGGCGGCTACTGCCCCACATCCGACAATTTGTCCGAGTTCGGCAGGCGCTGATGCGCACCGAGGCGCGGGACACGACCGTGACCGCCCTGCTCGACAACCCTCGGATAGGCGTCCTCCAGCTGGACCGGCGTGGGCGGATCCTGGCGGTCAATGACCGCGCCCGACCCATCCTCCGGCACGGCGATGGGTTGTCGGACAAGGATGGGGTGCTGCGTACCAGCCTGCCGGACGACCAGCTCCGTCTTGAGCGCCTGCTGGGCGCCGCGCTGCCGACCTCCGGAGCTGCCCCGGTCAGTGGGTCGATGCGGCTCCGCCGCTCGTCCGTGTTGCCGCCCTTCGTGGTGCACGTCAAACCGGTGGGTGTCCCCCAACCGGACTATGGAGCGCGGCACGTCGCCGCGCTGGTACTGATTGTCGAGCCGGGGGGCCATCATCGCATCGATCCCGAGTTGGTGGCCAATACCCTGGGGCTGACGCCGGCTGAGAGTCGGGTCGCGGTCTGGCTGGCGGAAGGCAAGAGCGTGCAGGAAATGGCCGAGGCCACGGGGCACACCAGAGACGCCATCTATTGGCTCCTGAAGCAGATCTACCAGAAACACCACATCTCCCGGCAGGCAGACCTGGTGAGGCTGGTGCTGTCGATCGCCGAGTTGGGATAACCGCCGCACTGCCCGCGTCCTCGGTGGGCGGTCCGTTTGCCGGGAGATTATCCCCGAATCTACCAATCTGGGTAGGGACGGGGAAGGCACAATCGCGTTAAATAAAAGGGGGGATTCATAACGGCATCAATCAACAGAAAAGAACAATATGTGCGGACCATCCGGCCGATTTACCCCCTCCCCCAGGCTGGATCGATCTCCCCGAAGCAACCGATCCGTCCCATGGTCCAGCGTCCCCGGAGAATGCAGGTAGCGTTCGATCGCGGTTAGTCCGGACGGTGCTGGCCGCTGCGTTGGCCTTGGCCTCCCCCGTGCTCGCCCGAGGAGAGCAGTGTCCGGACGACGGCACAGCCCCGGTGCCGGTGGAGGTGACGGTCACGGCGGTGCCCATCGTGGTCACGTCCACGACCGACGACGACTTCGCGGGCCTCATAGGGAAGCCCTTTGTCCTGGAGGTTGTCTCGCTCTACTTTGCGGGCTGCCGCGGCCCGGACGAATGATCTCGGCAAATCGGAGGACACCTTGATCGGGACTTACCTGGGGGCATTTGCGGCCCGGGTATTGGCCGCCAAGGTGGGCACCGTCGCGTTCCTGCTGGCGCTTGTGTTCGTGTTCGCCGCCAGCTCACAGGTGATCGCGCAAACCATAACCGCGCCCGACATCACAAGTGAGGGTCCCTTCCTGGTCGATGAAGGCGAGACCGCGGTGGCCACGCTCACTGCGGACGACAGCGACACGAACGCAGGCGACCTGATCTGGTCGAAGACGGGCGGAGCCGACTCCGCCAAGTTCAGCCTCACCAGCGCGGGCGTCCTCACCTTCAACGCGGCCAAGGACTACGAGGCGCCCGCCGCCGCCGACGGGACCTACGAGGTCACGGTGCAGGTGAGCGATGGCTCCGAAACGGACGCGGCGGACCTCGTCGTCACACTGGAGAACGTGGTGGAGTTGACCACGCTGACGGGACCGTCAACGGTCGACTACGAGGAGAATCGGGCCGTGCGGGTAGCCACCTACTCGGCCTCCTCGGAGGCGGACCGGGACGGTCTGAGCTGGAGCCTGTCGGGCGCGGACGCCGATAGCTTCCGCATCGACGAGCCCGGGGGAGTGTTGCGCTTCGACCTCGCCGTGGTTTCGCCCAATCTCTTCTCCCCGCCGCCGGACTACGACGCGCCAGCCGATGACGACAGCGACGGCACCTACGAGGTAACGGTCGAAGTCGGCGACGGCGTCACCCGCCACTCGCTGGCCGTGGAGGTGACGATCACCGACCAGGACGAAGCGGGAACGCTGACGCTGTCAACGACCCGGCCACAGTTCGGCGTGGCACTGACGACCACCCTGACCGACCCGGACGGCGTGACGGGGACGGTCACCTACCAGTGGGAGCGTTCGGTGGGCCGCAGCGCCTGGACGGACATCGTCGTCGCGACCGCGTCGAGCTACACGCCGACCAGCGCCGAGACGGGGCACTTCCTGCGGGTGACGGCGACCTACACGGACGGGCACGGCTCGGGCAAGACCGTGACCGCGCGCACCTCAGAGGTCGTCACGGCGGACCTGTTGAGCGGGCTGACCGTGTCCACCACTGATTCCGCGGCCCACTCGGGCCACGCGCTCAGGCCCTCTTTTGACGCCGGCATCCTGCACTACAGCATCGGCTGCGCCGCCGCCGGCGAGACCATGACCCTCACCCCGACCGCGGGCTCGGGCGGGCGGCTGTCGATCGACGGGACCCAGGTCTCCAGCGGTGAGAGCCGCACCGTCGCCGTGGATGCCGACAGCGAAGTCCGCGTCACGGTCGCTGGCGCCAGCGGCGCGGCGACCACCTATGTCGTGCGGTGCCTCTCAGGCGACCTGCTCGACATGACAGTGACGACCGCATCCGGCGCCACCGGCGTCATCGAGGACCTCATCATGTTCGGGGTCGCGAAGGACGCCGAGCAGTCCATTGCGATAGTCGACTCCAACGGCGCAGTCAGGTTCCATCGCATGGACGCCAAGTACGGCGGCGGGTACTTCCGCGCGACGTGGGTCAGCGCCGTCGGCGAGTACCGCTACGCCTACAACAAGAAGAGAGCCGGCCAAGACTGGAAGATCCTCGACCAGAACCTGGAGGTGATCGCCAACGTCGGAACGGTGGCGCCGCTGACGGACACGAACGGGCACGACGCCTGGATTCTGGAGAACGGTAACTACCTCCTCTTCGCGTACGAGCCGGCCGATCGTGACCTCAGCGGGCTGACATTCGGGAACTTCAGCACATCAGAACGGGTGCGGGACTCGGCCCTCCAGATCCGCACACCGGCCGGTGCGTCGCTGTTCGACTGGAACTCCTATGACGCCATTCCCCTCGAGGACTGCAACCCCAGATTCCCGCCGGGACAAGCCGACTATGCCCATGTGAACACGCTGCAGATGGTCGACGGGGACATTGTGGCGTCGTTCAAGGGCTGCAACAGTGTGCTGCGGATCGACCCGGACGACGCGAGCAACGTCGCCACTAACAAGATTCCATGATCGGCCGCACCATCTCGCATTACGAAATCACCGAGAAGCTCGGCGAAGGCGGGATGGGTGTTGTTTACAAGGCCACCGACACCAAGCTCAAGCGTCCCGTCGCTCTCAAATTCCTCTCGGCGCACTTGCTGTCGAACGAGGAAGCCAAGACGCGATTCTTCCGCGAGGCGCAGGCCGCCGCCGCGCTCGATCATCCCAACATCTGCACCGTCTACGAAATCGACGAGGTCGAGGGACACACCTTCATCGCCATGGCGCACCTCGACGGCGAACCCCTCGACCGCAAGATCACCTCCGGTCCCGTGCCGCTCGATGATGCCCTCGACATCGCCATCCAAATCGCCCGCGGCCTTGAAGCGGCGCATCGCAAGAGCATCTTCCACCGCGACATCAAACCGGCCAACGTGATGCTTCTCGACGAGGGCTCCGAGCGCCTCATCAAGATCATGGACTTCGGGCTGGCGCAGCTATCCGAGCGGTCAAAACTCACCGAGCTCGAGACCGCCCTCGGCACGATGGCCTATATGTCGCCCGAGCAGACCGAGGCCGCCGGCACCGACCAACGCACCGACCTGTGGGCGCTCGGCTGCGTGACCTATGAAATGATCTCGGGGCAGTTGCCGTTTCGCGGCGACTACAGCCAGGCGGTGCAATACTCGATCCTGCACGAGGCCCCCGAGCCGCTGACCGGCCTGCGTACCGGCGTCCCGATGGAACTCGAGTGGATCGTCGACAAATGCCTGGCGAAGCGCCGCGAGGATCGCTATCCCGAGGCATCGGCTTTAATTCTCGACCTGAGCACCTTGCGCAAGAAGCTCGAAACCGCCCGCTCGACAGTTGGACGAACGACCCGGCCGCCGCTGCCGAGTGAGATGGGAAAACGGCCCGCCGCCCCTGGGACGGCCGCCGGTCGGGAGCAGGCTGCCACGCCGCCGCATGCAGCCACCGCGCCGCCCGCGGCCACCTCCCAACCCTCGGGCGGGCAAGTGCCTGCGGCGACTGCCTCGCCCGGGCAAGCGCTCACCCCAACACAGCAAAGCCCCAGCGAGCCCCCCGGCGAGCCGAACCACCCGCTGGTGAAGTACCACGTCATCGAAGACCTCGCCTCCCAAGGCGACAGTGTTGCCTACCGCGCCGAAGACACCCAACTCAAACGCTCGGTGACGATCAATGTCGTGCCCGAGTCGGCTGCGCGCTCCGCGCAAAAGCGCCGTCGCCTGAAAGATCGCGTCCTCTACGCAACCGTCTTCCTCCTGCTCGCCGCGGTCGCCGTGCTGTGGCTACGCGGCCCCGGCTTCCGCGGCCCAAGACCCCTGCGCCGATTTGCCCTCACACCTTCGGTTGGGGTAAACCCAGGCCTGTTTCAAGGCAACGCGGCGATATCGCCCAACGGACGACATGTCGCTTTCATTTCGCCGGGGGACGAAAGCTTGCTCTGGGTGCAAGACCTCGACCGGCAGGAGCCCCGCGCCATTGAGGGAACCCAAGGCGCGTATTCACCCTTTTGGTCCCCGCGCAGTGATTTCATTGGGTTCCATTCCGGCGGGGAACTCAGAAAGGTTTCCGTCGAAGGGGGACCCTCGGTGCGCCTTTGCACCGTGCCCGGCGGCAGCGCGGCTGGGGGCGCCTGGAGCTTCGACGGCGAGGTGATTGTTTTCGCCGCCAGAGGCGAGGACGGCACCCGCGGTCTTTATGAAGTCCCGGCCCGGGGCGGCGTTGCCCGCTTGCTGCTTTCCCCGAAGGACGTAGAAGGCGCGCAAGAAGGGGAGTCGGTTCTCGGCCTTCCCCATTTCCTGCCTCCCGAAGCAGGGCGCCGTGTGCTGGCGTTTTTCGTTGGGAACTTTTCGGGACAGAAGATAGTCGTTCAAGATTTGGAAACCGACCGGCAGCGGGTACTTGGACCGGGTGTGCCTGCTTTCTTTTCCGGTAGCGGCCACCTTGTTTACGAGTCCGCGCTCCTGCCGCCCCATGACCTTTGGGCAATACCGTTTTCGCTGGACACGCTTCAAGCCGAGGGTGAAGCATTTCCAATTGCGGAAAACGCCTTTCAGGCGACGGTCGCGGCCGATCAAACGCTCGTTTACCTCGACAGCCCGGATCCAGGGAAAGGGCGTCTGGTGTGGCTCGACCGCGAACGGCCACCTCATCTTGTTTGACAACGGCGTGCTGTGCATGCTCGATCCGTGGCTCGACACTCAACTGCTGCCGAGACCGGGCGGGCAGTACAGCCGCGCGGTGGAGTACGCCCTCGATGTCGACAACGGTGAGGCCGTGTTCTTGCGGGACCACTCGCTGGGAGGCGCACGTTCACGCGCGGGGTATAGGCACGGCCACGTCGAAGAGCTGCCCAACGGCGACTGGCTCATCGGCTGGGGCGAGGGAGGGACGCGCAAGCCCACGGAGTCCGTCACCCAGGTCGACCCGGACACCGGCGAGGAGAAGTTCTCGATCGTGCTGCTGCAAGCCGACGGCGGGCCAGAATCAATCCGGCCCATACCGTTGCCCCCGGTGGCGCTGGCGGATGATCCCGTGCCGCTGCGGGCGGAGTTTCTTGACTCGGGGACATCGAGCTTTCACGCACAGGGCGGGCCGCGGCCCACGGTGGTGATCGCCTTCAACCAAGCGGTGGTGGACTTCGAGAACGACACGCCATCGCTGGACGTGCAAGGTGCAACACTCGACAGCGTTGACCCCTATTTCGTGAGCGGAGAGTCGGCCAACGCTTACCGGATCACCCTCATTCCGGACAGTGCCGCGTCCATTTCAATCAGTCTCCTCGCCGGACAGAACTGCGCCGACAGCGGTATCTGCACAGCCGATGGCGCCACGCTCGCTGAAACGCCCGCCGCGCGAACGATCTACCCAGCCGTCACCGCCTCCTTTGTCCAAGCCACCTATGACGCTCCCGAAGGAGGTTCGATCCAAATCGCCCTGATGCTCAGCTCCGATCCGGAGCGCACCATCGAGATTCCGCTGACCTTCACCGAACAGGGGGGCGCCTCCAGCGCTGACTACTCCGACGTGCCGAACCCCATCATCATAGCCGGCGAGACGGAGGTCAGCTTCACCTTCAGCCCCACCCAGGACACGATAGATGACGATGGCGAGAAAGTGAAGGTGGGCTTCGGCGCCCTGCCCGCCGGGATGACCGCCAGCGGTACCACCGAGGCCACCGTGAGCATCACCGATGACGACGCCTCGCCGGTGATCACGACGGCTGCCCTGATTCTCGTGGAGGAGAACGAGACGGCGGTGGCGACGCTCGCGGCGACGGACGCGGACCGCCCGGCGGAGGATCTGACGTGGCGGATCACGGGCGGCGCAGACCGGAACAGATTCAGGTTGACGGCGGACGGCGTGCTCACCTTCGGGGTGGCTCAGGACTACGAGGCACCGGACGACAGCGACGGGGACGGCGACTACGAGGTGACGGCAGAGGTGAGCGACGGGGCCAACCCGGTGGAGGCCATGTTCACGATCCGGCTCGAGGACGTGAACGATACCGCGCCGATGCTGTCCTCGGCGTCGGTGAATGGAACGACGCTGACACTGACCTACGGCGAGCCGCTCGACGGGAGCTCGACCCCTACGACGGGGGATTTCACGGTGTCGGGGGGCGATCGTACGCGGACGGTCACCGGAGTTCGAGTGAACGGGAGTGCGGTGGAGCTGACCCTGGATGTGGGGGCCGAGCACGGGGAGGCAGGGATCCAAGTGAGCTACACGACGGGGACGAATCCGATCCAGGACGCGGTGGGCAACGACGCCCGGGGGTTGAGCAGCGAAGCGGTGACAAACGAAACGCCTGACACAACCTCACCGACGGTGAGCAGGGTGGCGATCACCTCGAACTCAGGGACGGACCGGACCTATGCGGCGGAGGACGAGATCGAGGTGACGGTGACCTTCAGCGAGACGGTGGTGGTGACGAGGACGCCGCGAATGCGGCTGAGAGTGGGGAGCAGGAACCGGACGGCCGGCTACCTGAGAGGCAGTGGCGCGGCGGCGCTGGTGTTCAGCTACGAGGTGGCCCTGGGGGACGAAGACACCGATGGGGTGAGCATTGCTGCCGGCCGCATTGACCGGAACGGCGGGACGATCAAGGACGAGGCAGACAATGATGCGGTGCTGGACCATGAAGCGGTGGCGCCGCAGGCGGGGCACAAGGTGGACGGGGTCCGGCCGGCGTTTCTGAGCGCGGCGGTGGATGGCTCCTCTCTGACGCTGACCTACGGGGAAGCGCTCGATGGGGGATCGAGGCCTGCGCCGGGGGACTTCACGGTGGAGGTGGGGGGTACCGGGCGAAGCGTTTCCGCAGTATCGGTAAGCGGAAGCGTGGTGACCCTGACGCTCGATCCGGCGGTGGAGCACGGGGACACGGGGATTCGAGTGAACTACAGTCCGGGGACGCGACCGATCCGGGATGCGGTGGGCAACGACGCGCTCGCACTGAGCAACCGGTCGGTGACCAACACCACGGGGGCTCCGCCCTCGGTGACGCTCCAGTTGATGCCGACCTCCATCAGCGAGAACGGAGGGTCCGCCACCGTGACGGCGAGGCTGAGCCATACGTCGGGTGAGACGACGACGGTGACCGTGTCCGCCACGGCCGTCACCCCGGCCGTGTCGGGGGATTTCACGCTGAGCATGAACAAGACGCTGACGATCGGAGCCGGTCAGGCCGCCAGCACGGGAACCGTGACGATCACCGCCAACAACAATGGTGTGGACGCACCCAACAAGACGGTGATGGTGACGGGGACGGCCAGCAACAGCGAGGGGGTGACGGGGCCATCGGACGAGACGCTGACGATCACCGATGACGACGCGACGCCGGTGATAACGACGGCCGCCCTGATTCCCGTGGCGGAGAACGAGACGGTGGTGGCGACGCTGCTGGCGACGGACGAGGATGACCGCACCGAGGACCTGGAGTGGGAGATCACGGGAGGGAATGACCGGAGTCAATTCACGCTGCCGGGTGGCGGCAGGCTGGCGTTCACGGCGGCGAAGGACTACGAGGAACCGGACGACAGTAATGGGGATGGGGATTACGAGGTCACGGTTCAGGTGAGCGATGGGTTCAATGCGGTGGAGGTTGCATTCACGGTCAGGCTGCAGGATGTGGATGATACCGCTCCGACGGTGAGCAGGGTGGCGATCACCTCGGATCCTGGGACGGACCGGACCTACGCGGTCGATGATGAGATTCAGGTGACGGTGACCTTCAGCGAGACGGTGGAGGTGACGGGGACGCCGCAGTTGAGGCTGGAGCTGGGGGGAGGGAGGCGAACGGCGGATTATGAAGGAGGGTCGGGAACAGCGGCTCTGGTCTTTGCCTACACAGTGGCCGACGGGGAAAGCGACACGGATGGAATGGGCATCGAGGCCGCCAGCCTGTCGGGCGGGACCATCCGGGACGAAGCCCGCAACAATGCGGAGCTGGACCATGACGGGCTGGCCGCCGACTCGGGCCACAAGGTGGACGGGGTCAGGCCGCGGCTGGCCGCCAGCGGCGGAGCGGTAGTGGACGGGACAAGACTGACGCTGACCTATGATGAGGCGCTCGATGGGGGATCGAGGCCTGTGTCGGGGGACTTCACGGTGTCGGGGGGCGATCGGGCGCGGGCGGTCACCGGAGTTCGAGTGAACGGGAGTGCGGTGGAGCTGACCCTGGATGTGGGGGCCGAGCACGGGGAGGCAGGGATCCAAGTGAGCTATACGCCGGGGGCCAACCCGATCCAGGATGTGCCGGGAAACGATGCGGAGGCGCTCAGCCGCGAGCCGGTGACCAACGACACCCCGGACACGACCTCACCGACAGTGAGCAGTCTGGCCATCACCTCGAACCCCGGGGGGGATCAGATCTATGCGGCGGAGGACGAGATCGAGGTGACGGTGACCTTCAGCGAGACGGTGGTGGTGACGAGGACGCCGCGAATGCGGCTGAGAGTGGGGAGCAGGAACCGGACGGCCGGCTACCTGAGAGGCAGTGGCGCGGCGGCGCTGGTGTTCAGCTACGAGGTGGCCCTGGGGGACGAAGACACCGATGGGGTGAGCATTGCTGCCGGCCGCATTGACCGGAACGGAGGGACGATCAAGGACGAGGCGGACAATGATGCGGTGCTGGACCATGAAGCGGTGGCGCCGCAGGCGGGGCACAAGGTGGACGGGGTCCGGCCGGCGTTTCTGAGCGCGGCGGTGGATGGCTCCTCTCTGACGCTGACCTACGGGGAAGCGCTCGATGGGGGATCGAGGCCTGCGCCGGGGGACTTCACGGTGGAGGTAGGGGGTACCAGGCGAAGCGTTTCCGCAGTATCGGTAAGCGGAAGCGTGGTGACCCTGACACTCGATCCTGCGGTGGAGCACGGAGATACGGGAATTCGGGTGAGCTACAGTCCGGGGACGCAGCCGATCCAGGACGCTGTTGGAAACAATGCTCTGGGGCTGAGCAGCCAGTCGGTGACCAACACCACAGGAGCGCCCAACACGGCTCCGGAGATCACGAGTCCGAGTTCGTTCGATGTTCCGGAGAACCAGGCGCTGGTGAGGCGGCTGGCTGCGAGGGATGACGACCCGGGGGACGAGGTGACGGGCTGGGAGATCGTGGGCGGGGCCGACCGGTTTCAGTTCTCTGTTGCCCGCGACACGGGAGAGTTGAGCTTCCAGACAGCGCCGGACTTCGAGGCCCCCGGAGACAACGAGTATGAGGTGAGGGTGGAAGTGAGGAGCGGGACGGGGGCGAGGGAACTGGAGGCCGAGCAGACGTTCACGGTCAGAGTGACGGACGAACGGGAACCGCCTGGTATCCCGGAGGCGCCGACCTTCTCGGGGGAGACGGCCGAGAGTATGACGGTCAACTGGAGCGAGCCGGAGAACACGGGGCCGCCCATCACCGACTACGACGTGCAGTACCAGGAAGGCGGCGGCGGCGGCTTCACCGATGCGCAACACGAGGGGCCGGGGCTCGCCTTGACGCTTTCGGACCTCAAAGCGGGAACCGTCTACGAGGTGCAGGTGCGGGCTAGGAACGACGAGGGGATGAGTGACTGGTCCGAGTCTGGCGAGGGGATGACCGTCACGCCGCTGACGGTTCAGATGACGCCGTCCCCGCCGCCGCCGGTGGAGGCCCCGCTCACGATGAGGTTCAGCTTCTCCGAGGAGGTGAGGGGCTTCACCCGGACCGACATTACTACACAGCAGGAACCTGCCTGCACGGATAGCGCAAACAACCCGATTTCCTGCAACCCAACCATTGCGGCATTACAGACCACGGATAACCGGATTTTCACCACCACCGTGACCCCGAGGACCGAACGGGTGGCACACAATTACACGCTGACCCTCACCGTGCCGGCGGGCCGAGTCACGTCGGCCGCAGGCAACAAACCAAACGAAGAGGCGATGCTCGAGGTGCGAGTGGCGCCGCCGGGGGTGACGGTGCCGATCTCATCGCTTGGTCGGACGGCGAGCCCCGGCAACGGCCAGGTGACGCTGAGATGGAATACCCCGCAGAACACGGGCGGTTCCGCGATCATCCGCTACGAATACCGCTGGGCGGAGAGCGGCGCGGAGTTCGGCGACTGGGTGAGCGTTGGTCCGGCGGAGAGGGCCGCGACGGTGCCCAATCTGACGAACGGCAGGGAATACGTCTTCGAGGTACGGGGAGTGAACGCTCTGGGCTATGGCCCGGTGGAGACGGCGAGTGCCACGCCGGAGAGCGGCGGTGGTGGAGGCGGCGGCGGTGGGGGCGGGGGCCTCCCGCAACCGCCACGTCCGCCGGCGAACAATCGGCCGATGGCGGATGCGGGTCCGGACCAGACCGGCGTGTGGGAAGGCGCGCTGGTGACGCTGGACGGCAGCGGCAGCAGCGATCCCGACGACGATCCGCTTAAATATCGCTGGAATCAATACCGCGGCGAGCGCGTGGCTCTGTCGTCCCGGGACGTGGTCAATCCCACCTTCACGGCCCCACAGGAACTGACGGTGGATGTGGTGCTGAGCTTCAGGCTGCTGGTCACCGATCCGGGCGGTCGATTCGATACGGACACGGTGAAGGTCACCGTGACGGTGACCGCCGAGGACAACGAGAACCCGGGCAAGCCGTTGGCGCCGACTGTTTCCGCTACGACGCCGTACAGCCTGATGGTGGAGTGGATGGAGCCGGAGAACAGCGGGCCGGCGCTCACCGATTATGACGTGCAGTACCGGGAAGGCGACAGCGGCGACGGTTTCACCGATGCGCAACACCAGGGGACGGCCCGTACCGCGACGCTCACGGGGCTGATGCCGGACACGGTCTACGAGGTGCAGGTGCGGGCGACAAACGCCTCAGGAACGGGCGATTGGTCGGAGTCGGGCGAAGGGAAGACCAAGACCCTGCAGACGGGAGATCAGATCTATTACTTCCCTCATCTTGCCGTGGGAGCGAGTTGGCAAACCACGATCACCTATATCAACTACTCCCGGGAGGAGGTGACCTGTCAAACCGATTTCCTCTCCGATCACGGAACTCCGCTGATGGTCTCGTTTGCGGCACTGGGAACGGTTGTCAGCCGAACCGACGTTCTGCCGCCAGGCGGGATCCGTTCACCAGGAGACCAACGTGGAGCTGAGCGCTCCTCTGGCGCCAGGCTGGGCGCTGGCCAACTGCTCCGGGCCGGTGAAGGCCAGCCTGCTGTACCGTCAGCACAACAGCGAAGGGGTGCCCACGGCGGAAGCCGGAGCCAATGCAACGGCAGTTCCGGCAACCCGGTTCGTCACCTTTGCCGAACAGGGAGAAGGTCAGTTTGGGACCGGAGTTGCCTATGCAAACCCTTCCGCCACAGCGGGGATTATATACGATAGTGACGAAAAACACTTGACGAACTACGTCACTATCCTGTAAATTTGTCTTGTAAGTAGGAGATACGCAATGGCTAACAAGGCACCGGGCAAGCACTTCCGACAGGGACTTTCGACCAAGGATTTCTACCGCATGTTTCCCGACGATGCATCCGCCGAACAGTGGTTCATTGAGTACCGTTGGTTTGACGGCATTACCTGTCCGCGTTGTGGATCGGACAACGTACAGACTGGAACGGCTCACAAGACCATGCCGTTCCGTTGCCGCAAGAGCAAGAAGCGCGGAACCTGCGGGAAACCGTTCAGCGTCAAGACCGGGACGTTCATGGAAGCATCGAACCTCGGCTATCAGGATTGGCTCTATGCCATGTACCTTGTCGTTACCAACCTGAAGAGCGTGGCATCCATGAAAATGCACCGGGAGTTGGGAATCACCCAGAAATCGGCATGGCATCTTGTTCACAGAATCCGAAAGGTGTGGACCATTTCTGACCATAAGTTGTTCAATGGTCCTGTTGAGGCGGATGAGGTCTACATCGGCGGACTGGAAAAGAACAAGCACGAGTCCAAGAAGTTGAAGGCCAGTCGTGGATCGGTTGGGAAAGCCGCTGTTGTAGGTGTCAAGGATCGGGACACGAACGAGGTCCGGGCTACAGTGGTCGAGCGTACAAATGCAGAAACCCTTCAAGGTTTCGTTCGCGCCAATACCGACCCTGAAGCCACTGTCTACACGGATGAAGCAAGTGCCTACACTGGCGTTGCCAAGTCACACAAATCGGTCAAGCACTCGGTTGGTGAATACGTTCGCGGGCAGGCCCACACGAACGGCATTGAATCCTTCTGGTCCATGCTGAAACGCGCTCACAAGGGAACGTTCCACAAGCTGTCAGCCAAACACCTTCACCGCTACGTGAGTGAGTTTGCGGGACGCCACAACATCCGCAGCATGGGCACTCTCGATCAAATGCGTTTCGTTGTTTTGAGCATGGACGGTGCTCAACTTCGTTACAAGGACTTGGTGAGGTGAAACCGCTACTGCTCGATCTGTTCTGTTGTGCGGGAGGCGCGGCCGCAGGTTACGTCGAGGCCGGGTTTGACGTGTTCGGCGTCGATGTGGTCGAACAGCCGAACTATCCATATCCGATGATGGTTGCGGATGCGCTAGCACTGCCGTCTCTGGTATTCGATCAGTTTGATGCGGTTCATGCATCACCGCCATGCCAAGCCTATTCCGATCTCGCGGCCCGCAACGGCAACGCCGATGAATGGCCGCAACTGATTGAGCCGGTACGGGACATTCTGAAGGCAACCGGCAAGCCCTATGTAATCGAAAACGTTGATGGGGCACCGTTACGGGACTACGTTGTTCTCTGCGGAACGATGTTCCATGAACTGCGCGTGCTTCGGCATCGTCTGTTCGAGTCAAACTTTCGCATCATCACGCCGCCGCACCGTCCGCATCCGATCTGTCATACGTTGGACAAGCGCAAGGCGCACTACGGCAGGACAGACGAATGGAAGGATTATGTCAGTGTCAACGGCGGTGGAAACTGCTCTGTCGCTTCCGCACGAGACGCGATGGGCATTCCATGGATGACGAAAAAGGAGATCAATGAGGCGATTCCGCCTGTCTACACGCACTGGATCGGAGATCAACTCAAACGGGAGATCGAAAACGTGCCAAAACGCGAAAGCATAAAGTCGATACTCAAGGCTTTTTTCCTTGCGAATAAGGGGCTGGTTCTCACATCCGCGCAGTTGCAGGCGGTGATCGGTAATGACCGAACGGAGTGGGCACGCCGTGTTCGTGAATTGCGGCGCGATGAGGGTTGGCCGATTGAGACGAATAACGATGACGCCGACCTGAAACCTGGGCAATACCGTTTGACTGGCGATCCACCAGCACCCGGTACATACGTGTTCCATGACATATCGCAGGCGCAACGTGCCCGCATCCTTCAGCGCAACGGTTATACGTGCCAAGCGTGCGGCGCGGGCGTCGAAGACAAGATGTCGGACGGTCGCACCGTTCGGCTTGTCATCGACCATCACGAAGCCCGTACGCATGGCGGAGCAACCGCCGACTCCAACCTGCGCGTCCTCTGCCACGAGTGCAACGCTGGTGCAAAGGACTTCACCGCGCAACCGCCGACATATACGCGAGTCATGGCTACGGTTCGTAGTGCCAAGCGCGAGGATCAGTTTCGCGTGCTGGAACAGCTTGAGAGGAAGTTTCGATGATTAATGGAAAGACCAAAAAACCCAAAACAGTAGAGATCGTTCGATCCGACTACCAGCCGACCAAATCCGAGTTGGAAGAGGAATTAGAGCCTCTCGACGTACCGGGCAAGACCGTGAACGAACGCATGAAGACTCTGGCAAGGGAACTGTTACAGCCGGTCAAGTTGCGCAGGATCGACCGGCCACGGAAACGACGCTGCTTCAGAGTGCGTCACTATTCGATATAATCCCCCTTTACGCCGCCGCCGCGAGCGATGCGGCCGGCGCTTGCGGCGGCGGCTCCACAGGCCCTCGGCGAGCATCCAGAGCCGCAGTGTTCGCACCGATAGTTTCAGATCGTGGTCTGTCCACAAATGCTCGGCCGCCAGCGTCGGCCCGAAGCGCTCGTGCGGCTCGCCGGAGTAGTGTTCGCGCACCAGTTGCAGCACTCGCTTGCGAACTTCCGCCGGCTTGGCGCGGTTCGATACCCGGCCCACGTTGCCGTGCTTCAATGCTTTTGTCCCTCCCGCGCTGTAGCGCCTCCAGATCCGCTTGGTCTGGCGATAACTGATATCGAGTATCCGCGCCGCCTCGCTCAGCTTCAACTCGCCTCGCTTCACCCGGCCCAGTACCTCGCCCCGTCTCAATTCCTTGTCGTTCATCCATGTCCTCTCCAATCTAGGCTCCTCCTTCGGAGCCTTAGATTAGGGGACATTTCTATCGCCCTCTCAAGGGGACATTATCATCGCCCTTCAACATTCGACCTAGCGATCATGTCGAGCAAAGGAATGGGCACGACGGCTGTGAGAACACTCATTGAATCGGTGTGTCACCGGGTCAAGATCTTGGTGCTGCATGACTTTGACAAGAGCGGATTCAGCATTGTCGGGACCCTGAGGCGCGACACCTGCAGATACGAATTCGCCGTCGCGCCCCAGGTGGTCGATCTTGGCCTGCGACTCAGCGATGTCGAGAAGTGGGATCTACAAGCCGAGACGGCCAGCTACAAATCCGATCCGAGCTCCAACTTGAGGCTGAACGGGGCGACACAGGAGGAGATTGAATTTCTTCGCGGCGAGACGGACTGGCGATCTTACCGGGGACAGCGAGTGGAGCTCAACGCCTTCACAAGTGACGCCTTTGTCGAATGGTTGAAATCGAAGCTCGAGGAGCAAGGAGTAGCGAAGGTCATCCCGGACGACGCGACCTTGGAGAGCGCTTACCGGCGGGCGTTGAGCATTCAGCAATATCGCGAGGCCGTTGACGAAGCGACGCAAGAGATCCAGGATCGCGTGGCCGCCGTCGAGATCCCCGAGAACCTTCGCGGCGATCTCAAACAGCGAATGAAGAGTCATCCATCACAACCCTGGGATGAGGCTTTGGAGCAAATCTTGCCTTCGAGTGAGGACCTAACAGAGAGTCAGAACGAGGGAGCACCGAAACCCTTTTAACGCAAGATGCACCGCCTTGCCCACAACCGACGCAAGTGCCCGACGGGTGTGGTATCGTGGGCGAGGCGAGTTTTGGCGAGCCATCGAAAGGAGATTTCGAGAAAATGGCTCGTCGAAGATTTCAGCAACCCAAACCCCAGCGTTTGGGCCATTGGTGGTACCTGCTCTACTGGCAGGATCAATTCCAAAACGGAAGGAGGATCAGAAAACGAAAGAGAATCAAACTAGCGCCGGCAACCATGCCGGAACGAGAGGTACTGAAGATCGCCGCCGAGCACTTGCGACCTCTCAATCAAGGACTCGTCACGGTTGGTTCCGCGACGCAGTTCGATAATTATGTTGAATCTGTCTACTTTAAAAGACAGTGATGCCGTTGTTTACCAACAGCACGCAGGAGCGATACCGGGGGGTGATTAAGAACCACTTGACCGCGCCCTTCGGGCATCTGTGCCTGCGGGATCTGACACCACTCACCGTGCAGACGTACCTCTCCGGGCTCGCTGACTTGGACTTGTCCCACGAATCGCGGGACAAGATTCGAGACGTGTTATCGAGCATCTTGGGATCGGCGGTGAAATACGGATTCCTGGTGAACAACCCTGTCGAGGGCCTGCGTCTGCCTCCCCCGAAAAAGGGGAAGCGGTCGAAGCCCTACGTCACGCCGGATCGGTTTGCGGGTTTGTTGGCACTGATCGCCGAGCCTTACGCCACCATGGTTTTTGTGGCGGTCTACACGGGTATGCGAATCAGTGAATTGATTGGGCTGCGGTGGCGCAACGTTCATGAGGATTCGATCACCATCGACGAGCGCTGCTGTCGGGGCGACTGGGGAGCGCCTAAGAGCGAGGCCAGTAATGCAACGATCCCGGTTCTTCCCAAGGTGATCGAACGTATTCAGCGCTTGAAGAGCCTGACGGTAGAGGTAAGGGCAGGACGGGCGGTTCGGAGATATCCGGCCGTGAAGTCTGCTGGTCCTGACGACCTAGTGTTCCAATCTCCGGTCAAGGGCTTGCCGATGCGGGACAACAATATCCTGACCCGGCACATCAAGCCCGCCGGCAGGAAGTTGGGCATCGGTTGGGTAAACTGGCAAGTGTTGCGTCGCTCCTATGCGACCTGGCTGAAGCTGTCTGGGGCGGACGTTAAGGACGCCCAGGCGCTCATGAGGCACTCGCGGGCGAGCACAACGCTGGACATCTATCAGCAGTTCGTGCCTGCGTCGCAACGAAGAGCAGTAGAGAATTTGGGTCGGCTAACGGAGCTGGCGATGGTAAACTGAGGTTTGTTCCATTATTGTTCCAATAATAGGGCGGAAATGCTGGCATTGAGGGTAGCTAAGGCTAGGGAAATCAAGGAGTTGCGAATGGGCGAGTCCGGCCCTGAAAAGGCCGGCGTCGGCGGTTCAATTCCGTCCCTGGCCACCACATTCTTAAGAACTTACCAATAACCGTGAACCTCATCAGACGGCGTTTGCGCCGTTGAAAGTATCTGGTTCCGGCTGTTTCCCAACTTCGCCGGCGGAGCTACCCGTCCGGGTAACTGTATCGCCGTCGAGCTTAGCGTAGCGCTCAGCGCTTGTCTCCTACGGATCTCGAACCGAGGAAGATGTTGGTCAGGACGGGTTGATTCCACGGCTGTGCTATACTGAGATCGTTACGATAACTGACCCTCCCGGCCGACGTGCATCTACCTCGCGCGTCCCTTAGGAAACAGCAAAGCGGAAGAAACTTTCAGAGAAAGAGTGTGCATGCCGAACAGCGTCTATTTGGGAAATTTGCCGACGTGGGTGACCGCCGACGACATCCGATCTTGGTTTGACAGTAATGATCTTGTCTGTGACGGCGTTCGCGTGATCCGAGACTTCGAGACGCAAGAGTCCAAGGGATACGCTTTTGTCGAGGCTCCGAATCAGGAAGACATGGAGTCGATTATCCAGCGCTTTCATCGCGCGCCGATTGACGGGCGACTGTTGCAGGCTAAGGAAGCGCGTCCGCGCGGAGAGCGGCCGACGGCCAAGAAGTCCGTGCCGCGCCGTCGTAAGCGCCTGACCGCCGACGCCGCCGAATCCACAGGAGCCGCCGCTGCCGCTGCTCCCGCCGCCGAGGCCCCGATGGGCAATCTCGGTGAAGCGTTGCAGAAAGCCCTCTAGCCTGCTTCGGCCGCCGCCGGAGAGGAAGCGAATTTCGAAGCCGCGTTTGAGTTCGATCCCCGCCTGGGGCCCGAGTTGAAATTTCGAGGCGAATGATGCCTCTCGACCTTCGTGGGATTCAGTGCCGAATCGGCGATCTCGCGCTCGATATCGATCTCTCCTTGCGCGCCGGAATGCTGGTCGCCCTGACCGGCCCGAATGGCTCCGGGAAAACGGCTTTGCTTGAAATCGCCGCCGGGTTGCGGCAACCCGATTGCGGCGAAGTGACGGCTTCGGGCCGTTTGGAAATTGCTCGATCTTCTCTCGATTCCGCCGACCCTTCTCGGATTCGCCGCTCGATCGACGAAGCTCTGGCGCGAGGTCCGGACGTTCTACTCATCGGCGCGGGTTTCGCCCTCGCCGATCCCGATTATCAGGCGCGGACTCTTTCCGAGATTGACGCCGCTCGCCGTCGCGGCATGCTGACCATCTTGATATCGCACGATTTAGTCTTGCCCACGCGGCATTGTGACGAGGTTGTGCTGATGGAAGCCGGCCGCGTCGTCGATCGTGGTGATCCCCGCATCGTTCTCGACGGCTATCGCGACCGTATGGAGTCGCGGCGGCGGACCGGATCGGGGCCTTCGACCCTGGAGCCCTCCTCGCGTCACGGCGACGGACGGGCCGAAATATCGGATATACGGATGATCGATGCGGCGGGGAATGCGGCGGGGATGATTCGGAATGGAGAGGCGGTTTCAGCGCGGGTGCGGGTGCGTTATCTCGAAAGCGTTGCCGCGCCGGTCATCGGCATCTTGATCCGTTCGCGGGTGGGAGTAAATGTGTACGGCACCAACACGGAACTGGAAAACGTTGCTGTTGGCCCTTGCGCCGCGGGCGATGAAATCGAGATCGATTTCCGTTTCAACGCCGCACTCTGCGCCCAGGACTACACTCTGACCGCGGCCTCCCATGACCCCGACGGCACGGCCCACGAGTGGCTCGAGGACGCGATTGCTTTCACCGTGACCGATACGCGGCATACCGCCGGGGTGGCGGATTTAAGGGCCCAGGTCGAGGTAAAGCGAGTTGTGGGCAGCGAAGTCGACTGAGCCGAGACCGAACGCCGGCTGGTCCCGCGCGGCGGGAAACACTCTTTTCGCGATTGACTATTCTTCCCGTGCTGGTGGTTGGGCTTGCTCTTCCTTTTTCTTGTCTTCTTCTTTCTCCTGCCCGTAATCGACTTGGAGCGGGGGCGGGTCGCCGCCGGGGCCTTTCAAATAATGCTCCATCCAACGCAAGGCGCGTAGGTGATAGTCATAGCGCGAGGCGGCGCGGCGGTTGCCGTGCCCTTCCCCGGGGTAGAGAATTAGCCGAACCGGGGTTTCCCCGACGCTCTTGAGCAGTCGATAAAGTTGCAGCGATTGCGAGGCAGGAACGCGGGTGTCGTTGCGGCCGTGCAAGATCAGCAGCGGCGTGTGGGCTTTATCGATGTGATAGATGGGGCTTCGTTCGCGAAACAACTGCCACTGATCCCAAACCCGCTTGCGGTGGTGGACCAGAAAAATCTCCTCGGGGATATCGGTCGTACCGGCCTTGGAAACCAAATCGCTAATGCCGACAAACATCACTCCCGCCGCGAATCTATCGGAATAGTACGTCGACCCCCAAGCCGCGGCGTAACCGCCATAGGAGCCGCCGGTAATGCCCACTCGCTTGGGATCAACCAAGCCTTGCTCGACGAGGAAATCAACGGCGTCGACCAAGTCGTCGAACTCCTTGCCGGCCGGGTCGCCGTGATCAAGTTTCGAGAACGCGACGGTGCGGCCGGTGCTTCCGCGGTAGTTGGGGTAAAAGATCGCCATGCCGTGCGCCGCCGCCGTCTGACCCAGCCGCGAATACGAACTCAGCCAACCGTTGTAAATATGCGATTCCGGCCCGCCGTGAACCATCACGATGAGCGGGTAGCGTTCTCCGGGTTGTTCGCCGAGCGGGCGAATGAGAATGCCCTCAATTTCCAGCCCGTCGCGGGCCTTGTAGGAAATCACCTCCTGCAGCGCGAACTCGATGTCATCGAGCCAGGGATTGCTGTTGGTCAGCCGCGTCGGCCGATCGTCGCCCGGCGCGAGAACGGCGACCTCGGAGGGGTGCCGCGGCGATTGCAACCGCATCGCGATCGCGCCGTCGCTCGAGCGGTCGAGCCCACCGAGTACAAGCCCCGCCTCGCGGCTGATTTGCTCTTGCAACCCGGTGCCGTCGCGGCCGATTTCCCCAACCGTAGAAACGACACCCCGGTCGGCAAGGTAGACGATGGTATCCGCATCGCGCCAACGCAGCGCCGAAAAGCGGCCGTCGAAACCGCTTTGCAGGTATTTCAACCCGCCACCTGAAACCGAGGCGACGGCGAGCCGGCCGGGATCGGGGTCATTGCGGTCTTCGGCGACGAGAAGGGCGAGGTTTTCGCCGTTCGGGCTCCAGACAAACGAGCCCATTTTTCCCGGCGGTTCGATCTTTCCGTGCAACTCACCGTTGGCCGGGTCGACGATCTGAATCGAGCGATTCATGAACTGATCGTCAATCCCGGGCGTGGGCGCCGAGGCGACGGCCAGTCGATCGCCTCGTGGGCTCCAGGCGATTGTAGAGACCGAACCCTCGAGATCGAGCATGCGCGCCTCGGGGGCCTCGGCTTCAGGGTCGGAGGTGAAGGCGGGTTCGACGATCCATACCCTGACCAGGTTCGGGTCTTCCTCGAAAACTACCTGGTTGAAACCTTGATCGCGGAGTTTCTTCTTGTCTTTGTCGGTCTTCTTGACGGCCGTGAAAGCGACTTGCTTGCCGTCGGGACTCCAGACGTAGGACCGCATCGAGGTGTTGTGACCGAAGAGTCTTCGCGCCTCGCCGCCGTCGAGAGGAATGGCATAGAGCGAGCGATCCTTATCGTCTCCCCGCTTGAGGAGGAAAGAGATGGATTGGCCGTCGGGGGTCCAGCGGATGCCGCCGACGTTGACCTTGCCGCTAACGAAGGGGCGCGAATGCCCTTCTCGATCCACGACATGGAGCTCCGTCCAGGGCCTACCATCCTTGCCTTCAAAGGGACGGCGGGGGACGTTGACCGTGTAGGCGACGTGACGCCCGTCGGGCGAGATCTTGACCCCCAAAACCGACCGAACGCGGGCGACGTCTTTGGGGGTCAACCCGGCGGCAAATGCGAGGCCGGCGGGGGTCGCAAGGTGCGCGGCTACGAGAGCGCCCGTGAGCAGATACCGCACCACGCGGGCGGCCTGGGATATCGATTGGCATCTCGCCTTGTCGCCCTCTTTACGGGGCCGAAGAATACCGAGGCAGTCTTTCTTTCTCGTCGTTGTCATAAGAGATTCTTCGTGCACGGACGACCGGGGAATTTCGGGCCGACGCTGCCCGCGGCTCGTGAACCCCGAACGGTATCATTATCGCCCCGCCGGGACCGAGCTGATCAGTCAAGCGTGGACATCACGCCAATCCTTTGACGGCGCGCCGGTCGAAACGGCGGGAAGCGACCGCCTCTTCATCGCACCCATTTGCCGGCTTGCATGATGCGGTCGATTTTGCGGGTGTTGCGGATGTCTTCGAGCGGGTCGGCCCGTAAGACCAGCAAATCGGCGACGTGCCCTGCCTTGAGAATGCCGCGTTCGCTTTTGCCGCCTTCGAGCCGGGCCGCCGCTGATCCCGTAGCGGCCGTCAGCGCTTCGATCGGCGTCAAGCCCGCCGCGACGAGCCGCTCGATTTCATGATGCGTCCCCCAGCCAACGGCGACGTTCCCGGCTCCGCTGTCGGAACCGGCGGCTATAGGAATTCCCTCTCTCTGCATTCGTAGGACAAAGGCCTCGGCTCGTGCATAGCCGGACTTTCGTTCGGCGAGGCCGGGGTCTTTGAGCAGCGCTTCGCGGGCTTTCGTGTCGGAGAGGGTTTCGAATGTCGCCGCGTCAAATGCTTCCTTGATTTCAGGAGCGTCAAGCTGTTCGGGGTTCTCGGCCCAATACCAACCCGCGTGGTGAATCGCCAACGTCGGGGTGAAAGAAAGCCCGCGGCTCTTGCACATCTCGACGAATGCCGGTTCGATCGTTTCGCGGTCTGTCACAGTGTGGAGAAAATCCGTGACTCCAAGCGCGGCCAATCGCTCGACATCGGCTTGATCGGAGATGTGGGCGACGGAAGGTATCCCATGACGGGCGGCTTCTTGGACAATCGCCGCCTGAACGGCTTCGCTGATCTTGGGCGTCGTTCCGCCCCGTGACTCGACCCACATCTTGACGAAGTCGACCTTTCGCGCGGCCAGTTCCCGGACTTGACCGCGAGCCTCCTCTTCGTCAGCCGGGCGGTAGACGGCGGCTAGGTCCACCGGGTGCCCCTCGGGATGCGTGAAGCCAAGGCCCGCTGTGTAAATCCGCGGCGCCGGAATCTTGCCCGCGAGTGCGTCGGCGATTACCTCGAGGGTTTCGGGCGGATCGACGCCGATGCTGCGGGCTGTGGTCACCCCGAACGAGAGTTGGGCGCGCAATTGGCGCTCGACCGCGGCGCGGTCTCCGAAATAGTGGCAATGCAGATCGATCAGCCCGGGGATAACGATCAGCCCCCGGCCGTCGATGATTTCGCCGCCCTTGGGAACGGGCGCGTGGGAGCGCGGCCCGACGGTTTTGATGCGAGTACCGCGGATGACGATCACCGCGTCTTCGATGGGTTCGCCGCCGCTGCCGTCGATCAGCCTTGCGCCGAGAATTGTGATCGGCGGCGGAGCTTGCTCGGGGCTGAGCGAGGCGTCGCCGCAGCCGGGAGCGGCGAAAATCGCCACGAATACAGTCAAGACGGCTGAGAGAAACACGGGGGAGCGATGGTTGGGCATTTCCTCGGAATCCTACCAGAGACAGGCCCAAGAGGGAACCGCGGGGCCAAAGCTACTCTACCGGCCGGCGGTGTCGACTCCCGGACCCGGATGACGCAACTATAATTGAGAGAACTGCCCGCAAGGTTCCCCCATGGCGACGCTTGAATCAACAATAAGCCGGGTTGTCCCCGACGTTCTCGGACGCAGGGACTACGAAATCATCGGCGAGCTGGTCGAGGAAGGCTCGAAGGTCCTCGACCTGGGCTGCGGTGAAGGCGAGCTGCTCGATTGGCTGGTCGAGCGCAAGAACGTGCAGGCGCGCGGCGTCGAGATCTCCCCCGACGAAGTCCGCAAGTGCGTAGCGCGGGGGCTCTCGGTGTTCCAAGGCGACATCGATCAGGGGCTGGCCGACTACCCGGATCAGTGTTTCGACTATGTGATTCTGAGCCAGACGATGCAGGAGACTCTTCGGCCGCGCGATGTTCTGGAGGAGATGGGGCGCGTCGCCAAGCGGATGATCGTCGCCTTTCCGAATTTCGCGCGCTGGTCGGTCCCGTTTTCGCTGATGCTCACGGGGCGCTCCCCCAAGACACGTCATTTGCCTTATGAGTGGTACGATTCGCCGAACCTCCACTTTGTAACGATTATCGATTTCGAGGAGACGTTGCAGAAGCTTGGTTTGAAGATCGAGCGGTCTTACTTTTTGCTGCGCGGGCGGCCGGTCCGGGTACTGCCAAATCTGCGGGCTGAGATTGCGGTGTATTTGATCACGCGGGATGATGGGACGGCTGCCTCCTGAGTGCCCGCCGGGAAGCGGCCAATGGAGGCGACATTCCTTCTGTTGACGCCGCCGGCCACGCCGGCAAATCGCTTTCCCGAATTCGGGAGCTCTGCGATCTCCGTCCCCTGAGTTCGGGCTCCGTCGCCTTTTGCCCTGCCTCCCTTTTTGCCTCCCTTTTTGCCGTTCCCTTTTGCCCCTTTTGCCCCGTGCCACGCCCGCCCCTTCGCCGCGTGTCACCCTGCCTTGAGAATAGCGGGCGTGTCAAGCGACCGCGCCTGGAGTGGGGCGTGACGTCGATTAAGGAAGAAATCGTGGTGTGGGCGCGAGCGTCTCGGGGGTCTTCGGCTTTGCTGCTGGGTTGGGCTGCGGCTGAAGCCTGAAGGGGAAGGCCGCTGAAGCGGCCTTGTCGTCCGGGGGCGCCGTTACACCGGTCCTGAAGGACCGGCCTATTTGAGCAACCCAAGCCCGGTGAACCGGGCTCCACTGGGCGTTGATTTCAATAGCGTTAGGCTGTTCTTGGGTTCGTTTTGTATTTTTGGTCTTGGACGGCTGCCGGGGTCTGATCTGGGTGGAGTGATTGGCAACCGGACTGTGCGGGCGTGTGAGGCCGCGGGTTCCTATCGGGGGTCGCGGTATATGGTCCATCGCATTGATTATAATAGCTTTAGGTGTGGTTTGGGTTTGTTTCGCAAAATTCGATTCGGGCTCGGCGCCGCGGCGGCCTCTGATCTCCGTCGACCGTTGACAACCATGGTGAGGGTCGGCCGGTGCTTTCCCTCTCTGGCGCGGATTAGCCCCACCGACGGGGGCGAACGTTGAGCCGTAGTGATTCGGTGGCTCGCGACAAGGGAACCGCCCGTTGAGGGTCTCTTAAGTAGTAGATAAGACATCACATAGTGTCGATTTGGGTTCGTTTCGCAAAATCGCTTCCGGGCGGGTCGCGGGGAAAACTTTTCGGGTGACGTTTGCAGCCGGCTGGATCATCTTCGAGAATCGGCTTCGTTTCATAGGAATTTGTCGGGCCTTTTGTCGGCTCCTTTTTTCTCCTTGGCTCGCCGACGAAAGTCTTGGACTTGGGGTCTCTGTGCTCAGGATAGCGGGCTTGTCAAACCGGCTTGGCTCGGTTCGGGACAATCGGTGATTCGGCAGGGAAGTCGTAGCCTGTGTCCCGATCTCGCCCAAGGATAACGGGCTTGTCAAGCCGCTTTTGCCCGAGTTGAGAACGGTAGTATCGGGACCGGGTCAGGCCGAGCTCGAGAGCTGTCCACGCTCGTGTGGCCACGATCGTGGAACACCGACCCACCCCAGCCCCCCGAACGACCGGCTTGCCGGGCGTTCGCCCGGGAGGAGGTTGCGGGTTGGGACTGGATGCCGGCCCTTACGGACCGGCCCAGTATTAATTCGAGACGCGTGAACGGTGTCGGGAGGCTTTCTACTACGACGCTTGTTCGCGCCCGCCGGGTGAAGATTCTTTATTCGGTGATTCTTTATTCGGCGGCTGTCACCGATCTCCGACCGATCTCCGTCCCCACCGATCTCCGTCCCGATCTTCGTCCCCGATCTCCCCAAAAAATTGACGGAGCGCTGGCGACGCGATCCACCGTGCAGTCTTCCGGTTCACCTACTGAGTCTCGCATAATATACTGTCAATCGAGACAAAGAGAAGACTGTTTCCAGAAAGCGGTAATCAAGCGCGGTTTGCGGCGCATTCGCCGCAGCGCTTTGCGGGCGCGCTCGTCGAGTTCCCAGTAGTCCTTCGGGCAGACGTTGGGCAACTCGTGCTGCTTCCAGTACGCCCAAATGTATTCCACCGGGTTCAACTCCGGCGCATAGGGCGGCAAGTACTCCGTTGCGATGTGATCCTCGGAGAGCTGGATGAACTCCCGCACCAGGCGGCTGCGGTGCGCCGGCAGCCGGTCCCAGACGATCAGCAGTGGGCCGTCGATGTGGCGCACCAAAGCCTTCAGGAAGTCGATGACCTCCAACTCGCCGATCGCGCCGGGATAGAGCCGGAAGTAAAAGTTGCGCAACGTCAGCCCGGCCGACACCGACAGCTTGTCCCAGTTGAAGTTGAACTCCAACACCGGTGTCTCGCCGCGCGGCGCCCAGGTGCGGCAACGATGCGGCTTCTGACTCAATCCGCTTTCGTCGATGAAGACGATCGTACGTTCTTCTTTGCGGGCTATTTTTTAATGGCCGGCCAAGTCTTGCGCTGCCAGCCGCGGATGGCCTCTTCGTTGCGCTCCCGCGCTTTGCCGACGGGCCGTTGCGGGCTCCAACCGAGCGCCCGCGGGATCTTCCAGACATGGCCCTCGTGATAGCGCACGCCGAACTCGTCTCCGATCAGACGAGCGACCCGCGGACAGCTCCACAGCGGCGTCGGGAAGCCGTGCGCCTCGGGGCCTTCCAGCAGCAACGCCTCGAGGCGTTCGAGCTGCGCGGCGTCCAACAGCGGCTTACGGCCGGCGCGGCCGGCCTGGCGCAACCCGGCTTCGCCGTCACGCCGGTATCGTCGCAGCCACTCGCTGACGCTTTGCCGCGCGACCTTCAATCGCCTCGCTGTCTCGGACTGACTACAGCCTTGCTCGACCAACCGGATCGCTTTGAAACGGCGCTTCTCCAGGGCCTCGAAATCCCGCCGTACGCCTTTTGTATTTCCCATACATACAAAGACGTACGTACCCCAAAAAGGTGTCACTTTATTTTGCGAGACTCAATAGGTGGTGAACCTCCGCGGAAGAATATTCTTCGGCACTGGTTGCGAACGGCGAAAAAATCCATGAGACTGTCATAGCAGTAGAGAGAGGTATCATTCATGGCATCCAGGACTCAACTCTTGACCGGGTTTCCCGCTGCAAACATCAGAACCCAAAGATTATGACATCGCGGGTATTTCTGTCGAACTCTGGGCAGCAGGCGTGAGGTACCCTATCCATAGTGAGTCCACGGAAATCCGGGGACCGGAGTTGTGATGTGATAGGTTTTGAATTGATGAGCTGTCTTAGCGTTCAGACACGGATCAGCATACGTGTTTTAGCTTTTCTTGTGATCTCTCCAGCTACCGCCGCCGACTTTGCTGAGACCGCCAGGAAGGCCCAGGCCGAGTACGCCGCCGCGCAACGCGAGTGGCAGATTGGGTTGGCGGAATTAGCGGTCGAGCAACGGCCGGAGTTTGAAGCGATCGCCAAGGCCCAGAGAGACCTGCAAGTGGCCTATCTTGAGCGCGGGACGTCCAAGTTTGAGTACCTGATGGCTGAGGATCCCTCGCGCATCGTGCTCACCGAGGGCCTGTCTCAATTCATCAATTATGACTGGTCGGATGAAGATACGCAGACCCTCCGAGAAGCCGATCCCGGCTACGCGGCACTGGACGTGAAGGTTGCGGCGCTGAGGAAGAGCAACGACGATCAACGGGACTGGGGGAGCTTTCGAGAGTACTTTCGCAATACATTGTTGAAAAGCAAAGAATACCAAGCGCATTACAGCGCATTCATGGAGAAGCAAAAAGCAGTGGAAGCACTCCTCGACGCATACAAAACGGAAGCGATCACGAAATAATGTCCCGGAACACCTGTACGGCCCAGCAGCAGGGGAGATCGGGGACAGAAGGGAAACGCCCGGCGCGGGCCGTCGCGTAACGTTCACGTCGGGGGAAACCGGGGACAGTTTCCTATTTCCGGCCTGCTGCCGCAGCGAGCGTTTCGGTCTTCGGCGGACGCCCCGGCGAACCACGTCGCAGCTTCTTTCCCTCCCGCCTTTCCAGCTCGTCCACGAAATCGGCTTCGCCCCACGGACGCCCTGCCCGGGTCGTCTCTCGCAACTCTCCCAGATCTTCCTCGCCCGCTGGTTCCGCTCGCATCACATCTCCCCAGTCGTCGCATGGACAGGAAACTGTCCCCGGTTTCTCGTCCCCGGTTTCTCCGCCTCAACCGATCTCAACCTCCTCAAGCTCCCGACGGTTGGTCAGCGGCGCGTTTCTTCCAACGGTAGGCCTTCACCGAGTTTCGCCAGAAGTACTTCTCTTGCGCCGCCTGAGTTTTCTCCCCGACATACCTCCGCACCACCCCCAGCACCTTCGGGTACGGGCCCAACGGCTCTGAGTTCGGCCAGTCGCTTCCGTAGAGGACGCGGTCGTCGCCGAACGTTTCCCACATCTCGTCCAGCTTGGCTCGATAGACTTCGACATCATCCGGCACCGTTTCGCCGACCCGCCGCAATACCGCCGACACTTTCACGTAAACATTCGCTCTTGCGCCCAGCGAACGCATCGCGGTCCAATACGCGTTCCGCTCCGGCCCCGGTGGAGGCTCCGCCAGCTTCGGCAGGTGGTCGAGCACGACACGAAGCGTCGGAACCTTGTCCGTCAAAGTGACGATATCTTCGAGGGCACGCACGGTCGGGTTCGCCGTGTCCAGCGTCAAATCACGGTCGGCCAGCATGCCTAGGCCTCGCACGAAGGCAGGCTTGGCGAGTTCGGCGCGCAGGTCCCGGCCCCACAAGTAGCCGTACCGGATGCCCAAAAATAGCGGATTCCGCGCGAAACGTTCGAGGTGCTTGGCGAAACCCGGCTTACCGGGCTCCAGGTTCCCAATCGTGCCTACCATGATTGGATCCTTCTCCATCACGTCGAGAACCCACTGGTTGTCCTCCAGCCAGGGGCTGCACTCGACTTCGATCGCGCCCACGACGCCGAGCCCCGCGCTCGCTCGACGCAACCGGTCCGGCAGCGTCTTCTTGTAGATGAGTGCGTTCGTCTTTGGCGGCCACGGCACCCCTTCCGGGCGGGTCGGATCGTAGAGGTGGACATGCGTGTCGAGAATCGGCGGATCGCTCGGTTGGGCCGCGTCGGCTGCCCGAGACGCGACCAGAGCAGCCGTGGAGACACCCAGAAAAGTTCGGCGGTTCACAACCCTAGTGTAGTGGGTCACTAATACCGCAACTTATCGATCGCGGTGGCTAAACGGGTAAGGCCGTTGAAACGGGCTGACGACCTTCAGGGTGCTTGGCCCACCAGCCGTAAACGACTGGTCTAGTCTAGGGAACACCAAGCCGCGTGAACGCGGCTCAAGTCTCCCGCATCAGAGCGGGCGCCTTGGGTGGTACGGCTTCTCGATCGCGCGCCAGTCCCGTGTAGGCCCTTTGCAGGCGCAGTCCCGCCGAGCGGCGCAGGGACGCGTCCGATGATTGGCGAAAGCCCTTTTCGAGGCCCGGCAATGCTTCCTCGTAGTTGCCCAACTCCGCTAAGGACATGGCCAATAGGACGTCAACCGCGGCCAGCCCCGGCTTCAGGGTCAAAGCCTGACGCAGCGCGGGAACGGCAAGCTCGAATTTCCCTTGCTGGAAATAGCTGACACCGAGAGAAGCGTGGACTTCGGGGATGCCGGGTTCGAGGTCTCGGAGCTTATTGAAAGCCTGGGCGGCCTCGGCATAGCGTCCGTCGGCGAGGGCTTGTTGACCCTGTTGAAAGTATTGCTGGAGAAGACGCGGGTCGGATTGGGCCGGGAGGCAGGCCGCTGACAAGACGACGAATAGGAGTGCTTTGCGCACGAATTAAGTGTAGCCCACGGCCGGCACGGCTCCGTCGGGGCGAGGGGTGTCGAGGCCGAGGGATGGTGGGTTGGCTTGGCTAAAGCCTGACGAGGGGAAGGCCGTTGAAACGGCCTGGCAGTCCGGGTGCGCTTTTCGTACCGGCTAAGGGCCGGCCTAGTTGGATCCAAGCCCGGTGAAGCGGGCCGACGGTCGGATTTCGGCTTCCGGCCGAGGCGGTTGCCGCCGGTGTTGTTTTCGGAAGGCAGCGCCGCCGGATCGGGTTGATCCGGCGGCGTGCCCCGGGGTTACCAGAGTATCTTGACACCCACCTGGTTGATGCGGGCGTCTCGGGCGCTCGTGATCTGCCCGTTTTGTGGAGAGGTCACGTTGTGGACCGGCGTATTCCACTGCGTATGGTTAAAGGCGTTGAACGATTCCAACCTCAACTGCAGTCTGGCATGCTCGGTGATGTTGAAGTTCTTGAAAAACGCCATGTCCCAGTTATTGATACCGGGCCCGCGGAGAATACTGCGGCCGGAGTTTCCGAAGGCCCCAGGGCCCGGCTGGGCGAAGGCGTCAGTATTGAACCATTCGGCGGTCGTGGGGTTGTGGCCGCCGGGATTGCCGACAACGTCGGAGCGGTTGGTCCCGAAGGTATCGAGCACGCCGCCAATGTCGCGGGCGAAAACGGAATACGGGAAGCCGTTTTGGAAGGTCACGATTCCATTCACCTGCCAGCCGCCCACTATTGCTTCGGTCACACCGGACGCGTCCGCCAAGTAGCGCCCGCCGCGCCCAAAGGGCAACTGGTAGACGAAGCTGCTCACCAAACGGTGGTCGACAGAGAAGGCCGACTGCCCGCGGTCGCGCCGGATGTCGTGGTTGTCCAAGAAGCCCTGCCAGCCGGCGGTCTCTGCTTGACCGATACCGGCCGCCGCGGACTTATTGTCAATGCTTTTCGCCCAGGTGTAGACCGTGGTGAAGATCATCCTGCCGGCGCGGCGCTCGAACTTGGTGTTGAAGGAATTGTAATTGGAATTGCCGCCCCAGAGGCTGTTGATGAACACACCGAAGTTGGGGTACGGCTTCCGCAAGGCGACCGGACTGATATTGCCGGAAGCTATCTCGGCCGCGGTCGGCCCGATAGCCTGGGCGAAGTTGTGCCGCATCAGCAAGTGAGTCCCCATATTTCCCACGTAGTTAAACTCGATGGTCATCGTCGGGCTCAACGAACGTTGGTTACAACATGGCCCACCGTGGCAGTTTCCGTGTCGATCGCCGCCGCGACCCGACCGGAGGATGTCCGGACCTTGTTGGGCGGCGGGGCGGGTTCAATCATGGGAGCGCCCACAGGGGCGAAACCGACTGTCCTCGGTTTGCCCTGCCTGGTTTGCCCTACAAGGCAGCGTGCCGGTTCCCGACCCTGCCGGCCGGTCCTCGCCGTTATGAACTCTGGGGCGTAAAGCCCTACCGCGCCCGCGCCGATACGCATAACTAGAGGCCCGGCGTAATCCTATTACCCACGGTCGCTCAGGCTATGGCAAGACGTGGACCGCTTGGATGGCCGAATCAAGCCGCCGCCCGCACGATTGTGAACTACTGCGCCAAGATCTCGGATCCGGTCGAGCGATTGCGATACGTTCATGCCTGTAGAGTCCTAACCGAGCAAAAAGGCCGGCTCCTTCAACTTCGGCCGATCGGCGCCGCGATCTATCGGGTCTTGGGGCTTGGCGCGCGCTTCCGCCGGCGGCGACTCACCTCCGCGCTGAGCGGGATGTTTGTATGCACGGCGGCCGTCGTTATCTGGTTTGGCGGCGGAGAACCGCAGAGGGTGATGGAAGCAGTCCCACCCATCGACAGGGAACGCGCCGAGGTTGCGGCACCGCATAGGCCCCCGGCCGAGATTTGGCACGTCGAATCGTCTGACGGAGCGGACCTTTACAGCAACGGTCTGCGAGTCGACAACCGCTATCGGACCCACAAGGGGCCGCGAGTTTACGCCGTTTTGCCCCGCGACGGCGAAGTCGAACCGGAGGCACTGGAGTGGCGGGATCGTCCGGTCGGTCTGGTTTTCCATACCACGGAAAGTGATCTCGCTCCGTTCGCCAAGGTCCACAACCACAACATTCGATATCAAGGCCGGCAACTACTGCTCTACATACAGCGGAAAGGGCTCTACAATTTCGTGATTGATCGTTTCGGCAAGGTCTATCGGATCGTTCCCGAAGAGCAATACGCCGATCACGCGGGTCATTCGGTTTGGGCCGAGGGCGGCGAGCTGTATGTGAATCTGAACCACGGCTTTCTCGGAGTGGCATTCGAGACGCAGCGCGGTCTGGACGCCTCGGCGGATAGGTTCGACCGGCCCTTGACGCAAGCCCAACTGGGGGGGGGTCGGCTGTTGACCGCGTTTCTGAGGCATAGTTTCGGCATCGTGGAAGGCAACATCGTCACCCACGAGATGGTTTCGCTGAACCCCGCCAAAGGCCTAGTCGGATATCACACCGACTGGCGGGGCCGGTTCCCCTTCTCCGAGTTTGGCCTGCCGGATAACTACCGGCTCGCTATGCCGGCCATCGCTGAGTGGGGCTTCCGCTACGATCGTCAGTTCGTCGCCCAAGTCGGCGGCCGCGTTTGGGCCGGCGTGCGACTGGCCGAAAAACGCTTTCAGCGCGAAGCCGAGCTGCGTCAGGTCAGCCTTGAGCGGCTTCGCAAAACACGGGTTGCGCGCTTGAGGAAATGGGGAGAGCGGCTGCGGGAACTGACCCAACAACAGGCCGAGCAGCAGGCCTTCCCCTCGGCCACAGGCGCGACGACGCGAGCCGGCGGGACCGGCTGAGAGAACCGATTCAAAACCCGGTGCAGGGCACCGCAAAGGAAGGAACATCGTATGTCAAACAAACCAACCACCTTAAAGGCGAAAGGGCTCGACATCGGCACCAGTCGACTCGTGCTCGCAACGCCCGTCGAGAATGATTATCAATATGAGGGACAGTTGAATGCCTTCATCTCGCTTCCCTACTCAAGGATGACCGAAGACATGCTGCGCCGCGAGGGGATCCTTTTCAGTGTGGAAGGATCCACGATTCTCGCCTACGGCAATCGGGTCGAGGAATTCGCCAACATTCTAAACGGCGAGACCCGCCGCCCGTTTCGGACCGGATTGTTGAATCCGGACGAACCCAAGAGCTTGCAAATGCTTGAGCTGGCCTTGACCCAAATGTGTGGCGAGGCCCAGAAAGGCGAGAAGATTTGTTTCAGCATTCCCAGCGGCGACCCGAACACCCGGAACGACATCCTCTACCACGAGCGTACGATTGCGCAAATTCTCGAAAAGCTCGACTACAGCGTCAAGAGCCTGAACGAAGGTCTGGCCGTCATCTACGCCGAACTGGAGAGGTCAAGCTTTACCGGTATCGGCATCAGCTTCGGCGGCGGAATGTGCAACGTCTGTCTGGCCTATCTCGGACTGCCGGTGGTAACGTTCAGCACCCCGCAGGCCGGCGATTACGTCGACTACAGTGCCTCATCGGTAACCGGGCAGACGCCAACGACGATCCGGCTGCACAAGGAAGAGCAGTTCCAGTTCAACGGATTTTCCAGTAACAACGTCGAACAGGCCCTCACCGTCTATTACAACGACATGATCCGGGCCGTGGTGACGGGGCTCGAGACAGCGCTCTCGGATAGCCGCAAGCTGCCCAAGTTCGACAAGCCGGTTCCAGTGGCGGTCAGTGGCGGCAGCGCCCAGGCGAAGGGCTTCCTGCAGCAGCTGGAGAAGGAAATCCGGGCGGCCGAAGTGCCGATTGCCATCTCGGAGGTGAGCCTGGCCGAGGATGCGCAGAACACGACCGCTAAGGGAACCCTCATGGCGGCCCTGCTCGATATGTAGGCTGTGCCTATTGTAAACTCCGTCCGCATTGAAACGATGAAGCTTAACAGCGTTTGTCGAGAAGGCCAAAGTGCAGTGCGGTCGTTTGGTGAGACCAGTAAATAAGGACAGTCGGTTCCTATGAAAGCGCGGTATTCATAAGACCGCCATGAAAATGGGGAGAAGGGGTGTTTCCTGCCGCCCTTTCAGGGCTCGCCGAGGTGAGGCTCGTACCCAGGGTTTCGCTTCGCTTCACCCTAGTGTAGTGGGTCACTAATACCGCAACTTATCGATCGCGGCGGCTAAACGGGTAAGTCCGTTGAAACGGGCTGACGACCTTCAAGGTGCTTGGCCCCCCAGCCGTAAACGACTGGTCTAGTCTAGGGAACACCAAGCCGCGTGAACGCGGCTCAAGTCTTCCGCATCAGAGCGGGCGCCTTGGGTGGTACGGCCTCCCTCTCCAATCGCTACGCGGCAAAGTAGTTCACGATAAGTTACGGTCTGATTGACGCACTACACTAGGCTATATTCCCGCCGCCGCTTCGCGGCTCAAGATTATTGGCGATTCCACGAAGCTTGACGTAATGCATTGTGGGACACGCTCACGCCTTGAGCTATTCGGACGACTTACGTGATTCGGGGGTAAACGAGCCACGAAACCGGTTCCGCGGCCCGCGCGCTTGGAAGGGACTTGACTCTGTAGCCGGGTGCAGGGTTTACACTAATAGTAGAGGGGACCACCCCCGAGCCATGACAATCGGCATTCCAACCGCACGATCCTCCAGATACCGCGCACTGGTCCTGCCGGTCGTTCTGTCTCTCGCCGCTGTTCTCTTGTCCGCGCCGTGTCGTGTGCTGGTCGCCGCGGCTGCTCCTTCGTCCCATGAATGCTGTGACGATCATTGCGACCACGAACAACGGAAATCGCCGGGCTGCGAAACGCTTTGCGAGGCGCGGACATCCAATGTTCTGATTTCACCCACCGCCGACTTTGCGCCGGCGCGCGCCGCGGAATCAGTCGTTGTATCCGACCGAGACCGCTTCGCCCGCGCCCGGACGCGGCCCTCGATTGATCCGGCGATCACCGATTCCTCCCCACCCCTCTACGTCAAGAACGGCGCACTCCTGATCTAGCTTTCCGCTCTCTATAGGTTAACAACGACGTTCTCCAAGCCTGCGGGCTTGCGCGATGACTTGTCCGAATGCGCCGTGCGCTATGCGGCCTGTTGGGCCGAGGAATAGGACGTGTCGTCCCCCGGGGTTTGCGCCGGACACTGAGAGAGGAAAAGCCGTGAGAATACGAATCATCCTTGTCCTGTGGGCTGTCACTTCGGCGGCCGCCGAAAGCTACTCCGCCGAGCCAAGCTACTCCATCAACGGAGACGAGCAACTGGGCGTCTATATCGCCCGCGCCGTCGAACGCCATCCGGCGGTTCGTGAATCGTTTGCCCGTTACCGCGCGGCCCTACAGCGCCTGCCCCAAGTCAGCGCGCTGCCGGATCCCGTCGTGGGGCTGACGCAGTTCGCCCGCGCGCCGGAGACACGAGTGGGCCCGCAAACAACGATATTCAGTATTTCACAGCGTTTTCCGTGGTTCGGGAAACTGAGCGACCGCGAAAAGGTCGCCGCCAAGGAAGCCGCGGTCGTGGCGGCCACTCACGAGGCCGACAAAGCAGAAGTTGTCCGGCAAATCAAGTCGGCCTACTACGATCTCGCCTTCATCGATACGGCCGCCGCCGTCACGGGTGAGGACCTCGAGCTGCTGCGGCACTACGAAACGCTCGCGGAGGCCCGCTATGCCCAGGGGGTCGGACTGCAGCAAGCTGCCTTGAAACTGCAAGCCGAGATCACCCGCGGCCTCAACCAACTCGAGATCTTCCGCCGTCACCGGGTCGACGCCGAAGCGGTTTTGAACAAACTGATGGACCAAGCCGTGGACACGCCGCTCGCCAAGGTAACCCTGCCCGCCGTTCCCGCCAACCCTCTCGACACCAGCCAACTCTACGCCCTGGCGCGCCGCGAGCGCCCGGAAATCGAGGCGGCCTTCTTGCGGATCGAGAGCGACGAGAAAAGAATCCACCTGGCGCGAAAACAATACCGGCCCGATTTCACCGTCGGCATGGGCCTAACCAATGTCCTCGGCCGACGGGACGTCGCGGGTCGCATGATGCCTCCGCCGGGCAACGGCAAGAACATCTATAACGTCACCGTCGGCTTCAATCTGCCGATCTTTCGGCGCAAATATGACGCCGGAGTTCTGGAAGCCGGCGAGCGCCTGGTTGCCTCGAAGGCCGCCTACCGCAACGAGGTCAATCGGGCTGAGGTTTCGATCCGCTCGGGGGCCTTTCGACTGGAAACTATTCGGCGTCAGATTTCGTTGTTTAAAGACGCTCTGGTGCCGCAGGCCGAGCAGGCCCTGCTCGCCGGCGAAGCGGCCTACTCCACCGGTTCGTTGGCCGTGCTCGAGTTGCTCGACAGTGAACGCGTGCTGCTCGAGGTGCGGCTGGGGTTGGCGCAACTCCGCGCCGATTACATGAAGACCTTGGCCGATATCGAGCGTGCCACCGGAGCCGCTTTCCCGCCGCACCCACCCAACGACAAACCCTCCCCGGAGGTCCGACGCTCTCTGGAGATCCAACCCTCTTTGGAGATCAAACAATGACTAACCAATCGAAACTCATGCTCGTCGGCCTGTGCGCCTTTCTGCTCGGTACGGCCGGCCCCGCGCTGCTGCTGTGGCACCCGGCCGGCCGGCACTGGGCCGATCAACTAATCGGCCGTGACAAGGCCCAACATGTCGACTCGTCGCACGCCGACGCCCCCGCTCGGCTTTGGACCTGCGCGATGCATCCCCACATCCTTCGCGAAGAACCCGGACCGTGCCCGGTTTGCGGCATGCGCCTGACACCGGTGAAGGACACTTCGATCTCGGGCGCCGCGGCCGGTACAACGCCCGCCGGTGAGCGCAAGATTCTCCACTGGCGAGCCCCGATGAACCCCAGCTACATCTCCGACAAGCCGGGCAAATCCCCCATGGGCATGGATCTCGTTCCCGTCTATGAGGACGAGCCGGCGGTGGAAGGCGGTGTTCGGGTCGACCCCAACTTCTTGCAGAATTTCGCCGTGCGCACCGCTCTCGCCGAGCGCGGCAATATCCCGATTGAAATCCGCACCATCGGGACCCTTACTCACAACGACGAGACGCTCGTGTCTGTCAATACGAAGTTCGCCGGGTGGATCGAGAAAGCCTACTTCAACAACGTCGGCGAATCCGTGAAGCGCGGCGATGTGCTGTTCGAGGTGTACAGCCCCGAACTCGTCACCACCCAGCGCGAGTACGTGGCGGCGTTCGATTACGTGGACCGTCTCACGGGATCGGCCTATCCCGAAGCCGTCAAACGGGCGCGTTCGCTGCTCGAGGCCTCCCGCGAGCGGCTGCGGTATTGGGACGTCACCGAGGAACAGATCAAGGAACTCGATGATTCCCGACAAGTGACCCGAACCGTGAAGGTGTACTCTCCCGCCTCCGGTCTGATCGTCGCCAAGATGGCCGGCTCGTTAGAGGGCATGCGCTTGACCCCGGGGATGGCCGTGCTCACCCTGGGCAACCACGCCAAGCTGTGGGCCAAGATCGAGCTGTATGAAGACGACATGCGACACGTGCGGAAAGGAACACGGGTCCGCGTCGAGGTCGACGCCTTCCCGGGCCGAACTTGGAGGGGCCGGGTGGTTCTTTTCGACGGTGCTCTCGACATTCGCACCAGAACTCTGGGGGCCTACGTGGAAATCGACAACAGCGACATGAAGCTGCGTCCCAACATGTTCGCCGATGTTTTGATTCGGCCCCCGCCCTTACGCGATGCCGTTAAGGTCCCGAGCGAAGCGGTTCTCCACAGCGGAGAAAGAGCCGTGGTGATTGTCGAGAGAGCCAAGGGGATTTTTGAGCCGCGCGAAGTCACGCTTGGCCCCGAGGGCGGCGGCTACCAGGAGATTCGCAAAGGTCTGGAAGCGGGCGAGAAAGTCGTCACCTCGTCGCAATTCTTGATCGACTCCGAGAGCAATCTCAAGGCGGCCATCAACCAATTGCTCGGCGATCGGTCCGCCCCCGACGAATCATCGGATCCCGGGAGTTCGCAACCCTAAAGTCGTCACAACCAGACACAACGAAAAAATGCCATGTTGACCAAGATCATCGAATGGTCGATCGAAAACCGCTTCCTGGTGGTCCTGGGCGCCCTCGTCCTGGCCGCGTGCGGGGTTTATTCGATCGCCAACATTCCGCTCGATGCCATACCGGATCTTTCCGATGTGCAAGTCATCGTCTACACCGAATTCCCCGGTCAGGCGCCGCGCATCGTCGAAGACCAAGTCACCTATCCGTTGACGACGCAGATGCTGGCCGTTCCGTTTGCGAAGGTCGTGCGCGGGTATTCGTTTTTCGGGTTTTCATTCGTCTACATCATTTTCGAAGACGGCACCGACATGTATTGGGCACGCAGCCGTGTCCTCGAATACCTCAACTCCATTTCAGCCAGGCTCCCCGACGGCGTCACGCCCACTCTGGGACCCGATGCCACCGGAGTCGGCTGGGCGTTTATGTATGCCCTCAAGTCCGACCGTCATGATCTGAGTGAGCTGCGTTCGATCCAAGACTGGTTCTTGAAATACGAGTTGACCGGCGTTCCAGGAGTCTCCGAGGTGGCAAGCATCGGCGGCTTTGTTCGCCAATATCAGATCACGCTCGACCCCAACAAGCTGCGCGCCTACAACCTGCCGATCTCAAAGATCCGCGACGCCGTGAAGATGAGCAATGTCGATGTCGGGGGCCGTCTTCTCGAGATCGCCGAGAAGGAATTCATGATTCGCGGGCTCGGGTACATCCGATCCGTCGACGACATCCGCCGCATCGCGCTGGGAGTGGACGGCCATGGAACGCCAATCCTTCTCAGCGACGTTGCCCGCGTCGGCCTCGGACCCGAGATCCGCCGCGGCATCGCCGAATGGAACGGCGAGGGAGAAACGGTGGGCGGCATTGTCGTCGTGCGTTACGGCGCCGACACTCGTCAGGTCATCGAGAATGTGAAAGCACGACTGGAAGAAATCAAACCCGGCCTTCCCGAGGGCGTCGAAATCCTCGTCGCCTACGACCGCACCGCTTTGATCGACCGCTCCGTGGACAGTCTCACGACCGCGCTCGGTCGGCAGTTTCTCATCGTCGCCTTGGTCTGCATCCTCTTCCTCTTCCACTTCCGCAGCGCGATGGTCGCCATCATAACCCTGCCCATCGGTATTCTGATGGCTTTCATCGTCATCCATTGGCAGGGACTCAATGTCAACATCATGTCGCTGGGCGGCATCGCGGTGGCCATCGGGACCATGGTCGACGCCGGAATCGTGCTGGTCGAAAACGCTCATAGGCACTTAGAGCGAGACCGCGGCAAGAAACCCCATTGGAAGATCGTTCTCGACTCGTCGAAGGAAGTCGGTCCGTCGCTGTTCTTTTCACTGCTCGTCATCACGGTTTCTTTCCTGCCCGTCTTCACGCTCGAAGCGCAGGAAGGGCGCCTGTTCAAGCCGCTGGCTTTCACCAAGACGTACGCGATGGCGGCCGCGGCTTTGCTGTCCGTTACGCTGGTCCCCGTGCTTGTCGGGTACTGGGTACGGGGACGCATCCGGCCCGAAAAGCGCAACCCGATCGCCCGTTTGCTCATTGCCGTCTATCGCCCCTTGCTGGAAATCGTCTTTCGACTCCGTTGGCCGGTTCTCGCGCTGATGGTTCTTCTGCTGGCGGTGAGCGTGATTCCCTACGCTCGTCTGGGTTCGGAGTTCATGCCGCCGCTTTGGGAGGGCGACCTGCTTTACATGCCGATCACTCTGCCCGGCATCTCCGCCACCAAAGCCCGCGAGATCCTACAACAGACCGACAAGATCATCAAGACGTTTCCCGAGGTCGAAACCGTATTCGGCAAGATCGGCCGCGCCGAGACGGCGACCGACCCCGCCCCGCTTTCGATGGTGGAAACCACGATCACGCTCAAGCCCGAAAGCGAATGGCGCGAGGGTATGACTCCCGAAAAACTCACCGACGAAATGAATGCCGCCATCCAAGTCCCCGGTCTGACCAATGCCTGGACGATGCCGATCAAAACCCGCATCGACATGCTTTCCACCGGCATCAAGACCCCCGTCGGCATCAAGATCGCCGGACCGGACCTCAACGAACTCCAACGCATCGGCCAACAAGTCGAGCGGGTCGTCCGCGATGTGCCCGGGACGCTCAGCGTCTACGCCGAACGCGTCATGGGCGGCAACTACCTCGACCTCGAGATCGACCGAACCGCCATCGCCCGCTACGGCTTGACCGTGGCCCACGTGCAGGACGTCATCCAATCCGCCATCGGCGGCATGAATATTACCACCACCGTCGAAGGATTGGAGCGCTATCCCGTGAACCTGCGGTACGCGCGCGAGCTGCGCGACGACTTGCCCGGGCTGCGCGCCGTCCTGGTGCCGACCCCGAGCGGTCATCAAATTCCGCTCGGCCGCCTCGCCGACCTCCGGTACGTGGTCGGCCCGCCGAGCATCAAGAGCGAGAACGCCAAGCCGAACGCCTGGGTGTACGTCGACATTCGCAACATCGATGTCGGCACCTACGTCGAGCGCGCCCACGAGGCTGTGGAGAAGGCCATCGAAGTTCCTTCGGGATACACGATCTCATGGAGCGGCCAGTACGAATACATGCAGCGCGCGCAGCAACGCCTGATGTACGTCATTCCCGTGACCTTGCTGCTGATCTTCGTCATCCTTTACATCAGCACCAAGTCGATGAGCCAATCGCTGGCGGTGATCGGCGGGGTGCCGTTCGCCTTGATCGGCGCCGTATGGCTGCTCTACGCGCTCGACTACAACCTCAGCGTCGCGGTCTGGGTCGGCATCATCGCGCTCGCCGGGCTCTATGCCGAAACAGCCATTGTCCTGCTGCTCTATCTCGATCAGGCCTATAACGAACATCACGCGAACGGGCTCATCACCGACCGCAACAGCCTCATCCAAGCGATCTACGACGGCTCGGTCCGCAGAGTGAGACCCATCTTGATGACCGTCGCGACGGACTTGATCGGGCTGATGCCGATCATGTGGAGCACGGGGACCGGGGCGGATGTGATGAAGCGCATCGCCACACCGGTGGTCGGCGGCATCGTGACGTCGGGATTCACCGTTCTGGTCATTCTCCCCGTCGTCTATTACCTGTTGCGCTGTCGGAAATTGCCCAAGGGCGCGGCATTCACCGGATTTCACAACATCGAGGAGGCGTCATGATGGCGCGGATTCCATACTATCTCGGAGTACTTTTTCTTGCCTTGCTCGTGAGCCCCGTCGGGCCCGCCGAGACCGCGTTTGACGTGATCCATAAGCAGCGGTTTCGGCCCGACGGAAAAGGTATGTTGAGTATCGCCGACGACGCAATCCGCTTCGACGCCGCGGACGAAAAATACAGCCGCCGCTGGGCTTACCGCGATATCCGATTTCTCGACCGCGTCGGCCCGACCGAGATCATCCTGCACAGCTACGAGAACGCTCGGTTCCGCTTAGGGCGCGACAAGCGCTTCCACTTTGTAATGACCGCGGGCGAGCTGACCGTGGAGCGGTTCAACCACATCAGCGCGAAGATCGGAAAGCCCGCTGCTAACCGGGCCTTCGTTGCGCCGGAGCGTCCGGACTACGAAATCCCCGTCAAGCACCGACACCCATTCGGTGGCTGCCAGGGGAAGCTTCTTTTCACGGAAAGCCGAATCTTTTACCAAGCCGGCGACGCCGAGCATGGGCGGGAATCACGTGAGTGGATGCTTGCGCGAGATGTCGAATCGGTCTGGTCGGCCGATCCCTATCACATGGAGCTGCACGTTTACGAGGGAGAACGGCGTCGGAGCGGCCGCGCCCGCATTTTCCGCTTCGACCTCAAGCAGAAGCTGGACGAGGAATTTCTTCGCGAGCTGAAGCTGCGACTTTACCGCTTGAAGACCACGAGCGAAACGCCTGAGTTGCGCCCTGGGCTGGAATCCGTCCCCAGGCGGGCTTCAATCCATCAAAGCCGCTAATTCCTCGAAGGTGCTCAGTCTCCCACCGCTCTTCGCCATGAAACCCCGCGCCTCGGCTTCACTCGAAAAAGCCAACACACTCGGAGAACAACGATCGAAGTCAAGTCGGCCGGCCGCTCTTGGCTGATCGAGCACGGGTTCGTGGCGCAAGCAGTGATTCACCTTGCTGCCTACAACCAAGAACGCTTCGTCGGGCTCGATGGCGGTGTGAGTGGAATAATCCGTCAACCCGACAACGTCGATTTTCTGTCCGGTCTGACGGCGGTCCATCAGTAAACAAGCCGGGCAGCAAAAAGTTCGCGATTCCTCATCCACCAGACCCACGACCTTCGCGTGAGAGTACACCGGCCGGCCGCATGCCGCGCAAGTTTGGTCTCGCTCGCTGTCGAGCATTCGCAGGCCGATGTAGCCCAGCAGCAAGGCGAAAGCGACCACAACCACCACGCCGACCCTTACGGAATTCTTCTGCATGTCTCGACTTCGCCGCGGCCGCCTTCATTGTAGACTGCTCTCTTGACTTCGTATTGGCGGGCTGTCTCTTGGTGCCCCACGGCACTGTCCAACTGAGAGAGGATAAGGGGCCGCGAAAATTTGGGGACGGTCGCGAGCGCCGGTCGAGTCGGTTCCGCGGAATCTAACCGCATTACGGCGCGAAGTAGACTGTCTCCGATTTGTCGAGAGCCTCTCCGAACCGCATGCGAATCACCAACGTCAAGGTCACCCACCATGCCTCTTCCGCCTGGGGAGATTTCTGTGACCGCGAAGACGAGCTTCATCTGGTCACGGCGATGGCCGCCTAGCCGCAATACAAGCATCCGATCTCAACATGGCGCGCCCCCGAGGGCACGTGCGTCGTGGAAGTCGAAACCGACGAAGGCCTTTCGGATATCGGCTGGTGCGAGGACTATTGCAGCGCGACCAGTCAGTTGGTCAAGCATCACCTTTCGCGTTTCCTCGTCGGCGCCAATCCGCGCGACAGAACGCTCTTATGGGATCAAATGTTTCGCGCCTCGATTCCCTACGGCCGCAAAGGCGCCGCGCTCTACGGCATCAGCGCCCTCGACATCGCGCTTTGGGATCTGGCCGGCAAGGCGTGCGGGCAGCCCGTTTATCAACTGTTGGGCGGCCGGGTTCGCGACACCATCCCGGCCTACGCCAGCCATCTGCACTACGAGAACGCCGAGGACTTTTGCGCCGAAGCCGCCGACGACTACGTCGCACGGGGCTATCGCGCCATGAAGATGCGGTTCCGGTGGGGTCCGACCGACGGGTTGGAGGGCATGAACCGCAATGTGGAATTGGTGAAGATGCTTCGCGACACGGTGGGCGATTCGATCGAGTTGATGGGCGACGCCTATATGGGCTGGACCCTTGACTACGCCAAACGCATCACCCACAAGCTGGCGCCTTTCGATATGAAATGGATCGAGGAGCCGCTATTGCCCGACGACTTGGAAGCGTACAAGGAGTTGACCAAGAGTTCTCCCGTCCCCATCGCCGCCGGCGAGCACGAGTTTACGCGTTACGGATTTGATTTGCTGATCCGCAACAAAGCCGTTAATATCGTCCAATTCGACATGGGCCGAGTCGGCGGATTCAGCGAGGCGAAACGGGTCTGCGCCTTGGCTGTCGCCGCGGGGTTGCCGGTTTGCACCCATGCCTACGGCCTGCCGACCCTGCAATTTGCATTCGCCGAACCCACCTGCCAAATGGTCGAGCATTTCCCGGTCCCGGTCTGGATGCGGGATGGTCAACCCGAAACGGAGTTCTTCGACGGCGCGCCTTCCCCGGTCGACGGCATGGTCACTCTCGGCGATCAGCCGGGCGTCGGGTACAAGCTGAAGCTGCCGGAGGGTCAGGCGGTCGAGTAGAATTCGGCCGGCGACTTCCTAACCCGCACTCGAAAGCCAAACGCATGAGTCTTTTCGATTGGATCATCGTCATTGCCTTCAATGCTCCGATCATTGTGTACGGGCTCATCCGAAGCAAGGACACGAAATCAAGCTCCGATTGGTTTCTGGCGGGCCGCGGTCTTCCCTGGTGGATGGTCGGTCTGTCGCTGTACGCGACGGCGATCGATTCGAGCGACCTGGTGGCGGACGCCGGCGGAACGTATGTCCTGGGCCTGACGTATTTCGTGACGAATTGGGTTGGAGTGACGGCCGGTTGGGTGCTGGCGGCGCACTACATCTTCCTGCCCATGTACCGGGCCGGAATGTATACGAACGCTGAGTACTTGGAAGCCCGCTTCGGACCGGCCGCGCGGGTGCTGAGCGTATTCGTGCAGGTGCAATACCGCACGATGGTTCTCGGCATCATCGCCACCACGGTGTATCTAGTGCTGGCGATCGTGTGTGGTTGGGGAACCGTCGCCTGGTGGGCCGTCGGGGCGATGGCCGCCGTGGCCGCTGTTTATACCGCGATGGGCGGCCTCAAGTCGGTGGCGATTACCGACGCCCTGCAAACCATCGTCATGGTGATTGCATCGTTGACGTTGTTTTTCATCGTTTGGAACGCGGCTGGGGGATGGGCCGGCCTGGAAGACAAGCTGGCCTCGCACGAACCGGGCCTCGAGCGTCAGATGCTGCACGTGGGTACCGATACGGTCGAGAGAGAATCCACCGAGGGCAAGTCAGCGGCTGAAATCGAGAACCTGCTGCTGCTCGGGGGCGAGTATGACGAGAGCCGCCAACAGATCGTCAAACGAACCCCCGCGTGGCTGGTCTGTATCGCGTTCCTCATCCTTGGGCTGTCGTACTCGATCGTGAATCATACGCAGTCGATGAGGATGTTCGGGTCACGAAGCGAATGGGACCTCAAGATGTCGGTCGTCGTTGCGGGCGTGCTGATGATCGGGACGACTTTCACCAACCTGATGATGGGCGTGATCGGGCGGGGCCTCTATCCGGAGACGAGCGCGATGCCGCTCGAAATCGCGCTGCAGGCGCGCGACTCGATTTACCCGTTGCTGGTGCGCGACCTGACGCCCTGGGGACTGAAAGGCCTGGTCGTCGCGGGCGTGGTGGCGTCAATTTTTTCGACCTTTGACTCGATCGGGTCCGCGTTGTCGTCGCTGTTGGTGCGCGATGTGTACGCCCGATTTCTGGTGCGCGATCGAGACGATCGGCATTACCTGGGCGTTGGCCGCGCGCTGACGCCGGTGATTATTTTCGGCTCGTTTGGTTACATCCCCTTCCTGCTCGGCGAGAGGGGGATGTTGCTGTTCTTCATCGATTTGGTGGGAGCTTTCGTGGTGCCGTTGTTGACGATCTACTTGATGGGCGTTTTCACGCGCGTCCATCGGCGTGGCGGCGCCGTGGGATTGGGTGTGGGTGTTGCATACGGCGTGCTGCGGTTAACGGCCCGGCCGATCGCGGAAAACTTCGGCGTGGCGATCTTGCCCGAATGGGCGGCGGGTGACTATGCGGGCTATATTTTCGCGGTGCTGTTGACGGCGGGACCGATGGTTTTGATGTCGCTTGTACTGGGTTGGGAGTCACCCGGCCAAATTCTCCACGAAGAGAAGACGGAATGGCTGCGCTCGAGCCAATTACAAGTCGGCCACATCAAACCCGCCAATACACCGAGCTATAGTGACGCCTGGCCGATCGGTCTCGGCGTCGCGGTTGTGCTGGTGGGGATGCTGCTTAGCTTCGCGGTGTTTTGGTAGCGGGCGAGGCGTAGGCCGCTATCGTCTTCCTCCGGCCCTTGCGGAAAACAGAGAAGCGATCGAGAAAGAAGTATCCAATATGCCGACCGTACTCATTAGCTCCGACGGAAGACTCGATACCCAAGGCCCTCATGTTCGCCTACTCAAGGAAGCCGGCTTCGATATTCGCTACACGAAGGGCCTCGACTTCCCGCGCGGCCATGCCGGCGATCAGACGACGATCGAACAATTGCGCGAGGTGGCCGCCGTGTTGGCCTGGGGAGAGCGTTACACAGCCGCCGTGCTGGCCGCCTTGCCCGAGTTGCGCGTGATTGCACGAATCGGCGTCGGGCTTGACAGCGTCGACATTCCGGCCGCAACCGAGCGAGAAATCGCCGTGACGGTTACACCGACGGCGAACCGCGAAGCGGTCGCCGAACACGCCATGGCCTTGCTCTTCGCGGTCGCCAAGTCGATCCCGCAAGATGACAGAGCGACGCGAGCCGGCGAATGGCCGGTCGAACTCCACCAACCCATCCGCGGCAAGACGTTCGGCATTGTCGGGTTGGGACGCATCGGACGCGCCGCGGCGGTCCGCGCGCTGGGCATGGGCATGAAGGTGATCGCCGCGGAAACGTATCCGGACCGGGCCTTCGTCGAGAAGCACGGCATCGAGTTGATGGAGCTCGACGCACTGCTTGGCCGCTCCGACTACGTCAGCCTCCACTGTCCGCTCTCGGACGAGACACGAGGCATCATCAACGCCGACCGCCTCGCGAAAATGAAGCCCGACGGCGTACTCATCAACACCTCGCGCGGCGGCTTGGTAGTCGAAAAAGACTTAGTCGCGGCCCTGATGTCGGGTCAACTCGGCGCCGCCGGCCTGGACGTGTTCGAGAAGGAACCGACCGACCCCGACAACCCCTTGTTCGAGCTCGACAACGTCGTCGTCAGCTCGCACACCGCCGGCACCGATATTCTCTCGATGGAGGACATGGGCATCGAAGCCGCCCGCTGCGTCATCGATCTTTCCGAGGGCCGATGGCCCGACGGCGCCACGGTGAACAACGAACTCAAGAAGACATGGAAGTGGTAGCAGAGGCGATGCCTCGGTCGTGCGGCCGGATCCGAAGTCTTGCCGTCAATCAGAAGACTGCGTCGTCGTAGATCCCGCCGGCAATTTCATAGCGGGAACACCGCGCTCCACCAACTGTGGCGACAAGAAGTGTTCCAACGAGGCGGTGTCCACCTGACTATTCAGGAAGGACTCGTAGGTCGGTGGATCGTTGTATCTGCACCAAGAAATCAGCGATTCGACTCGCTTTGTCAGATGGGGATGTGCCGAACTACATTCCGCTACCCAGGCGAAGAAGGAAGATGCCAATCTGAGACGTTGTTTCAATAGCCCGACGAGCGAAGCCCTATCCGCCAACTTGTTCCCTAGCATGAGTTTACTCATCGCCCGTACGGCGGCATCCAGGTCTGAGCACACGTGCAACCCGATTCGGTCGCCCGAATACTGCGTGGCCCTCTCCCACGGGTAAAGGAACAGATTGAGGAAGAAAAGTTTTTCGTAGGCGTCTACAAGCATCTGTAACCATTGCAAACGTAGATGCTTGGCCTTGAGATGCCCGACCGCCCTCCCTAGAACCCAGACCAACTCGGCACGCTTCGAATTATCAAGCATGTCGACCAATAGCTCGTGAGGCAAAAGGATAATCCTTGTTCGAAACCTCTTCACCAAAAACGCATTTACTTCACCGTCTTGATAGACGTAAGCCTCCACCTTTTTCGGGTATCCTACAGACTGGCAGATTTGCTGAAGCAACTCATGGACTTCCGGGAAGTTGTCCGGCGAGACTTCCGCGCTGCTACCCAGCAAGTGGGCGCGGAAAATCCTAACAGAAACCCAGGCGCCGAGCAAGAGAAGAGGCACCAAAAGAAGCGCCATTCCCAACGTCAACGTCAAAAACAGAAGGGTTATCGGAGTCACGATCCCGACTGCTAACCAAAAGCGGCTGTTTTCCGTGGGGTGAATACAGTGGGCTAAATCGCCGACTGAACGGCTTGGGGCCAAGTGCGAAGGGGCTGCCATTATGGGGTTCTCCACGAATCCAATCGCCTGACTGGAACAATTTCGAACCAATTATAACTTGCATCCTTATCTTATTCAATACAATTTTTCCAGCCGACGGGTCGCGGTGCTGCAATAGAGCAACGCGTGCGCAATCAGTCCGCCGTCAGGCGATCAGCTCGGACAGCACGTGCCCGCCGATATCGGTGAGTTTGCGGCAACGCCCCTGGTGCAGGTAGGTCAGTCGCTTGTCGTCCAGCCCCATCAGATTGAGCACGGTGGCATGAACATCGTGCAGCGGAATGGGATTGATGCCGCCGATGCCGAACTCGTCCGTCGCGCCGACGCTCGCTCCGGCCTTGACGTCTCCGCCGGCCATCCACATCACCAGCGCATTCTGGTTATGGTCGCGGCCCGGTTTGGGGTCCAGGCTGTTGCCTTGTTGGATGTACGGCGTGCGGCCCATCTCGGAAGCCCACACCACGAGGGTCTCTTCCAGTAAACCGCGGCTCTTCAGATCCGTCAGCAGAGCCGACACCGGCTTGTCGACTTCCACGGCGTGTTGCGGCATGCGGCCCTTGCTGTCGCTGTGATCGTCCCAACTGTTGTTCGAGATGCGGCGGCCGTGAATCAACAGCGTGTAGCGAACTCCTTGCTCCACCAGTCGCCTTGCCAACAAACATTGGCGGCCGAATCCGGCGGTGTTGGGATCATCGAGGCCGTACAACTTCTTAACGGCCTCGGATTCCCCGGCGATGTCGACGACCTCCGGCGCCGCCGTCTGCATTCGAAACGCCAACTCATAGGCGTTGATGCGCGCCTCTAACTCGGAGGCATCCGGCTGCCCCTCGCCATGCTTGGTGTTGAGCCACTTGAGCAGGTCGAACTCGCGACGTTGCCGCTCGCGGGAGAGGTTCTCGGGGCGCTCCAGATCGAGAATCGGGGGGCCGGATGACCGGAAGCGAACCCCTTGGTAGCCGGCCGGTAAATAGCCGTTGCCCCAAACCGCCGAACCGTTGACCGGGCCGCCGCGCGGATCCTGAATCACAACGTAGCCCGGCAGGTTTTGGTTCGGCGTCCCCAGGCCGTACCCAATCCAAGAACCCACCGACGGGCTTCCCGGGAATTGCGAGCCTGTATTCATGTGCAAACTCGCCGGCCCGTGATTGTTGTTTTCGAGGCGAATCCCATGGATAAACGCCATCTCATCCACATGGCCGGCCAGGTTCGGCAACAGCGCGGAGACATAGCGGCCCGACTCGCCGTGTTGCTTGAAATCCCAGGGCGACGGCATGGCGGTGTGAGGCTTATCGAGCGCCGTTGCCACCTCGCCGGAAAGTCCTTCCGGGCGCGGCAGTGCCTTACCGGCATATTTATGGAGAGCGGGCTTGTAGTCGAATGTCTCGATATGGCTCACGCCGCCGCCCATAAAAAGAAAGATGCAGTGCTTCGCCTTGCGGGGCAGGTGCTGCTCGCGAGGGGCCAGGGGGTTGAGAGAGTTCGGCCGGGCCCGCAACTCCTCGGCCGCCATCCCGGCGAGGGCCAGCCCGCCAATGCCGTTCCAGGCGTGGCACAGGAAACCGCGGCGGGAAGCGTTAGTCAACATAGACGAACTCATTGCTGTTGAGCAGCACGCGGCACAACCCGATCAGCGCTTCTTCGGCCGACTTCGACGACGCGAAAAACTTTCCAACTTGTTTGGTTTCCTCCGCCGAAGGCCCTCGGCTCAGCGCCAGTTGAAAGGCCTCGCGTATGCGGCTCTTCACATCCCCGCCGCTCTGCTCGGTGACCCGGCCGGCAAAGTGCCGTGCTTCCTCGTTCACAAATTCACCGTCGTAGAGGGACAACGCCTGCAAGGGCGTGATCGAAGTTCGGCGGCGGTCGCACGACTCGTCGGGCACCGGCGCGTCAAAGGTCTGTAGGATCGGCAAAGCCAGAGAACGTCGTTGGAAAACATAGAGGCTGCGCTTGCGAGCTTCCTCGGCACTCGACGGTTCCCAGAAATTGTTTTCGTAGCGGCTGTCCAGCTCATTCTCCAACCCGCTCGGCAAGGGCGGGGATATCGGCGGACCGCCGCGAGCCGGGTTGAGGCGGCCGCTCACCGCCAACACGCTGTCCCGAATCGCCTCCCCTTCCAAGCGCTGACGAGGGAAGCGCCATAGCAGCCGATTTTCCGGGTCGGTTTCTTCCGCCTGATCATCGTGCCGTCGCGAAGCTTGGCGGTATGTGCTCGAAGTCACCATCAGCCGGTGCATCGCTTTCAGACTCCACTTCTCGTCGACGAACCGCACAGCCAACCAATCGAGAAGCCGCGGATGGGTCGGCGGCGCGCCGTTCTTGCCGAAGTCACTTGATGTCCCCACGATGCCCCGCCCAAAACGGTATTGCCAAAGGCGGTTCATCATCACGCGGGCGGTGAGGGGGTTCTCCGGGCTCGCGATCCAGTTGGCCAAGGTCATGCGGCGGCCATGCCCCGGGTGCCGTTGGTAGCGATCGACCTGAACCAACTCGGCCGGCCGGCTATGCCCGCTGACCGCGCTGAGAAACCCCGGCTCGACCGCCTCGGTGGGTTGATTCCACTGACCCCGGTTCAACACATAGGTCGTCGGCATGCTCGGGCCGTACGGCGGAGGATCCATCGTCCGCAATGACAGCGCCGACGGCTCTACCCGCAAGAGACGGTCTTTGAGGACTCGAACGCGCCGCCGAAACAGCGCATGGCGCTGTCTCTCGTCAGTCGAGAAAAGCGGAGATTCAGCGGAGTCTCTTCCCTCTTCTCCCTCCGATTTGATGGCTTTCGTCAGATCGCCCAGGGTCAGCTCTTTGTTGTCGCCGTCGGTCTTTTCGGCCCCTTCCGCGGGCTTGTTCTTCTTCGCGGCCGTGAGCCTTGCCAGCAACGGCGCCTGGAACTGCTTGAACTCCGTTTCGACGTCATCAAGTTCCTTTGCGTATTTCTCTCGCTCGCGTTTTGCCCACTCTTTCTCGCCGGGACGGTAGAATTCCGCCGACTGCGGTCCGCCAATTTGAAAGATGTCGTCGGAGCGCGCCGGCGCCACGTAGACGGTGGCGAAGAAGGCCTTCATACGGTAGAAGTCCCCGATGGGGATCGGATCGTATTTGTGATCATGGCACTGAGCGCAGCCCGCCGTCAGCCCGAGAAATACCGAGCTGACAGTCGCGGTCATCTCGGTGAGCATCTCGTGGCGGCTTCGCTCGCCACGGGGCTCGGTGATGGGCGCAAGCCGAAGGAAAGTCAGGGCTACGGTGTGCTCCGGCTCGGGCGCGGGAAGCGGTTCCGCCGACAGCGATCGGACAAACTCGTCGCCGGCAATCTGCTCCTTGACGAACCGGTCGTAGGGCTTGTCGTTGTTAAAGGCGTCCACGACATAATCGCGGTAGCGCCAGGCGTGGTAGTACTCCGGGTCCCCTTCGTAGCCGGCGGAGTCGGCGTAGCGAGCCAGGTCAAGCCAGTGCCGCGCCCATCGCTCTCCGTAGCGGGGATCGGCGAGCAGACGGTCGACCCGTTTCTCGTAGGCGTCGGGGGAAGTGTCGTTGACGAAGGCTTGGACGTCTTCCCAGAGCGGCGGCAGCCCTATCAGATCGAAATACAACCGCCGAATCAGGGTCTCGCGGGGGGCCTCCGAGGCCGGCGTCAAGCCGGTTTCCTCGATCCGGCTCAGGATGAAGTGGTCGATGCCGTTGCGGGTCCACTTGCCGTCGTTGACCCCGGGCGGATCGTCCCGACGCGGCTGCACGAAAGCCCAATGGGGCTTGTCCGCCGCCGCGGCGGTCTCCGGTTCCAAGCCTCGGATCCACTCTTCCACGGCGGCCAAGTCAGCCTCGGCCAACCTGGGCTTGCCAAACGGCATTTGGGGTTCGAGGTGGCCCCGCAGCATCTTGACGAGAGCACTGTCACCGGGACGGCCCGCCACAACCGCCCTGCCGTGTCGCGCCCCGCCGGCCGTCACGGTTCCCACATCTTGAACCGAGAAGCCGCTCATGCGGTTATGTTGATCGTGGCAGGGCAGGCAGTTTGCCGCTAAGATCGGCTGAATCTTCTCTTCGAACGTCGCACCAGGCAGAAAACCAGGGACGCAAACAAAGAGGGCGATTCCAAGTCGGAGGCTCATGCAAAACCCGTTCGGGGAAAAACCTGTGTCTCAATTTTAGCAATGCCGCCGCCGGAGGATCGATGAATTCCGGCCGGGGGCACCCCCGCAAACCTCATGCCTTCGGCACGAACGTGTTGATGCCGTCTTTGTGCGAAACCGACCCCGTCCGCCCGAGAAATTCCCGCTCGACGACATTTTTCAGGCTTGCCGCATCGCTCGGGGTGTTGGACACAAAGCGCTTGTCGCTGCCGGCCAGTCGACCAACGACGATCGCTCGCTCCGGCCCGTTCCTACCGAAGCAGACAGCATAAGTTTCAACCGACGCCGCTCCATGCGGCCGTTCCTCAAACACCGGACTCGCCCGCTCGTCGATCTCCGCCTGGTACGACGCCGGGGCTTCACGCCGCCACGCCCCCGCCGTCGGTGTCGTCGAGTAAATACCCGTCGCGTGTTTGGAAAGATACCCGCCGTTTGCCGTGACCAACCCGTAGGCGCCCCGCTTTCCGCGCAGTCGCTCGCTCATCGAAGCAATCGCGTTCATTGAATAGTTATTCCCCGGTCCGCCAAAGAAAGGAAGCCCGCCGGTCACCGTCAATCCGCGACGGTCGTCATAAGCAAGCCCCAACGCGTCGCACGCCACCTCGACCGCCGAGGGGAAGCAGCTGTAGAGATCGATGAAATCGAGATCGTCGATCGAGATGCCGGCCATATCGAAAGCTCTACCCGTGTTGACCCGGATCGCCGGCGAGGAATAGTAGTTGACGCGGTCACTCACCAGAATTTTCTCGTGGGCTTCCGCGCAGCCGTGCACGAAGACCCACTTGGCCGGGTCGATTCCCAGCTCCTTCGCCTTGCCCACCGATGTGAGAACCAACGCCGCCCCCTGGTTGACGCCGTCCATCGCGTTCATCCATTTCGGATAGCTCAGCGAAATCAACCGGTTCTTATCCGTTACCGTCGCCAGCTCCTCCGCCGTCCGCCGCGTGCCGTAAAAGGCGTAGGGGTTGGCCGCAGCGACTTCCGTAAAGGGCTCAAACAGTCGCCCCAGGGCCCGCCTGTGCTCTTCGACGGTATGCCCGGCACGGCCTCGCAAGGCGTTCTCAAACAGAGGATAGGTGTGCATCGGAATCCCGATCCCATGGTCAAGCTCGTGCCGTGTCACCAGCGGCCTGCCGATGCCGCGGTCCTCGAAGGCCCGGCCGTCCGATTCATTCCAGTCAAGCTCGATCCCTTGGCGGAACGCGACTTTGCCGGCCCGAATCGCCTCCCCACCCGTAAGCAGCGCGATATCGACATCGCCCGAGACGATGCGCTCGCACATCTCATTGACCAGCTTTTGCGGCGTATCCCCGCCCACGTTGCTGTAGACGGTTTGGGCCGGAGTCGCACCGATCCGCCGCGCCACCGCCCAGGGCGGATTTTCAGCGCGTCCAAACGGATAGCGGACTTGCGGCCGGTGGGTCGAGTCGTGGAAGATCCGCACGACCGCGAGGGTGTCGATGAGGGGACCGAGCCGAGCCCCGATTCCCGTATCGGCCAGAGCAGCCTTGGCGGCTTCAGCCGCGATGCCCATCGGAGGATGAGCCTCTTCGGGAGCGGTGTCCTTTTCGGTGAATTGACCGGCGCCGACGATAATCGGAGTCGAGTCCAACGGCACCGAGATCCCCTTCGATGTTGGCTTATCTGAATCCGCCACGGCGTTAACGACTCAAGCCAAGATATCTTGAATCACGTGTCCATGCACATCGGTCAAACTATAGTCACGACCGCCGAAGCGATAGCTGAGTCGTTCGTGATCGAGCCCGAGTTGATGCAGAATCGTGGCGTGCAGATCGTGAATTGTAAGCTTGTTCTCGACGACACGGTAACCGTACTCGTCGGTTTGACCGTAGACCACGCCCTTCTTGAACCCGCCGCCGGCCAGCCATAAGCTGAATCCCATCGGATTGTGGTCCCGGCCGTCCGCCGCCTGCACGAAAGGCGTCCGCCCGAACTCGCCCGAGAAGACGACCAGCGTCTCATCCAGCAGCCCGCGCGCCTTGAGGTCCTTTGATCAGCCCCGCGACAGGTTGGTCCACCGTGAAGGCATTCGCCGCGTGGCCGACTTTCAGCCCACCGTGCTGGTCCCACGGATTCGACATTCCGTCGGTAAGGCCTTTGGTCGGGACCATGGTTAACTCAACGAAGCGCACCCCCCGCTCGACCAATCGCCGCGCCATCAAACATTGCCGCGCATAGATCGACCGAGGCGTCATCTCAGAATCAAGGCCGTACAGTTTCTTCGTGGCTTCGCTTTCGCCGCTCAGGTCCACCAGCTCCGGCACCGCGCTCTGCATCCGGTAGGCGATCTCGTAATTGTTGATCGCCGCTTCCACCGGCTCGTGCTCGCCCAGGCCTGTCAAGAATGACTCGTCCATCCCTCGGACAAAAGACAACTGCTTGCGCTGTAGATGGTCCGGCTCGCTCGGCGTCACGTTGCGCAGCGGCTCATCTCGTCCGGGGTAGATCAGCGAGGCTTGATGCACCGACGGCAGAAAGCCGTTGCCCATCATGTTGATGCCGCCCAGCGGAATGCCACCCCCGCCGAGCACGACAAAGCCGGGCAGGTTCTGGTTCTCGCTGCCCAGCCCGTAGGTCACCCAAGCGCCCATGCTCGGGAACCCGGTGAACGGAGTGCCGCAATGGAAATAGAAATTCCCTTGGGCGTGCTCCATGAATTTCGCTGTCATGGAGCGGATCACGCACAGCTCATCCGCCACCGAACCGATGTGCGGAAAAATCTCGCTCATCGGTATGCCGCTTTCACCGTGCCGCTCAAATTCCCAAGGACTCGGGAAGATGTTCCCGTCCTGGTTGAACATCGTCCGCTCGGTCTTGAACGGCATCGGCTGCCCGGCTTCCTTGGCGAGGCGCGGTTTCGGGTCGAACGAATCGACCTGCGACAACCCCCCGGACATGTAGCAAAAGATGACGTTCTTAACCCGCGGCGCGAAGTGCGGCGGTTTCGCAACAAGCGGCGCTTCCGGGCGGCCTTTTGACGGCCCGGCGTAGTTCTTATCCGCCATCAAACCCGCCAAGGCAAGCATGCCGAACCCGGTCGAGCTTCGGCGCAGCATTTCCCGCCGGCTGACCGGACGTCGTGGATAGCGATGACTCGGATCGTACATAAGTCCCTAACGAATATAGATGAATTCCTTGAAGTTGAAAAGCGAATGCGCCACCGCTCGCCAAACCTTGGCGCTCCCCAGAATCGCGCTTTCCGAAACCCCGTGTTCTTTCGCCAAATCGGCTACGTATCCCTCGGTGCGGTCTCGCTCTTCTGGTAGCGGCCGCCGGCCGAACGCCTTCATGAACATGTACTCGATCCGCATGCCCGCCGAGTGGGACTCGCCATTCGCCAGTCGGCTGCCCCATTCCTCGGCCAAACCCGTCACGAACGGGCTGTTCATCAGCGCCAACGACTGCGCCGGCACATTGGTCACGTCGCGTTTCCCGCGAGTGGTCGCCGGGCTCGGCTGATCAAACGCCTCCAGCAAGGGATTGTGGAGATTGCGTCGAAGCTCTTGGTAGACGCTGCGCCGGTCGTCTCCGTAGGGAGACGGTTTCTCTTTGCCGGCATCATTGTCACTAAAGAAATAAGAACTCCGGCTCGAGATCGGCGCCCCGTACATCGTCTGATCCAACCTGCCTGAAACCGCCAGCAGCGAATCCCGAATCGCTTCCGCGTTAAGCCGCCGCGCCGGCATATGTTGGAGCCATTTGTTCAAGGGGTCGATTTCGCGCGCTCGATCGGAGGGCTTGCTGCTCATCCGATACGCCCGTGTCGTCACCAACCGCTCAATCGTTTTCTTGATCGACCAGCCGTCTTTGACAAATCGATCGGCAACGAAGTCAAGCAATTCCGGATGCGTGGGCCGCTCGCCCACCACGCCGAAATTGTCGGGCGTCCCGACAATCCCCCGGCCGAATAGGTAATGCCAAATCCGGTTCACCATCACCCGCGCCGTCAGCGGATTCCCGGGGCTCGCGATCTCGTCGGCCAATCGCGCCCGCACCATCCGAGGACTCTCATAGAGCGAGCCGCCGACGGCCGACAAATAACGGCGCGGCACGGTGTCGCCGGGATTCTTGTGGCTGCCGCGAATTAGCAGCGGGTGATCCGGCGCGCCTTCTTCCAGCAGCCCCGGCGCGCGCCGCGGAATCGGAATCTCGGCCTCCAGCCGACGGTACTGCTCGACGAGCGGGCGAAGACTTTCGAGGCTCTCCAATGATCGAGGCAGCAGGTCTTTGCGAACGAAATAATCGAGGAATGCCGTCTGCTCGTCATTCTTGTGCTCATGCTCTTGGAGCCGCCCGTCCCGCCAAGCTTCGATCGCCTCGCTGAGACGACCAGCGAGCAGTTCATGAAACGCTTCGGCCGAGTCGGGGGCCGCGCCCTCGAGCAAATAGAGCGCCGCGCTGATCGTTGGCTTGGGTTCGTCTGCGCCGTCGTGAAAAGCGACCGCCGCGGCGCCGATCGCCGACCGCCCGTGTTTCGGGCGTTTCGGCCTCGGCCTCTTGCGAAGATCGAGCGGATCGGGGAAAGAAATTCGTGGAATCCTCGTGCGTGGCGAATTCGATGTAAGCCGTGAAGCCTTTCCAGAAATCGGTCTTCCAGCGCCGCCATTTCATTTCGTCGCTACGGGGGCTGTAACGCTGCGAGTAGATCCCGCTGAGCGGAACGGAGTAATTCTCGACCATCAAGCGCGCGTAGCTCATGTCGCCGCCTAAGACCCGCACGCTGATGTAGTCCGTATCGATCTTGAAGCGCGGCGACTGCATCACGCCGTTATGTTTCGTCGAAAGCAGATGGGTGTAGACTCCGCTCGGGTAAAGGCCCTCGATGACGCGCTCACCCTCCTGAAGCACTCGGAATTCCCCGGGGCCCGAGGGTTTGTCGGGCAATCCCACGCCGTGGCCGATCCATTGGTCGTAGTTGTCACCGGCTAAATCCCAAACTTGGAACTTCTGTTGGTTGAACTTCTCGTGAGCTTGGGTAGTCTCGCGTCCGCGATCACGAAGATTCCGCCAAGTCGCGATGAAGGCATCACCGCTCTTGCCTCGAAGTTCGTTCCACACCTGTAGCGGACTGTCCTGCTCGCACGCCGCTTCCCCGAACGCCCTGCGCACCGGCGCGGTATCCGCCTCCGAAAGCCGCTTCCCCAAACTCTTCGCCGCCGACAGCCATTCCTTGGCCAGTCCCGCGCGAATGTCGGCCTTCAGCTCGATCAGCTTGTCGCGGTGCAGGTTTAGTGTGGCGGGATCATCGATTGCTCGCTGCGTCGGCCGCGCCCCATAAAGCACCCCGAACAAGGCGTAATAATCCTTCTGGCTGATCGCGTCGAACTTGTGGTCGTGGCAACGCGCGCAGGAGACCGTCAGGCCCTGGAATGCTTTCGACAACACATCGATCTGGTTGTCGACGATCTTGACGCGATCCTCCCAAGGGTCCACCGGCTGATAGGCGTGCTCGACCATCCGGAAGTGGGCCGTGCCCACGACCGACTCATTGATCCCGTCGGCCGCATTGAGCCGCGGCTTCTCGATCAGGTCTCCCGCCACGTGCTCGCGAACCAGTTGGTCGTAGGGGACGTCGTTGTTCAGCGCGCGAATCAGGTAGTTTCGATAGCGCCAAGCCACTGGGATCTCCGGATCCCCCTCGCTGCCGTGCGATTCCGCGTAGCGCACCAAGTCCATCCAGTGGCGCGCCCAGCGTTCACCAAAGCGCGGCGAGTCGAGCAGTCGTCGCACCAACTTCGGATAGGCATCGGGCGACTTGTCCTGAACGAAAGCGCGGATCCGCGCCGGCGTCGGCGGCAACCCGGTTAAATCGAAACTCAACCGCCGAATCAGCGGGTACCGATCAGCCGGGGAAGCCGGTGACAGCCCCTTTTCTTGAAGCTTTGCGAGAAGAAACCGATCAACCGGATTGGCTTGCCAAGCCGGGTCGCTGACAGTTGGCGGAACGACCGGTTTGACCGGTTGCCAAGCCCAGTGCGCACTCTTGCGGGCTTCGAGATCAAAGCCCCCGGCTTGAGCTTCCGGCGCGGGTCCGTCCGCGGGCCAAGGGGCACCCATCTTGATCCACTTGCTCAGCGCGGCGATGCGGTCATCGGGCAGCCTTCCCGTGGGAGGCATCAATACCGGCTCCCCCCGCAGCAGCTTGACCAGACGGCTGTTCCCGGGATTGCCCGGCTCGATGGCGGCTCCCGAATCCCCGCCTTTCAGCAACGCTTCGCGACTATCCACCCGCAGTCCCGCGAAAGGCGTTTCAATTTGGGAACTGTGGCACGAATAGCATTGCTCCGCCAACACCGGCCGAATCTCACGCTCGAAAAATTCGACATCGCCCGCCGAAGGCGCCGCCGTCTGCGCAAACGCCCCCGACCCAAAGGCCGCCAAGCACGCTGACACTACCACGCGGGCAAGGGTCCAAAGTTGAGCACGCGGACCGCCCCCACGAGGGGTGGGCTGCCCCCGTGTAGAACGCCTGATCACCCTATTTTCTTGAACAAACACCGGCGTGCCCATTGTAATTGGTTTGCCGACCGACGCGGCGCCCAAACCGTCAATAGGCCGTCATCGAAATTGCCCAACCGCTTGCCGGCGGTGGATTTGCGAACGTCCCAGCGCTAGCCCGCATTTCTCATCGCCTGACGGGCCAAGCACACGATAGGCCCGCCATTACGTCGTTGCGCTTGCTTGCCGTGCTCACCGTACTGACGCGCCTCTCATGCACTTTGCCCGCCACGCGATGAGAAAAGCGGGCTAGACTGCAATGACGACAGGGATCGGGCCGCCAATGCCGACAAGCCCAGTCGAGAGAACACCCAGGAGTTGCACAATGTTCCGAGCTGTATCCATCCCGAGCGCCTGCCTAGCCGCGCTTTCCGCGATCACCCTGCTGATAACGGCCTGCGCGCCGGCCGAGGCCCCACCCGAGGAAGTTGCCTCCGACAATCCTCAATGGGTCGTCTATGAAGGCGCCGCCGGACCCGGGCAAGGCAAGCACATCGTTCTCATCGCCGGCGACGACGAATACCGCTCCGAAGAGGCGTTGACTCAGCTCGGGCGCATCCTCGCCGACCATCACGGTTTCAAGTGCACGGTTCTGTTCGCGTTTGATCCCGACACGGGAATCATCAACCCGGCCCGCCGCGACAGCATTCCCGGCCTCGAAGCTCTCGAAACAGCCGACCTGACCTTCCTCTTTTCCCGCTGGCGGACGCTGCCGGATGACCAGATGCGGTATTTCGATGCCTACGTTCGCGCCGGCAAACCGCTGGTCGCCATGCGGACGGCGACACACGCGTTCGCTCCTCCCGACGAGATTCTCGACGACGTCATGGACAACAAGAAGAAGAAGCCCGAAGAGCGCCCTCAATTTACCGACGAGCAATGGGGCGCCTACGGCCACTACGGCGACGCCTACTTCGGGCCCAAACCGGAATGGCAAGGCGGTTTCGGCAGCTTGGTCGTGGGCGAGACCTGGGTCGCGCACCACGGACATCACAAGCACGAGTCGACCCTCGGCATTATCGCCCCCGGCGTCGAGGACGATCCCATCCTTCGCGGCATCAAGACCGGCGACATTTGGGGACCGAGCGATGTCTATACCGTCGGCCTGCCCTTGCCGGGCGACTCGAAGCCCCTCGTTCTCGGCCAAGTCATGAAACGCAAAGGCGAATACGACGAAAACGACGCCTTCTATGGAATGCGCCCCGACGACGGCCCCCCCGTCGACGAAAAGAACAACCCCATGATGCCGGTCGCGTGGACCAAGAGCTATCAGATTCCCGGAGGCGAAACAGGTCAAGTCTTTGTGACGACGATGGGGGCCTCGACGGATCTAGTGTCCGAGGGCACCCGACGCTTAATTGTGAACGGCGCTTATTGGGCGCTCGGCATGGCCGATCAAATCCCCGAAGCCGGCGCCAAAGTCGATCTCGTCGGAACCTACGAGCCCAGGCAATATTTCATCCACGACGGTGACTATTGGTTAGAGCGGCAGCTGCGCCCGGCGCATTTTCTAGCGGAGTAGGGATCGAAACAATCGGGAATAGGTCGGTGTCCTTGACCCCGCCGATTCATACTGCCGCTGTGGAATCGACCGGGCCTTGGTAGCCGATAATATACTTTATCGTCTAGAAATCAAGAGAAGGACGGCCCTTCGGAACGAACCCGGCCCTCAGGCGGAATCAGCGGACCGATCGTTCGTTGGAACCGGATATACCGACAGTCATCTGCGAGCGAGCGCTATGTAGTTCGTTTCGAGGAACTTAGTGCTGCTCGCGGTCGCGGATAGCTGGTTTCCCAGTATTTCTCGTGGAAGGCGACACGCGGCCGCTTTCGCCTTCAGAACCACCTACCGAAAGTTCTCGACCAGCACCAGGTCGGCGCCCACGGTCCTGAAGCGCGTATACAGGAGAGTTCGCTCATCGGGAGAAATCGCAAAAGTATGGCCCGGCGCCACGTCGGGCGGCAAGATTACCTCAGTCCGGATCTCTCCGCTCTCCAAGTCGAGGAAGCGAAAAGCAAAGTCGGCGCTTGTTCCTTCACCGGCCGCCTCCTCCAAAAAATAGATCCCCCGGGGTGTGAGGGCGTAGTTTCGTGCCCAAACTCTCTCAAGAACCTTACTGGGTTCACCGCCCCCAGTCGGCGTTCTCCACACCGAACCGTAACCGGAAAACGGGATGCCGTCTATCGGAGGCCGCTTCAGGTAATACACGAATTGGCCGTCCGGAGACTCAAACGGCACAATTCCACCCTGGCTCGTGACCTGCCGCGGTTCTCCCCCCCGGCCGCCGAGACCTTCCAGATCTCAAACCTCCCGGAGCGGCTTGAAGTGAAATAGATCCACCTTCCGTCGGCGGACCAACTGGGGACCTGATCTTGGCGTGGATGGTCCGTGAGCCGCAGCGGCGAACCGCCGGCGCTGCTGATGATGTAAATGTCAAAATTATCATTCAGGTACGTGTCAAAGGCGATCCGCTGGCTGTCGGGCGACCAGCGCGGCATTCCGCCTGAGGCATTTTCCACTGTCCATACTTCCCGCGCGCCCGTGCCATCCGCCTCACTGAGCCAAATCCCGAACGGTCCGGTTCGGTTCGACTCGAAAGCCAGCCACTTGCCGTCCGGGGAGTACCGCGGGCCGGCTTCCAGCCGCGTCGAGGAGGGAAACGAGCCGGGGTCCCAGGAGTCACTTTCAGCGCCCGTCTTCTCTAACACCTCGAGATCCCAATCTTTGGATTCTCGGACGCATACCATTCTGTTCCTGCCGGCCGAGACAGCAGCTTGACCCACTCCGGAGCCGACGACGTCGAGTCGACGCAGTTCGTTGGGAGCCCCCGCCACGGACACACGGTGGAGATAACCCCAAGTGTGACCAACATCACGGGAGACGATGAGGTCCTGCTCGTCCGGCGACCACGCCTGAACGAATGCTTGACTATCAGAGGTAAGCGGGGTGGCCGCGCCCAAAGGTTTGAATTCGGCATCAAGATCGAGCAGATACGCGTCGTGGGACCACCTGCCGTTGAATCGCACGAAGGCGAGCGAATGTGCGTCGGCGGATAAGACAGGATCGACATCTCCCCACATGCCCTCAGGCGGCTTCGTGAGTTGCCGTTTTTCTCCCGTCTCGATCGAGACAGTGAAAAGGGAACTCGGGTTGCCGTCAGCTATAATCAGCCCTGTGCTGTCGGGGAGCCAAGCCAAACGACTTCGCTTGGCTCTCTCAACGACAGTTACCTTGCGTTCCGGGCCGCCGATGGATGGGATGAGCAAGATCGAAGACTTACGGGTTTTCATCTCGGTCGGCCGCTCCGGCCGCTCAAACGCAATCCAGCGCCCATCCGGCGACCAGGCGGGATGTTCTTCGACCGCGGCGTGGGTAGTCAGTCGCTGAGGGTTATCGGAATCGACAGGCCTCACATAGATGTCGAAGTTGTCCTGCTTTTCGCCGTTCCAAGAGAAAGTGACCTGCTCGCCGTCGGGAGAAAAATCCGGATCGTATTCCAGGCCCGGATAACTGGTCAAAGGAACCAAGCGCATGGGCTCGGCGGGTACTTGGGAACCTGTTTCGAAAATGCCGATCCAAGTCACGCCGGCCAGTCCAGCCACCACAACGGCGGCCGCCGCGGCGTACCAGGCGGTCCGCCGGCCGCGGGAGAGAACGGCAGGGGCGGGCACGGGCCGGCCGCCGCTGCCGGGCGCAATGGCGTCCTCCACCCTTCTCTTCGAGGTCGATATCGGTCCACCGGCTCTCGGCCACCTGCTCCCGACGGCCTCCGGTGAACAGCACCGCCAGCCAGTAGGTCCGCTTTCTGACGCTCAGGCCAGACTCGGAGTGTTGTACGACAATGGCCGAGGAGTCCCTCAGGACCAAGCTGAGGCTGTGAGGTGGTTTCGCGAAGCGGCCGAGCAAGGCAATGCTGGTGCCCAGCTTAATCTCGGCGTCATGTACGCGCACGGAAGGGGAGTGCAACGAAACGATATCCATGCCCTCAAATGGTTTAGTCTCGCTGCGGCGAAAGGAATCAGCCTGGCTGCGACTCGCAAACGTGTGTTGGAAAAGAACATGGACGAGCAGCAGGTTGAGAAGGCAGAGAGTCTTGCCGACGCTTGGACGGTAAAACGCGACCCGGACACCGCTCTGATGCACGCCGTAACTAAGGGGCAGACAACGGTGGTTGAGTCGCTCTTGGAGGCCGGAGCCCAACCGGACGTTCAGGACGCTCTGGGCTGGACTCCTTTGATACACGCGGCTAAGAACGGGGATACGGGGTCCGTCAGGGCTTTGTTGAAGCATGGTGCTGACCCTAACGCGAAAGACAGATTCAGTGGAACGGCTTTGATGCAGGCAGCCGCCAACGGTCACGCGAAAACCGTCGAATTCTTGTTGGCGAATGGCGCCGACCCCTCGGTAACCGCTGACAATGGCAAGTCGGCCCTGACGCTTGCTCAAGAGAACGGACATCTTTCTGTTGCTGAGAGAATTCGAGAGCATCTAAGCAACGAGGAAATGAGACAACGCTGACCGTAGGGAACGAATCGAGCGCTCTCGCCAGCCCGGCCAGCGAACTCGCGGCGAAACATTCCCCCTCCCAACGCCGCCCCTTCTGCGAGTCGGCTCGGCGCGGTGCATTTGTTCCCCCCCGGGTTCGGAAAGAGCCGTCGGCCCCCTACGCGTTCACCGACGCAGAAGAAATGGCCGGGACGCTTACCGCTGCCCGCGGGCAACCGCCGGCAGCATTCACGAGACTGGGCGCTTGAGCTTTGTGTCTTCGGCCTTGTAGACTACACCCATGCCGCCTTCACCGAGCTTGCTGGTGATCTTGTAATGGCTGATGGTTTGCCCGATCAAGATGAGGACATTGTACCGCCGTCGGGATTGCTGTTGATAACAATCGATGTCACCAACTATGACATTTTTTTGTCCCCAGGTGCTTGAGACGGCTTGGGTTGCCGTCAGCCGGACCTCTTGTTGAGGGGCCCCTCACCGACGATTGTCGAGTGGGAAATCATTTCTCGACACCTATCGAGGCCGGGTGAAGCCTTCCGGCTGACTGGCCGATTCACCCCGCCCGCCGCAGTCTAGCGGGTTACCATTAGGGAGTAGAGTCAGACCGAAGGGTTGATCAGCCGGAGGCATTTCCAATCTGGAACCACGCGGCACGCCTCAACCCCAGATAGCCCTTCGGTCGCTCTTGAGTTCGTCGTCAGCTCTGCGCCTGAGGCTTCGGTAGTCGGGATCTGCCTCATTATCGAACAGGGCACGGTCCAGGCCCTGAAGGCGTTCCAGTCGGGCCCGGTTGGCCTCGGCAAATCGCTTGAAGGCACGGGCCTCCCGTAGGCGAGTACGCCGCATAGCGGGCATATCGCAGGCCACTTCCGTTGCTGCCCATTGTCGGCACCACGCCGCAACGGTTTCACATCGCCTGACTAAAAAGCCGAGTTCGGCGATGGCAAGTTTAACGCTCCGGAATTCACCAAGATGGGCATGGAACTTTTGCCGCACTCTGCCGCATTCGCGATGACAACTTACCAAGGCGAAATAGCGATGTGGTCCATACCGCTTGACTCTGACGAAAGCCATGCTGTGTAGTGCCCAATACGTGGCCGTAGTGACCAACGCGCAGGTCGCATCAACCCGGTTGAACTAGACGGGGAGTCTCAGCAAATCGCTTCGTATCAATAGGATACTCAGTTTCGGTGTCATCCTGGGGGAAAAGCCTCCAAACTGCGAAAATTCGTCTGCGTAGGACGCGTGGTCTAGGTGCGTTCACTTTCCAGAGATTCGCCCCGCCCCCTCCCCCAGATGATCAATTTGGGCCTGCGGGGGATAGACCCCTGCCACTTGGACCTTAGCTTTTGCTGGTCCATTTCAATGTCCAAAAGGATGAACGCTCAAATTTCTCCTGCTACTCCCGGACAGTGGCCCAAGCCGGTTTCGCGTAAGCTCCACTTCCTGGCTGATCAAGCGAACCAGAGAGAGGCTCGGCTGAGGTGGGGGTTACACCCCAGGGACCCCGTTGAAAGCAGAGCGCATCATCCAACTGTTTGACGCAAGCACTTGATTTTCTTCACCCTTGTTTTTCCCGTGCGTCAAGCCGCCCAAGGGGACTCTCATAAGCAGCCCGGGGAACCCGAATACTGCAACTGAGGTTGATGCTCTTACTGCTCCAAGCGAGGGCAGGAGTTGATCCACTCGAAGGCGAGTTTCGACGAGCCTTGGATCAAGTTTTGGAACACTAATGGAACAAACTGGCGGGAGGGGAGCTGTAAGTTGTTGAAAACTTGGTGGCCAGGGACGGAATTGAACCGCCGACGCCGGCCTTTTCAGGGCCGCGCTCTACCAACTGAGCTACCTGGCCGAAGTTCCTCATTGTAGGGTCCGTCCCGGAAACTGTCAAACCTCAGTCTTGTCTCATGCAAGATGAGCCTGAACGAGGAGTTTGTTTCTCACACAAGATGAGCCTGCAGGATCGGGGAGTGGGCATGCTGGGGATTGACTATCCAAGTGCAAAACGCCGGCAAGTTGAATCCGCAACAGATCCGGCAGTTTCTCCACTCCAGCCAGGAGATTCGATTCAAAGGCAAAGGGCGGGCCGAGATTTACGCTTGGGTGGCGCGCACGCTTGGCCGGCACGGCTACAGCCGCCAGAACCGCGCCGACAAAGGGCTGCTGCGGCAGTATCTGGTCAAGATGACCGGACTGAGCCGGGCGCAAATCACGCGGCTGATCCAGCAGTACCGGCAGGGCGGAGAACTCCAACCCGCCCGCTACCGGCGGCATCGCTTTGCCCGCAAGTACACGCCCGCCGACGTCGAACTGCTGGCGGCGGTGGACGAGGCCCACGAAACCCTCAGCGGCCCGGCCACGCGCAAGATCCTCGAGCGGGAATACCAGCAGTACCAGCAGCGCGAATACGAGCGGTTGGCGGGGATCTCGGTGGCCCAGATCTATCGCCTGCGGCGGCGCAGTGCCTACCGCCGGCGGCGGCTGCATTTCACCAAGACCCGGCCCACAGCGGTGTCGATCGGCGAGCGGCGCCGGCCCGACCCGCAAGGCCGACCCGGCTTTCTGCGAGTGGATACGGTGCATCAAGGGGATCGCGATGGCGTCAAGGGCGTCTACCACATCAATGCCGTGGATGAAGTCACCCAGTGGCAAGTGGTCGGCGCCACAGCCGCGATCAGTGAAGCCTGGCTGGAGCCGTTGCTGAAAGCCATGATCGAGCAGTTTCCCTTTCGTATCCGCGGCTTCCATTCCGACAACGGCAGCGAGTTCCTCAATCGCACGGTGGAGAAGTTATTGAACAAGCTGCTGATCGAACAGACCAAGTCGCGTCCGCGGCACTCCAATGACAACGGCTTGGTGGAATCGAAAAACGGCGCGGTGATCCGCAAACACATGGGATATACGCACATCGCGGCGCCGCACGCGGGGCGCATCCAGCGCTTCTACCAACAGCACTTCAATCCCTATTTGAATTTCCACCGGCCCTGCGGACAGCCCGAGATCAAGACCGACGCCAAAGGCAAGCAGAAGCGGGTGTATCGCCACTACCAGACGCCTTGGGAATCTTTCGAGCAGTTGCCCGAGGCCGCCGGCTACCTCAAGCCAGGGCACACGCTTGAGGCTCTGGGCCGCATTGCCCAGGCGGAAAGCGACACTGCGGCGGCGCGCCGGATGCAGCGAGCCAAGCACAAGCTGTTTGCCAGTTTCCGGTCCGCGAACACGCCGTGCTGAACAGCAGGAAGAGGGCTGTGGAAATGGCGGGCGGTGGAAAACGAGGAAAACCAAAACCAGGTTTCCCTTCGTTTCCCACCGCCCTTGGAAATCGCTCCGCGATTCCCACATTCCCACAACCCCGACGACGATTCTCCCCTTCCCAAATCAAAACCAAAAAACCAGAAAGGAGCCCCAGCTACTCAAAAAGCCCCAACCCCCGTCTTCAGGCTCATCCTTCGATGAGAAAATGCTACCTCCGAACTCCCCTTCCCATACCGCATAAGCGGTCTGCCGCAAGGGCCCGGCCCGCGACATGTGAGCCGCGCGTCGAGGCCGACCCACTCCCCTATATCGCCCCGCAAATTTCCTCGTAGTAGGCCTCGTATTGCGGGATGATCCGAGACGCCGAATAGCGCGTTTCGGCGGAGCGCCGGGCCGCTTCTCCAAACGCACGCTCCCTTTCCTCGTCCCCAAAAAGCGAAAGAGCCGATCGGGCCATCGCTCCCACATCCCCGACAGGAACAAGAAAACCGTTGCTCCCCGGATCAATGACCTCCGGCAGGCCTCCGACATCCGACGCGATCGTCGGCACGCCGCACGCGGCGGCTTCGAGCGCCGCCAAACCGAAACCCTCCATCTTACTGGGCAGCAGCGACAAGTCGGCGATTGCCATCAACGGCGCGACCGACAGCTGCTTGCCGACGAAAATCGCTCGCTCTTCCACGCCCAACTCCCGAGCCAACGCCTGTGCCGGGCCGCGATCCGGTCCGTCGCCGACCATCAACAGCCGGCTCGGCGTTTCGCGATTCACCTCGGCCAAGACCCGAACGCAATCAAGAATTCGCTTGACCGGACGAAAGTTCGACACATGAATCAGCAGCTTTTCGTCTGGCGCCGCGTAGCGCGCTCGCAGCTCGGTATCGCGGCCGGGGCGATAGATTTCGCAATTGACGAAATTCGGGATCACCCGAATCTCTTTGTCCGTCGAAAAAACCCGCCGCGTTTCCGCGCGCAGATATTCGCTTATGGTCGTCACTCCCGGACTCTGCTCGATCGACAATTTCGTGATTGGCAGGAACGAGGGGTCCGAGCCGACCAGCGTAACGTCGGTCCCATGGAGCGTTGTGACGAAAGGAATCTTGCCGTCTAGAATGCGACTTGCCAACCAGGCGCTGATCGAGTGCGGAATCGCATAGTGGACGTGCAGCAAGTCGAGCTTTTCCGTCTCCGCGGTTTCCGCCATCCGTGACGCCAAGGCCAGGCTGTAGGGCGGGTATTGGAACAGAGGGTAGTCGCTGACCTCGACCTCGTGATAGTGAATCCGCGGCAAGTCGCCCGTCAGGCGAATCGGATTGGCGTAGGTGATGAAGTGAACTTCATGGCCCCGCGACGAAAGCTCCATCCCCAACTCAGTCGCGACAATGCCGCTGCCGCCGTAGGTCGGGTAACACGTAATGCCGATTCTCAATCTCTTTTTCTCCGCGCGGGCCGCCTTGTGCCGAAAACCGCGTCATCAGCAAGCGCGCCGCCGCCCGCATACTCCCAAGATACAATGAAACTCTCGCTCGACACGCCGTCCGCTCATGGCCGATACCTCTTCGCCGCCGCCCGCCGTTCCCGTCGACACAGCCATCGTCGGCGCGGGGCCGACGGGGCTTTCCTGCGCCATCGAAATCACCAAACGCAACCGATCGGTCGTTGTGTTCGATAAAGGTTGTCTGGTCAACTCGCTCTACAACTACCCCACGAACCTTACCTTCTTTACGACCCCGGAGCTGCTCGAAATCGGGGACTTGCCCATGACCGCCGTCCGCGAAAAGCCGACCCGCGGCGAGGCGCTGAAATACTATCGTCGCGCCGCCGAGCATTATGCCTTGCCGGTTCGGCAATATGAACAAGTCACCGCGATTGCGGGCGGCGACGGCGACTTTCAGGTTCGTACCGTCGACCGCCGAGGTCGCGAGGCCCGCCGACAGGCTCGTAAAGTCATCATCGCCACAGGGTACTACGACCTGCCGGTGAAGATGAACGTGCCGGGTGAGGATCTCGACAAGGTGCTGCACTACTATCGCGAACCGCACCCATTTTACGACTGCGATGTGGCCGTGATCGGGGCCAAGAACTCAGCGGCGATCACCGCCCTAGAGCTCTATCGCTGCGGCGCGCGGGTAACCTTGATTCACCGCGGCAAAAAGCTAAGCGACAAAATCAAGTACTGGATTCTGCCCGACATCGAAAACCGACTCAAGAACAAGGAAATCGCCCACTACCCGGAATCCGAAGTGGAGTGCATCACCGAGGACGCGATTCGAATCCGTACGCCCCAGGGCGAAGAATCCTTGCCCAACGATTTCGTCCTGGCCATGACCGGATATAGTCCCGACATCGAATTCTTGCGTCGAACCGGCATTGTCTTCGACTCCGAGACGCAGCGACCCCGCACGAACCCGGAAACGCTCGAAAGCGACCGGCCCGGCATCTATCTCGCCGGCGTCATCGTCGCCGGCATGCACACCAACGAGATCTTCATTGAAAACGGCCGCTTTCACGGCGGTCAAATTGCTCGCGACATCGACGCTAAACTAGACGTCCCGGCTTCCGGCTCACGCTAGAATCCCTCCTCGGCGCGCATCCGGCCCGATCCGTCGTCCTAAGCACCTTAGCCGCCCATCCCCGCATTTTGTTTAGAAGCTGCAGGAAATATGGCCGTCGTACTAAGCCATTGCACTGATATGTGACTTTCCGAACCCGCGCTTATTATTTTAGGAGGGTCTTCCGCGAAACTCGCGGCGGAACCAGAGCGTCCCGGGGGCGTACCCGGAGGAAGTATGCAGTGTAGATCCTGCCGTAACACAACAGAGAGCGTCGATAAATTCTGCAATGGCTGCGGCCATGCGGTGGCGGTCATCGACAGAAGGGGCAAGGCCAAGAACTTCCTTTGCCTTCGCCGTGGAACGACCCTGAAAGGGAAGAAGACCTTCTGCATTGCTTGCGGCGACAGGACGAAGAGAAAAGACCCCGAAGCCACCTTTTTCAAACGTCTCGCGCGGGCCGCGGCGTCTCCGCGTGTTCAAACGACCGTGGCCGTCACTCTGGTCATTCTCGTCGTCACTCCGCTCCTCTATCGTTTCCTTGTTGAGGGATGGCGGCCGGCGGTGCCGGTCGATACGGTCGTCTCCTCGGCTTACTTGATTCACACGGTCGCGGGTCCGGGCGACCGGGTTGACGGCAATGGGTTGAAGCGCCTGAATGGCGTAGCGGTCGATCCGGACGGCACCCTCTTCTTCGTTGATATGGCCGGAGACCGAGTCCTTCGCATCGACGCTAACGGTGAAGTGCGGCCTTCGGTCGGCACCGGTGAGAAGGGCTTTGACGGCGACGGGGGCCCTGCCTACGCGGCGCGCCTGAGCCGGCCGACGGGAATCGCCTTCGATTCCTTCGGCTATCTCTATGTCGCGGACAGTGGAAATCACCGCATCCGCCGGGTGGACCCTGACGGCGTCATTAAGACCATCGCCGGCAGTGGCCCGACCGGGAGCGGAAACGGAAGCTTCGAGGGCGACGGAGCGATCGCGACGCTGGCCCGGCTCGATTCCCCAAGCAGCGTCCACATCGACGCGCTCGGCAACATCTTTTTCACCGACACCGGCAACGGTAGGCTTCGGCGCTTGGCGCCCCTTCGGCGCAACAAGATCAATTAGGCGAAGCCCCCGACCGTGGCCGCAAGCGCGGCCCACGGTAACCACCGGGCGCCGGGGGGCGTCCATCCCCTAGTAGTCCGCCCTGGATGCCCCTTGGGTGACGGTGTGCTTTTGTGGATGCAAGCGCTCAGCCGCCCTGAGGGTCGGTAGTGCCTTAACCGCTTGCCCGCTCCAATCGGTCGATCTTGAGTTGGACGGTTCTTTGATCCCGAGGAATGCGCCGACCCATGGCAAATCTGTTGATATTGGCTGGTCGGAATCAACGACGGTTCGGTCAGACGGGACTTCGCGCTTCCAATGCAGTACAGTTTGAAGAAGCGTTTCGACCATGAGTGACGACGTCAAATCCGCCTTGCCCGCGCCGGACCACCGCGGCCTGTGGGTTGGGTTCTCGCTGCTGGCGGTGCTGCTTGTCGGGTTGCTCGTGTTGGTGTGGAACATGTGGAGTCGCGGCGTCGAACTCGAAGACCGCCTTCGCACGGCCGAGATAGAGCGCCAGTCCCTCGATCAAAAGCTCGGCGCGTTACGTTCGCAATCCGACGGCATGCGCGCCGCCGCGGACTCCGCCGAAATGCGCGCCGCGCATGCCGAGGTCAAAGTCGAACGCCTCGACGAAGCCCGCAAGCGCGCCGAGTTGGAGCGCGAGTTGGTGCGGGAAACCGCCGAGCGTTACCGCGGCGAATCGGAACAGGCCCGACGTGACGCCGACCGCGCCCGCGTCGAAACCGCGCGAATCCGCCGGCAACGCGAGGCCGAGCTCGACCGCATGCAGCAAGCCCTGAGCCGCATTGTCGAAACCGAACGAACGCCGATGGGCATGGTCATGAATCTAGGGGAAGATTCCTTTCTCTTCGATTTCGACAAGAGTGCGATTCGACCCGAAAACCGCGAGATCCTAAGCCGGATCGCGGGCGTATTGTTGGCATCTCACGGATACCAGCTCTATATTTACGGCCACACCGATGACGTCGGCGCGGCCGATTACAACCGCGAACTGTCGGACCGCCGGGCTCGCGCGGTCCGCAACTACCTGGTGCACGCCGGCGTTCCCGACGCCGTCGTCGAAGCCAAGGGTTTCGGGGAAAGCAGCCCCTCCACCCAAGGCCGTTCCGCCTCCGCCCGCCAAAGAAACCGCCGGGTGGAAATCGGAGTCATCGATACCGTGGTCCATTACACCGGAGCGGTGAAGGAGTGATCCCGGACAGCGGCTTCCCGTGTGTTGTCGGCCGCCTCGGGTCGAGGCTTCCGTCTAACATCGAACCGCTTGATCGCCGTTTTCTCACTCGACGTTCCGACGAATACAAACGTCTTTCGGCCGGCCGGGTAAACGGTGTACTATAAAGAGGTTTCATCACTCGGAAAGGATTTGTCATGTGGGGTAAAAAGGACGATATGATGCCGTCCGCCGGTTCCGCTCCCGTTGGTTCACCCGATGCGGCTCTGCCCGCGCCGACACGATCGCCGGGAGGCGCATCACCCGCCTCCTCTGGCGGAGCGACCTTGGATCGGGGCCGTAACACGGCTCAAATCGGCAAGTCGCTCAAGCTCAAGGGCGAGATCAGCGGCAACGAGGACCTCTACATTGACGGCGAGATCGAAGGCACCGTGGAGCTCGAACAGAACAACCTAACCGTCGGCCCCAACGGCAAGGTCCACGCCGACGTAACGGCGCGTTCGATCACTATCCTCGGCCGCGTGCAAGGTAATGTGCGTGCCGGCGAACGCATCGAAATTCGCAAGACCGGTTCGCTCGAAGGCGACTTGGTCACGGCGCGAATCGTGATCGAGGACGGAGCGGTTTTTCGCGGCAGCATTGACATTATCAAAGCGGGCGGGGCGCAACCGGCATCACGAACACCGGCCGCGCCCGCGCCGCGGCCGCAACCTGGCGCGACCGCCAAGCCCGCGCCCCGGATCACCGCGGCAGGGACCGGGCCGGGTGGCGGCAGTTAGTTCGATCGGCGTGCCACGTCGTCGGGTTCGAGATGGATGAGGTCCCCGAAGCCTCGGAATCGATTTCTTCCTACCACCAAACTTACGGAGTAGCGCTTGCAAAACGGGCAGCCCGAACTTTACCGGAGAAAGAGCAACGGACTAGGCCATTTCTTTGGCGGCGCCGCGAGCCGATCCTACGGCGCCGTTCTTGACCTCGGCGGTCTAAGCCAGGAAAACGTGAACTTTCTGGGCGAATTGGGATGCAAGATCCACGCCCTGGATCTGCTCTCCGATTTCGATCAGTTCAAGCGACGTTTGCCGGGCGGTGAATTCGACGCGGCGGCCGCGGAGCAGTTCGTCGAACGTCACCTGCGGTTCGACGCCGAGCAATTCGACGCCATCTTGGCGTGGGACAGTCTCGAGTATTTCGACACCGAACTCCTCGCCGTCGTCGTCCCTTGGCTGGGCCGTATTTTGAACCCGGGTGGAGGCTTGTTAACGTTCTTCCACACCCAGAGTCAGGGCGAAGTCGTGCCCGTTTATCGTTACCTGATTGAAAACACCCATGTTCTCAATCTGCGGGTACGCCGTGAGCGTACTTTGCCGCGTACTTTCAGCAACCGCAACCTTGAGCGCTTGTTCAGCGATTTTCGTTCCGTCAAGTTCTTCCTGACGCGCGACAATCTTCGCGAAGTCATTGCCGTGCGCTAGCGCTAGTCGATCGTGGGATTCCCCGTTTTCCATCGACCGCTCGCCGCCGTCGTGGTGATCACGGCTCTGTGGGCGAGCGCCGAGCAAGCCCGCGGCCAAGAAAACGAAGCTACCCCCGCCCCGCCCGAGGTTGATTTCCGTGACCGCGGCCACGACCACTATTTCAATCTCGAATACGACGCCGCGATCGAAGACTACCGCAGTCTGCTTGCCGCCGAGCCGAGCGACCTCGGCGCCCGCAACCACATGGCCACCGCCCTGCTCTACAAGGAATTACTGCGCCTCGGGATGCTCGAGACCAGCGCCTTCAAGGGCGACAACGATTTCTTGAAACGCGACAAACCCAAACCCGACCCCGCCGTCAGGGAATCTTTCGAAAGCTTGCTGGCCCAGGGGAGGAAACACGCCCTCGCCGCTCTCTCCCGCGCGCCCGGCGACGCCGAAGCGCTCTACTCGCTATCCAACAGCCATGCCCTCGAGGCCAATTACCAATTCATGGTCGACAAGGCCTACTTCGCGGCCCTGCGCAACGGCCGCCGCGCTGAAAAATACAGCAAGAAACTCCGCAAGACCCACCCCGACTTCGTGGACGCCTACCTGATCGGCGGCGTTCAGCAATATGTGTTGGGCAGTTTGCCGTGGCCGATCAAAGTGCTCGCGGCCGTGGGGGGCATGCGAGGCGACAAAGCCAAGGGAGAGGCCTGGGTTCGCCGCGTCGCCGAACACGGCAACTACGCCCGACACCACGCTCGCTCGCTGCTGGCCATTCTGCTGCGGCGCGAAAGACGCCCCTTGGAAGCGGCCGCCATGCTGGAGGGTCTTCGCCGGAACTTTCCCCGCAACTACGTTCTCTCGCTGGAGTTGGGCTCGATGTATCTGGATGCCCGCGAAGATCAACTCGCGCTCGACGTCTTCCGCGAAGCCCGCGAAAAACAGCTCGCCCGAGCCCCCGGCTACGCCCGCATGCCCGCCCGGACCACCCAAGCACTCGACCGCAAGATCACCCGCCTCGAGAAAACTATCGAGAACGCCGGCGAGCGTTGAATTTGGGTCGAACGCCCTCGGACAAACGCCCGCTACCGCGAACCATTCACGCCAAAGTCACTCTCTTCCCCTCGCGCGCCGCTTCGTAAATAGCCAGCACCAACTCCAGCGCCGCGTAGCCCTCCTCGCCCGCGCAATTCGGTTGGCGGCCCTCTCGGATCGCTTCGCCGAAATCGAGAAACTGTCGCTTGATCGGTTCGAGCGAAATCGCCGTAGGGTCCGAGGCCCCCGAGTCAAGATTGCGCGCAATCGGGGCGTCCGAGCCGTCGCCCTCCACAAGGTCAAAAGCGACGAGCTGATCGCCCTCAATGACCGCCGACCCCTTCGTTCCGTGAATCTCGATCCGTTCCGGATAGCCCGGCTGGACTGCCGTCGACGCCTGAATCACGCCGGTCGCGCCGTCGCGGTACGTCAGCAGGGCGTTCACCATGTCCTCCGACTCCATCTCATGCGCCACCGCCAGTTGCCAATTCGCGCACACCTCCCCGACGGCCCCGGCAAAGTGGAGCAGTAGATCAACGGTGTGGATTCCCTGGTTAATCAGCGCCCCGCCGCCCTCAACCGCCCAAGTCCCCTTGCCCGGCCGGTCGTAGTAGGCCCGCGAACGATGCCACTTCACATACCCGTCGGCCTGAATGATCTTTCCCAGCCGACCCTCGTCGAGAGCTTTCTTGAGAAAAAGACTCGCGTCGTCGAAGCGGTGCTGGCTGACGACCCCGAGCGTGCGGTCCGCCTCGCGCGCCAATCGCATCATCTCGCTCGCGTCGTCGAGCGTCAGCGCGAGCGGCTTCTGCACGAGAACGTGTTTGCCCGCCGCCGCAGCCTCGCGCGTAATCGCGAGCCGCGAGTCGGGGAACGAGCAAACATCGACGTAGTCGATGTCGTCGCGGCGGCATAGCTCGCGATAATCGGCGACGAAGTCCGTGCCCCACTGATCGGCGAAAGCGCGGCCCTTTTCGACGCCGCGATTCGAAACCGCCGCCAACGTGTAGCCGATTTCGCGATAGCTCTCGGCGTGTTTGTGGGCGATAGCGCCCGTCCCAACCAATCCAACCTTCATGGGGATATTGTAGGCGACCCCTTCCGGGGCCCACGGAGGGATTCGGAATTGAGGTTGGGGTGCCGCGGCCCGGGGAGAACCGCGCGTTACCTCTACTCCCGCCAGCCGTGCGCGTCTCGTACCGAGATCATCGCCGCCAGAATGTCGTTCCAGGTTCCCGGCTGCATCATCACGGCGTTGGGGAACATACAACCGTCCCAGCAGATATGACGACAGGTCTTGGTCAGCTCGCCGTTCTCGTCGCGCAGCCAAAAGCCCGAGTGGCGCGGGATGTCCAGCTTCCCGTTGGGGTCGGTAGCCAAGCAATGCCGGCCCGTCTTGTCATGACTGCCCGAACCCTCGACGGTAGCGTCGTTCTGGGCGATATGGAAGTCGATCGTCCAGGGACGCAACACCGCCGTCAGCTTGCGCAGCGCGTCGTCGAGTTGCCCGGCATCCCAGTCAAAACCTTCGGGCACCAGCGAGTCTTCCGGCGCATTGTAACCGAGCAAGTAAAGCAGCGTATGCGCCATGTCGGCCTGGAAACCGACGTTCGGCCGGTCGGTGATCTCGAGCAGGTGAACCATTTGCCGCCAACTGTGCATGCCGCCCCAGCAGATCTCGCCTTCCGCCGCCAGCCGTTCGCCGTTGTCGTCGGCGATCGCCGCTGCCTGTTGAAACGTTTCCGCGATCACGCGGCTATTGGCTTCCGTGTCGCCCGCGGCCCAGTCGCCGACCCCGGCCGAGGAATCAATCCGCACCACCCCATGGGGCCGAATGCCGAATTCGCGCAGTTTTCGGGCGATCGCGCAACCTTTCCGAACCTGCGTCAAGAATTTCGCGCGCCCCTCGCCCGGATCCATTGCCGAACCACCGCCGGTCGGCGGCCAAACCGGCGCCACCACCGAACCGATCACCAGCCCGCGCGAGGCAAACTTGTCGCCCCACAGCTTCAGCTCGTCATCGGAGATATCGATGCTGATATGCGGATCGGAGAGAAACAGGTCCACGCCGTCGAACTTGACGCCGCCGACATCGGCCGCCGCCGTCAGGTCGAGCATCGTATCGAGGTCAATCGGAGGTTCCGAGTCCGGGCCTTTGCCGACTACGCCGGGCCAGGCTGCATTGTGAAGTTTGGGATACTTGTTTCCGTTCGTGCTCATGGATTTTCCACCGCGAAAAAGGGGTTTCGAGGGGCTTTCCTCCGGAGCTCGGCATCACGCCGAAACCACCGCGCGGAAAGCCGATTCGCCAAGTATAACGTGTCTCACGGGGCCCGACGAAGCCCCGATTTTCGTGGCGCCCGACCTTCGTCGAAATCAGTACGCCGGCTTCAGGCCCTCTTCGGAATCGGCGGCCCCTTCCATCCAACCCGGATACCAGCGGAACACATTGCCGCTGAGGCTGCCGATGAAGATGTATTTTTCCGGCGTCACGTGGATCCAATGCCCGGGGCTCTCCATCGCCCCTATAATCCGGCCCGTCGCCATGTCGATCTTCATGATGCGGCCGGCGAGAGTGTCGTAGGTGATGTTTTCGATGTTGTCGCGGTGGGTGATAATCCACATCTCGTCGTCGGGTGTGATGAAGATGTTTTGGGTCGCCCCGAGGTGGGTCCACATTCTGAGGAATTTCCCGTCGGCGTCGAAGATTTGAATACGGTTGTTTTCGCGATCACTCACGTACACCGTCCCCTTCGAATCAACCGCCGCCGAGTGAACAATGTTGAACTCGCTCTCCCCGGTGCCGTGCTTGCCCCAAGCCGTGATGTATTCGCCTTCCGGTGAGAACTTGACGACACGCGCATTGCCGTAGCCGTCGGCGACATACACCGAGCCGTCCGGCCCGAAAGTGATATCCGCCGGGCGGAAGAAATGCTTGTCGTCCTCGCCCGACTCGCCGCGCACGCCGAGCGTCAGCAGCAGCTTGCCTTCCCTGGTGAATTTCATCACCTGGTGGTTGCCGTTGTCGGTGATCCAAACGTTGCCGTCGCGGTCGACGCGGAGCCCGTGCTCGTTGCCGAAGTCGAGATCGCGGCCCCATGAGCGCAAGTATTTACCGTCCTTGTCGAAGACCACGATGGGGTCGGCGTCCGCACCCCGCTGGAAGACGTAAACCTCACCCGCCGAGTCGGTCGCCACCGCCGACACACGACCGAAATACCAGCCCTTGGGCATCGTATTTTCCGGCTCGAAACCAAAGCGGATCTGAACACGGTATTTCAGCAAACCGCCTTCGTGGGGATACCAGCCTTCGGGTCCGGCCGGCTCGGGCTCCGGTGCCGCCGCGCCTCCGCAACCAAGCAACCCAAGAACAACACCGGCAATGGCAATCAAGGCAATCGATCTCGACATGAAATTCCCCCAGTCCAACGAAACAGGTATCAACGAACCCTAAAGACAATAGCGTCCCGCTCACCCCGTTGTCTACGCCGGCCGAGTGGGGCAGGTCTCCAGCCTCTCCATCTTCAAACCACTAAGACAACCGCAATCGCCGGCGCCAAAGCGATCTGCTACGGTAGGGCACGCCGCCGCCCCTGTACGTGAAAAAGCGGCCCCGTGATGTCCTCCGCCCGAAAAATCTTCGAAAAACAAGCCCTGCACGCCCTTGCCTTGGCCGTTTTGCTGACGCTGACCGCCATCACCGCCCGTCGCGAAGGCGTCTCGGCGGGCTCTCTGTGGGGCATTGCCACCCCGGTCTGGCTATGGGCCGCCGTGGGGATCGCGATCATTCACCAACTCTGGGTCTGGCTGTGCTGGCGACTCGAGCTACATACGCAATGGTTGAGCCGGCACTTCGGGGAAACGGGTTTCCGCATCTACGCCGCCGGTTTCGCGGTCCTGGGGCCGAGCAGGGTCCTCCTCATCATCGCCCTGGCCGCGGCCAACCAAGGCACCCTCGATGTGAACCGCGCCGCCACAAACGTCCTCGCGACGCTGATGTTGATTCCTGCCGTCTACTTGTTCTATTCCGTCAAACGCTATTTCAAGTTCCGGCGAGCTCTGGGCGCGGACCATTTCGACTCGTCCTACCGAAACCTGCCGCTGGTCGGCGAGGGCATTTTCCGGTTTACGAGCAATGGGATGTATACGTTCGGGTTCTTTGTCGTCTGGTTGCCCGGCCTCTACGCCGCCTCGCAGGCCGCCCTGCTCGCGGCGGCTTTCAACCACGCCTACATCTGGGTGCACTACTACGCCACGGAGCTGCCCGACATGCGGCGCATCTACGGACAAGACCACATCGAGCGAACTTGACCCGAAACTTCCGTTGGGGGAAGGCTACCTCGGCGAACGGCCCGTTTCTTTCTCGATGTGCGCTAGCCAGTCGAGATAAAAAGCGTATGTCTCCGGCCCCAGAGCCTTCATGTAGTTCTCGCGGAACTCGAGGCCGCGTTCGCGCAGATCACCCAGATCGATATCTTCGTGGTCGACCCAATGCACACCCGCTTCTTCCATCTTTTTGCGGTTCGCGATAAACTGCCGCTCGACCTCCTCGAGGTTGAACTGCTCGCTTTCCCGGCAAACATCGAGAAAAATCTTGCGAAGGTCCTGGGGCAGGCTCTCCACCCACTGCTTCGACGTTACGGTGAACGATTCGCTCAACACGAGTCGTGTGTCGAGAAAGCACTTCAGCACTTCGTGCCAGTTGCCCGCCACCCCGCCCGCCACCGAGTTGAGCGTGCCGTCGGCGACGCCCGTCTTGAAGGCCATATAGGCATCCGCGTACGGCATCGGATTCGGAATCGCACCGTAGAGCTTGGTCGCCTCAATCCACAAGTCGGCGTTCACCGCGCGAAATTTGGCGTTACGCAAAGGATCGAGAGAATCGATCGGCTCGCGGTAATAGACTCCCCAGTAATCGCGGCTGTCGAGCGCCACCGGGTAGAAACCCTTCGCTTCGGAGGCAACCGTCAACTGGGGCCAATAACCCCGAATCACGCGATGCGCTTCGTGTCGGTCCTTCCAGTCGTAGAAAGGCAGCTCCAGGACCGACGCCTCGGGGACGTATCGGTAGTAGTAACTGCCCGCGCCGTTCATCAGCTCCAGGCTACCCAGCAGCAGATCTTCGAGGTTTTCTTTCTCGCCGCCCATCACGCTGCCGGCGAACACCTCACACTCGAAACGGCCTTCACTGCGCTTTTCCAGTTCGGCGGCGGTCCATTCCAGCTTTTTAGCCAAATGGTGCTCTTTGCTGAAGAGCGTCGCCATCCGCACTTGGATGGCCTGATCACCCTCCGAGCACGACACAAGAACCGCCGCCGACAGCGCGAAAGCGGTAAGAACGAATCGATTAAGTTGATTCATAACAAAGACGGGCACGTCCCCGGGCCTGCCCATTCACAGCGCCAAGAAGCGCAACAAAGCACTCCCCTATTTCACTGTCCCAAAACGTCGAAGGTCGTCGTCCCCCGCTGCCGCACCTTGAAATAGGCCTCTTCCCAGGCGCGGTGGGCCGCATGATCGGCGTACTTCTCGAGCGCCGCGATGTCTTCCATTTCCATGCAGACCGACCATTCGCGAACGCGTTCTTCGTATACGGGCTCATCGCCGCCGGTCTTGTAATACAGGCGCATCGGACGGCGTAGCTTGCCGTACCAGACTTTATTGAAGCCGTCGACCTTGGCGGGCAGCTCATCGGTGGCTTTGAAGAAAGCATCCCAATCGGCTTCCGACGCATCCTCGACCGGCGTAAAGGCGAAGCAATGCATCAGTTTCTTTTCCCCGGCCGCTCCAACGCCGGTCAGCAGAAGCGCACTGAGTGCAATCACGGCGAAGCTTGTCCATCGCAAATTCACAGTCTTATCCTCCTCGGAAAGGTGTCGCGCCCCGGCGGGGGCCGAAGACTCTTGATTCTATCAACCGCGACCCCATGGCTCATAGCGCAACGAGTCGGTAAAAGGCGACGGCGGAAAATCCTACCCCCCCAACCCCAGCAAGCCGTCCACCACCGAAACCCCCGTCATCACGAGCATCAGCAACGACGTCACCCAAAGCGCCAACGTGATCCAGCCTCGCGGCGCGATCGCCTTGGGCAAGTGCCGGTATCGCAAGTACACCGTCGCGAACCCAACCACCGGCAACATCGCCGCTTCGGTCAGGCCCGCGATCTTTACCATCACGACCGGCTCTTGGATTAGGAAGAAGAAAGCCGTCGGAACCGCGATATACAAGACCACGAGCCATCTCATGTAATACAGCCGCTTGCCCCAGTCGGCGCGATCATATACCCTGAGCAACGCCAACATGTCCGCCGTCATGCGGCTTCTCGATGCGATCCCCGCGAAAACCGTCGAGTAGAAAATCGCCGCCGCCCCGATCAAGAAGACCGGCCGCGACCCCGGCCCCAGCGTTTCGGTATACATATTCGACAGCGTCTCCACCATCTCGCCGCCCTCGGGCATCACCCCCATGCCGTGCAATACCCCCGCCCCAAGCAAGTAAAACGCCACCGTCGTAAACGTGTAGATGACCATCGCATTGATCACGTCAATGCCCATCACGCGAATCCACCCCAGCGCCCGTCCTCGCCAGGCACTCGTTTCCTCACGCGGACCCGTGTACCGCGCATACCCTTTTTCGATGCACCAATAGGAATAGCTGGATAACTCGCTCGCGCCGACCCCGGTGATGCCGAACACCGCCACCGCCGTCATGAATCCACCCGCGGGCATGTGAAACGACAAGCCATCGAGCACCTGCCCCCAGGAGAAATACTCCGGCCGGTCGAGCAGCAGCCCCGCCGACGCCACCGTCATCAGCGTGAAGGAGATCACCAAGACCATCGAAAACTTCTCGACGAAGGCGTAACTGCCCACCGCCAGCAGAACGACCGTCAACCCGTTCACCACCAAGACCCAGGCCCATAGCGGGAACCCCGGTATGAGCTTGTCGAGCACCTCGGCAATCGCCCCCAGCATCCCGCCGATGCCGAACTGCACGCAGATCTGTCCCAGGAACCAAACCCAAACCACCCAAGAGACACCGAGCCGCGGACCCGGCACGCGGTTAAAGGCTTCAAGCGACGTTTCCCCCGTCCCGATCGTGTAACGTCCCAGCTCATTCTGGACAACGATCTTGGCAACGCAGCTGATCAGGATCAACCACAGCAGCGTGTAACCGTTCTCGGCTCCCAGAACCGTAGTCGCGATCAACTCACCCGAGCCGACAATCATGCCGGCCAAAATGACCCCGGGACCAATCTTGCGGGCAATCCCGGCCGGAGTGACCGGCGCCTCTTCGATGTCGTCGGAGGTAAGAAGATAAGGGTCGTGAGACGAGGACGCGGGCATAAGAACAGCATCCTAACTCTAGCGCGTCGCTTCGATTTTCAGTGTCCCCGGGCCTTGACAGTCCGGAGTTTGCCGGGCGGCCCGGCGGCCTCTGTTGGGTTCCGGGCTTGCAATCCGGCATGATTTGGAAGGCGCTATAATCGCGACCATGCGTTTCGCGAGACCGTCTCCCACCGAGAAACCGCCGCGGGGGCCGGCGACGGCCGGATAGGTGTTCCCGCGGCCGGGATATTCGAAATGAAGCGCGTACTCAAGACCTTTCTGCTAATCGCGGCGTCTTACCTTGTCGCGGGCGCTGTACTCGATCGCGTCATTTTCCCGGAACCGCCAGCGGATGACTCCTACTACCCGCCCGTCGGGTACTTCTATGTCAGCGAGGCGGAAGGGTTCGAGCAGCGAATTCTCAAACGCGAAAACGGACTTTTCTGGATCGAGCTGACCTTGCGTCCGCATGCACCGGGACCGCCCGAACATGTTCACACGTCGTTCGCCGAGCGTTTTATCGTCGCCGAGGGGACGCTGAGCCTGTTGGCCAACGGCGAAATCAAGGAACTGGGCCCCAACGAGTCATTTCTGATTCCGCCCGGCACGCCCCATAAGCCTTTCAATCGAACCGACCAGCCGGTCGTCGTGCGCGGACCATTGACCGAGGAATACGCGATCCCCGAGTCCTTCAGCGTCTTCCTCACCCAGGCTTACGGCTTCTTTGACGAAGACCCGGCCAATCAGCAAGCCCTGCGGGCGCTACTCCAGATGTCGCGCTTCAGTCCTGTCTACGATTCGTGGTTGGCCGGACCGCCGATCGCTTTGCAGCGGTTGCTCTTTCACGCAATCGGTCCGACGGCGCGCCTGCTGGGTTACCGCGCCTATTATCCCCGCTTCAAACCGCGCTGAGCGAACTGTCGTTCCCCGGTGCGTTCGCTCGAATTGGGGTCCGACAACGCCGCTACCCCACCAGCGCGAAGGCTTTCTTCATGGCCTTGGCCGTCGTTTCGCTCGCCTGTTCGTCGTCCATATCGTCGAGCGTCTGATTGAAAGGCTCGCAGCGGATCGGGCCGTCGTAGCCGATCTTGACGAGTGCCCCCAAAAACGCTTTCGCGTCGATCATGCCGGTGGTCGCGGGCAATTCACGCTGGTTGTCGTACTGCAATTCTCGCTCGATACCGGCGGGGGCGTCGTTGAGGTCCGCCGAGACAACATCGCTATTGGAAAGCTGCAAGATGTCGTCGGCGGTTTCGCGCGCCGTCCACCAATGCCAACTGTCGATGACCACGCCGATATTGGACTTGCCGGCTTCCGCGATCAGTTGCCGGCATTCTTTCATCGAATGGACAAAGGCGTGACGGCGAGCTGTCCAAAGTCGTTTGGTGCCGAGATACTCCAGGCCCAAGCGCAGGCCGTGATCTTCCAGCACGGAACCGACTTGCCGCAGCCGGTGGGATGTCTGCTTGAAATTCTCGAGATAGGTCAGCGTGTCGCTGCGTGACGAAATCGCTGTCCCTACCCGCGTGACGCCGGCTTGTTGCAGCGCTTTCGCCTCTTGCGGCAATACGGCCAAGCCGCTAGAGAAAGCGTCTTCGTCGGCGCTCAAGCTGACCGACAGCCTGGCGGCGGCCCATTGCAGTTTGTTCGACTTCAGCGCTTCGACGTATTGCGTAACACCTTCGGTCAGCAACTGTAGGCCGAACGGTTGGACCGATTCAAACCCGTACTGCGCCGCCAATTCAATCGAACGGCCCTGGTCGGCTCTGACGCCAATGCTTCCGGGAATGAATGCGATCGTAAATTTCCTCCCGGCCGTCCGAGCATTTCCGGTCGCGAGGGCCGCGGCGGCCACGATCCCGCCGTATACGAATTCGCGTCGATTGATGTGCGTCATAGCGTCGCTACTGTAGCAAACGGGGATGTCCACGCGGGTGAGAACGCATACCGTGCGACAGGTCACTCCGACAAGCTGACGGGTGTCCGCCGCCGTTCTCAAGACGCGCTGTTTTCCCAGGCGCAGCGTTCGACGCGGCCGCGCTCGATCCGTAGCCCGAGCCCGCCGTTGAGCACGGCGACGAACTCTTCGCCGACGTGATCAACGACGGCGGCCGGCAGCAACTTCGACTGCTTCAAGTCTTCGGAATCACGGAACTTCCCGCGCAGCAGCTTAATGAGCGTTTCGCCGTCGGCGAGGAAACGAGCCGCGACGCCCTGCTCATGCGCCAGCAAATTGATAAAGCAGCGGAGTACGCTGAGCGCGGGCCCCTCGTGAGGGCGGGGCTCGGGACGTACCGGGGGTTGGACGAGCTGCTCGTCGGGGATGGCGAGGGCTTCCCCGATCGCGTCGAGCAACTCGTGGCCGGCATGGCTGTCGGGCTTCACTTTGAGGCCGCGAAAATGACTCAGCTCTTCGGCCTTGCGCGGCGCCGCCCCGGCGAGCTTGCTGAGCACCTGGTCGTCGGCGATCCATTTTCGCGGGATGTTGCTCGAGCGGGCGCGATCCTCGCGCCAACGAATCACGCGACGCAGCACGGCATAGCGCCGCGGGGAGATGCTGTTGCCGCCCGCCAACTTTTCGGCCAGCACGTCGGGGCCGGGGTCGTAGCGTTTTCGTTCCGACCACATCGCGGAAACTTCCAGCGCCCAATCACGACGGTCACGTGCGTCGAGTTTGGCGAGCAACCGTTCGGCGGTTTCGACAAGATGCTCGACGTCGGCCAGGGCGTAGACCGCCATGGCCTCGGGCAGCGGCCGGCGCAGCCAATCGGCGCGCGTGTGGGTCTTGGGCAGTTGAATGTCGAGGACCTTCTTGAGTAGGTTGGAAAGCCCGATCTGATCACCCAACCCGCAAAGCGCCGCTCCGATAGAGGTATCGAACAGCGGCTCGGCGACCATGCCGTAGCCGTGATAGAGGCAAATCTGATCCTGTTCGGCCGAGTGAACGACTTTGAGGATTTTCGGATTTTGCAGGACGTCCAGCAGCGGCTCGATCGCCTGGGCGTCAAGCGCCAGCGGATCCACCAGCCATGATTCCTCGCGGTCCGCGATCTGGATCAAACCCAATTGCGGGAAGTATGTCTTTTCCCGAACGAACTCTGTATCGAAGGCGATGCTCGATCGCTCCGAGAGGCGTGCAGCCAGGTCGGCGAGCCGCTGCCTGTCTTCAATCAACTGGGGATGCGGGTTTCGCTCGACGGGGTGTTTCGAGGCGCTCGGGCGGGATGACATGATACTACGCCTAACAAAAGAGTATAGAATTGTATCGATTCTTGTGCGGGGAGCGATCGGACTTGGGATCTCGCCGCCCCGGTTCTGAACCCATGCCACCCGATTCCATAGCCCAACGATCCGGTCCCGGGATCTTACTGGCGATGGCGGCTTTTGTCATCGTCGTAGCGGGGATGAAGGCCGCCGAGGCGGTCTTGGTGCCGTTCTTGTTCGCCGCGTTCTTGGCGCTGATTTGCGGGCCGCCGATGTTTTGGCTCGAGCGCAAGGGCCTGCCTTCCTGGGCCGCGCTACTGATCGTGATCGTCGTGATCTTGGGCATTGGCTCGGGACTCGGCGTGCTGGTAGGCAAATCACTCAATGCCTTTACAGCCGCGCTGCCTTCCTACCAACAACGGTTGGAAGCACAGACCGCTGAGGTGCTCGCGTGGGCCGATTCCTGGGGTATCGCCGTTCCCGACGAGGCCTTCGAGGGCATCGTCGACCCGGGGCAAGCGATGCAGCTGGTCGGCCGCGTCCTTTCCGGGTTGGGCGGCGTGCTCACCAACGGCTTCTTGATCGCGCTGACGGTACTGTTCATCTTGCTCGAGGCGTCGAGTTTCCCGGCGAAGCTGCGCGCCGCGTTCGGCGATTCGAACCAGGCCTTCGCGCGCTTCGATCAAATCGCGGCCAACGTCAATCGCTATTTGGCGATCAAAACGGCGGTCAGCTTGGTGACGGGCCTGACAGTAACGGCTTGGGTGGCGATCATCGGGCTTGACTTTCCTCTGCTGTGGGGATTGTTGGCATTCTTGCTGAACTATGTTCCGAATATCGGCTCGATCATCGCCGCGGTGCCGGCCGTGTTGTTGGCGGTGATTCAACTCGGTTTCGGATCGGCCGGGCTGGTCGCCGCCGGGTATGCCGGAGTCAACATATTGATGGGCAACGTCGTCGAACCGCGCTTCATGGGCCGCGGACTGGGGCTGTCGACGCTGGTGGTCTTTCTGTCGTTGGTGTTTTGGGGCTGGGTCTTTGGCCCGGTCGGGATGCTGCTCTCCGTTCCTCTCACGATGACCGTCAAGATCGCCCTCGAAAGCAGCGCGGAAACCCGTTGGATCGCCATCTTGCTGGGGTCGGAGGCCGGGGTGCGTGAGGAGGAGGCGGGCCGGGAACAGGACGAGGCGCCGCGGTCGGCGGAGCAGAACTAGAAAGCCGCCGGCCGCGCGCTTTTCAATCCCGGCCGAATCGGACCTAAGTTGTTGATATAGTTCGCGACTTGTCGTCCGGCACTTACCGTGATTGGCTTTGTTTGGCATTTCTCTTTCGCTGGACCTGTTGCCCGTCGTGTCGGCCGCCTGACGGGGACATGGCCCCCCCTTGCTTGCGGCGGACGGTGGAGGCAAGCAGGTCTATTGGGGCCCTCGCTTCGCGTTTTCGTCAATCACGCCGTGATTTCAAGTTATTGATATTACGGGAGTTGATATCGTTTCCCGCAACATTGGCTTCGTTTCGTATTTTCTGTTGAAGCTGGGCTTCTTGATTTCGCTTTGTATCGGTCGCACCTCTTGGGTTCCGCCGCGCTTCCGGCGTGGCCACAATCCTTCCTCCCCGGGGCGGGATCTGAGACCAGCAGACGTCCCGGCCGCAATACGATCAACCTCGGGATCTCGCGCGGGCCCCCAACGCTTCCCAATATCCTGAATTCCGGCTGGCGCAAGAGTCTCTCAAGGTAATGAAAATAAGCCGTTTGCACCTATAGACATACAGCTAATTGGCTTTGTTTCGCACATTTTGATGACGCTCGGCCACTGGGACCGGCGAAATTTTTTCCGGCCTCCCTAAGGAATGTCGGCTCGGGGGCTGCTTGCTCAGGATAGCGGTCGTGTCAACCCCTTCTTGCCCCGGTTTAGGCCCTTCGAAACTTTCTAATTTTTCGAGTAGCCGGCCGCTCGATCGAAGACTTCCAGCTGTCGGTAGTGATGCCGCCAAACCTGGACCGAAGCCGGGCTCAAATTGCGGGCATCACGGGGGTAGTTGCCCCGCCGCTCGTCGATCCCGAAGTTTGCTCAAGGCGATATCGACAAAGGCGGGATCGGCCGCATTTTTCACGACGGTTTTCTCTTCTATCCCCGCAATGCGGCCCAGGATCACTCGCGGCCAATAGGAATGCCCGATCCATCGCCAACGTGCACATTCGATCAGAGCGTCCAGGGATCGCTCCTTGATTGCCGCCAGGACTCGGGGGTTTCGTGATCGTGTCAGTCCCGCGAGGATTGCGATAGCTTTGTTGCGGTCTGCCCATATTCCTGAAGAAAGAAGCTCGATGAACAAGGACTCCGGTATGGGCGCGGCGAGTTTAATTCCCGACGCGGCCAGGACGCCGAGCGCTCGAATCGCGTTGTTGCGGACATCCCTGTCCGGGTCGCGGGCCGCTTGGTAGAGGACGCGGATCTGCTCGGGGGTGTATTCGGCGTAGCCGGCTGTCCGCGACGCGACGGCGCGATGTCGAGCATCCGAAGAATCCATCAGCACTGAGAAGACGAGCTTCTCATGCAGTAACAGAAATTTCTCCGGTAGGCGCGGAGATTGACGAGGTTCGTCACGGAATTGGATTTTCTTACTGGTCGTGTTGACGGTCTTCCGCATGCTCGCTCGGATCTCGCTAGGTCGGGCGCCGTCCCCCTTCACCGGCAGGGCTTTGCGGATCGCCGCTACATCGAGACCGCCATAGCCGAAGAATTCGATCCCTCCAATGCCCGGATCCGCGCTACAGGTCGACGCCGCCGCGAAGACCACGGTCGCGAAGTAAACGAACCGACGCATGTGCCCATCCTACGAAAGTTCTCCGGCGGATACGGTCAAGGGCGGGAGCCCCTCAGCTCGCCTCGATCTTTGCCCACATATCCGCGGCCAGCCACTCGGCTTCTCGTTTGTTGCTAATGCCGCGGCCGGCGGGTTTGGGCGACCAACCTTTCGATGCAGTTTGATGTCGTAGTAGGCCTTGGCCGATTGCGTCGCGGTTTGGCCTTGTTGCATGCCGATTTCAGCTTTGACCGCGGTGATGTCCGAGCAGGGAATTTCCCGACGGCGACCCAGACCGAGCACCGAGCGGCGAATCGTCACCGCGCCCGCCTCAATGCGGACCAGCGTTACGCCAACCCATAGGTGGATCACGGCGACAAAGATCAAAACACCGAGCAAGCCGCAGACGATCGGGAACAACATGGGCGCGCCCAGATAGAGCTGCAACCAAATAGCGCCCAGCCAAATGATCAGAAAGACCGTCATGCCGACGGCAGCGCCGAAATTTCTGGCCGCCCCGAAGTAGTATTCGGTCCCGCCTAGAGGGCTGGGGCGAACGACAACCGTGGCCTCGAGCGGGTTGAACTCCTGCTCGGACTTGTGGGCAAAACCGAACTCCGCCTCCTCTTCAGCAGCTTCCGGCGAGCTTTCGGGGGTCTTGAAAACGGGGACCTCGAACTGTGTCTTGAAATCGATGCCGGGGATATCCGCGTCGGCTTCGAGTCTCCACACGATGCTGTTGCTGGGGTCGGTCTCATCGGTCTGTTCGCACTCGTAGGGAACCCGGAACTCGACTGGAACTGACGTGCCTCGGTAGGCCGGTTGCAGGCGTGCTCTCGGGATGTTCGATTCTTCTTGCCAGAGAACACGTTCGTGGGTCGTGCGGTTCTTCCCGGTCCCGGAAACCGTGCGGCGAATGGAAGAAAGTTTGAGGGCGACGCCCTTGTCGGGGAGGGTTTGAAGACCGGTTTCGATGGCCCCCCGCACGCGCCCGCCGATTACGCCGGGCAGCGCGGTCATCGCAAAGGTCGAGGTGCCGAACTTGCGGTGCCGCACCGTGGCCCGAACCGCCCAGATGATCATCCCGACCCCGACAAGGGGGAACAACAGTCCGATCAAAGCCACTGTGTTGCCGCGGGCATATTCCTTGGGTAGCTGAAAGAGCAGGGGCACCGAGATCAGGTTCCAGAAAACGGCAAAGACCCAGCTGACGACGAGCGTACTCTTCGAGGCGCCTTTGACGCGCCCTTGCGCCCAGTCGGGCCGCCACATCCAGGGGGAGTCGGGGTGTAGTTGCCGCAGCGCATTTTTCTCGCGGCCCTTGCTCTTGAGATAGCGGCCAAGCAGGATCATCGCCACGCCGGCACCGCCGAAGATCAGCCCGACAAGGATGAGCACGGCGAGCTTTTCGGTGTCTTGGTTGTCGCTTTCAAGCAGGCGAAGGCCCTGCCAAAAAGCCCATAGTCCGCTGACGGCGAAGGGAATGCCGAGTACGGTGAGAAACCCGGAACCGTGCGTACTTGAAGACGTATTCATCATCTAGACAGACAACTGCACACACGGTGGCGGCGGAGTGCGGAACACGCATTCGCGACCGTTTGGTGAGCGCCTGAATGGCGTAGGCGTTGTGGTTCCATCAAGTTCCCCTTTCTTGAAGGGCTCTATCGCATACCGCTCCCTTACGGTCGCGGCTCGGTTTGGGCTTGGTCGGCCGACGATTTTGACCTCCGCGGTCGGCGGTTTCATTGTAAGCCCGTGGTACCGGGGTCTCCCCCGCGGATGTAACGTTACGGAGACAGCAGGGGGTGTAAGCGCCTCGGCTTTGCGGTTTTGCTTCGCGGTTTGAAATAATGTTAACCATGCCCTGGGCCGATCTTGGGGGGCGAAGGGTTGGTGCGACCCGGCACTGGGCCGGTTGTTGTCCCAAGCCCGTTGGGGAGGGGAAATGACTCGTTTCGTGGTCGCCGACGTGGTGGCCTTGTTGTTGCTGATCGGGGTCGCTTGTTCGCCGACGCCCGAGATAGAACCGGCGGCGCCGACGCCGGAGGTGGGCTTCGCGGCCGAAGCCGATCTCATCCACGTCACGCTCCAAGGCAAACCCTTCACCACGTACCACTTCGGAGAGAAATGGCCGAAGCCTTTTCTGCACCCGGTCCTTTCACCGCGGGGTACGGATGTGACCCGCGGTTGGCCGGTTGCGCCGCGCGAAGGTGAAAGCGACGACCATGTTTGGCATCGCGGCCTTTTCATGGGCCACGACGGCATCAACGGCGTCGACTTCTGGCGCGAGAAGGCGCCCGAGGAAACCGCTCTGCTCAAGCCGCGCGCGGCGCCGCTGACCGACGAAGCCGCCGGGACCCTGCGGGTCGAACTGGATCTCGAAACCCCGGAAGGCGAATCGCTGGGGGCCTTGCGGCAGCAATTCACGTTCAGCGGTTCGGGCGAAAACGCGATTGTCGACGTCGCCATCGTCGCCGACCGCGGCGTCGCGCTCACGTTGAGCGATACCGAAGAGGCCTTTGTCGGAATGCGTTTTGACGATGCCTTCAAACAGGAAAACGGCGCTTGGCTGACCAATGCCGACGGGCTCGTGGGCACCGAGAATATCTGGGGAAAACAAGCGGCGTGGGTCGATTATTCGACGACGTTGGCGGGCGAGAAAATCGGCGTGGCGATGTTCGATCACCCCGCCAATCCGCGTCACCCGAGCCGCTGGCATGCGCGCGGGTACGGCTTCTGTACGGCGAATGCTTTTGGCATTCGAAACTTCACCGGCGATGAGTCCGAAGACGGGAAGATGGAAGTCGCCGCGGGCGACGAGTTGCGGTTCCGGTATCGCTTTGTGATTCACCCCGGAGACGCGGATGAGGCGGGCGTAAAGGAGTTGTACGGGGTGTACCAACAGGGCGAATAGCGAGCACGGGGCCGGGCATTGAGGCGATTGGCCCCCGCACGGGAGGGCTGTCCCGCACAGCAAAAAAGAAGATATGGCTGACGAACAACAATCCGACTCCACACTTTCCAGCCGACGTGAGTTTCTGGCCACCACCGGCGCGGCGGCGGCGATTGGTTCGGCGGCGGGGGCGCCGGCATCGGCGGATACAACGAAGCCTTTCCGCATCGACGTCCAGAGTCACATGTACCCTCCGCCGGTACTGGACTTCATGATGACGCTCGACGACCTTCCGCGAGCGTACAAGAAAGACGGCTCCTACTACACGATCACCGGCGAATGGCATCGGCGCGTGCGGGAAGCTCACATGGATGTTGACGCCAAGTTGGCGGCGAAGGACGAAGCCGGGATCGCCATGACGGCGCTTTCGATTAACGACCCGGGCCCGGAGCGTTTCGGGGCGAACGGCCCGAAGGTCGCGCGGCTGGCGCACGATTTTATCGGCGACGTGATTAAGTCGCACCCCAGCCGCTTTTTCGGGTTGGCGACGCTGCCCCTGCAAGACGAAGCGGCCTCGCGCGTCGAACTCGACCGCTGCGTCGACAAGCTGGGTTTTCGCGGCATCCTGCTCTACTCGAACCTGGCGCGGCAGTTTCCCGACGAGCCGCAGTTCCGTTGGTTGTTCGGGCGCGCCGAGCAGATGGGCATTCCGATTCTGCTCCACCCGGCGTATCCGATGACCTACGACGCGGTCAAGGGCTACCACATGGTGGCCGGGTTGGGACTGATGTTCGACACGACGATCGCCCTGTCACGGTTGATTTTGGCGGGGATTCTCGACGAGTTCCCGAAATTGAAGTTGCTCTGCCCGCACGTTGGCGGCACGTTGCCCTACCTGATCGGGCGCATCGATCATCAGACGCAGGTACTGGGGCGAGGCGCCGACCATATCACGAAGCCGCCGAGCGAATACCTGCGGCAGATCTACCTCGACGCTGTCTCGCCGATCCCGTTGGGTGTGAAGTACGGGCTGGATTTCGTGGGGCCCGACCAGTTGCTCTACGCCAGCGATCACCCTTGGGTCGATCCGAAGTTGATCATTGAGAATGTCGAGAGTCTGGACCTCGACGCGGAGACGAAGACGAAGATCTACCGCGACAACGCGCGGAAGCTCTTCAGCCTGTGACTGGGACGGGTCGCTTTCCATGAATCCGTACTTTCGAAATACCGCCGTGAAAATGGGTGCCTATTCGTTCCCGCCGCCCTTTCAGGGCTCCGTTTCTGGTGGGGTTTTTACCCAGGGTTCCGCTTCGCTTCACCCTGGGCTAAATTCCTGTCGCCGCTTCGCGGCTCAAGGCGATGAGAAAGTTTCCGTGCAGTCCCGGTTATTCGGTGTACGAGCTTGCACGATAGGAGCTGACGGCGGCTTGTGAGCATGAAATCAAACCGCAGAGAGTTCTTCGGATTGCTCGGCACCGCCGCGGCCTTCGCCGACCGCGCCCGGGCCGACGACTATCGATTTCGATTGGCGATTTGCAACGAAACATTCGACGGTTGGAATTTCCGCGACCAGATGAAGGGGACGATCCGCTTCGGCTACAGCGGGACCGAGATCTCACCCTTTACGTTGGCTGATGATCCCTCGACGGTTACCGACGCGCGGCGACAAGCTTTGCGGCACATGATGGCCGATGAGGGTGTGGAATACGTTGGACTGCACAACCTGCTCAAAGCCCCGGCCGGAATCCATGTCACGACCGAAGACGCCGGGAAACGCCGAGAAGGGTGGGAGTTATTCCGCAAGCTGATCGATCTGGCGGCCGACTTGGGGGATAACGCCCGCATGATCTTCGGGTCGAGCAAGCAACGTTCGGCGAAATTGGGTGGAACAACAATTGCGGATGCGAAGAAGCGTCTGGTTGAAGGCCTGACCGAGGCGGCCCCGCATGCTGAAGCGCGGGGAGTGAAGATCCTGATGGAGCCGCTTGCGCCGCACCTTTGCGATGTCGTCAACACGATGGCCGAAGCGGTTGAGATCGTCGATCAAGTGAATAGCCCGGCGGTGCGTTCGATGTTTGACACGCACAATGCGGCGGCGGAGACGCTGGGGCATGGCGAAGTGATCAAGAAGTACCTGCCCTATATCGAGCATGTCCACATCAATGAGATGGACGGCCGACACCCCGGCACCGGCGACTATGATTTCATACCCGTGCTACAGGCGCTCAAGGATGTGAAGTTCAAGCACTGGGTATCGCTCGAGGTGTTTAAGTTCAAGCCGAGCCCCGAGGTTGTGGCGCGGGATTCCGAGCGCTTGCTGCGGCAATGGGAGGCCGGGTTAAGCTGAGAAGCGATGATGGCGGACCGACGTAGAAAGGGTTTCCTAACGGCGGCGCTCAGCTTGCCGGTCGCCGCGGCGTTGACCGCATCGCTCCAGGCACAGCTCCCTCCGGCGGCGGCCGAAAAGGTCGATTTCACGCGCGACATCGAGCCGCTACTGGCCGCGCGTTGCCGGGTCTGCCATGGTGCGCGGGTTCAAATGAACGGGCTGCGACTCGACCGCCGTGAGGACGCGCTGAAAGGCGGCTATTCGGGAGCAGCGATCGTTCGGGGTGACAGTGCCGCGAGCAAGCTGGTTCAAATGGTTGCCGGGGGGGTTGAAGGCAAGATCATGCCGCCGGCGGGCGATCGGCTGTCGAACGAGGAAATCGGCTTGTTGCGCGGCTGGATCGATCAGGGCGCCGAGTGGCCCGAGGCCGCCGCGGTCGAGACGGAAATTTCCAAGGTCCCGAAATCTTCCCACTGGGCTTTTCAGCCGCTCGAGCAGCCTACTCCGCCCAGAGTTTCCGACACTACTTGGGGGCGCAACGAGATTGACCGCTTCATCCTCGCCAAGCTCGAGGCCGAGGGGATTGCGCCTTCCACCGAAGCCGACAAGCCGACGCTGATTCGCCGCTTGAGCTTCGACCTGACGGGCTTGCCGCCTACACCGGACGAAGTCGCGGCCTTTCTCGCCGCCGATACCGAGACGGCTTACGAAACTCTTGTCGACCGGCTGCTCGATTCGCCCCATTATGGGGAAAGATGGGGCCGCTATTGGTTGGACCTGGCGCGTTACGGCGACAGCCACGGGTTTCGCGGCGACCAGTTTCGACCGCACGCTTGGCGTTACCGGCATTGGGTCATCAACGCGTTCAACAGCGACATGCCGTTCGATCAATTCACGATCGAGCAAATGGCGGGCGACCTGATTCCCGAGCGCGGCGTCGAGCAGTGGGTGGCGACGGGCTTTCACCGCAACACGCCGACGAATACGGAAGGCGGCTCCGACCCCGAGGAGTGGCGTTTTGAGCAGGTGGTCAATCGAACCAATACTTTGGGAACGGTGTGGCTCGGAATTACCGCCGGTTGCGCGCAGTGTCACGACCACAAGTACGATCCGCTGACGCAGAAGGAATACTATCAACTCTTCTCCTTTTTCAACGACGCCGAGGAGATCAATATCGACGCCCCTCTTCGCGGCGAGCGCGGCCCTTATCTGCGCGCGCTGCCGGCGTATCAGGCCGAGCGCAAACGTTTACTCGCCGAGCACGACATCGTCGAGCGCAAAGCCGTTTGGGAAGACAAGCTGCGCTACCACGCCAAGCATCCCGGCGAGGCGAATAACTGGGACGTTGCTTTCGATGAGTTGCGGACCTTCGTCGACCTCGGCGAGACGATTCTTTTCACGCCGCCCGAGTTTCGCTCCCGCAAATGGGAAAAGCGGATTACCGATCACTTCGTCGCCGATTACTACCAAGTGGTGGGCATGAAGAAGTGGGAGGAGATGGGTTACAGCGAACTGAAGAAGAAGCTGAAGGAGCTTGATGAGTCTTTGCCTCCCTTCAGTGAGGCGCAGGCGATTCACATCGAACGCATCCCGCGCAAGAGTTACGTCTTTTTGCGAGGCAGTTTCAAAGACCCCGGTGTCGAAGTCGACCCCGGGACGCCAGCGTGGCTGCATCCGCTCGAGGCCGAGGGGCGGGCGACGCGACTCGATCTGGGGCGCTGGCTGGCATCGCCTGAAAACGTTGTCACGCCGCGCGTGACGGTCAACCGCGTTTGGCAGGAGCTTTTCGGCCGCGGCATCGTGACGACGTCGGAAAATCTCGGCTCCCAAGGAGACCGCCCGTCCCACCCGGGCTTGCTAGACTGGCTGGCTATTGAGTTTCGCGACACGTTGAGCTACAAGAAAACGATTAAGACGATCGTCATGTCGGCGGCTTATCGGCAATCGTCGCACATGCGGGCCGACGTCGCCGAGGGCGACCCGGAAAACCTGCTGCTGGCGCGGCAGGGCCGTTTCCGTTTACCGGCGGAGCTGATCCGAGATTCCACGCTGACGGTCAGCGGTCTGCTCTATCCGAAGGTCGGAGGCCGCAGTGTGCGTCCGCCGCAACCTGAAGGGGCAAAGCGAATGGGAACGACCGGCGACGGCGGCTGGAAAGTGAGCGAGGGCCCGGACCGTTACCGACGCGGGATGTACATTCAGTACCAGCGCATGGCGCCCTATCCTTTGTTGACGAATTTCGATATGCCGACCGGTTACGTTGCCGCCTGCCGCCGCGACCGCTCGAATACTCCGCTGCAGCCTTTGAATTTGCTGAACGACCCGGTCTTTATCGAAGCCGCGCAGGCGCTGGCTGTGCGGACGTTGGGCGAGGTTGATTCGACGACCGAGCGGCTGAATCATGCCTTTAAGCTGTGTTTGGCGCGTGATCCGGACCCGGTTGAGACGGATTGGTTGCAAACATCGCTTGCGGAGCAGCGGTCGATTCTCGCGGCTGATCCCGGACGCGCGCGGAAGCTGTTTCCCGTGGAGATGGCGGGGTTGGCTCCCGAAGAAGGCGCTGCCTGGGTGGGGATCAGCAGCGTGTTGCTGAATTTGGATGAGTTTTTGACGCGGGAGTAGGGGGGGTGTGAAAAAAGGGGGACAGTCCACTTCGCGCCGACAAGGCTGATTGAATGGAACTTTTTCGGTCGGCGCTCGGTACAGTCCCCATTTTTTCACACCCCCGAGCAACGGAAAAAAATGACGATCGACCAATTCGCGGCTATCCAATCTCGCCGCCGTTTTCTTCAAAACTGCGGAGCCGGGATCAGCACGGCCGCGCTGGCGCATCTGCTCGGGGTCGAAGGCCGAGCCGCCGCTTCGAAGGTCTCCGCCGTCAACCCGATGGCTCCGCGCCGGCCGCACTTCGAGCCCAAGGCGAAGAACGTCATTTTGATGTACCAGTCGGGCGCTCCCAGTCAGCTCGACCTTTTCGCCCCTAAACCCGGTCTGCGCAAATGGGACGGCCAATCCCTGCCGCCATCGATGACGAAGGACCTCAAGCTGGCCTTCATCAAGCCGAACGCCAAGGTCATGGCCGGCGCCTACGAGTTCAAAAAATACGGCCAAAGCGGTATGGATTTCTCGGAGCTGGTGCCCCACCTGGGCACTTGCGCCGACGACATCTGCATGATCCATACAATGAACACCGAGACGTTTAACCACGACCCGGGCGTGCTGATGTTGACGACCGGGCATACGCAGTTCGGGCGGCCGTCGATCGGAGCTTGGGCGGCATATGGGCTGGGAAGCGAATCGGAGAACCTGCCGGGGTTTGTGGTGCTGGGTTCGGGCAAGGGGCCCAACGGCGGGTCGAATATCTGGGGCAATGGCTTTCTTCCCTCGGCCTATCAGGGCACCCGCTTCCGCACGACCGGCGAGCCGATTCTCTATCTGGCGAATAACGAAGGCGTCAGCCGCGAGTTGCAACGTTCGCGGCTCGACGTCATTCGCAAACTCAATCAAAAGCGCTACGAAGAGACGGGCGACCTCGAAATCGCGGCCCGCATTAATTCCTACGAATTAGCGTTTCGGATGCAGACGGCGGCGCCGGATCTGCTCGACTTTTCCGACGAGCCGCAACATATCCTTGATTCCTACGGCGCGGAGAAGGAACCCACTCGGGCCTTCGGGACGAATTGTCTGTTGGCGCGCCGGATGGTCGAGCGCGGCGTTCGCTTCGTCATGCTGACCCACGGCGATTGGGACGCGCATAAGGAAATCGACAAGAATCACCGTGAAAACTGCTCGATGGTCGACCAACCGGCCGCCGCGCTGATCAAGGATTTGAAGCAGCGCGGGCTGCTCGATTCGACGCTGGTAATCTGGAGCAGCGAGTTTGGCCGCACGCCGATGATTCAACTCGACCGTCCCGACGAAGGCGCGGGCCGCGACCATCATCCCGACTGCTACAGCCTGTGGCTGGCCGGCGGCGGCATCAAACCCGGGACGATCATTGGCGAAACCGACGAGATCGGCCTAAAAACGGTCAGCGGCAAAGTGCACGTGCACGATCTGCAAGCCACGGTGCTGCATTGCCTGGGGTTCGACCACGAGAAGCTGACCTATCGTCATCAAGGGCGCGATTTTCGATTGACGGACGTGGGCGGAAAGGTTGTTGACCAAATGTTGGCATAACTGTACTAAAATGGACGCAAAGATAAACGCGAAGTATCCGGAAAATAGAAAACAAACCGGGGGCCGCCGAGGTTCTTCGGGAGATTTGTCATGATTCGCGTTCGCAAAAGCACCGCCTGTTTGCGGTTCCTGCTGCCGGTTGTTCTCCTAGTCCCCGCCGGAGTCGCGCAGACTTCCGCCGAGTTGCCTGCGCCGGTCGAGGGTAAAGTCGATTTCGCCCGCGACATTCAACCTTTGTTCGCTTCTCGATGTACGGTATGCCATGGCGAAGCGCAACAGTTGAGCGGGTTGCGGCTCGATCGCCGGTCGTCCGCGATGAAAGGCGGCTATTCCGGGGCCGTCATTGTTCCTCACAAGAGCGCTGACAGCAAATTGGTCCACATCACGGCCGGCACGTTGAAGGACGTCATCATGCCGCCGGTCGGCGATCGTTTGACGGGGCGCGAAATCGGCCTGTTGCGCGCTTGGATCGATCAGGGCGCGCCGTGGCCCGAGGAAACGGAAAGCTCGGACGGTGGAATCACCTTCGACTCGAGTGGTCTGTCGCATTGGGCCTATCGTCCGTTGAAAAAGCCGGCCGCTCCCGATGTGGCCGACGAAAAATGGGCGCGGAATTCCATTGACCATTTTGTTCTGGCGAGGCTCGAAAAGGAGGGCGTCGAGCCGTCGCCGGAAGCCGACCGGTACACGCTGTTTCGACGCCTGCACCTCGACCTGACCGGGCTGCCCCCGGCGCCGGACGCGATCGCGGCCTATGCCGCCGACCCGAGCCCCGATGCTTATGAGGCCTGGGTTGATCGCCTGCTTGATTCGAAACATTACGGTGAAAAATGGGCCATGCAGTGGCTCGATTTGGCGCGCTATGCCGATAGCGACGGCTATGAAAAAGATCTCGTTCGGCCGCACGCCTGGCGTTACCGTCACTGGGTGATCAACGCGCTCAACGACGACATGCCCTTCGATCAGTTTACGATCGAGCAAATTGCCGGCGACCTGCTGCCCAACGCCGATACTGAGCAGAGAGTCGCGACGGGCTTTCACCGCAATACGCTCAAGAACCGCGAGGGCGGCGTCAAGATCGAGCAGTTCCGCTTCGAGGAAGTGGTTGACCGCGCCAACACCGTCGGTACCGTCTGGATGGGCCTGACCGTGGGTTGCGCCCAATGCCACGACCACAAATACGATCCCATCACGCAAAAGGATTACTACAGCCTGTTTGCTTTCTTCAACAACGCCGACGAGGTCAATATCGACGCTCCCTTGGACGGCGAGATGGGCCCCTATCTATCGCGGCTTCCCCAATACCGGGTCGAACGCGACAAATTGCTGCGCGACAATCGCGTCTACGAGTTGATGCAGCCCTGGGCAGAGAAGATGCGTTTGGCGGCGCGCAATCCGGGTAAGTGGACCGACTGGGATCACGCCTATGACGCACTCGGCAAGTATCTCGACAACGGCCACGGCATTGTCGAGAAAGACCCCGCCGATCGTACTCGCAAAGAGGCCGACGGAATCATCGATCACTTCGTCAAGAACTATCACCGGGTCATCACCAAGGAGTTCAACGAAGAACTCAACTACGAAGACATCTTCGAGAAAATCCAGCAGCACAAGGAGGAGTTTCCTTCGATCAGCGAAGCCCAAGCAATCGCCGAAAGCCCTGAAAACCGCAAGAGCCATATCCATATTCGGGGTGCATGGAATAAGACCGGCATTGAGGTCTCGCCCGGCGTGCCCGCGTTTCTCGGCTCGTTGCCCGATACCGCGGAAGCCTCGCGCGTGGATCTGGCTGAGTGGATCGTTTCGGAGAAAAACCCCCTTACCCCGCGCGTCACCGTGAATCGTATCTGGCAGGAGTATTTCGGGGCCGGGTTAGTGCTGACATCGGAGAACTTCGGCAGCCAGGGCGAGGAGCCTTCTCATCCGGAACTGCTCGATTGGCTGGCGGCGGACTTCGTTGAGGGCGGCTGGAGTTTGAAGAAGGTCCACAAGACGATTGTGATGTCGGCGGCCTATCGGCAATCCTCGGCCGCGCGTCCCGAACTCGACGCCCGTGACCCGGATAATCGTCTGCTCGCGCGCCAACGGCGTCTGCGCTTGCCGGCCGAGTTGGTGCGCGACTCGGCCCTGGCGGTCAGCGGGCTGCTTTATCCCAAGATCGGCGGACGGAGCGTGCGGCCTCCGTTGCCCGACGGCGTTACCGGTTTGTCCTACGCCGAATCGATCGAGTGGCCCGAGAGCACCGGCAAAGACAAGTACCGCCGCGGGCTCTACGTATTGCTGCAGCGGACGATCCCTTATCCGCAAATGGCCGCCTTCGACGCCACCGCGCGGGAGGTCGCGCTGTGTCGCCGAGAGCGCTCGAATACGCCTCTGCAGTCGTTGAACTTGTTGAATGACCCGGTCTTCATGGAAGCGGCACAGGCCTTCGCGGTGCGCATCTTGAACGAAGCCGAGCGCAACTTCGACGATCGGCTGCGCTACGCGTTTCAGGTCGCTCTAGCGCGCCCGCCCAGCGGTAGCGAAGTTAAGTCTCTCGGTGGGTATTACCGCCGCCAAACGCGCATTTTCGAACAAGAGCCGGGGGCCGCGGAGAAGGTCGCCCCGGTCGCTCTGGCCGGCGTCAGCCGCATCGAAACCGCCGCCTGGACGGGGTTGAGCAGCGTCCTGCTCAACCTGGACGAGTTTATTACGAGAGAATGAGGAGGGGCCGCCCGACCGAAAGTGCCAACGGAAAATGAACCTCCGCGACTTCCAACGCATTCAAACCAGACGCCACTTTTTTAGGTTCGCGGCGGGCGGCATCGAGACCGTCGCTCTGGCTCACTTGCTCGGGCGTGACGGCCTTGCCGCGCCGCGTGAGTTGCCGAAGGTTAATCCGCTGGCCCCGCGCGAACCGCACTTCGCGCCCAAGGCCAAGAACGTCATCTTCTTGCTGATGGCCGGCGGGCCGAGTCAAATCGATCTCTACGACCCCAAGCCCGAACTGCAAAAACGCCATGGGCAAGCCTTGCCGCCCTCGCTGACGAAAGACCTCAAGCTGGCTTTTATCAAACCCTCGGCCAAGGTCCTCGGCAGCCCGCGGGAATTTCGCAAGTACGGCCAAAGCGGCACCGAACTTTCCGATTACATTCCCCACATCGCCTCGCACGCCGACGACATCGCCGTCATTCGCTCGATGCACACAGAGGCGTTCAACCATCACCCGGGCCAGGCCATGCTGATGAGCGGCACTACGATGGCCGGACGACCGACGGTCGGCTCCTGGGTCAGCTACGGGCTCGGCAGCGAGGCGAACGACCTGCCGGCCTTCGTGGTGCTGAGTTCCGGCCGAGGCGCCAGCGCGGGCTCGACGAATTGGTCGAGCGGCTTCCTGCCCTCCACCTATCAAGGCGTCAACTTTCGCAGAAGCGGTGATCCGATTCTCTATCTCACCAACCCGCCCGGCGTCAGCGCCACGACGCAGCGAGCCCGACTCGATGCGATTCGCGAACTCAACGAAGCTCGCTACCAAGACACCGGCGATCTGGAAATCGCCTCGCGCATTCATTCTTACGAGCTGGCCTTTAGGATGCAGACGGCCGGCCCCGAGCTGCTTGACTTTTCGAATGAATCGAAAGCGACGCTCGATTCCTACGGCGTCGGCGAAGAGGCTACCAACGCCTATGGGACAAACTGCTTGCTGGCCCGCCGCATGGTCGAGCGCGGCGTGCGAGTCGTGTTGCTGGTCCACGCCAGTTGGGACCATCATCAGAAAGTCGACGAGAAGTTGGCGGAGTATTGCGGCGCCACCGACGCGCCGGTCGGCGCTCTGCTGGGGGACCTCAAGCAGCGCGGCCTGCTCGATGAAACCATGGTCGTATGGGGCGGGGAGTTTGGCCGCACCCCGATGGGGCAACTCGAGCGCCTCGACGAGGCGGCCGGGCGTGACCACCACCCCAACTGCTTTTCGATGTGGGCCGCCGGCGGCGGCATCCGGGGCGGGCAGGTGATCGGGCGAACCGACGACCTCGGGCTGAACATTGCCGAAGATCCTGTTCACATCCACGATCTGCAAGCGACCATGCTGCACGCATTGGGCCTGGAGCACACGCGGCTCACCTACAACTTCATGGGCCGCGCATTCCGCTTGACCGACGTGGGCGGGAATGTGGTCAAGAAGTTGGTGTCGTAAGAGAACAGGCGGCCGGCAAGTGAATTCAGTGATCTCGCGGACCCCTCACTTGCGTTCGGGGCTCTGTTTCTCGTTGAGGACGCTCATCGCCCATTCAGCGTGCTCGGCGATCACCGGGTCCGGGGAGAGCGCCATCCGGGCGAGGGGTTCCAAGAACTTTTGCTCGCCGCTGTTGCCCATGGCCACGGCCACGTTTCGCAAGAATCCTCTGTGACGGCTACGCTCAATCGGCGTGTCGCGGAAACGCCGATCAAACTCCTCGGGACTCAGCGCCGCCAGCTCCTCTAACTCCGGCAGCGCATTGCGCGGCTGAAACTCCTCGACCTCGGTCACCGCGGCGCGGCGATTCCAAGGGCAGACGTCTTGGCAGATGTCGCAGCCGAACAGGTGCGCACCCATTTCGGAACGGGCGCTCTCGGGAATAGGGCCTCGCAATTCGATATTCAAATAGGAAATGCAGCGGGTTGAGTCGAGCGCGTAGGCCGGGCCACCCTCGCCTTCGATGGGAACGAGGGCATCGGTGGGGCAGGCGTCGATGCAGCGAGTGCAGCTCCCGCAACGAAACGGCGCCGCGTCGTCCGGTTCGAGATCGAGCGACGTCAGCAGCTCACCCAAGAAAACCCAGGAACCAACTTGCTGGTTGATCAAGCAGGTGTTGTGGCCGATCCACCCCAACCCGGCCTGGTGGGCGTAGGCGCGTTCGAGTAGCGGGGCGGTGTCGACGCAAATCTTTGCCTCAAACGGCCCGAAATCTCGGCGCAAGACCTGGACCAGGGCCTCCAGCCGCCGCTTCAGCACGTGATGATAGTCCTCGCCCCAGGCGTAACGCGACACCCAACCGCGCCCCTCGTAATCGATTTCGGTCGAATACGGATGCTCGGTGTTATACACAACCCCAACGGAAATCACCGACTGGGCCGAAGAGAGAAGACTTCGCGGATCGGCCCGCATCTCGCCGCGCCGCCCCTCGAGATAGCCCATGCGTCCGGCGAAACCGCGTTCCAGCCACTGGGGATAGAAAGCCGCCTCGAGGGTGGGACGCGCTTTCGCGACCCCCACCAGGTCGAATCCGAGGTCGAGCGCCCGCCCTTTTACCTTTTCCGCCGGCACCTCTCGATGATACGCCGGCGGGGGGCTTGCGCGACCGGCGGGGGTGTTTGGCATCGAGGAGATTGCGAGCCTGTTTTCGGCGGAGCCTGCTTCGCGCCGGACGGGTATTGATTTAGGGAAACGCTTCGGTCACCGTTCGGTACCGCCCAAGTTTTTTTCGCGAGCCAGAGGGGAAAGGAAGCCGATGCGCGACTTGCATAGGAGAGAAGAGGACGGGGCCGGCGGGAACGGGAAGCGTGGATTTGCGATCCACGTCTCCGTCTCTCGTATGGCCCAGCGAGTTGACGGACTAAACCCACGAAAAATAAGCATAGTTCTATTACCAAGGTTGTAGTACTATATATGCAACGGACGATGAACCGGCCTAAGACCGCGGGAAGCCCAAGACCGATCGCGGTAGGGACCGGGGCCCTCGTCTTGCAGGGGGATCCTACTCGGTTTGGGGTTTTGATGGCATCGGCCTTACTTCGCTATCGCATGTACGTTGTCTTGCTTGGCGCGGCGCTGTTCGTCCTGGCGGTCCGTTCGGCGTCGGCCGAAGTCGTCGACATGCTGCGGCCCGCCGTATTGGCCGCGGGGGCGATCGCTTTCGCGGGAACACGACTGCGCGTTTCGAGCCTTGGGGTCGGAATGGCCGTGCCGAACCTGATCCTCGCGGTCGGTTTCAGTTCCCTGGCGGCACCCTTGGCCGCTTTGCTCGCCGCCTTGGTCGCGATGGCGCGTTATCGGTTGGAGCATCGCTCGCCACGCTCCGCCTCGGGATTTCTCCTCCGTGCTCTTTGCGCCGGCGGAACCGGATTCTGGTCGGCGCTTGCCTACGCGGCGCTTGCCGCAGCCGGAGGATCGCCTTTGTGGGCACCGGCAATTGCGAGTTTGATCTTCTTGCTCGGGACCGGCGTGAGCGAATCGATCCTTGAGCGCATGCCCTACTGGAAGCGGCTCTGGTTCGAGCGCACCCGCGGGAGTTTGATCTCAGCTCTGCTATGGACCCCGGCCTCCGTCGCGTTCGGTCTGCTGCTGCTTCCCACGATCGGGTCCGAGACCGGCGCCTTCCAAGGGGATTGGTTTTGGGCCGGACTCTCGGTTTGCATCCTTTTCTACGGCCTGTGCGAATACCGCCTCGGGCCGCTCTACGAAGACCAGTGGCGGCAAGAGGAAACCGATCGCATCTTCTTGAGCGCCGTCGAAGCACTGGCGCTTGCCGTGGACGCCAAAGACAGCGTCAGCAGCGGACACTTGAAACGGGTACAGCGTTACACGACCGAGATCGCCAAGGCTCTCGGTTGCGGCGACCGCGAAGTCCGAACCCTGGAATTCGGAGCCCTGCTTCACGATATCGGGAAAATCGCCGTCCCCGAGGGGTTGCTGACGAAACCGGGCCGCCTTTCCCCCGAGGAGTTCAATCACGTCGCTAGCCATGTGCAAATCGGGGCGGAAATTTTAGCCGCCGTCAATTTCCCGCTGCCCGTGGCGGAACTCGTGCTCTGCCACCACGAGAACTGGGACGGCACCGGATATCCCCGCCGGTTGCAGGGGGACGCGATTCCGTTAACGGCGCGCATCCTTACCGTCGTGGACGCTTTCGACGCGCTGACTACCGATCGCCCCTATCGGCCGGCCATGAAGGTCGAAGACGCGATCAAGCACATCAAGAGCCGTCGCGGGACGGCCTTTGACCCGCGCGTGACCGACGTCTTGATCGAGCTGCTGCCTCGCCTCGAACCCGAGATCCGGAACGACCCACAAACCAACCGTCAGTCGGCCGAACGCCGCCTATCCCTGCAAAGTCCCCGCAGCATCGACGTGCTGCAAACTTCTCTGACGCCCGAAGAGCGTATCGAAAGTCTCAAGCAGTTGCGAGGTGTCGCCCGCCAACCCGTCGAAGACGAGGACCTTCAGGCTTGGGAGCGGTTGCTGGCGACTTTGGGCCTTCATCTAACGCCTCAGCAACTGCTGGAGTTCGTCTTTGCGCCGCTCGCCTCACGCGTTCCTTTCGATGAGTGCGCGATTTTAATGTTGTCCGACGGCGCCCTGACGCCGATCTACTGCCCGGGACGGGAGACCGACATGTTGCGCCGGCTGCGCTGCCCGATCGACCACAGTCCGAGCGGTTGGGTGGCCGGGCACGGCGAGACTCTTATCAACGGCAACCCGATGGGCGAGCACTCCGAACTCGGATTGATGGCCTGGGTGATGGGATTGAAGGCCGCCTTGGTTGTTCCTCTCTGGGAGGACGGTCGGGTGGTCGGCACCTTCAATATCTATTCCAAGACTGCGGGCGTCTATTCGAGAGAGCAAGCCGATTGGACAGAGAAGATTTCCGCGACGCTGGGACCCATTCTGCGGCGGTCGTTGGCGTTTGACCGAGGCCCCATCCCGAGCGACGACCGTTTGACGGGTTTGCCCGGCGCCGATGCAATTTGCGTCGGCTTCGGACGGAAGTGGACCTGGCTCGGAAAGAGGAACGCGGTAGCTCGGTCCTGGTCCTGAATGTCGAGGACCTCCACGCCGTGAATGCCCGCTTCGGATTTCAGCGAGGCGACCAGCTCCTGCGGGTATTGGCGAAAACCGCCGGGGAGATGCTGCGCAAGTTGGATTACCTGGGAAGGCTGGGTGATGATCAGTTCTTGGCCGTACTTGGCGGAATCCAAGATCACGATCTTGAGATTCTGGCGGAAAGGTTGCGGAGCGAGCTTTCCCGCCGCTTGACCGAAGTTCACCGTGAACCGGGCGTCACCACGAGGGTCGGCGTCGCCTCGGCCCGTTTTCCGGCTGACGGTCCTACCGCCGAGGAGCTGGTGGTCGTCGGCAAATATCGTCTTCACCAACGTCCCGAAGAACCGGTCGCCTCGACCGAGCGGACTTCCGCCGAGCCCGAGCGCCGCACGGCGCTAACAACCACGCGGCCGCGGGCTTGATCCGCTCGTTCGGCCCTGTTTTTGTCACGGAGAGTAACGCCCGTTTTCGGGTGGTTCTACTTTTGCCGCGGCACACCGACTTTTTGCGCTCGCGCCGCGTCGATAGAAACAGAGGTCCTCCCCGCGAGATAATCCAACTATGCCGACCATCGCTCGAACATTGCTCACTTTCCTCGTGCTCGGAACGGCCTGTTTGCCGGGCGCCGATCTGCGCAACATCCGCTCGGTCTACGCTTGGCCGATGACGAAGTCGTTTGATCAGTACCTCGCCCAGCAGATTACCGCCGAAGACATTTTCGACGTTGTGGTTGATCCCAAACTGGCCGAGGCGATTCTCACCGACCGCATCGACGCCCCTTTTCTAGCCGCCATGGATGAGCTGTTTCCATTGCCCGAGGAAGAGGCCGAGGAAGAAGGGAAAGACGCGGACGCTGAAGACGCTTCGTCCGATGAGAGCATTGAAGCCGGCGGCGCGATGAAACGGCCGAAGAACCGGGTCTTGGGCCGCCCCCGCGGAACCCTTTTCTTGGTGAATGTGCAAAGCCGCAAGGTCATCTGGTCGACCTATCTCAAGGAATACGAGGCTACCCCCAACAAGCTCAATCAACTGGCACGGGACGTGGTGAGAAGAATCAAGGAAGAGCTGGGCTTCACTCCTTAGCGCCTGAGCCGCTGTTGTCGCATGGGCTCGATCTTCTAGCGACTCGATTGGCTTTTTGCACCGGGGAATCGGCGTATGGAGTGGTTGGAGTTGCGCCGTTGGCTCGGCCCGTCGCTTGCGCTCAGGGCTCGGTATCCGCTTCTTGGGGCCCTTCCGGGAACGGGTACACTGTGGGCGCGAACCGGGCGGCAGCGGACTTACCCATGGGAGGCGAAAACATTTATGAACAGTTCCTGGCCGGCAGCGGTCATTCACCTCACGAACCGGCGGCTTTGCGTGACTCCGGCGCGGTTGTCCCCTGGCGCCGCGGCCTCGACGGCGAGGTTGAAGTGTTTTGGGTCCGGCGGGCCGAAGCGCTGCGCTTCATGGGGGGCTGGCATTCTTTCCCAGGCGGAGGCGTAAGTCGTCACGACGCGGAGATTTCGGTCCACGTCGGCGCTCACCCCGATCCGGATGACGGCGAGCCCCCGGCGGCGCCGTTGCTCGCCTGTGCGGCGCGGGAGTTGTTTGAGGAGATCGGCGTTCTAACGGCGACCAGGCGTGACGGCGGGCTGTCCGCGGAACAACTCGAGGCGCTTCCGAATCTCCGACGAGCGTTGCTGAGGAAGGAACTCTCGTTCGCGGAGATCCTCTCGCGCCTCGATGTCGACATTGACGGCTCAAGGTTCGTTTTCGCCGGCCGCTGGGTCACGCCCGAGAGCAACCCTGTTCGCTTTGACGCGCGATTCTACCTGCTCGAATGGCCCGCCGATGAGCCACAGCAGCCCGAGGTGATACCCGGGGAACTCGACAGCGGCGAATGGATTCAGCCGCGCGACGCCCTCGCTCAACGCGAGCGAGGGGAGTTGCTGATTCCGCCGCCGGGCGTCTACATTCTCGAAGCGCTGGGCGAGGAGGGTCCCGTCGACGGCCTCCGCCGCCTCCAGGAGCCCCAAGGAATCGACCTGGGGCCGTTTCGTCGCATGGAGTTTCTGCCGGGCTGCCATCAGTTCCCGTTGCGGACGCCTACCTTGGTGCCGGCCACTCACACGAATGCTTACGTGCTCGGCACCGAAGAGCTGGTGCTGATCGATCCGGGCGCCTCCGATCCGACTGAAATCGAAGCCTTGCGGCAAGGGCTCGCCGATTTGCTCAAGGAGCCGGGAAAACATTTCAGCGCGGTCTGGCTGACACATCATCACCCCGATCACGTTGGCGGCGTCGAGGCGATGCGGCGTTTCTTGGATGTTCCGGTGTGCGCGCACCGGCTCACGGCCGAACGTTTAGCCGAGTCGTCGATTTCGATCGATCGCGAGTTGAGCGATGGCGATCAGATTCGGCTGCGGGGAGATCCGGAACTCGCCGTCGAGGTTTTGCACACACCGGGTCACGCCGGGGGCCATGTTTGTTTCTTCATTCGCCGTCTCGGGGCCTTGGTTGCGGGCGACATGGTGGCCGGGATCGGTACGATCGTCATCGACCCGCCTGATGGCGACATGGACGATTACCTACGCTCGATCGAGAGGCTGATCGAACTGAATCCCCGTTATGTGTTGCCGGGGCATGGGTCATTCGGTCCCAACGGGGTCGGCAAGCTGCGCCTGATCCGCGATCATCGTCTGATGCGCGAAGCCAAGGTGTTGGAGGCCTGGCGGGCCGGGGCGCGAGAGCCCGCCGAGATGTTGCCGACCGTGTACGCCGACGCTGATCGGCGTGTTTATCCTCTGGCCGCAAGGCAAATCTTGGCGCACCTGGAACGCTTGCGAAAGAACGGGCGACTCGAGGAGAGCGGTTCTTTTTAGTTCCCAAGGGTCCTGTGTTCGCGTTCTTGGCGCGCTTCGCGGCTCAAGAGGTTCGCGGTCTTGGCTGGCCTAAACGCGGAATACTTTCGAAGGCTGTTCGCGGAAGAGTGCTTCTTCGCAACTGTAAACTCTCTGCCCTTGACGTGACCGACCCTTGAATGGCGGCGAATTGACCGGATGAGGGCGGCAATGGTCCGCTGACCGGATCGCAATCAACATTCGTTAGGAGGAACAGAACGTGAAATTCTCTACAGTATTCGCTTTGATTCTACTCGTGGGCGCACTTCCACTCGCCGCCGAGAACGTCGAGGGCTATCTGGTCGACAAGATGTGCTCGGGCAAGATCGTCGAAAAGGGCGTTGGCGCGGCCAAGATGCACACCAAGATGTGCGCACTGATGGACGGTTGCAAAGCCAGTGGTTTCGGAGTCGTCACCGCGGAAGGCAAATTCCTAAAATTCGACGGCGCGGGCGACAAGCTGGCGCTCAAGGCGCTTGAGGGAACCGACAAAGAAGACAACATCAGCGTCAATGTCGACGGCAAGGTCAAGGGCGATCATATCGCCGTCAAGGGACTGAGCCTGACGTAATCATTCTCCACGCCGCACCGAGCCCCGGGAGCCCCGAGCGGCTCGGTTCGGTCTCCTCGCCGGCGCGGTCCATTCCATTCTTATTTCAACCGCGTAGCGCGGACGGTCTGGTTTCCTCTCGGAGCCGACGTTTGACATCGTCTCCGGTGCAGTGCAAAATAGACGGATGAGACAGGTCGGGTGGGCGCCATTCGGTCTTGCGTGGACCCGATGATGTGAAGCGCCTACACTTCGCCGATTTTCGAGGCGACGCTTTCCGCGTCATGGCCTCGCGCATACGCACGTACTGCACATGATTAAAGTTGAGGGCCTGACTAAGCGTTACGGTTCCGCCACGGCTGTCAAGAACATCAGCTTTGAGGTGGAAAAGGGAGAAGTCGTCGGTTTTCTGGGGCCTAACGGCGCCGGAAAAACGACGACGATGCGGGTGTTGACGTGCTTTTTGCCGCCAACCGAAGGCACCGCGTCCGTGGCCGGTTTCGACGTCCTCGAAGACCCTCTGGAAGTCAAGAAGCGCATCGGCTATCTTCCCGAGACACCGCCGCTTTACCCGGAAATGAGCGTCCGCGACTACCTCGATTTCGTGGCGCGGCTCAAGGGGATTCCGAGCGGCGAGGTTGCGGGGCGGGTCGACGCGGTTCTCGACCGCTGCAACCTGGGTGATTTCCAATCCAAGCTGAACTCCCAACTCTCGAAAGGCTACCGTCAAAGGGTCGGGCTGGCGCAAGCACTGATCCACGACCCCGACGTGCTGATTCTCGATGAGCCAACGGCGGGCCTCGATCCCAAGCAAATCATCGAAGTCCGCCAATTGATTCGCGAGCTGAGCGGTGATCACACGGTCATTCTCAGTACGCACATTCTGCCGGAAGTCTCGACCACCTGCGGACGCGTCATCATCATCAACGACGGCAAGATCGAAGCCAGCGACACGCCGGAAAACCTGACGGCGCGCCTGCAGGGCCACGATTCGATCTGGCTTGAGGTGGATGGCCCGGCCGACCAGGTCGAGCCCGCGCTTGCGAATGTTCCCGGGGTCGAGCGGGTCGTGCCGACCCATGGACAGTTGGGCCGTTCGGCCTGGCAAGTGGAGGCGGACAAGGATCCGGGAGTGCGGACCGCGCTGGCAAAAGCCGTGATTGACGGCGGGTGGGGGCTCTACGAGATTCGCTCGGTCGGGTTGAGTCTGGAAGACATCTTCCTCAAACTGACGGGCTCGGACCCGTCGTCCGAGGGAGGCACCGCCGAGCTGCCCGCGGTTGCGGCGGACAGCGGAGACGAGGCGTCTGAAGCGGATCAACCCGCCCCCGGCCCGGACGAAGGGGGCTCGCCGGCATGAGAAACGTCTTGACGATCACGCGGCGAGAGCTGAACTCTTATTTCGTCTCGCCGATCGCCTACATCCTGCTCGCGATGTTCGGCGTGATGTTCGGGTATTTTTTCTTCAGCTCCGTTGCGTTTTTCGTTACGTTCAGTGCCCGCGCCGCCATGCAGGGCGGCGGCGCGATGGGGCCGATGAACGTCAACCAATTCGTCGTGCAGCCGACCTTTGGCAACCTGACGATTATTCTGCTTTTCCTGACGCCGATGATCACGATGCGCACCTTCGCCGAGGAAAAACGCTCGGGAACGATGGAACTGCTGTTAACGTCGCCGGTGAGCGATTACGAAATCATTGTCGGGAAATGGTTGGCTGGGATGATTCTCTATTGCGCCATGTTGGGGATGTCGAGCCTGAATATCTTGATTCTCTTCATCTACAGCACGCCTGATCTTCAGGCCGTGGCGGTCGGTTATTTGGGGCTGCTGTTGATGGGCGGAACGTTCTTGGCGATTGGCGGATTCATTTCGACATTGACGAAAAACCAGATCGTGGCGGGCGCGGTCACCTTCGGCGTGTTCCTGATGCTGTACGTTCTCGACTGGGTGAACGCCTACAGCACATCGACCCTCGGCAAGGTGTGCCGCTATCTGTCGGTGGCGCCGCACTTTCAACAGTTCTCCAAAGGCGTCGTGGAACTCAAAGATGTCGTCTACTACGCGAGCGCCATCGGCCTCGGATTGTTCCTGAGCAAGCGGTCTTTGGAATCGCTGAGGTGGAAGGCCTGAGCGGCGGCTTTATCGACCATGAACTTCGACGCACTCAAAACACGGCAGGCCAAATACGGCAGCTACACGACTGTCTATATCGTCGTGGTGATTGCGATTCTCGCCGCCGTCAATTACTTGGCAGACCAGCACAATAAAACTTTCGACGCGACGGAGGGCAAGCTCTACAGTTTGTCCGAGCAAACGGTGAAGGTAATCGACGGGCTCGAAGCGGATCTGAAGATTTCCTACTTCGACCGCGCGACGGATTTCGAACGGGTTCGTGATTCGCTCGTCCGGTATGAAAACGCCTCGAGTCGCGTGACGGTCGACTATGTCGATCCCGACAGCCGCCCCGACGTCGCCCAGACGATGAACGTCCGCACCTACGGGACGTTGATCGTCGAATACGGCGTCAATCGCGAAGAAGCGCAGTCCACCGACGAGCAGGACATTACCAACGCCATCATTCGTGCCAAGAAGGGGCAAGAGAAGTCAGCCTGTCTGTTGGCCGGGCACGGCGAAGCGGCGGGCGACGACCGCGAGCGCGAGGGCTTTGCCGGGGCGTCCGAGGAAATTGAGTCCGCCAACTACGAGATGGCTTCACTGTCGTTGCTTGAGAGACCGCAAATCCCGACCCAATGCACCGTGTTGATCGTCGCCGGCCCGCAAACGCGAATCGAGGACCCCGAAATCGACATCTTCAGACGCTACGTCGAAGGGGGCGGGCGCTTGCTCTTGATGATCGACCAAAAGAAGAGTCCCGGTCTTGTCGATCTCGTCGCCGAGTGGGGTATCCGCGTCAAGGACGACACGATCCTCGATCTAACCGGCATCGGACAACTCTTCGGCGCGGGCCCACTAACCCCGCTGGTTTCCGATTACGAAGATCATCCGATCACCGAGGTCATGGCCGGTTCGGCGACGTTTTTCCCCTACGCGCGAACCGTCGAGCCCGGCGAGTCGGTGGACGGTTGGGAAGTCGACAGGCTCTTCAGCACGACCTCGGGGAGCTTCGCGACCGAGAACCTCGATATTGTCGACGAGGAATTGGTGCGCAACCCGTCGTGGGAAACCGAGGGGCCGATCTCGGTCGGCGTGGCGGCGACCTATTCGGTGCCCGACGAAACGACTGACGAAGATGCCGAAGACAGCGACGATGAAGAAGGCGATACCGAACCAGACGCTTCCGACCAGGAAGAAGACGTCGAGGCGGATGCCGAGGTTGAGGACGACGCCAAGCAAGGCCGCGTCGTTGTCGTCGGCACGTCGGGTTTTGCCCGTAGCTATTCGCTCGGCCGAGGCAGTAATCTCGATTTGCTGCTGAACATTTTGAGTTGGCTCAGCTCCGACGAGGATCTGATTTCGATTCGTCCCACTGACCCGGAAAACACGCCGCTCGACTTGACGTCATCCGACATGACGCGGCTGTTCCTGCTGACCGTGGTGGGATTCCCGGCCGTCATCGTCGTGCTCGGCGTTTCGGTCTGGTGGAGACGGCGATAGAGGCTTTGGGGGCCGGCACTCCAAAATGATGTTGACTTTCCATATGCGTTCACGCAGTGAGGGACCGAGAAACCTCGCCCGGGAGGGGCGCGCGTGAAACCGACTCCGCTGCTGATCGCGCTGGGCATCTTCACCATCCTCGCCGGGTTCGTCTATTACACGGCCAAGAATCCGCCCCAGGTCGAGGACGACCGTCAACCGATCCTACGCGCCGACGAAGATAAGGTTCGCCGCATTACGATCTCGCGGCCCGAGCACGACACGATCACCCTCGAGCGCGGCGATGACGGAGTCTGGTTATTCGGCGAGCCCCTCGCCGAGCTGCGGGCCGATGAATCCGCGGCGAGCCTGATGGCGACGAACCTCGCTGAATTGAGCGCCGACCGCATCGTCGAGGAAAACGTAACCGACTGGACGCCCTACGGACTACAAGACGCCGGGGCCGTGCAGGTCGCTTTGGAAGTTGACGACGGAGATGATTACACCGTCGTTTTCGGCAACGACACGCCGACCGGATCGGGCGTCTATGCCCGTCTCGAGGGCGACCCGCGGCTGTTCACCGTTTTCAGCTACGTCAAGAGCAGCTTCGAAAAGGAAGTCTTCGATCTGCGCGACAAAAAGTTGCTGCGGGTCGACAACGAAACCGTCTCTCGGATGGTGCTGAGAGCCGACGGCGGCACGATCGAGTTCGGCAAGACCGGTGACAACGCGTGGCAAATCCTCAAACCCGGACCCCTGCGCGCCGACAACTTTACGGTCGGTGATCTGCTGCGGTCGGCTCGAGATGCCGAGATGGTTACGGTGCCGGCAGAGACGGAGAAGCCCTCGGGCAGGTATTCTTTCCGGCCGCCCTATGCTTCGGTCGAGATTTCCGACGAATCCGGAACGCACACGATCACAGTCGCTAAGACTCGCGGCGACGACGAGAAATACTACGCCAAGAGCTCCGATGTCGACGGCGTTTTTGAAGTTTCCGCCATCATGGCGGAGGGCCTCAATAAGAAGGTCGAGGATTTTCGCAACAAGAAACTTTTCGATTTCGGCTTCAAGGAAATCGCGAGCCTAGATGTGCGCGACGGCGACACGCGCCTGACGATCGCAAAAGAAGAGGATACTTGGAAGCTGACCTCTGATGAGGACCGCGAGCTTGACTCGACCAAGGTTCAGGTATTGATCGACAAGCTGCGGAACTTGACGGCGACGGCTTATCCTTCCGACCGCGCGGCTGACCAAGCGGGCTACGGTCTGACCGAACCGGCGATCGAGGCCAAGGTCACGACGGCGGAAGATGGGACCGACGATGTACTGGTCAGCGACCCGGGGCAAGATCAAGTCTACGCCACCCGCCGCGGCCAACCGAGCAGCTATGAGGTCGACAGGACCACCGTCGAGCAGATTCAATCCGCCATCGCCGACGTGCTCAAACCGGCTGAAGAGGAACCGGCTGAGTCGGACGAAGACACGGAATAAGGCTGCCCTGCCTCGTCCGCTCTTTGATATCGCAATTCGCGATATCAAAGCATCGAACTAGTCGACGTAATCGAAGACCGGGCAACCGCAAGCGCCCTTCGCCATGCGATCGCTCGAAGACTGGATTCAAAACGAAGTCCCGCCACTTGGGGCTCGGTGAAACTTGAGCGTGATCGTGAGCTAGGGGCAGCGATTTCCGCCCACCTACGCCAGCACTTCCTTGATCACGTTGCCGTGAACGTCGGTCAGGCGCATGTCGCGGCCGTTGTGGCGGTAGGTTAGCTTCTCGTGGTCAAAACCGAGCAGGTGCAGAATCGTCGCGTGCAGGTCGTAGACTGATTTGCGGTTTTCGACGGCCTTATACCCGTAGTGATCGGTGGCTCCGACGACCGTTCCGCCGCGAATACCGCCTCCCGCCATCCAGACGGTAAAACCGGCGGGGTTGTGATCGCGGCCGTCGAGGAGTTGCGAGATCGGCATGCGGCCGAACTCCCCGTGCCAGATGATCAGCGTCGAGTCGAAAAGGCCGCGGCCCTTTAGATCCTTGATCAGCGCCGCGATGGGCTGATCGGTCTCCATGGCGTGCAAGCCGTGATTCTTTTTCAGCCGGAAATGCGCGTCCCACGTAGGATCGAAGTTGCCGCCTCCCGAATAGATTTGAACGAAGCGCACGCCGCGCTCGACCAGGCGTCGGGCCATCAGCGCCTGCTTGCCGAAATACGACGTCACCTTTTCGTCGAGCCCGTAGAGCTTGCGAGTCGCTGCGGACTCCTTATTGACGTCGATCGCACCGACTGCATGCGACTGCATGCGATAGGCCAGCTCATAGGAAGCGATGCGGGCGGACAGCTCGGAGTCTTGCGGGTTGCTTTCAAGGTGCTTCCTATTCAGGTCTCCCAGCAAGTCGAGCCAACGCCGCTGCCGCTCGGGCGCGACGCCTTCGGGCGGTTTCAAGTCAACGATCGGGTCCCCCACCGAGCGAAACTGCGTCCCCTGGTACGACGCCGGCATGTAGCCGTTGCCCCAGTTCGGAGCACCGCCGATCGGACCGCCGCGATAGTCGGTGAAGACGACAAAGCCGGGCAGATTTTCGTTCTCGCTGCCGAGCCCGTAGGTCACCCAACTGCCGACGCTGGGGTGTCCGGCGAGCACGGTGCCCGTATTCATCTGGTACAGCGCCGGGCCGTGATCGGGGCTGATGGCGTGCATCGAGCGGATCACGGCGAGATCGTCGATTTGCCCGGCGACGTGGGGAAAGAGATCGGAAACTTCGATCCCCGATTCGCCGTATTTCTTGAAATCCCACAGCGAGGGCATCATCCCGCCCGGGTGCCCCTGCGAAACGGTGACGTCGCCGACACCCGACATGACCTCGCCGGGACGCTTGGCGAGCTCCGGCTTGGGATCAAACGTATCGACCTGACTCACGCCGCCATAACAAAAAACGGAGATGACCGCCTTGGCCTTTCCACCGAAATGCGGCTCCTTCGGGGCGAGGAGCGATCGGGGCGCCGCCGACAGCCCTTGCCGCGCCAACATATCAGTCAACGCGACGCCGGCAATGCCGCCGCCCAAGCGATCGAGCAGTTCACGTCGGGAGTAGAAGCGCTTTTTCATTTTTCTAGTGGCGGCTCTTTATTGCAGGTACGCGAATTCGTTGAGGTTAAACAGTGTCCGGCATAAATCGGCCAACCCATCGGCGTTGCCGTCGACGAAGTTTCGCACCTTGTCGCTCTCGTAATCGGTGGGAAGCCGCGCCAGCGCCAGCTCGAAAGCGTGCTCCACTTGTTCACCAACGTCGGCTCCCGCCTCGCGGCGCACGCGTTCCGCGAAAAGCTCGGCTTGCATGTTGATGAATCGATTGTTCATCAACAGCAATGCCTGCGGAGCCACGGTCGAGCGGTTGCGGCGGTCGACGGAGGTAATCATATCGGGCTGATCAAAAGCCTCGAAGAGCGGATAGCGAATCGTGCGTTTCGAGAAAACGTAGAGACTGCGCCGCCAGGTCGCCGGGTCGTCATCGGGGCGTCCCGGCCAGGTGCGGCTGGTGCTCGATTGGAAAAGGTCGGGGTCGATATAGGGGAATACGCCCTTGCCGCCCACCGTCCGGTCGAGCGTTCCCGCGACGGTCAGGATCGAATCCCGCAAGATCTCCGCCTCTAACCGTTGCCGCGACATTCGCCACAGCAGGCGATTTTCCGGATCGGCGGCGACATTGGCCTCGATGTCCGCGCTTTGCATGCGATAGGCCGCCGAGCCCATCATCAGGCGGTGCATGTGCTTGACGCTCCAGCCGTTCTCGACAAACTTGATCGCCAGCCAATCCAACAATTCCGGATGCGTCGGCGGCTGCCCCGTCGCCCCGAAATTACTGGGCGTAAGCACAAGGCCTTCCCCGAAATGGTGCTGCCACAGGCGATTCACCATGACCCGGGCGGTAAGGGGGTTCTCGGACGACGCAACCCACTCGCCAAACACCCGGCGGCGGTGGCTGGATTTCGCGTCTTCCGGCGCGGGTTGAAACTCAGGCTCCCCGCGGCTCGCCACGCGCAGGATGCCCGGCGCCATCACCGACCCTTTACTGCCGATACTGCCGCGATGCAGAAAGTACGAGGGAAAAGCTTCGCGCCCTTCCTCGCCAATCGTCATGGCTGTCGGATAAGGCTCGGGCCGGGTGGCGTCGAGCGTGTCGATCTGCTCTTGCAACCTCGCATACTGCTGTTTTTGCTCGGCGTCGGCTCTCGGCAGAACATTCTTGTCATCCTTGTATTCGTGCTCGAAGGTGTGCTCGATTTGGCGCACGTTGAGGCGCTGTCCCTCGGTGCGCTCGGCGGCGGGCAGGCGCCAAGCTTCTTGAATGTAGTCGGGCTGTTTCGCGATGAGCTCCGCCATGAGTTGGTCACGGTGGGGCTTGAGCAGCGCCTTCTGCTTGTCCTTGAACGGCTGCTGGAGATCATCGATGCGTTTCTGCTCGGACTTGTGCGCCCGGACCGCGTCGGCGTCCACCAAGGGGTAGTCCGCCAACTTCGTCGAGAAAAAGACCGCTTGCATGCGGTAGTAATCCTGCTGGGCGATGGGATCGAATTTGTGGTTGTGGCAGCGCGCGCATTGCACCGTCATCCCGAGGAACGTCAAATTCGTCGTGGCGAGAATGTCGTCCAGCTCGTCCATGCGCGTCAGCTCGTTCTTCATGTTGTTGTCGGGGCCGAGGCGCAGAAACCCGGTGGCGATGTTGGCTTCGGGGGAGTCGGGCGCGATTTCGTCGCCGGCGATTTGTTCGAGGACGAAGCGGTCGTAGGGCTTGTCGCTATTGAAGGCGTCGACAACGTAGTCGCGGTAGCGCCACATTTGCGGCCAATCGAAGTCGCGCTCGAAGCCGCCCGAGTCGGCGTAACGTGCCAGGTCGAGCCAATGACGAGCCCAGCGTTCCCCGTAGTGGGGTGAATCGAGCAGTTGATCAATCAACCGCGGCCAGGCGTCGGGTCTGCTGTCGTGGAGGAACGCCGTGACTTGCTCGGGGCTGGGCGGCAGGCCGATCAGATCGAGGTACGCTCGACGAACAAGCGTTCGCTTGTCCGCCGGGGGCGCGGGGGTCAGCTCCTTTTTGTTGAGCGCGGCCCGTAGGAAGACGTCGACGGTGTTGGCACCCGGCAGGAACCCTTCAACGGCCGGGATTTCGGGCCTGACCGGCGATCGAAACGACCAAAAGGTACGCTCTTCGTCGGTGATCGGGCGCGCTTCCAGCTTGGCCAGAGCGGCTTTCTTGTCGAGTTCCTCGGCGGTCAGGGCTCCGAGATCGCCGCCGGCGACGATCCAGCGGCGCAGCGTGTCGACTTCTTCGTCGCTGAGCTTGCCGCCCGGGGGCATTTCCGGCTTTGCCTGGTGGGAGACGAACCTATACAGCAAACTCCTGCGAACGTTATGCGGAACGATGGCGGGGCCGCGTTCGCCGCCGCGCAGGACGGACTCTCGGGTCCGCAGGTCGAGCTTCGACATTTGCAAGGCCGCCCCATGGCAAGCCAAGCAGTTTTGTTTGAGAATGTCGGCTGCTTCGTCCGACAGTTCGCCGGCCGACAGCAGGGCGGGAAGCAACAGAGTGAGAAGGCCGAAACGCAGCATGGTTCGGTCTTATTCTACCCCAAGCCGCTACGCCAAAATCTCGTTGATCACCTTGCCGGCTACGTCAGTCAGCCGGAAGCGGCGGCCGTTGTACTTGAAGGTGAGGCGCTCGTGGTCGACGCCGAGGAGATGAAGAATCGTCGCGTGGAAGTCGTTGATCGAGACGCAATTGACCTCGGCCTTGTGCCCCAGCTCATCCGACTCGCCGTGGGAAACGCCGCCCTTGATGCCCCCGCCGGCCATCCAGGTCGTAAAGCAGTGCGGGTTGTGATCGCGGCCGGGCTTGGCGGTACCGATCTGTGAAACCGGCAAGCGTCCGAATTCGCCGCCCCAAATGATCAGCGTATCGTCGAGCATGCCGCGCTGTTCGAGGTCGGTGATCAGCGCCGCCATCGGCTGATCGGTTTCGCGGGCGAATTGCCCGTGGTTGCCGAGGATGTCGATATGGCCGTCCCAGGAACGCTGATTTTCCATGCCGCCCGAGTAAATCTGAACGAAGCGCACACCGCGCTCGATCAGTCGCCGAGCCGTTAGACATTGTCGCGCGATGTGACCGCAGTGGTCCTCGTTGAGCCCGTAGAGGTCCTGGATGTGCTCCGGTTCGAGGTTGACATCGAGTGCTTCCGGCGCCGCCATCTGCATGCGATAGGCCAGCTCGAAGCTCTCAATACGCGCGGCCAGCTCGGCCTCGTGCGGGTGTTGCTCCATGTCGCGGTTGTTAAGCCGCGCCAGCAAGTCGAGTTGCGCCCGTTGCCGCTCGTCGGTCATTCCGGGGAGGGGTTTGAGGTTTTGAATCGGATCGCCTTTGGGGCGCAGCCAAGTACCTTGATAGGCTCCCGGCAGAAAACCCGCGCTCCAGTTATTGGCGTTGCCCTTGGGCAGCCCGCGCCCCTTGGGGTCCGACATGACCACAAAGCCCGGCAGATTCCGGCTTTCGCTTCCCAGTCCGTAGGTCACCCAGGAGCCCATGCAGGGGTGCCCCATGCGGACTTGTCCGCTGTTGATCATGTAGAGCGCCGGCGAGTGGTTATTCGAAGTCGAAAAGCCCGAGTGAATGAAGGCCATCTTGTCGACGTGTTCGCCGAGATGCGGGAAGATCTCCGACACCATCTTGCCGCTCTCGCCGCGGGGCGAGAACTGGAACGGCGATTTCATCAGCGTCCCGACTTCGTCGGCGAAAAAGCCGGTGAACTTGTCGAATCCTTCGTATACTTTGCCGTGGTAGTTTTCGAGAGCCGGTTTGTAGTCCCAGGTGTCGATGTGGCTCGGCCCGCCGTTGATGAAGAGCCAGATGACGCGCTTGACCTTGGGGCTGAAGTGCGGCTCGCGAGGCGCGAGCGGGTTGAGCGACCGGTCGCCCACCGGGGCGGCGGAGAGAAGATTCTCGTCGCCCAAAAGGCCCGTCAGCCCGAGCATGCCGAGGCCCATCCCGGAGCGCTCGAGCATCGCGCGCCGCGACAAAAGATTAGCGTCAGGTTGGGGGTTTGGGATCTTCATTTCGCCCCTATTGTGACACAGCAAAGTCGACGCAACCACAACCATCGGCGGGGAATACGGAAGCAATGTCGTGTCCGGGGACTCGGCGGCCGCCCTCCCCTACGGTGTCACGCGTAAGGCTCGGCCAAGACGTCGTCGGGATTGAGATCCAACCCATCGAGGACGCGGGTCGTAACGCTTTCTCCCCGCCGTGCTCGGCCCAGCAACTCATACTTGCCGCCGGAGAGAAACCAGGTACTGATTTCCTCTTCGCGTGGATCAACCAGCCAGTATTCTTCAATACCGTATCGGGCGTAGTCGTTGAACTTGACGACCGTATCGTGAGTGCGGTTTGATTCCGAAATCACCTCAACGACCAGGTCGGGCGGGCCGTCGATGAAATTTTCCTTGATGATCGACAGGCGGTTCTTGCGAATGAAGCAGAGGTCGGGTTCGTAGTGCGAATGCAACGCCAATATCGTGTGCATGGGGCCCGCGAACATCTTCCCTAGATCGCGCGACCTAATAAAAGGTCCAATCTCAAGAGTAAGAAGAATACAGATTTCTTGATGGCGGCTGGCAGGCCCTGGCGACAAGACAAGTTCCCCGTTGACGATTTCGGTTCGACCGGCGTCTTCGGGCAGGTCCTTGATGTCGTCCCAAGTCAGTTTTGCGGCGGCGACACTCATGAGCGACTCTGAGCTGATTCTATCACGGGCCTGACGAACTGACCTGGTGAACTCACGCTTCAGCGGCGGGAAAAGCTTGGGCCCGAGGTGGCGGCGAATCAACCCGACATAGTGCGGGACCGCCCGGGTTGGGCGCGAGAAGAAACCGTACACCGCTCAACCGTAAGGCTCAGCCAACACGTCGTCTGGGTTGAGATCCAACCCATCGAGGACGCGGGTCGTGACGCGTTCTCCCCGGCGGGCTCGGCCCAACAACTCGTACTTACCGCCGGAAAGAAACCAGGTACTGATTTCCTCTTCGCGCGGATCGACCAGCCAGCATTCTTCAATACCGTATCGGGCGTAGTCGTTGAACTTGACGACGGTGTCGTGAGTGCGGTTTGATTCCGAAATTACTTCGATCGCGAGGTCAGGCGGGCCGTCGATGAACTTTTCCTTGATGATCGACAAGCGGTTCTTGCGGATGAAGCAGACGTCCGGCTCGTAGTGGACATGTGTCGCCAAGATCGTGTGCATCGGACTCGACAACATCCAGCCGAGGTCTCGTTTCCTTATCCATGGAACGATTTCGACACCCAGCAGGGTACAGATTTCTTGGTGGTGGCTCGCGGGCGTAGGTGACAAGACAAGCTCCCCGTTGACGATTTCGGTTCGACCGGCGTCTTCGGGCAGGTTCTTGATGTCGTCCCAAGTCAGTTTTGCGGCGGCGACACTCATGAGCGATTCCAGACTGATCTTATCATGGGTCCGTCCCGGTTTCCGCTGTTTTCCCTGACTTGCGGTTCGCCCGCCCGCCGTATAGGGTGGAATCTTTATGGCGACAACAGCTTTTCTCTTCCCCGGCCAGGGCTCCCAATACGCCGGCATGGGGCGCGAACTGGCCTCCGAGTACCCCGCCGCGCGCGCGATTTTCGAACAGGCCGACGAGGCCCTCGGGTTCTCGCTTTCCGCGCTCTGCTTCGAAGGACCGGACGACCAACTCAAGCTCACCGAAAACACCCAGCCCGCGATCCTGACCTGTTCGATCGCCGTCGACGCCGTCTTGCGCGAAAAGGGAATCAGCCCCCATTTCGTAGCCGGGCACAGTTTGGGAGAATACTCGGCGCTGACCGCAGCCGGGGCGTTGGACTTCGCCGACGCGGTGCGGCTCGTGCGCAAACGCGGCCAATACATGCAGGCGGCCGTTCCCCAAGGCGTGGGCGCCATGGCCGCCTTGATGGGCCTGCCGCCCGAAAGGCTCGACGCCGTTTGCGAGGAGGCGGCGCAAGGCGAAATCGTCTCACCCGCCAATTTGAACTCTCCGATGCAGGTCGTCATCGCGGGCCACGCCGGCGCCGTCGAACGAGCCGTCGAGATTGCCAAGAATGCCGGGGCGCGCAAGGCCGTCTTGTTGCAAGTGAGCGCGCCGTTCCACTGCGCCTTGATGACGCCCGCCCGGGACCAACTCTCGCCCGATCTCGACTCGATCGATTTCCGCGACCCCGCCGTCCCTTTGGTGAACAACTGCGCCGCCGAGGTTGTCGAAACCACCGGTGCGGTGCGTGAGGGCCTCAAGCGGCAGGTACCCAATCCTGTACGCTGGGAGGAAGTCATTCGTCGGCTCGCCGCGCTCGGCGTCGAACGGTTTATCGAAGTCGGGCCCGGGCGCGTGCTGACGGGCCTGATGCGCGGCATTGACCGCTCGTTTAACGTCGCGAACGTCGAGGACCTCAAGTCGCTGGAGAAACTGACGTCATGAAAGGCCGCACAGCATTCGTCACCGGCGCCAGCCAAGGCATCGGCCGCGCCTGTGCCCTTGACCTTGCCCGGGCCGGGGCTCGCGTCATCGTCGGAGCGCGGCAACAAGACAAGTTGACATCGCTGGTCGAAGAGATTCGCGCCGCGGGCGGATCGGCCGACGCCGTACCCCTCGATGTCGCCTCACGCGATTCCGTCAAGCAAGCCTTCAGCAAAGCCCGCGAGTTGGCCGAGCGTGTCGACATTCTGGTCAACAACGCCGGCGTGACGCGCGACGGGCTCGCGGCGCGCATGTCGGCCGAAAACTGGGACGAGGTTCTCAACGTCAACCTCAGCGGCGCCTTCGCCTGCATTCAAGCGGTCTTACGGCCGATGATGAAAGCGCGCTGGGGCCGCATCATCAACATTTCATCGGTGGTCGCCGAAAGCGGCAATCCGGGCCAAGCCAACTACGCCGCTTCAAAAGCGGGCCTCGTCGGAATGACGAAGTCGCTGGCCCAAGAACTGGCACCGCGCAACATTACTGTGAACGCAGTAGCGCCGGGACTTGTGGAAACCGCCATGACCGACGCTCTCGGCGACGAGGTCAAGGAGAAATTGCTGGAGTCAATTCCTTTACGGCGAATCGGTTCCGCCGACGAAGTGGCCTACGCGGTCCGCTTCCTCGCCGCCGACGAAGCTTCCTATATCACCGGACATGTCCTGCAAGTCAATGGCGGTTTGTACATGTAGCGGTTCGCGGGCCCCTCGTTCCCGCGCCAACGCAGGGGAACAGGTCCGCAAGCCTGCTCATTGGTATCTCCAAAGCAGCAGCCGGAGCCTGCTCGCGACTCTAACCTGCCCGCGTCGTACGCTCGGCCCGCTGCTGCTGTTGCTGCTCGCCTGCTTTCCGCTCCGCGCCGAGCCGGTTCGCTCTCTCACGATTCTTCATTTGAATGACCTTCATGCCCGGCTGCTGCCCGATGACCGGCAGCGCGGCGGTTTTGCCCATGTCGCCGAGGCGATTCGTCAAGAACGCGCAAGTTCCGACGCGGTCTTGGTAATGCACGGCGGTGACCTGGTGCAAGGCTCGCCCGTATCGACGATCTTCGAAGGCCTTCCGGTGTACGAAGTCGCCTCGAAACTGGGACTCGACTTCCATACCCTCGGCAATCACGAGTTTGACTACGGCTGGCGGAAGATCCCCGAGTTCATCCGCGAGGCATCGTTCTCCGTTGTTTCCGCCAACGTCGTCAACGCGCAAGGAAAGTTACTGGCCGAAAAGGCCTATGAGATTCGCGAGGTCAACGGGATTCGAGTAGCCGTCATCGGCCTGCTGACCGGCGAGCTTGATCGCCTCACTCGCGCCGCGTTGCGGGGCCCCTGGAACACGCTGCCCGTGACCCGGACCGTGGCCCGTTACGTGGACGAAATCGGCGATCGAGCCGATTTGATCGTTGTCCTCGGACACATCTTTCCTCGCGAGGAAGACCGCATTTTGCGCGAAAACCCGCGTGTCCCCGTCATTATCAGCGGCCATCATCACGGCGGACAAGACGAAGTGAAGCAGTACGATGGGCGCGTCTGCGTCAAGACACGGCCCTACGGGCGCGAGCTCGGCCGCCTCGATATCGAATTCGACGTGGGCGCTAAGCGTATTGTCTCCCACCGCTGGAAGAGAATTCCGATTAACACCGGCGCCTACCGGCCTGATCCGGCGACACTGAAGTTGGTCGAAAAATGGGAGGCCCGCGTGGCCGAGATCGTCGATGTCGAGATCGGGGAATCGGCGCGAGCTTTCACGCGCCATGAGCTGCAGCCGTGGGTCGAGGCGGTGATGACCGACGCCGCCGGCGCGGACTTAGCGTTTATGAACCTGGGAGGCATACGCGACGGTTTGCCGCAAGGTCGAATTCTCGCCCGCCACATCTGGAATATCATGCCGTTCGACAATCTAATCGTCACGGCTCGCTTGCGCGGGGACCGACTACCCGACGAGCTGCGACAGCGCCCCGGCATCGATCCCGAGCGAGAATACGTCGTCGCGACCAACGACTTCATCGCCGAGAAGTGGCGCGAGCAAGGGTTTGCATTTGGAAAGGACGGGCCGGCATTGCGCGATGCACTGATCGAGTGGGTGCGCAAACACAAGGTCGTGCGCCGGCAGCCTTGAGGCGCGACTCAGGCAGTAAGTCGGCGGGTTGATCCCGGTTACTAGCCCGCTACAGACCCAGCACGGAGTTGACCCAGCTCGGCACGACGTAGTTGACCCAATAGAAGAAATTTTCAACGATCCTTTCAATGAATCGCGGGCCGTAAGAATAGTAGACAGCGATCGCGATGGACAGCATGGGGATGCCTACCATCCAGATCCAACCTTTCGAAGATCGTTGCCGCGCCACGAACGTGTCCTTGTAAGTTGAGACGGTCCCCGCGCCCGTGTTTTCGGCAAGTTTCCGCCGGTACCAGCGCAAATTGGGAGGAATTGATAGTACCTCAGGTACTCCCCACTCCGGCACGATACCGCACCCGGCTAAAATGATCGTTCGTCATGGAGAACCTCAACGCCAAAGATTTCTTCGCTTCGACTGAAACATTCGGCGAACTCTTGCGCCAAGCGGCCGACCGTTACGGCGACGCGCCGTTTTTAGTGGACGGCGACGGCACGACGCTCAGCCGCGTCGAACTCGATCGCGAGGCGACCCGCTTCGCCAACGCCGTGCTCGCGCTGGGACTTGAAAAGGGTTCCACCGTGGGGGTCTTCAGCCCCAATTCCATCAACTACGTGATTGCCTGTTACGGCATCCTGCGAAGCGGATTGACCCTGACGCCGCTCAACAGCAGTTACCGCCGCCGTGAGTTGCGGCATCAAGTTCGTGATTCGGGAGCGGCCGCGATTTTCGCGCACTCACGGTTGCTGCCGCGGCTGGAAGAGTGCGGCGATGATTTTCCCGATACGCGACTTATCGAACTCGACCGAACGTTTTGGGCCGCCGCCGACACGGCCGATCCGCGAGCGGCGATCGACCCGCTCAACGATGTCGCCTTTCTGCCCTATTCAAGCGGCACGACGGGTTTGTCGAAAGGGGTGGAGCTGACCCACCATAACCTCATCACGGGGATCCGGCAAATTCTCGCCGTCACCACGACGGCGGGACCGGAAAGCGTCGCATATTGCTTCCTGCCGATGTACCACATTTATGGATTCAACGTCGTTTTGAACTCGACATTGGCCTCGGGCAGCCGTTTGCACATTCGCGAACGCTTCGACGTGGAAGATTGCGTCGACACTGTCGAACGAGAGAAAGTGACCTGGTTGCCCGTCGTTCCGCCGGTCATTCTCACCCTTCTCGCCCGACCCGACATTCACGAGCGCGACTTGTCGTCGCTCGGCACTCTCAGCGTTGGCGCGGCGCCGGTGGCTCTGCCCGCCGTCGATCGACTACGGAAAGCCACCGGCGTGGCGATTCGTCAGGGCTGGGGAATGACGGAGACGGCCGGCACCGGGTCGACGAACGCAATGGAGTGCCCCTGGGACCCTGCCGAGACGGCTGGAGTCGCCGTGGAGGGCTTCGATTTCAGGATCGTCGACCGCGAGACGGGCGATCGGCAACTGCCAACCAATGAAGTCGGTGAGTTGACCGTTCGCGGCGACAACGTCATGCTCGGCTACCGTAACGCTCCGGAAGAGAACCGCAAGGTCTTGCGCGACGGCTGGTTTTATACCGGCGACATCGCGCGCGTCGACGAGCAGGGGCGCTTGCACCTGGAAGACCGCAAACGCCAGATGATCAAGTACAAAGGCTTCCAGGTAACGCCGGCCGAGCTGGAATCGGTCATTCTGGAATTGCCCGAAGTTCGCGACTGCGCCGTGCTGGGCAAGAAAGACCCCGAAGCCGGCGAAATCCCCAAGGCTTACGTCGTTCGGCGCGAAGGCGTCGCACTCACCGAGCAAACCATCTTCGACTATGTCGCCGGACAAGTCGCCGGGTATAAGAAGGTTCGCGAGATTGAGTTCGTGGAATCGATTCCCCGTTCGGCGGCCGGCAAGATCCTCAAGCAAGAGCTGGCCCAAAGCTCGTCATAGGAACCCGCCGACAACGACGCCCCGGCGCGAGTGCCCGGCAACGAAGCGCCCTGTCGTTCGCGGCGCCCCGTCCTCGATCAGCTTCCGGAAAACATTTCGCGAAGCAGTAAGAATTACATCCGCGCGGTACGATTCCTCACCGCGATAATCCCGCGGGAACGCCTTTTCTGAAATCTCCCTCTCTGCTCGGGAGTCTAACAATATAGGGGGGTTACGCCTATCGATCGAGGCGCCCCGATGGGCCCGGCGGGTTTTGGCCGATGAGATGCAGGTAGGAGGTTGCACAACGAGAAAGCTAATTCGGGGGTGACACAATGACGGTACGGACACTTCGGCGGTGGTTGACGGTTTCGCTGATGACAGCGGTCTTGCCGGCGCTGCTTGCCGCCGGCGACGCTTCGCCGACCGCGACCCAGCTCGACCTCGAGCCGGTCTCCGACGACCCCGAACAACTCGAGTGCCGCTTCATCGAATCGCGGATCGAGCTGCTCGAAAAACTCAACCGCTCCGACCGCGGCCACCTTGTCAAGCTCGAGGGAATCGTCGTTCCCCGCCGCTGGGATCAAGAAGAAGTTGCCTATAGCCCGCTCCCGGAACGCTACCCACCGGCGCGTAAGTATGAGAAAGTCATCGTCGTCTACAAGCCGGCGCAGGTTTTCGGGGCTTACAGTCGCGGTCGCCTGGAACGCTGGGGGCCGGTCAGCACCGGGGCTCGGAAGAGTCGCACGCCCAACGGCGCTTTCCACCTCAACTGGAAATCGAAGGGGCATCGCAGCACGGTCAATCGCAACTGGTTCCTGCCCTGGTATTTCAATTTCCACAACAAACGCGGGCACTCTTTCCACGAATATGAGTTACCCGGGAAACCCGCCAGCCATGGTTGCATCCGCTTACTGGGACGCGACGCCGAGTGGCTCTATGATTGGGGCGAGGAGTGGACCCTCGGTCCCCGGGGCTGGGCGGTGGAGCGCGACGGAACGGCCGTGCTGGTTGTTGGCGAATACAATCACGATAAGAATCCTTCATGGCGTTCAGCAGCGTACCTGGCGGCCGGCGGTGCGCTCGATCTGCACGACGATCGTCTCAAGGTAACGCTGGCTGAAGCGTTTCTGGAGGAAGACACCTCCGAAGATGCCGGCGATTGACTTTCTGATTTACGGCGCCCCGCGGGAGGGCCAAGTCCGGGGTCTCCATGGAAATTGTTAACCTACCTAAAAGGGCTGTCGTTCCGTTCGCTCACCGTGATCTTTAATAACGAACGCAAGAAGCTGCAGGAAGAACTTCGCGCGGGCGGCCGTCTGCCGCCCGGCCAATCCTTGACCCTCAAATGGCCCGTATTACACGGCGGCGCCGTTCCGTCGTTTGACCCGGCGACGTGGGATTTCGAGGTTCGCGGCCTCGTCGAACAGCCCTTTCGCCTGACCTGGGAGCAGTTCCAGGCTTTGCCCCGCACGACGGTGCAAGCCGATTTTCACTGCGTCACCACCTGGAGCAAGTTCGACAACGAGTGGGCGGGCGTGCCCTTCTCCGTGATCGCGGAAAAGGCTCGACCCAAGCCCGAGGCCCGCTTCGTGATGGTCCTGGCGGAAAACAACTACACCACCAACGTGCCGCTCGAGGACCTTATGCGTGACGACGTTCTCTTCGCCGACAAGCATGCTCCCGAACCGCTCGACGCCGTGCACGGCGCGCCATTGCGTCTCGTCGTCCCCCATCTTTACGCCTGGAAGAGCGCTAAATGGGTTCGCGGCATCGAATTCATGGCCGAAGACCGGCCCGGCTATTGGGAGGGATTCGGTTACCACATGTACGGCGACCCCTTCCGCGAAGAGCGTTTTCGCCGCTGATTGCCGTCCGCCAAGGCAAGGGTCTGTTTTGGAGCAAAAAAGGCGGGGGATCGGTTTCCCGAAACCCCCGCCTTCTCAAGGAGGGAACAAACTACTCTGGGAACGACTGCATCTCTGTCGACTTAACTACAGCCCGACGTCGAGCCGCAGTTTTCACATTTGTAGCAACTGCCGTTGCTGGTCATCAGCGAACCGCACTCCGAACAAATCGGCGCGTCCTGGGTGGCCTGGAAAGGCAACTCTTGTTGCGGCTCCGGCTCGGTCGGTTTCAGGTCGGACGACTCGCCGACTTCCGACACACGATAATCCTGCGAGATGAACTTTGTCCCCAGCCAACGGAAGATGTAGTCCATGATCGACTTGGCGTAGGGGATTTCGGTATTGCCGGTCCATCCACTGGGCTCAAAACGCACGTGCTGAAACTTGTCGACCAAGACTCGCAGCGGCACGCCGTATTGCAGCGTCATCGAAACGGCTGTCGCGAAGCTATCCATCAAGCCGGAAATCGTCGAGCCTTCCTTGGCCATGCGGATAAACAATTCACCCGGCGTGCCGTCGTCGTACATGCCCGCGGTGATGTAGCCTTCATGGCCGCCGACCGAGAATTTGTGCGTGACCGACTGCCGCTCGTCGGGCAGCTTGCGGCGCATCGGCCGATAGACGATTTTCTCGCTTGCCGCGCTTTCCTTCTTGTCGCCGGATTTGCCGGTGCTGAGCGGCTGCGCGCGTTTCGAACCGTCGCGGTAGATGGCCACGGCTTTGAGGCCCAAGCGCCATGACTCCACATAGGCGTCGGTGATGTCTTCGACCGTGCACTCCCCGGGCAGGTTGATGGTCTTCGAAATGGCGCCGGAGATGAACGGCTGCACCGCGCCCATCATACGTACATGGCCCATGTAATGGATGGACCGCTCGCCATTCTGCGGCCGGAAGCTGCAATCAAAGACCGGTAGGTGTTCGTCCTTGATATGCGGAGCGCCTTCGATCGTCCCGGTCGAATCGATATGGTTGACGATTTCGTTGCCGCGGTCGGGGTTGTAGCCGAGCTTTAGCAGCGCCTCGGGGACGGTATTGTTGACGATCTTGATGACGCCGCCGCCGACCAATTTCTTGTATTTCACCAGGGCTAATTCGGGTTCGACGCCGGTGGTGTCGCAATCCATCATGAAACCGATCGTCCCGGTCGGGGCGATGACGGTGACTTGGGCGTTGCGGTAGCCGTTGAGGGAACCGAGCTTATAGGCGTCTTTCCAGCAATCGACCGCCGCTTGCTGTAGCGGCGTTTCGATCTTCTCACCGTCGATCTCGCGCGCCGCGTCGCGATGCATGCGAATGACTTCGAGGAAGTGTGCGCGATTGTGGGAGTATCCGGCGAAAGGACCGGTCGTGCCGGCGATGCGGGCGCTGGTCAAATAAGCCTGCCCGCACATCACGGCGCTGATCGCGCCGGCGACGGAGCGACCGTGGTCGCTGTCGTAGGCGACGCCCATCGACATCAGCAGCGCGCCGAGATTGGCGAAGCCCAGCCCCAACGGCCGGTAGTTGTAGGAGTTCTCGGCGATTCTCTCGGTCGGGTAGCTGGCGCTGCCGACGAGGATTTCCTGCGCCAAGATCAACGTGTCGACGGCATGCCGGAAGCCCTCGACGTCAAACTGCCCCTGGCCGGCTTGGAACTTGCGCAGGTTGAGCGAAGCCAGGTTGCAGGCCGAATCGTCGAGGAACATGTATTCCGAGCAAGGGTTCGAAGCGTTGATCCGCGCCGTGCCCTTGCAAGGGTGCCAACGATTGATCGTGGTGTCGAACTGCATGCCCGGGTCGCCGCACTGGTGCGTGGCTTCGGAGATGTGCCGCAGCAGATCGCGCGCTTTATAGCGCTGCTTGGGCTGATTGGTGACGACGGACTTCGTCCACCAATCCTCGTCGTTGACCGCGGCGAGCATGAAGTCGTCGCTTGCTCGAACCGAGTTGTTGGCGTTTTGGAAGAAGATCGAGCCGTAGGCGTCGCCGTCGATCGAGGCGTCATAGCCGGCTTCGATCAGCGTCCAAGCCTTCTTTTCTTCCTTGGCCTTGCACCAGATGAACTTGTCGATGTCGGGGTGGTCGGTGTTGAGGATGACCATCTTGGCGGCGCGGCGCGTCTTGCCGCCCGACTTGATGACGCCGGCGAAGGCGTCGAAACCCTTCATGAACGACACCGGCCCCGACGCCTGGCCGCCCCCGCCCAAAATAGCGTCCTGTTCTCGAATTTTCGAGAGGTTGGAGCCGGTGCCCGAACCCCATTTAAAGAGCATGCCCTCGGTCTTGGCGAGGTCCATGATCGATTCCATGCGGTCGTCGACGGAAATGATGAAGCAGGCCGAGCATTGCGGACGGTGAGCGCCCTCGGCCAGACTGTTGACCTTGCCGGTCGCCTCGTCGTAATGCCAGCCGTAACCGCGCGCCTCCTTGACGCCGACGTTGAACCAGACCGGCGAATTGAAGCTGGCCTTTTGGCTGAGCATCAAGTGAGCCAATTCGTCGCGGAAGTTTTCGACGTTTTCGGGAGAGGCGAAGTAGCCGCCCGCCGCGCCCCAATCGGCGATCGTGTCGACGACGCGATGGACGAGTTGCCTGAGGCTCGACTCGCGCTCGGGCGTTCCCGCGCGGCCATGGAAATACTTACTGGCGACGATGTTCGTCGCCGTCTGCGACCAATTGCGCGGCACCTCCACATTGGCCTGCTCGAAGATGATCTCGCCTTTTTCGTTGCCGATCGAAGCCGTGCGTTTTTCCCACTCCAGAACGTCGTAGGGAGTGCGGCCCGGTTTTAGATCTTTGGTAAAGTATCGCGGGAAAGACAAACCCGCCTCTTGCTCGGCGGGAGATGACAATTGATCGACTTTCGAGGCCAGATCCACACTAATTTCGCCCATGGCTCACTCCACAAGAATTGACCCGATCGTACTACAATTATGACCGGAACAACGGCTGATCAACGGGGGTCAGCAAGCGAAATTTGAGCCCGCGCCGGGGGGGAACGCTTGCCGACGTTCAATTAGTGTACACGATCTAGTGGTCGTGTCAAGAGTTAATTCAAGATCTTGCGGATATGCTCTACGGAAACCCCTTAGTGCCCTGAACAGAAGTTTCAGAGCAAACCAGTACACACTTCCAGGTGGTGCTTTCCAAGAGCGCCCATTCCGCGCCAAATTCACCTCTCGCGGCTCCAAATCACCGTCGAGACCCGCGAAACTGCATTATCCTGAAGCCGAGGGGCCGGCCGCTATGAGGCTGCGAGAAAATCAAGAGTCCCGCCGCCGCATCGCGGCTCCGGTCCGCGTCTTCGCAAGAACCCCGAGCGAGCAACGGGGAGAAAAATGTCATGCCTGAGTTTCAATATCAGCCCATCTTTGAACACGGTCCCGACCAGACCGAATATCGCCGGCTCACCTCCGATCATGTGACCACCACGCAGCTCAACGGCCGTGAAATTCTCGAGGTCGCCCCGGAAGGCTTAGCGCGCCTCGCCAAGGATGCCATGGACGACATGGCGCACCTGCTGCGCGCCGGGCATCTCTCTCAGCTCAGCAAGATTCTCGACGATCCCGAGGCGTCGGAGAACGACCGCTTCGTGGCGCTCGAACTTCTCAAGAACGCTTCTATCGCCTCGGCCCGCGTGCTCCCCGGCTGCCAGGATACAGGGACGGCGATTGCGATTGGTTATAAGGGCCAATCGGTCTTTACCGAAGGCGACGACGCCGAGGCTCTCTCGAAGGGCATCTACCAGGCCTACGCCGAACGAAACCTGCGATATTCTCAACTCGCGCCCCTCGACCTCTACACCGAAAAAAACACGGGAACAAACCTGCCGGCGCAGATCGAAATCTACGCCAAGCCGGGCGACGAGTACCGGTTTCTCTTCATCGCCAAAGGCGGCGGCTCGGCGAATAAGACGTTCCTCTACCAAAAAACCAAGGCACTACTCAATCCCGAATCGCTTGTGGCTTTTCTTGACGAACAGCTGCGCTCGATCGGTACCTCCGCCTGTCCGCCGTATCATTTAGCGCTAGTGATCGGCGGGACCTCCGCCGAGATGACGCTCAAGACCGTCAAGCTCGCCAGTACGCGCTATCTCGACGACCTGCCCACCACGGGGAACGAGCTGGGCCGGGCTTTCCGCGATATCGAGATGGAAAAGAAGGTTTTCGAGATTGCCGCCGCGACCGGCATCGGTGCGCAGTTTGGTGGAAAGTACTTCGCCCACGACGTGCGGGTGATCCGCCTGCCGCGCCACGGGGCGTCGTGCCCGGTGGGGCTCGGTGTATCGTGTTCCGCCGACCGCCAGATCCTCGGCAAGATCACCCGCAAGGGGCTGTTTCTCGAACAGCTCGAAACCAACCCGGCGCGCTTCTTGCCCGACGTGACCCATGAGGAGTTGGGCGGCGAGGTTGTGCCGATCGACCTCAATCGCCCGATGCCGGAAATCTTGGCGCAACTCAGAGAGCATCCCGTCGGCACCCGCCTCTCGCTGAGCGGGTCGCTGATCGTCGCCCGCGACATCGCGCACGCCAAGTTGAAGGAGCGTCTCGACGCCGGCGAAGAGTTGCCGCAATATTTCAAGGACCACCCGGTCTACTATGCCGGACCGGCGAAAAAACCCAAGGGCTACGCGTCGGGCTCGTTCGGGCCGACGACGGCCGGGCGCATGGACCCTTATGTGGATCTGTTTCAGAGTCACGGCGGCAGCATGGTGATGCTTGCCAAGGGCAATCGTTCCACCGAGGTCGCCGAGGCTTGCGGGCGTCACGGCGGATTTTATCTCGGCTCGATCGGCGGGCCGGCCGCGCGCCTTGCCGAGCACAGCATCAGGAACGTCGAGGTGGTCGAGTACCCCGAACTGGGCATGGAAGCTATTTGGCGGATCGACGTGGAAGACTTCCCGGCCTTCACGATCATCGATCATCAAGGCAAGGATTTCTACGCCGAGTTGGTCGCGAATCGCATCGTGCGGATCAAGACCTGAACGGCCCACCCCGCGAGGCTTTAGCGCCTGACGATCGTAAACGTGTGTTTCACGATTCCCCAAGAGGGCAACGGCCGGCCCACGCCGGTCGGGCCTGAATGGCCGGCGAAACTGTACCAAGTCCAGGGTTCTGGCAGCTCCCGACGGCGAAGCGTTGACCCAGGCGGCTGGATCAACCGCTGCCGACCCGGGCGGACTTAGCCGTCGCTGAAGGTTCTGTCAGCGTCACTGGTGGACCGAGCGGCTTGTCCGAGTAGCCGACAATACGTCGATGTGGAGACGGTGGTGGCAACACCAGGCCACTCGTGGGACCCGTCGGTTCTGTGGGCAGAGCCACGCGTGACAAGTAGGAGGCTCTCGCGCTGTGTGACTGTAAACGTGAGCAGGGGAACCGCCGGCACGTTGCAGTCGCGCTCGGCACTCCCTTGGGGCTGAACTTTCTGGACGCCTGGGCTCGAATTCCCTCACACTGAGGAAAGGAGTAGACTTGTTTCGATTGCCGCTCACATCATGCCATCGGTAGACCAGCTCTCAAGATTGTTCAGGGCACTTGCAAGCAGAGACTTGCAGGGTGCGGAAGAAGTTGCGATTCAGATCGCGGCCCACGAAGAACGAAAGGGGCACCGGACTGCCGCAAAGCAACTACGGGGATCGCTCGTTCCGAATGGCATGCTACTCCACAACGGGAATCGGTCAAGGGGCCAGGCGGAGACACCAACCCTGCTGTCCGGGGCGCTCTCGCAGCGTTTTTCGACTGTTCAGCTGGATGATGTGGCCCTTCGCCGCGGCACCAGAACACAGCTCGTCGAAGTCGTGAAAGAGTTCAAGGGGCAGGACCATCTCAGATCCTTGGGCCTGAAGAAAAGAAGCAAGCTAGTGCTTTACGGACCGCCAGGCTGCGGCAAGAGCCTGACTGCCCAGGCTCTAGCGAACGAACTCGATCTGCCGTTCTTCGTGGTCCGCTTCGACTCGGTCATTGGAGCGTATCTTGGTCAGACCGCGATGCACCTTCGCCAATTATTCCAGTTCGCCGAGGTTACAGAGTGCCTGCTCCTTTTCGATGAGATCGATGCTCTGGGCAAACGAAGAGGTAGGCCGACTGATGTTGGCGAACTCGACCGCATTGTCATCGCCCTGATGCAGGAGCTCGAGCTTTCCGAGCTTCGGGGGGTCGTGGTGGCGACTTCCAACATACCCGAAAGTCTCGACCCCGCTTTGTGGCGCAGGTTCGATCTCGCCATCCAGTTGCCCGCACCAACGAAGCGCGAAATTGCCACGTTTGCTAGAAGTAAGGCACGAGCATTCCGACTTCTTTTTTCTAAGTCCCTCGCGGCTAGAACTGCGTCGCTCAAGAGCTACGCTGAAGTAGAGAAGGCTATCGAGGACGAGGCACGGCGTTTGGCACTTCGTAGCTCGTGACCAAGAATGGCGGCCGATCCAAGCCTCACTCCCCGAACGTTCTATCTGAACGAGCAGCATGAACTTTCTCGAGATGAAAAAACGGGAGGCGGACGCGTTCCCCAATACCACGGAATTGACTGGGCATCAAAAGGGAAAAAGGTCGCCGATATCCTAGCCTCTGTTCGCCAACACATCAAATCTTCACGAGACCCGCTTCGTGACCAACACTATTTTGTCCTCGCGAAGCCTTTGGGCAAATTACAAGAAAAATCGAAAGACAGGAGAGCTGTAGACGGACTACTGACCGAGAGCGTGCGGTACGACGAATCCGACTCAAGGATCTTCGGAAGGTTAGGAATCGATTTACTCGAGGTGACGGACGAAGGTGACGCGATCGTCCACCTGCTTCCCGAGAGCGCAGAGCGACTGATAAGCACTGCCAGTGTGCTGGCAGAAGTAGGGCCAAGAGAACAGGCGAGATGGGCCACCATTGATAGCTTCAGCCTACTGAGTCTCGCTTAATATTCTGTCAATCGAGACAAAGAGAAGACTGTTTCCAGAAAGCGGTAATCAAGCGCGGTTTGCGGCGCATTCGCCGCAGCGCTTTGCGGGCGCGCTCGTCGAGTTCCCAGTAGTCCTTCGGGCAGACGTTGGGCAACTCGTGCTGCTTCCAGTACGCCCAAATGTATTCCACCGGGTTCAACTCCGGCGCATAGGGCGGCAAGTACTCCGTTGCGATGTGATCCTCGGAGAGCTGGATGAACTCCCGCACCAGGCGGCTGCGGTGCGCCGGCAGCCGGTCCCAGACGATCAGCAGTGGGCCGTCGATGTGGCGCACCAAAGCCTTCAGGAAGTCGATGACCTCCAGCTCGCCGATCGCGCCGGGATAGAGCCGGAAGTAAAAGTTGCGCAACGTCAGCCCGGCCGACACCGACAGCTTGTCCCAGTTGAAGTTGAACTCCAACACCGGTGTCTCGCCGCGCGGCGCCCAGGTGCGGCAACGATGCGGCTTCTGACTCAATCCGCTTTCGTCGATGAAGACGATCGTACGTTCTTCTTTGCGGGCTTTTTTTTAATGGCCGGCCAAGTCTTGCGCTGCCAGCCGCGGATGGCCTCTTCGTTGCGCTCCCGCGCTTTGCCGACGGGCCGTTGCGGGCTCCAACCGAGCGCCCGCGGGATCTTCCAGACATGGCCCTCGTGATAGCGCACGCCGAACTCGTCTCCGATCAGACGAGCGACCCGCGGACAGCTCCACAGCGGCGTCGGGAAGCCGTGCGCCTCGGGGCCTTCCAGCAGCAACGCCTCGAGGCGTTCGAGCTGCGCGGCGTCCAACAGCGGCTTACGGCCGGCGCGGCCGGCCTGGCGCAACCCGGCTTCGCCGTCACGCCGGTATCGTCGCAGCCACTCGCTGACGCTTTGCCGCGCGACCTTCAATCGCCTCGCTGTCTCGGACTGACTACAGCCTTGCTCGACCAACCGGATCGCTTTGAAACGGCGCTTCTCCAGGGCCTCGAAATCCCGCCGTACGCCTTTTGTATTTCCCATACATACAAAGACGTACGTACCCCAAAAAGGTGTCACTTTATTTTGCGAGACTCAATAATTCCACCTGATCTCCGCCTTGACAACCAATGGCTGCAATCCCTTAACCCCCGCATGGCAACGGACGCAGTCATCGAGTTTCAGCCTTTATTGGGGCGCATTGAGGTCGAGGTGCTTATTCGCTCGATTAGCAAACTGCTGGATTCTGATCGCAAAGAGGCGCTGACGGGCGTCGGTATTGACTTTTCTGGGCGCCAGTGGACTAGGGGCATGCTGACCCGCGAGACACTGCAGGATATCGCCCAGCTGTATTTTTCGGTCCAAACTCTCCACTCTCCACTAACTTCCCTAGTTGTAGCTAGAAGAGCAAAGGGCCAACCTGAGGCGGCAGAACCGGCCAGGATTGAGCGTGCAGTTCAAGACATTACTAATCTTCCGGCGGTAGCGCTTCTAGATACTGGCGTACCTCAGCAACATTCCGTACTCAGCGTCTACCGGAGGGGCTCATATGTAGCTCCGGACTCGTATGGGCAGCCGGTCGGCTACCATGGGTCGTTCGTGGCCTCAAGGATCGTGTTTGGAGATTTGGACTTCGGGGACACGGCGCCCTCGACTCCGCGAGAGGCGCACTGTCGTTTCTATGACGCTCTGGTGGCAAGTTCCCAGAGCGAAATCGATGACAAGAGTGTCGTTCCAGCCATCCAGGGCGTTGTCGCCACGGCTCCGGATGTCCGAGTGTTTAACCTAAGCTTTGATACTCAGCCGCTGCTGCAATTGGATAGCACAAAGCGTCGAGAGAACTTATTCCTCGTCCAAGATCTCGACAATTTGGTTTTTCGCGACGATCTCCTCGTTGTCGTCGCCGCTGGTAACTCAAAGCCAGGAGTTATACCTGCGACTCCGTATCCGAACCACTACGACGATGAGAGCTGGCAGCTCGGTGCTTGGGCGCGAAGCTTCAACTCGCTAACCTGCGGTTCCCATGTTGCACGGCTCCGTTCGGGTGGGATTGTCTCTCGTCTAGGTTGGCCTAGCCCCTTTACAAGGGTAGGACCCGGACTATGCGAATCGCCGAAGCCTGACTTTAGCGCCCACGGAGGGGACTTGGCCCCGGGCATGCGACGACTTAATGGGCTCGGGGTGTGGGGGCTGACCGACGCCGCCATGTGGGAGGATCGGAGTGGCACGTCGTTTGCTGCACCCTTGTTGGCAAGAGAGGCGGCATTGACGTTTCAACGACTGCAGAGCGTCTGCTCGCCCGGAGCAAGGCCCTACGCCGTTACCGTCAAAGCATTCCTAGCTCTTACCGCGACTCGCCCATCGGTCACTGGGGCTGCTGCGCTGCTTGCGAAAAGAGCACTGGGCAGGGGTGAAGCGTCTCATGAGCGCCTCGATGAGCCGTACGACACGTCGGCAGTTGTCATCTGGCAGGGCTTGTTGGAGAGCCCGCGTGACATCGTTCGCATCACATTGCCCATCCCCAGGGTTTGGCACAGAAAGGCGGGGTCTCCTCGCTTGCGCTTAGTTGTCTCTTGGGATCCCCCAGTGAACGCTGCGATCAGCGGTCTGTGGGCGACCCGCAAGGTATCGGCACGCCTCAAGGCCAACCCAGACGGTCGCTCCCTCCATGGTTCTCGCAGCGGGCATCCGAGTTATCCGATGATCGATCGGACCTACGACTTGAACAGACTCCCCAAGGGAGAGTCCATCGAAGGAGACATTTGGCTCCTCGAACTGAGCTACGAGCAAATCGCCGATGACCATGCGGGAATAGTTTTCACTCCACAGCAGCGCGTCGCCTTCGCTGCAGAAATTTTTGATGCAGACCAAGAGCCTGTTAGCCCCCAGCCTACGATCCAATCGCTTCCATCCTCTATAACGATGGTCAGACTCAGTATTCCACCGCAGTCAGTCAAGGCGGCAGTCGTGCTAAAACCGATCGGATCGAGCTATAACCATAAGTTGTGGATGAGCCTCTGAGGGGAGGCGGCGTATCCTGACGATTGAGGAAGCAACTCAATCGTTTTCTGGAAAGGAACAAGGAGGATACGCCATGAGTCAGTGTGAAGCTGCTGAGAGCAGCAGTCAAGTCAACCCCCAAGTCATTGATGGAAAGGAACGCTCGCCCTTGGATGAGGTGCTGCGCCAAGGAGCGCGCCAGATGCTCGTCAAGGCCGTGGAAGCCGAAGTGACCGCCTACATCGAAACGCATCAGCACGAAGTCGACCAGGACGGCCGGCGGCTGGTGGTGCGCAACGGTCACGCCCGCGAGCGCACCATCGTCAGCGGCGTGGGGCAGCTGAAGATCCAGGCGCCGCGGGTCGACGATCGCCGAGTCGATGAGCAGGGCCGGCGCTTTCGTTTCACTTCCCAGATCCTGCCGCCGTATCTGCGGCGCACGAAGAGTGTGGAGGAGTTGATCCCCTGGTTGTACCTGAAAGGGATCTCGACGGGCGATTTCAGCGAAGCGCTGGAGGCCTTGCTGGGGCCCGACGCTCCGGGCCTGTCGGCGACGACGGTGGTGCGTCTCAAAGACGTCTGGCGCCGCGAGTACGAGGCTTGGTCAAAGCGTGACCTCAGCGGCCAGCGGTTTGTTTACATTTGGGCCGATGGCATCTACTCGAATGTTCGTCTGGACGATGAACGGCAGTGTTTGCTGGTTGTGATGGGAGCACTCGAAGACGGTCGCAAGCAACTGCTGGCGGTGCACGACGGCTTTCGCGAAAGCGAACTGTCGTGGCAGGAGTTGCTGGAGGACTTGAAACGGCAGGGGCTCGAGCTGCCGCCGAAGTTGGCGGTGGGCGACGGAGCGATGGGGTTTTGGGCGGCACTGCGGAAAGTCTATCCGGCGACCGCGGTGAGCAACGCTGCTGGCTCCACAAGACGGCCAACGTGCTCAATAAGCTGCCGCAGAGCATGCAGGGCAAAGCCAAGCAGGCGCTGCGCGACATCTATCTTGCCGAGAGTCGGCAGACGGCGGAGGCCGCTCTGGACCGTTTCAAGAACCTATACGAGAAGAAGTTTCCCAAAGCGGTCGAGTGCCTGGAAAAAGACCGCCAAGTGCTGCTGGCTTTCTACGACTTTCCGGCCGAGCACTGGGGGCACTTGCGGACGACGAACCCGATCGAGTCCACCTTTGCGACGGTCCGTTTGCGGCAGCGACGAACGAAGGGTTGTGGCAGCCGCGAAGCGTCGTTAACGATGGTCTTCATGCTGGCCCGCCAAGCCGAGCGCCACTGGCGACGCCTGAACGGTTCGGAAGTGATTGTTCATGTCTTAGAGGGAAAGGTTTTCAAGGATGGATTGATGGTTCAGGAAAACGCCGCCTGACCTCGCCCATCCACAACATTTGACAATATCTCGATCGGATAGGTAAGAGGGCCTCTATTTCGAATGGCTATCGCGAAACGACAGATCATCACGAGCGTTGTTGGACTCACTCTGCTGTTGTGTTTCGGCCCGGCGGACGAGCGAGTTTGGGCAACCCGCTCCCAACGTGCAGGACACAACGGCTCCGGCGCAGAAAGGCGATCGCGCTGCCGACCTCCTCATTAGCTTGACTCAAGAAAGTCACTTGGACGTACAACGCCCTACTTGTGGAACTGCCCTGAAGTGTGTTCGGCGAGGCGAGCCTCCAAAGGGGACTTGACATCCTACCTAACGGCCAACCGTTGATTCAGGTCGCACATTGCAGCCGCAGTCCCGGGAACGGGCTGGTTCCTGGGCAACTACGTTAGAATGAGTAACGTGGCAAACGATTCCAAACCCATCGAAAACGGCGAAACGCCGGAGATTAAGGTAAAAGACCGGCGGCGCTTTACCGCCGACGGGGATCCTGTCGAACCGACCGCCGAGGCCGGCGAGGCTCAAGCCCAGCCCGACGATGCGCCGGACGGCGCGGAGCAGGCGCAAACCGCCTCCGTCGCCGAGGCGGAATCGGGCGCGCCGACGAACACGGATGAGTCGGCGAGCGCCGCGGAGCCGCCGTCCGAGGTCGCGAGTGCCTCGGAGTCGCCCACCGAGACCGCAACCGAAGCCCCTGCACCCGAGACACCTCGGCCGGGGTCGCTGCCTCCGGCCAGCTTCGAGATGTTGATCCTTTCGCTGGGGATGCAGGCACAGATGGAACTCGGCATGGGCGCGCCCAACCCCGAGCATCCTCCCAACCTCGACATTGCCCGGCACACGATTGATTTGCTGGCCGTGCTCCAGGAAAAAACCAAAGGTAATCTGTCGCTCGAAGAGCAGCGTCTGCTGGAGAACACTCTGACGGAATTGCGTTTTCGCTACGTGCAGGCCGTGAGCGATATCAACAAGGCGGTCGGCAACCCTTCGTCATAGAGCAATGCCGCGCCCGCGCCCTCTCGCCCCGGCCTTTGAAAAACGACCCGACTCATGCCCGCCGAACCGTCGATCGAAATCACCGTTCTCGGATCGGGCACCAGTGTCGGTGTTCCCACGGTGGGATGTTCCTGCTGTGTGTGCCTTTCCGATGATCCTAAGGACAAGCGCCTGCGACCCTCAATCTTGGTGACGGTCTCGGCGGGAGAACGTCGACGTCGGGTTCTGATCGACACGACGCCCGATCTACGCGGGCAGGCTCTCAACGCCGGCCTCAAGAGTTTGGACGCCATCCTCTACACCCACGCTCATGCCGATCACATTATGGGGCTCGACGATATACGGCCCTTCAATTACGGCCGCAAGGAACGCATCCCCGTCTACGCTCGGCCCGACACGATGAAAGCACTCCAGAGAGTCTTTCCCTATGCCTTCGAGGGCGAGGCGACGCACCCGGGCGGGGTGCCGCGGGTGACGGCGCATGAGATCGACAACGCCGCGATCGATCTGTTCGGCGTGCCCTTTCAGCCGGTGCCGATCCAACACGGCCCGCGCGAAATCGTCGGCTATCGATTCGGAGACGCTGCCTATCTCACCGACCACAGCGACATCCCCGACTCGTCGCTTCCCATGTTGCGGAATCTTGACGTGCTTTTCCTCGATGCGTTGCGGCGCGAGCCTCATCCGATGCACACCACCGTCGGCCGCGCTCTCGAATGGGTGGAGGAACTCAAGCCCAACAGAGCCTTTTTTACGCACATCTGTCACGATTTGGCGCACGAGGAAACCAATTCCGGTTTGCCCTCGCATGTGCGACTGGCGCATGACGGCCTCCAAATCGAGGTCGCCGGAAGCGAGTAATGTTCAAGGCCTATTGCAACTTGGAGGATGTGCCGCCCGGGCCGGCGCCCGCCGCGTTGGCGATCGGCAACTTTGACGGGCTGCATCGCGGCCATCTGGAAATTCTCGATCGTACCAAGCGCGAGGCGCGCCGCATCGGCGGCGAGGCGATCGTGCTGACTTTCGACCCCCACCCGACCAGGGTCGTCGCGCCCGAGCGGGCTCCGCAACTGCTGATGAGCGCGGCCGAGCGCATGCGGCGCTTTGAACGCATCGGCCTCGACGCGGCGGTCGTTTTGGCCTTCACGCCGGAAGTCGCCCGTCTGACTCCGGCCGACTTTGTTCGCTGCGTGCTCGTTGAAAAGCTGGTGGCGGGTTCGGTCGTCGTCGGGGAGGGTTTTCGATTCGGACACAAACAAGCCGGCACCTTGGCCAAGCTCGCGAAGTTGGGAGAGGATCTCGGTTTCGAGACCGTCGGCGTCCGCCCGGTGATGATTGGGGCCCGGGCGGTGAGCAGCACCTGGGTTCGCGAGCTCGTCTCGGCCGGAAAAGTTGAGCGGGCGCGCCACTTGTTGGGCCGCCCCTTCAGCCTGGTTGGCGACGTGGTTCCCGGACACGGCATCGGCTCGCGCCAAACGGTGCCGACTTTGAACCTGGCTCCGGAAGCGGACGTGCGTCCGGCTCGGGGTGTCTACATCACCCGAACCTGTGATCGCGAAAGCGGCCAGCAATGGCCCTCGGTCACGAATGTAGGCTCGCGGCCGACCTTCAACGGGACGGAGCAATCCGTCGAGACCTATCTACTCGAATCACTCGAAGGCCGCGCCCCGTCGCGCATCGAGCCGGCCTTCCTCCACCGCCTGCGCGACGAAAAACGGTTTGCGTCGGCGGCGGAATTACGAGAACAGATCCTCCGCGATGTCGAGTCGGCGCAACGCTATTTCCGCCGCCTTCGGGCTGTTGAAACCGGCCGCCCTGCTCGCGTTCGCTGAGAACACGCCTTCCGACCCCGTTTTCCAGTAAGATCGGGAGAATGCCTGCCTTTCTCTCCAGTGTTGCCGAACGCGCTCGCGCCCTGTCGAAACGGGTCGTCTTTCCGGAGGGCGACGATGCGCGGGTGCGGGCGACGGCCAAAAAACTGGCCGAGGACAAGATCGTTCAACCGGTTTTGATTAGTTCCGAAGGCGGGATTCCGGGCGTCGAGTTCGTGGATCCGCGAACGTCGACCAGCCGCGGCTCCTACGCCGCGATTTACCACGAACGGCGGCGCGCGAAAGGCGTCACCGAGCACGAAGCGCGCGAGGTCGCCTCGCGACCGCTCTATTTCGCGTCGCTGATGCTGGCGGCCGGGGACGTGGACGGGCTGGTCGGCGGCGCGTTGAACACGACGGCCGAAACGGTTCGAGCGCTGATTCACTGCGTCGGCGTGCATGCCGATTTTCGTTTGGTTTCGAGCTTCATGGTGCTCGTCCACGATGACCCGCAATGGGGCGACAACGGGGTGATGATTTTCACCGATCCCGCCGTCGTGCCCGATCCCTCGGCCGATCAGCTCGCCGAGATCGCCATCGCAGCGGCCGCGAACGCCGGACGGATTTTGCGCGCCCAGCCTCGCGTGGCGCTGCTGTCGTTTTCGACCAAGGGAAGCGCCAAGCACCCCATGGCCGAGAAGGTTATCGAGGCGCATCGGATTGTCCAGGTGCGGGCTCCTGGGCTGTCGGTCGATGGGGAATTGCAAGTCGACGCCGCCTTGGTGGACGCCGTGGGCCGCTCGAAGGCCCCCGGTTCACGAGTCGCCGGCCGCGCCAACGTGCTGGTCTTTCCGGCCCTCGACGCCGCCAACATCGGCTACAAGCTGGCCGAACGGCTGGGCGGCTGCGTTTCGCTGGGGCCATTTTTACAAGGGCTCAACAAACCGGCCAATGATCTTTCGCGAGGCTCGGCGGTCGAGGACATTTATTACACCTCGGCGATTACGGCGCTGCAGGCGGCGGGGGAAGTTTAGCCTTCGATCCAACTCGGGTGAGGCCCGGTTTCTCGACGCGAGCTAAGATGGAGGATTGTGCCCCGGCCGGGGAAATGGCGACGTGTTTGTCGGCATGTCGTTTCGATCATTACATCTCGCGGTTTGAGAACCCGCTGAATGTCTATTGTGGTGGGGTGTTTTCCGGCCCAAATGGAGAAAGTGAATATGTCTGAAATCGAGAGCAGTGTTCTCGCGGGCTTGGAAGACAAGGCCACGAAGATGCGGATCCATTCGATCCGCTCGACAACCGAAGCCGGTAGTGGCCATCCGACCAGTTGCGCCTCGGCGGCGGAGATTATGTCGGCCTTGTTCTTTTCGGTCATGCGCTATGACCCGAAAAATCCGGCCGACCCCAATAATGATGTCTTTGTCCTCTCGAAAGGCCACGCGGCGCCGGTGTTGTACGCGGCCTGGGCCGAGGCGGGCTACATTCCCGAGAGCGAACTGCTGAATTTGCGCAAGATTACCTCCGACCTCGAGGGGCACCCGCCGACGCGGCTGCCGTTTGTCGACCTGGCCACGGGGTCGCTTGGTCAAGGGCTTTCGGCCGGCCTCGGGATCGCGTTGGCGGCGCGGGTTGACAGGCGCGACCAGCGGGTCTATGTGTTGATGGGCGACGGCGAATCGGCGGAAGGTTCGGTGTGGGAAGCCGCCGCGATGGCGTCACACATCAACGTCAATCATCTCTGCGCCACGATCGATATCAATCGCCTGGGGCAGAGCGCGCCGACGATGCTCGAGCACGACATCGACACCTACAAGAATCGCTGGGAGGCTTTCGGGTGGCAGGCGCTGGCGGTCGACGGCCACGACCTGCAAGAGCTCGTCGCCGCCTACGAGCAGGCCGCCGCCACGACCGATCGGCCGAGCGTCATTCTGGCGAAGACTTTCAAGGGCAAAGGTATCGACTTCGCCGAAGACAAGGACAATTGGCACGGCAAACCGTTTCCAAAGGGTGAAAAGGCCGACGCCGCGATTCAAGCGCTGGAAGCCCAACTCAACGGTGGGGATTTTTCCTGGACGCCGAAGCTGCCTTCGTCGAACGGCGCCAGCCCGGCCGCTCCGGCCGCCACGCCGGGGCCGAGCTACGCTCTGGGCGATAAGGTTGCCACGCGCCAAGCTTTCGGCACGGCGCTGGCCGCGCTGGGCAAGGCCGACCCGCGCATCGTGGCGCTCGACGGAGACGTCAAGAACTCGACCTTCACCCAAGACATCGAAGCAGCCTGCCCGGAGCGCTTCTTCCAAGGCTTCATCGCCGAGCAAAACATGGTCGGCGCCGCGATGGGGTTGGCGGCGCGCGGGAAAATTGCCTTTGCCGCGAGCTTCGCGTGCTTCCTCAGCCGAGCCTATGACTTCATGCGCATGGCGGCGATCAGCAATACGAATGTAAAGCTGGTCGGCACCCATGCCGGCATTTCGATCGGTGAAGACGGGCCTTCGCAGATGGGGCTCGAGGATATCGCCATGACCTGCGCCGAGCCCAACTACACCGTGCTCTACCCCAGCGACGGAACCAGCGCCTGGCGGGCGATCGAGTTGGCGGCGGTGACCGAGGGGCCGGTCTACGTGCGCACGAGTCGTCCGGCGACGCCGGTGATCTATGAAGCTTCCGAGGATTTCGCGCTCGGGAAATCGAAGGTAGTGCGCCAAAGCGACAACGACCAGGTGACCGTCATTGGGGCGGGCGTGACGTTATTTGAAGCGCTCGCGGCCCACGAACAGCTTGCCGCCGAGGGAATCAACATTCGGGTCGTCGATCTATTCAGCGTGCAGCCGATCGACAGCGAAACGCTGATCGCCTCCGCGCGAGCAACGGGCGGCCGCGTCGTGACCGTCGAGGATCACTATGCGCACGGAGGCATTGGCGACGCGGTCTTGTCGGTGCTGGCGGGTGAGGACGCGAGAGTCACCAAGTTGGCCGTTCGCGGTATCGCGCGCAGCGGACCGTCGGCCGAGCTGCTCGATAAATTCGGCATCTCGGCGCGGCATATCGTGGAGGCGGTGAAAAGCTTAGCGGGGTAGCGGCGGCGCCGGCCGGAGTGCGCCGCCGGGCGTGCCCGAACGGGCGTGCTATCAGATCTCTTTGCCGACCGGCGGGCCGGTCATGACTTCCCTGTGGATATTTTCCTCGGTTACGCCCTTGAGTAGCTCATCGAGAGAATATTCGGGGCAGCGGTCTTTCCCCTTGTCGCGCTCCGGCCTTTCTTTGCTTTCAGACTTCCCCATCAAACACCTCCCCCATTCACTTCCGCCAGAACGCCGGAGTAAAGATCACCAGCACGGTATAAAACTCCAGCCGGCCGGCGATCATGCAAAACGACAGCACCCACTTCGCCAACGCGGGCAGGTGGGCGTAGTTTTCGACCGGCCCGACCGAACCGAGCCCCGGTCCGATATTGAACATTGAAGCGGCTACAGCGGAGATCGATGTAAACACATCCACGCCGACGGCGGCCAACGCCATGCACGAAACGAAGTTGACCACGAAGGCCAGGTAAACCAAATTCAGCAAGCTCTGAATGACGGTTTCGGGAATCACTTCGTGACCCAGCCGCACGGCGAAGACGCCGCGCCGCTCGACTATCCTTTTGAACTCGCGATCGACAACGCGGGCCAACAGTAGGATCCTCGATATCTTCAATCCGCCCGCGGTCGAACCGGTGCAGCCGCCGACGAACATCAACGCCAGCAGAACCAACTGCGGAAACGGGTGCCAGAGTTCGAAGTTGTCGGTCACGAAGCCGGTCGTCGTGACGATTGAAGAGACCTGAAACAGGGCGCTTCGGAAAGCGGGTTCGACTTCGTACCCGTTGTGGCCCACCAGAATGGCCGCGAATAGAAGCGTCACGAGCCCTACGATCGCGACAAGGTAACGAATCTCGATGTCGCCAAAAACGCCCTGGAGACGCCTCTCCACCCATAGTCGATAGTGCTGCACGAAGCTCACGCCCGCCAGCAGCATGAAGACGACCAAGACGTATTCAATGGCCGGATTCTCAAAACCGGCGATACTCTCGTTACGCGTTGAGAACCCGCCCGTGCCCATCGTGGAAAACGTATGACAGGCCGCTTCGAAACCGCTCATCCCGAGCAGCCGCAACAGCGCGAACTCGACTACCGTGAAAGCCAAATAGATCTTGCCCAACGCCGCCGCGGTCTCCGCGATGCGCGGCCTGAGCTTTTCCGATTTCGCGCCGGAAAACTCGGCGCGGTAGAGTTGCATACCGCCATGGCCGACCAGCGGCAAGATGGCGATACCGAGCAAGACGATCCCCATCCCGCCCAACCAGTGTGAAAAGCAGCGCCAAAGCTGTAGCGGCTCGGGCAAAACGTCAACCTGCTCGAGGATGGTTGCCCCGGTGGTTGTAAAACCCGAGGTCGCTTCGAAAAAGGCGTCTGAGAAAGAGGAAAAGTAGGGCGAAAAGTAGAACGGCAGGCAACCGAAGAAAGAAACACCAAGCCAAATGGCAACCACCAGCAGCAAGCCTTCGCGTTGGCTGAGTTCGCGTTGCGGCAGCGGCGAAAGCAGCCACAGCCCGGCGCCGACAGCGGCGGTGATGAGGGCGGCCGCGCCGATGCCCCATAGCCCGTCCGTGCCGGTGAAATAGCCGTAGGCCGTCGGGACGAGCATGGTCCCGGCGAGTGCGAGAAGAAATTGGCCTAGGACAAATGCGATCGCTCGATAGCGAATCACGCGTATTCCTTCTCCGGTTCCACCAAGAAGGCCGATTCGAGTTCGGGAACAATGCTTTCCAACGTGAAAAAGATGACGCGGTCGCCGGGTTCAATCGACGCCCCGCCGCGCGGAACCTGGACCTTGCCGTTTGGTTTGGCAATGGCTCCGACGATGGCTCCGCGAGGGAAGCGGATATCGCGCAGCTTCTTGCCGACATACTTGGAACCTTCGGCGGCGATCAGCTCGATCGCCTCGGCCTCGGCTTCGCGGAAGGTCGTCACCGACAGCACGCGGCCCTTGCGCACAAACTGTAAAATGCGGTCGACCGCCACCAGTCTAGGGCTCACGGACGTGCTGATCCCCAGCCTTTCGACCATCGGCAGGTAGTTGAGGCGGTTGATCAGCGCGACAACCTTCTTGGCACCCAGCCGGCGGGCCAGTAGTGAAGCGATGATATTGTCCTCATCGTCATTGGTGAGGGCGAGAAAAGCGTCGATGCCGCCGATGTTTTCCTCTTCGAGGGTTTCTTGGTCGGTGCCGTCGCCATGCACCACAATCGTATCGTCGAGGATGCCGGAAATCAGCTCGCAGCGTTTCGTGTCGCGTTCAATGAGTTTGACGTTGACGCCCTGTTTTTCAAGGGCTTCGGCGACCCAGATGCCGACCTGTTTGCCGCCGATAATGATCACCCGCCGCAGCTTCTCTTGCACCTCCAAACCCATGAAGCGCATCACCGCGTGGAGGTTCTTCTTGGTGGCGACGATGTAGATATGATCACCGGGCTCGAGGACCTGCGCGCCGTGGGGAATAATCACTTGCCGGCCGCGAAAGATCATCGCGATCAGAGAATTACGCGGCGGACCGGCGCGGTCGAGCTCTTCGAGGGTCTTTCCGGCCACCCAACTATCCGGCTCGATGTTCATGCCGAAGAGCTTGACCTCGCCGCCGGCGAAGTCGAGGACATCGGAGATCCCGGGCATGCGGGCAACACGCAGGATGCGCTCCATGATGTCGGTTTCCGGGTGGATGACGAGGTCGATCTTGACGCCGGCTTCGCTGACGATGCGCTGCCATTGTTCGAACTCGTGGGTGCGAACCCGCGCCACCTTGACGCGAACGTTCGATTCCACCTGCGCGATCAGGCAGGCGAGGACGTTGATCTCGTCGGAGTTGGTGACGGCGATCAGCATCTCGGCGTCGGCCAGACCGGCCTTGCGCATCGTGAGAATGCTGGTGGCGCTTCCCCGAACGACCTTGGCGTCGAGATGCTCTTGCAGCTCTTCGCAACGCGCGGCGTCGCGCTCGACAATGATGACTTCGTTACCTTCTCGGATGAGGCGTTTCGCAATGAGGGCGGCCACTTGCCCGCCGCCCGCGATCAGAATGCGCATGAGTTTTTCGTGCCGTTAATTTGAGACTAACACAGGCTTCGGGGGGCACGGTCCGCGGCGAATGCAAGCGGACAAGAGGACGCCGGGAGGCTCGTTAGGCTGCTTTTAACGGTCTTCTCCCGCCGTCCTCAGCACATCGACCAGATGGTTCTCAAGAAAGCTCAGGACGCCTTGTTGATTGAGATGATCGCTGTCGAAGAAGAGTTCCTCCTGATTATTGACCCCCGAGAAGTCATGCAGGGCGATTTGCCGGCGCGCCGCCAGGGCTTTCAAGGCGCGGTCGAACGCGGCTTCATTGGGAATCATGGCTCGGGTTCGCTCCGGAATCGGCGGCCGCACGATCAGGAACCGGATCCCGCGCGACTGCAACTCGCCTATCCACGCTTCGAAGCGGGCGAAGTAGGGGCTCTTCCGAAGGCTCTCTTCGTCAACCCCGCCGGGATAGAGGTAATCGATGCGGCCGCGGTCGATCTGCTCGACGGGACGGTAGGCTCGCTCGAAAGGCGGGCCTTCCTGCTCGTGCAAGTCGGGCCCGAAGCGATTCACGTTATTGATCTTCGAAAACCCGCTGATGTAGTCGGCGGCAATCGGCCGCGCGGCCGGGGTGGCGAGTAGTAGGCGGGCGAGCGTCGGGTCCCAAGGGGCACGGAGAAACAACCGCGTATCCCGCAACCGTTCTTCATTCCATGCACGGGAATAGAAACCAAAGGAATCGAGCACATAGACGACCGCGCGGGTTCGGTGCTCGGCGAGAAAATAGTCGAGCAGCAGCTCGTTGACCGTGACGCCGGCGCCGACGGTTGCGAGGTTCAAGATCGTCCGTCCGGTCATCTTTTCCAGACGGTCGTTCATGTCGCGCGCGTCCATCACGACGGCGTGCGACGCCCCGAGAATGACGTAGTCGTAGTCGAGACGCGGAGCCGTGTGGACCAGGAAAAAGCGGTTGCGTTGGGCATGGCGGTCGATCAGGCTTTCCGAAGCCGCGTAGAGCGCGACGTAGATCGCCAGGCCGACGAGCACGAACACGACGGCCGAGCGCAAGAACCGTCCGGGCTCGGAAACCATCTCGCTCGGTGCTTCCGGCGGAACCGCGTCTCCTTCAGGCCGGCTGTGAGAATGTTGCGTCATCGAGATTTTCGCCAACACTAAAACTGCATATAAACGAACTGCTGCTGATTCCACACCCCGAGCACGACCAGGCTGATCAGCAACGCGTAGTACACCGCCCAACGTTGGTGGCGCGGACGGCTTTCGAGCCGTTTCCATATGGAACGTCGCTCGTCCAGCGCCTCGACGACTAACAGAACGGCCACCAGCGCCACCGAAAACAATACTTCGCCGCCTCCGAGCCGCAAGTAAAGAAGCCGCGGCAGCTCCATCGCCGACGCCGCGACCCGCGAAAAAACCGTCACCGCGTCCGACAGCGACTCGGCCCGAAACAAGACCCACGTAACCAGGACCAAGTGGAAAGTGAGAACGGCCCGCCCGAGCGCCCTAAACCCCGACAAACTCGGGGGTGTGGACGACCCGCCGCCGGGCCGGAGTCGCCGTCGGAGCGGATCGGTCATCAGCGAAATCACCTGATACAAGCCGTTGAGCCCGCCCCAGATCACAAACGTCCAATCGGCGCCGTGCCACAATCCGCTGACCAAGAAGACGCCCATCACGTTGGCGTAGCGCCGCGGGGTCGAGCAACGGCTGCCTCCCAGCGGGATATAGAGATAGTCGCGAAACCACCCGGCCAGCGAGAGATGCCAGCGCCGAGCCCAAAATTCACCCACCGAAGTCGACAGGTAGGGCCGCCGAAAGTTCTCCATCAGATCGATGCCCACGACTTTCGCCGCGCCGATGGCGATGTCGGAATAGCCGGAAAAATCGCAATACAACTGAAAGGCGAAAAAATACGTCGCGATCACCAAATCAGCCGGGGACGTAAAGGCCGGTTGCGCGTACGCCGCGTCCACGAAGACCGCCAGCCGGTCGGCGATCACGACTTTCTTAAAGAGTCCCCATAGGATCAATTGCAAGCCGCTGGTCACGCCCGCGGCGCTGAAGGCCGTCGGCCGCGCGACCGGCTTTAGAAAGGGACCCGCGCGCTCGATTGGCCCGGCCAACAGTTTCGGGAAGAACGAAACATAGAGCGCGAAGCGCCCCGCGTGCCGCTCGACTGCCGCCCGCCCGTTGTGGACATCGGCCAAGTAACTCACCGCCGAGAAGGTGAAAAACGACAACCCGGCGGCCACCGGAAGCCCGAGCCTGGGTAGCGACACCCCTTCCGGCCCGCCGAAAAGGGCGAGAAGGTCTTCAACAACTCCCGCCGCGAAATCAAAGTACTTGAAGACAACCAGGGCGCCCAGCACCCCACTCACGCTCGCGGCGAAAATCAGCCGGCGTTGTGTCCTATCGTGCGACGCGGCAATCGCCCTGCCCGCGTGGAAAGCCCCCGCCGTCACCGCCAGCAGCAAGAAAACGTAATCCACCCGAAACGCCGCATAGAAAGCCAAACTCGCGGCCAACAGCAGCCCCCAACGGAAGCGGTGGGGAACAGCGTAGTGGATCACGGCGAGGACCGCGAAAAAACCCAAAAATGAAAACGAGTTGAACAGCATCAGTCGCCGCCCGCTCGGCGGGGCCGCGCCACCGAAATGCGGTTCCTATTTATCTCACAAACCGGCGGGGCAGTCGTCGCGGCTGGCGTAAGCACGACGGCCGCGAGAGGGGGCAAATTTGGGGGGAATACAAACTAGTACTCAGACCACGTGCAGGAGGAAACCACTGCCAACCAGAGCCGCATCGCCACGCGATGCGGTCACTCAAGAATAGTGCTTTGCAGCCAAACAAACTTTGTCATGCGGTCGTGGCACTAGTCGCCGCGACCCCTCTTCTTCGCCAGACAGTAGAGGTAATGCCCCGCGCGGATGAAAATTTGGTTCCCCGCAACCGCCGGCGACGAGAGCGTGTATTGATCAAGCTTGTTCACGCTCAGGATCTCGAACTCGTCCCCCGCGGCGAAAACGGTTGTGGCGCCGTCTTCGCTGGTGGCGTAGATCTTGCCGTCGGCCAGCACGGGCGAGGCGCTGTAGGTTCCCGGCTCGAGGCGGCTGCGATCCCAGACCGTCTTCCCGTCCCGCACCCGCAGGCATAGCGCGATACCTCTGTCGTCGACGATGTAGACGCGCTCGCCGTCGCTGGTCGGCGTCGGCACGTCGGGCCCGTAGTCGGTCGACCATAGACGATGCGACGAGGTGACATCGCCGCTGCCGCCGCCACGAAACGCGATCAGCGGTTTGCGTCGACCGGGGGCGAAAATGATGTCGTCAACCACCAGGGCCGAGGCGATCGTTCGATAGTTGCCGGCTTTCGCGGGGTTGAGGCCGCCGCCGCGCCAAAGCTCTCGGCCGGTTTCAAGTTCATGGCCGGTTAGGTAATCTCCGCCGGTGATGATCAACTGCAATTTATCGTCGGCCGCGGCAAGCGTCGGCGTCGAGTAGGCGTCGGGGGATTCACGGGGAGCGTCGGTGGGCCGGTCGACTTTCCAAATCGTCTTCCCGCTCGATCCGTCGACGGCGAAGACATAAGACGGCTCGTCGGTCTGCATGCCGTGCAGCACCTGAATATACAAATGCCCTTGATGCAGCAGCGGCGAGGAGGCGTAGCCCCAGTTCAACCCAAACTCGCCGTAATCTTCTTCGATGTCGCGTTGCCAGATTTGCTTGCCGGCGAAGTCGAAGCAGGTCAGCACGCCGACGCCGGTCATGATCCAAACATGTTTGCCGTCGGTCACAGGCGAGGGCGAAGCCATGTTCTGTTTGAACAGGATCTTGTTGCCGGCTCCGGTTACGCGCTGCCAACGAATCGATCCGTCTTTGCGGTTGAGCGCGGCGCCCAGAAAGCCGCGGCCTTTTGGATCGGTGAACCCCTCCGCCGCCGAGGTGACGAAAACGGTGTCTCCCCAAATGATCGGGGTCGCCGCGCTCCAACTCGGCAGCTCGGCGCGCCAAACCACGTTCTCGGTTTCGCTCCACCGCACCGGCAGCGAGCCGGAGGAGGTAACGGCGCCGTTGAGGTTGGGCCCGCGCCATTGCGGCCAGTTTTCCGAGGCTTCTCCGGCCCCGCCGACGACCGTCCCGAGGACGAACATCAAACTGCTTACAAGGAACTTGCGAAGAATGCGAAGAAAGTGACAAGTGGACACGAGGCAGCCCCCCCAGGTGCGAACGCGGTCATCATAACAAAGCGCCCCCTCACCCGCCGTGCGTTAGCATCCCGCGGCGAAGTGTGTTCGGCGAAAATGCGTGACCGGCATTCGACTTTCTTTCGTCGACCGCTTGCTTTCTCGGAACGGCGCCCGCCCGCCAAGGCCCGTCTACCGAAACTTCGCTTCGCTCTCGGATGGAAAGTCCGCCGACACCTTCTGTGTGACCTCGCCTGTCGCCGCCCATTCCGCGCCCCGCTGGATCAGCGTGATGAACCCCACGCAATCGATCGCGGGCCAGGGTCCCGAATCCGCCTTCGCGCCGGAATCCACATGGCCCATCGGGGTTCCAAATACTCGGCCCTTTCCGTAGCGAATCGTGAAAGCCATCGGCTCATGCTCGCCGGTGCCGTGTTTCTCCACTCCCCAATGAGCTTCATACTTCGGGTCGGAATACGCCGTCGCCAGAATCGTCATGTTCTTCGCCGGCCCACGCAGATTGCTGTACAATTCATCGCGCCCGTGTAGCCAAACAGGAGGCAGCCCGCGCATGATCGGGTGATCCGGCTCGCGCGTGACAACCTCGAATTCATGAGCGTCCACGCATTCCCCCGCGTGCCCCGGACGATCATCCAGAAATATTTCGCCGTCTCGATAATGAACGAAGGGCCCCTGCTTCTCGTCACGGCCGCCCCAGCCGCCGATCCCGATCATCTCGTTGAACGCCCCCCAATCGGTGAACGCATGGTTTGTGGCATGGACATAAACCATCCCGCCGCCGTTTTTCATATAGCGTTCAAATGATTCCTGAACGCCTTGCGTCCAATCGTCCCCGTAGTAATCGAGCACGACCAAGTCATAGGCCGAGAACTTGGGGTCGAAAGCGCTCATATCGCCGCCCTTCACCGGGCTTGTAATGAGATCCACCTCGAACAGACCCGTTTGCTCGAGGATGTCCTTGTAATGAGCGCTGCTAACTTCCCAGCCGTGATTACATTGGCCGGTCAGAACCATCGCTTTCAGCGAATCCGTCCGGGCCGCGCCGCGCGCGGACCCCCAGAAAGCGCTACACAAGCAGCACAACAATACGAGCCAAAGTGATTTATTTCTCATTGTGATCACCAATCGTCGCGGGGCTTCACTCCCGACCGCCCGCCACCCGCCGCGCCTCTTCAATCTCCCCCCACGTAAAATACCCCTTCGCCACAAAGTGCTCATAAACCACCCTCACCTTCTCCCGAAAAGGCTCCAGCTCCTCTCCGCGCACATAATTCACTTCCATCTTACTCGCCAGCTTTGCCAGATACTCCGCTTCACTCTCGCGATTCATCCGGTCGCTGTATCGAATCGCCTCGTCGGCGACCTCATCGAAGACGGTTTGCAGATCCTCGGGAAGGGCCTCGTACCAGGCCAAGTTCACCATAAACGGGTCCGGCCCCGCGCTGAAGTTCGTCACCGAAAGGTAGCGCTGCACCTCGTGGAATTTCATATCCCAAATGTTCGACAGCGCGTTCCCCTGCCCGTCGATCACCCCGGTCTTGATCGCTTGGTAGACCTCGACAAAAGGGATCACTTGCGGATTCGCGCCCATCGACCGCGATGTCATGACATTGACCTCCTGCGGCGGCACCCGCATTTTCAGGCCGACAAAGTCATCGGGCGTACGGAGCGGCCGCACGCTCGTCGTATGATTCCGAAAACCCTGCGATACACCGCAAGCCGGAACATGGAAGCCCTTCGCCCGTGCTCCGCGGTTGATGCGGCCCGTGAAGTCGCTGTAGATCAGGCGCAGCAGCTGGTCCCAATCCTCCACGAGAAACGGCAGCTCGAACAAGCTGTACTTGCGGTTCGCATCGGCGTAGAATCCTCCACGCGTTCCATGAAGGACACCGGTCGCCACCAGGTCCATGAGCTGACGTTCCGTGCCCAGCGTGCCCGAGAAGTAGGTTTCCACCTCAATCCGTCCATGAGTCCTGCGCTCAAGCTCCTCTTCAAAGAACACCATCGAAACGCTGCGAGCGTGCCGCGGCGTCTGCGAATTGGCATAGCGGAAACGATATTCCGCATCCGGACCCGAGCAGGCACTCAGGCCGACGGCGAGCAAGACGAAAGCGATTATTCCAGGACGACGCACGGTGTTCTCAACAGCCCAAGCAAGCGCCTGATTGTACTATTTCCGGCCCGCCCGCGGAGACACAATCCCGCGACCCGTTCGGCCGCGTCCGGCGCGGATAAACGCCGGCGGGAAATGCGGCGTAGGCCCGGGACGGGACGCGGGAGCAATCGCCCGACGCCATCCCCGCCGTTACCGACTCTTCTCGAATTGCATTCTCATGGCGTATCATGAATCCGCGGATGTATGAAATTCCCCCGCGACATGACACGCCGCTCGCACATCAGGCTGCTCGCTCTGGCGGCCGCGGCCCCCCGGCTCCGGGCCTTCGAAAGTCCCCGCCCGGGCTACCGTTACTCGTTCCCGCGCGACCATTTCGACCACCCCGACTTTCGAACCGAGTGGTGGTACTACACCGGCAACCTCTTCACCGCCGAACGCCGTCGCTTCGGCTTCGAACTGACTTTCTTCCGCGTGGCGGTCGAGCGCGAGACGCCCCCGGCCGCGACCTGGGATTTCGATCAGCTCTACCTCGCGCATCTGGCGTTGAGCGACATCGAAACCGGCCGCTTCCATCGCTTCGAGCGGCTAAACCGCGCCGGGCCGGGGACAGCCGGCATCAAGGCGACCGAAGGCCGCATCTGGAACGGCAACTGGTCAGTCTCGTGGCCCCCCGCGGACGACTCCCCCGAAACCGGCGAACTGCGCGCCGTCTCCGAGGAATTTAGCGCCGCGTTGCGCCTCAAGCCCCGCAAACCTCCGGTGATCCACGGCCTAGACGGAGTCATGGTCAAGTCCCACGACGGCGAAAACGCCTCGCACTACGTCTCCCAAACGCGCCTCGCCGCCCAAGGCAAGCTCTACGTTGGCGGCAAGCCGCTCGACGTAACCGGCACGGCCTGGATGGACCACGAATTCTTCAGCCAAGAGATGAGCGCCGGCCAAGTGGGGTGGGACTGGCTGAGCATCCAACTCGACGATGAAACGGAGTTGATGCTCTATCGCATCCGGACCCCTGAAGGGCAGGGACACGACTTTCTCGCCGGCACTTTCGTCGACATCACCGGCCGCACCCGTCATCTCGCGGAGTCCGACATCGCCTTCCATCCCGGTAAGACCTGGACCAGCGAAGAAACCGGCGCCCGTTACCCGATCGAGTGGACCATTGAGATCCTCTCGCTCGCAATCAAACTCGAATGCCGCACGCCGCTCGTGTCCCAGGAAATCGTAACCGAGCGCGGCCTCGGCCCCAACTACTGGGAGGGCGCCGTCGACTACCTCGGCTCGGCGGCCGGCAAGGCGGTAGCGGGAGTTGGCTACCTCGAAATGACCGGATACGACAAACCAGTCACCCTCAACCCCCAGCCTTAGCAGTACGGAAGCGACGACGCGCACCGGATTTCGGCCCGGATTAGCTTCTTTGACCGTATGATTATTACATTCAGAGACGACGATATTACAATCCCTTTGAGCCGTGAAGCGTCGCCCTCGATGTGTCGAAGACCCGGACGCGTGAGCCGCCACACCTGCCGCGCCCCGAGTCGTCGGGACGGACCTTTGGGATGTCTTGTGGCCTCCGTCTCCACCCCCGGCAGGGGGCGCGGATAGTAGCCCCGGGCTTCAGCCCACATGTGGTTGGGTAATTCTGTTACCTATGTGCCCGGACATTCATTCCCTTGCCCCCTCCGGGGGCGGGCCGGCGCTCTATTTTCCCAGGCCTTTCGCATTGAGGCGGATGCGATAGAGGCCGGTGCGGGCGGTCATGTAGAGGGTTTTGCCGTCGGCGTCGCCGAAGGTTGCGTTGGCGGGGACTTCTTCGGGTTGGATGGTTCCTAGGTGCTTGCCTTCGGGGCTGATGATCCAGACGCCGCCGGGGCCGGTTCCGTAGACGTTGCCCTGGGTGTCGAGGGTGAGGCCGTCGGGGACTCCTTCGCCCTGGTTCGAGGTGGCGTCGAAAAAGACGGCGCCCTCGCCGACCGTTCCGTCGTCGTTGACGGGGTAGGACATCCACACCTTGCGCTCCGCGTCGGAGTTGGCCACGTAGAGCGTTTTCTCATCGGGCGACAAGCCGATGCCGTTGGGGCGGGTTTGGTCGCGGTTCAGCAAGGTCAGCTTGCCGTCGGCGAAGCGGTAGACGCCATTGAAGTCGAGTTCCTTGGCGGGGTCGTCATCCTGCTTGGGGAAGCCATAGGGCGGGTCGGTGAAATAAAGCGAGCCGTCGGAATGAAAGACGGCGTCATTGGGGCTGTTGAGTCCCTTGCCTTCATACTTGTCGACGACGGTTGCGCGGGCGCCGTCTTCGCCCAGGCGCGAGACGCGCCGGCCGCCGTGCTCGCAGAGCAGCAAATTCCCGTCGGGATCGAGCAATAGCCCGTTGGAGCCGACGGAGCGACCTTCCTCGATCTCTCCCTCGAAGACAGGCTTGAGGAAGTCGGTGACTTGGCCGTCGGGCGTCCATTTGTAGACGGCGTTGGCGGGGATGTCGCTGAAGAGCAGATAACCGCCGTCCTTGTTGATCCAAACAGGGCCTTCGGTGAACTGGAAGCCGCCCTGGAGCTTTTCGATTTTGTAGTCTTCCGCGATGATCGCATCGACGGCGGGGTCGGCGCGAAGAACGGTTCCGGCACCGTGGTCGACAGGCGTGGGTTCGGGTTCGGGGGCGGCGCAGCCTAGGGAAAAAATGAGGCTGAGCGTTAAAACCGAGAGAGTCGAGGGAATCGGGCCGGCGGAAAAAGACTTGAACATGGGGAACCTCCAGCGGTGATTCTACACCAACCGAAGTTCCACCGTGCGCTGCTTGGCGTCAAGCTTTGTGATCTTGAAACTGCGAACTTGCCCGGCCTGCAACTTTTCGCCGCTCCGGTCGCCGCCGGCGGTTGCATCGCCCTTCCAGGCCGACTGCAACATGGCGCCCAGCGACGAGACGTCCTTTGCAGGCGCGGAATCGGTTGCCTCCGCGGCCCCGTCGGCATCGGCTTCGAGGAAGCAAACCGCTTTGAGGCCCTCGCCCAGTTCGATGACCGCTTTCATGGCGGAGAGTTTCGCGACGCGGCCGGTGACCGAATCGCCGACTTCATGCTCTTCGATAAGGTCGTCTTTGTCGTCGAGTTCGAGCGCCTTCATGCTGAGTCGCAGACGGCGTTTTTCGACATCGACGCCGGTGACGACGACTTGCACTTTCTGATCGGTCTTGACGATTTCGCTTGGGTGATTGACGTGGCGGTCCTCGACCATGTCGGAGACGTGCAAGAGCCCTTCGATACCGTCGTCGACTTCGATGAACGCGCCGAAGTTCGTCATGTTGCGGACCGTTCCCTCGACGACGGTGCCGGGGGCGAACTTATTCGGGGCGTCGGCCCAGGGGTCGCCCAGCGCCTGTTTTAGGCCCAGGCCGATGCGCCGTTCGGCGAGCTTCATTTCGAGAACAACCACCTCGACGACGTCGCCGACATTGAGCATATCCCCGGGGTGCCGCACGCGTCGCGCCCACGACATTTCCGAAATGTGAATCAGGCCCTCGACGCCGGGCTCGAGCTCGACAAAGACCCCGAAGTCCATCAGCTTCTTGACGGTCCCTTTCACGCGCGCGCCGACTTCGAGCTTTTCGCCGATTTCGGTCCAGGGGTCGGGCGTCAGCTGTTTGCGGCCGACCGAGATGCGCTTTCCGTCTTGCTCGATCTTGAGGACCTTGACCTCGATTGAATCGCCGACGTTGAGCATCGAGGAGACGTCCTTGACTTTGGCCCAGGCCAAGTCGCTGATATGGAGCAGCGCATCGACGCCGCCCAAGTCGACGAATGCACCGAACTCACGCAGATCGCGCACCGTGCTCGTGATCGTCATTCCCGGTTCGAGCGAGGCGACGCGCTCACGGCGTTTTTGGTCTTGCTCCTCTTCGAGCAACACGCGCCGATCGAGGATGATGTTTTCGTCCTCGACATCGAGTTGGGCGATGCGGCAGCGAATTTCCTGACCGACCAGTTTTTCGAAATCGGCGCTGTCGCGCACGCCGCTGCGCGAGGCGGGCAGAAACGCCCGCACGCCTACGTCAACCGCGAGACCGCCTTTGATCACTTCGCTGACGGTGCCGGCGATCGGTGTTCCGTCCTCGAACGCCGCCTCGAACTGCGACCAATCCTTGGGACGCTCGGCGATCACTCGCGAGAGCTTCAAATAGCCGTCGGGCGATCGACCGGTGATACTGACGGCCACCTCGTCGCCGGCGGCCAATTCCTCTTCGCCGTCGGGGTCGCCCGCACCCTCGCAAGGCAAAAAAGCCTCGGACTTGCGACCGATGTCGACAAAGAAGCCGTCGTCGCGAACATTGACGATGGTTCCCGACAGCAGGCCTCCGGCGTTGCTCTCGACGGCCGGAGCACGGGTGTCGAGTTCGGCGAGAAGGTCGTCGATACCGGGGGGCTCGAATCCGTCGTCCTCATCGACCGCGGCATTGGGGTCAGGCAGACCCGGCATTTGCGGCCCGGCCGTCTCGGAAGCCGGCGCGGCAACGGTCCGCGGCGCGGCGTCAGCGGCCGCGGCTTCGCCGGAAGCGGTGGATTGTTCAGGGTCGGACATGCGAAGAGTACTGCCCCTATTCTCCCATACGAGGCGTCGTGGCAAGAAGCGGAAACCCGGCTCCGTCAATTCCCAATACGGAAGTCGGGGGCTCGTCTCGTTCCATGAATGCGCGGCAGTCATCATACCGCCACGAACAGGCGTGTCGATGGGCCGGGGGCTTCCGGCCGCCCTTTCAGGGCTCGCCCGGGTGGGGATTCCACCCAGGGTTCCGCCGTTCCCGGCTCCACCCCGGGCTATATTCCCGCCGCCGCTTCGCGGCTCGAAGGGTTCGCCGGGACCGCGCCGCCGTGGGGCTGCGAAAAAATGGGGGACAGTCCACTTCGCGCCAGGAAAACTTGTTGATTTGCTGGAACTTATTCGGTCGGCGCTCGGTACAGTCCCCAATTTTTCACAGCCCCGCGGCGGCGAGGCTCGGGTGGGTGAAAGTCCGATCTATTCGTAGCAGTTGTGAATCTCCGGGTAGCGCGAAATTTGAAGCGTCACGCTAAATCCGATGAAACGCCCGCAGAATATCCTTCATGGCGTATTCGAGCGCCACCGGGCGGCCATGGGGGCACGACATCGGACAATCGGTCTTCGCCAGCTCGTCGAGCAGCCATTGGATTTTCGCCGGGGTCAGGGGCGTATTGATCTTGATCGCGGCGTGACAAGCGATGGTGGCGGCCAATCGGCGCTCTAAATCCTCGAACGAAAGCGCCCGCAGATCGCTTTCCGGGGTGTCGAGGATTTCCTCCATCAACTGCTCGACCTGTTGCGGCGACAAGACAGCCGGAGCCGCCTTGACCGCGACCGTGCGGTTCCCGAAAGGCTCGACCTCGAAACCGACCGCGTCGAATTCCTTCTGGATCCGCGCGAACTTGATTTCCTGATCCGGCTTAAGGCTCACGATGATCGGCATCAGCAACCGTTGTGATTGGACGGCGCCGCGAGTCCGCTCGGCGAGCACCTTCTCGAACAAAATGCGCTCGTGCGCGACATGTTGATCGATGATCCAAAGTCCGCCCGGCGCGGCGGCGACGATGAAACTTTCGTGGATCTGGCCCAATGACCGCAGCCGCCCCAAGTCGGCCATCGACCCCGCCGGCGTGTCGACCAGCGGCGCGCGGCTGTGCGGCTTTTCCTCGATGACGGGAGCCTCGGCCCGCGCGAAAACCGCCGCGTCGGCGGAATCGCTTGGTCCCGGGGGGGCGTCGGCCGGCGGCACATTGAGGCCGACCGGCGGAGCGGCCGAGCCCGCATCCCGGATAGGAAAATCGATCGGCGGGGCCGAGCTGAAATCGAGCCTCGCCGGGGGCGGCGGTTCCGCCCCGAGGGAAAATTCGCCCGCGGCGGGAAGTTGCGCTTCGTTGATCGCGCGGCTTGTTTCCGAGTAGGGCAGACCCGCGCCCGGTTGCCCGGCGGGGAGGTGATCACTTGGGGGAAGCGGAAACGTCGAAACCGGTTTCGATTCGATCAGCCGCTCGCGAATCGCATCCCGCAGGAAGTCATGCACAAAGCCCGGATGCCGAAAGCGCACTTCGGTCTTGGAGGGATGAACATTGACGTCCACCTCGTCAAACGGCATCTCGATAAACAGCAACACGAAGGGGAAATTGCCGGAGGGGATCAAGTTGTGATAGGCCCGCGAAATCGCCCGCAGCAGCAAACGGTCGCGGATCAACCGATGGTTGACAAAGATATAGACCGAGTTGCGGTTGAGCCTCTGGACTTGCGGTGTCGAAATGAACCCGTGCACGGAGAACTCGCGCTGCTCCGTCGCCGAGCGTCCCGTGCGCGCCGCTTCCACCGCGCGTGTCGCGGGCACCGGCGAACCGGCGACTTCAAGCGACCGTTGCCGCGGCGGTAGTTCCACCAGCCGGTCGAGCGTATCGGCGCCGAAGATCTGAAAGACTCGCTCTTCGAGAGTCTCGACGGGCGAGGCATTAAGCAAGCGGCCTTTTTCGTTCGAAAGCGTAAAGGATCTATCCAGATGCGCCAGGCTGTAATGCATCACCACCGAGGAGATATGGCTCAACTCGGTCTTTTCGGTGCGCATGAACTTGCGCCGCGCCGGAACGTTATAGAAAAGATCACGAACGCTGACCGTGGTGCCGGCCGGCAGCGCGGCTTCGTCGACATTGAGCATCCGGCCGCCCGCGATCTCGACTTTCGTCCCGGTGGGCTCGTCCGCGGAGCGCGTTTCGAGGATCAGTCGGGAGATTCCGGCGATCGACGGCAAAGCTTCGCCCCGAAAACCGAGAGTGGAGATTGAAAACAGATCACGCGCCTCGCGCAGCTTGCTGGTGGCGTGACGTTCGAAGGCCAGCATGGCGTCATCGCGCCCCATCCCGATGCCGTCGTCACTGATGCGAATCAGCCGTTTGCCGGCCGACTCGAGTTCAATGTGGAGGCGAGTGCTCCGGCCGTCGAGAGAATTCTCGAGAAGCTCTTTGACAACCGATGCCGGCCGTTCAACGACTTCACCGGCGGCGATCTTATTGGCGACGATGTCGGGGAGAATGCGAATGCGGCCCATGCGGGATATTCCCGGGCCATAGAACCCGAGCCGTGCAATGTCCCATCAGCTTACGGGGGCGAGGGGTGCGAGGGCAAGGAACCCGCCGCTGCGGTGTCAAGAGGCGATAGAAATGTCCCCCTCGGTAGGGCGATAGAAATGTCCCCTTGGTTAGCCCGGTAGAAATGTCCCCTTTTAAGTAAAAGGATAGTAGTCGTAGGGGCTTGTGGGAATGTGGGAATCGCACAGCGATTTCCAAGGGGCTGGGGGAAACGTGGGAAACCCGAGCGATGAGGTTCGAAGCTCCTCGTCGGCTGCCGAGGGTTTTCCTCGTTTTCCACGGCCCCGTCATTTCCACAGCCCTCTTCACGCGGTCGCCGCCCGTTTTTTCGGCTTCAACGGCGCGCGCCAAGGGTGATTCGCCGGCGGTGTGCGCGGCTGCGGCGCCAGGCGCGGTTTCGGCTCCGGCCGCACCTTGGGGAGCGGCTTGGCGATCTCGTCGAACGCCACCGTTTTCCCCTCGAACACCACCCGCAACTCGCCCTCGCGCGCTTGCTGCACGGTTACTCTCGCGCCTGCGCCCAGAGCCTGATTGCGCTGCGGTTTCAACTGCGGAAAACGGTTCTCGAAACGTACCACCAGGTCGTTGGACACCACCCGCTCTCCCTCCAAGCAAAACACCCACTTCAAGTCCAAACGCTTCGATAAGCGCCGATGAAAGTCCGCTCCCGCTGACGGCTCAGAGGCGAACTTGGCGTTGTGCTCTGGCAGATACTGCTCGTCGAGATAGCGGTTCGCCGCCTCGTAATCGGCAATGCCTTTGAGCCGCATCTTCTTGATCAGGCGGTCTTGATGGGTGCCGTGATGGCGCTCCACGCGGCCCTTCGCTTGCGGTGACGAAGCGGCGATGATACCAATGCCGAGCTTGGCGCACATGCGTCCGAACTGCGTCTCGGGCTCGATGCCTTCCAGCGCTTCACGCGACGTTGGCCGGCGCTTGTAGACGTTCTTCCAGTCGCAATACAACGCCTTCGGAACGCCGTATTGACGCACCCAGGCTTCGAGCAGATCGGCCGCCGCCCAAGTCGTTTCCTCGCTCGAGAAACGGCACAGCGCCAGACCGGTCGCATCGTCGACGAAGTTCATCAGGCAACCTTTCCGCCCGCGCGCTTCGAGCCACTCGTGGTGCGAACCGTCGACCTGGATCAGCTCGCCCAAGTGCGCTTTACGCCGCCGCCGCGAGCGATGCGGCCGGCGCTTGCGGCGGCGGCTCCACAGGCCCTCGGCGAGCATCCAGAGCCGCAGTGTTCGCACCGATAGTTTCAGATCGTGGTCTGTCCACAAATGCTCGGCCGCCAGCGTCGGCCCGAAGCGCTCGTGCGGCTCGCCGGAGTAGTGTTCGCGCACCAGTTGCAGCACTCGCTTGCGAACTTCCGCCGGCTTGGCGCGGTTCGATACCCGGCCCACGTTGCCGTGCTTCAATGCTTTTGTCCCTCCCGCGCTGTAGCGCCTCCAGATCCGCTTGGTCTGGCGATAACTGATATCGAGTATCCGCGCCGCCTCGCTCAGCTTCAACTCGCCTCGCTTCACCCGGCCCAGTACCTCGCCCCGTCTCAATTCCTTGTCGTTCATCCATGTCCTCTCCAATCTAGGCTCCTCCTTCGGAGCCTTAGATTAGGGGACATTTCTATCGCCCTCTCAAGGGGACATTATCATCGCCCTTCAACAGGAACCCGCCGCTGCGGGCGGGCTACTCCACGATTAAAAGGGGCACCTGAATCATGATCGGTTGCCCGGGGCGGCCCGGGACGCGATAAAGCGTCTGCGGCATGGCGTCTTCTTGGACCAGCAGACGGGTGCCGGTGCCGGCCTGCTGTTCGGCGCGGGTCCAGGCGCGGCCCGCGCCGCCGGCGAGTTCGAAAATCTGGGGTTCTTGCGCATATTCGCTTTCCCAGCGGCGCACTTGCTCCTCGGAGAGCTTCCGAGCGTTGCGGGAAGCCTCGGGTCCGATTGGAACGCCTTCCAGCGGTTCTCGCGACACAATGACCGAAATGAGCTCGGCGGTTTGGTTGGGCTTACTGCGTCGCAGCGTAAAGTAAGGCGGTCGATCCGATTGATTGGGGATTTCGACCAAGTTGCCCGCCGCGACCCGATTCTCGCCGCCGGCGATTCTTAGTGCCGGGAAAATCAGGAAGGGCGCACTGCTTGTCCCGTCGGCGTATTGCTCGCGATCGATCACATAGAGATACCCTTGGCGCGGGGCCTCGATTGTCAGCCGAACGCGGTCGCCCTCGCGCAGCAGCGTGTCCGTCTCGACGCGCTCGGGCGTGACTTTCAAACTGCCGCCCGCCCTCCCGGCCGTCAGCGTTGCCGGGTCTTCCTCCGAAGCCGGGCGCATGCGCCAAACCGTGATCCCGAGGATAGCGTCATTTTCGGCAAGCGGCTTGGGGGCCGGGGCGGCGGATATGTACTGCGAGGCCGGAGCGGGGTTGGCGGGCTCCAGGGGCGACGGACTCGGTCCTTTCTTGCTTGAAGCGGAAGTAGATTTGGCGGTTTTCGGCGCGGCCGGGGTCGCCGTCTGCTTGCCGGTTTCACCGGAACCGCCGGCCGTTTTTGCTTCGACTAACTCAGAGTTCCAAAGCCGTCGCGGCGTTTGGCCCGAGGCCGGCTCGATCACACCGAGAAACGGCGGGCCGACGACCAACAGGCCGACAAGAAACCACGAACGGATGAACGGAGCAAAACGTCGAGCCGGAACGGGCCGTTCAGGACTACACGGAATCGCAACCATGGCTTTATCCTTGTCCGAGTGAATGCCCGGCGCGGGGGTTGGTGAGCCTGGTTGCCCGCCAGGTCGCGCGACCCGCTGCCGCATGACCTTACTGTACGTCACCGAACAGCGGTCCGTTGCAGGAAAAAATGGAGGACAGTCCACTTTCCGCCGGATGCGGTTATTGATTCAATGGAACCTATTCGGTCGGCGCTTTTCCAGGTGATCGCACAGCTTCGGGAAGCGGCGGCGCACCGCGCCGGCGTATTCGGACAGGAAACTTGGTCCCGGCGGGCCGGACCGGAACCGGAAGAATCGGGTACAGTCCGTTTCCATGAACCAGCGGATTCATAATATCGCCATGAAAATGGGCGCGGGGACGTTCCCGCCGCCGCTTCGCGGCTCACGAGATTTGCGACGTTGGCGATCTTCAAACGAAGTGCATGCACCGTACGCTCGACGGGTTATTTTCGGAGGAGCCCACTTTCGCGCCGGATGCGGTTATTGATTCAGTGGAACCGGCAAGCTCTCAGTTTGTCTCGCCTTCGCTCACGAAACCTCATGCCGGCCCGGGCCTAGTCGGCTTTCGCGTCTCCGGCGGAGATCCTCACCATGATGTGCGCGTAAGGTGTCCCCTTCCACATCACATACACGGGATCTTTCGGGTTCGTGGAAAGCCCTTCAAACGCGGCCGGATCCGGCACGGTGATCATCAGGTGCGGACCTTCCTTGATCCAATCGTTGTCGTCGGTCGGCTCGGCGGCGAAAGGATCAATGTTGCTGGCCCCGAGAGCGTCGCCCTCGCCGGCAAGCATATAGGAGACGCTGAATTCGTTGACTTCAGGAGTCTCCTTCTTCATCAGCGCGCCGACCAGGGTGTCCCATTGGGCCTGGTTGCACATCGGACCAATCACGGCATTGCCCGGATAGCAGGTCCAGGTGGTCGAGCCCTCGCGAAGTGCGCGGCCGTCCATGGTCTTGATGGCGGCGCTGCCGGAGATGACTTCCGGGGCGGCGCTTTCCGCCGCGGCGATCATTTCTTCATCGCTTCGCTCGGCCTGCGCCTCGCAATAAACAAACAGGCCCAGAGAGAGGACTACTGTGAAAGAACTCAAACGTTTCATTGGTTTTGCCTCCGCGCGGAAAAGATCGCGTTTGGTGAGTCTAGCACAGCACACGCTTCAAGACCGCTTCGTGATCGCCGACCAGCAGCTACGCCGTCAACGCTCGCTCAAGTCGAGGAACCACCTCACCGCTGAAAAGCTCCAAACTGCGCAGCCAGGCATCGCGGTTATCCCAATCGTGCGCCACCAGCACGAGATTACCGAAAGGCCCTACTCTCTCGCGCAGCGCCAAGATTTGCTCGGCCACCTCGGCGGGATCGCCCGCGATGATGACTTGGTCCATGAAGTAGTCCAGATTGCACTCGGCGTCGCTCATCGCGGGGTCGGGTTTCCACATCGCCAGGCCCGAGCCCGAAGTGCGGTCGGTCAAATCGAGGATGTATTGGATACACGAGCCGAGCGAGTTGCCGCGAGCAAGCTTGCGCGCCTCCGCCGTCGTGTCGGCCACGAAAATGTTGCGGGCCACGCACCAATCGGTCGGGTCCGCCGCCCGGCCCGCGGCGGCGGCACCCTCGGAATAGGTCCGCCACTGATCGGCGAGCACGTCGGCGTGAATCATGTGATGGCTGATCGGTCGAAAACCCCGCGCCGCCGCCGCCTTCAATCCCGCCGACCCGCGGCTGATGCTGGGGACGAAAATCGGCGGCGTCGGGCGTTGCAAGGGTTTGTGCAGAGTGCCGATGCCGAGTTCAGCGTCCACCGCGTCATTGAGCTTAATCTTCCAAAACCGTCCGTCGATTTCATAAGGCGGTTCACCCTCCCAGATCGCCAAAATCATGTCGATTGCTTCGGCCACCCGCGCCCCGGTATCCTTCGGGTCCACACCGTAGAGCTCCATGTCGGTCGGCACCGCGCCGGGGCCGAAGCAGACGTTCAGCCGTCCGTGCGACAGATGGTCGAGAAACGCCAACCGGCCGGCGACGTGGGCCGGGTGGTGGTACTGCAAACAAACCGGAGCCGCTCCGATCCGAATCGACTTCGTCAGCCCCAGCACCTTGCCGAGAAAGATCTCGGGCATGACGATGTTTTCGTACGTCGAGGAGTGGTGCTCGCCGACCCAGAAGTCGTGGAAGCCGAGTTCCTCGCACTGTAGCGCCAACTCGAGGTCTTCGTCATAGCACTGCGCGAGCGGCTTGGCGGGATCGTGAACCGGCATGACGAACATGCCGTATTGCAAAGCGGCGGACAACGACATCCTTCCTCCTACAACACTGACGGAACCAGGCGACGCGAGCGAGACTCAATCATGCATCCCCTCGATCGGCACCCGCAACCGCTCGGCATGCTCCCCGATCGCCCGCCAGGTCGGCTCATCCACGGGAATCCCCTCGCCGGCCCGCCGCCGCGCCGTAAGGAATTCAATCTCTCCGGGTACGAACACTTCCTCGAAACCCGGCGCGGGCGCGGACGATTTCATGTAGTCGATTGTCCGCGAGACCTCGCTGAGGAAAACCTCCTCGGGACAGAACGCCGCGGGATCAACCGCGACAAAACAGCAACCGTTGCCGACCGCTTCCGGGTCCGTCGTCGCCACGCCGTTGAGGACGCCGCTAAGAATCTCGACCAGCAAGCCAAGCGCGAAGCCCTTGTGCCCCGCCGCGCCGCCCAAGGGCAGGATGCCCCCGCGTGGCGGTCCGTAGAAGTCCTTCGCATCGGTTGTCGGATCCCCGTCGGCATCGACGACCCAACCCTCGGGCAGCGGCTTATCTTGATTGTGGTAGACGCGTACCTTGCCTTCCGGCGCGACCGACGTCGCGAAGTCGGCGACGATCGGATCCCCCGCCGAGGGAATCCCGTACGCGATCGGGTTGGTGGCCAAGCGTCCCTCGCGCCCGCCGAAGGGCAAAACAAAGTGCCCGCTGATGGGGGAGTTGCAGGTCGCGATCGCGACGACACCGGCGCGTGCCGCGGTTTCGACATATTCGCCGAGCCGCCCGACGTGGTTGCAGCGGCGCGTCGTCACGCAGGCAGTCTTGTGTTCGCGCGCAATCTCGATGGCAGTCTCGACGGCCCGAGTCGCGCCCACCATCCCGAAGTTGAGTCCGCAGTCGACCACCGCCGTCGTCGCCGAAGTTGCGCGCACCTCGACCGGCGCGCCCGGCCGAAGCGTTCCCTGCTCGACGAGCCGCAAGTATTCCGGGATGCGCATTACGCCGTGCGAGTCGTGACCCGCCAGGCTCGACCGCACGAGCGATCGCGCGACCAGCCGCGCTTCGGCCGCCGGAGCGCCCGCGGCCTCGAACAGCGCCGTCCCGATCGACTCGAATTTCTTGGGTGGAAATAGCCGCATGCTTGGTCATTACGCCGGTCGAACGCCCGCCGACTTAGAAACTCCTACCGCACGGCGATCGGATTCCCCGGCGATCCGGTCGCGCCCTTCAACCGCAGCGGGGAAAAGATGAAGGCGAACTCATAGACCTTGTCGGCGGCGAGGGCTTCGAGGTCGAGGTTCTCGATGTGGTAGACGCCGTTGCGCATCAGGTTCCACTGATGCACCGGGAAGGCGAGATCGGGATCTTCGTGCGGAACCGCCTCGATGGCCCAGGTATCGGCACCGATTAAGACTACCTTGCGGTCGGTTAGGAATTTCGCGGACTCAAGCCCCAGCCCAGGCTCCCCTTCCCCGTACGTTGCGTTGTCTTTCATCCAGAGCTTGCCGTGGCCGGTGTGGATGAGCACGACATCCCCGGGTCGAATCTCGACGTCCTGGCGATCCAACGCCCCTTGGAGTTCCTCGGCGCGAATCACGTAGCCCGGCTGCAAGCGATCGACTTGTTTGTACGCCGCCAGATCGATCAGCACGCCCCGCGTGAAGAACACACCGACATTCGCGACGCCGATCTTCTCGAGCCCGTAGGCCGTTCCGAACTCGCGCAACTTGAAACCGTTGTAGAAAATGTCTTCCTCGTCAACCCGGGCCCCGACATGCCCGAGCCCGTCGCACTGGGTGCCGACTTGGCCGATCTCGCCGCTGAACATCTCATCGTTCGAGATCATGCCGTTGACGCCTCCGGCCACCGCGGTCGGCAGGCCTGGAATGGTGAGGCTGAAGTGGCGGTTTCCGGGCAAGGGAATGCCGTGTTCATAGAGGTGTCCCAACTGGTAGACCCGGCCCGTCTTGATCAGAGAGGCGCCCTCGAGCACCTTGTCGGGAGTCAGCCGATTCGCCGCCCCGCGCTCGTCCTCGGCGCCCCATTCCGAAGGCCACCACTTCGTCGCGACCGGGTTTTCGGCCGGTGGGTCGGCGCCCAGGCTCCAAGTCGTCAGTGCGAGGGCGGCGCGCAAGACAACGCGGGCAGTCAATCGCGAGGTAAAACCGAGTTTTTTGGACGTGTGCATGAGATTCGTCTTTGGTTCCCCTAGATTCTACTCCGGACGGTAATGGGGACGCCGACTCGCGGGGCGAGTGCGGGAAGAGGATATGTCGGCACGAATGCCGACACGGCACGCAAGAATGCGAGCCCTAGCCCGGGCTACGTGGCCTTTTTACGGCACATCAATCGAAATTGTGGGTAGCTTCACGAAAAACAGTAAGTTGGAGTCTCCCATAAGGAGCAGAACTTCCGATTCCGCCTCATGCACATCTTCGGGGATGCGGGCGTTGACTTGGAGAACTCCGGGGACCAGCCCCGGCGCGGCGCCCGCATAGAGCACTTCGGCCGCTGAAAAATGGATATGGACCTCCAGAGGCGCTTCCAACAACGGAAACGGAGGCAGCGTCGGAACGATCACGCCGTCCTCGGGCTGAAATGAAAAAGCACCGCCCCCGGTCCCGAAAATCTGCACCACGGATCCGGGCTTGGCGCGGTTCTCCGGCGAATTGAGAGTTCCGTCTTGGTTCAAAACCGCGGCTCGTCCGCTGCCCGAGCCGTCGAGCGAAAACACGCCCGGTGAGTTGGCCATCGCGATGAGATAGAACGGCGCCGATGTGATCCCGTGCCGGACCACCGCCAATTCCACCTGCGTCCCCGGCTCGACGCCGAAGGGAACCACCACGTTGATCTGATCCTCGCGGACGAAAAGTAGGGGCGCGGGTGTGCCGCCGATCATCACTTGGGTGCCCTCGAACATTGTGGAGAAGCGGCCGTCGATTACCGGCGCGGGAGCACCCTCGGGCGGCCCCAGCCGCTCTCCGAAGATCGAAATGATTTGGCCGGGCACGGGAACCCGCGCCAGAAAGCTCGCGCCATGCAAGGCGGCGACGACCTCCGGGCCGTCCGGCTCATTTTCGAAGTCGAACCTCATTAGGTGGGGCGTCGTGAATGAGATCGCTTCCACTCCCGCAAGCGGCGCGACACCTGCGTCGCCTCGACCGGCCAAGACGAACTTCCCGGAATCATCTACGTTCAGGTCAACGACCCCGTCCAGGTTCACCGAGAAGTCCAGCGTACCGTCACCGGCCCAGCAGGCCAGAAATCCCTCGCGCTCCGGTAATGGCGTCGGAAAGGTGGAAAAGGGCGGATCCGGGTCCTCCCCGCCGGCGCAGATGCGGCCGTCGGGGGCGGCGGCAACGACGGTCGCCGGACGCGCGGATTCGCGGTTGATGCCCAGTTCATCCGTCGTCCGCAGCGTTTCCGGATCCAGGCGTGAAACGACCGTATCGCCGCCGCGCGCGCCGGCCATGAGCAAATTGCCGTCCGCGTCGAAGGCGAGGCTGCGGCCTTGGCGTCCGCCCAGCAAGGTGCTTGCCTCGAGGACCGAACCGTCGGCGCTCAGACGGGCGACAAATCCGTCGCCGTCTCCCAAGATTTCAGCTCGCGGCGTGAAAGTGCCGGTCGTCGCCGGGAAGTCCAAGGACGACGTGGTGCCGAGAATATAGGCTCGGCCTCGTTCATCGACGGCGATGTCAAACGCAAAATCGTCGGACCCGCCTCCGAGAAGCGTTGCATACTCAGCCCGCGAGCCGTCGGGGGAAAGTTTCAGCGCGAACGCATTCCACGGACTGCCGGCACCCAGCGCATAGAGCGTGTCGGACCCGAACGGGTCCACAACGATGGACCTCGTCCCGGGAGGCAACGATTCGCCGATTCGCGCCCAGCTTTCACCACCGTTGGTTGTCTTAAAAATGCCTACATTCGTTGTGACGTATACGGTACGCGAATCACCTGGATTGATTGTGACCGACTGAACGCCGGGGAAGTACGAGCGATCATCGAATTCGATTCCTTCGCTTTGGTCGATCCAAGTAAGCCCTCCGTCGTCGCTCTTTAGCAGTCCGCTATGGGTCCCCATGTAAAGCGTACTGGGCGAGTTAGGGTCGATGGCGATTTGTAACCCGAGATCACTCTCACTATCACTGTGAGTTAGGACCCACGTTTCACCGCTGTCGACGCTCTTCAAGACATCATTGCGCAAGAAAACGCGGCGGCCGAACCCTCCGGGTTGAGTGATAAGGGCAACGGCGTAGACCGTCTCCGGATCACCGGGGTCTACCGTCAGGCTCCGGGCTGTCGGTTCTTCCACGAACTCGGCGAAGCGGGTGGGCGCAAAGGTCAGGCCGCCGTCGTCGCTACGAAAAACGTTGTCGACACTGCCGACATAGATTCGGGTGGGACGGCTGGGCGCGAGCGCTAAGGTCTTCCACCAGCGGTTGAAGTCAGGGTCGTGATACCAAGTCCCGCCGCCGTCCAGGGTAAAAAACAAACGGTCGGAGCTCAATCCGTAAAGGCGGTTTGGGTCATTGGGATAAACGGCGAGATCGGCGATCCCGAAGGGGCCACCGGCGATGCCCTCTAATCGGGTCCAGGGAACGTTCGGGCCCTTCTTGCGATAAACACGATCCCCGTCGGAGGCGAAAACGACAAACGAGCCAAAGAGACTCTTCGCGGCGGCTCCCAAAAAAAAGCTGGAATTGCCGCCCAAATCGCGATTGTCAGTGATCCAGGTCTCGCCGCCGTCGTCGCTGCGAAACACGTTTGCACGGCCCGGGTCGAGGCCGAGGCCGTTCACTTCGGGGAAATCCCGACTCACGGTCGAACCCAGAATATACAAAGCGCCGGAATCGTCGACCGCCAGTGCCGAGACCGGGGGTTGGCTGTGAGTATCGGTCCATTTACGATGTAACCGGGCGGAGTAAATAATCTCCGAGCCGTCGGGAGCAAGCTTCAGTGCGTACGCCTCGCCACCGAATCTGTCGGGATCCAGATCCACCGTAAAAGGAAACTCGGTTGAGCTGGTGACACCGGAGACATATAAGTTTCCCTGGTCGTCCACCGCGATATCGCCGACGCTCTCATCGCCCGACCCTCCCAGGTAGGTTAAATAGACAAACCCTGAGCCATCGGGCAAGAGCTTGCCCATGAAGACGTCGTGACAATCGGTTTCCCGGAGAGGACCTCTGGGCCTACACTCCACCGAGTCGTGCGTATCGATCGCCGGTTGGATGGCGTTGACGGTCGGGAGTCGGCCTTTCCCGGTGACTCCCGCCACATAGATGTGTCCTTTCGAGTCCGCGGCAACATGGAGAGACTCGACCGGGAATTCGGCGGGGGCGAAGAAATTCGTGAAGTCCACACGTGGTTTCGGCCCTCCGGTCGCGATAACCGGCCATAAAACCCCCGTTAGGGACAACAACACCGTTACGGTCCAATGTCGCCGATTCAACATGACGGTTGAAACAATGCAATGGGTAGGCCGTTTTCGAGGCAAGCCCGCCGAGCCCGGTCTATTTCGCAAACTGTGAAATCCATCATAGCCGCCACAATATTCTCTTGAACACCATCCGGCGGCGGGCGGTAACGATGCCGGGACGCAAAAAATGGCCCGACCGCGATCGTTGTCGCGGTCGGGCCTGTGCGTGACCCCCGAAAGGTTGTTAAGGCAGTTGCATTTCAACGTTGTCTTGGAACAGGTTGGTCGTGTTCGGTGACTCCCAAGCGGAGTTCTTAAACACGATCGTATTGCCCCAGAAGACGTTGTAACCGGAGGTCGCAACGAGACTCACCCCGGTGCTGTAGCCGGAAAGCAGATTGCCGGTAATCGTATCGCCGCGCGGCCCCATCGGATCGTCCGGCGTCGGGTTGTAGCAAATGGCGAAGATGCCGTTGCTGCCCGCCGTGACCGTGTTGTTGGCGATGCGGTTGACGGTGCTCATGCCGCCGCGCACGAAAATGCCCAGGCCGGTTTTAGAGATATTTACGTCCTCGACTTCCACATTCTGTGATTGGGCGATCATCACTCCGATTTCCGGCGGCGGAGCGCTCACCGGTATGTCCTGTCCGCTGATATGGAGGTCGTTCAGCCTCACGTTGTTGCTGCCCATGATTTGAACACCGACAAACATATCGGCGATATGACCGTTCCGAACGGTCACCGAACTCGCGCCGACGACCATGACGCCGACACCCTTCAGGATGATTCCCGGACCCGTGATTTGCCGGCCGTTGAGATCCAACGTCACATTGTCCGCCGTAATCATGATCGCGGCCGGCGCGACGGAATTCCCCGACAAGCTAATCGACGAACTGAGCACATAGCTGCCCGGCGTGCTGATCACTGTGGGACGTCCCCCGATAAAGATTTTTCCGCGCTCGACGGCGGTCATCGGTACCGTCGCCAGAACACCCAGCACCGCCAAAAGAACGGTGTACTTACTGAGTCTCGCATAATATACTGTCAATCGAGACAAAGAGAAGACTGTTTCCAGAAAGCGGTAATCAAGCGCGGTTTGCGGCGCATACGCCGCAGCGCTTTGCGGGCGCGCTCGTCGAGTTCCCAGTAGTCCTTCGGGCAGACGTTGGGCAACTCGTGCTGCTTCCAGTACGCCCAAATGTATTCCACCGGGTTCAACTCCGGCGCATAGGGCGGCAAGTACTCCGTTGCGATGTGATCCTCGGAGAGCTGGATGAACTCCCGCACCAGGCGGCTGCGGTGCGCCGGCAGCCGGTCCCAGACGATCAGCAGTGGGCCGTCGATGTGGCGCACCAAAGCCTTCAGGAAGTCGATGACCTCCAACTCGCCGATCGCGCCGGGATAGAGCCGGAAGTAAAAGTTGCGCAACGTCAGCCCGGCCGACACCGACAGCTTGTCCCAGTTGAAGTTGAACTCCAACACCGGTGTCTCGCCGCGCGGCGCCCAGGTGCGGCAACGATGCGGCTTCTGACTCAATCCGCTTTCGTCGATGAAGACGATCGTACGTTCTTCTTTGCGGGCTATTTTTTAATGGCCGGCCAAGTCTTGCGCTGCCAGCCGCGGATGGCCTCTTCGTTGCGCTCCCGCGCTTTGCCGACGGGCCGTTGCGGGCTCCAACCGAGCGCCCGCGGGATCTTCCAGACATGGCCCTCGTGATAGCGCACGCCGAACTCGTCTCCGATCAGACGAGCGACCCGCGGACAGCTCCACAGCGGCGTCGGGAAGCCGTGCGCCTCGGGGCCTTCCAGCAGCAACGCCTCGAGGCGTTCGAGCTGCGCGGCGTCCAACAGCGGCTTACGGCCGGCGCGGCCGGCCTGGCGCAACCCGGCTTCGCCGTCACGCCGGTATCGTCGCAGCCACTCGCTGACGCTTTGCCGCGCGACCTTCAATCGCCTCGCTGTCTCGGACTGACTACAGCCTTGCTCGACCAACCGGATCGCTTTGAAACGGCGCTTCTCCAGGGCCTCGAAATCCCGCCGTACGCCTTTTGTATTTCCCATACATACAAAGACGTACGTACCCCAAAAAGGTGTCACTTTATTTTGCGAGACTCAATAATAAAGTTGTGAGTAATCACTGGTCGTTTTCTCCTTGAATAAGTCACAGTCGAACTCGAAGACAATCGTCGAGCTTCAGGGTTTCAGTCGGGTTCGACGTCGAAACCCCCCTCCCGCGGAGAACTTTTTGTTACATTTCTTACATCCTGCCTCGTGGTTGAGCCGAGCCGGCGGTCGCGCATCAGAGGCCGCGAATTTGAGAGAGTGGAGTCTTGGCGGGGGGGGGGGTGGGGTGGTTTCACGCCTGTTAGCGATGACAACGATCGTTGTCTGGGGACTGTGGACGTCAGGCGTCCGGGCGGAGGAAAACTTCTTCGCGGGCGTGCTTGGCGGAATTTCGACGCTGTCGGCCGATGGGCGGTCGGTCACGCGTGGAGAGTCAATCGCGACCTCACTTTATAAGCCGGAAAACGGGCCGACCGTCATGGCCGTCTTCGGCGGCCACGTTTCGGAATATGTCAGCGTTCAGGGGAGCTACGGCTGGAACCGCAACGACCTGAGTCTGGTCTCCGCCAACCCGGCCGAAGGCCCGAACGCCTTTTACGAACAGGCGCGACAAGCAACCCAACACAGCGCGGTCGCGGAGTTGATGGTCTATTTCAGAAAGCGCGAAAGTCGCGTTCGTCCCTACCTCTCCGCCGGAGGAGGCGTCGTTCGGTTCGACAGCCCGGCCTCCACGATCGATTTGGTAGCCGGCTCGGACCAACTTGCTCCTGGCGCGTTTCAGTCGAACGGTCCCGCCATTCGAGTCGCGGTCGGTATCGATGTCTTCATCAAGAATGGCTGGGCGTTCCGCTTTACCTTCGCCGAGACCATCCGTTCGAACCCCATCAGCGCGCGGTTGTCACCGCCGGGACAACGAGGTATGGCGACTTTCAAAACCTATTCGGGCTTGTGAAGCAGTTCTAACGACCTCTGATCGACGCGACCCAGCGGCCGGTCGTTGCCGCCTACGATTCGCCCTACCCTTTCTGAAATCGAACATAGGGGCAGTTCCCCCAATGAATCGGCGCCGGCTCGAAATTCTCGGCCAGGACGCGGGCATGGCAGACGCTACAGCAATTGAAGGTTTGCGCCGGCTCGCCCAAAGGCGTGATCCGCACCAGTTCCTCGAAGACGCACAGTTTGCCGCCGGCCCGCTTGGTTTCACCGAAGTTCAACAGCCGGCCGGACTTCTGTTGCTCCTCGATCAATGACGAGTAGACGCGCGCCTTGAGCATCGAGGAAGCCGATCCGACGTCCACGGGAATATCCCGGGCCAGTTCCTCGAAGAACTCTTCCTCGGGCAAGAAACTACTCATCGAGCCACCTCCGTTTGAATTCCGATCGGGCGCGCGCCAACAACCTCTCGATCGCTTTCACGGTTTTCCCGGTCCGCTCGGCCATCTCCGCGGCCGAGCGATGTTCCCAATAGCGCCAAAGCAGAACGGTGCTGTAGGTTTCCGGCAAACTCTTCAGCACGTCTCGCATCTTCCTCCCGCGGGTTTCCATATCCAGGTCTTCATCGATTTCAGGAGTCACGACCAGATTCGGCTCGACGTCCTCTCCCTCGGCCGCCAACTGCTCCGGCTCCCGCAACCTCTTGCGGTAATGGTCTTCCACCTTGTGCCGCGCAATCCCCAGCAACCAGCCCTTCAGCGAAGATTGGCCGCGAAAATCCTTCAGGCTCCGCCAAGCGGCCAGAAAGACCTCTTGCAGCAGGTCGTCGGCGAGATCCGTTCTGGGAAGCAGCCGATGTCGCAGATAACCATGGACGGGATCCGAATATCGCTCGACGAACTCGGCCGTCGCCTTGCGGTCCTTGCGAAGAATCGCGGCCGCCAATTCCATCTCCGTCGCCGCGACGCGCGGCGGTCCGGGGGCAACGGTCTTTTCTTGAGCCGAAATCAAGGAACGATTCCCTATCTACCGTCATCGTCGCAAAAGCCGACCCAAATCCCCCCTTCGATCCCGGCTCGCCGACTCGCTTGGCGTCGCGCATCTCAAGTCGCGGATTTTGAATCCTCGCGCCCGCTTGCTGAATCCAATAGGAAAGAGGAGAAATCAAATGACAAACAATTCGCACTCGCTAACCCTGACGGAAGCGAATTTCCAATACGAAGTGCTCGAGAGCGACCGGCCCGTGCTGGTGGATTTCTGGGCGGCTTGGTGCGGTCCTTGCAGGGTGGTCGGGCCGGTGGTCGAGGAAATCGCCGGGGAGTACGAAGGCCGGGCCAAAGTGGGCAAGCTCAATGTTGATGAGCATCCCGGGGTGGCGGCGAAATACGATGTCCGCTCGATCCCGACGCTGCTGGTCTTCCAAAACGGCGAAGTCGTCGACAGCGCGATTGGCGCGGTTCCCAAGAGCGTGCTCATCGAGAAGCTCGACCGGCCGACCGCGGTCGCTTCGTCCTAACCGCGCGTTAACAGCAGATTCCCCGCGGCATCTTGGCTCGAGCGTCGGTTCTTCGGGATGTAGACGCTCGAGAACTCCTCGGGTTCCGAGGGCGCCGTGGGGTTTATCTTGTCCAGCTTGGCAACGGCCTTGACCCGCGCGGTAACCTGCTCGACCTCGCGGCCTTCGTGATCGTAGCCGTACAGTTTCTTGTGATAGTGGGAAAATCGATCGCGGTCGTTGTAGGGCACGGTGATCTCATAAGACTGCCCGCGATAGCGTAGGTCGATCGATCTTTCGAGCAGCACTTCCTCGTAGCCTTCGTCGGAGAACTCGGCGGCGGCACGGGACTTCAGCTCCCCAAACGCCTTGTCGGCATCGCTTCCGAGGACAGATTGAGAATAGTCCCTGACGCAGTCGGCGGCGAGCATCCCGAGGGCCGAGAGCACCCCGGCATGCGGCGGGACGATGACGGTTCCAATATCGAGCCGGTCGGCGAGCTCGCAGGCGTGTTGCGCCCCGGCCCCGCCGAAACTCAGCAACGCGAAATCGCGCGGATCGTGGCCGCGCTCGACCGAGACGGCACGAATCGCACGTTCCATATTCGAATTGGCGACATCGATGACCGCTTCGGCCGCGCGCTCAACCGAAACGCCGAGTTTGACGGCGAAGCGCCCGGCGAACTCGCGAGCGCGGTCGACGTCAAGCTGCATGCGCCCGCCGAGAAAGCGGTCGGGATCGATGCGCCCGAGCAGCAGGTTCGCGTCGGTAACGGTGAGTTCCTCGCCCTCGCCGTAACAAATGGGCCCGGGACGCGCGCCGGCGCTATGCGGCCCCACGCGAAGAGCGCCCGCCGAATCGAGGTAGGCGATCGACCCGCCTCCCGCGCCGACCGAGTGAATGTCGAGCATCGGCACGCGAATCGGGAAGCCCCCGAGAGTCGACTCGCCTGTATAGGTGAATTTGCCGTCGTAGAGCGCCACGTCGGTCGACGTGCCCCCCATGTCGAAACTGATGATGCGCTCGAAACCGGCCTGCCGGGCCACCGCCGCCGCGCCGACCACGCCCCCGGCCGGCCCCGACAGAACGGTCTGGATCGCCCCGCGCGCCGCCGCCCGCGCCGGGATCGAACCGGCATTCGACTGAAAGACTCGCAAGTGAACTCCATCGAGCTTGCTTTCGAGGTCTTCCAAATAGCGAGCCATCAACGGCGTCAAATAGGCGTTGACGACGGTCGTCGAGGCGCGCTCGAACTCGCGATATTCCGGCAGAACTTCGTGCGACAGCGAAACAAGGAATCCATCGAGCCCGCGCCCGACCTGCTGCTCGTGAGCCGGGTTGGCATAGGAATGCAAGAGGCAGACGGCGACCGATTCGACCTCCAGCCGGCGCAGTTCCGCCGCCAACTCCTCGACCGCCGACGCAGGCAACTCGCGCTCGACCGAGCCGTCGTAGAGCATCCGCTCGGGCAGGCCAAAGGTCAACTCCTCCGGAACCAGTTGCGGCCGAGGGGGCGCGAACAGATCGTAGAGCTTCTCGCGGTTCTGGCGCGCGATCACGAGCAGGTCTTCGAATCCCTCGGTGGTAACGAAGGCCGTTCGGGCGCCCTTGCGTTCGAGCAGGGCGTTGGTCGCGACGGTCGAGCCGTGAACGACCTCTTCGGGCTCGAGGCCGGCGAGGCCCTCGAGAATCGCGCGTGAGGGGTCGTCGGGCGTTGAGCGCACCTTGCGGGTGCGAATGCGCTCACCGTCCCAGAGAACAAAGTCGGTGAACGTGCCGCCGGTATCAACGCCGATTCGCATAAGGGCCGGCCGTGGAGGCCGAGACAAGCATTGTACTCAACGGGTTGTGGTGGGATGAAAAGAGAGGGAGGCTCAGGCGGCTTGCGGTCTTGGGCGTGGGGTCTTCGCGTTCGGGACAGCGGGCCTTGGTTGATGGTTTGGATGGCCGGGTAGCCTTGCGCGGCGGCGGGCAGCGACGGTTGTGGAGGGGAGCCTCTCGCGGTGGCGAGCAGGCCGTGTTTTTCGCGGACCGGGCCTTGCCCTCGGGGGTGCGGGGTGCGGCATTTTCGCGATTGGCGCGAATTTGTGATTCGGTAGGCATGGTGTTACTCCGGGGGTTGGATGCCCAGCAATTTAGGATACGGTGGGGTGGGCGGTTTGGCGGCGTGTTGGATTCGTAAGTGGTTGATAATGCAGGGGCGGGCGGGTGAAGATTTCTTATTCGGTGGCTGTCACTGGTCGCCGGTCACTGACCGCCCCGCAGTTGACCGCGGGTCTCTATCCTGTTGAAATATCGACAGCTAGCTGCATGGTGGGTTCGTTTCGTAGAATTGCTGTCAAGCTGTTTTGAAGCGGAATTTTTTCTCAATGCCTGGCCATAACCGGGTCACTGGCTCCCGGCTCTCTTGCTTAGGGTAGCGTTCGTGTCAAGCGGAACTTGCCTGGGTTCGGGAGCGGTTCAAGAGGATCCGCTCCGAAAGTCTGCTGCTGTGGGGATGGGCGGAGACCGGCCGCTTGGCGGCCGCTCTTGTGGACCCACCCCAAGCCCCCGAACGGCCGGCTTGCCGGCCGATCGCCCGGAACGACGTGGGGGTCGGTAGGTTAGGGTGCGGGCCCTTACGGACCGGCCGATAATTAATTCGAGCGGGGCTTACGCGAATTCGGCTGCGTCCGCGTTGCGATGTTGTGAAGACCATCTCCGCTCATCTCCGTCACTCATCTCCGACGGGCGGCCGGAAGTTTAGGGGTAGACGTAGGTCGATTGCAGGCCCAACGGGATCCCCAGGCCCCAGTAGATCAGCAGGAACACTGACCACGTAACCATTAGGCTGATCGAGTAGGGCAGCATCAGCGATGTGACGGTCCCGATTCCCACGGCTTTTACCCAGCGTTGGCAAAACGTGACGACCAACGGGAAATACGGCATCAGCGGCGTGACGATGTTCGTCGTCGAATCGCCTACTCGGTAAGCCGCTTGCGTCAGTTCGGGCGAAAGGCCCACCTGCATTAGAACAGGAACAAAGATCGGCGCCAGCAGTGCCCATTTGCCTGACGCCGAGCCGACCAGCAGGTTCACGATTGCGCTGAGGATGATGATTCCGCCAATCGTTGCCGTCCCCGGCAGTCCGAGCGCTTTCAGAGTGTCCGCGCCTTCGACCGCCAACAGGGCACCCAGATTCGACCTACCGAAAGCCGACGTAAACTGCGCGCAGAAGAAGATCATCGCCAGGTAGTAGCCCATCGTCGACATCGCCTTGCTCATCCCTTGGATCAGGTCGCGATGGCTTGTGACGGTTCCGGCGATATACCCGTAGACCGTTCCGGGGATCAGAAACAGCAGAAAAATCAGCGGAATGATCGACTGCATCAGCGGCGCGCTGAACGAGGTTATTTGGCCCTCCGGGGAGCGTAACGGCGAGGACGCCGGCCAGACCGCCGCGGCCAAAGCGAGCAACCCGACAGCCATGGTCGCGAGGGCGGCCCACACTCCGGCGCGCTCCTTGCTTGTCAATTCAGCCGACACAGTCTCGCCTGTATCCTCTCCGTCAATCTTGGTGCCCGCGAGTCGCGGCTCGATAATGCGATCGGTGATGTACCAGCCAACGAGGATCACGAGAACACTCGACGCGCTCGTGAAGAACCAATTGCACAGCGGGTTGACCTCTCGGCCGACATCAAGGATTTGCGCCGCCGACTGCGTGAACCCTTGAAGTAGCGGATCGATCCCCGACGGAATAAAGTTCGCGCTGAAACCGCCCGAGACTCCGGCGAATGCACAGGCAATACCGGCCAACGGATGGCGGCCCGCCGCGTGGAAGATCACCCCTCCCAGCGGGATCACGAGGACATATCCCGCGTCCGCCGCGGTGTGGCTGACGATGGCGACCAGCAACAGCATCGGCGACAGTAGGCTTCCCGGCGTCAGCGAGATCAGCCCCTTGATGCCGGCGTTGATAAATCCCGTGTGCTCGGCGACGCCGACGCCCAGCAGCGCGACCAGCACCACGCCCAGCGGCGCGAAGGAAGTAAATGTGGTCACCATGCTCGACAGAAAGACCGCCAGGCTCTGCCCCGACAGTTGATTCTGCACGGCGAGAGTCCGAGGGCCTTCCTTGGCCGGCACGGTGAATTCGTGTCCGGCCAGCAGCCACGAGACGACCCAAACCACGAACAACGCAATCACAAAGAGCGCGGCCGGATCCGGCAGTTTGTTGCCGATTCGCTCGACCCATGAAAGTGCGCGTGCAACCGGGCCTTGAGCTTGAGGGAGGGTAGTGTCTTGATGGGTCATCGGTTTGTTGCCGCTCTAGTGTACTTGAACCGCCCATCATTTCCCTTTGGGGCGAGGGCGGTGGGGGTCGAGTGGAGACAGCTCCCGATCCTGGGGTGGGCACCGGATTTCAGTTCTCAGGATGGGCCGGGGCTTGCACAGCACAACTATTAACGGATTGATATCGCTGCACATAGGGGTGATTTGGGTTTGTTTCGCAGAATTGCTGTTGAGCCGTTTGGGGTAGCGATCTTTCTCGCGGCCCGGTGGACAACCGGTCATTCGCTCCCGGCTCCCTTGCTTAGGGTAGCGGTCGTATCAAGCCGGTCTTGGCGCGGTTGGGGAGCTGCCTTGGGACCGGCCGTGACCGGTCGTTCGCCCAACAAGTCTTCTGGGAAGCCGGGAGAAGAGACGCCGCACGGCTTCGCAAGATTGTTCCTGAATTTGCAGAAGACCGCAGCGACAGAGATGAGGCCCCGGCATCGAATAATGGCACCGTGAGATGAATGACGGCTGCCCCGGGGCTCTCCCGCGGGTTTCCCCGGGCTCGGAAAGCAAGCCTCGTTACCCTTGACGTAACGCATAATTCCCGCCAAACTGAGCAATGATCGTCAGCTATCCCGAGAAGCGAACGCTTGATTTCGCCGCGGGCAAGCGGGTCAAGGCGTTTTCGGGTATCGAGCGGCCCGCGCGGCTGAAGATCGACCGACTGGAAGCGGCGACGACGCTCGGGGACCTTGCGGCCTTGCCGGGTAATCGTCTTGAGACGCTGAAGGGTGACCGCAAGGGTCAATACAGCATCCGCATCAATGAGCGGTGGCGGATTTGTTTTGAATGGCCCAAAGGGGCCCGCGGCCCCGAGAATGTTGAGATCGTCGACTATCACTAGGAGGAACCGTCATGGGAGCGCCGGCAATCCACCCGGGCGAACATCTCGCCGAGGAACTCAAGGAACTCAATATGAGCGCGGCCGCCCTGGCGCGTCGGCTCAAGGTACCCACCAACCGCATCACCGAGATTCTCAACGGCCGGCGGGCCATCACCGGCGACACGGCCTTGCGTCTGGCGCACTTCTTCGGCAGCAGCGCGGAATTCTGGCTCAACCTGCAAAAGCTCTACGAACTGCGCCTGGCCGAAAAGAAAGCCGGCAAGACGATCAAGGGCCTGCCCACCCTCAAGAACGAACACGTCCACGCCTAGAGAGGCGAACCCGATCAGATCCGCGATAGCCGAAGTGATTGACGTTATCTCACGGAGTCCGTGTCCCGCTCGATCTTCGTAACGTTTGGGGGGCTCTCCAACGTCATTTGATAGAATGCCCGGTGTGGTGAGTTTCCATCGGATTGCGGCCCGCGGCCGGCTTATTGAGTCTCGCAAAATAAAGTGACACCTTTTTGGGGTACGTACGTCTTTGTATGTATGGGAAATACAAAAGGCGTACGGCGGGATTTCGAGGCCCTGGAGAAGCGCCGTTTCAAAGCGATCCGGTTGGTCGAGCAAGGCTGTAGTCAGTCCGAGACAGCGAGGCGATTGAAGGTCGCGCGGCAAAGCGTCAGCGAGTGGCTGCGACGATACCGGCGTGACGGCGAAGCCGGGTTGCGCCAGGCCGGCCGCGCCGGCCGTAAGCCGCTGTTGGACGCCGCGCAGCTCGAACGCCTCGAGGCGTTGCTGCTGGAAGGCCCCGAGGCGCACGGCTTCCCGACGCCGCTGTGGAGCTGTCCGCGGGTCGCTCGTCTGATCGGAGACGAGTTCGGCGTGCGCTATCACGAGGGCCATGTCTGGAAGATCCCGCGGGCGCTCGGTTGGAGCCCGCAACGGCCCGTCGGCAAAGCGCGGGAGCGCAACGAAGAGGCCATCCGCGGCTGGCAGCGCAAGACTTGGCCGGCCATTAAAAAAAAGCCCGCAAAGAAGAACGCACGATCGTCTTCATCGACGAAAGCGGATTGAGTCAGAAGCCGCATCGTTGCCGCACCTGGGCGCCGCGCGGCGAGACACCGGTGTTGGAGTTCAACTTCAACTGGGACAAGCTGTCGGTGTCGGCCGGGCTGACGTTGCGCAACTTTTACTTCCGGCTCTATCCCGGCGCGATCGGCGAGTTGGAGGTCATCGACTTCCTGAAGGCTTTGGTGCGCCACATCGACGGCCCACTGCTGATCGTCTGGGACCGGCTGCCGGCGCACCGCAGCCGCCTGGTGCGGGAGTTCATCCAGCTCTCCGAGGATCACATCGCAACGGAGTACTTGCCGCCCTATGCGCCGGAGTTGAACCCGGTGGAATACATTTGGGCGTACTGGAAGCAGCACGAGTTGCCCAACGTCTGCCCGAAGGACTACTGGGAACTCGACGAGCGCGCCCTCAAAGCGCTGCGGCGAATGCGCCGCAAACCGCGCTTGATTACCGCTTTCTGGAAACAGTCTTCTCTTTGTCTCGATTGACAGTATATTATGCGAGACTCAGTAGGAGTCTCTTTATCCTATTGAAATATCGAAAGCTACCTGTATGTTGGGTTCGTTTCGTAGAATTGCTGTCGAGCCGTTTGGGCAGCGGTTTTTTCTCGCGGCCCGGTGATAACCGGTCATTCGCTCCCGGCTTCTTTGCTTAGGGTAGCGTTCGTGTCAAGCCGGTCTTGGCGCGGTTCCGGAGCTGCCTCGGGACCGGCCGCCGATCCCCCCCCGATCTCCTCGTCCCCGATCTCCCCCGTCCCCGATCTCGCCCCCCCGATCGCCCGTCCCGAGTTGGCCCCCGTTTCGCAAGTCCCGAATTACCGCCACCCCGTCAGCGCTTGACCGCGACAAACGGTCCACTGGGTGTTGGCATCCCGTCGACCGAGGCGATCACCTCGTGATTGCCGTCGGTTGCGTCCATGGGAACCCGCACGACAATCTGGTAAAGACCGGCACAGCACGGCGCGATGCCGGCATAGAAGATACCGCGCCCCGTCACCGGCGTGCCCCCAATTGTCACCGTGAATTCCCCGGCGATGTCCGCCAAGCCTCCGGGAATCTCCCCCGCTTGTAGCGGAGGATTCGTCGGACCAAACCCGGTCCCGAACAGGCTGATGAATTCGCCCGGGGCGGCCGGCGTGGAACCCGGCCGGATACCCGGATCGCCCACGACGCCGACTCCGTCCTGGTGCAAAGCCGCGATGGGATTCGCGCCGCCCCCATCGACGAAATCAGTAACGAAAAAGGCGGGTGTCAGGGCGACTAACGACACCGACTCGGCCGCGCTGCGTCGCTCCTCGGGTTTATCGCACCCGGTGACCACGACCACCGATGCTGACGATTCACCTTCGCTCGACGGGACTTGTACATTGAGTTGATTGGGAAACACGTGAAACATAGGAGCACGCACTCCGCCGATCTCCACGCACACCCCGCTCTGATTGGTTGCCACGAGGCCCGCGGCGTCGGTTTGCGTATCGGTGTCGCTAAAGCCCTCGGGGGCAAATTCGGACCCGAAAATGCTGATGATACTGTTCGGCGAGATGGAGCTGATCGTCGGTAACAGATTGCCGACGACCACTCCGCCCGATGCAATCCGCGGTCCCGACGGACCCGGACCCGGTTCCGCGAACTTGACGATTGCCCCGTCGCTCTGACCGCCGCTGTAGTTCTCCCCTATAACTCCGCTGGTAGTCTTGAATCCTGGGCTGCTGGACCCGCCAAAGAGCAAGACTCCACCGTCGGAGGTAGTCATGGGACGACTCAGCACCTCTTGCTCGGACCCTCCGACGTAGGTCGAAAACTCCACGGAATTCGTACTCAAGTTAAACGTTAAGAAATAGGTATCTAGTACTCCGGCAAAGCCGGGCTGCAACGCGTCTGGCGAAGATGGCAGGTCGCTTGACGATGTAACGCCGCCAATGTGAATCCGATTTTCGGTGTCAACATTAGCAAAGAAGGCGTCGAAGCCCCCTCCGCCGATGTAGGTGCCATACTCAACCGCCTGGAGATTACTATCCAGGACAACGAGAAATCCATCGTTCTGACCACCGCCAAATGTAGGCTGGAACGCACTGCTCGACACGGGAAAATCTGAAGACGATGTGATACCCCCGACAACGACCTTGCCATCTTGCGAAATCGCGATGGACAACGCACCGTCAAACGTGTCGCCGTCAAGCAAGGTTGATGCGACTAACGAATAGTCCTCGGCAGCCAGCTTGATGATGAAAGCGCCGGCGCTGCCCCGAACGGGGGCCAAAAAATCGGCGGAATCAGTGGTGCCGGCCAAATAGACGTCACCTTCGTCGTCTGTAGTCAACCACGGACCGAGTTCGAATGCGAGGCCTTCGACTTCGGGATCTACAAACTGAACTACCTGCAACTCGGAACCTGTACCCCCCACGAACGTCGAGTATTCAATGCCTGGTTGGTCCAGTCGAAGTACGCTGAAGAAGCCATCGTATTCGAGAAAACCCATCAGGCCGCCCTGATGCTGGGTCGACATGGCGCTCGGCGTAATTGGGAAGTCCGTAGAGGCTGTGTAGCCGGTTATCAACAGTCGATTTTGGCCATCCACAACCATAGGAAGTACAGTTGTCGTCCGACGACCCGCCAACGTAGCTGCTAAAGCGCAGTGTGTCGCCGCCTTCGGACAGTTGGGATACAAACGTGTCGGGGAGCACACTGCTGTTGGCCTGAATCGCGTTTAACGACGTCGGAAAGTCCGGCGACCCAGTGAATCCACAGATCGAGATCGATCCATCCGCCATGATCACGATTCCGTTCGGTGCGTCGAGGGACTGTCCGCCCAGATAGGTCGAGAATACGATTTCCGATGCGTCGGGCCGAAGCACCGTGACGAAGATATCCAAAAAACCCGCGTTGTTGCTCTGAGCCGCATTGGCCGAAATGGGGAAGTCGAGGGAATTCGTGGCTCCGGTGACTACGATATTGCCATTCTCAGCTAGGGCAAGGCCGTTAATGAAGTCGCCTAATGACCCACCGATAAAGGTCGAGAAAACCAAGTCCGGATCGATGATCAAAGGATCCGTCCGAATCGGACCCTCGATTTCAAATCCGACGCCGCCATCGTCACGGATTACGTAGGTTGCTTCCGCTCGAATGAGTCCTTGAGCGGTCTCCCAGAACGCTTTCGGCGCGGTCCAGGTTGCCCGTCCGACAGCGGTAGAGATCTCGATTTCTCCTTGAGCGTTCAGCCGAATAGCGTCGTGACCGCTGAACCGGAGCGCAATCTCATGTACCGCATCGCCGTGATCGAGCTCGATGCGATACCCCAGGCGACCGTTGTTGTTCTGAAACAGGAAGTCGACCCCCGAGTAGACGTCCGAGTACAGCACGGATCCGTAGAGGGGTACCCCTCTCATCCATTTCTTGGAGTCGTCGCCTATAAAGTAATGGGCTTTGCCAGGCAACTTGGCGTTTCCAACTGGGACGCTTGCCTTGTCAGTCCCGTGAAATGATAACTTCAGCGTCGCCGTATTGGTGGACGTGGGCCTATTGAGTCCCCTGAGCGAGCGGATCGTGGGCTCGGATAGGCGAACCGAAATGGCGCTGGAATCCAAAAAAACATCATAGTTTGGGAAGCGCGCGCGATATCGTGACGACGCGGCATCCTGATCAATTGCCTCGAATGCGACCGGCAATTGGCGGATATCGATACGGCCGGCATCCGTGGTTGAGTACGTCGGAGACAAAGGGCCGATCGTTGCGGCCATGCAGGACATTCCGGTCAGTAGCAGAGCAAGTCTCGCGGACCGACCCGCCGAATCGGCGAGGTGCCGAAGCAAGCGAAAGATGAGAGGGCGGCAGGTCTTTATGAATATGAATGAAGGAAGCATTGGTGATGTACTCGAACGCAAGTATAAGCAGCCAACTCTTCGCACCGCAAGTCTGCTTCGTGCACCTGCGCCCGTCGGAAACTCCGCCGGCCTGCCCCCCATAAGGGAGATCGGCGAGATCTCTCTATCCTATTGAAATATCGAAAGCTACCCGCACGTTGGGTTTGTTTCGCAGAATTCCTGCCGAGCCTTTTGGGCAGCGGTTTTTTCTCGCGGCCCGGTGATAACCGGTCATTCGCTCCCGGCTTCTTTGCTTAGGGTAGCGTTCGTGTCAAGCCGGTCTTGGCGCGGTGGGGAGCTGCCTTGCGACCGGCCGCCAAGCGGCCGGTCTTGTTGACCCACCCCAGGCCCCCGAACGGCCGGGCGTGGCCGGTCCGTTCGCCCGGAACGACGTGGGCGTCGGTGGGTTAGGGTGCCGGCCCTTACGGACCGGCCCATGATCAATTCGAGCGGGGCTTAGGCGAATTCGGCTGCGTCCGCGTTGCGATATCGTGAAGGTGAGCGGATGGGATGGAGATTCTTTGTTAGGAAGCTGTACCGGGTTTCCTCAAAATGTTTCGGTAATTTACTCACAGCTTCCCGTCCCCGAACTCCCCCCCCGAACTCCCCATCTCCCGTCCGCGAGCCCGCGCCCCGCCCCCTCACTAGCATTCCAAAGACGAACTAGACTAAGCTAGATGCCTCAGCCTGGAACACGAATGGCGCGCTACTACTCGAGACCTGACATCAAGGTGCTGTGGGGACTCGCTGCTGCCCGATGCGCGTTTCCCGGCTGCCGCCGAGAACTCGTACAAACCGCCACAGAGGCAGATTCGGCCGCAGTCATCGGTAAGCAAGCCCACATCGTTGCTCACAGCGATGACGGCCCGCGAGCCGATCCTTCATCCCCCAGGGAGAACCGCGACAAATACGAAAACCTCGTGCTTTTGTGCGGCACGCACCACGACGTCGTCGATGTTCAACCGAACACATATGCAGTGGCGGACCTTAGCCGATGGAAGGCAGAACACGAAAAATGGGTTTATGATTCTCTGGTGGAGGCAGTGACGCAAGTCCAGTTCACGGAACTAGAAATGGTTACGAAGACGCTTCTGCGCGTCCCTGGTCAGTCTGCTGCCACTTTCACAGTGACGGCTCCACTTGAAAAAATGAGGCGTAACGGCCTCACTGAGCAGATCGGGTTGCTCCTCGCTATGGGCCTCGCTAACGCACACGTTGTCGAGAAATTCGTGGCGTCGTTCGCCGCCGTCGACCCCAATTTCCCCGAGGCGCTCAAGGGTGGGTTTGTTCACGAATACAACCTCCTTGTAGAGGCAGGCACGAGATATTGTCAAATGTTGTGGATGGGCGAGGTCAGGCGGCGTTTTCCTGAACCATCAATCCATCCTTGAAAACCTTTCCCTCTAAGACATGAACAATCACTTCCGAACCGTTCAGGCGTCGCCAGTGGCGCTCGGCTTGGCGGGCCAGCATGAAGACCATCGTTAACGACGCTTCGCGGCTGCCACAACCCTTCGTTCGTCGCTGCCGCAAACGGACCGTCGCAAAGGTGGACTCGATCGGGTTCGTCGTCCGCAAGTGCCCCCAGTGCTCGGCCGGAAAGTCGTAGAAAGCCAGCAGCACTTGGCGGTCTTTTTCCAGGCACTCGACCGCTTTGGGAAACTTCTTCTCGTATAGGTTCTTGAAACGGTCCAGAGCGGCCTCCGCCGTCTGCCGACTCTCGGCAAGATAGATGTCGCGCAGCGCCTGCTTGGCTTTGCCCTGCATGCTCTGCGGCAGCTTATTGAGCACGTTGGCCGTCTTGTGGAGCCAGCAGCGTTGCTCACCGGTCGCCGGATAGACTTTCCGCAGTGCCGCCCAAAACCCCATCGCTCCGTCGCCCACCGCCAACTTCGGCGGCAGCTCGAGCCCCTGCCGTTTCAAGTCCTCCAGCAACTCCTGCCACGACAGTTCGCTTTCGCGAAAGCCGTCGTGCACCGCCAGCAGTTGCTTGCGACCGTCTTCGAGTGCTCCCATCACAACCAGCAAACACTGCCGTTCATCGTCCAGACGAACATTCGAGTAGATGCCATCGGCCCAAATGTAAACAAACCGCTGGCCGCTGAGGTCACGCTTTGACCAAGCCTCGTACTCGCGGCGCCAGACGTCTTTGAGACGCACCACCGTCGTCGCCGACAGGCCCGGAGCGTCGGGCCCCAGCAAGGCCTCCAGCGCTTCGCTGAAATCGCCCGTCGAGATCCCTTTCAGGTACAACCAGGGGATCAACTCCTCCACACTCTTCGTGCGCCGCAGATACGGCGGCAGGATCTGGGAAGTGAAACGAAAGCGCCGGCCCTGCTCATCGACTCGGCGATCGTCGACCCGCGGCGCCTGGATCTTCAGCTGCCCCACGCCGCTGACGATGGTGCGCTCGCGGGCGTGACCGTTGCGCACCACCAGCCGCCGGCCGTCCTGGTCGACTTCGTGCTGATGCGTTTCGATGTAGGCGGTCACTTCGGCTTCCACGGCCTTGACGAGCATCTGGCGCGCTCCTTGGCGCAGCACCTCATCCAAGGGCGAGCGTTCCTTTCCATCAATGACTTGGGGGTTGACTTGACTGCTGGGTAATGTCTGAAATCTGCGTTGAACCGAAAACAGCGAACGCTTGTTTTTCGGCTTACCCTGTCGTACGGTTGAAGTATGCCAAACCGAACCGAACTTCAGACCCTCAAGAATCTCATCTCCGAGGTTGATCTGATTCTCGAAACAACACCCCTACCCCAGAACCGAACTACCCGGAGCCGGGAACTGTTGAGCGCGGCCCTGGAACTGACTGACGATCTAATTAGCCAAACCAAACTGTTGCCTGCTGCCGTTCTAGGACGCAAGGGCGGCTCCACAACCGCAAAGCGCGGCTCCGAATACTTCCGCCAGCTTGCGGCCAAGCGCAAGACCCGGGCGGGTGGCAGACCGAAGAAAAACCAGTAGCCCACCACCATATGATAAGATAGTACTTGTTGGCCATCACCCCAATCACCACCCCCCGCCGCCCCCGCCTATCTCTTCAATCGGATAGTATAATTACAGTCGCCCTTGACAGGCCGGACTGCTAGCGAGATAATGATCAGCTAGGGGGTGCTACCATCATGGACAGGGATATTGTCGGAGCGATAGAAATAATTGACGGGCGCATAGCCAGATTGAGCGAGCTGAGGAAACAGCTTGCCGAGGAATTTGGCATCGCACAGAAAACGCACGTTAGTTCGAATCAAAAGTCTCTTTTTGAAAAATCTAGCGAGAAGACGCGCAAGGAAGAACTGGCCGACTATCTCAAGGCGAATGGACCGAAAACGCGCATGGAGATTGTCCCACAAACTGGCATTCCCCCCGGAACAGTATCTTTTTGCTTGAAGGACAAACGGTTCGCCAAGAACGGGGACGGGAAATGGGACCTTGCTAAGAATACGGAAGAGAGTGGGGCCGCTTAATAAAGCAACCCCACTCCCTTATGAATGTGGGCCTGGAACTGGTCGGCTGTCGGCCTTCGCAACCTAGCAGCCGGGGGTTCGATTCCCCCCAGGTCCACCACAGCTAACGCGGGTGTGGCGAAATAGGTAGTCGCGCTGGTTTTGGGAACCAGTGGAGTGCCCTGGGTAAGGGATCACACTCCGTGCGGGTTCGAATCCCGCCGCCCGTACCAGCTTAGCACTAGAACCGCCCCGGCTGCCAGCGTAATCACTTTATTTTTCTTGACAACAGCGAGCGTTCGCTGTATAATTGAATCATGATAACGTCGGTAAAGACAAAGCCTACAATGAGTTGCCCGGAATGTGGCGGCAAGTGTCAACGCTTCGGTAAGCATCGGAATGGACTCCGCCGTTTTCGTTGCCCGAAGTGCCGCAAGACCTACACCGAGCCGCATAAGCGCACTTTGGGCACGATGTACGTTCCTCAGGACAAGGCTTTGTTGGCGGTGCAACTGCTCTTGGAAGGCAACAGCATTCGGAGCACTGAGCGCATCACGGGCCTGGATCGAAACACCATTATGAAGGTCTTGGTGCTCGCTGGCGAGAAGTGCGAGAAGGTCATGGGACGGCTGATCGTGAACGTGCCGGTCAAGGATGTTCAGTGCGATGAAATCTGGGGCTACATCTTCAAGAAGGAAGGCCACAAGACCCCCGAGGAAGTCGCCACTGACGCCACGATCGGAGACGCTTACGCGTTCGTTGCGATCGAGCGGAACACGAAGCTGATTCTCAACTTTGCGCTGGGCCGTCGGGATCAGGCAACGACGGACGCCTTTATTGAAGGCTTGCGGCTTGCCACTGCACCCCGGCAGTTCCAGATCTCTACCGATGGCTTCCGGCCGTACATCACGGCGATTGAGGATGCTCTTGAAGACCGCGTTGACTACGGCATGCTGGTTAAGCAATACAGCGAGCCTCCGACCGATGAGAAGCGCTATAGCCCGGCCCAATGCACCGGCTGCAAGCGGAAAAAGATGATCGGCAACCCGGATCGAGAGCGCATCAGCACGTCCCACGTCGAACGCCAGAATCTCACAATGCGGATGCAGATTCGACGCCTAACGCGGCTCACGAACGCTTTCAGCAAGAAGTGGGAGAACCATTGGGCAGCGCTAGCCCTGCATTTCGGATACTACAATTTCTGTCGGATTCACTCATCGATCCGAGTCACCCCGGCCATGGAAGCGGGGATCTCGGATCACGTGTGGGACTTGGGAGAGCTGCTGTCGTAAAGTTCAACGCAGATTTCAGACATTACCGACTGCTGCTCTCAGCAGCTTCACACTGACTCATGGCGTATCCTCCTTGTTCCTTTCCAGAAAACGATTGAGTTGCTTCCTCAATCGTCAGGATACGCCGCCTCCCCTCAGAGGCTCATCCACAACTTATGGTTATAGCTCGGCAGGCACTCAGGGGGACACTCTCTTTGAGTCCTTGCGTGATTTTGCTGACGGAGGTAGCCGTGTTTTCAGCCGCCAAGCGGCCAGCCTTTGTGTCCTCGCTTACTTGTTTGAGAAGTGCGAGGTCTTCGAGTCATGATTCTGCCCACGAAGCACATCTCGCCTGCGGAATCTTTGCTGGGTATCGGCGCTCTGGTGCTGAAGCATCTTGATAGGCCTCAAACCGTGACACACGTTTGGGAGGGGGTCCGTCGCGAATTGAACGTTCCGTCGTTCCAGCGTTTCGTGCTAGCGCTGGACCTTCTCTACACGGTCAGTGCCGTTGACCTACTGAGTCTCGCATAATATACTGTCAATCGAGACAAAGAGAAGACTGTTTCCAGAAAGCGGTAATCAAGCGCGGTTTGCGGCGCATACGCCGCAGCGCTTTGCGGGCGCGCTCGTCGAGTTCCCAGTAGTCCTTCGGGCAGACGTTGGGCAACTCGTGCTGCTTCCAGTACGCCCAAATGTATTCCACCGGGTTCAACTCCGGCGCATAGGGCGGCAAGTACTCCGTTGCGATGTGATCCTCGGAGAGCTGGATGAACTCCCGCACCAGGCGGCTGCGGTGCGCCGGCAGCCGGTCCCAGACGATCAGCAGTGGGCCGTCGATGTGGCGCACCAAAGCCTTCAGGAAGTCGATGACCTCCAACTCGCCGATCGCGCCGGGATAGAGCCGGAAGTAAAAGTTGCGCAACGTCAGCCCGGCCGACACCGACAGCTTGTCCCAGTTGAAGTTGAACTCCAACACCGGTGTCTCGCCGCGCGGCGCCCAGGTGCGGCAACGATGCGGCTTCTGACTCAATCCGCTTTCGTCGATGAAGACGATCGTACGTTCTTCTTTGCGGGCTATTTTTTAATGGCCGGCCAAGTCTTGCGCTGCCAGCCGCGGATGGCCTCTTCGTTGCGCTCCCGCGCTTTGCCGACGGGCCGTTGCGGGCTCCAACCGAGCGCCCGCGGGATCTTCCAGACATGGCCCTCGTGATAGCGCACGCCGAACTCGTCTCCGATCAGACGAGCGACCCGCGGACAGCTCCACAGCGGCGTCGGGAAGCCGTGCGCCTCGGGGCCTTCCAGCAGCAACGCCTCGAGGCGTTCGAGCTGCGCGGCGTCCAACAGCGGCTTACGGCCGGCGCGGCCGGCCTGGCGCAACCCGGCTTCGCCGTCACGCCGGTATCGTCGCAGCCACTCGCTGACGCTTTGCCGCGCGACCTTCAATCGCCTCGCTGTCTCGGACTGACTACAGCCTTGCTCGACCAACCGGATCGCTTTGAAACGGCGCTTCTCCAGGGCCTCGAAATCCCGCCGTACGCCTTTTGTATTTCCCATACATACAAAGACGTACGTACCCCAAAAAGGTGTCACTTTATTTTGCGAGACTCAATAGGTGACGGGTTGCTGCGGAGGCGTGAGTCATGATTCGCGCCGTTCGATGTGACCATTCAAGCTTTCACGATACTCGGCTTGAGCCAGGCATGAACGTGGTACTTGCGGACCGAACCAAGGCAGAGACAAAGAAGCAGAGCAGGAACGGATTGGGCAAGTCCTCTCTAATCGAGGTCATCCACTTCTGCCTCGGCGCGGACTACGCCAAGGGGCCGCTATCTCCCGACGAACTGAAGGGCTGGACTTTCAGTCTCGACCTGACCTTGGCGGGAAAGCCAGTCTCCGTTTCACGAAACACGTCATCCAACAGAACCGTCACCATCGACGGCACGACGTCAGGTTGGCCCATCGAACCTGAAGTAAACAAGAGGACAGGTGAACGCGAACTCTCGGTCCGCAACTGGACACCAGTCTTGGGAGCCCTGATGTTCGGGCTCCCCGTGCAGGAGACCCAGAAGTATCGCCCACAATTCAGAGGACTCGTTCCCTATTTCGCTCGACGTGGCAAGGACGCCTACTCAACGCCATTCGAGCACCACCGAAAGCAGAAGCAAGCTGACATTCAGGTCTTCAACAGTTTTCTTCTCGGCCTCGAAAGCGAAGATGCGGCAGAGTTCCAGCGCCTAAAAGACCGGAAGACTCAACTTCAGCAACTCAAGAAAATGGGCAGCGACGGCACCTTGGGCAAGTTCATCGGGTCACTTGGTGAGCTTGAGGCCCTCAAAGTTCGCCTGGAGACCCAGGTCGAACGTGAAGCTGAACAGTTGGCGAGCTTCCGTGTCCACCCTCAGTACGATGATATTGCGAACCGCGCTAATACTCTGACCAGCGAGATACATGCGATCGCGAACGACAACGTCGTCAACAAGAGACTCCTAGAACTCTATCGGAAGAGCGTCCAAGACGAACAGGCACCTCCGACTGCCAATGTCTCGAAGTTGTACGAGCAGGCTGGCGTGGACCTCCCTGGCTTGGTCAGACAGCGGTTGTCCGACGTTGAACGGTTCCACGATACGCTTCTCGCCAATCGGCGCTCGTTTCTGGGATCAGAAATGCGACGGCTCTCGAACGATATCGCGAAACGTGCTCTCCCTATCGAAGCCCGGTCGACCGAACGGGCCTCTTTGATGGCGATTCTCCAGACCCACGGAGCCCTCGACGAATACACCCGCCTCCAACAGCTCCATCTCCAAACGTCATCCCGCCTCGAAGACGTTGAGCAACGAATAGGTATCCTCCAGCAGCTCGCCGAAGGTCTAAGCGCCCTAAAAATTGACCAGGAGCTGCTCTTGCAACGAGCTCGGCGGGACCTGGCGGAACGCTCTACGGTACGGGACAAGGCCATTCAGTTCTTCAACAGCAATTCCGAAGCGCTCTATCAGGCTCCCGGCAACTTGGTCATCAACGTCGAAGAGAACGGGTTTCGGTTCGGTGTAGAAATTGAACGCTCTGGCAGTCAGGGCACCAACAATATGAAGGTGTTCTGCTACGACCTCATGCTGGCACAGCTCTGGGCCACAAAGAGCCCTACACCTGGCTTTCTCATCCACGACAGCACCATTTTCGATGGAGTTGACGAACGACAGGTCGCTCTGGCCCTCGAACTAGCGGAACGCAAGTCCCGAGAGAGCGGTTTCCAATATCTCTGCACTCTGAACAGCGACACGCTTCCGCTGGACGATTTCTCATCCGGGTTCAACATTCACGATTTCGTGCGCCTCACTCTCAGCGACACAGACGACAGTGCCCGGCTCTTCGGCATCCGTTTCTGAATTGCCGATGCCCAGGGTGCCATCTGCTGAGCGTCTTGGATAGTCCAATTCTGTTGACAGGTAGGGTCGGTGAACTGGTGAAGCGCTCGATCTTCAGGGACGTTCGGACACCCTGCCGGAATCAACGGGTGAGAGTTTCTGAATCACCGGTAGTACCATCAGGGCTAATACATCAGATGCAGTGGTGAAACCCCGGGAACTCGGTAACGTTCCCCGGCCCGCGCAACGTCATTTGATAGAATGCCCCCTGTGAGGACTGCCTCGCGTTAGGAGCTTCTATTGATGCGGCCTCGAAGTCTTTTCTTGCTTGCCGTTGCGGCTGCGGTCTTGTTCTCGACGTCCGCTCCCGCGCCTGCCGCCGATTGGCCGTCCTGGCGGGGGTTTAATGCCGACGGGGTTTCGGCGGAAACGGGGTTGCCGTCCTCGTGGACGCCGGGCGGGGACAATATGCTTTGGGAAGCTCCGATCGGGGGGCGCTCTACTCCGATTGTTTTGAATGGGCAGGTTTGCCTGATTACGCTTGCCGAGCCGGGCGATGTTACGAAATGGCAGGAACGGGTCGCTTGCCTCGACGCCGACACGGGCGAGATCCGTTGGGAACATCGCTATAACGTCTTCCAAACCGATATCCCGCATCACCGCGTGGGTTGGGCCAATCTCGTAGGCGATGAGGAAACCGGCTACGTTTATTCCCATGGCGTCGAGGGGATGGTCTACTGCTTTGGCCCCGACGGCAAGGTCATCTGGTCGCGGTCGCTGGGCGAGGAGGTCGGGCGGATCTCGGGGTTCGGCGGGCGCACCGTTAACCCCATCGTCGACGGCGATCTGGTGGTCGTCAGCTTCCTGACGGCGGGTTGGGGCTCGACGTTTATCCCGCGGCATCGTTTTTATGCGCTCGACAAACGCAGCGGGGAGACGGTTTGGATTTCGACTCCCGGGGGGGCGCCGAAAGACACGACCTATTCGGCACCGATCGTCCGCGTGATCAACGGAGAGCGTTTGCTGATCGGCGGCAACGGCGACGGCGGCGTCTATGCTCTGCGTGTGGCCACGGGCGAAAAGGTCTGGGGCTTCCCGATGAGCAAGCGCGGCATCAATGCCTCGGTCGTCGTCGACGGGAACCTTGTTTACGCCTCGCACAGCGAAGAGAATGTCGATGAGAGCGTTGCCATGGGACGGCTGGTTTGCCTCGACGCCGGTGAGGTGACGGACGGTAAACCGAAGCTGGTGTGGATGGTCGACGGCTTTACGGGCGGGTATGCGTCGCCGGCGATTCATGACGGGCGGCTCTATCACGTGGACAACTCGGCCAACCTTGTCGCCTTCAACGCCAAGACGGGCAAGGAGCTTTGGCTGCACAACCTCGGCATCGCGCAAAAGGCGTCCCCGGTGGTGGCCGACGGCAAGATTTATGTCTCTGACGTGGACGGCAAGTTCCACATCCTCAAGCTCAACGGCGACGAAGAGCCGGAAGTCCTCGATGTGGACGAGTTCAAGGAAGCCGACGGCAGCGCTACGCAGATCAACGGCTCGCCGGCGGTGGCGGATGGGCGCGTTTACCTTTTGACGAATTCCGACCTATATGCGATCGGCTCGAAGAGGCCCTCGGCGCGACCGTCGGGGACGCTGCCCGGGGCTCCCGAGAAAGCGGCAGCAGGTGCGACGGCGGCGGCGGTGCAAGTGGTTCCCGGCGAAATCGTTCTGGCGGCGGGCGGGGAGAAGCAGTTCAAGGTTCGCACGTTCGACGCGCGAGGAAGATTGATTGGGGAAGCAGAGGCTACTTGGGCGCTTGATGGGCTGAAGGGCGAGATTAGCTCGTCGGGGAAACTGGAGTTGTCGTCCGAAAATACGTCACAGGGCGGCTTGGTGGTCGCGATGGTGGGCGAGTTGAAGGGCACGGCGCGGGTAAGCGGGCGGCCGGTGATTGCTTTCGAAGAGAACTTCGACTCGCTGGCGGAAAAGAGTGTCCCTGACGGGTGGAACGCGACTCGCGGCCGCTTTCAAGTGACGGCGGACGGGGAGAACATGGTCCTCAAGAAGCCGTCAGGGAACCCGCGCAGCTGGCGAACGACGGTCTATATTGGCGACCCGGCGGCGAAGGGCTACGTGATCGAGGCGGACGTGAAGGGTTCCGAGCGGCGCCGCCGCATGCCGGATATCGGGTTGGTTTCGCATCGCTACACGATCGCGCTGATGGGGAATACGCAGAAGTTGATGGTCCGCACTTGGCTTTCCGAGATGGGGCGGTTTTCAAAGGAGGTTCGCTTCCGCTGGGATCCCGACATCTGGTATCGCATGAAGGTGCGGGTGGACGAAGACGGCGACGCGGCGGTGATTCGGGCGAAGGTTTGGAAGCGCGACGAAGCCGAGCCGGCCGAATGGTCGATCGAGGCCGAGGACGCGATTCCGCATCGCCATGGGGCTCCGGGGATTTATGGTTATGCCTCCGCCGACATTCTTTACGACAATATTTCGGTAAGGCCGGCGGGGGACTAAGCGGCCGTGAAAAAATGGGGGCTGTACCAAGCTTTGACTCATAGGTTCGACACATTCATGATCCCGCTGGGCGCGAAGCGGACTGTCCCCGATTTTTTCACGGCACCTAACCCGCGCGCCGACTCCATCGAACGATTTCAATAGAGACTTCCATGCAACAACCGAAACGCATTCTCACCGCCGCGGCTTTGATCGGGCTTGCGGCGCTTCCCGCGGCGGCCGACGATTGGCCGATGTGGGGGGGCCGAGCCGACCGCAATATGGTGTCGTCGGAAACGGGCATCCCGCGCACTTGGAACGTCGATGACGGGACGAACATCAAGTGGGTCGCCGAGTTGGGTTCGCAATCGTACGGTAACCCGGTGATCGCCGACGGCAAGGTGTACGTCGGCACCAATAACGAGCTGCTGCGCAACCCGAAGCACAAGGGCGACCGAGGCGTGGTGATGTGTTTCCGCGAATCGGACGGCGAGTTCCTCTGGCAGATGACGCACGCCAAGCTGGCCTCGGGTCGCGTGAACGATTGGCCCGAGCAGGGCGTTTGCTCCTCGCCGGCGATCGTGGGCAATCACGTCTACTACGTATCGAACCGCGCCGAGGTTATCGCGCTCGACTCGGAGGGTTTTCTCGACGGCGAAAACGACGGGCCTTTCAAGGATGAAGCGGATACGTCCGAGAGCGACGGCGACATCATCTGGAAGCTCGACATGTATGACGAGCTGGGCGTGTTCCCGCACAATATGGCGGCGACGTCCCCGCTGGTGGTCGGCGACATCCTTTTCGTGAATACGTCGAACGGCGTGGACGAGAGCCACTTCAACATCCCGTCGCCGCGCTCACCGAGCTTTCTGGCGCTGAACCGCCACACTGGGGAAATCCTTTGGGAAGACGCCTCGCCGAGCGACAAGATCTTACACGGGCAATGGGCTTCGCCGGGCTACGGCGTGATCAACGGAAAAGAGCAAATTGTCTTCGCGGGCGGCGATGGTTGGCTGCGGTCGTTTGAAGCGAAGTCGGGCGATCTGATCTGGGAATTCGACTGCAACCCGAAAGACTCGGAATGGAAACAAGGCCGAGGGGACCGCAACAACATCATCGCCACGCCGGTGATTTTCGACGACAAGGTTTTCGTCGCCGTCGGGCAGGACCCGGAACACGGCGAGGGCGTCGGCCATTTGTGGGCGATCGACGCGACGAAGACGGGCGACGTCACCAAAAGCGCCGTCGTGTGGCGTCATCCGTTTCGCCGCACGATCTCGACCGTCGCGATTCACGAAGGCATTGTTTACGCCGTGAATTTCAGCGGTTTTTTCCACGCTCTCGACGTCAAGACCGGCAAGATGTTGTGGGAACATGACACATTGGCCGCGGTCTGGGGCTCGCCCTATGTTGTCGACGGCAAGGTCATGCTGGGGGATGAGGACGGCGACCTGACGATCATGAAAACCGGGCGCGTCAAGGAAGTGCTGTCGAAAGTGAATTTCGGGAACACGATCTATTCGACGCCGGTGGTCGCTAACGGCGTGCTTTACATCATGACCCGTTCGCATCTTTACGCTATCGCGGGCAAGTAAGAGGGCAGGCCTGGAGACCTGCCCCACCGGGGGCCGGCCGTGCTCTCGAATTGCTGACGATGTCATCACACTTGAAATCGAAAATAGACGATCCATGGCAACTGAAATCTCACCCGAACTCGAACCCAAAATCAGCGCGGCGCACGAAAAACTCGACGCCCATGTGCGTGAGATCGTCGCTTGGCATTTCGACCCGGAGACCGGCTGCCCTTTCTGGCTGGAGCGTGCCGCGAAGCTCGACTGGGATCCGCGCGAGGAAGTCAACGGCTTCGACGACCTGAAGAAGTTCGGCCTCTTTGAAGACGAATGGCTGCGCGGCGGCCCGGTGCGGCGCTGGGTGCCGAAGGGCTACGCCGGCAAGCCGGTCTACGTTTTCGAAACCGGCGGCACCACGGGCGTTCCCAAATCGCGCATCAACATCGACGACTTTCGCATTGACTATTCGGAATTCAGCAACACCTTGCCGGAAGAGCATTTTCCGATGGGCTCGGACTGGCTGCAGCTCGGCCCTAGCGGCCCGCGGCGGCTGCGGTTGGCGATCGAGCATTTGGCGCAAGTTCGCGGCGGTATCTGTTTCCAAGTGGATCTAGATCCGCGCTGGGTCGTGAAGCTGCTCAAGCGCGGCGCCATCAAGGAAGCCGAGGCCTACAAGAAGCACTGCGTCGACCAGGCCGTGACGATTCTTGAGGCGCACCCGAATATCCGCTGTCTGTTCACCACGCCGAAACTGCTCGAAGGCCTTTGCGACCGCGTTTCGCTCAAGGATAAGGGCATTACGGGTGTTTTTTGCGGCGGCACCGAGATGACTCCGCAGTTCCACCGCTTCGCCGTCGAGGAGCTGATGGAAGGCGCCTACTTCGCCGCCACTTACGGCAATACGCTGATGGGACTGGCCTGCCACAAACCTTTTGACCCGGCCGACGATTACGCGATCATCTACTACCCGCCACAGCCGCGGGCGGTGAGCCAAGTTGTCGACCCCGACGATATGGATAACGTTGTCGATTACGGCGGGACAGGGCGGGTTCTTCTGACGACGTTGACGAAAGAGTTCTTCATGCCGCGTTTCCCTGAACGTGACGAGTGTGAGCGCGAGGCTCCAATTGATCTTTACCCCTGGGACGGCGTGCGTAATGTCCGGCCGTTTTCGACAGGGCAGACAAAGGTGGCGGTTGGGGTGTACTGAGGTTCGTGAACCGTAAACCGTGAGCCGTGAACCGACCGGGACGGCAACACTCCGCTTTCGAAACGACCCATGCAACCGTTTGATTGCCAGCCGCGTACGCGAGTGATCTTCGGCGCGGGTGCGCTGGACCGCCTGGGAGAGGTGGTCGAGTCGCTTGGCGGACGGCATGTGCTGATCGTCTCCGACCCAGGTGTTGTCGCGGCCGGGTACCCGGCGCGGGCGATGGCCTCGATCGGGACTCGCGGGATGGATACGTATCTCTTCAACGACGTCGAGGAGAATCCCACCACGCATCACGTTAACGGGGCTCTCGAATACGCGCGGTCGCACAACGTCGATCTGATCGTCGGCCTGGGCGGCGGCAGCTCGATGGACTGTGCAAAGGGCGTCAATTTCCTGCTGAGCAACGGTGGCGAGATGGCCGACTACTGGGGTGTTGGCAAGGCCGAGAAACCGATGTTGCCGCTGGTGGCTGTCCCTACGACGGCTGGAACCGGCAGCGAGGCGCAATCGTTCGCCTTGATCGCCGACGCGGAATCGCACCGCAAGATGGCTTGCGGCGACCCGAAAGCGGCCGCGGCCGCGGCTCTGCTCGACCCGGAACTCACCATCACCCAACCGCCCGAGGTCACCGCGCTGACCGGCATTGACGCTATCGCTCATGCCGTCGAGACATGGGTGACTAATCGACGCAATTCCCTATCACGGATCTATTCGCGAGAGGCCTGGCGATTGTTGGGCGACAACCTGCCGCGAGTCTTGGAAGATCCTTTTGACATCGAAGCTCGCGGCGCGATGCTGCTCGGCGCCAACTATGCCGGCACGGCGATTGAGAACTCCATGCTCGGCGCGGCGCACTCCTGCGCCAACCCGCTGACGGCACGCTACGGCGTCGCCCACGGGGCGGCCGTGGGGCTGATGTTGCCGGCGGTGATTCGTTTCAACTCGGCCGAGGTCGGGTCGCTGTACTCGGAATTATCCGACGACGGAGCGGGACCGGATCAGCTCGCCGAGCGAATCGAACAGTTGATGGAACAAGCCGGGCTGGCTCGACGTCTATCCGATTACGAGATCGGTCCGGAAGCGCTGCCGGACCTGGCGCGGGAAGCATCGTTTGAGTGGACGGCGCGTTTTAATCCGCGCGCGGTTACGTCCAAGGAGATGCTGGAGATTTACGAATGCGTGGCTTGACGCCGGGTGGGTCCCGCTACGCGAAAGAAAGGGGCCAGTCGGTTCCTATGAATCCGCCGGTTTCATAATGCGGCTATGAAAATGGAGGAGAGAGAGTTCCCGCCGCCCCTTCAGGGCTCGCAGCGTGATGGCGGGACAACCCAGGGTTCCGCTTCGCTCCACCCTTGGGCTACGGTTCCCGCCGCCGCTTCGCGGCTGAGGAGATTAGCGGCTTCAACGCTCATAATCGCAATGCGTCGTACGTTGGCAGTCTGTTTTCGGAAGAGCCGCCGATTTTCACCTGGGACCTTTGTCGAGAGTACGATGGTTCGACGGGCGAAAATCGGCCGGCAGTCCCCTTTTTTCGCTTGGCGACCATTTGCTTCGGACGCATCGAGCGCGACCATTGAACCCTTGCCGCGGTTCCTGTTGCTGCTTGCCGCTGTTTTGCTCGCGATCTCCGTTGAGCCTGCTCGCGGCGCCGACTGGCCGCTGTTTCTCGGTAACTCCGAGCGCAACGCCGTTGCTCCCAACGCCGTTCCGCCGCCTCTCGAAGTCGCCTGGAGCTACGAAGCCCCGGCCGGGATCGACTCGACCGCGATCATCGTCAACGGCACGGTCTACTTCGGTGAGATGGACGGGCGGTTCCATGCTGTCGATCTCGCCACCGGCAAGGGAAAGTGGGTCTACCAAGCGAAGCTTGGCGTTCCGGCCTCGGGATGCATCCTCGACGAAACCGTCTTTTTCGGGGACGAAGAGGGCTACTTCCACGCCGTCGACATCACGACCGGCAAGGGACGCTGGATTGCCGAAACTCACGCGGAGATTCTCTCTTCGCCCAACTGCCTGCCGGGGGCCGTGCTGGTCGGCTCCTATGATGCGAGCTTATACGCGTTTGACCCCGGAACGGGCGACGTCAAATGGGAATACCAGACCGAAGACCGCGTTCATTGCAGCCCGGCGGTCAGGGACGGGAAAACGTTCGTCACCGGTTGCGACGGCAAGTTGCGTATCGTCGATGTTTCGAACGGCGAAGAGGTCGCGCAAATCAAGCTGGGCGACTACATCGCCGCAACGCCGGCGCTTGTGGGCGACCGCATCTATGTCGGTAGTTTCGGCAACGAGGTTCTAGCCGTCGATTGGAAAAAGGGCGAGGTTGTCTGGCGCTATTCGCACCCGAAGACCGATTACCCGTTCTATTCTTCGCCTGTCGTCGCCAAGGGCTTGGTTGTGCTCGGCGGACGCGACAAGCGTATCCACGCGATCAATGAGCAGACCGGCGAACTGGTCTGGGAATTCCTGACGAAATCACGGGTTGATTCCTCGCCGACGCTGGCGGGCGATATCATCTATGTCGGCTCGAACGACGGCAATCTCTACGCACTCAACCATGCCGACGGAAAGCTGGTTTGGCAGTTCACCGCCGGGGGCGATATTGTGGCCTCTCCGGCCATCAGCGGCGATCGGCTGGTGATCGGATCGCGCGACGGCGTGCTGTATTGCCTGCGACCGAAATAGGGACGCTGCTTATGGGTCCGTCACGGATTGTGACTTGTCAACCTGGATGATCAAGGGTCCGCCGGTCATTTGCACGCGGCCGGAGAAATCCTGCGGGCAATTCACACATTGGTCTCCCCGGCTGAGAAACCATAACATCGTCTCGTGTTCGTCTAGGGAAACCACGGCATCGGCGTCCGGCGTCCAATAGTGCTCGAAGTTTGGCTCCAAGCGATCAAAGCGAAGGCGCGTTTCAACCCCCGTCATCCGCCCATAAAGCGCCCTCAGGCTTCTTGCAGTCCCTCTTCCCGCAAGGATCAAATAGGGGTTGGACCGAAATCCTACGCTCAACTTCCGCGCTTTACCCCACCAATCGAAATCCGAGTAGGGACGCACTTCGTATCCCTGGCTTCGCCACGGTGGACACCTCCAGGTTGGCCAAAGAAACAAGTATCCACCTGTTCGCGTCACTCGTCGCATTTCATCGAGGGCACGTTCCGGATTCGGAATATGTTCGAGCGTCCACACGCTCCAAACTGAATCGAAGGACTCGTTCTCAAACGGCAGATCGGTCGCCGAACCCTCCACGAAGGGTTTGTGAAAATAGCGAGCGGCTGAAGCAGCAATATCGAGTCCCGTGTAGTCACTAACGACATCTTGCAACTGCCCGGAGCCGGCCCCTATCTCAAGGACCCGACCCGTTTCCACGTCGTACCGCTCGACAAACTTCTCGACGGTTTCCTTGACTCCCATGTGTTCGGAGGCCTGCATACCAAGCAGGACATAGTTGTGGTGTTGGTCGGCGAAGGGCTGGGACACTTCCTCGGATGTCCCCGGTTCGACGGTCTTGCTTCCGACTGGGCTGTCGCCTTTGGCATCACCCGAGTACACTTCTTCGTAGAAGGCCTGGGCCTCGACCGGATCAAATTGGGTCGAATCTGATCGCCCCCAATCATCCGTTGCCCGCGGGAAATAGCAAATCGCGAGGAAGATCAGCATGAAGAGAGCGGTACCTACCAAGCGGAACACGTCGGTCCAGGCGACTAAGGGTCTCGGTGAGGTCTTTGGTTGGTTGTTCGTGCTTGCTTGCGACATGACTTCGAACCGCCTCAGCGCCCACATTCTAGCCTAGTTTGACTGATTGAACGGAATGTCTTCTTGGGACTTGCCTCGTCCCGGTCTGTCTGTTCACGTCTCACAGAGGGATACGAGGTTCTCCGCGGCCGGCCGACCCGCCGAAGCAATGCCGCGATAGTCTTCGCGGACAGAGCCGGCGTTTCGGAAAGTATCGTCAAACTTGTCCTGATCGAACCAGCCCCGCGCGGCCATTGCGAATTGACTTACTGAGTCTCGCATAATATACTGTCAATCGAGACAAAGAGAAGACTGTTTCCAGAAAGCGGTAATCAAGCGCGGTTTGCGGCGCATTCGCCGCAGCGCTTTGCGGGCGCGCTCGTCGAGTTCCCAGTAGTCCTTCGGGCAGACGTTGGGCAACTCGTGCTGCTTCCAGTACGCCCAAATGTATTCCACCGGGTTCAACTCCGGCGCATAGGGCGGCAAGTACTCCGTTGCGATGTGATCCTCGGAGAGCTGGATGAACTCCCGCACCAGGCGGCTGCGGTGCGCCGGCAGCCGGTCCCAGACGATCAGCAGTGGGCCGTCGATGTGGCGCAGCAAAGCCTTCAGGAAGTCGATGACCTCCAGCTCGCCGATCGCGCCGGGATAGAGCCGGAAGTAAAAGTTGCGCAACGTCAGCCCGGCCGACACCGACAGCTTGTCCCAGTTGAAGTTGAACTCCAACACCGGTGTCTCGCCGCGCGGCGCCCAGGTGCGGCAACGATGCGGCTTCTGACTCAATCCGCTTTCGTCGATGAAGACGATCGTACGTTCTTCTTTGCGGGCTTTTTTTTAATGGCCGGCCAAGTCTTGCGCTGCCAGCCGCGGATGGCCTCTTCGTTGCGCTCCCGCGCTTTGCCGACGGGCCGTTGCGGGCTCCAACCGAGCGCCCGCGGGATCTTCCAGACATGGCCCTCGTGATAGCGCACGCCGAACTCGTCTCCGATCAGACGAGCGACCCGCGGACAGCTCCACAGCGGCGTCGGGAAGCCGTGCGCCTCGGGGCCTTCCAGCAGCAACGCCTCGAGGCGTTCGAGCTGCGCGGCGTCCAACAGCGGCTTACGGCCGGCGCGGCCGGCCTGGCGCAACCCGGCTTCGCCGTCACGCCGGTATCGTCGCAGCCACTCGCTGACGCTTTGCCGCGCGACCTTCAATCGCCTCGCTGTCTCGGACTGACTACAGCCTTGCTCGACCAACCGGATCGCTTTGAAACGGCGCTTCTCCAGGGCCTCGAAATCCCGCCGTACGCCTTTTGTATTTCCCATACATACAAAGACGTACGTACCCCAAAAAGGTGTCACTTTATTTTGCGAGACTCAATAGGGAACGAGCTGCCTATAACTCCCCCGGGGGCCTAGCTAGTGGATATGGCAACCCAGACGACCTATGCCGTCCCCTTTAGGATCGCCCAGCCGTATTGGGAAAACCCGGCCTTCCGCGTTACAGTAATTCGCCCTGTTCCGATCCAGACCGCGTTGCTTTCAGCGATTCGATCATCTCGCGGAAGCTCGGCATGTCCATATCGATGGAAATCTTGACTATCGTTGTGTCTTCGGCGACGACAATACTGTCGAGAAAGGCGGTCAGGCCCGCGTTCCGGGGGCTGATCATCAAGCGACCCATGGCGATCACCCCTCGCGCGGCGTCACCCAGCAGCGTGGCCCCTTCGGCGGTGGGAAACAATCCCTCGGCCCGCATGTTCAGACCGTCGTCGAGAGCGAGGCTGAAGGTGCTTTGCTCCATGGTCTTGAGAATTTGCATGGCGGGCTGATGCGGGGCGGGCTCGGCGCCCGGTTCCTGTTCGGGCATCAGACGTCCCGGCTGGCGAGACACGGCCCAAATGTGGTTTACTGCGGGGATGGTTTCGGCCAGGTTGATCAAGGTTGCGTTGTCAGTTAGGTTGGGGCTGCCCTCCAGCCGACGGTCGAGCGACTGCCGCAACGCCCCCCCGGGACCCGCCAGAGCCGTCTCGGCGTCGAGAACCGCCAATGAAAACACGCCGTTGCCGCCGGAGCCGGCGGTCGGCCCGCCGAAGCTGTATACGCCAATGCCGCGATAGTCTTCGCGCGAGGCTCCGGCGTTTCTGAAAGTCTCTCCCAGCTCGTCCTGATCAAAGCGGCCGCGCGCGGCGACTAAGAAGGGCGCCTCTTGAGTGAGTGCGACTTGCCCGACTTCACCCCATGAAGCCACTAATAGGCTGTCGAGGTCTTGGCGCGGGTCAAAGCCGGTCTTATTGACAAAGTCTTCAATCGAATCGTCAAAGCCGCGGCCGGCGGCTGCGCCCTCCTGTTCGAGATAGCGATAGACGGCCGCCTCCCGTAGTCGGGCCACGTCGACGCCCATCAGCGAAACCGCGTCGGGCGGCAACAGCGCGGCTAGTTCGGAATCGACCGCGGCGGCTCGAGCGGGCACGCCGCCGGAACAGCCCAACAGCGCCGAAACCATCAAGACAACAGCGAAGATACGCGATGCAATGGGTGAATTCATGGTTCCTCCAACGAATGCATACGCTGGATCGCATTCGCGAGTCGGCAGCAACGCGGCAAACAAAAAGCAATAGCGGACTACTAGTAATCCTTACGCTCGAACATCCACAAGCCGGCGGCCAAAACCACCGCGCCAAACAATGCCGACGTCAGCACGGGCATCCAGGTTTCCATCTCTCGTCCCAGGAACGCCAGCCGCGCCATGTCGCCGATTCCGTAGAGCTTCGGAAAGACGTAATAGAGCCCCGCCATCAAGTCGCGGGGCCATTGCGAATTGAAGTAGGGAGCGAGCCGCTCATGCTGCGAAAAGATCAGGCTCAGCAACATGACGAAATACGTCACCATGCTCGCTAATACGGCGCTTTCCGACGCCACCGCGACAAACAAGACGATCGTCAGTAACACCGCGAAAGCAAAAACCGCCAACGACGCCGAGGCCAAGAACCCGGCCTTCCAAATGCCTGTTTTGAGACCAAGAATCGCCCACGCGCCCAGCACCAAATAGAAAAGGTTCGAGCCGATCACCGCCAGCGCGCCCAGGAATTTCCCCAACAATAAATGCGAACGGCGCAGGGGCTTCGACAGCAGCAGCTCGATGCGCCCCGGTTCGAATACCGTCGGAATCAGCCCCGCCGAGGCGAATACGGAAAAGAACAACCCGGCGGTAAACAAGAACACCGACACAGCGCCCAGCACGGTGTCGACGACTTGGGCGACCTCGACACCTTGTCCGCTGTTGACGTCTTGGCCGAAAATCTTAACCGCCGCCACGCCGCCTTCGACGATGTCGATGTTGAGTACCAGCAGAAGCAGCAGCATCAACACAGTCGAGGAACCGAAGAATCCCCAGAAAATCTTGCGCGAGAAGGATTCGCGAAACGTATCGGCGACCAATTCCGCCGTTATCCCCGGCGCGATCATTTCTTCCCCCGCGATTCTTCAACGGCATCGAGAAAGACGTCTTCAAGAGTCGAGCGCTTGCGGCGTAGTTCCTCGACCTCGGCGCCGTGCCGCCGCAGCGTGTCGACGGCGCGGTTGGCCCCTTCGCGGTCAGGGAATTCGAAACGGAACAAACCGTTGTCGGAAACCGTCGCCGCCGCGCGGGCGCGTAATTCCGAGACAGCGGCCTCGGGCGCATCGCTCGACGAGACACTGTAACCGCTGCCGGCGGTCAGCTGAGCCACGCGGCCGGTCAGCGCCACCTCGCCTTGGCGAATAATCGCCACTTCGTCGCAGAACATCTCGACTTCCGAAAGCAAGTGGGAGTTCAAGAAGATCGTGACGCCTTTGCTTTGCAGTTCGCGCAGCAAGTCGCGGATCATCTTTCGTCCCAACGGATCGACGCCGTCGCCGGGCTCGTCGAGGATCAGCAGCTCGGGGCAATGCATCAGCGCTTGGGCCAGCCCGAGCCGTTGCAGCATCCCCTTGGAGTACTTGCCGATGCGCACATCGGCCCAGTCGGCAAGCCCCACCTGTTCGAGCAACTCCGAGGCTCGTCGTCGACATTCCGTCCGTGAGCAGCCCGACAAGGCCCCGTAGGAATGGAGCATCCCGCGGCCCGTGTTGTAGGTCGGGAAGCGATGGTTTTCGGGCAGATAGCCGACCGGGCGGCGCGCTTCGGGCGTTCGGCAATCGAGACCGAACAAACGAGCACGGCCCGAGGTGGGGCGCGCCGCCGAGAGCAATAACTTGATGAAGGTTGTTTTCCCCGAGCCGTTCGGCCCCAGCAGCCCGAACGCGGTGCCGGATGCGATTTCGAGCGAGATGCCGTCGACGGCGCGCACGGGTTGCCGCGAGCCGAAGCGCCGGAAGTACTTCCTCAACTCGTTGGTTTCGATGGCGGCACCGAGGTGTTCGGTCATGGGGCGTGTACGATGCGCATTGCTTGTTGGCGCCGGGGACCCTCGTCTGTCAGCGCGCAACTGGGGATACGCAGTCGGGCCGGCAAAGTTCCCCGCGACCCATAGGGCGCGGCCGGCCGACTCCTTATTCTCGCCTACCGGTGGAGTCAGGGTCGCGCCAAGAAGCTCCGTCTCGAGCCATCGTTTCCGGACGCCGCCGAGAAATTCAGTGTTACCATTGCGCTAGGCCGACTTCGGGCGGGCGTCGGCGCCTCCCTTGCGGTTGGGCTGTAGCGCGTCGCGGAGGATGTTCCGCGGGTCGGGCGGTATATCGAGGCCGAGACGATGTCTTTCGTTCTCTTCTTACTCGCCGTTGCAGTCGCCTGGTTATTCTTCTCGTTGCGCGCGGCGAGGGAACAGGCGCACTTTGACCGCCGTCGCATCGACGAACTCGAGCACGACGTTCGGGAACTGTACACGAATTGGGTGGGACGGGTTAAGCGCCTCGAAGACGACCTCAGAGCACTCCGAGCGCGCTTGTCGGGCGTGGAACCGGTGGTGCCGGAAACCGCGACCGAAGCCGAGTCGGCACCCGAGCCGCCCGCGACGGAGCCCGGTTCCCCGGCCGCCGCCGTTTCGGACGCCGGCCGCGAAGTTTCCGTCCCAGTTCCGGGCAGCGGACCGCGCCGCACAGTCGCCGGTGCGACCAACTTCTTCCGCTGAGCCGGAGGAAGCTCCGGTTCCGGCAACCCCGCTTGCCGCTGCTTCATCCGCAACCGAGCCGGCCGCCGCGCCACCTCCGCCGCCACCCGCCGGCCCGCCCGTCGAACCTCCCGGAATCAACTGGGAGCAGTGGCTCGGCATTCGCGGGGCCGCTGTGTTGGGCGGTATCGTCATGGCGCTGGCCGCCATTTTGTTTCTCAAGTATTCGATCGAGCAGGGACTCATCCCCCAATTGTTCGCGTCGCGATCGGGTTCTTGGCGGGAGTCGGTTGTCTGTTCGCCGGCGAGAAGCTGCGCGAGCGCGATTATGGCGTGACCGCGAACGCTTTGTCGGGCGCGGGCATCATCATTCTCTATGCCTCGGTGTGGGCGGCGCGCGTCCTTTATGAGCTGATCGGCACGACGCCGGCATACGGGCTGATGATCCTGATCACGATCGTCTGCGGTCTGCTCTCGTGGCGCTACCGAGGCCTCGACATCGCCATGCTGGGGATGATCGGCGGCTTCCTGACGCCGCTGCTGCTTTCCACCGGACAAGACAACCCGATCGGCTTGTTCGCTTACATTTTGCTGCTCGACGTTGGGTTGTTGGTCTTGGCGCGGGCTCGGCGATGGCCGCTGCTCGGCGCGCTGAGCCTGGGCGGAACTGTTCTATACCAGTTACTTTGGATCTTTGGGCGCATGGGGCCCGACCGCGCTCTTTTGGGGCTGGCGATCCTGGGCGTGTTCGCCGTGTTCTACGGTCTCGCGGGACATTGGGGCGCGCGGCGTGACGAGGAAGGCGATCCCGCCGAGGCCGCGCTTGAGCAACTGACCCGAGGGGCGGCCGTCCTGCTGCCGTTTGCGTTTGGGCTCTATTTCGCGGGCCGCGCCGATTTTGGGGCGCACCTCTATCCGATTGGGGTTCTGCTGTTGCTGCTCTCGGGGCCTGGCGGTTTGGCTGAGCCGCGTCGAAGCGGCGCCGGGCCTTGCGACCGGGGCGGCTTCGGGAAGCGTGGCGGTCGTTTTTGCGTGGATCATTCGCACGCGCTGGAGTACGGCTCTTGCCTGGGAAGCGGTGGGCATATCGCTGGCCTTGGCGCTGGTTTTCCACGCTCTGTGGGAATGGATGCAACGAGACCTTGCCGAGGCTGAAGGTGAGCCTCGGCCGCGCTCAACAGCCTCGCTGATCGCCGCGGCTGGATTCTTCTTTCTGTTCGTCATTGGGGCGACGGTTGGCGGTACGCCATTGTTTATCCCCTGGTTTGTGGGCTGGCTCGGCGCGGCGGCACTGCTGATGAGGCAATCGGCCGAGCCGGGGGAGGAATACAGGAGCACCTTGGCGGCATTGGGCTTGGGGGCGGCTTTGGCGTTTTTCCTGGGAGCATTTCGAGGTGTGGAAGGCTTCCCGGCCTTCGAGATCTACTTTGCCTGGGTGGGGCTCTGCGCGGCGGGCTTCCAGGTCTTTGCCGTTACTCGCGAAGCCGGCCCAAGGCGCAACTGGGCCGAACTCGCGGCGGCCACGATGCCCGCCGTGGTGTTGATGTTCCTTTGCCTGGAGGGGTTTGAGCCGTTGATGTCGCCCTCGCTCTTCCATACGGCGACTATCCTTTTAGCGTTGCTGATCGTTCTCGCGGCCACGCGGCTTTCTTCCGGAGAGATGTACTTGGGCGCGGTGCTGTTAGCTGTCTTCGCTCAGACGTTGTGGACCTCTTCGATGAGCGGACGGCTAAACCAGGACGAGGCATTGCTCGTCTTTGCTTTTCAGCTTGCCGCCGTAGTGCTGTTTTCCTGGTGGCCGTTTCTAACGCGCTCGGCTCTTGCCGGAGAGACTTGGGCTTGGAGAGCGGCGGCCTTGGCGGGCCCGGCATGGTTCCTGTCTTTGAAGGAACTCTACGAAATGCGTTTCGGCTCCGAGACGATTGGTCTGTTACCGGTCGGGCTGGCCGCGCTGTCGCTCGGGGCCGCCTTTCAAGCCCGCGGTCTCGGTGTACTCGACGCAGCTATGCGCAAGCGCGGGCTGGTGTGGTTCTCGGCGATCGCGATGAGCTTTGTGAGCGTAGCCATTCCCCTACAGCTTGAGAACGAATGGGTCACGATCGGCTGGGCGTTGCAAGGCGTCGGGCTGGCGGCCCTTTGGAAGCGCCTCGACCACGCCGGGCTGAAATACTTCAGTTGGGCGCTGTTGGCGGCGGTGACGATTTCGCCTTGTCGCTAACGCCGAGCTTTTCGATTACCACCCCAGCGGCGGGTTCCCGATCGTCAATTGGCTGATGTACACCTATCTCGTGCCGGCCGCAGCCTTGTTGGGAGCGGCTTGGCACTTTTACGGCGTCGAAGTCGAGCGGCGTCTCGATTGGGAAGAGGGGCTTTATGCTTCGGGCAAACCGATCGGCGCCTTAGGGTGCGGCGTGGCGGCGATCGCCGTGATTTTCGTCTGGATCAACCTCACGATCTTCGATTTCTTCTCGGTTTCCACGCAGCTTACAATTTCGTTCGAACGCATGGCGGCGCGCGATCTGACACAGTCGCTGGCTTGGGCGCTGTACGCTCTTGTCTTACTCACGATTGGCGTGGCTTGGAAGAGTGCCGGGCTGCGCTGGATCAGCCTCGGTTTCCTGATCCTGACGATCGGCAAGGTCTTCTTGCACGACCTGGGGGAACTCGAGGATCTCTACCGCGTAGCCTCGCTGGTCGGGCTGGCGCTGAGCCTGATTCTGGTTTCACTGGGCTATCAACGCTTCGTCTTTCGGCGCGAAGAGCCCGAGGAGGGCGAATGAAACTGCATCTGTCGGCGACAGCGGCCTTGATAGCCCTTCTGGTTGTCTCGACGGCGCCGCCCGCGCTTTCCCAACCCGCGGACCTGCGCCCCTTATTTCCGTCACGGGCTGATATCCATGTCTCCACCGGCCGGCTGGCTCGGATCGAGTTGGCGCCCGAAGTGTTGTCGGCCTGTCGAGCCGATCTCTCCGACTTGAGGATCATCGACGCCGCCGGTCGCGAGGTCCCCTATCGCATCGACAGCAACTTCGCGGGCGGGGCCGAGCGCCAAGTCGAGCGAAGTTTTCCCGCCGAGCTGCTCGAGGTGGACCGCCAAACCATCGAGCGCGACGCGGGTCCGCCGTTGCGTCGCGAAACCTATGAACTCGCCGCGCCGCCGGAACCCTCGCGGACCGGCGCTTGGGACCTGGTCTTTGAAAGTCGCCGCCCGCGCTTCGTCCGCCGAGTGACTCTCGAGACCCGACGGAGCGACGGGGCCGTTGCGGTCTTACGTGGAGCGTCGATCTTTCGGCTGGGGTCCTCATCGCGGGAAAAAGCGTACCTCACGATCGAGGGTGGTGGGCTCGATCGGGTGATCGTCACGCTCGAAGGCGAGGAAAATTTCTTTCTCGAACCCGACTTTCGATACGAAGAGTCACTGCTGATTCCCGATGAGCGCGTTGCCGTCGAACTCATCGAGGTTGGCCGAAGCGAAACGGCCGGGCAAACGACGATTGAGTTGGCTCGTCCGCGGGGTCTGGTGCCCGCTGCTCTACAGGTCGCGACCTCGACGCGCACGTTCAACCGCCGCGCGCGGGTTCGAGACCAGGGCCCGGGCGGGGGCGATCGAGAGTTGGGTCGGCGAGCCGTCTACCGCGTACCCGGTTTTACCACCGCCGAGGAGCTCGAAGTGCCGATCTCGCCCGCCCGCGGCGATCGGCTCGCAGTGGTGATCGACAACGGCGACAGTCCCCCACTCGAAGGTCTGCGTTTTCAGGCGATCGTTCGCCGTCCGGCGCTGGTCTTCGCGCTCGAAGGCACGGGCCCCCGACGAAGTCGCCGGGACCCTCTACTTTGGCGGCGGCCGAGCGCACCGGCCTCGTTACGACATCGAGCAAACGATCCAAGCCGCCGCGCCGGCCAAGGGCGGCGAGGAGCGCTATGCAACCGGCTCGGTTGGGTCCGGTCGAGGCCAACCCGGTTTTTGATGCCGCCCCAATACTTGGCTTCGCGATGCGTCCCGGCGCGGAAATCGATCCTCGAGAATTCACGCACCGTCGCCGTATCGAGGCCGACCCCTCTCGCCCGAGGGCCTTAACCGTTTGCGGCTCGGCCTGGATGATTTGGCGCACCTGCGCGGCGATTTGGCGGGACCTGCGCATCGTCGACGACGAATCGCGGCAATGGGCTTATCTCGTCGAGCGTGATGTCGACCACGAGTTTCACCCGCTGAATATCGGAGCTCGCGAATCGATCGACACCGCCTCCCATTACCATTTTTCTCCGCCCGTCGCGCCGGCCGTTGTCGACCGCATTATGCTTACGTCCGTCGTGCCTTATCTCGATCGCCCCTACCAACTGCGTGCGAAGCGCGGCGAGCAAGAGATACTTCTCGGGCGAGGGCGACTCACCCGGGCGGCCATGGGGAGGGCGCCGGCCTCCGGCAATGGAGACGCGATTACCATCGAATTCTCTCCCGGTCCGGTGGATTCGTTGGAGCTGATCATTGAAGACGGCGACGACGCCCCGCTGGTGTTGAGCGAGGTCGTCGGGCGCTTCCCGGTGAGCGATGTCTATTTCGCGGCGCCGGCGGGCACGTACTATTTGCTCGTCGGGCACCCCGAAGCCACCGCGCCGCGTTATGAGCTGGCACGAGTGAGGGATTTGGTCCTAGCGGTCCCCAGCGCCGCCGCCGGCACAGCGCCCCTGACCGAAAACGAAGCGTTCTCCCCGGCCACCCGCCTAACGTCGGGAAGCGGCGTGCAACAAACTCTGCTGTGGATCGCTTTAGGCCTGGCGGTCGTGTTTCTGACCGGCCTGACTCTGCGTTTGGCGCGGAAAGAGCAAGTGTCGGCCGATTAATTCTCCGCCGACAAATCCGGCCCGGGTGCCGGTACGCGGATCGTCGTCCGAGCAGGGTATCTTCACGACAAGACAAACGAGGTCTCTCGCCCGGCGGCGCGCGCCACGGCTTCGGCCGCCTGATAGCCGCTCCGCACGGCTCCCTCCATCGTTGCCGGCCAGCCGGTTCGGGTCCAATCGCCGGCGAGAAAAACATTCGGGTACTTCGTCGCCGTAGGCGGGCGGTGCGCCTCCAGGCCCGGGGCAATCGAATACGTCGCTCGGGCTTCCTTGATCACATGGGCCTTGACCAATTTGGCGTCGTGGGCCGCGGGGAAAAACTCGACCAGCTCCCGCCGCGCCGTTTCGATGATCGCCTCTCGGGACAGCGGCACCAAAGACCGCGAAGCGCTGACGACGCATTGCACATAGTTCGCCGACTTGCGAAACATCCACTGCATCGTGCGGTCGAGCAGGACGGCGTGAGGCAGATCGGTCACTTCGCGGTCGAACCAAAGATGAATTCCCGTGATCGGCGAATGCTCGAATTTCTCGAGTGGCAGCGCAAGTTCGGGAACAAGCGCATTCACGCGCTCAAACGGGACGGCGCTTATGTAAAAGTCCGCCGCGCGATCGTTTGGGTCGATGCGCTCGACCGGCGAGCGCAAGTGAAAACGAACCCGCTCGCCAAACCTCTCCGCCGACCCCGCCGAGTAAAGCTCGCCGAGCGGCACGGCGGGGATGCCCATTTCGTAGCTCTCACGTGTCGCCATCAAACCTTCCAAGAAGACCTGAAACGCCGGGCGAGCCGAGGCGCGCTCGGGATCTTCATTCAGCGCGCTCACCAGAATCGGCCTCCAAAAACGCTCGACGGCATTCCCCGCGGCTCCCTTCGACGCCAACCAATCAGCCATCGTGACGGTGTCGAGATCGGCCCGGTTTCGCTCACGCCGCATGGCGCCCAGCGCTCTGAAGATCGAGCGTTTGTCAGCGAAAGTCAGCCCCTTGAAACCGAGCAACGATCCGAGAAGATGCGCCGGCGCGGGCAGCCGGCCCGGTTTCAGGATATCCGTCGCGCCGCCGGGACGAACGAAGTACAACCGATCATAGAAGCGAATCTTTTCTTCCACCCCGCCGCGCCGGTAGAAATCCAATAGGTTCGTAAAGCAGCGCAGCAAGACATGCTGGCAGTTGTCGATGTGTTCGGAATCTTCCGCGGCGGGGTTGAGGGGAAACGACGTCGCGCGGCCCCCGAGAAAGGGGCGTGCTTCGTGGAGCTCGATCTCGAAACCGATCGATCCAAGAGCGGCCGCGGCGGCCAGCCCGGCAAGCCCGCCTCCGACGATCACTACGCGGGGTATGGCGGCGCTCCTCCGGTCAATCGCAGCTTCAGCGCTTGGACGACGATCCACACCTTTTCGAAATCGCTCAATCGGGCGCGGCTCGTGAAGACATCGTAGCCGCGGCCGCGAATGCGCCGCAAGATACCGTAGTAGATCGAAATCATGGCCCACAGCGAGGGGCGCCCGGTCGGGCTGACCATGCCGAGCAGCGGCGCGGCTTCGGCGTAATATCGGTTGGCGCGCTCCCACTCGAAGGCCATCAACTTTTCAAACCCTTCTCCCGGACGGCCCGCGAGCAAATCCTCGGCGCTGACTCCGAACCTTGCGAGGTCTTCCTGGGGCAGATAGATGCGTCCCATGCGGGCGTCTTCGGGAATGTCTCGCAGGATGTTGGTGAGCTGAAAGGCCACGCCGCATTTTTCGGCCAAGCGAAGCGCGTCAGGCGAGTCGAACCCCCAGACGTGAATACAAGTCATGCCGACGACCGAGGCGACCTGATAGCAATAGCGGTAGAGCTCGTCGAAGGTCTTGGGCTGTCGCGGAACCAAGTCCGAGCCCACGCCATCGATCAGTTCGAAAAAATATTCGGGCGGAATACGGTAGCGTTTGACCGTGTCGTGAAAGGCGGGCAGGATCGGGTTGTCGCCGTAACGCCCTTCGAGCGCTTGTTGGAGTCCGTGTTTCCAATCGGCAAGCGCCGCGCGGCGAGCCGCTACCGGCGGTTCGGTCTCGTCGCTGATGTCGTCGGCGTACCGCATGAACGCATAGATGGCGCACATGGCGGTCTTTTGTTCGCGGGGAAGCAGCACAAAGGAGTAGTAGAAATTCCTTGCCCGGCGGCGAGCGATGCGCCGACAATGCTCGTACGATTCTTCGAGGGGAGGCATAAAACTGCCTGTCCTAGATAGGGCTGATTTCCCGCGCCCGGGCCGGGTGGGTCAACAGCCTGCGCGTCGCCACGCGGAGCAACAGCGATAGCCGACCGACTTTGCCGAGTTTGGGCCGCTGTCTTATGGTGTCGTAGTCTTGGCGGCGAATCAACTCCAGAATCGCCAAGCCGCCGCGGCTGAATAGTTCCAGGTCCACCGCCAAGCGACGGTCGACTTGATCGGCCAACGGGAGCCCCTTGCGGAACAGTCGCTCGGCGTCGTCGACGAGGCTTCGAGTTATTGCCCGGAACTCGGGACGAGCCTGCCCGCGCTGTAAATCCTCGTCGAGCATGTCGAGCGAGTAGTGATGTGATTCCATGCGGTCGAGCGGGATGTAGACTCGGTCGATCGCCCGGTCGCACGCGACGTCTTGCCAAAAGTTGGTCAATTGCAAGGCGGTGCAAGTGAAGTCGGAGAGGCGTCGTCGGTCGTCGTCGGTGTAGCCGCAAAGGTGCAGCACGAGCCGGCCGACGGGGTTGGCCGAATAGCGGCAATATTCCAGAAGCTGTTCGTCATTGGCGTAGCGGGTTACGGATTGGTCTTGGACAAAGGCGCTAATCAAATCGGCAAAGGGCTCTTCGGGGATGTCGTGTTTTTTGACGGTTTCGCGGAGCGCCACGTAAACGGGATGCTTGGCCCGGCCGCTATAGAGCGCGGCCAGCTCTTCACGCCACCACCCGAGCAAAACCAGACTGCGCTCGGTGTCGCCCATCTCGTCGCCCAGGTCGTCCGCCCAGCGGCAGAAGGCGTAGACGTTGAAGAAATCCTGATGGAGATGCGCGGGCAGCAGCCGACTGACGAGCTGAAAGTTTTCATAGTGGGAGCGAGCCAGCCGCCGCGTGTAGTCGAGAGAATCGTCGAGAGACCAGGCGGGAAATTCCGTACCCACGGCTGCGACAAAATCAGCGGGCTGAAGGAAGGGTTTCACGACCGGTGCGGCAACTGGGGACATTGGGTCGCGCAGGCGACGCCGCGATCCGACCAAGCAAGAGCGCTCTTCCACCGCTACGGCAGAATCGCTGTTTTCAGATGGCCGTTGTGGCTCATCATTTCGCGGAAAACCGAGAGCAGATCGGACAGCGGCGCTTCGTTGATGACGAAATCGGCCGAGCGCAGGTCGCGTCGGCGAATGATTTCGAGGGCCTGGCGGATATGCCGCGGGGTGTGGTGGAAGCTCGACTTGAGCGTAACCTCGGAGTAGTGAATCAGCGAAGTGTCGATCGGTACGTGGCTGTTGCCGGGACAACCGCCGAAGAAGTTGACGGTCCCGCCGCCGCGCACCATCCCCATCGCCGCCTGCCAAGTATCGGGCGTGCCGACAGCTTCGATCACGGCGTCCGCGCCGCGCCGCTCGTCGGTGAGGCCGCGCACTTGGGCCACCCAGTCGGCGCCGTCGGCGGCGATGACGAGTTCGTCGGCGCCCATGCGCTCGGCACGCTCAAGCTGCGTCGGGCGGCGGCCGATAGCAATCACGCGCGCGCCGCTGAGGTGCGCCAATCGCACGAACATCAGCCCGATCGGACCGAGCCCGATCACCGCGACCGTGTCTCCTTCGTGAATCGCGGTTTCCTCAATGCCCCGCATTACGCACGCCAGCGGCTCGACCATCGCCGCGTCGCGATAGGCAACTCCGTCGGCGATCTCGTGGGTATTGCAAGCAACAATCGGTCCCGGAATGCGAACGTACTCCGCATAAGCGCCGTTATTGAACAGCAGGTTTTCACAAAGGTTTTGTTGATCCCGCGTGCAGGGATAGCACTGCCGGCAAGGCGCCGAATTGGCCGCGACCACTCGCTGCCCCACTTGGAAGTTTTCCACTTCCGAACCTACCGCCACGATGTCGCCCGCCAGCTCATGCCCCAGCACCGCCGGAGGCTGGATCATGCGCGCATGGTAACCCCGCCGAAACACCTTCAAGTCGGTGCCGCAGGTCAGAGCCACCTGAACCCTCACCAAGATGTCGTTGGGTCCCGCGGACGGCACGGGAACCGGCTCAATGCGGAGTTCCTCTTTGCCGTACAACATCGCGGCCATCATGGTCTGTTTCACGTTCGAATTCCTCAACAAACGCTTGCGCCGTCAATTCTGCGGATGCACCACCAGCTTCAGAGAACCATTGACGGGATGACGCGCCAACTCGATCCCATGCTCCAACTCGCCCAAGGGCAGACGATGCGATATCAGCTCTTCGACCGGGAAGTCGTCGCGCCACACGATTTCCGCCGACTCTTGCTGCAAATCAATCGCGGCGCTATAGGACCCGAAGACGGTGCGCTCCTGGGCGCAAATCGCCGCGCCCGACAACTCAAACGTTTCCCGCGACGAGGTCTGCGCGAAAAGCATCACGCGGCCTCCGGGCCGTGAAGCTTCGATCGCCTTCTCGACAATCCGGGGCGCCGAAGCGGCCACGATGACGAGATCGGCGCCGCGCCCCGCGGTCTTGGCGGCCAACTCCGCGGCCAGGTCGGTTTCCAGTGGATTCCAGCATTCGACGGCGCCCATCCGCCGCGAAGCCTTGATACGCGGCTTCAAGACGTCGGTCGCGAAAACCTGCTCCACGCCCGCCTGCCCGAGCAGCATCGTAAACAGCAGCCCGATCGGGCCCTGCCCCATGACAAGGACGGTCTCGTCGCGGGCGACGTCACACTGCCGCAAAGCTTTCAAGCAGGTATTCACTGGTTCCACGAAACTGGCGCGGTCGAAACTGATATCGTTGGGAATCTTCACGACGCCGCGCCGCGCGATCCAATCCATAACCTTGACGTACTGCGCGAAGCCGCCCCCGGCCGGCTCGAATCCGGCCGTCACGCCGACTTTCTTGTAGGTCGCGCACTGTGCGTAGTTGCCGTGCTCGCAATAGAAACAATCGAGACACGGCACATGGTGGAACAAGCAAACCCTGTCGCCCGGCGCGAGATCCCGCACCTCATCACCGGTGCGCGCGACCACGCCGGCGGTTTCATGCCCAAAGACGCGCGGCGGCGGAAGCAGGTCGTATTCAATCTTTTTCAAATCCGTATGACAAATGCCGCAGGACTCCACGCGCACCAACAACTCGCCGGATCCGATTTCGGGGACCGGAAGCTGTTCCAAATGGACACGACTCGAGCCTCGATAAACCGAAGCTCCCATCGAATCCGGCACCGCTAAAGCACTCATCATCTACACGTCAAATTTCGCGCGGCTGAAAAACGCCGCCAACGCAACGGCCGCCAGCTCGGAGTCGGCCTTGAGCCGTCGCAAGCTCTTCCAACAACGCGGGCGCGCTATGATTTGGGCCGCCACGCGCCAACCCGAAAACGTTCCGTCGGATCGTCGCGCCCGATTAAGGTCGATCGGGAATGACGCCTCGGCCTCATCACTGATCACGCGGACGCAGAAAAACGGCAATTTCCGTGCCGCGGCTTCCGCTGCAACCGCCGAGGCTTCCATCTCGACGGCATCCGCCCTGAGTCTAAAAAGCTCCCTTTTTCCGCGAGCCGTTTGGACAACCTCATCGACGGTCAACAAAGAGCCGTGCGCAGGCTTCCGCCCTCCCGACCAAGTCGGTAACTTTACAGCATACTCCAGTCGCGGCTCGCGCTGTATGACACGTGTGGCAATGAAAACGTCCGCAAGAGAAAGTGTTTCAGCGAGGGCACCCGCGAATCCAGTCGAAATCACGGCTGCAACCGGCTGCTCGGCGCACGCGCGGCGCACAGCACACCCCGCGTTTTCTCGCCCCGGCCCGTGGGCGACGAGCAAGGCCGGACCCGCCCTCAAGGTAGTTCGCGCTTTCCAACGAAGCCCGGCTGGGGACGTCGACGGTTCGACGTCAGGGAACGCCGCGAACTCCCGCCGGTCGGCCCCGACGACTAGCAATACCGGTTGTTCTGAAACCATCGAATCGCTCGCTCGAGAGCTGCTTCCAGCGGCCCGCCCGCGAAGCCGATTTCCCGCTCGGCCTTCGCGGACTCCACAAACATTTTCTTGCGGGCCATGCGGACGGCATCGAGCGGTGCGCGCGGCGGTCGGCCGGTGAGCCGGGCGGCGGCGGTCGAGACAGCCCCATAAGCATAGGCCGCGGCGTAGGGAATGCGGATCTTCGGCGCGGGCCGGCCGCTGATCGTCGACAACGCCTCGAAGATCTCCCGCAGCGTCATGTTTCGTCCGCCCAATATGTAACGCTCCCCGCTCACGCCTTGTTCCATGGCCGCCAAGTGACCGCGGGCAACATCACGAACATCGACCATATTCAAGCCGGTGTCGAGATAGGCCGGCATTGCGCCCCTGAGGAAATCGACGATGATTTGCCCCGTCGGCGTTGGCTTGCGGTCGCCCTCGCCAACCGGCGCCGTGGGGTTGACGACGACGACGGGCAATCCGTCGGCCGCGAATTCCAGCGCGACTTGCTCCGCTAGAAATTTGGAGCGCTTGTAGGCTCCTTCCATTTCCGATAGTGAGACAGGCGTGTCTTCGTTGCCCGATTCGGCGGTGCCCGGTACGCCGATGCAGCCGACCGTCGAGGTGTAGACGACGCGCTTGACGCCGGCGGCGCGGGCCGCCTGAAGAATGTTTCGGGTGCCCTGGACATTCGAGGCGTAAATTTCAGCCGGGTTCGGCGCCCACAACCGATAATCCGCGGCGACGTGGAATAGCTCGGTGCAGCCGTCGATCGCGGTTCGAAGCGACGCCGGGTCGCGCAGATCGCCGATCACCGGCTCGACCGCAAGATCCACGATACCCGCGCGGTCGCTCGACGGCCGCACCAAAGCTCGGACCGAGCGACCTTCGTCCACCAACAGGCGGGCGATGTGGGAGCCGAGGAATCCTGAAGCGCCGGTAAGGAACGTCACAATGCGCGGGAGCGGAACTGCCGGCACGCTGCATCCCGTACGCCGACCTAGGGATTGCGCGGCCTTCAACCATACGTTTTCAAACCTACCGGCCCCGGCGAGCGATAGAATCGAGCGAACTTTTTCCGCTCCAACCCGGATGTGCTAGCACGCACCAGGGTTCTCGTTGGGATTGATAACCTCGATACCCTCCGCCATTGCCGCATCCAGTAACTCGTCATCAGCGCAAACGAAAGAGAATCCTTGAACGCCCACTCCGGTGCTTAGAGCGATGCAGCCGGCTAGTTGCATCGCGTCGTAGGCGCGAAGGGGATGACGGGCGATGATTGCAACCGCCTCTTCCAGGACCGACGCCGTCAAGGGCTGGACGAGAAACAAGCCTTGCAGGTCGGAATCCAGTTGTGTCAGAACATTGGCAGCTTCAGCACTCGAAACGTCTCCTCCCCGTTCCCGGCGGCGGACCGCCGAATGAAACTCCACTCGGGACACTTCGAGGATCGCAAAGTGATCGCGCTCGGGGTCTCGCAACAAATCAGCAACCCGGCCCGACCCGATTTCTTGAATGTAGAGCTTTGCGAGCGCGCTTGTGTCCAAATAGTAGACCGCCAATTACCGTCGCCCTTCAAGAATGGTTTCGGATAAGGGCCTGCCTTTGATTCGTATCGGACGGAATCGCTTTGGCTCCGGTCTCCGCGAGACAAGGTTTGCGAAGTCGGGATGTCCCCGGTTGAGCCGTACGGTTGTGGTTGGATACATCGGCGCCTTGGGGTTATGAATCTTTGCGGTGAGTACGAGACCGCAGTCGGTTGCCCGCCGCAGAATCCGGTTCCGTTCGGCGCCATCAACGGTCCAAGAGAAACCTCGGCCGGGGAGGTACGTGTCTCGGAACCATTTCAGAGCAACAAAGCGCCTTTCCGGGCTGCTTTCCGCTTCGTCCAGCGCCTCGATCAGATTCTTGATTCGGCTCTCGGATAGGTTTGGCGGACCCTCAACAAGGCTGTCGATTACTTCCCTCGAAAGCTCACTGTCGCCTGCCTCACGATCAGTGGTGGACGCGGCTTCATCTCTTCGTTCGTAACCAATCAATGCCTGGCACTCAGCCGGTTTCCAGTATTCAGCGGCTGCATTGCGTCGGATCCTGCGAACCCCGCGGTTTGTGCCCGGACGCACCAACAAAACTTGCGGTTCTAGGCCCTTCGGGGCCAAGTGACGAAGATCCGCCAACTCAGCCGGCAGGTCGCTGGTGTTACGCAGGGCCTTCAAGGCATTCTCAATATCCACTTGGATCTCCGCGATCGTTTTTTTCGGTTTGGGAATACGCTTCATCTACATATCTCATTTAAATTAAGTCGTTTAGAGTATTAACTCAGTCGATCGGAGACTGCGACCGCCAGATATTCTCTTATATTGTATATAAAGGTTTATAGAGTTAATATTTCGATCTTACCAGCCGCGCCCAGCGGTCGTCAAGCCCAGCACGATAGAGAGATCCCGGCAGGTTCGCGGAATGGTTCGCGCGGCGGGGGCCCGGCATTCCGGCGGTATCGCCTTGGGCCGCGCAAAAAGCAGGGCCGAGCACCGGCCGCGAGGAGGAGTCCTACGACAGCACCCAGCTCAGCATTTTCAAACTGTCGCCGAGCCGTGCGTTCACGCCCAAGGCCGCCGAGGGCTCGTAGCCGCAATGCACCAAACAGTGCTCGCAACGTTCATCGTTGCCGCGGCCGTAGTTTTGCCACGGCGTTTGATTCATCAATTCGTCGAAGGTCTCCCAATGGGCGTCGGTGATCAGGTAACAGGGACCCTTCCAACCGCGGACGTTGTAGGTCGGGTTGCCCCAAGCGGTACAAGGCAACTCGCGCTCGCCTTTCAAGAATTCCAAATACGCCGGCGTCGAGGTCAGCCGAAAGCGCCGAAAGATACGATCGATGTCTCGAAACTTCTCGTGCACTTCTTCCCGCGTCAAGAAGATCTCACGGGTGCCCACGGCCGCGTAACCGTAGGCGGGCGACAGCATATGCCCGTCGACGCCGAGCGGTTCGAGAAATTCATAGAGCGCTTCGATCTCCTTCATGTCCGTCTCGCGGTAGACGGTCGTGTTGGTGCAAACCATGAAGCCGGCCTTCTTCGCCGCGCGGATACCCTCGATCGCCTCGTCGAATACGCCCTCGCGCTCCACGGCCAGATCGTGCGTTTCTCGTAATCCATCCAAGTGGACATTGAAAAATAATCGATTGCACGGCTGAAACTCGTGCAGCCGCTTGACCAGAAACATGCCGTTCGTACAAAGGTAGACGTGACGTTTGCGTTCTAAAATACTCGCCGCTAACGGCCCGATTTGTGGATACATCATCGGCTCGCCGCCGCATATCGAAACAATTGGCGCGCCGCACTCATCCACGGCGGCGAGGCATTTTTCAAGCGGAATGCGCTCGGTGATCGTCTCGTCGTATTCGCGAATGCGACCACAGCCGGTGCAGGTCAAGTTGCAGGCGTGCAGGGGCTCGAGCATCAGCACCAGCGGGAAGCGCCTTCGCAAGTAGGGATGCGGAACCGCGTCACCGGAAATCCGCGTCGGGGCCGAGCCGTTCGCCAGAATCGGAAACGGGCCGGCACCGGCCGCCGGCGTCGGATCGCCCTGCCAACGAGCCGGAGGTCGCAGCCTATTCTTGGTGATGTAGGCGCCAAGCCGCACGGCGGTTTCGAGGGGAATGCGCATGATGTCCGTCGGTGAGCAGGTTCAATCGCCTGCCGCGGCTGTCCAAGTCGGAATCGTCGTTCGCGGCAGCCCCGATCCGTTGCCGCGTTCGTTGGCGTCGGTTGCCGTCCCGCGGGCCGGTCGCTACAGCGCCTTGGCGTACTCGGCCATGGCCAGTAACGGAAAATACTGCCGATAGAGATCGTACTTCAAATAGAAAACGCCGGGGAAACCGGTTCCGGTGTAGTTCCATTCGCTCCACGAGCCGTCGGGACTCTGTGTTTCGAGCAAGTAACGGATCCCCGCCTCGACGCTGCCCGAGCGATTGTCTCCCGAGGCCAACAGTCCCAGCAACGCCCATGCCGTCTGTGAGGCCGTGCTCTCTCCCTCGGTCTTCTGTCTGGGATCATCGTACCCGGCGCAGCTTTCTCCCCAACCGCCGTCGGCGTTCTGGATCGAACGCAGCCATTCCCCGGCGCGGATGATGTAGGCCTCGCGGGGATCCTCGCCCGCCGCCGCCAAACCCCGTAGAGCGAAACACGTGCCGTAGATATAGTTCACACCCCAACGCCCGAACCAGCCGCCGTCGTCTTCCTGCGTTCGTTTGAGAAACTCGACTCCCCGCCGCACGGCCGGATGGGACTCTCCCGGGCCGACCGTGCATAGCGCGTCCAAAACCCGCCCGGTCAAATCCGGGCAGGTCGGGTCGAGCATCGCGTTGTGGTCGGCGAAGGGAACATGGTTGAACAGGCGATTGTTGTTGTCCACGTCAAACGCGCCCCAACCGCCGTCCTTCGACTGCATGCTGAGCAGCCATTTCACTCCGCGCCGTACGGCCGCGCGTTGAGCATCGAGGTTCGTCGCCTTGGCATGGCTCAACGCCAAAAGCACCTGCGCGGTGTCGTCGGTATCGGGATAAAACTCGTTCGCGAATTCGAAGTACCAGCCTCCCGGCTCGCCTGCTCGGTTTCTCACCGCCCAGTCGCCCGGCCGGCGCACTTCCTTCGTCAGCAACCAGTCGGCCGCGCGGCGCAAAGCCCCGCCGACCTCTTCGGAAGGATTCGGGAAAGCCGTTCCGACGGCGGCCGCCGCCAAGCCCGTGTCCCACACCGGCGACAGGCAGGGCTGTAGGCGCATCGTGCCGCTGTCGTCGTCGCCCTGCTCGATGATCAGCTCGTCGAACTTCTCGATCTGTCGCCGCAGCAACGGGTCGTCAAGCCCGTAGCCCAGCTCGGTCAGCGCCATGATGCAATTCATCATGGCCGGGAAGATCGCGCCCAGCCCGTCGGAATGCTCAAGCCTTTCGATCATCCAACGCGATGTGGCGCGAACCGCCTTGCGGCGCGCCCTTCGAATCCCAACGCGTTCCCAAACCTTGAGCGCGCGGTCGGCCAATAAGAAGAGATTGCCGGGGTCAAACAGATTGCCTTGCGCCCGCTGAGCATCCTTCGAAAGCTCATCCAAATCAATACCCGTCGGCATGGGGCGAGAAGCTCCCAACGCGCCCAAAATCGCCAACGGAGCGATAATGGCGCGCGTCCATGACGACATGTCATAGACGCTGAACTTGGCTTTGTCGGGAAGCAGGAATAGCTCGGGGGGGATCGTCGGCGTCTTGGCGCGGTCGTAGAGCCCGAAGAAACTTAGATAAATCTTGGTATAGCTGTTGGTCGCCTCGACGCCGCCCAACTGGAGAATCCGCCGCTTGGCGTGAACCAGCCGCTCGTCGTCGGCGCCGTACCCGGTTAGCCGCAGGGCCAGATAGGCCTTGACCGAAGCGCTGACATTCACCGGCCCGCCCGGATAGATGTTCCAACCGCCGTCGGGAAGCTGCCGGCTGAGAATGTAGCGGGCGGCCCGTGCGATTCGATCGACGGTCGGAGGCCCCCAAGACCCCGCTCGGGGCGGGTAGAGCCACAATTGCAGCAGGATGTAGTCGGATTCAAGCGAGGTGTCGGCTTCCAGTTCACCGATCCACCAGCCGCCGGGCGACTGGCGGGCGAGCAAGCAGCCGGCGGCCGCGCGCACGGCCGAGTGGATCTCGGAATGTCGATCCGGAGCGAGAGTTTGTACCGCCGCTGTACTCAAGTGCTCAACTCCCAGTTAACTCTACAGAAGAACGCGGGGCGTTTCGAGTCGCCTCGGGCGCCGCATGAACTCAAAGCCCTCGTCGCTCTTGCGCCGTTTCATAGATTAGCGATTTGAGTCAGTTCGCCTTGATGCCCGGCCAACTCCGAAGGCAGCGGAAAACTGACGTCTTCCTCAATCACTTCGACTTCCTCGACCCGCGAAAACCCGAATCGCGCAAGCTCGTCCACGATACCCCGAACCAGCACTTCCGGCGCCGACGCTCCGGCCGTCACCGCGACGCGCCTGACTCCGCTGAACCACTCCTCGTCGAGTTGCGACTTGTCGTCGATCAGATGTCCGAGCACGCCCAGGTTTTCACCCACTTCGACAAGCCTTCTCGAATTCGAGCTGTTTTGCGAGCCCACGACCAATAGCAAGTCGGCTCGCGGCGCGACGCGCTTCACCGCTTGCTGACGGTTTTCGGTGGCGTAACAGATATCCTTCGCCGGCGGCCCCTGAATGTCGGGGAAGCGCCGCCGCAACACTTCGATGATGACCCCGGCCTCGTCGAGGCTCAGCGTCGTCTGCGTCAAATAATAGACGTTGGCCGGGTCGGGGACCTCGACCTGCCGCGCTTCCTCGGGCGACGAGACAACGATAGTGCGCTCCGGGGCCTCTCCCATCGTCCCGATCACTTCGTCATGGTCGCGGTGGCCGATCAGCAAAATCGTACCCCGCGTCGCGGCGAAGCGGACGGCTTCCAAATGAACTTTCGTCACCAGCGGACAAGTCGCGTCGATCACTTGCAAGCGTCGCCGCTCGGCCTGTTCACGGACCTCGGGCGCGACGCCGTGGGCGCTGTAAACCGCGCGTCCGCCTTCGGGAACCTCATCGAGTTCGTCCACGAAAACCGCGCCGCGCGAAGCCAGGTCGCTGACGACGTGGCGATTGTGGACGATCTCTTTGCGGACATAAATCGGCGGTCCGTAGACCTGTAGGGCCAGCTCGACAATGTCGATTGCGCGCACCACGCCGGCACAAAATCCGCGCGGCTTGAGCAGATAGACGATCTTTTCGCCACCGTTTACCCAAGTGGGGGAAACGTTTTCAGCCATCGAATTTTCCGATCGAGAGCAATAGCAAAATATAGCCCGCCGCCCGCCGCATCGCAAAGGCGTCTCTATAGCTTACAGTAGCGGCTCGGGGGTTACGGCGGAAACCTTCAATAGCAACCGACGATATCGCGAATTAACCCCCGTTGTGCATCCGTCCCGCCCGGTCGAGACGGTATCGCCGCCCCGCCCACTCGACGCGGTTCCCGAGAAAACTCGCGCACCAAACCCCGAACGCGAAAAGGTCGGCCACGAAAATCCAATGACCCCGCCGATCGACCAATTCGGACCCTAGCGCCCCCCGACCGACCGACCAAGCCGCGACTCCCCGCAGCGCCAGGCAAATCAGCGCCGCGACCGCCGCCGGGGCCTGATTCCCCGCCAACCCGAGAGTCGCGAGGCTCCAGACCGTGCCGTGTGTGAAGAGCAGCCCCGCATGTCCCCAAGGCCGCGAAACGCGCACCGTGCGCGACCACCGCAGCCAATGCCGCCCGACGTCGCGCCACCCCGCATCCGGCACAACGGTTTCCACCACGCGCCGGGCCAAGACAACGCGCCGACCTTGCGCGGCCAGCCGACTTCCCAATTGGTAGTCATCAGCCAAGAACGGCCGCAGCGCCTCGAAGCCGCCAAGGGCATCGAGGTCGGCGCGGCGAAGCGCCATCGTCGCGCCCAACGCAAAGCGCATCCCTTGGAAACCGCGCGCCGCCAGCACCTGCCCTTGAAACTCCGTCGACACCCACAGAGCTTCGAGCAATGACGCAAAGCCCTGGGCGGGGCGGGCGCGGTACAAGCAGCTCACCAGACCGACCGCGGGGTCATCCAACTCGGCGACAACTTCCCGGAAATAACCCGACTCGACGGTGATATCGGCGTCGTTGACCAAAAATACGTCGTGGTGGGCGCGGCGCGCCAGTTCCTCGAGCCGCCATACCTTGGCGTTGCCCGCGGGCGCGGGTCCGCACACAACGATCTCGATCGGACGGTCGGAAAATTCGGCGGCCAAGCGAGAGACCACCGCAACGGCCGGGTCGTCAGCCGTCTCGACACCGAAAAGCAGCTCGAACTCGGGATAGTCCTGTGTAGCGTGCGCTCGGAGGTTTTCTTCCAACGACCCGCCGTTGCCCTGGAGAGGCTTGAGCACCGACAGCGCCGGAGTCGCTCCGCCGACACGCGGCCCGCCGCGCCAAAAGCGCCACGCAAGCCATGTGACCGCCAAGTAATGGAACGACGCGCAAACCGTCAAAGCGACGGCAACGAACGAGAGAGGATCGCTCACCAACTCCGTCACCGGGTGCCTACGTGGAAACCAACATCACGCCGCAGGTTACCAACAACGCACCCGCCCAGCGCCGCCGGGAGATCGCTTCTCCCAAGACCGTTCTCGCCAGCAACATCTCGACCACGTAACCCGCCGCCGTCGCCGGTACGGCGAAGCTGACGTCGGCGATCGAAAGCAGCGCCATGAACGCAAAGAACGACAGGGCATAGCCGACCAGCGAAAGCCAAATCACCGCGGAGCCCCCGACGCGGCGCGCCTCGCGCGCCAGCGACCGCGGACGAAAATCGTCGATCAGTCCCAAGCGCCGCATCCCGGCGGCTTTCAGGAGATCGCCGGCGACCGTCCCCCCGACAACCAACAGCAGCAAGAAGAACTTCAAGCCGCGCCGCCTGGGGGTCGATCAGCCGTTGACGCCGGGGTCGATCCGACCACGCCCACCCCGAAGGTAATCAGCACCGTCCCGGCCCAACGTGCGGCGGAAACGGTTTCTCCGAGCACCAACCAACCGAGCACCGCGACCAGTACGTACCCGATCGACGTCACCAGCAAGACATAGCTGAGGTCGGCCCGACTCAGCACCAAGGCGTGAGCGACGAAGAAAATCAGCAGCAGGACGACGCCCGCCGTCACCCAGGGGTTGATGAACGCCCGCAGCCCCCCTTGAACCATGGCCAAGGGAGAGTAAGAGGCGATGTCACCCACCTGTTGCATGCCGTAACCGAGCACGATGTTGCCCGCGGCGTTCGTGACGATCACGATGAGCAGAAGGTAGGCGGTTTTCATGGTGACCGGATCGAGCCGCGGCTCCCAGGGGCTGTGAAAAAATGGGAGTCCACTTCGCGCCGGATGCGGTTACTGATTCAATGGAACTTATTCGGTCGGCGCTCGGGACAGCCCCATTTTTTCACAGCCCCGAGGGCACGGCTTCAGAGGGTCGTTATTGTAGCGAGTCGCAAAGAGCCGCGGGCTACACCTCGTCCAAGCACGAAAGCCACCAGGGGTGCATGCCGTTGTATTGCAACTTTTCGGGGATATGCTCGAAACGGTCACAGGCCTGGGCGACTTCCTCTTTCGTGACGATCCCCTCTCGAATGGTCTCGAGCAAGGCGTCTTTCCAAACTCCCGTCAGAGGATGTTCCGGGTAGCGCCAGGGCTGCGTGCGTTGCCTCGTGTAGTGCAGCAGGCGCGTCTTCCCCGGCTCGTATTCGTTGAGGTGGTTCCAATAGTGCGTGATCTCTTGAGGACGAAACTTGAGCAGATACCCCACCTGGGCCGCGCCATACCGCTTGCGCTCCTCCTCTTGGGGGCCCGTCTTGATGAAGGTTCGGATTTCCTCGACCGTGGGCCAGATCCCGCGGGCCTTCTCGCAATCGATCAGCATTACGGAAGCCTCGGGGTACCCCTTTCGATAGGTACACCACATGCAGCTTTCCTGATCGGGATATTGGCTGTCGATTTCCCAGGGTTCGCGAATATCACCGAAAACCATTTGGTCGGCATCGAGATAGATGGCCCAGCCCTGGTAGTCGCGGTACTCGGGGATGCGCCAGCGTTGAAACGAAAAGCCTGTCGCGGCGCCGAAGTCCCGAAGTTCCGGGCTATCGGTAAGGTGGTGAAATTCGATTTGCGCGGAATCCGCGGCGTGTTTGCGAATCGAATGCTCCAGAATTTTCCGAGGAATTTCGGCACACTCTTCGGTGCCGATGCAGACATGAATGGGCAATTCAACCACTCGCTTGGCCGCGCCCGCCGACTTCCGCCATTTTTTGATCAACGAGGAGAACACGGTAGAATTGTACCGTACAAAAACCAACAATTGAGCACGAAAACAACACTGTCACGCCGTCGCAACTCCGCGCGGCCGGCAGGTCGTGATTGGGCGGGTACGGCCGGAGTCGAAGGCGGCCCGCGCCGCGCCGCGGCCAAAGCAAACTATTACCTTTGTCCTATGACCTTTCGGGAGTTGACGACGCGCCGAGGCGCAACCGGCGAGTCCGCCTGAAACCGCATGGTATTCTGTTGTTCATTGTTGTTATGAATTCGTGCATTTACTCCGGGTTTCAATGGCTGACACGCTCGGGAATTCAAAGATCGTCCGGCGGGACCTCACGCTTCTACCACACCGAGGCTGGCAAGTACGCCAGCATTTCCACCGCCGCCACCAGCTACTTCGTCAGCGGCTTGCTGCAGAGCTCCGAAGTCGACCCGGACGCTGCTGTCGAATGCGCCCAGGCCGCGGGCCGCTTCTTGTTGGACCAAGCCTTCGACGAGGAAGCCGGTCTATTCCGTCACGAGGTGGTGGAAGAGGGAGACTTGCACCCTTGGTCCTATCTCCTCGATTCAACCGCCGGCGTGCGGGCGTTGATCGACCTCTGGAAGGCGACCCAAGAGCCCGCTTATGCCGAGAAGGCCGAGCGTTGCGGGATTGCCATTAAGGAGAACCTATCCCGGATGGATGGGTCTTTCTTTCCGGTCTTTGACCTGGCGCGGCAAATGCCGTACGAAGCGGACGAGCCTTGGTGGCAGCAACCGGGGGTGTATCACCTCAAGTCGGCGCTGGCGTTCCGGGTGCTCGCCGATGCGGTGGGCTTACACGAGTTCAAGGCGATGTCGGATGATCTGTTGCAGTGGTGCCTCAAGCGGCATGAGGGCTTCGCCGAGCCCGAGTCGACCGCCGAAATGACGATGAGCCGTCTGCATGCCTATTGCTATTTCCTCGAAGGGCTGTTGCCCGAGGTGGGTCTGGAGCCCGACTGCAGCCGGGCGCTGCAATTTGGCATTCTCGAAATCAAAAACCTTTCCCAGGACGTGGGTCACGAGTTTCAGCGCTGCGACGTGCTGGCGCAACTGCTGCGTCTGCGTCTGTTCGCCGATCAGCTCGGGATCATGGAACTCGACCACCAGCAGGCGGGCAACGAAGCGGCCGCGATCGAAGAGTTTCAACGGCAATCCTCGACTCCCGAAATCGACGGCGGCTTCGCCTTCGCGCGGAAGGACAGCCAGCTGACGCCGGACGGAAACACGACGGCGACCATCTTTTCCCTGCAAGCCTTGCAAATGTGGGAACAAGCTTCCACCGGGACGTTCCGTCAAGGCTGGGAAACGCTTATCTAGCGCCCGTTCTTCTCACCGCCTGACGGGCCAACCACACCTCGGGACCGCCACTTCGTTGCGCTTGCCCGCCACGCTCCCGATTCGCTTACTTGTTGCGGCCCTTGCCGTTGCCCGGTTTGTCGCCGCCACCGCCACCACCGCCGCCGCCGCCGCACTTCCCGAAGCCGGCCGAGATATCCATGCCGGTTGAGACGTTGACGGCACACGAAGTTTGCGCGGCGGGATCGAGGCCGGCGCAGGCGCCGCCCCAGGAGAGCAGGCACTGCTTGTTCGCCGGTAGGGCCGTTACGGTGACGGTCTCGACCGGGCTTAGCGGATAGGTGTAGGTGCAATCGCCGCCGCAAGTCGCCGAGGGATTATCCAATTGGAATGATCCGCGGCCGCTGGTCTTGAAGACTCGCAAACTGACGGTCGGGGTCAAGACGTTCAATGTGGCGGAATTCGAAACGTCGGAGAGCCCGGACGTTGTTTGTGTCGCGGTCACCGAGAGCCCCTGCGATGCCCCGCCGGCATCGGCCGCGGGTGTGATAGTCCAGGTGGCGCCGTCAGTCGCACCGGGTGCGATTCCCGTGATCGACGCCGCCAGGCTGGAGGTCCAACCAGCGGGCAGCGACGAGGGGGATAAGCTGAACGATTCGGGTGAACAGCCCTGGTTGTCGTGGTTAGTGACCGATACGCTGAAAGCCGCGGCCGAACCGGCGTCGGTACTCTGGCTCGAGGGCGAAAGCGTCAGGGTCGGGTCGGCGGGAATGCAGGCGATTGAACCGAACGTGACGCGGACTTCAAGGCGATTATCGCCGGTGAGCGAAAGGACCTCGATGGTCAAGTTACTGTAGGCGTCGCTCCAGGTCTCGCCGACGGCAAGCGCCGGGTCGCCAAAGGTTCCTGTTGCGGGGTGGAAGTCGAGCAGGTAGGTCTTGTGGCGGTGCGTACCCGAATCGTTGCGCGAGTCGTCGTAGCGAATCAAGGCGCCGCTCATGTCGGACGATGTGGTGGTCGTGGTGTCGAAATCGCCGCTGTTGTCGCGGTACTCAATCCACAGCCAGTTGTTGTTGGTCGTGTCGGTGCCGCGTTTGATCTTCAGCCCCTTTACTCCGGTGGCCGAGGATTCCGCCGGGTGCAAGTAAAACGTCCCGTTGGCATCGACCGTTTGCACGCTGTAGCTGCCCGAGTCGCTTGCGTACCAGCCCAGCTGGTTCTTTTGATAGGGCGTGAAATGACCTCTACTGCTGCCCATCACGGAGTACGGATCACCGTACTCACCGTGGCTGCCGCCGGTGGGATCGGGCGGACCCAATGGTTCGGCGCCAAAGTCGAGGGACCCCGAGTGGTGCAGCCACATGTTGTGGCCGACTTCGTGGGCGGCGACGCGAACGCCTTCGGCGCGGCTGTCCATTGCATTGGTGTGCAGCCAGGAATAGCCCGCCGGGGCGGAATTGTCGGGACGGGTGCCCCAGCAGCCGAGCGACCCGAGCCCATACCAGCACGAGGAGACTCCGGCCGGGGTGGGATGGACGAAGGCGATGCGGTGATAGTTCTCGGGCACGAAACCGTCCGCGGAAGCCTTCTTGAGAGCGGCGTCGATGATTTGGTTGTAATCACCGGCGGCGGTCGAACAGCCGTAGGGGTTCGATTCGGGGGCGGGGTCCAATAGATAGGACGAACCGTCGAGCGGGTACACGTCCCCGGAAGCCGTGGTCGCCGAGGCGGTGTTGTAGGAGTTCTCGATGAAGTAGGTATTCACGGAGGCGGGCGCCGCGGAAAATCCGATGTCAAGTAGGCCTGGGCGTGTCACGTCCGTGGGGAATGGAGTGTCGGGGAACGTGATCATCAGAAACGCGATTTTCTGGTCGCCGGTCGTGTCGCTACAGGTGGCAGCAGCGGCCGAACTGGTGGTTTCCGTATCGACCCCGGCAATGGACCCTCCGGCGCGAACACCGGTCACGACTGCCTGGTCGCCGCTCTTGGCGTCGCCGGTTGCGTTGTCGGTGAAGTAGACCCGATACGATTCGCTGCCGACAACCAACTCGGTGACGGTGGTTTGCGTGTCGAGCGATTCCTGGTTGATGACGAGTTGTTGAAGCACTCCGCTCCAAGCGCCCTGCTCTTCCAGTAGGGCAGCCGAACTTGGGAAAGCGCCGCCAAGCTTCGTCAGTAAATCCTCGGAAAAGGCGTAGGACAAAGCGAGTTCAGGGTGCCTTTCGATCACGTACTCCAGGGCTTCAATCCGTGCCCCGAGAACTACGGCCGCGCGGCCTTGTAAAGCGGCTTGCTGCGCGGGGGAGGCGACGAGCTGTTCGCTCAGAATCTGAAGAACGGCGGAATTGAGACTTCGCAGTTGCGCTTCTTCTTCCGCGACATGGTCGGCGGATAGGTTCGAAATCGCCGGACCGACCAGCACAAAAATGGCCCCAACAAGGACGGGGAGAGACGATACGACCTTGTTGATGATCCTGGTCGATAGGGGGCGCTGAGGCGATGAGACTTGTTTGAAACAAGCAGGCAAAAGGGCACTCATAACTCTGATCGTATTCACTTAAGTGGTTGAAAACAATGACCTGATTGTACTACAGCCCCCACGGGAAACGGCTTAGTGTAGTTCGGTACTCTGGCAATACGTCTGGGATTGCCGTGGGTGTATAGGACGAGAAGCCAGTAGGTGTTGAGCCCCGGCCCGGCTCGACGGCGCGTCTCGCGGTCGGCACCTATCCGGGGGTGGGGCAGTCGGGAGGGATGGGGTGGGCGGCGAAGATCGGGGCCTCGCCTCGGCGACGCGCGATCTACCCGGCAACAAAGGAGTTACGGGCTACCGCGCCGCCGTCCGAACTTTCTTGAGCAGGTCCCGCATGAAGGTGTCTTCAGGGAAAAGCTCGACGTATTTTTGCGTCGATTTGGCGGCTTCGCTGTACATCTTGAGGTTGATGTACTTTAGGGTTAGTTTCTTACGAAGCCTTGGATTAAAGGGAGATGCGTCGACGCCGGCGCGGAGAGTTTCGAGAGCTTCGAAATCGCGACCGGCGCGGGAAAAAGCTTCGGCGAGGTCTTCGAAGGTCGAGGCTGTTGACGACCCGGCATCGAGAGCCATCTCGAGATATTCGATCGTCTTGGGCGAGGGCGCGTCCCCTGCGTCGATCTTGGCCTTGCGGCCGAGCGCGGCCAGGACAAGCGCGTCGTCGGGGTGTTTTTCGGCGGCCTCGGCGAGCAAAGAGAGATATTTCGCGTTCAATTGCGGGTTCCTTGCCGAGAGTTCGCCGATGGCGCGGAAACGCGTGAGCAGGGGCAGCGATTCGGCGGCTTGTCCGGGCGGGCGGTTGACGTGGACGAGCTCGGGCAGGTCGGGGGTGGTTTTCTCAAAGGCCGCGTCGGGAAAAGGTTGGTCCTGGCGGCGGACGATGCGGTGATTCGTCAACGAAGAGTGCGAGATGACCTCGACATCGCGTTGGGGCATGTGGCACCCGGAGCAGTTGTTGGCGGGCGATTGGCGCATACGCCGGTCGAGGGGCTGGGTGCAGCTTTCGTTGTCGTGGCACTGGAAACATTTCTCGCGATAGTGGGCGACTTTGGTTTCCGGCGTTGGCTGGTTGTGGATCTCGTGGCAAGTGAAGCAGCTTAGCTTGCCCGCGGTTTGGCGAAAGCAAGCGCTGAGTTCCATGGAAAATTGATGCTCGAGGAGATCGGATTCGCGGGGATTACCGCGTTCCATCGGGAGCTTGAAGATCGCCAGGGTATCGTTGAGGTGCGTGCCGGGACGGAAGTCTTGGTAGTTCTTGCCGGGTTGCAGGACCCGCGTGTCGCCGCCCTGATGGCAATTCATGCAGATGCCTTCGGCAATGCGCGCGGGCATTTTCAAGGGGTGAACGATAGTCGGGTCGAGAGCTTCGTCGGACTCGAGTTGCTCGAGGCGCTTGTCAACGTGCAGCTTGCCGGGCCCGTGGCAGTTTTCGCAACCGATGGCCAACTCCTCGAAAGGCGGGTCGCGAAAGAGGCCGTCGCGGTCTTTGACCGACATCGGGCGGCCGGCGTGGCAGACGATGCAACCGGCGCGAACCGGGCGGTTGAAACCGGCGTCGGCCAACTCGTAGCCGGGTGAGAGGTCCCACTTTTTGGCGCGCGAATAGAACGAGAGCGGAGCTTCAAACAAGTGATCGCCTCGGCGCACGATATAGGTGACGCCGTTGACGCCGGAGCCGACGGCGTATTCGACCTTGTGGATGTTTTCGAAGATCTTCCGGCCGGATTTGGCGAGGGCGTATTCGGATTGATAGAGGGCTCCGTCTTCGCGGAAGACTTCGAAATAGCGGTCGAGTTTTTCGCTGCGAACGGTAATGCGCTCGGGGACGGGCGTGTGATGGGCGTCGGCCGCCGTCGCCATCGAACGACCCATCGCCATTTGGCGGTAGTTGTTGTAGACGTCTTCGTGGCAGCCTTGGCAGGCTTGGGAACCGACGTAGGGGACGTCGAGGGCGGTGTTGAGAAAGTTGGGCGGCGGGGAGGGCTTTTCGGCCCCATGCGCCGAGACGGCGAGGAGGAACAGGGCCGGGGCCAACCGAGCAGCAAGCGCGCTCGCGCGGCGAAAACTCCACCAACTCGCGGCGTGGGAGCGGCGCGAGACAGCGCAACTATCCGTCAATCTCACCGTACTCATCATCCGGTGTCGCCGCGCGTTGATGCAACCTGGGGTATTGCGTCACCAATCCCGCAACTTATCAATCGTTGGCGGCTAAACGGGTAAGCCCGTTGAAACGGGCTGAAGGTTCGTGAGCCGCGTCACTAACCCGCCGTAAACGGCGGGCCTAACGGAACACAAAGCCGCGTGAACGCGGCTCAATGCACTCGTACGGGTCACTGACCTCGACCCGTGATCTTCAGATTGCTTTCCGGCGCCGCCTATAAGTTACGGTCTGACTGGCGCACTACACGAGGGCGGTGCAACCTCGCCCCGCCCGCGGCCGTCGTGCTGCCCCGCCGTGAACGACGACATTCGAGATGTTGAAGGGCGATGATAATGTCCCCTTGAGAGGGCGATAGAAATGTCCCCTAATCTAAGGCTCCGAAGGAGGAGCCTAGATTGGAGAGGACATGGATGAACGACAAGGAATTGAGACGGGGCGAGGTACTGGGCCGGGTGAAGCGAGGCGAGTTGAAGCTGAGCGAGGCGGCGCGGATACTCGATATCAGTTATCGCCAGACCAAGCGGATCTGGAGGCGCTACAGCGCGGGAGGGACAAAAGCATTGAAGCACGGCAACGTGGGCCGGGTATCGAACCGCGCCAAGCCGGCGGAAGTTCGCAAGCGAGTGCTGCAACTGGTGCGCGAACACTACTCCGGCGAGCCGCACGAGCGCTTCGGGCCGACGCTGGCGGCCGAGCATTTGTGGACAGACCACGATCTGAAACTATCGGTGCGAACACTGCGGCTCTGGATGCTCGCCGAGGGCCTGTGGAGCCGCCGCCGCAAGCGCCGGCCGCATCGCTCGCGGCGGCGGCGTAAAGCGCACTTGGGCGAGCTGATCCAGGTCGACGGTTCGCACCACGAGTGGCTCGAAGCGCGCGGGCGGAAAGGTTGCCTGATGAACTTCGTCGACGATGCGACCGGTCTGGCGCTGTGCCGTTTCTCGAGCGAGGAAACGACTTGGGCGGCGGCCGATCTGCTCGAAGCCTGGGTGCGTCAATACGGCGTTCCGAAGGCGTTGTATTGCGACTGGAAGAACGTCTACAAGCGCCGGCCAACGTCGCGTGAAGCGCTGGAAGGCATCGAGCCCGAGACGCAGTTCGGACGCATGTGCGCCAAGCTCGGCATTGGTATCATCGCCGCTTCGTCACCGCAAGCGAAGGGCCGCGTGGAGCGCCATCACGGCACCCATCAAGACCGCCTGATCAAGAAGATGCGGCTCAAAGGCATTGCCGATTACGAGGCGGCGAACCGCTATCTCGACGAGCAGTATCTGCCAGAGCACAACGCCAAGTTCGCCTCTGAGCCGTCAGCGGGAGCGGACTTTCATCGGCGCTTATCGAAGCGTTTGGACTTGAAGTGGGTGTTTTGCTTGGAGGGAGAGCGGGTGGTGTCCAACGACCTGGTGGTACGTTTCGAGAACCGTTTTCCGCAGTTGAAACCGCAGCGCAATCAGGCTCTGGGCGCAGGCGCGAGAGTAACCGTGCAGCAAGCGCGCGAGGGCGAGTTGCGGGTGGTGTTCGAGGGGAAAACGGTGGCGTTCGACGAGATCGCCAAGCCGCTCCCCAAGGTGCGGCCGGAGCCGAAACCGCGCCTGGCGCCGCAGCCGCGCACACCGCCGGCGAATCACCCTTGGCGCGCGCCGTTGAAGCCGAAAAAACGGGCGGCGACCGCGTGAAGAGGGCTGTGGAAATGACGGGGCCGTGGAAAACGAGGAAAACCCTCGGCAGCCGACGAGGAGCTTCGAACCTCATCGCTCGGGTTTCCCACGTTTCCCCCAGCCCCTTGGAAATCGCTGTGCGATTCCCACATTCCCACAAGCCCCTACGACTACTATCCTTTTACTTAAAAGGGGACATTTCTATCGCCCTACCGAGGGGGACATTTCTATCGCCTCTTGACACTCTTCGCGCCGGCCGCTTGTGTCCGGCTTCACCGGGGGTTACACTGAACCGCGAATCGAACAATCGACGGGCGGCGGCATTTAGGCCCGTCTCTGTATGGGGCTCCGCATGATCATCGACGTTGAAGATTTCCGCCATCATTTGCAGTCGGCCTATGCCGAATCCGACACTTACGCACCGTTAGAGCGGTTTCTCGCCGGCGTGGATGACCCGCGTCCACTCCGAAAGCGACGAGTCTTACGGCTCGGCAACAACGTGGCCGAGGCCGTCGAGGCCCTGCTGACTCCCACGGACGGCCAAGCACGACCCGATCCCTTGACCGCCATGGCCGAGGAGGTCGAAACCCTTTATCAGAAAGCCGGCGTGAAAGAACGCTTCCAAGAAACCCTATCGGCGTGGCGCCAAACCGCCCAACCGGCTACCCAAGGGACCCCGTCGTCAAAGAACGTTATTCGCCTGCTCAAAAAGGTCGTGACCGACGCCCAAGCGGACGGCAAAATCTTGGAGGCTTTCACGGAACGCCGCCAAGACAAGACGACGCCCTTCTTGCTCGACGATTGCCTTCGCCGCACTCGCCTGTCAACGGAAAAAGCCTCCGTGGTGCGGCAAGCCATTGTGTTGATCTCGCAATTCAATGCCCACCTACCGTTCAAACGCGCCCGATACGCGATTGACCCTCTACAGAGGCTGCGGCTGATTGCTGACCGCGTCCCAACCATGACCGAGCGCGAATTCCACGCCGAGATGATCGAGACTTTCAAGGAGTTACGCGACGCCCACACGTTCTATTCCCTCCCCCGGCCCTACCGCGGGCACGTCGCCTTTCTCCCTTTCCTGATGGAAGATTGCGCCGGCGAGACTCCCAAAAGTGCCCGACGCTACTTGGTGACAAAGATCCTGTCGGACTTCCCGGAATCGCCGTTCGAGCCGGGTGCCGAGGTCACGCACTGGAACGGCATGCCCATGGAAAAGGCCGTGCTCGACAATGCCGACCGCGAGCCGGGCAACAATCCCGCGTCCCGGCTGGCCCGGGGGCTGGCTCGTTCGACGATCCGACCGCTCGCCTTTTCCCTTCCCCCCGACGAAGACTGGATCACCATCACCTATCTGCCCGCCCGCGAAGCCGAGTCCTCCGACCCGCCGCGCCCGCGCCGCATCATGCTTCCGTGGGGAGTTTGGCGAGGCCGCTCGCGCGAGCTTTTCGGCCGCGCGACGCATTCCTCGAGCGTCTGTGAATCCGTCGCGGAAACTCACATCGCGCGCAAAGCGTTGTGGTGCGGCGACAAGAACGTCGCTGACGAAAAAGTGCGCCAATTCCGCGCGGGTCTGGAAACCAAGGGCGGCACCTTACATGAAGCCGCCGCCGCCCAAGCGGACGAAGACGCGGATATCGATCTGTCGTCAACATCGATTTTCCCCGAAATATTTCAGTTCCGCGTCCCACTGCCTTTCTCAAACGCCGCCGGTCAACGCTTCGGATACGTCCGCATTCGCAATTTCGATCACGCGGGCGAGCATTCCGTGCCGGATTTCGTGGAGGAGTTTCGCCGTATTCTCACCATGGCCGCTCGGCTCGCGCCCGATGGGCTGATCGTCGATATTCGCGGCAATCCGGGCGGCTCGGTCCCCGCCGCCGAGCGGATTCTCCAGATGTTGACGCCTGGAACCGTCACCCCCGAGCGCTTCCACTGCATCAATACCCCCCTCATGCGGCGCATCGCGACAAAGGGTCCCCTCGATTTCATGGATATGCGTTTCGAGTTCGGTCGCGTCCTTTCCAACGGAAAACACCTGACTCGGCCCGATCAGGCTAACGACGTGGGGCAGGTCTATCACGGCCCCTCGGTGCTGATTACCGACGCCCTGTGCTACAGCGCCGCCGACATTTTCGCCGCCGGGTTCCAAGACCACGCCATCGGTCCGGTCATCGGAGTCGACACCAACACGGGCGCCGGCGGGGCGAACCGATGGATGCACCACGAACTCGTGAGCCGCTTGCGGAACCTTTCTCCCAATCCGCTCGAGCCCCTACCCGAAGGCACCGCGATGGGCGTGGCTCTGCGGCGCTCGCTGCGAGTGGGACGCCAAGCCGGCGAGCCGATCGAGGACGTCGGCGTCATGCCCGAAATCGTCTGTCCGCTGACCGCAACCGACCTGCTCGAAGGAAACAGCGACTTGATCAATTTCGCTTGCGAAAACCTGGCCGGCCGACCGTCCTACCGGCTCGGCATCGAAGAAATTCTGGGCCGAATTCGCGCCGCGGGTTCCAAGGATTCGAAGCTCCGCTTGACCGTGGCCACGCGCGGCGTTACGCGGCTTGAGGCCCATATTCACGACCGCCCTCAGATCGCGGTTTCCGTGGACCCCGGCGAGTCGACGACAACGTTGGACGTCCCCCTGCCGAGCGAATTCACGCCGTTCAGCCTAGAGCTGAAAGGCTTCCTGTTTCAGAACTCGGAATGGGTCCTGGTCGCGTCGAGAAAACGAGAACTTACCACGGCGGATCGACGGATCCGCCCGCGGGCCGCCTCGGCGGCGGGCGCTTGAGAAGCACTGATTCCCAAAGGCGTAAGTCCTGACGTCACCCACCAAACATTAGGCCCCGGCCGCCTTTGCGGCCCCCGCCTTGGCCAGGGCGTCGAGGATGTGTTGCACCGTCGCCTGAATACCGCCGCTGGCGGGGTCTTCGAGGCCGAAGCGCGGTTGCACGGCATCGTAGGCCGCCAATCGGTCGGCCAAGTGCGCGGCCAAAGTCTCGCTGTCGAGCTCGGCGGCCTTGGCCGTGATATTGTTGTCGAGCTTCACGCTGCGCATGTCATCAATGCGGTTGAGCCCGTGCGTGACGGTCACCGAGGGAATCCCCAGCGCGGCCAATTCCAGAACCAGATTGCGGTTGCCTTTCGTAATTGCCACGTCGGTCGCGGCCATCAGCAGCGCGCCGCGGGGATCTTCGTTGAGAATCATCACGTCGCTTCGATCCGCCGTTCGTTCGACCATGGCCTCATAATCTTCCGACGTGTTGATGACTAACAATTTGTTCGGCGCGTCCAGCGCGTCGAAAGCCGGCATTAGCAAATCGAAGATCGGCGCAACCTCTTCCGAGCGTCGCCCGGGATAGATCAACATCGCCACGACCGTTGCGTCCTGGGCGATGCCGAGTTCTCCGCGAGCCTTGGCGCGGTCGGCACGCGTGTAGTCGAATTCCGGCAAGACCGGCCCAACGTAGGTCACTTTGCCTTGCAGTTCCGGGGGCTCCTCGAATACACCCGCCTCGTCGATAAACACTACCTGATCGGTGAATTTGATCATCTGCATCGCGGGCTGCCAACCTTCCGAAAACCAATCGGTAATGAAAAGCGTGGGGGCGCCGAAGATCCGCGCCGCCGTGATCGCCGAAAATTCTTCGTGCGAAACCACCAGATCCGGCTCCATCGAACCAATCAGTTGCGCCGACATGATGAGCGTCTCGTAAATGGGATTGCGCTCGGGAAGCTCGATATCAAAAGGCTTGTAGCCCAATTCGATCAACGTCTTCGCGCCGGTCGAGTACGAGATGAACTGAATATCGATATCGTCACGCCGCGCAAGAATCTCGTCGGCGATTTGCGCGTCGGGAATGGCGTGCCCTCTCCCGCGCCCACGCGAAAAAAAGAGAATCTTCTTTTTTTGGGGATCAAACTGGGGAACGTCCGACATGTCCCGAGAATCTCAGAACGGCGCACCCACTCGCAACACCCTCCAAGGACCAGAATCAGAGCCCCGAGCGCAAGCGACGGGCCAAGGGCACGAAGCCGCCAGGCACTACTGAACCGCGTTTCCCCGAACTGTCGCGCATTCGGGATAGTCTTGGTTCTACTCGAAACCGTTGCGCCCCGGCCCGTCGCTTGCGCTCTGGGCGCTGATTCTGCCTTATGAATACAGCGCCTCGCGGCGGCCGGCTACCGCAAGCTTCGCAGCAGCTTCGATGCCGCCTCGATAATTTCGCCCGCCGCCTTGGGGCCGTAGGGAGTCCGTTCGACCTCATAACCGCCGAAAGCGAATTCCTCGGAAGTGGGAACATAGTCGCCCCCCGCTCCGTCCGAGTAGCCGCAAAACATCGTAACCGCGAAGGGCGAGGCCTTACGCACAGCCACCCCAATCTCGGCGAAAGGCTCGCCCGGCATGGCCACGATCGCCAGTTCGCCGATCCGCAAAGCCTGCACTTCGACGACGACCGGAGAGGGATCGACGGCCCTTCGTCGTTGCGCCAACAAGTCGGCGAAGCGCCGAACGCGTGCCTTGACCTGATGCCGCTCCCAGGGTTCAGCCGTGCTTCCCAGCGACGTCAATTGGCCTTCGGCTCGGCGCAGGCGTTCCTCCATGCCCCGGACTTCCTCGTCCGAGTAAGTACGCCGCGGAACTTCCACCTTGACCTCGGCGAATCGAAGACCCGCCGGGCGCGGCCCCTTGACACGCCAGTGCTGTTTGGCTTGGTAGGCCGTCGATTCGACGAACCCTTCAAACGTTGGTTCGCGGCGAACGGTTTCGATCTTATGAGCGATGGCGGCGACTTCATGTCCCAGGATCTTGCCCAACCGATGGGCCACCCCGAGATCGCCGCTGAAGCCTTCGATCGGCCCTTGGTTTCCCGCCGCGCCTTGAAAGAAAAGGCAGAGAGCACCGGGCATGGCGTCCTCAACGGTTGTGCGCACGGTCCCGACAAAGTCGGGCGAGATGAACTTGTTCTCGTAAGCCAGCACGGTCCCGTGGCAAGGGTAGTTGGCCAACACGGCGAGCGGATTGCCGCGGGCGTCGTCAATTCGAAAGACGACCAACTCGCGGTCGTTGAAACCGGCCGGGTTGCGCCCGACCGCGGGCGGATTCCCGTCACGCGCGCGGACGCGGCGGTTGATATTGATCGACCCGGTTCCCCTCCCCGCGTGCATGTGAGCCGGTTGCAATCGACGGTCGGCTTCGACGATGGCGCCGACGACCTTGTCGATGATCTGTAGACGATACCGCTCCGCCATCTCGACCAGAGGAGACAGGTCCAGCCCCGCCGGGCCCTTCGCTCCGTTCACGAGCACGCCCGCGTGCGTGTGCGTCGCGGCCAGTCGAATATTCGTCGCGGGAATGCCGGTCAGCTTCGAGGCTCGTTCGATAGCCGGTTCGAGCCCCTGAACGAAAATCCGGTCGATATCGACCATCGCGAATTTTTGGTCGCCGTGGGAGAGAACCAGCGCTGTCGCCTTCATGCCGATCGGGTCGTTGCCGACCGCCCGCACATGCGTCTGCGAACCCCAGTTCATTTGCGCCACGCCGACCGGGGGAGTGATGTCGGCGCGAGCGACGCCCGCCGATAGACCGGAGGGCGCGGAATCCTTGGGACCCTGTTCCACCACGTCGGACCACGCCGTCGACGACAGCGTCAGAGCAACAACAATCCAAGTGAGCAATCGCAAAAGGTCACCTCCTATCGCGGCGTCAAGGCCGGCCGCCTCGTCTAACCGAACGGGCTTTCGTCGGCGCTGGGCCCGTAGACTGGCGGCACCGGGACGTTCAGCAGCCGCAAATAAACGGTGAGTTGACCGCGGTGGTGATACCAGTGATTGAACATGAGGGAGCGAATGACGGTCACTCGCGGCATCGCCATCAATTGCTTGCCGTCCATCGTGAGCGTCCAGGTGGCCATCGCGGACTCGTCGTCCAGCAACGCCAGGTACTCTTTCGCCTTGGCAACGCTACTGACCGCGGCGTCAAGTATCTCCCGCACCGAACCGAGCACCAGGGGCTTAAAGGATTCGGGAGTGAGCTTCATCTCTTCGGGGGATATAAAGTCAGCGACATCTCCGGTGACCATCGCCGTGTGAGTCGCCAACCGGGCCAGCGACATGGATTTCTCGTGCGGCTTCCAGGTCAACTTGTCTTCAGGGACGCGTTCGAGCACGCGACGCGTGGTGGCAGCTTCTTTTTCAAGCTCAGGTAGGAAGCTTTCCGCGATAGACATAGGAGCGGCTCCTTAAGGACAACGGATTAGATCGCACGGATATTGTATCAGCCCGCCAAGGTGCGTTTGTTCGCGCGGAGCCGAGAAGGTACGAAGGAGAATAAAGCTCCGAGCGCCGTCAACGTCGATCACGCAAGCTTCAACTGATTCGCCCGAATCTTGTCTTCGGGGACGTGAATCCCCAGGCCCGGAGCGTCGGGGACCTTCACCGTCACCCCGTCCATTTCGATGCCGTCCACCATCATGTCGGTCAGGAATTGGGGACCGTTCAACTCCGGCGGCAGCAGCAAATCAAGAACGGAATAGAGGTGAATCGACGCCATGAAGCTGACCCCGGCGTCGGTCAACCCGCTCCCCAACAGCCCAAGGCCGTTCGCCTCGGCCACGACGGCGCTTTTCGCGCAGTTGGTCACGCCCGCGCTCTTGGAAACTTTCAAAACGACCAGGTCGGCCGCGTCGAGCCGCGCCATACGCGCCACGTCAAACGACGAAAAACACCCCTCGTCGATGGCAATCGGGTAAGGGCTTTTCTCGCGGGCCCGCCGCATTCCCAGCCAGTCTTCGCTGCGAACCGGCTGCTCAAAGCAGCGAATATTCTTGAAACGCGGCAGGGCGGTGAAAAACCGATCCAGCTCGATCGGTTGATACGACTGATTGGCGTCGAGCCAGATCACAGCGTCCGGGCGAGCCTCCGAAATCGCATCCAGCCGGTCGAGGTCCTTGTCGGTGTCGCCGGAAACCTTCACCTTGAAACACTTACACGCAGGCCAACGCTTGACTTCTTCCCCCATCGCATCAGGCTCGGCGATGCTCACCGCATAGCAGAGATCGATCGTGTCATGAACCTTGCCTCCCAGCAAAGCGTGTACCGGCTGTCCCGCGATCTTCCCGGCTAGGTCAAGAAACGCGATTTCCAGAGCGCTCTTGGCGAAAGGCGCGCCGTTACTCACCGCCGGGCGTATCTTGATGTCCATCTCATTCTTGAGCGCGTTCAATTGAAACGGCGTCTTCCCCACCGCTAAGGGAACCAAATAGTGCCGCAGAGTGGCCGTCACGGCTTCGACCGTTTCATAGCTCCAATTGGGAATCGTATTGGTCGCCCCCCAGCCCACCTGCCCGTCTTCCGTCTCGGCGCGGACGAACACATGTTTGCCCGGAACACCTTTGCCCCCAACATTGCCCACCCCGATATTGAAGGCCGAACGGAACTCGACTGCGGTCGGCAAGACTTCCACTTTTCGAATACGATGTCGTTTTTCGCTCGCGGCCGGAACCGCCGCGGCACCTGCGGGAGCAAGAGCGGCGGCGGCGAAGGTTTGCGCGAATCGGCGTCGGTTGGTGTTCATGCAGGCATCCTCTCGCGGGTAGCGTCCCACAAGAGAGGATACTACGCGAGGCCGAGGTCGATCAAAGTAACCCCCGCGAAACCAGAGACGGATCAAAGCCGCGGCGGACACCGCGAAAGGGAGAGGAAAGCGGAACCTAATCTTGGATGCGCGTAAAAATGGTCCGAGCCGAGGCTCCGGGCATGTGGGAAAGAACCGGCATCGCCGTCGCGGTGGCCACTGCCGCGGCAGGCGGACGGGGAGGCGCCACGATCTCCATCCCCGAAGGTGTAAGCACGACGCGCCGCACCTGACCGCGTTCGCCGATCGGCGGTTGAACCCTGCCGTTTAGAACTATGGCCACCCCACCGGCGTTTCCAACCAATAATTGCACCGATTCGCTGGCGGCGATGTTGCGCTTCTCGCCCACCCGCAACGTGCGTTCAAAAACGCGACGACCGTCGGCGACGGCGCGAATCCAAACGGTGTCGACGATCTCGATACCGACGCGCACCGGCTCCGTGCCGACCTCCTCAGGCGCGGCGGTCGCGGCGAGGGTTTCAGTAGCGTTGTCTTCCGCGCCCGCCGTCAACTGCGGCGTCTCGCCCGGCGAGGACCCCAAACTCTCGGGCCAAATCGAGTACAGGGTTAGACCGACGGTAAACAGCAGACACGCAACGCCCACCGTGGAGAGAAGACCTCGATTGCGGCGACAAAACTCCGTGAATTCTTCCGCTAAACGCGCCGCCACAAGCTGACGAGTGTTGGTCGCCGCCGCCACTCCGAAGTGTTCCTCGAGTTTCAGTTCAAAAGGCGGGCAGACTTTTTGGAAGGCTGCGACGGTTTCCTCGGGGTCCAACGCAACCGCCGTCGCGTATTGGCGGACGAAGTTTACTTTGAACACTCCGCCCGGAAGTGCATGGAACTCCTCACGTTCGATCGCTTTGAGAAATCGAACACCAATATTGGTCGCCCGGGAGATCTGCTCCAGCGTGACACCCCGTGCTAACCGCTCTGCCCTAAGGTTTTTGCCGAACCCAGACATCAGTGTCCTAGTACTGAACAGTCTCAGGGTATACTATTCTTCACCGCACCACAAGGGCCAGTCTTGTCTCATGCAAGATGAGCCTGAACGAGGAGTTTGTTTCTCACACAAGATGAGCCTGCAGGATCGGGGAGTGGGCATGCTGGGGATTGACTATCCAAGTGCAAAACGCCGGCAAGTTGAATCCGCAACAGATCCGGCAGTTTCTCCACTCCAGCCAGGAGATTCGATTCAAAGGCAAAGGGCGGGCCGAGATTTACGCTTGGGTGGCGCGCACGCTTGGCCGGCACGGCTACAGCCGCCAGAACCGCGCCGACAAAGGGCTGCTGCGGCAGTATCTGGTCAAGATGACCGGACTGAGCCGGGCGCAAATCACGCGGCTGATCCAGCAGTACCGGCAGGGCGGAGAACTCCAACCCGCCCGCTACCGGCGGCATCGCTTTGCCCGCAAGTACACGCCCGCCGACGTCGAACTGCTGGCGGCGGTGGACGAGGCCCACGAAACCCTCAGCGGCCCGGCCACGCGCAAGATCCTCGAGCGGGAATACCAGCAGTACCAGCAGCGCGAATACGAGCGGTTGGCGGGGATCTCGGTGGCCCAGATCTATCGCCTGCGGCGGCGCAGTGCCTACCGCCGGCGGCGGCTGCATTTCACCAAGACCCGGCCCACAGCGGTGTCGATCGGCGAGCGGCGCCGGCCCGACCCGCAAGGCCGACCCGGCTTTCTGCGAGTGGATACGGTGCATCAAGGGGATCGCGATGGCGTCAAGGGCGTCTACCACATCAATGCCGTGGATGAAGTCACCCAGTGGCAAGTGGTCGGCGCCACAGCCGCGATCAGTGAAGCCTGGCTGGAGCCGTTGCTGAAAGCCATGATCGAGCAGTTTCCCTTTCGTATCCGCGGCTTCCATTCCGACAACGGCAGCGAGTTCCTCAATCGCACGGTGGAGAAGTTATTGAACAAGCTGCTGATCGAACAGACCAAGTCGCGTCCGCGGCACTCCAATGACAACGGCTTGGTGGAATCGAAAAACGGCGCGGTGATCCGCAAACACATGGGATATACGCACATCGCGGCGCCGCACGCGGGGCGCATCCAGCGCTTCTACCAACAGCACTTCAATCCCTATTTGAATTTCCACCGGCCCTGCGGACAGCCCGAGATCAAGACCGACGCCAAAGGCAAGCAGAAGCGGGTGTATCGCCACTACCAGACGCCTTGGGAATCTTTCGAGCAGTTGCCCGAGGCCGCCCGGCTACCTCAAGCCAGGGCACACGCTTGAGGCTCTGGGCCGCATTGCCCAGGCGGAAAGCGACACTGCGGCGGCGCGCCGGATGCAGCGAGCCAAGCACAAGCTGTTTGCCAGTTTCCGGTCCGCGAACACGCCGTGCTGAACAGCAGGAAGAGGGCTGTGGAAATGGCGGGCGGTGGAAAACGAGGAAAACCAAAACCAGGTTTCCCTTCGTTTCCCACCGCCCTTGGAAATCGCTCCGCGATTCCCCCATTCCCACAACCCCGACGACGATTCTCCCCTTCCCAAATCAAAACCAAAAAACCAGAAAGGAGCCCCAGCTACTCAAAAAGCCCCAACCCCCGTCTTCAGGCTCATCCTTCGATGAGAAAATGCTGGGCCTCGACGGAAAAAAAATTTGCATTGCTTGCAACAAGTTAGCGCGCCGGACGCCCCCTTGGTCTCGGTCATCGTCGTCAATTGCAGCCGCCGTGATCTACTCGATGATTGCCTGGGCTCGTTGCAATGTCAGTACTACCAGCCGTTCGAAGTGATCGTCGTGGATAACGGCTCGACCGACGGCTCGACCACCCTGTTAAAGGACTTTCCGCTTTCGAGTCTTCAAACCATTGAAAATAAAACGAATGTCGGCTTCTGCGTGGCCAACAACCAAGCTCTGACTTTGTGCCGCGGAACCTACGTCGCCCTGCTCAACAACGACGCCGTAGCCGACCCGGCGTGGCTCGGCGAACTGGTCAAGACCCTAGAAGATCGGCCCGAATTCGGCATGGCCGCGTCGAAAGTACTGGCGTATGACTCGCCCGACGTGATTGACAAATCGGGCCACCTGATCTATCTCGACGGTCAGAATCGCGGCCGAGGGTCCGGCGAAATCGACCGCGGACAGTACGACCACGTCGAGGAAATCGCCTGGCCCGACGGCTGCGCGGCCTTCTATCGCCGCTCTCTTTTGGAACAACTCGGAGGCTTCGACGAAGACTTCTTCGCCTACGCCGACGACGCCGAGCTGGGCTTGCGCGCCCGCATCGCGGGTTGGCGTTGCCTGTCCGTCCCGACCGCCGTCGTTCGACATCGCCTGGGAGCGACTCTCGGACGCCATTCCGAGCAACGCCTGTTTCTCATCGAGCGCAATCGAATTTGGTTGGCGGTGAAGTTGTTCCCTCTACGCCTGCTGATCCTCAACCCGCTCTACACGGCGGCCCGCTTCCTCGCCATGGCGGCGGCCTGGGCGGGGGGCCGCGGCGAGATCTCGCGCGCCGTCTCGTCGACTTCGCCGGCGCGACTGCTACAATGCCTCGTCAGGGCGCATTGGGCGGCGCTGCGGGGGCTTCCAACGATGCTGAGAAAGCGTCGAGAAACTCGAAGCCACCGTAAGCTGTCCGCTTCGGAAACCGCCCGCATGATTCGGCGTTTTCGAATCCCCCTCGCCGACCTCGTTGGGAAGGCTCGATAAGTGTACGACCCGTCGCCGGACACAGGTTTCGCGTGTCCCCGCTGCGAAAGTCAGTCCTACGTCATCTTGTTGCAGGACTCCGACGCGCTCTACCGCACGACCCGCAAAACATTTTCGGTGATCGAGTGCGCCGGCTGCGCTCTGATTCGGCTGTTTCCCCAACCCACGCTCTCCGAACTCGCGTCCTTCTACCCCGATGAATATTGGTGGCAAGCCGACGATTCACCGGCCGGCCGGCTGACGGAAGCGTACCGCCGCTTCGTCATGTGGGACCACGTTCACTTCATTGCCGCTTCCGCGATGCCGCCGGGGCCGATTCTTGATGTCGGCTCGGGCGGCGGGTCGCTGGTGGCGGCGTTGCGGCGCCGCGGCTTGCGCGCGGCCGGACTAGATGTCTCGCCGCGAGCCGCCAAGATTACCGGCGCGTCCGGAGCACCGGCGGTTTGCGCATCCCTTCCCGACGCCCCCATCGCGGCCGGGTCGCTTGCCGCGGTGTCGCTGTTGCACGTCCTCGAACACGTACCCGATCCGGTGGAGTTTCTCTTGGCGGCGCGGCAACTTCTGCAGCCCGGCGGCAGACTCTTCGTCCAAGTCCCCAATGCGGCGTCGTGGCAATTCCTGTTGCTGGGCCGACGCTGGAGCGCGCTCGATATCCCTCGCCATCTCTTCCACTTCCGAGCAGACGACTTGGAAGATCTGCTCGCCGGGTGCGGTTTCCGCGTTGTGCGCCGCAAGTATTTTTCGTTGCGCGATAATCCGGCTGCTCTAGCTACGAGCCTATTCCCTGGTTGGGAACCCGTCGTTCGCCGCGTCCGAAAGGTGAGGGAGCCGGCGTTGGTCGGCACCTTCAAGAGCCTCCTCTATTTCGGGCTGGTTGTCCTTTCGCTGCCTTTCGCGCTTTGGGAATCCGCCGCCAAGGCCGGCTCGACTATCTTCGTGGAGGCCGCCTTGGTTGAGGACGAATAGTGTCCCCCGCGCGCCTGCTCCGAATCCTGCCCGCTTTCCTCGCTCGACGTTTGCTGACCGTCGAGTCCCGGATCGATAACGCGGTCGAGACGTTCGCCGCCTCCCTCCCTTCGCGTGCAACGGTTCTCGACGCGGGTTGCGGGCAAGCCGCCTACCGCGGCCGTTTCGACAGTTGCGCGTACATCGGCGTCGACCATGCGCTCGGTGATCCGAGTTGGGACTATTCCGGGATCGACGCCCGGGCCAACTTGGCGGCGCTGCCGTTCAAGGACGCTTCCTTTGAAGCCGCGCTCAACATCGTCGTACTCGAGCATGCGGCCGACCCCGCGCGGGTGCTGCGTGAAATCGCCCGGGTCCTCGAGCCCGGCGGCCGTCTGCTGCTGGTTGTTCCACAACAATGGGAAGTGCATCAGGCGCCCCACGACTATTTTCGATTCACCCGGTTCGGGCTCGAAAGCCTGCTTGGGCAAGCCGGTTTCGCCGCGCCCCGTATCGAACCACTGGGAGGCTTTTTCACACTGGCCGCCCGACGCTGCCTCAATGCCACGACGTTTTTCATGCGGGGGTTCGGTTGGATCCTTTTCCCTTTCGTCGCGGCGGCGGCAACGGTATTGGCCCTGGTGCTGCCGTTCTTCGACCGTCTGGATCGCGAGAAGAACTTTACACTGGGTTATCTATGCCGCGTCGAAAAGTTGTAATCGCCGGACTGCTTCTTGCCGCATGGCCTTTCGGGGCCGGCTCTCGGGAAGCGGTCGTCCCGGCGCCGTTTCCGGAAGCAGGCCGCCGCGCTCTTGAGTGGACCCGGCGGGTCGTCGAGCTGGGTCCGCGGCCGCCGGGGTCCCCCGCTCACCAACAGCAGAAGCAACTCATCACCGGCGCTGTTCGACCGCTCGTCGAGGCTTCCGGCGGCTCGCTCCACTTTCTTAATTTCACGGCCGAAACACCAAAAGGCCCGGTCCCAATGAGCAACATCATCGCCAGGTTCCCGGGAACTTCCGAGCGGACCGTTGTTGTCTCGGGGCATTACGACACCTATCATCGCGACGGCCTCCGCTTCGTGGGAGCCAACGACGGCGGCTCCTCCACCGGGTTTTTATTGGCTCTGGCCGAGCTATTGGCCGCCGAAGCAAAGGGGAAAGCGGGCGCCGCGGAACCCATCGATGCAACCGACTCCCCATCCAATCCCCAAAAAACACCAGCACCGCGCAAGCGCCGTAACAGCATCTGGCTCGTGTTTTTCGACGGCGAGGAATCCTTCGTTCGCTGGAGCGACGCCGACGGCACCTACGGCAGTCGACAATTAGCGGCAACCTGGGTGCGGGACGGAACGGCGGCCCGCATCCAAGCCTTCATCAACGTCGATATGATCGGCGACCGTGACTTGCGAATTCTACCGGAAGGCGGCTCAACGTCTTGGCTGCGGCAGTTGATTTGGCAAGCCGCCGCGCGGCTTGGGCACGGCGCGATGTTCCCTTCGCGGCCGCTTCGTTACGTGGCCGACGACCATATTCCCTTCGTCGAAGCCGGCATCCCCGCCGCCGACCTCATCGATTTTAGGTACGGCCCGGCCAATCGCTACTGGCATACCGAAGAAGACACTCTCGACAAACTCAGCGCCCAAAGCTTCGCCATCGTGATGCACGTCGTCGTTCAGACGCTCGCGGAATTGGAAATGCGCTGACTCTGTGAAGCGCCCGCGAGTACTCTAATCCGAACAGTCCCCGCTCACGTCTCGTGCGAGGGTGCGACGCACATACGCGGGTGTGACACGATCGTGAGCCCGCTTCAGCGGGCTTGCCACTTCATCTAGGCCGGCCGTTTTACGGCCGGTGGAAAAACACCAGCCGACCACCCGTCAGCCCGTTTCAACGGGCTTCCCACTCCCTCGCCGCGCCGCCTTTCATCCTCACCGGGAACCGCGTGATAGCGCGTGTCCGGCCCCGCGCCTGCAAACCAAAACATCACACCGCTTCGCCCGTCCAGGCCTCGAACTCCTCAATCGCCCCCACCAGAGGGCAGAGATACTCCTCGAAAGCCGGCGCAATCCTTTCCTCGCTAAACGGCGCCCACTCCGGCGGCATCGTTCGCTCCACGCCCGCCACTTCGTCCAGCCCAACCAACTCGACGCCGCACCGATACGCCCCGCCCGCTTCACGCCGCAACCCGACCATCACCGCCTTCCGCCCCTCCGCGGCGGCATCGACCGCGGCGCGTCCCAACAGGGCGGACTCCTCGAAATCGATCTCCGACGCCGCCATGGAAAACGAGCGCCCCACCAGACCCGGCCGTTCCGCGCGGGCGCGCAACCCCGTCTCGGAGGCAACCCGCCGCGCCAGCGTATCGGCCAGGTTGCGGGCCAACTCATGATGTCGGTCCCCGGCCCGATCCAATTCCGCTCCAAACGGCTCGCCCCGCGCATCCCGCAAGCCTTCGCACACCGCGATCACGCAACGGCCGCGCCTCTCAACCGAGGTCCGCGCTGCTGCGACGATCTCCCGCAACTCCGGCGGCCTCTCCGGAACGTAGATCAGATGCGGCGCTCCGGCGGCGCTCTTTCGCGCAAGTGCCGTCGCGGCCGTTACCCAGCCGACATTACGGCCGATAATTTCGACAACAGTGATCGGCGAAGGCAGTGAGCGGTTGTCCTCTCCGACATCCCGCAGCGCATTCGCATAAAAGCGCGCCGCTGAAGCAAACCCCGGCGTATGGTCCGTGCCCGCGACATCGTTATCGACGGTGTTGGGAATGCCAACGACCAGCAGCTCGGGGTGACCCTCGACGGCAACCTCGGCCAATCGCCGGGCCGTGCCCATCGAGCCGTTGCCGCCGGTGTAGACGACACAGTCCACACCCCGTTCGGCAAGCAGCGCGACCGCTCGGTCGGCCTCCACCGACCCGATAGCCCGGCGACTCGAACCAATCGCCGACCCCGGCGCTCGTCGAATCGCTTCAACGCGTTCCCGCGGCACCTCACCAAGGTCGATCCAGTCGCCGCTCAGCAAGCCCTCGGGACCGTGGCGGGCGCCGTACAGCCGCGCCCCGGGAAACAGTTCCCGCCAACGTTCGATCACTCCGACCAGCGACGCGTTCAGGCAAACGCTCGGCCCGCCGCTGTGAACAACGAGGGCGGAGCGAAGACCGGCCATTCAGCTTTTCCCCTCACGCATTCCTGGCTTCATCAACCTCTTCGGGCCTAACCAACAGCAGCAGAAACAGCGGCAGGATCACCGCCACGCCCGCGAACGCGAATGTCAGCTCATAGGAGAAACCAAGATCCTCCCGCAGCAGCCCCACCATCCAATTACCCGCCACATGGCCGATATTCGCCGTGGTCAGGTAGATCGTGAACATCGTCGCCGCCGCCTTCGTCCAGGAAAGGCGCATCGACATCGCCAAGAAACCCACCGACCCCACCGCGAGAAGTCCGGGGTTTAAGAACAGATAACCCGTTGCGAACCAGCTCTCGCCCCAACGGCCCGCAAACGCGGCGAAGATGAGCGCCAGCAACCCGTAACCGCCCAGGCCGACCGCCATCACCTTCCTGCGGGAGAAATGGTCGGCGAAATGTCCGCCCACCAGCGCCCCGAACATTTCGACAAAAACAGCCATTCCCGCCACTTGAGAAACCTCGACAAAACTCCACCCGAGTTGCTGCGTGTAAAGCGTCTTCGTCGCGACCTCGACAATGCCCCAGGCAACCAAGGCAATCACGCCGAAGACAAAGAACACCGACGTCGTCACCATCGCAAACGCTCGCCGCAAGTCGCCGATCACCTCGCCCAGCCCGCGCAGACCGGCAACGTCATCGCGGGCGCCCGGCGCCCCCGCGGCGCCCCGCGCACGGCTCCACGGCAACCGCCGTTCACCGGGCCTCTCGAGAAGCATCAACGGGAAAAGCATGATCAGCAACAACGTCACGAACTGAATGAAGACCGCCGACGGCAGCCCCCAAGCGTCGATCACCATCGCCAAACCGGCCCCGCCAATTCCCTTCCCCACCAGCTTCGAACCCCACATCAGCCCATTCGCCCGACCTTGCTCGCCGGGCGGCAGCACGTCGAGCGCGAGAGCGTCCGTTGCAACGTCTTGCAACGAAGCGAAGCAATTGTGAATGAAGAACATCCACCCCAGCAGCCTGAGGTTGTCTGTCAGATCACCCATCGTGAGCAAGCCCAACAGCGAGACGGCCATCAGAAACTCCGCCAAGATGATCCACGGACGCCGTCTCCCCATCGACGGAATCGCCATCGTGTCGATCAACGGCCCCCAGACAATCTTGAATGTCCAGGGCAAAAGAACCAAAGCCGTGAGTTCCCCCGCCTGAGCATCCCCAACGCCGCGATCAGTCAGATAGCTGATCAGCGCGATCGTCATGAAACCCCAGGGGACCCCCTGGGCGACGTAGAGGGCGCAAAGAAGGGTTATGCGTTGCTTGCGATTATCGACGAGGGCCATGGCAATCCGCTAGAGTGTTGCACATTCCGAGGCGAAACCGACCTCGCCGACACCACACTCCTGTTCGGCCGCCGCCGACCAGGAGCAATGAAACGACGGGCCAGTGGAGCCACCGGCCGCGCCGGCTCATCCAGGCAAGAAACTTGGCGGCACGATTGAATTTCAAACAGCCACGTCCCCGGTAGCGACCGGCACTCTTGCCGGTCCTAGGCACGGGTCATACCCGCGGCGAAGTCTTGGTGATCGGGGAGGCTGTTGCAGGCGCCCAGAGGGCGGACCGCCGCGACGATGAGAAAGAGGCGCATCCACGGAGTCCGATTCCCTGACGGCGCCTACTCAATATCCTGACCGAAGACGATGCGATGACCCTCGGGTGTAACGATTCCGAACTCGCGCAGCCCCCAGGGCTTGTCTCGCACAGGCTGCGTAAACGTGGCGCCGCTCGATTGGTATTCGTCGTAGAGCGCATCGACGTCATCGACGATCACTTGCGCGAAATACGAGTGATTGTTGGTCTCCGCGGCCGGCACGTCGAGGGGGCATTCTCCCAGCATCACACTGAACTCGCCCCGAGAGAGAAACTCCCAACCCTCGACCGAAAAATCGCGCGAGAAACGGCGAACATTCATAAAGTGCTCGGCCGAACTCTTGAGGTCTTTGACGGCCGGAACGTGTCTAGTTTCCTTGAATCGTGACATAGCTTAAGTGAGGGCGAGCTGTTTCTGACCTGAAACTCCAAATCGGATTCAATTTTGAACCCCCCGAGCCGCGCCTCCTCGGGGCTGTGAAAAATTGGGGACTGTACCGAGCGCCGACCGAATCAGTTCCATCAAATCAACAATTTCCCCTGGCGCGAAGTGGACTGTCCCCCATTTTTTCACAGCCCCCTCGCGGCGCGGCCCCCTCCCGAGCCGCTCGCCCGGTTTCTCGTTTCAACGAGCCGGCGCGGCCTTTGGCCCCACTAGTACTTAGACCACCTGAAAAGACACCTTTCCGCGACCTTGTTGAGAAGGCTTCGATCCGCCATTGCGGAGGAAACCACTGCCAACCAGAGCCGCATCGCCACGCGATGCGGTCACTCAGGAATGGTGCTTTGCAGCCAAACAAACTTTTTCACGCGGTCGTGGCACTAGCCGGCTTCGGACAATGAAGCTAAAGCCGACAACCACCACACCAGGGTGCCGCCGTAGAGCAAACGGATCGCCACCCCCGAGCGCAATACACGACTCTCGGGGCGCTCGAGATAGGAATGAAAGTGCAGAATGCGCTCGAGCGATTGAGCTCGCCGCGGCATATGAATGTACTGTTGGCCCGCGCGCACGTCCATCAACCAAAACAGAATGGTGACGAAACAACCGAAGGCCCGCGCCGTCAGCAGTCCCGTTTCCGAGACCGCCGCGCGGTGGTCGGATAAGTACGCCGGCAACCCGCCCATCACCACGAAAAAGATCAGAAGCTGCCCCAGACGAAAACCCGAAAAATGCCGGATCGACGACAGCACGTGAGAGTATTCGACCGACGGCTCAAAGCGCTGTCCCGGGTCGACTTGGAGATCACTCACTACCATCGGCCGAGGTTTTCACCCACTACCTTGAACTTGTTTCTCGCGCCCTTCCCAGTAAGGGTCTCTCAACACACGTTTGAGGATCTTGCCGGTAGCGCCCTTCGGCAACTCGTCGCGAAACTCGACGGTTTGGGGGACCTTGAATCCCGCCAGGTGCTCGCGCACGAACGAGCGAATGTCATCTTCGGAAGCCGTCTCGCCAGGTTTCAAAACCACAAAGGCCTTGGGAACTTCACCCCATTTATCGTCGGGGACGCCGACCACGGCGTTTTCGTAAATCGCCGAATGGGAAGCAAGCACGTTCTCGATTTCAACGGATGAGATGTTTTCGCCGCCGCTAACAATGATGTCCTTCTTGCGGTCCACGATGAGCAGGAAATTCTCGTCGTCCCAGACGGCCATATCGCCGGTGTGCAGCCAGTTGTCCACGACGGCTCGCGCGGTGGCCTCGGGTTCTTGCCAATAGCCGTCCATGACGACGTCGCCCCGGAAGAGGATTTCGCCGACGCTTTCGAGATCCTTGGGCACATCGGCGCCCGAGTCGTCGACGACGCGCGTCTCGACGCCGGGGATCGGATTTCCGGTCATGGCTTGACGACGCAAGCGCTCTTCATCGGAAAGTTCGCCCATTGTGCTTTTCGGGTGCGCCATGGCGGCCACCGGCGAAGTCTCGGTCAAGCCATACCCGGCGAAAGCACGGCAGCCGAATTTCTCTTCCACTTGGGCCATCAGGGTTGCCGAGGGCGCCGCGCCGCCGATCATAAGCTCCTCGAGACTGCTGAGGTCGTATTTGTCGAGGTCGGCGAAATGAATCATCGCGGTCGCCATCGTCGGGACCATCGAAAACGCCGTTGCACGCTCTTTCTCGACGAGTCGACAGACTTCCTCGGGATCGAAGCGCTTGACGATGATGTGCCTGCCTCCCGCGAAGGTGACGGTGTGGGGCCGTCCCCAGCCATTGGCGTGAAAAAGGGGGATGGTGTGTATTTCGCACATCTCGTCCGCCGCGATTCCGATCGCGCGGCGGCGGCCGGCCAGCAGCGTGTAGACGCAGTGCAGGTAGAGTGTGCGGTGCGACAGCATCACGCCCTTGGGCCGGCCGGTGCTGCCGCTGGTGTAAAACAGTTCGGCGATAGCAGTCTCGTCGTAGGTAGTGAAGTCGATCGGTTGCGGGTCGGCGGCGGCCAACAACTCTTCGTAGTTATTGGGGTGAACCCAGTCGGGGAGGCCCTCCGCGTCGCTGAGCGCGACCCAGATCAGGTCCGCGCGTTGTTCGTGCAACGCCGCGCAGAGATCGGCGAACTCCGGATCGAACAGGACGATCTTCGACCCGGAATGATCCAGGATATAGGCTTGTTCCTCGACCGAAAGCCGCACGTTGAGCGACAGCAACACGCCGCGGGCGATCGGGACCCCGTAATAGGCTTCGAGCAATTGATGACAGTTGAAGCTGAGGGTTGCGACGCGCCCGCCGGGTTCGAGTCCGAGCGACTGCAAGGCAGCGCCCAAGCGGACGGCGCGGTCGAGAACTTCCTTGTACGTAAGCCGGCGGTCTCCATCGACAATGCCGACTTTGTTGCCGTATTCCTCGGCGGCGCGCAGCAGAAAACGTACCGGAGTGAGCGGAAGAATCATGGCGGAACTCAGCCTCCCCAAAAAGTTAATTCACCAGTGTGGCCGGGGCGAGGGCGGACGTCAAGGACAAGGCCGTGTCATCGTAAACCGTGAGCCGTAAGCCGCGAACCGATGGGCCGTGAAAAAATGGGGACTGTCCCAAGCGCCGACCGAATAAGTTCCATCGAACGAATAGCCGCCTCCGGCGCGAAGCGGACTGTCCCCCAATTTTTCACGGCCCCGATCCCGCGCGGCACCGCATCTCGGCGGCTTGGCGCTTCTTGCTTTCTTTTGATGAAGTCCACACGCGAAGCGTTCACGCCCCACGGTTCACGGCTCACGGCTCACGCCCCACGCCTCACGCCGCGGGCATACCGATCATCTCGGGGAGCACCTTACCGATTTCGTCATTGACGACCAAGTCGGCGACCTCGTCAAGGGGTGTCTCGGTGCGATTGATGATGATCAACTTCGCTCCCGCCCGTTTGGCGACCAGCGGCAGCCCGGCGGCCGGATGCACGACCAACGAAGAGCCTACCGCCAGGAACACTTCGCAAGAGCGTGCCGCGGTCTCGGCCTCGCGCATAACCTCTTGCGGCATGGCCTGCCCGAACGAAACTGTCGCGGCCTTCAGGATTCCGCCGCAAAGTCGGCATTTCGGCGCCTGCTCGCCCGCCTTGATGCGATCCACGGCCTCGTCCATCGGAACGCGGTGGGAGCAAGAAAGGCAAGCGGCCTCCACGGTCGTTCCGTGTAATTCGAGAACCTGTGACGGCTTCAGGCCCGAGCGCTGATGCAGGCCGTCGATATTTTGCGTGATCATTGCCGTCAGTTTCCCCGAGCGAGCCAGTTCCACGAACGCCAGGTGGCCTGGATTCGGCTTGGCATCACGCATCTCCGGCCAGCTTTCCACCTTTTGACGCCAAGCTTCAACCCGAGCCGATTCATCTCGAACAAACTCGTCGAAATAAATCATGCGATTGCGCGCCCACACGCCGTTGGGGCTTCGAAAGTCGGGAATGCCTGATTCAGTGGATATGCCCGCGCCGGTGAAACCGACCACGCGCCGCGCCGCCTTGATCCAGCCACGCGCCTGTTCGATGCCCATGAGTGGGACCATCGTATCAGACAGCAGGATTCAGCTGGAACAGGTCAAGGGAACTAGGCCAAAGAATCGAAACGGCAGCCTGCCGGAAACGGCGGGCCGGCCCGCTTTTTTCATCGCGTGGCGAGGCAAAGTGCATGAGAGGCTCGTCGGTACAAGGCGCGTGCCGCTTGGCGCGCGGAGGTGTACGTGAACAGTACAGTGAGCACGGCGAGCAAACGCAACGAAGTAATGGCGGGGCTATCGTGTGCTTTGCCCGTCAGGCGATGAGAAATGCGGGCCTACTGAGTCTCGCATAATATACTGTCAATCGAGACAAAGAGAAGACTGTTTCCAGAAAGCGGTAATCAAGCGCGGTTTGCGGCGCATTCGCCGCAGCGCTTTGCGGGCGCGCTCGTCGAGTTCCCAGTAGTCCTTCGGGCAGACGTTGGGCAACTCGTGCTGCTTCCAGTACGCCCAAATGTATTCCACCGGGTTCAACTCCGGCGCATAGGGCGGCAAGTACTCCGTTGCGATGTGATCCTCGGAGAGCTGGATGAACTCCCGCACCAGGCGGCTGCGGTGCGCCGGCAGCCGGTCCCAGACGATCAGCAGTGGGCCGTCGATGTGGCGCAGCAAAGCCTTCAGGAAGTCGATGACCTCCAACTCGCCGATCGCGCCGGGATAGAGCCGGAAGTAAAAGTTGCGCAACGTCAGCCCGGCCGACACCGACAGCTTGTCCCAGTTGAAGTTGAACTCCAACACCGGTGTCTCGCCGCGCGGCGCCCAGGTGCGGCAACGATGCGGCTTCTGACTCAATCCGCTTTCGTCGATGAAGACGATCGTACGTTCTTCTTTGCGGGCTTTTTTTTAATGGCCGGCCAAGTCTTGCGCTGCCAGCCGCGGATGGCCTCTTCGTTGCGCTCCCGCGCTTTGCCGACGGGCCGTTGCGGGCTCCAACCGAGCGCCCGCGGGATCTTCCAGACATGGCCCTCGTGATAGCGCACGCCGAACTCGTCTCCGATCAGACGAGCGACCCGCGGACAGCTCCACAGCGGCGTCGGGAAGCCGTGCGCCTCGGGGCCTTCCAGCAGCAACGCCTCGAGGCGTTCGAGCTGCGCGGCGTCCAACAGCGGCTTACGGCCGGCGCGGCCGGCCTGGCGCAACCCGGCTTCGCCGTCACGCCGGTATCGTCGCAGCCACTCGCTGACGCTTTGCCGCGCGACCTTCAATCGCCTCGCTGTCTCGGACTGACTACAGCCTTGCTCGACCAACCGGATCGCTTTGAAACGGCGCTTCTCCAGGGCCTCGAAATCCCGCCGTACGCCTTTTGTATTTCCCATACATACAAAGACGTACGTACCCCAAAAAGGTGTCACTTTATTTTGCGAGACTCAATAGATGTCGCGGGCATCCAATCCATGGAGAATAGCCCGATTTATCTTGATCTATTGGTGGGGACTCGGAAGGTGGGTCCAGGCGGGAGCCGTTGCTCGGAACCGGGACGTCAATGTCGGCGCTTGTCCCGGTCGTGGCTTGCTAAGGACGACGAATGCTTCCGAGCGCGGCTCGGGCGGCCTGGGCCGCGTCGCTGTCGTCGCCGCGGATGATTTTGGCTAAGGCATCGAGGGCCTCGGGGTCTTTGCGGCGACCGACGGAATTGATCACGCCGATCAATAGATTCCCCTTTAGCTTTCCGAGCGCTTGGCGCAGGGCCCGGTCGACGGCGGGGGCGGGGATCGGCTCGAGAGCGAAGCGGGCGTAGTGCGCCAACTTCGGATCGCCGAGCAGCGCCGCCAATGCCGGCACGGCGGCGGCATTCCCCACGATTGCCAGGCGTTGGCAAGCTTTGGCCTTGGCGAACTCCGAGGCTTGCGGGTCTCCGAGTAAGGCAAGCAGTTTGGCCTGAGGCGAGGCGGTGATCTCGGCGGCTTTGTGGGGCGTGGCGGCTCTTGCCTTGGCTTCCTTTGCGAAAAGCGCTTCCCTTGCCTGGCGCCGGCGGGCGGCGGCGGCTGGATCAGGTTGTGCCTGTGCCGGAGCGAGCGCCGGTGCGATCAACAGGGGAATGATGAATACGAGCTGATGACGTCGGGACATTTCTCTGCTCCGTGGATGGGCGGCCCATGTCCGCCGCCCTTGCGGGGTTCCATTGTATTGGATCGTTACCTTTTTCACTATTACTCACGTTGGCGGCTTGGTTTCTTACGTCAGGCGCCAGGGTTCCCGCATGGCTCTTGAGCACATGCGGTTGGCTTCGTCGTCACCGACAAACCGATCGGTGGACGGATCGAATTTCAGCTTCCTTCCCAGCTGAAAAGCGATGTAGGCGGCGTGGCAGCCGATGTGTGTCTGCGCCGCGGCCAATGCGTTGGCGCGGGGTTGTTTCCGTGATTTCACCGAATCGAGGAAGTTGCGCACGTGGTAGGTCGTGGCCTGCCTTGAGTCGCTGAACCGCCGCCGATACTCGCTCAGGTTGTCCGACGTCTGGACGATTCCGCGGTCACCGGTTTGCACCCAGCCGTCGGCGCCTTCCAGGCGAATCGCGCAGGGCCCCAAACCGTCGAAACCCTTGTCGCGCATGACCAGCTTGAGCCCGTTGGCATAGCGGCACAAGATCGAATACGGCGTATCCACATCGACGCCGCGCGGATCGAATTCGATGGGCGTCGTTTCATCGGCGTCGGCGACCCACTGACATAGGTCAACCGTGTGTGAACCCCATTCGAGAATCCCGCCGCCGTGGAAATCGAAGTAACCGCGCCAACGGCCTTGCACATAGAGCGAGTTGTAAGGCCGCCAGGGGCAGGGTCCCAACCAGCGGTCCCAGTCGACGACTTGCTTGGGCGGCAAGGGCTCGGCGGGCAACCAGTCGTGGGAAGTCTTGGGAGGCCAGCGGTCGCCCGGACCCACGTTGGCGTGCAGGGTATGCAGCTTGCCGAGCTTGCCGGTCTTGGCGAGATCGATGATGTATTGGAAATTGGACCCGCTGCGCCGTTGCGTGCCGGCTTGATAGATGCGGCCCAGCCGCTGATAAGAGTCGGCCAACGCGCGGCTCTGGCGAACGGTCATCGAGCAGGGCTTTTCGCAATAGACGTCCTTGCCCGATCGCGCGGTCATGATCGAAAGCAAGGTGTGCCAACGGTCGCCGGTGGCGATCAAGACGGCATCGATGTCGTCGCGGGCCCACAGATCGTTCATGTCGCTATACATCACGCAGTCTTTGTTGCCGTGGTGTTTATCGGCTCTTGATTTGACGGCCTCGCGACGCTCGTTGCGGACGTCGCAAATAGCCCTGAACTGGACGCTTTTTTGAGCGAGAAACGACTCGAGATCGCGCGCCCCGCGGCTGCCGATGCCGAGTCCGGCGACCGAGACGCGGTCGCTGGGCGGGGTTGCTCCGCCGAGTCCCAGGGCCGAACCGGGGACGATGTGGGGCACCGCGACGGCGGTGCCGGCTTGTAGCGTGCTCTTCAGCAGGCGGCGTCTGGAAAAAGTGTTCTTGTATGCCATGGTGTTCTCGGCGCTTGGCCTTGCGCTTGGTCGGTCGCTTGCAACTGGCCCGTCGCTTGCGCTCTGGGCTCTGTTTCGGGTTGTGACGCTGGGTTAGTAGAAGGCGATCCAGCGGCCTGAGAATCCTACTCCGAACCACAGGCCCAGTGAAATAAGCGCGACTAGTTTACCCCAAATCGGTCCAACGCGAAGCGCATCCGCCGCGGCGGCTTTGCGGCGAACCGTAAAAGTGAACAAGATCGCGGTGGCGAGAAAGCTCATCTTGTACCAAAACGGCGGGCTGTAGTAGCACTTGATCGACTCGGAGGCGAATAGCAGCACGCCGGTCAGCAGCATCGTCGTTAAACTTCCAATCAGCCAGGGCTGGGCTTGGCGCGCGATTTGGATTGTTGACTGACGCCGCAACCCGAGATTCAACATCCGCAAGTCCAATACCAGGACTGCCCCGCCCAGCAGCCCGAGAGCCAGCAAATGGACCGACTCGATGACGGGAAACAACCACAGCGAATCACGAATCGCCAGACCCAGCGCCGTCGTTTCGCACCACTCGAAGAAAGGCAACCAAGACATTTGGCAATCCGCTAGTCGAACCAGTTATACGCTTGCATTCTTCCGCACACGACGACGCCCGCCCACAGCACGAGAGAGAAAAACCCCGCCACCCGTGCCCGCCGCGGGGTGGGCGTTTCATAATCCCACTCGGCCACTCCGCGGTAGATCGTCTTGTGAAACACCAGGGCGTTCACGCCGGCCAACACGAGCATGCCCATCTTGACTTGGAAGAAGATGTTCCCCGCCGCTCGAACGGGACCGGAATAAAACAGCAACCCGCCGCTGATCACCATGATCACAAAGCCCGCCAGAGCCCAAGGCAACAGACGATCGCCGATCTCGGAGACGGGAACACGCGGGAAAGCCCATCCCACCAAACGCAGGTCCCAGAGCGCAATCATCCCCAGGAATAGACAGAGAGTGAGAACGTGGGTGGTTTCGACATACGGGTAGAGGAGGATCGACTCGCGAATCCCGATGCTGCCGGGGGTGTTTTCGAGCCATTCGAGGAAAGAAACTATGGACATGGATGCGGAACTTGAGAAGCTCGCAAGAGCAAGCTTCCAAAAACTGTAGCAAATCGGCCCTTGACCGTGGGCGGAGAGACGGTTGTCTACTGACCGAAAACCTGGCGATGCCGGGTTTGTCAAATCAGCGAGAAAGCGGTTCGGCGGCGCCCCTTGTCAAGACAGATATATCAGCGTTGGTGGGTGCGCTGATGAGGGTGAGTCTATTGCGGCGCCTGCGCGATGCCTTCGCGCACTCCGTCGAAGCTGTAGTCAACGCCTAACCAGGAGTTGTCCCAGGGGTGATCGAGCGGCGCCGCGTCCGGCCCCGGGCCAACCCTGTCCGCGGGGGTTCCGATCATGGATCGAACACCCTCGACGTCGAGCGTGGGATCCGCTTGGAGGATCCGGGCGGCAATACCCGCCACCAGCGGAGCCGCGAAGGTGGTTCCGCGGGCCTCCATCCAGCCCAGCGGCGCCGGGATCTTCCTCAGGTACATCCCGCTAATTTCGTCCTGCTGGGGCGGGTCGGTTGACGGAGATGTCGTGGAGAGCGTTCCATAGAAGAGCCCGGTGCAGAAACCGATGGCATCCGAGCGCTCGGCCCCCGGCGCGGAAATGGTGACACCTGGCCCGTCGGTTGTGAAGGAGGCGGCGGTGTCCGCCAGCACCTGAGTGTCACCCGGAGCGGCAGCTGAGGGGCAAACGCCCAGACCGTCGGAGGCCACCGTGGCCGCGACGGGGAGTGTCTCGGGCCAGGCCGCCGGCATCAGATCCGAAACTTCCAGCGACGGGGTATTTCCCGCGGAAACCACCACGACAATGCCTAGGTTGTACAGGAGCTATAACCATAAGTTGTGGATGAGCCTCTGAGGGGAGGCGGCGTATCCTGACGATTGAGGAAGCAACTCAATCGTTTTCTGGAAAGGAACAAGGAGGATACGCCATGAGTCAGTGTGAAGCTGCTGAGAGCAGCAGTCAAGTCAACCCCCAAGTCATTGATGGAAAGGAACGCTCGCCCTTGGATGAGGTGCTGCGCCAAGGAGCGCGCCAGATGCTCGTCAAGGCCGTGGAAGCCGAAGTGACCGCCTACATCGAAACGCATCAGCACGAAGTCGACCAGGACGGCCGGCGGCTGGTGGTGCGCAACGGTCACGCCCGCGAGCGCACCATCGTCAGCGGCGTGGGGCAGCTGAAGATCCAGGCGCCGCGGGTCGACGATCGCCGAGTCGATGAGCAGGGCCGGCGCTTTCGTTTCACTTCCCAGATCCTGCCGCCGTATCTGCGGCGCACGAAGAGTGTGGAGGAGTTGATCCCCTGGTTGTACCTGAAAGGGATCTCGACGGGCGATTTCAGCGAAGCGCTGGAGGCCTTGCTGGGGCCCGACGCTCCGGGCCTGTCGGCGACGACGGTGGTGCGTCTCAAAGACGTCTGGCGCCGCGAGTACGAGGCTTGGTCAAAGCGTGACCTCAGCGGCCAGCGGTTTGTTTACATTTGGGCCGATGGCATCTACTCGAATGTTCGTCTGGACGATGAACGGCAGTGTTTGCTGGTTGTGATGGGAGCACTCGAAGACGGTCGCAAGCAACTGCTGGCGGTGCACGACGGCTTTCGCGAAAGCGAACTGTCGTGGCAGGAGTTGCTGGAGGACTTGAAACGGCAGGGGCTCGAGCTGCCGCCGAAGTTGGCGGTGGGCGACGGAGCGATGGGGTTTTGGGCGGCACTGCGGAAAGTCTATCCGGCGACCGGTGAGCAACGCTGCTGGCTCCACAAGACGGCCAACGTGCTCAATAAGCTGCCGCAGAGCATGCAGGGCAAAGCCAAGCAGGCGCTGCGCGACATCTATCTTGCCGAGAGTCGGCAGACGGCGGAGGCCGCTCTGGACCGTTTCAAGAACCTATACGAGAAGAAGTTTCCCAAAGCGGTCGAGTGCCTGGAAAAAGACCGCCAAGTGCTGCTGGCTTTCTACGACTTTCCGGCCGAGCACTGGGGGCACTTGCGGACGACGAACCCGATCGAGTCCACCTTTGCGACGGTCCGTTTGCGGCAGCGACGAACGAAGGGTTGTGGCAGCCGCGAAGCGTCGTTAACGATGGTCTTCATGCTGGCCCGCCAAGCCGAGCGCCACTGGCGACGCCTGAACGGTTCGGAAGTGATTGTTCATGTCTTAGAGGGAAAGGTTTTCTAAGGATGGATTGATGGTTCAGGAAAACGCCGCCTGACCTCGCCCATCCACAACATTTGACAATATCTCGTTGTACAGATCGATGATGCGGTCGTGGAACATCTGATCGATCACAGGGTCCTCGAAGGGGCCTCCGAGGCTCATATTGACGACCCGGATGGGAGGATCCATCGCGAGCGCCTTGGCGACCAGCCACTCCAGACCCTTGATGACGTCGGTGGTGGCGATCGCGCCGTTGTCAGCTGCGTCGACCTTGACGGCATAAAGGGTCGCGTGAGAAGCGACGCCAAGAACGCCGTAGTTGTTGTCCAGGGCGGCGATACGCCCGGCGACGTGGGTTCCGTGCCCCCATACGTCGTTCGCCGACGCTCCCTCGACAGAGCCGTTATAGGACGTTCCGTTGTTGTAGACGCCGGGCGCCGTTTGGAACGCGGGCACGTCCGGCGCCGGATTGAGGTCTTCGTGGGCGAAGTAAATTCCTGTATCCAGAACGGCAACGGCGATCCCCAGGCCGTTCGATGTGGCCGTCGGAATCCCGACTCGAATGACGCCGTCGGCGGGTTGTTGCCTGGTACCGCGTTCATTGGGTGGAGGCGGCAGAGGGGGGCCGGGCGGGGGAGCGGTCGTCACATCGCCGACGTTCGAGAAAATAGAGCTTCCGTCGACGTTGGTGGCTTTCACGCGATAACTGTAGGCCGTGGAAGCGCTCAGACCGGTATTCGAATAGAGCACGGTGTCCGCGGCGAGAGTGACGATCGGGCTAAACGAATCGCATCCGCCCCCGGTGCAGCGCTCGAGTTCGAAGTTGTCTTCGTTGTCCGCATTGTCGACCCACCCGACGCTTACCGAAGTATCGGAAGTGGAGCCGGCGGCAAGGCCGGTGGGCGCGGCGGGCGGCAGACTGCTTCCGATGACGACCACTTCGATGTTGGACCAATCAGACGCCGGCCCGGCGGCGGCATTGGTCGCGCGGACGCGATAACCGTGGCTGCCCGCGCCCGGGTCGGCGTCGTTGTAGACGGTCACGTCCGGGTCCGTCACGAAAATCTGACCGAAATTGCCGCAGTTGACTCCAGTGCAGCGCGCAATCTCGAAGCCGCCTTCCTGACCGGGACCGCTGGAGTTGTCCGCCCACGTCAGATCGACATCAGGGTCGTTCAAGAGGGCGGACAGGTTCGTCGGGGCCGCCGGTGGCGGGTCCCCCACTTCGACCGTGTCGATGTTGGACCACTGCGATGACGCACCATTCCCGCTATTCGTGGCACGGACACGATAACTGTGGTTGCCGTCACCCGGGGCTACGTCGAGGTAGTCTGTCGCATCCTGCAGCGTTGTGGAAAGCCACGCGAAATCGCCGCAGCCGACACCCGTACAGCGCTGAATTTCGAAGCCGCCTTCCTGTGCGTTGCCGCCAGCGTTGTCTTCCCAACTCAGATTGACGTCCGAGACGCTGAGAGCGGCCATCAGATTTGTCGGTGCGTCCGGTTTCCTTGCAAACAGGTAGAGTACGCCCTCGGGACTGACGGTGGCGACCGAGCGGTTATTGCGCAAAGCGTTCAGCGCACCCTCACTGGGAACGATGACTGTGGCGGCGTTGGCGAGGTTGAAATTGTGCCGCACGAATGCGCCGGCTTGCGCCGCGATCTCCGCTCTTTGGGAATGGCCGGTTCCGGGGGAAAAGGTGATCAGGAAGCGGTTGCTGAAGGGGTTCCCGCCGTTGGCGCCGGGCTCGGGGCTCACGGCGGGCTGCTGGTCCGACGGCACAATGTCCTGTGCAACGGCCGATGGATGCGCAAGGAGCATTGCGCCGATAGCGAAAACGAAGTTGACGAAACCCGCGTGAGTCCGGATCTTGAGAGCACGCTTCCAGGTGGGGGGCGACCCATGTTTTGTTAGCATCGGTCTGAATCCTTATACACTATATACACTATCGTCCTTAACAACCTGTACACCCTTCGGTAACGAAGTCAATAACACCAGAGATGTGTTTTTCAATAGGACTATGGTACTAGGGCTAAGGTTCGGGCGGCGTCGGAGAAATCAGGGATGCATCCAGAGCCGCCTCAGCGGCTGTTAGAGCACCCACGGCTTGCGGTACTCGCGGCTCAGCATGGCCGAGGCGCCGGGGTCGTCGAGGATCTCTTCCTTCGCGGGGTCCCAGCGCAGCTCGCGCCCGGTCCGCAAGGCGATATTGCCTAGGTGAGCGACAGTCACCGAACGGTGGCCGGTCTCGGCCGAGACAATGGTTTTCTCTCCGGAGAAGACGCAGTCAACGAAATTCGTGACGTGGTTTTCACTGTGGTAGAGGCGGATTTCGTTCTCACCGATTTCGGAGTTGTAGATTTCTTGTGAACTGGCCCAGTGGAAACCTCGGGTAACCCCGAGCCAACCATCGTCTCCGCCGAACGTCACTCCCTGACACTCCGGAAATTCCCGGCCCCGCATGGGTTCATAGTTGACGATGACGCGCACGCCGCTCTGGTAGCGACACTCAAAGGAAAATTCGCTCGCCGTGTCGTAAACGGGGTGATCAGAGAACTTGGCTTTGGGCCGTTTGATCGCGACCGGGCCGCTGTGATCCATATCCATGGCCCATTGAGCGATGTCGAATTCATGGGCGCCCCAGTCGGTAACTTGCCCGCCGGAGTAGTCGTAGTTCCACCGGAAATTGACGCCGACGCGGGCCGCTGCATAGGCGGCCTCGGGCGCGGGCCCGAGCCACATGTCGAAGTTGAAGCCGTCGGGAACCGGCGCGGGTTCGGTGAGGTGGGCGGTTTTGCCGTAGTCGGGCGTGCCGCCCGGCAGCACGCAGCGGACCGTGTGCAGCTTGCCGATACGGCCGTTTCGCACGAGTTCGCAGACGCGGCGGTATTCGGGCGAGGAGCGTTGCTGGCTGCCGGTTTGCCAAACAATGCCCGCGCGCTCGACCTCGGTGACGATGCGGCGGCCCTCGGCGACGGTAAGCGCCAGCGGCTTTTGGCAATAGATATGTTTCCCGGCCCGCGCCGCCGCAATCGCGATGTAGGCGTGCCAGTGGTCGGGCGTGCCGATGTAAACCGCGTCGAGGTCTTTCGAGGCCAGGACGTCGCGGAAGTCTTCATAGGCGGCACAGCCTGTTCCGCCGTAATGCTCGTCGACCAACAGGCGAGCGGGCTCGCGACCCCGCACCGACCCCAGCCAATAGCCCGAGCTTTCGCGGTTGACGTCACAGACGGAGACGATGCGAACCCGCTCGTCCTTGAGGAACCGCTTGATCCAGCCCGTTCCGTTATTGCCGGTGCCGATGAACCCGATAGTCATCTTGTTGCTCGGCGCGTCCTTGCCGAGCACCGAGCTGGGGACGATGGCGGGAAAAGCCAAGGCCGCAGATGATGCCAGGAATTTGCGACGAGTAGGTTGGGAGAGGGTCGATTTTTTTGCCGTCATCACGGCACAAGTATAGACCTGATGTTGATGGCGGGGCAATCCGTTTGCACTCGTGTACGGGTCACGTGCCATGAGACAACCCCGCTCAATCATTTCAATGGCCGCGGCATATGAGCGGCAAAGCACGACGGGGTTGGATTGAAAACCGGATGTCGCGATTTGCCGCTTGAATAGGGTGAGGGGTTCGCTTAAGCTTCGAATCTGGAGGGCTATGGGATGCCGGAACGAGATCATCAAGCGAGCGAACCAACCGCTGAAACCCCTTTGCAGGGTTGGAAAGAGATCTCCGGGTTTCTGGGGCGAGACGTACGGACTGCCCAGCGCTGGGAGACCTCGCTCGGACTGCCCGTGCGCCGCCATGGCGGCTTGGGTGGGAGCGTCTATGCGTATCCCAGTGAAATTGAGGCCTGGAGGGCATCGTACCCGACCAATACGGACTCGAAAGCGGAAGAGCAAACTCGTGACGCCCCGTTTCGGCGGGTCCGATCGATATTTTCCGGGCTTGCGGCCGCCGGGGTCATCGTTGCGGTGTTTCTCGCGATTCGCTTTGGCCCCGTCCTCAACCCTCCCTCTCCTTTCGTACAGGCCGCGCAAGACGAGCTTCGCAACGAATTGCTTTGGCCGGAGGCCGCGGCCGTCAGCCCGCAGGGTTCCGTGTCCTCGGACGGGAAGCTCGTGACTTACGTCGACTGGGGAGATGAAGGGAATCTGGCGATAAGGAACCTCGAAACAGGGGAGAGCCGGAGGCTCACCCACACCGCAAACGCGGTCAGCGGGAGCGGGGACGACAGTCCCACCTTCGCTATGAATTCGAGGATCTCACCCGACGGCAAACGGGTTGTTTACACTTGGGCCTACCCCAGCCCGTCCGGTGAGACCGGCGAGATCCGGCTGCTGAGTTTGGGCGACGACTCCGCGGAGCCTCGGATTCTATGGAGCCCCACGGACGGCGATTTTGCCTCCGTTCAGGGCTGGTTCCCCGGCGGTGACCGCGTTGCCGCCGTAGTTATCAGGGCTGATAGGAGCCAACAGATTGTCACTGTGTCATTGGCGGACGGCGCGGTACGGCAGATCCGTTCCATTGATTGGGTCCCATGGCCGGGTTCCGTTGTGCGAGTCTCCCCGGACGGGCGGTATCTGGCCTACAGCCGTACTCATTCAACCGAAGGCACACAAAAGGACATCTACCTGTTGGCGGTGGACGGCCAATCCGAATCCGCGATCGTGAAACATGCCGCCCGTGACGAAGTGGTGAGTTGGAGCGCGGCCGGCACACATCTTCTCTTCAACAGCGACCGGAGCGGACAGCCCGGGCTGTGGGCGCAGCAGGTCGACCAGGGGACGGCCGTGGGTGAACCGATGCTGGTCATGTCCAACCTGGACGTCGGCAGTGGAATGGGCATCACTCCCGAAGGCACGCTTCACTACGCGGTGCACGTGTCCCGCCGTCGGCTGAAACTTGCGAGATTGACATGCAAACCGGCAAGCTCTTGCGGCAGCCCGTCAACCTGATCGAACGATTCGTCGGCGGCAACAGCAGAGGCATCTTCTCTCCCGAGGGCGGCAAGCTGGCTTACGTCTCCGAGCGCGGGGGCAGGAACCGGCATGTGATTGTCATCCGCTCGCTCGCAACCGGAGAAGAGCGAGACCTGCCGCGCCGATTGGATCTGGCTTGGCGGCTTAGTTGGCAGCGGGACGGAGCACGTCTGCGCGTCGGGGGCCGTGACCTCAACGGCCGATACGGCGTTTACGGCGTGGACGAGGCAACCGGCGAGACCAAGCTCATCGTTGCTAACCAGCCTGACATGGGGCACGCCGTATGGACACCGGACGGGAAGGGTATCTTGCACCGCAACCACCAGGCCGAGGGACCGTCGCTTCATTTCTATAGCTTGGCCGACGGATCGGTCCGGACCGTCCCGGGCAAGTTCGGAGGATACAGTTTCAGTCTGTCTCCGGATGGTCGCTGGATCGCCACCATCGATGAAAGTAAGGAGATCCGGGTGCATCCCGCGGAAGGCGGCGACGGACGCGTTTTGGCGAGCGCCGAAGAGGGTCGGCGCTTTGGGCGTTGGACGGTTTGGACGCCCGACGGCAAGGCGCTGCTGGTGCTCGAGGGTGCGTCGGGAGAGGGCAACGATCCGTGGACGCTTTGGATTGTTCCGGTGGACGGCTCAACTCCGATCGAGACCGAGCTGCGGCATAAGCTTGCTAATGCCGGTGCCTGGCCGCTTAGGATCCACCCGGATGGAAAGACCGTGGTCTACGGCGCGGGCGGATCTTTTCGGCAGTTCTGGGCGCTGCATGACCTCACGTTTGAATAGCTCAAAGCAGCCGCGGAGTAACTTGTTATGCGGAGACGCCTGCTGATCGAAGCTGTGGTCGTTATGGTGCAGACGGCGATTCTGATCGGTCTGAACGCGACGATTGGGCTGTCGGGTTCCGACCGCGAGACGAAGGCGGAAACCGCTGAGCCTCTTCGGGCTGTGCAGGTGGAGCCGACTAAACAGGACCCGCGTCCACGCAAGCGGTAATCGATGCGGATTTCGTTGACGCCGGATTCGCCCTACAGCAGCGACTGAAGGTAATTCACGATTTCGGGGCGCTCCCAATCTTCCGCGCCCACGTATTTCTGAATGACCTGGCCCTGGCCGTTGATGAGATAGCTTTCGGGGTATTTCATGGTCCCGTAGCGTGAGCTGACAATGCGCTCGGGGTCGCGGACGGTGGGAAACTTCACGCCGTAGCGGTCAAGAAACCGCCGGTAGACGTCCTCTTGCTCATCCACGCTGACCGCCAGGATAACCAACCCGTCCTCTCGAAATCGCCCGTAGAGACGATTGAGCGAGGGGACTTCGGCGACGCAGGGCGGGCACCAGGTGGCCCAAAAGTTGAGCAGCACCAACTTGCCGCGGTAATCGGCCAGACGCACCCCACCGGCCAACTCGAATTCAGGGGCTTCGTCGCCGACCTCGACGTTGTGAATTTCAAAATAGGGAACGATGCGGTAGAGCAAAACGCTCATCAGCGCGACGGCCGTCGCGGCAATGCAAATCTCGCGTTTTGCCCATGCCATAATGAGGTTCCGATCCCACTGTAGCAAGCGTCGGGAACCTTGGCAAATGGTGACGATTACGCGCAAGGCCGAGTTTTCCGCATCCCATTATTGCGCCGTTCCCGACCTTTCGGACGAGGAAAACGAGGCGCTTTTCGGCAAGGCGGCGCGCCCGGCCGGCCATGGGCACAACTACGTGCTGGAAGTCACGGTCGCCGGAGAGGTCGACCCGGTCAACGGCATGATCATGGACCTGAAGGTACTCAAAGGCCTGATCAACGAACATGTCGTCGAGGTGTACGATCACCGCTTCCTTAACAAGGAAGTGCCGCCGTTTGACCGCGTCGTGCCGACGCCGGAGAACATCGCCGCCGATATATGGACCCGCATCGAAGGGGCTGTCGCCGGCGAGCGGCACAAGCTGCACCAGGTGCGTCTCTGGGAGACGCCCGATCTGTGTGTCGACTATTTCGGACCCGGAGGCGAATAACGCCCCGAAACTCCATGCCGCGACTGACCAAACGCTACCCCTTCAGCGCCTCGCACCGGCTGCACGCGGCCGAACTGAGCGCGGAGGAAAATTTGCGCTTATTCGGTAAGTGCAACAACCCCCACGGGCACGGCCACAATTACACCTTGGAGGTGAGCGTCAGCGGCCCGGTCGACCCGGGTTCGGGCATGGTGATCCCGCGGGCGCGGCTGGACGACGTTGTCGAGCGGCACGTGCTTTCGGAAATCGATCACGTCGATCTCAACCGCGATGTCGAGGAGTTGCGCGACACGGTGCCAACCACGGAGAATTTAGCGTTACTCATTGCCGCGCGGCTGGGGCGGGCGTGGCGTCGGGAATTCGGCGCGGAGGGCCCGCGGGTAGAGCGGGTCCGCGTTGAGGAAACAGCGCGCAACAGCTTCGAAGTCGTTGTATAGAGTCTCCGTTTGCCGTCGGTGTTGAAATTATGGCGAGTCATACCTCTCCGCGCACATCGTCACACGAGCTGGTCGACGAATTTCCGGCAACCAACTCGACGGAAGCCAAGCTGACCGGACTTGTCCGGCAAATGCTCGTCGAGCTCGGCGAAGACACGGACCGCGACGGGTTGCGCCGCACGCCGGAACGCGTGGCGCGCACGTTTCGCGAGCTGACCAAGGGTTACGAAATGGACGCGGGGAAGATCCTCAACGAAGCACTGTTCGAGGTCTCCTACGACGAAATGGTGATCGTCAAGGATATCGAGATGTTCAGCCTTTGCGAACACCATTTGTTGCCCTTCTTTGGGAAAGTACACGTTGCCTATCTGCCGCGCAACAAGGTCATCGGCCTCAGCAAGATCGCGCGCTTGGTGGACATGTTCGCGCGGCGGCTGCAAATCCAAGAGCGGCTCACCAACCAAATCGCCGAGACCATCCAAGAGGCCATCGACCCGGTCGGCGTGGGCGTCGTCGTCGAGGCGCGGCACTTGTGCATGATCATGCGGGGCGTCGAAAAGCAGCACTCCTCGGCCGTGACCAGCGCCATGGTCGGCGCCTTTCGGGAGAACCAACAGACTCGCGAAGAGTTTCTCTCGCTGGTGTCGAGAACCGCCGCCGGAGTGTAACGAGAGCGAATCGATTCGACGCGGGCTCGCTCTCGCCACGCCGTCTCGCCGGAACCGGCCGCATGCGCCATCTCGCCATCCAAATTGCCTACGACGGCTCGGATTTCCACGGTTGGCAGATTCAGCCGGACCAAACCACGATCCAGGGCCTGGTGCAGTCGGTGCTCGGCGAACTCGAAGGCACGCCGGTTGCCATCCACGGCTCGGGGCGCACCGACGCCGGGGTCCACGCCTTGGCCCAGGTTGCTTCGTTCGAGTTCGCGAACCCGCTGCCTCTTGAAAATTTGCCGAAAGCGATGAATCACCTGCTTCCGGCGTCGATCCGCGTATTGGCGGCGCGGCCGGTTCCCGCCGAGTTTCACGCGCGCCATTCGGCGACCGCGAAGACCTACGAATACCGCATTCACCGGGCCGACATCTGCTCCCCGTTTGAACGCCGCTATGTCTACGCGCTGCCCTACCCGTTGGATGAGGCGGCGATGAAGGCCGCCGCCGAGCGCTTCGTCGGGGAACATGACTTTCAGGCTCTGGCGGCGGCCGGGGGCGATGAGAAGCAGACGACGGTTCGGACGATCTATTCCTCCGAACTTCGGCGCGCGGGGGATCGGCTGATTTACCGCGTGCGGGGGAGTGGGTTCCTCTATCACATGGTTCGCAATATCGTCGGAACCTTGTTGGTGGTAGGCCGCGGCGGTCTGACTCCCGACGACATCCCGACTTTGCTCGCCAACAAAGACCGCGCCGCGGCGGGCCCCACCGCGGCACCCGAGGGCCTCTTCTTGGTCGGCGTCGAATACGGGGCCGGCCAAGACCCCTTCGCCGACGAGGGGCGTGAAAGCGGAGACGACGCCGGAGTGCGTGACACAAATATGGGAAAATAGGCGGCGGCGCAGTGAGCTGGGAGCGTGGACTTGCGACCCACGCCTTGGGCGGCGCGCAAGGCAATTTCATCGAAACAAAGGTATATGCTCAACAGCCCCGCACCCATCGAGGCCGCCCGATCACTCCAAGACGTTTACGCGAAGATCTACCGTGCGTTGCGGCCGCGCGCGCACATGCCGCAAATTCGGATTCGCTTCTACCCCTACGCTAATATCGACAGCAAGATCCGTCTCGACACCGACACGGACGAGATCACGGTCAAGATCTCGGACCTGCTTGAAGGCGCTCCGCCGAGCGTCCTGGAAGCTCTGGGGTACATCCTGCTGGGCAAGCTCTACGCGAAACCGATCGCCCGGCGGTTTGATCGTCGTTATCGCGTCTACGTCAACAGTGCCGATGTCCGCCGCCAAGCCCTGCGGATCCGGCGGCTGCGAGGACGCAAGCCGGTTTCAACCCCCCAAGGCCGTTGTCGAAACCTCGATGAGCTTTTCAACGAACTCAACGCGCGATTCTTCCACGGCCTGCTGGCGCGGCCGACGCTGAGTTGGAGCCGGGGAGCATCGCGCCAAACCCTGGGATATTTCGATCCGGCCCACAACGCGATCATTATCAGCCGGGTGTTTGACAGCGAAGAGGTGCCGCTCTTCCTGATGGAATACGTCCTCTACCACGAGATGCTGCACTTGAAGTACCCCACCGTCTACCGCTCGCAACGCCGTTGTGTTCACACCGCGGAGTTTAAACGAGAGGAGCGATTGTTTCCTCGCTACGAGGAAGCGGTTCGGCGAGTTCAACAACTTTAATCCGCCGAGAACGGTAGAACGCCAACGGGAGGCGGAAAGCGACGGCCCCGGTGTTCTGTTTCAGGACATGGTTGACACTTCTTTCTGGCGGGGGATGGGAGTTTGAGGGAAGGGGGCTCGCCCCATCCCTCCTTTCCGCTCTTCCTGCATGTCTACTTTGTTCCATGACATCGATCCAGCTTCTCAGCTGTCAACCATGTCATGAGAACAATCTGTCAACTATGTCATGAGTCTGAACACCCGGCCCGCGCCGTGGAGGGATGAGTTGTCCACCATTTCGCAACAGATTTGTTTTCAGATTCATGGTGGAGGGCCGGTCGCCGGCCCGTTAAGTCTCTTTCTCCTGGGAATTAGGCAAAGGTCCCCATTGTTGGCCGTCGGCCCGGAGTCGAGAATCCTCGTAGGGGTATGTGCGCCGACCAGGATGTCTCTGCCCCGTCAGCCAGTGAAGTCGATCCGGGTGAACCATCCGTTGATCGTGGGAACAGAGCCATGAAGTCGAACAAACCTGCTAAGAGTCAAAATGCCGTTGCGACCGAGCAGCCCGACGAGCAACAATTTGAAGAAGAGGAGTTTCCGGCAGGCATGTTGGCCCTCGAGGAGGGTGTTATGGCGGACGAAGATTCCATTTCAACGCTACGAGACGATCTCGAGCAACAAAGTCACCGGAACACGGAGTTCCAATCCATGGTCGAGGATAAGCTCGCCGGGATGGACCCGCCCGATGAGCCGCCGTCGGATGTCGGCGAGCGGCTGACCCTAGTCGAAGGACAACTGTCGGGACTTGGCGACGACGCGCGCGTCGATGCATTGCTGCTCCGCGTTTCGTCGTTGGAAAAGAAACTCGCCGAAGGCACCCCCGAACCGCTGATCAACGAGATCATCAACCGCCTCGGCAACCTCGAATCAAACGGCGGAGCCGATGGAGGCGCCGCGCTGGGCGACCTCGATGCGCGGGTAAAGCAGCTTCAGGAAGAGATCGAGGCGAAATCGACGGACGCCGACCCCCGGACCGAGGACGTGGTTCTACGGATCGCATCACTCGAGACCTCCTTGAAGAAGTCGGGGAGTCTCAATCGCATCGAAGAGTTGACGTCACGGCTCGACGAAGTCGCCAAGCTCGCTGACGAACCAGCCGTCGACTCGCGGGTCGACGATCTGGCTTCCAAGGTCGCGGACCTTGAGGAGGCGGCCGGCGAAGCCCCGCGCGACGACCGCGTGGACGAGTTGGTCAACAGGCTGGCCGAGGTCGAGGAAAAGTCCTCGGATTCGGCGAAAAGCTCGGACTTCGAAGGTCTGGGCGAGCGTCTGGCCTCGGTCGAGCAGAGTTTGGACGAGCCAAGTGCGGATGAGCGCGTCGATGACGTGCTGACCCGACTGTCTCAAGTCGAGGAAAAATCCTCGCAATCCGCCGAACGCTCCCAGATCGACGGCCTGGACGAGCGTTTCACTTCCATCGAAGAGCGTCTGGACGAGCCGACCGACGACGAACGCGTCGGCGAATTGATCGAACGTGTTTCCGAAATCGAGCAAGCGCACCAGTTGCTCGCCGAATCGCAAATCGAACAGATCTCCTCACGCCTGGCCGCGGTCGAAGAGAAGACGGCCGAGCCGGTAACCGATCCCAGGGTGGATGAAGCCTTCGAGCGTATCGGCGCTGTCGAAGCGAACGTCGAATCCCAAGCTGCCAGCGACGAGGTAAGTGGTTTAGAGGAGCGCCTTGCCGTTCTCGAAGAAAAATCCGGCGAACCGATTGAGGATCGGCGCATCGACGAATTGCTGGAACGCTTTGCCGGCTTGGACGACAAGGAGCTGCAAGACGCCGCCGAGGCTCGATTCGACGAGATCACGGCCCGGCTCGACGAACTTCGCACCAGGGTTGCTGAAGTCGCGGCGGATTCCGAAGCCGCCAGGGAAGACCACGGGCTTGCCAAGCGGCTCAGCGAGATCGAGCGCGACGTGCGCGCGCTGCCTTCCGACTCCCGCTTCGAGGAGTTCCTGGCGCGGCTCTCGACGGTCGAGGTCAACGCGGCCCGCCCGGCGCCTGATCCACGAGTCGACGAGATTACGAAACGCCTCGGCGAGCTTACCGCCCGCTTGGAGCATCCTACCAAATCACACGATCTCGACGGCGTAGAGGAACGCCTGAGTTCGGTCGAGGGCAAGCTGGCCGAGCCGCCCGCCGCCGACGATCGTCTCGACGACGTCTTGGCCCGCCTTTCGGCCGTCGAGGAGCAACCGGCGGCGGCGCCCGATACAACGGGCCTCGATGAAGTAACCGAACGCCTGGAATCGCTGGAATCGCAAGTGGCCGCCGAGCCGGGTGGCGGCGACAACAGCGAACTCGAACGCAAGATCGGGGAAATCGAAGCGGCGGTCCGCAACAACGACGCCGACGGCCGTGTCGACGGCATCCTAACGCGGCTGGCGGATCTTGAAACCAAGACCGCCGGCTCGACCGACAATGGGGACAGCGGTGACCTCGACAAGCGAATCGAGGCACTCGAAAGCCGCGGCGGCGAAGAAGGCGGCTCCGGCCCCGACCCGCGCGTTGACGATCTGCTGGGCCGCATCGAGGGGCTCGAGGAAAAGAGCTCGCAGGCCGGCGAAGGCGCCGGCGTGAGAGTTGCCGAGCTAACGGCGCGACTCACGGCGATGGAAGTGGCCGGCGGCAGCTCAGCCGATCCTCGCGTGGAGGAGTTGATCGCGCGTCTGAAAGCGGTCGAAAGTTCGGGCGGCCAAGGCGCCGGGGCCGAGGGTGTCGATGACCTCGCGGATCGCATTGCCGCGCTCGAACAAGGCAGAAGCGGCGAAGGCGCCTCGCCTGAACTCTCCTCTCGGCTCGACGACATCGAGGGACGCCTGGCGGAAGGTGGGGGCGGACGCCCTGACGGCGGCAATTTCAAAGCCCTGCTCGATCAAGAGACCTCGCGGTGGTCCAATGCCGCCCGCCAGACGACCGATCAGATCAAGGAACTTCGCCGTCAACTCCAGAAGGTCAAAGACCGCGGCGGCGCGGCCGAGGAGGCTTCGCCCGACTTGGCGCAAGCGATCGGCGAGAGTATTGGCGACGCGCTCGGCAAGAGCGGAGACATGCGGACGATCAAGATGGTCCTGATGGGCCTGGTCTTCGCCCTCACGGCACTCTATAGCATTGGGGCCTATTTCCTGCTCTCGAGCTGACAAAGGGGCCGTGCCGCCTATCATATTGCGACGAGACGAAACTGTCCCTCTTTAGGTCCGGCGCTTGCGCTCCGCTTCTGTATGCGCGCTTGGAGGCGGGATAGGATTCCGGCCGCCGCCGGGTCATTCCCTCATCGCGCTTCATCGCCTTCATTCCCGTCATCCCCTTGTTCTCTCCGGCGTCGTGTGCTGGAATCGAAGGTAAGTGTCTCGACGTTATCCGTCACGGCCTTGGGCCGGAGTGGGGGCCGTCGTTCTCGACGGTGACCGCGTCTTACTGGTTCAACGGGGACGGGAGCCGCAAAAGGGTCTGTGGTCGATTCCAGGGGGTGCTCTCGGGGTCGGCGAAACTCTCGAGGCAGGGGCGTGCCGCGAGGTTCGCGAGGAGGCTGGGCTTGAGGTGAGCGTGGTCGGGCGTGTTGAGGTCGTCGACCGAATTGTCCGTGACGCGCAAGGGCGCGTCGAATACCATTATGTGTTGGTCGGGTTTCTTTGCCGTCTCGAGGGCGGTGAGCTCAAGCCCGCCGACGACGCCGACGACGCACGTTGGATCGATCGTGACGCTCTCGACGACCTCTCGATGACCCCCGGCACCCCGGCGGTGATCGAAAAAGCATTCCGGCTCCGAGACCGCCTTTTGGCGGGCGGCGACAGATGAGCATGCCATGAATTCGAAGACGATCGAGGCTCTGGAATTATCGCGGTTGCTCGACATCGTCGGCCGCTACACGGTCAGCCCTCTGGGCAAGCATGCTTTCGAGAAGTTCGCGGGCGATCCTCTATTTCGCGAGCCGGCGGGCGCGCGGGAAGCTCTCGCCGAGGTGAGCGAGGCGATGGATTGGATGCGGGAAGCGGAGGCGCATGTCGGGCATCGCGACGAGCGTCCGCTTCCGCGCTTCGACGGCCCGCGTGACGTGTGCGATGCGCTGACCCGCATGGAAGTCGAGGGCGCCGTGCTTGAGGGCTCGGACATTCAAGCGCTGGTCGAACTCCTAGAGAGATGCTCGGAAACGGGCGCTCGATTGCGGACCGTCACAACGACCCACCCGCGGTTGGGCGGCTTGGCCGAGGACCTGGGCGAATTTCGACCCCTTCTCAAACAGCTTGCGGGAAAGATTCTGCCCAATGGCGAACCGGCCGACGACGCGTCGCCGGAGCTGGCCCGCATTCGTGGAAAGATCGGTCGACACCGTTCGTTGGTACAGCAGTCACTAGAGAAGTTCATCGGCACGCTCGAAAAGCAAGGCAGCTTGCGGGACGACTACGTCACCATCCGCAACGGCCGCCTGGTCGTACCCGTCAAGGCGGAGTGGAAATTGCGCGTCGAAGGAGTGATCCACACGGCGAGTTCGAGCGGCCAAACCGTCTTTGTCGAGCCGGTGGCTACGCTGGAACTCAATAACCGCCTGGTGAAACTGCTCGATGACGAGAGACGTGAAATCCATCGCATTCTGCGACGGATCACGGAGCGCTTACGAGAGGAAGCCGCAGCGATCCACTTAGCCGTCCGAACCCTCGCCAACCTCGAGCTCATTTTCACGAAAGCCCGCTTTGGGTGGGATTTTCGTTGTACGATTCCCACATTCGCCGACAGTACGGAGCGGCGTCTTTCGTTACGCGCCGCCAGGCATCCGTTGCTGGAAGACGTGGTTCGAGAAAGCGGCGGCGAGATCGTTCCATTGCGTCTCGACCTGGACGCCCAAAACCGCATCGTGGTCATCAGCGGTCCGAACGCCGGCGGGAAGACGATCGTCCTCAAGACGGTCGGGCTGTTGTGTTTGATGGGCCAGGCCGGTCTGCCGCTCCCCGCGCTCGAAGCCGAGCTGCCGTGGTTTGAAAACATCGAAGCCGACATTGGCGACTCGCAGTCGATTGCGGAAAGCCTCAGCACGTTTTCCGCCCACGTCGGGCGGATCCGCGAGATGATCGAAGCCGCTACGCCGGATTCGTTGGTCTTGCTCGACGAGCTTGGCGCGGCCACCGACCCCGAAGAGGGCGGCGCGCTCGGCGTCGCCGTGGTCGACCACTTCCGCGCTCGGGGAGCTTTCACCATTGCCTCCACGCACCTGCCGGCTCTCAAGACCTATGCCGCGACGAGCGAGGGAGTGGAGAACGGATCGGTCGGTTTCGACGAAGAAACGCTCCGCCCCAACTACCGCTTTTCGCCCGGCATCCCCGGGCAATCGGCTGGATTGGCGATGGCGGCAAGGTTCGGCCTCCCCGCATCGATCATCGAACGGGCGCGAGAATCTCTCGACCCCGAACAGCGGCAAACCGCTCGCTTCTTGCGCCACTTGCACGAGCAAGTCGAGCAGAGCGAGGCCGCCAAGCGCGACTTGCGCGAGGCCGAGCGGCTGCCGCGCGATCGCGAAAGTAAGCTCGCGCGGGAATGGGAGACTCGCGAGAACGCCAAAATCCGCGAACTGGAGAAAAAGGTCGACCAACATCTCGCCCGCTTCGAAACCGAGCACCAAAGAGCCCTCGATGATCTGGCCGCGAGTGGCGCTAAGCGTCGAGCCCTTAGCGAGGCCGAACGCCGCGCGACCAAACGGAAGCGGGAGTTGCGGGAAGACGTGCGGGCAACGGTCACCGCCGCTCTCGACCGCGCGCTGGCCGAGACCGAAGCCGCCCTCGAGCCCGGAGCCGTCGAAATCGGCGCCCACGTGCGGCTTGTCGATCTCGGCGTCAGCGGGCGCGTCACGGCAAGGATTTCCGGTGATCTATGGGAAGTCGAAGCCGGACAACTGAAGGTCCGAGTCAGCGAGCAAGACCTCAAGGTCGTCGCGGGAAGCGGCGACCAACCGGTTGGGGGTTCTTCCCACGGCACGCTTCCCGGTGGGGTGACGTTTCAAGGCCGGCAGCGCGATGCGGCTTCGCTGTCGGAGATCAACGTCATCGGCAACCGTGCCGATGAGGCTCGCGACGCGGTTGACAAGTTCCTGGATGACGCGGTGTTGGCCGAGATCGGGCGGGTCCGCGTGATCCACGGGTTTGGCAAGGAAATCCTGCGTCGCGAGCTGTGGCGCATGTTCGCCGCCCATCCTCAGGTGGCGCGCTACTACCAGGCCGAACAGGTCGAGGGTGGTGGAGGGGCGACCATCGTGGAAGTGAAACTCTGACCCGAAACCACAAATTTCGTGCTACCGGGAGATTCACAACTGCTACGAATGGATTGGACTTTCACCCCCCCGAGCCGCTTGCCCGGTTTATCGCTTCAACGGCTACCGGCCGCGCCGGCTCATTCAGGCAAGAAACCTGGTAGGACGACTGAATTTCGAACAGGCGCGTCCCCGGTGGCGACCGGCACTCTTGCCGCTCCTAGTGGAGTGCGCCAATCAGACCGTAACTTATGGTGAGTCGCCCACAGCCTGTCTCTCGACCTTCTCCATTGACATCCAACGGCGCCGGTTCCCAGTGGGGCAGGTCTCCAGGCCTGCCCATTCCTCAACCCGCCCTAATTGAAGTTTCAGGCCGGCGCCTGCTTCTCTTTGCGAGCGTGGCGCGGCTTATGGCCTTAGTACCGGGGGCTCCGACACGCAGGCCGCGCGCGTGGGGCCATAAGTTTCAGAAAAGAAATAACTACCGGGAGGATCGAGAGAGCAGTCCGGTGCATCCAAGCGGCGTCCGCCGCGCCCCGGAGGTTGAATCCCTGAAACGGCGGCCGCGTGGCCGGCACGCGGAACGGCTTTCCCAGCGCAAAAATACAGTGTCCTACCTATTGTCGGTTTCACCCAATATCGGGCACAGTGAATATGGCTCGGATCGCTTTGGTTGTCCCTTCGCCTGGGAAGCGTGGGCCCGATGAAACGAAAAGGAACAATTCATGCAAGTGCAAAAGAAATCCGGGACCGTCGCGGCCGCTAACCGGCGCAAACATTCGCGAACGCAAAAATACGGACCGCAAACATTGACTATTGCCCGCTCCGAATCCCAACCCCCCCCGATTGAGGGCGCGTTGTGGGATTTCAGCGAAGGCGGAGTGGGCATGGACGTTCCCTGCGCGCTCAACCTCGACGAGATCGTGACCATCGAAGGGGACTTGCACAGCCCGGGTCTTTCCATGCACTTGCAGGGACGAGCTCGGGTGGCCTATTGCCGGCGCGTGGAAGGAACGAATCACCGCATCGGCTTCGGTTTCCTCGACGTCACTTACCGGCGCTTGGAAGAGCTTCCTAATTAATCCGCCTTTTCGGCCGGCTGACCGTCGCGGTACGCGAGTACACCCCTTTTCTCGGGAAGGGCCGTCAGGCGGCCGTGCCTTGGACCTGCAACCCTCTCCGGTCAATCGCCCCGCCAAGTAGCGGGAAAAGCGAGCCGGCGGTACAATGCTTCCGGGCCCCAATGCAAAGCGCCGGCTTGCGTCGATCTCATTCGGCAAGCATGGTTGCTCGATGAACGGCGCGGTCCACATTGGAAGAGAATCGAAGAGAATCAATGACCCTTTCTAAGAAAATCTTGAACGTCTTGGTAGCAGCCTTGGCAATGGGGTGCGGCGGATCGCCGGTCGAAGACTCCGCTGTTGACGCCGACAAGCACGGGCTCCACGTCTATTTTGGAACCTACACGCACGAGACGAGCCGGGGAATCTATCACAGCCGCTTGGATACCGAGACCGGCGCCTTGACCGAACCCACCGCGGCGGCCGAAATCGAGAGCCCCTCGTTTTTGGCTCTCCACCCGAATAAGCGGTTTCTCTACGCCGTGACCGAATCGGAGGAGGGTTCCGTCAGCGGTTTCTCGATCGGGGCCGACGGCGAACTGACGAAGATCAACACGCAGCCTACCAACGGCGCTCTCCCCTGCGACCTCGAGGTCGACGCGACCGGGCGCATGCTGGTGGTGGCGAACTACAGAAGCGGCAGCACGATCGCCTATTCCATTGGCGAGGACGGTGCGCTGAGCGAACCGACGGCCTTCCAGCAACACGAGGGTTCGAGCGTCCACGAGCGCCAAGAATCGCCGCACGCCCATTCCGTTGACTTCAGCTTCGACAACCGCCATGTGATCGTCAGCGATCTGGGGATCGACAAAGTAGTGACCTTTGCGGCGGACCCGGAAAGCGGCGGGATCACACCCTTCAGCGAAGTTTCCGTGACGCCGGGCTCGGGGCCGCGGCATTTCGCTTTTCACCCATCAGGAAAATTCGGCTATTCGCTCGGCGAGATGGGGTCGACGATCACGGTGATGTCGCACGCCGGCGGCAAATTCGAGACGATCGAGTCCGTTTCCACGCTGCCGGAAGACTTCGAGGGTCACAGCACCACGGCCGAGATCGCGGTCCACTCTTCCGGTCGTTTTGTGTACGCTTCCAATCGCGGGCACGATTCGATCGCCGTGTTTTCCATCGACTCGACAGGCGAGCGTCTGACAAGGATTGCGGTCATCAAGACCGGCGGCGTGCGCCCACGAAATTTCGGCATCGACCCGAGCGGCCGATACCTGCTGGCGGCCAACCAGGACACCGACAACGTCGTGGTGTTCAAGATTGATCAAGAAACCGGCATCCTACACCCGACCGGCGGGGAGGTTGAGGTCGACGCCCCGGTCTGCGTACAGTTTCTGAAAATTGGCGCGTAAGCGGCCCGGCGCCGGCCGGTTCCCGGGGCTCTGACGAAGACCGAGCACGCCCTTGCCGAACGTTGGAGGTCAAGACCGACCGCCGCGGGGAAAAGGTGGGGGTTGTGGGATGATGAACGTGACGAGCGAGGGTTTTGACTCGGCGCCTTTGAACGCTCATCGACCGGTCTTCCAGACCTAAAGAGATTGTTGATTCCCAAGCTGCCCGGGTGGCGAAATTGGTAGACGCAAAGGACTTAAAATCCTTTGGTGCTATGCACCGTGTGGGTTCGACTCCCACCCCGGGCACCAACTTTACGGCTCAAGCCCGGAGACGTGCCCTGTGCGCTCTCTAAGGGCCTGGCTGGAGATTCCGGGACCGAATCGGGCCCTGTGTTCCGGCCGATCTTGTGAAAAGGGCGGCGGAGGCAGCCGGGAAAGACCCTGTGGAGTTCGCCAGACACAGCCTGAGGTCCGGACTGGCCGCGGCCGCGGCGATCGGCGGGGCGTCGGAGCGGGCCATCATGAACCAGCCCGGGCATCGGTCAACCGCGATGGTGAGGCGATATATCCGGGACGGGAGCTTGTTTCGGGAGGACGCGGCGGCGAGGATGGGGCTGTAGGGGTTCCTGGTTGCACGAACTAAGCTCCAGGCTCAGAATAGCTGTCGATAAATAATTTCCCATTCGACAATCGAGGGGCCGAGCCTCTCGGGCGCGGGCCGCGAGCGGACCGAAACCGAGCCGGATCAGGGGCCTAGCTGGGCCCTCAACGGATTGTTGGTGACATCGATTGTTATCAACAGCTATGTGCGAAGCGGCAGAATTGAGCCTCCGATGGTCGGCCCAACCATCTTCCACTTCGGAATAAGCGCACCGGCCTGCTCATTGTGAATATGGACGACCCCTCGCAGCTACCCGCCCTGGCCGAGCCCTGGTTTCTGGCGTTGAACGCAGAAATCGAAACAACCCCAGCGATGATCCCGGAGGATCTCGCGAAGGCTGGTCCGGCAATCGATGCGGCGGTGCAGAAGTACGGTTAGAGCCTACTTCACGCGATACGGTTCAATCGCTGTTGGAGGCGGCGCATTTCGTCCTCGCGGCAATGTCCACTGCCGCGGCAACGCGGTGCTTACGCCGCCCACATCCGCCGACACAGCACCCTGAGCGCGTCCCTGTGGCCTTCCGGGTCCTCGGCCGCCTGTCGGAGCCGTAGGCGCGTCCTACCCGCTTCTATGCCGGCCAACTGGCAGCACACCGCGAAGGGGAGCAGCGCGGGCGCTCCGTCGAGCCAGGCGAGTATCTCTACGGTGTCGCGGCCGCTCAACAGGTCGTTAGCGGCGTAGGCGAGGATGGCGGCGGCGAGTCGGTTCACCTACTGCGAGTGTAGCAGCGAAACAAAACAGAAACGCCGAAGAATGGTTCAGCGAAAAAGGTAGCCACGCAGGTAGCCACGCCGATAGATTTCCGGGTGTTTCGGTGGACGAATCGAGACGACGACGGCTCTAAGTGGTTGAAATATAGACACCGGACAAAACCATGGACGTGGGACGGCCGATCTCATAATCCGTAGGTCGCAGGTTCGAATCCTGCAGGGCCCACCAACTTTCGAGGGGCTTGCGGCAGGGCCGGGGCCGCCCGCATTTCTCGTAGCGGAATGGGAATTGCGGGTTCCCTTTGTCGCCGGGAAACCAACACGTCGTGCGGGAAATCGACCGCGGGGGTATCTCAGCTCAGATACCGAAAAGGAAATTCAAGATTCCGCCGACGAATTTCACCAGCGGATCGATGATGCCTTGGATCCTCTCCGCCAGGAACCCACCGCTGTTGTAGCCGTAAATTACGATGCCGAAAAGCACGGCCGGCACAACGATATACCAAAAGCCACTCATGGGTTACCAGGTCGGTTTTTCGAAAACCGGGATTCCGACATTCCCCGGAGCACGCCTCTCAATCCCGCCCATCGGGGGCCATCGTGCGCACTACAAGGAAGATTACCACAGCCAAGTTCCAGCACTTAAACTTACTCTATTCCGTCCTGAGCGCGCAGCGGACATTCCGCGCCTCGCATCCGTTCCCGAAAGCGCCGCGAAGCCTCGCGGTTCACTACCCATTTTCTCGGGGCGGCGGCGCCATCACGACCATCACGATGAGCCGCCCGGGGCCGGGATTCGCTAGAGCGTGTTCTTCGCCGGCGCGGGCCGCGACCAAATCTCCTTCTTGGATGCGAGCGGTCTCCCCTCCGACCGTCACATCGCCTTCCCCTTCGATGACGAAATAGAGCTTGTCTTGGCCGGCATGAGTATGTAACTTATGTTGCTGTCCGGGCTCGAATGCGTTGAGTCCGGCGAAAACATGCTCGGTCGAGGCCAAGTCGGCCTTGCCCATCTTTTCCGGGTGAAATACCGCCCGAGCGGCCGTGTTCCGCACAATCATTGTGTCGTCTCCTCGTATGAAATCCCCTCGACAACGAGGCATGTTTGCGCAAGCCGAGTCGGGTTCCCGATGGCGAGCCTCAGGAGCGTCAAGAGGCGCGGCGGGAGGACGCTCAGGGCTGTGTTGGTGTTTCCGCCGTCTCGTCGCGCGAGGGAATTGTCGGTCGAAACTCTTTGCGCCGGCGCCGCCGTTGCGGGTGTTCGATCCACTGCCCCAACCAATCGATAACGTTCTGATACCAATGCACGCTGTTGCGCGGCTTCAAAATCCAGTGGCCTTCGTCGGGATAGTAAATAAACCGCGAGGGCACTTCTTTCGACTGCAACGCCGTGAAAAGCTGCATCCCCTGTTCCACGGGGACTCGGTAGTCCTGTTGGCCGTGAATCACCAATGTCGGCGTATTGAAATACTTCACGAACGTCGCGGGCGACCACTTCCCGTACATCTCTTGGTTTTCCCAGGGCGGGCCGCGAAACTCCCACAACGGAAACCAAAGCTCTTCGGTCGCGCCGAAAAAACTAGTCAGGTCGTATATGCCCGCGTGCGAAACGACGGCTTGGAAGCGGTCGGTGTGGCCGAGGATCCAGTTGACCATGTAGCCGCCGTAGGACCCGCCGGCGGCGACGACCTTGTTGGAGTCAATGTAGGGCCGCCGCAGCAGATAATCGACACCCGAGAGAATATCCTCGTACACCATGCCGCCCCACTCGCCGGAAATCGCGTCGGTGAACGCCTGGCCGTAACCGGTGGAGCCGCGCGGGTTCGGCATGAAGACGACGTACCCGGCCCCGGCGAACACTTGTGCGTTCCAGCGATAGCTCCAGTTCTCGCCCCAGGCGCCTTGCGGCCCGCCGTGGATCAACACCAGCAACGGATATTCCTTTTCGAAACTGAAACCGGGCGGCTTGACCTCGAACCCGGAAATCGAGGCTCCGTCGGCGCTTTCGTAGGTCACTTCCTCAAGCTCGGTGACTTCGTACTCATCGAGGACGGCTTGATTGAGATGCGTCAATTGCTCGGGCGCCCCCCCCGATGAATAGCCCCGAAAAATCTCGACCGGATGCGAGCCGCTGTGGCCCGCGTACACGATCGACTCTCCGTCGGGGACCAGTTGGACATCCGAGTGATGAGCGTCGCCGAAAACCGCCACCCGAATACCGCCTCCGTCGACCGGCACAGTGTAGATCGGCTCGCGCCCGCGGTCCTCCGCCGTGAAGAAAAGCCGCGCCGAGTCGGGAGACCAGGTGATGCCGGTCACCGAGCGGTCGAGCGTTTCGGTGAGGCTCGTCACCTCGCCGGTACCGCGGTTGAAAACCATGAGTCGAAAACGGTCGCTCTCGAATCCGGCCCGCTGTTGCGCCCGGTAAGCGATGTAATTGCCATCGGGCGAATAGACCGGAGAGGTGTCGGCGGCGAGGTTCGATGTAATGGCTACGGCTTCCCCGCCCTCGAGCGGGACAACATAGAGATCACTGTTGGTGCTGGTTGCCGGCGAGTCCTCGGCGTTCATCGTGAAACAGATCTCGAACCCGTCCGGCGAGACGTCGTAGCCGTCGGGTCCCCCGAGAGAAAAGGGTGGGACGTCGAATTTCGCCGGCGTTAAGGCACGCGGCTCATTCCCTTCCGGGCCGGTTTCGTCCTCTCGGCCTCCGTCAATTTGGAGAACGAAAAGACGTCGTCGCCGCCCGTCGGCCCATTCATCCCAATGCCGATAGAGCAGACCGTCGTAGACCTTGGCCTTGACCGGGTCGTCGTCCTGCTGTCGTAAACGCTCTTGATTGCAAGCGTTGTCCGCTCCGCAGTCGGGATAGACACGGCTGGTGAAGATCACCTGTCGGCCATCGGAAGAAAACCGTACGCCGTCGGCTTCACCGGGAGCGTCGGTGATTTGCCGAGCATTCTCACCGTCAGGGTCCATCAGCCAAATTTGAGAAGTCCCGCCGCGGTCGGAGACAAAAGCGATTCGGCTCGAATCCGGGGACCAGCGCGGCCGGGTATTCGATTTGCCTTGGAACGTGATGCGGGCCGCGTCGCCGCCGGTGAGTGGAATCGTGTAGATGTGCTTCTCGATCTCGTTGGCGGCCAAGGAAACGCGTGCACCGACGAAGGCCGCCGTCGAGCCGTCGGCAGAGAGCCGCGCGTCCGACAACCGCACTAAACGCTGCAGCGCCCAGACATCAAAAGGCTTCTTTTCGGCGGACTGCGCGAAGAGTGCCGCCGCCGCGGTCAGCAGAAAAATCAATCGAAACACCATGTCTTTAGACTGTAGCGCAGGCCGGCGTTGTCTCGAAAAGGGTCTCGCGTTCCGGTAGTAAGGTAAATCCGCCTGCACGTTCGCCTCGGTTCGGACGTATCTACTAACAGGAGGATATCCATGCGGATTCGCAGCCTGGCAGCTTTTGTTTTCGTCTCGTTCATCGTGTCGCTCATCGCGGGGTCCTTGGCCGCCGCCGACCTAACGGTCAGCAAAGTAGTGCTCTACAAACACGGCATCGGCTTCTTTCAACGCAACGGCACCGTTCCCGCCGGCGACAACGCGCAACTCCAATTCAAAGCCACCGAGATGGACGACGTCCTCAAGTCGCTAACCGTGGAACAACGCGGCGGCACCGGCGTCTCGGCGGTGCGCTATGACTCGAGCGATCCGCTTGCCAAACGCCTGGAGCTGTTCCCTTTCCGCATCGGCCCCAAAGTAACGTTGGCCGACATCCTTGATCAGTTCAAGGGGGCGCAAATCGAGCTGCGTCTGTCGCGCGGTCGGGTCAACGGCACGATCATCAGCGCCCGCCGAACCCCCGCCACCGATCGCCAGGCCGAACGCCTCGAGGTGATGCTGTTCATGGAAAACGGCGAGTTCCAAACCGTGGACCCCGCCGCGGCCGCCGGCCTCAAGTTTGTCGATCCCAAGATGCAACAACAGTTTCAGGACTATCTGCGAGTCCTCGCCCGCTCCCGAAGTCTCGATAAACGCAGCGTGACGATTGAATTGGGCGGCGGAGCGAGCGAGGTGGCCGTGAATTACGTCGTTCCAACGCCGATCTGGAAAAGCAGCTACCGCCTCGTCTTCGGTCCGGACGGAACGCCGCTGCTCGAGGGCTGGGCGATCGTTGACAACACGTCGGGCGAGGACTGGACGAACGTCGATATGTCACTCGTCTCGGGGCTGCCGGTGTCATTCATCAGCCGCCTCTATGAGCCGCGTTACGTGAGCCGTCCGGTGGTGCAACTCGCCCAAGACCGCGCCTGGCGGCCGGTCGTTCACGGCGGGGCCGTGGGCAGCTTGCGAGACAACAAAGAGAACGAAGTCGCGCAAGCCCGTCGCAATCAGGCAAAACGAAGATTCGCGGCCAACAAAGACGTCGCGTCCGAAACGGCGTCGCTCGAAATGGGCAGCCGAGCCTTTCGCCAAGAGGTTTCCGAGGCCCCAGCCATGGCGATGGTGGGCCAAGAATCCATGCGCGCCCCGGGACGCTCCTCGATGGCGTCAACCGTCGCCGCGGCCGCCGTGGGCGCGGAACTGGGTGAACTTTTCGAATACAGAATCGATAAGCCGGTGACCATCCGCAAGGGCGAATCAGCGATGCTGCCTTTCTTGCGCGAGGAAATCAAGGCGCGCCGACTCCTGATCTTCGACAACGGCAATACCTCGCAGCACCCGCTCAACGCCATCGAGCTGACCAACGAGACCGGCAGCACAATGGATGGCGGAGCGATCACGGTCTACGATGCGGGTTCCTATGCCGGCGAGGCCTTGATGGAAACGGTCAAGACAGGGGACAAACGACTCATCAGCTACGCCGTCGATTTGGGCACGCGCATCACTCCCGCCTTTGAAAGCTCGAGCAAGCTACTCAGCGAGTTTCATTTCCGGCGCGGCATCCTCACGCTGCGGCGGGCACGACTCGAAACCAAAACCTTCACAATTCACAACGTCGACGCGGAAGCCAAAACCATCATCATTGAACACCCCGTCCGCGGGCAATACAAGCTGGTGGACATGAAGCCGGCCGAGAAGACCGCCGACTCCTATCGTTTCGAGGTTGCCCTCGATGCCGGGGAAACGAAGAAGTTTCCCATCACCGAAGAGCGTGTCTATTCCGAACAAGTCGCGGTGACCAATCTCACTCCCGACCGGATCTTCTCGTACGTTTCGAACAAGACCCTCGACGAAGCCGGCCGCGAAAAGCTCGGGCGGATCGGTGATTTGAAACGCCAAATCGCCGACAACGACAGGGAGCTCCAGCGGCTCGATCAGCAAATCAACGAGATGGTGCAAGACCAGAGCCGACTGCGCAGCAATATTTCGACATTGCGTTCAGTCGCCGGGCAGCAGCAACGCGTGATGGAATACGCCGATAAGCTTTCGCGCCAGGAAGGACAGCTGGTCACGCTGCGCGATCGGCGAGCGGCGATGCGGGTAGAAACCGACGAGCTGCGCAAGCAGCTGAACGAAACGATAGAGACCATGGAGTTTTAGCCGGCACCGAGCTGCGTTCCACGGCGGAGCAGGCCTCCCTTCCCGCCCGTCACAGCCTTTCCCAGCCGGCCCGCCTGAATCAACCGGCGGCCCGATTCAATAGAATGAAAGCTCCTCGCATGGGAGCCTTTCTTTCGATCGAAGAGTGCGAAGCGCTGCGGAAGCGCCGGCGCGAAGAGGGCAGGACCGTTGTCTTCACCAACGGCTGTTTCGACCTGCTTCACCCCGGACATGTGCGCTTGCTTGAGCGGGCGCGCGAGTACGGCGATGTCCTGCTGGTCGCGATCAACAGCGACCGCAGCGTCACCGCCATTAAGGGACCGGGACGTCCGATCCAACCCCAACAGCAGCGCGCCGAGGTGCTCGCCGCGCTGGAAGCCGTGGATGCCGTCACGGTCTTCGACGAAGATACTCCTTGTCGTTTGCTCGAGCGCCTACTTCCCGACGTTCTCGTCAAGGGGGCCGATTGGAGTCACCTTATCGTAGGGCGTGAAATTGTCGAAGAGGCCGGGGGGAAGGTCTTTCCGCTTCCCTTCGAGGAAGGCTATTCGACGACCGACATTGTCAGGACGATCATCGAGCGCGCATCGTGATTCTGCCGGGTCTGCGAGAACTGCTGAGCGGGCTTGCCAAGCACCCCTCTTTCGAAACCGCGTTGGCCGCCTGCCGCGGCGGTCCGGGTGAGACGATTCGCCTGACGGGTTTGAACTCGACGGCGAAGGCTCTCTATGGGGTGCTGCTCGCCGAGCGTACCGCCGCGCCCGTCGTCGTTGTCGTCAACAGCAATATCGAGGCTGATCGATTCGTCGAAACGGCCGGGGCGTTTTTCGACCTCCTCGAGGTCTCCGCCGCCTGCGAGCCCTTCGCCTTGCATTCCCAGGACGTGACGCCTTACGAGGGCCTCTCGCCTCACCCGGAGATTTCGGAAAAACGCGCCGTCGGGCTGTGGCGCATGGCGGACGGCGGGGCCTCGGTGGTGGTGACTACGATAGCGGCGGTTCTACAGAAGGTCCGCCCGCCGGAATTTTATCGCAACCTCGGGTGGAAACTGGAAGTTGGAGACGAGTTTTTTCTCGAAGACCTCGAGGAAAGCTTACTGCGAGCCGGCTACAGCCGCCACGAGCCGGTCGACATGGTCGGGCAGTTCTCGGTTCGCGGCGGCATTGTCGACGTATACTCCCCCGAAGACCCTTATCCGGCGCGTTTGGAAATGTTCGGCGATCAACTCGAATCGATTCGCCAGTTCGAGCCGGCAACGCAGAAATCGGTGCAGCGGCTGGAGCAGGTCACTCTTTTGCCGCTGACCGAATACCCCATTCCAGATGACGAGCCGGCGGGCGACGGACCGGATGACGCGGATGCAAGCGACGTTCCCTACATCCCTCCGCCCGGTTGGGAGTTTCATTCCAACCCGGCCCGCGAGACCGATCGCTTTCTTTGGGACCTGCTCGAAAACCCCATCGTGGTCTGGAATGAAAGGGCCTCGCTCAATGCCGAGGCCGAAAAACTCCGGGAGCGTTTGGCATCCGCCTACGAGCGAGCGCCGGACGGTGTCGCCCCGCCCAAGGCGTACTACCACGGAATCGAGGAAGTCCTGCCGAGCGAAGGGCGGGGAGTGCGACAACTCGAAATGAACGAAGTCGCGATTGAGGGTCCTGGGACGCTGCACATCCCGACCCGACCGCCGCCGCGATTTCAAGGCAATATCGCGCACGCAATGCGGGAAATGCAGGCGAAGGTCCGGGAGGGTTCGCGCACCTTGATCACGGGGGCTTCGCTGGGCGACGTCGAGCGTTGGGCCGACATGCTGGGCGAATACGAGATTAACTTTCAGCTCGGATTACAAGACCCGACCAAAGCCGCCACGCCGTTTCTTCAAGAAAAGGCCTACTTCGCCGGCCCCGTCGCGGGCACGATTCTTGTCCAGGCGCCAATCCGCCGGGGGGCCGTATTTCCGGACGCCAAGACGGTTCTCTACGGAACCGAGGACTTGTTCGGTTCCTCGGAATTGGTGGCGCGTCCACGCAAGAGAAAGTCCGCGGTTTCGATTTTCCTATCGGACCTGCAAGATCTCGGCGAGGGCGATTTCGTGGTTCACAGCGAACACGGCATCGCCCGTTATCTGGGAACTCGCGAGATCGAGCAAGGCGGTCGCACCGATGAGTTCATGCTGCTCGAATACGCCGACCGCGCGCGGCTCTATCTGCCGCTCTCAAGGCTGGACCTGGTGCAGAAGTACCACGGCGCCGGCGGCTCGGCTCCAACGCTCGACCGCATGGGCGGCCAAACTTGGAAGCGCACGACGTCGCGCGTGAAGGCCCGGCTGCTCGATATGTCCGACGAGCTGCTGAAGCTCTACGCGGGGCGTAAGCTTGCCGAAGGGCACTCCTTCTCGGCCGACAGTAATTGGCAGCGCGAATTCGAGGACGCCTTCGCGTTCACCGAGACCCCCGATCAGATTCAAGCCGTCAAGGAAATCAAGCGCGACATGGAGTCCTCGCAGCCGATGGATCGGCTGGTCTGCGGCGATGTCGGTTTCGGAAAGACGGAAGTGGCGATGCGCGCCGCTTTCAAGGCGCTGGGCGACGGCAAACAAGTAGCCGTGCTGACGCCGACCACGGTGCTTGCCTTCCAGCATTTCGAGACGTTCAAGAGCCGTTTCGCGGCGTTCCCGGTGGAGATCGAAATGCTCACGCGCTTTCGGAACGCCGCCGAGCAAAAACTGATCCTCGAACGCCTCGCCGGCGCCAAAGTCGATGTCGTCATCGGGACGCATCGATTGCTTTCGAAAGACGTTGTCTATAGCGACCTCGGTTTGCTGATCGTCGACGAAGAGCAGCGCTTCGGCGTGCGCCACAAAGAACGACTCAAGCAGATCAAGAAAAATGTCGACGTGCTGACGCTGTCGGCGACGCCCATCCCGCGGACTCTCCACATGTCGTTCGCCGGGTTGCGCGATCTTTCGATCATTCAAACGCCGCCGAAAGACCGGCTGGCGATTCACACCGTCGTTGCACCCTATTCCGACCAAATCGTCGAAACGGCCATTCGCCGCGAAATCGATCGCGACGGGCAGGTCTATTTCATCCACAACCGGGTGGAGTCGATTTGGGCGGTGGCCTCACAGCTTCAAGAATTGGTTCCTAACGCCCGCATAGGCGTCGCCCACGGTCAAATGGCCGAGAAAGAGCTCGAGCGGGTGATGCTGAAGTTCATCCACCACGAGTACGACGTCTTGTTGACCACGACCATTGTGGAAAACGGGCTCGATATCCCGCTCGCCAATACGATCATCATCAACCACGCCGATCGTTACGGGTTGGCGGAGCTGTATCAACTACGGGGAAGAGTGGGGCGCTCGAATCGCCGGGCCTACGCGTTCTTGTTGATTCCGGAAGACCGGGAGTTGAGCGAGGCGGCGCGTAAGCGCTTGGCGGCGCTGAAGGAGTTCAGCGAATTGGGGGCGGGGTTTAAGATCGCCGCGCTCGATCTTGAATTGCGTGGCGCGGGAAATCTGCTGGGAGCCCAACAACACGGGCAAATCGCCGCGGTCGGTTTTGAAACCTATTGCCGCATGTTGGATGAAACGGTGCGAGAGCTGCAAGGCGACAAGGTCGACAGCTTTCCCCCGACCAGTCTCAAGCTGCAACTCGACCTGCACATCCCCTCCGACTATATCCGCGATGAAACTCAACGGCTGCAATCGTACAAACGGTTGGCCGAGCTTGGCGACGAGCCGGACCGACAAGAGATGATCGAAGGATTGAAAGACCGCTACGGGCCGATTCCGCGGGCGGTGGAGAACCTGGCCGCCTACGCACTGCTTAAGACCGCGGCACGGCGAATCGGCGTCGAATCGATCGAACGCCGCGGAACGAGGCTGAATGTTCGTTTTCGCGACAACTCGAAGGTCAACCCGGAGCGGCTGATGAAATTCGTCGCGGCCGCGCCCCAGGCGTCCTTCTCGCCGCGGGGCGAGTTGGAGTGGGAAACCGGCTCAACAAAGGGGCCGGAATTCTTAGCCGGGTTGCGCAATTTATTCTCGGAACTCGCCGAGTAGGGGGCCGCTCCCGGCCCGGTTTGGCGCCACCTCGGGCTTCGCGGACCCTGCCCGCCCAAAAAATGCACGGATTCCCCAACAATTATGAATTACGTGTCATTGATTGTGATAACATCCTATTGGTCTCCGCTCAAACGCGGTGGTTTGCTCGTCGTTTCATGACGGTTTCTATCAGCATCTGGATAGCGCTCGGAATCGTCGAGGCCGTGTGGCTGATTCGGCTATGGCGCCTTGATTTGGTTCGAGTCTATCCGTATCTGAGTGTCTGCCTAGGAGCTTCGGCGGTACTGACATTAGGGGCGGGCGCGGCCTACGCGACCCTGGGAAGGATGTCGATCGTTTATGGTTGGTTCTGGGTGGTTACGCAGCCGGTGCTGTGGACGTTGAAATCTTGTGTTATCGCTGAAGCGTACGATCACATGCTGCGAGGGTATAAGGGGCTGCAAAAGCTCGCCAAACTTGGGGCGAACGCGGCCTTGATCGCGGCCGGGGTGATTGTCATCGGAATGATTTTCGTGGATGCCACCGGTTCGGCCTATGCGGACCCCTGGCAGGCATTCTGGTTCCAACAGCAGAAAAGCGCCTACCTCGCTTTGACCGCGGCTTGTTTGTTGTTCGTATTCGTTGGGGTTTACTGTCGCTTGCGCATCTCAAGAAATGTGCTCGTCATCTTCTCTGTTTTCGGATTCTTGTTTCTCTCCAAAGCCGTCCTGCTCGTCTTTCACAACCATCTTGGGGCTGCTTGCGGGATTTGGAAAAACCTTCTGGGTCCGACACTCTCGATCGGCGCGTTAGCCATCGGAACTTTTGCCGTAACGCGCGAGGAAGATCACAAAGCCGACGATTCCATTGCATTATCCGGGACTGGATCGGCCCAAGCCGCGGTGACCGCGAGGCAACTCGCCGCGGCGAATGACTCCTTGCTGAAAGTACTTCGATCATGACTATTTTCGTAACGTCCCTCCTCCTTCTCACCTTGGCAGCCGCGGCTTTGGCGCGTTCGCTGTGGGTATTGCGCCGTGAACAGATACCTATCGAGGCTTCCGAAGTCGGTCCCCGCATAAACCGAAGTGCGAATTTCTACCGGCCCATGACGCGTCTGTTTACTTCTCGGGACATGATGTTCCTTCGGGATCAGCCCGGTTTCCGTCCGGCGATGAAGCGACGGTTGCGATTGGAGCGCCGTCGCGTCCTGTCGCTGTACTTACGGGAAGTGCGCCGTGACTTCATGGCACTCGAGAAGGCCTGCCGCTCGATGGCCCGCCGCAGTCACAATTGGGAACTGGTTTCGCTCCTCTACCGTCAAAGACTGATCTTTTACGGTCTTCTCCTAGCCCTGCGGGTACGGTGTCAACTCGAATCGGTCATGTTCGTTCCGGTGGATACCGGCGACCTGTTGGCCGCCGTAACGCACCTGGAACGAGATTTGCGCGTATTCGCCGACGGTATGAACGCGCGCGCGGCGGCCTGGCCGCCCCCGCAACGACGGCCTGTGCCGCGGTGTCACTCGGTTGCCCGCGAAGCTCGCGGCGGCGCATGCTTTGCGCCGCTGTCGAGCCCGTCGGCTATTCCAACAATCCACGCGAAAAGCAGAGCGTTAGCGGGAATCGCCAGGTTGAAATCAGTCAGCCCGTGAAGGGCCAGGGCCGTGAAGGCCCCGGCACAGGCCGCCGCGGGTAGCCGAATCTCTTCGCTCCGCGCCCGTTGGGTCAGCCGGACCGCCCGGGCCAGCACGAGACCGATCAACCACAGGGCGGCGAGCAGGCCGAGAACGCCGAACTCGGCCGCCGTTTCCAAATAATCGTTATGGGCATGGTCGTCGGTGACGTGCGGCCAGGAGCGCTTGAATTCCCAAAACGCCGATTGATAGGTTCCCAACCCGCTCCCCAGCCACGGGTAGGCCGCGGCTAACTCGACGGTTTCATCCCATAATTCGACGCGGCCCTCGCCCAGCAACGCGTCTGCTGTCGAGATGTCGGCGTAGCGCCCGATAAAACCTTCGGGCAAAAGCAGAAAAGCACCAGCGCAGACGGTTAGGGCCGTACCGGCTACGCCAAGGCGCACTCGGCGTCTGTTTCCCGTGCCCTGAGCCAAGACCATAAAGACCAAGGCACCCGCCAGCGCCGCGGCGAACCCGGCTCGGGAAAACGAACTGACCAGCCCCCCCAGGATCAACCCGGCCGCGACCAGGGCCGCGCAGGGCCGGGCCGCCGCCCGCGAGTCGCCGCTCCCGGCGGCCCGGCGAATCAGCAACACCGTTGCGGCCAAGGCGAGAGGCAGCGCGACCTCGAGCAGCCCGGCATAGTGATTGTGGTTGATGTAGGTCCCGCGCGCGCCGGTGGGCGAGGCGAGGGACGCTTGCTGAAACAGACCGAGAAGTCCCTCGATCGCTCCCACAATGACGATAGGAAGCGCGGCGTGCCAACCGCGGCGGCCCAGCCGACCCGTGAGGCTTCGCGCAAACAGTCCGACCAGCACCGCCGCGAGCAGCACGACGAAGCTGTCGAGAGTCTCGGCCGGAGCGATCGATAACGGTATCCAACCGTCCGAGTCACCGCTCACGGCCCGAACCGCTTCGGCGCGGACGGGCGAAAGCAGCGCCACCAACGGCAGAGGCAGCGGGACGAGTTGTAGAGCGGCCAAGCCCGGGAGCGCGAGGAGTGTCCAAAGAGTTCGCTTGGCCGGCGGCGGACCCCAGGCACGCGGACCCGAAATATAGCAATAGAGTAGAACGCCCGCCGCGAGGACGGCGAACGAAACTAGGCGGTCGAGGAGTCGCACGCCGCCCCAATGCAAGACCATCCACCCCCAGGGCAGCGCGATGATCAACGAGCCGGGTAATCCCCGGACAAAGCGCGGCAAGTCGCGCGGCATCCAGGAGGGTAAAGCAGACGCCCGCGGCATAACAGGTTGGGACGCCCGTGGGCAGGGCGCGTGAAAAGTGAGAGATCACACCGAAAGGGCCGACGGAGGCGAGGACCCGGTGGCGTTCAGGATCCGCAAAGGGCGGGTTCTTGGTCGGCGGGTTCGGACTTCTCGGCGCTACGGGTCGCGGATGCGCGGCCCACGGCCTCGTATTCGAAACCTTCCCTACGAAGTTGTTCGGGATCGAGCAGGTTGCGGCCGTCGAGAATCAAAGGCCGGGCGAGACGACTTCTCAGATCCGCCAAATCGACCCGCGCGAACTCCGGCCAATCGGTGAGCACCAATACGGCGTCGGCGCCGTCGGCGGCTTCCAGCGCGGATGACCGGAACTCGACTTTCGGCAAGAGTGGTCGGGCCTCGTCCATCGCTTGCGGATCATAGGCCCGGACGCGAGCACCCTCGGCAAGCAGGCTCTCGACGACGCCGACGGCCGGGGAGTAGCGCACATCATCGGTATCCGCCTTGAAAGAAAGCCCCCAAGCGGCAATGGTTTTGTCCTTGAGAATCCAGAGCCGGTCGCGGCATTTTTCGACAAATTGGTCGACTTGCCGCAGGTTGATTTTCTCGACTTCAGCCAGCAGCCCGAAGTCGCAGCCCTGCTGCTCGGCGATATGCACGAACGCCTGCAAGTCTTTCGGAAAGCAGAACCCGCCGAAGCCGATGCCCGCGCGCAGGAAATCCTTGCCGATGCGACGGTCATAACCCATCCCTTCGGCGACCTTTTCGATGTCCGCGCCAATCCGTTCGCAAAGCTCGGCGACGGCATTGATGTAGGAAATCTTCGTGGCCAGGAAGGAATTGGACGCGTGTTTGATTAACTCGGCGCTGTTGCGGTTGGTGACCAGTAAGGGAGTCTCCGAACGCCCGGCGGGCGGGGGAGTTTCGAGGTTCCAATCAAAACTCGCGTTGACGATTGGCTCGTAGATCGAGCGCAGCAATCGTTCGGCGCGAGCGCTCTCCACGCCGATCACAATGCGGTCGGGAACGAGAAAGTCGACGACGGCTCGGCCTTCGCTGAGAAATTCAGGATTCGAGGCAACGTCGAAGCGCGCTTCGCTCCGCGCCGACAACCCCAGAGTTTGCCCGATGCGTTCGCCGGTCCCCACCGGGACGGTGCTCTTTTCGACGACAAGTTTATCGCCGTCGGCGTGCGCGGCGATTTCGCGGCAAACCCGCTCCACCGCCGACAGATCGGCTTCGCCGCCCGGCAGCGGAGGCGTGCCGACGGCGAGAAACAGCACTTCGCCATGCCTTACGGCTTCGGGAAGGTCGGTGGTGAACCGAATCCGACCGCGAGCACGGGCGCGATCAAGCAAGTCTTGAAGCTCGGGCTCATAGAAGGGAAGGCGTCCCTCGGCAAGGCCGGCGACTTTTTCCTCGATGCTGTCAAGGCAAACCACATCGTGGCCGATCTCGGCAAAGCAAAGGCCGGCGACCAGTCCGACATGTCCGCTTCCAACAACGGTTAGTTTCATCCCTTTTTCATCCTTACCTGTTTCGCCGAGCGTGGTGCCGGCAGCAACCTCTTTTTATCACAATGACTTACCCGGCCTCTCGCGTCAGTCGAACGAACCCCCGACATTGGCCGCCCAGAAGCATGGGCGACGAGCAGGTTTCCACCTTATACTGGCGCCCGCATGGCTTCGAAAGCGCGTAGTTCTTGGGGAATTGGTCGACCTCGGCGTTCCAACGCAAAGCGATACGTTTTCATCAGTGTTTCAAAGCTCCGCTCAAGCGTGTATTTGGCCTCATACTCGGCTCGCGCAAGGCGGCCCATGTTGTCGGCCATCGCGCCGTCGCTGAGAATCGTCCTGAGAGCATCCCCGAGCCGGTCGGCGTCACCACGCGGGAAGGTCAGCCCCGTCCGTCCGCGGTCGACGATCTCGCCCGGAGCTCCGAAGTCGGAAACGATCGCCGGGCGTCCCGCGGCAAAGGCCTCGATGATGGGCCGACCGAAAGTTTCGTAGGCCAGCGAAGGCAGCACCACGGCCCGAGCGCGCCGCACCATCTGTTGGACTTCGGCCGGGGCCTTACGGCCGGCGAAAACGAGCCCGGGTTCGGAAAGTTCAAGCGCGGCGGCGAGATTTTGCAGGCTCTCTCGCTCGTCGCCTTCTCCAACCAACGTGAGTTGCCCGACGTCGTCGAGCCCAACACGCTTGGAAGCTTCGAGCAGAACACGTAAACCTTTCTCGGAAGACAGCCGGCCGAGATAGAGAATCTCGCGCGAGGCCGAGGGCGGTTCCGCGGCCTCGCCATGATCGTCGAGACAATTCGGCTTGACGAAAACGTGTTCCGGCGGGAACCCGGCTCGCAGAAAGCGGCTTCGCGAGTGCTCGCTGAGAGTCAAATAGGCGTCGACGTCTCGTTCCCAGGTCCGGCGCATGCGATTGAAGACGATCATACCCGCCACCGCCGCCGAAGCCGGCCGAGACTCGCGGTAGCAGGCGCGCGTGACGCCGCGCCAAGGCATCTTGCCAACACAGTCCTCGCAGACCATGCCGTCTCGTAACAGCAAAGCGTTGGTGCACAGCAGCCGGTAGTTTCTCAACGATTGCACCGTCGCCACTCCGGCGCGCCGACAGGCGGAGTGCACGGCGGGACTCAGTCGCATCCAGAAATTCTGAACATGAGCGATATCGGGACGATAGTCGCGACACAATTGGGCGGCACGTTCATAGGATGCTCGCGACCAAGCGGCACGCCAACCCAACTTGGCTTCGTCGAGTAGCCCGGCATCCGCGGGCAAGTCGTTGTCGGCCTCGACGGGAATGACCTCGACGCCCTGCTGTTCAAGAGCACGAGTCTCCTGAACCGCCGACAGGTCTTCCCCGCCCTGCGTACGGTAACGGTTATGGAACATCAGAACGCGCATGGGAATAGCAAACCTAGCCGCGAACGTGAGTGAGCGGTATGCGACGAATCGCGTGAACGCAACCAAGGTGGCGGACCCGTTACGGTTCACGACCGCAGCGGCGGAAGCCGGAAGTCCGTCACGGCCAAGACTTAGACGTCGCCCACCGAGTGCGTTTGAGGGACCACCACCTTTTGCCGACCTAGCGATGGTTCATCGCATACCGCTCACTCACCTTCGCGGCTCGGTTTGGTTGGCGGATGAACCGCTGGTCGGTTGGGAGATAGACGGAACGGCCGGATGCGAATCCGAGGGCGAACCAGAACCACACGCCCAACACCGGCCCCTCCATCAGCACTCCGAATGAGCCGTTGCCCCAGGTCGTCAGCAACATCAACAACCAAAAGGCCGATTCCTCCTGCCGGCGGGTGGGAAAAAGACGGCCTTGCATTCCACCACGCCACAGCCGCAAAAACAAACCGCCAATACCCAAAACCAAGATCGAGCCCCACAGCAGGAAACCCGCCGAGCCCATTCTCGTCAGCACCGTCATGTTCACGTTGTGAGGAGCACGGATCGGAAACGCGGAGTTCTCATCGCCGAGAAGATAAGGATTGTAGTAGCCGAGGTTTTCACCAAAGCCGAGTCCGAACACGACATCGCGGGCGATGAGTTCGTCGATCAGGTTTCTCCACCACACCAGCCGCCAATAGATCGACCCCTCGCTGCCGGCAAGCGAGATTTCTTCAAAGCGCGCGACGTGGCCCAGCTCGCCAACTCCGACGCCGACCACGCCCAGAATCACAATCGCCGCGACCAAGCTCATTCCCGCAAGCTGACCGAGGCGCGAAGACAGGCGCAACGAGCGAAGGCGACCAAGACCGAGCACCAGCACGGCGAAGATGCCCATGGCCAGCCCAACCTTAACGCCGCGTCCCCACGCCAGAAGGGCCAAGACGAACCCGGTCAACGCGACGGCTTGCAGCAACAAACGTCCGGCGGGTGATTTGACTTTCCAAAGTCCGCCGACGACAACGATCGCCCCCAACGACATGTTCTGAATCACGTCGCTGTGGGAACCTGACAGCAGCGGAACCCGCCGCCAGGGAATCAGCGGCGAAGCGGCCGAAAGAGCGTGGTCGGTGAGATTTTCCGCCACGCCCCAAAACAATGCACACACCCAGAAGCCGACACAGATTTTCCAAACGCGGTCGGCGACGGGAGTCCACGAGGCCAAGGCCAGGCCGATGAAATAGAAACCGCCGTAGTACCAAAATGCCGCGTCGCGTAGCGCGTCCATACCCCAGTCGGGGTAGCTCCTCGCGGTCAGCACGGCTCCATACAGCAACAGCAGAAGAACCGCCGTCGAGAGCCGCCGCAGAACCGGCGGCCCGAGGATCGAAGTGCCCTGCCGCCACAGCGTCCAAACCAAGCCGACCGCAAGGACCACTTCCCCCCAAAACAGCGGCGGATACCCCAGATAGGTCGGCCCTTTCCCAAAAATCGTGATCGCGCCGAGATACGCGACAACCAGCCAAATAGGCCACGGCAGCCGAACCCGGCGGCGCACCGACGTGGCCCGAAAAGGAAGGGCGTTGAGAGCGTGGGTAGCAGCCATATTTGGAAAACGATTGAGCGAAGCCCGCGGGCGCGGACTATGTCAGACCGCGGCCCATCGCCGCCAGCGCAACTTCAAGCGGCCCAGGCGACGTTGGATGATGTTGCGGGCTTGCAGCAGGCGGCTCGTTCGCAACGGTTCGGCGGAATTGGTCGGTAATAAGGCGGTCAGTTCCTTACTCATTCGGGCGTAGACTTCGCGGCGGTAATGACGCGGTGAGTCCGCCAATTGTTCGGAACTTTCCACGATTCGACGAACGTCGAGCAGAGCGCAATTTTCCGTCGACGCGACGAATTTGTCGACGGCGCGGTTCATGATCCGGTGGCGTTCGAGAAGCACCCCGGCGGGGTCGCCGGGGTGCGGAACCTCGACTCCGTTGAGCAAGATGAGCCTTCCGGGAATTCGCGCTCGCAGCCGACCGAGGTTTCCTAGAAACCGCTCGGGCGAAATGGGACCGAGGTACTCGAAATCGCGTGCAAAGCCTTCGAGAAACGATTCGGTCAACCAACCCGGCCGCTCGCCGGAGAGCGTCGGGTCCGGCACGGGGGCTAGTAGATCGCTTTGGCCGTAGGGAATCTCGACTCCGCCGGCGCGTCGACGGTAGAGCGGACGCGTGTAATCCATCAAAGGGCTGTAGACAACCGCGTCATGGTCAGGGTCGAACAAACGGGTCGAAAACATGTCGGCGTCGCAGAACGGCAACCCTTCGATCGCGGCGGCGAGTTCGTCGGGTCGGCGATCGAGCGCGGAAAGCAGCAACGTCGTGTCTTCGTGATGGATCGGCTCGCCGGCACGGCCGATGTAGGTGAGCTCTTCGTCCACATCGAGGCCGTTGTAGCTCAAGTAGTGCGCCATCTGCTCGAGGTCGCAGCCCCCCTTGAGAAGGATTCTCATCGCCCGGCGCGCGGTCGAACTCGTCGCTCGCGCTGAAGCGTCGGCACCGCAAGCGTCGGGGGCTCGAATCCAATCGGGCGCGGCCGAGGAATCAAGCGCAACCGTCGTCTCGCCCTCGACCGCAACGGCGGGCCGATCAAGTTGGTGCCAGACCCATTGCTCGACACCAAGATGCAGCACACGACACGAAAACAAGAAATGCACAAGGCGATGGTCGGTGCGGTGGAGTGCGGCGAACCCGACCACTCCGTAGTCTCCGTAACGGTCGCGGACGCGAAAACCAAGGCTCGTGATGTCGGGATCCGCGAGCAGCCTATCGAACTCCGACGATGTCAAGCGTACCTTCGTGAAATTCAATTGATTGGCGCGGCCGATCAGTTCGAGAATGCGCTCACGGTGGGGCTCGAGTTCGTCAATGCGCTCGACCCGGATGTGCGACTGTTCGAGAAAAGCGCGGTTGTCGCCAAGCGAGTGGCGCTCCCGTGAGCGCTGCTCGAGTTGCTTGTACTGCGCCAGGCGTTGCCGCTCGGGGTCGGACTTGCCGCTCAGGGCCGGGTCGTCGAGCAATCGTGGGATGAATTCCGGTCCGCGAACCGCCAGCTCGGGGTTGTAGTACTGCGCCTCCTCACGATTGGAACGATTGTCGTCGAGAAACAAGGCATTAGCGGCGCGCAAGCGGCAGTTGTCGAGAATGCGCGCAATGGCGAACCCTTTGGGCGCCCAGGCGATTTCGGGAAAGACGAACTCCGCGGAGATCCCGAGCCGCTCAAGCTGGGCGCGGGCGGCGGTAGGGTCGTTTTTCGAACAGATCGAGTTGATGATGCCGCGACGCGAGAGTTCACGAACCGTCTCGATCACGGCGGAGTCGGCCTCGACACTCGATTCCGACAGAGTTCCCCGCCAGAGGGTTTCGTCGAGATCCCAAATAACGATCTTGATCGGATTCATGAATCGCAAGGCGCTGTGTGCACTGTGGACCTTGTCCGCGCAAGTTCTTTCTACCCTTGAGTTCCCAACGTCTGTGGAACCGTTGAAAGCATCAGCGACTATTTCAGTGACTTCATTTAGAAAGTGTATGCGGATCACCTATTGAGTCTCGCAAAATAAAGTGACACCTTTTTGGGGTACGTACGTCTTTGTATGTATGGGAAATACAAAAGGCGTACGGCGGGATTTCGAGGCCCTGGAGAAGCGCCGTTTCAAAGCGATCCGGTTGGTCGAGCAAGGCTGTAGTCAGTCCGAGACAGCGAGGCGATTGAAGGTCGCGCGGCAAAGCGTCAGCGAGTGGCTGCGACGATACCGGCGTGACGGCGAAGCCGGGTTGCGCCAGGCCGGCCGCGCCGGCCGTAAGCCGCTGTTGGACGCCGCGCAGCTCGAACGCCTCGAGGCGTTGCTGCTGGAAGGCCCCGAGGCGCACGGCTTCCCGACGCCGCTGTGGAGCTGTCCGCGGGTCGCTCGTCTGATCGGAGACGAGTTCGGCGTGCGCTATCACGAGGGCCATGTCTGGAAGATCCCGCGGGCGCTCGGTTGGAGCCCGCAACGGCCCGTCGGCAAAGCGCGGGAGCGCAACGAAGAGGCCATCCGCGGCTGGCAGCGCAAGACTTGGCCGGCCATTAAAAAGAGCCCGCAAAGAAGAACGTACGATCGTCTTCATCGACGAAAGCGGATTGAGTCAGAAGCCGCATCGTTGCCGCACCTGGGCGCCGCGCGGCGAGACACCGGTGTTGGAGTTCAACTTCAACTGGGACAAGCTGTCGGTGTCGGCCGGGCTGACGTTGCGCAACTTTTACTTCCGGCTCTATCCCGGCGCGATCGGCGAGCTGGAGGTCATCGACTTCCTGAAGGCTTTGGTGCGCCACATCGACGGCCCACTGCTGATCGTCTGGGACCGGCTGCCGGCGCACCGCAGCCGCCTGGTGCGGGAGTTCATCCAGCTCTCCGAGGATCACATCGCAACGGAGTACTTGCCGCCCTATGCGCCGGAGTTGAACCCGGTGGAATACATTTGGGCGTACTGGAAGCAGCACGAGTTGCCCAACGTCTGCCCGAAGGACTACTGGGAACTCGACGAGCGCGCCCGCAAAGCGCTGCGGCGAATGCGCCGCAAACCGCGCTTGATTACCGCTTTCTGGAAACAGTCTTCTCTTTGTCTCGATTGACAGTATATTATGCGAGACTCAGTAGGTAAGAACACAGAACAAAGTTGAGCCGTGAAGGGGCGACAGGAAATCATGACACAACCGTTGCACCGCATCTTGGCAACGGGCAGCCAACCGACGCTATGCCAAAATAAGCCCTTATGGCGCAACAGGAATTCTCCATTGCCGCGATACCCGGCGACGGCGTCGGCCTCGAAGTCACCCCCGAAGGCCGCCGCGTCCTCGATGCCGTCGCCGAGCGCTCGGGCGCCCAATTCAAATGGACGGAATTCGACTGGAGCACCGGCCACTACTTCCGCCACGGCAAGATGATGCCCGACGACGCGGTCGAGCAACTGCGCGGCTTTGACGCCATCCTGCTCGGGGCCATCGGGCATCCCGACGTGCCCGACAATGTCACGCTCAACGGTTTGCTGCTGCCCATTCGGCGCGCCTTCGATCAATTCGCCTGCGTGCGCCCGGCCAAGCTCTACCCGGGCGTCACCTCGCCCCTCAGCGGCAAGCAGCCCGGCTCGATCGACATGGTCATCGTCCGCGAAAACACCGAAGGCGAGTACGCGCAAGCAGGCGGTTTCGTCTACCCGGGCCTGCCGCGGGAGGTGGCCGTGCAAACGTCGGTCTTCACCCGCGAGGGAACCGAGCGCATCATCCGCTACGCTTTCGAGCTGGCGCGGAAGCCCAATCGTCGAAAGCGCGTGACCTCGATCACGAAGTCCAATGCGCAGGGCTACAGCATGGTGCTGTGGGACCGCGTTTTCACCGACGTGGCGGCCGATTATCCCGACATTGAGACGGAATCGCTGCTGGTCGACGCCGCGACGCTGCACTTCGTCCGTCGCCCGGAAAGTTTCGATGTGGTGGTCGGTTCGAACTTGTTCGGAGACATCTTGAGCGATTTATCGGCGGCGCTCACGGGCAGCCTGGGCCTGGCCCCGAGCGCGAATCTCGACCCAACCCGCAAAGCTCCCTCGATGTTCGAACCCGTGCACGGCTCGGCGCCCGATATTGCCGGGCAAGGGATCGTGAACCCGCTGGCGATGATCCTCAGTGTCGCGATGATGGTCGATTTTCTCGGCCTCGAGGCGGAGGCCGGTGCGGTGGAAACCGCCGTTTCGGACGTTCTCGGCGAGGGCCGACATCTCACACCCGATCTGGGAGGCGACGCTAAGACCGCCGAGGTGACCGACGCCGTACTCGCCCGATTGCGGCCTTAGCAGGCCTTAGGCGGGTTCGCCAACCGAACCACGGGCCTAGTGGCGCCACCGGCCGCGACGGATCGTTCAGGGAGAAACTTGGTCGAAGGGTTCGCCGGGACCGCGCCGCACGGCGGCGCGGCTCGGGTGCGTGAAAGTCCGATCTATTGGTAGCAGTTGTGAATCTCCGGGTAGCGCAAAATTTGAAGTTTCAGGTTAGGATGCCCCCCATCAACTGGTGCAGTTGCCACTGCTTACCCGCCGCTACGCCGTCGCGCGCACGCATGGCGGCGACATCAGGGCGCTTTTCGTATTGGTTGTGACACGACACGCAAGCCGGCGCGGAAGCGGGGTCGGCTCTCATGTAAACCAAGGTCCGTTTCCCCTGAACCGTTTCGAAACGATGGACGGCCCGCCAGGGAAAACCCTCGTTTCCGCGAGCAGTGCCGGAGCGCTGAAACTCCTTTTCTTGCTCGAGCAATCGGCCCCACGCCCAGCGGTCGAAATCGTCCTTCAAGCCTTGCTGTTCGTTGAGATTCCAGCCGCTCACCAGCGAGTAGGAATACAACCCCCCGGCCTTGGCCTTGACGCGTTCGGAAACATTCCGAACAAACTGAGCCGGCAGGGGGATATACCCGGGCTTGCTGTGGGAATCCCGCGCCCCTCCGGTGCCTTCCCTCTTGAGCTTGCCGACCAAGTTCGCCGTGTATTCGGCGCGGTCGGCGACCACTTGCATTGAAACAATCTCGGCGATCCGCACGGCTTCCTCGCCGATCAGGTCTTCGTGCGCCCCCTCCAAGATCCAATATGCGGACCCCGCCAGGAAAGCGCCGATCCCCATCACCAGCAAGAAGAATTTCGCGTGAATTCCCACTACAGATCCTCCCCTATCGCCACACACCCGGGCCGGCGGATCTCTCGCTCGACGCCTACGGTCCAATTAGGAGAAATCGTCGAAACGCAAAGGGTCTTTAGCGCGGAGTCGTGTACATCAGCGCATTTGGGCAATCGCCGCGGCGAGTCTCTCAGGGGGGAGATCACGAATAGTCGCCCGTGCGCAAGCCCTGGGGGAAGCGCTTGCCGGCGCCCGAACAAGCAGGTCGCGGAGGCAGCTATGCTCTAATAGCTCATGAGCGTGCTTTTCGCGGGACGCCGCGTCGCGCACCACCGCCGGCTCGAAATTCGAGTCGGAAATGCCTCCCGTCTTTCCACCGTCTCGTGGGACCATCCATGCCGTCTGTTGCCATTCTTGTCGCGGCCGCCGTCGTCATCGCGACCTGGATGATGATGAGAATGGAGCGAGATTCCAAAGCCCGCCGCGCGGCGGGCGTTGAACCCGCCCGAGAGCCTCTCGCGGCCGACACTTCCGGTGGTAAATCCGGCGGCGACCCGCGGCCGTTTTGGAAATTCGCGGTCATCTGCGGGCTGATCGGGTTGGTATTGCGGCTCTACGGCTTCCACGTCAGCCTGTGGCTCGACGAATTCGCCACACTGTGGATCGTTGAGGGGAGTTGGGGCGACATCATTCCCCGTACACTTGAATTCCAGCCCCAAAGCCCTTTTTATTACCTGATTACTTGGAATTTCGTCAACTTGCTGGGCGAGTCGGAAATCGTGCTGCGCATTCCGTCATTGCTGTTTGGGCTGGGGACGATCTTCTGCGTTTTCAAGGTTACGCAAATGGTGGCCGACACGAAGGCGGCGCTGCTGGCGGCCGGGTTGGCCGCGCTCTCCCCGCAGTTGGTTGAGCACAGCGCGAACGCCCGCCCCTACACCTTGGGGCTTTTCATGGCCTCGGTGATGCTGGTAGGATTCGCCAAAACGGTCTTGACGGGCGAGCGGTGGGGACGCGTCCTTTTCATCCTCGGTGGGGCGGGAACTTTCGCGGCGCACTATGCGGTGACGTTGGTCAGCGCGGGGGTGGGACTTGCCTATCTGCTCTTGCGGCAACTGCGTGGGCGTTACCGGCCCAGAGAATTCGCCCTCGACGTCGGCTGTTGAAGGGCGATGATAATGTCCCCTTGAGAGGGCGATAGAAATGTCCCCTAATCTAAGGCTCCGAAGGAGGAGCCTAGATTGGAGAGGACATGGATGAACGACAAGGAATTGAGACGGGGCGAGGTACTGGGCCGGGTGAAGCGAGGCGAGTTGAAGCTGAGCGAGGCGGCGCGGATACTCGATATCAGTTATCGCCAGACCAAGCGGATCTGGAGGCGCTACAGCGCGGGAGGGACAAAAGCATTGAAGCACGGCAACGTGGGCCGGGTATCGAACCGCGCCAAGCCGGCGGAAGTTCGCAAGCGAGTGCTGCAACTGGTGCGCGAACACTACTCCGGCGAGCCGCACGAGCGCTTCGGGCCGACGCTGGCGGCCGAGCATTTGTGGACAGACCACGATCTGAAACTATCGGTGCGAACACTGCGGCTCTGGATGCTCGCCGAGGGCCTGTGGAGCCGCCGCCGCAAGCGCCGGCCGCATCGCTCGCGGCGGCGGCGTAAAGCGCACTTGGGCGAGCTGATCCAGGTCGACGGTTCGCACCACGAGTGGCTCGAAGCGCGCGGGCGGAAAGGTTGCCTGATGAACTTCGTCGACGATGCGACCGGTCTGGCGCTGTGCCGTTTCTCGAGCGAGGAAACGACTTGGGCGGCGGCCGATCTGCTCGAAGCCTGGGTGCGTCAATACGGCGTTCCGAAGGCGTTGTATTGCGACTGGAAGAACGTCTACAAGCGCCGGCCAACGTCGCGTGAAGCGCTGGAAGGCATCGAGCCCGAGACGCAGTTCGGACGCATGTGCGCCAAGCTCGGCATTGGTATCATCGCCGCTTCGTCACCGCAAGCGAAGGGCCGCGTGGAGCGCCATCACGGCACCCATCAAGACCGCCTGATCAAGAAGATGCGGCTCAAAGGCATTGCCGATTACGAGGCGGCGAACCGCTATCTCGACGAGCAGTATCTGCCAGAGCACAACGCCAAGTTCGCCTCTGAGCCGTCAGCGGGAGCGGACTTTCATCGGCGCTTATCGAAGCGTTTGGACTTGAAGTGGGTGTTTTGCTTGGAGGGAGAGCGGGTGGTGTCCAACGACCTGGTGGTACGTTTCGAGAACCGTTTTCCGCAGTTGAAACCGCAGCGCAATCAGGCTCTGGGCGCAGGCGCGAGAGTAACCGTGCAGCAAGCGCGCGAGGGCGAGTTGCGGGTGGTGTTCGAGGGGAGAACGGTGGCGTTCGACGAGATCGCCAAGCCGCTCCCCAAGGTGCGGCCGGAGCCGAAACCGCGCCTGGCGCCGCAGCCGCGCACACCGCCGGCGAATCACCCTTGGCGCGCGCCGTTGAAGCCGAAAAAACGGGCGGCGACCGCGTGAAGAGGGCTGTGGAAATGACGGGGCCGTGGAAAACGAGGAAAACCCTCGGCAGCCGACGAGGAGCTTCGAACCTCATCGCTCGGGTTTCCCACGTTTCCCCCAGCCCCTTGGAAATCGCTGTGCGATTCCCACATTCCCACAAGCCCCTACGACTACTATCCTTTTACTTAAAAGGGGACATTTCTACCGGGCTAACCAAGGGGACATTTCTATCGGGCTAACCAAGGGGACATTTCTATCGCCCTACCGAGGGGGACATTTCTATCGCCTCTTGACACCGCCCTCGACGTCGGCTTGCAGTTGTTGCTCGTATCGCCGATACTGCCGCATGTTTGGTCGGTGTGGGTCAATCGATCGGAAAAGGACTGGGCGGGTGATCCGAATTTCTTGGAATTCTTCGCGATGATCGGAGGCCCGTTGGTCTTGGCCGCGACGGGATGGGCCGCGGGCGGCAGGCAAGACGATTCCCCGCAACGCGCCTTGGTCCATGCGTTATGGTTGTGCATCGCCGCGCCTATCGCCGGGCTGAGTCTGGTGAGTGTTTTGGGGCCGAACCTATTAGTGGAACGCTATTTGGGAACCATCGTCGTGCCGGCGTTAGTGTTGGGCGGCGAAGGCGCGCGACGGATCCCTCGGAGCACCGCCGCGTTTCCCTGGGCTTATTGGGGCGTTTCGGTGGTCGTCTTCTTCGGAACGATGCTGTTCTTGGTCGGCTCTTTCAGCAAAGCCGGCCGTCAGGATTGGCGCGGGGCCGTAGCCGCCGTCGAGGAGATGCTGCGCGATCAGCCCGAAGCGTTGGTCTTGTTCCGCTCCGGGTTTGTCGAGGACGACGGCCGCACCAGCGGTTTCGTCACTTCGGGCACGCAGTCCCCCCTCCGCAGCCCCGGCAAGAATGCTCCCGCGTGGGAACGCGTCGCGCTGCCTTTCCGATGGTCCGCGCCCCGTAATGAGGAGTTTTATGCCCTCGAAGTCGAGTCACGGCTGCGGTCGCGAGATGTCTTCTATTTCTTCGGCGTCAACGCGTTCTACGAGGTGACGGGCGATTACCCGCTCCATCTACACGAGTGGGTGGAAGCGCGCTTCCCCGACCGCTTCGAGGCCCGCTACATCGAAGTCGGCCGCGGCATGTTGCTGATCGAGTACCGGCGGAAGCTCGAACCCAGTGACGCTCCAGGCAGCGAAGACCAACCCGCGGATCGATTAGAATAGTTGTCGTCCGAGTCGGTAACCGGTCGTTTCCGAGCGATCGGTTTCCGGCTCGGGGTTTACGCCAAACATGGACCCGCGCGACTATCAACGGCGACTGCTCACTCGCCGACATTTCTTCGGCTCGACCGGCGTCGGCACGGCCGCTCTCGCGTCTCTGCTCGGCAAAGACTTGCGCGCCGCCGAATCAAACTCAGCGGAAACATCTCACGGGGGGCTGCCCCAATTCCCCAACTTCGCGCCCAAGGCTAAGCGCGTCATTTACTTATTCCAGTCGGGCGGACCGTCCCAGATGGATCTCTTCGATTTCAAACCCGGGCCGGCCGAGCGCCAAGGGGAGGAATTGCCCGACTCGATCCGCCAAGGCCAACGACTGACCGGGATGACCGCGGGGCAGACCCGCTTTCCGGTGGCCGCCTCGAAGTTTTCATTCGCGCGTCAAGGAGAATCAGGAGGCTGGTTCAGCGAACTGCTGCCTCATACCGCGAAGATCGCCGATGATCTGGCCGTGGTTCGTTCGATGCACACCGAGGCGATCAACCACGACGCCGCCATCACTTTCCTGCAGAGCGGCCATCAACTCGCCGGTCGGCCCAGCATTGGCGCCTGGCTGGCCTACGGGCTGGGCAGCGAGAATCAAGATCTACCCGCTTTCGTCGTGATGGTGTCGCGGGGCAAATCTCCCGGGCAGCCGCTCTACAGTCGTTTGTGGGGCAGCGGGTTTCTACCCTCTCGCTACCAAGGCGTGAAATTCCGCTCGGGCGCCGATCCGGTGCTCTATTTGTCCAACCCGCCCGGCTTCAACCACGACGATCGACGTCACTACCTCGACGACCTGGCGCGGCTCAATGAAATCAAGCTGCGCGAGTTCGGCGACCCGGAAATCGCGACTCGAATCGCGCAGTATGAGCTGGCCTACCGGATGCAGACCTCGGTCCCTGAACTGACCGATCTGTCGACCGAGCCCGAACATGTATTCGAAGCCTACGGGCCCGACTCCCGCCAACCCGGCACTTACGCCGCGAACTGCCTGCTGGCGCGCCGCTTGGTCGAGCGGGGCGTACGTTTCGTGCAATTGTTCCACCGCGGCTGGGATCAGCACGGCGACTTGCCGAAGCGCCTCGCCGAACAATGCCGCGACACCGATCAGCCGTCGGCGGCTCTGGTGAGCGATCTCAAGCAGCGCGGACTGCTCGACGACACCTTGATCGTATGGGGCGGCGAGTTCGGCCGCACTATCTACTGCCAGGGGACGCTCACCGCCGACAACTACGGGCGTGACCATCATCCGCGCTGCTTCAGCCTCTGGATGGCGGGCGGCGGAACGAAAGGCGGCGTTACTTACGGAGAAACCGACGACCGGCGAGCAGTAAGAGCGTCGCAACGAGCGACTTCGATCGGAAACTCCGTGCCGTCTTTCCGCAGCCCCCATAGCTCGCAGCCTGCCCCCATGGCTCGAGTTTTCGGGGATGTCGAAAAGTGGCGGCGGTGTTTGGAGTGCATTTCGCGGAAACGTTCCGGAAGCAGCATCTCGACGGGCCGGCCAATTACGTCGAAAAGTTGATCGGCCTGCCGCCGGTGTATTTCGCGGAAGATCATGGCCGACGGGCTGATATCGTTCACCCGGAAGACCGCCCCAGCATCGAATCGGCCGTGGAGAGACTCGTGGACGGCCGCTCGGACCACGAAGAGGAGGTTGGCCGAATCGTGCGTGTCGACGGAACGGTTCGTTGGGTGCGTCACAGCGTCACGGCGTTGAATATCGAGGGCGGGTTGCGTCGGCTGAACGGCGTCGTTTCCGACATCACGCCGCGCAAACACTTGGAGGCGCAGCTCCTGCAAGCACAAAAATTGGAAACCATCGGCCTGCTCGCCGGCGGCGTGGCGCACGACTTCAACAACATCCTCGAGAACATGACACTGTTCACCGAACTGGCCCGCTCGGAGGTTCCGGATGAGTCCGAGGCCGCCCGCCATCTCGATCGAAGTCTTGAGGCAGGCAGCAGGGCCGGCGACTTGGTGAAACAAATTCTGGCTTTCAGCCGCCAAAGCGACCAAATCCGCCGCCCGCTTGATCTCGCCACGGTCGTTGCCGAGGCGTTGCGGCTGGTTCGGTCCTCCTTACCGTCGGCGGTCGAACTTCGCTCCGAAATCGACGCCGAATGCGGAAACGTACTGGCCGACCGGACTCAGGTTCACCAAGTCGTGATGAACTTGTGCGGCAACGCGTCGCAGGCCATGCAATCGCACGGCGGCGCGCTGGAAGTCACCGTCTCGGCGGTGGAAGTAGACACCGTGTTCGCGGGGCGGCATATGGGTCTCTCCGAAGGCGCGCACGTGAAATTGGTTGTGCGCGATTCCGGACCCGGTATCGCCCCCAAAGCGCGGGATCGAATCTTCGAGCCTTTCTTTACGACCAAGGGCGTCGGCGAGGGAACCGCGCTGGGATTATCCGTCGTGCACGGCATCGTCAGCACGCACGGAGGCGTCATCCTCGTCGACTCCAAGTTGGGAGAGGGTACGACGTTTTCGGTCTATCTCCCGAAAACCTCGGACCAACCCGAGCCCCGGCCCGAGGCGACGGGAAATGGACATATTCTCTTCGTCGATGACGACGAGACGCTGGTCGAAGCGGCGTTGTTAATCCTCGAGAAGCTAGGCTACCGCGTGACCACCTACACCGATAGTCGACTGGCTCTCGAGGAGTTTCGAAAAGACTCCGAGCGCTTCGACGCCGCCATCCTCGACGTGACGATGCCCGGAATGAACGGGGTCGAGTTGGCCGAGCAAATGATCCAAGTTCGCCCTAACTTCGCCGTGTCGCTGTGCACCGGCTACAGCGACCGGATCACACCGGCCGAGCTGAAGCGGGTCGGCGTCAGGGAACTCGTGATGAAACCGCTTGACACCAAGGATCTGGCGGCCATGGCGCGGCGAGTTGTCACCAAAGCGCGACAATAGCCGGACAAATCGGTTCCCGGCGCAGCCTGCCCAACGCGGGCGGACCCTCTTTCGCCTAATCTGTTACAAGAGAACACTCATCCCAGCGGCGAAGGAGAAGCTCATGACGGAAGATCCGCGACGGCTCGACGGCAAGGTCATCATCGTCACCGGCGGCACCCAAGGCCTCGGCGAAGAGGTTGCCCGCCGGTCGGCGGACCTCGGAGCGGCGGGCCTCGTGATTTCAGGCAGGAACGCGGATCGCGGCGCCGCCGTCGCCCGGAGTCTTTCGAGTAGCGGCTGCCGCTCGATTTTTGTCGAGGCGGAGTTGGCGTCGGTCGAGGCCTGCCGTAACATCGTCCGCCGATGTGACGAGGAATTCGGCCGGGTCGACGGCCTGGTCAACGCGGCGGCTTGTACCGAACGCGGCACGATACTCGACACTTCTCCCGAGCACTGGGACAAGATCATGGCGATCAACGTCCGGGCGCCGTTTCTACTGATTCAAGAGTCGGCCCTGCTGATGAAGCGGGCCGCGACGGGCGGCAGCATCGTTAACATCCTAAGCGTCTCGGCGCATGGAGGTCAGCGCAAGCTCACGCCCTACAGTGTGTCCAAAGGCGCGCTGGCCACTCTCACCAAGAACGCCGGCCATTCGCTCATGCCCGACCGCATTCGCGTCAACGGCATCAACGTGGGTTGGATGGCGACACCCAACGAACACGCCGTGCAAAAGAGCGAAGGGCAACCCGACAACTGGCTCAATATCGCCGAGGCAAACATGCCCTTCGGCCGGATCCTCCGGCCGAACGATATTGCCGGACTCGTCACCTACCTGCTCAGCGCCGCCGCCGAAATGATGAATGGCAGCTTGATCGACTACGACCAACACGTCATGGGGATCTTCGATCCCTAGAGCGCCCTGCCAGGTCGCCGTTTTTGGCCCGCAACCGGCGGTCCTTACGCGATATATAGCAGAGGTCCCCTCAACATGCCTTTCTATGGAAATCTTGGAAACGAAGACAATCGTGGTTTCGCGCCGCGGGCGATTGACCGGCTCGTGGCGTTGCGCGAGCAATTGCGGACTGAAATTCCCGCGCGCACGCTGCGGGATACGCTGTTGCTGGCGACCTGGAATATTCGCGATTTCGATTCGAACAAGTTCGGCCAAGGTCCGCGGCTTGACGAATCGTATTACTACATCGCCGAGGTGATCGCGGCCTTCGATCTGGTTGCGGTCCAAGAGGTCAACGACGACCTCGGGCCGCTCGAGCGCGTGATGGACATCCTGGGACCGGACTGGGATTTTATCACCACCGACGTCACCGAAGGCGTCAGCGGCAACGGTGAGCGGACCGCCTTTGTGTTCGACACGCGCAAGATCCTGTTTCGCAACGTTGCCGGAGAAGTGGTGCTCCCAATCGGGCAGGCCATCGGCGGGGCGGAACAGATTCGCCTGCCCAAGGCCCACAAAATCGAGTTCACCGAGAATGGCACGGTGACGATGCCGGACGGCGGCGAAGTCAGCGTCGCCAAGGGCCAAAGCTTCGAGCTGCCGCCGAAGCACAAGGTTCATTTGCCCGAGGGACAGAAGATCGCCAAGCTCAAGCAGTTCGCGCGAACGCCTTTCTTGGTGGCCTTCCAAGCCGGTTGGTTCAAGTTTTCACTTTGCACCGTGCACCTCTATTACGGATCGAAATCCGGGGCGAAATTCCGCCGACGCGTCAAGGAGATCGGCAAGATCGCCGGATTCCTCTCCGATCGTTCCGATGCCATTCGAGAGCGTGAGCAGCGTGGGGAGAACTTCATCCTGCTGGGCGATTTCAACATCGTCGACTCCGAGGACGATACCTTCCAAGCCCTCACAAAAAACGGATTCATTGTCCCGCAGCCGCTGCATAAAAGCAACGTCGCCAAAACGATGTTCTACGACCAAATCGCCTTTCGCGTACGCGAGAAGGAACTCAAGCTGGGCCCGAGCGCGCCCAACAGCGGCGTTTTTCGCTTTTTCGATTCCGTTTTCCGCGACGGCGACGAAGACTATCAGATCTATCACGACCTGATGGAAAACACGGAAGTCCGCGACATCCACGACAGCGGATCGAAAAAGGGGCAGCCGCGCGGCGAGGCGGACAAGAAAAAATACTATCGCAAGAAGTGGCGCACTTGGCAGATGTCGGATCACGAACCACTCTGGGTGGAGTTGAAGATCGACTTCACCGAAGACTACCTCGCCAGAGTGCGCGAAGAAACAACACCCGAGTGATTGCTTGAGTGCCACCGCGTTGAGGTTGACCGGCTGAGTCCCGTCGATCGGTTACGTTCCGAGCACTTGACTGTAGTCGCGAGGTTGGTTGGTGGGTTCAGAGATGGGGACCCGCGGCGGGGGGCGGGTGAAGTGTTGGGGGCGTGGGCTGGTAATCGGCTTGGGGCTCTCAGCCGGCACGGCTGGTTGGCTGCGGCAGGGGTTGGCGCAATGCGTCGAGGTCGGTGAAGGTTCGCAAGAAGCTTCTGAGCGTGCCGGCGGAATTGAACAGCGGTTCTTCGTGTACGAGGACGTTTCTCCTGGAGCCGAGTCGACCGGTCAGTTCGGCCTCGCCCAACGACGAGGCGGGTTGTGGGGGCGAGGGGCTTTCAGCCCGTCGCAAGAAGGAATCGTAGGGCTTGCCGATCAAATCCTCCGAACCGCCGACCTCCAACATCCGACACATCGAAGCATTGAGGGAAATGGTGCGCCCATCGGCGCTGGTATGCCAGATGCCTCGCTCGGCGGGCGTTTGCCGCTCGGGAACGTCCTCGAACGCCAACCCGATCTTGTAGTTTCCGTCGGCAAGTTTCCTGCAACTGGCGACCTTGGCCCCTCGGCCATAGAGGTCGACGGGGAACTGATCGAGAGTGCCGCCCGTGGAGAGCCGAGAGCCGATGGAAAGCTCCATCGGAGAGTATATCCCCAGGCCTCCTTTACTCACGTCGGCAACCCGGACTTGAATCGTTTGTAATCCTTTTTCGGGATCTAAACAACAAATCGTCACCGCGTCGGGGGTTTCCAGCTCCGTCCTTCGCCAATACCGGCGTTCTTGAATCGTAGGGTCCATTGGGTTCCTCCAGACAGCTCTCTATCTGTATCGGCTGTTGAGGCGAAGCGCTTGAGAAGCCTCCACCCCCGGACTCTCGAAGGCCATTCTCGGATGAACTGCTATTCGGGGTCGGCTTGGCGGAGAAAGTCCAAGAATTGCGCGGCGGCGGGGGAGAATTTCTTGCCGCGGCGGTGAATGATGCCTACCGGGCGGACCAGACCCTCGGCTTCCACTTCCAAGGTGACGAGCCTACCTTCAATGGCCTCATGGCGAACGGTTCGTTCGGGCAGAATGCTGATGCCCGAACCGATTGTGAGCGCTTCCTTGATCATCTGGATGTTGTCGAATTCGAGAACGACTTTCCGATGGACGCCGTGGTCGCGAAAGAATCGGTCGAGGACCTTGCGAATCGACAGATCAGGGTCGAAACTGACGAATTCCTCGCCCTCGAGATCGGCGGGCTTGAGAGACCGCTTGCGCGCCAGACGGTGCGCGGGATGGCAGACGAGTACCATGCGCTCCGATCGCCATGGGATCGATTTCAGATCCTTGCCGGGGTTGGGGTAGCTAATTAAGCCCAGGTCGGCGCGGTCTTCCGAGACCGCTTCGTAGACCTTGTCGGGGCGCATGTAGTCGAGATGGATGTTGGCTTGGGCGTGCTGTTCCTCGAAGCGTTCCTTCATGCGGGCCATTTGGTAGAGGCCGGTCGAATAAATCGAAGCAACGCGCACGGTTCCGGCCAATTCCTTGCGAAGGGCTTCGAGTTGGGATTCCATCTCGCGGTAGCGGCGGACGATATCGCGGGCGGCAGAGGCGTAGACCTTACCGGCGGCGGTGAGGCGGAGAGGGCGTTTGCCTCGGTCGAGCAATTCGACGCGCAGTTTCTTTTCGAGTTGCCGGACGAGCTGGCTGGCGGCCGATTGGCTGATGCCGTTCATCTCGGCGGCACGACTGACACTGTTGGTTTGGGCAATGTCTCGAATCACTTTGAAATGAGAGACACTCATATCTATAAGCTTAGCTTATTGTTATAGCACCAGAAGTGTAGTGTGGCTAATTATTGGCCAGCTTACCCCACGAGCCTTGGCGAATCGCGGCGCGGCGGGGGTGGACGTCGTCGCCGCGCGGGCTTTGGGCCCCGGCGGAGGGAAGAGGCAGGTGCTACGCTGCTCCGGGCGGGCGCAGGTCGGTGACGAGATTGGAATTGGTCAGGAATCGGCGCACGGGTTCAGCTTCGTCGCCTTCGAGGCTGATGGTGAGGGCGACATCGTGGTGGGGGCCGAGCAGTCGAACGTCGACGCGGTCGAGATCGTCGTAGAGACGAACATAGGAGATCGCCGCCAGATTGATGATGCGGTTACGAATGCGGACAAACTGGGGATTCATCGAAGAGCCTTTCGGGTTTCGTTCTTTAGTCTCATGCACTTTGCCTCGCCACGCGATGAGAAAAGCGGACTAGGCGAATATTTTACTACGTCGCGCGGAGTAACGGGGATTCAAGATTCGCGCACTCGGCTTTTCGCGAATCGCCCGTTGGCACGAGCGCGGCGTCATCGAGCCGAAAAAAATGGGGCACAGCCCACTTTGCGCCATCGAAAGATGTTGATTCAATGAAACTTATTCGATCGGCGCTTGGGACAGTCTCCCATTTTTCTTGGTGAAGCGGGCTCACTCGCCCCCCTGAGTCATGTCGCATGCTCGCGTGTCGGATGGTTCGTGTGTCGGTTGGTCGCTCGGAAACCGGCGGCGCGTGCTACTCTTCGGGTGGACGATTCAAGGGTTACCATGTCCCTTTCGCTTACGAGACGTCGCGGCAGCGTGTTTCTTGCTTGCTTGGCCGCCGTATCGTCGGTTCGGGCGCAAGACGAGGCCGCCCGCTCTCCGGAAGCGCCCGCCCCGCGACAGAGCGGTGTCAGCGATCCCGCGGCTCGCGGCGATCCTTCCCCGAAAGAAAAAGCCGTGTCGCCGCCGGACGAACTCTTCGCGTCACTCGGCGTGCGATTTCCCCCGGACGTGTTGGCGTTGGCCGAGATCGGCCGGCGCATGCGGCTCAGCGTCGAGCGGATGCCCAACTACACGTGCCTGGAAACCATTCGTCGAGAGAGAGCCGCGGCGGGCGGGCGTCAAGCTTCCGCTCCGCGTCCGATATCGAGCGACCGGGTCAGGGTCGACGTGGCGTTTGTGGACGGCACGGAATTGCACTCTTGGCCGCGCGCCGAACGTTTTGAAGAGACGCCGCTGACGGAACTGGTGGGCTTCGGAATGTTGTCGACCGGCGACTTCGCGTCGACAGCCCGCACTCTCTTCCTCGATCGCAACGGACTTTTTTCGTACGTCGGCGAAGTCGACTTCGAGGGCGGGCGCGCGCTGCGTTGGAACTTCCGGGTCCCTCTGTTTCGAAGCGGATTTTCGATCGACCACGAGACGGGCGAGGTCACGGTGGACTTCAGCGGGTCGATTTGGGCCGATCGGGTCACCAAGGATCTGCTGCGGATTGAGACCCAGGTGATAGACGCGCCACCGCCCTTGCTGGTGTCGCGGGTTATCAATCAGGTGGACTACGAGCGGATAAGTATTGGGGGACAAGAGTTTCAGCTTCCCAAGCGAGCGCACCTGGAAACCCATTAGCCGGCCGGGGAGCGGAACCACAACTGGATCGAGTTTTCTAATTGCCGTGAATTCGGCGCGCGGTCGGAGTTGTCGTTCGCCGAATCGCTCGATGAGACCGCCGCGACTTCGCCATCGGCGACCGAAGAATTTTCGTTGCCCGCGGGCTTGTCGGTCCGGTTGCGGCTGGTCGACGGCATCGACTCAGCGACCTCGGCCGCGGGTGATGAGGTGAGAGCGACGGTTAGACGGGCCGTGGAACATGACGGAAAGATTGTGCTGCCGAAGGGAGCAGTTGTGGTGGGTCGGCTGCGGCGGGTGGAACGATTTTTCGAGCCGTACAAGCACGCCGTCATCGGGCTCGCCTTCCATCGAGTCGAGTTTGCGGGCAAGTGGGCGCGTTTCAACGCGACGATCACGAAGATCGGCAAGATACCGGGTTTAACCGGGGCGTTCGGCGGGTCGGGTGAACCGATCACGATCCCAACCGCCCCGGGTCCGGCGCCGCCGAACATCGAAAGACGAACGAGCTTCGGCGCGACACCGCTGTCGGGTACGTTGGAGCTGGATATTCGGGGGAGGAGAATTCGGATTTCGGCGGGGCACGGGATGATTTGGACGACGCGGGATCAGTGAGCGTGCGGGCTAACGGGCCAGCCACATTTTCATGGTTCGGGTAACCAGGTCGGCGGCGTCTTGTTGGACGAAATGATCCGCGTCGGGGATGGTCACCAGCGTCAGATCTTTGTCGATCCATTGCCAGGTTCCATTTAGGGCCGGATGCAGCAGGGCCTTATCCTCGAGGCCGTGGAACATCAGCACGGGGCATTGGATATTCGGCATCGCGCCGCCGAAATCGGTGTAGGGCTCGCGTGGATAGTTCCTCTTGTAGTAGTGCAGCATGGCCTCGATGTCGGAGCGCTCGAACGCTTCCACGTATTTCTCGCGCGCCTCGGGGTCTTTCACCCAAAACGTCAGTTTCTCGGGGTCGAGCGCCAGGTGCGCCCCTTCCTTTTGGAAATCGCGCGCGTATTGGCTGTTCTTTTGCTGCTCGGGGTTATTCGCCAACTCGCGCAGCAGCCCGCGGGGGTGAGGTAGGTTAAGGATGATCAATTTGCGAGTCATCTCGGGATGGGTCATCGCAAAGCGCCAGGCGATCGCGCCGCCCCAATCGTGCCCGACGATGACGGCGCCGTCTTGGCTGAAGTCGCCGACGACGGCGGCCACATCCTCGACGATGAGCGAGAGGTCGTAGTTTTCGACTCCCTTGGGCTTGTCGCTGTGGTTGTAGCCGCGCAGGTCGAGGGCGACGACGCGATGGCTGTCGGCGAGGCCCTCCATCTGATGCCGCCAGGTGTACCAATAGTCGGGGAAACCGTGGATCATGACGACCAACGGCCCTTCACCGAGGCTCGCGTGGTGGATTTTGACGCCGTTCGAATCGGTGTAGCCGTGGGTTACGCGGTCCAGTATCCCGGCGGCCAGGCAAGGGGCTGTTAGAACGAGGATCTGGAGGAGTGCGAGTCCAACGGCGGTCAGGCCGCTCGACGCGCTGTCGCCGAGTTGGTTGAGATCGTACACGGCGTCAAGCCTCCATCAAGAATTTCGTCAAGAAAAATGCTCGCTCAAGCTCGCGGCGGGCAATTGATTATAACGGTGCGGGCCGGCCGCGACCGCGGCGAAAACCGAGGAGTTTCTCAATGAAATCACTCAATCGCCGTCAATTCGTTCTCGGGAGCGGAGTCGCCGCGGCCGGAGCCGGGGCGGGTGCCGCCGAGAGAGCGAAGGGCGCGGATCGGAAGCGAGTTCGCAATATCCTGTTGCTGATCTCCGACGACCACAGTCCGCTGGCGGGGTGCTACGGCAACCCGGTCGTCAAGACGCCCAATATGGACCGTCTGGCCGCCCAAGGAACGCTTTTCGAGAACGCCTTTTGCACCACGCCTTCGTGCAGCGCCAGCCGCTCGGTCATCCTGACGGGACAATACAATCACACCAACGGGCAATTCGGCCACGCCCACTTGCCGGCGAATTTCCACACGCATTCCGAAACGCCGTCGATTCCGCGCGTGCTCAAGCGAGCCGGATTCGCGACGGGCGTGATCGGGAAGCTGCATGTGAATCCGCCCGAGGTCTACCCCTGGGATTTCGAGGTCCCGCAGTCGTCGAACGCCGGTTCACGGGATGTCTGGGGCATGGCGCAAGACACCCGCCGTTTCTTCGCGGAACATGCCGAGGAGCCGTTTTATCTGCACGTGGGGTTCAGCGACCCTCACCGGGCGAGCGGGCCGGGGCTGTTCGCCAACCACCGCGAGTACCCGCATGTGGCGACGCGACGCTATGAGCCCGGCGACGTCCTGGTGCCGGACTTTCTGCCCGCCACGCCCGAGGCGCGGATGGAGTTGGCGGAATACTATCAGTCGATCGATCGGCTGGACCAGGGCATCGGTTTCGTGCTCGACGCCCTCGATGAATCGGGCCGCGCCGACGAGACGCTGGTGATCTATATGAGCGATCACGGTATGCCCTTCCCGGGCGCGAAAGGGTCGCCGTATGATTCAGGCTTGAGGGTGCCGCTAGTGATTCGTTCGCCGGCACAGGAACGGCGGGGCGTCGTCAGCGACGCCATGGTGAACTGGACCGACATCTTGCCGACGGTTTTGGATTCGGCGGGAGTGGAGCAGGGGGGGAAATCGGTCGGGCGGTCGCTGATGCCGATCCTCGAACAGAGCAACCCGGCGGATCGCGATTCGGTTTTCTTCTCGCACACGTTTCACGAGATCGTGAACTACTATCCGTTTCGCGGCGTGCGGACCCGCCGGTTCAAGTACACGAAAGTGCTGTTCCCGGAGTTGGCCATGCCGCTGCCTAGCGACTTGTGGGATTCCCCGACCTGGCAAGGGACCGAGTGGCGACGTCTTCGGAACATGGGGCGGCGTTCGACCGAGGCGGTGGTCCGTCATGCGGCCGAGGAGCTATACGATATCGACGCGGATCCGATGGAAAGCACGAACCTGGCCGAGCAATCCGCGTATGCCGACACGCTGGCGCGCCTGAGAGGTCAAGTGGATCAGTTTCGCCGAGAGACGGGCGACCCCTGGTTGGGGTATTTCGAGCGCATCGGAAGGCCCGCGGAAGAACCCCGAACGGTTCGATGAATATGCTCGGCACTAGGGGATCGTAGGGGATTCGTCCGACGGATGGGATTTGGCTCGTTTGGTACGATGATCCTTAGGTGCGCGAGCCGTGTTGTGACCCGCGGACAAGCCCCTCGACCTACAAGGAAAGGGGCCCGGCCGGCCGGAATTGGCGACCTTCCCCTAAAAAGCAGTACCGAGACATCGTGAAACTGAAGCAGGATAAGATACGTCGTCCTCCAGCGGGAGCCGACCCCGCCGATCCGAAAAAGCGGAAGGCGTCCAGCGTGGAGACTTTGCTGGGAGACGAGCCCCCCATGGCGGAGGCGGCCGAGGAGCTTCCCGCCGCCAAGGCGCTTCCGGAGGAGCCGGAGTGGAGGGAAGAGGTCCCGCCGAGTCCGCTCGAGGAGGACTTGAGCCCGACAGACAACGGCGACGAGTCGCCGCTTGTGAGCACACCGCCGGATCACGAAGATTCCCCGCCGGGACCGCGAGTCGTTCCCGATAGAGTGCCCGACGAGGTAGTGCGGTTACGGGCTGAAGTGGAAAGCCTGCGGAATGAAAAACACAAACTGGTGGATCGGCTGCAACGGGTCCAGGCTGAGTTCGAAAACATCCGCAAACGGTTGACCCGGGAGAAGTCCGAGGCGCGGCAATACGCCGCCATGGAAACGATCGAATCGTTGTTGCCGATCGTGGACGATTTCGAACGTGCCTTGAATACACCCGGGATCGACCCTCAGTTGCACCAGGGCTTGGAAATGATCGGCAAGCGGATTTTCGACGTCTTTGAGCGCGCGGGGTTGAAGCAGATCGACATAGGCGACGGGAAATTCAACCCCCACCTACACCATGCCGTTGACAAGGCCTCCGCCGAAAACGACAAACAGGATCAAACGATCTTGGAAGTCTATCAAAGGGGCTATTTGTTCATCGACCGTCTGTTGCGCGCGGCCCTCGTTAAGGTGGCGGTGAAAGACTGAGCAGCCTGTGCACGTCCCGTCCGGCCGGTGCGCTGTCCGAGCGGACTCCGGCCTACCCCGGCTCTGAAGGTATCTGATCGGGGTCCCTCCCAACGATTGCTAAAATTGAATCAGCGGTGGAAAAGCAAGACTACTACGAACAGCTCGGCGTCCCACGCAACGCGGGGGATCAAGAGATTAAGAACGCCTACCGCAAGCTGGCGATGAAGCATCACCCCGACCGCAACCCGGGGGATGCCGCGGCCGAGGACAGGTTCAAGGGGGCGGCGGAGGCGTACAGCGTTCTCAGCGATCCCGACAAAAGAGGCCGCTATGATCGCTTCGGGCACCAAGGGCTTGCCGGCGGGGGCGGGGGCGGATTCAACCCGGCCGATTTCAGCGATTTCTCCGACATTTTTGGCGACTTTTTTGGTTTTGGGGACCTTTTCGGCGGGGGACGGCGGGGACGTCCTCGCCGCGGCGCTGATTTGCAATATGAGCTTGAGATTGATTTCGAGGACGCCGCCTTCGGGTTGAATACCGAGATCCGTTTCCCGCGCATGGAAAGTTGCGAGGAATGCAAGGGCAGCGGGGCGAAAAAAGGCAGCGGCCCGACGGCTTGCGGCCAATGCGGCGGGCGCGGCCAGGTCCAGTTCCAACAAGGTTTCTTTTCGATCAGCCGCCCTTGCTCGGCTTGCCGGGGAGCGGGGCGCATTATCGAAACCCCGTGTCCGCGCTGCCGCGGAGAGGGCTCGGTGCGGAAGCAGCACAAGCTGAAAGTGAATGTTCCGCCGGGCGTCGATACGGGAGTGCGCTTGCGGCTCAATGGCGAGGGTGAGGCGGACCCGCGCGGGGGGCCGTCGGGCGATCTGTATGTGGTGTTGCATGTTCGCGAGCATCCGATATTTGAACGCTCGGAGAACGATCTGTACTGCCAGGTGCCGGTCAATGCGGCGCAAGCGGCGCTGGGAGCCGAAATCACGGTTCCGACGCTCGAAGGGGATGCAGGGCTGAAGATTCCTTCCGGCGTGCAGACCGGCGCTAAGTTTCGACTGCGCCATCAGGGTGTGGCGGATGTCCGCAACGGGCGGCGCGGCGACTTGGTGGTCCATGTGAAGGTCGTCACTCCCGAGAAATTGACAAAGAGCCAACGCAAGCTTTTCCAACAACTACTGGACGAATTGCCCGCCGACAACGCGCCGATCGAAAAGGGCGTGTTTGAGAAAGTCAAGGATTTCTTCGCCGGGTAAGCCCGGCGCCAACCTTCCGCCGAGACCCTTTGCGCACCGCGGTCACTCGACAGACAAGGGTCCCACGGGTTACGCTCGTCAACGCATGAACCCCTCGCCAACCACTTCCCTCGGCGACATGTCTCCCGAGGAATTCCGTCGCTTCGGCCACCAAATCGTTGATTGGATCGCGGACTACCGTGAGCATCCGGAGCGCCATGCCGTTTCGCCGAATGTCGCGCCGGGGGCTCTGGTCGAATCGTTGCCGGCTCGGGGCCCCGAGGCCGGCGAGCCGATGGAACGCATTCTCGAGGACTTCGAGAAAAGTATCCTGCCTCATGTGACGCACTGGAATCATCCCGGCTTCATGGGTTACTTCGCGACGAGCGGCAGCGGCCCGGGGGTGCTGGGAGATCTGTTGGCCTCGGCTTTGAATCCGATCGGGTTGTTGTGGAAGACCTGTCCGGCGCTGGTGGAACTCGAGCAGGTCACGCTACGCTGGCTGGCCCTTTGGATGGGGCTGCCGGCGGATTGGTTCGCCATGACGCTGGAAGGCGCGTCGACCGCGACGATCCACGCCGTCATCGCGGCTCGCGAAGCGGCTTTCGCGGCGGATCGCGAGGCGGGTCGCGCCCCCGACCCGAGCCGGTTGACGCTCTACACATCCGAACAGGCGCACTCCTCGGTCGAGAAGGCCGTCTTGGCCCTTGGGTTGCCGCGCGAAAATTTTCGCATGATCGAAACGGACGAGGAGTTTCGGCTGCGGCCCGAGGCGCTGGCGGCGGCGATTGACCAAGATCGAGCGGCGGGCCTGCGGCCCTTTTGCGTGACGGCGACGGTGGGTACGACGTCCACCTCAAGCGTCGATCCGGTTCCGGCGATTGCCGCGATTTGCGGAGACCGCGGCCTCTGGTTGCACGTCGATGCCGCCTATGCCGGTTCGGCGGCCATCCTCGAGGAAAAGCGGCACATCCTCGATGGTTGCGAGCAGGCCGACTCGTTTGTCGTCAATCCGCACAAGTGGCTCTTCGTCCCGATGGATTTGACGGCGTTTTATTGCAGCCGTCCCGAGGTTTTGCGCCAGGCGCTGTCGCTGGTTCCTGACTACTTGCGGACCGAGGAAGATCCCAAGGCAGTCAATTTCATGGAATACGCCTTGCCGCTCGGCCGGCGGTTTCGCGCGCTCAAGCTGTGGTTCGTGATGCGCTATTTCGGGCGAGAAGGGTTGGCGGCGAACCTGCGGGAGCATATCCGCCTGGCCGGGAAACTGGCGCGATTGATCGATGAGCACGACGATTTCGAGCGGTCGGCACCGGTTCCCTTTTCGCTGGTGTGTTTTCGTTTTCATCCGGCGGGGAAAACGGACCAGGAATTGGACGCGCTCAATCAAGGGCTGCTTGACGCGATCAACGCGGGCGGTGAATTTCTTCTTTCGAGCACGCGGCTGAAGGGGCGGTTGGTTTTGCGGGCGGCGGTTGGAAATTTGCGGACGGGCGAAGACGAAGTGGATCGGCTTTGGGCAATGTTGGTCGAAAAGGCGGGCGAAACGTGATCGCCCGAGCGCCGCTTCCTCTAGTTCACATACAAGAATGCGTTGAGGCTGAAGACCGCCAGGGCAAATTCAGACAGCGGCCGGTCGGCGAGGAAGTCCATGGCGAGGACGAGTTCCTGTTGGCTGGGGTCGCGGCCGGCGGCCAAGCGATAAGCCTGTTCGACTTGTTCCCGCGGATCCTCACCAACCTCTTGAAACAAACGGTCGGCAAACGATCGGGCCAGTCGATTGGAAAAATCTCCGTTGAGCAACTCGAGCGCTTGGGGTGGGTGAGTGCTCGACTCGCGCCGTGCGCAACTGGTTTGCAGCGGAGGTTGATCGAAGACTTCGAGAAACGGCACGCGCAAATTACGTTTGGCGATCAAGTAGACCGAGCGGCGGTTGTGCTCGCCTGAATCGTCGGCCGGCCGCCACTGAATGGGTTTATAGAGCAATTCCACCAATTCCCGCTCGACCGGCACCATGACGCTTGGTCCGCCCATCGTCGTGTTGAGCCGACCCGACACGGCAAGCATGGCGTCACGCAATTGCTCGGCGTCGAGACGGCGGCGAGTGAAGCGCCAGAGCAGACGATTCTCCGGGTCTTTTTCGACGGATTCGACGGATTCGACCGACGCTGTTTCAGGCGGCGAGCGCGAATCCCGGCGGTAGGTCTTGCCGAGAAGAATCAAGCGATGCAGGTGCTTCAGGCTCCAGCCGCTGTCGACGAGTTCGTTCGCCAAGAAATCAAGCAACTCGGGGTGGCTGGGCCGTTCGCCGTTGACCCCGAAATCGTTGGCTGTCTTCACGATGCCTTGGCCGAAATGGTACAGCCAAACGCGATTCGCGATCACGCGGGCGGTCAGCGGATGAGCGGGATCGGTGATCCAGTCGGCCAGACGAGTGCGCGGATTGTCGATGTCGGCATTGAGCTCGGCGGCGCCGTCGGGCAACAAAACTCCCAGTGCGCGCGGACCCACCGCGTCGCCCTTTCGATCCCAGTTGCCGCGCTCGAGTACGTGGATCAGCGTGCGTTCCTCGGCATCGTTTTGAATACTGCAAAGCGTGGGCAACGGCGGCGGCAGGGTCGTTTCAAGGCGGTCGACCTGGGCGAAAATCGGACCACGCTCGACGACCGGAAGCGCCTTGGCCTTTTCCCGCAGCTCTTTGATCTGCTCGTTGACCGCGTCGGTCGTCTCCTTCCAAGCGGCTTGTTCATCGTCCTCGGCGAGGATCACGTTGTGCTCGCGAGTGGCGGCTAGGAAGGCCTGTAATCGGTAGTAGTCCTTTTGGCGAACCGCGTCGAACATGTGGTTGTGACAGCGCGCACAGCCCACGGTCAAACCGAGAAACGCCGCGCCGACAATATCGGTGCGTTCGGTCAGCACTTCGTTGCGGCTGCTTGCGACTTCCTGGTTCCCGGCGTTGCGGCGAACCGCCCCCAAGCGATGGAAACCGGCGGCGATCTTCAGCTCGTGATTTTCAGGGTCGATTTCGTCACCGGCCAATTGTTCACGAATGAAGAGGTCGTAAGGCTTGTCGGCGTTGAACGAACGAATCACATAATCTCGAAAACGCCAAGCCCCCGGCAGATGGCGATCGTATTCGAAACCTTCCGATTCGGCGTAGCGAACCACATCGAGCCAATGCTGCGCCCAGCGCTCGCCGTAACGCGGATCAGCCAACAATCGTTCTACCAGGCGCGGGTAGGCGTCCGGCGAGCGGTCGGCCATGAAGTCGGCTGTCTCGGCGGGAGTGGGCGGCAGACCGATGAGATCGAAATAGAGCCGCCGTATCAGAACGCGGCGATCGGCGGGGGGCGCCGGGCTCAGCCCGTTCGCGGCGAGCTTGGCGAGAATGAAGGCGTCGACGGCCTCGACACCTTTGCGCAAGGCCTCGGGCGCGTCGGCGCTGCGAATCAAATCGCGGTCATGCGAGCTTTCGAAGGCGGGGATTTCAGGGCGGACGCGCGGAAGAAACGACCAGTGCTTGCGTTCGCTGTCGAGATAGTCGGCTTTCGGGGCGGCATTCGTAGCGACGCCGATAAGGCACCCGCCGACGATGATCGCAACCGCGAGTCGTGGGGTCACTGCACCCACAGTAGTCGAAAGGCGCGGGGTACGGCAAGCCCTGTGGTACGCTGCAATGCGGAGGGACCGAAACACATGTTCCGCTGGATTTTGATCTTGACTTTGCTGCCGCTGTCGACGTTGAACCTTTGGGGGGCGGAAGACGCCGAGAAGAAGCACATCCTGTTCCTGGGGGCGAGCGTTGATTGGGCCCACGATTCCGTCTCGCGGGCGATGTACACGATGGAGAAAATCGGCCAAGAAAGCGGGCTGTTCGATGTTCGCTTCCACACCGACATTGAACTGTTGACCAAGAAAAAACTCGGTTCCAACAAGAAGAATCTTGACCATTTCGACGCGCTGATGTTCTTCTGCCAAGGGGATCTGCCGCTGACCGACGAGCAGAAGGCCGCCATCATGTCGTTCATCCGCGAGGACGGCAAGGGTTTTCTGGGGACACACAGCGCGACCGACAGCTTTCGCGCCGGTTGGCCCGAGTATGTCGAGATGGTCGGGGGCGCTTTCGATGGGCACCCCTGGAATCAGAAAGTGCGCGTGCGCGTCCACGATCGTGCATTCCCGGCGATGAAGCATCTCCCGCCTGCATTCGAGATTGCCGACGAGATCTATCAACTGAATCGCTACTCGCGCGACAAGCAGCGGGTTTTGATGAGCCTGGACGTTTCCTCCGTTGATCTAAGCGCCAAGGGCGTGAACCGGACCGACGGCGATTTCGCCGTGGCTTGGGCGCGCCAGTGGGGCAAAGGCCGTGTGTTTGTCAACGTGCTGGGGCACCGCCCGGAGGTTTGGGACCGGCCCGACATCCAAAAGATGTGGCTGGAAGCAGCGCGCTGGGTTCTTGGCTACACCGACGCCGACGTCACGCCGCTACCCAAGCCGACCGACGACTAAAGACGAATAGGGCGCGGCTCGGGTGGGTGAAAGTCCGATCCGTTGGTAGCCGTTGTGAATCTCCGGGTAGCGCGAAATTTGAAGTTTCAGGTTAGACTTCCGTAATTCCGTCGCCCACCACGAAGAAACGAAATCTTTCCGGCGGCAGCGAGGCTTCCTTGGCCGCGTCGGCCCAGGTGTGGTACGCCTTTTGGGCGATCGGAGCATTGAAAACCAGAAACTTATCCGAGAGGCATTCGAGCGGCGGAGGCTGCCGAAACGCCAGGCGGAAACCCACTGCGTTTTCGAGATTGACCGTACCCAAGGGCACCGCTTTATCCGACAGCAAAGTCACGAAACTGCTGCGGTTGACGTGCGGCCACAGGTCGGGATGAATCAGCGGGCGCAACGCCGGCTTATGTTCGAAGGTGACTTCGCATTGCCGAATCCATTCGACAATCGATTCGCCCCACTTCCAGTGCTGCACGAAACCAAGGTAGTGCTCGGCGAAGTTGATCGCGAGATTGAAACGGCGCTGCTCGAAGGAATTGTCGGATTCACCGGGATCTCGAAACACTTCGGGAACCAGCGATTCCGACTCGACCATTTCCTCGGCGAGCGCAACAACTCGATCGAGAGCGCCCGGGGCGCTGTCGTCCTTGAGCATCAGGGGAGGGAGTTCGTGGGTCTTGCCCCCCGGAATGTCGACGTATTTTCGATCCCCGACGATCTCCATGGTTCGCCTCCGGCGACCGCTGCGCCGCCTAGCTCTAAAGACGGGTCAGCGCGTTTATGGTTTCAGTCGCGAGTTGCAGCAATCATAAGCCATATCGGATCGATTGGCAAGGTTGTTCGCGATTTCTCAGGTTTTCGTCCCAGAGGGTGTGGGCGGGATACCCTACATCTCGCGCGCCAAGTCTATCGCGGCTATTGGCGTCGGCCGGCGTCTTCGAAAATCAAAATGTGCTGGCGGGGTAGAAATTCCAAAAGCTTGACCATCCGAAACCCCATCGGCTCGAGTTCCGAACGGACTTCCTCGACGGTCATCTTATGCAGCGGGTGGATCGGGATCGTGGGGTCTTCCTTGCGATATTCGATCAACACCAGCCTGCCGTCGGGTTTGAGCGAACGCCGTACGTGTTCGATTGTTTTCTCCGGCTGCTGAAGTTCGTGGTACACATCGACGACGAGGACCAGATCGACTTCGCCCGGAGGCAGGCGGGGATCTTCCTCGCTCGCCAAAATGGCCTCAACGTTGTGAATCCCTTTTTCCGCCAGGTTGCGCTTGAGCCGATCGATCATGCCTTGTTGAACGTCGACCGCGAGAACGCGCCCCTCGGGCCCCACTTGCTTCGCCAGCCGCCAGGTGAAGTACCCCACGCCGGCGCCCAGATCAACAACCGTACCGCCCTTGGGAATCTTCAGCGCTTTGACGACACGGTCGGGTTGCTCCTCGGCGTCTCGTTCGGGCCGCGTCAACCAGTCGGCGTGGGCGACGCTCATCACCGGCGCGATCTGGCGCTTTTTGATGAGCTTGCCGATTTGCAGCGGCCGCTTTGTTTCGGTCGCCGTCGAGGCGCCGTCGGTTTGCCCGGTGACAGGGACCGAACAAGCCGTCACGGCGATCGCAAGAGTGAGAGCCGCGGGGAGCAGGAAATACGCTTTCCGGTTGCGCATGCGAGGATCTTCGCGGAATCGGGTCAGCGGGTCAATGGACCAAGCCCGTTTACGCGGTCGACGTCCGTTCATTTCGCCTCGGTTGCCGCTTGGCGGCGGACTTCAACCATTTCGTTGAGGTCGATCGCGTCGCCGGTTTGCTTGGCCTCGTTGCCCAAGGGCACCGACAAGCCAAGCTCGATGTTGCGGCAACTTTTCTCGTCGCAAGCCTGGCCGCGGATGGTGATTTGCGCGGGCCCGGCGCCCTCGGTTTTTACCGGAGCCGCGAAGAACGCGGACTCTTCGAAGCCCCAGGTAAACCAACGCAGCTCGGGTTTTGAATAATCGTTCGGCGGTGATTGGCGCCATGTGCCGGAAACCTCGAGCCCGTCGCTCACCGTGATGCGGGTGGGGCCGTCGATGCCCAGCGACTTCTTCCCCGCGAGTTTTTCGGTGGCGCGCAGTTTGTTATCCATTGCGTAGGTATGCCACCCGGGCTGGTGACGCGCTTCGACGACGAGATGCCCCGCGTCGAGTTTCGCGCGATAAGTGACGACGGGCTGAAACTGCCACAGCACCTCGGCCGGTTCGCTCCACTCGGCGGCTTGCGCGGGCAGGCAAAGCGCGATCAGAACGAAGCAGATCAGCACGACGAGTTTCCGCTCGTACCGCACAGTGGGGCGGATCTTCAGGCCTGCCCGGCGGTGACCCCTAACTCTTTGATCCGTCAAAACAATTAACTCATTTCCGATAACTCATTCTGGCAGTCTTGGCGGCCATTGACATCCTTGTTCCGTCACGAATCACACCGAGCCCGAATGCATCGCCGGCTTTGGTGCGCAGTTGGATGAACAGCTCCGGCGTGTTCGCGATTTTATCCCGCTTGACTCCGTTGACGGCGAAGACCACGTCGCCGACCAATAACGCGTGCAAGCCGAGCATTTGCCCCACGGCGTCAACGGCCGTTACCTCGCCGGCGAATCCGCCGGGATCGAGGCCGTGTTGTTTCTTTTGCGCCCGCGTCAACGGCTTCGACTTGAAATACGCACGTGGGTCGACGCTCAACTGGCGATAGGTCAAGTCCGTCCACCACCAACGCCGGGGGAGCGCGATCTTCGTCTCGACCGTTTTCGCGCCGCGTTCCACGGTGACGCGAATCTTGCCGGCGCCACGATCCACTTTGTCGTACTGGTGCTGCAAATCGCCGAAAGTCAAAACACGTACGCCGTTGAAAGCGGTTATGCGGTCACCGTCCGATAGACCGGCCGCCTTGGCCGCGCCGCTCGCCGTTTTCACCACCAACCCCTTGGGGATATCGAGCTCAATCCCCAGCCTCTTGATGTCGGGCGCGCGAAACATGTGCGCGAGCTTGTCGAGCTTGCCCTCTCGTTCGCGTTGCACGTTCCGTAGATCTCCGATCAGATGGCACTCCACGCAGCGGCCCCTGGCGGCGGTTTGTTCGACCAAGGCGGGAATTTCGCGCGGGAACATCGGCTCGGGACGTTTCGGCGCCTTCCATTCGCCCTTGCGATAGCGACGGTGGATTTCCAAGCCCTGCCCCAGCGCCAGCTCGAGACTGTCTAAGTCAAGGTAGGTGTTCGATGAACGAGAATCGCGCCCTCCGTAGCGGATGTAGATCTGCTCCTCGGCGTTGAGCAGAAAGAGGTAGAGCGTGTTGTAGCGGTCGTAGTCAAACAGGCCGATATCGACGCCGTCCATGCGGGTGACGCGCACGCAAACGTATTCGCTCATGAGCCGGCCGCGGCGAGTTTGGGTCGAAGACAGCACAACCTGTGCGTCAAATTCACGTCCGGCCCGTCAAGGCTCGCAGCGAAACTCGAGAAGAATAGGTTTCCCAGTCCGCTTAGCCTCCTCACGGGCTTCGGCATAGTTGTCAAACCACGGAATCTCGTCGCTTTGCGCGGCCGCCGGACGGACAGCGGCCAAGCCCGCACAGAGCATAAAAAATGTAACAAGGGAACGTCGAGACGGCATTGAGACCGAACCGCTTTGTCGGAGCCCGCGATGACCAAGACCCCGGAGCCACGAGTATATCAAGCGGACGGGCGGAGCAAGCCGAGTCGGCTCGGGCCTGGTGCGCGACATCAACGTGGAAGCCCTTCTCGCAATGCGAACAATAGAATCACAGCCCCGAGCGCAAGCGACGGGCCCGGCGACCGCGCACCAAACTCCGGTTTACTGGTCCGATACGGTCGAAAGCTCACGGACTGGTCCGAATTGGGCCCAAAACGGAGAGCAAAGGCCCCCAAGAAGCGGGAATTCACTACGGAATTTACTACAGTGCCCGCTTCCGGCCTGTTGGGGGTTTCGGCTAAGTCGCTGAAGGGAAAAGGAAGAGGGTGGTTGCGGGGGAAGGATTTGAACCTTCGACCTTTGGGTTATGAGCCCAACGAGCTACCAGACTGCTCCACCCCGCAGTCTTATGGTAACGAACAGGTCCGGCAGCGTCAAACAGGGCGGCCGCGAGCCCTTTTTCGGCGGCTCGGCGCCGCTTCCATGCCGGTTGGGGCGACCTCATGAAGAAATTTCGGGGACGGTTTGGCGGTCTTTGGGCTCGATGATTTCGAGATAGCGAAAGCCCTCGCGCCAGTTGGAGCGGCGAGGTTGCCATCCCAGCTCGGCTTTGGCTTTGGCATTGGAAGCGCCGCGCTGGCGGGTCATCATGAAATGCCCATACGGGCCGGCCCCCCAGCGGCCGACAAACCCGGGTACGCGGAACGGCCGGGGCGCGCCGAGTAGGCGGGCGTAGTGGGACAACCATTCTCGGACCGCCGCCGGTTCGTCGTCGACGACGTTATAGATGCCCGCCTCGCCCCGCGTCACCGCGAGCGCGGTAGCTTCCGCGGCATCCTCGACATGGATGAAAGAGAACATGCCGCGGCCCTTTCCCACGACAGGGACACGGCGCATCAGCACATCTTCGGCGAAACCGCCGTCGCGGGCGTAGAACGTAGCGGGGCCGTAGAAGTAGCCGTATCGCAAGACCACGCCCGCGATGCCGGGCGAGCCGAGCGCGGCGTGCTCGTGCACATGGACGGCATCGACGAGCTCAGCCGCGCCGGGGAGATTGCGTTCGAGGCTTTCGTCTTCCGAGGCGGGCCGCGGGCCGTTGGGCGCGTAGAAGAAAGCGACGCTTTGGGCCAAGAAGCGTTTCGCGCCGGCGGCTCGGGCCGCTTCCATGAGCATGTAGGTGCCCTCGGTGCGCAGGCGATTGGTAGCCGCGAATTGTTCCGTGACTTTACGGGGGTTGATCTTCGCCGGAATGCTCGTCAATTGGTGGATCACAACGTCGGGGCTTGAAGCTCGAACCACCTGATGCAGCCAATCCCTGTCGAAAACATCGCCGACGGCGGGGAGAACTCCCTCGGCGCGCAACCACTCGGCCCGCCCCGAGGAGCGGGTGATTGCCGCGACCTCGTGTCCGTCTCGAACCAGCAACGGGACAAGCAGGCGGCCTATGGCTCCGGTCGCGCCGGCCAGAAATACCCTCATAATGGGACTTACGCGTTGGAGCGTACAGCGGTTTCGGAGGACTGCTCGGCACCGGCGCGAGTGCCGGTCGCCGCCGCGCGGCCAAATCGCGGCGTCGCTGTGAAGCTTGCTGTTATCGGACGAAGACTTTGCGAGCCGCTTACCGGCGTGGGGCGGTATTTGGAGGCTTTGCTCGCGGAGTGGGGTCGACCGCAATCGCCGTTCGAGCGCGTGCGCGTTTATTTGCCCGGCTCGCCCCGCGTCGAACCCGATGCTTTTGGAGACAAGATCGAGTTCCGCGTCGTCGCCGGCTCGCTGCCGCCGTTGCTGTGAGAAAACGTTCTCCTGCCGTCGGTGATCGACGATTTCGATCTTCTGTTCGCCCCCTATACATTGCCGTGGAGTCTGGTCCATCGCGGGGTGGTCTCGAACCTGGGCATTTACGAGGATCGGCGCGGGGACTTTTCACCGACAGCGCGATTGCGGACAACTCCTTTCCTCCACCACAGCGTTGCTCATGCCCGGCTGGTGATCGCCAACTCCCACTCGACGCGCGATGACTTGATACGTTTTTATGGAGCCGCCGCGGGACGAACTCGCGTGATCTTGCCTGGGGTCGATGCGGCTTTCACGCCGGCCGAAACAGCGGGAGTTTCCGAGGAATGGCGGCGGCTGGGTATCCGCAAGCCGTTCTTTCTGTTTGTGGGAAAGCTTTCGCGTCGCCGCAATGTGCCGCTGCTGCTCGAAGCCTTCGCGGGGCTGCGGGCGGGGGCCGGCGGCGGGCACCAGTTGGTGATCGTCGGCGAAGATACTTCCGAGGTGAAGGTGCGGGAGAGGGCGGCGGGCTTAGGGATCGATGACGCTGTTGTGCATCTGCCATATGCCGATCGCGGGACGCTGATCGAGCTTTATCGCGCAGCGAGAGCCTTCGTGCTGCCGACATTGCACGAAGGATTCTCATTTACGGTGCTCGAGGCGATGGCTTGCGGCGCGCCGGCGGTGGTGTTCGATCATGCCTCCCTTGAAGCGGGAGTTCGGCGGGCGGTTCGGGTTTGCGCGGACGCGACGGTGGCGGGTTTGCACGAGGCGCTCGCCGAGGTTGCGCGGGACGAGGGGCGACGCATCGAGTTGCGGCATGCGGGCATCGAGCTGGCCGCGGGAATGCCCTGGAGCAAGACGGCGGCGGAAACAGCGGCGGCGTTGTTGGATGCGGCGGGTTACCGGCAGTTCACGCCGTGAGAACTTTACCGATAGGCTGCGAGCGTTCGACGTAGTCTCCCACCTGCACACTTACCTCCGTGAGAAGACCGTAGTAGGTTTCGTAACCCGACCGATGGACGATTTCGACGCTGAATCGGTGCTCGGCGTCTGGGTCTCGACTCACCGAAACTACCGTGCCGGGCGCCATTGCGACAATGTTTCTATCTGACCCGACTATCTCCGTCGTAAGGCGACCCAACTCGCCATAGTGGTCAGCATTGGACTCTGAAAGCGGACTAATCAGAACCAACCGCTCGACCGCTACGGCTTTCAATTTCACCGTCACCGCCTCTGAGCCGTTTCCCGCCGGACTGGAAACCAGCGATGGCTTCCTAGCGTTTCCTGCGATCATGCTCCGTTCAGGGGAACTCGAAAACCACACCGTAAACCACACCGTGACGAGTGCAAGTAAAGCAATCAGCGGGTTCGCTACAGTAGCGGCAAATACAGCTCGCTCTTTCCGCTTCGTGAGCTGGCGTTCTCGCACCTTCAGGAGATTAGTTCGTCTCCAAGTGCACCAGTTGTAAGGACAGAACTCTAATCCGCCTTTCGCGTCGCACTTCGGGCAACGGTTTCTGATTTTGAATGGATTCCACACGACTTGCAGTCATTGTACTACGGGACCCTGGGCCGATCGACCTGGTCTTGGGGGCCATCTTCTGTTGGAACCGTGCACTTTGTTCAGGTTCCACTGGTGTCGGACGACTCTCAAGCTGTGAGAGGCCCATCGGTGGCGGTGTACAATTGAGGCTTCACCGTTTCGGCGGTTTCTCAGCAGGAGCTTACTGTGATGGATATCCCTCAACTCTCCGAAGCCGATCTCGACTTGTTGCGGGCGAATGATTCGCCCACGATCTGCAACGTGATCGAAGTCTTCAACAACCGATCACAGACCGAAGGCTATATGGATGCCCGCATTCAGGCCTGCTTCCCGGAAATGCCTCCCATGGTCGGGTACGCCACGACCGCCACGTTTCGCTCCGGCGATCGTCCGCGTTCGGGCGATGTCTATGCCGCGCTCGATGAGCAGATCAAGACTTTCGCCGACTTTCCCCAGCCCGTCGTCGTGGTGTTTCAAGATTTGGACGCCCCGGCGGTCGCCGCGACCTTCGGCGAGGTGATGACAACTTGCTATAAGTCCTTCGGAGCGGCGGGGATGATTACCAGCGGCGCGGCGCGCGATCTTGACCAGGTCCGCGCGATTGGGTTCCCTTGTTTCAGCGACGGCGTGATTGCCTCGCACGGGTATCCGCATTTTGTCGATCTCAATGTGCCGGTGCGCGTGGGCGGCGTGACGATTCATCCCGGGGATCTGATTCACGGCGACTGCAACGGCGTGACGACGATTCCTCACGAGATCGCCTCGGCGGTGGCGCATTCGTGCGCTGATTTCGCGGCGGCGGAAGACGTCGTCATCAGCTACGCGCGCGGGCCGAACCCGACCGTCGAAGGATTGGGCGAGGCCCGCAAGAAGGCCGGCGAGATGATCAAGGCGCTGGGCGAGAGAGTGCGGCAGTCATCGTAACGCGGCGTGATTGAGGCCGTCGTTTCGCGAAAACTTCCATGCAACCCGCGGCGCTGACCATTGCCGGCTCCGACCCCTCGGGCGGGGCGGGTCTGCAAGCTGATCTGAAAACCTTCCAAGCCTTCGACGTCTATGGGATGTCGGTGGTCACGCTGTTGACGGTCCAGAATACGGTCGAGGTGCGCTTGGTCGAGCCGGTTTCGCCGGAGCTAGTCGCGGCGCAGCTCGACGCGGTGACGGTCGACATTCCTCCGCAAGCGGCGAAGACGGGGGCTTTGGGAACTCTCGAAGTCGTTGCGGTCGTTGCGGAGTGGGCTCGCAAGACCCGCGTACGGCTCGTTGTTGATCCGGTGATGGTGAGTACGCAAGGCAGGCCCTTGCTGGCCGCCGACGCTCGCGAAGCCTTCGTCGAGCAATTGCTGCCGCGGGCGGTGCTGGTTACCCCCAATCTTGACGAAGCGCGAGAGTTGGCGGAGATACCGGTCGAGAACGTCGAGCAGATGGAAACCGCGGCTCGACGGATCGCCAAGCACGGCCCGAAGGGCGTGTTGGTAAAGGGCGGGCACCTTTCCGGGGAGCCGACCGACGTGCTTTTCTGGGAGGGCCGGGTCGAGCGATTTTCGGCGGTGCGAGTCGCCTCGCGCCACACTCACGGCACCGGTTGTACTTATTCGGCTGCGATCACGGCGGAGCTGGCGAAGGGCAGGTCGATGCTTGACGCTGTCAGGTCGGCGAAGAGCTATGTCACGCGGGCGATTGCCGAGGCTCCGGGGTTAGGGCAGGGAGCCGGGCCGTTGCGGCATGGGGTGGAGACGGGTTGAGTTGGGGCGCGGGGAGTTCTGGAGTTGCCGGATGGGCAGGCCTGGAGACCTGCCTCACTGTTGACCGGCTGAGGGCCGGTCACGACTGTTGGCCGGCACGGGAGCCGGTCGTCCACCGTTTTGCCGTCAGGATCCAGACGGCGAGGTGAAGCCACGGCAAGAACAACGAGTTAACCTCGCCACCCGTTGCCCCCATGCCATGTGCATCCCAGCCGCGTGAACTCAGAGGCAACTTGGCGAGGAGAAGCACAAGGGCCACGCCGACCGCGACTGGGAATGCAAGCAGCCAGGCATCCAGTAGCCGGCGCGAGGGCGCCGCTCCAAACACTCGTAGTCGAAACACGGCCACGAATACCATTCCGACGTAGCCCAGCGCGATGGCCGACCAATAGAGACCCGGCGCCGCAACGCGGCTGCCGCCCACCAGGTAGATCCACCAAAGGATCCCGCCGTGGAGGCCTACAAAGACCATCACGCCTACCAGCTCGAGTATCCCCCTGATCACGTTCTTGTTCCGCATTCCCGCTCACGGTTCCCGGACTTCGAGGACTTGATCGGCGGCCACGTCCTCGAAGACTTGCACCGCGCCGCCGGGCCAATGCAATTCGATCTCTCGAATGCGAGCGTCCTCCCCCAGACCGAAGTGGACTCGTTGATCCGATGCGCCGGCGTAACCCACCGCCGTTGTCGCGTGATTGTATTGCACCGCGCCTGATTCCGTCGTCAGCTTGATCTTCGTGCCGATGCCGTCGCGGTTACTTTTCGAGCCGATCAAACGCAACAGAATCCAGTGCCGCGCGGGCTCGGAAACGTTGTAGAGAATCTCCGCCGGCTCGCCGATCGCCGACACGACAACGTCGATCCGCCCATCGCCGTCCAAGTCCCCGAAAGCCGTCCCGCGATGGGCGGCGGCGGTTTCGAGACCGGCGGCCCCGCCGACATGCTCGAACGTGCCATTGCCGCGATTCTGAAATACGGCGTTGGCAAGCCCATACCTCTGTTCGCGGTAGAGCTCCAAGTTTTCGCTGACGTGTGAGTTGGCCGTGAAAATGTCTTTCCAACCGTCGCCGTCGAAATCGAAAGCGCCGTTCCCCCAGCCGCTCATCGTGTTCGAGCTGAGCCCGATCAGAGCGCTATAGGTGGCGTCAACAAACAGCCCGCCGCCCTCGTTCATGAATAAGGGGTAGGTTTCGTTGGTCAGAGCCGTGATCGTCACGTCGGGGAGGCCGTCGTTGTCGAGGTCGCGAAAGTCGAGCCCCATGCTCGAAACCGGAATGCCGTCTTCGGTGAAAGCCACGGCCGCCTCGACAGCAACTTCCTCAAAGTGCTCCCCGTCGACGTTGCGGAAAAGAAAGTTGCGCTCGCTGTCGTTGGTGACGAAAATGTCGGGCCGGCCATCGTCGTTGTAATCGGCGACGGCGGCGCTCATGCCCTTGCCGATGTGGGCAGCGATGCCGGCGGCGGCGCTTACATCGGCGAAGGTCCCGTCGCCGTTGTTGCGGTAGAGCATATTCGGCAGCCCGTCGTAGAGGGCGGGCGAGCAGGAAAGCCGCTTACCGGGGTCGCCGCATAGTTGGTTCTTCGCGAACGACCAATCGAGGTAGTTCACCACGAATAGGTCAAGGTTTCCGTCGCTGTCGTAGTCGACCCAGGCCGAGGCGACCGACCAGGGTTTTCGGCCCGACGCCAAGCGCCCTGTGACGCCGGCCTTGTCGGTAACGTCGGTGAAAGCGCCCTTCCCGCTGTTGCGATAGAGCGCGTTGACGTTCACCCCGGTGACGTAGAGATCGGGCCGGCCGTCGTTGTCGTAATCGCCCACTGCCGCGCCCATGCTGTAGCCGGAGCCCGCGAGACCCACGGCCTCGGTGACATCGGCGAAGGTCCCGTCGCCTTGGTTTTCGTAGAGGCGATTGTAAAACGACGGGTTGGTCTTCTTCAGGTTCGGGATGTGCGCCCCATTGGTGAAGAAAACGTCGAGCCGGCCGTCGTTGTTGTAGTCGAAAACCGCCACGCCGCCCAACGTCGAGTCGATAACGGGTTTGTCGTCGGTCGTGCCGTTGTTGAGAACGAAATCGATGCCCGAGGTCGCTTGGCGATTCTCGAAACGGATGCGGCCGCGTTCGGCAACGGGGACCTGTTTGCCCGCGGGTGGGGGCTCTCCGGCGTCTCGTAGAAAGTAGACGGCCGCCGTCGCTATGACGACCGCCGCGAAGCCTACCAAAATCGCCCGGGATCGGCCGCCGCCCGCTTTTTCCTTTAACGGCGGTGTTTGCTCGGCGCGCGGCGGGGCTGCGGGTCGACTCGGCCTTCTCTTTCGCGGCCGGCCTTTGCGTGAAGTACTCATCAGACGTGCCGAGTGGCGAGGTTAGGTGGTGGTGAAGAGAGTTGTATCGGAAGCGCCCGGCGGGCAGGCTTCTCGGGAAGGGCCGCTGAGACGGGAGCGGCGGGCGTTTTCGATACAACTCTCTTCAATGTCACAAACAAACAGATTCTTTTCGTCCAGGGCGCTGGTTCAGCTCGGTTTCTGGATCCGTCGGAAGGCCGTGAGCACGCTCAGGTGTAGGATTACTCATGCGATCGGGATATCCCAACACCTATCCACGACCGAGCCCTATGCAGTCTATTTCAGGGGGCTTAGTCCTGCTCGCGGTTGCGGAACTTTTCGTACCAGTTTTCGACAATGTGGATCACGGACGGGGAGCCTTCGGCGATCTGTTCCGGGACAACGAAATGGCGCCCGTCGCGGCAGAGAGGCCCACATCGCTTCATTGGATATACCCCAGGGACCGCAGGGTCCGTAACTGCTCGGGTGTCAGCGGCGAATCCTCGCCGCGGGTGAAGTGTTGCGCCAGTGACTGGTGCGCCTCGAACTGCGCCTCCAGAAACTCGGTGTATTTCTTCACCAGGTCAGGGCGGTCCTCGTGCAGGCTTTTGAGACAGTAGGGGTCGTTCCACAGGTCGTAGACGAGCAGCGGGACAGGCCGACGGAATCTCTGGGGCCGCTGGTCGTTTTCCGGGTCTTGGTTGATCTCGAGCGAAGCTCCCCAACGCCCATCGATCACCTCGATCCGCCCCAGCAGTTTACCGGTGTTGGCATCCTCATAGAACTCGTCGAAAATGACGGGGCGTTGCTCCCAGCCTTGTTTCCCTAGCAGCAAGGGGACCAGAGATTGCCCCTGCATCACCTCGGGCATAGGAAGATCCGCAAGGTCGAGAATGGTCGGCAGCATGTCGAGCATCGAGACCGGCTGTCTGAAACGCTGCCCGGGAGCGATGTGCCCCGGCCAGACGAAGATCATCGGGATGCGTGTCACCCCGGGCCGGAGCAGCGGTTCCCACTGGGGAGGTAGCGGGTCCATCACGGCGATGGCATAATCCTGCGAGCCCGCCGAGGCGCCATGGTCGGCGGCGATGATGAGCAGCGTGTTCTCCCACTCGCCTGTAGCCTTCAGCCGTTCCACCAGGCGGCCGATCTGATAGGTCCTGGTGAGCCATGCCCTCGGCGTAGAGGCCGCGCTTACCGTCGAAATAGGCGATGCGGTCGACGCCGGCCTTGTCAAAGGCGTCCCCCCAGGGGCCCATTCGGCGGTCCGTGGCTTTCAGCTTTTTCTCCCATTCGTCTAGGATCTTGCGGCGCTCGGGACTGACAAAGAGGCCGGCAAACGGGGCCGGAGGGTTGTGGGGCCAGTGCACGTCCGTAGTCTGGAAGTGCACCCAGTAAGGCTCGCCACGGTACTCTCCACGCCACTTCCAGAAGTCGGCGTGGAGTTCCCGGGACGAGTGCGAGGTCGGCTTGACACTTTTTTCGCGCAGCACGTCCACTCCACGATCCAGGTTGCTCATCGTCGCGCCATTGGGGTTGGAGGTAAACAAAGCTGTCTGGTACCCGGCGCGGTGCAGATGCTCGGGAAGGGTCAGTATTTGCTCCGGCGGCGCGTTGCGGTTGTTCTTCATGCCCCCCATCACGCTGTGTTGCAGCGAAGTGAGAAAGGAAAGGGTCGATGGCATCGTCCACCCCGCGTTGGTGTAAGCACGCTCAAAGAGGGCCCCCTCGGCGGCTAATCTCTCCATGTTGGGCGTTGTGCGGCGGTTGTAGCCATAAACGCTCATATAGTCAGCGCCCGCGCCGTCAATGATGTAGAAGATGATGTTGGGTTTCTCGGTGGTCCGTGAGCCGCTCAGAGTTGGTGCGGCCCACAACGCTACGGTTCCGGCACGGTCGGCCTCGGCCTCCAGCGACAGTGTCACCGTGCGCCCCGCGAGATGGGACATATCCAGGCTGCGCTGCGCCCACTTCTCCTTGTCCCCGTAGGCTTCTTGAAGAAGATGCTCGGTTGCTTGGCCTTCGGAATGGGCGGTGACTCGAAAGGTTACCGGGGCATCGCCGCGCAGCACGCCAAGGCCGACATCCAGGCGTCCATCCTGGGGGATGCGCACGCTATATTCGAGCCTCGCCGGGGCATGGGTGTAAAGGGTGCGGCGGTAGGCCTGGTCGCGGGCCTCGGTCTTCACCCCCACCGGAGCGCCGGCGTAGCGTGCCTCCTTGGGGATGACGCTTATCGAGAGAATGTCGATGCTGACCGGCTCGTGGGACCAAATCCCCACGCCTAGTTGACGCCAAGGGCCCTCCCACTGGTCCGAGTAGTCCATGGACCAGTCGGCGCGCATGACGTAGGTTTGTTCCGAGCCGTCCCGGATCACCGGAACGGGGGGGCTCCCAAACAGGAACGGCAACCTCTCCCATGGCTCGGGCCCAATTTTCTCTCGAAGTTTGAATCCGATAGTGATCCCTTCGACCTTGTCCGAAGAGCGTGCCCGCACTAAGATGTCACCCCACTCTTCGCGCCGCCAGTCGGGCAAATCAATGTAGATGCCGCCGCCCAGGTCCGGCCGGTCGTTCCACGGTAATTTGTAATCGTTGGCCTTCGTGAGGCTGATGCGCAAACTGTCATCGGTGCGCGATACCTTCGCCGGCTTGACCGATGACGGCAGGGGAACGGTGGGCTTCCAGTCGGGCTGGGGCTCATCGAAGCGCCACTCGACGGGGGCCGGAACATCGGCTGGAACCTCGGAGCCGACGACGGTGGCGGCATCGAGGCGGTCTTCGAGGTGCAGGGGGACTTCGGCTGTTAGGGGACTGGGGCCGCTTTGACAGGATGTCAACGTCAATAGTGGCGAGATCGCCGCTAAGAGCAGGACAAAGCCGGGGAACTCGAACCGGTGCAGGCTCTTGCGATACTTGCTCGTCCGAGTGGCCATGCGACTCAATTCTAACGCCTACCGGATACCTGTTGGTAACAATCGTTCCCACCAACAATCCGATTCCTTCAGCTTGGGACGTCCCTCGACGAAGCGCGTTGGGCCTGGAATCGTTCTATGCTTCGCAAGACGCGCTTGGTCAACCAGTCGGCGTGTTGCAGGGTGCCCTCATCGGGCGTCAGGGTTGCGGCGCGCACGGTCGAGTGGGCGATCAGGCCGCGGCGCACGAGCAGGTCCTTATCCATGTAGAGAAATAGTTCGAGATTTTGCAGGCTGAAAACGATGTGCGACAGGATCTGCTCGAACAGGTCCATGGCCGCTTCTTTATCACCATCTTTTGCGCGCCGGTAGGCCGCTTGCAGCAAATCGGCCAGGCCCATTCCGGGCATCGCGCCGCAAACGCCGGCCGGGATGTTCTCGAGCAAGTACATCCCGCCCCAACCTTCGAGGATTCCGATCGAGCCGCCGGTCGCATCGATGATCTGCTCGACCTTCGGAGCCATCAAGGGTTCCTCGAGTTTGAGGAAACGGAAGTTTGGATAGGCATCGGCGAGGCGTTTAACAAAAGCCGGGCTTACGGTCAGGCCGCCGGGGTTGAAATCCTGCACCAACACCGGCAACGACACGGCCTCCATCACCTTGCCGAGAAAGGCGAAGATGTCGTCGTCGGAAATCGCGAATAACCGCGGGATGGCGACCGAAATCGCATCGACGCCGAGAGCTTCGTTCTTCTTCGCAATCTCGGCGGCGAGCTTCGACGAAATGTGGTTCGATTGGCCGATGACGGGGATGCGTCCCGCCGAGGCTTCGACCGCCGCGCCGACCAGGGCATAGCGCTCTTCCATGTCGAGCTTATAGAACTCGGTCGAATACGCCGGCAAGCAAACGGCGGCGCAGTCGGAATCGATCGCGAAGTCGATCAGCTTGGGGATCGAGCCGAGGTCGAGGTCTTCCTCGGGTGTGAAGGGCGCCGGCAGCACCGGCACGACGCCGTCGATTTCAAGTGGGGTTGAAGAGGGCATTGAGTTTCCGTTTGTCTTTTCCGTGGTAGCGTCTTAATTTCAGAACGACGGATACTGCCCCCAAACCGAGCCGCGACCGTGAGGGAGCGGTGTCCGATGAGGTCGTTCAACACCGACGCTAGCGGCGGGAGCGCGATCCAACGCAGAGGCGCCCCTGAACGATCCCGCATATCTCGCTTCGTTCACGCCGTCTACTTCGAAGCCGAACCACAACCAACCATACAACCGCCGTCGGCCATGATACAAGCACCGGTCAGGTAGTCGGCGGCGGGGGAGATCAAGAAACCCACCACCTCGGCGACGTCTTCCGCGGTTTGAATGCGGCCCAGCGGAATCAGGTTCATGAATTCCTCGCGAAACTCGGGGAATTCTTCCAACTCGCGTGCCGTCAGCCCGGCGTCGACGATGCCCGGCGCGACGGCGTTGACGTTGATGCCGTGGGGCGCGAGCTCGAGTGCGGCGCAACGGCACAGCATCCACACGCCGGCTTTCGAGACGCAATACGGCGCGATCAGTTTATAAGGAACGTCCTGCACCCAGGAACCCGTGAAGACCATCTTCCCCTTTTGCCCCGACGCCACCCAGCGTTGCCCGACCTCTTGGGAGACATGGAAGTAGCCGGTGAGGTTGACGTCCATGTGTTGGTCCCATTGCTCGACGGTGTATTCGAGAAAAGGAACGTTCATGCTGATGCCGGCGTTGCACATGGCGACGTCGAGGTGACCGAAGTCGTCCCATAATCGATCGCAGGCCTTCTTGACGGATTCGCGGTCGGCGACGTCGCCCTGGAGATAGAGGGCCTTGGCGCCTTGCTCTTCGAGTTGCTTGATGCGCGGGGCGGCTTCCTCGGCGCTCTTGCGGTCGAGCAGGGCGACGTCGTAGCCCATGTCGACCATCTTGACGGCCGAGGCGAATCCTAGGTCTCCGGCACCCCCGCTGATGAGGGCGACTTTCTTTTCTGTTGCCATGATTGCTCCTGTACGGCTCTGTTGCTCTAATGGCCGCGACGGGCCGGCGGAATTGTTTCGTGCGGTTGTTCCTTCCACCCTTTCAGGGTTCGCCTGGGTTGGGGCGCTGCCTAGGGTTCCGCCTGACGGCTTCACCCTAGGCTATATTCCGGTCGCCGCTTCGCGGCTGCACCCCGCGCCTTGGTTCGCGGGCTAGACTGGGTTCCGGTCGCCGCTTTCGCGGCTGTAGACCTCTCGCCTTGGTTCGTAACACCTCTAGAAATTCTCGCCTTTCAGTTCCACGTCGACATCTTGCTCGGGTTCCGACCCCAAAATATGCACCACCTGGTAGGGCCAGGTGTGGCGGTCGAACGTCTCGCCGGGCTCAAACTTGGGCCACCCGGCTTGGTTCGTCCGGCGCGGGCGGTCGAGCAGGTAATTCGCGTAGATTTTCTTCGAATACTCGCGATGCCTTTCCGCGGCTTGCTCGGAGTAACGATACTTCTCGACACGCTCGGGATCAAGCCGCAAACCGTGACCGGGCTTGGGTGACAGTCTGCAATGCCCGCCGGTCCAATCAAATTGCCCGCCCTCGATCACATCGTCGCTCACGTGAATCGTCTCGTTGTCGATCGGATGACAGGGGCGCGGCGCGGACCCGAGATAAATCCCCACCCGCGATTGTTCGTAAAGCAAGGCCGAAACCATTGCCGAGCGAAAGGCCAATTGCAGGCACATCTCGAAATTACTGTGCACGGTGATGTGCAAGCCCATGAATTTCGACAATTGCCCGAAACGCCACAACCCGAACGGCCCGAGATTAAAGTCGGGGACCGAAACATCCGCGCCCTCGTAACGCTCGAGCAAATACCAGTTCGGCTCCCATTGGTTTGACATCACCGAGGCGCCGGGCGAGTGAACGATCGGCGGCCACCAATGGCAGGAAAGCGGCGTGGCTTGCAGATGCCGCAAATCGGTCATCTTGCGGTAGTAATATTCTTCCTGGAACCCGCCCTGATGCGGATTGCGGGCCGGCGCCGATTCCCCTCGCGGGTAAAATCTTTGCGGCAACAGCGAATTCACCGGCTGCTCGGCATACTCCAGCTTGCAATCTTCCACCGCCCGCAGAATGCGCCGGGCTTCCTGGTAATTCCAAGTCCCGTGGGCGTCGATGCGGATGGCGGTCTCGGGACCAACGGCCTCGCGAATCCGGTGGATCAGATCAATGTGATCCTCGGGCTGATAGGCCGTCATCGAAACCTTGACGGCCGGGAAGCCTTCCTGGGCGCGGGCGGCGGCGAAGTCGGGCCAGTTTTCGTATGTGATCGCATCGCGTCCCTGATCATCGGCAAACCGTTGCCAGGTGTAGGCCGCCATGGGAACGCGGTCGGGCGGGGCAAAGTCGGCTTCGAAAAGCTCGGCCCAAAGTTGATGCAGCGGTTTGTCGAGGACTTGGCCGACGAGGTCCCACCAGGCCATGAAGAGCGGCTCCTCGAAGCGTGCGTCGAGCAGATTGATCCCGGGGGTCGCGCGCAGCTCTTCCATAGCGGCGCGAGTCGAGTCTTCGATATCGACCGACCACTCGCCGGTGCCGACGCGGCCTTCGTTGGTGACGAGTTCGACGAATTCCCAAGAAACCGCCGGCAACGCCATCCAGCCCGGGGTATAGACGCCGACCATCGGAACCAGCACGCGATGGACACGGGCTTCGGCGAGCGTCAGTTTGTGAGGCGCAAGCCAATCGGCGAGCTTTTCGCGATAGAGCCCGCAGCGCCGCTTCAGCATCGCGTCGAAGTCACGAACGTCGTCAAGATTCAAGTTCATTGCTTCCATTGTTTCAGGCGGGTCTCTTTCAGGCGGCCGGAATCCGCTACCAATACTTAATGTAGAGGCCCACGAAAATCGCGATCGTAATCACCCACCAAATGCTGACCCAGCGGTAGACCGGATATCCCGCCGCCAAAATGTCCTGCGGCAAATCGAGCGTCGATCGCCGCCACATCACGCTTGCGATCCTCGCCGGGTCGGGCGCTTCGGTCCAACGGCTCACCAGCACCATGAACACCATCGAGAGCACGAAGACCACGCCCGCGATATTGAAGACATTCATGCGGACTTTGAAGATCAGCAACAAGTAGGGCAGGATGAACATCGGGAAGCAGAGCCCCAGCGTCCAGGCCGCCGCGGCGTTAGTCGCGCGCCCCCAAAAGACAGCCAACAGGAAAATCACCATGATCGGAGCCGCGATCAAGGACCAGCAGTTCTGGAAGTAGAGGAAGATACTGCCGAAACTCGCCACGACCGGCGCCCAGACCGCTCCGACGATCAGGATCGCTACGCCCGCCCAGCGCCCGAAACGGATCATCTGCTCCTCGGATACTTTCACGCCGGGCCGCTCGCCGTAGAGATCCACGGTGAGAATCGTCGCGCTGGAATTGATCAACGCTTGAATCGTCGACATGATCGCGCCGCAAAGGCCGGCCAAGATCAGCCCCTTGAGCCCGGTCGGAATCACTGTCTTCAGTAGAAACGGCAAGGCCTCGTCGCCGCTCGCCAGATTCGGGTTGATGGCGTAGGCGACCATGCCGGGAAAGACGTAAGCCAGCGCAGTGAAGAGCCCCAAGAAACAAGCCAGTAAAATGCCCATGCGCGCATGCCATTCGTTTTTGGCGCCGAGCGAGTTTTGATTGATGTATTGGTTGGTGCAGAAATACCAAGGGCCGGTCGAAAGCGCCAACACAACCATCGCTGTCCAAGGCAGCTCGGGATCGGAGGCGGGCAAGATCAAATGCGCCCGCCGCCCCTCGCCCACAATCTCGGCCAACCCCCCGGGCACTTCGGCCAAACCGAAGAAAAAGACCAGCAACCCGCCGCCGATCAACAACGCCGATTGAAAGACCTGCGTCCAGGCCACGGAACTCATGCCGCCGTAAACGGTAAGCGTGCCGGCCAGGATGGTCAGCCCCCATGTACCGACCCACATATCGACGCCGAGCATTTGATTGAGCAGAAACGCCCCCGAGAAGATTACCCCGGCCAAGTTGATGAACACGTAGCTGAGCACGCTGATCACGGCGTACATCTTGCGCACGCCGCGGCCGTAGCGGAGTTCCAAGAACTCCGGCATCGTGATGATCTTGTTGCGGGCGTAGATTGGCAGAAAGACCCAGATCAACAGGCTGTAGCCGACGAAGTTCAGCCACTCCCAATTCGCCACCGCCATGCCGTGCGTGTAGGCGACACCGACCATGCCGACCAATTGCTCGGTGCTCAGCGACGCCCCAATCGTCGAAAAGCCGATTACAGTCCACGAGAGTGTTCCCGAGGTCAGGAAGAAATCGCGCGAGGTTTCCTTCTTCTTGCGGCCGGCCCAAAAGCCGATCGCCAGGGCAACGACGAAGTACCCAATGAAAATCGAGAAATCCAGAGTTCCGAGTTGCTCAGTAAATGACATGAAACCTACAGATCAGGGACCACCGGAAGCAAAATATGCGAGGCGCGGCCCGCGGCGTGGTGGATGGAATTGGTTGCGACAACACCGCGCGTCTCGTCCCAGTTATTGCCGCCGGTATTAAGGTTGCGGTCAAAACGCGGGAAATTGCTGCTCGACACCTCGACGCGAATACGATGCCCCGGCGGGAAGTAATTGCTCGTTGCCTGCAAGTCGACACGGACCTCATACACCTCGCCCGGTTCCATGAAGACCTTCCTGTCGATGCCCTCACGGTAGCGCGCCCGTAAGATGCCCTCTTGAATATTAAAAGCGCGGCCGTCGGGGTAGACATCCACGAGCTTTCCGGTGAAATCGGTATCGCGCGCCGACGACGACACATAGAGCACCACCGTGAGCGGTCCGGTGACTTCAACCCCCTCTTCAAGAACCGGCGTCGTATAGACCAGGACGTCGTGCCGCATCTCGATTTCCGATTGATCGAAAGATCCATCCGGCGCGGTCGGCGTCTTCGTACAACAAATCGGCCCGCCCAGTGAAGGCACCGGCGTGGCCGGGTCGTAGACGAAACGGTCGGTCGGCTCGTCGATGGGCGGTTCGACCGAAAGCTTTCCCGTACCCGCCCGGCTGTTCGCCTTGCCGTCACTGTGGAAATAGTATTTCGTGAACTTGGTTCCCGGAACGGGCCAACGGTCGGCCGCGCGCCATTCCTCGCGGCCCATCACGTAGTATTGGACCTTCGGCATGTCGGTCACGCCGTTCTCGACGCCCCTCAGCCAATAGTCGAACCATCGAACATAGATGTTCCAGTAGTCGAAACGCGCGTCGCCCAGGCGGCGGTCGCCGGCGCGTGTATCCTCGGTCGCTTCCTCGGAATGGCAGTGGGTGGTCGGCGAGAGAATGATGAACTGGTTGTCGCGGGCGCGCTCGCTCAGCGCGTTCTTTTGAAAAAACTCGAATTGGAATAGGCTTTCGCCGGGCCCGAAGTCGTACCAAGAGTTCGCAAACAGCGCCGGAACGTCGATCTTGTCGTCGTCGGTTAGATAGTAAAACTGATCCCACCAGGGGTCGGTCAAATCACGGCCGATGACATCTCTCCAATCCGTCGGAGGCGTGCCCGCCTTGTCGGTCAGATCGATCAACGGCAGCGTCCACCAAAGCTCCGCCTCGTTGTATTTCGGATTTTTTGGGGCCGGGTCGAAGAAGTCGGCTAACTTGGCGAAGTCTTCATCCGATACATGATCGGGCCGCTGAAAAAAGACCTTGCTGCCGGCGTTCAAAAACCAGCCCGCGCCGGCGGCCAACTCGAAGGTCCCTCCGTTGAAAACCGCGAAGTAGCGATACCGCCCGCCCGCCGAGCCGTTCGAGCTGCCCGAGGCCTGCGGAATCATCGCCGCCAAAGCCGGGTGACGCTCGGGGGCTTGAAAGATTTGGACGTCTCCCAAGTAGGAGCAGCCATAGGTGCCGACCTTGCCGTTCGACCAGGCTTGCTTCGAAAGCCAGTCGACCGTGTCGTAGCCGTCGGGACCGTCGCCGCCCGAGAGGATGTAGAGGCCTTCCGATTCATAGCGCCCGCGCTTATCCTGCACCGCGACGACAAAGCCCTGCCCCGCGAAAAAGCGCGCTTCGGAATCATCGTTGCGAAAGCCTTTCTTGTTGTAAGGCGTGCGGATCAGCACCACCGGCAGCGGGCCCTCGACTTTTTCGGGAAAGTAGAGATCGGTCGAAAGCCTCACGCCGTCGCGCATCGGCACCAGCGCGCTCTTCTCGATGCGCACGGCGAATTTCGGGTCGGGGCGCGCAAAATCAGACGATTCGGCGGCCGTTAGCGGGAGCGCGAACAGCGCGCAAATGATCAGCGCCGCCGAGTAACTTCGAATACGCATGTCGGGGAAAACGACCGCCTGTCGGACTCGTCAGGATACATCCCGCGAGTGGTTCGGCGCAACGTCGCGAGTGGGGGTTGTGTCAAGAGGCGATAGAAATGTCCCCCTCGGTAGGGCGATAGAAATGTCCCCTTTTAAGTAAAAGGATAGTAGTCGTAGGGGCTTGTGGGAATGTGGGAATCGCACAGCGATTTCCAAGGGGCTGGGGGAAACGTGGGAAACCCGAGCGATGAGGTTCGAAGCTCCTCGTCGGCTGCCGAGGGTTTTCCTCGTTTTCCACGGCCCCGTCATTTCCACAGCCCTCTTCACGCGGTCGCCGCCCGTTTTTTCGGCTTCAACGGCGCGCGCCAAGGGTGATTCGCCGGCGGTGTGCGCGGCTGCGGCGCCAGGCGCGGTTTCGGCTCCGGCCGCACCTTGGGGAGCGGCTTGGCGATCTCGTCGAACGCCACCGTTTTCCCCTCGAACACCACCCGCAACTCGCCCTCGCGCGCTTGCTGCACGGTTACTCTCGCGCCTGCGCCCAGAGCCTGATTGCGCTGCGGTTTCAACTGCGGAAAACGGTTCTCGAAACGTACCACCAGGTCGTTGGACACCACCCGCTCTCCCTCCAAGCAAAACACCCACTTCAAGTCCAAACGCTTCGATAAGCGCCGATGAAAGTCCGCTCCCGCTGACGGCTCAGAGGCGAACTTGGCGTTGTGCTCTGGCAGATACTGCTCGTCGAGATAGCGGTTCGCCGCCTCGTAATCGGCAATGCCTTTGAGCCGCATCTTCTTGATCAGGCGGTCTTGATGGGTGCCGTGATGGCGCTCCACGCGGCCCTTCGCTTGCGGTGACGAAGCGGCGATGATACCAATGCCGAGCTTGGCGCACATGCGTCCGAACTGCGTCTCGGGCTCGATGCCTTCCAGCGCTTCACGCGACGTTGGCCGGCGCTTGTAGACGTTCTTCCAGTCGCAATACAACGCCTTCGGAACGCCGTATTGACGCACCCAGGCTTCGAGCAGATCGGCCGCCGCCCAAGTCGTTTCCTCGCTCGAGAAACGGCACAGCGCCAGACCGGTCGCATCGTCGACGAAGTTCATCAGGCAACCTTTCCGCCCGCGCGCTTCGAGCCACTCGTGGTGCGAACCGTCGACCTGGATCAGCTCGCCCAAGTGCGCTTTACGCCGCCGCCGCGAGCGATGCGGCCGGCGCTTGCGGCGGCGGCTCCACAGGCCCTCGGCGAGCATCCAGAGCCGCAGTGTTCGCACCGATAGTTTCAGATCGTGGTCTGTCCACAAATGCTCGGCCGCCAGCGTCGGCCCGAAGCGCTCGTGCGGCTCGCCGGAGTAGTGTTCGCGCACCAGTTGCAGCACTCGCTTGCGAACTTCCGCCGGCTTGGCGCGGTTCGATACCCGGCCCACGTTGCCGTGCTTCAATGCTTTTGTCCCTCCCGCGCTGTAGCGCCTCCAGATCCGCTTGGTCTGGCGATAACTGATATCGAGTGTCCGCGCCGCCTCGCTCAGCTTCAACTCGCCTCGCTTCACCCGGCCCAGTACCTCGCCCCGTCTCAATTCCTTGTCGTTCATCCATGTCCTCTCCAATCTAGGCTCCTCCTTCGGAGCCTTAGATTAGGGGACATTTCTATCGCCCTCTCAAGGGGACATTATCATCGCCCTTCAACACGTCGCGAGTGGGGGTTGATGGGGCAACGGTCCCGCGGGCGGACGGGGGGATCGTGGACGGTTGCCCCCGAACCGCTCGCCGAACACCGCGAACTACCGACGGGCCGAGGCCCCGGCGAGAGGGACCTGCTCCAGCGGGCATGAGACGATGGAGAAAGAGGGTCGAACCAGCGCTATGGCAACAAAGACCATCTATTTCGTCGAATGCAAGACGTGCCCATCGCGAGTCGTCCTACGCGGAACCCCGCGCGGCCCGAACAATAAAGCTCCAGCGGATTTCCTGAGCCCAAAATGGGAGCGGGGTCTTCGTTGCCCCAAATGCGGAGACATCCAAAGGTACGAGTACAGCGACGTGAAGCAGGACCCGCCCGAGGGTCGGGGGTCCGAGCCGAGCCCCGCGCAGGACGCCTCCTAGACCGAGGACGGAACGCTCTTCCGAGAATAGACTCGCGAGCGTACAGTGCATTACGTTCAAGCTTCGTGGAATCTCCAATAATCTTGAGCCGCGAAGCGGCGGCGGGAATATAGCCTAGGGTGAAGCGAAGCGAAACCCTGGGTGCGCGCTCACCTCGGCGAGCCCTGAAAGGGCGGCAGGAAACCCCCCTTCCCCCCATTTTTTCGTGCGGAGGAAGACCGCACCGCACGGCGGCGCGGCTCGGGTTGTACGCAGACCCGGTTGCCCCCCGGTTTCCCATATCGTTGCGTGAGGAGTTCCACTTCGGCTACGCTACCCGTGCCGAGAGAACCAAAACAGAAATCTTGGTTAGGAGGAATCGCATGGCCAAGAGCAACGAAGAACGAGTCCGGTTCGCGAATGACGAGATCCTTGAGAAAGGCAACTTAGGTGTCGTGGATGAGATCTTTGCGACCGACTACGTTGTCCACGCGGGTGGCAAGGATCACAAAGGCCCTCGATTCGTAAGAAGATTCGCCCGACAGCTTCGTTCGGCGATTCCGGATCTCCGAGTCGTCGAAGTCGCGCTCCTGATCCAAGCAGGTGATACGATCGCTTGGCAGCGCACGCTAAGCGGCACGCATAAGGCGGAAATGGGGGGTATTCCACCGACGGGGCGCAAGGTGGAATGGAGAGACATGATGGTCACTCGTTTCGACGGCGGGAAGATTGCCGAGGAGTGGGCGGTTTCGGAGCTGGCGGGGCAGTTGTTCTCAAAATTTCCCCATGCATGAACAGCGGTTCCCGAGCGGCCTCATTCGCTTGGCCTCGCCCTCGGCCAGTGCCACTCGCGCTACGCTCAGCGCTTCAATCGGCGTTACCAACGGACGGGCCACCTGTGGCAGAACCGCTTTTATTCGTGTCCATTAGGGCGCACCCACTTGGCGCGAGCGTTGTTGTACGTGGACCTGAACCCGGTTCGGGCCGGGCTGGTCGGGCGGGCCCAAGAGTACCCCTGGTCGAGTGCTCGGGCGCATGTCGAGGAGACGGACCCGTCGGGGACGCTTGATTTTGAGGGATGGGGAGAAGTGTGTTCGGCGAACGATTGGGACGAGGCACTGCTCAGTGGAGGGGAGGGAGCCGACAAGATTAGAGCGGCGACTCGGTCGGGAACTCCGATTGGAGATGAGCGTTTCGTGGCCGAACTAGAGCGTCGCGCAGGACGTTCGTTGCGGTCCAAGCCGCCCGGGCCACCGCCGAAATCGCGATCGGCGAGGGCTTAACACAGGTTCGGGAGCTCTTCCGAAAATAGGCCCCTAAGTGTAGTCCATGTTACGTTCGGACCCAAAGAGAGGCACCTGGAGGGTGCGTACCCGCTGGCGGGCGAACCAAATTTTCATGGCGGTATTATGAATACCGCGTTTTCATAGGAACCGACTGGAGTGCGGGCGGAAAACGAGGCCGCTGAAGGAGGGACAAACTACCCTCGAATGGAGAGGAGGATGGAATGTCCCGAAGAAGATTCACGAAGGAATTCAAAGTGGCGGCCGCGCAACGGCTGCTGGCGGGGGCGTCGGGTTCGGCGCTGGCCCGCGAGCTCGACGTCAAGCGTGGCAAACTCTACGAGTGGACGGCGCAACTGGAGCGCTACGGCGATGACGCCTTTCCCGGTCCCGGCCGACGGCCCGGCGGACAAGCGCGCGTCGAAGGCGGCCGCGAAGACGAAGCGCGCGTCGCGGCGCTGGAGCGCAAAATCGGTCAACAAGCCCTGGAGATCGATTTTTTGCGGCAAGCCTTGCAACGTGTCGACGATCTACGCCCCAAAACTCTCGTCAGTGGCGGCGGCGGATCGGCGAACTCATCCGATCCGCGGCGTGGCAAGGCAAACTGAGCCAACGCACGATGTGCCGACTCGGCGGACTCTCTCGCGCCGGCTTGTATCGCAAGCCGCGGCGCGAGAGCGAGTGGGCAATGAAGCTGCGCGACGCGCTACACCAAGCAGCGCTCGAAAACCCGTTCCACGGCTATCGACGACTGACCAAACAGCTGCAACGACGCGGCTGGAAAGTCGGCGAAACCAGGATCCGGCGCCTGCTGCGCGAAGACAATCTCTTGCGCTTGCGCAAGCGGCGCGTAAAGAAAACGACCGGTTCCAGGCATGGTTTACGCGTCTATCCCCATCTCGCGCGCGATGTCACGCCGACGGGTCCGGATCAGCTCTGGGCGGCCGATATCACCTACGTTCGTTTGGTGTACGAGTTTGTTTACGCGGCGGTGATCTTAGACTTGTTCTCTCGTCGCGTGGTGGGTTGGGCGGTGGGTCCGAGCTTAGAGACCGGGCTGCCGTTGGCGGCGCTGGAACAAGCGTTGACCGAGCGGCGACCGCAAGCGGGATTGATTCATCATTCCGACCAGGGAACGCAGTACGCGTCGAACCAGTACGTCGACAAGCTGCGCGAAAACGACGTGAGCATCTCGATGAGCCGCAAGGGCAATCCCTACGACAACGCCTTCGCGGAGAGCTTCATGAAGACGCTGAAAACCGAGGAGGTCGATTGCAACGAATACGCGACGTTGGCCGAAGCGCAGGCGGAGATCGGCGGTTTTATCGAGACGGTGTACAATCGCAAGCGACTACACTCGGCGTTGGGTTATGTGCGGCCGGTGGAGTTCGAAGAGGCGTTCGCGGCCGGCATGACGGCGGCTTGAGGCCGCCGGAGTTTTCCAGGCATGGGCGGATCTACCGATCCGATGGGGTGTCGGGCGAGGCGGGATGCGGCGAAGGGGCCGCACCCCGCACCCATCGTTTCGATGAGTCCGCGGCCGGGTATTCCTTGGCGGGTTGCGCTCCCGCAGTGCCCGCTTCCGCTTCCCCGGTTAGGCTCAGGATGCGACGAAACCGCCGTGAAGGCAACCCTTTTGCAGCGAACGGCAACCTGCCCCTTCTTTCGCGGTCTCACAAAACGCCCGCACTCCAGACTGTCCCCGAACTCTCCCCCCTCCCGAACTCCCTCTGAACTCCCTCTGGGTGGCGCGCGCTTGCTATACTGGGCCCTGCCAGGGTCAAAACGGAAATCCTGGATATAATCGTCACCATGCGATTCTGGATTGCGATTGTCTGTCTGGTTTTCTCGCTAACGGCTTGGGGCCAGGAACCGAGCGGGTCGGAGTGCGACGAGCTCAGTCCGGCCGCCGAACAGCATAGCGATTTCGCACGGTCAATGCTCGGCCTGATGTTCGGGAAACGCGCCGCTGGGGGGCTCGAGCGTCTGCGCGAGCAGGCTGCGGAAGGGGACACGAACCTGCAGATTGCCTTCGGGCGGATGTACAACGAAGGTTTGGAAGGTTTGGGGGTGGAGCAGGACGACGCCGAGGCCGTCCGGTGGTTTAGGCTTGCCGCAGTGCAAGGACGTGCCATGGCGCAGCGTTACCTCGGCGATAAATACGCCAAGGGCCAAGGCGTATCTCAAGACGCCGCAGAGGCGGCCAAATGGTACCATCTCGCCGCTGAGCAGTGTGACGCCGAGGCGCAGAGCAACCTCGGCGCTCAGTACGACAAAGCCCAAGGTGTGTCCCAAGACGCCGCGGAAGCAGCCAAATGGTATAGGCTCGCCGCAGAACAGGGTGAGGCCGAGGCTCTCGCGTGGCTTAGGGAAATCGCGGAACGCTCAGGGTAATCTCGGCGAGATGTACTCCGCCCGACCCTACTCCGGTAGCAGCGTGCCGCAAGACTTCCCTGAGGCTGTCAAGTGGTCGAGACGTGCCGCGGAGCAGGGTGACAAGCGAGGTCAGCGAAATCTCGGTTTCATCCATGCCAACGGCTGGGGCGTGCCGCGTGACGACGCCGAGGCGCTTAAGTGGCTTGTCAAGGCGGGTGAGCAGGGTGACTCGCGAGCACAATACCACCTCGGCTGGAAGTACGCCGAGGGCCGTGGTGTGTCTCGGGATGATACCAAGGCCGTCAAGTGGCTCCGCATGGCAGCACAGCAGGGTGGCTCGTTCGCGCAGTTCGACCTCGGCGAGATGTACGCCAGCGGGCGGGGTGTGCCGCAGGACGACACCCAGGCCGTCAAGTGGTTCCGACTTGCGGCAGAGCAGGGAAATGCCGAAGCACTGTACGACCTCGGCGAGAGGTACACCGACGGCCGGGGCGTCCCGCAGGACCTAATCCAGGCGTATGTCTGGCACACCCTAGCCTTAAGCATGAGCGTGGGCGGAAGAGAACAGAGGAAGAAGTTCGCCGAGACCCAAGATGCTGTCGCTGGTAAGATGACGCCGGAGCAGATCGCCGATGCCAAGCGGCTCGCCAGCGAATGGACATGGGTTCGGTGACATGGGTTCGGTGGGTTGGTGGACGGCGGTTCGGGGACAGGCGGTTCGGGGGCGGTTCGGGAAGCGGTTCGGGGACGGGGAAGCGGTTCGGGGACGGAGCCCGAATAAAGAATCCTCACCCCAAGAGGCCTGGTGCCGCCACGAGCCCGCACAGGGGAAATCGAGAGAGCCGCAAGAGACGGGAAACCGGGACCGAAAGGGGAACGCTCCCGAACTCCGATAAAACTAGCCCAATTCCCGCGGTTCGATTGCAAGAACAAAAGCCCCGGTCCGCTCATTCTTGAACAAAAGAGCGGACCGGGGCTGAATTGTTGAGCTACTCAGGCGGGGTCGTAGCACGACCTTGAGGCCGTGCACGTATCTTCGTCCACCACATCCCCGTCCGGGCCCAGCGGCCCTTGCGAAAACACGCACCAGTAGATGCGCGTATTCGACTCGGGCACGGTCGGGTCGTGGTCGGCGTCGATGAACATGCCCTTCCAACGCAGGCCGTCGCAACGGCTCTTGAGGACCTTGAGGCCGCCTTTCATCATCGCTAGCCGCTCCTCCCGGCTGCCGCCAAGATTGCACGCTTGACCGAGACGCTTGCCAGCCGCACCTTGTGCTTGTTGCCGCTCAAGGGCGTGGCTCCCGCCACCGCCGCTTCACCGGCAGCCGCGGCCGTCTCGTCGTTGATCGCCTTGCCCTTCAGAGCATCCCCGGCTTCGGCGGAGCGCCAAGGCGTCGGGGCGACGTGTCCCAGCACCACGCGGGCGCTTTCGACCGTGCTGCCGCTCATCTTGATCGCCACCGCCGCCGCCGCCAACGGCCAGTCGAGCAACATTCGCTCGCGGACCTCATAGGCGGCATTGGCCGTGTTCCCGGCGGGAATCACGATCGCCGTGAGAATCTCGTTGGGCTTCAGCGACAGCTCGCGCTCGTCGGCCCCGGCCGGGGTGTGATAGAGCTTCTCAACGGCAAGATCACGTTCGCCCTCGGGCGAGGCGATCTTCACCGTGGCGTCGAGCGCGATCAGCGCCGGCGCCAGACTCGAGGCGTTGACGAAATAGGCCGGTCCTGAATTCCCGAGAATGGCGTGATACTTATTCTCGCCGTCGGGAACCAGCGACTTGCCCGCCGCATCCTGCCCCAGCAGCCCGAAACCGTTGCGGAAATACCAGCAACGCGGCCGCTGCAGTAGTTCGCCGCCAACCGTGCCCATCGATTGCATCTGTCCGCCGGCGATGCCGTCGGCGGCTTGGATCAACGAAGGGTACTGAGCGCGAATCTGGGGGTTGTCGAGCAACTCGCCGATCGTTGCCATCGCGCCGATGCGAAGCCCGGCCTCCGAAGACCCGATGCCGTAAAGGTCACCGACGTTCTTCAGGCTGACCAAGCGATTCGGTGTCTGGATACGCTCCTTCATCAAGCTGAGCAGATCGGTGCCGCCGGCGAGAACCTCGGACTCACCCGCCGTTGCCGACAGGAGGCCCACCGCCTCGCTGACCGAATGTGGAGCTGCGTATTCAAAGGATTCCATTACGCTTTTCCTCCCTTCTCGAGAGCCGCGATAACGCGGTCGGGCGTCATTGGCAGAGTCGGAACTCGAACACCGATGGCATTTTGGACCGCGTTGGCGATGGCCGCGCCGGGCGAAATCGCCGGCGGCTCGCCGAGCCCGATGACGCCGCGATCGTCGTAATCGCCGGTCATCATGTGGACTTCGAGTTCGCCGATATCGCCGATCCCGGCCAATTTATTGAACTCCATGTCGGCGTTCAAAAAGCGACCGGTCGCTTGATCATAGATCCGCTCTTCCCACAGGGCCCAGCAGATGCCCATGATCATCGATCCCAAGACCTGACTTTCGGCCGTTTTCAGATCAATGATCAAGCCGCAATCCTGCACCGACACCATCTTGTTCATGGTGACGACGCCGGTTTCGACATCCACCGAAACATCGGCCATCTGGACTCCGGCCACGCCGCTGTCGGCGAGCTTGCCGCCGTCGCGGTCGGGCTGCTTGCCCATGCCGATCAGGGTGCGAGCGCCCAGCTTCTTACAAGCCTGGCGCCAGGCGATGCGTTTGTCGGTTCCGGGGACTTCGAGATAGCCGTCCTTGGCGACAATCGTGTCGGCATCGGCGCCCAGCACCGGAGCAATCTCTTTCTTGAGCTCTTCGAGGGCATTGACGGCCGCTCGGCGGGTCGAGGAGGATACCCCCCCTACCGTCGTGCTTCCGCCCGAAGCTCCCGAAGGAGCCAAGATCGAGTCGCCCATGTTGACGTCGACGTCCTCGATCGGCAGGCCCATCGTTTCGGCCAACACGATCGCGACGACCGTGCGCGTGCCGGAACCCAAGTCTTGCGTCCCCAGCGCCGCGACGGCGGACCCATCGGGATGAATCGACACCTGGCAGTTGCTGTCGTGCGGACGACCGCCCCAGGTGTGCATCGAAAGTCCGACTCCGCGCTTGACGGGGCCTCTCCGCTGGTCGCCCGGCGCGTGGAACTTGTTGCGCCAGCCGATCATATCGGCGCCGATCCCAAGCTCCTTGCGATAGACGTCGGGACGAGCCGTCAGGTTGAGGTTCTTGAGCACCAGATCCAGCGGATCCATGTCAAGCTTGGCGGCCAAATCCGTGTAGGCCGGCCACGTCAGCACCGCGGCTTGCGGGTGATTGGGCGCGCGCCACGCTCGGGCCGGACCGGTGTTAGTGGAAACGCTCAAGTGCCGGACTTTCTGGTTTTCCGGCGCGACGACGTAGGGCAGCGGCGGTGCGCCGCGGCTGGTGACGCCGCCGGTCGACCAGGTTTCCGATTGATAGGCGACGAGAGTGCCGTCTTTCTTGGCGCCGACTTTGATCTTTCCGTAGTCGGAAGGACGTCCGCCGGCGACTTGCAACTCTTCGTCGCGGTCGAGCATCAACTTGACCGGGTGTCCGGTCTTTTTCGAAAGCTGAGCGCAAGCTACTCCCCAGCTATCGATCGCGAACTTGCTGCCGAAGCCGCCGCCCATCACCGGAGTGATGACGCGAACTTGCGAGGGCTTGACTTCGCCGACGCTTTCGTCGCGGGCCAAGTTCTTCGCGAGATCCGCGCCGATGCGGCCCACGGCCTGAGTCGAGGCGTAGACGATGATTTCGTCGCCCGTCCAGTCGACCACTTGTCCGTGGGGTTCCAAGCAGCAGTGCGTGATGGTTGCCAGACCGTAGTAGCCCTCGTGGGTCACGTCGGCCGAAGCAAACGCGCCTTCGGGGTCGCCTTCGGACTTGTCGGCGGCCGGTTTGACGCGGCTGCCGGCATCATCGATGTTCTCTTCCTTCACCAGGTGGGGAAGCACTTCGTAGTCGATCTTCACCGCGACTACGGCGTCGCGGGCCAGTTCCTCGGTGTCGGCGGCGATGGCCAGGATTTCCTGACCGTTCCACTGCAGCTCGGTACCCTCACCATTGATGATCTGGACTCCGCGAACGCCCTTGATGGCTTCGGCCGGGCCGGTGTCGATCTTCGTGATGCGGGCGTGAGCGTGAGGGCTGGTCACCAGGCGCGCGACGAGCATCCCGGGAAGGTTGCGGTCATAGGCGTAGGTAGCTCGCCCAGTGACTTTGTCGGGCCCGTCGAGACGGGAGATGTTTTTGCCGATGAGCCTGCGGTCTTCCGCGGCCGGCCAATCATAATTAGTCGCCACTGGAGCCTCCTCTCAATTCGCCGGCGGCGTCGAGCACCGCTTGCCGGACGCCCACGTACGTGCCGCAGCGACAAATATTGCCGCTGAGTCCTTTTTCGACTTCGGCCCGCGTGGGGTTGGGGTTCTTATCCAGAAACGCCTTGCAGGCGACGACGAAGCCCGGGGTGCAGAAGCCGCACTGTTGGGCGTCGTTGGCGACGAAGTGTTTCTGAACGGCGTGCAACTCGTCGCCGCTGGCGAGAGCCTCAACCGTTTCGATATCGCGGCCCTCGGCCTCGATTGCCAGCATGGTGCAGGCATAGATGGGATTTCCGTCGACCATCACGGTGCAGGCGCCGCAGGTCGCGCGGTCGCAAACTTTCTTAGCACCGGTATAGTCGAGATGGTTTCGCAGCGCATCTAGTAAGGTCACCCGTGGTTCGAGATTGACCTTGTGAGCTTTCCCGTTGATCCGCAAGTTGAGCGGTACCGCGCCGGGACCAACCACGCCGTGTTGGTGCGCTTTGGCCTCGGGAGCCAGCGCTCCCGCGCCGACCGCGCCCGTTGAGACGCCGACGCCTTGCAGAAATGTACGGCGGGAGAAGCCGTTCGTGCGCTGTTGAGTTTTGTCCTGACCTTCCGTGGTCTTATTGGAACTCACCAGACACCTTCCTTTCCGTCGAAAACCTGTCCGAGCGCACGCTGAGGGCGCGCCAACCGGACCGTAATACTATACCCAAGTCGGAGAGGGCGGGTAAAGGTGTTTGGAGCGGAGATTGACAAAATTGCGAATATTCCGTACCGACACAACACGGTGATGAGGTGATCGCCGCGCGTATCCCGTCTGGGGGATTACCGGGCGGCCTTTTCCGCGGCCAACTGATCGAGGTAGCGCCGCTCATACTCTCCAACGAACTGGCGGTAGCCTTGGGGGTCGATGAAGGGGTTCAATTTCGCTCCGGCCTTCATCCGCTCCCGTTTTTCGTGCATGCCGTGCTGCTCGGCGTGTTGCGAAAGAAAGACATCGCCGCGGAGACTCTTGAGCTGTTGAAACGTTTGGGCGTAGGCCCGGGCGATGTCGGGGAAGTTCGCGTATTCGACCAGCCGCACGCCGTCGTTGATCGAAACGCCGCCTACGAAGACGACCTGCAAATCACGGCCGTTCTCGGTGACGTTCATCGTCCAAGTCGTGCAGCCTTTGGTGTGACCGGGGTTATGATGCGCCGTTAACGTACTGCCGCCGAGGGTGACCGTGTCGCGGTCCCGCAAAACGCGGTCGACTTTCGCGGGCGGCCAGGAAGACATTCCTTCCCCGCGGAAGTCACCTTTTCCGCCGCCTTCGATGATCTCCGCGTCGCCCGCCATGGCCATGATGCGCGCGCCGGTCCGCCGCTGAACGGCCCGGTGTCCGGCGACATGGTCGCTGTGGGCGTGGCTCGAAATGAGAATCTTGATGTCCTCGAAACGGAAGCCGAGCCGGGTCACGCTTTCGCGAATCAACGGAACGGTCTGCTCGTAGCCGCTATCGATAAGGATATGACCTTGGGGCGTCGTGATCAGATGAGCCGACAGGCCGCTGGGGCCGACGTAGTAGATGTTGGCGACGATGCGAAACGGCTCGTAGGGCCGGTTCCATTCGGCGGCTTGGCCTGTGAGTTGCGCCGACGCGGTCGTCAGGGCGGCGGCGATGAGGCAGAGCAGGCGGAAGAACACGACCGGATTATACCGCGCGTCCGCGAGTGGAGCCACCGGCCGCGCCGGCTCGTTCGGGCAAGAAACTCGGCAGGGCGATTGAATTTCGAAAGCCGCGTCCCCGGTAGCGACCGGCACTCTTGCCGGTCCCAGCCCACGGTTGAGACAAGCTCTCAGCTTGTCTCTCGATCTTCTCCATCGACATCCAGCCGCGCCGGTTCCCAGTGGGGCAGGTCTCCAGGCCTGCCCATTCCTCAACCCGCCCAATTTGAAGTTTCATCAGCTCAGGATGCAACGCCTTATTCGGACCGGAAGAGACGGCGTGCCGGCTGCCGTCACCCACCGCGGGACACAGCGCCGGACGCCTCCAAGTCGTCAATCTCAGTCTCGGAGAAGCCCCAGTCGGTGAGTGCCTCGCGGCTGTGCTCCCCGGGCGTCGGCGGCGAAGCTTGGATCTCCGGCGGGGTCCGCGAAAAACGTGGAGCGGGCGCGGGCTGGTTGACGCCGTCGCGGGTCACGAAAGTCTCGCGGGCCTTGAGGTGGTGATGTTCGGGGGCTTCGGCGAGTGACATCACGGGCGCGAAGCAAAGGTCCGACCCTTCCATGATGTCGCACCATTCATCGCGGGTCTTTTGTCGGAATACCTCGGTCAACCGTTGCTTCAAGCGCGGCCACATCGTTTGGTCCATCTGTCTCGCGAACTCGGGGTCGCCGGTAAGGCCGGTTTTTGCGAGGAGTTCCGCATAGAACCGCGGCTCTATCGAACCGATCGAGACGTACTTGCCGTCGGCCGTCTCGTAAACCTCGTAGAAGTGCGCTCCGGAGTCGAGAATATTCACCCCGCGCCGATCCTCCCAAAGCCCGGCGGCGAAGAACGCGAAGGGCATCGCCATCAACAATGACGCCCCGTCCACCATGGCGGCGTCGACGACTTGTCCCTTGCCCGAGCGCGATGTTTCGAGCAGCCCGCAGACCATGCCGAAAGCCAGCAGCATGCCCCCGCCGCCGAAGTCCCCGATCAAGTTCAGCGGCGGCACCGGTTTTCCGCCCTCGCGCCCGATGGCGTGGAGGACGCCGCTCAGCGCGATGTAGTTGAGGTCATGCCCGGCCGCTCGCGCCAACGGCCCGTCTTGTCCCCAGCCGGTGATGCGCCCATAGACTAGTTTCTTATTGACGGCGAGACAGGCGTCGGGGCCGAGGCCCAGCCTTTCCATCACGCCGGGTCGAAAACCCTCGATCAGCCCGTCCGCCTTTTCGACAAGACGCAGAACGGTTTCCACTCCCTCGGGCTTCTTCAAGTCGACCCCGATCGATCGACGCCCGCGGTTGAGCACATTCTGTTTCGGGCCCATTCGGGCGGCGCTGCCCCCAACCTTCCCGGAAGGCCTGTCGATGCGCACGATCTCGGCGCCCATGTCCGACAAAACCATCGCGGCGAAGGGCCCGGGCCCGATCCCGGCAATCTCGACTAGACGAATCCCTTGAAGCGGTCCCATGAGTTGAAAACTCCCTCCACTCGCGTGATGACGAAGACGACGCTCACCGGCCGTTCTAAGGTCGGGAAGAGCTTCCGGTCACGATCTCGATCTTCAGATCGTTCGCGCCGGGCGCGATGTCAACCGCGAGATCCTCCGCGCCGGGCGACGCTCTTGTGAATCGTTCCGCGTCCTCCAAGGAGTAGGCTCCGGTGGCGGGCTCGGAAAAATCCGCGGCCACGCGGTGAACCTCAACGCGATACCGTCCGGGGCACGGGCCGCGTTCGGCGTCGATCGTGAATTTGCCCTTGTCCCTCGACAGCAGATAGGCCGACGCCGTCGGGAGGTTGTCGCCCTCGGGAACCAGAGTCACCCAACCCCAAAACAGCGGCTTGCCGTCGAGAGACACCGTACCGCTGACCCCGACGCGCCCGAGGTCGGTCAACAACCCTTGCCGGCGTAACCAGCGCCGCAACAGCGCGGGCCATTGGTTGATGTCCGGATCGCCGGGAGCAAGGCCGACCCCATGCGGGCCTTCGCCGAAGATATGCATCTCCGCCGGTACACCCTTCTCCAACAGCGCCTGATAGAAAAGGATGCTGTGGTTCGGCGACACTGCTTTGTCGGGGTGAGTATGAACAAGGAACGTCGGTGGCGTGGACGCGGTTACCTGGGCGGCCGCGTTCGCGTAGTTTCCGGAGTTCTTCGGAAGCAAGGCGCCCGAAATGGCCGGGTAGACCGGCACGATAAAGTCAGGCCGTGAACTGACGCGGTCGACCGGATCAGCTGCCTCCGGATTCCCGGAGTCAAACGACGTTCCCGCCTCGGCCGTCAGGTGCCCGCCGGCGGAAAAGCCGATCATGCCGATTCGTTTCGGGCTAACGCCAAGCTGTTGGGCATGGGAGCGTACATGTCGAATCGCTCGCTGAGCGTCAAGCAGCGCGACAGACGGCGCGTACTTCGGCGTGAGTCGATAGCGCAGAACGAAGGCCGTGATTCCGACCGAGTTGAGCCACCGCGCCACCTGCAAGCCTTCGTGGTCGGAAGCCAAGACTCGATAGCCCCCGCCGGGGTTGACGACTACCGCTGCCCCGTTACCGAGCTCGGCGGGCGCCGGATGGATCGTCAGCGCGGGGCGATCAATCGCCTCGTCACCCTCGGCTCCGGGCGCTCCATCGGGCCAGAGTAGAACTTGCTCGTGAGCGACCAGCTTTGGCGCCGCGCCGGCCGGCGCGGCGCATGCCAGGGTCACGCCAACCAGCGCGGAGGCGGTTATTGACTTTTTCATTGGATTCCGCTCAGGGTGCGTCGTGCTCCCACATACTTGGCTGCGGATCCTTGCCGTCGGGCGAGCCTCCGGCTATCACGAGTCGGTCGCCGATGATGGCGGCGGCCGGTGACGATAAGGGTGTGGGCAGCTCGCCAAGCTCACTCCACTCGCCGTCGGCCGAGAGCACCCGGATCGAGGCTTCGACCTTTCGATTATCCGGGCCACCCGTCATCCCCCCGATCATGAAGACCCGACCGCCGCTCAGGAACGTGCTGCCCTCGGCATGGGAGTGCGGCGCCGGCAGTTGGGGACCGCTGCTCCAGGAATCAGTCGCGGGATCGTACACGTCGGTGCGCGATTGATCGGTTTGGCCGCTGTCGTGGTTAAACTGGCCGCCCATGGCATGGATCTTGCCGCCTAGAGTGACGGTGCCGAATTGATTGCGAGCCGCCGGCATGGGGGCGGCGGGCTTCCATTCACCGGAACCTTCGACAGCCGCGTCGAGGTCGAGTACCCAATGGTCCGCCGAGTCGGTGTCGCGGTCGGCCATGAGTCCCCCAATGTAATGCAGCCGGCGACCAACGAGCGCGAGGCCGCCTCCGGCGCGCGGTTCGGGCAGCGAGGGGCCGGCGGCGTAGGTGTCGCTGTCGATGTCGTACCTCCACACCTCATCGATCGCCTTGCCCGGGTAGCCGTCCTTGAAGCCTCCGGCGATCCACACCGAGCGGCCGTCGAGGACGGTATTGATGTGGGTGATCGCGCTCGGCAGGTCGGTGAGTTGCCGCCAGGTCTTCTCGGCGGGATCGTAGACGGAGGCCTGCTTGCTCGACTTGGTCCCCATGGTGTATCCGCCGAAAGTGTAGAGAACGTCGTCGATTACAACGGTACCGGACTCCCACAGCGCCACGGGCATGTCGGGCAGCTCTCGCCAGGAATCTTTTTCGAGGGAGGCCCCGGTCGGGCTTTCGGGGGGCGCCGAGGTTTCCTCCGGTGGGGGAGCGCCGCAGGACCAAAGCATCGTGAACAGGACGGAGACAATGCCCGCGGGAAAGCGGCGTCGAAGGAATCGGTTGTTGGTTGCTTTGGTCATTACTTCCTCTCGGGGCGTAGCACGGGGCTTCTCGTGAAATTGGTGCAACGGCCGCGGTCGCTCCTCGCGAAACACGGAGCCCACTGACACTTATTCCATCCTCTTATATCGCAGAACTCCGCGCGAGCCGGCTACCTGAGCGCCGTAGACATAGGGTCCCAACACCGCCACTCCCTCGGCGCCGCTGGTCACGATGTGGAGCGTGGGTGCGGGGTCGGGGATGAATCCCGTCAACTTTCCGGTCCGGGCGTCGCCGATGTAGATGCCGCGCTCGAAGCCGGGGTTGCCGGGCTTGCCGGTCTTTTCGGGGTCGTAACCGGAATCGGAATCCGCCACGTAGATCGTGTCGTCGTTGTCGATAAAGATGCCGCTCGGCGAACCAAACTGCCTCCACGTAGCCAAGTGCTTCCCCGATTGGTCCAAGATTTGAATTCGCTGGTTGGCGCGATCACCGACGAAGATACGCCCCTGGGAGTCGAGCGCCAGAGCGTGAATTCCCGAGAACTCACCGGGGCCGCTTCCTTCCTTGCCCCAGGCTTCAACGAATTTCCCGTCCGGGGTGAACTTGACGAGACGGTTGTTTCCGCCATGGCCGTGGTTATGGCCGTCGCCGACGAGGACGTGGCCGTCGGGCAAAACCAAGACGTCGGAGGGGCAACTGAAGGTATTGTCACCCTCGCCGCGGACGCCCGCGGTTCCCAGCGTCAAGAGCGGTTTGCCCTCGGGGCTGAACTTGTGAACTTGATGGCCTTTGCCGTTTTCCCGGCCTGTCTTGCAATCGGTGTGCACGGCGTCGGTGACCCAAACGTTGCCTTGGCTGTCCACATCGATCCCATGGGGCCAGATGAACAACCCTGATCCGAAACTTCGCAGCAGCTTGCCGTCGGCGTCGAACAGCATGACCGGGTCGAGGTCGCTTTCCCCGCAATAACTCTTGGCGCAGCGCTCAAAAACCCAGATCTTGCCGCTGAAATTCCCGTCGCCGTTACGGTGTGGGAAGATAGCGCTGGTCGATCCCCATTTCCGACCCTCGGGGAGCGTCCCCCATTGTTCGCCGGCACCGTAGGGGTTGGGCGCGCGTTCTTGGGCCGACAGCGGCAATACCGCGGCGATCAGCACGGGCAGCAGGCCGATTGCGGTTATTTTCATGAATCCATCTTACTCGGGTGGTGAGTTTTGTCAGTCGCTGTTTGCGAATCGGCGAAAGAAACTATCCTCGCGCCATTGCGGTCGCTCGTCGGCGTTGGCGATTTCGGCGGCTAATTGCGCCATCAAGCGATTGAAAACGGCGGCGGCTTCGCGGTCCACGGGCTGATCGAGATCGTCGGAAGGCGCATGGTAGCGGGTTCGCAACCAATTCTGAAATTGCTCGGCTTCGGGTGTTTCCGCTTCAAACCCGAATCCGAGAAACAGCGCCGGAATGCCCTTCTTGATGAAGTTATATTGGTCGCTGCGAATGAAGATATTGCGCTCCGGTGTGGGGTCTTCCTGAACGCCGATACCGATGCTCTCGGCGGCCGCCCGCAGACGCTCTCCCAGATCCGACTCGCCAAGCCCATAGCCGCGCACCACCTCGAGCGGGAACAGCGGCAGGAACATATCCAGGTTGATATTCGCGACGACGTTGTTCATGTCGACCGTTGGCCGCGAGGCGTAGTAGCGCGAACCGAGCAGCCCCTTTTCCTCGCCGGTGCAGGCTAGAAAGATCACCGACCGGCGCAGGGTCCGCCCGGATTCCTCGAGCAAGCGGGCGGCTTCGAGCAGGGTCGCGATGCCGGAAGCGTTATCCATTGCGCCGTTGTAGATCGGGTCGCCGTCGATCGGCTCACCAACGCCCTCGTGGTCGAGATGGGCGGAAAGCAGCACGTACTCGTTTTTGAGTTCGGGGTCGTTGCCGGGCCGGATGCCGATGACGTTGTCGGAGCTGAGCTTGGATTGCTCGATCACAACCCGTCCGCGGATCTTGCCGACGAGCGGAAACTTCGGCAAGGGCTTTCTTTCGCGGTCGAGAGCGAGCAGTTCCTCGAAAGTGTGGCCCGAGCCGGCGAGCAGCAAGTCCGCGTACTCGGTGTTGAATCGGACGCTGAGTTGAGACGTGCTGTTGCGAGAGAGTTCGGGGTCGCGGAGGTCCATTCCCGTGAAGCGCGAAAGCTTGGTGATACGCTCCCAGGGGATCTCGCTCAATCTCGGATTCGGCAAGCCGATCGAACCGATTGCGCCCAGGCGCTTGAAATTCTTACGGGCTTCGTCGCCCGACTGGTAATGGGACGCCAACGGGCCCGGAATACCCGCCGGCGCACCGCGCAACCCGACCAGGATTTTTCCCTTGACGTCGAGTCCGCGAAAATCGTCGTAATCGTGCTCGGGAACCGTCAGCCCGTAGCCGACGAAGACCATTTCCGCCTCGACTGTGTTGCCTGTTTCACCGGCACGCCCGAGAATGGCGTGGCGACCCAATTCGAGCGGGTCGGCCTTGCCGTCGCGCAGCAGTTCGAGGCCGGATTCTTCTTCGATGACGCGGCGGGTTCCGAACTCGACCGGCTGGAAGTAGCCCTGGGTGCCCCCGGGTTCGAGGCCGAGCTGCTTATATTGCTCGGAGACGTAGCGGGCGGCTTGACGATGCCCCTCGCTGCCGGTCGCGCGGCCTTCCAATTCGTCGGAAGCCAGGTAGGCGATGTGTTCCCACCATGGGTCGGTGGTCGGGGCCGGTGCGACCCCGGAGGCGCAGGCGGTAAGAGAAATAAGGATCGCTGCTGAGAACGAGATAGCAGTGGTTTGTGCCGGTTTCACCGGGTTCCTCCTCAGCATTCCAGTCTACGCGAGCGACGGGCCGGGCACTACGGGAAGGCACAAAAAGTAGAGGTTTATCGGTGGCGTGCGTCGGCCCGGTCGAACCGGCTCGACCCCCTCGATTAACGGCCGGAATGAACTACGCAGGCTAATAGGAATAGGCCCGGCGGGGGGACCCGCCGGGCCGACCGGAATATAGCCAAGAATGGAGCGAAAGCGGAACCCTGCTTAGAGTTCCAGCGACGGAGTCGGAAGCAGGCTAGAACTTCGCCGCCATCAGCGCCCGCAGACGGCGCGCGCGGTCAGGTCCGCGCAGAGCCCGCAGGGCCTTGGCTTCGATCTGGCGAATGCGTTCGCGGGTGACCGTGAACTCTTGCCCGATTTCCTCGAGCGTGTGTTCGCGGTCGCAACCGATGCCGAAGCGCATGCGAATGACTTTCTCTTCCTTGGGCGACAAGGTCTTGAGAACGTCGGCGGTTTCTTCGTGGACGCTCGAATCGACAACCGACTCGACCGGTGAGCGCACCCAACGGTCCTCGAGCAGATCGCCCAGCGCCGACTCGCCGTCACGGCCGACCGGCGTTTCGAGCGACACCGGATCGCGCGAGATGGTCTTGAGCTTCTGGACCTTCTCGGCGGAGATCTCCATGCGTTCGCCGATTTCTTCATTATTAGGCGTGCGCCCGTTTTCTTTTTCCAGTTCACGCGAAGCCCGCAAAAACTTGTTCATGCTCTCGTTCATATGAACGGGAATACGAATCGTGCGCGATTGATCGGCGATGGCTCTGGTGATCGCCTGGCGGATCCACCACGTGGCGTAAGTCGAAAACTTGTAGCCGCGCTGGTATTCGAATTTCTCCGCCGCCCGCATCAGGCCGATATTGCCCTCTTGGATCAGATCCAACAGATGCAGGCCGCGATTGACGTACTTTTTCGCCACCGAGACGACCAGCCGAAGGTTGGCTTCGACCAAGGCTTTCTTGGCCCGCTCGGCCTCTTCTTCGCCGCGATCGACCCGCCGCACCGTATTCTCCAAGTGGGCGTAGTCGACGCCGTATTTCTCTTCCGCCCGCCGCATTTCACGACGAACTTCACGAATGGCGGCCGAGGTCTCCGAAGAGCGTGCCTCGCGGGATCGCAACTGCAGCACTCTCAACTCGCGCGCCAAGGGCTCGATCTCCGTCTTGACGCCGCGCAGCCGCCGATCGTAAATCGCCCAACTCGCCGGCCGGAAGGGGATTTCCTGGACAGCCCAGGAAAGCTTGATTCGCTGGCGGCTCAATTTCCAACCAAGACGCCGCCGAACATGCACGTTGCGTTTGGGCGTTTTCTCGAGTTTGATCGACGTATTGTGGGCCTGCTTGGCACAACGGGAAACCTTGGCGAATTTCTGTCGTAGCTGGTTTCGTTTCCGCGTACGTTGCGGCGAGCCCTCTTCGTAATCGCCGATGACGCAAAGCGTGTCCACCAGACGATCGCCCCTCTTAATTTCCTCGTAATGGTCGAGAATAGCCTCGATAATGAGGCGCGACCGCGTCAGCGAACGGTAGACCTGATGCTTGCCGCGCTCCATCCGGCGAGCCAAATCGACTTCGCCCTGACGGGTCAATAATGGGACGGACCCCATCTCGCGCAAGTAGACGCGAACCGGGTCATCCGTGTAGATGGCCGTGTCTTCGGTGTGCGTCGCGGTCTCCGCGCTGTCGGCGGAATCGCCGTTTCTTGGTCTGACAAAGGGCGACCCGTCTCGGAAGGGGGCAGCTGTCTCGGCTGCTTCGATAAACTGCTCGTCAAACTGATCCACACGACCTCCCGGACCTGGGGTGGGTTGCGGCGCTGCAACCCATTACTGTTTCTGGTTTAGACAATCGACCAATTCGGTTCACGATACGTCCGCGGCCGGGTCGATCAACCAGGGCTGTCCGAATACACATGTTGCCGGGTCGCGCGGAATCGGCAGTTCCTGAGCAGGATGGATTCCCTGGACATTCGGGGTCCGTATGGGATTGGGTTGCCGACTCGCCGCCTCATGGACCCGGGTGAAAAATTACTTCCTCCCGACTCACCCGTAGGGCTTTGCGTATATAGTATCTTTCAAAACCCCATTAATTGCAATAGGAAAATTCACACTTGTCAAGAGGCGATAGAAATGTCCCCCTCGGTAGGGCGATAGAAATGTCCCCTTGGTTAGCCCGGTAGAAATGTCCCCTTTTAAGTAAAAGGATAGTAGTCGTAGGGGCTTGTGGGAATGTGGGAATCGCACAGCGATTTCCAAGGGGCTGGGGGAAACGTGGGAAACCCGAGCGATGAGGTTCGAAGCTCCTCGTCGGCTGCCGAGGGTTTTCCTCGTTTTCCACGGCCCCGTCATTTCCACAGCCCTCTTCACGCGGTCGCCGCCCGTTTTTTCGGCTTCAACGGCGCGCGCCAAGGGTGATTCGCCGGCGGTGTGCGCGGCTGCGGCGCCAGGCGCGGTTGCGGCTCCGGCCGCACCTTGGGGAGCGGCTTGGCGATCTCGTCGAACGCCACCGTTTTCCCCTCGAACACCACCCGCAACTCGCCCTCGCGCGCTTGCTGCACGGTTACTCTCGCGCCTGCGCCCAGAGCCTGATTGCGCTGCGGTTTCAACTGCGGAAAACGGTTCTCGAAACGTACCACCAGGTCGTTGGACACCACCCGCTCTCCCTCCAAGCAAAACACCCACTTCAAGTCCAAACGCTTCGATAAGCGCCGATGAAAGTCCGCTCCCGCTGACGGCTCAGAGGCGAACTTGGCGTTGTGCTCTGGCAGATACTGCTCGTCGAGATAGCGGTTCGCCGCCTCGTAATCGGCAATGCCTTTGAGCCGCATCTTCTTGATCAGGCGGTCTTGATGGGTGCCGTGATGGCGCTCCACGCGGCCCTTCGCTTGCGGTGACGAAGCGGCGATGATACCAATGCCGAGCTTGGCGCACATGCGTCCGAACTGCGTCTCGGGCTCGATGCCTTCCAGCGCTTCACGCGACGTTGGCCGGCGCTTGTAGACGTTCTTCCAGTCGCAATACAACGCCTTCGGAACGCCGTATTGACGCACCCAGGCTTCGAGCAGATCGGCCGCCGCCCAAGTCGTTTCCTCGCTCGAGAAACGGCACAGCGCCAGACCGGTCGCATCGTCGACGAAGTTCATCAGGCAACCTTTCCGCCCGCGCGCTTCGAGCCACTCGTGGTGCGAACCGTCGACCTGGATCAGCTCGCCCAAGTGCGCTTTACGCCGCCGCCGCGAGCGATGCGGCCGGCGCTTGCGGCGGCGGCTCCACAGGCCCTCGGCGAGCATCCAGAGCCGCAGTGTTCGCACCGATAGTTTCAGATCGTGGTCTGTCCACAAATGCTCGGCCGCCAGCGTCGGCCCGAAGCGCTCGTGCGGCTCGCCGGAGTAGTGTTCGCGCACCAGTTGCAGCACTCGCTTGCGAACTTCCGCCGGCTTGGCGCGGTTCGATACCCGGCCCACGTTGCCGTGCTTCAATGCTTTTGTCCCTCCCGCGCTGTAGCGCCTCCAGATCCGCTTGGTCTGGCGATAACTGATATCGAGTATCCGCGCCGCCTCGCTCAGCTTCAACTCGCCTCGCTTCACCCGGCCCAGTACCTCGCCCCGTCTCAATTCCTTGTCGTTCATCCATGTCCTCTCCAATCTAGGCTCCTCCTTCGGAGCCTTAGATTAGGGGACATTTCTATCGCCCTCTCAAGGGGACATTATCATCGCCCTTCAACATAGGAAAATTCACACTAAAACGCGTGACGGTCGTAGTACTAGAACTGTCGGCATGACAAGGAGTATGCAGCGTGGCGGAAGGCCTTCTCCGCCTCGCTCAGATAACAGCTATACAACTGATTCAGTGCGGCTTCCGTCCTTTGATGAGATGAGTCAGCTCGGACAGAAATTCCTCTTCGTCTTGAAAGTCGCGGTAGACGGAGGCGAAACGGACATAGGCCACCTTGTCGATCTGCCTTAGCCGGTCCATCAGCAGCTCGCCCACCCGGGATGTCGCGCATTCCCTCTCGGGCGAGTCCAAAACCAGCGATTCGGCGGCGTTGACGAGGGTTTCCAATTGCCCCATGCCGACCGGGCGTTTCTCGCAAGCTCGCAGCAGGCCGTTGAGAACCTTCTGGCGATCGAACTTTTCCCTGCGGCCGTCCTTCTTGACGACCATGTAGGGGATCTCGTCGATGCGTTCGTAGGTCGTAAAACGCTGTTGACACTGCAGGCATTCACGGCGTCGACGGATCGAGTCGGTTTGCTTGCTCTCGCGGGAATCGACGACTCTGTCGGCCGAATGGCCACAAAACGGACACAACATATCTATACTGCCGGCCTGTCTGAATGCCGCATATTGTAGGGAGTAGGATAGCAGGACCCGCTCGGAAGCCCAAGCCGGGCCTACCTGGATCCGCCCCGATTTCTTAAAGCCCCTAGACGAGTGGAGTGCACGGCGGGGTGACGGGGCCGGCTATGCGTCCCGGTATTCTTCGAGAGCGGCCAGCATCTTCGTGGCGTAGGATTCGTTCTTGGGCGTGCCCTTCTTGGCCCCGTTATAGGCTTCGGCGAAATGGCTGAAATCCAACTCCCGTTGGGACCGCCGGGCGGCGTTCTTCCAGGCACGATTGACCGCGATCGTACGGCCCAGAGTGGCGATTTGGCGCGCCGGATCATAGCTGCGCAAATGGTCCAGCGTGATGCCGGCTTTCCGCATCCGCGCCGAGACAGTGTGCCATCCCATCGTCTGACCCCATCCCCAACTGGTTGCCAGAACGCGGCAGTCCCGGGCGCCCCAACTCTGGATCGTCAGCAGCGCCCGCCGCACCGCCTCGGTCGTATTCCTTCCCGCCATCGAAGCGGGAAGCCGCCGCGACAGCAGCGTTTTCGAGCCATTGTCACCGGCGCGAATCGGAATGTTTTCGACTCCGCGGCGAAGCTCGGCGATTGTAGCGGCGGAGGCTTCGGCAATCTCTTTCCCCGCCAACCGCGCGGCCATGTCGGCCAGAGCCACGCCGTGATGCGATTCGAATTTCGGCAGATTGCGCGCTCCCCCGTTGCTCTCCACCCATGTGATGGCGGCAATCACCGCTTCGTCGACCTCGGCCGCCGCGGCGGCCTCCATGACGCTTTCACGAAAGTCGTCCTTGAATTCCAAGATCCCCAGGCGGGCGGCGCCGTCCAACACGTCGCGAAGTCGGCTTTGTTCGTCCTCGGGAAGCGACTCGACCCGCGCGGCGCTCTCCGTCTCGAGAGTTCGCGCGTCGCCTGCGTCGAGGCGGCCGCTGGGGTCGAGGCCGTTTTCCTGCTGAAACTGCCGCAGGCCCCTTTCCGTCCCGCCGCCGAAATCGCCGTCGATTAGCGCTGAGCCGTCGCCAAAACCGGAGGACTTCGAGGTTGTGAATCCCTGGCAGATCAGCAGGCGTTGCAGCAGCTTGACGGCTTCCCCGTTCTCCTCGCCGCGCGCGATCGGTCGCCCGTCCAGTAATTCCCGCCAGCGAGGCGCCGCGGTCTCTACTTTGACGACGCGGCGGTTGCTCCCCGCTAACGCCGGGTCCCCGGTGAAGACCGGTTGATCGAAGACGGACATGGCTATGCTAACGAAATCGCCGGTCCAATCGAGCGGCTTGTCTATCCCGAGTATACCCCCGCTGCCCAGCGGCTCCGCCGCCGCGGGCCCGGAATTCGCTCGTATTTTCCGGAGAAATCCGGCGAATTTACTCGATCGCCGCGAGAGGCTCGATCTTGGTTACGAAGCCGTCTTCGAAAGTGACGCGCAGAGCGGGCAGCCCGGCCGACTGACGCGGAGTGTAGTCGATGATCCGCAGCGCCCCGCCGGGCGAATAGCGCCTCAGGCGTCCGGCCCCCAGGGCGAAGGCCGCTTGGTACTCGGTCATTCCGAGGTCGACTTGGTGGGCGTCGATCTTTTTCCAGTCTTCCGCCGTCCAATGTTCGAAGAGTTGACGGGGATCCTTGATTAGAAAAATCTCGTCGACATAGAAGAGTTCGTCCGTCGCGATCTTTGTAGTGTACGAGCGGTCGGCTTGTTCGAATTCGAGCAGAGTATCTTCTCCCTCCCGTCGCACGCCGGTCGGGACGATCTTTTCGAGAGGTTCGAAGGTTTGCTCTCCCGGATCGTAGAGCCAACGGTAGCCTTCCTTGACCCACAGTGGCCGGCCGATCAGCTTCTCGGCCGAGGCGGCGCTGCTGACATACGATTTCGGGTGGAAGACGTGGAGGTCGGGATGGATTGCTCGCTCTTGTTGTCGCGAAGCCTTGAGGCGCGGGTTGATCCACTCGGCAACGTAGCTGACCCCGGCGTAGACCAACGCCGCGATGACGGCCATGACGAAGACCGAACCGATCCAATCTCGCCAGTCCTGGTTCATCGTGATTGGCCGCCCCTTCCGAACCCGGCCTGAAACTTCAAATTTCGCGCTACCCGGAGATTCACAACTGCCACGAATAGATCGGACTTTCACCCACCCGAGCCGCGCCGCCGTGCGGCGCGGTCCCGGCGAACCCTCCCGACCACGTTTCTCCCCTGGAACGATCCGGCGCGGCCGGTGGCGCCGCTAGTCGGCATCCGCCGGCACCCGTGATCGGGCCTGTCTTATTAGACCGGCTCCCCAACGCCCCGGCTTCACTTCACGGCCAAATGAAGCGTCGCGATTCCGCCGGTCAGCGAAACGACCTCGACTTGCGAAAACCCGGCGGCTTTGAGGCCCTCGGCCAACTCGGCGGGCGAGAGAAAGCGTTCAACGGATTTCTGCAAATAGGAGTAGGCCGCGCCCGCCCCCGAAATGGCGTTGCCCAATCGCGGCAAGACGTTACGAAAGTAGAAGCCGAACAGCGGACCGATCAGAGGAGTAGCCGGTTGAGAAAATTCCAGCAGCGCCAGCCGCCCTCCCGGGCGAAGCAGCCGAAACATCTCCGCCATGCCGCTCCGATAATTCGCCAAATTGCGGAACCCGAACCCGATCGTGATGAGATCGATACCGCCGTCGGGCAGCGGGAGCCGCAACGCGTCGGCTTCCGTCAGTCTTGACGTCAGTCCGTGCCTGCGAAGCTTTTCTTCCGCCGCGTAAAGCATTGGTCGCGAGAAATCCGCCCCGATTCCGGTGAACCCCGAGACGCCACGCAACCGCCGGCGCTCCATCTCGAGTTCAATCAGCAGGTCGCCGGTGCCGCAACACAGGTCGAGCACTCTGACGTCGGCCTGATCGAGTTGCGGGCGCACCCGGCGCACCACGACTCCGCGCCAATACTGATCAACCCGTAGGGAAAGCAGACGGTTCAGCAGGTCGTAACGCGGCGCCACCTCGCCGAACATGCGGCGAATATTGCGGGAAACCTCGACTTCGTTCCCGGCTTCGACGCCTGCGGGAGTCGCACCGGAAATCATGGTGAAACCGCCGCCCCCGAGGCCTCCGCGGTCAACGACCCGCCGGGGCCGAATGCTCCCAGGGCGTTTTCGGCGGCGGCTTGCACCAACGATGTGTCCGGGTCGCGAATAACTCGCACTTCGCCGATTTTGTCCGGCAGAACGAAGTGAACATGCCCCCCGATGGTTTTCTTATCGCCGCGAGTGCGTTCGACCAAGCGCGCGGCGTCAATCCCGCTCAACTCCGGAATGGGGCCGTAGGCGGCAATCAACGCTTCAAGCGATTCACGGTCGCGACTGTCGAAAATGCCCAATGACTCCGCCAAGCGCGCGGCGGCGACCATCCCGAACGCCACGGCCTCGCCGTGCAGCAACCGTGCGTAGTTGGTTTCGGCTTCCAGCGCGTGCCCCAACGTGTGCCCGTAGTTAAGGATGCGTCGCAGATTGCCTTCGCGCTCGTCCTTGGCTACCACCTCGGCCTTGATGCGGACCGACTCGGCGATGATGGATTCGAGCGTGACCGGGTCGCGTCCCATCACCTTGTCACGGTGGTCCCGCAAGAGGTCAAACAGAGCACGACTCCGGATGACGCCGTGTTTGATGACTTCGAACAGCCCGGCCCGATATTCGCGCACCGGCAACGTGTCGAGAGTCGTCGGGTCCATCAACACCAACAGCGGCTGGTGAAAAGCCCCGACCAGATTCTTGCCCTGGGCCAGGTTGACGCCGGTCTTTCCTCCGACCGCCGCGTCGACTTGGGCGAGTAAGGTGGTGGGAACCTGGATGACGTCCACGCCCCTCATGTAGCTCGCCGCCAGGAATCCCGCCACGTCGCCCGCGACGCCGCCGCCGAAGGCAACCACGCAGCCGGAGCGATCCGCGCCCGCGGCGTACAGTTGTTCGGCCAAGGATTCGACTTGCGCCAGACGCTTGCGTTCTTCCCCGCCATGCAGCGGAATCATGACGTGCGGCAAGTCGGCCAAGCCTGCCTGAAGCCTCGCCCCGTGGTGTTTCCAGACCTGCTCGTCGGCAACGACGAAGAGCCGACGGTCACCCGTGAGGGGGCGAATGTACTCGGCGGCGCGATCGAGACCGTTCGAGTCGACGACCACATCGTACGAGCTGCTTGCCGCTTCAACCCTGACCCGTTGCATGTTTCTCTTTTTACCACGTTCGTCCCCCACGGGCGCCGATTCGCGAAACACCGCGCGTAGCGCCCGGCAAGCCGCGAGCACCAAGCCGCGAAGCGGCGGCCGGAATATAGCCTGAGGTGGAGCCGCGGGCGAAACCCCCGGTTTGGAGCAAAACGAAGTGTGAGCCCTGACAGGGCGGCAGGAACGTAGTCCCCCGAAGTATCGGGCCCGCAACCCCGGTGGGGCAGGTCTCCAGGCCTGCCCATACCTCAACCCCGCGTTACACATTCGTCCGGCACCCGCCGTCCGGCCCGAGTCATGGCCGGAACGCGAAATGTAGTAAAATCGACGAGCCTTCCGGTACACGAGCCCGTGACGAAAGACAGCGAAATGGATTTCTCTAGAAAACAGCTTCCGGTCCACGCTGCCGCGACCCACGGAGTCGGACTCCCCGACACCGCCCGTCGAGGGCTGCTTTCTCTGACGGAGGTGAGTTCTTGAAGGTAGTCTCCGCGATCCTGCGGCGCTTCGTCGACATCCGCAAGAACGAGCTGGAGCCGGCCTTTCTGCTTTTCTCGTTCTGGTTCCTGATCATCCTGGTCTTCCAAGTTCTGCGGCCGCTCAAAAAGGGCTTATTTCTCGAACACCTCGGGGCGCAGGTGGAACTCTACGCCAAGCTTTCGAACATTGCGGTGGCGTTGATCGCCGTGGTGGTTTTTACCGCCCTGTACAACCGCCTTGGCAGCCGTCGCCTGGTGACGGCGATGTGCGGATTCTTTATCGCGGCGATGTTACTGTTCGCGGGCCTGCTGGCTGACTCCAATCCCGGGACGCTGACAAATTGGGTCTTCTATCTGTTTGGCGACGCTTGGTCGACGCTTTGGGTGACGACGTTTTGGGCCTATATCAACGAGATGACCGAAACCGAGCAATCCAAGCGGCTCTATGGCTTGATCGGCGGCGGCGGCGTGATCGGCGGGTTGATCGGCAATGTTGTCGTGTGGCAATTGGTCAAGCCCTGGGGGACGGCGACTCTGTTGTTGGCCTGCGCCGCGGTGACCGCCATCATCGGCGGCTTGGTCTGGCGTGCCGAAGCCGTCGCGGCGCGTCCCGGAGCCGCCATTGGACGCCGCCCCCAAGCCGCGGTTGCCGACAACGCCAAGGAGGAAAAGAAGACCAATGCCGCTTTCGAAGGCGCCAAGTTGGTCTCTGCTTCGAAATACCTGCTCTCGATCGTCATGATCATGTTCCTCTACGAGCTGGTCTCGCAGATTCTCGATTATCAATACTCGACCGGCGCGGAAACCTTCGAGGGGACCGGCGCCACGCAAGCCTTCCTCGGCATGGTCGGGACGATTACGAACGTGATCAGCGTCATCACGCAGTTCTTCTTGGTTTCCTTCGTGATTCGCCGCTTCGGCATCACCACGGCGCTGCTCGTTTTGCCCGTGGCCACGTTTCTCTCGAGCGGCGTATATTTGGCCATGCCGGTCGTATGGGCCGGGGCGCTGTTGACGATCTCCGACAACGCCTTCAACTACTCGATCAATCAAACGGCCCGCGAAACCCTCTTCATGCCGACATCGCCCGACGAACAATACAAAGCGCGGGCTTTTAGCAACATGTTCGTGCAGCGCTTGGGCAAGGGCGCGGCCATCCTAATGGCTCTTGTCCTCAACGTTCTCCCAATCCGTTTCCTTTCGCTGATCGCCATGGTCGTGATCGCGGTATGGATCGGCTTTGCCGTGTCCGCGGGCCGACGTTTCGAGGAGCTAACGACGGAATCCTGATCTCGCTTGCGAGCCGAGCGCGGCGGATCAACCCATCCATTCCCGCCATCGGTGAATCAGACGATCCACAAGACTCGGCGGCGGGGCGGGTGGTTTCTTCGCCTCGCGAACCAACCGAAGCTGCTCGCGAGCAGGGCCTGCCGGCTCTTGCTCGATGAGGTAGACGCGAGACTTCAACAACAAATACGTTCGCCGCAGCCGCTTCCCTTTGTGGGCGACTACGAAGCGGAAGCCCGGCCCAGCCCCCCGTTTGGCCTCAACCTTGGGAAGGAATTCGACCGGCAGATAGCCCGTCAGGCCCCGCTCGACCCGAAGCGTCCGATAGGCGTTGGCGCGCCGACTCCACTGAAAGACGCGAATGACCGAGAAGTCCTCGGGCTGCTTCGCCATCCCGGCCTGCGCCCAAAACCATGTCGTTTTCTTCTCGCCCGAACGGGTTTCCACCTCGTCCAGAGGTAAGTAGGCACTGATCCGCCGTCTCTCCGCATACTGTTTGACTTCATCGGGAATGCCCGAATAGACGCCGGTCGTCAGCACCCAGCCCGGCTGACCGCCTGTCGTACGCACCAAATACCAATCGTCGAGACCGCTGGGCGCCGGCGCGGGGCGACCGGGCCGAGGCTCGTGCGGCAGCCGTTCGACCAATCCGTGGCGCAACATGTCGGCCCCCTCGTCGGCATGTAATTGATAGAGCGTCGGCGACCAGCGATGCGGCTCGAGGTGAACATTCAACGTGCTGAAAGCATGCACCCGGCCCTGTGTCGGGTCTTGCGCGGTTTGCTCGCGTAATTGCTCCATCAGCCCTCGTACTTCCGGCGTGATGAGCTTCGATTCCTGCGTCCAACCCTCAACGCCGCTTTCGGTTCGGAGCTTCACGAAGCGGCGGCGTCGGGCCACGATCCCGACTCGGGCTCCCAGCTTCAAAGTCGCGACGACGGGGGCTTCCGGGTCCAATTCCTTGATGATTTCGATCGTATTGCGCGCCACGAAGGCCGATTCGAGCGCGGCTGTTTCGGAGGGCGCGCCGCAAGCCGTCGCCAGGCCGATCACGACAATCCCGGCGAGGGCGTGAAGATCGTTCCATGACGCCGCGAAAGTTGAAGGCATTTTCTCTATGATGGAACGACTTACCGGCATGTCGGTTCCGGAACCCACCAAACCCGCCCACACGCGCTGCCGCGACTGCGGCGGGAAGCTGCCGCCGCCCGCCAAGGCGTCGTCGCGGGACGATTCATCGCCCGATCAGTATTGTCCTCTCTGCGCGGAAGCGGTTGCCGCGCCTACCGCTTGCCCGCATTGCGGGTCGCTCGTCTGCCCCCGCTGCGGCACTCCGCTGGAGCAAGTCGACGAGCTCGGGATGGGCTGACTTCCTCGAGGTCTCACAACACCACGATCGGATGATACAGCAACGGCAGTCTGGCCTCGGCGATCGCCAGCAGCCTACCGTCGGGGGCAATGGCCTTCACGAGTTTCGCGCCCTTCCCGCTACCGAAGGCTGATACGCGAAAATCGCGCCCATGGGCGATGAGAGTCGCGGTCGCCGCGTCCACACGCTCCGACGGTAGCTCGGGCAGCAAGGTTTCCGCCGGCAGCAGCGCTTCCTCGATCCTTCCCTCTTCGCGCATCGTTTCCAATTGCTCGAAAGTTCGAGCCTTTTCGATCGTAAACTCGCCCATGGCCAGTCGACGCAGGCCTTCCACATGGGCGCCTACGCTCAGCTCCAGACCGAGGTCATGGGCCAGCGACCGCAGATAGGTGCCCGTCGAGCAGCGCACTCGAACTCGAGTTCGGTCTCCCTCCACGTCCAATAGATCGAATTCATGAACCTCGATCTCGACCGGGTCGAGCTTCACCGACTTGTTCTTGCGGGCCAGTTTGTACGCCCGCACACCGTCGATCTTCTTTGCGGAAATCGGCGGCGGCGTTTGCATCAGCCGGCCGCGGAATCGGGGCAGCACGGCCTCGAGTTGTTCCCGAGTAAGCTCGACTTGCTTGGGTTCGGAAGCGGGCTCGCCGTCCATGTCGTAGCTATCCGTCGCGAAACCGAAACGAAATACCGATTCATAGACTCGTTCGTGATGCGAGAAGAACCGTGCCAGCCGCGTGGCGCGACCGATCAGCATCGGTAATACGCCCGTCCCGAGTGGGTCGAGTGTTCCGAGGTGGCCTATCTTCTTGATGCCCGTCAGTCGCCGCAGACGCTGCACGGCTCCGTGCGAGGAAATGCCGCTGGGCTTGTCGAGGACTAAAATACCGTCCATGAAGGGCTATTCTAGCCTGCATTTCTCACCAAGTGTCGAGGCGAAGTGCACTTGAACGGTACGGTGAGCACGGCAAGCAAGCGCAACGAAGTAATGGCGGGCCTATCATGTGCTTCGACCGTCACTTGGTGAGCAATACAGGCCGTCGGGAACCGGCGGAGTGCCGGACGGGGCGGCACTCCCGTCTCCTTGCCCGACATCCTCTTCCACCCGACCCAAAGCGACTGTCTCGCGGGGACCTCCTTCCAGCCGACAACCCGCGGATGCCGGGACATCCAAATTTGCCGGTCGATCAAGTCGCGTGTTGCAATTGCCCGCGAAGAAAGCTTCAATGGACAGTGTGCCTGTCGAATACGACCCGTCGACAACCGTTTTCAAATCACTTTTCAAGGATTCGAATCTCGCGGGCTTCGTTGACGGACGAGGCGGACGCAGCCTCAGGGGATGGGCCGCCGATCGGTCGGATCTTAACCGGCGACTCGTTATCGAGATATTGCATGGAGATAAGCTGGTGGCAACGGCGGTTGCCGACCAATTCCGCGAAGACTTATCCCGCGCGGGGATAGGCGACGGCAAGCACGCCTGTCAATGCACCTTGCCGCGTTCTTATAGGTCCGCCGGTTCCTTGACCGTGAACGTTCGAATCCAGGGAACGAATTTCTACATGACGCACCTGGGAGAACGCGATATTCAAATTGACGTTTCGGGTTTCTTGAGTTATATCGCGGCCGATATCGTTGACAACTGTAACCTGAGATGCCCCTTTTGCCTTGTGGACTACCGCGGTGTTAGCGGAACCCAGCTCATGCGGGAAGATACTTTTCGGAAGTTGCTTTCTTTGTTGGAATCCGTCCCCGAGGAAGGTTTTTGGCTTTCTTGCCTGCACGAACCAACCCTTCACCCCGAGCTGAACCGATTCTTGCGGCTGGTTCCCCAAGACCAACGGAAGAAAGTCTGGTTCACGACGAATTTGGCCCGCCCGCTAACCGCGGAAACTTTCGAGGAGTGGGCGCGGTCGGGTATTCACCACATCAATATTTCACTCGATTCGATGGACCCCGAGCGTTTCGCGAAACTTCGCAAGTTCGGCCGCTACGAAGTGTTCAAGACCAACCTGGACTTGCTGGCAAAGGTATTTTCTCAAGGCAAGGATCGACCACAACTGCGATATATTACGATGGCTTTCAAGTCGAACCTCGATGAGATTCCCCGGATGGTCGAGCACGCCGGCACGCATTGGCGCGCTTCCGAGCACGAGGTCCGATACACCTATAATGTGGGCCATATCACCGACGAGTTTCGAAGCCGGGAGTACCTAGACCCCGAGGACTGGGAGTCGCTCACGGCCGCGCTCCAACCGCTGCGTTGCCACTTTGGGATTTCCTATCCACCCGCGGACGGCTACGAGGAAATGATCCAACCGTCGGCGAACTTCGAGAACGCCTCCGAGGTGTCTCTTGAAGATGTAAGACCCTATCTGAGCCGGCCCTTCGCCCTACGGGCGCGGCCGGACGGCACGTTGCTCGTCGTGGACCACGAAAACGAAGCGGCCTTCAATATCCACTCCCTCTCGGATCCGGTTCAATTCTTCAGAGACCGTTAGCCCCCACTAACCCGCTTCCAGGACTTCCTCGACGGGGGCGTCGTCGTGAACCATCGCGCAAAGCGCGTGAAGAATTTCAGCGGGTTCGGGATGCTGCCAAATAATGCGACCGAAGACGATGCCCGATGCGCCGGCCTCGACAACCTCTTCGACCAAGCGCAGCGACCCTTCCAATCCGCCGCCGCGCTGCGGGCCGCCCGCCACCAGCACAGGGCGCCCCGTGGCGGCCACGATTTCGCGAAAACGCTGCGGGTCGCCGGGGTAGCGGGTCTTAATTGCGTCGGCGCCCAGCTCGGCGCCGACTCGCGAAGCCATGGCGACATCGGAGGCAATATCGTCCGGCAGCGTGCCGCGGCCGTTGCCGCTGAAGTCCATGTGATTCTCCATCATGCGCTGGCTCAGCATTTCGGCGACCACCGGCATACCCCAACGCCGCCCCTCGGTGGCCACGCACCCGACTTTTTCCAGTTCCGCGCGCTCGTGCTCGGCGCCCACCGTGGCATTGATCACGACCGCGTCCACGCCCAGCGTCACCGCATGCTCGACACTGCAAAACTGCTCCATGGGGCCGCCGCCCAATGTCGTCACGCAACCGTCAATGCGCAGGATGATGGCCAAATCACCCACGACGTCAAGACATTGTTCCAAAACGCCGGGGGTGATGAGAATCCCGTCGGCTCCGGCTTGCGCGGCCATCTTGACGACTTCGACCGGATCTTCCAAACCCGGCACAACGCCCGCGGCATTGCCATGGTCCACGGCGACGATAACGACGCGCCCTTGCCGCATCAGGCGGCGCATTCTCAGAGTTTTCCCCAGGGACATGAACTTCATATTGTATACCTTTGTCTTGAGATGTCCTAAAATATGAAAATTGTTTTACAAAAAATCGATATAAGTAGTGCGACGCCTTTTTAAATGTAACCCATGTTACGCGTCAAGCTGTTTCCAGTCCTTCTTCCAGCGGCATGGCCAATGGTTCGTCGACCAAGAAATCCAAACCTTTCATATGGTCCGCGGCGTGGGAAATCGCGCTCTGTTTCGTCGGCTCAACGGTAATTACGAACGGCAAGTCATCTTTTTCGTGACTGGGCTCTTGTAGAACCGCGTCGAGACTGATGCCCGCCGACGCGAGGATCGCCCCAAGACTCGCGATAATTCCCGGCCGATCTTTCACGCGGAAGCGCAAATAATGCGGCCGAACCTGGCTGTCGATCGGAATCGGCGCGTGCTGCTCGAGCCGCGAGTGCGCGAAGGGGGAAACGCGTTGCGGACTGCCGCTGACAATCTCCCGCGCCACCCGCATCAGGTCGCTCACGACGGCGACGCCCGTCGGTCTCGCTCCCGCGCCGCGGCCGTAGTAAAACGTATCGGCCCCATGAGCCCCGCGCACCCAAATGGCGTTGTAGGAACCGTCGACCGACGCCAAGATCGTCCTTCGCGGAACCAGCGCCGGCCGTACCGAGAGCAACAACCCGTCCTCACTCTGCTCGGCCGAGGCGATCAGACGAACCGTTTGTCCCAGGCGGTCGGCGTACGCGAAATCAATCGGACGAATCCGCCGAATACCCTCGCGATAGATATCTTCCGGAGCGACCCTCACGCCGAAAGCGAGCGCCGACAACAAGGCGAGCTTCGATTGCGCGTCGTAGCCGTCGACATCGGCGCTGGGGTCGGCCTCGGCGTAACCCAACCGTTGCGCTTCGGTCAGGATCGACTCCAGCGGGTCGCCGCTCCGTTCCATCTCGGTCAGGATGTAGTTGCAGGTTCCATTGAGGATGCCGATCATCGCCTCGACGCGGTCGCCGGAAATGCCTTCCCGCAGCACCGAGTGAATCGGAATCCCGCCGGCAACGCTTGCCTCCATAGCCAGGCAAATATCGGCCTCCACGCCGCGATCGCATAGCTCCGCGCCGCGGGCGGCCATCAGTTCCTTATTCGCCGTGACGACGGATTTGCCGTGGGCGATGGCTCCCTCGATGATCTCGGCGGCGACCGTGGTCCCGCCGATCAGTTCGGCGACGACGTGGACGTCGGGGTTCTCGACAACCTCTTGCCAGCGTGGGGTCCGCGCGGCCTGGGGGAAAAAGGCGGCTTCCTCGGGTGCTTGATCGAGAACCGAGCGAGAGCAAAGGGCCTTGACGACCAGCGGAAAACCCAATTTGGCTTCGATTTGAGCGGCGTTGTCAGCCAGGATGCGAAGAGTGCCGCGGCCCACATTCCCCAGGCCCACAACACCAAGATTTATTGCAGCCACAGGCTTTCATTATAGGGAAGGGCCGTGACGAGCCCTGACACCGGAATTGTCCAACACCGGCAGCGCGGATTCCGGTCCTTCTCGTGGGCTTCTCGCGACCCTCAGCAGCCCCCCGGACCCTTCTTTCGGCCCGGCACGAAAAACCTCACCCCTCCGAGTTCCACATCTCTTCCCAAGTAACTTCCCGCTTGTGGTCCATCGCCATGCGGCCGAGGATGGCCGTCAGCGTTGATTCGGCGCCACGCACTCCGGTGTTTTCAGGCCGCCCCTCGGCGATGCGCGTCACGAACTCTTCCACCGCGTCGATCGTCTCGTTGCGAGGGGCTTGCTCGGTGACGACGTCGTCACGGTTTCTGAAGTGCGTCCAGTAGCGTGAGTTGGTTTCGATGCCGCCTTTCTCGCCGAAGAACCGCTCGTTGACCAGCCGAAAGGTGGGCGGTCCGAGGGTCGTGCCGGTCAGGTAGCCTTGCACGTTGTTGGGATAGTCGTAGGTCACCTGCCCGTGATCCCGCACGTCGCCGAGCCGCGGAATGGTCTTCCCGCCCGTGCCGATGGCTTTCGTCGGGTGCTCGCCGAGAAACCAGTTCATCACGTCGATCAAGTGGATGTTATTCTCCACAATCAAATCGCCTGGAAAGATGACGCCACGAATACCATTGCGCCAGCTTGTCGGCCATTTTCGTCGGAGGCTCGAGGGCGCCGGGACGTTTGCGGCCACCCGTACCCTTGAGGAATTGAAGCAAGACTTGACGAATGGTCCCGATTTCGCCGCTATCGAGTAGGGCTTTGGCTTTCTTATAGATCTGTCCATAGCGGCGCTGAAAGCCGAAGGTGATGTTGAGGCGGCGGTCGGCGCTGTCGGCGGCCCGCATGATCCGCTTGCAGCCGGCGACGTCCGGCGAGGCGGGCTTCTCGACATAGATGTGCTTGCCCGCTTGAACCGCCATTTCGAAATGCTCGGCATGCAGGAACGCCGGCGTCGAAATCATGATGGCGTCCACATCACTGGCGAGTAATTTCTCGTAGTGGTTGTAGACAGCCGGATTCTCCAGGCCGATCACTTTTTTCGCGCGCTCGATCTTTTCGTCGTAAAGATCACACAAGGCGGTGACGCGGCCGGGAGTGTTTTGAACCAGCAAGCGCGCAACGGTCGGGCCGCGGCGTCCCGTGCCCAGCAGGCCGATCGATACGGCCGAATTAGCGGCGCTGCCCGCAACGGCGGCGAACGGAACCGCCGTGGCCGCGCCCAGCAGCGTTCTGCGGCGAATGGAATGATTGGATGACTGCATAGCTTACCCTCGCTAGCCGCCGCCGCATAGGTTGCCGGCGACGCAACGCCTTCTTCGGAAGAATCCCGAACAACTTAAGCCGCCAAGCGGCGGCGGGAACGTTCCCCTTGACTCTCGCCGCTTGACGCCCGGCCGCTTCAAAATCCTTAGATCCACCGAAACCCTATATCCTCTCCCCTCACGCCATATGACCCGATGCCCGCAGCAGCGTCTCGTGCACCAACAGCTCGTGGTCGTAAGAGTACATCAACGGCTCGCCGGTCCGAATCGCTCGCGCCATGTCCTCGAACTCGTATTTGTCATAAGGGTGGGGCTTGAGCTTGATGTCCTGCCACCCTTCTTTGTAAGGACCGCGCGCTTCGGCCATATTCACGCGCATCGTTCGATCCCCGGCGATCGGTTGAATGAAAAACGAGCCTTCGCTGCCGATCAACTCGAAGGAGCGATGCGCGCCGGCATTGGCCATCTTGGCGGCGGTTGAAATCACCGCCATCGACTTGTCGTATTCAAGCACGGCTAAGGTGTTGTCCTTGAGGTCGTCGGGCTCGCTGGTGTCATGGCGCATGAAGCCGGTCGCCTTGGTCGGGCGGCCCCACAACTCGACAGCGCGGTCGACCATATGCCCGCACAGCTCGAAAAACGCGCCGCCGGGATACTTCGCTTCCACCGCGCGCCCCTGTTTGGTGCGGTTGGAGTTCATCGTGGCTCGCAAAAGATACGCGTCCCCGAGCCAACCCTTCTTGGCCGCCGTGATGGCGGCGCGGATGCCGGGGTGGAAGCGGTAGTTGTATCCCTGCTGCAACAAGCGCTTCTTGCTCTTGGCTTTTTCGACCAATTCGCGAAACGGCTCGATATCGGGCGACGGGGGTTTTTCAAGATGCAGGTGACGCCCGGCGTCCAGCACTTTGTTACCCCACTCAATCGCTTCCCACACGCGGCACTCGACCATGATCAGGTCCAGCGAATTGTCGCCGAGCAAGTCGTCTTCGGAGATGAACTTGAGCCCGGCGAACAGTTCCTGGCCCTGGCGGCGCTTGCGCGCGGCCTCGTCGGGCTCATGGACGGCAACCACCTGGTAGTCGCTATTGGCCCGCAAGGCGCGCATCTTGCTGTTGACATGGCCGTGTTGGGTTCCCAACACACCAACGCGAATCGGCTTGGCGGCCCCACGCGCGGCGGCAACGGACGCAGCAGCCGACCCGGCCACTCGAAGAAATTTCCTGCGATCAACTGAACTCATGTGTCTTCCTCCCGCTCTTCGGCATCCTACCAATTTCTTCCGAACGCCTCGCCGGCCGCCGGCGAGGCTTGCCGGCTTTGGCGTATGATCGTGCCAACGGCTTTCTACAATCGACGACATCAACCGGCGCCAAGATCCCGACTTCGTCGGATCCCATAGCCTCTTTGATCGAGTAAGGAGTTCCCCATGACCAAGGCAAGCAAAACGATCTCCCGACGTCAAGCGATCAAGCGCGCCGCGGCCTTGTCCGCTTCCGCCGCCGGGTTCCCCTTGATCGTCGCCCCCCACATTCTGGGACGCGCGGGCGCGGCGGCGCCAAGTAATACCCTCAACGTCGCAACGATCGGAACGGGCAAGCAAGGCCGCTTCAACACCCGCAACGCGGCGCGAGCCGGCGCGAACATCGTTGCCATCTGCGATGTCGACGACCGACAGGCGGCGGAAATGGCGAAGGATTTCCCGAAAGCCAAGATCATCAAGAATTTCCGCGAGCTGCTCGAAAAGGAAAAAGGCATTGACGCCGTGATGATCGCCACTCCCGACCATTCGCATGCGTCCATCGCGATCGCGGCCATGGAATCGGGCAAACCGGTGTATTGCGAAAAGCCTCTCGCGCACACTATTTATGAATGCCGCAAGATGGCGCAGGTCTCGCGCGACAATAACGTCGTGACGCAAATGGGAAACCAGGGTCGATCGTTTCATTCGATCAAGGAGTTTTCCGAATGCATCTGGTCCGGCGCCATTGGCGAAGTTCGCGAGATTCACTGTACGCAGACGGCCTACGAGTACAGTCGAATCAATCTGTTGCCGGGCATCCATGACGATCACCCGATCCCCAAAGGGCTCGACTGGGATATGTGGATTGGCGGCGCCAAGTACCGAAACTACAACCCGGCCTACCATCCCGGCGCCTGGCGCGGCTGGACGGCGTTCGGCGGAGGCAACATGGGGGATTTCGTTTGCCACATCATCGATCCGGTATTCCTGGCGTTGAAACTCGGAGCCCCCGTGTCGGTCGTCGCCGAGGCCGAGGGTTACGACCCGGCCATGCACGGCGAGACGTTTCCGGCGTCGACCAAAGTGCGTTTTGAATTCCCGGCGCGGGGCCCGCGGCCTCCCGTAACCCTCTATTGGTATGACGGCGATGCCTACAAGCCGCCGCATCCCGAGGAAGTGAAAGAGGGCGAGGCAGCGATCCCCATTCCCGGCTGGCGCCCCGGAAAACAAGTCGGCGGCATGGTCATCGGCGACAAGGGCAAGATCGTGTACGGATCCCACGGAGCGAGGAACTGGCGAATCCTTGGTGCAGGCAAAATGGAGCAGTACATGGGAACTCGAAAGCGAGTGCCCGAGCCGCAAGAGCCCGGCCCGCCGCCCAACAAGAAGCACCTCGCCGAGTGGCTTTCCGCCTGCAAGGGTTGGAAGATCGCCAATTCAAACTTCGATTACGGCGGACCGCTCACCGAAATCGCGATGCTGGGGAACGTAGCCATTCGGCTGTTGGGAACGGAGCTAAGGTGGGATTCCAAGAACATGGCGTTTCCCTATCAGCCCCAAGCCAATCAGTATCTGCATACGAAATATCGCGACGGCTGGTCTTTGTAATCGTCGGCCGGAATCCATTGCTAAGGTTACTTTGTGCTGACAGATCACCCGTCCCCACTCAGTGCGCGATCTCGGGAAACACGGTCATCCTGAGGTTCGTGCTGCCGTAGGGGATCAGCCGAATCTCCTCGTCGGGCGCGTCGGATTTGACCGGGCTTTCCGGCTGCGGTCCCGCCGAGCCGTTCAATAGCTCCCAGCCCGGCACTTTGCGAGCCTGTACGGTGAGCACCACCGGCGCGCCTTCGGGCGAAAACGGCATCTTACCCACGGGCTTCTGCTCCACTCGAACCGAGGCCGCGGGGTCGGCCGGGTCGAGGACCAGGCCATAGTGCCAGGGCGAAGTCGGATGCACTTCCCAGTCCGCGTGCGGCTCTTCACCTTTGACCTTCCGCCAGTCTTCGCCGATCGGCATCGAAAACACGAGCGGCCCCCGGCGCAAGGCGATGCCGTCCTTGTAGTGCCGCTCCGCGGTGAGCGCCATCGGGAAGCGAATCTCCACCACGTCGCCCGCCGTCCATTCCCGCTCCACCACATGGAAGGTCCCGGCCTTCACCTCTTCTCGCGGCCGGCCATTCACGGTGATCTCGGCCTCCTCGGCCCAACCGGGAACACGCAGGCTGAGGGGAAACTCCACGCGCTTCTCCGGGTGCACGGTGAGCTTGATGCGATCCCTAAAGGGATACTCGGTCTCCTCCAGGATCGTGACCGTGACGCCGCCGCGGACTTCCGCGTCCACCCTCGACGGCGCGTAGGCGACCAGCGCCAACCCGCCCTCGCGCGACGCCATCCAAAGGTGGGAGACGAACTTGGGCCAGCCCTGGTGCATGTTCGCCGTGCAGCAACCGAAGTTCGGCTCTAGGCCGAAGATGTTGGAATCGGGTCCGTTGGTGGTCCAGTTCCGCTTCTTGTCGATGCTGCACATCACTTGATTAACCTGCTGGTCGTACTGATGCGCCCACATGTCCGGTTTGAACGTGGCGGGCAAGGCGTTGTAGGCGATGCGCTCGAGCCGATCCCCATACGCCGGGTCGCCAAGAATGGCGATTAACTGCTCGATCGAAAACATCCCTTCCACCACGGCGCACAGCTCGGTCCCTTGCGTTGGGTCGAGTCCGGCGTAGTGCTCATCCCCGCTATGAACGCCGTTCGCCTGGCCGTGGTGTTCGTCCATCACTGCGAGCAGGTGGTTGATAATCTCCCTGTCCGATTCGTCACGGGAGATCTGCCACCACACCGCGGACGTCTTCATGGCCATGGCGTTGTTCACCACATGGGTCTCCAGACTCGCCTCGCGGTGGAAACGTCGTCGGATTTCTTCCGAGTCCACCCGGCCAAAGAAATCGAACTTCTCGAAATGGCCTCTCCAATCGAAACTCTGCTCGTGAAGCGCGCGGGCCAGTTCCAACAACTCGTCGTCGCCCGTCCGGTTGTAGAGCCAAACAATGGCTAGGATCTCCTCGGCCCAACGGTGCGCCGCCCACTCAATGAGCGGGACTTTTTCCGCGTTGGCCAGGTGGAACTTCAGATACTTGCTCATCAGCGGGATCACGCGTTCGTCGCCCGTCGCCTCCTGGTACTGCATCAGCACCTTGAGCATGACCATGTTGGGCCACCAATCGTTGCCCTGCCACTGGTGTTGGAATTCTCCGCGGTTTTTGTAAGGGCCGATCTCGCCGTTCTCGCGCTGGTTCTCGAGTGTCCAGTCGATCCACTTTTGGGCCTTCGCTTTGAGCCCCTCGTCATCGAGCAGATAGGCCAGCGGAACCAGGCCGTCCAAGTAGTAGGGGCCGCGCTCCCAGCTTTCCCCCTTCCCGCCCAGCCAGCCGGAGTCCGGCCCAAGGTCCGGCCAGAACTCGTCGAGATGTCCGGTCAGTCCATCGGCTTGGGTTTGCAGTTGGTCGCGCAGCCGGCCCGCCGGCTTGATGGAACCCAACGGCAGCGGAGCCAAGGCATTTAGTGCGAGCGGCTCCCGGTTCCAGTGGACGGCGGTCGCCGGCGGGTCGTGGCTGACGGCCGGCGCTTGTTCCACCTGTTGGCATCCCACGCCGGCCAGTAGGCTCGCCGCCAATACGCCGAGCGACAATTTGTTCGGTAGCAACCCGATGTTTGCTCGCCAATGCATCATAGCCCTCGCTTTCGGTCTTCCCAGTCCGAATTCCAGGCAATCATAGCATGGCGATTCCACCGAAGGGACCGCCGACTTTCCGCCGTTCCGGCGTTCGATGTGAATCGATCGTCTCCTATTTGTTCCCCGAACTTGCCAACCAGCTATTGATAGTTCTCGATGAGAAGAATATCGGCATGGTTTTGGTCGTGGTCATGAACAAGCGACGACCCATCCGGGGAAAGCCCTCCCGAGTGCGGATGCCACAACCCGCCGCCTTCCGTGAGGCGCCGAACAGGTCCGGCAACGTTGGGCAGCCCGTCCGCATCGGACGGCGGCGCCAAAGGCAGCAGTGAATAATGCTGCGTGATGTGGCGTGAGCGTCCACGCTTGCCGCGAACCGATTCATCGGTTCGTCTCCCCGGATTTCGCCACGACTCGCGCCCGACAATCCGGATACCAACCGATGACTCGGGGCGCTGCAAGGCCGGGTTTGACAAGCCCGTTATCCTGAGCACGGCAGCCCCGAACCCACGACCGCCAGCGGCTATCTAGGGGGAGAGAAAAAAGGACCACCGAGCGGCCCGAGAAATCCTACGAAATCAATTATGCGAAACGAAGCCAATGATCGATATCCAATCGTCATGTCAACCAATATCAACACTTTACGAGACTTAGGACAAACCGGGCAGCCGTGCTCACGGAAGAAATTTTCGCCAAACCGGCACCCTGAACCCGCCCTTCGCAATCTGACCGGTTGCTCCCCAAGCCGCGCCAACAACTCCCGACCCTCGCCCCGGTCGAAGCCACCGAAACCGAAGAGCCCCCAACCGAACCGATCGACCAACGGAGATTTGACCAAACGAACCCAATTCGCCGCAAGGGAAACTCTCATCACAAGCTATATCAATAACTTAAACCCAAACGCCCTGGGGCTCCGAGCAGCCCGGCACCGATCAACCTGGTGCCGCCAAACCTCGTCCTACTCCCCGTTCCGCACTCCGGTCCGAGACGCCGTCCAGCCTCATACTCGATGGGGTTGAGCAACACAAAAGAGGAAAATGCGAAACGAACCCAAGAGCAACCTAAAGATATTGGAATCAACGCGTTGTATCATACACCGGAGGGGACGGGGAACCAGCTATGCTCGGTATAGGAAGAGTCGCGCCGCCGGCCGAGTTGACGAATCGATTGCTCGGCTCGAGAGTGACGGCGATTGCTGACGAACCGGTCCGCGAAGATCCCCATTGTCTCGCGGCGGAAAAGGTCAGCGGGAACAGGATCTTGGGTTCTCGAACAAAGCTTGATCTCCCCTGGAGAGGGTCCGTCGATGGACCGATTATTCTCTTCGACGGAGTCTGCAAGTTTTGCGGCGGCGCGGTCCGGTTCCTTTTGACCCGGGATAGGAAGAAGCGATTCCGTTTCGCTCCGCTACAGTCCGCGATCGGAGACGGTCTGCGGCAACGATTCGGTCTGCCGGCCGACCGTCTCGACACGATGGTCCTGATCGAGGGTGGCCGCTGCCATACCAAGAGTTCCGCCGCTTTGCGAATCGCCCGCGACCTTTCCGGGCTCTGGCCGCTGCTCTCTATTTTTCTTGTGGTGCCGAAAGCGTTCCGCGATCTTTGCTACGACGCCTTCGCCAGGCGCCGATACGGCTGGTTCGGCCGATCCGAATCTTATTTTCTGCCGACGGCGGACATTCGCGACCGGTTCCTCGAGTAGACGAGATGGCGCCGGATAACGATTTGGCGTCGCGTGCGAAGGGCGCGCGCGTATTGGCCAAGACCGGGGAAGTCTACGCGGTGCAGTTGCCCGCCGGCGGCGCGCTGCAACAAGGCCGCGTGAAATCGATTAAAGGCCCCGGTAAGCGCTCGCTGGGCCGGGCTCCCTCGGACCCCGGAAAAGACTGGGTTGTTCTGGTGAAGAAGAACTGAGGCCGGCCAAACTGAGCCGCGCACGTAAGTAAGCGGTATGCGATGGACCTACGTCGGAACCTCGGACAGTGATGACCTCAACAAAGTCAACCTGGGACCGCCAAGGTCCCCTCACCGGCGTCAGCGTCGGCTGCGGCTTTTTCAGTCGCATTCAGATGGAAGCGTGGCCGCGCGTCAACGGCGCGCGCATCGTGGCCGCTTGCGACCTCGATCTTCCAACAGTGGAACACTTCTCGGCGGACGTCGATCTTCGGCCCTATCGCGACCTCGACGAAGTGCTTGTTGCCGAAAGGCCCGATTTCGTCGACATCGCCACAAGGCCCGCCTCGCACCGCGGCGGCATTGAACGGGCATCATCGACGGCAGCCGCGCCGCGGCGCCCGAGCAACCCGGCGAGGTCATGGGCGGCGCGCGCATCGAGGGCTCCGAGGCCGTGCTGACGCTCAAGGGGAACGGCGCGTGTTTCGCGGTTCCGAGCAGGTCTTTCGGGGCGAGGGTCTCGGGGGGATACAAAGGCGACAGTTGCCGCGCCGCTCAGCAGCATTTCGTGGATTGCTTAAGAACGGGCGCCGAGTTTGAAACCGAAGCCGCGGACTACGTGCAAAAGACCTTTGCCGCCGTGGAAGCTTGCTACCGCTCCGCCGCAATCAATCGATCGGTCGCCTTACCGCTTCATGTACCGTGAGCCAGGGGGCAATGCTTGCCTCGGCGCTTCGGATGACCGTGAAGATAGTGGTCAACCCGGCCTGCACCGTCGGTGAGAAGCCTGTCGAACGCTTCCCGCGGTATGTTCGACAATTCGTCTAGAATCGGCAGTAATGCATTTCCTGCGAACGTCTCTCATTCTCTTCATCGCTTGCGCGGCCCACGCCGAAGACGCGACCCAGGCCGGGCGCTTCACCGTCGAGCATCCGACGCTGCACAACCTTGGTTTCGAGTGGGTGATTAGCGGCGACGCTAATCGCGACGCCTCGGTCTCGGTCGAGTTTCGTCGCGTCGGAGAATCCACATGGCGTCCGGCGCTTCCGCTGGTGCGCGTCGGGGGCGAGCGCATTTTCCGTAAACGCGAGCATCTCGATTACACCGTCCCGGACGGTTTCGCGGGGAGCATCCTCAACCTCGAGGCGGGCACGGAGTACGAATGCCGTTTTCAACTGACGGATCCCGACGGTACGTCGGGCCGAGCGACCGAAACCGTGCGCGTGAAGACGCGTACCGAACCGCAACCCTACGCCGGGGGACGCACTCTGCACGTCTACTCGCCCGATCACGAGGGCGAGCGGCTGGAGCCGCATTTTACGAGTCTGCTCCAGGCTTATTACGGCGCCGGGCTCGGCGACTGGAACATGGTCTGGGAACGGCGCGCCCAACCCGGTGACACGATCCTTGTCCACGCAGGCCTCTACAGGAACGAACGCCTCAACTACGTCGACCCGATGATGACGCCCTTCGACGGCATCAACCTGCTCACCCTCAAGGGCACGCGGGAGAAACCCATCACCATCAAAGCCGCCGGCGACGGCGAGGTCGTCTTCGACGGCGCGGGGAATCACCGACTGTTCGACGTGACGGCCTCGACTCATCACATCTTCGACGGACTCACCTTCCGCAATACCGACGTCGCCATCTTCGCCGGCGCGAAAGAAGTGTTGGGCGCGGTGGGGCTGACGGTCAAGAATTGTCGCTTCGAAGACGTCGGTGCCGGTGTATGGACCGAATACGCCGGGTCAAGCGACTTCTATATCGCCGACAACATCTTTCTCGGCCGCACCGAGCAGCGCAACCTTCTTGTCGGCTGGACGGGTCGGCTGTGGAAGAGCGCCGGCCCCTACGGCTCCCACGAAGTGCGCAGCTATTACGCCGTCAAGGTCTACGGCCCGGGCCACGTGATCGCCCACAACGCCGTCGCCTACTTCCACGACGGCATCGGCGTGTCGACCTACGGCACGCCCAAGCAGAATCCCGAGCACCGCGCGTCGTCGATCGACATCTACAACAACGACATCCACATGTCCGGCGACGATTTCATCGAGACCGACGGTGGCGTTCACAATATTCGTGTCTACAACAACCGCGGCGTGAACGCGGCTCACGGGGGCTATAGCTCGCAACCCGTCTTCGGGGGACCGGCCTATTTCATCCGCAATATCCTTTACCACGTCCCGAGCGGGGTCGCCTTCAAGTTCTCGGCCAAGGCAGCCGGGCTGTTTGCCTATCACAACACGATCATCGGCGAACAGACGGCGCGCGACCCTTCGGCGAACATGCACTATCGCAATAACTTGTTCATGGGGCGCGATACTCCGGGTCGCGGGGTAATGACCTGGTCGAACGCAACCGAGGCTTATAGTTCGGACTACAATGGCTTCCGGCCCAACAAGGGAGTTGCCGAGCAATATCGCTGGCTGGCGCCCCGGGGCGGTGGACGGATGTACGAACCGGCTCCCGAAGATTGGAAGACTTTCGCCACGCTCGAAGAATTGCGAGCGGCAACCGGTCAGGAGCGGCACGGGTTGGAATTAGATTTCGACATTTTCGAGAAGATGACGCCGCCTGATCCATCGAAGCGGCACGCCGTCTATTACGCGGCGGAATTGAATTTTCGTCTGAAGCCCGACTCCAAGGCGGTCGATGCCGGGGTTCTAATCCCGACAGTGAATGACGACTTCACGGGCGACGCCCCCGACCTGGGAGCGCTGGAAGTGGGACGCCCCGCGCCACATTACGGGCCGCGTTGGCTTACAAGCGGGCCGTTCTATCGGTAGCACGGATTGCTTGAGGGCCGGCGTCGTGGGGCGACATCGCGTCACCCAGCGCGACAGGCCCTTGGCCGGAGTAATTGCGATAGGGAGCGGACATGGCTCCACGACCCGGCATGTGTGGTTCGTACGGGGCTGGGAACGGGCGAGTCGGGTCCTCCTCCGCGAGGCTCCAGGGGGCGAAGCCGGGACCGGAGCGACGGACGCCGAACATACGGCCCGAGCTTTGACGCGCTCTTGGAAATGCTAGATTGGAATTAACAGGCCTTCGGGGCGTAGGTGCGATAGGTCACCGAGTTCGCCTGACTCCAAGTTGACCAGGTAGCGCATCGCACCGCGGCTACGTCTCTTGAGTAGGACACACCGGAATTCTTCGATGTATAACGTGCTGACGAACATAGCCGCGCGCCGGTTGCCGGCGGTTTTGCTGCTCGGCCTGCTGCCCGCGTGGTCCGCTTCGGCATGGGGTCAGCAGAATCAATCGCCGCGTTGCGGATGGCGCTGGATCAGCGGCGTCCCGCTGCAGGGCTGGTGCATCACTCCGACCGCGGAGTACAGTACGCCGCCAACGGCTATGTAGAATTGTTGAAGCAGCACGGAATCACCCCCAGCATGAGCCGCAAAGCGAACCCCTACGACAATGCCAAAGCGGAATCTTTCATGAAGACGCTGAAGTACGAAGAGGTCTACCGCTCCGAGTACCGCGATCTGGCCGAGGCGCGCGCCTCGATCGGGCGTTTTCTCGAGCAGGTGTACAACGAAAAGCGCTTGCATTCGGCGCTGGGCTATTGTCCGCCGGTGGAGTTCGAGCAGAACTTGGACGCCCAACCGGCGGTTTCGGCGGCAGCAGCGGGAGAATTTGATCCGCGAAGCCTGGCCCCGTTCGTCCCCACGCCGCTCGAAGTGGTCGAACGCATGCTCGAACTCGGCGACGTCAAGAGCGGCGACACGGTCTACGATTTGGGGTCGGGCGACGGACGCGTTGTGATCACCGCGGCTCAGAGGTTCGGGGCCAAGGCCGTCGGCATCGAGCTCGACGCCGATCTCGCGAAACGAACCCAGGCTCGCATCCGGGAACTCCACATTGCCGATCGCGCCAAGGTCGTACAAGGCGATGTCATGGATGTTGACCTCAGCGACGCGTCGGTGGTGACGCTCTATTTTCTCTCGGCGTCGAATATGAAACTGCGTCCCAAGCTCGAGGAGAATCTCAAGCCCGGCACGCGAGTCATTTCGCACGATTTCCGCATCTTCGGCTGGACGCCCATTAAGACCGAAAGTTTCCAGCACGAATCCCGGACACACACGATTTTCGTGTACCGAGTCGGGCGAAACAGCCCGTAACCCGCTTTTGTCGATTCCGGCCGCTCCAGCGCGAGGGCTCCGTCCCCCGACGCGGCTACAATAACCCTACATGGCGCAGAAGAAGAAGGAACCCTCGTTCGAAGACGGCCTCGATCAGCTCGAGAAAGTCGTCAAGAAACTCGAAGACGGCGAACTGTCGCTCGAAAAATCACTGGAGCTGTTTGAAAAAGGCGTCGAGCTGAGCGAGTCTTGTCATAAGCAGCTTCGCGAGGCCGAGCACAAGGTCGAAATTCTTCTCAAGAAAGACGGCAAGATCGAAGCCGAGCCGTTTGATCTCGACGGCGAGTCAGACTTGTGAACCTGGCCGAATACGTGAGCTCCAACGCCGCTCTGGTCGAGCGAACTCTTGAGCGGCTCGTTCCCGGCGAGGACCAACGGCCCGCGACCATCCACCGCGCCATGCGCCACAGCTTGTTCGCGGGTGGAAAGCGCATTCGCCCGATTCTTTGTATCGCCGCGGCCGAAGCGGTGCTTGGTCGAGAACTTTCCACGGCCGACGCCGATGACGGCGCGACGGGCCTCGCGGCGACCGCTTGTTCGCTTGAGCTCATCCACACCTATTCGCTGATTCACGACGATTTGCCCGCGCTGGATAATGACGACCTGCGCCGCGGCCGTCCGACCTGCCACAAGGTGTTCGGCGAGGCCATGGCGATTCTCGCGGGCGACTCGTTGCTAACGCGAGCCTTTCAAGTTCTGGCCGAGCTTGAGGGCCCCTCACCCGGCACGCAAGTTCGACTTGTCGCGGAACTCTCTCGAGCCGCCGGTACGGTCGAGGGCATGATCGGCGGTCAGGTCGCCGACCTGGAAGCGGAAGGCCGCGAAATCGCCGGCGACGAGCTGCACTATATTCACTGCTCCAAGACCGGCGCGCTGATTCGAGCTTCGGTTCGGATGGGCGCCGCTTACGCCGACGCGAACGAAGAGGATTTCGAGACGCTCAGTAACTATGGTCGTGAAATCGGCTTCGCTTTCCAAATCGTGGACGACATTCTCGACGTTACGCAAACCTCCGAGGCGTTGGGAAAAACGCCCGGCAAGGATGCCGACCAACAAAAAGCGACCTTCCCCGCTCTCTACGGATTGGACGTCTCGCGCCGCCGCGCCGAAGAACATTTCAACGAGGCCTGCCGCAATCTGGAGCGTTTCGGCGACCGAGCGCGACGCTTGCGCGAGATCGCGGAAAAGATCATTCGGCGTACTTCATGAAGCCGCGCATTCGCATCGATCGCCTGTTGGTCGAGCAGGGCCTGGCCGAGTCGCGGCAAAAAGCGCAAGCGATGGTGATGGCCGGCCGCGTGCTTGTCGATGAACAGAAGGTCGAAAAGTCCGGGCAATTGGTCGCCGCGGAAGCGGTTCCGCAGCTGATCGGAGAGGGGCTTCGCTACGTCGGCCGCGGCGGCCTCAAGCTCGAGGCGGCCTTGCGGGATTTTTCAATCGATGTCGCGGGGAAGACCTGCCTCGATGTCGGCGCCTCGACCGGCGGTTTCACGGACTGCTTGCTGCGGGCGGGTGCACGAAAGGTCTACGCCGTGGACGTGGGCACCAATCAGCTCGATTGGCGGCTGCGCGACGACGAGAGAGTGGTGGTGTTGGAAAAGGTCAATGCCAGAGGCCTCGACAGCGGTCATATTCCCGAAGCCGTTGCGTTCGCCTGCTGTGACGTCAGTTTCATATCTGTTACGCTGATTCTCCCGGCGCTGGGAGCCCTGCTTAGTGCCGATGCGGGATTGGTTGTTCTCGCCAAGCCGCAGTTTGAAGTTGGGCGGGGCCTGGTCGGAAAAGGCGGCATTGTCGATGACCCGATTCTGCACCGCCAAGTAGTCGAGAAGATCCGAGGCGCGATGAAAGAGATCGGCTTCGCGAAGATTCAAGAAATCGAGAGTCCGATTCGCGGTGCGGAAGGAAACCGTGAATTCCTGCTTTACGGCTCGGAAAAGACACCTTGAACCATGATCGAGTCTGTCGGCATTGTCGCCAAACCGAGCCGGGACGATTGTCCCGAGCTGCTCGAAAAGCTGCTCGCTCGGCTGAAGGAGCTTAACATTCGGGTCAGCCTCGACAAGGTCGCCACGCGGTACCTGGGGCTCGAAGGCGGCTTCGACCGCCAAGACCTTCCCGAGGCTTTCGACTTGATGATCGTTCTCGGCGGCGACGGCACCCTGCTGTCGGTGGCGCGTGGAATCGGGCCGAGCAACGTTCCCATCTTGGCGGTCAACTTGGGCGGGCTCGGGTTCATGATGACGACCGGGCCGGAAGAGCTCGATGACCATTTAGACCGCGTCTTGGCCGGGGATTTCCACTCCCAATGCCGAACCGTGTTGCGAGTGGAAATTGTCCGCGAAGGCGAGCTGATCGGCAGCTACCGCGCGCTCAACGACGTTGTCGTCAACAAGGCCGCCGTGGCGCGTTTGTTGCTGCTCGACGCCTATGTGGATGATGAGTTCGTTTGCAGCTACCGAGCCGACGGCCTGATTGTCTCGACGCCAACCGGATCGACGGCGTATTCGTTGGCGGCCGGGGGCCCGGTGATCTTTCCCTCGGTGGAAGCGATTTGCGTCACGCCGATTTGTCCGCACACCTTGACGAACCGGCCGGTGGTTCTGCCCGAAACCTCGACAATCGAAGTGGTAATCCAGCGCGGTGATGACGACTCCTACTTAACCGTGGACGGCCAGGTCGGACTCTATCTGCGTTTACACGATCGCATCCGAGTCAGCAGCGCCGACCACCAGGTACGCATCGTGCAACCGCGAAAACCGGCATTTTTCGACGTCCTACGCCACAAGATGAAGTGGGGGCAGCACTAGCCTGAACCTTCAATTGGGGCGGGTTGAGGAATGGGCTGGCCTAGAGACCTGCGCCACTGGGAACCGGCGCCGTTGGATGTCGGTGCCGAAGATCGAGAGACAAGCTGAGAGCTTGTCTCAACCGTGGGCTGGGACCGGCAAGAGTGCCGGTCGCCACCGGGCACGTGGCTGTTCGAAATTCAATCGTCCGCCAAGTTTCTTGCTTGGATGAGCCGGCGGGCTCGGGCGGGGCGTAGGGATAATCGCCCTCGGACTGCTAGTTCCGCGTCAAGCCGTGCTGAATCGCGTAGTGGGCCAGTTCCACGCGCCCGGAAAGCCCCAGCTTTTCGGTGATCTGGTAAAGGTGGTTCTTCACGGTTTGTTCGCTAAGAAACAGCGCCTCGGCGATCTGACCGTTGGTGCGTCCCTGAGCGACCAAAGCCACAACCTCTTTCTGCCTGTCGGTCAGCGACGGCCCGGTGCTTTCGCTGTCTTTGCGGACGCTGTTCATCAAAGCCGCCGTGGTTGCACTGTCCAACCACACCTCGCCGCGATGCACGCGCCGAATGCTTTCGGTCAGCTCCAAGGTCGCCATCTGTTTAAGCACGATCGCCGAGGCGCCGTAGCCGATGGCGCGGACATGCTGTTGCGGGTCGTCGGACGCGGTAAGAACGATAACCTTCGTCCTCGTCTCGTCGGAGCGCAGCCGCAACAAGGTCGTCTGGCCGTCTAGGCCCGGCATGTGGAGGTCGAGTAGCAGGACGTCGGGATGATTGTCCCGCAAGAGAGGAGACACCTCCGCCCCGTCGCCGACTTCCCCGACGATCTCAAAACCCGGCTCAAGGGAAAGCAGCTGCCGTACGCTGTCGCGAAAGACAGGATGATCGTCCGCCAGCGCGACTCGAATTACTTCTTGCTGTGCCATCGCTTTTTTGGAGAATTTCTTCCTCGGGGGATGAGGAATTCCCTCTGCTTGTAATGGTGCCGGCCGGCGGACCCTTCGGTCCATAGGCAGGAAGTACCAAAAGCGGGCCGTGTGTATACGCAGGGCGCGGATGGTACGGACTACGACCGGTACCTCAACGACCTAGGGGTAAGCCTTTAGTTCCGTCGTTTCGTTGCCGAGATGTCCGCGGCTCTTGCCGAGGCCGCGGCTAGTGGACTGCCGCGGGTTCAATCACCGGCAAGCCATGGTTGCCGGCGGCGGGTGAAGGCGGTTCGACGATCGCCAGTTCACTCCGGCGAACGGTCTGGGGTAGGCGGAAGGCCGCCGGATCAGCGCGGTTCATCACGGCTCGTTGAATATCGGGGAAATCTTCCAAAAGTGGGTCGCGGTTGGGCTGGAGGCTTCCGAGTTGGTCGAGCAGACGTTCGGCGCCACTGAAATCGTCGGCGGCGCATCGCACTTTCTCGCCCCAGAACGCCAGGCCGCCCGTCGACTTCGCCAACACCGCCAACGCCAGAGCAAGGCAGTCGAGCGAGGGACGGGTATTGTCGGCGGGTTGGCCGGAATGTTCAAGCAAATCCAGCGCATCGCGGTACCGCCCCAGTCGCGCGAACATGCAAAGCAGTGTGCTCCAGAAGACTTCTTGATCCGGTTCCTCGTTGTACGCGGCCAGGAAGTGGTCGGCGGCGGCCGCATCGTTGTCCCGCGACTCCTCGATCAAGCCCAACAGAAAGCGCGCCCGTCCCCGGACCAGCGGAAGGTCCATCGAATACTGTTGATGCGCCGGAGCAATCTCGGCGTCCTCGGCGGTGATGGCGCGAAGCCGTTCCGCCGCCTCCGCCACCCGGCCCGATGCGACCCATGCCCGGCAACGAATCAGCTCCAGTAGTGGCGATGGGCCGTGCCGCAGCAACAGTTCTTCAGCCAACTCGCCGGCCTCGGCGTAGCGCCCGGCGTCGTGGAGCAACCGGCTGCACTCGGCGATTCCGGCCGTGACCCAAGGCACGGCCGGCGGTTCATCGGGCCATTGCTCGCGCACGTAGCCGACAAAGTTCTCGAAACGCTCGAGCAGTTCCCCGCCCCGGGCCATGTGGGCGTGATGGTAGAGGTAGTTCGAACGCACCAGCGGGTTCGCCGCTTCGGGATCTTCCAGAGCGGCTTCGAGCAAACGCGTGTTGCGCTCCGTTTTGCCTCGCTCGAGGAAGACGTCTTGGCGATAGCCGTAATGGAGAACCAGCGCCTTGAGCGTCAGCGAGCGAACCGTCGCCAGCGGCTGCGCGACCTGTTCATGAACGCGACCGATATAGCGCAGCCCCGGCGTCAGCCGATAAAGCCGCGGGGCAATCCAACGGCGACCCGTTGGGCCTTTCTCATCGGCGTTGGCGAACCGCAGGTAGGCAACGTCAAACTCCTCCTGATCCACCGCCTCGCGCAGATGGTGGGCCGTGGCCGAGTCCAGACGTTCGTCGGCGTCGAGAGTGAGCATGAAATCTCCCTCGGCCGCCTCAATCGCCTGGTTGCGGGCTTCGGCGAAGTGCTCGGTCCAGGGGAAGTCAATCACCCGCGCCCCGTGGGAGTTAGCGATCCCGACCGTCTTGTCGGTCGAACCCGTGTCGACGACCACGATTTCGTCCACCACGCCCAGCACCGACTCGAGGCAGCCGTCCAGAAACTGCTCCTCGTTCTTGACGATCATGCACAGGCTGATGCGGTTCCGGCGGCGCGTCAGCCGCACTTCGCGGTTGTCGGAGACGGGGGTCGGCGTGTTCATGGCAGCGATACTCGTAATCCTTCGTGAATCTCGGGAAAGTCCGAAATGCACCAGGGGCTCTCGGGAGTGTGCTGATCAACCTGATCGAGAAAACGCGTCGCCACTTCGCTGCGTGGGGACCATCGCCGCACCCTCTGCTCCAGTTTCGACGTCCTCGGTGAATTGACAATCAAGCTCAGCGCCAAGTTAAGGCAATCGATCTCGGGAAGATTTTGCTCGCCGAGTCGGGGGTGCGCCCGAAGCGTCTCGGCGGCCTCGGCGAAACGTTCCCGCTGCACTTGGACACAGGCCAACCGCAACACCGCCGGCAGATGGCCCGGGTCAAGCTCGACCAGCCGAGCATAACCGGCTTGCGCCTCCTCGAGCCGTCCCTCGCGCTCGGCGATTTCCGCCCGCAGATGGTGGGCCCGCCGACCGACCAGCCGGACGTCGAGGGGGAAATGTCGATACGGAGAGGCGATTTCCGGGTGGTCGACGAGGATCTCGGCCACGGCCTCTTCGGCCGCTTCGTAATCTCCCGCCGCGGCGCGCGACCGCGCAACCGCGAGAAACAGCGGAGGCGACGGACCGAAGCGCGCCAGCAGGCGGCGCGCGCGAACCTCGGCTTCCGGGTGGCGTCGCTGATCGCTGAGCCACCAAGCATGCTGCGCCAGCCCCGACGGTATCCAAGGCGCGACCGGCGGCTGCTGTAGTGTCCGCTCGGCCTCCACGAATTGAACCCACGCCGCCACTCGCCTGTCACGCTCCGACGGCGGCGAACCGAAAGCCCGATAGAATTGGTATAAGCTGCGCTCGACCAAGTCGTCTTCAGGCGTCTCGGCCAGCGCGGTTTCGATCAGCTTTAGATTGCGTTCGGCCTTGGCCCCGCGCTCGGCGGCGCTCTGATAACCGCTGTGCGCGATCGTAATCCCGCAAGCCTCTTCGACGTGGTGCTCTCCGGCGTCGGGAAACAGCGGACGTTCATGAATCCTTCCGCGATAGCGAATGCCCGAATCACGGCGAAAAAGCCGCAACGCCCGCCAACGCGCGCCGGCGACTTCCGGGTCGTCGAAGTCGGCCGCTCCGGGGACCAGGGATTGAGCGTTGCCCGGTTCCGCGTCCACCAACTCCACCAAAAAACCGTCCGCCGAGCACTCGCGCACGGTTTCACGCAAGCGTTCTCGCGACGGGCCGTTCAGAGCTTCGTCGCAATCGACAACGAGAATCCACGCCCCCCTCGCCAGATCCAGAGCGTGGTTGCGTGCCGCCGAAAAATCGTCCACCCAGGGGAAGTCGGAAACCCGCGCGCCGTGACGCCGGGCCGCTCGCTTGGTGCGGTCCGCGGAACCCGTATCCACCACCACGACCTCATCCACGGCGCCCGCGAGCGACTCCAAACACCTCCCGATCGTTCGCTCTTCGTCACGCGCGATCAGGCACGCGGTGATCTTCGGGGACGCCTCCCCGTCAGACCCCGCCGCGCCCCCGCGCCCTTGGTGGCCGCGAAACAGCGGCCGACGACGAATGTTCCGCTTGGCGATCGGGCTGGTCTCCCTTCTTCCGGCAACGAACGAAAGCCCCGCCCGCGGCAAGGCCTGCTTACCTTGATCGGCAATCGGGACGGCAAGCTGTAGATTGTTCCTCTCGCCCCGCTCCCTCGTCGTAAGTCCGCGATGCGGGTATGCGACATGCCATGCGTCCCGCGCGTGGCGGCGGGTGGTGGAGCAGCGGGCGGCCGAACTCGACGTCGAAACCGGCGTGAGCGGTTCAAGAGGCCGCGAAGCGTACCGGGATGGGGCGAGAGACGAAGGCTAGACGTCGCAAATCGCCGCTGCCTCGCGCAGCGACGTCATCGGATCTCGCGCCGGAACAAACTCCTGCGCCAGATACCCCTCGAACTTCAGGTCGACGATCGCTTCGCAGATCGCCTTGTAGTTCAACTCTTGCGTTGCATCGATTTCATGGCGTCCCGGATTGCCGCCAGTATGGAAGTGGCCGATATAGCGGATGTTGTCTCGAATCGTGCGGATGACGTCGCCTTCCATGATTTGCATGTGATAGATGTCGTAGAGCAGCTTCACGCGCGGCGATTCCACCCGTTTCATCAGCTCCACGCCCCAGGGCGTCCTATCGCAGTGGTAGTCGGGATGATCGACCTTGCTGTTGAGCAACTCGACGACAATTGTCACGCCCTCGTCCTCGGCCTGTGCTTTGACTTTGTTGAGCAGCAGCGCCGAGTTCTCCCACGCCCGCTCGTCGCTGATGTTGCGGCGGTTGCCCGAGAAACAGATCAGGTTCGGGACGCCGTGCTTTTTCGCCAACGGGATCAAGCGCCGAAAGTTCTTCTCCATGGCGGCGTGGTTCGCCGTGTCGTTGAGCCCGTCGGGGATGTCGTTCACACCCGAACCCACCGCGCAGATCAGGCCGTGCTTCGTGACGAGCGGCCATTCTTCTTCCGTCAGCAGCTCGACCGACTTGAGGCCGATCTCCGCCGCGTTGCGGGCCAACTCATCGAGCGGCATGTCGCCATAGCACCACTTGCAGACCGACTGCTTGAGGCGGCCGTTGCGAACGGCTTTCTTCGGCGCCGCCCCGGCACTTGACGCGGCGGCGGCCGTCATCCCGGTCCCCGCGGTCCCGACAATCATCGAACGTCGCGTGATTTCAGCGGAAATTTTTCGCATGATGTCCCCCCGGCCTCGTCTCGATCAGGCCAATCGATTGTACCATCCTCTCCAAAGATCTCGGCTTCCCAGTCTTGTCTCATGCAAGATGAGCCTGAACGAGGAGTTTGTTTCTCACACAAGATGAGCCTGCAGGATCGGGGAGTGGGCATGCTGGGGATTGACTATCCAAGTGCAAAACGCCGGCAAGTTGAATCCGCAACAGATCCGGCAGTTTCTCCACTCCAGCCAGGAGATTCGATTCAAAGGCAAAGGGCGGGCCGAGATTTACGCTTGGGTGGCGCGCACGCTTGGCCGGCACGGCTACAGCCGCCAGAACCGCGCCGACAAAGGGCTGCTGCGGCAGTATCTGGTCAAGATGACCGGACTGAGCCGGGCGCAAATCACGCGGCTGATCCAGCAGTACCGGCAGGGCGGAGAACTCCAACCCGCCCGCTACCGGCGGCATCGCTTTGCCCGCAAGTACACGCCCGCCGACGTCGAACTGCTGGCGGCGGTGGACGAGGCCCACGAAACCCTCAGCGGCCCGGCCACGCGCAAGATCCTCGAGCGGGAATACCAGCAGTACCAGCAGCGCGAATACGAGCGGTTGGCGGGGATCTCGGTGGCCCAGATCTATCGCCTGCGGCGGCGCAGTGCCTACCGCCGGCGGCGGCTGCATTTCACCAAGACCCGGCCCACAGCGGTGTCGATCGGCGAGCGGCGCCGGCCCGACCCGCAAGGCCGACCCGGCTTTCTGCGAGTGGATACGGTGCATCAAGGGGATCGCGATGGCGTCAAGGGCGTCTACCACATCAATGCCGTGGATGAAGTCACCCAGTGGCAAGTGGTCGGCGCCACAGCCGCGATCAGTGAAGCCTGGCTGGAGCCGTTGCTGAAAGCCATGATCGAGCAGTTTCCCTTTCGTATCCGCGGCTTCCATTCCGACAACGGCAGCGAGTTCCTCAATCGCACGGTGGAGAAGTTATTGAACAAGCTGCTGATCGAACAGACCAAGTCGCGTCCGCGGCACTCCAATGACAACGGCTTGGTGGAATCGAAAAACGGCGCGGTGATCCGCAAACACATGGGATATACGCACATCGCGGCGCCGCACGCGGGGCGCATCCAGCGCTTCTACCAACAGCACTTCAATCCCTATTTGAATTTCCACCGGCCCTGCGGACAGCCCGAGATCAAGACCGACGCCAAAGGCAAGCAGAAGCGGGTGTATCGCCACTACCAGACGCCTTGGGAATCTTTCGAGCAGTTGCCCGAGGCCGCCGGCTACCTCAAGCCAGGGCACACGCTTGAGGCTCTGGGCCGCATTGCCCAGGCGGAAAGCGACACTGCGGCGGCGCGCCGGATGCAGCGAGCCAAACACAAGCTGTTTGCCAGTTTCCGGTCCGCGAACACGCCGTGCTGAACAGCAGGAAGAGGGCTGTGGAAATGGCGGGCGGTGGAAAACGAGGAAAACCAAAACCAGGTTTCCCTTCGTTTCCCACCGCCCTTGGAAATCGCTCCGCGATTCCCACATTCCCACAACCCCGACGACGATTCTCCCCTTCCCAAATCAAAACCAAAAAACCAGAAAGGAGCCCCAGCTACTCAAAAAGCCCCAACCCCCGTCTTCAGGCTCATCCTTCGATGAGAAAATGCTTTCCCGACCTCCTCTCGGAAGTAATTGTTGCCGACAACGGGCCGATACGACTTTCAGGGAAGTCTATGCTCGCGATTGTCGGCATGTTGATCGTCATCGGCTCCGTTTTCGGCGGCTACCTGATGCACGGCGGGACGATGGCTGTTCTGTTTCAGCCATCCGAGTTCCTCATCATTTGGGGCGCGGCGTTGGGAACGCTCGTGATCGCAACGCCGATGCCGGTGATCACGCGCTTGCTCAAGAACTTTAGCCGGGTGCTGAAAGGCAACCCCTACAACCGCGACGTCTACCTCGAAACGCTGAAGATGTTCAGCGACATATTTCATGCCGCCCGCAAGCAAGGCATGGTGAAGCTCGAGGTCGATGTCGAAGAGCCTCGCAAGAGCGACATCTTCAAGAAATATCCACGTTTCCTAGAGGACCATCACGCGAGCTGCTTCGTTTGCGACACACTGCGGATGGCGATCAGCGGCGGAATCCCGCCTTTCGACCTCGACCAGATGATCGACGCCGACCTCGAAGCGCACCACGCCGAAAACGAAGCCCCGGTCCATTCGCTCACCAGCGTGGCCGACGCCCTGCCGGGTCTCGGTATCGTGGCCGCCGTGCTCGGCATCGTCATTACGATGCAGGCGCTGGGGGGGCCGCCCGAGGAGCTGGGTCACAAGGTCGCGGCGGCGTTGGTGGGAACCTTTCTCGGAATCTTGACCTGCTACGGCTTCCTGGCCCCGTTGGCGCAAGCCATGGCCTCGGTCGACGAGGGTGAGTCGGCCTATTTTCTGGTGCTGAAGGCGGGCATCATCGCCTTCGTCAAGGGGCATCCGCCGATCATGGCGCTTGAGTTCGCGCGGCGCACCATTCCTCATTCCGACCGTCCTACCTTCCAAGAGATGGAGAAAGTATGCAAGGGGAAGAAGGCGTAGGCGGCGAGTCGGGCGGCGGCGGCGGCGGCCCGATCATCATCAAGAAGGTGTATAAGGGCGGGGGCCATCACGGCGGCGCCTGGAAAGTGGCCTTCGCTGATTTTGTCACAGCCATGATGGCGCTCTTCATGGTCTTGTGGTTGATGAATGCCAACACCGACGAGAAGGCCGCCGTTTCGGCTTACTTCCATGATCCCAAAGGCTTTGAGGAAATGAAGTGGGGCATGTCGCAACCCAGCATGACCATCAGCCAAGACGACTTGAAAGGATTGGCCGAGACGCTGGTCGAGGCCATGAAGGAAATGCCGGAACTCGAGCAGCTCAAGGATCACATCGTCGCCACGGTCAGCGGCGAGGGCCTGCGCATCGAACTACTCGAGGACTCGCAAGGGGTGTTCTTCCAAAGCGGCAGCCCCGAGCCCAGCGGATCGGGGAAAAAAGCGATTGAGATCATCGCCGGGGAACTCGACAAGCTGCCCAACAAGATCATCATCGAAGGTCACACCGATGCCAAGCCCATTCGAGGACAGGAGAACTACACCAACTGGGAACTCTCCGTCGAACGCGCCAACGCCGCGCGCCGCATCATGACCGAAGCCGGCCTTGCCCCGGGCCGGGTCGTACAAGTCCGCGGCTTCGCCGACGGGCAACTCCGCAACAGCGCCGAACCCGACGACCCCTCGAACCGCCGCATCACCTTGATCGTGCGTTTCGAGGACAGCAAAAAGACTGCTCGGCCCGCGACGGCAACGGAGTAAGGCGGTTGCGCCCTTTGCCACACGATGAGCAAAGCGGCTTAGAGGCCGCCCAGGGCTTCGACGCCGGGGAGTTTGCGACCGGCGAGAAATTCCAGCGAGGCGCCGCCACCGGTTGAGATGTGGGTGATGCCGTCTCCAACGCCCGCCGCGCGAACCGCTTTTTCGGAATCTCCGCCGCCGACGATGCTTACTGCGTCCGAGGCCGCGACCGCCCGCGCGACCTCTAGGGTGCCGTGCGCGAAGCGCTCAATTTCGAATACCCCCATCGGCCCGTTCCAAACGATGAACTTCGCCTCGGCGATGGCCGCCCGGTAGCGAGCCACGGTCGCCGGGCCGATGTCGAGCCCCATCATCCCGGGGGGGATGGGCTCCGTGCCGCCGTCGACCACTCTCGTTTCGGCTTCCGCGCTGAGATCAGCCGCGATGACGTGGTCACGAGGCAGCAGCAACTTGTCTCCGGCGACGGCCGCCGTGGTTCGAGCGACTTCGAGCTTGTCCTCTTCGACGAGCGACGAGCCGACCTCGATCCCCTGGGCGCGGAGGAACGTGTAAGTCATCGCGCCGCCGATCAAGACCTTGTCGGCGCGCTCCAGAAAGCTTTCGAGTACATCGATCTTGCCGGAAATTTTGGCGCCCCCGACGATCGCGACGTAGGGACGTTCCGGGGCGGACACCGCCATCGCCAGGTATTTCAGTTCGCGTTCCATCAGCAGGCCCGCCGCGCGTTCGGGGACCAGCCGAGCCATGCCCTCGGTTGAAGCGTGGGCCCGGTGCGCCGCGCCGAAAGCGTCGTTGACGTAGACGTCGCACAACGATGCCAAGCGCGCCGCGAAGTCAGGGTCGTTTGCTTCCTCTTCTTCGTGGAAACGCAGGTTTTCGAGTAAGAGGACGTCCCCCGGCGACAAACCGGCGGCGAGGCGCTCTACGTCGTCCCCGACGCAGTCATCGGCTCCTTTCACCTCTGGGCGGAGCAGTTCGCCGAGACGCCGTGCGACCGGGCTGAGGCGCATCTTGGGATGGGGTTTTCCCTCGGGACGCCCCAGATGAGACGCCGCGATGACCGACGCGCCTTTTTCGAGGGCAAGCTTGATCGTCGGCAGGGCGGCGCGGATGCGCGTATCGCTAGTGATTTCCGTGCCGCTTTCATTCAGCGGAACATTGAAATCAACGCGAATGAAAACACGCTTGCCCGCCAGGTCAAGGTCGCGGATGGATTGGTAAGACATCGCCGCCGGCGGGTTAGTTTAGGCCCTTTTCGGCCATCAATAACGCCAGATCAACGACACGGTTGGAATAACCCCACTCGTTGTCGTACCAGGCGAGCACTTTCACAAGGTCGCCGTCGAGGACGCGCGTCATCGTGGCGTCGACAATCGACGAGCGCGGGTCGCGCAGGAAGTCGCTCGAGACCAGCGGCTCCTCGGTATACCCGAGAATGCCCTGGAGCGGACCACTCTCGGAGGCTGCCTTCAGGCCGGCGTTGACTTCCTCGGCGGTGGCGGGCTTGTCGAGCACGGCCACGAGGTCGACCACCGAGACGTTCGGCGTGGGCACGCGGATCGAGAAGCCGTCGCACTTGCCCTTGAGATCGGGCATGACCAGGCCGATAGCCTTGGCGGCGCCGGTGCTGGTCGGAATCATGTTGAGAGCGGCGGCGCGAGCCCTTCGAAGATCGCTATGCGGTAGGTCCAGTGTGCGCTGGTCGTTGGTATAGCTGTGGATGGTGGTCATCGTTGCCTTGCTGATCCCGAACTTGTCGTGCAACACCTTGGTGACCGGCGCAAGACAGTTCGTCGTGCAGGAGGCATTCGAGACCACGGTATGCGCCGACGGGTCGTACTGGTCGTCGTTGACGCCGAGAACCACGGTCAAGTCCTCGCCCTTCGCTGGCGCCGAGATGATGACCTTCTTGACGCTGTCGCCGAGGTGTTTCGAGGCGTCCTCGGATTTGGTGAACAAGCCGGTCGATTCAATGACGATTTGCGCGCCAATGGATCCCCATGGGATTTGCCCTGGGTCGCGTTCGGCGAAGACTTTCAACGAGCGGCCGGCGACCTCGATGCTGTTGTCGCCCGCGGTCACATCCACGCTCAAATTGCCCATCACCGAATCGTGCTTGAGCAGGTGCGCGAGGGTCTTCGTATCGGTGATGTCGTTGATGCCGACAATTTCGATGTCGGGGTTGCCCATGGAGGCGCGGAAGACATTGCGTCCGATGCGCCCGAATCCGTTGATGCCGACTTTGACTGCCATGGTGGGGTGAGTTCTCCTTTTCGTTCCTCTCGATTCGCTTCGATTCGCTGCTCCTGTCGGGGGGGGGGGGCGGCCGAACGTGACCGCCGGGTCGAGTGTCCATCGGGAACCGGAATCGCGGATACCGGAAATGACAGGCGGAATGGCGAGCGGCGGCGTGGCCGGAAGCGCGAACGCGACCCTTGAGTGTAGGGCAAACCGGCCGGCTTTGGCGACGGAGTGGCCCTCAAGGCCCCATGGTATGGGCCTGGTCGCGTTTTTGTCGCGGACCCGGCTTTCCCGCGTTGAGGCGAACCGCTTCGTTAGGCGACGGCCTTTTCGGGAGAAACACCCGCCTTGCCGCTGACCAGACGTGACAGCATTGCCCGGCTGACCCCGAGCACCCTCGCGACTTCGGGGTTCGGCCGTCATGGGGTATTGAGCTGACTTGCTGTGCTAGAGTTTGAAACGTGAAAGCCATCGTTGTCGGTTTGCTTGTGAGCTGCGGCCTATGGGCCGCCGAGCCGACGCCTCGTCTGGCACCGCTTTCCGGCGCGCCGCCCTACCCCTCCGACAATCCGCCCACGAAGGAAAAGATCGAGTTGGGCGAGATGCTCTTCTTCGAGACGATGCTTTCCGGCGGCGGTCGCCGCAGCTGCGGCACCTGCCACAAACCCGAGTTGCTTTTCATGGACGGCCTGAGCCGCGCTTGGGGCTTGAACGAATCGGAGCTTTCCCGCAAGGCGCCCGGCTTGCTCAACGTCGGTTGGCAACGGAAAATGTTTTTCGACGGCCGCGCGAAATCACTCGAGGAGCAGGTCCCGATGCCGCTCGAGCACCCTCAGGAAATGGCACTCGACCCTGCCGCGGCGGCCTCCCGCGTGGCCGCCGACCCCGGGTATCGGCGATTTTTCGAAAAAGCCTTCCCCGGCGAGACAATCACCTTCGACTTGATCGCCAAGGCCGTGGCTTCCTACGAGCGAACATTGGTTTCCTATGACAACGATCTCGACCGCTATCTTCAGGGCGACGACGCGGCTCTCGATCCCGCCGCCAAGCGGGGCATGGAGCTTTTCAGCGGCAAGGCCGGTTGCGTGGAGTGCCATCACGGCCCCCTGCTCACAGACCACAAGTTTCACTACACCGGGGTGCCCGAGCGAGTCGGCGATTCCAAGCCCGGCTCGAAGTACAAGACCCAAAGCCTGCGCGATGTGACGCGGCGATTCTCTTATATGCACAACGGTATGTTTTTGCGCATGGAAAAGGTCCTCGACCACTACGTCCGCGGCGGGGCGGCCCCGCCCGGGTTGGAAGCCGAGATTTCGCCCGTTGCCTTGACCGTCGAAGAGCGATCGGACCTGACCGCCTTTCTCCAATCCCTCAACGGCAGAATCACGGGCGCTGAACTGAAGTCGCCTCGGGCCGCGGATGTCTTCGACATCCCGCGCGGCAAGCCCGAGAAGAACGGCGCTGAATCGACTGAAGGCGACCCAAGCTACGCCAAGTGACCGCCTAAGTAATTGAGATCACGCGGGAAAATCCGCCCCCCTCGAACCGCGCTAAACTTTACTGATAGCAGCGAAGCTCACGCCGGGCGGCGCGAGCGCTACATGCATCGCCATGGTCGGCTCAACCATCGCACACTACATCGTCGGCGAGAAGCTCGGTGAAGGCGGCATGGGCGTGGTCCACAAGGCCGAGGACTCTCGGCTGCGGCGAACCGTGGCCCTGAAGTTTCTCTCGAGCCGGGCACTCCAGGACCCCGAATTGAAGGAGCTTTTCATCCAAGAAGCGCGGGCCGCGGCGGCTCTCGATCATCCAAATATTTGCACGGTTCACGCCATCGAAGAGGTTGACGGCCAATCCTTCATCGCCATGGCGTACGTGGAAGGCCGCAGCCTGGCGGACAAACTAAAGTCCAACGGCCCGCTTGAAATCGCCGAAGCGGTCGATCTTGCGAAGCAAATCGCGGAGGGCCTGCGGGCGGCGCACGAAAAGGGGGTCGTCCACCGCGACATTAAACCCGCCAATCTGCTGATCACCGACAGTGGACAAGTCAAGATCGTCGATTTCGGCCTGGCGCAGTTAGGCGGCAGCTCGCCCACGGGCAGCGCGCGCATGCTGGGCACAGCCGCCTACATGTCCCCGCAGCAGGCTGTCGGGGCCGAGGTGGACCACCGCACCGACATCTGGTCGCTGGGCGGCGTGCTGTCGGAGATGCTTTCCGGGCGCCCGCCGTTTTCGGGACTCTACACCGATGCGGTTTTGTACGCCATCAGCCACGAAGAGCCCGAACCGGTTAGCGCGCGCCGAAAAGACATTCCCACCGCGCTTGAGCGAATCGTCTCGAGGGCGCTTGCGAAAGATGTTCAGGACCGTTACCAGAACATCGGCGAGATGCTGCGGGATCTCTCCACGGCTCTCGAATCGCCCGTCGCCTCCGCCGACACCGCGGTTCACGACCTGCCGTCCGAGCCCCGAGAGTGCTCGGTGGCCGTCTTGCCCTTCGCCAATATGAATCGCGACGAAGAAAGCGAGTTTCTGAGCGACGGCATCACCGAAGACATCATGACGGCGCTTTCGAAAGTGGAGGGTATGCGGGTGGTGGCCCGCAACTCAGCCTTTCAATTCAAGGGCAAGACGCCGACTCTATCGGAAGTCGGCGAGACTTTGAAGGTCGATTCCGTTGTCTCGGGCAGTGTGCGCCGCATGGGAAAGAGGCTGCGGATTACCGCCGAGCTAAGCAACGTTTCGAACGGTTACGAGTTGTGGTCGGAAAGATTCGACCGCGTCATGGAAGACGTCTTCGAAGTGCAGGACGAGATTTCGCAGGCCATCGTCGACGGCCTGCGCGTAGAACTCTGCGGGGGGCCTTCGCCAAAACTGGTCGAGAGGTGGACTCAAAAACCCGAGGCGTACCGCCTCTATTTGCTGGGACGCTATCACCTCAACGCGCGGACACCCAAATCCGTCCAGAGTGCAATCGAATGTTTTGAGCACTCAGCTCGCGAGGACCCCAGCGCCGCTCCTCCGCTCGCGGCGCTGGCTGAAGCCTGCACCTTGGTGGCAGGGTCGAACTATGGCATCAGCCCTGACCGAGAGTCCTTCGACAAGGCTCGGCAAGCGGCCGCGAGGGCTGTTCAACTCGATGAGCAGTGCGCCGAAGCGCACACGGCGTCCGCCATCCTATCGTTTCGCGCCGATTGGGACTGGGTTAAGGCCGAACGGCAATTTCGTAGAGCAATCGAGCTAAACGAAGGACTTGCGACCCTGCACCACAACTACGGTCTGTTCTTAGTGTGCTTGCTGCGCTTCGACGAAGCGATCGCCGCAGTGCGCCGAGCGCTGGTGCTCGACCCGCTGTCGCCGATCATAAGCACGGCACTCGCGCGGGCCCTACATTTCGCCCGGCGTTACGAAGAGTCGTTGGAACAGAGCCTTCAGACCACAAAGCTCCATCCGGGCTTCGGCGGCGCGTACTTCGATCTCTGCCTGACCTACACGCGCCTGAGGCGGTATGAGGAAGCCCTCGAGACCAACGACCGGAATGCGCGAGCAGGCGCACCGCCCGCGGTCATCCACTTGATGCGCTTGCAGATTTTCGCCGAAATGGGAGAGATGAAAAAGGCTCGGAACGAGTTCGATGCCCTGATATCATCCGGCGATAAGCTGGGCGTCGGCGGCAATCTCTACATGGGAATGGCTCACGCGGCGCTGGGCGACGTCGACGAGGCTTTCAAGATGTTCGAAGAGTCATTGCGCATCAAGGAACCGCAACTCGTCTACGCTCAATGCGAACCCAGTATCGACCTCGTCCGAGAAGACCCTCGATACAACGACCTAATCCGCGGAATCGGCTTCCCGGTGGGCAACTAACACTCGGCCCGGCCCGTTTCCGAAGCCAGTAGCGAGGTGCTCAAAGTCCCCCGTAGTGCCGCCAAGGAAACTCGCCGGGGTGTTCGTGAACCGGGCCGGCCGGCGGGAGTGCGGATCGCTACCCTGGGGCATGGGCGACGGTTTTGGCTACACTGGACTCGCATGAATCGCGATGGAGCGTTTGTCGTTGCCGTTGGCGGAGCGGCCGTCTTGGTCGGTTTGCTGGGGGGGGCCTGCGGGTTCGGCGACCCGAGTACAAACGGCAAACTGACCGTCCCCGAGGGCTTTGAGGTAGAGATCGCCGCCGGGCCGCCCCTGGTCGAGCGTCCCATGATCATCGACATGGACGAGCAGGGGCGTCTGTACGTCGCTGAATCGTCGGGCTCGAACGATCCCGTGCAACAGCAACTGGCTGAAAAGCCGCACAGCATCTTGCGGCTCGAGGATGTCGACGGCGACGGGCTTTTCGATCGCCGAGTGGTCTTCGCCGATAAGATGATGTTCCCCGAGGGCGTGTTGTGGCACGACGGCTCGCTCTATGTTGCCGCGCCTCCGGTGATCTGGAAGCTCACCGACAGCAACGGCGACGGGCGCGCCGACCGGCGGGAAGAGTGGTTCGACGCCAAGACGTTGACCAACTGCGCCAACGATCTGCACGGGCGGTATCTCGGCCCCGACGGTTGGATCTATTGGACCAAGGGCGCCTTTGCCGAGCAGACTTACGAGCGTCCCGGACGCTCGCCGCTGATCACGCGGGCTGCTCACGTTTTCCGAAGGCGGCCCGAGGGCGGTCCGGTCGAGGCCGTGCTGACCGGCGGCATGGATAACCCGGTTGAAGTCGCCTTCACGTCCGAGGGCGAGCGATTGGTGACCTCGACTTTCCTTCAGCATCCGCAATTGGGGCGGCGCGACGGAATTTTGCACGCGGTCTATGGCGGCGTCTACGGGAAGGTCCACGGCGTCACCGACGACCATCCGATGACGGGGGGCTACTTGCCGGCGATGACCCATCTAGGCCCGGCGGCGCCGGTCGGGTTGGCGCGTTACCGCTCGGCGATTTTCGGGGACGACTATCGCAACAATTTCTTCGCGACGTTGTTCAATATGCACAAGGTCACTCGGCACGTTCTGAAGCCGCGTGGCGCGACGTTTGAAACCGAGGACTCGGATTTTCTGGTGTCCGACAGCTCCGACTTTCACCCAACTGATGTGATGGAAGACGCCGACGGGAGTTTGTTGGTCGTCGACACCGGAGCTTGGTATAAGCTGTGCTGCCCGACTTCGCAACTGTCGAAGCCCGATTTGCCGGGCGCGATCTACCGCGTGCGGCGGCGCGGCGTCACGGCCGTTCGCGATCCGCGCGGCGGCGAGTTGGAATGGGAGACCGCGACGGCCTTGGAATTGACGACGCGGCTGGCGGACGAGCGTCCTTTTGTTCGCCGACGGTCGGTCGCGGTCTTGGCGAAGAAGGGCGAGACGGCGGTGCCGGCTTTGGCCGAGGTCTTGGCGTCAAGCGTTTCTGCTCGGGCGCGTCGCAACGCAATGTGGGCGTTGACGCGCATTCCGGGCGCGGCGGCGCGTGGGGCGGCGCGCGGAGCCTTGGCTGATTCCGACAAGAGCGTCCGACACGCGGCCGTGCATGGGGTCGGCATTTGGCGCGACGCGGAAGCCGTGGAAGCTCTTCTGGAGGACCTGAAGAGAGCCGACGACGCGTTGCGGCGAGTGATCGCCGAGGCACTTGGGCGCATCGGCGACCCCAAGGCCGTCCCGACATTGCTCGCAGCCGCGGGGAACGCGGAGGACGTCGTGTCGGCCCACTCGCTGACCTATGCCTTGATCGAAATCGGTGACTCGCGGGCGACTCGAGCGGGGCTGAAAAGCGGATCGCCCGGGACCCGGCGGGCGGCGTTGTTGGCGCTGGATCAGATGGAGCATCGCTCGCTCGATCCGGCGACGGTGATTCCGCTGCTCTCCTCGTCGGAACCAGCTGTTGCCGCGGCCGCCGAGTGGATCGCCGGGCGGCACCCCGAGTGGGGAGGCGCGCTGTCGGGTTTCTTTCGTCGTCGCTTGACGAGCTTCCGGACCGGCGAGGAAACCGCGCTCGAGCAGCAGCTCGGCCAATTCATGGGCGACCCCGCGATACAACGATTGGCGGGGAATGTCGTCGGCGGGTCGGGTCCGAAACGGGCTCGTTTGTCGGTTTTGCGGGTGATGGCGGCGGCGGTTCCCGACGAGACACCCGCGGGCTGGCCTGGGGCGATCGCGGCGGCGCTTGCTTCGGCGGACCCCGAAATATCCGCGGCGGCGGTGACAACGGCGCGAAAGCTTCCCCGGGAAGAGTTGGGCGAAACGCTTACGCTCGCGCTTCAGCGGGTGGCACGTGACGTGCGGGCCGACGAGAAAGCGCGCGTCGAGGCCTTCGAGGCAACGACGGGAAGCTTTGGGCCGCTGTCTTCGGAGTTGTTCGACTTTCTGACGGCGCGAGTGATGCCGGACGCTCCGGTCGAGATCCGAGAGCCGGCGGCGCGCGCCCTGGCGGCGCTTCCGCTGAGCCGCGAGCAACTCGGGAAGCTGACCGGCGAGTTGAGGATGCTCGGCCCGATGGAGCTGCCGTTGGTTGTCGAGGCGTTCGCGGCGGGCGGGGATGAAGAGTTGGGAGAGCAATGGGTCGAGGCGCTGGCCGACGCCCGGGGCTTGGCGAATCTGCGGACGGATATCATCGAGCGGGTTGCCGCGGCTTACCCTCGATCGATTCAAGAGGCGGCGCGCGCTCTACGGGCTTCCGACAGTAACGACCGCGACGCTCAGCGGCGGCGGCTGGAGCAATTGTTGACGGCACTTGAACCCGGAGACATCCGACGCGGACAGGCGGTTTTCAACAGCTCGGAGACGGCCTGTTCCTCCTGCCACACGATCGGCTATGAAGGCGGGCGGGTGGGACCGGATTTAACGAGGATCGGGGAGATTCGCGACGAGCGAGACCTTCTCGAGTCGCTTGTTTTCCCGAGCGCGAGCTTTGTGCGCAGCTACGAACCGCTGGTCGTCGTCGCCGCCGACGACACATACAACGGCGTGCCGCTCGAGACGTCGGAAACCCATATGCTGCTTGCAACCGGCGCCGAGGAGCGGGTACGAATCGCTCGATCACGGATCGAGGAGGTGCGGCCGGGAACGGTGTCGGTGATGCCGTCGGGATTGGACGAACAGATGACCCAACGAGAGTTAGCCGATCTACTGGCGTTTCTGAAGGCGACGCGCTGGGGTCCGGGCTGATTACAGGCGGCCTTCGCGCCGAGCCTCGCGGCCGGGATGAGCCGGGTCGCGGACGCAATCCAACAGGCAGAGCCGGCGCCTAGAGCGCTTACCGGATCAGATGCTTCGCGCTCGGGTTGCTGGGACCGAAGTGCTTCAGCATCACCAAGTTTTCCTTGTCGCTCTTGTTCTCGATCACGATTCCGGCCTTCGCCGCCGACGCGGTGACGAAACACTCGTCCTTGGTCAGGTCCCCGTAGCGAATCAGCGAGGGCGTTTCGAGTTCCAGCTTGCCCATCGAGCCCCAGCCCTGGGTCACGATCAGTCCGTGGGCCGCGGCATCGGTGATCGTCACCGAGCGCTTCGGCAAGACCGTCAACTCCTTGGCCGAGTAGTAGTCGGTTCCGTAGGTAATCCAATTTTCCCGGTAACCTTGCTCGTTCATCGTTCCCACGTCGCCGACCGGCGTTGGCTCGCGGTAATTGGTGTTCATGAATTCGGGGTCGACGTTCTTGTCCCAATCGAGCATCCCGATGATGTAGTCGAGGTCTTGGTGATTTTCGGGCGGAACGTCCTTGACGAGCAGATCCCACGGCACCGGACGCCCCTCGACCATCGACTGAAACATGCCGAAAACGTCGGAGTTCACTTGCGGCTCATAGGTCACCAACGAACCGGGCGCGTGCAGCACGCCGGCCGGCACATGCCACCCCGTTCCCGGCTTGAGCTTATAAGCTTTGGAGTGATACAGAATGCCGTTGTCGCCTTGGTTCCAGCGTTCGAGGCAGGCACGAACGTCGTCAGGCGTGGTTCCGGGCTCGAGCCCCATGAAGGTATAGGGGAAATTGTTGCCCTTGAAGTTGTACTGCGGCGGGAAATAGTAGGCCTCGGGCTTACCCTTGGCACCGACGCGTTCGGCGTGCTCATCCATCTGATGCATATGGTGCGGGATCGGACCCAAGTTGTCGAAGAACTTACAGAGCACGTTCCAGCCGCCGTACTCGGCCATCACGTCGGAGCCAAGAAACTCGTCGCCGATAGTCTCGACGGCTTCCTTGAGCAGAACCTTTTTCGGTTCGGCCCCGTTGCCGTTCTCGATCACGATGTAGGCGAGGCCCTCGTCGTCGGGCGTCCCCGGACCGTTGTCGGCGTTCGTCGTCGAGGAAAACCAGCGTTCGTCGATGCCGCCGCGGTGGCCGCCCAGTGCGTAGATGTCGTCGGGGTGCAGTTTCAGCCGCCCGCCCGGCATCAAAAACGAGCGCGGCACCCAGCAAGGGGCCAAGCGGACAATCCCGTCGCCGGCGCTCAAAACGTTTCGTAGATGTGTAGTATTCTCGGACATAGCCTCACCATGATAATCGATCGGGGCCATGTACTTGGGCGACGGCAGCTTGGCGGGGTGGTCGGTTTTCCCTCGTTGGCGCGGCCCCGCGGGCCTGAGTGTCGGGGTGAAAGCCGCGGGGCTCAAACAGCCCCCTGAGGTCTCGCCGGTCCCGTCACCGTGCCGGGCAAACGCGCGCTATAGGCTCGCATTTCCTTGTGACTTGCTCCAACTTGGGTTAGCTCTACCTTGGCTTCGCTTCGCGGATTCTGGGAGACCCGGCTCGCGGGCTTGTCGGAGGGCAGGCCTGGAGACCTGCCCCACTGGGGAGCCGGAGCGCATCCGCAAGCCGGGCCGGTATGAGTCGAGTGATCTTGATGCGTTGTCCAGCCTAACGCTGTTCGTCGGTAGTCGCAAAATCGGCGGGCAGGGTGATCTCGACTACTTCCCAGTCGTCGGAGTATTCCAACAACTCATGCTTGACGCCGGGGGCTTGGTACCAGGCATCGCCCGCCTCCACGCGAATCTCGCCGATGTCCTCCAGATAGACCCGTGCCCAACCCTTGACTTGGTAGACCATCTGGAAACTTAGGCTGTGGGAGTGGTAGCCCATCGGCCCTTCGCAAGGCTGCTCGGCACGAATCACATGCGCCAGCACTTTGCCCTCGGTGGCGTCCTTGACGCCCAGGTCGCGGTAGGCGAAGTAAGACCGCAGTCCTTCTCTCGACCAATGGGCATCCGTCGCGCGCGCCACGAACGATTTCGCCCTGTTTTCACCCATGCTGCTCACTCTCCCGACGTACAGTGCGTCTCATCCACGAAACGAAAGCCTACTGTTCGAGCGTGATAATACAATCCCGAATCCTGGGCAATGAGGCATTTCATCAGTTTGTCGCCGCAATTATGGTGCGAATGCGCCACCGTCGGGGGAGTAACCATCACCGCGTTCGGCTGCCAATCCACGCGCTCGCCGCCGACCAGAGAATAACAATCCTCCCCTTGAATACAGAGCGTCAAGGCGACCGCATTGTGCACATGAGGTCGCTGCGATGCGCCGCCGGCAAGCGTGTTGACCGCCAGGGCAACGGAGGGCAGACAAGTCCCCCGGCGGCGCGTCGACCGGCTCATCAACTGCACGGCCATTCCCGCCGCCTCTTCTCCGACGTCGCGTCGATAGAGGTTGGCCAACTTTTCGTCAATTTGCTCTCCGAGATGATGCACGGCTTCCACGGCCGCGGCGCCATCCGCCGGCGGTCGCGCCTGCGTGAAAGCGTATAGCGGCTCATCGGTATATTGCAGCAACACGGCATCGCGCTCGTTGGCATGATGAACGCTCTTTGCGCCGCCCGGAAAACAAAAAACGTCGCCCGCTCGCCAGGCGATTAGGTCGTTACGATTACGGCTTTCGCCGCTGCCCCGGATGACGTAGTGAATCTCACCGCCGGCGATTAACTCCGTTGACACGTTTTCGCCCGAACGAATTCGCAAGTAGCGGGCCAACAAGAAGGGCGTTGTCGCCGGATAATCAAAACCGAGGCGGTCGCCAAGGTCAAGATCAATCGGGCCGCTCGGGGTGGATTCAGAAAACGCCTTGTCGCGTTCGTCCAAAAATAAGTGCGCTGGCACGGGCGGCCGCTTTGTCTCGAAAATGTTTTCGGGAACTTCGTAAACCGCGCGGCGGCTCGATGCGGTTTCCGCGCGTTTTTGCGTGCCCATGGCGGCATGCGACATAATGATTCTCTCGCCTTGCCCAAGTCGCGGCCACGCTCCCGCCGCCTCCGGGCAGGTCTCGAGAAATTAGATGCAGCCTCGGCTATTCGCCGCCCGCGCCGCCGCTCGACTTCTCGATGATCTTCAATACGATCGGTTCGGCCGTAAAGGCGCTTGGCTGCGATGAACGGGTCTCGACGATTCCCGAAACGTAGATCAACTGCTCGAGCGGTTTCGCGCCCGGCAAGGCCCGAATCGAGAACGTCCGCGAGTCCTTCTCTTCGGTGATGAGAATACTGTTGAGCCCTACCTCGGGCGTATCGGTGTGCGGCGGCAGATTGAGAACTTCGACGGGAACGCGCCCGCCGAAACCGTTCTTGCGTGTCACCGAAACGGTGATCTTGGCGTCTTGGCCGGGTTCGAGCACGACTTCGCGCGTGTCGGTCGTGATGAGAATGTCGGCCGGCGCGACGACCGAAACGAACTGCAACGTATCGGCCGGGTTGGCGCGCTTGGAAACCGCCTTACCGCCGATCTCGGCCGTGCCGCGAATCTTCAACGGAAAGGCTTTCCCGACCGTCGCTTCGGCGTCCGCGTGGAGCATCAACGTCGCGACCATTTGCCCCGAAGGAATCACGGTATCGTCGGCGTGAATCCCCGCCGGCATGTCTTCGACTGAAACGTGAATATCGCCGTCAAACCCATCCTCGCGGAAAGCCGTTACGCGCAAGGGAACGCGCTCGCCTTGGGGGATGTTCGGCGTGCGAGGGTCTGCCGAGAGGCGGAAGTCCTCTCGCGGCGGACGCAACGCCAATCGGTAGGCGAAGTCTTCTCCGCCGCGACCGTGGGTGTCGCGAATGCGCACCAGGTATTCGCCGTCCGCCGGCGCTTTGAACTCCAAGAAAGAATCCCTGCCATGCGGCACGCGGCCGTCGTCGTTGTGATGATAGAGCCGCACGAGCGGTAAACCGTTGGGAGGAAATTGCTTCCCCGGCGGATGGACCTGGACCTTGTACATCGGCGCGCCCTTGGCGTGCGCTTGCGGGCTGGTTCCAAAGGAGGACTGACGCTGCGCGCCCCTGGTCCGGCGACCCGGGATGATGGGCGGGAACGATTCGAACGCGACGCCTTCGTCGGGTTGGCGCGGCATACGCGTGACCAGCATCAACTCACTGCCGAGCATCAGGTAATCGCCGGCGTCGAAATCTTTCGAAATCTGGAAGCGGATCTCGGCTTGTTCCGAGGTATGGTCGAACAGATCGGTATACGTAACGGCCACGGCGCGCACCGTCGCCGCCTCGATCGGCTTTCCGTCCGCTGTCAGCACGTCGATCACCGAATCAAGCTTCGACCCGACCTGTGCGGCGGTGACGTCGACCAGAACCGACTGGTCTTTCTTAGCCGCGAAACGGAAGTAGTGCGACCCCGAAGCCAGCCGTCCGTTGATGGTGACCGGAAACGATACTTGTTGGGCCTTCTCCGCGGCGGTGTTGTCGCCTGATGCTTCCGCTTCCGGGTGGTCGCCCAACGCCAGCTTGACGGTGTTCAACGCGCGGCCCTTTTCCGTGTCGGGGCGAATGACGGCCCGATCGTCGCCCATCCAAGAGGGCTCGCCAGCGACCTCGACTTTGCCGTCGCCCAAGTTAAACCCCTTGAGCGCTATCGTCGCCGTCTCGCCGCGCCTCACGCCGAGAGGATAGGCCGACTCGACCAGTGCGTAGTCGCCGACTTTCAAGCGATAAAAGTGATCTTTGCCGCCGCTCTTGGTGTAGTCGCTTACGCGGACAAGGTACGTCCCGGCCTTGTCGAAACGGTGGGCGAAAGCCCGGCCCGCGCGCTTTTGGGACTTGGCCCCGAGCCGCACGGGGGTGTGATCGGCATCCAACAGATCGATGATCGGCTTGATCTTCGACCCGACCTTCATGCCGCCTTCCTCGAAGACGAGTTGTTGGCCGGCGTCGACCGTGATGGCGAAATAATCTTCATCGCCGGGCTCGGAAATCACGCCCGCCAGAATTGCCGGCAACGAAGCTTTGCGAGGAGCGTCGGCCGTACTGTCGGTCTCGTGCCCCGGCTCGCCTTCGGAATCAACGTGATACGCGAGCTCGATCAGAATCTTGGCCGCGGGGCTGGTGCCGAATTCCGTCGCCAAACGAAAACGCACCGGCGTGACATCGGCCTTCTCATCGACCGTCACTTCAATCCGAACCTGATAACGCGGCGGCTGCGGCCCCAAATCGATAGTCGAAATCAATCCCGCCGCGCCCAGCCTGGGTGGTTCGGCGACATAGGGCATATCCTTGACCTCGAGCACGCGGCCGCTCACGGTCGGCTCACTGAAATACACGGCCGAGGCGCCGCGCAGGTTGTAGCCTTCCACGGTCAGCACCGCCGTCGCGCCTTGGGAGACGCCGCGCGGCGTGAGCGACTCGATCGTCGGGGGTGTCGTGCGGCTGCCGGTCGGATGCTCGGTCACCGGTTCGGCCAAGGCAAAGCCGGCGCTGAAAAACAGGATCGAAGCGGTCGTAAAAAGTCGATTCATGGCGATTTCCTCGCGGTTTCGATAACGTTCAATTGATCGCGGTAATTTTCGCTGTCGTAAATGCTCAGCGACCCGTCGAAACGGCCCGCCGCGATGCGGCTCCCGTCGGGCGAGAAGGCCAGCGACATCACCCAGTCGGGCTGGTCGTCGAGAGTCGCTAATTCATCCAAGGTCTCGGCATCGAAAACCTTGATGGTTCGATCCGCGGACGCAGTGACAATCTTCTTGCCGTCGGGAGAATAGGCAATACGCAAGATGGTCGATTGGTGAGCGATGAGGACATTCAACAGTTCTCCGCCGTCCTCACCCAACTCCCAGACGCGAATCGTGCGGTCATAGCCGCCCGCCGTCACCCGCTTGCCCGAGGGATGAACGGCGATCGAATTGATGCCGTCGATGGGCTCGCCCAGGGTATATAGGCGTTCGCCGGTGGCCGGGTTCCAAATCTTGACCGAGCGGTCGGCCGACCCCGAAAGCAACCGCGTTCCGTCCGGCGTAAACGCCAGCGCGTAGACGGCGTCGATGTGATCCTTGAGAGTGCGCAACTCGTGGCCCGATGCCGTGTCCCACAGCTTGATGTCTTTGTCGTAACTCGCCGTGGCGAGCATCTTGCCGTCGGGGGAAAAGGCCAGCGCTTGGATGGTATCGGAGTGGCCCTCGATGGCGAGACTTTCGCGACGTTCGGCGACATTCCAGATTTTCACCTGGCCGGCTTGTTGGGCATAGCCGCCTCCGGCGGCCAGTAGGCTGCCGTCGGGGGAGAAGGCGATGGCTCGGGCGATGTCGGCGAGCCCGTCGAACTCCGCCACGGTGAGGCCGCTGACCGCGTCGGTGAGAGCGGCTCCGCCGTGGCGTCCGACCGCGAGCAGGCTGCCGTCGGGGTGATAGGAGAGCGAAAAGATTTGGGGCCTGATGTCGGCGGCCGGCTCGATCTTCGGCAGGCGCCCCGGCTCGACTTTCAGAGTGGCTTCGCCGGGCTTGGGACCCGGCGCGCCGGCGTCGATCCAACGCCCGAGCAGCTCGATGTCCGCCGGGCCCAGCGGGTCGGCGGAAAACGGCATGCGCGGTTCCAGGTCGCCTGTGATCATTCTGTAAAGGGGGCTCTCCGCCTTCTTTCCGGCGACAATCGAAGGACCGCGCTTGCCGCCTTTTTCGAGACCGTCAAAAGTTTCGAGCACCAGCCCGCCCATCTTCGTCTTCCCCGAGTGGCAGCCGACGCAATTGCCGGCGAGGATCGGCGCAATGTCAGCCGTGAAGGAAGGCGCCGCGGCTTGCGCGGCATCGGAGGCAAGCGGCGACATCAACGCGAAAGCGGCCAAGGTCGTCGCAAGCACTACCGGAAGACCGGCACGACGGCGCAGTGCGGCAGGTCTCCAGGCCTGCCCAAGCGCACTCCTAAATGGATTGCGCCGGCGCAACAACTTCCGTCCGCTTATGTCTTCTCGCAAGTGCATCTTCGACCGCTGACCCCTCACTTGCGTTCGGGGCTCTGAATCTTCTTCTTAGTGGTTGAACAGAAATTCTTTTTTCGTGAGCAGCGCCCACATCAGGTCTTCAATCGACTCGCGGCGCGCTTTGCTTTGCGCCCGCTGAGCGGCACGCTTAGACCGAGCTTTCTCGAGCTCTCCCAAGATCGCCTGCTTCTCCGACTCGTTCGGATATCGACTGAAAGCCGAAAGGAACAAATGATCCAAGATCCTTCGATCCGATAAACCGAGATCGAGGAACGAAGCGATATTGTTTCCGTCGGCGCGCAGCTTACCGTTGAGCGTTTCGCCGTTGATTACATGCAAGGCCTGCGCGATGCTGGGGTCCCCCGAGCGCTCTTGGACGTCGCACACCAATCGCAACGGCCGGCCAAAGGACTCCAAGAACCGCGACTCGACCTGGATGTCGGGCAACTGCAACGCTCGCATGCCGGCCGGGTAGTCTTCGAATTTCGAATCCTGTCCGGTGATCGACGACATGGCGTCGAGAATCACTTCCGCTGGCAAACGCTTGACCTGATATTTCGAGTAATACTTATCGTCGCGCTGGTTCGAGGCGTTGGGTGTCGAGGAAAGCTGATAGGTCCCCGAATTCATAATCCGCCGAATCAGATGCTTCACGTCGTAGCCGCCGGCAACCATGTCCTCGACCAGCGCATCAAAAAGTTTCTCGTTCGACGTCGGGTTCGTGGCCCGCAGATCGTCGGCCGGCACAACCAAGCCGCGCGCGAAGAAGTTCGCCCAGACGCGGCTGACGATGTTGCGCGCGAAGTAGGGGTTTTGCTCGCTCGTCAACCACGCGGCCAAATGCAGCTTGCGGTCATCGAGGGAATCGAGCGCCAACTCCTCACCCTCGAGCGGTGTCGGGGGCAGCGGCCGCCCCATGCGCGGGTGGGAAATATCGCCGAAGTCCTTTTGGAAAATGACCGAATCGCCGGGCTCGTCGCCGTTCTTGATGCCAATCCGCGCGAAGAGATTGGCGAAGCGGTAATACTGCACCTGGGTCCACTTCTCGAGCGGATGGTTGTGGCAGCGCGCGCAGGTGAGCGTCTGACCCATGAAGGCCTGAGTCGTGTTTTCGGCCAGCTCAATCGTGTCTTTGTGGAGAACGAAATAGTTCAGCGCGCCATTCTCGCGGCTGCTGCCGGCGGAAGAGAAAATGTCTTGCGCGAATTGGTCCCAAGGCTTGTTTTCGGCGACGCTGTCGCGAATCCAGTTGTAGAAATCCCATAGAGCGGTGCGGTTGAGTTTGTCGCTGTTTGTCGAAACCAACAAGAGGTCGGACCATTTGTAGGCCCAGTAGTCGGCGTATTCGGGGCGCTCGAGCAGGCGGTCAATTAAGCGACCGCGCTTGTCGGCGGAGTCATCGGCGAGAAAGTCCTCGACTTCCTCGGCGCTCGGCAGGGTACCGATCGAGTCAAGATAAGCTCGTCGCAAGAACGTCGAATCGTCGGCCGCCGCCGAGGGCGCGATGCGCAGCTTCCGCAACTTTTCGAGCACCAACTCGTCGATGTAGTTGTTGACCGTCAGCCGTCCGAAATCTTCCTCGCTGATCTCGTTGTCATGGGGAACGGTGAGCCGCGCGTAAAGCACGCTGGTGGCATAGGCCACCGTAATCGCGGCTTCTCCGCGACCAACCATCGTCACGACGCCGCCGTCGTTGACTTCGGCCACCGCAGCATCGGTCGAAGTGTAGCGCGCCCAGCGGCTGACGTCGGCTACGCGGCCGTCGGAGTACTTCGCGCGGACGACCAGTCGCTGCTTCGCGCCCGGCTCAAGCGTGGCCGCGCGAGGGTAAACCTCCAAGCCGACCACCTCGAGATCATCGTCGCTGGGCCCCGGCGCGCCGGCCGCTACCCACTCGGAAAGCACTTGATACTCCAGTGAATCGACGGCGATCTTCCTGCCGCCGCCGTGAGGAACGGTCATCGTCGGCTTGAGCAGGAAAAGGCTCGAAGCCGGGTCGGCCAACGATATGCGTCGAGCCGTCGCCTCGCGGGTCAGCACGTCGTAATCGGCCTTCGGGTCGTACCCGCGCAAGGTCAGCTTTAGGCCGTTTTTGCCGCCCGCCGCGCCATGGCACGGACCGGAGTTGCAACTTCTCTTGGTCAGGACGGGAACGACATGCCGCCGAAAGCCCCAGGCAAAGGGTTCGCGCGTGCCCGACACCCGAACCGTCACACTCGCTTCGAGCCCGTCGGCCTTCACGCGAATTGCCGCCGAGCCGTCGGCAACGGGACGCACCAAACCGCCGGCGTCGACCGATGCAATGTCGGGGTTCTCCGAACTCCAGGAAGCGCCGTTAGTCCAATCCTTTTGGACGCCTCCGCGCTCGCCCTGCGCCAGCACTTGCTGTCGCGCTTCGAGGCCGTGAAGTTCAATCGATGCGGGAAGGATTTCGAGCCCGGCCTTGGACTCGGCCCGTGCGGCGAGCGGTAGGCAAAACGCCGCGGCGATCAACAGCAACCGGGAAATTCTCATCGAATCAAAAGGCCTCCCCCAAACCGGCGAAGCCCGGGCCGCCCACGGGATGGTCGCAACGGGGCCATACTCCTCAATCGACTCTACTCGACCGCTTCGCTTACGAAAACAGCTCGTACACCGGCTCGACGCCGCGGTCAACCACCGGCAACGGCCTACCGTTCGCCGACGGCAGTTCGGTCTCGAGGTCGATCCCGAGCTGGTGATAAATCGTCGCGACAATCTCGGCCGGCCTGACCGGACGATCCTTCGGCGCGCCGCCGATCTTATCGGTCGAGCCGATCACTTGTCCACCCTGAATCCCGCCGCCCGCGGCAACGATCGACCAGGCCTGCGGCCAATGGTCGCGCCCGCCGGCCGGGTTGATCTTCGGCGTGCGACCGAACTCGCCCAGCGCCAGGATCATCGTGTTGTCCAGCATGCCGCGATCGCTGAGGTCCTCGATCAACGACGTAAACCCATTGTCGAACATCGGCCCCACCAAGTCGCGGTAGCCGCTGATCGGGCTGAAAGGAGGCGAGCCGTGAATGTCCCACGTAATTTCGTCAAACACCGTCTCGAACATATTGACGGTCACGAAGCGCACACCGGCTTCGATCAGCCGCCGGGCGAGCAAACAGCTCTGTCCGAAACGATTACGGCCGTATTTGTTGCGAACGTCGTCCTCTTCGCGGTGCACCTCGAAAGCCGCGCGCGCCTTCTCCGACGTCATCAAGGTATAGGCTTGATGGAATGTCGAATCGAGCAGCCGGGCGTCCTGCGACGTCTCGAACTTGCTGACCGCCTTGTCGACCATCGCCCGCCAGTTGCGGCGGCGGTCAACCCGTAGCGCCGACAAGTAGTCGGGCGGCAGCATGTCGGGGACTTTGAAATCTTTCCCGGAAGGGTCGGCGTTCAGCACAAACGGGTCGTGACGCTTCCCGAGATATCCGCCGCTTTGTCCCGGCTTGAAGTTCCCCCCGGTCGGCCCGATGATTTTCGGCAGCAACACGTGCGGCGGTACATCGCCCTTGGGACCCTTGATGTATCCCAAAACCGAGCCGATGTGGGGATGCTCCATGCCGCCCAGCGACAACCGGCCGGTCTGGAAAAGCTGGTGCCCCATCGCGTGTACCGCGGCGGCGTTGTGGTAGCAGCCTCGCAGCAGCGCGTACTTGTCGGCGTGCCGCGCCATGCGGGGGAAAATTTCGCTGATCTCGATGCCGGGAACGTTTGTCTTGATCGGCTTGTGCGGCCCGCGAATCTCGATCGGAGCCTCGGGTTTCATGTCAAATGTATCGAGCTGCGAAGGCCCGCCGACCAGCATCAACATGATGACGTTGACGTCCTTGTCGGTGGCGGCGCCCTGTGCCTGCATTTGCAGGAACTCGGGCATCCCCAGGCCCAGCAAGCTCAACGAACCGGCATGAAGGAAGTCGCGGCGGCGCATCCCGTCGCAAAATTCAACGGTCTTATCGGCATCCAAGCGAAGCATGGCCTAATCCCCCTTATCGCGGTTCCAAGATTCCATTTAGAGCCTAACACAGTGAACGTTAACGAAGGATTATTGACGGGGAAGATGGAAGATGAGCGAGTCCGGCGAACCGCCTCAGGCCCGGCTGCCGCCGCGCAACACACGCCCCGGCAGCGTCACCAGTGACCACAAAAAGTCGAAAACGCCGCCCACCACGATGCCCACCAAGCGCAGGGGCAACAGCACCAGCCAAACAATCGGGTAGACCAGCAAAGCCAGAATCGCCAACGGCCAACAGAGGATAAACAGGATCAGCCACAACAGGAATTTCGTCATACCAAGGCGACTCCTTATCAAATCGTGGGCAATAACGCGGATCACGCGAACGTGCCGCTACTTCGATCTACGAGACCTCAAACGACAAAGTTCACGGCCTGCCCCCCTCCGGCGGGCCCCGGTGGCCTAAGGTCAATTCCCGAGCGGCGTACAGAAATCTCTGATTGCAATGAGCATCCAGTCGGATAAAATGGAAGAGAGCCCTTTCCGAGGAGGTTTCACCGATGCGCCTGCTCGTTCTTCTATTGATCACCTTCCTTCCCGCGCTTTACTCGCAGCAAACCGACGCCGAGAGCGACGACGCGGATTCCACGCAAACCGACGAAGCCGAAACCGCCCCACCGAGCGGGCCTTCTATTCGTGAAGAGGGCGGCGTCGTGATCATCGGAAGCCGACCGGAATCGTCGGTCGTCGAAGAAGAGTTCGTCGAAGAAGAGATTGTCGAAGAAGAGATCGTCGAGGAAGAGGTTCTCGATGAAGGCGCTTCAGGCGATGAAGCGGACTCGCCGGATCCCGAGAGTGAGGAAGCCTCCGCGGAAGCCGGCGAGGCAGGCGAACCGCCCGACGGCGAAATCGCGATCGAGGAAGAGGGTGTCGAGGGCGAAGTCGCGGCGGCTGAAGAGGCGGACGAGGAAACCGACGTCGAGGGTCCAAGCAGCAGCAGCGAAACCGTCGCGGTCTTCGATTTCAACGGTAGGGAAATTCGACAGCCCGGCTCGCAATCTTCCCGGCGGAGTGAGGACGGAAGCGAAAACCACGTTACCTTGCAGAGCATCAGCGGCCGGGAGGTCCCCTATTTTTCCGAGCGCGAAACGGTGCTTCGCGAAACCGAAACCGAAAAATCCGTTGAAAAGACGACGCAGCGCTACGACCCCAACGGGAACCCGACGCAGCAAGAGATGGTTCGCGAGGAAACCCGCAAGCTACCCGACGGCACGGTCGTCACCACGGCAACCAGTTACATCGAAAACGTCAACGGACGAATGGAAATCGTCGACCGCGTCATCACCCGACGCAAGGAACTCAACGGCCGAATCGAAAACCTCGTCATCACGGAAAAGCCGTCGATGAACGGCGGGTTCCAGACCATCATCCGCGAAGAGTCGATCGAGACCAAGCAAGGCGAAAACACCTCCACGATCACGACCGTGCGCCAAGTCGACGACGGCGGCGGCCGGCTCGTCGTCGCCGGACGGGAAGAAACCGTGATGCGCCAATCCGGCAATGTTTCCACCACGGAAAAGACCGTCTACGAGCGTGACGCGCTCAATGCGAAAATGACCGTCTCCTCACGGACCCAAGGCGAATTGGTAACGAACGAGGATGGGTCCTCGACCGAAACCGTCGAAACCTACGGCCACTCGCTCGGAGACGGGTCGCATCGTTTTCTCAGCGGCAGGTCCGACAACCGGCTGCTGCGAACGATAACCCGCGAAACCACCCTGGGCGCTGACGGCGAGACGATCGAAACCACCCACACCCGAACCCGCAGCCAGGCCAACCCGAAGCGACTGACTCCCACCGAAACCCGCCAAAAAGTCCGCCGGCCCGGGGCCAACGGCGAGACGGTGGAAACCCACGTCTTCGAACAAACCGTCAGCGGCCGCATGAGCCCCACGCAAGTGATCGTGGAGCAGATCACCAAGTAGTCCTCTTCGCCCTTTCCCCAACCAAGTTCCACACCTCGAGCCGGCGAAGCGTTACGGTATAGACATCGTTGCCCGATCGTGAAATTCGGCGGGCGTCTCTTCCAGGAATTCATTACGTGGCGCACCCGCTAGCAATCTTGTCGGCACGCCCGACCCATGGCCTCGCCACAATATTGTTGTTCGCGGTGACGTTTCTCACTGCTCTCGACGCCCAAACCCAACAGGCAAGTCTCGCCGGGCGCGTTCTCGATCCTTCAGGCCGCGTCGTGATCGGGGCTCGGGTCGAGGTGATCGAACAGGCAACCCAGCGCCGCCAAGCGACCGTTGCCGACGAGCAGGGGCAATATCGATTTCCGCTGCTGCCGGTTGGGGACTACGAGCTGCAAGCCACCGCGCCGGGCCTTCGTTCCGGCCCCGCCACCGTGCGCCTAAGCGTCGGCCGCCGGTGGCGCGTCGATATCGCTCTGGTCCTTGAAACCGAGCGAACCCGAATTGAAATCAGCGACGCCACGCCGCTGCTCGAACCCGAAAACACCGCCCTCGGCTCGGTCATTTCCCGTGCGACGATTTCCAATCTCCCCTTGAACGCCCGCGAGTTTCTGCAACTCGCTCTGCTGTCGGCCGGCACGTTGCCCGCCGCGCCCGGCTCGGAACTCTCGCGCCAAAACAACAGCGGCCTGCACGTCGGCGGCGCCCGCGAAGCCTCGAACAACTTCCTCCTCGACGGCGTCGACAACAACGACCTCTATATCAACCGGCTGGTCGTCAGCCCGCCACTCGACGCCGTCCGCGAGTTTCGCTTACACGCGGCGAATTATCAGGCCGAATACGGCCGCAGCGGCGGCGCTCAGATCAACGTCGTCAGCCAAAGCGGCAGCAACAGCTTTCACGGCTCCGTCTATAACTATCTGCGCAACCACGCCCTCGACGCCCGTAATTTCTTCGACGCGCCCGGTGCGCCCATCCCGCAATTTCAACGCAATCAGTTTGGGGCGTCGCTCGGGGGCCCGGTGCACCGCGAACGAACGTTCTTCTTCGGCGGCTATGAAGGCACCCGCGTGCGCGACGGCGTCACGAAGACAGCTCGTGTCCCGGGCCTCGCCGAACGCAACGGAGACTTTTCCAATTCGCCGTTCCCCGTGATCGATCCCTTTACGCAACAGCCCTTCCCGGACAATCGCATTCCCGCCGAGCGCATCCATCCGATCGCCCGGAGCTTGGCCTTGCGCTGGCCCGCTCCCAATCGCCCCGGCGCGGTGCAAAACCTCGTCAGCGCGCCGCGCGGTGATCTATTGGTCAACCAGCTCTACGGGCGAATCGACCACTATCTCTCACCCCGCGACGCTCTGTTTGCGCGCTATAACTTCAGCCACGACCGCGGCCTCGAACCTTTCAACGACGGCAATACAAACGTACCGGGCTTCGGAAGTTTTGTGTTGAATCGCGGCCAGAACCTGGTGCTCTCCGAAACACACGTTTTCAGCCCGACCACCGTCGCCGAGCTGCGGTTCGGCTTCAACCGACTGCGCCGTGAGGTGCTGCAGGAAAATATTGGCAACGACATCGCCGGGGAATTGGGTATCGCCGGCGTTTCGAGCGATCCGCTATTCAGCGGCTTCCCCGCCGTTAACGTCGGCGGTTTCGACAGCTTGGCCGACAACACCGCGCTCCCCATCGTTCGCGAAGACCAAACCTTTCACCTGATCGCGAACCTCACGCAAGTCCGCGGCGGGCATACGTTCAAGGCGGGCGGTGAGTATCGCCACTTTTCCGACGACGGTATCCAGGCCTTTTTCGGACGCGGTCAGATGAACTTCCTGGGGGCTTTCACGCAGAATCCCGCCGGAGATTTCTTGCTCGGGTTCCCCACCTTCACGATTCAGACCGTCGTCGACAACCCATTCCGCCAAAGGGCCTCGTCGTGGAACGGCTTCCTGCAAGACGACTGGCGTATCACGCCCCGGCTGACACTCAATCTCGGCCTGCGCTACGAATGGAATCGCCCGGCGACCGATGTCGAAGATCGCTTCATGACGTTCGACCCCGACGCGCGGGAACTCGCGCGGACAGGCACCGGCGGCGTCCCGCGCGCCGGCTTTCGGCACGACAACAACAACTTCGCGCCGCGCATAGGCCTGAGCTGGAGCCCGCGCTCCGCCGACGACCTGGTTCTGCGCGCCGGTTGGGGCGTTTTCTACGACACGACCATTCTCGAAGCCAACTCGGGACTCTATTTCAACCCGCCGTTCTTCGACCTGCGTTTGTTCTTCCCCTCGCAACAAGGCCTGCTGACACTGAACGACCCCTTCCCCACCGGCGCCGGTTTCACCCCGCCGCCCACGGTCTTCGCGATGCAGCCGAATTTTCGAACGGCCTACTTGCAGCACGGCAATGTGTCGCTTGAAAAAGCTCTGCCGGGACGCACCGTTTTCCGCGCGGCCTACGTGGCGTCGAAGGGGACAAAATTGTTGCGACAGCGCGACATCAACCAACCCCCGCCCGGCGACGGTCCGACTTTCTCGCGGCAACCGATCCCGGGATTCGCGAACGTTATCTTGTTTGAATCGGCGGCCGCGTCGACCTATCACTCGGGGCAACTTTCACTCGAACGCCGCTTCAGCCGCGGATTATCGTTCTCCCTCGGCTATACGATCTCCAAGTCCATTGACGACGCCTCGGCCTTTCTGCCCACCGACGGCGACCCGAGCTTCCCGCAAAACAGCCGCGACTTGCGCGCCGAGCGAAGCCTGTCGGCCTTCGATCAGCGTCATCGATTTGTCGTCGCCGCGAGTTACGTGCTGCCGTTTCGCAGTCACTGGGCGACGAAGGATTGGCGCTTCGATTTGATCGCGGCCATGCAGTCGGGCGCGCCGCTGACGCCGCAATTGAGCTTCGACAACAGCAACACCGGCAACACCGGCGCCATCGCCGGAGCCGACCGCCCCGACGTAATCGACGACCCCACCGCGGGCGCCTCCACCCCAGAACGTTTTTTCAATACCGACGCTTTTGCCGTGGCCGCGCCCTTTACATTCGGGAACGCCGGCAGAAACATTCTGGGCGGACCCGGTTCGGCAACGATCGATCTCGCGTTAGGAAGAGCCCTCCATTTCGGCGAGACAACCCGCCTCGACTTTCGCGCCGAAGCCTTCAATCTCCTCAACCGGCCGAACTTTGATCTGCCGGGCCGCATCGCCGATCAACCCGGCTTCGGAGTCATCGCCGCCGCCCGCTCCGCCCGCCAAATCCAATTCAGCCTACGCCTGGGATTCTAGGGCACTTCTCTCGTCACGCGGCGAGGCAAAGTGCATGAAAGGGCCGACGACCCATCGCGCGGGCAATGAAGCGTACTTGAACGGTAGGGTTAGCCCGACGAGCAGGCGCAACCAGTGAAATGGCGGGCCTAGCAGCCCGTGGTGAAAGTCCGACATAGAACAATTCACGTTAGAATTGTTTTATGGCCATGGGACGACGTGAAGGACGGCGGCGCCAAAAACGGTTGTGGGTCGCCGCCGCCGAACTGCCTCAGACAGCGGCTCACCCGTTTTACTGTCAGCTGAAAGAGCTGCTCGATGAGCAGGGGTTCGATGCTGTCGTCGAACAGAGTTGCGAGAAGTTTTACGCAGAGAAGATGGGGCGACCGTCGTTGACACCGGGCATCTACTTTCGCAGCCTGTTGAGTCGGTTACTTCGAAGGCATCGACAGCGAACGCGGCATCGCTTGGCGCCTCGCCGACTCGATTTCGCTGCGGCGGTTTCTGGCGATCGAGCTCGATGAATCCACGCCCGATCACTCGACCCTGTCGCGCACCCGCCGGTTGATCGATGTCGAGACCCACCGCGACGTTTTCACCTGGGTGTTGCAGCTCTTGGCGAAACAAGGGCTGTTGAAGGCCGGGACGATTGCGGTGGACGCGACGACGTTGGAAGCTAACGCGGCGCTGCGCTCGATCGTGCGACGCGACAGCGGCGAGGGCTATGAAGAGTTCCTGGAGGGGTTGGCGGTCGAGAGCGGCATCGAAACGCCGAGCCGGGAGCAGTTGGCGCAACTCGACAAAAAGCGCAAGAACAAAGGCTCCAATGACGACTGGAAGCATCCTCACGATCCCGACGCGAAGATCACGAAGATGAAGGACGGGCGCACGCATCTGGCGCACAAAGCCGAGCACGCGGTGGATATGGAGACGGGCGCGGTGGTGGCGGTGACGGTGCAAGCGGCGAACCACGGGGACACGACGACGTTGCCGGAAACGATGATCGAAGCGGCGGAACAAGTGGCGGCCGTCGCCCGCGATCCCGAAGCCAATGAGAACTTGGCGGCGGCGGGGATCGAAGAAGTGGTGGCGGACAAGGGCTATCACAGCAACGACGTGGTGACGGATCTGAGCGAGCTGGGGATGCGGTCGTATATCAGCGAACCGGAGCGGGGCCGACGGTGCTGGCGGGGCAAGCAACGAGAACAGCAGGCGGTCTATGCGAACCGGCGACGTATTCGGGGGTGCCGCGGCAAGCGGTTGTTACGATTACGCGGCGAGAAGGCGGAACGCAGCTTTGCGCATTTGTATGAAACCGGCGGCATGCGACGAACGCATCTGCGGGGCCGCAAAAATGTTTTAAAGCGGCTGCTGATTCACGTCGGCCCGTTCAATCTGTCGCTGGTGCTGCGCAAGAAGCTCGGAGCGGGCACACCGCGAGGGTTGGCGGCGGCGAAAACGGCCCTGGCATCGCTTCAGAAAGTCCTTTGGGCGCTCTATCGACTCCGCGGGGCGCCGCTGCCCCGGCTTCGGAACCTTCCGGGCCGCCGATCGCCTTCCCTTCGACTCGCAGTGCTGGAATTTTCAAACAGCCTAGCAGTCTGAAAACGGCCACTTCTGCCACGGGCTGCTAGCGTGTGCTTTACCCGTCAGGACGACCGCGATTTCTGAATTATTCCCCGCCGCCGCGCGGCACGATCCGCCGGAACCGCCGCCCGCTGTGTTCGCCGCCGCACAAGCTGTCAGCGCCACTGTTACCCTACGGCCATGATCACCCGCAGAAACCTTTTCCGACGCTCGCTGGCTACAGTGTCCGCGGCCGCGCTTCCCGCCGCGCCGGCTCCCGCCGAACCTACCGTCGACATGGCGGTCTCCAGTGCGAACGGCCTGGCGTGCTGCGAGAAGGCCGTTGAGATGCTCCGCGCCGGCGAAGACACACTGGATGCCGCGGTCGCCGGGGTTAATATCGTTGAACTCGATCCGGAAGACACCAGCGTCGGCTACGGGGGGCTGCCCAACGAAGAGGGCGTCGTCGAACTCGACGCCTGTGTCATGCACGGCCCCACGTCGCGCGCCGGTTCCGTTGCCTCGTTGCGCGGCATCAAAACGCCTTCGAAGGTCGCCCAACTCGTCTTGGAGCGCAGCGACCACGTGATGATGGTCGCCGAGGGAGCGCTACGTTTCGCTAAAGCCCACGGGTTCAAGGAAGAAGACTTGCTTACCGATCGCGCCCGCCTGGCCTGGCTGACTTGGAAAGAATCCCAAGGCGGCGACTGGGGACCGGGCCTCGACGCGCCCGAGTCCGACGGCGGCCAAGCCCTGTTGCGACAGTTCCCCGGTGTAGAACCCGATCGGCTTGCCTGGGCGCGAGAGGTGGCGGCCAACCCTCCAACGGGTACGATCACTTGCCTCGCGCTCAATCGTCGAGGAGAAATATCGGGGGTGACGACGACGAGCGGGTTGGCTTGGAAAATCCCCGGGCGAGTCGGCGACTCGCCGATCATTGGCGCCGGCGTTTACGTTGACCAGCAGGTGGGCGCCGCCGGATCGACGGGCCGAGGCGAAGAAAACATTCGCATTTGCGGCGCGCACACGGTTGTCGAGAATATGCGTCGTGGGCTGGGACCCGAGCAAGCCTGCCTCGATGCGTTGCGGCGGGTTTCACACAACTATGGGGATCGGCGGGATAAGCTCGTGTTCGGGTTGAAATTCTACGCCCTGAGCAACGAGGGGGAATTCGGGGCGGCGTCGCTTTGGAGCCGTCAGGAAGGCATGGGCGGAAAGAAGGGGAGGCGAGAGCGTTTCGTGGTCAACGACGGTTCCGGAAGCCGTCACGTCGAAGCGGCGTATCTTTACGAGCGCTGGTGAAGAGGGGATAGGGACGGGACGGGGTCGCCGTGGATTGGAGCGGGGTTAGGTCGGTCGACTACCAACAGGAGGTGTTTGTCGTTACTGGGGCGCCGGACGCTCATTGCGACTCATTCCCAGCTAACGTCCCGTCCGGCGTTTTCTTTTTGTAGGTAGTCCGTCAGGGGTGCGAAATATTCGAGCATGGCTCGTGTGCTGACTTCTTCGCCGGTCTTTTCCTTGATGACCTCGCGCCAGTCTCGGGTCGCGCCGAGCCGTAGAATCTCCGACAGGAACCGCCCGACTTCTTCGTTGCCGTAGTAGTTGCAGTTCCTGGGATCCTGCTTGAGGATGTTTTTCGCGATGTAAGTGTGGAGTTGATACTTGAGAACAAAGGCGATGGCGTAGTCGTAATATTGGGCCGGGTCGTTGCTGATGTGGGTCTTGGTGCAAGCGTCGCAATTCTCCTCGCCACGCGCGTCGGGCGGCTCGATGCCCTGGAAGCGTCCGACGTACTCCCACCAGCGGCTGTTGAACTCGTCGGGGGAAAGATTCTCTTCGTAGAGATCGTGTTCGAACGAAGACATTGTTCCGGCTGAAAACGGAATGAACGCGACGGCTTCATTCAGGGCTTCGTCGAGCAGCCATTGGATTTCGTCGATCTGCTGATCTTCGGGCAACAGGCCGATTTGCCGCAGGTAAGCCGGTTGGCGCGCGGCGATGCCGATGAGGTCGCCAACCGCTTCATGGAAGGCGCGGTTGGCTCCCTCTCGCAGGGTCATAGGCACGTCGGGGTTCGAGTAGGCCATGAAATAATACACGTGGCCCAGTTCGTGATGGGAGGTCTGGAACCAGCGGTAGTTCGCCTCGATGCTCATCAGTGAACGAACGTCTTCGGCCAAATCGAGATGCCAGGCCGAGGCGTGGGTGTTCTTCTTGCGCGTCGCCTCGGGCGGCAACTGGTAGAGATCCGATTTCTCCCAAAAACTCTCGGGCAATGACCGCATCCCGAGCGAGGTGTAAAAACGCTCGCCCTGCTCGACGATCCACTCCGGAGACTTGTCCTTGAAGAGCGGATCGAGATCGGCGGCTTGGGTCAACCCCGGCCAGGCCTGCGCCCAACGATTGCCGATCCAATGGGCCGGGATGCGCTTGGGCGGCGCTTGTCCGTAGCGCTCGGCCAACTCGTATTTCGTCCAACAATGCAGTTGCTCGTAGAGCGGTTTGAGGTCGGCGAGGAAGCGCTCCATCATCGCCATCATCTCGTCGACCTTCATGCCGTAATCGGCCACTTGGAGAGCGAAGAAAGAGTCGTAGCCCATCTCTTGGGCGACTTGATTGCGGAGGTTTCGCAGTTGGACCAGGCCGGGTTTGAGCGGCGGCCCGACTTGCTTGGAAAGCTCCCAGGTGCGCTTGCGTTCGGTCAGATCGCGGGAATTGCGCAGGGTGTTGTCGATCTCGTTCGGCGTGACTGTCTTGCGGCAATCCTCGCCACGTTTGTCGACGCAGTAGGTAAAGGTATCGAGGACGGCGCTCTGCTTGGCCTCTTGCTCGATGCGGCGGTTGACGACATCGGGGATGGTGCCCGGGTATTGCGCGGCGGAGAGCAGAATTTTTTCGAGTTGGCGAGAGGTCAGGTCGTCCAACTCGGCCTTGCGATCGAGCAGCGCCTTGGTTTCTTCGATGACGTAATTGCTGCCCGCGAAGGCCCCGAAGGCCCGATCGGCGGCGATACGCTCGCCGATATGCTGTTCGGTAACGTCGGTGTAGGCCTTCCAGCTCGCTTCGCTCGCCACGGCGTAGATTTTCTGGGCGATGCTGTTGTACATCGAAAGAAAGCGGTCGGCGCGTTGTTGGGGGTTTTCGGCGGACCTGCAGGATAGAACCGCGAGAAGCGGAATTACGAGAAGCCCGAGAAGGAGTCGCCGTGTCGTCATACCCGCCTATTGTACTCGGCGAGTGGGCGCGGGACTGTCGGGAAAGGGGTTGGTGCGGTTCTAGTCTTTGAGATTGCGGACCCAGGTCGGCTTTTCCCACGCCGCGTCTGACTCCGCCGGGTGGTTAAGCCGCTCGTCCTCAGCCGGCAGGACACGCTGCAACGAATCCTTGTTGAAGTGCTCTACCTCATCCGGCAGAGAGCCGAAATCCTCAAAGCTGATCTTAAGGCGTACGCCGAGCGCTCGCGCCAACTTTCGCAGCGTGTCCGTTTTCCACGAGGAGTAGTTGACGTTCTCAAAACGAGAGACCCCGGCTTGCTTCGTGCCGATTGCGTCCGCGAGCTGTTCTTGCGTCATGCCGCGCTGTTCGCGGAGCGTCTTGATCTGCGCGGCAACAGCCGTGTTCATGAAAGATTCCGCATATGCATTCCTGAACTCCTCGTCATCTCGAAGATCACACCTTAACTCGTCGAGGGATTCGCATGATTCGTCGCCTGGACCTGTCGTTGAGTAGGGTGCTTCGATTTCGGTCAGCTCTTTCAAGGCAATCCTCCGGTTGTGAAACGCCGTCTTTTTCTGTTGCTCCGATCAGAATCGTGAACACATCTATGTCATCGAGGAACGGCCCTTCGCACAAGAGCGGCCGTAATTGAACCCACCCTTTGTTTCCCTTGACCTTCAGCTTGTAGATTCCGGCGATTCCCGACTTCTTCTTCTTGATCGGACCTTCGATGAGACCAGGGGTCATTTCCGGGCCACCATGCTTCAACGCGTCCATCTTCGCTCGAAACGCGGCGACTTGCTCTTTCGGCACTCGCTCTTGTTCCAGCCAGGCTCTGATAGTGCCGTGCCCGCGCCGATCCAAAAACTCGTATACCTTCCACATCGGGATTATATCACGTCCACGTTATATGCCTGGCCGGACTATCATCATGCACAGATCACATTTCTTGTTGCACAGCCCGGTCACATAGCGGGCGGGTCGATCGAAACGGTCATGCCGGGCTGGCTCGAAACGCCTTCGACCTCGACGGCGACCGCGACCTCGCCGGTGGGCGCGTCTTTGGGCAACAAGACGTTGATCTGTTGTAGGCCGGCGAACCCGGGGGCCTGGCCGGCGTAAAGAATGAGGCGGTCCGGGAGGGCCTGGCCGTTCAACAAGACACGGACGGGGAATAGCGTGAACGAAGCGAAATTGGGCAGCTCGCCGGAGAATACCGGCGGCGTTGTCGGCCCCAGGCCGGTCGCCCACAAGATCAACAGCTCCCCGGCGCGGATCGGGAGGGCCCCTTCCGGGAAGCCTCGACCGACCGGGTTGAAGTCGCGGTCGGTCGCCACGGCCGGCTGTGTTCCGTCGTCACGCTCGGCCGGCCAACGAAAGAGCCCCGGTGAGACCTGCCTTACTTGGATTGTTTCGGGTGGGCTGAGCAGGCTGCCCCGCCTGACCCTTACCGTGAACGTCCCGGAAATCAGGGAACTCGGCACTTGGCAGTTGATTTGGCCGGGGGAGACAAAGTATAGCGGCACCCTGACGCCGCTGATAGCAACCTCCACGCCGGCCAAAGGCTCGGGAAGGCGGCCGCCCGCCAAGTCGTCGGGACGAACCACTCGCGTTTCGAGCGACAGGTCGTCTCCAAAGATCGAAATGATGGAGTTCGCCGTAACGAAGTTATCCGGAGCAGGACGAAAACTGGCTCCGTTGACGACGCCTCCCAAGAATATCGCGGGCGCATGGCGACGCCCGATTTCGGCGCCGAAAAGCATCGACGCCGCGGCCGGCAGTAGAACCAGCCCCAGGACCCGAAAGGGCATGGGAGTTGCCCTTATTGTATCCAGCCGGGGGTCGTTAGCGAGCGGCGGCGGCTGTGAAGTGGGGTGGATTGAGGAATGGGCAGGCCTGGGGGACCGGCCCGACCGCGAGCCGGCCTCGTTGGATTTCAATGTAGAAGATCGAGAGGCAACCTCAAGATTGCCTCAGCGCGGACCAGCCGGCGGCTCGCTTGCTCATCATCACCCAGGCCTTTTGCGCGGTGATACGGACGGTGTTGTTGTCGCTGCTCAGTTTCGGATAAATAACCGCCGCGGCATCCGCCGTGCCGATCTTGGCCAGCCCGATGATGGCGGCGCATTGGAGATGCTCTTCCTCGCGGTCGAGGGTCTCGCGGTAGATACGGAAAGCTTGCTCGGCGTCGCCACGCGTAACCTGCGCGTCCGCATAACGCAACGAGCTGTCGTCGTGCTCGACCTTTTGCCAATTCGAGAGCGAATCGCGGTCCGGCAATTGGACGTTATCAGCCACGGTAGCGCCGATACGGGCGCCGGCTTTCATCCCCGCCATGGCGAGCGTGGTATCGGACGATTTCATCGCCTCGAAGCAGACTCCCATCGCTGCATCGGCTTGCCGGTGGCCGAGCGCGGCGATAATACGCGGCTTGAAATCGTCCGCCGCGCCGTCAAGCGCCTCCAGCAATGCCTCCTCCGAGACCTTGCCCGGAATACGCTCCAGGCAGAAAACGACCTCCTCACGCAGCTTTTCGTCGTGAATCAACTTGGCGATCGGCGCCACTGAATCGGTGTCGGCGACGAGCGACAGATGGCGCAAAGCCGCCACTTTCTCATCCTGGTGGCGCTTGCCGTCGAGAAGCCCCAGTAATCCTTGCACGACGCGTTGCCGCTTGTTCTGCTCGTCGGGCGCATTCGGACGTCCTCGGTTCGCCCGCAGCGCCGCCGGGTCCAGTTCCTTCCCCACCGAATGGACAACGTGGTTCAGCGCCTCGGCGGCGGCCTTGCGCACGCCCGGCTTTTTCGACACTTGAAGCGCGCTCAGGGCGGGGATTACCTGAGGGTCCATTTGGTCGGCGCTCAGCCAGGCCGCCTTACGGGCCTCGGCGTCGTCGCCCTTGATAGCGGCTAGAAACTTATCCTCTTTCTCGCCGGCTCGGCCCGTCGCGGGGACGGCGAGAGCGGCAGCCGCGACAGCAACGCCGGCAAGCGCGGCCGTTCGAGAATTCGTCGTTTCGGATTTATTGGACGTCGTCATACTTCTTTTGCCTCTCCGTTTTCCAGGTTCATCTCCGTTGCCTTGCGTCCTACAAGTGCCAGGGACCGCGGCCGGGAAGGCTCAGCAGGCGATTGGCTTCTTCGTCGTTCTTGACTCGCTCATTGACCGGGTCCCACTCGAATTTGCGGCGCAGGCGGTAGGAAAGATTGCCCAAGATGCACAGCGTCGCCACCCGATGCGCCGCCTCGATGTGCATGATCGGTTTCTCGCGAGTCCTGATGCAATCTTCGAAATCCTCGCCGTGGCCGGGGCTGAGGCAAGGCTCAACGCCGCCGTGGGGAATCTGATAATCCTTCGCTTTCTGCTCGGTGTCGGTCGTGTGACGGTCGCCGTAAGTCACCGTCAGGCGACCCTTGTCTCCCCAGTAGACGGCGCCGTAACGCCCTTCGACTTCCTCGGAGAGCACGCCGGGTTGCGCCCAGACGAGCGTCCAATCGGGATCTTTGAACTCGTAGGTCACGGTCATGTCCTTGGGCGCGTCGTAGATCCCCTCGGCATAGGGATCGCCGGTCGCCTCGATGCTCACGGGGCCGGTGTAGTCGGCGTCCATGATCCAGTTCGCCACGCTCATGACATGCGCGCCGCGATCGCGAATTTGCCCGCCGCCGAAGTCGAGCATCCAGCGGAACCGGCCGTGGGTGCGCGTCTCGTTGTAAGGAATCTTCCGCGCCGGCCCGATCCAACTGTCGTAATCGAGACCGTGGGGCGCTTCGGCGTTGGGCGTCCAATCGCCCACGGGGTTTTCGTAGTGCCAGCAAAGAACTTTGCCGACCTTGCCGATTTGCCCGTTTTGAATGTATTTGCAGGCGTGATAGGCGGGCCGCTGGGAGCGACCTTGCGAACCTACCTGCACGACGCGCCCGTAGCGCTCGGCGGCCGTGACCATGGCGCGACCTTCCTCGACCGTTTTCGACGCGGGCTTTTCGACGTAGACGTCTTTGCCCGCCTGGCAGGCCATGATCGTCATCAGCGCGTGCCAGTGATCGGGGGATGCGATGACCACGGCATCGAGGTCTTTCTGCTCGAGCAGCTTGCGGAAGTCTTTGTAGAGTCGCGGTTTGCCGCCGACGACCGTGGCGGCCATGTCGAGCCGGCTCGAATCGACGTCGCACAGCGCGGTTGAAACGACCGGCCGGAGAAAACGGTCCTGGGGGCCGCCGAGATTGATCCAGGGAACGACATTTTCGTTCACTTGCGCGAGGGGGCGCAGGAAGCGACGGCCGCGGCCGCCGATTCCGATATGGCCGAAGTTCAAACGGTCGCTCGGCGCGGGAGTGGCCAGTACGCTCGCGGGAACAATCGTGAACCCCAGAGTCGCGGCCGTACTGTTGGCGAGAAACTTACGCCGGGTCGTCTTCTTGGTCGTCATGGGTGTGAAACTTCCTTTCGGCGGCTCTTACGGGCCCCGGCCCCAAGTTTACCCTTGAAGTCGAGGCGACGGCAAGATGTTTGGGTGCTTGCGGAAGAATCGTGGGGTTAACGCTGACGGCGACGTGCCGTGGGCTCAAAACCCGTCCCGATCCGCCCTTTCCACCGACTCCCGCCCTCCCGGGACCGCCGCCCCGCGGAGTAAAATGAACCTCAACCAGCGGGCACTCAACCATGTCTCCACCAACCCTTGTATCTCAATCCCGAACCCTCCAAGCCTACGCCGATAAGACGCCGACCTCGGCCGAACTCTACCGCCGCGCACGAACGACCTTCCCCAGCGGCGTCACCCACGACGTTCGGTTCCTGCTGCCTCACCCCTTATTCGTCGAGCGGGCGAACGCGGGGCGTAAATGGGATGTCGACGGCAACGAATACGCCGACTACTTCGGCGGCCATGGGGCGTTGTTGCTGGGGCACAATCACCCCGCTGTTGTCGAGGCCGTGCGCGAACAAGCGGGTCGGGGGGTCCATTATGGGGCCTCTCACGAACTCGAACTCGAGTGGGGCGAGTTGGTCTGCTCGATGCTGCCCTCGGCCGAACGCATCCGATTCACCGTGACGGGAACCGAGGCCACGCACCTGGCCTTGCGGCTGGCGCGGGCTTCCACCGGCAAACCGAAGATCGTGCGCTTTTGGACGCACTTCCACGGTTGGCACGATCACGTCGCTTTCGCGCGGGGCAAGGCTGAAACCGCGCCCGCCGGCATTCTGCCCGAGGTTATCGACGGTATGCTGGTCGCGCCTTCCGGCGACATCGCTTATCTCGAAAATCTGTTCGCCGAACGCGACGACATCGCGGGCGTCATCCTCGAGCCCACCGGATCGACTTTCGGTAAAGTTCCGATCAACCCGCAATTCCTGACGGACCTGCGCCGAGTCACGAAACAGCACGGCGCGGTGTTGATCTTCGACGAAGTCATCACCGGCTTTCGCTGCTCCTCGGGTGGAGCGCAGGCCTTTTACGGCATTACGCCCGACCTGACGACGGTCGCGAAGATCCTCGGTGGCGGGTATCCAGCCGGGGCCGTCGCGGGGCGTGCCGACATTATGGGCGTGATGGAATTTCAAGTCTCCGACGAGGGCATCGCGGGACCGCGCGTGCCCCACCAAGGCACCTACAACGCGGGTCCTGTCACGGCTGCCGCCGGGCTCGCGACCCTGAAGCTGCTCGAATCGGGCGACTTCATCGAGCGAGCCAATCGCACCGCCGACACGCTGCGCCGCGAGATGAACGGCGTCCTGTCAAAGATGGGGTCCGATTGGTGTGTCTATGGCGGGTTTTCGGGCTTTCACATCTTCACGAACCCGACTCACGACCCCATCGGGCCCGACGACATTCAGGCCGGGCGCGTGGATTCCTCGAAACTTAAGGGAGCCTCGACGGAACTCATTCACAAGATGCGCGCGGGTTTGCTGTGCGGCGGCGCGGATATGCTCCCATGGCCCGGCGGAGTGGTCTCGGGCGTTCACGACGACGCCGATGTCGAGCAAACGGTCAAGGCATTTGAAACGATGGTGCGCATGCTCGCCGAGGCCGGCGAGCTTGGGTGAATGCGACGCCCCTCGATCGAGACCCTCAGACGAACTGCCGGTAGCGCTCTTTGATGATCTCGATCACTTCGCCGGGGTCGCGGCGCCACCAATTCTTGGCCGAGAAAATTTCGACTTCCGGCGGGCCGTTGTAGCCGGCTTGCTCGACCATCCGTCGAATGCCGGGGATGTGGATGACCCCGTCGCCCATCATGCCGCGGTCGAGTCTCAGATCCTCGGTATCTTCGAGCCAATCGTTGATGTGGAAGGCGCAAATCCTCCGGCCGGCCCGTGCGATCTCTCGGCTGACATTGGGGTTCCACCAGACGTGATAGGTGTCGACGACGACCCCGACGGTATCATCGGCATCGAGTTGGTCGCACCAATCGTTGGCCTGCTCTAGCGTACAGAGAACGGCGCGAAAGGCACAGATCATCGGGTGCAGCGGCTCGATTCCCAACTTGATGCCGGCCGCGCGGGCCTCGGGAACCAGCGCCGCAATGCTTTCGAGTGTTTGCGCGCGGGCGCTTTCAAGATCTCTGGATCCCTCCGGCAGGCCTCCTGAAATGAAGACCAGGCAAGAGGCGCCGATCGCGACCGCTTCTTCGATTGCCCGCCGGTTGTCATCGAGGCCGGCTTGGAAACCGCTTTCCCCCGGAGCGGTCACGAGCCCGACCGGGCAGATCGCCGACACCGTCATGCCGTTGTCGCGCAGGATCCGCGCGGCTTCGTCAACGCCGATCTCGTGCAGCTTTTCGCGCCACACCGCCGTGGCGTGAACGCCATGCCGTGCCATACCCTCGACCGATTCGCGAAACGACCATTGGTCGCGAAAGGTCACCTGATGAATATTGAGGTTTGAATCGTCGAGCATGGCTGCACCTTGGGATTAGGAACCGCTATGGAATCCGGGCCTCGGCGAGCCGCGTCCAGGGCGTCGACATGCGCCGGAGTTCCATCTCCCGCACACGTGGCTCTCCATAGTATCGCCATGGAAATGCGGGCGGATGTTCCCGCCGCCCTTTCAGGGCTCAACGTGACTTGATTTCGTACCTAGGGTTCCGCCTTCGGCTTCACCCTAGGCTAAATTCCCGCCGCCGCTTCGCGGCTCAAGATTGCTCGCGAGCTTGTCAATACGTTGCTCGGCCACCGGAAAGATCAAATACCACGCCGGTGCAAAACGTACACTCGGGACCGGCGATCCAGGCCACCATGTCCGCGATTTCCCGGACCGTGCACAGTCGACCCATGGGGATCTTCGCCTTCACGCCGGCAATGTAGTCGTCGGTCATTTCCCGTAGCAGGTCCGTCTCGGTCATTGCGGGCGCTATGCAATTGACCAGCACGCCGCTCGCGACCAACTCCTTCGCCAGCATTTCGTCAATCCGATCACCCCCGCCTTCGCCGCCGAGTAGGCCGAAACGTCGGCATTGCCTGCCTTGCCGACTATCGAGGAGACGTTGATAATCCTCCCGCTCCCTCGCTCGCGCATCCCGGGAATGACCTCTCGGCAGCACACGAAGACGCCGGTCAAATCAACCCGGATCACACGGTCCCAATCGTCCATCGTGTATTTCCAGACCGGTTTCGTGGGACCGCTGACGCCGGCATTGTTGACGAGGATGTCGATCGGCCCGCACGCGGCGAGGGTCTGTTCGACCGCGCGGCGAACCGAGTCGGGGTCGGCGACGTCGACCGTCGAGGTCGAATCGGGGCTGAACTCGCTTTGGGCGTCAAGAGGGGAGGGGTCGATGTCCCATACGGCGACGCGGCGCCCCTCGGCCCGCAGCCGTTTCGCAATGCCGAGGCCGATTCCCCGGGCCCCGCCGGTGACGACGGCCGTCCGTGGTGGGGATTCGTGGGACATGAGAAGATCTCGCCGAAAGTCATATGAGCGATCAGGCGCGGAAGAAACGGGGGACAGTCCACTTCGCGCCGGGCCGGCTCATGGATTGGAGCCTATTCGGTCGGCGCTTGGGACCGTCCCCATTTTTTAGTCCATCGTTCCGCTGCACAAAGGTCGCGGACCGCTGACCGAAGCCGTCCGGAGCCTCGTAGAATAGCATCGTACCCGTGCGCCGCGGTTCGTGGTCGTCGCCGGCCTTTACAGGCGTTTCACGACGCTCCGACGGTGATTGAACAGAAGCTGTTTGAGATGCATCTCGAGCACCGCATGAGGGCGTTCCAAGGCGTCTTCCACGCCAACCCCGACTATTCGCTGTGGTACGGCTGGAGTGAAATGCGCCGCGACCTGACCGAAATCGAAAGCCTGGCGGCGGAGATGCGCCGCGAGTTCGATCGCTGATCACCCCTTCTTCGGAATCGCCATGTCCGGTTCCTCGCAGGTGATGAATTCGAGCAGCGCCGGCCTGCCGTCCTTGGTTTGCGCGATGGCCCGCTCGATCGCCGGGATGATCTCGCCGGGCTGTTCGATGCGCTCGGTGTACGCGCCAAGCCCCCGCGCCACTTCGCTGTAGTTGCCGCTCAGGTATTTGGTCCCGTAACGCTCGACCGCCTTGGGAATGTGCTGTTGATAGTTCCCCATGGCGGAATTGTTGAGCAGCATCGTAAGAATCGGGATTTCCTCGCGGACCGCCGTTTCAACGTCCATGCCGACCATACCGAAGGCCGCGTCGCCGAGGAAATTGACCACCAGCTTTTCCGGCGCGGCCAGCTTCGCGCCCATGGTCGCGCCCAATGAAAAGCCGAGTTGTGTGGAATGTCCCCACCCAAGATAGCCGCGCGGCGTGACCGATTCATAGATCGGCAGCAGTTGGTCGCGCGGATTGCCCGAGTCATGCGTCACGATTGTGTTCGCCGGGTCGGTGACTTTCATGAAATCGCCGATCACGCGATAGGGATTGAGCGGTGTCTCATCGGAGCTGAGCTTGGGCGCCCAGCGGGCCTTCCAGGCGATCCTTTGTTCGGCGAGATATTCCTCGACCTGTGCGCGGCCGGGCCGCCCCTTCCCCCCGGTTTGCGAACGCGCTTCCTCGATCATCGCGGCGAGCACGAGCTTGGCGTCCCCGAGAATTCCGACATCGGCCACCGCGTCTTTGTTGAGATCCCGCGGGTCAACGGTGGCGTGAACGATCCTTAGGCCGCTCGGCAACACCGGCGCGAAGACGGTCGATGTCAAACTCGCGCCAATAGCGAACAGAGCGTCGCATTGGCCGAGGTAGTCGCCAACCAGTGCAGTCTGGCTGTAGCCGGCGGCGCCCAGCGCCAGCGGGTGCCGTTCGTTGAAGTTGCTCTTGCCGAGCAGCGTGCTCAACACCGGCGCGGCCAGCAGCTCGGCCAGCTCGCGCAATTCCTCGCAGGCTTCGGCGTAGAGCACTCCCTGCCCCGCCCAGATCGCGGGCTTTTCCGCGGCGACGAGCAGCTTCACGGCTTCGCGAATCGCGTCGGGGTCGGGCGCCGAGCGCACCCGCTCGACGGGGCGATAGTCGAAAGGCCGCGTTGTTTCCTCCTTCGCCACATCCACCGGCACCTCGACCAGCACCGGCCCGGGACGTCCCGAACGCAACGCCGTAAACGCCCGCCGCATGCGATTCGGCACATCGTCGGCCGAGGGAATCGTATCCGCCCACTTCGTCGTGGCCGAGTAGTTCTTCACGGCGTCGAAGACCGAGGGCACGCCGGCGCGGCTGCGACCCGGGTGCCCCGGCAGGAACAAGATCGGGCTCGAGTCGGTGTAAGCCTGGGCGATGCCAGCGAAGCCGTTTTCCGCCCCGGCGGCCTGTTGCACCGTCACCACGCCGATCCGCTTCCCGAAAGTCGTTCGCGAAAAGCCGTCCGCCATGTTCTCGGCGACGCGTTCTTGGCGCGCGACCACGATGCGGATCTCCTCCTCCGCCAACGACTCGATAATCGGGGTAAAGGGAAAGCAGAACACCTGTTCGATGCCTTCCTGCTTAAGGATGCGGGCGATCAAGCGGCTGCCTGTCATAGTGAATGTTGGCTGCTCGTCGGAGCAACAATCCTTTCGAACGAATCCGGGAGACTGCCATGCGGACCGCCGCCGGATGTGGATAAGAACGGATTTGATTGTAGCGCGAACCAGGCGGCGGCGGGGAGCCTAGTGCCGCGGTTTAGGGGCTGATCCCGGCCAAGCGAGGCTTGATCGGCTCGCGCTCGCGGCCCTGTAGCCGCAGCCACTTGGCATAAGCGCCGGCGACCGCGGCCGTCTTGGGGTGGTCGGATCCAAGCAGTTTCTCGAAAATCGTGAGCGCGCGCTCGAAAAGCGGGCCGACCTCCGCACCGCCTCGGCCGTGTTGGCGAAGAACGGCCAGGTTGAAAAAAGTTGTCGCCATCTCCGGATCGTCGTTGGCCTCGGTTTTCTCCCAAATACGCGCCGCCAACCGGAAAATGCGTTCGGCTTGCGCGGACTCGCGCTGTACACTGTAAATCTCCCCGAGGTCGTTGAGCAGCTTGGCGACTCGTGGATGGTCTTTGGGGAGATGTATTTTCGTGATGTCGATCGACCGCCGCACCAGCTTCTCGGCCTCGGCGAACTGCAGCCGCTCGCGGTAGATTTCCGCCAACTGTTCGAGAGTCGCCGTCACCAATTCATGGTTGGGGCCCAGAGCTTCCTCGCGGATCGACAGCGCCTCTCGGAATAATGTCTCCGAGATGCCGAGCGACCCGGCGGCGGCCTGCACGACGCCCATCGCGTTAACGCATTCCGCTGTCTCCGGATGGCGCGGCCCCAAATGCATGCGTGCCAGCGAATCGGCCCGGCCGAGGAAATCAATCGCCTTGCCGTGCTCGCCCTCGAAGAAATAGGTCAGGGCCAACTGTCGTAGGGCCTTGATCGCCTCCAGCGGCTTGGCGTTGGATTCGATCATCGTAATCCACAGCTCGTAAGAAGGTTGCGCTTCCCGGAACAGTCTGCGGTTCCGCAAGAACTCCGCCAGATTCAAATGGGCCCGACCGACCTGCGGATGATCGGCGCCCAGCGCCGACTCGAAGATACGAACCGCGTCACGGTAAAGCCTGTCCGCCGCTAGATCGTTTCCGCTTGACTCATAGAGCCCCGCCAATGCCGTCAGCGAAAACGCCTCGCGCGGGCCGTCCGGGCCAAACTCTTTCGCCAGATCCAGCGACCTGCCGATCGCATCCTCGGCCCGGCGATATTGCTGCCGCGCGGTGAGAGTGCGGCCCTCGTCAAGCGCCTCACGCCACTCTTTGTCGGATGCGCCCTTCAATGCGGCCGTCGGCCCGGCAAGCACGCCAAACAGAACCAGCAAAGCCGTAACGGCGGGTCGACAAAGCCCCCGCCAGCTGTTCAGGACCGGAGACAATCGCCGTTCCAACGTGACACCGCGGGGACGACGCACGGAGATCGTTGCTGAAGAAAACCGCAACATTAAACCTTTGATTCAACTTTTACATACTTCCGAGCCGTTTCCCCCTCGGTGGTTCACCTGAATTTCCAAACGCAAGGTTCTTGGGGAATATAGGACCGAAGTTATCTCCGACATACGACTGTGGAATGTTCGGTCGGCTCGCAATCTTACGCAAGTCTCCCGCATCGGTGGTTCGCCACCCCTCCCCGCGGCAAGCTACACTGATGATCCGACACGGCGGGCCGGTTCCATAATGACGCTCCCACGGCAATCCCTTCACGCCCGGCGCGCGGCGCGTGCCCGCGAGCTGGCCGAGCGCTATCCGGCGTCAGCCGAAGGTCTGCGCTTCATTGCCGCCGTCATCGACGAGCAGGCCCGGCTTGAAGGCAAAGTCGTTAGGCCCCCCGCCACCGAGGGCGGCCTGGAAGCCGCGCCGGGCGACCCCGCCGACTTGATCGAACTTGCCCGACACAGCCGGTCGCTCGTTGACTTGGTTGTAAGGGAAGGCCCGTCGCCGCTGCGCCGCGAGGCCGAGCAGCTCAGCGAAGAGCGCTGCCGCGACGCCCTCGATCGCTTCGTTCGCCGGGAAGACACGATCTCGCCGCTCGGTTTCTTCGCGCGCGTACTGTGGCAAGCCGTTTGGGTAACTCGATTTCCGCATCCTCGAGATGCCGCTCTCGGTCCGGAACCTGGAACGCCCGCCGCCCGGTCGGCCAACTGCTCCCGCTGCGGTCATGCACCTCAGCTCGGCGTTGTTCGTCCGGTCGGCGACGGGTCGGAATTCAGGCTGATGTGTTCGTTGTGTTTAGAGGAGTGGTCGTTTCCGCGCAACGGCTGCCCGGCCTGTGGAGAGTCCGCGGAAGGACGGATCGCCTACTACGGCGCCGGGGATGAATTCGCGCATCTGCGGGTGCGTGCTTGTGAAACGTGCCGCTGCTACCTACTACAGGTGGATGCGTCGAAAGAGCCGGGGGCCGTCCCCGATATCGACGAGATGGCGGGCCTGCCGCTTGACGTTTGGGCAAGCGGCCAAGACTTGCGGAAGTTGTGTCCCAACCTGTTGGGCGTCTAAAGGGCCTGCTGGGCGTTTTAGGAAAACGAACCCGAAATCATTCTTCCTCGACCGCTTCAAGGAGACGGTCGATGAACTTCGCCACAAATGCCGCCCCCTCGACATCGTGCACCCGTAAGATATGGGCGCCCGACAGCAAAGCCGTCGTCACGGCGGCGGCCTCGGCCAATCGACGCTCGTCGTCGGAGGCCCGAACCGACTCCGTCAAGAATCGCTTTCCCGAAAAGCCGACCGAGAACGGTTGCTGTAAGCCCGCCAGCAGGTCGAGGTTCGAGAGGACAATTAAGTTCTCAGCGCCCCTCTTGCCCTGTTCAAAGCCGGGATCGAGCACGATCCGGCGGCCATCAATGCCGGCGGCCCGTGCCCGCGCCACGGCGTTATCGAGGTCCTTCACAATGCCGACGACCGGGTCCGACAGAACCGGCAACTGGGCCCAGCTCTCGGGCGTTCCGCGACTATGCCCCAAGATCAGCCCGGCGTCGCGTCGGTTGACGACGCTTGCCACCGGCGGATCGAAGCACAAACCACTCCAGTCGCGAATGATATCCGCGCCCAAGTCGAGCACCCGTTCGGCGGTGGCGGCGTGATGCGTCGTGACGGAGACGGGAATGTCCACGTTGTGCCGGAGCTTGCGCAAGATCGGGACGAACTGACGCAATTCTTCATCCGAGTCGGGAACCGAGACGGTCGGGCGGCCGCGGTACGCGCTCCCCTCGCCGAAGACTTGCAGGTCGAGTAGGTCGGCGCCCCGTTCGTGCATCGCGAGGGCCTGATCGAGCAAAGCGTCGGGGGAGACGCGATTTTCATCCGAAGCGGATGTCGAACCCGCGTCGAGAACCCCCATCAACAGCGTTCGCGGGCCGAGAATCAGCTCGCGGTCTCTAATTTTCCAAGAAAAACGGTTGCGCGCAAGCTTCATGAGAATGATTCAAACCAACTCGCAGCCACCCGCGGGCGGCTCAACGAATCTCTCCGCATTGTTTCACAGCGGGCGCATGCGAACGAAAGCGACGTCCCGCTCGCCCCGGTTTACCAACCCCCCCGGGGGAGGGCCGGCCCGTCAGGTTAGGTTCAGCCTAGCCGAACTCGAACGCGGCGATTCCGTACTGCATGGCGCGATCGCCCAAGGGCGATCCGGCACCACCGGGTTGCATCGTCTTCGCCATTCGAATCAGCCGACGCCGCGGCGCAAAACCCCACCGCTCGGCCAGTTCGGGAGCCGCCGGGTGGTCGGGGAACAAGTCCCAAGCGAGATTGCGCCCGCGGTAGCGCCGGAGCAGGCCGCCGAGCAACATCGCCGCCGCCTCCGATTCGCGCGCGACGAACGGTCCCACGTACCCAAACCGCGCACCGGGACGAACCAAGGCCTGCGCGCCGTCGCGGCAAAACGAGTCGGCCGGCGAGTTCGCGCGGAGCGCCGCGATCACGCGGTTTCGGTCAAGCCCGAAGGCCTGGGCGTCCAATGCCCGGTCCCAGCCGCTCGTCCATCCCTCCCCGGTAGCGGGCTCGGCCCCCGCTTGCTCGCTGATCGTACCGACCCAGCGTTCGACGGCGCATTCCTCGACAAACCCCAGCCGTTCGTAGACCGGACGCCCCATCTCGGTCGCATCGAGCTTGATTTCGCGTGCACCACGGCCGTGGAGGTATCCGAGAGCCGCATCCATCAGCGCCGTGCCGATCCCTTGGCGGCGGTGGGCGGCATCGACCAACATCATGCCGATCCAACCCAGCCGATCGCCGTACGCCGCGGTCGTCACCGTGCCGACCACTTCTCCCGCCCGCTCGCGGACGAAACAGCCTTGGGGCTCGAGTTGAAGCACGGTCAGCCAGTCGCGCTCTGTCTGGTTCCACCCCTCGGCGTCTTTCAAACGCATCGCCGCCGGGATGTCGGCTGCCGTCATCGGCCGGATCACGCCCGCTCCCGCCTTCGTTCATAGAGGAAAAAGCCCGCAACCGCCGCGCCGGCGACGACGACGGTGAGGCCCAGCGAAAAGTAATCGCGCTCATAGAGTTGCGAACCGATCATCGTGCTGAACAGCAGCGCGGGCGCGCGACCCAAACCGGAAAGCACGACGAATTCGCCCAACTTGAACTCCGTCAGCCCAACAGCGAACGACATGCTGTCTTTCGGCATCCCGGGTATCAGAAAAAGGATGAATAGCGCCGATTTACCGCGCTTCGTTTCCAGCGCGCTGTCGATTTTGCCGAGCCGCTTCTTCCCGAGAATCCGCTCCATCACCGGTCGGCCGACCAACCGCGAGAACCCATAGGCGCACGAAGACCCGAGCATGATGCCGACCCAGGAGTAGAGGAAGCCCGCCCAGGCTCCAAAGACATAGCCGGCCGCAACTTGGGTCACTTCGCCCGGGATGGCGAAGATGACGACTTGCGCAAATTGGACGCCGACACACGCCAGCGGCCCCCAAATCCCCTCCTGGCGTAAGGTATCGACGAGTTGTTCATAGTCGCCGAGGCGGGCGGCCCAACCCGATTGAAAAGCATAGTAGCCAACCCCCAGGAAGGCGAGGAACAGCAGCAGCGCGAGGATTTTCCGCATGAAGGGGCAATCCTGTATTCTACCCCGCGGGTCGCCGGAGCTTTTTTCTAACGGCCCCTGGGGTGTCCCGCCGAGCGGCCGGCAGACAGGTTGGCGTCCCGCGGGCGGGCTTACGGCGGGTGGTGGTAGGCATTTTTGCGTGCATTTTTTGGGCAAGAGCGGTTTCAGCGGCCGATGTCCGCTTTTGTCGATTGATTCGGGACGGAGAATCGCTTATGGTTTCCCCGTAACAGCCCCGAGGAGTAGCCATGAGCACCAAAGCCCCATCGCAATCCGCCGAAACGTCCTCCAGCCAGGTCCCTTTGCAGGGTTGGAAAGACATCGCCGCTTATCTTGAGCGTGACGCGCGGACAGCGCGCCGTTGGGAACAGTCGAGCGGCCTGCCGATCCGCAGGCACGGGGGCGATCGTGGCAGCGTCTACGCTTACCCGGTTGAGCTCGACGCCTGGCGGGCGTCGCGGGAGCCGAAAACCGCCGGGCAGGCCCTGTCTCCAACCTGGCGTCAGTGGATCCCCGCGGCGGCCGGCGGCCTGGCGCTACTCGCGGTTGCGGCGGTCGTCCTCTGGGGGCCGATCATGCGGCCGCCGCGGCCGCTCGCCGAAGCCGCTAACGCGGGCGACGAAGTCACCCTGCGGCGCATTTGGGCCGGCAGCGAGGTCGACGGCATGGGCTCCGTTTCACGGGACGGCCGCTATTTGTCCTTCACCCATTGGGCAACCGGCAATCTGGGGTTGCGCGATCTCGTCGCCGGCGAGACGCGCCTGCTGACGAACAAAGGTGTATGGGCCGAAAGCGAGGACTACGCCGGCCCCTCGGTACTTTCACCCGACGGCCAACGGGTCGCGTACGCCTGGTTCAACGAAGGCTCCGCACTTAATGAGTTGCGGGTGATCGGCCTGAACGGGATCAATGGCGGCGAACATCCCGAGACTCTTTACTCCAATCCGGAAGTGTCGTTTATGGCACCGCTGGCGTGGTTTCCCGAGGGCCAGCGAATCTTGGTACGGTTCGTGGGAAAAGACCGCACCGCGCAGATCGTTGTCTTCGATACCGACGACCGATCCGTCAAGATCCTCAGAACGGTCAATTGGCGTTGGCCCGGAAAGACCGCGCTATCTCCCGCCGGCCGGTACATTCTCTACGACGCACCGGTCGGAAATGACCAAAATGCGCCGCACGATATCTTCTTGCTCGCCGCCGACGGAAGCAGTGAAATTCCCCTCGTATCCCACTCGGCCGACGACAGAGTGCTCGGCTGGACGCCCGACGGCGCTTCCGTGCTGTTCGTGAGCGATCGCGGGGGTCGCCGCGGAGCTTGGCTGCTGCCGGTTGCCGACGGGAAAGCGCAAGGGGAACCAACGATCCTCAAACCCGACTTGGACGCGGGTACCCCCCTTGGCTTTTCAACCGACGGATCTTTCTATTACCATCGCAGCACCCCGATGATGGACGTGTACACGGTCCCCATTGATTTCGAACAAGGCAAGGCCGTCGGTGAGCCCGAGAGAGTCGCGGAACGTTTTGTCGGCGCCAACCGCGCACCCGCGTGGTCGCCCGACGGAAAGTACCTGGCCTACAACTCGCTGCGCGCCCTGCCGGCCTCCGGCACCCCGACCCTTGTGATCCGTTCAGTCGAAACCGGGGAAGAACGCGATCTCGCCGTGGACTTGCCGTACTTTCCACGCCCCCGATGGGCTCCCGACGGGCGGTCCCTTATTCTTCCCTCCCGAGGACAAAGAAAGGGGCCGGCAATCTTCCGGCTGGCTGTGGACAATGGGAAACTCACTATGCTTGTTCCCCGGCAGGAGGACACCGTGTACTTGTCGCCGCAGTTGACTCCGGACGGGAAAACACTTTTCTACACAGCGCAAAACGGTCGCGAACGGCACGCGACGATTCGAGCGCGGAATCTGGAGAACGGAGAGGAGAGGCAGATCTACCAAAACGAAGCGACATGGCCGCGTTTCGAGCTTTCCCCGGCGGCGGACCGCCTGGCCATCATCGAGCAGGATCGGAAGACACAATCCATGGTGCTGCGGCTTTTGCCGGTCCAGGGCGGGACGCCGCAGGAGATCTTGCGACTCCACTCTCCAGAGTTCATGGGCAATCTGCCCGTTTGGACAGCGGAAGGCAAGAGCGTCTTGATTTGGAGAGGCGGGCAAGGCAGTCGACCCGAGTTGTGGAACGTGCCGGTTGACGGAAGCCCGCCGCAAGGTCTCGGTGTTAGGAGCAAGAATCACACGGCCGTCTCCTTGCATCCCGACGGCCGTCAAATCGCCTACACGGCCGGCACGGGTACCGGCGAGATCTGGGTGATGGAGAATTTCTTGCCGGAGACGAGAGCGGCGAAGTAAGGGGCGCAGCGCAAAATGTCCCGGCTGGGGCCCGGGCTGCCGGCGTAAGAGACGGCGGACGGCCCGACGTGGCGCACGCATTCTTGAGTGCCGTACCGGCATTCGTGCCGGTATGTCTTCAAGCGAGCGCGCAAGATGGTCGGGTGTGGGGCACGGGGCATCGAGTGAGTCGGGGCTTTCGCGGCCCTCCCGAGGACCCATGCGCCCACAGACATGTCGGGCTCGAAAGCCCAACACGGCACGCAAGAATGCGTGCGCCACGTCGGAGCGTCAGGACCGAAATGCACTGGACCAGGGATAGTCATGAGCGCGCGACACGATGCCTGCTTTCACGGGATTCTCCTCGATATATTGCCGAATACGCTCCAACTCCCTCGCGTCGCGAACCCAATGGTCATACGATTCCGGTTGCCAAAAAGGCTCCCCGGTGCGGCCGAGGAGCTTATTCGCTTCTCTCGCGGTATAGCCCTTCAACGTGCGCAGAAACCTGGGTGGCGGGACGCGGGGCCAAACAAGCAGGTGAACATGGTTGGCCATGACGACATAGGCGTCTAACTCGTAATAACGGAGGTGTTGAGTACTGTGATGAATGGCATCGACGACGAGCCGGGCCAAGGGTTCGCGTTTGAGCCAAAGCGGGCCGGTGCGCGTCGAATCCAGATAGCGGTCGATCCAGGCAAAGGCCTGCACCCGCGCTCAGGTCGCGTGGAGCGGGAAAACGGGAAGCAGGAACGCTCCCGTGCAAGTGCCAGGTGAGAAACGACGCCCGACCTTCCGGATATTGATGCGGAAGACGCCGCCGCTGCATGGGATCTTGCGAAAAGTGTATCACGGGCTCCCGACGTGGCGCGCGCATTCGTGCGTGCCGTACCGGCATTCGTGCCGGTATGTCTTCAAGCGAGTGCGCGAGATGGTCGGGCAAGGGGCCCGCGGGGTGTCGAGCGGGGCTCGGGGTCTTGCGGGGCTTCCCGGAAGACTGCGCACCCTCCGGACATGTCGGGCTCGAAAGCCCGACACGGCACGCAAGAATGCATGCGCCACGTCGGGCGCACAATATCAGACGGAAGATCAGGCAGCCGTGCCGGCCGCGGCCGGGTGATCTCGTCAAGTCAGCCAAGTCAAAGGAGTAGTTCATGACGAAGCAACTGTTTGGGAAAATGCTGATGATCGCGGCGGGAGTTCTCTTCTTCGTCGGCATCGCGGCGACAATCGGCATCCCCGGCAATAAGCGCAAACCCGCGACGGCCGTGGCCGCCGAAGAGTCTCCGCCCGCCCGGAGCGTCCCGAACGACCAACCCTTCCGGGACATCCCCGGCCCGTTCCCGCGCGGATGGCAACGATGAGGTTCTTGTTCTTTACCGTTACATTTCTTGCGGCTTCGGTAACCGCGACTGTCGCCGAGATCCGACTGCCGTTGGGGCTCGATCTTTACAGGCCGATTCCGGAAGACAACCCGGTCACGGCCGCCAAGGTCAAACTCGGCAAGAAGCTTTTCGGTGACAAGCGGCTCTCGCGAGACCGCAGCCTTTCGTGCAAAGGCTGCCATCAGCCGAAGAAGGCCTTTACCGACGGCCGCGCAAAGGCGGTCGGGGTTTACGAGCGGCAGGGTCCGCGCAGTGTCCCGAGCCTGGTGAACCGCGCTTACGGTAGGGCGTTCTTCTGGGACGGCCGGAACCTCGACCCTCGAGGAACAGGTCCTCAAGCCCATCGAAAGCGAATCGGAGATGGACATGACGGTCGCCGAAGCCGTCGAGCGCCTGCGCGGCAAGAAGCGTTATCGCAAGCTGTTGGAGCAGGCCTTCGGCGACGAGCCGAACGGCGAAGACTTGGCGCGGGCGCTGGCGAGCTATGTCCGCACAATCTACTCGGGGGATTCGCCATTCGACCGCTACATTTACGGCGAGCGCGACGCCCTAACCAAGCAGCAGCGCCGCGGCTTGCGGGTCTTTCGCGGCAAGGGCAATTGCACGGCCTGCCACATCGGGCCAACCCTGAGCGATGAGGAATTTCACAACACCGGAGTTGCCTGGCGTGACGGCAAGCTGCAAGATGAAGGCCGCTTCGCGATTACCGGCGAGGAGGAGCTGAAAGGTGCGTTCAAGACGCCGACCCTGCGCGAGGTGAGCCGCACGGCGCCATACATGCACGACGGCAGCCTAGCAACACTGGTGGGCGTGATTGACTTCTACAGCGACGGCGGACGGAAGAACCCGCACCTCGATGAAGAGATTCGGCCGGCGAAGTTCACTAATGAGGAGAAGAGCGACTTGCTTGCGTTCTTAAGCGCTCTCAGCGGCAAGGTTCGAGAAGGACGCTGACCGACCCTGGCACGACAAGGTAGCATCGATTTTCCGCCGGCCCGCGGAGCCGCCGTTCCTAGGCCTCTTCAAAGTCGCGCAACGCGCGGTCAAGCGCTTCCACAAAAAAGTACTCGCCCCACATGACCGATTCGCTGACACCCAGACCTTTGCGCAGGTGGTAGATCCCTAGGCGCAGAACGCCTTCCCAGCCTTCGACTCCCTCGGCCAGGTAGTCTGGTCCCGAGAGCGTCAGCAGGATTCTGTGGGCCGTGGCGGCGTACAGGGCGCCCTTGGCCGGGTCGGGGACGGCCTTGGCGAGCTGCAGCAAACCGGCCGCCGTGATGGCCGCGGCGGAAGATTCTCGGTATTGCGGCTCGTCGGCCGGGGTGTCGTAGTCCATCGGGGGGACACCGTCGGCGGGGGTTTCGCGAATATAGAAATCGGCGCAGGCTTGCGCGGTTGCTAGAAAACGGGGGTCCTTGACGGCCCGGTAGGAGGCCGAAAAACCGTAAATCGCCCAGGCCAGCCCGCGCGACCAGCAGGAATCGCCGCGCCAACCCTGGTGGGTTGCCTGCCGCAGAAACTCGCCGCTTTCGAGATCGAAAATGCCTTCGTGCGAGCTGCTGCCGTCACCGCGAACGAGTACCCGCCGGGACGTCAAACAGTGGTCCATGGCGACCTTTAACAGAGCTTCGTCCCCGGTCTTGAGCGCGGCGTAGAAAATGATGCCGACATTCGCCATGACGTCGATGAAGATCGATTCCGGCCCGATGAAGGAAGAGAGGTAGCGCCCTTTTTCCTGAAACCGCTTCCCCAACGTGCGCCCGGCCTGAATGACAACGTCGTTGAGCTCTTGGTCGCCGGTTTGCTTGAACCAGCGGTGATAGGTCGAGAAAAAGATGAATCCCAAGTCGTGGACATCGCGGTCCATCTTGCGGGGCTCAAGCGGGGTTGTGTAGCGTTCGGCTTGCTTGGCCCACTCGGGGTCGCCGGTACGGCGATGGAAGATCCACATCATGCCGGGAAGAAAGCCGTCGCACCAGTGCGTCCAGGCTTCGCCGTCATGGCGCCAACGTCCTTCTCGGGTGTACATGGGATAGAAATCGGGGTCGCGGTCAATCAAGGCGCGGACTTGCTGTTGGGCGAAGTCGAGAGATTTTTCAAAGGCGGGTCGCCAATCGGCGGAAGGGCAAAGTTCGATCATAGGATCTGAGAGTTTATCATTCCCGCCGGCGGAAGTGTCGGCGGTCACGACACCTCGGCGGGACGGGTCCCTTCCGCCCGGCGCGTGCCAACCCGGAGGAAGCGACGACGGCTCCGGCGATCAGCGAACCGGGCCGAGCGGGCTATAGCGGGGCCAAGCGGGACAGACTCCGTCTTCGTTCGCGATCGAATTGCCTAGAATAGGAGGCTGCTCAGGTCACCACGGCCCGATGCCGGGTGAGTCAAGGAGAGTTCCATGCCGCGCCGCGGATATCTTTACCAGGAGTACAGCTGGCCTCAACTTCGCGATCTTGTCGATCGGCAGCCGGTCGTCGTTCTCCCGATCGGGTCTGTCGAGGACCACGGCCATCACCTGCCGCTCGACACCGACAACTTTCTCATCTGGAACATCTGCGAGGAGGCCGCAAAGCGTGCCGACGGCGAGATACTGCTGTTGCCTTTGATCCCCTATGGTTTTGAGACTCACCATATGGATTTCCCCGGCACGATCGACATCGGGATCGAGCACCTGCTTCATTTCGTGACCGACATTACCAAGAGCGTCGCGCACCACGGTTTCAAGCGAATCCTGATCGCCGACGGCCATGGATCGAATATGCCGATTCTGGAGCTGGCCGCTCGGCGAACCAACGTCGAGACGGACTCGGTATGCGCCTGCTTTATCTGGCCGTCGCTGGCGCTCGACACGATCCGAGAGGTCCGCGAGTCGGGCCGAGGCGGCATGGCGCACGCGGCGGAGCTTGAGACGTCGGTGTATCTTCACCTCGACAAGACGAAAGTCGAGATGGGGAAGGCCCGCAAAGACCTCAATATGCCGGAGTCGGCTTTTATGTGGCTGGATCTAGTGGAGGGCGCACCGGTCAACTTGATGGAACAGTGGTCGAGTTTCAGCAAGAGCGGTGTTCACGGCGACCCCACTTTGGCGAACCCCGAGAAAGGGAAGATCGTTTTCGAGGCGGTGGTGGGGCGGTTCTTGGAATTGGTGCGTGAGTTCAAGAACCGGCCGGATCCCGAGCGAACTGATTTCCATACCGAAGAGCCTACATAGGCGACTCCGCGAGCGCCGGCTTCACCCGCCCGCATCGCCTTCCCCAGGGCGTCCCTCTCCAGGTTTCGGGCTTTCGCCGGTAGCCGACACCATCGCGCGCGGCGCCTCGCCCTCTTGTTCGTAGGGGTAGTTGATTCCGCGGTTGTGCAGCTTCAGCGTATAGATGCTGTGCGGCAGCCGCCAATGGGACACGTAGACGCTGGCTACCGTCGCCGCCATCACCGGCAGCATGATGCGGTAGTCTCCCGTCATCTCGAATAGGATCAAGATCGACGTCGCGGGCGACTTGGCCGCCGCGGCGAAAAAGGCGGCCGTCCCGACCATGGCGTATGCGCCCGATGTCGCCGTCCAATCAGGAAAGATCTGGTGGACCAGCGCCCCATAGGCCCCGCCCAACATGGCGCCCATATAGAGCGACGGCGCGAAAACACCGCCCGAACCGCCGGATCCTAAAGTCGCCAAGTTGGCGCACAGCGCGGCAAAGAACAGGGCGATCAACAGTTCCAACGAAAAGCGATTCCACAACGCCGACTCCATGGCCGGGAAGCCCGCGCCGTAGACCTGCGGATAGACCCACAAGATCAGGCCCACCGCCAGTCCGCCGACCGCCGGCTTCAAGTACTCGGGAAACTTCCAGTCGCTGAAGAAATCCTCGGCCCAATAAAGCAACCGAACATAGCCCACCGCCGCCAGGCCCAACACCACTCCCATGAAGAAATAGAGCGGCAACTCGGCGGGGCTGATCAAGTCATACGGCGGGGCCAGGAACGCGGGGTAGTTCCCCAGAAAATGGCGGGCGACAATGCAGGAACTGAGCGACGTCAGCAGGACCAGCAGAAAGTCCGTATGCATGCGGCCCATCAAGACTTCCAGCGAGAAGATCGCCCCCGCGATTGGCGCGTTGAACGTCGCCGCGACACCGGCCGCCGCGCCACACGCGACCATGGTCCGCACATTTTTCGTTGCCAACCGCGCCCATTGCCCGATGGCGGAACCGATGGCGGAACCGATCTGCACCATCGGTCCCTCGCGGCCCGCCGTGCCGCCAAACCCGATCGTCATCGACGAGGCCATGACCTTGACCACCACGACGCGCGGGCGAATCTTGCCGCCGCGGGTGGCCAGCGCCGTCATCACTTCGGGCACGCCGTGGCCCTTGGCTTCCTTGGCGAAACGATCGATCAAGGGCCCGACAAAGAGTCCGCCGATGGCGGGCAGCAATACTATGCTCGCGTCGCCGAAAATAGCGAGAGTCGACTCGATTTCGCCCCTTGCGAAAGCAGCGATCGCCCGCAGGACATAGATGAATCCGACCGACCCCAACCCGGTCAGCAACCCAACCGCGATGGCAAGAATGATGAGATAGTTCTGGGAGGGCAGAAACGATGATCGAAACCAGATCATCGCCCAGCCCCACGCCGGCGCAAGCGGAACGATGCGGCCGCCAAGCCGCAACATCGCGCGCAGACGCGTCGCCATACGGGACAATGCGTCCCGAACCGCGGACCGCGTCGGCGGCATCAGGGAGTTGCTACCTCGTCGGGAGAGACGGCCAGCAGCTTCACGCGATCGCCTCGCTTGACGGAAAGGGCCAGCGAGCGTCCGCGCTGTTCAAAGGGCGAAAAAGTGCTTGCGCCGTTACGCCGGGTGACTTCTCGGCCATTGACGGAAAGAATCCGATCGTCGAGCCGCAACCCCGATTCCGAAGCCGGGGCTTCTTCGATGAGCGCGATCACGCGCCAGCCCGCTGCTTTGTCCTCCGGCTCGTCGGCGGGGCGCTCGCTCCACTCCAGCACCACGCCCATCTCCACCAACGATAAAGGCGGTTCCCCAACCGCGCGGCAATCGCGACCCGGCATGATCGTGCCGCCCGAAATCCGCCGGGCGCCGCGTTGGACGAGATAACGGGTCAGGCGGCCCGCCGACCCCGCTTCATAGAGTTCGTGGAATTGCTCGGCGTTTTCAACCACTTCGCCGGCCCACCGCAGAATGACGTCGCCGGGGTGGATCGAAGAGGCTGGTTTGAAGGATTCATCGAGAACACGTTCAACGAAAACGCCGTTTCGCAACCGAAGCAATTTCGCGGCCGCGGCCGGCAAGTCAGAGACTTCGATGCTGTGGCACGGCGGCTGTTCGGTCATCCGCTCCACCAGCCTCGAAACCGTCGGCGCCGAAAGAATGCGGTTCCCCTCGGGCGAACGAACGGCCAGCCCCACGAGGTTGCCGTCGAGATCCACGACCGCGGCCATCGCGGGCGCCTCACCTAACTCGAACGACACTTCGAAAGATTCCGCGTCTTGGTCGGCCATTCCGGTTTTCTCGGTGGAAACCAAGTAGCCCGGGCTGATGCGCAGGCGCTTATCGGCTTCGACGGTGATCGCCGCCAAAAAAGACCCCGGCGGTAAACTGGCTGGGCTGACCATCAAGAAAGGGTCTTCGACCGCTTCAGACAGTTCGAACAGCGCGATCCCGAGGCGCGCGTCCACGGCAATGAGCCGCGGAGCCTCCTCGGACGCTTCCCCGCCGCTACCCGCTTCGTCGTCAGCGGAGCCCGAACTCTCGTCACGCTCGTTCACCGGTCCCTCCGAGCCGGCCGGCGTTTGGGCGTCAGACTCCCCGCCGGCAGTTCGCCGGGCGGCGCGTTCTTCGATCAACTCCTGCTTCTGTCGGTCACGGATCAACTCTTCCGCGGCGGTAATCGATGAGACGGCCAAGGTCGGCGAGACGTAGACGGCGGGAATACGTTTGCTCGATACGAGGTAGATCTTGGAGCGGGAGGCCTGTGCCAGTTGCAACCAAAAGTCCGACTCGTACGCCAGAATGGTCTTTTCGACGTCGGGTCGGCCGCCGCCATGGGATACCGGAGCCGGCGCTGTCTTCTGGGTTCGCGCCGCCTCCGCGGCCGGCTCTCGGGAGAGTGCGCCATGCACCAGAACTCCGGCAACCATCAGGAGCAGGGTTGCCGGCAAGAGTAAACCACGACGATGCAGAGTGCGGACGACAGGAATTTTGAGGACGGAATGCACCGGATACGGAACTCGAACACTCTACTTTTCAGGATACCGTGTATCCCGAACCGAAGCGACGCAGGGCCCGAAACACTGTTGAAAATATGACAGTTTCCTCCAAATCTTCCCCCGCGAACCGCGAGAACTCCTTTCCGCGCCGCGTCATCATCGACACCGACCCGGGTATCGACGACGCCCTGGCATTGATGTTGGCTCTGCGCTCGCCCCAGCTGCGCATCGAAGCTATCACGACCGTCGCCGGCAATGTTCCGCTGGATCATTGCGTGACAAACGCCTTTCACATCCTGGGGGCGGCCGGGGTCGAGAACCCGCCACCGGTCGCTCGAGGATGCGCGGTTCCTCTCCGGCGCGAGCCCGTCACCGCGTCCCACGTTCACGGCGCGGACGGTCTTGGGGATATCAGCGCGATTCGACAGCCGGACGGCAGCTCGCGCTACCCCGCGCCGGACGAGCCCGTCGTCTCCACCCATGCCGCCGACTTGATCGCCGAACTCGCCGCAAGCCGCCCCGGCGAAATCACCGTCGTGGCTTTAGGGCCGCTGACCAATATCGCAACCGCGTTGGAGCGCGCCCCCGAGGCGATGGGGAAACTCGCCGAGCTGATCGTGATGGGCGGTTCGCTCAACGGCATGGGGAATGTGACGCCGGTCGCCGAGTTCAACTTTTTCGCCGATCCCGACGCCGCTCAAGTCGTCGTTCGTTCGGAGCTGCCGCTGACGCTGGTCGGCTTGGACGTAACGCACCAAGCGCGAATCCGCCGCGAAACGTTTTTGGAACGCGCCGAACAATCACAAGCCGCCGGAGCGGGTTTCCTGCGCGACGTCAGCAGACAATATTTTGATTTCGCGGAAAGCCACGGCAAGCGAGAGTGTTTCTTGCATGATCCGCTGGCGGTGGGCGTGGCGATCGACCCGAGTTTTGTTCGCACCGAGGGCTTTGCCGCCGATGTCGAAACCGGGGGCGGCCTCACGACCGGCATGCTGGTTGCCGACCGCCGCGACATCTTGCGCGCAGAAGATCACAACGTCGTCGTCGCGGTCGAAGTCGACGCGGATCGCTTTGTGGAGTTTTTCCTGGACGGATTGTTTTCGTAGCAAATATAAGTTCGGATCGGATCACGGTGTTGCGGGTGGGTCTTCTGATCGATGGGCTTCATCGTATTCAGCTCAATGAACTCTTTCGGCTACGTTGGGTCGGCTGCGCCGCGGGGGGCTCGGGTACGTACGACAAACTAAAGGTATCGATTCTAAAGGCTTGACAGCCACGAATTGGGTTTGTTTGGTTTTTCCTTCCTTCGTACTGCCGACGCGTTTGTGGGCCGGGAAGCCGGCCCGGCATTTCACCGGCGTCGCCCGGTCCGCCAAAGAGCGGGCTGCGTGCCGCCACTCGAGCGTGACGGCCCGCCAAATTTCACCCGCCTCCGCGTAAGCCCCTCGACTGCTTCCCCGGTCGGTCGGCCCCGAAGCACGTGACTGCCTGTGCATAATATCTGCAGTGGCCTTCGACGAAGCTTGGAAGAGCCAAAGTCAAACGCGAGGAGGATTTTGAACATGGAGAGGCGCGGGTTTCTAAAGTTGGCGTCGGCATCGGTGATCGCATCGTTTGCTCTCCGCGGAAGATCATTTGCCGCGGATCTTGATAAGGACGCGATGCTGACGGTGATCGAGTCCGGGCTGGGTGAGACCAACAACCCACAGAATGTCATCGTGGTCGGGGCCGGAATGGCGGGCCTCGTCGCGGCGATGGAGCTCAAAAGGGCTGGCCACAAGGTCACCATCCTCGAGGCGTCCACCAGCGTGGGCGGTCGCGTCTGGACGCTGCGGGAACCCCATTTCACGCACGGGCTCTACGCGGAAGGCGGCGCAATGCGCATCCCCGCGGTCCACAGGCTCACGATGGGGTACATCAAGAAATTCGGATTGGAAACCCAGCCGTTCATCATGGAGAGGAAGAATCAGTTCGTCTTCATCAACAACCGCCGTTTGACTTGGAGCGAATTCGCCAAGACTCCCGACGTGGCTGGGTATCGATTTAGGGACAACGAACGGGGAAAGACGCCGGGAGCCCTGTGGGACGAGACCATTGAGCCCTACCGACGAACGTTCAAGGCCAGGGGGATGGAGGGATGGGCGGAGATCCTGGAGCAATGGGGCGATCTCACGACGCGGCAGTTCTTAGAGGCGCACGGATGGTCCAAGGACGCGGTCACGCTCTATGGCATCGTCGAGAACCAGCGCGCCCGATTGAACAAGTCCGCGACCGCGCTCCTATGGGAGATCACGACCGACGCCTTCAAGGGCCTCGTGGAGATCAAGGGCGGCACGGACAACCTGCCGCGGTCGTTTCTGCCGGAGCTTCGCAACGACATCCTCTTCGGCGCCAGGCTGACCCGGTTCTCGCAGAATGCCACGGGCGTTAGGGTCTGGTATAAGACGCCGCTTGATGAAGTGAAGGCCATGACCGGGGACCACCTCATCCTGGCCAATCCGCTTCCCACGCTCCGGCACATCGAGGGTCTGCGAGACCTCAGTCCCGCCAAATGGGACGCCGTTACGGGTCTCAACTACGATGAATCCGGAAAGATTCTCCTCCAGTGCAGAAGACGTTTCTGGGAAGACGATCACATCTACGGCGGCGTCAGCCAGACCGACCTGTCCATCCGCGAGGTGGTCTACCCGCAATTCGCGAACGGCTGGCGGGGCGATACCGAACGGGGAATCCTCCTGGCGAGCTATACGTGGGCGCGGGATGCGAGACGCTGGGGACACCTGAGCCCCGAAGATCAGATTCAGCAAGCGACTGAAGATCTGGAGCGGATTCATCCTCAGATCAAGGGTCAAGAGATCATCGAGGGCGGCGCCTCGGTTATGTGGCACAGGATGGAGAACTTCGGCGGCGCGTTCGCCTTGTTCAATCCCGGCCAGGAGAAGCGCCACTACGAGGAGATCAAGCGGCCCGAAGGCCGGGTTCATTTCGCAGGCGAGCATACCTCGCTCGATCACAGATGGATCGAAGGTGCTGTCGAGTCGGGCATCCGTACGGCGAACGAGACCCATGCGTCGGCGTAGATCCGGTGCGGAGTTGTGGTGCGCCGCTGTGCTGGGGCCTTGATAGCGGTGCCGACTCGGCTTAGAGGACAATGATTTCCGTTTCGTCCATTGACCCCTTGATCGACCTTTTCGCCGGTAGCGTTTGCAGCACGGTGGCTCCGACCGAGCTGTGACGCCGGTGTGTCGCAATATTTAGGCGAAAGACGACAGCGAAGCGGCTGTGGGTGGGTGGCTTGCCGACGCGGGGGTTCCCTACGCTTCACCCTGGGCTATGATCTTGTGGCGGTGGGTGTTTCCCACCGTCCTTTCAGGGCTCCCCGGCATCGAGGGCGCTCCCTGGGGTTCCGCCTATCGACTCCACCCTATAGGCTCTATTCCTGCCGCCGTTTCGCGGCTCCCCAGCCCCCGATTTTTTTACAACCCCTGGCTCCCGGCGCGGTTTGGTCACCACTTGCCGTGTTTGTAGCGCTGGTGCCAGCCGACGCCCTGCCACGTCCTGATCTTCACGGGGCGAACGAACAATAACCAGCGCGGCTCGTTCAACGTCGGCTCGAGGTAGTCAGGGCCACGTTCGCCCAGATAACGCAGCGCCATGCGGCTACCGATCTCGACCCAACGTCCTCCGACGTTCGGCTCTTCAAGAACTTCCGCTTTACCTTTGACCAGCACGCGGCGGTTGAAGCGCGTCGTGTCGTCGATGCACAATGACACGCGGGGATCACGTTGGATGTGCCCGGCCCAGGCCGATCGCGCGCGAGGAATGATGTAGAAACCGCCGTCGCTGTATTCAAACCAGCACGGGACCACATAGGGCCAGCCGTCTTCGTCCAGACAACCGATACGGCAAAACACGTCGCCCGCCAGAAATTCCGACATTTCGGCTTTGTCGAGTTTTCCGACCTTGCCACGCCAACTTTGATCTTCCGCCATGCAGACATCCTAACCTCATTTGCGCGTACCCGAGGCTCGTCGGGATAATGATCGTTGGACTCACATGGCCCGCCGACCATCGCCGGGCTTTCCGCGGAGCGCCTTTGACCAAGAAAGAATTGCTGGATCGAACTCGCGTCGGTTTCGAAGACATCGATCTCCCCGCGAACATCAAGGAAGCCGCGCTCGTCCACTTGGAAGCCTGGGCGGAAGGCGACAAGTTCGCGGGCCTGATGGAAGGGGGTAAGGACGACTACCTTCCGCTGCTCGACTGGATGGTCTCCGAAGGCCGTTTCGACCTCTTGCTCGACAGTTTCTATCAGGTCATGCCGTTCGGGACTGGGGGCCGGCGGGGGCCGGTTGGGATCGGACCGAATCGCATCAACCCCTACACCATGGCCTCGTCGATACAGGGGCATGTCGAGTACTTGCGCGATCTGGCGCCTGACGAAGATCGGTTCGAGGTGGTGGTCGCCTACGATGTTCGCGAATACAACGATCTGCGGGGTCTCTACCCGCGCGACCTGCCGAATCCATTGCTGGGCTTCACATCGAAGGATTTCGCCCACATCGCGGCGTCGGTCTACTGCGCGGCCGGGGTGCGGGTCTACATGCTTCCCGACGAGCCGCGCGATTACATCTCGACGCCTGAACTCTCGTTTTTCATTCGTCTTCTCGGAGCGCACGGCGGACTGAACGTCAGCGCCTCACACAATCATCCCGACGACAACGGGGGGAAATTCTACAACGCTCAAGGGGGCCAGGAAATCCCCCCCCACGACGAGCGCATGGTGAAGATCGTCGAGAAAATCACCGAGGTCAAGAGCATCCTCTACACCGAAGCCCTCGAGTCGGGACTGATGCAACCGATCACCGAAGCCTTTCGTAAGGCCTACGTCGACCACAACCTTGAGCTGAGGCTGCGGGCGGAACCCGGCCCGGCGAAGATCGTCTTCACGCCCCTGCACGGCACGGGACGCAACACAGTCGGCCGCTGCCTGCAAGAAGCCGGTTTCGAAGAGGGAAAGCAGTTCTTTACCGTCGAGGAGCAGCGCGAGTATCGCGGCGACTTTGCCAACGTTCGGTTCCGGACGCCCAATCCCGAGGTCCCCGAGTCGCTCGAACCCGCCATGGCATTGGCTCGGGAAACGGGCGCCGACGTGGCGCTGGGAACCGATCCCGACGCCGACCGCATCGGAGCGGCCGTGCGAAACGGCGACGACATGGTTTTCGTCAACGGCAACGAATTGGCCGTGATTCTCACGCGCTATCGGTTGGAATCGCTAAAGCGGGCGGGACGCCTTCCCGAGCGCGCCGTCGTGATCAAGACGGAAGTTACGACGGAGTTGATGGCGCGCATCGCCCGCGACTTCGGGGCGCAAGTGATCGGCGATTTGTTGGTCGGTTTCAAGTATGTCGGCGACATCTTGCATCAGCTCCAACTCAACGGGAGCTTCGGGGACATCGAAGCCGGGGAGGACGATTTCGTCATCGCCGCCGAGGAAAGCCACGGCTTGCTGCTGACGCCCCATATTCGCGACAAAGACGCCGCGGGGGCGGCGGTCGTGCTGGCCGAGCTGACCTCTGAACTCAAGGAGCAAGGCCGCACTCTGTACGACTATTTGGTGGAAACCTACAAGCGCTACGGCTATTACCGCAATTCCTTGCGCTCGACGATTATGCAAGGCGCGGCGGGGACGGCCACCATGCACGCCATCCAGAATGAACTCCGCACAAACCCGCCGAGCGAAATCGGCGGGCTGCGAGTGGTCTCGGTTCGCGACTACTGGGATGAGGTGACGTTCGGGCCGTTTCTGTCGGAAACCGACCGCGGCGCTCGCAACCTGATTAGCCTCACCTTCGAGGGAGGTTTGCGGGCCATTATTCGGCCGTCGGGCACTGAACCGAAGAACAAGGTCTATATCGAAAAGGGCGCCGAGCCGATCGGCGTCGAGGCGTCGGAGGAAGAGTTTGCACGGATGCGGCAACGGGTCGATCAAGAAGTCGTCGACTTTTCGAACGCCTTCATGAAGTCGATGTTGGCGTTGATTGACGTTGCACTGCCTGATTACGCGATGGAGATCTCGGATTTGGTGTCGCTTGAGAACAAGCGGCGATTTGTGGCATCGTTTATTCCCGGATTCGAGGAGCGGACCCTCGCGGCACGCGCGGGGGATCTCGACGAGGCGGCGTTCAACGGCTGGATTGATGGGGAGTTGGGTGGTTACGGCCCGGATGCGCGGTTGTTGGTGGCGCGGAGTCTGCGGGCGTATCTGGAGGCGGCCGGCGGGGACGAACCGATTCGCGAGATGCAGCGCGAGGTTTTTTTCGGACGACCTAACGCCGCCTGAGAGTCCCGCTTCGCGCATCCAGCGCAGCATTTTCCAAACCAAGGAATGCGCCCGAAATGAGTCTGGCCGCAAACAGGCTCATCTTGTGTTGGACAATTCTTTGCAGCGTAGCCGCGGCTCGGCCGTGCTATCCTTAGCCGGGATACTAAAGTGGAAACCCTCGTTCAGTGATGCGGGGGAAATAATATCGAGAGGAATAAACGTGGACTCAAATTGAAACGCGACCGCGTACGAACCGCATTGCTGCTCGCGGCCGGCACCGGCAGTCGACTTTCTCCGCTAACGGACACCGCCCACAAGTGCCTCACCGAAGTCAATGGTGTGCCCATCCTCAAGCAACAAATAGCCTGTCTGGAGCACTGGGAGTTTGAGGATCTGATCGTTGTTGTCGGTCACCAGGGCGATCAGATTCGAGATTTCCTGGGTAGCCTCGAGTCGGATCTGAAAGTCAGCTACATCCGCAACCCACGGTACCGAACGACGAACAACCTTTACTCGCTCTGGTTGGCTCGGAAGGCAATCGAGCGGTCGTTTCTCCTGCTGGAGTGTGACCTTTTCTTCGAGGCCGGCCTGCTGTCAGGGATGCTGCACCCGGACAGGATCGCTCTCGCGACCCGACAGCCGTGGATGCACGGTACCACTGTCACGCTGGACGACTCGCAACGGGTCGCTGGGTTTCAGCTGGGAGGTGACGCCACAGGGGATCCCCTCGCCTACAAGACCGTGAACATCCACAGCCTCTCCCTATCCACCTGGCGCCGCATGAGGAGATGTCTCGATGCGTACGTTGCGTCGGGCAGGGTGAACGACTACTACGAGGCCGTTTTCCGCGACATGACCGTCGACGGAGCATTCAACGCGCGGGCCGTATCCTTTGACGAAGGGATCTGGTACGAAGTCGATACGTTGGAGGATCTAGGTGCCGCCGAAAGTTTGTTCGCGGACTCGCGCGTCGCGAAACGAAAAATACAAGACTCGCGGGAGACCCCCGCAACTTCACGAGACGCGGCGTAGCCGTGAACAACGCCGCGCCGCCGGCCCCGCAACCGCGGCCGGCACCTCGATCAGCGCCTGAGGGCCGGCATGGCTGAGCTGGACTACGCAACCGTCCAGCGATACTGGAACGCCGCTCAGCCCTCGATCCTCGCGCCTTACATGATGGACGGATTCGGCTTCCCCGCGGGGGCGGGTCAGTTTCGATTCCGTGCAGAATCGAAAATTGTCCAGCGCCTCATCGCCGGCGCCAACACCAACGGAACCGTGTTGGACCTCGGCAGCGGCATGGGCTACTGGGCCGAGTTCTTCTCCCGCCGGTTCGCCAACGTAGTCGCCATCGAGGCCGGCTTGCCGCTGTTTGAGGACCTCAAGCGCAGGTGCGCTCCCTACGCCAATGTCAAGACTCTCCACGGCAGAGTGTCCGAGTTTGAGCCGGAAGGCGTCTATTCCTTGATGTTCTTCGGTGGCATGCTGATGTACCTCAAGACCGAAGACGTGATTTCGCTTCTCCGGAAGCTCATCCCTTTCCTCGAGGCCGGCGGCATGATCCTGTGCAGGGAGACGACCGTGCGTGAGGGAACCGTCACGCGCCAGGGAGAGTATCAGGCAGTGTACCGCTCCGTCGCGTCGTACTCGCGGATCTTCGAGGAATGTGGACTCACTGTTTCGACTGCCGAGTTGAACGTGCCCTATGCACTGCTTCAGATCGGCTGTGAGTCTGTTCGCAAGTGGAAGGAGATGATGCCGAAGCCCTTGCGGTTGACCCCCATCGTCGGTCGTCTCGCATACTGGGCCCTACGCCTGAGCGACCCGTTGGCTGTTCGGGCGCCCGAGGCGCTGGGGCTGCCGATCCCGCGCCTAACGAATCACTTCTTCGTACTGCGAGCACCGGGCTGATCTGGTCCGCCGACGCCGGCACAATCGCGCTTCTTGATGAAAGGAAGAGATTTGATCGTAAGAAACTTGGCGAACCTCATCTCCCTTCTGGGCGTGCTGCCTGTCTGTGTGCTGTTTCTCGACGACGGCTATCGGTACATCGTGCCGCTCATCGTTTTCAACAACATCATGGACGACCTGGACGGCATCGTCGCGGTCAAGCTCAAAATCAAGAGCGTATTTGGGGCGGCTCTGGACAACGTCTGCGATGCCGTGGCGCACACGGCATTCGTGTTGATGGTCGGCATGCACTACGGCGGGATATGCGGCGTCCTGGGCGTGGTCGCGGTGACCGCGATGCTGATCCGCGTCGTCTCACGGATCGTCCCTGGAGCAACCGTGGGAGCCGGCTCACCAACCAATGAGTTGATTCGCCACATGTTCTTCGTGTTGCTTCTGGCGGAAGTCTTCAGTTTCGACGTCGCGATCGTCCTGGCGGCCGTCTTCACACTGCATACCGTGTCGATGCTCCTGCCCTACCGCATGCCGGGGCTCATCAGGAGTGTCACGAAGTCGGCTTTCTCCATCGGCCTGGTCAATGTGGCTCTGGTTGCGGCGTGGCGGGTGCCGTACGCCGCCCCTGTCGTTGCGGCGGCGTTTGGCTCCACGTACTTGTACGGATTCGTGCTCGGAGGCCTCAAATGGTTCAAGGCGACGCCAACATCCACGGAGCCGGCCTAGATACTGCGAACGCCCATCGCGGCGATGTCGTCGACGCGCATCATCTCTTTCACTACGAAGGGCTCGCCATAGGCGGCGTCGATCATGAGCCCGTAATAGCGGGCGGCGGCGGCAAGCCGTTCTGAAACGGCGCGTTGCTCGGGAAACAATTTGTCGCCCTCTCCATGTGCGCCGTATTGGGACCCGTAACAAAACAGCGACTTCTCGCGGCGGCCCCATTGCGCGCTGATATCGACGACGAAGCTGGGTCGAACGTCGGCGTAGATCGAGGCATAGAGGACCTTCGACGGGCGATGGGGTTCGCCTTCGAGTTCGAGCTTTTTGAGTCCGGCGAAGAAGCAGGCTTCGGCGCCGATCTCGGAGGCACGGTAATGGTCGGGATGACGCGCTTCCCAGTACGGCAGGATGACGATGCGAGGCCGGAAGTCGCGAATCCATCCGGCGACGTTGACCCGCGCTTCCAGGGTATTCTCCAGACGGGCGTCGGGCAAACCCGCATTCTCGCGCCTGGTCAGCGATAGGACCTTGGCGGCCTCGGCGGCTTCTTCGAGGCGCTGAGCGGGGGTCCCGCGGGTTCCCATCTCGCCGGCCGTCAAATCAAGGACACCGGTGCGGTAGCCTTTTTCGGCCATGGCGATGAGCGTGCCGCCACAGGTCTGCTCAACATCGTCGGGGTGCGCGGCGATCGCCAGAATGTCGACAGTATCAGGCATGGGCTTTTTTCAATGGGCGGCCAGCAATTCTCGCAGTCGCGGACCGTCGAAACGGTGGCGGAAAGCCTCGCGTCCCTCGACGGACACCACCGGGATGTCGTGGCCGTAGCGCACGCGCAAGGCAGGTTCGCTTTCGATATTCACTTCGTCGACGGAGAATTCCAGTTCGCTCGCGAGAGTCGCGAGCTGCCGCTTCACATCGTCGCAAAGGTGACAATCGGGCCGTGTGTAGAGCACTACGCGGGGCATTACGAGTGATCGTAGATTTGGCGGTAACGGCGGCGTCTGGGCCGCGACCAGATCAAGACAGCCCCGGCCAGGAAGCCTCCCACATGGGCCCACCAGGCAACGCCGCCGCCGGAAGCTTCGCCGAACGTCATCGCGCCGCTCAAAAATTGAATGACGAACCAATAGAGGAGCAATACGAAGGCCGGTAGTTCTACGGTTGTGAAGATGATGAACAGTGGGATTAGCGTCACAACGCGCGACATCGGAAAGCGAATCATGTAAGCGCCCATCACGCCCGCGATGGCGCCGCTGGCGCCGACGACCGGCACCGTGGATGCTGGGTTACTCAGCATGTGCGCCACCGAGGCAAGCAGGCCGCAAGCAATGTAGAAGACCACGTAGAGTCCGTGGCCCAACTCATCCTCGATGTTGTCGCCGAAAACCCACAAGAACCACATATTGCCGATCAAGTGCATCCATCCGCCGTGGAGGAAGATGGAGGTGAACAGCGGCCCAACGCCGAAAACAAGCGAATAGTCACCGGCCACCGCCCCACCGACGTTCGCGGGTACCGCGCCGAAGGCCATGATGAACGCCTTTGCCGCCTCCGGCGAAGACATACTGAGCGAAAATTGGTAGACGAATACGGCCGAGTTGAGAATGATCAACCCCAACGTGACGCCCGGGAAACTCCAGCGCGGAGTGTGGTCGCGCAATGGGAACATGGTGTTGGTGCGTGCTTCGGCTAACCGCCCCTCGGGGGGCCTTCTCTACGAACGTTTCGCGGCGTCGGCAAAATCGGGGTTCACGCGCCGCTCACCGCTTTGAATCAGTTGCTCGGCCTCTTCGCGGGTCCCGATCCGGCCTCGGGCCCCGAGAGCTTTGCAGTTGATCGCCGCCATGGCATTCGAAAACTCGAGCAGCTGCTCCATCGGGTAGCCTTCGAGCAAAGCGTAGCAGAAAGCCCCGTGAAAGACGTCGCCCGCTCCGGTGGTGTCGACGCAGTTGACGACAAACGCCGGAGAGTAGTGAAAGCCCTCGTCATCGAGCGCCATGCAACCGTCCGCGCCCAACGTCATGGCCGCGACGCGCATCGTGTACTCGTCGCGAATGCGGCGTAAGGCTGCGAGCGGGTCCTGATCGCGGGTCCAATTGGTCGGAAATTCGGTGCTGGCGATGAGGTAGTCGATCTCGGGCATCACGCGATCGAATCCCGGATAGATCGTATCGACATCGACGGTAACGGGAATGCCAGCCTGTTTCGCGATGCGCGCGGCGTGTTCGACGGCTTGGGTATCGTGTCCGTCGATGTGCAGCAGGCGGGCGCATGTGATCTGCTCGGGCGTGATTTGGTCCGGGTCAATGCGCAGGCAATCATCGCGATACCAGAAGATCGTGCGCTCTCCGGTGGATTGGTCGATGATGATGTAGGCCGATTGGTTGGCGCAGCCTACGCGAACTTGCACATGCTCGATGTCGACGCCGCTTTCGCGCAAACTGGCGAGCTGGATCTTGCCGCGGTCGTCATCGCCGACCGAGCCGATGTATTTCGATCGCAGACCGAGAGTTTGGCAGGTCACCACGGCGCTGGCGACTTGACCGCCGACGCTGATCATTTCATCGGTGAATGGCGCTTTCCCGCCGTAACGCGGAACGCGGGAAACGAGAATCAAGGTGTCGGTGGCATTAAGACCGACTCCGACGACGTCAAAAGAAGGCTGCATCGAGAGTTCTCTTAGCTTAACGAAACGACGCGGGATTACTCGGACCTGAAACCTGCGTTTCCGTAGCGGCAAACACTCGTGTTTGTGCCGGCCCCAGTCGAGACAAGCTCTCAGCTTGTCTCGCCGCCGCCGCCAGGCTCGGACGTGATTCCGCGCAGGGATTCGGTGAAGGGCGCCCGCGCCACGCCGCGTTCGGTGATGATGGCGCTCACGTAACGATTGGGCGTGACGTCAAAGACGGGGTTCAAGACCGCAGTATTGAGCGGGGCGATCTGTTGACCGCGTACTTGCGTTACTTCGGCCGAGTCGCGTTCTTCGATAGGAATCTCCTCGCCCGAGGCCAGACTCATGTCCAAGGTCGAAATCGGAGCGGCGACATAGAAGGGCACGCCGTTCTCCTTGGCCAGCACGGCGACCGAATAGGTCCCTATCTTGTTGGCGACATCTCCGTTGCCGGCAATGCGGTCGGCGCCGACAACGACCGCGCCGACGCGGCCGCTGTGTAAGACATGTCCGGCCATGTTGTCGGTCAACAGGGTGACGGGGATGTTGTCTTGCTGTAGTTCCCAGACGGTGAGTCGGGCGCCTTGCATGAAGGGGCGGGTTTCGTTGGCGAGTACGGCAACCGGATTGCCGCCCTCGACAGCCGCGCGAATCACGCCCAGCGCGGTTCCGTAGCCCGCCGTGGCCAGGGCGCCGGCGTTGCAATGGGTCATCACCGTCGCCTCCGCGGGCAGAAGCGCCGCGCCGTGGCGGCCAATGGCCTTATTGATTGCAATGTCCTCATCGTGCATTCGCCGAGCTTCGGCGACGAGTCGGTCGCGAATGGCTTCCCTGCCCTCACCCTGTTCGCGCAGTTCGCCGTAGAGCTTCTTCATGCGTTCGATGGCCCAAAAAAGATTGACGGCCGTGGGACGGGTGGCGGCGAGCGTTTCGCAGATGGTTTCCATTGATTGGTCGAGTTGGTCGGGAGCCGCGTCCGGCGCGGCCTGCTCGACGGCGTCGCGAATGCCGCGGGCCACGCCCATTGCCGCCGCGACGCCGATGGCGGGCGCGCCGCGAATCACCATGTTGCGGATAGCGTCAGCTGTTTCCTGATAATTGCGGCAGGTGATGTAGGTTTCTTCGACGGGCAGCTTGGTCTGGTCGATCATGACCACGCCCTCGGCGGTCCATTCGATGGTTTTGATCATAAGAAGATGAGTTTACGGGATCGGGGAGATGGAGGGACGGGACATACCGGCGCGAATGGACTCGGCGGGCCGAGGGGCGTGCCGGCCGTCTCGCGGCGACGCCCGGCCCCGGCCGCCGCTCGCGGAATCCGTCTCAAAAACGTTCCAGTATAATAGGGTTTGTTGCAATTCGGTCCGAAGATTCGCTCCACCACCGTTCTTTGCGTTCGTCGAAACGGCAAGGTCATTTTAGCGGGAGACGGCCAAGTCACCCAGGGTTCCGAGGTATTGAAATCGACCGCCCGCAAGGTGCGCCGACTGTTCGACGACAAGATCCTGGCGGGCTTCGCGGGGTCGACCGCGGACGCGCTCTCGCTGTTTTCCCGTTTCGAAGACAAGCTGCAGGAGCACCAGGGCAACCTTAGTCGTTCGGCGGTGGAGTTGGCGCGCGACTGGCGCACCGACAAGATGTTGCGGCACCTGGAAGCTCTGCTGCTTGTCGCCGACGGTAAAGATACTCTTCTGGTCAGCGGAAACGGCGACGTGATCGAACCGGATGACGATGTCGCGGCGGTGGGCTCGGGAGGCCCCTTTGCCGTTGCCGCCGCCACGGCCTTGCTGGCCCATACCGAGATGAGCGCCCATGATGTCGCCATTGAGGCCATGAAGATCGCCGCCCACATCTGCATTTACACCAACACGAATATCACAGTTGAGGAATTGGGATAACCCCACCCCATGGTCATCTACCTTCCCGGGAACAGCGCCAATGATGTGCCCGCGCTCGATGAGTTGACGCCGCGGCAAATTGTCGACCAACTCGACAAGTACGTGGTGGGTCAAAAAGAGGCCAAGCGCGCCGTTGCCATCGCCTTGCGCAACCGCGTCCGGCGCCAGAAACTCGAACCTGACATGGCCGAGGAGGTCATGCCGAAGAACATCCTGATGATCGGGCCGACGGGCGTTGGGAAGACGGAAGTCGCCCGGCGGTTGGCGCGGCTGGCGAGCTCCCCTTTTCTCAAGGTCGAGGCGTCGAAATTCACGGAGGTGGGTTATGTCGGCCGCGACGTCGACTCGATGATTCGCGACTTGGTCGATGTCTCGATCGACATGATCCGCGAAGAAAAGCTGGGGTTGGTCGGAGAGCGCGCCGAGGCCAACGCCGAGGAACGCATGCTCGATCTGCTGATGCCGCCGCAGGAGGAAGAGGAAGGCAAGGAAAGTATCGAGAAGACCCGGGAGAAGCTCCGCCGGGCGCTACGCGAGGGCAAGCTCGACGAACGCATGGTCGACATCGAAGTGCGCGAGAAATCGATGCCCGTCGAAATCGTCACCAGCAGCGGGACCGAGGAGATGGACATCAACCTGCGGGACATGCTGCCGGGTTTGTTCGGCAGCAAGGGGCGCCGCCGCAAGATGCGCGTGAGCGAAGGACTCGAATACCTAACGCAAGAGGAAGAGCAGAAACTTATCGACATGGATCAAGTCACGCGTCAAGCCCTCGAGCGCGTCGAGCAATCCGCCATCATCTTCCTCGACGAGATGGACAAGATCGCCGGGCGCGAGGGCGGCCGCGGTCCCGACGTGAGCCGCGAAGGCGTGCAACGCGACATTCTGCCCATCGTCGAGGGAACGACCGTCAACACGCGCTACGGCATGGTCCGCACCGACCACATTCTCTTTATCGGAGCCGGAGCGTTTCACGTCTCGAAACCGAGCGACCTGATCCCCGAGCTGCAAGGACGCTTCCCGATCCGCGTGGAGTTGACCACGCTGTCGACCGCGGATTTCGTGCGCATCTTGACGGAGCCGAAGAACGCGCTGATCAAGCAATACGTCGCCTTGATGGAAACCGAGGGCATCCGCCTCAAGTTCAAGAAAGACGCCGTGGAAGCCATCGCCCAGGCGGCGTCACGGGTCAACGAAAGCACCCAGAACATCGGCGCTCGGCGGCTGCACACGATCATGGAAAAGCTGCTGGACGAGCTATCGTTCGACGCACCCGATCTCAAGAAGAAGAGCATCACGATTGACGCGGCCTATGTCGACGACAAGCTGGCCGACATCGTGAAGGACCAAGATCTGAGCCGGTATATTCTCTGATCGTTGCGCCATTTCGCAGTGGCGAAAAATCGGGGACAGCCCACTTCGCGCCGGATGTAGCAATTGATTCAATGGAATTTATCCGGTCGGCGCTCGGGACAGTCCCCATTTTTTCACGGATCCTCCGCCTTCCCGGCCACGACCCTGGGTGTAATCACGAAAAAATTCCCGTTGCGAGAAGGAAGGCCGGCACGCCGATCGCTCGTTGTCTTGCTCCTCTTTGCTTCGTGGTCGGATTGACATCGCTTTCGTGCGGATCGATCGGCGAACCGCTTCCCCCGCTGCTTCACATCCCCGAACGCGCCGAGGGCTTGACCGCGCGGCAAACGACCGAGGGTATCGTTCTCGAGTGGACCCCGCCGGTTCGAACGACCGAGGCGATGCCGTTTCGAAGCGCGCTGAGGTTCGCGATCTATCGACTGGCTCTCGGGCGACCCGACGAGGTCGTTTCCGTGGAGCGCTTCGAGCGCGAGAGCATCGAGGCCGGCTCGCTCGAGGGTCGCGAGCCGGGGGACGACGCGGCCGGGGAGCGGCTCCGTACCACCTTGGATTTCCCTCGCACGACCGAGAAGAGTTTCGCCTACGCTGTTCGCGCGGAGGGCCGACGCGGGCGTTCGTTGGGCTTTTCGAACTTCGCGGTGATCGAGGTGGTGGAAGGCCCCGGCGAACCCGGTCGTCCTTCGCTGACTCCGAGCCCGGAAGGCATTCTGGTCGAGTGGGCCGCGGCGGAACACGCCACTTCGTACCGAGTGTTGCGAGGGTCCGACCGCGCCAAAGATCTCACGGAAATCGGCACGGCGGACGGAACCCGATTCCTCGATAGACAGTTCGCTTGGGATGAACGCTATGCCTATCGCATCATGAGCCTCCGCCGCGGTGTCACCGGAGCGGCCGAGGGGCCGCTCAGCGCGAGCGCCGAAGTGGTTGCCGAGGACATTTTTCCGCCCGCGCCGCCGCGCGAACTGCGAGCCGTGCCGACGGAATCGAGTGTTGAACTCTCTTGGCAGCCGAACACGGAACGAGATCTGGCGGGCTACCGGGTTTACCGCGCGGAGGGAACCGCCGGCCTGCAACCAGCAACGGACGTACTCTTGACGACGCCCGGATCAACCGACAAGGCAGTCGAGCGCGGCCGGACGTTTCACTATGCGGTCTCGGCGGTCGATCAGAAAGGCAATGAAAGTGCGCACTCGGAGCCCATTACGGTCGAAGTGCCGTAGCCTGGCCGGGCGGTATTGCTCACCGGATGGCGGAAGCGAAATCAAACCCGGCGCCGTGGGTCGCCTCTACTCCACCGAGATAATGCCCCGATTCGAAAGTTGATCCCCGACCGTGATCACCAACTCGTGATCGCCGGGGGGCAGGCTCGTCGGAACTTCCACATTCGCTTGCACCAGCCCGACATAGCCGGGGGCCAACACGATCGCGAGAATCCCAGCATCGACGGCGCCTATGGTGGCGCGGGCGTCGGCGATCGGGCGACTCAGCGGCGACGCGGGAGCCGCCATGCCCGACTCGACGGGCGGATCCACTTCTCCCACGCCGGTCAAGAAAGCCGAGATGATGCTGCCGGCCTTGGCGGGCGCCGCGGCGGTATTCAGCGTACCGTCTTGGTTGAGAGCCACGGCACGATCGACATCGAAAACGAACAAACCCGGACCAGTGGGTTCGATCATGACTTCCTCGGGTTCGGAGGAATCTTCGTCGTTTTCGACGACGATTCGAACCGTGCCGTAACCGGCCGCGGCGAAGGGCATCTGGAAATTCGCCTGTCTCGGCCCGACATACAGCAGCGGTGCCTGTTCAATCAACCCGCCGCCGCTGTTTTGCACAAGCACCTGGACGCCCAGAACCTCGCGCAGGAGGTTCGTTCCCTCCAGGAAATCGCCGTTTTGCTCGGCCGGCGCGAAGTTCTCTCCGAACACGGAGGCAAGTCCGCCCGGTGACAGCGGCAAGCCGGCCGCGGCGGCGTGAACGACGCCGCCTTCGCTGATGCGAGGCCGGGTGCGTGATTCGGCCAATATCAAGATCACGCGCGCGACAGCGCGGGGCACGCGAAACTCCGACTCGCGAACGAGTACTTCCGCCTCGTGGACTCCCTCGGTCAAATCCGTCGCATCGATCGCCAGTTGGACTTCAGAGGGCGTCGTGCCGGTTTCAGGCGACACGCTGAGCCAGACAGCGGATTCGGGCCGCGCCAGCGCTTCCCAGTTCACCGCCGTGCTGGTGCCGAAAACCTGGATGGGCGGGACGGCGACGGCCTCGTCTCCGGCGGCACCGTGAACGATCAAAACTTCCGGATCGAGAAACAACGCGCGTCCCGACGGAGCGATGTACTCTTCCCTGAGATAGAAGTTGTCGAGTCCGTTGATTTCCGGCCCTTTGGCCAGGTCGCCGCTGATCTCAACGCGCGCGACGTTTTGCAATACCTGCGAGAACGTGTTGTCGCCCTCCATGCGCACAAAGTGGTTTTCGCTGAGAGGCAGTCGATACTGTTGCCAGATCTCCCGCGGGCGCTGACCCGACCAACGGAAGACCGTACCCAGCCCGATTAGATAAACCTTCACACCTTCGCGAGGAGTGTCACCGCTGACCTGCCGATAACGGAACTCGAACCAGGGCCGATCGAGTTGCGAGAGATCGCCCAGAAACTTCGTTGGCAGGACGAAGGCGTCGTCCCCTCGGGTTCCCGTGCCGCTGTCAACGAGCTTGAGAAAGGTCTCGGACTCATGCCCCGGGCCGTCGAGAACCAAGCCGGAATCGACCGCGCCCACGCCGGCTCCCTCGATGCCCAAGGCGGGGTAGTTGCGAGTCCAGCCGTCGAAACCCCTCTCGAAATCGGAAGACAGCAGGGCGTCGGGCGACCCGGAGGGCGGGTCCGGCGGTTCGCCGCTGAACGAGAAATTGTCGAGATCGTCGGTTTCCGATTCGGGCGATTGATCGGCGCTCAGCTCAATGCGGCGCAGGTCGGCCAACACCTCCTCGAAGCTCTCGTCACCGAAGACTCGTGCCCACTCGGCTTCGTCGAGTGCGACGACATAGTGTTCCCACTCCCCCGTCACCGGAAACGCACCCGCCGCCCAGCGGTAAGCTCCTTGACTGCTGACGAGTCGCAACGAAACGGGGATGACGGCCCCGACGCCCGAGGTGTGGCGAAAGTCGAATTCGAAACGGGCGTTCGTAAACCGCGAGAAGTCACCGACGAACTTCGCCGGCGCCACAAGGGCATCGCGCACCGTGCCGCCCCCTTCGAAGAAGCGCAAGAATCCACCCGGGTCGGCGACCGGCTGCGAGCCGAATTCGCCCAAGGTGGCGCCGGGCAAATCGGAGGCCGGATAGTTACGCATCCAACCCTCGTCTCCCAGCGCGCCGAAGGTCGAAATGATGAAGGTCGCGCGTGTTTCGCCGATTTCGGCGGTCGCCATGATCTTGCCGGTGATTTCGACGTCCAACGTCTTGACGAGCAGGGCGATGTGGTAAATGCCGGTCTGAAGAGGCGGGTCAGAGTCGGCATCCGCCTCGATCATCTCGATGCCGCTTGCCGGGGTCGAACTCGCGTAATCCGCGATGATCACCTCCCCCTGCTGCTCGGGCGGCAGGGCGAAGCGCACATAGAGGTCCAGGTCGTCGGAAGGGTTGTCGGTTTCGATTTCGACGGTGAGCTTGCGGCTGCCGGGCAGAGTGGTGAACGTCAAATTGCCGAGCAGGGTTTCCTCGGACTGCGCTTCAATGGCGAACTGATGTCCGACCCCCGAGTAGGAGATATTGTCAAATGTTGTGGATGGGCGAGGTCAGGCGGCGTTTTCCTGAACCATCAATCCATCCTTGAAAACCTTTCCCTCTAAGACATGAACAATCACTTCCGAACCGTTCAGGCGTCGCCAGTGGCGCTCGGCTTGGCGGGCCAGCATGAAGACCATCGTTAACGACGCTTCGCGGCTGCCACAACCCTTCGTTCGTCGCTGCCGCAAACGGACCGTCGCAAAGGTGGACTCGATCGGGTTCGTCGTCCGCAAGTGCCCCCAGTGCTCGGCCGGAAAGTCGTAGAAAGCCAGCAGCACTTGGCGGTCTTTTTCCAGGCACTCGACCGCTTTGGGAAACTTCTTCTCGTATAGGTTCTTGAAACGGTCCAGAGCGGCCTCCGCCGTCTGCCGACTCTCGGCAAGATAGATGTCGCGCAGCGCCTGCTTGGCTTTGCCCTGCATGCTCTGCGGCAGCTTATTGAGCACGTTGGCCGTCTTGTGGAGCCAGCAGCGTTGCTCACCGGTCGCCGGATAGACTTTCCGCAGTGCCGCCCAAAACCCCATCGCTCCGTCGCCCACCGCCAACTTCGGCGGCAGCTCGAGCCCCTGCCGTTTCAAGTCCTCCAGCAACTCCTGCCACGACAGTTCGCTTTCGCGAAAGCCGTCGTGCACCGCCAGCAGTTGCTTGCGACCGTCTTCGAGTGCTCCCATCACAACCAGCAAACACTGCCGTTCATCGTCCAGACGAACATTCGAGTAGATGCCATCGGCCCAAATGTAAACAAACCGCTGGCCGCTGAGGTCACGCTTTGACCAAGCCTCGTACTCGCGGCGCCAGACGTCTTTGAGACGCACCACCGTCGTCGCCGACAGGCCCGGAGCGTCGGGCCCCAGCAAGGCCTCCAGCGCTTCGCTGAAATCGCCCGTCGAGATCCCTTTCAGGCACAACCAGGGGATCAACTCCTCCACACTCTTCGTGCGCCGCAGATACGGCGGCAGGATCTGGGAAGTGAAACGAAAGCGCCGGCCCTGCTCATCGACTCGGCGATCGTCGACCCGCGGCGCCTGGATCTTCAGCTGCCCCACGCCGCTGACGATGGTGCGCTCGCGGGCGTGACCGTTGCGCACCACCAGCCGCCGGCCGTCCTGGTCGACTTCGTGCTGATGCGTTTCGATGTAGGCGGTCACTTCGGCTTCCACGGCCTTGACGAGCATCTGGCGCGCTCCTTGGCGCAGCACCTCATCCAAGGGCGAGCGTTCCTTTCCATCAATGACTTGGGGGTTGACTTGACTGCTGCTCTCAGCAGCTTCACACTGACTCATGGCGTATCCTCCTTGTTCCTTTCCAGAAAACGATTGAGTTGCTTCCTCAATCGTCAGGATACGCCGCCTCCCCTCAGAGGCTCATCCACAACTTATGGTTATAGCTCCCCGAGTAGAGCTCGGAAGCGGTGAGAGCTAACGGCGCGACAACGACAAGCGCGCTCAAGGTAAGGACGACAAACGTCGGTCCGAATCGCACGAACCCCCCGTTTCGGTTCGAGACTACAGTAACACGAGATCGCGAATTTGAAAACCCCGTTTGCGTGGGGTAACGCACGGGAAGCGATGACAGAGGGTGTACCGTCGGGCGGCGCTTAGGATTGGGAGTGTTTGACGAGGTTCAACATGACCAGATCGGCCGGCCGGAACCTCATCTTGGCGATGGTGGGAATGGATTCCATCTCGTCGAGCACATGATGAGCCAGCAAGGCGCGCAATTCGTCGGGGCTGACCTCAAGCACACGGGCGGCTTCATCCACTGTGTACTCGTTCTTGCCCGGGGACAAGCGTAGCGCTAAAGAGGCTGCTTCTATAGTCTGCATTGTTGAATCCGACACGATTGTATGATGTGGCCGCCGGGCGGCCCATCCGAGAAAGCGCCTATTTCAGGGGGCGTGTTACCCGATTTTCTCTAGAGTCCACTACTATGGCCGGTGATACGTTTCGAGTCGGATACCGTACGCATCACTGCTGATTCCGAAAGCAAGGCGGGCTGTGGCGGGGGGCGGAGAGGAGATTCTGGTGTTTCCGTAGGGTCGCCGCTGTGAACGGCCTGGGACAAGGTCCTGAGAAGGCCCCGGGATTCACCCGAGCAAGGTACCACTACTCGAATAGGAATCTCCAGGTAAGCACGACTAAGGTGTGAGTGACGGCCGCCGCCGGGACACTGGCGCGAGCCGCGTAGGCGCGTCCATAGAACCACCCGGCAACGGCCGCGACGCCCGCAAATTCCCAATTCGGGAAACCCCGCCTCCCCAAGTGAGCCGCGCCGAACAGAATCGAAGTCACCAATTGCGCCGCCCATGGTGAGATCCCGCACCGCGCCACGAGGTTTTGGATCAAGCCCCGAAAGTAAAGCTCCTCCCCCAAGCCTATGACCAAATAGACCCCCAGCATATTCCCGATCAACGTGGGGACATATGTCCAATGGTCGATCGGCGCGGGACTCCATCGGACAAACCCGGTGGCCAAGGCGAGGGGAATACCGACGGGGAGGAACAATACATAGTTCTTGACGCCCGTGCTCAGGTCGCCCGCCGACAGAGCAAAACGGAATCCGGTGCCGGAAACTTTTCGCACCGAGAGGAAGACGATCGCCCCCAGCGAAATCAACATGATCTTGCCGAGCACGTCGAGTCTGGGAATCTCAGGATGCGGGCCGGCGTAGATCTCTCGAAACAACGGGCTCACGCCGCTGACCATCGGGTAGGCCAATGCCGCCAGAACCACGGCGTCCACCCAGCCCAGGCCTTCGCCGCGCGGGCGCGCCAACAAGAACAGCCCCGCGACCAAGCCGCACAGCAAGGCCAATTTGGCGCTGGAGGCGAAAGAAAAGACCCCGGTCGGGACCGCGTAAATCAGATACGACGCCACCGAGACGGCCCACGCCAAGAGCGCGATTTGGGCTGACGAGAAACGTTGCTCCAAACGCGCCCGTGCGTTCGGGAAACCGGCAACCAGATACACTGAGGCTTCCAACAGGAAGGCGGCGGCAATCGGAATCGCCACCGAAGCAGGAATGTCGTGCCGAACGGCATAGACCAAGGCGGCGATAACGAGACCGCTGTTGAGCAACAGCAGAGTGAGACCGAAGCCGCGGAGGGACACGCGGTTCGATGCGTTGAGCGTCTCCGGCAAGTAACCATGTTACTTAACACGAGCTTGCGGCCGGGTTCGACCTCCACTAGGACGATTCTCCGTACCCTTCTTACCGTTGTCTTTGCCGGCGCGGTAGCCTTGGCGCAACAGAAGCCGCCTCGCGGGCTGCCCCGACAAATCGCGGCCAACGGCAGCCGCTTCGAAAAAGAATTTCAGAACTACACCTACCGACAGCGGTTCTCCTTCACCGAGATCGGGCGGCGAGGGGCGGCGATGGGTTTCTACCGCGAGGTGCGCGAGATCTTTTTCACTCCCCAGGGGCAACGGAGCGAACGCTTCGTCGGACGTCCGGTGGAGAACCTGAATCGCATGCGGTTAACCGAAGAGGACTTTCGTGACCTACGCGAGGTCCAACCCTTTGTTCTCAATCAGGACAATCTGTGGATGTACCGTCTGACGTACAAAGGCGTCGAGGAACTCGGCGGGAAGCCGTGTTTCGTCTATCGTCTGCAACCCAATCAAGTTCTTGACGGCCAACGGCTTCTGGATGGGTTGATCTGGGTCAGCCGCGAGGATCAACAGCTGGTCCAAGTGAGCGGCAAGCCGGTTCCGCAAATCTACCGTGACGGCGTCGAGAACCTATTTCCGAACTTCATGACGATTTACGCACCGGTCGATGGGCAATTCTGGTTTCCGCTGAAAACCGAAGCCGCCGACGTTCTGCCCTTCAAAACGGGATCGCAAGCGATTCGCTATTCGATCAGCTACGAGGACTACCGGCGGTTCACGGTGGAATCGAGCATCGAGTTCGACGAGGACGAAGAAGGGGTCGAGCCATAGCGGCCGTGCGGCGCTTATTCAGACCCCAGCCCAACCTCGGCGTGTTTCGCGGGGAGAAACTTGTCCGTCATGCCGGCGATGTAATCGCAGACGACGCGATGCGGCGGCTCCTCGCCGATGCGCCTTTGATACGACTCGGGCAACAGTTCGGGCCGCTCCATGAACCGTTGGAATAACTCAGTAACTTGGCGGTCCGTGCGGGCACGAGCGGCTTCGAGCTCGGCGGATTGGTAGACCTCGCGTGTCAATACAGTCTTGAGTTGCCGCGAGGCGTCGGCCGCGTGCTCTTCGAGACACGCTATCCGGGAAGCTGTTTGACGGACATCATCGGGGCATTGCGCGCCGGCTCGTTCGGCCGCCCGGCAAGTCCCGTCAATCAACCCGGAAACCAAGCTGTCGAGCAAAGCCCGCAAGGCCTCGCGAAACCAAAGGGCAGCGGGGGCGGAGGGATGCCGCGCCCGAGCGTCGCTCATGCAACGGTCAAACAAGGCCACCTCTCCGCACACCAGCGACGGGTCAAGCAGCCCGGCGTCGACGGCGTCGTCGAGGTCGGCCGTATTGTAGGCAATCTCGTCGGCCGGATCGATCAATTGGGCTTCGAGCGGGGGGCGCTCGTCGAGCCGGTACTCGGCAAGATCGGGAAAGCGCGAGACCTCGTAGTCGCGGGAGTGTTTCACGATGCCTTCTCGCACCTCGAACGTCAGGTTCAAGCCGGGAAACGCGGCATAGCGCTGCTCGAAGGTTTCGACGACGCGCAGTGCATGCAAGTTGTGATCAAAGCCCCCCCCGTGGCGCTGCATTTCACGGTCCAGGACGCGTTCCCCGGAATGCCCGAAAGGCGGGTGTCCGAGATCATGACAAAGCGCCAGGGCTTCGACGAGGTCTTCGTTGAGTTCGAGAGCTGACGCAACGGTGCGGGCGATTTGCGAGACTTCGATCGTGTGCGTGAGACGGTTCCGAAAATGGTCGGAGTCGGGAGCGGTGAAAACTTGCGTCTTGTGCTCCAGGCGACGAAAGGCGCGCGAGTGGATGATGCGATCGCGGTCGCGTTGATAGGGCTTGCGGTAGGCGTGCGCGGTTTCGGCATGACGACGCCCGCGACTTTGGCTCGAAGGGAAACGAAGGTGGGAGAGCATGGGAGGAGGGCGGCGCTCCCGGTCGCTCGTCTAGGAGCCCTCCAGCTCTTGGAGCAAGGCCGAAGCCGCCGCGCTTGCCGGACCGGCACTCGCGCGCACTTCCTCGAGCAAGGTTTTCGCGGTTTCCGGGTCGGTATCGCTCAGCAATTTTGCGTAAGCGAGTTGAGAGCGTGTCTTGGGAACCAACATGGTGGGGTTGTCGATGAGCTGCTTGTAGTGCCGAGAAGCTTGCTCATGTTGCTTTTCCTGGGCATAGAGACCGGCCAAGGCCAGGCGGACCAGCGCCACGTACTCCCCGTTGCCGCGGTTGGAGAGTTCTTCCAACCGGGTCTTGGCGTCGTGGGGTTTTTCTTGTTCGAGGTCCAGCAAGGCCAAATAATAACCGGCGGCGATTTCGGGATCGCCTCCGGGATGGTCGTCAATGACTTTTTTAAGTTGCTCGCGCGTATCGCGAAAGCGCGCGATGGTAGTGGGGAAAGTGAAGGCGGCAAGCTGCTGCTCGGTGTCGACCTTGCCGTGGTACATCTCAATGCCTTTTTGCAGCGCGGCATGGGCTTCCTGCTGATTCGTTTCGCGGTAACCCGCCCAAACCAACGCGCCGACAATCAGGACAATGGCTCCGCCGACACCCAGCAGCAATTGCCGCCGGTGCGAGGAGACGTAGACCACGGACTGGCCGACTTCTTCGGCGAATCGATCGTGTTTGAGTGCCTTGCGAGATATCTTAGCCATGATCAACCGCGGCGAAAACCACCAAACCCCACCATGGGCGGAGCGAACAACAATAGCGGCGATCAGGCAGTGCTGACCAAGGATCGCCCTAGTCGATCAGGTTATCAGCGAGGGAAAACCGTGTCAAATACTGTTGGGTGCTCGGCCCGATATGGGAGCATCGGCGGCACGGGCGCGAGCGCTTCGCCGGCTGAAGGTTGCCGCTTGCTTCGGGGATGGCTAAAGCTCTCAAGGATAAGGCCGCTGAAGCGGCCTCGCCTTAGGCGCACCCGTTACCCGCGGCCGTGCCCGGGCCGGCCTACTTGCAACCCAAGTCCGGCAAACCGGACTGAGCGCGGCCTCCCGACGATGCCTCTTCTTCCTCTGCCTTCATTTTCTACTGCTTTCATTCAGGGAGGTACGTCGACAGCTATGCCGCGCGCCCGATTCGGTGGTTTGTTTGACAGCGCGTCACGGCCAAGTTAGCATTGAATTCTAGCCCTCCAATACGCGCTCGTAGCTCAGCTGGATAGAGCGTCTGGCTACGGACCAGAAGGTCGGGAGTTCGAATCTCTCCGAGCGCGCCATTGAACTGTCGTCTAATCAATAAACTGGAAGAGATGGTCGCTCTTCGGTGGCAGGGGCTTTGAGGTCGCTGTGCCCGATTCTGTGCCCACCCCGCGCATGTGACATGGCTCGCTCCATCGCAGAGCGAACCGTTTCGGCCTGCGGATGCACGTAGCGTCTCGTGATACTCATGTCCCGATGGCCCGCAAGATAGGCCAGCGTCCACGGGTCCATATGAGGAGCCCAGCGGGTCAAGCAGGTGTGCCGAAGACAGTACATTGGGAACGGGTCAACCTCGCCTTCTCGGCAAGCACGGGCGTGCTGCTTCTTGATACTTGAGGGCTCGATATGGCCGCTCTTGGTCGGAGCAGGGAAAACCCATTCAGAATCCCGGTTGGAGCCCCGCATGGCGAGAATAGCAGTAACTCTCTGCGAAAGCGGTATGTTCCGGCGGGCCGCAGCTGTCTTGCCGTGCTGGATCTCCAAGGAGTCGCCCGTTACTTGCTCCCAGCACAGGCGGAAGCACTCCTCCGGCCGAAGCCCGCAATCGAGCAAGATCGTGGCCACCTCCCGCAGTAGCGGTCGAGCAACCTGGAGGTATCGGTTTCCTCTTCGGCAGAGAGCACCCGCTCCCTGTGGCGCTCCCCAGGCAGCATCTTGACCCTTGGAAGGACGGTCTCGACCTTTCCCCACTCCTCAGCAAGGTGAAACATCCGCCGAAGCACCTGTAGCTCCCTGTTGATGCTGCTGATCTGCAACGCGGCCCGCTGGCGCTTCGAGACGTACCCCGACACCTGCTCCGAGGTGATGCGATCGAGCTGCTCCCCAGCTAAAGCCTCGAACGCAAACAGGTTCTTGACGCCGTTCTCGTAATAGCATCGCGTTTTGATCTTGGCGGCAAACGTCGATTCGATGTAGGGCAGAAAGTCCCTCTTGGCGAACTCCCCCAACGTGGGGATCGGCTTCCGCTCGCGAATTCCTACCTCACCCTTGGCGAGCGCCGTGCGGTGGGCGGCCTCCATCTGCTCAGCTACTCGCTTGTTGCGCTGCCGCGTTGTTTGGCGGATCTGTTCCCCCGGAAAGTGAACTTGTACCACCAGACGTTGCCACGTTTATAGACCGCCACTTCAGGCCTCCCTCTTTGCATTGACTTTCTCGGACGCGTGCTTGCTCTCTTGCGCTCTGCCCTTGGGTCGCCCGCCCATTTTGCCCCATACGGCTAGCTGCTCCTTGGAGTACTTCCGAGCCCGTGTCCGACCGCCCTCAGCGCCAGTGAGTCGAAAGTACACCATGGCTTCCGGCGGGAGTTGAGATTTGGTCGTCATGATGTAATTCACGTCGGTAAGAAGATGCCCAACCGATTTGTGTTTACGCCTGAAGCGACACTGGCAGTACAGCGCTTCATCGTGGAGCGCGCGCACCGGTGGATCTTCGCCCGACGGCCGGAGCCCTGGGTCTCCCGAATGAAACCTCGTGTGGTCGACGAGGCCGCGTTCAAGGCGGAACAAGATGCGTGGAACCAATGGCACGAAGAGCAGTGCCGAGCCGAGACTGAGGACCTTGTTTAATTCATGGCACGCTTGGCAGTTTCCGGACGCCCTGCCGCGAATACGCGAAAGTTCAACGCCGCCTAGGAAGCCACCAAGCGTTCGGAAAAGTTATGGGCAGCCAGGGAGGGGCCGAAGTGGTTTCTGCCCGATCGAAATGCTCTACCGCGTTGTCCGTCTCCGTGATACGTATTGGCTTTTCTTCCAGACACGACGCCAAGGCCTTCTTTATCAGCCAAGAGGGAGTCACGAACGTGAGATTAGTGTCTGGGAAAACCGAGTGAACCATTCCAACAACGTCCGGAGCATCAACCAAGAACACCGGTGACCCACTAGCACCGGGTTGCTGAGCGATGTCGATTGTCAACCCATGTGGTTGTGGAACGTTGAACGGATAGGCGCTGCTAATAATGCCGCGTCTTAACATCGGGACCGTTTGGCGTCCATGCTCGACGAGCGGGGCACTACCAAGAGGAAACCCCAGCGTGGCGACTGAGGTGCCTATTGGCGCAATGTCGGGCCGCTCTACAAGTTCCAGCGCCGCCAAGCCGTTTATACCGATCTGCACAAAGGCGATGTCAGGCACGTGTTCGCCTCTCCAACCGTCGGCATCGAAATCCTCAAGGACCCATTGGTCGAGAATATCCGTCACAAACAGATCGAGTCTGGATTCGTCGTCGAACTCCTTGATGGGTGAGAATACTAAGGCTGCCGCCGCGCTTTCGCCCGTGATCGGATGGCTTGGGAGTGCCTCTAGCGCATCAACAACGTGGCGATTCGTCGCAACGAGGGCGATGGACTCCGAGCGTCGCTCACCCAGGCGTCGGATTGTTCATGGCGAACCGGATATGCCAACAGTAGTCCGCGGACGACCGCTATCTAGTTTGTTTGGAGGGACTTAGTCCTGCTCGCGGTCGCGGAACTTTCCGTACCAATTCTGCACTATGCGAATCATCGGCTTGGCGTCGGGGTCGGCTTCAACAGACGTGGATGATGAAGCCTTGCCCGTCGGCCGAAACGTCGTACTGGGGATACCACGGATTGGGGCAACAACAGGGGGTGCTATTGTTTCCCCCGCAGGCGCCTTCCCAGGTTCACGGTTCTGATTCCGCGTGTTTTGGTGCAGGGCTCATGGAACCGCAATCGGCGCTCCCAGCAACTCATCCGGAATACCGAAGGCGTCGACTAGCGCTACGGCGTCGGGTCTCAGCTCGGCGCAGAGTTTGTTGACCTGCGCCCGGATGGCTTTGGATTTGCCGCTCGACAGATAGCCGCTTTCCTGGAACCAGCCGCGATCGGCTTCGAGCCGCGAGAGGGCGAAAAGCCCGCGGAGCGATTGGAGAGAGTCTTGCAGCGATTCGGGCCGGCATGCCGCGACAGCCTTGATGAACTGTTCCAGCACTACTCGTTCGACATGCGCGCGAGCGGTTGAAAGCAGGTGATCCTGGCAGTCGTTGAAGGCATGGTAAGAATCCTGACCTTCATGAATACGATGTCTCAGCCGGGCCGCCGCCGACCGCAGCAGGCTCTCCTCGCGGTAACGGAACGCCGCCAGGTGAAATTCCGCATCAAGAAGGTGACTTTCATCGGTGAGCCTCGTCACGACCGGATTCAGCTCCGTCAGGGCCGCGCCGGCCCGCCGGCCGAGATACTTGAGCAACGTGAACGGCCGGAAATCTTCGAATTGGCGGCTATATTCAGTCAATAGACCCTTCGCCACCAGCAGCATCAGCACGGTATTGTCTCCCTCGAACGTAGCGAAGATGTCGGTGTCGGCTTTGAGCGCGGCGAAGCGATTGACAGCAAGGTAGCCTTGCCCGCCGCAGCATTCCCGCGTTGTTTGGAGAGTTTCGATATTGTTCCAAGTGCTATACGCCTTCAGGCCCGCGGCGAGGCCCTCGACTTCGCGCTCGTCTTGTTCGGACTGCTCAACGAATCGGCGGGCAAGATGCCGCAACGCAAAGTGGAGCGCGTAGGTGGAAGCCAGCGCCGGCATCAGCCGGCGCTGATGAGAACGATAATCCAGCAGACGGAATTCTTCCCCGCCTTTGGGTCCGAACTGCCGGCGCTGCTCTCCATAACGAATGGCTATGGCAAGCCCGGACTTACTTGCACTCAAGGCGCCGAGCGCTATGCTCACTCGGCCCGCCACCAACGCGCTTAGCATGGCGAAGAAACGCCGTGAGGGACTGGGAATGCTGCTCGAATACTCGCCGTCCGAGCTCACGTCGGCAAAGCGGTTGAGCAAGTTCTCTCGGGGCACGCACACATGGTCGAACCAGATCCGCCCGTTGTCGACCCCGTTGAGCCCAAGTTTTTCGCCGCAATCCTCGATTCGCACGCCGTCGCGGACACTACCGTCGTGGTCTCGAATTGGGACCAGCAGGGCGTGGACTCCGTGCCGTTCGCCTCTGACGAAAAGCTGCGCAAACACCGTTGCCAGGCAGCCGTGGCAGGCGGCGTTCCCGATGTATTCCTTGCGGGCTGACTCGCCGGGGGTGACGATCTCGAAATCTTCCGACTCTGGACGGTAATGCGCCTCGGTTTCGATGTCATAAACGTTGGAGCCGTGCCCCAGTTCGGTCATGGCAAAGCAGCCAGGCAGTGCAAGGGTTCCGGTATCGGCCAAATAGCGGCGGTGGTGACGCTCGGTTCCCAGCATCAGGATGCTTCCGCCAAAAAGGCCGAATTGAACTCCGAACTTGATGAGCAAGCTCAGATCGTGGAATGCCAAGGTTTCAAAGGCGGCAAGGAACTTGCCCATGTCGCCGGAGCCGCCAAAGGCCGCGGGGAAATTGAGAGCGCCAAAACCATGGCCGGCCAGAACCCGGCACCAGCGATATACCTGTTCCCGGTAGGAGGCAGTGCCAAGCCCATGCACGTGCTGAAATCTTGGGTGCCGGAGGACGGCTCTTACCTGCTCGCGAACTTCCTGATGCGGGCTATCCAGGAGCCGCAACAGCGCTTCGGTATCAATGCCGCCGGCAACACGACCGCCGTCAAGCGGAGGCGAGCGCTGCTCCAGAAGCCGGCCGGAAACCTCGGCGCCCACAACGCCAAGAGTTTCTTCGATCTCGGCCAGAGCCCGGCGTACTTCCGCGGGCGGCCATTCGCCGGTGGCGGCCTGGGCCAATTCCACCCCAAGCTCGACCAGAGAGCGGCGCTGGTCGGGAGGCAGATCCGAACCTAGCGTCCGGATTGTTTGCAACAGTGACTGAAGCTGGTTTGGCGTAGGTGGAGCTTCCGGACGCAGCCAAGACAGCAGCGCCTCGTGAGCGCCCTCCTCAGGCCAAGACTGCCCGGCCAGCTTTGCTTGGATGCTTTCGATTTCAGCTTGTGTCAATTCTCCATCCGCCCAAGCGGAATAGAGCAGAGGCAGAAACGGCAGGGCCGCCGGATAGGAGGAGAGTTGACCAGCGTCGGCGGGTCTAGCCCGCGGCTCTGCCGGCTGTGTCATAAGAGAGAATCCCCACTTTGTGGACGCGCTCTCTTATAAACTATCACTCGACCCCAAATAGCCAGTGAGGGCGCACTACGCTGGCGCGCCCTGCCACCCATGAAACCCGAGCCGGGCGCAACGCGAAGGCGTGATAGAAATCCCGTTTTTCTCCCTTGATTTGCCGCTGCGAGGATGCCCATACCCGCCTCATGAAGCACAAGCCTTGCGCCTGGCGCTGACCCGGCCGCTCCGGGCCGATGTATCCTTTTCAGCCCAGGCTACTCGTCTGCAGCGGTATGCGAACCCACCGACAGCGTTCCGAGGCACTCTACTGGGTGGAACCTCATGCGATCTTGATATCCCAACAGTAATCCGCGAACGAGCGCTATGTAGTTCGTTTGGAGGGCCTAGTCCTGTTCGCGGTCGCGGAACTATCCGGGCCGGTTTTGGATGACGCCGAGCCTGGGCCTGCTGGTAGCCGCCACTCAAAACCCACAATGTCTCCTGAACCCTGCTCCAACGACAGATACCAAGGCCCATACTTAGCGCAGCAATACGAAACCGAGGAAAAAAAGGATGGCGCCGTTCACGAGCCAGCCGATCAGGCAAACACCCACAGCACGCCTGGTGCTGGTATAGTCAAGCGCCTGGCGCACGGCCACGACGAAGGCGGCGAGCATCCAAACGGCGGCTACAAAAAAGACGAGGCCCGTCAATCCTGGCACAATCCCCAAAATGCGGATCATTCCCGGAGCTGCGGCGAAACCCGTCGTTCGTAGCAGTTCACCCCAATCGGCATGTGTTTGTGGTGTCGGAAGAATCCGAGTGCCAATGAAGTAGGTTAGCCCCGCCCAGAGGAGCCAGCCCAAGAGGGCAGCCAGCAGGCCGCCGAACAGGCCCGTTGTGCCCTCTCGACCGACAGCACCGATACCGGCCGCCACGCTGGAAAGTGCCACAACTCCCATCGCCTGGCCCATAGCTGTGGTGTCTGCCTCGACTTCTTCGTAGATGTGAACATTGAGTTTTGCCGCGCCGATCACGCGTTGAGTAAAGGACGTCATGACAGTCGTCTCCTTTTGGAAATAATTTGTCCCGCCTCAGTGGGAGTTCACCGTTCCCCCCCCTTCAGCAGCAGCCAGAGAAACTCGGAATGGCTTTTCCTGTAGAAACACCCGTCGGCCGTTCTTGCGCAACTGGCCCGCTTCGAGGTCCATCTCGAAGACACCGAAGCGGACAACGTTGCGGGCGTTTGCGGACTCTTCCATCGCTTCTGGCTAGGGGACACGGACGCCCTCTTGAGGATGCGGCGGTGGCTGATCGTGCGGCCGGCCACGACGGTCAAATTGTAGCGCTACCAGATACCTGGTGGCAACAATCGATGTCACAAACTATGACATTTTTTCGTCCCTAGGTGCTTGAGACGGCTTGGGTCGCCCGGCAGCCGGACCGATTGTGAGGGATCCCTCACCGCCGATTCTCGAGTGGGAAATCATTTCTCGACCCACCTATCTCTCCACGGTGCCCAGGGGCCCCTGCGCTTACCCAAGGGCGTTGGGGGGGCACGCTGGAGCGCACGGCGGACGGGGGGATCCGGCTTCTAACGGACCAGAGGCGGCCGGGCAACTTCCCACGTCACCCAGTGGCGTCTAGAAACTTCAGATCGAATAGTCAGGCGCGAAGAACCAGATTCTCACCCTCTACGGAAGCTCAGAGGCAACCCCCCAACAACTACTGCGGGACCACAGCGATGGCTTATCCGTCAATTTCTCCTCGGGCACCGGGAGAGCAATCATCTGGACCACCTGCGGCGCATCCTCCGGCGGCAGCGCGGTGGAGCGTTTACCGGTTAAACGTCGAGTTGCTCCCCCTCCAAGCGACCCTCTGCCTTCACGATTCGCTCGATCGTTCCGGCGTATAGGTCAAGCTGGTGACGTTCCGCCGGGGTTAGCGAGTGCTCCTCATCTGCTAGACCTACGATGATATTGAGCACGCGCACCGGCAGTGGACCCTCAGCGTCCGGCGTCTTGCTCGCACGCTCCAGTCTTTCGATCCGACTCTTGATTCTCATCGGACGTCCCGCGCTAGGAAGCCCTCTAGATAGTCAACCCGCGACGCAAGGTCTTCCAGTTCCAAGCCTCGATAAGTCAGCTCCAGGACAGCCCTCGCAGCTACAACGCGGCTGCTGGCCGGGGATTTCTCATCCTCCATCACCTCCACCAACGTTCGAACCGCCTGGGCCGACGCCTGCTGGAGCCCGCCCGTTGTGTGCGTGACAATCTCCCGTCGAGCGGCGAGGTAGGCCCCTTTGAAACCGGCATCCTGGAGCCAACGATGGAGCGTCCGTACTCCGATGCCCACGACTTGAGCCGCCTCGCCTACTGTCGGAGCGACAAGGAGGGCGCTGATCGCCTGTTCGCGTTTCCTGTCTAGTTTTTCGCCGTGTCCTGCCATCTGCAGTTACCTATTGCCAAGTTCCTCTTTCAGCGGTTGTGATGTCCCGATGTGTACGGCAGTCTCTAGCCCTTGGGTTTAGACTTATACTCTTGTACACTTCGGGACAATCTGGACTTGCCCCCAAAAGTGAGACAACGAGCAGACTCAAAATCCATTGAACGGAGGATGAGTGATGAGTTTGTCTCGACGGAGATTCACGCCAGAGTTCAAGTTGTCGGCAGTGGAACGGCTGGAACAGGGCGCCTCGGCAGCCGAGGTCAGCCGGGCCTTTGAGGTCAATCCCAACCTGCTGCACCGTTGGCGGCGAGAGTTCCGCCAAGGCCCCGCCAACGCCTTCCCCGGCGAGGGCAAGCGCCGCTGGGAGGAAACACGCACGGCAGAGCTGGAGCGCAAGGTCGGCCAACAGACCATGGAGATCGATTTTTTAAAGGGGTGCTTGCAGCGCATCGAACAACAGCGGAAGCTGCAGGCATCGGCTGGAAAGCCGCTGTCGGCCAACAGATCCTCCAACAAGTCCGGGAGAAACCGCCGATGACGATCCAACGGATGTGCCGGCTCACGGAGCTGTCGCGCGCGACCTTCTACCGTTTGCCGCCTCACAAGCAGAGGCCCGATCCGGACCTGGAACTGCGCGACGCCATCCAGCGCATCGCCGTGGAGTTCCCCAGCTACGGACGGCCGCGCATCACCGCCGAATTGCAGCGGCGCGGCTGGGTGATCAATCCCAAGAAGGTGTACCGCATTCTGCGGGAAGACAACCTGCTGTGCCTGCGGCGACGGAAGTTCGTGCTGACCACCGACTCGGGTCACGGTCTGCGAGTCTATCCCAATCTAGCCCGCGAGACCGTCCTGAGCGGTCTGGACCAGCTCTGGGTGGCGGATATCACCTATATCCGGCTGGTCTGGGAGTTTGTTTATCTGGCTGTGATTCTGGATGCGTACTCGCGGCGAGTGGTCGGCTGGGCGCTCGAGGACACGCTGGAAGGGAAGCTGACGATCGCCGCGTTGCGGATGGCGCTGGATCAGCGGCGTCCCGCTGCAGGGCTGGTGCATCACTCCGACCGCGGAGTACAGTACGCCGCCAACGGCTATGTAGAATTGTTGAAGCAGCACGGAATCACCCCCAGCATGAGCCGCAAAGCGAACCCCTACGACAATGCCAAAGCGGAATCTTTCATGAAGACGCTGAAGTACGAAGAGGTCTACCGCTCCGAGTACCGCGATCTGGCCGAGGCGCGCGCCTCGATCGGGCGTTTTCTCGAGCAGGTGTACAACGAAAAGCGCTTGCATTCGGCGCTGGGCTATTGTCCGCCGGTGGAGTTCGAGCAGAACTTGGACGCCCAACCGGCGGTTTCGGCGGCAGCAGCGGGAGAAGTTTTCTGAGGCATGGGGAAATCTTTCGATCCGATAGGGCCGGCTGAGCAGATGCGGGACGCAGAACTGTGCAACTCTACGCCCCGCCCCATCGTCTCGATGAGTTTCCAGTTGGCTATTCCTTGGCGGGTTGCGCTCCCGCAGAGCCCGCCTCCGCTTCACCAACCGGGAGCCATTATGCAGCAAAGGGCCGCCGCCGGCAATCAAAAACCAGCGAACGGTCAACTGTGTCTAAACTATTTGTCTCACCCCAGGGGGCAAGCCCACCCTTGGTTTCGGCAGCCCCCCGTTTTCCGTCGCCGGGCGAATTCGAACATTGAATCGTCGTTTTCTCAACCCGAAACGAATTCTTTTTGACTCACCCCCGTGACGTGGTGGTCTTCGCAAAGCCCGGCGGGCCGATAAGGATTGTGCGGCGGGACATGAGACGAAACCAACTACCCGCGGCTGACACAAGGAGGTGTCCCAATGAAAGCACTCGTTCGTATTCTCGTGCTGACGGCCACGCTGACGCCGCTTCTGAGCGCGCTGACCGTAAAGGTCAAGCGACTCGACGCCCGCAACGGAAAAGTCGTCCTGCTGCTTCCGATGCACTCGGCTATGATCGAGGCCCAAGTCCTCTCCGAAGGGGATCCGATTCGCCTCGAACAAAATGAGTTCTACGAAAGCAAGCTGCTGCCCGACCACAAACGCGGCGATCAGAACATGCTGCGCATCAAGATTCCGCACGAAAAGCCGGCGCGGTTCCTGATCCGCAAGATCCATTTCATCGTCCAGTGAACCGGCGGCGTGGACGGCCCAAGTGTACCTTAGCTTCGACTGGGCCGGATTGGTCCCTGTCGCCGCAAACGATATCCTATCGGAGGGCGGCGACTGACCAAGGCAGGAGCGGTCGACTCTTCGCCTAGACGGTAGAGGAGGGACACGTGGCAAAACGAAAGGTCAAAATTGTTCGCCCTGGTGACGAGCAAACCACTTGGCGCGGTGCCGGCGACGAGTACCGCGCGTTGGCGACCGGCGACGATACGGCCGGCGACTATTTCATGATGGAGGCCGTCGTGCCTCCCGGAGGCGGGCCGCCGCTCCACATCCAGACCCGCGAGGAAGAAGCCTTCTATGTACTCGAAGGGGAAGTTGTCTTCCTTGCGGACGGCGAACGGATCGTCGCCGGCCCCGGCGTCTACCTCAATATTCCCCGCGACGTGCCGCATCATTTTGTGAACGAGTCCGATGCCACAGTGCGAATGCTGATCGTCTTTGCGCCCGCCGGGATCGAGCGCATGTTCGAAAAGATGAGTGCCGACCCGGAAAACTACCCGGCCATCGCCGGCGAATACGGAGTTGAGTTCCCGCCGGGAAATTGAGGTCGAAAAATCCCCGGGGAAGCGCCGCAAGGAACACAACCGTCTTGTTTCCAGGGACGCTTCACCGAATACCGCTCGACGGCTTTGACTTTCGCGCGGTTTGGTTTGGTTCTAAAGAATGCGCTTGCCGAAGGCCGACAACGCCAGTTCGACCGCCAGCCGGGCGGTCGTATTGGCGTCGTCGAGGATGGGGTTGACCTCGACAATTTCGAAAGATCCCAGGCAGCCGGAATCGGCGATGATTTCCATCGCAAGATGGCTTTCGCGGTACGTGACGCCGCCGGAGCAGGGCGTCCCCACGCCCGGCGCGATCGAGGGGTCGAGGAAATCCATATCGATGCTCACATGGAGCCGCGAGCAGCGTTTCGTGATCCTCCCCACAGCGGACTCGATGACCCCGTGCATCCCCTGTTCATCAATGTCCCGCATCGTGACCACTTGAATGCCGGAGTCGCGAAGGTTCGCTTTCTCGGCTTCGTCGATATCCCGCGCGCCGATCAGCGCCACGTTCGCTGGTTCGATGATCGGAACGCGGCCGATGAGGGTGACCAACTCGGGTGCTCCCAGGCCGACCAACGCGGCCAACGCCATACCGTGGACATTGCCGCTGGGCGTCGTCTCGGGCGTGTTCATGTCGGCATGGGCGTCGAACCACAGCAAGCCAACATCACCGGGGTCGACCGAATCAGCTCGCGTCACGCCGGCCACCGTACCGACGGCGATCGAGTGATCGCCGCCGAGGATCAAGGGACAAACTCCGTCGTCGACCAGGGCCCGAGTTCTTTCGGAAACCGCCGTGCATACATCCGAGATGTCGCCAAGGAAGCGGGCGCGGTCATCGCCCCGCGGTTGGGTTTCGGGAATGACGACGGGAAGATTGCCGACGTCTTCGACACCAAGGCCCAGCGCCCCTAACGAGGACTGCAAGCCGGCCGCGCGAATCGCCGACGGACCCATGTCGACTCCCCGCCGGCGCTGCCCCAAATCCAATGGAACACCGAGGATGGCGATCTTGCTCATGCGAGGCCGTCTTTTCCGCAACCGTTACGCTGTAGGCAGGGTCCCACGATTAGAAAGCATGAGGAGGGCCGTTCGCGAAAGCCGAGACCCGCCCCGTCCCCCGGGAGACATTCATGCCGGTTGACCTTGACTCTAGAATTATCGCGCGCGGACGCGCTCTCTATAGCCGCATCGAGGAACAGACGCCGTCTTTTTTTGAAAGGGACTATTGGACCTCGAAGGTGCTCGACTGGTGCATGCACGACGAGGCCTTCAAAATCGAGGCCTTTCGTTTTGTCGACGTCTTCCCGGCGCTTCCGCAAGCGAAGTCGGTCGCCCGGCATCTGCGCGAGTACTTCGCGCGGCCCGACCAGGATTTCGTCGAGGCTTTGCGGCGATTTCTCCGGGCCGTAAATCCCGACTCGTTTGCCGCGACGGTCCTCGCCAAGGGCGTCAGCCACAACATACGCGCCATGGGCCGGCAGTTTATCGCCGGCGAAACGCCCGGCAAAGCCCTGCCGGCGCTTCGCCCTTTCCGCCAACAAGGGTCGGCTTTCAGTATTGACATCCTGGGGGAAGCTGTCGTTTCCGAAACCGAAGCCGAACAGTACGCCCGACGCTACGGCGAACTGCTCGAGGTGATGACCCGGGAAACAGCGGCGTGGGCGCCGTTGGCGCCCGCCGCCGGAGATCTGGATTGGGGCTTTTCACCCAAGATCAACATTTCCGTCAAACCCTCGTCGCTGTACTCACGGATGAACCCGCGGGCTTTTGAAGATTCGATCGACAAGGCGAAACAACGCCTGCGGCCGCTTCTACGCCAAGTGATCGATCGCGGGGCGTTTCTCAACGTCGATATGGAGCATCATGCGGTCAAGTCACTGACCCTGGCGCTCTACAAGGAGTTGATGGAAGAGGAGGAATTTCGGGGATACCCCCACACCGGAATCGCCATGCAAGCCTACCTGCGGGAAGCCGAGGACGATGTCGCCGCTCTGGTCGACTGGTGCCGCGCAAGACAACAGCGCGTCACGATTCGACTAGTGAAAGGCGCCTACTGGGACTCGGAGGTCATTCACGCCCGTCAAAACGGGTGGCCGCCGCCGGTCTTTACCGACAAGCACGAAAGTGATGCGAACTTCGAGCGGGTCGCCCGACTGGTATTGGGCAACCACGAGTTCTTGAGCTTGGCCTGCGGCTCGCACAATATTCGTTCCATCGCGGCGGTGATCGAGACCGCGAAAGAGATGCGGGTCCCCGAGGATCGCTACGAATTCCAGATCCTCTACGGCATGGCCGAGCCAATCCGCAAGGCGCTGCTCGCCGATGGGCTGCGGGTGAGGCTCTATTCCCCAATCGGAGAACTCGTCCCCGGGATGGCATATTTGGTTCGGCGGCTGTTGGAGAACACTTCAAATGAGTCGTTCCTTCGCAAGAGCTTCACCGAGCACGCCTCGATGGAGGAGTTGCTGCGGAACCCGACGAGCTTCACCCGACCACCTGAACCGACCCCGACCGCCCCTCGGAGCGATGACGGCGAGGACTCCGCGGAATCCAATAAGACGGACGCCAAGCCCGCCAAACCCGCCCCCTTCGTCAACGAGCCATTGTGGGATTGGGCGATCGCCGGGCATCGGGAGCAATTCTCGGATGCCTTGCGGGAGATTCGAGAGAGCTTCCCGCTCCACGCTCCGCTCTTCATCGGCGGAAAGTCCGTCGAGACGGAAAAGACGATTCGATCGATAAACCCCAATCGACCATCGGAAGAGGTCGGCTCGACGGCCTCGGCCGGCCCCGAGCAGGCTCGAGCCGCGATCGCCGCCGCCGGAGCGGCTTTTCCCGGCTGGCGCGACGCCGGGCCGAATCAGCGCGCCGAGTGTTTGTTCGCGGCGGCGGCCGCCGCCCGTCGCCGGCGCTATGAACTGGCGGCGCTCCAGGTCTTCGAGGCCGGCAAGAACTGGAGCGAAGCCGACGGAGATGTCAGCGAGGCGATCGACTTTCTCGAGTATTACGGCCGCGAGATGCTTCGGTTGGGCGTTCCGCGCGCAATGGGAGACGTGCCGGGCGAAGACAGCTTCCTATTCTATGAACCCCTTGGCGTCGTGACCGTGATCGCCCCTTGGAACTTTCCCTTGGCGATCTCGATGGGCATGACCGCGGCGGCACTCGTTGCCGGCAACACGGTGGTCTACAAACCGGCCTCCGACACGCCGCTGATCGGCTCGATGGTCTACCGGCTCTTTGAAGAAGCGGGGCTGCCCGCGGGCGTGTTGAACTTCTTGCCGGGTTCGGGCGGTGAAATCGGCGATTTGTTGGTCACTCACGCCGACGTGGCGATGACCGCGTTTACAGGCAGCAAGGAGGTTGGGCTGCGCATCATTCGTCTTTCCGCCGAGACGCCCGCGGGAGCACGAGGCGTTAAGAGAGTCGTCGTGGAAATGGGCGGCAAGAATGCCGTCATTGTCGATTCGGACGCGGACCTTGACCAAACCATTGTCCAGGTTCTTCATTCCGCCTTCGGGTACCAGGGACAGAAGTGTTCGGCCTGTTCGCGGCTCATCGTCGTCGAAAGCATTCATGACAAACTCGTCGAAAGACTACGGTCGGCGGCCGAGAGCATCCACCTGGGACCGACCGAGGACCCCAAATCTTACATGGGCGCGGTCATTTCCGACGCCGCCCGCAAGAAGATCGAAAGCTATCTCGACGTCGCGGCCGAGGAAGGAACCGTGGTCCTTCAGCGCAAGCCGCCCCAATCAGAGAGCGATGCCGAGGGCTTCGTCGTCCCCCTCACGATTGTCAGCGGCATCCGGCCCGAGCACCGCTTGGCGCAAGAGGAAATTTTCGGACCGGTTCTCTCGGTCATCAAGGTGAAAGATTTCGACGAGGCCCTCGAAGTCGCCAACCGAACCGAGTATGCCTTGACCGGCGGCGTGTTCTCGCGCAGTCCGGAAAATATCGCTCGGGCCAAGCGCAACTTTCGCGTCGGCAACCTTTACATCAATCGCGGTTGCACCGGAGCGCTCGTCAACCGGCATCCATTTGGGGGTTTCAAGATGTCGGGCGTCGGCTCGAAGGCCGGGGGCCCGGATTACCTGTTGCAGTTCATGCTCCCGCGCAACGTGGTCGAAAACACGATCCGCCGAGGCTTCGCCCCCGACGAAAATTTCATGGATGCTCAGTCAGAGGGCGGGTCCGCCTAACGCTGGAAACGCCGAGAACCCTATCCGCTCGCAAAGCGGTAGAATCTTCTTGTCGATGATCGGCGAAACCATCAGCCACTACAAGATCACCGCCAAGCTCGGCGAAGGCGGCATGGGTGTGGTTTACAAAGCCGAAGACACCAAACTCGACCGCCCGGTGGCGTTGAAGTTTCTCGCGCCGCGCCTACTCCAAAACGAGGACGCCCGCAAACGCTTCCAGCGCGAAGCCAAGGCCGCCGCCGCTTTGCGGCATCCCAACGTTTGTCCCATTCACGAAATCGCCGAGGTCGACGGGCGAACCTCCATGGTGCTCGCCTTTATCGAAGGCCAAAGCCTTGACAAGCGAATCGAATCCGGCCCGGTTCCCGTTCCCCAGTCGCTCGACATCGCTCGCCAGATCGCGCGCGGCCTCGAAGCCGCCCACGAAAAAGACATCGTTCACCGCGACGTCAAACCCGCCAACGCCATCGTCGACGACAAGGGCCACGTCACCGTCATGGACTTCGGGCTGGCGCTGCTCATCGCGGGCTCGAAGCTGACCGAGTTGGATACGGCCCTGGGCACCGCCGCCTACATGAGCCCGGAGCAATCCCAGGGCATGGAGGTCGACCACCGCACCGACATTTGGGCGCTGGGCGGCGTGCTCTATGAAATGGTTTGCGGGCAGCCGCCCTTTCGGGGCCTCTATGCCCAAGCGCTGCTCTACGAAATCGTCCACCAAGAGCCCGAGCCGCTGACCGCGCAGCGAACCGGCGTTCCCATGGAACTCGAACGCATCGTCGGCAAATGCTTGACCAAGGACGCCCATCGACGTTACTCGACCGCCGCCGACCTAATCGTGGATCTCGAGAATCTGGCCGACGGGCTGAAAGAGCGCTCGGCGACGGTGATGCGAGCTGCTTCGGGTGTGGTGCCGCCGCGGCCCCCGCCAAAGCACCTGACCACACGCCCGCCCGCGGCGACCGGCACCCAGGCAGCGGCCGGCACCCCAGTGGCGACCGGCACTCGTGCCGGTCCTAGCCCAACAGTCGGGACCGGCTCTCCAGCCGGTCCTACTCAGGCAACGACCGCCGCCACCGCGCCGGGAGGGGCACTAGTCCCGCCCGCCCCCGGCCCCCCCGACGCCCCTCTCACCGCCGAATTCGTCAGCACAAACGACGCCGCTCCCGCGGCCCAAACCACGCCCCGGCGCGCACTAATCCCCTGGCTCATCTCCGCCGCGCTGCTGCTCGCCCTGATCGCCGTCTCCGCGCTGCACTTCACCGAAGCACCGCCGCCACCGCCCCTTCGACGTTTTTCATTTACGCCGCCGGATCTTTCCACCGGGCGCGGGAGGACATGCCGTTTCGCCGAACGGCCGGCACATCGCCTACATCGCGGGCGCCGATAACCTTTCGCTGTGGGTTCGTGACCTCGATCAGGAACAGGCCCGCGAGCTTAGCATCGCCGGCAGCGAGCAAAAACCCTTCTGGTCCCCCGACAGTCGTTTCATCGGCTTCGTGTCCGGGGGCGAGTTGAGGAAGATTCCCGTCAAGGGCGGCCCCGCCACGCCCCTTTGCCCACTCCCCGATGGTCAATTTCAAGGCGGAACATGGAGCCCCGACGGCGAGTCGATCGTCTTCGCTTCCGGAGGGCCGGCGAAGCTTTACGAAGTTTCCCCGCGTGGCGGGAAAGCCGAGTTGCTATTCGAACCCGAGCGTACCGAGAAAGGCGCCGGCGTCACGTATCCGCATTTCTTGCCTCTGGACGCACCCACCCGCGTCATCCTTCACGAGATCGGCAGCGCCTCGGATCGAGATGTCGCGTTGCGGGACCTCGCAACCGGGGAGTGGGAGCTTTTGACGGAGGGAGCGTACCCGGCCTACTCCCCAAGCGGACACATCGTCTATCAGACCAACCGCTTCGAAGGCGGGCTCTGGGCGTTGCCGTTTTCCCTTGCAACGTTGAAGGTCTCCGGCGAAGCTTTCCCCGTGGCAGAGGATCAGGGAGCACCGAGCGTCGCGGCCGACGAGACACTGATCTCGATCGACTCATCCCAGGGCGGAACACGCCAACTGGGATGGCGCGATGAAACCGGTGCGCGGCTGGACCTGGTCGGACAGCTCCAGACCTACATGCGTTATCCAGCGCTGTCGCCGGATGCCAAGCGAGTGGCGGTCCAGGGTCAAGAAGGGGAGGGAAACGACATCTGGATCCATGACCTGGCGCGATCGATCAGGACCCGTTTGACATTCGATCCCGGTTACGACGGGCGTCCGGAGTGGTCGCCGTCGGGCGACAAGATCGCTTTCTACTCGGACCGCAGCGGGCGGGGCGATGTTTTCGAGAGGTCCGCGGACGGCACGGGTGCCCCGGAATTGCTTGTAGGTTCGGCGGAAGCGATCTATCCGGGCGGGTGGTCCTCGGATGGAAAGCATTTCGTGTTCTCTCGCCAAAGTCAGCAAACCCGCTTAGACCTTCTATACTTGGAGCGCAAACCGGCCGGTGACGGGTATGACGAGCACATGTTTCTGCAAACGGAGTTCGCCGAGCAAACAGCCCGCCTTTCACCGGACGGTCGCTTTATGGCCTACATGTCGAACGAGGCCGGCGACCGATTCAATATCTACGTACGCTCATTTCCTGACGGCGGCGACAAGCAGCGCATTTCCCCCCGGGGCGGCCGACAACTTACTTGGTCAAGAGACGGCAAGACGTTGTTTTACGTGGAAGGAAAAACTTTGATCGCGGTCCCGGTTTCGACCCGGAGCGGCTTCTCCGCGGGCGCACCCAGGCCGCTTTTTGAATACTCGGGCTTCGGCAACTTTGCGGCGGCAAACTACGACGTCTCACCTGACGGCAAGCGTTTCCTCGTAATCGAGACCGTCGGCGAGCAGGAAGAAAAGCCGCCCGCCATCCGCGTCGTCGAAAACTGGATCGAAGAGCACCGCAAGCAGTAGCCAGCTCTTCTTTTCGCCCGGCGCCCCGACGTGGCGCACGCTTTCAGCGTGCCGTGTCGCCATTCGTGGCGACATGTCCCAATCTTCGGTGCGGTTTCTATCCAGCTTCCCCATACCCCCGCTCCCCAGGCCATACCGGCGTACAATCTACTCATGATCCGCATCACCAGCAACACCCTCATCACCGCCGCCGCCCTATTTCTCGCCACATGCGGCTCAACCGGCGACGACCGGGACGCGCCCCAGCCACCCCCGCCGCCCATCCGAGCCGCCGAGGGACTCTTCGACCCCGCCAACGAAATCACTCTCGGGCTGCCTTCCCTCGAAAGCGAGCAAACCCTGCTCTATCGCGCCGCGGAAGACGGTTACAAATTCTGCCACCACCCCAACCTCGTCGTCTTCCAAGACCGGCTGCACGCGATGTGGTCGAACGGCCTCGTCGGCGAAGACGAAAACGGACAGCGCATCCTCCACAGCCACACCGCCGACGGCCTCGCATGGAGCACCCCCGTCGTTCTCGCCGAAGACCCCGACGGTCCCGACGGTCCATTCGCCGCGGTCGCGGCGGGCTTTCACGTCGCCGGCGATACCTTGGTCGCCTACAACACGGCCATCATCGGTAAGCACCCCATTCACGCCGACAACGCCCTCTACGCCCGCGCCTCGACCGACGCTGAAACCTGGGGCCCGCCGCAAAAGCTCGCCGCGGGCTTCTTCATCGAAAGGCCACGCGCCCTCCCCGGCGGACGTCTGCTGATGCCCGGTCAGTTCGCCGACTCGCAGCCCCGCCTGATGTATACCGATTCGGCGGATGGAATCTCCGGCTGGAAAGACGGTCGCGTCCCGCCCGCCGACGCTTTCCAATTCCCCGAGCCGAACTGGTTTCGCCGCCCCGACGGCACTCTCGTCATGCTCTTCCGCACAAAAAATGAAAGCGACCGCCTGTGGGCCTCCATCAGCGGGGACGATGGCGAATCCTGGTCACGGCCCGTCGAGACGAATTTCCGTGACTCAACCGCCCGTTTCAGCGCCGGAAATCTACCCGACGGAACGGCTTTCCTGATCACCAACCCCGGCGCTCACCTGGTGCGAAACCCTCTAACAATTGCCCTGAGCACCGACGGCATCACCTTCGACCGCGCCTACGTCGTCCGAGGCGAACCAACCTCGATGCGTTGGGAAGGTCTCCACAAGCTCGACGGTTGGCAATACCCCTCGGCCCTCGCCTGGAAGGGACACCTCTACATCGCCTATTCGATCAACAAAGAGGACGTCGGCCTCACCCGCATCACCCTCGACAATCTTTCCGCCAAACTCTAGAAACCGCGGCCCGTCCCCAAACCGAGCCGCGCGCGTTAGTAAGCGGTAGGCGATGAGTTCGCTCGACCCGAATCAGAGTGGTGGAACCGCGATGCCGGGAACAAGTACGTTACACGCCGGCGCCCCAGGGCCGATTCATCAATACCGCTCGATCATCCTCTCGCGGCTTGGTTCGGGAAGCTACAAATGCTCCAACCGAATCAAATGAACCAAAACCTCGCCGGCTGATTCCAGAATCGTCTGCTTGGCGTCTTCGAGCCTCTCCCGGCTCACTTGTTCGGAATCCCACGCGTCGAAATACGCCGCCAACTCTCTCCGCGTCACGTCATCGCGTACTTCGCCCAGGTTCGCTGCATCGTCGAGTCCGACGGCTTCCAATTGCGCCACCGGCTCTCGCGACCACACGACCCAAAGCTTCTCGGTTCCCTGTTCGGCATCAAGGATAAACGCGCCCCGTTGCGGAATACGAACCTCCCCGCCGGCGGCCAGCAGCCCCCGACCTTGATTCATGGTGCTGGTCGGAAATAGCGACACATATTGAGGTAGCCCGCCGCTCGGTGTCGGCCCCTCGTTGACGATATAGAGGTGCCCGGCCTCGGCATTGCTCAGGTAGAGCGCCAGCAGGTCGCCCGCCTCGAAGATCATCTCGCCCGGCACCCGAATCGGGTCCAGGCGTTCGCCGTCACGGGTGCGCTGCACGGTCATCCAATACGTCAGAGCTAGAGGGTCGGAGGCCGGCAGCACGGCACAGCCCGGCGCGCCCGACCAAATCTCGCAGCGCAATCCACCGACCGCCAACGCGGTGATCAGCACCACCGCGGCCGCCGCGATCCAAAGCTTCTTCGAACCGCCTCCTTCCGCCGCCGGCGCACGGCCAACTTTGCTCGGCCTTTCGGGGTTCCCGAAATCACCGGGTCGACACAAATTAAACAAGTGCAGCTTCTCGCCGTGCTTGACCTCTTGGACACCCAGATCCTCGAGCGCGTCTTTCCAATCGCCAAGCTGCTGCAGCACGTCAGCCACGGCGCCGGAAACGAGAATGTGGCCCTCGTCGCCTTTGTCCATCACGCGCTGCGCCATGTTGATGCCGCCGCCGGCGGCGTTGCGGCGCTTGCTGATGTCTTCGATAACGAGGACGGGGCCGTAATGCACGCCCATCCGTAATCGGATGTCGGGACGCAAGGTCAGCGCTCGCCAAATCTCCACCGCGCATTCGACCGGCGCGCGCATGCTGCCCAAGAAGACAAGCGCCATGCCGTCGCCGGTCGGCAAGACGATCAACTCGTCGCTCTCTTGGGCTTGGCGATACCACGCGGTTTCTTCGACGACGGCCGTTAGCCGCTTGACTAGGCTCGCCTGGTCGTCGAGGGTCATTCGGGAATAGCCGACCAAATCAAGGAACAAGACGTAGGCCATCTCGGGCGATCGGTCACCGGCTTCCGGTGGAGTTTCCGTGCCGCGGCCGGGCGTCGAAATCGCCGGAGATAAAGAGGAAGGAGCGGGAGACGCGGGCGGCGACGCAACGGGGACTTCGGGCTCGTAAACCACGGTCTTGTCGACATCCGTCTTTTCGAGATCGCCGGGCGCGAGCGTTGCCTCGGGCGAATCGCTTCGGCCCCCGCGACAAGCCTCGATAGCGCTGAGAAACTCCCCAACATCCGCATAACGATCATCGGCGCCTTTTTCGAGCCCCTTGGCGATCAGCGCTTCGACCGCGACCGGCACGCCTTGCACGAACTCGGAAATCATCGGCGGGCTTTCGTTTGTAATCGAATAGACCAATGCCTGCGGATACTCTTCCTGAAAAGGCGGACGGCCGGTGACCATTTCATAGAGCACCGCCGCCAGCGACCAGATATCGACGCGATGATCGGTCGGCATACCCATCAGCGGTTCCGGCGCCATGTAAGCCAACGTACCGATGACGGACCCCGGAGCAGTCAAGTCCGGCGAACGGCTCAGTTTCGCCAACCCGAAATCGAGGATCTTGGCGATTCCCTCGGTGGTAACGATAACGTTGGCCGGCTTGATGTCGCGGTGGACAATCTCTCGTCCGTGCGCCTTGGCCAACCCGCGCGCGACTTGCGCGGTGAGATCGAGCGCCTCGTCAACGGGCAGCGGGCCCTCCGCGATCTTCTGATGCAGCGTCTCGCCTTCGTAGAAGGCCATTGAAATGAAGACCTGCCCGCCGTCGATCTCGCCGATCTCGTAAATCGTGCAGACGTTGAGGTGGGCGAGCGCCGACGCCGCCCGCGCCTCTTGGACGAAACGCTGCTTCGCATTCTCGTCGCTCGACAGATTCGGCAACAGGAACTTCAGCACAACCGGCCGATCAAGGTCGAGGTCAACGGCCTTGTAAACCGTGCCCATGCCGCCCTCGCCGAGCTTTTCGATCACTTGGAAGTGGGAGATTTGTCGGCCGATCACACAGAGGCTCCGCCAAAACGCCGGACTGGCAACGGATCAGTCTCGACAACGTTCGGTAGGGCCATTGTAACGCGGGATCCATTTCGTCGGAGTCCCCGGGCGTGCCGGCCGAATACGCGCGGCAACAGCATCTCGTGGAAACCGCTGACCATGATATCGTGGTCGGTGACCTGATCGCGTCTCAACCGCTCGACGAATCCCATGGCCCTTCAACCCACTGTCTACCTCGGCTCCGTCGGCGAAGGGCTTTGGCGCAGCCGCGACGGCGGCGAGCATTGGCAACGGCGCTCGAACGGTATGTTCGTCGAATGCGACGTGCGGGCGATCGCCGCCGACCCTCGCGATTCGAACGTTCTCTACGCCGGCACCAGCGAAGGCTGCTACCGCTCCGACGACGGCGGCGAGAGTTGGGAGAAACTGCCGCGCGAGTTCGGAGAAATCCGGGCATTGCTATGGCTACCCCAAACCGAGCCGCAAAACTGAGGGGCTGTCGGGAATCGGGTTTCGAGCCGCGAAGCGGCGGAAGGAATTTAGCCTAGGGTGGAGCCGAAACGGCGGAACCCTAGGTAAGCCTACAAAGAAGGGTGAGCCCTGAAGGGGCGGCAGGAAATCATGGCACCGCTCGAACCCCGAAAGGAACAAAAATGATCGACGTCATAGCCTCGATCCGCGTGAAAGACGGACATCGAGATGAATTCATTGAAAAATTCAAAGCCAATCTTCCCGCCGTTCTGGCGGAGGACGGCTGCATGCACTACTATCCGGCGGTGGACGCCGAGTCAGGCCTGGCCGCTCAACGAACCGACCCCGATACCGTAACCATCGTCGAGCGATGGGAAAGCATCGAGGCGCTCCAAGCGCACTCGCAAGCCCCGCACATGGCGAGCTTCCGTGAAACCGTCAAGGACATTGTTGACGGCATGCGCCTTACGGTGGTGACCGCGGCATAAGGTGGTCCCCACCCCCGGACAGCTCGGTCCTTTTCGGCCGGCCTTCCCATATAGGCGGGCCGCGGCGGTGTGCGCTGTGTTGTTCCTCGGGTCGTATTGTTCTCTGTTTCAAGCGAATCCGCGAACAATAACGGACGCGGAGTGGCCGCGGGTCCTCGATTCGAACCAGGGCGTCGTCGTGGTCACGTACATCTGGGCCGGCTGGTGCCGCCCCTGTGTGGAAGCTCTGCCGAGTTACGCCGATCTACAGCGGAGTTACGAAAGCGCCGACATCCAATTCATATCCCTGTCCCTCGACGACCCGCGGGATAAGAAGGCCGTTAAGCAAGCGCATCGTCGGTTGCGGGAAAACGACACGGGCGGGGAGCACTACCTGCTCGACGCCGATTTCGCCGAAGCACTCGAAGCCCTCGACGTGCCGCGCATTCCCGCCATCATCATCTACAGCGCGGAAGGCGAACGCCGGACAACTCTGGTAGGCGACGAAGACGACAACCGGATTTTCCCCGAAGACCTCAAGGGCGCGTTGGACACCCTGCTCGGCGGCCAATAGACAAACAACAAATCCGAAAATTGGTACGCTGAGACTCCACAATTCAGACGACCCCACGCCCGCCTCTCTTCCTCTACACCCGGCGCAAGCGGTCTTCGCGGAACTCATTCGATCACCATGGAATACCGCAAACTCGGAAACACCGACCTCGAAGTCTCGATCTTGGGCTACGGCGCCTCGCCTCTCGGCAACGAGTTCGAGACGATTGATATTCAAGAGGGCGAGCGCGCCGTGCACGCCGCCATCGACCACGGCATCAATTATTTCGATGTCGCCCCCTATTACGGTCGAACGCTTGCCGAAGAGCGCCTCGGCAAGGCCCTCGAAGGACGCCGCGACAAGGTCGTGCTGGCCACCAAATGTTGCCGCGACGACGTGGACGGCTTTGACTTTTCGACCAAGCGCGTGCTGGATAGCATCGACGAATCGCTCAAACGCCTGCGCACCGACTACGTCGACTTGTTTCAGGTCCATGACATCGAGTTTGGGGACCGCCGCCAGGTGATCGAGGAAGCCGTTCCGGCCGTCCGCGAGGTGCAAAGAAGCGGCAAAGCCCGCTACATCGGCATCACGGGCTTTCCGCTGAACATGTTGCGCGAGGTAGCGGCCGTTGTGCCGGTCGATACGATCCTCTCCTATGCGCGCTACAACCTGATGGTCACCGACCTCGATGATCTGCTGCGGCCCTTTTGCGAGGAAAACGGCGTTGGCCTGATCAACGCTTCTCCGCTGCACTTGCGAATCTTGACCGACCGGGGCGCGCCCGATTGGCACTCGGCGCCGGACGAAATCAAGCAAACCGGCGTCAAACTGGCCGAATTGTGCCGCGAGCGCGGGACGGACATCTCCGATGTCGCCATGCGGTTTTGTTTCGACTACCGACCGGCGGCGAGCACCTTGGTCGGCATGTCGAAGCAACGTCACGTGGAAAGCAATCTCGCCGTGCTCGGAACGGAAAACGATCCTGCCCTGCTCGAGGAAATTTCCTTCCTCGTCGCTCCGGTCAAAAACAAAATCTGGCCGACCGGCCGAGTCGAGAATCAAGATCCGACGCAGCGCGGTTAGCATGCAACGATGAAGATCTTTCGGTTCGAAACCGAGACAAGGCTTCCCCGCCCGCGGGAAGAAATCTTCCGGTTTTTCGCCGATGCCCGCAACCTGTCGCTGCTGACGCCTCGCCGTTTCGTCGATGAACAGCGCCGCGGCCCCTACCGACAATGGATTCACGAGCACACCTTCGCCGAACAAGACGGCGGCACGGTGGCGAGTGACCGCGTCGACTATGCCGTGCCGGGCGGGGCGATCGCGAATCGTGTGCTCGTAGCCCGTGACCTTGAAAAGATCTTCGCCTTCCGTCAAGAGATATTGCGGAAGAAGTTCGGCTGAACACCGATGACCACCGCGAAGCCCGCCTATGTGCCAACGCCGGCCGGTCCCGCTCACGGCTCGGTCCGCCACACGACGGCCAAGAGTATTCTCAGCAAGACCTCCGGCTTCTTGGCCGAGGCCGGCTTCACCCATTCGCTCAACCCGGCCCGCAATTGCCTGTTCGGCTGCAGCTATTGCTACGTGCCGACCATGCGCGTCCAAGCCGGTCTGCAAGCGGAAGATTGGCGGCATTGGGGAAAGTTCACGACGTTCAAAGAGAACGCCGCGACGCTGCTGGCCCGGGAAGTTCAGCGGGGCCAAATCATCTATTGCTCGCCGCTGGTCGATCCCTACCAGCCGGGGGAAGAAGACGAGCGGTTGATGCGAGGCATTCTCGAAACGCTCATCGATCAGCCGCCGAAAGTGTTCGTGATTCAAACACGCGGCCCGCTCGTCCTACGTGATCGCGATTTACTCGCAACCTTGGCGCGGCGCACGACCGTGCGCGTCAGCTTTTCGATCACGACGAATCGCGAACCCGTGCGGCGACTCTATGAGCCGCGTTGCGCTTCGATCCCGGAGCGATTTGAAACGATCGCTGAGCTACGTTCAGCCGGCCTCGACGTCTCCGCCACCTTGGCGCCGCTGCTGCCCTGCGATCCCGAAGAGTTGGCGCGACAAGCGTTGGAGGCAACCGAAGGCGACATCATCGGAGATCCGCTCCATGTGCGGGCCGTCAAGAAACGCGGTGCCACCACGCGAGACGCCGCCGTGAAAATAAGCCTCCACAACGGGTTCGCTGGTTGGCACGAGCCTGCGCGGCAGGCTATGGTTGTGGAGGAGATCCGCCGGACCGTTAGGGCCGCGGGCCGAGACTTTTGGGTTGGCCCCCGCGGATTCGGTCGCCTGGCCGCTCCCTAGTGGACGGGGGCATCGGCTACAACAACAGGAGAACCCCATGAAACCCACTCGCAGGGAATTCTCGAAAACGGCCGGCCTGCTTGCCCTTGCCCCCTGGGCCTGCTCGCGAACCGAACCCGAGCCCGAAGGCATTCTCGTCAACGACATCCATTCCCAGCTGACCGCGACGCGCGTTAACGAAATCGTTCCCGCGCAATCGCTCGATGCGGTTCGCCAAGCCGTCGCGCGAGCCGCCAAGCAAGGACGAGCCGTCTCGATCGCCGGAGGCCGCCACGCCATGGGCGCGCAGCCGTTCGGCTCCGACACGCTGATGCTCGACATGATGCCGCTCGACGAGGTGCTGAACTTCGACGTCGACAAGGGCGTCATCGAAGTCGGGGCCGGCATCGCATGGCCGAAGTTGATCGAGCATCTCGTCAACGCGCAGCGGGACAAGGCCGAATCCTGGGGCATCGCGCAGAAGCAGACAGGCGCCGACCGTCTCAGCCTGGGTGGTGCGCTGGCGGCCAATGCCCACGGCCGCGGACTCACCATGCAACCGGTTTCGAGCGATATCGAGTCATTTGATTTGGTCGACGCCTCGGGCGAAGTCAAGACCTGTAGCCGAGAAGAAAACGCCGAGCTGTTCGGATTGGTCGCCGGCGGCTATGGCCTTTTCGGGATCGTGACATCCCTCAAGCTGCGTCTGACGCCGCGTCGCAAGATCGAGCGGGTTGTCGAAATCGGAGTCACCGATGACCTCATCGAAGCTTTTGACCAACGCATTGCCGACGGCTATCTCTACGGCGATTTTCAATTCTCCATCGATGAAGACTCGGAAGACTTTCTCCGGCGCGGAGTCTTTTCCTGTTACCGGCCAACCGATTCCGACGCGCCGATCCCCGAGGAGCAGAAGCAACTCTCCGCCGCGAACTGGGACGAGTTGCTCTACCTGGCGCACTCCGACAAAGCCGCCGTCTTCGATCGCTATTCGGAATACTATCTGTCCACCAACGGGCAGCTCTATTGGTCCGACACGCATCAGCTCAGCACCTACCTCGACGACTATCACATCGGGCTCGATCGACGCCTCAAAGCCGACGACAAAGCGACGGAAGTCATCACCGAGATCTACGTTCCTCGGGCCGATTTGAAAGGCTTCCTCGCCGAAGCCGCCGAAGACTTCCGCCGTAACGGCGTCAACGTGATTTACGGGACCATTCGACTGATTGAGCGCGACGAAGACGCCTTCCTGGCCTGGGCGCGGGAGCCCTGGGCTTGCACGATCTTCAACCTCCACACCGTCCATACGCCGCAGGGCATCGAGCACTCCGCGGCGGCGTTTCGGCGCTTGATCGACATGGCTATCAAGCGCGGCGGCAGCTACTTCCTGACCTATCACAAATATGCCCGGCGCGAGCAGGTCGAGGCTTGCTATCCGCAATTCCCCGAGTTCCTGGAGCTGAAGAAGAAGTACGATCCCGAGGAGCGATTCCAAAGCGACTGGTATCGCCACTACCGCGAGATGTTCGAGAGCTGACCCGCGCCAGTGCCGCTCGCCACCCCGCTCGGTATCATACAAAGCTGTGGCGATCCATCCCAGCGCTCGCATCGCCGAGACCGCCCGCATCGCCGACGGGGCGGAAATCGGACCCGATGTCGAAATCGGCCATTTCTCGATCGTCGAGGATGACGTCTCGATCGGCCCTCGCACGAAATTGGAGCCGCATGTAGTCGTCAAACGCTGGACTACGCTCGGCGCCGACAACCAAATCTCCACCGGCACTGTCCTCGGTACCGACCCGCTCGACAAGAATTTCTCAGGCGAACGCAGCTACCTCACCATCGGCAACGGCAACCGCATTCGCGAACACTACACCGTCAGCCGCGGCACCGATCCCGAGTCGACGACCGAAATTGGCGACGGCAACTACATCATGACCTCGGGCCACATCGCCCACAATTGCCGCATTGGTTCGGAAAACGTGATTTGCAGTTGCTCGCTCATCGCCGGTCATGTGGAAATCGAAGACCGCGTCTTCATCTCCGGCGGCGTTCTCGTTCATCAATACTCGAAAATCGGCCGCCTGGCGCTGATCAGCGGTCACACGCGCGTACACCAAGACACGGCCCCCTATTTCATCTATTCCGACTTCAAGATTCGGCCCCGCGCCGTCAACCTAGTGGGACTCCGCCGAGCCGGGTTCGACAACGACGAAATTCGTCGATTGAAGCGGGCGTTTCATATTCTGTTCCGCTCAGGCTCATCGATCAACGACGCACTCGAACAGATCGAGCAAGAAATTCCCGACGAGCACACCCGTCACCTAGTGGATTTCGTCCGGCGCTCCAAGCGCGGCATCTGTCGGCGCTGAGTGGGTAGCGAAACGACTCGGCGTCGAATCCACACGAATCCGCGCGCACTCAAGAACCGCAAAAGATTTTTCAACCTTTCGCCGCCACCGCCGAAGAGCTAGGTAAGTCGTGTGCGCGGACATGATTGGGTCGAGACGCACCCGAAGGTCCAACGCCGCGCAAGAGGTGTTCCCGGGAGGTGGGAGTGGAATCGAACAAACGGACGGCAACGAAACCTAACTCGACGGTTCAATCGGATCGCCAAGATCGCCAACATCAGCCGCGGCCCCGACAGCGAGGAATCGTCCTAATCGTCGTCGCCATCGCGGCTTTTGCGCTGGTCGGAATCCTGGGCCTTTCGCTCGATCTGGGGCGCATGCAGGTCGCGCACGGGGAATTACAAAACTACACCGATGCCGCCGCGCTTTCCGCGGCAATGAAGCTCGACGGAACTCGGGAGGGCATCGAGCGCGCCGAAGATGCCGCCGAGGGCGACGTCAACAACTGGGCCTTCGGAACCGCCGAGGTCGACGATGTCGACGTGCGATTTTCGCAGGTCTACAACACCGCCTTCATCACCAATCCCGTTTCGGGCCTCGACTACCGTTTCGTGCGAGTCGAGGCGATGCAGCCGGTGCCGCTGTTTTTCATGCCGCTGTTTCCCGGCATTGGTTTGAGTCGCAACGTAAGCGCGCACTCGGTGGCGGGCCAGCAACTCCAAACCACGATTTCAGACGGCGTGTTCCCCTACTCGCCCGACGCGCACGACGCCAATGATCCCAATTTCGGGTTCTTGTTGGGCCGGCACTATACGCTGCGCTGGGCCAAGTACGTCGGTAACCCCAACCTGACGCAATTCTTCAAGACCAGCGTGAACGGGGCGCGGCTCGTGGGGTGCGAAGCGGATATGGCGATCGCCGGATTCCAGCCCGGCGAGGCCGCCAACAATGAACGCGGCTACATCGATCTTACGAATCTACAGCCTTTGGGTGGCGGAGGAGGAGCCGCCTTGATTCGCGACGCCATTTTGACGCGAACCTCCTTCGAACTCCCGATCGAGCCGTTCAGCTACTACATCGATCCCGAGCCGGGCCAAGAGGCGACCGAAACCACCGCCATGCAAGACCGTGTGTGGGAAGACACCGATCCGGTCACCCCGACTTACTTCACGACGGGACAGACGGCGCCCAACACGCCCCCCCTCGATCAGATGAAAAACGAATATCGGTCGGCCTATAACACCGTCACGCTGCCGCGGCCGCCCAACGGCAACGGCCGTCGATTGGTAATCTCGCCGATCAACGACCCGCTGCAAAGCGGCCTGGTCATTGGCTTCGCCGGCTTCTTCTTGCCGCCCGTGCCCTGTGCCCCGGTCACTATCGGTGGTCACACCTACGAACCCTGTTGCGGAGAATACGTCGGGTCTGTCATCAACTCGGGCGGCAACGGCGGCGGCGGAGCTGGTTCAGAGACCGGGAGCTATCGAATTGTCTTGTTCCAATAGCACGTCGCGCTTGCAACAGCCCGTCAGAGTCACGGGGAGGATCAGGAGCCATGGCCATGATGCCTAACATCGACCAGTCACCCATCACCGGTTCACGCCGCAAGCGGGCCGCGTCCGGCGGCCGCGGAGGAAACGCCGTCGTCGAGTTCGCCATCACCTTCCCGATGCTGATTTTCATGATGGGCTCGCTGTTTCAGCTGGGGCACGCCTTGCTCGTCTACAACGCACTCGAGGGGGCTGTGCGCGGCGGCGCCCGCTACGCTTCGGTGACGGATTTTGACGCACCCGACGGTGTCGACTTCAGCGAAGCAGTCAAGAAGGTAGTGGTCTACGGCACGCCGAGCCCCGATGGGCAGAATCCGCTGGTTCCCGGACTTTCACTCGAAAACGTGATCGTCGAGAGTCTCCAGGACGGCTCGGGGGTTCCGATCTCGGTGAGCGTCCGAATCACGGAATTCCCGTTACTCAAGATCTTGAGCCAGGTGACGCTCGTCGACAAGCCGAAATCGACGTTTACGTTTATGGGGCAGTTCAAGTCGGGGAACTGACGGCCTTGGGCTCGGTCCGTTCCGTTCCGACGCCGTTGAGGCTCTCCACCATGGCGGCTTCGATCTTGGCGTTGACGCCGCCTTCGTGAAATTCCTTGGCGACCCGGATGGCGTTCTTGATGGCGTTGGAGTTGGAACTGCCGTGGCTGATGATGCAGACTCCCTTGACACCCAGCAGAGGCGCTCCGCCGTATTCGGAATAATCAACCCTCTTGCGAAAATCCTCGAAGGCGCTGCGAGCCAACACATAGCCCATCTTGCTGGTGAGGTTGGCCTCGAGCGATTCCCGAAGCATCGATTTGATCGTCTTCACCAAACCCTCGCTGACCTTGAGAGCCACGTTGCCGATGAAGCCGTCACACACGACGACGTCGGCCAGCCCGCTATAGAGGTCGCGGCCCTCGACGTTGCCGATGAAGTTGAGGGGTAGTTTCTTGAGCAGGGGCGTGGCGGCGCGGGTTTGCTCGTTGCCCTTGTGCTCCTCTTCGCCGATGGAGAGGAGACCGACCCGCGGATTATCCCGGTGGCACAGCACGCGAGAGTAGACCTCGCCCATGATGGCGAATTGCCTCAGCATCTCGGCGGCGCAATCTACATTGGCGCCGACGTCGATGAGAATAGCCCAAGTTCCCTCGAGCGTCGGGAAAACTTGCGCCAGAGCGGGCCGGTGAACCCCCGGCAGAACGCCGAGTACGATTTTACTCGTGGCCATGGCGGCGCCGGTGTTGCCGGCCGAGATCAGCCCCTGCGCGCGGCCTTCGCGCACCAACCGCGCAGCCACTCGAATCGAGCTGTCGCATTTCTTGCGCAACGCCTGCGTGGGGTTGTCATCCATCGTGATGACTTCGGTGGCGTTGACGATTTCAATCGGCAGGCCGGCCGTGTCGTAGCGCCCGAGCTCAGGGCCGAGAACATCTTCGCGGCCGACGAGCACAATGCCGACGCCATACTCGCGAGCAGCCAAAACAGCCCCTTCGACCTCGACCGCCGGGGCCGAGTCGCCACCCATCGCGTCAACGCTGATCGTGGTCATACGGCTCACGATTGTACTAGGAACAACCCGGCGAGGGGTGCCGCTCGTCGAGACAAAAGCACACCTTGGGGGGAAATCCGGCGGGAAATCCTATTCGCTGTCGACTTCAATGACTTCTCGGCCGCGGTATTGGCCGCACTCGGAACAGGCACGATGAGACCGCTTGGCCGCACCGCAGTTCGGGCATGGGCTCGGCGACTCGGTGCGCAGGTGATGGTGCGCACGGCGTTTGTGGGTGCGGGCTTTCGAGTGTTTACGTTTCGGATTCGGCATGGCGGATTCTCCCTGATTGTCCCACACCATCGATCGCCTAGGAGCGACTCTTGAGCTGTAGGTCGCGTAGCGCGTTCCAGCGCGGATCAGCCGTCACGGGAGCGCAATCGCAGGTTCCTTTGTTCAAATTCGTTCGCACTGCGTACAGATCCCGCAGCATCCATCGTCACAGAGGCTGCGCATCGGCAGCCACAGCATGACCTGTTCCCGCAGGACCTCGAGCAACTCCGGGCCGGGGTCTTCATAGAACCCGACATCGGTTTGGTCTCGACCAATCGCCACCTCTTCTTTCCGGGCGATCACGCTCATCGGATGGTAGAAAAGGTCGAGCCGTCCGTCCAACCCGGTCGAAACCGGCTCCAGGCAACGAGCGCAAGTGCTCTTGACCGACCCTCGCACCGCACCACGAACCCGAATGGTCCGCGATGCGGCCGGATCGAGCAATTCCGCCAAGCCGGCGGCCTGAAGGTCGCCCGCTTGCTCCCACTCACTGCCGGAGAAGTTCAGTTTTCCAGGGCCGAAGAATTCATCGAACCGGATCGGACGGCGTTCCAGAACAGCAACGTCCAACACCATGCTCCGGCCTCGAAAAACATTACCGATTTCATTATAGCGGCGATTCCGCCCGCGCCGCGAACGTTCCAAACCGAGCCATGCACTTGCCAAACCGAGCCGCGAACGTCAGTGAGCGGAATGCGATGAGGCTCGTCAGCCCCAAGAAAAGTAGTGGCAGCGCAATGCTGGGGAACCAGGTGCGACGTCCGGGCCGTGGATATCGCTTTCGACGAAGTGCTTGGTCCCGTTCCTCGCCGAGATCGGCCGTCAAACTAGGAGGGAGCCCCCCTGGTCAGACGGCTCAATGGCCACCACCCCTAATGCCTCCGGGCGGCCCCAACGCATACCGCGCACGTCAGGGCTGTGAAAAAATGGGGGCCTGTGCCGAGCGCCGGCCGCATAAGTTCCATTGAATCAATCATCACATCCGGCGCGAAGTGGACTGTCCCCGATTTTTTCACGGCCCCTCACGTTCGCGACTCGGTTTCGACCTACCAGAAGTAGGCGTAGAAGATCACGATGACGCCGACGATGACAGCCGAGTGAATCACGTCTCCCAACGTCCAACTATTGTGCGTTTCGGCGATTTGCTCGGGCGTTGCCGAGCCGTAGGTCAGCCCCTGCAGCATCTCCGGGGTCGGCTTTTCGGTCACACGGCTCACCAGCCATATGACGGACAAACACGCCAGGAACAAATAAATCGAATAGTGCAGCCAGTTGTGCGAAAGGATGAGCTGATAGAACATCCCGTTCGGGTCGAGGCTGTCTTTCGCGACGGTCATACTTAGGCGCAGCATTCCGAAGACGAATCCAAAGATCAGCCCGGCCAACCCGCCGGCGGCCGTCGCGCCCTTCCAGAAAACGCCCAGCAGAAAGACGGCGGCGATGCCCGGCGCGAGCAACGATTGCACGTCTTGCAGGTAGGCGTAGAGCACTTGCCCCATCCCGCGCATGACGGGGATCCACAGCACCCCGAGCACGACAACCACAACCGTCGCCACGCGGCCTACATAAACGAGCCTTTCCTCGCTCGCCTTGGGACGGTATTTCTTATAGAAGTCCACCGTGAACAACATCGCCGAGGAATTAAACAGAGATGCCAACGAACTCATCAACGCCGCGACCAGCCCGCCAACCACCACGCCCTTCATCCCCATCGGCAGCAAGGTCGAGACGAGAGTCGGGAAGGCGGCGTCGGGACTGTCGAGCTGCATCAGCCCTTTTTCGTTCAGGGCGAAGGCGATCATGCCGGGGATGAGAAAGATGAAAACCGGCGTGAGTTTCAAGTAGCCGCCGAAGATCGTCCCGCGCCGAGCCTCGGTTTGATTGCGGCCCGACAGCACGCGCTGGACGATATATTGGTCGGTGCACCAATACCAAAAGCCGATGATGGGTGAAGCGAACAAGACGCCGGTCCAGGGGAAGGTCGTGTCGTCGGGCGAGCGAATCAACGACAGCATGGAATCACCGAAGTCCGTCTTGGCCGCGCCGGTGATGCGTTCCAACTCTCCCCACCCGCCCAGTTGCGACAACCCGATGACCAGAATCATCAGCGAGCCGATAAGCAAGATCGGGGTCTGGAGCAACGAAGTATAGAGCACGGATTTCATGCCGCCCACGACCGTGTAGATCCCGGTAACGACGACCAGGCCGATAGCCCCAATCCAGAAGAAATCAATCCCCATCCAGATTTCGATCCCGAGGACCTGCTTGAAGACAACGCCACCGGCATAGACCGTCACGGCCACCTTCGTCAATACATAGCTGACCAACGAAATAATCGAGAGAAACGAACGCGCTCCGGGTGAGAAGCGGCGTTCGAGAAACTCGGGCATGGTATAGACCATGCTGCGCGCATAAAAAGGAACGAAGACCCAGCCGAGCACAAGAATCAACCAGGCGTGCATTTCCCAATGAGCCATCGCCATGCCGCTGGAATACCCGGCGCCGGCGAGGCCCACGACGTGCTCCGAACCGATGTTTGAAGCAAAGATCGATGCCCCGATGGCCAACCAACCGGCATCGCGGCCGGCGAGGAAGTAGTCCGAGGTGGTCTCCTCTTTCATCCGCATCACCCAAACGATGATGCCGATCATGCCCGCGAAAAACAGGCCGAGGGTCAGGGTGTCGGCCCATGCCCAGGTCGAGGTCGTTAATACTTCGTTCATGTTGCTTGACCGCTTTCCCAAAAATCGGTCGGGAAGTGCCCCGCCGTCCGCCTCATCGGATCAATGTTGTCGCTGTTCCGTTAAACTGTACCTGTTTCGCAAGGGCCCGGAGCTTCCCAACAGCACTTTTTTTCAATAAAACGACCACGGTGCCGCCGCTGCCGCCTCCGCTGGACCGGCCGCCGTAGACGCCTTGTTCGGGACCGAGCGACAGCAAGGCATCGATCATTTCGTCGGTCTCGGGGGCGCCAAGGCCGAGCGCGCTGTAGCCGGCGTGGGATTCGAGCATCAGCTCGCCGGTTTGGACAAGGCATTGCTCAAGCCTCTCGCCGCCTCCGCGCAGCAGCGATTCCGCCAACTCGACGCGAAAGTTTTCCCCCACCGGGAACCGCAGCGCCGAGCGCACGGCGTAGTCCGCCCCTCGATCAACGACCGAGAGCGGATCGGCCGTCTTGCCGTAACGTTTTGAAAACCAACCGCCGCTGATCGATTCCGGTACAAGTCGCGGTGCGAAGCGATCATAGAAAGACGGCTGGATTTCGGCGGCATGGTTCCAGCGTCGTCCGGTCTTTTCCTCGAAAATGCGCTTCCCCATGAATGTCGCCGTACGGGCGGTGGCGTAGGGCGAGGCCGAAACGGCGTGTTTGACGCCGCTGGCCCAGCCGACGACGGTGACGCCGCGCGGCAGCCGGACGGGCTCTCGTAACAGATCGGGGCGGCAGACGATCGGCAGCAAGCAACCGGGCGCGCCGTGTTCGGCGGTAAGTTGGTCCATCAGTCCGCACGGGGCGCCGACGACGCGATTTTCGGCGTGCTGACCGAGGCGCGCCAACTCGGTGCCCTCCCACCGCACGTCCATCAGGCGACCCAGTGCGCGCAACGTGGCGACTTCGAGCGCGGCGCTGCTGCTGACGCCCATGCCCTCGGGCACGCCCGAACGCACCTGAAACGACAAGCCGCCGGAGAGCGACAGACCTTTCGCACGGCACAAGACCCACAAGCTGCCCAGGATATAAGACGTCCACGCGGGAGCTTGGCACTCGGCGAGCCACTGTCGGGCGCGGTTCTCGTCGCGAGTTGCGAGGAAGCCTGCTGCGGGCACAATCCAACGACCATACCCGGCGCTCGACAATCGAAACTCGGGCTCGGGAATCCGTGATACGGCCACGCGCGTGGTCGCACGGATCGGCATTTCAAGGACCAGTGAACCGCTATAGTCGGCCACGCCGCCGAGAAAATCGAGCCGGCCGGGAGCTTCGGCCGAAGCAGTTCGTTTCAAGGCCGTCCTCCCAGGTGCTTTTCGAGCACGCTGTGAAGAACCGGGCGCACGGCGGCGGCCAATCGATCGTTCGCATAACCCACCCAAGCAACCGGACTGGTCGTGTCGAGAGGTGATTCAATCGGTGCGCCCCAAGGATCTTCGACGATGCCGCCAAGCTCGGTCAGCACCAGCGCCGTCGCGACGTCGTAAGGGTGACAAGTGAGCGATGAGTCGATCCCGAGCTTGCGGTGCACGAGCGGACGCAAATCGCCCAGCATGCGGTCGTGGCCGACGGCGAGTTCGTAGAGTTGCCCCCCCGTCGAGATGTATTGATCTTCGAAGACGAGCGGGGAAGAGCCGGGTTGCTCATCGAGAGCCAACAGCAGATCCTCCTCGATGCGCGCCGTGAGCGCTTTGCCTTGCGGGAAGAAACGCGCGAATGACGCGAAGCCGTGCCGCAGGTCGTCCGCCTGCGAAGGCCGCGGGGCCAGCGGCTTCCTGGAATTGTCGCGGACCTCGACAGCCTCGGCGACAACCCCCTCGGGCCCACAGCCCCTTACGGCGCTGAGTTGATCGGCGCGCCATTGCTTGACGGTGGGGATTTCAGTCATCGCCGCGACGGTAAGGTCGGCGAGCGAGGCGGCCGGTTGCGGCGCCAACGCGGCCAGCGCCCAAGCGGGCCGTTTGTCGTACATCAGCCCGCGCGTGCCGTCGATCGGGTCAATAATGCACTTCCAAAGCGTCTCCTGCAGCGGCGTCGCGGCCGGAAAAGACCGCGGGTCGGAATCCTCGATGCCTTCCATCACGATTTCAACCGGCGCGTCGGCGGGCCAATGTTCCTTGAACCAAGTCTCGACGGCATCTTCGGTGATCTTGTCGATCCTGTAAATCGTGTCCGCGGAAGTGACGGCGGCGATTTCAGAAAGTTCTTGTTGGGAATTCTCGGCGCGAGCCTCAATAGCGGTGTCGCGGATATGGTCTCCCAGAGCGCACAGCAAACTGCGCGCCCTATCGAGGTCAAGAGCCTCAGCCACGGGAGGACTCCTCGTCACGAGACTCCTCGTCGCGATAAAGGCGCGGGGCAACGGCTCGCAGTTCGGCGGCTTTTTCATCAGGGTTCGATTCGTTAGTCATCGAGCCGCCGCCGATTTCGGGGCCGGCAAGGTATTTGAGGGTGTCGGGTTTGCGCAAGGGAGGATGATACTCAATATGAAAAGGATACCCGGTACTGTCCTCACCGTCGCAAGGCGCTTGGTGAATCGCCATCACGTAGGGCATGGGCATTCGCCACAAGTTGTCGTAGCGGACGGCAACTTCGCGCATCAAGGCGCCCAAGGCCGCGATCTGTTCATCGCTGAGATCGGCTAGACCGGTGAGCGCGGTTTTCGGCAAAATCAGCATTTCGTAGGCATAGCGCGCAAACCACGGCACGCACGCAAGAAAAGCGTCGTTCTCGCACACAACGCGCTCCGACGCCCCCTCGCGCTCGGCAACGTCGAGACCCAGGAAGCGGCCGGTTTCGGCGTGGAATCGACGGCCGACATCGCGCTCGCGTTCGCTGATTCCATAGATCAAATTGCCGGCGTAGAGTTGGCAATGCGGGTGCGGATTCGACGTCCCAACGACGGAACCTTTGTTTTCAAAAATCAGCACGTGGCGCACTTCCCGCCGCGCTCCCAGAACTCGAGAACGCTCTCGCCACGTCTCGACAACCGCCCCCGCCTGCGGTTGGGTCAGGTCGGCGAACGTCATGGCGTGGTTGGGATGGTAGCAAATCACCTCGCCGGCTCCCGCGGCCCGCCGGGTTTGATAGAACTCGTCGCCCGGCCCGGGCTCGGGTGCGTCATTCGAAAACGTGGGCAGGTCGTTGGGAAAGACGTACACGCCCGCGTAGTCGGGGTTGCGACCCGCGATCCTTTCATTACCGGGGCACAGGTAGCATGTCGGGTCGTAGGCGGGCGCGGGCGCGGGCGCGGGCGGCTTGGTCTCCCCCACCCAAGGGCGCCCCGCGCGATGCGACGTGTAGAGCACCCATTCATCGCGAAACGGGTGGCGACGCTGTTCCCAGACCAGGGGATATGTCATACGATTGCGTTTCTCTCAGGTTGAGCGGAGGGGGTCGATTGGCACCGGCATGCGGCGCGACATCGGCTTCAAGGCCGACGAAGGTGATTCACGCTCGGAAAAATTCGCGTCCGTTCGTTCGGGTCGTCCACATCGAGGTTTCGCCACTCTTGTCGAGCCGGAGTGGCTGCATCTCATACCGCTTCCTTACGGTCGCGGCTCGGTTTGGGCTCGCTCCATCGCTCGCCGGGCGTCCAGGCTTCGAGGTTCGACTTCCACGCCGCATGCCGTTCGCGCATATGTTCGAGTCGGGGTCCGTGCTCTGGGGAAGACGCCAAATTGTGCTCCTCTTCCGAATCGTTCTCGAGGTCGTAAAGCTCCTCGTAGTGAGGCTCGGTTTCGATGAAGCTGCAATATTTCCAGCGGTTGCCGCGGACTCCTTCAGTCTTGGGAATCGTGCCATGTTCGAATAAATGCTCGTAGAACCACTCTTCACGCCAGGGTGGAGTCTCCCCGGCGACAAGCGACGTGAGCCCGCGGCCGTTGGCGGATTTTGGAATCGGCATGCCCGCCATCTCGAGAATCGTCGGCATGATGTCGATATTGAGCGTCATCTCATCGCGGGTCGTACCGGCACGCGAGGCGAGCCTCGGGTCGCGAATAATCAACGGCGTGCGGATCGACTCCTCATGCATCAGCCACTTGCCCGCCAACCCGCGCTCCCCGAGATAGAAGCCGTTGTCGGAGGTGAAGATGACCACCGTGTTGTCGTCCACACCGGTGCGTTCAAGCGCCGCGAGCATGCGCCCGACCTGATGGTCCACGCCGCTGATCAATCGGTAATAGCGCTTGACGGAATCTTCCCAGGTTTCGGCGTCGGGAAAGCGGCGATCCCAACGCTTGCGGCCCTCGTAATCACCCTTCAGGAAGTGGGGCAGTTGATCGTAATAACTCGGATCGTTCTTCTTCAATGCCGGCAGCGAGGCGTCCCGATAGAGATCTTCGTAGGCCGGGTCGTTGAGGAAAAAAGGCGTCTGGGCGTCTTGGACGTGAGGCGCTTTGAAGCTCACCGAGAGGCAGAAGGGACGCTGGTCGGTCGAGCCCTCGATAAACTCAACGGCGTCGTCGCCCATCATCGAAGTCAGATGGCGCTGCTCGCCGTCGACATCGTGGAAATACTTTCCTTGCCCGGGAAAGCCGCGGAAGTCTTCGTACAGTGCATCGGGCGTTTCCCGGCCGACGCCGTATTTGCCGACGAAACCGGTGCGGTAGCCCGACTCTCGGAGCAAGAAGGGATAGCTCGCGGCGTTTTGCGATTCACTCAGTGGGGTGCTAAATCCGTGAATACCATGGCATCGCGCGTAGAGCCCGGTAAAGAAGGACGCTCGGGAAACGGCGCAAATCGATGTCGTAACGAAATTGTTTCGAAACCGGACGCCGTCGGCCGCGAGTCGGTCCAAGTTGGGCGTATGGATGACGGAATTGCCCGCGCAACCCATCGTGTCCCAGCGTTGGTCGTCGGTGAGCAGGAAGAGAATATTCGGCCGTCGCGTGGGGCGCGTGGTAGGTTGCGGCGTGGAGCAGGCAGACCCCGACAAGCCGGCGGTGAGCGCGGCGCCGGCGGCGGCGGATTGCTTGAGGAAACGACGGCGGGGATAGGTTCGGGGTTGGTCGGGCACGTCCCGCGATGGTATCGCAGCGGGTCGGCGGTTTCAAGCCGCGAGAACTCTTGGGATTGCGGGACGTCGATCAGAGAGAGTGGGGGCCGGAATCCGACCGCATCCCCGGCGGAAAGTGTTCGTTGGTTCGGCTGGGGCTAAAGCCTTTCGGGAGAAGACCGTTGAAACGGCCTCTTATCCGACGACGAGCCCGCTTAACCGGCCCTACAAGGACCGGCCTATTTGCGATCCAAGGCCGGGAAACCGGGCTAACGAGTAGATTGGGCTGAGGGGAGGCTTGGCCCGTCGCTTGCGCTCGGGGCTCTGATTCTGTTGCTCGCGGTGCGACCAGAACCTCGCAGGCCGCCGAGGGGCTCGAAGCCGCCCACGAAAAACGCATCTAGAGCCGTCGCAAAGCGTTATAATTCTCTTCAATTCCAAATTCAAACCGTGAGTCGCGAACGCAACGCGGGGAGAGGCGGCGACGTTTCGATGCAGGATTCACACCAAATTTCGAGGGTGGTGCGGTTTGAAGCCTTTGAGTTGAACCTAAAGACCGGCGACGACATCAAGGTGACCGTCCAGTTCCCCGGCCACGGCCTCAAGAAGCTAATGATGAAGTTCGCCCGCCTCCAGCCGGCGTAGACCGTCGGCGCGCAGGTTTCGCCTCCCACACTGAGCCGCGCGCGTCAGCAAGCGGTATCCGACGAGGCAATTCAACCTGAAGGAAGGTGGCGGGAGCATGGCGCCCGCGGGCGCCGGCCACCCCGAAGCCCGTGCAAAAGTCGCGTCAGGTTCGCGGAGGGCTATTGGGGCGGCTTTTCCAGTATCACAGCCGGCGGCGACCTCTGAGCCGCTTCATCGGATACCGCTTGCTGACGCGCGCGGCTCGGTTTGGGGCGCGGCGCGGCGCATAAACGCTACAATCTGACGAAGGCTCCGTCGCCTAAACGAATTTACCGAAATCCTAAATAGATGATCGGTCACACCATTTCGCATTACAGAATCACCGAAAAAATCGGTGAAGGCGGGATGGGTGTGGTCTATAAAGCCGAGGACACGAAACTCGACCGCCCCGTGGCGCTGAAATTCCTGGCGCCGCATCTGTTGCGCGACGACGAAGCCCGCCAGCGTTTCGAGCGCGAAGCGAAAGCCGCCGCGCGGCTCGATCACCCCAACATCTGCACCGTCTACGAAATCGACGAGGCCGATGGGCAAACGTTTATCGTCATGGCCTTTCTGGAAGGCCGTCCGCTCGGCGACCGCATCAAGGAAGGCCCGCTGAAGCTGAACGAGGCGCTCTCCGTAGTCACGCAGTTAGCCGAGGGCCTGGAAGCCGCCCACGAAAAAGGCATCACCCACCGCGACATCAAGCCCGATAATTTGATGCTGATGAAGGGCTCGCGCGGGCTCGTCAAGGTGATGGACTTCGGCCTGGCGCAACTCGCGGGCGGATCGAAGTTCACCCGCGAAGGTACGACGCTCGGCACGATGGTCTACATGTCGCCCGAGCAAGCCGGCGGCGCCGAAACCGACGGCCGCACCGACATCTGGTCGCTCGGGGTGGTGCTCTACGAAATGGTCGCGGGTCAGCCGCCCTTTCGCGCCGACAACGACCGGGCCATCGTCTACTTGCTCACGAACGAAGACCCCGAGCCGTTAACGGCGGTCCGCACGGGCGTCCCGAAGGAACTCGAGCGCATCGTTGACAAATGCCTGGCCAAGGAGGCGAGCGAGCGGTACCAGCGCGTCGATGATCTGCTTGTCGACCTCAGAGGCCTACAAAAAGAACAGCAAGCCGAGGCCGCACCCACCGCCCCTCCGGCTCCCGCCTCCCTGCCGCGATCCCAACGCACCCCGTGGCTTTTGGCCGGGGCGGCGGTGCTCATAGCCCTGGCCGTAACGGCCGGAGCGTTCTTGGGCCTGTTCGAATCCGAAAAACCGGTGGCGCAAGAGCCCTTGCGCGTCGTCCCTTTTACTTCGTATCCCGGAGAAGAACTCTACTCCGATTTCTCTCCCGACGGCGAGCAGGTGGTGTTTTCGTGGGATGGCGAGAACCAAGACAACACGGACATCTACGTCAAGAGTTTCGAATCCGATACGCCGGTGCGGTTGACCAGCCATGCGGCGCCGGACCTTTTCCCGGCCTGGTCGCCGGACGGGCGCTGGATTGCCTTCCAGCGCTGGGAGGACGATCGGGGGGTCCTGCTCACCATCCCGTCGATTGGTGGGCCCGAACGCAAACTGACCGATCTGAACATTGGAATCGGAGTCTCAGGAAGCAAGATGGCATGGCTGCCCGACAGCAAGGGCTTGATCGTCGCGGACGGCCGCCCCGCGTCCATCTTCTTGGTGTTGATGGAAACGGGTGAACGCCGGGAGCTGGTCGCTCCCCGGGATGTCGGATTCTTGAGCCGCCGCGCGGTGCTGTCGCCCGACGGACAAACCCTTGCATTCAGCGCCGGCAAGGCCCGGGAGCCCGGGTTCACCTTCTTGATCTTGGCCCTGACTTCCAGCCGATCGCCCCACCGCGGATGATAGGGAGCGAGAGCGTGGGCCAGGCTCTTCCGGTGGCTTGGTCTCCCGACGGCAGCAGTATTATCGTACAACCTCGTCCAGATGGGCTTGGGGAACTCGGGCGCCTATCTCTTGCGGATCCGGACCGGATCCAACCTCTCGCTTTTGCCGGCCCGAGGACCGATTGGGCTGCTGTTTCGTCCGGCACCGGCCGGCTTGTCTTCGCTCGGAGCCATGAAGATTGGAATCTCGGGGTACTCCGCAAGAGCACCACGGAACCGGACGTTTGGCAATTCGGCTCCTTCCCCTCCACGACTCGAGCCGAGGGCGGTCCGCAGTTCTCACCCGACGGCAAGCAGCTCGTGTTCGAATCGGACCGTAGTGGGAATTTCGGTATCTGGATCAGTGAAGCGGATGGAAGCAATGCTAGGAAACTTTGGGTGGCCGACGGAGTGCACTCCGGCATGCCCCGTTGGTCGCCCGACGGGCGACGGGTCGCCTTTGACAGCCTTACGGGAGGCGATTCTAACATCGAAGTGATTAACAGCTCCGGAGGTTCGCCTTTGCGCGTGACGGATGACCCCGCCAACGAGCAAGCTCCGAGTTGGTCGGCTGACGGCAACTGGGTCTATTTCAGCTCCAATCGGTCGGGGCGGCGCAAGATTTTCCGGGTGTCGGCAACAGGGGGCGAGGAGGAACAAGTGACGGACGGTGGAGGGGTGGTCCCATTCGAATCGCCGGACGGGAGATTCGTCTATTTCCTCGGGCGCGGACTCACCTTCAAAGGTTCCGTGCCCTTATGGAAAATACCGACCAGCGGCGACGAAAAAAGCTTGGTTCTGGAAAGGGTCTGGGTACGCAACTATGCCCTGACCGAGGATGGAGTCTACTTCATCGAGCCGCCGGCCGAACCGGGGCAACCTTACGCGTTCAAATACCTGGACTCGGCAAGCGGCGACATTCGGACGCTCGCCATGTTCCCCGCCGGCGAGGTCCCGGGCCACAGCCTCACCGTTTCACCCGACGAGCAAACCATTCTCTACACCCGCTTCGACCATATCGGCGCCGATCTGATGCTGGTCGAAAACTTCCGGTAGAGTCCACCACGACCCAAACCGAGCCGCGCGCGTCAGCAAGCGGTATGCGATGCCGCGGCACAGAGGCCGTCGCGGGCACTGAAGCTAAAAAGCCGCCCAAAGGCCCCTGGGAGAGCCGTCTCAGGGGCCCGCGCGTTGAGATCTCTCCCCAAAACCGCGAGAGACTTTCCACTGCTCTTCGGACGACTTCCGCCGCCGGGTGCAGCGCTTCCGCCGCTGTCTTTGGGGTTGAGCCGCTTCATCTCATACCGCTTGCTGACGCGCGCGGCTCGGTTTGCGCCGGCCGTCCCGCCTTCACTCGCGATACTTTGCCCGCCCGAGTGTCGCCTAGAAGCCCTCGTGCCCGGGAGGCATCGCCGGCGCGGGCGGGTTCTCGTCGGGGATCTCATGCACCGTCGCCTCGGTCGTCAACATCAGCGAAGCGATAGAAGTGGCGTTTTGGAGCGCCGTACGAGTCACCTTCACCGGATCAATGACGCCGGCGGCGACCATGTCGCCGTACTCTTCCGTCTGCGCGTTGAAACCGAAGTTGGGGTCGGATTGTCCCCGCACCTTCTCGATCACGATCGCGCCTTCGAGTCCGGCATTAAAGGCGATCCAGCGAAGCGGCGCTTCGACGGCCCGCTGAACGATCGCCGCGCCGCGACGCTCGTCGTCGTCGTCGGCATCCAGGTCGGCAATCCCGCTCGCCGCGCGCAACAAAGCCACGCCGCCGCCCGGAATGATGCCTTCCTCGACGGCCGCGCGAGTGGCGTGCATGGCATCCTCGACGCGGGCTTTCTTTTCTTTCATCTCGGTCTCGGTCGCCGCGCCGACTTTGATCACGGCCACGCCGCCGACGAGTTTCGCCAGCCGCTCTTGCAGCTTCTCGCGATCGTAGTCGGAAGTCGTGTCCTCGACTTGCGACCGCAACTGCTTGACGCGGCCCTCGATGGCTTCCTTGCCGCCGGCGCCTTCGATGATCGTGGTGGTGTCCTTGTCGATGACCACGCGGCTCGCCTGCCCCAGGTCGTCCATCTGGACGCCTTCTAGCTTGATGCCGGTCTCCTCCATGATCGCCTTGCCGCCGGTGAGGATCGAAATATCCTCGAGCATCTCCTTTCGGCGGTCGCCAAACCCAGGAGCTTTCACGGCGGCCACATTGATCGTGCCGCGCAGCTTGTTGACCACGAGAGTCGCCAGCGCCTCGCCGTCCACGTCCTCGGCGATAATCAGCAGCGGACGTCCCGCGCCAGAAACCTGCTCAAGCAGGGGAATCAGGTCTTTCATGCTCGAAATCTTCTTTTCGTGGATCAGGATCAGGGCGTTTTCAACGACGCACTCCATCGATTCCGGATCGGTCACGAAATAGGGCGACAGATATCCGCGGTCGAATTGCATACCCTCGACGACTTCGAGTTCGGTGTCAATTGTCTTGCCTTCCTCGACCGTGATGACGCCGTCCTTGCCGACCTTCTCCATCGCCTCGGCGATGATGTTGCCGATGGTCTCATCACTGTTCGCCGAAATCGCGGCGACCTGCGAAATGGCGTCGCCTTCGACCGGCTTAGCGCCTTCGCGGAGCGCGTCAACGATAACCGCCGTCGCCCGCTCGATGCCGCGCTTGAGGGCCATCGGGTTGGCTCCGGCGGCGACGCTCTTCATGCCGTCGCGGTAGATCGACTGCGCCAGAATCGTCGCGGTCGTAGTGCCGTCTCCGGCCACGTCGCTGGTTTTCGAGGCGACTTCGCGCACCATTTGCGCGCCCATGTTCTCGAGCCTGTCCTCAAGCTCGATTTCCTTGGCTACGGTAACGCCGTCTTTGGTGACGGTCGGTCCGCCGAACTTCTTTTCGAGGATAACATTGCGTCCCTTGGGTCCGAGAGTGACGCGAACCGTATCCGCGAGCTTATTCACGCCGCTGAGAATCGCCTGGCGGCAGTCCTCTCCAAATACAATTTTCTTTCCTGCCATGTGGGTTTCCCTCTCTATTCTGTCTCTTTGTAAAGCTTTGGCGGGCCTGCCGAGAATATCTAACTCTCGCCGTTTCCCCGGTCGGCGCGGAAACTCAGCGCACCGCGCGATTTACGCAGCTTACCGCGACTCGACGCATTCCGCCCAAAGCGAACAAACGGAATACGCCTCGCGAACGCCAGCGATGAGTGAGTCCCGAAAGCGGGGATGCAGGCCGATTGCCGGCTCCCCAGGCGCTATCGACACCGAGGAGATTTCAACTATCAAGGTTACCGCCACACCGACGAACTGTCAAGAATTGCAGCCGGCTGAATTGCAGCCGGCTGGAAGGCCGCGGTGTGGACGCTTACCCTTACACCAGCCCCTCGCGCAACTGATCCACCTCGGTGCGTATCTCACGGCAGCGGCTTCGAAAGATCTCCGCGTCCACCGAATACGCCAAGTACGTCACCCCTTCCCCCATCCACATCTTCGCTTGCTCGAGCGAATTGGCGAAACAGCCGGCGGCGACGCCTTGACGCTCGGCCGCCGCGGCGATCGAGCGCATGGCTTCCCGAACGCGAGAGTGCGTAACCTCCCCGGGAATTCCCAACGCCTGAGAAAGGTCGTAGGGACCCAGAAACGCAACGTCAACGCCGTCTTCGGCCAGGATTTCCTCGACCTGATCGAGCGACTCCCGAGCCTCGACGTGCAGCACAACCAGCGTATCGTCGTCCGACGTCTGGCGGAACTCGTCGACCTCTCGGCCACCGTGATGCGCGGCCCGCACGAAGGGGTTGAAACCGCGCACTCCTCGCGGGGGGAACTTCGTGGCCGCGACGGCGCGGGAGGCATCGTCAGGCGACGAAATTTGGGGGATATGCAAACCGACCGCCCCGAGGTCGAGAACTTCCAAAATATCGCCCGCGTCGTTGTTGCGCACACGAACCATGGGCGCGATGGCGGCGGCCTCGGCGGCACGAATCAGGTGCGCCGTCGCATCGCCCGAAAAAGCCGCGTGCTCGCGGTCAATGATGACGTGGTCGAAACCCGCCAGCCCCAGGCCCTCGACAACTTCGGGCGCGGACATCTCGACAAAGCACCCGAGCAAGAAACCATTCTCTTGGAGGCGCGCTTTCGCACTAACGCGATGCATAGCGATGAGTAGACGGGGGACCACCCAGCGCGCTGAGCCCAGACAAGCTGAAAGCTTGTCTTGACTGTTGGCTGGGACAAACACGAGTGTTTGTCGCTACTGAGCCGTACTCCAACTTGTGACCGCCCTCGTGCCGGCGTCCGGTCGGCATCAAGAACCCTTCGCGGACCCCGCCGGCGCCCGGTCTTGGGTCACGGCCTTGTCTTCTTCGGCCTGCTTGGCCTTCGCCAAATCAAGCGCCACGTCGACGATCATGTCTTCCTGACCGCCTACCATACGCCGTCGGCCCAACTCGACCAAGATCTCGCGGGTGTCGATGCCGTACTGCTCGGAAGCCTTCTCCGCGTGCCGCAGAAAGCTCGAGTAGACGCCCGCGTATCCCAGCGAAAGCGTTTCGCGATCGACCCGCACCGGCCTGTCTTGCAAAGGCCGAATCAAATCCTCGGCTGCGTCCATCAGCGCGAACAGGTCGCAGCGGTGCCCGAAACCCAATCGATTCGCCACGGCGATGAAAACTTCGAGCGGCGTATTCCCCGCTCCCGCGCCCATGCCGGCCAGCGAGGCATCAACCCGCCGCGCGCCGTGCTCAATGGCCACGAGCGTATTCGCCACTCCCAACGACAGATTGTGATGGGCGTGCATGCCGCGCTGGGTTTCCGGCTTGAGAACGTCGTTGAAAGCCTGGAATCTCTCCGCCACCTCGTGCATCAGCAGCGCGCCGGCGCTGTCGGTCACATAGACGCAAAGCGCCCCGTAGGATTCCATCAACTTTGCCTGCCGCGCCAGTTCGTCGGGCGGCGTCATGTGCGCCATCATCAGGAAGCCCGCGACGTCCATACCCAGCTCGCGGGCGCACTCCATGTGCTGTTTGGCGACGTCGGCTTCGGTCGAGTGCGTTGCCACCCGAACCGAACGCGCACCGGCCTGATAAGCCTCCTTGAGATCCTCGATCGTCCCGATACCGGGCAGCAACAGAGCCGTGACCTTGGCCTGCTTGACGTTTTCGGCCACGGCGGCGATCCACTCGTAATCGGTGTGCGCCCCGACCCCGTAATTGAAACTCGACCCTGCCACACCGTCGCCGTGGCTGATCTCGATCGCATCGACTCCGGCGGCATCGAGCGCGCGGGCGATGGCCGACGCCTGCTCGACGGTGTACTGGTGGCGAATGGCGTGCATGCCGTCACGCAGAGTGACGTCTTGCACATAGAGTCGCGGTTGCTCGCTCATGCCGGAACTCCTTCCTGCTTAAGATGCTCGGCCAGCCGCTCGCCCGTCGCCAGCGCCGCCGAGGTCATGATGTCCAAGTTCCCGGCGAAAGCCGGCAGGTAGTGCGCCGCGCCTTCCACTTCGAGGTAGACCGAAACTTTCAGCCCGCCGCCGGGAAGCGGCTCGGGCAGCGCGTGACTTTGATCAGGCGCGATCGGCTCGAACTGCACTTCCTGTTTCAAGCGATACCCGGGAACATATTGCCGCACGCGCTCGACGAAGGCCTCGATCGAGCGACTGATGGCAGCCGTGTCGGCCAAGTCGGTCAAGCAGAATACCGTATCGCGCATCACCATCGGCGGTTCGGCCGGGTTGAGGACAATGATCGCTTTGCCGCGTCGCGCGCCCCCGACGACTTCCAGTGCCCGGGCCGTCGTCTCGGTGAACTCATCAATATTCGCCCGCGTCCCCGGACCCGCCGATTTGCTCGCAATCGACGCCACTATCTCGGCATAGTGAACCGGCGTCACCTGATTCACCGCCGCGACGATCGGCACGGTCGCCTGCCCGCCGCAACTGACCATGTTGAGATTGGGCGCGTCGATATGCTCGCCCATATTGACCACGGGGATGACATAAGGCCCGATCGCCGCCGGAGTCAAATCGATGATACGCTTGCCGCGTTCGCTGAGCACTTCATGGTGCCGCTTGTGGGTCTTCGCCGATGTAGCGTCAAAGACGATTTGGACGTCCGCGAATTCCGGCATCCCAACGAAGTCATCGAGCCCCCCATGCGTGGTCGAAATACCCATCGAACGAGCCCGCGCCAGCCCGTCGGAATCCGGGTCGATCCCGACCAGCGCTCGCACCTGAAGCGCACTCGACGAACGAGCCTTCATCATCAAGTCGGTGCCGATGTTGCCGGACCCGAGAATCGCAACAGAGGTGGCCATGACGGGGGTAGTATAGCAACGCGAGCGGTCGTGAACCGTGAGCCGATCGGTCTCGTTTTTCGGGTGCTCAGTCTAACCCGAGCTAATGGAAGATAGCAGCCGCGACATTCTCGGCCCTTGCGCCGTTCACTTCGCTTTCTTGAGAAGCCGTAGCTCCTTCAGTATTTGCCCGCTGTCCTTGATCAGAACTCTGATCCGGGCCCGATCTCCGGCTTCGAAGTCTTCCAGAACGGGCTCCTTCCTTCCACCGATCAGCTTCTTCTTCGCCTTGAGCTTGGTCTTCTCTTCCACCTGGGCGCCGTAGCGTTGTCCCGATAATGGGTCGAGGACGCTGATGATGCGCTGCTTGTAATCGACCGAAACCAGCTCGACGTCTTTAGTGATCAGGTTCCCGCTGAATTGGCCGAGGGCAACAGGAACGACGAGCGCGGCTACGAGAAAGAGGGCGGCGAGAGTGGGACGATTGCTTATCATGGCCGGATTATATCCTAAATCTGAATTTCAACTCCACTCGGTCCATCCGTGGATCCGTGCCTGGTTCGCGCCGGGCTTTGTGGCGAGGAGCTCCGAGCATGCCCGAGCCTACTCCGATCGGGCCTGAACGCCCCGCGCTATTTCGCTCCAAGGTGTTGATACGCCACTGGATACCTTCGTCTTGGGTTCGTTTCGTAAAAATGGTTTGGGCGGGGTCGGGATGCCGGGTGAGGCTGGCAGCGAAGGCCCGCGGCGAGAGCCGAGCCGCGGGTACCGGAGCCCGTTTCAACAAAGGGGGCAGCTGACGGTTCTCGACCAGCGGGCTCGGGTGTCGGCTTGCCGCTGATTCTCCATTGGAGAGCGGCGGGCCGACGCTTAGGATATCTCTTAAAGTATTGATATAATGAGACATAGAGTCATCTTGGCTTCGTTTCGTAAAATCCTTTCGAGCGGGCCTTTGGAGTACCACTTTCCGGCCTGCCGGCGACGGTCCGGGGTTCGGACGCCGGTCTTGTCGCCTGGTTGGCCGGGGGCTTGGGCCGGGAACCCCGTTGCCCCGATCGCCGGCCGCAAGCGCCGGGCCTCGATCGCCCGCGACCGGTTTCAGCAACCGGGGCCTTTGAACGGGGTGTCCGCTCGCGAGCGGGGATCTGGCTTGACGATGATTTCCCTTTGGGGCCGGCGGGCCGGGCGTCTCTCAACAAGTTGATATCGTGAGACATAGAGTCGTCTTGGCTTCGTTTCGTACAATTCTTTTTCGCGGAATTTGTCGGACCGCTGATCGGTTCTTTTTTTCCTCCCCAGCTTGCCGTTGATGGTCTTGCGTAGGGGGCTCCGGCCTCAGGATAGCGGGCTTGTCAACCGGTCTTGGCGAGTTCGAGAGTTGCCTGCGATCTCCGTTGTCCCCGATCTCCCCCCCCGCCGGACGCGGGGCCCGCCACGCCCGCCAGACCGCATGCATTCGCAACGACCTTTTCTCGCCAAACCTGTTGAAGGGCGATGATAATGTCCCCTTGAGAGGGCGATAGAAATGTCCCCTAATCTAAGGCTCCGAAGGAGGAGCCTAGATTGGAGAGGACATGGATGAACGACAAGGAATTGAGACGGGGCGAGGTACTGGGCCGGGTGAAGCGAGGCGAGTTGAAGCTGAGCGAGGCGGCGCGGATACTCGATATCAGTTATCGCCAGACCAAGCGGATCTGGAGGCGCTACAGCGCGGGAGGGACAAAAGCATTGAAGCACGGCAACGTGGGCCGGGTATCGAACCGCGCCAAGCCGGCGGAAGTTCGCAAGCGAGTGCTGCAACTGGTGCGCGAACACTACTCCGGCGAGCCGCACGAGCGCTTCGGGCCGACGCTGGCGGCCGAGCATTTGTGGACAGACCACGATCTGAAACTATCGGTGCGAACACTGCGGCTCTGGATGCTCGCCGAGGGCCTGTGGAGCCGCCGCCGCAAGCGCCGGCCGCATCGCTCGCGGCGGCGGCGTAAAGCGCACTTGGGCGAGCTGATCCAGGTCGACGGTTCGCACCACGAGTGGCTCGAAGCGCGCGGGCGGAAAGGTTGCCTGATGAACTTCGTCGACGATGCGACCGGTCTGGCGCTGTGCCGTTTCTCGAGCGAGGAAACGACTTGGGCGGCGGCCGATCTGCTCGAAGCCTGGGTGCGTCAATACGGCGTTCCGAAGGCGTTGTATTGCGACTGGAAGAACGTCTACAAGCGCCGGCCAACGTCGCGTGAAGCGCTGGAAGGCATCGAGCCCGAGACGCAGTTCGGACGCATGTGCGCCAAGCTCGGCATTGGTATCATCGCCGCTTCGTCACCGCAAGCGAAGGGCCGCGTGGAGCGCCATCACGGCACCCATCAAGACCGCCTGATCAAGAAGATGCGGCTCAAAGGCATTGCCGATTACGAGGCGGCGAACCGCTATCTCGACGAGCAGTATCTGCCAGAGCACAACGCCAAGTTCGCCTCTGAGCCGTCAGCGGGAGCGGACTTTCATCGGCGCTTATCGAAGCGTTTGGACTTGAAGTGGGTGTTTTGCTTGGAGGGAGAGCGGGTGGTGTCCAACGACCTGGTGGTACGTTTCGAGAACCGTTTTCCGCAGTTGAAACCGCAGCGCAATCAGGCTCTGGGCGCAGGCGCGAGAGTAACCGTGCAGCAAGCGCGCGAGGGCGAGTTGCGGGTGGTGTTCGAGGGGAAAACGGTGGCGTTCGACGAGATCGCCAAGCCGCTCCCCAAGGTGCGGCCGGAGCCGAAACCGCGCCTGGCGCCGCAGCCGCGCACACCGCCGGCGAATCACCCTTGGCGCGCGCCGTTGAAGCCGAAAAAACGGGCGGCGACCGCGTGAAGAGGGCTGTGGAAATGACGGGGCCGTGGAAAACGAGGAAAACCCTCGGCAGCCGACGAGGAGCTTCGAACCTCATCGCTCGGGTTTCCCACGTTTCCCCCAGCCCCTTGGAAATCGCTGTGCGATTCCCACATTCCCACAAGCCCCTACGACTACTATCCTTTTACTTAAAAGGGGACATTTCTACCGGGCTAACCAAGGGGACATTTCTATCGCCTCTTGACACCTTTTCTCGCCAAACCTTGCCATGCCGGTGGAGTCGGGGTACACTGTCCGTGCGAGGAAGCCCGGAAGCGGAACCTCGGCTACCCATCGTGGGGTTATTCAACTTAGACCGCTATCTGGCCATCGGTATTGATGCCTCGATCTATCTTCTTTTAGCCGTCACGGCGACCCTCCTTTTCCTAATAAAACTCGGGGCGCAGTTCTTCTTTGGAGACCTGGACACCGATTTCGACCACGGTGATGTCGACGCGCACATGGACAGCACCGGCGCCTTCACCTTCTTTTCCATCCTTTCCGTGCTGGCTTTTTTCATGGGCGTCGGGTGGATGGGCCTCGCCTGCCGTGTGAGCTGGGGTATGAGCGCGGGGTTGTCGGCAACGGCCGCGACAGGATTCGGCCTGGCGTTAATGCTGTTTTCGTCGGGCCTGATGTACGCCGTGCGACAAATGTCGGAAGTGGCACGCTACGACGTCAACACGGCGGTTGGAACCACTGGAAAGGTCTACCTGACGATCCCGGCCAAAGGGCAAGGCCGCGGCCAAGTCGAGCTCACCGTGTCGGGAAGACGCAAGGTAATGACCGCCGCCAGCGACAGCGAAGAACTACCCGCGTTTACGAGCGTGGAGATCGTGGCGGTGGGTGACGACGAGGCATTCGTTGTCAAACGCAAATCTTGAAGCCGGAACTACAAGGAGAGAAGGACCGTGACTGACCCTATTTTTGGCGATCTGTTCGACTTCGGAATCGTCCTGCCCATGCTGGTGGTGCTCATTGTCATGGGCGTGCTGATGTTTGTCGTCAGACAGTACAGGCGGTGCCCCTCGAACCGAGTCTTAGTCGTCTACGGGAAAGTCGGCGGCAATCAAGCATCTCGCTGCATCCACGGCGGCGGGGTTTTTGTCGTTCCCCTGTTTCAGGACTACCAATATCTTTCGCTGGAGCCTCTCGCCATAGAAATCGAGTTGACCGGCGCCCTGTCAAAGAAGAACATCCGCGTCAACGTGCCATCGACGTTTACGATCGGCGTATCGACCAACCCGTCCATCATGAACAACGCCGCCGAGCGACTGTTGGGGTTGCGGGAGGAAGACATCGCCGTCCAAGCCCGCGACATCATCCTAGGCCAAATGCGGCTGGTCATCGCGACTTTGTCGATTGAGGAGATCAATCAAGACCGCGAGAAATTCCTCGATTTAGTCAACAAGTTCTGCGCCGGCGAACTCCTCAAGGTCGGCTTGGAAGTGATCAATGTCAACATCCGCGACATTACCGACGAATCAGGTTATATCGACGCCATCGGCAAGAAAGCAGCCGCCGAGGCAATCCAGACAGCCAAGGTCGAGGTTGCCGAGCAAGAGAAAGACGGTGCGATCGGAGAATCCACCGCCAACCGGGCCAAAGAAGTAGAAGTCGCTAATCAGCAAGCGGCTTCCAACATCGGCCAGAAAGAAGCGGAACGGCAGCAACGCGTCAGCGTGGCGAAGCTCGAGGCCGAAGGTATCGCCGGTGAAGCCGAATCGCGACGCGAGCAGGAGGTCGCCACCGCGGAACAAGGGGCGCTATCCATCGAGGGAAAGAAGCAGGCGGAAGCGAATCAACGCGTGAGGGTGGCGACGCTGGAGACGGAAGCAGTCAAGGGAGAAAACGAGTCCCGCGCGGAAATGGCGAACTACAACGCCACCCTAGAGGAGCGGCGCGCCGAGGCCAAGCGTCGCGGCGAGGTGGCAACCGCCCAAGCGACACGCGACGTCCTGGTGGCCGAGAAAGAACAGGAACTGGCTCGTTTGGAGAAAGAGCAGATCGTTCACCAAGAAATCGAGCGGCAAAAAGTCGAGATTGACGCCGAAGCCGAGGCGGAAAGGCTTCGCCGCATCGCCAAGGGAGAGGCCGACGCGATCCTAGCGAAATACAACGCCGAGGCTGAAGGCGTGCAGCGCCTCCTAAAAGCCAAGGCCGCGGGATACGATGCGTTGCTGCGGGTGTGCGCCCAACGTCCCGATCTTGCGCCGACGCTGTTGGTCATCGAAAAACTGCCTGATTTGGTGGCCGAGCAAGTCAAGGCGATCCAGAACCTCAAGATCGACAAGGTCACGGTGTGGGATTCCGGCGCTGCTACCGGCGGCGACGGCGATCGAACAAGCGGGGCGACGGCCAACTTTCTGCGCGGTCTGATCGGTTCTCTACCCCCCCTGCACGAGTTGGCGAAACAAGCCGGCATTGATCTTCCCGATGTTCTTGGCACGGTGAGCAAAGAGGACGCGGCTCCCGAACAGCCTGAGCCCGCGAAGCCGGACGAGAAACCTGACGCGGCCGAAGATCAAGAGGATGGGCCGACAGAGGTGTGACCGCCCACGCTTTGGTTACTCGAATTGGTGAGGGTGAGCCGTGGGCCGTGACCGGTGAGCAAACCCTCGCTCGATCGTGCTCCCTATTTGGTGCCTGTCAACCGAACCCGACTTACCGAAAGCAACCTGGGAGCCTGCCGCCGGTCGTCGCGGTGGGATGAAGATTATTTATTCGCGCTCCGTCCCCGGACCCTCCCGGACCTTTGGTCCCGAACCTGCCCCGAAGGCGTTAGGATGTTCATTGAGAATCCATAACTCTAGTTGTGAGTCATAAATGCAAATCCCTACTGCTGTGCAAAGATTTCCCATTTCATCCCAAGTACAAGAAATATCCGGATACCCTTCAGGCTTCAGTTCAGAATCGGTTTCATAGACTTGGCCGGCGCACTCTGATTGAGAAAACTGGGAACAGTAAGCGCTGGCGGGAAGCCAGACGTGATAACAATTGACCTTGCCTCTCGGCTCGGTTGCAATGCACCCAACCACAAGGAGAAAGCAAAGTGCCGGCAGCATTGCGCGTTGCATTTTACATCTTAAAGAAATGGGACAGCCTCGATTATGACACTTGAGCGCCTCCCGCGAAAAAGTCGGGGACATCCATGATCAGGGAGTTCAGGGACGGCTGCCGCAAGTCACCGATCCCCAACAGGTGGTTGCGTGCCCGTGGGTTGCGCGTGGGTTGCATGCCTGTCACCGAACCCACGTCACCGAGCCCACCGAACCCCCGAGCGGCCCCCGATCTCCCCGGCCGCTGTGGGATGAAGATTCTTTATTCGGTGGCTGTCACCGAACTCGCTCACCGGGGCAACCTCTTGGCCCCAAGTGTCATGCTTTTGCGCTCTAGACAGATAGAGAACCTGGCAACACGGTTCCTGCTGGGGTCCGCGCGGAGCAGTAAGCAAGGAGAACGCCATGTCGGGGTTGCATTCGATCGTTTTTGGGAACCCAGCGCTTCCAAGAACCGTTGTCGACCGAAGGATCCTTGGTCTGTGCCTCTCTATCCTGATCGGGTTGTCGAGCCTCGTCCCGGCGGACTGCTCAGCGCAAACCGCTCTCGAGGTCAACGGCCCCTCGGCCGACAAGTTGGACATTCTACTGGTTCCGTCCCACTATTACGGCGCTAACGCCGGCGCCAATGGACGATGGGTGAACGATGCGGCCGCCTTCCGGCAACGGCTCTTGCAACACGTTTTCTGGAGTCGCTTCCGCAAGAAAATCAATATCTATCGCCTCGATGCGTCGACAGCCAACGACTTCCGTCGCCAAGGTAACTATTGGGTCCCCGACCAGACGAGAATCAAGACCTTCGCCCAGGCCCAGGCGGCCTTCTTGGATTTCAACCACAACGATCAAATCGTCTTCGTTATCGAAGCCGCCGGCTACGCCGCCGACCCCAACAGGACGCCCGGTATCGGAGTCACCCGCGGCGACCCCAATATCCTCAGCATCCAATCGACACAGACCGGCGTACTGATCCATGAATTCGGGCATTCCTTCGGTGGTCTCGGTGACGAATATCCGAAGCAAGTCGCGGGCTTCTGGCGATCGACCTACCCCAATGTCGCCACCAACCATGCCGCCGATCAATGCTCGGACCATTGGAGCGACCTGATGGACGTGGTCTTTCTCGCGCCGGGCACCGCCGCCGCCAACAACCGAGCCGACCGGCAAGTCGGATGCTTCGAATCCCAAGACCCGAACTCAGCCGGTCGCCTCTTCAAACCGTCGAGAGCGGCATGTGTCATGGATCAGATCAACGACAGGCATCCCTTCTGCCCGGTTTGCCAACAGCACCTCATGACCCTGCTCGATCGATATACCACCAGCCGAAGTTGTCCGCTCATGGCAGGAGAATTCAGAGATCGCAACGTCATGGAGCAACGCACCGGCCTTCTAATGCTGGCGAATTTCGACCGCACGCCCGCCAACGTCGCCATTTCGGCGTCAAGCCCGGGTACTCTCTTGGCGGACCAATACGCGGCCATGGGGCCGCGCTTCACGGCCGGGGTAATCTTCGGCGAGCCCAACCTGCCGTTCGGTGGCATCTCCCGTCCGAATCTCCTGTCGAACTCGGGTATCAATCTCTCCGAGAGCTCCCTCGTCGCCGGGTACTTCGACAGCCCAGTCTGTGCCGTCGGGATCCACAACACGGGCGCCCGCGCCACGTTGAGGGTCTTCGACGAAGGCTACCGCCTGATCCGAGAGATCCACGCGGATGCCGACCCGGCCACCGACGATTTCATCGGCATCGTCTCCGGAGTCCCGATTCATCGCATTGAATTCGATTTCCACTCCGGCCTCGGTTTCGGTGGTGACGATCTGCGTTTCGGCGTGAGGCCGGCCAATTGAGACAGCGCCTCCGCCGGGCGTTTTCTTGACTGCCAGCGGTCGAACCACTTTGTCGACGGTTCTTGATAAACCGCGACGGGTCCGCCATTAGTTGAACGCAGCACCCGCGCAGTCCCATCGGGGCTTAAGGGGCTTGACTACTGCGTTCGGGATGGGAACCCTTTCTCCAACCTTGCCATGCGGACGGAGTCAAAGCCGCGGGATACGATACGTTGCTGCGGGTGTGCGCCCAACGTTCCGATCTTGCCCCGACGCTGTTGGTCATCGAAAAACTGCCTGATTTGGTGGCGGAGCAAGTCAAGGCGATCCAGAACCTCAAGATCGACAAGATCACGGTGTGGGATTCCGGGGCTGCTAACGGCGGCGACGGCGATCGAGCAAGCGGAGCGACGGCCAACTTTCTGCGCGGTCTGATCGGGTCTCTACCCCCCCCTGCACGAGTTGGCGAAGCAAGCGGGCATCGATCTTCCCGATGTTCTTGGCACGGTGAGCAACGAGGACGCGGCGTCCGAGCAGCCCGAGTCCGCGAAGGCGGACGAGAAACCTAGTGCGGCTGAAGACGACGAGGATGGGCCGACAGAGGTGTGACCGCCCACGCTTTGGTTACTCGAATTGGTGAGGGTGAGCCGTGGGCCGTGAACCGTGAGCCGTGAACCGATCAGAACGACAGTCCGAGGATCGCGGGACGGCGCAGAAGAATATCGTAGGGTCAGGAGTGATCGCGCTTTACGAACGCCCCCGAAGCAGTGAAACTTGGACGCCGTGTCAGAGATGCGTGGCCGTCACCGATCTCAACCATGTTGATATTGTGAAAGATAAAGTCATTTCGGCTTCGTTTCGCAAAAACTCTTTTCGCAGAATTTGCCGGACCGCTCGTCGGTTCTCCTTTTTCTCTCCCTGGCTTGCCGCTGACGGTCTTGCGTTTGGGGCCCCGGCCTCAGGATAGCGAGCTTGTCAACCGGTCTTGACAAGTTCGGGAGCTGTCGCGATGTCCCCCGGCCCCCGATCCCCCCGGCCGCTGTGGGATGAAGATTCTTTATTCGGTGGCTGTCACCGAACCTCCTGCGCTATTATGTGTGCAACTGTTAAGTGTGCATGGCACGTGCTCACGGTTCCACACGTACGGATGAGCTACGGAAAATTGATAGATGCAGCCGCCGATACCTCTAGCGTTCGGGGTTTTTCGCACGACTTTTATCGCTATCCGGCCAGATTCTCACCTCAGTTTGTTAGGGCAGTTATAGAGGAATTCTCTGAGCCTAACAGCCTCGTCCTAGACCCGTTTATGGGTGGCGGAACGACAATGGTTGAAGCGCTCGCGCTGGGCAGGCAAGCGGCTGGTTGCGATATCAACTCTCTCGCAGTCTTCCTTGCGAAAGTGAAGACTTCGCCGCTGAAAGCCCATGAAGCTCGCGCGGTTGAGAGTTGGTTCGTGAGTTTGGACAAGAAACTCAACTATCGGTATCCAAGAGCCAAGCTAGCATGTGTCTTGGAAGATTGCCGGGCAAGCAATCTGAATGTGCCGACTGCGCGGGCACTGAAGAAAGCCCTTGCCATAATATTGGCCAACCTGGACTCCCTCCCAAACGGGCGCACAAAGGCATTTGCGCGGTGTGTTGCTCTCAAAACTGGCCAATGGGCACTCGACAGCAACAAGAAACACGTATCTCTTACCGAGTTTCGGCTTCGGCTTCTCGAAAACTGTCACTCGATGCTCATGGGCCTGCAGAGTTTCGCGCGCTCGTACTATTCTCACAAACTAGGTCGACACGCAAAAGCCATCACGTTGTGCCCTGCCGACCAAGTTGGCCAGCTCCGACCGTTTCAGGTGCCTTGTGAAAAGCGAGCTGACCTTGTCGTGACTAGTCCGCCGTACCCTGCTGTGCACGTCCTGTATCACCGTTGGCAAATCTTGGGCCGCCGGGAGAGCCCAGCCCCGTATTGGCTCACCAATTCATCTGATGGGCATGGTGCGTCTTACTTCACCATCGTGCATCGGGCCTGATTTGGTGGCCGAGCAAGTCAAGGCGATCCAAAACCTCAAGATCGACAAGGTCACGGTGTGGGATTCCGGCGCTGCTAACGGCGGCGACGGCGACCGAGCAAGCGGAGCGACGGCCAACTTTCTGCGCGGTCTGATCGGTTCTCTACCCCCCCTGCACGAGTTGGCGAAGCAAGCGGGCATCGATCTTCCCGATGTTCTTGGCACGGTGAGCAAAGAGGACGCGGCTTCCGAACAGCCTGAGCCCGCGAAGCCGGACGAGAAACCTGACGCGGCCGAAGATCAAGAGGATGGGCCGGCAGAGGTGTGACCGCCCACGCTTTGGTTACTCGAATTGGTGAGGGTGGGCCGTGGGCCGTGGGCCGTGAACCGATCAGAACGACGGTCCGAGGATCGCGGGACGGCGCGAGAGAATATCGTAGGGTCAGGAGTGATCGCGCTTTACGAACGCCCCCGAAGCAGTGAAACTTGGACGCCGTGTCAGAGATGCGTGGCCGTCACCGATCTCACCGCACTATATCGGACTCGACGTCCACAAGCAAAGCGTCAGCTACTGCACCAAGACCGCCGCCGGCGAGTTGGTCGAGGAAGGCCGCCTCGACGCCACCCGCGAAGCCCTCGAAAGTTGGGCCCAAGCCCAACCGCCCTGGCGCGGCGCGATGGAAGCCACCTTGTTCAGCGGCTGGATCCACGACACGCTCGCGCCCTACGCCGACGACCTCGCCGTCGGACATCCCGCCGCCATGGAAGCCATCACGCGGGCCAAAAAGAAAAGCGATCGCCTCGATTCCGACGAGCTCGGCGACCTATGCCGCGTCAACCTGCTGCCGCGCGTGTGGATGCCGCCGCGCGAGCTGCGCGAATTGCGCCGCCTGCTGCGCTTTCGCCGACCCCTGGTCGAACAAGCGACTTGGTCGAAGAACCGCATCGCGACCTTGATGATGGAAATCGGCGAGCCCTACGCCAAGTCCAAACTGCACGGCAAACGCTACTTCTACCGCTTTCTCGATGATCTGAAGGCAAGCGAAACCGACCTTCTCCTGTTGGCCGCGAGCCGCGACCGTCTGGAGGATTCCGCCGAAACTCGCCCGGCTTGTCGAGAAACGCCTGCTCGAGCATCCGCTGTTGCGCGAGCGCGTGGCGAGGTTGCAAACGATTCCGGGCGTCGGGGCGATCACGGCGCTTACGTGGGCGGTCGAGATCGGCGACCCGCGGCGCTTTCGCTCGCTCGATCGCGCGGTGAGCTACTGCGGGCTCTGCGCGCGGCTCAACGAGTCGGCGGGCAAGGCCAAGCGCGGCCCGCTGTCGAAGCAACGCAACCCGCATTTGCAACACGTGCTGATCGAAGCCGCCAAGCTTGCGCCGCGCTGGAACGAGCCGTTGGCCGGGTTGTATCAAAGCGAACTCGAGCGCGGACATCGCAATCGCGCGACGATTCGCGTGGCCCACAAGCTGGTGGCGATGCTGCTCGCCATCGACCGCCGCGAAAGCGGCTACGAAGCGCGCGACTAGCAGCGATGCGCTGACGACTTTCCGCCGGGCCTCGGCGTTCGGTGACTCCGTAACGGCGCCGCCCT
>CBDDCY010000012.1:897500-993621 GCA_965226435.1 Bryobacterales bacterium
ACGTGTGTAGCCCTGGACATAAAGGCCATGATGACTTGACGTCGTCCCCACCTTCCTCCAACTTGTCGCTGGCGGTCTCCGGCGAGTCCTGCCCAAAAAGGGCGAGCAACACCGAACGAGGGTTGCGCTCGTTGCGGGACTTAACCCAACATCTCACGACACGAGCTGACGACAGCCATGCAGCACCTCTACGAGAGTTTCCGAAGAAAAAACAACGTTTCTGTTGCGATCCCCCGCGGTTCAAGCCCAGGTAAGGTTCTTCGCGTTGCGTCGAATTAAACCACATGCTCCACCGCTTGTGCGGGCCCCCGTCAATTCCTTTGAGTTTCAGCCTTGCGACCGTACTCCCCAGGCGGCATACTTAACGCGTTAGCTCCGGCACGGACTCAGTGAAGAGCCCACACCAAGTATGCATCGTTTAGGGCGTGGACTACCAGGGTATCTAATCCTGTTTGCTCCCCACGCTTTCGAGTCTCAGCGTCAGTCACGGTCCAGAGAGCCGTCTTCACCGCCGGTGTTCCTCCTGATATCTACGCATTTCACCGCTACACCAGGAATTCCACTCTCCTCTTCCGTACTCGAGCCGTCCAGTTTCCGTTGCAGCCTCCCAGTTAAGCCGGGAGATTTCACAACGGACACGGCCGGCCGCCTACACTCGCTTTACGCCCAGTAATTCCGAACAACGCTTGCTGCCTACGTATTACCGCGGCTGCTGGCACGTAGTTAGCCGCAGCTGCTTATGCGGGTACCATCATAATTGTCCCCGCCGAAAGACCTTTACACCCCGAAAGGCTTCATCGGTCACGCGGCGTCGCTGGATCAGGGTTTCCCCCATTGTCCAAGATTCCCCACTGCTGCCTCCCGTAGGAGTCTGGCCCGTGTCTCAGTGCCAGTGTGGCCGTTCACCCTCTCAGGCCGGCTACCGATCGGTGCCTTGGTAGGCCGTTACCCTACCAACAAGCTAATCGGCCGCGGATCCCTCCTCGAACGCCCGAAGGCTTTCATCTTCTTCACTTATGTGCCGAAGATCGTATGCGGTATTAGCTCCGGTTTCCCGAAGTTATTCCCCATTCAAGGGCAGGTTATCCACGTGTTACTCACCCGTCTGCCGCTGTACTCGCGGGCCGAAGCCCGCTTTCTCGCTCGACTTGCATGTGTTAGGCGCGCCGCCAGCGTTGATTCTGAGCCGGGATCAAACTCTCGTTGTATTACTATGACCTGACCACCCGAACGGTTCCACCCTTGCGGGCTTCCCCCTCCAGGCCGAGGACGAATCCCCGAAACGGCCAGGATAAACAATAGAGTTGTCGTTCCGACTAAAACTCGGAATCATCTAACGAACTGCACGTCCAACCTGATTGTCAAAGATCAGGGCCCCGAAGATCGTCTTCCCAGCCACCCGGTTTCCCGCGTCGTCGAAAATCCCTTCAAAGACCGGCCTCTAACCCGATTCGACCGCAAGCAGCCTTCCGCGAAACGAATTCGCCCGCAAACCTGGGCCAAACTTTTGAGTTGTCAAACGAGTCAAACGCCGGGAACGGAGATGGAAGGTCCAGCTTGCCTCCCGACGTCCTAACCTGTTCCGTGCGCTCGGAGACACGTCCCCTAACGCATACGAACGTAGTGTAGCATTGGTTTTCCTGACAAGGCAAGCGTTTTCAGAAGTTTCTCGGTGGTGGGCTCAATTCCCGCCGTTTCCCGAACCCCGAAAACGGGCGGAACCACCACTATTCAGTGGGGCTAAATCAGACCGAGAGGCCGTCGACACCCCGGCCCAGGCACCGTTTCACGCAATAAAAACCGGGAATTGGCTGGCGAGTTCAACGACAGGCCCGGCCGGATCCTCGAACTACGTCCCAGCAAGTCCGCCCCAACCGATCGAGAGCCGCCCCGCGACGGGGCTGTGAAAAAATCGGGTACAGCCCACTTCGCGCCGGATGCGACTACTGATTCAATGGAACTTATTCGGTCGGCGCTCGGTACAGTCCCCACTTTTTCACAGCCCCGACCCGCCCGCCACAAGCCGAAGGCAGAGCCGGCCTGACGCAAGAGTTCGCGCGTCGCCCGACTCTAGTTCTTGCGCTTCTGCTTGTCGTGCTTTTGCTTGGCGATCCGTCGGCTCAGCCTGTCCTGCTTTGCGCTGATCTTCGCCCGTTCTTTCGCGGTCAGGCCGCCGCCGTCCTTGCGATCTTTCTTGATCTCACGATGGAGCTTAGCCTCTTGTGCCTTGAGCTTCGCTGCCTCTTTCTTGGTCAGTTCACCGCTCTCGACGCCTTCGTTGATACGCTGTTGTTGGCGTTTTTCACGTTTCTTGATGTTCTCGGCAAGCCCCACCCCGACAATCAGGAACATCCCCACCACAGCCACGGTCACTCGTGTTTTCAACATCATCCGATTCTCCTTTAGGTATGGAACACATCCAGCTTTGCAAAAGTCGCGAAAAAAATCCAGCGCCACCCTGTCGAAATCGTGCTCGCCGCTTTATCGATCGACTCGATCTCGGCGTGCCGCACAAAATGCTGCCCAGGCGACCGACGACGCAACCGCCCCTCCCATCCCCTGATGATGCTCACGGAGCGCCCAGTTTGAGAGCCTGGTTTGGTACGGCGGTCCACAAAAAAGTCTGGTGGTGCTGACTACAATAGGAACACCATGCTCACCCGCCGAGACTTCCTTGCCGCCGCGGCGGCGGTGCCGGTCGCGCGTCTGACGGCGGCCGAGAAAAGCGACCGTGACAAATTGGCTGATCAAGCCCTCGGCCTCGCCAAGAAAGCCGGGACGGAGTATGCCGATATTCGCATCAGCCGCTACGACGATCAGGGCCTTTTCACGCGCGAGCGCCAGGTGCGCAACGTCATTTCCAGTTCAAGCTACGGCTATGGCGTGCGCGTGCTGAAGAAGGGCGCTTGGGGCTTTTCGGCAAGCAGCGATTTCCGCGAAGAGGCGTTGGCCGAGGTGGTGGCGAACGCCGTGGAAATCGCCGAGGCGAATGCGGCGATTCAGACCCGGCCGGTGCGGCTCGCGCCGCTCAAGGCCCATACGGGGACGTGGAAGTCGGCGTACAAGGTTGATCCCTTCACGATTCCGATTGAACGGAAGGTCGACTTATTGCTCAAGGTCAACGAAGCGGCGCTGAGCGTAAAGGGCGTCAGCTTCGTTTCGAGCTATGCGCGGGCGGTGCGGGAAGACCGCTATTTCGCGTCGAGCCTGGGGTCGCGGATTCAACAGGACATTGTTCGCTCGTATGGGACGTTCCGGGTGACGGCGGTCGATCGGGCGAAGGGGGATTCGCAGTCGCGTAACTCTCTTATGCAACCGACCCAGCGCGGATGGGAGGCGATCGAGGAGCATCCGTTCATCGAAGAGGCCGAGCAGGCCGGCGAAGAAGCGGTGGGCAAGCTGAAGGCGCCGTCGGTCGAGCCGGGCGAGTATGACCTGCTGCTCGACCCGACGAACCTGTGGCTGACGATTCACGAAAGCTGCGGGCACCCGACCGAGCTGGACCGCGCATTGGGCTACGAGGCCAACTATGCCGGGACGAGTTTCCTCACACCCGATAAGCTCGGGAAATTTCGCTATGGCTCGAAGTGGGTCAACATGGTCGCCGACCGCACTCAGCCGACCGGGCTGGCCACGGTTGCCTACGACGACGACGGGGCGCCGGCCGAGCGTTGGCATTTGATCCGCGACGGAATCTTCGTCGACTACCAGACGACGCGCGAGCAAGAGGGCTTGGTCGAGGGGGTCAAGGCGCATGCTTGCGCGCACGCCGATAGTTGGTCGAGCGTGGTCTTCCAGCGAATGCCGAACGTTTCGCTTGATCCGGGCGACAGCAAGCTCACCGAGGAAGAGCTGATCGCCGACATCAAGAAAGGTATTTTGATCCTGGGCCGGGGCAGCTATTCGATCGATCAACAACGCTACAACTTCCAGTTCGGCGGGCAATTGTTCTGGGAGATCAAGAACGGCAAGAAGACGAGGTTGCTGCGCGATGTGGCCTATCAGGCACGCACGCCGGAATTCTGGAACTCTTGCGACGGCGTCGCCGGCCGCAGGGAATATCTGCTGGGCGGAGCGTTCCGCGACGGCAAGGGCGAGCCGGGACAGATCAACGCCGTCAGCCACGGCTGTACGCCCAGCCGCTTCCGCGGGATCAACGTGATCAATACCGGAGGCAAGGCATGACCGGTGACCAGGCGCGGGAGCTAACCAAGAGCGCGCTCAAGGCCGCCGAAGTCCCCGAGGTCGAGATTACGCTGAGTGATCGGCGGCACGGCTTTCTGCGATTCGCCCGCAACGCGCCGACGACGAGCGGGTTGACGCGTGTGGGCGAGGCGGCGGTGACGGCATGGAAGGGCCGGCGCAAGGCGACGGTCGAGGGCAGCGTCGATCTGGGGAACCCGGCCAATGCGCGCTCTGAGTTGCGGGCTCTGATCGCGCAAGCCGAGGAGTTGGCCGCCATCTCGCCCGAAGAGCGCGAATACATGCCGCTGCTCGGTCCCCAGGAATATTTGGAGGTGAACGCTTTCGATGCCGAGACCGGGGAACTGGCGGCCAAGAGGCGGGCGAAGTCGGTGGCCGACGCGATTGGGGAAGCCAAACAACGCAAGGTCATCGCGGCGGGCTTTTTCGAAAACAGCGCTGACGAGTATGCGGTCGCCAACTCGGCCGGGCTGTTTGCCTACCATCGGGGCACGGACGCGACGTTTTCGGTGACGGCGAGAACTCCCGATGACACCGGTTCGGGGTACACGAAGACCAGTTCTCACCGTGTCGCGAGCATCGATTTCAAGGAGACCGTCGCGACAGCGTCGAAAAAGGCGGTTGACTCGCGCGACGGCCAGGAAATGAAGCCGGGCGAGTATCCGGCTATTCTCGAACCCCAAGCGGTCGGCGATTTGATTGGCCGCATGATGCCCAGAATTCTCGACGCGCGCTTGGCGGATGAGGGACGGAGCGTGTTCTCGGCGCCGGGAGGCAAGACTCGGCTGGGCGAGAAGATTTTCGATCCACGAGTGAATATGTATACCGATCCGGGAAATGCGGTCATTCCGGGCGCGCCGTTCGGGTCGAACGGCCTACCGGCGCGCAAGGCGGATTTGGTACGGGAAGGGGTATTGAAGAATCTGCTCTATTCGCGTTTTTGGGCGAAAAAGCAAAAGAAGACGCCGGGGCCGCCGCTGCCGAATCTGGTCATGCAAGGTTCCGATACGTCGCTTGGAAAGTTGATCGCTTCGACCGAGCGGGGGGTGCTGGTGACGCGGTTTTGGTATATCCGCTCGGTCGATCCGCGGCAAGCGTTGTTTACGGGTTTGACGCGGGACGGGTTGTTTTGGATCGAGGACGGCAAGGTGACGCGGCCGCTGAAGAACTTTCGCTTTAATGAGAGTCCGTATCGGCTGCTCGGCGAAATCGACGCGCTGGGGCAGACGCAACCGACGGCGGGCTGGTCGGGGCCTTTGTCCTACCGCATGTTGTTGCCGGCTCTGCGAGTAAAGAGCTTTCGGTTTAGCTCGATTTCAGACGCGGTGTAGGGGGAAGGCCGACCGTCTTGATAGGACGATCTCACAGCTTTTGCAGCAAAATCAAGTCGGGGTGGCGCGACACCTCGCGGTAACGATTCGACGTAATCAGTCGATCCGCCATCGCCCGAGCGGGCGCAAGCAGGCCCTCCGAATCCGTGAAGGCAAGGTAGCCTTCCGTCGCGACCCAAAACTCAAAATCGGTGAAGCCTTCCTCGATTTCGAGGTATGCCGCTCGGCTTTCCACGAGGAGAAAATCGATCGGGCGGTCCCAATAGGACGGAAACGAGATGGGGTGGAACGAGTAGGGAAACTGGGTGTGGTAGCCCAAGATTTCAACCGTCTTCCCCAAACCGGCTTGCTCGACTCTACGCGCCCGCCGTGTTGTCTTCTCGGTGGTTTCGAGCGCGGCTCCATCGGGCTTTCCCGTCAGGTCGATCACCGTAACCGTTGAGCCGGTGTCGGATCGGCGCGCGAGCCCTCCCAGCAACAGCATCCAATCCACCGAGTCTCCTCCGGCCTGCACGATCACGGACCGCTGCTTGTCAACCAACTGAGCGCTCAGGACCGGCTCGATGTTTGCGAAGGCGGCGGGTGGGACTTCAATCGTCAACGCTTCGATCCGCTCCGGAATATCGGCGTCGACTTCGTGGCGCGGCGGTATCTTGGGTTCGGTGATTGTCAGCGGCCACGCGGAGACGGCCGGGCGTGGGGTCATTTCCGGGATGTCGCCGCGGAGCCAGGGGGAGACGGCATCTCGCAATCGTGGATCGACCGTCAGGGGGTGAGTTTTTCCAAAGACATCGAGGCCCTTCTCGTCGTAGCTGTTGGCCGCCCACTCTTGATCCAATTCGCCCCGCGCGGCAAGCCGATGCCAACGAAACCACTGCCAGATCAGGCGAATTCCGGCTTCGGAGGCTCGCCGCCCGGCGTCGGCCAGGTTTTGGAGAGCCTGCTTCGACCGTAAGGGGGCATGAAGGCAGACAATCTCGTCGGTATGCAGCAGCTGTCCTCGGACTCCGTTGAGGGAATGATTTCCCAAGCCGATCTCGAGTTGAGGCGACGCCCGCGCCATCCACTTCGCGGGGTGCTCCATCTCCACGTAGGCGTTTTGCCGCGCCTCGACGCGACGGCGCATTACATCGATGGGTCCCACGGGATGAGGGCTCCGCCTGGTCATGGCTAGTAGGTTTTCGGGGGAGTTGGCCACCCGCTCGCGGTGTTGAATGAAATTCAACAAGGTCACTTGAAGGGCATCCGCCGACGTAGTCGCCGGAACGGCTTTCAAGTCATTGACCGGGCTCCACCAAAACTCATCGGCATCAATCGCGACGACCCAGTCGGCCCCCCGCAGGTACGCCTCCCGGGCAAGCTGGGTGGTGATGTCCCATTGGTAATAGGGCCCTTCGTGACGGGTCCAGATAACGGGGAGACGTCGGCTCAACCGGTCAAGGATGCGATCGGTTCCATCGGTCGAGCCGTTGTCGACGACAAGAAGACAATCCACGCCCGCGGCAAGATGGTACAGGATGTTGGGCTGGATAATGTCCGCCTCGTCGCGGACCATCATGAGGCCGAATAGCTTCACGCTTTTTCCCCTGCGTCGATAACCCGCGCCGCTCTCCTATCCGTGCCGGTGAAAGACCGGGCCTGGTTGCCGGGCGTCATATGGGCCGACGCACGCTGGTCGGGACGAAGAAATCATGAACGAGTCCACCGGAACGACCGGAACGGCGGATATCGCCGCCAAAGCGTGAATAGTGTATCATGTGGGCTCTTTTCGGACCGGTATAGCAGCGCGCCGGACGTCCCTTTCACGGGAGAAGCCTTTGCGGATCGTCGTTATCGGTTGGATCATCCGCGAGCCCCTGGGAGGGATGGCTTGGCACTATCTGCAATACGTGATGGGCCTGGCGGACTTAGGCCACGACGTCTATTACGTGGAAGACAGCGACGACCGACCCTTCTGTTTCCACCCTTGGACGGAGACGATCGACACGGACCCGGCGGAGGGCCTCGAGTTCGCCGACGCGAGCTTCAAGCGCATCGGGCGGCCGGACTGTTGGGCTTACCACGACGCCCACACTACGCGCTGGCTGGGGCCCGCCGCCTCGAAAATACCGGAAGTTCTCGCGACCGCGGACCTGTTGTTGAATGTCGCCGCGTGGGTGAGTCCGATGAGACCCTGGTTCGACCGTATTCCGGTCCGCGTCTTTGTCGACACGGATCCGGCGTTCACGCAGATACTGCACTTGACGACCCCGGCGGCGAAACAAACGGCCTTGCGCCACAACTCGTTCTTCTCGTTCGGTGAGCGCATCGGGAAACCGAGCTGCACGATTCCCGATGACGGGCTTGCTTGGCGCCCGACCCGCCAGCCAATATTCCTCGATGCCTGGTCTTCGTCCCCGACGACAGACCCGCCCTCCGAATCGAAGGGCATGTTTACGACGGTGATGTCTTGGGACAGCTATCCGGCACGCGAGTACGGCGGGATCGAATACGGGGTCAAGTCGCACGCTTTCGGGCCTTATTTGGATCTGCCGCGAAAGTCGGCGGGCGGCTTTGCGATGGCCGTGCGTCGAGTACCCAAAAAGACGCGAGACGCTCTCGCGGAGGCGGGATGGGTGCTGTCATCACCCCAACGGACCAGTCGTGACTTGGATGCGTATCGCGACTACATTCGAGGCTCGAAGGCCGAGTTCAGCGTGGCGAAACACGCCTATGTGATCACCCAAAGCGGTTGGTTCAGTGAACGCGGCGCGGCCTACCTGGCGAGCGGACGTCCGGTGCTTGTGCAAGACACGGGGTTTTCCGAGTTTCTGCCCTCGGGGCTTGGGCTCGTTGCATTCCGAGATCCCGAGGAAGCGGCGGCGGGCGTCAAGGAGATTGACGGAAATTACTCCGCTCACTGCCGCGCGGCGCGGGACATCGCCGTCGAGTATTTCGATTCCCGCAAGGTGTTGGCGCGACTTCTCGACGAAATCCCCTCATGACTCCCCGTACGCTTTGGTCCGGAAGGCTTCCGTGATGAAATTCAACACGCATTGTCAATAACGAGTTTGCGTCCGGGCAGGCATTCCCATGACCAACATCGAAGAGCTCAAAGGCCGCGTCCGGCGGGGTTGGAATGAGACGTCCCGAAGAGCGAGGCGGGAGTTTCCCGCCGCCCTTGCAGGGCTCACGCCGGTGGGGGATTCTACCCAGGGTTTCGCCGTTCCGGCTCCAGCCCGGGCTAATCGCGGACCTCGGCCCAAAAGCTGAGTTGGACGGCGGCTCGTAGGGGCATCTCGGAGATGCCGAGGGCGGTGCGGGTGTGGCGACCTCGCTCTTCGAAGACTTCCATCAGTAAGTCGGATGCACCGTTGAGGACTTGCGGTTGCTCGGTGAAATCGGTCGCCGAGAAAACATTCCCCTCCAAGCGGACGATCCGAACAACTTTCTCCAGATCACCGACGGCCGCGCGAATCTGCGCCAACCCGTTGATGGTCGTCAAACGAGCGGCTTGATACCCTTGCTCGGTCGTCAGCTCGTCGCCGAGGCGGCCGGTATATTTCATGACCGATCCTTCCCAGGGAAGCTGGCCGGAGGTGACGACGAGATTGCCCGTGCGAACCCATGGGACGTAGTTGGCGACGGCGGCGGGGGCTTCGGGCAAGGCGATTCCGAGGCGGGCGAGGTTTTCTTCGGCGGTCATGTTCCCCACATCGTATCGAGTTTAGGCACGAAATTGCGTTCGTCGCTTGCGTATGATTTCCCGGTCTGTCTTTTTCGAGATCTATGTGATCCCCTTGACGACAAATCAACTACGCTCCAACAGCCATTCCGAGTCCGCGATTGTTGTAGTCCCGGTGTATGCGGCGTATGATGACCGGGGCGGCCTCCATTTCGAGAGTCCGCTCAATAAGACGAAAACTAACACAGAAAGGGAGGTTACCATGAACCGATTGAAGCAGCTTGCATGTGGCGGAGGTGTAGGCCGTCTTTTTCGAGATCTATGTGATCCCCTTGCGACAAATCAACTACGCTCCAACAGCCATTCCGAGTCCGCGATTGTTGTAGTCCCGGTGTATGCGGCGTATGATGACCGGGGCGGCCTCCATTTCGAGAGTCCGCTCAATAAGACGAAAACTAACACAGAAAGGGAGGTTACCATGAACCGATTGAAGCAGCTTGCATGTGGCGGAGGTGTATGGCGGGCAGTCTGTGTAGTTGTTATTGGCGCGGCTTCGACGCTTAGCGCGCAGTACACGCAGGCCGTCGAAGTGCGGGTCAAAAGCGACATGATCCGTGAATTTGAGGAGCTTCAAAAGCAATTCAACGCCGCGGTGGAAAAAAAGGGTGAACTGACGAGGCGTTCCATTTGGCAAGAAGTTTTCGGCAACACGAGCACGCATCACATCCTGACTCGTTTTTCAAAATACGCCGACCTGGACGACAGGGCGATCGGAGTCAACGCCATGGGAGAAGCCGAATTTGCTCGCTGGGTCGCCAGGATAACGAAGTGTGTTCAGAATCGCCGGATCCAGACAAGGCGGCGCCATCCCGACCTATCCATTGCAGCCCCGGAGGGCTGGAAACCGAATTTGGCGCAGGTCCGCATTGTCGAGGTCGTGCCGGGCAAGGTAGCGGCGTACGGCGACTTGATCAAGAACGAAATCCTGCCGGCATACAAGAACGCGGGAGTCGCTCCTTTTTTTGTGTCGCGAGGCCACTTGGGAGGTTCACCCCGAACATGGATCACGGTTACGTTCCCAGACAAGTTCGCGGACCTGGATGCTCCCAGCAAACTGAGAAGTTCCATGAGTGAAGAGAAGTGGAGCGAATTTGTAGGCAAGCTAGGTCCGCTGACGGCACGGGTAAAGTACAGGGTCAGCCGCTATCGTGACGATTTGAGTTTCGGCGGCTTCTGAAGTCCCGCTCGGCAAGCCGGACGGAATCGCACTAAGAGGCGTGGCGCTACAGCGGTTCTCGCGAGCCGCGACGAGAAGCGTTTACTCAAGGCCATCAGGTGCCAGGACAATCCGATCGCCTAGCGTCCGGACGATGGAGTTGATCCAACCGGCGGCTAGGGTTTCCCCCGGGCCGCGACGGTATAATGACGGTTAATGGAGCTTTCCAGCATCTTTTGGCTGCGGGTCACTTTGTTGCTCTATTCATTGGGCTTATGGCACGCGCTGGTCACCGTCGTCAGGCGGCGGCAGAAGATGTTCAAGACGGCGTTGGCGTCGATTTCGCTGGGCGCGGTGTTCCATTTGGTCTCGATCGTCGATCAAGGGATGGCGATGGGAAGGATTCCCGTCTCGACCCTGCATCAGATGGCCTCGCTGATCGGGTTCCTGATCACGTGCATCTTCCTGCTCGTCTATTGGCGCTACAAATACGACAGTTTGGCCGTGTTTGTTTTCCCCACGGTCTTTTTACTGACGCTGGTCGCAAGCCTGGGGACGCCGGTCGAGGCTTTCGCGGGCCGCTCACTGGGCCGCTGGTGGCTGTCGCTGCACGTCGTTCTATTCCTGCTCGGATTCGCGGCGCTGTTTTTGACCTTCATCGCGGGGGTGATGTACATCATCCAAGAGAACGAGTTGAAATCGAAAAGTCCGCGGGCTTTCTACTATCGGCTGCCGCCGCTCGGCGCTCTCGACGACATCTCGTACCGTTCGTTGGCGGCGGGTTTTGTTCTCTGTACGCTGGGGTTGATCGCGGGCAGCTTTTGGGCCTTTGTCGAATGGGGTGCGAATTGGATCGTTGACCCCACGATCGCGCTGGCGTTTCTGACGTGGGCGATCTACTTCGGGATGGTTTTCGGCCGCTTGGCGATTGGTTGGAGGGGCCGCAAGGCGGCCTATTTCTCGATCCTTGGTTTTTGTTCGGCGGCGTTGACTTGGATCGTCAACAGCGGTGTGCATTCTTTCATGAAGCCCTGACCCCCATGAGTGTTCTTCTACTGGGATTGAGCCACAAAACCGCGCCAATCGAAGTGCGCGAACGGCTGGCGTTTGACGAACACGTCCGGGGCGATATGGCGTCGGAGTTGGCCGAACGGCCGGGCATTTCCGAGGCCATGATCGTCTCCACCTGCAACCGCGTGGAGTTCCTGGTTCGCGGCGACTCGGGGTATGATCCGGCCGATCAGATCCACGCCTATCTCGCCGAAAAGCCGAACGTTCCCGTCGCCGACGCGGCGCCGTTTTTCTATCGCTACATGGACCGCGACGCGGTGCGGCACTTGTTCCGGGTGGCCTCAAGCCTTGACTCGATGGTCATCGGCGAACCGCAAATCCTGGGACAAGTCAAGGAAGCCTACGCCGCCGCCAAGCAGGCCGGGGCGATGCGAGGGCAGCTTGACGTCATCGTCAACAACGCCTTTCGCGTGGCACGGCGAGTCCGCAATGAGACCGGGATCGGGCAATTGGCGGTTTCGATCAGCTATGTGGCGGTCGAGTTGGCGCGCAAGATCTTCGGCGACCTCGGCGGGCGCTCGATTTTGCTGATCGGCGCGGGCAAGATGTCGGAGTTGAGCGCCAAGCATTTGAAAAATTCGGGCGCCGACCGCATCTATGTCACCAACCGCACCTACGAGCGCGCGGTCGAGATGGCGCGAAATTTCGACGGCGAGGCGGTGGCTTTCGATCGACTGTTGGAAATCTTGCAGCAGGTCGATATCGTGATCTCCTCCACCGGGGCGTCAAACTTCATCCTCACGAAAAAGACCGCGCAAGGCGTGATCGCGGCGCGCAAGAACCGGCCGATCTTCCTGATCGACATCGCCGTGCCGCGCGATATTGATCCCGCGATCAACTCGATCGACAACATGTTCGTCTACGACATCGACGATTTGCAGCAGGTTGCCGACGCCAACCTGCGAGAACGCCGCCGCCAAGCCGACTTTGCCGAACACATCGTCAGCGAAGAAGTCGAAAAGATGATGCATCGGCTCAAGACGAACGAAGTAGCGCCCACCATTGTGTCGCTGCAGGCCGAGCTTGATGATCTGCGCAAAGCCGAGATTGACCGCTACCGCTCGAAACTGGGCGATTTGACGCCCCAGCAAGAGCAGGCCATCGAGGCCATGACACGGGGCCTGGTCAACAAGATCGCGCATCCTCCGATTACGCAAATGAAGAAGATGGCCGGGGATCCGGACGGACTCCATTTCGTGGAGTTCGTCAAACGTGCCTTCAATTTGAAGAGGTAACGAGCCGGCGATCCGGAAACGATACATCCCCGCCCCGCCTCCATTGCCAACGCTCATGAAGTCCATCACGATCGGCACGCGCGGCTCGAAATTGGCGCTCTGGCAGGCACATTGGATCGAGAGCCAAATCAACGGGTTTGGCGTCGAAACGTCGATCGAAGTGATCAAGACGACCGGCGACAAGATTACCGACACAGCCCTGGCCAAGGTCGGCGCCGAAAGCGGATTGAAGGGCGTTTTCACCAAGGAGATCGAGGAAGCCTTACTCGACGGCCGGATCGATGTCGCCGTCCACAGTCTCAAAGACCTGCCGACGAAAATTGACCCGCGCCTCGCCGTCGCTGTTGTTCCCAAGCGCGCCGATCCCCGCGACGCGCTGGTCGGCCGACGCCTCGACGAAATCCCCGCGGGCGCCAAGGTCGGCACGAGTTCGCCGCGGCGTGCCGCGCAACTGCGCCACCGGCGACCCGATGTCGAGGTGCTGGATATTCGCGGCAACGTCGACACCCGTCTGCGGAAATTGGACGAAGGGCAATACGACGCGATACTGCTGGCTTCGGCCGGGCTTCATCGACTGGGTTGGCAAGATCGTATCGCGGAGATCCTGGAGCCCGAGGTGATGGTGCCGGCAGTGGGGCAAGGGGCGCTGGGGATCGAGACGCGTTCCGACGATGAGGCGGTGCGCGGCTTGTTGGCGCCGCTGCACGACGAGAACACCGCCACCGCCGTCGCGGCCGAACGTGCTTTGCTCGATGCTCTTGGAGGCGGCTGCCGAGTGCCGCTGGGTGCGCATGCGGTGGTGAGAGACGGCGTGTTGGAATTATCGGCGGTGGTCGTTTCATCCGATGGGGGGCGTGTCGTGAGCGCTCGTAAGACCGGCGATCCGGACCATGCCGAAGAGTTGGGACGAACAATCGCCGCGCAGCTTCTTGCCGAGGGCGCGCGCGAAATCATGGATACCCTCTGATCGGTCTCGGAGCTTGGGGACACCTTGCAACAGCCATGAACGTTTCGATCTTGTCGCGGAATTTGGGCCGCCTGGCGATCCTCGCACTGGCGATCTCAGTAGTCGCCGCCGAGCAGCCGCCGGATGTGCTTTTCATCGCGGTGGATGACCTCAACGACTGGGTCGGCGTGTTGGGCGGTCATCCGCAAGCGAGGACGCCGAATATCGATCGACTGGCCCGGCGCGGCGTGTTGTTCACGAACGCCCACGCCTCGGCGCCGGCTTGCAATCCCTCGCGAGCGTCGTTGATGACCGGCGTGCGACCGTCGACGTCGGGGGTTTACAACAACCCGCAGGATTGGCGGCAATCGAGGAAACTGCGGGGCTTGGCGACGATCCCTCAAACGTTTCGTGCCGCGGGCTATCGCGTGATTGGCGGCGGCAAGATCTACCACGCCCACACGATTTATCCCTGGGGCTTCGAAGGCTTCCCGCAACCGGAGGCGTGGGACGACTATTACCCCTCGCGACGGCGGCAGCTTCCCGATGAAATCACGCCGCGTGATCGACCGGTCAATTCTCACCCCGCGATGTACGCGGGCGTCTTCGACTGGGCTCCGATTGTCGCGGAAGATTCGGCCATGGGCGACGGGCAAGTCGTCGGTTGGGCCGAGCGACAACTGGCCAAAACACACGAAAAACCCTTATTCCTCGCGGTGGGAATCTATCGGCCGCATATTCCGTGGTATGTTCCCGAAAAATATTTCGCGCAACATCCATTGGCAACGGTCCAGTTGCCTCGCGTTCTCTCGAATGACCTGGCTGATGTGCCGCCGGCGGGGCAAAGGGGCTTGTTCCGACATTGGCACAAGTGGGTCGCCGAGAACGGGCAGTGGAAGAAGGCTGTCCAGGGGTATTTGGCGAGCGTGGCGTTCGCGGATGCCATGGTGGGGCGGCTGCTGGACGCGCTGGAGAAGAGCGGGCGCGCGGACCGCACGGTGATTGTTCTTTGGTCGGACCACGGCTATCACTTGGGCGTGAAGGAGCATTGGGAGAAGTTCGCGCTGTGGGAGCAGACGACGCGAGTGCCGCTGATCTTCGCGGGTCCGGGAGTAGCCAAGGCCGGTGGACGCAGCGAGCGGCCGGTTTCGTTGCTCGACATTTACCCCACGCTGGCCGAGTTGGCGGGTTTGCCGATTCCAAAACACGTCGAGGGACGAAGCCTGACGCCGTTGTTGGCAAATCCCGAGGCGGACTGGCCTTATGCCGTCGTAACGACCCAACGGCGGAATAATCACGCGGTGCGGTCGGAACGCCATCGCTATATTCGCTATGAGGACGGGTCGGAGGAACTTTACGATCACGCCTCGGATCCGTTGGAGTGGAAGAATCTGGCGGGGGATGCCGCCTACAACGCGATCAAGATGAAGTTGGCGAAGTGGCTGCCGAAGGTGAACGCGCCGGATGATCCGCCGCTGCCGGCGCGGGAATAGGGGGGCGCGTTCGCCGGATCGGGCCCTTTATTCTTTTGGGGCGGCGACAACATTCGAGGGCCGGCCTTCGAAGAAATCGAAGACGTTGTCGATCGACAGCTTGAGGCCGGCTTCCAGGGCTTCGCGCGTGGCTCCGCCCGAGTGTGGCGTCAATACGGCATTCGACAGCTTGGTCAGAGGGTGCCCCCGAGGGAGGGGTTCGGCATCGAAGACGTCGAGCCCGGCGGCCGCGATACGCTTCTCTTCAAGCGCCTTGAGCAGAGCCGTCTCATCGACGATCGGCCCGCGCGCGGTGTTGATGAAAATCGCGGTGGGCTTCATCGAGGCGAACTCCCGCGAGCCGATGAACCCGATCGTGTCGGGTGACTGACGTAGGTGAAGGCTGACGACGTCACTGAGACGGTAGAGTTCGTCGAGCTCGATCAACTCAACACCGAGTTCGTGGGCGAGGTCCGGGTTGGGGTGCATGGTCCAGGCGACCACCTTCATGCCGATGCCCCGGGCTATGCGGGCTGTTTGCCGGCCGATGGCGCCAAGGCCGATGATTCCCAGCGTCTTGCCGTGCAGTTGCGTGACGAAGGCGCGAGGCCAACCGCCGGCTTTGGTTTCGGCGTCCACTTCGGGAATGCGCCGAGCCGCGGAGAGCATCAGCGTCAGGGTGTGCTCGGCCATCGCCGCGGCCGAGACGCCGGGCGTGTTGGTGACCGTCACGCCATGACGAACGGCGGCTTCCGCGTCGACGTGATCCGTGCCCGTGCCCCACAACGAAACAATGCGCAGATCGGGGCAGGCGGCGAACACAGCGTCGGTGAAGTCCACCGAAGAGCGAATATTGATCACGGCGTCGAAACCGAGAATTCTTTCGATGAGTTCCGCTTCCGAGCCGGGCAGCGAGTCGTGGTAGGCAACGTCAGCGCTCTGATCGAGCCCCTGATACGCATCGCTCGGGCCCATTACGGGAGGGGCGTCGTCGGGAATGGAAATACGCGGGTTCGGCATGATCGTTCGTTCTCAAGGGTTCTCGGCCGACGGCTCGGGCAGCGTCTCGCAAACACAGCGGAAACCGATGTCATGGCTGTAGGAATGCGGCGTGACTTTGAAACGGTCGGAGCCGCGCAACACGCGTGACGTCGTAAACCATGATCCACCGCGCACAACTCGCTCGAAGCCTTGGCCGGGTCCGGGCGGGTCTTGCGGCGGGGAAAACTCGTAATAGTCTCCGGCATACCAGTCGGCGAGCCATTCCCAAACGCCGCCCGCCATATCGTACAGGCCCCAGCGGTTCGGTCGAAAGCTGCGTCTCGGCGAAGTATAGTCCCAGGCGTCCTGCCACCCGGTGCCGCGGTAGTTTGCCTCTTCGTGGGTGAGGCGGTTTCCCCACGGAAATTTCAGATCGGCTTGGCCGCCGCGGGCGGCGTATTCCCACTCCGCTTCGGTCGGCAGGCGTCCCCCGGCCCAGCGGCAGTAGGCGTCGGCTTCGGACCATTTCATGCGCACGATGGGGTGGTCCCTTTTTCGCCAGTCTTGGTTGAAGGGCGGCGGCGCGGGCATGGCGGCCTCCTCGGCTGCGGCGAACAAGGCGTAAGCGGCGACGGAAGCCTCGGCGTGGCCGATCCAAAAACCGTGTGTTAAACGAACTTCGTGACGCGGCAGCTCGTCGTCGTCGCAATCGTAGTCGTTGGCAAGGCATCCCATTCGGAAGGCGCCGGCGGGGATCCATACGTAAGTTTGCCCATCAACCGGGTTGACACGAGCGGCTCCGGGCTTCGGGGATTCGGAGGATTGCGCGAAACCCACGAGGCCGCAAATCGCCGCCACAAGGATGAAGGTGGACGGAATGCGCGCCCATCGGACACGTTGTCGAAGTCGAGTGAGCACTTTACGGAAAGACGTTCGTGCCGCGCATAGGCGGCTGGAACCATAGGTGCGCGGCGGGCGGAGGTCACTCCGCCCGCCGGTTCCAACATCAGTTTTAGCTTCGTAGGCGTCGAAAGGCTATTTCGCTAACCGGCTGCAAGCATTCGCGGCGCCCGCGATGTCGATCGCGCCGCCGCCCGACTCGATATGGGCGACCTTGCCTTGCTTGTCGACAACGAAAGTCGTGCGATTGGACATGTTGTTTTCGGCGTTGTAGATACCGAAAGCCTTCGAAGCTTCGCCCTTGGGATCGCTTAACAGGGCGAATTCCAAATCGAGAGACTCGGCGAATTTCTTATTGGTTTCGATGTCGTCGGTGCTGACACCGAACACAACCGAATCGCTGCCGGTGAATTTGGCGATACCAGCCTGGTACGCCTTCATTTCACGCGTTCAACCACCGGTGAAAGCCTTCGGGAAAAAGGCCAAGACGACATTCTTCTTGCCGCGATAGTCAGACAAGCTCGCGTTGCCGCCGGCGGTGGTGGCGAGCGTGAAGTCCGGGGCCATGTCGCCCACGGCGGGCGTTGCGGCTCGCGAGACGCCGGCACCTACAGCCGCCATCCCCATCAGAGCGCTTCTGCGCGTCATTGAACTCATATAGGTCCTCCCAATCGCAGGCCGCAAGACACGGACTACGCCTTGGGGAAGTGTAGCAGAGGCGGATGGGTCGGGAGAAGGCCTGGGGCGATGCCGTGGCGCCAGTGTATCTGGTGCCTGGTAAATGTTGTGAAGACGGCCGGCCTCCCGGGGGGATGCATCGGGTCCACCGCCGGCCTCATTTTCAATCGGCTTCATCGCGTAGCGCTCGGTTAGGGGCTGTAAAAAATTGGGGACTGTACCGAGCGCCGACCGAATAAATTCCATTGAATCAATATATTTCGGTGGCGCGAAGTGGACTGTGCCCCATTTCCCGTCGGGTCCACCGCCGGCCTCATTTTCAATCGGCTTCATCGCGTAGCGCTCGGTTAGGGGCTGTAAAAAATTGGGGACTGTACCGAGCGCCGACCGAATAAATTCGAATCAATATATTTCGGTGGCGCGAAGTGGACATTTCCCGTGCTCGACAGTCTGGGATTCCCGGTCGTCAGCTACTATGACTACACCCATGATGATCTCAAGGTATTGCATTGTACGCGGGCGAACTGTCGAGGGAAACAGGTCGCCAACTCCCCCGATAGCGGCGGCGACGTCGGCCAGTACACCTCGCTGGCGCTCGAAGGCGGCGGCAACCCGGTCATTAGTTACTGGGGCCCGCCAAATGGGGAGCTGAAAGTGCTGCACTGCGATGATCCCAACTGCGCGAAGTGAGGCTCGGCCCGCGCCGGGGGCGGTAGGCCGGAGAACGCTGTCGGAGCCGCCGTTACGACTTCGCCCGCAGCGCCTGTTGCGCCTGAGGTGTGAGTTGCACACCCAACTCGGCGAGCTGATGCGTCGGCACCGTGTTCGGCGCTTCGCACATCAGATCAGTCCCCTTGGCGGTCTTGGGGAACGGGATCACGTCGCGAATAGTCGATTCCCCGGCTAACAACATAATCAGCCGGTCGAGTCCGAGGGCGATGCCGCCATGGGGCGGGGTGCCGTATTCGAGGGCGTCCAAGAAGAACCCGAAGCGATGCCGGGCTTCCAACTCGGTGAAGCCGAGAGCGGAAAAAACCTTCGACTGCACGTCGCCGCGGTGAATACGAATCGAGCCCGAGCCGAGTTCGATGCCGTTCAAGACCAAATCATAAGCCTTGGAGCGGCAGGCGCCCGGGTCGCTTTCCAATTTGTCAAGATCTTCCTCGAGCGGCGAAGTGAAAGGATGGTGCGCGGCATTCCAGCGACTTTCGTCCTTGGACCACTCGAACATCGGGAACTCGGTGATCCACAAAAAGCGCAAATCCTTGGGGTCGAAAAGATTGTGCCGGTCGGCGTATTGGCGGGCCACTTCCAGGCGAAGATCGCCGGCCGCCTGCAACACTTGCTGCTCGGGTTTGGGGCCGTCGGGGGTTTTCGCCGAAGTAGCGAGAAAGAGCAAATCGCCTTCCTCGAAGCCGGTTCGCTCGCGCACGGTCGCCATCGATTCGGGAAAGTCGCGATCGAGCCGCTTCGTGTCCTCGAAGATTTTCAGGTTACGATCCGGGCCCAAAGCCTTTAGGTCGTCGCGCTCGCGCCGAGTGGTCTGCCCGACTTTGGGAATTCGAATCGCCGTGAGAGGCATGTCGCCGGCCACTTCGGGCGGAAACAGGTCGTTGACGCGCGTCATGGCCGGCAAGCGCAGGTCGGGCTTGTCGCTGCCGTACTTCTCGATCGCCTCGGCGTGGGAGATGCGCGACAACGGGGTCTCGGGAATCTTGTGGCCCGAGGCTTTACAGACACGCACGACGAGTTCCTCGATCACCTCGTAGACGGTCTCGGGCTGCGCGAATGACATCTCCAAATCGATCTGCGTGAACTCGGGTTGGCGGTCGGCGCGCAAGTCCTCGTCGCGAAAACAACGCACGATTTGGAAGTACTTGTCATAGCCGCCGATCATCAATAGCTGCTTGAAAAGCTGCGGCGATTGCGGCAAGGCGTAGTAGGTTCCCAAATTGATGCGCGAGGGGACCAGAAAATCGCGCGCGCCTTCGGGCGTCGAGCGCGTCATGAAAGGCGTTTCCAGTTCCAGAAAACCTTGGCCGTTTAAGCAGTCGCGAATCGCGAAATTGACGTGATGCCGCAATATCAAGTTGCGCTGCATGCGGGGCCGGCGGATATCGACATAGCGGTATTTGAGCCGCACGTCCTCGCCGATCGCGGCGTCTTCATCGATGGGGAAGGGCGGCGTTCGCGAAACGTTGAGAAGCAGCAGGGTCTCGGCCTGGATTTCCACCTCGCCCGTTTCAAGATCGGAGTTAATCGTGTCTTCGGAGCGCCGCACGACCGGCCCCTCGACGGCCACGACGAACTCGCTGCGCAATAGTTCGGCGTGCGCGTGGACCTCTTCGCTGAGTTCCTTGTTGAAGACGACTTGCGTGATGCCTTCGCGGTCGCGCAGGTGGATGAAGATCAGGCTGCCCAGGTCGCGGCGGCGGTGAACCCAACCCATCAGCACGGCGCGCGAGCCCACGTCGGCCGGGCGCAGCTCGTTGCAATGATGCGTGCGGCGAAGGTCACCGAGAAAGTCCAAGGAGCGGGATTGTTCAGCCATTACACGTTCTTCCTGTGTTCGCGGGCGAGTTCCATGTAGCCGTCGGCGCCGCGGCGAATGCGCTCGAGCTCCTCGTCGGTCGTTTGGCGGCGCACTTTTCCGGGAACGCCGGCGACCAGGCTGCGCGGCGGAATCTCGGCACCCTCGACCACCAGAGCTCCGGCGGCGATGATCGACCCGGCGCCGATCTTCGATCGACTCAGCACCGTCGCGCCCATGCCGATTAGGCAACCGTCCTCGATCTCGCAAGCGTGCAGCGTCACCGAATGGCCGACCACGCAACGGCGGCCCACCACAAGCGGCTCGCCGCGGTCGACATGCAGGCAGCAGTTGTCTTGGATGTTCGACTCGTCGCCAATTGTGATGTCGGCGACATCGCCGCGAATCGTCGTATTAGGCCAGACGCCGACGTGCTCGCCCAGTGTGACCTTGCCGATCACGACGGCGGTTGGGTCGATAAACGCCGAGTCCGGCACGGTCGGCGATTGGCCGCGAAAAGGACGAGTCATGGTGGATCGCGAAGGGATGAAGCCGACCGCGCCCCTCTCGGCGAAACGGCCAAATCGAGGCCCCCGGTGGGCGGGTCGGCGACCGGTCTCGGACCGGCCGGACAAGAGCGGGCGGGGTAAGCCCCGGCACGCGTAAATCTCAGCGTAACACAAGGACCGCTCAATTTTTTCCACGGCCCGTTCCTTGCCGGGTTCGTTTTGTTGCATAATGCTGGGACTGTGCAGGAACGAGAATTCTTCACCGAATCGGAAGCAAAAAACCCGGCTCGCCTCAATTGCCCCTATTGCCGCGAAGTCAATGAATACGCCCTTCGTTGGGTCGTGAGAAAAAAGAAGAACAAGCTTCCGCCGGGCGCCGACGAGCGCGACCGAGCGCGTTTTCTAAAAGCGCAGTCCTACATGGTGCTGAAGGACGACCGTGTCGGCTGCGGTAACGTCCGCTGCCGCAGAAACTTCGAGATTTCAGGAATCAAGACGATGGCGTTTCTGTGAGGGTTGGGTCGCCGCGGCCATCGTCGCGGCCCAGTCGAGGAAGCGGCCCAGCTCTCGTCTCCTCGCCCAAGTAAACGACCAGAATCGCGCCGGCCCGATTTCCGCCGCCGGGTAGCCCCAATACGTCTCGATCCGCCAGCGAAGGTAGGGGCTTGCCCACGGCCGCATCCGGCAGCCTCGCGTGGCGACCGATAGGAACCGGCCGATGTGCCGGAGGCGGCTGATCCACGATAACCTCACGCGGTGATTCATGAGAGGACCAGAGACTGTTCGGGGCGAAGGGTTGGGTCGCGCGGCGCCTCGAACACCGCGAGGTTGGGGGGGGGCTGGAGGCCCGCCCCACCGCGCGGTCGGTCGAGCCAAGGCCGCTCACTCGCCGATGCAGTGCAGCATGTGCTGCCAAAACTCCCGGCCTTCGATCGATTTCTCGGTTTCCCCCATGCCCCCTTCTTCCCATTGGATGACCACGGTCATCTCAATAGTTGCACCGCAATCACATTGAAGCTTGTGGTCAATACGCTTTTCCTGTTTCGCCATGAAAACTTCACTGCCTCCACGCCCGGCCGGCTCCCGGCCGACCCTCCAACATGTCAGTGTACCCCCGGACAGACATCATCCGCTTCTGCCGTTGCCCCCGCTCCCCGCAGCGACTACAATCGAAGCCATGAGCCTCCGGATCGCCGACCGCGAATTCCGTTCCCGCCTGATTGTCGGCACGGGAAAATACCGCAGCTTCGAGGAGATGAAGCGTTGTCACGAACTCTGCGGCGCCGACTTCGTCACGGTCGCCGTGCGGCGTGTCAACCTCACGGACCGCTCGAAAGAATCGCTGCTCGATCACATCGACCGCGACAAGATGTTCATCCTGCCCAATACCGCCGGTTGCTACAGCGCCGATGAGGCGATTCGCACCGCGCGGTTGGCCCGCGAAGTCGGTCTCTCTCATTGGGTCAAGCTCGAGGTTATCGGCGATGAGAGGACGCTTTTTCCCGATAACGAAGGCCTACTCGAAGCGACGCGAGTGCTTGTCAAAGAGGGCTTCATCGTTCTGCCCTATACTAACGACGATCTGGTCAACGCCCGCAAATTGATCGACGCCGGCGCCGCCGCCGTGATGCCGCTGGCGGCACCGATCGGCTCGGGCCTGGGCGTGCAAAACGAAGCGAATTTGAAGATTCTCAGGGAAATGATCACCGAGGTGCCGTTGATCGTGGACGCCGGCGTCGGCACCGCCTCCGACGCGGCGCGCGCGATGGAGTTGGGGGCGGACGGCGTGCTGATGAACACCGCTATCGCCGCCGCCCAAGAAGCCGAAAAGATGGCGTTGGCGATGAAGTACGCCGTTGACGCGGGACGGCTCGCCTGGGAAGCCGGCCGCATGGAGAAACGTCTTTACGCCGCGGCGAGCAGCCCTCTCGAAGGTGTCGTGCGCTAGAGGGGCGCGGGTCTCTCAATCCGCCTCTTGCCCCAAAGCCTCCAACAAGCGGTCCACCTCGTCGGCCGTGTTGTAGTGCGCCAACCCGATGCGCACCATGCCGCCGGTCGGCTCCACCCCCAGCCGCTCGCTTAGGTTCAGCGCGTAGTAGTTGCCGTCCCATACAAAGAAGCCCCGACCCCCGAGTGATTCCGCGATCTCGCGCGGATGACGACCATCGATACGGATCGACACGGTCGGTACGCGCCGGTCGAACTTTTCGAGGTCTCTTATTCCGTGGAACGTCAATCCGCCGATCGAGAGCAGCCCTTTCACGAGTCGCTCCGTCAAACCGCGCTCGTAACGCTGAACGGCCGCCATGGCCGCGAGCACGTGGCCACGACGCTCGGAAACGTCGGGTCGGTCATCGGACGCGGTGTTCCCGAAGCGCCGACCCACGTCCGCCAAATAATCCACCGCCGCGATCAGTCCCGCCAGACCCTCGTGGTTTTGGGTCCCCGTCTCCCAGCAGTCGGGGATTTCGTCCGGCGCGGGGCGCACTTTGTAGGGACGCAAGCGCTCCATGTGTTCCCTCTTGCCATAAACCAACCCGACGTGGGGCCCAAAAAACTTGTAGGCCGAGCAAGCCAGGAAATCGCAATCGAGCGCGCGAACATCGATCGGACCGTGGGGCGCGTAGTGAACGGCGTCCAGATAAGCCCATGCGCCGACATCGTGCGCGGCGCTCGTGATGCGCTCGACATCGTTGATCGATCCTACCGAGTTCGATGCCATCCCGATCGCCACGAGTTTCGTCTTGGGACTCAGTAAATTCAGCAAGGCCTCGGTATCGAGAGTGCAATCGTCCGGATGGATGGGCGCTGTTCGCACCGTCGCGCCGCATTCTTCCAGGGCGCGCCAGGGCGCCACGTTGGCGTCGTGGTCAAGGTCGGTGACGATGATCTCGTCGCCGGGTTCGATCTCGCGCCCGATCGCGCGGCTGACGGCGAAAGTGAGCGAAGTCATATTCGGCCCGAAAGCCACTTCGTCGGCGGCACAGCCAAGTAAATCCGCGCAGGCCTCGCGCGCCTCATGGAGCATCTTTTCCGTCCTGATGCTGGTCGCGAACGCGCCGTGGGTGTTGGCGTTCGAAAAGGCCAGGTATTCCGATACCGCGTTGATGACGCGTTGGGGCGCCTGCGTGCCTCCCGGGGCGTCGAGGAAAACGGCGGGGCGGCCCTTGACGTGTTGCGCCAGGGCGGGGAATTGAGTGCGAAGGATGGCGGGATCAAACGACGACATGGTTGCGATATGGTCGCGGCCGAGCAAAGAGCCGACTCGGGCCGCGGGAGGACAAACGGCCCATTGTAACCCGCCGGGTTCGAAAAGCTCACCGCGCCCGGCGCTTGGCGGACCTCATCCATTCCCGAATTCGAGTCCGCCGGGACGCCTGATCGCGGATCGGGGATGACGACTTTGCTAAAATACTCGATCCGCGAACCCTGAGCATAACGATGCCTGAAACAACAGATCGTTTCACCGTCATTGCCGACGGCCCGCTCGACTCGGTCGTGATGGGCTTTCTGGGCGACGAGGTCGACTTGCTTCCGTGGCAAACCGCCGTCGACGGCACCGTCGATCCGGTCGACGGCATTTACACCTACGGACACCTTCGCGTCGACGGCCCCTTGCTCGACCGCGTCCCGGGCGTCAAAGTTGTTAGCAACTACGGGGTCGGCGTGGACCACATCATTGTCGCTGATGCCGCGGCGCGTTCGATTCCCGTCGGGAACACGCCCGGCATTCTCGACGGCGCGACCGCCGACATGGCCATGACGCTGTTGCTGTCGGGGGCACGCCGCGTTGTCGAAGGGGATCGTTACGCGCGTTCGCCGGAGTTTCAACGCTATGACCCCGGCTTCATGTTGGGACGTGAAGTCCATCACGCCGTTCTCGGCATCATCGGCATGGGCGCCATCGGCGGTGAAGTCGCCCGTCGCGCCCGCGCCTTCGACATGACGGTGCTCTATCACAACCGTCGCCGGCGAGAAGAAGCCGAACGCCGCTTCGACGCCTCCTACGTTCCCCTCGACGAACTACTGACGCGTTCCGATTTCGTCATGCTGTGCTGCCCTCTCACCGAGGAAACTCGTCATCTCATCGATGCCGAGGCTTTAGCCCGCATGAAATCCACGGCGTTGCTGATCAACATCGCCCGCGGCCCCATCGTCGATACCGAAGCCGTTTACCAGGCGCTTCGTGATCGCCGTATCGGCGGCGCGGCCTTCGATGTAACCGATCCCGAACCGCTGCCGCGGGATCATCCGATGCTCAGGTTGGAGAACTTGACCATCGTTCCTCACCTCGGCAGCGCCACGGTCGAAACCCGCCAAGAAATGGCCCGGATCTCGGTCGCCAATCTCAAGGCTGGCATGCGCGGCGAGCCTCTGCCGCACGAGGTCAAGCTGTAGAGGAAGGCCGGCTTTCCCGCCGCCGATTCACAATAACTCGTCCGCCAATTCGACGAAATTACTCACCGTCAAATCGGGCTGGAGCGGCGAGTCTTCGTAGGGAAGCTTGTAGCGGTTCACATAGGCCCCGCGGAATCCGCAAGCTCGCGCCCCCATGATGTCGAAGGCATGGGCGGCGACCATCATGATGCGGCCCGGCGCCCGATCGAGCGTCTTTGCCGCATAGCGATACACCGAAGGATGCGGCTTGAAACGTCCCACCGCGTCGACCGACAAAACCGCGCTGAAGGGTGCGGGGATGTTGTTTCCCACCAGCTGCTCCACCAACCAAGCGTTGCCGTTCGACAACGCCACGAGTCGATAGCGTTCGGCCAGGCGGTTGAGACCGCGCACGGCATCATTAAACGGCTGCAATCGCTCGAAAGCTGTCATCAGATCGCGTACATCGTCGTCGTTGAAGGCGATCACTTGATGGCGAAGCGTGTAGACGAGCGCTCGGCGGGCGACTTCCAAGTAGCCGCTGTGCCCGAGCATCACGATCGTGTCTTGGTATTGCTCGACGCGCTGGCGAGCGCGCCAGGAGGCCCAAAAGTCAGTGCCGCTGATTTGAGCTTGCCTGCCGCGCAAAAAAGGCTCGACCAGCGGCACGATGCCGCCGCTGAGGTCGAGGACCGTCCCGAAGATGTCAAACGTGAGAGTGTCGATGCGTGCTCGTTCGTCGTTGTTCATCTGGTTGGCGGTGGTTTGCTCCGCAATGGCGGATCGAAGCCTTCTCAACAAGGTCGGGGAAAGACTCCTAGCCCTTAGCAAACAGAGCGCAAGTGACGGGCCGGGCCGCAAGCGGCCACCCAAGCGGACCCAGCCGTTCAGCCGACCCTACTCCGGATCTTTCAAAAACCTATACACCAACGCCGCCAACACGCCGCCCAGCGGACAAGCCACAAAATAAATCCACAGGCTCGACATCGCCGTCGGTGCATTACCGAAGAGCGCCGGACCCAGTGACCGCGCCGGGTTCAGCGACGCGCCGGTCAGCGGCCCGCCCATCAAAATGCAGAACACCAGCGTCAAACCGATCGCAACCGGGGCCATATTTCCAGCCTTGCCGCTGACCGCCGTGTGGTAGATGGTGTTCACGAGCAAGAACGTCAACAACAGCTCGAGGACAAATGTCTGTGCCGTGCCGATGCCCTCGGCCGGAACGGTCGCTCCCAGCGCCCCCGCTTTCTCTCCCAACACGAAGGCCAACGCCCCGGCGCCCGCGACGCCGCCCGCCAGCTGGACGATGATGTATCCCGCCGCCGTGCCGACATCAATTTGGCGGCCCGCCAACAACCCGATCGTCACCGCGGGATTAATGTGCGTACCCGAAATGTGCCCGTAGGCGTAAGCAAGAGCCAATACGACCAGTCCGTGCGCGAAGGCCACGGCGACCAAGCTCCCGCTGACCGCGCCCGCGCCCGCTCCAATGAAGATCAAGACGAACGTTCCAATAAACTCCGTCGTCAAAGCTTTCGAATTCATGCTTTCTCCTCCCCCTGTCCGCGCCGCTGTTTTCGTGGACGGCCATGGCCGGGAAACCGCGACATTCCGCCGGGCCGAGGCTGGTCATTGCGTAAAACCGGCAACGACCGACGGAAGCAAGACGATAGCACTCGCGTAAAGCGATTTCAACCTCCCCGGAGTTGTTGGGGGAAACGGGGTCGCAAAGGGGCGCGACATGGGGCCGGTCGCGGCCGGGAACATGCCCCCGGCAGCGGTAAACACTCGCGTTTATCCCGGTCAACCGGCAAGACAAGCCCTCGGCTTGTTCCCGCTCGCTCGTCTCAAGTGAAGATTGGTTGGCGGAGCCTGCCTGCCGGCGCTACGCGGGTTTCCGGACTCAATGGGGGCGCGTGTTGCCGGCCGGCGTGCTCGCCGCCGATTGTCGTCCGTTGGCCCTGCTTGGGGGCGTGTTCGCTGAATCACCCTCGGACGACTCGATCATGAGAGGCTTGCCCTCGTCGCCTTCGCTCGGGCCCGCGGCATCGGGGTTGTTGCACCAATCGACGCCGCTAACGGTGATCCAAAACACCCCGCTGTCGCCGGCTTGGATGTGCCCTCGTTCGCGCAAGTACCATAACGAGAACTCAAGATGCTCTCGAGCGCAGCTCAGAAGACTCTCCATCTCGCGCATCGTCACACCCGGGCTGTTGTTCTCTTGAAGACGCTTCGCGTACATGATGGACAGGATGCCCTCTCGCTGGCGCTTTTCGATTTCGCGCGAGGTCAAGGCCTCGTCTTGATCGAAGATCTTCCACCGCAGCTTTCGGTGCTCCTGGTACTTCACATCGAAGCCGGCTCGCTTTTCCGGATCCGTAAGTGTCCGATAAGCCTTAGAGACCTCCTCGAATTCGTCCTGATTGCCGGTCTCCTTGTTGTCGGGGTGGTATCGCAACGCCAGCAGTCGGTAAACGCGTCGGATCGTGTCGAGCTCGGCGGTCGGGCTGATCTGGAGAACTTCGTAAAAGTCGATGAAGGAGTCTTGATCTGGCATGACGCAACTATTCTTTCACGGGGCGAAACCATCGCCCAATGCCGCACCCCTAATCATGCACCGTCACAGTCATATTGCCAATGGTACGGACGTTCCTTTGTTTTTAGGTAGTTTTCCTTACGCTCCAGGGGGACCAAACAGCTGCATACGCCGGGCCGGCAGGGGCGGAAAAACGGAGACTGTGCTTGACTCGTGCCGAATCACTTTCATGGAGTAGTAGGCTTGGCGCCGCGAAACGGACTATCTTGTCTTTCCTTAAAGCCTTTCACGAGAACGAAGTCGTTCCAAGGTGACACTATCGTTTCGCGGTAATACATCGGTTTCGTAATACCAATAAGGCGTTTTTCTTAGCGACTTGGACCCCGGAAGTAGGAATACATTTAAGTAAGAAGAGAGAGGATGAACTGTTAACCATGTCACACTTGCACTCGAGTTTCGTTCCGGTCGGCCTCGGGCTGGGGCGCTCCATGGCCGGCACGGCCGTGATGGCCGCCGGCGCGGTAGTTGCCTTTCACGGTATGAGTGATTCGGCGTCTTGGCTGCCTTCCTTTTTTGGGATCGGAGATACCTTAGCGGGCGGGGTCGTCTTTGCCGCCGGGTTGGCACTGCTCCTGTTACCCGCGCGTGGCCGGAACCGTACTCGCCGCGAAGCTCCGCCGCCGACCGCGCTGGAGCCCTCCGAGCCCACGGTTGACCCGAAAGGACTCGAAGCACTCATTCTGTGGGATGAGGAAGTGACCAGCCGTTCCGTCGATAAGGCGCCGCTGCCGCCGCGACCCGAGCCGGTCTGGAGCGGCCGAGATCTTCCGGTTGATACACCTGACCGTTGAATGGCGACGCCTTCATCCCTCTCTTCGGCTGCCCCGACCTTCCTGCCGCCTGTCGCCGCTCGGACCCCGTCGAGAACAGTCCGGGCAGTCACCATTGTTGTTCTATACTGAGCGCCTGGGAGAGATGATATGACCCTTCGCGGCACTCGATTTCGAACAGCGAGCGTTGTTCTCATGGCGGCCGGGGTCTTGTGGATACACCAAGTCACGTCCACCGCGAGAGCCGAGGCCGCGGGCGGATTGCGGTGGGCCGCCCCGGCGGATTGGACTTCCAAGGGCTCGACTCGCATGCGGGCGGCGACCTATTCCATTCCCGCCGCGCCGGGCGACTCGGAAGGCGGCGAATGCGCCGTTTACTTTTTCGGCCCCGGTCAAGGCGGCAGCGTGCAAGCGAACGTGCGGCGATGGCTGGGCCAATTTCGCACCCCCGAAGGCGGTCCCGTGGACGAGGCGGCGAGAGTGACGGAGCGAAACGTAGGCGAGATTCCGGTTACCTGGCTGGAAGTACGGGGCACCTACCTGTTCAAACCGGCACCCTTCGCACCCAAGGTGACGCCGAAGCCGGGCTACCGTATGCTTGCCGCGATTGCGCAGGGTCCGGTGGGTCCGGTCTTCTTCAAACTTACCGCGCCGGCCAACACCGCGGACAATGCCGAAGCGGCATTCGAGAAGATGCTGAAGTCGCTCAGCAAGTAAGTCGCCACGGGCTAACCCGGCCCGCGGCGGACCAATCAGCGACCGTGTCGCTTCCTGGCCGAGGCCTTATTCCGCCGGCGCCGCTTGGCCCGATTCCCGCGTGAAACTCACGGCCGGGGGCGCCTGGCGCGCCTCCTCGCTGGTGCTGAAATAGGCGTCCTCGCGCGCGAAGCCGCTCATCGAGGCGACGAGGTTGTTAGGGAAGAGCTGTATGTAGGTGTTGTAAAGCTGGACGGTTTGATTGTACTTGCGCCGCTCGACGGCAATGCGGTTTTCCGTCCCGGCCAACTCGTCTTGCAGGCGCATGAAATTTTGGCTCGACCGCAGATCCGGGTACCGCTCCATGACGACCAGCAATCGCGACAAGGCGCCGCCGAGTTGGTCGTTGGCGTTGATGCGCTGCGACGGAGTGCGCGCTCCCGCCATCGCCGCGCGGGCGTTGGCGATATTCGAAAACACTTCCTTCTCCTGCGCCGCGATGCCCTTGACGGTCTCGACTAGGTTAGGCACCAAATCGAGGCGGCGCTGAATGACGGTGTCGACCTGCGCCCAGGCGCCGGCAATGGCTTCTTTTTGCTGCACCATCGTATTGCGGTGCCCGATGAACGTGCTGCCGACCGCCAGCGCGACCAGCAGCAACAGACCGACAAGAACCCCTCCGATGATGAGTGCTTTTTTCAAGAGTTCCTCCCGCCGGCGCGTCCGGAAGCCGCCGCCGTGCGTCCAGCCGAATTATAACTTGTCCACGGCTTCGGCGGCCTTGGTGACCTGCGACAGATAGTCCCCGAACAGGGGGTGAATATCGTGGTCATCGAGCCGTTCGTTCCCCTGGCGAAAGGCCAGAATCGCCTCGAAAGGCTTTGTGGAAATCGAGAAGCGCTCGGCGGCCCGCGCAAAAATTTCGTGCTTGGTAACCGGAGCCTCCTCCCCGTGGAGAATGAGGGTGTGACGCAGCAGGGTGGCGATGCTTGGCAGCGATTCGACCAACAGACGCGTCAACTCGCGGCGATCGTCATGCGAGGCGATATAGCGTTCGCGCAAGCGCAGCAGACCCGATCGCAGCTCATGCTCGACTTGGTGACGGTGGTGTTGCGGCTCGACTTGGATGGCGCTGACAACGTCCTCGCCATGAAGGATGCGGTAGGCCGCTCGAATATCGAGAAATTCGATGGCGAATGCGTCGTGGGCGTTTTCGACTTCCTCCCGCGACAGGAAGATCGGAACGGCTTTCTGCTTTCTTAACCACCAACGAACCGGGGCATTCAGCTTGTCGAGTTCGTCGGCCCCGACCCGGGTCAGCACGCAAAGGACATTCAAGTCCGAGACCTTCTTCTGGTAGTCGCCCGTCACCGCCGAGCCATAGAGAACGACGCTGACCAGATCATCGCCCAGTGTCTCGACGAGGCGGCCGACGAGGCTTTCGAGAAGTTGATCGTTGGTCATATTGTTTTGTTGATGCCCGTTCTTGTGATGCCGGAACCCGGACGACTGCCTCACCACGAACCGGAAGCCCCGCCGCCGCCGAAACCGCCGCCGCTGAAGCCGCCGAAACCACCGCCCGAGTAACCTCCGCCGCCCATTCCCGAAAAGCCGCCCCGCCCCATGCCGACGAGCCCGCCGAGCAGCAGTGCGCTGGTCAGGCCGCCGCCGCGGCGCCCACCCGGGCCGCCCCGCCGCCCGAATAAGAAGGGCAGAAACAAGATGAGCGGCCACAGACCGAGCAACCCGCGTGAGCGCCGTCGCCGCTGTGGGGTCCTCTGGCGTGTCGGCGCTCCGGTTAGCTTGACGCCCGCGTCGTCCGCGACGACTTGCGCAATCGCCAGAAAGCCGATCTCAACCGCACGGTCATAGTCGCCCGCTTGCAGGGCGGGGCGCATCTGTTCGCGAATTTCACCGGCACGCCCGTCGGGCAGAATGGGTTCGATCCCGTAGCCGACTTCGATGCGCAACTTGCGATCGTCGATGGCGAGCAGCAACAGCACGCCGCGGTCTTCCGCGTCACCCACGCCCCATTGCTCGGCCAATACGTTGGCGTAGTTTTCGACCGAGTCGCCTTCGAGCGATTTGACGACGGCGACCGCGACCTCGGCCTTGGTCTTTTGTTTCAACTCCGCGCCGATCGCTTCGAGTTGGCCCCTCACCCCGGCATCGAGTACCCCGGCGTAGTCGTTGATGAAGCCGGTGGGCTCGGGCAACGGGACCTGCGCCGCCAGCGGCAGGCACGGCAGCAGCACCAGCGTCGCGAGCAGCGAGGGACGTTTGTCGGCTCTGACACGCGCGGTCCGCGATAGGCATGGGTAACGGTTCACGGCGATTTCAGAATACCAACTGGCTCGGCGCCTTCAAGCGTCCTGTGCATTACATCATGTCCGGCAAGACCGCGAACACCTTGAGCCGCGAAGCGGCGACGGGAGCCATAGCCCCGGGCTTCAGCCCGGGGTCCCCACCGAAAATCACGACAAGCCCCGGACGGGGCGCGGGAACAATCGTTCGATCCAACCCCGACCAACGATGGCCGACACTTCGACCTTCTCCTATCTTGTTTCCTTACCCCAGCCTCCATTTTCATGGCGGTATCCTTGGCCACGCATGGTTTCGATCGGCGGCCGGCGCTGTATTCTGGAGGTTGCCCGTCCTGCGCCTTGAAAACGTCACGAAGCAATACCGCACTGACCAAGAAACCGTGTCGGCTCTGGCCGACGTTTCTCTCGATGCCGCCGAGGGCGAGTTCGTCGCGCTGGTCGGCCGCAGCGGCTGCGGCAAGACCACATTGCTGAATCTCGGCGGCGCGATGGATTTCCCAACCTCGGGAAAGGTCCTCCTCGACGGCAGCGATACTTCATCGCTGGACGACCGCGGGCTGACGCACGTACGCCGCGCGAAGGTCGGGTTCGTCTTCCAATTCTTTCATCTGTTGCCGACGTTAACGGGCGTCGAAAATGTCGAACTGCCGTTGATGTTGGCGGGAGAAACCAACGTCCGCGGCCGCGCCTTGGAAAGCCTGCGATGGGTCGAGATGGAGTCCTACGCCGATCGCTTGCCGCACCAGCTATCCGGGGGGCAGATGCAACGCATCGCGATCGCCCGGTCGCTGGTCCACGCGCCGAAAATTCTGTTGGCTGACGAGCCCATCGGCAACCTCGACACCGCTGCCGCCGACGTCGTGATGACGCTGCTGCGGCGCACCGCCGACGAGCGCGGAACCACGATCTTGATGGCGACCCACAGCCTGGAAGCCGCCGCCGTAACCGACACCGTCGTTCGGCTACGCGACGGCCGCGTTGAAGACATCAACAGGAAGAGCTCATAAATAGGGAACCGAACGACGCCATGACCGAATTATTCCGTCAGCCCGCGACCGAGCTGGCCCGCCGCATACGGGCTAAGGAAGTAAGCCCCGTCGAGGTCGTTGAGGCTCACCTCGCCCGCATCGAGCAAGTCAACCCGGTGCTCAACGCCATCACCGACCTGCAAGCCGGCCGCGCCCGCGGGCAGGCGCGCCGAGCCGAGCAACAAATCATGGCCGGCGAGCCGACCGGCCCCCTACACGGCGTTCCCCTGACGATCAAGAGCTCGATCGAAGTCAAGGGCTTCCGTTGCGAGTGCGGAACAAAACTCCGCGAGGGAATCGTCGCCGAACGCGACGCGACTCTGGTCACGAGCTTGAAGCAAGCCGGCGCGATCATTCTCGGCACAACCAACACCCCCGAGTTCCTGATGGCCTATGAGAGCGACAACTATCTATATGGCCGCACCAACAACCCTTGGAACCTCGACTACACCGCCGGCGGTTCGAGCGGCGGCGAGGCGGCGGCGATTGCTTCGGGGTGTTCCGCGGGCGGCTTCGGCTCCGACGGCGGCGGGTCGGTTCGCGTACCGGCGCACTTCAGCGGCATCTGCGGCTTGAAGCCCACGCCCGGCGTCATTCCGCGCACCGGGCATTGGCCGGCCTGCCTGGGCCCCTCGGCTTTCTTGGGATTGATCGGACCCATGGCGCGCACGGTCGAGGATGTTCGTTTGTTACTCGAAATCACCGCCGGCGTCGAGTACCACGACCCCTCGGGCGCGCCGGTCGAGATGCGCGCCCCGAGCGAGGCGGAGTTGCGCTCGCTCAAGGTGGGCTGGTTTGCCGACGACGGCCGAAACCCGGTGACGCCCGAAACCCGCCAAGCCGTCGAGCGCGCCGCGAAGGCGCTCGAGGATCAGGGGTTTGCCGTCGAAGAAGTCAAGATCACCGGCCTTGAACAAGCTCCTGATTTGTGGTGGACCCTTTTCGGCGTTGTCGCGACCACCGCGCTCCAGCCGATCGTCGCGGGCAGGGAAGACGAGCTGCATCCCTTCTCGCAGTCGTTGATGGCGACCCAAGACGAGGTCGAGGCCATGACCTACGAGCGATTCCTCGATGCCTGGGTCAACCGCGACCGCGTAAGGTCGAAACTGCTCGGGCAGATGGAAGAGTATCCGGTGCTGCTCTGTCCAACGGCCTCCCTACCGGCGTTTCGACACGGCGAACGTTCTTGGACGATTGGCGGGAAACAGGTGTGCTACCCCGAGCCCTTCGTCTATTCGCAGATCTTCAACCTGTTAGGAAACCCCGCTGCCGTCGTCCCGGCGGGTCAATCAGCCGACGGGCTGCCGATCGGCGTCCAACTGGTCGGCCGGCCGTTTGAGGACGAGGTCACCCTCTCGGTAGCCGCCAAGATCGAAGAAGCTCTCGGCGGATCACCCGCGCCCCCCGAGGAGGCCTTTACGTCGCTTGCACGCCGATGCTAGGAACTCCGAACCGGCCCGGTCGACTCGCGAATCACCAATCGCGGTTCAACCATGATTTCACGCTCCGGCCGCGATCCATCGCTCTCAGCGACCAACGCCTCAAAGGTCAGTCTCCCAATTTCGCCTCGCGGAACGTCCACGGTAGTCAGCGGAGGATGTGTGAACTCGGCCAAATGAATATTGTCAAACCCGGTGACCGACACTTGCTCGGGTACGCGCAACCCTTTTTCCCGTAACGCCTCGAGCACCCCCAGCGCCATGAAATCATTCACGCACAAGATCGCCGTCGGCTCGAACCCCGACGCCAGCAATTTGCGGGCCGCCCGCCGCCCACCCTCCGGTCCGTCGAAATCGGCCTCCGTCAAAAACTCCACCGGCTCGTCGTAGGATCGAACGGCCTTTAGAAACGATTCGAGGCGCGCCCCCAGCGACGCCAACCCGACGTGGTGTCCGACGAACGCCATGCGGCGATGGCCCAACGAATAAAGGTGCTCACCGATCCGCCCCATCGGCTCGTGCCAATCGATCCGGATATGGGTCGCGCTTTCGGACGCCTCGCCGATGTCGTGGAAGACGACAGGCAAATCGCTATCCCGCAATTCCGCGGTCAAGCCTTCGTCCATTTCCGAGACGATCATTCCCAAACCCGTCAGCGAGCGTCCCAACATCGAGCGCACCCGGCCGCCAATTTACTCGATCGATAGCCGGTGCTTTCCACCAGCACTTCATACCCGCGGCGATCCGCCATTCTCTCGAAGGCGGCATAGATGTCCAGAAAGTAGGGCTTCTCGATGTTCGAAACGATCAGCCCCAAGGTCCGCGTCCGCCCCGACGCTAACGCGCGGGCGTGGACATTAGGGTGAAAGCGCAGCTCGCGCACCGCTTCCATGACGCGTGTGCGCGTCGAAGCCCGCACGGCGCCAACGTTATTCAGCACTCGCGAAACGGTGGCGGTCGAAACTCCGGCCCGGTCGGCGACGGTCTCCAACGTCATCCTTTGCTCTTGGCTCGGCATACGCGCTGGGTCCTATATAGCGAGATCATAGCCCGATTGCAAACGTCAAGACTCGACTGTCACGGTCCCGACCGTCGCCAAGACCCCGCCCGCGACAGGAAAGTCCCGGCCGCGACGCGGAGCTGAGCCTCGGACGCCGTCCTCGGCCCGCCCACTCGGGAGGCCGAGGGCGCAAGGGAACCCGCGTTACTGCCCGCCGCCGTCTTCCCAGGGTAATTTCCCGGTCGTGGGGCAAACTTTGCGCAATCTCCGGTCGATTTCTCGGCCGACTTCCTCCAATCGCTGGGGGGGTAAATTGGCTTGGATTTCTTGAAACAGACGTCTCTCCTCGGTCCGAATGTGGCCGCTCAGCAATTCGCCGAATTCTCGCAAGAGCGCAACCCGGTCGGCTCCCGACGCCCGCGCGAGGCGTCGCGCCAGCTCCTCCATTTCACGATGCTGAGCGATCAACTCGTCGAGAAGTTGGGGCGTATCGAGCACCCCCCGGACGGCTGGGAACAGGACGCCTTCCTCGACTTCAAAGTGATGCAGCAACTCGATCTCGACCATGGCCGCGAGTTTGTCGTGGAGTTCGCCGGCCTTCGCGTCGGAGGCGTCGGCGCCCAAACCGCGATCGATGAGAACGCACAGCGCGAGCCCGTGCTGATGCTGGTGCGAGAGCGGGATCAAGCTCGGGTCGCGCAGCATGGCTTCATTGCAAGTCGAGATTTAGCCGCGTCTCGCCGGCCTGCATGTCTCATCAACTGTCGGGGCGAAGTGCATGAGAGGGCCGTCAGTACGAGACGCGGGCCGCTTGGCGCCCCATCCCTTAAGCAAAGGGGCGTACTTGAACGGTACGGTGAGCACGGCAAGCAAGCGCAACGAAGTAATGGCGGGCCTATCATGTGCTTCGGCCGTCAGTTGGTGAGACATGCAGGCTAGGCCAGTAAGCCCTTGACAACGTGGCCGTGTACGTCGGTTAGGCGGCGGCCAATACCGTTGTGGTAGAAGGACAGTTTTTCGTGGTCGAGTCCCAAAAGGTGCAAGATCGTGGCGTGGAAGTCGTAGATCGTTACGGGGTGCTCGCCGGGGCGATAGCCTATTTCATCGGATGCCCCATAGGCAAAACCGGGCTTGAGGCCGGCGCCGGCCAACCAGCACGTAAAGACGTCCGGGTGGTGGTCGCGGCCCTTCTTGCCGGCGCCCTGCGCCACCGGAGTGCGGCCGAATTCGGTGACGCCCATCACGGCGGTGTCGTCGAGCATTCCGCGAGCGTCGAGGTCCTTCAGTAGAGCCGCCACGGGCCGGTCGTACTCGGCGGCCATGTCGCCGTGATTGCCCACAAGATTCCCGTGGGCGTCCCAATCATGGGAGGGGCCGCCGTGAAAGATTTGGACGAAGCGCACGCCTTGTTCGAGTAGGCGGCGAGCCAGTAGACAATTCTTCGCCAGAGGCGCGGTCGTTTCGTCCTCGATGCCGTAGAGGGCTCGTGTCGCCTCGCTCTCGCGGGCAAGGTCGGTGATCTCGGGAACGGTCAGCTGCATGCGGGCGGCGATTTCATAGGAACGCAAACGGGCATCGAGAGCCGTATCGCCGGGATGTTCCCTTTGATACTTGCTGTTGATCTTGTTGACCCAGTCGAGCCCGGCGCGCCGCGAGGATGCCGAAACGCCCTTGGGCGTGGCCAGGTCGGGAACGGCTTCGCCGGAGGTCCGGAAGGCGGCCCCTTGGTGGGAGGCGGGTAGAAACGCGGATGACCAATTCAAAGATCCGCCCCAGGGCAGCGAGCGCGGATCGGGTAAGACGACGTAAGCGGGCAGATCTTGATTCTCGCTGCCAAGCCCATAGCTCACCCAGGCGCCCATGGCCGGAAAGCCGGTCAGCACGAAACCGGAGTTCATCTGCGCGATCGCGGGCATGTGATTCGCGCTCTTGGCGACCATCGATCTAATGACGGTCAGCTTGTCGGCGCACGTCGCCAGGTTCGGCAACAGGTCGCTCACCCACAAACCGCTCTCGCCGCGCCGGTGAAAGGCGAAGGGACTCTTGTACAGATTCCCGTTCTGGCCGAAGAAAGTTGAAATATCGAAGGATTGACCATCGCGGCGGTCGAGTTCCGGCTTGTGGTCGAAGGTGTCGAGGTGACTCATGCCGCCCACGGCGAAGACTTGCACAAGACGCTTGGCTCGGGGCGGAAAGTGAGGTTGCGGTGGTTGGGAGGAGCCGGCGCGAGCTTCTCGGGACAGCAGATAGGACAGGGCGGTCGAGCCCAGACCGATCGATGTGTTGGAGAGGAAGCGACGTCGCGAGAGTGGGTCGGCGAGTGGAGGGCCGATGGTGTCGGCGCGTTTCATGGGACTACCGCTTGCCGGCCCGAAAACGCGGGTCCGCGACAAGGTGCTTCTACTGTACACGACCCGGGCCGGAGCAGGTGCCGGCGGGAGATGAATATGGTTTCGCGGCGGCTCGGGGAGTGACCGGCTGAGAGCCGGTCACGACGGTTGACTAGGACCGGCACGAGTGCCGGTCTCTACCGGGCTGTTTACAGAGTCCGCAATCGGAATCCGCCGTCGACGTCGATCACCTGCCCGGTCGAGTAGTCGAGCAGACCGTCCGCGATGGCGCGGACGGCCTTGGCGACATCTTCCACTTCGCCCATGCGCGGTTGGGGCAGCATTCCCTCGGCGATTAGTTTGTCGTACTTCGCCTTGACCGGGGAGATCATGTCGGTGTGGATAATGCCCGGCCGCACTTCAAACACAGTGATGCCGTCAGCGGCCAGGCGGTGGGCGAATAGGGTAGTTGCCATCGCCAGGCCGGCTTTCGAGATGCAATATTCACCACGGCTTGGTGAAGACGTATAGGCGGACATGGATCCGATGAAGACGATTCGGCCCGCTTGCCGCTCGACCATCCAGCGGGCGGCGGCCTGGGTTAGAAAGTACGGGCCTTTCAGGTTGGCCGCCAAGACCTCGTCGTAGCTTTCCTCGGTTGCCTCGAGAATGTCGAGGCGCTGCCGGGGCCCCATGCCGGCGTTGTTGACGAGAAAATCGAGCCGCCCGAATTTTTCGCGGCAAAACGCCAGCAAGTCCCGGCGGTCGTCACGCGACGCCATGTCGACACGAAAGATTTCGGCGCCGCATTCCTGTTGCAAAGAGCGCGCCGTCTCCTCGCGGTTGCGATAGGTGGCGATGACATGGTGGGTCGCGGCCAGGTCTTTGGCGATGCCGCGGCCGATGCCGCGGCCGCCGCCGGTGACGATGGCGACGGGCCGGTCTTCCATAACGGTGTTCTCCTCTTGCTCGGGGCGGGGTCGAGGACCGCCGCCGCTGTCAGCGAAGCTGCGGTTATTGTAGGACGATTGGGGATGGGGCCGAACCCTTGCGCGTAGCGGCGGGAAGTATGCGGTTGGAAGAGGGTGGGCCTGGCGACCTGCCCCACTTGGCGGGGCCGAGCTCGCGGAGAGTGGGCGTGGGTGGCGGCGGCTCGATTATGATGAGGTCTCCGCCGGGAGGCGCTTTCCAATTCACGGGTAGGCCGTTCTTGCGTTCCCCATCACCACTACGAAGCAACGAGCCGGATTCGGCTCCCATCCCCATGCCGCGTCGCGTACAGGGCGGCGCCAATGGGGCTCGACAAGCGACGGCCAAGCTGTACGGCGTGGAGAACTGGGGCTTCGACTATTTCTTTATTAACGAAGACGGTAATTTGGCGGTGGCCCCGAGCAAAGACCGCTCGCGCTCGATTGACATCTATCGCGTGGTTCGGGAGCTGACGCGGGCGCGCCAATCGACGCCGGCGCTGTTGCGATTCCCGCAGATTCTCGATGAGCGGATGTCGGCGCTGCATGAGGCGTTCGCGAACGCGATCAAGGAATTTCACTACGAAGGCCGACACCTGGCCGTGTATCCCACCAAGGTCAACCAAAAGGCCGGCGTGGTTCGGCGCTTGCTCGAAAGCGGCGCGGGCTATCAATACGGGCTCGAGGTGGGCAGCAAGGCCGAGTTGGCGGCGGCGTTGGCGTTGCCGTCGGAGCCCGGCGCGCTGGTGGTTTGTAACGGTCTGAAGGATGACCTCTTCTTGCGGGCCGCGGTGCTGGCGGAAAAGGTCGGCAAACGCGCGCTGATCGTGGTCGAGGACGCGGCCGACGCTCTCACGGCCATCGATATAGGAGAAAAATTCGGTGTGACGCCGCACCTGGGTATCCGCGTGAAGCTCTCGTCGCGAGGCAGTGGGAAGTGGGAGGAATCGGGCGGCGAGTTCGCGAAGTTCGGCATGAGCACGGTTGCGTTGGTCAACACCGTGCGGCTGCTCGAGCAGCAGGGCAAAACGGCGGCGTTCGAAATGCTGCATTTTCATATTGGCTCGCAAATCACCGACATCCGGCGCGCCAAGCAAGCCTTCAAGGAGGCCGCCCGCGTCTACGCCAAGGTGCGCAAGATGGGCTGCGCGGTCGAGTACCTCAACGTCGGCGGCGGTCTCGGCGTCGATTACGACGGCAGCAAAACGGCGTCGGAATTTTCGACGAACTATTCAGTGCAGGAGTTCGCCAACGACATCATCTACACGGTCGGCGAAGTTTGCGACAACGAGGACGTGCCGGCGCCGACGATCGTCACCGAGAGCGGTCGCGCCATGGTGGCCTATCATTCGGTGCTCGTCACCGACGTCAAAAAGGTTATCGCGCCCGGCTCGGAGGGTTTTGACGTGGAGGAGTCGGTCGAGTCCGAGGCCGAGCCCGTCCTCGAACTGGTTGACCTGGCGCGAGACATCAACGCCAAGAATTTCCGCGAGTATTATCACGACGCCGTGCAGCAGCGCGAAGACCTCAATTCGCTCTTCGAACTCGGCTATCTCAACCTCGAGGACAAGGCCAAGGGAGAGTGGCTGTTTTGGACAGTGTGCCGTCGGGCGGCCAAGCTCTCGCGTGGGATGAAGCAACGGCCCGAAGAGTTCGAGGAACTCGACCGGCTGCTTTCGGCCAAGTATATTTGCAATTTTTCGATGTTCCAGTCATTGCCGGATTTCTGGGCTTTCGATCAGTTGTTCCCGATCATGCCGATCCATCGGCTTGACGAGATGCCGACCGAGCGCGGCGTGCTGTGCGACGTGACGTGCGATTCCGACGGCGCGGTCGACAAGTTCGTCGATGCTCGACACCGCAAGGAATCACTCGAACTCCACGCCGTCCGCGAGGGCGAGCCCTATTACCTGGCGTTCCTGTTGCTGGGCGCCTACCAGGAGACGCTGGGCGACCTCCACAATCTCTTCGGCGTGGTCACCGAAGCCGGCATCACGGTCGGCGAGGACGGCGAGACGGCGATCGAGGAAGTCACGCGCGGAGACTCGGTTCGCGAAGTGCTCGAATACAGTGACTACGATACCGACGACTTGCGGGAAGCGATCGCGAAACAGCTTTCCGACCGCAAAGAACGCGGACTGATTTCCGACGACGACGAGCATGAAGTGCTGGCGACGTTTTCGCGAGTGCTTGATGACTACACGTATCTGGAGTAGAGGCTCGGCGGGGGGGTGACCGGCTAAGAGCCGGTCACGACTGGGGCTGACCTGAAACCTCGATTGGGCGGGTTGAGGAATGGGCAGGCCTGGAGACCTGGCCCGCCGGGGCGCTCAGTCTTCCGAGGTCTCTTGTTGCGTGGATTCGAAAGTATCCACGGCGGCCTCGAAAGAGTCTTTGTCTTCCTCGCCGCGACGCCGCCTTCGGCGGGCTGTCTCTTCCCGACGGTTGGCGATCCCCGAGCGCTCTCTCGCCGCGGGCGCGATTCGCTGAGTCGCCAGATCGTTATAGGCGTTGGAAATGAAACCCATGTGCGTATCCCTCCCTACTGATCAGATCGGCAGGGACCGCGCAAGGGTTCATCCGCGGCGGACGAAATTCGCATCAGCCTTAACCCGCTTCCGCGCGGGGGCGGCTATTCTTCCTCGAGAAACCGGTTCGGACTGACAAAGAACGAAATCGACAACGTCCCATTGGGTGAATGCGCCGTATGCCGGCTGCCGGCCGGCCGCCAAACATAATTGCCCGCCGTGGCCTCGCCTTCCCCATCGGCCAGGCTGCCTTCGAGTACGAAGGTTTGTTCGATTCCCGTGTGTTCGTGAAGCGGTAGTCGGGCGCCGGGCTTACAGCGAAACAGCATGGTCGCCAGGCCGGTTTCGGGGTCTTCCATGAGGGTCTTAACGTCGATCCCGGGAAATTTCGAGGGGATCCAAGGAAGATCGTCGACGGTGACGTAACGCGACGCCGACGCGGCAAGGTCGCCGTGGTTTTTCGCATGAGGCGTCCGTGCGGCCATGATGATTACGCTCCGAATTGTGTCTAGCGGCTGAGAACCGGTCGCCGGTCGCTTCACTGTCGCTACGTCACGCCGCCGCTACCGCTTTTGTGCGACCGGATCCCGTCCGTCCTTCGGCGCGCCGGTACCCGAGGAACCCATAAAGAGCTTGTCGCCGTTGGGCAAGGTGAGATCGCGTCCGTTGGCCTTCATCGAGCCGTCTTTGGCCTGATAGCCGTCGACAACGATCTCAGTTCCCGGCAAGAGAGATTTCTTCGTGAATCCGCGCCGGAACATCGTGTTCGGCGTGCCGCCTTCAATCATCCACGCGACGGTCTTGCCGTCCTCGCCCTTCACGTCGATATGGATCCAGGCATGAGGATTGATCCACTCCATCTTGGTGACGATTCCCTGAAGCTTGAGCGGCTTGTTGGCGTCGAACTCGGCCGAAAAGGCGTGGTGCGCCCACACCGGGAGGGCAACGGCTCCGAAAAGGACAACGGCCGCGGCCGCAATCCAAAAAGTATGTTGATCAGAGGCAGACTTCATTCGCATCGCGGTTTCCTCCGCCGGTTGACCGTAGTTTATCAATTTCCCGCCCGGAATCGCCCCATCGCGTTCTATCGCGAATGCGGTCGTGGTTTCACTCTTCCGGTTCAGCCTTGCTCGGTTTCTTCCGCAGGTGGCCGTACATCAGCTCCTCGGCAAACTCCACGCACTTGAACTCCAAAAGCTGAACGTTCTTTTCCAAGCGCCGATAGAGCGGCATGCCGACCTTCCAAGGACGCGTGAACACCTTGGGGTCCTCGATCTCAGCCTCGTACAGAATCGTGTTCGGGCCGATGGAAGTATAGCGCTCGACCACGCGCAACTGATCGCTGTGGAAATTCCCCGCGCGGTCAAACCAGGTGTCCGCCACGAAACTCGTTACGTCGACGACCAAGGTATCGCCCTCCCAGTGTCCGCGCGAGTGCCCCATCCAGGTATCGGCCGGACTTTCGAAATCCGGCCGGTTCATATAGACGACGCGCGTGGCGCTCGCGAACTCGTACGCCATCAGGATGTGCTCGGGCGTTTGCACGATCTGAAACGGGAACGGCATATAGTTGGCGCGCGGGACGCCGGGCATATAACACTTGACGACCGGATCGAGCTTCCACCAATTTTCGCGGTTCTGTTTCTTTTTCTCCGCGGCCCACGGCTGATAGGGAATTTCGCCGCCGTCAACGATGCCCAGGCCCGCCGGGATCGCCCCCAACGCGCCGAGCGCGACAATCGGCCCGGCCTGCGCCGCATGGCCTTCGACATCCCAGTAGGCCGTGCCCAGGGCTTGCCAGATGCCGTTCAGGTTGGGTTTGCCGTCGGGCGTCTGTTCGGCCTTGTAGGCCGCGGGTTCGGCCGCCGGCGACGGCCAAACCAGAGCCAAGGCGCCGACCAGCGCCAGGGCCGCTATTGCTTTTCCCCCCGCAATTGCGTTTCGCGCCGCCGCAATTGCGTTTTCCGCCGCAATTGCTTTTCCCGCCGCGATTGCGTTTCCCAATGACTTCTTCATCTGTTCTATCCCCCCTCGGGCTCTGCCCGCGCGGTATCGAAAGATTGGGTTTCTCCGGCTTGCCGAGCGGATGCGCCGACGCTTACTGTTCAGTAAGCGTACACACTTGAGCTGTATGGATGTCAAGTCGATTCGATCAGATGGCCGGTGTGCGCGGTGCCGGCTGACGCGTTGACGCTCCGGTAGCCATTCCTAAAGGCCCTTCGATAGAATGCCCTCAGGGGCAGTGGGCTCGGTCCCGGGGCGCAATTCCACAACGCGGGCTCCACGAAGAGTCCTCTTGCTTCGGCGGTTCGGCATGCCGAAAAAGCTTCACCAGTTGATTTTCGAGTTGGCCGCGGCGGCCTGTCTGGCGGCGCTGACAGCTCAACCCGCCGTCGCCGCGCCCGACTCCGCCGACCAACTGCGACGTTCGGTTGAATTCATGCGCCAGGGCGACCTGAAATCGGCCGAGGAAGCGGTCCAGCCCGCTCTCCAAGACCCCGCCACGCAACCGGTTGCCTATGCTCTGCTGGGCTCGATTCGGCTCCAACAAAAAAAGTATCAAGAGGGCACCCAGCTGCTCGAGCGCGCCATCAAGGCCGACCCGCGACTCGTGGGCGCTCACCTCAGCCTGGCCCAAGCCTATGCCTTCCTCGGGAAAGTCGACCGCGCGGAAACCTTGTTTCGGCGCGTCCTCGAACTAGCCCCGGACAACCAAAACGCACGGCTTGCCCTGGTGCGGATCGAGAGCAAGAAGGGGAATCATCGCCGCACGATCGAGTTGGCGCGCCCCGTCGAGAAGCAGTTGCGCGCCTCCCCCGACGGTCTTCTGCTGCTGGCCGAGGCCTTCGCGGGCGCCGCGGACCGCGAGGGGGCGCAAAGTCTGGTTCCCGACTGGCTGCGGCTCAGCGGCGTGCCCTCGGCATGGACGATCAAGTTCGCTCTCGCGCTTTCCGACGGTGGTTTGATCGACGAGCCGATCAAGATCCTCGAGAACGCCAAGAGCCAAGGACTGGCCTCCTACGAGCTGGCGTTCAATTTGGCGGGCCTCTATCTGCTCGCCGAAGACCTGCAACACGCCTCGGAAAACTACGAGTCAGCCTTGCAGTTCAACGACCGCTCGCTCCCGGCGCTGCGCCAAACCGCCCGCATCGCCGAAAAGCAAGGCGAACTCGAAAAGGCCCTGTCATTCTTGATCCGCGCCAAGCTCGAAGCCCCCGACGACCCCGAGGTGCTCTTCGCCTTCGGGACAGTCAGTCTCAGGCTCGAGTTCATCGAAGACTCGACCGGCGCGCTCGAGAAGGCCGCCCGGCTGCGGCCCGACCACAAGCCGACTCGTTACTGGCTGGCGACCGCCCGCGGCGCCGCGCGCCGATACGACGAGGCCCTCGCGCTCTACCAGGCTTTGCTCGAGGAAAACCCGGAAGACCCTCAATTGAACTACGCCGTCGGGTCGGTGTTCTATTTGCAGGTCGCCTTCGACAAGGCGGAGAAGTATCTCAAGGAAAGCATCCGCCTCAATCCGGAGCAATTGCTTTCGCCTTTCTACCTAGCCATGTCCGCCCAAAAACAAGGAAATGCCGACGAAGCGATCCGGATGTTTCGGGAGATCCTCGAAGCCCACCCCGACCATGCTCCGTCCTATGAAGGCCTCGGCCGATCGTTGTTCAAACAACGGCATTACAAAGAAGCGCGCGCCCAATTTGAAAAGGCCATCGAGTTGGTCCCCACATCCCCCACGGCCAATTATCAACTGGGGCAACTACTCGTGCGCATGGGCCTCCGCGAAGAAGCCAAGGAGCGTCTAGCGCTCGCCAAGGGATTGCGCGAAGAGGAGGAAAAAACGCAGTTGGTGAGAACACTCCTCAATCCCCACTAATACACCCCGAGGCCCATGCCGGCTATCGACTTCGGCCTTTCGGCGATCCGTTCGGAAGTAGGAAGGTTTTGTTGAGGCAAGGATCGGGCATCGCGAAAGCGCCGCCCGCTGCGCGAAATCCCTCTTGATTCCGGCGTTTTGTGTTACATCTGATGTCATGTCTCAACGCCGTTTGTTGTTGTGCGTCGTTCTCTTGGCTGTCGCGAGCGGGAGTTCGTGTAGCCGGGAAAGCTCTAAGAAAGTCGTCGGGGTCATTCCCAAGGGCACGAACCACATCTTCTGGCAAACCGTTCACGCCGGGGCTCTGGCCGCCGCCGATGAATACGATCTCGAGGTGATCTGGAACGCTCCGCAACTCGAGATCGATAGCGCCCGCCAGATCTCGATCGTCGAGAATCTCATCACACGGCAAGTCGACGGCATTGTGCTGGCGCCGGTCGATGAAGAGGCGCTGGTCGCCGTGGTCGAGCGGGCGGCCGATTCCGGCATCCCGGTGTCGATTTTCGATTCGGGCATCAAGACCGACAAGATTATCTCCTTCGTCGCCACCGACAATTTCCAGGCCGGCGTGATGGCGGGCCGCCGTATGGGGCAAATTCTTAACGGCAAGGGCAAGGTCGGTGTGATCGGTTTCATGCCCGGCAGCGCTTCGACGACGGCTCGCGAGGCGGGGTTCAACGAAACGTTGGCTCGCGAGTTCCCAATGATCAAAAACGTCGGCGTTCGTCACCCCATGGCGGACCGTGCCAAGGCTCTCGCCGAAGCCGAAAATATGATGACCGCCCACCCCGACCTCGACGCGCTCTTCGCCGACAACGAATCAAGCACCGACGGCACCGTGCGGGCCGTCAAACAGCGCGGCGCCGTGGGACGGGTGAAGATCGTGGGATTCGATGCTTCCAAGGAATTGATCGAGGAACTCAAGGCCGGTACGATCGACTCGATTGTCGTGCAAGACCCCTTCAAGATGGGCTATGAGAGCACGAAAGCCGTGGCCCTCCACCTCAACGGAGAAGAACTGACGGCCGAGATGGATTCGGGCGCTTACTTGGTGTTGCCTGAGAACGTCGATACCCCCGAAATGCAGGAATTGCTGTTTCCGGATATCGCTCGCTGGCTCCGACGCTGAGCCTGACAGGTGGAGACAAACACTCGTGTTTGTCCCAGCCTACAGTTCAGGCAAGCTCTCAGTTTGTCTCGCCCGCAACCCTTGTCCAACGAGTGGCTCGAAGCGCGCGGGCGGAAAGGTTGCCTGATGAACTTCGTCGACGATGCGACCGGTCTGGCGCTGTGCCGTTTCTCGAGCGAGGAAACGACTTGGGCGGCGGCCGATCTGCTCGAAGCCTGGGTGCGTCAATACGGCGTTCCGAAGGCGTTGTATTGCGACTGGAAGAACGTCTACAAGCGCCGGCCAACGTCGCGTGAAGCGCTGGAAGGCATCGAGCCCGAGACGCAGTTCGGACGCATGTGCGCCAAGCTCGGCATTGGTATCATCGCCGCTTCGTCACCGCAAGCGAAGGGCCGCGTGGAGCGCCATCACGGCACCCATCAAGACCGCCTGATCAAGAAGATGCGGCTCAAAGGCATTGCCGATTACGAGGCGGCGAACCGCTATCTCGACGAGCAGTATCTGCCAGAGCACAACGCCAAGTTCGCCTCTGAGCCGTCAGCGGGAGCGGACTTTCATCGGCGCTTATCGAAGCGTTTGGACTTGAAGTGGGTGTTTTGCTTGGAGGGAGAGCGGGTGGTGTCCAACGACCTGGTGGTACGTTTCGAGAACCGTTTTCCGCAGTTGAAACCGCAGCGCAATCAGGCTCTGGGCGCAGGCGCGAGAGTAACCGTGCAGCAAGCGCGCGAGGGCGAGTTGCGGGTGGTGTTCGAGGGGAAAACGGTGGCGTTCGACGAGATCGCCAAGCCGCTCCCCAAGGTGCGGCCGGAGCCGAAACCGCGCCTGGCGCCGCAGCCGCGCACACCGCCGGCGAATCACCCTTGGCGCGCGCCGTTGAAGCCGAAAAAACGGGCGGCGACCGCGTGAAGAGGGCTGTGGAAATGACGGGGCCGTGGAAAACGAGGAAAACCCTCGGCAGCCGACGAGGAGCTTCGAACCTCATCGCTCGGGTTTCCCACGTTTCCCCCAGCCCCTTGGAAATCGCTGTGCGATTCCCACATTCCCACAAGCCCCTACGACTACTATCCTTTTACTTAAAAGGGGACATTTCTACCGGGCTAACCAAGGGGACATTTCTATCGCCTCTTGACACCCCTGCGCCATCGCCTCGACAACCCGGGTCCGGTTTGCTATCTTCTCCGCAGCGTGGTGATTCGGCCGCGCCTTTTTCCGGCCGTCGAGGAGTAAGCCCGTGTCCGATCCGATTCAAGCCGCCCCGCCGCCCGTTGTCGGCGCGGGGGATTTTCAGTACCGCCCTGTTCCCGGCTGGGAGACGATGCCGGAAGATTGGCGCTTCATCGATGTCGCCGGAATCGCCGTGGATTCCCAAGATCGCCTGTTCGTCTTTAATCGCGGCAAGCACCCGATCATCGTGTTTGACCGCGACGGCAACGTCGTCCGCGCTTGGGGCGAAGGCGACTTCGTTCGGCCCCACGGTCTGCACATCGGCCCCGACGACATGGTCTACGCGACCGACGACGATGGCCATACGGTGCGCAAATACACTCCCGAGGGCAAGTTGGTGATGGCGCTCGGCGACGGCACTCCCAGTGAAACCGGGATGCGCGATTTCGACTACCGGCAAATCACTCACGGCGGCGATCCGTTCAACTACCCGACCAACATCGCCTTGACTCCCGATGGATCGATCTACATCACCGACGGTTACGGCAATGCGCGTGTCCACAAGTTTTCGCCTGATGGGGAGTTGCAATTATCTTGGGGCGGTCCCGGCGCGGGCCCCGGAGAGTTCAACCTGCCCCACGGCATCGCCCTCGACAGCGCCGGCCGGGTCTATGTCGCCGACCGCGAAAACAGCCGCGTGCAGATCTTTTCGGCGGAAGGCGAATTCATCACCGAGTGGACCCATGTCTCGCGTCCGATGCAGGTGTTCATTGATTCCGCTGACAACGTCTACGTCGCCGAAGTCGGCCGCAAAGCGGGCCTGTTTCCCTGGCAAGAGGCCGGACCGAACCCGACCGGAGGTCGCGTCAGCATCCTCACCACCAACGGCGAGATCGTCACTCGATGGGGCAACGGAGACAACCCCGGCACGCCCGGTGATTTCTTCGCCCCTCACGACATCTGCATCGACTCCGCGGGCAGCATCTACGTGGGCGAGGTTGTTTGGTCAGCCGGAGGACGAGATGGCGTGGTTCCGGCAACCTGCCCCGCGCTGCATAAGTTCGTCCGAGCCTGAGCCTCGCCTGCTGTTGAATTTGGCGGTGCGGATGCCGCCGAATTTTGGCGCGCGCTTGGGTCGGGGCGCCAAAAATAGGCGGGAGAAACGTGGCCCCGTCTGAGCCCGGTTCACGCTTAGCCTAGCGGGAGTAGCTTTATGACAAACGTTTCCATCCGTGTCTTTGCCCTCGTTCTTGCCGCCGCTTTCCCCAATGACACTCATGCCGCGAAGCCCATCGTCTCACCCTTAGCGAACAGCCATCCGGATTATGTGGCCTTGCGCGCGGCGCAATTAGGGCAGAGCTTTTCAGTCCGGGACCTCACTTTGCGACGGGACGTCGGCACGTTTCACTTGAAAACCGGTGCCGTCCAATTCTTGAAGCCCATCTTGGACCGCGTGCCGATCGGCGTGTTTGTTGGCGAGGGGGAATTCACTCTCGAGCCGGCGACGGAACCAGAGCGCCGCATGATCCGACTCTACACCGAGAACGACTCGGTCGCTGAAAGTTTCAAGCAGGCGGTTTTTCTGTTCACCGATGACACCTTCTCTGAGATTCGGGACAAAGCGCAAGGGGTTGCCGCCAACGGAGCGGCCGCCGGGGTGCTGGAGAATCTGCGGTCCAGGCTGCGCGATCGACGCGAGAATCCCATGAGCACAACCGAGGCGACCCTCAACGGTTCCTACATGGACAACGTCGACGCCGACATCCTCGCGGGGCTGCTCAACCCCAAGCGCCCGCGATTCTTTAGTGCCTACATCAAGGGCAACCGCTACGACGATTTGAGGTTTCACGTGCGGCCCGGCGGCGGCATCCCACAACTGCTTTCCAACGAGCCGGTCGCGCTTGTCAATTTCTCTCGAGGAGGCGACCGCGACGGTATTTGGTACCTCGCGCATCGTAAAAATGATATCGTGGCGGGCTCCCGCGAAAGCACTCACGATCTCGACGTCTTGCACTACAAGATTGACGCCGAAATCGCGGGCAACAAAGACTTGAGTGCCACCGTGGAAATCACCTTCCAGCCGCTGCTCGATGGGGATCGCGTGCTTCGGTTCGGGCTCTTCCCGACTCTGCGAGTCTCGGAAGTGACTTTCGGGCGACAACCGATTTATTTCGTCCAGCAAGGTAAGAAGGAGGATTGCGGTTTCTACGTGATTATTCCGGAAGCGCTGGAGCGGGGACGCGAGTACAAGTTGGCGGTGACCTACTCCGGCGATGAGATTATTCGCGGCAGCGGCGGCGGCAACTTTGCCGTCGCCGCGCGTTCAAGTTGGTATCCGAGCGTCGGTTCCTTCCGTGATCGCGCGACTTATGAGCTGAAGTTCCGCTACCCAAAACGGTTCGTCTTGGCGAGCGTCGGTGATTTCGTTGAGGAGGGCAAAGACAGCAAGGTCGCTTATTCCCATTGGAAGTCAGACGTCCCCCTGAAGGTTGCCGGATTCCACTACGGTCGCTTCAAAAAGAGGGTCATTCAGGACAAGCTCACCGGTAAAGCTATCGAAGGATACGTGACAAACCAGGTTCCGGACATCCTCCGTGCCGACAGGATGATGAACGATTTGCCGAGTCCCAACGACAGGCCGCGTGTCCAGGGGACATCGAGCTTCCAAGGCACTATGTCTCCGAAGCGCATGATGGAGAGCGTAATGCGGGAGGCGCAAGTATCAACACAGCTTTTCACGCACTGGTTTGGACCGCTGCCGTATTCACGGATCGCCATTACCCAACAGCCCCAATTTGGTTTTGGTCAATCCTGGCCCACGCTCGTCTATTTGCCGGTCAGCGCCTTCCTCGATTCGACGCAACGCTGGTCGTTGCTGGGGGGCGGTGCCTTCAGGTTCGCTTACTTCGTTCTGGAAGTCACCCCTCATGAAGTGGCTCATCAGTGGTGGGGACACCTTGTTGGCTGGGACTCTTATCACGATCAATGGATTTCCGAAGGATTCTCGGAATTTTCGGCAGGCCTATTTCTTCAGATCAAAGACGCCGGGGAGTACAAGAAGTTTCTCGAGCGGGGGCGGCGGCTGATTCTTGAGAAGAACGAGTACGCGTTCAGCGCCAACGATACGGGACCTCTTTGGATGGGCCACCGCTTGAATACGCCCAAAACCGCCTCGGCGTATAACAGACTGATCTACGCCAAGGGCGGCTACGTCTTGCATATGCTGCGCCAGATGATGTTTGATGCTCGCGGCAAGGGGGACCAGCCATTTATCGAAATGATGAGGGACTTCGTTGATGCTCACCGCAACAGTGACGCCACGACGGAGAGTTTCCGGGCCATCGTTGAAAAGCACATGACACCCCCGATGAACCTCGGTCGTAACGGCAAGATGGACTGGTTTTTCCGGCAGTGGGTCTATGGAAGTGAACTGCCCAGTTACGAGTTCCGATATAGTTTGACGCCAGTCGACGGAGGGAAGGCACAGTTCAACGGTACGATCACCCAATCGGGTGTGTCTGACAACTTCGTGATGAATATGCCGGTCTACGCCCGCGTGAAAAACAAACTTATCCGGTTCGCATCATCGAACATCACCGGCAACAACACCTCGCCGGCCTTCGACTTCACGCTGCCCTTGATGCCCGATGCCGTTCTCATTAACGCTCAGCATGATGTTCTGGCTGAGAAGGTCACGATCGAGCGCTCGGGGCAGAAGTAGGTCCCCACCCAGGCCGCTCTTCTCATCGCGCGGAGACAAGCTCTCAGCTTGCTGCCCCCGACTTCCTTCGAATTTTCCATTACTGCGCACCAACAGACGCTTTCGGGCGCAGCTGGTCGACAAAGGTCCCGTCGTCTCGCACTTTGAATCTGACTGGCCGTGATGTAATCGTTTCTCCGCGTTCTTGATCGCCTGCCGGTTGCTCGTACCTGCATACCATCTCAAACGTGCCGACACGGTTTTCCACGTAACGCGACTCCAATGCGGCCATCAGCGTTCCATTCTCCATATCCCTCAACCACTTCTCCTGAGCAAGTTCGTACAAACTTACTGAGTCTCGCATAATATACTGTCAACGAGACAAAGAGAAGACTGTTTCCAGAAAGCGGTAATCAAGCGCGGTTTGCGGCGCATTCGCCGCAGCGCTTTGCGGGCGCGCTCGTCGAGTTCCCAGTAGTCCTTCGGGCAGACGTTGGGCAACTCGTGCTGCTTCCAGTACGCCCAAATGTATTCCACCGGGTTCAACTCCGGCGCATAGGGCGGCAAGTACTCCGTTGCGATGTGATCCTCGGAGAGCTGGATGAACTCCCGCACCAGGCGGCTGCGGTGCGCCGGCAGCCGGTCCCAGACGATCAGCAGTGGGCCGTCGATGTGGCGCAGCAAAGCCTTCAGGAAGTCGATGACCTCCAGCTCGCCGATCGCGCCGGGATAGAGCCGGAAGTAAAAGTTGCGCAACGTCAGCCCGGCCGACACCGACAGCTTGTCCCAGTTGAAGTTGAACTCCAACACCGGTGTCTCGCCGCGCGGCGCCCAGGTGCGGCAACGATGCGGCTTCTGACTCAATCCGCTTTCGTCGATGAAGACGATCGTACGTTCTTCTTTGCGGGCTTTTTTTTAATGGCCGGCCAAGTCTTGCGCTGCCAGCCGCGGATGGCCTCTTCGTTGCGCTCCCGCGCTTTGCCGACGGGCCGTTGCGGGCTCCAACCGAGCGCCCGCAGGATCTTCCAGACATGGCCCTCGTGATAGCGCACGCCGAACTCGTCTCCGATCAGACGAGCGACCCGCGGACAGCTCCACAGCGGCGTCGGGAAGCCGTGCGCCTCGGGGCCTTCCAGCAGCAACGCCTCGAGGCGTTCGAGCTGCGCGGCGTCCAACAGCGGCTTACGGCCGGCGCGGCCGGCCTGGCGCAACCCGGCTTCGCCGTCACGCCGGTATCGTCGCAGCCACTCGCTGACGCTTTGCCGCGCGACCTTCAATCGCCTCGCTGTCTCGGACTGACTACAGCCTTGCTCGACCAACCGGATCGCTTTGAAACGGCGCTTCTCCAGGGCCTCGAAATCCCGCCGTACGCCTTTTGTATTTCCCATACATACAAAGACGTACGTACCCCAAAAAGGTGTCACTTTATTTTGCGAGACTCAATAGCTGGCTAGGCGTGACTTCGTCCCTCTTCTTTCGACGTTCATCAATCCACACTTCGCGTTCTTTCGTCGTCTGTGTCAGATAGGTCTCAATAGTCTGCCGTCGTCGTTCCTCCCGAATGGATAGCATGAGCGACGCCCTGACGTAGCGCCGACCAGGCCCGCTCGATCCTCCCGAGAAGGTAAGCGTTGCTGGAACAATGGAGCTGGAACCGTCATCCACCCGGAACACGTCAACAGCAAGCTTCTTCTTCAGCACGTTGGCTTCTTGCCGGGGGATATTGACGAGTTCAAACTTGATCCCGATTCGCTGTAAGTTAGTAACCTCTGCGACTTCTCCGTCACTTTCGGTCCCGTTCTTCCCGGCAATGATTTGGCAGCTCACCTGGCGTTCAGTTGGACCGCCCTCGGCTTGGCCGTAGACGATCGTTGAGCAAGCCAACCCCACCAGAAGAAACCGTCGCATGAATTCGTAGCGTGGCATTTCGAAAGACTCATGGAAGAAACGGAGCTGGGAAAGTCGGGGACTCGCCTCGGGCAACCTCACACGAGCCTCACCCCGAAACCCGCGCCCGCCGCAAACGCAGACTATTCGTCACAACCGAGACGCTCGAAAGGGCCATGGCGGCCGAGGCGATAATCGGCGATAGCAGCCATCCGGTCCAGGGATAGAAGACGCCAGCGGCAATCGGGATTCCCACGACGTTGTAGGCGAACGCCCAGAACAGGTTCTGGCGAATCGTGCGCATGGTGCGCTTGGAAAGCTCGATGGCGGCGCTTACTCCGCTTAGCTCATTGCGCACCAAAACCAGGTCCGCGGTCTCGAGCGCTACGTCGGTGCCCGCGCCGAGCGCGATACCGAGATCGGCCGCGGCCAGCGCCGGAGCGTCGTTGATGCCGTCGCCGACCATGGCAACAGCGCCGCCCGGTTGCCGCAGCTTCTTCACTTCGTCGGCTTTGCCCTCGGGCAGCACTTCCGCCAGAACGTTGTCGATACCCACTTCGGCCGCCACCGCTTCGGCCACTTGACGGTTGTCGCCGGTGATCATGACGGTCCGGACACCGCCGGCGCGAAGCGCGGCGATTGTCGCGGCGGCGCCGGGCTTCACGGGGTCTCCGATACCGATGAGGCCTACCACGACGCCGTCGGAGGCAACATAGATCGCCGTCTTGCCTTCACTCGAAAGGCGCTCTCTCGGATCGGCGGCCGCGGTCGTGTCGATGCCGCGTTCGCGCATCAGGCGTTCGTTTCCGAGCAGCCAGTCACCGCCGTTCAGCTTCGCTTCCACGCCGTAACCGACCAGCGCGGCAAACGACTCCGTCCTCTCCAACGTCAAGCCGCGCGATTCGGCTTCACTCACAACGGCTCGGGCCAAAGAGTGCTCGGACAGGTTTTCGATCGACGCCGCGGCCCCCAGCAAGACGTCTTCCGACGTTGCCCCGAACGCGATGACGTTCGTCACTTGCGGCTTGCCGGCCGTGATCGTCCCTGTTTTGTCGAACACAATCGTTCGAATTTTCTCGGCAACCTCGAGCGCCCCCCCGCTCTTGATCAAGATTCCGTTTTCGGCCCCTCGTCCAATACCGACCATGACCGCCGTCGGCGTGGCCAGACCCATCGCACACGGGCAGGCGATGATCAAGACGGCGACGGCATTGAGCAGCGCCATTCTGAGCGCCTCTTCCGGGGGCGCGGTGAAATACCAAGCGAAAAACGTTATGGCCGCGATGGCGATGACAACGGGCGTGAAGTATCCGCTGATCACATCGGCGAGGCGTGCGATGGGAGCCTTCGACTGCTGCGCCTGTTTCACCAAGAGGATAATCCGCGCCAACGCCGTATCGCCGCCGACGTGTCGCGCTTCGAAACGGAAGCTGCCGGTCTGATTGATCGTCGCTCCGTAAACGCTCGCGCCCCGGCTCTTTTCGACCGCCAGGCTCTCGCCTGTCAGCATCGCTTCGTCGGCCGACGAGGCGCCCTCGGTCACGATGCCGTCCACGGGGATCTTTTCGCCCGGCCTCACGACCACGATGTCGCCAACCACGACTTCATCGAGCGGTACGTCGATCTCGGCCCCGTCGCGCACGACTCGCGCCGTCTTCGCCTGTAGGTCGAGCAATTTGCGAATGGCCGAGGATGTCCGTCCGCGGGCTCGCGCTTCGAGAACCCGCCCCAGCAAGATCAGCGTGATGATCGCCGCCGCTGTTTCGAAATACACCGGAGCTTGGTGCGCCCCCGGGGCCGCTACCCAGGAGGGCGCCAGCGTCGCGGCCGTCGAGTACAGAAATGCCGACCCGGTTCCGACGGCGATCAACGTATTCATATCCGATGTAAAGTGACGCGCCGCCGCCCAAGCCGCGCGATAAAAGCGGCCGCCGCCATAGAAGAGCACCGGCAAGGTGAGCGCAAGCTGGACCCAGTTCATTCCGCTGAACGAGATCGCGCCGTGCGACATGGCAAGCACTAACAACGGCACGGTGAAGACCGCCGACACGATGAATCTTCGCGTCCACTCGCGGGCCTCCTCGTGCTCGTGCTCCCCGGCCGGAGTTTCTTCCGGCGCCGTCCGGCGCGCCGTGTACCCGGCTTCGGCAACGGCCCCTGTCAGCCGCTCGACGGAAACGCGCGCGGCATCGTATCCGACCCTGGCCGTTCCGGTGGCCAGATTGACCTCGGCGCTCTCGACACCGGGCTCGGCGAGTAGTTGTTTTTCGATCGTGTGAACACAGCCCGCACAGGTCATGCCGGTGATAGCAAGCTCGGCAACGGCGTGTTCGTCGGCTGCATCGGGAACCGTCTCCAAGGGGACGGCCGGCTCGGGGGATGGCGTTTCGACCGGAATCGGGGCAACAGGCCCCCCTAACGTCACCAACGGCCCGCCAACCGGCTTCGCCATAACGGGTAAACCGAGAGGCGGTGCTTCCGCCGCCCCGTTCAAGGGCTGATAGCCTGCCTCGCGAACGGCATCGGCGAGCTGCTCGCGGGTAACTCGCTGGGGATCGAAGTGGACCGTGGCCGCGCCTTCGGCCAAATCGACATCAGCGCCGACCACGCCGGGCACCCCGAGCAAGCCTCGCTCGACCCTGCCGACGCATCCTTGGCAGGTCATCCCGCCGATCGGCAGCCGAAGAGTCGCGGTCGACGGTGTCTTCGATGGTGAAATCGGGGCCGACATGATTCACCTCCCGCGCCCGGGGGCACGGCGGCCGCCGACGGAGGGCGGGTGCAGCGTTCCCTCCTCCAAGCTCTCGATCAGGCCGCAGATCATACCCTCTTGCTCGCCGCGGCGATCCCAGGCGTCGACGGTTTTCTTCAACTCGTTTCGATAGCGCCGCAGCTCAACGAGTTTGCGGTCGAGTTCGGCCAAGCGCTCGGCGGCGATGCGGCGGACGTCCGAGCAGGGCCGCTTGCCTTGACCGGCCTCGGAGATAATGCGGGCAATCTCATCGAGTGAAAAGCCCACCGCTTGGGCTTTCTTGATAAACGACAACCGCTCGAAAACCGACTCATCGTAGATGCGATAGCCCGATGCCGTGCGCCCCAGGGGCGTAATCAGCCCGCGGTTTTCGTAGAAACGGAGAGTCTCGACGCCGGCCCCCGATTTACGCGCGACATCGCCGATCTTGAGCGGTTGAGAGAGTCGATGAGTGGTTTGCGGGCTTCCCATGCTTTCAGTATATACTCTATAGTTGACTATAGAGTCAAGTCCGACATAATCTGCCCAGTTCCCAAACCGAGCCGCGCACGTCAGTAAGCGGTCTCGAGCTGAAGCCGCCCGGCCCCGAGGAAGGTTGCAGGACCTCGGGTGCGCGGCGATAGGCGCCTCCGAGGCCCCGGGCCGAGGGCATCCGCCGTCTCGCGTGGAGTTTCGCTAGTCCCGCTCGCGGTCGCGGAACTCTTCGACCCAGTTTTGGACCACGCGGATGCTCGGTTTGGGGGCCTCGTCGTCGGTGACGGGCTCGGCGAGCAAGAAGCGGTCGCCGCCGGGAGCCACATCGTAGCGCGGCCGGGCGAATCCCGTTCTGAAAGCGGCATGACTGAACAACGCCCGCGGCTTGCCCGCCCGAAACTCGGGCTCGGCCGTGACCTCCACGGCGTAGAGCGTGTCTCCTAGAACGAAGAAAAGTTCCTTCCCGTTCGGGTTCCAGCGCACCTGTGAGCCGCCCTCCGGCGTAAGCTGCACTTGCGGGCCGCCGTCGGGGAAGGGCTGGACTAAAACATCCCAGCGGTCCGTAACTCGCGATGAGTAGGCGACATGGCGCCCGTCGGGCGAGATCTGCGCATCCACCGTCTCGAAGGGATCGTCGAAAAATACCTTGGTCTCCGAGAACGTGCCGTCCGGGCTGCGCTCCAGGTAGAGGATGTCATAATTCCCGGGCGAAACCGTGACGCCATACAGGACGGTCCGCCCGCCCGGGTCAACGTCGTACGCAACGAGGCCCCCCTCGGCTCCGCCGATCAGCGTCTCCATTTCACGGCTGCGATCGAGGGGGCGGAAGAGCAGTTCAGGATCCCCGCGGGCGAACACAGCGCCCCACGGCGCCCAGACTGGAAATACCTCCGGCTCGGCCGTGAACGTGAGCTGTGTCGATACGCCGCGCTCGAGGTCCTCGACATAGATGTCGCCTTCAACCGAGACGACCGCTTGACGGCCGTCGGGCGACATGTCGAAGGAGAAGATTTCAGGGTGAGGCCGACCTACTTCTTGCAACCGCTCACCCGAACGGTCACGCCAGGCGAGCCTCTCTTCCAGGCTTCCCGCGGCGTCGAAGTAAACCAGGGTTCCGTCCGCGGCGGCGGTGGGCCCGCGGGCGTTCCGGGCAATCGGGAAGGCTTCGCCCGCGGCTGTGAGTTTGTCTAGCGAAAAAGGAAGAGCCCAGAGATCTTCGGTGAAGGGCGTCGACTGATAAACGAGCCGGCCGGCCGAGTAGAACGGCTTGTGCCCCGGCCCCAACCTCTCGCGTCGGCCGCTCTCGAGGTCCTGGAGCATCACGGTCTGTTGAGTCAGAGTGCCGAATGTGAAAACCAGGACACGGCGTCCGGCCTCGGCCGGCAAGAAATGGGGCGATAACAGCGCTCCTGTCGGTGCGTCCGAGGAGGGTTCCGACCCGTCGTCGGCGGTGATCAGTAGGTTGGGCGGCCCCCCACGGGCGGCGACTTCATAAAGTGTCGGGGGGCTGCCGGAGCTGAAGACAATCACTTCGCCGTCGGGACTCCAGGAGCCGCCATGGAAAATTCCTCCAGGCAGCTCGCAAACGCGAATGGACGCCCCGCCTTGTACCGACACCTCCTTGACTTCGCCGCCGGTGACAAAGGCGATGAAATTGCTGTCGGGCGACCAGAAGGGAGCTTGGGCTCCCGCGGTCCCCTCGATCGCTCGTGGCTGCTGCTGATCGAGATCTTGGATCCACAGCCCCTGGGCGCCCTGGCCGACCACCGCGATGTGTTTCCCATTGGGCGAGATCGCGACGGGAACATCGAAGGGGTTCGGAGATAAATCTCCCGGAAATGTATAGGCGGAGCGTCGCAGGGGTAGAGGTTCCGCCGGCCCCGTGCTTCGCAGCCACAACCCGACCACGGCGGCCAACGACGCGACGAGCAACACAAGCGCCGCCGCGAGGGCGCGGTCTTTCACGCGTTGCCGCCGTACGGCTTCCCGCGCCGCCGATTCGGGCAGGATGTTGATTGTCACCGAGCGTTTGAGTTGCGTGTCCTCGGCGCGATACGCCGTGCGGTCGCCGGCGGTATCCAAGTCTTCGATGACGTGGTAGGTGGCAAGAAAGGATTCCTCCGTGGGGGAGAGCTCCCTTGAAGCGCCCGGGCGGATTAGAGTTGCCGCCGGCGAGACGCCGGAGACCCCGACCGCACTCGCCATTGGTCTCGACCGCCCCGTCTTGAGCTTGTCGAGCAGGTTCCCCAAATCGACGCCGAGGTCGGCGACGTTCGGGTAGCGCTTGCCCGCGTCCTTCTCAAGACACTTGCCGACCATGAACTCCAACTCGATGGGCACGCCGGTTCGAAGCCCGGTGAGCGGCTCGGGGTCCTCGTGGACAATTTCATAGGCCATCGCCTGCGCGTATTCGCCTCGGAACGCGCGCTGAGCGGCGACCATTTCATAGAGCACGCAGCCAAGGGCCCAGATGTCGGTTCGGTGATCGACCTCCTGGGCTTGCATTTGCTCGGGACTCATATAGGCCGCCGTGCCGACGGCCGTATCGAGTTGGGTGAGCTTTGATTTTTCGGTGAGCAAGGCGAGGCCGAAGTCGAGAATCTTGACCCGGCCGTCGGCGGTGATCATCAGATTGCCGGGCTTGATATCGCGATGAACGACGTTTTTCTCGTGGGCGGCGGCGAGTCCGTCGGCGACTTGCCGAGCGATCGCGAGAGCTTCTTCGACCTTGAGCGGTCCGCCGGCAATCTTGGCATCGAGGGTTTTGCCGTCGATGTATTCGAGCGCGAGGAAGTCTCGCCCCTCGAAGTCGCTGATTTCGTGAACGGTGCAAACGTTGGGGTGGTTGATTCCGGCGGCGGCCTTGGCCTCGCGCAGAAAGCGCTTGCGGTTTTCTTCGTCGCGCATGAGGTCTTGCGCGAGGAACTTCAGCGCGACGATGCGATCGAGACGGGTGTCTTCCGCCTTGTAAACGACACCCATGCCGCCTTCACCGAGCTTGGCGGTGATTTTGTAATGGCTGATGGTTTGGCCGATCATTTTGGTCCAATTCTAGCGCCAAACGGATAGCCGGCGAGAAGCCACACTCCGTTCACCTAATGAATCGCGGACTCTCGGGCTCCGAGCCGGGCATGGTTTTCGGCGCGCTCGGCCAACTCCGCTGTCCTCTGGGCACGTCTATTCGGCGGTTAACCGACTCCCCAATACGCATCCGAAGATCATTCTCGTGCAGCTATTTTCCAAGGACTCTCTATCGTGTGCTGGAACGGGCGCTTGGGCTAAAGCCGTGTTCCCCGAGCCGGCTGTCCGGACAGCAGGAACGTTTTCGGGTATTTGCCCTCGCCGCACAGCTTGAAAGAGCCGAAGTCCTTATACCAACGACCGTCGGGCTCACTCTCGCGCCGCAATTTCAATTCGTAGAGGTCTTCGGCGGTAATCCGGCGCTCTCGCAGGCGCTCAAAAAGGTGTTCTCGCAATGCAATCGGGAGATTCACCCATTGGATCTTCGGCATTAGGTTCCAAACGTCATTCTCGCCATTTCTTCTTGCAGCCGTTGCTGCTCGGCCGTATCGTCGGTTTCCGTCAATCGTTGCGCCATGGCGAGAAAACGATCTTTTTCGCGTTCCCGCGCGGCAAGGCCCTCTTCAATGAGACTGACAACAACCTTGCTCATGCTGGACTTGTCATTCCGGGCGAGTCTCTTGACTCGGCCGGCGAGCTTGGGAGTCAAAGTGACGCTTGTGCGAATCGACTTGTGCAAATGCCCCATGGCCCTATTGTAGTGGGTGCATGCACCAGAGTGATGCAATATGCTGTCGTTCGGTGAATCTTGCATGCTCGCATACCGGCGCTCATTCTCGCCGCCGCTTCGCGGCTGTGGAGATTCGCGGTTCGGCGGGAAACAATGGACGAGTCGGCGGGCCGGGATCGAGCGCTTCTTCCCTGGCTGGTCATCTTCCGTTGGTTCGACGATGGCTGAAGCCCGTGGGCGAAGGCCGTTGCATTGAAACGGCCTCTTGGTGGAGGGCGGGGGCTCTAAACTGAAAACCGACCCTGAATGGCCGGCTTATTCGGAACAAGCAAGCGGCGTGAACCCCGCGATCCACCGCCTGAAAGACAGTGGGGTTAAACCTGGAGGTCGCGGCGAAAAAGCCGGGACTCGGGCAAACGGCGGTTGCCTCGTCGAACCATCTCGCCATCAGTTAATATCAAAGTGGTCGCGGTGCAACGAGACATCGCCTCGCACCAGGACATTCGCCCTCAAAATCTGTTCCAGCTCTCTCAAGTAGTTGTTGTCGCGTGATTTGAGCTTGCGCGCCACTTCCGGGTTGACACGCAGCGTCAACTCTTTCTTAGGCTCTTTGGACAGTGCCATTTTCTTGGCGTTCGTCAAGATCTCGTAGATCATGCTTTGCACCGACTTGACATAGGACGCGCCGCGGCAATACGGGCAGGGACTGCATAAGCTTCGTTCAAGCGATTGTTTGACGCGCTTGCGCGTAATCGCCACCAGTCCGAACTCATTGAACGGCAAGGCTTTCGAGGGTGCGATATCGACACGCAACTCCTTTTCGAGCGCCATCATCACCCTTTGACGGTTCCCCCGCTCCTCCATGTCGATGAAGTCGACAACGATGATGCCTCCCAGATCGCGGATCCGTAACTGCCGCGCGATCTCTTGGACAGCTTCGAGGTTCGTATTGACGATGGTGTCTTCCAGGCGGTCGGATTTGCCGACGTACTTGCCGGTGTTGACGTCAATCGAAACCAGCGCTTCGGTGGGGTTGATGACGATGTAGCCGCCCGACTTGAGCCACACCTTGGGCCGAATCGCCTTTTCGATCTCCGTGGAAATATTGAAGGAGTCGAAGATCGGCTTCGTTCGCGTATAGAGCTTCACCGCGCGCAGCAAGTCGGGCTGGAAGCGCTCCACGAAGCGAAGGATGCGCTCATATTCCTCCTCGCTGTCGACCCAAATCGTCTTGAAATCCTCGCCCAAACGGTCCCGCAGAACGCGCTCGACGACATCGTTGTCGTGATGGACAAGCGAGGCCGGCGGGCAGTTTTCGCTCTTCTCTCGGATGTCGAGCCAGAGGTTGTAGAGGAACAGCATATCGCCCCGCAGATCCTCCTCGCTCACCCCGTCTCCGGCCGTGCGAACGATGAAGCCGCCCGCCATGCCGGTGTTGTGGGTCTGCACGATCTTGCGTAAACGCGCCCGTTCCTTATCCGAGGCGATCTTTCTGGAAACGCCGGTGTGATTGACCGTGGGCATGTAGACCAGAAAACGCCCTGGCAGGGCAATGTGCGACGTGATGCGCGCGCCCTTCTTGCCGAGGGGTTCCTTGGAGATTTGAACCAGCACCTCTTGCCCCCTGGCCAGCAGTTCGCTGATTTTGGGACTGTCATCCCCGCGATTCCCCGCTTCAGCGGGGGCCTCGTCCACCTCCGCCTCGGCACCTTCCCGGCGTCGTCCCCTGCGCCGGCCGCGACGTCCGCGGCGGCGTTCGAATCCGGCCGAAGCCGATCGCGTCCGTTGCCGCGCCTCGCCTTCTCGCGGCGGCTCCGAGTCTTCCCCCTCCTCGGCGGCTGCCGGCTCCTCGCCGTTTTCCTCTTCGCCCGGCAAGGGACGTCCGGGCATTCTTGGATCAAGATCGCCCGACCGATCGCTGTCGGAAGCCGCAGCGGTCTCGGGCGCGTCCTCGGGAGACCCTTCTTGGTCTTGCGCGAACTCGTCGCCGGGTTCCGCTTCTGAATCCGCGTACTCTTGGGCAGGTTCTTCGGGTTCCGGCTCCGGCGCGACACCGTCGCCCTCCGCCTCTTCAGCCGTTATTGCCTCGACCTCGAGTTCCCCGGGCGCGTCCGTGTCGTCGTTTTCGAGGGGTTCTTCATCCCGCTCGAAGGGCTGTTCCGAGATCGACGCGGCTTCGGGATCCGTTTCGGCGACAATGGCCTCGACGGTCGACGGGCGATCCTCCTGTTGGTCGGGTTGGTTGTGCTTAGATCCTCGAGCAAAGCCCTGGTCGGCGCTTTTCTCGGCGGACGCATTCTCGTGCTCGAAGCCCGACGACCCGTCGTCTTCACCGCCGCCGTTGCTTCCGCCGCCCGGGGCCTCCTCGCTCACGCTCGAATCAGTGTCGTAAGTATCGTCGGCCCTCGGGTCTTCTAAGCCGTCGTCCTCGGACCGATCCGCGGTGGACGCCGTCGAATCGCTGTATTTCGCCAGCGACTCGCCGGGCAACACCGTGAAGCTGCTGCCTTTGTTCGCGGCCTCGCCGTCCCTGTCGGGCCCGGCATTGGCCCTGCTCCGATCGTCGTCCTTTGCCCCATCGTCACCGCCGGCCCGCCCATTGGGCTCGGCCGCCGTATCCTCTTCGTCAGCCCGCTCCTCGCCGTTCGCCTCGTCGCCGCCGGAAACGGCTGCATACTTTTCGTTGGGAAAACCGGACTCGGCTGTTCCCGCCGCCGGGCGCTCGCCGAAACGTCCGCGCCGTCGCCGAGACCGGCGCCCGCGCCTTCCCCGCCGCCCGGAATTTCCGTCGCTCGATGCCTCTTCGTCGGGTGCCGCGGCCGCGGCTTCGCCCCCGGCCGGCGTCAAGTCGGCCGCGGGGCCGGCTTCATCGTTCGCCTTCCGCGGGGCCGCTTCGCGGGGCCGCTCCGACGACCCCCGCCTCGCGCCCGATGGCGCGGTCTCGAGATCTTCGTTCTCTTCGAGAAAGTCCGAGACGTAGAGAAAGCCGTCTCGTTCCAAGCCGATATCAACAAACGCCGACTGCATGCCGGGCAGCACGCGGGTTACTCGGCCTTTGAAAATGCTCCCCGCCAGCGCGTGTTGGGATTCCTGCTCAATGTAAAGCTCGACCAAGCGGTCGTTTTCAAGAATGGCCAGCCTTGTCTCGTGGACCGACGAGTTGACGATAAGTTCCTTGGACACCGGACACCTCCTCGGGAAAGAGGACCGCGGCATCGGCGAGGCGGGTTTCTTCGGGGATGATCGACGACGAGGAGCGCCCCGGCGCGCTCGCGGTGCATGAAGTCCCGGGAACCGTCAATGGCTCTGTACTCCACCCGCCGCATCGTCTTTCAAACCTTTCTCCGTCCGTTTCGCGGAGCATATGGAAGATGCTCAACGCGGTTGGACCGAAGAACCGCCCCGCTTGCCAACGCAACGCGGGCTCGCGTCCTTCCCTTATTTCTTCGCCCTCGCTCGGCGAGGACAGGTCGACCTACGACCTAAACTTTTCCACCGCTGCGTCTCGGGCGGCAATCCTCCCGGAGACGGATGCGGAGCCGCGCTCAATTGGTGAACCGCCGCATGCGGACGTTATTCACCAAACCGAGCAGCATAAACATCGCCAATAAATTCGACCCGCCGTAACTCATTAACGGCAACGGCAGGCCCGTAACCGGCATTCGTCCGATGACCATGCCGACATTGACGATCAAGTGAAACAACAGAAGCGCGGCGGTGCCCATGCATATATATGTCCCCGCGCTGTCAGCCGCGGTCCGGGCGTTCCCCACGATCTTCATCAACAAACCAAAATACAACGTCAGAGCCAACAGGACTCCCACGAATCCCGTCTCTTCAGCGTAGGCCGAAAAGACAAAGTCAGTGTGGGGCACGGGAATAAACCGGAGCTGTGTCTGCGATCCTCTCGCAAACCCGGAACCCCAGATTCCCCCCGCGCCCACCGCGATCTTCGACTGGATCGGCTGATAACCCGCCCCTTGCGGATCCTTCTCGGGATCCAAAAACGTGACCAAGCGCTCCTTCTGATACGGCTCAAGCCGCTGCCACGCCAGCGGTAAGATCAACACCACCGCCAATCCCAAGATCGCCATATGCTTCCAGCGCAAACCCGCCGAAAACACCCCGATCACCAGGATCGACGTGAAACTCAACGCCGTACTCAGATCCGGCTGCCTGGCCACCAACAACATCGGGACCGCGAACAGCGCGCTGATCCGCGGCATGTGCTTCCATCCCACCTGCCCTCGTGGCAAATCAGAGAAGAACTTCGCCACCAACAATACTAGCACCACTTTGACGAACTCGGAGACCTGCAGCGTGAAACCGCCCGGAATGGGCAGCCAGCGCCGCCCTCCCCCCAACACCAGTCCCACCACGAGCACTAAGACGAGCAGCACCAACGAGATGACGTAGAACGTCACGGCATGGTGGATCAGCGAATTGTAATCGACCACCGAGAAAATCCAGAAGCAAACCAAGCCCACCGCCACCCATACAATCTGTCGCAAGTGCGCGTTTTGCCAGATCGTGTTGCGAGTCGCGCTATAGATCTCCAGCACGCCCAGCACGACAATCGCCATCGTCAGCCCCAGCAGCGCCCAATCGAAATCCCGCAAGGAATGATCGCCGCTCACCTTGGCCGCCCCTCATACGGCCCACCGGCGGACTGCACCGGCGCGGGCATCGGTTCGCCACGCCGGCGGCGCCGCTGTTGCTTATCGAAATAGGCCTTGACCACATCCCGCACAATCGGCGCGGCAAGGTGGCCGTGCTCGCCGCGCTCTATCAGCGCCGCGACGACGATTTCGGGCGCGCGGCAGGGGGCGAAACCAACAAACCAGGCATTGTCCTTGAAGGCGTCGCTATCGTTCTCCTGGCGGCTTCGCAGCGAAACGACTTGCGCCGTTCCAGTCTTGCCGCAAACTTCGTACGCCGGCACTCGCGCCCGCACGCCCGTACCCCCGCCGTTCACCACGCCCCACAGCCCCCGAACGATTTGCCTCACGATCGTCGGGTCCAGCTCCCTGCGCTCGGGCGGCGGCGGTTGGAAGTCCTCTCGCAAGTCCTTCAGCGCGTCCCAGGAAATCAAATGCGGCTGATGCCATTCCCCGCCGATCACTAATCCGCCGAAGGCGTGAGCGATCTGGAGCGGCGTGACCGTCAACGCGCCCTGTCCGATCGCGACCGAAATCGTCTCGCCCGCATACCATTTTTCGCGCTGAAAACGCAGCTTCCAACTCGTCGAGGGAACGATGCCTTTCTCCTCGTGGGGCAAGTCGATCCCCGTCGGCGCCCCCAGCCCGACCATCCGCGAGTGCTCCGCGATCGAATCGATGCCCAATCGATTCCCCAAGGTGTAGAAAAATACGTCGCACGATTGGGCCAGAGCATCATAGAGCGTCACCTTGCCGTGGCCGCGGGCTCTGTGGCAGCGAAAATAGCGGCCGTAAAACGTGGCCCCGCCATTACACACAACACTGAACTCGCTGTCGATCACGCCCAGTCTCCGGGCGGCCAGCGCCACGACCGGCTTGAAAATCGATCCGGGAGCCAGTTGCGCCTGAATCGCGCGGTTGAACATCGGCTTGTCGGGATGACGCATCAGCGCCCGCCATTCTTCCGTGCGGATGCCGCCCACGAAGCGATCCGGGAAATAGTTCGGCGTGCTCACCAGCGCCAACACTTCCCCGTTGCGGGGATCCAGCGCCACCACGGCCCCGGTCCGATTTTCCATCGCCAGCTCGGCCACCACTTGCAAGTCGAGATCGAGCGTCAAGCGCACATTGTGCCCGGGAACGGCTTCCACATTCCCGAAGACTCGTCGCTCACGGCCCAGGCTGTCGACCACGACCACGCGGCGGCCGTCCGCCCCGCTTAACACGTCGTTGTATTGCCGCTCGATGCCCGCTTTGCCGACTTCGGCGCCCGGCTCATAGCTAATAAACTCGATCCGCTCCAGCTCCGCGTCGCTGATTTCGCCCACATACCCGACCACGTGTGAAGCCAAGCCCTCTTTCGGATACAGACGCCGCTGGAACCGCACCAACTCCAGTTCGGGGAACTCGGCGCGGTGCGCGTCCACGAACGCCACTTCCGGCGCCGTGAGATTTTCCTTGAGAAGCACCGATTGGTACTGGGGCGCGCGCGAAGCCTCCAAGCGCTCCAGCTTTGCTTCGACCCCGTCGACGGAAAGATTAAGCCCGAGGGCAATGAGCGGCAGGTGTTCGGGCTCGATCAGCGCCCGCGACAGTAGGACCTTGAAACTCGCGCTGTTATCGACCAGGATGCGGCCGTCACGGTCCAGAATCTTGCCCCGCGGCGCCGGCAAGGGCAACGATTTAATACGGTTTCGCTCGGCCTGTTGGGCGTAGACATCCGGACTCTGTACTTGGAGTTGCCAAAAGCCCGAAAGCAGCCACAACAGAGCGGCCGTCGTGACAAACTGAAACACCGCCAGCCGCGGGCCGTCCGTCGTTTGTCGCCGACTGGAATGGAGTTTCACGGCACTGTCCGAAACTGATCGAGGAACCGAAACAACAAGACGGCGATCCCGGCGTGAATCGTCGCGAAAATCAGCGTTCCCACCGGGTCGATTGAAATCTCGTTACCCAACAAGACCGCCTCCATAAACCAAAACATCGCTTGGTGAGTGAGAAAAAAAAGAGCCGTCAACACGCTGCGCGCAGCGGTGAAATCCACTTCGATAAACCGGCTCACCGTGGCCGCCAAGTACCCGATAACCGTCTTGAGAATACCAAAGACCCCGATCGGCCCTTGCGTCAAACTGTCCTGCGCCAACCCCACCGCGGCGCCGATCAACAACCCCGCCACGACATCTCGCCGCAAAACCGTGAGGTATACCGCCACCAACAACGGCAGATCGAGATTTCCCAATCGATCGAAATAGAGCGGCAGGTGAACTTGCAGGGCCAGCGCGATGACCGTTACCGCGAGCGCCGTGTGGAGCCGCAGGTTGCGAACCTCGGCGTCCACGCGCGGTAAGGCGTCGGACACTTTCACGGCTCGCTGACCGGCTCTTCGGAAACGGGCTCGGGCAGCCCCTCCCGGCCTGTCTCGGCGGACGGCTCGGCGGCGGCCGTTCCTGCATCCGAGGAAGCTTCATCAACCGCGGCCTCGTCCGTCTCGGCCTCGTTCATCGGCGGCGCCCACCGAGCGATGCTGGGCTCCAGGTTGAAATCCGGCGCGGGCGATCCCGGGCCGCCTTCACCGAAAATGTGACCCTGCGCGGCCGCGATCGCGCGATACCGTTCGCGGACCCGATCGGCGTCGGTGAGAAGACCCCTCGAAGCCGCTGAGAGATCCCGCGGTCCGCCGCCCGCGGCAAGTTCTTCGCTCGCCGCGGTTGCCGCATCGGGTGCCGGCATCAGGAATTGCGGCACCTGCGGCCGGGGGTGTTCCGGGATCGACTCGTGGACGCCCGAAAGCACGATGAGCACCTCGTCCAACCGGTCCAGCCAGGCCGCCGGCGCCACATGAATTTGCTGGAATTCGCTGCCCGCCTCCACCCGCGTCACCTTCCCAACCGGCAAGCCCTTGGGGTAAACTCGATCGTCACCGGATGTGTAAATCAATTCCCCCACGGCCACGTCCACATCGTCGCGAATGTAGTCGACCCGGCACTCCCGCGGCTCTCCGTTCCCTTTCATCACGCCGCGCGCGCGCGAGCGGCTCAGCAGAACCCCCACGCCGGACTCCACGTCGTGCACCAAACGCACCAGCGACGCCCCGCCGTACGCCGCCCGGACGCGTCCCGCAATGCCCTCCGGCGTAATGACCGGCATGCCCGCCAGCACGCCGTCGTCGGTTCCCTTGTCCAGAAAGATTTCCTTCGAGTTCGGGTTCGAACCGTGCCCGATCACCTGCGCCATCACGGTTTCCGATTCGATCTGTCGTCGGTACGCCGCCAAGTCATCTTCGCGATCGAAACGGGCCAAGGCTCGCCGGAACTGCTGATTCTCCAACTTCAGCCGCGAAACCTGCCCGCGGAGTTGCTCGTTTTGGTGTCGCGCGCCCACCAGCCAGATGTAGTCCCGCCAGGTGTTCACCACGCCCGATGTCGCCAGGTTGAGGCCCTTTTGGATGGGGCTGATCGCGCCGACCGTCCACACCCGCAACAGCCGTACGTCATCTTGGCGCTTGACCTGATACCCGAGTAGAACAAACTGGACCAGCAGGACCGCGGCCAAGACCGAAACGTTGCGATAGCGTAGAAAGAACTCAAACACAACGAGCTCTCATTCCAGTGAAATGCGGCGCAGCAGCTTGAAGTCGCTGAGGATGCGGCTGGTCCCCATCACCACCGAAGCCAACGGGTCTTCGGCAATCGAAACCGGCAAGCCCGTCTCTTCCCTGATGCGGAGATCAAGATTGCGAAGCAGCGCCCCGCCGCCGGTCAGCACAATGCCGCGATCGCTGATGTCGGCGCTCAACTCGGGCGGCGTGCGTTCGAGCGCCACGCGAACGGCGTTCATGATCGTGCCGACGCAATCGGCGAGAGCCTCGCGAATCTCCGTGTCGTTCACGGTCACCGTACGCGGCACACCCTCGATCAAGTTACGTCCCTTGATCTCCATCTCGATCGGGTTGTCGAGTTTAAAGGCCGAGCCGACTTCAATCTTCACCTGCTCGGCCGTGCGTTCGCCGACCAGCAAGTTGTACTTGCGCTTCAGGTAATTGATGATGGCTTCATCCATCTCGTTACCGGCGACCCGCACCGAGCGCGAATACACGATCCCCGACATCGATATGACCGCCACATCCGTCGTCCCGCCGCCGATGTCGACCACCATATTCCCGCACGGCTCGGTAATCGGTAAACCCGCGCCGATCGCCGCTACCATGGCCTGTTCCACGAGATGCACTTCGCTGGCATGCGCGCGATAGGCCGAGTCGCGCACCGCCCGCTCCTCGACCGGCGTGATTTCGCTGGGCACTCCGATCACGATGCGCGGGTGCACCAGCATCTTGCGGTTGTGGGACTTCTGGATAAAGTAGGTCAGCATCTTTTCGGTGACCTTGAAGTCCGCGATGACGCCGTCCTTCATGGGCCGAATCGCGACAATATTGCCCGGTGTGCGGCCCACCATTTCCTTGGCCTCGCGTCCCACCGCCTCCACTTCTCCAGTGGTCTTGTTCAGCGCCACGATGGAAGGTTCGTTGACGACAATGCCCTTGCCTCGAATCGACACCAGCGTGTTGGCCGTCCCGAGATCGATCGCAAGATCGCGCGAAAACAAACTAAACAGAGACCGGACGTTCATTGCCAAAATCAATCACCTCGCCTCGCGGAGGCCGCGCCACGCCGCAGGTCGAATCGCCGGCCCGCGGATGCTGTCGGATGTCGCGCGAAGGGAGCCGCCGCGATCAAGCCGCTTCTTTCACGGTAACAGCAGAAACCTTTTATCTGCAAGCGGTTAGAGACCTAACCGAAAGAAAAAGGACATCGCATGCCGCCATCCTAGTCGGCGACCAGGAAGCTTGCTCGCTGATGGAGCGGCGGGCGTAGGTATTTGTAGGGATTGAGCGGCGTGCCGAGGTAGCGAACTTCGTAGTGGAGATGGGGTGAAGTGGTTCTTCCGGTCCGTCCGACGCGCCCGATCACTTCACCGCGCCGCACGACTTGCCCCCGACGCACGAAGAACTCACTCATGTGAGCGTAGCGAGTCGTTAGTCCGGTGCCGCCATGAGAGAGTATGACGCGCTTACCGTATTTCGCGAACGAACCGCTGTGCGTCACGATGCCGTCCGCCGCCGCCACGATCGGCGTCCCGTGGCGCGCCGTCAGATCGACGCCCGCGTGAAAACTTCCGGTCCCTGAAAACGGATCTTTTCGCTTACCGAAAGAACTGCTCAAGCGCCCTTGCACCGGCCAAATCGACGGCGTCGTGTTCTCGAGCCACTCCCACACCGAACCGCTGCCGCCGGTCGAGACCTGTACTTGTCGTAGGAAGTCGTATTGACTCACTGATCGGTTGTAACTTTGCTCGGACGAGAGTCCGAATCCCGAATCGCCCGCCTCGTCGGCTTGCCGTTTGATGCCGAAAGCCATCGACACTTCGGTTGCCAGGTTCCCCAGCGATTCAAGCTGCACGTCGCGTTCTTTGGCTTGCCGGGCGAGTTCGTCGTGCCTTCTCTGTACCGCCTCTTTCTCGGCGCGCATTTCGTTGAACTCAAAAGCCTTGACGGCCATGCGGGTATAACTGGAAAAGAATCCGATGCTCGCGATTGTCGCCAGTAACATCACAGCCGCCGCGATGTGGATCGCGTAATGAGGAACGTGTACCCGGCTGATGCGGCCGTGGGCCGAGTGAGCCACGACTACTATAAAATGATTCTTCCTCATGGCCGAAACGCTAAGGCTGATAAAACCACGTCGAAGAAGGCGTCAACGGGATTGGCGATCCAAGTCAACCGGACCGCGTAACATTACTAGGAGCTTAAGACTTGAACCTTACCAGGGTCAAAATGGAGATGTCAACCACGTAGTACGGCCATGATCGGCCCCTCGGAAGGCCTGTGCTGCCCGGGAAGAATCAGCCGATGGAGTCTATCGAATCACAACTGATCGAAACGATTCGCCGCCTCGCCGGCGGCGGCGAACCCTCCGGCCTACGCCTCGGCATCGGCGATGACGCGGCGGTGTACGAGCCGCCTCGGGGCGAAGACTTATTGCTGACCACCGACCAGGTCGTCGAGGAAACACACTTCCAGCGAAGCCGCCACCCCGCGCACGCCCTGGGGTACAAAACCGTCGCCAGAGCCGTCAGCGATGTCGCCGCCATGGGAGGCACGCCGCGTTGCGTCCTACTGTCTTTGTCGCTTCCCAAGTGGGCACGCGGTCGTTGGCTCGCCCATTACCTGCGGGGACTGGCGGCGGCGGCCGAAAAGTTCGAGGCCCCGCTCGTGGGAGGCGACGTGGCCCGAGGCGAACGCTTCAGCGCCGTTCTCACCGTTATCGGCTCGGCGCCCCGCGCCAAGGCGCTGACACGCGCCGGCGCGAAACCCGGCGACGCCCTCTACGTCTCGGGTCGACTCGGCGGCTCGGCGCTGGGCCTGGCGAACCTGATGGCGGGCCGAGCCTCAACCCGCTCCCTTATTGCGCGGCGCCACCTCTATCCGGAACCGCGATTGGACCTCGGCCGGTTTCTGCGCGGCCGCGTCGGCGTGACAGCCGCCATCGACCTCAGCGACGGGCTCTCCGCCGACGCCGAAAAGCTTGCCAAGGCATCGTCGGTAGCCTTCGAGATCGATGCTTCCCGGGTCCCTTGCTATCGAGCCGCGTCGATCGAACAAGCCCTCGACAGCGGCGAAGAGTACGAGCTGCTGTTCACCGCCCGCCCGGCCCGCCGCGTTCCGCCCGAATTCGAGGGCCTGGCGCTGACACGAATCGGAGTCGCCGGTTCCGGTTCGGGAGTCAAATTGAAAACCGCGAACGGCTCGCGCCTGCTGCGCCCGCGGGGATTCCGGCATTTTTCCGGCGGCGACTGAGCGTTCGATGCGAAACTCCAAACCGAAAAAGCTCAACCGCGCCGTCATCTTTCTGGCCGCCGCCGTTGTCGCGGCGTTTGGGGCGGTCGACTTGCTTGAACAGGGCCGCTTCGCCGCCGGCATCGGGCTCACACTCGTGTCACTCGGCCTATGCTGCTACGTCATCTATCTCTCCCACTCTCGGTTGCGAACGTCGGTTCTGCGCGGTTCGCTGTTCGAAGCCTGGGACTACAGCCTGACGCGCGAAGGGTTCTTCTACCTCTTGCTGGTAGTCGTCGTCGGCGTCGCGGCGCTTCTGTCGGGCAACAATTTGCTGTATCTCATCCTCAGTTGCCTGCTGGCCGCCATGCTTGTTTCCGGCTTCGTCTCGCGGCTCGTGCTTTCCGGATTGCAGCTCGACGTCCGGCTGCCCAACGCCGTTTTTGCTCGGCAGTCCTTCCATCTCTCCGTCGCATTACGAAACTTGAAGCGCTGGGTCCCTTCCTATTCGATTTGGATCAGCACCCCGGTTGCGCCCAAGCGAAGCCGGCGCGGTCGCGCCCGGCGAAAAGACGACCCCGCGGTCGGCGGGCCCCCCGGGCCGCGCCTCGATCCGCAACCCATCTATTGCCCGCTGATCGCCGGGAGAGGCCGGGCGAGCGCTTCCACGCCCGCCGTATTCCCCCACCGCGGCCGTTTCGAAAGCCAAGTTTTTTGGCTCGGGACCAAGTTCCCCTTCAGTTTCGTCGAGCGGCGGGCTCAAGTTACCCCCACGAAGGAAATCACCGTCTACCCTTCGGTCGAAACGTCGTCGACCGTCGACAAAATGCTTGCGGGCTTGGAGGCGGAGCAGCGCGCCCATACCCGCGGGGAGAGCCACGATCTCTACCGAATCCGTCCCGGCCAATCCGAGGACGGCGCCCGATTCGTCGATTGGAAGGCCACGGCGCGCAGCGGCGAAGTGATGGTTCGGGAGTTCACCCGAGACGACCGCGGGCAGGTGGAAATCATCTTCGACCCGTCCAGTCCCCCACAAAGCTCCGCGCCGGCAAAAGCCGATGACACATTGTTCGAAAAAACGGTTCGGCAATGCGCGGCCTTGGTTTGGCGGCTGGCCGAAGCCGGTACCGAGATTCGGTTTCGCTCCGGTGAAATTCGCATACTGTCGGTGGCGCCCGCGGACGTCTTCGGGATCCTGGGATTCCTCGCCGCCGTACAACCCGAACCCTCCCACGACCAAGACGAACAAGCTCCCCTGGCGCCGGACGCCGCCGCGGACGTGCCGCGCTTCATCTTCAGCGCTACCGCGAAAGGTTCCTACCGCGCGCTACAATCTTGAGAGAACTTCGCTTTGAGAGAATCTCTACCGGCTTTCGGCCCCGCCATGTTGTTGTTCTTGCTGCTTGCCCTTCCGGTCGCGCTGTGCGGGCAGAACGCCGACATCGAAATCGAGCCGTTACGTACCAGCATTACGGTTCGCGAGACCCTGGAAGCGGAATCTTCGGGCTACGTCACCGTGGTCGCGGCGCAAGATCTCGACAGTCGGCCCGGCGTGAATCTCGACGACCGGCTTCGCGACATCCCCGGATTCAGCCTCTTTCGCCGTTCTTCGAGTCTTGTCGCTCACCCGACAACCCAAGGCGTTTCATTGCGCGGCATCGGCAGCAGCGCCGCCGGACGCACTCTCGTGCTCTACGATGGTTTCCCGGCGAACGATCCCTTTGGCGGGTGGGTTTATTGGTCACGAATGAATCCCGACGCCGTCGAAGTGATCGAGGTTTCGCGCGGCGCGACGACCAGCGCCTACGGCGACCGTGCCATGGGCGGAACCATCTCGGTGCTGACCCGGATCCCCGAGGTGCGTCACATCTGGGCATCGGCCGAAGGTGGCAGCGCCGGCATCGCCGACGCCCGCGGCGGGTATTCCAACCTGTTTGGGAAATTCGGCGTGTCGAGTTTTGTGCGCGGGCTACGTTCGGAGGGGTATTACATCGTCGACGAAAATCTTCGCGGCAGCGTCGACCGTCGCGCCGACGTCGATTTCCTGGTCGGCGACTTGCGCTTGGATTATTTCGGAAACCGCGACCGGCTGACCTTCAAGACCAACGTAGTCAGCGAACGACGCCAAAACGGAACCGCGCTGCGGGAGAACTCGAGTTCCGTGGGAACCGCCGGAGTCAACTATCAGCGCGGCGGGTTCGCGGTGAATGCTTATCACTCACGTGGAGCGCTGCGCAACGCGTTTTCCTTCGTCAACGGGACACGCACCTTCGAACGACAGACCTTGCTGCAGCGCGTCGCTTCCGAAGACACCGGCGGATCAATCCTTTGGAGTCGCGGCTGGAGCAAGGGCAATCTGTTGATCGGCGCCGACACCCACCGCGCCGCGGGCCTCAGCACCGACACCGTGGTTTCAACCGGCTTCATTCGCCGGCCCGGCGGCCGCCTCTGGCAGCAAGGCGCTTTCGTGCAAGGGGATGTCGCCCTCGGCCCCAAGACAAATGTCTACGGCGGTTTGCGACACGATTTCACCGACCGCGGCAATGATTTCTGGAGCCCCCGCGGAGGGATCGCTTTTTCCGAAGGCCCGCGCCGCTGGCGCCTCTCGGCGTTTCGCTCTTTCCGCGCCCCCACTCTCAACGAATTTTTTCGGCAGTTTCGCGTCGGTAATATCACCACCCTCGGCAATAACGGTTTGCAACCCGAAACGATGGCCGGGGTCGACGCGGGCATGGACTGGCGTGTTTCTTCGTTCCTCGTGCGTACAACCGTCTTTTGGCAGCAAATCGACGACTTGATCGGTAACGCCACGATCCGCATCGACCCGACCCCGCTCAGGCAGCGTCAAAACATCGGCCAAGCCACCTCCCGCGGCGTGGAGTTCGAAATCCGGAAAACCCTGCGGCGCGTGCGCTTCGAAGCCGCGTATCTATTCGTTGATTCGCAATTGAGCACGAACCGCTGGATGCCCCAGACCCCAAAGCACCAGGGCTCGTTTCAGATTCTCTATTCCTCGGAGAAGACGCTGCTCAGCGCCGGTCTCCGCTCCTATGCGTTGCAGTTTGAAGACGACTTGAACAGTTTCGTGCTGCCCGGTTTCGCGACCGTGCAGCTCAAGGCCAAACGCAAATTAGGCAGAGGAGTCTCCGCCGTGCTGGCCGCCGAGAACGTTTTGGATCGACGCTTCGTCGTGGGCTTCTCGCCGACCCCGACCATTGGTAACCCGCGACTGTTGCGGGTGGGGCTGCAGTGGAACCTGGGGCGTTAGACGGTGCCAAACAGGACTGAGCAAAATCGGTCCGTCAACGCGGGTGCACCCGGCTGGTCGGCTACTTCTTCGAGGAAGGAATCGCCTCTCGTGCCTTCTGGATCAGTTGAACCGAAATCTTCTTCTCGCTAATTCCGGCCACCAAGCCGAGGACCACCGCGACCTCCCATTTGCACGTGAATTCCACGAGCTTCAGATTCCCAAGAACGATCGGCAAGAGCCCTGTCTTCACGAACAGCGCTGCAGCTAACGCTACGAGACCTACGAAAATCAACCGCATCTTCGGCTCATGTTTCCAGTCAATAAACTGTGGCAGGTCAGCCAACGCAACCTCCCGCCTGAACGCCGCAACCGAGATCCAAGCCCCCACCATCGATGCCGCAAACACAGTTCCGTAACCCTTGACAGGGGAATAATCCAAAAACTCAAAATACTCCAAGCACGCCGAACACCCCTCAATGACCAACCCAACGCCAACGCCCACCAAAACCCACGTCAGAAGCTGCTTCAGGTAATCCATCTGCACCTTCTTCCCCTCGCGTCTAACAATCTCACCGGCGATTTGTTCGACAGCTGACGCAGCTATTGAGTCTCGCAAAATAAAGTGACACCTTTTTGGGGTACGTACGTCTTTGTATGTATGGGAAATACAAAAGGCGTACGGCGGGATTTCGAGGCCCTGGAGAAGCGCCGTTTCAAAGCGATCCGGTTGGTCGAGCAAGGCTGTAGTCAGTCCGAGACAGCGAGGCGATTGAAGGTCGCGCGGCAAAGCGTCAGCGAGTGGCTGCGACGATACCGGCGTGACGGCGAAGCCGGGTTGCGCCAGGCCGGCCGCGCCGGCCGTAAGCCGCTGTTGGACGCCGCGCAGCTCGAACGCCTCGAGGCGTTGCTGCTGGAAGGCCCCGAGGCGCACGGCTTCCCGACGCCGCTGTGGAGCTGTCCGCGGGTCGCTCGTCTGATCGGAGACGAGTTCGGCGTGCGCTATCACGAGGGCCATGTCTGGAAGATCCCGCGGGCGCTCGGTTGGAGCCCGCAACGGCCCGTCGGCAAAGCGCGGGAGCGCAACGAAGAGGCCATCCGCGGCTGGCAGCGCAAGACTTGGCCGGCCATTAAAAAAAAGCCCGCAAAGAAGAACGTACGATCGTCTTCATCGACGAAAGCGGATTGAGTCAGAAGCCGCATCGTTGCCGCACCTGGGCGCCGCGCGGCGAGACACCGGTGTTGGAGTTCAACTTCAACTGGGACAAGCTGTCGGTGTCGGCCGGGCTGACGTTGCGCAACTTTTACTTCCGGCTCTATCCCGGCGCGATCGGCGAGTTGGAGGTCATCGACTTCCTGAAGGCTTTGGTGCGCCACATCGACGGCCCACTGCTGATCGTCTGGGACCGGCTGCCGGCGCACCGCAGCCGCCTGGTGCGGGAGTTCATCCAGCTCTCCGAGGATCACATCGCAACGGAGTACTTGCCGCCCTATGCGCCGGAGTTGAACCCGGTGGAATACATTTGGGCGTACTGGAAGCAGCACGAGTTGCCCAACGTCTGCCCGAAGGACTACTGGGAACTCGACGAGCGCGCCCGCAAAGCGCTGCGGCGAATGCGCCGCAAACCGCGCTTGATTACCGCTTTCTGGAAACAGTCTTCTCTTTGTCTCGATTGACAGTATATTATGCGAGACTCAGTAAGCGGGTTTTTACATTCCTACCTGTGAGGCCTACCTCCGCGGCCTGTCGCAGCCGCTGGCCAAAATCATCCCATATCGTTTTTTCCGGCGTGTGGTCGCGGAGCTGTTTCAGTACTCCGATGACGCCGTAGATTTCGCGTTGCAGGTCGCGCTGATCATCCGGAACGGGCTCCGGAAAGCTCGGCTTAGGCTTCAGATTGAACCCAAGTTCATCTTGAGGATCTTTAGTATCGTCTTCGATCTTGAACGCGCCGGTTGCCATAACTCTCGTACTCTCTAGGGTCCCTCGGTATGCAGCCTTACCTTCATCTCGCGAAGGCAATCCTCGAACGCTCCGAACGCCGCAAGTGAATCTTCCTCGATCAGACTCAGTACGCCCCCTGCCTCGCGGATCGACCGAACCAACATGAGGTTGTCGTACAGGCCGAAGTCTTCCACCGAAAGCCCGTCACGGTCCCACCACCGACCATCGCGGTTCACCACAGGGCCGCAAATTGCTTCAACCCGGTCCACATAGTTCGTGTTCGCATTGGCGTAGCCGTATACGGGTTTGCTCCGGGAAAACATATACCCCAACTCGAACGCCGTGCCGGCGTCCGCCCCCGGCCCTCGAAACGGCGTCAGGTTAAAGATCCCCGCGTCGGCCCTGTCCATCAGTGCGCAATTGGCCCTGAAAATGTCACCGGCACCTTCTTTGACGCTGTCGTCTTGATCGAGAGGGAACAGGCCGTCAAAACCGTAACCGCCACAAATCTCCACTTTGCGGCGTCCGACCTCGACGGCATTGGGGAGAAAGACGTCGGGGCCGGCGAGATAAATCGTCTTCATCATAAAAATTGGAGATTCAAGCTTATACAACTCGACATCTACACGCAATCATCCTCACCGAGGCAGTATCAATCCGCCCAGCTTTTCTTCCGGGCGCGGCTCGGGCGGGAATTGGGTCGCCCAATTGTCAAGGTACTTCAATCCGGTGCCGGTGTTATAGACAACGATCTCGTCATCTTGGTCGAGGAAGCCGCCCCTGAGCAACTGCTCGAGCGCCGCGAAGCACGACGCGCCTTCCGGAGCGACAAACATGCCTTCCGTCTCGGCCAACGAACGGCCCGCCTTGAGCATTTCTTGATCCGTCACGGCCAGGCAGGTCCCGCCGCTCTTTCGCACCGCTTGCAAGACCAAGAAGTCGCCGATCGCCTTCGGCACCCGTAACCCCGCGGCCAAAGTCGACGCCCCTTCCCAGAACTGGGACGCTTCGGCGCCCTCGTCAAACGCCCGTACGATCGGCGCGCAACCCGCCGCTTGCACGGCGATCATCCTGGGGCGTTTCGAGTCGATCCAGCCGATCTGCTCCAGCTCGTCGAAAGCCTTCCACATTCCAATCATCCCCACGCCTCCGCCGGTGGGATAGAAAATAGCGTCGGGCAAGCGCCAGCCGAGTTGCTCGGCGAGTTCCAGCCCCATGGTTTTCTTTCCCTCGATACGGTAGGGCTCTTTCAGCGTGGAAACGTCGAACCAGCCTTCCTCATCCTTGCGCTCGGCGACGATGCGGCCGCAATCGCTGATCAGTCCGTCGACCAAGGTCACATGGGCGCCGCACATCTTGCATTCGATGTAGTTGGCTTGGGGCACGTCGCGAGGCATGAAGATATGGGCTTCCATGCCGGCGGCCGCCGCGTAGGCGGCCAGGGCCGAGGCGGCGTTCCCGGCCGAGGGCGCGGCCAGCTTCGTCGCGCCCAATTCCTTGGCCATGGAAACGGCCGCGGCCATCCCGCGCGCCTTGAACGTTCCGGTCGGGTTGGCGCTTTCCTCCTTTACCGATAGGCGAGACGCTCCGATGCGCCGACCGTAGCGAGGAGCCGGCAGCAACGGCGTATTGCCTTCGCCAAGCGACACCACGTTGTCGGGATCCCCTACCGGCAGCAACCCGCCGTAGCGCCACATCGAATGCGGCCCGCGCGCGACTTGCTCCTTCGTCAACTCTTGGCGGGCGCGCTCCAAGTCGTAGCGGGCCAATAGCGGCGCTCCGGCGGGGGAGAGATTATGAAGCTGCCCGGTAGGGAATTCCTCGCCGGTTTTGCTGCACGCCAAAGATCGTAGGAACGTCATAATAAGCAGGGAAATGTGTGTCGTGAGCCTTGGTCGGTTCGGAAGTGGAAGAGCCGCGAAGCGGCGGCGGGAATATAGCCTAGGGTGGAGCCGGAACGGCGGAACCCTAGGTAACGCCCCCACGCCGCGAAGCCCTGAAGGGGCGCCGGGAAATACCGTGCCGGATCGGGCCGGCTCCCGCCTGAGCCCGACTGACGCTTCGTGCCGCCGAATCCCGTTTTCGCGCCGATACTATGAAACTGCGAATTCATAGAAGCGGGACAGCCCCGGCCTGTCCCCAAATTCTTCGACTGCTTTGGGCCGAGCCGGAAAACCACCCAAGCGAATGAGCATCCTACAGCATCGAACCGCCCGTCTAGTACTCGCTCAACTCGCGGTCGCCGCAACCCTGTGCGCCGCCGAATACGCCGTGCTCAAATCCGGCTTCCGATTGCGCGCCGAACGTCATGAAATCTCCGGCGGCCGCGTGCGCTTGTACACCGCCGATCGAGGCGTCGTGGAACTTCCCGCCTCGTCGGTTGTGCGGTTCGTGCAGGAGGACTACGTGGCTCCCCCGCTCGCCCCCGCGCCAAGCTCCGTCCCCATCGAAACGCGCGCTCAGCTCGACCTGCTCGTCGCTCGCCTTGGCGCGGAACTCGAGCTGCACCCGGCGCTCGTTCACAGCGTCATCGAAGCCGAGTCCAACTACGATGCCGACGCGGTCTCGCCGAAAGGCGCCGTCGGGCTCATGCAACTGATGCCCGAAACCGCCAAGGATCTGGCCGTAACCGACCGCCGCGATCCCGGCCAAAACGTCCGCGGCGGGGCATCCTATCTAAAACAATTGTTGAACCGCTACGCAGGCTCCCACGACGGTCTGCTACGGGCTCTGGCGGCCTACAACGCCGGTCCCGCAAAAGTGGACCGCTATGACGGCCTGCCGCCCTACGACGAAACTCGCCTCTTCGTCCGCCGCGTCATCCGGCGATTCCTTGATCTCACCGAATCCGAGTAACCCCGACTACTCATCGATCTCCAGCCGCCGTATCGGCCCGCCCACCACCGTCATCACCAACTGCGCCAGCGGCACCAACAGCCCCACGCCCGCGAACACCAACGCGTAGTTGCCCGTGGCGTCGAGAACCTGCCCCACTAGGTAGATAATCAGCATCGACCCGAGTCCCTGCCCGGTCCCCGAAAAGCCGAACACCGTACCCACATACTTCGGCGGGAACCAGTCCGAGGGCAAGTTCACGGTATTGACGGACCAAAACATAAAGAAGAATGTCGCCAGGCTGATGGCTGTGATGGCCACCGCCAAACTGTCGGTGTAGGCTGCCACGACTCCGACCATCGACGCCGGCGCGGACAACCACATCATCGTTCGGCGGGCGCAGTGAACCGACCAGCCGCGGCCCACCAACCACGAGGTCACCCCTCCTCCGGCCATGTTCGCGACTCCCGCGACCATGAAAGGGATCCAGGCCACCGCGGCGATCGATTCCAAATCGAGCCCGCGGTCTCGGGCGAGATACTCGGGCAACCAGAATATATAGAAGACCCAGAACGGATCCCCAATCGCGCGTCCCAGAAAAACGGCCCAGGCCTGCCGGTAGACCACGACGCGCCCCCACGGAACCGTTTCCTCGCGCCGCGATGCCCCCGGCACTCGCGACTCCGCGGCCGTAACTCGGAACCATACCGGCAGCCACAGGAAGCCGATCGCGCCGACGGCGACACAGGCGACCTGCCATCCCCACCACACCGCCAGGGCTCCGATCAAAGGTGGAGCCAACATCGCGCCGATCGAACTGCCGCTGTTGGTGATGCCCACCGCCAACGATCGCAGCGGACCCGGCACTCGCTCCGCGGCGGCTTTCATGGCGGCCGGCCAGGCTCCGCCTTGCCCCATGGCCAATACAAAACGCACGGCGGCCAGCGACCACTTCCCGACGGTAAACACCTGCGCCGCCCCGGCAATCGACCACCAAACCATGAACAGCGCCAAAGCCCGCCGCGCGCCAATCACGTCCGCGATCCGCCCGCCGACGCTGTAGAAGATTAAATACCCGGCTGTAAACGCGTTGACGATGAACGAATAGTCCGCGTTGCTCAACCCGAATTCGTCACGCAAAGTCGGTGCCAGAACACTCGCCGTCAAGCGGTCCAAGTAGTTGATCGTGGTCGCCGCGAGCAGGATCGAAATCAACAGCCAGGGAACTTGCGGAGCATCGTCGCGAATGTCGGGCGACCGGCCGCCGCCGGCGGGCTCGTGGGAATCGGAAACGTTCATAACGACTCGGAAGAGGTAACAGTATAGACCCTCGGCCGGGCAGCAAGAGATCGGGCCTCCTCCGAAAATCCCCTTCGAGCATACGGTGGGACACGATATAGCCCAATCGGGCCGCACCTGTCGTGCAGCCGCGGAGCGGCGACGGGAAAATAGGCCCGGGTTTCAGCCCGGGGTTCACGCTAAAAAACGGCAAGCCCCGGACGGGCATAGGAGCATTCGTCCGATGCGACTTGACCCAACCGAAACGTTCAGGTCGACGACTCGCTCCCATTTTCATGGCGGTCTTATGAACGCCAACGTTCAGACAGACGGTCTCTTCCAAGAATGGCCTATCGAGAGTAAAGTGCATTACGTTGTGAATCGCCAACGTCGCGAATCTCTTGAGCCGCGAAGCGGCGGCGGGAACCGTAGCCCAGGGTGAAGCGAAGCGGAACCCGGGGTCGCCCCGCCACCACGGGTGAGCCCTGAAAGGGCGGCAGGAGCGTCCTCGCGCCCGTTTTCATGGCGGCGATCACGCCTCGTCCGGTCCCGCGCCGAAGATCGCTGACAAATTTAGCGCTACCCGGAGATTCACAACTGCTACCAATAGATCGGACGTTCACCCACCCGAGCCGCGCCGCCGCGCGGCGCGGTCCCCCATTTTTTCACAGCCCCGAGGCGATGCGGTCACTCAAAAATGGTGCTTTGCTACCAAACAAACTTCTTCAAGCGGTCGTGGCACTAGGCGCTAAGCCCGAAGAACGGTTGCACAAAGATATGCAAGCCCGCGGCGGCTAACAAGGCGATGGCCACGATCGCGAGCGCCTCGCCCCAAGAGACGCCGAAAACCGCGTGCACGATGAATAGATCGATCAGATAAGCGGCCCACGAGAAGACCCGCAACCCCTCGCTTAAGGCGAATAGTTGGCCGGTCGCCGCCATCGCCATCGCCGCGCCGACAGCACCCGGAATTGTTGCTCGCTTGGCCCCCGCGGCCTTGGCTCCAAGCCACAGGGCCACGCCGTAGAGAACGATGTACCAGGTGACGATCCAGACGGTCGACATGACGGGGCCTCGGCCCGGCTACAGCATATCGGATAGCGGGTTGCGGGTTCGCACGGTGGGGAAGCGCGAAAAGTCGCGGTCAACGCTCCACAACTCGGTGACGCCGTGGGCCGAGCAAATCGCCGCGACTCGTGCGTCATGCACTAAGGGTCCCGCGACGCGCCCTTCGGCAAGGACACCCTTGAGACGCTCCCAATAACCGGCCTCTTCGCCAATCATTCGTACCGTCGGGCTCTCCATCCAATGGTCTATTTGTTGTAGAGCGCGATCGAGAGGGGTCGGCGGACGATAAATCCTGGGATGCGTCACGACGGCCAAAAACTCGTGGACACACGGCCAGGGGATGGCCCACGGCGTCGACCCTTCCGCCAGACCGCGAACACACAGCAGAGCGGCGCGATGCCAGGGCGAGTCTTTCCGCTGGAAATAAACCAGAATCTGCGTGTCGACGGCGATCATCCGCCGTGTCCCTCATAAATCAGTGAGCGTATCTCGCTCCAATCCGCGTCGAGCGCGGCGCCTTCGCCGTCGGTGGCAGCGGTCTTGAGACGGAAGCGTCCGGGTCGTTTCGGGGCATGGAGAAGTCCTTGCAAGCCCAATTGGATGACTTGCTTGAGTGGGATTCCGTGACGGGCGGCGTATTGCTTGGCCTCGCGCAGCAGCGGACCAGGAAGTTCGACCGTGGTTTTCACAAGCTCAGCGTACCATATTTCCGTCTCTTTAAAACCGTAAATATGGGTGATCTTGCGCGTGAGATTATTGCGAGCGAATGACCCGCGGCAACGCATCGAGAAATACGAGCTACATCCACCGCTGGGGGCTGTGAAAAAATGGGGACGGTACCGAGCGCCGACCGAATAAGTTCCATTGAATCAGTAGTCGCATCCGGCGCGAAGTGGACTGTCCCCATTTTGCCACAGCCCCGTGGGCGCCGCCGCGGTTACCGCGTCGCGAGCGCCTCGACGATTTGATCCGTAATACGAACGACGGGGCCGTCAAACACAGTGGCGGTCGGCAGTTGCTCACCCCAAAGTTCGCCTTCGGGATAGACGGCGGCCAAATCCCAAAGGATTCCATCCGCAAAACAACAATCCGGCTCCGGTTGCGGCGAGCGGGCGTCTCGGGCCATCTGATCGGCGACAAGATGCCCCTCATCCCAAAAATGTCTGACTCGCCCGTCCGATAAGCGACTGAGCGCGGCAGTCGATGGTCGTCCGGACCAATCCATCGGCAGGATCGGTTCCCAAACCACGAGCATCGTCAGATCCGTCTCCCGATGCTGTCCCAACATCTCTTCGGCTGCGGAGGCCCCCCGCAGGCAACCCGGTCAAGTCGGCGACAGCAGCAGGATCATACGCGTTTCATCCGAGGCGCTGTTAAATTGCGCCTTGAAGTCCGCCAGCGATTCGTCGGTCAAATCCATCAGGGGAGGTTGACCGGCCGCTGTCTTGTGTTCACAGGAGGAAAGCCCGGCGAGCATCAGGACCAGCGCGGAAATAAGTCCCCGCGGGAAAAAAAGGATGCGAAGTGCTCGGCATCGGTTCGTCATCGGTTTGCGCCTAGTAGCCATAGTCCGCGAGAAACCCGGCCGCGAACTGAGGAAACAGCGTGATTCCGAGTACGACCGCCGCGGCCATTGAAAACATCACCAGACCGACCCGGCTGGGTTTTTGACACCTTCGCCCCGATCGATAGAGTTGGACCAGCCCGATCCCGAGAAAGCCGACCGAGAGTCCGAGCATCCATGGGGCAAGGGGCGCAATCACGAAGCCGAGGCCCGCGAATCCGACGGCGGCCATGATGGCCGGGGGCAAGCAACAGGCCAAGCTCGAGAGAGCGGCGAGCGCGGCCGCCGTCGACATCACCTTATCGGAATGCTTCACGACCGGCTCTCTCCCATTCCTTCGCCGCCCCGGTGCGCCGAGAGAATCGCCTCGCTAATCCACTCGCGCCGCGGAACACCTTGGCGTCGTCCATCCACCAAATACGCTCGGCAACTTAAGCCATGGTGAACGGAATCCGGTATTCGAGGCTCAACGTCTCGTCCGTCAATCCGTATCGTGGGAGACCCGAGAAAGGATGCCGCGGCAGCCTGCGCTGGATCCGATACCTCGATTTCCTTCACGTCTTCCGCCATCCCTTGTTCACTGAGTACGTCTCGGAGCATGAGCAGGGCCGGCGCGTGATTGGGGCAATTCGGTACGTAGAGAAGTTCGATCTTCATTTCCTATTCACCTCGTTGACTCTCCATGAGTGATCTCTTCCAAAACCGGGCACGGCGCCTCCTGTCGCGGCGGGTTCGAGCGACAAGTCCGGCGGCATTCTTCCAGCGCTTCGCTCAGCTTGACCTCGAGGGTGTGCAAGGCTGTGAGCTTCTCTTTCACGGCGTCTAGTCTTGTCTCCAAAAGCTGTTCCACTTGGGGGCACGGCCCCGGGGCTCCGTGTCGTAGAGTCAGCAATTCTCGAATCTCATTGAGACTGAAGCCGAATTCCTTGGCGCTCCGAATCAACCGCAAGTCTTCGACGTCGTCGGCCCCGAAAATCCGGAATCCACCCTCGGAGCGAAGAGGCGCTTTGAGCAGACCCTCCCTCTCGTAGAATCGGATCGCATCCACGCTAAAGCCTGTCCGCTGCGCGACCACGCCAATCTGAAAACCTCGCGGCATCCCGGTCCTCCCGCTGTGCCTTCAAAGAATACACCCTCGACCCCAGTCTAGAGTCAATAGCTTTCTTGACCCGCGCCCGGACGACTTGTCTGATAGCTAACCTATTCGAGAAAAGTCGTCCACGTCTCGACCGTCTCGCGCTCGGTGACCAGGGTGTTTTCCACCTTGTCGTTGTCGGCGTAGCCCAGCGACATGCCGCAGACGAAAGTCTCGTTTTCAGGCATGTGAAGGAAATCGCCGATGATGCGGTAAAAGGGCGTGAAGGCGGCTTGCGGGCAGCTGTCGAGGCCGCGGCCTCGGGCGGCGATCATGATGTTTTCGAGGAACATGCCGTAGTCGAGCCAGCTTCCTTTCTCGAGAATACGGTCGATCGTGAACAAGAAGCCCACGGGGGCGTCGAAAAACTTGTAATTGCGTGCGTGCTGGGCATGCATCTCGGCCTTGGCGCCTTTCTCGATGCCGAGCAGGCCGTAAAGGTCCCAGCCGATCTTTCGGCGGCGCTCGATGTAGGGCGAGGCCCACTGGGTGGGGTAGTACTGATATTCGGGCTTGTGTTGCGCGGCTTGTTGCGGGTCGTCGTAGGCCGCCAAGACGCGGCGGGAGAGTTCGTCTTTCGCCCCGCCGCGCAAGACGTAGACGCGCCAGGGCTGAGTGTTGACGCCCGACGGCGCGCGCGCCGCTGTTTCGAGAATTTCGCGGATCGTTGCCTCGGGAACTTCGCGCCCCAGGAACGCCCGCACGGAACGGCGTGAGCGAATCGCGGCGTCAACGGGGTTGGTCGTGTGGTCGTCCATTCTCGGCAGTCTCCCGGAACTGTTTCTTACAAGAAGATTCTATATACTCTTGCGGCAGCGGGTGCCGCGGCTCGTGCGTTACAATCGCCCTTCGGTCGTGTCGGTCGTGATGGACCTTACGTGAAAATTCGGGATATCGAAGTCGTCACGTTGCGTTTTGAATACCCGCGCGGGGGCGGATTTCGCGACGCCGGGGGCTATTGCACGGGGCGCGCATCGTCGCTTGTGCGCGTTCACACCGACGAGGGAATCAGCGGGATCGGGTCGATTTACTCGCATCCGGATCTGGTGCGCGTCATTGTCGAGGGACAGTTGGCGCCTATGCTGGTGGGCCAAGACCCGTTGCGGGTCGAGGCGCTTTGGGAGAGCAATTACAATCTGACCCGCTGGTACGGCCGCAAGGGGGTCGCGATGTCGTCGCTTGGCGGAGTCGATATGGCGCTGTGGGATATTCGAGGCAAGGTCGCGGGGAAACCGATTTGCGAGCTTTTGGGCAAGCGGCGCGAACGCGTCCCGGCCTATGCCAGCGCTTTGTTATGGCGCGACGACCCGGCTGAGTTGGGAGAAGAAGCCGCCGGACACCTCGAACGAGGCTTCCGCGCGATGAAGACGAGACTGGGCCGCAATTTCGCCTACGACCGAGACGGGCTTCGAAGCCTGCGCGATGCTCTGGGATCGGAAAATCGGCTCATGGTCGACGGCAACGCGCGCTACTCGTTGGGGCAGGCCGAGCGCATGGCGCCGCTTTACAACGAGGCCGAAATTTCTTGGCTCGAGGAGCCGTTCGCTCCCGAGGATTTCGAAAGCTACGCGGCGTTGCGGCCCAAGCTGCGGGTCCCCTTGGCGGCGGGGGAAAACGAGTTCGGCGTGCAGGGCTTTCGCGAGTTGATGGATCGCAATGTGGTCGACATTGTGCAACCGGATTGCTGTCGCGCCGGCGGCATTACCGAGTGCGCGCGGATCGCCGGGCGGGCGGCGGCGGAGGGGCGTTTTGTCGCGACCCATACCTGGAGCGACGCCGTTGCGTTGACGGCGAATCTGCATTTGCTCGCATCGCTGGAGGCCGATGTTGTTCTCGAAATCGACCAGACGGGCAACGCGTTGATCGACGATCTGTTGAGCGAAGGTTTGGCGCTTGAGGACGGGGAAGTGGCGGTTCCCGATGGGCCCGGTCTCGGTATCGCGTTGAATGAAGATGTGGTCGAGCGTTATCGGCATCCGGCCGGCGAACCTTTCCCCGGCGGCAACTATGCCGACATGATTTTCGGCGCCGAGTATCGCACGCCGCCCGAGCCCTATACCGAAGAGTAAGGTGGTGAAGAGACAAGACTCGCCTTGAGCCGCGAAGCGGCGAGTGCTTCGGCGCGAGCCGGACTCCTCCGAAGATGGCCTTCGAGTGTATTTGTACCTAGCGTTTAGGTCCGGTAATATCGCGAACATCTTGAGCCGCGAAGCGGCGGCGGGAATATAGCCCGGGGTGGAGCCAAAGGCGGAACCCTGGGTGGCCCCCCCACCCGCACGAGCCCTGAAAGGGCGGTGGGAACACCCCGGCGCCCATTTTCGAAGCGGTGGTAGTATCCGCCGAGGAACCGATACGGCCCGCGATCTCTTCACAGCCCAGAAGGAAAAAACGACATGCCCCACTTTTACGCCGGAACGTCCGGATTCGCCTATCCCGCCTGGAAGCCGGATTTCTACCCCGCTAAGCTGCCCCAGAAGAAATTCCTCGAACACTACGCAACCCGCCTCAACGCGGTCGAGGTCAACTATACGTTTCGCAGGACTCCGTCGGCTTCGACGGTCGAAAACTGGGTGAATATCACGCCCGAGGGCTTCTGTTTCTGCCTCAAAGCCCACATGAAGATCACCCACATCCCCAAACTCGAAAATGCCAAGGATATGACGGACTTCTTCCTGCGGGCGATCGATCCTTTGCGCGTGACCAACCGGCTGGGCGTCGTGCTGTTCCAATTGCCGCCGCACTTTCGATGCGACGTCGACGTCCTGGCGTCGTTTGTTAAAGACCTGCCTTCCGACATCCGTTACACGTTTGAATTCCGTCACGATTCGTGGCATGACGAGGCGGTGTATCGCGTGCTTGAGGACCGCAATATCGCCTATTGCCTGGCCGAGTCGGAGAAGATCGAGCCGCCCGATGTGACTACCGCCGACTTTGTCTACTTCCGTTTACGCAAGCCCGATTATTCGCCCCAAGACCGCGCGGCCATTGAGGAAAAAGCGGGCGGTCTGCTCGCCGACGGCAAGAGTGTGTTCCTTTTCTTCAAGCATGAAGACACTCCGGAAGGAGCGCTCTACGCCGAGGAAGCGCTAGCGAAGCTGGGCGGGTCACGCGCGGACTTAGACTGACCCCCTATTCGGTCGAAAATCGTTGGCTGTACTGGCTCTTCCGAAAATGGACCCACGAGCGTATGGTGCATTAAATTCAAGGCTGGCAAGATCACAAACGTCTTGAGCCGCGAAGCGGCGACCGGAATATAGCCCAGGGTGCAGCCGAAGGCGGAACCCTGGGTACGGAATCAAATCAGGTTGAGCCCTGTAAGGGCGACAGGAACGCCTTCGCTCCCATTTTCATGGAGGTATTATGAATCTCGCGGACTCATAGAAACGGACTGTACCCCCTTTTCGCATTCCCACTACCGGCTCCCAGTCCGGTTCACCGGGCTTGGGTTTCAAATAGGCCGGCACGTATAGGGCCGGTTCAAGGGCCTGTCATCCGGCTCCTCGAGGCCGTTTCAACGGCCTTCTCCCGTGGGGCTTCAGCCACGCTCCGCCCGGCGCTCAATCCCGCATCTCGTTGACACAGCATTCAACCCTCTCCGACGCGCTATAATCCTCAACAATTCCAACCGCAAGTTGTGCAGCGCGAATGGAACGTGGGGAGATTTCGGGCGTTTCGATGCAGGACGCGATCCAAGTTTCGAAGGTAGTGCGGTTTGAAACCTTCGAATTGAACTTAAAGACCGGCGAACTGCGTAAGGGCGGCGTGAAGATCCGCCTGCAAGAGCAGTCGTTTCAAATCCTCGCCGCGCTGCTCGATCGACCGGGGAAGCTCGTCTCCCGCGAGGCGCTACACGAAAGGCTTTGGCCCGACGAAACCTTCGTTGATTTCGAAAAGGGGCTCAATATTGCCGTCAGCAAATTGCGGCAGGCGCTGGGGGACTCCGCCGACGAGCCGCGCTTCATCGAGACCCTCCCGCGGCGGGGGTATCGCTTCGTCGGGGTCATCGAGCGAATCGACGAATCGGGCGAGGTTGTCGGAATCCCGACAGGCGTCGCCGCCGAGCGGACCATCTCCCATTACCGCCTAGGCGAGAAAATCGGTGAAGGCGGCATGGGGGTGGTCTACAAAGCCGTCGACACCAACCTCAATCGAACCGTCGCGCTGAAGTTCCTGGCTCCGCACCTCACCGAAGACCCCACGGCGAAAGAACGCTTCCGCCGCGAAGCTCAAGCCGCGGCGGCAGTCGATCATGCAAACATTTGCACCGTTCACGAAATCGACGAGGCCGGCGGGCAGATGTTCATCGCCATGGCCTACGTCGAGGGACAAAGCCTCGACAAGAAAATCGCCGCCGGTCCGTTAGCGCTCGATGAAGCGCTGGACGTTGCCACCCAGACCGCCGAGGGTTTGCAGGCGGCGCACGAGGAGGGTGTTGTTCACCGTGACATCAAGGCCTCGAACCTAATGCTGACCCCGCGAGGTCAGGTGAAAATTCTCGACTTTGGTCTGGCCCGCCTCGCCGACCAGACGCATCTCACCCAAACCGCGACGGTCGTGGGAACGGTCTCCTGCATGTCGCCCGAGCAAGCGCAACGCAAGCCGATCGACAGCCGTACGGACGTCTGGTCACTCGGTGTGGTGCTCTACGAAATGGTCACGGGGCGACTGCCTTTCGAGGGGGAGCGCGAGCAAGCGGTGCTGTACGCGATCGTCCACCAAGACCCAACCCCGATCACGGCTCTACGCGTGGGGATTCCGGTCGACCTGGATCACTACGTCGGCAAAGCGCTTGCCAAGGACGCCGACGAGCGTTACCCGCATGTGGCGGACATGATTGTTGACCTGCGGGCCGTGGCAACCGCGCACCGGAAAGCTTCGGGAACCGCAAAGACGGCTGATCCGACCCTGGGCCGGCCGGCAACCTCGCCGGTAGTCGGGACGCCCAAGCTCAGGTTTTATCAGGCGCTACTCGCACTGATGGCCGTCGTTGCGCTGGCATTGGGCTTCATCGCGCTCCGAGGATCTCCACCCGAAACACCGGCGGCTCGTGTGCGCCGATTCGCCTTCACGCCGCCGGTCACTGTTGCGACTGACAGGCTGTACGCCAGTGTCGCTATCTCACCGAACGGGGAGCACATCGCCTTCGTCGCCGCGGGTGCGGCCGGGAAGTTATGGGTCCAAGATTTGGATCAACAAGAACCCCGCCCTCTGGAGGGCACGGAAGGAGCTGTTACGCCCTTCTGGTCGCCGGATAGCGAGTTCATAGCTTTTGGCGCTGGAAACGAACTCAAGAAAGTGGCGGTTCGGGGCGGCCCGATCACACGGATCTGCCAATTGCCACACACGAATCTTACAGGAGGAACGTGGGCCCCCGACGGTGAGTCAATCGTTTTCGCCTGTCAACTGCCGGAGGTTCTATACGAAGTTCCGGCTGTCGGAGGAACGCCGGCTCAGCTTGTTTCGCGGCAAGAAGCTGAGAGCGCGCCGGAGGAAGGAGCGTTAGCAAACCGACCCTATTCGCTGCCGCGTGAAGCCGGCGATCGTGTCCTGGTATGGCAAAGGGGTATCGTCGAGGGGGGGATTGTTGTTGAAGACCTCGAAACCGGCCGTCGCGGGGTCCTCGGCCCGGGAGTATTTCCCCTCTATGCTCCGAGCGGCCATGTTGTTTACCGGCCGGCACATTTCTCATATGAGCTTTGGGCATTACCCTTTTCTATTGACACCTTGCAGCGTGCCGGAGAACCTTTTCCGATCGCTCGGAACGCCCGTAGCGCCAGTATTGCATCCGATGGAACGCTGGTTTACCTTGACGTATCGGGTTCAACCCGACAACGGCTGGCTTGGCTTAACCGACAGGGTGAGAAAACCGGTGAGATCGGTCAGGTACAAGAGTCCATCTTTCTTCCCAGGCTTGCCCCCGACGGGCGGCGCGTGACGGTTACCGCGACGGAGAACTCGAACCAAGACGTTTGGGTTTGGGATATCGCCAGAGCGGTTAAGACTCGCTTGAGCTCGCATCCGGCGGACGAGATGGGCAGCGCTTGGTCGCCGGACGGGAAACAAGTGGCATTCTCCTCGCTTCGGCACGGGAATCTCGACGTTTTCGTGAAGCAGGCCGACGGCAGGGGAACGGCGGAGAAACTGGTATCCACACCTTTGCCCGAATTCACGCGCGAGTGGTCACCGGACGGAAACTATTTTTTCTACGTGGTAGGTCATCCGGAAACAGGCGACGACATTTGGTATTTGGAGCGCGGCGCGACCGGCGGTGGTTGGGAGTCCCATCCGTTTCGCGACACGCCCTTTAACGAAACGTCGTCAACGTTTTCGCCGGATGGCCGCTACGCCGCTTTCACGGCGGATGATACCGGGAGATACGAGATTTACGTCCAGGACTTCCCGGGCGGCGACCGCACCTGGACCGTCTCCAGCAACGGCGGTTCGGCGCCAAAGTGGCGAGGGGACGGCAAAGAGCTGTTTTATTTCGAGGGCGACACGCTGATGACGGTTTCCGTGTCAAACAACCCGGTGTTTTCGGCGGGCACGCCGAAGCGATTGTTCACGCACGGGGACACGGGTCAAGCTCCGCTGAGGGGGTACGACGTGACGGATGACGGGCAAACGTTCGTTGTGGTCGAACCGGCGGAAGATGCGGGGCCGCCGGTGATTCGCGTTGTCGAGAACTGGTACGAGGAGTTCCGGGGGCGCGAGCAGCAGTGAGCCGCCCCAGACGTACTCACGGGCAGGCTGGGGCTGGATCTGGCAACCCAACCCGAGGGCGCGCCGACGGGAGCCATGCTCCCGGCAGTGCGTAGCACGGGGCTCGAGCCCCGCGGCTTTTCATGAAAGCGCGGCATTCATAATACAGCCATGAAAACGGGAGCCGGGAGGCGTTCCTGCCGCCCTTTCAGGGCTTTGCTCGTGGTGGTGCCTACCCAGGGTTCCGCTTTCGGCTCCACCCTGGGCTATTTTCCCGCCGCCGCTTCGCGGCTCCAAGAGATTTGTGACGTTGGCGATTCTCAACGTCATGCAGCGTACGCTCGACGGGTTATTTTCGGAGGAGTCACCGATTCACCGTCCATCGGCTTTTGTCCCCCATTTTTTCATGCGGTCGTGGCTCTAGATGACGCCCCGCCGGCCGCCGCTGCCGGCAAAGCGGGGGTCCTCCTCAACCTCGCGGTCGTCCTTGTGGAAGATTCGCCAGTTGTCGTAGACCAAGTCTCCCACGTAGTAGGCATCTCGGCTCAAGCTGTGCTTGTCGGGCAACTCTTCTTGGTTGGCCGGGTGCTTCAGTTCCGAGAACATCACGAAATCAAGGTAAGTGAAAGCGTGGAAGTAGGTGCCGTCGAAAGCCAACAACGAGAGCACCTCCGGACATCGTCGCCGCATGATATCCGCCGCCTCCTCCGCCGTCGGGTCGTCGGGCAACAGCGCAATCTGCTTGTCAATCTCTTCGAGTTCCGACCGCACGGTCTCGCGCCCGCCTTCTTTCCAGCGCCGCATACGACGCAAGAACCGCCGAAGATACAAAGACCCGTATGACACTAACGCCAGCGCCATGAAAAGTTGGCCCCAACGGCGAAGAAAACCCGCCTGCTCCCAACCGGAACCGGCCATATCCAACCAGGCAGCGAACAGCACCAAGCCCGCAATGCCCAGCCCTAAGCGCGGGATCGTTTTACGCGCCACCACAAAGCGGCCGAAGAACCCGCGTAAGCGGTCCGCCGTCTCGCGCAAGGTTTCACCCGCCCTCGCCGACGCGTAGACCGATTTCTCCCACTTCTGATGCACCATCGCGGGAGGGTAATACAGAATGAAAAGCTTTTCAGCCGGGGTTTCTCTGCCGGAGAAACAACACTTCATGACAACAATTCTTACTGCGGCGAGGCGGCCGGCCGGAGAATCCGGCGGTCAACGACGCTTTGCTAGCAGGATATCACAAGCACCCGATTTTCTTACGGGAGCGGAATGCCAAACAGCGCCTCCACGAGAACCGGCTCTTCTCCGCGAAAGGCCGGCAAAAACGCCCACGATTCCATATGCGCCAGGATCGTATTGTCCGTTTCCGGGTCGGCGCCACGAACCACCCTCAGGTTCCCCAACCCGCCTTCTTCGTCAACGATCGCGTAAATCACCACTTCCAAGGGCCGCTTCTCCTTCGCGGGCGCCGCTTCCAAGCGCAGCGGCTTTCGCTCTCGCGGAAACGGCGGCGCGACTTTCTTCTTGGGCAAGATCCGAATCACGCCCGACGATGTGTCGAGTTTTCGCGAGCCGGTACCGGGAATACAAAATTGCAACGTCCATTTCCGCGGCGCTTCGGGCACATCGAGGTGAATCGTATAGATCGGGTTGCCCTTGAGGATGCCGGCGGTGTTCGTCAGCATCGTCTGCACATTCGACACCAAAATAATGCCGTACTGCTTTCTCGGCAAGGGCTTCAGCGTGCCGCTGCCCTTTCCTGTCCCCTTGCCGTCGCCTTCGTTCTCTTCAGGCGACTCTTTGCCTTCTCCTTCGCCGTCATTCCCCGTGCCGGGCCCCCCCGAGCCGGGCAGTTCCAGAATGGCGGGTCCGCCGACGCTCGGGTCCCCGGGGTCGCCTCCAACCCGCACCGAGGCAATCTCGACGACCTCCACCGACACGGCTTCTTCGTCCGTACCGACGCCCTCCGCCGCGCTTCCACCCCTTCCCTCGGCTTCGGTTTCGGCTTCCAGATCGACCGCCCGCGCGGTCATTGCGGCCAGATCGGAAACACCTTCCGCGGCGAAAAAGTCAAAGTCTGTCGGAACGGGCGCCCCGTCCTCATTAGTAAAGGGGGCGTCGTTCTCGACGATCACCGCCGGGACGTCGCTCAGTTCCGGGGTGGAATCGGCCGTCTCGGTATCGAATACCGTTTCAACCGGCTGTTCGGCGGGGCTTTGTTCAGATTCCGAAGGCTCGGGCTCTTCCTCGTCAGCCTTGCTGTCGGCGGGAATATCGTCCTCTTCCATCGCGCTGTCGAGCGATCCCAAGCGCAATCCCATTTCCAGCAGGAACGAGGGGGTGAGCGGGTTCGGTTGTTGGCTGAGAGCAATCAGCGTCGTCTGTGATTCGCCTTCGGCCAGCGAAGGCAATTCCGGCTGCACGGGCTCGGGCATCTCCAAGCCGGCCAGAGGGACCACATTGGCCGCGGGCACCGGCAGCGCCGGGTCCTCGATCATCGCCGCGACCGGCGTCACGCTCAGATCCGCTAAGACGGTTTCCCGGTTCGGGGCCGCGAGTTGTGATACCTGCTCGGGCAGTTCCCAGCGTTCAATTTTCTCGGGTTGCTGGTGCCCGGGCTCGATGACCATGCCGCTCTCGAGTCGTTGAGGGTTCGGGGTCCACGCCAATATCGGCGGCAATTGCGGCACGTACTCGGGAGGCAATTCAAGCAAGGAGTCCGTTTGCAAGATGATCTCCTTGAGCGAGCGGTCCTTACCGACGATCTCCGGCAACATGACTTTGAAGACCTGTTGGAAGACCTCAAGCTCTGGTTTCGGCGGCTCGGGCGCGGTCGCGATCTCGGGCGGCGGAGCAGGAGCCTCTTGCCCGTCCGCGCTCTTTCGCGGAGCTTTCTCGGCGGCGGCTTCGACGGTGTTGCAGTACCCGAACCAAGTCGATGTGATCGGCCGGGTCATCGGGGTGGCGATGCACCTCAGCTACGACCACGAGGAAACCAGATCTAGGCCGAAAGTTCGTTCCGCAGTACGTCTAAGATGAGCTCCAGGTCGGAGATGTAGAGCAGGCGCTCGGCCTCGCGCGTGTTGATCGGGATCAAGTTGTTGTAGGGGGCGAGAGTGAGCCAGGTTCGTAGAATCGTTTCCCGGTCGTCTTCCAGCGTTCGAAGGTATTCCTCCAAGTCGTCGCGCTGTTGTTCGAGGGGGGAGTTCAGCCATTCGCCGAAAGCGCGTTCGTGACTCTCGCGCAAAATCCGATTAGCTTCCTCGGTGGAGTAGCGTTGGGACAAGCCAAAGTGGACGTAATCGCCGGAGTTGGCGTCGCGTAATCCCGACAAATAGACGATCTTCCCAAAGAGGGTTGGGATCTGCGCCAGGTTCGTAGAATCGTTTCCCGGTCGTCTTCCAGCGTTCGAAGGTATTCCTCCAAGTCGTCGCGCTGTTGTTCGAGGGGGGAGTTCAGCCATTCGCCGAAAGCGCGTTCGTGACTCTCGCGCAAATCCGATTAGCTTCCTCGGTGGAGTAGCGTTGGGACAAGCCAAAGTGGACGTAATCGCCGGAGTTGGCGTCGCGTAATCCCGACAAATAGACGATCTTCCCAAAGAGGGTTGGGATCTGCGCCAGGGTGCGCCGCCACAGATCGTCCATGGCGCGATCTCGATTAGAACCGTCCGGGGTGTTAGGCGGCTCGGACGGATGGCTTCCGTTGGGCTCCACACCTCAATTCTAACGCCCTGGTTGGGTTGACACAATCCGCAAGAAGCTCTTCGGCCGCCGCGGCGTCGAGTCGGGCAACGCCTGTATCGGCATCGGCTTTCGCTTTGGAGCGCGGGCGCGGCCCGCGCGAGTCGGGAAACAACCTCTTCGGGGTTCCTTTTAGGAGAGGAGTCGCATCGCCTCGATCGCCGCTAAATCCCATTGTGCGCGCTACCGGACACAGCGGCGAAAAGCGCGTGAAGGTCGAAGGCTGTTTCCTTGGTAATCGAAGGACGCTTCGAAACGGTGTGAAAGAGTATTATGTGCCGGAGCGTTCCGGCAGTGAAAAAAACAAGCCTTTTCCTCAATTTTCGCGGTTTTTCGATTACGATTCGTGGCAGGTCAATTATTTGATTCGTACAAAAGGAGAAGACGCGATGCTGAAGAACCTACTTGTTATTGGAGCCCTGTTAGGAAAGATGGCGGTTGTGGGTTTGGCCCCTCAGCCCTCGGTCACGGACGAAGCGGATTGCCCCTATTGCCCGACGCCGGAATGCTTCCCGGGCGACTGCGATTGCTAGATTCGCGGAGCCGAGGATTGTCTCGATCGTGACGTAAAGAAGTTTAACCACAATCGGGCGGAATTTTATAAAATATTTCTGCCCCATTGTGGTAATCTGATGGCGTCTTTTATGAATGGGTGGTGTATTTCCGACCGGACCCTGACTTGACGCCCTGATGACAGCTGCTCTCGGATATGGGTTGTACCTTCTGCCCGGCGTGGCACAGCTTGCGTGGGCGGTGCGTCTACGGGGCTTGCGACTGCTGTCCAGTTACCCCTCTCTTGCTCTCTATCTTCTCTTTTCCACTTTGAGTTCGTGGCTGGTGCTGACGGCGCACTACGTCTATCGCGCCGACAGTGAAGCGTACGCCTGGTTCTTCGTTGTGACGCAGCCGGTGGGCTGGACGCTGTTGTTATGCGTGGTGCTGGAGATATACCAGCGGATGATCCGAGGTTACGAAGGCTTGGACCGGCTGGGGCGCTTGGTGATGTACGGCGCGGTGGGCGCCCTGGCTGTCGTCTTGACGTTTCTTTTGGTGCTCGATAAACCCGATGGCGCGTTGGGGCAGTGGCGGAACTTTTGGTTCCGTCAAGAGAGATCGGTGTATTTGGGCCTGTGTGGGTTGAGCGTGGTCCTGGCCGGATTCGGCGGCTATTTTCATCTGCGCGTGGGAAAGAACGTTGTTGTGGTGTTCAGTGTATTCGGGGCGTTGTTCGCCGGACAGGCGCTTGTCTTGACGTTCGCCGAATATTTTGACGGAATGGTGGGCTGGAAGGATCTGGCGCTGCCCCTGTGGCACGGAGCCTGTTTACTGTGGGGAGCGGCGGCTTTTTCGCTCCAGGGTGAAGAGATGCCGATGAAGGAACCAGCGGCGTTGGCGGCCGGAGCCGAGGCGGAACCTGTTTTGGTACGCCGGCTGGAGGACCTGAACCGGGCGCTGCTAAGGATGTTACGAACCATGACGAACCTATTACTAATGTCTGTGATACTCGTCGTTGTTCCCTTGCTTTTGGGAGGAATCGTCATGCGTCTCGGCCGCCGTGCCGAGAGCGTGGACGGCACGGCTGTGTCGTCGTTGA
>CBDDCY010000013.1:0-1437910 GCA_965226435.1 Bryobacterales bacterium
GGCGATCCTAGGAACATCCTGCTCTCGCGAATGCCGCTGCGACGCATGGATGCCGAAGTGCTCCACGACTCGATCCTGCGTGTGACCGAGCGCGTCGACCTGACCGCTTTCGGACGGCCGATCTCCGTTACCCGGAAAGACAATGGCGACATCGTTCCCGATGCCGATAAAGAAGGCTGGCGACGCGCCATCTACGTTTTGAAAAAGCGCCGCACGCCGGTGACCATGCTGGAAGTCTTCGACGCTCCGCAGTTGTCGCCCAATTGCACCAAGCGCGTCGAATCGAATGTCGCGCCGCAGGCCCTGCACTTGATGAACGGCGGCGCGATCCTCGATCATGCCCGCTACCTCGCCGGTCGGCTATTCGAGAAATACCCGGATCCCAGCGAGCAGATTGATCGGCTCTACGAACAAGTGTTGGCTCGCCCCGCCACCGAGCAAGAAAATGCGCACGCCCGCGACGACCTCGTCGAATTGACCAAGCATTGGGAAACCCATCTGGAGAACACGCGCTACAACGGGCCTCGTCCGTCGGCCGCCCAATGGATGGCGCTCGGTTCCGTTGTCCACGGCCTGTTGAATTCGCCGGAGTTCGTTTACATCGACTGATCTCGCCATGCCGTACCACAAACCATCCGCCAAACCATCACGACGAGATTTCTTCTCCCGCGTCGGGAACGGGCTGCACGGCGCGGCGCTGGCCGCGCTGTTGGGTAACGATTTGTTTGACGCCAAGATCGCCTTGGCCGGATCCACCGCCGAGCGGGAGTCCTACGATCAAAAGCCCCGCGCGCCGCACTTTGAGCCCAAGGCAAAATCCGTCATTCACCTCTTCATGAACGGCGGCCCGAGTCAGGTTGACCTATTCGACCACAAGCCGATGCTCGAAAAGCATGCCGGCAGCGCGCCCCCGCGCGACATCGTGGCGCAACTGGAGTTCACCGACGAAATCGGCGGTATGATGCCGTCGCCCTATGAGTTCACCCGCCGCGGGAAGTGCGGCATGGAGATCTCGGACCTGATGCCGCATCTCGGCGAAGTCGTCGACGACATCACGATGATTCGCTCGATGTATGGCGAGCATTTCAATCACGAGCCGTCACTTTATCTCGTTCATTCCGGCCGAACCTTGCCGGGGCGTCCCGCGTTGGGGTCCTGGGTTGTCTATGGTTTGGGCAGCGAGAACCAAGACATGCCGGGCTACGTCGTTCTCGATGACCCGATCGCGTATCCGATCAACGGCGTTCAGAACTGGCAGGCCGGTTGGCTGCCGCCCGTCTATCAAGGCACCCGCTTCCGCTCGGAGGGGCCGCCGGTGCTGAACCTCGAACGCGAGGAAAAGGTCCCCAGCGCGCTGGTCGAAGCCGAGCGTCGATTGCTGCGGCGGTTGAGCGAAAACCATCGCAAGCAGCGGCCGTTTCAACCGCAACTCGACGCCCGCATCGCCAGCTACGAACTAGCGGCGAAGATGCAGCTTTCGGCCACCGACGCGCTTGACGTCTCTCAGGAAAGCGAAGCTACCAAGGAAGCGTACGGCCTCGGCGACGAGCGCACGCGCTCCTACGGGCTACGGCTGCTGCGGGCGCGGCGGCTGGTCGAACGCGGTGTTCGCTTTATCCAGGTCTTCACCGAGCATCAGATCTGGGACAACCACCTCAACCTCGACCGCGAGTTGGGTTACGCCTGCGCCAAGACCGATAAACCTGTCGGCGCTCTAATCAAAGACCTCAAGCAGCGCGGGCTGCTCGACTCGACCTTGGTGATCTGGGGCGGAGAGTTCGGCCGCATGCCGCTTTCGCAAATCGGGGAAGCCGGCACGGCGGGCCGCGACCACGGTCCGGCAGGATTCAGCATGTGGATGGCCGGGGGCGGCGTCAAGGGCGGCCATGTCCACGGCGCCACCGACGACATCGGCCACAAGGCCGTCCAGGACCGCGTCAGCGTCCACGATTTTCACGCCACGATGCTCAACCAAGTCGGGCTCGATTTCCAGAAACTCACCTACGACGTGGACGGCCTCGACGAGCGGCTGACGGGGCAGTATCCGGCGCGGGTAGTGACCGAGATACTTGCTTAACTCTGCCCTCGGCACTGCCCGGAAGCGCCGTCAACCCGCGGACACTTCGAGTGGAGCCACCGGCCGCGCCAGCTCATTCAGGCAAGAAGCTTGGTAGGACGATTGAATTTCGAACAGCCGCGGCCCCGGTAGCGACCGGAAGCGCCGGTTCCCAGTGGGGCAGGTCTCCAGGCCTGCCCATTCCTCAACCCGCCCCAATTGAAGTTTCGGGTCGGGGCAACGCTTGACATCAACGTTATCCTGAGGCGCGGGACTTTACTCGACCAACCGATTCGCCGCCCGCTTGTCAATGGAAAAAAATACGACAGTATACGCCTCAACCAGTTTCGCGAAACAAAGCCAATTTTGGTCTCTCCAGGTCCCTCGAAAAGCCCCCGAACGGGGAACAAGAAGTCCGTGGGAACCCCGGCGGGCGGGGAGAAAACTTCGCTCTACGCATCCCGCAAACGAGCAAAACACCGTTCTACGAAACGAAGCCAATATCGTAGATCCAATTTATTACCAATGACTTACAAGTACTCAGTCGACTTTTCCGGGAAGGTCCTTTCGAACCTATCGGGTGCCGCGTCGCAAGCCCGTGAAACTCGCAAACGACCACAGCCGCGAAGCGGCGGCGGGAATATAGCCCAGGGTGGAGCCGGAACGGCGGAACCCTGGGTGGAACCCACCCGGACGAGCCCTGAAAGGGCGGCAGGAGCCTCGCGGGCCGGGCTGGTCCGCCCGACTGGGCTGCCCAAAACCCGCGCGCTACGAAACGAACCCAAACATCAATCAGCACGCCCAACCGACACCGCTGATGAGGCGGCAAGGCGGGCTGATCGAACACCTACCCAGATAGGCAAACAAAAGGGGAACACGAGCTCTTTTTAACGAAATGACGAAACGAACCCAAACTCGTCGATCCATCCTATTATCAATCACGTACAAGGGAATAGTGCGGCCGTGGCTAAGCCTGTGGGGAAGGCCGCCGACCTCATCTGACGCGCTCGAGAGCCTCTCGGAAGGCCGGGTTGGGGGAAGACGCTTCTCGCTCGACGGCCCACTGGTAGTAGCGCCGGGCCCAGTCGCCGTCTCCTCGGCTTTCACTGATTTGTCCCAGGTAGAAATAGGGGTAGGGGTTGGCCGCGCCCCCTCGCCGGACCGCCCCAAGCAGCATCGCTTCGGCTTGTTCGGCTTGGCCCCACTCCCAGTAGACGAGGCCGGCTTCCTGGCGCTTGTACCAGGCTTCAGGGTCTTCGCGGAGGGCCTCCCGAATCGGCCCTAACGCCGGGAACAGAACGAGGTCGGTTTCGGGGATGTCCTCTTCCCCGCCCCGATCGAGCGCGGCTGCTTGCCGGCCCGACCATTCGCCGTCAAGCCCGCCGTCTGGAGCAAAGGCGAAAACGCGGTCGAACTTCGACAGGTCAACGTCGGTCGCCGAGGTCAGCCGGACCGGTGGCTTGTCGCTTTGCGGGATGTCGCGGGCGACGAGGATCGTCCACTCGCGGGTTTCGCCAAATTCGCGCAGGATGTAGTGCTGATTGTGAAACGGATGGACCGGGGTGAGCAGACCCGTGACGAGAACGCGGCGGTCAGCGGGCGGGAGATTCTTCCAACGCGGGAAGGCGTCAGTGATGTTGCGGTTGATGCGTTCTTGTGCGACGGCCCAGCGGTTTTTCTCATAGTCGGGCCGATGAAAGAAAACTACCAATGCAAGCAACCCGGCCGCTCCTATTCCCAAGATCCATCGATTCGAGGAGAGCCCGGAAAACGGCGCGGAGGCCAATAGAAAAGGAGCCAGGAGTAACGGCGCGGCGGTGGCCGCGTATTGCGCGCTGAGGTGATGCGGCAGAGGCACATGCGGCAGCAAGGCGCAGAAGCCGCCCAGGCAGAGAGCGCCGATCGGCACGAGAAAGCGGCGTTCGCGGAAGGCGGCGTGGAGACCCGCGAGCACCGCCACGAAGACGCCCAACGGCATGAGGGCTTTCGTGTAAAACCAGAGCACGTTCGCCATCGATGACGGGGAGAAGTCCATCGAGTAGGCGCTCGATGTGTCGTCGAGACGCATGAAGGTTTCGGTGGAATGCAGATTCCAGTAGAGGCCCGCGCTCTCGGCGACAAGGACGACGCCGAGGATGACAGCGGCCGTTCGTCGAACTCGACCGCCGCGTAGATGGACCTGCGCGGCCCAAAACAACACCGCCGTCACAAAATAGGTTTCCTTGCTGAAGGCGGCAAGCACGAACGGAACAACACAAAGAACCCTTCGCCAAGGGCCGGGCTTCTCGAGATAGGCGTACCAGGCGCACATACCGGCAATCACGTATAAGTACGAAAGCGTCGCCAAAGTGTCATGAATGTAGTTGACGTAAAACTGTGGATGCGAAAACACCAACCCGGCGTAGAGAGCCACCATCGTCAGCGGCAGCCGACGGCCGACAATGCGTTGGACGAGATCGGCCGTCAGGGCCGTGCTCACGAGGGTGATGAGAATCAGGATAAAGATGAAACCCTGGACGCCCGCCAAGCCAAACAGGTGCGCCGCCAGGTATCCCGCCGGGCGCGGCCAAGCGAGGTAAGCCGTCAGCGAAGGGTTGCGCGCACTGAGGCCGGGCGAAAAATAGATGTCGGAGTGGATCGCGTATAAGGGATCGAAGTACCCGGGAAAGAGGTAGGTCAGAACGACGATGTAAACGCCGCAGACCATGGCGAGCAGACCCAGACCCCGCAGCCCGAACAACGCCCCGCGGGGTTGCTCATTTGTAGGCGGCACAGACCACCCGCTTCCCGCGCCGGTGTTGTTCATAGGCGTTGGGGGGAGGCTCGATCAACTCCACCCGCGCGAAGCCCGCCTGCTGCAACATGAAAATCAGCGCGGCGGGAGAAGGGCAAGCGGCTACCGGCGAGGCTCCCGTCTCGGTATTGTGGGCCAAGAACTCATCCGACTCGTCGATGAGCGCCAGCACGCCGCGATAGGGACGGGTCCATTCACGCGATCCCCATTCGGTGGCTCCGACGACTTCGTCGACGACCTGGGTTTCGATGACGCAAAGCTCCTTGGTCAAGGCCGCGATATTACGCAGGCAGCGCATTGGATTTTCAAGATGGTAGAGAATGCCCAAAAAAAGGCTTAGTTCGAATTGACCAAGCTTGTCGGCGGAAAGCTCTTCGCAGTTGCCCGCTTGGAATTCGATACCGGCATAGCCCTTGGTCGCGGCGACGAAGCGTGCCTTGGCGAGGTTGTTGTCACGAACGTCGACGCCCACAACACTCGGGATGCCGAGCGAGGCCATGGCCATCGAATAAAAGCCCTCGTGGCAGCCGACATCGATGCACCGGATATCGGCCAATCGATCGCCGAAGTGGCCTTCGACGACGCCGCTGACCATCGTGAGCCGCGTCTCGAAGATCGCCCGAACTTCGGGAGGAAGTTCCGATTTCGTACGCAACCCCTCGCCGAGGTCGAATTCGTGGAACCACGGTCCCAGAACGGCGATTTGATCTTGGATTTGTTGGGCCGTCATCGAAGGCGAAAGCGACATAGAGGCGCTGCGTGAGGAGTTGTAATCGGGATGGAACCCCATTCTAACCTGAAACTTCAAATTTCGCGTTACCCGGAGATTCACAACTGCTACCAATAGATCGGACTTTCACCCACCCGAGCCGCGCCGCCGTGCGGCGCGGTCCGGGCGTTCCCTTCGACCAAGTTTCTCCCCTGAACGACCCGCCGCGGCCGGTGGCGCCACTAGCCTGAAAGTCGGCGCGTGGCCCTCGATGGGAATGGAGCGGGAGTAGGTTGAGGCCCGAAGCGATCTTTCGGGCCCGGCATGGGGAAGCGCGGCTGTGAGAAAATCTAGCAATTGACTTCTTGTTGGCGCGGGTCGGGATTGGACCCAGTCACCCAACCGCTAAGCTGAACTTCGATGTATCAAGTCATCGCTCGCAAATATCGCCCCCGGACGTTCAGCGAGGTCGTCAACCAAGAACACGTCAAGCAGACGATTACCAACGCCATCGCGCAAGATCGAATCGGACACGGCTACATCTTCTCGGGGCCGCGGGGCACGGGCAAGACAACCCTCGCCCGCATTCTCGCCAAGGCACTCAACTGCGAGAAAGGTCCGACCGTCGAGCCCTGCTTGGCCTGCTCGAGTTGCAACGAAGTCGCGGCCGGTAATTCGATGGACCTCACTGAAATCGATGCCGCCTCGAACCGTCGGATCGACGACATTCGCGAGCTGCGCGAGAACGTGCGCTATCGCCCGGTTCGCGACCGCTACAAGGTTTTCATCATCGACGAAGCGCATCAGATCACGCCCGATGCGTTCAACGCTTTGTTGAAGACTTTGGAGGAGCCGCCGGAATGGGTGGTCTTTATCCTTTGCACGACCGAGCCGCAGCAGTTTCCGGCGACCGTTGTCTCGCGCTGCCAGAGCTTTCCGTTTCGCACGGTGGAGCCCGATCAGGTGGTCGAGCACCTGAAATGGCTCTGTGGACAAGAGGGCGTCGAGGCCGAAGAGGATGCGCTGGTCGCGATCGCGTTAGCCGGGGACGGCAGCATTCGCGATTCGCTGTCGACTCTCGACCAAGCGATAGCGAGTTTCGGCAAGAAACTGGAAGCGGCGCCGGTGCGCGATTTGCTGGGAGCGATCCCGGCCGAAATCACCGACGCCATCACCCTAGCGCTCAAGGACAATACACCCGAGCGGATGTTGGAAATCGTCGATCAGCTTCATCGCGAGGGCCGTCATCTGCAGAATTTCAGCGGCGAGTTGGTACGTTATTTCCGCAATCTGCTGGTGATGAAGGTCTCGGGAGAGAGCACGCGCTTGATTGCCGCCGGCGCGCATGATCGAAAGCGTATGGCTTCAAATTTAGAGGGCTTTAGCCAGGAAGATCTTACGCGTTACTTGCAGTTGTCATTGGACCTCTATCGTGATCTACAACAGGCCGTGCAACCGCGGTTTCGACTGGAAATCGGCTTGTTGAAGCTGGTGCATGCGGGTCGATTGACACCGATCGAGACAGTCTTGGCGGAATGGGGCGGCGGCGGCCCTGGCGCGTCGTCTCCAGGTACGGGCCCAGGTCCGGGCGGCTCAGCGACAACAGGCCCGGCGGCGGGCGGCGGTTCGCAAGGGACGGCGGCGGACCCAGGAACGCGGTCCGCGGCCCCGCTGGAAAGCGTTGAGTCGACGATGACGGCACCGGATATCGCCCCGCCGGCGCCCCCGGCCGACGCGAACACCGCGGCGGAGTCGCCCTCCGCCGGCTCAGCGAGTGATGCGCCGGTCGACCTGCGAGAGTCCGTCGTAAGGGCCTTTCGCCAAAACGGTGACGACTTCACCGCCGATGCGGTCGAGCACGCCGAAGTGAACCACCTGAACGGACAGGTGGAGATTCATCCCTCGCCCGACGACGTGGCGTCGCTGCAGATCAATTTGAAGGCCGTCGAGGCCGCTGTCCGGAACATTGTAGGCAAAAATGTTCGCGTTACACTGGGAAACTTACGGTCGGCGCAGTCCCCTAAGCCGACGGCTTCCGCGCGGGCCGAAAACGGCGAGTCCAATGGCTTGGCCGATGCTTCGATGTCGTCGGGGGGCGACGCGGAGGGGACGGGGACGGAAGTGGAACGTCGCGCATTGGCCGATCCCGAAGTTCGGGAGTTCCACAAGACTTTCGGGGGCCGCATTCGAAACGTTCGAGACCTGAGGAGATATTCGTGAAACTACCAGGCAACATGCAAAAGATGATGCAGCAAGCGCAACAGATGCAGCAGCAACTGCAAGAAGAGGTTGCGCGGATCCGCGTCGAGGCGTCGACAGGCGGCGGCATGGTGACCGTCAAGATGGACGGGCAAAAGAAGGTGCTTTCGATCGACATCGACGAAGAAGCGCTCGAGGACCGCGAGATGCTCCAAGACATGGTGCGCGGCGCGGTGAATGAGGCAGCGAAGCGGGTGGACGACGAAGCGCAGTCGAAGATGGGCGGCATGCTGGGCGGGATGGGCTTGCCGCCGGGCATGATGCCGTGATGGAGTAGCGGCGGAATTGGCGGTTGGGGAAAGGCAGGCCTGGAGACCTGCCCCACTCTTGGTGGAATCGTAGAGAATTACCATGGATGATCTAGCCGGGCCGATGTCTCGTTTGGTGGACGAGTTGAAACGTCTTCCCGGGATCGGCGCCAAATCGGCACAGCGCATGGCTTTTCACTTGCTGGGTGTTCCCAGGGAGGAGTCCGATAGGCTGGCGCGGGCCGTGGTCGAAATGCGGGAGCAGATTCAGCTCTGCGGCCGCTGCAACAATCTCTCGGAAGGGCCGCTGTGTCATTACTGCTCGGACGCCGGTCGGGACGCGAAAACGATCTGTGTCGTCGAGCAACCCAACAATATCGTCACCGTCGAGCGCACCCGACAATACCGCGGCTGTTACCACGTTCTTCACGGCACGCTCTCGCCGCTGCGTAACGTCGGCCCCGAGGACCTGAAGCTCAAGAACTTGCTTGAACGGCTCAAGGGGGGGGGAGTGCAAGAGATCATTCTCGCCACCAGCCCCACAACCGAGGGACAAGCCACGGCGACCTATTTGGCGCGGCTTCTGAAACCGCTCGGCGTGCGGGTTTCGCGAATCGGAATGGGTATTCCCGTCGGGACGGATCTCGATTACGTCGACGAAGCCACGATGATGGAAGCCCTCGACGGACGCCGCGAGCTGTAGGGCGCACTCGTCGGTTCCCCCGTTTCGCAACCAAACCGAGCCGCGACCGTGAGGGAGCGGTGTCCGATGCCGTAGCGCGGAGCCAACAGTAGGTGGCGGCCCTCAAACAGTGTCGCCGCCACACCCAACTTCAGCCGACTCGCGAGCAGCGTTATCCCGACGACACTACATCTGACATCGAGAGATCCCGCTCGGCGTTTGCCAACGCCATTTATACTCTTGGGTGATGACGTCTCCCTCGCCGCGGAGAGACCCAACCGCGGACACACGTTACCTGTGTTCGCATCTGGTGCAATTGCATTCGCTGGGGGATCGCTCGCTTTCTGAAACCGGCCTACTGGAGGAAATCGCGGCCACTCAGGCGTGGGTCGCTGTAGAAGCGGCATTTCCGGTAGGCGGGCGCGTGGATCTCAGCGCCCAAGACTTCCAGGTGTCCGCGGAAGTTGTTGACTGCCGGGCACGCGAGAACGATTATCTGTTGGGACTTCAGTTCCTGTTGGATACCGTGTGGAGCCCCGAGGTTTGGCGGCCGGATCACCTTTACTTACCGCCGCCGGAGCAGTCAAGAGCGAGGGGCAAGCGCGCGCGGATCGATTGAAGCGTTAGCCGCGCCTTGCCTACAGAGACAGCTCGCCGTTGAAGAGCATTTTCTTGAGCTTGAACTTGCGCTTGATTTCCATGCGCTCGGTCTTCATCCAAAACTCAACGTCCTTGTCGTCCAAGGTGATCGGGTCTGTCTTGGGGAAGACGAAGTAGAGATCGGTCTTCTCCATCTGTGTCGTGACTTGTAGATCGGCCGGCGCGATGGGTTCCTTGCCTTTTCGGCGCAGGCTGGTGTTTTGCTTAATGCTGTCAGGGGCTCGTTGGATGAAACCGCCCATGCGTCCGGGCAGGCCCGCTACCGAAACGACGTAATTGGGTTCCTCGCGGTTGAGATAGTTCAACCCATCCGTCGCCGTCGCCGCCTCGATGCCGTAGCGGAGTTTGACGGAAGCTTGCTTGACGGGCAGCGCGGAGAACCAGCGAACCACCGCTGTCATCTGGGGCATGCCCATGCCGCCGCCCGGGGCGCCGCCACCTCCTCTGCCGCCGCGACCGCCGCCGCGACCGCCGCCACCACTACCGTAGGCGCCACCACCGCCACCGCCGGCAGCTCCGCCGAAGCCGCCGCCTCCACCACCGCCGCCCGGTCGGCCGCCGCTGATATCGCCGAAGCCCCCGCCCGCGCCGGGGCTGAACGACCCGGTCATGCGGATCGTGGTGCTCTGGGACCAAGGCGACTTATTGAGAACTTTGTCGACTTCCTTAGTGCTCCATCCGGTGTAGGGTTTCGCCTCCCAGAAGTCGGCCCCCCAAAGCGCGGCAACGCTCAACGACGCCACCACCGCTCCGCGAAAAATCGATTTCTTCATGAGTTCACCTCAAAACGCCGACTCGGCGACATCCAATCGTCGCGGCACTCCTCTATCGCCAAGGCGCGCGAACGCACGCCGGGGTTACACCGCGATTCCCGTCCCCGCCCCGAGCCGACGCCAGCCTTAGCGAATCCCTGAAAACGGCAGCGGCTGCATCTGAATATTGGTGATATTCGACACAACCTCTTCGTTCGCCCACTCCGGCTTGCCGCTCATTTCCTTCCACTCGTCACTGGAGACGAATTTGCCCCAGGCCTTCTGGCGGGCCGAAAGGTCGTCGTACCAAACCATGTAAGTTAGATTGGGCAATTTCGATCCGACAATCGCTTGACCGAAGAAGACCGGATTCACGCCGACCTTGCGAAACAGGGCGATTTCGCCCTTGTTGAACATATTGACCTTCTCTCGAACGTCGCGAAAAGTTTCGGCTTGATAGATGCGCAGGTCAAATAAGCGGGGCGATTTGCCGGCCTCCGGGGCCGCCGGAGTGGCGAGCTTGGGCATGCCGTCGAAGGCCCGTAACAGCGAGGATTCCATGCGGACGAAGGGCGGCTCGGCGCCGGAGCCGATCTTGTCGGCGGCGCGCATCCATTGCTTGTCGGCGGCCTTGCGGGCGCTTTTGGCTTCCATGTCCGCGAGCGAGTCGTGGACTAAAACCATGACCAACATGGGCGTCTCGGCCCCCATCGTGACGTTAAAGTAGCCGACCGGCCCGAAGTCGTTGCGCTTGGTCATCGGGAGGTGGTGTTTTTCCAGAAATTCACTGAGGCGCGCCGGCTGAAGCGCTCGGCTGTTGCGCTGTTGGAATTGTCGTACCTCGATGTATTGGTTCGGGGATTGTTCGGCGGCCGCGGCGGCCCCGGCGGTTAGTCCGCCGGCGGCGGAAGCGGTAATAAAATGGCGTCGTTGCATGCAAACTGTTATACCACGCCGGAAGCGGTTGGCTTGGTGTGGCGGGTCACGAACGTGCTCACGGTGCTTCCGGCGAGCGGACTCGGAAGTCAAGCCGGCGGGCTTACCGCCGCTTTCGCGCTGGGCTTTTGGGCGGCCCATCCGACGGACTTTGGCGCGCTGTCGGCGTCGGCCGCCGCGAACGCCAATCCGGCTTATGTGATTGTGAGCGCCAAGGTACCGCACCCGGACAAGTTGGGCCCATATCGTGAGGCGGCGGTTCCGCTCGCGGAGAAAGCGGGAATGGAAGTCCTCGCGGCCGGCGACAGCGGCTCTTCGGTCCGTGTTTTGGAAGGCGATTAGCCCTTCGAGGGTCGCTTGATCGTGGAGAAGTTCTCGTCGATGGATGCGTTGCTCAGTTTTTGGAACTCGCCGGAGTATCAGGCGGCAAAAAGGCTTCGCGAAGGCCTTATCGAGGCGAACTTCATCATCGCCGTCGAGCCGGAGAACCGTGACCCAGGGGAGTAAAGGCGGTCGGTTTGCAGGTCTTGCTAGTGGCGCCACTGGCTGGGCCGGATCGTTCAGGGGAGAAACTTGGTCGAAAGGTGCGCCGGGACCGCGCCGCACGGCGGCGCGGCTCGGGTGATGGAAGATCTGAGTGAGATTTGAAGTTTCGGGTCAGTAAGTCGCGCGGCCGCCGCTGACGTCGTAGACTTGGCCGGTGACGAAGGAGCAGTCGGGGCTGGCTAGGAAGTGCACCACGGCGGCGACTTCCTCGACCGTGCCGGTGCGGCCTCGGGGGATGCGGGAGGTCATGTACTCGACTTGCTCGGGGGTGATTTGGTCGAGGATCGGAGTGCGGATGACCGTCGGCGTGACGGCGTTGACGCAGATGTTTTCGGTGGCGACCTCTTTGGCCATGGACTTCGACATGGCGATCACTCCGGCCTTCGATGCCGAATAGGCCGTCATGTTGGGGTTGCCTTCCTTGCCGGCCAGTGAAGCGATGTTGACGACCCGTCCGTAGTTGTGTTCCCGCATGTGGGGCATCACGGCGCGGCAGCATAGAAAGACGCCGCTCAGATTGACCCGGATGACGCTTTCCCAGTCTTCGTCGCTTTGCTCCCAAACCGGCGCGGCGCGGCCGGCGATACCGGCGTTGTTGACCAGGATGTCGATCTTGCCCACGCGGTCAGCGACGGTCTTGACGGCGGCTTCGACCGAGGCGTTATCGGAGACGTCGATCGCGACAGCGTAGGCCTTTGCGCCGTCGGCGGTGAGCTTGTCGGCGACAGCGCTCGCTTTGTCGAGCGCTAAATCGGCTACGGCAACTTCGGCGCCGGCACCGGCGAGACGCGACGCAATGCCCTCGCCGATGCCTTGGGCCGCGCCGGTGACGAGGGCGGTTTGCCCGGAAAGATCGAAATTCATGATTCGGATGATGCCTAGGCTTCTTCGGCTTCCGCTTCAGCCGCGTCGTCGGCGTCGTCGGGGGAGTCTTCCGCGACGGCTTCGGGCTCGGTCGAGTTGGTTCGGTCGGAGGCGGTTTCCAGCGAGACGTCGGTGCTTTCCGCGGCTTCGGCTGAGACCTCCTCTTCAGCGGGTTCATCCACTTGATCGGCCTCGTGTTCACGCCCCTCGGCGAGGACGCGGACCTTGATCGGTAGATCGATATCGCGATGTAGGTGCACCTTGACGTCATGTTCGCCGACCATGCGAATGGGCCGGTCGACGAGGATCTTGTGGCGGTCCACCGTATAGCCGAGTTTTTCGATTTCGGCGGCAATGTCGCGCGAGGTCACCGAACCGAACAATTGATCGGCATCGCCGGCGCGGGCGACAATCCGAATCGAGAGCCCGGAAAGAACCTCGGCCAGCTTCTCGGCGTCACCGCGCAAATGCGCGGCTTCGCGGTCGGCCGCCGCTTGCATTTGACCGATTTGGTTCTTGTTGGCCGCTGTCGCCGGAATGGCGAGCTGCTTGGGGTAAAGATAGTTGCGGGCGTACCCGGGCGCGACGCGTACGACGTCGCCCTTTGAGCCCAGCTTCAAAATCTCATTAGTGAGAATGACTTCCACCATCGTTGTCGGTCCTCTATTTCGCGGGGAACCCGGTTAGGATTTCTCCGCCGGCTTTTCCACCCTGGGAGCGGTCACGGAGTCACGGTCACCGGCGAACGGCAACAAGGCGATGTTGCGTGCGCGCTTAATGGCGATCTTGAGCTTGCGTTGGTGCATGGCGCTGAGGCCTGTGTGGCGGCGGGGCAGAATCTTTCCGCGGTCGCCAATGAATTGTTTCAGCGTCTGGGCGTCCTTGTAATTGATGTCGTCGATCTTGTTGACGCTGAAAAAGTCGACTTTCTTGCGTCGGAAAAAGCGACGTCCACCGGGACGTCCTCCGCCGCCGCGGGGGCGGTCGCGGGGTCCGCGATCTCCGCGAGGAGGCGGGCGATCGCCGCCGCGAGAATCTCCTTGCGGGCGAGGCGCGCCGGCCGCGGGGGTACGGGCCTTCGCGGCTGAAGCCGCGGGGGCGCCTTCGGCTTTTGCTTCGCCGGCAGCCGGTTTTGCTTCCGCGGCGGGGGCGGTCGCGGTTTCAGTCTTCGGCGGTGTTTCCGCTGTCGGCGCCGTTTCGGGCGTGTCTTCTTTTTCAGCCATGATTCCTCCGTGTTTTCCTTATTAGCTTGCCGGCTGGGCGGGGGCCGCGGGAGCAGCCGGAGCCGTGGGAGCGGCGGGCCGCGAGCGATCCGAGCGTCCGGGCCGGTCATCGCGATCGCCCTTCTTGGCCGCGCGCTTTTCGCGTTTCGCGCGAAGTTTCTCGACCCGCTTCAAGTCCTCATCGATTCGGACGGTCAAGTACTTGATCACGGTATCGGTCACCTTGAGGCGACGCTCGAGTTCCTTCGAAAGTCCGGCATTGGACTCGACGGAGTATTGGACCAGGATGTAGTGTCCCTCCTTGTACCGTTTGACGCGATAGGCGAGCCTGCGCTTGCCCCATCGCTCGACTTTGTCGATCGTTGCCTGTCCGTCGGTAATGGTCGTTGTGACTTGGTCAATCGTGGCGTCAATTTCTTCATCCGGGGCTTCCGGACGGAGGATGAATATCGTTTCGTAGATTCTCATTGCGTTTCTTGCTCTCCATCGGCGCGACGGTTGATCTCCGTCATGGCCTTAGCGGCGCCGTCGGATAAATAGAGTCGAACCGCTTTGGCGGCTCGATCAAGAAAATCATCCAACTGCTCTAAGCGTTCCTTTCCAAACGGACGCAGAACAAAATCCGCTCCGTTACTAACAGGGCGGCCGGGGTTGATTCCCAGCCGCAATCTGGGGAACTCGTCGGTTCCCAACTTTTCAATCACCGACGTCACACCGTTGTGGCCGCCGGCCGATCCGCTGAGCCGCAGCCGCGGAGTTTCCCACGGCAACGCCAACTCGTCGAAAATCAACAACACGTCGGCGGGCTCGACTTCATAGCGAGCCAGCAACGCTTTCACCGGCCCGCCGCTGAGGTTCATAAACGACAGTGGCTTGGCCAAAACCACCGGCCGTCCGGCGATTTCTCCCCGGCCGACCAAACTGTTTTCCTCCGGACGCGTGACCCGAATCGCTTCGCTGGAAGCCAGGCGGTCAATCGTCAAGAAACCCAAGTTATGCGGCGTCAGCCGATATTCGGGACCGGGATTCCCGAGCCCAACGATCAATAACGGCCTACCGCGATCGGATCCCATCGGCATCGAGTCCCCGGTTCGGCGGCGTGAATCGTCCGAAATACGAACGCCGGCAAAGCGGCCGTTCGCCGGCCGTTACGACTCTCTCTTGCCCTCTTCCTTGGACTTCTCCGCCGCCTCGCCTTCGGCCGCGGGAGCCTCGGCGCCCTCGGCGCCCTCGACGCCTTCGACACCCTCTTCTTCTTCGGTCGTCTCTTCCTGCTCGACCTTCGGCGCGACGACGTGCACAATCACTCGCTCGGGACGGCTCAAATAGCTATAAGTCTCCGCCTCGGGCAAATCTCTCACGCGGATCGCGTCTCCAATGCTTAGTTCGGTGATATCGATTTCAATCGCCGTGGGAACATCGAGCGGCAGGCATTCGACTTCAATCTCGCGGCTGATCAGCTCCACGATCCCGGCCTGCTCCTTGACGCCGATAGCGACGCCCAGCGGCGCAACCGGCACGCGAGCATGGACCTTCTTCTTGAGGTCGATGCGTAGCAAGTCGACGTGCAGCAAAATTCCCCGAACCGGATCCGCCTGCCAGTCCACCGCCATGGCGGGTGATTGCTCGGCGCCGACCTTGAGATTTAAGATCTGGTTGTGTCCCGCCGGCGACTTGAGTAGTGTCGTCATCTTCTTGGTGTCAACGGAGACGGCGACGGAGTCCTGTCCCAAACCGTAGATCACGCCGGGGACCTCGCCCCGTGTGCGTAAACGCCGCGCGGCGTTCTTGCCCCGCTCTTCGCGGATGCTGACTTCAAAATCCAATTGGTTCTGCAAAATCTTCTCCCGGAGTCTCGCCCCGAAGCGCCCCCCCTTGGGGGCCGCGCGCTCACCGCGCTGTCTTTGCCTCCTGGGCGTTAGAGAAACAGTCGGCTTACCGATGTCTCTTCGTAAATCGATTCGATCGCGCCGGCCAACATCGGAGCGACGCTGAGTTGGCGAATCTTATCGCACGCCGCCGCTCTCGGCGACAGAGGAATCGAATCGCTCACCACAAGCTCGGTAAGCTCCGACGCCTCAATGTGATCCAGAGCCTCGCCCGACAACACCGGATGCGTGCAGCAGGCATACACCCCAAGTGCGCCTTGCTCCCGCAAAGCGGCTACTGCTTTTACTAGTGTACCTGCCGTATCCACCAAGTCGTCAACAATCAAGCACGTTCTTCCCTTGACAGCACCGATGACGTGCATCACTTCGGCGACATTGGCTTGCGAGCGGCGCTTATCGATAATCGCCAGCGGGGCCGCTAACCTCTTGCCGTACGCCCGGGCTCGCTCGACCCCCCCGGCGTCCGGGGAGACCACCGTTAGATTGGGCAAATCCAGGGTCTTCAAGTACACCACCATCACGGGGGCGGCGAAGAGATGATCGACCGGGACGTCGAAGAACCCTTGGATCTGGCCCGCGTGCAGATCGAGCGAAAGAACACGATCGGCTCCGGCGGTGACGATGAGGCTGGCGACGAGTTTCGCTGAAATCGGCACCCGCGGCTTGTCTTTGCGATCTTGCCGGGAATAGCCGTAATAGGGCATCACCGCCGTGATGCGCTTGGCCGAGGCCCTTTGCAGAGCATCGGTCATCAGCAGCAGTTCCATCAAATTGCGGTCGACCGGCGTGCAAGTCGGCTGCACGGCAAAGACGTCCATGCCGCGGACATTCTCCTTGATCTGGAGATAAATTTCGCCGTCGGAGAAGGTCTTGACCGAACAGTCGCCCAGCGGAACGCCGAGTTCTTCGCAGATGCGTTCGCTCAACGCGGAGTTGGCCGAGCCGGTAAAGACGCGCAGACGATTGAACGATTTTTTTCGCACGGGCTGGGGTGAAGCCATGATGCCGATTCAACTGTCGCGACGCCAAATCGAGCGGCAGGCGCGCCGATCGAGAGTCTTGGCGACATAAGCAATCCCGCCAAAAGCGCCCAGGGATTTTCGAGCCTCCAAAGCCGCCTTGCGAGTGGCGAAAATGCCGAACAGAGCCGACCCGCTACCCGAAAGAAAGGCCGCCGACGCCCCTAACCGTAAGAGGCGCCGCTTCCAGATTCGTAGTTCGGGATGGGTCTCGAAAATGACGGCTTCGAAGTCGTTCGGCGGCAGTTGGGCGACGCTTGGCGCCAGGACGCCCTCAGGCCCGAAAATATTGGCGCGGAAACCACTTATGATATGTTGCCGACGCGCACCTGTCAATTCCGAACCCCTTCGCGAACGGCTCTCGGCAAGACGACGGTAGGCGTCGGGAGTTGCAACCCGGGACTCGGGGGCGAGCAGCACCAACCAGCGCCGCGGCGGATCGGGTAAAGGATAGATTTCCTCGCCGCGGCCGACGCCGACGGCCGTGCCGCCGAGCAGAAAAAACGAAACATCACCGCCGATTCCGGCGGCGATTTCATCGAGTAGTTGCGTGGAGGGCCGGGGACGCAGCAAGAGCCTCAGGGCGGAGAGGACCGCGGCGGCATCGCTCGACCCACCTCCCAAGCCCGCGCCGGCGGGAATCTTCTTTTCGAGAGTGATGCGGACGCGACCCGGATACTTTCCCGCGTCAAGCAGGGCACGCGCGGCCCGGACCGCCAAGTTGTCGGGACCGCTGAGCTCGGCGACGTCGCAATCGAGCGACACATCAGCATTGCCTCGGCGGGTGTAGCCGACAGTGAGGAGGTCGGAAAGCGAAACGGTCTGGAAGACGGTCCGCAGCTCGTGGTAGCCGTCGGCTCGACGATCGAGGATGCGCAGGCCGAGGTTGATCTTCGCCGGCGCCGAACCGCTGAGCGTGGGCATGCCTATTCGTCGTACCGCAGCAGCGAAAAGATGTTGCGGTCGGGCAACTTATCGCGGCCGTTCAAGAACGTCAGCTCGACGATGAAGCCGAGCCCTGCCACCTTTCCACCGAGCTTTTCGACGAGTTGACAACTGGCCGCGGCGGTGCCGCCGGTGGCGAGCAGATCATCGATGATCAGCACGCGCTCGCCGGGTTCGACGGCATCTTTGTGAAGGTGCAGGCTGTCTTGGCCGTATTCGAGGTCGTAGGTTACGTCGACGGTTTCGGCGGGCAGTTTGCCGGGCTTGCGGACGGGGATGAAGCCGGTCCCGAGCCGGGCGGCGAGCATCGGTCCGAAGACGAAGCCGCGGGCTTCGATTCCCAGGACAACATCGGGTTTAAGGTCTTCGCAACAGCGCACCAATTCGTCGGAGAGGATGCGGAAGCCGTCGGGGTCTTTCAACAGGGTTGTGATGTCGTAGAACAAGATCCCGGGTTTTGGGAAATCGGGGACTTCGCGGATGAGTTTCTTGAGTTGGTCCATGATGGTGCGATTGGACGCCGGCGGCGCTCTAATATTCGATTGTAAACGCCGGACGGGGCTCGACGGGGGCTTCGGATTTCTCGACCCGGTCGACGTGACCCCAACGCGGCCCCACGGCGAGGTGCTTTTCGAGTTGCCGCAGCTTTCCGGGCGAGCCGACGGCGTAGACTTCGACCGAACCGTCGAAGCAGTTCTTGACGTAGCCGGTCAAGCCCAGGTCGCTTGCCGCGCGCTCGACGAAGAAACGGAAACCGACACCCTGCACGCGTCCGCGCACGCGGTAGCGGCCCGCTTCGGCGAAATGTCGAGTTGGATCGATGCCGCCCATGCAGGAAATCCTTACACGTCGGCCGTAGAAATTGCCAGTCGAGAGGGCGGGTGATGACGGGGCGTGGGGAGTAAGTGGTTTGTATTCAGAGGAAGCCGGATTGGCCCGCGGTGTGCAAAGTCAATGGAAATCTAACTTTGCGGCGTTCGCAAAAGGAGTTGACGCATGGCGCAGTCGGTCGTGGTAGTTGGAATCTTGGTCGTTTCTTTTGGGTTTGCATTGATGGTGGAACGGGCTCTATTGGGAGGGCTGATCCGGGTGATGGGGCGGCCTCGAGACGGGTGGGAGCAGTCGCGGAAACCGAGGGCGGGCGCGCTCTAACGGTCACGCGCGGGTCCGAGCAAGCGCTCGGCGGCCGCGGCGTGCACTTGATAAGCCGACTGGCAAAACAGCACGAAGATCGCCTTTTCGACCGAATGGGGCGGGCCGTTCAAAAAATCAATTACAGTTTTCAAGGCGATCTCAGCGGCCTCGGCGATCGGGTAACCGTAAACGCCCGTGCTGATGGATGGAAACGAGATGCTCACAGCACCGCGTTCGGCTGCTAACTCCAGAGAAGTTCGATAGCAAGACGCCAGTAGTTGGGGCTCCGCTTGTCGGCCGTCATGGTAGATCGGCCCCACGGCATGAATCACGTACTTGGCGGGTAGGCGGCCGGCTGTCGTTACAACGGCTTTGCCGGTTGGGCAAGAGCCGATCGTCGGACGCATCGCGTCGAGCTCGGCCATGATGGTGGGGCCGCCCGCTCGATGAATGGCGCCGTCAACGCCCCCGCCACCGATTAGTTGTGAGTTCGCGGCGTTGACAACGGCATCAACGGGAACTTTCGTGATGTCGCCCTCGCGCAAGACGAGAAGCCGGCCGTTGACCGAAAACTCCATACAGTCATTCCAAGATACATCGTTGGTAAGCGTCGCCGGACTGACTGCCCGAGGAATCTCCATTGGGATATGCCCGGGGTTGTCGGTTGGGCTACAATACACAGCACTCGCTTCTTGCAACTCGCGATGTTGCCTCTCCGCTTACAGCTCGCCGCGGGCGGGATCGTTCTTCATCTCGTTGCCGCCTCGGGCCTGGTGTTTGCGCAGTCTTCCACGCAAACCACTCTCCGCAATCCTCCCGACGACGCCGACACGGCTTTGCTCATCACTTTCGGCGTGGGCGATACGTCGAAGACGAAATGGGACGGCAGCATCGAAATCGAGAACGGCGAACTCGCCGACCTGATCGGTTACGAGATGGGCGTGGGCGACTTGATCCACCCGCCGCGGCGCTGGGAAGCTTCTATGCGCGAGGCCGTTCCCTTTAAGCGCCGCAACCACGACGTTGGGATTCTCCAAGACCTGCCGGGAACGGTCTACCTCAGCCCCCGTTTCTATGTATACCTGCGGGCCGGCCCGGCGACGCGCGTTCATCTGAAAACCGTCCAGGGGGACATACGCTTTCGGATCGGGGAGATTCCCGCCGCCGGGGCGAAGGCCTTCCTCGACGGGCGAATCGCGGTGCGGCACTCGGCTTTACCCGTGCTGCTGGGGCGAGGTGGCGAGCGGGTTGCCGATGAGCGGCTTACAGACAACGACTATCCTTCGCTCAGCAGCGCGCGAGACGGGTCTCTTTGGGTTGCGTGGAACGGTTTCCGTAACGGCTCGGATCGCGTCTACGCCGAGCAAATTCCCGCTGCCGGCGCCGGACTCGATAGAAACGCGCACGCGGTGAGTCGCGAGGAAGGCGATGTTTACCGTACCGCCATCGCGGAAGACGCCGAGGGAAAGATATGGGTGGTTTGGTCCGAGCGGGTCGACGACAACTGGGACCTTTATGCTCGCGGTTACGACGGAAAGGGCGACGGACAATCTTGGTCGTCGATTGAGAGGCTGAGCCGGTCTCCGCAACCCGACATGCAGCACCGGCTGGTCCGCGGTCCCGACGGGCGTTTGCATTTGGTCTGGCAGGGGTTTCGCGAAGGCCGCGCGGGAATCGGGCGGGGGCCGGCTGGGCAATAGTTCGCACTGCTCGGAGGGAAGATTGAAACTTTCGCGAAGACGATTTCTGGGAGCGAGTGCCGCGGCCGGCGCGGCGGCTTCGGTTGGTTGCGGCCCTTACGGCCCGCCGCCCGATATCGTTTTCATTCTCGCCGATGACCTGGGTTATCGTGACCTCGGCTGTTTCGGCGCGCGGGGGATTGAAACCCCGAACATCGATCGGCTGGCGGCGGAGGGGATGCGATTGACAGCCCATTACGCCGCCGCGCCTGCCGGGTCGCCTTCGCGCGCGGGTCTGTTCACGGGCCGCTACCCCCAGCACACCGGCGTCAGCCGTCCGTTGCGGGAAGGCGACAAAGACGGCGGCTTGGAGCTTGACGAAAACACGCTTGGTGATATGCTCGCCGGCGCGAGTTACGAAACGGGGCTGATCGGGAAATGGGGTCTCGGCCTCGACTATGAGCGTCATCCGCTCCGTAGGGGCTTTCAATCTTTCTACGGCTTCTTGAATACCTCGATCGACTACGATACGCACACATCCCTGGGCGGCGGGCTGCGCGGGCAACCGGCGCTTTATCGTGGAGACACGCTGGTGGATGAGCGTGGGTACCTGCCGGAGTTGCTAAATGAGGAGGCCGTGCGGTTTGTCGAAAAGCCGCGGGACAAGCCCTTCTTTCTGATGCTTTCGCTGGCTTTGCCGCACCCCCCCTTGCAGGTGCCCGAGAAATGGTCAGCGTTGTACCCGCATTATCCGGACCACAATCGCCGGGTCTATGCCGGCATGGTTTCGGCAATGGATGACGGCGTAGGGCGGGTGCTCGATGCGATCGACTCGGGGGGCGCCGCCAAGAACACGCTGGTTATCTTCTCCTCGGACAACGGTTGGGAGAAGCTTGGACGAAACCCCGCGCTCGATCGGGCCGGCGACAACGGTTCATTTCGCGGCGGGAAGTACGAGTTGACCGAAGGCGGTATTCGCGTGCCCTGTGTGGCGCGGTGGCCGAAATGGATTGTGCCGGGGGCCGTGTCGGCCGAACCGACGATCCAGCTCGATTGGTTTCCCACGCTTCGGCGGATCGCGGGGTTGGAGGGTCGGTCCTTGCAGCCACTCGACGGTTTCGATATTTTCGATTTGTTGACCTTTCAGCATAAGCCCGCGCGAAGAACTCTGTTGTGGGCCTTTGAGGATAAGCGCCTAGGCTTGCCGGCCGCCTTCGCGGCACGGCAAGGGCGTTGGAAGTATTTGCAGATTGGCGAGGCAACAAAGCTGGTTGACCTGCTTGCTGATCAAGAGGAAGAGGAAGATGTTTCAGGGCGTTTCCCTAATGAGCTGCGGACGCTGGAGGCGATTGTGGAGGGGTGGCGGAAGCAGATGCGAATGTAGTGAATTTCCTAGCGGTTGACGACGGCGACACGAAAATAGGGGCGTTTCTTTTCGGCGGGGTCCATCTCGAATTCTTGGCCGGTTTTTTCGGAGTCGTAGCCGCGCCACAGCCAAGTCATCGCGCCAGGCAGCTCGGCATTGCCGTGTTGGGTGTTGTGCTGCGCGTTGCCGAAGCTGAAATAGAAATCGTATTCGCGCATCTTGAGTGAGTTGGCCATGCGGATGTTCTGGAGGGGCCAACTGCCCTTCACGATTTCAAGATCGTGAGAACCGTCCCCGAGCCAAATACGAATATTACGTTTCTCCCGCCGCCGAACCAGCGTCGGGTAGATGTCGCCGCCCTCGACGACCCCGGCGGGGTCATCGAGCCCCCAGCGCTCGTTCGGGTTCGATTGTCCGCGCAGCCATTGCAGCGGCGTATAACTGCCGATGCGCGACAGCACGCGCGCAAAAGCATCGGGCCGCCACCAGGCCGAGTTGAAAGCGCAGATTCCGCCTGATGATTGCCCCGCGATGGCGCGGCTGTAGCCGTCGGAGCGGAGCTTGTAATGCTTCTCCACTTCCGGGAAGATCTCGGCCAGCACCATCTTGTTGTAGTCGTCGTTGACGGTGTCGTAAAGAATGCTGCGCAACTCGCGAACCTTTTCATTGGGGACGTATTGCGAGTCGTCCGCGTCGCCAATATAGCCGGGCGCGATCAGCACCAACACCATCGGCGGGATCTTCTTTTGATGGACCAGGTTTTCCACGACGGTCATGAGCCGCGCGCGCTTACCGCGGTCGACAAACCGATGTCCGTCCTGCCAGACCATCACCGGCGAAGGAACGGTCGGATCGACGCCGGGCGAAGCGTAGAACCAGAAAGAGACCTTCCAGCCGCGGTAGACCTCACTCTCGATGACCATTTGCTCCGACAGTTTCCCTTGCGGCACGCCGGGTCGTGGATAGGAGTCTTCGGTAAATGCGGAAGTATCGAAGCGCTTGCCGCCCAGGATTTCGCCGCCGACCCGGTAGTGGTGAGCATGCGAGCGACCCGTCACGAGGCGGGCCGTGTGCACCCACAGATTGCCGCCGAGCGAACGCAAGGCGGGCACGGGGTTGTCGTCGATATAGAGATAGGGCTCGTGTTTCGATTCGACGGCCCAAACGAAGTTGCCGCCGTATGCGGCAACGGCCGCCCCGGTGTGTAATCGGTTGTCGAAATGCTCTTGCACCGCGGCGGCCTGGGCCGCGGAAGGGCCTTTCTTGGTAAGCAGATCGTAGAGCGCTTGATTCTCGGCGTCGCCGGCGGATAGCCCGACAGCGCTCAGCAACAGGAGGGATAGCGTCAACGGTAAGGTTCGCATCAGTATGGCTTTCTGATGAGCAACCTTAGCATGAACGTGGCTGCTCCTCAAAACACGGCCCGCGCCCTGGCGAAATTTCGGCGACGCAAAAAGGGGTCATGGGCGGGTGTGGGCCGGACTCTTGGGGTGGTTCTTCGGGGCCGCCACCGGTGGTTCTTTCGGGGTGGGTTTGTCGGCATACCGCTTGCTTACGCGCGCGGCTCGGTTTGGGGCGGTCGGTGGGCTCGAATCCTCCGGCCTCAGGGCGATGGGCAGGGTTGTCGGTCGATCTCCGTGTCGATCTCCGTGTCGTTGCGAGGGGCGGCTGATTCTTGTAAGATCAAGCGCTCGACGCGGCTCCAGACCTCCGGGTCGTAGCTGATGTAGGTGTGCGCAACCCGCCCCAGCTTCTTGAACCAATTGACGTGCGATATATCGACCTTGCGCTTGTCGTAGTTGACACGGCAGTCAGCGAGGATGGTCGTTCGCTCGGGGTCCTCGGCACGGATCGGACCCTCGCCTCGAATGACGGTGCCGTTCTGTTGGTAGAAGTTCGCGGCGCGGCGCACATTGGGCGGGATGAGGCCGTCACCACGGCCCACGCTATCGACTTGAACTGTCAGCAGCACCGAGATGTCGAGCGCGTGCAGGTCTCGCGCAAACTTAACCACGGCCGCGCCCCCGAAGCTCACACCGTAGATGACGACGCGTGCCTGAGCCCTTTCGGAGGCGTCAACAAGTCCGTTTTGATCCCGGTCGAAAGCCCGCTTGACCAATTCCACGGCCAAGGGGCGTCGGCGGTTTTGGAGAGTTTCGACGTGCAAGCCCGCAACCCGCCGCGAGCGGAGCTTGAGAGCGAGCTTGCGGGCGGACCGTTTCTCGTTATCCCAAGGCTCTCGCCCTCCCATGAACCCGACTGCCAAGGTCTCGCCCGGGCCGATCGGGGTCTTTGTGATGAAGTCGTCCCAGGTTTGACCCCGGGCAGACGAAAGGAAGAGGCTGACAAGGAGGAGAACCGCGGGCGCCGGAAAGAGTTGAGTCGGCCTCGCCACACAGCCCAGAATAGCGTCCTCTGTGACGGGCTCGGCCCCCGCGTTTGGCGGAGACCAACTGTTTGCCCGCCGGCATGCGGAGGCGCGTTGGGCGTCCGCGCCTTCCCCGTGACCTGTGGGCCGGACTAACGGGGCTAGTGCTCGGATGCTTTCTCCGCGCCCAGGCCGGTGTTGGCGCGGACGCTCAATTCGATGTACTTCTCTTCCGCGGATGGTGCGTTCGAGAGAATCGAGCCAAGATAGGCGGCGAGAAAGCCGAGCGGGATGCTGATTAGACCGGGGTTCTTCAGTGGGAACAAAGTCGGCGCTTGGATCATTCGGCGGGCGGACTCGGCGACCTCGGGGCCGTCGACGCCCATGAAGCTGGGGCTGACAAAAATCAGCCCGATCGAGGAGAACAGTCCCGCCGCCAATCCCCAAACCGCGCCGCGCGTGGTGAACTTGCTCCAATACATCGAAAACAACATGACCGGCAAATTGGCCGAAGCGGCCACGGCAAAGGCCAGCCCGACGAGAAACGCAACATTAGCGGTCGGGCCCAGACCGATCGCGATGGCGATGGAAATCGCGCCGACGACGAGCGCCGTCCAGCGGGCCACGCGCACTTCTTCGCCGGGCGCGCGCTCCTTCCCGTGGTGAATGACGTTGGTGTAGAAATCGTGCGCGAACGAGGTCGAAGCGCTAATGGTCAACCCGGCCACCACCGCGAGAATCGTTGCGAATGCAACCGCCGAGATGAAGGCGAAGAAGACATCCCCGGCCAGCGCTTGTGCCAACAGCGGGGCGCTCATGTTAATGCCGCCGTTCGTCGAGATCGCGTTGCGGCCCACGATCGTGGCCGCGCCAAAGCCCAAGAACGTCGTCATCATGTAGAACGCGCCGATCAGCAACATCGCCCAGAAAACACTGACGCGCGCCGTCTTGGCATCGGGGACGGTGTAAAAGCGAATCAAGATATGCGGCAGCCCCGCTGTTCCGAAGATCAGCGCCATGCCCAGCGAAATCAAATCGAGCGCGCCATAAGGGGGCTTATAGTAAAGCCCCGGCGTCAGGAAGTTTTGAGTGACCGTTTGGCCGCCGTCCTGATAGCTGACTTGGCCGGTGGCCGCGAAGAAGGCACCGAGGTCGAAGTTGAAATGGGCGAGCACGAGCACGCTGAGCAGCAATGTCCCGCTCATCAGCAATACGGCTTTGACGATCTGCACCCAGGTTGTCGCGAGCATGCCGCCGAAGACGACGTAGATGATCATCAGGATGCCCACGCCGGTTACCGCGCCGGCAAAGCTGATGCCGGAATCGGCCAACAGCAGGCTTACCAGCGCGCCCGCGCCGACCATCTGGGCGATCATGTAGAACGTCGAAACGGTCAAGGTACTCAGGGATGCCCAGGCTCTTACGGGACGTGGCCGCAGCCGATAGGCCAGCACGTCGGCCATGGTGTATTTCCCGACGTTGCGCAGCGGCTCGGCGACGAGAAACAGGACGGTTAGGTAGGCGACCAAGAAGCCGACCGAATACATGAAGCCGTCGTAGCCGTAAAAAGCGATCAAACCGGCGATCCCCAAAAACGACGCCGCGCTCATGTAGTCGCCCGAAATGGCGAGCCCGTTCTGCCAACCGGTGATGCGTCTGCCGGCGGCGAAGTAGGCGCTCTCTCCCGAGGATCGGCGGGCCGCCCAGTAGGTGATCACGAGGGTCGCGGCGATGAAGGCCAGGAACATCAAGAGCGGAAGCGACATCTTATTCGCCCCCTTGGCCGGCGTCGACCTCTTCCGCGGCGGTGTTTTCAGCCAGGATCTTCTCGGACATGCGGTCGAAGCGTCCGGCGACGCGCATGTAGAGATATGCCAGCGCCCAGGCCATTAGGAACTGTGAAAACGCGAAGAGGTAGGCCCAATTGACGACGCCCCAAACTTGGCGCGCCATCAGCTCGGGCCAATAGCCGACCAGCACGAGCAGCGCGAAGTAGAAGACGACGAAGAAGATCGTCGCGGCCACGACGAAGCGCGTTTTCTCGGCGATCATCTGCTGGTAGTCGGGTGAGTTGTGGATACGGTCCCAGCGGTTCATGGTCAAAATGCTAACCAGCATACACGGTTTTGCGTGGCGCCGAGCCGAGCCGACCCGGGCTATGCTCCCGCCGGTGGTTCGAGGCTCCGGTCGTTCAAGATTTCGTCGCGTGATAGCGGAATACGCTTTGGGCTGGTCCCGGGGGCGGAGATAAGCCGCGAGCTTGTCTCGACACCCCGAGCAACTGTTTACAGTGGACGATCGTCACTTTTCCTGTCTCTTGACGATGGAGTGGGTAGAGTCTTCGGTCGCCGACGGCTTCGCGAGACGGCGGGAACCCGCGGTAGCCGGAACCAAGGTGATGCTGGAATCCGCTTGGGTCCGGAGTGGAACGACGATGCTGGGGTTGGGCGGGCCTGACCGCTGTCGCGGTTCGGGCATTTGGCTGCGGCATGAGTTGCCGGTGCATAGGAATAGGACGGAGGTTCCGGGCATGGTGGCCGGCATGGGGTCGCCTCGTCATTCGGGACGGCTATCGTTATGTTAGTTCGCGGCGAGATCGCGGAGATGCGGCGTACGCAGCGACAGAAGCGCGGACGGCCGTCCGCGCCGGCACCGGTGCGGTTCTCCACATATATGCCGCGGTCCCCCCTCGTTTTTCAGAATCCCACTCACCTGTTACAATGACCGATCGTTACTTTTTCCAAGACGCTGAGGGTCAGCCCCGCGATGGAAGCTGGCGTGAGCGATCACCTTTGGTCGCTCGAAGAAATCGTTGGGCTGCTGGATTCAAACTGAGACACTACCCAGAATCCCACTCACCTGTTACAATGACCGACCGTCACTTTTTCCTCCTCGAGACGATGTAAGAGGTAGAGTCTCGCCGGCCGTATCGAGCGAGGGTTGTGCTCGTCTATGTTGCTGTTCATCGTTGCGATCGCGCTGTTCTCACCCGCATGGGCGCAACAGCAGCCGATTGATTTCCCTCACAACAAGCATGTCGATCAAGGGTTGGCGTGCGTGGACTGCCACAGCACCGCCGATACCGGCACGCAAGCAAGCCTGCCGTCGGTGTCGAAATGCATGTTGTGTCACGAGAAGATCGCCACCGAGGGGCCGGGAGTGACGGTTTTGCGCCAGTACGCCGAAAAGAAGCGCGAGTTACCGTGGGCGCGGGTGTATGGATTTCACGAGTTGGCTTTCGTGAAATTTCGCCATGCGCCGCATGTTCGCGCGGGTGTTGAGTGCGCCGTTTGTCACGGGGAAGTCGCCAAGATGACGGTTGCCACGCGGGTGGTTAAGCATACGATGGGGACCTGTGTGAGCTGCCATAGGGAGAACAAGGCGAGCGACGATTGCGTCGTTTGTCATTACTAGAGCTCGGGCCGGGAGTTTGGGGTTGCACCTCCGGCGAACGCCCGCGAACACAACAGCAATGGATCGAAGGAACTTTTTCAAGCTGGTGGGAACCGCTTCGGGCGGGGCGATTACCGGTGCTTGTGGCAAGACGGGTCAAGAGTTGATCCCGCTGCTCGTTCCCGAGGAAGCGATCGTTCCAGGAGAAGAAGAGTGGCATCCGAGCGTCTGCCGCCAATGCAGCGCCGGTTGCGGAACGATTGTTCGCGTGATGGAATCGGAGCGGGAGATCGAAGTCGAGGGCGAGAAGGTCCGCGAACGCATTGCCGCGATCAAGAAAATCGAGGGGAACCCGCTCGATCCGGTCAGCGGCGGGCGTCTGTGCGGGCGGGGACAGGCAGCCCTGCAGGGCCTGTATCACCCCGATCGCGTGCGCGGTCCGCTGAAACGCGATGCCGCGGCCGAGCGGGGGTTCGGGGTGATTTCTTGGGAGGAAGCTCTTGACGAAGCCGGGGGGTTGATCGCGGAAGCGGTCGAGAAGAATCCCGCCGGGATTGTCTACCTCGCGGGCCCCGGAAGCGGAACGCGGGCTGTGGTTGTCGACCGTTTCTTACGGGCTCTAGGAGCCTCGGCTGCGACGACGACGGGGGTTTGCGATCTCACTGTCGAGCGACGGGCCGCCGAACTGCTTCACGGGCAGAGGGTTTTGCCCTCGTATGAAATCCAAGACGCTACGTACGTCCTGGGCCTGGGCGCGGATTTTCTGGGAGGCTGGGCTTCCCCGGTGCTCTACGCCCGCCGTTTCGGACATTTCCGGCGGGGGCGTCCGGGGATCCGCGGCAAGCTGGTTCACGCGGAATCGAGGTTTTCACAAACAGCCTGGAGCGCCGATCGTTGGCTGCCGGTTGCGCCCGGCGGCGAGCATGCCCTGGCGTTGGGGCTTGGCCATGTACTGGTTCGGGGGGACTTAAGGAAGGACGCGGTGTCGGACGCCGTGCGCGACGTCTTCGCCGCGGTGGATCTCGAACGAGCGGCCGCCGAGGCCGGCCTGACCCCCAAGCAGATCGAACAGACGGCCGCCGAGTTGTCCGAGGCCCAGGTGCCTGTTGTGGTCCCGGGAGCGTCGATCGTGCAGCGGAATTCCTTGGATGCGCTGGTCGCCGCCGGGGCGCTCAATATCCTGCTTGGGAACATAGGCAAGCCCGGCGGGGTGCATCCGGCTTCGGGAATCGAGGCCTTCGAAGCAGCACGTCCTCGGTTCGAGGATCTCGAAAAACGGCTGGAGAGCGCCGATCTGGTTCTGCTTGACGGAGCGAACCCGGCGTATACGTCGCCTCGTGTCGCCAATCTGCTCGCTGGCAAGACGGTGATCAGCTTTGCGTCGCTTCTCGACGACAGCGCGATCCACAGTCGGCTGGTTTTGCCCGACCACGACACACTAGAATCCGAGGCGCTGGTCGCTCCGGAAGTGGCTGTCCGCCCGGCGGTCAATGGATCGGGCGCTTTTGTCCGTCCGCTTTACGACACGCGCGCCACCGAGGAAGTTTTGGTGGAGTTGGCGAAGCGTGCCGGAGGCACGGTCGCGGCCTATTCGATCTCCGACGCCTTCGGCGACCTTTACCGAGACTACGACCTCGGAGCCGGGGGCGAATCCGAGGCGGACTTCGCGGCCTATGCCGAACGCCAAGGCGGCTGGTGGGGCGAGCCTGGAGAACCCCTAGCGAGCACGGGGCCGACCGAGATCGCGGGACAGGGCTCGGCGGCGACCGATCCGGGAAATGCGGCGTTTCCTTATCGTTTTCAGGTCTACCCATCGGTGCAATTCGGAGATGGGGCCGGGGCACATCTTCCGTGGTTACAGCAGATGCCGGACCCAACCTCAAGTGTTATGTGGAACCTGCCGGTCGAGATCGACCCCGCAACGGCCAAGCGCCTGGGCGTGAGAAACGGCGATGCCGTGCGGCTGACCTCAAGCGGCGGGTCGATTGAGGCGCCGGTTTATGTTCACCCGGCGGCCATTCCCGGAGTCGTCAGCATGGCCTTGGGACAAGGGCACAACGAGTACGGCCGCTACGCTTCCGGGCGCGGGGCCAATCCGCTGCTGCTGGTTGGGAAAGAGCGCGAGGCAAAGACCGGGGTGCCGGCAACAGGTTCAGTGTCGGTCAAGATCGAAAAGCTCGATCGGCGGCCGGGGCTGGTGCAGTTCGCGGCGATGGATCGAGAAGTTGCTCACGAGCGAATGTAGGGGATCGAGGGATTCGGCACAGGTAGGCATAACACGCTGAAAAAATCCGCGCAAGCGGATGTCAATGCGGAAACCGCAACGAGGGGAGATAGCTAGGTGGCGACCGAAACAAACGAAGCAAAAACTGAAAGTACCGGCGAAGATCACATCCCGCAGTGGGGCATGGCGATCGATCTCGATCGCTGCACCGGCTGTGAGGCGTGTGTGATCGCCTGTCACGCCGAGAACAATATTCCGCTCTCCGACGAAGCCTCTTCGGCCCAGGGGCGCGCGAATCACTGGATTCGCATCGACCGTTACTACGAGGGCGAATTCCCCAACATCAAGGTCAAATATCGGCCTGTCATGTGTCAGCAATGCGACGATGCGCCTTGCGAACCGGTCTGCCCGGTTTACGCGACCTACCAAAATCCCGAGGGCCTCAACGTTCAGGTCTACAACCGCTGCGTGGGTACGCGGTATTGCGCCAATAACTGCCCCTACACGGTGCGGTTTTTCAACTGGTACGACCCGGTGTGGCCCGAGGAATTGAAGCTGCAATTGAACCCCGATGTCTCGGTGCGTCCCGGGGGCGTGATGGAGAAGTGCACCTTCTGCATCCAGCGCGTGCAGCGAGGCAAGCGCGACGCCAAGGCCGAGGGTCGAGACGTGGAAGACGGCGACGTGCAACCGGCATGCGTGCAGTCGTGTCCGGCCGAAGCAATGGTCTTCGGGGATCTCACCGACAAAAAGAGCAAAGTTTCCCAATGGACCGAAACCGGCAGGTCGACGCAATTGCTCGACGAGCTGGGAACCAAGCCGCGTGTCTTTTATCTGGAGCGCGGGGAGTGATCGCGGTCGGCGAGTCGTGCGAAGAGTAGATCGTCATGGGAGCCTTCGCCGAGCCATTGGATCGCATGTCGCCGGAAGCGCAAGTCCGGCGGGACTTGCTGCGTCCGCTGGAAGGCTTTAGCTTCGGGTACCTGGCCGCGGTGGGGTTTTGCGGAGCGGTTGTCGCCTGGGCGCTGGCGGCTTGGGGCTACCAGATCTATTACGGCATCGGCGTTGCGGGCATCCGGCGGCCGGTCTTCTGGGGCTTCTACATCATTAACTTCGTTTTCTGGATCGGTATCTCGCACGCCGGGACGCTGATTTCCGCCATCCTGCGGCTCACCGACGCCGGTTGGCGCAAGCCGGTTACGCGGGTCGCCGAAGCCATCACGGTCTTCTGCCTGATGATCGGGGGACTGTTCCCGCTCATTCACCTGGGACGGGTATGGCTGTTCCATTGGCTGATTCCGTACCCCAATGAGCGAATGTTGTGGCCGAACTTCCGTTCGCCGCTGGTGTGGGATATGACGGCGATCTTCACCTACATGACCGGCAGTGTCTTGTTTCTCTACTTGCCGATGATTCCCGACCTGGCGATGATGTCGCACCGGACGAGCGGTGTAAGAAGCTTCGTCTACCGCGCCCTCTCGCTTGGCTGGACGGGCAGCGACCGCCAATGGCATGCCCTCGAACGGGCCATGAAGTTGATGGCGGGGATGATTCTCGCGGTGGCGATTTCGGTGCACTCGGTGGTGGCGTTCGACTTCTCGATGTCGATTGCTCCGATGTGGCATAGCACGATCTTCGCGCCCTATTTCGTGGCCGGAGCGATCTTCAGCGGCATCGCGGCGCTGGTGTTGGTGATGGCGGCTCTGCGGCACTTCCTGAAGCTACACCGCTACCTGCGGCCGTCTCATTTCGACAACCTGGGGAAGCTGTTGCTGCTGATGTCGCTCGTCTGGCTCTACTTCACCTTCGCCGAGCACCTTACCGTCTGGTACGGCAATAATCCCGCGGAGATTGCGGTGTTCAACGTCCGCGAACATGGCGTATACTCGACCGCGCTGTGGACGATGATTATCTTCAACTTCGTGATTCCCTTCACGCTGCTGAGCATTCGAAAGCTGCGCAACATCACGACGATTTGCTTCTCGGGAGTGACGGTGTTGATCGGCATGTGGCTCGAGCGCTTTCTGATTGTGATTCCGACGCTATCGCACCCGCCACTGGCGTCGGGTTGGGGCGGTTACGCTCCGAGTTGGGTCGAATTGTCGATTACCGCCGGCACGTTCGCGGCCATGGCCTTGCTCTATTTGCTCTTCGTTAAGGCGTTTCCGATCATCGCCATCTGGGAGTACGAAGATGATCATTAACGCCGAGTTCCGGGAGACGAAACAGGTCGCCGCGGCGGTCGGAGAGCTTCGGGGACAGGGGATCGGCCCCGAGCACTTAGAGATCTTTTCGAGTAAACCGGTCGAGTTGGAGCCCGGGTTGCTTGATCGCCCAAGTCACATGTCGTTGTTCGCCGTCTTCGCCGCGCTGGCGGCCGGCACGGGCGTGACGGCGTTTATGTTCTACACGCAGCAGGACTACCCGCTGGTGACCGGAGGCATGCCGCTCACCTCGGGCTGGGCCACCGGGGTGGTGACCTTTGAGATGACCATGGCCGGTGCGATTCTCGGGACGGCGTTCATGTTCCTGTGGGAAAGCGGCCTGCTGCGCCGGAGCCCGCGCGCGGCGCCCGAGTTACCCGACGACGGCATCATCCTACAGGTGGATTGCCGCACTGATCTGTCAACGGCCGAGGAAGCCCTGCGGCGTTGTGGCGCGCGCCACATAGAGACCTGGGAGGGAGCCGAGTGATGGGCCGCCGAATCGCATGCGCCTCCGCGATAGGGCTGGCCTTCGTGCTGTCCGCTCTCGGCGCCGACCGTAAACCGCCTCCTTGGGAAAAGTTGAATCAGATCGGCCGGGGGCTCTATCGCGAGAACTGCATCGTCTGCCACGAGATCGAAAGAGCGGAAACCAAGAAACTCGGACCGTCGTTGTTCCGTTTGTTCCAGAACGAAAAGCTCCCTTTTTCCAGCGGCAAGCCCAGTGTCGAATACGTCCGCGTCAAGGTTCAATTCGGCGGCGACGTCATGCCGCCCTACGTAAACCGGCTCAGGGCCGCCGAGATCGAAAAGATCATCGCCTACATCAAGACGAAGAAATGACGCCGGCCGCCTTCGAAGTCAGTCACCATTCTTGCGGGGCCGTATCCCCACGGTTGGAAACAGGTCGCAATGTTTCGGAAAATTCTCCGGCGGCACGTCGAAGAGATATACTGTAGGCAAGCTGTTCGAGAGCTGGAGGCGATATGAATACGCAACTTAAATTTGGTCTGATCACCGTCGTTATCGTCGGAACGCTGGGCTGGCTCGCCGCATCCGGCATCAATGAGACCGCCACTTACTACGTCACGATCGAAGAGCTGCTAGCCATGGACGACGCGGTGGAAAAGCGTCTTCGGGTAGGGGGAGACGTGGAGCCCAATTCGATCGTCCGCTCGGGCGAGAAAGTCAACTTCACGATTGAACAGGAAGACCAGAAGTTGTCGGTGGTCTACGTCGGCCGCGACCCGCTGCCCGACACTTTCCGCGACCGGGCCCAAGCGCTCTGCGACGGCCGTCTGCGTTCCGATGGGGTTTTCGAGGCGAAGAAGATCCAAGCTAAATGCGCTTCGAAGTACGAAGCCGACCCGAGCAAGGGCGCCCAACCGGTTTACACGACGGAGCCAAGCAACAAGGCTTCGTTGTAGACCCACGCCAATCTTGATGCTCAGTGGGCGGTCATACCTACCGCAAATTCAGCTCTTCGAGCACTCGGGCATCGGGTTCGGGCTGGATGTCAAGCCCCAATAACGCCGCCAGAGTCGGCGCAATATCCTCGGGGCCGCTTGGTGTGTCGTAGCGTCCCGGGGTCGCGCCTCTACCCATCACGAAGATTGGAACGTGACGGTCATAGTCATGAGCGCTGATGTGCGTCGTGTTCCCCGGGCTGTTTCCGGTGTAGTAGAACGGTTTCAATCGCACCAGCAGGTGGGGGGTGCGGCCCGGATACAGAGAGTTTCGGTAGAGCGCTCGGTAGGGGTCGGGATCCTGATCGTCGGGGACCGCTCGTAAGTCGGCGTGAGTGTAGACAGCGGCGACAGGGTCGAGCGCGAGCAGCGCTTGCTTGGCGACCCTTTCCACCTGCTCGCGCTTCAAGCCGCCGGCTTCCATGGCTTTCAAGTCGAAGGTCACATGCGCGCCGTCGACATAGGCCACAACGTCGCCCTGCCCAAGATGCTCGGCCGCCGCCTGATTCACCGTCCGCCGGAGCACATCGGACGCCACGGTATCGGCGGGTATTCCCTGCGCCCGCGTTTGCGCGACGAGCGGCGCGACTCCGTGATCCGAGCTCAGGACGACAAGGGTATTCTCCAAGCCCACGAGCTTATCGACCTGCTCCCAAAGCCGCCCCAACAGCAGATCGAGGCGCAAATGCTGATCCATGGCTTCTTGGCTGAAGGGGCCGAAGCTGTGGCCGATGTGATCGGTCGCGGGAAATCCGATCGCCAGCACATCGGTCACATCGTCGCGGCCGACCTCATGGAACTCCATGGCCTCGACGGCGGCGTCGAAAACGAACTCATCGTAGTGATGCGTTTTCTTCAGCTGCGCGTAGGACCGAGCGGTATGGGGGAAAACGAAGTTGCCGCCGTTGTTTTCCGTCTTGAATGCATCCTCGCGTGAACGTTCGTTGTAAAGTCGCGGGTCGTCGCGTAGGCGGGCCCACGGTTTTTCGAGATAAGCATCAGCGCGGCGTTGCTGTCGAAACTTCGATAACCAAGCAGGGGCTTCCGAGATGAAATAGTTGCTGGTGACGAGGCAGCCGCACTCATCGGAAAACCAATACGCCGCGTCGCCCGTCGCGCCGGCGAGGATCACCGCCACACGACGTTTCGTGGCGATTGCGACGGTTTTCGATCGAGGATCGCTTTGTTTCAATAGGTCCCCGAGAGTCGGCACAAGAAGTCTTCTTGGCGACGTCTTGTTGCCGAGTCCGCCGACCGCCGCATAAGCGGGATCATCCACCGCCCCGACATCGCGTCCCAGAGCGGGGTCGTACCATCGGTTACCGACGATGCCGTGGTGGGAAGGGTGCCGACCGGTAACGATCGTGGCGTGGCCGACGGCGGTGACGTTCACCCCGTGGCGGTAGCGAGCCTCGGTGAAGAGGGCGCCTTGCTTGAGCAAGAGGCGGAAACCACCGGTGTAGAGATCTTCGAAACGAGTCAGGTAGTCATACCGCAGTTGATCGACGACAACAAGCAGAATCAAGCGCGGCGCGCCGGCGGGAAGCGGACTCGACCCGCCCGCTGCGATCAGCGCGGCGGCGCGATCGCGCGCGGTCTCGAGTGGAGGCGTCGGGTCCGGCGCGCAGGCCGCCGCGGCAACAAGCACGACCGACGAGACGCTCGCGAGCAACAGACGGCGTCGTTTCATTCGAGAGCGTCCTGCTCATCCGGGGCCGGCGCGGTGCGTTCTGCTTCGGCGATCAGATTGCGAGCCTCCTGCTCGTCGGACGCCATCACACGAACGCTCACTTTGCCGATCGGCAATTCTTGAACGTTCTCGCGGACAATCATCGATTGCAAACCGGCGGATTGCAACAAGCCGTGAATGGTCTCGGATTCGATCTCGGCATGGACCTCGCACGATGAGAATACGGTGACCAATCGATCGGACTGATGTTTCTCACTCATGGCATTCGTTCGGTTGTCGTCAGCGCCTCAAGGATGGCTTCGGGCGACGGCATACCCCTTTCCGCGAATACAATCTTGCCGACCTTGTCGATGCCGTACACGGTGCGTTTCACGAATAGTCCGCCCGCTCCGTAGAGCGCCGCGGTCTTCTTGCCTTCATCGACGAGCAGAGGGAAGGGAAATCCGTGCTTTTCGCTGAACTTCCGATGGCCGGCATCACTCCCCGGGTTCACTCCGAAAATCGCAATTCCGTGTTCGACAAACGCATCCCAGTTGTCCCGCAACAGGCATAATTGCCGCTGTCAACCCGGGGTGGCATCCATGACGTAGAAGACAAGAACAACTCCTGATCGGCCCCGCAAATCAGCGAGAGCGATCTCGCGGCCGGTTTCGTCTGGCAGCCGAAATTCCGGCGCCCTCGAACCGACCGGCAAGAGCTTGTGATCGTTGCCGCGAAACAAGACCCCATGATAGCGAAGCCGGGGGATGGTTCTGTTGGGCGTGGCGTGCGGCAACAGCGCGGTCACGACGGGAGGCTTTTGCTAGACTCACAAGCGACCTCATGACGCAGAGCGCATCCGTCGGGAAGGAAGCTTCGGAAGCCGCGACGCGGTTGCTCAAAGTGGTTTCGGATTTCGTCCTAGAGGTTCATCCCGAACGTCGAGAGCATCTCCAACTCATGGCCAAGAGTCGCCTTGACCGCGACCTCGGCCTCGACAGCCTGGGGCGGGCCGAATTGCTGAGCCGTCTCGAACGCGAATTTCGAGTCTCTTTGCCGGAATCGCTGTTGTCGGAGAGCGAGACGGTCGCCGATCTGCTGGTCGGTTTAACGAAAGCCGGCGGCGCGGCCGAAGTGACACCGGATTCAGTCGTCGATCTTTCGGTATTAGCGCCCAGTCGCTCCACCCCGGCCGATGCGGAGACTCTGCTTGACGTTCTGGATCGGCATTTAGACGACCACGCGGATCGGCCCCATATTCTGCTGTGGGATGAACGCGAAGGCAATCCCGAGATCACGTATGGGCGGCTGGCGGCCAGAGCCCGCTCGGTCGCCGCCGGCCTCGCTTCGCGAGGAGTCGAGCGCGGCGATCGAATTGCCTTGATGCTGCCCACGGGAGCGGAGTTTTTCCATGCTTTTTTTGGGATTCTCACGGCCGGTTGCGTGCCCGTCCCGATCTACCCGCCGGCGCGGCCTTCCCAACTCGAAGACCATTTACGTCGGCAGGCCGGGATCCTCAACAACGCCGGCGCTGTCGGCCTAGCTACGGTAGCACGGGCCAAGACGATCGCCGCGGTTTTGAAGCTTCAAGTCGACAGCTTGCGGTTTGTCGAAACCGTCGAGCAACTACGGGATGATCCGGCCGATGCCAAGCCCGTACCTCTGCACGGGGACGACTTGGCGCTGTTGCAATACACCTCCGGGAGCACGGGTCGCCCCAAGGGCGTGATGCTCACCCATGCCAATCTGTTGGCGAATATTCGCGCGACCGGCCGTTCGATGCGCGTGGATTCCGCCGATATCGCGGTGAGTTGGTTGCCGCTCTACCACGACATGGGGCTGATTGGCACTTGGTTGGGATCGATGTATTTCGCGGTGCCGACGGTGATCATGTCGCCGCTGACGTTCCTAGCCCGTCCCGAGCAGTGGTTGTGGGCGATGGATCGCCACCGCGCGACGATTTCCGCGGCTCCGAATTTTGCCTACGAGCTTTGCGTGCGAAAAGTCTCGGATGAAGCGATTCGTGGTCTCGACCTGAGTTCGCTGCGCTTGCTGATGAACGGCGCCGAGCCGGTTAGCCCGGCTACGATTCAGCGGTTTACCGATCGCTTCGAGCCCTACGGGTTTCCGGCGGAGGCGATGGCGCCGGTGTACGGCATGGCGGAGAACTCGCTCTCGGTGACGATTCCGTCCAAGCCACGCACGCCGCGCATCGACCGCGTCCGGCGGGACGAGATGACATCGCGCGGCATCGCGATCGCCGCCCAGAGCGAGAGCGCGGCCGGCCTGGAATTCGTGGCCTGCGGGCAGCCGCTGCGCGGTCACGAAGTGCGCGTAGTCGACGCCGGGGGTCGGGAGCTGCCCGACCGCCGCCAGGGTCGACTGCAGTTTCGAGGACCCTCGGCCACTAACGGCTACTTTCGCAACGAAGAAGCGACGCAAGCGCTGCTCGACGGAGATTGGCGAAACAGCGGAGACTTGGGCTACATCGCCGACGGAGATGTATTCGTCACGGGGCGTTCCAAGGACATCATAATTCGGGCCGGCCGCAACATCTATCCGCACCAGGTCGAAGAGGCGGTCGGGCAGGTCGAAGGCATCCGCAAGGGCTGCGTGGCGCTGTTCGGGTCCGCCGACGAGTCATCGGGGACGGAGCAGTTGGTGCTGGTCGCCGAAACCCGCGAGACGGCGCCGGATCGGCTGGAGGAGATTCGCGAGCGGGTCATGCAAACAACGGCGGAAGTGCTGGAAAACCCGGTCGACAAAGTGGTTCTCGCGCCGCCGCAGGCCATCCCGAAGACTTCCAGCGGAAAACTCAGGCGTTCGGAAACTCGAACTCTTTACGAACGCGGCGCGCTCACCGCCGGGCGCCGACCACCGTGGCGCCAAGTGGCGCGTTTCACGGCCGAGGGGGTTGCGCGACGGATTCGTACCGCATTGGGTGGAGTAATTCGGACGCTGTATGGAAGCTATACGGCCGTCGTCGTGGTTCTGGGGATGGTGCTTGGACTGCCTTGGGTGTGGGTGCTTCCCAGTCTCAAGCTGCGCTGGAAAGCCGGGCGCGTTCTCTGCCGAAGCGTTTCGCGGCTGGTGGGGATTTCCGTTCGCGTGGAGGGTTTGGAAAACCTTTCGCGGCCGCGAGGGGTTATTGTCTCGAATCACGCCAGTTACCTCGACGCTCTTGTTCTGGCCGCGACTCTTCCCGGCGAAACCGTCTTTCTGGTGAAAGGCGAGTTGCGGTCGCATTGGTTCGTCGGACCCTTGCTGCGACGCTTGAACGCCCTTTTCGTGGAGCGGATTGACCCCAGCGGCAGCGTTGAAGACAGTCGGATAGCCGTTCAACGAGCGAAGGACGGCGAAAAATTGCTCTTCTTCCCCGAGGCCACGTTTTGGCGCAAGCCGGGCTTGCTCGATTTTCGAATGGGAGCGTTTGTGACCGCCGCCAAGGCCGGTGTCAGCATCATTCCGATGGCCTTGCGGGGGACTCGATCGGCGCTGCGAGACGGAAGTTGGCTACTCCGCCCGGGCAGAGTGGAGGTACGGGTTGGTGAGCCCATTGCTCCAACGGGCGAGGATTTCAATGCGGCGATCGAGCTCCGAAACGCCGCGCGGACCTGGATTCTGTGCCATTGCGGCGAACCGGATCTTGCCGGCGAGACGGCGATTTTCCACGAAGAGGGCGTGGAAGAACTGGATCCGAGCTTTGACTAGCTCGGAGCGATAACGCGCTGGTAGGCCTCAAGCGCTACGCCGCCCAACCTCTTCGCCAAGTGTCGAAAAACTTCCGTCCGGAAATCGACGTCTCGGCTCCGCGGAAACTGCTCCAACCGATCACAGAGATGGATCGTGCAAAGGTCCTCGAAGTCACCCGGCTCGACCTCGACCTCGCTCCCGGTAAATCGATTGATCATCGTATGGGGACGCTCGCCGCCTGCAACGAGCGTGTCGAACGAAGCATAGACAATCGCGCAATTGAGATAGGCCAAGCGCTCGGCGCGCTCCCCAATCAAGTCACGTACTTCCCCGCGCTTCTCCAAAGGAAGGACGAAGCTTTGAAAAATTTCCGTCCCGTAGATGGAATGAAACAGCCCGGCGTTGCAAACTTCCTCGGAGCACTTCCAGGCCTTCAGATCTCGGCACACCCCGGCCGCGTGTCCCAAGTAGCTGCCGTCGGAGTGGTCCACATCAGCCGCTCCGATCCGGCGTATGTATTGGATGAGGTCGTCGAAGCTTGCGGGGCCGGTCATCCCACTAGATTAGGGGAACACGATCACCGATTGGCGAAGAAATAGCCGTGACGACCCTTCTCGATCCAAACCCTATCCCGGATGCGGTGTTGGAACCGCGAGCCTATTCTCCGCCGCTTCCGCTCAATCGTCGCCGAGGGTTTCCTCGCGCCGCTCTTCAAGCAGCCGCCCTTCCGGAAGCCGCCACGATTCCCGCTGCGCGGTGAAAGGCATTTCCAGAACTTTCGGCAGCACGACATCCTCGGCTTGGGAATAGGCCGGGACCCCGATGGTAATTTGCTCCCTGGGAACGTCGAGTCGCAAAGTTCCGTGAAGACGATCCCAGAGCGACAAACTGCTCGACCAATTTGAGTCAGCCTCTTCGTGCACGTTCGAGTGATGAATTTCATGCATCCGCGGCGTGATCAAAACCCGCCCGAGCAGGCGCTCGGTTCGACCCGAAAGGCGAACGTTCGAGTGATGGAACAAGATGCAGAGAATCAACCCCGTCTGCCACACCGAATACGAAAGCGGGGTCACGCCGATCAAAACGATCTGCGCCGCGCGCCAACCCGCCGAAAGCGCGACTTCGCCGAAATGGAACCGCAAGGCAGTGGAGGCGTCCATGTCGCGGTCAGCGTGGTGGGGTTGATGAAAGCGCCACAAAAACGGCACACGATGATTAAGGGCGTGCCACAGATAGAGTGTGTAGTCGAGCGCTAGAAAGGCCAGCGGGATTTCCAGCCAAGCCGGAAGCCCCAAGAATCTGACGAGGCCGAACCCTCTCGCCTCCACCCAGGCGGCGAGCGGTCTCACAAGCGGCATCTCGGCGTATTGCACGGCCGCGCCCGCCACCGCCGCCACGGTCAGGTTACGCGCATTGCGAACCAGCTTCGATTCCTTGGCGGCCCGAGCGGGCGTCCGCAATTCTCGCCACAGCAGCCAGCCGCACAGACCGGCAACCAAGGGAATCTTGATCCATCCGGGAACTTCTCTCATACACGCCGCGGGCGGTAGCCTCGCCCTGCTTCCAGCCTAACGCGGTCGAGCCTCTTGGCGGAACACACAAGCGATTTTCCCTCGCAAGTGCCTATCCGGCTCCCACGAAACGCGCCATTTTCGTCGCGCCCCCCCGCCCTCTGTCATCTTTCCCAAAGAGGCATAAGTAGTTCTCTCCTTCGAAATATTAAGGTGTAAACCCCACGACAGCACAGTCAATTGTCTAATAGGCTCCGTCCCGATCTCTGCCTACTCTAATACTGAAGACGGAGGGAGCCCCCTCCGGCCACGACGGATCAGTTCGGTTCGTCGCTGCCCTGAGCAGTACACAGTAATGGCTATCGAAACGGTCGAAACCGCGGACGACACGAACCAGTCCCGCACCGACGTCGCTCTCGGTCCCTTGCCGAAAGACGTGACGGCCGCGCTTCCCGACGCCGGCGCGCTCACCCTTCTGCGACCGGTGGTTGTCAGCCTGGCGGCCCTCTACGTCCTCATCGCGACAGCCAACCTGCTGCAAACCGGCTCGATGGTTGGCGGGCTCATCACCGGCTTGACGGCGGTGGGATTCATCGTACTCGCCTTCGAGCTGAGGCACGCCGCGAGAAAACGTGTCGACGCGAAAATCACCGTCACGCAGATAATCGCCACGCTGGCACTCAATGCCGTTGCCCATGTATTGCTCAATCCCTCGCCTTGGCAGGTCGTTCACCCCGTTATTCTGACGCTGGCGGCGGGCTGTCTGTTTTCCGGCTCCCGTGTCCTGGCGGCAATGCTCGCTTTCTCGATGGCAAGTTGGGGCGTGAGCGCCTGGTTTGTGCTGCCCCAGCAAGATTGGATCACAACGTCGCTGGTTGTGTGGGGCGCGGCGGTCGCGGCCGTCGCCATGCATAGGCTTCGACGCAACCTATCCGCGGAAACGGCTGCCTTTCTCGATAGCCAACGTGCCGGCGAACAAATCTACAAATCGACGCTCAATGCCATCCCCAGTCCCTTGGCCGTTCTCGACCGAGACGGCCGCGTCGTGTTCGCCAACAAGGAATGGACCCGTTCGAAGGACACCCACCTGTTCGGCTTCGCCGAGGAGGGCTCGGGAGTCAACTACTTTGCCTGCCTCGCCCGTGCCGCCGACGAAGGCAACCAACATGCCCGTGATATCCGTTTCGGAGTGCGTGCGGTCGTGTTAGGCGAGACACCCGAATTCGCCTACCAATATCCTCACCGCTCGCTGCGATTCCGTGTCCAGGCAACTCTTCTTTCCGAGGGACCTAACCCGCGAACTCTGGTCGTTATCCACGACATCACTCCCCTGGCTCGCGCCAAACAATCGGCGCAAGACATGGAACAACGCTATGCCCTGGCCTTTCGAACCACCCACGACGGGCTTTGGGATTGGAATCTCGAAACTAAGGAAATTCATTTTTCTCCGCGCTGGAAGACGATGCTCGGTTTCGCCCAGGACGGCCGCGTAGGCGTGAACTCGGAAGAGTGGTTGGGCAAGATCCACACCGACGACGCGCGCGGCCTGCTCGCGAAGCTTTCCGATCACCTCGATGGACGCACCAGTGAATTCGAAGGCGAACACCGCATGCGGCACCCCGACGGCAACTACCGTTGGATTCACACCCGCGGCGTCGCCATTCGTGACAGTGACGGTCGCGCCGTGCGCCTAATCGGGTCCCAGGCGGACATCACGGCGCATAAGAGAGCCGAAAACCTGCGTCAGCTCGACGCCATGTACGATCCCCTCACCGGATTGCCCAATCGCTCTCATTTTCGAGGCAAGCTCAAGCAAGCGACTGAAGATACGGGGTCGCGAACCAAAGTTCTCTATGCGGTTCTGTACCTTGACCTCGATCGCTTTCAACTGATCAACGACAGCCTGGGGCACACTGTCGGCGATCATCTCCTGCTGGGTATCGCCGACCGCCTCAAGAAATGCCTGCGTCCCGGTGATGCGATCGCTCGCCTCGGCGGCGACGAATTTTCCATCCTACTCGAAGACCTTTCCGACGTTTCCGAGGCAACCGACGTCGCCAACAAAATCCAAGCGGCGGTCGCGCGACCGTTTAAGGTCGGGGGTCAGGAGGTCTATACCGCCGTCAGCATCGGAATCGCGGTCGGGTCGTACGGCCGGGAAATCGCCGGGAACTTGCTGCGCGACGCCGACACGGCTCTCAACAGAGCCAAATCGATGGGCCGCGCCCGCTTTGAGCTGTTCAACCACCGCATGCACGCCGACGCCAAGGATTTGTTCAATATCGAAACAGCTCTACAGCAGGCGATCGAACGCAAGCAATTCACACTCCACTACCAACCGATCATCGCGCTCGACAGCGGACGCATCACCAGTTGCGAAGCCCTCATTCGCTGGCATCACCCCGAGAAAGGCCTTGTCCTGCCGGGTGAATTCATTCCGATCGCCGAAGAGACCGGCCTCATCAACAGCATCACCGAATGGACGCTGCGAGCCGCGACCGAGCAAGTGAAGCGGTGGCATGACGAAGGTCTGCCGACGATTCGCGTCGCCGTGAACATTTCCCCCCGCATGCTCAAGGTTGCGAAATTCTCCGATCTTGTGATGGACATATTGCGGGAGACCAACCTCGAGCCGCGCTTCCTCGAGTTGGAATTAACGGAAAGCGTCCTGATGGAAAGCGAACCCGCGACGATCCACCCGCTGGTCGATCTTTCCGCCCAGGGCATCGAAATCGCCCTCGACGATTTCGGCACCGGCTATTCCTCGTTGGGATGCCTACAGAGGATTCCCATCAACGCTCTCAAAGTCGACGAGTCTTTCACGCGGCACGTCTCGGTCAACCCCGGCGACGCCGCGATCGCCTCGGGCCTGATCGCCTTAGCCCACAACCTGAACTTGCGAGTCGTCGTCGAGGGAGTGGAAACCCAAGAACAGCTCGACTTCTGCGTGGCGAAGAAATGCCAACAAGCCCAAGGACGCCTGATCAGCCCCCCGGTTGAGGCCGCCGCGTTCCGCGAGTTCCTCGCGAAAGCGGCGACCAGCCCGGTCCTCGAAACATCACTGAGCTAAGCTGCCGGGCTCGCCACCCGCGGTACTTCCAAATGCCCCAAGCGGCGCGTTTGGCGTATAGTCGTTGAGACCCCATGGAGAGAAGACGGTTCGGCCGTGTAGCCCTCTCACGCGGATCAAGCGACATTGCATGCCACAAGCGAACCCGGCTGATCCGGCGACTCAGCGGCTGACCGCTATTCATTGGATTTTCCTCGCCATCATCAGCTTGTTCTGGATGGCGCAGGGCGTCGGCACGCTCCAGACGGCTTATCTCCACGATTTTCTGAACCTCTACACCGGCGCTTCATTGGCGGCCGAGGGGCGATTCAGCGAACTTCACAACGTCGACGCGCAGTACGACCGTGAGCAAGAGCTGGTCGGAGAAATCGAGGAAGTCGTTCCTTTCGTTCGTCCGCATTTCTACGCCCTGGTCTTGGCCCCGCTGGCCTGGCTTCCCTACACCACCGCTTTTTGGACCTGGATTCTGTTGCAGACGGCGCTATTGGTGGGGTGTTGGACATGGGGCCGGCGACGCTTCGGACCTGATTCATTGATCTTCGCGGCGCTCTATTTCCCGACCATCGGAGGCGTTCTCAACGGCCAGGATTGCGTTATCTTGACGGTCCTCGCAATTGGCGCCTACACATGGGCCGAGCGCGGCCGGGATCTCCACAGCGGCCTTGTGTTGGGGTTGGGGCTGTTCAAGTTTCACTTGCTCGTGTTTGTACCGCTTGCGATGTTGCTGCAACGTCGTCCCAAATTGCTGCTTGGGTTCGCGGTTAGCGGTGCCGTGACAGCCTTGATTTCCTCGCTGCTCGGCGGCCGCATCGGCATTGAAAACTACGTCTCTCTACTCAACAACAAAGATCTAGCGCGACTTTCGCCGGCCCCCGAGCGTATGATCAACATCCATGCCCTCGGGGCGAATTTCGGGGTCGACCACCTCGCGCTGAAAATCTTCGCCGTCGTGGTCGTCACGCTGTTGGTTGTGATCGCCGTGCGTTCGGCGCCGCTATGGCGCTGGATGACGGCGGCGATTGCGGGTTCGATTCTCGCCGTGCCCCATGTTTACGCCTACGACGCCGGCATCCTGCTGCCGTTGCTGCTCTTGACCGTGTTTCAGTCGAAAGACCCCTACTCGCGGTTTCTAGCCACCACTTTCCTGGTGCCGCTGCCCTTTGTTTCGCTTTCGATCGGCCCGCCGTGGACCTTCATTCCGGCACTGGTGCTATTTAGTTTCTTGGCCGCATTGGCCCGCGAAAGTTACTTGGAGAGCAAAAAGCCCGGCGAAATCGCGACGAGTTAGCCGGCATCCATTCTTGATCTGAAGGATTTTGAATGCGCGGATTCATGGAAGCGTGAACGCACGCCTTGGTCGCGCCGCAGGCCTTAGGGTTGTGAAAAATTGGGGCACAGCCCACTCGCGCCATCGAAAGATGTTGATTCAATGAAACTTATTCGATCGGCGCTTGGGACACAGTCCCCAATTTTTCACAACCCCTTACCCGCTCGTCGTCTCGAGCCAAGGCTCGTATTGCTCCGCGACTTTTTCAAGGTTACGCAACAAGGCAGGATCCTCCCGGCTCTTACGGAACTCGGGAACAATGTCTTTCACGCGCTGCCAGACGAGGAAGAGTTCCCCCCCGGTTTCGAAGAACAGATCGGCGTGCAAGACATTGCTTGTGATGAATGACGCGGCCAATTCCCAATACGTGACGACCGCGAGGAACAGGCCGTTTTCCTCCGAGCCGCCGGGACAGAGTTCGTTGAATTTCTTAACCGTCTTCGCCTCGAACGAAGAAGCGAACCAGGCCCGCGCCTCGCGCAATTTCTCCTCGCGCCGCAACTCGTAGAGTCGAATTACCAGGTTGACATCGTCGTAAGTGGCGCAAGTTTTGTTCATGGTTTGAGTCGGCCCCCCGATCCTGATTTCCGCCGCGAACTATCCCAACAGCATCATCGACAGGAGCGGGCAACTACTTGTTATACTCGTTTTGGTTGTTCGGCCGCTCGTCTACTTTGGAGACCGCTCGCCCGCCGCACTCGAATCGCAATGGCAGAAGAAACCGCAACCAAGACCGCAGACGCCGCTTCCGACAAAGCGGAAGAAAAGGTCGAAGAGCCCGATCCCAATCTGTTGACCACCCTCGCCGACGGTACAAAGCTCAAGCGCCGTGTTCCGCGTCAGCGCGCCTGCAACAACCCCGGCAAGAACAACAATATTTGCCGCGGGCACTTGAAGCGTTGGTACGAGTACGGCGATGAGGTTTCCTCTCGCCTCGAGGCCGGCGACGAAGTCTACCGCTGCGAGCGCTGCCAAACTCTCTACCTACCAAACCAGGAAGAAGTCGCCCGAACGGGAACCCTCTCGTTCTAGGCCACTTTTTTCGCCGCCTGGCGGACGGAATTTTTGACGCAGAGGAAGAGCCCCGAGCGCAAGCGACGGGCCGAGGCGCAATGGTGTCGAATAAACGCAGCCCGCCGGCGGGTCGTGCCCGATCTTACTCGTACCGCAGCGCTTCGGCCGGGTCGAGCTTCGACGCTCGAATCGCCGGGATGATCCCCGCGATCAGCCCAACCAGAAAGAGAATGCCCGTGGAGACAGCTACTGACGTCGTCGAGATGCTGAACTCGACACGGCCCTGGTCGGCGGTAACCCCCTGATCCTTGAACAACGGACCGAGCAGCGGCACGGAACCAATGATTTCCGTAGCCGCCACGCCAACTCCGACGCCGACCAGTCCTCCGATCATCACGATGATCAACGCTTCGGCGAGGAACTGCGCCAGGATACTTCGCCGCGGCGCGCCCAGCGCTTTCAATACGCCGATCTCGCGAGTGCGGTCGATCACCGCCGCCAACATGATGTTCGCCAGGCCGACGCCGCCGATCCCCAAAGTCAGCGCGCCAACGAAGATCAGCAAGACGCTGGTCGCCGCCGACAGGCCGTCGACGATCTTGAGAAACCGGCTGAAAGGCAGCATCATGACGGCTTTCTCATCGGTGGGCGAGAAACGGTGCATGCCGGCCAGCATCGTCCTGACCTGTTTCAACGCATTGTCGAGCAGCGGGCGAGCGACGGGTGACCAGACAATAAACTCGGGATAGCGTGTGTCGCGGAAGACCGACATCGTCTCATAGGGGATGAAAACGCACTGGTTGTCGGGCCGGTTGTAGTTGGAGATCTGCACCTTACTCTCCAGCGTCCCCGCGACGGTGAAACGAAGTCCGTTGATGGTGATCGTCTCGCCCACCGGCGGGATGTCGCTGAACAGGTCCTTGGCGACTTTCGAACCGAGGATCGCCACGCGCCGACGATGGTGATTGTCGTCGGGCGTGATCCAGCGCCCTTGTTTGATTCGCATGTTGCGAATTCGGTTATATGCGGGCCATACCGACCGCAATGTAAAGGTCTTTTCGCGATGGCGGCGGACGACAACCGCATCGTGGAGCATGCCTTCCGGCGAAACCGCCCCGACGAAGGCGGCGTCCTGCTTGATCCTCTCCGCGTCGGTCGTTCGCAAGCGGACCCGACGCCCGGCCCGTAGGCCGCCCGCCTGCTCACTGGTTTGCCCCGACGTCATGAGGACGAGATCGTGCCCGATTTCCAGAAAAGCGCTTCGCAGCGCTTGCTCGAAGCCGCTGCCATACGACATCAGGATCAGAAACGACGCTACGCCCCAACCCAAGCTGGTAATCGTGACGAGGGATCTCCGGCGACTGAACTTCAGCGAGTCGATTGCATCGGCCACGACCCCTCGCCAACTCACCGGTCACCTCTCATAGCGCAATGCCTCGATCGGGGTGAGCCGCGCGGCGCGCCAAGCCGGCGGCATGGCCGCGCAGATCGCGACCACCCCTAGCGCCGCCGAGGCGATCAACCCAACCCTTGCATCGATGATCAGACCCGCGAACATGCCCGGCATGGGTAACATGTTGACCGCCGACGCAAAGAGCACAACGCCGCATATTCCGCCGACGCCCGCCAACATGGCCAATACCATCCCTTCCATGAAAAACTCAGCCATAATCCGAAGCCGCGTTGCGCCCAGGGCTTTCTTCAAACCGATCTCGCTCGTTCTCTCCGAAACCGTCATCAGCATCGTGTTGGCCACGCCCACGCCTCCCAGGCTTAGGGTGATCAACGCGACGGCTCCCAAGAAAATTTCCATCGAAGTGAAGATGGCATCGGTGAACTCAGCGGTCTGGACCGTATCCCACATCCCCAGCGCGGATTCATCACGCGGATCGAAACCGTGAATCCGTCCCAGCGTTCGCCTCACCTGCCGCTGTGCCGCCTCCCACCCTTCAAGCGACACGGGGCGATAGATAAGCGTGTCCAGCAAACCTTCGACGGCAACGCCGCGGTTCGGGGGGCAATCGCGAATCAAGCCGGAGGCGGGAATCAAGATTTTGTCGTTGTCCCGGCCGTCGTAGGAGCTGTTTTGCTCCTTTTCGCTCATCAGGCCGATGACGCGGTAGGGGTAGCCGTTGATGTGGACCCGGCTGTCGAGCACGTCGATCCGGTCCTCGAAAAGCTGCTTTCTCACCTCGGCTCCCAAGATGCACACCCTGTGGGACCACTCGACATCCACGGCCCGCACTTGGTGGCCTTCCGACGCCGGCAGCGTACGCAGCCGCAAGTAATCGGGGGTGACGCCAACCACGAGAAATCGGCCGGAGTTGAAAGCGCTCGCCACCGAGACATTGTGGCGCTTGACCTCGCCGGCGACGACATCGACCAGCGTGCATTGCTCGCGGATCGCTTGCACATCGTTTTGCCGGAGCCGAATGCGGCGTCCGGCCCGCTGACCGCCCGCTTGCATCTCGGTACGGCCGCCCCACACCATCACGATGCTGTCGCCCAGCGCCGCCATACTCTCGCGTTGACCCTGCCGAAACCCCTCGGCCAGCGACGACATCAGCACAAGCGAAACCACCCCCCAGCCGATGCCGAACATCGTCAGGAAGCTGCGCAGCTTGTTGCGCCACAAGCCCGCGACCATTTGCCGAATGACGTCCACGATGCCTTCACTGCAACACGACCGGCGCGCCCTCTTCGAGCCCCGAAACAACCTCGGACTTCGTCCCGTTGCTGATGCCGAGTTCCACGGCGACGCGGCGCTTGCCCGATTCCGACCCCGGGTCGGGAACCTCCACGAACGCGCTCCGGTCACGCTCGTAGATCACAGCGCCTTCGGGAACGATTAGCGTGCCCTCGTGCTCTTCGAGGATGATCTCGGCGTTGGCCGACATGTTGGCCAAAAGCAGTCCTTCCGGGTTTTCCACCGAGACCCGCACCTCGAAGGTCGTCACGTTGTCTTCTTCCACGCCCAGCGGAGCAATCTTGTAGACCTTCCCGTGAAATACCCTTTCCTTGAAGGTTTCAACGGTAATGCGGGCGGGCAGGCCGATCTTGGCAAGGCCGATGTCGTTCTCGTTGACCCTTCCCTTGACGTACACCGCGCTCATGTCGCCGAGAACCATGACCATGGTCGCGCCGGCGCCCATCGTCGTAATCGAGGAAACCGCGCTGCCGACCTCGACTGCGCGTGACAAGACCACCCCGTCGATCGGCGACCGGATGGTCGTGTAGCCTAATTCCTCTGTGATGCGATCGATCACCGCTTCGAACTGCAGGACCCTCGCTTCCTTTTGCGCGATCGCGGCCTCGGCCGAGCTGATCGCCGACATCGCCGCTCGTTGGCGGTTCAACGCTTCATCGAGAGCGCCTTCGGTGATGTCGTACTCGGATTTCGGAATGAGCCCGGCTTCATGAAGCTCCCGGCTGCGCGCATGGTTCGTTCGGGCCAGTCGAACATCGTAGTCCTCGGCCTGGATGCGATATCTCTCCAGCTCGGCCCGGGCTGCCCTCACGTCGGCGGCGGCGGCCGCCAAGTTGGCCTTGGCCTCGCGGAGTTGGGCTAAGAGCTGCTCGCGATCCAGCTCGATGAGCGCCTCACCGGCCCTGACTCGATCTCCCACATCGCGGTGCAGTTTCTCAACGATTCCGCTCGCCCGGCTGCGCAGCTCAACCCGATTGGAAATCGGCTCGACGACCCCGGTCGCAACTACCGACCGCGCCAGGTTTCCGCGCTCCACCCGAGCCAGACTACTCTCGTCGATCTCCGCGTTCACCGTGGAGAACGATCGAAAGACCAAGCCTGCCAGGACCACCATCGCGACAAGCACGATGACCACGATCCATTTATGCCGCCTCGTTCTCACAGCCATGATCTCTTCGCCCTCGCCGCCCTGTTCTCATTAACGCTCTTGGATACGAAAACGTTAGCAGTGGAGTTCCCCAAGAGATTTCCGGCTGTCCTCGACACACCGGGCTCACCCAAAAAAAGTGGGGGCGTTGCTGCCCCCTCTGCCGTTTAGATTGAATTATCGACGCTACTGGCCCAGAGCCTCGGGCACGGAGAGTGCTCCGTCCTGGCCGGTTCGCGCACCTTACGGATTCATGGAAACGGACCGTGTCTTGTTGGAGCGGCCTCGAATTTTCGCCACGAGCTGCTAATGCACCATCTTCGTCTTGTGATTCATGTAGTCCATCAATAAATACTGCCCCAGAGTGTGCGGTGTTGTGAAATAGGCCTTGCCGCGGCAGATCTCGGTCACTTTTCTGACGAACTGCATCAGAGAACGATCGCGGGCCAGCATGAACGTATTGATCAAGATACCTTGCCTCTTGCACTTGTGGACTTCCTCGAGAGTCCGCCCGATCACCAGCGGGTCGAGCCCGAAGGGGTTCTTGTAAATGCGTCCGTCGCCGAGCGTAAGCGCCGAGGGCTTGCCGTCGGTGATCATGATGATCTGCCGCATGTCCTTGCGTTGGCGGCGAAGAATGCGTTGCGCGACGATCAGGCCTTGGCGGGTGTTGGTGTAGTAGGGGCCGACCTGCACGCGCGCCAGTTCGCCGAGCGGCATCTCCTCGGCCGAGTCGTGGAACAAGACCAGATTGAGGCTGTCGCCGGGGTACTGTGTACGAATCAGGTGAGACAGCGCCAGCGCGACGCGTTTGGCCGGCGTGAAGCGGTCTTCCCCGTAAAGAATCATGCTGTGACTGCAATCGAGCATCAGGACGGTGGCGCAGGAGCTTTGATAGTCCGATTGGCGCACCATCAAATCGGAGTATTCCAGTTCGATCGGGAATTCGAGGCCCTGGCGTTGCACGGCCCGCGAGAGAGTTTCGTTGATGTCGAGGTTGAGCGTGTCGCCGAACTCATACGGTTTCGACGAACCCGACGTTTCGACCCCGGTGGCGGACTCGCGCGTGTCGTGGCTGCCGAAGCCGGCTTTGCCCAGCGACCCCAGCAGGTCTTTGAGCGTCTTGTAGCCCAAGAAATCAACGCTCTTGTCGGTGAGGTCGAAGCGAATCGGCTGTTGCGAGCGATCTTCCCCGGCGGCTCCGCGCGGACCGCCCGCCGAACTGCTTTCCGGTTGCGGATCGTTGACGTTGACATAGCCTTCGTCGCCTAGCTTGCCGATCAGGCGGTCGACGAGCTGCTCGAATTGCTCGGGCGACATTTGGCTGAGCTCGTCCATCATCGACTCGAGGTTCTTGTCGTCGAAGAGCTGTCCGCTTTCGAGCGCCTCCCGCACGGCATCTTGCAGCTCATCGAGCGAACGCGGGTTCATTTCCTCAAAGTCGTGGAACTGGCGTTCAAAACCGCTGCGCAGGAAGAAGTCGGAAAGAGCCCGTATCAAGTCGGCCGCGCTGATCCCGAAATCGTCGCCGATGTAGCGAGTGTATTGGATGAATTTCATGACGGTCGGCGGTCTATCGGACCCGGCCCCCTACCAGGCAGGCTAATTGAACCGGTCGCGATTCGGTTGTTCGGGAAACCCAACGCGTTCGGCGGGCTCGCGCTTCTTTTCGCGAGCCGTGTAGCCCAGCTCCTCGTGGCGGCTGATTTGCCGCAACGCATACAGCCCGTCGAGAACGAACTCCGCCGCCGAAGCCAGCGCCTCGGGTTCCTTCCCTTCATCGAGCGCGATACGGTGCGCCAGGTCGAGCAAACCTTGAATTTGGCCGAGTTGCTCGACCACCTTCGTTCCCGGCTCGTTTTCATCGAGTCGTAAGGTGCCGCCCATCTCGAACCACTGCACGACGGCCGAGGTGTCGGCGTCTTGCTGAAACTTTTCGTAGACTCGCGCCACGGCGGCGGTGATCATCTCCCGCGCCACCCGCTCCCCGCCACGCAATTCACCCTCGTATTCCAATTCGAATTTTCCCGTCAAGGAAGGCAGCGCGGCGTAGACGTCGCTGACGCGCGGCACGATGACGTTTTCATCATGGATCAGCCCGCGCCGCTCGGCGCTCGATACGACGTTTTCCAGACAAGAAATCGGCAGCCGTTGGGAAACGCCCGAGCGCTGGTCGATTTTCTTGTCCTCGCGCGCGATAAAGGCGACCGTCTCGACGACTTCGCGGATATAGTCGGGCACGAGCACCTGCTTGTCGCCGGCCGTCCTTTCCCACCAAGCCTCTTGTCGGGTAACTTCCGCGCCATGCTCGAGCGAGAGCGGGTAGTGAGTGCGGATCTCGCTCCCGATGCGGTCCTTGAGCGGTGTGATGATCTTCCCGCGCGCCGTGTAGTCTTCCGGGTTGGCGGTGAAAACCAGCTCGACGTCCAGCGGCAGCCGCACCGGATAGCCCTTAATTTGGATATCGCCTTCCTGCATGATGTTGAACAGCCCGACTTGAATCTTCCCCATCAGATCGGGCAGTTCGTTGATGGCGAAGATACAACGGTTGGCGCGCGGCAGCAGCCCGAAATGGATCGTCCTCTCGTCGGAAAGATCGTGCGCGCCGCGGGCGGCCTTGATGGGGTCGATGTCGCCGATCATGTCGGCGATCGTGACATCGGGCGTCGCCAGTTTCTCGACATAGCGGTTGGCGGGTGTGAGGTAGGCGATCGGCGTGTCGTCCCCTTTCCGCGCGACCGTTTGCCGGCCCCAACTCGACAATAGCGAGTAAGGATTGTCGTTGATCTCGCTGCCCGCGACGACCGGCAGAAAAGGGTCGAGCAGCGCGGTGAGCTGCCGTAGGATGCGGCTCTTGGCCTGACCTCGCAGTCCCAACAAAATGAAGTTGTGTTTCGAAAGAACCGCCGCCACGATTTGCGGGATGACGGTGTCGTCATATCCGACGATTCCGGGGAAGATCGGCTTGCGGGCGCGCAGCAAGCAGATCAGGTTTTCCCGCATTTCATCCTTGATCGAGCGCGCGGCCGTGCGCTGTTCGGAAAAACGGCTGTCAACCCGCAGCGCGCCGAGGGTTTTGGGAAGCTCGTCGATGTGGGTCATGGCGAATTGGGGGGCAGGGCGCCGACGCCCGACCCGAGCCTATTGTACCCCGGCGGAGAGGACTCATAGTGATCCGAGAATTGAAACAGAGGCGGGGACGGAAGTCCACGTTAAACCCTGCTTGCCGTCCGCGCCCGCCGGAATAAAGCCCGGAATCACATCGAGCCCCCTATTGTTGGCTTTCCCGGCCTGATTATCCATCGGCATGGTAACGTGAGAGCGTGGATCTGGAAGCCGAAGCCCGCCGACTTCAACAGATCGGATTGAACGCCTACGAATCACGGGCCTACCTGGTTCTGGTCGGGCATCAGCGCTTCAAAGCTCTGGAAGTCGCCGGTCCCGCCCGCATCCCCCGCCAAAAGATTTACGAGGTTCTCGACAGCCTGGTCGGGAAGGGTTTCGTCCGCGTCGTCCAAGGCAAGGCCAAGCAATTTTCCGCGGTCGAACCGCAACTCGCCCTGAGCAGCTTTCTCGCCCGCAAGCGAGAAACCTATGAGCGCGAGTGGGAGGATCGCCGCGGTTTGGCGACCGTGCTGAGCGGAAACCTGGCCGAAGTCTTCGCCAACGGCAATCAAGGACACGGCCCGCTCAACTACATTCGCATCGTCGCCGACACCGGGCAGATCGCCGAGGAATACCGCCGTTTTCTGTTGGAGACCAAGGACGACTATTTGGAATTGGCCCGACCGCCCTACGCCGTGCAGCCGGTGCGGGAGCCCATCGTTCAACAACTGCTTGACAACGGCGCCCACTGCCGCCTGCTCTATGAATCACCGACCTTGGACACGGAACAGCGCAACGAACTCAAGCAGCTTGAAAAAACGAAAGCGCAGATTCGCCTCTTAGGCGAATTGCCGATCAAGCTGGCACTGTTCGACAACCAGCGCGGCATGATTTCATTGGACGATCCGGTCTCGAGCCACCCCCGCATCACCGCGCTCGTCTTCGACCACAAGCAATTGGCCGCCGCGATGCGAAGCTTGTTCGAAGACTGCTGGAACCGTGCCATGGCGTTGTAGCTTGGCGATTGCTCCCAGCCCCACAAACCGCCCGCTCCAGTCAATTCCGAGTTGCCGCCGCGGCGGAAAAACTCCCCCGGATCGTGCTAGGCTGTTAGCGAGTTGCTCGGAGGGACGAGCCAACGACGTGTTTCATCGGCGGAGGTGTCTCCCGGTCCTCTTTGTAGCTTGTCTGATCCGTTGTAGAATAAAGGCTGACTCTCGGCGTTCCTTGGGGCCTCCGGGAGTCGTGAAAAAAAGCAGGAGATTTGGATCATGAATACCCGCATTGCACTTGTGGTTGCGATTCTGGCCGTCGTTGCCGTTGCGCCGGCCGGCGCCGAGATTCGCGGTAATTATCTGGAAGCGCGTAACGCCGAAGTCTATGCCTCGCATTGCTTCGCCAACTCCGAAATGGGGATTCGCGGCGATCTGGCCGTGATGGCGTGGCAGGTGGAGCAGGGCGGCTTCAACGGTGTTTCGCTCGACGGCCTCGGCGTTGTCGCCGTGATTCGCGCCGCCTCGACGCTGGGAGATCCTTTCAGCAACCCCTATCCGGTCAAGTCGGTTTTGATCTTCGATGAGCGCGCCGATAGCGCGCAGCGCGAGGCTCTGGCCGCGATGGCGAAAGACCGCGCCGGCGAACTGCTCAACGACGTGGTGCGAAGCGAGACCGCGCCGATTCGCTTTGACTTCGACGGCGACATCCATGCCCGTCGCGCGACGATGACCGCCGGAGACTTGGTGCGCCTTGAGACCCGTCGGATCGAGGACACCGATTCGCTGTGTCACTTGGATGACCTTTACTACGCGCCGCTGGCCGCGCTCGATCATGCCATGCCCGCCTTCACGCTCGACAATCGTTTCAGCGGTGAAGGCCTCGGCGTGCGCTTCAGCGCCCCGCGTCGCAGCAGCGCCTATCTGGGTACGTTCTCGATGGGCGTCGCTCACACCGACTAATTCCGTTCGCCCGAGCGAGACGGAAAGGTTCGACGAAACGGCGGGGATCCGTGTGCATGCACGGTCTCCGCCGTTTGTTTTTATGCGGACGTGGCCGACAGTGCTGTCGGGCGGGGTCGAGTTGAGATAAACTTTCCTATCGACCAAGCTTGCAGACGGTCGGAACCGTTTTCGATTTCGGCTCGTCACACGAAATAGTTATGAACATTACGAAGGTTTTTTCTCTCGTCACCCTGCTCGCTGTCAGCCTTACCGGCACCCTGGTCGCCGCGGACTTCTCGGCGTCGACCGGCGGCTCGGCGTCTCCCGACGGATTACCCGCCGGCATGGCCGAGATGATTGAAACCCAAGCTGTTTCCGCGCTTGGGCCCGACGGCAAGATCGCGGTCGAGTTTTGGCCTCGCAAAGCCGCTTTTGACGGCGATCCGATTTCCGGATTCGGCATCCGTTTCGAAAGCATGCCGGAGGGCGCTTTTCTCGCGGTGGTGCGCTTTCCCGAAAGCGGCTCCGACTTTCGCGAACAAGGCGTCAAACCCGGCGTCTACACGATGCGTTACGGCCTGCACCCGGAAGACGGCAATCACATGGGCGTTGCGTCGAGCCGCGACTTTGCCCTGCTGAGCCGAGTCGACGCCGACACCGAACCCGCCAAAGACCTCACTTTCGAGCAGCTGACCCAGTTGAGCATTTCCTCATCCGGGAATCCCCACCCGACGATCTTGCGACTCGAGCTACCCGACAGCAACGAATCGGGAAATATTTGGCAAGACGACATGGAGCATTGGGTGCTCGATCTGGCGATCCCCGGCGACGTCATCGGCGTCGTCGTCTACGGCCATTCCGAAGAGTAGGGCTCCGTGCCCTGTCAACCGCGCCCCACATCGCGCAAAGTCGCCCGAACGTTGGGGTATCACATGATTCGGGGGAAGCCGCGTCCGATCTCCCCGCCCGCGGATAGTCCTTAAGCACCCGAACTCGACGGGAATCGGGACATGCGCGACTTCCGGTGTCCGCTGAAGCTTCATACCCATGGCGTTACTCTATACTGTCGTCGATGCCCTTCCCCCGACTCGCCTTTCTGAAACTCGCGCTCGTCCCAGCGTGCCTTGGGGTCATCAGCGGCAGTCCGGCGGCAGCCGCTCCGCATCCGGGCGAAGCGCTTTATGGGCAACATTGCGCCGTGTGTCACCTGGGTGCCGCCGACGGGCGAATTCCGTCGCGGGACGCGCTGGCGAAAATGCCGGCGGAAGCCATTTTGGAAGCCATGACGTCGGGCACGATGGAGCGTCAAGCGGCGGCCTTGCAACCGGCTGAGCGCGCGGCGTTGGCCGCCTTTCTTTCGCGGGTTGCGGGCGGGCCTCCTGAATTGCCCGCCGGCACGGGCGCTTGCACCGACTCGGCGACGAGTCACGCCAAGTCCTCAACCAACGATCCCTCTTGGAACGGCTGGAGCCCGGACGGCGCCAACCAACGCTTCCAACGCGAAGGCGCGGGCATCGACCCCGACAACGTCGCGCGCTTGCGATTGAAGTGGGCCTTCGCCTACCCGGCCACGCAGCGCGCTTACGCCCAGCCGACCGTCATCAACGGACGCGTCTATGCCGGCAACAATTCACGCAACTTCTATTCGCTCGACGCACGAAGCGGTTGCGCGCATTGGAGCTTTGAAACCGCCGCGCCGGTTAGAGCGGCTGCCTCGGTCGGGTCGTTGCGTGACTTACCCGACGGGCGTCAGGCTGTCTACATCGCCGACACGAAGGCCAATGTCTACGCCGTCGATGTGCAATCGGGAGAGCTTCGATGGCGCACCGCGGCGGACGAGCTTCCCGTGGCCCAGGTGACCGGCGCGCCGACGCTTCACGAAGGCCGCTTGTACGTCCCGATCACGAGCCGCGAAGAGCTGCCCTCGCTCAATCCCGAATACCGTTGCTGCCGCTATAGCGGGGCGTTGGCGGCGATCGATGCCGGCACGGGGAAACTGCTTTGGCGTACCCGAACGATCCAAGAAAAGCCCCACATCGTGGGAAAGAATCGCGACGGCAACCCGATCTGGGGCCCGTCGGGCGCGGGTATCTGGTCATCGCCCACGATCGACCCCAAGAGAAACGCCGTCTACGTCGCAACGGGCGACAATCACTCGCCGCCGGCCACAAAGACCAGCGACGCCATCCTCGCCATGGACCTCGACACGGGTGAGTTGCTGTGGTCGAAACAGATGACCGCCGGCGATCTGTTCAACATGTCGTGCATTACGCCCGCCAAATTGAATTGCCCCGACCCCCAAGGCCCTGACTTCGACATCGGAACATCGGCGGCTCTGGTCAAGCTCGCCGGCGGACGCCGCGCCTTGGTCTTCGGCCAGAAAACCGGCGAGGTCCACGCGATCGACCCCGACGCCGAGGGGCGCGTGCTGTGGACGACCCGGATCGGCAAGGGCGGCATCCTTGGCGGTATCCAATGGGGTCATGCCGCGGACGATCGCTCTGTCTACGCCTCACTTTCCGACATCGCCTTTCTCGACGAAGGGATGGGCGATTACCGCACTCTCGTGGCGGACCCCAAAGCCGGGGGTGGGCTTTTCGCTCTCGACCTGGCGACGGGCAAACGCAGGTGGCACGCGCCACCGGCCCCCTGCGGTAAGCGCGAAGCCTGCACGCCGGCGCAAATGTCGGCCATTGCCGTGGTTCCCGGTGTCGTCTTCGCGGGTTCAATGGACGGCGTGCTGCGCGCTCACTCGAGCATCGACGGCAGGCTGCTGTGGGAGTTCGACACGATCCGTGACTTCGAAACCGTCAACGGGCTTCCCGGAAAAGGCGGATCCATGGCCGGCGGCGGCCCGGCGATCGTGGACGGCATGCTCTATGTGAACTCCGGCTACGGGCTGTGGGGCGGCACGGCCGGCAACGTCTTGCTGGCTTTTGGAGTGGAGTAGGATGGGCGTGACGCCGGTCCTTCGCCACCCATAAAGCGAAATAGGCCAAACGAAGGAGAATAGCGATGCATAGGTCTTCAGCGTTTCCAGCGATCCCGGCTCTGGCAACCCTGCTGCTTAATCCGCTCTGCCTTTCCGCCCACGAGCAAACCGAGCCCGCCCACGAAGCCAAACAGCGCGCCGAGCAAGCGGTATCGGAAGACCGCGGCTATCGCGCGGCGAACAAGACGTGCCGGCTCACAATTCACTTGCTCGACTCCGCCACGGGCCTGCCCCTTCCCGGGTCGATCCGTATTCGCCAAATCCCTTATGGAGCGCAGGTCCCTTTGGAGCACCCATTAAAAAAAAGCCCGAAAACAAGGCCGCACGATCGTCTTCATCGACGAAAGCGGATTGAGTCAAAAGCCGCATCGCTGTCGCACCTGGGCGCCGCGCGGCGAGACGCCGCTGCTGGAGTTCAACTTCAACTGGCAGAAACTCTCGGTGTCGGCCGGGCTGACGTTGCGCAACTTCTACTTTCGGCTCTATCCCGGCGCGATCGGCCGGCTGGAGGTTATCGACTTCCTCAAGGCCCTGGTCCGTCACATCGACGGCTCGCTGTTGATCGTCTGGGACCGGCTGCCGGCGCACCGCAGCCGGATGGTGCGGGAGTTTATCGAACTCTCCGAGGGGCATATCGTAACGGAGTATTTGCCGCCTTATGCGCCCGAGTTGAACCCGGTGGAATACATTTGGGCCTACTGGAAGCAGCACGAGTTACCCAATGTCTGCCCGAAGGACTATTGGGCACTCGACCAGCGCGCTCGCAAGGCCTTGCGCCGTATGCGCCGCAAACCGCGTTTGATCACCGCCTTCTGGAAACAGTCTTCTCTTTGTCTCGATTGACAGTATATTATGCGAGACTCAGTAGTTCGGCGACACGACTGGTATTCGATCACCGAATCGGTCACTGTCGCGGTCCCGGCACGGGTTTTGCGCGTCGAAGCCTTTTACGGGCTGGGAACCGAGCTCGTCAAGAAAGTCATCGACCTCAACGGCCAGCGGGAAGCCGAAGTCCGGCTGTCGCTGAAACGTTTCTACGACCCCGCCGCGGGCGGACTGCGGGCCGCCAATACCCATCTCCACTTGAAGGGGCTCACTCGTGAACAAGCCGACCGCTATCTTGAGGTCGTCCCGCGCGCCGACGCACTGGATCTCGTGTATGTTTCCCATCTCCGCCGACTAAACGCCGAGCACACCTACATCACGAACGCCTACACCGACGAAGATCTCCGGAAACTTTCCCGAGAAGGAGTGTTGTTCGACAACGGCGTCGAGCACCGCAACAATTTCAAAGGCACATTCGGGCACGGGTACGGTCATGTGTTGCTGCTGCACCTCAAGGAACTCATCCGCCCGATGAGCATCGGCCCCGATATCATGGACTCCGGCACGGACGCGCCGGCCTTGCGTCCGGGCATTCAAAGAGCGCGCCGGCAAGGCGGCAGCGCCATCTGGTGCCACAACGCACAGGGCACCGAGGACATTCCCAGCTGGCTGGCGGGTCTGCTCGACGCCCAGAACATTTTCGACGGCGGCAACACAGGCTCCTACGAAGACACCTATTACCGCTATCTGAATATCGGGCTGAAAACTCCGTTCTCGGCGGGTTCGGACTGGTTTATCGAGGATTTCGCGAGAGTCTACGTTCCGATCGATGGTGCTCTGAAGAGCGCCGACTGGCTGGCCCAACTCGGGGCGGGTCGGTCTTACATCACCAACGGGCCGTTTCTGGAATTTCGCGCCGACGACCAAGGCATCGGGGACACGATACGGCGTGACGCCCCCGCCGAGGTCGCGGTGGTCGGCCGCGCGCTCGGCCGCAAGGCTTTTCAGCGGATCGAGTTGGTGTATAACGGCGAGGTTGTCGCCTCGGCGCCAAGCCGCGCCGTGGAGGGTCATTTCGAAGCGACGATGAACCTGAGCCTCCGTCTCGACAAACCGGGATGGCTGGCGCTACGGCTGCCGCCCGATGAAGTAGGCGACAACGAATTCGATCACACGCTCTTCGCCCACAGCAGCCCGATCTATATCGAGATCGCGGGCCGCCGCGTTTTTCGGCCCGATGTCGCGGAAGGCTTGGTGGAGGAAATGCGGCAAAGCATCCGCACCATCCGCGAAAAAGCGCTGTTCGACGACGACGACGCGCGCGAGCAGGTCTTACAGATCTATCGCGATGCGATCAAGGCGCTGAGCGACCGAATGTAAACCGACGGCCGAGCCTCGTCACTCAACGTCGACGGGAATTTCCAACAGGTGCTGGGGTTGCCAATGTTCGGAGTTCCATTCCGAACCTTCGGCAAACTCCAAACCGACCGAATAGCCGTAGTCTTGCGACGAGCAGTGCCGGACGCGACCTTCGGCCTCGAATTGATCATTGCTGATCTTGACCACGGCGGTGAGGGGCAACGGAATCCCGAGACTGAGGCAGATGCCGTTTTGATTGACGTCCTCGATGATTCCCACGTCGGCGACTCGGCGCCCGGTCAGGTCGGCGAAAGAGATGTCCACCACCTCCGAGCACATTTGTCGACGGCTTTTTCGTTGTTCGCGATTTTCGCGGTTCATAGCGGGTCCCGATTGATTAACCAGAACCGGGCGGGCCCCACTGGGCCCGGCCGCCGATGCCGGTTCTCTCATATCGGCCGCTCGACAGTAAACCAGAACCGGCCCGGGTCGGCCCCCGCGCTCTTGGGGCAACCCGGCCGCGCGACCGTCCGGCTGTCGTGTAACGAGGCTGCGCGCGAATTCGAACACCGCCGCGGTATGCCGCGTGAAATAGGATAGCTCCCGGCCCGAAGACACCGCGGACGACGTTGATCTCGGAGGGAAACGAATGGGTTTGGGATGCGTCATGCCGATTATCGTGAACGGCGGGATAACGCCCGTCTCAATAGCCAGCCTGCCTGACAGGCGGGGTGGCGGGATATTAGAGCAGCTCGTGGGGTCCGTTGAGTTCGAGATCCTTGACTACATCGGCGACTCGCTGCGCTTGATCGCGGCGGCAGACCAACAAGGCATCGGAGGTCTCAACGACCGCCAAATCCCGGACACCCACCAGAGCCGTGAGTTTACCGGGAACATCGACTAAGTTTCCTTTAGACAATAGGGCGCGGACCGCCGATCGCGAAACATTTTCACCGACTTTGTTCATCCCAAGCTGGTAAACGGCTTCCCAGCTGCCGAGGTCGCTCCACCCAAAATCGCGGCACGCCACGCCGGAGATGTTCCGCGCCCGTTCCAAAATGCCGTAGTCCACTGAAATGGCGTCGCAATCGGGATAGTGTTGGGCGAGTGACGATCGAAAGCGTCGCGAGGTCAATGCGGGGAGGTGCGACAGGGCCTCGGCCGTTCGGGGCAGAAAGCGCTCGACGGCATCGTCAAACGAGCGGGCCCGCCAAACGAACATGCCGCTGTTCCAAAAGAAGTTACCGGCCTTCGAATAGCGCCGAGCCGCGGCGAGTTTCGGCTTTTCGCGAAAGCGCGCAATGGGCACCGCGGCCGGCGCGCCGGGGCGGGTACCGAGGGGGAATTCGATATACCCGAAGCCGGTTTCAGCCCGTGTCGGTTCAATGCCGAGGACAACTAATTGACCGCCGGCCGCCCCCTTGACCCCTCGGCGCAAAGCGGCGTGGAAGACTCTCGGCTTCTCGATCAGGTGATCGGAGGGGAAGACGCCCATCGTCGCGTCGGGGTCCTGTTCGATCAGCAGGCGAGCGGCCAGCGCAATGGCGGGCGCGGTGTTGCGCTGAACCGGCTCGGCGATAACTTGCCGCCGAGGAACCTCGGGAAACCGCTTCAAGACTTGCCGTCGAAGGGACTCACTGGTCAGCACCCATATGCGCTCGGGTGGGATCAGGGGTTTCAGCCGATCGAAGGTTTGCTCGAGTAGAGAGCGCTCTCCGGCGATGGAGAGAAACTGCTTGGGGAGCGCGGCGCGGCTGCGGGGCCAGAAACGAGTGCCCCTTCCCCCGGCGAGAATGACGCCGTGGAAGCGGGAAAGTTCCGCGGAAGTCGGCCTCATGGCGCGGCGGGCGCTTCGGCTTCGTGCGAGTGAATCAGGTTGAAGCTGCGGCTCCAGCGGGTTTTCGTGAAGAAGTTCAGTACCAAGTCCTTGATATGAGCGAACGAGACACCGGAATCCTGCAGCCTCTCGGTCGGGGCATCGTAAGACCAGTAAATCACCAATGGCTTGCCGATGATGTTTTCGCGCGGCACGAATCCCCAATAGCGGCTGTCGAGCGACAGATCGCGGTTGTCGCCGAGCGCGAAATAGCGCCCTTCGGGCACCACGACGTGGCCGTTCTCGACGTGGTTCTCCAGCATGTCGAGCGCCGGTTCGTAGACCTGCATATTGGGACTCGACGGGAAATTGTCGCGATAGCTGTCGATGTGACTGGTCTTGTGCTCAACGAACGGCTCGTCGACCATTTCTCCGTTGACGAACAGATGTTTGTTGAAGAGGCGGATGCGGTCACCGGGAACGCCGACCACGCGCTTGACGAAGGTCTGCGACAGATCCACAGGGTAGCGGAAGACAATAATGTCCTGCCGCTGGACGTCTTGATAAGGCAGCAGATACTGACTGATGCTGCCCGCCGGCGCGTAAGCCAGCTTGTCGACCAGCAGGTGATCGCCGATCAGCAAGGACTCCTCCATCGACCCGGTGGGGATGACGAAGGCCTGCACCAGCGTCGTCGTCCCGAACAGCAACAGGATGATCGTCACCGTCCACTCGGCAATGACGCCTCGGTGGGGAATTTCGTGGACTTCCGCGGTCGGCTCGTGCTCGGAGGCCGGAGAAGGCTTCGGCTGGGGACTTTCGGGCTTGCTCACTGCGGTTTATTGTATCGGATGCGAGGGGCGCGCGATGTCCCAAACCGGAAAAGCGATTCGCCCTCGAAGGCCATAATACGCTCAGCGGCTCAGATGCACGCTATCCCTCACAAAGAACCGCAATAAGAGATCCTCGGCTACTGAAATCCCGATCCGCCGCGACGCGACGATGTCCAGATTTTCCTCCCGTCGAAAGCGGCTGACCCGTAGCGCTCCGTTGGTAATGTCCACCCCGTAATGGGCCCGCGAAATTCCCATGGCCTGCGTCAATTTCCCGGGCCCGGAAGCCAGATCGCACTCGGCGCGAGCCTTCGGCCGCCGCCGCCTCATCGGCTCTACCCCAACCAACGGCTCAAGCGCGCGGATCAACCCACACCCCGGACTACCGCTCGGTTCCGTGACGAAATTCAAACACTCGTGAATCCCGTAGTTGAGGTAGACATAAGCGTGCCCCGGAGGCCCGAACAAGACACGCGTCCTCTCCGTCAGCCCGCGATAGGAATGCGCCGCCGGGTCGTTTTCGCCGAGATACGCTTCCACTTCGACGATCTTCCCGGCCACTAACCCCTGGCTCGTTTCGTGAATCAGAACCGTCCCCAATAGATCAGGAGCAACCGACTCGGTCCGGCGGGAAAAGAAATCCCGCGTAACAGCGCGGGTCGCGGCAATCAACTCAGCAGCCGTCATCACAACACCCAATCAGTTCGCGGTCCTCCCAGTGGGCAGGTCTCCAGGCCCGCACGGCAAACGACCGCCACCCACCACGAGCAGTTCCCAGGGCCACAATCCTCCAACGGTGTAACCGCCGCTTGATCACGCCTGTATAGCGCGGTGCCGCTGGTCCGCCCCCTCAAGCGACCGGCGCCCCCGGCCGATCTTTCTTCACAAGGCCTCCCCGGACACGCAGCCGAAAGGGGCCGCCCCACCAGAGTACATCGCTGGAAAGTTGCCGTCATGCACCGGCGGCTCTTACCATGAAAAACGCAACCCACCGTCGATCCGTTGGCCGTGACACCGTAAGAGGGGCCGCGCGTCATCGCCGGAATCGGTTTGGGCTCGCGTGAAAGCCAGGGAGAACGACCATTGAGAATTCTGATCGCGGGCGGTGCCGGCTTTGTTGCATCGCACCTTTGCGACCGCCTCTTGTCGGCGGGTCACCACGTCATCGCGGTCGACAATTTCTCCACCGGCCGCGCGGACAACCTAGCGCACCTTCGGGATAACACCGATTTCGCCTTCCTCGAGCGCGACATCTGTGAACCGCTCACGGTTGACGGCCCGGTCGATCGCGTCTACAATTTGGCGTCGCCGGCCAGCCCGTTCGACTATTTGGCGCTGCCGATCGAAACGATGATGGTGGGCTCGGCGGGCACGAAGAATCTGCTCGATCTGGCGCGCGAGAAGAAGGCCGCCTTCTTGATGGCCTCGACCTCGGAGACTTACGGGGATCCGCTCGTTCATCCGCAAGTCGAAACGTATTGGGGGAACGTCAACCCGATCGGTCCGCGCTCGGTCTATGACGAGGCCAAACGTTTCTCCGAAGCTCTGACGATGGCCTATCACCGCGCTTTCGGCGTCGCCACTCACATCGCGCGCATCTTCAACACGTTCGGGCCGCGTATGAAACTCAACGACGGCCGCGTCGTGCCGGCATTTCTCGACCAAGCGTTGCGCGGTGAAGCGCTGACGGTTTTCGGCGACGGCTCGCAGACCCGCAGCTTTTGCTATGTTTCCGACCTGGTCGAGGGTCTGTGCCTCCTGATGGAAAGCACGGAACGCGAACCGGTCAATCTCGGGAATCCGACGGAAATGACGATTCTCGAGTTCGCCCGGACCATTCGCCAACACCTGGGCGCGGTTTCGGAAATCGAATACCGGCCCCTACCGCAAGACGACCCCAAACAACGTCGCCCCGACATCAACAAAGCCAAGCGCCTGCTGGGATGGGAACCCCGTGTCCCCTTTGCCGAAGGCCTCGAACAAACCATCGAGTTCTTCCGCGCCCAGTCACCCGCGGCGCGGTCGGGCGCCGCGCGATAGGCCTCCCTGAAGCATCGTGTTATAATTCCGCTGGAAACGGGTTTACGTCCCTAAGTGCGTGAACGTGGCCGAGGCAATTAAGGTCAAATTCGTTAGCGACCCCCGATGGCTGCGGCCCGTGCGGTTATTGGTGGCGGAGTTCGCCGAACAGGCCGGACTCCCCGCCGAGATGCGGCAGGGGGTCGAACTCGCGGTCGGCGAAGCGATCGCCAACGTGATGCGCCATTCCTACGGCGGCGATACCGAACGCCCCATCGAGATGCGCTGTGCAATGCGGAAGGGAGCACTCGAAGTGGAGATACTGGACGACGGAGAAGCATTCGACGCCAAAGATCTCCGCCCGCCACCGCCCGACGAGATTCGCGCCGGGGGGCGCGGCGTGTTCTTGATGCGCAAGATCATGGACGAAGTCGAATACCTGCGCGACGGCAACCGCAATTTGTTGCGCATGACGAAACGGCCTGCCGGCAACTGAATCATCAAAAGCCATGGAGATCAATATCAAACGAGACGGAGACTGCTCGATCGTCTATATCACCGGGGACGTCGATTTGTACTCGTCTCCGCAGCTGCGCGACGCTGTTTTGGACCTGTTTCGAAAGCGCGAGCAACAAAAAGTCATCTTGAACCTGACCGATGTGCCTTACGTAGACAGCTCGGGCATCGCCAGCCTCGTCGAGGCGCTCCAAGAAGCAAAAAAAGTGGGCGCCCGGCTCATCCTGGTCGGACTCAACGACGGCCCCCGGCATGTGCTGGAGCTGACGCGGCTGCTCGGTGTTTTCGAGGTGGCCGCGACCGAGCAGGAGGCCCTCGCCTGAGACGCTGCCGGGGAACGCGCGCCGCCCGGTACAAACCGACCCCGTCGTCGCCTTGGCTCTCCCCATGAACGTCATTGAAGTCGTCGGCAAATCCGCGATCGAAAAGGTCGAATATGTCGGCGGGCTGACGATCCAGTTTTGGCGCGGCATTATGGCCTCGTGGCGGGCCAACCCGTTTACCGGCTCGCGCTTGAGGTGGCAGTCCACCGTTCGCCATATGGCGATCGTCGGTGTTCATGCCCTGCCCGTGGTTTGCTTGATCGCCGCCTGCACCGGGCTCATTCTCGCGCTGCAAGCCGGAGCGGAGTTGCGCAAGTTCGGTGCGCTGCAATTCGTGATTAACCTGGTCGGCGTCACCATCACCCGCGAGTTGGGTCCGCTGATGACCGCGATTGTCGTGATCGGTCGTTCGGGCTCGGCCTTTTCGGCCGAGATCGGAACCATGGTCGTCACCGAGGAGGTCGACGCGCTCAGGGCAATGGCGCTCGACCCGGTCGAGTTCCTTTTGGTTCCGAAATACCTCGCCATGATGCTCATGATGCCGTGCTTGACCATCGCGGCCGACACCGCCGGGATTCTGGGGGGCGGCATCTTTACCTACTTCTCGCTCGACATGGGAATGAACCTTTATGTCCGCGCGACCTTCGAGGTCCTGCTGCTGCGCGATATCGTCTCCGGGCTGGTCAAGAGCATCGCCTTCGGGACAATCATCGTCCATGTCGGGTGCTTTGAAGGTTTTCTAGTCCGCGGCGGGCCGGAGGGCGTCGGCCACGCGACGACTTCGGCGGTGGTGAAATCGATCTTCTTGATCGTGCTCGCGGATCTGCTGTTTACCGGGTTTTTCTACTTTTTCTGGAAATGACGGATTCGCATAATCCAGTGACGGCGGAGGGCAATGGCGAACGGGGCGACCCGGTGGTTTCCGTGCAGGACCTCGTCGTCCGCTACGGCGACAACACCGTGCTCAATGGCGTCAATCTTGACGTTTACGCCGGGGAAACGATGGTCATTTTGGGTGGCAGCGGCTCGGGCAAGAGCACCGTGTTCCGTCATATCGAAGCCCTCGAGAAACCCAGCTCGGGCCGAATCCTGATCAAGGGAGTCGACGTCACGCGGGCCTCGCGCAAGGAATTATTCGAGATCCGCCGCATCATGGGCATTTCGTTTCAAAGCGCGGCGATGTTCAATTCGATGACGGTCGGCGACAACGTTGCTTTACCGTTGCGAGAGCACACCAGCCTGGCCGAGTCGACCATCAAGCTGATGACTCGCATGAAGCTCGAGCAAGTCGGGCTCGGCGGGGTCGAGGATTTGTTTCCCTCGCAACTCTCCGGCGGGATGAAGAAACGAGCGTCGGTAGCGCGCGCTCTGGCGATGGACCCCGAGATTCTCATGTTCGATGAACCTTCGGCCGGGCTCGATCCCATCATCGCCGCCGGCATCGACGAGCTGATCCTGCATATGAAGAGCGCTTTCAAGATGACGATCATCGTCGTAACGCATGAGCTCGAAAGCGCCTTCTTGATTGCCGACCGCTTGTGTATGTTGCGCAAGGGTACGATGATCGCCGTCGGGACCAAGGAAGAGATTCGCAACAGCGACCATCCGCGCATTCGGCAATTTCTTGATCGCGTGCCGGACGAAATCGGGTCGGACGAGCAGGCTTATTTGCACCGTCTGACCGAAGGGTAATTCGGGCATAATACAAGAGACCCCGCGAAGCGATTCAGCAAGGACACTTATGAGCAGCGAAGCTAAAGTCGGAGCCTTTGTCATCGTCGCGGTCATCATCTTCGTCTACACGTTCATCTCGGTGGCGAACGTACAATTGGCCGGCGAAAAGGTGACCTATCGGACCTACTTCACGTATGCGGCCGGGCTCGATTCGGGAACCTTGGTCCGCTTCGGCGGCCTCAAGGCGGGCATTGTCGATGAGATACGGCCCTACGCCGACGACCCCACGAAAGTCGAAATCGTCGTTGCAATGCGAGCCGACATTCCCGTCAACGAGGACTCTGTCGCCACCGCGGCGTCGTTAAGCGCCCTCGGGGAGCGCTATTTGGAAGTCAGCACAGGCTCGGCCGACGCGAAGCGCATCGAACCCGGCGGCGTGATTCCCTCTCAGGAGACCCTCACCCTCGACGACCTAACGGCGCAAATTTCGACTGTCTCCGCCGAGGCGACGACCTTGATGAGAGACATTCGGGCCAATTTCATTTCGTTGACCGACCGCGCCGAGGTGCTACTCGACAACCTCAACGAACTGACCGGCGAACGGAACCGGCAACAGCTCGAGTCGTTACTCGAAAACTCGAGCGAAATGATTGCCGAGCAGCGCCCGAAGTTCGACAAGATCACCACCCAGACCAGCGAAATGCTCGTGAAAGTCGACGAGCTGCTCGATGACATGAGCCAAATCGCCGAGCACGCCGACAAGACCATGGGCAATCTCGACCAAACGATCACCGAAACGCGTGAGCCGCTCAAGCGCGACCTGGCGGAAATCGAGGCCACGCTCGTGGACACTCGCCGGCTGATCGAAGACATGCAAGCCCTCGTCGTGGTGAACGAAGAGAACGTCAATGAGATCCTCGAAAATTTCCGGGTCAGCTCCGAGAATATCGAGCAGCTCACCGATCAATTGAGGCAACGCCCCTGGAGCCTAATTCACGTCAAACCCAAACCCGACCGCCAAGTGCCGGTAGCCGGCGGCCGCTAGCCCGTTCGGATCAGGTCGTGTCGGTGTTGCGCATGCCGCGAAACTCGCGAAGACCGGCGGCTTTTCAGATGATGCCCTACCGAACCCAAACAACGCTGATAACGATCGCCCTGCTTGCCGCCGCCGCGCTCCAAGCCCAAACTCTTGACCCGCGCTTCACCGACGACAATCAGCTCCTGCGCCCCAATGACTTTCGTGAATGGGTCTTTGTCGGCTCGTCGTTGGCCATGAGCTACGACAAAGAGGCGTCGACCGAGGAAGAGCACCCCACTTTCCACAATATCTACATCAACCCCGAATCCTATCGAGAGTACAAGACAACCGGTCGCTTCCCCGAGCGCACCATCCTGGCGATGGAGCTGTTCACCCCCGGCTCGCACGAATCCATCAACCGTCGGGGACACTTCGAGGACCGTTCCGTCGGCCTCGAAGCCGCCGTCAAAGACAGCGCTCGCTTCGCTGAATCCTGGGCCTACTTCAGCTTCGATCTGCCGGACGGCAAGCGTGCCGACAGTGCCAAGGCCTTCCCGAAAGCCCAGTGCTGGTCGTGCCATGACGAACACGCCGCCAGCGACAACGTCTTCACCCAGTTCTACCCGGTTCTCAGAAAAGCCGAATAACAACCGTCCCCCAACGAGCTTTCCATTCCTCGAGAAGTGAACCCTGGAATGGGCACGAACCTGACGGGGCAGGCGGCTTCCCCGCCCCGCGAGGCCCGCTGTTTCTTCGAGTCGGAATCGGCTGTCGTGCTTTACGACTGCTCGGCGAGGGCTCGCTCGACATTGAGTAACCCCGAGCCGTAGGCAAAGCTCTTCTTGCGGTTCCCCATGACGGGAAGTCGCGTGGCGGTGCCGACGAGGCGTTGTTTGAGATCGCGAACACTCAAACCGGCATTCTGCGCGGCCACCAAGGCCGCGGCCCCGGCGACGTGCGGCGTAGCCATCGATGTGCCGCTCCAGGCCGAGTAGTTCGCTTCGTCGAGGTAGGGTGACGTTCGGGTCGGCAATGTAGACAGAATATTGGTCCCGGGCGCGACCAGATCGATGTGCCGACCGGTATTGGAAAACCAGGCCCGTTCGCGGTTTTCGTTCACGGCGCCGACGGCGGTCACGTTGCGATACCCGGCCGGATATTCGATTGGATTGCCCTCGGCGAACTCGTTCCCCATGGCCGCCACGGCCAGAACGCCGGCATCTTCCAACCGCCGCAACAGCAGCGACTCCGTGCGCGAGGATGCAGTCCCGCCGATGCTGAGATTCATGACTCGAGAGCCGGATGTTCGCGCCTCGTTGAGCGCTTGGAAATACCGTTCACCGTCCACATAGAACCCACCCTGGATAGGCTCATCTCCAAAAATCTTCCAAACATCCAGACGGCAATCGGCCAAACCCGTGATGCCGATGCCATTGTTGATCTCGGCGGCGATGACGCCGGCGACGTGCGTTCCGTGTCCGAGACTGTCTTGCGCCGGGAGTCCTTCGTGGCGGTAGTTGATCTCGACGTCATCGAGATCGGGATGGGTTACGTCGATTCCCGTATCGAGTACGGCCACTCGAACGTCGGAAGCGCGGGGACGTATCGCCTCGAACCAGCGTACGGCGCGCAAACCCCATTGCAGATTCTGCATCGGATCAGCCTCGACCGCCATCAGCCGGCGGGCCGGCATCGGCTCCACCATCTCAATCAGCGGCGAAGCAGTCAAAGTCTTCGTCAACTCCGGCGTCACGCTTTTCGGATCGAGCGAGAGAATACTGAACCCCGCCATATCGTTCTCGCCGTCGGATACGCTCGACAAGACCGCCAAGCGTTGACCGAGCGCCGAGGACACCTTCGCCTTGCGGACGGACGGCCCAGCGGACTGGAAAATCGCCCGCGCCGTCTTGAGCCCGGCATTCTTCCGCAGAAAGTCGATGGGGCCCGCGAGGTTCTCGGGAAGATCGCGAGCGAGAGCCGCGGTCGGGGTCCGGCCCGCACCACCGAGATAGCGAAGCAGCGGGCTGCGACGGACCCGCAAGACGACCTGCCCCGGCAAGTGTTCGAGGTATTTCTTGGGATTCCGTCCCCTGGGTTCATTTCCAATGCGTGGTTGCGACAACATTCGTTCCTCCCCTTTTCTCAGGGTAGAAACGCTGTCCAGTATTTCCCCTTTCAATGAACCATTGGGAGCCGCGACAAGCTCAAGATTTTCGGCTCTGTGTAGTTACAGTAACAGACGAGATAAATAGGTCAAAGTAATTGAAAAACATCAACTTAACATAATAATATAGATCCGACATGCGGTACGCCAAAGCGGCGAAGAATATATTTTCGCATAACGTGACGGGCAACCGAGGGAGAGGCTATCGAGCATCATGCGGCTGGTTGGCCCGGCTCGCCCGACCACCTCTTGAGGGCCAGTACGGCGTTGAGTCCCCCGAAGGCAAAGGAATTCGACAGCGCCGCGCCAACCACTATGTCTCGCGCTTCGTTGGGGCAATAGTCTAGGTCGCAGACCGGATCGGGCTCCAGAAAATGAACCGTCGGGGGAGCCACGCCCTCCCGCAACGCAAGAACCGTCGCCGCAAGCTCCAACGCACCGGACGCCCCCAGAGCGTGCCCGTGCGCACCCTTCGTGGAGGAAACCACCAGCGCATCGGCATGCCGACCAAAGACTCGCCGAATCGCACGGGTCTCGGTCGCATCGTTCACTTCCGTGCCCGTGCCGTGGGCGTTGATGTAGCTGACGTCTTCGAGTGACAGGCGCGCATCCGCCAAGGCGGCCTCCATTGCTCGAGCGGCTCCGGCTTCATTGGGATGAATGAGATGATCGGCGTCGGCGGACATGCCGAATCCGGCAAGCTCCGCATGGATTTCCGCGCCCCGGGCCCGAGCGTGGTCGAGCGATTCCAGTACCACGATCGCCGCGCCCTCGCCCAGCACCATTCCTCGACGTCCTCGACTGAATGGCCGGCACGTATCGGGAGCCATCACGCGCATCGCTTCCCACGCCTTGAGCGTTCCCAAAGTGAAGCAGGCTTCACTGCCCCCGGCCAAAACAACATCCGCTTGTCCTTGTCGGATCAGTCCGACAGCTTGCCCCACTGCGTGATTCGCTGACGAACAAGCGCTCGAAACCGTGAACGCGGGGCCGGTCAAACCAAATTCCATGCTCACCTGGCTCGTCGCCGAACTCGCCATCAAGCGCGGGATGACCGTGGGATGGACGCGCGGAATTCCCTGCCCGTAGAGCTTTTCAAAAGCCTCGTCGTCGGTTGTCTTTCCTCCGACGCCGGTGCCGATGATTACCCCCGAACGACGACGGAGTTCTTCGGAAAACACGACTCCGGCATCCTCCGCGGCCTCGCGCGCCGCCAGCAGGGCGAACTGCGAAAAGCGGTCGAGCAGCCCCAGTCGTTTGATCTCGAAATGGTCTTCAGCGCGATAGCCGGAGACCTCGGCGCCCACTCTGATGTTCAACTTCTCCGGCGGCACCAGCGTAATCGGGCCGATACCGGAGCGGCCGCCGGTTAAGCCCTCCCACAACCGCTCGGTACCCAGTCCCAAGGCCGACACAGCGCCCAGTCCGGTAATAACGACGGTCCGCATTGCGCTTACGTGTTCCCGGAACGCGGAAGTCCGCTATTGTTTTTCCCGCAGCAACTTTTCAACGCTTTCGACCGCCTCGGCGACACTGCGAAGTTGTTTGGCTTCTTCGTCGCCCACGCTGATATCGAATTCGCTCTCAATCGCGAACAAGACATTGATCCCGTCGAAGGAATCGATCCCCAGCTCGGCGAACGTCGAACAGGGGGTGATCTTGCCGAGATCGATTTGTTGCGCCTCGGCGATGACTCGAATGACTCGTTGTTCAATCTCGACCGACAACCCTCGCCCTTCCTTTCGTCGGAGTCAATTCGCTTTTCTCATCGCCTGACCGGCAATACACACCGCGGCCCGCAGACCCGCGCCCCCCCAAGTCGCCCGGCTAACTCCAGGGCGGCACGACGCCGTTCAGCCGCGCATACGTGATCAGTTGCCCCAAGTGCTCGCTGGTGTGTTCGAGTGCTCGCCACGTCGTGCCCAGATAGGTCGTCTTTTCGCCGGCGTATTCGGACGGCTTTTCGCTGTCGGCGGCGGTCAGGCTCTCAATCGCTTTCCTGATATGCGCAAACGAGGCCTTGAGTTTCGCGACCACCTCGGCTTGCGTCGTGGCGCTCTTTTCGTAGCCGCCATAGGAGAAACCGTCGGGAGAAGGAGTGCCGAACCGCGGTGTAAGAACAAAGTTCACTCCGGCGACGTGAAGATTCACCTCCGCGACCGTACGGGTGCCTTCGGTGGGCCGCCAATTGAACTTATCCGCCGGCATCGCCTCGGCAAACCCAACGACCTTCCTTTCCAGGATGGCAAGTCGCTTCAGGGCTTCGTCCCGATAGCCGACACCGTCGGCACACAGAGGCGCGACAAACAGGGCCAAAAAGGTGACGGATTTCAGGGATCTCGGGAATCGGGACACGGGCTGTTTCCTCCACGGTGATCGGGGGTGAAAAGTTGGAGTGGCCCCATTGTAAGCTATCAACGCGGTATCGGCGTATTTTCAGCTCCCGCACAGCCCCCCGGCGCGACCCGGCGGTAGCCGCGTTTTCCAACACCTCGCGTCGGAATCCTCGACGAGTGAGGTGTAGCTTTGTCCTTAAAACTCAAACCGCAACAGGAATTGAAACGTGCGGCCGTCGTTGAGGGTGTTGGTGATCCGGCCAAAGCTCGGCGAAGCCAGGTTCATCGCGGGCTCGGCGAACTGCGGTGTGTTGAGGAAGTTGATCGACTCGACCTGGAGCGTCAACCGCCGTTCGCCCGAAACGTTCCAGGTTCGGGAAATGGCGGCGTTGACGTTGGCGATGGTTCCTTTGCGAAAGGTGTTGCGGCCCAGGCTGCCGCGGAGATCGGTCGGCTGCATAAAGGCGAACGCCTCGGGCGGCAGAAGGAGGCGCGCCGTGTCGGGGTCGCCGATGGTGCGGCCGAGTACGCCGGGGTCGATGACGTGCGGCCGGTCACTGCCGGCGCCGTCAACGTTGCCGAATCCGGCCGCGTCCGAACCGGCTGAAACCGTAAAGGGCGTGCCGCTCTTGAGGAGCAAAACGGTCGACAGCGTCCATGATCCGAACAGCCGCCGCCGCCAACCTTGGCCGCGCAATCGCGGCGTTTCATAGCTTGCCTTCGTTAAGAAAGCGTGCGGCTGGTCGAAGTTGCTGAGCCCCTTGAGATCCTCCTGGACGAGGAATTCCGACTGGCTGCGCCCGCGACGCGAGTCCACCGGCGAGATGGTGTTGAGGTAATCCGTCCCGAGGTCAATCGCCTTGCTGAACCAGTAGGACGTATCGAGCGTAAAGCCGTACTGGTTACGGATGATCAGCGACGCCCGCGCTGCGTCGTAGTAGCCGATCGATCCGTTCATCGGCCGGAAGACATCGAAGACGCTCTGATCGGGACGCCGATCGTTGATGGTGCGGGACTCTTGCGCAATGCCCTCGACGAGTTGGCCCCGATTGGTGAACCACATCATGAGGAGCTTATGAGAGCGGCTTCCGACGTAACCCAATCGTAGGTCCACCGATTTCGCGAGAGGCAGCTCCCAGCTGAAGTTGTACTGGTGGGAGTAGGGGAGCCTCAGGTCGGGCTCGAACCGAAAGATGCTGCTGCGAGTGTTGGGATCGAGGTCCGCGAAGGTGACCCCGCCAAGAGGGTCCGCCAGGTTAGGGGCCGTCGCGACCAGGCGCAGGTCGTGGGGCGGATTGAAACGGTCTTGCCCGAAGGTCGCGGGGAAAATTTCGCCGTAATGCAAACCGTAGGCCGCGCGGATCACGCCCAAGCCTTCGCGCAGCCGATAGGCGAACCCAAAGCGCGGCGCGAGGTTGTTGCAGTCACAGGGGTAGGGCAGCGAGCCCAGGCCGTTCACCTCGACGGGGGTCGTAACCGGCTCGTAACGCAATCCCAGGTTGAGCGTCAGGTTGGGCGTGGCGCGCCACTGATCGCCAATAAACAACCCCATCCGCGAATTCCGGTAGCCGCGATGGGTGTTGCCGAGCCCCTGGACGAAGCGGTTCGGAGTACCCAGGCGCAGGTTCGTGATGGCGTCGCCGCGGTCATTGGAGCCGTAAACCTCAATGCCGCGATGGGAGTCGGCTTCCGCGCCATTTACTTGATCCCGCAAGACCTCCAGGCCCGCCGTCAACAAGTGTTTCCCCCGCGTGTGCCGCACGACGCCGGCATAGCGAAAGGTGTTCTCGGCGCGGTCAATCGGGATGGTGGGGCTCGGTCCCAGATCCTTAATGGCGAAATTCAAAAAGACCCAGTGCCCCACGGCGTTCGGCTCGGGGATGAGTAGAGACGACAAGCGGTCAAAGCCCGCCGAGAGTTCCGCGCTGGTCGCGGCGGAGAAGCTGTGTTTCCAAGTAGCTCGCGAGCGCTGCGAGCGGATTTCGATGTCGGGGTTCTGTCCGGCGACCAGTTGGAAGGCATCGACGGTTTGCGAGGTCAAGTTATGCAGCAATACCAGCGAATCGTTGTCGCCGAGCTTTTGGTCCAGACGAACGCCCGCGCGGTCGGTATCCACCACCTGAGGGGCATTCGTGTTGAGGGCGCGCGGATCAATGTCGGGCCGGTTGGGCGGTATGTCGGGATAGGCCGCGAGGTAGCGCTCGACAATCGGCCGGATCGCGGGGTCCGTGGTGAGGGGAGTACGCTCGTCGGGCGTGGGCACGAGAACATTGCCGTTGACGCTGCCTCGGATCTTGTGTTGGGCTCCATCGAGCAAGAGCGCGGCTCCTCTCCATAAGGGGGCGCTCAGCTTGAAACTGTAGTCGTTCTCCCGAGCCGGCAGAACTTCGCCCACCTGGAAGAAGGAACGTGCCCGGAAGATGCTGTTGTCGTGTGACCAGTGGACGCTGCCGTGCACCGCGGAGAAGGATCGCGAAGGTTGGTGTAGCGGCGTGGATGGAGCGGCGCCGAACTCGGCTCCAAAATAACTTTGCTGCACATTGAACTCGTCGATGACGGTGGCGGTGGTGCCGAGCCGTTGGCTGAGTTCCTTCCAGGCATTGTTGTCGATGAGGTTGAACTGGACGTTCTCGTTGCGGCGGCTCTCGCCCGCGTCCGAGTCGGTTTGGCCCAGCAGGTTGAGGTCGCTACTCTTCTTGGGCTCGGCGGCGGCGGATGCCGACTCGGCCGGCCCCGTCTCGTTATCGCCTCTCTCGGAGTCGTTTGCTTCCTTCCGGTCGCTCTCGCTTCGTTCCGCGGAAACCGCCGGCGGGGCCGCGCTTCCTTGTCCACTCGTCGGCTGAGCCGCCGAGAGCGAGTGGGAAACGCAACCGGATGCTAGGACCCAGATAGCCGGCGCCGCGCACAAGCGCTTCGCGGAGTGCGTGCTCAACCGCCCACCACGATCAGGAACCTCGAACCCAAACCTGAGAAGAAGACCCACGAACAGCTAAGACCACCTCGCCTAATTGTAGCGCCGCCTCCGCGACCCCAACGCTCGGCTCAAAGCTCATCGCTCAACCCGGGGAATTCTTCCGAGAACAGCCTTCGAGCGTTTGTGCATTGCGTTGATCTCCGGCAAGATCACGAACACCGTGAGCCCTGAAGCGGCGGCAAGAACCTCGCGCCCGATCCTTCCGTCGGTCCCCCCCCATTCTCGATGGCTCGATTATGAATCCCGCGAATTCATGGAAACGGACAGTCCGCGTTGAGCTTCGACCCTCGCCCGGACCGCCGCGGGGAGCGAAGTAGTGGTATTTCGCGGAGCCGGTCGTGTACTCTGTGTGAGCCGGATTCCATATCCCGAATCGGAGGCCCAGCCCATGACTAACCGTCAAGCTCGCCGTACGTTCCTTCGATACCTCGCCGCGAGTCCCTTGCTCGCGGGCGGCATCTCGCCCCTGGCGGAAAACCTTTCCGCGGCCGAGGGGCTTGAAGCGTCCGAGATGGGTGATGTCATCTCGTCGGTTGACGAAGCGATCAATGTGTTCGATTTCCACGCCGCGGCCCGTAAGGCATTACCGCCCGCTCACTATGGGTATGTGGCGACCGGCACCGACGACGACGCCACCTTGCGCGCCAACCGCGAAGGCTTTCGGCGTTTCCAACTGCGTGTTCGCCGCTTGGTCGACGTTCGCGATATCGATACTTCCATCGAGTTTTATGGGACCAAATGGCACTCGCCGATCGGCCTGGCCCCGACCGGCCATCATCAAGCCTTTCACCCCTTGCGGGAAATCGCCGTGGCCAGAGCGGCCAAGGAAACTTCGAGCTTGCAGTTGCTCTCGACAGTCACCAATACGTCGGTCGAGGATGTCGTGCGCGAGAGAGGCGGGCCCATCTGGTTCCAGCTCTACGCGAACAGAGACTGGACGATCACCAGCGCCTTGGTGAAGCGGGCGGAAGGGGCGGGTTGCCCCGTGGTGGTATTGACCGTGGACATGCAAGGCGGCAGCAATCGCGAGACTCTCAAACGGTTTTGGAAGATCGACAAGCGAGACTGCACTCTTTGTCATGACCGTTCCAACCCGCTCGACAGATACAAAAGAAAACCAATGTATGACGGCCTGGACCTATCGCGAAGCGAACCCTTCTTTGATATGACCTGGGACTTCGTTCGCCGGCTCAAGGATGCCACGAGCATGAAGGTCTTCATAAAGGGAATCGTTACCGGAGAGGATACCGAGCTGTGTTTGGAGAACGGCGTGGACGGCGTCATCGTGTCGAATCACGGCGGTCGAGCCGAGGCAAGCGGCCGCGCCACGATTTCTTGCCTGGCGGAAGTTGTGCAAGCCGCCCAGGGTCGTATTCCCGTGCTGATTGACGGTGGTTTCCGCCGCGGCACGGACGTCTTCAAGGCGCTGGCCTTGGGGGCTGACGCCGTTTGCGTCGGTCGGCCCTATCTGTGGGGCTTGGCCGCCTTTGGTCAAGAAGGTGTTCGGGCCGTGTTGGATCTATTGCGCGCCGAACTGATTATGGTGATGCGGCAAGCCGGTACGCCGTCGATTGACAAAATCTCAAGCGCCCACATCATCCACGCGGGCTAAAGTCCCCATCTGAGCGGTATTGTTATCGCGGCTCGGCCCCGGCAGCGAAAAACATTCGTATTTGTCCGGGTCCGCGCTTGTGACCGGCTCTCCCCAGTCACAATTACTGTTAACGGTTCACAGCTTAGCGTTCAAGACCGCGGTTCCAGGGCAACGGCTGCCCCGGGGTGACTCGCGCAAATACCGTCGGCATGCTCGCAGCGCACGTGCTCGAACTGAATGGTGGTGTGGAGAATCCGGTAGCGCTGCTCGAGCACCCCGTTGATGTTGCGCAAAATGATGTCGCTCGCCGAGGGCGGCAGGTCGTCGATCAGAGCGTGGCAGCTCAAAGCGTGGGTGTTCGACGAAAGGCTCCAAATGTGGAGGTCGTGGACATCAATCACGCCGTCGACATCGGCGAGCGCCCCGCAAACCTCCTCGCGCGTGATCCCCCGCGGCAGTCCCTCGAGAAGAATATTCAGCGAGTCGCGAATGATCTCCCGAGCGCTCCAAAGGATGAGGACACCGATCAAGACCGACAGCAGCGGGTCGATCCAAGGCAGGCGCGTGTAGGCGATCACGACCCCGCCGACAATGATGCCGACCGAGGAAAGCGCGTCGCCCAGCATATGCATGAAGGCGCCGCGGATATTGATGTCGTGGCGGCTGTCGCCGTGGAGTGCCCACATGACGCCGAGATTGACGACCAACCCGGCGGCGGCCACGACGATCATGATGTCTTCCTGAACGTCGCGGGGGTTCAAGAAACGCGCATAACTTTCGTAGAAAATGTAAAACGCCAGCACAACCAATGTCGCCGCGTTAACGAAGGCCGAAAGTACGCCTGCGCGCAGATAGCCAAAGGTCTTGATCTCGTTCGGCGGTTTCGACTGCAGATAAAAGGCGAACCAAGCCAGCCCAAGCGCCAGAGCATCAGTGAAATTGTGTCCCGCGTCGGACAGTAGCGCCAGGCTCTGCGCCCTGATGCCCGCCGCGAATTCGATCACGATAAACGCAACGGTCAGCCACAGCGAAATTTGCAGCTTGCGGCCGGTGGCGTGGTTGTGGGAATGCACGAGGATCAGGCCCCGGGTTCGGTGGCCGCAGTATCTGTCCTTACTGTAGAGCCACCCGCGGCGAGCAGCAACCTAATTCCCACCATCGGCCGACGTGGCGTGAGCGTCCACGCTTGCCGCGAACCGATTCATCGGTTCGTATCCCCGAATTCGCGAGACCTCGCAAGGCGGCAACCAGGATACGCTCCCATTGACTCGGGGCCATGAAAAATTGGGGACTGTACCGAGCGCCGACCGAACAAGTTCCATTGAATCAGTAACCGCATCTGGCGCGAAGTGGACTGTCCCCGATTTTTTCACAAAAAATCAGGGCTGGGGAGCTGCGAAGCGACAAAAGGAATATAGCCTAGGGTGGAGCCGGAACGGCGTAACCCTAGGTAACACGATCCAAGACGTTGGAGCCCTGAAAGGGCGGCGGGAACAGACCGAGAACAGGCCCTGACGATTCGCGCCGCCCTATCTCATTTCGACGACCGAAGTATCAAATCCGCGGATGCATGGAACAGCCCGGCTTCAATTTTTTCACAGCTCCTGACGCGAGCCGCTCGGTTTGAGTGTCAATCGTTGCTGCGGAACATGTTCGTTAGCGACCCCAGGCCGTGCGCTTCCCCGCCGCCGGATTTTGCACCCAAACCGCCGCCCAGCTCGCGCCGCAGCTTCGACAACGTCATCGTCTGAATCACGGCCTTGCCGGGGCCTTGTAGCGTCGCGAGGAATAAGCCTTCGCCGCCGAAAAGCCCGGTCTTGATCCCCCCGGCGAACTGGACGTCGTAATGCACCGACTCCTCGAAAGCCACCACGCACCCCGTATCCACCTGGATCTTCTCGCCCGGACCTAGATCAAATTCAACGAAATCCCCGCCGCCGTGAATGAAGGCCGTGCCGGGGCCGGTCAGCTTTTCGAGAATGAAGCCCTCGCCGCCAAAGAAGCCCGCCCCGAGCCGCTTCGTAAAGGCAATGTCGAGCTTGACGCTGATCTCGGCGGCGATAAACCCGTCGCGTTGAACCAAAATCGACTTGCCCGCGGCGAGATCGAACGGCTGAATCCGCCCCGGGAAATCCCCGGCCAGCCCGACTTCGCCTTCGCCCGACGGAGCGCGAAAATGCGTCATAAACAGCGACTCCCCCGCCAACTTGCGCTTCAACGCCCCGAAGAGTTTCTCGCCCAAGCCCTTGCCGGTCATCGCGGTTTCCCATTCGACGGTCGTGGTCTTGTAAACCATCTTGCCGGCCTCGGCGAAGATCTCCTGGCCCGCCTTCAATTGAATCCGCACGATCTGCAGATTGTCGCCCTCGATACGGTATTCGAGCGGTAAGATAGGCACCGCGTGCGCCGCCGCCGGTTCCGCGCCGGCCCGAGAGGGCGTGCCGCAGTTGGCGCAGAACACGGCGCCGTCTGGAGTTTGAGAACCGCAATTTGTACAAAATGGCATGGTTAGCGCTAGGATATCATCCCGTTGAACGCGCCCCTACTGAGTCTCGCATAATATACTGTCAACGAGACAAAGAGAAGACTGTTTCCAGAAAGCGGTAATCAAGCGCGGTTTGCGGCGCATTCGCCGCAGCGCTTTGCGGGCGCGCTCGTCGAGTTCCCAGTAGTCCTTCGGGCAGACGTTGGGCAACTCGTGCTGCTTCCAGTACGCCCAAATGTATTCCACCGGGTTCAACTCCGGCGCATAGGGCGGCAAGTACTCCGTTGCGATGTGATCCTCGGAGAGCTGGATGAACTCCCGCACCAGGCGGCTGCGGTGCGCCGGCAGCCGGTCCCAGACGATCAGCAGTGGGCCGTCGATGTGGCGCACCAAAGCCTTCAGGAAGTCGATGACCTCCAACTCGCCGATCGCGCCGGGATAGAGCCGGAAGTAAAAGTTGCGCAACGTCAGCCCGGCCGACACCGACAGCTTGTCCCAGTTGAAGTTGAACTCCAACACCGGTGTCTCGCCGCGCGGCGCCCAGGTGCGGCAACGATGCGGCTTCTGACTCAATCCGCTTTCGTCGATGAAGACGATCGTACGTTCTTCTTTGCGGGCTTTTTTTTAATGGCCGGCCAAGTCTTGCGCTGCCAGCCGCGGATGGCCTCTTCGTTGCGCTCCCGCGCTTTGCCGACGGGCCGTTGCGGGCTCCAACCGAGCGCCCGCGGGATCTTCCAGACATGGCCCTCGTGATAGCGCACGCCGAACTCGTCTCCGATCAGACGAGCGACCCGCGGACAGCTCCACAGCGGCGTCGGGAAGCCGTGCGCCTCGGGGCCTTCCAGCAGCAACGCCTCGAGGCGTTCGAGCTGCGCGGCGTCCAACAGCGGCTTACGGCCGGCGCGGCCGGCCTGGCGCAACCCGGCTTCGCCGTCACGCCGGTATCGTCGCAGCCACTCGCTGACGCTTTGCCGCGCGACCTTCAATCGCCTCGCTGTCTCGGACTGACTACAGCCTTGCTCGACCAACCGGATCGCTTTGAAACGGCGCTTCTCCAGGGCCTCGAAATCCCGCCGTACGCCTTTTGTATTTCCCATACATACAAAGACGTACGTACCCCAAAAAGGTGTCACTTTATTTTGCGAGACTCAATAAGCCGACAGCGCGATCCGTGTCTGTCGTATTCTCGTTCTTACGTTCTTACGAAGATTCGTGGCCCGAAGTTCCCAGCGACAGCGCGCGCTTGAGGGAGCTTGGCGTGCTTTGCCCGTCGGACGGTGAGATGCCGGTCAGCCTTTGCCGCGGGGGGTAATATGTCCCGGTGGAGTCTGCGGCAACCTTAGTGGCATCCCCCCGCGGACACCGCGAGTACCGGGTATTCTCCTCGGCAAATCTAACCTTTATCACCGTTTGAGCGATTCCGACGCGGCTGATAAAATTACGGATAAATGGGTAGCCTTGCCTTTACAGCACCGACAGCGCAAGAAATCGGGGAAGAGAAATTTTTTCCGGAGGCGCCGAAGGCCCTCGAAGAACTCGGGGTGAACCCCAACATTCTGGTCGATTTGATGCTCAAAGCGACCATGCTCGAGGGACAGACGAATTTGAATCGTCTTTCGGATCTGATGAAGATCAGCGTCGCTCTGTGCGGGGCTGTTTTCCAGCATCTCCGCAAGGAGAAATACGTAGAAGTCAAAGGCATGGTCGGCAACGACTATGAGCTGAGCCTCTCCCAAGCCGGCCGAAAACTCGCCCAAGACCGCTACTCGATCAGCCAGTACGTCGGCGCGGTGCCGGTTTCGTTAACCGCCTATCAGCAAGCCGTTCGGCAACAGACCAAGCGCCCGAAAGTCGGCCGCGAACAACTACGTGAGGTCTTCCACGATCTCGTGTTGGAAGATTCGATGCTGGACCAACTGGGTCCGGCCATCGTCTCCAGCTCGCAGATCTTTCTCTACGGCCCGACAGGAAACGGCAAAACGAGCATCGCCGAGCGTTTGGTGCGCGTCTACACCGACTCGGTCTATGTGCCCTACGCGATCGAAGTCCAGGGCCAAATCATCAACATCTTCGATACCGTCGTCCATAAGCCGCTTGAGCCCGAGGAAAAAGCCGATCGTCGCTGGATTCGCTGCAATCGTCCCTGCATCGCCGTCGGTGGCGAAATGGTCAAGGAAATGCTCGAGCTGCGCTTTGAAGAGACGCTCGGCTACTACACAGCCCCGCTGCAGATGAAGGCCAATAACGGTATGTTCATCATCGATGACTTCGGTCGTCAGATGATGAACCCGCGCGACCTGCTCAACCGCTGGGTCGTGCCTCTCGATCGCCGTCTCGACTTTCTGTCGCTGCGCACCGGTGTCACCTTCCCGGTGCCCTTCGAAACGTTGGTCGTGTTTTCCACCAACCTCGACCCCCGGCAGCTCGCCGACGAGGCCTTCCTGCGCCGTATTCAAAACAAGATCAAGATCGACGTCGTTTCCCCGGAAATCTTCGACGGCATCTTGAAGATGGTTTGCGAAAACGAGGGCGTGCCTTATACCCAAGAAGCCTCCACCTATGCGCAAGAGCGTTGCAAGGTGAACAGCCGCACCGCCGTCCTGCGCGCTTGCTATCCGCGCGATATCGTCGCGATTTCCAAGAACATCGCCGACTACGAAGACCGCGCCCCCCGATTGGACAAAGAAAACATCGACCGCGCTATCGAGCTCTACTTCGCTCGATAAACTTCACGCACCGTCGACGCCTGGTTCGGCTGCGATATAATCACACCCAACCGGTTTACCCGGGTGCGCGATGCCGGCTCAACAAACCCAGGCTCCTCCCTTCTCGCTGTCCAGCCTGGACGGCGCGACGTGGAACCTAACCAACGAAACCGCCGACCGACCTGTGGTCCTATTCTTCTTCGAAACCGACTGCCCATCCTGCCGTCTCTCGGTTCCGTACCTGAAAAGACTCGCTGATTGGCTGGGCGACAGCGCGGCCGTCGTCGGCATCTCGCAAGACCCCGCCGACGTCACACGCGAAGTTGTCTCGCGGTTGGGTATCCATTTTCCTATCCTGCTCGACGCCGATCTCTCCGTCTCGCGTCTCTACGACCCACTCGCGGTTCCGACCCTTTTTCTGTTAGACAGCGACAGTCGAATTATTCGACACCACACGGGATTCGAGAAAGCGGCCTTCAACGATTGCGCGGGCGAACTCGCCACGCTCCTGGATAAGCAGACCACGACAATCGCCGACCCCTACGACGGCGTCCCCGCAAGCAAACCGGGCTGTGTTTCTCGCCATCGCGAAGAGACGACCTCGGGCGAAGCGGCCCCGGCACTCGATCTCTACGCCGAAGACGGCCCGCCGGCAACCCGCATCGAGGTGAGCGGAGATCGCGACTTGTTCGACGCTTGCGTCTCGGAAGGCTTCGCCGATCCCTTACCGGTCGTGCCCCCGACCCTCGGACGCGTCGAGCGAATGATCGAGGCTTCCGGTCTCCCTCCGACCCGCGTCATCGCGCAAGTTCCGCCCAATTACGGTTTCGCGACCGTCGAAAAGGTCGCGGCCAACGCCGTTATGGCGGGCTGCCGGCCGGAGATGATGCCGGTCTTGATGACGGCGCTGCGGGCGGCGTGCGACGAGCGGTTCAACCTCCACGGAGTGCAAGGAACCACCCACATCGCCGCGCCGCTCATGATCGTCAACGGCCCGGTTCGTCGCGAACTCGATTTCGTCTCCGGTCGCGGCGTCTTTAGCAACACCGCTCACGCCAACAGCAGTTTGGGACGCGCCTTGCAGTTGATCTTGACCAACCTCGGCGGCGCGCGCCCCGGCGAAATCGACATGTCGACGTTGGGCAACCCGGGCCGCTTCAGTTATTGCATCGCCGAAAACGAAGAACGCAGTCCGTGGGAGCCGCTGCATGTCGAGCGCGGTTTCGACGGGGATGCCGGCACGGTGACGATGTTTGCCGCCGAACCACCGCGTTCGGTAAGCGATCACAACGCCCGCAACGCGCAGGGTGTGTTGCGCACTATTTCCCACACCTTGGCGACGATCTGGACGTTGCGAACCTGCCGCGCCCACGAGGCGCTCGTCATCATCGGCCTCGAGCACGCGGTCACGATTGCCCGCGACGGTCTGTCGAAAACAGACGTTCGCCGGTTTCTGTTTGACCATACCGGGGTACCGTTGCGGTTGTACCAAGGCGAAGGCGACGACGGCGGCGAAGGGACCCAGGCAAGGGCCCACTACGAAGAAATCGTGATCGACGGCGAGCCTTGTTACCGCAAGTTCGCTCGCCCGGAGGCAATTCATCTCATGGTTGCCGGCGGTGACGCCGGGAAGTTTTCAGCCGTGTTGGGCTCATGGGCCGCCGGTCCTCGGGGCAGTCAGATGGTGACCTACCCGATCGCTCGCGAGTAAGGTGATCTCAGGAAGGAGAATCATGTCGACAGTTCTTGTCAGCCCCTTGGATGAAACCGCGCGGCCCGCCAGAACGCCCGCCCAGCGACTTGCGAGCCTCGACGGAGCAACCGTCGGCCTGCTCGACATCAGCAAGCCCGGCGGCGGCGTCTTCCTCGATCGCCTCGAACGGCGGCTGATCGACGACCACGGCGTCAAACGCGTTGTACGGGACGCCAAACCGACCTTCGCCAAACCCGCGCCCGAGGACGTGATCAATCGCCTGCGGCAAGCCGGCGTGCAAGCCGTCATCGAGGCGCTGGCCGATTGAGGATCATGCACGACGTGCAGTTTGCACGACTCGATCAACCTCGAAAATCTCGGGATTCCCACCGCCGCGGTGGCCACGCATGTTTTCGCCGGAGCCGCCCGCGCCCAGGCGGCGGCCCTGGGCCGCGCCGACTATGAGGCGGTCTTTGTTCGACACCCGATCCAGGATCAAACCAAGCAAGAAATCGAGCAACGTGTCGACGAGGTGTTAGCGGATTTGGTCGAACGCCTGACGGGGACACGGCGAGACAGGTAGAATTCAGCCGGCCCGTTTTCGCGAGCCCGCTCGGCCTAGGGTGACGCCGACAGCCAAACGAATGGAGACAGCAATGACCCGTAAGCGAAAAATCCTATGGTGGCTCGTCGGAGTGGTTTTCCTATTCTTGGCGGGCGGTCCCGACATCGCCCGAACCCAAGAGATCGTCGAGCTGGGCGATCGCTCGGCAAACTGTCACGAGGACGCCGCGTGCTTCAATCGGCTCCATCCCGCCATTCCAATGGCCGCGCGGGCGAAGCCGGGAGACACCATCGTCCTCCACACCCGGAACGCCTCTGATTTCGACCTCGACCCCGATGCCCCGCCCGATCCCCGATCCGGCGACGAAGGATTCGGCACGGTTCATTCCCTTACCGGTCCCGTGCACATCCAGGGCGCCGAGCCCGGCGACGTGCTGAAGGTCCGACTCCTCGACATCGCCCCGGGGCCGTGGGCCTGGACGCTCATTTCGCCGATCGGCTTTGTCAGCGACAAGATCGAGGGGCCGCTCCGCGTCGTATGGCGACTCAACCGCGACTATGCCGTGTCGGACGACCTCCCGGGCGTGCGCATCCCCAACCGCAGCTTCCCCGGCATCGTGACGGTCTTGCCGGGCCCGAAGCAGCACGCCGAGATGATGGCGCGAGAGGCCGCGCTGCTCGAGGAGGGGGGCGCCGTCATGCCGCCCACCTATATGACGCATGCTTCTCCTCGGGAAGTGTGCGGCGAGGGAGGCAGTCATGCCGGAGAGTGTCTGCGCACGATTCCGCCTCGCGAGCACGGCGGCAATTTGGACATCCGGTATCTACAGACCGGCGTTTCGGTTTACCTGCCCTGTTACGTGCCTGGTTGCGGACTTGCCGTGGGAGACTTGCACTTCGCGCAGGGGGATGGCGAGGTTTCAGGTACCGCCCTCGAAATGGATGCCACCGTCACGCTGACGACGGAGTTGATCAAGGACGGCCCGACCCTGGGTCGCGGGCCTCACTACGAAGGGCCTTCCACCCTACTCGACATTCCGTCCCGAACTTTCTACGCGACCACCGGCTTCCCCTTCAAGGCTAAGGGGGACGTCCCTCCCGACATGCGGTACCTGGGCTCCGAGAAAGTAGCGAAACTCGAAAACTTGTCAAAGGACATATCGTTGGCCGCGCGGAATGCCTTGCTGGAGATGATCGACTACATTTCCGAGACCCGCGGCTATACCCGCGAGCAGGCTTATATCATCGCTTCCGTTGCCGTGGATCTAAGGATCGGCCAACTCGTCGACATGCCAAACGTGGGCGTCACCGCCATTCTGCCACTCGACATTTTCGAGAAGCGTTAAGCAGACCGGCAGGCTGTTTGCAACCGTGTCCGCGACCGTTTCCAATGCCGCGGTCATACCCGCCCAGGGACTATAATTGTGAAGAGGCTGTCGGGCTTGCGGGGAGGTCTTACACGTCATGAAGCGATTCAATAGCCGAATTCAAGTTCATCTCATCGCGGCGACAGCCGCCGGGTTTCTCGTCGCTTCCGCGCCGGCCGAGCCCGTCACGTTTAACCGCGACATCCGGCCTATCCTTTCCGACAAATGCTTCGCTTGCCACGGTCCCGACAAAGTCCAGCGCAAGACCGCGTTGCGTTTTGACAATGAAGAGGGGGCGTTCATCGACCTCAAGTCGGGGGGGAAAGCCATCGTGCCCGGCGATGTCGAAAACAGCGTTCTCTATCAGCGACTGGTTTCCGACAACGAAGTGATGCGCATGCCGCCGGGTTACCTGGGGCACGACAAGCTCTCCGACGATGAGATCGCTCTCATTCGCGGTTGGATCGAGCAAGGCGCGAAATGGGAAAAGCATTGGGCGTTTATGCCGCCGCTCCGCGGGAGTGAACCGGCCGTCGGCGACGCCGCTTGGCCGCAAGCGGGCTTCGACAAATTCATCCTTGCCCGGCTCCAACAAGGAGGCCTCAACCCCTCGGCTCAAGCCGATCGACGTGCCTTGATTCGGCGTGTTTCTCTCGACATCACCGGCGTTCCGCCGACACCGGCCGAGGTCGACGATTTCGTCAACGATACATCCGCGAACGCCTTTGAGAACGTCGTCGACCGCTTGCTCGCCTCGCCGCGCTACGGCGAACGCATGGCGATTCGCTGGCTCGACGCCGCGCGCTATGCCGACACGAACGGTTACCAAAGCGACGGCTATCGCCACATGTGGCGCTGGCGCGACTGGGTCATTGACGCGTTCAACGACAACAAGCCGTTCGACGAATTCACGATCGAGCAAATCGCGGGTGATCTGCTTCCCAAGCCCCGCCGTGACCAGGTCATCGCCACCGGATTCAACCGCAACCATCGCACCAGTGCCGAGGGCGGTTTGGTCGAGGAAGAGTTTCGCGTCGAGTACGTAGCCGACCGCGTCGAGACGACAGCCACGGTTTGGCTCGGGCTCACGGTCGGGTGCGCGCGCTGCCACGACCACAAATACGACCCGCTTTTGCAGAAAGAGTTCTATCAACTCTTCGCCTTCTTCAATCATCTGCCCGAGCGAGGATTGGTCTATAACTTCGGCAACGAAGAGCCGTTGATCAAAGCACCCACTCCCGAGGACGAAACCAAGCTGGCCGTTCTCGACAAAGAACAAGCCGCCGCCGAAAAGGCCTGGAAGCAGCTCGACGGCAAAATCAACAAGACGCAACGAAGTTGGGAAAAATGGGTGCAAGCCTCCGGCGCCCCCGATTGGACCCCCGGCGACGGGCTGATTTTGCACTTCCCCTTGGACGGCGGCTTGCGCGAGGAAACCGGCGTTTACCGTCGGCCCGTATCCTACAACCCGCTGACCAACCCAGACCCGGAGCCGCCGGTTCGCCCGTTCGTTGTCGAGGACAAGGCAGGTGACGAGGACGAAAGCGACGGCGAGGGCGGCACGCTCCCCTTCGACAAAGGACCGCTCGGCCAAGCCGCTCGCTTCGACGGCAAAACGCACGTCGATGGCGGTCCGGGCTTCAAGTTCAGCTTCCTCGATCCTTTTACTTTTTCGGCTTGGATTTACCCTACCTCGCCGAACGGAGCCATTCTCTCCAAGACCAAACTGCTCCCCAAGGAACCCGGTCACGGACTTTATCTACGCGACGGCAAGGTCTTTCTCTACATCAACAATCGCTGGACCGACATCAGCCTACGGCTCTACGGCGACCAGCCGATCGAGATGAACCGCTGGCACCACGTCGCCGCGACCTACGACGGCGGACGCAAGGCGCGAGGTGTTCACCTCTATGTCAACGGCGAAGAGCAGGGCAAGGAAATCGACTGGAACGACCTGATCTTTCCCTTTGGGTCCGATGAGCCGTTCCGCATCGGCGCCGGCGGCGGAGAGCCGAATTTCCAGGGCTTGATCGACGATGTGCGCGTCTACGACCGCGCCTTGCCGCCCGAGGAGGCCAAACTCCTACCCGTGCGCGCGACTGTGGCCGAGATTGCGCGCAAGAAGGCCGCGAAGCGCACGACACTCGAAGCGCGCAAGCTGCGTAGCGCGTTTCTTGACCGAGCGGCCCCCGCCGAGATCGCCACCGCGCGGAACCGACTGCGAGACGCCCGGCGTGAGCGGACGCTCTTCCATGACAGCATCCCGACCGTGATGGTCATGATGGATAGCGAAGAGCCTCGCCAAACCTACATTCTCAAGAGAGGCTCCTACGAGGCGCACGGCGACAAAGTCGATCCCGGCACGCCGTCGATTCTCTCGGCCTTCAAACCGGAATGGCCGAGAAACAGACTGGGGCTGGCGCGTTGGCTGGTCGACCGTTCCAACCCCTTGACGGCGCGTGTTACGGTCAATCGCTTGTGGCAGATGTTTTTCGGCGTCGGCCTGGTGAAGACGACGGAAAACTTCGGCTCGCAGGGCGAGAAACCGACCCACCAAGACGTCCTCGATTGGCTGGCGGTGGACTTCATGGAAAACGGCTGGGACGTCAAGCAGATCGTCAAGACGATCGTCACGAGCGCGACCTATCGGCAGTCCTCCAAGACGACGCCGGAGCTCATCGAGCGGGACCCCGAAAATCGTTTGTATGCCCGCGGCCCGCGCTTCCGCTTACCGGCGGAAACCATCCGCGACCAGGCCTTGGCGATCTCGGGTTTGTTGAACGAAGAGCTCGGCGGACCGTCGGTGAAGCCCTACCAACCCGAAGGGCTTTGGGCGGAACTAACATTCGCCGACAACGGCTATATCCGCGACGACGGCGACGACCTCTACCGCCGCAGCCTTTATACGTTTTGGCGCCGGACCGTCGCGCCCCCGTCGATGGTCACCTTCGACTCGGCCAACCGCGAGACCTGCGAGGTGAGGGAAGTACGCACCAATACGCCGCTACAGGCCTTGAATTTAATGAACGACGTGACCTATGTCGAAGCCTCTCGTAAGCTCGGCGAGCGCATGATGAACGAGGGCGGCGAGACGCCCGCCGAACGCATCGCTTACGGATTCACGCTGGCCACGGCGCGCCCGCCGCGGTCGCAAGAAACCAGCGTCTTGCAGCAGGCCTACCGCAGCTTCTTCGATGATTTTCAGACCGACCCGGAAGCCGCCGAGCAGTTGCTCAGCGAGGGCGAGTCAGAGCTGGATGAATCGCTCAATGCGCTGGAGTTGGCTTCTTACAGCAGCGTCGCCAGCTTGATTTTGAATTTAGACGAGACAATCACCAAGGAATAGTCCGGCCGCGTCGCTTGAAAGCTTGACAAGCCCGCTTGACGGACAACGGAGTTTACCATGGACCCTCGATTGGAACGCACGCAACACTTGACCCGCCGGCATTTTTTCGGCTGCTCGGCCGCCGGCATCGGCACGGCCGCCTTGGGGTCGCTGTTAGCGAATGATCTTGATGCCGCCCCAAAAGGCGAAGCTTCCGATCGGACCTATCCCGGCCTGCCCGAGCTGCCGCATTTCGCGCCCAAGGCCAAGCGCGTCATTTGGCTGTTTCAGTCCGGCGGTCCCTCGCAGCTGGATCTGTTTGACTACAAGCCGGGCCTGGTGAAATTGCGCGGCGAGAACTTGCCCGAATCGGTTCGTAAGGGCCAACGGCTCACGACCATGACCTCCACCCAGGAGAGTTTCCCCATGGTCAACTCGATCTTCAAATTCAAGCAGCACGGGCAATCGGGAGCCTGGCTGAGTGAAGTATTGCCGGAGACCGCGAAAGTTGTCGATGACATCGCGATCATTCGCTCGATGAAAACCGAGGCGATCAATCACGACCCGGCGGTCACCTTCATTCAGACCGGCGCCCAGATCGCGGGCCGTCCGAGTATCGGCGCCTGGCTGTCTTACGGGCTCGGGAGCGAGAGCAGCGATTTGCCGGCGTTCGTCGTCATGGTGACCCAGGGCGGCGGCGGACAGCCGCTTTACGACCGTCTGTGGGGCAGCGGCTTTCTACCGACCGAGTATCAGGGCGTCAAGTTCCGGTCGATCGGCGACCCGGTGCTGTATCTATCCGACCCCAAGGGATTCAGCAGGAAGAGCCGCCGTTCCTACTTGGACGCGCTCGCCAAGCTGAATCAAATGAAGCTCGATGAATTCGGCGATCCCGAAATCGCGACCCGTATCTCGCAATACGAGATGGCGTTTCGGATGCAAAGTTCGGTGCCCGATTTGACGGATCTCTCCACCGAGCCCTCGCGCATCTTCAAGCTCTACGGAGATGATTCGAAGAGACCGGGGACCTTCGCCGCGAACTGCCTGCTCGCTCGTCGCCTCGCCGAGCGCGGCGTTCGTTTCATCCAACTCTTTCACCGCGGTTGGGATCAGCACGGCAAGCTTCCGACGCTTCTGCCCGAGCAGGCCAGGGAGACCGACCAGGCCTCGGCCGCGCTACTACAAGACCTCAAAGACCGCGACATGCTCGACGAGACGCTGGTCATTTGGGGCGGAGAGTTCGGCCGCACTGTTTATTGCCAAGGCCGCCTGACCGAAGAGGACTACGGCCGTGATCATCACCCGCGCGCGTACAGCGTTTGGATGGCCGGCGGCGGCATCAAGGGAGGCGTCGTGCACGGCCAGACCGACGATTTCTCCTACAACATCGTGAAAGACCCGGTCCACATCCATGATCTGCAAGCGACTATTTTGCATTGTCTTGGGGTTGACCACAAGAAGTTGACCTTTAAGTTCCAAGGCCGCCATTTCCGACTGACCGACGTCCACGGAAATCTTGTGAAACCGCTGCTGGCGTAGAGGGTGAGCGAAGCTTGGGCTGTCTTGTCGAGCGAGATTCCGGGTTACGATTGGCCTGGAGCGCAAGCCCAGGGAGGGCCTGCTCGGCCGCTATCCAACATGTCCGACCCCGCCTACAAAGACCCCGACCTCAACCTTGGCCGCATCTACACCAAGCGCGGCGACCGGGGCGAAACCAGCCTCGTCGGCGGCACGACCGTCCCCAAAGACAATCTCCGCATCGAAGCCTACGGGACTATCGATGAGCTGAACTCTTTCATCGGCATCGCCCGCGTCTCAACCGACGAAGCAGCGGTCGATTGCAAATCCCTCGCGGCCCTATCGCGAATCTTGCTCCGAGTCCAGCACGAGCTTTTTAACCTCGGCTCCATCCTCGCCACCGAACCCGACCAAGTACGCCCGCAACAGCCGCAAATCGCCGAGGCCGACATCGAGCAGCTCGAGCGCGAGATCGATCGCGCCAATGTCGAACTGTCTTCCCTGCCCTCGTTCGTCTTACCCGGCGGCTGCCGCCTCAACGCCGAATTGCACGTCTGCCGCACCGTTTGCCGCCGCGCCGAGAGAATTCTCGTAGCCCTAGGCCGCGTCGAAAAGGTTCCCGACACCTCGTTACGCTACCTAAACCGTCTCAGCGACGCCTTGTTCGTATGGAGCCGCTGGGCCTGCCTCAAACTCCAAGCCGAAGAGGTACTCTGGCAACCCAACGAAGCCGCCTCCGGCTCCCAAGAGTAATCGGCTAAGGATACTTGCGGGCGTGCCTATACTAGTAGGCTCGCCGCGAGGCCGGCCCGGACGGGCACTTTGCCCGGACGCTTTTTAGTGCGTGCCCACGCGAATTGATCGTTGCTTCACGATGCCAAACATCGGCATGGGTTGGACACGAATCGGCCTGCTGTGCCTGATCGCGGCGGTCTTGCCGGCCGCTTCGAATATCGAACCGCGCGAAGTCTACCGTGCTCGGCGGGAGAGTTTGGCGGGAAAGCATTCCGACGGTCCGATCGTGGTTTTCGGATTTCGCGAGACCGAAGCACAGTCGAGCCGTTCCGCCTTTCGCCAGCAGAATGATTTCTATTACCTGACGGGATGGAACGAGCCGGGAGCAACGCTGCTGCTATTGCCGAAAAGGAACGGTCGCGCGTACCGCGAGATGCTGTTTCTTCCGAAACGAAACACTCATCGAGAGCAATGGACGGGGGCAAGATTGGGGTTCGACGATCTCGGCGCGCGATCGGCGACGGGCTTCGAGGTTCTGCGTGATGTCGACGGTTTATCGAAAGTGCTCGGCAAGCAGATGCCGCGCTATCGGCGGGTGTACAGCGTTTTGCCGTCGCGGCACGGCTATGCCGAGCAGCCGCTTCCGGATCGCCGCGATCGCCTTAGACAACTGCTGCCGGGTTTCGAGCCGGTCGATGTCAGCAAGACTCTCGCCCTGATGCGGGCGGTGAAATCCGCCGGAGAACTCAACTATATCCGCAAAGCGACCGAAGCGACCATCGCCGCGCACCGCGCCGCCTGGCATGACATCCGTCCCGACATGTCGGAAGTTGCCATCGCCGGCCGCATGATCGCGACGATGATGTCCCTCGGGTGCCAACGTCCCGCCTACACGCCCATTGTCGGTGCCGGCGGAAACACGACCGTCCTCCATTACGACAAACTCGCGGGGCGGCTCAATGACGGTGATTTGGTGCTGAGCGACGTCGGCGGGGAATACGCCCATTACGCGGCCGACGTCACGCGTACGGTGCCGGTTAGCGGGCGCTTCAGCGATCGGCAGCGCAAGCTCTACGACATCGTGCTAGGCGCGCAGCGCGCCGCCATCGAGGCGGTCAGACCGGGCATGCGATTGGCGGGCGACGGAAAAACGAGCCTGCACCGGGTCGCCAAGCAATATTTCGACAAACAGAGTTGGGAGGGCGAGACTGAGCTGAGTCGATATTTCGCTCACGGACTCGGGCACCATGTGGGGCTGGCGGTGCATGATCCCGCCGATGCGAAAACAACGCTCGAAGCGGGCATGGTGATTACGATTGAGCCGGGCCTTTACCTGCCCGACGAAGGGCTGGGCATTCGCATCGAAGATATGGTGTTGGTAACCGAGGACGGCGCGGAAGTGTTGACTGAGGCACTGCCGAAAGAGGCTGACGAAATCGAGAAGATCATGCGGCATCGACGCCAATGACCTCGACGGCCGTTGGCTGGAGCCCCGGCAACCCCGCCTCAATCCATGAAGCAAGCCATCGCGCGCTACTTTGAATTCGACAAGCTGGGGACCGGCTTTCGTACGGAAATCCTGGCGGGGGTGACGACGTTTCTGACGATGTCGTACATCATCTTCGTCAACCCGGCCGTCTTGCGGGAAGCCGGCATGCCCCCGGCGGCGGTGGCGGCGGCGACCTGCTTGGCGGCGGCGGTGGGCAGCATCTTGATGGGTGTTTACGCGCGCTACCCCATCGCCCTCGCTCCGGGCATGGGGATCAACACGTATTTCACCTATACCGTTGTGATCGGCATGGGCGTCCCTTGGCAGACCGCGTTAGGCGCGGTGTTCCTGTCGGGGCTGATCTTTTTGGCGCTGACGGTGGTCGGGGTGCAACAGGCGATTGTGGCGGCGATTCCGAGGGACCTCTACGCCGCGGTGGGGGGCGGGATTGGACTTTTTCTGGCGCTGATCGGACTCAGAAACATCGGCCTGGTTACGGCCAACCCGGCCACGCTGGTGACAATGGGTAATCTTTCGAGCCCGGATACTCTGCTCGGGATGTTCGGCTTGCTGCTGACGGCCGGTTTGCTGGCTTGGCGCGTGAGGGCGGCGATCATCATCGGAATTGTCGCGACGACCGGCTTGGCGGCCTTGTTCGGGCGCGTCCATCAGCAAAGTTCGGCGAGCCTTGCCGAGTTGGGCGCGGCATGGGGTGAGTTGGATATTGGCGCCGCAATGAGTTTGGGGCTGCTCGAAATCGTGTTCGTGTTTTGGTTCGTCGATCTGTTTGACAACATCGGGACGCTTGTGGCGGTCGGCAATCGGGCGCGGCTGTTTCCGAAAGAGGGCGGGATTCCTCGCATCCGACGCATCTTGCTTGCCGACGGCGCGGCGACGACGATTGGGGCTGTGTGCGGAACCTCGACGGTGGTGAGCTATATCGAGAGCGCGGCGGGCGTCGCGGCGGGCGGCCGCTCGGGACTGTCGTCGACGGTGACAGGTTTGCTGTTCGTCGTGTCGTTGTTCGTGGCTCCCTGGGTTGGCGTGATTCCAAGCACCGCCACCGCGCCGGCACTGATCTTGGTGGGGTGCTTGATGATGGCGACGGTGCGCGAAATTAATTGGGACGACATGGTGATCGCGGTCCCGGCGTTCTTGACGATTGTGATGATTCCGCTCAGCTACAGCATCGCCAACGGGCTGGCGATCGGTTTTGTGAGCTTCACGGCGCTGAAGGTTTTTCGTGGGGAGGGGCGGTCGATTGGGTGGCTGGTGTATTTGTTGACGGCGCTCTTTATCGCGCGGTTCTTGTATTTGGGGGGGGAGTGAGGCGGAGCTCGAACTTCCTCGTTTATCTTGGGTAACGTATGCCGCGACGTCCTTTGCGTTCGTGGCGGCGATGCGCGAAACTTTGTTATCCCATGGCCTACGAATTTCATTACCGGCGCTTGGTGCACTGGCAAGACACCGACCTTGCCGGCATCATTCACTACACGAATTACTTCCGCTACATGGACGAGGCGGAGACAGAGTTTTATCGCTCGGTGGGATTGCACAAGCTTGAGGATTCCTCGGCTGAAGGCGTGACGTGCCCGCGCGTTTCGGCGACCTGCGATTTCGTCCGGCCAGCGGTGTTCGGCGACGAGCTCGACGTCCACCTTCGGATCGCCAAGAAGGGGCGTTCGTCGATCGTTTTTGAATACTCGTTCAAGCGCGGTTCCGACGGTGAAGAAGTCGCGCGCGGCAGCGTGACCTGCGCTTTCTCAGCGCGTGGCGAAGACGGCAAGCTGCGGTCGACGCCGATTCCGGAACGCTTTGATCGACTCTTCGAAGTGGCCCCTTCGGCGTAGAACAGCCTTGGCGCGGGCGCAAAAAATCCTCAACCTTGCCGCATCTCTCGCCGCAGTTTCTCCAAGGCGGCTTCCATCGGTTGCCGCGACTCGAAAAACCCCTTCCACAAATCGCCTTCCTTCTTGAACCGCGCGGGCATGGTCTTGATCGTGAAACGAGCGGGAGTGAGATTCTTGCGCAGTTCGCTGGCCTTCACGGGAGCGGACACGGTCGCCTCGGGAAACGGGCGTACGCTGTAGACCGATGCCAGCGGACGTCCCATGGCATTCTGCGAATAGTCGATGTACACCTTGCCCGCGCCTCGTTGATCAACCTTGCGTTCCAGCGTGACGCGGTCGGCCATGCGCGAGGCGATGACGCGTGCGACGATTTCGGCGAAGGTCCTCGTCTGTTCGTAGGTGTAAACGGGGTCGAGCGGCAAATAGAGATGGAAGCCCGTGGCGCCAGAGGTCTTGAGGTAGGCCGTCATTTCGAGACGGTCGAGCGTTTTCAGGATTTCCCGCGCCACCTCGACCACAGTCGAAAAGGGCGTCCCCTCGACGGGGTCCAGATCGAAGAAGAAATAGTCGGGTTGTTCGAGCCTTCCCGCCGGGCTCGACCAAGGGTGGTGTTCGATGCATCCCAGATTCGTCAGAAACAACAACGAAGCGAGGTCATCGACCACGTAGTAATGAATGTCTTTCGCTCGTTCCTCGGAAAGGATCGGTACAGTGCGCATCCAGGCCGGCTTCTCGGCCCCGGCGTCTTTCTGGTAGAAAGATTCGCCTTCGCTTCCATTCGGATAGCGGTGCAGCACAAGCGGGCGGTCCTTGAGAAAGGGCAGCAGAAACGGAGCCGCCCCGAAATAGTACGCCAAGACTTGACGCTTCGTGTAGCCGGGACCGGGGAAATACACCTTGTCGAGATGCGTCAGCCGAAAGCGTTTTCCGTCGAGTTCCACGCTGACGGTTTCCTTTTTCCCCCGGCGCAGCTCGTTCTCGAGTTCGGCCGGCGAGGTGACGACTGAAGCACCTCTCGACACGCTCTTTACAACCGGGGCCTTGGTTTCCCGGCGACATTCTCGAACATCGATGTCGTCGCGCAGACCCAAGAACACCGGCTGACGCAGTCTGGCCTCGCGAGTCCATTCGTGGAACTTGACCCGCGCCACCAACTCCGGCTCCACCCACGTCGCGACCTGTTTGATCTTCGGGACTTCCACGAATGGGCAGGTCGTGCCGGCTCGCTCGGCGAGCATCTCGCTGATTCGCTTTCCGGCCGAGGCGTCAAAACCGCTGCCGACACCGCCGATGAACTCAAATTCGCTTCCGTTATAGAGGCCCAGCAGCAACGCTCCGAAATGCTCGCGGCCACCGCCCGGTTCGGTGAATCCGCACACCGCGGCATCGACCTCGCGTACGACTTTGATCTTGACCCAGTTGGCATCCCGGCCCGACACGTAAGGGCTGTCGATCTGTTTCCCAACTACTCCCTCGACGCCCTTCTCCGCCGCCAACGCGAATAACTCAGGACCCTTTTCCGGGACGTGATCGGAATACCGAATCGGTCCTTCGGCGTCAAGCAACTCCTTGAGAAACTTCTTGCGTTCGATCAGGGCGACCGATCGCAGGTCGTAGCCGTCGACTTCGAGGATGTCAAAGACGTAGTACACGACCGGCGCGCCGCCGATGTCGCCGGCGGAAGGCTTCGCTACGTTCATGCGGGACTGCAGTCGTCCGAAGTCGGCTCGCCCGCCTTCATCGAGAACGACGATCTCTCCATCGAGTAGGGCTTCGTCGGCGCGGAGACGCTCGGGAAGAATCGCCAACTCCGGGTAGTGGGAGCTGACGTCGCGGCCAGCGCGAGAAAAGAGCCTCGCTTCGTCCCCGCGAATATCCGCTAGCGCGCGGATGCCGTCCCACTTCAACTCGAAGATCCAATCCGGCGCCGCGAAGGGCTTGTCCACAATCACCGCCAGCATGGGTTCGAGACGTGTGGGCCGTGGAGACGGCAACTCAACCGCGCCCTCCAAGGCGGCGGCGGGCGACGCGAAGCCGTGCGCCAAAGGCGGTACGTCGTCGTGAATTTCGGCCAACGTCCTCCCGCTGACGGCTGACTCCACGTGATCGTCCACGTCCCAGCCGGCGTCGGCGGCCGCGTCACGGTGCTTGATGAGCAGCCAATCGGGTTGCTTCGGTTTCGGAGCCGTTGCCGAGGGCTTCGTCTTGACAAGCACGAAGCTGCCCCGCAGTCTTCTTCCTCGCAAAGTGAACTTCAGCTCTCCTTGGTCGAGTTGTTCCCGCGCCTCCCCGACGCTCTCGTAAGTTCCCTGGTCCCAGATCTGGACGGTTCCCGCGCCGTAGTTGCCTTCTGGAATGACGCCTTCGAAGTTCTCGTATTCGAGTGGATGGTCTTCGGTCTGAACAGCCAGCCGCTTGTCGTCGGGATTCAGCGAAGGCCCCTTCGGAACCGCCCACGACTTGAGGACACCATCCACTTCCAAGCGCAAGTCGTAGTGCAGGCGGCGCGCGGCATGCCGCTGCACAACAAAGACAGGACCGGCTCCCGACCCCGGCGACATCTTCCCCTCGCCGCCGGCGGGTTCGGGTGTCTGCTCAAAGCGACGTTTCTTGCGGTAAGAGATGAGGGCCATGGGCGGGCCGGCGCGAGCCGCTTCTATTTTCCCCCACGGAGGCGGCCCGGCACACGCTGACTCGCCACGTCTTCATTTCAATTCGAAGAATCACGGGACCGGACCGATAAGGAGTCCAAAGCCGCTCACTCAGGCGGGCTGGAGGCTTTGGATGTACGCAACGACGGTTTCCCATTTTCGGTTGTCGGCGGTCTTGTTGAGCGCTGTCTTACTGATGACGGCTGCGACGCCCTTAATGGGCGCGCCGCAAACTGTCACGGTCGATGACTTACGTCAATGGAACAACGCGCTGCTGCGATTGCAAAACCGCTTGCCCGCCGGAGTTTCCGCCGCGCGATCTCCGGCAATACAACAGCAAGCGGCGGCGCTGCTGGTTCGACGCAGCCAAGCTCTGGCCGAGCTCGTTCGAACCGATCCCGACGGAGCGCTCGCGGCCGCGTTGCCCGCCGATGTGTTGGAAAGACTCCATAAAGCGTTTCCAGCGGCGGCGGGGGAACTTGAGGTAAGGGGAAGTTGGGAAGGCATCCTGGACTACACCATCATTGACGACGAGCAGCTACGGCAAAGTGAAGTGGAAATCGCGCTGCAAAAGGGCTCGCGGCGGATCGCCCTGCACTTCGCCGAGCGTGAACCGGCCGGGTTGCGGAGTGGAATCTTTCTGCGCGTCGAGGGCGTTCGCATCGGTGACGACGTGGCGGTCGAACCCAGTACGTCGGCCGCCTTCGAAGAGAGCATCAGCGCCGCGTCGGCGGAGAACTCAGCGGAGGCCGCGGGCACTTGTAGTGCGTTGGGAGACCAGCGCATCGCCGTGATCCGAGCAACCTTCCCGGGTGTCACGCCCAGCCTATCGCGGCAGAAGGTCGTCGATACGTTCTTCGGGCAAAGCAACTCGTTGGACGGCTATTGGAAAGATGCATCGTATAACCAGACCTGGGCGACGGGAGACGTCTACCCACTCGACGGAGGATGGTACGAGCTTGATCGCGAATACTCCTGCGCAAGCGGCAACGACGAGTCGTCCTTGTTGCGCGCGAAGGCGATCGAGCTGGCCGATCCTGATATCGACTACTCGCAATACGAGCGAGTCGTCATCGTCTTTCCGAAACCGTCGAGCGGTTGCCGCTATGCGGGCTTGGCGTCGCTGGGCTGCGGCATGTCCGTTCCCGATACGAATAAGCTCGTCTCCTACGCGCACCAACTCTCGAATTACATGGGCAGCTCGACGCAGGCATTGCAGCTGACCTGTCACGAAGCCGGACACAGCCTGGGGCTGAGCCACGCGGCGTCCCGGCGTTTTTATGCCGCCGACGGGTCGAGGGAAACTCTGGGCGCTTTCGGAACTTCGGGAACCATTAGCACCTACGGAGACAAGTTCTCGTGCTTGGGAGCCTGGGTTATTGGGCACTACGCCGCCTCGCACAAAGCCAGGATGGGGTGGTTGAGCGGCTCGGCCGTGGCCGACGTCACCTCCACCGGGCAGTTCAACATAGCCCCGACCGAGGTAAGCGGCTCGGGCACCAAGGCCCTCAAGATCAAGCGAGGCTCGGGTAACAGTGACTCCGTGTGGGTGGAATATCGCCAACCGATCGGGTCCTACGATTCGAATTTCGGATCGCAGGTCTACAGCGGTGCGATGTTGCACTACGAAGATTCATTCACGGGTGTAAAGAGTCACCTGCTCGACGGGACACCGTCCACCTCTTCGTTTTCAGACCCGGCCGTGCCCTCCGGAAGCACGACCGTGGATGCCTATACGAATTTATCCATCGCGGTCGGCACCGGGAGTTCGTCGGCTTTGACCGTCACCGTGGACTTCGGACCGGAACCGTGCAATGAAGCCGATCCCGCTGTTTCGGCCACGCCCTCGAACCCTTCCGTTGATGCCGGCAACAGCGTGGACTACTCGGTCTCGATCACGAACAACGACTCGAGCGGTTGCTCGCCGGCCTCCTTGAGTCTCAGCTCGCTCGAACCGGCCGGTTGGGTCAGCGCATTTTCAACCTCCGTGCTTACGCTCGCCCCGGGGGCCGCGGCCACGGTGATCCTCACTGAAACGGTCGACATTGGCTCGGAACCCGGTACGTACTCCGTTGACGTCACCGCGACCCATGAGACCGCCGCGACTCCGATGAGCCACACCGACAACGTCAGTGCCACGGTGACCGTGGTTCCCGACCCCTGTGTCGAGGCGGCCCCAATAGTGACCGCTTCGCCGAGCAATCAATCCGTTGATCCGGGTGCCGGCGCCGCCTACAGCGTCACCGTCGTCAACAACGACTCGGCGACCTGCGGCGAGGTTGCTTTCTCGCTGTCGTCCAATGAGCCGGCCGGATGGGGGAATTCGTTCTCCCCGTCCTCGCTGACTCTCGCGCCCGGCGCTTCGGGAACCGCGACCTTGACCGAAACTCCAGGGACCGACGCCGAAGCCGGCACTTATCCGATCGGCATCGTGGCGACTCATACCGCCGCCGGCGTAATCGGCGACCACGGCGTCACCCTGACGGTAAACTCGCTCCCTGATCCCTGTGTCGAGGCGGCCCCAACAGTGACCGCTTCGCCGAGCAATCAGTCGGTCGACCCCGGTGCCGGCGCCGCCTACAGCGTCACGGTCGTCAACAATGACTCGGCGACCTGCGGCGAGGTTGCTTTCTCGCTGTCGTCCAATGAGCCGGCCGGATGGGGTAATTCGTTCTCCCCGTCCTCGCTGACTCTCGCGCCCGGCGCTTCGGGAACCGCGACCTTGACGGAAACTCCAGGGACCGACGCCGAAGCCGGCACTTATCCGATCGGCGTCCTCGCTACGCACACCGCCGCCGGCCTAATCGGCGACCACGGGGTCACGCTGACGGTGAACTCACTCCCCGACCCTTGCGTCGAGGCAGCCCCAACGGTAACCGCGTCGCCGAGCAATCAATCCGTCGATCCGGGTTCCGGCGCCGCCTACAGCGTCACCGTCGTCAACAATGACTCGGCGACCTGCGGCGAGGTTGCTTTCTCGCTGTCGTCCAACGAGCCGGCCGGATGGGGGAATTCCTTCTCCCCGTCCTCGTTGACTCTCGCGCCCGGCGCTTCGGGAACCGCGACCTTGACGGAAACCCCGGGGACCGACGCCGCGGCCGGTGCTTATCCGATCGGCATCCTAGCCACTCACAACGTGGCCGGCCTGATCGGCGACTATGGGGTCACACTGACGGTGAACTCGCTTCCTGATCCCTGTGTCGAGGCGGCCCCGACAGTGACGGCTTCTCCGAGTAATCAGTCGGTAGACCCGGGTTCAAGCGCCACCTACAACGTCACGGTCGTCAACAACGGCTCGGTGACTTGCGACGCGGTCGCTTTTTCGCTGTCGTCCAATGAGCCGAGCGGCTGGGGTAATTCATTCTCCCCGTCGTCGCTGACCCTGGCGCCCGGCGCTTCGGGAACGGCGACCTTGACGAAAACTCCGGGGGCTGACGCCCAAGCCGGCACTTATCCGATCGGCATCGTGGCAACTCACACCGCCGCCGGTCTGGTCGACGACTACGGGGTGACTCTGACGGTGAATGCCGTGACACAGAGCCACACGTTGACGGTCAAGATCACCGGCAACGGCAAGGTCACCAGCGCCGACGGCGCCGTCAACTGTACAAAGGACTGCGCAAGTGAGTACGAAGAAGGTGCGCAGGTTGAACTCACCGCCACCGCCACAAAGAGGAACATGGCGTTCGCTCGCTGGGAGGGCGCGTGCGCGGGTACATCACCCGTCTGTTCGGTAACGATGGACTCCGATGTGTCGGTAACGGCGGTCTTCGAACGCCCGCCCCGAGGTCGAAAGAAGTAGGACCGGGCGTATGAGAAACGCCCGGCGAGTCCGGCGGATTAGGGCTTCCGGCTAAACGATGGAAGCGAAGCTGCTCTTCATCGACCTAAGAAACTCGTCCACGTCCGCTTTGCTGATGTTCATCGGCGGACTGAGGCGAATGATGTTGCCCCGCAACCCGCCCTTGCCCACCAGCAAGCCGTGCTCGCGGCAAGCCTCGAGCAGCCGCGCCACCTGCTCGACGGCCGGTTCTTTCGTGTCGCGATCCGTGACGAGTTCCATCGCCTGAAGCAGTCCCATACCTCGAACGTCGCCGATCACCGGAAATTCCTCTTGCAGCCCCAGCAGCCCGTCGCGCAAGTACGCGCCTACCTCGGCGCAGTTTGTCCGCAGGTCCTTTTCCTCGATGAAATCAAGCACGGCCTTGGCCGCCGCCGTCGAGACGGGATTACCGCCAAAGGTCGCCATGGTCAAGAAACGAACCGAATCGGCAATCTCGGGACGCGAGACCGTCACTCCGATCGGCAACCCGTTCGCCAAACCTTTGGCGCCAACAAGGATGTCTGGCTCGACCCCGTAGTGTTCGATGCCAAACCAGTGCTTTCCGGTGCGACCCCACCCGGTTTGTACTTCATCGCTAATCAGCAAGCCGCCGTGTTGCTTCACGATGTCGCGAATGACGGGGAAGTACTCTCGAGGCGGTGTGATGCATCCGCCGATACCCTGCATCGGTTCCGCGAGGAAACCCGCGATCACTCCGGTAGTCGCCGTTTCGATGAGATCCGCCACGTCGGTCGCGCATTTCACATCACAGGAAGGGTAGGTCAGACCAAGAGGGCAGCGATAGCAATAGGCATTGTGGGCGTGAAGTATCCCCGGCTGCGCGCTCCCCGCGCCGCGCCAAACTCCGTGCCCCGTCAGCGACATCCCCAGCGCCGAGCGCCCGTGATAACTATGCCGCAGCGCAATGATTTCGTGATGCCCCGTATGGGCGCGGGCCAGCATCACCGCGGTTTCGTTGGCCTCGGTACCGCTACTGGTGAAGAAGGATTTCGTCAACCCCTTCGGCGTAACCGAAGCGATCTTGGCCGCCAGCGCCGCCGCCGTTTCCGTTCGGAACAGCGTCGAGACATGAACCAACCGTTCCGCCTGCTCGCGAACCGCGCGAACAACATTCTCGTTGCAGTGACCGACGCTGATCGTGACAATGCCGCCGAAGAAATCCAGGTATTGCTTGTCGTCGGCGTCCCAGACGTATTGGTCCTTGGCGTGGTCGAGGACCAACGGCTTCTCGAAATAGTGAAATACCGCCGGAAAGAGGTACTTATCCGACGCGAGGATGATTTCGTCGCGAGTCATTCGTCCTTCCGCGTCGCAACATACGGGAATCTCGAGGCCGAGCCTTGGGTCGTCCGCGGCTACGGTTTGCCCTTGGCCGGTTTCTTGAGAACTTCAAAGTGCTCGATGTAGTTGCGCCGGGCCGCGATGAAATCGCTGTGGTCGAGGCCCAGTTCCTTGGCGACGTGGCGAATCTCGTTGTCTTCGACGGTTGAAATCGACTGATCCGACGAAGAGACCGCGAACAGGCAATTCAACAAAGAGACCCTTTGGTCCCGCGAGGCCACCTGACGAAATTCCCTCGTAACGAGAAAATTCTCGGTGCTGCCGAATAGCTGGTTCTGCGTCTTGGCGATTTCCACCACGAGCACGGCTTGCTCTTCGAGCAAGCCCCCCATCCCTTCGACGAGGCGCTCCATCTCGCGAGTCTCTTCGTGACTGATGTCGAGATCGGCGTGGGCCACCCGTCCCAGAATGTAGGCGAACGCGGCGACGTATTTGGCCTGCTCGCGGTCAAGCTTGTCGAGCGCATCGCTGATCTTGCGAATTGTCTCGGTCGCGCTGTCGGAAGGCGCGGGCGCCTGTTCCATCTTGATGCCGAATAGAGCAAGAATGTCCATGGAAAGCTCCCCGTGAGCCTTTTCGCCCCGCGCCGGGTCGACGATCTACCACTGTAGCTTAGTGTGAAGTCAATTCGACCGCGTGAGGTCGACCCCGCGGGCTACTCTTTCTCGAGGATCTTCGCCCCCAGGGCGCCCCCAAGAATGCTGAAAAGAACGGCCGTCACAAACGAAACTCCGAGCGACATGACCAGCAGCACACCCATCGCGGTGGGGTCTCGCAAGATCTCGAGCATCTGCTGCTTTAGCTCGCTCGGCACCGACATTTGGCCGACCTGTTGCCGCATCGCCTCGGCTAAGCCGGCGGTATCTCCCGCCAGCAGCAGCGCGAAGGCGAACAGCACCAGCGAGATCAGGAAGATCATGCCTCCCGTAACCAAACCCAGCCGCGCGCCTTCCCGAACATCGGCGAAGACTCCGGTACGTCTTCGGTAGTTGTAGACCGAGAAGAAGCCCGCCGCCGGATACCAAACGAAGAACAGATAAGACAAGGTGTTGCCCAGCAGGGCCGCCAGAATGGCGCTCGAATAACAAGAACGGACCACGTCGGGGTTCGAGAGCGTGATGGGCAGTCGTTCCGGTTCCGACGAAACAAGCTCTTCCAACTCGGACCCGAACGGGGGCTCGGGTTCTTCCGCCTCGCCGGCGTGCTCAACCAGCGGACGAGCGCACATCGGACAGAAGCGCGCTCCGGGCGGTGCGACCGCGCCGCAAGTGCAGGTCAGCTCGGGCGAGGAGGGTTCGGGCGTAATCATGTGTCTCGGCGTGCGTCGAAAACCGCGCCGCCATCGGTTGTTACCTTCCGCGAAACCGCGGGAACGCAATGTTGCGGCTTTGCCGTGTTCACTGTATCAGACGGCGGAAAATGGAGACCGAAACCGAGCGTCGTCGAGCGCCGTCTTCCAGGTCATGGACCCGCCCTCGTCCGGGTGATCCCATAGGGTGCGGAAAGAAGTCTTTTTTGGGACGGCTTGGCCTACTCACACTGGTTTTCGCGCTTGATGATAGTGTATCCTTGACGATGTGGAGCCGTCGCAAGCTCGAAGGAGTTAACGCATGCAAACGAAATCATTGAGATCGCTGTTTCTCGTCACCGCCGCCCTGGCGTGCACGAGTTTGGCTTACGGTCAGACCGGCAGCATTCGCGGAAAGGTCATCGGAAAGGACGGACAGCCTCTTCAAGGCGCCATGATCAAGATCGAGCGCCAAGAGGTACGAGGAAACTACAAGGTCAAAACCCGCAAGAAGGGAGATTTTTTCCACGCTGGGTTGCCTCTGGGCAACTACAACGTGAATTGCGAAGTGGAGGGGCAAGTTGTTGACCGCGTAGGCAACGTGCGCGTCAGCCTCTCCGATCCCGTCGAAATCGTGTTTGACCTGCAGAAGCTGGCCGCGCGCCAGAAAACGGGACCCACGCAAACCGACATCGCCAGCATGACCGCCGAAGAGAGAAAGCGCTACGAACAGGCCATACGAAAACGTCAGCAGGCGATCAGCAAGAACAAAGAGTTGAACGAGACCTTCAATGACGGCATGGTGGCGCTCAAGATGAAGAATTATCCCGCCGCCGTGCAAGGTCTTGTGAAGGCTTCCGAGTTGGAGCCGGGCCAACACGTCATTTGGGCCAACCTAGGCGAAGCGCAATCCAAGCTGGCTGTGAGCAAAACGGGAGCCGAGCGGTCCAAGCTTTATGGCGACGCCGTCTCCTCCTATGAAAAGGCGATCGAAATCGATGCCACCAACGCGGCCTACCACAACAATGTCGGATTGGTGATGGTACGCGCCGGGCAGATCGAAGAAGGTCAGATGAAGCTGGCCGAGGCGGCCATGCTCGACCCCGAAAAGGCCGCCAAGTACTTCTTCAATCTGGGCGCCGTGATGGTCAACACGGGCAACACCGATGGCGCCATTCAGGCGTTTACCAAGGCGACTGAATCCAACGCGCAGTTCGCCGACGCGTATTATCAGCTCGGCATGGCGCTGGTTGGGAAAGCCGAAACGCAGTCCGACGGGACAGTGGTCCCCGCGGAGGGAACGATCGAAGCCTTCGAGACCTACATCGAGTTGGAACCTCAGGGGCAGTTCGCCGCGGGTGCGCAGGGGATGCTCTCGGGGCTGGCTGCTTCAGTCGAAACACAGTACGAAGACAAGAGCAAGAAGAAAAAGAGGAAACGGCGCCGGAAGAAGTCTTCTTAAGTTTTGGCTCCAACGGTTCAATGATTCGGAAGAGGGTGCCGGCGCAGGTCGACGCCCTTTTTTTCGGACCCCTTTTGAACGATCATGCGCAACCTGCTGATTCTCATCCTCGTGGTCACGGCATTGGCCCTGATCCGTTGGCTGGTTCGGGATGTGGCGCGTGCCGTGATGGGAGCATTGAAAGGTTCCGATACCTCCGGACAAAAAACCGCGTCAGGCGCCGGCCAAACCGAGGCTAATCGGCTCGTGAAAGATCCGCTTTCGGGAACCTACATCGATGAGCGCATCGCCGTCAAAGACATCATCGACGGAGAAACCGTTTTCTTCGAGTCCACCGAAAACCGCGACACCTACCGCCGCCAACGCGGCTAAAAGAAACTTTCAGGCCGGGAAACCCTCGATCCCGGGTCGCCGATCACGAGCGGATTCCGTGACGGATATAATTAATCTATCGGAAGTAGCACCACCGGTCGGAAGTAGCATCGGTGGTCCCGTCGACGGCTGGGTTAGGCCTCTCCCCTCGGGCCGAAACAAGCCCCGGTACCGCTTGGGCGGGTTGGTCCTCGGCGCTGCTTCACGGTCGAAAGGTATCGCCGTACCCATGAGACAGCGTTCTCATGGTTCACGGTCATCCTGAAATTGCGCATGCGAATCGAATCATTCGCAAATCTTGCTCCGCAGACGCGTAGCGCCTTGCGGACCCAAGGCCAACGCGATCTCGCTCGTCGTGCCGTACCGGGCGCTCGTGTATGCCTTGGTGGTCGCGGTGATCGCGGTGGCGACACCTTTCCATGAAGACCACCGCGCCGTCATTGTCTCCACCGGAATTCTGATGCTCGTATTGGGCGTGGTTCGCCTCGTCGCCTCGCGCTGTCTTGCCGAGTCGTTAGCGGAAACGCTGCACCAGTGGAGTAAACCCTTCCGCGGGTTGCTGTTCGTACAGTTTCTCGCGTGGGGCCTTTTTTGCGCGACGACCGTGACGTTCTATGGCAAGGAGTGGCCGTCGATGTTGGTGCTGCTGTGCACGGCGTCGTTTGCGGGAGGAGGAGCGGTGTCCTTGGCCCCCGACCGCCAACTCGGGGTCGCCTGTATGCTCGGCATGATGGTTCCCGGCGGCATTGCCGCTTTGGCGTACGGCATACCCGAAACCTACTCCATAGCGTTTCTCGACGGCGTTTACATTGCTTTCCTGCTGATCCAGACGAGACAACAACAGGATTCTTACTGGACGACCAGCGTGGCGGCGGCCCGCGAGGCCGAAAGCGAGGCCGATCGTTTGTTTCGAGCCGCCTTTGAAGACGCCGGCGTTGGCATGGCCCTGCTGGACGAAGATGGAAGGTTTCTACGGGCGAATGCCAAGCTATCCGACATCTTTGACGTCGACCCCCTGGAATTGACCTCCCCGGAACTGGCCTCTTTCTCGCACCCGGAGAACGACGATTTCGTCGGCGAAACGCTGGAGCGGCTTCGCGGCGGAGAAAACCATATCCATTTCGAGCAGCGCTTCCTATCCCGGTCGGGTAACGAAGTCTGGGGAACCGTGGACATCACAGTCGTGGGTCCGCGCGGTGAAAACGACGCCTATCTCGTCGCGATCATCCAAGACATCACCGACGTGAAACAAGCCGAGAAAGAGACGGCTCGGATGACCGAGCAGTTGAGGGAGTCGCAGAAAATGGAAGCGGTCGGAAAACTGGCCGGCGGCATCGCCCACGATTTCAATAATTCGTTGGCCGTCATCATGACCAGCGCCGAACTCGCGCTCGAGGACATCCAGGAGGACAATCCCGCCCGAAGGACCATTGCCTCTATTTTGACCGCATCCGAACGCGCGGCCGACATGGTGCGACACTTGCTCGCGTTTAGCCGACGGCAAGTTCTGCATCCGTCGTCGTGAATCTCAATGATGTTGTTTCCGAGATGCAAGATTGGTTGCGGCGCACCATCGGAGAAGACATCGAAATCAAGTTCGACCTCGATCCGAAATTGATGGCCGTCTCCGTGGATCCGGGACAGATCCAACAAGCTCTCCTCAATCTGGTCGTGAACGCGCGCGACGCCATGCCTTCGGGCGGGCGCTTGTCGATCCTCACCGAGAACCGGCAAGTCTCGGCGTCGAGCATCTTGGGCTCGGCATTGCCCGGCGGAGAGGTCCGGTTGACGGTATCCGATACCGGCCACGGCATGGACGAAGTGACCAAGAGTCGCGTCTTTGAGCCGTTCTTCACCACCAAGGAAGCCGGCAAAGGGACCGGCCTGGGCCTGGCGACGACCTACGGGATCATTCAGCAATGCGGCGGCACGATCCGCTGCGAGAGTTCGCCGGGCGGCGGCGCGGTGTTCGAGATTCTGCTGCCCGCTGTCATTGATCGTCCGGCGCCGCCGCCGGCTGAGAAAAAACCGAAGACAACGTCAGAGCATGGCACCGAACGAATCCTCGTAGTGGAGGATGAAAGCAGTCTTCGCCTGGCCATGCGCCACATGCTGTCGCGAAACGGGTATGGGGTGATCGAGGCCGCGAACGGCACCGAGGCGCTGGCGGTCTTACAAAACTCGGATGATTCCATCGATTTGGTTTTGACCGATGTAATCATGCCCGGCATGAGCGGCTCCGAGTTGGTGTCCGCGCTGCGATCACAACGCCCCGACCTGCCCGTGATTTTTATGTCGGCCCATGCGGGGGAGCGCCTTACCGAGCATGGCGTCAAGTGCACCGAGCACGAATTCATCCAAAAGCCTTTCACGGCGGAAAAATTACTTGATAAGATCCGCTACGCCTTTGACCATAGCCTCTATCACCCGTCGGCGTAAGGTCAGCGGCCGGGCCGCCCTGACCCGAAACTTCAAATTTCGAACTACCCGGAGACTCACAACTGCTACGAATGGATCGGACTTTCACCCACCCGAGCCGCGCCGCCGTGCGGCGCGGTCCCGGCGAACCCTTCGACCAAGTTTCTCCCCCGAACGATCCGGCGCGGCCGGTGGCGCCATTGGCCGCGCCGGATCGTTCAGACAAGAAACTTGGTAGGGCAATTGAATTGCGAACGGGCCCGTCCCCGGTAGCGACCGGCACTCTTGCCGGTCCCAGCCCACGGTTGAGACAAGCTCTCAGCTTGTCTCTCGATCTTCTCCATTGACATCCAACGGCGACGCTTCCCAGTCGGGCAGGTCTCCAGGCCTGGCCATGCCTCAACCCGCCCAATTGAAGTTTCGGGCCGGCCCAGGCCTAATCAACCCCGTCCGCGGTCGGCACGGCGCTTTTGGTTAACGTCACCTTGCTCAGGGTGTCGGAATAGCCCCGCACACCCTCAAAAAGGTGGTTGGCGATCTTTTGACGGTAGGAGGAGGACTGCAGGAGCTTCTCGTCCTCGGGGTTGCTCAAGAAGCCGACTTCGGCCAGGACGGCGGGCATCTTCGCGCCGATCAGCACCATGAACGGCGCCTTGCGGATTCCTCGATTGCGCAGGCCCTTGGTGTCCTTGGCCAGTCCACCGTAGAGTGATTTCTGCACTTTGGTCGCGAACTCGCGGGACTCTTCGATCTTCTCGGTCAATGCGATTTTCGAGAGCAGGCTTTCCAACTCGTGAATCGAGCGCTGCGCGGCGGCATTCTCTCGCGAGGCCACTCCTAGTGCCCATGAGTTCGTCGTGAAACTCAAGTAATAGGTTTCGACACCGCGAATCGAACGCAACCGGGAAGAGTTGGCATGGACGGAAATAAACAAGTCGGCTTCGCTGTCATTGGCCAACTTGGTGCGCTCTTTCAGGGAAACCGAGCGATCGGTGGTGCGCGTGTAGATCACGTCGGCGCCCAGGTTGGTCTCGATCAATTCGCCAAGCCGGCGGCCGATGTCGACGACCAAATCCTTCTCGCGAAGCCCGGCTTTCCCGATTGTTCCGGTGTCGTGTCCGCCGTGGCCGGCATCGATAACAACCCGGCCCACCTTCAAACCGAGGGCGCGAGTCAGGTTGCGTTTGCCGCGGCTGGTGGTGCCGGCGGCCTTGGGCGGCTCGGCGAGTTCCAGAGTGGGCGCGGGTTCGGGAGGTTCGAACCTGGCCATCGTCTCTGGCTCGGGGGCCGGCGGGGGCGGCTCCGGTTGTTCCAGAGGAGGGAGGGCCATCAGCCTCTTCGTCGCGACTCGCGCCAATGCCAAGAAACTGCGCCCCGCTTCCATGTCGGACTTTCCGGCGATCTCGGGCGAACTCGCGGCCGACAAGGCGGGGTGGGGAGTTGAAGCCGCGGGCGGCGGCACGTTGAACTCGAAGCGCTCCGGCGGCGGCTTGGGCGGACGGGAAGAAAACTCCTCCGATGCGACGGACGGTCGAGTACCAGGAACGACCGCGTGCAAAGCTTTCGCCGCATCGGAGGAAGTGGAGGGACTCGTTGGAGTGTCCGAGTCAGGGGTGGCAACATCCAACTCACCCGCTGGGGGCGAATCGGAAACTTGAGAGGCCGCCGAGGCGCGTTCGACCGGAACCGGATCCGATGCCCGGCCGCTGGATCGATCCGCAGCCTCGGCTTCGTCCCGCGACCGCTCTTCGGCGAACAGCGGGGGGTCGGTGGCGGACCGCAAATCGATCACCAATCGCTCGGGATTGGGAAGCCACTGGAAGTCCGGGCCGCACGGCTTGTTCGAGATCAAAGACCACGCGAACCGTCTTGCGCCGGTTTTGCGCCACGCGGATTTGCTTCACTCGATTGTCCTTCACGAGCAAATTCGTCATCCGGCGCTTCGCGAACTTTGGGCCTAACCGAGCGTTCGTCAAGTCGACGAACAGGCGGTCGGGATTGCTCAGACGCTCGAATCGGTAGCGGGTGACATCGTCGATATCGATGACAATGCGCGTCGAGTCGGCGTGCGACCAGAATCGAACACCGGCAACCGACCGCGGGCCGCCGCGGCGGGATCTTGGAGCTTGGTGGCGAACCGGAATCGGCGCGCTTAGGGCGGTTTCAGCGGCCGGGGCCGGGGGAAGATCCGCGACCTTCTTGGGGGCCGGATCCGAGACAGGTGCCGGCGCGGGCGGCGGCGAGACCGCCGGCTCATTGCGAGCGTGTTGGGGCTCCGCGCGGCCTTCCATTTCAGCGATCGCTTGCAGTGCTTGCGGCTTCAGTTTGCTGTGCGGATATTCTCGCGCTAGGAAACGGTAGGTTTTCAGTGCATCGGCTCGCCGCTTTTCGGATGCAAAGCGAGCGGCGGCCTTGCGATACATCTCCGCTTCGACGAGAAGACTGTCATCGCAATACGAACTGGCCGGGCTGGTCAGGTAAACCTTGCGGAAAGCCTTGGCGACCATTCGATACTGCTCGGCGCCAAGCTCGGGTTCGGGTACCCGCCGGAAGTCTTTCAATAGTTGGGCGGCTTGGCTGTAATAGCGCGCCGCTCTTGCCTTCTTTGATTCGGCGGACCACGAGGGGGTGGGCGTACTAAGCGCCCACAAGATGGCAAGTCCCGCCACCGAGAACCAAAGTCCCCGGCTACATTGCCCAAGCAGCGGCATAAGCCTAACGCGGTTCTGTTTCGAACCGGATCTCGCCCGAAGGCTCGACCCGAACAACGATGCGCGGCCCCTTGTCCGACGCCGCGGCGTTGCTCGTAACAGAACGTTTGCCAGCCGCGAACGATCGGCTTACCCGGTCGACGTATTCCAACGTTTCCTCGTAGGGAGGAACGCCGTTATATCGTTCGACCGCCGCCTCTCCGGCGTTGTAAGCCGCCAGGGCCCGAATTTGGTCCCCGTCGTAGCGGTCCAGCAAATGACGGAGAAGCTTTGCTCCTCCATCGACATTCTCGGCGGGATCGAAAATGTCCTTTACCCCAAACCGACGAGCCGTCTCCGGCATCAACTGCATCAGGCCCAACGCTCCCTTATGGGAAACCGCGAATGGGTCGTAGTTGCTTTCCTGCCGAATGACCGCGTAAATCAGTTTCGGATCAACGTTATGACGCCGAGCGGACCGTCCGACCAAGAAAGCAATGTCGAGCCTGCCGCTGTCAGACGACGGACTCAACCTACCTTGGACAACCTGCTTCCTCGGCTCGGCTGATCGCTCCGCGCCCGAAACTCGCTGAATCCTTCGAGGCCGCCCGGCGACACGCACCAAGCGGCCCGCGTCGTCTTCACGGACCTCGTAACGCCGAACAATGGAATCAGCTTCCTCAACAACCGCGTTAGCCTTGGTATCAGCGGCGGGCGGCGGCACCTTGGCGGTCACCGCGAAACCCGTCAACCAAACCAGCAGGCCGAGCGCGAACCATCGAGATTGCCTACTCCACGTCATTAAAACAATATCACAAAATATGTTTTCAAAGCAAAGAATTCTTGCTTTCTTTCGTACGCCGGGTCGGGCGAACGGCGCGCGAGCCTCGGCGCACCTCAACCCTTTCTTGAATAGACGCACCGGCACTCATTTTAGTCGAGTCCCGAAGAGAACTTTGGTTCGCGAGGCGCGGTACGCTCCTCCGACCGCCCGACAGACGGGAGCGCGAGTGAGTCCCCCCGTATGAAAAAGTACACCGAAAGCCGGTCGGACCGGAAACCGCCGGCTGAAGCCCACAAGGTGAGATTCACCTGTTAGAGCGTCAGCACGAAGGCGGTAATGTGGCCCTTTTCCTCGTCGGTAAGAAGCTTCTCGAAAGCTGGCATTCCGCCGCCGCCCTCGTTGAGGTTCTTGATAATATTCTCCGCCGTGGCGTCCTTGTCGCTGGGCAGCTTGCCGTCTTTAATCCCGGCTAGGCCGGGGCCGATCTTCTTCTCCTTGCTGTCGGAGAAGTGGCAAACCGAGCACTTGGTCTCGAAGAGGCCGGCACCCTTTTCAGCGTCGCCTTCGTGGTTGTCCGCGGCCAGAATCGGGACCCAGATCAGAGTGAGAGTTATCAGAATTGAAGTCGCGCGCAGCATTGCGTGGTGTTCCTCCTGCGTAAAGAAGCCATTCTACCGCATCGCCCGTCGGCGTATGCGGGGTTAGACGACTCGCGGAGAGAACGGTTTCGCGGCCGTGCGCGGGGACCGCTGCCATCTGATCCCCGCCCGGACGCTACTCAGCCGCGTGGAATCGCTCGACAAGCGCGGTGACGGTTTCGATGGAAGCACCTTCTTCGATGCTGTGAACGATCGAATGGGGATGGAGCCGCACTTCGCGACCGCTCCCGTCGTCGAGGGCGAGCGGTTGCGACCCGGGGCCTCGCAGAAATTCGGCAAGTTCGCGCCGTAACGGCTCGGTTTTGGCTGTTTCGTCGATGACGAGATACAATCCTGGGGCCCAGCAATACAGATGTCCGCCCGAAGGAATACCCTCGATGAGCCGCTGAGAGAATTTCTCGAGCACGGCCTCCAAGACGGCCTCGCCATAGCGTCTGTCGACGGCGTCTACGCCCTTCATCTTGATAGCCGCCACACGGAAGGGACGCTCGCGACCGATCAGTTCGGCAATATAGGCCTCCGCATGACGACGCACCGGCGTCGTCGAGAGCGACTCGGTATGGACAAACTTCCCGAAAGCCTCGACCTTGGATTTGGTGCTCTCGATCCCGGTTTGCATGCGGTCGAACTCTTGGCGAGATTCCGCTTCCTGGCGCTTGACGGCGGATTCGAGCTTGTCAAGATGGTCGGATAAAGCCCGTCGAAGCGCCGAAATGTCCTCGATCTGCCCGACCGCGCCGAGATGTTCGACGGTGCGGTGAAGCCCGAGGTAGAACGTTCGATTCGAGGAGTCCAAGCGACCGGCGGTTTCCGCCAGCACCGCGATCACGCCGCCGAGCTCTTTTTCGCGGCTCGCGAAACCGGCTTCCACTTGTTCCCATTGGTTGGCCAAGCGGTCGGATAGGGCGAGCGATGTGAGATCGATTTGACCGGGATTAGAATGATTCTTGAGTTCACGGCCGAGCTTGGCGAGATCTTCGCGGAAGCTCTCGTGCGACTCGGCATCGGGCGCGGGCATATGTTCCCGGGTGGTCTCGATAAGATTGTCGACCAAGGCTTCGAGGGCACGGCGGGTTGAGGCTTCCTCGCCGGGCGCGGAATCGCTCGAACCGCCTGGAGCCGAGCGGCGTTGATCGGGGTCTTGCGGAGATCGCCTTGCCGCGTCTTGGCGATGTTTCTTGATCGATATCATGGCCGTAGGAACACAGTGGGACCGCCGGTGACCGAGTTTGGGGCCGACGCAAGAGGCTTGTCTTCTAATCGACCGATGAGCCGGGGAAAGTGTAGGACGGACGACGCTGTTCCTCGAACCAAAGCTATGAGCCCGATTCCCGGATAAGAGGGGGATGCGTGGAAAGATGGGCCCCGGGGCAATCCGCGGCACGCGCCAGAGGCCGCTACCGCTGCTTCCTTCCGGACCTGACGGGGTTCACGACATCACGCTGCACGGGAACCCGGAGCCCAAATTCCATGCTATCACTCTGTTCGGGGCTTGTTTCCCGGCCGGACCGACCGAGTCCGCGCTAAGCGCGCCGGCGACACGGCCTCATCGCCCGCCGCGGCGACCTCCTCCGCGGCGATGCCCAAAACCTCGGCGCCCTCCCACGAAGACCGTCCGAACACCGAATCCACCGAACCCGAAACGCCCATAGGGGTAGCCGTAGTAGCCGAAACCGAGATGGTATGGGTAGCCGCCGTAGGCGTACAGATTACCGCGGTAGGGGCGAGCCCGACCTTCGCCGCGCCGTAGAATCTTGTCGCGGTGAATGCTCCAGTCATCCATGCCGTCGCGGCGGCTCGCCGACGTGAGGCGGTAGCTGAAATCATCGTCACGTGATCGAACGCTGAACTGCCGCCCTTTCTTAACTATCTCGACACCATCGGGCGAATCCACTTCCGCGACACCCTTGCGCACGGTGATAACCGTCGATCGCTCATTCTTACGAATCCGATAAATACCGGCCTTGAGCGGGCGGACGGTCAATTCTCCGACATCAATTTCGACGTCGGCCTCGGCGCCTTTCCAAACGCTGTAGATCATCTCGCCCTTTTCCAATCGCATGCGAAAAGAGCGCCGACCGATGTCGCCAACGGTCACGGTCGTGTCTTCGTCGAGCCGCGCGAAGTTAACCGGCTCAAACTCCAGCTCCGCTCGCGAATCGAACCCGGTTTCGATTCGATCGCCGCGCTCGAGCCCCATGCCTCCTTCGGCGGCAAACGAATCCCCGGAGCGGGCGTCAACGGCTCGGATGTCGCCGTCGACCATGGTCACGACGGCGGTGCCTCGGCTGCGCTCGGGTCTCGCCCGACGACCGGACTGCGCTTGCAGCCCCTCGCCGACGATGACGGCGAGCGCTATGAGTAGGATCGGTCCTGATCTTGTAAGGGTGAGTTTCTTCATTGGGTTGCCTCCTCGATTCGCCTCGCCCGGCGGGCACCGACCCGCGACTCTATCGAAACCAACACCGGCGAGCGCCAAAAGTTGCCGCGGGTTGAGCCGATCCGCCGTGTCGAGTGTGGAATCGCACGAAAGAGGCGGAAACCAAGGCTGATTCGACCCCTTACGCTCTTTCTGCCACAATTGACATTGAGTCGACTTGGCTCGATCGCGTGCTGCAAATCATAGACAAAAATCGCCAAACCTACGACGCCGTCGTCGTCGGCTCGGGCGCGACCGGCGGCTGGGCCGCCAAGCGGCTGAGCGAAGCCGGCATGAGCGTGGCCGTTCTCGAAGCCGGACCGCCCGTCACCCCCGCCGATTTCAGCGAGCACGTTCAACCCTACGAACTCAAATACCGCGGCCGATCGCCGCATGTCTCCCGCGGTCGGGCCGTCCAAAGCCGCAAATACGCCTGCCTCGAATCCAACTACGAGTGGTTCGTCAACGACGTCGAAAACCCCTATACCTCCGCCGAAAACAAGCCTTTTCAGTGGACACGTTGCCGCGTCCTCGGCGGTCGAACGATGACTTGGGGACGACAGAGCTACCGCTTCAGCGATCTCGACTTCAAAGCCGCCTCGCGCGACGGCTACGGCGTCGATTGGCCGGTTTCCTACGCCGACATTGGGCCCTATTACGATCAAATCGAGAAATACGTCGGCATCAGCGGCCGCAAGGAAGGTCTTGCCCAACTCCCCGATAGTATCTTCCTCCCTCCGATGGAGATGACGCCGGCCGAGCGCCATTTCAAGAAAGCCGTGCAATCGAAGCTCGGACGAGTCGTAACGATTGGGCGAACCGCCATTCTCACGCGCGAACACAACGGGCGCGCCGCCTGCCATTATTGCGGACCCTGCGAACAAGGCTGCGTTACTTTTTCATACTTCAACAGCCCTTCCACGACGATCAAGGACGCCGAAGCCACCGGACGCACCAGCGTCTTGACTAACGCCGTCGCGAGCCGCGTCACCCGCGACCCCGCTACCGGTCGCGCCTCCGGCGTCGCTTATATCGACCGCCTGACACGAGCGCCCCGAGAGATCCGCGCCAAGGTCGTCGTGCTGTGCGCCTCGGCTCTCGAGTCCGTTCGATTGCTGCTCAATAGCGGCGAGGGGTTCGCGAACTCGAGCGGTTTGCTGGGCCGATACATTATGGATCACATGAGCGGCGGCGTTTCCGGAACCCTTTCCATCAAGGAGTCGCAACGTTGGTTCGGGGCCCCGCGGCGTCCCAACGGCATCTACATTCCGCGGTTTCGAAATGTCGACCGGGCTCACACCAACGGCATGATTCGCGGCTATGGGTACCAGGGGAGCGGCGGCACGCGGCAATTTTCAGTCGGCCAACTGGCCAACCTTCCCGGCTTCGGACGCTCCTTTAAGGAATCGGTTCACCAGCCCCGCGAGGTCCGATTCGGGCTGGGCAGCTTTGTTGAATGCCTGCCCCGGCACGAAAACTTCGTGGAACTCGACAAAGACACCGTCGACGCCTGGGGCATCCCCGCCTTGCGTATGAACGTCGCTTGGGGCGACAACGAGCACCGCTTGATCCAGGACGCCGCCGAACAAGGCCAAGAAATGCTGGCGGCGGCCGGGGCCAAAGACATCGAGGTTGACCCCGAAGTTTCGATTCCCGGCGGCAAGACCCACGAAGTCGGCGGCGCTCGCATGGGCGACGACCCGAAATCGTCCGTCGTCAATGGCTTCAACCAGTCCCACGACGTGGATAATCTGTTCGTGGCCGACGGCGGCGCATTCGTCAGCGTCGCCTGCCAGAATCCGACACTGACCATGATGGCGCTGACCGCGCGGGCCTGCGACTACATCCTTGACCGGCACGGTAAAGGCGAGTTGGGGTAGAAACGTAAGGCAAACGACGCTGATTTGACACGGCTTCCGGCCCCCGATAAACTGACCACTCACGACTATGCTATTGACGAGGACCTTCATCGCCTACCTGGCGCGGGAACTGACGAGGCGACTCGGTAAATCATCGCTCCAAATCCGCGACGAACAGCCCTTGCGAGAACGCTTTGAGTCCGTTCTGGTCGACGAATTGAGTCTCGAGGACGAGATCAACACTGAAGTCCGTGAGCTGTTGAACCAGTACACCGACTACATGCGCAATCAGAAGATTCCCTACCAGGAAATGTTCCAGCGCGTTAAGCGGCAGGTTCTCAACGAACGCAAGATGATCTCGGCCGGCGCCCGCGGCGGTGATCGCACCATGAAGCTTTCCCGAGACAAGGTAACCGAGTTTTCTCACAAACTCGGCGGCGCCTTGCCGCGCGTTCCCGGCATTCGCATGACGGCCCCCTGGAACGACATTCGCTTGGAGATTGTCCGTGAAATGACGGACATCCTGGTGAAGGAAGAACAAATCGACAAAGCGGCGCAGGACAAGGTCAGCAGCCAAAAACGCGAGATCCCCGAAGGCAGCGAAGAGTGGACCCTGCTGTATCGCCGCTACTACGACGAAGAACTGAAACGCTACGGCATCGATCTGTCGCCCTCCTAGCGCGGCGACTCCCTACCAGACGCATTTTGTTTCTCATCTTATCTTGACAACTGTAAAGTTACACTATACAATAGAATTTGCGTCTGAGGAGCTTCCGCCACAAGGGCCTGAAGCGCCTCTACCTTGAAGATGATCCCAGGGGGTTGCCCGCGGGAGCTGTCGATAAGGTCCGTAAGATGCTTGCCTTTCTGCAAGACATCCGATCGTCCGAGGAGTTGTGGTTGGTGCCTGGTTGGAAGCCGCATAGACTCACCGGAGACCGTAAAGGCGTCTGGAGCCTGCGGGTCACCCGGAATTGGCGCATTACCTTTGTTGTTGATCCCGTGGAAGGCGAGATTCGCGACCTCGATTACGAGGACTACCACTGACAGGAGCACATTATGCGCATGCGCCGACCGCCGCATCCCGGCGATTTCATCCGTACCGAGGTTGTCGAACCTCTCGGACTGACGGTCACGGCCGCCGCCAAGGTTCTTTGCGTCACCCGCCCCGCGTTGTCTAACCTGCTGAATGCCAAGGCGTCCTTGTCGCCGGAGATGGCTTTGCGCATCGAAATGGCGTTCGGTCCGACAATGGACACACTCCTTCGGATGCAAACTTCCTACGACATTTCGCGCACCCGCGAGCGCGAGACGGAGATTCAGGTAAAACGCTATCATCCCCGGGCAGATTGAAGGGGAACGGAGTCATGCCCCAGCGACAGCGCCGTCCGGCGTCCCGCTCTTCGGGTGGGCTTGGGTCGACGACGAGTCGGCGACAACGCTGTCTCTCGTCGTCCACCGCGGCCGTAGGCGTTCGACACGACATCCCATTGAAGACCGACATCATGGCCGCAAGGCAGCCACGCTCGCCGAGCTGACCGGGGATCACGTCCCGAGCGCTTCCGGGGCGATTGCCGTGGGAACTCGATTCGCATTAGCTTCCGGCGGGCGGCTTGTAGTTGGTATTGTGCTTCGCTTGTCCGGGCCTGAGCGCCGCCGGCGGAGGATACTAATCCACGATCGCCTGATAGACAAGTCGCTTGAACTCTCGCCCATAAGACAACCCGGTGTAGGGGAGAATCTGCACCATGAAGATGGTGACCATCTCCTCCTTGGGGTCGATCCAAAAACGAGTACCCGCGGCGCCACCCCAACGATACTCACCCTTGGTGCCGACCATGCCCGACTTTCCGGGTCCGCGATTCACAGCGAACGTCAGACCGAAGCCCCAACCCGGCCACAAGGTACGGGCCACGCGCGGCATGTCGAGCGGCATGTGGTCGGCACGCATCAACTCGACCGATTTGCGGCTGAGAATTCTCACGCCGTTCAACTCGCCGTCGTTCGCCAACATTTGGCAGAAGCGGGCGTAGTCCATCGTCGTTGAGACCAGTCCCGAGCCGCCCCCCAACTTAGTCGTCGACTGCTTGTAGCTGTCCTGCGCCGCCGCGGTCGAGCGGTGCACCGTTTTCTTGCCCTCGTCGAGAGAGTAGAGGACGGTGAAGCGATCCCATTTATCCTTCGGGACGTAGTAGCCGGTGTCACCCATCCCGAGCGGCCTGAAGATGTTCTCGCGGAAGAACTCGTCGATCGGCACTCCGGAAACCGCCTCGACGTACCTTGCGAGAACGTCGGTCGAGTAACCGTATTGCCAGGTCGTCCCGGGCTGCTGGACCAGTGGAGCCTTCGCGATGCGCTTGACCATCTCCTCAAGAGTCGCGGCGCCCGGGACGCCGGTCTTGGCGAAATAGGCCTCGCCGTCCGGCGCTTTCGGACCCGGGTAGCTCAGTCCGGCGGTGTGCATAAACAAATCCCGAACCGTTATCCGACCCTCGGCCGGCACCGTGTAGGCGATGCGCCGGCCGGTCTTGGGGTCGGTCTCGTCAACCGCTACGTGCATGTCCTTGAACTCGGGCAGATAGTTCGAGATCGGATCGGTAAGCGAGAAGTGACCATGCTCGTAAAGAATCATGGCCGCGACACCGGTGACGGCCTTGGTCATCGAGTACATCCGGAAGATGGCGCCCTTGGACATCTTCGTGCCGGCGTCTTTGTCCGCGTCACCCCAGGTCTCGAAGTAGCCGATCTTGCCCCGGCGGGCGATCAAGCCGATGGCGCCGGAGAAATGGCCCTTCGCAACATGACCTTCCATCGCTTGGCCAATGCGAGCGAGTCGCTCACTCGAGAGACCGATTTGCTCGGGCTCCGCGGTTTGCATATCGTCGAGAGCCGTAGCGGCTGACGAAAGAACGAAGAGAGCAATCGCGGTAGCGATCAAGCGTTTCATGGTGTACTCCTAAGTCGCGTGATTGATTCCGAGGCATCGTAGTGACTGACGGCCTGACCTACGACGATACCGAGATTCTACCGCTGAGCGTCACTCGCCGTTCAAAACGCGGGATAACTCATGGGAACCGGATATACCGACAGTAATCCACACAAGAGCGTTATGTAGTTGGTACCAAGGGGTTTAGTCCTGCTCAAGCCCCGGTTCTATCTTTACGAATTGCTCTTCCTCTACGCCACGGTGGCCGGCGGGCGCGAAAGCCGCGGAGAACGGCGCGATGCTGTCCCCGGCCCGTGGCGAATTGACGTGGGATGATGGCATTGCTTCCCGACAGATTCCGGTCGAGGTCCGCGACATCAGCGAGAGCGGAGTGCGGGTGATTGCCCCGAAGCCGATAACGGTTGGAGTTTCGGCTTATCTGACTGGTGAGGAGTTCCGTTGCACAGGTACCGTGCGCTACTGCAAGAGCAACGGCCGCGGCTTTCTAGTCGGGCTGGAGTTCAACCGCGAGCGTCACTACAAAAACGCTGTCGCGACCTGATCGCTGGTGGGCGACAAGAACAGCACGGCGGCATCTTACGCCCAGGGAACCGGAATGCCCTTGCGGTTCGTCTGGGGGAGTTGCCCCTGCTCATTGTCGGGGAACTCTTCGAGGATTCTTGAACCCTCGGGCGGTATCCCTGGTCTCCCAGTCCCACTCCACTTCGGCACGAGGAAGACTTCGAATCACCGCAATCAACGCTGAACCACAATGTACGGCCCGCCGGGCGTCGAGACCCCATCCACGGTAGCAATAACCTCATGGTTTCCATCGACCGCATCGGCGGGGACCCGGACGACGATTTGATAAAGCCCCGCACAGCACGGGGAGATGCCCGCATAAAAAATATCCCGCCCCGCGAGCGGCGTTCCCCCAATGGTTATTGAGAAGTTACCGGTCAAGTCCGCCTGGACTCCGGGAATCGCGCCGGCCCGTTGCGGCGGATTCGTCGGCCCGAACCCCGTACCGAACAAGCTGATGAATTCGTCCGGCTCGGCCGGGGTCGCTCCCGGTCGAATTGCCGGGTCGCCTACGACCGCCGGGCCTCCGCCGTGTAACGCCGCGATCGGATTGCCACCGCCCCCGTCAGTGAAATCAGTAACGAAGAACGCCGGTGTTAAGTCGGCCAACGGCACGGACTCAGGAGCGCTGCGTTGCTCCTCCGAGGTACCGCATCCCTTAATCACAACCACGGATACCGGCGACTCGCTCTCGGTCGTCGGCACCTGCAGATTGACCTGATTCGAGAACAAGTGAAACACCGGCGCTCTCTCGCCGTCAACCTCGACGCACACCCCGGCATGGTTCGTTGCGACGAGGCCGTCCGCACCGGTTTGCGTGTCGGTGTCACTAAAGCCCTCGGGGGCAAAATCCGAACCGAAAATGCTGATGATGCTGTTTGGCGAAATGGAGCTGATTGTCGGTAAAAGATTGCCGACAACCACACCTCCCGATGCGATCTCGGGCGACGGCGGACCGAGTTCTTCAGGGTTCACCACGAGGGTCACGGGGATGACGACCGGGGCCGACTGCAAAACCCGCGCCGGCTTCGCCGCGGCCTGCGTGGCCATTGCGGGGGATTATATCGAATAGTGACGCACTCTGAAGCAGCGTCGTTTCCGTGGCCGGTCGATCCTGCGCAACTTGACCGGCTGTAACAGTTCCCTTGCCAGAGTCTTCATGCGTTCGTTCACGGTCTTGCCCGGTACGTCGAGAGGCTCTAATTCCTCTTCCAACTCGGATTTGGTCGGCTGGTAGTCGGATCGAACGATCTCTACTGTTTTGGGTTTTTTGGTCTTTCCATTAATCATCGAAACTTCCTCTCAAGCTGTTCCAGCACGCGAAACTGATCCTCGCGCTTGGCACTACGAACCGTAGCCATGACTCGCGTATATGTCGGCGGTTGCGCGGTGAAGTCCTTTGCACCAGCGTTGCACTCGTGGCAGAGGACGCGCAGGTTGGAGTCGGCGGTTGCTCCGCCATGCGTACGGGCTTCGTGATGGTCGATGACAAGCCGAACGGTGCGACCGTCCGACATCTTGTCTTCGACGCCCGCGCCGCACGCTTGGCACGTATAACCGTTGCGCTGAAGGATGCGGGCACGTTGCGCCTGCGATATGTCATGGAACACGTATGTACCGGGTGCTGGTGGATCGCCAGTCAAACGGTATTGCCCAGGTTTCAGGTCGGCGTCATCGTTATTCGTCTCAATCGGCCAACCCTCATCGCGCCGCAATTCACGAACACGGCGTGCCCACTCCGTTCGGTCATTACCGATCACCGCCTGCAACTGCGCGGATGTGAGAACCAGCCCCTTATTCGCAAGGAAAAAAGCCTTGAGTATCGACTTTATGCTTTCGCGTTTTGGCACGTTTTCGATCTCCCGTTTGAGTTGATCTCCGATCCAGTGCGTGTAGACAGGCGGAATCGCCTCATTGATCTCCTTTTTCGTCATCCATGGAATGCCCATCGCGTCTCGTGCGGAAGCGACAGAGCAGTTTCCACCGCCGTTGACACTGACATAATCCTTCCATTCGTCTGTCCTGCCGTAGTGCGCCTTGCGCTTGTCCAACGTATGACAGATCGGATGCGGACGGTGCGGCGGCGTGATGATGCGAAAGTTTGACTCGAACAGACGATGCCGAAGCACGCGCAGTTCATGGAACATCGTTCCGCAGAGAACAACGTAGTCCCGTAACGGTGCCCCATCAACGTTTTCGATTACATAGGGCTTGCCGGTTGCCTTCAGAATGTCCCGTACCGGCTCAATCAGTTGCGGCCATTCATCGGCGTTGCCGTTGCGGGCCGCGAGATCGGAATAGGCTTGGCATGGCGGTGATGCATGAACCGCATCAAACTGATCGAATACCAGAGACGGCAGTGCTAGCGCATCCGCAACCATCATCGGATATGGATAGTTCGGCTGTTCGACCACATCGACGCCGAACACGTCAAACCCGGCCTCGACGTAACCTGCGGCCGCGCCTCCCGCACAACAGAACAGATCGAGCAGTAGCGGTTTCACCTCACCAAGTCCTTGTAACGAAGTTGAGCACCGTCCATGCTCAAAACAACGAAACGCATTTGATCGAGAGTGCCCATGCTGCGGATGTTGTGGCGTCCCGCAAACTCACTCACGTAGCGGTGAAGGTGTTTGGCTGACAGCTTGTGGAACGTTCCCTTGTGAGCGCGTTTCAGCATGGACCAGAAGGATTCAATGCCGTTCGTGTGGGCCTGCCCGCGAACGTATTCACCAACCGAGTGCTTGACCGATTTGTGTGACTTGGCAACGCCAGTGTAGGCACTTGCTTCATCCGTGTAGACAGTGGCTTCAGGGTCGGTATTGGCGCGAACGAAACCTTGAAGGGTTTCTGCATTTGTACGCTCGACCACTGTAGCCCGGACCTCGTTCGTGTCCCGATCCTTGACACCTACAACAGCGGCTTTCCCAACCGATCCACGACTGGCCTTCAACTTCTTGGACTCGTGCTTGTTCTTTTCCAGTCCGCCGATGTAGACCTCATCCGCCTCAACAGGACCATTGAACAACTTATGGTCAGAAATGGTCCACACCTTTCGGATTCTGTGAACAAGATGCCATGCCGATTTCTGGGTGATTCCCAACTCCCGGTGCATTTTCATGGATGCCACGCTCTTCAGGTTGGTAACGACAAGGTACATGGCATAGAGCCAATCCTGATAGCCGAGGTTCGATGCTTCCATGAACGTCCCGGTCTTGACGCTGAACGGTTTCCCGCAGGTTCCGCGCTTCTTGCTCTTGCGGCAACGGAACGGCATGGTCTTGTGAGCCGTTCCAGTCTGTACGTTGTCCGATCCACAACGCGGACAGGTAATGCCGTCAAACCAACGGTACTCAATGAACCACTGTTCGGCGGATGCATCGTCGGGAAACATGCGGTAGAAATCCTTGGTCGAAAGTCCCTGTCGGAAGTGCTTGCCCGGTGCCTTGTTAGCCATTGCGTATCTCCTACTTACAAGACAAATTTACAGGATAGTGACGTAGTTCGTCAAGTGTTTTTCGTCACTATCGTATATAATCCCCCCATTGCGGCTTCCGAAACCGTGACCGAGCCCTCAAAGGTGCCCGGTTCGAGGTCGCCCGCGTTGACGCTGATCTCGATCGGTACATCTTCACCCATTGAACTACCTTGATCAGGGGAAACCGACAGCCAAGGCTGATCGGTTCTGACTTCGAAGTTGAGAGTACCGTCGCCTGAATTTCGCACATCGAAGCTTTGCGGCGGGGGATTCATGCCTTCCGGTGCCGTGAAAGTGAACGCGGGAACCGAAATCGAAATCTCGGGCACGGGAACATCGGGCGCCTCGACGGTGGCGGTAATCGTTCCGCTCGAAGGCACGCCCGTCGTCCAAATCACGAAGCCGATGAAGTAAGTGCCGGCCATCAAGGGTGGACGCGAATTTGGCGTTATCACAATCGATTCAACTCCCCCAGGGCCCGTCGAAGAATAGTCGGAAATAACCCGTCCATTGGAGAGCACAATGTCGGAGCCATGATTGACGTACAAATCCAAGTCCGTGCTCGTCATATCGGTCTTGAGGCGGACGGTTAGCTCTGTGGCTCCTGGCGGAACATCCACCGTAAAACTGAAAGGTCCGTTCGCGATCACGGGATTATCCACCGACGGAAACGAAAACTCCAGCGGAACGCCCGACATCAGCCGCCGCGATTCCAGGAAAATGGCCGCCAACCACCCCTGGTCGCCCATAAAGATTTGCTCCGGGTTATAGGTAGAAAAAAAGTCGCCGATCCAAGCCGAAAATTCGTGCCCTGGGGCCGGCTCGGCCGAGAGTTCGACTGAGGTGAAGGCGTCGTGGAAGCCATCTCCGGAACTCGGATTCCTCGTAATCGTGCCGCCGTCCGGAGGCCCAACGGGTGTGGTTAACAGATACTGTTGATTAAACTCCGCCACGATCGGCGGAAGATCCTCCGAAACAGTGACGTCGTGGCTAATCCCGCCGCCGTCGCTCCACTGCTCAAAAATCCGGCGAGTGACTTCGCTCGGTCCAAGTTGAATCGGCCGCTCCACTGCAAGCGTGTGAGTGCTGCCGTCTTCCCATGGGAAGTTCATGGGAAGCGGCGCTTCGCCCCGTCAACATTTACTCTCCGGCCCGGATGAGTGGAATCTATCGTCGTTAACAGTCCGGAAGAGAAGGCCGCCGTGTAGTCCAATGTGGGAATGGTAACGAGGAATCTGGCCGGGTTCCCCGAAAACCCGTGGCGCCCGGCAAACACTCGTCCCGCCCAAAATGCGAAAGCAAATCCTTCTGCCGGGAATGCCTCAGCCTCCACCATTGTCCGCGTTGTATAGAAGCCGTCCATGGCCGGGGGGTCCAGCGTCATAGTCCCACCCTCAACGGGGGTTGCCCCGGAGCCTACCTTGAACTGTTGAATAAAGTGTGCTGTGAAGGCCGTCGTTGACGTCGAAGCAGTGACTGAATGTTCCTGGTCTCCTCCATCGCTCCACACACCAAATAAGAACCGTTCGTTCTCATCGTCGAGCGCTTGAGGTGAAACCACTTCGATTGTATGGTTCGTGCCCGGAGACCAAGCAAACGCCTCCGGAGTCGCAATCTTCATCCCGTCGACCATAATCTCCAAGCCCGGTGGGTTGCTCGAGATCGTCGTCGTAGTCGGAGCTTGCCCGTAAAGCCTTGCGACCGAGTCAATATCGTGCGCCGACAGGCCTTCGGCTTCGCCAAGAATAAGTCCGGGCGGGATTGTTTCAATCGACGGCCCGTCCGTGTTGCGCGCGAAAAGGAAGGGGCCGTAATGCATGATGGACCCGTAGTCATAGGGCCCTATATCGGTCCCCATTTCGTCTACCTGGAAGAACTGAAAATCAAAGCGCTTGTCAATATTCTCAAACAGCACATTGACGTGTGCATCGCGGTCGTCGCGCTGCTGCTCGTGGAACAATCCGACGGCATGGCCGATCTCGTGAATTACGGAACGGGTGTCGCAGTCGTCTTGCAGCAACACCTCCTGTTCCCCTCCGACCATTCCCAGCCTGGACCCGCATAGCCCTCCCTCTCCATCCGACAGAATTCTTACGTAATTCGCCTCGTCCGATCGTTCGACCAATTGAATTACTGTGTTTTCGTTCCAGTGCTGAATCGCCTCCGTGACGCGGTCGGGATCCGGCAGGCGCGGAGAGATGAGATAAGGAACAATCCCCTCCGGCCAAAGCGAATCCTCGTCGGCCGTCGCTACCACCTCTTTACGGTCCGGGGTTGGCTTGATAGGAACCATTCCCCTGGCCGGTTCCAACTCCTCCGGCGTCCCAAGAATGATATCCCCCTCCCACACCGCCAGACCATCGATGACCTGGTAGGTAACTGTTTGTCCGCGGAACACCCCGGTGCGAATATCCATGGGTTCGGCACCTACGAACGCTTGGTGCTGCGCCGATGCTGTCCACTCCAAGATTGCAACGAACCCCACGCCCAACCAACGGATAATTCGATTCATGTGTTCTCCCTTTCGATCGCGGCTTCGTTGACGGCGCTTGAGAGAGCCGTTCCGTTCTTTGACACGCTACCCGCGGCGCGCTTCTCGTTTCGCAAGAGCAGCCTGCGCACCTGATGCAAGCATGGAAACCGGAAAGAATCGGGGACTCCGCGGTGGGCCATTGCCGAGCGTTTCCAAATCGTCGCGTAGACGACCGCCGCTCTCCCGAAAACAAAGGTCAAGACCCAGCATTGGGTGAAGAATAATCCTTTACTGATGCGCTAAATTAGCTGCGCTGCGCGAGTGTACTCCGTTCGCGCCATCAAAGCAAGGAACAATCGATCCGTCAACAATCCGATTTCTTAGGCTTGGGCGCTGAGGGTTGCAAACGCCGTCAGCGACCTACGCGGGCGTCGCGCTAAAGCTCGTTTTTTCGCGGAAAAGACTGATCACCGGCGCCGGCAAAGTCAGCCCGATCAATGTGAGCAGCAGGCTGCTCCAACGGAAACGCACTGCGAGTGCGTCGACGCGTTCGGTGCGGTTTCGTCGATCCGACCCTTGGATCGCGTCCGGTCAGCGGAACGAGACGCTTGTTTCGGACTGATATCATGACCCCAAGGTGTTGAACGCTCACCGAGGATTGTTTCTACTGTTTCTGGCTGCTGTTACGCTCGCGGCCCAAACCTCAACTGTTCCCGCCACCACCGCCGCCGATGGCGACGAGTTACCACCCTTCTATTGCCCGATGGATTTGGACGAGCGGTCTTACATCGGCGGGAAGTGCCCCAAATGCGGCATGGCGATGGTTCTGGGCATTCCCGAAGCGATTGAATATCGCGTCTCGCTCACCGTCCATCCGCCGCGCGTCGTTCCCGGCGAAACCGTGGAGTTGCAATTCGAAATCCTTGAACCCCGGCACGACCACCGAGTCACCGAGTTCCAGGTTGTCCACGAAAAGATCTTCCACCTGCTGTTTGTCCATCATGAGCTTGAGATCTTTCGCCACGAGCACCCTCTACCAGATGACGACGGCATCTTTCGGCTGCGCACTCAGTTCCCCAAACCCGGCGTCTATCGCCTGTTGACGGATTTCTACCCAGCCGGTTCGACGCCGCAACTCGTGCCGGTCACGGTAACGACCGAGGGTTTTGAAGAGAGCCTCGAAGCATCGCTCCCGCGGCTCACTGCCGATCTCGCCGCCAAGACCGGGGACAACCTAACCATTTCGCTCAAAACCGAACCCCCCGTGCCCCTCGCCGGCTTCAAAACTCTGCTCTTCTTTACGCTCGACACCGCCGAGGGTCTCGAGAAATTCCTGGGCGCTTGGGCGCATATGCTGGCTGTAAGCGGCGACCTGGTCGATATGGTGCACGCCCATCCGGCCATCGCCAACGGCGGCCCCCTGATTCAGATGAATGTGATTTTCCCGCGGCCCGGTATGTACCGTATCTGGATCCAGACCCAGCGCAAGGGCCGCATCAACACGATCCCCTTCACCGTGCCGGTGAAGGAGCTGCAATAAGCAGCGACGACGCCGCCCCTCTGGTGGGGAAAACAGCCAACCGCGTTCCGGCGGGCAACAACACCGGCTGCCGGAAATAGTAGGAACGCTCCCAGACAGGCGCGTAATCCCGCAACCAAATCAAATACCGCTTGCCGCCATCGGGCGTGTAGGCAACCACTTCGAGCGATCCGCCCTCGCGCAGGTCCCCTGGACGAATGCCGATTGCGGTCAACGGCTCGGTCAGCGTCACCCCTCCCCCCAGCGCAAAGGGCTCCGCGGCAAGCGTGGGAGGCGGCGTCAGGGCTTCGTCGGTAGGCATGGGCGGCAGGTAGATGAGATGACCCCGCGGCGCGCCGCCCTCAACCCAACTGGAAATCAGCGCGATCTCCCTCTCGCTCAAGCTTAGGTCGTCCTTGAAGTGCCCGAATCCTTTCACGGCACTCCAGGGAGGCATGCGGCGGTTGAGCACCTCGTTCTTGATCGCCTTGGCCCACGGGCGCACTTCTTTGTATCGCGTCAAGGGGAAAGAGCCGCCGTCGGTGCGATGGCACGAGACGCAGCTTCGGTAGAAGATCCGCGAGATGTGCTGTGTCCACAGAATTCGGGTGGTGATCAATTCGTGGGAAAGAGCGGTCGCGGCAAAACCGACCGTCAGAGAGAGGAGAAGAATCGCTCTGGTCATTAGCGGCGCCACGGCCTCACTCTGCTTTCATCCCCATTCTACGGTCCGCCACCCGATCGAGTGCGGCCGACTACGGCGAGTCAAACCGCACGGCCCTCACGAGCGATGCCCATTGCGCCGACTCGATCGGCTCGCCACCCCGGATCGACATCGCGATCTCGCTTCGCGTCTCACCGTGCCGCATTAGGATCTCCGCTCGTCCGCGACCGTCCAGCGTGTAGCTGTGGATCAGCCCGTCGGCGCCCTCTCGGTCGAACTCGTGGAATCGAACTTCCTCCGCGCGACCCTTGCCCTCCGAGGAAAGCAGTACCGCCTTGAGAACCAGCGGGATCATGCCGAACCGCGCGCAATAAACAAACTTCAACAAATCAAAGCTGTCCTCCACACCCAGCAGGTAGAAGAACACCCCGGGCGAAAGCCTGCCTGACCGCGGCTCCCGCACCAGCCATTTACCCTCGCCGTCGGCCATGTCGGCAAGAAGGCCGCGGCGAACGATCACCATTCGCCCATGCGAGGTATCTTCAAACACGTAGCGCCCCGCCCGTTCGTCGCCCTGCACGAGCTGAAACTCATCGGGAAGCGAAAACCCGACCCCGGGCAACCGGTAGGCGGCGCCGTGGGAAGACTCCGGGATCGATGCCGAAAGCTCCGTCGGTTCGCACGGCATCCCGACCCCCGGCGCGGTCGTGCGCAGGTAGTAAACAAAGGAAAGCTGAACAAGCAGAACGGCCACGCCGACTCCCGCCAATATGCCGTAGATCGGCATGCGGCGCTCCTCGAGGGGAACCTCCGAAAAGCGCTCCTCGATTTCCGACATCGCGCGGTCCAACTCTCGTCCGTCGCCGGCCATCAGCAACCGCGGCCGTCTGAACCTTCCCGTAACCGTCTCGATAAAAAACAAGGGCCCGGTCCGAACAAAGACAATACCCTGGATGCTTTCGTAGGCCAACGGTTTGCGCAAAGGGCGGTGAATAACACGCCTTTCGTCATCGAGCCGGAAGCGGTCCCAGCGCCCCACGATCAGAGCGAACATCGCCATGAATGGAAGGATTGGTACGAGCGACGCCGCGAACACCCAAGGCCAAGCGTCCTCGACAACCGCGGCACAGACCAAGGGCGCCAAGATCAGCATGAAAAAGCCCGACCTGGCGCAGATAGATAACCCAGTTGCCTCGAAATTCGACCACCGGAGATGACACCGTCCCTCCCTCACCGTTTGACTCGTGAGAATACCACGGCATTGGGGCTTAGTAGGTGCGCGAAAGGATCGTCGAAAGGACGGGACCCACGACGTCGGCGGCAAGAGCATGCCCCTCCGCGGTCAAGTGGGCGTCGGGAAAATAGAACAGCGGCGAGTCCGGGTCTTTCGCGACATGTCGCCGAAAGCTCCCCAGCAGGTCAACCGCCTCGACCCCGGCTCCATCCGCCCAGGCCTTGACAATGCGCTGGGGTTTGTCGAGATCGACCTGCTCGGGTGAAACGTCGAGCGCTTTCCTCATGGCCGCCGACTCGTGTTCGTACACCTGGTAGCTCCTTGGCAAAATGAGCACCACCAGCCGCGACGACCTTTGGCGACAGTAGTCCGCCGTCTCGTCAAGCACGGCCAGGGTTTGCTCGATCGCCGAGCGGGTGCGCTCAGGCGGGTCAACCAGGTGCACAAGCGCGAACTCCCGCAACCACTCGTCCCAACGCGGCCCGGTGGGAGCGCGGTCCATCAAGCCGAACCATTGTCGGCCAAGCGGTGCAAGTGCTTGGGCCAGCCGCGAACGGCGCGCAAGAGTCCGCATCAATGTCTCGGCGGGTCGAGTCGTACCTTCTCCCAACCCCCGACGGAACAGCAATCCGTCCTCGACGGAAAACTGTTCGGCCCCGCCCCGCCCCACATCCGTAAAGTCGTTGCCCACAAACAACGCCATCAAAACCACGGCGGGCTTCTCGGCGGGAAACAGCTTTCGCAGCAAGCGCAGCTGGTCGCTCGGCCCCGTGCCCGGGACCGCGGCATTCAGGACCCGACCCGACCCAGTTCGTCTCAGCCGTTGCTCGATCAACGATGGAAAGGCCTCTTCGAAGGCAACACCCCATCCAAACGCGAAAGAGTCTCCAAGCGTGAGGACCGACACGGTGCGATCCGGGTTCGCCCCCGCCACTTGCGCCGCCGGCCGCTCTGCCCTGCCCTCCTCAAGCGAATCCGCGCTCACTCGCAACCCGCGCTCATCGGTCCGAATCGCAACATCCCAATGCCGGGTTCGATGTCGCCGTTCAATCGAGGGACGCAGCGACAGATTCCCCTCGGCGTCCTTGCGGTAGATATCCAGTTCCGTACGCGGCACGCTGCCTGGAAACAGCCGAACAATCACCTCCGCCGCAGCCGTCGTCAGTAGGCACATCGCCAAGATAAGGCCCGCCTTCGCGCCGCGGCCGGCGATCCGGTTTGTACTCCCGGGGGAAGTCATCAAGCAAAGTGGGGCGGCCCCGCCGTCGTTGCTACAAGTAGTTCTCGGTCAGCCACGATGAAATGCCGGCGGACGCCTCTTTCGGATCGTCGAAGAAATGAAACAGTTTCCGATCTTGCGAGTCGATCACGCCCATGTCTTCCATCGCATCGAAGTCAATCACTTTCTTCCAATAGTCGCTGCCGTAAAGCACGACAAACACAGGCTTGCGAATCCTCTGGGTCTGCACCAGCGTGAGGATTTCCATCATTTCATCGAGAGTTCCATAGCCGCCGGGAAACACGATCAAGGCCTTCGCAAGATAGGCAAACCACAATTTACGCATGAAAAAGTAGTGAAACTGGAATGACAGCTCGTTGGGAATGAACTCGTTGGGCTTCTGTTCATTGGGCAGGCTGATATTGAAGCCCACCGAGCGCCCGCCGGCCTCCGATGCTCCGCGGTTGGCGGCCTCCATGATGCCTCCCCCGCCCCCGGAACAAACAACGAAACGGCGCAAGTTGGGTTCCAAATCGCTCGACCACTCGGTGAGAAGCCGCGCTAGTTCGCGCGCTTCTTCGTAATATCGGGCTCCACGAATCAGCCGCTCCGCGCAGTTCGCTTCCTCCGCGCCGTTGGCGCTCGACACCAGTCCTTCCGCGGTCTCGCGGTCAACAAAACGCGCCGAACCGAAAAACACGATTGTGTCTCGTATGTTGTAGTGAGCCAGGCGACTGTTGGGCTCCAGATACTCCGATAGAATTCGCAGCGGCCTCGCGGCGGCGCTGTTTAAGAAACCCGGGTTGTTATAAGCCTTATCTGGAAATTCGGACATACGAGAGAACTCCTTTGGAGCCGTCAAGCAATCGGACGCGATCCGTTCCCACCCGCCCGGCACTCCTGTCAAGAAGATATCGAAGCACCCTCAACACATCCCCTTCGCGCCAGGTCGCTTCAATAGCCCTGTTCCTTGAGATCGTCAATGCTCAGCGAAGATTGTGGAGCGCGGTCGACCTTTTCCAAAAGCCTTTCGACATGCTTGGCGATGACGTCACACTCGAGATTGACTTTCGATCCGGGGCCGAGACACATCAAATTCGTTCTTTCGTAGGTGTGCGGAATGATCGCCACGCCGATGACGTCGCCTTCCAGAGACGCAATAGTCAAGCTGATGCCGTCAATGGCGATGCTGCCCTTGAATACCAAGTAACGCAACAGCTCCTCGGGCGCGCATACACTCAACCACCAGTTGCCGTCGGGCAGCGATTCAAGCGAAACCAGTTCGCCCACGCCGTCGACGTGGCCCTGGACAAAATGGCCGCTGAGGCGATCGGTGGGCAGCAGGGGCCGCTCGAGGTTAACTCGGTCCCCGGGGCGCAAGGGCCCCAGGTTGGATCTTTCCAGGGTTTCGGGGGAGAGATCGGCGCCGAAGCCTTCGGGGGTGATCGAGATCGCGGTCAGGCAAACACCGTTGACGGCTATACTGCCGCCGATTTCGAGATCGGAGAGGACCTCGCGACCTCGAATGATCAGCCGAGCACCGCCCGCTTGACGTACCAAGCGTTCGACGGTTCCGGTCTCCTCAACGATGCCTGTGAACATGAAAATCCCCGATCTGCTACGCAATCTCGCAGTGGGGCAGGTCTCCAGGCCTGCCCATCCGAGGCGACGCTACCCCGCCGCCGCCTCCGACTCGCCCGACCGGTCCGGATACGCCTCAACAGCGAACTCGTTGGGCCCTACTGAAAACGTGCGTAGATCGCGAAGCCGCAGCGCTCCTTGGCGACTGCGGCGCCCCACGCCGCCGACCATGGGAATCGAATCGACCCCGCCCAAGATCTTCGGCGCGTAATAGAGCAGAATCTTATGGACGATCCCGGAATCGAGCAGCGCCCAATTCAGCTTGGACCCGGCCTCGATCAATAACGATGTCCTTTGTTGACGCCCCAGCCATTGGACCACCCCAAGCAAGCTCACCCTGCCTCGTTCGCCGTCGAAAACGTGGACCGGAATCCCGAGGTCCGCGAGCGCCTGTTTTCGCTTTGCCGGCGCGGCCGATGTGGTCATCACGACCAGATCGTCGTCAAATGACTCAACGAGCTTGGAATTCAACGGCAGGCGCGAAAGCGAATCGGCCACGATGCGCAGCAACGGCCGCCGGCGAGGAAGACCCGTGCGGTCGGTCAGAAGACAATCGTCGGCAAGCACCGTGCCGATGCCGGTGAGGATGGCGTCATGGTCGTGACGAACCTGCTGCACATGCTCGCGCGCGACGTCACTGGTGATCCAGCCGCGATTGTCGTCGGGCGCCGCGATCTTGCCGTCGAGGGTGACGGCGGACTTGAGCGTAACGAAAGGCTTGCCGCCGCGGCTGAAATGAAAAGCCGCCTCGTTCCGGCGGCCCGCATCGGCGGCGAGGTCGGGCGCCGAATCCGGGGCCCGCACGACTTCGACGCCCGCCTTCTCAAGCGCTTCGAAACCCCGTCCACTCACTTCGGGGTGTGGGTCCTCGGTCGCCGCGACAACGCGCCGCACTCCGGCTTGCAAGATGGCTTCGGTGCACGCCGGAGTGCGGCCTTCAAAGCAGCAGGGCTCGAGGCTGACATAGAGCGTCCCGCCACGAGCCGCTTCGCCGGCTTCCTCGAGCGCGATCAATTCGGCATGCTTGGCGACGTCCCAAGTGTAGAAACCGCTCCCCACTTCTTTGCCTTGGGAATCGACGACGATCGCGCCGACAACGGGATTGGGCGCGGCCAGGCCCCGGCCTTCGGACGCGAGGTCAAGGGTTCGGCGAAGCAGTTGTTGCTCTTCAGCGGTCATTCGTGTATTTGGTCGGGTGTCTAGCTCCTCCGAAAATAGCCCATCAAGCGTACGGTGCACTAGCTTGCGGCTCGCCAACGTCGCAAATCTTTTGAGCCGCGAAGCGGCGGCGGGAACCGTAGCCCAGGGTGAAGCGAAGCGCAACCCTGGGTCGCCCCGCCACTACAGGTGAGCCCTGAAAGGGCGGCAGGAGCGTCATCGTCCCCATTTTCATGGCCGCGTTTCGGTTTCAAACAGCGACCGCACGAAGATTTCGGCGTCAAAGGGCATCAGGTCATCCGCTTGCTCGCCCAGCCCCACGTAGCGAATGGGCAACTTCAGCTCTCGCGCGATGGCGACGGCAATGCCGCCTTTCGCGGTCCCGTCGAGCTTAGCAATGACCAAGCCCGTGACCGCCGCGCTCTTGGTGAACTGACGCGCTTGTTCGAGTCCGTTTTGCCCGGTCACCGCGTCGAGAACGAGCAATACTTGGTGCGGCGCGCCGGGAATCAGCCGCCCCGTCGTGCGCGTCATCTTTTCGAGCTCGGCCATCAAATTCGACTTGGTATGCATGCGGCCGGCGGTATCCACGATGACCACATCGCTGCCGCGGGCCTTGGCCGCCTTCAGGGCATCGAAGACAACCGCGCTCGGGTCGGCGCCGGCTCGCTGCCTGATGACCTCCGATGACGTCCGGTTGCCCCACGCTTCGAGCTGCTCGGCGGCGGCCGCTCGAAATGTATCGCCGGCACAGAGCAACACGCTTCGCCCTTCCGCATGGAAACGATGGGCCAACTTGCCGATCGTGGTCGTCTTACCCACGCCGTTGACGCCGACGACCAAGATGACTTCCGGCCCCGAGACGGGTTTCCTCGGCTCGTCGCCCGACTCTTTGAGCGCGTCCAGCAGATGCCGAGCGATGCGGGTCTTCAGCTCTTCTCCATCGGCCATTTGATCGCGGTCGAGCTGCTCACGCACGTCATCGAGAATTTCCGCCGTTGTACGGACGCCGATGTCGGCGCCGATCAGCGTCATTTCGAGCTCTTCGAGAACGTCCTCGTCGATCTCCTTCTCACCTTGGAGAAGATCGTCGATCTGATCAACCAATTGATCACGGGTCTTCGAAACGCCTTTCTTAAAGCGTTCGAGGACGGTGGGATCGGGTGGAGGGCCGAACAGAGTTTGAATCATCGCGAATATTCCCGCGGGACCGCCGTGAACCGACAATGGCGCCAGACCGCAATGACGATCCTCGGACGCGTTTCCTCGCCAGAGCGCCGCCCGACCGCTCAAACCCGGGCAATATGTCGATCATAGCAAGCCCTGAATAGCCTATAATCCAGTGTCCATGGGGATGGTTCCCAGGAGGTTCGCATGATTTCACGACGCGATTTTCTCGGCACATCGGCGGCCTTGTTGCCGGCCGTGGCGGGGACGCCTTACGCCGCCTCGGCCCAAGAGTCGGCCTCGATTACTAAAGCCGTGCTGATCTCGATGCTGCCCAAGCAATTGCCTTACCTTGACCGTTTCAAGCTCGCCGTCGACATCGGGTTCAAGGAAATGGAAGTGCAAACGGTCGATAGCGACGACGAGGCCGCCAAGATCAAGAACGCCGCCGACCAAGCCGGGTTGCGCATCCACTCGGTAATGAACCAAGCGCACTGGCGCTATCCCCTATCGAGTCCCATGGCCGAGGAAGTCGAAACCAGCATGCGAGGCATGCGGGTGTCGCTTCAGCAAGCCAAGCTTTACGGCGCCGACGCTGTCTTGCTCGTGCCGGCCGTCGTCCGTGACGACACGACCTACGAGCAAGCTTGGGAGCGATCGCAAAAGCAAATTCGCGAGCTGATCCCGCTCGCTGAAAAGCTCGACGTCATCATCGCGGTCGAGGAGGTTTGGAACAAATTTCTGTTAACGGCGCGAGACTTCGTGCAATATATCGACGAGTTCGAACACCCGCTGATTCAGGCCTATGTCGATGTCGGCAATATGGTGCACTACGGCGTTCCGCAGCATTGGATCCGCCAAGCCGGCAAACGCATCGTCAAGGTGCATCTGAAAGACTACGTAAGGCGGACGCGCCAATTCGTCAACCTCGGCGAAGGCGACATCAATTGGGAAGAGGTTCGCAAGGCCTTCGCCGAAGTCGGCTACACCGGAACGGCCACCGTGGAACTCAAGGCCGGCGACCGCTCTTACCTGGCGGACGTCAGCCGTCGGGTTGACCGCTTGCTGGGCTTGGCGGGGTAGACTAACAGCAGTCCCACTGATTCCTTCGCACCTCGTTCCCGAAGTTTGTGGGCAAGGCGATTCGATTCCGCCAGGAAGACGAATGCCGATGACGCCGAGATCGCGCTTCGAAAAGACTCGACGCCCATCGATCGCTCCGAACAACTCTTTTGGACGGTTGTCGGCTCACCTGCCCCCGCTCGCGCTCTTTCTGTGTTTGTTTCCCTTGCACGGGCAGCAGCGGGATCCGGCGATCGAAATTTACGGTTTGACGGGAGTTTATAGGCAGGGCAATCTTTCCGTTTCCTCGGCGTGGCGCCCGCAATTCGGCGCCGGGGTTTTGTTGCCTGTGGGGAGGAAGTGGGCCGGGCTGGCCGATTTGACGACGACCGCCGTGGAGTCGAATTGGGTCCCGGGCGGCTCCCCGTTGGGCCCCGCGGGACCCAACTTTTCGAGAGAAAGACGAATCGTCCTCCAGCCCTCGATCGTTCGGCTGTGGAGAAGAGACCGCTTCACGATCTACCTGGGAGGCGGCGTGGGGATGGAACACCAACGCCAAAAGAACCGCATCCGACCGGTCGTGGGCCACGACGAAAACGGCGCGCCGATTGTCGCCGATGAGTTTGTCGGCACCGAAACCGAAAGGACCCAAGCGACTCTGCTCGTGCGCGGCGGCGTATTGGCCAATCTAATGCCGCGCGTCGTCTTTCGGGTCGGGTTCTCGTGGCTGCCCCGCTACGCGGACGAATCGCCGTCGGCGTCCGTCATTGTGGGCGTTGGGTATCGGTTTTAGTTGAGGAAATGCGGGTTGGTGACTGCCGCGCACCGGCGGGCTCGGTCCCACCGAACCTTCACGCCCTACTCCGACACGCCCTACTCCGACGATCCAGCGTCGGCCGGTTGCCCGGCGACTCCGCGGCGCAGCAGCACCACCACACCCGCCGCCACCAACCCCAGCGCCATCCATTGCGTCGTGCTCAAGGGGCCTCCTCCGGGGAAGACACGCTCGGAGGCGTCGCGGAGAAATTCGACCCAAAAACGGAATGTCGAATAAAGCACCAAATACCAGCCGATGATCGTTCCCGATCCGTGCGCCTTGCCGAACAGCCAAAGTAAGAAAAATCCCACCGCCAGCGTGCCGAACGATTCATAAAGTTGCGTCGGGTGCAAGTGGACATTCAGCGGCACCCCCACGAACTCATGCGCCACCGGATCGGTAAAGCTCACCGCCCAGGGCAACGACGACTCCTTGCCCCAGCAACAGCCCGCCGCGAAACAGCCTAGACGTCCGATACCGTGACCGATCGCCAGCCCCGGCGCGAAGACATCCGCCGTCGCCAGACCCGGCAAACCGTATTTGCGGGTGAACCAAACCGCCGTCCCTAGCGCCGCCAGTAATCCGCCGTAAAACACGCCACCGGCTTGAAGGGCGGAAAGCGAAAAGATGCGGCCGGGGGAGGAAAAGTAATAGTCGGCATTGGCCACGATCATAAAACCCTTGGCGCCAACGATCGCCGCCAGGAAGACGTAAACCGCGAGATTGCCGACCTGATCGGCGTCCATACCGACACGTCGGGCCAAGCGGCCGACAACCCACAAGCCCACCAAGAATCCCACGGCGACCAACACGCCATAGGTCGGCATCGAGAACGAACCGATCGTGAAAAGCCGGGGACACATATTCGAAAACGAACCCGATGACTACGCGGACCGCTCCGCCTTCGCCTCTTGCCGGGCGTTCGAGAAGGAATCGAACACGAGCAGGCCCGCCCCCGTCGTGATCGAGCTGTCCGCGACGTTGAACGCCGGCCAGTGATAGCCGGCAACAGCGAAGTCTAGAAAGTCCACCACGAAACCGTACACCGCGCGGTCGTAGAGATTCCCCACGGCCCCGGCCAGAACCAACGTCAGCCCGAACTGAAAGCGCCGCGCCCCCGATTCGGCCTGGAAAAACAGCACCACCACCAGCGCAACCGCCGCCACCGACAACGCGGGAATCACGATCTCGCGGATCGCCGGCGACGCGTCGGCCAGCAGACTAAACGCCATGCCCGTGTTGCGCGTGTGGACCAGGTCGAAAAAGCCGTCGATCACCGGCCTAACACTGTGTAGCGGCATCGAGGCGGCGATAGCGAGCTTCGTGACGCGGTCGGCGGCAACGATCAGCACCGCCGCGGCCAGGTAGATCCCCACCCATTTGCGCTCGATTTCGATGGCCATCAGCCCTTCCGCGTCCGAGGGTCAACACCGTGGGATTGACCTTCGGAACGTTCTCAGTCTATCGCACGCGGTCCGACGCCGCGCCCGGCTGATCGGAAGCCCCGACGACGGCCTCGCATGGACGCCTGCCGTCGTTTGCGCCCATAATGGTCCAGGTACAGGCCCTCGCATGGCAGCGTCGTAACGGCTCGACGGAAGCGCTCTCGTAAGGCCGGGAAAGGCATTGTTGATGTCCGACACAACCCAAGCGGAATCGCGACGTTCCTTCTTGAAATCCTCGACCGCGGCGGGAGTCGCCGCCGGTTTCCAAATCATCAAACCCGAACTCGTCCGAGGGGCGGGCAAGGAAAAACTCAAGGCCGGGATCATCGGCTGCGGCGGCCGCGGGACCCGCGCTGTCAACGATCTGCTGAGCGGCAATGCAAACGTCGAGCTCGTCGCCATGGGCGACCTGTTCGAAGACCAGCTCGAAAAGTCCATCCGTCGCCTGCGCGGCGGCGATGAATTCCCCCAAATCACCGACCGCGTCAAAGTCGCCCCCGACCGCCGCCATACCGGTTTCGACTCCTACAAGAAGATCATCAACAGCGACGTCGATATCGTCATGCTGACCGCGCCCCCCGGCTGGCGCCCGATTCACTTCGAGGCGGCGGTAAAGGCCGGCAAGCACGTCTTCGCCGAAAAACCAATGGGAACCGATCCGGTCGGCGTTCGCCGATTCATGGAAGCGGCGCGCGAGTCGGAACGCAAGAAGCTAACCGTCATGACCGGCGCTCAGCGGCGTTCGCAGCAAGAGTACGTGCAATCGGTCGAGAAGATCCAGAACGGAGAAATCGGCGATGTCGTCGCGACCTACGCCAACTGGGTCAGCGGCCCGGTCATCAAGGGCAAGGAGTTTCTCAACAAAAAGAAAGGCCTGGAGTGGCAGCATCGCGCCTGGTATTCCTATGTCTGGATCTGCGGCGACCAAGTCGTCGAGCAGCATCTCCACAACATCGACGTGATCAACTGGGTCATGGGCAGTCACCCGATCAGCGTCGTCGCATCAGGCGGCGCGGCTTGGCGGCCTCGCGAAATGATCTACGGCAACATCTACGATCATCTGTTCTCGGACTTCGTGTATCCCAACGGCGCCCGCATGACCAGCCATTGCCGCCAATACCCGGAACGCAAGGTTCGCCGCGTCAACGAGCTGGTCGTCGGCACGAAGGGCAGCAGCGATTGCCGCGACCTGGGTCAAAAGGCCGACGTCAGCCCCTACGTCCATGAACACGTCGAAATGGTCAACAGCATTCTCGGCGAGGGCCCTTACATCAACCGCGCCATGGCGGTGGCCGAAAGCACCATGACCGCCATCATGGCCCGCGAAGCCGGCTACGCGGGCATCGAGGTCACTTGGGACATGATCATGAAATCGAAGCTCGATCTGATGCCCAAACGCTTCGATTTGGAGGCGGAAGTGGACATCCCGCCGCTGCCGCGCCCGGGCGAGTACCAGTTCGTTTAGCAGCCTGTGGCAGGAGTCTGTTCGGCGAAAATGCGGGACTGCCGTTCGATTTTCGCTCGTTGAACCGCTCTATTTCCGACACCGGTCGACGGCGAAAATCGGTGGCTGTACCCTTTTTTTGCGTAGTAGAACTTACGCCGCGGGCTGTTCATCTAGTACTCAGACCACGTGAAAAGACACCTTTTCCCGACCTTGTTGAGAAGGCTTCGATCCGCCATTGCGGAGGAAACCACTGCCAACCAGAGCCGCATCACCACGCGATGCGGTCACTCAAGAATAGTGCTTTGCAGCCGAACAAACTTTTTCATGCGGTCGTGGCACTAGGGGACCGCGGACGTACTCGCGCCACCCCTGAGATCAAAGACCGCGATCTCGTCGTCTTCCAGGAACGGAGGCCCGCATCGCGCGGTCAGTTGTCGCCGGATCTCGTCAAAGATCTCATCGGGGATCCCGCCCAGCCGCCGTACGCGCTTCGCCCCCAGAATATCCCCCGGCGCAACCTCCCTCGTCAGCTCTCGCCCGCGGCTTTCGCGGCGGTTCTTATGCAAGACGACCCAATCAAACCCCAGCTCTCGTAACCGCGCGTCATCAAGCGGACGCTCCAGCCGCGGAACCCCCGCCAGATCCGCCAACACCGGTTCCGACCGAATCGCCGCCGAGGCCCCCGGTGGATAGGTAGAGATATAGCCGTCCGCGATCGGACGCCGGTGAACCGTCTGCGCCCGAAGGTTGTGTGCCGTGCGGTTGCGCTGATGAAACGGAATGTCGAGGACCGCGCCGTCTCCCTCGGCGACGGCAAGCTTTTCGTGGAGCGGCGAGATTTCGACCCGTTGCATCGGGTACGGAACCCAAAGATACTCCAAAATCACAAGCCCGCAAACAACCAGGAACTTGCCGTCCCCGCGAATCGTCCGCGACGCGCCGAATCCGGCCAAGACCGCCAACGCCAGGCTCGTCAAGATCAAAAACCGGTTCGCAACGCGCAACATGTCAAGCGGCGGAAAAGTCGGCCACAGGGCGAAGGGCAGCGAAATGTTCTCGTGGAGCACCCCGTTCCACCACGGCTGAGCCCCAAGCGAGAGAACCAGCCCGCCCAACCCCACGCAAGCCCAAAACAGCGCGCCCCGGCGGCGGCCCCAAAGCCCGAGGACCGCCAACACAACCGGAACGAACCCGAGATAGCTCATGAATCCGGCCGCGTGGTAAGCGCGGTCGGCATAGGCCTCGGCCATTCGCTCTCCCCAGAAAGGATGGGCGTAGGGAGGCGTGAACAGATACGCTCCGTCGATCCCGCGATCAACCGCCGGCTTGCGGAAATAGTCTTCGCCGGAAACGTCTTCGGCAATCATCGGCCAAGCGGCCGGCACGATCAGCACCACCGCCAAGATAGCGGCGGCGCCCCAACGGATAACCAGCTCCCGGCGAAGCTGCCTCGCGCGCGCCAATTCCCACACGCCCGCGAACCCCAGCAACAGGAACAACAGCATCCCGAGGTGCCAACTACAAAGCGCGTTCAACGCGAAACAAGCGCCCAGGCCGACAACGTTACGCTTGGCCGCCCCGCGAACCGTGCGAAAGAAGAACCACAGAGTCAGGGGCAGAAACTGCACCGACGCCAAGTTGAGGTGCTCGAGAGTCTGTTCCAGATGTTGGGGGAAATACGCAAAGATGATTCCGGCGAGAAAAGCGGCGCGGCCGTCTTCGGTAAGGTCCTTGACCAGCAGATACATACCCCAACCGGCCATCCAAAGCCCGAGCAAAATACAAAAGTTGTAAGCCGCCGCTTCGCCCCAAATCAGGTTCACCGGCATCCCGACAATCATGTTGAACGGCGAGTGTGTGTGGAAGATGAGATCAGCACCGACGGGGTGAAACAGATATTGCGAGTGATAGGGGGACTGCTGCAGGTCGATCAAGGCGGTTTTCCACCACCAAGAATTCCAGTAGTTCTGCCATACGTCGCCCGAGCCCGCCGGCAGCGCGGACCGCATCCGCGACACCAACGGAAAGGTCATGCACAGGGCCGCCGCGAGGTAGAGCCACGGGACGCGGCGCGGCGCGTCTAAGAGCAGCCTGAGTTTCGAATCCGCCGTCGCCGTGGTCATCGAGTCTTTCGCCTCACGGTACGCGTCGATCCACAAAGGGCGACGCGAATCAAGCCGACGTAGGACTGATCTTACAGGAGACGACGGACCGGAATGCTGGCTGTCGGACGCGCGGGGCCGCGAAGAATCTCGGCTGAGGTTAGCAGCTGATGCCGCTACCGCCGCCGGCGGCAAGCACGAGCACACTCCCCATTTTCTTGGCAAGCCTCCGCCACGGCCGCGAAAGCGCCGGGAACGCGGCAGTCAGCGTTAGCGTGACGAAACCGGCCAGCAAGGCGTATTCGACCAGATCCTGCGCCCGACAATCTTTTAGGAAGCCGCGGGCGCGATGTAGGAACTCGATCATGCCGCTTGAGTCTTAAAGTCGAGGGAACACTCCTATTTTGCTTGTGGCGAGGCTTCAGCGGCTATAGAGAAGTCGTACCGATTGGGGGTAAGGGAAAGTTCGTAGAGGGCCCAAACGAAAGATTGGTTTCGACCCGCCGGAACCAACAGGTCGCAGGTCTACTTCACGGAGTGGGGCCCTCGGAAGCGACCTACTGTTCTCGACGCTGATCGGCGAACTGTTCGGTCGTGACCAGTGAGTCGAAAATAGCGAGTACTTGCTTGCGGTAGGCGTACATCCGCCGGAGGTTGTTGCGGAAGGCGGGGCCGTATTCGCGGGCTCGCATCCATTTGCTGAAAAGTTTCGGGGAGATGTCGATTTCGCGGCGCAGTTCCTCGGCTGAACGGCCGCGCAGAAACATGCCGTAGAAGATCGCCGCCTCGCGCTGCGGCGAGTGCAGTTCGGGGTCGATGCCTTGCATGGACGATGTGGTTTCCAAGACTCGGCTCCAACTCGGAAAAAACCAGTATAGGCCCGGTCCCGACTCCGCGCAAGCCGTCAAAGGTACTTAACCATTCGCTTCGGCCGTCACGAGAACGATCTTTAGCGGCGCCGCGGGCCGCGAGATAGCGAGTCGACCAGGGCCGATCTCGCTCGGACTGCTACAATCGCTTCCGTGTTGGGCCGAATCCTTGCCGCGGCGGCCGGCGCCGCGGCTTCCTACACCGCGTACAGCGCGGCTTGTCCGATGTCGCAAAATTGGGGCCGGGGATTTCACCGCGGACCGCGAAATCACCGCCGGGTCGCATTGACTTTTGACGACGGACCCAGCGAATCGACCCCCGGCGTACTCGCCGTGCTCGAGCACTATGGTGTTCAAGCCACTTTTTTTTGTTGCGGAGCCAATGTCGAACGCCTGCCGGAGATCACTAGAGCGGCGGCGTCCGCCGGGCACGAAATCGGCAATCACACCTACTTTCATCCGCCGCTTCTCGCCTGTGGACGAGACCGCGTGCGCCGTGAGTTGGAAGACACCCAGAACCTGATCGAAGACACAATCGGCGGGCGGCCCGCCTTATTCCGTCCGCCCTACGGGGTGCGCGCCCCAAGCCTGGCTCGCATTCAGCCGGATCTAGGGCTAACGGCCGTGCTGTGGAGCGTGATCGGATGGGACTGGCAATTTCCCAGAGAGCGCATCGTGACACGCGTCTTCGGGGGCGTCGACCAGGGCGGCATCATCTGCCTCCACGACGGCGAAACCACGCACCTGCAAGCCGACCGCCGCGAGACCATCGCGGCGCTTCCCGAGATTATCGAAACCTTGCGCGACGCCGGCTATTCCTTTGTGACAGCGGGCGAGATGAAGCGCAACCTCGAAGTCCAAGCCCGCGAACGGCGACTGGCGGAGGGGTCCGCCCCGGCCCGCTGATACAATGGGCTCGACGGCGATCGGACGGCCGTCGAACGACGGTCGAAACGACAAGCCCGTCCGAGCCGTCTTTCTCACTGCTATGCTGCCGGCATCTCGACATTTTTCCCGAGGCCTTGGCCGACCCGCGATCCGTCGGTTCGCGGCCGGCGCGACGGCCGCCCTTTTATCGGCCTTGTTGTCGGCGCCGTTCTCGCCCGGCCAAGACAAGACCGACGACGATGTCACAACGATCTCGGTCGACGTGCAAGTCGTCAATGTTCTCGCTACCGTCCGCGACAAGCAGGGACAAATCGTCAGCAACCTGACGCGGGACGACTTCATCCTCGAGGAGGACGGCAAGCGGCAGGAGATTCGCTACTTCGCCCGGCAAGCCGACCTACCCCTGACGATCGGGTTGTTGGTCGACACGTCGGTGAGCCAAGAAGGAGTGATCGGTCCGCAAAAACGAGCGGCCGCGCGGTTTTTCGAGGAGGTCTTGCGACAAGACAAAGACCTTGCCTTTTTGATCAGTTTCGATGTCGACATCGAGTTATTGCAAGACCTCACCAACTCCCGGAAGCTGCTGCGGACGGCGTTGCAACGCCTTCGAGTTCAGGGAAGCCGCGGCGGCCTGCATCCCGGGCCGGTCCCGCAATCGCGGCGGCCGGTGGGAACGGCGCTGTTCGACTCGGTTTATCTGGCCTCCCGGGAAGTTCTCAAGGGGCAAGTCGGCCGCAAAGCCGTGGTGCTGATTTCCGACGGCAATGACTATGGCAGCCGCGTTAAGCGCGAAGAAGCCGTCGAAGCCGCTCACCGCGCCGACGTGGTCGTCTACGGCATCCGTTATTTCGACCGCGAATTCTACTTCCGCGCCGGCGCATCAGGCGGAGGCGGAGGCTCGACATTGAACAAGTTCGCCAAGGCAACCGGGGGCAATCTCTTTGAAATGAAGAAGAAAATGACCCTGAAACAGATCTTCGATCAGATTCAGCAGGAACTTCGCAATCAGTACAGCATCGGTTACCACTCGAACCAAGATCCCGGCGTCCAAGGCTTTCGCAAGATTCAATTGCGCGCCAAGAGAAAAGACCTCAAAGTCCAAGCCCGCGCCGGCTACTATGTCGGCGAATCACCGTAGCCCGTTTTCCTGACGCGTTCTAGACATCCAACCCTGTCCGACAAGACCCCAAACCTCTTGAGCCGCGAAGCGGCGGCCGCAATATAGCCCAGGGTGGAGCGAAGCGGAACCCTGGGTAGCGCTCCCACCCGGAAGAGCCCCGAAAATGTTGCCATATGGCACACCGGTCGGTGTCTCGGGCGTTTTGAAGCGCTGGGGCTCCGCCTCGGACCCCGAGGTTTATCGCTTTGCGGTCAGGATGTCTCATGGCCTCGTGTCCCGCCCCCGGAAGGGGGCATGGATAGTAGCCCCGGGCTTCAGCCCGGGGTCCCCGCCACAAAGGACGAGAAGCCCCGGACGGGGCGTAGGAGCAATTTTTTGATGCAATCTCAACCAATAGGAACCGTTAGCCCTCTTTTCTCATCGCGTGGCCAGGCAAAGTGCATGAGAGGCCCGTCGGTACGAGGCGCGCGCAGGCGCACCTGAACAGTACGGTGAGCACGGCGAGCAAGCGCAACGACGTAATGGCGGGCCTATCGTGTGCTTTGCCCGTCAAGCTATGAGAAACGTAGGCTCTAGCTCCTCTTCTTCTTGTTCCTTTTGTTCTTGCCCTTTTTTCCGTCAGCGGTTTCGGGCTCTTGGATCTTGAAAGTGACCTCGATTCGCGTAATCACCTCGACCGCCATCCCGTTGAGCGCGGTCGGGCGGTAGCGCCATTGCTTCACCGCTTCCACCGTACTCGCGGCAAGTAACGGGTCGCCGCTGATCACCTTGACTTCGTGGATCGAGCCGTCCACGCCGATGATCGCTTCCAATATGACCAAGCCCGAAATCAACCGCTCGATCGCCTCGACGGGAAACAGCGGGCGAACCCGCGTGACCAAAAGAGCCTCTTGCACATGCCCGCCTCTGCGGATCCTGCGGGGAGGCGGAACACTCGACAGGCCGAGTCGCCCCATCCCGAAGATGCCGCTTGTCCCCGCCTCTCCCAGTCCCACAACACCCGCGGCCCGCGATATAACCGGTGCCGGTTGCGAGGCGCCGTCATCGATGATCGCGACTTGATCGGGAATGGCGCGGGGCTGGTGCAACTCCCTCTCAAAGCGCTCAATTTGGGGTGCCGGCGCGATCTCCGGCACGGCCGCGGCCGCGGGCGGGGGAAGCGGCGGAGGCGCGAGCAGCCAACTCTCCGTCAACATGTGCCCGATCGGTAACTCGGCGGTGTAGAGCAACGGAATCACCGCCCCGATCAAAACAAAGCAAAGCTGGACGACAACGGAAGTCGCCAATGCCCCCGAACTGACCCTCCTCGACCGATCGTCAATCAACGACTGCTCGAACACTACGTCCCTTCGAATGAGACGAGTTCTCCGCCTGAGAAGGCAATCATCTCATCTCCCGGTCACCGCAACCGTAACGTTTCGCATGAAGCACCGGACCGCAACCCAAGGATAGCGCACCGTTGAAACGGTAGCCGAGCATCCGTGAAAGGTTAGGGAATGAAGAGGCCGAAACTCCTTCGGTTTTCCGGCCCCCCCCGAATGGCACGGCAAGACACACCTCCCCTCGACACCCGCTATGGTTTCCCAAAGCGAGCTTGATCGCGGGGCCCGGCCCCGTCTTGGCAAGGGAATGTGGGAACAACCCCGGCGCTAGCAGTCCTCGGCTTCGGGGGCAACATTGATGCCGAGTGGAGCCGCGGCGGTCTGCAGCGCTTCGACTACTTGATCTCTCACCTGCGCTTTCGCGGCGTCGTCGCCTCCTGCCTTGGCCGCCACAACCAAAGAATCAATGAGCATCCTGATCGCGTCACGTAATGCTTGTTCCATGTGTTCTTCCTTGTTGATTAATCAAAATCACCGACCGCGGTTACGCATCGCATGCGTCCCCGAACGACTTATTGAGTCTCGCAAAATAAAGTGACACCTTTTTGGGGTACGTACGTCTTTGTATGTATGGGAAATACAAAAGGCGTACGGCGGGATTTCGAGGCCCTGGAGAAGCGCCGTTTCAAAGCGATCCGGTTGGTCGAGCAAGGCTGTAGTCAGTCCGAGACAGCGAGGCGATTGAAGGTCGCGCGGCAAAGCGTCAGCGAGTGGCTGCGACGATACCGGCGTGACGGCGAAGCCGGGTTGCGCCAGGCCGGCCGCGCCGGCCGTAAGCCGCTGTTGGACGCCGCGCAGCTCGAACGCCTCGAGGCGTTGCTGCTGGAAGGCCCCGAGGCGCACGGCTTCCCGACGCCGCTGTGGAGCTGTCCGCGGGTCGCTCGTCTGATCGGAGACGAGTTCGGCGTGCGCTATCACGAGGGCCATGTCTGGAAGATCCCGCGGGCGCTCGGTTGGAGCCCGCAACGGCCCGTCGGCAAAGCGCGGGAGCGCAACGAAGAGGCCATCCGCGGCTGGCAGCGCAAGACTTGGCCGGCCATTAAAAAAAAGCCCGCAAAGAAGAACGTACGATCGTCTTCATCGACGAAAGCGGATTGAGTCAGAAGCCGCATCGTTGCCGCACCTGGGCGCCGCGCGGCGAGACACCGGTGTTGGAGTTCAACTTCAACTGGGACAAGCTGTCGGTGTCGGCCGGGCTGACGTTGCGCAACTTTTACTTCCGGCTCTATCCCGGCGCGATCGGCGAGTTGGAGGTCATCGACTTCCTGAAGGCTTTGGTGCGCCACATCGACGGCCCACTGCTGATCGTCTGGGACCGGCTGCCGGCGCACCGCAGCCGCCTGGTGCGGGAGTTCATCCAGCTCTCCGAGGATCACATCGCAACGGAGTACTTGCCGCCCTATGCGCCGGAGTTGAACCCGGTGGAATACATTTGGGCGTACTGGAAGCAGCACGAGTTGCCCAACGTCTGCCCGAAGGACTACTGGGAACTCGACGAGCGCGCCCGCAAAGCGCTGCGGCGAATGCGCCGCAAACCGCGCTTGATTACCGCTTTCTGGAAACAGTCTTCTCTTTGTCTCGATTGACAGTATATTATGCGAGACTCAGTAAACAGCAGTCCGATAGGCCCAAGCAATATATCACGGGATAGACTTCGATGGAAGGTTTTTTCGATTTTATCCGAAATTTTCTTATTGGAATATTGCCTTGATGCCGGCGGGCACAACATTTTGCGGTAACCCGAGGCGCAAGACCGGAATCGCGACGATGCACCTAGGCCGGGAAGGCAGGGGTCGCGGCAAGCCCCCCGGGTACGCGTTTTCAAGGCGGTATCATGAATGAACCAGCCGAGAGAAAATGCACCGAAACGACGTGATGAGCAATCGTGACAGGCAGTCTGTCAGCCGCCCTCAAGGCCCACCGACCCGCGGTTCATCTTGCCGTCACGCCACCCTTGTCCTGTTGCTTGGCCTCGTCAGCCTTGCTGTGACCTGCGGCCCGAGCGGCGGTCCGCCCAACGTCCTGCTCATCTCGCTTGACACTCTGCGCGCCGACCGTCTCGGCAGCTACGGCTATGCCCGCGAAACTTCGCCTTTTATGGATGAGCTCGCGGCCAACGGCACCATCTTTTCCGAGATGAGTATCAACACACACGGCACGCCGCCCTCGCATGCGTCGCTCTTCACGTCTCTTTACCAGGAAACCCACCGCGTCTCACTCGGTGGAAACGCGAAAGACACGAACCGCTATGTCCTACCCAAGCATCTGACAACCCTGGCGGAGATCTTGCAATCCGCCGGCTACGTTGCCGTGGGCAGTACCGGCGGTAGCTGGATAAGCCGCAAAATGCAATTCGATCAGGGGTTTACGGCTTTTAACGACAAGAACTACAAGGGAGTGGCGACCAGAGCGGACGCGCTCGTGAACATGGTCACCAACCGCGGCAAGAGCGGCAAACCGCTATTCGCATTCCTGCATACCTACGAAATTCACGGGCCCTATTTCCCGCCGACGGAATATCGGGACATGTTTGGAACCTATGACAGTGACTTCGTACCGACCGCCGCCAATCTCGCGCGGATCTTCCAAGAACAGCTCCCCGTGACGCCCCAGGACGATCTGTTCATCAACTCCCAATATGACGCCGAAGTCCGTTATACCGACGACACTCTTCGCGCCATGTTCAGCAGACTCGAGAAACTCGGTTTCCTCGACAATTGCCTTGTGATCGTGACATCGGACCACGGAGAGTCGCTCGGCGAAAGAGGTCAATATTCACATCCATCCGTTCTCTACCGCGAGCTGGCGGCTGTTCCGCTGATTCTCGCCGGCCCGAAGATTCCCGCCGGTCATGTCGATGACCGAATGATCGCCACAATCGACATCGCTCCGACCGTCCTCGATTACCTCGACTTGGAGATCCCGCACTCGTTTCAGGGCAGGAGCGCCTTACTGCCCCCCAAGCCGCTCGATGAGCAGGTAACGTTCGCCCAATATGGCTCATACCGGTACAGCGTGTCGACTCCGGAGTGGAAACTGATCCGAACGCCCGTGGCGGAATCAATCGAATTATTCAACCGCGTCATTGATCCGCTCGAAGAGAACAGCGTCGCCGAGCAACACCCCGAAGTCGTCCGCCGTCTGGACGATCGAATTTCAACCTGGCTGGCGGAACAAATTCCCACGAAATCTCCGACGGAATCTCCGACCCCGCAACTCAGCGACCAGGAAATCGGCACGAAACGCCTCGGAAGCCGAGCGGCGGCTGAAAACATTGGGCTATCTCTAACCCCGCATAAGAAACTCTCTTCGCGCCGGCCGCTGTTGAAGCCGGCGATGATAATGTGCACCAGCGGCCCCTTGAGAGGGCGATAGAAATGTCCCCTAATCTAAGGCTCCGAAGGAGGAGCCTAGATTGGAGAGGACATGGATGAACGACAAGGAATTGAGACGGGGCGAGGTACTGGGCCGGGTGAAGCGAGGCGAGTTGAAGCTGAGCGAGGCGGCGCGGATACTCGATATCAGTTATCGCCAGACCAAGCGGATCTGGAGGCGCTACAGCGCGGGAGGGACAAAAGCATTGAAGCACGGCAACGTGGGCCGGGTATCGAACCGCGCCAAGCCGGCGGAAGTTCGCAAGCGAGTGCTGCAACTGGTGCGCGAACACTACTCCGGCGAGCCGCACGAGCGCTTCGGGCCGACGCTGGCGGCCGAGCATTTGTGGACAGACCACGATCTGAAACTATCGGTGCGAACACTGCGGCTCTGGATGCTCGCCGAGGGCCTGTGGAGCCGCCGCCGCAAGCGCCGGCCGCATCGCTCGCGGCGGCGGCGTAAAGCGCACTTGGGCGAGCTGATCCAGGTCGACGGTTCGCACCACGAGTGGCTCGAAGCGCGCGGGCGGAAAGGTTGCCTGATGAACTTCGTCGACGATGCGACCGGTCTGGCGCTGTGCCGTTTCTCGAGCGAGGAAACGACTTGGGCGGCGGCCGATCTGCTCGAAGCCTGGGTGCGTCAATACGGCGTTCCGAAGGCGTTGTATTGCGACTGGAAGAACGTCTACAAGCGCCGGCCAACGTCGCGTGAAGCGCTGGAAGGCATCGAGCCCGAGACGCAGTTCGGACGCATGTGCGCCAAGCTCGGCATTGGTATCATCGCCGCTTCGTCACCGCAAGCGAAGGGCCGCGTGGAGCGCCATCACGGCACCCATCAAGACCGCCTGATCAAGAAGATGCGGCTCAAAGGCATTGCCGATTACGAGGCGGCGAACCGCTATCTCGACGAGCAGTATCTGCCAGAGCACAACGCCAAGTTCGCCTCTGAGCCGTCAGCGGGAGCGGACTTTCATCGGCGCTTATCGAAGCGTTTGGACTTGAAGTGGGTGTTTTGCTTGGAGGGAGAGCGGGTGGTGTCCAACGACCTGGTGGTACGTTTCGAGAACCGTTTTCCGCAGTTGAAACCGCAGCGCAATCAGGCTCTGGGCGCAGGCGCGAGAGTAACCGTGCAGCAAGCGCGCGAGGGCGAGTTGCGGGTGGTGTTCGAGGGGAGAACGGTGGCGTTCGACGAGATCGCCAAGCCGCTCCCCAAGGTGCGGCCGGAGCCGAAACCGCGCCTGGCGCCGCAGCCGCGCACACCGCCGGCGAATCACCCTTGGCGCGCGCCGTTGAAGCCGAAAAAACGGGCGGCGACCGCGTGAAGAGGGCTGTGGAAATGACGGGGCCGTGGAAAACGAGGAAAACCCTCGGCAGCCGACGAGGAGCTTCGAACCTCATCGCTCGGGTTTCCCACGTTTCCCCCAGCCCCTTGGAAATCGCTGTGCGATTCCCACATTCCCACAAGCCCCTACGACTACTATCCTTTTACTTAAAAGGGGACATTTCTATCGCCCTACCGAGGGGGACATTTCTATCGCCTCTTGACACTATCGCCTCTTGACATTGACCTTGCCGGCACAAAGGGCTACTCTTGTGGTGCCGCCCGGGCGATCCCGCGGCGGTTGAAGAAGAAGGGACGACCGTCATGAAGACTTCTTGTCGAGGGTTAATGCGCGTTTGCGCCGGCGTTTTCGGTTTTGTCTGTCTTGCCTTGCCCGCGATGGCCGCGCCGCTCGGGGCGCAATCAGCGCGGCATCCGCTCGATCCGCTGAACTACGCGGAGTATTGGGCGGTGCTTGAAATTCTGCGCGATGACGGCAAGCTCGACGAAGACACGCGCTTTTCCATGATCAACCTGATCCCTCCGCCGAAGCACGAAGTTTGGGGTTTCTCGAAGGGCTCGACCTTTTCACGGCGGGCGCTTGCACTCGTTCGCCAAAAGGAAAAAACCTACGAGGCGGAAGTGGATCTCGCGGCGGGCGAGTTGACCTCATGGGGCGAGCTGAAAGGAGCCCACGCGAACTGGCTGGCCAAGGAACATGAGGCGCCGAAGAAAGAGATCAAGAAGCACCCCGATTTTATCGCTGCCCTCGCGAAGCGCGGTATCGAAGACCTGACCTTCATCGACTGCGAAGTCGCGCCGCCCGGTTTTTACGCAACCGAGGAGCAGCGCAACCGCCGCGTCGGTCACGCCACTTGCCACGTCGGCGGCGACCGGCGGAACCAGTGGACGAGTCGTATCGAGGGCGTGACCGTCGTGCTCGACATGAACGAGAAGAAGGTCTTGCGGGTGGTCGACGAGGGCGTTGTTCCGGTGCCGGACACGCGGGCCGACTACGACCCGGCGTCGATCGGACCCGCGCGGAAAGTTCCCGGGCCGCTGCGGATCGAGCAGCCGCTGGGCCCCGGGTTCACCATCAACGGCAATATTATCGAATGGCAGAATTGGCGTTTCCATGTTCGGCACGATCAGCGAGTCGGCATCATCGTTTCGACAGTGACTTATCGCGACGGCGACGACGAGCGGCCGGTGCTCTATGAGGGCTATTTGTCGGAGATGTTCGTGCCCTACATGGACCCGGCGTTCAATTGGTATAACCGCAATTTCCTGGACCTGGGCGAATTCACCTCCGGCGGCATCGCCAAGCCGCTGCTAAGGGATCTGGATTGCCCCGACAACGCCGTCTACCTCGACGGCATGGTGGCTCAGGACAACGGGCGTCCGCAAGCGCGCCGGGACGTGATCTGTCTGTTCGAACGGGATCCGGGATCGATGGCTTGGCGGCACGGGCTGCCGCCCGAGCCGGTGAGCCGCCGGCAACGCGATCTGGTCGTGCGGGCGGCCGCCGTCCTGGGCAACTACGACTACATTTTTGATTGGGTGTTTTTGCAGAACGGGTCAATTCGGGTGCGGGTCGGAACTTCGGGCGAGGCCGAGGCGAAGATCGTCAAGCAAGCGACGGCCGATTCAGCGCCACAATCGATTTCCGACAACCGGGAAGGGACTTCGGGAGACGGCAACGGGAACGGGAACGGCGGCGGCGCGCACGCTGCTCCCGATGCCTATGGGCGTTTCGTCGATGAGCACATCGTCGCTGTCAACCACGATCACTATTTCAATTTCCGAATCGACCTCGATGTCGACGGACCGGTCAACCGGTTCATCGCCGATCGGCTGGTGACGAAGACTCTGCCGGCCGACCATCCTCGTCGGAGCATCTGGGTCCGTGAACCGAAAACCCTCGAGCGGCAGAGCGAAGGCAAGCTCGATATCGACCTTCGCAAGCCGACGCTGTGGCGGGTAACCAGTTCGGGCCGCAAGAACCATGTTGGCTATCCGACGAGTTATCAGCTTCGTCCCGGCAGAACGAGTACGACCCTGATGACCGCCGACGACTATCCGCGTCGGCGCGCCGGGTTCATCAATCACCATCTATGGGTGACGCCCTATAAGGAAGATGAGCGCTACGCGGCCGGGGAGTATCCCACTTTGAGCGAGCCCGGCAAGGGCCTGCCCGCTTGGACGGCCGCCGATCGCGAACTCGGCGAGACCGACCTTGTGTTGTGGCATTCGATCACCATGCAACACATGGTACGGGGCGAGGATTGGCCGGTGATGCCGACGCTGTGGCACAGCTTCGAGCTGCGGCCGTTCGACTTTTTCGACGGCAACCCGGCGCTCGATTTGCCGCGTCGGTAGGCAAAAAGCTGGGGCCGAAGATGGGCAGGCCTGGAGACCTGCCCCACCGCGGGCCTCTCGAATCGAAAAACCGCGTCTTCCGATACGAAATTTTTGTTGCCTCGAAAACGATCTGGGTTAGGATAGAGAAACGAGGCAGGGCTTCAAGATCACGATGGCATCACAAATTTCCCTTACCGAGTCCGGCACCGACGGCCTGGACCCTCTCGGATCGCTCGACAAACTGGAAAATCGCATTCAAGGAGCCGTCAACCGCCTGCGCGGCGCCGAGGAAAAACGCGTGGCCGCCGAGCAAGAAACGGAACGGCTGCAAGCGCTTTTCGCCGAGAAGGACGGTGAGATCGAGCGCCTCAACAACGAACTCGGGGAGCTGCGTTCGGAAAGAGACGAAGTCCGCGGCCGCATTGAAGCCTTGGTGGAACGCATCGACAGCCTCGACGGGTGACGAGCAGCGACGAAAGATTCTTCGTGGCCGACACGACGGCTCGGCGACGGCGGAATCGAGCGGTTGGGATGGCAAGCATGTCCCCAGAAAGCGGAATTCCGGTCAATATCTTTGGGCAGGTCTACCACATCAAGGGTGGCGAGGACCCGGAGCACACCCGCGAGCTGGCCGCTCTGGTGGACGAAAAGATGAGCTTCATCGCCCGCCAAGTGAGTGTCCCCGACAACTTCCGCATTGCCGTGCTGACGGCTCTTCACCTGGCCGACGAATGCGACACGCTGCTGAAACAACACGAAGAGCTTCAGAAGGAGGTCGCCGCTAAGGCCGATCGCCTGGAAGCGTTGCTGGACGGGGTCGAGCACGGTGCCGGGGAACGCACGGCGTCGGTCTTTTCAGCGGCTGATTGATTTCCGTATCGCCGGGGTACGTGTCGCCGAATCACGGCCAACGGTAGTTCCCGCCGCCCTTTCAGGGTTTGTTCGCGTGAGGGGCACCCAGGGTTTCGCTTCGCTTCGCCCTGGGCTATATTCCGGTCGCCGCTTCGCGGCTCAAGACGATTGTGATTTCGCCGGAAACAACGGGAGTCGGCGACACGGCTTTCGGCGCCGCGGACCCCGACAACCCGTAACCCAGCGTCACGGATCACCCGCCCCGGATCATTTTGTCGATGCGTTCGAGGGCTTCCTCGATTTCGGGCAGGGCCGTGGCGTAGCTGAAGCGTAGATAGCCTTCGCCGTAGTCGCCGAAGCTTGTTCCGGTTAGGCAGGCCACGCCGGCTTCGTGGAGTACCCTGTGGGCGAGTTCGTCGGAGGGGATGCCTGTCTCCGATGTATTGGGAAACGCATAGAAAGCTCCGCCGGGCTTGGTGCAGAAAAATCCGGGGATTTTGTTGAGGCCGTCGACGATCGCATCGCGGCGGCGGGCGAACTCGGCGACCATGTCGTCCACGGCATCTTGCGGGCCGCGCAGAGCCGCGATTCCGGCGCGCTGGCTGAAGCTCGAGGTGTGCGAGTTGCAGTTGACCATCATCAGGCACACCGCGTCGAGCAGCCATTTCGGCATGACGCCGTAGCCCATCCGCCACCCGGTCATCGAGAAGGTTTTCGAGAAGCCGTCGAGCAGGATCGTTTTTTCGAGCATGCCGTCAATGGAGGTGATCGAGAAGGGTTTCTCGTCGAAATAGATGCGGCTGTAAACCTCGTCGGCGAGCACCATCATGTCGCGTTCGAGAACCATCTCGGCGATGGCGCGGATGTCTTCCTCGGGAGTGATGCCGCCGGTCGGGTTTTGCGGCGAATTGAGAATGAGCAACTTCGTCTTGTCGGTGAGGTTTTCCCGAATCACGTTGACGTCGAGCGAGAAGCCGCGGCTTTCGACCAACGGGATCGGGATCCCCTTGGCCCCGGTGTAGTTGATCATCGATTCGTAGATCGGAAAACCCGGGTTCGGGTAAAGCGCCTCGTCACCGGGCTCGAGCAACGACAAAATCGGGAAGAACAGGATCGGCTTGCCGCCCGGCGTGACGACGACTTGGCTCTCGTCGACCTGGATGCCGCGTTGGGCGGAAACGACCTCGGCAATCGCTTCGCGCAACTCAGGGTCGCCCTGGGTGGGGCCGTATTTGGTCCACCCTTCGTCGAGGGCCTCTTTGGCCGCCTCGACAATATGAGGAGCGGTCGGGAAGTCGGGCTCGCCGATTTCCATGTGAATGATCGAGCGGCCCTGGGCTTCCAGGCCCCGGGCCTCTACAAGAACCGCGAAGGCGCCTTCGCCGCGCACTCCGCTCATGCGACTGGAGAGTAAATTCATTTTTTCCGCTGTCTTCCGGTGGGCCGTGGGGCCGTGAACCGATGAGTCGTGAATCGTGAACCGTTAGCCGTGAACCGAAGAATCACGAACAGTCAGCCGTGAAACTGAGATTGGTCGCGGGGCGGATCAGTCCAAAATGATAGCACTGGGTGCCGATGCCGGCAAAACATTTGACAATTTCGTTCGCGCGACCCCAGGCTCGTCGTGGTGTCCTGTAATCTAATCCGGACCAGGGGCGCTCGGATCTTGTCGTTTCTTACGGAGTGGCGATGACTCTTGCGTCGGTTTCGGCACGGCAAACCGAGCCGCGCACGAGTAAGCGGTATGAGACGGCCGTTCGGCACGAGAGACGGTGGTGGGAGCGCGGCACGCGGCAACGCGGGAATCTCTTCGCCGAAGAATCAGCAAGGGGTGTCGGTTTCGACAGTTTGGCGGGGAGGGAGACCCTGGGGCGGCTTTGTTGGGAGCATCACCTTCCGTGGTTCCGGGGTGGCTTCATCGGATACCGCTTACTGACGTGCGCGGCTCGGTTTGGGAGTGCAATACCGAGCCGCGCGCGTATCCACTTTGCACCTTCCCCCCTCACTCGAAAATACTGTCGGCGGGGATGATTTCGATGCTTCCTAGATTGAGCTTGTAACGGCCGATGATTTTGTCTTCGTTGAGGATTTCCTCGGGTTTCGGGGAAACGTATTCGATGCTCGACGGCCGCCCCGAGCGCAATGCCCGGCGAAAGCCGTTGGCGTCTTTCGTGATGATCACGATGTCGAGATTGTCGGCCCGGAGGTGTTTGCGAATTGCTTCGTTCACCTTTTCGACGGTGAGGCCGCTGAGCGCGTCCTTGAGGAAACCGTTGAATTCCCCGATGCCGTAGAACTCGCTGTCGAGCGCATAACCGAGCTGGTTGCTTTCCGTCTGCGTCAGCAGGTTGACGTACTTTGACAAGAAATCGCGGGTCGCCGCGAAGTCCTCCTCGCTCAAGCCTTCGCGGACCAGCTTGTCGAGTTCGTAGAGCGCGATCCGCAGGGCGAACATGCCGTTTTGCGCTTCAACGGGGCGGATCCACATGTGGAAGATTTGTTGGCGGCGGCCTAGGTTCGGCTCCGGTTGGGTGAGGAACATCCCGCGCGGGAAATATTCGATATAGGCGTAGTCGCCGTAGTTCATCCCGCGAATGCCGCGGATGCGCTGGAAGAGATGACTCTTGCTGGAGCGGTGTTGCCCGAAGTAAGACTGCACGAGCTTGAGCGCCGGCCAGTCGGGGGAGGCGCGGGTGACGTCGATCGGGAACCCGAGCACGATGTGGGTGCCGCGCGTGTCCTTCTCAATGATGCTGACGCGCAGTTTCGAGGCGGTTCCCGGCTCGGGCAGCGCGACCGGGTCGGGGCGGCCCTCGGGAAGTTTCGAGAAATCCGCCGCGACTGTTTCGGGAAAGCCCTCGGGGTAGCCTCCCGAAAGGCCGATCGTGATGTTGCCCTGTGTGTAATGCCGTTCGTAAAACGACCGAACGTCATCGAGAGTCATCGCTTCGAGCGCGGAGACGCGGCCGACATTCTGGCGGCCATAGGGGTGGTCGGCGTAGATCTTTTCGTAAAGGAATTCCTTGGCCAGCTCTTCTTCATTGTTGCCGCGAAGGGCGGTGCGCAGGAAGTTGACCGCCTCGTCCTTGAGTCGGCGGAAGTCGTCTTCGCGCAGACCCGGCTCGAGCAGCATCGAGCGCAGAATCTCGTAATAGGCGTCGAGGTTTTCGCGATGCGTTGTGCCTTGGAAGATCGTCACCTCCTTGTCGACTTGCGCGCCGACGGAGGAGGCCATTGGGAAGAGGGCTTCCACGATTTCGTCGTAGGATTGCTCATTCGTTCCGCCCTTGCTGAGCAGCGCCGACGTCAGCGCGGCGAGACCGGCTTTGTCAGCCGGGTCGGCGGCGGCGCCGGAGTGAACGGCGATGCGGAAATTTATCAACGGTGATTGGCTCGGCTGGGTCAACAACTTGGGGCCGGCGACGAGGGCCGGCGTCGCGGTGAGCATGAGCGCCGACACAGCGACGGCGTGCGTCAAGAGGTTCCGTTGTGGACGATTCGTCATGGCTCCCATCATTGCGAACCGCCTTTCGCCGAGCCGTCTTGAGCCGCGTCGGGTTGGTAGGTCAACGTCGCAATGGTACGCCCGCTTTCGATGAACGTTTCGCCGGCCACCCGTTGGATGTCGGCCGCGGTGACCCCGCGATAAAGCGCGTAGCGCTTGTTGATCGTCTCGGGGGTGGAACGCAGACCCAGAAAATGCGCCAAGGTGTCGGCGATCGATGCGGAGGAGTTCAGCCCCAAGGCGAATTGATAGCGCAGATGAGATTTGACGTTTTCGAGCTCGGCCTCCGGGACGGGTTGTTCCTGTAGGCCTTGGCAAGCCGCCAGGATTTGCTCTTCGACATAAGCGAGGTCATCGGCGTTCTTCACGCGGGCCATCACCGAAAACAAGTACGGGTCGCGGTGGTCGTAATAAGCCGGATAGAGCACGTCGACCTTTTGCTCTTCGATCACCAAGCGCTTGTAGAGTGCGGAGTTTTCTGAAAACGCATAGTAGGAAATCAGGTCGAGTACGGCCGAATCGACCTTTTCGTCGTCGTAGGCGGCGGCGTGAAAAGACACGGCGAGCATGGGCAACGTCGGGGCGTGAAACGGAATGTCGAGTCTGTTGGCTTCGGTTTGCGGAGGCTCGGCGGGGATCTCGGCTTTGTGCGAACCGCGTTCCCAGCCGCCCCAATATTTTTCGACCAAGGCCTTGGTTTCATCGCGAGTGACGTCACCGACCACGGCCACGACGGTGTATTCGGGCCGATAGTAGCGATCAAAGAATTCCAGCCCGTAGTCGTACATCTCGGGCATGTTTTCGACGTCGTCGAGGAAGCCCATGGTGGTGTGCTTGTAAGTGTGCGTGCTGAAGGCCTCGTCGCGCAGGGCTTCGTCGAGCTTGCGCAGCGGGTTGGCGAAGTTCTTGTTGTATTCGCCGAGCACGGCACGGGTTTCGGTGCGGAAGACTTCCTCGCTGTAGGTGAGATTTTGGAATCGGTCGGCTTCGAGTTCGAGGATCGGCTCGAGATCTTCCTTTGAGAAAACGGCGTGATAGACGGTGCGGTCGTCGCTGGTGTAGGCGTTGGTGGCCGCGCCGGCGGTCTGCATGATCTCGTCCCACTTTTCGGACGGGAATTTCTCGGTGCCCCGGAACATCATGTGTTCGAATAGATGCGCGAAACCGGAACGTCCCGGTTCGACCTCGTTGCGCGAGCCAACCCGCACGACGACGTAGAGCGCGACGATATTCGGGTAGCCTGTGTCGACCGTCACCAAACGGAGTCCGTTATCAAGGTCGTCAACGGCATAGGGATAGGGGAAGATGCCGGGCTCGGGCGGCGACGAGCAACCGGCGAGCAGCAGCACAAGCGCGAAAGCGGTCAGCCAATATCTCATAACCTCACCCTTGGTCGAGCAGACGTCTCAGGTTCCCACCGAAAACTGCGCGGGCGTCGTCGGCCTTGATGTCGAGTTCCTTGAGTGCCGCCGATTGAGCCTGAAATATCTCGGCATTCCAGCCGCGCGGGAAAAACGACGAGTCCGAGCCGAACAGCAGCCTCTCGGCACCGTAGACGTCGAGTGCTTGGCGAAAGACGGCCTTCAGCTCCATGGGCGGAATCTGGTATTTCATCCACGAATTGCTGCTCGATGTCTCGAGATAGACGTTCGGCGCCAAGCCGCCGAGCATCAGCGCTTCGCGGAAATACCCGGCGCCGAAGTGGGGAATCACGAACGGGACCCGGGGGAAATCAAGCGCGACCGAATGCAGCTCGATCGGGTTCGAAAAACTCATATCGAACTTCGACGGCAGGCCGAGCTTGCCACGCACGCCCACGCTCAGTACACCCATGTGGACGAAAACGACGACGCCCGGGTGCTCGGCGGCGATTTCATAAATAGGCCGCAATCGCTCGTCGCGCACGGAAAACCGCTGCATCGCTGGGAAAAGGCAGATGCCTCGCAAGGCCGACGCGCCAACCGCTCGGCGACAGCGCTCGGCGGCGTCGGGCGCGAGTGGGTTGAGCATGAAATAGCCGTCGATGCGTTCGGGAAACGCTCGCGCGGCATCCGCCGCCGACTCTTCGTCGCCGGGCAGGCTGGCCATCAAGACGGTGCTTTGGACCCCCCGGCGGTCGAGTTCGGCGACCCATTGGGCGGCGAGTTCGGCGTTGTCGGCGGGCGGCGGGTCCCAGCCCAGGTTTTCGATCAAGGCGTCGGCGGTGACGGCTTCGCCGAGAGCGCTCTTCTGTTTCGCCAGGCCTTCGAAGAAGCTGTGCGAGAAGAAGTGGGCGTGAGCGTCTGAAATGTCGATGTTTCCCCAGGGGGTGTGCATGGCGGAGTGTTTCGTTGAAACGACAGACCCTATTCTACAGCCGATACAAAGTCAATGACCTGGCGGCGGCGCGTACCGTGCCAGAATGAAGTGGCCCATGAAAACAACAATCGAACTACCGGACGGTTTGTATCTAGCGGCGAAGAGGGTAGCTCTCAAAGCCGGCACGTTGATCGAGGCGCTAATCGAACAGGCGCCGCGGCGGAAGTTGACCCTGCGGCGTAATTCCGAGACCCCAAAACCCGAGAACCCCAGGCCGGTTGGGCGCCGAATTAGCTGGGTCACCGCCAAAGGAAGGCTTCCTCCCGATCTCGACCTTTCCGATCGGGAAGCCATGTACTCGTGGTTCGGAAAAGGGACCTGATCCGGAAGGGCTCTGACCTTCAATCCACCGGCGTACCGTAGGGAACGGGGGTTTCCACATGCGCGGCCGCATCGAGGCGGGATATCTTCCAGGCCCCGTCCGCTTTCTTCAGATACATTTGCTGCACTTCGTTGCGGTCGACGTAGACGTATTCGACGCGGATTCGCACCTCCCGCGCGGAGACAGGCTCGGGTTCGGAAACGGCGACTCCCTTGATCGCCTGATTTCGCTCGGTTAGATAGCGGGCGAAATCGTGGGTTGTGGTTTCATTCCGACTTTGGCGCAGGCGGTCGCCTAATTCACTCGCGTAGCAGGAAAGATAGGCCTCGATGTCGCCGTCGCGGGCGGCGTCGAGCATGCGGTAAATCGTATCGCGGGGGTCGGCTTCGCGGCTGAACGTAGATCCGAGTTTGCTTGGAGCGCCGTTGTAATCGAGTTCCCACCCGGCTTGGCGAGCGATCACAAACGTGCCGGCGGCGGCGAGAATCAGCAGTGTGACGAGGCGCGTCTTGGCGGGCTTGGTCATTGGATACGCCCGGCGGGGGTGTGCCCGGCGGGGTCAATTGACAGGGTGTCTTGAATCCTAGGTGCTGCCGTCTAGCGCGGCCAGCAACTCATCGCGGGCGTGGGAGTCGCCGGTGCGGCCCGCCAGGTCGATTCCCTTGCGAAACCACTCGTGCGCTTCCTCTTTGCGGCCCATCTTGAGATAGGTTTGGCCGCCGTGATAGTAGGCTGCTTGGTAATCCGGGTTCATCTCGACCAGCCGTGTAAATTCCTCGGTCGCTTTCTCGAGTTGCCCCTGATTGGCGTACTCTTGGGCCAGTCCGTAGCGGACGAAAGCGTCGTCGGGATTTTGCTCGGCGAATTGAATCAGAGCCTGCAAGCGATCTGTTGCCATGAATGAGAGAACTCCGGCGAAATCACGGTCGGGCCGCTTGTTCAGGCCGACCGATCCCTACTATAGCAATCTATGTTTTGGGTTCTCCAAGTCGCCGGGCTAGTGGGCGACCGGCTGGGCCGGGTCGTTCAGGGGAGAAACGTGGTCGAAGGGTTCGCCGGGACCGCGCCACACGGTGGCGCGGCTCGGGTGGGTGAAAGTCCGATCTATTCGTAGCAGTTGTGAATCTTCGGGTAGGACAAAATTTGAAGTTTACCGGTTAAGGTTTGAGCAGCAATTTGCCGGTGGTGAGCCGGGCGGCCAGTTTGCGTTGCGCCTCGCCGGCTTCCGAAAGTGGGAAGGTTTCGCCGATTTCGACTTTTACCTTGCCCGAATTCACCCAGCCGAACACATCCGAGGAACGCTGCTCGAGTTCCGCCCTGGAGGCGGCGTAGTGCAGCAAACTGGGGCGCGTCATAAAGAGCGAACCTTTTTGGGCCAACGTCAGAGGCTCGATGGCAGGCACGGCGCCGCTCGAATTACCGAAAAAGACGGCCATGCCGCGGGGGCGGAGGGAGTTGAGGCTGCCCTCCCAGGTGGCTTTGCCGACCGAATCGTAGACCACGTCGACGCCGGCGCCGTCGGTCAGGCGCTTGACCTCGGGTTGGAAGTCCTGTTGGCTGTAGAGGATCACTTCGTCGGCGCCGGCACGGCGGACCTTTTCGGCCTTTTCCTCTGTAGAACAGGTGCCGATCACGCGAGCGCCGAGCATTTTCGCCGTCTGCACGAGGACGAGCCCGACGCCGCCGGCGGCGGCATGAACCAGCGCGGTGTGACCCGCGCCTAGAGCAAAAGTTGAGTGGGTCAGGTAGTGCACGGTCATGCCCTGTAGCAGGACCGCCCCGGCCAGGCTGGTGTCGAGGCCTTCGGGAATTTTCACGAGCCGCGCGGCCGGCACGGCAGCTTGCTCGGCGTAAGACCCGACAATCCCGGTGTAGGCGACGCGATCGCCGACAGCGACGTCGGTGACGTCGGCCCCGACCGCCGTAACCACGCCGGCCCCTTCTTGACCGTTCGTGAACGGCAATTCGGTTTTGTAGAGCCCGGTGCGAAAGTAGATGTCAATGAAATTGATGCCGGCGGCTTCGATCTTGACGACGGCTTGATCGGGGGCGGCTACAGGGGCGGGTGCGTCTTCATAGCGCAACACTTCCGGACCGCCGTGCTCATGGACTCGTATGGCTTTCATGGATGTTCCCTCTCAGCAGAGTGCGATTGTAACAAAGGTGGGCGATAGCGGCGCTTTGACGACCCGGTGTCAGATCCAACCCATCAAGCGGCCGATGCCGCCGTAGTAGCGCGAAATCACGGCATCGGCGGTTTGCGCCCAGACTCCGACGAGAAATAGGCCGACGAGTGCGGCCATCAAGGGCGGTTTCACGAGCCCGGCAAGCTTTCGGTTGTAAAGCGTCAACAAGACGACAGGGGCGAAGGGGATGAAATAGCGCCCTTGGACGCCGAGAATACGCTGCTCGCCCACAGGAGTGAACGCCAAGTAGGCGGCCAACGGTATCAAGACGGCGATTCCCAACGCCATGCCCCAGAGCAAGAAGCGGCGCGGAGCTTCGATAAGGAAATCACGGCCGCCGTCCGCCAAGGCGACGGCGATGAGCGCGGCACCGTAGAGTGCGTGCAGGAGGTCGGGAAGAAAAGTGTCGAGCCACCCAAGAACGCCGATGAAACCGCGGTAATAGTCGCCGCCGATCGCTGCGTAGTTGAGGACTAAGATGCGGGCGAAGCTGATCGGGTCGGCTAGGACAAGGCCGAGTTGCCGAGGGACGTCGACGCTCATGTCCGGCGCCGGCGCCGTGAGAAGATGCGAAATCATCAACGACCAGCCGACCACCGCTCCGAGCGCCCCCACGAAGGCAGCGCCGAGAAAGACCACGCGTTCCTTGCGGCCCCCAAAGCGCCGCGCCGGCAGCAAGAACAACAACGGGGCGAGCAGGAAATAGATCTGCTTACATAAGGCCACGAGAACGACCAAAGCGATCAACCGCGTCTTTTCGCCTCGTAAGATCGGCGAATTCGAAACCGATGCCCGGGCAATGCATGCAAACAGCGCGAAACTGAGCGCGGTCGTGAAGGAGTCCGCCGATGCCGAGGCCGTCTGAAACAGCGTCATTGGCATCAGCACCAACAACAGAATAGGCCACTGAAAGAAGGGCAGAGCCTTCAAAGTCCACCAACCCAAGGCAAGCGCGGCCGCGAGCGCGAACCCCCGAGCGAGATAGAGGTGCAGTAAAGCCGGAGCCTCGAACAAACGAGCGACGGCGACGCCCAAGACCTGTGGGACATAGGGGACAGGCGTGTAAAGGGCGCTTCGGAACGGTTCAAATGTTTCGTCATCCGGGCGGAGGGCGATTTCAAGGGCGGCGCGCGTTTTCGCGAGCGAGGTTTTTTGGTCGGGCTTGAACTCGATGCCGGCCGTCGTGGCGGCGTAGGCTTGTCGAAAGCTACTCGGGATCCGTCCTCCCGCGTACCCGGTCGCGGGCTGTTGGGGCGCGATGATTTCACCCTGCGAAAGCTGGTAGACGCGAGCGAAATGAAAGAATTCGTCGGCCACCTGAAACGGCGGCGTGAGAAGGGCGCAAAACAGGCCGGCCCCGCCGCCGACGATTAGGTAGAGCCACCGGGGCGAGTAGAGGAAGCGGAGAGACACGGGAAGGGTTTTCGGCCTGGCGAAGGGCTTGACCAGACGGCTTGCTGACGGGTTCATGCGTTTTCGCGCTGCAAATGAATGTTTCCCAAGTCTACCCTACGGCGAGAGGTCAAGACCGCCAAAAATCGCCGAATATCGAGCAAGGTTTGACCCCCTCGCCAACCCCGCCTATACTGGACAGCGATGGCTCATCCGCCTTTTATTCATCTCCACTGCCATACCGACTATTCGCTGCTCGACGGGGCCTGCTCGATTCCGAAACTGATGAGCCTGGCCGAGCGACAGGAGATGCCCGCCGTCGCCATGACCGACCATGGCAACTTGTTCGGGGCGGTCGAGTTCCATGGCGCCGCCAAGGCCAAGGGAATCAAGCCCATCATTGGCTGCGAGGTTTACGTTTCCCAAAAAGGACGCCACGTTCGCGACGAGACCGACCGCTACAATCACCTGCTGCTGCTGTGCAAAGACCTCGAAGGCTACCGTAATCTGATCGATCTCGTCTCGACCGGCTATCTCGAAGGCTTCTACTACAAACCGCGCATCGACAAGGATCTGCTGGCCGAGAAATCGAAGGGCCTGATCTGCACCTCCGCCTGCCTGCGCGGCGATCTCAACGAAGCCCTGCTCGACAAAGGCTACGAGGAAGGGCGACGCCTCGCCTACACCTACCTCGATATCTTCGGGAAGGATAACTTCTACCTCGAAGTCCAGGATCACGGCCTCGACCTCGACAAGCAATTGCTGCCGCATGTGTTTAAGCTCAGTCGCGAAATCGGCATCCCCATGGTGGCGACCAACGACGCCCACTACTTGACGAAGGAAGACGCCCGCGCGCACGAGGCCTTGCTGTGTATCCAAACCGGCAAGACGCTCAGCGATCCGAATCGCATGCGCTTTTCGACCGACGAGTTTTACCTCAAGTCGCGCGAAGAGATGCTGGCGCTGTTTGACGGCGACGCGGGTCCGCTCGACCGCACCTGGGAGATCGCCGAGCAATGCGACCTGACCCTCGAGAAAGTCGATGACCCTTTCCCGGCGTTCGAGGTTCCCGAGGGCCACTCGGCCGACACGTATTTCGAGTGGGTGGCGCGCCAGGGGCTCGAGGAACGCAAGGGACGGATCGAAGCCCTGCAAGCCGCCGGCCGCCTCAAGCACGAGTTCGTCGAGTACAACGAACGGCTCGACCACGAAATCCGCATCATCCAGCAGATGAAGTACTCGGGCTACTTCCTGATCGTCTGGGACTTCATTCGCTACGCGCGAGGCGAAAATATCCCCGTGGGGCCGGGTCGCGGCTCGGCGGCCGGATCGCTGGTCGCCTACGCGATGCGGATCACGGATATCGATCCGCTCCAGTATGATTTGCTGTTTGAACGCTTCTTGAATCCCGAGCGCGTCAGCATGCCCGATATCGACATCGATTTCTGCATGCACCGGCGCGGCGAGGTCATCCAATACGTCACCGAGAAATACGGGCGAGAGCAGGTAGCGCAGATCATCACCTTCAACACGCTGCAAGCCAAGGCCGCCATCAAGGACGTCGGCCGCGTGATGGACATGACGTTCGCCGACGTCGACCGCCTGACGAAGTTGGTTCCCAACGTCCTCAACATCAAGCTGGCCGACGCCCTCAAGCAAGAGCCCAAACTGGCGTCGCGGGCCAAGAACGAACCCGAGATCGGACGCTTGATGGAAACCGCCCAGCGGCTCGAAGGTGTGTCCCGCAACCCCTCGGTTCATGCCGCCGGCGTGGTCATCGCCCCGCGGCCGCTGCGCGAGTTGGTTCCGCTCTACAAGACGGCCAAGGACGAAATCGTCACCCAGTACGACATGAAGAGCCTCGAAAAACTGTCGTTGCTCAAGATGGATTTTCTGGGGTTGACGACCCTCACCGTGATCGAAGAGGCCCTGCGATTGATCAAAGAGGGCAAGGGCGTCGACCTGCACCCGGAACAGCTGCCGCTTGAGGACAAAGACACCTACGAGCTACTCGGCAAAGGGCTCACGAGCGGTGTGTTTCAGTTCGAATCCGACGGCATGCGCGACATCCTGCGGCGCTACCGGCCCGAGCGTCTCGAGGATTTGATCGCGCTCAACGCGCTCTACCGGCCGGGGCCGATTCAGGGCGGCATGGTCAGCGATTTCATCGATCGCCGGCACGGAAAGAAGCCGGTCACCTACGATTTGCCCGTCCTCAAGGAAGTCCTCGAGGAGACGTACGGCGTCATCGTTTATCAAGAACAGGTCATGCAGATCGCCAACCGCGTGGCCGGTTACTCGCTCGGGGAAGCCGACCTGCTGCGCCGCGCGATGGGGAAGAAAAAGGCCGAAGAGATGGCGGCCCAGCGGGAGCGTTTTCTCAAGGGCGCCCTTGAACGCGACTACCCCAAGCGCAAGGTCATCAAGCTGTTCGATTTGATGGAGCAGTTTGCCGGCTACGGCTTCAATAAATCGCACTCGGCGGCCTATGGCTTCGTGGCCTTCGTGACGGCGTACCTCAAGGCGCACTACCCGATCTACTTCATGGCGGCGCTGCTGTCGTCGGAAACGAACAACACCGACAAAGTCGTGAAATACATCAACGAATGCCGCGACATGAGCATCGAGGTTTTGCCGCCCGATTGCAATTCGAGCGATTGGAACTTCACGCCGGCGGGCGAAAACGCGATTCGCTTCGGGATGGGCGCGATCAAGAACGTCGGCAAGAACGCCGTGAAGGCGATTAGCGAAGCCCGCGAAAAAGAGGGCAGCTTCCGTTCGCTCTATCACTTCGCCGAATCGGTCGATTGGACCCACGTCAACAAACGCATGATGGAAAGCGGCATGAAGGCCGGGGCTTTCGATTCCCTGGGCGGCCATCGCGCGCAGTTGATCGCCTCGCTCGATCGGGCCGTCGAACTGGGACAGAAAGCCACCCGCGACCGCGCGACCGGTCAAGGGGGACTGTTCGCGGTTTTCGCCGAGGAAGCGTCTCCGGCCGACGATGCGTTACCCGAGGTGCCGGAATGGCCTGAAAAAGACAAGCTCGCCGGCGAGAAGGAAATGCTCGGGTTCTACGTCACCGGGCATCCGCTCAACGCCTACCGCGACAAGATCGCCGAGTTAACCACGCTGGACAGCGCGGGCCTAGACGGGCTTGATCAGGGGACGCCGGTGGCCCTGTGCGGCGTGCTGGCGTCGATCACGCGCAAACGAAATCGCGAAGGACGACCCTGGGCGGCGGCGACGCTTGAAGACGTCAAGGGCAGTGTCGACCTTTTGGTCTTCGCGAATTCTTATGAAGAGCTTTCGCCGCTCTTGGAAGAAGACAAGGCCGTGCTGTTGCGAGGCAGCGTGCGAGCCGAGGAGAACGCCGCGCCCAAGGTCGCCGTCACGGAAATCATCCCGCTCGACAGCGCCCGCGCGGCCTTGCCGAAACAGATTTCCATCACCGTCCGTCTCGGCGCGGGTAATGGTTCGAACGGCAAGGCGAACGGGTCTTCCCGAGCCGAGCGCTTGCACGAGTTGTTTGTGAGCAGGCCGGGAGATACCGATGTTCGACTGCGGTTGATGAAGGCGCGGGACTTTCTGATTGCCTATGACCTGCCCGACCGGGTCCACGCGGATCGGGGTTTCCGCGCGCAAGTCGAGGAGATCTGCGGTGCCGGTTCCGTCGAAGTTTTACCGGGGTGAGTGACGTGTCGGCTGAGTTGCGATGACTCTTGCGTCGGGTTCGGCGCCGCAAACTGAGCCGCGCACGTAAGTAAGCGGTGGGAGATGAGGGTCGTCGGGACGAAGAACGAGCGTCGGAGCGTGGCGCCGGTAGCGCAAGAGTCTGTTTGTCGAGAAATCAGCAAGAGTGTCGGCTACGGTCGGCTACGAGGGTTTGGTGGGAAGGGAGATCCAGGGGCGACCTTGTCGGGATCACCACTTTTCGAGGTTCCGGGGGGGGCATCTGATACCGCTTACTTACGTGCGCGGCTCGGTTTGGGAATTTCTTGCGCCCTTACGTTCTCGCGATGTGTCAGGCCATTCCCGCGGGCCCGTGGTGTATAATGCGCTTGATTTACCGATCCTCCCTGCTTCGCTTCGCGAGGGGCTCTACTATGCGATTTTTCAACGATTTCCGAGTTCTCAGCCTGCTGCTCGCGTGGGCGATGGTCGCCCTGCCGCTCGCCGCCCAAGACGTTAGCTACACAAACGATGTGAAGCCCATTATTCAGCGGGCTTGCTCGGGCTGCCATCAGCCGGCTACGAAGATGGGCGGCCTCGTTCTCACCGAGTACGAGGGCATCATGGCGGGCGGACAAAAGGGTCCCGTGCTTTCCGCCGGTGCCCCCGCGGAAAGCCGCCTGATCGGGATGATGAGCGGCAAGATCGAGCCCCTGATGCCGATGGGCGGCGAGCCCCTGCCGGCGGCTGAAATCGAGCTGCTGAGCCGCTGGGTTGAGCAAGGCGCCAAGGACGACACGCCGGAATCGGAGAAAGGGCCGCAAGCTCCCACCGAGCCTCCGACCTATACGCAACCCCCGGCGGTCGACGGGTTGGCCTATTCGCCCGACGGCTCACTGCTTGCCGTCGGCGGATATAAGGAAATCCTGGTCCACAAGTCCGACGGTTCGGAGATCGTCGCCCGGCTGTTGGGCAAATCGGAACGCATTAACGGGCTGGGCTTCACTCCCGACGGCAAGACGTTGGTCGCTGTTGGAGGCACTCCGGCGCGTTTCGGCGAAATGCAAGTTTGGGACCTCGAGTCGAAGACGCTGGTCCGCTCCGTCATGTCGACCACCGACACGCTTTTCGGGGGAGCCCTGTCGCCCGACGGTAAGTTCGTGTGCGTCGGCGCGGCCGATAAAGGCGTGCGGGTTTTCGAAATCGCCACGGGCAAGGAATTGTTCAAAGCCGGGCACCACGAAGACTGGGTGCTCGACGCCGCCTTCGGCATCGACGGCAAGAGGGTCGTCACCGTCGGGCGTGATCGCGCCGCCAAGTTGGCCAACGCTGAGACAGGCGCTTTTCTCGAAAACGTCAACCTGCTTCGCGACCAACTTTATGCGATCAAGCGCCATCCGCGGCGTGACTACGTTCTCGTTGGGGGGCTTGACCGCGTGCCTTATCTCTACATGATGGACCGGCCGCGCGCGCTCAAGATTGCCGACGATTCAACGCTGGTTCGCGAATTCGAGGAACAAAAGGCCAAGATCTACGCGCTGGCTTTCAGCCCCGACGGCAACCGCATAGCGGTGGGCGGCATGAGCGACGAGGTGCCGATCTACGAAACCGAAACCGGCAAGCGACTCACCACTCTGGCCGAGGCAACCCAGGGAGTCTTCGCTATTGAATTCCACCCCCAAGGCGGCCAAGTGGCGGTCGCCGGTTATGACGGCCGCATCCGTGTGTTCGACGCGGCGACCGGCAAGTTGGTGAAAGACTTCAGCCCGGTGCCGCTCACGGATAAGATGGCCTCGAACTAAGGTTCCGTGTCCGCGGTTGTTAACCGAGCCCGCTCGACCCTCGTATCCCCCGGGCGAGGTGTTACGATAATCGCCGTGAAGAAAGCCCTTCTTCTCGCACTCTGTCTCCCCCTTATTTCGGCCGGGCAAGACTACGACCTGCTCATCCGCGGCGGCCACGTCATGGATCCGCGCAACGGTGTCGACCGGGTCATGGATGTGGCGGTCAAGGACGGCCGCGTCGCCGCCGTCGAGAGTTCCGTCAAGGGAAGCGCCAAGCAAATCATCGATGCCAATGGTCTCTACGTGACCCCGGGGCTTATCGACATCCATGTTCATGTCTACGCCGGCACCGGGGAGCGAGATTCCTATGCCGGCGAGGGCCGTCAACCCGCGCACGGCCATGCTGTTCTTCCTCAATTTCCAAGCACGTGAGGGGCGGATCGGGCGGGAGGAGTTCGTGGCGTTGGGAAAGAAGCACAACATCCCGACGCTGATCGATGCCGCCGCCGACGTTCCGCCGGTCGACAATCTCTTCCGGTTCACGAAAATGGGTTTCGACCTGGTGGCCTTCTCGGGCGGGAAAGGCTTACGAGGACCGCAGTCGGCCGGCCTGCTGCTCGGCCGCAAAGACTTGATCGATGCCGCCGCGATGAACAATTCGCCGAACTCGGATACCCTCTGTCGCACGAATAAGGTGAACAAGGAAGAGATCGTGGGCATGGTGGCCGCCCTCGAACTCTATCTCCAACGTGACCACAAGGCGGATTGGGCCGAGTGGGAGCGGCGTTGCGAACGGATCGCAAGCGCGGTGGGGAAGATCGACACGGTTGAGACCGAGGTGTATGTGCCGGAGATTGCGAATCAAGTTCCGCACTTGCGTGTGACGTGGGATCACGACAAGCTTGGCGTTACGCCGGAGCAGGTTCATAAACGAATGAGCGAGGGCGAACCCAGGATCGAGCTACACCCGGAGGCGGAGGAGACTGTCACGGTCGGGGTGTGGATGATGCGGGACGGCGACGACGAGATCGTGGCGGAGCGGTTGTCGGAGGAGCTGGGGAACGGGTAGCGGCCGGCCTCTCGGATCGATCCGGCTCAATCCGGCGAGGCGGACTCAGGGTCGGCCAAGTTGCCCCGACAGCGGCCCGAGGGCCTTGTGTAACTCACCGAACACGCCGTAAAGGTCATTGTAGATTCGCTGATTGGCGGGGTTGGGTTCGACTTGACGGTTGACACGGATCATCGAGGCGGCGGCTTGTTCAAAGCCCGGGTAGAAGCCCAGGGCGACGGCCGTGAGCAACGCGGAGCCTAGATTGGTCGCTTCGAGAACCTTCGGCAGGCGAATGGGTTTGCCCAGGATGTCGGCGCGGATTTGAGTCCATAGGCGGCTCTTGGCTCCGCCTCCGGCGAGGATCACCTCCCCCGCTCTCGCGTTCGGCCGGCCCGGGCGTTCCAGAGCTTCCAGGCGCTCCATCAGCGCACGAACACTGAAGGCCGCTCCTTCCATGATCGCTCGGTAGAGATGCGCTTTGGTGTGTTGGGGCCCGAGCCCGAAGAAGGTCCCTCGTCGATCGGGTTCCCAGTGCGGCGTGCGCTCGCCAACCAGACTCGTGAGGGCGAGAAGCTTTTCCGAACCCGGCGGAACTTTTTCGGCCTTCGAGTCAAGCAGCTCGTAGATGGAAATACCTTGCTCGGATGCTTGCGATGCTTCGGCTTGGGCGAATTGCTCGGCGAACCATTGCAGGCAACCGCCGGTGGTCGACATCGGTCCGCCATGGACCCACTTGTCGGGCAGCAAATAGCAGTTGACGAGTGTCCCGCGTTCGGGATCGAAGGCCGGCCGGTTGGAACAGGTGAATAGGACGTCGGTTGTGCCGGCGATGTTGACGGTGGTTTGTTCTGAAACGACGCCCGCGCCGAGCGACCCGGTGCTGCCGTCGGGGCCGCCGACGATCACGGGCAGCCCCGCGGGAAGACCGAGTTCGGCGGCGAAGGAGCCTTGGGTTTCAGCGGCGATGTGATGAGCCGGGAAGACATCGGGGAGTTGCTCGCCCGCCAGATCAAAGGCCGTCAAGAAATCTTGCTCCCATCGCCGCTCCGCGACGTTATAGAGCAGCGAGTAGGAGGCGTGGGCCGGGTCGGTGACGAATGCGCCGGTTAGCTGATGGACGAGATAATCCTTGAGTGATACGTATTTCGCCGTGGCGGCGTGTTGCTCGGGGTGATGCTGCTGGTAGTAGAGGATCTTCGCCAGGGGCCATTCCGGGCTGACGCGGCGGCCGCAGACGGCGTAGATTTTCTCGGGGCCGAGGGTTGCTTCGATGCGCTCGGCCTGCTCGACGGCACGGCGGTCGGCCCAGGTGAGGATGTTGCCGAGCAGGCGGCCGTCGCGGTCGAGGGCCGCCAGTCCGAGTTGCGCGCTGACGCCCATTCCGGCCAGCTCGGCGGTGTCGACCCCCTCAAGCGCCTTGCCAACGGCGGTTTTCGCGGCCGAAACGAGCACCCCCGCTTCGAGCTCGACGCGCCCCGGGCCGGGCGAGTCGACCGGATAGGTACCCGATCCGTTGGAGACCGCCTCGCCCTCGGGTGTAAACACTTCGGCTTTACAGGAACTAGTCCCGGCGTCGAGGGTTAACAGGAGGTTCTTCATGGCGTTCGCGGAATGGATCTTGGCGGTTGCCCTTCCATTTCCTTAAGTCCCGATTCCCCGCCGAGATTAAGAGAAGAGCGCCGAAAAGGTTCCATGCCGCGGGATGGCTCAGGCCCGCGGTTCCTTCCGAGCGATGAGAAAGCCGGCTACCGCAGCGGTATCAAAATCGCGGCGACCTGCGTGATGATGTAGCCGGTGATGCCCATGATGATCAACTGCGGCGTCCAGGTCTTGAGCGCTTCGACCTCGGTGAGTCCCGACATTTGCTTGTAGACCCAGAAGCCGCTGTCGTTCATCCACGAACCGACCGCCGAGCCGCTCCCGATCGCGCACGCGACATAGACGGTGTGGAAGGGGGGTGGGGAGGAAAGCACGATCGGCGCCATGATCGACGAGACCGTGATCATCGCGACTGTTCCCGAACCTTGCGCGACTTTGATGAGCCCGGCGAGCAGAAAGCTCAGCAACAAGACCCCCACGCCGAACTCTTGCGACATTTCGCCGATGGTCTTGCCGACTTCCGCCTTCACCAGCATCCCGCCGAACGACCCGCCCCCGGCGGTGATGAGAATGATCAACCCGCCGCTGGCAAGAGCCGTCTCGACCGGCTTGGCCAGTTGCGACAGCGTGTAGCCTTTTTGGGATGCCAGCAAGTAGAGCGAGACCGCCGCGGAGGCGAGCAGGGCGAAGTTGGGGTTGCCGAGAAAGCCGGTGACGTTGGAGATCTCGCTGCCTTTCGCCACGGCGTTGACGACGGTGTTCGAAGTGATGAACACAACCGGCAGCACGATCGGGAGCATCGACATGAAGAAGCTCGGCAGCTCTTTTTCCTCGCGCGCGGCCAGCTCTTCGAGCTCGCTCAACGACAGGCCCGGCGTTTCGCGCAACGGGACGTCCATGGCCCTGTTGCGGCTCAGGGCGAACAGCCACCCGACGAACGACATCGGCACGGCGATGCAAGCACCGACGATGATCATCACGCCGAGATCGATGTTGAGCGCTGCCGCCATCGCCAAAGGTCCGGGCGTGGGGGGCACCATGCTGTGCGTCACCGCCGCTCCGGCCGAGATCGCCATCAGGAAGAGCAAATAGTCCTTGCCGGTGCGAATGCGCATCGCGCGCGCCAGGGGGACCAACAAGTAAAAGACGGTATCGAAGAAGACCGGCACCGAGAGCACATAGCCGCTCGACACCAGCGAGAGCGAAGCGTTCTTCTCGCCCGACATGCGGACAAAGACGCGCACGATCTTATCCGCGGCGCCGCTTTCCATCAGACATTGCCCGATCAGCGCGGCGAGGGCGATTACGATGCCGATACTTCCGCAGACACGCCCGAAGGTCATGGCGACCTCGGGCATCACGTCGCCGAGCGCGACCCTCGAAGAGAGCAGGCCCACGGCGGTCGCCGCCGTTATCAACGCAATAAAGGCGTTGATCTTAAGCCGAAGGATGAGCAGGAAGACGATCGCGACGGCGATCAGCAAGACGAGAAGCGGGTGAATCTCCATGGCTGAGCATTATTGCCTATCGCGGTGACTCGTGTCTATAGCTGCCCGGGTTTTGCGTTGTCGGCCGGAAGGTGCGCGGGCCGAGACAAGCTGAGAGCTTGTCTCCACCGGCCACGAGGACAGACACGAGTGTTCGTCTCTACCGAAGGCCGGTTGCCGTTTCAACTCGCCAGGGCGAGGCGTTTGAGTAGGGCGTCGGGGTCGCGGCCCATAAACGAGCGGAACAGGTCGGCCGGCTCGTCGCTGTTGCCTTGCGAGAGAATCTTGTCGCGGAAGTCCATTCCGACTTCGCGGCTGAAGATGCCCTCCTCGGCAAAGCGCGTAAAGGCGTCGGCGTCGAGCACCTCGGACCACTTATAGGAATAGTAGCCGCCCGCATAACCGACCGGGCTCGAGAACAAATGCATGAACGCCGCGATCATGGCGTTGTCGGGAAGCAGCGGCACGGGCGAGAACGAATCGAGAATGTTGAAGGCGTATCGCATCACATCGCCGTCGCGCTCGCCGTCATAGTCGACATGCAACGCCAGGTCGACGGTGCCGAAACTGAGTTGGCGCATCTGGGCCGTGGCGGCGCGGAAGTTACGGGCCCGCTTCATCTTTTGAAACAGCGCCTCGGGGATCGTTTCTGCCGACTCCCAATGGCGCGCAAACAGGTCGAGCGCTTCCCGCTCCCAGCACCAATTCTCCATGATCTGCGACGGCAGCTCGACGAAATCCACGGCGACGTTGGTTCCGGCCAAGCTTCGGATTTCGACCTTGCTGAGCAGGTGATGCAGCAAGTGGCCGAACTCGTGGAAAACGGTCTCGACCTCGCGGTGGGTCAGCAAGGCGGGCTTGTCGGGGAGCGGCGGGGTGAGATTGCCGCAAATCAATCCTAGGTGTTGCTCGAACTCAGTGCCGGGCTCGGCGGTGATGAAGGAATCCATCCAGGCGCCGTCACGCTTGTTTTCGCGCGGGAAGAAGTCGGCGTAAAACGACCCGAGAGTGCGTCCGTCCGAGTCGGTGATCGAGTAATAGGTGACGGCCGGGTCCCAGACGGGAACGTCGGCGACGGGCTCGACGCGGATTCCATAGAGCTTTTCAACGAGGTCGAACATCCCCTCGAGAACGGCTTCGAACGAGAAGTAGGGGCGCAAGTCTTCCTCGTCGAAAGCGTATTCGGATTTGCGGAGCTTCTCGGCGTAGTAGGCGACGTCCCAGGGCTTGAGGGCCGGCGCATCGGGCCCCTCGATCTTGTTTCGGAAGGCTTCGAGGTCGCGCTTATCCGCCTCAAAGCCGGATTCGGTCTTCTGCTTGAGCGACGCGACAAACTCTTTCGCTTGGTCGCCGTTCGCGGCCATGCGATCCTCGAGGACCAGGTCGGGGAAGTCACGATAGCCGAGCAAAACGGCCTTTTCGCGCCGCAGCCGCAGGATGTCGGCGATGATCTCTTGATTGTCGAACTCGCCTTGGGAGGCTCGGGTGCTTTGGGCGCGATACACGCGCTCACGAACGGCGGCATCGTCGAGGTAGGTCAGGACGGCAAGCAGACTCGGCATCTGGAGAGTGAATCGCCATCCCTCTTGGTCCTTGCTCTTGGCGCTTTCGCGGGCCGCCTCGACGGCGCCGGGCGGCAAACCCGCGAGTTTGGCTTGGTCGGTAATCAGCAGCTCGAACTTGTTTGTCGCGTCGAGAACGTTCTGCGAATACTTAGTGGTGAGCTTGGTGAGTTCGACATTGATTTCGGAGAGGCGTTTCTTTCCGGCGGGGTCGAGCTCGGCGCCGCTGCGACGAAACCCGTCGAGCGTCTTTTCCAAGAAGCGGGCGCGGGCGGAACCGAGTTGCTTGGCTTCCTCGCCGGCGGCGTAGGCTTTGAGTTGTTTCCAGACGCCCTCGTTCAACGCTATCGAGGAATAGAATGCGCTCATCTTAGGCTGCGCGGCATTGTAGGCGGCACGTAAATCCGGTTCGGTGACGACCATCTCGAGATGCCCGACGACTCCCATGGCGTACTCGATGTCTTCGGTGACGTTTTCGAGTGCCGCGAGAGTGTTGCGATAGCTCCGCTCCTCGGTGTCGGAGGCCAGGGCGTCGAGGCGGGCTTGGGCGTCTTTCAGTAGTTGCGCGACGGCGGGCTCGACGTGCTCGGGCCGGATGCGGTCAAACGGAATGCGGAAGACTTGCGTTAGGAGGGGGTTCGAGGAACTGTTGTCAGGCATATTCAATCGATTCGGCGCGCCGGACCGATCAGTTTAGCAATGCCGTGCCGGGCGGTTACGTTGTCGCGGCCGCGGGCAGCCTTGGCCGGCGGGTCATGGAGCGCCGGCCGCGTTTCCGCGCGGCTCCGGGTCGGGCGGGTCGAGCGCCGCACGCACCTTGCCGAGAAGTTGACTTGGGCCGTAGGGCTTCTGAACAAACCCGGCCAAGCCCTTGCCGACAAAGCGACTGGTGACTTCTTGCTCGTTGTAGCCGCTCGAAAGGATGGCCTTCACGTCGGACCGGATACGGCGCAGTTCGCGAAAGGTTTCTTCCCCGTCCAAATGCGGCATCATCAGATCGAGAAGGACCAGCACGAACTCGTCGGCGCGGGCGCGGAACAGTTCCACGGCCTCGCCGCCATCACTGGCGGTGACGACCGTGAAGCCCCCCCTCTCGAGCATTTTCTTGGCGATGGCACGCACATGCTCTTCGTCGTCAACGACCAGGATCGTGCCGCTTCCCCGCCAAGCCTCGTCCTCGCCGGCCTCTTCGGTCAACGCGGCGGTGTCTTCTTCCGAGCAAGGGAACAAGACTTTGAACGTGGTGCCGCGTTTTGGCTGGCTATAGACCTTTAAGGCTCCCCGGTGTCCTCGGACGATGCCCAAGACAGCGGCCAGCCCCAGCCCGCGTCCGGTGAACTTGGTCGTGAAGAACGGATCGAAGATCTTGTCAATCGTTTCCTGATCCATGCCGCAGCCGGTGTCGGCCACTTCCAAATACGCGTAATAACCTTCATCGAGACCCTCATCCAAGTACGTTTCCGACAGATAGGCGTGATCGGCTTCCATCACGCCGGTCGTCACCGTGATCACCCCGCTCTTCTCGCCAACAGCCTCGGAGGCGTTGATGATAAGGTTCATTACGATTTGGCGGATTTGGGAGGCATCGGCTTCCACAAAGGGCAAATTCTCGGCGAAATTGTACTTGAGAGCGACTTTCTTGGAAATCGAGACCTCCAGCAGGTGGGCCATCTCTTCCACCAGCTCCGACAGGTTGAGCGGCTGAACGACGAATTTGCCCTTGCCCGAGTACGCCAGCATCTGCTTAGTCAACTCCGCCGCCGTCTTGGCCGCAGCCGAGATGGACTGTAGTTCCTCCCTGGCCGGCGACTCGGGCGCTAGATCGAGCAGTGCAATTTCAGCGTTTCCGAGGACGCCCATCAGCAGGTTGTTGAAATCGTGGGCGATGCCGCCGGCCAGCACGCCCAAGCTTTCGAGTTTTTGCGCGTGTTGCAGTTGAGCGTGGAGCCATTCGCGCTCCTTATCCGCCCGCTTGGCCGCCGTGATATCGCGGACCATAATCAGCGCTTCGTCGGGCCCGCTTGTCACGAAGCGCGTCTCGTAATACCCGGTCGTCTCGTCATCGAGTGCCAATTCGTACTCTAATACCCGTGATTCCGCGGATTCGAAAACTTGCTCCAAGCACTCGATGCTTGGTTGCGCCACCGCCGGCGGCAGTACCTCTTCGATCGTCTTGCCCAGAAACTCTTGCGGCGGCACCAGTGGTTCGAATTGCGCCCCCGGGAAGAACTCCAGAAACTCGCCGGCGCGATTTACCCTGAAAATCAGATCGGGCATTGCCCGCAACACGGCTAAGTGGCCGGCCTCGGCGGCGCGCAACCTTCCCTCGGTCTGCTTGTGATCCTCCACCGCGTTGCGTCGCGCTTGGTTCGCGGCTTCGAGCTCAGCGGTCCGCTGCCGAAGGGTCTCGTCGGCTTCGTCGCGGGCTTTCCTCAGTAGTTGCTCGATCTGCTTGTTTTCGGTGATATCGACGCAGGAGCCAATGTAGCCCCGAAAGTTGCCGTCCGCCTCGAAGTGAGGGACCCCGGTGTCCAGAACCCAGCGGTACTCGCCGTCATGACGCCGCAGGCGGTATTCCATTCGGAAATCGCGCCGGGCATCGAATGCCTCGGTGTAGGTTTGGAGACACCGCTCAACGTCGTCCGCATGGACGCCTTCGGCCCAGCCGTTACCGAGTTCCTGCTCCAACGCGCGCCCGGTAAACTCCAGCCAGGGCTTGTTGAAAAAGGTGCACAGCTTGTCGGTACCCGACATCCAGACCAACACCGGGGCGGCATCGCTCATCAGCCGGAACAGCGCTTCGCTTTCCCGAGACTCCGGTCCCGCCCGCGGCCCCTTGATGTCTTCCTTTTTCCCGCCTTCCGCGTTCTTCACGACGCGAGCCTCCCTCGGTTGGGTCGGTCACGGCGCACTCCGACGAATCAGAAGCGGTGAGATTGCCGGCCGATCTTCGTTTTGCCCGAAAGCGGCGTGACGGCGCTCGCGGTTGGGCACTATTGTAGCGTGTGATTCGGCAAGAAAACAGAATTACGTCTCGGCTCGCGCGAAACGAGATCGATTTACGCTCAACTCTTGAGCCACTCGCCGATCCGACGGCGCATTTTCTCGGGATCGAGGCTGGTTTCGGTCGAGAAAGATCCGGCGCCGCCGGCGACGTGGTAGACACGCCGCGTCCAATCGAATTCTTGGTCGATCTCGTCGCCGGGCGCGAGCCGGCCCTGGGAATCTTGCGGATTCAAGACCAGAACCTTGCGGGGAGCCAGCGCGGCGTAGACGTCCCGAAGGTCATATTCACCGATCACTCCCGGCAGAAAACTGCTGACCGGATGCTTGGTCAACAGATCATCAGCGAGCCGACGGAACGAAAGCGGCCCCCCGACGGCGACCACGCGTCGAATGCGCCGGTCGAGGACGGCCGCGTGCGAGGCGACCAACGCTCCGGCGCCGATCCCGGCGACCAACCACGGGAGGCGGCCGCCGCGGTCGCTTGCCGAAGCCAGCAGATCCTTCATCCGTTGGCCCAACAGCGGGCGACCGGCCTCCATGCCGCGGTAGGCGAAGAAGTCCTCCCACGAATAGGGGGGAGGTGTGCCGGGCAGGCGTGGCTCGCTTTCGCCCCACCCGCGCGCATCCAACGCCACGACGCGGTAGCCCGCCGCCATGAGAGGGTCAATCACGCCGCGCCTGACGGCCGGGTCGTCCTTGCCGCGGTCGGCGCAGACAAAGGCAACGCCCCTCGCGAACGCTCCCACGTCATGGACACGGTCGGGGACAAGGACTCCCGCCTCGTGGCGAAAGCGGCCGACTTGGGTCACCCGCTTGACTTTATTGGCGACACCGTTGCGGTAGATTGCAAGAGTGTGGCGACTGTCGGGAAGCGAGTAGCGGGGCGCAATCTTTCGAGCGCGCTCGCGGTTGATCGACTGCACGGTTTCGGCATCGGGTAAGTCGGCGACGCGGCCGCCGGGCGTACAGTGAAGCTCTTGTTCGGAGAACACGTTCTCGGGCTCTTCGCCAACGGCTTGGCCGTTCGTGCCCAGGCGGCCAACGAGCCAACCGGCGGCGGCCTGCCGCAACTCGGGGTTGAGGTCGTGGAACCCGGCGGTTTCGACGAACATCATTCGGTCGCCCGCGCCGAAGAGCGAGTAGACGCGGGAGACTTCGCGGTAGGTTTCCCGCACTGCTTCGATCGGAATGAAGTGCTCGGCCGGCGCGCCGATCATCAGCGGTCTTGGAGCCAGCGCCGCCAGCAGCTCGGGATGATCGATGCCGTCTTGCAGAGTCCCGTAATAAATCCGCTCGGGATCGGCCGGTAGGCGGGCCGCGGCCTTGTGACGTACGGTGGAAACCGCCGCCATGCAAACCGCGGCCTGGATGCGAGGATCGATCGGGGCGGTTCGAAGGGTTTCCTCTCCGCCGCTCGAAACACCCGCCATGGCGAGGCGGCCGCGGTCGATGTCGTCGCGGGTCTCGAGATAGTCGATCGCGCGCACGGCGTCCCAGACGCGATATTGCATCAGGTTGAGGCCGTCCAGATAACATTGATTGGCGAGCAACCGCCGTTCCCCGGCGGCGGAACCGGCCTCGGAGGCGCTCTGATCAGGATCCCACATCTGAGCGCGCTCACCCGTTGTAATCGGGTCCCAAGTCAGCACGGCGAATCCCGAGCGGGCCATTCGGGCGCAAAAACGTTGGACGGACTCGGTGGCTTTGCCGGCCGGGTCGTCACCGGGGGCGAATAGGACCGCCGGCAGCGGAGCGTCCGCGTCGACGGGGCGGTAGAAATTGGCTGTCACGTAAAACCGGGGGCGGCTCTCGTAGATCAGTTTTTCGACCTTGAAGCCCTCCCCTTCGAGGGTTCCGACATGGTGAACATTCAACGGTGATCGGTCGGACGATCCGGCCCACGGCGGCGTCGACTTGGCTCGAACGCGCTGTTGGAGCCGCGCTAGGTCGCGCGGCGAGGCCAGCGCTTCGAGACGGCGCTTGCGACGTCGGTCGAGCAGCTCGAGGTAATCGAGCGTGTACTCAAACATCATCGACCCGAGTCCGGAGACTCGGTCGGCCGCGGCCGGAAAACCGGCACCGCCGAGCAAGCTCAACAGAATCGCCCGTCGTGGAATAGGAAAGCTCACGGTGAGGGGATCGCCAGCGCGACTCCCGAGGGGAGGCAGTGAAGCCGCGCTTTGAGCAAAGGTTGGTTTCATTTTAGTCGAGTGTGTCAAGCGGGGGGCAGGTGAAGGCGCGGGTGCCGGAAGGCCGGCGCTTCGAGGGTGGAACGAGAACGGGGTTGAGGTTCTGGTTTTAAAGGACTTAGGGTGCTATTGGGTTCGTTTCGCATTTTTCGATTCGGGCTGTTGGGCTGATTCGGCGTTGTGGCGGGCGCCGGGGTCCGGACGCCCGCCGCTTCCGTCGCGACTCATGGGTACGAGGTTGAGGTTCGGTGCGGTTGCGATGAAGGCCGGGACTCTTCGAGCCCTGCGAGACTGTCTCCAAGATACTGATTGTAAGCTACTTGAGTTGTCTTTGGGTTCGTTTCGCATTTTTCACTGTGCGGTCCGGAGGTTCCCTAGGGCCGCCACTTTTCTCCTGGTCACGGGGTCTCATCGCATACCGCTCGCTGACGCGCGCGGTTCGGTTTGTTGCCTCAAGAAGATAGGGGCGCGGTTTCCCGCGCCCCTATCTTCTTGAGTATGTTGCTATCGCGATGCGACGCCGCGGTGAGCCGGCTTACGCGGCCCGCATAGGCTTCGAATTGTTGCCGGCGAACTGCCGCTCGAGATCGTGCATTTCCTGACACACGATGCAGAGGGTCGTCCACGGTACCGCTTCAAGGCGCTTGGGATTGATATCTTCGCCGCAGTCGCGACAGATGCCGTATTCGCCGGATTCGAGTACATGGAGCGCGGTTTCCACCGCGCGCTTCATCTCGAAGCTCGTGTTCATCGTCGTCACGGCGAGATCGAGGTCGGCGCGAGACTGCATCTGATCCATCGGATCACTCAATCGCTCGGCGACCAAATCGTCCTTACGGGACGTCGCGCCCTGCAACTCGGCCAACTTGCCGAGTAACTGTTTCTGAACCTTTTCTTGTGTTTGCTTCTTCATTGCTTCTCTCCAGTCCGGGACCTCACCCGGAGATTCCATGATATTACCCACTGACTGGTGGTTGTTCAAGGTTTTTGGACGCTCCGCAGCTCTTTTGGTTACTAAGAAATACGCAGACGCTAGATTTTTTGCGACATGTCCGGCAGCCGGCGTCGAACTTGGCGGAAGACGCGCAGCATCATGGGCATTGTCAGGCGGCCGGTTTGGGTGTTCTGGCGGCTGGGATGGTAGCAGCAGACCAGACTTGGCAGCTCATTGCCCAAAGTATACACCTTTCCGTGCTGAAAAGGGTAGTCCGATCTTTTTTTTATGGAATTTTCGCACAGCAGGACTTTCAGGTAGGCATCGAGAGCCAGGCGACCCAGGGCAACGACGACCCTCAGACGGTCGAGAATCTCGAGTTCGCGGACGAGATAGGGCCGGCAGGCCTCGAATTCCCGCGGGGTGGGCTTGTTGGCGGGCGGGGCGCAGCGGGCGGCGGCGGTGATATAGCAGTCGTTGAGGCGCAGGCCGTCGTCGCGGGAGACGGCTTGGGGTTGGGAGGCGAAGCCGGTGCGATGGAGGGCGCTATAGAGAAAGTCGCCCGAGCCGTCGCCGGTGAACATGCGTCCGGTGCGATTGGCGCCGTGGGTGCCGGGGGCGAGGCCGATGATCAGAACGCGCGCTTGGGGGTCGCCGAACGAGGGGACGGGGCGGCCCCAGTAGTCCCAGTCGCGGTAGGCGCGGCGCTTGACGCGGGCGATTTCGCGGCAATGATCGAGTAGGCGGGGACAACGGGTGCAGTTGGTCACCTGCTGTTCGAGGAGGCTTAAGTGCTTGATGGTACTCATGTTCGGAGGCGCCCGGGAGACTCGGTGGAGAATGGGGAGATCTCCATTTTAGCTTGGCGGCGCGGGCGGGGTGGGGGACGAGCTGAGAGCTTGTCCTAACTGCAGGCTAATGGGGCCGCTGGCCGCGCGGATCGTTCAGGGGAGAACCTTGGTCGAAGGGTTCGCCGGGACCGCGCCGCGCGGCGGCGCGGCTCGGGTGGGTGAACGTCCGATCTATTGGTAGCAGTTGTGAATCTCCGGGTAGCTCGAAATTTGAAGTTTCGGGTCAGGACAAACACCAGTGTTTTGTTGCTACTAGGGGTTCGGCGAGTTGGCTTCTGTCATGCAGATAATAAAATATGAGTGTTGTACAATCATATAATATATGTTTCACTTGACATATCAGGTCTCCAGGTGTACCATGATTACAGAAACAGTTCCACAAGGAGGGTACAGATGAGTTTAATCCGATACAACCCGAGGGGCTTGATGCCCTGGCGCGATTTCGATCGCATCTTCAATCGCTTCGTCGCCACACCGTGGCCCGAGACCAACGGCGTGACCACCTGGTCGCCCGCGGTCGACATCGAGGAGACCGATAAGGAGATTATCCTGACGGCGGACTTGCCCGATGTAGATGAGAAGGATCTCGACGTCAAGGTCGAAGACGATGTGCTCACGTTGAAGGCCGAGCGTAAGTTCGAAAAGGAATCGAAGAAGGAGAACTTCCACCGCTTGGAGCGGGCTTTTGGTTCCTTCGAGCGAAGCTTTGGTCTGCCGGAAGGCGTGGATGTCGCCAAGATCGGGGCGAAGTACGACAAGGGCGTGCTGCGGGTAACGCTGCCCAAGGCGCCCGAGAAGCAGAAGAAGATACGTCGGATTGACGTCCACTGAGCCCGTAAGCGGCGGGTGAGGTGAAAGGGCGGGCCGACCGGTATGCGGCGGCCCGCCGCGATTTTGCGATGCGTCGCCCGAAAGGGGCACCGACAGGTAGGCAACACCGCGAACGAACAGAGGGGTAGAGCATGATTCGCTTTGACAAATTCACGCAAAAGGCTCGCGAGGCGGTGGAGCGGACCCAAACGATTACCGCCGAGGGCGGGCACCAACAAATGTCTCCGCTTCACCTGTTGATCGCCTTGGTGGAACAGGAAGAGGGGATCGCGGGCACGATCCTGGCGAAGCTGGGCGCCGATCCGGAGGCCCTCGCCTCGGATGCGCGCGAGGGTTTACGGTCGCTGCCGCAAGTTTCGGGCTCGGGCGCCCAAGGCGGCATGTATCTGTCGCCGTCGCTCAACGAGGTCTTCGCGCAATCGCAAAAGGAAGCCGAGCAATTCAACGACGAGTACGTTTCGACCGAGCATCTATTACTGGCGGTGAGTCGGCTCAGGCATGACCCGGCGGGAGATTTATTGACAAAGGCCGGCGCCGGGCACGAGGCGATCTTACAGGCTTTGGCCGGGGTGCGCGGTTCGCAACGCGTCACCGACCCCAACCCCGAGGCTAAATACCAAGCGCTCGAACGCTACGCGATTGATGTCACCGAACAAGCGCGGCAAAGCAAGCTCGACCCGGTGATTGGCCGCGACGAGGAGATTCGTCGGTTGATGCAGGTTCTATCGCGGAGAACCAAGAACAATCCGGTGCTGATCGGCGAGCCGGGCGTCGGCAAGACGGCGATCGTCGAGGGGCTTGCGCAACGCATTATCGCCGGGGATGTTCCCGAAAGCCTGAAGAACAAACGCTTGGTCGGGCTCGATTTGGCGTCGATGGTGGCGGGCACGAAATTTCGAGGGGAGTTCGAGGACCGCCTCAAGGCCGTGCTCAAGGAGATCGAGGAGTCGAAGGGCGAGGTGGTCTGCTTCATCGATGAGCTGCATACTCTGGTCGGGGCCGGGGCGGCCGAGGGGTCGATCGACGCGGCGAACATGCTGAAGCCGGCGCTGGCTCGGGGGCAACTGCGCTGCATTGGCGCGACCACTCTTAACGAATACCGTAAACACATCGAAAAAGACGCCGCCCTCGAGCGCCGTTTTCAAACCGTGTTGGTCGATCAGCCGAGCGTTGAGGACGCCCTGGCGATTCTTCGCGGTCTCAAGGAGACGTATGAAATTCACCACAGCGTGCGCTACAAAGACTCGGCGCTGGTCGCCGCGGTGACGCTGTCGGATCGCTACATCAGCGACCGCTTTCTGCCCGACAAGGCAATCGACTTAATCGACGAAGCCGGCGCGACACAACGTATGCAGATTGATTCCGTGCCGGTCGAGGTTGATCAGATCGATCGCCGCGTGATGCAACTCCAAATCGAGAAGCAGGCGTTGAGCAAGGAGTCCGATCGGGCTTCGAAGGAGCGTCTACGAGTGATCGAGGATGAGCTCGAGACGCTGCGCTCGGAGGTGACCGAGCTGCGCGATCGTTGGCAAAAAGCGCGCGCGACGATCTCGGCGGTCCAATCGCTCAAGGAGCGCCAAGAAAAACTGCGCACCGAGCAGGAAGACGCCGGCCGGCGGGGCGATCTTGAAAGGGCGGCCCAGATCCGCTACGGAGAGTTGGTGGAACTCGAAAAACAACTCGCGGAAGCCACGCGCCGGCTCGAGGAACAGCCGAGCGATTCCAGCCTGCTGCGCGGCGAGGTGGATGAGGAAGACATCGCCCGCATCGTGGCCAAGTGGACCGGTATCCCGGTGACGCGGATGCTGGAGGGTGAAATCCAAAAGCTCGTTCACATGGAAGATCGTCTCCAGGAGCGGGTTATCGGCCAGGACGAGGCGCTGGCGCATATCTCAAACGCGGTGCGGCGCAACCGTGCCGGGTTGAGCGATCCGTCGCATCCGATCGGCACGTTTGTCTTCATGGGGCCGACGGGGGTCGGCAAGACGGAGCTGGGGCGGGCGTTGGCGGAGTTTCTCTTCGACGACGAAAAGGCGATGGTGCGCATCGACATGTCCGAATACATGGAGAAGCACGCCGTCTCGCGGATGATCGGAGCGCCCCCCGGGTATGTGGGTTATGACGAAGGCGGCCAGTTGACCGAGCATGTGCGCCGCAAGCCCTATTCGGTAGTCTTGCTGGACGAGATCGAAAAAGCGCACCCGGACGTCTTCAATGTGCTGCTGCAGGTGCTTGACGACGGCCGGCTGACCGACGGCAAGGGACGCACGGTCCATTTCAACAACACAGTCATTATCATGACGTCGAACATCGCCTCGACCGAGATCCAGAGCGCGAAGATCGGCTTCTCGCTGACGCACGATCAGAGCGAGGAGAACCACGATATGCGGCAGGTGTTGATGGAAGAGTTGCGGCGGGCGTTTCGGCCGGAGTTTCTCAACCGCATCGACGACATCATTGTGTTCAACAAGCTGGGCCGCGAGCACCTGCGCGAAATCTTCGGTTTGCAGTTGGTGCGGCTGCGCAAGATGCTGGCCGACAAGGGGATCGAAATCGAAGTGGCCGACTCGGCGCGCGAGCTGGTGCTACGCGACGGCTACCAGGAGGAGTTTGGCGCTCGTCCGATGCGACGGGCCATCCAGCGGCTGATTCAGGATCCGCTGGCGTTGAAGATCCTCGATGGGGAATTCGGGGAAGGCGACGTGGTGGTGGTCGAGGCGGACGCGGAGGCGACTGAAATGCGCTTCGCGAAGCGGCATCAGGTCGCGGCGTAAGGCAAGAACGGATCGTTCCAGCGTCCTGGGGCTTATCGCCGGGCGTCCATTTGCCACGGCTAAAGCCGTGAGCTAAATTCCGGAGCTCCTACGGAGCCTACCGCAAGCGGCCCGATCAACGAGCGGCGGCCGTGCCGGGGTGCCGCGTCGTGGTCGAGCGCGGGGCGCAAGCGCCCCATCACTTTGCCGGCAATCTAAGTGGGCCGGCGACGCCCACGCCCGCTCGTCGGTCCGAAGACGAGCACGGCTTCCCCGGAACAAATTGACGGCCCGCGCGCCGCATCGACTTTGCCCCCGCCGCGGTTTCGAAAAAAAGCGCTAGAATTGGACCGTAAATGATCGGCCAAACCATCTCGCACTATAAGATCACCGCTAAGCTCGGTGAGGGCGGGATGGGCGTCGTCTATAAGGCCCAGGGCACCAAACTCAACCGCTCGGTCGCGTTGAAGTTCCTTCGCTCCGATGTTCTAGAGGACGACGAGCACAAAGAGCGCTTCCTCCGCGAAGCCCAGGCGGCCGCCGCGCTCAACCACCCCAATATCTCCACGATCTACGAAATCAATGAGGCGGACGGCGCCCCGTTCATCGCGATGGAGTTCGTCGAGGGCGAAACGGTCAAGGGTAAAGTCAATGCGCGGCCGCTGCCGCTGGAAGAGGCTCTCGACATAGCATCCAAACTGCCCAGGGCTTACAGGCCGCGAAAATGAGAAGGCGATCGTTCATCGGGATGTCAAGAGTTCCAATCTGATCGTGACCCCGCGGGGTCAAGTCAAAGTGATGGACTTCGGCTTGGCTCGGTTGACCGAGCGGTCTCAACTAACAAAGACAGCGACGATCCTAGGCACACCAGCCTACATGTCCCCCGAACAGGCCCGGAAGAGTGCCGCGGATCGACTTACCGACATTTGGTCGTTGGGGGGTGGTGATTTACGAGATGGTCACCGGCAAGCCGCCGTTTGAGCGGGAGCGCCTCGAGGCCGTTCTCTACGCGATCGGCCATGAAGAGCCGGAGCCGATCACGGCTTTGCGGGCAGGCGTTCCGAGAGCTGGAGTGGATTGTCGCCAAGGCGTTGGCCAAGGATGTGGACGAGCGTTACCAGCACGTCGAGGAGATGATCGTCGATTTACGAGGTCTGCGAAAGAAGCTGAAGGCGGGGACGTCGACGATCCTGAAAACAGCACCGGAGTCCGCGGTCGCCGAGGCGCCAAGTTCCGTCGCCGCGGCCGGCCATCCTAAATCGGCGGGTCCGATGAACCGAGGGTGAGGCCGGCCGCTCTTGTGGGCGGCGTTCGTCCTGATCGGCTGCGCGCTTGGCGTCGGGGTGGCTCCGTGGTTCCAGTCTCCCGAGCAAGGTACGGAGTTGCCGTCGCGGCGGTTTACGGTGTCCGACCCCGATTTCGGGTCTTTGCTGAGTGTGGGCGCCGAGGCGAGGATTTCACCAGGGGGAGATGCTATTGCGTACATCGTCCAAACGGGCGGGGCGGAAGCGGTTCTTCGGGTGCACGATTTGACCCGCGACGAGAAGCGGGAACTGGGGAGCGTGTTCGAACATTGGACAGGGCCGGTTTGGTCGCCGGACGGCAGATTCTTATCTTTCAGCAACAGGAGTGAGCTGAAGAAGGTTCCGGTTCAAGGCGGCCCGATTGTCACGGTTTGCCGTCTACCGGAGACAAGATTCCCCATTGCCGCGGGCCACACCTGGAGTCCTGACGGCCGATCGATCGTATTTGCCGCGGGTGGACCTCTTCGGCTCTATGAGGTTGCCGGCGGCGGCGGTGAGCCGAGGCTTCTGTTCGAACCGCCGGCATCCGAAGCGGACCAGCGTTTTGTGTACCCACATTTCTTACCCACCAAAGACGGCAGCCGTGTCTTGGCCTACGCCATGGGCTCGGAAGAAAAGAGTCTTATCGTCGTCGAGGAGCTTGATGGGGACCAGCGAATCGTGATGTCGGAGGGTACGGAACCCGTATATTCTCCCACTGGCCATCTGGTTTACCGGCGCAGTTCCCTCCTGGCGGGTCTCATGGCCCAACCCTTTTCGGTGCGCACACTCCAAATGACGGGCGAACCTTTCTCACTGGCGGCGAAGGGGTTTTCTCCCAGCCTCGCCGCCGACGGAACGCTCGTTTATCTGGAGCAACTCGCCGGCTCGAAACAGTTGGCCTGGCGAGACCGGGCGGGCCGAAAGTTGGGCTCTATCGGGCAGCCGCAGGCCGATCTGCATTTGCCATCCACTTTCTCCCGACGGGCGGTATGTTGGGGTCGAGGGGGTCGAAGAAACCACGGGCTCCGATGTCTGGCTTCATGAGGTTGAACGTCCCGTCAAACGTCGTCTCACCCAACATCCAGCGCGGGATTCGCGAGCCATTTGGACCCCCGACGGCAAAACGGTGGCCTTCTGGTCCGACCGTAACGGAGACGAAGATATCTTCGTCATCCCCGCGGACGGCGGCAAGGCTGAACTGATTCATTCCTCACTAGGATACGAAGAACCCAATGACTGGTCGCCCAACGGCAAGTTGCTGCTTTGTACCGGCGGCGATTTTTTGAGAGGCCTCGGCTATTTACAGCGAGAGGCCGATGCCGCGGAATACAACCCACTCGGTTTTCGCGATTCGAGCAGGCGGGCAGGATTGAGTGGTGGGGTACGTTCTCACCCGACGGGCGATTCGTGGCGTATTGCTCGAATGAGTCGGGTCGTTTTGAAGTGTTTGTCCGCCCGTTTCCCGGCGGATCCGGAAAGACCCAGGTCACCTCGAGCGGAGGTACACAACCGCGCTGGAGCCGCGATGGTAAGGAACTCTTCTACGTCGAAAACGATACGCTCGTTGCCGTCGAGGTAACGACTGCGCCCGAGTTTTCCATGGGTGCCGAGACACGACTGTTTTCCAGCCCGAACCTGGTTCTGCCCTGGCCTGTACCATACTATGACGTCAGCGCCGATGGGCAGCGCTTCGTGCTGATCGAACCCGTTGGCGGGCCGAAACCCCCGGTGATCCGGGTGGTCCAAAACTGGTTCGAAGAATTCCGCGAGCGCGGGGGGAACTGACTCGCGACTACATTCCGGGCCCCAGGGGGCGGCGTTGGAGGGTCCCAGAGGGGTCCAATCAACGAGCGGCGGCCGTGTCTCGCACCCTGGTATCACCTGAATCGGCGTTACCAACCCGGGTGTTGCCGGACTCCTCGCGTCGAGTTAGGTGAATGACGAAGGGCGTCACTTCAAAGGGCAGCTTGTCTTGGGCGGTGCGCAGGGCCACCGGCTTGGCCTTGATCAAAGTCAGTTGACTGCTCCAGGGGTCGAGTTGAACGCGCGAACCGAGCGGTAGGGCGGCGATTTGGTCGAGCTTGGCGTCATCGAGTTCGGGGGCTTGTTCGGCGAGGTCGGCCAGCCGAGCCAATCGGCCGTCGGTGATCAGGGCGTTGCCTAGGTTCGGCTGCGTGAGTTGGGGTAGGTTGGCGGCGCGCGCGGCCAGTGCCTTGAGGAAGAGGCCGGCTTGGCCCAGTTTTTCCGCGTAGGGAGACTTCCGCAGCATCTCGAGCGCTTTCTCGTTGGCGGCCTCGACCTGCTCGGGGCCGCGCCTGAAATCGAGTTCCTTGAGCACTTCAGTGTCTTCAAACATCGTGCGGTTGCTGAACGCCCACATCGTTTCGGTTCCATGTCCGAGAACAATGTGCGCCAGCTCGGTCGCCAGCACGGCCGCCAGGCTGGCCTCATCGGGCAGGACGTCGATCAGCCCGCGGCTGACCAAGATCGCCTCGCCAACCAAAAAGGTCTCAAGCGGGGTGGTCAGCAACACGCGGCTGTAGACGTCGAGGTGAATATTGTTGGTCACCAGCAGATTGTTGAGCACCGTGTTGAGAACTTCCTCTATTTCGCCGACCGGCGCCAGCAAGCCGCTCTTCTCGAGCCGATAGGTGACGTTGTCGGCGGCTTGCCGGGCCCAGATGCGGCGTCCTTCGACCGGCGAGACGTGTTTGGACCCCTCGTCGTCCTCGATCTCGCTTTCGGCCTCGATCAGAATGGCGGTCAGCTCCTCAAGCTTGTTTTCGTGAACGGGCTTATAGCCCCAGACCCGTGTTTGGGCGCGAAAACGCATCTTGGCGCCCTTTTTGGAGAACGCCTTACCGCCGTCCTCGATATAGACATAGGCGGGGATCCAGACGCCGGGCGCGACATTGACGCGCCAACTGTCGAAGTGGAAAAACAGCGACGAGGCCTTGCTCATCGTGTAGGTGCCGTTGAAACGAACAATGTTGTAATCGCGGTCCTCGACCCAGATGCGGCCGATGAACTTGCCTTCGGCGGAGCGGTCGCGCGGCGTCACGTCGAAGATGAGAGTGCGCACGTCGCCGGTGAATTCGCGGCGCACGTATTCAAAATCATAGGCGCGGCGGCCGAATTCATAGGCATCGGGGATGACCATCTGCGCGAACCCGGCGGCATAGAAAACCGTGGTGTCGCTCTTGCGAAATCCGGCGCTTGCGAAGAAGCCCTCGTGCTCGACTTCGCCGCCGATATCGAGCTTCCCGATCATGTAGTGGTCGCGGACAAATGGCTCGCTCGATTGGCGCTCTTCGACGACTTCCTGGATGTAGGTTTCGAGCACCGGCGAGTACTGTTGCATGCGGGTGAGGAATGCTTGTTCGTTTTCGACAATGCGGTCGAGGAGCCGCTCGACACGGTTGTCGGCCGCGGCGGCGGCCGCGGTCGAAAGCGCGACCGCGCTCAGGCACAAGCTGGCGGAAAGAATGTGAAAACGTGGATGCGTCATAGTAAATTCGTTCAGTAGGCCAGTTGAAATCGAATCGTGACCAGCGCTCGGGCCTCGGTGGCGCGGCCGTCCAGTTGAGCCGGTTCGAAGCGAATCCGCCGTGCCGCTTGGACGGCATTGCGGTCGAGGCCCTCGTCGAGTCCGCGAACCATCCGCAGCACCTTGACTTCGCCGGCGGCGGTGAAGAGAACCTCCAACAACACGCTGCCCTCGATGCGGAGCAGGCGTGCCTGTTCGGTGTAGGCGGGCCGCGGCTTTTCGAGAATGCGCACGGCCTTGATGGGCGGACTGGGGGGCTTCGGTTCGGCGCGTCGGGTGTCGACTTTTTGCGCGCGCACTTGGGAAAAGCCGCCGCCGCGGACCTCGGCCGGTTTGCCGAGTACGATTTCGGCCTTGGCGGTCCCGAAATTGCCGCCCACGCTGACTGGTCCCGACGCGGCGCGATTCCCGGATCGAGCCGGCTCGGCCCGGCCGAAGGTTCCCACCCTGGCGGTCGGTGGGCGGGGCCGATTGTCGGGTCCCGAGGCCGCGTTGAGCCGACCGAAGCCGGCAAGCCGTTGCACCCGTGACGCCGGGGCCTTGTCATCGTTATCATCGGCCGCGGGTATTTCGGAGAAGCTTCCGGCCCGCACGGCCAAGCGCGGCGGGTCCTGACGGGGCGGGCTGTCGGCCAACTCGGCGAGCAAGCCGGTTCGCACCGCGGGCGCGGGGAGCGGGATATCGGGCCGGCCCGGCCGAGGGGTCCGCGCGGGGGGGGCCGGCAGCACCAGTTCCGGGGCCGGCACCGCGATGACTAGCGGCCGCGGAGCGGGCGCGGCGGGGCGCTTGGGGATATCGAAACGGGCTCGTGTCGGGGCGTCGGGGGGCTTGGTGAGATTGGGCTTTGGCGCCCGGCGCGGCGGAGCGACCAGTTCCACGATGTCGGGCTGCATCAACGGCTCGATGAGTGGCGACCTGCGTGTCCCGACCAATTCCAGCTTCGCCGCCGGCAGCGCCACCAGTAGCGCCAGACCCGCGACGTGAAGAACTAGGCTTGTGCTCAAGCCCGTGCCGCGATTCCGTTGCGTTTCGAGAGTGGAGCGGAAAAGATCTTGTGGGGTTAGCGGCATCGTTGGCTATTTATGTGAGAAAAGTCACCGCGACCGTGCATCCCGATGGGGGGGCACGGTTGATCCGTCGCCCGAAAGCGCACGGTCGGTGGGCGCACAGCCGGCCGGCACGGCTCCCTACAAGGAAATCGTCTTCGGCGGCGGCAATCTTTAAGCGGCTTTTTCGATCGGTCGGCCGAAAGCTTGGATGGGTGGGCGAGACAAGCTGAGAGCTAGTGCCGCAACCGCGTGAAAAAGTTTGTTTGGCTGCAAGGCACTATTGTTGACTGACCGCATCGCGTGGGGGCTGTGAAAAATTGGGGGACAGTTCACTTCGCGCCAGACGAAATTATTGATTTGATGGAGCTTATCCGGTCGGCGCTCGGTACAGTCCCCAATTTTTCACAGCCCCGTGGCGATGCGGCTCTGGTTGGCAGTGGTTTCCTCCGCAATGGCGGATCGAAGCCTTTTCAACAAGGTCGGGGAAAGGTGCCTTTTCATGCGGTCTGAGTACTAGTGGCGCCAGCGGCCACGCCGGATCGTTCAGGGGAAAAACTTGGTCGAAGGGTTCGCCGGGACCGCACCGCGCGGCGGCGCGGCTCGGGTGGGTGAAAGTCCGATCTATTCGTAGCGGTTGTGAATCTCCGGGTAGCGCGAAATTTGAAGTTTCAAGGCTTGTCTCCGCTTGGGCCGAGTGCCGGTCGCTACCGCAGACTTGGACGAACACGAGTGTTCGAAAACGCCCGCTTCGGCGTGATAGGCTGAGGAGCGCCCAATCGGGGCGGCGGAGGTTTCACCATGGCGGGCTCTCGACGCAAGATGACGATCGCACTGACGCCGGGCAGCATCGGCGTCAGCGCCGACCAAAGCCGCTCGATCGAGCTGGCGCATTATTTCGGGTTCGAATCGGTGCAACCCTTCCCGAAAGAGTTGGCCGGGCTTTCCGCGGCTCAAAACGAGGAGTTGCGGGGCGAGCTGAAAGCCAAGGGATTGGTTTGGGCTGCCTCGGGGTTGCCGGTGCAGTTTCGAGAGGACGAAGCCAAGTTCCGCGAAGACATGAAAGCTTGGCCGCGGTTGGTGAAAGCGCTCGAGCGCGCCGGCGTCGACCGCATCGGCACTTGGTTGATGCCGACTCATGATTCGCTGACTTATCTGGAGAACTTCAAGCAGACCGCCGACAGGCTGCGCGAAGCCGCCGCGGTCGCCGGGGATCACGGGTTGCGGCTGGGCCTCGAATACGTCGGCACGAAGACCTTGTGGAGTCAAAAGAAATACGCCTTTGTCCACACCATGGCCGAGACAAAGGAACTGCTCGGGGAAATCGGCAAACCGAATGTCGGTTTCGTGCTCGACACCTGGCATTGGTGGACTTCGAACGAAACCAAGCAAGACATTCTGACGCTGGAGAACAAAGACGTCGTCTCGTGTGATTTGAACGACGCTCCGAAGGGCATTCCCAAGGAGCGGCAACACGACCTCAAGCGCGCCGTACCGCTTTCGACGGGCGTCATCGACGTGAAGCCGTTTCTGGAGGCCCTGATCGAAATCGGCTACGACGGTCCGATCCGCGCCGAACCCTTCAGCGCCGAGCTCAACGACATGGACGACGCGCCGGCTTGTTCGAGAACGATCGAGGCCATGCGGCGGGCCATGGCGCTGGTGGAGTAGGCCGCGGCCGAGCCGCCAGGCTCACTACAGACCATGTACGAATGGGTAAAAAAGATCCACATGTACGCGGGTCTTCTGACTTTTACGGCGTTCGTCGTGTGGGGCGTGACCGGTATTCACGCTGTCTTTTTGCCGCCGCCGGGCGGATATGTCCCGTCGGAGATCTCCTCCGAGCGCGAGATGCCCTTTCGGTCCCCGGCGAACCTCGATGACAAGGAGTTGGCGGAACGCATCTTCGAAACCGCGGACATTCGGCTTGCCGGCGGACACTACAACGTTCACCGTGACGACGACCTGAATCTTGCATTCTTTGCCTACACGCCCAACGGCCGGCGCGACTTCACGTACCTGGAGGAACAAGGAATTGTCCGCATCGGGTACCGCCGGAATGACCTGGCGGGGTTCTTGTCGTCGATGCATGCGAGTCACTCGCGTCGAGGGCCGCCGGCGCTTTCGGCTCGTTTGTGGGGTTTCTATAACGAGCTTTCTACCTGGGCGTTCTTGTTCATGACGCTTTCGGGCATCTACATGTGGTTGGTCACTCGCCCGGGATTGCGCTGGGCACAGGCGTGCGCGGCGGCAATTGTGAGCCTTTCGGTTTTCCTTTGGATTCTGAATCGGTGAGCGTATGTTTCAGTTCATAAGAAACGTTCATCTGGCGCTGGGGCTCTTGTTCATGGTGATGGCGCTGATCTTCGCGCTGAGTTCGCTGGTGATTATCTATCGTCCGTGGTTTCCCGAATGGGTCGAGCAGAGCACGCGTACGATCCGAGTTCCGGCTCGAGCGGCGTCAACTCCGCGAGCGCTGGCTCTAACCCTGATGCGGACCGAGGGGCTGAAAGGCACGGTGACCGGGATCGAGGAAGCCCCCGAGGCAATTCGCCTTCGCATTTTCCGGCCCGGGACGGAATTCCGGGTCGAATATGAGCGTTCGACGAGCGAGGCTACGATCGAAATCCGGCGCTGGGGGGTGCTCGAAACGCTCGTGCAGCTTCACGTCAATCACGGGTTTTGGCACGATTTCGCTCCGGTGAACGCCTGGGCGGCGTTTTCTCTGCTGGCGTCGATCGGGCTTCTTCTGCTCGGCGGGACGGGCGTCTATCTATGGTTCGAGCATCACGAGGAGCGGGTCGTGGGAGGAGTGTTGCTCGCTTTGGGGCTGACCTATGGGCTGGTTACCTTAGCGCTGACACGGATGGGGTAGGAACCAACGAGGAGCGCTGGGCGGCGGAGAGAGGCGCTGGGAGCCCCGGGGCAACGGGCTTCTCCCGGAGGCGCTCGCGGCTCCCGATGAAAAACGCTGCCTTGTCTTGGTATCAACTGTCACCTATGTCTCTGTGTCCCCACCGAACTCGACGATCTGCTGTGATACAATCAACCCTACGGCTGATGATAACCTCCTTTTTATCAATATGATGGACGGATTCCATGGCTGCTTGTTTTTCGATGTGATGCAGTGTCGCATGGTGTCGGGTTGGTGCGTTTTCGCCGTTGCCGCGGTTCTGACCGCGACGTGGCCTTCGACCGCGACGGCCCAGACTGGTGACGGCGCGAACGCCGAGGCGCACTACAACCAGGGTGTCCAATCGCTCGAAAAAGGGGACTTCGACGTCGCCGCGGCCGAGTTCCGTAAGCTTCTCGAACTGCGGCCCGAGAGCCCGGAAGCCCATGTGGCTCTCGGCATCGCGCTGGCCCGCCAGGGAGACGTGGCGACCGCGATTGCGCATTTTTCGAAAGCCGCCGAAATTCGACCCGCCTTCGCGGAGGCGCACTACAACTTAGCTCTTGCCCTGCGACAAACCGAAAAGGTCGACGAGGCGGTCGAGGCTTTCGAGCGCGCTATCGCGGCGCAACCCGACCACGCCCAGGCGAGATTTGATCTGGGCATGACGCTGCTGCAAAGCGATCGGGCGACGGACTCGGTGGCGCAGTTTTCGGAGCTGACACGGCGGCACCCCGAATCGGGCGAATACAGGAATTGGCTGGGGGTGGCGCTGCTCGATCAGAGCGACTTGCCGCGGGCCGTCGAGGAATTTCGCCAAGCGATTGAGAAGCAGCCGGACTTGATTCGGGCTCACAACAACCTGGGCACGACGCTGGCGAAGTTGGGCGAATACGATGAGGCCGTCGAAGTGCTCGAAGCCGCTCTGAAACGGCAGCCGGAGAACACGCAGGTTCGTCTGAACCTTGCCGTGGCGCTTCGCTCGCGCGGGGACGCCGAAGACGCGCTTCCGCATTTCGACATTCTGAGGGGGAAGTTTCCTAATCAACCCGATGTCCATCACCAGCGGGCGCAAACGCTGCGGCAGATAGGCCGGCTGGATGAGGCGGCGAGCGGCTATGAGGATGCGCTTGGACTGAATCCGGAGTTTCTGGATGCCTATTACGGGCTTGGGTCGACGCTGAAGCGATCGGCGGCGCGGCAGCGGCAAAAGCGCTTTCCTCCCGAGGCCGCCTCTTCCGCGCAAGCTGATTTTGAACTGGCTCGCGAGGCCTTTGGGCGGCAGGACCTTAAAGCCGCCAAGGACCTGCTGACGCAAGCGCTTGATGCTGATTCCGGGTTCGGACCCGCACACGATTTGTTGGGCCTCATCTTGAGTCGTGAAGGGGAGATCGAGTCGGCGCTTTCGCATTTCGGGCAAGCGGTCCGGGCGGCCCCGAGGCGGCCTGACTTTCGTTACAACCAGGGCGCCGCGCTTTGGTACGGCGGTCGCCGCCTGGAGGCGGTGAGTTCGCTTGAGGATTCGGTCCGTCTGGACCCCTCAGCCGCGGAGACCCACGCTTTTCTCGGCATGGCGTTCGCGGAGCTGGGCCGGGTTGATCTGGCGCGCCGATCGCTCCAAAGGGCGGTGGCGCTCAACCGGAAATTGCCCGCGCCCTATGTCGATCTGGGAACGTTGTTTCTCAAAGCCGGGCGGGTGGACCTTGGGATCGGGCAACTGGAAGCGGCGTTGAATTTGCCGGACCCGGCGCGTCCGCTGCCGAAGCTCGATAGGGCCTTGACTCAGTTGCGGCGCGCGCTTTCGCAACAGCCGGACCGCGCCGATGCTCATAACCTTCTCGGGCGGCTGTTGGGCAAAAGCGGAGCGGAGCCGCAACAAGTGCTGCGGGCTTTTGACGAGGCTGTCCGCTTACGTCCCGACTTCGCCGAGGCGCACAATAACGTCGGACTCGTCTACACGCAAATCGGCGGCAAGACCGAGGAAGCCGTGGCTGCATTTCGAGAGGCGTTGCGGTTGCGGCCCGACTATGTGGACGCTCTTTCGAACTTGGGCGCGGCCTTGATCGACGAAGACGCCGAGGGGGCGATCAAGAGTTTGCTGTCGGCGGTGGAGCTCAAGCCCGATTTCGCCCGCGCCCATTACAACTTGGCGAAGGCATACGAGAGCGCCGGGCGGGCGGCCGAGCGCAAAGCCGAGTTGGAGAAGGTTCTTTCGCTGAATCCGCGGTTTGCCGAAGCTCATTTCGAGCTTGGAAAACTGCTGCTGAGTGACGGCGACGCCGAAAGCGCGGTGACGCACTTGCGGCGGTCGCTCGAACTCGATCCCGATCTCGGCAATGCGCGGTATCAACTGGGTCAGGCGCTGGTGCGGGCGGGCCGTCGCGACGAGGCGCGGGTGGAGTTGGCCAAAGCGCGTGAAAGTATTTCGACGACCGAGAAGGTCGAGACAGCTTCGTCGGGGTTCGACGAGGCTCGGGCCGCTCTTGAACGAGGGGAAACGGAGTTGGCGATCGACAGCTTCCGACGGGTGATTCGTCTACAGCCCGAGTTCGCCGAGGCCTATCGCTATCTGGGAGATGCGTTGGCGCGGCGCGGCGAGCCGGCCGAGGCGATCGGGCATTTCGAGAAAGCGCTGGAGCTCGCGCCCGATTCCTTCGAGGCCGCTCTCGCGTTGGGCAGAGCGCGGCGGCGCACGGGTGATTCCGGCACGGCTGTCGCGGCTCTAGAGAATGCCGTGCGTTTGCGGCCATCCTCGGCCGAGGCGCGGATGCACTTGGGGTTGGCGTTCGCCGATGAGCAAAACCGTCCCGGGGCGGTGCGGGCTTTGGAAAAAGCCCTGGAGTTGGACGCTGACTTGAAGGCGGCGCGGAGCGCGCTCGACGGGCTACGCCGTGAGCCAGCCGCGACGGGGACGTTCGTGTTGGGGCAGGCGGAAACGTCGCTGGCGGGCGGAGTGTTCGACCTTGACCCGATCGCCAAGGCCGCCGACACGACGGACCGAGGGCGCATCGAAGGCGCCATTCGACAAGGTGAGTACGTCCAAGCGACGACGCTGGCGCTGGCCTATGTGGAGAGCAATCCGAGTTCGTCGTGGGGCTACTACGCGCTGGGGTACGCCTACTTCGGACAGCAAAAAGTCGGTGAGTCGATCGGGGCGCTGGCGAAATCGCTGCGACTCGACCTCAACAACGCCGAAGCCCACAAGATGCTGGGGCGGAATTTGATGATCATCGGCAGCTACGATCGCGCGCGGGTTGAGTTTCAGTTCGCCGCGCGCCTCAAGCCCGAGTCGTCGGAGATCCGCTACAATCTCGGGAAGGTTTTTTCCGCGCAAGACAATTTCCCCGAAGCCCGCGCGGCGTTTGGAGAGGCTATCCGCCTCACTCCCGATTACATGGAAGCGCACAACGCGCTCGGCTTCGCGTTGGAGTCGATGGGCGAAGATCCGCAAGCGCTCGAACACTATCACAAAGCGATCACCCTCAACGACCAACGCGCGGGAAACTTCATCGCGCCCTACGTCAACCTCGGGGCTTACTACAATCGCATGAACCAACCCGAGCAGGCGCTTGAGAGAGCCGAGAAGGCTCTTGCGATCGACGCGGATTCGCACATGGCGTATTTTCAAAAAGCCAAGGCGTTGCGAGCGCTCAAGCGATGGACCGAGGCGGTCGTGGTGCTTGAGAGAGCCGTCGCGGTGAATGCGCGCATCTCGCGCTACCACTACGTGCTGGGGTTGCTCTACCGGCGGCTGGGAGATGAGGAGAAGAGTCGGCGGTCGCTCGATCTCTTCAAGCAGCTCGAGGACGAGGCGACGGCACTCGAAAGCAAGCGGCGCGCGGCGAAGGGGAGGGAGAACGCCGCCCAATGAGCCCAAAGATCACGCCCTTCCTGATGTTTGACGGTCGAGCCGAGGAGGCGCTGAACTTCTACGTCTCTTTGTTTAGCAACGCCCAGATCGGGGAAATCGAAAAATACGGCCCCGATGAAGCGGGCGCCGAAGGTTCCGTGAAAAAGGCGGGCTTTGTGCTCAACGGCCAAGGCTTTCTCTGTATCGACAGTCCCGTGAAGCACGGGTTCACGTTTACGCCCTCGATCTCGCTCTTCGTCGACTGCGAGAGCGAAGCGGAAATTGATCATCTATTCGAGCACCTAGCCGCCGACGGAGAAGTCTTGATGCCGCTCGACGGATATCCTTTCAGCCGGAAATTCGGATGGGTGTCGGATCGTTTCGGCGTCTCTTGGCAGCTAAACTTGGCGGCGGCTGAGGTGGTCTCCAATCGATAGGCGTCCGGTTTGTGGTCCATTGGTGCGCCGCGTCTCTCCGGCGGCATAATGAAACGATGGCTGACGGCACTCGATCGCGCGCCGGTTCGCGTCGGGCCTTCCTGCGATTGCTGGGTGGTGGGGCGGGGGCGACGTCGGCCGTTTTGGCGGGGCTTGGATCCAGCAGCGGTCTTGGCCGGCTGGAAGCGCTCTTCGGACGGTCGTTTCGCGCTTCGGCCGCCTCCGAGGGGCCTCCGACGGTCAGCTTCGTCGACATCGCCGAGAAAGCCGGGCTCGGCAAGGCCCGCAACGTTTCGGGCGGTGCGACAGAAAAAGACCTGCTGCTCGAGGAGATGGGCAGTGGAGTCGCCTTTTTCGATTACGATCACGACGGCTGGCTCGATATTTTTCTTGTCAACGGCACCACGCTAGAAGGCGCGCCGGCGGGCAAGGAACCGACCAGCTACCTGTTCCACAACAACCGCGACGGTACGTTCACCGACGTCAGCGGTGACTCCGGGCTCACACGTAGCGGCTGGGGACAAGGATGCTGCATCGGCGACTACGACAACGACGGCTTCGACGATCTATTCGTCACCTATTGGGGCAAGAACGTTCTTTACCGCAACAACGGCGACGGCACGTTTACCGATGTTTCCGAGACCGCCGGGGTCGCAGGCAAGGGTGTACGCTGGGGCGCAGCCTGCTGTTTTCTTGACTACGACCGCGACGGGTTGCTGGATCTGTTTGTCGCCAACTACGTCCGTTTTGACCCGAAGATCGCGCCCGCGCCCGGTAGCGAGGACTACTGTTCGTTTATGGACATTCCCGTCGCTTGCGGGCCGGGAGGCTATGGCGGCGGGACGAATATCCTCTATCACAACAAGGGTGACGGTACGTTTGAGGACGTGTCGGAATCCGCGGGCATCGCCAACCCGCGCGGGTTCGCCGAGCCGGCCTTTGTCAAGAAGAACTGGCGGCCCACGGGCTCCTACGGCATGGGCGCCGCCTCCGCTGATTTCGACAATGACGGCTGGCCGGATATCTATGTCGCCGCCGACTCGGCCGCCAGCCTGCTTTATCACAACAACCACGACGGGACGTTCACCGAGTCGGCGGTTGAAGCCGGTTGTGCTTTCGATGAAAACGGCGTGGCGCTGTCGGGCATGGGGGTTGGCGTGGCCGATTACAACGGCGACGGCCGGCTCGACATTCTCCGGACGAATTTTTCCGATCAGATCACGACGCTCTACCAGAACAACGGTGACGGCAGCTTCCACGACGCGAGCGTGCGAGCCGGGCTGGGGGTCAATACGAAATACCTGGGCTTCGGGGCGGGTTTTTTCGATTTGGACAACGACGGGCGGGAAGACATCTTTCTCGCCAACGGCCATGTCTATCCCGCGATCGCCGACAAAAAGATCTACATCACCTACAAGCAACGCAAGGTTCTCTATTGGAACCGCGGCAACGGGCGCTTTCGCGACGTGTCAAGAAAAGCGGGTCCGGGCATTACCGGGCTTTATGTCAGCCGGGGCTGCGCTTTTGGCGATTTCGACAACGACGGGCGGGTCGATGTTGTTGTCAACAATATCGATGCGCCGCCGTCACTGCTTCGCAACGAAACCGAGACGGCGAACCATTGGTTAATGGTCAAGTGTATCGGGGTGCGCTCGAATCGTTCGGCGATCGGGGCTCGCGTAAGCGTGACGACCGACGAGCAGGTTCAGATCGACGAGGTCATGAGCGGGGCGAGCTATTACTCGCAAAGTGATTTGCGTTTGCATTTCGGGCTGGGATCGGCGACGCTGGTTGACCTCGTCGAGGTCCGCTGGCCGACGGGTGAGACCGAGTCGTTTCCCAACGTCGAGGCCGACCGCCTGATCCACATTCGCGAAGGAGAAGGTATAGTCAAGAGCGAAGAGTTTGCCGCCGTGAAATGAGGCGCTGCTGACTCGCCGCTCAGTTAGAATGGCTAAAGCCGAAAGCTGGAAGGCCGCTGAAGCGGCCTAGCCTCGGGGGGGCCGGACTTCCAAACCGGCCCTAAAAGGACCGGCCTAATCCAACCCAAGCCCGGTGAACCGGGCTCGCTTTCCGCATTCATATCGAGTGCCTCCCGCCCCTTTGCGCCCTAACCTTGAAGAAGCTGCCGAATTCGAAAGCCATGCCTACACAACCCGGACGTCATTTCTTGCAAATCCCCGGCCCGACGAACATCCCAGGGCGGATCCTGCGCGCCATGTCGGCGCCGACGATCGACCACCGAGGGCCCCAGTTCGAGGAGATGACTCGCGAGATCCTCGGCGGGCTCAAGGACGTTTTCAAGACGCGCAACCCCGTGATCGTCTTCCCGGGCTCGGGTTCGGGGGCTTGGGAAGCCGCTTTGGTGAACACGCTTTCGGCGGGCGACAAGGTGCTGGCGTTCGAGACCGGGCAATTCGCGACGGCTTGGCGCAATATGGCGGTTGAACTTGGGCTCGAGGTCGACTTCGTCGCGACCGACTGGCGGCACGGCGTAGATCCGGCCGTGGTCGAGTCTAAACTTCGCGACGACCCGGACCGCAAGATCCGCGCGGTGCTGGCGGTTCATAACGAAACCTCGACCGGGGTTACCAGCGACATTGCGGAAGTTCGACGTGCGATCGACCGCGCCGGGCACCCGGCGCTGTTGTTTGTCGACGCGATTTCGTCATTGGGTTGCATCGACCTGCGTCATGACGAATGGGGCGTGGACGTCACGATCTGCGGTTCGCAAAAAGGCCTGATGTTGCCGCCCGGCCTCGCTTTCAACGCCGTCAGTGAAAAGGCACTTGAAGCCGCCAAGTCGGGGGGGATGCCGAAATCCTATTGGAATTGGGAGGCGATTCTAGCCACGAACAAGGCGGACTATTTTCCCTATACGCCCGCGACGAACTTGCTGTTTGGGTTGCGAGAGGCGCTTCACATGCTTTCGGAAGAAGGACTCGACAACGTCTTCGTCCGGCACCGACGGCTTGCCGAGGCGACTCGCCGGGCGGCGGGCGCTTGGGGGCTTGAGACGGTCTGCGCCGACCCGAGTCAGTACAGCCATTCGGTCACGGCGCTTTTCATGCCCGACGGTCATGACGCCGACGCCTACCGGCGGCTGGTTCTTGAGCGTTATAACGTCGCACTCGGCGCGGGTCTCGGGAAATTGAAAGGCCGCGTATTCCGCATCGGCCACTTGGGGGATTTCAACGAAGCGATGCTCGTCGGCACGCTGGGCGCGGTCGAAATGGGGCTCGCGACCGCTGGTGTTCCCTTTTCTCGCGGTGGGGCGCAGGCGGCGCTGGACTATTTGGCGGGCGACGCCGGTTGAGGAACGCGGAGCCCGCGACGTAGTAGCCCGCGGTGAAAGTCCGACTTGCGCGAATTGAAGGGGCACAGCCACTTGCAGCCGATTTTCGCGATCCGCCAGTCGCTGGGCCGAGGGCGGGAAGAGGGCAGGCCTGAAGACCTGCCCCACTGCTCATCCCGAGGCGCTGGAAAAAGCCCCCCAGTCGGTCGCCGAGCTTTACGGCCGTGAGTCGCGCGTGCTCGATATCGCTCGCCGGAGCAGGTTGAGTGGAGACAGGGCGGCGGAATTAGAGACAATGCTGATAGGTAGGAAATCCCATGGCTGAACTCAAGAAGGTCCGTGCCCCGGACCTCAAGAAGATGAAGCGGCGCGGCAAAAAGATCGTGATGCTCACCGCCTACGATGCCGGCATGGCGCGCTTGCTTGATCGAGCCGGAGTGGACGTTCTGCTGGTTGGCGATACGGTCGGCATGGTTGTGTTGGGCCATGACACGACGATTCCCGTTACCCTCGGCGACATCTTGCATCACACCAAAGCCGTCACGCGCGGCACGTCGCGGCCGCTGGTGGTCGCCGACATGCCCTTCATGACTTTTCAGGTCAGCGTCGAGGACGCGCTGCGCAATGCCGGGCGGTTGATTCAAGAGGGCGGGGCCTCAGCGGTCAAGATGGAGGGCGGAAGGGCGGTGGCCGAGGTGGTTCGGCGCTTGGTGGACGTTGGGATTCCCGTGATGGGGCATTTGGGGCTGTTGCCGCAGTCTATCCACCAGCTCGGAGGTTTTCGTAAGCAGGCGAAGAGCGAGGAAGCCGCGGAAACTCTGATCGAAGACGCCCATGCGCTCGAAAAGGCCGGGGCGTTCGCGGTGGTGCTCGAGTTGATCCCGAAGGAAGTGGCACGGGAAGTGACCGGCCGTCTACGGATCCCGACGATCGGTATCGGCGCGGGCCCTGATTGCGACGGGCAGGTCTTGGTCAGCCATGACGCCCTGGGCCTTTATGACGGGTTCGTGCCGCCTTTCGTCAAGCAATATGCTCAACTGGGGCGCGAGATCACGGCGGCCGCCGCTGAGTACGCCGACGATGTCCGCGAAGGCCGCTTCCCCGAACAAGACAAGCCGGTTGCCATCGACGACGCCCGAAACCGCGGCGCATGAGCGTCCAACTCATCTCAACGATCGAGGAACTTCGTTTGCGAGTCGCCGACGCGCGGCGCGCGGAAAAAACGGTTGGGCTGGTGCCCACCATGGGCGCTTTGCACGCGGGCCATATTCGTCTGATCGATCAAGCGGTCGAGGATTGCGATCTGGTGATCGTGACGCTTTTCGTCAACCCGACCCAGTTCAACCGGCCCGACGACTTCAAGCGCTACCCACGGACCATCGAGCATGATATGGCCGTCTGCGAGGAGCACTCGGCCGACGTGCTGTTCGCGCCGCCGGTTGAGGAGATGTATCCGGGCCGGGAACATACTTTTGTCGAGGTTACCCAGCTGACCGATCATCTCTGCGGCCCCCACCGCCCGGGCCATTTTCGAGGCGTGGCAACCGTTGTCGCCAAACTGTTGAATATCGCTCAGGCGGACCGCGCTTATTTCGGCGAGAAAGACGCCCAGCAGTTGGCCGTAATCAAGCGTATGGTCAAGGACCTCAACATCCCGACGGATATCGTGCCGGTTGCGACTTTGCGGGAAGCCGATGGGCTGGCGCTGAGCTCGCGCAACCAACACCTCAACGCCGAGGATCGCAAAACGGCCGTCGCCCTCTATCAAGCGCTGACGGCGGCCAAAGAGGCGGTAGCGAGGGGCGAGCAAAGCGCCGGGGAAGTTCTTCGCGCGGCGCGGGAGGAGTTGCGGAAATACCCGGGAGCGAGGGTTGAATATTTCGAAATCGTCGACCCCGAGGATTTGCAGCCGGTCGGGACGATCCTGGGGCCGGTGCGAGCGGCCGCGGCGGTGTGGGTGGGGGGAACGCGTTTGATCGACAATATGCTGTGCGTTCCCGGCGAGCCTGACGAGTGTTGACGGTTGCGGGCCGCTCGCTGATGACCTCTACCGGCTTGTTGAAGCGAGAAATCGGGCGAGCGGCTCGCGGGGGGACCGCGTCGCGAGGTGGCTGTGAAAAAATGGGGGACAGTCCACTTCGCGCCGGATGCATTTATTGATTCAATGGAACTTATTCGGTCAGCGCTCGGTAGGCCCCAATTTTCACAGCCCCGAGGCGGCACGGGTGGGGGGCAAAATTGAATCCAATTTGGAGTTTCAGGCTAGCGGCGCCACCGGCTGGGCCGGGCCGTCCAGGGGAGAAACTTGGTCGAAGGTTTCGCCGGGACCGCGCCGCGCGGCGGCGCGGCTCGGGTGGGTGAATGTCCGATCTATTGGTAGCACAACACATCTCACAGGCACGCGGTTGGGCAAGTCTCCAGGGGCTCGGGATCGGGAACCCGGACGGTTGCCGACGTCGGCGGGTGACGAAACACGGCTAAGGCTTGGGCGGGTTCCGCCGCAGAGCCTCGGGGACCCGCGTACGATCAATATCGTCGAGCGCAAACGTCCACTCGAGGGGAATCTCTTGGGGTAGGTAACAAATCGTGTCGTCACAGGCTTGGTAGCGCAGCTTGCCGCGCACCGTCAGTTCGCCGAACTCGTTGAGCAGGTGCGTGACCTGTTTCTTTTGGCCGATCTTGACTTCCGCGAGAAAGCGCACGGACCCCTCGTAGACCGGAACCGTTTCCTCGATCGCGGGCAGATGCAACATCTCCGATTGCGGGTAGGTCGGGGCGTAGGTGGTCAGCCCGGTGACCTCTTCCAGTTCCCAGTTCACCGGGATATAGCCTTCGACCCCCGGCGCGTAGACATGCATCTTGTCCTTGAAGTCGATGTCGAGAACGAGGGCGACGCGGTTGCCGCCGACCAAAACTTGATCGCTCGCCCAGGAAGAGACCGTCAAGTGGTCAGTTTCGGTTTCGGTGCGCGGCGCGCCCAAATCGGCGCCGAGCTGCCGCACCATAACGAGCCCGGTCGTGAAGCGGTCACGGTAGTTTTGTTCGAAAAACTTGGCTTGGACGACGCCGTTTTCGTCAACGAGATATTGGCCCGGGTGCGGGATGCCGAAGAATTGGTGGGTCTCGGCGATCGAGTCGTTGAGGATGCCGAACTTGCGAATCACTTCGGATTCGGGGTCGGAAAGCAACGTAAAGCCGATACCGCGGCGCTTGCGGAAGTGCCGCAGAATTTCGGTGCTGTCATAGCTCAGCGCGGCGACTCGAATGCCGTCCCGCTCGAAAGCTTCGCGTTTGCGCTCCAACTGAACCAGTTGGCTTTTGCACCACGGTCACCAATCAGCCGAGCGATGGATGAGCAGCAACAGCCCCTTCGGGCCGCGTAAGCTTTCGAAAGTTTGCTGCTTGCCGTCTTGGTCACGGGTCGTGAACGAGGGAATCTTTTCCCCGATTTCCGGACCCGTGCCGACCGGCGCCGCGGGCGGTCCCCCCTTCTTTGACGCCTGGGCGCCGAGCCTTGCCGCGAAGGCAAGCGACATCAGGGCAACGATAACGAAAATACCCGCAAGATCGACGAATCCGCGTTTCATCAATATCCGCACCGCAACAGCCTCTAGTTAGTTAGTCGCGCGAGGAGGGCAGTTGGTCTCACAAAAAATACCGCCCAGCGTTTCCGCATCGCGAGGGTGGAGCCAGACGAAACTGGCTGGCCGGGGAGGATTCGAACCTCCATTCCAGGCTCCAAAGGCCCGTGTCCTACCATTGGACGACCGGCCAGCAGGATTCTTCTTACGATATCACGCCCATGGAATTTACTCGCCGCAGCGCTGTTGGGGTCCGGCGATTGGTCTATGATATGAGAGGTTTTGACGCGGTCCGGGGCGAGCCGGCCGGCGTCTGGTGTAAGTCCGACTACGCGAAAAAGCGTACAGCCACCGATTTTCGCCGTCCGCCGGTGTAGGAGCCGGAGTGGTTCGGCGAGCGAGGATCGAATGGCAGTCCCCCTTTTTCGCCAGAGCAGACTTTAGGGAGTTTTCGATGCAACCAGTTTTTGCCGCCGCCGGCTGTTTTGTGCTCTACGTGCTGGTGTACCGGTTTTACGCGCGCTATTTGGGCAGCCGCATCTTCAAGCTGGATCCGACGAAATCGACGCCCGCGCATGACATCAACGACGGCGTGGACTACGTCCCGTGCCGGCGGTCGGTGTTGTTCGGACACCACTATGCATCGATCGCCGGATTGGCTCCGATGCTGGGGCCGGCGATCGCGGTGATCTGGGGTTGGTTGCCTGGGATGCTTTGGGTCGTGTTCGGCACTTTGTTTATCGGCGCGGTCCACGATTTCGGCGCACTGGTCGTTTCGATGCGACACCGCGGCGTGAGCATCGGCAAGGTGGCCGAGGATTTGATCGGCAAGCGCGCCAAGTCGATTTTCCACATCATCATCTTGTTCTTGATCTGCCTGGTGATGGGTGTGTTTGTGCGCACGGTGGCCGGCCTCTTCACGGTGGAATATTATCCGGAGTCGGTTTTCCCCACTTTCGTATTGATGGGCGTGGCGATGGTGATGGGCTGGGCGACTTACAGGCGGGGCGCGAGCATCGGCAAGGCGACCATTGTCGGATTTGTTTTGATGCTGGCCTCGATCGTGGTCGGTCTGCAGCTCGCCAAGCCGAATCTGACGATCGAGAGCTGGGTGCTGATCTTGCTCGTCTACGCCTTCGCCGCCTCGACGCTGCCGGTGTGGTCGTTGTTGCAGCCGCGGGATTATCTGAACTCGCTATTGCTCTACCTGGGACTGGGGACGGCCTATCTTGGCTTTTTCGTGTTGAGTCCGAGTTTCGCGGCTCCCGTGATCGACACCGCCCCGGCGGGCGCGCCGCCGATTGTGCCTTTCGTCTTTATCGTGATTGCCTGCGGGGCGGTCTCGGGTTTCCACGGGCTGGTTTCCTCCGGGACGACCTCGAAGCAGATCGACAAGGAAACCGATGCCCTGCCGATCGGCTACGGCGGTATGGTTGGCGAATCGATGCTGGGGTTGCTGGCGGTGTTGGCCTGTACGGCGGGTTTCCGTTCGCCCGAAACCTGGAGCGAGCACTACGCGAGTTGGACGACCGCCAGTTCGCTGTCAGAAAAAATGCGGGCGTTCATCGACGGCTCGGCGACTTTCATTACGACCTTGGGCGTGCCGATGGAGTTGGCGCAAGCCTTTATCGCGCTGGTCGCGGTTTCGTTTGCCTTGACGTCGCTCGACTCGGGCACGAGGCTGCTGCGCTATAACCTCGCCGAGATCGCCGAGTCGGTTCGCCTACCGCAATTGGGCAATCGCTACACGGCTTCGGTGATCGCCGTGGCCTTGATCGGCTTCTTCGCGTTTTACGAAATCCAGGGGCAACCGGTGGGGCTGGCGATGTGGAAGCTTTTCGGCAGCACCAACCAGATTTTGGGCGGTCTGACTCTACTGGCGATCACGATTTATCTCAAGCAACGCGGCGTGAACTATTGGTATACCGCCATTCCGATGGCTTTCATGCTGACGGTGACGATCGCCGCGATGGTCTACGAGCTGAATAACTATTGGACCGGCGGACAAAACCTACTGTTGTTCATAGCTGCCTCGATTTTCACCTTGAGTGTGTGGCTGGTGGTTGAAGCCGTTCTGCGGTTCCGCCGCGACGCCGCGGTTGCCGGGGCCGTTGAAGGCGACTGAGAAACGAGAGCACGGGGCGGGCCAAGGCCCGACAAGCACACGCAACCCCGGCACTTTCTTTTCCGATTACGCCTTTCTGAAGCGCGAAGACGATGATCGGGCGAACCATCTCGCACTACCGCATTACCGAGAAGCTCGGCCAGGGCGGTATGGGCGTGGTCTACAAGGCCGAAGACCTGCATTTGGGCCGGCCCGCGGCGCTCAAGTTTCTTTCTCCCGCTTATCTGGAAGACGAAGAGCAAAGGGCGCGTTTCATCAAGGAAGCGCGGGCGGCCGCCGCGCTCGATCACCCCAACATCTGCACCATCTACGAGGCCGGTGAGGAAGACGGCCTGATCTTCCTCGCGATGGCGTACGTCGAGGGCGACACCGTCACCCAGAAAATTCGCTCCGGCCCGCTCGACGAGGCGCAAGCCGTCGACATCGCGGTGCAAATCGCCGACGGGTTGCAGGAAGCCCATCAGAACGACATCGTACACCGTGACATCAAGAGCTCGAACATCATGGTGACGAGCAAGGGGCAGGTGAAGATCCTCGATTTCGGCATCGCCAAGGATCTCGCCTCCGCTGATTCCGATCAGACCCGCCAGGTGCTCGGCACGCCGGCGTACATGTCGCCCGAGCAGACACGCGAAGAGCGCGTCGACCAACGCAGTGATATCTGGTCGCTCGGCGTCGTGCTGTACCAGATGTTGAGCGGGAAACTGCCTTTCGCCGGAAAGTTCGACGCCGGGATCGTCTACGCCGTGCTGCTGCACGAAGAGCCGGTGCCGCTCGACGATGTTGCCCCCGACGTCGCCCCGGGGGTGGATGCCGTGGTCCGGTGCGCGCTCAGCAAGAGCCGCCGTCGGCGTTATCAGGCGGTCAGCGAGATGTCGGGCGCGCTGCGCCAACTTGGGCTCGGCCCGGCCCCCGTGACGCAGGCCCGTGAGACGGTTCCGCCGCCCGCTCGGCCCCTGCCGCGGGCCCGTCTCGCCACCGGCGCCGCGCTGATCGCCGCCGCCTTAGCGGCTTGGTTCATTCCTTGGCGGACGGAAACTCCCGCCCCCGTGATCGAGAACGTGCAGCCGGCCGAGCGGCATGGTCTCGCGGTGATGCCGCTGACGAATCTTTCCGGGCTCGAGAGCGAAGATTACTTCGCCTATGGAATGACCGAGCAATTGACGACCACGCTGGCGAAGATCGAGGGTTTGCGGGTGATCTCGCAAGGTTCAATCGTCGGATACAAGGACCGCAATGCCTCGCCGAGCGAAATCGCCCGCGATCTCAACATTTCCTATCTCGTCGAAGGTTCGGTGCAGCGGGAACGGGATCGCGTCCGCATTACGGCGCAGCTCATCGAAGTCTCCAGCGGCGAGCTGATCTGGACCCGCAACTACGATCGTGATTTGCGGGATGTTTTCAAGCTGCAGAGCGAGGTGGCGCGCTCGATCGCCTCCCAGATTCGCGTTCGCCTCACTCCGGCCGAAGAGTTGCGGCTGTCGCGTACTCGTCCGATCTCGCCCGATGCCTACGAACAATATCTAAAAGGGCGATTTTTCGCCAACAGCCGTACCCAAGAGGGCTTGGCGCGGTCATTGGAGCATTATCGGGCCGTCCTCGTCGAATCTCCCGAAGCCGCCTTGGCCCATGCCGGGATGGCCGATACGCTGCTGTTGCAGGCCAATCACGGTTTTGTGCCTCCCGCTCAAGTTTGGCCGAAAGCCAAAGCCGCGGCGGAAAAGGCGCTCTCCCTCGACCCGGAACTCGCCGAAGCACACTCGACGTTGGGGTCGATTCTCTCCCGTTTTGAATGGAACTGGGAGGCGGCGGAGAATTCGTATCTCCGCGCTCTTGAACTCTATCCCGGCGATGCCACCGCTAACCTCCGGTACAGCACTTATTTATCCCGCATGGAGCGCCACGAGGAAGCAATCGAGGCGATTCGTCGCGCCCGGGATCTGGACCCGCTCTCGCTCACCATCAGCAATGCCGTCGGCGTCGTGTTGCACATGGCCCGGCGTCACGGCGAGGCGATCGAGCAATTCCGGCGGAACCTGGAACTCTCGGAAAGCTACTACCGTACTTTCTACAATTTGGGGCGATCCTATCGCGAACTTTCCGAGTACGACAAGGCCGTGGCCGCACTTGATCAAGCCCGTGCCATGTCGGGGGATCGCCCGTTTTTGGCGGCGGCTTTGGGACACGCCTACGGCCGAGCCGGAGAAACCCGGCAGGCCGAGCGGTTGCTCGAGGATGTTGCCAGCCGGGCCGATTCGCAGTACGTTTCCCCGGCGAGCCTGGCGTTGCTCTACTTGGGACTCGAGGATTTCGACGCCGCTTTCCTGCAATTGGATCGGGCGGTCGAGGAGAGAGCGGCGCTCCTGACCTGGCTTCGCGTGGACCCTATATTCGATCCTATTCGCGAGCGGCCTCGTTTTGCCGAGTTGCTCCAAAAGGTAGGGTTGGACTAGATCGGGCCTTTCATTGGGCGGGTTGAGGAATGGGCAGGTCTGGAGACCTGCCCCACTGGGAACCGGCGCCGTTGGATGTTGATGGAGAAGATCGAGAGACAAGCTGAGAGCTTGTCTCGACCGTGGGCTGGGACCGGCAAGAGTGCCGGTCGCCACCGGGGGACGCGCCGTCAATCGCCTTACGAAGTTTTTTGCCTCAATGAGCCGGCGCGGCCGGTGGCGCGCCACTAATCCGCATTTTCACCGCGACGGAATGTAGTACCTCGACTGCTCGCGGCCAATCCTATTTCGAGATCGAGGTGACACTGATTTCCTTGAACCAAACCACGGACTCCGCGTCGTGGTTTTGGATGCCGATGTAGCCCGAGTCGGGACGCGGCCCGGGCCTTGGATCCGAGGCCGATTCGCGCGCCGGCACTTCCCCGGCCCCGATGTTTCACAGCCGCGTGCGCTGCCGGCCCGGTTCACTTGCGGCCGTTGACTCGCGCATGCGCCGAGGTGGTCTGCTCGGCCATCGCCAAGGCGGCTACCGAATCGATGTCGTCGGGCATCTCGATACCGGCGACGCGCACCATGGCGTAGACCGGGAGGCCTTCGTCAGTGCGCTCGAAGGTCATCGTGTTTTGTTCTTCGTCCAGATCGACCTCGACCAAATCTCCGGCTCTTATCTGTTCGGTGGCGATGAGGTTCGCCATGGGGTAGACGAGTGAGCGGTCGATGGCGCGTTTGAGATGGCGGGCGCCGTATTTGGCGTCGGTGCCTTCCTCGAGTAGATGGGCGCGCGCGGCTTCTGAAAGCTGAAACAGGAACGGCGTTCCGTTGAAGACTCGCTGGTGAACCTGCGCTAGTTCGAGATCGAGAATGCGCTGCAACTCGCCGGCGCCAAGGTGTTTGAACACAACGACCTTGTCGAGCCGGTTCATGAACTCGGGCGTAAACTTGCGGCGAGCCGCCGTCATGCCCGCGCTCGAAATCCGATCGTCCATACTGCCGCGACAATCCGCCTCGGACGCCTTCTTGGGTCCGCTGAATCCCAGCCCGGGACTCATCATCGCGCTCATCTCGCCGGCGCCCAAGTTGCTCGTCATGAAGATCAGGCTCTTCGAAAAATCGACCCGGCGGTTGTCGCCCAACGTCAGCGTCGCTTTATCCAGAATGCCCAACAGCAAGTTCCACAGCGCGTCGCTGGCTTTTTCGATTTCGTCGAACAGCACGAAGGAAACCTTCAGCACGTCGGTGTGGTGCTGATTGAGCACTTCTTGACTCAGCAACGGGTGGGTCTCACGGTGCCCCAGGTAGCCGGGAGGCGAACCGATCAGCTTGGCGATCTCGTGACTGTGTTGAAATTCGCCGCAGTCAATCTTGATGACCGCCCGCGGATCTCCCAGCAAGGTCTCCGCCGTTGCTTCGACGATACGAGTTTTTCCCGTCCCGGTCGGGCCGAGAAAGAGAAAGTTCGCGATCGGTCGACCCGGACTGTTGAGCCCGGCGAGGTAGGTCTGAAAGACGTTGATGATCTGGTCGACCGCTTCGTCTTGTCCGATGACGCGCTTATGGAGTCCACGCTCCAGTTTTTCCGCGTCTTTCCCCGTCTGCGTGGGGTCGAGTTTCTTGTGTACTGTTGCCGCTTGTCCCACCGTTCGGCTCCCGTCTGGCTTGTCGCGACCGCCGCGAATTCAAAACTACTTATCGGCATTGCGTGGCGGCGGCTTAATCGTCTTGCGGACTGCGTTTGCGCTCGTCCGTGGTGCTCCAAAGGAAGAAGTTGATTGATCGCTTCCAGTGTAGCCCGGCCCCCTGCATTTCCCATCGGTCGCGCGAGTCAACGTATTGAAAAGAAAGCCCCACTTTTTTTTAAACGAACGTGACAGCATTTTCACTGATGCCTCGGAATGCCGTTGATGCGTCGTCGCGCGCTGTCCTGACCCGGCTTCACAACACGTACGGCTGAAAGTGTTCGTGGCTCTCTGATTCCGCCTCAACCTCCCGTTCGAAGTTCACCGTCGGCCCTGTTCAAGTTTGCTTCCCACCCGCCGATACGCTTTCACAGGAATACCGATTCCGAATCGACTTCATGGACTTAGCAACAATTGTCGGCATCGTTCTTTGTTTCATCCTCGTCGGGGCGACGATTGCTCTCGGCGGTTCACCGATCATTTTCGTGAACATACCGTCCGCGCTGGTTGTGATCGGCGGCACGATCGGCGCGACGCTGATACGCAACCCGTTGGCTTCGGTTCTGGGGACTGTCGGCGTCGTTGGCAAAGCCTTTTCGACGAAGGTTCCCGACGCCGGCGAACTCATCCCGAACGTAGTCGAAATGGCGAAGACGGCTCGCAAAGACCTCTTGGCTCTCGAAAAGGTCGAAATCGAGTACGCCTTTCTCGCCAAGGGAATTCAGCTTTGCGTCGACGGCATGAAATCAGACCAGATCCGCGCGGTGCTTGAGACCGACATGAGCGCCACCGCCCAACGCCACAAGCGAGGACAGGAAATCCTCGAGGGCATGGGGCAGGCCGCGCCGGCTTTCGGCATGATCGGAACCCTGATCGGGATGGTGCAAATGCTCGCCAATATGAGCGACCCGGCCTCGATCGGCCCGGCCATGGCCGTCGCCCTGCTGACGACCCTCTACGGCGCGGTGTTGTCCAACGTAGTCTGTTTGCCTTTAACCGATAAGTTGAAAGTGCGTTCCCAAGAGGAAGTGTTGGGCATGTCGATCTGCCTGGAGGGCGTCATCGGGATCGCGCAAGGGAGCAACCCCTCCACGATTGATCAGCAGCTCAAGGGATTCCTGGCTCCGAAGCTGCGCAAGGGCGCCGAGGAAACGCCAGAGTCATGAAGGAAGAACCCTGTGAGTGTAAGGTCGGCGCGCCGGAGTGGATGGTCACTTTCGCCGACTTGATGTCCCTGCTGCTGACGTTCTTCGTCTTGCTGCTGTCTTTCTCACACATGGAGGTCATCAAGTTCCGCGAGATGTCCGGCTCGATGCGCGATGCCTTCGGGTTGAAATCGCGGCTGGATCTTTCCGATGTTCCGATGGGGCAGAACCTACTGCCTTACGAAGACCCCAAAGAGGGTGACGGCGGGGAAGGGCCGACCGCCGAGGAAATTGTTCGTCAACTCGAAGCGATGCTCGAAGAGGCCGGCATCCAACAAAACGGCGAAGCCAAGGTCGACAAACGCGGCGTCGTCTTGCAGCTGCAAGGCGATCTGCTGTTTGCTTCCGGCCGCGCTGAATTGAAAGACAAAGCCCATCCCGTATTGAACGCGTTAGCCTTGTATATTTCGCGCGTCAACCGGTCGGTTGACGTGGTCGGACACACCGATAACATTCCGATCGCCACGGCCGTGTACCTCAGCAACTGGGAACTCTCCGCGGCGCGGGCCGGACAAGCCGTTCGCTATTTGGCCGAGCGCGGCGTCAATGCCGAGAGCATGCGCGCCATCGGCCAGGCCCACACCGCCACCGTGGAGCCGAATGACTCGCCCAAGGGACGCGAGGCCAATCGGCGCGTTGAATTCGTCTTTTCCACGAAAGAAACGGCTCCCGATCAAAAAGCACTCGAAGAACTGACGGCGGAACCGCAACCCGCCGAACTGCCGACGGAACTGCCGACCGAAGCTGGAGGAAGCCCCCGTGAATAGAAAGTCTTGGTTGCCTATTGTCGTACTGGCGCTCTCGTTGGGCGTAACGCCCGGTTGCGGCGATGACGAGGAGGAAGCCGAGGTTGAAGCCAAGGCGGGCATCCTCGAGATGGAGACATTCTTAACGAATATCAACCACCCCTCGGGTGACCGCTACGCCAAACTACAGCTCAAACTCGCCATTGCCCCCGACACACGGGCCGCCGAAATTCAGGAAGACGCCGTTGTCATGGCGCGGCTGCGTGACCAAGTGCTGACCTTGCTTTCTTCCAAGACGCCGAAAGATCTCGCGAACGCCGAGGGCAAGGCGATATTTCGCGACGAAATCCAGGGGAAGTTGACGCCGCTGCTCGAAAATGCTGAATTGAAAGAAGTGCTGTTCTCCGAATTCGTCGTACAGTAGTGCATCGGGAAATCCGAGAAGGGGGCACGGCAGCAGGCTGGGCGGAGAAACGGGCGCGCCTCCCGGCAGGTGTGTCGGCGTTTCCCGCTGCTGTCTCGCTGTCCTTGTAAGCGTTCCGCTCGTCCCGGGTAGCTCCATTCGCGCCGTGCTATTCTGACAACTTGGCGCCGCGATCAGTGCCTGCGGCGCGCTAAATGATGTCGTCTTTCATCGACGATCCCGAACTGCGACAGATCGCCCGCAAGGTCGATGCCGGCGAACGTCTATCGTTCGAGGACGGCGTGGCGCTCTATCGCTCCCACGACCTGCTGACCGTCGGCCGGCTGGCCAACATTGTTCGAGAGCGCCTGAACGGCAACGTCACGTTCTTCAACGTTAACCGCCACATCAACCCCACGAACGTCTGTGTCGCCGCCTGCAAATTGTGCGCCTTCGGGCGTCAGGTACGTGACGACAAAGCCTATACGATGTCGCTCGACCAGGTGTGGCAAATCGCGGGCGAAGGCTATAGCGAAGCCGTTTCCGAGTTTCACATCGTGGGCGGTCTACACCCCGAGCTCAGTCTCGACTGGTATTGCGAGATGATCAGCGGGTTGCGCGAACGCTACCCTGAAGTGCACCTGAAGGCCTTCACCATGGTTGAGGTCGGGTACCTCGCCCGGCGCGCCAAGGTTTCGATCAAGGAGGCGTTGCAACGTTTGAAGGATGCCGGAGTGCAATCGCTGCCCGGCGGCGGCGCGGAGATTTTCCAGGAAAGAGTCAGGCGCGTGATTTGCGATCACAAGATCGATGGCGAAGAGTGGATCGACACCGCCCGGACCGCCCACCAACTTGGTCTGAAGTCGAACGCCACAATGCTCTACGGTCACATCGAGACCGAGGAAGATCGCGTCGATCACCTACTCAAACTGCGCGCGCTGCAGGACGAAACCGGCGGCTTCCAAACCTTCATCCCGCTCGCCTTTCATCCTGAAAATACGTCGATGAGGCATCTGCCGACGACCGGCGGCATTGACGATATCAAGAACATTGCCGTCGCCCGGCTGCTGCTCGACAACTTCCCCCACATCAAGGCCTATTGGATCATGATGACCGAGAAAATCGCTCAGGTCGCGCAACGCTTTGGCGCCGACGACCTAGACGGTACTGTTGTCGAGGAAAAGATCTACCACGATGCCGGCGCCAAGACGTCGCAATCGTTGCGGCGCGAGGATCTGCTTCGGCTCATCCGCCACGCCGGCCGCGAGCCGGTCGAGCGCGACACGCTCTACCGCCCGGTCCAGCGCGACGAGGCTTCCTTTACGGTCTTGGTGTAGCCGCCCGCGGTTGAGGAGCAATGCCCTTCACTTAAGCATTCTCGCGGTCTCGTGGTATTGTGCTTGAAAAGAATTCGTGTCTAAGAATCCGCGGATTCATGATACCGCCATGAAAACGGGAGCGGGCGGCCTCCTGCCGCCCCTTCAGGGCTCCCCCCTGGTGGAAATTCTACCCAGGGTTTCGCCTTCGGCTCCACCCTGGGCTATATTCCTGCCGCCGCTTCGCGGCTCTAGCTGTTTGCGATCTTGTCATACCGAGGGGCCGGCTATCGAGAAGCGCATCCGGATTGTTAAGTGAAGAGTATTTAGGCGGGTTTCGCCGCTGATCCTACTCTTTCGCGTGCTGGTCAAACCAATCGAAAACGTCGCTCATCACCAGTTGCGCGATGCGAAAATGTCCGACGCCCGGCAGCTCGAGATACTTCACATTGGGCATGCCCATCTGCCGCGCGGTCTGATGCAGGGCGCGGGCGCGCTCGGCCTTCACCACCCGATCCGTTTCCCCTTGGGCGATGAGTAAGGGCATTTTCCTTGCCTTGCCCAGCTGCGAAGTCTGCCCGAAAAACCCCGCCACCGGCGCCAAGGCGGCGAAACGGTCCGGGTGATTAAATCCCAAGTGGATCGTACCTCCGCCCCCCATCGAATGACCCGTCAAGTAGATCCGTTTCTTGTCGATCGGATAGGCCTTCTGCACAAGCGTGATCACTTCCATCACTTCGCGGCCGCCACCGTCCGACTCCCAAAACCCCCCATACGGGCCCTGCCCGAGCGGAGAGACCGCGATATATCCCCGCTGTTCGGCGTTCTTTCGAAACGACCCCTCATAGAAGTCCATATAGGCATTCTCATTGGAGCCGGCCCCGTGGAGCCCGACCGCCAGGGGATAAGTTTCGGCGGCCTGGAAACGGCTCGGAACGTAGAGCCGAAATGGCGACAAGCGCTCCATCGCCGCCGAAGAATGCGCCAAATGCAGATCGCCTTTTCGGCCGGCCAGCGGGTCGCGGCCCGCCTCGAGAGCGTCGGCCGACTTTTCGGCCGCGCCGAGTTCTCGAACGTAGTCGACCGGTTCAACGTTTCGCCCCCAACGCCGCATCGAAGCGATCAGGATTGGGGGGCCGGGATAACTACTCTTGGCCGCCTTTCCGTATGACCCTACGAGCCATTCGATTGTCGTCACGGCCAGTCGGTGACGGACGCGTTTCCTCGAAAACTTCTTTCGCAGCTTTCGATGGCGTTGCTTGAGTGCCGCCAGCCTTGCCTTCACATCACGGAGCACATAAAGATACCGCGTCGCCGAAACCAATACCGAGTCGGGCTTTTGCGGTAAAACGTCCGCGGAGTCGTCGGTTTGTTCATTAACGAGGCGGAGCACGTACTGGACCTGATAGCGCCCGGGTTTGAGCGACGCCGGGAGATCGAACGTCAGGTCGGTCACGGCCGCTTCGGTGAGTTGCACTTCGCGGTCGATCCCGGTGTCGCCACCGGCGGGGTCCCGCAGCGACAGGCGAACCTGATAGTGCCCGGTCAGCGGTTGGTCTAGCTTGTACAAAGGAAAGACCTTGGCCGTTACTGTTTCGCCCGGCTCGGCCAGCTTCGTCGGCAGGCGCATATCGAGCACGGCGGCGATCTGGCGGGGTTCGTCCCACGGCCGGTCCGCCATTAGCGCGATTCCTTTCGCTAACCCTTGATAGGTTGCGAGAACGTCGATGAGACCGGGAGGGCGCCTGCCGTAAGCGCGGTAGATCTCGAGCACCGCGAGGTTGGCGTCGGGCCGGCGGGCGTAGGAGACGATGCGATTGCGGAAGATGCCCCGCAACATTTCCGCGTCGCCCGATGTGACCCCGGCGGGAACTTGCGCCGCGGCGGAAAAAGAGCCGAGAGTAAGGGCAATGAGAAGGCACGCCCCCAGCACCGGAGGGTGCTTGGAATGGGGAGTGGCGGCGTCCCTCATGGTCTCGTCGAACCTCGGACGGAATCCGGGGGCGGCCTTCCCGGTGGAGGTCCCTGACTAGGGCCGCTTCTTCTTGTCGTCCGAGTCCGGGCGCGAGTCCGAGCCCGAGCCCGAGGACGACCGCAACGTCAGGCGCGAAACCTTCTTGCGCAATTCCGCGATGGCGGAATCATCGCGGTCCGATGGCGCGCTGCGTTCCCATTCTTCGATCGAGCGCTCCCAGTGCCGTTTAGCCTGCTCGACTTGGCGCAGTTTGAAGTAGACGTCACCGAGGTGCGAGAGCACGATCGGGTCGTGCTTGTACTGCTCCAGCGAGCGTCGCAGATAACGTTCGGCCAACTCGAATTTGTCCTGGCGGTAATAGAGCCAGCCCAGCGAGTCGAGATAAGCGCCGTTGTCGGGGTCAATGTCGAGCGCCTTCTGAATCAGATTGTGGGCATCGTCGAGCCGAACATTGCGGTCGGCCAGCATATAGCCCAAATAGTTCATCGCCGAGGCGTTGTCGGGATCGATAGCCAGCAACTCCCGAAACTTCTTCTCCGACTCGTCGAACCGTTTGGCGCGTTCGAGCACCGATCCGTAGGTGAATAAGACGGCCAGCTTGCGCGGCTTGGTATCGGAGATCGACTCGGCCTTGTCGATAGCCTTGACCGCGTCATCATACTTCTTACCTTTTTCATAGACTTGCGCCATGGAAAGGTAGACCTGGTGATCGAGCGGTCCGCGACCGAGCAGACCCCTGAGAACCTTCGCGCCTTTATCGGCGTCGCCGGTCTCGGCGAAGACCGTTGCCTGCAACATGGCCAGCGGGCGATCGTCGGAGAATTCCTTGCGCGCGGCTTTCACCAGCTGACGAGCTTTCCCATATCGGCGAGCGGCCCGATAGCCGTCCACAATTTGCAGCAAGGCTCGGGGCTTGGTTTCCGGGCTGACCGCGGCCATCGCGCGAAAAGCTTTTTCGGCCTCGGCGGGCTTATCGCGGCCTCGGTGAAGCATACCCATCTGTTCGAGAAACATCGCGCGGTTGTCTTGCTCGCGCGTCGAGTATTCGTCTTTCTTGGTCGCTTCCAGCAATTCGGAAAGGGCATCGACGGCTTCATCGGTCGAGCCTTCCGCCTCCAGCAGCTGCACCAAGTTGTATTTGATCTCCAAGGAATCGGGGGCCAACAGTTGCGCTTGTTGAAGACTCTTTCGGGCGTCATCATAGCGTCGCAGCTCGCGATAAATCTGCGATAGGCGCAAATGATTTTCGGGATTGCGCGGCTCGGTCGTGGCAAGGATTTCGTATTCCTTGAGGGCTCGATCGTATTGGCCCGACAGCACCAGGTTGTGCGCCAAGCCGCGCCGCGCCGGTCCCGGGTTGTCGCCCTGGTCGAGCAATTCCTGAAATACCGCCGCCGCTTTCTTATACTCTCCCGCTCGTTCGTAGGCGGTTGCCAACGTGGTTAGATGATTGCGGTCGGCGGCTCCGGCGGCCTTCACTTTTTCGAGAGCTTCAATGGCGGCTTCCGCGTCGCCCGAATCGAGATACAGAAACGCCAACCCGGCCAAGGCGTCGGTCGAATCCGGTTCCTTGTCGAGCAACTCCTTGAGGGTGGCCGCGGCCGTATCCTTCTGCTTGGCGGCGCGGTAGAGATTCGCCAATTGCAACAACGACTCGGTGCCGCTCGAGTCCAATTCCCGCACGCGCTCAAAGGCCGCGATGGCCTTTTTCAGCAGTTCCTCGTTGATTTCGCCCCGTCGGCCGAAGGCATAACGGCTGTAGATCTGGCCCATCAGCCGCAGCAGCTCGACATCGTCGGGGTTCTCCGCCAACAATTTGTCGGCTTCGGCCGCGGCTTCGTCAAGCTTATTCGTGCGGGCAAAGAGTTCGATCAGTTGCCGCCGCACCACGCCGGAGCCCGGATCGGCTTCGATAGCGGCCCGGTACTCCTCCACCGCGCGCGACAGATACTCGCGGTTCATGTGCTCGACGGCGAGTTGCTCGTAAAGATAGCCGAGAGAAAAATGGTAGTAGGCGTTCGAGCGGTCGGGAACTTCGGTTGCCGTCTCTTGCTGCGGCGCGGGAGCGGCCGCGGCAGCCGAAAGGAAGACCGCGACGACGGCCGGCACGAACATCACGAACGAATACCGCCTTTTCCGAGACAGTCTTGATCCCGTTATCGTCACAAAGACCCTACTCTAACTTTCCCCAGTATAGCGGGAAAGTCGCATCCGCCCGGACTGGCAACTCGCTAGGGGTACAATTCCGGCTCGCCCGGCGGCCTATGCTTCCAACGCTTATGGATCCACAGCCACTGATCGGGATACTCCCGGATTACCTCTTCTATCTTGGATTGGCAGCGTTGCGTATTGGTTACCAAATCTTGCTCCGGGTCGCCGGTTTCCGCCATCTCGAGTGGTGGATAGAACTTAAGGACATATCGTCCCTGCTCCGGATTCCACAATGCAAAGCCGGGGATCACGGCCGCGCCCGTTCTCATGGCGATCTTGACGAAACCGCTCGTCGCGGCCGCCTTGACCCCGAAGAAATCGACAAAAGCGGTATCTTCACCGATCACGTTCTGATCCACCAGCACGCCCACCGCCTCGTTATCTTTCAAAGCTCGCAGGAGCGTGCGGCCGAAGTCCTGCTTGAGAATGGTGCGATTGCCGTGCAGAGTGCGGTAATCGTCGATCAGGCGGTCGAGAAGAGGATTGTCGAAAGACCGGACCATCACGTGCATCGGATTTCCCAGTAGGGCATGGGCCTGGGCGCTCAGTTCCCAATTGCCCAAGTGCGCCGTCATGAAGAGCACGCCCTGGCCGCCACTCAGCGCTTGCTCGAAATAGTCGTAGCCTTCGTAGCCGATCCAATCGTGAATGTTGCGGGGATCGAGCCGCGGCATGCGGCTCAACGAGAGCAAGATGCGGGCCAGGTTTTCGTAGACACCGTCGACGATCCGGCGCCGGGTGGCGGCATCGCTCGCCGGCAGGGCGATTTCCAAATTCCGGTAGGCCACCTGCCGCCAGCGTGGCGTCACGAGCCGCGCAAGGCGGGCAAGGCCCCCCGCCACGGCCCGCGCCGCCGACATCGGCAATCGTTCCAAGGTCTTGAGAACAACCCGGACGACGGCGTAGTCGGCGAAATCTCGAACTCGGGCGCGGCTCGCCACAAGTGGATAGTGTAAGGCCTGCGCCCACAGCCGCGGTTCCTTCGAAAGGTCAACCATGTGCGCTACAGTCTGAAGAAGTCTTCCGCCGCCCTAAGAAATTCACTGGAATTAATGATCGGCCACACCATTTCGCATTACAAAATCACCGAGAAGCTCGGTGAGGGCGGGATGGGTGTCGTCTACAAAGCCGAGGACACGAAGCTGCGTCGCACGGTGGCGCTGAAGTTTCCGCGCGTCGACGCTATCGAGGACGCTGAGGCCAAGGAGCGCTTTCTTGGCGAGGCCCAGGCCGCCGCCGGGCTCGATCACCCCAACATCTGTACAGTCTACGAAATCGACGAGGTCGACGGCGAAACCTTCCTCGCCATGGCCTACGTCGATGGCCGAACGGTCAAGGAAAAAATCGGCGACCGACCGCTGAAGCTCGACGAGGCGATCGACATTGCCGTGCAGACCGCCGAGGGGTTGAAGGCGGCTCACCAGCGGGGGGTTGTTCATCGCGACGTCAAACCGGCCAACTTGACGCTGACAGAGGAGGGTCAGGTCAAGATCATGGACTTCGGGTTGGCGCTGCTTGCCGAGCAGTCGAGGTTGACCAAGACGTCCACGACGCTGGGCACCCCCGCCTACATGTCCCCCGAACAGGCCGAGCGCCGGCCCACGGACCGCCGCACCGACACTTGGTCGCTGGGAGTCGTGATCTACGAGATGGTGACCGGCCGTCCGCCGTTCGCCGGGGAGCGGCAGGAAGCGGTGCTCTACGCCATCTCCAACCAGGAGCCCGAGCCGGTTACGGCCTTGCGGGCGGGCCTGCCGATGGAGTTGGAGTTCATTGTCGGCAAGGCGTTAGCGAAGGACGCGGCGGACCGTTACCAGCACGTGGAGGAGATGATCGTCGATCCGCGGGGGCTTGCGAGAAGAGCGGAAACGGCTCGTGCCGGGCTTGCGAGCGTGGGACGAACCACGGGCCAAAGCAGGGCAGGAGCAGAGTCGGCCGCGATATCCCGTTCGGCTGAGGGTACGCCGGGAAAGTCCGCGCTTCGGCGACAGGCGCTGCCGTGGAGAGCAACAGCACCAGTCCCCGATGAGTTTGCCCGACGGCACGGGGTTTCTCTTCGTCGTGCATATGGTCAATCGAGAGCACCATCTGGCAATGTTTTCGTACGAGACCGGGGAGTGGAGCTTGCTGGGCGAGGCGGGCCAGGTAGATTGGGCGCGGTATCTACCCAGCGGTCGCTTGCTGTACGCTCGGTCGGGGCATCTTTTCGCGGTCGCGTTCGACTTAGAACGACGCGAAATCGTTTCTTCTCCGAGTTCACTACCGGACGAGGTCTTCCAGGCCGAGGGTTCCGGACCGCCGTCCCTGAGCTTCTCGGATGGCGGATCGCTTGTCTATATCCCGAGCAAGAAATCTGAACGCACTCTGGTATGGCTCGACCGTATGGGACAAGCTACGCATACCACCCGAGGGATTCGTGGTTCTCGGCATCCTCGGCTCTCGCCTGACGGTCGACGCTTGGCTGAAGCCGGAGACGGAGACATTTGGGTATTGGATATCGAGCGGAACACTCGAATTCGGCTCACCGATCGAGGGGGGAACTATGTCCCCGCCTGGACGCCCGACGGCGCTCGTCTGGCCTTCTCGACTATGTTGCCCGGCAGGGACTGGAACATCCATTGGGCCGCGGCCGACGGCAGCGGAGGAGTAGAGCCGCTTTTCGTCTCGGAGCATAAAGATTTTCCGACATCGTGGTCGGCTGAGGGCGCACTTCTTGCCGTGACACAACGACATCCCGAGACCGGCTGGGATATTCAAGTGGTGCCGACCGGAGACCAGGTTGGCGAAGCCTCACCGTTCTTGAAGACCGACTTCAATGAATTCGACGCAAAGTTTTCGCCGAACGGGAAGTGGATCGCGTATGTGTCCGACGAGTCGGGCGGGAATGAAGTGTACGTTCGGCCGTACGCGGGCCCGGGAGGGAAGACCACGATATCGACCGACGGCGGCATTGAGCCGCTGTGGTCGCGCGACGGCCGCGAGCTTTTCTTCCGCAACGGGGATCAAATGCTGGCGGCGGCGATCCTCTCCAGCGAATCGGAGTTTCGCGCCGGCCGGACTCGGGTGCTTTTTGAGGGCCGTTATGAGGTGAGTCCGGTTCCCGCGACCAACTACGACGTTTCCCTTGATGGAAAGCGATTCGTCATGGTGAAGGTGGAGCAGAGCGATGTCCCGGACCACTTTCGCCTCGTCCAGAACTTCTTGAGCGAGCTGGAAACCCTGGTTCCCGGGGCGCAATGACGCCCCGCCCGATCGGCCGGGCTAACCAGCGAAACAGCAGTAGGGCCGGGGCGCGGGCGGATTCGCATTCGATATTGCGACCACCCTCACGCCGAAGTGTCGGCTACTCCACCCACTCGGTGTGGAAAGTGCCTTCGCGGTCGAGGCGTTTGTAAGTATGGGCGCCGAAGTTGTCGCGCAGCGCTTGCAGCAAGTTAGCGGGCAGGAATTCGCTGCGATAACTGTCGATGTAGGCCAGCGTCGCCCCTAAGCATGTCGCCGCCACACCGGTTTCCGCCGCCAGCCCGACAACCTTTCGCAAGTCGCCGAGCCGGCTGTTAGTCATCCCACTGAACGATTCGTGAGTCAGCAGATTGTCCAACTCCGGATCGGCCTGATAGGCCTTCTTGATCGGATCGAGCAGTTTCGAGCGAATAATGCAGCCGCCCTTCCAGATGCGAGCCGTTTCAGCCATGCTGACGCCGTACTCGTACTCCTTCGAGGCCGCCTTGATCAGCGCCATCCCTTGGGCGTAGCAGGCGACGTTGGATAAATAGAATGCGCTGTACATGGACTTGAGCAACTCACCGCGATCGCCCGAATAGGTTGCCGTGGGCCCGGCCAAAACCTTGGAAGCCGCGACACGCCGAGGCTTTAGCCCCGAAAGAATGCGCGCTTCGACCGCCATGCTCAAAGTTGGGATCGGGACTCCCAGATCCAGACCGCTCTGGGCCGTCCACTTGCCGGTGCCTTTTTGCCCGGCCGTGTCGAGAATCACCTCGACCAGCGGTTTATCGCTCAGCTCGTCGGCTTTCCCCAGGCAATCGGCCGTGATTTCGACCAAGAAACCGCTGATTTCGCTCTTGGACCACTCGGCGAACGTCGCTTGGACCTCCGCCGTCGACATCCCCGCCGACTTGCGCAGCACGTCGTAGATCTCGCAGATAATCTGCATGATCCCGTACTCGATGCCGTTGTGGACCATCTTGACGTAGTGCCCCGCCGACCCCTCGCCGACGTGAGTAACGCAGGGGCCGTCGTCGGTCTGCGCGGCGATCTTGGTCAACACCGGGGCGATATGGTCATAACCTTCCTTGTGGCCGCCGGGCATGATGCTGGGACCCCACAGCGCCCCCTGCTCACCGCCCGAAATGCCGCAACCGATGAAGTGGATGCCGGCCGGATCGAGCTCGGCTTGTCTCCGGTTGGTATCGGGGAAGTGCGCATTGCCGCCGTCAATGATGATGTCGCCCGGCTCGAATGCCTTGCGTAACTCGCCGATAACCGCGTCGGTTCCCGCCCCCGCGGTTGTCATAATGAGCACCCGGCGAGGCTTGTCGAGCAGAGCGGCCATTTCCGGAATCGAGCGGGTGACGGTGACGTTTTTGCCCTGGGAGACCTCGCGCATGCGATCGGCGTTTTCCGCCCCGCGGTTGTAGGCGATCAGCGGAAAGCCGTTGCGCTCGATGTTGAGACCCACCATACGTCCCATCACACCGAGTCCGGCGACGGCGAAATTACCTTGCGACATTGTTCGTTCTTCCTTTCCTCAACTCCTCAACCCCTCTACCTCTCACCGCGCGGCGAGACCCGATTCGGCACGCGGCCGCATTACCCCGAAATCCCACAAAACGATTGGGCCGCGCCGAGTCCCTATTGTACTAATCCGCGATTTTGCGCCTGCCCGACGTGGCGCGGTCTTCATTTCTCAATCAGTTCAAAGCGTCCGTCGGGGAGCAAACGATAGGTCCGATCCCGCCATTGAATGCGATTCCCGAAGAAACCCGCGAGCCAAACCAGCCAGCCCAGCGCGTCCTGCAGCGGCACCAGCCAAGCGTTTTCTCGCGTCAACGGATCGTCCAAAACGCGTTCCGCCGTCGCCCACACCGCCGCCGCTCTGAGCAAGATCGTGACAGCCGACAACTCCACCCATGCCCAAGGCATCACCGCAGCCGCAAAGACGGCCCACGGCACCGGATACGTAAAAGCCTGCCCCAGGTAACCCCACGGCCGCGACCGCCGGGTACTGCGAGCCCAGCGCAGCCGATGCTTCAGATTTTCGACCCACTCTTGATGTTCCGGCGCCTCCGAGGCCCGGCCGGCGATGTAGTGATCCACTCGGTAACAAGACAGCTCGACCCCGTATCCCCGCTCGGCCGCCTGCTTGCCCAGAACGAAATCTTCGGCCAGGTACGGACTAAATCGGCCGAAACCGCCCAAGTCTTCAATGAGTTTCTTGCGCGCCACGATTGTCGGCCCCACCGCGAACCGCACGCCCTCGATCAGTCGCGCCGTCAGCAGGCCGCCGAGAAACTCCGTATTCAGCCCGATCGCCTCCAGCCGCGACCAGAAACTTCTCCCGGGAACGGCGCGATACGGACAGGTCAGCAGGTCAATCTTCTCGTCTTCGAATTCCGCCGCGACGACTCGAAGCATGTCGCGCCCGACGCGAATATCGCTGTCGCTCATCACTAGTAACTCGTGTCGCGCCGCCTGAATCATCTTGTCGAGGCTGTAGACCTTGGCATTGGGATAGGGCGGTTCGCCGGTAATTAGGACACGGCAGGCGACCGCGGGGAATTCCTTTTCGAGTTTCCCGACCGTCTCGAGTGCCGGGTCGTCGGAGCGGCGAACCGCGAACAAGATCTCGAACTCGCCGTAATCTTGCTCGAAGAAGCCGCGCAGGTTGGTTTCGAGTTCGTCCTCGGCGCCCGCCAAAGGTTTCAGGACGCTGATGGGCACCGCTCGCCCGAACGGCCCGGGCCGCTTGGCCAAGTAGCGCCGCGACGCTACGACCGTCAACAACGAGTAGGCCCAGGAACCTGCCGTCAAGACCGCGAGAATGACTTGGAGTAAGAACACGGCGGAAAGATCGACGGCGGGAATCGGCGGGCCATTGCCGATCTCAAACCGACGAGTGTAGCGAACGCCGAGGACGAAGCGGGCACAAGGCGCTATGTGCTTGCACTTACAGTGTTGCCCCTGTCCCGGTGAAAACCGTTACCTATGTCCCGGTGAGTTCACCACGGTTACGGCCGGCGGTGAGAAATGCAGGCTACTAGTGGGGCCACCGGCTGGGCCGGATCGCTCAGGGGAGAAACTTGGTCGAAGGGTTCGCCGGGACCGCGCCGCACGGCGGCGCGGCTCGGGTGGCTGAAAGTCGGATCTATTCGTGGCAGTTGTGAATCTCCGGGTAGCGCGAAATTTGAAGTTCAGGTCAGTTCGCATTCATCGGAGGGGAGCATTTTCTCATCGAAGGATGAGCCTGAAGACGGGGGTTGGGGCTTTTTGAGTAGCTGGGGCTCCTTTCTGGTTTTTTGGTTTTGATTTGGGAAGGGGAGAATCGTCGTCGGGGTTGTGGGAATGTGGGAATCGCGGAGCGATTTCCAAGGGCGGTGGGAAACGAAGGGAAACCTGGTTTTGGTTTTCCTCGTTTTCCACCGCCCGCCATTTCCACAGCCCTCTTCCTGCTGTTCAGCACGGCGTGTTCGCGGACCGGAAACTGGCAAACAGCTTGTGCTTGGCTCGCTGCATCCGGCGCGCCGCCGCAGTGTCGCTTTCCGCCTGGGCAATGCGGCCCAGAGCCTCAAGCGTGTGCCCTGGCTTGAGGTAGCCGGCGGCCTCGGGCAACTGCTCGAAAGATTCCCAAGGCGTCTGGTAGTGGCGATACACCCGCTTCTGCTTGCCTTTGGCGTCGGTCTTGATCTCGGGCTGTCCGCAGGGCCGGTGGAAATTCAAATAGGGATTGAAGTGCTGTTGGTAGAAGCGCTGGATGCGCCCCGCGTGCGGCGCCGCGATGTGCGTATATCCCATGTGTTTGCGGATCACCGCGCCGTTTTTCGATTCCACCAAGCCGTTGTCATTGGAGTGCCGCGGACGCGACTTGGTCTGTTCGATCAGCAGCTTGTTCAATAACTTCTCCACCGTGCGATTGAGGAACTCGCTGCCGTTGTCGGAATGGAAGCCGCGGATACGAAAGGGAAACTGCTCGATCATGGCTTTCAGCAACGGCTCCAGCCAGGCTTCACTGATCGCGGCTGTGGCGCCGACCACTTGCCACTGGGTGACTTCATCCACGGCATTGATGTGGTAGACGCCCTTGACGCCATCGCGATCCCCTTGATGCACCGTATCCACTCGCAGAAAGCCGGGTCGGCCTTGCGGGTCGGGCCGGCGCCGCTCGCCGATCGACACCGCTGTGGGCCGGGTCTTGGTGAAATGCAGCCGCCGCCGGCGGTAGGCACTGCGCCGCCGCAGGCGATAGATCTGGGCCACCGAGATCCCCGCCAACCGCTCGTATTCGCGCTGCTGGTACTGCTGGTATTCCCGCTCGAGGATCTTGCGCGTGGCCGGGCCGCTGAGGGTTTCGTGGGCCTCGTCCACCGCCGCCAGCAGTTCGACGTCGGCGGGCGTGTACTTGCGGGCAAAGCGATGCCGCCGGTAGCGGGCGGGTTGGAGTTCTCCGCCCTGCCGGTACTGCTGGATCAGCCGCGTGATTTGCGCCCGGCTCAGTCCGGTCATCTTGACCAGATACTGCCGCAGCAGCCCTTTGTCGGCGCGGTTCTGGCGGCTGTAGCCGTGCCGGCCAAGCGTGCGCGCCACCCAAGCGTAAATCTCGGCCCGCCCTTTGCCTTTGAATCGAATCTCCTGGCTGGAGTGGAGAAACTGCCGGATCTGTTGCGGATTCAACTTGCCGGCGTTTTGCACTTGGATAGTCAATCCCCAGCATGCCCACTCCCCGATCCTGCAGGCTCATCTTGTGTGAGAAACAAACTCCTCGTTCAGGCTCATCTTGCATGAGACAAGACTAGGGGTTGACGTTCTTGTCCGTTTAGTTTATAATTTCTGTAAAGACAGAAATAACGAAAAGAACGTACTCACGCAAGCACTCCCAATGCCGGGATCGAGTCCGGAGGGAAAACAAACCATGACCTCGCGAATCGGCCGCCACGAATCAAACACAGCCCCCGCCGCGCGGGCGACGGTTCTCTATGACGGCGAGTGCGCTTTCTGCATCGACTTGGCGCGCCGCTTTGCTTCGACGGGGGAGCGGGCGCGTTTCCAATTGCTGACTCTACAGGCCGCTTCGCGTCTCCCAACGTACCGGCACGGTCTCGCCGCGGGCGCGAGTGACGGGTTTGACTCCATGGTGGTTTTCCCGGCCGCCGGCTCGCCGCTGCGCCGCGGAGAGGCGGTGCGGTTCATGGCTCGGTACGTCTGGTGGGTCTTGCCCTTACGGATATTGGCGGCGCTTCCCGGTGGGATGTTTTTGATTGACGCCGGCTACTGTTGGGTGGCGCGCAATCGTGCTTGCTTGAGCGGCGCGTGCCCGACGACAAAGCGGCCGGAGTGGCCGGGGATACTCGCGACCGTTCTGCTGCCGGCGGCGGCGATCGCGGCGAGCGGGGCCTTGCCGGGATGGGTACGAATGTGGCTGACGGCGGGGGCGTTGTTTTTCGGTTTCAAACTGTTGACGCTATGGCGAGTTGGGCCGTCGGTTCCGGCGGGCTTGGGGCGGCGGCTCGCCTACCTATTCGCTTGGGTCGGCATGGACGCCGAGGAGTTTCTCGCGCCGGCCGCCCCAGGACGGATCGCACCCCGGGGGGAATGGGTAAGAGCGGGCCGCAACCTTGCCGCGGGCGTCGTTTTCGTCTGGCTTGTGGCCGGACTCGTGCCGCCTGAGTGGCCGCGCACGCGGGCCTGGGTTGGATTAATCGGCTTGATCCGGACCCTGCACTTCGGGCTGTTGCACTTCCTGGCGATAGGATGGCGCGCACTGGGCATCACCGCCACGCCGATCATGGATTCTCCGACCCGTTCCACGTCGCTCGCCGAGTTTTGGGGACGGCGCTGGAATCGCGGCTTCCGCGAGCTTTCGCATGGGTTGATCTTTCAGCCGCTGCGCCGAAGAATGCGGGGTCGAAGATGGGCAGGCCTGGAGACCACCCGCCCCGCTGGGCCATTCGGCCGAAACGCCAATGCGGTGGCGCTTTTCGCGGCGTTTCTGTTCTCCGGCGTGATTCACGACCTGGTGATCTCGCTCCCGGCCGGCGGCGGTTACGGCCTGCCGACCATCTACTTCGCAATCCAAGGACTTGGCGTTTGGTTCGAGCGCTCGCGGCCGGGACGACGGGTGGGGCTGGGCGGGGGCGGACTCGGTTGGGCCTTCACTCTGGCGGCGACCGCGGCTCCGCTGGGACTGCTGTTCCACGACGCTTTCCTGATTCGGACGGCCTTGCCGATGCTCGAGGCATTAGGAGCTTTCTGACGACGGGAATGTTTTCGAGGACGAACAACGAAGGAGGAAAACGATGCACCAACTGACTCCCTATCTCTGGATCGCGGGCGGCATTCAACTCGCCATCGCGGGCGCGAATCTCGTCCTGCCGCGCAAGCTCGAGTACGGAAGGAACCTTGCCCGGGTCGATCCGATCATCAAGCAGGTGTTCGTGGTTCACGCCGCCTACATCGCTTCCTTGTTGGTTGCTTTCGCCGGACTCTGCTTCTTCTTCCCCGAGGAGTTGGCCGGGGCAACGGCTCTCGGCAACGCGCTCAGCTGTGGGCTGGTGGTCTTCTGGGCGCCCCGCCTAGTCGTGCAATGGGTCTACTATGATCCGCGCGTGCGACGCGGCAACTTCGTCGCCCACCTGGCTTTCTCGGCGGCCATTGCGTACTTGATCGTCGTCTTCACGATGGCGGCATTCGTGGGGCTGCGATGACCACAACCGGCGAACTCTTCTCGCTCGCTTTGTGGGCGGCCGGAATCGGTCACTTCTGTGTGCTTGGCGCGAGCTTTCAAGTGCCCGCGCGGTTGGGATGGAAGGAGGATCTGAAGACACTTACCCCCTTCAACCGCAAGCTGATGTGGACCTATGGAGGCTTCACTGTGTTCACCATCACAGCCTTTGGCGCGTTGACTCTCGCGTTGCGCACCGAGTTGCTCAGCGGCGCGCCGGCCGCATTGGGGTTGGCCGCTTTCATCGGCTTGTACTGGTTGTCGCGAGTCCTAGTGGACTTTCTCTACTTCAGCCACGCCGATTGGCCGGTGGGCCGGTTCATGGCGCTCGGCCACACTTTGCTCACGGGACTATTCATCGCCTTGAGCGCGACTTATCTCGGTCTGGTCGCCTGGCACCTGGCCGGATGGATCCATTGAACGCCATGAGGAGGAATGATGGACACCCTACTGATATGTCGATGGAATCGGGTCGGCGTCCGCGGCGGCGCGGTGATCTGGTTGACGCTCGCGGCCCTTTCATTGGCGGGCATCACGTCACTCGATCTGCTCGAGCTGCTGTTCCTCACCGCCCCTCTTCTCCTGGTGCCGTTGGGGCTTCAGCTCATTCCGGTGACCGACATGTCTTCGGGAAGGCGCGGGTTGTTGCTGACGGGCTCGTTTCTGCAACCGTTCGGAGCCGCCTTGGCCGCATTGTCGTTTCTCGCGCCAACGGGCGAAACCGCGGGCTGGATCGCGGCTGGTTGGCTGCTTACGGTGATCCCGCTGGCGGCGGTTGGGCTGCGCTTCCCCTTGCAGCTCGTTCGCGATCCGATTCAGGCCTGCTTTGACGCGGGTTTGCTCTATTTGCCGGTCGGCGCCATTTGGCTCGTGATCACGCGGCTCGGCGCGACGCCGATGGAGTTGGGCGAGCCGATTGTCTTGCTCACGGCGGTGCACTTTCACTTCTCCGGTTTTGCCCTTGCGTGTGTAACCGGGGCCACGGGTCAGTCGCTGCGGGCCGGAAGCGTCGCGCGCCGGGTGTTTCAGGTCATAGCGGTCGGCATCATCGGGGGCACCTTTCTGATCGCGATAGGCTTCCTAGCCTCACCGGGGTGGAAGTACGCGGCGATCGGGCTGTTCTACTGCAATTTGCTCACGCTGGGGGGCTACATCCTCGCGGGTCTGTCGCGGGTGAGCGGAACCCTGCCTCGCCTTCTGCTTGGCGTCTCTTCGGTTTCGCTCGCCATCGGGATGACCCTCGCGCTGATCTACGCGGCCGGCGAGTACTCGGGCGAGCTGCTGATCGACATCCCCGGCATGGCCCGGTGGCACGGCCCCATCAACGGGATTGGCTTCACCTTCTGTGCCCTACTGGGCAGGGTATCGGCGCAATCGGATGCCCCGCAACTCATGCGTTCGACATCCGCGCCCCGGTAGGGCGCCTGATGTAAGCCACTCGAAGGCCTCAGGCACTCCCATCGAAGCGGCTCGCGAGTTCAGAGCCGGTCGTGGGCGATTTCGCTGCTGACATAATTCTTACAATCTTCTTGCGAGCAACTGACCATTCAAGACGCCGGCTGGGTGAACCTTGAATCAGAAACAGTGTCGGCGTGCAATCGAGATCCAAGCCGGCCGAAGTACAAAAGGAGAATCCGATGAGAATCAACGCAATGATTAAGAAATGGGCTCGCATGGCGCTTCCGGTTGCGCTTGCCGTTTCGGCCATTCCCGCCGCCCACGGAGCGTCGGTCGCGCTGGACGTGCAAATGGCCAACCCGCGGATGCTGACGGGCGCTCGGCAGAAGGCCTACGTGAGAATCTCTCTGACGGGCCGCAACCACCGTGTGGATCGGCGGGCCGCCGTGAACGCGGCCATCGTGCTGGACCGCTCGGGATCTATGTCGGGCGCCAAGATCGAGGAGGCCAAGCGGGCCGCGCTGATGGCGATTGGTCAGCTTAGGGACGATGATACCGTCTCGATCGTCACCTACCAGAGTACGGTGGACGTCTTGGTCCCGGCCACGAAGCTGTACGACCGCCAGGCGATTCGCAACGCAATTCACGGCATCCGCGCGCGGGGACAAACTGCTCTGTTCGCCGGCGTCAGTAAGGGAGCGCGTGAGCTGCGGAAGTTTCTAGACCGCAACCGGGTCAATATGCTGCTTCTCGTCTCCGACGGGCTGGCCAACGTGGGCCCGAGTTCGCCGGGGGAATTAGCGCGGCTCGGCACTTCCTTAGCGCGGCAAGGCATCACCGTGACCACGATCGGCCTTGGTTTGCAATACAACGAGGATCTGATGACGCGGCTGGCGATGGCGAGCGACGGCAACCACTTCTTCGTGGAGAATGAAGCCGACCTCGAAGCGGCTTTCGCGACGGAATTCGGCGACGCGCTCTCGACGGTAGCCCAAGGTGTGACCATCGAAATCGTTTGCCCCAACGGGGTGCGACCGATACGGGTGGTTGGGCGGGAAGCGCGGATCGCGGGCCGGAAAGTGTATGCCACGATGAACCAGCTCTATCGCGACCAGACTCGCTACATCTTGCTGGAAGTCGAGGTATCGCCCGCCGCGACGGGCCGAACTCGACAGGTCGCCGACGTCACCGTCGGTTATCGCGACGTGCTGACCGGCTCTCAAGCTAGTCTAAGCGGCGGGACATCGGTGACATTTACCGAATCCGCGGCGGTGGTCGAAAAAGCGACCAACAAAGACACCATGGTCGAGGTCGTGCGCCAGATCGCCAACGAACGTAACGAGCAGGCGACGACCTTGCGGGACGAGGGGAAGGTCGAGGATGCTCGCGAACTCTTCCGATCCAACTCGGCCTATCTTGAGGACAACGCACAAAAGCTCGGCGACAAGGGCCTGCGGCGGGCCGCCCAAGCCAACTACGAGGCCGGCGAAAACCTTGACGATGAGAATTGGAACCGCGAACGTAAGAAGCAGCGGGAAATCCAGTACAAGACGAAGACGCAACGTGCCGTCATCTCCAAGCCCAAGTAAGAAGTGAAACCGAAGCTCACCATCATTTTGGTGCTGATCGCGGTCGCGCCCCTGGCTATCGTTGGATGGTTGGGGGCGAGACTCGTCCAGGATGAGCAGGTGGTTGTCGAACACGGGCTGCGCGAGTTGATGCTCGGTCGGCTGCGTACCGTGGACGAGGCTTTGACCCGGTCGTTGAAAGACTACGAGGAAACGGTACTGGAAGAGATGAACCCCTACACGGTTGATCAAGACGAGCTACGGCGGCGGACGCGGCAATCAGCGTATGTCGAGCAGTATTACGTGCTGGACGCCGACGGCCGCTTGCTCTTTCCTCCGGTTGGGACACTCGGTTCCCTCACGTCGGCCGAGCGGGACTCGCTGGACCGCACGCGCGAGATTTGGGAGAAGGGTGTAATCGCGGATCTTGATTTCGCCGGCGAGGAGTCGGCGACGGAACCGTCGTCTCCGGCATCGGCGCGCATGTCCGATTCCGAGGGCGTTTATGACGGGGAGCTGTCGGCGAACCCGAAGGGTTGGCACGCTTGGTACCGCGGCAGCGGCCTGCAGCTGATGCTGTGGGTGCGGAGCGGCGAGACAACCCATGTCGCGGAGATCAACAGGACCCGCTTGCTGGCCGAGCTGATTGCCTCGTTGCCGGAGACGAACGCAGTGGCTCCGGAACTCACCGAAGGGCGGATTCGACTCGTTGATTCCGCGGGCCGAGCGCTTTACCAATGGGGCGCATTTCAAGCGGATAACGATTCGCGGCCCGTCACCTCGCTCAGCTTGGCCGCGCCGCTCGGCGCTTGGGGCCTCGAATACCACCGCCGGCGCGGTTTTCGGATCGGCGGTGACGAGCGGCTTGCTGATCAACCTGGCGGCGGGGCTGGCGTTGCTGGCCGCGACGGTGATCGGCTTGACGTACTACTTCTATCGAGAGCAATCCCGCGAGATGCGTGAAGCCGTTCAGCGGGTGAGCTTCGTGAACCAGGTATCTCATGAGTTGAAGACGCCGCTCACGAACATCCGCATGTATGCCGAATTGCTGGAAAGGGACAGCGATGAGAAGAACGAGAGACTCGGTCGTCATATCGACGTCATTGTCTCGGAGAGCCGGCGCCTAAGTCGCCTGATCGGCAATGTCCTCACGTTTAGTTGAAAGCAGCGTCAAACCCTCGAAATCCACCCGAAGCCGGGGGTTGTGGACGATGTCGTGCAGAGTGTTCTCGATCATTTCAGGCCTGCTCTGGAGGCAAAGCGGATCGAGTTGGAGTTTAAGCGCGGCGCTTCCGAGTCGGTTTCGTTCGACTCGGACGCGTTGGAGCAAATCGTCGGGAACCTAATCGGCAATGTCGAGAAATACGGAGCCGCCGGAAAGTATATGGAGTTGGCCAGTCAGCGGCGCGGTGACGTTGTCGAGATTACGGTGGCCGATCGCGGTCCGGGCCTTCCCGCGCGGGAGAGAAAGCGGATTTTCGAGCCTTTCTATCGCGTTAGCAGCGCCCATACGGACGGCGTCGTCGGCACCGGGATCGGTCTCTCCATTGCGCGGGATCTAGCTCGGCTTCACGGCGGCGATCTGCGGTTGGACCCGACCGAAATAGGGGCGCGCTTCCGAGTAACGCTGCAATGTCCGCCGGCAGCGACCAGTGATTGACTATGAAAGTGCTGATTGCCGAAGACGATCGGAATATCCGCGCCGGGCTGGAGGAAATCCTCGCGGACGAAGGATATGAGACGGTGGTCGCGGAAGACGGCACCCAGGCACTCGCGTTGTTTCGCAGCGAGTCGCCGGACTTCATCTGCCTCGATATTATGATGCCGGGCGTTGACGGCTACGAGGTTTGCAAGGAGATCCGCCGAGCCGACGCGGGCGTACCAATTATTTTCATCAGCGCGAAGTCCGAGGAGGTCGACAAGGTTGTCGGCCTCGAGCTGGGAGCGGACGACTTCATCCTTAAGCCCTTTGGGGTGCGGGAAGTTCTGGCGCGCATCCGGGCGGTTACGAGGCGCTGCATGGCGCGCGACCGCGACGAATCAAGCCATGATCCGTTTCGCATGGGGGACCTGGAGGTGCTGCCGAGCGAGCTACGGGCGCGCCGCGGCGAGCAGGTGATCGACCTCGGATTGCGTGATGTGAAGATTCTGCGGCTGCTCCATCGGATGCGCGGGCGGGTTGTCGACCGCACGGTGCTTTTCAACGAATGCTGGGGGTTGTCGCACATCGCGAACAGCCGCACGCTCGATCAGCATGTCTCGCAACTGCGCAAGCGTATTGAACATGACCCCAAGAGTCCGCGAATCATCCGAACGGTTCACGGTGTCGGGTACCGCTACGAGGAAGGACCAGCGTTCGGGAAAATGTAACTTCTAGGGAAGCAAGGTTTCAACCAAGTCATGGCGTGGGTCTCACGATGGTGCTGTGCAGTCGTTCTTTCGCTCGTCTGTGTCTTCCTTTGTAGGGCGCAAGTTAGGCCCCCGGAAACGCCCGCGGGGGAGATTCTTGCCGCCTGGCCGGCTCGCGAAGCGATCTTGGACTACGCTGCGTTGGCGGCCAAACAGGACAGATTCTCGGGCTCGATCCTCATCGCCCGGCATGACAAGGTTCTTCTGGAGAAGTCATACGGCCTTGCCGACCGGCCGGCCGTGGCGCGGGTTCGAGCCGATACCCGCTTCCGCATCGGTTCCATGAACAAGATGTTTACCGCGGTGGCGACGCTACAACTCGTCGAAAGTGGCGAGCTGAGGCTCGACGAGTCAATCGGCACGTACTTGAGTGACTACCCCATAAAGAGCTTGCTGAAAAGGTAACTGTATCTCCAATGCCCAACTTGAGTCTCCTACTATCAACCCCCCGCTAATATAATTAGAGAGCCCCCGCTTAAGAGATTCCTAAAGGGATCTAATGGGGAAATGAGACGATAGCACAATCAGTGCTGTTATAGCCCAGATAGATAGTCAGGCCCCTCGCATGTCGCCAAGACCACGGTCAGGAACAGGATCAGGGTTGCAGTGTACAGGGATGGTTCTGTACACGAGTGGGGTAAGGAGCTTCTCTGCTGCACCGATGGGATCAGAGGCGTGAACTTCATTGGTTGTTCCTCCTCTTTCGGGTACGTGGCAGAGGACTGTAGGCTGGAACTCGTCAGTCCATGTACTAGAGAATGCCTCGGGGCGAGTTCTAGAGTCAATGGGAGAATTGACCTCACGGCTGGGCTGGGTTTTCTCATCGTGCGCACAGGCGTGTCGCAATCTTTAGGCGAAAGGCGACAGCCGTGGGTTCTTCGAGATGGGGAGCCATTTGATCGCCTTTATATGCTCTTGGTCCATCATTGTTTGGAACTGACCTACGGCCTCTCCATCCATTCTGTAAAAATTACACTTTCTTTCGCACGATTGGTATTTTTAGCTCTGCTTCCGATGAAGAAATTAATATGCCAAGCCTTTTTAATCGTGTTTCTTCCTTCTTGGCGCTCATGACCCACCAGATGGAATCTCTTTTGTAGGAGGATGCCAGATTGAAAAAAAATGTCCAGGCGGGCTGATTTGCCTTGATCTGCTCCTCATACTCACGTGTGAGCGGAACGTTTCTGTGCTCAGAGGAATAGCCTTGCGCATCGGTTCTGTTGTTGAAGAGGTGCAGTCCTGCAGGTTTCATCTTTCCTGGCTGCATTAGCGCTTCGACCTTCTTGACGTTCACGGCGCTCCAAACGCTACCTATTTTGCGCGGTGTAAATCGGATCTTATAGCTGTGTTCGTCAATGGTTTTGCGAATGCCGTCAATCCATCCATAACATAGTGCGACATCTACCGAAGAAGACCATGTAAGGCTTGGGCGTCCTGTACTTTTCTTGTAATAGCCCACCCAAACTTCACGCGCTTCGCAATGTTCTTCCAGCCAGTCGCTAAAGTCTTCCTGGCTTGTGATCTTCCAGACATGGCCCTCGTGATAGCGCACGCCGAAGCGCTTCGCCGTCACGCCGGTATCGTGAAGAAAATCAACTCTGCCATCCTTCGGACTCCATTTTTAGTCGCCAGCCTAGGTGTCGGTTAAGGGAGTGTTATCTAGTATTCATCCGACGAAGGCCACTTGTAGGTTTCGCGTGAGCGCTCCGCTTCTTGAGCATCTAATGTATACCACCTCCTGACCCACACAGGCGGGACTGGCGAGATCTCGTGCAATGCGCCCGCCGGAATGTAGCGCTTAATGGCTTGGCTAGGTCATCCGCAGCCACGTGTTCGGCGAGGTCAGGGGGCGTTTCGATCTGATTCTATTCGATCCGCCATTTCGCTGGACGCCGCCACGTGACGTTTGGGAGAGTAGCACAGCCGACAGAGGCTACGCGACGTTGCAGAGATTCTTACGCGAATGCAGAGAGTTCTTGACAGAGACCGGGCGGGTCGTTATCCATTTCGGAACGTCCGGTGACCTCACCTACTTGAAGCGCTTGATCAGACACAACGGTCTTCATCGCAAGCAGCTCCTGAAGAGTTGCCACGAACAAGGCTGGGAGTACTTCACCTATAGGTTGACTTGCTCACCAAAAACGCTGGGAGATGGCACCGGACCGTAAAGCCTGATCCCTCCCCGCATGAGCAAACGCTGCAGACAACCCAAAGTTACCCGGATCGGCACTACGGGCTGCGTCGTTGTTTCCGACAATGGGGATTGTCAAAAGTGGACGGGTCTAAGGTACGGTCCCATCCGACAACCGGACATGTCGGAAGTAACTCCGCGGACTTGCACACGCGTCCTCTCACGGAAACGCCACCGACACCACCGGATCGGCCGGAGCGGACTTGCCGTAGACGGTGAGGACGACTTCGTGGTTGAACATGCCGCCCGGCGCCACGGCGACTGCACAGTACGAGCGAGCTCGCGCTATGCTTTGGTTTCGCGACTGTCGCTGCGCTCAACAGCGATCACCACCTTACCCCTGTGCTTTCCCTCACCAAAGTACTGAATGGCCTTGGGAACTTCGCTTAACGGGTACGGCCCATCGATCGCCCACTTGAGCTTTCCCGCTTCGAAGAGGTTGTTGATGTAGGCGAGGCCCTTGTTTGGTTTGAGAGCCAGGAGACGAATGTTCTTGCTCGCCAACCTTGAAAATAGCGGCCCCAACAAGACTACTTGCAGCAAACGAATGGTCCTGCCGCCGACCGTGACGTAAGTGCCGTTGGGAGCCAATGCGCGGGCATACTTAAATGTCGAGCGATCTGTCTTGGCATCGAGAATCAGGTCGTAGGGGCCGGTCTTGGTGAAGTCTTCCTGTCGGTAGTCGATAACATGGTCGAAACCCATGGACCGAAGCAGCGTCAATTTGTCGGCGCCATCGACCCCTGTCACCTCAGTGTCGTATTGTTTTGCGATTTGCACACCGAAGGTTCCGCCGCCGCCGCCGGCACCGTTGATGAGGACCCGGTGCCCTCTTTGAATCCCGCCAACATCCACAAGGCCTTGGAAAGCGAGCATTGCCGCATGCGGCGTGGCGGCTGCTTGTTCGAAGGTCATCTCGGCGGGTTTGCTGCTCAATGCGTCCTTTAGGACGCAAACATACTCTGCGAAACCACCAAAGCCCGATTCAGAGATGTCGCCGTAGACCTCGTCACCGGGTTGAAATTCCGTGACGTTCTTGCCGATCGCTTCGACCACTCCGGCGACCTCGGCGCCTAGCACGCTTACTTTCGGCTTCAACAGCCCGAAGAAGGGGCGGTAAGCATAGGGCTTTCCCCGCATTAAGCACCAGTCCCAATCGTTTACAGTGGTGGCGTGGATCTTGATGAGCACTTCGTCGTCTTTGGGGGAGGGTTTTGTGATCTCTTGAAGCTCGAGTACATCGGGCGAGCCGTATTCCGTGAGCACAATGGCTTTCATAGCGTTCATCAGAGCTTCACCGATTGGCGCGCTTGTGTCAAAGAGACGAGAAAGCTCAGTCGCGAGTCGGAGGATCGATTGCCGCCTGACCCCACCCATCCGCAACATTCAGCAATATCTCGGGAGGCACAAGACCCGACCTAGTGTTTTCAACAAGTTGTGGTGAGGCGGCTGGGACTCGAACCCAGGACCCACGGCTTAAAAGGCCGTTGCTCTACCGGCTGAGCTACCGCCCCGGAGACGATGCGAGGATCAGGCTGGAAGGAACTCCTAAGGGGCCGTGAAAAAATCGGGTGCGGTCCACTTCGCGCCACCGAAACGCATTGATCCAAAGAAACTCTTTCGCTAGGCGCTCGGGACAGTCCCCAGTTTTTCACAGTCCCCCCTAAGGAGCGCGGCTCGGCGGCTGTCCTCGCCAATTCCCGAATTGCCTTGATTATAGCCGATTGCCCACGGGACCCCGTCTCGATCACAATGGCTTGATGGGGGAGGCTTCGCTCGAAACGTTGATTTCCGCCGAGCGGGTTGAGGCGCGCGTCATCGAACTCGCCGGCCGCATTGCCGCCGATTATCCCGCGGGCCCGAACGCCCCCGAACTTCGCTTCATTGGCGTCCTCAAAGGAGCCTTCGTCTTTCTGTCGGACCTGATCCGCCACATCGAGCGCGACGTCTCGGTCGACTTTCTAGGCGTCAGCAGCTATGGGCCGTCCACGGAAAGTTCGGGGGAAGTAAAAATTCAAAAGGATCTCGATCACGAGATCGGCGGCCTCGACGTCGTGCTCGTCGAAGACATCATCGACACCGGCATCACGCTCAACTATCTATGCGACGTGCTGCGGCAGCGTAAACCGCGCTCGCTTCGCGTCGCGGCGATGCTCGACAAGCCGAGCCGCCGCGTCGTCGAAGTTTCGCCGTCTTACGTCGGGTTTGAAATCCCCGACAAGTTCGTCGTCGGCTACGGGCTTGATTACGATCAGCGCTACCGTAACCGGCCGGACATTTGTGTTTTGGGGGATGGGGTATAGAGGGCCGGGGGGCTGCCGGCCCGCGGCCTGACGGCCGGAGAGCCGGGCACGGTGGCTCACGCCGCCGTTCAGGCCGCGAAAGCATCATCGGGCTATCATGGTCACGTAAGCTCATCTTCCCCATGACGCGCTCGCTCTTTCGCCGACTCCTGCCGCCCGGCCTAGCGCTGTTCCTGCTGCCGGCCGCGCTTGCGCAGTCACCCGCAACCGCGCCGGAGCAAGACGAAGCACGGTCGATGCTGGAGCGCGTCGCCCAAACTTATACCAATCTCGACCGCTTCTTTTTTGAAGCGTTGGAGAAGACGGAGACTGTCTCGCAAGATTTCGGGCGAACCACCGAAACGCGCTACATCACGGCAATGGACGCGGACGGGCGGGCGCGATTCGGCATGTTCAGTCGCGGCAACGAGGGTTTGGCGGTCTTCGACGGCTCGGCAACCTGGACGTACTCACCGCAACTGAAGCAGTACACACGGCGCAGTGAAGATCCATTCGCGCTCGCCCGCGGCGAACAGGGCCCGCCAAAGCTCGACCCCCGCCAGTCGGCGAGGCGCTACACACAACGTTACGCGGCCGCGGCGACACGCCTGCGCGAGGCTCAGGTGGTCCTCGACCCGGATCGGCCGGCCGGTACGCAAGTCACAATCGAGGCGATCTACGACACGCCGCCGGGAGTGGCGCACGGCCGGCTTTGGCGCCGGTATTGGATCGATCGAAACGTCGGGCTGGTGCTGCGCGAGGTTTCGATAGCCTCGATGCGGAAGGCCGACATGCAGAAAGCGGTCAAAGTCCGGCAGACGATCGATTTTCAGACGGCGGTCGTCGGCGATGCGGTCCCCGTCGCGACGTTCACGTTCGAGCCTCCGCCGGGCGCGGAACTGGTGGAGCAATTCGGCGCCACGTCGGGCCTGGTCTCAATGTTCGAGGGACAAGCGGCTCCCGATTTTGCCTTGCGGGATTTCAGCGGCAAGACCTATCGTCTGGGAGAACTGGCCGGGAAGGTCGTCCTGCTTGACTTCTGGGCGACTTGGTGCAAGCCCTGCCGCATTGACCTGCCCCATGTCGATGCGCTGGCCCGCGAGTTTGGTGATCAAGGCATGGTCGTATTGGGGATCAATGCCGAACCCGAGCGGCGCTCCGCGCCCTTTTTCGAGCAGCAGGGCTACCGCTTCCCGAGCCTCGTCGACCGCGGTGCGCGGGTTTCGCAACAGTACCTCGTGGGTTCGCTGCCGACGTTGGTGATCATCGACCGCGAAGGGAAGATCGCCTCCTACTTGGTGGGGTTGCATCCGGACGCGCGTCTGCGCGCGGAGTTGGCCAAGGTTGGGATACGGTAAGACGATTCTCGAAATCACCAACGACGATCCTCGCGAGGCCGATAAGGAAATTTCGCCATGCCGATGAAAAACCCTCCCCACCCGGGCCGCATTATCCGGCAAGACTGTCTTGAGCCTCTGAGTCTTACGGTGACGGGCGCCGCGAGGCTCCTCGCGGTAACTCGGCGGACTCTCAACAACCTTGTGAACGAGAAGTCCGGCATATCACCGGATATGGCGATCCGACTGGAGAAAATCGGCTGGTCGAATGCCGGTCAATGGCTGCGCTTGCAGGCATCGTATGACCTGGCGCGGGCTCGTCGGCACGAGCAAGAGATCCACGTCGAGCGCTACGTGCCGCCGGCGCCACCCTCAGCGGCCTAACCCCGCATTTCTCACCAACTGACGGGCGAAGCACACGATAGGCCCGCCATTACTTCGTTGCGCTTGCTCGCCGTGCTCACCGTACTGTTCAAGTACGCCTGCGCGCGCCAAGCGGCGAGCGCCTCGTACTGACGGACCTCTCATGCACTTTGCCTCGCCACGCGGTGAGAAAAGCGGGCTAACCCGGCCCTACGCCTTCACTTCCACGTCGGCCCACTGCTCGAGCAGTTTGATCGCCGAGCAGAAATCTTCGTCACCCTGGCCGTTGGCGATGCTCGCTCCGAAAAGTTGATGGACCAACGACGTCGAGGGCAGCGGAACGTTCATTTCGCGGCCCGAGTCGAGCATCAGACCGATGTCCTTGTGCATCCACTTGAGCGGGAAAGTCGCTTCGAAATCGCGCTTGAAGATATAGGGGGCCTTGAAGCTGATGAGGCCGGCTTTGGCGGCGCTCTTGTCAAGCACCTCGAACATCAACTTGGGGTTGACGCCGGCCTTCTTCGCCAGCACCATGCCCTCGATGAAGCCCTGCATCATATTGCAAAGGACAAGGTTTTGCGAAAGCTTGGCGTGTAATCCCATGCCCTGCCTACCGCAATAGAACAGCGTCTTGCCCATGGGGAGAAAGTTCTCGCGCGCGCTTTCGAAGACTTTCTTGCGGCCTCCCACCATGAAGGTAAGCGTGCCGCCCTCGGCGCCCGGGGTTGAGCCGGTGCACGGAGCGTCGAGAAAGAAAGCGCCCTTCTTCTCGAAACGCGCGGCCATCTTGCGTGCGAGGGTCGGAGCGATCGTGCTGCAATCGGCGACGACATTGCCCTTGCGAACGCCCTTGATGACGCCCTCGGCGCCCATCAAAACTTCCTCGGACATCTCCGAGTTGCCCACGCACAGGAAAACGCAATCGGCGAACTTGCCGACCTCTTTCGGGGTCTTGCAAAAGACGCCTTTGTGGCTCTTCGCCAAGCGGCGGGCCTTTGCGAAAGTGTGGCTCCACAGCGCCACCTCGTGGCCCGCGTCGAGCAGGTTGCGCGCCATCGGATAGCCCATCAACCCGAGTCCGAGAAATCCAAGTTTTGCCATATCCGTCCTTTTTCTCCTGAAGTTTTCAATTGTACGCTTTCAAAACCCTGTGAGACAATGGCGTACGCGTCATGCCGCCGCGACTGCTCATGCTGATCAATACATCCCGCGGGCCTGTCGTCGACGAATCGGCCTTGGCCGATGCTCTCGAGCATGCGGAGATTGCCGCGGCCGGCCTCGATGTGTTCGAAAACGAACCGCGTGTCGAGCCGCGCTTGCTACAGCTTGAAAATGTCGTCGTGACGCCTCATATCGCCAGCGCCTCGACGGCAACACGGCGAAAGATGTGCATGATGGCCGCCGAAAACGCCTTGGCGGCGCTCGACGGGCAGCGTCCGCCGAACCTTGTGAATCGCTCGGCTGTTTCCCGACTAGGCGTAGGACACGAACCGATGAATCGGTTCGCGGGAAGCCTGGAGGCTCGCGTCACGTCGGAGCGGTTGGCATCGAGGTCGGCATCGGAACTGGGTTAAGACTCCGTGAAAAAGGACCTTCGCGACATTTTTTTCGGTACTCTCGACAGCTTGTCGCTCGACAAGGTGATGCCTCGCCGCGTTGCTTGCCGTGACGGCATCCTGGCGGTCGGCGACGAGCAGGTCGATCTTTCCCGGTGCCGCAAAGTGATCTGTGTCTCGATCGGCAAGGCCGGATTACGGATGGCCGAACAGTTTGTCGATATCGTTGAACCCAACCTTGTCTCCGGCGTGGTTGTCAGCTCGGTTGGGCCCGAGCGCGACTTGCCTTACTTTCTTCACTACACCGGCGGTCATCCCTATCCGAACGCGGCGAGCTTCCGCGCGGCCTCGCTGGTTCTCGATCTGGTCGGCGATCTTCGCCCCGAGGACTTCGTCGTCTACTTGCTGTCGGGGGGCGGTTCGGCGATTTGCGAGCGGCCGATTGCCAACGAAATTTCGCTCGACGACAGTCGCGAATTCTTTCGCCTGCTGGTGACTTGCGGCGCCAATATCGTCGAGATGAACGTCTTGCGCAAGCATTTCTCAGCCATTAAGGGCGGGCGTTTGGCCGAGCGTGCCGACCCGGCCAGGCAGATGACGTTGTACGTTTCAGACGTGCCGGCCGATCAGCCTTCGACCGTTGCCTCGGGTCCGACCATGCCCGACCAATCGACTGTTGAAGATTGCCGGGAGTTGGCCGAGCGGCTCGGATTGCTCGATCGCTTCCCGGCCTCGATTCGTCGTATGTTCGACGAAGGCACGATTCGGGAAACCCCCAAACCGGGCGGCAAAAAATTCGCTCATAGCAGTTGGCACGGCCTGCTCGGCAACCAAGACGGCGTGGACGCGCTGCACGACCAAGCCGCCTCGCGAGGCTGGGTCGTCGAGGAAGATCTGTCCGTCGACGATTGGCCTTGCGAGAAGGCCGTCGAGCATTTGGTCGGGCGGGTGGAGGGCATGCGACAAGCTCACCCCGGCAAGATCGTCGCCTTATTGACCGGCGGCGAGTTGAGTGTGCCGGTCAGCGGCGACGGCATGGGCGGCCGCAATCAGGCGTTCGTGCTTTCCTGCGCCCGACGCATCGCCGGACAAGACATCGCGGTCATCAGCGCCGGCACCGACGGTGTCGACGGCAACTCTCCGGCCGCGGGCGCGGTGGCCGACGGCGAGACGATCGCCCGGGCCCAAGCCGCCAGCATGGACGCCGACGACTACGAGCGACGCTCGGATTCTTTTCACTTTTTCGAGAAGCTGGATGACCTTCTGATGACGGGCCCAACGGGAAACAACGTCCGTGACTTGCGGGCGTTGGTTGCTTGGTAGCTCGCGTTGCGCGCGTTCTTGCGTGCCGCGGCGGCACTCGGCTTGGGAACGCGCCTGGAGGCCGCTGAGCGGAAGACATGTCGGCACGAATGCCGACACGGCACGCCTGGAGGCGTGCGCCAGTGTGCCCAGCATGGGCTGATTCTCGCAGGATGAAACGATCCTGCCGGGACCGATGGAGGTAACCGTAGGGAACCGCAGAGCGGAAGTCGTGGGGCGCAAGCCGCGCGGCCAAGCCGAAGGAAGCGGGAAACAAACCTTTGACCGTAGGAACACGAACCGGCAGAGAGGCCGCGTACGGGCGGTAAGCGTGCCGGCCACCGTGAAGCCCAAAGTCCATCCGAGACGTGCGAGGTAGAGCCGGACGGTGTGAAGGGAAAGAATCAGCGCCTTACCTGGGGAGAGCTCCTTCGTGAGAGCGAAGGGGAAGTCAGCAGAAGCCATAGTAGCGAAGAAGGCGGGTAATGCCGCTGGAGCGAAGGGCGGAAGGACCAAGGAGCAAAGCTAGAGGAGCGACTCTCATCCAGCCCAAGAGGGACCCGAATCCCGGGCCGAAAGGTCCTCGCCCGTTGGGGCGACGAGACAGGGGAGCAGGTCGAGGCAGAAGCGGTGGAACCGCGGCGGGCATCGACCGGCGGTCCCGAAGGCCGAGTGAAGCGAAACTCTCGACAGAAAGCAATGCACGAAGATCTGATGGAACAAGTGGCGGCCGAAGAGAACCTGCGGCGCGCGCTGGAAGCGGTCAAACGCAACCGCGGCGCGGCGGGCATCGACGGCATGACCAGCGAACAACTCGAACCTCACTTCGCGCGTCACGGCGAGAAGATTCGAGCGAAACTGCTGACGGGGCGCTGGACGCCGAGCCCGGTGCGGCGGGTAGCGATACCCAAGCCGAACGGGGGCAAGCGGTTGTTAGGCATCCCGACGGTGATGGATCGGCTGGTGCAGCAAGCTTTGCTGCAAGTTTTGCAGCCGATCTTCGATCCGTCGTTCAGCGAGTCGAGCTACGGATTTCGGCCGGGGCGTAGCGCGCACGACGCGGTACGCGCGGCGCAGGGGTACGTCCGAGAAGGTCGGGACTGGGTGGTGGATCTAGACATCGCCCAGTTTTTCGACCACGTTCACCACGACATTCTGATGCGCCGAGTCGCGCAAGTGATTCGGGACAAGAGGGTGTTGCGGTTGATCGGGCGATACCTGCGGGCGGGCGTACTGGTGGACGGGGTGGTGATCGTCGGCGAGGAGGGCACGCCGCAAGGCGGGCCGGTGTCTCCTCTGTTGGCGAACATCTACCTGGACGCGCTCGATCGGGAACTCGAGAGCCGGGGGTTGCGTTTTTGTCGTTATGCCGACGACTGCAACATTTATGTGGGCAGCGAGGCGGCGGCGAAGCGGGTGCTGGCGGGGATCGGGAACTGGATCGAGACGAAGTTGCGATTGCAAGTGAACAAGACGAAGAGCGGAGCGGGGCGGCCTTGGGAGCGCAAGTTTCTGGGGTTTCGCATCAACCGACGTAAGCAGCGGGAAGTATCGCGGGAAAGTATCGCGCGATTCAAGAAGAAGGTCCGGGAGATATGGCGCGACGGCCGCCCAGCGACGAGTCGGCAATTGCTGGACGAGTGGCGGCGGTACGTGATCGGCTGGTGGGGGTACTACCGACTGGCCGAGGATCGGCGAGCCATCTTCAGGCTGGAAGGTTGGATCAGGCGGCATATCCGGAAGTGCTTTTGGCTGCGGCGGCACAGTGTGCGGGGTCGCTGCCGCGCTTTGCGGCGCTTGGGCGTGCCCGAGTGGATGCTGCGCTATGTGCCGACGCGACGCGGCGCTTGGTTCGTCGCGGCGCGGGCGATGATGCACACGGCCTTGTCGAAGCGTACTTTGTTGCGTTATGGGTTTGTGATGCCGTCGGATCTCGCGGCCGGAAGGTAAAGCCGCCGGGTTCAACCGCCGGATACGGAAAACCGTATGTCCGGTGGTGTGGGAGGGTGCCGGGGCGCAATCCCCGGCACCCGACCCGATCGTCGGGGGCCGATCGCCCCCACTACACTGGAACGATGCCCCGCGAACCCTGGCGCTGCTCTCTCCACGGCGGCCACAGCGGCGAATTCTGCGAGCACGCCGAAGGATGTCTCGAAGACGTTCTCGAGGCCGCCGCCGCCGCCGGGTATCACACCTTCGGCGTCAGCGAGCACGCTCCGCGGGACGAAGCGCGCTTCCTTTACGCAACCGAGAAAGAGAAGGGCTTCACCGTCGAGCGCCTTGGAGAGGATTTTCGGAACTACATCCGCTCGATCGACGAGCTGGCCGAACGATTCGCCGAACGGCTGATCGTCTTGCGTGGATTCGAGATTGAAGTGGTTCCCGCCGACGGCTATCGCGAGAAAATGCTCGCCTACCGCGAAGCCGGCGACTTCGACTATATGGTCGGCTCGGTGCATTACGTCGACGAAGTTTCGATCGACGGGGAGGTCGAGGATTTCCGCGGCATTCGCGACGACCTGGGCGGATTGGAGCCGCTCGCGGTTCGCTATTACGAAACAGTCGCCGAAATGATTGATTCGCTACGCCCCGAGGTCGTCGGGCATCTCGACCTGCTGCGAAAAAACGCCGGATCCGACGCCCCGCTCGACACACCGGAGATCCGCCGAGCCGCCGACCGTGCCCTCGAAGCCGCCCGTGGGTGCGACGCCATTCTCGATTTGAATACGGCGGGTTACCGCAAGGGCCTACAGACTCCCTACCCCGCGCCTTGGCTGGTCGAGCGCGCCGCCGCCATGGGGATCGGCTTTTGTTTCGGGGACGACTCCCACAGCCCCGCCCAAGTCGGCGCCGGCATCGACGACGCCCGCGATTACTTGCTTACCCGCGGGGTCGGAGAAGTCACCGTGCTGACTCGCGCCGAAACCTCCGGCTCTTCTGATCCGGTCGAAAAAAGAGTCGTGCAACTGAGAAAAGTGGGTTAGCGAGCTAAGATCGGGGATGTGAATGGGCAGGCCTGAAGACCTGCCCCACCGCGAGACGCCGGATCGGTCCCGGGGCGTAACGGCAGGCGGACATGTCGCCGCTGTGACCACCCCTGACTGCTCCTGTACAATCTCTGCAGGTCCCCTGCCGGCATGATCGGTCGCGCTATCTCGCACTACGACATCATCGAGGAAATCGGTGAAGGCGGGATGGGTGTCGTCTATAAAGCCCAAGACACCAAGCTCGACCGAGCGGTCGCTCTCAAGTTCCTCGCCGCCCACGCTCTCGAGGATGATCCCGAATACAAGGCGCGCTTTGTGCGGGAAGCCAAGGCCGCCGCACGCCTCGATCACCAGAACGTCTGCCCGGTCTACGAAATCGACGAGGTCGCCGGCGAAACCTTCCTCGTGATGGCCTACCTCGAAGGCCGCACGCTCAAGGACAAGATCGCCGAGCGTCCGCTCAAGCTCGATGAAGCTTTGGACATTGCTATTCAAACGGCGCAAGGGCTCCAATCAGCACACCGAAAAAAAATCGTTCACCGCGATATCAAGCCGGCCAATCTGATGCTGACCGAGGACGGCCCGGTGAAAATCATGGACTTCGGCCTGGCGCAGCTTTCGGAAGGCTCGAAGCTCACCAAGACGCGAACGATCCTCGGTACGCCCGTCTACATGTCGCCCGAGCAGACCCAACGCCAACCCACCGACCGGCGACCGACATTTGGTCGTTGGGCGTGGTGATCTACGAAATGGTCACCGGGCGGTTGCCTTTCGAGGGCGAGCGGCAAGAAGCGATTCTGTACGCGATCGGTCAGGAAGACCCCGAGCCGATTACGGCGATGCGGGCCGGGCTGCCGATGGAGCTGGATCGGATCGTCGGCAAGACGCTGGCGAAGGCTCCCGATGAGCGCTATCAGTATGTAGACGAGTTGATCGTCGACCTTCGGGCGTTGCGCAAGTCGATGTCGACGGAGCAACCCACGGTGCGTCGGGGAGCAGCCCAAGGCGCGGGAGCCGAAGTCCCCGGGCCGTCGGGCGCGGAGGGCGCGCCGCTTCGTCGGCCGGTCGTCCAACGGAACATCGCGGTCGGCGTGCTTGCGGCGGTCTTGGCCGCGGTTGCGATCTTTTCGCCCGACAGCGCGACGACCGACCGCGCTCGGGTGCTGCGGTTCTCGCCGGCTGTTCCATCGGCTGTTCGAAAACCGGTGATTTCACCGGATGGACGCCACATCGCGTGGATCCAGGGGGGGCCGGCGACCGGCAAGGTGTGGGTCCTCGATCTGGACCAACAAGAGCCGCGTGAGATTGCGGGCACGGAAGGCGTTAGGAGCATCTTCTGGTCGCCTGACAGCAACTCCATAGGCTTTTTCACATCGCAACATCTCAAGAAAGCGCCCATCGACGGAGGGGCGGTCGTGACTCTCAGGGAAGTGCCGAACAAGGGTGGCAGAATCAACGGCGCCTGGAGTCCGGACGGGAATTCGATTGTCTTCAATCGGTTTTTGGACGGGACGCTGTGGGAAGTTCCCGCGCGAGGCGGTGCGGTCAAGCCACTCATCTCCGCGGAGGAAACGAAGGGAAGAGGTTGGTATGGGCATCCCCACTTTCTCCCCGTGAAGGGGCGGCGACTCCTCTTGCTACGCGTGAACCCGAATGACCCCAAAATTGTTCTTCGTGATCTCGCCACGGGGGAAGAGACCTTGCTAGCGGAAGGCAGCCGGCCGGCTTATTCCCCGACTGGTCACGTCCTCTATCAAAGTGCCCGCGAAGAGTTGGAATCCTCGAGCAGCGGCTCGATTTGGGCCCTGCCGTTCTCTCTCGATGACGCCCAGGCCGTCGGGGAACCTTTTCCGATCGTCTCGGACGCCGGCGCCCCGAGCATAGCGTCGGACGGAACCTTGGTTTACCTTGAGTCCGCCCGCGGGGGCGGCTATCAGTTGGGCTGGCGGGGCCGCGACGGCGCCGCATTGGGCCGCATCGGCCAACCCCAAAGCGGCCGGATGGGCCATGCGGCTGTCTCCCGATGAGCGCCGGGTCGCCGTGCTGGCCATTGAGCGAGACCAGCTGACCATCTGGCTTCACGATACGGCCCGCGCCGTGAAAACTCGCCTGACACTGGATCCGGCGGGGGGAATGCGCCCGATTTGGTCGCCGGCGGGCGACTGGATTACCTTTAGCACGGCCCGCAATCAAAGTTTGGATGTTTACACTATTCCCGCGAACGGCCGGGGACAGGCGAAGCCTTTGATCGAAAGTCCGCTTGTGGAATCGGCGACTCATTGGTCGCCGGACGGCAAACACTTGCTGTTTCTCCGCCAAGATTCCCAGGGGCAACTTTGGTATTTGCGGCGTAAGCCCGACGGGCCGGGTTTTGACGAGGTTCTGTTTCTCAAGGGGCCTTATGGAATTCACGCCGCGCAGTTCTCGCCCGACGGGCGGTTCGTGGCCTATGTGTCCGATGAGTCGGGACGCAAGGAGCTTTACGTGACGCCCTTCCCCGACGCCGAGCGCAAATGGTCGGTTTCGACGAACGGCGCGGGCCAGCCGCGTTGGCGCCATGACGGCTCGGAGCTGTATTACGCCGAGGGAACGACCCTGGTGGCCGCGTCCGTCCGTACGCGCCCGGATTTCTCGGTTGAGCGGACGACGAAACTTTTTGAGGCTGCCCATCTTCCGGTCGGGGACTCGCATCATTACGACGTCTCGGCCGACGGCCAACGCTTCGTCGTGCCCGAGCGGGTGGAAGGCGGCGAGCCGGCGAAGATCCGCGTGGTTCAGAATTGGTTCGAAGAGTTCCGCGACGGCGATCGGAACTGAGCGGCGTCGCGGCGTGAGCGTCCAGGCGAGCCGCGCGCCACGTTTCCCAACGGGCAAGGCGCGGGCTTGACCCCCTCACGACTCGCGGATGGCTTCGGTGCCCGCCCGGAGCGCGGCTGAGTAGACTCCGTGGTCCGCGCTGTAGGAAATCACGTTGAACCCCAGGCCTATCCACTCGCGCGCCTGCTCCACCGTGCCGGGCTGAATGCCCGCGCTCTTGCCATGCCGCTTGGCGGCGTCGGTGACCTTGCGCAGGGTATCCACGAAAACGGGATTTTCGAGCTGCCCGACGATCCCCATCGATTGACTCAAATCGTAGTGGCCGACCCACAGATTGTCGACCCCGGGTAGGGAAGCGATGTCGTCAATGCTGTCGACGGCCTTGGTACTCTCGATTTGGCAGAGGAAGATGTTGGACTGATTCGCTTCAGTCATGTATTCGACCGGTTTGGGACGCATGTAGTCGTTTTGCGCGCCGCCCAGGCCGAGACCGCGATCGCCGTCGGGGGCGAAGCGCAGCGCCGTGATCACTCGTTTCGCTTGTTCGACGGAGCGAACGTTGGGAACCATCACACCCTGCGCCCCGGCGTCCATCACGCGAGCGATGAAGTGGTACTCGGCCGAGGGCACGCGCACGACCGCCGTGACCGCCGTGCTTCTGAACCAGGCCAGCAAATCGCAAATACTGCCGAAATCACGGCCGCCGTGTTCCATGTCGAGCAGCACGAAATCGACCCCGGCCGATTCCACGATCTTGGCGATACCGCGGGTCGCGAATTCCATAATCATGTGGCCCACGGGCACTTTGCCCTCGGCCAGGCGTTGACGGATCAGGTTGGGTTTCATGACTTCCTCCGGGCGAGTTTGGCTTGCACGCCGGGCCGTTCGGCCGCTTTCGGGTTCGCTAGGAAATCAGGCGGTTTCCCCTCGTAAACGTTGCGAACGTTGCGGCAACAGTCGAGTCCGATATCGCGGATACTTTCCTCGGTCCAGGCAATCGAATGCGGAGCGACGATGACGTTGTCGAGCTGGAGCAGCGGGTTGTCTTTCGGTACGGGCTCTTCCTCGAAGACATCCAGGCCGGCGCCGGCGATCTTGCCTTGCCGCAGCACCTCGATCAGCGCTTTCTCATCGACGACGGGGCCGCGGGCGGTGTTGATCAAGAATGCGCCGGGCTTCATTAACGCCAGTTCCTCGGCGCCAACCAAGCCCTCGGTGTGCTCGTTCAACGGTGCGTTGATCGTCACGAAATCGCTTTCGCGCATCAGGGTCGGCAGATCGACTAATTCCACACCCATCTCGGCGGCGCGCTCCTTGGTGACGAACGGGTCGCAGGCGAGCAGACCGCCGAAGCCCATGCCGCGGGCCATGCGGAACAATTCGCCGGCAATGTTGCCCGCGCCCACCGAACCGAGAGTTCGCCCCTCGACGCAGATGGCTCGGCTCACGTCGGGGCGCCAATCTCCGGCGCGAGTGCGGATGTCGAGGGTCCGCAGGTCCTTGGCGAGAGCCAATATCAGCGTGATGATTCCCTCGGCAACCGGTCGGCGCACGCCGTTGGGGGTAATCGCGAGCAGGACGTCGGCTTCGGTGCAGGCTGGCACATCGACGCGGTCAAACCCAACCCCCCAGCGCGCCAGGCAGGTCAGGCGTTTTACGCCGACAAAGGCTTCGGGAGGGAAGTAGTACCCCAGGACGATCAGGGCGTCGTAGCGATCGACGATCTCGGCCTCGGCGACGCCGCCGGTATCGGGCAAGATATCCCATTCGAGGTTAGGAAGCGGGTCGAGAATTCGGGCCGCGGCGTTTTCGCCCGAGCGCTTGGTGTCGCCGACAAGATCGGCGGTGAATCCGACGCGAAAAGTTTCCGATGTTGACATAAGAATGTGGTTCCGTGCGGGCGCGCGAACTTCCTCGGCCGCCTTGGCGGCGCATCAATTTATGCATCAACAGGAATGAGGAAACCGCGGGCGCCGGCAGGCTAAAACACGCTTATTGTACACCTGCGAGGGTCTTGGGCGCGGTGAGTGGCGTGAAGCGCCGCGCCGGAGCGCCGCGGCGGAGAATACACCCGGGCGCCGAAGCGGGTTACTTTTTGGGCGGGCGGACTTCCTCGTCCGGTGGTTCGGCGGGACGCAAGCGCAAGGTCTTATCCTTGTACCCTTTGACCTCGATCATGGTGTAATTCTGCTCGCGGCCGGTGCGGTACATCACCAGGGTCCGCGGCTTTCCCTCGAAGCTGGCCTTGAAAACGAGCTTGCTTCCCTTGACTTCGTATCTCGCCTCGTGATCGGTATGGCCGTTCACCGTAACCTTGCAGGGGCCGGCGTTCGCTTTGGGATCGCGGTCCACTAGGTCGAAGGACACATTGATGGGCCCCCGGTAAAGAAGAGGAATGTCCACTTCCCCGCTGAACGACACCCGGTAGGCATCCAACTCTTCGAACTTCCCCTTACCGTACTCGGGCCAAGCGGGCCATTCGTGCAACTCGATGCATTCCTCGGCTCCTTGCAGAGTGCCGATACCCGTAAACGCAGTCAACTTACTCATGCCCGTAATTCCTGGTCGCGCGTCCCGGGGGACCCGTGCGCGTCCTTTTACTCTTGGATATCATGGATCTGGGTCTGCTGGATATGCGAGGTTTGGCCTAGGCTGCGTTGCGGGTTTCGACCTAGTTGCCCATACAACTTAGGTTCACTCGGGTGCCGGGATGGTTTTCGAATTCCACGATGAGAGGGGTCAACGCAAGATGGCGATAACCGAGGTTGGGACGTAACCTGTTAAAACTACACCGCTTACGGTTGCACTTCGATTTCCTTGAGGCATCAAGTCTGGTTCTTTCGTATGAAAAAGCTTCAACTCCCCACGTTCTATCCCATCTTGGACACGGCGGTGGCCGCGGCGCGGGGAGTCGCCATCGAGGATTTGGCCCGAGTACTGGCACATGCCCGGGTCGGAATCGGACAATTTCGCCACAAGGGCCCCTACACTCGCGCAATCGTCGAAAAGGCCGCCGAGGTAGGACGCATCTTGCGGGGAGCCGGGGCTCTCTTCGTCGTCAACGACCGACCTGACATCGCCTTGCTATTGGGGGCCGACGGCGTTCATGTGGGACAGGAGGATCTTCCACCCGCCGAAGTGCGTGCTTTACTTGACGCCTCGGCGGCCGGGAAAGCCCTGTTCATCGGTTTTTCGACGCACAACGAGAGGCAGCTTCGGGAAGCCGATCTCGAGCCGGCGGACTATCTCGCGATCGGGCCGATTTTCGCGACCAGTTCGAAGCAAAAGCCCGACCCCGTCGTCGGCGTCGAGGAACTCGCCCGATTACGGCCGCTAACGCAAAAACCGCTCGTCGCGATCGGAGGCATCGATCGCGGGAATGGCGAGTCGGTGTTGACCGCGGGCGCGGATTCCCTCGCGGCAGTTTCGGATTTTGTGGGGCCGGATGTCGAGGAGCGGCTGCTCGCGTGGTCCGAGGTCGGCGAACGCGGTTCCGCGGGTGAGGTGTAGGGTCGATCGTTGAAAAGCGGCCCCGGATCACGGTTGGCGGCTAGCGGCGGCCCGAGCCGGCGGGTGTCACGGCGCCGATCGCCGCGCGGACTGAATCGTCGAAATCTTCAAATTTCTCGATAACCTTTTCGCGATTGTCGAGCGGCAGACCGGCGAGAATTTCGGCGACGGTTGCTTTGGACGGTATATGGAGCACATTGAAGCCGATGGCGTCGGCGACGGAATTCGCGGCCGTTACGATCGAGAGCAAGGATTTGTCCTTGGCTTCGGCGGTGTGGTGGTGAGCGATCGCGTTGACGAATTCCGGCGGCAGATTCCAGTGTCGGCCGAGCCATTCGCCGGCGGCGCAATGGTCGACGTCGAACAGCTGTTGTTCACACTCTAGTTCGTCGAAATCGTTCTCGCGGGCGACGGCGAGCAAGTTGCCGTATTCGCCCGGGTAGCACGACAGCAGCGCCAGCCGGCCCACGTCGTGCAGAAGCCCCGCGGTATAGGCGCGGTCCTTGGGCTGATCCATCGCCATCGCCAGTTCTTCGGCGACCAACGCGCAGGCCACGCTGTGGTCCCAGCAAATTCGCAGACTCTTGTTGCGTAGAAAACTATGCGAGAAACGCCCCAGCGCGACGGTCAGGGCCAAACGCTTCACCACTTCGGTGCCCAGAACCACGATGGCGTGCGAGACGTTGTCGATACGGCGACTCAACCCGTAGAGCGCCGAGTTGGAAACCCGCAATATCTCCGCCGAGAGTGCCGGGTCGACCCGCAACAAATCGACGATTTTCTTCATCGGCACGTCCGAGTCGTCGAGAAGGTTCAGCAACTGCAACGCCACGGCGGGAAACGGCGGCAGGGATTTGAGGGCCCAAGGCTTTGCGTCGTGGTCGCCGGCGGTCTTTCCAGAGGAAGAGGGAGTTTCGGCGGGGCTTTTGGTCAAAGTAGACATAGCTGGCTCCGTTACTTTTATCGACCGGCGGCAAGGGCGGCTTTACCGGCTCGCGCCTGTCGTTCTCATTTTTCGTCTTTGGCCGGCGTTGCTGACCGCACCGCCGGTGCTCTCTGGTGCAAACAAGTCGGTAAAGCCTCGGTCCGCCCTCGTCGATAACAAACACTACGGAAGTACGACGAACACACGACGGAGGCAAACATGGCGGGCGAGCCGATTTACAGGGCGATTCAAGAGTTGCGAAAAGAGTTGGAGCACATCGACTACGTTATTCAGGCGGTTGAGAGTCTGGCGGAAGGCAAACGCCGCCGCGGCCGCCCTCCCAAATTTCTGGCCGAAGCCATGGCCCGGGCCAAGGATGCACCTCTCAAGTCTCGAAAAGAGCCGTAGTCAACCCTACAATGGAAGGTCATGTACAGCGCTCGGCTGTTGGACCATTTCCAAAACCCTCGTAATGTCGGCGATCTGGACGACGCCGATGTCCATGTCGAAGTCTCCAATCCGATCTGCGGCGACATTCTGCGGCTTGCCGCGCGAATTCGCGACGGCCGAATCGACGAAATTCGCTATCTCACCCGCGGCTGCACCGCCTCGATCGCTGTCGGCTCGGCGCTGACCGAACTACTTTCCGGCCGCCAAACCACCCAACTCGATGCCATTGACCGGCAACAGGTTGAGGACGCCGTCGGCGGTCTCTCGAACGAATCAAAACATGCCGCCGTCCTCGCCGTCGATGCAGTGAAGGCGCTACGCAAACAGCTCCCCGCGCAAACCAAATAACTTTCGGCGCGAACTTTCCAGCCCCCGTCTCCGTATATCCAACCAAGTTTAGATTCGGTCGCGATGGCGGGACGCATCACGGTCGGCAAACAAAGTTGGACGAATCGAAAGGAGAACTCACGATGACTGCCCGAAAAATCTCTCTGATGGTGCTGTTGCCGCTCTGCCTCGCCGTATTCGCGGCGGCGGTGTGGGCGCAACAAGAAAGGCCCTGGATCCATATCCATGTCAGCGAAGGCGGCGACGACGACAAGGAAGTCCGCGTCAACCTACCCTTCGGCCTGGCGAAAGTCGCGCTAGGCGTCCTTTCCGACGAAATCGTCAACGAAGGCCGGCTGGAGTTGAAGAATCACGACATCTCGGTCGAAGAGCTGCGGCAAATGTGGCTTGAGCTCAAGAACTCCGGCGACGCTGAGTTCGTCTCGGTCGAGCACGCCGACAAGAGCGTCCGAGTGGCTCGCGAAGGTGCTCGTCTCGTGGTTAGTGTCGAAGGTCACGGCGACACCGACGACGCGAAGAGTGTTCGCATCGACGTGCCGGTCACCTTGATCGATGCGCTGTTCGCCGGCGAGGGAGCGACACTCGATCTGGAAGGGGCGCTCGGCGAGTTACAAGACGAGCGAGGCGACATTGTCTCCGTCGAGGACGGTGACAAGCAGGTTCGTATCTGGATCGACAACAGCAAGGGCTGAGGGTGCAACCCGGATTAGGATGCTTATCGTTGCCGGAGGGGCGGGTCTTGGGGCCTGCCCCTCCCAATTTCCACGATCTTATCAGCGACCAAGCCTGAAGCTACCGCCGACTCACCAAGGCCGCTCGCTTTTCAACGTGATCATCTTCCCCGATTCGCGTTCGGTGATACGGATTTTCCCGTCCTTTGACTCGACATTCGCCACGCCCTGATAGCCGTCGGGAATCTCCGTCACAAAGGCCAGGTACCGCACTGTCCGCCGCTCTCGACCCTCGATCCAGATGTATTGCGGAACCCCGTACAGATCGCCTTCCGCAACCACCTTTTGCATCGGCCCCCCGAACGGGGTCGTACCAAACTCCAACCCCCGCGCGACGACTTTGCCGTTCCACGGCACGACATCATTGCGTTTGTTCTCCTGCCAATCGCCGACCCACGGAAAATCCTCGGTGCGCCAAACGTAACCGATCAGCACGCGCAGGTCTTTGTTGTAAGCGGTCAAATACGACTCCTCCCGCGCCGGGTCCATCAATAGGCCGTAATAAGTCCCGGCATTGGGCGGGGTCTGCATTTCGCGCAGACTGACTTTCTTCCCATCGCGCGAGATTCCGTCGGGCCATTGGACGGGGCCGGGCTTGAGGGTATTGCCGGGGTCGACAGGCCGACGAACTTCTCCCCGCACGGCCGGCATGTCGAGTACGTTGCGACCCGGCGCGACAAACGGCGGACCGAACGTTACGTGCTGCACCCAGTGCGCCGCGCGTCCAAAATCGGTCTGGCTTTCCACCCATTCCTCGACGTAGAGAACCGTCTCGTCGCGCGGCAGGGTCAGTTTGCGTCCGACCTTGTATTGCGTCTTGGGTAGGTGGGCGGAGTAGGAGAGCTGCACGCTACCTTCGTCCGTTTCCACGTTCGTCTTGCGCCATTCGGCGGTCAGAGCTTCACCGTGCCCGCCCAAACCGTTCTCTATCTCGCGCTCGGAGGGCGAGCCGAAGGTCGGGAAGTTGAGCAAGTGCCCCATATACCCGGCTTGCAGCAGTTTGTCGTCGCGGCCGCCATAGATCGCATCATGCTTGGCGGGGTCGTAATCTCCCGGGTCGATCGTCTGAAAGTGATGAATCAGCATGGGGTTGACGGACGTCTTGGGATCGTCGGACTTCAAACGGATTTCGGCGATGTGTCCGGCGCCCCGCAAGGCGGCGACCCGCATCTTGGCGTTCTCGAGGATGTAGGCATGGCGGCCTTGGAAGCTGTCTTCGGAAAAAGCGGGGTCCTGCGCTGTAGCGGCCCGCGGCCCCGACAAGACGCCGAGGAACAGCGCCGCGATCAAGATGTCGGTCGTGCTTTTCATCAGGTATTTCTCCTGTAGCGGTGCGACTGTTGAGTAGTCGGCCGCGTCGGTGCTCACAAGATTAACACTGATCGCCAGTCGAGTTCCGATGGGACGGCTTTACGACACAAGCGTGCCGGTGTCGCCCATCCCGGCGATACATCTCGCTGAACCCGATGTGATACGGTACCAAGACGCTGCGGGTAGTCATAGCTGTTCACGATCGGAGGTTGCCGTGCGAAAGATTTACCGCGTTTCGAGTTGCATTGTCGTCTTGGCTGCTTTGCTGTTGCTGCCCGCGGGTGCAAATAGCTTGCACGCCCAAGAGACCAAGCGAGCCTCGCTCACGATCCGAGCCGATCAGTCGGGTCCCGAGATCAGCCGCCATATCTACGGCCATTTCGCCGAACACCTGGGCCGCTGCATCTATGACGGCCTGTGGGTCGGCCCCGACTCATCGATCCCCAACACCCGCGGCATGCGCAACGACATCATCGCGGCGCTGCGCAAAATCAGCATCCCCAACCTGCGCTGGCCCGGCGGCTGTTTCGCCGACCAATACCACTGGAAAGACGGTGTCGGCCCGACAGACGAGCGTCCGCGAGAGGTCAACATTCACTGGGGCGGCGTGGTCGAGGACAACAGCTTCGGCACTCACGAATTCCTTGACTTCTGCGAGCTGATCGGGGCCGACGCCTATATCGCGGCCAATGTCGGCAGCGGGACCCCGCAAGAGATGTCCGACTGGGTCGAGTACATGACCTTCGACGGAGACAGCACTCTCGCCCAACAGCGCGAGGCGAACGGCCGCAAAGAGCCGTGGAAAGTTCCCTTCCTAGGTATCGGCAACGAGAACTGGGGCTGCGGCGGCCGCATGACGCCGGAGTATTATTCCGACCTCTACCGCCGCTTCAGCGTCTACGCGCGAGATTGGTCGGGCAACAAGCTCACGCGCGTCGCGGCCGGCCCGGGAGGCACTCGGCTCAACTGGCTCGACGTTCTTTCCAAGCGCGTTCGCCGGGGTGTCCAGGGTATTTCGATGCACTACTACACCTTGGGCAGCGGTTGGAACGACAAGCTCCCCTCGACCGACTTCGGCGAGAAGGATTGGCACGCGGTTCTTCGCGATGCGCTCAAGATGGGACCTCTGCTGGAAGAAGCCGAGGCCATCATGGACCGCAACGACCCCGACGGCCGTGTGGGGCTCTACGTCGACGAATGGGGCACCTGGTATTCGCCCTTTCCCGGCTCGAATCCCGCCTTTCTCGTGCAACAAAATACAATACGCGACGCGGTCGTGGCGGCGGCGACCTTCCACATTTTTCACGATCACGCCGAGCGCGTGAAGATGGCGAACATCGCGCAATTGGTCAACGTGTTGCAGGCGCTGATCCTGACCGAGGGCGAAAAGATGATCCTGACGCCCACCTACCATGTCTTCGACATGTACCAGGTGTTTCACGACACCACGTCGGTGCCGGTCGATCTCATCACCGACAAATACCGTTTCGGCGCGGGTACGCCGCTCCCGGCCGTGAGCGTCTCGGCGGCGCGCGATTCCGAGGGACGCATGCACCTGAGCCTGACGAATCTCGACCCCAATGTCGCCGTCGACGTCGAAGCACGTATCGATGGGCGGAATTTTTCGTCTGTCTCGGGTCGCGTTCTCGCGGCGGACAAGATCGACGCCCACAACACGGCCGATGCGCCGAACACAGTCGAGCCCAAGGAGTTCACGGGAGCGGCGCTGGAAGAGGATTCGCTAAAGCTGCGGCTCCCCGCCAAGTCCGTCGTGGTGTTAACGCTGACGGGTGGCGCATAGGGTCAGCGTGTGATGAGCCCTCAGGCTTGCCGCGATCCGATTCGTCGGTTCGCCGCCCTTTCAGGGCTCGCGCTGGTGGGGGTTCCACCCAGGGTTGCGCCGTTCCGGCTCCACCCTGGGCGATAGTCCCGCCGCCGCTTCGCGGCTCAAGGTGTTCGCGATCTTACCGGACACGAAACTAATGCACAATACTCTCGAAGGCTATTTTCGGAGGAATTTCCTAATAGAGAATCTTCACGCCCCGACGAGAGCTACGGTGTCATGAAAGGAAATCCAGCAAGAGCCCCGGCAAATAACCAAACCGCTCGCACACGAGAGGTCGCCGCGAGGACAAACATGACGAACCATCCACCGACCACCCTACATGCCCGCCGACCCACCACCGCGAACACCACTCGCCGCTCTCTCGGGCCTACCGCCGCGCTCGCCCGGCAAGCCTTCCAGCCCGCCTCCGCCGTCGCCCAGGACTGCACCCAGAACAACGACCAACCGATCGTCTTTGACGTCCGCGTCGTCCAGGCCGCCGTCGCGCGCGACGCCATCGCCCGGGCCCACGACCCGGGGTCGCGGAGTTCGTGGCGAAACCCCTAAATTGTTGAATTAACTGGTGCGGAGAGGGGGACTCGAACCCCCATGGAATTGCTCCCACTAGCACCTCAAGCTAGCGCGTCTGCCAGTTCCGCCACCTCCGCACTGGCTGTATTGGGCGCGCTTGGAAGCGGTATCGCTTGAAACCCTTGCTCCAAACTCGGCACCCGTGAGGTTGAAAAAGCAGCGCGCCGCGCTGCCTTCCCTATTGTACCGCGGGGCCGCGGCCGGCGGACCCGTCGCATGCCTTCGGTGCGTTGGAACGGTTGCGCGGCGGAGCCCGTTCCGTCCCGACCCTCGCCTCGCCGGTTGGTGAGAACGGCGCGTCGGCGCTAAGATGGGGGAGTCCGCGAACGATCGACAAAGCTTTCGTGGACTTGTAGAACTCTGGAGGATTGCGTCATGAGAATCGCCTTTTGCTGTTTGCTGGTGAGCGGATCAGCGCTCCTTGCCGAGGCGCCCCCGGCCGCTGAACAAATCGCGGCCTCTCTACTCGCCGCGCCGGAAGAACGCCGAGCCGAGGCCGCCGTGTTGGGGTACGACCCGGACGGCAAAGTCGTCACTTTGCGCGAAGGCGCCAATAACATGATTTGCCTTTACGATGCGCCGGGCGACGAGAATTTTTCCGTTGCCTGTTACCACAAGGACCTGGAACCCTTCATGGCGCGCGGCCGTGAGCTTTCCGCCCAAGGACACAAGGGTAAGGAGCGCCATGAGATTCGCTGGAAAGACGTGGACGAGGGCCGCGTCATGATGCCGCGCCAACCGCGCATTCTCTACGTGCTGAGCGGCAAGGGGTATGACGCGGCCAAGGGCGAGGTGACCGAGCCTTACCTGCGTTGGGTCGTCTACACGCCCTACGCCACGCCCGAGTCCACGGGAATGCCGGAGACACCCGGCCCAGGTCCGTGGTTGATGTACCCGGGAACCGCCGGCGCACACATCATGATCAACCCGCCGAAATAGTCACCACGGGGTGCGAGGGCGTTCTTGGGAAAGACCTGTCAAGGACTGTCAAGGAAAATGACGAGCTTTAGGCTGATTCGCTTTCGACGGCCGGTTCGGCCGGCCGCTGTCGTTCTTTTGGCGGCTGTCTGGGCCGTGTCGGTCGCGGCCCATCCGCTTGTCGATCATGTCAAGGCGTTGGCGCGGGCGAATCGCTTCGACGAAGCGCGCCAAGTGCTCGAGGCCGCTCGCGGACGGGTTCCCAACGCCTCCGCCGAATGGTTGGCCGCGGTTTCCTGGGCGGCCCGCGGAGCGAGCTTCGTCGATCGCTGGGATCTCGCCGAGAAGTATGCGCAAGAGGCGTTCGCGGGCAGCGAAGCCTTGCTCGGCACGCGCGGCCTCGACGAAGATTCCTATCTGCCCACCGCCCTCGGCGCTTCGATCGAAGTCTTGGGCAAATCCTACGCGCGCACGGATCTTCCGCGAGCCGTCGCTTTCCTCGAGCAACAAAAGGAACGTTATGCGGGAACGTCCATCGAGGGGCGCATTCAGAAGAACTATCTGCTGCTGCATCTCGAGGGCAAGCCTTTCCCGAAATTGCGAACCGCGCAATCGTTGACCGGACGAACGCTGGACGTCGCCGCATTGCGAGGAAAAGTCGTCCTCTATTATTTTTGGGCCCATTGGTGTAGCGACTGTAAGCGACAAGAGCCGATCTTACAACGCCTGCACGAAGAGTACGCCGAGCGAGGTTTGGTCATTGTGGGACCGACACGGCTTTACGGCTACGTCGCCCGCGGCCGTGACGCCACACCGGCCCAGGAACTCGACTATCTCGAAAACGCCTACCGCGCTCATTACTCAATTCCCGAGTGGATGGCCGCGCCTGTCAGCACGGAGAACTTCCTCGCGCTCGGTGTTTCCTCGACGCCGACGCTGGTGCTGGCGGATCGCGATAACGTCGTGCGGCTATATCATCCCGGCGACATGAGCTACGCCGAGTTGAAGAGTGCCATCGCTCCGCTCATCGACGCCGGCTCGTAACATCCGCGAACGCTTAAGCCGCGAAGCGGCGGCGGGAATATAGCCCAGGGTGAAGCGAAGCGGAACCCTGGGTGACCCACCACGACCCGCACGAGCCCTGAAAGGGCGGCGGGAGCGCCCTAAGACGTATTCTCGGCATCGACGAGCCCGTCGGAAAGGAACTCATGAGCCATACGCGAGAGAGCATCCGTCGCGCCGCCGCGAAACACACCGAGGAAGTCATTCTTCCCAATATCGATGCCTGGGAATCAAGCACGGAGTTTCCCAGAGAGGCGACGGCCGCGGCGGCCGAGGCCGGCTTGCTCGGGCTGTACTGCCCTCCCGAATATGGCGGACAGGGGTTAGCTTTCGCCGAAGGCATTCCAGTCAACGAGGAACTGGGCCGGGGCGCGGCGCTATACGGATTCACGGTCTCGATGCAGAATGCCGTCTCCTTCGCCGTTTGTAATTTAGGACAGCCGGCATTCCGTGACGCCTGGGCTCCTCGTTTGATTTCCGGCGCGTCGCTGGGTGGGTTTGTCATCACCGAGCCGCAATCGGGGTCCGACGCCGCCGGGCTGCTGACTCGCGCCGAGATTAACCCGGATGGTTCCTACACAATCAACGGCCGCAAGGCTTGGGTTTCGCTGGCCGACGAGGCGGATATCTATCTGGTCGTCGTCAAAACCAGTGACGAAGCGGGCTACAAAGACATCGCCATGACGGCCGTGCCCAAGGATACGCCCGGGGTCGGTTTCGGCGAGCCGTACGACAAGTTGGTCTCCCCGTTTCTGCCCATCGCCGACATGTTCTTCGAAAACGTCACGGTGCCCGCGGATCATGTGATCCTGCCTCCGGGCAGAGGGCTGAGCGGATCGCTGACGGCTATCGATCTCGCGCGCACTTCGATCGCGGCGGGATGCTGCGGGCTGATCTCGGCGGCGCTCGACATCGCCCTCAGCTATGCCCGCGACCGTCGTATGTTCGGGCGCTCGGAGTTGGACTTTCAGGGCATCCAGTGGATGCTGGCCGACGTGGCGACCGATTTGGAGGCGAGCCGCCTGCTCTACAAGGAGGCCGCGAGCAAGCTCGGCACGCCCGAGGGTCGTGTGGCGGCGGCCCATGCCAAACGATTCGCTCCCGACGCGGCGGTCAGAGCGACCGCCACATGCATGCAGGTCCTGGGCGGGTCCGGGCTGCTGGCACCCTACTCGATCGAGCGCTTGTACCGCACCGCGCCGGCGATGAAGATTGTAGACGGCACGACCGAGATCCAGCGCGTGGTCATCGCCCGCGAGCTGCAAAAACGCGCCGAGGGGCTGCCGGCGCTGCCGATCCCCGGTGTGATGGGTTAGCGTCGCCGCCGTTCGAGGAAGTGCGCAGGCCTAGGAGTCTGTCCCACAGAAAATTTAGGTCGCGGGGAGCCGGTTTTCCGCCGCCGGGCGCCGCGCGTCCGCCGCCTTTCTGGGTGTTGAACGGCCTCATCGGGTACCGCTCCCTCACGGTCGCGGCTCGGTTTGGGGGGCGGCGGCCGCTAGCGGAAGTTTTCGACCAGCATCAAGTCGGTGTCGGAGGCCGCGGTGTAGGTGTAGACGATCGTTTGCTCGTCGGGTGAAACGGTAAGGGAGTGCCCCGGGACCACGCCGGGGGGGAGCATGGCGAGGGTCTGGATGTCGCCGCTTGCCGAGTCGAGCAACTTGAACGCGTAGGGTTCACTTTGTTCGGACGGGGGCTCGATGAAGTAGACTCCGCGCCGGCTCAGGGCATAGTTGCGCGCCCAAACCCTTTCCAAAACCAGACTCTTTTCGCCGCCGCCAGTCGGTACTTTCCATAATGGCGAGGACCCTGCAGAGTTGAGTCCGCGCTCGAGGAAATACACGAATCTGCCGTCTGGAGATTCGAACGGGATTACCCCTCCGCCTTCGGTAATTTGCTCCGGCTCACCTCCGGTTGCTGATATCCGGAAAATCTCGGGCCGCCCTGAGCGATTCGAGCTGAAATAGACCCAGTTGCCGTCAACCGACCAACTGGGAATTTGCTCTTTGGTGGAGTCATCCGTCACGGGCAAAGGCGAACCGCCGGAGCTGCTAATCACTTGGATATTGAAATTGCCTCCCGCGGTGGTGTCAAAGGCGACCCGTCGGCCGTCGGGCGACCAACGGGGCATTCCGGAGGCAACCCCGTCAACCACCCAAAGCTCCTTGGCGCCGCTCCCATCCGCTTGGCTAATCCAGATGCCCAGATTCCCACTCCGGTCGGATTCGAACACAAGCTGCTTGCCGTCGGGTGAGAATTGCGGCCCGGATTCGAGCCGAGTCGAGGAGGGGAAGGAGCCGATTTCCCAAAGCTCCGGTTCCGCGGCGCTCTTGCGGAGTACTCCAAGATTCCAATCCCGATGGTTCCTGCCGAATACGAGTCGGTTGGCGCGGGCCGAGACGGCGGCCCAATAGCTCCCAGGGCCGGCGAAAGCGAGAGGTTGGATCCGGTCCGGGTCCGCGATGGACACTCGGCCGAGTTCCCCCGTCAGACCTCGAACAGTGCCTACGATAAGACTGCTCCCGTCGGGAGACCAAGCCAGCGGGGAAGTCCGGCCCAAGCCCGCGCTTCCCATCATCCGCGGCGGCGCGATCGGCTCGAAGTCGGCGCCAAGGTCGAGAAGCTGCATCCGGCGGTTCGAGAACTCGCCGCCGGTGAATGCAAGGGTTTGTCCGTCGGGCGACAGCACCACGTTGTGGCGCAAGAATCGGACATCGGGGGCGGCGACTAGTTCCCGGCGTTCACCCGTTTCAATCGACACCACGAAGATGGACAGGGGACGGCCGTCGGGGACAATCAGGCCAGTGCTGTCGGGCAGCCAAGCCATCTTACTTCCGAATTCGGCTGCACTGTCAAGGTCAGTCAGCTTGCGTTCGGGGCCGCCAATCGACGGGATGAGTAACACGGAACCCTGACCGTCCTCCCGCCGCTGGAAGGCAATCCAGCGCCCGTCGGGCGACCAGGCCGGACTGCGATCCGACGCCGCATGGCTCGTCAGCCGCACGGGCGTATCGGATTCGAGTCTCTTAACGTAGATGTCCCGGCTGTCCTGGTTCTCGCCATCCCATGAAAACACCACCTGCTCGCCGTCGGGAGAGAAATCGGGATCGATTTCCCGACCGGGGTAGGTCGTAAAAGGGACAGCGCGTAGGGGCTCTTGCGCCACCGGCTTTTCGGACTCGAAAAGTCCCAGGAAAGCCCCGGCCGCTAGGGCCAGGGCCATGACCACCGCCGCCCAGGCGAGCAACCACGAGGTGCGATGGGCCGGCGGGGGGGGGCCCGGAGCATGTGCCGGCCGCGCATGGGTCGCGGCGTCTGCTTGTTGCTCTTTTTGTAGACCTCGTAGATCGACCAGCAACTCGTCCACGCGCTGGTACCGCTCGCCCGCTTCCTTGGCCAAGCATTTGTTGACGATTCGCTCCAGCTCCCGGGGGACGCCCGTGCGAACCGCCGTCAGCGGCTCGGGGTCTTCGTTCATGAGCGAGTAGACAACGACTTGGTCGTAGTCGCCTCGGAAGGGCGGTTGCCCCGCGACCATTTCATACAGCACGACGCCGAGCGACCAGATGTCGGTGCGGCTGTCGGTTTCCGCGCCCGCGGCTTGCTCGGGCGACATGTAGGTCATCGTGCCGAGCGTGGTGCCTTCGCGCGTGAATTTCGAGCCGCCCGCAAGTTGCGCCAGACCGAAGTCCATGACTTTGACGAGACCACGTGAGCCCGCCATCAGCATCAAATTGTCGGGCTTGATGTCGCGGTGAGTGATGCCTTTTTCGTGGGCGGCTTCGAGTCCCTCGGCCATTTGCATCGCGACGGAGAGAGCTTCGGGCAGTTTGAGTGGGCCTTCCTTGATCTTCGCGCCGAGCGGACGGCCTTCGAGAAAGGCCATGACGATAAACGTCCGCCCCTCGGCTTCGTCGATTTCGTAGACGGTGCAGATGTTGGGGTGATCGAGCCGCGCGGCGGCCTTGGCCTCGCGCTCGAAGCGTTTGCGGGCCTCGTCGTCGCGCAACAGATGCGGCGCCAGAAATTTCAGCGCGACGGGGCGGTCGAGTTTGGTGTCCTCGGCTTTATAGACCACACCCATCCCGCCTTCGCCGAGTTTTTCGGTGATTTTGTAATGCGAAATGGTGTGACCGATCATCTATTTAGGATTTCGGTAAATTCGTTTAGGCGACGGAGCCTTCGTCAGATTGTAGCGTTTATGCGCCGCGCCGCGGTCCAAACCGAGCCGCGCGCGTCAGCAAGCGGTATCCGATGAAGCGGCTCAGAGGTCGCCGCCGGCTGTGATACTGGAAAAGCCGCCCCACTGGCCCTCCGCGAACCTGACGCGACTTTTGCACGGGCTTCGGGGTGGCCGGCGCCCGCGCGCCATGCTCCCGCCACCTTCCTTCAGGTTGAATTGCCTCGTCGGATACCGCTTGCTGACGCGCGCGGATCGGTTTGGGAGGCGAAACCTGCGCGCCGACGGTCTACGCCGGCTGGAGGCGGGCGAACTTCATCATTAGCTTCTTGAGGCCGTGGCCGGGGAACTGGACGGTCACCTTGATGTCGTCGCCGGTCTTTAGGTTCAACTCAAAGGCTTCAAACCGCACCACCCTCGAAATTTGGTGTGAATCCTGCATCGAAACGTCGCCGCCTCTCCCCGCGTTGCCGGCAAGTTGGGCACGCCCGAGGGTCGTGTGGCGGCCGCCCATGCCAAACGATTCGCTCCCGACGCGGCGGTCAGAGCGACCGCGACATGTATGCAGGTGCTGGGCGGTTCCGGCCTGTTGGCGCCCTACGCGCTGAAACGAATGTATCGCACCGCGCCGGCGATGAAGATTGTAGACGGCACGACCGAGATCCAGCGCGTGGTTATCGCCCGCGAGCTGCAAGAACGCGCCGACAGGTTGCCCGCGCCGCCGATACCTGGGGTGACCTGAAACTTCGAATTAGATTCGATTTTGAACCTCCCGAGCCGCGGCGAGGTCCCCCGCGAGTCGCTCGCCCGGTTGCAGTACGCTCGTATCGCGGTTCCCATCGCCCGGCTTTTCAGTTTCGACAAGCTCTCAGCTTTTCGCACGGCGCACGACCGCAAGGCAACCGGCCCGGGACTGTCTTGGGCCTACTACGGCGCGAGCGAGAAGTTCAACGGGGTAGTCGAACCGGCGCTGACGGTGGCCACGACAACTTCGGGCGTGAATCCCGTTTTCGAGGCGGTCACGGTGCGCTCGCCCTCGGGGACGTTTTGAAGGTTGTACTTGCCGCCCCGGTTGGTCACGGCGGATTGACCGGTATCGGTGGAAACCAATACATCGGCGAGTCGGGCGCCGTTGTTGTCGGTGACCGTACCTTTGACGGTCCCGGTGCCGCCCGAGGACCCGGGATCGAGCGCAAGGTCGAGAATCGCCGTCGCGCCGTCGGCGACGCTCGTCGAGTCCTGCTTGGAAGCGTAGCCCGAGGCCGTCACGGTAACCGTCCGAGTGCCGGTCGGAACCGTGGCAAGCGTGTAATCGCCCAAGCCGTCGGTGCTCGTCGATTCCCCGGTATCGGCCGACACGCCGGCCCCCGAAATCGCCAGGGAAGTGCTGCTGTCGGTTACTCGGCCGCCGACAGCTCCAAAGGTTGTCGAACCCCCCGTGTCGCCACAACTCGGCACCGCCGCGGCGTCGAAGTCCCAGCCGCTCAAGACGGCGCTATCAACGCAGAATGTCCAGTTGGCGCCGTGCTTGACCGGAGGAGTCTCGAACACGGCTTGGCCGTTCGAGTCGGTTACGGCGGAGCGGCTGCCGCTCCAGTCGCCGGTAAAGCTGCCGTCCGCGGCCACGCCGCCCACCGCCGACGAGCCCTCGTCGACGATCGTGACAGTCGCGACCCCCTTGTTTCTGGGTCCCTTGACCGGAACGGCCGTCACGCTGATGCTGTCGATATGGAATTTCCGCAAGGTGTTGAAGACATCGACATCGACGCCGGCAAAGACCGCTTGCGGATCGCTGTCGGTAGCACGGGCGTTTACCGTCGTCGGGCCGTTGGGGCTTGATGCCGTGTCCCACGTGCCTTCGTAGTAACCCGTTCCGATGGTGTAGGCGGCTTGCTGCCAAGTCCCGCCGTCAATGTTCCAATCGACGTCCAGCGAGTCGTCCGGATCTTCCGCGTCGGAAGCGCTGATTTGCACGGTGACATCGCCCGCCACCGTATCGCTGTTCGCCGGGTTGAAGATCGAGACCGTCGGAGGAGTCGAGGTGCCTCCGAACGTGGGCTTCACGATAAACAGGCCCTGCTCGCGCCCGCTGATCACGACCACGCCGCTGTCATAGTAGGGGAAATTGCTCCAGGTTCCGTTGAAAGAGGCGGAGTCACTGTTGGGATAGATATCGAAGAAACCCACCTCGCTCAAGTTGCCGTTGGCGATATCGGCGAGATCGAGAATGCGTAACCCTGCTCGGTAGTTCGATTGATATGTGTGGCCGCCCTTGACGTACTGGTTGTGGTCAATCGCCGGCGTCGAAGCCGTAAACACGCCGACAATCGTCGGAGCATCGAGGTCGGACACGTCCCAGACATAGGTCTTGGTGTTGTGGCCTAAGTCCGACTCGTCCAATTCGTCGCCCATCAGAAAATAGACGTGGTCCTCTGTGAGCCAACCTTGATGGGTATAGCTTGAGCCGGTGTAACTGTTTCTCGACAATTGATTGGGGGCGCTCTTGTTCGTCACGTCCACGATCGCGAGCGTGTCGGTATTCGAGTTGAAGCAGATCTCGGCACCTTGGTAGTCGGGGTCGGGTCCCTGATAGCTCACGCATTGGGCGTCGTGGGTATATCCGTCGCCGCTGAAACAGCCCGCCGAAACCGGGGCGGTCGGGGTGCTGATGTTCACCATGTGGAGGCCGCCCGAACAGTTGTTCGTCCCCACGCCGTAGGCGAAACCGCTGTCTTCGTTGATCACGATATTGTGCGCCCGCAGAAACCCGCTGTACCAGGCGGTTTCGGTAAACGTGACGGGCGGCGATACGACGTTGCGCAGCAGCGTCAGATCGAACACCTGCATTCCGCTGTTGTTGGCTTCGCTGACAACGAACGCGTGGTTGGCGTAAACCTTGATATCGCGCCAAGCTGATGTCGAAGTGCTGCCGTGGAGTGCGAGATTGCCGAGGTAAATCGGATTGAGCGGGTCGCTGATGTCGACGAACGACGTCCCGTTCGTGCGGCCCATGATGGCGTATTCTTTGCCGGTCTGCGGATCGGTCCAGCCCCAGATGTCATTGCCAAAACCACCGCCGATTTGGTTCAAGGGCAGGAAAGCCATCAAGTCCACATTGCTGCAAGGGTAGGCTCCGGCGAAACCGCCCGTACAGGACGTGATGCTCTGGGCCGCCAGGTTCTCCGCCGCGAGATGATCGTCCTCGAAAGCGCGCATCGTCTCTTGGACATGCAGCGGCGGTTTCCCCTGGTGGGGCGCGTCGGTGTCCTCGTCGGCGAACAGGAAAGGGCTTGCCGCGAAAGTCAGGGCCAGCGCCGCGAAAACGGCGGTCCTTGAAGGCCACCGCGGCGATTGCGAACGACCGAAGTCCAACATTGTCTTGCTCCTCCGGCGCGAGGCTGCGTCCACATGACCATCATGCTACGGCTACGGCTGCGCGTCTATAGTACGAATCGGCCGCGCGGAATGGTCTCTTAAGCTTTACAACTCCGAATGCGTGGAGCGCGGTATTTGGGTAAGCCTACGGGCGCTTTCGAAATCGGCGTTGCCGGCGGCAAGACCGCCGGTCGCCATTTGAGCGATCTATTTACGCCCCAGCCCGAACTCATTACCCATCTCCACCACCTTGCCGTCACGGAAGTGGACTTCGAAATACTTCGACCCGCTAACCGGCGTGCCGTCCTCATCCCTCAGCGTGGCGACCAACTTCTTCGTCTTGGCGTCGAAAACGTCGGGCGTGTGCGACCAGGCGTAGCGGCCGTCCAAGCTGAAGGTCACCCAGCCGTGCCCGCCTTGTGACAACTCGACGTGACCCTTCGGCGTGGGCGGCATTTGCGTGGCGTCGTAGATGAAGAGCTTGCGGCCCTCTTGGTCGCTGATCCACAGCTCGGTTTCATCGGGCGTGAGCGCCGCGCCGTGGGTGCGGTGGGGAATGGGTTTGTCGCCGGCCAGGACGCGGTCGAGGACTTTGCCCTTTTCGAGATCCACGATGTCGAAGCCGACCGTCTTGCCGAGGCACACGTAAGCAATCGTTTGCTTGCTGTTGATCGTGTACGGGAAGATCCCGCTCTCGCCGACATCCTTGATCTGACGAATGATGCGATCGGTCGCCGTATCAAAGACCGTCAGCATGGTTCTCGTTCCGAGATACACTCTCTTCCCGTCGAGGCTGACGATGCTGTTGTGAGCTTGCGGGCCGACGTTGATGCGGCGTATCAAGTCGCCGTTTTCGCCGTTGACGATGAGCATGCCGCTGTCGGCGCCCGAGTACCACCAGCCGGTCGGGACGTAGATCTTCTTGCCGTCCATCGTGATCGACGATCGGTCGCAGCCGGCGTCGTAGGTCTTTTCCCAGACAACCTTTTCGGTTTCGAGGTCGAAGGCACCGAGCCGATGGTTGGTCGTCGAGTAATAGGCGCTGTGGGTCTTGAGGCTTCCGGCAAAACCGCGAAGCCCTTCCTTGAAGATCGGAACGTCGATACGTCTGACGAGTTTGTGCCCGTCGTCGATGTCGAAGACAAGAATGCCGTTGTGAGGAGAACGGCCCAGCTTCTGCGCGCCGTCGGGCGTGCTCATGTAGAGGTAGCGTTTGGTTCCCGATTCGCCGAAAGCGATTCCGGCGACGGAGAGCGAAATCACGAGGAGAGAGGTGAATAACCGCATAGCCGGAATTGTACTCCTCGACGATTGCGGCGTCAATGAAGAGGTGCAGGGCGGGAGCATACACGGCGTTGACGCGAGCCGCGGCAACTGTCTCTTGACGCTCTCGGGAGTTCGCGCGAATCACGCAAGGCGGCCAAGCACGGCGAAAATATAGAGAAAACGCTTGACTTAAAACCAATTTCCGTAATAATAGCTAGCGTCGGTGCGGCTCGATCCTTTCGGCCTGAAGTCCCCCTATGAAGTTCCCCCTAGCCGGGCTGAAGCGCCTTTACCTGCCCTTGGCGGCGTTTTTTCTGCTGCTGATTCCGTTTGCGCTCTACTTCTTCTTCTACGTCGAGCACCAAAAGAGCTACTACACCCACCGCAATGTCAGAGACCTGGCGGTCGTCTCGCGCCAAATCAGCGAACAGATGCGTTCCTATCAGCGCGTCCTGCAAAATCGCGCTGACTATGTGGGCAGAGTATTGTCGGCGAACAGCGTCGGGGCCGGGCCGAACGAGCCATCCTGCGAACTGACCCCGATATCGGCCGACAAACCGCGCGCTGAGGCCCCCGAGCCTTTGCGAGAGTGTCTCGTCAAACCGTACATCGAAGACCGCGTGCCCGGCCTCTCCTACGTCAAGCCCGAAGACGCGACTTTTCTTCGTGAGGACATGACGTTGGTTCGTGACGGAGCGGGTTTCGAGGTCTACTTCCTCGCCGAGGCTGAAGACAGGCCGAGGGGCAAAGCCCTCTTACTCCACGCCAAGACAAGCCTCCGGCAGTTCGGCGATCAATTCCGGGGACATGGGGAATTCGAGAGCATTCTGCTGCTCGACGGCGGCGGCACGGTACTCTACCAGTCGGAACATCCCGAGCTGCGGGTGACTCAAATCGCCGCGTTGACCAAGGACAACCTGACCGCCGCGACCGGTGTCACCAATTTGACCCTGGGCGACGTCGACTATTCGGCCTTCGTTCAGCCCGTCGATATTGCGGTCGCAACGCGTGAGCCCCCTGACTCCGCGCCAGCGGGCGGCATCGAGCCAACCGGCCGAGGAAAGACCTCGACCGCTCGAGCGGATTCCGACCCCCGGCAGCGGTGGATCGTCTGCGGGTTGGTCGCCAAGGCCCAGCTTGAGGGGGAGGCCCAAGCGATCTCCTACTCGGTCGTGATCTGGTTTGTGTTCATTCTGGCCATCCTGACGTTCTTGGCCCCATTCCTCAAGCTGCGTTTTCTCGCGCCGACCGAGCGGCTCCCGCGCTGGGAAGGGCCGAAACTGCTCGTCGCCGTCCTGCTCGGCGCGGCCGCCGTCAGCGTCTGCATCCTCGATGTCTACTACTACAATCGTTTGGTTGACGAGGTGGACGAAAGCCTCGTCCAATTGGCCGACCGGATGGAGAGCAATTTCACCGACGAAGTTACAAGGGCCCACCGGCAACTTGTCGAATACGACAGCACCCTTCCCGATACGCCGGCAGACGCTTGCGACGACAAGCGGTCTCTGGGCGGGATCTTGAAAACGGATGAGGTCGACACCGATACGTACCCCTATATCAGCTTGATCATCTGGGCCGACACCGACGGCGATCAGCGCATGAAGTGGTCGGTCCGGGGAGAACCGACAACGTTCATTCCCGTCGGCGGGCGGGAATATTTCCAGCGCGTGAAAGATCACGATCGGTCGATCCGTGAACTCCCTCGTCTACGGGGCAAAGACGGCGGCGTCGGCCGTATTTGGCTCGAGTCACTGTTTTCGTGGACGACCGGAGCCAACGAGGTCGTGATCTCGACCGGCGTCCGGCGGGGCAACTGCTCCGGCCTGAAGGCCCCGCCGCTGCAAATGGTCGCCGGCGTCTTTCAGCCTCTGTCGGTGACCGCCCCCGTGCTGCCTCGCGGTTACGGCTTCGCCATCGTGGACCGAGAAGGCAACGTCCTATTGCATTCCGACAGGAAGCGCATTCTCACCGAAAACTTTTTCATTGAGGCGGATGAGGAACGCGAGCTGCGTTCGGCGGTCCAAGGCCGCATCGCGCACACGATGAGGATCCGCTACTTCGGCAAGGACCACCGGGTTCACGCACGGCCGCTCAAAGACTTGGAGGGGCTGGGTTGGAGCCTGCTCGTCTTTCACCCCATGAAGCCGTTACGCACCTTGAACCTCGAAGTGCTCACGCTGACCGCCGTGTTGTTCGGGCTCTACTTGCTGATCTTGTTGTTGGCGGTTTGGTGGGTTTTCGCGGGTCTGTTGGGCGGCCTTCTGTGGTTCTTGGACCCCGGAAAGGCCCTCTCGGTGCTGTGGCCCGACAAGAAGACGATCGGAATCTATCGGCGGTTGTGGGCTTTCTACACGGCGACTGCGGTTGTTTTCTTGATTTGGATCGCGATCTCCACCGGTCTAACGCTGGTGGTCGGAGCCGTGCTGATCCCGCTCTACTCTTTTCTCTCCGGCTTGTTGGCGGATTGGTTTGAGGGGAAGTCGCCAACGGACCGGACCCGGTGGGCTCTTTTCCGGCGAGCGCCCGCATTGCTGCTGATCCCGTTGCTGTTTGCCGGCTGGTCCGAGCCGCACCTCGTCCTTTGCTTGGAATTGTTGTTGGCGGCGTTTCTCTTGCAAGACACCACAGCGGACGATCATGTGAAAAAACTCTTTCCCGCCGAGAATCTGAAACCCTACATGGTTCGCTTAACGGTCTCCATTGTTGTGTTGGCCGTGTTGCCCAGCATCGCCTTCTTTAAGTTCGGCTACCGGTTGGAGCGCCATCTGTGGCAGATGCACTCTCAACAAGTAATGGCGGAAGACCTTCAGTCGCGCTCGGCACGCGTGCGGAAAGATTACCACTCGCTTTTGCCAGACGGGGGGACGGCGCGGTTGGATTTTCTCAACCGTCGCCTTTACGACGAAGAGCTCGACGTCTACGCCGCCTTCGACACAACGGGCTCGGCGAAACCCTGCGGTGTCTGGTCGCCCTGCGTGACATTCAACCCCAGCAACGAGGACTTCGCGGGGCTATCCTCGGCGGACAGTTGGGGGGACAAGGATCTGCGAGGACGGTTTCAACCGGCTCGGCCTCTCTATGACGACTTCGCCGGTCACACTTGGCCGCTGCTGACGCCCCCTTCGTCGGTGCGCATGGTGCGGGATAAGCAGGGCCGGCGTTGGATTCATACGTTAGCCGCCGACGGAAGTGTCGAACTCCGTTCGCCGGCCGCGTCGATGGCGCTCGGGTTCGGTTGGTCTGAATTGGCCGGCTTGCTCGCCTGGCTCTTATTGCTCTACACCCTTCATTGGGGTGTGCGCTTTATTGCCCGGATGGTTTTCTTGATCGACCTGCCGTCGCCAAAGCGCCGCAAGGCGGATTTGGATTCCGCGGAAGGGCTTCGCGGCAACCTCTTTATCTTGGGCCACCCTCGCTCGGGCAAAACCGACGCGTTGACCGGGCGTGACGACGTCTACCCGGTGGAACTGACGTCGACCGACGGCAGCTTGGAAGATCTACCGCCGGACAAGGCCGTCGCGATCGATCAGCTTGAATACCAGATGGACGACGCGACCTGGAATCAGAAGAAATTGCGGATGCTCGAAGACTTGGTCTACCGCCGACCCAAGGACGCAAAAGTAACCAATCCCGGTGTCATAGTCGTCTCGACCATCGAGCCAATTTTCTATCTCACGACAGGCGGCTCCGGGAAGCCTGTCAAGAATGGCGAAGAGCCGAACCTTGATCTGGACCGCTGGGCCAACGTGCTCAGCTCCTTCGACGTCTCCGCGCCGACGATTTCGAGGACTGGACGAAGGTGAGTCTGGAAGAGGAGCTGAAGACTCTTTCTCCGCACCGCAAACCGGCGGACGAAAGCCAAGAGGCGAAGAAGAAGGCCGGAACTGTGGACAAGATCTGCAACTTCCTCAGCAACGAGTGCCGGTGGACGGCGCCGCTGCGCCGGGCGGCCAAGGAAGTTGTTTCGAATATCGACCCTGCCCAAGCTGAACTGCCGTCGACGAAAGCACTCGCCGATCAAATCTATGACCACTGCGAGGCCTACTGCCGCTCGTTGTGGTCGGCGTGCTCGAAAGCCGAAAAGCGGATACTGATCCAGCTTGCCGAAGAAGGAGTCCTTAACCGCAAGGAAGAGCGTGTCGTGCGGCATCTTATGAAAAAGGGTTTGATCGATCGCCGTCCGCGCTTGACGTTACTCAACGAAACCTTCCGCCGATTCGTCCTCGACGTAAAGGAAGAGGAACAAGATTTCACGAAGTGGGAACAGGAACACGCGGCACAAGGCTGGGCCGCTTGGCGAAGCGCGCTGATTGTTGTCTTAGTGACGGTCGTTGTGTTCCTCGGGGCGACGCAGCAAGAGATTCTCGAATCCTGGCTTCCGATTCTCGGCGCCATCGCCACCGGCGTGGCGGGGATTCTGCGGGTCTTCACCCTTTTCCACCGCGGCGCCACACCGGCACTCGATTGAAGTTCACGACAGCCGGGCTGTCCATGCCATCAACCTGAACCCGCCACGCCGTCAAGCAAGACGAACCCGGCGGACACCGTGCGCACAATTGAAACCTCAGAACCTAAACCCGAGCGTGCTGAGCAGCCCGTAGTCATTCCGTTGCACCGGCACGGGAGGTTGCGAATCAAAGCGATCGTAGAGACTCAGCCCCCACGTAAACCTGTTGGCGATGGGAATCCGGAAACCGCTGTCGGCTTCAATACGGTAACGGTCCCCGTCGGTGAGAGTAGGATGTAACGCCACGCGAAGGGTGAATTCAATGCCGGCCAACTTCGTCGTCTTGAAATCAAAAGCCGCCAGCGCCTCGCCATTGTTCGTCGTGAGGGGAGCGATGCCGTCCCCGGGCCGAAATCTTTCATTCGCGAAGTCGACGCCGCCAAGCAACGAAAGCGTCGTCTTGTCGGTCGTGATGACTTTGCGGCCGAACCCGCCGCCGATCTTGGTGCGCAGATTAAGAAGTTGTTGCTCGTTGCGCTCGAGCCCGCCCAACATGAAAAGAAACGATCGCTTGCTCAAGAAGCGGTCATAGCGGCTGTCCAAGGTGTGGCGGCTCGTGCCCGGACCCTCTTCCGGCTCACTGAGAATCGACACAATCTTGCCTTGCACCCCATATTTCGGCCGCTCGTAGTCCGCGTTGGTGCTGAAAGAAGATTGTGTGGTATGGGAATTGCCGCGTGCCAGACTGTAGCCGAAGTCGACGCCGCCCTCGATTTTCTCCCAAAACCCGGGTTCCGGTTGCCCCGGCGGAGAGATACTCGCGATGTCAGGCGCATCGAGCGTCTTCGTCGCCTCATCGGCGCGGACGCTCAGCGACGACTCGGTCTTGCGCAGCGAACCTGAGTAGACGTCGCCCTCTTTGGTCTTGACCTCGAAGGTTTCGTCCGATTCGAGAGAGGTAACGGCGTCCCAAGATATCTGAATCGAGCCCGCCCACTCGGTCTTGAAACTCAGCTTGCCGGCGCTGAGACTTTCCACCGGCCCGCTAATGCGGTCGCCGTTGGTCAGCGTGAGCAGGTCGGCTCGAGCGGTCAAGGCCGCCGCGGCCGCCATCGTCAACAGTAGGGTCGAGCGCGCCGGTCGAAGGCGCGGAGGGATATTCGAGGGAGTATTCGCCATGACGGGGGTTGGGGGAGGCTCGATGATTCCGCGAAGCCTAAGCAAGGATCGTCGTAAGCAGACGAGATTGCAGGGATTTATTGTCCAAAAAAAGAGCAGATCCGATGACCTCCTCCGTAGTGCCCGGTCCTGGCCTGTTTGTGCTCTTCTGAACGAAAACGGCAGTACCTACTCGTCTTCGCCGGCTGCTCGCATCCGCTTGTTCTCGATGGCATACCTAAGGTGTTTCATGTCTTCTCGAAGGCTCTCCACAGTTGTTTCCAAGCGGCCAACCTGTTCTCTCGTCGAGGTCGTTTCCAGGCGAGCTTCCAACCGAGCTACCTGTTCACCGGTGGCAAGGTGCTTCGTGCTGTCCGTCATCTCTTCTCGTGTAGGCATGTTTTCCAGATCGGCTGTGCGCTCGGAAATCAAAGTTGCCAGCGAACCCAATTTGTAGGCGATGAGCCAAGCAGCTCCAACAATCGCCGCAAAGACGCTAAAGCCAGGGCAAAAGCGGCGATGACGGCCTGATCAGACATGCCCCTATCTTCGCACAGCCTCAACCTCCTTTCGTTCGCGGTTACAATGACCCAAACGCCGCGGGGGCCGATGTCCGCTACCCAAAGTCGGCCGCGGATCAACCATCATAATGAACCGTGCCTGATCGATCTTTCCCCTCCAGATCGAGGGCGCTGACCAGCGACGTTTCAATCGAACACGCCGGGAGAAGAATCGGGGGGGTGCCGCATCAACGAAGCTTCGGCAGCTTCCGCTCCAACTCCGCTGTTTGGGAAGGTAGGATCTTGAGCAGCCCTTTGGCAATGGTGGGCGCTCCCGGAATTGTGTTGAGCTTGGTCAGCAGCATTTTGCCCAGCTCGTTCCGTTTGCCCTTCAACTCGGCCAACGATTCGACGTATTCCAGCACCGCTTGATTGATCTGCTCGGTGATCTCGATGTGGTTTTCCAGGCGCAGGAACTCCTCTTTCGCCCCGGCCAGCTCTTCGGCGGTCCGCACCCGTTCGGCGCCAAACCAGTCGGTGATGATCTGATTCGTCGACAGCGCAATGAGATCGACATCCGGGTCGCCCGAGGGCGGGTTGCGTCTCTGCGTTTTCGGGTCGGAGTAGATCAACGCTGTTCCTCGATCGCCCACACGCACGGCCTGGGGACCGCGGGCGTACTTACCCCGGAGCGCCCGCTCCTTTTCGGCCAAGATGAAAAGCTGCAATTGCCGAATCTGCGCGAACAGCACATCGACCCCGGCACGATGCGCTTTTCGAATCTGTTCGAGCTCCGCGGCCTGCTGCCGCATCGCTTGCTCGACGTCGAGAAGTATGCCGCCGCAGCCGGTCAACCATAACGCTGCTGCCGCGAAAAGAATGATGCTTGTTTGCCGCATGGCATTCGTAATGCTTCCTGGAGGGCTCAGATCAGAGTCGAGAGGTGATTGGCGATCTCGATAAACTTTGCCAGTCTCCTGTTGTCGGCGACCCCTTTGCGGATCGATTGAATCAGAAGGGCGAGATCTTGCGGTGTTGTCCGTTGCTCGAGTGTCGGCGCGCGAACCTCGAACAAATCCCGCAGCTGGTCCGCCAAGGTATCAACGTCCTTAGCCAACCCCAGATTGTCGAGCCGCGTCTGGGCCTTGGCCCGCAACACGGGATCCACTTCCTGCAACGGGTCGACCCAAGTAATGGCTCTCATTTATCCCCCATGATTTCCCGGAAACGTCTTCTCTTTTTCATGGTAATCGTGGCGTCAAGTCGGTCCCGGCGAGAGGGCGGCGGTTTCCCCGGCGCACTCGGGGCAAAGTCGGGAGCCAATGGGCCCGACCCGCGCAGCCGCACGCGCCGCGCGCTAGGATATTGGAGGAAATCTTACCCCCGGAGTTGGAATATGACGTTATCAGCCCGCCTTGCCCGCCTCTCCCTGGCCGCGGCCCTGCTTGCATCGTTGCCGGTCACGGTCTCCGCCGCGCCGAAATACAAGGCCCTGATCGTCGACGGACAAAGCAACCACAAGATCTGGCCGAAGACCACGCAAATGATCAAGACCTACCTCGAAGAAACCGGGCTGTTCGCGGTCGAGGTGGCGACGACGCCCGCCGAGGGAAGCGACCTAAGCGGCTACCGGCCCGACTTCGCGAAATACGATGTCGTCGTGTCGAACTACAACGGTGCTCCCTGGGGCGCGGAAGCGAAAGCGGCGTTCGAGAAATACGTGGGCGAAGGCGGCGCCTACGTATCCGTTCACTCCGCGAACAACGCCTTCCCGGAATGGCCCGCCTATAACGAAATGATCGGCATCGGCGGCTGGGGCGAACGCAACGAAAAGTGGGGTCCCTACATCCGGCTGCGGGACGGAAAGTTTGTTCACGACAACACACCCGGCGTCGGCGGCAGCCACGGCATCCGTCATGAATTCGCCTTGGACATTCGCGAACCCGACCACCCGATTACACGCGGCCTGCCGGCGAAGTGGATGCACTCCGACGACGAGCTCTATGACCGGCTGCGCGGCCCCGCCAAGAACGTCACCGTGCTGGCCACCGCATTTTCGACGAAGGATACGAAGGGCACCGGCGAGCACGAGCCGCTGATGATGACGATCACCTATGGGAAGGGCCGCATCTTCCACACGGCTCTGGGCCACGCCATTATTTCGCAGCGCTGCGTGGGATTCATCACGACTCTACAGCGCGGCGCCGAGTGGGTCGTTACCGGCAACGTCACGCAACAGGTCCCCAAAGACTTCCCCACGGCCGCCGGCGTCAGCGTGCGCTAGCGAAAAACGCCGTGCGGGCCGCGCGCGGCGGCGTGAAAATCGTCCGGCCACAAGCTTTGTGCCATCATGGAACTTGACGAAGTTCCGCTCCGCTTGACCCTCCAACTCCCGTGGTCCATCGGTTCTCGCCCTTGACGCGGAACCCGCGCGGATTCGGTCGCCTTCTCCACGCTTCACTACGCCATGCCCGACTACCCTCTGATGAATCAGCTCCTCTACGAGGGGAAAGCGCCCACGGTCAAGGAAATGACCGAGCAAGCGCTGGCCGAAGGGCGCGACGTCGACGAGGTCTTGCAAGACGGCCTGATCGCCGGCATGAGCGTCGTCGGCGAAGACTTCAAATACAACCGCCTCTACGTTCCCCAGGTGCTCGTCGCCGCCCGTGCCATGAAAGCCGGCATGGCGGTGCTCAAGCCGCTCTTAATCAAGTCCGGCGCCGGCGCCACCGCCGGGACGATCGTCATGGGCACGGTGAAGGGTGATCTGCACGACATCGGCAAGAACCTCGTCTGCATGATGGGCGAGGGCGCCGGTTTCAAGATGGTCGACCTCGGGGTGGATCAAACGGCGGACAAATTCATCGCCGCGGCTCGTGAACACAACGCCGATGTCGTCGGCATGAGCGCGCTGTTGACCACCACGATGCCCTACATGAAAGTTGTCGTCGATGCCTTCAAGCAGGAGGGGCTCGACCACGTCAAGCTGTGCGTGGGCGGCGCGCCGGTGAGCGACATGTTCGCCGATGAAGTCGGAGCCGACGGCTACGGCGCCGACGCTTCCAGCGCGATCGACCTATTCAAGGAACTGTGTGGGGTAGGGCAGCCCGCCCATTCATAACGCGGATTCAGAGATGGGATGAGAGGCTGGTCGCCTGGAGCCGGGAAGCGCTCGCTTCCGCGTCGCCGATTCTCCCCGATTGATGTCGCGCACGCTCTCGCCGCACCCCCCAGCCTCCCCGGCTACAATACAGTTCCCATGAAAATCACCGCCGTTCGCGCCACACCGATCGCCGTCCCGCTCAGTGACCCGAAAATTCCCTGGGTCTGGGGAACGTTCAGCCATGTCGTGGTGGAGATCGAAACCGACGAAGGTCTCACCGGCTGCGGGGAAGCCTATGGCCACGGGGTCCCTCGCGCCGTCGCCGAAGTCGTCAACGAAGTACTGCGGCCGCTTCTCGTCGGCGAAGATTCCTCGGACATCGTCGGCTTGGCCCGCAAGATGTTCCATCGCACGCATCTGTTCGGACGCTATGGCGTGACGACCTTCGCCATCAGCGGCGTCGACATTGCCTTGTGGGATTTGGCGGGCAAGCGGGCGGGAGTACCGCTCTATCAACTATTGGGGGGGGCCGAAAGTCGCGAAGTGAAGGCGTATGCCAGTTTGGTGCGCTACAGCGACCGCGATCAAATGGCCGCCGATGCGGAAAAAGCCTCCGGCGAGGGTTATGAGATGCTCAAACTCCACCAGATCGACATCGAGAGCATCCAGCGGGGCCGGGAAGCCATGGGCGACGAGCCCTTTCTGACCGTCGACGTCAATTGCGAATGGCAGCCGCACCAAGCGGTCGAGATGGCCGTCGCGATGGACGAATACGACCTTCACTGGTTGGAGGAACCGGTCTGGCCGCCGGAAGACTTTCGCGGCCTGGCGAAGGTCATGGAGGACTCAGCCGTGCCCCTGGCCGCGGGCGAGAACGCCTGCACGGCGCATCAATTTCGTCACATGATCGACGAACGCGCCGTGCGATACCCGCAGCCGAGCGTGGTGAAGGCCGGCGGCGTCAGCGAGTTTCTCAAGGTTGCCGCGCTGGCCGAGACCGCGAACGTCGAGTTGGCCCCCCATTCGCCCTACTTTGGGCCCGGGTTCGTGGCCACCCTTCATCTGATCGCGCATACCAGGCAGGCACGCTGGATCGAAAAGCTCTATTGCGACCTCGAAACGTCGATCTACACGCCCGCGCTCGAGATCGAAGACGGCGTCTACACGATCCCCGAAGGCCCCGGCCTGGGCGTCGAGGTCGACCCCAAAGTGCTGAAGGAGTACGCGCTTTGACGGACATCGTATACCGGGAAGTCGGCGACTGTATTACGTTCAAGACGACGAGGTTACAAATCTCTTGAGCCACGAAGCGGCGACAGGAATGTAGCCTTGCCTTCGTCCCACAACGCGGAGACGCCGCCTTGAGCAGGGATTGGAACGCCGCGGTGGCTTCTCGTGTCGGTGTAGTCTGACTGTGCCGAATACATTTTGGTAGTCTTGGGGAGACCGACGGAGGAGGATTGTTTCATGACGGGAGAGAGGTTTAGCGGAACACTGTTGGGAATCGTGTTGATCGTGCTCTTGCCGGTAGCGGTAAGTTTGAGTGGTTGTGGGGAAGAGGGGGAAATGGCGGCACCTTCGCCGCCGGCTGAAGAGTCGGCGGTCGCCGAGGAAACGACGGAGCCGGCGCTCTATGAGCGGTTAGGCGGCGTCTATAATATCGCCGCCGTGGTGGATGATTTCATCGAGCGTCTCTTGATCAATGACACCCTCAACGCCAATCCGGCCATCGCTAAAGCAAGGGACAGCGTGCCGAAGGCGGGTCTGAAATACCGTGTAACCGAGCTTGTATGTCAGGCCACCGGCGGGCCGTGCAAGTACTCAGGCCGCTCGATGAAAGACTCGCATGCGCACTTAAACATCACAGAGCAGCAGTGGCAGGCGATGGGGGCCGATTTCAAGGCTACCTTGGATGCGTTTAACGTGCCGGACGCGGAGCAGGAGGAATTGTTCGCGATAGTGGAAACCACCAAAGGAGATATTGTCGTTCCCTCTCAAGACTGAACTTGTGGGGGAGATCGGTGACGGGGCGCCGGTCCGCCCCTATTTGCGGAAACTTGCCGAGAGCACTTTTTTTCGTAATCGGATCGCCGCCGGCGTCACTTCGACCCATTCGTCGTCGCGGACGAACTCGATCGCTTGATCCAGGTTCATCAGGTGCGGCGGAACCAGCCGAATCCCTTCCTCGGCATTGGATGAGCGCATGTTTGTCAGTTTCTTTTCGCGGACGATATTAATGTTCAGATCGGCGTCGCGAGCGTTCTCGCCCACGATCATGCCTTCGTAGACCTCCAGGCCGGGGCGGACAAACATCTCGCCGCGCTCTTGCAGATTGAAAATCGCGTAGCCGGTCGTCCTGCCGGCACGGTCGGAAATCAGCGCCCCCGTCGGCCGCATCGGGATATCTCCCCGCCAGGGGACGTACCCGGCGAAGAGCGAATTCAAGATCGCCGTGCCCTTGGTGTCGGTCAGTACCTGGCTGCGCAGCCCGATCAATCCCCGTGATGGAATCTCGTACTCGATCCGCACCCGGCCCGAGCCATGGTTGACCATCTTCGAAGTCTTGCCCTTGCGCGACCCCATCGTCTCCATCACGACGCCGACGAACTCCTCGGGACAATCGACCGTCAGGTGCTCCAAGGGTTCGTGCACCTTGCCGTCGATCTTCTTGGTCAGGATCTCCGGCTTGCCGACCATCAATTCGAAGCCCTCGCGACGCATCGTTTCGACCAAGATCGCCAGTTGCAGCTCACCCCGCCCCGAGATCCGAAACGACTCCGGACCGTCGCCCGCCTCGACCTGAATCGAGACATTGGTCAGCAATTCGCGATCGAGCCGGTCGCGAAGGTTGCGCGACGTGACGTACTTGCCCTCGCGCCCGGCGAAGGGCGACGTGTTCACGGCGAAGGTCATGGCGATCGTCGGCTCGTCAATCTGGATTTTCGGCAGCGGCCGGGGGTTCTCGGCGTCACTGACCGTCTCGCCGATCGTGATGCCCTCGACGCCGGCGATGGCGACGATATCGCCCGGTAAAGCCTCCGATTCCTCGATGCGCTTCAATCCCTCGAACGAATACATCTTGGTGATGCGGGTCTGATCAATCGAGCCGTCGAGTTTACAGATCGAAGCCTCGTCGCCTTGCCTCAGGGTTCCCGCAAATACACGGCCGATCGCCATGCGGCCCAGGTACTCGTTGTAATCGAGATTCGCCACGAGCAGCTGCAATACGGCGTCGGGGTCCCCGGTCGGCGCGGGCACGCTCTTGATGATCGTCTCGAAAAGCGGCCCCAAGTCTTCTGACGAGTCGTCGGGGTCGAGTTTGGCGACACCGTCACGGGCGACGGCGTAGAGCACCGGGAACTCCAGTTGATCACCGTCGGCGTCGAGGTCGATGAAGAGGTCGTACACTTCGTCGACGACCTCTTGAATCCTGGCGTCCTGGCGGTCAATCTTGTTGATCACCACGATTGGCGTCAGATGCGCTTCGAGCGCCTTCATGAGGACGTAGCGCGTCTGCGGCAGCGGGCCTTCGCTGGCGTCCACCAGCAGCATCACTCCGTCGACAATCTTCAGCGCTCGCTCCACTTCGCCGCCGAAGTCGGCGTGTCCCGGGGTGTCGACGATGTTGATCTTGTGGCCGCCATAGCGCACGCCGGTTGTCTTGGCCAAGATGGTGATACCGCGTTCGCGCTCCAACTCGCCGGAGTCAAGCGCTCGGTCGGCGATATCCTCGCGTTCGCCGTAGACCCCGCTCTGCCGGAACATGGCGTCAACCAGTGTGGTTTTGCCGTGGTCCACATGAGCGATGATCGCAATGTTGCGGATAAACGCAGTCTGCATCGGAATACAGGAATCCTCGGTTTCCAAGAGCTGATAGGGAACGTGACGGGCGCGGGCCGACCGCGGCGCGGCGGCAACTTTCAGCTTAGCGGTAAGCGGGATCGGCGTGGGGTGTCGGCAATCGAGGGCATTCCGGTTGGCCGACCTTCGTCGATCAATAGAGCACCGACGGAAGGTATGCTCCGGCGGGTTCATTGTACAAGCCGATCGTCATCAGATGCTCGGCGATCGATTAAATAGGATCGGAATCTCCTTGCTGTCGAACGGCGCCGGCGCGGCACTTCTCGCCGAGCCGCATGGCCGACGCGATATGCTTGGGGTAGGCTGGCACGGGCAAGCTTGACACCGGCGAAGAGGCGTAACTTGAGTTCCCAACCGCGGCTACCGAGAGTTTCGAGAAGAGGGGGCGGCGGGCGGCGGCCCCAGGGGTCTCTCCCGCTCCCGATGCGGACCGGCCTTGCGGCGCTGCTGATCGCGGTATTCCCGGCGGCGATTCTCGACGCGCAATTCGTTATCGGAGAGCCGCTCCCGCCACAACCGCCGATCGAGGAAGAGTCCGCCGAGCCGGCCGAGCCCGAACCCGTCACTTTGGTTTACGAGGGTGAACCGCTGGTTGTCCCGCTGGATTGCGCCTACGATCACTTCGACCGAGCGGGTATCGTGTGTTCGGAAGTGACTCCCTGCGAGTTGTTTCTGGAGTTGACCGCTGTCGAAGCCGCGGGCGAGAAGGTTTTCGTGGTCGGAAATCTGCACACCGCCTCGGCCACCGTCTCCTCGGTGTTGCTCGGCAGCGATGATGGGGCCGTGACATGGCGTGAACCGTCCGAACGGTATTCGGGCGCGGCGCTGGAATCCATTCGGTTCGTGGATGAAACCAACGGCTGGGCGATGGGCAGGCAGCGAGAACTGGATTCTTCGTCCAAGCCGGTTCTGCTGGCGACCCAAAACGCGGGCAAGAGGTGGCAGCGGTACCCGATTTCCCGAAACGAGGAGCACACCGGCGACATTGTGGAATTTCACTTCGACAGTAAAGACCACGGCTTGCTGATCATCGATCGCGATCGGGCCGAGGGCGACCCCTTCGAGCTCTACGAGAGTATGAACGGGGGGCGTTCCTGGTTGATCCGGCAGATTACCAGTCGCAGGCCGAAGTTGCGCAATCGCCCGCCCGTCGAGCCGGACTCCGACTGGAGGGTTCAGGAGGACGCGGCGGAGGGGAATTACAAAGTCGAGCAGCGCCGCGAGGGCGAATGGGAGGTGCGGTCTCGCTTTGGCGTCGAGGTCGGCGTCTGCACCGCGATGGAGCGCCCGGCGGAAATTCAATAATGCGAAATGCCTTTCCCACCCAACCGCAATCGGTAGGGGCATATGACTTCGGCTTGCCTCGTTGTGGGGCTGCCTTCTAGAATAAGGATTGCCTGCACAATATCGGTGACGAGAAGAGTGGGCTCGGCGGCCCACTTTTTTATTTGGGGGCCGGGAACCAAAGATGGCGTCCGAAGACAGAATCGATCAGCAGGTGTCGAAGATTGCGGGTCGGGTAGCTGACTCGGAAGGGATGGAAGTCGTTGATGTTGAGTGTAAAGGGAATCCGCGCCGGCTGACGATTCGAATTTTTATCGATAAGCCGAATGGAATTACCCATGCGGATTGCGAGCTGATTTCCACTCAGGTCGGGACGATTCTCGATGTTGAGCAGGTCGTCCCGGGCAGCTATACGCTGGAAGTTTCTTCGCCGGGCCTGGATCGTAAACTGGTCAAGGCCGAGGACTTCGAGCGGTTTCGCGGAAGAAAAGCGCGTTTGCGGTTGCGTCGCGCCCGCGAGGGGCGACGGCATTTTACGGGACGGTTGCGTGGTTTCGAGGCGGGTCGTATTGCCTTGGAGCTGAGCGACAAGAGTGCGGGAGACGAGAGTCGCGTGATCCACATCGAACACGACGACGTGGAGCAGGCCAGATTGGTCGTGGAGTTGTAAGTGCTTCGGCACTTGAGGTCACCATGGAAAATCTCTTCAGCAACATCGAAGCGCTTAGCCAAGCGAAGGGCATCGACTCGCAAGTGGTCATCGATGCGATCAAGGATGCTATCGTCGTCGCGGCCCGAAAGTATTACCGCACGACGGAGGATCTGATCGCGGAGTTCGATCCGGCCGGCGGGCAAGTGCAAGTGTACGCGCTCAAGACCGTAACGGACTTGGTTTCCAATCCCGGCAAGGAGGTCAGCCTGACCGAAGCTCGGCGCAGCGATCCCACTGCCGAAGTCGGTACGGTGATGCGCTACGCCAAGTCGACCGAGGGGTTGGGGAGAATTTCGGCCCAACTGGCGAAGCAGGTGATTTTTCAGAAGATAAGGGAAGCCGAGCGCGAAACGATTTTCAACGAATACTCGGACCGGCTGGGCGAAATCGTCAGCTGCACGGTGAAGCGGATCGAAGGGTCGGACTTGATCGTCGACATCGGCCGCACCGAGGCACGGCTGCCGCGGCGAGAGCAATCGCGGCTGGAGAGTTTTTCGCCGGGCGACCGCGTCCGAGTCGTCATTAAGGGGATCGAAAAGGCAGGCCGCGGACCGGCGATGGTCGTTTCGCGCGCGGATGAAGCGTTGGTCAAGACGCTGTTTGAGCAAGAAGTGCCCGAGATCTACGACGGAACGGTCCAAATCCAGGCTTGTGCGCGAGAGGCGGGCGAGCGGACGAAAATCGCGGTGCGTTCGCGCGATCGCGACGTGGACGCGGTAGGTGCCTGCGTCGGGATGAAGGGAATGCGGGTGCAATCGATCATTCGCGAGTTACGCGGAGAGAAAATCGACATCATCCAATACGGTGAGGATCCGGTCGAGATGGTGACGCGCGGCTTGAGCCCGGCCGTGATCAGCCGTGTCGCCATCATCGACCCGGTCGAGAAGCATCTGGAAGCGATCGTAGACGATACGCAGCTTTCGCTGGCGATCGGGAAACGCGGCCAAAACGTACGGCTGGCGGCACGGCTGATGGGTTGGCGCATTGACATTAAGAGCGAAGAGGAGAAGCGTCAAGAAGTTGAGTCGGCGATGGAGGCGATCGTCTCCTCGGGGACGCCCATCAGTGTTCTGCTGGACCACGGGCTGGGCGAGAAGCTCGTCGAACGGCTGGTCGAAGCCGGGGCCGGCACCGTGGAAGAGTTGGCCGACATGACGCCCGAGCAACTGGTTGCAATTCAGAGTGTTGGGCCGAAAATTGTCGAGAAGATCCAGCTTGCGGTCAACGGTTTCTACTCGCAGTTTGACGAAGCGGGTCAGTTGCCCCAGGTGTCGGAACCGGAAGCCGAGCTCGAACCGGAGTTCGAACCGGAACCTGAACCCGTTGCCGAGCCCAGTACGGTGCTGCAGCCGCCCTTGGCCGCCGCGCCGGCCGCCGTCATGCCGGGCCTGCCGGTGGAAGGGGCCGACGAGGACGACGAGATTTTTGAACCGGATCAAGACTCTGATACCATGGACGTACCGGATGTATTGGGGGCCGCCGAATCGAGTGAGCCTGCCGCTGCTTCCGCCGCCGAGACCTGGGATGATCAGGACTCGGCGGAAAAATCGCCCGAACAAAAGCCTTCGGCCGAGGAGATCGGCGATGAAGTAAATACGGCTAAGGAGTAAGCGCTGTTTTGACGCGGACATCGAACATCCGAATCAACGAATTGGCTCGTGAATTGGAAGTCAAGGCGGGGGAAATCCTGGCCATATTGCTGGCGGTCGGCGTCGAAAAGCCGAAAACGCACTCCAGTTCAGTCGATTCGGAAACCGCGGTCAAGGTTCGTGTCTGGTTCGGGGCCCCCGGGGTCACCGAATCCGCCTCCTCGCCGGGCTCCAAACGCGATCCCATCGAGTTGGACCTTCCCCCTCCCGAGGCGCCCGCTCCCAAGTCGACCCGCCCCGCGGCCGGATCCGGGTCGCGGAAGGCTCTTCCGAACATTCGCTCGGCGCCGCCGATCGCTCGGGGAGGGATTCCGTTACGTCCTCCCGTGCAGGCCTTGCGTCCTCCGCTGAAGAAGGGGGCCGCTCCACCGCAGCCTCCGGTAACCGCTCCGCCGGCGGAGCGGGTAACGCCGCCGGCGGCGCCGGAAGTGCCGCCAAGCGCGCTTTCCAAGACGTCGGCCAAGGAACCTACGCCGCGCACCGCTCCCGCTCGCCCAGTCGGAACGCCGGTGAAGCCGATTCCCAGTGAGACCGCCGGTACGGGTGTGTCCGCGGCCGGTCCGCGAGCTCCGTTAGCCGGTCCGTCGGGGCAGCCCCGGCTGCCGGCACGCGCCACCGCGACTACGCCCGCGCCGCCGCTGAGGCCGAGTGTTGCGACCGTTCCGGGCGCGGCGGTGCCTCGTGCCCGTCGGCCCAGCCGTCCGTTGGTGCCGCCCGGCGGCACGTCTACCCCCGCTCCGCGACCGACCGTGAAAGCGGCGGCTCGGAGGGCTCCGGCTCGTCCCGTGGTGGTACCGGGAAAGCCTATTTATCAGCGCCCGAAACAGGTTGGGCCGGCTCCGGGAATGCCCACGCCCAGACCCGGCGCCGGTGCTCAGCCCGGGATGCCGCGACCGATGCACCCGATCGGGCGTCCTGGATTCTCGCCCGGTGGCCCGGGAGCCCCGAGGCCTGGTTTCGACCCACGACGCGGCCTGCGACCCGGACCGCGACAAGTGCGCGATCGCGAGGCCGAGCGCGAAGAGAAATTGCTGCGGCGGCAAGCGTCCAAGGCCGCCCAAGTGCCCCGGGTCGCGGTCAACAAAGAGATCACCGTCAGCGAGGGGACCACTCTCAAGGAATTGGCGGAGAGGCTCGGCATCAAGGCCAATGTCGTCATCAAGACTCTGGTCGATCGAGGATTGTTCGCGACAATCAACCAGACGCTCGATGTCGACACGATCAAGGATCTTTGCAAGCATTACGGCGCCACGACTACCGAAGTAACGTTCGAAGAAGAAACGTTGCAGGAAGTCGAGTCGGCCGAATCGGCCGGCGACCTGACGCCGCGGGCTCCGGTGGTCACTGTCATGGGCCATGTCGATCACGGCAAGACTTCGTTGCTCGACGCGATTCGCAAGACGAATGTCGCGGAACGAGAGGCCGGCGGCATCACCCAAGCGATCGGCGCGTATCAAGTCTCGGTGGGAGATCGCCAGATCGCGTTTATCGACACTCCCGGTCACGAAGCTTTCACGAGCATGCGCGCGCGCGGCGCCGGTGTCACCGATATCGTCATTCTTGTCGTGGCCGCCGACGACGGCGTCATGCCGCAGACCCTCGAGGCGATTGATCATGCCAAGGCGGCGGACGTGCCGATAGTGGTGGCGATCAACAAGATTGACAAAGCTGGCTCGGAGCCGGATCGCGTCAAGCAGCAATTGGCCGACCGCGGATTGTTGCCCGAGGAATGGGGCGGCGATACCGTGATGGTGCCGGTTTCGGCGCAGACCAAGGAGAACTTGGACCAGTTGCTGGAGATGGTGCTGCTGGTCTCCGACCTCAAAGAGGCCAAGGCCAACCCCGCCAGACCGGGCGTCGGCACCGTTCTCGAAGCCAAACTCGAGCGCGGCCAAGGGCCTGTCGCGACGGTTCTGGTGCAGAACGGAACTTTGCGTATCGGCGACTATTTCGTGGTGGGTGCGGTTTTCGGGAAAGTGCGCGCCCTGGTGGACGATCGCGGAACCAAGCTCAAGGAAGCGCCGCCGTCTTCAGCGGTGGTTGTGCTGGGCCTCGACGGAACACCGGAGCCGGGGGATTCCTTCCAGGTCGTGACCGACACTGATAAGGCCAAGAAGATTGTCGAGTTCCGCGAAAACAAAGCGCGTGAGCAGTCCATGGCGAAGACCTCGCGGCTGTCGCTCGACCAGTTCCAAGAGCAGCTGCGCCGGGGCGACGTCGAGGAGTTGCCGATCCTGCTCAAAGCCGACGTGCAGGGATCGGTCGAGGTGCTCAGAGATACTCTCGCCAAGCTCTCGAACGACAAGGTTCGGGTGCGCATGATTCGCGCGGGCGTCGGGGCGATTTCGAAGTCCGACGTTTTGCTGGCCACCGCGGCCAACGCCGTCATCATCGGGTTCAATGTTCGGCCCGAACGGACGGCCTCGACCATCGCCGCCCAGGAAAAGGTCGACATCCGCCTCTACACGGTGATCTACGAGTTGATCGACGAGGTCAAACGGGCCATGATCGGGCTGCTCGATCCGATCACGAAAGAGACTTTTCACGGCCGCGTGCAGGTGCTCGAGATCTTCCATGTATCGAAGGTCGGAACGGTCGCCGGTTCCCAGGTCGAAGAGGGTCGTATCACGCGCAAGAGCGAAGTTCGCCTGCTGCGCGACAACGTCGTCGTGTACACCGGTAAAGTGGCCTCCCTGCGGCGTTTCAAGGATGAGGCTTCCGAGGTACGCACGGGCCAGGAATGCGGCATCGGACTCGAAAACTACAACGACGTCAAGAAGGGCGACGTCATTGAGGCGTTCGAGACCGAACAGGTAGCGCAGGAAGTTCTGGCCTAGCGACAGCCCCGATTTCGCTGGGTCCGGGCGCTTGGCGCCGTCGTCCTCACGCCATGACGGTTGGCCTGCTTACTCTCGAACTTCGCATCCGGAGTTCTCGATCACTCAAGGACAAGCGAGCCGTGCTGCGGCGGCTCAAAGACCGCCTTCGCGGTCGTCACAATGTCTCCGTCGCCGAGACGGACTTTCACGACGATCATCAAAGATCGGTGTTGGCGGTGGCCTCGGTTTCCGGCGACTCAAAGCGCGTTGACGAGGTGCTCGACCACGCCGAACAAGAAGCCGTTCGGCTCGTGGGCGATGACTTGATTCGAGCCGAAAGAGAGAGGCTGTAGCCACAATGGCGGACAAGGCCGGGCGCGCCAACCGCATCGGCGAGCAGATTCATCGCGAGCTGAGCGAGATCTTCGCCGGCGATTTGGCGGATCCTCGCTTCGAGTCGGTGACGGTAACCAGGGTCGCCCTTTCCCGTGATCTGGGCCATGCGAAGGTGCACTTCTTGTCGTCGGGGGATATTCCCGCCGACACGGCCCTGGAACGCTCACTCGATCGGGCCGAGGGGTTCTTCCGCTCGGCCTTGGCTGAACGGCTGCCGCTGCGCCGGATCCCGCGGCTGCGATTCCACTTCGATCGCGGATCGGAAAACGTCGACCGTGTGGAAACGCTGTTGAACCGAATTGCCAAGCGCCGCAACCTGTTCGCGCTGCTGGTTTGGATGGGTGTAGGATGGGGGGTCGCGAGCGCGCCGGCCGCCGAGCAAGCGCCCGATCTAGAGCGCTACGAAGCCTCGTTTCCGGCTATGGGGACGCGGTTTACCGTGGCGGCCTACGGTAGCAACCGCGGCTTCCTCGCTTCGGTCGCCGAGTCGGCGTTCGACGAAGTGCGTCGGGCCGACCGGATGCTGAGCAACTATCAGCCCCAGAGCGAACTGAGCGGCATCAATCGCCACGCCGCCGAGGGCCCCTGGAAAATCTCCGAGCCGATGGCGAATTTGCTGGCCCGCTGTCTCGATTACAGCCGACTGAGCGAGGGCGGGTTCGATATGACGGTCGGTCCGCTGATGGAGGCTTGGGGGTTTTTTCAAGACTCGGGCCGCAAGCCGAGCGATCGCGAAATCAGCCGAGCCCTAGACCGAGTAGGCTATCAGCTTGTCGATCTCGATCCTCATCAGCGAACCGTCCGGTTCCTGCGCCCCGGGGTCGAGCTCGACCCCGGGGGAGTGGGCAAAGGTTACGCGGTCGACCGTATGGCCGCCGTGCTGCGGGAAGCCGGCGTGGAACGTTTCTTCATCAGCGCGGGCAACAGCAGCCTCTACGCGGGCGAGGCGCCGCCTTCCGAGGCACGGGGCTGGCGCGTGCGCATCCACGCCGGCGAAGATGAGTCCGCGGCCGGGCACGAACTCTACCTGAGGAACGAATCCCTTTCAACCTCGGGCTCGTACGAAAAGTTCTTCGATCTCGACGGGAAACGTTACAGTCACCTGATGAATCCGCGAACAGGTCGTCCGGTAGAGGGCATGATCTCGGTCTCGGTGATCGCCGAGACGACGCTGGACAGTGAAGTTTGGGCGACGGCGTTGTTTGTAAACGGGGTGGAGTGGATTCGACGCATGCCGCGGGGACCGCGGGTGATGGTTTGCCGCGAGTCAATGCCCTGTGAATGGATCGATAGGACGAGGGATCGGAATCGTTGACTTGGGGCGTGAACGGAAGGGTGGCCCCTATTGCACGGCGGCGGTGTTCACGATACTCGTCATTTTGCTGAAGATAACGCTGAGGCCCGAAGCGATCGGCGGTAACAACGCCCCCGAAGCGACCGCGACGAACCCGGCCAAGACCGCGTATTCGACCAAGTCTTGAGCTCGCTCGTCACGTTGAATTCGGACTAAAAGCGCTAAGGTGATCCACATGGCTCGCCCCTTCGTCTGAAGAAGTCGGCCCATCCTCGCCCGAGAGGATGGACTTCAAAACCGGAACCCAGGCCACGATCGGTGATGCTGACCGGTGACTTGTCGCACCGCCACTCCGATCGGCCGAAGTCGCGAAAGATTACTCCGCGTCTTCGGCCGACCGTGAGGTGAAGCTTACTGTTTCGCCGCGTTGTTGATGAGGCTGGACATCTTGCTGAAGATGACACTGATGCCACCGGCGATACCCGGAAGCAGCGCACCAGCGGCAACGGCGATAAAGCCGGCCAGCAAAGCATATTCGACCATGTCCTGCGCGCGCTCATCACGGCGTAGATCCGAAAGAAAAATGTACAGTCTTTCCATTTCCCATCTCCTTCTAGTTGAGTCTCGTGACCTCAAGAAAAGATTCGACGGAACATCACCAAATCTTGACTCTTCTCGAAATCCAGTCTTTTTGCCTCGGAGGGCTTGCGTCCTCCTGTAACAATCATGCCTTAAGACATACGTCATGCCAATGGGTCTGACGTACTGATTTTCACTTAATCCTATCAGTACGAAAGTCCTTATCATTGTTTCAACCGGGCAGGCATCGAAGGAGAGCGATACGGATCTTAAGTATATTGAAATTCAACTATATACGATTTTATCCACCCTGGCGTACATTGGGTCTACTCGTACTACTCAGGGCCGAGGAAACCGTCATCTACTGAGTCTCGCATAATATACTGTCAATCGAGACAAAGAGAAGACTGTTTCCAGAAAGCGGTAATCAAGCGCGGTTTGCGGCGCATTCGCCGCAGCGCTTTGCGGGCGCGCTCGTCGAGTTCCCAGTAGTCCTTCGGGCAGACGTTGGGCAACTCGTGCTGCTTCCAGTACGCCCAAATGTATTCCACCGGGTTCAACTCCGGCGCATAGGGCGGCAAGTACTCCGTTGCGATGTGATCCTCGGAGAGCTGGATGAACTCCCGCACCAGGCGGCTGCGGTGCGCCGGCAGCCGGTCCCAGACGATCAGCAGTGGGCCGTCGATGTGGCGCAGCAAAGCCTTCAGGAAGTCGATGACCTCCAACTCGCCGATCGCGCCGGGATAGAGCCGGAAGTAAAAGTTGCGCAACGTCAGCCCGGCCGACACCGACAGCTTGTCCCAGTTGAAGTTGAACTCCAACACCGGTGTCTCGCCGCGCGGCGCCCAGGTGCGGCAACGATGCGGCTTCTGACTCAATCCGCTTTCGTCGATGAAGACGATCGTACGTTCTTCTTTGCGGGCTATTTTTTAATGGCCGGCCAAGTCTTGCGCTGCCAGCCGCGGATGGCCTCTTCGTTGCGCTCCCGCGCTTTGCCGACGGGCCGTTGCGGGCTCCAACCGAGCGCCCGCGGGATCTTCCAGACATGGCCCTCGTGATAGCGCACGCCGAACTCGTCTCCGATCAGACGAGCGACCCGCGGACAGCTCCACAGCGGCGTCGGGAAGCCGTGCGCCTCGGGGCCTTCCAGCAGCAACGCCTCGAGGCGTTCGAGCTGCGCGGCGTCCAACAGCGGCTTACGGCCGGCGCGGCCGGCCTGGCGCAACCCGGCTTCGCCGTCACGCCGGTATCGTCGCAGCCACTCGCTGACGCTTTGCCGCGCGACCTTCAATCGCCTCGCTGTCTCGGACTGACTACAGCCTTGCTCGACCAACCGGATCGCTTTGAAACGGCGCTTCTCCAGGGCCTCGAAATCCCGCCGTACGCCTTTTGTATTTCCCATACATACAAAGACGTACGTACCCCAAAAAGGTGTCACTTTATTTTGCGAGACTCAATAGGCTCCGGGAATTTTGGTCATATCCTACGACCTTGCAGAACCTGGGAAGGTGCCGGCAGCACCGATGCTCACGGCCTCGCAATCAAGAACCGGGCTCGATAACCCGATAATTTCGTACTCGGATCGGATTCCAACATGATCCGGATAACTCGACGTCTTGGAAATCAACGGCGACGGGCCACAGGCATAGGGGGTTCGACACGGAGTATCCGAGAAAGCAGCACCCTCGCGAAACTTGAGCAAGGAGTGCCTACACCGATTCGTCGAGCATCTTAAGACAAGTGCAGATGAAAAAAGCGGCCGGCTTGTCGTTTGTCCCGACCGCCGGCCGATAAAAACTGTCGCTGGAAGGTATTCCGGTCAACAGGCTTGAGGTGATTATTGCTGGGCCGCGTTGTTGACGAGGCTGGACATTTTGCTGAAGATGACGCTGATACCACCGGCGATACCCGGGAGCAGCGCGCCGGCAGCGACGGCACGAGGAGCGATTGTCGGGCGAGTGGGAGAAAATGTCTTGGCTGACGCTCGGGTGCGTGTCGTAGGTGCTAAGGCCTGATTACTTCGACTTCGGACGATCGGAGATCCGACAACATTTCCGGGTTCAAAACCCGCCCGACGACGTTGACGGCGCTTGCGGCGCGGCACTCGTCGCCCAAGCTCGCCGGTGTTGGCCCCCAGAAAACACCTAAGCAACTGCCGGCGGGCCAAAAGGCGACGGTGCCGGGTTCGACAACGTCGTTGGCATCGGGCTCGGCGGCGGCGCTGACCGGGATCTGAAAGTAGATCTCGGCGCCCCAATAGTTTCCGTGGGCCGAGAGTGGCAGAGCGTCATAAATCTTTTGGGCGGTGGGGGAGTTGTTCCACTCTGCTTCGACAGTTGCGTCGCCCACGCGAATGTGGACGAGTCTCGGGATCTGGGGACTTGTATCGGGCATGATGGTTATGGGCCGGGGCCGCGGCAGACATCCAAATCCTAGCGCAGTCGGTGAGTTGGCCGAAAGCGCCCAGGCCGGCTAGGCCTTGACGACCTCGAATTCGAACACCATCGCCTTGCCTCGGATGACGAAGCAGAGGTAGTGTTCCCAGAATTTGCGGAAGACGAAGGAACGATTGACGGCGAATTCGAAGCCGAGCAGCCGCCACAGCCGCAGCAGCTTGACCTCGATCCTCTTCTGCCGCAAGCGGCGCTTGCTGTAGTAACCGAATCCCCCGTGGTCTTCGCAGAAATAGCGGAACGAGAAAGTATTCAGATGCCAGCGGTGCGTGGGGTCGCAGAACGAGCTGAAGTCGGTGTAGTGCGGCGTTTCGACGAGGATCGTCCCGCCGGGTCGGGTGACGCGGTGAGCTTCCTCGATGGTCGAGATGACGTTTTCGACGTGCTCGATGACGTGTACCAACAAGACGCGGTCGAAACTGCCGTCGCAAAACGGGAGCTTGCCGCGATTGATGTCGGCGATGACGTCGGCGGCGGTGTCGCGGTTGCTGTCGACGCCGACCGCGCCGGGGCGTTTGTTGCGGCCGCAACCGAGATCAAGGGTCATGGGGATTGGTTCCCGGGGGCCGGCGCCGCTGGTTACGTCGGGCGGGTCGGGACTTCTAGATTCTAACCTGCCAAGCGTAGGGGTCGAGAATGTACGCCAGGGGGCCGAGGCGGATTACGTTTCGGATCGGACGCGATCTTGCTGTAGACAGGTAAGCGTCGTCGGTGCGCAACGTGAACTCGCGTCAACGGAGCCTACCGCAAGCCCTCGACCAGCATCAGGTCGCTGCTCACGTTGTCCGCCTGGGTGTAGAGAATGGTCTGCTCGTCGGGGGACACCGCGAGGCCGCCACTTCCCATCGGCCTTACGTTCGGGGGGAGCGTGAAGATCGTCTCCCGCCCTTCCGTCGCAAAATCAAAAAACCGAACTGAGAAGACCGCCTCGGGATCGCCCGGCTCCGGCGGCTCCGGGAAATAGATGCCCTTGGGCACGATCGCGAAACTGAAACCGACCATGGGGCCCAGCACCTCCGTCTCTTCTCCGCCGGCCACGGGAGCTTTCCCCAGAGTCGTCGGACTTCCGATTTCCTTGGCGTAATAGACAAACCTGCCGTCAGGCGACTCCTGTGGGTGGAAGCCGCCTTCCCGTGTAATCCGAACCGGCTCCCCACCGGCGGCGGAAACCTTCCAGATGTCGGTCGGCCCGCCGCGTCTCGACTCGAAATAAACCACGCTGCCGTCGTGCGACCAACTCGGGGCGAAGTCGTCGGCCGGGTCGTTGGTCAAGCGCAAAGGGTTGCCGCCCGCCGGACTCACGACATAGATGTCCCAGTTGCCGCCTTCGAGCATATCGATGGCGAGGCGCCGTCCGTCCGGCGACCATGACACACATTGTCCTGTTGCGTCCCCGCCCCCAAGCCCAGAAACCTCGCGTTCGCCCCATCGGCGTCCGCCAGCCAGACGCCCCGATCCCCTGACCGATTGGAGATAAACGCGACCCTTCCGCCATCCGGCGAGTATTGCGGCCGCTGCTCAAACTTTGTGGAAGAGAGAAAGCGGGACCGAGGGTTGGGGTTGCTCGCCGAGGGTGAGCGCTGCCAGCGCCAGATGTTCACGTCAGCTTGACCTTGTACATAAGCCAGCCGGTTTCCCAAGGGAGACAGCGCAAAGGACAAAGGCGAAAGCCCCGCGCCCACCCGTTCGGGTTCGGCTCCGCCGGAGACTTCGACCCTCCACAGTTCCGCTCCGAACCGGCGGCCGGCAAGATAGACGATCTCCTTCCCGTCCGCCGTCCAGTTGGGATCGAACGCCGACTGATCGCCGACTGCCAGCCGCTCGGGCTCCCCGCCCGGTTCGAGGTCGCCGGTCAGCGGGAGTAGATGGATATCGGCAATGTCGTAGCTCGTCCATCGGGCAAACGCCAATGTGTCTCCGTTGGGGGAGAAGGCCGGGCTTTCGTCACCCCAGGAGTCGGGTGGCGGTGATGTCAAGGCAACCTTCTCGCCGCCTTCGACGGAGAGTGAGAACAGTGCGTAAGAGTCCTGCGTCCCGCTCCGATCGACGACGATCAAATGGCTGCCTCCGGGGGACCAGGTGATCGCTTGAGGCAGGAAGAAGCTACGGTGGACCCGATCGACCGGCCTTTCGGGTCCCCCGATCGCGGGCTTGATGAGCACATCAGCGAGGAGACCGCCGGCGGGAGGCCTTCTCAAGAACGCGATGAAGCGCCCATCGGGAGACCACGCGGGACTAAAGTCCTCGCCGGGATCGGTAGTCAGTCTTTGAGGAGTTGTCCCGCCGATCGGCAGGGTGTAGAGATCGAAGTTATCCTCATTCTCGCCATTCCAGGAGAAGACAACCTGCTCACCGTCGGGCGAAAAGGCCGGGGCGCGCTCGCTGCCCGGGTATGTTGTGAGCGGGATGGTCTGGAGAGACTGCTCGGTCACCGGCTTTTCGGATTCGAAGAGGCCTAGGAATGCGCCGGCCGCTACCGCCAGGGCGATGAACGCTGCCACGCCGGCCAGAAGCCACGGGGTGCGATGGGATTGCGGCGCGGGTGCCGGTGCCGGGCGGGCGCGGGTTGCGGCGTCTACTTGCTGTTCTTTCTGTAGCCCTCGTAGATCGACTAACAGTTCGTCGACGCGCTGGTAACGCTCGCCCGGTTCCTTGGCCAAGCACTTGTTGACGACCCGTTCGAGTTCCTTGGGAACACCGGTGCGAACCGCGGTCAGCGGCTCGGGGGTCTCGTTCATGAGCGAGTAAACGACGACTTGGTCGTAATCGCCTCGAAAGGGCGGTTGCCCGGCGACCATTTCATACAGCACTACGCCGAGGGGCCAGATGTCGGTGCGGCTGTCGGTTTCCGCGCCGGCGGCTTGCTCGGGCGACATGTAGGCCATCGTGCCGAGCGTCGTGCCCTCGCGGGTGAACTTCGAACCGCCGGCAAGGTGCGCCAAGCCGAAGTCCATTATCTTGACGAGGCCTCGCGATCCCGTCATGAGCATCAAATTGTCGGGCTTGATGTCGCGGTGGGTGATGCCTTTTTCGTGGGCGGCTTCCAGGCCCTCGGCTGTTTGGATGGCGACGGAGAGAGCCTCGGGCAGCTTGAGGGGGCCTTCCTTGATCCGCGCGCTCAACGGACGGCCTTCCAAGAAGGCCATGACGATAAACGTCCGTCCCTCGGCCTCGTCGATTTCGTAAACCGTGCAGATATTCGGATGATCCAACCGCGCGGCGGCTTTTGCCTCGCGCTCGAAACGCTTGCGGGCCTCTTCGTCTCGCAGCAGGTGCGGCGCGAGGAATTTCAAGGCGACGGGGCGGTCGAGCTTGGTGTCCTCGGCCTTGTAGACGACACCCATGCCGCCCTCGCCGAGCTTGGCGGTGACTTTGTAGTGCGAAATGGTTTGGCCGATCATAGGTCGGTGGGATTTTCTTTAGGTGACGGAGCCTTCGTCAGATTGTAGCTGACCACTAACCCGAGCCGCGCGCGTCAGGGGCTGTGAAAAAATCGGGGACAGTCCACTTCGCGCCCGAGCGGCTACTGATTCAATGGAACTTATTCGGTCGGCGCTCGGTACAGTCCCCATTTTTTCACAGCGCGTTAGTAAGCGGTATGCGATGAAGCAGCCTCGGAAGCGCGGAGGTGGTGATCCCAAGGAAGCCGCCTTAGGCAGTTTGGAAATACCCCCGGCGCCCCTCATTCCACTCTTCAGAAACCGCGTCCCGCGGGACACCCTTCGGCACGAACCAGCCGGCCCCGGGCACTACGCTTCCGCCGCCGTCCTTCAGGTTGAACCGCCTCATCTCATACCGCTTGCTAACGCGCGGGGCTCGGTTTGGTGGGCTGGGACGCCTTGGATCGAGGTGGTCACGGGGCTGCTTTCTGAACAGAGACGTCGCCACGAGTGGCGACACGGCAGGCTGAAGCGTGCGCCACGTTGGGGGCCCGGTCTCGCCGAGTTATACGTATTTCCAATAGGTGCCGTCGCGGGAGTCTTCGAGGACCACTCCTTGCTCCTGTAGTTGATCGCGGATTTCGTCGGCGCGGGCGAAATCTTTCGTCATGCGCGCCTGGGCGCGCTCGTCGATGAGGCGCTCGATCTCTTCGGGCGGCATTTTCCCGGCGGTTTCCGCGTCGAGAACATCGAAGATCGAATCAAACAGATCGAGCAAGCCCGCGGCGGCTTCGCGGTTCCCTTCGAGAAACTCGCCGGCGTCGATCTTCGTATTCGCGTCACGCACGTAATCGAAAACAGCCCCCAGCGCTTGCGCGGTGTTGAGGTCGTCGTCCATGCCGGCGACGAACTGGCGGTCAGCTTCGGCGGCGGCCGCGGATAGCACTTCGTTTTCGCCTTCGGGGAAGGTCTCGGTTTCCAAGCGGTGTTTGAAGTTCCGCAGCCGCTCGATCGCCGTCGCGGCGGCCCGCAGCCCGTCCATCGTGAAGTTCAACTGCTTGCGGTAGGGGGCGGAGATCAGTAGATACCGAATTGCCTCGGGCGAATGCCCCTTCTCGATCAGGTCGCGCAAGGTATGGAAGTTGCCGAGCGATTTCGACATCTTTTGGCCGTCGACCAACAAGTGCTCGGCGTGGACCCAGAAACGGACAAAAGGTTTGCCTGTCGCGCCTTGGGACTGCGCGATTTCGTTTTCGTGATGGGGAAAAACCAGATCGACGCCGCCGGTGTGGATGTCGAAGGTTTCGCCCAGGTATTGCATGCCCATCGCCGAGCATTCGATATGCCAGCCGGGGCGACCGGGGCCGAAGGGGCTGTCCCAGTGAGGCTCTCCGTCTTTGGAAGCCTTCCAAAGAGCGAAGTCGCGAGCGTTGTCTTTTTCGTATTCGTCTTGGTCGACCCGGGCGCCGGCTTGCATGCCGCTGGTGTCGAGGCGGGCGAGTTTGCCGTACTCGGCGAAATTGGCGATGCGAAAGTAGATCGAACCTTCGCTTTGATAGGTAAGGCCGTTCTTTTCGAGACGCCGGATCAAGTCGATCATGGCGTCAATGTGTTGGGTGGCCGCGGTGACGTGCTCGGGCTCCTCGAGCCGCAGCGTCTCTGAATCCTGCTTGAAGGCCTCGGTGTATTGCTCGGTGTATTCGGCGAGGGTCTGGTCGGCGGCGGCGGCGGCGGCGATGATCTTGTCGTCCACGTCGGTGATGTTCATGACGTGCAAGAGCTCAAAGCCGCAATGGCGCAGATGTCGCCGCAACACGTCTTGGAACGCGAAGGTCCGCAAATTTCCGATGTGGACGTGGTTGTGGACGGTCGGCCCACAGGAGTACATGCGCACCGTGTTGCCTTCGGCGGGCTGGAAGGGCTCGAGGGTGCGGGTGAGGGTGTTATAGAGGTGGAGCGGCATTGGCTATTTCAGTCTCACTGAAAACTAGAAGATTGGCAAAGAGGCGGGAGTAAACTTAGCGAATGGGTTACGGGGCGCTTTAGGTCCGCCACCCTTTGTAGGGTCATCTGATTCATCGCACACCGCTCCCTTACGGTCGCGGCTCGGTTTGGTTTGCGTTAAGAATGGCCTTGCGCCTCGGCCGCCGACCTCGCTAGTTCGTCGCAGCGATTGTTGTCGTCGTGGTCGGCGTGGCCTTTGACCCACTTCCAATCGATTGAGTGGCGCGAAACTGCTTCATCGAGGCTTTGCCACAAGTCCTTGTTCTTGACCGGTTTCTTGTCGGCGGTCAGCCAGCCGCGGCGTTTCCAATTCTTGATCCAGGTTGTGATGCCGTTTTTCACGTACTGGGAATCTATTTCGATCAAGACCTTGCAGGATTCGTTAAGGTTTTCCAAGCCGGAGATGACGGCCTGCAATTCCATGCGGTTGTTGGTCGTGTCGGGCGCGGAACCCCACAGCTCCTTCGTGCGTGCGTTGAATCGGAGAATAGCCGCCCAACCACCGCGGCCGGGATTGCCGAGGCAAGACCCGTCGGTGATCAGCACCACCGACTTCACGCAGCCTGCCCCAACGAATGCTCGAAAAACTCGTCGACTCGGCGGCGAACTTCCTCGGGCGTTTTCGATTGATAGATGTCCTTGCGAAGCTGCGACCCGTTGCGTACACCGCGCGTGAATTGGCTTGCGAACTGCTTCATCTTGCCGGTGACGTCGCCGGAGATCTTGTCGTGGTCGGCGTCGAGCATGCGGTAGTAGTCGCGGATCATGTCGTAGCGGTCGCGCTCGGTCGGCTCGTCATAGCGGCCGTCGGCGAGATACTGCGCCGTCTGGCGGAAAATCCAGGGGTTTGTCGGCGCGGCGCGGCCGATCATGACCCCGTCGCAACCGGTTGTTTCGAACATGCGAACAGCGTCTTCGGCGGAGAAGACGTCGCCGTTGCCGATGACCGGGATATTGACGGCTTGCTTGAGCGCGGCGATCAAGTCCCAATTCGCGCGGCCCGCGTACCCTTGCGCCCGCGTGCGGCCGTGCAACGCGACCGCCTGCAAGCCGCAGTCTTCGGCGAGCTTGCCCATCTGGACGGCGACGATGCTGTCGTCGTCCCAGCCGGTGCGGAATTTGCACGTAAACGGAATCTTGACCGCCGAGCGGATCTTCCGCAAGATGCGCTCGACGAGCGGCATGTCGCGCAGCAGACCCGAGCCGCCGTTGCACTTGACGACCTTCTTGACCGGGCAGCCGAAATTCATGTCGACCGTATCGAAGCCCTGGTCTTCGATGATCCGCGCGGCATCGGCGAGAACGTCAGGGTCGGAACCGAACAACTGCGCCGAAATCGGATGCTCGTCCGGCTCATAGTAGAGGTAATTGAATCCGCGCTTGCGGGACAGTTTGGGCTTGGGGGAGCCGTGATCGTTGGCGATGACTCCATGCGAGCTCGTGAACTCGGTCATGATCAGCCCGCAGCCGCCCAGGCCGCGAATGAAACGACGAAAGACGGTATCGGTCACGCCCGCCATCGGCGCCAGCACCATCGCCGGGCTCAGTGTTACATCGCCGATTTGCAACTTTTCGGGAATCGCCACAGCCATCATTCTAGCAACCGCTCTTTTGAGTCTTCTTGAATGGAAGGTACGTTCCGAGAGGTCGGCGAGGTAGAATGATCCGGTTACACCCGGCGCGGGGCGCCCCCCCATCCCACACTGACGGAGACAGCACTATGCGAGCCATTCGCCTCGAAGAACCCAAGCATTTCGAATACGTAGACATAGAAGCGCCCGGTGCGCCGGGGCCGGGGCAAGTCCTGGCCCGCACCCACCGTATGGGCATCTGCGGCACCGACTACAGCGGCTATTTGGGCAAGATGCCTTTCTTTAGCTATCCGCGCATCCCGGGCCACGAGCTCGGCATCGAGGTACTCGAAGTCGGCGAGGGTGTTTCGAACGTTCGACCCGGCGACCGTTGCAGCGTGGAACCCTACATGAATTGCGGTTCCTGCTATGCCTGTCGCAAGGGCAACACCAATTGCTGCGAAACGCTCGAGGTCATCGGCGTGATGATCGACGGCGGGCTGTGCGAGCGTTTTTTGGTCCGCGCCGACAAACTGCATACTTCGACCAAGCTGTCCTTCGAGCAATTGGCCTTGGTCGAAACGTTGGGCATCGGCTGCCACGCGGCCGATCGCGGAGCGCCCAATGAGGGTGACCAGGTCTTAATCATCGGCGCGGGCCCAATTGGGTTGGCCACGTTGGAATTTACGCGCCTGACCGGAGCCGCGATCACGGTGATGGATATGGTCGAGTCGCGCCTCGACTTTTGTCGACGCACCTACGGCATCAACAACACCGTCGTGTTCAAAGGGGACGGCAGCGAGTTGGAGCAAATCAAGGACATCACCGGCGGTGACCGCTACGAGCTTGTCACCGACGCGACGGGCAACCATCATTCGATGGGAAACGCGCTGAAATACGTCGCGCACACCGGTCGCCTGGTCTATGTCGGCATCACGACCGAAAATGTCAGCTTCCCCCACCCCTCGATGCATCGCCCCGAGATGACGATCAAGGGATCGCGCAATGCCCTGCCGAAAGACTTCGGGCGCATCATCGGTCTCATTGAAGACGGAACGATTGATACCAATCCTTGGATTACGCATCGCACGCCGTTCGCCGAAGTGGTCGACAATTTCGATGGCTATACGCGTCCGGAGACGGGCGTGATCAAGGCCATTGTCGAAGTCGCGGAGTAGTTTATGATTCGCTCAGCCGTTACAGTCAGCCTGGTTCCGGAAGCGCGAGGAGGCCCCTTCGTTTTTTGGAATGACCTTGCAGCCGCTTGCCGCAAAGCCGCCGAGCTGGGGTTCGACGCGATCGAAATTTTCGCGCCTTCACCCGATGCCGTCGACATCCCGGCTCTGCGCGAACAGCTCAAGGACCTCAATCTAGACGTCGCCGCCGTCGGCACCGGTGCCGGCATGGTCGTCCACGGGCTCAGCTTGACCGCCCCGGACCCCGACAACCGGCAACAGGCGAAAGCGTTCATCCGGGAGATTATTGATTTCGGCGCGGGCTTTCAGGCTCCGGCCATCATCGGCTCGATGCAGGGGAAATGGGGCGGCGCGCTGGACAAAGACGCGGCGCTTGATTTGTTGCGCGAGGCGTTGAACGAGTTGGGCTCGCATGCCGCGGAGCAGGGCGTGACGCTGATCTACGAACCGCTCAATCGCTACGAGACGAATCTGGTCAACACCGTCGCCCAAGGCGTGGACCTGATGAAATCTCTGTCCACCGACAGCGTCAAGTTGCTGGCTGACCTGTTCCACATGAATATCGAAGAGGCGAACTTGCCCGACGCGATCCGCGCCGGCGAGGGCTTCATCGGCCATGTGCATTTCGTCGATTCGAACCGCCGTGCAACCGGGATGGGGCATATGGATCTCGCTCCCGTGGCGGCGGCGCTTGGGAAAATCGGCTACGACCGCTATGCTTCCGCCGAGGCGTTTCCCTATCCCGATTCCGAAACCGCCGCCCAACGCACGATCGAGGCGTTCCGGACTTGCTTTCCCAGGTAGGCCCTTCGCGGCTTTACCCAAACGGGGCCGAGCCTTCGGGCTGCCGCGCCGTGCGGTGACGTACGGCATGGAGCACGCACATGGTTGCTCCGGCGGCGATGAAGTGCTTGCAGGTGTGGCCACTCCACAAGCCGGTGAACTCGTAGATCGGCCGGTCGAGCAGCTCGCAGATCTTGGCGACGCCATAGAGGGCCCAGGTCAGCAGGAACATTCCTGCCGCGGTGTAGCGCGATCGGAACAAAGCGATGATGATCGGAATCGCCGCGACGGGGTAGAACTGCACTAACAGGTAGAAGCGCAGGTCGCCCCGTCCCGCCGCTTCGGTCCCGTGCCACCACAACACGCTGAAGAGCCCCAGCAGAACCATCGGCGCGAGCAGCGCGCGCCCAACGCGCCGATTGACGAACTCGGTCATCACGATCACGAAGAATGAGGTGAGCAGCAGGCTGAAGACGAGTCGGTCCCAGACCAGCGTGTCGTTGCTTGGTGCGGCGTGGTAGTAGGCCGAACCCCAGCAGGTTAGGAATTCGCCGAAGAAGAAGGTGAAGTAGGCTCGACGCTCCCAAGGCTCGCTGAACGCCGTTTTTCTTCCGGGCGCCCGCGCCAACCAGATGCAAGCGGCCAGACCAATGGCGGCAAAGGGAATATTCGAAACGACGCTCCAAGAATGAGGGATCCCGAAGAAGGGACGCTGGTCGGCGAAGTCGTGATATTCGGCCGGCTGCGGGATGGGCGGGGAGAGCAGCACGCTGGCGATCAACGGAACGCTGATGGCGACGAGGACGGCGATTCGTTTGCGGCGACTCGTCGTGCTGCCCGAGCCGGTCGGCTCGGACCGCGGGGTTGCCTGCGTCATATCCCGAAGGATACAACGGAAAATATACTTCGCCTACCGACGGCGGGACACTTTGAAGGGTGGCACAATGGTTCCGTCGTGGCGCTTGACATCCGGATCCACCGCGAGAGTGACGTGCCCATTCACGAGCAGGTCGCCGCCCAGATCGTGCTGTCGATCGGCTCAGGGGCGCTGCGCCCCGGAGACGCGCTGCCCAGTATCCGAGGGTTGGCCCGCAGACTGGGTGTCCATCGCAACACCGTCACGCAAGCCTACCGCGATTACGTCCTGGGCAAGCTGGTCGTCAAGCGTCGAGGGAGCCGGCTTGTTGTTCGCGACCCCCGAGACATGCGAGCCGAGGTCGGGACTGAGCTGGACGAATTCGTCAATTCCGCGATTCGGGCGGCCAGGCAAACCGGTTACAGCCTGCAACAGCTGATCGAACACCTTCGCGATCGTTTGCTCGCCGCGCCGCCGGATCACATCCTGCTTATTTCCGACGACGCCAGTATGCGAATCTTGATGCCCGCCGAACTCAGCGAGCGGTTCAGCCTGCCGATCCAAGCTTGTTCGACGGACGACGTCCTTGCCGATCGAGACCTGATGTTGGGTGCGCTCCTGGTGACCGCCCCGGGAAACGTCGCGACGCTGGAGGGCAAGATCCCGGTCGTGCGGCCTGTGATTCCGGTGACGTACTCGTCCGCCGAGGAACACCTCTCGACGATTCGCCGCTTGGAGCAACCATCCTTGATTGTCGTCGCCTCGATCAGCGAATACTTTCTGGAGATGGCTTGCGGTGTGTTGGTGCCGGCCGAGTCGAGCGGTCACTCGCTGCGGCGTGTGTTGATCACCTCCGAGCATGCCGCATCGGTAGGCGCCGCCGATCTGATTTTTTGCGATTCGTGCGCGTACCGGGTCGTGCGGAACTTGGGACCGCGGGCGGAGGTAGTTCGTCATCAACTGATCTCGCCGGCCTGCTTCGATCAGATCGAGGCCATGCTCGACAGCCGAAGCCGGTTCCAGAAAGGCGCCGGGTAGTGACGCTTGATTCGAAACGACGGCAGCGACCATGCGGAAAGACCAGTCACGATTCTTGGCTCTGTTGCGCGGCATCAATGTGGGCGGGAAAAATGGTATTGCCAAGGACGACTTACGAAGTTGCTTTACCGACCTTGGGTTCAGCACCGTTCGAACCTACATTCAAAGCGGCAACATTCTATTTCGCGCCGCCGACACAAACAGCCGGACACTGAGCAAGATCATAGAGAGGCAACTGTCGGATCGGTTCTCCTATGCGGCGCGCGCCGTCGTGATGTCGAATGAACAATACTCGGCCGCCGTCGAAGCGGCGCCGAAAGGTTGGGGCAAGGACGACGAGCGCAGGCACAACGCTTTGTTTACGCTCGGCGATCTCCAGCCTGAAGAGGTGTTAGCGGAGTTACCCTCGCTAAAGGCCGAATTTGAAACGGTTGCCACCGGGTCCGGGGTGATCTTTTGGTCAGCATCCAAGAAACACTTGAGCCGGACGACGATGATGAAGTTGAGCGCGCTGCCGGTTTACCAGCAACTGACGGTGAGGAACTACACCACGGTCTTCAAGTTACGAGAGCTATTTGAAGAGATCTAGCCCAATGCTGGGGCTTTCCGTTGGGGTCCATTTCCCCGCGGAGGGCGAGCGTTCACGGGACCCACATGCACTGATGAACGCGCGGCCATTCATGCATTGGAGTTCCCGCCGCCCCTTCAGGGCTCTTTGGGTGGGTGGGGCTACCCAGGGTTCCGCCGCTTTCCGGCTTCACCCTGGGCTATATTCCCGTCGCCGCTTCGCGGCTCAAGAGTTCGGTCTTGTCGGAGACGGTTTTGGATGTCGAGGATACGTCAGGATCGTTACGTGAAGGGTATTGGCGCTAAGCCGCATTCTCACCGCCTGGCGGGCCAAGCGACGTTTCAGCGGCTCAAATCCGGGGCGTGTTATGCCGGCCGCTATTACTTCCACGCCGAGCGCAGCTTCCAAGCTTTGAGGTCGACGATCTTGGCTCTGCCGCCTTTGGAATAGAGCGACAGGCCGGTGCTTGCGGGGTCGGGGAAGACGCGGTCGGTGATCGCGACCCGGCCGTCGCCGGCGAAGACTTCGATGACGGAACGATCGACCAAGATGCGTAGGCTCACGCGCCCGTCGACCAGGTCGAGGCGGGCCGAATGACGTCCCGAGAAGGTCTCGTGGAAATCAACTTTGCCGGATTTTGTTCGGTCGATGTAGACCTCGGCCGGATCGGCGGTGAAGCCGACGAGGGTTTCCTGCCCGCTACCTTGGAGGACCTTGAATCCGACGTCCTCGGCGTTGCCGACTTCGATCTCGGCTTGTAAATCGAGGACATCGCCGCTGAAGCCGGCGGCGGCGATCTTGCGATTGGCTTCGTCGATGGAAAGATTGCTAAGCGTGAGAGACTTGGCGCGCAGACTTTCAATTTCGGCGACGGGCTGTTGCGTGACGCGCAGCCCTTCCCTCAAGCGCCTGAGCTTCAACTCGCGGGGGGTGGATTGGGCGCCTCTCCAGGGTGATGTCGGTTTTTGGCGCGCGTACATCCAATTGCTGATCCACCCGATCACGATGCGGCGGCCGTCGCTTGCCGGAACGTCCGAGTAGCTTTGGGCGGCGTAGAAGTCGCGGCCCCAGTCGAGCCAGAGTTGCGTTTCGGGCGGGTTGTCGTTGGTGAACTTCTTGCCGTCGAACTCACCGACGAAGTACTGACAGCCCGAACCCAGCCAAGGGTGCCCCATCCCCGAGTCCACTTGGAAGATCCACTTCGATTTGCCGGGCTCGCCCTCGATTGGCAGCTCGAACAGATCGGGGCATTCCCAATTCGCGACCGGGTGCGCGCCTTGGGGACCGAAGTCGCTCAGGTGAGTCCATTTCTTAAGGTCAGGCGAGCCGTAGAAGCGCACTTTGCGTCGCTCGGCGAGAACGACGGCCATGATCCAGCTCTTTGTCGGCTCATGCCAAAGCACTTTCGGGTCGCGGAAGGCGGGATCTTCGATATCGATCACCGGGTTGTCTTTGTAGCGGGTCCAGGTGCGGCCGCGGTCGTTGCTGAAGGCGATCGACTGCGACTGGTCGGTTTCGGTGCGGCTGGTGTAGATGGCGATCATCGGCGGCTTGCCGGCTTTGCCGAAACCGGTGGTATTGCCGTGGTCGACGACGGCACTTCCCGAATAAACCATAACCGGGCCCTGCTCGGGTAACGCGACGGGCAGATGTTTCCAGCGGAACAAGTCAGGGCTGACGGCATGGCCCCAGCTCATGTGTCCCCACAGATCGCCGAAGGGGTTGTATTGATAGAAAATGTGCCACTCGCCGTCGTGATAGACGAGGCCGTTGGGATCGTTGGTCCAGTTGATGGCCGGCGTGAAATGAAATTGCGGCCGGTAGGGCTCGTCGTAAGTCGCGGTTTGAGGAAGCGCGGCGGCGGCCGACAGGAGCGCAAGGCAGAGGGCAAGTTTGGTTTTCATGGCGTTGCTCTTACGGTTTGGGTTCGTGGTGTCGGCGAACCTCGCGGGAATATCGTTGCGCTTAATCTACGCCTCGGGGAACTGTCCGGCGGGGAGAAGATCACCCTTCTCGAGATGCCGGGTCTGGTGAGCGGACTTGGCGGCCTGGGGGTCGTGGGTGACCATGATGATCGTCTTGCCGTGCTGTTCGTTGAGCTTGGAAAGAATCGACAGGACCTCCTTGGCCGAGCCCGCGTCGAGATCGCCCGTTGGCTCGTCGGCCAAGATGATCGAAGGGTCCGTCACAATCGCCCGCGCTATGGCCACGCGTTGTTCCTGTCCGCCGGAAAGCTGGCGCGGGTAGTGTTTCATACGGTCACCCAGGGCGACAATATCCAGCGCGGTCGAGGCCCGCCGACGGCGTTCCTCTTTGCTGAGTTTCGTCAGCAAGAGAGGCAGTTCGACGTTCTCGATCGCGGTCAGAACCGGGATCAGGTTGAAGGTTTGAAAAATGTAGCCGATGTTCTCGCTTCTCCAATGCGCCATCTTCTTGTCGCTGAAGCCGCTCAACTCTTCACCGAGCACGGCGATGCGGCCCGAGGTCGGCTTGTCGATGCCCGCCGCGAGATGCAGCAACGTGGATTTCCCCGATCCCGACGGTCCCATGAGCGCCAGAAATTCGCCCTTGGGAATTTCCAGATCCACTTTATTGAGCGCGACCACTTCGAATTCGTCGCGGCGATGCACTTTCCTTAGCTGTTCGGCCTTGATGGCTGTGTCGTTGGTCATGTCGATTTCAGCTTCACCGGATCGCCGTCCGCCAACTCGGCGGAAGGGTTGAGGATCAGATCTTCGCCGCCCGTGAGGCCGCTCGTGATTTCGATGCCGTCCGAACCGGTCGTTCCAACGGTAACCTCGCGTCTCACGGCTTTCTCGCCTTGGAGGACGAAAACGCTGTTGCCGTCACGCAGCGCGGAAGAGGGAACTACGATGAGCGGTTTCGAATCTTGGCTTAGTCCGGGCTTGGCGTCCGACAAGAAAGCCACGTTGGCATTCATTTCAGGGCGTAGATAACCGTCGGGCTCGAGGATCCGCACTTTCACCTGCACGGTCGCCTTCTGCCGATCGGCTTCCGGAGATATCTCGACGATCTCACCGTCGTACTGCCGGTCTGGAAACGCATCCGTAGTAATGACGCCGCGCTGTCGCGGCCCCAGCTTGGCGAAATCGTCCTGGCTGATATCCAGCTCGACCTGAATGTCCATGAGATCGGCCAGCGAGGCGACATAACCCTTGGCGCCTCTCTCGCCCACGAAGCTTGTCGTAACGAACTCCCCGACCTCGACGTTGCGTTCCAGGATCGTTCCGCTGATAGGGGCTCGAATCAGCGTTGCGTCGAGCATTGTCTGGGCGTAGGCCATCTCGCCTTCCGCCTGGCGGACCTGGCCTCGGGTTGCGTCGATCACTTCTTTTCGCGGGCCGATGCGAACCAGATCATAAGTGCGCTCCAAGGACTCCACTCGCGCCTGAGCCGAGTCGTAGCGCGCCTGAGCGTCATCCACGTCTTGCTCGGCGAGGACGCCCTCCTCGACGAGTTTTCGGACTCGCTCCAAGTTGACCTTGGCGTTGCGAAGTTCCGCCTTGACCTCTTGTAGATTGGCGTTGGCGAGGGCGATTTCTTCCGGGCGCGAGCCCGCTTCCAACTCCGCCAACCGCGCTCGCAGGGACGCTAGATTCCCTTCCGACTGCATGTGTCTCGCTTGGAACTCCGCGTCCTCAAGCCGGACGACGACCTGTCCCTTCGTGACCCGAACCCCCTTTTCCACGCCAATCCAAGCCACCTTCCCGATCACTTTGGGGGTCAACTGGATCTTGTAGTGGGGAACGATGTAGCCGGCCGCGTTCAGCAAAATCCGCTCGCCGCTTCCGCCGAGCACCTGCGCCTTGACGCGCGCTATCTCCACCTCGACAGCGTTTTCTGAAAATGCGATCCGCCATATCCCAAGCGCGACAAACACCGCGATCCCGGCGAGGATCCACCCTTTCGCCCAACCGGAACCTTCCTTGTCAGGCGAACGTTCGGAACGGTCGATCTTCAAGCTGTGGAGCCGTTCGTCGATATTTTCGTCGTGGGTGGGCATTTTTGAGAGCTTCAGAATTGGCGGCGGGCTTCGTCCTCACTGCTCTTCGTTACACATCTCGAATCGCGGCCAGGATCTCGCGCTTCGCCGCCAGCCTCGCCGGCAAGAAGCCTCCGAGCACGCCCATCAGCGCCGCGAAAGCGATTCCCGAAGCCATGATCGTTGTCGTCACTTCGAAGTTGAATGTCGTTTCGCTGAACGTCACGAAGTTCCCAATACGGCCTTGAAAACCATTGAGCGGCATCACCAGCAGACAGCCCAGGGCCCCTCCCAATAGCGAAAGTAACAGCGACTCGATCAAGAACGAGCTGAGAATGCTGCCTCGCGAAAAGCCCAACATTCGAAGCACCCCGATCTCCTTTGTCCGCCGCGCCACCGCCGTATACATCGTGTTCATGGCAGCGAAACTACTCCCGATCGCTATGATAGCCGCGACGATCATGCCCAGCAGCTCGACCGGCTGTGCCGATGTCATTTGCGATGCGTAGTATTCACGTTCCGTCCGTCCCTCGAGTTGAAGCCGCTGGTCATCGGCCATTCGATTTTTCAAAGCCGTCAGCGTGACTTCATCCGTCGCCCGCAGCAAGATCGAACTCCGCGAGCTGCCGCGGCCCAAGTCCGAGGTGACCAAGTTTCCGTCGCCCCAAATCTCACTGTTGAAGGCGGATTTGCCGGCGTCGAAAACACCCACCACTTCCCAGTCTCCGCGCCCGAATTCGACCGTGTCGCCGATCGAAGTCCCCTCGCGCGCCGCATGCGTGCCGCGCCCGACGATCACTTCGCGCTTCCCGGTTTCGAACCAGCGGCCGGAGGCAAGCTCCATGTCACGCATTTTGAGCCCCATGGGGGAAACGCCCCGGACGTTCACATTCGCATCCTGAGTCAGGTCGGAACGCAGGCGGAGGTTGACGACGGTGACGACCTCGTGAGAGAGCATAGGCTCGCCGTCCAGTTGCGCGATGCCTTCCAGGAACTTCACGACTTAAAACTTTTCTTGCGGCACGATGCTTACCAACTCGGAGGTCGCCGCCTGTCGCGTCACGATCAAGTGCAACGGATGGCCGGTTACCGCCAGCGAGGACTTCAGCCCGCCCACCAACGCGGAAATACCCAACAGGACCGCCACGGTCAAGCTGATCCCGAGCGCCGTCATGACCGTAGTCGTCTTCCGCACGGCGAGGTTACGCAGGTTGCAGGAAAGAGGGACTTTCATGGATCTACCCGGTGTGCCGAAGGGCGTCGGTAATACGCGTGTTCGCGGCGACCGCGGCCGGGACGATGGAGCTAAACAGGCCGATCGCCATAGCTACCGCCATGCAAATCGGCACGGCCCAAAGCGGCATCATAAAGTTGCCGAAAAAGCCGACCATCACGCCCCTCAACACCTGCGTTCCCGCGAAACATAGAATGACCCCCAATACTCCGCCCACCGCCGCGATCGACAGCGATTCCGCCACGAGCAGCGTCACCACGGTCGACGGGGTGAAGCCCAGTGTCTTGAACACGCCGATCTCCGGGACTCGCTCGCGGGTCGCCATGGCCATCGTGTTAGCCGTCACAAGGATGATCGTGAAGACGACCGCGCCGCCGATGGTCAGCAGGAACAGTTGGATGTTGCCAACCTGCTCGATGAAAGAGAGCTGAAAGGCGTCTTCGGTTTCCGTCTTGGTCGGCTGCGGGGAGTTGCGAAACATCTCGTCCACGGCGGCGGCGATCTTCGGAACGTGATCCGGCGACCGCGCCAGAATCGTAAAAATTCCGACCTGCCCCCGCATTTCTTGCGGAAGGCTCTCTTGCAGATACTTCCATTGAAAGAATGCCACCGGACCTTCGGCATTGTCGAAGATCGCCCGAATGATGAACTCCATGTCCACAGGGTAGATGTCGCCTTTGATCGTGATTCTTTGTCCAAGCTGGAACTGCTGACTCTCCGCAAGCTGCCGGCTGACGGCCATCGCCTGGCGGTCATTCTTAAACGCCCGCAGTTGCTCCGGCGCCACCTCCAGTTCCGGGCTCACCGCGAAGATCTTCTCGGGTTCCACGGAAAACCGGGCAAACATGTTTTCCGGCCGGTAGTCTTTGTAAATCCCTCCGAACCAGTTCTGGATGCAGACCTCCTCGACGTCGTCGATCGCTCTGATTCGGGAACCGTAATACTCCGGCAGCAACTGGGCTAGTGAAACGCGATGTCGGGCGACTAACCGAAGTACCTGCTCATCGGAACGGTCTCGAACGTAGAAAGCCGCATAAATCGTGAGCAGGAACCCCAGCAAGGAAAGCGAAACCGCGACACTGAAGACGGTAAGAATCGTCCGCCGTCCGTTGCGGAACAGGTTCTTGAGGATCAAGGGAAGAAACTTCATGGCGAGTTCCCGGAGCCCACACCATAGTACCAGGGTGGCCTGGGTTAGACCGGGTCGGACGGGTGGGAGAGCGCCCCAAATATGGGAAGCACCTCGTAGCCCGCAATTGCGACTTACTTCGAAATTTCGCGATACCACTTGGGGTGATGGCGGGCCGCCCATGCCGGCTTCACACCGCCTCGGATCATGCTCCGGAAAGCTCCGGGGATCGCCGCCGTTCCCATGTAGATGTGGATGATGATCGCGCCGATCGAGGCCGTCGCGACCGCCGGATGAACCAGAATTGCCGCTAGGCGTAGGCCTTGCGGCATGCTTTCGGGGAGCCAGAGAACGACGCCCGTGGCGAAGAGCAGCAAGGTGATCACGGCTTGCACCCAGAAGAGCATTTTCTGGCCCGCGTTGAAGCGGCCGGCCTCGGGCAGGCCTTCCTCTTCGAGCACGGCGTACTTTTTGACGTTGGCGAGCCAAACCTTATCGTCGGCGTCGAGCCGCATATCGCGCGCCCAGTTGCGGAACATGACGGCCAGCACGAGGGCGAAGAGAGTCCCACCCCAAGGGTGTCCCCAGCGCGTGGTTTCCCCGCCGCCGAAAACCGTCGCCAGCCAATAAAGATGGTGCGACCACAGCGCCAGGCCCGTCAGCGCGGCGTACAGGAAGGTGATCGCGGTCATCCAATGAACGGCGCGTTCGGTGAACGAAAAGCGCGGGATGTCGGGGGTTCGGGCCATGCTCAGCTGCGACACCCCTCTCTCGGTACGAGCGACAACAGCAAAGGCGTGGACGGAAGTCCACGCTCAACCCGGCCCCCCGGGTCAGGATCGCAAACAGGTTTGAGCATCTTATCCCTCATCTTCCTCAAACGTCCGCGGCCCGAACCGCAGGTAATGGAAAAACGTCCCTAGGATTCCGCCCGCCAAGACCAAGCCGCCGAGCCACTTAAGCGGGCCTTGCCATAACGAAATGGTCCAGTGGATCTTGGGGTCTTTCGGTAAACCGTAGCTCTCGGGGTCGTCGGCATCCTTCAAGACATAGAGCACATGGGTGCCGCCGACGCCGGCGGGATTGTAAACTCCCGCTCCCGCGTGGCCGTCGTCTCGCAGTTCACCGGCGCGAGCATCGGCGATTTGCACCAGGTCTTCGCGCGTGCCGAAGGTCAGGCAATTTGTCGGGCAAACCTTGATGCACGCCGGCTCGAGCCCCACCGCCGTGCGATCGGAACACAACGTGCACTTATAAACCTTGTTCGTCTTCGGACTCAGCCGCGGCACATCAAAGGGACAGCCCGTGATGCAATACCCGCAACCGATGCACTTGTTGTGGTCGAAATCGACGATGCCGTCGGATTGGCGATAGATTGCCCCCGGCGCGGGACACGATTGCAAGCAGCCCGGTTCAACGCAGTGCATGCATTGATACTTGGCCATGTTCCAGGTGAGTTCGCCGTCTTCGCGTTCGAACTCGTTGAACTTGATCAGATTCCAGAAATTGTGATCGAGGTCCGCGAGGGTTTGGTAGGTGCCGTCGAACTCTGTGACCGAGAACTCCTGGTCGTTCCATTCCTGACAGGCCACCTCGCAGGCTTTGCAGCCGATGCAAGTGGTGGTGTCGATCAATTTGGCAACGCTGTGCATGGTGTTCCGTGTCGCCGGGGTACGTGTCTCCGAATTACGTTTTGCCGAGTTACGTCTTGCCGGCTAAGTGATGATTACGCCGGGAAGCCCTCTGTTTTGGTTACTTGTTCGGCCTGCCACAAATGCCTTCTTTCGTGCGCCGCTATCGTCACGAAGATTTCTCCCAACCGAAATCTCATCAAGGGTGTTCCCGGGTGCCGCACTTTCGTTTGCGTCAGGTTGATCCCGCGTGAGCGTTCCAAACGTTCCACGACTTCTTCTTGCACCTTCGCAAACCTTTCGATCACCCTTTCAGCGTCGAGATCGGGTCGCGGCCGCGAGGCCCTGGGTGCCTTGAATCGCCGTTTCGGCGGCGGCTCGATCACGGGGAGCAACCAACCGAACACCATGCTGTAACGTGCGACGCCTTCGGTTCCCGGCTCGGTCGCGATGCCGGCCGCGAGGCTCTTGTCGACTTCGGGAAGCAGCATATCGGCCGTTAAATTCAGATGTTCGACGCATTCGGCGATCGACCAGCGATTTCCCTCGGGACGCCAATTCAAAACCTCGGGCCTCTTGCCCGCGGCGAGAGTCGCAAGCTGTGCTCGGTTCGCCGCAAGCTGCTCGGCGATATCCCCGAGCATTCCCGGCAACGGCGGCGAATCGTAGGAAACTCGGGCGGCGTAACTCACGGGACGACCCTCTTCTACACCTTCTCCAAATTCACCAAGAAACCCTTGTACTCCGGCGTGCCCGAGTTCGGATCCATCACCGACGGCGTCAGGTTGTTGACCAACGGACCCGTGACACGACCTACAAATCCCCAGTGAATCGGCAGCCCAACCTGATAAATCGTCTTCCCCGCTACTTTGAGGCCCCGCATACGCTTGGTCACCAGCGCCGGCCCTTCCGCCTTGCCGCGCGCCGAAGTGACGCGAACCCGTTCGCCGTTCTCGATGCCCTTTTCGCGTGCCAGCGCCTCGGGCAACTCGACAAAGAACGTCGATTGCAATTGCGAATTCGCGCTCACGTGTTTCGTCCAGAAATGAAAGTGCTCGGTCAACCGATAGGTGATCGCCACGTAAGGATATTGCTCGGCGCTTCCCAAGGCATCCAAATCGCTCCCGAAAATCAATGCCGCGGGATTGGAGCTGACTTCCGGGTGCAGTTGGTTCGCGACCGGCGACTCGGCCGGCTCGTAATGCTCGGGGAACGGCCCCTCGGCGAAGTCGGCCGCGAAGAGTTTCGCCACGCCCTCGGCGAGCATGATAAATGCGCCATTGGCGTCGGGCGGGGCGTCGCCTTTGTAATCGGGCACATCGCCTTCCCAGCGGCCCTCTTTCCAGCGAATCGGCGCTCGCGTCTCGTCCCAGGGCTTGCCTTCGGCGTCGGCGGAAGCGCGGTTATAGAGCACGCGCCGGTTGGCCGGCCAACTCCAAGCCCAGTCGGAGTAGAGCCCCAGGCCGGTCGGGTCTTGCTGTCCGCGACCCTGCATCATGTTGCCGGCCTCGGTGTAGGAGCCGGAATAGAGCCAGTTGCCGCACAGCGTTGAGCCGTCGTCCTTGAGCGCCCCGAAACCCGGCACCTGGCGACCGGAGGCGATGTCCCGCCCGTTGATTTCCTTGGCCACTTCGGTGAGAGAAGGTGAGACGCGGTTGGCGTAACTCCAATCCATCGCCAGGAACGACTCGGCGCCGGGGCCGCCCTCTTCCTGATACAGCTCGCGGAGTTTCAGAAACAGCCGGGCGATGATCTCCTGGTCGTCCTTGGCGTCGCCCGGCGGGTCGGACGCTTTGTACTTCCATTGCAGCCAACGCGACGAATTGACGAACGTCCCGTCCTTTTCAGCGAAACACGAGGCCGGCAGCAGGAACACCTCGGTGTCGACTTTTTCGGGATCGGTCACCTTGCCGTAATATTCCTCGGCCAGCTCTTTGGCCTTCCAGAACGCCGCCGTTTCGGTCTCGAAATTCTCGACCACCATCAGCCATTTGAGCTTGCCGATCGCCTCGATCATTTTCGAAGAGTTGGGCCCGTTCGCCACTGGATTCATGCCGAAGGAAATCAGCCCCTCGACCTCGCCGTCGTACATGCGATCGAATAGGTAGCCCCAACTGTAGTTGGCGCCATCCGGAAGCTTCGGCAAGTAGTCGTAGCCGAAGTCATTCTTCTTGGTCGCTTTCTCGCCGTAGTAGGCCTTGAGCAGGCTGACCAGGAATTTCGACGTATTGGTCCAATAGTTGAGCGAATCGGGCCGGAGAGGCCGCGGCGAATTGGCGCGGGCGTATTCGGCGAGCGTCGCCCAACTCTCGCGCGGAACTTTCATATATCCCGGCAGCATGTCCCAAGCGCCAAGGTCCGTCGCGCCTTGGATATTCGAATGGCCGCGTTGGGCGTTGACGCCGCCGCCGGGCATGCCGATATTGCCGAGCAGCAATTGCAACATCGCGGCGGTGTGGATCAACTGCACCGAGTGGCTATGCTGCGTCCACCCGAGAGCGTAGAGCACCGTGCCCGAGCGGCCGGCGCGGCCCGAGGAGCAGATGATCTTGGCGGCTCGCTCGAAGTCTTCGGCCGTGCAGCCGCAGATCGAAGCTACCTGCTCGGGCGTGTAGCGCGTGTAGTGTTTCTTGAGCAGTTGGAAGACCGAGCGGGGGTGTTCGAGCGTCTTGTCGATGCGGGCGTAGCCGCGCGCATCGAGTTCGTACTGCCAGGTCGACTTGTCGTATTCGCCTTTCTCGGCGTCCCAACCGGAAAAGTAGCCGTCCTGGAAATCGAAGTCCTCTTTGACGAGAAAGGCCGCGTTGGTGTGCTCGCGGACATAGTCGGCGTGGAACTGATCGTGCGTCAGCGCGTAATGAATCAGCCCGCCCAGGAAGGCGATATCGGACCCCGAGCGGATTTGGACGTAAACATCCGAGACAGCCGCCGTGCGATTGAAACGCGGATCGATGCAAACCAGCTTGGCCTTGCGATGCCGCTTGGCCTCCATGACGAAGCGGAAGCCGACGGGGTGATTCTCGGCCGGGTTGCCGCCCATCACGAGCACGACATCGGCGTTGGCGACGTCGGTCCAGCCGTTGGTCATCGCTCCCCGCCCGAACGTGGCGGCCAGACTGGCCACCGTGGGGCCGTGTCAAAGACGGGCCTGGTTTTCGTAAGTGAGCAGCCCCAGAGCGAAGCGCAGCTTCCCGAGCAGATAGTTGATTTCGTTGGTGTCGGTGCAGCCGCCGATCATCGCCGTATTGGCCAAGCGATTGACTTTGCCGCCGCTTGCGTTGCGCTCCTCGAAGCCGCGGTCGCGCGAGTCCTTGATGCGCCGGGCCATCTTGTCGATAGCTTCGTCCCAGGGAAGGGCCTTCCACTCGGTCGCACCGGGCGCGCGGTAGAGCGGCTTGGTCAGCCGACGGTCGTTGACGATGAAATCCTTGAGCGAGATGCCCTTGGAGCAAAGCGTGCCGCGATTGATCGGGCCGTCCGGATCGCCTTCGATGTGGACGACGGTCGATTTGACGTTCTTGGCCTTGTCGCCCAGCGTATGGATGACGACGCTGCAGCCGACGGCGCAGTAAGGGCAAATGCTGTGGGTTTGGGTCGTGCGCGCGATCTTCAGTTCCCGAGCCGCCGCTCGGGCCGGCTCAAGGCTGAAACCGAAGGCGGTGGTAGCCGCCGCGGCCCCGCCAGTCAGGAAACCGCGTCTGGAAACATCAACCGGCATCATTCTCCCAAGCGGGTCGATTGTGGCACGCCGGCAAGTGGGGTGTCAACGCGGGAGCGATCCCCGACACGACAAAGAAACAGAGCGCAGAGCAAAAGCGACGGGCCCCAACCTTGCGCATCGGCCGCCTAAACCAAGCTTCATCCGATCGGCCCGCGTCTAGGTCCAAGCCTAGCCGCTCGGATGCCGGTCCGGCCCGTTCTCGCTCATGAGTCGAAGATAGGCAAGTGGGGGAACCCTCCGTCAAACCTCCGTGGGGGTGCCCGGTATAATCTGTTCACGATGTCGCGGGAGCCGCAAAGCCTCAAACCGCAACCCGGGGAGCCCTATCCGTTGGGCGCGACTTGGGACGGCACGGGGGTCAATTTCTCGCTCTTTTCGCGGCACGCAAGCGGCGTCGAACTGTGTCTATTCGACAGCCCCGAGAGTGAAACCGAAAGCGCGTGCATCTCCTTGCACGAGCGGACGAACTTCGTGTGGCACGCTTATCTGCTGGGCGTCGCGCCGGGGCAACTCTACGCCTACCGCGTTGACGGGCCGTATGAACCGGCGCACGGGCATCGCTTTAACCGCAATAAGATTCTGCTCGATCCCTATGCCCGGGCTCTCGGCCGCGCGGTCTCATGGCGTGACGAGCTTTATGGCTACCGCCGAGGCGATCCCGCCGAAGACCTTTCCTTTGACGAGCACGATGACGCCGCGGTCGGCCCGCTCGCGGTGGTCGTCGACCCGGCTTTTGATTGGCGGGACGACCGGGGTCCGGGCACGGCCTGGCGCGACACGGTGATCTACGAAGTCCACGTCAAGGGGTTTACGAAACGTCATCCCGCCGTCGAGCCCAAGCTGCGCGGAACCTACGCAGGGTTTTCCGAAAAGCCCGTGATCGATCATCTGCTCGGATTGGGCGTTACCGCGGTGCAGCTGCTCCCAATTCACGCCCACGTCGACGAGCGGGCGTTGGTCGAACGCGGTTTGACGAACTATTGGGGTTACAACTCGCTCGCCTACTTCGCGCCCGATCCGCGCTACTCAGCGAGCGGTCCCGGGGGCGCCGTCAACGAATGCAAGGAAACGGTTCGGCGTTTGCACGAGGCCGGGATCGAAGTGATCCTCGACGTTGTTTACAACCATACGGGGGAAGGCGACGAAACCGGCCCGACGCTTTCGATGCGGGGAATCGACAACGCCGCCTACTATCGCCTGCAGCCCGACGACCCGCGACAATGCCGCGATTTCACCGGCTGCGGCAACACCTTGAACCTGAATCACCCCCGCGTGCTGCAACTGGTGATGGACAGCCTGCGCTATTGGGTCGCCGAAATGCACGTCGATGGATTTCGATTTGACCTCGCCGCGGCGTTGATTCGCGGTGAGCACGCGGTCGACCTCGGCGCGCCTTTTCTGGCCGCCCTGGCGCAAGACCCGCTGCTCAACCGCGTCAAGTGGATCGCCGAACCCTGGGACTTGGGCGATGACGGCTATCAGCTGGGCGCGTTTCCTCCCGGCTGGTCGGAATTAAACGGCAAGTTCCGCGACGACGCGAGGCATTTTTGGCGCGGCGACGACGCAGCGGCTCCGGCGCTGGCGACACGGCTGGCCGGCAGCAGCGACCTATTCGCCCATAACGGCCGCACTCCAACGGCATCGGTCAATTTCGTCACCTCGCACGACGGCTTCACGCTGCACGATGTGGTCAGCTATCACCGCAAGCACAATCTTGCCAACGGCGAGCAGAACCGCGACGGCGACGGCCACAGCCCGAGTTGGAGTTGCGGCGTCGAGGGGCCGACCGACGACCCCGAAATCAATGCTTTACGGCAGCGACACAAACGCAATCTGGCCGCCACGTTGATGTTGTCGCAAGGCGTGCCGCTGATTCGGGCCGGGGACGAGTTGGGACAAACACAGCAAGGCAACAACAACGCCTATTGCCAAGACAACGAGATGAGTTGGCTCGATTGGGATCTTTCCCCCGAGCAGCAAGCATTCCTGGATTTTTTTCAGCGGCTGTCGAGGATGCGGCGAGATCATGAGGCGCTCCGCCGCACAACGTTCTTCAATGGAGAGAAACCCGAACTGCCGGCCGGGGAGGCGCTCATCGAGCAGCCGGGCGGCAAGGATGTGACTTGGTATCTCCCCTCGGGGCGCGAGAAGACCGAGGCGGATTGGGGGAATCGAGAGCTACGCTGCTTCGGGGCTTTGTTACGGCGCGAGATGCCGCGGGCCGAGACGGTCTCGCCAAGCGATCAACCGGTGCGGGGGCCGCTGTTGCTGATGATGAATAGCGGCGAGCAATCCGTACGCTTTACTTTGCCGCCGGCGGAGAAGGGCGGGCGCTGGGAACGGATCCTCGATACGAGCAAAACGGGCAAGAGGGTAGCGGCCCACCGCGGCAAGGCCTACGTGGTTGAAGGACAGAGCTTCGTGGCTTTGCACGTGACCTGAAACTTCAATTGGGAGGTGAGGCGAGACAAGCTGAGAGCTTGTCTCAACCGTGAGCTCGGACCGGCACGAGTGCCTGTCGCTACCGTGGATACTATGAACCGCCGTACCCTCCAAGCGCTTCACCGGCTCGCGCGCCTCTACGGTGTGCAGGTTCGCTATCGCGACGGCTTCGGTGTGGTGCGCGAGTCGCCCCCGGGAACCTTGCTCGCGGTCTTGGCTCAACTTGGGGCCCCGGTTTCCAACGAAAACGCGGTCGCTTCGGCTGTCTCTGTCCGCCGCCGCGAAATTTGGGAGCAGCTCGTCGAGCCTGTCGTGGTCGTGTGGCGGGGCCGCAACCGCCCGGCCGAAATTCCGTTGCGGGTTCCGGCGAGCGCCGAGGCGTCGACCCTTTCAGTGGCGGTGGAGTTCGAGGACGCCCGCCCGCCCCTCCACTTTCAACAACGTGTCGCCGAACTGACGACGTTAAGAGAAGCCGTCGTCGGCCGGCGGCGATTTTCAGCGAAGTCGTTGGTGCTGCCGCGGGCGTTGCCCGAGGGCTATCACACACTGCGATTGTCCCTGGGACGGCGTGAGGCGGAAGCCCTTGTGATCTCGGCGCCGCGAACCGCCTTTTCCCCTCCGCCGTCAGCGAAACGCGGCTGGGGCCTGTTCCTGCCGCTCTATGCCTTGCGAACCGAACGCGGGTCGGCTTCCGGCGATTTCACGGACCTCGAAGACTTCCTCGATTGGACGATGGACCTGGGCGGCTCGGCCGTCGGAACGCTTCCGCTTTCGGCCTGCTATCTCGACGAACCCTTCCATCCCTCGCCCTATACGCCGGTCAGTCGCCGCTTTTGGAACGAGTTTTACCTGGACCCCGCGCGCGCACCGGAACTCGACCGATCGCCCCGAGCCCGCTCGCTGCTCGGGTCGGCGGCTTATGCGAGACAAGACGAGCGCCTACGAAAGAGCGACCTCGTCGATTACCGCCGAGAAATGGCGCTCAAGCGCCGCGTGCTCGAAGCCTTAGCGCGATCACTAACGGCCCGGCCCTCGGCGCGGCACGATGAATTTCGGGCCTACGTTGCGGGACGACCCGACCTCGACGCCTACGCCAAGTTTCGCGCCGTGGTCGAAGCGAGGGGCCGACTGTGGCCCGATTGGCCGGCGAGGTTGCGTGGCGGAACGATCCGCGATAACGACTTCGACGAGGCCGCGCGCGGCTATCACCTGTACGTCCAATGGTTGGCCGACCAGCAGTTGACCGCGCTCGCCGACCGCGCGGGCGAGAAAGGCGGCGGGCTCTATCTCGATCTGCCGTTGGGCGTTCACGCGGGCGGGTTCGATGTGTGGGAAGACCCCGAGTCGTTCGCGCTGGACGTCGCTGGCGGCGCGCCCCCGGACCGCTTTTTCACGCAGGGGCAGAACTGGGGGTTCGCGCCGCAGCATCCCGAAAGTATCCGCCGCCGACATTACCGGCCCTGGATCGCGTGTTTGCGAAGCCACATGCGCCTCGCCTCGATGCTGCGGATCGATCACGTTATGGGACTGCATCGGCTCTATTGGGTTCCGCGAGGCCGGCCGGCCGACCAAGGCGCTTATGTGCGCTACCGGGCGCGGGAGCTCTACGCCATTCTCGCCATCGAGTCGCGCCGCCATAAGACCGTGATCGTGGGAGAAGACTTGGGAACCGTCCCGCGCTATGTGCGGGCGCGCATGAAAGAGCACCGGGTTCGTCGCATGTCAGTTGGGCAGTTTGAGTTTCGCGACCGGCCTCGAAGCCCGCTCAAGCCGATCCCGGCCGGCACGTCGGCATCGCTCAACACCCATGACATGCGCCCTTTCGCGGCATTCTGGAAGCAACTCGACATCGACGACCAGGTCGATCTAGGCTTGCTCAGCGGCGAGGATACGACCCAAGCCCGCAATCATCGCGAAGCCCTCAAGCGAGCCCTACGGCAGTTTTTTCCCACCGCCCGGCCGTCAAAAAGCGACGAGCACGAGATCCTGCAAATGGTCCAAGCGCTGCTCGGGAAGCAGGCCGCGAGCCCGGCCGAATTTCTGATGATCAACCTCGAAGATCTATGGGCCGAGACGAGGCCGCAAAACACCCCAGGCACGGTAGACGAGCGCCCCAACTGGCGCCGCCGAGCACGCTTCGGCTTCGAAGCGGTCAAGCGCATGCGCTCGATGACGGGCCTGCTGCGTAAAGTCGATCGCCTGCGCAAGGGATAGGCCTCTTGATTTTCGGTGGGAATGAGTCACCCAATCAGATCGCGTCGTAAGAGGGCGCGGTGAACCGGGCTGAGCCGGGCTGCCACGCCGCGGAGTTTAGTGCGCGGTCGCTCAGCCCCGTCGCTTCCGATCAGGACTCTGATTCTATTGTTCGCATTGCTGAGAGGGCTTCCACATTTATTTCGTACACCCGTCGATCTTGTAATCTGGAGAGGCCCTCTACTGATATGACCCTGACCGACACGGAAGCACGCGCGCTTGGCACCTTGATCGAGAAGGACATGGCGACGCCGAAGTATTATCCGCTGACGCTTAATGCTCTGGTTTCCGCTTGTAACCAGAAGACCAACCGCCATCCGGTCGTGGACTATGACAGCGATGTCGTGGCGCGGGCGATCGAGGGGTTGCAGGGCGAACGGCTTGCGGCGGTGTTGACGGGCTGCGGCCACCGCGTGCCGAAATACAAGCATTGGGCTTGGGAGACGCTGGTGTTGGGGCGGCGCGAGATGGCGGTGTTGTGCGTGCTGCTGCTGCGGGGAGCGCAGACGCCGGGTGAGATCAAGGAACGCACGCAACGGATGTTCGCTTTTGACGACATGGCGTCGGTGGAAGGTTGCTTGGGCCGACTGATGGAACGGGAGCCGACGCCGTTCGCGGCCGAGTTGCCGCGGCGGCCCGGAACGCGCGAGACGCGCTATGTCCACTTGCTTTGCGGGGAGCCGTCGGCGGAGGCGATTTCCGACTGGTCGTCCGAGGCGTTTGCGGCGGGCGAGGGTCGTGAAGCTCGATCGCCTCACGCGGCGGTCGACGACACTCGGGTGGCTTCGCTCGAGGCGCGGGTCGAAGAGCTTGAAAATCAGGTGGCCGTGTTGCGCGACGAGTTGGCGGGTTTTCGGTCGCAATTTGAGTGACAGCGGCGGCGGCCCGGTACTCTTCCACAGCCAAGACCCAGTGTGCCGGATTCTTGCGGGCGATCTTGCGCGACGAAAAACCCCCCGTGGCGTAGGCGTAGACGAGCAGGGTGAGCAGCATCACCGGATGGTAGGGCCGGTTGCGGCGTCCGTCGCCTTGGTAGCGCTTATGAAGCGGGCTGAGATCGATTTGCCCAAGCGTATCGGCGATGAAATAGGCCAGATGATTTTCCGGCAGCCACTGTTGCGGCGAGGGCGGCAACAAGAACGGCTGTTCGGGATGGTACTCGCGATAACTTGTCCCCATGGCTCTATTTTCGTACGTCCGTTCCCAAACATTCCACCCCTCCTGTGTTTTTTCTGTGGGACAGACTCCTAGTGGGGCCACCGGCCGCGGCGGGTCGTTGAAGCGAGAAACCGGGCGAGCGGCTCGCGGGGGGACCGCGCCGCGAGGCGGCACGACTCGGGAGGTTCAAAATCGAATCCAATTTTAAGTTTCAGGCCGGCGACGGCCGGCGCGGACCGCCTACGACTCTTCTTCTATTCCCCGCATTGCCAGCGGGACGTCCCACATTTGTGTCGCACGCCCAAATGCCCCGGAATCCATGGGATCGGGTATACTATTGGCTTATGCGTTTGGACCTCCACCATCGGCACGCGCATCACGCTCACCTTCAGGGGTGAGTCAGCCGGTGGGGACCTCACGTCATAAGCGAAATCGCAGCATTAGCAACCCGTCGGCCGACGCCGAGCGGGTTTTTTGTTTTTTGGGCAAGGACAGGGCGGAGAACGACATGGAACTCGATTTCAGTAAATTCCAGGGGTTGATTCCCGCCGTGATTCAGGACGCCGCCGATGGCGAGGTTCTGATGGTCGGCTTCATGAATCAAGAGGCCTTTGACAAAACAGTCGCGACCGGCAAAGTGACGTTTTTCAGCCGCTCGCGCAATGAGTTGTGGACTAAGGGCGGCACGTCGGGGCACTACTTGAACGCCAAGGAAATCCGGGTCGATTGCGACCAGGATACCTTGGTGATCAAAGCCGAGGCTCTGGGCCCGGGCGTTTGCCATAATGGGTTCCGCACTTGCTTCTACCGGCGTTTCGAGGATGGCGAGTGGAAGCAATGCGCCGAACGCGCCTACGATCCGGGGACCGTGTATAAGTAGAGCGGCGCGGCGTCACGGGTGGAGATTTCCGGTCGTTTTCGGGTTGGCATCGGGCTGCGTTGGGAGTCAATGGGGAGGGTTTTTCCCGTTGGCTCGTTGGCCGCTTGGCCCGTCGCTTGCAATTCTAGTAGTCGTTCGCGCTCTGGGTGGTCGCTTGAATTGGCCCCTCGCTTGCGCTCTGGGCTCTGTTGCCGCGGTTTGAATTTTCGGCTGTTTTGGCGGTTTCCGTATGCTGAGTGTTTTTTCGAGCAAAGACCACGCCGATGTGGAACGTCTTTTCGCTCGGCGCGCCGTGCGGCTGGGCCGCGCCGCAGCGGTGGTGGGGCCGATTTTGGAAGGCGTGCGGAAGCGGGGCGACCGGGCGCTGGTTGGGTATGCGCGACGCTTCGACGGCCTCAAGGCCGACTCGGTGCGCGTCGCGGAGGAGCGATTGGAGGAAGCGCGGGAAGCGCTTTCGGCGCCTTTCGAGCGGGCGCTCGGTGTCGCGTCGCGGCAGATTCGCCGCTTTGCCGAGCAGCAGATGCCGAAGTCGTGGAGCAAGAGTTTCGGACGCGGCGTGACACTGGGGCAGACCGTGAGGCCGCTCGATTCCATAGCGGCCTATATTCCCGGCGGCCGTTACCCGCTGCCCTCGACGCTGATGATGACGGTGATTCCGGCGCAAACCGCCGGGGTTAAAACCATCTCGGTCGCCTCTCCGAGGCCGAGCGCGGAAACGCTGGGAACGGCGGGGCGTCTGGGTGTTGATAACTTTTTTCATATGGGGGGCGCGCAGGCGATTGCGGCGTTCGCCTTTGGGACAGAGACCGTTCCGCGAGCCGCTCGTATCGTGGGCCCCGGGAATATCTACGTCGCGGCGGCCAAGAAACTGCTGGCGGGGGAAGTCGGTATCGATTTCGTCGCCGGGCCGACGGAAATTCTCGTGATCGCCGCCGACGGCGATCCCCGCTACATCGCAGCCGACATGCTGGCGCAGGCCGAGCACGATGTCGATGCGGCGGCGATTCTGCTGACGACGTCGAAACGCTTGGCGAGGAAGGTGCAAATGGAGATCTCGCGGCAGTTGGAAACGCTTTCGACGCGCAAGGTCGCGGCCAAAGCAGTGGCCCGCAACAGTGCCGTTGTCGTCACGCGCTCGCTGGACGAAGCCGTCGAGATTTCGAACCGCTTCGCCCCCGAGCACCTTGCCCTCTATGACGAAACCCTGCTCGACAAGGTGGAAAACGCCGGCAGTATTTTCCTGGGACCCTGGAGCCCGGAAGCGGCGGGCGATTACGCCTCGGGGCCGAATCACGTTTTGCCGACCGGCGGCGCGGCGGCGCTTCGAGGGGGCCTCTCGGTGCTTGACTACGTCAAGGTCATCGCAGTCCAAAAATTGGAGCCGGAGGGGTTGAAGCGACTCGCGCCGGCCATCGTGACCCTGGCGCGGGCGGAAGGCCTCGAAGCCCACGCGCGTTCGATTGAAGCCCGTCTCGATAACTAGGGGAAGGAAGATGGCGAAGAAAGCGACACCTCAATTCCCGCGGGCGCGTGCGGCCATCCGCCGCATGGCGCCGTATCATCCGCCGACCGACGGGCGTGGGGGTAAGCTGCGTCTCGACTTCAACGAAAACACAATCGGCTGCTCGCCCCGCGTGGTGGAGGCGTTGCGCAAGACCGCCACCGCGCAATTTCTCGCGGTCTACCCGGAGTACCAGGCGTCGCGCGAGAAGATGGCGCCGTTTTTCGGCGTGGACCCCGATCAATTGGTTTTCGCCGACGGCACCGACGAGGCGATTCAAGTGCTGGTTCACACCTACTTGGATGCCGGCGACGAAGTGCTGATCCCCTGGCCGACGTTCCCGATTTTTCGAGTGGCGGCGGAGTCGGTGGGCGCGAAGATCAAGTTGATTCGCTACGGGAAAGCGAAGCTCGATTTCCCGCTTGGGAGATTGCCGCGGGCCGTAAGCGCGAAAACGCGGCTGATTCTGATCGCCAACCCGAATAATCCGACCGGCGGGGCGATCGGCCTCGACGAGATCGAGACGATTCTGCAGGCCGCGCCGCGGGCGGCGGTGTTGATCGACGAGGCCTATTTTGAGTTTTACGGCGTAACGGCGCTCGACTTGATGGCGCGCTACCCGAACCTTTTCGTCAGCCGCACCTTTTCGAAAGTCTACGGCATGGCCGGGTTGCGCATTAGCTGCTTGTTTTCGCAAGCCGAGAACATCGCCATGGTGCGGAAATTTCAGTCGCCCTACAGTGTGAATTCGTTGGCTGTGGCCTGCGCTCTCGAAGCGGTGAAAGACCAGGACTATATTCGAAATTACGTGGACGAAGTTCTCGAAGCCCGCGAGATGCTGTGTGACGGACTTGATCGCTTTGGCCTGTTCTATTACCCAACCCACGCCAACTTTGTTTTAGCGCGCTTCGGTGATAGGACCCAAGAGATCCACAAAGGTTTGCGGCAGCGGGGCGTTCTCGTCAGGGATCGCAGTCACGACATCCCCGGCACGATTCGTATTACCGCGGGCACCAAGCGGCAAGTCCGTAGAATGCTCAAAGTGTTAGGGCAGGTGATGGGGCCATGAAATTGCTGATTTTCGACATGGACGGCGTCTTGGTTGATCCGACGCACTCCTATCGCGCGACGACGATTGAAACCATCGCGCACTTCAGCGGCCGGCGCGTCACGCTGGAAGCGATCGCCACCATGAAGAATCGAGGCGGCTACAACGACGATTGTGAGTTGGCCGTCGACATGCTGCGCGAGTTCGACGTCGAGGTGACCTACGATCACCTGAGGACGTATTTTCACGAGCTGTTTTGGGGCACGGGCGACGAGGGCCTGGTGCATCGCGAGTCTTGGCTGGTGGAGGACGGCGTGCTCGGCCGCTTGGCGGCGAGCCACCGTCTGGCCGTTTACACGGGAAGGCCGACTCGCGCGGCGCACTTTGCGCTGGAGCGTTTTGCCGAGGAAATCCGATTTGATCCGATCGTCACAAGCGATCTGGTTGAGAATCAAAAGCCCGCGCCTGACGGCTTGCTGCACGCCTTGAACGCGGTGCCGGATTGCGAGGCGATCTACGTTGGCGACAATATCGACGACGGACGCTGCGCCCGGGCCGCCGGTATCCCGTTTGTCGGAATCGCCGCCCCCGATGCGCCCCATCGCGAGGAAACGGTGCGCATCTTTCACGAGGACGGAGCGCGCGCGGTGGTTGAAAGCGTGAACGAGCTGGAGTCGGTGCTGTGAAAAAATCGGGGACGGTCCGCTTGGCGCGGAGCAGATTGGTGAGTGGATGGGCCTTGCGCGTGGGACACTCTGTTTCGATGAATCCACGATTTCACAATCCGGCCATGAAAATGGGCAGAGTGTTCGCTCCCGCCGCCCTTTCAGGGCTCCCCCCGTCGTGCGGGCGTACCCAGGGTTCCGCCTTCGGCTCCACCCTCGGGCTATGGTTCCTGTCGCCGCTTCGCGGCTGTGGAGATTTGCGGTTTCGGCGCCCAGAACGTAAGGCGGCACGCATTGGCCGGCTGTCTCTGGAGGAGCCCGAGGAGTCCCCAAGTTTTCAGCGCGACCCGGCGAGGAGAAAGCAATGAGAAAAGCCGAGGTCACCCGCGACACCAAGGAAACGCGGATCGAAGCGCGCCTGCGCATTGACGGCCGGGGACGTTACAACGTCTCGACCGGCATTCGTTTCTTCGACCACATGCTCGAGCTCTTCACCAAACACGGCGGCTTCGACCTCTATCTCAAGGCCGACGGAGATCTCGACGTCGATCAGCACCATACAGTCGAGGACGTCGGTATCGTTTTGGGACAGTGTTTCGCTCAAGCGCTCGGCGATCGGGTGGGCATCAACCGCGCCGGGTACTTCGTTCTCCCCATGGACGAGACTTTGGCCGTGGTCGCGGTGGATCTCGGAGGCCGCCCGGCGCTGGCCTATCACGCGCCGACACGCTTTCGGTTGGTGGGCGATTTGCAAACCGAACTGCTCGAGGATTTCTTCGACGGGTTCGTGACGCATTGCGGCGCGAATCTGCATGCGCGCGTAATGTACGGCCGCTCGAACCACCACAAGATCGAGGCGATTTTCAAATGCTTCGCGCGGGCCATGCGCTACGCCTGCTCGAAAGACAAGCGCCTCAAGGATCAGCTTCCGAGCACCAAGGGACTGTTGGAGCGCGCGCGATGATCGCCATTTTCGATTACGGCGCGGGCAATCTTCGCTCGGTCGAGAATACGCTTGACGCCATCGGGACGCGGTACGAAATCGTGTCGGACTCGGCGGGGCTCATGCGGGCGGAGAAGATCATTCTGCCCGGCGTCGGCCACTTCGGGCAGCTGATTCGTTCCTTGGATTCGCTGGGCGTGCGCGAGACCTTTTGCGAGCGGATCGCGGCGGGCATTCCCTTCTTGGGCATCTGCCTCGGCATGCAGGCCTTGTTCGAAAAGAGCGAAGAAGCCCCGGACCTCGACGGCTTGGGCATCTACCCAGGGACGGTCCGCCGCTTTGCCGTCGACGCGCGAGTGCCTCACATGGGCTGGAACGAGTTGGAACCGAACGACCGTCCGCGGCTACTCGATGGTGTCGGCGAGCACCCCTACGTCTACTTCGCGCACAGTTACTACGTCCCGGCCGAGGTGGCCGCGGAAAGAGCGGCGGCGCTATGTGAATACGGTGTTCGCTACGCGGCGGCAATCGAGTCGGGGAATGTGTTTGGAGTACAATTTCACCCCGAAAAATCAGGAGCGCTGGGACAGCAAGTTATGAGGAATTTCTTGACCGCGGAGAGGTGACCGAACTAGCCGACAAAGCAGTGGGGCAGGTCTCCAGGCCTGCCCATCAACAACCTGAAAAGGCCTCGGACCAACCGCCCGCGAAACAAAACATGCTCGCAAAACGCATCATCCCCTGCCTCGACGTCACCGACGGCCGAGTCGTCAAGGGCGTCAACTTCGTTGAGCTCCGCGACGCGGGCGACCCGGTCGAGCTGGCCGACGTCTATAACCGCGACGGGGCCGACGAACTGGTCTTCCTCGACATCACCGCGTCGAGCGACCACCGCGAAACGATGGTTCACGTCGTTGAGGAAACCGCCCGCAAGGTCTTCATCCCCTTGACAGTCGGTGGCGGTATTCGCTCGATCGCCGACGCCCGCACGATTCTCACCGTCGGCGCCGACAAAGTTTCGATCAATACGGCGGCGGTCGAGCGTCCCGAGCTGATCACGGAACTTTCCGAGGAATTCGGGGCGCAGGCGACGGTCCTCGCCATTGACGCCCGCCGACGAGAACCGGGGGCGTGGAACGTAGTCACCTACGGCGGTCGCAAGGATACCGGCATCGACGCCGTCGAATGGGCCCGGCGCGGCGAGGAACTCGGCGCGGGAGAAATCCTGCTGACCTCGATGGACTGCGACGGGACCCAAGAGGGATTCGACTGCGAGCTGACGCGCACCATTTCGCGCAACACTCACATCCCGATCATCGCCAGCGGAGGCGGCGGCCGCCCCGAGGATTTCGTCCGCGTGCTGACCGACGGCGAAGCCGACGCGGCGTTAGCGGCCTCGATCTTCCACTACGGAAGGTATATCGTCGATGATCTGAAAGAGATTCTCGACAAAGAAGGGATTCCGGTTCGCACGCGGGGCTGACGGGCGGAATCCGACCCCGACGGAATCACTCCACAAAGACAGTCACCGGCTCCGCGCTCGTTTGATCCCCGATTGTCACTAGCACATCGTGTGCCCCCGACTCCGCGTCCATCGGAATCTGCGCGTTCACCTGCAGCAGACCGACAAAGCCCGGTGCCAAAACCGATGCCACGCGCGGCGACTCCGTCCCTCCGATGCTGACTGAAACCGACTGCGTCGGCGCTGGGAAGGGTGGAGCAAAAGGACCCGGGGCGCCGGTCGCGATTTCCGGCTGCACCAGCCCTTGCCCGGTCACGAACAGCAACAGGAACCGGCCAGGGGCTTCGGGGTTGCCTGAACTGTTGCGTGAGAAATCCTGGTTGCGGGCGGTGAAAACTCCCGGATTCGACGCTACGACGGGCACCGAAACCGTGTTCCCTTCCCCGCCCTCGGCGACGATCCGTACGTTCACGCTCGCAGCACCCGACACCTCATACGGAACCTGCGCATTGATCTGATTCCCTCGCACAAAGAACAGCGGCGCGGCGATGTCCCCGAAGAATACCGTCGTACCCAAGAACGTTGTCGGCAAGCGTCCCGTCTGAACGTCAAATTCCGTGGTGTCGCCCTTGAGCGGCCCCATGTGCGCGCCGAAGATCGAAACGATCTCCCCGGGGGCGACCCCTCCACCGGTAAAGTCCGCGCCGCCGACAATCCCACCCGAGAAGATGAAAGGTTTGCCGGCCGATGTCGCGCCCACCGGTTCCCACGAATCGCCTCCATTGACGGTCTTGAAGACACCGCCCGCGCTGGTGCCCGCATAAAGCACGCCGGATTGCCCGGGGTCGACCTCCAGGCTGCACACCCGAAACCTCTCCATTCCGCTGTGAGCCAAGCGCCAAGAATCGCCGCGGTTGTTGCTCTTGAAGACCACGCCATCGCAATCGATCTGGCCGCTCGCAATGATGTAAAGCGTCCCACCGTCGCGCGCGTCGGTGACGATCTCGGAGACAATGACCGCGCCATCCCCCGGCAGGCCGTTGTTTTTGTCGTCGAAATCTCCGCCCCGGTTGTTGCTGCGAAAGAAGCCGCCCTGCGCGCCGACATAAATGCGGTCCGAATGGGTGGGGTCGACGGCAATCGAGACCAGCGGGATGAACGAACCCTGACCGCCGCCGGGGAAATTCCAATCATCGCCGGCATCGCCGGAGCGCGCGATGAAGTAGGTGCGGCCGAAGAAGCCAAAGTTGTCCACGACGATGGCGTAGAGGCGGTCGGGCCGACGGGGATCGATCGCCAGGTCGACAATCGAAAGACGGAATAAGTCGTTACCGCCCCGCGGTTCGAAATTCTCGCTGCGGTCTTGGCTGCGAAACACGCCGGTTTCCAACGCCAGGAACAGCGTGCGCCCGTCGCTCGGGTGAACCGCCATTGCCGCGACACCCGCCCGTACGAGTTCTTCCCAACTCGTCCCGCCGTCGGTGCTGCGCGCAAACGAGCCGTCGGGTGGAATGAACGGGTTGCCCGCGTTGGGGTCGAAAGGATTGACCCCACCCGCGTAGACAAGCGATTCCGCTCCCGGAGCAAACTCGAGCTGCGACACGTTGAACGCCGTCAGGTTTTCGCGCGACTCCCGCCAACTCGCCCCCCCATCCGTTGAACGAAACATACCGCCGGCCGCGGTCGAAGCCATGACAATCGACGAATCCGCGGGGTTGACCGAGAGTGCCCGAACATCGGCGGCGTTGAAGCCGTCCGAGCTTTGCGCCCAGCTTTCGCCGGCGTCGGGCGAACGTAGGATCCCCGGCCCGTTCGCACCCAGGAACAGCACGGCCGGGTCCCCGGGCACAACCGTCATCGTAAGAAACTCAGTTCGCGGCAACCCAAAGGAAGCCGGGAGAAAGGTATCCCCGCCGTCGAAACTCTTCGCGGCCGCCGAAAAACGAGACAGGGCGTAAACCTCGCCGCCGGCAGCAGTCTCGACATCGACAATTGTGGTCGGCAGCAACGGCGCGTCGAAAAACTGCCCGCCGTTGGTCGATCGGATCAGCCCCACCGACGTTCCCAGGTAAAGCACTTGGCTGTCTTCGGGCGAAAGCGCGACGCTGAACGTAGCCGGGCCTTGCGAGCCCACCCAATGCTGACCACCGTCCAGTGTCTTGAATAGGAACCCCACGGTGGGCTGCCGGAGGCTGCCGTGCGAGACGTAGACGATTTCCGGGTCGTTGGGATCGATGGCGAAATCCCGATAGTCGCCTTCGAGGAAACCGTCTTCCGTTCTGGCCAAGCCCTCGGTGACGGCGGTCCATTGATCCCCGGCGTCGGTGGTCTTGAAGATGCCGCCGTTGCGCGTGCCCGCGTAGACGGTATTTTCGTCGGCGGGGTGCACGGCGAGCGAGAGGATCACCGGACTTTCGATACCGTTGCTGACCTGCTCCCAAGCGCCGCCGTCTCGCGACCGGAACACCCCCGCGCCGTTGGTCCCGGCGTAGACCAGCGCGGGGCTTTGGGCGGCTACGGTGATGACATTGAGAGTCAGCAGACCTTCGTTTTGCTCGCTCCAGCCGAGTCCGCCGTCAGTGCTGCGCAAAACGCCCGCATTGCTCGCCGCGAAAAACAGGGAAGGGTCCGAGTCGAAGCGCACGATCTTCGTAACGTTCCCGCCGGGCGGCCCGCCCTGCCCGAAAACAAAGATCGGCGCCAACCCGAGAGACAGGAAAAACCCGCGAAACCATGACCTCATGACCAATCAGTCTATTCGTCTCGACCCCCAACCCGCACGAGTGAATGTTGGAAAAACAACCGTGCGGTTCTGCTATGTTGGAACACGTTGCACGTCGTCAGCGAAGACCACGCGTTCAATCGCGACCGGCGGGAGCGGGTCCGGTACATCGGTTTCAACGCGTTTATCGGCCTCTTACTGCTGCTGAACGCGACCGATCTATTTTCGAGCATCCCGCTTCCCTTCACCGGCATCGCCGTCAATACGGCGATTCCGCTGACCTTCCTGGCCGGATACAAAACCTTCTACAACACAATCGGCGGCTTGATGGAGCGCAAGATCTCCGCCGACGTCGCGATCTCGATCGCCGCGCTGGCCGCGCTGACGGTCGGCGAATACCTGGTCGCCGCCGAAGCCATGTTCATCATGCTCGTCGGCGAGGGCTTGGAGGCTTACGCGGCCGGGCGCACCGAAGCCGCGATCGAGCGCTTTGTCGAACAGTTACCGCATACAGCGCGCCGGCTCAGCGACGGCGTCGAGCAGGACGTTCATGTGGAAGACCTCGAGATCGGCGACCTGATCGTCGTCCGCGCCGGAGAGAGAATCTCCGCCGACGGCCTAGTGGCGAGCGGACAATCGAGCGTCGATGAAAGCCCGATCACGGGGGAATCGTTGCCGCGAGAGAAAGCCGAGGGCGACGAAGTCTATGCCGGGACGATCAACGGCCACGGGTTGCTGCATGTGCGAGTCTCCGGGGCGGCCGAAAACTCGACCTTGGCGCGTGTCGTCGAGCTGGTTCGCGAAGCGAAGAAGCACCGCGCCCCGATGGTGCGCACCGCCGACCGCTACGCCAAATACTTCCTGCCGGCCCTGTTGCTTGCCGCCGGGGGAACCTACTATTTCACCGCCGATTGGATGCGTACCGTCGCCGTCCTGATCGTCGGCTGCCCCTGCGCTCTGATTTTGGCCGCGCCCGCGGCGATGGTGGCGGCAATCGGTGGATTGGCGCGCCGGGGAATTCTCGTTCGCGGCGGGGCGATCCTCGAAAGCGGCGCGAAGATCGACACCGTCGTCTTCGACAAGACGGGCACGCTGACCTCGGGCCGTTTCGAAATTCTCGAAATTCTCACGACGGCCGATCACGACGAGAGCGAAGTCTTGCGCATGGGCGCGGCGGCCGAAGCCGGGTCCGACCATCCGCTGGCGAAGGTCATCGTCCGATCAGCCGTCGAGCGCGGGTTGGAGGTCCCGGCGTCGAGCGAGGCTCGCGTCGTTCCCGGCCGCGGCGCTGAATGCCGTATCGCGGGGGAGGTCGTCCGCGCGGGAAACGAGGGTTTTGTTCCCGAGCGAGGAACGGAAAGCGCGAAAGCGTTCCTCGAAGCAGCCGACCATGCGGGGGCGACGGCCGTCTTGGTGTCGCGCGACGGCGCGCTCATGGGGGCTATCTTGCTGCGCGACTCGGCGCGCGAAGGAGCCGCGGAAGCTGTTCACGCCATCGAGCGCATGGGCGTCGGCAACATCGTGCTGCTCACGGGCGACCGCCGCCGAGCAGCCGAGGCGATGGGGCGCGAAGTCGGCATCGCGCACGTCGAGGCCGAACTGCTGCCGGAAGAAAAACTGGACCGCGTACGGCAGCTGCAAGCCCAAGGCCGGCGTGTGCTGATGGTCGGCGACGGCGTCAATGACGCCCCGGCGCTGGCGGCGGCCGATGTCGGCGTGGCCGTGGCAGGTTCGGGAGCCGACATCGCGGCCGAGGCGGCGGACGTCGTCGATCTCAACAAATCTCTCGAAAAACTCCCTCGGCTACTGGAAGTCAGTCGCCGCGCCGTCGCGACGGTGTGGCAAAACATCATCGTCTTCGCCGGCATCGTCAACGTGGTGGCCGTGCTGGCGGCAAGCAAGGGGCTATTGGGTCCGATCGGCGCGGCGATCACGCATCAGATCGCGTCGCTGTTGGTCATGCTGAACTCGGTTCGGCTGCTCAAGGTCGAGCGGCCGCGCGGCGCTTTACCGTGGTGGCAAAGGTGGGCAACGCGGTCGGGTTTGACCCGTCTGTGCCGGAGGGTCCCGTCGGCCCTGGGGAGGCTCGACCCGGCGGCCGGTTTCGCCTGGCTCTGGGAATGGCGCCGACGCCTGATCAAGCCCCTGCTCGGGGTCGTGGCCGCGGTTTGGGCCGCGAGCGGCGTCTACGTCGTCGAACCCGAGCAACTGGGCGTCATCGAACGTTTCGGCCGCAAGGTGGAACCCTACAAAGAGCCCGGGCTTCATTACAAGCTGCCCGTGCCGATTGAGACGCTCACGCGCGTCGATGCCCGGCGCGTGCGAGTGCTCGAAATCGGTTTCCGCACGACCCCCGGCACGAAATTCGACGAACCGCCCGCCTACGAGTGGAATGTCCAACACCGCGGCGGGATGTTGCAATTTCAGCCCCAGGAATCGCTGCTGCTGACCGGCGACCAAAACATAGTCGAGGCCCACGTCGCCGTGCACTATGTCCTCGCGGACCCGGGCGACTATCTATTCGCACAGCTCGCGCCCGAGACGACCATTCGCGTCGCCGCCGAGTCGGTCATGCGAACAATCGTCAACCAAACCGCCCTCGACGATCTGCTGACCACCGAACGCCGCGGGGTCGAGCAGCGGGCCGCCGAGCAACTGCAAGAGCGGCTCGAGCGCTACCGCGTTGGGGCGCGAGTGCTCGCCGTCGGTCTGCAAGACGTCCACCCCTCGGTCGAAGTCGTTGACGCCTTTCGCGAGGTGGCCGGGGCGATCGAAGAGAAGAGCCGCCGCATCAATGAAGCCGAAGGCTACCGCAACGAGCGCGTCGCCCTGGCACGCGGACAAGCCGAGGCGCGCACTCGACAGGCCGCCGCTTACAAGGCAAGGCGCGCGAACCACGCCTCGGGCGACGCCGCGCGGTTCACTCTCTTGGAACGCGCCTACCGCGCCGCCCCCGAAACGACCCGCACACGGCTTTATCTTGAAACGATCGAGGAGGTTCTGCCGCGACGCCGCAAGTTGATCCTCGATCCGAGGGCCCGCGGACGGCGCGGCGTCTATTCCATCGAAGACGGCGTCGAACTGGCGCCCGTCGGCGCGACGATCGCCGAACCACCGCTCCCGCCGCCGATTCCGCGAGAGGAACCCTAATGCACGATTACCCCGGTCACGACCACGACGGACACGATCACGACGGACACGCGCACACTCACGGCGACGAGCCCTCGCGCGCCTCCCGCCTAAGCGGCCGCGATTGGATGGCTCGTCTTCGCGAGTATCGCCTTCACGTCGGCGTCATCGCCTTGCTTATCGCGCTGTGGGCGACCTTCTTCACGGTTCGCGAAACCGAGTTCGTGCTGGTAACGCAATTCGGCCGGCCGGTCGCTACAGTCACCGAAGCCGGGCTGCACGCGAAATGGCCCTTTCAATCCGCGCGTTACTTCGACCGTCGGCTGCGTGTTTACAACCCGCGGCCCTCGGAATTTCTCACGCGCGACAAAAAGAACCTGGTCATCGAAAGTTACGTCTTGTGGCGCATCGCCGACCCCAAAACTTTCCTGGAATCGGTCGGCGACGCCGTGGCGGCCGAAATGCGCCTGCACGATATCGCCTGGGCCGGTCTCGCCGCCGCGATCGGCAACCACGACCTCGACGCCATCGTCTCGTCGGAAGCCCAAACCGTCCGCACGAGTTCCATGCTCGACAAGTTAACCGAGCTGACCGGCAGCCGCGCGCTGACCGAATACGGCATCGACGTCGTCGATGTCCGCATCAAGCGCCTGAATTTGCCCGAGCAAAACAAGCAAAGCGTCTTCGCGCGCATGCGGGCCGAACGCGAGCGCATCGCGCGCCGCTACCGCGCCGAGGGCGAGGAGCAAGCCCTGCGCATTCGCGCCGACGCCGATCGACAAAGCGATGAGACGCTGTCGCTGGCCTATAAAGAGGCCGAGCAAATCAAGGGTGAGGGCGACGCCGAAGCGGCGCGCATCTACGGACAGGCGTACTCCCGCAACCCGCGCTTTTACAAGTTAGTGCGCACTCTCGAGGCCTATCGCAAGGCGCTTGATGACCAGACCACCGTCGTGTTGAGCTCCGATTCCGAGTTGCTGCGGCTGCTAACGCGGGGCAATGAACAGACGCGTTGAATGGCGCACCGTCCACGAAATGAGCACCGCCCTCCAACCAACCCGAGCAACGACGACGCCGGCCCCCGCCGCGGCCCCGCCGAAACCCGCGTCCGACCCTCGCCCCGCGGTGTCAAAACCCCGCCGCATCGCGCTCGGCGCAGCCGCCTTATGGCTGCTCACGGGGGTCTATATCGTTCCGGCCGACGAACAGGCCGTCATCACTGTTTTCGGGGCCGTCAGCGAAGAGCGCGTGATGCCGGGCCTGCATCTCACTTGGCCCTATCCGATCGCCGAAGCCCACAAGCTCAGGGTCCGGCAATTGCAGAGAAGCGTCATCGGCGGCGACCCGGCCGATGCTGTTCTGGGCCGCGTCGAGCCGCTGCAATCGCAATTCCTCACCGGAGATCGCAATGTCATCCACGTAAGAACCGTCGTTCAATACAGCGTGGCGACCCCGCGCGATTATCTGTTTCAGGTCGCCGACCCGGCCGCCGCCGTCGGCGCCGCCGTCGAAGCCGAGCTGGGCCGCGGCATCGCTTCCCGCAACGTCGACGACGTCTTGACGACGGAAAAGGTCGCCCTGCAAGAGGCCGTGCGTCTCGGCGCGCAGCAGCGCGTTGACGCCTACCAATTGGGCGTTATCTTGTCGACGGTCAATATGGAGAGGGTCTCGCCGCCTCCGGAAACCGCCGATGCCTTTCGCGACGTGGCGGGCTCGCGCGCCGACGCGGCCCGCATCGTCAGCGAGGCCCAAGGCTACGCGAACGATCTGCTTCCCCGCGCGCGCGGCGAGGCAAGCCAAATGATCGAGGGCGCGCTTGCCTACCGCGAACGCAAGATCAACGAGGCCCTCGGCGACACCGCGCGCTTCACCCAACTGGCCCGCGAATACGTCAAGAATCCCGAAGTCACTCGCAGCCGCCTTTACATCGAGACGCTTGAGGAAGTCCTGCCGCGCCTCAACAAAACCATCGTCGACGACCGGAGCGATCTCGACCTCATCATCATTCGCCGTTCCGCGAATAAGCGCGACGACGCCTCGGAGCAATAGCGTTCTCGGATCGGACAGCGCCGATGCGGTATACAATAGCCTCCAAAGGAGGGCATGCCGTGTTTCGTCTTTTCGCTCGTGTGAGCTTCTTCCTGGTAACCGGTACGGCGTTGTTCGCCCAGCAACCTGCTTCGACGCCGAATGTCGCGTCCTCTCCCGACTACGCGTTTTTCAAAGAGCGAGTGCAGCCCATCTTCCTCGAAAAACGCCCGGGGCACGCGCGCTGCGTGACGTGCCATCAACATCGCAATCCTCGCTTGGAGGAGTTCACGCCGGGAACGGTCCACTGGAACGACGAGCAGTCGCGTCGCAACTTTGAGATCTGGAAGCAGTACGTTGTTCCCGGACATCCCGCCCGCAGTCGGCTGCTGCTGCATCCGCTGGCGCACACCGCCGGGGGCGACCCCTTTCACGCGGGCGGCAAACATTGGACTTCGCGGACCGATCCGGAATGGCGGACGTTGGCTGCGTGGGTGCGCGGCGAGACCCTTGGGGATTCGAACGTGATGCGGGACGACGCGGCGAAGTCGGCCGGCGGCGGCCGGGTTCGGGTGCTGCAAACCAACGCCGCCGGAGACAACATTCATGTGATCGATCCCGCGACCAACCAAGTGGTCGACATGATCGAGGGTATCGAGGTGCCGCACGGCATCACGATCGCGCCCGACGGCGGCCGAATTTACGTCACCAATGAATCGCTGACAACGCTGGATGTGGTCGACGCCAAAACCCTCGAAGTTTCGAAGCGGATTCCGCTGAGCGGCCGCCCCAATAACGTCGCCGTGACGCCGGATGGCGGGAAAGTCTACGTCGGGATCGCCGAGGCCCCCGGCGCCGTGGATGTCATCAACGCGCGATCGTTGAAGAACGTGAAGAGCATTCCCGTCCAAGGACGCGTCCACAACGTCTATGTGACGCCGGACGGCAAGTACGCCGTCTCGGGCTCGATTCCGACGAAGACCATCAGCGTCATCGACGCCTCCACCGATACCGTTTCGTGGACGCTGACGCTGAGTGCCGGTATCCGGCCGATGGCCTTTACCCGCAACGCCGATGGATCGACAAAAGACATCATCGTCCAGCTTTCCAACTTCCATGGGTTCGCCGTGGTCGATTTCGCGACGCGCAAGGAGACGCGACGAATCACGCTGCCCGACCCGCCCGGTCACGCGAAGGAAACAAGAGTGTTGCAGGGATCGCCGTCACACGGGCTGGCCATCACGCCCGACGGCAAGATGCTGTGGGCCACCAGCAAGTATTACCACTGCGTTGTTGCCTATTCGTTGCCCGACTACAAAATGCTGAAGATCGTGAACGTCGGTCTCCACCCGGATTGGCTCACGATCACCCCGGACGGCGGAAGCTTATACGTAGCCGTCGCGGGAGCCGATGTGACGGTTGTCGTGGATATCGAGACGATGAGCGTCATGGAGACGATTCAAGTCGGAGCGGTACCGAAGCGGGTGGTTGCCGGGATACTCAGCGCGAAATAGCGGGCAACAAACCATGCCGTTCGTTTGTCGCCTTCAAGCAGCGCTCTCGTCACAATGGTATGCGGCCCCCTGTTTCGACATTGAAGCCCGTGAAAGTTTTGTTGATTCTCGCCTTGGCCGGGTTCTTCATTGGCGCGAGTACCGCGCCGGCCCAAACCGGTCTCGCGCCGCCCCCAGCGACCCGGGAACAGCCCGCCTCCGCTCCGGGTGCCCGCCCTACTCACCGTAGTGTTCAAGTACGCCTGTTTGCTTACGAGATGGAGTGCCGGGCGACCCTCGCCTCGTCCCGACAAGCCGCCCCACGAACTTCGGCTCCGTATGCGGTGAGAAAAGCGGTCGAACCCGGACGATTCAGAAGGATCGGCTAAGCAAGGCGTCTTGTAAGGTCGTGGCCTACGTCTGAGTCCTAAGGGCTTTCGGAGTACGTCCGATACTATGGATAGAGGGGACCTTACTAGGGTAAACCCCTGAATCTTAAGGGAAAAGCTTGGTGTTTTCGCCTGAGGCATGTATACTCGCACTCAGTGATGCGCGACCTGGAACGCACGCCGGTACTCTCACAAGACGTCGTAGTCTTAAGTGAAAAGCAGAAGGCGTATATCCGGCGTCTCGCTGATAAGCTGCGTCCGAAAGCGCAGTCGGTGGAAAAACGCTGGGCCGGGCGGATCGAAAAAATCTTCGGCGCCAAGCTCGACGCGCCTCGCCGTAGAGCCTTGGCTTCGATCAATCCAGGATCGTGGGCCGAGGTCCTTGCGAAGGGGAAAATCAGTGAGTTCCTCGAGCAGGTCGAGTATCACGGCCGACGTCTGGCCAAGCTCGACATGTCGCCCGACGACGTATTGGCGTCCCTCGAGGAATACGAGGAAGCATTGCTTCCCGACCTGAAACGCCTCTATCCCAAGGACTACCCCCAGTACATCGCCGCGCTCGATCACCTGTATTTTTGCGTCAAGCTCACGCTCAACAACGCCTACTACCAGGTTCGCGATTTGGAAGCGGAAGCCTTCTACCAGATGCTGCAAGACCAGCTGGAATCGCTGAGCGTGCAGGACCTGCTCGACCGTGTGCTGGAAACTCTGATGCGGACCTTCAAAGCGCAGGGCGGCGTGATTCTGCTGCGCGACGCCGCCTCACGGCGGCTGCAAGCCAAGGCCTGGAAGGGGATGGAAAGCGGGTTGGCGGCCTGCTTCGAAAATTCGACCGGGCGCGGGCTGGCCGGAAAGATCGTCTCCTCGGGCGAACCCGCGCTGGTCGTCAACGCCCGGGAAGACTCGCGCATTAAGAAACCAGAAATACGCGAGGCCTTTGGCAGTCTATGGGGTATTCCGCTCAGCATTTCGGGAAAGCGGACGGGCGTGTTGCTGTTGGGCTTCTCCAACGAATACCACTGTCTGCCGCGCGAGCTGAAGCTGCTCGAAGCCGTCGGCGATCGCTGCGCGCACGCCATCGATAAAGCGCAACTGCTCGAAGAGCTGCATGATCGGGAAGAGCAGATTCGCCGACTCGGCGAGCACATGCTCACCGTCGAGGAAGAGGAACGCCGGCGCATCAGCCACGAGCTCCATGACGAAGTGGGCCAATCGATGCTCGTCATTCGGCTCTACCTCGAAATGGTCCAGAGCGATCTTCCCGACAGCGCCAAGCACTTGAACCCGAAGCTCGAAGAAACCCGACAACTAACCGAGCAAACCATTCGTGAAATGCGGCGGCTGATCGCCGACTTGAGTCCGAACGTTCTCGAGCAGCTCGGCCTGCCGGCCAGCATCCGGCAGATTGTCAACACCTTCAGCCGAACGTTTACCGGCAAGGTCAGCCTGCGCATGACGCGGCTCGACAAGCTGCCGCGCAGTTCGGAAATCATGCTGTATCGCCTTGTTCAAGAATGCTTCACCAACGTCATCAAGCATTCCCAGGCCGAGAATGTCGGACTGCACTTGAGTCGTAGGAACGGGTTCGTGAAGATGAAAATGGATGACGACGGCGTCGGGTTCGATGTCCACGAGGCGGCCCAGAAGAGAGATTCCTTCGGTCTTGCCGGTATGCGGGAACGGGTCGCCCTGCTCGGAGGAAACATCGAGATCAACTCCACGCCCGGCAAGGGTACAAAGATCGATATCGCCCTTCCGGTGTAACGGGAAGGGACGAGGTTTGGATTTGGACGTTTTGAAAACGGAAAAGTGGGAAGACAAAGAAAGATTGAAGGAATACAGAGGACTACGTTATGTCGAGAATACGAATCTTGCTGACGGATGACCACACCCTGTTTCGCCAGGGGATCCACACGCTGTTGTCGGAGGAAAGCGACATCGAGGTCGTCGGCGAAGCCGCCAACGGCACCGAGGCGGTGGAGCAAGTCGGTCCGCTACGCCCCGATGTGGTGTTGATGGACATCGGCATGCCCGGCTTGTCGAGTTTCGAAGCCACGCGCCAGATCAAGAAACTTCGTCCCGAGACGAAAATTCTGTTTCTGACCATGTACGACGACGAAGATTATCTGGTCGAGTGCATGGAGGTCGGGCGGCAGCGGTTACGTGCTCAAGGACAGCCCGGCGCCGCAGTTGTTGGCGGCGATTCGCGATGTCTATCGAGGCGGCAGTTACTTGAGCCCCAAGATGCTTTCGCAACTGGTCGACGATTTCCGCTCGCGCATCAAGACGACGCATCGGCAGCCGCGCTTCAGCGACTGCGACGCTGACGCCGCGCGAAAAGGAAATCCTCAAGTTCCTCGCCGAAGGCCAGTCGGTGAAAGAAATCGCGACGCACCTGAACCTCAGCGTGAAGACGGTCGAGGCGCACAAGTTCAACTTGATGCGCAAGCTCGACATCCACAACAAAGCGCAATTGGTTCAGTACGCCATCCAGAAAAAGATCATCAAGATCCCGGTCGGTCCCTAGACCTGCTTGGCATCTTTCATCGGGCGCGCCGCTGCTTCCCCCCGCAGCGGCGCCCTCCGGTGAGGTGTGTCCTGGATTTGTGCCCCGCTTCGAGGGTCTGTTACTGTAGCCGTTTACGAGTGGAATGATGTCGAAAGCAAGGATACTGGCCTCTATTCTCGACATCGGCATCGTGCCGATCGTGCGAGCCGACTCGGCCGAGCAGGCGCTCGAAGCCGCTAAGGCGGTCTGTCGCGGCGGCGTCCGTGCGCTTGAGGTCACCATGACCGTCCCCGGCGCGATTCGCGTGCTCGAAAAGGTCGCCGATGAATACGGCGATGAGATCGTGCTCGGAGCGGGAACCGTGCTCGACCCGGAAACAGCCCGCTCCTGTATGTTGGCCGGCGCCCAATTTTTTGTCAGTCCGTCGCTGAGTGTCCCCACCATCGAAATCTGCAGCCGGTACTCAAGAGTCTCCATGCCCGGAGCCTTGACGCCAACGGAAGTCCATCGGGCTTGGGACGCGGGTGCCGACCTAGTGAAGATTTTCCCTGTCGGCAACGTCGGCGGGCCGAGTTATTTACGAGCTCTCAAGGCCCCCTTGCCGCAGGTATTGATGGTCCCCACCGGCGGCGTGGGCATCGATAATGTCTCGGAGTTTTTCGCCGCCGGGGCCAGCGCCGTCGCCGTCGGCGCCGAGATCGTCTCCAAGCAGGCGCTCCTGGCCGGTGATTACGCCGCCATCGCAACCAAGGCGCGGCAGTTTCTCGAGGCCGTCGTAAGAGCCAGGGAAGGATTGGCGGCAGGCTAGGCCCCGTCCCGAGACGCAGAAACTCAGTCGGGCCGCGGAACATTCGGCCCGATTAGGCGCGCGGCCTTCGGCGTTCCACTTTGTCGATTCTGGACCAGATTCCCACGAACGCGTCGGTCGTCGTCATTCGTCTGCGATCGTTGGGCGACACCGTACTCACGACCCCCGCGCTGCGGCTGCTGAAAAGTTTTCGTCCTGATCTATCCATTACAGCCGTCGTTGAGCGTTCCTTCATTCCACTGCTCGAAGGCAACTCGGACCTGGTGGGCCTGATCCCCGTTGACGGCGGCGGGGGAGCCAAACTAAGGGCCGCGGCCGCGATTCGTCGCCGCGAACCGGCACTGTGCCTAAACCTGCACGGCGGATCGACCAGCGCCTGGATGACCGCTCTGTCGGGTGCGCGCTTCAAGGCCGGGTCCGCGCATTTCCGCCCGGAGTTTCCCTATAACGTCCGGATCCCGCGCGCTCAGGAAATCTTGGGACGCGGCGCGGACGACGCGGTCCACACCGCCGAGCATCATGCTTCGGCGATGTTCTTTCTCGGGGTCCCGAAAGCGCCGGTCCCACGCGCCGTGCTGTCCGCTTCGCCCGAAACGCCGGGCCGGCCCGAGCCCTACGCCGTCGTGCATGTCGGAGCGGCCTATGTCACGAAACAATGGCCTGTCGAGCATTTTCACCGACTTGCGCTCAATCTCCGAGACCACTGCGGCCTCGAGCCCGTGATGGTCGCCGGTCCGGGACAAGGCGAATTGCTTGCGGGCCTGGCTGAGTTCGACTGCCGAGACGGTTTGACTCTCGCCGAGTTGCGGAGCCTGCTTGCCGGCGCGGCCTTGTTCGTGGGCAACGATTCGGGTCCGGCTCACATGGCGGCGGCGCTCGGCGTCCCCTCGGCTGTCATCTTCGGCTCCTCGAATTCCTCGGTCTGGCGACCCTGGCGAACCGAGCATGAAGTGATCGAGACGGCCTGGGATTGCAAGCCCTGTCCCGGCGACCGCTGTTACGAATTCGATGAGCCGCGCTGTATCCTGTCGGTAGAGGTTGCGAACGTCGAGGCGGCGATCGGCCGCTTGCTCCCGGCTGTTAGGTCGAGCCCGAAGCGCTGACAATCCCTTGATAACCGGATGAAAGAACTGCTCCACTTGCTTGGCTATGTTCGGCCCTATACCAAGCGGCTCATCTTGTCGGTGGGCTTGATGGCGACGGTCGGCCTTTGCCACGGGTTAGTGGCGCTGCTGATCGGGCCGGTTTTCGACCGTGTGCTGAATCCCCAGTCGGCCGACGCCCCGGTACTGCTCTACCGGGTCCCGGTCGTTGATTGGGCGGTCTACCTCGACGATCTGGTCCCCTCGGCGATCCACAATGTTTGGACCATGGTCGCCATCGGCATCGTGAGCGTTTTTCTCGTCAAGGGACTGTGTGACTTTTTCGGCAACTACATGGTCAACTATGTCGGGCTGGCGGGCGTGCGCGATCTACGAAGCGACGTCTACCGGGTTGTACTCAATCAGTCACCGGCGTTTTTTCAACAGCGCCATACCGGCAAGCTGATCTCCTCGCTGGTCGCCGACATTGAAAAGATTCAAGTGGCGTTGTCGCACATCCTTGCCGACCTGCTGCGACAGACCTTCATCGCGACCGCGCTGCTGTGGGTGCTGATGCAAACCGATTGGGCGCTGGCGGCGGTCAGTCTGACGGTCTTGCCTTTCGTCTTGCTGCCGACCTCGCGGATCGGCCGCCGCATTCGTACGACCACCCGCCGCGCCCAGGACGACCTGGCCGACATGACCCAAATTCTGCAGGAAACGCTGGCCGGCAACCGCGTCGTCAAGGCGTTCTCGATGGAAGACTTCGAGGTCGGCCGATTTCGCGAAGCCGCCGAGCGGCTGTTTCACAGCAATCTGCGTTATGTGCGCCAGCAGGCCGCGGCCTCGCCGTTGATTGAGTTACTTGGGGCACTGACGATCGTCGGGCTGCTGACCTACGCGCGCAATCAAGTCAAGGCCGATACCATGACGCCGGGCGAATTTACGACGTTCGTGGTCGCCCTGCTGATGCTCTACCAGCCGATCAAACGGCTCAACGGCATCTACAACATTTTTCAGCAGGCGCTCGGGGCGGGCCGGCGCGTGTTGGAATACGTCGCGCATCCGCACGATGTAGCCGAGCGCGACGACGCGGTCATATTGACGCCGTTTGCGCGCTCGATCGAATTCGAGAATGTCGGTTTCGCCTATCCCGGCACTAAAACATCGGGCGCCGCGGGCGAGGCCGCGCTGAGCGGAGTCACGTTCACGGTCAACGCCGGCGAGATCGTCGCCATCGTGGGGCCGAGTGGCGCCGGGAAGACGACGCTTCTCAATCTGCTGCCGCGCTTTTTCGACGCGACGGAAGGCGAGATTCGAATCGACAGCAGAAACATCACCGAGGCCACCCTCAAGTCGCTGCGCGAGCAGACCGCCCTAGTAACGCAGGAGATCTTCTTGTTCGACGACACGGTGATGAACAATATCGCCTACAGCCGCCCCGACGTACCGATCGAGACCGTCGAACGAGCCGCGCGCGCGGCCTTGGCGCACGGTTTTATCGAGCAGATGCCCGAGGGCTACCGGACGCGCCTCGGCGAGCGCGGACAGCGCCTCAGCGGCGGGCAACGGCAGCGGATTTCAATCGCGAGGGCGCTACTTAAGAACGCCCCGATTTTGATACTTGACGAGGCCACGTCGCATCTTGACAGCGAAGCGGAAATGCTCGTTCAGCGGGCACTGTCGAACCTAGTGGAAGGCCGCACGGTTATCGTCAGCGCCCATCGGCTGTCGACGATTCGCAGCGCTGATAAGATCGTGGTCATGGAAGCCGGACGGATTGTCGATGTGGGAACACATGAAAGCTTGTTGGGGTCGAGCCCGCTCTATCAGAAGCTTTTCGATCTGCAATCGGTCGAGAGCCGTTTGCCGTAGAGGAAGGCCGAACGTCTGACCGGCCGCGCCTACTCGGGACCCCTCACTTGCGCTCGGGGCTCTGCATCCACGGTGGAAATCTTATGCCGTTTAGCATGACCGGTTACGCTCGCTCCGCCCATGACGACGGAGAGCTGTCGTTGGTCGTTACCCTGCGCAGTGTCAACCACCGCTTTCTTGACTTGCAGGTACGGATTCCGCCCCAAATCGAACCGTTCGAGGTACTGATCCGGCGGCGCGTCAAAGAGCGACTCAAGCGCGGCCAATTGCAGCTCAGCGTGTCGCTCGGCTGGAAGCAGGATAACTCGGCTTTCACTCTGAATCGGCCCCTGCTTGACGCCTACGTCGAGGCCCATCGGGAACTGGCCGAGAAACACGGGCTGACCCAGCCCCCCGATCTCAGCGCGATTCTGCGAGTCCCCGGCGCGCTGACCTTCGACAACGGCGATTTAGACGACGAGCGTCGCGCGAAACTCGAAGCCGCCCTGACCGAAACCCTCGACCAAGCGCTCGAAGAACTCAAGCGCGGTCGCGAGGTCGAGGCCGCCGGCATCGTCGAGGAAATGCAGCGCCGCGCCGCCTCCATGGAGGCGGATTTAGAAACGCTGCGGAATTCTCTCAAAGACGTTATCCCGAGTTTCCAACTGCGCCTCGAAGCCCGCCTGACGGACCTTTTTCAAAAACTCGAACCCGATTCCCCAAGGCTGATGCAGGAGGCGGCCTTGCTCGCCGAGCGAGCCGATATCAGTGAGGAAGTGCAGCGGCTGGGCGCACACGTCGCGAGACTACTGGAATTACTCCAAGACGAGTCCGAACTCGGCAAGAAGATCGATTTCCTCGCTCAGGAGATGAATCGCGAGGCCAACACGATTCTTTCGAAGACGAATCCGCTCGGCGCCGCGGCGCTCGAAGTGACCCAAATCGGGCTGCGGCTCAAGGGTGAAGTCGAAAAGATTCGCGAGCAAGCGCAAAATCTGGAATAATTCGAACTCGACCTGATCCCCATGTGCCTCGTCTTCATCATCTCCGCTCCCTCCGGTTCGGGAAAATCAACCCTCGTGAAGCGGCTGATGGAAGAAGACGACAATCTTGCCTTCTCGACTTCGGTTACCACGCGCAACCCGCGCAAGGGCGATATCGAAGGCGAGAGCTACGAATTCATCAGCCGCGAGGAATTCGTCGAGCTGCGCGACCGCGGCGAGCTTCTCGAGTGGGCCGAGGTTTTCGGCAACTATTACGGCACGTCGCGGGCAGTCCTGGCACGCGCCAAAGAGCAGGGCCGCGACTTGATTCTGGACATCGACGTCCAAGGTGCGGCACAATTAAAAGAGAAACTGCCCGAAGCGGTCACGATTTTCATTCTTCCTCCGTCGCGAGAGGAACTGGCGACTCGGCTGCGAAACCGCTCTTCCGATTCCGACGAGGTGCGGGAACGCCGTTTGCGCGACGCGGGCCGCGAAGTTTTGAACTACGAGCAGTACGACTTTATCCTGATCAACGACGAGGTAGACAGGTCGTTCGAGCAACTCAGGGGAATCTTGCTGGCCGAACGTTGCCGCAACGATCGGGCGCGGCCCGGCATCCAAGCGATTCTCGCAAGCTTTCGAGACGGAGACAATAACGCATGAGCAAAAAGGCCAAAGCGGCGAAAGCCACCAAGGAAAGCGTGGCGGACGACTCACCGAAAAAACCGCCCGATCAGCGCTGGTTCATCCCCAACGACGAGGAGCAGAGCGTCTATCGATTTATCATCGCCGCTTCCCGCCGTGCGCGGCAGCTGCAAGCCGGTGCACGGCCCGTGATCGCGACGACTTCCCGCAAGCCGACCAAGATCGGCATGGAGGAAATCCGTAGTGCCGAAGTGGCGGTGGAGATCATCGCCGAGGACGAAGCCGAGCAAACCGAAGAGGAACCGATCATTTAGCGGGCTCCGAGAGATTTCCTGATTTCTCATCGTTCGCCGCGGCCCATCCCGGCCGCGCCGAGCCGTAAAACCGACCATGGCCTCCTCAGCGTCCCAGCGTCCGAAAGTCGTCGTCGGCGTCAGCGGCGGCATCGCCGCCTACAAGGCCGCCGAGTTGGTTCGCCTCTTTGCCGAACGCGACTACCGGGTCCAAGTTGTGATGACCCGCTCGGCGCGCGAATTCATCCGCCCGCTCACCTTCGCCGCTCTAACCGGAGAAAAGGTCATCACCGACCTGTTTCCAGACGCTGGCAAGGAAGCCGACCTCGATAACGCGATAGAACATATCGCGGTCGCCCAACAAGCCGATCTGCTGCTGGTCGCCCCCGCGACCGCCGATATCCTAGCCAAGTTCGCGACAGGCATCGCCGGCGATTTCCTCACCACGATGCAGTTGGCTTACAACGGCCCCCTGGTCGTCGCCCCGGCGATGAATACGAACATGTGGGACCACCCCGCCACGCGGCAAAACATGGAAACCCTTCGCCGCCGCGGCGTGATCGTTGTCGAACCCGAAGCCGGCGAGCTCGCCTGCGGCATGGTCGGCCCCGGACGCTTGGCCGACATCGAAAAGATCGCTCGCGCCGCCGACCGAGCCCTCGGACGAAGCCGGGACCTGGCGGGCGAAACCGTCCTTATCACCGCCGGCCCTACACAAGAACCTGTCGATCCGGTGCGCTATCTTTCCAACCGTTCGAGCGGACGCATGGGCTTTGCCCTCGCCGCCGAGGCCGCCGCTCGCGGAGCGCGCGTGATCATTGTCTCGGGGCCGGTGGCGATCGACCCGCCCGCCGGATGCGAGGTGGAGCGCGTGACGACGACCGACGAGATGTACCGCGCCGTTCTCGAAAGGTTATCGGAAGCCTCGATCGTCATCATGGCCGCCGCCGTGGCCGACTATCGGCCCGCTATCGCCCATGAGTCGAAGATCAAGAAAGACTCGGGCGCGCTCACGCTCGACCTTGAGCCCACCGTGGATATCCTGACCGAAATCGGGCGACTCAAAGGTGATCGCGTGTTGGTCGGGTTCGCGGCCGAGACGGAAGATCTTGTCGAAAACGCCCAAACGAAACTGCGCCGGAAGAATTGCGACTTCATCGTCGCCAACCCGGTCGGCGCGGCGGCGGAAGGCGCGGGTATCGACTCGGAAGAAAACCAAGGGGTTCTCCTTTCAGCCGCCGGCGAACGGGTTGAATTCCCACGCGGATCGAAGACCGAGATGGCCTCGAGGGTATTTGAGGAATTGTCGCGGCTGCGACCCGCGCGGGCAGCTGCCGGCGATTAAGCGAACGAACAGGGACGAAATTCCAAGCGATCGGGAGGAACGACAATGACGGCGAAAGTTATCTTATTTACGGCTGCCCTAGCGGCTTTGTTTTCGGTCGCGACCATGCGGGCGCAATCCGACGACCCGCCGGCGCTGCGCAAGGAAATCGACGGCCTTAAGGCCGGACAACAAGCCATCCAAAAGGAATTGGGCGAGATCAAGAAGTTGCTGCAGGCTCGGCCTCAACCCCGACGCAACCAGCCCGCGCCGTTCAAAGCCACCGACATCAGCATCAAGGGAGCGCCCTTCCTGGGACGGCCGAACGCCAAGGTTACAATGGTGGAATTCACCGACTACCAATGCCCTTTCTGCCGCCGCCATTTCACCCAGGTACAGCCGGAAATTCAGAAACAATACATCGAAACCGGCAAGATCAAATACGTGATGCGTCAGTTCCCACTGGTCAAAATTCATCCGCGCGCCACCAAGGCGTCGGAAGCCGCCCTTTGCGCCGGCGACCAGGGCAAGTATTGGGAACTCCATCGCCGTATTTTCGGAGCGCAGCGTAAGCTCTCCGATGACGACCTGCGCGCTCACGCCGAGGGGGAAAAGCTTAACCTGGATCAGTTCAACCGCTGCTTGGATGACGGCAAGTACACCGAGCAAGTCAAGACTGACGCGACTGAAGGCGCAACCGCGGGCGTCAAGGGTACGCCGAGCTTCTTCCTCGGGCTGACCGACCCGGCCGACCCGACCAAGATTCACGCCGTCGATTTTATTCGAGGAGCACAGGGCCTGCCGGCTTTTCAGACCAAAATCGACGCCCTCCTCAACGAAAAAAAGGGCGACTGAGAAACCTCGGTCCAAACGTAACCGCGGGGTCAGTGGGGCAGGTCTCCAGGCCTGCCCTCCCCCGGATAACACGGGTCCCAAACAGCGGGGCAGGCCTGCCCCGCTAAGCAAGTATTGGCCCTGGGCCGGAGCCCGGGAAAAACCGCCCCGTCCGAGGATTGCTGATGGGCGAACGACCGTCGAAGACGGTCGTTCGGCGGCTTGGGGCGGGGTCCAAAACCCGATCGCGAAGCGGTCGGGTCCCGCGCGTCTACATCGGCAGCGGCGCGCGCAGCACGAAGTCCAGCCGAGTCTCCGATGGTATCCGCAGCCGCCGGCCGCGCGAAGCCGATACGGCCACACCGGCGCCCGCGCCGGCGCCCGCGCCCACCGCGGCTCCCTTGCCGCCCCCGAAGATCGCGCCCAATGCCGCGCCCACGCCCGTGGTAAGAGCGGTCGTCTTCGCCGTCGATTTCCCCTTGCCCGAACTCTTCACTTCGGCGTAGTTCGTCGCCAACTCGTAAGACTTGCCGTCAACCGTAATGTCGAACAGTTTCAGGGAAACCTCGGCGGCGCCCCGCACCGCCCCCGCTTGGTCGACGCGCACGACCTGAACGGTCGCGTCGGCATTGCGTGGGATCACGACTTGGTTGTCGACCACGATCGGGTCGTCGATGCTGGCCCGGAAGCGTTCGCCTTCGCCGGTAATATCGGAATCGATCGAGTCGATCAGGCGAACGGTCACGACCATTCCCGCGGGAATAGTAATGCCCAACGCCCGAGCGGGCGCGGGAGCGGCCGCCGCGCGCGGAGGCGCGGGAGCTTTCGGCGCCCGCGGCGCCTGTGGGGCCGTCGGAGCGCTTGTCGGCGCCGACCCAAAGCGGATGCCCTCGACGTCGCCGATCGAATAACTTTGCACATTTCCCGCCGAATCGAGAAAACGGACCGTGCGCGCGTCGCCGCCCAGGAACGTTCCTTCGTGTTCGCCGCCGTTGTTAAGCCGCAACGTGTCGGCTGCGGCGGGCAGGGTCAGCAAGCCGACCAGAGCCAAGAGCAAAAGGGGTTTTTGTCGTCTCATCGTGGGGTCTCCTTTGGTTCGTCTCTCGATTTTCTCACTACCCAAAAGGCGCAAGAATGCCTCATCAGCATTATCTCAGAGCAACGGAGATTTGCTTTGGTAAGACGCGGTGCGCCGGGCGCGGGTTCCCGAGAATAGCTCACACCGGCCGTCCCCGGCGTGGTCGAAACAGCCGACTCAGCCCGAGTCCGCCAATTTCCTGCCCAGCACCGCGAGCTTCTCCCAGGTGTAGATTCCCGTACTGTGCCCGTCGCTGAAGTGGAATTGAATAGCGTAGTGCCCGACCGGGTCGATCCCCGCCGGGTGAACGTCCTCGGGGACCATGCTTTCCTGCAACCGCCGCACCCCGGTCAGTTCATCAACGCACACCGCGCAGGGGCATTCCAGGCGCAGCCGACGGGCTGGGTAGACGACTTCCGTGCCGTCTTTCCACACGATCTTGACGTCGTGCTCGTTGGCGCGGGTAATCGAGGAAGGCTGCGGGGATGACGGGGCGGCGGGCATGAATCTTAGAAATCGATACTCACCAGACCATCGCTCTCGGCCTTGATGTTTCGAATGCTGATTTGCGCCGCGAGGTTCTTCGCCGCGCCCACGAATGCCGTTGCCGCGGGCGAATCCGGATCCTCCAAAACAATCGGTCGACCGCCGTCGGAAGTCTCGCGCACGGTTGTGGCCAGCGGCACCTTGCCCAACAACGGGATCTCCCATTTCTCGGAAATCCGGTCGCCGCCGCCCGAGCCAAAGATGAACTCGCGCTCGCCCGTCGCGCGCGATTCCCAGTAGCTCATGTTCTCGATCACTCCAAGCAGCGGGCACTTGAGTTGGTTGAACATGACAATGGCTTTTTCGGCGATATTGACGGCCACCGGCTGGGGCGTGGTGACGATCACGGCTCCGGTCAGTGGAATTCGCTGACACAAGGTCAACTGCACATCGCCGGTCCCGGGCGGCAGATCGACGATGAGGTAATCCAACTCTCCCCACTCAACCTGTCCCAGAAATTGCTCGATCATTTTCGCCAGCATCGGCCCGCGCCAGACAACGGCTTGATCGGGCTTGACGAAGAAACCGGCCGAGATGACCTTGACGCCGTGGGCCTCGACGGGCAGCATGCCGCGTCCGCCGGCGCGGGGCTGAGTGTGAATACCCAAAATCGTCGGGATGCTGGGGCCGTAAACATCGGCGTCCATCAGCCCGACCGAGGCTCCGGTTTCGGCCAGCGCCACGGCCAAATTCGCGGAGACGGTCGATTTCCCGACGCCGCCCTTGCCCGAGCCGACCGGAATCACGTTTTTAACGCCGGGGATGATTTCCTTGCCCACCGGTCCGTGCGGTCTCACCTCGGCGGTGAGCGTCACCTCGACGGCGTCAACGCCGGGCAGCGCGCTCACGGCGTCTTCAGCCTGTTGCTTCAGCTCGTCCTTGACCGGGCATGCGGGCGTGGTCAGTTGGAGGTGAAACGAAACGCGCTTGTCGTGGACCTTCAGCTCCTGCACGAAACCAAGCGAAACGATGTCTTTGTGAAGATCCGGGTCGACGACCACGCGCAGTGCGTCGAGAACCTGCTCTTGATTGACTTGTAAATCAGCCATATGTACCTATGGAATCAGTTAGCGATCGCCGTGTCACCGCGTCGGACGGGCACCCGTCTCGGGTGAGTTCCCCGTCAGCACCACCAAATCCTGAACGAAAGAATCCATCTGCTCTTCACTGCGCACCAGATCTTGAATCGTCGTTTTCGCCAACAATCGATCCACCACCGATTGCATCGTCCGCCATAGCGACCGAATCGAACAATCAATCGAATGCGTGCAGGTATCTTCGCGGCCGGCGTGGTCGTCGCAGAACTTGCCCTCGAACAAGCGCCCGCCCAGCACGTCCATTGCTTCGCTAACCGTAATATCGGCGGCAGGACGCGCCAAACGATAGCCGCCGGCTTGCCCGCGAACGCTCGTCACCACGCCGCCCTCGCGCAAAATGCGCATCATCTTGGCCGTATAGGGCACCGAAATACCCTCGGCCGTGCTGATCTCCTGCAGCGTCAGGCTTGCGCCGGGACCTCGCGAAGCCAAGTGCAACAGGCAGCGCAGCCCGTATTCTTCTTGTGCGCTAAAGTGCATCGTTCACCGCCCCTTCGCCAATGCGGACTTCGCTGACTACTCGTTCGGTCGCCTACAAAATATTCAACGTCAATTTCGCCGCGTCATTCATGTGATCCGGCGTCCACGGAGGATCGAACGTAACCGCCACTGCCACCGACTTGACGCCCTCGACCGCCTCGACCTTGTGTTGCACGTCGGCGGGCAGGACCTGCGCCGCCGGACAATTGGGCGCGGTCAGCGTCATTTGGACCGCCACGTCGTTTCCCGGTCCAATATCGACGGTGTAGATCAGGCCCATGTCATAGATGTTGACGGGCACTTCCGGGTCGTAGCAGTTCTTGAGCGCGGCGACGATCAGATCGCCCGAAACCGTGCCGTTCGCGTTGATCACGGGTTCCGCCGGCGATGTCGCTGCTCCGGCCGCTTGCCCCGCGGGCGAGTGCGATTCCAGTTGCGGGTTTTGTTCGTCCATCGTGTCTCCTATTCGGTTTTCGCCGCCTCGTGGCGTCCCAGAAGCGCGTTGCGCATCGTGTGCCAGGCGAGGGTGGCGCATTTCACTCTCGCCGGATAGTCCTTCACGCCGGCAAACACCGCCAGCTTGCCGAGCTTACCGCCCGCGCCGGCGGGCTCCAAAGGCCCGGTCACCATTGAATGAAACAGCTCGAAAAGCGCCTCGGCCTGATCTATCGTCTGACCCTTCAGCATTTCCGTCATCAACGACGCCGAGGCGGTCGAAATGGCGCAGCCCGAACCCTCGAATTTCACTTCGCCGATCACGCCGTCGTCGACTTTGAGATACAGCCGAATCTTGTCGCCGCACAAGGGGTTGAACCCGTCGGCGTGATAGTGCGGCTCTTCCATCGGGCCGAAATTCCGCGGCTTTTTGCTGTGATCGACGATCAGCTCCTGGTAGAGTTCGCGCAAATCCATTAGTCGCCGAACAACTCCTTGACTTTCCCCACGGCGGCGCCCAGGGTGTCGATTTCCTGCTTCGTGTTATAGAAGGCGAAAGAGGCGCGCGTGGTGGCCGGTACGCCGAAGCGGTCCATCACCGGCTGCGCGCAATGATGGCCGGCGCGAACCGCCACGCCCTCGCGGTCGAGAATCGTTCCAATGTCGTGGGCGTGCACGCCGTCGATCACAAACGACACGACACTCGCCTTTTCGCGAGCCGTGCCGATCAGCCGCACGCCCTCGATTCCGCCGATGACCTCGGTCCCATAGTCGAGCAATTCTTTTTCGTAGGCCGCGATGCGGTCCATCCCGATCTCGGAAAGATACTCGACCGCCGCTCCCAACCCAATGGCGTCGGCGATATTCGGCGTGCCGGCCTCGAACTTATAAGGCAGGGCGTTGTATGTCGTTTTCTCGAATGTGACCGACTCGATCATGTCGCCGCCGCTTTGATAGGGCGGCATTTCCTCGAGCAGCGCCCGTTTCCCGTAAAGGACGCCGATGCCGGTCGGCCCGAACATCTTGTGCCCCGAGAAGGCATAGAAATCGCAGTCGAGATCCCCGACGTCGATCGCCATGTGCGGAATCGCCTGCGCCCCGTCGAGAACGACCGGCACCTCGCGCTCGTGCGCCCGCGCGATGATTTCGCGAACCGGATTGATCGTTCCCAGCGCGTTCGACACATGGGTCACCGCGACAATGCGGGTTCGATCGCCGAGCATGCGGTCAAACTCGTCGAGCAGCAATTCCCCGGCGTCGTTGACCGGGATCACCCGCAGTTTCGCGCCGCGCCGCTCACACAAAATCTGCCACGGGACAATGTTCGAATGATGCTCGATGGCCGAGATGATGACTTCGTCGCCCTCGCCGACCCGCGGCTCGCCCAGACTGTGCGCCACTAGATTGAGCGAGTCCGTCGTGCCGCGCGTATAGATCACCTCGCCGATTTCCGCCGCGCCGATAAATTCTTGAATCGTCCGCCGCGCTCCCTCGTAAGAGTCGGTGGCGCGTTGGCTCAACTCGTGGACACCGCGATGGACGTTGGCGCAGTCTTCGAGATAGAACTTGCTCATCGCGTCGATCACCCGGCGCGGAGTCTGCCCCGTCGCCGCGTTGTCGAGATAGACCAGCGGCTTGCCGGCCACCTGCTGGTGAAGCGCCGGGAAGTCACGCCGCAACGCCTCCACATCGAGCGGAGCCGCGGCGTCCCGGACCGCCGCCGACTGTTCGGTTGTCCAATCCACACTGCTCATTGGTCGGTCTCCGCTTGCTTCACCCAATCGAGCAACAGCGTCTGGAGCGGCTCCCGCCATCCGTCAACGTTGAGGCCTTCGAGAATATCGGCCGCGAACCCATAGATCAGCAAACTGCGCGCATCGGCCCACCCGATGCCGCGCGAACGCAGATAGAACATCGCTTCGGCGTCGATCTGCCCGACCGTTGCACCGTGAGTACAGCGCACGTCGTTGGCGTCGATTTGCAACTGCGGCTTGGTGTTCACCTCGGCTTTGCGCGAGAGCAGAAGATTCTTGTTGCGCTGCACCGCATCGGTCTTTTGCGCGTCTTGCCGAACAATGATCTTGCCGTTGAACACGCCCGTCGACTGCCCGTCGAGGACGCCGCGATAGAGCTGATGACTGTTGCAATGCGGCTCGGCGTGATCAATCGTAGTGTGATGGTCGATGTGCTGCTCGCCGGTGACCGCGTAGAGGCCGTTGAGCGTACACTCGCCGCCTTCGCCGCCCAGCCGAACATGGGCGTCGCTGCGCACCAGCCGTCCGCCGAAGGACAAGGAGTGCGAGGCGAAGTTGCTGTCGCGCGCTTGGTCAACGAAAAGAAATCCCGTGTGATGGGCCGCGACGTGCTCTTGCTGCAACTTGTAGTGCTCGATGCGGGCATTCTCCGCCACGACCACTTCCGTCACCGCGTTGGTCCAATAGGAGTCGCCCAACCCAACAAAAGTTTCGATCACCGTGGCTTGGCTTTCCCGGTCGGCGACGATCAACGTCCGCGGATGCGTGAAACGGCCGGCTTGCTCCGCCGCCGTCACCCACACCAGATGGACCGGCTTTTTCTCGACAACCCGCTCGGGCACATGCACATACGCTCCGTCAGTGAAAAAGGCCGTGTTCAACGCCGCTAGGCTATTGCCCAACGCATCGGTCTGCCTCGCCAGATGCGCCGCGACGAGCGGATCGTCGCTCTTTTCCAACAAACCGCCGACCTCAACCGAGCAGGCTTCCAGCCGTGAAAGTTCCGGCGCGAATTCCCCGTTGATGAAAACCACGCGATGGGCGTCAATCTCTTCAAAGCCGACCGAACCGATGTCACCGGCCGTGACCGCCGCAATCGGGCTCTCGGCCGGGACGAATTCCCCGGACCTGATTCCCGCGAGGTTGGTGTATTTCCAGTCTTCGTCGCGCGGCGTGGGGAGGCCGGCTTCCGTGAAGCGCTCGATGGCCGCCCGGCGGCGCGCGCCGAGCCAAGCAGGCTCGTCGGCGATTCGCGCGTTCAGCTGATCAAAGCTTTCGCGGTACAGTGTCTGATTTTCCGCAACAGCAACCATATTTCGTTTCTCTTCTGTTGAGACAGGTCTCCAGACCTGCCCTCTCGCACTTCCGCGCCACGTCGCCGGGCAGGCCTGGAGACCTGCCCCACTGCCCGCCGCGAGCGTGCCTAGGAGCTGACCGCCTCGGCTTCCTCGATCCAGCCGTAGCCCTTTTCCTCGAGCTCGAGCGCTAAGTTTCGGTCGCCTGATTTCACAATCCGTCCGCCCGCCAGCACGTGCACGAAATCAGGCACGATGTACTCGAGCAAGCGCTGATAGTGCGTCACGACCACAATCGCCCGCTCCGGATCCCGCAATTTGTTGACGCCGTTTGAGACCAGCTTCATCGCGTCGATGTCGAGCCCCGAGTCCGTCTCGTCGAGAATGGCCAGCTTGGGCTCGAGAATCGACATCTGAAAGATCTCGTTCCGCTTTTTTTCCCCGCCCGAAAATCCCGCGTTGACCGACCGTTCGATCATCGTCGAATCGATCTCGAGATCAATCATCTTTTGCTTCGCCAGGTCGAGGAAGTCGATGGCATCGATCAGGTCCTCGCCCCTCGCCTCCCGCACGGCATTCAGCGCCGCCCGCAGGAAATAGAGGTTGCTGACGCCGGGGATCTCGACCGGATATTGAAAGGCCAGAAAAAGGCCCGCCTGGGCGCGCTCTTCCGGGGCCAACTCGAAGATGTCCTTGCCCTCGTAGAGCACTTCGCCGCCGGTAATGTCGTAGCCGTCGCGTCCGGCGATGACCTGAGCGAGCGTGCTCTTGCCCGAGCCGTTCGGCCCCATGATGGCGTGTACTTCGCCCTTGTTCACCGAGAGGTTGATCCCGTTGAGAATGTCTTTTCCGTCCGCGCTGACGGAGAGATTTTTTATTTCAAGCATCGTTCTTGTTCGGTTCTTCTAAGCGAAGATCAACAGTCGGCGAAATACGTGGCGCACGCGCTTCAGCGTGCCGTGTCGCCACTCGTGGCGACATCTCTTTTACCCCACGCTTCCTTCCAAGCTCACGCCCAGCAGCTTCTGCGCCTCCACCGCGAACTCCATCGGCAGCTCCCGGAAAACGTCCTTGCAAAAGCCGTTGACGATCATCCCGACCGCATCCTCGGTCGAGATGCCGCGCTGGTTCAAGTAGAAAATCTGATCCTCACCGATCTTCGAAGTCGTCGCTTCGTGCTCGACCTGCGCGGTCGGGTTCTTCACCTCGAGATAGGGGAACGTATGCGCGCCGCACTTGTCGCCCATCAGCATCGAGTCGCATTGGGAAAAGTTGCGCGCCCCCTCGGCCCCTTTTTGAATCTTCACCAGCCCGCGATAAGCGTTCTGTCCGTACCCCGCCGAGATGCCCTTCGAGATGATCGTGCTCGACGTGTTCTTGCCGATGTGGATCATCTTCGTCCCGGTATCGGCCTGCTGGTGATTGTTGGTGACGGCGACGGAGTAAAACTCGCCGACCGAGTTATCGCCGATCAGAATGCAGCTCGGGTACTTCCAAGTGATCGCCGAGCCGGTTTCGACCTGCGTCCACGAGATTTTCGCATTGACGCCTTGGCATTTGCCGCGCTTGGTGACAAAGTTGTAAATGCCGCCTTTGCCGTCCTTGTCGCCCGGATACCAGTTTTGTACCGTCGAGTACTTGATTTGCGCGTTGTCGAGCGTGATCAACTCGACCACGGCGGCGTGTAGCTGGTTCTCGTCGCGCATTGGGGCCGTGCAGCCTTCGAGGTAGCTGACGTAAGCGCCTTCGTCGGCGATGATCAACGTGCGCTCGAACTGGCCCGTGTTGGCCGCGTTGATGCGGAAATAGGTCGAAAGCTCCATCGGGCAGCGAACGCCCTTGGGGATATAGCAGAACGACCCGTCGCTGAAGACCGCCGAATTCAGCGCGGCAAAGAAATTGTCCGTCGTGGGAACAACCGTTCCCAGGTACTTCTCAATCAAGTCCGGATGGTTTTCAACCGCTTCTGAGAATGAGCCAAAAATGACGCCCATCTCCGAAAGCTTGTCCTTGAACGTGGTCGCGACCGAGACGCTGTCGAAAACCGCGTCCACCGCCACGCCGGACAGCGCCGCCTGCTCGTTGAGAGGGATGCCCAGCTTTTCATAAGTCGCCAGCAGCTCCGGATCCACCTCGTCGAGGCTCTGAGGGCCGTCTTTCTGCGACTTCGGAGCCGAGTAGTAGACGATGCTTTGGTAATCGATCGGGGAGTAGTGAACGTTGTGCCAAGTCGGCTCGGTCATCTCAAGCCAATGGCGATAGGCCTTGAGCCGCCATTCGAGCAGGAACTCGGGTTCGTTCTTCTTGGCCGAGATGAAACGAACTATGTCTTCGCTCAGCCCGGGAGGCGCGGAATCCGCCTCGATGTCGGTCACAAAGCCGTACTTATAATCCTGTGTTGCAAGGACTTCCAGCTCATCCGTGGAACTACTCATGCGATCTCCTCCGACGCTCTCAGGCGACTCTTTCGCGGACGTTTTCGACAGTGCCCTACCACTCCGGTCCCTCGCGACCGGAAACCACCACGTCCAAGAGGTGCTATGCGGGCGAAGATCTATACCAAATAGTAAAGATTCTTCTCCCCGCAGCCTACCAATCGTGTACTAAGTTGTCAAGATTGGATCAAACTGAGCCGCGCACGGTGAGTAAGCTGTATGAGACGATGCCTGTCAGCCCCAAGAAATGTCGTGAACCCGCTGAATCCCGCCGCTGCGTCCGGCCGTCGCACCCCAGCCACACGGCAGCCGGCAGCAGCCCCATTCGCAAGCCCGCCCCCCACTCACAGCGAGCGCTCGGCCAACTCCCCGAAAACCGGCAAAGCTCGCCGCTCGCCCTTGGCCGTCTTGATGATCATGAAAATCCAAAGGCCCAGAATCAGCAGTTGCAGCAAATCGTCAATCCAGATACCCGGACCCGGCAGCGTATCGACCCACAACCCCACCGCCCAATCCGCCAGCAACCAGGCGACAAAGAGGTAGAGCCCCTGGTAGGCGTGGAATTTCACGTCACGCGCATCGCGAAACTTGTCCGAAGCCAGCACGTAGACGCAGGCGATCCAACCGAACCACGGCACGTAGGAAAGAATCGAGGCCGCCCGCGGGCTCAGGATCGGCTCCGGCGGGCGCGGTGAAGCTTCCGCCGACGCCGGTTGCGTCCCGCCGCAGCCGCGGCAGAAGCGATCCGCGTCGCTGACTTGCTGACCGCATGTGGTGCAGTAGGGCATTACTTCCTTGTGCCTGATTCTTTCAAGAGGCCTGTGAGGCCGCAACGCCCAGATTCTCCCACAAACCGGGATCGTGACCCAAGCCGCGTCCGGCTCCACTCTTGCCTTTCACCTGGGAATACGACATCTCGGGGCAGGGTGTTCCACCGGTCTTCGCCGCCGACATCGAGTCGGTCCCGGTTGTTCGTGCACCGGCGGCTTGACCCGTCGCTTGCGCTCGAGGCTCGGTCGCCGCAGCATGAACATTCTGACGCCTTGCGGGAAATCGCCCGCACCGATTGATCTGATCTAAATCACCACGACCTGATGATCGTGGCAATCGGTGTGGATCGATTCGTGGATACGGTCGAGGAATAAGTCGCCGTGCCTCGCCAGAAAACTCAGCGCGCTGAAGCTTCTTTCTTGCAGGGTTCCGTTCGGGAAGATCAGGTTGGCCAGTTGAGCCGCCTCGCGGCCGGCACGGTCGTCGCGCCGCAGGCTCTCTCGCGCCACCGTGGAACGAACTTTCCCGAATTGATAGAGCATCTTCTTGCGAGCGTTCGCAAGCGACGCACCGAGGGTCGGGTCGAATTTCGTCAGATCGGCATCAATCGCGTCGAGCGACGCATTGATAGTCCGCTCGCTGTCGTCGAAGGCCTTTTCGAGACTCGGCGGAATCAGGCTTCCCGAAATACGGCGACGCAGGTTCTCCGCCGACTGAAAGCAATCCACGACGCCGAGTCCGTAGCGATCGAGATAGCGTTCGGCCCGTGCATCGAGAATGGTGAACGACGCCCGCGGCACCGCCGCCGGCATCCGACCCAGCAACCGTCGGTAAAGCACCTCGGCCTGCGCCAAGTAGGCCGTTTCGGCCGGCCCGGCGACATAGACAGCCGTCGGCAGCAAAAAATCCTGAATCACCGGACGCAGCAAAACGTTCGGCGAAAAGCGTTCGGGAGCTTCGTCGACCAACGCCGACAATTGCGCGACGGTATAGCTTCGTTCGCCGTCGCTGTAACCGCCCGCTTCGAGCTTCAGCGTCGTCCGGCGTCCGTCTTTGAGGAGAAAGACCGGTGAGGTTTCCGCCGTAACGTGAGATTGCGCGTGGTAGCCGGCCTGTTCGAGTTCCTCGCCGCGCGCGATGATCTCTTGGTTCAGTTCCGTCGCGCCCTCGACCGCCGCGCGGATCGTCGGCGAGGCAAGCCTCCGCAGGTCGGCGTCCATCGGGTCGATCATGATCAGCCCGCGGCGGTCAAACAGTTTCTGAAACATGGCCCGGAACGCGGACCGAAGGTCGGCCCCTTCGCCGTAGCACTCCGAGGCCAGTCGCGAAGCGAACTCCCCATGGGGCAGGTCGCCAAAAGCCGACGTCACGGCCTCCCGCAATTGAGCGGGCGCGGACTCGGCTAACGCCGCCTCGCCGACAGGTTGTTGCGGCTCCGCTCGCGTCTCGACGCCAACCCGCAACGGCTCGTTCTCCCGGTCGAGCAACCAAGCGTGATCAACTTCGGCGAGGTCGTGATCCTCCGTCGCCAGCCAGAATACCGGGACCGCCGGAACGCCCCGTGCCCGCAGCGCCGCGGCGAATTTAACCGCCGTGAGCGCCTTATAGACCGCGAAACTCGGTCCCCCGAAAAGCCCGATCTGCTGCCCGGTCGTCACGGCGACTGTACCGGATTCGGCGAGAAGGTCAAGCCCGCGGGCGGTTTCTTCCCCGCATCCCACGTTCTGTCGTCGCAACGACTCGACCAGCGTCCGGCGATGTTCGGGGTCGAGCTCTATTTCCGCGGCGGCGGATGCACATTCATCCAACTCCGGCGGACGGCCGTAGTAAGGACGCACGCGTTCGAAATCGTAGAGGAAATCCGTGAACAAACGGGTTGACGACGGAATTTCCGTATGGCGAATGCAGGTAGGCTTCATCGCATGAATCAATCAGACACGCACACAAAAGATCTTGGATTCGCCGAGACGGGTGGGGGATTCAGAAGTACGGACGCCCTCGCGCCGCCGACATCCCCCTTCTCTCCTCAGAATACCAGACGCCGTTCAACCAGCCCCTTATCCGGATGCCCGACATAAATGTGCAAGCCCTTCGCGCAATACGAACTACGGAATCAGAGCCCTCGGCGCAAGCGACGGTCCGAGCGACCGCGCACCAAACTCCGGGGAACGGTTCACCCACGCCCGCGACGCGGCTCCCGCGCCCGGTTCCGTCTACGATAGATAAGGGAGGACCGATCAAGATGGAGAACGCCTTGAACGTCGTTCGCCTGCTAATCGCGACCGGCCTGGGTTTGATCACACTTGGGTTGCTGCTGATGGCCGCCGCCAAACTCGGCTTGCCCGGTCTCGGCGGGTTGCCGGGCGATATCGTCTATCGCGGACGAAACACAACCATCTACTTCCCAATCGTCACATGCCTCGTGCTCAGCATCGTCCTCAGCCTGGTTCTATCTCTGTTTCGCAAAGGGTAGACCGCGAGCAACCCGACGACGACGCCCGGCGCAAGATGAAACGCGGCATGGAATTCCGACTCTGGAAACCGTAATGCTCGACAGTCTAATGAACATCGGCCTGCTGCTTTTGATCCTCGGGACCAGCGCCTGGGCAACCAATGCCTACGCGCGCGGCATGTATAACCGTTGCGGCGGTTGCGGCAGCCTCAACGCCAAACGACGGACCCATTGCCGTGAGTGCGGCAGCGAGATTAGCATCCCGTGAATCCGAGCGCAATCCTCGCAACGTTACCGATTTGGCGAACTCGGTCCGACCCTGGAAACCCTAGCGGACCCCTCATCTCGCGTGCTATGATGCGCCCTTGCCGACCCGTCGCCCTACGGTTGTTGCCGCCGTTCTACTAACGGTTTGGCTCGCCGCGGCCGCGCCTTCGCTCGTCAAGCAGTTCCAACGAACCGCCGCGGCGTGGACCCTGCTTTCCGACAAAGACGAACACGAAAGGTCGCTCTTGCTCGACCAGCCGGCCTACGCGGTCGGCCGCGAAGTCGCTCGCGTGGTGCCCTCGCGGGGTTGCGTCGTGGTGCTCGCCCATGCCGGGCCCGCCGCCATCGACTACTATCGGTCCCGCTTGCGCTACTTGCTCTACCCCCGCCGAGTCCACACCTTCGAATCCACTGGGGAGACTGTCGCGGATTGCCCCTTTCTGGCCGTTTTTCGAGATACCGAGAAAAATCTAGCCGCCGAGCCCTTCGCCGGGGAGTGGCGGCGGGACGAACTTCGCGAGCGGACCCGCCGCCTGCGACGCCTCAACGAAAGCTCCGTGGTGGCCGTCTTCGGGGCTCCCTAGCCGAGGCATCATGGCATACGCCGGACTCTTGTTCACTTGGCTGGTCGGGTTGGCTCTGCTGCCGCCCAAACCGGCCTTGAAGGTCGGACGCCTCCCCTTGGCCTTCGGCGCGGGCGTCTTCGCGATTTCTCTTCAAATGCTGGGCTACGATCTCATCGGGCTTCCGTGGAATCGTTGGGCTTTGCTTGCTCCGTGGTTCGCGTTCATTGGAGTCCGGCTCTATCGAAACGGCGTGCCGGCACTGCTGCCCGAAACCCCTTCCTTCCCCGCGCGGCAAGCTTTCCTCTGGATCTTCATCGCCCTGCCCGTCGCCGCCTGGCTATCCTACGAACGCCTCATGCCGCTGACGTCGTTGAGCTGGGACGCCTGGGCCATCTGGCTTTTCAAGGCGAAAGCCTTTTACCTCGACTCCGGCGTCGAGGGCTTCCTGTCACGCGCCGAGGAGTTCTCCCATCACCAGCCGGGCTATCCGCTGCTTTTGCCTCTGTACGGAAGTTTCCTCTACGTCGTCGAGGCCGGGGTCAACGAATGGGCGGCCAAGGCAATCACACCCTGCTTCCACCTCGCGACGGTCGGTCTCCTCTATTCACTCGGGAGGCACTTCGGCCGGCCTTCGACGGCCTTGGCCTTCGCCGCCATGGCGGCCTCGTCGACGGCGCTGTGCCGCATCGGCTTCGAATACGCCGGATATGCCGACATCGTGCTGAGCTTCTACTTCCTCGCTGCCGCGGGTTTTCTCCATGCCTGGTGGCGAGGCTCCGAGAGCGTGCATCTCGCGGCGGCGGCCACCGCCGCGACAGCCGCCGCATGGACGAAGAATGAAGGCCAACTCTTCCTTCTCGCGGTCATCTTGCTCGCCGGGACCCGCTTGCTCACTCGGCGCGAAAGCTTGAGGTCATGGTTGGTGTTGTTGGGTCCGGCCGTCGCGGTAATCGTGCCGTGGACTTTCGTGCGCTTGTCATTCGGGATCGAATCCGCCGGCTTTTCTCCGCTGTTGAGTTTCCGTCCGGATCTCTTCTCAACGGCGCTCGCCACCCTGGTTAACCGCCTATTCCAATGGAGCGAGTTTCAGTTGGCGGCGCCTCTGCTGATTGGAGTCGTCGTGGGAGGAATCATCCTCGGGGCGAGCCGAGCTCTCTGGATCCCCCTCGGCCTGCTCGCCTGGCAATTCGCGGGAGCGCTACTCGCCTACGCGACCGGCGCGAACGACCTGGAGTGGTGGCTCGGCACATCGGCCGATCGGATTCTTTCGCAACTCGTCCCCCTCGTCCTGCTGCCCGCCATGCTGCTGGTCTCGGAATGGTCGGGGCGTCTCGATCCGGGAACCCGGGCTGATTAGGCGCCGAGCGCCGCCGCCCGGCGATATCATAAAATCGTGCGATTGAGCAAAGCCGTCATCCTCGCCGCCGGCCGCGGCACCCGCATGGGGTCGCTCACCGAAGACGTGCCCAAGCCGCTGCTCCCTTTGGAGGGAAAACCCATCCTGGAGCACCAGATCGAGCGCCTCGAAGCCGCCGGGATCAACCAGGTACTGCTCATCACCGGCTACAAGGCCGAAATGGTGGAAGGACATTTCGACCATCACCCCCCGGCTCGGGCCGGCATCAGCTATCGCCGCCAAGCAACCCCGGACGGTACCGGAAGCGCGGCGCTGTTGGCCCGTGATTTCGCCGGCCCCGACGCATTCCTTCTCACCTTCGGGGACATTCTGGTCGACGAAGCCGTCTACCGCTCGCTAATCAATGCCATGGAGCGCTTCGACGCCGTGCTGACGGTCAAACACGTCGAAGACCCCCACCGAGGGGCCGCCGTTTACACCAACGGCGACCGTGTGATTCGCATGGTCGAAAAGCCCCCCCGCGGGGGGTCGCAAACGAATTGGATCAACGCCGGCATCTATGGCTTTCGCCCCGCCGTTTTTGACGAGCTTGCGCGCATCCCCGTATCGCCTCGCGGAGAGTACGAGTTGACCGACGCGGTTTCGATGATGATTGAGGGCGGGGCCGGCTTCGGGTGGCTCGCCATCGACGGGTTTTGGAAAGACGTCGGGCGGCCCGAAGACCTTTCCGCCGCCGCCGGCTTCGTCACCGCCGGACCGGAAACATAGCGGCCGACCGCCGTAAGGCTTCCACCATCGCGGGAAGCCCGCGATAACCGATGACCGGCCGGGCCGACGCGCAACTACGGCGTCACCGAGGAACCCACCGAACGAGGCGCGAAGTAACCCTTCGCCAATTCCGGCTTCAGTTCCAACGCCTTCTCAAAGCAGGCCACCGCGGCGTCGGCTTCTCCCTCTGCTTGCAGCGCCACGCCCAAGTTCAAATGGGCCTCGGCGAAATCTCCGCGCAGTTCCAACGCCCGCCGGTAGTACGCGATTGCCTGTTGGGTATGCTCGGCCCTTTGCTCGAGCAGACCGGCGTTGAAGAGAATCTCGGGAGAGTCCTGCTTAATCTTCGCCAGCTTCGTGTAGACCGCGAGCAACTTGTCCGTCTTTTGCTGCTCGCCATACACTACACTCAACCCCATCAAGGCGTCTGAATCATCGGGACTGAGTTCGAGCACCTTATCAAAAGCCTCCTCGGCTTTTGCGACCTGATCACATTTCAGGCAGGCGACGCCCAGATTCGACCAGGCTTGCGCCCAATCCGCCTTTTTCTCGACGCACTTTGCGTAGACTTCCGCGGCTTTCGCCCATTCGTTGCTCTTATGGAGAGCCACGCTGAGACGGAATAGCGGTTCCGGGGCATTCGTCGTTTCAGCCAACTTGCCGTAGCAACGGATCGATCCTTGCCAATCCTGCTCTTTCTCGTGGAGAACGGCCAGGTTGTATAGGGCCGCCGCCGAAGACTCGTCTTGTTCAAGGACTTTGTTGTACACCGCCTTGGCTTCCGAGTCCTTGCCGGTCTCTAAACAGCAAGTCCCAAAATTCAACAGGACGCCCGTTCTGGCGTGTCCCAATCGAAGGCAGTGGCTGTAGGCCCTGATCGCGTCCTCGAAACGGGTGAGTTTTTGACAAACCAGCCCCAGATTGTACCAGCCCTCGGCGGACTCCTCGGAAGCGGCGACGAGCTTGGTGTAGTACTCTTGCGCCTCTTCCAGGTTCTCCTGGCGGAAACACGCATACCCGAGGCCCTCCAAAGCGGCTACGGACTCGGGAGCGAGTTTGAGCAAGGACCGGAAAGCGCTTTCCGCTTCCTCGTACTTTTCCTGCTTCATAAAGACGCCCGCCAGATTCGCGAGCACTTCCTCGGACTCGGGTTCCTGCTTCAGGGCGGCCCGGTAGCACTCGATCGCCTTCTCGTGATCTTCCGAGAGGTGGTAGGCGACACCCAGCCCGAAAACGGCGGTGTACGCATCCGGCTCCGCTTTGAGATAGGCTTCGTAGGCGGACTTGGCCCCTTGAGGGTCGTTCAACTTCAGACAGCAACCCGCCACGCCCAGATACGCGTCGACCAACTCGCCGTCCAGATGGATAGCGGTTTGAAACGCGCGTTGGGCCGCCTCGTAGTTCTCGATGGCTTGTAGGGAAAGGCCAGCATTGAACTGGGCCGTCGCATTCTCCGGCTCCAGTTTGAGCAATTCCGCATAGTATTGCGCTGCTTGCGCGAACTCCTTGCGGTCAAGATAGATCTGCGCCATGGCCGTGTAGACCTCGCCCAGATCCTTGCCTTCGGCCTCGACCTTCTGGAGATTCTCGAGTGCCTCGTCGAGCTCACCTCGCAGATAGCAGCGCACTGCGGCAGCGTAATGCGGGTCCACCGACGCGGCGGACGCCGCCGGTGTTTCGGCGACCGGCGGAGCTTCCTCTTCTTGGGACGCGGACAAGCCGCCGCCCAGATTCTCCATGATGTCGACACCGATCTTGTCCTCGACCAGCTCCGGAGCCGGATTGAGAGCCGATTCGGTAGCCGGGTCTTCATTGGTTTTATTGGCTTCTAAAAAGCCTAGTTCGCCGAAGAATTTCATCTCTTTTTCCTCGCTCAATTGCGTTATCGTTTCTGCGTCGGGTTCTCGCCTCTATCCTTGTGTTCTTCAACCGACCGTCAGGCGTACTCGCGGGGGTCCAGGTCCGCGGGCGCATAAACCGCCGCGGCGGGACCGATCGCTTCCAATTCGGTCTCTTGCGATTCCATCTCCGCGACCGAAAAAGGTTGCGGTTGATTCGCCTGTTCATTAAGAACAGGGACCGGCAGGATACCCGACGTATCCCCCGATTTCAGCCCCTGCATCAGTGCTGCTCCGGCGGCCGACTTCAGTAGATAGCCGAACTGCGGAAATTGCCTCACACTCCGAATCGCCCCGGTCAACAACATGACCGGCACTTCAATATTCGATCGGGGCTGCTCCGCCCCACCCGTCCAATTCGCAAACACCGGCAACCCTTGTTGTCCCAACGTGCTCGGATCCACCCACCGAACCATTTCGGCAAGCACAATGCCGCGGTAGTGGTTTTCGCCGGTGTGTCCCTCGATCATCGCCCGCGGCGCGCGGCACTCCCAAGAGATCGCGACGATATCCTCCGCGCGCGCAGGAACCGCGGGTTCGCCCTCGGCGGCTTGCGGGCCCACCCGCGAAAGCAGACCGACTAGTTTCAATTCTTGATACCGATCTTCGTTCGAAACCGGATCGAGCCTGAATCCCGGCACCCGGCACTCGGCCGCGGGCGCAAGCAGGTCTTCACCGACCTCTATAGACGCGACTTCGTACACATCGCCAAGCCCGGAGGTCGCGGCCCCTGACCGGATCGATACCCAGTCGGCAACAGGCAACGCGTAGGCAGCGCTCGTCGAACCCACAGTAATGATTCCGGAGTCGGGCATGGCCACGGCGCCGGAAGGCGTCGACGGGGAGTTCGAAAAACCTCCCGGTTGCCACGATCCGCCCGCCGCTTCGCCGACCTCGATAAAGTCCGGAATCGCGCTCAGCGGCGAGATCAAGCCCCAGGATCCGGCGTGGCGAGCCGGTCCGACCTCGAAGCTCGGGAGAGACAGCGCCAACGACGGCACTGTACGGCCGATGGATTCGTGCGGCGTTTCCCACGTATCCGCGAGCTCGACCGATCCACCGCTCCCTTGCCGGGCTTCGTCCCAACTACGCTCGGCGGGCGGCGGCAGGGGCATCAGGTCGTCGCTGAAAGCCGCCACAGGCGCGTCCATCTCGTTGGCGGGGACCGTATCCTTGGGAGCTTCGGGCGGCTTGGAAGCCTCGGGCGACTCGGGGGCGGCGTCCAGCCCGTCGAACAGTTCCTGCAACGAAAACTCCGGACCGGGCGCACTCGGCTGCGAGCTTACCTCGGCCGGCTCGAGCGCATCTTGTTCGAGAGCATCCGCCAACGCCGCTTCATCAACCTGCTCCTCGTCCACTCCTTCAAGTAAATCGGAAAGTGCGGTTCGCTCTTCAGCCGTCGCACCCATCAACCGAGCCACGATCGCGTCGTGGTCACCGGTTAACTCGATCGGCGCCGTCACTTCCAAGTCGGGGAAGACGCTCGCTGCGTCCTCCATCCGCGACAGCGGAGAATCGTTGAATTCGACTGATTCGAGGGGAGCAAGATCGACCGGCCGCGGCGCTTCCAACTCGGGCTCTTGCGATTCCTCCCTCTTGAAGACCCCCTCATCTTGATGACGTGCCTCCACCGGATCGGAAGGCGTGAGATGCGGATCACCCGCACCCATGAGACGGTCCAAGACCGAGTCGCGCTCACTCGATACATCCGACAGCGGCGCTTCGCTCGCTTCGGGGTCCGTCGGCTGTTTCGCATGCGGCTCGTCGGCGATCGGCTGGGAAGCCGTCGCCTCCATCAAGCGTTGCAATGGGTCTTTCAGGTCACCGACGGGTTCCTCATCTCCTCGCGGGGGTGGCAGCCCTTCCAAGCTCTCGGAGATGCCTTGACCAGGCGGCGAGAGAGGAATAGCCTGCTCCCGAGGAGTCTCGGTCGACGCCGGGGGCAACTGGTGCGAACGGTCAATTCGAGGCCTTGTATCAAGCGATTTCGGTTGCGGCGCCGGGGCATCGGAGAGGCGCGGCTCGAAGGCCGGAGCAACCGGTTCCGAGTCATCGCCCGCTTGCGACAGCGGAGGCGGGGGCTCGGCCCGGCTCAATAATTCTTCCTGCGATTGCATCAAGCGATCAAGGGTTTGACGCTTATGCGCTTCGGCGTGTTCTTCCGAGCAGAATTCGGACTTCAACTTCCAATGACGAAGCCGCGAAATCTTCTTGCCGCAGAGCAAACACTGCATAATCGAGACCGCACTGGTACCCGGCCCGGGAGTTCACTATCGTCACCCGAGCCTGAGGCCCATTTTGAATTTTGAATCACCTGCGCGATACAGACGATCCGAGACGTGCCCTAAACAGGAATCTAATGATACCTACACCTATCGGCTAATCTCGGGTCTGCCTTCAGTTATATGACTTAATTGGTGCGGACGTAGGCCGCCCGATTTAAGACGCCGGAACGCCCCCCCACATAGCGGTTCCGGCAACGAGCCGGTCCCGAAAGCACGGGCGGTTTCGACCGCGTGGGCAGCCCATCGGGGGGGAGATGAAAAGCTTCGAGCCGATGCCGAAGCAAAAGTCGAGAGGCTGCCGGCCGACCCGTCCAGCGGCGAGAGCCGCTCTCTCCGATCGGCCCGCCCGCTATTGAACGCTACCTTCCGGCCGAGTCTCGCCTTCCGGCACTTCCGCCAGAAACTGATCGACGATCTCGCGCTGTTGCTGCTCGGTAAGCGAGACCGCCACCAGCCGCCCCGCCGCGCGAATCGCCAAATCGGCCGCCCCGGCGCGGATCTCCGCCATCGCGGCCCGCTGTTCCGCCTCCAAGCGCCGCAAGCCCTGCTCGGTCACGCGCTTGGCTTCCGCCTTGGCGTCGTCGACGACCTGCCGACGCACCTGCTCGCCTTCTTGACGCGCCTGCTCGATGATCTGTTCGGCCTTTCGCAGCGCTTCGTCGCCGCGACGTTGGTTCTCGGCCAACACCAGCTCGGTGTCGCGCTGCGTCTTTTGCGCCTGATCGAGAGCTTCCTTGATGTTCCGCTCCCGCTCATCGAGCGCCGCGAGCAGCGGTTTCCAGGCGAACATCCGCAGCACAACCAACAGCGTGAAGAAAATCGCGATGGTCCATATAATCAGCCCCGGCTCAAACCGGAGCAATGCATCGGCGCCCATCGTCGCCTCACTTGGTCAGGATGATCAGCAGGCAACCAACCACCGCGATCACCGCCACGCCTTCGAGCAAGAACAAGGGCAGCTGAAAGGCCGACTGAATATCGCGAGCGGCCTGCGGCTGGCGCGCGATGCTCTCGACCGCGGCCGCCGTCAAACGGCCGATTCCAATGCCCGCGCCCACGACGACGATCCCGCCGCCGACCGCCGCGCCGAAGTATTGCAGGCCGCCGCCGTCGCCGCCTTGCGCGAAGGCGCCCGCGGGGGCTATCAGGAAAATCGCCATGACAAACAGGAAGGCGAAAGCCGATCGTTTGGAACTTCTCATGTGTATACTATCCTCCGAATCCGTTATCAGTGTGAGGAATGGGTCACCATTCCGACAAATAATGCCGTCAACAACGTGAACACGTAAGCCTGAATGAAGGCCACGATGATCTCCAGCAGGTAGATCGCCACCACCAGCGGCACCGAAAAGAAAATACCCACCAGGAAACTCTCAAAAATGAAGATGAACGAAATCATCGCCAAAATGACGATGTGCCCGGCCGTCATGTTCGCCCCAAGACGAATCATCAACGCGACCGGTTTGACGAGCGTGCTGATCGTCTCGATCAAAATCAACAACGGCGTCAGCGCCAAGGGCGTGCCCGGCGGGATCATATGCTTGACGTAGCCCACCGGCCCCTGCACGATCAACCCCGAGCCCACGATCAACACGAACGTGCACAGAGCCAACGCGCCGGTCATGTTGACGTTGCTCGTCGCCGTGTAGGCGCCCGGCGCCAAGCCCAACAAGTTGCACGTGAGAATGAAGAAGAAAAGCGTCAGCAAATAGGGCGTGAACATCCGTCCGAATCGCTCGCCCATGTGGGCGATCGCAATCTCATCCCTGACGAAGAGCACGAAAAACTCCAACGCGTTCGCCAGTCCCTTGGGAGCCTTGCCGTCCAGCCTCGACTTGCGAAACGTCCAGCCGAAAACGACAACCAGCAGCGAGGCGGCGATCGCCATCATCAAAACGCCCTTGGAGAGCCCCCACGACTCCCATCCATGGTAGTCGTGGTTGGAGATGTGATGAATCATCACCTCGCCCAGGGTTTGTTCCCCGCCCTGCTCGGCGCCCGCGGCAAGCATGGCCGGCGGCAACAGTAATGTCATCTTGACTCAATCCGGCGGCGGTAGCGCCCTGCTTCAAACAACAATCCGATCCAATAGACCGTGATCAACGCCAGCGTAAACGGCGCCGGGTCAGCCCGTCCCGTCCCCACGACGGCGACCAACGCAATCACCACGCAGATGCTTCGCAGAACCGTCGTCGACAAAGAGAGCTTCCAGAAATCCTTGACCGGCGACGTTTTCGATCGCAGCATCAGCCATTCGGAAACAACGATGGTTCCCGCCCCCGCCAACACTCCCAAAAGCAACGACTGCGTCATGGCTTGCGCTCAGCGAACCGTCGTCAATCCGATCCCTTCCCGTCCCGGTCCCGCCCCAACCACATGATCTTCGCCGAGTTATAGAAACCGACGATCACCCCGACAAACAGGCCGACAACCTTGGCCGCCGGGTTGGCGTCCCAGTAATCTCCAATCAGATAACCAAGAAATAGACAACCGAGGATGCAGCCGCTCAGCGTCCCACCGGCGGCGGCAGCCGTACCGCCGGCTCTCCGCCCAGGACCCTGACTGCGATCGTTCGTCACAGCTTTCAAGGCACCCCGGCTTCCGACCGGACCTTATTACGCTGTCATTGGGATGAAAGCTTCCCAGAACCCGTAAACCTAGAATTTCAAGGTATCAAACCTCTCCCGAAGGAGCAAGCCGGCTGGCCAGAAACCTGAAGAACGCCGCCCAACGAGGGGGAACCGCGCGGCCCGTCGTCGTCCACTCGACGGATCGCGAACCGGGCAACCCGCCGGCCGGAGCTGCCAACGAGCGAGTGACCCCGGGGTTGCATAAAACATTCTAGTAGTGTTATGTTTGAAACGTTTCCAGTCTAAATTGATTTCGGAGGAATGTGACATCCGCTCAATCATCTGAACGCCGCCGATCGCAGCGGTTCGGCCTGAAGCTTCCCTTGGATGTGGTCCGCGTCAGTAATCGCGAGGTCAGCGTCGTCGGCAAGACTCGCAATATGAGTTCGTCCGGCGCCTATTTCATCGTTCGCGCCGAGCATGTCTCGACGGGATCGCCAATCGAGTTCGTGGTGACCTTGCGACAGACCGACCCCCAAGGCGAACAGATCCGGCTGCAGTGTCGCGGCCGCGTGACGCGAGCCGAAAAGGTCGGGACCGTCGGACGCCAAGGCGTCGCGGCCACCATCGACCGCTATCAGTTTCTGCGCGGCGCCTTAAACTAGGACGCGATCACCTGGGCCGTTGCGGTCTGGGTGCATCGGCGCGCTCCCGGCCTTGCTAAGCCGGCACGGTCTAGTGACGTCCGCGCCTCGACCGCGCACAACTTTAGTTTTCTCGCACAGCCCTCAAGCTCCGCTATTCTTGATCACCAGCGCCGAATTCTTGCTTCCGAAACCGATGCAGTTGCATAGCGCGTATTCGATGTCCCGCCGTCGGCCGATGTCGGGGACATAGTCGAGGTCGCATTCCGGGTCCGGCTCTTCGAGATTGTTCGTCGGCGGCAGCACGCCGTCTCGCATCGCCAGCAAGGTGGCGGCCAAGCCGGCCGATCCGCAGGCGCCTTGGGGGTGGCCGATTTGCGATTTCAGCGACGAGCCGGCCAGCTTGTCGGCATGGGCCCCAAAACACAGCCGCACCGCCCGCGTCTCAATCGGGTCGTTCAGCTCGGTCGAGGTGCCGTGCAAATTCACATAGGCCACAGCCTCTCGCTCGATTTCGGCGTCCTCGATCGCAAGCCCCATCGCGCGCGCCGGCTCCTCGCCGTCTTGTTGCAGCCGAACTCGGTGATAGGCCTCGCAAGTCGATCCGTACCCGGCGATCTCTCCATAAACGCGCACGCCGCGGGCCCGCGCCGCTTCGAGAGGTTCCAATATGAAGAACCAGGCCCCCTCGCCCAAGACGAACCCGGCCCGATCTTTCGAGAACGGCCGTGACGCCTTTTCAGGCTCGTCGTTCCACTTGGTGGCGAGTATCCTCATCAACTGGAAGCCACGCAAGATCAAATAGGAAATCGGTGCATCCACCCCTCCGGTGACAACCTTCTCGGCGCGGCCTTGGCGAATCCAATCGGCGGCGTAGCCCATCGCGTCGGTCGAGGACGTGCAACCGGTCGAAACGATGTGGCTGGCGCCGCGAAAACCAAACGCCATCGAGACCTCGCTCGAAAGCGTCCCGATCGTCGACGTCGGAATCGTGTAGACGCTGATCTGCTTGACGCGGTTCTCGAAGTACTTTCGATATTGCTCTTCGGTGAAGACCTGACTGCCGCCGCCCGAGCCCACAATCACCCCCACGCCCCGCAACTCCTCGAGTGGCATCGACTCGGGACGCAACCCGGCGTCATCGAGAGCTTCGCCGGCGGCCGCCCGCGCCAACGCCACGGCCCGAGAGACATGCGGGCGGGATTTCGGCTCGACGTAAGCGTCCTCGTCAAAGCCGCGAATCTCTCCGGCAACGCGCGCTTGCAAGTCGTCGGGGTCAAAAGAAGCAATGCTCTTGACGCCGCTTACCCCGCGGCGAGTCGCATCCCAGAACGCCTCGCGTCCGATGCCGTTTGGACTGACGGCGCCAATGCCGGTGATGGCAACACGATGTAACATGCATCGGGTATCGTAGCCCAGCCGCACGCCGTGATGCAGGGCCGGGCGACCCGCCTTCGAAATACCCGGCAAGCCTTCTCGGGACCGCGGGCGAGCGCCGAAAGTCACATGACGTTCCGGCGTACTAGACCTAAAGTCCTCCCAAAGGGCACCTCAGTTTGAACCCGTGGTTCCATTGGTTTTGCGGGAATTGAAGGGAGAGAATACTGAGTATGGAGTGCGTTCGAGCCGAAGTCCATCAGATCGAGGGGGAGTTCGTCCATCTGCTGAACGAAGAGGCCCGCGGCGACGGCGAGTGCTACGGCCTGATCGAGGGAGGGGGCGTCTGCCTGGCGAACTCCTTTGAACTAAGTACTCAGGTCGACCGTTGGCTCGACACGATTTTCCGCCAACTCTATCCTCAACACCGCTGACTTGGGCTGTATCCGTTTGCCCGACTCCGAATTTCTCGCTAACAAAGACGTACTGGAACGCCTAGTGGGCGGCGCCTCTGCGTAGCGCGCTTGGTAACGTTCGTTGCGGCGGCACGTAACCGGGCGAGCTACGTTCATCTTTTCTCCAGCAAAGGCTCCAGGTGCTCCATCACCAGCGCCGTCACTTTGCCGGTCCCCTCTTGGTTGGGATGAACGCCGTCGTTCTGCATGAATTCGGGACGCCCTCCCACCCCCTCCAGCAAGAAAGGAATCAGCGGCAAGTCCAGTTCGTCGGCCAACTCGTGGAACACGCCTTCGAAGGCTTGGGTGTATTCGGCGCCGTAGTTGGGCGGCAGCTTCATCCCGCCCAGGACGACCTTCGTACCCCGCGCGGTAAATGCCTTGACGATCCCCCGTAGGTTCTCCTTCATCCGATCGGGGGCAAGCCCGCGCAAGCCGTCGTTGCCTCCCAACGCGACGATCGCGAACGCCGGGGCGCTCTCGGCCGCCAACGCGCAACGCGCCAGCCCACCGCTCGTCGTGTCGCCGCTGATACCCTCGTTGCGGACGCGGTAACGATAGCCCTTGTCATCCAACGCCCGCTGTAGCAGGTCCGGGTAGCTCTTTCCCCGCGGCAGCCCATAGCCGGCGGTCAAGCTGTCGCCGAAGGCCACAATGACCGGCCGGTCATCGCTTGCCGCCTCGACGGAAGAGACTCCGGACGGAGTCGAGGGCGATGCTGCCTGATCGGCGGCCGTGTCTGAGGCTTCACGCTCCGTGCGCGCCGCCGAATCGGGACCGGAAGACGGCGCACCGCAAGCGGCGAGAAGGGAGAGAAAGCAGACAAGTAAGAAGAGCACTGCATGTCATAATAATTTCCAACCACTCCCCATGTCGACCCCGTCCCCGATCATTGAAGTCCGCCGGCTGTGGAAGAAGATCGACAGCGGCTCGCACGAAGTCGAAATCCTGCGCGGCATCGACCTGGTTATTCCGCGGGGCCAGTTTGTCGCCGTCATGGGACCTTCCGGAAGCGGCAAGAGCACTTTGCTCGGGTTATTGGCCGGTTTGGACACGCCCTCGGAAGGCGAGATCTACCTGGACGGCCAAGAAATCAGCCGCTTGCGCGAGGACGAAATGGCCTTGTTGCGAGCGCGCAAGATCGGCTTCGTGTTTCAGTCCTATCATCTGGTGCCGACATTAACAGCGGAGGAAAACGTGCTGTTGCCGCTCGAGCTTTCCGGCGACGGCAACCGCGGTGCCGAGCGTATCGGCCAATTGCTCGAAAGCGTCGGGCTGGCGGATCGCGCCGACCACTATCCGGTGCAGCTCTCGGGCGGCGAGCAGCAGCGGGTCGCCTTGGCGCGAGCCTTCGTCGCTCATCCGCCGGTTGTGATGGCCGATGAGCCGACCGGCAACCTTGATACCGCCAACGGACGACATGTTCTCGAAATGCTCATCGAGATGAACCGCCGCGAGCAAACCACGCTGATCATGGTCACCCACGACCGCGAGCTGGCCGACCGCGCCGACCGTCTGATTACATTGCGCGACGGCCGCGTGGTTTCCGACGAGACGTTGGACGCCGGGCCTTCGGCGGCCGAAGCCGACGAGCCGAGCGCCGTCTCCGAGACCTCGTCATGAGGAACGACGCGAGTTGGGGCAGCGCTTTCAAGATCGCCGGGCGCGAGGCGCGGGCTTCGGGCGGCAAGTTCGTCTTCGTCGTCTTGGCCGTCTCGGCCGGCGTCGGCTCTTTGACGGGCGTACGGGGCTTCAGCGGCTCTTTCCAAGACATGCTGCTGCGCGACGCGCGCACCCTGATGGCCGGGGACCTCTCGGTGCGTCTGTTCAACGAGACGACTCCCGAACAAGAGGAGCTGTTCGACGAGCTGACAAAGTTCGGCGTGCGCCGCACCTGGATCACTGAAACGGTATCGATGATGTCGTCGGAGACGACCTCCCGCCCCGTCCTCGTCTCGGTCAAGGCCGTCGAGCCGAAACGCTATCCCTTCTATGGCGAAATCCGACTTTCGCCCGAGGGAAGGCTTTCCGACCTGCTCAGCGATCAAACCATGGTCGTCTCGAACGACCTGTTGTTGCGGCTCGGGGTGAAGCTCGGCGATTGGGTGCGGCTCGGCGACGAACAGTTTCGGCTGGCGGCCGAAGTCGTCCTCGAACCCGACCGCATGACCGGCACTTGGAATGTCGGCCCCCGCGTGATGATCACACGCGCCGGGCTTGACCGTGCCGGCCTGATGCGCCCCGGCAGCCGCGCCGCGCAGCGCTATCTGTTCCGCTTGCCGCGGGAGGGCATCACGATCGCCTCGGCCCGCGCCCTGCTCGAAACCCGCTTCAAGGGAGACCGCATCGTCGATTTCCGCGAAACCCACCCGACGCTGCGCCGCGGACTCGATCGCGCCACCAAGTTCCTCAGCCTCGTTAGCCTGATCGCCTTGATCGTGGGGGCCATCGGCGTGGCCATGGCGATGCATTCGCATTTGCAACAACGTCTCGACACGATCGCGATCATGAAATGCCTGGGCGGTCGCTCGGGTCAGATCATGCGGATTTACTTGATCCAAACGATCGGACTCGGGTTGACGGGCAGCGCGTTGGGCGTGCTATTCGGCTATGGCGTGCAGGCTTGGTTTCCGAACTTCATCCATAACTTCTTCCCCGAGCTGTCGGCCTTCGAATGGCAGCCCATCGCGGCGCTGCAAGGGCTGCTGATCGGCCTTTGCACGACGCTGTTGTTCACGGTTCCGACGTTGTTGAGCATTCGGCAGGTCAGACCCGCGCTGGTCTTTCGGCGCGAGATGGAGAGTCGCGGGCTGACGTTGCGCCAACGTTTCGCCCGGTTGCGAGGGTCGTTGCTTTCGGGAGCCGTCATCCTGGCCGCCTTGGCCGCGCTGGCGGTGTGGCTGGGCGAGTCGCTCATCTTGGGCGCTTGGTTCGGCGGCGGTCTGCTGGTGAGCTTCTTGGCGCTGGCGCTGGTCGCTTGGCTGCTGCTGAAATCGCTGCGCAAGTTGCCGCGGTGGCTGCCCTGGAGATTGTCGGCGTCTGTGAAACAAGGGCTCGCGAATCTGCATCGCCCCGGAAACCACGCCGAAGCCGTGCTGACGGCGCTGGGCATCGGAGTGACCTTTACGCTCACGGTCTACTTGGTCCAGTCGTCGGTGATTTCGCAGATGGTTCGGAGCGCGCCGCCCGAGATGCCGAACGTCTTTTTCGTGAACGTGACCGACGTCGAGCGCGACGGACTGCTCGAAATGTTGCAATCAGCCGACGGCATTGAAGGGGACCCCGAACTCGTCCCTTCGGTCGCGGCGAGGCTTGTTTCGGTGGACGGCAAACCCGCCGACCAATTCACCGAAGAGGGGCCCGGCCGCCGCTTCCGCCGCATAAGGACGATCACCTGGCGCGCCGAGAAACCCGAGCACATCGAAATCCTCGAAGGCGAATGGTGGGACCCGGCCTACTCCGACCGCGAGGCCCCGCTGGTGGCGGCCTCGGAAGGCGCCGCGTCCACGCTCGGACTGAAATTAGGCTCTCGAGTCGAGTGGCAGGTCGCGGGCCGACCAGTCACGGCAACGGTCGCCGCCATTCATCGCAGCGAAGGCATTCGGCCCGGCGCGACGGTCGGTTTCATCTTGACGCCCGAAGCGCTGACGGGGCTGCCGGTGAGCTATTACGGCGGAATCCGGGTCAGCGCCGAACTAGCCGTCGAGTTGCAGCGGCAGGCCTTCGAACGTTTCCCGACCATCACCGTCATCAACGCGGCGGATGTTTTGGATATCGTCCAAGACGTGGTCGATCAGATCGCGTTGGTGGTTCGATTCGTCTCGGCCTTTGCGATTCTAGGCGGCATCATCATTCTGGCCACGGGCGTGATGGCGACCCGCTTTCGGCGTATCCGTGAAGTCGCGATCCTGAAAACGCTTGGGGCAACCCGTCGACGGCTGGCGAATATTTTCTCGACCGAGTTTCTGATTCTCGGCGCGGCGGCGGGTGTGATGGGCGCGGCTCTGGCAAGCGGTTTTTCCAACTTGATGCTGGAACGCGTGTTGGATGCCGAGTACCACTTCGACCCGCTCCCGGCGGCGGTTGCCGTGATCGCCACGGCGGTGCTGGCGAATGTCGCCGGTTGGCTCTCAAGCCTGCGGATCTTGGGGAAGAAGCCGCTTGAAGTTCTGCGCTCGGAATGAGAGGTCGCGCGCCCGGTGAATTCGCGGGTTTCATCGCGCCGCCCCAGGCCGGTGAACATGATTCGGAGGGATGCCTGTTCGCGCTAAGCGACAAACCTCGGGGTCTGGGGTGGAGCCCCAGGGCTTCCAAACGCCCGAAACACACCGACTGGTGTGCCCTATGGCAACATTTTCAGGGCTCGTGAGGGAGGGGGTTGCGACTTCGGCTCCGACCCGGACATAATTCTCGCGGCAAGCGCGCGCTACTCGACGGAAACGGTTACGGCGGCTTTGCTCGATTCCTCGCCGACGGTGAAGATGACCGGCACGGCATCGCCTCGGGGAACGTCGAGGGTGATCTCGGCGTTGATTTGGATGACGGCGTTGATGAGTCCGGGGGCGCCGCCGGCGTAACCAACGGGCACTCCGACGCCGCCGATTTTCACGCTGACGGGCTTTTCGGGTTGGAGCAACTCGGTGACGAGTTCACCGTCCACGGTGCCGCCTTGCCACAGGCCGGAACCGGTGCCGAACAGCATGACGACCGAGCCTTGGGAGGCGGGGTTGGCGGGGGTATTGAGCGTGAAGTCCTGGTTAAGAATCGCGCCGGGCCCCTCGCCGGAAGCATCGATCGTAAACAACGCGGGCGACATCGCCTGCACCGGCAATTCAACGGGGGGAGAGATTTGGTCCAAGTGCGTGATCAGCATTTCGACCGTCGGACGGCCCGCGGCATCAAAAGGGACCACGACGCTGACCTGCTGATCGGTGACGAAGATCACCGGCGCGGGGACACCGTCGAACAGGACCTGCGTGTCGGCCAGATAGTCGGCCACGCGCCCGTTGGAATCGATTGCCGACAGGGCTGTTTCGTTGGTCGGCCCGAGGCCGGTTCCGAAGACCGTGACGATTTCTCCGGGGGCTACCGGGCCGGCTAGGAAATCAGCCGCGCCGACGACGGCCGCCACGTCGACTTCCGCGGTTTCCTCGGCACCTCCGAACTTGGCTCGCAGCGGTCGCCCGAAGGTCCGGCGGGGTCGTTCGTCAACAAGCTGTTTTACATGGACGGTGCCAGCGGCGACGTTCTTATTGCCCAGCGAGCCGTCGTCGAAAGTAAGCGTGATTTGCTTGGGGTCGTCAGCGCCAACAGCGGCGAACTGATCGGGGGAAACGGTGACGAACTCGGCGAGAGAAGGCGTCAGCCATAGAATGACTTCGCCGAGTTCGCGGCCGCTGACGAAGGTGGCCATGATCGAGGTTGGCGTTTCGTCGTCAATCGTCCATTGGATGTTTTTGCGACCTGTCGCGAGACCTTCGCCCTCGATCGCCGAAGAATCATCCTTCTTGGCTTGTCCGGGGGGGGCGTCGGGGGGGCCCTGCTGTGCCCAACACGGAACTCCCAGCAGCGCCACGAGCAGCGTCAAAGCAAAGAATTTGAGGGGGGACATACTGCTCAGCCTAACTCCGCCGAGGGGCTTTGACAATAGTACTAATGCGGCGGGCGAGAGATATGTTGGCGGGACTATTCGAAGAATAAGTAGCTTGTCACGAGTCTCGGGTTGCCTGACTTGTCGCCCATCATGCAGGGGCCGTTGTGAACGCCGTAATCGGGGTGGACGTCGCGAAGCATGCGCGGGAGCACGGTCACGTCATCAGCGACGTGGTTGGCATCGATCAGCAGGCGAGGGCGATGGGTTTCGAGAGTCGAGCGGGCGCCCTTGAGGGCCTCGCGTTCAGCGCCCTCGATGTCCATTTTGATGATGTCGACGCGCGGCAGGCGGAGTTCGCGGACAACTCGATCGATGGTCGTCAGTTCGACCTCGAGGCTGGAGTCGGCGGGCTGCTCGACGACGCTGCCGGTCCCGGAATTGCCGGCCCCAATGTGGAAGGTGGTGGTGCCGACGTCGCTCCAGACCGCTTTTTCGATGAGGACAAACTTGCCCGCTTCGATTTCGGGGGCAAAATTCCGACGCAAGCATTCGATCTGGATCGGATCGGGCTCGAAGGCGATTACCTTGGAGGCGCCTTCGCGAAAAGCGCGATCGCTAAAGGCGCCCACATGAGCGCCGCAGTCGACGACGATATCGCCCGGCTTGATCCGAGCTTGGGGGGTTTCCTCGATGATCCACTGCTGCTCGCCGATCAGGTAGCTCAGCAGTGCCGAACCGTCCATTTGCGCGCCTTGTTCACGGATCCAAAAGCGGCGGTTGACGGCGGGATGCTCGAGCAGGACGATACCAAACTCGTCGTCGCGCTCCAGCAGGCGAGACTTCGGGGCCCTGAGCTGATCGAAGAGGTCGACATCCCAGTACGTCGTGAGGGTGCGCGGCCAAGAGCAATCGTCGCTTTGGCCCGCTAACTTCCGAACCACGCTGATGGTAATTGCCGCGACCGGATCGAGCACCACTTGAAAATTGGCCGCGAGCAAGATCGCGACAATGATCAGGGTCCACCGAATCTCTTTCGGCGACAAGGTTTTGAGCCAGGGGCGAATATTCACGAGGCGGGGTGGAGTGAAACGGGTCAGAGCAACGGATAACGCGAAGAGGCCCCTTTGACGAGGGGTATTGTTCTTACTGTATCTTTTTCGGATGGGCGTTGAACACCGCTGACTCGGCCCAATTCGGGTTAGCGGGGCCACCGGCTGGGCCGGGTCGTCCGGAAAAGAAACTTGGTCGAAGGGAACGCCCGGACCGCGCCGCATGGCGGCGCGGCTCGGGTGGGTGAAAGTCCGATCTATTCGTAGCAGTTGTGAATCTCCGGGTAGCGCGAAATTTGGAGTTCAGGTCAGGCGGGCTTCGTGCTCTCTTGTCGCGAGCCGCCGGTTCCGAGAGCCGCGTATTTTGGCCGTTTGCGTTGCCGGCCGTCGCGGCGAACGGAGCATTTTCTCATCGAAGGATGAGCCTGAAGACGGGGGTTGGGGCTTTTTGAGTAGCTGGGGCTCCTTTCTGGTTTTTTGGTTTTGATTTGGGAAGGGGAGAATCGTCGTCGGGGTTGTGGGAATGTGGGAATCGCGGAGCGATTTCCAAGGGCGGTGGGAAACGAAGGGAAACCTGGTTTTGGTTTTCCTCGTTTTCCACCGCCCGCCATTTCCACAGCCCTCTTCCTGCTGTTCAGCACGGCGTGTTCGCGGACCGGAAACTGGCAAACAGCTTGTGCTTGGCTCGCTGCATCCGGCGCGCCGCCGCAGTGTCGCTTTCCGCCTGGGCAATGCGGCCCAGAGCCTCAAGCGTGTGCCCTGGCTTGAGGTAGCCGGCGGCCTCGGGCAACTGCTCGAAAGATTCCCAAGGCGTCTGGTAGTGGCGATACACCCGCTTCTGCTTGCCTTTGGCGTCGGTCTTGATCTCGGGCTGTCCGCAGGGCCGGTGGAAATTCAAATGGGGATTGAAGTGCTGTTGGTAGAAGCGCTGGATGCGCCCCGCGTGCGGCGCCGCGATGTGCGTATATCCCATGTGTTTGCGGATCACCGCGCCGTTTTTCGATTCCACCAAGCCGTTGTCATTGGAGTGCCGCGGACGCGACTTGGTCTGTTCGATCAGCAGCTTGTTCAATAACTTCTCCACCGTGCGATTGAGGAACTCGCTGCCGTTGTCGGAATGGAAGCCGCGGATACGAAAGGGAAACTGCTCGATCATGGCTTTCAGCAACGGCTCCAGCCAGGCTTCACTGATCGCGGCTGTGGCGCCGACCACTTGCCACTGGGTGACTTCATCCACGGCATTGATGTGGTAGACGCCCTTGACGCCATCGCGATCCCCTTGATGCACCGTATCCACTCGCAGAAAGCCGGGTCGGCCTTGCGGGTCGGGCCGGCGCCGCTCGCCGATCGACACCGCTGTGGGCCGGGTCTTGGTGAAATGCAGCCGCCGCCGGCGGTAGGCACTGCGCCGCCGCAGGCGATAGATCTGGGCCACCGAGATCCCCGCCAACCGCTCGTATTCGCGCTGCTGGTACTGCTGGTATTCCCGCTCGAGGATCTTGCGCGTGGCCGGGCCGCTGAGGGTTTCGTGGGCCTCGTCCACCGCCGCCAGCAGTTCGACGTCGGCGGGCGTGTACTTGCGGGCAAAGCGATGCCGCCGGTAGCGGGCGGGTTGGAGTTCTCCGCCCTGCCGGTACTGCTGGATCAGCCGCGTGATTTGCGCCCGGCTCAGTCCGGTCATCTTGACCAGATACTGCCGCAGCAGCCCTTTGTCGGCGCGGTTCTGGCGGCTGTAGCCGTGCCGGCCAAGCGTGCGCGCCACCCAAGCGTAAATCTCGGCCCGCCCTTTGCCTTTGAATCGAATCTCCTGGCTGGAGTGGAGAAACTGCCGGATCTGTTGCGGATTCAACTTGCCGGCGTTTTGCACTTGGATAGTCAATCCCCAGCATGCCCACTCCCCGATCCTGCAGGCTCATCTTGTGTGAGAAACAAACTCCTCGTTCAGGCTCATCTTGCATGAGACAAGACTGCCGGTGTTGAAGGGCGATGATAATGTCCCCTTGAGAGGGCGATAGAAATGTCCCCTAATCTAAGGCTCCGAAGGAGGAGCCTAGATTGGAGAGGACATGGATGAACGACAAGGAATTGAGACGGGGCGAGGTACTGGGCCGGGTGAAGCGAGGCGAGTTGAAGCTGAGCGAGGCGGCGCGGATACTCGATATCAGTTATCGCCAGACCAAGCGGATCTGGAGGCGCTACAGCGCGGGAGGGACAAAAGCATTGAAGCACGGCAACGTGGGCCGGGTATCGAACCGCGCCAAGCCGGCGGAAGTTCGCAAGCGAGTGCTGCAACTGGTGCGCGAACACTACTCCGGCGAGCCGCACGAGCGCTTCGGGCCGACGCTGGCGGCCGAGCATTTGTGGACAGACCACGATCTGAAACTATCGGTGCGAACACTGCGGCTCTGGATGCTCGCCGAGGGCCTGTGGAGCCGCCGCCGCAAGCGCCGGCCGCATCGCTCGCGGCGGCGGCGTAAAGCGCACTTGGGCGAGCTGATCCAGGTCGACGGTTCGCACCACGAGTGGCTCGAAGCGCGCGGGCGGAAAGGTTGCCTGATGAACTTCGTCGACGATGCGACCGGTCTGGCGCTGTGCCGTTTCTCGAGCGAGGAAACGACTTGGGCGGCGGCCGATCTGCTCGAAGCCTGGGTGCGTCAATACGGCGTTCCGAAGGCGTTGTATTGCGACTGGAAGAACGTCTACAAGCGCCGGCCAACGTCGCGTGAAGCGCTGGAAGGCATCGAGCCCGAGACGCAGTTCGGACGCATGTGCGCCAAGCTCGGCATTGGTATCATCGCCGCTTCGTCACCGCAAGCGAAGGGCCGCGTGGAGCGCCATCACGGCACCCATCAAGACCGCCTGATCAAGAAGATGCGGCTCAAAGGCATTGCCGATTACGAGGCGGCGAACCGCTATCTCGACGAGCAGTATCTGCCAGAGCACAACGCCAAGTTCGCCTCTGAGCCGTCAGCGGGAGCGGACTTTCATCGGCGCTTATCGAAGCGTTTGGACTTGAAGTGGGTGTTTTGCTTGGAGGGAGAGCGGGTGGTGTCCAACGACCTGGTGGTACGTTTCGAGAACCGTTTTCCGCAGTTGAAACCGCAGCGCAATCAGGCTCTGGGCGCAGGCGCGAGAGTAACCGTGCAGCAAGCGCGCGAGGGCGAGTTGCGGGTGGTGTTCGAGGGGAAAACGGTGGCGTTCGACGAGATCGCCAAGCCGCTCCCCAAGGTGCGGCCGGAGCCGAAACCGCGCCTGGCGCCGCAGCCGCGCACACCGCCGGCGAATCACCCTTGGCGCGCGCCGTTGAAGCCGAAAAAACGGGCGGCGACCGCGTGAAGAGGGCTGTGGAAATGACGGGGCCGTGGAAAACGAGGAAAACCCTCGGCAGCCGACGAGGAGCTTCGAACCTCATCGCTCGGGTTTCCCACGTTTCCCCCAGCCCCTTGGAAATCGCTGTGCGATTCCCACATTCCCACAAGCCCCTACGACTACTATCCTTTTACTTAAAAGGGGACATTTCTATCGCCCTACCGAGGGGGACATTTCTATCGCCTCTTGACAGAGACAAGACTGCCGGCCGCGAAACGCGGCTCTTTATGTTATAGTTGCTGCGCTCATGACTTCACCCGCCTCTCCTTCACCCACCAAGCCCACGAATGCCCGCCAATGGGTGATCTTCTGCGCGGTCACCTTGGCGGTGATTACCTACTTTGATCGTGTCTCGATCTCGCAAGCCGCCCCTCTCATCAGCGAGGACCTCGGGCTTACGAAAGTGCAGATGGGATTGGCGTTTTCGGCTTTTTCGTTGGGCTATTTCCTGATGCAGGTGCCCGGCGGCTGGATGAGCGATTGGATCGGCCCCCGTCGCGTGCTGACGGGAATTGTTCTGTGGTGGTCGTTTTTCACGGCGGCGACCGGCTGGGCCTGGAACCTCACCGCGCTGGTTGGGGCGCGGTTCCTGTTTGGATTGGGGCAGGGCGGCGGCTTCCCGGTGCTGACGAAGACCTTTTCCACCTGGCTGCCGCGGCCCGAGCAGGCGCGCGCCCAAGGGTGGATGTGGCTCTTCGCGCGTTGGGGCGGGGCTTTCTCACCGCTGCTGGTGGTGATGCTGATCCAGTTTATGTCCTGGCGGCATGCGTTTGAAGTCTTCGGCGCTCTGGGTATTGTCTGGGCGGTTTTCTTTTGGCGTTGGTATCGCGATAAACCGGCTGACCACAAAAGCGTTAACGAGGCGGAACTGGCGCTGATCGGTGGCGCCGTGGAAACCGCGTCGGGCCATAGCCGGCCGCCTTGGGGACGGTTTCTACGATCGCGCTCGGTCTGGTTGCTTTTCCTCTCGTATTTCTTGGCTTCCTTTGCCTGGTATTTCTTCATCACCTGGCTGCCGACCTACATTCAAGAGGCCCGCGGCCAATCGATGGAGCAGTCGGCGTTTCTCGCGGGCTTTCCGCTTTTCTTCGGCGGGCTGGGCTCGCTTGTTTGCGGCGTCGCGCTGGCGCGGGTGGCGCGTTGGTTGGGAAGCCAGGCGAGGGCACGCCGGACCATGTCGGTAACTGGTTTTATCGTGTCAGGGTCTTGCTTACTCCTGTCCGTGCATATCGAACAGCCCGTGTGGGCGATGGTCGTGATGGGTTTCTCCTCCTTCGGCAACGACTTGGCGATGCCGCCCGCCTGGAGCGCCTGCATGGATCTAGGCGGCCGTTACGCGGGCAGTCTTTCCGGCGCGATGAACACGGTGGGCAACATGGCCGGTTTCCTATACCCGATAACCGCGGCTTATTTGTTGCAAGCCACGGGGAACGATTGGCAGCTTGCCATTTACGTTTCGAGTGTTGCATTTTTCGGCAGCGCCGTTTGCTGGTTGTTCATCGACCCGGTCACCTGCCTCGACCGTGGCGCCGACAGGGGCGTGACAACGTAGGAAGAAAGCGATCCGGCGGGAATGCCGTCGCGGGCCTCGCGGAGGAACGCGTCACAGCGTCCGCGACATGCCGGGGCCCACCTTACCCCACCTTGCGCAGCTTCGTCACTCGCCCGATTTCGACAAATTCCGTGATGAAGATGTTGCCGGCGTGGTCGTAGCAGCAGCCGTGCGGTGTGATGAACTTGCCGGGCAGGAAATGCTCGCGGGACATATTACGCCGCTTGCCCGTGTCGGCCAACCCTACGCCGAGTTTGGTGATCACTTCGTTCCGGCGGTCGAGCAACGTGACTTCGGCGACCAGGTCGGGTACCAGCAATACACCGTCGTGCTCGTGGAAATGGCAAGGACGCTTGACCCCGTAGGCGAATTTGACGTGCTCGCCTTCGAGCGTAAACCACTGCAAGCGATGGTTGTCGCGGTCGGCCACGACGAGCAACGGCGGGTCTTCGCGTTCGTCGAGCAAAATCCCGTGGGGACAGATCATTTGACCGGGCGCGGAGCCCGGCGCGCCGAAGGTTTGTAGATAGTTGCCGTCCTTGTCGTAGCGGTTGATGAAGTACGTCCCGTAGCCGTCGGCGACGTAGATGTCGCCGTTGGGCGCGACGGCGAGATTCGTGGGACTGTAGATCAGCTTGCCGTTTTCGTGGTAACGGCGTCCGTCCTTTTGGGACGGGTCGGGCTGATAGGCCGGCGATTCCTTGGGGTAGCCGATACGGAAGATCTCCTCGCCGTCGAGGGTCGTCTTGACGACGATGTTGCGCACGATGTCGCACAGGTAGAGGAACTCTTCGCCGCCCTCCTTGCGAATCAGCATCCCGTGCGCCCCGCCGGCAAAACCGTTGCCCCAGGACTTGACGAACTTCCCATCGGGATCGAAGACGACCGTGGCGTGATCGCTGCGGCTGTTTTCGTGCACCGTGTGATGGACGTAGATAAACCCCTGCTCATCCTCGACAACGGAGTGCGTATTGCCGTAGCTGATGCGTTCGGGCAGCTCGCCCCAATCGTGAATTGCTTCGTAGGTGAACTCCCCCTCGCCGAGGATGGGGTTTTTGGGCTCGGTCTTGCGGCTGCAACCGAGCAGAATTGGTCCGGCGGCGAGGGTCGAGAGGAAGCGGCGACGGGAAAGGGTTATGGTTGGCATGAAGGGGGTCGAGAAGGTTCGTTGTTGATCACGAACGCGGTCCCGCTCCTAAGTTCTCCATTAAACACCAAGCCCCGTCGTGGCGCACGCATTCGTGCGTGCCGTGTCGGGCTTTCGAGCCCGACATGTCTTCTCTGTACATCCCCACGGCCCGACCGAGCTACGGCGAATGCGCAGCCGCCGTAAGCGCAAGCAGCCTCGCTTACTCGCGATCCCGAAATTCCTCAAACCAATTCAGCACTACGCGGATCGACGGCTCCGCGGCTTCCCCACCCACCGGCTCGGGCAAGATAAATCGCTGCCCGTCGGCGGACACGTCGTAGGGCACGGGAGAGTTCTTCAAACTCGCGTGGTCGAAAAGTAGAGTCGTTGAGCCGACCGAAAAGCTCGAGGCGGTCGACACCGAAACCGCTATCAACGTCTCCCCCTCGACATAGAACAGCTCTTGGCCGTTCCGGCTCCAGCGAGCTCCCTTCCCGCCACCGCTCGAAACGGTCACCTTTTGACCGCCCTCGGGAAAGCGTTCGACATAGACTTCGTTTTGGCCCGACTCGTTCGAAACGTAGGCGATGTGCCGCCCGTCGGGGGAGAATCTTGGTATAGCCTCATCAAACGGCGTCCGCAGCAACGGGCGGGGGGTCCAGCCGTCCTCGTTACGCTCCAGGTACCACAGGTCAATCCCGTTTTCCTGATCGAGCGTGTCGTAGAGGATGTATTTTCCGTCGTGGGCCAGTCGAATACCGACTCGGTCTCGGTTGTGGCCACCAGCACTTGTTCTTCTCCGCCCCCATCGGCCTTCACAAGGATGATGTCGCCGTTGCTTTTTGTCGGTCCCATTCGAAGGGAGGTGAACGTCACCTCGTCTCCGCTGGGTGACCAAGAGGGGCCGTAGTCATACTCCGGACCCGGGCTCAAGAGAGTCCCCGCCCCGCGGGCAATGTCGTACACCCACACATCCCGATCCGTGCCCTCCGTTGTCTGAACGGCCACGAAGCGTCCGTCCGGGGAGAGCGCCGGTCCGTAAAATTTCCGCCGTGTAACTCCGATCTCCCCTGTCTTGTTGCCGCTACGGTCCAGCCAAACCAGTTGCTCTCGCCCCAAGCCGGTCCCGTCTAGGTAAACCAGTGTTTGATCGTCCGCTACGGTGGGACCGCGGCTGTTCGCGGAGATCGGGAAGGCTTCGCCCGCGGCCTTCAAGGTATCCAGAGAAAAAGGCAGAGCCCAGAGATCGGTGGTCAGCGGACTGGGTTGGTACACTATGTGCCCGCTCGGGGAATACACCGGGAAAACGCCGGGGCCCAGGATCTCGCGCCGGCCGCTGTCGAGGTCCTGCACCATCATCGTAAGGTCGATCTGATCTCCGAACCCGAACACAAGGACGCGGTCACCGGCCTCGGGGGGCAAAAAACGAGGCCACACAATCACACCCGTCGGCCCTCCCGACGACGTCTCGGGGTCCTCGGGCGCAATGATCACTTCGGGAGTGCCTCCGGCGGCGGGAACTTCGTAAATGCTGTGAGGGTTGCCCGAGCTGAAGACGATCGAGCGGCCGTCGGGGCTCCAGGATCCTCCGTGGAAATGGCTGGGGGGCACTCGACAAACCGAGACGGCGATGCCGCCTTGAGACGAAATCTTCTTGAGTTCCCCACTGGCTCCGAATTCCGTCCCGCCGGCAACGAATCCGATGAGGTCACTGTCGGGTGACCAGAAAAGATCAACCGCTCCCTCCGTACCATCGATCAGCCGCGGTTGCCGCTGATCGAGATCCTGAACCCAAAGCGCCCTCTCCGCGCTCCCGATGAAGGCAACGTGTTTGCCGTTGGGGGAGACGGCGACATAGTTGCTGTAGAAGGAGGCGCCGAAACCCTGCGGCGGTTTTAGGGCGAATCGGCGCAGGGGCATTTCGGGAGGCGTTTCGCGGAAGTGGAGGAACGAGACGGCAAGCAAAGCCGCAACGGCGACGGCAAGAAGGGTCTGATAAAGTCGCGGCCCCACCGGAACCGGCGAGGCTCCGCGGTCCCGCGCGGTTGGATCCGATTGCGCGCCGACATGAAGGGAAGCCGAGGACGACGATGCTCGCTTCAGCGACCGCAGGTCGACAACCATGTCCTCGACGTGCTGATACCGATCGTCGGGGTCCTTCGCCAGGGCTTTACCGACATGGTGATCGAGGTCGACCGGAATCCCCACCCGCAACGCCGTGATCGGCGTCGGCTCCTGGTGAACGATCGCGTACAGCACCGCTTGCTCGCGATCCCCCGCGAAAGGCAGTCGCCCGGTCACCATTTCATAAATCAACACGCCCAGCGACCAGACGTCGGTGCGGCGGTCGGTCGGCGGTCGGTCGGCTTGCTCGGGCGACATACACGAGACCGTCCCCACGACCGTCTCGGTTTTCGTGAGCCGCGACCGGTCGGCCAAACGCGCCAGCCCGAAATCGAGAATCTTCACCTGCCCTTGCGGCGTGAGCATCACGTTCGAGCTCTTGATGTCGCGATGGACTACGCCTTTCTCGTGCGCGGCCTGCAAGCCCCGCGCGGTTTGGATCGCGATGTCGAGGGCTTCGTTGAGTTCCAGCGGGCCGGCGGCGATTTTCTTGTCGAGGCTTTGTCCCTCGACGTACGCCATCGCGATGAACATCTGCCCGCCGGCCTCGTCGATTTCGTGGACGGTACAAATGTTGGAATGATCGACCGCCGCCGCGGCTTGGGCTTCGCGGCGAAAGCGTTCTTTCGCATTGGGGTCCTCGGTCAAATGGGCCGCGAGGAATTTCAGAGCGACGGTGCGATTGAGTTTCGTGTCGAGGGCTTTGTAAACGACCCCCATCCCGCCCTCGCCGATCTTTTCGAGCAGCCGGTAGTGCGAGATAGTGCGCTCGGCCGCCGTGCCCGCCGGGAGACCGACGATTTCGCCCGATTCGTCGATTTGCTCGATGACCCCTATGAAGCGGTAGCCACGACGAGGCAGGGTTTCAATGAAGCGAACTTTATCGGCGGAATCCCCCAGCGCCTGCCGTAATTTACTAACGGCGATGTTGAGTCCTTTTTCGAAATCGACGAACGTTTCGTCGGGCCAGAGTCGTTCGTGAAGCGCCTCGCGGGTGACGAGTTTGCCGGGGCGTTCGAGCAGCGCCGCGAGAATCTGAAACGACTGCTCTTGCAGGCGGACCTTCACCCCGCCCTTGCGGAGTTCGCCGGTCTTGAGGTTCAGCTCGAAGGTTTCAAACCGCACCACCTTCGAAACTTCGTTCGTATTCTGCATCGAACCGTCCGAAATCTCCCACGTTCCGTTCGCGCTGCACGGCTTGCGGTTGGAATTGAAGGGAATTATAGCGCTTTCCGGCGGCCGGTACGAGCCGCGTTCACGCAAGAGTTCACGCGGCTCTTGCATTCCTTGTTAGGCCGGTCGTCTTACGGCCGGCTGACGAAGCAACGCAAAGCGGCGATCCCAAACCGAGCCGCGCGCGTCAGCAAGCGGTATCCGATAAATCGCGCAGCCCGAAGCAAGGCGGCGGAAGCGCCATGCCCGCGAGAGAACCGGGTACCCGTCATGCCTCGGACACGCCAAGCGGCGGGCCTCGTGCTGACGGGCCTCTCACACACTTTGCCTCACCATGCCATGGGAAGAGCAGACCGACGTGACCACCGCAGGGTCACGACCCGCCTTGCCCCCGGGCCACGGCATCGGATACCGCTTGCTGACGCGCGCGGCTCGGTAATTTGTCGAGGCCTTCGGTCAATTCGAGGTAGGCGCCGGCGGGGTCGGTGAGGAAGGCTGTGTTCAGCTTGAGGGCCGGGATTTCCTCATATGGGCGATCGAAGACGATGCCCATTTTCTCGAGCCTCTCGCAAAACGCTTTGAGGTTTTTGATTTCGAAACCGGTGTGATCGAGTACGGTTCCTTGGATCGGCTTTTCCTGCTTTTCGGCTTTCGAATAAGTCAGGTTGACACCCGGCAGGTCGGTTGTTTTGAAGGGACCGCACGTGCCCGGCACCGCGCCGAAAACCTTCGCGTACCATGCCTGCAAACCCTCGACATCGGCGGTGTAGTAGTGAATATGGTGATTGGCGATCGGCGTGGGTAATGACGGGTCCTCGATCAACTCGACTTTCAGTTCGTCCGGGGCCTGGATATACGCCATATATACGCCCGTCCCTTTATTGAAGAAGATGTCCTCGGTCGCGTCGGCGAGCGCTTCCCGAGTGATGACCTTGATTCCCCCGGCCTTCAACTTCGCGACCGCGTCCTTGATGTCCTTGACCAGAAAGCCGATGTGATTGACGGCGGTGCCGACGCTGCCGCTCGCGGGGGCCTTTTCACGCAGGAACACGATAACATTGGGAAATTTGAATCCCTCGATCGGTCCCAGCTTGACCGTTTCACCGCCCAGCAGCGGGCCCCAGAACATCCGGTGGGCCTCCATATCAGTAGCGTTAATGTGATGATGCCCCATCGCGACCGGGGCGTCTTTCGCGGCGGTCAACTGTGCTGAAGCGGGCGTGACCGCAACAACGGCGGCGATACAGAAAAGCAAAATGCGAAGCATGTGAATGTTCTCCTCGACACGTCCTAGGCGGCTCGCGGCGGGCGATTCTCCCGCAAAAAGTTTGCAATCGATTCGAGGGACGTGCCGGGCGGGAAAACCGCCGCCACGCCTTGCTCCTTCATGGACTCGATATCGGCGTCGGGAATGATGCCGCCCAGTACGACTCGAACGTCGTCCATACCCTTGTCGCGAAGCAACTCCATGACGCGGGGAACAATCACCGTGTGGGCGCCGGAAAGAATCGACAGCCCGATAAACTCGACGTCTTCCTCGAGCGCGGCGGAAACGATCTGCTCGGGCGTTTGGCGCAAGCCCGTGTAGATTACTTCCATACCGGCATCTCGCAAGGCGCGGGCGATTACCTTGGCCCCGCGGTCGTGGCCGTCGAGGCCGGGTTTGGCGACGAGGACGCGAATGGGTGTGGCGGCGGTGGAAGCGTCGGCCATGGGGTTCTAATGAAACACGAGTTGGAGGATATGCAAATTGACGGGGGCAAGAGCACTCGAGGCCGTGAAAAAGTCCGGGCCGGCACGTAGGGTCCCTACCGCGGCTCCTGCCACCCTTTCAGGGTTCAATCGTGGGAAACCGTTACCTAGGGTTCCGCCTTCGGCTCCACCCTAGGCTATATTCCTTCCGCCGCTTCGCGGCTCACCCAGTCCCGCACTTGTTTCGAGTCTCTTGGCTCTTGGACTTTCGCCTGGGTCTATAGTAACGCGGCTGCGGGATCTCAGCCTTTCTCAGCCGCTCGCGTTTCCATCTTTCGCACGATCTATATCGTGAATCTAATTTTCAGACTTCCCGAAGGAGGATCTAGACTTCCACTTTTTGGGTCTTCGGGTTCCAGCGCACCCGCCGTCCCTGCTTGACCGAGATGTTCGCCATTTGCAAAACCAACGCTGATTGAAACCCGGTCTCGACCGGAGCCACGGGAGTCTTGCGGCTCAACACCGAATCGACGAAGTTGTTCACATGATCGATCGTCGCTTGGCGAAAGCCGCCGGGCTGATCTTTGTCGACCGAGGGCCGATCGGGCGCTGCCTTCGGGAACACTCGCAAGAATTCGCGGCCGATATCCATGCGGGCTTCATCGCCGTCGTAGGCGTTGAGTTGATCGGCGCGCATGGCGTATTGCATCGCCGAGTAATTGATCGTGAACACGGCCATGAAGTCTTCAGGATATTCGGCCGTCACGATCCAGGACTCCGGCAGATCGCCGTTCGTACGATGTCCCGAGCAAGCCGAGGCGTTGACCGCCGAGGGATACCCGGCGTCCATGATCATGTGGATCGAATCATAGATGTGCGCGCCCTGGTCGATGACGATGCCGCCGGAGTAGTCCGACCAGTTGCGCCAGTCGAAGAACCGCAGCGCGTCTTTGGCCACTTTCGGAGCCGGTCCGAGCCATTGATCCCAGTCGAGGGGCCCCTCGAATTGTCGGGCGCGGGGGTCGAGCCGGTTGTTGAGCCAATAGGTGCGGATCATGCGCACCTTGCCTAACTTTCCGGCGCGGCGCAGGTCGCGGGCTTCCTGATAGAGGTTGTAGCTGCGGCGTTGCATGCCGACTTGGACGATTTGCTTCGACGCCTGCTCGGCATGGATCATCTCGACGCCTTCCTCGGGCGTATGGCAGAGCGGCTTTTCGAGATAAACGTCCTTGCCGGCGGCCAGGGCGTCGAGCAACATGCGGTGATGCTGATGCTCCGGCGTGGCGATCAGGACGATGTCGATCTCGGGGTCTTCGAGCAGCTTCTTGTAGTTGCGGTAAGCCTTGGTGCCGGGCCCGGCGTCGGAAAGCCCTTTTTCAAGATTGGGCTCGTAGATATCGCACACGGCGTGGGCTTTGACGCGGGGGTTTTCGGCGAAATGCGTCATCACACGTCGGCCGCGTCCGCCGGCGCCGATCAACCCCAGCTGTAGCGTCTCAGCCGGACTCTGCGCCATCGCCGCGCCGGTTCCCGCCATCAAGAAAATACGTCGATTCATGTAGTGTGACTCCAACCAAGTGGGGCAGGTCTCCAGGCCTGCCCAATCTCAAAACCGCTACCAAGAAACAATGCGCCTAGATCATCTTGCAGGCCCGCAGCAAAGCTTCCTGCACGATCAGATCATGCTCCACCGAGTAGTCGGGTTCGCCGCCCTCGACAATCGAGGCCATCACGGCGAAATCGGGTTCATAGGGCACCGAGCGCTTGTCCTCGATGTCGATCGTTTGCGCCCCGGCCTTGTAAGGTCCGGCGGCATGGGCCAAATCGAGATGCAGCCGCAGATTGGGGAAAAACGGCCGGACGGTCGCGGCCCCCTCGGTGCCCGAGATTTGGAAAGTGCGGTAGCGGTTGCCGTTGGGCCGTTGCGCCGCGATGTAGACTTCCGCCAGGGCGCTGTCGTATTCAAAGACCGCGAGAGTATTGTCGGCGAGTTTGTCGGGAACGTTCGAATCGTGGCGAATCCAGCTCGTGATGTTCGTCGGCTTGCCCAGTAGATCGACGATGCGGTCGATCATGTGCGAACCCAGGTCGAACATCATCCCGCCCTTGTAGGCCGCGTCGTAGTCTCGCCCCTCGCGGCCGAGCGGCTTGTCGATCGTCGCGCGGACCATATACACACTGCCCAGCCAACCTTTGCGCGCCGCCTCGATCGCTTTTTGCATGGCCTCGTGATAGCGCCATTGGTAGCCCATCTGGACGACCAGGTTCTTTTTCGTGGCCGCAGTGAGCAAGTCGCGAAGCGGCTCCAAGCTGTCGCCGGGGGGCTTGTCGAGATGCACGAACTTGCCGGCCTCGACGGCCTTGCGCGCATATTCGAAATTCAGATTGTCGCGAACATCGGACTCGACGGCGATCAGCCGAATCGACTCGTCGTCGAGCATCTCGCGTTCACTGAGCCGGCGAACGCCTTGGTAGACCTCGTGATCCCAAGATTGTTTCGGGTCGGGCTCGCAGATGCCCACGAGGTCATAGGCGCCCATGCCGCGCAAGGTCTTAGCCTTGCTGCGAGCATGACCATGTCCGATGCCCCAGACAGCGGCACGGATCGGCTTCGGCGTTGACGCGGCGCCGAGCGCCCCCGCGCTCGAGGCCAACAGAAAAGCACGACGATCCAGTGAGTTTTTCGAGTCCGGCATGCCTTGGATTGTAGCAGGGGGGCGAGTGGATTTACGGTGTCGATTCACCCGAAGATCATTCGCCCGGCCGGGGACTGCCGGCCCCGGGCCTCAGTGTGCATTCCGCTTACGCCCGACGAAATCGCAAGTGACCACAGCCGCGAAGCGGCGGTAGGAATATAGCCTAGGGTGGAGCCGGAACGGCGGAACCCTGGGTGCCCCCCACCCAGGCGAGCCCTGAAGGGGCGGCAGGACCAAACCTACGCGGCCGGCCGCGGCTCATAGCGTTCGACCTTGATCTGGTCTTGCCGCTCGCGCGCCCGCGCCAGATCGTAAGACGCCTGCAGGCGAAGCCAAAAATCCGCGTTGGACCATCCGGCTTTCTCCAACCGGATGGCCATCTCCGGCGAAATGGCCGCGTGACCGTTCAGCACGCGCGAAAGCGTGTGCCGGGCGACGCGCAGCAGCTTCGCGGCCTCGGTGACGGTCAGCTCCAGTGGGTCAAGGCAGTTCTGCTTGATGCTGAGGCCGGGGTGCGGCGGGTAAATCGCGGGCATGGTTACTCGTCCTTTCGTCTCGTTTGCGACTACTAGTGGTAATCGACTAAGTCCACGTCGTACGCGTCGCGGCCGTCAAACCGAAAAATGATCCGCCAATTGGCGGAAATCCATATACTCCAGAAACCCTTCCGGTCTCCCTTCAGCCGGTGAAGTCGGTACCCCGGCAAGTCGAGATCTCGAGGCATTCGCGCGGCGTTTAGATCCGCCAAAGCGATCCCGATACGATCAGCTTGGTCGGCGCGCAGCTTGCTCGGGTCTCCGCGTTCGTGAAGCCGCTTCAAACCACGATGACGGAATGACTGGATCAATCGTAAGCGTACCGTGATGCGGTACACCTGTCAACAGCGCCATGCTCGGAAGCCGGCCAAGCGGAGCAAGGGTTGATAGGGCCGGCCCGACGGTGCTTCCTCACACGCAAGGCCTTCCTAAAGGCCGGTATACTGAACAGCGAAAAGCACCTCTGGGGGGTTTGTGGGCCCGGGAGCGGAGACGACACCTTTGGGGAAGACCTCATGGCCGAAAAAGTGCAAACGCTCGAACCCACTGTTGTCGTCAAGACAAGGTTCGACGAGCTGACGCGAAATTGGAAACGCGATACCCGCATGACCTCGTCCACAACCGAGATGTCGATGCACCCGGCCTACCAGCAGATCATTGGCATGGGGGAACAAGCGCTGCCCTTGATCTTCCGCGAACTTCAACAAGCGCCGGGCCATTGGTTCTGGGCGCTCAAAGCGATCACCGGCGACGACCCCGTACCGGAAGCGGACCTAGGCAGGGTCCCGGCCATGCGGCAAGCTTGGTTGGACTGGGGCCGACGCAACGGCTACGTAAGTTAATTCAACTTGTGAGCTTCGTCGCGACCAGTCCCGCCACTCCCGAATACAACTGTTTAGCCTGGGCGGCCGGCGAAACCGATCGCTGGTGGTGGCCCGATTCGATGGGCTTGTACGCATGGCCGGAAGGCGTTCCGCGCCGAGAAACTCTGGAAGCCTTCGTCCAAGCGTTTGGAACCCTGGGTTACGAACCATACGGCAGCAGCGCCCCGGAACCAACCGTAGAGAAATCGCTATCTATGTCGACCCATCCGGCCGACCCACCCACGCCGCGCGCCAATTGCCTTCCGGGAAATGGACCAGCAAATTGGGACAAGAAATCGACATCGAGCATGACGCACTTGATGGAGACTACCCAGCCGCTTGCGCCTACGGTCAAGTAGCGGTGAGTCTGGCCCGTTCGAGGCAGCCCGCTGAAACCTAATCCTTTACTCTGCAAGGACGCTGTCGACGCGCGCCCCTCACCCCGCCAGATCCCAATTCGGCTTCCGGTTCCAGGGGTGCGACTCGACACCCGGCACCGGCGGCGGCAGCAAATCGACAACCAACTCCCTCGCTTCTCGCGGCCAATCGTCTAGTCTCAATGCATCGGCCGCGGCCGCATCCGTATCGACCCCGCGGCGTTCATGGATCTCGCGAATCCGAGCCCGCATACCGGCCGGCAGCGAGCCGAAATTCGGGTGATACCACAATGTGATCAAACTGCGCTCCTGGGAGGATTGATTCGCATAGGCGGCGTGCAGCAAGCGCGAGTCGCCGATGACCACGTCTCCCGCCCGCACCGGGACTGCCTTCTCCTCGGCCAACGCGCCATAAAGGGGGTCGTTGGGATTGTCGACTCGCGATAGAGCCTCGTCGTGGGCCTGGTCGGCGTCGTGAAGCGCGTGCTTTTGGCGATGGCTCCCCGGGACTACCCGCAAGCAACCGTTTTCGGGCGACGTGTCGGTGAGGTAATACATCAAGAAAACCTGCGCGACGGCTTCGGTGTAGGAGATAGGGTCGTCCCAACCCCACCAGTCTTGATGCCAGAACAGCGGCGGGCCGCCCGGCGGTTTGCTGATCAGATAACCCGAACTGAATCTCGTGTCGACGAACCCTAGCTCGTCGAAAGCCGCGCGCGCGCTCGCGTTTCCAATCAGGGCCGCGTAGTCGGGATAGTCCGAGGTGTTGACCAGACTGCCCTGGGAGCGATTTTGAGCGCGGTGTTCGGCGGAGACACGGTCGAGAATCCCGGCGGAAATTTGCCGCACGCTTGCAAGCAACGGCGGATCAAGCGCGCCTTGGACGACGCTATATCCGTTGGTCAACAAGTCCTGTCGTAGCGGTTCCATAGTGTGCTTCTCCTCGTCGTCCGGCGGCCCCCTGGCAGGGCGATTATAGCGGACGGTCCGCTCCCGCGCCATTCGCCGCGGCCCACGCAATCCACGCGTATCACTCTTGCCGATTCGAGGTGCAACACCGCGCTCGGTCAGCTACAATGCCGCTCTGAACACATATCTTGGGGAGAACATCATGAAGAATTTCCAAAATCTGTCGCTTACGCTTCTACGCGCCGTCTCGGGGTTTTTGCTGCTCCAGCACGCCCTGCAAAAGCTGTTCGGGATGCTGGGTCGCGACGCGCTGCCCTTGTTGTCGATGGGCGGGGTTGCCGGCACGCTGGAGTTCTTCGGCGGGTTGGCGCTGATTGTCGGGCTTGGCACGCGTCCCGTTGCTTTTCTGTTATCGGGTCTGATGGCGGCTGCCTACTTTATCGTGCACGCCGGGCAAGGCTTCTGGCCGATCCAAAACGGCGGCGAGATAGCGGCCCTCTATTCGTTCGTCTTCCTCTATCTGTCGGCCAACGGCGGCGGCGACTTTTCGATCGATGGATGGTTGCGAAGCCGCAGGGAAACTTCCCAAGCCGCCGGCGGCTGAGGGTAGGCGCGTTCACTGCGCGCGGTAGGCGCCCGGACCCGTGCCGGCGTGGGTCTTGAACACTCTCGAAAAGTGACTGCGGCTCGAAAAGCCCACCCGGTCGGCCACTTCGTTGATGGAAAGCTCCCCCTGCTTGAGTAGGTGCGCGGCACGCTGCATGCGGACGTGGTGCACCAGGGCCATCGGCGGCCTTCCAAAAGACCCGGCGAAACGCTGGGCGAAGGTCGAGCGGCTCATACCTGCTTCATCGGCCAGCGACTCCACGGTGTGCTCGCCGCCGGGATTTTCGAGAATGCGGTCCATCGCGCGCGCTAAGCGACGGTCTTCCAGCGCCGAGAGCCAGGGCAAGGGGCAGTCGGCGGCTTCGGTGAGGCGCCGCAGCAGGTGGACCAGGCATTGGAACATTAGCGCGCTCGTCATGGCCTCGGTGCCGGGCCCGGGCGACGCCTGCTCGGCCAGGATGCCGCGAAACGCCGCAAGCGCCTCGGGCGAATCGGAAAGATCGACCGTCAGAACGTCCCGCAAATAGTCGAAAAGGCCCAGCGACTCGCCGTAACGGACCCGTGTGATGCCGCACGCGACCAACAAGTCGATGTCGTCGGAGGAGCCGGCCACGATGTTCGGAATCGTATTGGGCGGCGGCGCGGAATCGATTTTCAATTCGTTGCCGGCCGTGCCGAGGGTCTGTAGGTCGTGTTGGACGCCCGGAGGGACAACCGCCAGCCAGTAGGGGCCGACCGGCAGGTTGTTGCCTTTCGAGTCGCTCACCGTGCCTTGGCCCTTGAGGACGAAGTGCATCATCACGGCCGAGGGCCCGGGCAATTGTATGCGCCATCCCGAACTCAGCATGCAGAGCGCGAAATGGTCGACCCGCACGTCGAGGTTCGCCAGCAACTTATCGAGCAACACTTTCCTGGATTCTAGCGCGTCCGGAGAATCGAAAACAACGCCGCCGTCCCGCGCGTTTGGACAATTCAGCACAACATCCAGACGCCCCCGCAACCTACCGGGCAATCGAGCACAACTTGTGGACCACTTCGCCGACCGACTCGTGAGAAAGTTATCGCAAGTCAAGCGTGACCCACGAGAAGAGAGCAGAGAAAGAAGGAGAAACATCATGAAATCGATTAACATTGTCCGGTTCACAGCGATTGCGATCGCCGTATTCAGCGCCGCGAGCCTGCAAGCCCAATTGCCCGATCCCGGTCTTACGATTGACCCCGAGCGCACCGCCTTGGTCGTGACTGATCCGCAGAACGACTTCCTCAGCCCCGAGGGCGTGACCTGGGGCGTGGTCGGCAAAAGCGTCGAGGCCAACGGCACCGTCGCCAACATCGAAAGTTTGTTGAAAAGCGCGAAGAAGGCGGATATGCCGGTCTTCGTCTCGCCTCACTACTACTACCCGACCGACCACGGCTGGCAGTTCGGCGGCGCGGTGGAAACCATGATGCACGGCATCAAGATGTTCGATCGCAAGGGCGCGCTGACGACTGAGGGTTTCGATGGTTCGGGGGCCGACTGGCTGGCCGTCTATAAGCCCTATCTCGAGGACGGCAAAACCGTCGTGACCAGCCCGCACAAGGTCTACGGACCCGAGACGAACGACCTGGTGCTGCAACTGCGCAAACGAGGCATCGACAAGGTCATCCTCGCCGGTATGTCGGCCAATCTTTGCACCGAGTCGCATCTGCGCGAGTTGCTGGAGCAGGGTTTCGAAGTCGCGGTGGTGACCGACGCGACGGCGGCGGCGCAGGTTCCCGGCCTCGACGGCTACGCCGCGGCGCTGGTGAACTTCCGCTTCCTGGCGAGCGACGTGTGGACGACCGAAGAAGCGGTCGCGAAAATTGGCGGCGAAGAGCCGGAAGCATCCGAATCGGGCTCGGACTAGGTATTCGGCTATTTGGCCGCGAGGAGCTGATCACCCGCGGCGGTAACGGCCCGCAAGGGTTGATTGCGAGGGAGGACAGGCGGAAACGCCTGTCCTTTTTCCGTTGGGGGTTTTGTGGTGAAAACTCGGAAGTCGGCCGGCGCGAAGTGGGCCGGCCTCCATTTTTTCACGGCCCCCTCGCGGTGCGGCTCGGGTTGTACGTAGTCCCTTCGAGGGAAGGCCATCCAGGGAGCCTTTTCGGCCGGCAGTCCGGACTGCCCTCAGTCCGGACTGCCCTCTTGACAAGCGGCTAAAGCAAGCCCCCGTTCCTTTTCGTACGTCCCCGGCACCGCCGGCCCTAGACCCCCGACATCGAACGTATAAAGCCGCCGAGGCTGACAGCCGATCGAAACACTTGGAGGGCTTCAATTGACGGCGCGGTTTGTCGGGTTTCTAACGCTTGGGTTCGTTGTGTTTGGGCAGGTCGCCGCGGCGGCCAACGCCCCGCCTCGCCGTGACAAGGCCGGATGGGGCGTCAGCGGTCCCTATCCGATTGGGCACGGGGACGTCCTCGATATCACCGTTTTCGAGGTCGAGGAGCTTAGCCAATCCGTTGTGGTTGGTCCTCGCGGCATGATCTCGCTGCCGTTGATCGATGAGGTTGCGGTCGGGGGGCTGACGACGGCCGAAGTCGAAGCGACGCTGAAGCAGCGCTACGGGCGCGGCCTGCTGCGCGATCCGCAGATCAGCGTGCGCGTCTTGGAATATCACAGTCGGCCTGTGAGTGTGTTGGGCGCGGTGCGAGAGCCGGGGGTCTATCAACTGCGGGGTCGGCGGCGACTAGTCGAGGTGCTGGCGATGGCGGGAGGGCTTAGCGACGATGTCGGCGAGACCGTGACGATCTCGCGCGGGCGGCCGGCGGCGGCGGGTTCGCCCGAGGCAGCCGGTTACGACGACGCTTCGCGGCGCGAGTTGCGCATCCCTTTGCAGCGGGTCTTGCGGTTGCTCGACGAAGACGAGAGCAACCCCTTTATCGAACCGCACGATACGGTGCAGGTCGAAAAGGCCGGCTTGATCTATGTGCTCGGGGCGGTGAAGCAGCCGGGCGGCTTTCCTGTCCGGCAGGGGGAAGACATCACGGTCTTGCGCGCGATTTCGATGGCCGGCGGGCTGGCCCCTCACTCCGCGCCGCAGAAGTCGCGCGTGATCCGCCCCACCGAGTCCGGCAAGCAGGAGATCCCTGTTCGTATCCGCGACATCTTGAGCGGTCGGCGCGACGATAGTCCGTTGCGGGTCAACGATGTGCTCTTCGTTCCCGACAGCCGCGCAAAAAGCGCCCTGAGCCGAAGCTCCGAAGCTGTCTTGCAGATGCTGACCGGAATCGTCATCTGGCGGCGCTAGTCAGCTTTTCTCGCGGCTGTCGGGGCTTCGCGCTCCGACGGAGAGCAGCCCGTTTCTTCCACAACGATTGTGAACATAGAGAACAAACCTGTTCCGATTCCCGCCCCTTCCGCCGAAGTCACGGCGCCGGTCCGCCCGCGCGTGATCGGAACGGCGCCGGTTCCCATCGAGACCTCCGAGCCGGCGGGCGACTTCTCGTTGCGCGAGCTGCAGCGCGTGCTGCACGCCCGGCGCCGCGTGATTCTTTACGCCGCCGCGCTGGGGTTGGCGGCGGCGCTGGTCTACAACTTTGTCAGTCCGTCGATCTATCGCGCCGCGGCCACGATCCAGATCGATCGCGAGGAGCCCAACATTGCCAAGCTTGACGGAGAATTGCGGCAAGTTCCCGAACAGCCCGACTATTTGGAGACTCAGTACAAGGTTCTCAAGAGCCGCGCCCTGGCCCGGCGGGTGGTCGACAAGTTGCGGCTGCACCATCTCGCCGAGTTTCGAGTTCGTCTTGACTCCGACGCCGGGAGATCCGAGATCTCCGGAGGCGAGATGGAAGCCTCCTTCGACCAGGGTACGGTTTCGGCTCGAACCCTGCCGTCGGCGATTCTCAACGAATACCTCGACCATCTCGGCGTTCACCCCGGCAAGGGGACACGCTTGGTCGATGTCAGCTTCGAGTCGATCGACCCAAAACTGGCGGCGCTTGTCGTCAACACCGTGGCCGACGAGTACATCGACCACAACTTAGAGGCGAAGTGGAATGCGACCCAAAAGGCTTCCGGGTGGCTGCGCGAGCAACTGGTGACGCTCGAGCAACAGCTGGAGGTCAGCGAAAGCGAGTTGATCGACTATGCTCGGCGTCACTCGATCGTATTTATCGAGGAGCGCAAGAACATCACGACCGAAAAGCTGGCGCAACTCGAGCAGGCGCTGACACGCGCGGAAACCGAACGCATTCACGAGCAGTCGCGGGCGATGTTGCTCGAAGACGAGTCGCGCTCGGGCGGAGGCTTGCCCGGCAGCTTGACGAGTCGCGGCTACGAAGAGCTGAAGGCGACTCTTACCGAGCTGCGCCGCGAGCACTCGCGCCTGCTGGTGACCTTCGCGCCCGAATACCCAAGTGTCCGACGGGCGCGGCGACAGATCGAAGAACTCGAAAAGGCGCTCGGCGAGGAGGAGAGCCGCATCTTGGACGGCGTTCGCGAAGGATATACGCTCGCCGAGCAACGCGAACGCCTCCTGCTCCAACAAGTCGAGCGGCAACGCGCGCTGGTGAATCGCCTCAGCGACGATTTCATTCAATACAACATCTTGAGGCGCGACTCGGAGACCAACCGAACACTCTATGAAGGTCTGCTGCAGCGGCTCAAGGAAGCGGGGGTTTCAGCCGGGTTGCGGGCGTCGAATATCGCCGTGCTCGACCGCGCGGAAGTCCCCGAGCGTCCGCATCGGCCGCGCAAGCCGCTCAACGCCGCCCTGGGGCTTTTGAGCGGTCTGCTGGCCGGCGTCATGGCGGCCTTTTTCCAAGAGCACATGAACACGGTCGTGAGGACGCCCGAGCAAGTCGAACAGATGACGGGTCTTTCGTTGCTGGCGGTCATCCCGCGCGGGCGATCGCAAAGCGCCGAAAAGGTCATCGTGCGGCCCATCGAAGCCCAGGCTCCGGCCGCCCTCAAGGCGGTCGCCGCTTCCGGCCGGGGAACGGCTTCGGCACTCGATCCGACAACGCCGAAGTTCCAATGGGAACCCGAAGCGGCGCTGTCGGAAGCCTACCGTACGCTGCGCAGTTCCATCTTGCTCGGCTGCGACGACTCCATGCGCCGCATCTTGATCACCAGTTCGCAACCGCAAGAAGGTAAGACGACCGTCAGCCTGAACCTTGCCTGCAGCCTGGCGCAATTGGGCCGAGAAGTTTTGTTGGTGGACGCCGATCTGCGCCGACCCAATTGCGCCCGTCAGCTGGGCATCAAAGCCCGCCGCGGGTTGACCGACTATCTCCAGGGATTGGCTGAAATCGACGACGTCATCACCGCAACCCCCGTGGAAGGCCTGCATCTGGCCGCCGCCGGCCGCTCGCATGGACTGGCTTCGGACCTTCTATATTCGCCCCGGCTGGCCGCGTTGCTCGACGTGGCCGCCGAGCGTTTCGAGCACGTCATCGTCGACTCGCCGCCGTCGCTTGTGCTCTCCGACGCTCGCACGATTTCGCAAATGGTCGAGGGCGTCGTGCTGGTGGTTTCCGATCAGACCGAGGCCGGTGCGTTGCTGCGAACCAAGCAGACGTTTGATGAAACCGGAGTGCGACTGCTGGGGTTCGTGATGAACCGCGTGAATCTGGACAATCTCGAGTACGGCTACTATCGCGACTACGGGTATTCCTACCGCTATTCGGAGGATCGCGAGAGTTGACGGCGGGCGGCCCCACGGAGCCCGACACACATCAATCTGTTGAAGGGCGATGATAATGTCCCCTTGAGAGGGCGATAGAAATGTCCCCTAATCTAAGGCTCCGAAGGAGGAGCCTAGATTGGAGAGGACATGGATGAACGACAAGGAATTGAGACGGGGCGAGGTACTGGGCCGGGTGAAGCGAGGCGAGTTGAAGCTGAGCGAGGCGGCGCGGATACTCGATATCAGTTATCGCCAGACCAAGCGGATCTGGAGGCGCTACAGCGCGGGAGGGACAAAAGCATTGAAGCACGGCAACGTGGGCCGGGTATCGAACCGCGCCAAGCCGGCGGAAGTTCGCAAGCGAGTGCTGCAACTGGTGCGCGAACACTACTCCGGCGAGCCGCACGAGCGCTTCGGGCCGACGCTGGCGGCCGAGCATTTGTGGACAGACCACGATCTGAAACTATCGGTGCGAACACTGCGGCTCTGGATGCTCGCCGAGGGCCTGTGGAGCCGCCGCCGCAAGCGCCGGCCGCATCGCTCGCGGCGGCGGCGTAAAGCGCACTTGGGCGAGCTGATCCAGGTCGACGGTTCGCACCACGAGTGGCTCGAAGCGCGCGGGCGGAAAGGTTGCCTGATGAACTTCGTCGACGATGCGACCGGTCTGGCGCTGTGCCGTTTCTCGAGCGAGGAAACGACTTGGGCGGCGGCCGATCTGCTCGAAGCCTGGGTGCGTCAATACGGCGTTCCGAAGGCGTTGTATTGCGACTGGAAGAACGTCTACAAGCGCCGGCCAACGTCGCGTGAAGCGCTGGAAGGCATCGAGCCCGAGACGCAGTTCGGACGCATGTGCGCCAAGCTCGGCATTGGTATCATCGCCGCTTCGTCACCGCAAGCGAAGGGCCGCGTGGAGCGCCATCACGGCACCCATCAAGACCGCCTGATCAAGAAGATGCGGCTCAAAGGCATTGCCGATTACGAGGCGGCGAACCGCTATCTCGACGAGCAGTATCTGCCAGAGCACAACGCCAAGTTCGCCTCTGAGCCGTCAGCGGGAGCGGACTTTCATCGGCGCTTATCGAAGCGTTTGGACTTGAAGTGGGTGTTTTGCTTGGAGGGAGAGCGGGTGGTGTCCAACGACCTGGTGGTACGTTTCGAGAACCGTTTTCCGCAGTTGAAACCGCAGCGCAATCAGGCTCTGGGCGCAGGCGCGAGAGTAACCGTGCAGCAAGCGCGCGAGGGCGAGTTGCGGGTGGTGTTCGAGGGGAAAACGGTGGCGTTCGACGAGATCGCCAAGCCGCTCCCCAAGGTGCGGCCGGAGCCGAAACCGCGCCTGGCGCCGCAGCCGCGCACACCGCCGGCGAATCACCCTTGGCGCGCGCCGTTGAAGCCGAAAAAACGGGCGGCGACCGCGTGAAGAGGGCTGTGGAAATGACGGGGCCGTGGAAAACGAGGAAAACCCTCGGCAGCCGACGAGGAGCTTCGAACCTCATCGCTCGGGTTTCCCACGTTTCCCCCAGCCCCTTGGAAATCGCTGTGCGATTCCCACATTCCCACAAGCCCCTACGACTACTATCCTTTTACTTAAAAGGGGACATTTCTACCGGGCTAACCAAGGGGACATTTCTATCGCCCTACCGAGGGGGACATTTCTATCGCCTCTTGACACGCGTCGCGTTACGAGTTACAGTTCGGGATGATTCGCGGTTTTCGCCATCGAGGGCTCCAACGTCTCTACGACCGCAACGACGCCCGCGGAATTCGTCCGGACTTGCTCGCTAAGGTCCGCACGATTCTCGCTCAGCTCGATGATGCTGAAACGATCGGCGACATGCGCGCGCCGGCCTTCCGGCTTCATGGCCTGAAGGGGGACATGAAAGGCTATTGGTCGGTGACTGTGAAAGCCAACTGGCGAATCATCTTCCGTTTCGAAGCCGGCGAAGCCTTCGATGTGGAATTGTCGGATGATCACTAAATCGTGGGTGGAACAAAGTCATGCCGATGAAGAACCCGCCGCATCCCGGTCTTTCGGTACGAATCAACTGCTTGGAGCCCTTCGGTCTTTCCGTTACCGAGGGTGCGAAGGCCCTCGGCGTCAGCCGTCAGGCTCTTTCACGACTGATCAACGGGCAAGCCGGAGTTTCCCCCGAAATGGCCATTCGGCTTTCGAAAGCCTTTGGCACGACGCCGGACATCTGGATACGGATGCAGGCCTCCTACGATATCGCCCAGGCGAAACGACACGCGGATAGGATCAAGGTGGTGGACCTCGGTGCGCCGAATTCGGCACAAGCAGTTTGACTCACGGCGATCGGGCCGCGGCATGGAAGCACGCTGTCCGGCTCGGTTTTGCACAATCGAGCGGACCCGCGAGGCTGATCGGCGGGGCGAACCTTCGGGCGGCCGCTACTTCTTCTTTTTGCCGGCCGCGGCGAGCGCGGCTTGGAAATGCCAGGCGATAAAGGCAAAGCAGGCCAGCGCCAGCGCAAGGCTGACCAGAGTCAGGAAAATCGTGTCGAGGGAGGCGATGACCTTGCCGCTGACGACTAGCCAACCGGTCACGCCGAGTCCGAGAAGCCCCAGCAACAGGCAGAAGAGAATTCCAATAAGCGTTTTTCCCATCAATCGATTACTCCAGAATTTTGCGTCCGCTCGAAACTTCACGACAAGCCGGCCGGCCGATCCGTCGGACACCGAGCCGACGACACGTACTCTGCTTTTGCGGCTGAAAGCGGCGGGGCCTCCCCGTCAAGAACCGCGAAGTGATCTGACCGAGACGACTCCCCTTATTTTGCTGGACGCCGCCCGGCTGTGCAAGCCGCCCCGGCGGGGCCCTGTCGATAGGGACCCGGTGGATTGCCTTGATCAATCGAAGGCGTAGTGAAGCACGGCCCGCAAATCGAGCCAAGCCTCGCGTTTGCGGTCTTGGGCGTACGGCCGCAGCAGAAACGACGGGTGATAGGTGGGCATCACCGGAATGCCTCGCCATTGCCGCCACTCCCCGCGCAGCTTCGTAATGCCGGTGGTTGTCTTGAGAACGAATTTCGCGGCCGTTCCGCCCAGCACGCAAATAGCCTTGGGGCGAATGGCTTCCAGTTGACGATCGAGAAACGGTCCGCAAGTCTTCATCTCGACGGCCTCGGGATTGCGGTTTCCCGGCGGTCGACACTTCACCACGTTGCAGATGTAGACATCGTCGCGTGAAATCGAAATCCCCTCGCGTTGCGCGGTGTTGTTGATCATCTGGGTCAATAGTTTCCCGGCGCGGCCGACAAAGGGAAATCCCTGGGCGTCTTCATCGGCGCCGGGCCCCTCGCCCACGAACACCAGCTTGGCTTGCGGGTTCCCGCTCCCGAAAACGATCTTGTTGCGGCCTTCGTGCAACCCGCATCGCGTACACCCGACGAGTTCGGCTTCGATCTCCTGAAGGATGGGAAGCGGATCGACGGGAGCCGGAGACGAAAACCCTTCGCCGGACCCAACCGTCGGCGGCATCGAGGGGGGCGCAACAGGCGCACTCGCCGGCCGCGGTTGTTTCGACTCCGCGGCGGACGTCGCCCGAACCGCCACCACGCCAGGCGGCGTCGGATGCATCAGCCCCCGGCGCACCTCCGGCGGCAAATAAACATCTTCGATTCCCAAGTCACGAAAGAAGCGCAGATGGTCGGCGATCGGATTCGACATCAAGCTATACCGAATCGAACAAATGTAGCACGAACGGCCGAGCCGGTTCCGACGCCGATCGTTTCCCTACTCCGGGGCCGGCGCGTCTCGGCCGCAACGGGAATCCAGCCGGGAAAATTCCGCAACTTCCCCAATCGTGGCCGATAAGGGTCGAGAACGTCGTGGTTGTCGCCCGGGTCCGAACTTCCCCCCCAGGCGTAACCGCGGGCGTTCTTGCGTTGCGTGTTTCCGTCGAGAAGTGCGCCGGCGAGTTGCTTGTTGTTCTGCCTCGGTATCCGGTCGTGAAAACCTCGCGCAACCATCCCAACCCCCCTCTCAACGGACCCGCCGGGTCGGCCTCTCGGTCGCAAGCAGTGCCGGGTTCGTTGCGCTCACCTTCCCACCAGAAAAAGCTTCCACCGCTAAGTGAACAACGACCAAAGACTAGGTTAGGCACCCGATGTTGGCCGCTACGACACAAGGGTACTATGTCGTCTAGTACTACTAAGGGTAACCTGTCCATGTTCAGTTCCGCCAAGTTCCGATCGACTCCCTGGGTTCCAGTGACCCGTTTTTTTTACTTGACTTGCCTGGGCTATGGGGCTCTTCGGGCGAGCGATATTTCGCTCGAAGTTTTGGCGGCGATGTTGATTCCTCTGTGCCCGGTGCTGCTGCACTTATCACTGGTTGCCCCGCGACGGCACGAAATCGCGTCCGCGCACCCATACATTTTGGGCTGGGTCTATGGCCTGCCTGTCATGGCCGTGGCGATTCCCGGTCTGCTGTTAGGATTCAGTCCGGCGATGGGCGGTCATTTCGGTTGGGCAGTGGGGTTCTTTGCTTACGACTCGTTTCTCGCGGCTCCGGCCGCGGCGCAGGCGGCAATGGCGCTGGCCTGTTTCGCGCTCGCTTACATTCCAGTGGCGCAGTTCACGCGCGCGCTGCGCGCCGGGGGTTGGAAAGCGGTGGGAAGCCGTCCGCTGACAACTCTTTTCGTCATTGTTTGCGTCCCGTTGTCGATGGGTCTGGGCATGACGTTCTTTTCGGCGGCTTTGGATCTGCCCGGCGTCATCCCTTCTCTAACCCGTCTCGCATCGGAATCGACATTGCGGGCAGCCTCGTTGTCGGCGAACTTTATCGCGGTGGTGATCTTTCCGTTCGCGGCGCTGTGGTTGGGGTTCCATAGCGTAAGAGAATTCATTCGCCAACCGGTGGGCCCGGCCCCCACGATGGCGTCGGCCGAAGAGCAAGGCTAGCCGTCGATCGCCTTCATGGCTTGTGCCGCGACACGCCGAGTCACTACGCTAACTACGGATTGTGATATTTCGGGCATTCCCGACTCGAAGCCCGCGACTGTTTTCGCCTCGCCCGCATGCTGATATTGGCCTCCGCCTCTCCCCGACGACAGGAAATTCTTCACAACGCCGCGATCCCCTTCGAGACGCGGCCGGCGGAGGTAGACGAGTCTCACCGCAGGGGAGAAAGCGCGAGGGACTATGTTCTCCGACTCGCCGAGGCCAAGGCGCGGGCCGTCGCGCAGCCGGGCGAAACCGTGTTGGGAGCCGACACGGTTGTCGTCGTGGAAGGCCGCATTCTCGGCAAACCGGCCGATCCCGACGAAGCGAAGTTGATGTTGCGTTTGCTCTCCGGACGCAGGCACGACGTTCTAACCGGCGTTTGTGTTCTGCATGCCGGCGAGTGCCGAACCTTTGTCGAACTGACCGCGGTCACTTTTAGCTCTCTCAGCAATCAAGAGGTGGAAGCGTACGTCGACAGCGGCGAACCGTTGGACAAAGCCGGCGCCTACGGCATACAAGGCTTGGCTTCAAAATTCGTCGAACGCATCGAGGGCTGCTATTTCAACGTCGTGGGCCTACCGATCGCCCGCGTCCACGGGGTCCTGCAATCGCTGACCAAATAGGAAAAATGGGGTACAGCCCACTTCACGCCATCGAAAGATGTTGATTCAATGAAGCTTATTCGATCCGCGCTTGGGGCAGTCCCCAATTTTTCACAGCCCCTCAACTCCATGGCGGGAACCAGCCGAGCTACGCGGGACGTTTTGGGACCAGGACGGTTCGCTGCAGAGTTAAGACGGTTTCGTCGCGTTGGTTGAAGCCTCGGGATTCGACGAAGACGAGGCCGCGGTCGGGCTTTGATTTCGACTCGCGCATGTCGACGATACGGCTTTCGGCGTAAATTGTATCGCCGTGGAAAACCGGCCCGACGTGTTTGATTTCCTTGTATTCGAGGTTGGCGATGGCGCGTCCGCTGATGTCGGCCACGCTCATACCGACGACGATGCTGAAGACGAGCGGTCCGACGACCAAGCGCTGCCCGTGCTGCAACTGCTCGGCGTAGTGGGCGTCGATGTGGAGCGGGTTTTGGTTCATGGTCAGTAAGCTGAACCACGTGTTGTCGGCCTCGGAGATGGTGCGGCCGGGCCAGTGCTTGAGGACTTGGCCGACTTCGAATTCTTCGTAATATTTGCCGAATGGCATGATGCGGCTACCAGGCTGTCATGGCGTCTTCAAACATGGCGGCGAGGGCTTCCTCGTCGGCCGGGCGGGGCGAGAGCTTCGTCACGCGATGTTGCGGCAGCGTGCCCTTGACTAGAGCGGGGATGTCGCTCGACTGGTAACCGATCGCCTTTAACCCGTTGGGGACGTTCAACCGTTGCATGAACGACGTCACCTGATCCGCCAGCACTTTGCCGGCGTCCTCGAGCTTGACGCCCGCGACCGACGCCCCCAGCACTTCGGCGGCCCGTAAGTGCCGCTCGGGGCAGGCCTGACCCGTGAAGCGGAAAACGGCCGGCGAGTTCAAGATCACCGAAGTTCCGTGGGGTATGAGTGGTCGGTCGCCGGGATAACCCGCCGGCCGGTAACCTTTGACCATGCCTGAAACCGCGTACGACATCCCGTGGGGCAGGTGGACTCCCGCGTTTCCGAAACCGATACCGGCGTAGGAAGCCGCCAACAGCATCATGCCGCGTGCTTCGTCGTCACCCGGATCGGCGACGGCGCGCGGCAGGTACGCCCGCACCATGCGCAAGGCCTCGAGCGACCAAATGTCACTGATGGGATTCGAGCCTTGATAAGCGGGCCGAAGAATCGGGCGCTCGGGTCGCGGGCGGTCGGTATAGGGAACCGCTGTGTAGGATTCGACGGCGTGGCTGAGGACATCGAGTCCGGTGGAGGCGGCTACGTCGGAGGGCAGGGTTCGGGTGTTGTCGGGGTCTAGTATCCCGAGGGTCGGTTTGAGGCGGCGGTGCGCGATGCCGGTCTTGGCGTGGAGTTCGGCGAAGTCGAAAATCGAGACGCCGGTTGTTTCGCTTCCCGTTCCGGCCGTCGTCGGAACGGCGAAGAGCGGCTTGAGTGGGCCGGGCACCGGCAGTCCCTTGCCGATCGGCGGATTAACGTAGTCGAGAAAATCGGCCGGGTAGGTTGTGTAGAGATTCGCGGCCTTGGCCGTGTCGATCGTGGAGCCGCCCCCGACGGCGACGAAGGCTTCGAACTCACCCTGCTCGGCGGCGGCGATCGCGTCGCGGAAAGACTGGTCGGTTGGCTCGACGCGGACCTGGTCATAGAGCGTGTAGCGGATCTTGGAGTTGTCGAGAGAGGCGAGCGCGGTTTCGACCGGCGGCAGCTCGGCCAAATAAGGGTCGGTGAGGACCATGACACGGCCGATCTTGCGATCGACCAACTCGGGGCCAAGCTCGCGGGTCGCACCCGGGCCGAAGCGAATGTTCGAAGTCGCCATTTCGACGGCGTATTCGAGTTCCATGGGATGATTCCTTTCGATCGGTGGAGCGGCGGAATGACCGAGCCTCAGTGCTATGAGTTGGCCGATTTATCATACCGCCATGAAATGCGGACACGGGCTCCTGTCGCCCTTTCAGGGCTCCCCCGTTGTCAGGAGTCACCCAGGGTTCCGCTTCGCTTCATCCTGGGCTATATTCCCGCCGCCGCTTCGCGGCTCACGAGGGATGACCCGCTAATTCCCGACGGCGGGCGGCTCCTCGATCTTGAGGATCTGATTGACCTTGACGTTCTCGATCCGCTGTTGTCGGCCACTGGGCCAAGTGACCATGAGTTCGTCGATCGCCTCGGCATCGGCGAGGCCGAAGTGCGGGCGCCGGTCATGATGCGATTGGTAGCTTCCTCCGGCGCGAACCTCCCTGACGCGCGTTTCATCGCCGGTCTTGACCGTAACACGAGCGCCGACCGCGTTGCGGTTCGAGACCGTTCCGCGAAGATCGAGCAAGATCCAGTTGCCTTCGCCGCCCGGGTTCATCAGCAGCGACGGCGGCGCGTCGAGGTTGGAGATGAGCAGGTCCAGCCGACCGTCATTGTTGAAATCACCCGCCGCTAATCCGCGGCTCGATTCGGCTTCCTTGAAGGCCGGACCCAACTTCTCGCCTCGCTCGCTGAAGTTCCCTTTGCCGTCGTTCACAAACAGCGAATTCGGCTGGCGGTAAGGCGTGCCCAGCTCGTTGCGGTCCACTTCGGGGTAGACGTGGCCGTTGGCTATGGCGATGTCGAGATCGCCGTCGTTGTCGAAATCGGCGAAGGCAACGCCCCAACCGAGCGCCGTCCAAGTGGCCTCGCCGAGACCGGAGGCATAGGAGACGTCACGAAACTGCCCGCCGCCTTCGTTGCGGTAGAGGGCATGGTAGTCGTCGGAAAAGTTCGTCACGATCAAGTCAAAGTCGCCGTCGTTGTCGTAGTCGCCGAAGTCAACCCCCATGCCGGCTTGTTCCTTGCCGTCGTCGCTCAAAGCCGTGCCGTTGAAAAGAGCGGCCTCGGTGAATGTCTTGTCGCCGTTGTTTTCGAAAAGGAAATTGGGCAGCGAGTCGTTGGCGACATAGATGTCGGCGTCGCCGTCGTTGTCATAGTCGGTCCAAATGACTCCCAGTCCGTAGGAGGGCGGAGCTTCGCCGATACCTGAATCAGCCGTTCGGTCGCGGAAACTTCCGTCGCCGAGGTTTTCAAAAAAGCGGTCGGCGGTGGCGGGCAACCCGCGCGGACCGCACTGTACGCGGATGCCGCGGTATCGGCATAGCTGCGTGTATTCGGGCAGGTCGTCGAGGCGGAACTCGAGGTAGTTGGTGACGTAAAGGTCGAGATCACCGTCCGCGTCGTAGTCGGCGAAAGCGGCCGATGAACTCCACTCGCTGCCGGCAACCCCGGAGGAGCCGGCGGCCTCGCGAAACTTCCCGTCGCCGAGGTTCAGGTAGAGGCGGTTGGGACCGTAGTTGGTGACGTAAAGGTCGTCGAAGCCGTTGTTGTCGACATCGGCGACGGCGACGCCCATGCCCCAGGAGTGATCGCCCAGCCCGGCGCGGGCGGTGACGTCGGTGAAAGTCGCGTCGCCGTTGTTGCGATAGAGGTGATCGCTTGCCGGGTTGTCGCCGTTGCGCTCGGCCTCGATCGTGGAACCATTTACGAGGTAGACGTCAAGCCAACCGTCGTTGTCGTAATCGATGAGGGCGACTCCACCGCTCATCGATTCCAGGATGTAGGGTTTGTCGGGCGAGCCGGAAGTGAGTTTGACGCGGAGGCCGGCTTGCGCGGCGACGTTTTGGAAGTTGCCTTGAAATTGCGCCTGCAATGCCGCGGAGAATAGAGCGACAGCCCAGAGAATCACCATCACCGGCACGACTCGATGGGAAACTCGCAATCGCCTCACGCGGCGGCCGCGACGCTTTCCGCGTAGAGATTCTTCGCCAACATGAAACGCGGATTGTCGCCGCGAATCGGTGAAGTGCAGTGGACCACCCAGGGGTGCATCAAGACCACGTCGCCCCGCTTGCCGCACAACTCGTCGACGCGAACTTCGACATCGCCGACTTGTCCGCTTTGCTCCATCAAGGTTGGGATGCGCTCCGGATCGTGTTCCTCGCCCTCGGTGAGGCGCCTAAACCATGGGAGAGCGGCGTGCATGCGGTCCCTAACGTTGGCATAACCGGCCGTGCGCTCCTCGGTCGACAGCGTTTCGAAATACTCCGCGACTACGCGATGAGAACCGGCGACGACCAAAGTGCCTCCGCCTTGCGGTTCGACTTCCGACAAGAACGAAAAGACCCGTAATCCGAACAACGGTTCGAGGTCGTGAGTGTAGTGATAGTCGACGTGCCGGCCGCCGGTCGGGATGTACCAAGGCTCGTCTTCCTCGGACTTCGGGAGATTCACAAGAAAGCCGCCCCAGTGGCGAGGCGTTTTCCAATTCCCCGGACCTAGCAGAGCGTCGATCGCCGAGCACAGATCAGCGGTGGTGATGCTTCGCAGCAGTTCCACGTCCTTGAAGTTCTTCAGTCCGACCCAGGGCCCGGGGCGGTCCCATGTTGCGCGATCGTTGCGACGAATGCCGTGCAACTCTTCGAGACGGTCCCACACGAAAGCCGCGAAGTCGGCGGCGCGGTCGCCGGCGATTCCCGGCAGACGGACGTAGCCGCGCGAAAGGAAAGTCTGCTTCTGCTCTTGGGTCAACATGGCGCAGCCGGTTTCATAATACCGCCATGAAAATGGGCGCCGGCGGCGCGAAGGGTCGGGCGAGGTTTCCGGTCGGGCGATATTGCATCGAATGAGTGCTCCTACGCCCGTCCGGGGCTTCTCTTCATTTGTGGCGGGGTTGCTATCCATGCCCCTTTCCGGGGGCGGGGCGCGCGGACGCTCCTGCCGCCCTTTCAGGGCTCACCTGTGGTGGCGAGCGACCCAGGGTTCCGCCGTTCCGGCTCCACCCCGGGCTATATTCCCGCCGCCGCTTCGCGGCTCACGAGACCTGCAACTTGGGCGATCCGTAGAGCCATGTACCGCATACTTGTGGGCCATTTCGGAGGAGGTTCATTGCGTTGTAGAGCGCGCCTCGGCGGCGGCCTTCTTTTTTTTGAAGATCTCGAAATACTCGCGCGCCCGCTCAGGGCGTTTTTCACGGGCATGAATTTGCCCCAACACATAGTAGGGCTCGTAGAATTCCGGTTCCGCCTCAACGGCCTTCCGCAGTTGTTCAGCGGCGGCGGGCAGACGGCCCCGCGCCATCCATAGCTTGCCCAACTCGTAGCGGGCCAGGGCATCGGCGGGATCGATCTCGATCGCTTTGCTCAGCATCGCGGCGGCGCGCTCCGCGTCGTCGCCGGTGGGAGAACGGAGCGCCGCCAGTGCCCGCCCCAACTCGGTGTAGTATGAACCGGCATCGGGTTTGAGCGCGATCGCTTGTTCGAGCGCCTCGGCGGCCTCCGCGGGCTTGCGCTGTTTCCAATAAGCCTGCCCCAGCAAGTAATGGGATTCGTGCCTAGCAGGGTCGAGCTCGATCGCGCGCTTGAGTAGCCGCGGGGCCCGCGCACTTTCCGGTTCGAGGTTCAGGCAACCGGCGGCGAGGGCGTCGAGCAACCCGGCCCGGCTGCTTTCTTCGCCGTTTTCCCCGTCGCCTTCGTAACGGGCCGCCATGCGCAGCAGCTCGACGGCGGTTCCATGGTGCCCGCGGCCGCTGAGCATCTGAGCGAACTCGAAGTATTGTCGGCCTTTTTCGGGGTCGGCGAGGTCTTCGATCGAGGCAGGAGCCGGAGAGTTCGCGGTCTCCCGTTCGGCTTCGGCGCACGAGTTGCGTCGCACGGCGTAAAAGACTTTCGGGCTCGACGACCCGGCCGCGAACCGCATCTTGGCGAGCCAGGCCTCGGCGGCGGCCGACTTGCCCTGCTCAAGCAAGACGAACGCGAGATTCAAGTACGCGTGAGGGCTCGACGGTTCCCGCACGACGGCCCTCTCGAATAGGGCCTCGGCTTCTTCAAACCGATCGAGGGCGGCCAGCGCCGACGCCAATAAACTCCAGGCCTCGGCATTTCCCTCACCGCCCGGCGCGGCCAGAGTCTCAAGCAGCGTCACTGTCCGATCATGTCGACTGAGAAGGAAATTCGTCAGAGCCGTGAAGAGCCGAATCTCGTACGAGTCGGGCGATTTTTCGAAAGCTGCTTCGAAGGCCTTGAGGGCGTCACGGTAGAAGAGATGTTGAAACAGCAGTCGTCCCACACGAAACGCCAGGTCCCCGCCGGGAGGAATCGGCGTCAGGACCGCGCGGGCGCTTTCGAGCCCCGCCGTCGTTTCCCCCGAAGCCAATTGCGCCGCGGCGAGGTGAAACAAGACTCCTGCATTGCGGAAGCCTAATTGGACGGCCCGAGCGAGATGGGCGGCGGCTCTGGCGGGCTCGCCAATTTGACGGTAAAGAATGCCCGCACGGTAGTGCAGGGTCGGTTGTTCCGGCTCGGCCGTCAGTGATTTCTCAAACTGCCCGGCCGCCTCGCCGTTATGTTTTTGGGCGGCGTAGACGTCTCCCAACTCGCGATGCAGCACGGCCGGTTTCACCTCGGGATGGCCGCCCGCCCGAACTTCGTCCAGCAATTGCTCGATGGCGCGCGCAGCCTCGGGAAGGTTCCCGGCGTCTCGAAGGGCACGGGCCGGCGCGAGGAGGTCCGCGGTGTCGGCAGCCGCCATCGCCGGTGAAAGCGTCAAGCAACCTGCCGCCGCGAACCCCGCTACCGCCACTTGAAAAGTGCGATACAACACCTCACCTCCCATTTTCCTCTTTCTGGAACAATTCCGGGAACGGAACTCGGTCGGCGTGCTGAATCCGTGATTTGGTAGGAAACGCCGGCAAGCGACGCCGTGAAGCGGGTCGGCCACGTATTACCGTATTTTGCTGAAAACAAAACCTTCGGTCGACCGACAAGCGACCGAGGAAGATCACGCGTAACTTGATTATTAGGTGACAAAGGCTGTATGGTAGTCAACTGGGGGGCAGGGTATCGTCGGACGGTCTTCAAGAGAGCTCGTCTCGCTTCACCTTAAGCTCACCCGTCTCACCTGATCTTTTTGGAGAATCCATGAAATTTAGAATTCTGTGCCTCGCACTGGTAACGCTGCTTAGCACCCTTCCGCTTGCTGCCCAGACGTCCTTCGGGACCATTCTCGGCAACGTCGCGGATGAGAGTGGTGCTGTAGTGCCCGGCGTTGCGGTCACCATCACCAATGAAGGTACGGGCAATGTCCGCACCGTAACGAGTAATGATATCGGCGGCTTCACGGTGCCGTCGCTTCCGCCGTCCGTTTACTCGGTCTCGGCTGAATTGGCCGGCTTCAGCCAAGCGCTGCAAACCGGCGTTCAACTCGCCGTCAACCAGACCCTTCGCGTCGACCTCACCTTGAAGGTCGGTGAAGTAACGGAAATCGTCGAAGTCAGCGCCGCGGCGTTGCAACTTCAGACGGATACTTCGACCGTCGCTTCGACCGTCAACAACGAAAAAGTAGTCGAGCTGCCCCTCAACGGCCGCAGCTTCACCCAGCTCACCATTCTTATGCCCGGCGCGGTTGCCGGCGCGGGTGCGCTGACCGCGTTTCAAACTTCCGGTACGGCAGTGTCGATCAGCGGTCTTCGCTCCGAAGCCAACAACTACACCCTGGACGGCGTCAACAACAACGAGAGTTTCTTCAAGACCTACGGGTTGCAGCCCTCGATCGACGCGATTCAGGAATTCAAGATTCAGACGAACATCACTTCGTCCGAGTTCGGGACCGCCGCTGGCGCGAACGTCAACATCGTGACCAAGTCCGGCACCAACGAGATCCACGGGTCGGCGTTTGAGTTTCTCCGCAATGACAACCTGGATGCCGCTGAGTTCTTTTCGAATCGTTCCGGAACGCCCAAGTCCGAGTTCCGGCAAAACCAGTTCGGCGCCACGGTCGGCGGCCCGATCGTCAAGAACAGGACCTTCTTCTTCTTGATGTATGAAGGTCAGCGCAGGAGCCGTGAATCGACTCTGTTGGGCGTCGTGCCCACCACGGCGATGTTCGGCGGCGACCTGTCGGTGGATCACCAGGGCAATCCGGCGGGTGCGATTTTCGATCCGTACACGACGCGTGAGCTAGCCGACGGGAGCTTGGCGCGGGACCCGATCCCCAATAACCAAATCCCTTCCAGCCGGTTTAACCAGTCGACCAAGCAGCTTCAGCAGACCTTGTGGTCGTCTCCCAATCTGCCCGGCCAGGCGTTGAACCTGATCAACACCAACGCCTCGCGGATCGACAACGACCAGTGGATGGCCAAAGTCGACCACCGCTTTGGCGACAGCAACATCCTCACGGGGCGATTTAACTTCAGCGACTCGGTCAGTCCGCGTCCGACGAACCATCTCACGGTGGACAACTTGTTGGTGAACACGTTCACCAATATCATGATCAGCGACACCCACACGTTGAACCCGACGACGATTCTCGACATGAAGATCTCCTATCACCGCAACAACCTTCAGATCGCCGACAGCGCGCCGGGCGGCAAGGAAGCTATCGCGTCGTTTATTACCGGCAACGGCATCCAGGGCATCCCGATCTTGAAGAGCGAAGCCGTGCCGCTGTTTCCGCAGTGGGGCATCTCGGGGTACAACAGCCCCAGCCAGACGGGCTTTCCCTTTTTCCCGACGACAGCTATAGCGCCTATGCGAGCATGACCAAGATTGTCGGCAATCACAGCATCAAAGTCGGCTTCGAGTTCAAACACAACCGCAACTTGGACGACGGGTTCTTTACCGGGAACATGACCTTCGACAAGCGCCCGACCGAAGATCCTCAGAACGCGGCGGCAACCGGCAATGCCGTTGCCTCCTATCTGTTGGGTCTGCCGACCGTTGCCTTGCGGAACATCGGCGCCGGCACGACGGCCATCATGCGGAAGGAAGACTACAGTTTCTACTTCCAAGATGACTGGAGGGCCACCCCGAACCTGACGATCAACCTCGGCCTGCGTTACGACTACATCGAGTGGATGAAACACCGCGATAATCTGCTGGCCTCGATCGATATCGGTACGGGCGAATTTCTCTGGGATGGGGATAACCCCATCACGGGCGAAGGCCCGAACGTGCGGCGTGGAATCATTGAGCCCGACCACAACAACTTCGCTCCCCGGATCGGCCTGGCGTATCGTCTCGGTGACAAGTCGACCATTCGCGCCGGCTACGGCGTTTTCTACATGTCCAACTACCTCTGGGAGGCTCAGGGCGTGCGAGGGAACTGGCCGTTCGCCATTAGTGAAAACTTCGGGAACATCAATGACCGCTTCCCGGTCCACACCGTCGAGAATACGTTTACGCCTGATCTGGACGTCCAGTTCGGCTCTCCCATCGCGCCCAATGCCCAACACATTGTCCCGCGCCACAACCGTACCAGTTACACGCAGCAGTGGAACCTGCACGTGCAGCGGCAGCTGACGGAGGAGTTGATGGTCGAACTCGGCTATGTGGGCACGAGAGGCCTGAAGCTTTCGACCTTCTCGAACGTCAATACGGCCCTTCCGGGCCCCGGCGAAGTTCAGCCGCGCCGTCCGTTCCCGCAATATGGGCCTTTGAGCGAAATGGGGAACCAGTCCTCTTCGATCTATCACGGGCTGCAGTTCAAGATCGAGAAGCGCTTCTCCGACGGATTGTCTTTCCGCGCCAACTATGCCTTCGGAAAGACGATCGACGTTCTGGGGGCCGGTTTTTCCGCCAGCCAGACCGCCCAGAACCCGCACAATATTCTGGGTGACCGGGCATTGTCGGATCTCCACCGTGCCCATACCTTCACATTCGATTACGTTTGGCAGATTCCCTTCGGAAGAGGGAAGGCCTACGGCTCCGGCATGAACAAGGCCGCGGACGCAATCCTCGGCGGCTGGCAGCTGACCGGAATCATGGTGGCCAACAGCGGCCCCGCGTTCAACACGACCGTTCCGCGCGACATCGCGAACATCGGCGGGCGTGTCGGCGCCGAGAGACCGAACATCATTGGGGACCCGTTCTCGGGCGTTAGTGGAGGACCGGAACAGTACATCAATCTGGCGGCGTTCGGCGAGCCCGATCCCTTTACCTTCGGCACCTTGGGCCGTAACGCTCTACTCGCCGATGGTCTATTCCAGTTCGACATCGGGCTCTTTAAGAACTTCAAACTCACCGAGCGGATCGGACTTCAGTTCCGTTCGGAGTTCTTTAACGCGTTCAACAACGTGAACTTCGGAAAACCCAACTCGAACTTTGACGCCGGGCCGGGAGTCTTCGGCTCGATCGGCGGATTGGCCGCGGGACAGTCCGCTCGCCAGATCCAGTTCGGGTTGAAGATCCTGTTCTAACCTTTCAACTGTCTGTAACCCAAAGCCCTCGCCGCCCCGCGGCGAGGGCTTTTGCCTTTCATGGGAACCAACCCCCAATCCGAGCCGCGCACGTTAGGGGCTCTGAAGAATCGAGAGCCTCTCCAGTCTTGCGCCGGTATACACAATTGGCAACCTACGATTCAGAGCCCAGAGCGCAAGCGACGGGCCACGAGCAGGCAAGCGTCACTTAAGTCCCCGAGCCCTACGGCCCCGCCACTTTCCTTCGGGCGAACGGCCCGTCGCATACCGCTTACTAACGTGCGCGGCTCAGTTTGGGGGCCGGCTCGATTCGTCGATCATAATGCGGGTAACCGGATGCGCCGGCGACCTGAAGTTTGTCGACCGGCCCCGGGCGTGGTGGTGACGCCGCTGGGGGCTTTCGACCCGATGCCGGGCCTGTTCCAGCCCTGTTCAAGAGCCGGCGAACGGCACACTTCGGAAAGAAGTGATGGGCTCCAGCAAGATTATGTCCGCGGCCGCCCTGTGAGCGGCATGGCAAGCGGCGGAGCTTTTGCGTGATGAGTGTCGGCCCTTCCCCCTTGCGTCTTGTTCTGATCGGCGCCGGCGTCATTGGCGCCCGCCACGTCAAGCTGGTCGCCGCCGAGCCGGGTTGCGAGCTGGTGGCGCTGGCCGACCCCACCCAGACCGCGCGCGACGTTGCCGCGGCCGCCGCGATCGCTCACTACAGCGACTACGAAAAGATGCTCGATCGCGAGCGCCCGCAAGGGGCGATCGTCGCGGCGCCGACGCCGTTGCACGCCGCGGTAGGGGAGGCATGCGCTCGCCGCGGCATCCACATGTTGATGGAAAAGCCGGTGACCGACACGGTGGGAGGCCGGACACCGGCTGATCGCGGCGGCTGAGCAACACGGCGTGCGAATTCTGGTCGGGCATCATCGGCGCTTTGACCCCGCCGTGGAGGCCGCCGGTAAGATCATCGCCGGCAGTGAGATCGGGCGGCTGATCGCCATTTCGGGTCAGTGGGCGGTGCGCAAGCCGGACCACTATTACGAAATGGATTGGCGGCGGAAGCCGGGCGGCGGTCCGATCTTGATCAATCTGATTCACGACATCGACATGATGCGCCTTTGGTGCGGCGAGATCGAAAGCGCCTATGCGGAGACGGGCAATACCGAGCGGGGCTTCGCGGTCGAGGACAGCGGAGCGTTGGTGCTGCGCTTTCAGAGCGGGGTGCGCGCGACGATTACGTTCTCCGACGCGACGCCTTCGCCTTGGGGTTGGGAGAGGGCGAGCGGGGACAATCCGCACACCCCGGTGTCGGGCGAGAATTGCTATCGATTCTTCGGAACGGCGGCGTCTTTCGAGTTTCCGAACATTGTCATGTGGCGCACGCCGGAGGGAGCCGATGCAAGCTGGGAGCAACCGATTCGAAAGGAAGCCCGGCCCCTGCCCGAGCGAGCCGCGTTGGCCGCCCAATTGCGGCATTTTCTCGATGTCGCGCGGGGTGAGGCCGAGCCGCGGGTGAGTGCGGTGGATGCGTTGGCGACCTTGGCGGCGACGGTCGCGGTGCTGGAATCGGCGCGGTTGGGGAGGCCGGTGGAGCCGGGCTTTCGGTTGGAGGACTCTTGATGCGCGACTGCAAGCAAGATGCGCAAGCCTTTCGGGAGCATCAATCGAGGCCTCGATAAGCGTTTCCGCGAAGTCGTAAACGTAAAATCCTTACTCGGCGTTGTCGCCGCGAAACGCGATAAACCGCACGGTAGCGACCGCCACCGAAGGATACCCGATAGTAGCCCCGCCGGCCTCGCAATTCGATAGCGTCGGGCGGGAACGGATCTTCAGCTAGATCCACTAGAAGATTCGCGGCTTCATCGCGAATGAATTCGGGTAGATTCTTGAACTCGCTGTTTGCGGACGGGGCGACCCTGAGCGTCCAACTCATAGTCGTTGTCTTCAAGGAACTCGTCAAGGGAGAGCGAACGTTCCCGTGCGCGCCGGATTGCGACGCGATAGTCGGCTTCGTCCTCGGGATGAGGCGGGCCAACCGGCTTGGGCGTATCGATCATCTCGTTCTTATTGTATCCCATGCATCAAAAAGCCCAACCATCGATATCCTGTCTGATGCCGCTTCGAACCGGCCTGCTGAAGCAAGGCGGCCGTGGCTAGGGCAAGAACGCTTCCACCGGGACAAGTGGCGGCGGCTCGGGCAGCGTATCAAACGGCGTCTCGGCGTAGAACAGCGTTCCGGCGGCGGGCGCCAGGGCTCGTGCTTCGTCATCCATGCCCTCGACGGCGGTCGTGAAGACCACGCAAACCTTGCCCTCCATCTCGACAAACTCGGGGCACGTCACGCGCGGCGAGCCGGGGACGATCCATTCGGAAAGCACCTGGCCGTCGGAGAGCCGGAACTCTTGCGCCAGTCCCTTATCGATCGCGCGCTGGTCATAGAACGCCACGACGATGCTCGATCCGTCGTTATTGTGTCGCAGCCCGTCGGGAACGGCCTCCATTGAATCGGGCGGAACGAGGAGCGAGCTTTCGATCGGCCTGGTGAAATCGCGGTCAAAACGATATCGCGTGATGGTCTTGGGGTCGGAATCGATGTCGATGATTGTCGGGCCGTCGGGGCCGGGTTGAAAGAATTTTCCATTCGAGCAAATTTGTTTATCGACAAGCTCGATCACTTGCCGCGTCTCACAGTCGTAACGGTAAAGAGCGGCGATCGTCTGGTTGAACTCAACGTGCTTGGTGCCGAACAACAAGCCGCCGGGGATCGGGATGCCGTCGTTGATGAGAACGCGTTCGTCATTGGTCGCGGTAATGGCGGTTTCCGAGACCTCGCCCGTCGTCAAATCCAATAGAACGAGCCGACGATCGATACCGACGACGACCACGCCCTCGCGCGTCGTTTCGGCAAGGAAGCCGGGACTGCCGGGCAAATCGATTGTTTGGTTCTCGCGGGTCTCGAGATCGAGAATGTTGAGGCTGCCGCGAGGATCATCGGCGCCGTGCTGGATCGCCACCCAGCCGAGCAGCGGGCGACCGCCTCCGAAGTTTTGAAGAACGCGCGGTCCTTCCGGGAGGAAGCGCAGGGCTTCGGTTTGGGGAGCGAAGAGAGGCCGGCAAGTGTAGGTACGCATAGAAGGATTAGTTTACGCCGCGGCGGCGTGCGAGAGGGGCGCGTTCGATCAAAGATGTTTGCCGAAAACACCTCGCTTTTGCTGTTGAAGGGCGATGATAATGTCCTCTTGAGAGGGCGATAGAAATGTCCCCTAATCTAAGGCTCCGAAGGAGGAGCCTAGATTGGAGAGGACATGGATGAACGACAAGGAATTGAGACGGGGCGAGGTACTGGGCCGGGTGAAGCGAGGCGAGTTGAAGCTGAGCGAGGCGGCGCGGATACTCGATATCAGTTATCGCCAGACCAAGCGGATCTGGAGGCGCTACAGCGCGGGAGGGACAAAAGCATTGAAGCACGGCAACGTGGGCCGGGTATCGAACCGCGCCAAGCCGGCGGAAGTTCGCAAGCGAGTGCTGCAACTGGTGCGCGAACACTACTCCGGCGAGCCGCACGAGCGCTTCGGGCCGACGCTGGCGGCCGAGCATTTGTGGACAGACCACGATCTGAAACTATCGGTGCGAACACTGCGGCTCTGGATGCTCGCCGAGGGCCTGTGGAGCCGCCGCCGCAAGCGCCGGCCGCATCGCTCGCGGCGGCGGCGTAAAGCGCACTTGGGCGAGCTGATCCAGGTCGACGGTTCGCACCACGAGTGGCTCGAAGCGCGCGGGCGGAAAGGTTGCCTGATGAACTTCGTCGACGATGCGACCGGTCTGGCGCTGTGCCGTTTCTCGAGCGAGGAAACGACTTGGGCGGCGGCCGATCTGCTCGAAGCCTGGGTGCGTCAATACGGCGTTCCGAAGGCGTTGTATTGCGACTGGAAGAACGTCTACAAGCGCCGGCCAACGTCGCGTGAAGCGCTGGAAGGCATCGAGCCCGAGACGCAGTTCGGACGCATGTGCGCCAAGCTCGGCATTGGTATCATCGCCGCTTCGTCACCGCAAGCGAAGGGCCGCGTGGAGCGCCATCACGGCACCCATCAAGACCGCCTGATCAAGAAGATGCGGCTCAAAGGCATTGCCGATTACGAGGCGGCGAACCGCTATCTCGACGAGCAGTATCTGCCAGAGCACAACGCCAAGTTCGCCTCTGAGCCGTCAGCGGGAGCGGACTTTCATCGGCGCTTATCGAAGCGTTTGGACTTGAAGTGGGTGTTTTGCTTGGAGGGAGAGCGGGTGGTGTCCAACGACCTGGTGGTACGTTTCGAGAACCGTTTTCCGCAGTTGAAACCGCAGCGCAATCAGGCTCTGGGCGCAGGCGCGAGAGTAACCGTGCAGCAAGCGCGCGAGGGCGAGTTGCGGGTGGTGTTCGAGGGGAAAACGGTGGCGTTCGACGAGATCGCCAAGCCGCTCCCCAAGGTGCGGCCGGAGCCGAAACCGCGCCTGGCGCCGCAGCCGCGCACACCGCCGGCGAATCACCCTTGGCGCGCGCCGTTGAAGCCGAAAAAACGGGCGGCGACCGCGTGAAGAGGGCTGTGGAAATGACGGGGCCGTGGAAAACGAGGAAAACCCTCGGCAGCCGACGAGGAGCTTCGAACCTCATCGCTCGGGTTTCCCACGTTTCCCCCAGCCCCTTGGAAATCGCTGTGCGATTCCCACATTCCCACAAGCCCCTACGACTACTATCCTTTTACTTAAAAGGGGACATTTCTATCGCCTCTTGACAAACACCTCGCTTTTGCTGTTGAAGGGCGATGATAATGTCCCCTTGAGAGGGCGATAGAAATGTCCCCTAATCTAAGGCTCCGGAGGAGGAGCCTAGATTGGAGAGGACATGGATGAACGACAAGGAATTGAGACGGGGCGAGGTACTGGGCCGGGTGAAGCGAGGCGAGTTGAAGCTGAGCGAGGCGGCGCGGATACTCGATATCAGTTATCGCCAGACCAAGCGGATCTGGAGGCGCTACAGCGCGGGAGGGACAAAAGCATTGAAGCACGGCAACGTGGGCCGGGTATCGAACCGCGCCAAGCCGGCGGAAGTTCGCAAGCGAGTGCTGCAACTGGTGCGCGAACACTACTCCGGCGAGCCGCACGAGCGCTTCGGGCCGACGCTGGCGGCCGAGCATTTGTGGACAGACCACGATCTGAAACTATCGGTGCGAACACTGCGGCTCTGGATGCTCGCCGAGGGCCTGTGGAGCCGCCGCCGCAAGCGCCGGCCGCATCGCTCGCGGCGGCGGCGTAAAGCGCACTTGGGCGAGCTGATCCAGGTCGACGGTTCGCACCACGAGTGGCTCGAAGCGCGCGGGCGGAAAGGTTGCCTGATGAACTTCGTCGACGATGCGACCGGTCTGGCGCTGTGCCGTTTCTCGAGCGAGGAAACGACTTGGGCGGCGGCCGATCTGCTCGAAGCCTGGGTGCGTCAATACGGCGTTCCGAAGGCGTTGTATTGCGACTGGAAGAACGTCTACAAGCGCCGGCCAACGTCGCGTGAAGCGCTGGAAGGCATCGAGCCCGAGACGCAGTTCGGACGCATGTGCGCCAAGCTCGGCATTGGTATCATCGCCGCTTCGTCACCGCAAGCGAAGGGCCGCGTGGAGCGCCATCACGGCACCCATCAAGACCGCCTGATCAAGAAGATGCGGCTCAAAGGCATTGCCGATTACGAGGCGGCGAACCGCTATCTCGACGAGCAGTATCTGCCAGAGCACAACGCCAAGTTCGCCTCTGAGCCGTCAGCGGGAGCGGACTTTCATCGGCGCTTATCGAAGCGTTTGGACTTGAAGTGGGTGTTTTGCTTGGAGGGAGAGCGGGTGGTGTCCAACGACCTGGTGGTACGTTTCGAGAACCGTTTTCCGCAGTTGAAACCGCAGCGCAATCAGGCTCTGGGCGCAGGCGCGAGAGTAACCGTGCAGCAAGCGCGCGAGGGCGAGTTGCGGGTGGTGTTCGAGGGGAAAACGGTGGCGTTCGACGAGATCGCCAAGCCGCTCCCCAAGGTGCGGCCGGAGCCGAAACCGCGCCTGGCGCCGCAGCCGCGCACACCGCCGGCGAATCACCCTTGGCGCGCGCCGTTGAAGCCGAAAAAACGGGCGGCGACCGCGTGAAGAGGGCTGTGGAAATGACGGGGCCGTGGAAAACGAGGAAAACCCTCGGCAGCCGACGAGGAGCTTCGAACCTCATCGCTCGGGTTTCCCACGTTTCCCCCAGCCCCTTGGAAATCGCTGTGCGATTCCCACATTCCCACAAGCCCCTACGACTACTATCCTTTTACTTAAAAGGGGACATTTCTATCGCCCTACCGAGGGGGACATTTCTATCGCCTCTTGACAAACACCTCGCTTTTGCTTGACAGCCCCGTTTGGCGGGCGTAGGCTGGTGGACGGACAGCTCCGGGCCGTCATTTTTCGACGGCGGGGAGGGTGAAAATTTATGACGGCAACAAACGGAAAAGTTGATCGGCGAACGCTGTTGAAAATGATGGGCGCGGCCGGCGCGTCGGCGGCGGTGATCTCCGGCTGCGGATCGTCGTCGATCAGCGGCCAAGGGATCAGCGGCGGAGCGTTCGATAAGTCGGTTCCGCTCGCTACCGCGGGGCCGGGCGGTGGAAACAAGGACTGGAAGCCCGGGTATACACTGCCATTTCTGCCGCCTGAAGACATGCCGACCAGCGGCGCGGCTTCCGATACTCTGGCGGCGCTGCCGAAGGAAAAGCTGCTGGAGTTGTATCGCTTGATGAACTCCAGTCGCAAGTGGGAAACCACGATGAAGGACTTGTTCCTCGCCGGCGAGGACGGGCTCTACGGCGCGTGGCATACCTATGTGGGCGAAGAGGCGATCGCGGTGGGCGTGATGGGCGCGCTGAACGAGGACGACTATATCGCCAGCACGCATCGCGGCCACGGGCACTTAATCGCCAAAGGCGGCGACATCAATAAGATGTCGGCCGAGATCTTTTTCAAGGAGTCGGGCTACAACAAGGGCTACGGCGGCTCGATGCATATTACCGACATGTCCAAGGGCATCATGGGCATGAACGGCATCGTGGGGGCGAGCTTTTATATGGCCGCGGGCGCGGCGCTGCGCGCCATGGTACGCGGCACCAAGCAAGTCTCCGTGGCGTTTTTCGGCGACGGGGCGGCCGCCTCGCCCTACTACTTCAGCGCCGTGAGGAGTTGCAAGAACCAAAACATCCCGGTGATCTTCGTCAACGAGAACAACTTCCAGTACATGGGGATTCCGATGGCGGACACCGCGCCTACGAAGTACATCTCCGAGTACACCAAGGGCCTCGACATCCCGCACTACCTTGTCGACGGCAACGACGTTTCGGCCGTTTATGCCGCGACGCAAGAAGCCGTCGAGTGGGGACGAGCCGGAAAGGGGCCGAGCGTGATCGAGGGGCTGACCTATCGCTGGTACGATCACAGCGGCTTCGCCGGCGCCCGGGTGGACCAGGATGGCGCGATGGGACTGCCCTATCGTACCGACGAGGAGGTTCGCGCCTGGATGACGCGCGATCCGCTCCCACGCTTCAAACGCTGGCTGTTGACCATGGGGCTGGCCGGGGAAGAGGAATTGGCCAAGATCGAGAGCGATGCCCAAGTGGCGGTGGATGCCTCGGTCGAATACGCTCGCGAGGGCCGCGACCCCGATCCGGAGGCCGGCGTCATGCACACGCACGCCGAAGGCCCGGTCGTCGCAACGCAGTTTTACAACCGCAAGAGGATCGTAACTACCTAGCCTGAATTCTAGGACGGGGGAGTTTTTGTCATGGCGAAAAAACCTTATAACTACGCACAGCTCGAGGCGGTTGCCCAAGAGATGCGGGCCAACGCCGACATGGTTTACTACTACGAATACCAGCGGCCGGTGACGACGTCGTCGACGGGCGAGATCCTCGATTTGGTCGCCGAGTTCGGTGATCTCCGCACGTCGGGCCGCGGTTGGCCGATCGATGAAAGTTGGATCGCCGGGGCGGCCATCGGCGCGGCGACGGCGGGTTCGAAAGCGATCGCGCGACTGCCTTCGATGGCCCAAATCTTCGCGCTCGAATACGTCTACAACCAAGCCGGCAAGCTGCGCTCGATGACGGGCGGGCAGGCCGGCATGCCGTTCGTGCTGTGGGTGGACGGCTCGGGTCGACGCCGCGGCGGCGCGGGACAGCACACCGATGTCGGAGCCGAGGCCATGTTCGCCAATCTTCCCGGCATCAAGGTCGTCGTACCGAGCAATGCCTACGATGCCAAGGGCCTGTTGATTTCCGCGATCCGCGACCCCGACCCGGTGGTCTACATGGACTACCCGGAAGTCAAATCGGGACAGCAACCCGACGTGCCCGACGAAGCCTACGAAGTTCCCTTTGGCAAGGCGGTTGTAAGACAAAAGGGCCGGAGTATCACTTTGGCGGCCTGGGCGCCGGCCACGGTGGATGTGCAGAAGGCGCTGCCACAGCTCTCCAAGTCGGGCATCAACGCGGAATTCATTGACCTGCGGTCGCTGAAACCAATGGATCTCGAGACGTTGGCGCGTTCGGCCCGCAAGACTCGGCGGTTGCTGGTGGTCGAGCACGGCCACTACACGGCCGGCTTCGGCGCGCACGTGGTCTCCGAAGTCGTGCAGGAGGTCCCGGGCGTCAAAGTCCGACGCCTGGCTTTCCCCGACGTGCCGGGTCCGGGCGCGGCGGGCATGATGTCGTGGTTGCGGCCCGACGCCCCGAAGATTATCGACGCGGCCAAGCAGCTGATGAGGGCGTAGAGCGATGGCTCCCCGGTTTGTAGGTCGACCCCGACCGTAGCCGGGGCGGCCGCCGCCGGTCGCAATCATCCCTGATATGTCCTCGGAACCAACAACAGATCCGGTCGTGGTCTGTCCGCGCTGCGGCGCGGCGATGACGGCCGCGACGGTGCGGACGACGGTCTGGCGCGAAGATCGCGTGGCGATCGTCGAGGATATCCCGGCGCACGTCTGCGATTCCTGCATGGAGCAGTTTTACGACGAAGACGTCAGCGACGCGCTGCGCGGGCTGGTTGAGAAGGGGCTCCCCGCCGAGGAGGCGGTCAAAGAGATCACCGTGCCGGTGTTTTCGCTCGATGGCCGGATTCGCAAGAGAAAGCCCCTGCCCGAGGATTCTTATGTGGACTAGTTATCGGCGCCTGCGGCGCTCAAGAGGGGCCGCTGCTTTTCTTTTCCTTTCCGGTCTGCTGTCGACGGGGTGTTCCGGAGGCTCGCCCGCGGACGAAAGTGCGACCAGTGAGCCGGCGGGCGAGCCCATGGCGGCTGCCGAGGAAGCCCCCATGCCGAAGACGCTCAATGAGCTTTTCCCCGAAGGGCTGGGAAAACCGCTCGTTCTCGAGACTTGCGGGTCGTGCCACGCCATCGGCTGCAGCGCGATCGGGCAGCGTACCGAGGCAAGGTGGGAGAATCTCAAGGAAGATCATCGGGACAAGGTGGCGAGTTTGAGTGAACAGGAACTCGAAACCGTCTTTGGCTATCTCAACGAGCACTTCAGCGCGGCGACGCCGGAACCGCGGGTCCCACGGCAATTTCTGGAAGGCGGGTGTACGCCGTTCTGACCGGAAGCTTCCATTGCTTGTCTCGACTGGGGGCTGGGACCGGCACGAGTGCCGGTCGCTACCGGCGTTTGAAGATTATGAACTGCGGAAGCGATCATTCGCCGCCTAACGCTCGGCTGGCGGGGTTGCTCGCGGCCGCTCTTATCGCGGTCGCGGGCTGCGGCGGCTCGGCGTCATCGGATCCGCCACCGGAGGCTGCCCCGGTTGCCGCCAAGTACACGCCGAAGCGCATCGATCTCGACGCGGTTTTTCCGCCCGGGCCGGGCCGCGACCTGGTGCTCAACAATTGCCAGAGCTGCCATGTGTGGGTGCCCATTGTGATTCTGCAAATGGATGAAGACGCTTGGCATCGCAACAGCCTTGAACACCGCTCCCGCGTCGAGGCGCTGAGCGATGAGGATTTCGAAACGCTCTACGACTACGTTTCTTCAACATTTACACCCGAGCGCCCGGTCCCGGAATTGCCGCGGGCCCTGCTCGAAGCCTGGACAACCTATTGACGGCGTTTTGTAGCGGTCCGGCCGTCGCTGCCGGTTGCCGCGCACGCGACGTTCACAATGTCCTACAATACCGTTCTTTGGCGAAATTTCACCTTCGAACACTCTCGTAAGAAAGAGATCTTCGTTTTATGGATGTCACCCGCATTATTAGTGAACTTCGTAAGGAACTAGACCGCATCGACAAAACGATTCTGGCCCTCGATTCCATCGAACCCGGTAAGCGACGAGGCCGTCCGCCCAAGCTGCTGCAGGAACTCCGCGCCGAAGCCAAAGCTCAGAAAGGAAAGCCGGCCGAGAAGCCGCGCCGCGGACGAAAGAAAAAGACGCGTTGACCCACTCGAATCGAAAGGCTTGTGGCCGGTTACGGCGGCGGATCGAGTCAGCCGGTCGAGTGTGCTTGGATGATCCCTTTGGCGATGGCGCGGCTCCGGCGAATGCAGTCGGGAATGCCGATGCCCTCGTAAGCGTTCCCGGTTAGGTAGAGCCCCTGAATGCGTCCGAGGCGCTGTTCGATTTCCTCGATGCGCCTCCCGTGCCCGACCTCGTATTGAGCCATGGCCCGCCGCCAACGGGCCACCCGCCAGGTAGCCGGTTCGGTTGCAAAGCCCATGATTCGGCTGAGTTCGTCGTGTACACGACGTGCGATCTCATCGTCGGAGGCGTCGAAGGACGCGTCGGCTTGGCGGTCGGCTAAGAAAGCACGCAGCAGAGCGTAGTCACTGGTCGCGCGGTGGGGAAACTTCGTGTTGACCCAGGTGCAGGCCGTGATCCATGTCTGTTCGACCTCCGGCGCCAAGAACCCGAAACCCTTTAAGGCGTGTTCGAAAGGAGGCTGGCGATAGAGAAGGTTGACCGTGATCGATGAAGAATAAGGAACCATTCGCAGTTGCTCGGCTGATTGCGGATCCAATCCTTCGACCAAAGTGCCGGCCGCATGAGCCGGCGTGGCGATCACAACCTGGTCCGCCAACACGGTTTCTCCGTTGACCGCGATGCGGAAACCGGCGTCGTTGCGGGCAACCGATTCCGCCGAGCCCGTGATTCGTCGGACGCCGTCTTCCAACTCCTCGGCCAGCCGGTCGGTCAACTGCCGCATGCCGCCCTTGAGGGTGAGAAACAAGGAGGGCGGCCGCTCACCGTCGGGCGGTTTGCGCCGGGAGACCTGGGCGGCGGCTTTCAACATGCCGCGGCTGACACTGCCGTATTGTTTCTCGATTTCCACGAAGCGCGGTAAGACGGCGTTGACGCTCAGTTTCTCCGGTGAACCGCCGTACACACCGGCGAGCATGGGCTGGGCCAAGTAACGATTCGTCTCTTCGCCGAAGTGGTCTCGCACAAAGGCGGCCACCGAGCGCTCCTCGCGGGCCTTGCCGGGTTGCCGAAACCACTCCATCGCCATCTTGGCCTTGGTGCCCCAACCGAGCAGCGGCGTCGTCAGCATGGGCGCGATCTTGGTCGGGACCATGAACTGAATACCGTCGGGGAGCGGAACCAGTTTTCCGGCCCGCAGCACGAACGTCTTGCGCAGATGGTCGTTCGAGCCGATGACCTGGTCATCGAGTCCCAGTTCGCGGATCAACTCCAGGGCCCAGGGTTTTTGGGCCAGGAAGCTGTCGGGGCCGTCCTCGACAACGCAATTTTCGACTCTTTCCGTTTGGATCACGCCGCCAAGACGAGGTTGCGGGTCGATCAGGGTGCAGTCGAATCCCGCTTTCGCCAGGTCATAAGCAGCGGAGAGGCCGGAAATGCCTCCCCCGATGATGGCAATGCGTTTCATGAATTCGTGCGAGCGGGCTAAGTCCGGCGAAACAGCCACGAAAACGCGCGTCGGGCGTTCCTGCCGCCCTTTCAGGGCTCAACCTGATTTGATTCCGTACCCAGGGTTTCGCCTTCGGCTCCACCCTGGGCTATATTCCCGCCGCCGCTTCGCGGCTCAAGGCATTTGCGATCTCGTGGTCCTGAACATAATACGATGGGCTGCTAGACGGAAAACTCGCGCACCATCTCGACGACCGCTCTGACGTTGTCCACCGGGGTTTCAGGCAGAATGCCGTGGCCCAAATTGAAAATGTGTCCCGGTCGGCCGCCCGCCCGGCGTAGAACGTCCTCGACTTGTCGACGAATCTCCTCAAGCGGGGCGAACAGCACCAGCGGGTCGAGGTTCCCCTGCACGGCCGGCTCGTGATTGATCGAAGCCCACGCTTCGTCCAGTCGAACGCGCCAGTCGAGTCCCAGCACATCGCCGCCGGCTTTGTGCTGCAGATCGAGATATGACCCCGCGCCGGTTCCAAAATGAATCACGGGGACTTCGGTGCGTTGAATCGTCTCGATCAAACGTTTTGAATGCGGCAGGATGTAAGTCTCGTAGTCGCCGGGCGAGAGCGCGCCCACCCAGCTGTCGAAGACCTGGATGGCGTCGGCTCCGGCCTTGACCTGCGCCGCCGCGTAGGGCCCCAGCACGTCGACGATCTTCGTCAGCAGCGCGTTCCAGGCCGCGGGCTCGCCGTACATTAAACGTTTGGTCTGGAGGTAGTGGCGCGAGCCGCCGCCCTCGATCATGTAACTGGCCAGCGTGAACGGCGCGCCCACGAATCCGATCAGCGGGACCTTGCCGTCGAGCTCGCGTTTGACCAGCGAGACGGCCTCGGGCACATAACCCAGATCGGCGCCGTTTTGCGTGTTCAACGCTTCGATTTGGGAAAGGGAGCGGATCGGGGGCGTGAGCGCGGGGCCTTCGCCCGCGAGAAATTCCAGCTTCATCCCCATGGGCTCGACCGGCAACAACAGATCGGCGAAGATGATGGCGGCGTCGACCGCAAGCGCTTCGATTGGCTGGAGTGTGACCTGGGCGGCCAGTTCGGGATTCTTGCACAACTCGAGAATCGTATGGCTTTTGCGAAGACTTCGATACTCGGGCATGTAGCGTCCCGCCTGGCGCATGAACCAGACCGGGGGGCGCGGTAAGGGGCGGCGACGGCAAGCGTCAAGGAAGGCAGCGGACATCTCTTGAATGATATCAGGACCATTACGATAAGCCGTTCGCCGTTGGCTGTGAACCGCGAGCCGAGAACCGTGAACCGTGAGCCGTGAGCCGTGAACCGCGGAGTGTGACGCGTGAACTGTGAACCGTGAAGTTTGAACCGCGAAGCCTGTAGCCGCGAAGCGGCGGCCGGAATTTAGCCTAGGGTGGAGCCGGGACGGCGGAACCCTAGGTGACAGACGAGTAACACCGAGCCCTGAAAGGGCGGAAGGAACTAAGCCGACCCGCGAGAGGAATCGGGCGGTATGCGATTCCGAGGCAGATCGGTAAACCGGGCCGACACCGATCTATGTCGGATCGATCTTCACAACAAATTACGGTACCAGTGCGGTGCCCGCGGTAAGAGGCAACCCCATTCTGCCCCAGGGCCGGCTTCAACCCGCGCCGGCGTAACAAATGAGACCGTGACCCATGAGGGTCGGGTTCGCGCCGACGGCCGGCTCCAGATCCAGCCTGCTGGATCAACCGTTGCCAACCAGGGCGGCGGATCTAGCCGCACTTCCCGGCCTTCAAGAGCGTTGAAAGAAGAGAGCGACACTTGCCCTGGATTGCCTACCACAGAGCCAAGTGCCCTGGCGATTCGACCTAAGCCCCTTTGACGGAACAAGTTAGAAGGAGAGATAGCGGATTACTCATGCGAGCGGGATATACCAACAGTAATCTGCTAAAGGTTAGTTTTTCCCGTCCAAAGCACCCCTTGAGAGCTTTCTCTCGTCTATCCAGGCCTGCAGCTTTTAGGGTCCGACTTCGTCACCCGGAACGGTCTCCCGCAGTCCGTCCTGCGAAAAGCGTGCGTCCCCGACCACCTGTGATGCCTCGATCTGTCCTGGCCCGCCGAAGTGTCCTGCGCAAACGCTTACCCAGGTTGAACCTCGTCGACTTCGTTGACTTCCTCCAGCAGCGCCCGCGCTTCCGCTCGCTGCTCGGCCGTCCCCAGCAGAGCGAGCATGTCCCCTGGTTCTATCACCCAGTCCGGCCCGGGGTTCGACGTCACTATTTCGCCCCGCAGGACCGCTACGGCCGACGCGCCGGTGTTCTTGCGGATGCCAACTTCTCCGATCGTCGAGCGGGTAACGGTCGCCGCCTCGGGAATCGTCACCCAATCCAGCTCCAGGGCGTCGCCCGCGGTGCGCAGATGCGTCAGCAGCTCTCTGTATCGGCGGGACAGGGGACCTTGCCGCAACGGCTGATAGAGATCTCCACGGACAACTTCACTGAAGCGCTGAATCTCGTGCGTTGGAACCGAATAGTGCAGCAGCACCTGGCGGGCCAGTTCCAGGCCGGCTTCAAACTGCGGCTGCACGGCCTCGTAAACTCCCATCTCATTCAGCTCACTGAGGTGCTCATGGTAGAGCGCCCGAGCGACGACATGAAGGGAGGGATTCAGATGCCGGGCCTGCTCGACGGTCAGCCGTGTGCCCACTGCGTCGGGCAACGCCACCAGCAGCAGCCTCGCCTTCTGCACGCCCGCCTCCTCCAGTACCTTCTCTGCTGAAGAGTCCCCCCAGACGACCGGGAGCCCTTGGCGCCGGGCGGTCTCTGCTCTCTCATGATTCAGCTCGATCACCACAAACGGGAGGCCGACCTGCCGCATGACTTCCACTGCCGCCCGCCCCGAGTGCCCCAGTCCGGCGACGACGACATGCCCTTCCAGACCTTCCGAGGGGACATGGGCCACGCTCGCGGGCCGTTCGACGGGCCGATAACGTCTCCACACACCATGCAGGGGCTCAGCAAGACGAGCCAGGCCGGGCGAAAGGACCATCGTCGCTAAGGTCACCGTCAAGGCCAGTGCATACTCTTCCTCAGTGAGGTTACCCCCCTTTTGCCCGGCGCGAGCCAGTACAAAAGCGAACTCACCGACTTGCGACAACCCCAGCCCCACTGCCCAGGGCACCATCTCCGAATAGCCAAAGGCACGAACCACCAACCCGATCAGGGAGGCCTTGAAGAACAAGACCAGCCCCATCGTGACAGCCACCTGCGTAAAGTGAGTCCCGAGAAGAGTGAGGTCGAGCAGCATCCCGGCCGACGCAAAGAAGAGCAGCCCGAAGATGTCCCGCAGGGGCACGATGTCGCTCAGAGCTTGATGACTGAACTCCGATTCGCTCAGTACCATGCCTGCCACGAACGCACCTAGCGCGAACGAAAGCCCGAAGAGATAAGTTCCATAGCCGACCCCGACGCCCAGGGCGACGATCGTCACCAGGAAAAGCTCCCGGGAATTCAAACCGGCGACTTTTCTAAGAAGCGCCGGAATGAGCCTTGTCCCTAGAAAAACCATCGCACCTAAAAACAGCGCACCTTGGAACACCGCTTGTGCGAGCGCGGGCAGAGCGTTTTGCAGGTCCCCAAGCTTGGGCAAGAGAATGAGCAGCGGTGCCACCGCCAGATCTTGAACCACCAGGATCCCGATCATCAGGCGGCTGCTCAGCCTGCGCGTGGCCCCCTGCGCCGTCAGAATCTTGATCACGACCATCGTGCTCGAAAGCGAAAACATGGCTCCCAGCCAAAGCGCGGGCTCGTGGTCCCAGCCAAGCACCGTGCGGCCGACGCCATATCCGAAAGCTACAGTCAGCAGAATTTGAATCGGCCCGCCGATGAGCGCCACGCGCCGCACCGGCCGCAGGTCGCGAAAAGAAACTTCCAGGCCGAGCGCAAAGAGCAACAGGGCCACCCCGATTTCCGCCAACAGCTCGATGTCGTCGATCTCGACGACCGTGGGGCCGGCGGTATGAGGTCCCACGATCACCCCGGCCAGGATGTAGCCGACCAGCAGCGGTTGCCCCAGGCGCTGTGCCAGGAGCCCTCCCAGCAGTGCGGCGACCACAATGAGAACAATGTCAGCGGCTATACCCACAAACGACGATTGTCCCATGCCCCGGCAAACTGGGTTGCAAGGGCCGATGAATGGACAGGAGGTGGGACCGGCACTTTCGGGCCCATAGTCGAGCAACAAACGTGAGGTTTGCAGGCTTGCCGGCGAAGGGTCCCGCCGTCCGGCTTACTGAGTCTCGCATAATATACTGTCAATCGAGACAAAGAGAAGACTGTTTCCAGAAAGCGGTAATCAAGCGCGGTTTGCGGCGCATTCGCCGCAGCGCTTTGCGGGCGCGCTCGTCGAGTTCCCAGTAGTCCTTCGGGCAGACGTTGGGCAACTCGTGCTGCTTCCAGTACGCCCAAATGTATTCCACCGGGTTCAACTCCGGCGCATAGGGCGGCAAGTACTCCGTTGCGATGTGATCCTCGGAGAGCTCGATGAACTCCCGCACCAGGCGGCTGCGGTGCGCCGGCAGCCGGTCCCAGACGATCAGCAGTGGGCCGTCGATGTGGCGCAGCAAAGCCTTCAGGAAGTCGATGACCTCCAACTCGCCGATCGCGCCGGGATAGAGCCGGAAGTAAAAGTTGCGCAACGTCAGCCCGGCCGACACCGACAGCTTGTCCCAGTTGAAGTTGAACTCCAACACCGGTGTCTCGCCGCGCGGCGCCCAGGTGCGGCAACGATGCGGCTTCTGACTCAATCCGCTTTCGTCGATGAAGACGATCGTACGTTCTTCTTTGCGGGCTTTTTTTTAATGGCCGGCCAAGTCTTGCGCTGCCAGCCGCGGATGGCCTCTTCGTTGCGCTCCCGCGCTTTGCCGACGGGCCGTTGCGGGCTCCAACCGAGCGCCCGCGGGATCTTCCAGACATGGCCCTCGTGATAGCGCACGCCGAACTCGTCTCCGATCAGACGAGCGACCCGCGGACAGCTCCACAGCGGCGTCGGGAAGCCGTGCGCCTCGGGGCCTTCCAGCAGCAACGCCTCGAGGCGTTCGAGCTGCGCGGCGTCCAACAGCGGCTTACGGCCGGCGCGGCCGGCCTGGCGCAACCCGGCTTCGCCGTCACGCCGGTATCGTCGCAGCCACTCGCTGACGCTTTGCCGCGCGACCTTCAATCGCCTCGCTGTCTCGGACTGACTACAGCCTTGCTCGACCAACCGGATCGCTTTGAAACGGCGCTTCTCCAGGGCCTCGAAATCCCGCCGTACGCCTTTTGTATTTCCCATACATACAAAGACGTACGTACCCCAAAAAGGTGTCACTTTATTTTGCGAGACTCAATAGGTGGGGCCGAGGTTGCGCTTTGCCTCGTGTTGCGTGGAAGCTTCTCGTGCTCCTCGCGCGCGGCGACGCACCTAGGGTGCTCGGCGCCGCCGGAATGAACCTGCACGCCGGCCGACCCCCTACTTGCGCCAGAACCAAGGCGTCAGCAGAACGAGCGCGGAGTAGAACTCGAGGCGACCGGCAATCATACAAACACTCAAGACCCATTTGGCTCCGGCAGGCAGCCAGCCGTAGTTGTCGAACGGCCCAACTCCTCCAAACGCGGGGCCGATGTTGAATACCGCGGCAATAGCCGCGGTGAGCGACGTCAAGACATCCACACCCATTGAGGCCAGCAACAGAGACGCCGACAAAATGACGGCGGCGGCAATGTAAACCAGGATCAGCAAGCTCTGAACCGTCGACTCCGGGATGACGCGCGATCCTAGACGAACCGCAAACACGCCGCGCCGATTCACCATACGCTTGAATTCTCGGTCGACCACCTTGATGAGCAGCAACAGACGCGCAACCTTGAGACCGCCCGACGTAGAGCCCGTACAGCCGCCGACGAACATCAAACCTAGAAGCAGCATTTGCCCGAGTGGATGCCACAGCTCAAAGTCGTCCGTCACAAGTCCCGTCGTGGTCATAATCGATGTGACTTGAAAGAAACCGGCGCGGAGCGCGGGCTCCCAGGCATAGCCGTTGTGAAAACGGAGCAAAACCGTGGCGACGACGCCGGCGATGAGAAGGATGCTGACGTACGCCCTAAGCTGGGCATCCTTCAGGACCGCGAGAGGGCTTTGCTCCAGCCAAAGCCGGTAGTGCAGAATCATGCTGATTCCGCCTAAGAACATGAAAGTGATAATCACGTATTCCACAGCTGGGTTCTGAAAGCTCGCGACGCTGGCGCCGCGGCTCGAGAACCCGCCGGTGCCCAAGACTGAGAACGTGTGGCACAGCGCATCGAAGTTACCCATTCCGGCCCAGCGCAGGGCGATGTACGAAGCGAGCGAAAGCCCCAAGTACACTTTCCACAGCGCCAATGCTGTCTCGGTAATCCGCGGCTTCAATTTCTCTGAGATCGCGCCAGAGAACTCAGCTCGGTAAAGGCTTGTGCCGCCGTGGCCGACGAGAGGTAGGACGGCCACCCCGAGTAATATGATTCCCATCCCGCCTATCCAGTGGGTGAGGCAACGCCAGAACAGAATCGGCTTTCCGAGGCGCTCGACGTCATTGAGGACGGTAGCGCCTGACGCTGAAAACCCCGAAGCGGCCTCGAAGAATGCGTCTGTAAAGCTCGGAAACTCAGGCGAAAGGTAGAACGGGAGGCCGCCTAAGAGAGGCACCGAAGCCCAAGTGGCTGTTACCAAAAAAAGCGCTTCGCGCTGACGAGGTTCGCGACTGGGACGGGGCAGCAGAAAAGTCAAAAGACCGCCGGCCGATGCGCAGATGAACAACGAGATCAGGAACGGCCGAAGCGGTCCGGATGATGTCAACAATCCATACAGAATCGGCGCCGTCAGCGCCACCGCCAGAAACAAGAGGAACTGCCCTAAGACATGTCCGATTGAGTCGAACCGCAACACAGTGTCGAACCTCCTCGTTCAGGGTGTCCGCCGCCTACCGGAGACGCGATGCGGACGGCGGCGACAAGGCAGCCGAGGCGTCCCCGGGACGGTCGGAACCAAAACCAAGGCGTGAACGCGGCGTTTCCTTTTTTTGTCGTCCAGGTCCCCGGAGAGCAAGAACTTGAGTGCAACGACCCGTGGGACTCGCGCATCCTCAGCCTTGAAGACCTCGCCCGTTCCGGCCTCGCCGAGCCTTGCGAGCAGCTTGTGATGGCTGACGGTGTGGCCGACCACGACAGGCCAATTGTAGCGTTTCGCGGTTAGCCGGCGAGAACAATCGATGTCACTCGCTATCGGTCCCGACGCTCGCCGACCGTCCTAAGAGAACTCGTTTTCGGCCTTTGCGGCGACCTGGTCGCCGCGGATCTGACGGCTGATTGCTCGACAGGAAATCATTTCTCAACATCTATCCGACGGTGACTCCCAACATTCTAGCGTGGGCAGGCAGTACGGAGGCCTCCACCGCGTGAAGCATCCGTTTACCCACATGGCACTAGTGCCGCGACCGCATCGCGTGGCGATGCAGCTCTGGTTGGCAGTGGTTTCCTCCGAAATGGGCGGATCGAAGCCTTCTCAACAAGGTCGGGAAAGGTGTCTTTTCACGTGGTCTGAGTACTAGATCCTCCCTGACAGCGTAGTGTCGAGTTAACATTCTCATGCTGGCGTGGACGTGGACCCTCGTCGAGAAAAGCCAACAATCGCGCACAACCTTGGGCGGCGGCCTTATCGCCTTCGCGCCGTCAAGACCCGATCCAGTCCGGCCAGGTCGGGTTTCACTTCGGGGGGTTCCCAATCGGCGTCGGGCAACATGGCCTCGACGGCGGGGCGGATGTGGTAGCCGAGTTCCAACAATAGACGCCCGCCGGGGCGCAGGACGGCGGCCGCTTCGGGGACCAGACGGCGGTAGGCTTCCAAGCCGTCCTCGCCTCCGAAGAGCGCCGTGGGGGGCTCGGCGCGCAGCTCGCGCTGGAGGCCCGGCAGATCGGCGAGCGGCACATAGGGAGGATTGGAAATGAGCAGGTCCACGCTCGCGGGCCGCAGCGCCGCGGCCAAATCTCCGGCGAAAAAGTCGATCGAGACGCCATGTCTTCGGGCGTTCCGCGCGGCAACCCGCAATGCCGCGGGCGACACATCCGAGGCCGCGACCGACGCCGCCGGCTGTTTCTTCTTGATGCTGATCGCGATCGCGCCCGATCCCGTGCCTACATCGACGATTCGGTCGCCGGGACCCGCGTGCGCGAGAACCTCCTCGACCAGGTGCTCGGTTTCCGGACGCGGGATCAACACATCGGGCGTAACCTCGAATTCCAGGCCGAAGAACTCTTGCACTCCCGTCAGATATTGCGTCGGAACGCCTTCGCAACGGCGCTCGACCCATTCCGCTAAACGCTGCCCCAGGGCCGCGCTCAGCTCCTCCTCGGGATGGGCGTAGAGAAACGCCTTGTCGACCCGCAGCACGTGGGCCAGCAATACCTCGGCCGTCAAACGCGGAGAGGGTACGCCCCGATCGGCAAGCCGCGTCTCCGCCGCGCGCAGAGCGTCGCCCACAACCCCCTCGATAAAACCATCGCTCGGCATGATCAAGCGTCCACCGACCCTACGATCGTAGCAGCGCGTCTTGGGGTCTCCGGCGGGCCTGCGCTGTTCGCCGGACTTTGGGGCGTCGGGCCGCCACGACAAAGGCGTCTCCCCGCGCCTTATGGCGACGGCGGTACAATTTCGGGTTCGACCCTTTGCCGGCGGACAAAACAGCGCCGGCGGAATTGGGAGGCTGTCCGTTGAGATTCATTTCTCTTTCGAGCTTGTTGTTTCTGTTTCTACTTGGCTCCGCGGAAATGCGCGGGCAGGGAACCGACGCCGACTGGCCGACCTACGGCGGCGATTACAGCGCCTGGCGCCACAGCCGGCTGGATGAAATCAACACGACGAACGTCAGGCAAATCGTACCGATATGGGCCTTCCAAACCGGCGACTACGAGAGCGGCTTACAATCAACCCCGATCGTCGTGGACGGCGTGATGTACGTTTCCACGGGAACCAACTTGATCTACGCGCTCGACGCGGCCTCGGGAGAAATTATCTGGAAGTACGAATACGATTCGAGCCATCCCTTCGACGCCGCTTACTTCCGGCAAAATCGAGGCGTCGCGGTGGGACACGGGCTGGTCTTTCTGGGCACGGTAGACAACAGCGTTTTGGCCGTCGATCAGAAAACGGGCCGTGAGGTTTGGCGAACCAGGGTGCAGGATCCGGCACAGTGCGGTTGCGGCATCAGCGCCGCGCCGCTACTGGTGAAAGATCTCGTCGTGGTCGGCGGCACCGGCGGCGACTTCGCGCATCGCGGCAGCTTGACGGCTTTCCACGCCAAGACGGGCCGCTTCGCCTGGCGATTCTACATTACGCCGGCTCCGGGCGAGCCCGGCAACGAAACCTGGGCCGGAGACTCCTGGAGATTCGGCGGTGGGGCTCCCTGGATGACCGGCTCCTACGATCCTGATCTCGACCTGATCTACTGGGGCACCGGCAACGCCGCCCCCGATCTCGACGGGGCGGCGCGCGAGGGGGATAACCTCTACACGGCGAGCATCATCGCCCTTGACCCGGACACCGGAAAGCTCCGCTGGCACTACCAAGAGGTGCCGCACGATATGTGGGACTACGACTCCGCGTACGAGTGTATTCTGGTTGACTTGCCGGTACGTGGGAAAATGCGCAAGCTGCTCGTGCACCCGACCAAGACCGGCTACGTCTGGGTGCTCGACCGCACGAACGGGGAGTTCCTCGGCGTTTGGCGCATGGTCGAAGACATCACCTGGGTGAGCGGCATCACTGAAGACGGCAAGTTGGTCGGCCGCAAGGAGCCGACGCCGGGCGAAGAGACCAATGTGTGCCCGAGCATTAGCGGGGCGAAAAGCTGGAACCAGGCGGCCTTTTCTCCCGACACCGGCCTGGTCTACATGCCGCTGCTTCGATTCTGCAGCAACATGTACGTGCGGTCGCAGCCGCCGCGGCAAGGCCGACCCTACACAGGGGGATTTTGGCAACTCGTGCACGCGCCGGCGGGCGAAGAGCACCCCTCGGGCATCGCCGCCTTCGACGCGGTAAGCGGCGAGAAGAAGTGGGAGTATCCGTACAAGTACGTCATCCTCTCGTCGGTGTTGTCGACGTCGGGCGGGCTGGTTTTCGCCGGTGACGGGGAAGGCGAGTTCTTCGCGCTCGATGCCGAAACCGGCGAGAAGCTTTGGGCCTTTCGAACGGGTTCCGGACATCGCGGTTCCTCGGTTTCCTATGAAGTCGACGGACGCCAATACATCGCGACTCCCAGCGGTTGGGGATCAATGGGCGGAGGCTCGCGGTCGTTCTTCCCCGAGTTGGCGAGGACCGGGGGCGCTCTGTTTGTTTTCGCTCTTCCTGAGCGGGAGGGGCAATGAATTCTCCGCGGCATTGGACCGCCCGGTTGCTCCCGGCAATCTTGTTGATGATCTTGGCCGAGGCGCCGCTGCTCGCTCAGGGTATCTGGGGGGTGGGCTCCGGCGTCTACGCTCAAAACTGCGCCAACGTCTACTGCCACGGTGCCAAGGGCTCCGCTGGGGCCGCTCCCGCGGTGGCCGGAAAAGCGCTTTCGCCCGAACAAGTCAACCGCATTGTTCGCGAGGGCATTCCCGACACCAGCATGGCGGGCTGGAAGGAAACGTTATCGGCCGCGGACCTGGCGTCGGTGATCGAATACGTCGTCGCTCTCCAAAAGAGCAAGGCCTCCAAGCGCGCCGAGTTGGACCCCAATCGGTCCTGGCTCACGCACTCGGGGAGACAGCTTTTCTTCGATGCCGGCCGCATAGCGCCCTGCGGCTCCTGCCATGACTTCGACGGACTCGGCTTGGCGGTCGCTTCACCCCTCAAGGCCGTGCCGCCGGAGAGCGCCGCCGAGTTGCGCGGTCTCAGGTCCGACAAGGTGCGAACTGTCCGACCCGCCGGCGAAGAGCCCTTCGTCGGCATCGCGGCGACATCGAAAGCGGGAGTTCCCCGCTGGTACGACCTGAGCACGGAGCTGCCGGTGTTGCGAACGTTCGCGAAAGCCCCGGAGGATAGCGGGCCGGCAAGTTCGTGGTCCCACGGTAACGCCATTGGAACCTACGGCGACGCGGAGTTGGAGAAGGTCATCGAGTTTCTTCGTGAAGCTCTGGTCCCGCATTCTGAGTGACCGAATATCGCTTTCCGCTCCCGGATCGCCTGGGTGATCGGTGTAACATTTGTCACCGAACCCGTCCGGCCGAACCCCTTGAGTAACGACACGGTACGCTGAAAAGCGTTCGCCGGGTAGGGCTCGGCGCCGAGGAGATCGCACAAGAATTTTCGGAGGACCCAATATGGTGATTCAGGACGTTGTTCTGGTCAAATTCAAACCAACGACCGAGGCGGAGATCGACGACGCATTTCAGAACCTGGCCGGCCTCAAGGAACTCATTCCGGGAATGGACAGGTTCATCGGCGGACCCTATTCGAGTCCCGAAGGCCTCAACCAGGGCTACACCCACGGCTTCATCAGGACGTTCGACAGCGCCGAGGCGCGGGACGTCTATCTGCCTCATCCCGAGCACGAGCGCGTCAAGGGCATCATCGCCCCGCTGGTGGAGTCGGTGATCGCGTTCGACTTCGAGGCCTAACCCTGGGTTAGCCCGCATTTCTCAGCGTGTGGCGAGGCGCCGATGCGAGAAACCCCACGCGGTTCCCGCGCGAGAGTGAGCTTCGTGATGGAGCGAATCTATGTTTACCGCCGCAGGGACGCGACCCCATCGACGAGTCCGTGAAGCGCCGCGACCTCGTCCGCCGTCAACGCACGGTGGAAGACGGCAAGATCGTCGAAGAGTCCGACATAGTTGACACCCAGGCGAAGGGAGGTCTCCTCGACGTCCCAGTTGAAAGCCTCTTTGATGCCGGCCGCTATACCTTGCAGTTCGCCGTCCAAGTAAAGTTGGGCGGTCCCGCCGGCAGGCGAGTTCAGGCCCGCGTATGTGACCACGACGTGGTTCCACTGACCGCCCCTGAATGGCGGCCGATCAACCACGACAAGGCGTTCTTCAAAGTCGGGGTTCTTGTCCGGGCCGAGTTTTTCCGGATTCCACGATTCAAGGTCGCCGAACACGCCCAGCCGAAACTGGCGCGGATTCTTGTCGGTGAAGTCCACCCACACCGCTGAGTCGTTGTAAGCGGCGTCGGTCACCTGGATCGGATCACAGTAGCCCGGTTCCAGATCAACGGCTGGGTCGAGGCTCAACCAAAACGACACCGTGCCGGCGGTGTCGGCGCCGGAATAGGCTACGTTGTCCTTGGCCTTGCAGAAAAGAGCTTGGGTGTTCTTCGCGCCGAACCGGAGTGCGTCACCGAACCGGCCCGCCTCGGACACGATTTCCACGTCGGGCACGCTGATCCCCGGCTCGGCCTCATTTGTGTCCTTGAAGGAAGCAGCCGAGTAGATCGAGAGGTCACCGGAGCCGAAGTCCGCGTTCGGACCGTTGTCGAAGGAGGCGCGGAAAGTTAGAGACTCCGCAAGCGTCGCCGTGCCGGGATTCGGCTGTTCCGATTCGGGGGCCGGTTCTATTTCGCCCGACGAGCAACCGACGAAGACAAAGATGGTCAGAACGTATCCCAGGATGAAATGCGTTCGGTTCATTGGCATGCGTCGAACGCCGGCCGCGGTAGGATGTACCATAACATCGACATTCTAACGCGAGTGGGGGGCGTTGTACACCGCATATGGTCGGGAAATCCGACACATGCCGATTGCCGAAATCGGATTCCTGATTGGACGATTCTCATCGAAGGTCATTCGGAGGCGGCGTGGTCCAATTGCGCGGAGGAAGACCGCGCCGCGCGTCGGCGTTGGTCGACGACGGGCGTCTTCATCCGGGGGAAGAGTCTTGCGATCGCCGGATTGGGCAAGCCCGCATGAGCCCGGCCCGGCAGCCCGCGGGCTGCCGGCACAGTGTTAGCTGTTACGAATGCCATGGCACCACGCGCCGATGAATATGCACAGCACGTAACGCATCCGCGGTACGGCCGGCGGCCGCGGGTTACGGGGCTCAATCCCGCTAGCGATTACAGTGGCGATGTCTTTCTTCATTGGCACTCGCCCAAGGAACGTCGTATCCGAAACACGGCGATCGCGGCGAACCTATCCCTGCAAGCTCCCGCGACCATTCCGGTTACGCACTATTTCGACGTGAAGCGGGAATGCCGTGATTGCGGCAAGGCGTTTATCTTCTTTGCCGAGGAACAACGATTTTGGTACGAAGAGCTCGGCTTTCCGCTTGAGTCCGATTGCGTGCGTTGCGTGCCATGTCGAAAAACACAACAGGGCACGGCAGCCAAACGGGAGCGGTATGAAGAGCTATTTCACGCGACACACCTAACCGTCGATCAAAACCTGGAAATGGCGGATTGTTGTCTCTCGATGGTCGAGGAAGCGGTGTTTCATCGACGGCAGCTTGAACGCGTGCGGATGTTGCTCAAGAGCGCGAAACGGGAACTCCACCAAGATCCTCAAGAACGGTTGGACGATTTGTGGGCGCGACTGTTGTCGCTCGAGGCGGAACGGGCCCCGCGTTGACATTTGACCGCAATGATATATACTGGAACAATCATTCCAGGAACGATCATTCCTAAAATATTCAACTACACGGGGAGAAGCTATGAAAAACGTTGCTCGGGTACTACTGGCTTTGGTCGCGGCATTTCTGTTGATTACAGGGTTGAGGCTGATGTTCGACCCAAAGGGAGTGATGGAAGGGTTACTCATTACGTCGGACAGCGTGGTCGGACTGTCGCACGTAAGAGCGCTTTTTGGGGGCGCGATAACGGCTATCGGCGTATCGGTCATGATCGCCGCGGTAACTTACCAGATTGGCCACGCGCGGCCGGCCGTTTTCTTTATGATCGCTATCGTTGTCGGACGGGTCGTGGGGTTGATCCTGGACGGTTACGATTCGACGGCCGCGACTTTCATTCTTTTTCCGGTGGTGGTGTTGACGCTTCTCTTCGTCGCGCATCGCCTTCACCACAAGAGCATGCCGTCGACGAGCGCCGGTGCCGGCGATGGTCAAGCCGCCTAACCTGATGAGATCTTGAATTAAGATAGGACCCCGTGCCTCGAAAACTGGAATTCGACCCCGATGACGTCCTGGAAAAAGCGATGTACACGTTCTGGGAAAGAGGCGTCGAACACACCTCCGTCAGCGACTTGGTCGCGGCGACCGGCGTACAAAGATCCGGACTCTACGGCGTATTCGGAAGCAGGGAAGCGCTGTTCGAGCGGAGCCTGAGACTGTACATCAAGAACGTAGTGAAGGTGAACTTTGGGCGCTTCTTCGATAAACCAACTACCGACATCGACGACATAAAACGCTACTTTGCAAACTACAACCGTGTCCTGGAGAATCCACTGTCGTTCTCCGGATGTTTGATGTGCAATACGGCGACATCGAAGGCCTCGGAAGCACTGGTCGTCAACGACGCGATCGCACGGATGTTCGCGGAAATCAGAGGCTTCTTTGAGACGGCTCTGCGCAACACCCGCGAAAAGGGGTTGTTAACCGCGAGTTCGTCGGACACCCAAATCGCGGAATCGCTCGTGGGCAGCGTCGTTGCCTTGGCGACGTTGTGTCGTTCGCCCAACGGGCGGCCCCTGGTCAACAGCTACGTTGCGGAGTTGCTGGATCGTTTGGATGGGCTGGGGCCTCGAGGCGTATAGGTTCTTCGAGTGCCTTGCCCTTTTGGGGACGCAGGGTAAGGCACGCTTGTTCTTTTTTTCGAAGGACGCGGGAGCTAAGTGGTGAAGAGCATTTTCGGGGATCGGAGGAGAACCTTTCGTCCCCCCTGATCTCAATCACGAGCGCTATCCGCCGCTTTGCGATGTCGTTGAGATCGCGCCGTTCGCGTTTCTTGAGCAAAACAGGGTTACCTTCAAAGGGCATATTTAAAGGACGTCTCGCCCATAAGGAAGGTTACTCTAGGACAGTCCACTAGGCCGCTAATGGGTTGATCCAGAGGCCTGGATCAAGACTTCGCTGTCAGGGAGGATCTAGTGCCATGTGGGTAAACGGATGCTTCACGCGGTGGAGGCCTCCGTACTGCCTGCCCGCGCTAGAATGTTGGGAGTCACCGTCGGATAGATGTTGAGAAATGATTTCCTGTCGAGCAATCAGCCGTCAGATCCGCGGCGACCGGGTCGCCGCAAAGGCCGAAAACGAGTTCTCTCAGGCGGCCGGCGAGCGTCGGGACCGATAGCGAGTGACATCGATTGTTCTCGCCAGCTAACACTGCCGTTGCCGATTGCCTGTTGACTAACTCGCGGTTCAAGCTGTGTCGAGTATTGCGCTTCGGGCGCACGTTGGCGGCCGTGACGAGGCGGAAGCTACCGTCTCAAAGGCCGTCGCGAGACACGAGCAAGACGTGAATCTGCCAGATCTCGTCGCGCGAGAGCAGCTTACCGAACGCGGGCATTGCGGTGCCCTTGCGCCCATTCGCCACTGTGCCAAAGAACTGCCCGGGACTGAGTTTGATCCTGAATACATTCGGACCGCTGCCGCCCTGGGACTTGTGACAGCCCACACAGCGCGTGCGGTAGAGTCGCTCCCCCTGCGCGATCGCCGCAGCGCCGCCGGATCAAGATAACCAGCGCGTCGTATTGTTTCCGACATCGACCGGCTTCCGGCCTTCGCTTGACGAGCGGCAACTGCACCAGCCGTTTGATACCCTCACAAGCAACCGGTACATTGGCGTGGATAGCAAGCGCCTGATGCTTCCGTAGGCCCAGCCGGTGTGACGTTCAATGAGTTTCACAGTCCTAATCGTCGGCACTCTCGACACCAAGGGCGCGGAAACCGCCTTTCTCAAGGAGCAGATTGAACAGCGAGGCAACGCCGTCGTAGTGATGGACGTGGGAGTACTGGGGGAGGCTCCTTTTGTGCCCGATATACTTCGGTCCGAGGTCGCTGCCGCGGCACAGGAGGAAGTGGCGGCTCTTGGCGCATAGGGCGATCGCGGAAAGGCCGTCGCGGCGATGACTCTGGGTGCTGAGGAACTGGCCAAGCACCTCTACGATCGGGGGCGCTTCCAAGCAGTCATCGGCATGGGCGGCAGCGCGGGGACGACGATCGCTACGGCGGCGATGCGGGCTCTCCCATTGGGGGTGCCGAAGGTGATGATCTCGACTCTCGCCGCGGGTGATGTCAAGCAATTCGTCGGAGTCAAGGACATTGTAATGATTCCGGCCGTCGTCGATATCAGCGGTCTGAACCGAATCAGCCGACAGGTCTTCGCCCAAGCTGCCGGCGCTGTCTGCGGGATGGTCGAAGCGAAGTTGCCGGAGGGAGAGGACAAACCGATCGTCTGTGCATCGATGTTCGGCAACACGACCACGTGCGTGGAAGCCGCTCGGGAGGTCTTGGAAAAGGCCGGATACGAGGTCCTGGTCTTTCATGCGACGGGTGCGGGCGGGCGAGCGATGGAAAGCCTGATCGAAGCGGGACTTGCGAACGGCGTGCTTGACGTGACCACAACCGAATGGGCGGATGAACTGGTCGGCGGGGTGCTTTCCGCGGGGGAGAACCGCTTGGAGGCGGCGGCTCGAAGTGGCACCCCTGCCGTGATTGCACCTGGTTGTCTCGATATGGTCAACTTCTGGGCACCCGTTCCTGCGAAGTTCAAGGAGCGGCTGCTCTATCGTCACAATCCCAGCGTCACACTGATGCGGACGACAATGGAGGAGAACAAGGAACTGGGCCGCATTCTTGCTGAGAAACTCAATCTTTCCCAGGGTGCGGTCGCGGTTTATCTGCCGTTGCGCGGACTCGCCGTGGTTTCGGCACCGGGAGGACCGTTCCACTCGCCGGAGGCGGACAGGGCGTTGTTCGATGCAATCAAAACTCAGTTGCGAAACAACATCCCGGTTTACGAAATCGATGCCAACATCAACGACCGCAGCTTTGCCCGGGCGATGGCTGAGGGATTGATGGAAATGATGAGGATTAAGAAGTGATGAGCCGTTCTAGAACCGAGATTCTGTCTCATTTCAAAGACCGGATTGCTCGGGGCAGGCCGATCATAGGAGCGGGAGCAGGGATCGGTATCTCGGGCAAGTGCGCTCAGGCGGGCGGCGCCGATTTGATTGTGATCTACAACTCGGGGCGCTTTCGCATGGCGGGCCACGGCTCCTTGTCGGGTCTGCTTCCCTACGGGGATGCCAACGCCATCGTCGTCGATATGGCTAGAGAGGTTCTTCCGGTGGTGAGAAACACACCGGTCCTGGCCGGAGTTTGCGGCACAGATCCGTTTCGTCTAATGCATGTATTCCTACGGGACTTGAAGTCGTTGGGGTTCTCGGGCGTGCAGAACTTCCCGACTGTTGGGCTGATCGACGGTCTGTTTCGCCAAAACCTCGAAGAGACCGCGATGAGCTACTCAAAAGAAGTGGAGATGATTGCACTCGCGCATGAACTCGACCTACTCACTACTCCGTACGTGTTCAACCCCGCAGAGGCGAAGGCGATGACTCTGGCGGGGGCCGACGTGATCGTGGCCCATATGGGACTGACCACCAAGGGAAGCATAGGCGCCAAGACGGCAAAGACGCTCGAGCAGGCGGCTGGTGATGTCCAAGAAATCCACGACGCCGCCAAGGCCGAGCGGGACGACGTGTTAGTCATCTGTCACGGCGGCCCGATCAGCGAGCCCGACGACGCGCAGTACGTCTTGGAGCAAACGGAAGGAGTGGTCGGGTTTTTTGGCGCGAGCAGTATGGAGAGGTTGCCGACCGAGGTCGCAATCACCGAGCAAGTTCGCAAGTTCAAGTCTATGCAGATTTCGTCGGGTTAGCGCGACTCGACGACACAGCATTGGTACGAGGCACAGCTCTTTCGGGAGGGCACATGACGGCTATCAAGCATATTGTTCTTTTCAGGTTCAAGCCAACGACAACCGATGCGCTGATCGAGGAGGCTTTTCAGAGCTTGGCCGGCCTCAAGGATTTGATTCCTGGGATTGCTGAGTTCATGGGAGGGCCCTATTCGAGCCCGGAAGGTCTGAATCAGGGCTACACGCATGGGTTCGTCATGACATTCGACAGCCCTGAGGCGCGGGACGCTTACCTGCCTCATCCCGAGCACGAGCGGGTCAAGAGCAAGATCGCCCCTCTCGTGGAGTCTGGACTTGCCCCCAAAAGTGAGACAACGAGTTTAGACTCAAAATCCATTGAACGGAGGATGAGTGATGAGTTTGTCTCGACGGAGATTCACGCCAGAGTTCAAGTTGTCGGCAGTGGAACGGCTGGAACAGGGCGCCTCGGCAGCCGAGGTCAGCCGGGCCTTTGAGGTCAATCCCAACCTGCTGCACCGTTGGCGGCGAGAGTTCCGCCAAGGCCCCGCCAACGCCTTCCCCGGCGAGGGCAAGCGCCGCTGGGAGGAAACACGCACGGCAGAGCTGGAGCGCAAGGTCGGCCAACAGACCATGGAGATCGATTTTTTAAAGGGGTGCTTGCAGCGCATCGAACAACAGCGGAAGCTGCAGGCATCGGCTGGAAAGCCGCTGTCGGCCAACAGATCCTCCAACAAGTCCGGGAGAAACCGCCGATGACGATCCAACGGATGTGCCGGCTCACGGAGCTGTCGCGCGCGACCTTCTACCGTTTGCCGCCTCACAAGCAGAGGCCCGATCCGGACCTGGAACTGCGCGACGCCATCCAGCGCATCGCCGTGGAGTTCCCCAGCTACGGACGGCCGCGCATCACCGCCGAATTGCAGCGGCGCGGCTGGGTGATCAATCCCAAGAAGGTGTACCGCATTCTGCGGGAAGACAACCTGCTGTGCCTGCGGCGACGGAAGTTCGTGCTGACCACCGACTCGGGTCACGGTCTGCGAGTCTATCCCAATCTAGCCCGCGAGACCGTCCTGAGCGGTCTGGACCAGCTCTGGGTGGCGGATATCACCTATATCCGGCTGGTCTGGGAGTTTGTTTATCTGGCTGTGATTCTGGATGCGTACTCGCGGCGAGTGGTCGGCTGGGCGCTCGAGGACACGCTGGAAGGGAAGCTGACGATCGCCGCGTTGCGGATGGCGCTGGATCAGCGGCGTCCCGCTGCAGGGCTGGTGCATCACTCCGACCGCGGAGTACAGTACGCCGCCAACGGCTATGTAGAATTGTTGAAGCAGCACGGAATCACCCCCAGCATGAGCCGCAAAGCGAACCCCTACGACAATGCCAAAGCGGAATCTTTCATGAAGACGCTGAAGTACGAAGAGGTCTACCGCTCCGAGTACCGCGATCTGGCCGAGGCGCGCGCCTCGATCGGGCGTTTTCTCGAGCAGGTGTACAACGAAAAGCGCTTGCATTCGGCGCTGGGCTATTGTCCGCCGGTGGAGTTCGAGCAGAACTTGGACGCCCAACCGGCGGTTTCGGCGGCAGCAGCGGGAGAAGTTTTCTGAGGCATGGGGAAATCTTTCGATCCGATAGGGCCGGCTGAGCAGATGCGGGACGCAGAACTGTGCAACTCTACGCCCCGCCCCATCGTCTCGATGAGTTTCCAGTTGGCTATTCCTTGGCGGGTTGCGCTCCCGCAGAGCCCGCCTCCGCTTCACCAACCGGGAGCCATTATGCAGCAAAGGGCCGCCGCCGGCAATCAAAAACCAGCGAACGGTCAACTGTGTCTAAACTATTTGTCTCACCCCAGGGGGCAAGCCCAGTTCTCGGCCGCGAGCGGGACTAAGCCCCCAAAACGAACTACATAGCACTCGGGCGCAGATTACTGTCGGGATATCCGGTTCGCATGAGTAATCCGCTATCTCTCCTTTTAACTTGTTCCATCAGAGGGGCTTAGGTCGAATCTCCGGCGCACTTGGCTCTGTGGTAGGCAATCCAGGGCAAGTGTCGCTCTCTTCATTCAACGCTCTTGAAGGCCGGGAAGTGCGGCTAGATCCGCCCTAGTCGGCCAGGGTTAACCTACGCTGCCGGCAGCCGCCGACTTGCCACGTCACCCCTTCCCCGAAGAAGGCTCTTGGGTCAGAGCGGCGAAGTGCCGGTGCCGGGTCGAGACCGGGTGTGGTTGAAGGTGTATTCGCCGAGGAGATGCTCGCGGCCGGCGTCATCGACGGTGACCAGACGCGCGATCATGGTGCTGGTCGGCATCGCCTTTGCGAATGTAATCGATTCCTGGTAGACGACGCTGCTCGCGCCGGCTTCGACGGGAATGTGGGGTCAAGCGGAGCTGTTCGACGCCGCGCTCATTGCATAAGGAAAGATCGACGCGTTTCGCGCCGCTCAAGTCGGCGGCCATGCGCGCGATGAGCAGGTCGTCTTCCGCGGTCACGGTGCACTGCACGCCGCCGCCGCGGGGCGGGGTGCACTCACGGACACGCAAGCCTTCCTCCGCCGCGCGCCGCACAAACGCATCGCTCACGACCAATCGCAAAGATCCCGCGCGCGCCAGATCGCGGACTCCCTCGGCCAGCGCGATCACCGCGCGAACCCGCGCCCCGCATTCGTCACAGCCGATCAGATGCTCCTCGACAACCTCTTCCTCGGCGCTTGCGAGCGCGCCGAGCCAATAGTCGGCGAGGACCGCTTCGTCGATGGGATCAGAGCATGTCACTTGGTTACGCCTCGATCAAGTAAGTCCTCATTTCCAATCTTCATGCCGAAACACCCATGCACTCGCGCAGCTGTTTGATTGCGCGATGCCGAATCACCCGAACGTTGGCTTCGGAAACCCCTAGCAAACCGGCGACATCCGAGCCCGTTTGCTCGTCATAGAAACTCATAACAACGACCGTGCGTTCGCGCTCCCTCAGATTTTGAACGCAGCGGGCCAACTGCTCTTGGTCGAGGCGCGGCCCGGGGGGGTGCGCGGCCATCGGTAAGTCCGCCCCGAACTGTGCCAACAAGCGCTCTTTTCGGTGTGCGCCGCGCTTCAGGTTAAGCACCGTCATGCGGCATGTTCCCAACACGAAGGACGCCGGCTTCTCCGGCTCGCGCAACCGACCCGCGCGCAGAGCTTCCAGCGTCGTGATAAGAACTTGCTGGGCAAGGTCCTGCGCGGCGTGTTCGTCTCCGAGGTGACGCAGGCCGTAGAGCCGAACGCGCGGGGACATTCGACGGAAGAGCTCGCCCTCGGCATCGCGGTCGTCGCCGGCACCGATCCGCCGGGCGAGGTCGGCATCGGTCAGCTCGACACCGTTTAGGTCGGCATCGTTCAGCTCGATTTGCATCAACACTATATTTTATGTGTAACGGGGAGGCGGGTCGTTACACTTCCGAGTATCAGAAGCGGATCGTCCCCATGGCGGCCCGCCCGCGGACAAGGAGAAACCACATTGATCGCAAGCAAGGAAACGAATACCCAAGTTGACGAAGTCGCCGACGGAATCTATCGTATCTCGACGCCGCTGGACATAATCCCCGGGGGATTCACCTTCAATTCCTACCTGATTGACGACGACGAACCGCTGCTCTTCCACACCGGTTGGCGAAAGGTATTCCCCAATACGCTGGAAGCCATTGGGAAGGTGATGCCGGTCGAGAAGCTGCGTTGGATCGGCGGTTCACACTTTGAAGGCGACGAGTTTGGCGCGCTGAACAACTTGCTGGCGGTTGCGCCCGGGGCGACGCCGTTTGGGGCGGAGATCGGCGTGCTGACCTCGCTCAATGACTATGCCGACCGGCCGCCACGAGGGTTCGGGGACGGCGAGGAATTTTCGATCGGCGGCCGCCGCATGAAGTGGCTCTACACGCCGCACGTTCCGCACGGCTGGGATTGCGGCATCTTGTTCGACATGACGACGAAGACGTTGCTCTGCGGGGATCTTTTCACGCAACCGGGCGGGAACCCGCCTGCGGTGACCGAGTCGGAAGTGCTTACCGCCAGCGAATCAATGCGCGAAATGATGGACTACTACGCGCACTCGACGAACACAACGGCCGCGCTAGAGCGCTTGGCGAGTCTCGAACCCTCGACGCTGGCCTGTCAGCATGGGAGTGCCTATCGCGGCGACGGCGCGGAGCTGCTCCGCGAACTCGCCGTGACGATTGAGGGAGGAAACGGCAAGCCGTCCCCATGAGGGCTTTCTCGGGTCCAAGCCGTTAGAACAAGGCGGTCGGTCGGCGCGTCCAGTCCTTACCGCTGTCTTTCGCAATACCGTCAAGCGCTTGGACGTGAGCCCCGGCTTGGGTCAGCATTTGGTGCAAGTCGTTCCCGATGCTGATGAAGGTGCAGCCCTTGGCCAGGAACTCGGCGACGCGGTCGGTTCCGAACAAGAACAGGCCCAGGATCACGTCGTTCTTCTCTGCTTCCGCGACCAGGCTCGCCGTGGCTTCGCCGAGTTCGGGCGATGTGTACATGTGGGGGAACTCGTACTTCTCAAAGAGCCCCATCGACATGCACAGGTCGTTCTGGCCGAGGAATAGAATGTCGACGCTGGGAACGGCGGCGATCTCGATGATGTTCTCGATGCAGGAGGCGGTTTCGACCTGCAGCGCGACGATGATGTTGTCGTTCGCGGCGCCGGCGTAGCCCAGCAGTCCGGCCTTGTCCATGCTGCGCTGCGGGAAGTAGACCGAGCGCGTTCCGACCGTGGGGTAGCGGGCGCAGCTCACGCCCTGACGCGCTTCCTCGGCGGTGTTGATGTAGGGGATGAGAACGCCGTCGGCTCCGACGTCGAGCGCCTGTTGGATGCCGGCGCGATCGGCGTAACCGCCGACGCGCACCATCGACTTGGCGCCGCCGCTGCCGACAGCTCCGACCATGGTGGAGAGATTTTCGGGGTTCATCGGGCCGTGCTGCGTGTCGATCAACAGCCAGTCGTACCCGGAATGAGCGAACTGCTCCGCAGCGGTCGTGCTGTGGGAGTTGATAAAGAGCCCGAACTTGGGCGACCTGCCTTTTAGCGCGGCCTTGAATTCAGCACCAGTCAGTGCAGACATGAATAACGATTTCCTGTTGGGTGGATGGACGATCGAGGCCCGAAGACGAGAAGGGGAAGTAAAACCGAGTTCTTGGGCCGATGTCAAAGAACGCCCGAGAGACATGCTCACCGCCGGCGAAGGAGTGCGCGAGACGATGGACCGCCACGCTCACGGGACAAATACAACAGCTGCTCTGGCGAGCCGTTCTATTTGACGACGTGCCGTGACCGCATCGCCCGATTGGACGCGCTCAGGTCGGCCACGGTACAATCTATAACCATGTTCGGGAGTATCGTCGCCCGTGTTGGGCTCACCGCGCTGCTGATCGCTTCCGCCTCGGTACTTGCCGCCGAGAAGGCCGAGCAACCCGCGGACCGCCCAAACGTTCTCCTGATCACGATCGACACGCTGCGCGCCGACCACCTTTCGAGTTACGGCTACCCTCTCAAGACCAGCCCCGTCATGGACCGTCTGGCCGAGGAGGGGGCGCGTTTCAGCTCGACCTACAGCGCTATTCCACTCACGGGGCCTTCGCATATCTCGCTTTTCACCAGCCGTTTTCCGCAGGAGCACGGCGCGCGCGTCAACGGCTATGCGGTGGCCGAGGACTCGAAGTGGCTTTTCCTGCCGCAGATCTTGCAAAGGTTCGGATACTCGAACGCCGCTTTCGTTAGCGCTTGGCCGCTGACTTCGCGGCTCACCCATTTGGACCGCTGGTTTGACGTCTACGACGAGGATCTCAAGCGCAAGTATCAGTTATTCAACTCGAGCCGCTACGCCGAGGATGTGACGCCACTAGCCATGGACTGGCTCGAAAATCGCCCCGAGGAGCCCTTTTTTCTGTGGGTCCATTACTTCGATCCGCACTCGCCCTATCACCTGCGTGAGGGCTTTGAGAATCTCGAACCGAGCGGCCATCCGGATAACCGTCCGGCCCCACTCGACGACGAGATGGCGGAGCGAATTCGAAGCTACGATTCGGAGATCGCCTATACCGACGCCCATGTCGGGAAGCTGCTCGGGAAGATCGACGAGCTGGGGTTGCGGGATTCCACGCTGGTCGCGCTGACCTCCGACCATGGGGAAAGTCTCGGCGAACATGGCTATGTTGGACACGGGCGGTCGCTTTCGCAAGGGATCGTCGCGATTCCGCTGATCCTGCGCTACCCGGGGGTTATCCCGGCCGGGCGGGTGATTGATGACAATGTGTCGTTGCTTGACGTCACTCCGACGCTTCTCGATTTCACGATCGGGGACCAACATGAAAAGGATCTGCCGACCGCCTTTGTGGGGCGCAGCTTGGCCTCGGCGATGACCGCGAAAGAACCGATCCCGCGGCACCCCATTCGCTACATCGCCTTCGCGGGGAAGAAGGGTTGGATGCCGCGCTGGATCGCGAGTCTGTGGGTCAATGCCGATCGCACGCCGCTACGAGTGGGGCAAACTCTCGGCGATGAGAAATCAGTATGGAATCCGCGCGTCAAAACGCTTTCGCTCTTTGACGTGATCAATGACCCCTTCGAAGAAAGCCCGGTCGTTTTGACCCGCGGGGACTCTCGCTATCAAGCCGGCGTGAAGTCCCTACGTCGCTGGTTCGAGGCCACCGATCTCAGCGACGGCGAAACGCGCATGAGCGAACGCGACGTCGAGGTTCTCAAGAGCCTCGGTTATATCCACTGAGCGTGAGCGAGCTATATCCACAGAGCGTGAGCGAGCTGTTTTCAATGAGCGCGAGTGCGCTCGCTCGGAGATCGATCCTCCCTTGACGAACCGCATCGTATCGCGAAACCTGGCCCATCGGCCCATGCGGACTTTCCTCACGGTCGCCGCGATCGGCGTCGAAGTCTGTTTGATCTTGCTGATCTGGGGCACGGCGGAAGGCCTGCTTCAGGAGTCGAACCGGCGCCGGGCCGGCGTGGGGGCCGACATCTTGATTCGTCCCTCGACGAGTGCGTCGGCGATGAGTAGGGCGACCGACTTGTCCGACGAATTAGTGGATGAGATCGAGGCTCTACCCGAAGTGGATCTCGTTGTCGGCACTATCGTTCAAATGCAGTCGGACGCGAATACCGTCACCGGCGTCCGCATTGAGAAGTTCGCGCGCATGGCCGGGGGCCTTACCTTTATCGACGGCGGGACGTTCGAGGATCGCTTCGATGTTCTCGTGGATCAAACCTACGCCCAACACAAGAAGCTGGCGGTCGGCGACACTCTACGTGTTCTCAACCGCGATTTTCGCGTCACCGGCATCACCGAGACCGGCAAGTTGTCACGTGTCTTCGTGCCGCTCGAAACGATGCAGGAGCTGACGGGGGATGTAGGCAAGCTGAGCCAAATCTACGTCAAACTCCGAGACCCGGAACAGACCCAAGCGGTGATCGAGAAACTGAAGCGGAAGTTGCCGTCGAATCCGATCTATTCGATGGAAGAGTTTATTTCGCTTTTCGCCGCCGAGACCAGAGGCATGGCCCGAGAGTTCATCGCGGTCATCGTCGGGATCGCGATTACTGTCGGTTTCATCGTCGTCTTGCTGGCGATGTACACGGCCGTGCTTGACAGGACTCGGGAAGTCGGCATTCTCAAGGCCCTGGGGGCTTCCCGCTCCTATATTGTGCGGATCTTCCTCCAGGAAGCCGTCGTGCTCACCTTAGTGGGCGTACTGGTCGGCATTGCGTTCGCCTATGGAGCGCAGTCGATCATTCACAACCGCTTCCCCTTGGTGGTGGTTGAATTCCTCGAAAGCCACATCGGTTGGGCGACGGTGATCTCCTTGGTCGGCTCGATCTTGGGGACGATTTACCCCGCGCGTCGCGCCGCGGGCCTGGACGCGATTGACGCGCTGGCTTATGAGTAGGGCGGCTTAAGACACTCGTTTGTGATCATATTCTCGGGCGCGCTTGAGAAAGTGCTCGACGGATGGGGCGTCCGTAAAAGCGGTTTCTTCCTCGATCGGCAGGTGCGGGAAGCGGCGCCGAAGAGCCGCCGCGAAAAGCCCGCGGCCTGTTTCGGTCTCGTTTCTCGCCGTGGTGTAAATTGGAACGCCCCGCGGTCCGCAACTCGGTGAACGGCTCTTGAGTATGTAGCCGGAAATTCGGCGCTCTGACAGCTCGCCGAGGCGCTTGGCCGACCATTGGTTCATTCGTTCGGTGTGGTCGATTTGCGTGTCGATGGAAATCAGTCGGGTGTGTCTCCCGTCGTGTTCGAGCCGCAGGGGCTCTCGGGGAACGCCGAGGCCCATTTCAACTTCGGGACAGACGGCAACCCATTCGACTTGCGGCCCCAAGATGTCCACTAAGACGGTATGGCGCTTGTGGCCCCCGTCGTAGCGAACCTCGTCGCCCAGGAGACAGGCGGATATGCCCACTTGAATGGGGTCGCGGACCGATGCCTTGTCGGCCGTCATTGTTTAGGGCCCCAGCCGGAGAGCAAGCGTATCGGGGCTATGTCTATTGTGACCGGGCGGGCCGCTTACTACTCAACAAAGATCCTCTGTAACAGCTCGTTCTCCTTCGGCAGAAAACGGCCGTTCGGGTCCATCGTTTTTCGGACTTCATTGAAGTCGGCCCACACGTCGCCGTAGAGACGCTTCATGTCGGCGAAGGTCGCCGTCGTCTTTTTGCCCAAGTGCGGCCGGGCGTTGTAGCCCGCGCGCAGCAAATCGTCAAAGCGGCTGAAAACCTGGCGAATGCGCCTTCGCGAGTACGCTCCCAAGGGAGTCGCCAGCTCCAAGTAACAAGTCGGGCCGCCGGTGCCCGGCCCGATCATCGCCTCCGAGACATCGGGAGTAAAGCGCACCTCGATAATCGTGCGCATCTCTTCCTCCAACAGCATCCGCTGAACGTCTCCGAGTGCGTCCTGATAGCGCTGGTATTGCGGCTTGCCGTTCTTGAGTGGCAGCGGAATGCCGACCTCGATCTCGTCGTGCTGAAAGAAGAGCTTGCGGGCAAACGCGTCCTTCGCGGCCAGCACTAAGGCTTTTCGCTTGTTTAGGTTCTTCAGCGTCTTATCCGCGTCGGGGTCGTTGGGGTTGGCCGGATCCGGCGCCTTCATCTTCGCCAGCCTCAGCAGTGAGTCCGGCAAGAAGGCCGAGCCGAAGTGATCCAGAATTTCGGGAGATGATTTCAGCAGGTCGGCGTTGCTCGAGATGGGATCGCTGGTGCGTTTCCAGCCGTTGAGCCGAACGGTCTCTATATCCTCGCCGCCCCCTCCGGCGTAATAGAAGCTGACATGGTCGTAGTCGAACAACGCATTCTGTTGCCTCTTCTTGCGTAACTCGACGATGCTGTCCTCGGCCCACTGGCGGGGCACAAAAGGCTGGGTCTTTCGAAAGTTGAAAGCCGCATCGAGTTTAAGCACCGCCTCGACGACGACGCCGCAAACTCCCAGCGCTCCGGCAATGGGAAGCCACGGAAGCTTACGCTTCCCGCCCCCGGGCAGTTTCCAAATCCAGCGGCCCTCCCTGCCTCTTGCCACACTCTCGTCTTTCGAGAAAACATGCTCCTTGGCGCTCGCGTCGAGCACGCGGAGTTCGAGCAACTGCTGCGACAGGAAACCCGCCGTGTGCCCGGTCGAGTGGAGATCGGTCGCGATCAACCCGCCGATGCTCTGGGCATCGGTTGAGCCCGCTACCGGCAAGGCCATTCCCTTATCGCCCATCTTGGAAACGGCCTTCGTGAAATCGCGCAGGCGCGTGCCCGCGGAGGAGCGAACCACGCGATTCGCTTGACCGGCCTTGAGGTTGTATTTGGCGGCTTCGGCGGGGTTGACGATCTCGACTTGCTTGCCGCTATCGAGCTCGTACTTGTCGAGAGTCACGAGGCCGCCGATTCGTTTCTTCTTCTTGCCTCCCATCGAGGAAGCAATATTGAAGGCGTGCCCGCCGGCGACCATTCTGAAGGGGTCTCGTTGTTGGATCTCCTCTTTCACCTTGGCGATGCTCTTGGGCTTCTTGTAGGTCTTCGGATAGACCGTAATGTCGCGGTTCCAATTGACCCATTTCTTACTGAGACGGAACCACTTTGATTCGTGCTCGACGGCGCCGAACGGTCTCGCGAGCAGATTCAGCATATTGCGCAAGTGAGCCGCGCGAGCCGCCCGCCCCGGCTTGTCGACATCGCTCAACGTCAAGTCCTTGACGAAAGTTCTCAACGTCGCGGCCGCATCGTTGACAGCCTTCACCAGAACCGGGTTGCCGGTGTCATGCGTCGCATGAAATTCATCGCTCGCCCTCAATGCGTCGGCCAGACTCCGGGCCGCCTTCAGAAACGCCGTTCCCTCTTGATTCCGGAAATACGACACCGGAACCGCGCTGATCACGTCATCGAGGAAGTCATCATCCGTGCGCGCTTTGTTTAGGTCCTTGTGGCGATCGGCGTATTTGCGGAGGCGGTTAATCTGTGCCGGGCGGTGGAAATAGTCCGCATGATCGTTGATGAGCTTGCGGATGTAAGCGATCTCGAACTTGTCCACGGCGCCGAGATCTTCAGCCAAGCGCATCAGCTCGTTGATGTCCACATCGTGGAAACGGCCGCCGGGACGCTCGGCTCGGCGGCTCAAGAAAATCCTGACGTAGTCTTTCAGGCTTTGCGCTACGAGCAGGTTTTTCGGTTCCTGGGAATACCCGGGAGGAAACGGAAAAGGTTTGACGGCTTGGGGCGGCATCGGTGTTTCCCTTTTTGATGAGGCTGTGACTTATCCTTTTCAACTATAAGCCTTCCGGTGAACAGATCATTCGGCACTTTCGGAGCTGTGACAAGGACTGGAGACCGTCCGCTTCGCGCCAAGTGCGACTGCTGACTTCGCCAAACTTGTGCGAAGCGCGCCCGACCGGGGCCCTCACTCCTATACGCGTGTTTCGTCGGCAATGCGGGCCGGCGGAGGCTGAGGAGTCGGCGCTTCCGGCGATTGGCTTTTGACGCCGGGGGCGCTATAATTCTAGGTCCTTGCCGCGGGATCGTCTCCTCGGCGGCCCGTTTTCCGAGCGCCCCTCTCTCGTCGCTCCTTAGTCACCGACCGAACCACATCCGCCTCTACTCCGCGTTGCCGAGGTTTACGCAGCGACGGAATATTCACGGTTGGGAAAGCGCCATACTGGAGTGGCTGAGAATATGACCAAAGACAACCCTTCACTCCGCCCGGCGCCCAACAACGGCGAAAGTGCTCGGCGTCCTTTGCTGCTGCATCCGCCCAGCGTCGGCTATTTCACGATGGAGGCGGCACTGGATGCCGCAATACCGACCTATAGCGGCGGCCTCGGGGTTTTGGCGGGCGACATGTTGCGCTCAGCCGCCGATTTGGGTATTTCGATGGTGGGCGTGTCGCTGCTCCATCGCCAGGGATACTTCGAGCAAAAGCTCGACGAGGAGGGTAACCAGACCGAAGAGCCGGTGACCTGGGAACCGGCCGAGCAGCTCGAACGCATGGACCCGCTCGTCACGCTGACGATGGAAGGTCGCCCGGTGCACGTTTGCTGCTGGCGTTTCCAGGTGCACGGCGTCAACGGCCACATCGTGCCGGTGTACTTACTGGATACCGATGTCAGTCCCAACACCGAATGGGACCGCGGGCTGACGCAGCACCTATATGGAGGCGATGAGCATTATCGGCTCTGCCAGGAATTCATCCTTGGGGTGGCCGGTGTCCAGATGCTGCGGCAGCTGGGTCATGCCGATATCGAGACCTATCACATGAACGAAGGACATTCGGCCTTCATGGTGCTGCGCCTGCTCGAGCGCCAGCTTTCTGAAAGCGGAAGGCGCTTACCGGGGGAGGAGGATCTCGATGCCGTTCGACGGCAGTGCGTTTTCACGACCCATACGCCGGTGCCGGCGGGGCACGACGCGTTCCCGGAAGACTTGGTGCGTCGGGTCTTGGGCGAAGAGCGCACGACGCTGCTGTTTTCGACCGGCTTCAGCGGCGCATCGAAGGTCAACATGACCCATCTGGCGCTGCATCATTCCAACTACGTCAACGGCGTCGCCATGCGCCACGGTGAAGTCTCGCGCGAAATGTTTCCCAACTACCGCATCAAGGCCCTCACTAACGGCGTGCACGCGGTGACCTGGACGGCGCGGGCGATGCAGGAAGTGTTCGACCGCGAAATTCCCGAATGGCGACATGACAACATCTACTTGCGGTATGCGAGGAATATCCCGTTGGAAGCGATTCAGGAGGCGCACGGGCGATCAAAGCGCGCCCTGCTGCGGGCGGTCGAGGAAGCCACCGGCGTCGCGCTCGACCAAGATGCGATGACTATCGGTTTCGCGCGGCGGGCAACGGGCTACAAGCGGGCGGACCTAGTTTTCTCCGACCTCGGCCGCCTCAAGGAGATGGCCTCGGAGGTGGGGCCGCTGCAGATTGTTTTCGGGGGCAAGGCGCACCCGAAAGACAGCGGCGGCAAGGAATTGATTCGGCGCGTCTTCGAGGCCGCCCACAAGCTGCGGGAAGCCGTCAAGGTCGTCTACATCGAGAACTACGATATGACCTGGGGCGAGCGCATTTGCAGCGGCGTCGACCTTTGGCTGAACACGCCGGAGAAGACCCGCGAGGCGTCGGGCACAAGCGGCATGAAGGCGGCGCTGAACGGGGTCCCGAGCCTAAGCGTCCTCGACGGCTGGTGGATCGAAGGACACATTGAGGGTATCACCGGCTGGGCGATCGACGACGAGGGCGACGAAGAGAACGAAGGCCGAGACGCCGAAGCGGCTTCGCTCTACGACAAGCTCGAGAGCGTCATCCTGCCGATGTATTACCAACAGCCCGAGGAATACGCGAAAGTCATGCGCTCCGCCATCGCCCTCAACGGGACGTTCTTCAACACCCAGCGCATGGTCATGCAATACGTGTTTAACGCCTACTCGACTAACGGGGTAGGTTGAGACCCGCGGCGAGATGTAGTCAAGGAAGATTTCGTTGCGACTGGAGCGGCCGACGGTCCACACGGCACGGTCGACCAGCGGGAACTTGATCTCGCTTGCACCCTTTCCCAAGACAAGGCACGGCGCCTGATCTGGTTGGTGGGTCACGCTACGTTGGAATTTCCCGGCACCCTGGAAGTTGACAAATCGCGAGAAACCGGCAGAGTCAAAAGCCCGCGGTCACGATTTCTTGGGAGACGCCCAAGCCGGCGCCGGTATGGTTCCGCGGACACAACCGGCTGAGAGCCGACCGTAACTGGTGGCCAAGACCGGGCCCTCCGGACAGGAAATCGCCCCGCTCTCCCGTTAGACGACCGGGTTACTTAGCACGCCGATGCCGTCGATTTCGACTTCGACGACGTCGCCGGCCTTCATCGCGCTCGTCGAGCCGGGCGTGCCCGTGTAGATGACATCGCCGGGAACCAACGTTAGATAGCGGCTGATGAAGCTCACGACTTCCGGCGGACCGAAGAGTAAATCGTTGATGCGTTGTTTCTGCTTGACCTCGCCGTTGAGGCGCAGCTGAATCCAGGCCTTATCGTAGTCCAGCTCCGAGGCGATCGACGGACCCAAGGGCGCGAAGGTATCGGACCCCTTGGCGCGCCACCACTGTACGTCTTTCTTGTCGCCCTGCGTGCCGTTCTGCCAATTGCGGTCGCTCACGTCGTTGCCGCAGGTATAGCCCAAGATGTAATCGGGCGCGTCTTCGGCCGAAACGTCGCGGGCGGTCTTACCGATCACGATGACGAGCTCCGCCTCGTAATGAACGTCTTTCGCGCCGGCCGGAATGACGATGTTGCCGCCGGGATGCTGTAGCGCCGTCGGAGGTTTGTAGAAAATTTCAGGATTCGCGGGCGGTTCGCGTTCGCCGAGATGGCTCTTGTAATTCAGGCCGACGGCCAAGACCTTCGGCGGCTCGATGGGGTAGAGCAGCGTCACATCGTCGAGAGCCACCTTATCCCCGGCCGCTTCGCGGGCTCCGAAAAGATCGCCCTCGATAGGCTGAATGCTTTTACCGTCGAGGATGCCGAAGGAAATCGCGCCCCCCTGCTCGTAACGGACGTAGTGAGTAACGGATGAACCCGACTGGGCCATAGCTGCACCTCCTGCCGCCATGGCGGCGAGAAACGTTCTGCGAGTTGTTGTCATTTCTTTCGGCCTCGCGCTTTCGTACTTCAGCCGGCGACGACCGGGTTGCGCAACACGCCGATGCCGTCGATTTCGACTTCCGCCGTATCGCCGGGCTTCATGGCGCTGGTTTCACCGGGCGTTCCGGTAAAGATCACGTCGCCGGGCAGCAGCGTAACGTATTGGCTGATGAAACTGACGGTTTCGGCCGGTTTGTGAATCAGATCGGCGAGAGACCGCTCTTGCTTGACCTCGCCGTTGAGCCGGAGACGAATCATCGATTTTTCGAAATCGAGGCCGGTGGCGATGACCGGTCCCATGGGCGAGAAGGTGTCCGCGCCCTGGGCCCGCCACCACTGCATGTCGGCCTTGTCGCCTTGCGACCCGCCTTGCCAGTTGCGTTCGCTGACGTCGTGGCCGCAGGTGTACCCCAAGATGTGCGCCGGCGCTTCCTCAACCGAAACGCGTTGTGCTTTCTTGCCGATCACGATCACGAATTCCGCCTCGAAATGCAGGTCTTTCGAATCGGCGGGAACGATGATCGGGTCGTCGGGGTTTTGCAGCGACGAGATGGGTTTGTAGAAGGGCTCGGGGTGGTCGGGAACGGCCTGATCTTCGTCGAGGTGACTGCGGTAGTTGTCGGCGAGAGCGAAGACCTTCGTGGGCTCGACCGGGTAGAGCAATTTGACGTCACTTGCCTCGACCGTCGCGCCGCTTGGCGTCCGCGCGCCGAATAAATCGCCCTCGATTTCCTCGATCGTATCCCCGTTCAAGATGCCGAACTTGACCGCGCCGCCGTGTTCGTAGCGCACATAGCGCGTCACGCCCGCGTAGGGGTCGGGCCCCGAGCACGCCCAAGTCGCGAAACCGCCCGCAACCACGCCGAGAAATCCTCTTCTAGATGAACGCATCAAAACCTCTCCTAAGCCGTAACGGGGGTAGTGTAACACGCCGCGAACCGTGGCGTGAACGTCCACGCTTGCCGCGTCCACGCTTGCCGCGAACCGATTCATCGGTTCGCATCCCCCAATTCGCAAGAACTCGCAAGCCGTCAATCGAAGATACGAACCGACGAATCGGTTCGCGGCAAGGCCGGCGCCTCACGCCACATAATAGAAGTTTCCTCACTCTAAGTCGACCACACCCTATGCCCGAACAAATCGTTAAACAACGCACCCGCGGTTTCATCTGCATCAACGCCCACCCCGAGGGCTGCGCCCGCCGCGTCGAGCAACAAATCGATGTCATCGAACAGGAAAAACCCGCGGGCATTGCCGGTCCCAAGAACGTTCTCGTCATCGGGAGTTCAACCGGCTATGGGTTGGGGACGCGGATTGCCGCCGCCTGGGGTTTCGGCGCCAAGACTCTCGGCGTGTTCTACGAGCGCCCGCCCCAAGGGAACAAAACCGCCTCGGCCGGCTATTACAATACCGTCGCCTTCGAACGCTCGGCGAAAAAAAGTGGACTGTGGGCCGCGAGCATCAACGCCGACGCTTTTTCCGAGGAAGGCAAGCGGTTGACTCTCGACAAGGTCCGCTCGGAAATGGGTCCGCTCGATCTGGTGATCTACAGCCTGGCTTCTCCCCGCCGGACCCATCCGGCAACCGGCGAGACGCTCACTTCCGTGCTTAAGACGATCGGCGAACCGTTTACCGGAAAAACAGTTGACATCGCCCGCGGCACGGTCGGCGAAGTAACGGTCGAAGCGGCTTCGGAACCCGAAGTCGCCACCACCGTCGCCGTCATGGGCGGCGAGGACTGGCGAATGTGGATCGACGCGCTGCTCGCCGAAAACCTGCTGGCCGCCGGCGCGCGCACCCTCGCCTATTCCTATGTCGGTCCCGAGTTGACCTGGCCGATCTACCGTGAGGGAACCATCGGGACGGCGAAGAAAGATCTCGAGCAAACAGCGCACCGGCTCAATGCCGACCTCGAAGAAAAATTGGGCGGAGGAGCCTGGGTGTCGGTCAACAAAGCCGTGGTCACGCAGGCTTCGGCGGCGATCCCCGTCGTTCCGCTCTATCTCAGCCTGCTGCTTCGAGTGATGAAACAGAAAGGGCTTCACGAAGGCGTCATCGAGCAGATGCGTCGTCTAGCGTCCGATTACTTGGCCGACGGACGCGAAGTAGCTACGGACGCCGATCGTCTGATTCGGCTCGATAATCTCGAAATGCGCGACGACGTACAAACGGAGGTCGCCCAACTCTGGGACCGCGTGTCGACCGAAAACATCAATGAGATTTCCGACATTGCCGGATTCCGCCGCGAGTTCAACAACCTGTTCGGCTTCGATGTGGACGGCGTGAATTACGAGGTCGCGACCGAAACGGAAATCCTGCTCTAAGTTCAGCCGAGGGATATAGCCGCGATTCTGAATTGTCCCATCATCGAGCGAACAAATTTGAATTTGCCCGATAGAAATTATCTTCTTGCCCAGCGCGTCATTGTCGCGTAGAGTCGGAGGAGTGGAAGGGAACGAAGCTCCCATCGCTCGTCGGATTCAGTCGAAAGCGCCGATGCCGGGCGCGACCCGGGTCCGAGGCGGCGGTTCTTAGAGTCGGTCCCTACCTTTCCTCCGATGGGGAGTGGGGCACCCCCCCCGCCCTACTCCCCCCTCCCTTCACACCCGGCCAAGCGATCGCCTAAGCTCCCGGACGCGGAGTGAAGTCCATGCCGTTTGCGCATAGCGGGCATGCCTCTGGGGTCCAGATGATACTCGGCTCCTCCGCGAGGGCCTCAATGGGCGCCGACGCCTCTTCGGCGAGTAGCGCGGCTGACCTCCCCAACGCGAGCAGCGTCCCGATAGCAACAACATCGGCGGAGCATTGACTGAGGTCGACCATGGTTCCGCGGACCGCCGATCCCGCGTTGATGACATCGTTAACGATCGCTACGCGGCGGTCGGCTAGGTTCCGAAGTTCGGCCGGCAAATGATAGCTGACTGGAAAAAGCCCCTGCGCGTCGGGATTTTGACGGGACTCGGTGTAGACGAAGTCCACGCCCATTTCCAAGGCAACAAGAAGCCCGACGAAAGCGCCCTCAACGAGCGGGCCGCAAATCATCTCGGGTCGGTACCGCGAAAGCCGCTTCGCGAGCTCAGCGGCAAGCGGACGGACGGCAGCCGGTGTTCGGCACAGGGATTCAAGATCGAGCCAAAGTTCCCCGTGATGGCCCGATTCCAACTCAAAGTGACCGTGTCGCGGCTTCAGCAGACCGGCAAGATCTTCCCGCATTGCTATTCAAGCACCGGCGCATGCTGAGAAACGCGAACCGGACCCGCGGGGCGCACCAAAAAACTTCCCCCGGACGGTATGCGCCCGTCTGGGGGTCTCGGAAATTACAAGTCGTCCGGGGACAACCTTAAGAGCGATCGAGACCGCCCTCTACTGATCCAGCGCCTCGACGCCGCCACTCAGAGCGCGTACACTTTCGTCGTCGACGTTGAGAATCAGCGCCAGGTAGCCTTGCGCCAACTTCGGTATCGCGCCAAAGCCGTCCGAGATGAACGCGTAGCCGTGTCCGTACTGGAAGTCGCACACCGCGATCACGTAGCCCTGGAACTCCACGGCCGGATCCAGGTCCATCGCCGCGTTCCCGCTCGACAGCAGCCACACCAGCTGATCGCCGGCCAACACCACCGCCGACGGATCGGTCGGCGGCGCCGCTCCTCCGCCCGTCGTCTCGCCGTGATAGTGAATCTCACAAGCCCCGTCCTGCGGACTCGTCCCCAGCCAGTCTTCCGACGTGTTGGAAATCACCAGCCCCGTGTCGAAGTTGTTCTGATTCGTCACGAACGGGAATAGGATCGTCGAGGTGCACTTCACCACGTTGACGATGTTCTCCGGATCCGACCCCGACCCCTCTAGGAATCGCGGCCGCGGTGCGTCGTCTTCCGTCGACGTCCCCACCGTGCTCAACGGCGCGTAGCTCACCGACAACTGTCCCGTCCCCGGCGCCGGCAGGTTGTTCTCCGTGTCCGGCGTCCAAGCGAACCAAACTTCGATGTCGCAGTCTTCGCTCGCGATCGTCCAGTCGTCCACGACCTCATAACCGATCCAGCCCGATCCGCCGTCGATGTCGACCTCCACGGTCCCATTGAGAGCATCGTCGGCATCACTGATCGGCAACGCCGATCCGCAATTGTCGCCATTGACGTCGCACTCCACCGCGTCCAGCATCAGATGATCGCTGTCGAGATCGTCTTCGGTACAGTCGGGGTCGTCCTCGACGCCCACCCGCACTCCTTCCGGAATGTTGTGGAACATCAACAGGAAGTGCGTCGACTGCGTGGCCCCGCCCTCGGTCGCCCCGCCGTCGCCCGCCGCCGTCGACGTCCCCGAGTCCGGCGCCGGATAGCCGTTCTCGACCTGGATCGAACCACTCAGCGTGAACGACGCCGTCCCAATCGTCTTAAACGCCGTCGGGAAGCCTTCGCTCAGAGTCAACGTGGCGTGACCGCCCTCGCTGTCGCACTGCAACCCGCTGGCGATGTCGTCGTCGACACTGCTGATCAACCCCAGCAACGGCAACCCGATATTGGCCTCGTTGGTGTTGAGCGTGATGGTGCTTTCGCCGTTCACCGTCACCGTCGCTTGGATCTGCGAAAACGCCGGCGAGCCCTGGTCGGGAATCCCCAGCATCGACGCATTGCCGCGCATGCTCGTCAGCCGGATGGTGGTGGCTTCGGGAAACGGACTACCAGGAATGCCCGCGTCGTCGGCACCGGGAATCGGCACCTGCACGCCCGTCCACTCCAGCCGATTGTTCGTGACCAACACGCCGAATTGCGGGTCTTGGAAGCGCGAGTCCGGCGGCGAGCAGGGGGGTCCCTCGAAACCGCTGTCGGTCGCGCCGAGGGCATCCATGCGACCGCCCCGATCGGTCGGCGCGCCGCAGTTGTTCTCGTTGTTGACCAGAACCGCGTCGGTGGTGTCGTCTTGGAAGCCGCCGTTGAAGTCGCGGTTATTGGTGATGTTGACATTGAGCGAGGCCCGTGACATTGACCTCGATATAGCCGTCGGAATCGGGAATCGCGCCCGCCGGAATCGTGTGGCAAGTGATGAGGATGTCGCCCAGCAACTCGGCGATGCCCTCGGCCCGCACCAAAGGCGTGACGGCGCCCAGGCCGCAGGTGATGATGCCGTCGCCAGAGGGCGGATCGATGATGGCCTGGAACTCGTTGGTAAAGGTACAAGTGATCGCGCCGTCACCCGCGGGGATCGTGAACTCAACAGTAGTTGCTCCGTTCACGTTCTCCACACCGTCGCCGGTACACGATACCAATGAAGCGTACTGGTCCAAGATTGTCTCGCCTTCGCCAACCTCGTCTACGATCACCGTTTCGTCGACGGTGACGGTGGTCGAATCGGAATCGTTGTGCCCGGCCCCGAGCACAATGACCTCGGTATCCACGCGCAAGTCGAAGGTCCCCCCATCGTTGATCGGCTCAAGGACCTTGGTGAGAATCAGTTCTCGCTCGTCGGGTGCGATGAGCGTATTGGTGAAGGTACAGGCGATACCGCCCTCACCCTCGGGAATAGTGAAACCCTTGATTGTCACCGCTCCGCCCGGGTCGGTCAGTCCATCGCCGGTGCAAGACAATATCGTCGTGTAGTCGCCCAACGACGTGTTGGTTCCGGCTAGCTCCTGGACGTTGACAAACGCTTGCGGTTCAACTTCTATTTGGATGAAGTCGCCGTGGCTCGCGTCCTCCAAAACCTCTCCCTGGTCGTCGTACAAGACCGGGAAGTCGAGACACAAGATGGCGATGTCAAACAATCCACCGTCGCCGCTTGGATCCAGAATCTTCTGCAGGGTCAGGGTTCTGGTCTCCGCCGCTGACCCGGGAATAATGAAGAAGTTTTCGCGGCCGTCGGTGGCATTGCTGATCTCCGCATGGAAAACAATCGAATCCCCGTCGCTAAAGGGGGTTAGATCGATCCCGAGAAGGCGATTGTCGGAGAATCCCGTTCCGTTGTTATCAAGAGCCAGCGGCGTCGGGCCGGTATACCGGAACTCAGTCGTGCCCGCAATATCGACCTCAAACAGCTCCAAGACCTCTAAGTTGCTGCCTGCCCGGTTGATATCGATGCCGATTGCAAAACCCTCCGTCACCGCAATCGCCCGAACATCCCCCACCGTGTAGGTCGGAGAATCCAGCTGCCATGAGCCAAGCCGGGGCCAATCTGAGTGAAATCAAAACCCACCGGATTCGAGCAGGATGGATCGCCGATAACGCAGGGGCTCTGCGTGCTCTGGTGGGCGATAACCGTGCTCGGCGCCTCCAGCGTCAGCGCCACCTGCGCCTGGGCGGCGACAGCGCACAAAACGAACAAAATGGCTAGCTGCTGACTCTTCGAGACCATGATTTCATCCCTTCCTCGACCGGCACTTTCAAGAACGAGGTTTGAGAACATCCGGCGAAAACCCTTCCGGGACCGGACAAATCTCGAGACGGCTACATAGCCGTGACCTGATCGATGTTCCTGAAAACGCCAGTACGAACCCACAAACCTACGGATCGATCCCAAGGCCGACCCCCATCTTCACAAAATGTTTAGATGATCTTTAGGTGCTTACTCTTTGAGCACGAAGGTGGTGACAGGCTAAGCAAGTTATAGAGTACCGGTACTGTAATACTCCGGCCGGCGTAAGGCTGGGGATTCAGAAATCTCAGTGATCTTACTCAGAAACGGAGACATTAAGTCAGCGCTCGCTGAATGATTTTCCCGGCGACGTCGGTAAGGCGGAAGTCGCGCCCCATGTGGCGGTAGGTGAGCCGAGTGTGGTCGAGTCCCAGGCAGTGCAGAATCGTCGCCTGCAAATCGTGGAGGTGAATGGGGTCTTCGACGATCGTGAGTCCGAAGTCGTCGGTCTTGCCGATCACTTGACCGCCCTTGATGCCGCCGCCGGCCAACCACATCGTGAAGCCGTCGGGATGATGGTCGCGGCCGGCGGAATCGGCGTCATCGGGCTTGCGCATCTCGGCCATCGGAGTACGGCCGAACTCGCCGCCCCACACGACCAGGGTGTCGTCGAGGAGGCCGCGCTGCTTGAGGTCCTTGAGCAGAGCGCCCACGGGCTTGTCGGTTTTGTCGCAGTTTTCCTTGAGCTTCGTGTTGAGCTCGGTATGATCGTCCCAACTGGCGTGCGCCAGCATGACAAAACGCACGCCGCGTTCGACCATGCGGCGGGCAAGCAAGCAATTCGTCCCGTATTGGCGGGTGGTTTCGTCCTCGACGCCGTAGGAATCGAGGATGTGCTTGGGTTCGTCGGCAAAGTCCAACAAATCAGGGGCGGCACTCTGCATTCGAAACGCTAATTCATACGACGCGATGCGGGAGGCGATTTCCATATCGCCTGTCTGTCGATGATGCTCTTCGTTGAGATCACGTAAGGCGTCGAGAGTCGAGCGCTGCATTTGACGGTCGACACCCTTGGGATTCGACAGATAGAGAATCGGATCCCCGGTGTTTCGGAAGACGACGCCTTGGTGGGTGGATGGCAGGAAACCACTCGACCAGTTCGTGGCACCCCCGCTTGTGCCGCGGCCCGAGCTGAGTACGACGAAGCCGGGCAGGTCGCTTGACTCGCTACCGAGCCCGTAGGTTGCCCAGGCGCCGACGGTGGGGCGGCCGACCAGCGGGCTGCCTGTCATCAATAACGATTGCCCCGGATGGTGGTTGAAAGCATCCGTGTGCATCGAGCGAATCATACAAATATCGTCGGCGGCCTCGGCGGTATGGGGCAGCAAGTCACTGAACTCGAGGCCGCTCTCGCCGTGCTTCGCGAATTCGCGCGGGCTGGCAAACACGGCCGCGTTCGGTTTGATAAACGCCAACTTGAGATCTTTGGTTTTCGACAGCGGAAGCGGCTTGCCGTGCCACTTATGAAGCTCGGGCTTGGGATCGAACAAATCCATCTGGCTCGGTGCGCCGGCTTGGAACAGAAAGATGACGTTCTTGGCCCTGGGTGCGAAATGCGGGTCGCGCGGCGCCAGCGGGTTGACTATGCCGGCATCGGTTGTCGCTGTGCGGCCCTCGGCGCCCATCAGATGAGCCAACCCGGCGGCGCCGAGTCCGCCCAGACAGCGGTCCAGAAAATCACGGCGGGTTTGGATGGCTTTGAACTGCTCGAACGTCATGGTCGGTTGCTCCGTTGTCGACCCCGTCCTATTCCCGCGTAATAAACTCGTCCAAGTTGAGCACAATCCGCGCGACGGTGGTCCAGGCGGCGGTTTCGACCGAGGTGCGGCCTTCGATCGCGGCCGGGAAGATCGCGTCGCGTATTTCCGGGGCGTGCGCCAATCGCTCGGTCTGCTCGTGATAAAAGCCCAACAGGCGCTCCTGTTCGTTGTCGGTCGGCGATCGCGCCAGCGTCAATCGATAGGCGTAGTCGAGCCGACCAGTGAAGTTTTGCGTGGGCGCTTGTTGCAAGACGCGAGCAGCCAAGGCTTGCGCCGATTCGAAGAACACTCCGTCGTTGAGTAGGTTCAGCGCTTGCAGCGGCGTATTGGAACGCTCGCGACGACACTGCGTCACTTGCATGTCCGGTGAGTCGAAGGTCATCAAGAACGGATACGGTACGGCCCGTTGGAAATGGATATAGAGACCCCGCCGATACGCGTCGCCGCCGCTGCTGGTCCGCCATTTCACTTGCCCGGAATAGCCAAGAGCGGCAACGCCCTCCGGTTGCGGCGGCCTGACGCTCGGGCCGCCAACGGTCGGGTCGAGCAAGCCGCTTGCGGCCAAGGCGCCGTCGCGAATCAACTCGGCGGGCAAACGCAAACGCGACTGACGGGCGAGCAAGACATTGCCGGGATCTTTTTCGGCAAGGTCGGGACGATCGTTCGAAGACTGTCGGTAGGTGGCCGACATGACAATCCGCTTGTGCAGCTTCTTCAAACTCCAACCTTGATCGATAAAGTCGACGGCCAGCCAGTCCAGCAATTTCGGGTGCGACGGCTTATCGCCCTGAGTCCCAAAATCCTCCGAAGTCAAAACCAACCCGCGGCCGAAATATTCCTGCCAGATGCGGTTGACGGTGACACGCGCCGTTAGCGGGTTTTCGCGAGAAACCAGCCACCTCGCCAAGTCGAGGCGCGTCGGGAGTCCCGTGCCGTCGGAGCCGAGCGGCGGAAGGAAGCCGGGCGCGTCGGGTTGGACGGCAAGCCCCAATCGGTCCCAACCTCCGCGGATATGGATGTGTGTTTCGCGGGGTTCCGGTAAATCCGCCACGCTCTGCGCCCGGCTCAACGCCGGGAATTGATCGTCGAGAGCCTGAAGTTTCTTGCCGGCCTCGTTGAAACCCAGCTCTTCGTAATGTTCTTGCGAAACAACGCGGCCATAGTTCTTCAGGAAAAACCGTTTCAAAGTGTAGGCCTGCCGGGGATCGCGCTTTTCGGGCGGCGTGCCGAGCACGTCGTGGCCCTTATCCATGTACAGAGGCAGCACGTCGTAGCTCAAGTCCCAATCGGTCCACTTGCCGGGATTCTTGGAGGCCTCGATCATCTTCGCTTCCCAGGGTGGCTGCAACTCGTGAACCTTGTGTTCGGCCAGAATTTCGCGGCGCTTGCGGTCGTAGCCGGGGCGAGCGGCCAGGTAGGGGCCCACTTCGCCGGCCAGCGGAGCGTCGATGTCGATTTCGTCGATGCTGTTGAAAAAGGCGTAGAAGCGGTAATAGTCTGCCTGCGTGGTTGGGTCGTATTTGTGGTCGTGACACTGCGCGCAACCCAGCGAGAGACCAAGCCAAACCGTGGCGACGGTGTTCGCGCGGTCGATCGTCTCCTCGAACCTGTATTGTTCGATGTTCACGCCGCCCTCGCGATTCTTCAACGTATTGCGGTGGAACCCGGCGGCGACGCGCTGCTCAATGCCGGCGCCGGGAGCGAGGTCGCCCGCGACCTGGTCAATCGTGAACTCGTCGAAAGGGATGTCACGGTTCAGCGCGTTGATCACCCAGTGGCGATAGCGCCAGGCGTGTGGCCGCGTGCGGTCCTTTTCATACCCGTCGCTGTCGGCATAGCGGGCTAGGTCAAGCCAGGGACGGGCCCACTTTTCTCCATAGTGTTCGGACTCGAGCAGTTCATCGACCAATCGCTCGTAAGCGCCCGGACCGCGATCAGCCACGAAGAGCTCGACGGCTTCCGGGTCGGCGGGCAGTCCGGTCAGGTCGAGGCTGACGCGGCGGGCCAGCGTCGCCTTGGGCGCATCGGCGGAGGGCTTGATGCCTTCGGCTTCGAGTCGAGCGAGCACGAAGGAGTCGATATTGTTGCGGATCCACGAAGATTGCTCGACCCGCGGGAGGTCGGGCTTTCGCACGGGGCGGAAGGCCCAATGCTCGAGTTCGCTGTCGGCCGCGCGTTCCGGTTCGGCATCGGCGGCGGTTTCGGGCCACTCGGCGCCCTGGTCGATCCAGGCTCGCAAGAGGCCGATTTCCTCGCTCGACAACTTCGGGCCGGCCGGCGGCATGATCACCTTTTGGCCGACTCCGGCAACCAGCTGGATCAACTTACTTTTTGCGCTGTCGCCGGGTAGGATCACCGGCCCGGCATAGCCCCCTCTGAGCGCGTCGGCCTTGCGGTCGAACCGTAAACCGTTCATTTGTTGCGCCGCGCCGTGACAAACGATACAACGCGATGCCAAAAGCGGTTGAATGTCACGGCTGAAATCAACCTGTCGCTCGGCGGCGGCGGGCAGATCGCCTTCCGCGCCCAAAGCGCTTGACGCCGTGAGCCCCATCGCTAAAACCGCCGACAAAAACGCAGCGGGGCGAATTCCGCTCGGACCAGACGATTGGCCCGTAATACCATGCATGTCTGTGTTGCCTGTCACAGCCGGTTCTCCTCGAAAATAGACCCACCCGACACCATTATATAGGCAGCTGGTCGCGGCACCCCTTAGAACGACAGCCGCGGGCAGCCGGCAACCATATGCCGCGACGTCTGGGAACTCGCTGCCGGCCGTGTCGTTCACGGTCTTGGGCCCTGCCCGCTTTTCTCGTCGCGTGGCGAGGCAAAGTGCATGATAGGCCGCCATTACGTCGTTGCGTTCGATGGTCGTGCTACTAATCATCGGAAACGACGTGCGGCGGGGGCAAGAAGGAGGGGCAATGGGCGCGCGACATCCCGAACAGGAACAGATCGAAAGACTCGAACCGCAACCTGCCCGCGCGGTGCTTCCAAGCTTAGCCTAGCGATCCGCCGCCGGCCCAGCGCGCAGCTCAGGGTTGGCGGCCCAGCAGCCGCCCTAGCGCCCGCCGCACCGGCCCGGGAGAGCCGGGGCCATGTGGAGCGGGCATACTTGGGCCCGTTGCGTCGGCCATCGAGCGAGCGGCAAAGGCCCGTGCAATGGCTTGCGCGTCCACCGGTTGCGTCTCCCCCCTCCGGCAGCGACCCGACCCCCGCCTCGCCCTTGCGAGCCAACACCCGCAATGTCCAGGGATGGGGTGTTTCCTGGCCTTTCTTCCAGGTCACGATCTCGAAACCGTGACGGCGTAACAGGTTCCCGAGCGTCTTGGTCGAGAAATGATAGACATGAGCGATGTGAAGGTTCCAAACGCCGGGCTTTTCACCCTCGGCGTCGGGGACGTCAAGGAAAAGCAGCCCGCCCGGCTTGAGCAGATCGCGAACCGTGGCGAGAAACAGCGCGGGGTCGAGCAAGTGCTCCAGGACGTGATTGGCGGCGACGAAGTCAAACTGCTCGGGCGAGCGTTCGACGAGGTCTTCGATCTCCGCGATTGTGATGTTTTGGAGCCCGTAGTAGGACCGCGCGAACTCGGCGAACTCGGCATTCGTCTCGACCCCGTGGACCGTCCAACCGGGACATTGCTCCTGGAGGAAGGCAAGAAACGTCCCCTCCGAGCAACCGGCGTCGAGCGCCATGCCGGACTCGGGGAGGTGCGGCGCCAGGAACGAGACATTGCGCCGATGCCGGACATCGATCCAAGGCCGCTTGACCCAAGCTTCATCGGGCCGCGAGACCTTCTTATAGAACTGCCGGTAATGATTCCGATAGAAGTCGGAGAACCATTCCGCCGAGGGCCGCGGGCTGGTGAAGATCAGCCCGCAGCGCGCGCAGACCACGGTACGGATGCCCATGCCGTAGCGGTCGCCCCGGCAGGCGGGGTGCGACTCGTTTGAGCCGCACCCCGCGCACGGGACTTCGGTTTTGGGGACGTGCTGGTAGTCGGCGGCGAGCATGGTCGCTAGTTAGTTTACAGCGAGCAGTGGCTCGATCTTGGGTCGTGACGGGATAGCGGCGGAAGCGCGACGCAGCTGAGCCGCGCATTCCCTCAACACAATTCCATGATAATGTCATCGTGGCTGTGAAGGGTCTGCTCGGGTCCGCCGGACGGGGCCGCGGCGGGCATAGAAGAGCCGCTGCCACAATCTTTAACCCTCACGTCGAGGTTAAATGGCAGTTCCGTCACTCCGATGTTCAATTGACTATAGGCATCGGTGACGATATCGTAACGCACGCCGGCATTTCCGGGGTTCTGGCCGGGCGGGTTGTCGAGGACGAGTTCTAGCGGCGGTCTCGGTGACAAGATCGTCCGGGCATTGTTTCCGAATTCGAGGGTCACCCTTGTCCCCGGCGTCGCGATGAACTGAACGTGGTCGCCCGGAGCCACGCCGGTCTTTGGGGGGGTCCTGTCGCAGCCCCCGCCGTTATCTCTGCGATGAAACCTAATGTTCTTGTGAGGCATAGCTTCTCCTTTTCTATCTATTCATGAACTCTTTCTTGCCGGCCAACTTCCGGAAGCGCGGATCTTCACGTAAATCGAGCATGTCCGGACTGTCGGAAAGCTTTGACGGCGACCAAGCATTGCCAACAGCGAGCTCGAAAAGCTCCAAGGCGCGCTCCCGGTTGCCCAGCACCTCATAGGTGGTCGCCGCGGACACTCTGTCGAAGACATCCACCCAGCCGTGCTCCTCCGCGATATGGAGAATGCGCAAGGCGTCTTCGGGGCGGTCGAGTCGAGCGTAGCCGCGGGCGAGCCGTATCATCGCTTCCATGTCGGAGGGGTTGACGTCGATAACGGCTTCCGCCAATTTCACGGACTGTTTGAAGGCGTCGCGAGCGTCCTCGTTCAGCGCGCCGTACCGCAGGTACAGCACCGCCCCGTAGATACCCCAAAGCTCGTAGTCGTGGTCGTTGAGGCCAAGCGCACGCTGATACATGGCGGCGGCTTTTTCGTACTCGCCACTGTGTTTCAGCAACGCCCCCAGGTTCGCCAACGCTGAATAGCGCGGCTCGATCTCGATGGAGCGTTCGTACATCTCGCGCGCTCCTTCGCGGTCGTCCAGGCGATAGAGCAGGCCGCCGAGATTGACGTACCCCTGGGCGTTGTCCGGGGTCAGCTCGACCACGCGTCGAAACGGCGCGACCGCATCTTGATAGCGGCCGAGACGGTAGTAGAAAGCCCCGAGGCCGCGAAAACCGTCCCAGTAACGGGGCTGGATTTCAATGGCTCTCTTGAGAGTTGTTTCGGCCTCGTCGAGTCGGTCCAACTCCTCATAAGCGCGGCCTAACTCGCGATACACCTCGGCATTGCGGGGGTCTAGGCGCAAGGCGGTTTCGAGGTCCGATACCGACTCCGCGGCCTTCCCCGTACCGAAGTGGATGATTCCCAACGTCAAGTGAGCGCCGGCAAGGCGCGTGTCCAATGCCAAAGCACGATTGCAGGCCTCGGTCGCAATCCCTACCAAGGCCGATTCTTTGGTGTCGACATATTTGCGCCAATATGCTTTCCCGAGGGCGGCGTGCGCCGGCGCGTAGCGAGAATCGCGCTCGAGCGAGCGTTCGAATAGCTCGATCGCCATGTCGATGTTTTCGGACTTATGGCGGCGGGAAAGGTACGAGACACCCTGCACATAGAATTCGTGGGCTCCCGGTTCGACGACGCGGGCCGCGGATTCGATGAGTTCGCGGGCGGTTACATCGACGCCGAGCAATTCCGCCAAACGCATGACGGAGCGGTCTTGCAGCCCCAGCGTATCGCCCAGGCGGCCCTCGAGAACCGCCGAATCGAGTTGCCGCATCGTGGCCGTATCGACGACGTTGAGCGTCAACCGGATCGAGGACCCGGATAGCTGCATGCTGCCGCCCACGGTTCGCGTCGCGCCCAGCTGTTCCCGCGCTTCGCTGGGGCTCTTGATCTCGCGAAACCGAATCTCATCGGCCGGCGCGACGAAAAAGAATTTCTGAACGCCCTCCAGGCGGGACAATTCGCTAGTGACGACTTCGCGCAAGCCATCGCTCAAAGTTTGCGAGGTCGGGTCGCTTCCAATTGTGTTGAACGGCAGCACGGCTAGGTATTGTTTCTCGGGCACTGTCGCGAGCCCTATCCAAACGCGCGCTGTTTTGGGAAGGAAAGGGACAACAACCACCCCGGCGGCGAGCAAGACCCCGCAAGCAGCCGCTACGGCGAGCCTGCTCGGGCGGCGCTTGATGACGGGGCCCGGTACTGCTCGGTCGAAGCCCCCGGTCCCCGCGGTTTCGGCGAGCGCTTGAGAAAGGTCCCCGACGGTGGAGAAGCGGACCTTCGGGTCGGGTGCCAGGCAGCGTTCTATAACAGCGATGTAGTCTTGGGGTAAATCCGGTCGGCGGTCCCGCAGGCGCTCGACTTGCCCTCGCCGGTGGGCCCGTTGCAAGCCGGTGACCGTAGTACTGCTGACCGGAAACGCACTCGTCACGAGATGATATAGCAATACTCCGATGGCGTAGATGTCGCTTTCGACCGTCGACGGCTTGCCCGCGAAAAGCTCTGGCGCCATATATGACGGCGTGCCCGCCACGATCTCCTCGTCATCGGTCCGCTGCTCCTGCCCCAACCCGAAGTCCATCAGAACAATCCGCCCGCCCTGCTCGCGCATCACGTTCTGCGCCTTGATGTCGCGATGCACCAGTCCCGCCCCGTGCACGGCGGCGACGGCTTGGCAGAGATCAAGCCCGATCACGGCCGCCTCGCGGGCGCTCATCGGGCCTTGCTCGCGGAGAATATCCTCGAGAGTGCGGCCGCGAATAGATTCCATCCACAGCCCTACGCGCCCGGCGTGCGAATTCACGCCGTGCACGATGACAACGTTGGGGTGGCGAATTCGCGCCAGCATGCGCGCCTCTTGAAATTTCGAGGAACCCAACCCGCTTGGCGCAGTCCGGACCGTCGAGACCAGCTTCAGCGCGACTTCTCTCTCCAAGGTCGCGTCCCAGGCTCGGTAGACCGTGCCGAAACCGCCTTCGCCGAGCTTTTCCTGAATCTCGAGTTGTCCCCAATGGCGCGGCTTGCCGGACGAGCGCCTTTTCCTCTCGCCGCGACCGTGCGCGGACGCGTCAGGAGCCGGACGGACCGCGCCGCCCTCCGCGCCGACGTCCGAGCGATTCCAAAGCACGCCCGACGCGGATTTCAGCTGAGAAAGAGCGTTGCGAAAGACGGCCGAGATGCCGCCTCGCTCCGAACCCTCGCGCCCTTGACTTGGTGCTGAATCGATGTCGGTCTCCGAGCCTGTGTTCTCCGGCCCCTCGGCGGACCGGCTTGATCCAGCGTGCGAGGGACCGACTGTCCCCGCGCCCGCCGCGGCCGCTTGGGCTTCGCGGCGTCTGCGCCAAACCGGTACATCGAGAAAACTATCCTCGGTCTCATGCTCGCGCAGCAACTGCTCGACCTGCTCTCGCAAGGCGCGATCCGAACCGCAAGCCTCATCGAGTAAAGCTCGACCATGTTTCACTGTCGCGCTCGATGGCGGCCTCGAAAACCCGCTTGGCTTGCCCGTATTGCCGCGAGGTCATGGCCGCGCCTCCGGACGAATTTCCGAGCGCAGCCAAGCCCGCGCCATGGCCCACTCGCGTTTGACCGTGCGCGCGGAAATGCCCAATACTTCCGCCGTTTCCTCGTTCGTCAAGCCGCCGAAATAGCGCATCTCCACAATGCGGCTCTGGCGTTCGTCGAGTGACTTCAACCCGGTAAGAGCCGCGTCGAGCGCGACCAATTCTTCCGATTCGCGATCGGAAAGCCCGACCAAATTTTCGTCGAGAGGGAGATCTTCCCGCGCCCCGCCACGTTTCTCGCGCAACCGCTTGCGGGCGTGATCCACGAGAATGCGCCGCATGATTCGAGACGCTACGCCGATGAAATGCGCCCGGCCCTGCCAGGTCACATCGCGCTGATTGACAAGTTTCAGATAGGCTTCGTGGACCAGCGCCGTCGGCTGCAGGGTGTGGCCGATGCGCTCATGGCGGAGGTGGCGACGGGCAACGCGACGCAGTTCGTCGTAGACGAGCGGAAGTAGCTGATCGGCGGCGTCCTTTTTGCCGTTCGCTAACTCCGCGAGTAAGAGAGTGACATCTCCCGCGGCGGTTGCCATATTGTTGAAACCGCGACTATTGTAGATTCACGCGAATTCGGTTTACAACACAAAGTAGCGAAAATTTGGCGGTTTCGCAACGAATCCACTTCGATCCGGCGCATTTTAAGGGAGCAATCGAGGAAAAACGCCTTTTTCGCGATCCGGTGGAAAGATCGATGCAAGCCGAGGGATCGGCGCTCAAACGGCGTCTACGGGTCGGACTCCACGGGTTGGATCTCACCGCCAACGAGCTGAAACCCGGTCGGATGCAGGCTGTCGGCGGAACAAACCAAGGCGGGATCGCCCGAATCGCCGCGAAGTTCCGGCTCGGCGACGCCGAAATCGGGCTCGCCGGGGTCGACGAGCCAAACGATCTTGCCGCGAAATCGCACGCTTACTTCGAGTTGGGCGCCGCAAGCACGGCAAACAATTTCGTTTTGGTCGCCACTCACTTGAGGTATTGATCTAAGTCCGGGTGGACGAGGGCGTCAATCTCGGGGTCGGAGAGATTGTCGGCGGTCACGATCGTTGCCGGCGAATCGATGCGCTTGGCCGGGGTTTCGCCTTTTAGTTTCGCGACAATCGTTTTCACCGCCTCGTAACCGATATTGAAAGGGTCTTGCACGACCAAGGCGTCGAGCACGCCGTCGGTGAGATCCTTTTCAATCGTATCGGAGAAGTCGAAGCCCACCATCTTCACTTTCCCCGTCAGCCCGCGGCTGCGCAACGCCTTGGCGGCGCCGATCGTGCCGGGCTCGGCCGAGGCAAACAAGCCCTCGGCGTCCGGGTGGGCGGTTAGCATATTCTCGGTGACCGCCAAGGCACGCGCGCGATCCGACATGCAATATTGCTCGGCGAGAATTTGAATTTCGGGAAACTCGCGGCTCAGCGTCTCTTCGAAGCCTTTTTCCCGCTGCGTCGTCGAGGCGCTGCCCGGAACCATCTTGACAACCAAGATGCGACCTTTCGAATCGAGCAACTCGGCGAGTTGCCGAGCCGCCGACACGCCGGCCTCATAGTTGTTCGTCGCCACGAAGGAGACATAGTTTTCGGTATTGATCCCTGAGTCGAAAATCGAAACCGGAATGCCCTCCCTGGCGGCGCGCTCGACAACCGTAACCAGCGCGGTGGCTTCGGTGGGCGCCATCACAATGCCGTCCACTCGAGCGTTGATCATGGCGTCGACGATTTCGATTTGGCGCGAAAAATCCGTTTCCGTCGGCGGCCCCTTCCACTCAATGTCGATGTCGGCTTCGCGCCCGGCCGCGACCGCGCCAGCGTGAACGCTTTGCCAAAACACATGGGCCACGGCTTTGGGAACCACGCCGATGCGCGTCCGATCCGAACGATTGCAGGCTCCCGTCACCAGCGCAAGCACTACCAGCGGAACCACTGAGAAAAAGGAAAAAACAAGTTTGCGACCGGACGCCATGATGGAAACTTCTCCGTGACTAGCCGCGCGGATGAGGACTCCGACGACATACTGATCTTATAAGATTCGGCCGGCCGTTTTGTGCCTCGGGGCCCGGCCCCGCGCGACCCTTCCTAGAGCGCCGTCCAACCGCCGTCTATGGGGACAACCGCGCCTTGCATGTATTCGGCTTCGTCCGAACACATATAAAGAACCAGGTGGGCGATCTCCTCCGGCTTCCCCATGCGGCCGATCGGCTGGCGGGCGTGAACCTCTTCGCGTACTTTATCCTTCTCGTGCTGGTGGAACTTTTCGAGATACCCCTCGACAAAAGGTGTATGCACCGTCCCGGGACAGATGCAATTCACCCGTACCTGCTTGGCGTAATCTCCGGCGAGCTGCCGTGTCAGCGCCACGACCGCGCCCTTCGAGGCGCAATAGGCGGTGCGGCGCCCAACGGCGACCAGTCCGGCGACCGAGGCAATGTTGACGATCGAACCGCGGCCGGATGCAAGCAGCAGCGGAAAAGCATGCTTCGTCGCTAGAAAAAGCCCGTTGACGTTCACGTCGAAGACACGCTTCCAGTCTTCGAAATCGGTTTCCTCGATGTTGCCGACGTGTGCGATACCGGCGTTGTTCACCAAGATATCGAGTTCGGCGATCGAGCCGAACAAAGCTTGGACGGCATCAGGATCCGTCAGATTGACCTGCCTAGCCGACACGGTTTCGCCCAACTCCGCCGCGAGGGCTTCGGCCCCTTCCAGGTTCAGGTCGGCGATGATGACGGACGCCCCGGCCCCGGCCAGCGCGCGGACCGTCTGCTCACCGATCCCACTCGCGCCGCCGGTCACCAACGCCTTGCGGCCGTCGAGTCGAAAAGGCGGATTCGCGGACATAAGAAAGTCTCCTGTGCGAGAGAACCGAACAGTTCTTCGGCGTCTTCGCGGAATCGTGGCCGGCACGATCCGTAACTCCGCCGGCCTCCCGCCGCGAATCAAAGCCCTCAAGTCCTCCGGTCGCCGCTGTAGCGAGAACCGCCACAACGGTACGATACCCGATTCATTGCCGACCGCAGTCGGTCATGCCCGCCGACGAATCACGGACATCCTGCGCGGAAGGGGTTATCGATAGCGGTAGGTGATTCTTCCCCGTGTCAGGTCATAGGGGGAAAGTTCGAGTTGGACGCGGTCTCCCGTGAGGATACGGATGCGATGTTTTCGAAGTTTGCCGGCGATCTGAGCAAGCACTTTGTGCTTGTCATCCAGCTCAACGCTGAAAATCCCGCCGGGGTGCTTTTCCACGACGGTGCCGGTGACTTCAATTCCTTCTTCCTTCGCCATTCTCCTCCTTGCCGCCGATTGGGGCAGGCGACCTGCAAACGAGGCAGGTCATTTAGGTACTTAGTGTGCCAGATCGCCCCAAGGCTGACAAGAGGCATGCGGATCGACCCACCAAGAACAGCCGTCAACGCACGCCTGCCCGAGCCTACTCGGCGGTCCCGCGAACCATTGCAAACTGGAAAACGCCCGGTCAGCTGCCCGGCGGGTAGTACCCTTGGCGATGATTGATCTCGACGTCGGCGTCGAGGTTCACCTTCACGCGAATACGCCGGTAGCGACCGTCGCTAAAGGGTGAAGGCGGCGCGTAACCAAGAATGTATTGGCTCTGCACCGCGCCCGAAACATCCAAGATGGCCCGATAAAGGGCTTCAAGCTGCGCCCGGGCGTATTCGCCGGTTCCCACGGTGCGCACGTAGTTGCCGGCATCTTGCGGTTTCGAAAGAAATCCTTGAACGTCGCTGTGAACGTCCTCCATCGGGTGCACCACGCGTCCGCCCGTGGCGCGTGCCAGCAGCTTGAGGTTCTTCTCCTCGGCCTCGTGAAACCCCCAGGCAACCGTGCTCACCGCGTAGATCGTCACCTGTGCCCTCTGCGCGGCCGCGATCACTTCATCGACGGTATGCTTGCTGGCATTATCGTGGCCGTCTCCGACCACGACTAAGATCTTGCGAGGCTCACCGATTCCCTGATAGTTCTTCGACGCCAGGTGCTCGGTACAGGCTAGATGGGCGGCATCGAGCATCGCACTGCCCCCGCCGTGCTTGAGGTTCTCCATGCGTTGGGCGATCGGGTAGGGGTCGGTGGTCATCTTGACAAGCAGGTCCACCTCGGTGTGGTAGCCCATCAAGAACCCCTTATGCTCGCCGCCTTCCGGGACGAGAATGTAGGCGAGATCGCCGATCGAGTCTTTGTAACTCTTGTAATAGACGCGCGCCGTGTTGCTGAGGTCGATCAAGAACCCGACATGCAACGGCGGCGTGTCGGGGTCCTTGTCGACAATCTTGGTGAAGTAGCGGATCTCGACCGGCTCGCCGTTTTCCAGCACCTCGAAGTCGCGCTTGAACAAGTCGACGATGAATCTTCCCTTCGAGTCGCTGACCGTCACCGGCACATTGACAACGTTCACGTCGACGCGAATCGGCTCTTCGGAGGCTTCCTCGGCCTGCTGCGCCGTCAATAGACTCGCAGCCGCGAATACCGTGATCGCAACCCATTTCACCATGATCACTGACCCCTCGCTATTCTATCGAAGTATCCGCCGCGATCCAACGAAAAAATGACGGGCCCCGTGCGACTGCTCACAGCGCGACGAGATTTGATTGGAGCGCGGGCCGGCCGGACGAGCGGAAAAGCCGTCTGGTCGGCCGCGGAGAAGCGCCGAGCCACGCACAATCTTACCCTGATCCGATCGACCCCCCGCGTCCTCGGCCTCCCGGCGGCGGGCTCGGTCTGGCATAATCATTTCTCCCCTTGAAGCGCTTTTCTCAACTCACCAAAACATTCGCGGAGTGGACGGCGGTCCTGCTGTTCTCTGTCGTGCTGTTGTTCCAAGCGCTGAACATTTTCCTGCGCTACACGGCTCTTGCCAACCCGCTGATGTGGGTCGAGGAATTCGGCCGGTTCGCTTTCATTTGGATCCTTTTTCTGCTCTGGCACGTCGCCGACCGAGAGGGTTTGCACTTCCAGGTGGATTTCCTACGGGACCGCCTCGGAGACGGCGGGCAGCGGCGACTCGACGCACTGACTCACGTGCTGGCGTTGGCGTTTTCCCTTGTGGTTCTGGCCGCTTCGGCACAGTTTCTGCCGACGACGATGCTCTACGCCACGAACTCCTTCGCGTGGCTTCCGATGGGAGTTATCTACCTCGTCATCCCGGCCGGTTTCGTGCTCGTTGCCGTCGAACGCCTGCGGCTGATTGTGGAGACGTTGCGTTCCTATTGAGTCTCGCAAAATAAAGTGACACCTTTTTGGGGTACGTACGTCTTTGTATGTATGGGAAATACAAAAGGCGTACGGCGGGATTTCGAGGCCCTGGAGAAGCGCCGTTTCAAAGCGATCCGGTTGGTCGAGCAAGGCTGTAGTCAGTCCGAGACAGCGAGGCGATTGAAGGTCGCGCGGCAAAGCGTCAGCGAGTGGCTGCGACGATACCGGCGTGACGGCGAAGCCGGGTTGCGCCAGGCCGGCCGCGCCGGCCGTAAGCCGCTGTTGGACGCCGCGCAGCTCGAACGCCTCGAGGCGTTGCTGCTGGAAGGCCCCGAGGCGCACGGCTTCCCGACGCCGCTGTGGAGCTGTCCGCGGGTCGCTCGTCTGATCGGAGACGAGTTCGGCGTGCGCTATCACGAGGGCCATGTCTGGAAGATCCCGCGGGCGCTCGGTTGGAGCCCGCAACGGCCCGTCGGCAAAGCGCGGGAGCGCAACGAAGAGGCCATCCGCGGCTGGCAGCGCAAGACTTGGCCGGCCATTAAAAAATAGCCCGCAAAGAAGAACGTACGATCGTCTTCATCGACGAAAGCGGATTGAGTCAGAAGCCGCATCGTTGCCGCACCTGGGCGCCGCGCGGCGAGACACCGGTGTTGGAGTTCAACTTCAACTGGGACAAGCTGTCGGTGTCGGCCGGGCTGACGTTGCGCAACTTTTACTTCCGGCTCTATCCCGGCGCGATCGGCGAGTTGGAGGTCATCGACTTCCTGAAGGCTTTGGTGCGCCACATCGACGGCCCACTGCTGATCGTCTGGGACCGGCTGCCGACGCACCGCAGCCGCCTGGTGCGGGAGTTCATCCAGCTCTCCGAGGATCACATCGCAACGGAGTACTTGCCGCCCTATGCGCCGGAGTTGAACCCGGTGGAATACATTTGGGCGTACTGGAAGCAGCACGAGTTGCCCAACGTCTGCCCGAAGGACTACTGGGAACTCGACGAGCGCGCCCGCAAAGCGCTGCGGCGAATGCGCCGCAAACCGCGCTTGATTACCGCTTTCTGGAAACAGTCTTCTCTTTGTCTCGATTGACAGTATATTATGCGAGACTCAGTAAGTCCGTCCCCGGCAATGATTCAATCCCCATGCTGACGATCTTGGCTCTCTTTGTGATCATGCTGGGGCTGGTGGTGCTCCATGTCCCGCTGGTCTACAGCCTCGGCGTTGCGTCGACGGTCATTCTGTTGGCTCACGGGGAGAGCGCGACTTTACTGCCTTCTCGCATGTTCGCCGGCGTTGATTCCTTTGTCCTGGTCGCGATTCCGTTCTTCTTGCTGGCGGCGGAACTACTGGCCTCGGGCGGGCTGATTCACCGCATCATCGACGTTTCGAAACTCATGATCGGGCATTTGCGCGGAGGCCTGGCGCAGGTGAACATTCTCTCGAGCATGGTCTTTTCCGGGATTCAAGCCTCCTGCACCGCCGACAGCGCGGCCATCGGCGGGGTCATGATTCCCGCCATGGCGAAAGAAGGTTACGACGACGACGTCAGCGTGGTCGTCACGGCGACGTCCTCATGCTGCGGGCCGATCATCCCTCCCAGCATTTTGATGATCCTCTACGCTTTTCTAACGGAAACGTCGGTGTCGAAGCTCTTCTTGGGCGGAGCGCTGCCGGGAATCTTGCTGGGTCTTTCGTTGATGGGCGTGACGCACTACTGGGTGCTCAAGCGAGGGTACCGCGGCAGTCGGGAGCGGCCCGCCGCGCTCGCGGAAATCGCGCGAGCCTCTTGGTCGGCTATGCCGGCGCTGTTGATTCCGGCCGTGGTCGTGATCGGCCTGGTGGGCGGCATCGTGACGCCGACCGAAGCGGGCATTCTCGCCTGCGTCGCGGCCTTGCTGTTGTCGGGCCTGATCTACCGCGAGCTGTCGTTGGCGGACGTGATCGCCTGCATCCGGAGGGCGGCGTATACGACGGTGACGATCTGGGCGGTGATCGCGGTCTCCAAGGTGTTCAGCGAAATCCTCGTCCGCAACCTGTTCGCCAACCGCATGATCGAGGCCATTGCCTGGATCACCGCGAATCCCTTGGGCGTGATGCTGTTGATCACGCTGTTCGTCTTCATTCTCGGGATGGTGATTGACACGACGCCCCTGCTCATCATGCTCGCGAGCCCGATACACGAAGCGGGCGTCGCGGTGGGCATCGACCCGGTACACCTGGGAGTCGTGCTGGTGATGACCGCGTTGATCGGGACGGTGAGCCCGCCGGTATCGCTGCTGCTGTGCCTCAATTGCGGCATCGCGAAAATCCCGCTGAGCCGCACCTTCGGCGTGATTTGGTCCTACCTGGCCGTGATGCTGGGAGTGGTGGCCTTGTGTATTCTTATTCCCGGTTTGGTGACTTGGCTGCCGGGGTTATGGTAGCCCGCGAATCGCGTCGCCCGCCTAGCGCGCCCCCATCCTATCCGAACAAGCGCAATTGCACTTCCTCGGCTGCAACCTCCGGCACATAGTCTCTCGGCGCCGAAGCCAACTTATATCGCGAGCGAACCTCGCAAACCCTGCGGCGGATCAGGTCGGCGTAATCCCCCCGTAAATAGGGCTGTTTGCCGTAGCGTCGTTTATACCGCTCGGCCAGCTCGGGGAAATTCTCTTCTAGAAAAGGAAAGAACTGCCGTTGCGCGCAGGGCATCAAAAACAGCGTCCCCCCACCGAAATAACCCGCCCCGGCGTTGGCGGCGGCTTCGGCAACCGCCGACAGGCTTCGACCGAATCGCTAATCAGCGGCATCACCGGGTTGGCGAAGACGCCCACCTCGATCCCGGCGTCGGCCAGCGTCTCCACGGCCCGCAGGCGCAAATCAGGACGCGGTGCACGCGGCTCGAGCAAGCGCGCAAGATCGCGGTCTATCGTCGTCACAGTCATGTTGACGGAAAGCACATTCGAGCGCGCCACTTCAGCCAGCAGCCCGACGTCACGAACAATCAAATCCGACTTCGTTGTAATCGACAGCTCATACCCACCCTCGTCGGCAAAGACCTCGAGGATCGCCCGAGTCAACCCAAAGCGCCTTTCCGCCGGTTGATAGGGGTCCGTCGCCGTTCCCAGCGCGATAGCCCCCTCGGGGCGTCTTCTCAGGTCGTTTCGCAGAACCCGCGCGGCGTCTTGCTTGGCGTAGATCCTCGTCTCGAACAACCGCCCGTCTTCCATGCCCATGAACTCGTGCGTATAGCGGGCATAGCAATATTTACAGCCGAACTCGCAGCCCCGATAGGGGTTGATCGTCCACCGAAAGGGCATCGCCGGATTAGACGACCGATTGAGCACGCCGCGGGTCGGCAGCTCGAAATACTCAACCGTCGATTTTGAGGGCAGTTTCTCGCTTTCGGCCGCTAAGCGGGCGATCCCGACGAGGGGCGCGGGAGGTTGCTGGGATTCGGCGAGCACCATTGCAACTATCACCCCTGATCGAATAGCTGCGGGCTTCGGGGGGCAACGGGAACTCCTTGGCACAACTCGAAAAGCTGGCCAAGGGCTAAGTACTTGGAGTCGTGCGCGGACTTCTGGATCTCATTCAAAAAGGCCATATCGATCTGCTTTCCGCCTATCAAATCGTTGAAGTTTCTTCGGCCCGACCAAGCCAATAGGTCTCCGACCTGAAACGGCAGCCTTTGTTTGCCAGCTAGAATAATCTCAACACCATATTCCTTCCTGCACAGTTTGACCAGCTCTCCTCTGTGTTCAGCACCAGTCTCGAAAAAGAACTCAATATCTGTTAGCGAAACACCGTGATTCTGCGCCCACTCACCGATATACGCTATGCATGCAGCTCCACAAAATGGGTACGGGTTGCCAATTTCCTCTTCCAGACGGAAGGTCTTGTTCGCGCGCCGCCAATGCCTCAAGGGAATCGACACGCTAACTGTTTTTCGTACATGTCTTCTGATGCATTTGGCAAGTTGAATCAACAGAGATTCTCGTTCCTGGACCGAGTGGTTCGGGTTGCCGCACCATTCCCTCGCGTGAAATAATGTCAGCCCATATTCAGAAATGATTCTCTCCCACTTCTCTTCGAGGTTCGCCCATTTTTCGACTGTGGAGACCCCGCCACCTACCGTAAACGCCGCTCCACCGTGTTTTGTACCGCTCTCATCGAAGTATGCCGAAAACATCGCCATCAGGTTATGCCATGAAAAACGGGAGAGCCAAATAGACCTTGCAATGTGCTCCTCTAAACGCGATGGCAAAGCGGAAATCAAGTCTCAGCAATCGATTCCTGGCGATATCTTCTGCCGACAATTACGAGCGCAATCTATATTCGCTGTTTGTTCGCCTATTTGTCAACCCGTTTCCAACCACGGGCATGCCGGCCGATCGCTGAGCCCTCCCCGTTAGCTCCCGCCGGTTGCGAGAATGGAGGGGCGGCCATGGCGGATCAGCACACTCTTCTCGAAGCGGCCGGCGAGAGCTTTCTGGCCTCCATGCGGCGAGCCAATCTCTCCCCCAACACGATCCGCGCCTACGCCTCGGACCTGAAAGGCTTCACGGCCTATTTCTCTCCCCCCGGGGAAACGCCGCCCGCGCCCGCCGACTTCGAGCCGCTCGAGATTCGCGAGTATATGGCCGACTGCTTTCAGCGAGGCAATACCAATCGCTCGGTGGCCCGAAAGCTCGCCGCCTTACGCGCTTTCTTCCGATTCCTCGTGCGCGAAGGATTGGTCCCGAGTAATCCGGCCGCTCTGCTCAACACCCCCAAGCTTCCGAAAACCCTGCCCGCCGTCATGACGGCCGAGCAGACGAATCGGCTGGTCGATTCGGTCGGATCCCTTTCGCCCGGCGCAACAAGGACCCGCGAATCCTCCGGCGAGGGCGACCAACGCCGGGCAGGCTTCATGGCCGCCCGTGACCGGCTAATCTTCGAGCTGCTCTACGGTTGCGGTCTGCGCGTCGGAGAGTTGGTGGCGCTCGACCGCGCTGATTTCGACCTTCGAGAACGCTGGATCGTCGTTCACGGCAAGGGCAGCAAACAACGCCAGGTACCTTTCGGCGGCGAGGCGGATAAGGCTTTGCGGCGGTATCTGGATCTGCGAAGCGAGCTTCGAACAGAGCCGCCGACGAGCGCCGGATCAGGCGAAGCCGCGCGCCCCTCGGTCGACGCTCTGCTACTCAATACACGAGGCGGGCGATTGACCGCGCGCAGCGTGCAAAGGCTCGTGAAACGCTATGCGCTGCTGTTCTCCGGCGACCCGACCCTCCACCCCCACGCCTTGCGGCACGCCTTCGCCACACACCTTTTGAGCGACGGCGCCGATCTCCGCGCGATCCAGGAATTGCTCGGTCACGCCGGCCTTTCGACCACTCAGAAATACACCCAACTCTCGCTCAAAGATCTGATGGCGACCTACGACCGCAGCCATCCCAAAGCCTGACGCAACCTCTCCGACCCCTGCGGTCGGCAAAGCAGTACAGGCTTATCTTGTGTCGGACAATCGCTTGCCGCCCCCGCGAACTGCTAGATTGGATGGCCGAGATCAACACGCCCATGGCCGACCTACCTCCAGTTCCCGGTAAACGTCCGCCGCCGCCCGATCGGCGCACCGACGACGGCATCGTCGAAGCCCCCACCCGCCTGCGAGGCATCCTGCGCCAAGTGGGGCCGGGGCTGATCATCGCCGGCACGGTCGTCGGCTCCGGTGAGCTGATCGCCACCACCAAGACCGGCGCTCAGGCCGGCATCTATCTGCTGTGGCTGATCATCCTCGCCTGCTTGATCAAGGTTTTCGTCCAAATCGAAATCGGGCGGCACACGATCACCCATGGCGAGACGACCCTGTCGGCCTTGAACCGGCTCCCGGGGCCGCGGCTGCGGGTCAATTGGCTCATTTGGTATTGGTTCGTGATGATGGCGGCCAATACCGGCGGCATGGGCGCCATCGTCGGCGGAGTCGGGCAGGCGCTGGCGTTGGCTTTTCCCATCACCGGCGATTACAGCCGGGCGATTCAACTGCCCTCCGAACTCGAGCTGAAACGCTACATCGCATGGAAGGGTGATATCGACGGCGGCGGATCTGAGTTGGCGAAGATCAGCGCCGACGAGCGAGAGCGGATTCGCTTGGGGCAAACGTTGTTCCGCGACCGTTTGGATCGGCTGGATCGAGATGGCGACCAGCGGGGCGCGCAAGCCCTGGCGGCCGTCACGGCTTTGATCGCGGCCGAACGCCTCGAGACGGGCGACGCGGGGCAAGCCGTCACTGACGCCAAGGAGCGCGTCAATGTCTTGCTCGAACCATCCACTTCCGACGATTGGTATTGGGCGGTTCTCACGACCCTTGTCACCGCCACACTCCTCTATTTCGGCCGTTACGGAATGATCCAAACCCTGGCAACGGTGCTCGTGGGCTTGTTCACTCTCGTCACTATCGGCAATGTTTTCGCGCTGCAATTCCACCACACGTTTCAGTTGTCGGCGTCGGAGATTTGGAGCGGCCTGCTCTTTCGCCTGCCCCCGGTCGGAACCGCGCCACCGGGAATTGTCGGCTGGGAGATCACCCGGCCGCTGGCAACCGCCTTGATGACCTTCGGCATCATCGGCATCGGTGGGACAGAGCTTGGCATTTATCCCTATTGGTGCATGGAAAAGGGTTATGCGCGGTTCACCGGACCCCGCCGGCAAGACGCCGCCTGGGCCGCCCGCGCGCGCGGCTGGATCCGCGTGATGCGCTACGACGCGTTCATTTCGATGGTTCTCTACACCACCGCCACGGTTGCCTTTTTCGTGATGGGCGTGGCGGTGATGCATAAGCAAGGGTTGGACCCCGCCGGGATGCGCATGGTCAGCACCCTGCTCGAACAATACGTGCCCGCGTTCGGCGAGTACGCGCGATGGCTTTTCCTCTTCGGGGCGATTGCCGTACTGTTTTCGACGTTTCTTATCGGCAACGCCAGCACCGCGAGGCTGCTGACGGACGTGCTGAAAGTCTCGCGGCTGATGAAGAGCGATGACCCGAAAAAGCACGATCGCGCGGTGGTGTGGTTTTCGGTGGCGCAACCGATCATCGCACTGGGAGTTTTCACTACCGGCGCCGACCCGGTGGCGCTGGTGCTGACCAACGGCCTGGCGCAGGCGATCATGCTGCCGCTGATGGGACTGGCGGCGCTTCATTTCCGCTACCGCGAGATCGACTCCCGACTCAAACCGGGGCGATGGTGGGATCGGATGCTGTTGCTTTCGTGCCTGGGTTTGCTGATCGCGGGCGGGTGGTTGGCCTGGTCGACTCTGATGAGAGTTTTCTGAGGACTTGTCGTTGGAATACTTTCAACAGCGCGGCGCGGCTCACGATTTACACGGCCCGCCTCGCTGTCCTGTTGAAGGGCGATGATAATGTCCCCTTGAGAGGGCGATAGAAATGTCCCCTAATCTAAGGCTCCGAAGGAGGAGCCTAGATTGGAGAGGACATGGATGAACGACAAGGAATTGAGACGGGGCGAGGTACTGGGCCGGGTGAAGCGAGGCGAGTTGAAGCTGAGCGAGGCGGCGCGGATACTCGATATCAGTTATCGCCAGACCAAGCGGATCTGGAGGCGCTACAGCGCGGGAGGGACAAAAGCATTGAAGCACGGCAACGTGGGCCGGGTATCGAACCGCGCCAAGCCGGCGGAAGTTCGCAAGCGAGTGCTGCAACTGGTGCGCGAACACTACTCCGGCGAGCCGCACGAGCGCTTCGGGCCGACGCTGGCGGCCGAGCATTTGTGGACAGACCACGATCTGAAACTATCGGTGCGAACACTGCGGCTCTGGATGCTCGCCGAGGGCCTGTGGAGCCGCCGCCGCAAGCGCCGGCCGCATCGCTCGCGGCGGCGGCGTAAAGCGCACTTGGGCGAGCTGATCCAGGTCGACGGTTCGCACCACGAGTGGCTCGAAGCGCGCGGGCGGAAAGGTTGCCTGATGAACTTCGTCGACGATGCGACCGGTCTGGCGCTGTGCCGTTTCTCGAGCGAGGAAACGACTTGGGCGGCGGCCGATCTGCTCGAAGCCTGGGTGCGTCAATACGGCGTTCCGAAGGCGTTGTATTGCGACTGGAAGAACGTCTACAAGCGCCGGCCAACGTCGCGTGAAGCGCTGGAAGGCATCGAGCCCGAGACGCAGTTCGGACGCATGTGCGCCAAGCTCGGCATTGGTATCATCGCCGCTTCGTCACCGCAAGCGAAGGGCCGCGTGGAGCGCCATCACGGCACCCATCAAGACCGCCTGATCAAGAAGATGCGGCTCAAAGGCATTGCCGATTACGAGGCGGCGAACCGCTATCTCGACGAGCAGTATCTGCCAGAGCACAACGCCAAGTTCGCCTCTGAGCCGTCAGCGGGAGCGGACTTTCATCGGCGCTTATCGAAGCGTTTGGACTTGAAGTGGGTGTTTTGCTTGGAGGGAGAGAGCGGGTGGTGTCCAACGACCTGGTGGTACGTTTCGAGAACCGTTTTCCGCAGTTGAAACCGCAGCGCAATCAGGCTCTGGGCGCAGGCGCGAGAGTAACCGTGCAGCAAGCGCGCGGAGGGCGAGTTGCGGGTGGTGTTCGAGGGGAAAACGGTGGCGTTCGACGAGATCGCCAAGCCGCTCCCCAAGGTGCGGCCGGAGCCGAAACCGCGCCTGGCGCCGCAGCCGCGCACACCGCCGGCGAATCACCCTTGGCGCGCGCCGTTTGAAGCCGAAAAAACGGGCGGCGACCGCGTGAAGAGGGCTGTGGAAATGACGGGGCCGTGGAAAACGAGGAAAACCCTCGGCAGCCGACGAGGAGCTTCGAACCTCATCGCTCGGGTTTCCCACGTTTCCCCCAGCCCCTTGGAAATCGCTGTGCGATTCCCACATTCCCACAAGCCCCTACGACTACTATCCTTTTACTTAAAAGGGGACATTTCTATCGCCCTACCGAGGGGGACATTTCTATCGCCTCTTGACCTTGCGCTGATCCATGAACGGTGTTACGATGAGTTTGTGATTTAAAAATCACAAATAATACGTGACTGACAGAACCAGTGGCACCGAGACCGTTTCGCGCTCGATGATATTGTGAGTCACCCGAAGGGTGCTTGCCTCTGGTGGAAGCCCGTCCCAGAATCCTACATCACTACGTCGCCCCGAATGGCGATGATCCGTTTCAGGCGTGGCTTGACGGCCTTAGGGACTGGAAGGGTAGATCCAGGATTCTGATTCGACTGAATCGTGTCATACAGGGAAATTTCGGACCAGGGAGCTCGGTTGGAGACGGAGTCTTTGAACTGAAGTTCGACTTTGGACCCGGCTATAGGGTGTATTACGGCCTGGACGGTGACGATGTTGTGATACTGCTCGGCGGCGGTGACAAGAAGACACAGCGCGGCGACATTCGAAAAGCGATTGCGAGGTGGAAGGACTACAATGCCTAAACGTACGCGGCCACATCGTGACGCTCTTCTAGAACACCTGCGGGACCCAAGAGCCGCGGCACACTACTTGAACGCCGCGCTTGAGGATTCCGATGAAATGCTCTTGGTTGCTCTACGCGATGTCGCCGAGGCGAGCACCACGATGTCCGACCTGGCGAAACGCGCCGGTATTAGCCGAGAAAGCATCTACCGTATGCTTAGCGAATCCGGGAATCCGACCTATGGGAGCTTTACGGCGATTCTCAGATCGCTGGGGCTCAGAATCGCGTTCGAGCCTGATATCTTGACGTCCGGCACCTCCCCAAAGCAAGAACCCGTAGCTGAAGCGTCTGTCCTAGCTCCCGAGTCCGCCGACCGGTAGCAGCGGGTGTTGTCACCCGGACTTTTTTCTTTTGGACCGTTCCGGTCATTCTTTCCCCGCCCGCTTTGTCAGACCACTCCGCACCGGCGCGCTATGCTTGAACTGGGGTGCGAGGGTACGGCTTTCACAATCTGACGATTCTTTGCATCTCCATGCTGCTCGCCGGCTGCATGAGCTCGCTCCGTCGCGCGCGAGTCGCCGACCCGCATCCGGGTGAGCCGCTGTTCGCCGCTTACTGCGCCGCCTGTCACCAATACGACGGACAGGCGGTCGGTGAAGCGCCGCCGCTCGACGGCGCCTCGTGGGTCACCGGGCCTCGGGAGCGGTTGATCAAGATCGTTCTACACGGTGTGCGCGGGCGGATGGAAATCGCCGGCGAAGTCTACGATCGGGAAATGCCGGGGGTTGGGGCGCTACTCTCCGATCGGGAAGCGGCGTTGCTGCTGACGTTTGTACGCCGCCGCTTTGGAGGGGTGAGCGAACCTGTCGAGCCGACCGACGTCGCGAAAGTCCGAGCCGCGCACGCGGACCGAAGCGACTACTGGAGTATCGAGGAATTGCTCGCGGAGCCCTGATCGCCCGCTCAAACATAGGTATCGGGGACGCCGTGCTTGTTCAACTCATCGATGCCGATCTTTGAGGTGTAGTAGCCCTCGACGGTCAATTGCTTGACCTGCTTGAAAAACCGCGCGCCCGTTTTCAAGTCAGGCAGCTTGGTGTCGTCCAGCGTCTTGAGCAGAGCGACTTGCTCATCGGCGCTCAAGCGAGCGAATGGCTGCTTGTGCTGGCGGAGGGCGTAACCGTCGAGCCAACCCAGGCCGCTCAGAAACTCCTCCCGGGCCGCGGCCTCGCCGTCGTTGAGAATCAAGTCGATATAGGCCGTCACGCCGGCTTGCTTCGCGCCGGGAGTATCGGTCGCGGGGATGATCAGATCCGAAAGCATCGTCACCGTCTCGCTCTGGTGAGCGTCGAACAGCAGAGGCTTCCCGGCTTCAGAAGCCGAGGCCGCGGCCGCCGCCGAAGCCGCAGAAACAGGAGCCACCGAGGTGTGGGAATGGCCGGCCGCCGTGCCGCTGACAGCGGCGCCGGTTCCGAGCAAGGCGGATTTGAGGATGTCTCTTCTTTTCATGGCGGTCTTTCCGATGCGGCGCGCGGCCACCTCGTATATTGTATCGCGCACTGTCGGCCCCGATTGGCGCGGCGGTGTCAGCGGCATCACCGCCCGCTGGAACTATCCCCCCTGAACAACGCCGCGCGGTGGTAGAGAACTCGCGCAAGGCTCAACCGGCGCCGTTCCTGTCGCGACGCCTACGCTCCCTTGGCCAACCCCATTTGACGCTTCTCAAGCCCTCCGATACACTGAAAACTGACGCGGTTTGGAGCGCTTTCGGCCGTCGAAAGACTCCAACGCGAGCCGTGCGCGAAACCGAACTCGCTAAAAGAGCTTAGGTCGCGCGAGAAGTTCCCGGAAACGTAGATCCCACCTCCGTCCCTATCGTCTAGCCTGGCCTAGGACACCGCCCTTTCACGGCGGCAACGCGGGTTCAAATCCCGCTGGGGACGCCACCCTTTTCGCCTATCTTCACACCGCCGGGGAAATCAGCGGTTTGGCTCGGTGACGGGCCTGATCTATGCCTTGCCGGGATCATTGATTCGGAACTTTTTCATCCGGTAACGGAGGGTGTCGCGTGTGATGCCGAGTTTGCGGGCCGCTTGAGTTTGGTTTCCATTGGTCTCCTCGAGGGCACGCTTCAACATCTTTTTCTCGACCTCTTCGAGAGGTAGATTCAGGTTTTGCAGGTCGGATGTACTTTGGGGACTGACTTGGGGCGAGAGGCGGTCCGCCAGGTCGAGGTCAAAGCTTGAAGTCTGTAGTACGGCGGACTCCTCGAGGACCATCGCTCGCTCGATCGCGTTTCGCAGCTCGCGTACGTTGCCGGGCCAATCATGCTCCAGCAAACGCTGACGCACGCCTGGGGAAACGCCCTCGACGCGGCCCAAATTTTTCGTTGTACCGCTTGATGAAGTGCTCGGTCAGCGGCATGATGTCGTCTCGGTGCTCGCACAGAGGGGTGATGTAAATCTGGATCACGTTTAATCGATAGAACAGATCTTCGCGAAACAGACCGTCGCTCGAGGTAGTCGGTGAATTGGTCTGGGAGAACCGTCACCAGAGCAGCTTCACCGTCTCTTCGTCGGGTCTCCAATACGCTCTCACGGCCTACTGGCGGGCGATCGGCCGGATCGGAGAACCCGACGCACCCTTGGGTGCGGAGACTGTCGACCGCGTGGCGGTGATTTCGGGCAGCTGCTCGCCCGAAACCGAAGCGTCGATTCGTTGGGCTTTGGATAACGGTTTTGTCGGCATTCGCTTGGACGTTCGGGAGCTCGCCGAAGGCCGCGGCGAGGACGCCCTGTCGGCCGCGTTGAAGGCTGCCGGCGAGGGTCGCGGCGTTGTCGTCTATACAGCACTCGGCCCGGAAGATGAGAGCTTTGTGTCCGCCGACGCCGACTTCCAGAACAAGCTCGGGGCGCGGCTGGGACGGCTCGCTCGCGACATCCTGCTCCAATCCGGCGTTCGTCGAGCGATCGTTTGCGGTGGCGACACATCTTCGCGAGTCGGGCGCGAACTCGACGCCTATGCGCTCACGGCGACGTGCCCCATGGCCCCCGGCTCGCCGCTGTGCCGTCTGTGGTCGGACGGCCCCATCGACGGGCTCGAAATCGTCCTAAAAGGCGGGCAACGCGGCGGACCGCGGTTTTTCGAGGAAGTGCGGCGAGGTCACGCCGACTAAGCTTCTCGTCGTAGCCGCGGGTAGTCTTCTCCTACCGGCGGCTCTCAAGCGGTACAATCTCTCCAGGTCACCTGACATCCGGCCCGACCCCGCCACGTAACCGCGGGTTCGTCACTGGGGGATATCGATGCATCCAATCCGGACTTGCCTGGTTGTGTTGGCTCTTGCCGGCGTGGCTGCCGCGCAAACAATCAAGACTCCCGGCGATTCCCGGTCGGCAACCCGGCACTCCTCTCAAACCGATGCCGGCAACCGGCACCTCGATCATCCGAACTGGCTAGGCCCTTTTGTACCCACTCCCGCCCCGGTAGTGCGAGCCGCTTTAGAGCTTGCGCAGGTCGGCGAGAACGATCTGGTCTATGACCTAGGCTCCGGTGACGGGCGCATCATTCTGGCGGCGGCCCAACTCTTTCAGGCTAGGTCGGTAGGGATAGAGTGGAACCAAGCGTTGTGCGAAAAGACCTCTTCGGCCATCGAGCGCCTTGGATTGGAAGGCAGAGTCAAGGTGATCCAAGGGGACATCTTCAATCAGGATGTAAGCTCGGCTACCGTGGTGACAGGGTATCTGCTGCCGAAGTCATGGGAACGGCTGGCACCCATCTTGGAGAGACAACTCGGAAAAGGCGTCAGGGTCGTCTCGGTGAATGATCCGATTCCAGGCTGGCAAGTTGTCGAGAAGAAACAGCTCAAAGGCGAGTCAAAAACCGCTTCTTGGGATCTGTATCTCTATCGGATCCGACAGCTTCCCGGTGTCGGAGTGCGCGATATTGCCGCGCCATCGCGGCTGTGGCGGTCACAGCCTTTCTACCGGAATCGACGCGGAACCGTAAATCTTGCCCGCCTTGACGGTGGCGACGGGCCGGAGTTTGCGGTGGCCGACTCGCTTTTGTCCCATCGCGTCGAAGAAATCGAAATCGCCTTCTTCAAGCGCGAAAACGGCGACGTCCGCCTCGGCGCCTTCGCGGAGTGTTCCCAGACCGTTGAGGCGTCCGAAGACACGGGACGGATTCTTGGTGACGCGTTCGATCGTCTGCTCCAAGGTGAGCCCAAGGTGCAGGAACTTCGAAAGCGTCGTGGCCAAGTCGAACACCGGTCCGTTGACGTTGAACTGGTGGACGTCGCTCGAAATTGTTCCCGGTAAGAGGTCCTCGGCCAGCGCCTTTTCCGCCGTTGCGAACGCGAAGCTGCCGGCGCCGTGGCCGATGTCGAGATGAACGCCGCGCGCGACCGTCTCATGTACCTCGGGCAACACACGGCCCCGGTCGTCGAGAATACCGCCCTCGCCGCCGCGAAAGCTGTGCGTGATGACGTCTCCGGGCTTGGTCATGGCAAGGATGTCTTTCAGCGGCGACGCCGAACCACCGATGTGAACCATCAGCGGCAACTTGACGGCGTCGGCGGCCTCCCGGGCCAGCGCCAATGCTTTCAGATCGTGGTCGCCGGCGATGTTGCGCGTCAGGCGCACCTTGACGCCCAGGATCACGTCGCGGTGGCGTTCGATCGTCTTCGCCGCCAGCTTGGGATTGGCGTAGCGCAGATCCAAGAGCTCGCCCCAGGGATTGTCCTCGGACAGAGTCGACTGCCCGACAACGGAAATGTTGAGCAGCGCGAAGACCCGCGTATCAGCGACGTTGATGACGTACTTGCGCAATCCCGGAAATGTGTGGGCGCCCGCCGAGCCGGCATCGACAACCGTTGTGACACCTTTCGCAACGCAGTTGGGGTCGGCCGGGATGCCCAGCGGCGCGACTCCGTCGTAGACGTGAACGTGAATGTCAATCCAACCCGGGGTGACGATCTTTCCTCGGGCGTCGAGAACGTGTAACGCCTCCGTCGGCGGAATGTTTTCGGCCACCCGCGAAACCCGGTTTCCGGTTATGGCGACGTCGCGCGGCGCGGAGAGATCTTGCGCCGGGTCAACTACCCGACCACCTTTCACCAAGAGGTCGTAGCGACGCGTCGTAGGGTCTTGCGCCCGCAACGGCGTCGTCGGCCCGTCGAACCACCGGAATACCAGCGACGAACCCGCCAGCGAGCGACTGAGAAAGCTACGGCGTGTGCTGTGATCGGGCATCATTCCTCCGGCCTGGGCCCGGCCGGCCTCCACGGTGTTTCTTGACCGAACCAGTGATCTAGGTCCCTATATTCGATGTACTCGACGACGGCGCCGGCCTTGTGGACAAACACGGCGGTGCCAAACTCGCCCAGTTCAAAGGGCCCGAAGATCACCTCCTCGCCTTCCATCGCTTTTTCCAGATCGTCCACGCGAAAGGCGATGTGCGGCAGGTGCCAGAGTTTCCACAGTCCCAGGTCCTGCGGGTCAACCTCCGGCATCTCGGCCGGGCGAATGTACTCGATACGTTGCGGGTGAAGCCGGGGGTTGGTCACCCACACCTTGCTGAACTCGACCCAGCTCTCTCCTTCGTGTTGCTCGGCCGTGACCATCCCGATGTGATCGAACTCCTTCATTGCCGGCACTCCCTTATGGCTTTTACCCGGTCTCGGGGAAAAAGGTGGGCAGATTAACGCCCGCGAATGGCTGGAACTCGCCGCGCACCTGGCAGAAATGCAGCTCTACGTTCCTCGCGCCCCACTCGTACATTTGTCTCACAAGCTCCGTTTTCTCCATGGGTACCAGTGTGATCGGCGATCGTCCCCGGTATCGATCGAGTTCCCTGTAAATCAAAGCCGCTGCCTGCTCTTCCGTGCGGGCAACGCCGGGGCCAAGCATGTTGAAGGCCGGATGACCGGAAGAGATCAGGAATCCGTCGATCCTGCCCGGCGAGGCTTCGTAGACCGAAACGTGCCAGAATCCCTGCTCGTTCGTGATGCAGAAACGGTAGTCGATCTCGCGGCTGATGCCGCTGACCGACAGCTCCAAGTCGACCAGCGCGGAAATGTCGTCGGGCGTCGCGTCGCGGACATCTTCCAAGCCGGGCAGGCTCGTGCTCAGGCCGCCTTCCGGGACCTGAAGCATCATGTCCTGATAAGCGTAGCGCGGCACAAACCCCGCGCTGTTGTACAGCGAAAAGGAATCGAGATTCAAGGCGCTCTGTGTTAGCCGAAGAGCCTTGTAGCCGTTGCTGTCCGTGTAGTCGATGATGTAGTCGAGCAGCGCCCGGGCAACGCCGCGGCCAAAGTAGTTCGGGTGCACGTTCATGATCCCGAGCGAGACGTGTTGCGGCCTCGGATGGTAAAAACACGATCCCATCAAGCGACCCGTACGCGGGTTCTCCGCTACCACGCAGCATCCTGGTTCAAGCGCCTCGTAGACCTCCCGGAACACTTCGGTTGTCTCCGGCCCACCCGAGAAGATCCGCGGCATCCCGCGAAGCTGGTACCAGGCATTGGTGGACGCATAGATCAGCTCCGCAATCTCGGCACCGTCCTCGGGTGTCGCCGTGCGCAGCTGAATCGACTTCATAGGGAGCCCTCCCCGGATCCGAACATGCACTATTCTACTAGCCCTCGGGTCGAAAGAACCGGAGAACGTCAAGCAACCGGCTCGGCTGCTCAGAGAGGATGAGCCGGGCTACACTCTGTCTTGAGAGCGGAAAAGAGGATTGTGTGAAACGCGTCAAGTTCGGAGTCATCGGCCTCGGTTGGTTTGGTGAGAAGCATTGCGAGGCGCTCTTCGATCTGCCCCAGGTAGAGTTGTTCGCCCTGTGTACACGGCGACAGGAACGCCTCACGGAGTTGGCCGACCGGTTCCAAGTGTCACGGGTATATACCGACTACAACGAAATGCTCGCCGACTCGGCTTTGGAAGTGGTCTCGGTTGTCACCATGTGGGACCAGCACGTTGGGCCCACCTTGGCCGCGCTGGAGGCCGGCAAGCACGTTTTTTTGGAAAAGCCAATGGCTTCCACGCTGGTGGATTGTGAAGCCATCGTTCGAGCCGCCAACGCCTCCTCCAAGGCTTTCATGGTGGGCCACATTTGCCGCTTCAATCCCCGCCACGCCGCGGCCAAAGCCGAAATCGACTCCGGAGCCATCGGCAAGATTGTCTCCATGTACGCCCGCCGCAACATTCCCGCCTCGGTCAGTGAGGGCGTGCTCGACAAGATCGGCCCGATCATGGGCGACGCCGTACACGACACGGATTTGATGCTGTGGTTCAGTGGAGGCACAATTGAGACTGCCTACGCACAAACACTATCCGTACGAGGCCTGAAACATCCTGACCTCGGCTGGACCATGTACCGTTTTGAGGACGGCGCCATCGGAGTGTGCGAAAACGTCTGGTTCCTGCCGCGGAATACTCCGTTCCAGATCGACGAGCGCATCGAAGTCATCGGGACCGAGGGCTCGCTTCACATCCACGAAACGCATCCCAACTTCTCCGTATGCGACCAGGACGGCTGGCGTTCTCCCGACACGACCTACTGGCCACTTTTGCACGGAGTGCGCTCCGGGGCTCTACACGAGGAGCTCGCCTACTTCGTGAACTGCCTGCTTGCAGGGAACGAGCCCGAGATCGTTACGCCTGAAGACGCTCTGGAAGCGGTGCGCGCGTGCTTGGCCGCCGAGGAATCCGCCGCGAAAGGTTCCGTTGTGCGGCTTCGGTAAACATTGTTCCGTGCCTTGAGTGGCCGATTCCGTTCACTTCGCGAGCGGGTCGGGACGAAGCTGGAAGTGCATGACCTTGCTCGTCGTTCCTTTGCCGCCCTCCATGTGAAAGGGCCCTCGGGTGCTCACCGTCGTCCACAGGCCTCTGCCCTTCCAGCCCGCGTTCGCATCGTCGATCCGGCCATCCATCCATTTCGTGTAGAACCCCAGCGGATAGGGGACGCGCAATACGATCCACTTGCCGTCTTTCAGAACCAGCAGCCCTTCGGACGCATTACCGGTGTTGATCGGGATGTTTTTGCCGAGCCCGAATGTGTCGAACTGGTCCACCCAGGTGTAGTAGCTGCCCTCGGCGCTGCCCGCGTCCGAAACGCCTTGGATCTGAGGTAACGGCTCCGCATACAGGGTCCATCCCTCGGGACAGTGTTGTCCGGTGGCCTTCGGCCCGTTGAGCGGTCCCTTGCACTTGCGACGATCGAAGGCGGCCAGATGGCCGCTCGCGAGCGCCGCCCAGGCGACGCCGTCGCGGTCAACATCCATGCCGCGGGGTGAGTACCCCTGGACAGGAGCGTCGGGGTTGTTGAACGGTGGCTCGTAGACTTCCGCCAGCGCGGTCTCGGGCGGGTTCGTCCCCGGATCGAGCCGGACAACGGCGCCCGGGAAGCCCAACACCGATCCCCAGATCGAGCCGTCCGGAGCGGGGGAAACGGCGTAGAAGGCGGCGCCGAACCGCTTATCCTTGGCCGGATCGAGCGGCTCGTCGGGCTCCACATAAGCGTCCCGCTTGCCGTTGCCGTTCGTGTCCATGATGAGCGCGGTCCAGCCCTGCGACTTCTCCTCATCGCCAGTCTCGTCGAACATCTTCGTGTCAAGCCAGCCGACGACCTGGCCGCCGCCGCTCGTCCACAGCGTGTTGTTCTCATCCTCGGCGAACATCAGGTGGTGCGTGCTGAAGCACGTGCCGATGTGCGTGAGCTCTTCGGTTTTCGGATCGTAGACCGCGAGGTGCCGGCCGGCCTGGTCAAGCGGGAACAATTTCGCCGACGGGTGGCTCGAACCCTCCTTGCAAAAATCAGGGTTGGCGCGCGGGCGCACCGCGGCGGTGATCCAAACGCGGCCCTTCCCGTCGAACATCGGATTGTGCACGTTGGTCTTGCTGGTCCAAATGACTTCATCGCCCCAGTAGGGCGAAGGCTGCGGCACCGTCTGCGGCGCCGCCGGCGGCGTGTTCGGATCGCGGACCGTCAACGGAACCTGACTCCGGGTGTGGCGCACCGGATCCAGAACGGGCAGGTAATCCGCGCTCGCCTCCAGCGCCCCGTAGATGAGACCGTTGGCGTTCACCGTCGGATTCCGCCGGTCGGTCGAGACCTCATCGTGGAGGTAGGCCTTCGGGTCGGCCCAGTCCCATTGGGTGATGACCACGTTGCGCTCCAGTCCTTGCGGCCGCGGCGGTGTTGGCGGCAACTCTCCGGCGGCGACCCGATCGGTCCAATCCGCGAACACCTCCAGGGCGCGCCGCGCGCCGATCCGCGCCAAGCCGTTGGCCATGCTGCCGCCTGCTTGTCCGGAAAGGATGCGCCGCTCCCACGCCGCCACAGAGGAAGGGAAGTCGCCAAGACTCTCGGGGATCTCCCGCGTCGCCTTGGCGCCCAGTTGGTGACAAGCCCAGCAATTGCCCGACTTCACGTTCCGCAGCCACTGAGCCTGGCTCTTCATGTCTGGCGAAATGCCGTTGCCTTTGGGCCCCGTGCCGGGGAACTCGCTGTTGTCCGGCGCCCGGAGCAGGGAAAACCAGTAGCCGGCCGGGTAGTATTCCGCCGCCGCGGCGGGATCGGGCGCCGCCACCGCCGTCAGGTTCACGATCTTGCCCGGCTCGGCCTCCACCTTGGGAGAGTCCACCAGTCCGTAGCCGCGCACCCATACGTCGTAGTTCGCTTTTGGAAGGTCGGGCAACACGTAGTGCCCGCGATCATCCGTGACAACGATCTTGACGAACTTGGTGGGCAGATCGGTCGTTTCCGCGATCACCCAGACTCCCGCTTCCGGACCCTTCGCACCGCTGACGACCCCGCCAAGATCGTCGCCGTCGATCGCGACCGTTTCGCCGCCCGGTTGCCCGCAACCCACCAAAGCGAGTGAGGCGATCAAAAACGCGGCAAAGCCAACCGCCGACATTCCTTCGTGGGCTAAGTACAGCACTCTTGTAGTTCTCATGTCTCCGCTCCTCCCGCCTTCTGTCGCTGCGCCCTTGCGTGATCAGTTAGACCTGAGGAAGATTGTACCTCCGTCCGATTGCCGGCGATAACAATCGATCCGTTGAATAGAGATTTTTTTGGTGCAGGCTACTGCTCGGCGGCGGTTTGCGAACCCACCGACGGCATTCGCCCGGCCGCCGGCGCGGAACGCGGAATGCCGTGGGCTAGCGGGCGCGGCCCCGGCGGCCTTGCTCCCAGTCGTCCCAGACATCGAGAAATTTCATTTGGTCGTCGAGGCCGGTGTCCTCCAGCAGAAACTGAACGTCTTCGCGCGAGAGGCGCCGGCCGAGACGCTTGGGCCGATCCGCGATGTTGTAGACCGTCACGGCCGCGATCGCGGCGTTGTCCTTGAGCTCGCGGACACTCACTTTGTCCAGCGTGTCGGCGCTGGAGTGATAGAAAGGAACGTAATCTTCGGTTTCCTGCATCGCGACGAGGGCGGGAATCCCCTCGAGCAGAAAGTCGAAGTGGTCGGTGCCGAGAAAGGTCGCGGAGCCGTGGTCGTCCGCGCCGCGACCGTCGAGGGGGGCCATGGCTTCGCGGAGTCCTTTTTCAAGTTCGTGTCGACCGTTGAACGAATAACCCTTGATCTTGCCGACGCCCATGTCGTGGATCACGACGGCGGCAATGGAGTCGAGTTCTTCGCGGTGTGAGCGGACGTAACCGAGTGACCCAAACAAGCCCTGTTCCTCTCCGCCGAACAAGATAAAGCGCAGCGTCCGGCGGGGGCGCAGATTCGCGGCGACCACGGCACGGGCGACCTCGATAATCAGCGCGACATTGCAACCGTTGTCGAGGCAGCCGGTCCCGAGGTCCCAGGAATCGAGATGGCCGCCGAGAATGACGACCTCGTCGGGCTTCTCGCGGCCCCGAATTTCGGCGACCACATTGCGTTGCTCGAAAGGCCCACCGGTTTCATTCGGCAACGATAGCCGCATGCGGACTTCGCGCCCGGCTTCGAGCAGACGCAAAATGCGCAGCCCCTGTTCCCGAGAGATGAGCGCGCTCGGGATCGGGTCGAGTCGGCCGTCGATGACGTTGATATGGCGGTAGAGCAGACCGTTAGGGCGAGTCGAAGTAAACAACACCGCCGCGGCGCCCACCCGGGCGGCTTCCCTCATCGCGATCGTGGCGTCGCGTTGCTCGTTGGCCAGGTCTTGAAACGTCCTCACCTCGTGCGAGCGGATCAATAAGATCTTGCCCCGAGCTTTCTGTTTCATGCGGAGGATGCGGCCGGTCGTCCCGCTGCCGCCGTCGATCACTTCGGCGACGATGCCCTCCGGGGGAGTCGCGGGCGACCAAGCGGAGGATACGCCCCGAACTGGAAAGGCGACGGGGGCGGTGATTTCGATACGGACCACCCCTTCCCGCCAGGCCGAGGGCATCGAAAACGTTTCCGTATGAACGTCGTCCACCCCGGCTTTTCGGAAGGCGTCCGCGGCCCACTCAACTGCCTGCCGCATGGCCGGGGAACCGGGCAGGCGTCCCCCCAACTCATCGCAGACGACGCGGAGGTTTTCTTCCAGCGAGGGAGAGCGGTTGACCTGTGCCGGCAAGTGTTTCGCGGCCGCGAGATCGGGAAAGTCGGACCCGCCGGCGGACGCCGCGACGATCAAACAGGCGGCGAAAACCACAACGGAAAACCGTGCGAGTCGGCCGCTGTGTGGAGGTCGGATCGATGCCGGCACATCAACCGCGGCGGGCTTCGGCGGCGAAGCGAAAGCGGCAACGGGAGTGGGCGCCATCGACTGTGTCACCGATCTGCTACTCGACCGTCACGCTCTTGGCCAAGTTACGGGGCTGATCGACATCGCAACCTCGCAGCACCCCGACGTGATAAGCCAGCAGTTGCAGCGGTACGATCTCGAGGATCGGCAGCAGCAGTTCCGGCGCGGCGGGAATTTCGATGACGTCGTCGACAAAGTCGCCGATTGTCTGATCATGTTGCGTGGCGAGCGCGATCACGCGGCCTTGGCGCGCCTGCACTTCCTTGATATTGGCGAGAGTTTTCTCATAGCGCATACGACTGCTCTCGTCGGCCGGATCCTGTGTGGCGATCGCGACAACCGGCAGGTTTTCGTCAATCAACGCATTGGGTCCGTGTTTCATTTCTCCGGCCGGGTACCCCTCGGCATGGATGTAGGAAATTTCCTTCAGCTTCAACGCCCCTTCGAGAGCAATCGGGTAGTGGACGCCGCGCCCAAGAAAGAGGACGTCCTCGGCGCGATACAGGGTCCGCGCCAGGGCTTCGCAATGGGCGTCGTTGTTGAGAACGGCTTCGAGTTTGCTCGGAATCACGAGCAGCTCGTCAATCGATTGCTTGGAAGAGAGGGGATCGAGCTTACCCTTGAGGCGGCCCAGATAAAGCGCCAACAAAAACAGCGCGGTTAATTGGCAGGTGAAAGCCTTGGTCGAGGCGACACCGATCTCCGGTCCCGCATGGGTATAAATCGTGCCTCCGGCTTCGCGCGTCAACATCGACCCCAGCACGTTGCAGATCGCCAAGGTCTTGGAGCCTTTTCGGATCGCCTCGCGCTGCGCCGCCAGCGTGTCGGCGGTTTCCCCCGACTGGCTGATCAAGACAGTGAGAGTCTTGTCGCTCAAGATCGGGTCGCGGTAGCGAAACTCGCTGCCGTAGTCCACCTCGACGGGGACGCTGGCGAGGCGCTCAACCATGAATTTCGCGGCCAACGCGGCGTGCCACGAGGTACCGCAGGCGACCATCCGAACCTGCTCAACGGCCGCGAACTCGGGTTCGGCGATCTCCATCTCGTCGAGAAAGACTTCCCCCGACCCCCGACCAACGCGCCCCAGCAGCGTATCGCGGACCGCGCGAGGCTGCTCGAACACTTCCTTGAGCATGAAGTGTCGATAGCCTCCCTTTTCCGCCATCACCGGATCCCACAAAATGTGTTGCACCGCTCGGCTCATCGAGCGGCCTTCGAAATCCATCACGCGCACGCCACGCGGCGTCAAAACCGCGATGTCGCCGTCGGCGAGAAAGAACATGTCGCGCGTATGGTGCAGAATCGCCGGCACGTCGGAAGCCACGAAGTATTCGTCGTCGCCGATGCCGATGACGGCCGGCGGACCGCTGCGAGCAGCCACGATCTTGTTGGGGTCGCGGCGGGAAATCGCCGCCAGAGCGAATACGCCCCGCAGCTTCCGGACGGCCAGCCGCAGAGCTTCCTCGAGAGGGGTGCCCTCTTGACTGAATTCGGCGACCAGGTGGGCGATGACTTCCGTGTCGGTATCAGTGATCAACTCGCGCCCGGCCTGTTCGAGTTCCGCCTTGAGCGTCAGGTAGTTTTCGACGATGCCGTTGTGGACCACAACGATATCGCCCGTCGAGTCTCGATGCGGATGGGCGTTCTCTTCGGTGGGACGTCCGTGCGTCGCCCAGCGCGTGTGCCCGATGCCGTAGGTGCCGCCGACCGGTTGTAGGCGCAAAGCTTCCTCGAGGTTGCGCAGCTTCCCGGCGGCGCGCCTTACCTGTAACCCGTCGCCGTTGTCGCTGACCGCCAGCCCCGCCGAATCGTAGCCGCGGTACTCGAGTCGCCGCAGGCTGTCGACCAAGATGGGCGCGGCTTCACTGGGCCCGATGTAGCCGACAATTCCGCACATATTCGCTCAGTCTTTCCAATCGATGGAGTATTCCTCGATCACGGGGTTGGCCAGCACTTCGCGGGCAATCTTGTCGACTTGCTCGCGTGCCTGTTCTTGGGACGTTTCGTCGCTAATCTCGATTTCGAAGAACTTCCCCTGCCTGACGTCGAGGACGTTGTTATGGCCCAAACCGTTCAACGTTGTGCAAATCGTGCGGCCCTGGGGGTCGAGAACCGTTTTCTTGAAGGTGACATGGACAACAGCCTGCATCTGTTCATTATCATCTCTTTCATCGTCACTTTCCGATGCAAAACGTCGAAAAGATGTCGCCTAGGATGTCATCGACGCTGGTGGCGCCGGTGATGCGGTCGATCGCGCCCAGCGCCCCATAGAGATCCAGCAAGAGCATCTCGTGCGGGACCCCCGCCGGAATCGCCTTTCCCGCCTTGCCTAACCGTTCCAGCGACTCTCGGAGTAGAGTTTCGTGGCGCAGGTTGGTGACGAAGGTGGCTTCGCCGGAGACGTCCGCGGTGGGTAACGCCTTGGCGCGGATGCGTCGCCGCAGCTCGTCGATCCCCTCGCCGGTGAGCGCCGAAACAACCGTGCAGTCACTCTCCAACCGCGCTTGGCGCGGCAGGTCCGCCTTGTTGCCGACCAGCAGACAGCGCCCGCCCTCCGCCGCTTTGACCACCAATTCATGATCGGCGCTTTCGAGGTTTTCGGACAGATCGACAACAACGAGAACCAGGTCGGAATCCGCCAGCGCCTCGTAGCTCTTGGCCACGCCTTTGACTTCGGCGACATCGGTTGTCGCCCGGATACCCGCCGTATCGACAAGCTTCACCGGAAGACCCTCGATCGAGAGGGTCTCGCTAACCTGATCACGGGTCGTCCCGGCGGCCTCGGTGACGATAGCTCGTTCCTGTTCAAGCAGCCGGTTGAAGAGGCTCGATTTGCCGGTATTGGGACGGCCCAGAATCGAAATCGTCAATCCCGAGCGGATCACTTTGCCGTAGCGGAAACTCTCGACCAACCGCGCGACGCCCTCCATCAGCGGATCGAGCCGACCGAGCAGTTCTTCGTCCGGTGCCACGCCTACGTCGTCCTCGGCGAAGTCAATGCCCGCCTCGAGCCGGGCGATCAGATCGCGGAGTTGCTTCTTAAGCGGCTCGATGCGGCGTGAAAGCGAGCCTTCGACCTGCCGGATCGCCACCCGGGCTTGGTACAGCGTCGTTGCTTCGATCAGGTCGCGGACGGCTTCGGCTTGGGCCAGGTCGAGCCGGCCGTTCAAGAAGGCGCGTTCGGTGAATTCGCCGGGTTCGGCCAGGCGCGCTCCGAGCGAGATAGCTCGCTCGACGGCGAACGAAACAACCACGGGCGAACCGTGGCACGAGATTTCGACGACGTCTTCGCCCGTGTAGGAACTCGGTTTGGGAAAGGTGGTGAGAACGACTTGATCCACCGTCTCGCCCCCTTCATCCACCAACGAGCCGACACAGGCGCGGCGCGGTTCGGGCGGCTCCGCGGACACCGGCTTGACGAGTCGACCGCCAACGGCAAGAGCATCCGGGCCCGACAAGCGCACCACCCCCAGGCCTCCCCGGCCGGGCGGGGTGGACAGCGCGACGATCGTATCGTCGCCGTGGATCAGGGGATAGGAGGACGACAAAACCGTCGTTCAGTGATTCTTGTCTTCGGCCGCGAAGACGACCGTATGGCGTTGAGGTACGACGCCTTCCGAAGTCGTGTCAACGTCGGGATCATGGCGCAAGGCCAGGTGCAACACACGGCGTTCGCGCGAACTCATCGGTTGGAAATGGAACGGCACGCCCGTTTCCTTAACTTTTTCCGCGGCCACCGCCGCGGTCATTCGCAGCTCTTGGATCCGCGTTACCCGATAGTTGTGGGCGTCGAAGACGAGTCGATAGCGGTCGCTGTGCGAGACTCCTAACGCTTCCAAGGTGAGATGCTCGAGAGCCAGCAGGAGTTCCGCGCGGTAGAGCAACAGCAACTCCACGTCGGGTCCCGAAAACTTCACCAAAAAGTCGGGTGAAAAAAGATCGCGGTTCTCAAGCGTCTCCGCCGACTCGACCGTGTAGCTGAGATCCAGCTTCGAGGCCTTTAACAAGGGCTCAAGGAACTCGTCGATTTGCGCCGGGACGTTGTCGCTCGCCCAATCTGACATATTGCGGGGGGTCGGACGCCGCTAATCAACCGCTCTTTTTCTTCTTCTTGCGGCGTTTCGGCTGCTCGATTTCGAGCGGTTCCGACGGCAGGCGGTTCAGGATGACCTGCTGTAGCACGCCGACCAAATTGCTAGTGAGCCAGTATAACACGAGGCCGCTCGAGAACCCCCAAAACAGGAACCCGAACATCAGCGGCATGAATTTCATCAGCCGCATTTGCGTCGGGTCGCCGCCCGGCGTCGGCGTCAGCGACTGCATCCAAAATTGCGAGACCACCATCGCAAGCGGTAAGGCGCGAATGGCCATTTGCTCGGGTTGAGAAAGGTCGCCCACCCACAGCCACTCGGATTGGCGGATCTCGATCGCGACCGTCAGGACACTATAAAAGGCGATGAAGAAAGGCAGTTGGATCACCATCGGCAGGCAACCGCCCATGGGATTGACGCCGTGCTTCTTGTACAGCGCCATCATCTCTTCTTGCTGCTGTTGCTTCTTGGGGTCGCGCATGCCCAGGCCCTTGTACTTGTCGTTGATCTGCTTGACCAACGGCTGCAGAGCCTGCATCTTTTTCATCGAGCCCGAGCTTTTCCACTTGAAGGGAAACAGCGCGATGTTGATGATCAGCGTGACGACAATGATGCCCCACCCGTAGTTGGCGACGATGGCTCCGTGAACCCAAATCAACATCCAGTAGAGCGGCTTGGCGAGAATGCCGAACCAATCGCCAAAAGCGACAATGTCTCGCATTTCCGGCAAGACCGATCCCATTAATTGGAAGCTCTTGGGACCGAGAAAGACCTGGAACCGATTCGTCGGCGAGCCGCCCACCGCGAATGTCGCGAAGGGCTCTTCGCTTTCCTCGGGCGTGAGAACCGGAATCGCCCCGGTCTCCATGCGGATTTCGGCGCCCGATTCGAGCGGCAGGAAAACGGCCGTGAAAAATAGATCGTCAATCCCGGCGTAAGGGAATGAGCCGGTGTTGATGGCGCGGTCATCGGCCGCGTCGGCGGCGGTGTTGCGGGTTAGCGAGCGGCTCGCCGTGTCGTAGTAAAACGTCGTTGTGTGCTGCGAGTCGAAGGGTTGCTCGAGATCACCGAACCCGCCGTCCCACTGTAGTAGATGGGTTTGCGGAACGCCGCCCACGCTGACCGAGCTTTCGATCTCCAGCAGATAGCCTTCCGACTCGAAGCGAAACGTCTTGGTCGCCGCCTGCTGTCCGTCGTTATAGGTAAAGGTGACCGCCGTTGTCCCGGTGCGGTGGGCGAACCCGCCGTCCACGGTAAAAAGAGCGTCGTTCAACGCGGCCATGGCTTCGCCGCCGGGCGCGGCCAGCGTAAAGGCGCGCGGCTTCTTGTCCGCGTGGCGCACCAGATCGAGCGGCAGCGACTCGCCTTCTTTCGCCGAGATGTATTCCTTGAGAACCCAGCTCGTCACCGTCCCGCCGCGATTGGAGAAGGTGACCAGGTAGGTGTCGGTCTCGACGGTGATTTCCCGTTCCCGCTCGGCTACCTTACGATCAGGCGCGTAGGCCGCGGCCGCGGGCCTCGCGGGCGGCGCGGCGGCGGGCGCGGCCGACGGCTCTTCCGCGGGTTGCCCGGCGGCCGGAGAATCGCTCGGCGTCTGTTCGCCCGGCATCGGCTCGGAAACGGCGGTCTCCGGTGGCGGCGGCGACAACAGATTGTTGACGTAGACGTAGCCCGCAATCGCCAATGCCGAGAGAACGCATGCCAACAGCAAGCGTTGCTGGACAAATTGTTCGTCGTTTGGATCAGGCATCGGGTACGGGATCGCAGCCACCCGGCGAAAACGGACGGCATCGCAGCAGACGTTTCACGGCCAGCCAAAGGCCCTTCCTCACCCCGTGGCGCTCCACCGCTTCCACGGCATACATCGAGCATGTGGGGTGAAACTTACATAACGAGGGCAGCAGGGGAGAGACAGCGCCCTTGTAGAAGAGCAAAACGAGCAGGGCCGACTTCTTCGCCGCCCACCCGAGGAACTCAAGGATTTCGCCGGGGCTTCGGGCGAGAAGACTCGCTCGCGGCCGCTCGGCGGAAAGTGCGTTGGATTTCAGCATCGAGCTCGGTCGCGGAAGCGTCGTGAATAGGATGGCGGGCTTGAAAGACGATCTCCCAACCATCCGGAAATTCATCAAAACGACCCCGAATCGCCTCCCGCAAACGTCTCTTGATACGATTGCGGACAACCGCTCCTCCCAGTCGGCGTCCCACGGCCAGTCCCGCGCGGCCGGGGCCTTCAACCTCGGCCTTGCGAAATACGGCCGCGAAGTAGGCGTTCGACCAGCGAGCGCCTTCGCGGTAAACGCGGTCGAATTCCCCTCGCTTCAAGAGACGGCGGGATTTCGGGAAGCGGTGGCCGCCGGTTGCAACCGGCCGAGGCAAAGTTATCTCTCCGAGCTGACGGTGAGCACATGCCGACCCTTCGCGCGACGGGCGGAGAGGATGCGCCGGCCGCCGGGAGTCTTCATCCGGGTGCGGAAACCGTGCTTCTTCGCCCGGCGACGATTGTTCGGCTGAAACGTTCTCTTGGGCATCGAATTTTATCCGTGGCGCCGGCGGCCGACTCCGGTCGACCGCGTTTTCGCGCGCAAACGAAACCTCAGTGTATCAACCACGCCGAAAAGCGGTCAAACGGCGCGGCGGACAACAGAACCGGGTCGCCCGGCGGATCCTTGTAGGTGCCGCCTAGGCGCCGCCGCGTTTCCGCAACAGCCGCGCCAGAGCTCGACCGGTATGGCTCCGTTTCGAGCGGGCGACCTTTTCCGGGGTACCCGCGGCCACCACGCGGCCTCCGCCCTCGCCGCCCTCCGGGCCCAAGTCGATCACCCAATCGGCGGACTTGACGACATCCAAGTTGTGCTCGATGACGATCACCGTATTCCCGTGAGAAACCAGCCGATGCAACACTTCCAAAAGCTTCCGTACATCGTCGAAATGGAGCCCCGTGGTTGGCTCGTCGAGCAAATAGAGAGTTTGGCCGGTTTGTCGCTTGCTGAGTTCGCGAGACAGTTTGATGCGCTGCGCCTCTCCGCCCGACAATGTCGTCGACGACTGCCCCAGGTGCAAATAGCCCAGCCCGACATCGCACAGCGTCTCAAGTTTCGGGACGATTCGCGGCAGGTTTTCCATCACCGGCAAGACGTCTTCCACGGATGCCTCGAGCAGATCGGCAATCGATTGACCCTTGTAGGTAACCTGCATGGTTTCCTGGTTGTAGCGGCGGCCGCGGCAAACTTCGCAGGTCACGAAGACATCGGGCAGGAAGTTCATTTCAATGCGGCGCTGACCGTCGCCGCGGCAGGCTTCACAGCGCCCGCCTTTCACGTTGAAACTGAAACGGCCCGGCTTATAACCCCGCGCTCGTGATTCGGGCAACATGGCGTAGAGCGCCCGAATGGGCGTGAACAATCCGGTGTAGGTCGCCGGGTTCGAGCGCGGCGTGCGGCCGATCGGCGCCTGATCGATGCGCACTACCTTGTCGATGTGATCCGCGCCGTCGAGCTTGGCGTGCCGGCCCGGTTCGCGCCGCGAGCGGTAAAGCCGCTTGGCCAGGGCCGGGTGCAGAATCTCATTGACCAACGTCGATTTCCCACTGCCTGAAACGCCGGTGACGACAATCAACATTCCCAGAGGGAACTCGACCGTGATGTCCCGCAGATTGTGCTGACGCGCGCCCCGGACGACGACGGCCTTACCATTGGGACTGCGTCGAACGTCCGGGCAAGGGATCTGCTTGCGGCCGCTCAAATAGTCTCCCGTGAGAGACTTCTTCGATCGCGCCACGGCTTTCGGCGTTCCCGCGGCCACAAGTTGACCGCCCAAGCGGCCCGCCGCCGGCCCCAGGTCGATCACGTAGTCGGCGCGCTCGATGGTTTCCTGATCGTGCTCCACGATGAGGACTGTGTTACCGAGATCTCGCAATCGTCCGAGCGTGTCGAGCAGCCGGTCGTTGTCTCGGGCGTGCAGTCCGATCGACGGCTCGTCGAGAACATAAAGGACGCCTCGTAACTGCGAGCCGATCTGCGTGGCCAGCCGCACGCGCTGCGCTTCGCCACCGGAAAGAGTCGCGGACGAGCGGTCGAGGCTGAGGTAATCGAGGCCCACCGAGGTCAGAAACCGCAGCCGTTCGCTCACTTGTTCGACAAGACGGGCCGCGATTTGCCGCTCCCGTTCATTGAGCACCAGCCCCTCGACAAACTCGAGCGCACGGGTCGTCGACATCGCGCACACATCGCCGATCGACAGCCCCCCCACGCGCACGGCCAGGCTTTCGGGGCGCAGTCGCCGACCGTGACAAACCGCGCAGGGCGTGGGCGAGAGAAACTGCGTCGCCCAGGCGCGATACGATTCCGGCTCGTAGTCTTCCCTGTCTTCGGTGAGCAGGCCGATCAGTCCCGGAAACGGATCCCGCTTCTCCGGGCCTTCGTTTTCGCGGTTGCCCCACAGCAGCGCGTTTTGATGCTTCTCCGAGAGCTTCTCGAAAGGTTTCTTCAACGCGATGCGGCGCTTCTTGGCGGCCGTCTCGATCGCCCGTTCGATCCGCGAGGAAAGCAATGCCGGCGCCGCCCCGCCGTCCAGCAAGGGCTTTGACGGATCCAATAGGACCTTCGCCGGATCGAAATCCCACAGACTTCCCAATCCGTTGCAGGTCTCGCACGCACCGTAGGGGCTGTTAAACGAGAACGATCGCGGCTCCACGGTGGGGACGCTGCGGCCACAGTTCGTGCAGGCGAGTTTCTCCGAATAGAGCTGCTCGTCCGCCGCGCCGCCGTCGCCGTCGAATTCGGCGATCACCACCAGCCCGTCCGCCATTTTCACGGCCGTCCGAATCGAGTTTTCGAGCCGCTTCTCGATGCCTTTGCGAATCGTGAGGCGGTCGATGATCACGTCGATCGTGTGGTTGCGTCGGCGGTCGAGTTTGAGGTCGTCCTCGAGTTGGACGATCCGGCCGTCGACGCGCGCCCGCAGGAACCCCAGTTGCACCAGGCGGTCGAACTCCTTCTTGAACTCGCCTTTTCGGCCCCGCACGATCGGCGCCAATACCATGACGCGCTTTCCCGGTTGTTGCTCCATCGCCCGAGCCACGATGCGGTCGGCCGCCTGTCGGCTGATCGGGATATCGCAATCGGGGCAGTGGGGCTTGCCGATCGACGAATACAGAACACGCAGGTAGTCGTAAATCTCGGTGACGGTGCCCATCGTCGATCGCGGGCTGCGGCTGGTGGTCTTTTGTTCGATCGACAGCGCCGGGCTCAAGCCCTCGATCGAGTCGACGTCGGGCCGCTCGAGTTGGTCGAGAAACTGGCGGGCGTAAGGCGAGAGGGTCTCGACATAGCGGCGCTGTCCTTCGGCGTAAATCGTGTCGAAGGCAAGCGAGGATTTTCCCGAACCGCTCAAGCCGGTGATGACGGTCAGGCGGTCGCGCGGGATCTCCACGTGGATGTCGCGCAAGTTGTGTTGGCGAGCGCCTCGGACAGTGATGCGATCGAGCATACGGCGCGGAAAGGGCCGGTGGGGGCCACCGGACCTTATTCTAGTTGGTGCGGAGGGGGAGGGCGGTCAATCGAGTCGGCGGCGCGTGACGGGCAGATTAAAACCGCATTCCCGTGAAGCCGCCGTCGACGTACACGGCTGTTCCCGTGATGAAGCTGCCGGCGCCTCGCGAGACCAGCAACAATGCCGCGCCGACCAACTCCCGGGGTTCGCCGAAACGCGCCATCGGGGTTTGTCCCATGATGTTGTCGACGCGTTCGGGGTCGAGAATCTTGCGGTTTTGCTCGGCGGGAAAGAACCCCGGGCAAAGCGCGTTGACCCGAACGCCGCGGGGGGCGAACTCGCGGGCGACGTTTTGCGTCAAGTTGACGACGGCGGCTTTCGACGCCGAGTAGGCAAATACGCGCGACAGCGGCAGATGCGCCGTGACGCTGCCGATATTCAAGATCGACCCGCCCTTTGCCTGCGAACTCATCGAGGGGCCGAAGATCTGGCATCCCCAATGGGTCGCGGTGAGGTTGGTTTCGAGCACCCGCCGCCAATCGTCGTCGGTGACGTCTTCGTAGGGCGTGGCGGCATTGACGCCGGCGCAGTTGACCAAGACATCGATTTTTCCGTGCCGGTCGATCGTCGCGTCATGCAGTTGCTGTATCGACTCGCGAGAGGTCACGTCGACGGCGAGAAATCCGGCCGCGCCGTCGAGTTTTTCAATGGCCTCGGCGCGCGCTTGCCCGCGTTCGGCCGAGCGGCCCGCGACGACGACATAGGCGCCGGCTTGCGCCAAGCCTTCGCACAGCGCCCCCCCGAGAACGCCCGTCCCGCCGATCACGACGGCGACTTGACCTTCCAGGCTGAAGAGTGAATCCAGGTAGTCTTTAGGCATTGTCCATAACCTGTTTCGCCCGCGGCAAGGGCGCGCGCGAGGCGCCGCTCCCGCTCCCGAGCGTCGAGAGAGATTCCATAGGATACCGAAACGAAATCCGCAATCCGCCGGCTCAGCCCATCAGTTCCATGAATCCGAGCACGGCTGTATAGAGCATGTAGAGCGTAAATAGAACCGTGACGGCTAAGCCGGCGTTCATCAGCCGCGAGTTTTCGTGCGTCCCCACGACGTCTTTCTTGAGCAACAGCAGTGCCGTCAAAACCGCCATCACCGGCATGATCACAGGACTGATCGCTTGTGAGGCGATCATGATCGCGACCGGGCTTCCGCCGAAGATCGGAATCACGAGACCCACCGAGGCGCAGGCGGCGACCAAGATGCGATAGGCCGGCCGGCGGGCGTCTCGCGGCAAATCCAGGTAATCGGCGAGCAGCCACACGCCCAACAAGTAATTGGGGAACAACGACGAAAGCCCGGCGGAGACGATGCCCACGACGAAAAGCATCGCCGCCAGCGAACCGGCCAACGGTTCGAGCGCTTGGATCATGTCGGCCGCGTGGCGCACTTCCATGCCGCGCACGAAGAGCGTCCCGGCGGCGGCCGCCATGATCGCCACGTTGATCACGAGCATCATCGTGACCGAGATGAAAGCGTCGCGATGCTCGGTCTTGAAGTCGTCCGGGGTCCAACCTTTTTTGACCACCAGCGTGCTTCGGGTGATGAGGCAAACTCCGGCCATCGTCGTCCCGACCATGCCCGCGATCAGCAGTTGAGCATTACCTTCGTCGGGCACCGACGGGATCAGCCCATGCAGGAATGCTGTCGGCTCGGGCAGAACCATCAGCATCGTCGCGATGAAGGAAACCCCCATGGCCGCGACCAAAATCGCCAACACTTTCAAGAACGCCTGATGACGGCCGATCCAGAAAAGGCCGTAAAGCAGCAGGCTGAAGAACAGCGCCGAGTAGAGAGTCGGTACTCCCAAGCCGTCGGCGGTCAATGGGATGGTCGCCTCGCGCACGACGTCCGACACGATGCCCATCACGCCGATGATCGAGGCGATTTGGGTCGTCATCAGCCCGGCCATGACGAAGATCGCCGGTGCCGCTCCGAAATGCTCTCGGAAGTTGTGGAGCAGCGTTTTGCCGGTGACGATCGTGGCTTTGCTGATCGCCACGAACATGATGTAGGTGAAAAGCGAGGCAACGACGCCGGTCCAAATCAGCGACAGCCCGTACTTGGCCCCGGCCGCGGCCATCGTGGTGACACTGCCGGTCCCGATGACGTAGCCAATCAAGAAGACGCCGGGGGCGATGGAGGAGGCGAACCGTTTGAGGCGGTCGAGGATGGAGGTTTCTTGCATCGGGCCGCGGTCCGGCGCGCCAGCCGCATTCGTCACCATATGGTGCGTTACGGCGGCCCGGCCTGCTCAATACGCACTCGCCTGAAACTTCAAATTAGATCGGTTTTGAACCACCCGAGCCGCCTCGCGGCGCGGTCCCCGCGAGCCGCTCACCCGGTTTCTCGCTTCAACGAGCCGGCGCGGCCGGTGGCCCCACTAGCCCAAATGATAGCGCTGGTTGTCGTTGTCCCAGAAGACCTTCTTCTCGGTGCGGTAGGACATCGTTGCCAGGTGCCCGGTGACGGCGGCTTCGTGGCCGGTTTGGGCATCGCAGTTGAGCGGCGCGTTGTCGCGGATCGCGTCGATGAAGTTCTTCAAGTGAGCGCCGGTGGGGTTGCCTTGCCCCAGGTCCTTGCGGCCGCGGATGTGGATCTCGGGTCTTGACGTCACCTCTTCGGGCGCGTCGCGATACTTCTCGGGGTAGACGTAGAGATCGCGCAAGCCGATGATCTCCATCGCGCCCTCGCTGCCAAGCAACTGCTCGCCGTAGCGGAAGTGGGACGTGCTGAAGGCCGCGGTGTAATTGATGTGGAAGTGGTCGGGGTATTCAAAGCCGGCCGTCATGTGGTCGGGGACTTCGCGGTCGTCTTGGCGCCAGTAATGGACACCGCCGTTGCACATCACCGACTTGCAATACGTGCGGCCGGTGATCATGTGGATCGCGTCGGTTTGGTGGACCAGCAGGTCGGTCGAGATGCCGCCCGAGTAGTCCCAATAAAGACGCCATTGGAAATAGCGTTGCTTGTTAAAGTCGGAATCCGGCGCGCCGCCCAAGAACCTTTCGTAATCCGTGTTGTCGGGCGTGGCTTCCGCGGGGATCTTGTAGCGCCAAGCCGGGAACGTTGACGGGCTGTTGCGGAACCAGAAAGCGCGGGCGTAGACCACTTCGCCGAGCACGCCGGACTCATAGATCTCCTTGGCCTTTTGATAGAGCAGCGAGCTGCGGCGTTGGGTGCCGACTTGGAATTTCTTGCCGCTCCTTTTGACGGCGGCGAGGATTTCATGGCCTTCTTCGATGGTGTGGCTGAGGGGCTTTTCGCAGTAAACGTGCTTGCCGGCCTCGAGCGCGGCGATGGCCATGTCGCGATGCAAGTGCTCGGGCGTCATGATCACGACGGCGTCGATGGCGTCGTTTTCGAGCATCTTGTAGTAGTCGTGGTAGGTCTCGGGAGCGACTCCTTGTTGGGTGGCGACGACGTCCTTACCCTGGGCCATCCGCGGGGCGAAGGTATCGCAGATGGCCCCGATCGACGCGCCGTCCTTGGCGACCTTCATCATGGTCTTGATGTGACGGCCGCCGCGATTGCCCAGGCCGACCCAGCCGAGGTTGACCTTGGTTCCAGCGGTTTGCGCGTTCAATAACGCCGGCGCGGCCAGCACGGTGGAACGGTTGAAGTCGCGGCGTGATATCGGTGACGGCATGGTGTTAGGAATCCTTGGCTGCAAGCGGGAACAAGGCTCTGTTGAGAATATCAACGTGGCTGCGGCGGGGCAACAAGCGCGGCGGGCGTGAGCTGATTCGGCATACCAGGGACAAGAGGGGTTCGGTCCCGCGCTTTGAGAGTTCAGGCTTGCGGGCGGGGGCGAATTGGCTTTGTTTCGCGAAATCGCTTGAGCGGGCGTTGGAGGTGGATCGAGTCGCGCGCGCGGTTGGCCGCGGAGCGCGGCGGCAACCACGCATGTTCGTTCTCCGAGTCCCGTCGGCGTGCCCGAGGGAATCTTTCAACACATTGATAATGCATGACATAGCATCCGGTGTTCGAGGATTGGCTTCGTTTCGCATTTTTCCTATTGGCTCGGTCGGCAGGGGTTGGCGGCCGATCTGGAAAGTCGCGGGCTGCCGCCGGACGCTGCCCAAGGCGTTCGAGAGCCTTGGGGCGATTAGGCCGGACTGGTTGGTCAGCGAGTTGGTCGGCGAATCGGTCGGAATGTAGATCCAAGTTGTTGATAGGGCTTGGGATGGCCGGCTCGTCCTGGCGACGATTGGGTTCGTTTGGTTGTTTCGTTGTTTGCTTGAGGGCGCGGCTCCTTTTTTGGGGGTGTTTGTTGGGCCGGCGGGTAGTGGGCGGCGATGCGTGGGGGTTTGTCGGATGCCTGTTGCTTTGGGATTGGTTGCGGGCATTGCGGGTCCACTACTTGCTTTCGGGTCGAGGGGTTTCATCGGATACCGCTTACTTACGTGCGCGGCTCTGTTTGGGGAAACGGCCGGATTGCCGGTACGCCGGAGATCGTATATATCATTGATTACAAAGTACATATGACCCCTGAGTCGGATCTTGGCTTCGTTTCGCAAAAAATCAATTCGGTTGCTTCGGCGGGGTTTTTTTCTTGGGGTCGCCCGACGGTTTCTGGGGTTGCGGGCCACCGTGTTCAGAATAGGGGCAGTGTCAAGCTGGTCTTGAGGTGGCGGAAACGGAGAGCCCGACTTCGATCCGTCGCATCGGCGCTGATCGCTATGAAACAAAACCCGTGCCTCGACTTGCTTCGAAGTTTCGATTCGTCTACCCTACGCGATGGGTGGCCGGCGCACCCACGCTTAATTGGCGGAGGCCGACACACTCCGGCGAGATCCGAGATCGGCGAACCGCCACAAGGAGCCCTTATGCTGATGCGTAGACCCGCTGTTTTCCTGCCGCTGTTCCTGATTCTTTTCTCCGTCCTCGCCGAGGCGCTGACGAGGATCTCGCCGACGGCAGTCCTGGCCGGGGGGCCGGCGTTTACGCTGCGGGGCTTCGCCGACGACGAGGCTTTCGATTCCGACGAGAGCACGCTGACCTGGCGCCGCGCGGACCAGCCGGGGTCCCCGACGATACGACTTAGCACCCGCAAGGTCGGCACGCGAGAGCTTCGGGCGGAAGTGCCGGCCGAGTTAATCGCCGAGCCCGGTGACATCCTCGTCGGCGTCGCCGGCGTTTCCGGCAGCTTTCCCTTCACTGTCCTTCCCGCCTCGGAAAAACCGATCGCGCGGGACGACTACGTTACCGCCTACCGGGACACCGAGCGCGTGGTCGAGGTGCTTGCCAACGATCTGACAACAGACGAGTTCGACCTGACATCAGTGAGCATCATGCGAGGCGCCCGCAACGGCTTCGTTCGGGCGAACGAGGACGACGGCACGGTGACCTACACCCCGAACAGCGGCTTCTTCGGCGAGGACGGCTTTACTTACAGGGTGATGGACACACGCGGCGTGGAGTCGGAACCGGCCGCCGCGCATATCAATGTAAAGAACGAACCGCCATTCACTGGTTGCGAGTTCGTGCCCAAGAACGGGCAGCTGTTGATCCATCACCACGCACTCTACGGTCCGCTCCTTCGGGATTTTCTGGGGCTTGAACTGCCGCGGATCGGGGTCCGAGTGATGCGCGACGGGCAACCTCTCGAGGAAGCAATGCAGGTGGAAGTCGAGTCAACGCGGGAGGCTTTTCCTGGGACCTCGGGGCTTCCGGAGTCATCGGAAGGAAGCGCCGAGACCGCGGTAGCAGGCGTGGCCGATTTCGATATCAATCCGCGCGTGAGTAGCCCCACGGACCAAACCACGTTCAGCGCCAAGGTAATGATTGACGGCGCCGAGCATAGCTGCATGGGCACTATGACGACAGGATTTGGGACCCTACTGGCACCACTTCTAGGCGCTCTCGATTCCGTTACCGGAGGCTCGGCACGGCTTCCGGCCCGCCGCGCGCCCGGCAAGCCCTTGCGCGATCCACCGGAGCAACCGCAAATCGTCGGACTGCCGCTGATGTTCGAACAGAACCATACGCGGGCGGACGGTTCCACGGATTTCACGGTGCGCCGGAGAGGGAGCAAAATCCTGCTCACCCCCCTGGGAGTGACGCTGTCAACCGCGCGGGGGCGTCCCGCCGACGCGGTGACGATGGAGATCATCGGGGGCGACCCGGAGGCCGCCGGCCGGGCTCTCGAGTGGCTCCCCGGCAGGAGTCACTATCTTATTGGAAACAATCCGGCGAATTGGCTCACCGGCGTGCGTCAGGCGGCGAAAGTGGGATTCGATGCGGTGTACCCCGATATCGACATCGTCTACTACGGTAACCAGCGTAGGCTGGAGTACGATTTTGTTGTCGCCCCGGGAGGCGACCCATCTCAGATCCGGCTGCGGTTTCCGGGCCTCCCGCCGGCAGGCGTGGCCGAGAACGGGGAAGTTCTTCTTCGAGGCGCCGACGCCTCCGTCAGGTTGACAAAGCCGCGCATCTACCAGGAGACCGGCGCCGAGCGCGTGGAGATCGCCGGCGCATACCGAATTGACGATGCGGGGAACATCCGCTTCGACATCGGCGGCTACGATGTGGAGCGGACCCTGGTGATCGACCCGATACTGGAGTTCTCCAGTTATGTCGGGGGCGTGGAGGACGACACTATCTCCGATGTCGCCCTGGATGCCGACGGCAACATCTACGTGGTCGGCTCAACCGTCTCGCCCGGGCTTGCAACCGACGACGCCCTGGAACCCGTCAAGCAAGTCGGGGGAATTGTCCAGACGGACGGATTCGTCGCCAAGTTCGATCCAACCGGCTCGACGCTCCTTTACCTGACCTACATCGGCGGCAGCGGCGACGACGCCGGATTCGGGATTGCCGTGGATTCCGGCGGGAATGTTATTGTGGGCGGGAACACCGGCTCTCCGGACTTCCCGACCGTACGGGCCCTGCAAGATCAATTCGGCAACGTCGGAGACTTCATCGGATTTGACTCGTTCCTGTTGAAACTCAACAGCGACGGCTCAGCGCTCGTTTACTCGACCTACCTGGGAGGCAGCGGCACCGAACTCTCCGGCGCGGTAACCGTGGATGGCGACGATCACGCCTACATTACAGCCAGCAGCTCTTCCCCGGACCTGCCGGTAGTGAATGCCATGCAGCCGGTCCGCGCGGGGACCGGGGCGTTCACATTGGACGCCCTCGTAGCGAAGTTCGACCCGGAGGGCGAGGCCGTATACGTGACGTATTTTGGCGGCGACGAGGACGACTTCGGTTCCGCAATCGCGGCTGATGCCGAAGGCAACGCATGGGTCGTGGGGACGACTGTCTCCAGCGATCTCCCGGCCGTCAACGCCTTTCAAAACGTCAATCGGGGAGGATGGGATGCCTTTGTCATCAAGCTCGACCCGACCGGCCAAACGCTGCTGTTTTCCAGCTACTTGGGCGGGCCGAGTGACGACAACGCACTCGACGCGGCGGTGGACGGAGACGGGAACCTTTACGTAACCGGATCCACCGGCTCGGCGGAGTTCCCGATCGTCAACGCCGCCCAGGCCACCCCGGGCAGCCAGGATGAATTGGGGACGGACGCCTTCGTCGCCAAGTTCACCCCCGACGGTTCGACCCTGCTTTATTCGACGTTCTTCGGCGGAAGCGGCATCGAGTTGAGCCACAGCGTTGCCGTCGGCACCGACGGAAGCGCGTATATCGCGGGCGAGACCGACTCCGACGACCTGCCGACGGAAGGCGCATTCCAGACCGTCCGGGGAGGCGGCAACGACGCCTTCGTGATGAAGCTGGATCCCGCGGGCGCGACCATCGAGTACGCGACTTATCTTGGGGGCGGCGGGCATGACGGCGCCCCGGGGGTGGCGGTGGACGCGGCCGGGAACGCCTATGTCGCCGGCGTGGCTTTCTCGGCGGATTTCCCCGTAACCGCGGGAGTATTCCAGACCAACTCGGCAAGTGCGGTGGATAGCTTCGTTGCCAAGCTGGCCCCCGGCCTGGCGCCGCCAACGATAACTACCGTCTCGGCCGCGAGCTTCGACGCCGCGGCGGGGATGGCACCGGAGGCGATCGCCAGCGGTTTCGGCGACGGATTGGCGTCGGGGACTGAAATCGCCCTCGAAGTACCGCTGCCGACCTCGCTGTTGGGCACGGTGGTCAAGATCACCGACAGCGAAGGGGTCGAGCAGCTTGCTCCGCTGTTTTTCGTGTCTCCCGGGCAGATCAACTATCTGGTGCCGGCCGGTACGGCGACCGGGCCGGCCCAGGTGGTTGTGGAGATCGACGGTCTGGAGGTGTCGCGGGGACCGCTACCCATCAATCAAGTCGCGCCAAGCCTGTTTGCCGCGAACGCGAATGGCGCGGGTGTAGCGGCGGCGCTGGCCTTGCGGGTCGCCGGCGACGGAACTCAGACGACGCAGTTCATCTTTGACGTCAACGCCCCCGAGGGCAGCCGCGGCGCCATTCCGATCGACTTGGGTCCGGAAGGCGACCGGGTTTTTCTGCTGCTGTTCGGCACCGGCATGCGTGGCCTCACCATGGAGGCGACGGCCACCGTCGACGGCGAGCCGGTGACCGTGAACGGCCCCGTGCCCCAACCCGAGTTCGTCGGCCTCGACCAAGTGAACCTTGGACCCTTGCAGCGCTCGTTGGCCGGTCGGGGGGAAGTGGATATCGTTCTGACGGTGGACGGAACGGCGGCTAATACCTTGACGGTCAGCTTTCAGTAGGACGGTCGAGTCGCGCGGGCGTCAGTCCTGCGCAAAAACCCTCAACCCGGGGGAAGCTGCCGCGGACGAAATTTGGAGGGGCCAATCGGCAAGGGTTGGACCTACGCCGGGAATTGGCACTCAGCCAGTCGCGGATCAACTCCGCGCCCGGCTACAAGGATACGAAGCTTCCGAAAGGGACCAATAGCGGGGACACCCCCAGTCCCGCTTTGCCCGATCGCCGGCCACCGGACCCGGCAGGCGTCACCTCGGACCTGTTCGCTTGTCCTATTGCGTCGCGAGTGCGATATTCTCTCGCATTAGGGCTGAACACTCAGGGAGGAACTTGCCATGCTTGCCATTGTGTCGCTGCTGGTCATCGTGACGCCCGGTACCCGCATTGAACCCAAGGACCGCATCATTGCTTATGGGCGTTCGAGTCGGCCGGCGGAGATCGATTGCCGTTGCGCCGGAACACGAGGCGACGAGCTCCACGACCAAGCGTGCAGGCCGGCCGCTGAGGCGACCGACGCGAGCACGGCCGGCGGCGGCAGTAGCTGAGCCTTATCATCTTGGTGTTTCAAGCCGCCGACAAGGGAGTCGGGACGTATTCTCACGAGAGTGTACGGGTTGCCGGAAAAATCAACTTGCCGAAGACCTTACCGTACCTCGGGGTTCTGGTCGCGGATTCGTACCTGAACCCTTGCTATACTGAGAAGCACTTCCCCGGGGTCGGTCTCTCGTCTGCTCCCGGTCGGGAATTTCCCCGAGTCAGATCTCGCTTGAACGATCGACGTGTGGAAGATCCGCTGCACGGCGGAATATTGAGGATAGGCCTGTGCCGAAAATGAAAACTCATCGTGGCGCGAGGAAGCGGTTTAAGCTGACCGCTTCCGGGAAAGTGAAACGGAACCGCTCGATGAAGAGCCACATCTTGACGAAGAAGACCACGAAGCGGAAACGAGGCCTGCGCAAGAGCACGCTCGTGAGTCCCGCGATGGTGAAAGCCGTCAGGCGAATGATCGGCGGATGATCGGCGGTTAACAAACCCAATGCGCGCGGGCAGCGCCAACCAGGCACGTGCCTGACCCGCCGCAACCGAGCCTCCGGCTCCGGACCCCAAGAAGGAGGAAACCGTGCCCCGAGTTACACGCGGTACCAAACGCCGTAAGAAACGCAAGAAACTTCTAGCTCGAGCTAAAGGTTACTACCAGCGCAAGAGCAAGCTCTACCGTTACGCCAAGGAAGCGGTCGACCGTAGCGACAAGTTCGCCTACATCGGGCGGCGGCTCAAGAAACGCGATTTCCGCTCGCTGTGGATCATCCGCATCAGTGCCGGGTCGCGCGCCAACGGGCTTTCCTACAACCAGTTGATTCACGGCCTCAAGCTGGCCGAGATTGACTTGAACCGGAAGATGCTGGCCGAGTTGGCGGTCCAAGATCCGGGGGCTTTCACGCAATTGGTCGAACGGGCCAAGGCGGCGATCGAGGCGGGTCCGAAGGCCGTCCCGGCAGCGGCTGATGCGCCGGCGGAAGCATCCGCGACCGTAACCGCCCCCGATCCGGAGCCGGGCGCCGAAGCACCCGCGGCCGCCGAGGCGGAGCCGCAAGCTGAAGCCGCTCCCGCCGCCGAGGCAGAAGCCGAAAAGCCGAAAAGGAAGGCCGTGAAGAAGGCCTCGCCGAAGGCGGAAGCCGGAGGCGAAGAAGAACCCGCCAAGAAAGCGGCGGCCAAAAAGAAGGCCTCGCCCAAGGCGGAGGGCGAAGAGAAGCCGGCGGCGGCCAAGGCGGCCAAGAAAAAGGCCGCGCCGAAAAAGAAAGCCGCTTCGAAAGAGAAAGAATCTTCCGAGTGATCCTAAAGGCCGGGAAGGAACCGTGCTTCCTTCCCGCGTTCTTCCATGTCGATTGAGGACCAGGCGAAGCAGGCTCTTCCCGAGTTGCTCGAAGCCGGAGCAACCGTCGAGAAGCTTTATTCCTCGCTCGAAACCGCTTTTCGACTCGAACGCGGCGCGGCGGCTTCCGAGGAAGATCTCAAAACGTTACGTGACCGCTGGTTGGGCCGCAAGAACGGCTTGCTCGCCGCCGCCAACGACAATTGGCTCAAGAAGGCCCCGCGCGAGTTGAAACCGCGAATCGGGCGTCTGCAAAACGAAACGAAGCGTTCGTTCGAATCGGCTCTGGCCGAAGCGATCGAACAGCTGGCCGAGGCCCGCCTGGTTCGTCCCGCGATCGACGTGACTTTGCCGGGACCCGAGCGCCGTATTGGCGCGGTGCATCCTCTGCGCATCGTCGTCGAGGAGATCTGCTCAATTTTCGGGGGCCTCGGGTACTCCATCGCCGAGGGGCCCGAGATCGAAAGCTTTCATTACAACTTCGAGGCGCTGAACTTTCCGCCCGATCACCCGGCGGTCGATGAGATGGACACCATCTTCATCGAAGACAAAGTCTTGCTGCGCACCCACACCTCGCCGATGCAGATTCGCATCATGGAGAACCAGAAGCCGCCGTTGCGCTACCTGGTGCCGGGCAAAGTCTATCGCCACGACACCGCCGATGCGACGCACAGCCCGATGTTTCACCAAATCGAGGGGTTCGCGGTCGACGAGAACATTACTTTTGGGGACCTCAAGGGAACGCTCGATCATTTCGCCAAGAAACTATTCGGGTCGGCGATCAAGACGCGCTTTCGCCCGAGCTTCTTTCCGTTCACTGAACCGAGCGCCGAAATGGACGTGACCTGCCAGGGTTGCGGGGGGAGCGGGTGCCGGGTCTGCAAACAAACCGGTTTCATTGAAATGCTTGGCTGCGGGATGATCGATCCCAATGTCTTCGGCGCGGTCGACTATGATCCGGAACGCTACCAAGGCTTCGCCTTTGGGTTGGGCATCGACCGCATCGCCATGCGCAAGTACGAGATCAACGACATTCAGCTCCTCTACCAAGGAGATGTGCGCTTTCTGAGGCAATTTCGGTAATGGAAATTCTTCTCAGTTGGCTGCGGGATTTCGTCGATATCCCTGAATCACCCGCCGAAACGGCGGAGGCCCTTACGATGGCCGGGCTGGCGGTGGACGCGATTCAAGAGCGGGACGGCGAACATGTTTTCGAACTCGACGTCACCGCCAACCGGCCCGATGCCCTGAGTCATTTCGGCGTGGCGCGCGAGATCAGCGCGATTTATCGTCGGCCGTTGCGTCCGCCGGTTTCCGAGGTTTCCGCCGCCACCGAGGCGGCTTCGTCGCGGGCTTCGGTGGAAATTCTCGATCCCGACCTGTGCGCGCGCTACTCGGCGCGCGTGCTGTTGGATGTTGAGATCAAACCCTCGCCCGACTGGATGCGCAAACGGCTCGAGCTGTGCGGGCAGCGCGCCATCAACAACATCGCCGATCTGACGAACTACGTTCTGCTCGAGACCGGCCACCCGACGCATGCCTTCGATCTTGACCTGCTCGACCAGGCGAAAATCATCATTCGACGCGGCGGCGGCGGCGAAGAGTTGCGCACTCTCGACGGGCTGGACCGCAATCTCAACGATGACCGTCTCGTGATCGCCGACGGCTCTCGTCCGGTTGCTCTGGCCGGGGTCATGGGGGGGCTCGATACCGAAATTTCCGATTCCACCCGCAATGTCTTGCTCGAAGCAGCTTGGTTCGAACCCGGGTCCATTCGCCGCACCGCGCGCGGCTACGGGATGCACACCGAGGCGTCGCACCGTTTCGAACGCGGAGCGGACGTCGAAGCCACGGTGTGGGCGCTGGAGCGGATCGCGCACTGGTTCGGACAAGTCAGCTCGGGGAGGGTTCAAGACGCCGTGATCGACGCCTATCCGCGACGGATCAACCGGCCGTCGATCACCTTGCGCGAGGAGCGCATCTCGCGACTGCTCGGGGCCGAAATTCCGTGGGTCCAGGTCGAGCGCATCTTGGTGGCTCTCGGCTTCACGGTCGAGCGCGCCGAGCAAGGATGGAGCGTGAAGCCGCCGTCCTTTCGCCTGGATGTCGAACGCGAGATTGACCTGATCGAGGAAGTGGCGCGAATCCACGGTTATCACCATCTGCCGACGACGTTGCCCTCGTCGACGGCGGCCGTCCAACAGCCCCCCCACGCGGCCGAGGAGTCGCGGACACGCTCGCTGCTGAGCGCGCTCGGGTATGACGAAACGGTGGCTTACGCCTTCATCGGGGAGCAGGAGGCCAAACAGTTCGGCGACGGGCCGGCGGTAGCCGTGCGCAACCCGGTTTCCGAACTGTGGGCCGTGATGCGCAACACGGCCGTGCCGACGATGATTCGGGCTCTCGAATGGAATCTGAACCGCAACGAACCCGATGTCAAGTTGATGGAAATCGGGCGACTCTATCGCGCCCAAAACGGCGGTTATCGAGAGCCGCCGTCACTCGTGCTGGGCGCTTGCGGCATGGCGCGGCGGCCCTCGCTGGGCGACGAGGGCAAGGAGTTTGATTTCTACGAACTCAAGTCCGATGTCGAGAGGTTGCTGGGTGATTTCCAACTCGGCTCGCCGGCCTTCGAAGAGCGCAGTGTGCCGGAGTATTATCAGCCGGGGCAATCCGCATCCATCGTGGTCGACGGCAAGACGGTCGGCTGCCTAGGGGCGCTCGACGCCAAGATCGCCGCCGGCCGGAAGATTCGGCGCTCGGTTTTCATCGCGGAAATCGAACTCGATCGCTTGTGGGAAGCCGGGCTGCGCGAACGCGTCTTTGAGCCGCCGGCACGCGTTCCGGCGTCGTACCGGGATTTTTCTCTCATCGTTCCGGAAGGGGTAAGCTTCTCGGAGGTATGCGCGGCGATTGGGCGGCACGAGTTCCTGGTGCGCCTTGAACCGCTCGAAATTTTCCGCGGCGAGCAAGTACCCGTGGGTTTCTTTAGTCTGCTGCTGCGGGCGGTTTGGCAGAAGGGCGACCAAAACCTCACCGACGAAGAAGTCAACCAATACGCGGCGCTGGTGACGGGCAGCTTGTCGAAGACGCTGGGCGCCCGGCAGCGCAGCTAGTCCTGGGCCGGCGCGCGGCCCATTGCATCCAAAACGTCGATCTACCGAAAGAACACGGTGTGAGGTTCCAACTCACCCTGTGGCGATTCGCACCAACTACAAGAACCGGCATAGTCGGCCCCTCCAAGATCCGATACGCCGATCGGGGCATCCAAACGGTAGTCGCGGTCGATCCAGAAGAGCGGGTGGTGCTGTTCGATGGTGCCCTTGGCGCCTTTTAACGCTTCCCGCTCGGCACCCTCGATATCGAGTTTGATGAAGTCCACGCGGCTCAACCCCAGCTCGGCAACGAGAAGATCGATTGTCGTGAGCGGAACTTCGATTTTTCCCGTTCCCTCCGCTTCGAGCAAGCTGCTGGCGGCCGGATTGAAGGCGTTGACCTCGAGTTCCATGGTCCCTGCACTGCTCCAAACGGCCTTGGGCACCAAGACGAGCCGACCGTCCGCCAACTCGGCAGGGAAGTTTCGCCGCAGGCATTCCAAATTGCGCGGTTGTGGTTCAATAGCAAACACTTTGGCCGCGCCCAGACTCAACGCTTTCGCGGCAAAGACGCCGACATGTGCTCCACAGTCAATGACAATGTCGCCCGGCTTGACGGCGTGGTCCGGGTCGCGCTCGGCAAGGAAGTCGTTCTCGGCCAGAGTGTAGGCAAAGGTCAATTCCTCGATCTTCTCCCGGTTCGGCAACCAGTAATTCCGGGTGGGGTGAGAGACGAGAACAAGGTCGGTTTCCTTATCGTACTTTTCGATCTTGAGTTGTTTCTTGTGCTCGGCGATTCGTTCCGCGAACTCGCGGTGGTCCGAGTAGAAACCGGCGACTGCGTTCCAGTCGCAATACGGCGCTTCGCCTCGAACTTTCTTGCTGACGGCCCATGCCGTCGTTACAACCGGCTCCATCAGGTTGGGTGCCAGTTGCACGGCAGCGGCGGCGACGAGTAGACCGATCGCCGGCCCGGCCACGATCTTCATGCATTTTGATAGAAGTTTCATGAGACAAACTACTTATAACTCACGCCCTTGGCCCCGTACACCCGCGCTTCGACCTAACTCCACCGCGAAACCGTACTACTGAGTCTCGCATAATATACTGTCAATCGAGACAAAGAGAAGACTGTTTCCAGAAAGCGGTAATCAAGCGCGGTTTGCGGCGCATTCGCCGCAGCGCTTTGCGGGCGCGCTCGTCGAGTTCCCAGTAGTCCTTCGGGCAGACGTTGGGCAACTCGTGCTGCTTCCAGTACGCCCAAATGTATTCCACCGGGTTCAACTCCGGCGCATAGGGCGGCAAGTACTCCGTTGCGATGTGATCCTCGGAGAGCTGGATGAACTCCCGCACCAGGCGGCTGCGGTGCGCCGGCAGCCGGTCCCAGACGATCAGCAGTGGGCCGTCGATGTGGCGCAGCAAAGCCTTCAGGAAGTCGATGACCTCCAACTCGCCGATCGCGCCGGGATAGAGCCGGAAGTAAAAGTTGCGCAACGTCAGCCCGGCCGACACCGACAGCTTGTCCCAGTTGAAGTTGAACTCCAACACCGGTGTCTCGCCGCGCGGCGCCCAGGTGCGGCAACGATGCGGCTTCTGACTCAATCCGCTTTCGTCGATGAAGACGATCGTACGTTCTTCTTTGCGGGCTATTTTTTAATGGCCGGCCAAGTCTTGCGCTGCCAGCCGCGGATGGCCTCTTCGTTGCGCTCCCGCGCTTTGCCGACGGGCCGTTGCGGGCTCCAACCGAGCGCCCGCGGGATCTTCCAGACATGGCCCTCGTGATAGCGCACGCCGAACTCGTCTCCGATCAGACGAGCGACCCGCGGACAGCTCCACAGCGGCGTCGGGAAGCCGTGCGCCTCGGGGCCTTCCAGCAGCAACGCCTCGAGGCGTTCGAGCTGCGCGGCGTCCAACAGCGGCTTACGGCCGGCGCGGCCGGCCTGGCGCAACCCGGCTTCGCCGTCACGCCGGTATCGTCGCAGCCACTCGCTGACGCTTTGCCGCGCGACCTTCAATCGCCTCGCTGTCTCGGACTGACTACAGCCTTGCTCGACCAACCGGATCGCTTTGAAACGGCGCTTCTCCAGGGCCTCGAAATCCCGCCGTACGCCTTTTGTATTTCCCATACATACAAAGACGTACGTACCCCAAAAAGGTGTCACTTTATTTTGCGAGACTCAATAGGTGGCCGCGTCGGCTATCATGCTGCTGAGCTTCGAGAAGATCGTCGTAATGTTCTTAGCAAGCGGGGGGAACATGGCTCCCACCGCGACGGCGCCAAAAGCCAGCATTAGGGAATACTCGATCAGGTCCTGGCCGCGTTGGTCGCGCCAGATTTGCCATCGAACTACGTGGGACCAAAGAGTTTGCATAGCTTTCTCCGGAGTCGAGAAGCTGTCCGCCAAAGCGCCATAGTAGGATGGCGAAGTCGGTCGGATCAATAGAACGAAAGTAACCGGCGGATCGGGCATTCCGTCTACGCTTGCTTAAGGCATACGCCTTAGCGCAACCGCGCAAGGGGCAGGTTGCCGGCACCCAGGGCAGGTAGCGTAATTCAATCGAAAAAGGGAGGAGCCATTTCGCTTCTCCCGAATCGAACCGCTTTGTTTTCAACGCCGATAGACATCGACATTCGGTGCCGCGCCCCTTGTTTCGCCGAGTCGGACTTCGACGATGGGCTGCTATGATGGTGCTCTCGTCCTACCACGTTTGTTCAGGTTGATTAAGCCATGTTTACCTTCCAAAACGTAGATTTCATCGATTTCGACTCCCAGCTCAGCGAGCAGGAGAAGCTCGTCAGGCAATCGGTCAGGCAATTCGTCGACGACCGCGTGCTGCCGCTGATTCGCGATTGCTTTCGCGAATCGCGGTGTCCGGTCGAGCTGGTCCCCGAGATGGCCGAGGCGGGCTTTTTCGGTGCGATTCTGGAAGGCTACGGATGCGCCGGGATGAGCGAGGTGGAATACGGTTTGGTCATGCAAGAGCTCGAACGCGGCGACAGCGCCCTGCGAAGCTTTGTTTCCGTGCAGGGCAACTTAGTGATGTGGCCGCTCTACCACTACGGCAGCGACCGGCAAAAAAATCGCTGGTTGCCGGAACTACAACAAGGCAAGATGTTGGGCTGCTTCGGGCTGACCGAGCCGGAGTTCGGGTCGAACCCGGCCGGAATGCGCACCCGCGCCGTGCGCGACGGCAATGAATACGTTCTCAACGGCGAGAAGACCTGGATCACCAACGGCACTCTGGCCGACGTGGCCATCGTCTGGGCCAAGGAAGAAGACACCGTCCGCGCGTTTCTGGTCGAAAAAGGCACGCCGGGATTCGAGGCCTCCGACATTCACGGCAAGTGGTCGATGCGGGCTTCGGTAACGTCGAGCCTGGCGTTCACCGATTGCCGCATTCCGGTGGAAAACGCTCTGCCGGAGGCGATCGGACTGAAAGCGGCCTTGGGTTGCCTGACCCAGGCGCGTTTCGGCATCGGTTGGGGCTGCATCGGGGCCGCCATGGCCTGCTACGACTCCGCGCGTCAGTACACGATGTTGCGCAAGCAATTCGCTGATCGCCCGATCGCATCCCACCAATTGGTGCAAGCCGAGCTGGCCTGGATGATCTCGGAAATCTCGAAGGCGCAATTGCTCGCGCTACATATCGGTCGGCTCAAGGAGCAGGGACGGCTGCATCACTCCCACATTGCAATGCTCAAGCGGAACAATGCCTGGATGGCCCTCGAAACCGCCCGCCGCGCCCGCGACCTGCTGGGGGCCAACGGCATCGTCGACGAGTATCCGATTTTCCGCCACATGTGCAATCTCGAGACGGTGAAGACCTACGAAGGCACCCACAACATTCACACTCTGTCGATCGGGCAGCGCGTGACCGGAATTTCGGCGTTCGTCTGAGCGCCCGCCGACCGCGCCGGATCTCCGGTAGCGACCGGCACTCTTGCCGGTCCTTGCCCACGGTTGAGACAAGCTCTCAGCTTGTCTCGCTGTCTCGCCCCTATCGAAGTCTCCGATCAGAACCCGATGCTATACTGGTCGCTCGATCATGCCTCGCACGAAGAAACCCGCACCCAACAACTACGTTCTCGTCATCTTCGACAGCTGCCGTTACGACTCGTTCATCCGAGCACGGCCCAAGGTAATGCGGCAGCTCGGCAAGGTCGAGAAACGCTGGTCCTATGCATCATGGACCGCGCCGTCGCATTACAACCTCTTGATGGGGCTGCTGCCGCACCAAAGCCCCAAGAACGTTTTTGCCTCCGAGTATTACAAGAAGGACTTTTTCAAGTTCAACGAACGGCTCGGGGCCGAGAACATCGAATTCAAATCCCTCGTCCCCAAGCTCTACTTCCCGCATTTCCTCAGGGACAAAAAGGGCTATCGCACGCACGCCATGATGTCGTTGCCCGTACTCAACCCCAAGACCATCATCAATCAGGGCTTCGACACGTTTCGCCTAATGGACCGCCACAACGACATGCGGGCGATGCTCGCCGACATGCGGTTTCCCAAGGATCGTCCTTCGTTCTACATTCTCAATGTCGGCGAAACGCACTATCCTTACGCCTTGCCCGACGAGCCGCCCGAGGACTGGCCTCGCATCAGCGGCGTCCACGGCGTCTTCAAGCATCTCGACGACCACATAGTCGGTGGCAGGCTCAAGCGGGCCCGCACCAAGTTCTTCGATGAAAAGAAGATGAACGATCTGCGACACCGTCAGATCAAAGCCGTCAAATATCTGGACCGCGTCATCGAGGAACTCTTCGATCTGGTCCCGAAGAATACCTACATCACAATCACGGCCGACCACGGCGAGCTGTTCGGCGAAGACGGCTTTTTCGGCCACGGCCCGGTGCAGCACGACAAAGTTTTCGAAGTCCCGTTCGTGGAAGGCAAGCTGAGGTGATCGGCGGGCGGTTTCAGAGTATCAATAGGCCGCGTGCGCTCGCCGTTCCGGTCGGTCTGTTGCTCTGGGTCGGACTGAGCGCCGCCATCGGCTTTCGTCTGGCCGGCTTTGATTCGCTTGCCTCTCTTGACCCCGGCCGCTTTCCGCCGGCTAATCTCGCCTATATCGGACCCGGCGCCGGGTTCGCCTTCCTTGGCTCCTTCCTCAGCCTGTTGCTGGCGTTCATCGTCGGGGCGGCCTCGCTGCTGATCTGGCCCTTCCGCGTCGCTTGGCGGGCCTTGACGCGCCGCAAGGGCATGGCCAAGGCACGCGTCAAGAAAGTCATCTTCCTGGGCATGGACGGGCTCGACCCCGACCTTTGCGAAAAGTACATCGCCGAAGGCAAGATGCCCAACTTCGCTCGGTTGCGTGACCAGGGGCATTTCAGCCGCCTGCGGACGACCTATCCGCCGCTTTCGCCCGTGGCCTGGTCGACCTTCGCCACCGGCGTGAACCCGGGCAAGCACGCCATGTACGACTTCCTCAATCGCAGCATGAAGACGTATTTGCCCGAGCTATCCTCATCGCGGGTGCGTGACCCGAAGCGGTTCCTCAATATCGGGAAATGGCGCATCCCGATCAGCAAACCGACCGTCGAGTTGCGGCGCAAGAGCAAGACGTTTTGGAACATCTTGGGAGAGCACCAAGTCGGCTGCACGGTGCTGCGCGTGCCGATCACGTTTCCTCCCGAGAAGTTCGACGGTAAGTTGCTTTCGGCGATGTGCACTCCCGATTTACTGGGTACGCAAGGCAGTTCCCTGCAGTTCACGACGGCGCTCGATGAAGCGAACTACGAGCAGGGGAAGCGCTACCCGCTACGGCGCGAGGGGAATCGCTACAGCGGAGTGATCGAAGGCCCCGGAAACCCCATCAAACAAGGCAACGCTCCGATGACGGTCGACTTCTCGCTCGATTGGGACGCCGCGTCGGGCAGCGGCGGGCTTGCGGTCGAGGGCCGCCACTACACGTTGAAAAAAGACGAGTACTCGCCCTGGATCCAGCTCACTTTCAAGGCCGGGTTGGGCGTGAAAGTTCAGGGTATTACGCAGTTCCGCATCACAGAGACCGAACCCGGGTTTTCGATCTATCTGGTGCCGATCAACATCGATCCCGAAACCCCGGCTCTGCCGATCTCTCACCCAAAATATTACGCCACCTATCTAGCCAAGCTGCTCGGCGCCTACTCGACCTTGGGGCTGGCGGAAGACACCTGGGCGCTCAACGAACGCGTGATCGACGAGCAAGGCTTTCTCGACCAGGCCTACTCGATTTACGAAGAGCGCGAGAAAATGTTCTTTAACGCTCTCGACAAGACCAAGCAAGGCGTGGTGGCCTGCGTCTTCGACACCAGCGATCGCGTGCAGCACATGTTTTTCCGCTATCTCGAGCCCGACCATCCCGCCCACGAGGCGATCGGCGGCGGGCATGCCAAGTACGCGGGTGTGATAGAAGACCTCTACGGGCGCATGGACGACCTGGTCGGCCGCACTCTCCCCTATGTCGATGACGAGACGGCTTTCTTTGTTCTCTCCGACCACGGCTTCAAGTCGTTCCAGCGCGGCGTGAACCTCAACGCCTGGCTGCTCGACAACGGTTACCTCCATTTGAAGGAAGGCGCCGAACCCGGCGAACCCTACTTACGTAACGTCGATTGGAGCCGCACGCGCGCCTATCTATTCGGCCTCGCCGGCGTTTATATCAACCAGCAGGGTCGCGAGGCGCAAGGCATCGTCGAAGCGGGCGAGCAAGCCGAAGCGCTCAAGCGAGAGCTGGCCGACAAGCTGACCGGCCTGATGGACGAGCAGAAAAACGTCCCGGCGATCCACAAGGCCTATTCCAATCGCGAGGTCTACAAGGGGCCCTACCTCGGCGTCTCGCCCGACATCGTGATCGGTTACGCCGAGAAATACCGCAATTCCTGGGCGGCCGCGCTCGGAACCGTGACCAGCGAAGTCTTCGAGGACAATTGCAAGGCCTGGAGCGGCGACCACTGCGTCGACCCCCCGCGCGTGCCTGGAGTGCTGTTTTCCAATCGCGCAATCGAAGGCAAAAACCCCGGCATCGAAGACCTCGCTCCAACCACACTGGCGCTGTTCGGCGTCAAGGCGCCGCCCTATATGGACGGAAGCGATTTGGGCGTCGCCGAGAAAGGGGAGGCGGTATCGTGATTGCCCGCCGCGAACGCGCTGCCTTGGCCCTGGCGGCCCTGGCGAGCCTGCTGCTGGGTTGCGGTGGTACACCCGCCTCGACGACCGACAAACGAGTCATCGTTCTCGGCGTGGACGGCATGGACCCCAAGTTCGTCGAGCGGCACTGGGAATCGCTCCCCAACCTCGACCGTTTACGCAAACAAGGCGAATTCAAACGGCTCGCCACCACGATTCCGCCGCAGAGCCCGGTAGCCTGGTCGACCGTTACGACGGGGCGTGACCCGGGAGGCCACGGCATCTACGGTTTCGTTCACCGCGATCCTTTCACGCGCTTCCCGTTCTCTTCGATGGGGCAAGTGGCCGAGGCCGGGGACGTTTTCGAAATCGGCGACTATGTGATTCCGTTGTCGGAAGGCGAAGTCGAGTCTCATCGCCAAGGAACTCCCTTTTGGCCGCTTCTCAGCGCACGCGGAATCCCGGTGACGATGATTCGTATGCCGGTGAATTTCCCGCCGGTCGAAAGCGACGCGCGCCAGATCTCCGGCATGGGCACGGTTGATCTCAAAGGCACGTTCGGCACGTTCACGTTTTTCACCGACGACCCGGAAGAGGAAACCCGCAACGTTCCCGGCGGCGAGGTCATTCGCATTGACGCTTTCGACCATTTCACCGAGCTTGAGATTCCCGGTCCGGTCAACACGCTGCTCAAGAGCCGCCCCGAGGTTTCCGCGCCGTTGTTGGTCCATCGCGACCCCTCCGAGTCGGTCGTCAGGCTCGACGTTGACGGGCAAAGCGTGGTGCTCAACCAGGGCGACTGGTCGGGTTGGGTGAACGTTCGTTTCCCGCTGATGAGCGAGCTGATGAGCGCCTCGGGCATCGTCAAGTTTTATTTGAAACAAGCCCGTCCGCGCTTTGAGCTGTACGTCACGCCCGTCAATATCGACCCCGCCATGCCCGATCTGCCGATCTCGACCCCGGCCGACTACAGCGCCGAGTTGGCGGCCGACTTGGGTGCGTTCTATACGCAGGGCATGGCCGAGGATACCAACGCCTTTCGAGCAGGCGTGCTCGACGTCAAGGAGTTCGTCAAGCAGTCAACATTCGTGCTCGATGAAAGCATTGCCATGTTTCGGAGCGAATTCGCGAAATTCGAGACCGGCCTGTTCTTCTACTATTTTTCGAGCGTCGATCAGAACGCCCATATGCTGTGGGGTAAGTACGACGAGGAGTTGCTGCTTTTCTACATTGCCGTCGACGAAGTGGTCGGCGACGTGCTCGACACGATCGACGAGAACACGACCTTCATCGTCATGTCCGACCACGGGTTTACAAGCTTTGACCGCTCCGTTCACCTCAATACGATCCTGATGCGCGAGGGCTTCTTGACGCTCGACGACCCGCGCAACACCGGCGACGACGAAATGTTCGTTCACGTCGATTGGTCGCGCACGCAAGCCTATGCGATGGGTCTCAACAGTCTCTACTTGAACCGCCTCGGGCGCGAGCGCGGCGGCGTCGTTTCCGAGGGAGAGGAAGCCGACGAAATCCTCGCCCGGCTTACCGAAAGGCTGCTCGCCTTCCGCGACCCCGAGAGCGGCGATCAAGTGATCGAGGAAGTCTATTTGCCCGACGTCGATTACGAGGGCGACAATTCCATCTATGCGCCCGACATGATCATCGGCTACCGGCCCCGCTATCGAGCCTCGTGGGAGACGCCGCTGGGCGCCGTGCCTTCCGAGACCGTCGTCGACAATGAAGATGCCTGGGTCGGCGATCACTGCGTCGCGCCGAAATACGTGCCGGGCGTATTGTTCAGCAACCGAACGAGCGGCATCGAGGACCCGAAGCTGGTTGACCTGACCGTGACATTGCTGAGCCAATTCGGCGTCGACCCTTCGGAGGATATGATCGGACGAGTGTTGTACTAGTGGAAGGCTACATAGTCCGTTCGCGCGAAAATGAGGGACTGCCCATAAGAATCACGAACGGCTTGAGCCGCGAAGCGGCGGCGGGAATATAGCCCAGGGTGGAGCCAGAGGCGGAACCCTGGGTAGGGAACCCAATCATGTGGAGCCCTGAAAGGGCGCCAGGAGCCCCCGACGGCCAATTTTTCGGGTGTAAGATGGGGTACCTTCTCGGGTAGTCGGACTTTCACGACGTGCTGTTTTTTGGGCACTCTAAACTCCCGCATTCGCCCAATCGCCCGTTTGTAGGATAGAAACCATGCTTGGACCCAGCGTCAAACTCGACAAAGATCTCTATGCCCGCGTCAAGCGTTGCGCCGACGCGGCCGGCTATTCTTCGCCCAAGGAATTCATCCAACACGTCATTGAGAAGGAACTCGCCAACATCGAAGGCGATGATTCCGACGAGGCCTTGTTGGAAAAGCTCAAGGGCTTAGGCTATATCGAATAGCCGTGCCCGAGCGCGCGGGCGGACCTGATCGGGAATCATCATCGTGGACTGGTTGAACGCTATTCTTCGTCTCGTTGTCGGCGTCTTCGCCGTGCCCCCGGTCGACCTGCATCCGCTCGTCGGCCTGACGGTGCTGTCCGTCGTTGTCGGCATCTTCATGCTGTGGGTCTTCGGGAAAGTCTCCGATCAAGACCGTATCCTCGCGACGAAGAAGCTGGTGCAGGCCTACCTGCTCGAGCTGCGTTTGTACGGCGACGACCCGGGCCTGATTTGGAAATCGCAATCGGCGCTGATTCTCGCCAATTTCCGCTATATGGGTTTGATGCTCAAACCGGCGGTCTACTTGACGATCCCGATCGTCATTCTGTTGTTCCACCTCGACGCCTTTTATGGAATGAAACCTCTGCCGGTCGGCGAGACAGCGGTCGTTACGGTGCAGGTCAACGGAGCCGTTACGCCCGACACTCCGGCGCCCACGCTCCAGGCACCGGCCGGCGTGAAGGTCGAGACACCCGCTGTACGCGCCGTCGAGCCCGGGCAATTCAGTTGGCGCATTCGACCCGAGAAAGCCGTCAGCGGCGCACTCCGCTTCGACTGGGGCAAGAACGGCTCCTGGGAAAAATCCATCGCCGCGGGCGAGGAACTTCAGCTCCTGTCGGTTCGCCGCGTGGGGCCGTGGTACGAAACCATTTGGAATCCGGCCGAAGACCGCATCGAAGCCGCCTCGGTCGCCTGGGTCGAAATTCTCTATCCCCCCGCCACGATCGAGTGGGCGGGCATCGATCTGCATTGGCTAATTTGGTTCCTCGTGCTGTCGATCGCCCCCGCCTATCTATTGAAAGATTATTTCGGCGTAACCCTCTGACGGCATCCGCGCGGCGCCGCTCACCCTATCTCTTGCACGTTGATGCCGAGAAGGCGATTTTCGCCAAAGTCCCTCGCGCCGTCGTGTCGTCGGCTCCGAGAACTTGTGACCCATTTCAATTGAAAAACAGGATCTTCGGGCGAACGTCGAGGTCATTCATGTCGAACTGCTTGCCATGAATGCGGTAATCGGCGTGAATGTTCAATACGGCTTCGGGGATCGCCACGGGGTCGTCCTCCTCGTGATAGGTACACAACGCCATTCGCGGGCGAGAGCGTTCGATCGTTCGTCGCGCGCCCGCCAGCGCGCGCTGCTCGGCCCCCTCGATATCCATTTTGATGAAGTCCACGTTTTCAACGCCCAACCCGGCGAGAACGTCATCCAAGGGAAGCACCGGCACTGAAATCGAATGGGACATGCCCGACATTCCCATCAACGTCGAGCGGCTGGTAATGTGGTCGTGAATCTTCAGTTCCAATTGCGCCTTCTCGTCCCAAATACCCGCCTTGACGATAGTGACCCTTCCTTCCGCGATTTCATCTTTGAAGTTGCGCTCGAGGCAGATGATGTTGTCGGGATTCGGCTCGATGGCGATCAGACTCTTCGCGCCCTGCTTCAAGGCCCAACGACCGAACACACCCACATGGGCGCCGGCGTCGACGACGACGTCGCCGGGCAAGATAGTCTCGCCGTGCCCGCGATACGCTTCGTCCACGTCGATTTCCCACACCAGCCACGTCAGCGACTCGCGTCCGTCTTTTTCGGCCAACCAAGAGTCACCTAACTGTGTACGAAAGTGCCGAAAAGAGCGCCCGTCGACCTCGTCTTCGGCCAGCAATTCGATCGGCCTGGTCAATTCCGCTTGCTTGCTTTCGTAGTCATAACAATGACCGGAGCCAAACGCGGCTAGCCCTACGTCGTCCCACGACAGATACGGCTGTAACCCGACCGCTTTTTCGGCGACGTAGCGTGCCCGCCACCACGCCGAACAGCCGTGAGGATCGTAGCTCGACAAAAAGACCGCCACGCTCGCGAACACGGCGCCGAGAACCCATGCCTTCCAGCCGCGCCCGATGACGACCGCCCCAACCCCGGCGAGCAGGAATGGGAGGGCATACAGATCATGCAACGGAATAAAGACGCGCGCCACGAAGGCGAGCAACATCAGGACCAGAATACCGTTGGCAACTAAAGTTCGGTTCATGTCCGTCTGTAACCTCCTGCACCCGAGTACCGATTAGTCGAGTCTCTCAGGCTGGGCGCGCTATTTCTTGGAGTGTACATGGAAGAGTGACGCGAGGGAAATGGGCCGTTTCTCGATCGATCTCTCGCGGCGCGCCGCGAATCGTGCCGGGCAGCCCGATTGTTGTATACGGCCCGCGTCGCGGGAACGGTCCTCGCCAAGATTCCTCTACAATAGGCCGTTTGGCCGTGCCTCGCCGGTTGGTGTTTCGACCGACCGCAATCCCGAGGCCGACAGGGGATAATTCATGAAACTCAAAGACCAAGTCGCCATCGTGACCGGTGGGGGAACCGGCATGGGACTCGGCATCTCCGAGCGCTTCGGCGCCGAGGGCGCCAAAGTCGTCGTCAACTACCGCGCCTCGAAAGACGCCGCCGAAGCCGTTGTCGCCGGCATTCTCGAAAAAGGCGGCGAGGCGGTCGCTTATCAGACTGACGTCTCTCGGGACGCCGAAGCCCGCGCCATGATTGATTTCGTCCGCGAACGTTGGGGCCGGCTCGACATACTCGTCAACAACGCCGGGTGGAGCAAAGTGACGCCGCATCATAAGCTCGAGGACTTGACCGACGAAATCTGGGACCGCACCCTCAACACCAACCTGCGCGGAGCCTTCTACTGCACCCGCGCGGCGGTTCCTTTGATGCGAGAGTCGGGTGGCGGCGCGGTCATCAACAACACTTCGGCCTCGGCTTGGACCGCCGCCGGCAGCACGATTGTCTACTCGGCGTCGAAAGCCGCCCTGGTCAACATGACGAAGTCGTTGGCGCGCGTCCTCGCTCCCGAGATCCGCGTCAACGCCATCGCGCCGGGCCTCGTACGCACCCGTTTCGCGGGTTGGCCCGATGCAACCTTCGAACAGGCCCCCGCCGTGACCCCGCTACAACGCATCACCACGGCCGAAGAAGTCGCCTCGGTGGTCCTGTTCTTGGCCGCCGATGCCGCCGCGATTACGGCCGAAACGATCCTTATCGACGGCGGTCGAACGCAATTAGGCGACGTCCGAAACCGCTAAGGCGACCGAAGACGCCCGGCGTAGAGCAACGTCAGCATCGTCTTAGCGTCTAGAATGCGCCCGTCGGCGACCATGGCAAGCGCCTCGGCCCGTTCAATCCAACGCGGTTCGATCAATTCGTAGGGCTCGGGCGAGGCTGTGCCCGGCGTGAGGCCGCGCGCCTCGTAGGCGGTGATCCGTTCATCGCAAAAACCCGGCGCGCTCCAAAAACGGCACAGTTTGCGCCAGTTCTTGGCGCGATACCCGGTCTCCTCGCGCAATTCCCGCTTGGCCGTCCGCAACGGCGTTTCTCCGGCATCGAGAGTCCCGGCAGGCAACTCCCATAAGCTCCGGCGAAGCGGCAGCCGGTATTGCCGGATCAACAAAACGCGCTCCCCCTCGTCCACGGCAAGAATGACCGTCGCTCCGGGGTGACGAATGATCTTTCGGTCGAGCGTGACCCCGCCGGGACCAACGGCGTGATCGTGTGTGACTTCGAAAATGGGCGTTTTCAAGACGGGTTTCGAGGACGTAAGACGAAATTTCGGCATGACGATCAATACATAATAGAAGTCGGGCCGCGCAAAAGCACAAAGCCGGCCGGCGGGAATTGAGAAACCCGTTCCCCGCACCCCGATATAATAGAAACAGTGTCAGACGAAAAACTCAAATTCGCCGTCTTCATCGATTACGACAACATCGAGATCGGCGTCAAATCCACCCTTCGCCGAGAATTCGACGTGGAATGCGTCCTTGAGGGGATCAAGGAACGCGGAGAAGTCGTGGCCAAGGTGGCCTATGGCAACTGGAGCCGTCAAGCTTCCGAAACCCGCGCCTTCACCGAGCACGGCGTCCAAATGGTGCAACGCGACACCACGCCGCGCGGCGACAAGAACGGCGCCGACATCAACCTGGCCCTCGACGCGCTCGAGATGGCCTTCACGCGCGACCACATCAACGCCTTTGCCATCATCAGTGGCGACAGCGACTTCATGGCGCTGGTCAACAAGCTCAAACAATACAACAAACGCGTTTACATCGTCGGCGGCAAGGCTTTCACCAGCACGATCCTGCAGCGCAATTGCCACGAGTTCATCAGTTATGAATCGCTGCTCGACCATAGCCCGTCGCGCTCGCGGCGAGGCGGCGCCTCCGCGCAACGCCCACGCCGGCGGCGCTCGCTGCCGCTGTCAAAGGCTGTCCCGCTGATCGACCGCGCGCTGAACGCGCTTGAAATCCGCGGCGTCCAACCGCAATTAGGCCTACTCAAGAGCACCATGTTGCAGCTCGATTCGGCCTTCACCGAAAGTGACTACGGGACGTCGTCGTTCTCGAGCTTCATCGAAAAGCTGGTCGCGAAAGACATTCTCGGGCTCACGACGATCGACGGCCATCTCGTCGTCGACCGCAAGTCGAAGACGGAGGAACTCGATGAAGAAACTTCTCTGGGACCGGAAGACGCTCTGCCGGTACTCCAGAAAGTTCTCGAGGCGAATGTCAGCTTGCTCGAGATGGGCATTCCCGAGCGCGAGATTCGTGCACTCGTGCGCGCCGCCGACACGGATTTCAACGAGACCGAATACGGTTTCTCGGAGTTCGCCGAGCTTTTGAATCTGGCCCAGGACAAGGGGCTCGTTCGAGCCGAGGCCGATTCCGACCTTCATCTTCGGTTCTACCAAGGCAACGAGCTCCTCTCGCCACGCAGGCGATCGAGGCGCGCTCCGGCGCGCCCCAGAACCGAGGCCGAGGCCGATTCCGCCCCCACGCAGCCCGAAGCCGAGCAAGGCGAGCAGCCCGAGCAAGCCGCCGACAGAGGGCCTCGTTCCCGCGCCCCTCGACGGCGGCGCGGTCGTTCCGCCTCCTTGGCAAACGTCCCGACGTCTCCCGAAGATGTCGAGGACTCGCACACGGAAGCCGACAATCCCGAGACGGCTTCGGGCGCCGACACCCCGCCCGCCGACGGGATCGACTCCGCGGGTGAGCCGGCCGAAGCTTCCCCCGACGAAGCCGCAAGCTGAGAGGCTGTGAAGAAATCGGGGCTGAAGAGCCCCAGGACTTTCCCAATCCTTCACGGCGAACAACGGCTCGCTTTGTGATGTTTCGCACCAACGACACCGCCCCAGTCGCTCGGCGAAACTCACGACAAATCTCCTGATTCCCCTTTAACGCTACAATCGAGAGCGTTACAATTGAGAAGGTCCACCGCGCGGGTGAGAAGATCCGCCGCGCAGGCGGATCTTCAACCGCGGGCATGGCCCTTGGGAGGACGAAATGATTTGGACAAGAACACTCACCGTGACCAGCCGGCTATTGGCGGCGTCGCTGCTTGTGTTGCCGCTGGGAGCCCAGGAACTCATCTCCGCCATCGGCGGGATGGTCTATCACATCGAAGGCGATGCCTTGATCGAAGACAAGGCCGTTAAGTTCGACCCCGCCCGACCCCCGCAGCTCGAGATGGGCGAAAAGCTGCGGACCGAAATGGGCCGCGCCGAGGTGATGGTCGTTCATGACGGATTCATGCGGCTGGCCCCCTACTCCAGCATGGAAATGGTGCGAGCGGGCTCTGATACCGCCCACATGCGGCTGCACAAGGGTTGGGCGATTGTCGACCTCAAAGAGGTATGGGACAAAGAATCCGTCTCGGCGGTGATCGGCGACAACGAGATCAAGTTTCTCAAGGGCGGGCTCTATCGGCTCGAAGCTCGCGAGAACGAGCCGGTGCGCATCAAGGTCTTCAAGGGGAAGGCGGCGGTTACCGTGGACGGCGACGAAAAGACTGTCAAGAGCAAGAAGATGATCGAGATCGGCGGAGCCTCGGACGTTGCGGTCAAGTTCGACCACAAAGACATCGACACCTTTGACGAATGGCAACGCCATCGAAACGGCATAATTGCCGAGAAACAGAAGGCGGCAATGGCCTTGGCGCGCAAAGGCGAGGGCGAACGAGCGGATCTACTGCTGTTGAAACAGGGATCGGCGATGTGGGGTTGCCGGCAGGCCGGCATCGGCTGTAGCGGAGCCATGGGCGGTGGAATCGGCGGCGCGGGCGGACGCGGTGGATTCGGCGGGTCCGGTCCCGGTGCGAGCCGCGGCGGCGGTGGTGGTGGGAGGCCCGCCGGCGGCGCTCCCGCGGGCGGCGGCGGCGGACGCTAAGCGCAAACCGGCCGGTCCTCGATAGGCGTCGTTTCCTGCCGGCGGTCGGCCGCGCGCATGACAAATATCAACCGGCGCCGCTTGCAAGCAGCGTTTGCGTCTCGCGGGCGACGACCAACTCTTCGTTTGTCGCCAGCACCAAAACCTGAACCGGCCCGCGCGGGTCGGAGATCAGGCGATCTCCCGCCCCTTGCAAGTTCTCGACGGGGTCGAGACGGACTCCGAGGAATTCCAATTCACCGCAGACCGCCGCTCGCAACGCGGCGGAGTTCTCGCCAATGCCGCCGGTGAACGCCAGCGCATCAAGGCCTCCCATGGCCGCCGCGAACGCCCCAACGGTTTTCCGTATCTCATAAGCGAAGGTGTCGAGAGCAAGACGCGCGCGCGCGTTCCCTTCGGCAGCGGCTTGTTCGAGATCCCGCACGTCGCCACCGGCGATTCCTGATAGTCCGGCAAGGCCTCCGCCCGAGAGCAACTGCTCTCGCATCGCTTCAGTCGACAGCTCAAGCCGATCCATCACCGCCAACACCGCGAAGACATCGAGGTCACCGTGGCGAGTGGCGTTCTCGACGCCCGATTGTGGCGAGAAGCCCATTGTCGTGTCGACCGACCGACCGCCGTCAACCGCGCAAATGGATGAGCTGCCGCCCAGGTGACAGGAAACCAGCCGCAACCGGGCGGCCGCCGCGCCGAGCATCTCGGGAACCCGCTCGCTGACGTAGCGATGCGAGGCGCCGTGAAAGCCGTACTTGCGTACACCAAATCGTTCGACCCATTCGCCCGGCACGCCGTAATGCGAAGCCTCGTCGGGCATCGTGCGATGGAACGAAGTTTCGAACACGGCAACCAAGGGCAGATCGGGACGCAACGAACGAAAGATCTCCATCGCGGAAAGATAGATGCCGTTGTGCAGCGGCGCCGCGGTCTCGTATTCACGCATCGCGGCGAGCAAGTCATCGTCCACTCGAAACGTTCCGCGATAGCGCGGCCCGCCGTGGACCGCCTTGAAACCGACTCCGTCGACTGGGTGCGGCAGATCGAGAACTCGCGTGACCGCCTCGCGATGGTTCGCCGCTTCGCCGCCCTCAAGACCAATTCGCTCCAAGCGGCCGCGCGCCAAAGTCGTCTCGGCGGGAAACTCGATGAGCTGATACTTGAGCGACGTCGAGCCGAGGTTGGGGACGAGAATGTTCACCGAAGGGAGTCCAGCAGAAAAGACGCGGCCCGGAAAACGCGTTCCCGGGCCGAAAGTCGCAAATATCGGCCGGACCGTTAGGCCCGGCCGGCGCCGAAGCGGTCTACTTGATGGCGGCTTGGATGCCGGTCACGGCCTGCTGGGCTTGCGCTTTCAGCGGGCCATCCGTTTTCGCGGCCGCGTCCATCCAGAACAGAGCTTTGTCGATATTGTCACCGCCGATGTCGAGCTTGACGTAGCAAAGTCCCAGGAAATACGAGAGGGCCTGGTAGTTCTCCCCGCCTTGCGCTTTGATGGCGTCCACGGCTTCCAACAGATGCGTGCGGGCTTCGCGGAACTTGTCCTTGTTCTTGTCGGCGGCTTCGACGACCAGGATCTTGCCCATGACGAGATTCCCGTAACCGGCGAATTGAGTCTTGTGCGCCTCCCAAGCTTCGTCGCTGACGTTTTCCGGTTTGGGTTTGGAGCCCAGAACCTCGAGCAGACGTTGGGCATAGCCGCGCGCCTCGGCAACTTGCTGCGATCCGAGGCTCACTGTAGCCAATGTGTAGAGATATTCCTCGTTGGTGTCATTCTTTTCCAGCGCGGCCTTCATGGCCTGCGCCATCTTGGCCACGTCGCCGGCTTGGCGCGCGGCCATTACGATTTGGTCGTAGGCTTGGCCCGCGTATTTGCCGTCGGGATATTGCTCGAGCAACGTGTCGAGGTATTTCAGCTTTGTCGCCGCATCGGTCTGCTTATAGGCCGAAGTGAATAGGGAGTACTCGACGTAATCCACGATGCCCTGCGCGTAGTCGATCTGTCCCTGCCAAACCTCCATTTCCTCTTCGCTCGCATCCTCGAAGGGCTGTTGGCCGGCGGCTTTCGCGGCCTCGACCTTGGTGCTCAGCAGATGCGGAAGCAGACTCGCCCAGTCTTGCGCGCCTTCCAGCGCTTTCGTCAAATTGTGCAGCACTTCCAAGTCGTCGGGCGCGATCTCCACGATGGACTTTCCGTGCTCGGCCGACTTGGCCCAATTCTCTTTTTCCAGATGCAGCTCTTGCAGCAGCAACCGCACGTAGTCGATCAAATCGTGTTCGGGGTATTGCGCGACGAAGGATTCGAGCAGTTCGATTTTTTCGTCGGCCGATTCGGCATCGAGGGAGTCCTGGACAAGCGCTCCCTCGTCTTCGTCGGGATCGACGTCGACGTCGCGAATGTCGTAGTATTCTTCCTCTTCTTCTTCTTCATCCTGCGCGAAGGCCGGCATCGAGACCAGACCGAAGATCAAAAGCGCTAGCCAAAGTTTGTTCATGACACATCTCTCCCGACCGGGACCTCCCCGCATCTCAAGCATGGTACGCCAATCGCATCGCGGAAGCAACCCGCCCGGCCCATGAAACTCGCTTCGCGGATGGATCGCCGATGTCGGCGGCCCAACCGGGGAAGCCGGCCCCACGGTTTCGCTATCCTACGGGCGGTGCCGGTCGCCCGGCGGCCCGGAGGAAAAAGGCGATGGATCGACGTCATTTCATGGTTTCGTTGGGAACGACATTGGGAGCGGCCGCCGCGGTCCGCGCGGCCCCGAAAGCCCAGGCGCGAATCACGAAGATTACGCTCGCCGCCGTGCGGGGGCGCTTTCACAAGTTCGTCGCCATGAACTCCTACGATAAGGCGCCCAAGGGCCATACCTATACCAACACTCTCGTGCGCATCGCGACCAATCAAGGCGTGGAAGGCGTCGGCGTGATGGCTTACGCGGTGCCCGACAAGGACTTCCATGCGGCTCTAGGAGAACTGGTCGGCCGGGACCCGGAGACACTCTACCAATTTCAAGACGGCCGCATTACCGATCGAGCCGATTCGCTTCGCGACCTGCTCGTCCGCTACAAACATCTCGACGGGCCGTTGTTCGATTTGATCGGGAAACTGCGCGGCGTCCCTTGCTGGAAGCTGATGGGCGAGGCGGTTCGCGACAAGACCGAGCTCTACGACGGGACTCTCTATTTCAGCGATATCTGGTTTCGAGATCGCGGCGCCCAAGCCGTGGTCGAGGAGGTGCTCGAAGCCCAAAAGATGGGCTACCCCGCCGTCAAGATCAAGGTCGGCCGCGGCTCGAAATGGATGGAGGCAGAGGAAGGTTTGCAGCGCGACATCGAAGTGCTGCGCGCGGTTCGCGAAGCCGTCGGCCCGGAGTTGAAGATCAATGCCGACGCCAACAATGGTTATCGCAACGACTACAAACGGGCGTGGCGGCTGCTCGAAGGTTCGCAAGCCGCCGACCTCCATTTCATCGAAGAGATATTCCCCGAGGATGTCGGCCTCTACACCAAGCTGCGGGAGCAAATGAAGCAGGCCGGAATGCGGACGATCGTCGCCGACGGCGAGAACTTCACCGAGGCGGACTCGTTTGATCCGTATTTGAAACCGCGACGATTGATGGACATCGTACAGTTGGACATCCGCCGAGGCGGCTTCATTGAAGCATTGAAAATTGCCCGTAAGGCCGAGGCGGCCGGGGCGGTTTCGATTCCGCACAACTGGGGTTCGCAAGTGGGCCTGTTCATGGGCCTGCACTTAGCCAAGGCCGTCAAAGTCGTCGCCGGTGCCGAGGACGATCGCTCCACCTGTGACGCCGTCATCGCCAAGGGCTACAAGTATGCCAATGGCGCCTACACCACATCGGACGAGCCGGGCTTGGGAATCACCGTTAACAAGGATGTCTACCGCGAGAAGTATCAAGCCGGCGAGACCGTGATCTCGGGATAGCACTACCGGTAAAAGGCCTCGACTAAAGCCAACGGGATGGCGGGCACATAGGTCACCAGCAGCAAGACCGCTCCCAGCACTCCGACGAAATAGACATTCACCTTGCTGACTTCCCAGATATCGGCCTTGGCAATCGAGCAAGCGGTGACGAGGACACTGGCCACGGGAGGGGTTTGCTGACCAATGCCGAGGTTTAAGGTGATGACCAACCCAAAGTGAACCGGGTCGATGCCGACCGCGTGCACCAGCGGCATGACGATCGGGACGACCAGAATGATCGCCGCCGCCGAGTGCAGGAACATCCCCACGATGAGGAAAAATACGTTGAGAAGCGCCAAAACGAGATAGCGATCATCGGTCAGCTCGACGATGCTTTGGGCCACTTGCTGGGGCACTTGGATCGACGTCAGATAGTCGCTCAACAAGGCCGATGTCGCGACCAGCAGCATGACGACGGCGGTCTGGCCCCCGCCTTCAATCATGGCGCCGCGCAGGTGAGAGCGGTCGAGTCCGCGATAGATGAACCCGCCGATCACGGCCGCCGCGACGACCGCCAGGCCGGCGCCTTCCGTGGCGGTGACCCAACCACTGAAGATGCCGCCGAGGATGATCGCCGGCAACAACAAAGCCCAGGCGGCGTCCTTGCCGGTGGAAATTACACGAGGGAACTCGAAAGCCTCTTCGACCGGATAGTTGCGGCGGCGCGCCATCACATAGGTCACCGTCATCATGCCCAGCCCACCCAGTACACCCGGCACGATCCCGGCGATGAACAACTCCACGACAGAGCTTCCCGACATCACGCCGTAGAGAATCATGGGGATGGAAGGCGGAATGATAACCGCCAGCGTCGCCGCCGAGGAGGTGACCGCCGCCGCGAAAGCCTTGGGGTACCCCTTACGCTGCATCGCCGGAATCAGAATCGACCCAAGCGCGGCCACATCAGCCACCGCCGAACCCGAAATCTCCGCGAAGAAAAGTGACGTCGCGATCGTCACCATCGCCAGCCCGCCCTTGACGAATCCGATCAACGACGAGGCGAAGGCGATTAGCCGACGCGAAATGCCCGAGACGTTCATGATCGCCCCGGCCAGGATAAAGAGCGGAATCGCGATGAGAGTGAACTTCGTCGCCCCGGAGAACAAGACCGGGCCGATATTCAGCAGCGCGTCAAAGCCTCCGCTCGCCGCCATGGCGACGACGGCGACCACGCCCAGGGCCACCGCGATTGGAATATCCAGCAAGATCAAGGCGATCAGGCCGAGAAAAAGCAGAAGGATAGTCACCGCGAAGCGACCTCGGGCCGGGAAAGCGAAGCCCGCAACAGATCAACCGTGCTGATTACTTCCGCCGCGACAAACAAGATCGCGCCGATCGGAATGACCGACTGCGCCAAGGCCGCCGGCACCCAGGGAAGACTGACTAGCGCCATCCCCTCGAGGACTTCCAGCAGCCGCCAACCCGCCCAAGCCACCAACAGAAAGAAACTCGACACGATCAGCGCGCGAAAGATCAAAAGAGTCGCGCGCAGTTTCGCGGGCGCGGCCTCCACCAGTTTTGGGAAACCGATATGGGCGCGCTTGAGCGCCGCCAGGGATGACCCGTAGAACGTCAGCCAAGCCAGCAAGATTGAGGCGACCTCGTCGTACCAAACCAGCGACGCCCCGGCCTTGCGGAAAATCACCCCGACCAGAACCACGACGGCAAGCGACGTCATCAGCGCCAAGACAAAGGTTTCCAGCAAGCGCTCCAGAGTTTGGCGGGTCGTCGGGGACGTTTTCACAATTACTGAATCTCGCACAATGCGGCTTGACTGTCCAGAGCAAGGGGGTGGCACGAAGTGAGGTATCCGTCATGGGCTCGCGTCCCGGGCAAGGCGGTTCGTGGCGGGCGCTGTTTTGATCGCCGTTTTGCAGGCTCGTGACCGGATCGAGGAATGGGCAGGCCCGGAGAGCTGCCCATGGCAACCACTGGCGATGGACGAAAAACGTAAAGGCTCCGGAGCCGTGACTTCCGTCCCCGACTCCAATTCTGGGGCTCGTATTGCTCGCACTTGTGCCTTTCGGCCCGGACGCCCGGGGAACGTTGACTTTGGGGGCGGAGGGGCGCATGATGGGCCAAACCATCTCCCAAAACAAAGTCGCCGAGAGACTCGGCGAAGGGGGATGGGTGTCGTTTGTAATAATCCCGTGAGCAGGATGCCGAAACGGAGGTTAGAGGTGACCATTTCGACCTGGTCACTGTCGATCTCTCGGCGCTGGATCACGTAACGGGGAGGGAGAGTTTGCGATCCTCGAGCATCTATTACCGTGTCGCGGACTTCCTGAAGGAGTTTCCGCCATTCTCCTTCGTGGGCGAGGAAGATCTGCTGCGGCTGGCCGGCAGCGGGCGTGTCAAGTTTCACGAATCCGACGAGTACGTGTATTGGCAGGGACGCAAGCCGGGCCGTTTCATCTTTGTCATTCAGCAGGGAACGTTGAAGCTCGTCGACGAGAGTCAGCGGGCCGAGGTGCTTCAAGATGTACTCGGTGAGGGCGACATTATCGGCGCGGAAGGGCTTGCGGGTAAGAACGAATACCAGTACTCGGCGAAAACGACCAGCGATGTCATCATCTACGCCCTGCTCGGCAAAGCGTTCGAGGAGCTGGCCGAGCAGTATCCCAAGTTCGCGCGTTACATCGAGTCCCACTTCTCCGCGACACGGGTGGACATCACCGTCCAGTCAACCACCGGCGACCCGGGGGAAGCCCGACTTCCGATCGACTTCCTGGCCCGTCGAATGCTGACCTGCGACGCCGGTACTCCGCTTCAGGAAGCCGCCGAGCGGATGACCCGACACGGCCGCGACACGTTGGTCGTTACCAAGAACGGTACTCCGGCCGGGTACCTGAACGACACTTCGTTTCGCCGGCTGGGCGGTGGTGACATTGGCGTGACCGACGTGATGGCTGCTCCGTTGCCGCTCCTTTCCGATGCGCTCCCGCCACATGCTTATGCCATGGAGATGCTTCGTGGCGGCTGCTCGGCGGTAGCCATCACGGATTCGGAAGGGGCGTTGAGAGCGGTCGTCACGGAATGTGATCTGACGCTGCTCGGAGTTCCGAATCTACCGCGGCTCGGGCAGGAGATCCGGCGGTCGCGGACGACGGCCGAGCTGGGCGAACTACGGCGCCTGACGCTTCGTTTCGCCGCGGAGTCGCTGACCGATCCGTCGGCCGTGGTGTGGGTCAGCGAGGCTTTTACAGAGTTGAACCGCTTGATCGTGAGCCGCGTGATCGAGCTGATCGAGGAAGCCGCGGCCGGGCGAGATGCAAACGGGTGCTGGGTGTTCTTTGGAGCCGCGGCCCGCGGCGAGTTGCTCACCGGCGCCTTGCCGGATGTCGGTCTTGTTTACGAAGGCGGTGCAGGCGAAGTGGCTCGCGAGCTCGGGGATCAGGTTTCCGGGGCGCTCCGTCAATGCGGCTACCACTCGTCTGACGATGCGATCACGCCCGGCGACGAAAGAGGGTGCCGTTCCCTGGCCGAGTGGAGAGATACCTATTCACGGTGGATTTGGGATCCTGTGCTCTCGGGTCTTTATGCCGGCCTGCGGTTTTTCGAGTTGGCTCCAGTGCGGGGGGATGCCGCGCCGGTCACCGCGCTGCGGCAGCATATTCGAGAGCAAGTGAAAAAGAACGAATCCTTCGTTCCCATCCTCGCAAACGACTCGATGGCGAACTTGCCGCCGCTCACCTTCTTTCAAGGGCTGGTGGTTGAGGACGACGGGGAGCGCACGACCCGATTCGACCTGCGGCGCGGCACCCTGCGGCCGCTTGCCGACGTCGGCCGGGTCTTCGCCTTGGAGCGGGCCGATGCATCTCAGACTCGGACCGTCGCGCGTCTCGAGGCGGCCGGCACGGCGGTTGAGGAGCAGCGCGACCTGTTTGCCGATGCCGCCGGCACCTTTCGCGTAGCCTTTTACCACCAGGCGCGCATCGGCCTGCGTGACGGCACCGGCGGTTGGACCATCGAGCCGAAGGCGCTGAGCAAGATGGAACAGCAGGTGCTCAAGAATGGCTTTCGGACCATTATGAAACTGCTTGAGTTCACCGCCGTAAGGCACGGGATCTCCCCAAGATGAGCTCCGCCGAAACGCCGGCTTTCGTTCGCGACTACCTGGCGCGCTTTAACCGCACTTGGGGCGACGACGCCTCGGAGCGGGACATCCGTTTTGTCGTGCTGGATTCGGAAACCACCGGGCTGGATGCCCGTAAGGACCGTCTGATCACGATTGGCGCGGTGGCCGTGCAGGGCGATGAGATCTTGCTCGAGGACTCCTTCGAAGTGTTGATCAAGATCGAGCACAACATGCAGGCCGTGACCGTTCACGGCATTACTCGCGAAGAGAGCCGGGCGGGGCTGGACGAGCCCGAGGCGCTGCGCCGGTTTCTGGACTATCTCGGCGACGGTGTCATCGTCGGCCATCACATCATGCATGACGTGGAGACTTTGAATGTCGCGTATGAAGGGTATTGGGGTTTCGAGCTGAAGAACCGGTCGTTGGACACGATGGACCTCACCCTAAACCTCGAGCGGGACGGCGCCTTCGCCGACCGACCGGAGATCCGCGGTTTCTCGCTCGACTCGCTCTGCGAATTGTTCGATGTAAAGCCGCACGATCGCCACACGGCGCCGGGCGACGCGTTCATTACGGCTCAGATTTTCCTGCGCCTGCTCTCCCTAGGCCGCAAGCACCTCCGCGATACGCTGGGGGCATTGTGTGAGCCGGTTCAGATCGAATAGGAGGCGTGAGCGGAGGGATAGACCGCGGCGTGCGTTCAAATGCGTCCCCAACGCACCACGTACTCGGCCGCGGGGGTATGGTTTCTCTATCTCATTCGGGGCCCATGGCTCTCGGGTTGGGCTCGGCTTGGCTTCTCAGCGCACGAGGCGAACATTCGGAAACTGCGCGTGCCGACTGTCCACAGTGGGCGTGCGCGACATCAATGCGCGAGCTCTTCTCACAATGCGACAACGGAATCAGAGCCCCGAGCACAAGCGACGGGCCCAGCGACCGCGCATCAAACTCCCGGGCGCGGCGCCCAGCCGCCGAGCCCGCCTTCAGGCGCTCGCGGCCCCGCTGCACGGGTGCCGTCGACGCCTCGTACGCGACACGCCGACGGCGGGTGATGACTCAACACCCGTTAACTGGGATACTGGCAAACAATCGACCCGGGCCACGCCGAATCAGTCCTCGGCCCAGCGGGCGAGACCGGACAGCTCTCATCTACTCATGGCAAAACAAGTCATCCTCGAAGCCGACCTCGGCGGCACGCCCATCAGCGGCGAAGAGTTGGCTCGGGTTCCCGACTTCGCCGACATTCGCCCCCAAATCTGGGACAAGTTCCCCGGCGCCATCGCCAAGAAGACCTACCGCGCCGGCGAGTACATCTTCCATGAGGGCGAGCACGGCACCACGGCCTGCTACATCCTCTCGGGCGAAGTCGATGTCTTTCTCAAGAGCCCCATCGCCGCCATCGAAAACAAAAAGCGGCGGGGCTGGTACGGGTCTCTCGGGAAACTCTCCCAATACGTCAAAGGCACACCGGCACAACGCGGACGAGAGAAGTCTCCGCGTAAGTGTGTCCCCGTCGACGGCTCGGTCGATCTAGCGCTTGACAACCCGATCACGACGTTGGGATCGGGCGAGTTGGCGGCGCTGGCCGCGCTCAAGCAAGGCCGCGTAAAGCGAGCGAAGTTCTATCCGCGATCGGCCTCGGTGCGGGCCAAGTCGGATGTCGTGGTCTTCGAGATGTTGCCGAACATCTTGAACAACGTCCTCTACAACTCGAAAGCTTTCAAACAAAATCTCGCCGACAACTACCGCGACCGCGCGTTGGAGACTCATTTGCGCTCGGTGCCGATGTTCGCTGAAGTCGACAGCGAGTTCATCGAATACCTGCGCGGGCGAGTGGAGTTGATCGATGTCCAGCCGGGACAGGAGATCTGTCGGCAGGGCGAGGCGGCCGACGCCTTCTATTTGATTCGCCTCGGTTTCGTGAAAGTGTCGCAGACGTTCGCCGGCGGCGAACTGGTCCTGAACTACCTCTCGCGAGGGTCTTATTTCGGGGAGATCGGGCTGCTGCCGCCGGCCTTTCGCATCCGCGCGAGGGGCAAGAACGCCGGGGAATTCTCAGAAGCGGTCTTATCCTCCCAACCCCTGACCTGTGGCCGCGCACCCAGCGAAGAGCGGTCACTCGAAATTGCCTGGGACAGCTACATTTCGCGCGAGCATTTTTCGGTGTGCGTCGACGGCCGCAAGGTCAAAGTCGAGCAACTGCCCAGCGGCAAACACCCCATCACTTACCGCATGCAGCCCGCGAGGTCCTTCGTGGCCACACCCGGTGAGTCGTTCGTCGCCGGCGGAACGACATTCGAAATCGTCGAAGACCGTGACCAGACCGGCTATCGCACCGCGACTTGCACGGCGATGGATTTCGTGCAGCTTGTTCGCATCACCGCCGAGGACTTCGCGCAAATGCTCGCCAAGTTCCCCGCCGCGGCCACTGCCGTCGAGGCCGAGGCGCAACAGCGTCGCCAGATGAATGCCGGGCTGATGAACCGGTTGCGGACCGTTTCGCTCAACGACTTTCTGACGCAGGAATTGGTCCAGGGTCAAAACCTGCTGATGTTCGACCTCGAGCGCTGTACGCGTTGCGATGAATGCGTCGATGCATGCATCGCGACCCACGAAGACGGCGTGACACGGTTGATTCGCGAGGGCCTGCGCTTCGACAAATATCTCGTGCCGACGAGTTGCCGCGCTTGCATGGACCCGGTTTGCATGACGCGTTGCCCGGTGGGTTCGATTCGGCGCAAGGATTCACTCGATATCGTCATCGAGGACTGGTGCATCGGCTGCGGCAACTGCGCCGTCGATTGCCCTTACGGCAACATCAACATCGTGCCGATCTCGGGCTTGGTACAAATCGACGGACAGTCATCGATCGGGACGCAGAAAGCCCAGCCGGTTCCCAAGGCGACGACCTGCGATCTGTGCGTCGATTACGACGAGCCAAACTGCGTTCGCGCCTGCCCGCACGAGGCGGCGATGCGGGTCGACCCCAAGGAGTTCTTCGCGCACGACCTGGCGGGCATGCAGTTGGCGGTGACCGACCGGCCGGTGCAACAAGCCGGACAAGCGGCCCCGATTACCGAGCCGATTCCGCTGACGAACATCACGAACCTCTCGACCTTCGGTCCCCGTCTGCGCGTCCGCTCCGGCCCCCGGCCCGGTCGCATGCTGCAATTGCGGTTTCCCAATACGAGTTTCGGGCGCGGTCCGGAAAACGGTTACCGGCTCACCGAAGAAGAGATGGCCTCGCGCCAACATTGCGTGATCGAGGCCCGCGAGAAGCGTTTCCTCCTGCGTGAAGTTGATTCGACGAACGGGACCTTCGTCAACGGCAATCGCGTCGAAGGCGAGATCGAGTTGCGCCCCGGAGACGTGATTCGCATCGGCAAGATGGAAATGGAGTTCTTGTGGTCGCCGGCTTCGTAGATGCCGTGAAAAAAATGGGGCCGGCGCCGAGCGCCGATCCAATCGGTTCTCGCGAATCAACCCACTCGGCGCGAAGTGGACTGTCCCCCTTTTTTACCCCTGTCGCGTCATGTTGATTGATCAGACCCATGTTCGTTGGATTGCCGGTTCGGCGATGGCCGCCGCGGTTGGGGGAGTCCTTTACGCCGGCTATGCTTTGACGGCGGTCAACGGGCCGACGGGCGGCTCCTGGGGCGGGCTCTTCTTCGCGTTCGCGGGGACGGGGTTGATCATTTTCGAATGTTCGCTGTCATTGCGCAAGCGCTATCCGGCGTCGCCGATCGGCCGTGTGTCGACGTGGCTCAAGGGCCACCTTTGGCTGGGGTTGGTGAGTTTCGTGCTGATCCTGTTCCACACCGGATTTCAATGGGGCGAGGGGTTGGCGGCCGTGCTGATGACGCTGTTCACCGTGATTCTGGTCAGCGGCGTGCTGGGCGTGGCCTTACAGAACTTCCTGCCGCGCCGCATGCTCGAACTGGTCCCGCGGGAAACCGTCTATGAGCAGATCCCCGACGTCATTCAACAGTTGCGCTTCGAGGCCGACGAGCGCGTCGAATTCGTCACGGCGGACCTCGGCGTCGAGCGCGAGCCGGAGGAAGAAGTCGTGATGGCGGGCGGGCGAAAATACTACTTCGACAAAGTGCAGCGTAAGAGCGCGGGCGAGAAGGTCGCGACGGTCGTGCGGCAGCGCAAGGAAAAACCGCGAATCGAGGTCGACGACCCGGCAACCCATAGTTTGCGGGTTCACTACCTGCAGGAGATCCGGCCGTTCCTCTATCCCGAGCCGGAGCCGTTTTCCGCGAAGTTGTTCTCCACGAAAGAGAGCGTGGCGGGCTACTTTCGCCACCTCAGGACGATCCTTCCCGTAGCGGCGCATGACGTGCTCCTAGACGTGGAAGCGGTTTGCGACGAGCGGCGGCAATTGGCCGTCCAGAGGAGCATGCATCACTGGCTGCACGGCTGGCTGTATGTGCATGTGCCGCTGTCGTTTGCCTTCTTGGTGTTGGTATTGGTGCATGCGGTGGTGTCACTGCGGTATTGACGGAGTGCGAAGCGGGCGTGACGGCGCATCCGTTGTTTGAGCAGTCATGGCGAAAGAAGAAAAACCGCTCGTCTACGAACGCCGAGTGCTCGATACCAAGAGCCTGGCGCAACGCATCGAGCTGCTGTATTTTCTGCGGCCAAGCCCGTTTCGGCGTTGGAAACGACGGCTCATCGTGTGGGCTCCGCTTGTCGCCGCGGCGGGCATCGTTCCGTTCTTTCTGCCGGTTGGCGGGGGAGAACGCGCTTTTTCAAACGGCCCGGTTTCGAAGGCCCACGCCATCTTCGAGCAGGATTGCTCGCTCTGCCACAGCGAGCGCTTCTCGGCCGTCGCCGATCAGGCTTGCCTGCGCTGCCACGACGGCCCCGCTCACGCGAGCGCCGAAGTCGCGGTGTCGGCGCATCTCGCCGAAGCCCGTTGCGCCGAGTGTCACCTCGAGCACCAGGGCGAGGCGCGCTTGGCGCTCGTTCGCGACGGTAATTGCACGCGTTGTCACGAAGACCTCACCCGACTCGGCATTCGGGATGCCTCGATCGCCGCCTCCGTCACCGTTTTCCACCAAAACGAGCATCCGAATTTCCCGCGGCCCGAAAAGTCCGACACGCGCCCGCTGCGGCTCAATCACGTCGTTCACATGCCAGCGGAGGCTAAGAAGATTCGCAATATCGAATTGCCGATGCAATGCAGCGACTGCCATGAGACCGATCGCGACTCAGCGACCGGCGATCTGCTGCCGGTGAACTTCGAGAAACATTGCCTAAGCTGCCACGAGCAGGAACTGCAATTCGACGTATTGCAGCTGCAGGGCGAGAGCGCGAGACCGGCGCCGCATGCTCGCGACGCGGCGGCCACGCGCGATTTCATCGAAACGTCTTATCGCGACTTGCTGGCCTCTCGGCCCAATGTTGTGGATACGCCGATCGAGCGCGGCGCCGAGCCCGAGCGTGATCCCAAAATCTGGCTTGCCGCCGTCACCGACCGCTCCTCGCAATTCCTCTTCGATCGCAAGTGCGTCTATTGCCATGAGTACGCCGATCGCCAAGACGGGATCCCACGCGTCAAGCCGGTTAACCCCATCGCCGGACGGCATGTCGAGGGATCGCCGTCGGGCGAGGCATGGTTCGATCACGCCCTGTTCAGTCACCGGGCACACCGTGCCGTGGAGTGTTCATCCTGCCATCGCGACGCCGCGAGGAGTGTCGAAACGAGCGACGTGCTCGTACCGGGTATCACTGATTGCGTGCCCTGCCACGGGGGGACAGGCACTACGCAAGACCGTTGCGCGCAATGTCATCTCTATCACGACAAGACGATCGAGAAAGACCGCGACCGCCGGCCGATTGAGCAATTGCTGGGAAGAGGTCCCCGACTCCGGGGAGCATTGATTGCCCATGGTCGGTGACGCGGCCCCGTCCCACTGGCGGCTCCCCGGCCGCAACCGCGCGCCGTTCATATTTCGCTATTCGCCATGAAAGCCATCCACATCGCGGGCAACAGCGAGATCGGCCCGATTCGCTCGCGGAACGAAGACTGCTGGCTGGCCGACACCGAGATATCCGCCGCCGTGGTCACCGACGGAGTGGGCGGAGCGCCCTGCGGTGAGCTGGCCTCGCGGGCCGCCGCCGAAGCCGTTATCAACTACCTGCGATCCCCCGAGGAAGACCTGCCGGCCGAACCGCGGTTGCGCGAGGCGGTCCGGCGCGCCAATGACGTCGTCCGAGAACGAGCCGCCAACGACCGAAAGTGCGCCGGCATGGCTTCCACCGCGGTCGCCTGTCTGTGGGACTCCGACACTCTGCATATCGCGAATGTCGGTGACAGCCGTTGCTATCTGTGGCGCGACCGGAAACTAACCCAGCTCTCGCACGACCATACGCTCGGCAACGAAGCCTCCTGGCGTCCCACCGCCGATCAACTCGACGACGACATCGGCCGGGTTCTGACGATGGCGGTCGGCTCGGCCGAAGACATCCTAGTCCATACCGCGAAAATCTCGCTCCAACCCGGAGACCGCGCCCTGATGACCACCGACGGCGTGCACGGTGTACTCCCCGACGAGGAACTCGCCAAGATCCTCGGCAAGCGCGGCAACGCCCGCGAATCACTCGCCCGCCTTCTCCGCACCGCCCTCGGTGCCGGCAGCCGCGATAACCTCACCGCCATCCTGATCGAATTCGCGGTCGGGTAGAGCAACCGCCGCTCCCGCCTTGATTAGCGATGAACTTCCCTACATTCCTGAACTTGACGTAATCGTGGGCGGCATCCAGGAATGGCTGTCGTTTTACTTCAAGAGCCCCATGGTCGCCCCGAGTATCTATCCCGAGCACGACATCTTCATTCAGTTGATGAAGATGAAAAACACCCTGCGCTGGCTCGCCGGCGAAGAACTGATCACCCACCTCGGCCTCGAATACTACGATTGAGAGACACGGGCCGCGCGAATCTCGGCCCATACGCCGCGCTCGACGGCCTGACAACCAATCCTCCTCGAACCCGGCGAGCGTTACGAATTTAGGAAGTCTTTATTGCTTACGGGCGTTTTTTGCGACAAAATAGGGTGGGGAGTTGGCGATCCGGTCGTCTGGAAGCGGGGTGTCCGTCGCCCTGGATCGTCGATCAAAACAATATGATCAATCGGGAAGAATTGAGCGATCCGAGCACGTTGCTCGCCGAGCTGTACGCCAAGAAAAAACGACTCGACGTAGTGATTAGCGCTCTCGAATTCGCTGTCGCTTCCAGTGACCGAGGACTGATCGAGAGGGTGTTGGCCCCTCTTCGACAGGACGGCATCACGAAAACCAATGGCGAACGGGAGTTGCACCGCCAGTCCACCAGCTCGGGGTCCGGCCGTCGTCATGCGCCCTGCCGGGCGAAACCGGCCCTTCCTTAAAAGCCGGGCAACTCAGCACTCTCCCTACGGGAGTACTGTGCATTACGTTAAATGTCCGGCAAGATCGCGAACACCTTGAGCCGCGAAGCGGCGGCGGGAATATAGCCCAGCGAGAGTACCCTGCATTACGTTGTGGATCGCCAACGTCGCGAATCTCTTGAGCCGCGAAGCGGCGGCGGGAATATAGCCCAGCGAGAGCACCCTGCATTACGTTGTGGATCGATCGCCAACGTCGCTAATCTCTTGAGCCGCGAAGCGGCGGCGGGAACCGTAGCCCAGGGTGGAGCCGAAGGCGGAACCCTGGGTAGACACCACCACGAGTAGAGCCCTGAAAGGGCGACAGGAACGCACTCGCACCCATTTTCATGGCCGTCTTATGAACGCCAACGTTCAGAGAGACGGACTCTTCCTAGTCCGCGTTCGCGCGCGACGCCCGACGACATTCTCCGCCGCGGCCTCGGCGCCCCCGCGAGATGCCGAAAGCCTCTATTGTCCGGCCGCCTGATCGGGCTTCTCGGCCGCGCTGAGCTCGACCGGTCGGTACCCACCGATCGACTTGAAGTAGAAGAATAATCCCCCAAAGATCAACGTCAGAACCACCGGGAAATACGCCACATAGCGGAAAGCGGCCGCCGCTCCTTCGGTGTCGTACCATCCACCCATCATGGGCAGCACGAAAGCGACGGATAGATTGCCCGTACCCCCAATGATCGCCAGCAGAAACGCCCCCCCGTTGGGGAATCGTTCCGACGTCACTCCCAGCATGAAGGGCCAGAAGTACGTCTTGCCGATCCCGAAAATCGTGGCCGCCGCGAAGGCCTGCCAGGGCGTCTCGACATAGCTGAGCCCCAGCAGCCCAAGTCCGGAAAGAATCGCCGAAACCGTCAGTACGCCCATCGGCGAGAAGCGGTGCGACATCGGCCCGCCATAAAAGCGCAGGATGAACATGATGCCCGCCGTGTAGACAAGAATCAGAATCCCGCTCATCCCGGTGAGGTTCGTGATCACCGAGCCGACCCACTGATCGGGGCCTAACTCAGTAGCGGCCGTCAGCCACATCGCAATCCACCACAGCAAGAACATCGGCCGCACCGCTTCCCGCACCATTTGTCCGGTGGAGACGCCCGCGGCTACGCGTTCGGTGGCGGGGAACTTTTGGCCTCGGATGAGATAGGCGTAGACGACCGCCGCGATCAAGATCAGCGAAAGCTTGATCTGCCACCCCAGAGTCGCCGTCGCCGTCGACACATTCCCGCTGTCCAAGCCCATCATCTTCGTGATGCCGTAGGCCGCCAGCCCGCCAACGATCAAACCGCCGGGCCACCAAGCATGCAACACGTTCATGCGGTGCGTCTTGTCCTCGGGATAGAGCGTCGTGCAGAGCGGGTTGATCACGCCCTCGACCAGACCTTGCGACAACCCCAGCGTCAACATGGCGCCGTACAAGATGACGAATCCCGGGTCGGTGTAGTAGGCCTCCACCGGGCCGTCGGGCGTCGGCGCGAATAGGATCGCCAGCACCCCCGCGATGTACCCGAAACTCGACACATAGAGCAGCCGCCGCATGCCGAACCAATCGACCAGCGAGCCGCCAATGAGAATCGAGAGCGTAAAGCCCCAAAACCCCGGGCTCAAGATGATACCGATCTGTTCCTTGTTCAGCTGAAAATCGGCGCCCAGCGCATCGAGAATATCGCCACGTATGGAAAACACCATCGAGGTGGTGACGAGCGCCACGCAACTGGCCAGAAAGAGTCGGTTTCGGTTTTCGTACATCGCTTCCCCCGCTTCGAGATGGTAAACGCCGGGGAGTGGGTTGTCAACCGGGAGGCCGCGGGGCTGTCAAGAGGCGATAGAAATGTCCCCCTCGGTAGGGCGATAGAAATGTCCCCTTGGTTAGCCCGGTAGAAATGTCCCCTTTTAAGTAAAAGGATAGTAGTCGTAGGGGCTTGTGGGAATGTGGGAATCGCACAGCGATTTCCAAGGGGCTGGGGGAAACGTGGGAAACCCGAGCGATGAGGTTCGAAGCTCCTCGTCGGCTGCCGAGGGTTTTCCTCGTTTTCCACGGCCCCGTCATTTCCACAGCCCTCTTCACGCGGTCGCCGCCCGTTTTTTCGGCTTCAACGGCGCGCGCCAAGGGTGATTCGCCGGCGGTGTGCGCGGCTGCGGCGCCAGGCGCGGTTTCGGCTCCGGCCGCACCTTGGGGAGCGGCTTGGCGATCTCGTCGAACGCCACCGTTCTCCCCTCGAACACCACCCGCAACTCGCCCTCGCGCGCTTGCTGCACGGTTACTCTCGCGCCTGCGCCCAGAGCCTGATTGCGCTGCGGTTTCAACTGCGGAAAACGGTTCTCGAAACGTACCACCAGGTCGTTGGACACCACCCGCTCTCCCTCCAAGCAAAACACCCACTTCAAGTCCAAACGCTTCGATAAGCGCCGATGAAAGTCCGCTCCCGCTGACGGCTCAGAGGCGAACTTGGCGTTGTGCTCTGGCAGATACTGCTCGTCGAGATAGCGGTTCGCCGCCTCGTAATCGGCAATGCCTTTGAGCCGCATCTTCTTGATCAGGCGGTCTTGATGGGTGCCGTGATGGCGCTCCACGCGGCCCTTCGCTTGCGGTGACGAAGCGGCGATGATACCAATGCCGAGCTTGGCGCACATGCGTCCGAACTGCGTCTCGGGCTCGATGCCTTCCAGCGCTTCACGCGACGTTGGCCGGCGCTTGTAGACGTTCTTCCAGTCGCAATACAACGCCTTCGGAACGCCGTATTGACGCACCCAGGCTTCGAGCAGATCGGCCGCCGCCCAAGTCGTTTCCTCGCTCGAGAAACGGCACAGCGCCAGACCGGTCGCATCGTCGACGAAGTTCATCAGGCAACCTTTCCGCCCGCGCGCTTCGAGCCACTCGTGGTGCGAACCGTCGACCTGGATCAGCTCGCCCAAGTGCGCTTTACGCCGCCGCCGCGAGCGATGCGGCCGGCGCTTGCGGCGGCGGCTCCACAGGCCCTCGGCGAGCATCCAGAGCCGCAGTGTTCGCACCGATAGTTTCAGATCGTGGTCTGTCCACAAATGCTCGGCCGCCAGCGTCGGCCCGAAGCGCTCGTGCGGCTCGCCGGAGTAGTGTTCGCGCACCAGTTGCAGCACTCGCTTGCGAACTTCCGCCGGCTTGGCGCGGTTCGATACCCGGCCCACGTTGCCGTGCTTCAATGCTTTTGTCCCTCCCGCGCTGTAGCGCCTCCAGATCCGCTTGGTCTGGCGATAACTGATATCGAGTATCCGCGCCGCCTCGCTCAGCTTCAACTCGCCTCGCTTCACCCGGCCCAGTACCTCGCCCCGTCTCAATTCCTTGTCGTTCATCCATGTCCTCTCCAATCTAGGCTCCTCCTTCGGAGCCTTAGATTAGGGGACATTTCTATCGCCCTCTCAAGGGGACATTATCATCGCCCTTCAACAGCGAAGGGCCGCGGGGCCGCCGATTTCCCCGCGGCTTTAGCCGTGGGACCGAAGGCAATCAGCGAAATATCCCTGGAAGGGCGCGGGAAATCTTGTTCCGGCGCCCACGACCCGCCACTTCTCCCACATCGACGTCGTACACCCCACGCCGGGCGCCCGGCGCTGACCCAAACTCCAACGATGTAGACTGGAGAAGGAAGCCGTAACGCGACCCTTGCGGCATCATCGACCGCATCCCGTAGCGGCCTGCAAGGTAACTTTCGGCTCGCCGCCGCGAAGCACTCAATAGCAGCAGCCGTTGTCGGTTGTTCATCGAACGAGAGTCGGATTCGCCGCCTGGACGAGCCTGTGGGCGGCGCTGGCAACTAGGAGAACAAGATGCCGAGAAATCGCTGGTTCCCCCTGGTTCTAACCACCCTCGTTCTCCTGGCGGGCGCGCTCTCGGCGCAAACTCCAAAACGCAAACCCAAATTCGATCCGGTCAAGTGGACGCTCGCGGTTGAACCCGCCGAGACCGCCGGCGGCGGACGCGCCGTGGCCCGATTGACGGCGAACATCGAGCAGGGCTGGCGGCTCTACGCGCCCACCACCCCCAAGGGCGGTCCGATCCCGACCGAACTCAAGATCACCGAGCACCCCGCCGTTGCGGCCTGGAGACCCTATCAACCCGAGCCCAAGACGAAGTTCGACCCTAATTTTCAATTCGAAACGCAGACCTACAGCGACGAGGTCGTCTTTCTGTTTGACGTCGAGCTGAGCGGCGACGCGCAACCCGGATCCGTTGAGATCGAATCCACCACCCGCTACAACGCCTGTAACGACCGGCTGTGCCTCCCTCCGGCGCGGCGTTCGGCGACCGCGACGTTTCAGGTTGTCGCCGAAACGACGGCGCAAGCTCCCGTGATCCCCGCCGACTATCGGGAAGCCAAGCCGACCGAAGTGGCCGCCAAGCCCCCGGCGCCCCTCCGCAAGACTCGCGCGAGCGACCCCGGCTCCGAGGGCTTTCTCGAATTCGCGGCGGTCGCCTTCGGGTTCGGCGTGTTGGCGATCTTCACGCCCTGCGTCTTCCCGATGATTCCGATCACGATGTCGTACTTCGTGAGTACAAATACGGGCTCCCGGCGTCAGTCGCTGATTCAAGCGGTAACGTTTTGCGTGGGTGTGATCGTTCTTTTCACGGGAATCGGGGCGGCTGTATCGGCGGTGCTGGGCCCGTTCGGCCTATCGCAGTTGGGCGCCAACGTCTGGATCAATTTGTTGATCGCGTTGGTTTTCTTGGCTTTCGGCGCGAGCCTGCTGGGCGTGTTCGAAATCACGGTGCCGAGCGGAGCGTTGACTTCCTTGAACCAGATGTCGAATCGAGGCGGCTTGCTGGGGACGCTGGTGATGGGCTTGGTCTTCGCCTTGGCTTCCTTCGCCTGCACCGGTCCGTTCATCGGCGCGCTGCTGGCGGGGTCGATTCAAGGCGACTTAACCTGGCCGATTCTCGGGATGATGATTTTCTCGACCGGCCTAGCGCTGCCGTTTTTCTTCCTGGCGTTGTTTCCCGCCTACCTGGCGAAGTTGCCAAAGAGCGGCGGCTGGCTGGCCCGCACGAAAATCACCGTTTCGTTCTTGGTCTTCGCGGCGGCCGTGAAATACCTGAGCAACGTCGACCAGGTCTATCAATGGTTCCTGCTGACCCGCGAACGCGTGCTGGCGATCTGGATCGTCCTGCTGGCGATGGCGGGCTTCTATTTGCTCGGCATGCTGCGCATCGGAGACGACGAGACCGACTCGGTCGGCCCCGGTCGCCTCGGCATGGGAGCGCTTTTCCTCATCCTGGCGGTCAGCATGATTCCCGGCATGTTCGGCGGACGGCTGGGAGAACTCGATGCTTACATTCCATCGCCGGAGTACTCCGGCTTCCAAGGCTCCGCCCTTGGAGGCAAGCCCCAAGCCGAGCGTTGGATCAAGAATGACTACGCGGGCGCACTCGAAATCGCTCGTCAAAACGGGAAGAACGTACTACTCAGCTTCACCGGCTACACCTGCACGAACTGCCATTGGATGAAGGCGAACATGTTCACCAGGCCGGAGTTGGCCGGGGAACTCGGCAACCTCGTTCTACTGGAACTCTACACCGACGGCGCCGACGAGGCTTCCCAAGCCAACCAGCAGCTTCAACTCGAACGCTTCGAGACCGTCGCCATCCCCTACTACGCCATCATCGAGCCCGACGGAACAGTGCTCGCCGAGTTTCCCGGCCGCACCCGCGATGTCGAGGAATTTCGCGGTTTTCTCGCCTCCGCCGGCTCCGCGACAGTGGCTCGCGTCAATTGAAAGGCTCCGGCCATGCGAGCAACAGAATCAGAGCCCTGAGCGCAAGCGACGGGCCAAACGACCGCACCAAAACTTCGAGGCGGTAGCCCGGTTCAGCGGGCTTGGGTTCGCAAATAGGCTGGCCCTAAAGGGCCGATTTCCGGTTTAATGCACTCGTCGGCCGGCACGAGGCGGTTTTCAACGGCCTTCCCGCAGGTGGCTTTAGCATCCTCGAACCAATGAAAGAGTACCCACGGGGAACCGTTCGGCCCGGGCCCTCGATTCTCAATATTCATGTCGCGCGTCAATTGAAACCAAAGCCTCCCGCGGCGGTAGTGTAAGATGGAGAATCCGCACGGTCGCACGAACCCGGTTTCGCCGCGGACGCGTCCTATCAAGCTTCCCATGGCGACCGAGCAGAACGATCGACGCCGGTTCGATCGAGTTTTTTGATTCCAACCCACTGGAGAACGGAAGGAGCTGACTCTTATGGCTTTTGAACTGCCCACTCTGCCTTATGCCGCGGACGCCCTGGAGCCTCACATCGACGCCCGCACAATGGAAATCCACCATGGCAAGCATCACAACGCCTATGTGACCAACCTCAACAAGGCCATCGGCGACAACGCCGACCTGGCCGCCAAATCGATCGAGGATATCGTCCGCGACCTCGACTCGGTCCCCGAGGCGATTCGCGGCGCCGTGCGCAACAACGGCGGAGGCCACGCCAATCACTCGATGTTTTGGGAAATCATGAGCGGTGGTGGCGGCGGCGCGCCCGGCGGCGAACTCGGTTCGGCCATCGACGGCGCCTTCGGCGGCTTCGACGGCTTTCGCGAGCAGCTCACCAAGGCCGGCATGACGCGCTTTGGCAGCGGCTGGGCCTGGCTCAGCGTCAACGGTTCCGGCGGCTTGGTCGTCGAGTCAACCGCCAATCAGGATAATCCGCTCTCTCACGGCCACACCCCGATTCTCGGCGTCGACGTCTGGGAGCACGCCTACTACCTGAACTATCAGAACCGCCGTCCCGACTATCTGGCGGCGTGGTTCAACGTGATCAACTGGGACGCCGTCGCCGAGCGCTTCGCGGCGAATAGCTAGCCGTCCCCCGTCCGGCGGGATACAAGATCGTAACGAAGGACGCGGTTCCGCCGCGCCCTTCGTTTTTCACTCGTTGAACCCTCATGTTCGAACGCCGGGTAGAACGCGAAGGCTGGGGACCGCGCTAGGCATGTAAGACTTCGGTCGTGTCGGCGGGCAGGGGTTCGTTTCTCTCGGAGTATTCCTCGCTGATCATCGCGAAGACCTTCGTCAACTCATCCAATGCCGCGCGCCGCGACGTCATCAGGGCGTAACAGCCGCTAATCGCCGGCACTTCCGCCACCCAACCCTCGTCTTGTTGGCGATAGATTACGACGCGGTAATCCTTGAGGCTCCGACTCATACCCCAAGCCTATCACGCGAGCGCGGACCGATCGGCAACAGGGCGATCCGCGCCTTCCTGTGTACCCCTAGATTTCGCGCAACACATCTTACTTGCCCCACGATTTTTCCCGCGCCGGGAGAAACTCGTCGCCCGGCTTCCAGGTCGGCAGGTCGGACTCGGCGGCGACGCGCCGGCCTAACTCAAAACCGAAAGCGGCGATTTGGCCCAGACCGCTGAAGTCCCAGGCCGGGTCAAACTCGTCGGATGGCTGGTGGTAGTCTTCGGCGATATAGCGCTTCTCGGCCTCTTCTCCCCAACCCTCGGGGCGTCCCACATAGTCGATGCCGGGGTTGAGTGAAAAAGCCGGAACACCGACCTTGGCGAGGCTGAAGTGATCGGAGCGGTAGTAATATCCCTGCTCGGGATGAGCCTCGGGACGTAAAACCAAATCGAACTCAACGGCGAGCTTTTCGACGAGCGTTTCCAGGGTCGTCCGCTCGTAACCGGGCAGAGAGATATCCTTCGCCAAACCTAGCGGAAGAAAGCCGTCGTAGTTCAAATTGACGGCCGTCTTGCCGGCGGGAATCGTGGGATTTTGAGCGTAGTATTGGGAACCGCGCAGACCGCCCTCCTCGGCCCCCACGGCGGCGAATAGAATGGTGCGCGCGGGCGGCGGATCGAGTTGGGCGAAGGCCCGAGCCAGCTCCAAAACGATGCCGCAACCGCTGGCGTTGTCGGCGGCTCCGTTGTAGATGTCGTCGCCGTCGACGGCAAAACCAATACCGAGATGATCCCAGTGCGCCGTATAGAGGACCGCTTCGTCTCGCCGCTCCGGGTCGGAGCCGCTGACCTTGGCGATCACGTTGCGGGTTTCAAACGGCTCGACTTCGCTGTGAATCCGTCCCCGCAAGCGTAAGCCCAGCGGCACGGGCTGAAACTCCGCCGTGTTGGCGGCGGCCAAGAGTTCGTCAAGCGTCTTCCCCGTCGAGGCGGTGATCTTCTCGCCGGTTGCCGAGGTTACCCAGCCGGCGATCGAGAGAGCGCTTTCGCCGTCTTTGAGTTTCACATAAGGATTGCGGCCGCCCCAGGAATTGCGCACCACTTTCCAGGGATACCCGGCCGTGGGTGTCGTGTGAATGATGACCGCCCCGCTCGCCCCCTGCCGCAGCGCTTCTTCGTATTTGAAACTCCAGCGGCCGTAGTAAGTCAGCGCCTTGCCGCCAAAAAATTCTTGATCCTCGGAAGGTGGTTCGTTGGTGAAAAGGACGACGACCTTGCCCTTGACGTCGACGCCCTTGTAGTCGTCCCAGTCGAACTCCGGCGCAACGATCCCATGACCCACGAAGACGGCTTCGGCGTCGATCGATACGCTCTCCCGCTGCTGATGATCGACAGCCACGTAGTCCTCGAGCCATTTCATCCCGATCCGCCCTTGCGGGCCGCGCCAAGTCAGAGAGGTTTCGGGCAACGATTGAATGCCCACTAGCGGAACGGCCTGAAAGTAGCCGCCGTCGGTCCCGGCGGGCTCGGCACCGGCAAGGGCGAATTGCGTCGCCAGATATTCCGTCGTCAGAATTTCGCCGCGCGTGGCGAGGCCGCGGCCTTCGAGCGCGTCCAAGGAAAGGAAGCGCACATGAGCGGCGATGCGCTCGGGCGCCGGCCCCGCGGAGGGATCGCCGGCCGGCTCGGTCGGCGCGCATCCGGCGAGCAGCAAAGCAGCCGATAGAAGTCCTAGAACCGGGAAGCATCGCATGCGTTGAATCCTATCACGATAGGCGCCGCCGACACGCCGCGCGTCCAGGTACCGACAAACACTCGTGTTTGTCCTGACCCGAAACTTCAAATTTCGAGCTGCCCGGAGACTCACAACCGCTACCAATAGATCGGACGTTCACCCACCCGAGCCGCCGTGCGGCGCGGTCCCCCCGCGAGCCGCTCGCCCGGTTTCTCGCTTCAACGAACAGCCGCGCCCCCGGTAGCGACCGGCACGCTTGCCGGTCCCAGCCCAAAGTCCGGACAAGCTCTCAGCTTGTCTCCGCCCCCCTTACAAAATCACCGCGTCCCCAACCTGCAAAACCTTCCCCGCTTCCGACTCGGGAATCTTCGTATTCGTCGTGAGGCGATAGAAATGATCGAAGCGGTCGCGATCCGCCCATGCGGGCAGAGTCTCGGCCCGTCGCTTGGCAAAGACTTTCGCGAAAGAGCCGTCGTTGATACCGGTAAGAGAATCCCGCGGCGGAACCGTACAGCGGGCGCAGGGCCTAACCCCCTCGATGGTCGTGTCGCCGATCCGAAACGGAACTCTCCCACCCTTTCCCACGAACAAGCGGTCTTCCCAAAAAGCCGGCACCCCCCCGATTTCGAGGTTCGGCCGGAACCGCCGCCTCACCTCCTCGGCTGTCAAGCCGGGAAACCAAGTCGCGGTTTCCTCCAGCGTCGCCGTGCTGACAAGCGTAGGCCCCGACGCTTCGTCGTCGTCGGGAAAACCGCCCGCGGCGTCATGAGAAAGCGTAACGGGTTGGCCTAAATGTTCACCGAACCATTGCTCGAGTTGCGTCCGATCCCGGGCCATGCGAAAGAGCGAGGATTTCCCGTTCGATCGCAACACCACCTCCCCGAGCCCGAAATGAAACTCGGAACGAATCGCGATCAGGCGTTCGCCCAACCGCTTCGAGTTGAGGATGAGACCGCTTTGGTCCTGAAGGCAATATTCGCGATCGTGCGCCAGCCCCCCGCCGCGTAGCGCGACGGCTTCATGGACCTCGACCGCGTCCAATGACTTGATGGGATAGAGGCGAATTCTCGCCAGGTGAGGATGCATGGTTTCTATTGCGGATCTTCGACGGCGATGACCGCGCTGTTGCTTGCTTGTCCGTCAACGGTGATCACCACCGGCACGTCCGGACCGTGGGGAGAAGATTCCGGGACGATCAAATTCGCCTGTGCAAGCCCCACGAACCGCGGCGTCATGCCGAGGAAGAAAATACGCGCCGACTCTCCGCCAATCGTCGCCGCGGCGCTAAGCACCGCCCGGGCAAACGGCTCCGCGGCCGGGGCCTCTTGGCCCGTATCGAGCGCCGGATCGGTCTCGCCCAATCCGCTCAGATAAAGAGTGACCGCTTCGCCCGGCGCCGCCGGATTCGAAGGGCGATTGATGCGCAAATCCTCGTTCTGCGCGACGGCGCGCACCGGCATGAACGGCAACGGGTTCGTGAAGATCCCCGGGCCCGCCCCCGCCACTACGACATCTTGCGGCACGGAATGGACGCCGTCAACCCGGGCTATGATCTGCGATACGGCGCCCCCCGTCGTCTCGAACGGCAGCTGGGCGTTGATCTGTCCTCCGGAGGCAAAATAGAGCGGCGTCCCGACCCCGCCGACCGACAGAGCCGCGCCGCCAAGTTCAAACGGTAGCGGAACCGCGTCGGCGATAAACAGGCCACCCGCGAGCCCGGAACCGAAACTGCTGAAAATAGCGCCGGGGGCCAGTGCCCGCCCCGCGCCAAACCCCGCCGCGTTGACGGCCCCGAAAGGAAGCAGGTTCGGGGCGGTCGCGCTTTCGACGGCGCCGATCAAAACAGCCTCGGCGGTCGATCCGCCCGAGATCGCGGTCAGGCGCACGCTGAGCTGCGGCGCGGCGTTGCGCGGCGTCCAGGTGGCCGAGTAGATGCCCCCGCCGACTGGCTCGAGCGTGACCGCCCCATCGCCGTTGCTGAACTCGGCCGTGAGGGCGGCTTCCCCGCTGATCGCGATGCCGCGGGCGGCGTCGGTCAATACCGCTTCCAAGTAGAGCGGTCGGCCGCTCGAACCGTTGAAATTCTGAAGCGGCGAAAGCGGATTGATTCGGAGTCCCGACGGTGGGGATGGGCTGGGGCCCTCGGCCGGGCGGAATACCGAGACGGGAACCGATTGCACGATGCCGTCGCCAAACGTAATGCCGATAAGTCCCCGCTCCACTCCGTTCGCGAACTCGCTCGGGTTCACCCCGACGGTCAGCTCGACTTCGCCCGCCGCCGATGTGCTGCCGCTCATTGGCTCGACGGACAACCAGGCCCCGCCGTCATAAGTCGAAGCAGCCGCTTGGAAATCAATAACCCCGGCTCCGTTCGTCGAAATCGTCACTGGTTTCGTAATCGGAGCATCCGTGTCGGCGACGAAAATCAGCCCCGAGGGCTCGATCGTCGGCCTCGGGCTGACTCCGTTCGGTCGGATTCTCAGAACAACCGTCAGGAAACGCGCCGTCAGGAAACGCAATGGACCCTCGGCGTCGGGCGAGATCTCGACGACCGCCGTGTAGACGCCCGCCGGCAATCCCTCCGCGCCGGCGGTAAGACGAATCCGAGACGGGTCGCCTTGCTCGGCATGGACGTCGAGCCAAACGCCAGGCCCGGTCAATTCGCGAATCCGAGTCGTCCACGAGAGAAACGTTTCGCCGAGCGCGAAAACGCGGACCGTCCGGCTCCATTCGCCGTCACCCGCCGCGCCGTCGAAAAGCACGCCTACGCGATCGGTCCGCAACACTCCGCCCGCCGGCGAAACAACCAACGCGACAGGGACTTCGGTTTCAGATCCCCCCTGATCGAGGATTACGCGGCCCTGATAAACACCCGCCGCCATGGCGGAAACTTCCGCCGTGACGCGCGCCGTCGCCGGCCCCGAGCCCCCGGTGGGCAAGACGCCCAGCCAGTCCTCCCCGTTGTCGGTTTCGACGCGGGCCGTCCAAGCAAGGTCTCCTCCGCCGCGATTGCCGATCTGGAGAACCCGAATGGGCGAGATAACGTCACCCTCCACCGCGGAAAAGATCAACACCGCAGGGGAGGCATCGAGAACCGGTCCCGAGTCTTGGAGGATCAGCTGCACCGGCACGGCTGCCAAAGCGGCGGTTTGCGCCACGACCGCGGGATTCGACAATGCCGCGTTCTCCGCGAAGGGAACAATGCGAACGTCGGCGTTGTACTGTCCCGCCGCCAGGTCGGCATTGTCGATCGCGATGATCAGATTCCCCGGCACGCCGCCTCGGCCCGGCGAGGCTTTGATCCAAGTGGCTTCGGGCGGGTCGACTTCGGCGGTCCAGGCCAATCCGGAAAGCGAGGCCCCGGCCAGGCTGACGATACGTTGTGTCGTGACCGGGGTTCCCGCCGCGCCAAGGAAACTCACGCTGCTCGGGAAAGCCGTTAGGCTGCCCGGCGGATGGATGCTTAACGTCACATCGACGATGAGCGGGGCGTTCGTCGCGGTGGGCGAATCGATCGTCAGCTTCCCAAGAAACGTACCCGCCGTAAGCCCGTCCGTGTCGACTCGAACCGTGTGCGAGCCCGGACCCTGCAGCGTATTGCCTCCCGCCGGTTCCACCGTCAGCCACGGCTGATTCGCGCTGATCTGGTAAGACATCGTCTCGCCTTGGCTGCCCACGATCAGCGCCTGACCCGATGGATTCGCGACCCCTTCAAAGGCGTTGAACGTGAAGTCATTCGGGTTCACCGTCAGGATCGGTCCGCTGCCGACCGTCAGATTCACCGCTATTTCGAAGGGACTGTTCGCCGCGTTGCCGGAAACCAACAGAAGCGCCGAATGCAGCCCCGGCTCCAAGCCCGCTGTCGTCACGCTGACTTGGTGTTCTACCGGACTGTTGGTCGATGAACCCGACGTCGGGCTGATGTCGAGCCAACCTACCTCGCCTTGCGCCGCGTAGCTGATGTTGACCTGGTAGTCGAGAGTCCCCGAGCCGTCGTTTTGCACTTCCAGCGTCCGAGCCGCCGGATCGCTCCCCGAATTCGGAGTTGAAAATCCTAGAGACAATGGGGTGGCCGCGATAACGGCATCGACCCCTCCCCCGCCGCCGCCACCGCCACCGCCGCCCTGCTCGGACACAATCGCGGTTACTCGCACGGCCCGCTGGTCGCCGTCCTGGCTGAGACGAACGATGATGTCGGCCGTGCGTGTTCCGGGGGATAGCAGACCGGGGTCGACGGTCACTCCGACCTGGGAAGGCGCGAACCCGTTCGTATTGCTCAGCTTCACCCAGGCCGTACTAATCAACGTGACTTCAACGAACGCGGTATACGATTCGCCCGAGGGGTCGGACTCGACGGAGAGAAATCGTTCGGGCGGAGTCGGGCCGTTCGCCTAGACTTCGAAAGTGAGCGTCAGCGGTGCAACCGAAACCGTCTGCGCCGGCGAGAGAACGCTCGCCGCGGCGAACAGTACGAGGGGGACCAGGAGCCGATACGACTCCTGACCGGTCCGGGGCCCGGTCATGCCCCATAGTAGCGCGCAACCCGGCGATTGAGAATAGGTCGCCGTGCCCCGGGCCTGGGGGGCTGTGAAAAAATGGGGACTGTGCCGAGCGCCGACCGAATAAATCCCATTGAATCAGTAACCGCGTCCGGCGAGAAGTGGACTGTCCCCGATTTTTTCCCGGGGTGTGCGACATCAATGTGGGAGAATTGGCGGGTCGTGGGTGCCGGAAAAGGCTCTTGCAATCGAAACCGTCTCGTACCGAGGGGCGGCGGACGCTCCCCGGCCCCGGCAGGGGCCCTGGAATTTAGCCCGCGGCTTCAGCCGTGGGACCGAAGACAATCAACGAAATAGCCCTGAAGGGGCGCGGGGAATCTTGTTCCGGCGCCCCGCTGGGGCTTCCAGTCTGGTGTCCCTTTTTCCCACGGCTTCAGCCGCGGGCTGAATTCCGGGGCGGCTCCTACTGGCGCCGGTGGGCGTGGATTTCCGAGTACGACTCTACTTTCGATCGCTCGCGTCGCGAGACAAGGATGTCCCACATTGATGTCGCGCACCCCGCGGCGCCCGCTTTCTTGACTTTTCCCCGGTAGGTATGCGATCGTTTCGTATTCTTTCGCGCGTCGACTCGGCCAGCCCACAATGCAACGGAAACGGATTCGCCTCAAGCTCGAGAGCAACTTAGACGTCGTCGAGGCGACTGAAATGATGGCGCGTCAGGCTGCGGCGGAAAAGAGGATTTCCGAGGACGAAATCGACCAACTCGGCATCGCGGTGCGCGAATGCGTGGTCAATGCGGTTTCGCACGGCAACGGATACAGTCGAGACAAGTCGGTCTACTTCACCGTCAGCAGCGACGCGGCGCGGCTGAAGATTGCGATTGAGGACGAAGGAGAAGGGTTCGATCCCGAAGGCGTACCGGACCCGACCCTGGGCGACAACTTGCTTCAGACCTCGGGTCGGGGCTTGTTGCTGATGAGGTCGTTCGTCGACGAGCTAACCATCGGGCACACCACCGAAGGCGGGACCGAGGTGGTCATGGTGAAGAACCTGCCCGTTGGAGATAGAGAACAAAAGGAGGAAGACGTGAGTCTATTGTCGAATGTACGGGAAGTCGGAGGCGTAACAATCATCGACTTTTCCGGCAGAATTACACTGGGTGAGGGTTCGGAAGTGTTGCGGGACGCCGTGCGTGATGTATTGAGCAACGGCCAAAAGAACATCTTGCTGAACCTCGGCGAGGTCAGTTACATCGATAGTTCGGGTCTGGGTACGCTGGTATCGGCGTACACGACCGGAGCCAACCAGGACGCCAAGATCAAGCTGGTCAACGTGCAAAAGAAAGTCAACGACCTGCTCCAGATCACGAAGCTTTACACGGTCTTTGAAAGCTTCGACAGCGAGTCGGCGGCTGTGGGCAGCTACGTACCCTGATTGACGCGCGCGGAACCGGCGCACCAGACCACATGAGCCGATACAGCGCCTGGTGACACGGAGCCTCATGGATGCCTGTGCCGAACTTCTGAAAAAAGTCACGTACGCGACATGAGCGGGAGGCGCTTATCGTCTTCGACACTCTCGAATTCGGCGTCTTCTTCGTCGCTGTTTTCTGTCTTTATTACGCCCTCCGTCAGCGCCTCCAAAATCGCCTGCTGTTGGCGGCGAGCTACTTCTTCTATGGCTTCTGGGACTGGCGTTTTCTCGGGCTGATCGTCTTCTCCACCCTGCTCGATTATTTCTGTGGCCAAGCCATCGCTCGCGCGCGCGAACCCGACCGGAGACGCGGGCTCTTGCTGCTGAGCTTGGCGGGTAATCTCGGCGTCCTCGGGTTCTTCAAGTACTTCAACTTCTTCGTCGACACGGCTCGTCCGCTGCTCGAGGCCTTGGGTCTCGCGTCGAACGCCTTCGTTCTCGACGTCGTCTTGCCGGTCGGCATTTCGTTCTACACCTTTCAAACCCTCAGCTATACGATCGATATCTATCGCGGCGAATTGGAGCCAACCTCCGACCTGCTCGATTTCGCTCTCTTCGTCGCCTTCTTTCCGCAATTGGTCGCCGGGCCGATCGAGCGGGCACGCCGACTACTGCCCCAAATCACCCGCCCCCGGGCCTTCGATCGCGGGCGTTTCGAGGAAGGCTGTTGGCTCATCTACTGGGGCCTCTACAAGAAAGTCTTTGTCGCCGACAACGCCGCCAAAATCGTCGACCGCGTCTATAATTCGCCCGCCGATTTTTCAGCCCCCTACATCGTCGTCGCGACCTATGCTTTCGCGGTACAGATTTATTGCGACTTTTCCGGCTATACCGACATGGCGCGAGGGCTGGCGAAGACGCTCGGGTTCGAGATTTCACTCAACTTCGACATCCCCTACGCCGCGACCGACCCGCGGGACTTTTGGCGTCGCTGGCATATCACCCTCTCCCAATGGTTGCGCGACTACCTCTACATTCCTCTCGGGGGATCACGCGGCCGTCGAACGAGCGTCCACGCGAACTTGATGATCACGATGGCCCTGGGCGGGCTGTGGCACGGCGCCCGTTGGCACTTCGTCGTCTGGGGCATCTATCACGGTCTGCTGTTGATCACCCATCGCTTGATCGCCGCGCGCCGTCCGGCCCCCGCCAAAACACCGGGACCGCTTGGAAAAGCGTTGTCAATGATCGGGATGTTTCACTTGACTTGGGTGGATTCTGTTTCGCGCCCAATCACTCGACCAGGCGGGCACAATGATATGGAAATCGTTGACCGATTGGAGCCTGTCGCCCGGCGCGCCGACCGAGTTCGGCGCCTTGGCCGCCTACAGCGCGCTGATCTTGCTTATGCAGGTTCTTCAGTATCGCAACGGGAATCCGTCGGCGATCTTGGATTGGCCCCCGTCCGCGCGGGCGGCGCTCTATGTTGTGATGTATCTAAGCCTAACTCTGGCCGGAGCCTATGACGGACCGCGGTTCATCTACTTCCAGTTCTAATGTCGAAACTTCAAATTAGATTCGATTTTCAACCACCCGAGCCGCGCCGCCTCGCGGTGCGGTCCCCCGCGAGCCCCTCACCCGCTTTCCCCCTTCAACGACCCGGCTCGCCCGCCGGCCCCACCAACCCGCTTTTCTCATCGTGTGGCGAGGCAAAATGCATGGCGGTGAAAAATGCCGGCTAGCCGGCTTCCCCGGGCGGGCCTGACCGCCCTGCTGGTCTGCCTGGCGATCGAAATCGCCGTGGTCGCTCTGCGCCCTCGATTTGCCGGCGCCCTTGACTACACGGTGCAAGCCAAGCTCGCCGCAATGACCGATTCGGCGAGCATCGATGATGTCGTGATTTTCGGCGACAGCCGTTTCTTCGCGATCGAACCGGCGGCGGTGGAACGGGCCCTGGGCGGGAACCTGACGGTCACGAATTACTCCTGGCCCTTCGCCGGCGTCGAGATGGTCGAATTCGCTCTCGACGCATACTTACGGGCGAAGCAGCCGCCCAGGTTGATCCTGGTCGGATGGATGCCGGAGAATCTAGCCGTTTCCGCCGACCGCTTGACGGCGGCGGCCGATCCGCTCTACCAAACTCGGCTGTTCAACGCCCTACCGGCGGGTCCCCTAGCCTGGTCGCTGGCCCGCGGCGGTCACGGTGAACTCTTCTGGGGCTTCGTGGAACACCGCCTCATGCCGCCCAGTGCTCATCACCGCGATCGGCTGACGGATTGGGTCCTGGGGAACAACGTGACGTCGGAAGATGACCAACGCCTTTTCGAAAGTTTCCGGCGATCGGGCAGCTTCCTGCTTTACAACAGGGAAACGGCCCCCCCCGATGCCGTCCGGTCGTACGAGCGCGCGTCGGGCGGCTTCGCGCCCGAGTCGGCCGCGCCCAATGCCGCTCCGTTTCGTCGCTTCCTCGAACGAGCATCCTCCGAAGCGATTCCGGTATTGCTGTTGAACGTACCCCTACCCAACCGCCTCCATGAACGTTTTCAGGAGGTCGGCGTCATCGAACGCTATCGCCTGTTCATCGGCGAGATGGCGGCCTCCTTCGACAACTTCCGCGTTGTCGAGCCCTTGATCGAGGTCTACCCCGACGAGTATTTCGCCGATGTCGGCCATCTGAACGACCCGGGGGACCGCGCCTATCAACAAGCCTACCCGGCCCGGCTGACCCAATACGCGTCCGCCGCCATACAGGTTAGTCAACCACCCAAACTGCGCTAGGGCGTGTTAACACTAACGTAGGGTCTCGAAACGTAGAGCCTCCACGATGAGGGCGAAGTGGAGGAAGGCGAGGAACATGACGTCGAGCTTGTCGAAGCGGGAGAAGATGCGGCGGAATCCCTTGAGCCGGCGGAAGAGTCTCTCGATCTCGTTGCGGCGGCGATAGAGCGCTCGGTCGTATTCCCACGGCTCCAGGCGGGTGCGCCGGGGCGGCACCACGGGAATCCATCCGAAATCCAAAGCCAGTTGGCGTGTCTGATCGTCCTCATAGGCGCCGTCCATCAGCAGCGGCAGCGGCTCGGGCAGTGGCCCCAGACCACCGAGCAGCTCGCGGCCCTGCTGGGCGTCGTGCGCTTGGCCGGGCGAGAGAGCAAAGGTTATCGCCGTTCGAGCATTTGCGGCAACCATATGAATCTTGGTGGTCCATCCGCCGCGGGATTTGCCGATCGCTTGCGGACCGTTTTTTTTAACGCGCCCGTGCCGTCGGGATGAACCTTCACGATGGTCGAGTCCATGGACACGGCTTCGATTCGGATGCGGACCAGCTGCTCGCGCTGCAGTTTCTCGAAGACGGCGTCGAGCACGCCGTTCTTCGACCAGCGGTTCATGCGGGTGTAAATGGTGTGCCAGTTGCCGAAGCGTTTGGGCAAGCCGCGCCATTTGCAGCCCTGCTCGGCGACATACAACATGGCGTTCAAAACCGTGAGGTTCGGCAGGCTCACATTGCCGCGCTGGCGCGGCAGGACCGGCTCGATGCGGCGGTATTGCTGCTCGGTGATCTCCATACATCCGAGTATAGCAGCTTTCGTAAATTAGTGTTAACACGCCCTAGTCTGATATCTTGCTCGTCGCGACCCATCAAGGGAGTACGAAATTGAAAAATCACAGTCTCGCTCGACGATCTTTTCTCAAAACCACCGCCGCCGCCGCGGGTGCCGTCACCGCCGCGCCGGCCATGCTACAGGGCGCCGAAGCCTCCAAGACCTTTCGCATGGGCTTCATCGGCATGGGGCGCCGCGGTCGCAGCACCTTGCGTGCCGCTCTCAAACAGCCCGAAATCAACGTCGTCGCCATTTCGGAAATCTATCAGCCCAACGTCGAAGCGGCCTTGAAAATGGTTCCCGACGCCAAGGTCTATGCCGACTTTCGCGACCTGATCGCCGCCGACGACATCGACGCCGTCTGCATCGCCACCCCCGACCATTGGCACGCCTACATGGCGATCGAAGCCTGCAAGGCCGGCAAGGACGTCTATGTCGAAAAGCCCATCTCGGTCACCATCCACGAAGGCCAAATGATGGTCAAGGCCGCGCGCAAGTACAACCGCATCGTGCAAGTCGGCACGCAGCAGCGCTCGGGTACGCATTTTCAGAAGATCGTGGACATCGTCCGCTCCGGCGAGATCGGCGACATTTCCTTCGTTCGCGGTTGGAATTACGGCAACGAGTTCCCGGAAGGCATCGGCAACACTCCCGACCAGGCGCCTCCGGCCAATCTCGATTGGGACATGTGGCTCGGCCCGGCTCGGGAAAGACCCTTCAACGCCAACCGCTTCGGCGTTCACCCGGACCACTATTCCTACTTCCGCTGGTTCTGGGACTACGCCGGCGGCATGATGACCGATTGGGGCATTCACCTGCTCGACATCGTTCTCTGGGCGATGGATGAAAAGGGCCCCCGGGTTGTGACCACGGTTGGCGGCAAATTCGCCCTCAACGACAATCGCGAAACCCCCGACGTAATCCAGGCGAACTTCGAGTTCCCGAAATTTGTTTGCGTCTACGAGAACCGCGTCGCCAATGAGCAATCCATGTTCGACCGCGACTACGGCATCACCTTCCACGGCACCAAGGGCACGTTGTTCGTGGACCGCCAACGCTGGGAAATCGTTCCCGAGATGAAATCGCTCGATCCCCGGGGCTACGAACGCGAGGCCAGGATGGAAGCCAAGGCGGGCCGGTCGTCCAATAATTCAACCGACGCGCACTGGGCCGACTTCGTGGCTTCGATGAAATCGCGCAAGCCCCCCATTTGCGACATCGAAACCGGCCACCGCTCGACGGTCATCGCGTTGCTCGGCAACGTTGCTCTGCGCAGCCGTCAGCGGGTCGAGTGGGACCCCGACTCCGAAACCACGCCCAACAAAGAGGCCCAGACCTACCTCCGCCGAGATTATCGGCCGCCGTGGAAACTGGAACTGTGAACCCAAACCGAACCACGAACGTAAGTGAGTGGTAGGCGACAGATCCGACCGCCTCCCCGGACAGTACGGTGAGTACGGCGAGCAAGCGCAACGACGTAATGGCGGGCCTATCGTGTGCTTTGCCCGTCAGGCGATGAGAAATGCGGGCTAGGTCCGGCGATACAGGATGTAATTTTTGAAACGAACCGCGGCGGCTCGGCGTCCAACAGGACGTAATGAGTACAGCACATGCAGCGGTATTCCCGGTCCCGGCCGCCGCGGGCCGTAACCCAAGATCCAAGGTGGCATTTCGAGATACTCCGGAAGCGGAAGTCGTCCGGCGGGCCCAGGGCGGAGACGAGGCGGCGTTCCGCCAAATCGTCGAACGCCATAGGTCCAAGGTCTTCTCGATCATCTACGGCATCGTTCGCAACCGCAACGACGCCGAGGATATCGCCCAGCAAGTCTTCGCGAAGATCTACTTCTCTCTGAAGGGCTTCGACTTTCGCTCGTCGCTCATCACATGGGTCTACAAGATCGCCGTGAATGAGTGCTACGACTACTTGCGGAAACAAAAGGTCCGCAAGCTGGTCTATGAAAGCGATCTCGGGGAAGACGACGCCCGCACCATCGAGAACTCGCCGATGGTCGTCGAAAAGTCGCCCTCGGCTTTGGCCAACGTCGAACGTCGGGATTACTTGATGAAGCTGCTCGCGAAAGTTTCCGAGGAAGAGCGAGTCCTTTTGATCCAGAAAGAAGTCGAAGGGCTGACCGTCGAGGAATTGGCGAAAATGACGGGCCTCAACGAGAATACGATTAAGGTAAAATTGTTTCGGGCTCGACAGAAACTCGTCAAGGCCGCCGGGAAGCTCGATCGGAGGGCCCTGGCGCGTACCTGAGGGGCTGCGAAAAATGGGGACTGTACCAAGCGCCGTCCGAGCACGTTGCAACGAGTCAATAATCCGCTCGGCGCGAAGTGGACTGTCCCCCATTTTTTCACAACCCCCGACAATCGCGAAACGGGGCTTGAGACGAGGTATGGAAAAACGATGAAGCAGTTCGTCAGAGAACGCTTGGAAGACTATCTTTCGGGAACCCTCGCCGCCAAGCAAGAAGCGGCGATGGAAGCCTACCTGCTCGACCATCCCGAGGAAAGAGCCGAGTTGGCGCTTTATGGGGAATCCTCGGCCTTGTTCGACAACTTGCGGACACCCCAAGCCGTCGAGCCGGCCGGAGACTTCTACGCGCATGTGATGCAGCGCGTGGAAGAGCAACGCGCCGTTCCGTTTTGGATGTTCTTCCTACAGCCCGCCTTCGCTCGTCGCCTGGCCTTCGGCGGTTTGATGTGGCTGACGCTGCTGGGCGGCTACGTCGCGACCTTCGACTCGATCAGCGACAGGCCCCCTGTCAATATCGTGGACGGAATCGTGAACGAGCCTTTGTCGCCGGAATTCAAGGTGCGACTGGGTTCTGATATCCAACAGAACCGTAACTCGATGCTGGCCATCCTGATGGTGAGGAAATAACCCATGGTTGACGTCCCCGTGGATGCTTGTCGCGGCAAAGCTCTGACCGTCCTGGTGTTGGTCTTTATCGGCGGCGCCGCGTCGGGAGCGATCGGCTCGCGGGTCTTCAACAGTGCCGCGCCCCCAACTCCCGTGGTGGAAACGCGGGACGACCTATCGGAGACCAAACGAGGAGCACTGCAACATCTGCGCGAAGAGTTGGTGTTGGACGCCGCGCAAGTGCAACAGGTTCGCGAAATCCTTGATCAGTGCATTATGCACGAGGCCGATCTGATGATGCGGATTCGCGTGAATCAAAGCTCGAGCCGCGATCGCATCTTGCGGACCCTCAACGAACAGCAACGCTACAAGTTCGAATCCGAGCTGCTTGGAATCTCTTCCGAGCCCGACGCCTCCTTCTAAGATCCTCTCCGCGCCGGCTGCATCATCCCCGATGAGCCATGCCCATCAGATTTCAGCCGCCCTCGTTGCGCTCGCCCGAAATTGTTTTCATTGTCTATTTCCTCTACGTGGCGGCCGCGGCCGTATTCCATCCCGTCGAGGGCCTCTTGCCGCGCGTCGCGATCGTCAATCTGCTCATCGTGGGCGGCTACGTGGGCTTAGCGCGCGGACCAGGCAGCCGCCGACCGCTCGTGACGGCTTTGCGCGACTGGATGCCGCTGGGCCTGATCATCCTTGCCTATAAGGAAATGGGCTGGTTCGCGCCGGCATCGCACACGAACGAACTCGAGGCCGGGTGGATCGTCTGGGACCGCGTACTCCTCGATGACTGGGGCTTTCGCGCCGCCGTGGAATCACTGGGGGCTTTCGGTCCCTCGATCCTCGAAATCTCCTACGCGCTCGTCTACGCCGTCGGCTCCTTCTCGGTCGCCGTTTTTTACATCTTCGGGAAACGCTCTCGGCTGGACACTTTTCTATTGCCCTTCGTTCTCGGCACCGTTCTCGCCTATGCGTTCTATCCCTTTGTTCCCTCCGAGCCGCCCCGCACCGTATTCCCCGGCCAAGACCTACCCGGCATCGAAACCGTCTTTCGGCGTTTCAATCTGTGGTTGCTCTCCGGCGGGGGAATCCACACCAGCGTATTCCCCAGCGGCCACGTCGCCCACGCCTTCGCCGCCGGATGGGGCATGCTCAGAGCGCTGCCCGAACACAAATGGGTCGGCCGCTCGTTACTGGCCCTGGCTGTCTTGATCCTCATGGCGACAGTTTACGGGCGCTATCACTATGCCGTCGACAGCATAGCCGGGTTGGCTGTCGCCGCCGCCGCATTGGCGATCACCGCACCGTATCGCCGACGCAACCCCGATTCCAGATTCGGAGCCCAGAGCGCAAGCGACGGGCCGCGCAAGTAGCGAGCCGGTCTCGTGGCGCGCGCTTTCCGCGGGACCTGTCGCATCCTGTCTGGAGGGGGTGTGCGACATCAATGTGGGAGAAATTGGCGCGTCGTGGCCGCCGGAAAAGCCTCTTGCAATCGAAACCGTCTCGTACCAAGGCGCGCGGACACTCGACGGCCCCGGCAGGCGCGGCGGACGCTCCGGGCCCCGGAAGGCACGCTGGACACTCAGCGGCCCCGGCAGGCGCGACGAACACTCGACGGCCCCGGCAGGCCCGGCGGACGCTCCGAGCCCCGGCAGGCGCGCTGGACACTCAGCGGCCCCGGAAGGGGCCCTGGAATTTAGCCCGCGGCTTCAGCCGTGGGACCGAAGACCATGAACGAAATAGCCCTGAAGGGGCGCGGGAAATCTTGTTCCGGCGCCCCCCTGGAGCTTCCCGTCCCACATTGATGTCACGCACCCCGCCGAGTTGCCATGCAACCGCCGCATAGCCCGCACCCTCAGCATGCCGACCGTGCCAAGACCCTCGCTTTGGAGGCAACGACCGGGCTAAACCGAGCGCCTAATATACGGTCGGTTATTGCCGCAAGAAAACGACATCCAGCCCACCTCCACCTTGAGGTCGCCCCCCGTCCGGATGAGACGACCCGCCGCCGTACCGCTACTCTGTATAGAGTGCCTCCACACGGAGGGCGGTCGTAATTGTGTTTGTCGACGAAGCGCAAATCTCGGTACAGGCCGGCGACGGCGGCAACGGCTGCGTGGCGTTTCGCCGCGAGAAGTTCGTCCCCCGCGGGGGCCCCGCCGGCGGAGACGGCGGGCATGGCGGCGATGTCGTGTTGCGATCGAGTCGGCATCACAACACCCTGATCCAATTTCGCTTCAAACCGAACCACGAAGCCCGCCGAGGCCGTCACGGCGAAGGCAGCAACCGAACCGGCAAGTCGGGCGACAACCTGATCCTCGAGGTTCCCGCCGGAACGGTCGTCTTCGACGCCGACACCGACGAAAAGCTTTTCGATTTCACCGCCGCCGACTTGGAATTCATCGTGACTCGCGGAGGACGCGGCGGTCGCGGCAACGCGCGTTTCGCTTCCTCCACCAACCAGGCCCCACGCCACGCCGATTCCGGAACACCCGGCGAATCGCGCTCGCTGCGTCTGGAGTTGAAGCTGCTCGCCGATGTCGGCTTGATCGGCTTCCCCAACGCCGGCAAGTCGACGCTGATCTCGCGTATCTCCGCCGCCCACCCGAAAATCGCCGACTACCCCTTCACCACTCTTCAGCCCAATCTCGGCGTTGTGGCCATCGACGATTACCAGAGCTTTCTGGTGGCCGATATCCCCGGCTTGATCGAAGGCGCTCACGAAGGCCACGGCCTTGGGATGCGCTTCTTGCGGCACATCGAAAGAACCAGCCTGCTGTGCCATCTGATCGACGTAAGCGACTTCAGCGACCGCGACCCGGTCCGCGACTTCGAGATCATCGTCGGCGAGTTAGGGAACTTTTCCGCCGAACTCGCCGGGAAACCCATGGTCGTCGCGGCCTCGAAGATCGACGCGACGCAAACGCCCGAGCACGCCGACGACCTGGAAGCCTTTTGCGCCGAGCGCAATATCGCCTTCTTCCGCATTTCGGCGGTCACCGGAGAGGGCATCGAAAAACTCAAACATCATCTCGGCGCCCGCATCGCCGAGAGCAGGCACGAAGCCGCGGCAACCCAGCCAACGCCGGAAACATCGGAAACATCGGAAACGCTGGAGACGCGGTGAGCACGGCGATCTTCGGCGGGACTTTCGACCCCATTCACAACGGGCACCTGGCGGCCGCGCGCGCCGCCGCCGACGGCTTCGGCATCGCTAAAGTCCTGTTCATCCCCGCCGGCCACCCTCCCCACAAACACCGCCGCCCGGAAGCCGATTACAGCGACCGCCTTCGCATGGTCGAATTGGCCTGCGCCGCCGATTCTCGCTTCGTCGCGTCGAGATTGGAAGAGCCGAGGGAGGCGGCCGAGCCACACTATTCGGTCAATACCATTCACCGTCTTCGCCAAGATCTCGGCCCCGACGAAATCTTGTTTTTCATCCTCGGGGCCGATGCCTTCACGGAATTTCCGCTGTGGTATCGGCGCGAGGAAGTCGCGCGCGAAGTAGAGTTCCTGGTTGTCAGCCGACCCGGCTCCGACGCATCAAAGCCCCAACCCACCGAAGCCGGCGTGACGGCTCATTTCCTCAAAGACATCGCGGTACCCATCTCGTCGACCCAGTTGCGAAGCCGGCTGCGCTCCCGCGGCGAGGCCGAGGAATCGTTGCCCCCCGCCGTGGCCCAATATATTCAGGACCATCATTTGTACAGCACGACCCGATCGTAGGCATCGGAGAGCCCGATACAGAGCCCCTCCCTTAGGGGCTGTTAAAAATTGGGGACTGTACCGAGCGCCGACCGAATAAGTGCCCTAACATCAACCATTTCCCCTGGCGCGAAGTGGACTGTCCCCCATTTTTTAACAGCCCCTAAGGGAGGGGTCACCCACTGGACCGCTCCCATTTCGATCCCTGTCCGCGGCCCAAACAACCCGAAAAACACCCGTCCCACTACAATGTGAAATCGGCCTTGGCCACACCGCCCCCGGCCGACGAAAGCGAAAACCATGAAGTTGAAGATTCTCATTCTCCCTGGAGACGGCATCGGCCCGGAAGTCACGCGAGAGGCGATTCGCATCCTCGAACACGTAGCCTCCAGATGGGGCCACGAGATCGAACGCAGTGAAGGCCTGCTGGGCGGTATCGCGATCCACAAAACCGGCGGCCCGTTCCCCGACGAAACCCGCGCCCTGGCGCTCGCCGCCGACGCCACCCTGCTCGGCGCCGTCGGCTTGCCCGAGTTCGACGAACTCCCGCCGCAAGAAAGGCCCGAGAAAGGCCTGCTCGGGATTCGCAAGGCGCTCGACGTTTTCGCCAACCTGCGCCCCATCACCGCCTACGAAAGCCTGCTCCCCTCTTCCCCGCTCAAAGACGAAATCGTGAGGGGCACCGACATGTTGATCGTCCGCGAACTCACCGCCGGGCTCTACTTCGGCACCCCTCGCGGCATCGAAGAGCGGGATGGCGAACGCGTGGCCGTCAACTCGATGGTCTATCGCGAGTCGGAAGTCCGCCGTGTCGCCCGCATGGCTTTCTCCCTGGCCCAAAAGCGGCGCAACAAAGTTACCTCCGTCGACAAGGCGAACGTTCTCGAAAACTCGCAAATGTGGCGGCAGGTCGTCGTCGAGGTCGCCAAGGAGTTTCCCGATGTCGAGCTCGACCACCTTTTGGTCGACAATTGCGCCATGCAGCTCGTCCTGAATCCCACCCGCTTCGACGTTGTGGTCACGGAAAACCTATTCGGCGACATCCTCTCCGATGAAGGCGCCGTCTTGGCCGGCTCGATCGGCATGTTACCCTCCGCCTCGATCGGCGATCAATTGCCGAACGGCGTTTGGCGAGGCCTCTACGAACCCGTCCACGGTTCCGCGCCCGACATCGCCGGGCAAAACAAGGCCAACCCGCTGGCCGCGATCGGCTCGGCGGCGGCCATGTTGAGCTACAGTTTCGGATTGAAGGAGGAAGCCGAGGCGGTTGACGCCGCCATCGGTAAGGTGCTCGCCGAGGGGCCGCTTACCGCCGACCTCACCCCGCACGGCGCTGAAGCCGCGACAACCGAGCAGGTCGGTCAAGCCGTCCGCGACGCAATCGGTTGATATCGGAAACCCGCGCCGAAACTTCAAATTTCGCGCTACCCGGAGATTCACAACTGCTACCAATAGATCGGACGTTCACCCACCTGAGCCGCGACGCCACGGGGCTGTGAAAAAATGGGGACTGTACCGAGCGCCGACCGAATAAGTTCCATTGAATCAGTAGTCGCATCCGGCGCGAAGTGGACTGTCCCCGATTTTTTCACAGCCGCCGTGCGGCGCGGTCCCGGCGAACCCTTCGACCAAGTTTCACCCTTGAACGATCCGCCCCAGCCAATGCTGTCACTAACCTGAAACTTCCGCCAAACCGAGCCGCGACCGTGAGGAAGCGGTATGCGATGGAGCCGTTCAACACCGAGGAAAGCGGCGGGAGCACAATCCAACGCAGCGCCGCCTCAGCGCGAAAAACACGGCTCTTGGGGGGCTACGTTTCTCCCCTGAACGATCCGGCCCAGCCGGTGGCCTCACTAACCCGAAACTTCAAATTTCGCGCTACCCGGAGATTCACAACTGCTACCAACAGATCGGACGTTCACCCACCCGAGCCGCGCCGCCGTGCGGCGCGGTCCCGGCGAACCCTTCGACCAAGTGTCTCCCCTGAACGATCCGCCCCAGCCGGTGGCGCCGCCAACCCGTATTGCTCACCAAGTGTCGAGGCGAAGTGCCTGAGGAGGGCGTCAGTACGAGACGCGGGCCGCTTGGCGCCCCATCCCTTAAGCAAAGGGGCGTACTTGAACGGTACGGTGAGCACCCGGCAAGCAAGCGCAACGAAGTAATGGCGGGCCTACCATGTGCTTCGGCCGTCAGTTAGCGAGAATTGCAGGCCAACCCGCCGCCGAAACTCTTTCCCGTCACCATCGCAGGTTGTTAAGGCGTTCGCGGTCTCCCCGCCGGATCGCCCCCCCTCAACCCGTCTTCGTGACCGCGCCCATCCTACTCCACTTTCCCGCCGTCCGCGCGCTCAACCCGAGGCCGTCTTGACCATCTCGACAAGCACTTCACGAGTCTGTTGGGTCGTGCGGACTTCCCGAGAAAACGCGATCCTTGTTCCCCGCATTCCCTCCGCGGTTTTCAGGCGCGCGTGAAAGCCCAGCCGGTCGACCGCCGTCATTTGCGCCTCCTCGGCCTCGATATCCGCGTGAACCTTGGCCAAAAGAATCATCGCGTCGGCGTGATCTTCATTCATGTGACGAATGATGCCGTCGGCTGCCTCGGCCAGCGGGTCCGGTTCGGCCCCGACGAAGTCTTCCGCGGCCACCCAACCCATCACGCCGAAACCGCCGACGAAGTAAACATCGGCGACCGTCATGCGGTAGAAAGCGAAATCATCGTAGTCGACCCAATATTTCGCATTCGGGTAGGCCTTCAGATAGCGCTCCCGCGCGTCGGGGACTTCCTCGTCGCCGATCACGGTTGCCTCGCCCATCAGCGTCACCCGCGCGTCTCCTAATACGTCGCTGGCCCCGGGGTCCCGCATCACGAGCAGAGCCGCGCGCGGATCACCTTGCAGATTTTGCGTATGCATCGCCATTTGGCTGATCAGAAACAGCGGCCGTCCCTCGCCGTCGAGCCCGAAAGGCATCACGGACCCAAAGGGAAAGCCCGGCTGCTTGCGTGATTGCGTCGAAAGCGTCCCGACGCGGCCCAGGTGCATCAGCGTGCGTGCCTGCTCGGCATAACTCGGCGTCGGCACATCCGCCCCCGCCGGCATCGCCGTCGCCCCATGTTGTCCCCGAGATGTCATCGCCATGAAAATCCCCCCCCTCTCATCGTACAAGGGACGATTGCCTTAACAGGGAATTGGGTGTATGCTGGTCGGGTTTCATGACTAACTCGGAAATAGCCGACAAAAAAAAGGGGGTTGGTGGCGTTGTCGCGACAATTGCCGCGGCGCTGGGCGGCCCGGTACTCCCGGCGCTATTCCAGTGGGAGACGGTCGTCGATCTCGTCGAACGCCACCCCTTCTCGGCGGTCGCACTGCTACTCGCCTATGAGTTGGCCGTCTTTGCCTGCACGCTTGTCGCGGGCGTTTGGCGACGACTTAAAAATCCGTGGCTCGACGCGGCGGCGATCGCGCTTGACTACCAGGTTCAGTCGTTCATCTCGCGCTTTCGCAAGAAATACCTTCAGCATCTCTATTATCAATGTCGTGATTTTGACGTCAAGGGACTAACGACCCAGGGGAAATACGCGCTCGAGCTGGAGCGAGTCTTTGTCGAGTTGCGAGTCGACGCCGCGGCCCCGCACGAAACGGCGGCCGGCGCCATCCCGCCATTGCCCGCCAAACTCCGCGAGGGTTCGCATACCGTCTGGGACTTCCTAGCCGGCGACCGGAACCTGGCGATCATTGGTCCGCCGGGCTGCGGGAAAACGACGCTGCTCAAACATCTGGCGCTTGTGCCGACACTGCGAGGGAAGCATCGCGGCGCCAAGAAAGCTCCGCCCAGGCTGCCCTTCCTGCTCTATTTACGCCGCCACGCCGAAGCCATTCAGAAAGACCCCGACTACTCCCTGGAATCCGCCGTCGAGAAAAGCGAGATCGTGGGAAAGCTTAAGACGCCTTGGCCTAAAGGCTGGTTCGGCCGTCAGCTTCGCGGCGGGCGTTGCCTAGTGCTGCTCGACGGGTTGGACGAGGTCGCCGGCGACGCGGCGCGGCGGGCCGTGGTGAATTGGGTCGAGACCCAGATGGGTGCTTACCCGCGCAACCTCTTCTTGCTCACCTCCCGCCCGGGCGGCTACCGGCGAAACCGGCTCGCCGGAGTTCACGTTTTGGAAGTCAAGCTGTTCAACCGCGCGCAAGTCGAGCAGTTCGTCAACAACTGGTACCTGGCCAATGAAGTGATCGCCCATGGGAAAGAGGACCGGGGCGTACGCGACAAGGCCGAGGAAGGCGCGAGCGAACTGCTCGGACGGCTGGCCGGCTCGGAAACCCTGACCGCCCTGGCGGTCAACCCTTTGTTGCTGACGATGATCGCGACAGTGCACCGCTATCGCAGCGAGCTGCCGGGCCGGCGCGTCGAGCTCTATCGAGAGATCTGCGACGTTTTTCTCGGCAAGCGGCACACAACCGCCGGCGTGAAAGAGGACCATGATCTGACGCCGGCCCAGAAAATTCGAGTACTGCGGCCGCTCGCTTGGCGTCTGATGGTCAGCGGTCAGCGAGAGATCTCTACCGCCGATGCGCAAGCGGCGATGGAAGACGACTTGACGCGTGTCTGCCCCGGGGTCTCGGCCGCGGAATTTTGCAAGCTGATCGAGGATTCGAGCGGTTTGTTGTTGGAAGTGGAAGCCGGCGAGTGGCGTTTCGCTCACAAGACCTTTCAGGAATATCTGGCGGCGGTCCATTGCCGCGAGACGAATCTAGAAGACGAACTGATCGCTCATGTGGGGGAGGAGTATTGGAACGAAACGATCCGTCTTTACACGGCCGAGGCCGATGCGACCGCTGTCTTGGAAGCGTGTCTGCTCGACGATCCGCCCAAGGTAGAGGCTCTGGTGCTGGCCTTGGAGTGTCGCGAGGAGATGCAGGAAGCCGAGGAAGTGGTTCGTAATCGGCTCGACAAGATCGTCAAAGACGGCGTCGAGGATCCCGAGCGCCGGCGGGTTTGCGCCGAAGCCCTGTTGCACATGCGGCTGCGCAACCTTGTAGCGCTTGACGAGAAGCGTTCGGTCGATCGCGGGCTGCTGACGAATGCCGAGTATCAGCTGTTCCTCGATCAGAGATCTTCCGACCCGCGTCGGTTCGAACCGTTCCACTGGAAAGGACCCCGGTTTGAGCCCGGCGCCGGCAAGTTGGCGTTGGGTGGCGCGGACGAATGGCTCGGGGACCATTATTGCGAATGGTTGAATGAGAAAGACGGCGCTGGGGGTGTTTACCGCTTGATCACGGACGCCGAGGCCGAGGTACTCGCTGGGGCGGAGACCGCGGCCGAGGGATGGTTTACTGCTTCCGGCGGCCTCGTGCAGGCGGCCCCGGAACGCTTGCGGGAAATCCGCGCGGCGGTCGGGCAAGTGGAAGCAGCTGATTTCGGCGCCATTCTCGGCGATGATCCCGCGCGTGCGATCGGGGCGTTTCGCCCTGGAGCACGCGCTGCCCGCGCCCGCGACCTCGACCGCGCCCTCGCCCTCGACCGCGCCCTTGCCCGCGTCCTCGCCCTCGACCGCAACCTCGCCCGCAACCTCGACCGCGACCGCGACCGCGACCATTTCGCGAACGTCATAAAAAAATCGCACGAGCTAGCGCGCTGGATCGCGCGCACGCTCGCGGAGACCGACCGCGACATCCTGCGAAACCTCCTGCCCCAACTCACAGCAGCAGCCGCGTTCATCGCTCTTGTTCACCTAACCCTAACCCGCGAGCTCTATCGCAAAGGTTATTACCGCGAGAGACGCCGCGGCATCGCGGCTTGGCTCATTGCCCCCATCGAATATGTGCGCGCATTGTTCGAAAAGCGGCATTCAGAAAACCCGGAAGTTGTGTTGACGCGAGCGATCGGGTTTTGGCTCGATGTTTACCGGCAGATGATTCTCATTGATTTATGGCGCGAGGGTGAGGCGCCTCTGGTCGGCGGCATCCGGCTGTTACGAGAGCGCCGCGCCGACGAAGACCCGCCCAACCCCTCGCCTCGATTGAGCCGATAAGCCACCCTGCACCCCGACAGCAACGTCGCGGGCCGGCCCACTATACTCCATGGGTTCGGGTCTATCAGCTCATGGTGTAAGTCGGCGTCTTTAGTCCAAGGTATTCCTCGTGCGTCCCCAATACTGGCTCTGGCTGTTCCTGGTTCAGTTCTCCTGGACCGGCAGCTACGTCGCCATGAAATGGGCGGGCGACGAAATGCCGGTGGGCGTCGTTGTCTTCTTGCGCTATGGCGGCGCCTCGCTGGGCTTCCTCGTTGGGAACCTGTTCACGGGCCGGCCGCGTTGGCATCGCTCCGACCTGGGGCTGCTCGCCCTGCTTGGCGCGCTGACCTTCGCGCTGGCGCCAACGCTTCAGATCGCGAGCCTGCGCTATACCCAGGCCATCGACGTTTCGATCCTGATCGCGCTCGAGCCGATGCTGACCGCCCTGGCCGCCGCCCTGCTGCTCAAGGAACACATTTCCCGCCGGACCGCTCTAGCACTAGTAGCGGGAACGGCCGGGATGTTTCTACTCTCCGGCGTTGGGTTGCCCTCGGGCGCGGGCTTGGCGGCCGGACGCCTGCTCGGCAACCTCATGTTCTTCGCGTCGTTATTGTTCGAGGTGGCGGTGACGGTTTCAGGTCGGCGCTTGGCTTACCGCTACAGGCCGAGCGACGCCGTTCAGGCCATGATGTTGGCGGGCTGTTTGACGGCCGGGTTGGTCTATGCCGGGCCGATCGCGGCCATGGATTTCGCCGCGCCTTCCCTACGCGCTTGGGGCTCGATCGTGTACCTCGTCGTCGGTCCGTCGATCTTTTCCTATACGCTGTGGTATCACATCTTGCGCGAGGTCCCGGCGAACCGCGTCGCCCTGAGTCTATTCTTTCAGCCGCTGATCGGGACGTTTCTGGGGTATTTCCTACTGCATGAAACGATCGGCGTTGGAACCCTGCTGGGCGGGACCCTGGTGTGCGGCGGCTTGGCCTGGTGGCAGATTCGCGACGGCGGGGAAAATTAGCCGCGTCGACATACTCAATTCACAAGGGGATTATAAAGACTACTTGACAAACTCTGCTGAGTCTGAGACAATAGGAGCTATGAGAACGAAGCACAAAGCCCCTGGGAAATCTCACCGGCAAGGTGTTGATCTGTTTCAGATTATCGCATTGTTTCCTGACGATGTGGTAGCCGAACAATGGTTCGAGAAAACCCTGTGGGGAGCAGAACGCTGTTGCGGTCACTGCGGGTCTGTTGCCACCCGTCAAGCTCCCAATCGAAAGCCCATGCCCTACTGGTGCAAGGACTGCCGAAGCTACTTCAGCGTGCGAACCGGCACGGCGATTGCCCGGTCCAACGTCCCGTTACGCAAGTGGGCGATTGCCATCTATCTCTGCCTAACCAGCCTCAAGAGCGTGTCGAGCATGAAGCTCCACAGGGATATCAAGGTCTCACAGCCCACGGCATGGTTCATGCTGCATAGGATTCGTGAAGCGTGGGCGCATGAACCCCAAGAGTTGTTCGATGGTCCGGCCGAAGCGGATGAGTCGTTTTTTGGAGGACGGCGGGCGAACATGCCCAAGTCCAAGCGCAAGCAACTTCAAGGTCGCGGGGTGGCCGGCAAGGTGGCTGTCGCGGGAGTCAAGGATCGAACCTCCAATCAGGTTCGCGCAAGGGTAGTCGGGAACACTGATTCCGAGACGCTGCAACGGTTTGTACGGGACAGTGTTAAATCCGGCGCGACCCTCTACACCGACGATGCCACGGCCTATGACGGGATGAGGGACTACGACCACGAATCGGTGAAGCACTCAGTATCCGAGTACGTGCGAGGGATGGCCCACACCAACGGGATCGAGTCGTTTTGGTCGATGCTGAAGCGCGCCCACAAGGGAACCTTCCACAAGCTGTCACCCAAACACCTGGACCGCTACGTGCGGGAGTTCGCGGGACGTCACAATGTCCGCGAGCTAGGGACGCTTGCTCAAATGCGAGATACGGTTGCCCGCCTGGTCGGTCGCAACCTTCTCTACCGTGACCTTATTCGGGACAACGGCCTGCCCTCCGGCTCTCGGTCGTAGGGGCCGCAACAGAGCTCGGGCTAGCTTCTCGGGCGTGGCGCCCACCAGGTCTCGTCTCGGGTCGAGCATGGCTCTCATGGTATGATGTCAGTAGGCAGGGCGGGCCGTCCCTCGTAAAGATAGCCCGCCCCCCCTAGGAGGCTCAGAGGGTAATCGCCTTTGGTACTGGCGACCTCTCTGGGCTTTCGCACAGTAGGGCGCGGTGGACGAATGGTAAGTCACTGGGCTTGCAAACCTTGAGATACCGGTTCGAATCCGGTCCGCGCCTTCCATTTTTGATTTTAAGGTTTTCCATGTCATCGTCAAGTGACAAGAAAAAAAGATATCTCACATACAAGAGAAAATATGGTAGCAGCAAGACGGGAGGTTAAACATGATGTCTGATCTCGTGAGGGTACGAGAAGGATTGGAGAGGGTCTCAGCCAAGGTGCATCGCCTCACTAAGGCACTCGAAGAGGCACAGACGCAATGTGAAGCTTACGCGCGCGTACTGGAAGACTTGGAACCGAAACCGCAGACCAAAAAGCGTGTTCGGAAATACGATAAGATTGACGTTCCCGATGAAGCTCTCAATGGGAAGGAGCTTGAGGATGCGCTTATCATCATCGCCGAGCGTTACGACGGCATTTTGAAAAGCGGCCCCGCCCGCAAGCATTTAGTCGCGCTGGGGATGCTTCCTGAACTGGGAACGCAAGCCTCAGCAAAGATGTGGGCGGCTCTCTCGGAATCCGAAAAGTTCGAGGGTGTCCAGCGCGGAGAATGGCGGCTTATCGACGAAGAAGGCTTCAATCACAACGGGCTTGCATCGCCGAGAAGGGCGTTCGAGCGCCTCAGCATGGAAACGGCAGAGGAAGGGGAAACAGCTTTTGGTGTCGTGAGCTAACAGAGAAACGCCCGCCGCGCTGTTACTAGCAGCGCGGCGGGTAGGAGAACAGCCCGTGAGCTCCTGATCGCGGTTGTCAAGTAGTCTTTATAATCCCCATTCACAATGTAGATTCAGAGCCCAGAGCGCAAGCGACGGGCCGAGCGCGGCCAGCCGCCATGCGCTCCGACACCCCGAACCGTCGCCCGTTTCGACGTCGTCCTGTTTCTGGTCGAGACCGGTGCGCCATTGGCCCGTCGCTTGCTCTCTGGGCTCTGAATCTAGATTTTGACTCTACCCGTCGAGCGCTTGCTCCAGATCCGCGATGATATCGTCGGCATCTTCAATCCCCACCGACAGCCGCAGCAAATTCGAACTGATGCCGAGACGCTGACGGTGTTTCGGCGCCAGGTCGCGGTGGGAACTCATCTCCGGGTGCAGCACCATCGAGTGCACATCGCCCAGGCTCGTCGCCCGCACGACCACCTTCAAACGGTCAACGATCGCGAAAACCTCGGCCTTGTCGGCATCCTTGACCTCGAAGCTGAGCATGCCGCCAAACAGCGCCTCGCCGTCTTCGCTCGACGCAAACAGCCTCCGCGCGATTTCGCGATCCGGGTGATCCTCGTCACCGGGAAAATGGATCCGTTCGATTCGCGGGTGTTGCTTGAGCCAGTGGGCCACCCGTACGGCATTCAGGCATTGGCGCTCCACGCGCAACGGCAGCGTCTTGATTCCGCGCATCGTCAGATAGGCCTCGAAAGGCCCCAGATTCATGCCGAGAGTGCGGCCCAATACATCGATCGTCGGGCGAAACTCCTCGCCGGCGATCAGAACGCCCCCCAGCACGTCGCCGTGACCGGCCAAGTATTTCGTGGCGCTGTGGACGACGATGTCGGCTCCCAACTCGAGCGGCCGCGTCAACACCGGCGTCGTGAAAGTGCTGTCGACAATCAAGACCGCCCCGTGGCGGCGCGTGATCTCGGCGACGCGGTCAAGCGCCGCAACCCGCATCATCGGATTCGACACGGTCTCGATCAACACGCAAGCGGGCTTGGCCTCGGCGACCGCGGCCTCGAAGGCCTCCAGATCGCAAGGGTCGCTGAAGCGCACATCGACACCCGCCGGTTCGAGGACACTCATCAGCAGCGTAATCGTCTGCCCGTAGAGCACATTCGCGGCGACGATCGACTTGCGGCGATCCGTCAGCGCGGCAAGCAAGGCGAGGTGAATCGCCGCCATGCCCGACGAACAAGCCTGGCCGAAAGCGCCGCCTTCAAGAGCGGCCACCTGCTCTTCCAAAGCCGCCGTCGACGGGTTGCCGTAGCGCGCGTACGACTGCCCTTCCTTTTCGCCGCCGAAGACCTTGTCGAGATCTTCGATGCGGTCATAGAAAAAGCTCGAGGTACTATAGATCGGCGTCGTGACCGGGACGTAGTCGCCCGCTTTCTTGCGATCTCCGGCGTGAACGGCGAGGGTGGATAATTTCATGGACGGCGGTGGAGCCCCGGCGGCGTTTGAACTGTGATTATAGAACGCCCCGGACTACGACAAACACGAGTGTTCGTCGCCGCCGTGAGCTTCGCCCGCCGAGAAAAGCTCCTCGCCCGCCCCCGCTCGACGCGCCAACTTTCTCTCAATACGGCTCTTGCGATGAAGCAACTCGGGCGACCCCGCCGGTTCGATCCCCTGCTCGGTGAACGCCAGCGCTTGCGGCAGATCCTTCACGCGGTGTTCGTAATGCTTGGCCAGCTCCTCGCAAGCCGCCACGCGATGCGCGTTAGCCACACCCGTCAAATCCGCCAGCAGCGCCGTCATGGCCTCGAAATCGCCTCGCCTTTTTTCGAGCAGTGCCGTCTCCCACAACGCCGCGAAAAGATTCTCGTCGCTCAGCGGCCGCGATGTCGCGCGGCGATAAAGTTCGAGCGCCTGCTCATAGTCGCCCGAACGATTCAGCCAGCGGGCCAACCCCAGCATGTCGGCCCCGTGACGGAAATCAACTTCAGTCGGCGAATCAAACGCCGGCAAAACGACCGCCGTCAGGCAGGCCAACGAAACGATGTCGATAACGTTGTGATGCAGCAGCGGGACAAGCCGAAACGCCTGCTTCGTCTTCAAATATTCAAAGTAATAGTAGGGGATCATCTCGCCCGGCAAATCGCCTTGGCGCTCGACACCGAGAATCTCATATTCGAGATCCATCAACCGGCAACTGGTCAATCGCGGCTTCCAAAGCCGCCGCGCCCCGTGCAACAAGTCGAGATGATGCATCCGCTCGATGGGGAACGGCAGGCGCTTGAGCCGGTAGCGGGTTTCGAGCAGCGGCGCGTCGTAGGCTTTGCCGTTGTAGGTGACCAGCACGTCGTAGCCCGCGAGAAACTCCGACAGCGCCGCCAGCATCGCCGGCTCTTCGTCGTAGTCGCGCATGAAAAACAGCCGCACGCGGAAGCCGTCCTCGTCGATGGTCCCGACCCCGACGAGAAAAGCGCAGGTGCCGGTACCCCCGGCCAACCCCGTCGTCTCGGTGTCGAGAAAGGCCCAGCGCCGCGGCTCACAGGCCGGGATTTCATCGCGCGAGATGCCGCCCAACATCTCCCCGGGCAACTCAGCAAGGTGCGAAATTTCCATGCTGCCGTGGCGTTGGTGATTGGCGTAGAGGCGTTCGGAAAGAAAGTAGGAGCCGTATTCATTCGACAGGCCGCAGCCGTCGAGCAGAGTCTCGGCGTCATAGCGTGCCGGGCCGCCCTCGGGCATATCGTCTTTAAGTGGAGACGGCCGCCGCATGCGCCCGCCCCAGTCTTGGACGTATTTCGGAAAACCGTCGTGGGGCGTACTTTCGCCGACTCGCTCGGGGGCGGCAGTCGGTTTCGGCTTTTGCCGCTCAATACGGCGGATGCGCCGCCGCAACGCCCGTAGTTGCCCTTCGAGGTCGGTTTCCATGGCAGTCAATGCTCGACGACGCTCTCCTCACCCTTCAACAGCTCCATCGTCAATCGTTTCGCCACTTCCTTAGCCCGCTCCCCCACCTCGCCCGCCGGCCCCACGCACGACGGGCAACCCGCCTCGCAGGGACAAGCCTCGATCAGCTCGCCCGCCTTCTCGATCAGACTCCGTCGCAGCCGAAACAGCGGCTCGCTCTGCCCGATGCCGCCGGGATAGTTGTCGTAGAGATAGACGTTCGGCTCGAAAGCGGCCGACTCACCTTCCCGATCCGACCCGATCGTTACGCCCAGATCGCGTCCGTCGCACATCAAAAGCAACGATCCGACCGTGCGCAGCACGTTGCCGAATCCGACCAGGCCATTTTTCTTGTCGGTCGGCGAAAACTCCGTCAGTCGCCCCAGAAAATCTTGAGGGAAGTGCAGCCAGAAAGCCGTCGTGTGCATTTCCTGTTCCGGCATCGAGAGCTTCCCCGCCCCGACGTTTTCATTGGTGTAAAACTTGATCTTCTTGAAACCGACGATCTGCCGATTCAGCCGAACATCGCCATGATGGGCGGAGGCGGCCGCGAGGGGCGGTGAAAAATTGGGGACTGTCCCAAGCGCCGACCGATCCGCCTCCCCCGAATCAACAAGCCGCTGGGCGCGAAGCGGACTGTCCCCCAATTTTTCGCCGCCCCTCGCGGCCGCCTCCGCCCCGATCACCGCTTGATCGAACTCCTCGAGAATCGTGACCTTCGTATAGTCGATCGCATCGGTGTAATAGTCACACTCGACGCTCTTCACATAAGCCTTGCGGTCGTCGTAATCAAAGCGTTCCACATGATAAAGCCTGCCTTCGTGTAAATAGATCGCCTTCTCATGCAGCGACGTCAGCGCCGGGTTGAAATCGACCTGCCCGATTACCGTCGGCTCGCCCGTCACATCCACGACGACGAAATTGTCGCTTGTGACCTTCCGCAAGCTGACCGCGTCGGCCGGGTACGACTCCGAGGTCCAATGCCAGGCGTTGCCCGCGTGATGGACGACCCCAACCTCTTCGAGAAAGCGGCATAGTTCACCGGCCTCGTGGCCCCCGAAGGTTTCATCGTCTTGGATCGGCAACTCGAAAGCCGCGCATTTCACGTGACTGATCAAGATTTCGAGATTGTCGGCATTGATGTGCCCATGCTCGGGCGAAGCTCCGAAAAAGTAGTCCGGGTGCTCGACAATATATTGGTCCAGCGGCGCGCTCGATCCCACCAGCACCGTCACCGACAGCGAACCTTGACGGCCCGCCCGGCCGGCGCGCTGCCAGGTCGAGGCGATCGAGCCGGGGTAGCCCGCCAACACGACGGCGTCGAGCGATCCGATATCGATACCCAACTCGAGCGCATTCGTCGCCACCACGCCCAGGATTTCGCCCTCGCGCAATTGCTTCTCGATGCGCCGCCGCTCGCGAGGCAAATAGCCCCCGCGGTAGCCGCGAATCACCGACGCCGGCAGCGGCCCGCGCTCGAACGAGTCCTTGAGATAGCGAACTAATATCTCCATCGCCAATCGATTGTTCGCGAAAACCAGCGTTTGGCGGCCCTGATCGAGCAGCGTCTCGGCCATTCGTCGGCTCTCGGCGATATAGCTGCGCCGAATGCCGAGTTGGCGATTGACGACCGGCGGGTTGTAGAAAACGAAACATTTCTCGCCGCTCGGCGCGCCGTTGCCGCTGATCGCCTCGATCGGCTTTTCAGTCAACGCCCGGGCCAACTCGGTCGGGTTCGCGATTGTCGCCGAACAGCAGATGAATTGCGGATCGGATCCGTAAAACTCGCAAATCCGCCTCAGTCTCCGAAACACATTCGCCACATGACTACCGAAAACGCCGCGATAGGTATGCAGCTCGTCGACCACGATGTAGCGAAGATTTTCAAAGAACCGCGCCCAGCGAGTATGATGCGGCAGCACCCCCGCGTGCAGCATGTCGGGATTGGAAAGAACCACCCGCGCTCGCCGCCGGATCGCCCGCCGAGCATCTTGCGGCGTATCGCCGTCATAGGTGAAGACGCCGATATCGGCCTCGGCCGCCTCGACAAATCCGTGCAACTCGTTGAGCTGATCCTCGGCCAACGCCTTGGTCGGGAACAAATAGAGCGCGCAGGCGTCGGAGTCGGCGAGCATGCGGTTGACAATCGGCAAGTTGTAGCAAAGCGTCTTGCCGCTCGCGGTCGGCGTGACCACGACTATGTGTTCGCCGCGATCGATACGTTCAAAAGCTTCGGCCTGGTGCGAATAAAGCTGTGTGATTCCCTTGGCCGCCAGCACTTCGCGAATCCGCCCGTCGACGGTCTCGGGCAGCGGCAAAAATCGGCCCTCGCGCGCCGCTTGCCGATGGATGGCGGTGACCGGCGAATCCGGCTGTCGCCCTAACGTCTCAAGCTGATCGACCACGCGTTCGAGCGAGCGCTCGGCGCGAGCCAACGCGCTCCGCGTCACGGCCGCGACGGGCCGCGGGTCCCCAAAATCCAACGAAAGGTTCGACGCCACGAAATTCCCCTTTTGTTCGTATTACCAGCGTAACGTATTCGGGTGCCTCCGGGCAAGGCCCAAGGGTATGCGGCCTCATTGTGGAAGCCCTTCTCGCAATACAAGCATTAGAATCAGAACCCCGAGCGCAAGCGACGGGCCAAGCGACCGTATCAACTCGCCACCCCCCAGTGGGGCAGCTCTCCAAGCCGATCCCCTCCCCACTCCTCTAACAGTTCACCCCCAGTGGGCAGGTCTCCAAGCCTGCCCTCTCCCCACTCGCCTAACGGTTCGCGCACCAGTGGGGCAGGTCTCCAGGCCTGCCCTCCGCCAACCGACCAAGCCTCTCGACTTAATACCGGCCCTGGGCGCAAGCCCAGGGACCACCATCTCAAAACAAGACCAACTCTCCCCAGTGGGGCAGGTCTCCAGACCTGCCCGCCACCCACCCAACCCAACCTCCCACAAGCCAAAGACCATCCACTCCCAATCTCACTCGGCTCACGGCTCACGGCCAACGTCCCCCCGCCACCACAAAACCCATCACGTTCATTCAAAAAAAGTTATCCCAACCCAATCAACAACGTAGAAAATCCAACTCCCGCCAAACGCCCACCTCCCGTTTATCCTATTACCGGCTGCTTAGCCAATACTTAGACGAGAAAGGACTACTACCATGGCATCTGATAAACAGGTCATAGCCAATCGCGAAAACACGAAAAAGTCAACCGGGCCCCGCACCAACAGCGGAAAAACCCGCACCGCCAAAAACGCACTCAAACACGGCCTTCTTGCTCAAGACGCCGTCCTGCCGGGCGAAGACCCCGCCGAGTTCGATCAACACATCACTTCCTTCGAGGACACCTATCTCCCCAGAAACCGCGTCGAAAAGGAAATCGTCCGTCAAATCGCCGACTCCTCCTGGCGAATGCAACGGCTCTCCCGCATTGAAACCGCCGTCATCGCCGCCGGCATCGACAACACCCGCCGCACCTCGAGCCTGTTCAACCACGACACCGGCCCCATGCCGGAAGACCGCCAAGAGCGAACCCACATCCTCGGCTGGACCATGCTCACTCGAATAAAACTCCTCAACAGCCTAGCCCGATATGACGGCCATCTCGGCCGCCGTTTCTTCCGCGGCGTCGAGCTGATGATCGACATCCGCCGCGAAGAGCGCCAACTCCGCGAAGCCCGCGAGGCCCGCGAAGTCCAACCCGGCTACGACCCCGACCCACCGCTCATCCGTTACGAACCACCCCCCATTCCCGACTCCCCCAACGACCCCCCGCTCGTCAACCGAACCCCCAATCTCCAAAGCCGCGAAAACAACCCCACCCTAAAAAGCGCCCTCGCAAACGACGCCGTCGCAAACGATGCCGTCGCAAACCGAGCCGCGCACGTAAGTAAGCGGTATCCGATGAACCTGACAACTCTAGAAAACCAGGCGAACCCAACCCCGTCTAGCAACCAGCCAAAAAGCGGCCCCGTCACCCACATCTCGAGAAAGCGCAAAAAATCCCGACCCCGCCGCCCCGCGGCGTCACTAATCAAAAAACACCAAACAAACCCAATCTCGAAGCAAGTCGCTTCAAAACCAACGGCTTAGCAACCGTCACCGCCACACACCAATCAACAAGGAGCCAAAAAAGAACCCAACCCAAACCCGCGAAACCAAGCGGTGAACCAACCAAACGGCTCAACCAACCGACCCAAGCGCCACGGGCCATTCAGCGACCCCGACCAGCGCCCCAACCCCCATGAACCTAACGCCCAAAATGTCGCCCCAAAAAAACCGACAGAATCCTTGGGCACTCACCGCCGTTTGTCCTCGACGCCCCCGGCTTGCCACAATGAACTCAATGACGGACGAACTTCGCGAAAGACCAAAACGTTCCTCGACACTTCGGCTTCGCGCCCTCTTACTTTATTTTGCCCTGATCGCATTACCCATGACCGCCCAAGACATCGATATTCCTTTCACGAAATACATCCTCGACAACGGCTTGACGCTGATCGTTCACGAGGACGACAAAGCTCCCATCGCCGCCGTCAACGTCTGGTATCACGTGGGCTCCAAGAATGAAAGCCCCGGCAAAACCGGTTTCGCTCACCTGTTCGAACATCTCATGTTCAACGGGTCGGAGAATTTCAACGACGATTACTTCGTTCCGCTCGAGAAAGTCGGCGCCACCGACCTGAACGGAACCACCAGCAACGACCGCACCAACTACTTTCAGAACGTTCCCACGCCCGCGCTCGACCTGGCGCTGTGGATGGAATCCGACCGCATGGGCCACCTGCTCGGCGCCATCGATCAAGCCAAGCTCGACGAGCAGCGCGGCGTCGTCCAAAACGAAAAACGGCAAGGCGAAAACCGTCCCTACGGCGTCACGCGCCAACTGCTGACCGAAAACACCTACCCCGCCGGGCACCCCTATTCTTGGACCGTGATCGGCTCCATGGCGGATCTTGACGGAGCCGATCTTGACGACGTACGGAAGTGGTTCAAGACCTACTACGGAGCCGCCAACGCCGTCATCGTGGTTGCCGGCGACGTGGAGCCGGAAGACGTCAAGCGCCGCGTTGAACACTATTTCGGCGACATTCCCGCCGGGCCGCCCGTGGCGCGCCAGCGCGCTTGGATCGCGGAACGAACCGGGACTCATCGCCAGACCGTCGAGGACCAGGTCCCGCAGGCGCGCATCTACAAGGTCTGGAACATCCCGCAATGGGGCACCGCCGAAGCGGTCTACCTTGACCTGGTCAGCGATGTCCTGGCGCTTGGGAAATCATCGCGCTTCTATCGGCGACTCGTTCATCATGACCAAATCGCCACCAGCGCTTCGGCTTCGGTGAGCCTGCGTGAGATCAGCGGGCAATTCCATGTAATCGGAACCGCGCAGCCCGGCGGCGACCTAGCGGCCGTCGAAGCCGCGCTCGACGACGAACTCCAAAAGTTCCTCGCCGACGGCCCCACCGAGGCCGAACTCGATCGCATCAAGACGCAATACTTCGCGCGGTTCGCGCGCGGCGTCGAACGCATCGGAGGCTTCGGCGGCAAGTCCGATGTTCTGGCGCGCAACCAGGTCTACGGAGACCGGCCCGACTATTTCAAGACAACCATGGAAAGAGTGCGCAACGCGAAGACGAAAGATCTGCTCGATACCGCGCGGCGTTGGCTCACCGACGGCGTTTATATCTTGGAGGTCCATCCGCGTCCGGACCACGAAATCAGCGACGCCCTCTCGGACCGTTCGAAACTTCCCGCCGTCACAAAGCCTCCGAAGCTCGATTGGCCCGAAGTGCGGCGGACAACGCTTTCCAACGGTCTCAAGCTTCTCTTCGTCGAAAGACGAGAAACCCCGATCGTCGAACTCGAATTGCTCGTCGACGCCGGATACGCGGCCGATCAATTCGCCGTCCCCGGCGCCGCGAGCTTCACTTCCGCCATGCTCGACGAAGGCACCAAGACCCGTTCGGCCCTCGAAATCAGCGAAGAGCTGGCTTCACTTGGCGCGACCCTTTCCGTGAACACGGCCTTGGATGCGAGTTGGGTTTCGCTCTCTTCGCTGAAGCACAACCTCGACCCGTCCCTCGACGTTTTCGCCGACGTCATTCTGCACCCGGAATTTCCCGACTCTGAAATCGAACGCGTCCGCAAGCACCTACTCGCCCGCATCGCGCAAGAGAAATCCAGCCCCTTCTCGCTCGCCCAGCGCTTGCTTCCGAAATTGCTCTATGGGGACGACCACCCCTACGGCGCGTCGTTCACCGGAACCGGCGACGAAGAGACCGTGAAAGCGATCACGCGGGCGGACCTCGAACGGTTTCATGCCGCCTGGTTCCAACCGGGCGGTTCGATTCTGATCGCCGTCGGCGACACGACATTCGAGGATCTCCGCGACAAGCTCGAGGCGCGGTTCAAGGGCTGGACGGGCGCCGACAAACCGCCCGCGAAGAACATCGCCGCGGTCGAAAACCCCTCTAAGTCCGCGCTTTATTTGGTCGACAAGCCCGGTGCCGTGCAGTCGATGATCCTGGGCGGCGTGATTGCCACGCCGGCACGGCACCCCGACCGTATCCGGATCGAAACCATGAACCGCATTCTCGGCGGCGCCTTTACCTCGCGTATCAACATGAACCTCCGCGAGGACAAGCACTGGTCCTACGGCTCGCGCAGCTTCCTGTCCGACGCGCGCGGGCAACGTCCTTGGCTCGTTTACGCCGCCGTGCAGAGCGACAAAACCAAGGAATCTCTTGTGGAACTCGATCGCGAACTACGCGACATCCTCGGCCCCCGCCCGGCGACCGACGCCGAGCTCGACAAGGTGAAGAAGAACGCCATCCTACAGCTTCCCGGACGTTTTGAAACCAAGTCGTCTGTACGCGGCGCGCTCAGCCGCATTTGGATGTTCGACTTGGCCCGTGACTATTGGGAAACCTATGCGGACAAGGTCGAGGCCGTCACCCTCGACGACATCCAAAAAGTCGCCGGCGACGTGATCCGCCCCGATCAAATGATTTGGGTCGTCGTGGGCGATCGCACCCAAGTCGAACCCACCCTGCGAGAGCTCGACTTCGGCGACGTAACCGTAATCGACACCGACGGCAACCCGCTGGAATTGCCCTAACGAAGCAACACAGCCCGAGCGCAAGCGACGAGAGGTGAGGGGGAACAAAGCCGGCGTCAGCCACCCTTCCGCCGCAAGACCGCTCCGAATGACCCCAAGATCACGAGCAGCTTCACCATGTCCAACCCCGTGTAGGCATGATGCAATCGCCAGAAGGCAACCGATTCGGGCGGCGCCGGATCGCGCGGCAAGAAATCGATAATGCGGCCCAGTCGAATCGTCTCCGGCACGATGAAGATTTGCAATACCAAGCAAGCAACTAACAGCACGACCGCCGCCGCCGGAAGAAAGCGCCCGCCCAGCTTCCACGCCGGCCATAGAAAAGCCGCCGCGAGCACGATCTGCACCATCCCCCAACCGTCGAAAAACAAGCGGTTGACTTCCGATGCCTGGTGGCGCATCACGAGCCGTAGACTGTCGGCCGCGAGAGCCGATGAGGTCTCGCTAAACGCCTCGGGCGGCGCCCCCAAGATCGCCTCGACAACCTGGAAGTTCTTCATCGCGACCATCCACATAAAGAGCGTGCCGCCCGCCCAAGCGCCAAGCACGAAGGCCGCCAAGACTTTCTTGTTCATGCTGGTGATGATCGGATGCGAAGCAGCGTTCCGTCAAGTGGCCGGGGCAACCTCGGTCCTCGGGCAATGACCAACGGTTGCGACGGCGACGTTACCGGGTGCAATACAATACCTGTTCCGAAGAATACGCGCAACGAGGATCTGATCCGGCATTAGCAACGCCGCTGCCCGCTTGCCGGTGAAGTCAATACCATGCCGTCCCCCGCCGACCCGTTAGGTCACGACCTCGAGCTCCCGAAAATGAACCTCCCCGGCCTGCTCGGCCACTTCGGTCCCGGGATGATCCTGATGATGACCGGCATCGGCACCAGCCACCTGATCACCGCGCCCACCGCCGGAGGCCGGTTCGAATACGCGCTGCTGTGGTGCATCCCGATTGCCTATATCTCGAAATACTACGGCTTCGAAACGGCCTTCCGCTTTACGCACGCCACCGGCAAGAGCCTGATCGAAGCCTACGCCGCGGCATGGGGCAAGTGGCCGCTTTGGTATGTGTTGATCACGACCATCATCCAAAGCGCGATCGGCCAAGCCGGCCGCTTAATCGCTGCCTCGGCCGTGCTCTACTACTTCTTCGCCGCGACGTTCGGGATTGAACTCCCGATGGCCGTCTACGGCCTCATACTGGGGACGATCGCCGTCAGCGTCATCCTCGGCGGCAGCTACCGCGCTCTCGAATCCATCACGAAGGTCCTGGCCGGCATTCTCTTCGTTTCGACCATGGTGGTCTACTTCGTCAAACCGGCCCCGCTCGAGAGCTTCGGGCACTTCTTCACGGCAAGCGCCCCGGAAGGCTCGTGGCTCATCATCGCCGCCTTCCTCGGGTTGCTGCCCACCGGTATCGACGTCTCGCTGCAAGCATCGGAGTGGGGCAAGGCCAAGCGGGTCGGCATGGGCCGCGTCCGCGCCGACCTTGAAGCCGCCGGTTATGCCGGAACCTTCGACCCTTGCAACCCTCGTCTGGAAGACCTCGCCGTTCGGACGCATGAGCTGCCCGAGAACGTGCGCGAGTATTGCGCCCGCTGGTACAAGATCGGGCTGTGGGACTTCCGCCTCGGGCACGTTGTGTCGTTCGTGTTGGCCTGCGTGTTCTTGCTGCTGGCGGCGGTGTGGCTCTACCCCAGTCCGGTCCAAGGCCGCGCCGTGATGGGAGAGATTGCGGGCATCTTCACCGAAAGCGTCGGCCCTTGGATGATGATGGTTTTCCTCGCTGGGGCCTTCGCGGCGACGTTCTCGACAGCCCTCAACTACTTCGACGGCTGGCCGCGAATCGTCGGGGCCTGCTGCCGCAATCTGTTCCGTCCCACGGCCGAGCTGGAAGGGACCGCCCCAGCCGAACTCGGCGACGAGCATCGCAAGAAATGGTACTCCGAGTACAATATCTACCGCGCGGCGATGATCTTTTCACTGGTCTCCGCCGTCGGGATCATCGCCGGCGTGCCCCGCCCGGTCTTTCTGGTGCTGATCGCCTCGGCGCTGGCGTTCTTCATCGCCCCGGCGATCTTCTTCTTGAACCTCTACTACTGCCTCACGGTGATTCCCAAACAGGACCGCCTGTTCTACCCTTCCCGGTTCGCCGTCTGGTTCAGCTGGGGCAGCTTGATCGTTTTCTCCGGACTAACGGTGGTCTTGATCTTGGCGAGGCTTTTTGACGTGAAGCTGTTCGGTTGACTGTGATACGCCGCGGGGCAGCTCTCCAGGCCCGCCCATCCGCGGACCCGCCGCCATTTGCCCGAAACTGTTACAAGTAGGTAGGAGTCGATCATGGCAACGATTGAGATCGAAGTGAATCAAAACGGCCCGGCTACTTCGGAAGCCTCGGTACGCGGACACCGTGTGGTTGTCGACCGTCCCACGGTCAAGGGCGGCGACGACAAAGGCCCGCTGGGGGGCGAGTTGATCTTGGCGGGGCTCGGTGGTTGTTTCATGAGCAATCTGCTCGCCGCGATCCGAGCGCGGGACGCCGATGTGACCAATGCAAAGACCAAGGTCACGGCCACGATCGCGGACAACCCGGCCCGCTTCTCGGCGGTCGAATTGAGCGTTTCCGCGGATTGCGAGGATCCCGCATTGCTCGAAAAACTGGTCACGATCGCCGAGCGCGGTTGCATCGCGGCCAACACATTGCGAGGCGGCCTCGATCTGACGGTAAAGATCGAACAACCCGAAACAGCCGGAGCCGCCGGCTAGGCCTGCTTTTCTCGTCGCGTGGCGAGGCAAAGCGCATGAGAGACCCGTCAGTACGAGGCGCGCGCCGCTTGGCGACCCATCTCTTAAGCAAAGAAGTGTACTTGAACAGTACGGTGAGCACGGCGGGCAAGCGCAACGACGTAATGGCGGGTCTATCGTGTGCTTTGCCCGTCAGGCGATGAGAAAGGCAGGCCCGCAGCCCGTGGCGAAAACCCAAGTCGTTTGCGGCATCCATGCCGTCTCGGAAGCTCTGCGCGCGGGCCGCGCGCTCGAGCGCGTCGTCGTGGCTCGAGGCGGCAAGAACCCCCGAGTGCAACAGCTCGTCGACGAATGTCGCCAGGCGCGCGTGCCGGTACGGTTTGAACCCCGCGGGAACCTCGATCGATTGGCCCGCGGCGAGAATCATCAAGGTGTCATCGCCGCGGCGGCGGCCATGGCCTACCGCGGACTCAAGGACGTCTTGGCCGAGCTACGAGCCCCGGGCCTATTCGTCGTGCTCGACGGCGTGGAAGATCCACACAATCTTGGCGCTGTCATTCGTTCCGCCAACGCCGCCGGCGCGGACGCGTTGATCGTCCCCGAGCGCCGCTCGGCCCCACTCACGGAAACCGTCGCCAAGGCGGCGGCGGGAGCCCTCGAATACCTCCCGATCATCCGGGTCAAGAACGTCAATCGCTCTCTCGCCGCCCTCAAACAAGCCGGTTTCTGGATCTACGGTCTCGATGAACGCGGCACCCAGGACTACGACCAAGCCGACCTGGCGAGTTCCACGGCTCTGGTGCTGGGCGGTGAAGGCAAGGGCCTTCACCGCCTCACCGCCGAGCGTTGCGACGCCCTGTTGCGCATTCCCATGGCCGGGCGTATCGCTTCGCTGAACGTCTCGGTCGCCGCCGGCGTTGCGTTGTTCGAGGTAGCCAAGCAACGCCGCAAGGCTTCGGAGAAGAGCGGGGCAGCCGATAATCGTCGATGAAGGGCGGCCTGGAGACCTGCCCCACCGCGGTACCGCGATGGACGGCCGTCGGCGATGCTCCATCGGCAACCTGGACCGGCTGCTCTCCGTCTTTAAGAGTAGGTATCGATAAACGCACCGGCGGCGGTGCGCATGAACCTGCCCCCCGCCTGCGTGTTACGCGGTAGAATTTGACTGGGTGGCGTGCGCCGCGACGCGGGTCAACCCACATCGAACTCGCGCCAACAAAAGGAGCAACACCATGCAAGACGCCGTCATTGTCAACGCCCTTCGCACGCCGGTCGGAAAAGCTCCTCGCGGTACGCTGCGCACCACCCGCTCCGACGACATGGCCGCCACCGTGGTCAAGGAGTTGCTCGGTCGGGCCCCCGAGCTTGACGCCAACGAAATCGACGATCTCATCCTCGGCTGCGCGGTGCCGGAAGCCGAGCAGGGCGCGAATATGGCTCGCATCGTCGCCATGCGGTCGGGTTTGCCGGTGACGGTAGCCGGGATGACGATCAACCGCTTTTGCAGCTCGGGCTTACAGGCCATCGCGCTGGCATCGGAGAGAATCCGTAGCGGCGGCGCGGATGTGATGCTCGCCGGCGGCGCGGAGTCGATGAGTCTGATGCAGCGCGGCGGTTCGAAAACCGCCCCGAATCCCTCCTTGGTCGACACGATGCCCGAGATCTATATCACCATGGGACTCACGGCCGAGAACGTGGTCAAGAAATACGGCATTTCTCGAGACGAGCAAGACGCGTTTTCCTACCGCAGCCACCAAAACGCCTTGGCCGCTCAAACCGGGGGGAAGTTTGACGACGAACTCGTCCCGCTCGACCTCGAATTTGTTTGGGCCGACAACGGACGTCCCAAGAGCCGCAAGATGCGCTTCGACAAGGACGAAGGTGTGCGCGCCGATACCAGCCCCGACAAGCTGGCCGGCCTGCGGCCCGTCTTTCACGCGCGTGGCACGGTAACCGCGGGTAATTCTTCGCAGACTAGTGATGGAGCCGCCATGGCGCTGGTGATGTCCGAATCGAAGGCTAAGGAAATGGGCCTCAAGCCCATGGCGCGGTTCGTGAGTTTCGCGACCGGCGGCGTTGCGCCCGAGATCATGGGCATCGGTCCGGTGGTAGCCATCCCCAAGGCGTTGAAGATGGCCGGGCTGAGCCTCGACGACATCGGTGTGATCGAACTCAACGAAGCCTTCGCCGGACAAGCCCTCGCCGTGATCAAGGAAGTCGGGCTGAACGTCGATATCACTAACGTGAACGGCGGCGCCGTCGCCCTGGGACACCCGCTGGGCGCGACCGGAGCCAAGCTGACCGCGACCATTCTACGCGAAATGGAAAGACGCCAAGTACGCTACGGGATGGTGACGATGTGCGTTGGCGGCGGTCAAGGAGCAGCGGGGATCTTCGAAAGGATCCAATAGCCATGTCCACCACGATTTCTCCCGCTGAAACCCGCGTCGCGGTGCAGCCCGGCGGCGGCTTCCTGCTCGAGGACGTCGCGGCCGCCGAAGTGTTCACGCCCGAGGATTTCTCCGAAGAGCATCGCCAAATCCAGGCTACGGCCTCTCGCTTTCTCGACGAGGAAGTGCTGCCCCAAGTCGACGCACTCGAAAAACAGGAAGACGGTCTGTCGCGCCGCCTGATCGAGAAGGCCGCCGAGCTGGGCCTGTGCTCGATTCTGGTGCCGGAAAAGTACGACGGCCTCGAACTCGGCTTGACCTCGCAGCTGATCGTTGCCGAGCAGATGGGCCGCTATGCTTCGTTTTCGACCACCTACGGAGCCCAAGCCGGCATCGGCCTATTGCCGCTGGTGTTCTTCGGCAACGAGGAACAAAAGCAACGCTATCTTCCCAAGCTGATCACCGGCGAATGGATGGCCGCCTATTGCTTGAGCGAGCCGCAGGCGGGCAGCGACGCGTTGGCCGCGCGCACCCGAGCCGAGCTTTCCGCCGACGGGAAACACTACATCCTCAACGGCGAGAAGATGTGGATCTCCAACGGCGGCTGGGCGGATCTCTATACGATCTTCGCGAAAGTCGACGGGGAGAAATTCTCGACCTTCTTGGTCGAGCGCCAAATGGAAGGCGTCAAGCCGGGCGCCGAAGAGCACAAGATGGGCATTCGCGGCAGTTCGACGACGCCGGTGGTGCTTGAGAATGTCCACGTACCGGTCGAAAACGTGCTTGGGGAGATCGGCCGCGGCCACGTTATCGCGTTCAATATTTTGAACCTGGGCCGGATGAAGCTTGCCGTCTCTTGCGCCGGCGGCTCGAAAGACGTTCTGGCGGAAACGATTCGCTACGCCAAACAGCGAAAAGCGTTCGGTCAGGCGATCGCGGAATTCGGCCTGATGCAGCACAAGATGGCCGAGATGGCGGTTCGCATTTTCGCGGCTGAGTCGATGGTTTACCGCATTTCCGGAATGGTCGACGAACAGTTGGCTGATCATTCCTGGGATGACGAGGATGCCGCGAAGACCGTTCTTAAAACGATCAAGGAGCGCGCCGTCGAGTGTGCCATGGCGAAGGTTTACGGCTCGGAGGTGCTCGATTACGTGGTCGACGAGGGCGTGCAAGTCCACGGCGGCTACGGTTTCCACCAAGATTATATGGTCGAGCGATCGTACCGTGATGCGCGGGTCAATCGAATCTTCGAGGGAACCAACGAAATCAATCGCCTGCTCGTCACCGGCATGATGCTCAAACGGGCGGCCAAGGGACGGCTCGACTTGCTTTCGGCCGTCAAGCAAGTGCAAGCCGACATCGAGGCCGGGAACCTAACGGCCGACCTCGGCGAAGGACCGTTGGCCGAACAGCGCCAACTCATCGCCCAGGCGAAAAAGGTCACGCTGCTGACGCTGGGCGTGGCGTATCAGCGGTTTGGGGGGGGGGAGCTCGAGGAAGAGCAAGAGGTGATGGCGGCGATCAGCGACATGCTGATCGACACCTATGCCGCGGAGTCGGCGCTGCTGAGGGCCGAAAAGCTTGTCGCCCGAGGACGCGGCGAGCAGGCGGCCGACATGGTTCGCGTGCTGGCGGGTGAAACGATCTCGAACATTCGCACTTACGCCGTCACGGTGCTGGCGGCATCCGCCGAAGGTTCCGCGCTGGATATGCAGATGAAGATCCTGCACCTGCTGACGCGCTTCACGCCGGCGAACAAGATCGCGCTGCGGCGCGGAATCGCCGAGCGGTTGATCGAAGCCGAGAAGCTTGTGGTCTGAGGTTATGAAACCTCGGTTTCATGCACGGTATGCCCTTGCCCTAAACTCAGTCACGTAAGGCTCAAAATCTATTTTGGCTCCTAAGTAATTGAAACTACACGCTGCTCGTCGTCGCTGATCCCGCTCGAACCGGGCAAATCCGGTTAGGTCGTGGACAATGATTGTAGCGGCCGTATCGCCATGCCCTTGAGTGACACCGTGGCGCGGCGCGTGCTCCTCGGTCGCGGCTCTCTTCTTCCCTAGAATCGTATTTTTTCTGGGATTAACGGCATCGATCATGCCAAAGTGGGTTGATTTCCGCCGAGAAGAGTAGTTGAGGCCGTGGTAGGATTGGGGGCATGTCCAGCGAGCACATCGCGGTTACCGGCCTCGCTCTGACCGCCGTCGGACTTGTCGTCAGTCTGTTGCTGCTGGTGTTTCGATCGGCGCGTCAATTGGGAGCTTTGGAAAATCAAGTCTCGACCAATACGGCGGAAGTGAAAAAGATGGCGACCAAGCACGACCTGGACAATCAGACCGCCGCATTGAGGGAGGAGTTTTCCGGGCAAACCAAGATACTGGACGCGAAGTTCACCGGTCAGACCGAGACAATGCGAGCTGAGTTCGCCAGCCAGACCGCAGTGATCAAAGCGGAAATCGCCGGTCTGGAAAAGCGCAATGGAGATCGCTTTGATCGCCTCGATAGTGAACTCGTCAATATGCGAGGCATCAAGGATGAGATCAAAGATTTGAAAACGACCTTACAGGTGCGATCGGAAAAGGGACTCGGCTGAAACCCGCAACGACGACACACCGCGAAGAGAAACTAATCCTCCGACAGCAGCCTCTTCAGCGTCGCCACTAAATCCGCCCGAGCCACTTCCTGCTGCCCGAAACGCGCTTTCTTCCACTCCTCGTGGCCGCTCACTTCGCCGGCTTTCTCGCGGCCGATCTCCATTTCCTTCAGCGTCACGACGCCGCGCTCGGCTTCGTCCGAGCCCATGATGACGACATAAGGAATCTCGAGACGATCGGCTCGCTGGATCTGCTTACCCAAGCGCTTCGGTTTGCCGACGTGAATCTCGGCGGGGATACCGGCTCGGCGCAGATCATAGGTAATGGCGAGATACTCGGACATCAAGTTCGCGTCCATTGCCGTCACCAGCACTTGCGACGTACCGCGCCTCTGTCGCACGCGGCCTGATTCCACCAACGCCGCCAAGAGTCGATCCACGCCCAACGACGCCCCGGTGGCGGGAATCCGCTGCCCGGTGAACCGCGTCACCAGGTCGTCATAGCGCCCACCGGCGAATACCGAGCCGAACTGTGGAGCATCGAGCAGAACGGCCTCGAAAATAGGGCCGGTGTAGTAGGCCAGTCCGCGCGCGATGCTGACGTCGATCGCGACCCGATCGCTTCCATAACCCAAACGGTCGAGATACGACGATATGCGGTCGATCACGGCCAGCTCTTCCGCCGACCCTTCGACCTCGTGGAACAGCGTCCCCAGCTTCCCAAGCACGCCGCCGCGGTCGCCCTCGATCGCCAGAAACTCGTCGATCTGATCCACCTGAGTATCGCTCAGGCCCACGCCCGCAATCGGGTCGCCTGAATCGTCGACGTAGCCGCTGGTTAACTCTTTGCGAACCTTCTCATGACCGGCTTTTTCGAGCTTGTCGAGGACGCGAAAGACATCGGCCCCCTTCTCCTCGCCAATGCCCGCGTGCAGTAACAAGAGGTTCAAGATCTTACGGCTCGAAAAACGGACGCGATAAGGCCCCACGTCGAGGGCGTCGAGGGTGTCGCAAATCCCGGCCAGGATCTCGGTATCGGCGACTTCCGATTCCGCTCCCACCGAATCGAGATCGAATTGATAGAACTCACGAAAGCGGCCCGGCGCCGGCTTGTCGGCGCGCCAAACCGGCGAAACCTGATAGCGGCGAAAGGGAAAGACGAGGTCCTTATGTTGCGAGACGACGCGCGACAAAGGCACCGTCAAATCGAAACGCAAACCGAGCGGTTCTTCTTCCGGGTTGGTGACGCGAAAGATTTGCCCTTGCGCCTCTTGACCCGCCGAGCCCGAGAGCACGTCGAGATATTCGACCGCCGGCGTCTCAAGCGGCGTGAACCCGTAAAGTTCGTAGACCTTGCGGGCCGTGTCGATGATGTGTTGGCGGGCCAACAGGTGGTCGGCGCGCAAGTCGCGCAACCCGCGCGATAGACGAGGTTCAATCATGATGCGTGGAAGTAGGGCCGTCAGCGGTTCCCAGCGGACCGTAATTGCATCAGCGTAGCATGACCGACGAAGGGGAGAATCGAGCACGCGAGCTTCCGGCCTCGCTAGTTCTCTCCCTTGCCCACGCCCCCCTTTTGGGCCCACACAAAGCAGTGGTTGCCGATCTGCCCGGCATCGGGTTTACGGAGCAACAAGGCGTCGAGATAGCGCAAAGGGAAGAGCAACCACCCGAGGCCGAAATGCACCGCTCGCTTTAGGGTTCGGCGCTTGAACCAAAGCTTCGCGTATTCCAATACGAAAACCAACATCGTCGAGGTGGGGCCGGTTCTCCAGCCGCTCGATACCACTTCGAGCGGCGCCACGACCAGCGCCAGACCGTCGGGCGTGAAACGAAAATAGTCGCGCGGGTATTCATGAAACGGGTGGCAAAATGGAACGACCGCGTGCAGCCACCCGCCGGGGGCCAGACAGCGCCGAATGTCGTCGACAATCGCTCGCGGGTCGGTGGTGTGTTCGAGAACGGCGTCTAACTCGACTCGCTCGAATACGCCGTCGCGGAAGGGCAGCCGCGCGGCGTCGCAGACGACATCAACGCCCGGGAGAGTAAACAGATCGACGTTGACATAGCCGGAAACAGCCGAGCCCGCGCCGCCGACGTATAGGTTCCAGCGCCCCAGCGGCGGCTGAAAATCCCGCTCGGCGGGATTAGGATAAATCGGCGGCGGCGGCAGCAGAAAACGGTACCAGGGATTGGAACGCTTTTCGGCAAGACCTTCAACGGGATTGGCGGGCATAGGCAAAGACAGCGCGACAAATCATTGTCACAAAGCCCGGGGCCCAAACGCGAGAGACAACCAAACCAGGTCGCGCATATGAGGGGCTGTCAAGGAATCGGGCAGCGCCCACTTCGCGCCACCGAAACTCATTGAATCAAGGAACCTGTTTCGGGCGGCGCCGCCTAGCGGCTTCTTTCGAGGGCTTGCAGCAGCTTCGGCAAGCGCTGTTCCGCCGACCGGTCCCCGCCGAAACGTGCCCGGTTATACGCACTCGTAATCTGCTGAACGATGCCCCGCAACTCCTCGGCTTCGACCGATTCAGTGAATTCCTCCGCGGTCTGCGAGGCTTGCCGGGTGAACCCTCGACGCGCGGTGATGTCTAACGCCCGCTCATAGAAGAACACGGCGTCGGACAGGCGTCCCCGCCCCGCGAGCACGCGCCGGCCGCGGTAATAGCGCACCAGCCGGGGCCGCAACTTCAGCGCTCCCCATACTAGGGCGACGGCGACGATCATCAGACCGATCAATGCGAGAGCCATGCCGAGGGAGGTTTCATCGAAGGTCTCCGGGGCGACACCAGCGAAGCGGGCGCCCCCGAGAGCGGCTCGCGAGTCATTCCACACCGCGGCCAACCAAACCCCCGCCTGCTCCACGGCGGCCGCGAAGTCCGCCAGCACGCGCCGCGATCGTGTTTGCATTTCGCGAACCAACATCACCTGTTGGCCGCGGTCGTAGTCGACCACCCAGCCGCTCCAGGCCGATTCGACCAAGTCCCAATACATCCAAAAATACGTTGACCAAAACCCCATGGCCTGATTGGGACCGGGCGGCGTCGGGTCAAATTCCACCCACCCGTGACCGGGCAAATAAGCCTCCACCCAGCTATGCGCGTCACTCGATCGAATGACCTGTTGGCCCGACAACGGGTTGTAAACGCCCCCCAGAAAGCCGTTCACCAGGCGCGTGGGCGTCCCCAGAGTTCGCAACATTACCGCCATCGCCGAGGCGAAGTATTCGCAGTGCCCTTGGCGACGTTCGAAGATAAAATACGCCAGCGGGTCTTTGGCTCGCTGCCGGGGCAGGGCCAGGGAATAGCCGAACTGGTTGCGGAAATAGCGTTCGATCGCGGCGGCTTGAGCGCGCGCGCCGCGATGCGGTTTAGCGAGACGACGCGCCAATTCCTCGATGCGCGGGTCGATCGTCGGCAAGTCGAGATACAAGCCCCGAAACTTATCCGAAAAAAGCTCGACGACATTAGCCGCTCGCGGTGGATCGCCGCCCGGCAAACGGCCCATCACTTGATAGCTCAGCGGCTGGAACGGCAACAAGGGCGCTCTGTAAGACCCGGTATCGGTCACCCAGAGTTTGCTGAATGTGCCGGCGATCATCTCCGGCTCGCCGGCGATAAACAGCAAACGCGTCGCCATCGGCGAGACATCCACTTCATAGTGCACGCGAGGGCCGTCGGCGGTTCCGCGCCCCCGCCTCGGCAAAACGTATTCCCCCTTACGCGCCTCGACGAGCACTTCTTCCGTTGCCGGACTCGACCAGCGGACGCCGTCGAAATGGTGCAGCGCCAGCCCGCGCCACTTCAACTTGCCCAGGTCGGTCCCCGAGGCCTCCTCCACACGCAGCACCGGCGTGTGATCAATCGCGACCGAACCGGTAGCACCGAGATTGACCTCATCGGAAAAGCCGACCGTGTAGTCCCCACGCAACGGCGCGGTCCAGTTGGTTGCGAAGCTTCTGGGAATCGCCCAAAACAACACGAAGCTCAGGGCCAATATTCCAACAGCGAGCACGCCGCTTAACAAGACCAATCGACGTCCCAAGCAACCCGCCGCGGTGTCGGCCGGGGGCCCCATCACGACGGCGGCGGATCGACAACCACGCCGAATTTCAAACACCGAGTACGCCAACACCGCCAAGAGCAGAAAACCCGCCAGAGCGACTACAAACCCCAACCCGGCCACGAACATCGAAACGACCATCAGGTGCGAGAACGACAGGACGCCGAGCAAGAGGTAGTCGCGGTTTCGTTCGGCGGTGATCAGACGCAGAGCTGTGAAGAAAAACAGCATCCGCACCGCGGCGGTGATGAAACCGCTCAGGACCCAAAAATCAAACGCGAAGAAGAGGACATAGCCGAGCGATATCACCGACACCGACAGGCGAGGAGCTCGGTAAACGCGACCGCTGAAGATCCAATAGAGACGGCCGCCCAACGCCGCGACCATCACAAGGATGGAGAAGGCATCGAGCCGATTCGCCGCCGTTAGGGCGAGGAAGCCGTTCGCCGTGAGAAGAACAACGGCGATCTCGAAAACGCGCTCGACGCCCGGACGGGCGACGGGTTGCGCTGGATCATTCGTGGTCATCGGGTCAGGCGCCGGGCACCGCTCGAATCACAGCCCTCACAAGCTTTTCGAACCGTCCCGCCTTGTGTTACTCCGCGGCTCCGGCCTCGGCGATATAAGTCGCGACCTGCTCTTCGAGCAGTTGCAGCGGTAACGCCCCATTGCGCAACACGACGTCGTGAAATACACGAATATCGAAATCGTCGCCGAGTTCCTTTTCCGCCCGCTCGCGCAGTTCCTTGATCTTCAGCTCGCCGAGCTTATAGGCCAAGGCTTGCCCGGGCCAGGAGATATAGCGGTCAATCTCGGCCGAGTCGCCGAGGTACTCGACGGCCCTTTCCCGCGTCCACTCGAAAGCGTGCAGGCCGGTATCGACCACCAAACGCCGGGCCCGAAAACGCTCGCTTTCCAGCTTACCGAAACGGCTCACGGCATCGGGGTAAACGCCCATCTCCACACCCAGCGATTCCGCGTACAACGCCCAGCCCTCAATATAGGCGGTGGAATGGAAAACCTTGCGAAATGCAGGCAGTTCGCTCAACTCGAGTTGCAACGCGATCTGCAAATGATGCCCGGGGTTGGTTTCGTGCAACACCAACGCCGCCTTGTCGAACTTGATCTCTTCCTCCGGTTTGTAGGCCTGTAGGTTGAACCACCCGGCTCGGCTGCCGTCGGCGGCGGGCATCTCGTAGTTCGAGGGCGTCTCGGCTTCGCGGTCGGCTGCGATCGGACGAATGCCCACCGGCGCCCGCGGCAACCGAGCGAAGAAGCGGGGCAACTCGGGGTCCACCAGCTTGGCGACATTGCGGCAATAGACAAGCATGTCTTGCTTGCTCGTGAAATACTGCTCGGGAGTCGCCCGCAATTGCTTCTCGAACGCTTCCAAATCCCCTTCGAAACCGGTTTCCCGCGCGATCACGAGCATCTCTTTCTCGATACGCTCGACTTCCCGTAAACCGAGTTCGTGAATCTGCTTCGCCGTGAAGTGAGTCGTCGTGAAATGGCGGATCAGCGAAGCATAGCGCTTATTCCCGTCTTCGAGGGTCGTCAAGCCGATTTCCGGCCGCGCTTTCGGCAGGTATTCCTCCGCCAAGAAGCGGCGCAGATTCTTCCAAGCCGGCAGGAAGGTTTCGTTGTAAGCGGTGGTCCCGGCCTTGAGCAGTCGCTGTTTATCCGATTCGTCGAAGGTCTCGGGGAATTCTCGAAACGCGGCCAACAGAGCCCTCTCGTCAGCAGTCTGCGCCGCCTGCGCATCGAGCTGCTTGATGATCAACTCAATCACTAATCTCGGTTGCCGCAGCCCGGCCTTCATGGCTTCGCGGTAGATCGTAATCCGCTGGTCAATGTAGGGCCCCACTGCTTCCAGACGCCGAACAATGTTTTCGTAATCCTCGGTCGTGCGCGTCGGCATTTCACGAATGGTGAGATAGATCCGCGTGTGGGGCCCGAAGAGCTGATTCAACCCGGTGAGATAGGTCGAGATTTCCTCGACATCCCGCGAATCGCGAATCTCGTGGAGCAAGAGCCCGCGGCTGAGGCCGTCTTGCGGGCTTAATGAATCGGGCGCAATCGCGAGCAGGCGACGTTCGTACTCCCGCAGCTTGTCGCGACGAGCATCGCGAGCATCGCGCGACCAATCCGTCCAGCGATCGTTGTATTCGTTGCGGCCCAACGTCGTGGCGGATTCGGGGTAGCTTCGTAGTTGCTCCTCGAAATATTCCGTGAAGATCTGGTGAAGGTTATCCGAATCCGTTTGCGCCATGGCGATCAGAGGCAACCAGAAGAGTAAGAGAAAGGCGAGTTTCATTAGGAGAGCCGAATGGGATCAGGCAAGCCCTCATTGTAGCCGCCGTCGGCGCCGCGGCAAGGCGGATCATTCCGCGGCAAGGCGGTCGAGCGATAGCGGGTACTCGGCACGACGGGCGGACGATCGCCGGCGAATGGCCACCAGGGTAAGCCGACGGAAAAAGGAAGAGCCCCGGAAGGCGAAGGAACCGTCTACGTCGCGGTTCCTCCACCCTTCCCGGGGCCCGTGTGCCGGAATTCCGACCCGCTAGCGACGTTGCCTGTCGTGCTTTTGGCGATTGATCGCGCGGCTCTGCTTGTTCAGCTTTTTTTGCGCCTTCGCCCGCTCGCGTGGAGTGAACACGCCGCCGTCGCGGCGGTCGCGCGCAATCGAGCGATGAATCCGAGCCGAGTTGCGTTCGAGGCGCACCGTCTCCCGCGGCGTCAGCTCCCCGCTATTCACACCTTGGCGAATTCGCTTCTGTTAGTTGATCTGTCGCTCGCCCACGTTGGGATGGGCCGCCAGGGCAAGACCGGCGCCCAGGCTTACGGTGCAAAAGCTGATGGTCAAACGGTGGATAATGTTCTTCTTCATGGTTCTTCTCCTTTATTCTTCGGCGTCGATCTGTCGAGAGCGTGTATCGTGCTCTTGGTTGGGATAAACTCACGAGGCCCGAAAAAGTTGCGGTGAAGACAAAAAAATCCACGCTGGCAAGCCATGCGCGCGTCTCGGGTTGGGCGGAAAGCGAATCCTAAGAGAATGTCGCCGAAAGCGAAAAGACGCCGGGCGGAGCCGCCGGAAGCGGAACGAAAACTTTGGATTGTTGAAGGCGTGCGATCTACCCGGTCGAGGCTCAGTAGTTGAACTTGACTTCCAACTCCTCTTCCACGTCCTCGCGCGGCACCATGTCAATGGCGTCCCAGGGACAGCCGTCGAGGAAGGTGTCGTCGGGGCCTTTGCTGATGCATTTCTTGCAGCCAATGCACTGTTGATAATCGACCTCGATGCGGCCAAAGGGAGGGTATTCTTCGTCCGGAACCCAGAACATGCATTTCGCCACCGGACAATAAGTAATGCAAACCGGAGACCCCGCGCAACCCGTGCAACAATCGTTGATGACCGCAAGCTCCTTGGGCATCTTCTTGCGGGGATTGGTCAACCCGTCCGACCAGGGTTCCATCTTGATGAGCCCGAGATCGATTGCTTCCAAATCTTGTACCGGTGCGGCCATAGAGTGTCTGTCTCCGAAAGTCCATTGTATCAAACAGGGTTGTAATACCGAGACGTGCCGGCGGCGTACTTCGTGCCGGAGTACGAATTCGATCGCTTCCGGCATCGCGCGCCGGAATCAGACGGCGACGATAAAATGGAGTTTCCGGCGCGGGTCGGTTTCACTTTCCGAACAGGAGGCTCACCGTGGAACTCAGCACCGTCAAGATGGAGATCCCCGAAGGCGCGAATCTGATTCTGGGGCAGTCGCATTTCATCAAGACCATCGAGGATCTCTACGAAATCATCGTCGGCACGGTCCCTGGGATGAAATTCGGGGTCGCGTTCAACGAAGCATCAGGAGCCTGCCTGACCAGGGTTGAGGGGAATGACGATAACCTGCGAGCGGTCGCCGTCAAGAACGCAACGGCGATGGGCGCCGGGCATTGTTTCGTCATTGTGATGACCGACGGCTACCCGATCAACGTTTTGAACCGCATCAAGGATTGCCAAGAGGTCGTTCGGCTATTCTGCGCGACGGCGAACCCGGTCGAAGTCGTGATCGCGGAAACCGAGCAGGGGCGAGGCGTGATGGCCGTAATCGACGGCTCGTCTCCGAAGGGAGTGGAGGGCGCAAGCGACGTGGAATGGCGCCACAGTCTGCTCCGCACAATCGGCTACAAGCGCTAGCGAGCCCTTTCGGCATAGCAAACCGAGCGGCGCGCGCTAAAGGGCTGCATACAGATACAGAGCCCAGAGCGCAAGCGACGGGCCAAGAGCGCAACGATTCGGGGAGGAAGCAGACTATGCGGAAATGCGCAACGGTTCAGGGAGACGACGTAGCGAAGCACGGCCGTAGCTCCCTGCCCTCGGCCCGTCGCTTGCGCTCCGGGCTCTGTATCGATGTCGTGGATTGCACAGGCCGGCGCGAAAGGGGAGGGGTCACTTGTTTTTCACAGCCCCTTCGTAAGGCGGTTCGAAGCCATCCTGAAGGGTGCGGCAGTGGAAACCTATGAAAGTCATCGCTGATCTATGCGTCGTCCCTCTTGGAGTCGGCGTCTCCGTTTCAAAATACGTAGCCGCCTGCGGCAAGGTGCTCGCCGACGCGGGGCTCAAGACCGGCCTGCACGCCTACGGAACCAATATCGAGGGTGAATGGGACGAGGTCTTTCAAGCCGTCAAGCGTTGCCACGAAGTGATCCACGAGATGGGGGCGCCACGCATCACGACGACCATCAAGCTGGGTACGCGCGTCGATCGGGACCAAACGATGGAAGACAAGATACGCAGCGTGGAAGAAAAGAGCTGAGCCCGCTCGGCCCCGACGCGATCCACGGCTCTTTCGTTCTCGCCGGTCCATCCCTACAACTTGAAAAGCTCGCGCAGACGCTTGGTTTGCCCGCGGCTGACGGGAATCTCCGTCTGCTCTTTGTCGCTCATCCGCAGCTGATAGGTGGATTTGAACCAAGGAACCACTTCCTGGATCTTGTTGATGTTGACGAGGAAAGATCGATGCGGCCGCCAAAAGTCGGGGGAATCGAGATTCGATTGCAATTCTTCGATCGTCTTGTAGTTCGACTGTCCCTCGACGAGCGTCGAGACCACGCGAATCACGCCGTCCTGCGTCGCCGCGTAGATGACTTCCCCGGCGTCGACGAGCAACATGCGATTTTTGCTTTTGATCAGAAGTTTGGTGGGCGACGCCGGCGCGCGGCTTTCCATCTGGGCCAGCAGTTGCTCGACCCGGTCCGATGACCGCGGTGTTTCGGACCTTTTTCTGGCGCGCTCGATCGAGACCGCGAGCCTTTCCTTGTCGATCGGCTTCAGCAGATAATCAACGGCGTTGACATCGAACGCTTCGACGGCGTACTGATCGTAAGCGGTGGCGAAGATGAAATGAGGCAGCTCGCCTCCGGCGTCGATGAGTTTTCGAACCGCGCCGAGGCCGTCGAGGCCGGGCATGTGGACATCCATGAAGACTAAGTCGGGGTCGTCGGTCTCGATGCGTTCAAGCGCTTCCAAGCCGTTGCCGGCCGTCCCGATGATTTCGATGTCAGGGAAGGATTTCAACAGAAAAGCCAACTCATCGCGAGCCAGTTTTTCATCGTCGACGATCAGCGCGGTCAGCGTCGCGGAGGCCGTCGTTTGCTGTTGTTTTTCGGCCATCGGAGAAGCCCCGCCCGAGCGCTTGGGGGCCTACTTGGCCGTTAGTATAGCGCCCGGCGGGATTGGGGTGAAACGGGGACCACCGCTCGGTAGAGACCGGCACTCCTACCGCATCCAGCCAACCAATCTTGCCGACTCTCAGCCGGCCGCCCCGTCGCCCCTCTGCCCCAAGAACAACGGACACCATGGCCCGAACTCCCGACAGCCCGCCCGCGGTAGAGCAGACCAACGAACGATCGGAAGCCAATTCAGCATTTCGACCGCGAACGAGATACTCAGGACTCTTCAGCAGTACCCGGCGTCGGGATGGGCATCGCGTCCGGGTCGAAATCCAGAACCACCTCGCGCGGTCCACTCTCGATGCGAACGACGCGACGGCCGGCGTAGCTTGCCAACATTTTCGTCACCCGAGACCAGCCGGTCGAGCGCCGGTCTGTAACCGGGCCGGCTTGGGGTCGAGGGTCTGAAGCACTCCGCACAATGCACCTCACACGGGCCGGTCGACATCTGTGTCCCCACTTGTCCCCACTAAGTAATGCGCGGTCGACGCGTGAATCGGGACATGAGATTCCGTGGGGCGGCGCGACGACAGTGATGTAAGGCACACCAACGGCGCCGGTATCGGGCCATGGCACCGCGGCTCCGCGGCTTCACGGGGAGGACGCACGTCCTTAGCCCCCCTTGCCGCCCGTCCCTGGCGGATGTGCGATAATCTGGGAACATTCAGTGCCTCAGCTGCCCATCCTCCGGCTTCAATCGATACGCTCGCAAGCAGCTTGGAGCTTGCCGGTACTCCTTGTTGGAACGTTCGGTCCGCCTCTCTATATACTGCCGGCGATCCTAACGACAACAGCTCTGCCGGAAGTTGACTACTGGTGGGCCCTTCGTGCCGTCTTCGACGAGTCGAACACAGGTGAACCCGCGGGTATTCGTCAGTGGTTCTCGTTACACAATGAGCATCCTTTCTTTTTCACAAGGGTGATTTACTACCTTAACGCGCAACTGTTTCACGGATCGAGCCATTATCTCTCCCTATGGACATTCTTAATGGCTTCGGTCCAAGCCATCCTACTTATAAGAGCTCTTCCGGCTCGATTGACGACTTCCCCCGCGTTGTCCGTCATGGCATTACCGGTGATTTCGTGCTTAACCTTCACCCCGCAAGCCGTCCACAATTGGATGTTGGGAATGAGCGGTACCGCGTGGATGACGGCGAACGCGCTCTCGATCGCCTGTTTTGCCGCCTGCGCCGCGTACCTCACCGCGCCGAGCGTCGGGCGAGCGGGCCTGACAGTGCTGTTGGGACTCATGGCCGCCGTCACATACGGCACCGGCCTCTTGTCGTTACCCATAGCCGCCTTGATCGTTCTCTGCCTCCGTCCTCCCAAGCCGCCGGTCGCGCTGTCGTTAGGGGCCCTCGCCGTAACAGGCGGCTACGCTTGGGTCTTTCGAACGCCGGACCATCACCCCGCCCCCATCACGGACGTGACCCTCTTGTTCCGTTCCGTAAGCGGCCTCCTGGGTCGTATGTGGACGGAGAATCCCGACACCGCCAAGCTGATCGGCGTCGTAGCGATCGTGTCGACCCTATTTCTTGTCACGATGTTGCTTCGGGATGAGCGCCAAGATACAACCGTTCTATTCTTTTGGGCCTCGGTTCTGTTCCACGGCCTCGGGAACGCGGTCTTGATCGCGTTGACGAGAGCGGGGTCCGGAAATGATATCGGCGTTGGGCTGACTCGGTATGCCACTATCCGTTCCCTTTTTTGGATTGGGTGGCTCATGATCGTGATTCTCGCACTCCTGAGAACGCGGATGCCGAGATGGTCGATCGGAGTGCTGCAAGTACTTATTGCGTCGGGTTTGGTTCTCTCCTATATCAATTCTTATAACTGGACGCCTTATCTGAAAAAACAGTCAACGAAAGAAGTGGCGTCGATTGCTCTTCGCCTCGGACATACGGATGAACGCCGGGTATCCACGCACATTTTCTCGGCCGAATACTATGGGATGATCAACATCGTCCCACTTCTTCGCAACATTGGACATTATCCGTTCCACTCCTCGTTTCGTTACGATTGCGGCCTGCTGGGAAACCAGCTGTCGTTAGACGCAATCATCGCCGACAAGCCGGGCCGTCCCGTTGGAGGATTCTTCGATGGTCTTCGAATGCTCAAACCGGACCTGGCGGAAGCCACGGGATGGGCGCACTCGAAAGGCGAAGCTATCGAATGTGTGGTCGTCGTGGACGAGAACCGTCGCGTTGTCGGCGCGGCCGTACCGGGATTTCCGCGACCGGACGTGAGCAAAGCGCTCAAGATAACGGACGAGTCGACAGGTTGGATCGGCTATGTTCAGGTTTCGAACGCGGAGTCGAAGTTCACGGCCCTGGCAAGAACGGTTGGCGACAACCGATTCTATTCGCTTGGGCGCAGGAAAATGCACTCCTTGGAAGCGGCCGAGTGAAGGAAAGGCCGCGTTATCCGAAGGCCCGGTCGACTTGATTGCGAGGCCGGACCGGGCAATGCGCGCGACGAGCCCCGCTCACGCGCCCGAGGCCGGTTGGCCCGTGAACTCGGGATGCTCGATCATCTTGAGCATATGTTCCGCGTGGCGCTCGCAATGGTAGGCCATGTAGTAGAACCACTGTAGCCCCGTCAGTTCCCCGTAAAATGTCGAATGAGGGTGCTTGTAGATGTGCACACCGGGGTCCGGGACGGCGGCGAGCAAGCGTAGTGCTTTCTTGTGCGCCGCTTGGAAGAACTCGAGCACTTCGGCCTTGGAACGCAACGAATTCTTCACTGCGTAGTTTTCGGCCTTTTGCGCGGAATCGAGCATCCTTTCGCGGATCATCTCTTCCTTGCCCTCGAGAGCTTTCGCGCGTTCGGGTTGCGGTTCTCGACGGAGCGCTTTCGTGACCACAACCTGCAGTTCCTGGTGCGCCAGGGCGGCGTGTTCGGCTTCTTGACCTAGAGTGTGCCGGAACCCTTTCGGGCGAAAATTCCAATCCACTTCCTCGACGCGCTCCAGCACGGCCAGAAAACGATCGGCGCTCGCCTGCAAGACCTTGCGGGCTTGCAGTGCTTCGGCGGTAGGTTGCAAAGGGGGTTGCTGCCCCGGCGCCGCCGCGACGAAGCCGAACAACAAGATCCAAAGGGAGGTCGGGAGAGAATTGGAGATCCGCATAACTATTTGACGTTGCCTCGAAGCAAATGGTGTCGGTCGAGCGTTTTACGATTTTGCCGGCGAAACCGCGCTGCCGGGCGATTTCGTCACTACCCATATTTTTCAAACACGACGGCCTGTTCGTCAAATCCTTGAGCGATCAGTTTTTCGGCGCTGCCGCGCACCATCTCCGGGCGGCCGCACAGATAAACGTCGACGCCTTCCGATTTTCCGGCAAGAGCCTCCGGTAGGTGCTGTTGAGCATGGCCCGTACGTCCGTCCCAATCGGCTCCCGCTTGGCTCAATACCGGCCGGTACCGGAAGTTGGAATGCTGCTTTTCGAAGTGCTCAAACTCTTCGCGATAGTAGAGCTCTTGGGTCGTGCGGCCCCCCTGAAGCAGTGTCAGGGAAATATCGCCGGGCGAATTCGCTCCGTCATTGAGTAGGTGACCGAGCATTGACCGAACCGGCGAAATACCGGTTCCGTGAACCACGAAGACCGATTCACGAACAGGCTGCCGCAAGACGAAATTGCCCGCCGGAGGGTCGGAAAGAAAGACTTCATGGGTTTCGCATTCAGCGAGAGACCGCCCGAAAGCTCCGCTCGACTCGTTCACGCGCACGCACAGCTCAAAGCCATCCGTCCTGGGCGCCGACGCCAGCGAGTAATACCCCTTCGCTGTCTCATCGTCCAGGTCCGTACCGAGGCAAACATATTGCCCCGGCTCGAAGGCGACCGGTTCGTCGTCGGTCCGCTCCCAGCTCAAGTGGAATACATCGGCGGCGAGCGCGCGGCGATCGGTCAGCCGGACTTTCCATGGGTTCCCCGAGCTCATGCGTCCAACGCCTCCCGCGCTCGCTTAGCCAGGATGTCAACCAACGAGGGGTCGCCATCGAGCGGGAGCGCGCGGAGAATTTCGATTCCGGGATGCGATTCCGACACGGCGTTGAGAATCCGAGGAAGGTCTTTTTGCAAGTGCATTCCCATGGTGAGGAAGTAAGGGGTCACGACGATTCTTGTAGCGCCCTCGCTCGTCAGTCGCTCCACGGCGGCGGCCAAATCGGGCCTCACCGGATCCAGAAAGGCCTCGGACCAAAGCTCGACGCCGCAGTGCCGGGCGGTATCGGCCGCCACTCTTCTCACCGCCTCGTTGGCCTCGGGAACGCTCGATCCGTGCGCGAACACAACCAGCCCGATGCGAGGTCCCTCCAACTGCTCCATTTCTCGTCTAGTTTAGCGAAGTCTTTCTCCCCACATGCCCCGAGACGGCCCTATCGACCCGGAATGATCAGGTTGGTGGCAGGTTGGGTCGCGACCTGAAAATGTTGGCCAAGGAAGTCGAGAAAGGCCTTGCCCTTGGGTTTGCGATTGTCGCGGTCGAGAGCCATGCGGTAGAGGAAAACCAATGTCGCCAGGATGTCGCCGTCGCGAGTGCGGCTGAAGCCGGCCTGCTCGACCTCTTTCCGCTGCAATTCCGCGATGACCGCGCGCAAACCGTCGAAGACGGCTCGTCCGTAACTCGAGTCGGGACGTCTTTCGTAGTGGATTCCGCTTTCGAGCGTCTTGTAGCTCTCAATCAAAGCCTCGAGCGCCTGTTGCGTATCGGCATCGGACGCATCCGGCACGGCCAAGGTGCCTTCGAGAGTGCCGCGAGCCAGACTGTTGAGCAAGTCGGCATGCTCTTCGAGAAAACGATTGTCGATGCTGATTTCCTTGAACGGGAAGTTCTTGGGGTCTAAATGACCGACGTACTCCCGTTCGCGGGTTTCGCGGAGGTAGGAGCAATCCAGCGGGCAATCGATCGAAACTTCGCGCTCCGTGCCGCAGCACAGCGAACAAATCCGCGCGCCCTTGGCGGGACAAGATCGTTTCGGCTTGCGTTTTTCGCAAATTGGGCAGGCCATGAGCGGTTTGGAAGTCTTTCGAAGAGCCGGCCAAGCCTAGGCTTGGGACGTCGGAGCCGACTTCGACCGCTCATCCCACACATCCGTCTTCAACTCGTCGAGTCGATGCTCCGCGGCGTCGCGAACGTAGCGATACTTGTCGTTCTCGGCGATGTCCGAGAGAACCGTCTGATCGCTGAGTTTCTTGACCGCTTTCCGCCGAATTTCCTCATCGCCGGCGTTGCGGGCGAGATAGGTATAGCTGTCCTGCGAATCGAACTTTTCGCGGATCACGTCAAAGGTGCGGTGACGGACGAACCATTCCGGGTCGTTCGCCGCCATCTCGACGAGAATCTCGGGGTCGTTCAACTCCCGCGCGGCGGCAATCCGCACATCGGGGTCGCTGTTTTTCCACTTGGGGCGCCATTTATCAAGTAGTCCCATGGGTCGTTGAGACCCTCCGGCGGCCTCACTCCTCTCCTTCGATTGTAAACGCGCGCCGTGTATCGGCGCAAAGAAATCCTTCGGACGCGCGCCCGGCGGAGTGGGGGGCTATCCTAACGGGTTCCCGGCGGGAGCCCCCGGGCCGACAGAGATCGGACGGCATGAAACTGATTAGCTGGAACGTCAACGGAATTCGGGCTATCGCTCGGAAAGGCTTTTGGGATTGGATGGGCCGCGAATCGCCCGACATCCTGTGCATCCAAGAAACCAAGGCCCACCCCGGACAGCTCGAGCCCGCTCTGGCCGACCCGGCCGGCTACGCCGTCTGCTACGCCGCGGCCAAAAAGAAGGGCTATAGCGGCGTCGCGACTTGGACCCGCGCCGCGAATCGCTCCGGTCTGTTCGACAAAGTATCTCCCGGAGCGTGCCGGCCCGAGCTGATCTCACCGCCGAAAACAGGCATGGGCATAGCCCGCTTCGACGCGGAAGGGCGAGTGGTCACGACGGAATACGCCGGTTTCACGCTGGTGAACGCCTACTTCCCCAACAGCCAACGCGAGCTGGGTCGATTGGACTATAAGCTCGATTTCAACGAATCGATGCTGGGGTATTGCAATCGCTTGCGACGCAAGGGCAAGCGCGTCATCATCTGCGGTGATTTCAATACCGCGCATCACGAGATCGACCTTGCCCGGGCCAAGCAGAACCGCAAGAATTCAGGGTTCCTGCCCGAGGAACGCGCCTGTCTTGACCGCTTCGAGGAGCGCGGCTACGTCGACGCGTTCCGGCACTTCCACTCCGAAGGCGGTCACTACACCTGGTGGAGCTATCTTTTCGATGCCCGCCGGAACAACGTCGGTTGGCGCATCGACTACTTCTTCCTCGGCGACGATTTGCTCGAAGACGTGGAAGACTGCTACCACCTGCCCGAAGTCGAGGGCTCCGACCATTGTCCGGTTGTGTTGCGGTTGAAAGATGCCTCCGGGCGATAGTCGCGGCAATGACCCGGTAGGCGGTTCCCAGCGACGCTTACACTCGCCGGACGGAGACCGAGTCGGCGGTGTTGCCTGCTGTGTCGACGGCGCGGACGCGGTACCAGACACCGCCTTCGTGGCTGTCGGGGGCGTGTTTGTCGATGAATGAGAAGGACTCGTCGCTGGTTTGCGGCGCGAAAGGGACGCTCGCGATCTTTTCCTCGCGGCGGTAGATATCGTAACTCTCGATCGGGTCGGGTCCGGCGTAGGCGGTGTCCCAAAGTAGTTTGGCGCGCGTGTCCGCGGCGGATTCCAGCCTGACGTTGCGTGGGGCGACAAAGCCGCTCGAAGTGCGCTGGAAGAAGTTCGTCTCGGTTCCGTGCAAAGCCGCGACTCGACTTTCGATGTGCCGACGTTCAGCCCCGACCAACGGCTCGCCTGCTTGGCAGGCCGCCAGATCGGCAACCAGTTGATCGCCTTGCGGGTCGTTATTCTTGTCGGTCAGCCCAATGCCCGCGATCAAAGTGCTCATGCCCGGCGCGGAGAGTGTGTAGCGCAGGAAGTCTTCGAAGCGCACTTTGTCTTTCGCGCCGACGGTGGGGACGCTTTGACCCGGCGAGCCGGCGAATTTGTGTTCCAATCCGTACATCACGCCGTCGGCGAACACTTTCATGCCGATCAGGCCCATGCCCTTGGCCTTGGCGACGGGTAGGGAATTGGTTTGGTGACAGAAATAGTGGCGGTCGTTGGGGTTGACGGCGACGAGCAGAGTCTCGAAGTTGTTGGCCGTGTCGCGGCGCATGGCGGCCATGTGGACGGTCGGGTTTTCGTGGCCGGTGATGCCGAGATGGCGGATCCATTTCTTGTGGCCGGGGTTGAGTCCGGTGTGGTTGGTGCCGTCGCGGTAGTCGATGAGCCCCGCCACGGCGCCGATCTTCGGCAGCGCTTTGTCGCCGGGATTGTCGAAGCCCTCGAAAATCGCGTCGACGTCGGTCTTGTGCGTTAACGAATGGATCTGCATCAAATCCATGTAGGCGCCTTCCGGGATGTGGCCCTTGCCGTCGCCGAACATCTGGGTCATGGTGCGCTTGAGGTCGTCGATGCAGGTTTTGCCGTCGCCGTCGGAGCTGCCCATCCGCGCGGAGCCGTCGCGGATCGCGGCATAGCGCAGCATGCTTTTCGAGGCGATGAAGAGCCGGGTTCGAAGGCTCGCGTCGTAGCCGGATTCACCGGGAATCAGGTTCAGAATGCGGAAGGCCTCACCGTAGTTGCGTTGGCTGAGCTGATAGATGTTGGCGGTTTCGAGATAGGTCATGCCGGCGCGGACGGCCTTGACGACGATCTCGACGGCTTCGTCCCCTGGAAGGTCCCACATGACCTTGTTGCCGCCGGCGAGGCCGAAGGTCGTTACCTCGCGCCCGGTGCGGCCGAGCACGCGAGTAGCAAGTTTCTTGCCTTCCGATCGAGCCGGGTGCGACCAGAGGCGATGACGGCCGTTGCCGGGCAGAAAGGTCGTCGCCATGGCGGCGCTGCCGGCCCATAACAGGGCGTCGCGTCTCGAGAAGCTGTTGGTCATGATTTCCTCGCGGTTTCAGGGAACGTTCCCTTGAAATGTAGCACGATTGCGGGGCAACGGCGGTTGGTGAAGAGTGGACAACGACGCCGCGCGACATGGTGTAGATTTAGAGAGCCGACAATGGAGCCCCTCATTCAGATCAGCGAAACAGGTGAGGCGACCGACTCGCCGGCCGGCGGCGCTTTTTCAAACCCCGCCGGCCCCAGGCCTAAGTGGCTCAAGGTCCCCGCGCCGGGCGGCGCCAACTACCGCGAGTTGAAATCGCTGATCTCACGGTTGGGTCTACACACCGTGTGCGAAAGCGCCGCTTGTCCCAACGTCGGCGACTGCTGGAATCGGCGAACCGCGACGTTCATGATTTTGGGGAATGTTTGCACGAGGCGTTGCGGGTTTTGCGCGGTCCAAAAGGGCGCGCCGCTGACGGTCGATTACGACGAACCGCGCCGGGTGGCCGACGCCGCGGCCGCCATGGGGTTGCGCTACATCGTGGTCACGAGCGTGAACCGCGACGATCGGCGCGACGGCGGGGCGGAGATCTTCGCGATGACGATCGCGGCGATTCGCGAACGCATCCCGGGCTGTCGGATCGAAGTGCTGGTGCCCGATTTTCAGGGCTCCCATGCCGCGATGGAAACGGTCTTGGCGGCGCGGCCGGATGTGCTGAATCACAACATTGAGAGCGTCCCGCGTCTCTATCGGACCGTACGAATCGGGTCGCGGTACGAGCGCTCGCTCGATATGTTGGCGACAGCCAAGCGCTTGGCGCCCGACATCCCCACGAAATCGGGGATGATGCTCGGACTCGGCGAGCGGCACGATGAGGTCCTTGATGTGATGCGCGACTTGGCGGCCCATGGCGTGGATATCCTGACGCTCGGTCAGTATTTGCGGCCTTCACGCGATCACCTGCCGATTGAGCGCTATTACACGCCGAGCGAATTCGCCGCCTATCGCGAGGCCGGCCAAGAGTTAGGGTTCCGGCATGTCGAAGCCGGGGCGTTGGTGCGGAGTTCCTACCACGCCGATGAGAGCGCGGCGTCGGCCGGAGCAGGGGCGTCGGTCGGTTGATGTAAAATGTTCGGGGCGCGCCGGGAGGCGCCTTTCGAGCCCATGCGAATCGCCTTGCTGCTTCCGTTGTTTCTGCTCGCGGCCGCGGCCGAGGAGCCGGAGATGACTTTCATCCCGGGGGGTGACTTCTTGCGAGGACGCTCGCACTCGCTGCCCGACGACGGGTTGATATGGTTCCCGAACTTGCTCAAAGACTCGCGCCCCGTGCGGGAGATTACCGTCGATCCCTTCTACATCGACAAGCACGAGACTACCAACCGCGAGTTCGCGCGGTTTCTCGCCGCCTCGGGCGGAAAGGCCCCCTACTATTGGCCCGACTCGAAGCCGCCGGCGGGCAAGGAGAGTCATCCCGTGGTGAACGTCACCTGGGATGAGGCCGGCGCTTATTGCGAATGGGCGGGCAAGCGGTTGCCCACCGAGACGGAGTGGGAGCGCGCGGCGCGCGGTCTTCGCGACGGGCTCAAATATCCTTGGGGAGACGCGGACCCCGAAAAGGACAAGCTTGCGCGTTACGACGGGATCAACGGTCCCGGTGACGTCTGCGCGTTTCCGGAAAACGCCTTCGGACTCTGTGACATGGTCGGCAATGTCTGGGAGTGGTGTGCGGATTGGTATGCGAAAGACTACTACAAGCAGGCGCCGGAGAACAATCCGACGGGGCCTGAAGAAGGGCTCTATCGGGTCTTGCGCGGCGGTTCGTGGTTGGACCCGCCGAAGTATCTGACCTGTTCGATGCGGAGTTTCGCGCGCGCGGTGGAACGCAGCCCGACGATCGGCTTTCGTTGCGCGGCGGATTTTCCGCTCCGCTGACCGGCGTCATCAGGTCCGCCGCGGGGTCGGGGTTGCCGCGGTTCGCGGCTCGCGAGCCCCCGACTTCCTACGCCCCCTCACCCTGTTCCGACTCAAACGTCCGCACATCAAAGCTCGGCGGCGGCCCCACGCCCTCGCGGGCTTGGTGGGGCTTCCACGGCTCGCCCCATTTTTCCTCGTAGCGCCGTCGATTGGCCTCAAAGACGGCGCGGTACTCCGGCTTCGGCAGCGCGCCAAACGACGCGCGCCCGAAATGATGCACGAAGCAATCTTCCGCCGACGCAATCCGCCGCCCCGAGTTGCGAATCCTCCTGGCGTAATCGTCGTCCTCGAACATCCCCACGGCGAATGACGCATCCAACTCGCCGATCTCGCCCCAGACTTCCCGCGACACCAAGGTACAGAACAACGGCGCTACGTCCATCTCCCGCAGCATGCCCTTCATCCCCCTCGCCAGAGAGCGCGCGAACTCATCCATCCGCCGCCGGTCCCGATAGGGGACATTGATGCGCGCTTCGTTCGCCGCCCAATTCGTCACCGGGACGACCGCCCCCAGATCCGGATTGGTTCGAAGCGCCTCCAACAAACGATGCAACCAGCCCGCGGTCACAATCGTGTCGATATTGAGAAAAAGCAAAAACTCCCCGGCCGCCTCCGTCGCCGCCAGGTTCAAGGCTCCCGAAAAGCCCAGGTTCTCGCTTTGCGGAAGGACCAGAACCCGCGAGTCCTTCTCCGCGCGTGCCCGGAGTCGCGCCCGCGTTTCGTCACCCGAGGCATTGTCGACTACCAGCACCTCATAGCGCGGATAGGCCGTGCATCGCGCAATCGAATCCAAACAAGGGTCCACGAAAGCCGCGTTGTTATACGTCGGGATCAAAATCGAGACCAACGGAAACGTTTCGCTAATGCCCTGATCGAAAGTCTCGACGCGGTGGCGCCAGGTATTCGTCGACGCCAACGTGACGCGCCGCTCGCGAAGCGCCGAATCGTCTTCCGACAACGCCTCATCCACCCGCCGTGCAAACTCCTCGGCTCCCTGGGCCGTGTAGACCGCCTCGCCAAAGCGCCGTAGTTCGGCCATCGGCGTCGCCACGACCGGCTTGCCCTGGCTGAAGTACTCGTAGAGCTTCACGGGGTCCATGGCATCGATCAGCGGGCTGACTTCACGGGGGATCATCGCCGCGTCAAAAGCCGCCAGGTAGGAAGGCAGCTCCGCGTAATCCTTATGCCCGAGCAAGTGGACATTCGACAGTTGCCCCAACGCCGAAAGTTGCTCCCGAACCGAGGGCTCCCCCAGCGCGGGAAACCGCTTGGCGGCCGCCTCGGGGCCGAGCGCGGGATCCTGCTCGATCCCGATCCCCCCAATCAAGACAAACGAAACATTGGGCCTCGCGCGGGCGACCTCGGCGACCAAATCAAAATCAAACCACTCGGCCAACTCCTCGCTCGCCTGGGCCGAGGCGAAATGCTCGAAATCGGCGGCGTTGGGTACGAGCAGCGCCGTGTCCCCGAACTGCCGTTGCTTCTCGGCCAGAGCGGTGCTGCTGGCCGTAAGCAAGTCGCAGGTGGCCGGCGACTCGCGGTCCGCGGTTCGCGTCCCGGTGATCCCCGGCATCAGCTCCCAGTCGTCGATTGAGTCGTAGACCAGCTTGCTTCCACGCCCCCGGCGCAACCGATCGGCCACGGGAAACCAGCCGGGCAACTCGACCATCGTCGCGCTTTCGGCGACATCCCAAGTCTCGAACAGCTCTTCGAGACAGGCCGCCGCGCGGTCCGCGTCAGCCCCGCTGAAAGATTCCTCGAAAAGGTCGGGGCAGGGGGCGCGCAGGCGGATCTCCCAAAGGTTTTCACAAAGCGGTCGAGCCTCGAAGCCGCGCGAGGCCGCCGGGGGTAGTCGCCGACCCGGGCTCACCCAAAACACGCGCCTGCCTTGACGAGCGAACTCGCGGGCGAGTTGCTGCGGTCGTTGGAACCGAAAATCGAAGGCAAAGGGGGCCAGAAAAAGCAGGTCGTAGGTCGGGTCGCCGGCCGCGGCTCGCGAGGCCCCCGCCTCGTCGACGAACGGCCGATCGAAACCCTCGGCGACGTAATCCCCCGCGTCGGGGAAACGCAACTCCTCGTCCTCGACCCCCGAAGGCGCGCCCGATCCGGCGGAAACCAACCAGCCGAGCAAACCTCTGACGCCGCCCTCGGCACGCACCGCATAGGCCTTGCGCAGCCACAGCATCGCCCGCCAGGCGCGTTGGCCGCGATAGGTTGTCAACTGCGCCTCAAACTCGCGGCGATAGCTCTCAAGCCCCATCGCCGACTGCTCGCGCATCCGTTCGGCTTGCCGCAACCGCTCTTCGGCCGCGGCCAAGGCTTGCTCGAGTTGCTCGGGCTCGCCCGCCGAGCGCCGCTCGATCGGGTCCGGCCCGCTCGGCAATTCGTCGGAGTTGTCTGGCGATCCGCTCATGGTCCTGATGTGTGCGCCCGCCGGCCGCTCCAACCCAAGGCCCGGGTTGCAGGCCACATCCTATCCTAAATTTGGTGGTGAGCGGAAACCGCGTAGTGACCGACGCTCGTGCCGGTCACGACAACACTCGTGTTTGTCCCCGCCCCCAGTCGAGATAAGCTCTCAATCTATCTCCGAGCCATCCGGCGCCCACCGCTGCCTCACCCCCGAATCCATTACTCTAGACAGGTTAGACAGGCAATCTCTTGGGTCGCGACTTCATCCCCTTCCACGTTCCGGAAATCGGTCAACCCGAGATCGACGACGTAGTCGATACTCTTCGTTCCGGCTGGATCACCACCGGACCCAAGACCGCGCGTTTCGAGACTAAATTCAGTGAATATGTCGTCGGCCGTCACGCCCTCGCCGTCAATTCCTGCACCGCCGGTCTCCATCTAGCCCTTGCCGGCCTCGGCGTCGGCCCCGGCGACGAAGTCATCACAACGCCGCTGACCTTCGCCGCCACCGTCCACACGATCCTCCAAGTCGGAGCCACGCCCGTGCTCGCCGACATCGACCCGGACGGCAACCTAAGCCCCGACTCCCTTTCAGACCGCATCACCCCGCGAACACGCGCCATCCTGCCGGTTCATCTCGGCGGCCTCCCCTGCTCAATGGGCCGCATTTGGCAAACCGCTCAAGAGCACGACCTCTTCGTCGTCGAAGACGCCGCGCATGCGGTCGGCGGCCGTTATCGCAACTCGCCCATCGGCGGCTATAACGACGCCTGCTCGACGGCAAGCGACGCCGTCGCCTTCAGTTTCTACGCCACGAAAAACATCACCACCGGCGAGGGCGGCATGGTCACCACCGAAGACGCCGAACTCGCCGAACGCATGCGCCGCCTCAGCCTGCACGGCATCAGCCGCGACATCTGGGAACGCTCCGCCGACCGCGCGAACTGGCGCTATGAAGTCATCGACACCGGCTTCAAATACAACATGAGCGACATCCAGGCGGCGATCGGCATTCACCAACTCGCCAAGCTCGAGAGTCTCATCGAGACCCGTGCGCGCTACGCCCGGCTTTATCACGAGACCCTTTCCGGCATCGGCGAGATCGATCTCCCGGCCGACCGCGAAGATCGCCGCCACGCCTGGCACCTTTATGCCGTCCGGCTCCGGCTCGACCGGCTTACCCTTACGCGCGCCGAGTTCATGGAAGAGTTGCGCCGGCTCGGGATCGGAACCAGCGTTCACTTCATCCCGATCCCGCTGCACCGCTATTTCGCCGATCAAGTCGGCCTCGATCCGGCTGCCTGCCCTGGGGCGATCAAGCTTTATGAACGCTCGATTTCCCTGCCCCTCTACCCCGCCATGACGATCGAGCAGGTGCGCTACGTCGCCGAGTCGGTCAAGCAAGTCGTCGCCCGACACAACAGTGCCAAAGTCATCGCCGCGACGAAAAGTGAAAGCGCGAAAGCGGCCGGCGGCGAATCGAATTCGTCGGGCGTCCTCAACACATCGGCCCACCGTACCGAAATCTCCGACTTCCGGGTCGCCGAGCTTCTGGGACGCAAACCCGTGCAACTCGACGAGAGCCGCATGCGCGAGGGCATGCGCGGACGAGCCATTCTCGTCACCGGCGCCGCCGGGTCGATCGGCTCGGAGTTGTCTCGCCGCATCGCCGCCTTCGAGCCTCGCCGCCTGCTACTCCTCGATCAAGCGGAAAGCGCGTTATTTCGGCTGGAGGCGGAACTGCAACGCCGCTTCCCCGCCCTCGATCTCGTCTCCCACATCGTCAACATTCGCGACCGCCGCCCTATCGACAATCTGCTCGCCCGCGGCCCGCTCGACTCCATCTTTCATGCCGCCGCCTATAAGCACGTGCCGTTAATGGAGCGCCATCCTTTGGAAGCCGCCGAGACGAACGTCCTGGGTACCTGGAACCTTGTCGACTCCGCGCATAAGCACGGCGTATCCTCGTTCCTCATGATTTCCTCCGACAAAGCCGTCAACCCGGCCAACGTCATGGGTCTGACCAAGCGAGCCGCCGAGATCATCGTCGCTTCCGTCGCGAACCGCGCCGCCGGGCCGAAATTCCTTTCCGTCCGCTTCGGCAACGTTCTCGGCAGCAGCGGCAGCGTCGTACCGCTGTTCGCCGAACAAATCGCCGCCGGGGGACCCGTCACCGTGACCCACCCCGATGTCCGCCGCTATTTCATGACCGTGAGCGAGGCGGCCGGGCTGGTTCTCGAGGCTTCCACGATGGGCAAGGGATCGGAAATCTTCGTTCTCGACATGGGCCGCCCGATCCGCATCGCGGACTTGGCGGAAAGGATGATCCGCCTGGGGGGCGGCCTCACGGCCGGCTTGACGTCGGGCCAACGGCGGGGTATGCCGACGGGCAAAGACATCGAGATCCGGTACACCGGCCTACGCCCCGGCGACAAACTTTCCGAGGAGTTGACAAGCGGAACCGAGCAACTCGCCCCGACCCCGCACGAGAAAATCAAGGTCGTCCGGAACCCCGGCCGAGACCGCCAAGACGTCCCCGCCGCCGCCGCCCGGACGCCCGTTGACCAACCGAAGATCGATGTCTGGATCGAGGAGCTGACACACTTGATCTCGTCCCGCGACGAAGCCGGAGTGGTCAACCGGCTGGCGCAATTGGTCCCCGAATACGAACCGGCTCGCCGCTTGGCCTCCACGCCGGCCGGCCGATAGCTAAGTCAGGGCTAGGTCGGGTCAGGTCACATGGGACCCCAATGACCGCGACCGGCGCCGGGGGCTCGTCAACCGCCACGCTCTTCAGCGCGCCACGAACTTCTGTACGCGCATGCCGCTGTTGACGTCGACGACGTAGACGTCGTTGTTCGCGCCGACCGAAATGTGGTGGGCCCAATAGAATTGCCCGTCTTGGCCGCCGAAAGATCCCCATTTGGTGAGGATGTTGCCGTCGAGGTCGAGCTTCAGAGCGCGATTGCGGACCGGCGGATCTATGCCCAAATCACCGCCGTCGGCGATGAAGAGATGTCCGTCATGGAAATCAACGCCCCAGGGACGGCCCAGTTCGGGGCTCTTCCAAGCTTTGAGGAACTTGCCGTTGCCGTCGAAGACCTGTAGCCGCACGTTCTCGCGGTCGGCAATGTAGACTTTCCCGTCGTCGTCGAGGGCGACAGCATGCGGGGTCTGGAACTCGCCGTCACCCTTGCCCTTTTGTCCCCACTCAAGGAGGAATTTGCCGTTCTTGTCGAACTTGGCGACGCGGCTATTGCCGTAGCCGTCGGTGACGTAGATGTCGCCGTTGGGGGCGACGGCCACGTCGGTCGGCTTGTTGAAATGCTTGCCGTCCTGCCCGGCAACGCCCTTGACGCCAAGGGTCATCAGCGGCTTGCCTTCATGGCTGAACTTCGAAACCAGGTGCGAGATGTTGTCGGTAACCCAGATGTTGTCGTCCGGGTCGACGGTCAGCCCATGGGGGCTGTCGAACAGTCCGTCGCCCCATTTCTGAAGAATTTCACCGCTGTCGCCGTCGATGCAGAGCACGGGGTGTTTGCCGCGATGGAACACCCACACGTGATTGTGCGAGTCGACCTCGACTCCGGCGGCTTGGCCGAGCGTGTACCCGTCGGGCAGCACGGGCCAACCGTGAACAACTTCATAGCTGCCGCCGCTGTCGGAACCCAGCGGCAAGGTAAACGAGGCCAACAAGATAAAGGCAGTGAGCAAAGCGAGACGGCGCATGGTGTTTCTCCCGGAACAAGTACATCGCCCATGATACCGGGGTCGCGGGACAGGGTCAAACCTAACACCGCCGCGGGTGTCGGCGAGGGTGAGAAGTTAGTCTCCGGGCGAAGGCGCGGCCTCGGGTGACTCGGCCGGCGCCGGCGGGGGCTCCCCTTCGATGCGATCAATCTCGGCGAGCACAACGGCAAGGCCCTTTTGCAGGTCCCTCTTCGTTTGCTGGTAGTCCTCGTCGGACAACTTGCCCATGCGGTATTCGCCTTGTAGATCGCGCAGGTTTTCGTAGATCGCCGCCTTGCGCTCTTCCAAGTGACGCGTGGGCGATTCCGGCTCGAGCTCGGGCAGCGACCCTTTCCCGACAAGAAGAGGCATCAGCAGGGCAAAGGCGACAAGCAGAACGGCGGCGAGAATCAACATGAGGAAGGTGCTAAAAAGTCAGTGCCGGCGCGGCGATCTTGCGACACGGCGCGGGTCAGTCAAGATCTTTCAGGTCTTCTTCGATCTGATGCTCGTATTGGGACAACACCGCCGGATCGACCGGCGCCGGGACGGCCGGGACAACTTGCCGCGCCTTCAAGCGCTTGACGACAAACGGCGCGGCGATCAAGCCCGCCGCCAACGCCACGAAGGGCATCGCCCAACCGAACAACCCGAAGCCTTCCGCGCGAGGCGAGTTGCGCAACTCCGAGCCGTACGTCGCGATCAGGCGTTCAATAATGTCACCGGCCGCCATACCCTTGTCGAGATCATTGTTGATCTCCATCGTCATCGCCGCCCGAAACGAGCAACCGGTCATATTGCAGCCGCTAACGGTATAGGAGCAGTGCGATTCGCACTGACACTTCAACTGGTCGCCGACCTCGCGGAATTGCTGGTACCGCGGATCACCCTTGGTGACGTTGGGCGCCGCGAAGGTCGCGACCGCGAGCAAGATAAACAGGCTAAGTAGTTTCCACCGGAACCGCATGAGTTTTCTTCGTCGTTCCTAGAATGCGAGTGCGAATCGGTTTGATCTTCGCCGGCACCAGAGCGATCAAGGTGCCAAAGACCAAGACGAACGCCCCGATCCAAATCCAATTCACCAAGGGGTTGATATAGACTTCGATGACCGGCGTATCGGTCACAGTCGAGATGCCCGAAAAGACAACGTATACATCTTCACCGATGCGCGGCCGGATCGCGACTTCAGTGGTGCCGGTGCCACTGGCGTGATAGTTGCGCCGCTCGGGCAGCATCACCTCGAGCAACTCGCCGTCACGGTACAGTTCCACGTGCGCTATCTGACTCACGTAGTTGGCGTTGTTCTCTTCCTTGATGTCGGTGAGATGAAACTCGTATTCGCCGACCTCCAATCCGTCACCGACCGGCACCTCGCCCTTGCCGTGTTCGTTGAAGGCGGAGCCGGCGAACCCGATGAACATAAACACGATGCCCATATGCACGACGTAGCCGCCGTAGCGGCGGGTATTGCGGTGGGTCAACTCGACCAGCGCCGGCACAAAGCCGGTTTCCTGCTTGCGCTGGAGCAGCCTTGTGCCCTTGACGAACTCGATCGTGATCGTCAACCCGACGAAGGCGCAAAGGGTGAAGCAAATCAAGGCGTAGAACTCGCGCATTCCCAGCGCCACCAAGACGCCGCCAACCGCCAGCGCGATAATCGCGGGCGACTGGAAGTTTCTACGCAGGCTTTCGACCGAAGTTCGGCGCCAGGCAAACAGCGGTCCCACGCCGGTGAGAAACAACAGCAGCAAGCCGATCGGGATGTTGACCTTGTTAAAGAACGGCGGGCCGACGCTGATCTTCTCATTCGTGACCGCTTCGCTGATCACCGGGAACAGCGTGCCCCACAGCACCGCGAAGCAACTGGCCAACAAGATGACGTTGTTGAACAGAAAGCTCGACTCGCGCGAGACGACCGACTCGAGTTGGCTTTCGCTCTTGAGGTAGTCAAGCCGATTGAGGATCAGGAAAATCGTCAAGGCGACCGAGATCGTCAGAAAACCAACGAACCAGTTGCCGATGGGCGATTGGGCGAAGGCATGCACCGAGCTGACGATGCCGCTGCGGGTCATCATCGTGCCGAAAATGCACAGGAAGAAGGTCGTCGAGATCAGGACGACGTTCCAGCCCTTCATCATGCCCTTCTTTTCCTGCATCATCACCGAGTGCAGAAAGGCGGTGCCCGTGATCCACGGCAACAGCGACGCGTTCTCGACCGGGTCCCAACCCCAATAGCCGCCCCAGCCGAGCACGGCGTAGGCCCAACGCGCGCCCAGCAGAACGCCGATGCTCTGGAACATCCAAGTGATCATGGTCCAGACGCGGGTGGTGTGAATCCAGCTATCGCCGCTTTGGCGTGTGATCAATGATGCCATTGCGAAGGCGAAGGGCACGGCGAAACCCACGAACCCGAGATAGAGCATCGGCGGATGGATCGCCATCAACGGATGCTGCAACAAAGGATTGAGCCCCTGGCCGTCCGGAGTCGAAGTCATCTGCGGCCCCGACATCAGGACTTGAAAGGGGTTCGCGACAAAAATGAGCAGGATCAGGAAAAATACCTGAATCGCCATCATGATCGCCACGACGTAGGAGATCATCCCGGCGTGCTTCTTGCGGGCCGTATAGACGGCGATGAACGAATAGCTCGCCAGAATCCAGGTCCAAAACAGGATGGAACCTTCCTGGCCTCCCCACCAAGCGGCGAACTTGTAGAGAAGCGCCATGTCCGCGTTGCTGCGCGAGACCACGTAGCTGATGCGGAAGTCGTTGCTGAGAATCAGATAAAGCAGCGACGCCGACGCAATCGTGACCATCACCCAGGCCGCCAGCACGGCGCGCTGGGCGCTGACCTCGAGCAGAAGGTTGCTCCGCAGCCTCCCCGTCAGCGACGCAACGATCGCGTAAAGCGAAAGGCAGAAAGCCAGAATCAACGCAAGGTAGCCTAGGTTTTCCATGGCGAATTGTTCCCTTCAGAATAGCGCGATCGCCCGTGCGGGGGTAGAGGGAGTCTTGTCTCATGCAAGATGAGCCTGAACGAGGAGTTTGTTTCTCACACAAGATGAGCCTGCAGGATCGGGGAGTGGGCATGCTGGGGATTGACTATCCAAGTGCAAAACGCCGGCAAGTTGAATCCGCAACAGATCCGGCAGTTTCTCCACTCCAGCCAGGAGATTCGATTCAAAGGCAAAGGGCGGGCCGAGATTTACGCTTGGGTGGCGCGCACGCTTGGCCGGCACGGCTACAGCCGCCAGAACCGCGCCGACAAAGGGCTGCTGCGGCAGTATCTGGTCAAGATGACCGGACTGAGCCGGGCGCAAATCACGCGGCTGATCCAGCAGTACCGGCAGGGCGGAGAACTCCAACCCGCCCGCTACCGGCGGCATCGCTTTGCCCGCAAGTACACGCCCGCCGACGTCGAACTGCTGGCGGCGGTGGACGAGGCCCACGAAACCCTCAGCGGCCCGGCCACGCGCAAGATCCTCGAGCGGGAATACCAGCAGTACCAGCAGCGCGAATACGAGCGGTTGGCGGGGATCTCGGTGGCCCAGATCTATCGCCTGCGGCGGCGCAGTGCCTACCGCCGGCGGCGGCTGCATTTCACCAAGACCCGGCCCACAGCGGTGTCGATCGGCGAGCGGCGCCGGCCCGACCCGCAAGGCCGACCCGGCTTTCTGCGAGTGGATACGGTGCATCAAGGGGATCGCGATGGCGTCAAGGGCGTCTACCACATCAATGCCGTGGATGAAGTCACCCAGTGGCAAGTGGTCGGCGCCACAGCCGCGATCAGTGAAGCCTGGCTGGAGCCGTTGCTGAAAGCCATGATCGAGCAGTTTCCCTTTCGTATCCGCGGCTTCCATTCCGACAACGGCAGCGAGTTCCTCAATCGCACGGTGGAGAAGTTATTGAACAAGCTGCTGATCGAACAGACCAAGTCGCGTCCGCGGCACTCCAATGACAACGGCTTGGTGGAATCGAAAAACGGCGCGGTGATCCGCAAACACATGGGATATACGCACATCGCGGCGCCGCACGCGGGGCGCATCCAGCGCTTCTACCAACAGCACTTCAATCCCTATTTGAATTTCCACCGGCCCTGCGGACAGCCCGAGATCAAGACCGACGCCAAAGGCAAGCAGAAGCGGGTGTATCGCCACTACCAGACGCCTTGGGAATCTTTCGAGCAGTTGCCCGAGGCCGCCCGGCTACCTCAAGCCAGGGCACACGCTTGAGGCTCTGGGCCGCATTGCCCAGGCGGAAAGCGACACTGCGGCGGCGCGCCGGATGCAGCGAGCCAAGCACAAGCTGTTTGCCAGTTTCCGGTCCGCGAACACGCCGTGCTGAACAGCAGGAAGAGGGCTGTGGAAATGGCGGGCGGTGGAAAACGAGGAAAACCAAAACCAGGTTTCCCTTCGTTTCCCACCGCCCTTGGAAATCGCTCCGCGATTCCCACATTCCCACAACCCCGACGACGATTCTCCCCTTCCCAAATCAAAACCAAAAAACCAGAAAGGAGCCCCAGCTACTCAAAAAGCCCCAACCCCCGTCTTCAGGCTCATCCTTCGATGAGAAAATGCTGAGGGCGATCCCCCGCGCCCTGAAGCCCCAATTGCCGCGCGGGAATGCGGGCGCAACGGGAAAGGAACGTCGATCGCCTCGCGATTCGTTTCGTGACCGAGCACGATCGAGGAGCAGTACATTAGTCCCGTGCGACCTAGGATTTTGGCCCGATTACATTGACCAACCCGGCGAGCCGGAGGCGTATGAAGAAAGTCCCAGGTGTGGGATCAAAGAGGCAAAAAGGCTTAGGGTCCCTGGTTCCCGATCGTAGGTGACCTGAAACGGATTTCTCCAAGGAAACCGCAATCGAAATAGAACGTAACTGATGATACGCTTGCCCCAGCGTCAGGGGTTTCCCGTCCCCAGGAGCGCCAACAGACCTCGCTCAAGCTTCGAAGACTTCGAAAGCAAGACACCGGCCACCGCACCATGAACCTTCTCCAACGATCCGAATCCTTGTTTGGCCTACGCCGATCCGTGAACTTGCGCCGGCGGCGCGGACACCTACCAGGACTCCGGGAATTGATGATCGCGGCTTGTTTCGGTATCGCCGCCGCATCCACGCTTTCGGCGGCACCCGTCGTTTCGGCGGTAAAACCCATCTCGGTAGCCGTCGGCGCGTTCAGCCTGACGGTGACGGGCAGCGGTTTCGACAACGGCGCGGTCGTCTATTTCGGCGGGGTTCCGCTGGCGACGACGCGGCGCAACGCCAAGCGTTTGATCGCGGACGGCGCCGCGACCGCCGAGCAAGTCGGCGGCGTTGACGTGTATGTGGAAAATCCCGACCTGACGACATCCAACGTCGTAAGCGTGGAAGTGGTTGAGGCGGGCGACGGCGGCGGAAACGGCGGCGGCCCGGGCGGCGGGGGGGGCGGCAACAACCTGTCCGTGTCCGAAGCCAAGCGCTTCCTTGAGCAGGCGACATGGGGATTCACCCCCGCGAGTATCGCCCACTTGCAGGATGTCGGCAAAAAAGCGTTTCTCGAAGAGCAGTTCGCCGCGACTCCCTCGACCTATCCGCCCTTGGTCGATGGCGAAAACAGCTTCAATCCGGTCCAGGAAAAGCTTTTCTACAACGCCATGCACGGAGAGGATCAGCTCAGGCAGCGAATGGCGTTTCTCCTGAGCCAGATCTTCGTTGTGTCCTCGAACACCGTGGGCAGCTCTCATCAAATGACTCCCTGGCTCGAAATGCTCCGGGATAACGCTTTCGGCAACTATTCCGATCTGCTGCGCAATGTCACGTTGCACCCGACCATGGGCCGCTATCTCGACATGGTCCGAAACAAGAAAACGGAACGCGGGTCCGGCCTAAACCCCAACGAGAATTTCGGCGGCGAGTTGCTGCAATTGTTTACCGTCGGGACCGTACTGCTCAATCCCGACGGCACGCACCAAACAGATGCCGGCGGGAACACGATTCCCACATACACCGAAGACACGGTCCTTAACTTTGCCCGCGTGTTTACCGGCTGGGGTTACCCGACCCATCCCGAGGATCCGGCCCCTACCTTTTACAACGGTGGTTACTACATCGGCCCGATGTTGCCTTGGGACGAGCAGCATGACATGACCGAAAAGGTCCTCATGGACGGCTACATCCTGCCCGCCGGAAGAAGTGCCGTCGTGGACCTCGACGACGCTCTGCAACACATTTTCAACCACGAAAACATCGCTCCTTTTCTCGCCTTGCGACTGATTCACCACTTCGTCGACAGCAACCCGAGCCCGGATTATGTGCAGCGGGTCGCCAAGGCGTTTAACAATAGCGCGGGCGTGCGGGGCAACCTAGAGGCCGTTATCAAAGCCGTGCTGCTCGACCGCGAAGCGGACAGCGCAGGCACCCATCACGGCCATTTGCGCGAACCGGTTCTGTTCTCTGTCGCACTGCTGAGAGCGCTCGACGCGCAAGTGGCCGAAGCGAACATCCTTCGTTGGCGTACCTACAAGATGGGCCAATGGGTGTTCCGTCCCCCGACGGTATTCAACTATTTCCATCTGCTGCACGGCGGGTTTCATGGCGCTCATGGATCGGCCGAAGGTCCGGAATTCCAGATCCACACCTACACCAACGCGATGGAACGCGTTGATTTCGTCTACCGCGTGGCGCGCAACCAGACGGGCACGGGGGTTTCGATCGATTTGTCGGCGTTCTACGCTTTGACCGACGATCCGCCCGCCTTGCTCGACCTGGCGGAAAGCACGTTGTTGCACGAGCCTCTCACCGATACCGAGCGAACAAGCATTCTCAATGCGATCACCGACGTCTCCTCTGGGAATCCGCAACGGCGAGTCGAGTATGCGATCTATCTCGTCGGTACTTCGTCTCGCTATCAGGTCCAACACTAGTTCGGTCGGAAGACGCTCAACTGTTTCGAGAGCAATAGGAACGAAATTCATGAGACCACGAACCCGCAGACAATTCCTCCGCCTGGCCTCGCTGGGAGCCACCGCCAACTTCACGCGCTTCGGAATGATGAACGCCCTGGCGGCCGGCGCGGAAGACTACAAAGCCTTGGTGTGTATCTTTATGTTCGGCGGCAACGACGGCGATAACACCGTCGTACCGACCGCGGCCGGGTACACCCACTACGCCGGCGTCCGAGGGGGCCTGGCCCTCGCGCAGGGAGCGCTGCTGCCGATCGGCACGACGAACAACTCCCCCTACGGGCCGGACGCAACCTATGGCCTGCACCCCGCGATGATCAACCTCAAAGCGATCGCCGACCAGGCCACCAATCGACTTGCCGTGGCGGCCAACGTAGGGACGCTGGTACAGCCGATGACGAAGGCGCAATACCAGGCCGGTATCGACCCGAGGCCGACGCGGCTGTTTTCCCATTCCGATCAGGTAGCGGAAATGCAAAGCGGGCATCCGGTTCACCCTTCCAGCAGCGGATGGGCCGGGCGCGTCGCCGACCTGACAGCCTCCCAGAATGCTCCCGCTCTGTTTCCGACCTCGGTATCCTTGGCCGGCTCGGCCCTGCTTCTCGCGGGCGAAACAACCCAGCAAGCGAGCCTAAACCCGGGTTCGCCCTTGGCGCCGTTGGGCTCGACCAGCTCCAACGCCCCCGCACGCAACCAGGCATTGCAGGAGCTGTTGGATTTTGACACGGGATTGGCCGTTGTGCAGGCCGCCGGTCAGACGCTGTCGGACGCCATCGAAATCGGACAGCTGATCGCCGCCGCCACGGAGCTCGCCCCCCCTCTCGCAACCGTGTTCCCAACGAGCAGCCTTGGCAACCAACTCAAGCAAGTCGCTCAACTGATCCAAGTCCGCGCGGCGTTGGGGATGAAACGCCAGATCTTTTTCTGTTCCACCGGCGGCTTCGACAATCACTCGAATCAGGCTCCCCTACATCTCAATTTGCTGACGAACATTGACGCCTGCATGGATGCGTTCTACACGGCGACGGGCGAATTAATCGTTGAAGACTGCGTCACCACCTTTACCGAATCCGATTTCGCGCGAACCTTCGAGCCCAACGCGACCGCCGGCACCGACCACGGTTGGGGCAGCCCCATGTTCGTTCTCGGCGGAGCCGTGCAGGGCGGGCTTTACGGGACGTTTCCAACCTTGGACCCGGCCGGTCCCGACAGCACGGACCAGCGAGGCCGCTGGATTCCCACGACGTCGCTCGACACCTTCGGAGCAACGCTGGCGCGCTGGTTCGGCGTGGCCGAAGTCGATCTGCCCACCGTGTTCCCCAACCTCGCCAACTTCCCCTCAAGCAACATGGGGTTTATGGGCTGACCTGAAACTTCCGCCAAACCGAGCCGCGACCGTAAGGAAGCGGTGTCCGATGAGGCCGTTCGACAGCGAGGAAAGTGGCGGGAGCACGATCCGGCGCAGAGCCACACCACGCACCTTGACCCGCGACGCGCCGCTGTCCTCCGCGCGCCGCTGTCCCAGTTTTGCCCCTGAACGATCCCGCCCAGCCGGTGGCGGGGCTGACCTGAAACTTCAAATTTCGAGCTGCCCGGAGATTCACAACTGCTTCGGATTGATCGGACTTTCACTCACCCGCGCCGTGCCGCCGCGCGACAATTTTGCGAATCCCAACCACTTTTCCGTAAGAGTCCGCCCCTTCCGTGTCGATAGAGAAACTTTGGAGGTGGTTTGAATGAATCGTTTCTCGTCTACATTCTCAATCTGGATCGCCGCAACGATGGTCGTCGCGCAGGCGGCCTCTCCGCTGGGGTCCGTTCAAGCATCCGGTGAAGTCGCGGTAAGTGGTACGCGGCTCTCGACGGTCGGCGTTCCCTCGTGGCCCGTTGTTGTTGGCGACCGCGTCGTAACCGAAGCCGACGGTATCGCCACGGTCAGTTCGCCCCTAATCGGACGAGTCGAAATTCGGCGGAGTTCGAGTGTTCGCTTGGCCGACGGTCACGTCGAGCTGGAACAGGGCGCCGTTGGATCCCAAGGGTTGGCGGTGCGCTTTGGCGAAGTAACCGTGGAGGCACGCGATCGCGACGCCTCTTCGAATTGGTTTGTTGTGGCGAATCGTCCGGGACAGCAGCTCATCGCGGCTCACCGGGGTGACGTCTGGATTCGCAGCGCCGGTGTCGCGCCGCTGTTGCTGCCGGCCGGTTCCTACGCGGTGCCCGCATCGCCCCCGGACTCGGGCAAGGGTCAAGGCGACGCCGAGAAGGACAAAAAAAGCCGTCGCAAGGGCGGGGCCGCCACGGCGGGCGCGGCCGCGGGCTGGACTATTGGTTCACTCAGTCACGCGGCCAGTATCGCGGTGATCGCGGGGGCGGGCGCGGCGGCCGCTACCGGAGCCGCGATCGGGTTTACCGGCAACGACGAAGTCGCGCCGCTGCGTTCCGACAGCGCGCCTTAGTCTGAAGCAGAGTAACCACGACCTTTGATCGGCACTAACGAACGCGCGTCCGCCGGATTCTCCGGTGGACGCGCGCTTCGTAGTTCGTTTTGCGGACCGACGCGGCCACTTCGGCCCGTATGCTTTCGTCGGTATGTCCGTATGTCCGTATAAATGCTCAGCAGGCTGCAACTCGCTCTCGCCGGACTGTTGCTCGTCTATTCCGTCGTCTCGATCATCGCCGAATCGACGGCCGCCGGGAGCCTGTCCGCGAATCTCGCCTATTGCCGACTATTGCCTTGCTCCCGTGAGCTGCCCGAACTCGCCCGCGCCGCGCTTTGGGAAAACGGTGAAATCGACGACGCCGGCGTCCTCGCGGGCTTCCGTGAAGCGCTCGACCGCGACTCGGCTTCGCCTTTCCGATGGTGCGACCTCGGTGAAGCCTACTTGCAAATGGGCAACGAACCCGAGGCGCGCCACTGCTTCGAGCAAGCGGTTAAACGCGGCTCGTTCTCGCCGCGCATACTTATGCGGGCCGCGAACTTCTACTTTACCGTCGGCGAGCCGTCGATAGCGCTGGGGCTGAGTGCGCGATGCTTGGCCGGCACGCGCGACTACGACGCGACCGTCTTCCGGCAATATGAGCGTCTACGGGTTCCCCTCGACGACATCCTCGAACACGGCTTGCCGCCGCGGCGGGAAGCCGCCCGGTCGTGGTTCCTTTTCCTGCTGCGCCCCGCCGCGGAGTCCGATAACGATGACGCCCTTGATGCCGGTTGGCGGATGATGGTCGATCGGGGTTTCACCGACGACGACCTGCTCAGCCGTTACGTCTCTCGGCTGCTGCGGCGCAAGCGCTACGAGGAAGCTGTGGAAGTGCAAGCGCCGTTCTATGACCGTGACATGCCTCACCCCGATACCGCGGCGGATTCTGTATCGGCGAACCTACTCTTTAACGCCGGCTTTGAACGTTCTCCGAGCGGCTCCCCGCTCGACTGGCGCATCCGGCCGCTCGCCGGCGTCGAAGTCAAGCGTGAGGTCCCCGAAGCAGCCCAAGCGCGGACGGCTCTGCGGATCGACTTTCGCGATGCCGGAAACCCCGACTATCGCCACGTCTCGCAGCAAGTCGTGGTGCGGGGCGAACGGCTCGCCTTCCGCGCCTTCGTGCGCGGCGAGGGCATCGGCGGCGGAGAGGATGTCGGGTTTCAGATCGTCGACGCCGAGGTGCCTCACAGGTTCGCCATGATCATCGGGCACATTCGAGGCACGACGCCTTGGACTACCCTCGAAGCCGACCTCACCCCACCGCGCGACACGCGGCTGCTTACGGTCCGGGTACACCGCGCGCAATCGTTGAAGTTTGACAATGAACTGACTGGAACTCTGTGGATCGACGAAGTCTCGCTCCGCCCCGCGGCCCGTTACTCGGCCGAGACGGGGCCGCCGCCTTCGGTTAAGTAAGCCAACAACGACTCCCGGTCGCGCATGCCGATCAACGCGGTTCGCGACAGCGTGGAGAGGTACAGGGCCGCGCCGCCCACCGCGGCCAGGGCCAAGGCGCCCGCGAAGGCCTCTTCACCGAAGCCGACCCGGCGCACGACAAAAGCCGCCCCGATCGGTGCCAGCGAAATCGGAAACAGTAGGAACTGGATGACCGCGCTTATCCCGTGGCCCATGCCGGCGCGCGAGACGCGATCCGGGTTCGAGGCTGTTGGGAAGCGCACGGAGGTATGATTGCCGACCGAAAGCAAGTAGAGCATCGCGATCGAGCCGACCACCGCGGCCTCGAGGATTTCCTTCGGACCGGCCGGAAGCCCGATTGAGGCGCACACCAGAGTGATCAAGCCCAGCTCGGCGGCCGCGAATACCAGTGTCGCCACGTTCTTCGCGATCAAGAGTTGTCGGAACTCCAGCGGCAGCCAGAAATAGAACCGCGCCGCTTGCCGGTCAAAACCGAAGCGGTTGAGAAACATCACCGGACCCAACAGCAGAAAGGCATAGAGAGCGATGAAAGTGATCGCGCTCTGCTCGAACCAGTATCCAAAAGAGTCATGCCATTTCCGCATGATCGGAACCCACGCGATCACACCAAATGTAAAGCCCATGAAGAACGGCAATCGAAATCGAGGACTGCGCCAGAGATACTTGAGTTCCTTTTCAATCAGCGCGCCAACCGGGTCGCCGAACGCCGCCGTGAGACGCCGCAAGACCATGGCCGTGAACTTGAGCTTCTTGCGGCCGCCCATCGACTCTCCCTCGGCCCCGCCAACTTGAACGCGACGATAGCCGACCAGAAACTGGCGGTAGCCGAAAAAGGCGGCGGCCGCGACCATCGCCGAAAGCAAGACCCAATCCGTCCACTCACCCGCCGCGCCCGCGGCTTTGCCCGCGACCCCGGAAGGAAGCAGCCAATACGGAATGCCTCGCGTACTCTGAAAGAAGCCCTTCGTGACCCCTCGAGCCGGCTGGCTCCAGATTAAAAGTTGGGGTAGAATGGCGCAGCCGATCAGCGCGATAAGCGCTATTTCGCGCACTCGACGGCGTTGGAACAAGCGTTCGATAAGATTACGTATCCCCGCCGAGAGGAAAATGTTGAAGACGCCGAACAGCAGGAACGCCGCGGCCAACGCAATCACATGCGGAGATCCCGCCGTGACCAGCCCCACGAACAAACCGCCCAGCAGCAACACGATCTCGGCTCCCGTCCCCAGCCGTAGTAGGCACTCGGCGGCGAAAAGTGTCAGCGTGGACGCCGGATAGATCGAGACCTTCGACATTTCGAGCGAGACGCCCAGCGAAAGCGTCATCAACGGGGCCAGTTGCCAGTAGGCGAGGGTGAAGAGCAGAATGCCGCCCAGCGCGCTCTCGACGTCCTCGCGGCCGATCAGGTTGGGAATGGCGGCCGCTCCGAACGCCGCCAGCGTCCACACCCCATACCAGAAAACGCCGAATAGAATCGATCCGGTGAGCCGCAATCGCCCACCCTCGCCACGCAACGTGTTCCATAGCGACCGGTATTGAACCAGAACCAGCGCCCAAATCTGATCGGACGCCCTCATGTTTCCAGCCACTCGAGGGATTGCAGTTTCCGCTCGCCGCCCACGACGCGCACAAAGGCGTCTTCAAGAGTCTCCTCGGCGGCGCTCAGATCGTCCACCGAACCCTCGACGATGAGTCGGCCGTGGTCGATGATGGCGACGCGATCGCAGAGACGCTCGACGACTTCGAGGACGTGCGAGGTCAGAAAGACCGTCGCGCCCTGCTTGACCTGTTGGAGCAGAATCTCTTTCATCATCCGCGCCCCGACCGGGTCCACGCCTTCGAAGGGTTCATCGAGCAAGAACAGCTTGGGACGGTGAATCAGCGCCGCCGCCAGGGCCAAGCGCTTCTTCATGCCCTTGGAATATGCGGCGACGAGCGAGGAGTCCATCGAGTCCAGCTCGAACAGTCCCATCAGCTGACGCGAACGATCCGATGCTGTTTCGCGCGGCAGCCCGTACATGCGTCCGACAAAGTCAAGAAACTCAAGCCCGGTCAGTCGGTCGAAGAGAACCGACTCGTCGGGGACGACGCCGATTTGGCACTTGAGTTCCGAAAGCTGCTCGGGAACCTTCAAGCCCAGCACTTCGATCTCACCGTCGGTTGCCTCGAGCAATCCGATCAAGATGTGGATGGTCGTGGTCTTCCCCGCTCCGTTCGGGCCGAGAAATCCAAAGAAGCTGCCCTGAGCCACATCGAGGTCAAGCCCTCGGAGGGCGGGTTTCGAGCCGTAGAGCTTCGTCAGCCCCAAGGTGCGTATCGCCGACGCCATACGCCCAGTCTATCGGATCAAGTGGAATTTCCCCTCGTGGTTTTACCCTATTTGGGCGGATGGAATCCTTAGTCGTCGGCGTACTACGGCGTGATGGTGCGGTGTTCTCTCGGCGTGGTCAGGCAAGAATGAGTGGCTGCGAGTGGGCCGGCCTGGAGCCCTGCCCCACCGCGGGGGTTGGGCGACGGATTGAGCGGCTCACCAGGGAAGCGCTTCGCTGTGTTCGCTGACCCAGGCTTGATGGAGTTCGCGGAGACGCGCGGTCATCGGGCCGGTCGCGCCGTCTCCGATACGGCGGCCATCGACATCGAGCACCGGCGTCAACTCGCCCATCGTTCCCGTCGTGAACATTTCATCGGCGGTGTAGACCTCGGTCAAGGAATTGTTGCGTTCGATTATCGAAATGCCCTCGTGGCGGGCGATCGCGATGACCGTTCCGCGGGTGATGCCGGGGAGACAGCTATCGGCGTGGGGTGTCAGGACGGTTCCCCTTTTGACGAGAAAGACGTTGGTGGCGTTGGTCTCGGAAACGAAACCGTTCAGATCGAGCATCAGGGCGTCGCCGGCGCCGGCATGGTTGGCTTCAATCTTGGCCAGGATGTTGTTGATCAGATTGTTGTGGTGGATCTTCGAATCAAGGCACTGCGGGTTGTTGCGGCGAACCGACGAGGTGATCAGGCGGATTCCCGATTCGTCGTAGACCGGAAGCTTCCATTCCGCCAAGACAATTAAACACGGACCGTATTGGTTGAAATGCGGGCTCATGCCGGAGGTGACTTTCATCCCCCGCGTCAAGGTAAGACGGATGTGGGCGCCGTCGCGCATGCCGTTGGCCTTGAGGGTGTCAAAGACGGCGTGCTTGACCTCGTCGCGGGTGGGAACGTCGGCGAAGGCCATGGCGTGGGCGGAAGCGAACAAGCGGTCAAGGTGAGTATCGAAATCGGCGATGCGGCCGTTGTAGACGCGCAGGCCTTCCCAGACGGCGTCGCCGCCTTGGACCGAGCTGTCGAAAACGGAAACCTTGGCTTCGTCGCGGTGTTTGAGTCCGTCGCCGACCCAGACTTGAATGTCGGCGTTACGGGGATCGGGAAGTTGCGCGGGCATAAGACACAGGTTAGCGCGGTGGGGAGACGGGCGATCGCGGACGGTTCGGGGTCGCCGTCGGCTCCGCGAATTGTCGGCGTCCTCCCCCCGATCAATCCGCGATGGCTTGATAAGCAAGCACACGAAAGCGCGCCTGCAAACCGAGGTTGCCGTTCGGGTAGAGCTGCGACATGAAAATCCCGAACATATCCTCGGCCGGGTCAATGAAGAAAGTCGTATTGAAGAATCCGCCCCAGCCGAACGTTCCCGGCGAGGCTGGCGTACCGAGGTCCTTCCCCTCGCGCACGACGAAAAAGCCCAATCCAAACCCGGCCCCTTCGATGCCCATATCCGCCAGGTGATCACTCGTCATCAACTCTACCGTTTTGCGACTCAGCAGTCGGGCGCCGCCCAGCTCACCGCCGCCGAGCAGCATCTGCGCGAATCGCGCGTAATCGCCGATCGTCGAGGACAACCCGCCCCCGCCGGAAAAATACGATGTCGGGCCCTCATAAGGATAGGTGACCGAATAAACCAAGGAACCGTCGCCTTGTAACTCTCCATTGGATGCCCGCGTGATCGGGGGGCCGGCACGGCGTTCGTAGACAGCCGCGATTCTCCCATGCTTGTCCGCCGGGAGGAAGAAGTGCGTGTCGGTCATGCCGAGGGGGGTGAAGATGCGAAGTTCGAAAAACTTGGCCAAGCTTTGGCCGGATGCGACTTCGACGATCCTGCCCAGCACGTCGATCGACAAGCCGTAATGGAAAGCCTCGCCGGGGCTGAAAAGCAGCGGCGCGCCGGCGAGAGTCTTCACCCCTTCCGCAATCGTTCCCGCATCTTGAACAAGCCCGTGCGTGATGCCGGCTTTCTTATATTCGGCGCCGATCCGCTCGTTCCACTGGTAGCTGAGACCCGAAGTGTGGGTCAGTAAATGGCGTATCGTGATCGGCCGTTTCGCCGGCGTCGGTTTGCCGCCCGGCTCCGATTCCGCCGGCAGAACCTTGATGTCCTTGAATTCAGGAATAAACTTCGACACCGGGTCGTTCAGCAAAAACTTCCCTTCTTCCCAAAGCATCATCACGGCCACGCTCGTGACCGGTTTCGTCATCGACGCGATGCGGAAGATCGTGTCGGTCGTCATCGGCTTGCCGGCTTCGATGTCGGCCATGCCGAAGGCTTTCAGATGCGCCGTCTTGCCGCGGCGAGCGACCATCGTGACAACCCCGGCGATGTCGTTGCTCTCGACGTGTTGCCTCATCACGCGATCGATGCGCGCGAGGCGTTCTGAAGACAGCCCCACCGACTCGGGTTTCGCCGCCGGCAAGACCGCCGCCGAGAGACGAAGAAAACTCGCGCTAAGGAGAAGGATCGCGAATAGAATGCGTCGCGTAAACATGGCGAGTAGTATGACGAATTCAGTGACCCGATCGCAGGTCTCGAATTCGGCTATAAGGGAAAATGTGAAATCGGAGACAATACAACCATGCGGCCTGTTTCGGTCATTTCCACCGGCATGACCAACTTCGGGGCTTTCCCCGATCTGTCGATTCGCGACTTGGCGGTCGAAGCCGCCGGGAACTGCCTCCGAGCCGCGAACGTTGACCCCGGCCGCGTCGAGGCTCTATACCTCGGCAATTTCGCGGGACCTTCCTTCGTGGGCCAAAATCACCTCGCACCCTGGATTGGCGGCGCGATCGGACTCGAAGGCGTGCCCTGCACGCGCATTGAAGCAGCCTGTGCATCAAGCGGCTCGGCGTTTTTTCACGCCTACGCCGGCGTCGCCGGAGGCCTCTATGACCTGGTCTTGGTGCTGGGCGTCGAGCAGATGACGCCGCAAACCACCGCCCGCACGACCGAAATCCTCGCGGCGGCCGGGGACGTCGGAGGCGAGGTTCGTGTCGGCTCGACCTTCCCCTCGATCTTCGCGATGATCGCGCAACGTCACATGCACGAGTTCGGCACCACCCGCCGACACTTGGCCGCCGTCGCCGTCAAGAATCACGCCAATGGCGCATTGAACCCCCGGGCCCAAATGCGCAAGCCGATCACGATGGAAAAGGCCCTCGCCGGCCGCCCCATCGCCGACCCGCTAACCGTCTACGACTGTTCGTTGATCAGTGACGGCGCGGCGGCCGTGTTGATCGCCTCCGACGAGGTGGCCCGAAAGCTGAGTGACAAGCCGGTGCGCGTGCGCGGCTTGGCGCAGGCTTCCGATCGATTAGCGCTCGACGAAAAGCCCGACATCACGACCTTCTCCGCTGTCAAAGTCGCGGCCGAAAAAGCTTACGCCATGGCGGGTGTCAGGCCAAAGGACATCGACTTCGCCGAACTGCATGACTGCTTCACGATCGCGGAAATCATCGCCCTGGAAAACCTCGGATTCGTCCCGCGGGGTCACGGCGGGCCCGCGACCCTCGAAGGCCGCACGGCTCTCGACGGCGATCTCCCCGTCAACTCCGACGGCGGTCTCAAGTCCAAGGGACATCCGGTGGGCGCGACCGGCGTCGCGCAGATCTGTGAAGTGGTTTCCCAGATTCGGGGCGAGTGCGGCGAACGCCAAGTCCCCCTAACCGGCCTGGCGCTCACACAAAACCTAGGCGGGTCCGGCGCAACATGCGTCGTGGGAGTTTTCTCGGCATGAGCGCGATCGAGGTGGGCACCCAAGCCCGGGTTTATTCGGTGACGAAGCTACATGCTTCCGCCGAAGCCTTCGAGAAAGACTTGCCGTTCCAAACCGCCATCGTCGAGTTTCCCGATGGTTCCCGCAAGACCGTGCGCATCCAAGGCCCCGACGTCCGGATCGACGATCTCGTCGAGGCTCTCGACGAACGCGACGCGGTTTGGTTTTTCGGGAAGACGCAAGAGCTGTAAAGAGTCTCTAAGAGGCAGAGTCCTCCGCTATATGGTTTGTCTTTGCGCACGGGCGGCCACCCTGTCATGCAGAGCCGCCGCGATAGCCCCAAACAGCTCCTCCCTCCGAATCGGCTTGCTCACATAGTCGTCCATGCCTGAGCGCAGATAGCTTTCGCGATCTCCCTTGACGGCGTGAGCCGTCAACGCGATGATCGGAGTGCGCTCGTCGCCGCCGCTTTCCAGCCGACGTATTTCTTGGGTCGCTTCCACTCCTCCCATGCCGGGCATCTGAATATCCATCAGGATCAGGTCAGGGCGATCCGTCCGAAATAACTCCACGGCTTGGCGGCCGCTCTTCGCGAACATCGGGTGGTAGCCATTGCGTTCGAGCAATCGACCGATGAGACTGCGCATCTCGGGAAGGTCGTCCACCACGAGCACGCGGATATCTTGAGGCTCCTCGGTCGATGAGTCCGCCTCGATAACGGGCCGTGAGGAAACGGTTTGGGCCACGTTGCCGTTCGCGGCGATCGGCTTGATTTCGGTTCGCTCGGTTTCGGCGTCATGATCATCGGTCAACGCGAAGACCGTCCTACATTGGAAGCTGCTTCCCTCGCCCGGGCGACTGTGGACGGAAATCTCTCCGCTCATCAGCCTGGCGAGTTTTTGGCAGATCGCCAACCCCAAGCCCGCTCCACCGAAGCGCCTCGTGGAAGAGCTGTCCACCTGTTCAAAGGGCTTGAAGATGCTATCCAAACGATCGTTCGGGACCCCGATGCCGGTATCGGACACGGTGCAGCGAAGTTCCACTGTGTCGTTGCTCATCTCGCCGTTCCGGAACGAAACGGTGATACCGCCCTGCTCGGTGAACTTCACGGCGTTGTCAAGCAAGTTGAGCAGAATGTGCCGCAACCGAGTTGGGTCGCCGTACACATCGGCCGGAATGTCGTCGGCCACGTCGAGCGTGAGCGTGAGCCCTTTCGCGTGAACCTTGGGACGGCTGAACTCCACAACCTCGCGCACCAGGCTGCCGGCGTCGAACAACACGCGGTTCAACGTGATCCGGCCCGCGTCAATGCGCGACAGATCGAGCAAGTCGTCCATAATGTGCGTCAACGCTTCCGAGGCGTTGACCACCATTTGCAGCAGCTCGCGGTCCTCGGCGTGAAGGTAATCCTTTTGGAGCACGAGATCAGGCATTCCCATGATCACCGTCAAGGGCGAGCGGATTTCGTGGCTGATGTTTGCCAGAAACTCGCTTTTCACTCGATCCGCTGTTTCCGCTTTTTCCTTGGCGCCCCGAAGGTCTTCGTTAAGCTCCTCAAGCTCGACGACTTCGCTTTCGACCGATTCCAGCAGCTCCCGGACCTGCGCGGTCCGCGCGTGCACGGTGCGGCGCATCATGACGATCCAGGCGCCGCCGCCGAGCGCCAGTAAGGAAAGCGCCAGCAGGCCGACTCTCAAGTTCGCGGGGCTCAGAAGCGGAGCAGTTTCGATAACGGAGATATCGGTGGACGTGCGAATCCGCACCTGATGTTGTATGCGTCCTTCTTCCCTCCGCCGCGGGCGGGCGATGCCCCGAACCTCCACGATGGCCCCCTCTTCGAACTCCGGCAAGTCCGCCAAGTCCGACGCGCCGCCCTGAGGAAACGAATATGCGCGGAGTCGTTCCTCTCCAAGTCTCACGACGACCATCCTGTCGCTGATGCTGGTGTCAGTCACTACCGCCCGAATCCGAACCAGTTCCCCTCCGTGTTCGCCGCTCAAGACCTCGGCGGGCGTGAGGTCGTGGGGCTCCGGATCCCTGCCGCCGCCGAGCCGGATCACTTCCGACGCTCGAATCTCCAACTCTGTGTGCGTGTCGACGTAAATCTTGCCGCGCACTTCCACAAGGTCTCCCCGGCCGATGTCCAGGGCAGCTTGGCGCCGGACAAAGACTCCGCCGGTCCCGTCATGGAGAAAGAAAGACCCGCCGCCTCCGATGATACCCGCGGCCATCAGAGCATTCCCGCGGATGTGGCAGGGGCGTCGTGTCTTGGGTGGATGAGGCCGCAGTTTCTCCAGGCAAGCCTGGAGTGATTCCGTGTTTGCGGGCCCCGCGACCGGGTTCGCCGCGGCGGGCGATGATTGGCCGTAAAGGACTCCCGTCGTGAGAGTCAGGGCGGTGACGATCAGATACTTCAATCGCACCAGGGAGTTCATTCAGATCATCCGTTTCCTACCCGTTTTCAAACCTGCAAGCGGGTGCAAATGCTCCTCTCCCCTGCCCAGAGTATCTCGCACAAACAAGATTTATGGAAGTAGGCAGCGAAAACAATTTTTGTCCGTCCGCGACAAGTGTATGACCCCAAACGAGAAATCAGTTCATCGCACCGAATCACGTCCCTGCGGGCAGCAATATGTGTAAGGCATGTTACGGATAGAACCCTATCCGTTGAAGCCTTGGGAACGATTCTTCATCTCCCTCGCCAAAAACGTTTCAATCCCCTGCCGCCGGCGTCGATATGAACTAAGCGGCGCCATGCGTAAACGAGTCTACGTCGAGGAGAATCACGAGCGGTGGCTCGTGTCTTACGCCGATTTCATCACGCTGCTGTTTGCGTTCTTCGTGGTTCTGTTTTCATCCTCAACCATCGACCCCAAGAAGATGCAATCGTTCGCGGCCACGTTTCACTCATTGCTGGATCGGATCGAGGACCCCGAGTCGCCGCGCTACACTCTGGCGGCGGGTCTTGAACAGGACTCCTCGGCGGAATCGCTGGGGAACCTACGGCAAGCCTTGGACGAGTTGGAACCGCAATTCGAAGCCGAGTTGTTCCCCGAACTCGAAAGCGGCAAGGTCACGATTTCCGTGGAACCGCGCGGCTTGGTCTTGAGCCTCAGCGAAGCGGCTTTGTTCGCGCCGGGTCGAGCCAAGCTGGGCGCCGAAGCCCGCCGGATCATGCGCAAGGTCGGCCGCACCCTGGCGCGCACTCGGCGTCCGGTGCGGCTGGAGGGCCACACCGACGACAGGCCGATCCGCACCAAGAAGTATCCCTCGAACTGGCAGCTTTCCACGGCAAGAGCGATTGTCGTATTGCAATTCTTGGTCAATGAAAGTTCGCTGCCGATCGAGCGTCTTTCCGCGGCCGGTTACGGCGAATATCAACCGCTCGCCCCGAACGACAGCGTCCAAAATCGCGCCAAAAACCGGCGCGTGGATATCGTTGTCTTGACGGCGGAAGGTCCCGCCCGCTGACCCGGACCCACACGATGATCCGCCTCGCCAAGCGTTCGCGGCCCTCCGGAGCTGTGAAGAATTGGGGACTGTACCGAGCGTCGACAAAGTAAGTTCCATAAACTCAACAAGTTATCCTGGCGCGAAGTGGACTGTCCCCCATTTTTCCACAGCCCCTCCGGAGCAAACGCCGGCGACTCGTATAATGAGTCCACCGGCCGCCACCGGCCGCTTCCGGGCCTTCTCAAAGAGTTCACCGTTGTCTCAGGACTATCTCGACATTCGCGGCGCGCGTGTCCACAACCTACAGAACATCAGCCTCCGCCTGCCTCATGAAAAGCTGATCGTCGTGACCGGCGTGTCGGGTTCGGGGAAGTCGTCGTTGGTCTTCGACACGATCTACGCCGAGGGGCAGCGGCGCTACGTCGAGTCGCTTTCCGCCTACGCCCGGCAATTCCTCGAGCGCATGGAAAAGCCCGATGTTGATCACATCGGCGGCATTGCGCCGGCTGTGGCGATCCGACAGAAAAATACGACACGCAACCCGCGCTCGACGGTGGCGACGGCCACGGAGATCTACGATTTCCTGCGACTGCTCTACGCCCGGGCCGGCGAGACGACGTGCCGCGAGTGTGGGCGGACGGTTTCGAAAGATCCGGTCGACCAGGTGGCGGCCCGCATCTTGGCGTTGCCGGCCGGCTCGCGTTGGTACGTGCTGTTCCCGCTACAAAGGGCAGTAGCCGGAGGCCTGACCGAGGAATTGAAAGCGCGCCTCGCGGATCTGCGCGCCAAGGGCTTCAACCGGCTTTTTCAAGACGGCGAAGTTTTCGAATTTTCGAACCCGGAATCGCTGCTGGATGTCGATTTCAAGCGGCCCGTCTTCGCGCTGGTCGATCGGCTGGCCATCAGCGCGGACTTGCATTCGCGTATCGTCGACGCGGTGGAAACCTGCTACCGCGAGGCCCGCGAAGTGGTCTTCGAAAACGCGGCGGCGGTTCCGCCCGAGCAGTTGTGGTTCAGCGAACGTTTCGAATGCCGCGATTGCGGCATCGAATACCCCGAACCGGAACCGCGGCTATTCAGCTTCAACAGCCCTTTCGGCGCCTGCCCGCGGTGCCAGGGTTTCGGGAACACGGTCGACTACGACATAGACCTCGTGGTCCCCGACAAATTCAAGACATTGCGGCAAGGGGCGATCGACCCTTTCACCAAGCCGCGTTACAAGCGCTTTCAGAACGCCCTCGTGAAAAGCGCGAAAGCGGCGGGAGTCGGTCTGTCGGTCCCCTATCACGAACTGAGCGGCAAAGAAGTCGATTTCGTGTTGCGCGGCGGTAAGGGTTTCGGCGGCATCGAGGGTTTCTTTGCGTATCTGGAACGCAAGAAATACAAGATGCACGTGCGGATCTTCATGGCGCGCTACCGAGGCTATACGCTGTGCCCGGCCTGCCGCGGGGGCCGCTTGCGGCCCGAGGCGCTCAATGTCCGCTTGGGCGGCAAAACGATTGGCGAGGTAACAGCTTTTAATCTAGCGAACGCGAAGCAATTTTTCGAGGACTGGCGACCGACCGGCGAGCAAAAGAAGATCGCCAAGCAACTCCTGGAGGACATCCGGCATCGGCTGACATTCTTGAACGATGTCGGTTTGGAGTATCTAACCCTCAACCGCAAGACGGCGACTCTATCCGGCGGCGAGGCGCAGCGGATTCAACTGGCAACCTCGTTGGGCTCACGTCTGGTCGGAACCTGTTACGTGTTGGACGAGCCGTCGATTGGGTTGCACACGCGCGACACGAATCGGTTGATTCAGAGCCTGTCGGGCCTACGCGACTTGGGCAACACGATCGTCGTGGTGGAACACGATGCCGAGATGATGCGGGCCGCCGACCACATCGTCGACCTGGGGCCGGGCGCGGGTGAGCGGGGCGGCAAAGTCATTTTCGAGGGTCCTTACTCGGAGATCGTCTCCGACGGCGGCCACTCGCTGACAGCGCTCTATCTGCGCGGCGACTTCACCATCCCCGTGCCCGAAAAGCGGCGCAAGCCGAAGGCGCGCAAGAAGCTGAAATTCTCCGGCGCGGTCGCCAACAATCTCAAGAACTTGAACGTAACCATCCCGCTCGACTTGATGACGGTGGTGAGCGGGGTTTCCGGGTCCGGGAAGTCCACGCTGGTTCACGATGTGATCCACGGCGCGCTGACGGCTGTCAAGAAGCGAAACCTTTCCGACTCGTCGGATCAGGATATCCTGCGACTGCCCTGCCGGCGCATCACCGGAGCGTCACTGATCGACGAAATCGTGCTGGTCGATCAATCTCCGATCGGGCGGTCGCCGCGCTCCAATCCGGTGACCTACGTCAAGGCCTTCGATCTTGTGCGCGCGACTTTCGCCGCCGCGGCGGACGCTCAACGGCGGGGACTCACCGCCGGAAACTTTTCATTCAACATTCCCGGCGGGCGTTGCGAAACCTGCCAGGGCGATGGAACGGTGACGGTCGAAATGCAGTTTTTGGCCGATGTCGCGCTGGTCTGCGAGGATTGCGACGGCAAGCGCTATAAGAGCGACGTTCTCGGAGTTCGCTATCAAGGGAAGAATATCCACGACGTCTTGCGGATGACCGTCGATGAGGCCTTGAAGTTCTTCGTGCACGTACCGGGCATCGTGAAAAAATTGTCATGCCTGGCCGAGGTGGGCCTCGGTTACCTGCGGCTGGGGCAATCGGCCACCACGCTGTCGGGTGGTGAGGCGCAGCGCGTCAAACTGGCCGGCCATATCGCCCAGTCGAAGTGCGAGGGGACGCTCTACCTATTCGATGAGCCGACCACCGGGCTCCATTTCGACGACATCGCGAAATTGCTGGCGGCGTTTCGCAAGCTGCTCAACAACGGCGGCACCGTGCTGGTGATCGAACACAACCTCGACGTCATCAAGAACGCCGATTGGATCATCGACCTCGGACCGGAAGGCGGCGACGGAGGCGGTCATATCGTCGTCGAAGGAACGCCGGAAAAGGTCGCCCGCTGCGAAGAATCCTACACCGGACGATATTTGCGGGACTTTCTCTAACCGCGAAGCCGATCACGCCCACAGCTGGTACATTCGCGAACCGGTATCCGGGTCCGCACGCACTCGGCGGACCCCCACGAGGCCTATGGCGATGTTCTGGTCATTGGACGCAGTCCCGACCTAGGCGTACTCGGGCGACTGCGCACCCACGCCCTCGGGCTGATCCGAGAAGCGAAGTGCCCCGTGATCAGCGTCTAATCGGACGATGGGACCGCCGGCCGCCGGCATGCAGTGGGGCAGGTCTCCCGGCCTGCCCCCCTCCTCAACCCGGCCAATCGAGGTCTCGGGCGAGTGGGGCCACCGGCCGCGCCGGCTCGTTCAAGCGAGAAACCGGGCAAGCGGCACTCGAGGGGACCGCGCCGCGAAGCGGCACGGCTCGGGAGGTTCAAAATCGAATCCGATTTGAAGTTTCCGGTTAGGAATCGGTTTTCCGAGCCACGCGGAAGTGGTAGGTTTCGATATTCTCGGTCAGGCCGATTTCGGGGAATTCGATATCCAGGGCATTGCCTTTATCGCGGATGCCTTTGACCACGCCAACGGCGCCGGCGGGAATACGGTAGCGGCGCACCGCCGCGATGGCCTCAACCAGGCCGCCTTCTTGGATTCCTTCAGTAGACATAGAATGATTCCTTTCAGGATGAATCTCTCACTGTAGCGGGCCAAGGAACCTCACGGCCGGCTCGGCTGGCAACCGGGCAATGGTCCCTCGCCCTGTCGGTGTCCTCAAGACGCCTGCCCGTTCGCACCGCCGCCGACGTTCTCATTGCCGATGCCGTCGGACGCATCCTCATCGTCCCTCGCATCGTCGGTCGCATCGTCGGTCGCATCGTCGGTCGCATCGTCGGTCGCATCGTCGGTCGCATCGTCGGTCGCATCGTCGGTCGCATCGCCCGCCCCGTCCTCGGCTTCGTCCCGCTTGTAGAGATACTTGATGCCGTCTTTGTAAATCAGTAGGTTCGGTCCATCGCTACGGCTCAGTTTCAAACAAGCCCGGTCATACCATTCGATGGTTCCGCATAACTCTTCACCGTCCCGCAGCACCAACACCATCGGCGTCCGATTCTGCATCTGCTTGACGTAGTAGTAGCTCTCGGCATGCGTTTGATCCGGCGGCGCCGAACGCTTTTGACGTTGGCTCCGCGGCGGTCGCTTTTGCCGGCTCATTTGCTCCTTCACTTCTCCGAGAGATGGGCGAATCAGCCTGCGGTGGGAAGATTCGGCGGAGTCCTTCATGCACAACCCTTTCCAACTGGACCTGCTCCGGTGAGGGAGTGACAACAGGCCGACAACGCTCGCGGCGCCTATACGTCCGGTGAGAAAAATCCAACCGAGGATTCCGATTTCGTCCGATCGAAAGAGGGGGGCGAAAATTCGCGAACAGAAGCGCGAAACCGTTCTGCCGGCCGACTTACTTTATGGATATCACAAATCGCGCCCCGCCGGCAACGCCGTCCGCCCGCACACACGGCCCCGTTCAACTCCGAGCGGCATCCGCGCGCAACGTCAGCGCCAACGATTCCAGCGCAATCTGTTTCTGGATGTTGCGGCGTTCCAATCGCCGCATCTCGTCGATTTCCGCAACAGCCTTTTCGACCCATGGAAAAGAGATCCGGCGCGACAGACCCGCGATTCGCTCAGCCAGATCGCTGTTGATCAAATCATCGCGACCTAGTTTGCAATGAATCAGATCTTGCAACAACCCGTAGAGTGACTCCGCCAAGGCTTCGAGCGGTTCCCCGCCCCGCCGGGCTACGCTCTCGGTCGCCGGCAACAGTTCGACAAAGGGGTTTTCGCCCGCCCCGGTCCCGAGCAACGTCAGCATTGCCTCGCGCCGCCGCGTGTACGCTTCCACATCCAGGCTCAACGCCCTCCCCGGACTCCCCTGCGCCCAGCCGGCCAGGCGCTCCCGATCGGTCGAGTCGATCTCGGGACGCGCCGCGAAAAATCGCTCCATTTCCTCGCCCGACAGTGCCCCGAAGTGAAACGGAATTGCCCGCGAACGAATCGTCGGCAACAGATCGTAGGGATTTTCGGCCGTCAGGATGATCGTCAGCGACGGCGCCGGTTCCTCCAGCGTCTTGAGCAACGAGTTCGCCGCTTCATCGTTGGCCCGATCAGCCTGATCGACCACGAAGAACCGCCAACGCCCCTCCGAAGGACCAAAGCGGGCCGCGTCGCGCAGACGCCGCGCCTGCTCCATCGTGATCATCCGCAGCGGGCCGTCAGGCGGAAAAATCAGCAAGTCCGGATGAGTCGAAACGATCAGCGGGTTGTCTAGGCGCTTCGCCGCGGGCATCTTGAGCCGCTCGGCGAAAAGCTGCTCCATCGGCTCGCTCGCCAGGTCGGCCTGCATCATCCGCCGACAATTCGAACAAGTGCCGCAGGGGTCCGCCGTCGGCCCCTGGTCGCAGTTCGCGGCCGCCGCCAAGAAGCGCGCGGCTGTCGCCTTTCCCACTCCCCGCGGACCACTAAAGAGCAACGTCTGCGGCAAGCGCTGCTCGGCCACCATGCCGCGCAGTAAGTCGACCACGCGGGAGTTCCCGAAAAATCCGTCAAAACCCATGAGAGGAGAAACGTAAAACCGGCTCGCCGTCGACCCGCTCGAACAACCGCCCGGTCCGCTCGCGGCCTCGGCCCAACCGAAAACTTCGTGAGCAGCTTGTCACTATACTAGCCAAAGTCGAAATGCCTTCGAGGTGCAAGCCCAACATGTCGTCTTCCTTCTTCGATGAAACCCTTGCCCGCGGCTACGAAAACGCGGAATTCAACTTCCCGGCCGATTCCCTCGATCAAAAGGTCGTTGTCTTGGCGGGCGGCTCGGGGGGTCTCGGCGCCGCCGCGGCGGCCTTGCTCGTCCGAGAAGGCGCGCGTGTCGTCATTGGGTATCACGAGAACCGCGCTCGCGCCGAGCAGCTTCGGGGAAAGCTCGCGACGCAAGGCTCCGCAACGATTACCCTTTGCGGCGCCGACATCCGCCGGCAGCGGGGGCGCACCACTCTCTTGGACGCGGCCCGTGAACTCGGTCCGCTCTTCGGACTCGCGGTCTTCACCGGCGACCCCGCCCGAGGGGCCTCCGAAGCGGTGCTGCAATCGTCCATGGAAGTGAACTATCTCGGGCCCCTTCTGCTCGCGCGCGACGCCGCCGACCGCATGCGCGAAGAAGCAACACCCGGCTCAATCGTCCTTTTTTCGAGCATGCAGGGAGGCTACCCGTTCGAAGGCTCCACCGCCTATGGAGCCGCCAAGGCCGCGCTGGTGCAGGGGGCCAAAGTGTTGGCCAAGGAGTGCGGAGGCCGACCCAACATTCGCGTCAACGTCGTCGCGCCGGGCGCCACGATGGCCGGCATGGCTCAAACCAGCTTGCGCTCGGGCAAGTACGACCGCTTTGTCGCCGAAGGGACCATCCCCCGTTTCGGCCGCGCCGAGGATGTCGCGCGAACCGTCCGTTTCCTACTTGAACCCGACAGCTATATCACCGGTCAAGTGATCACCGTCGACGGCGGCATGACCTTGCGGCGCGACATGCGAGACGGGTAGCCCGCGCGACGAAGCCGCCGGGTTCGCAACCTCATTCTCCCGAGCCGTTTCCCGCCGCCCGACGAGCAGCGACTCTCGCTCCCGGGCCGTGTTTCGAACTTGCGCCGTCCCCTCGGGTCGGGTCTCGGTTTGCACACCCCCTCGCCCCGCCACGCCCGGCGATCCGGCATGCACGACGACCACCCCCGAGTCCGTCACGAAATGCCCGCGGCGCCGGTCTTCCGCCGGGTCAAAACCGATTTCGGTGCGCTCGGGCAGTCGAACACCCGTATCCACGATCGCCCGCCGTATCCGAGAGTGGCGGCCAACGTGGACTCCCGGAAACAAGATGGCTTGCTCGACCTCGGCGTACCCGTTCACCCGAACTCCCGGCGAAAGAATGCTGTTCATCACCCGCCCGCCCGTGACCACGCAACCCGCGCACACCATCGAGTTGACACCGACGCCCATCCGGCGTCCCTGCTCGGAGAAGACGAACTTCGCCGGGGGATACTGCGGCTGATAGGTCCGCAGCGGCCACGAATCGTCATAGAGATTGAAGACCGGATCAGGATCGACCAGATCCATATTCGCCTCGAAATAAGCGTCCAGAGTGCCAATGTCGCGCCAGTAGGGGGCCTCCTTGCGGTTCTCGTCGAGAAAATCGTAAGCGAACACGCGGCGGCCCTCGGCGACCATGCGCGGCAACACGTCCTTGCCGAAATCGTGCGCGCTCTTGCCCGAAGCGTGGTCCGCGTCGAGGGCGTCGAGCAGAGCGCGCGTCGAGAAAACGTAGATCCCCATCGATGCGCTGCACATCGCGGGATTACATCTCGACCGCGCCGGAGAGCCATGTTGCGGTTTTTCCTCGAATCCTTGAATTCGAGACTCGTCGTCGGCCTCCACAACACCAAAGCGCTTGGCCTCGAGCGGAGTCACCAGCGTTGTCCCGACCGTCACGTCGGCCCCTTGTTCGCGGTGCCAATCGCACATCCGCTGGTAGTTCATCTTATAGACGTGATCCGCCGCGAGAATCAGCACACCCTCGGGATCATCGGCCTCGATGCTGCGCGCGTTTTGGAACACCGCGTCGGCCGTGCCCAAATACCAGTCTTGGCTCACTCGCCTGGTCGGCGGCAGAACCTCGATCATCTCACCGACCTCGGGCGAGAGGATGTTCCACGATTGGCGAATATGACGGTTCAGCGTCAGCGCTTTGTGCTGCGTCAAGATGTAGATCCGGCGCAACCCCGAGTTCAAGCAATTCGACAGCGTGATGTCGATGATGCGATAGATCCCCCCAAACGGAACCGCCGGCTTGGCAATCTCGCTGGTCAGCGGATAGAGCCTTTCGCCCGCTCCTCCCGCGAGCATAACGGTGAGAGATTTCGGCCTCACTCTTTGTTCCCCAACGGCCTCCCGCGAAACTAGCCTTCGATAGTACTGTGCGTAGGCACCCTAAACTTCATTACATCGGCATTTCGAACCCAATCGAACAGTACGTAATTTCTCGAACGGCCTCCATGATTCCCGTTGCAAACGGCTTGCCGGCCCGCTCCGCTGGTGCCGGATCCAAAGCACGCCTGGTCGCTATTCACCAAAGACGGTGGTTATCCACCGGCCCCAAGGAACCTTCACGTCTCGTAACCCCTGTCATTACAACGCCGGCATCCATGGCCGACGGCGTGCAACGTACTTAGCGAGAGAACCGTCTTAAAGGAGGGGCCATGACAATGCGACACAAATTGGGGATTTGGATAGCCGCCGCCCTCCTGGGCGCGCCGGCCTGGCCGGCCGCGGCCGCGCCCGAGGCTCGGACCGAACTCGGCGTTGCCCGCATCAGCCTGACGAATGGCGAAGTCACGCTGCGGCGCGGCGACTCTGGCGATTGGGTCGAGGGCCGCGTGAATACGCCTCTCGTCGAAGGCGACTCGGTGGCGACCGGGCGCTCCGCCCGCACCGAAGTGCAGCTCGACTCCAGAAATTTCGCGCGCCTCTCCGGGGATTCCGAGGTCAATCTGACCGAGTTGGGCAACCGGCGTTTCCGCCTTCAGATGAATCGTGGGACGCTCACCTATAACGAACTCAAAGACGGCGAAGCCGACGTCGACATCGAAACGCCCTACGTCGCCATCCGACCCCTCGAGCGCGGAATGTACCGCGTCGAGGTCGGGTTTGACGGCCGCACCGTGATTACCGTCCGCCGAGGGAAAGCGGAAATCGCCTCGAAGGTCGGAACCGAGCAGCTACGGCAAGGCAAATCCATGGTCGTGCGCGCCGATTCCGAGGGCAACCCCGAATTTCACGTGGTCAACGCCGCTTCGAAAGACGACTGGGATCGCTGGAACGAACGGCGTGAAAGGCAGCTTCGAAAATCCAAGAGCCGCCGTTACGTCAGCCAAGACATTTACGGTGTCGAAGACCTCGACGATCACGGCAACTGGCAATACGTTTCCGGGTACGGCTACAGTTGGTTCCCGAGCGTTTCGCTCGGGTGGTCGCCCTACCGGCACGGGCGCTGGACTTGGCTCGACTACTACGGTTGGAGCTGGGTCGGCTATGAACCCTGGGGCTGGGCTCCCTACCACTATGGGCGCTGGTATCACCACCACGCCCACGGCTGGGGCTGGTACCCGGGACATCGCTATCGGCGGCACTATTGGAGGCCGGCGCTGGTGGCGTTCTTCGGCTATGGCGGCCATCACGGCGGTTTTCGAGCCGGCTTGGGGTTCGGGTTCGGCAACATTGGCTGGGTCCCGCTGGCCCCCTACGAGCCGTACTACGCCTGGTACGGCGGGCGTCGCGGGCATGGCGGCCGTCACGGCGGGCGCAACAACACGATTTTCGTGGATAACAGCGTCAACATCTACAACAACTATCGCAACGCCCGAGCTCGCAACGGCGTCACCATGGTCGATGCGCAAAACTTTGCCCGGGGCCGGGTCCGCAACCCGCGCTCGCCGCGGCGAGCCGAGCTGCGCCAGGCACGTTTGATGCGCGGTCGGTTGCCGGTCGTCCCCGAGCGAGAAAGCCGCGGCCGCACCGTGCGCGCCGCCGGCGATCGCGGCGGCCGAGGCGGCGCAACGCAATCGCGGAATTTCTTCTCGCGGCAGCCGACCCGCAGCCGCTCGCCGCGCACATCCTTTGAACAGCAGCGGCAGGAGGTGTCGCGCTCCGTCCAAGCCTACGGCGCCTCCCAACCGGCCAATCGTCGCGCACCCGCCGGCACCCGTTCCGGGAGCGGCGGCACTCGTCGAGTTGCCGACGCGCGGTCGACTGCCGGCGCGCAGCCGTCAGCGGGTGCTGTCTCGGGCGGCGGCAATCGTAGCGGCAACAGAACCGCTACCCGCGGCCGAAGCGGGTCCCGAGCGGCTGCGCCGAACGGCGGCACGCTCAGTCAAGCCGATAGGCGGAATAGCGCCTGGCGGAATTTCGGAAGCGTTCGCAACGGCGGCGCCTCCACAACGCCGGGACGCGGCGCGGTGAGTGGCTCACGGTCCACCCGCGCGGTCGACCGAAAATCGCCGACTCGCCAAACGGCGGGAACACAGAACGCCGCTCCGGCCGCGCCGCGAGCCGGGAACCGGACGGGCGCACAACGTACGTTCGGCTCCCGGTCGAGGTCCCGTGCGTCGTCGGGACGGGCGAATACGACCCCGCAAGGCGCAAGCTCAACGAACTGGCGAGGCTTCCCGCGCGGCGCGCGAGGCGGATCGAGGCAGGGCTCGGCGAGAGCTGCCCGACCGACCGTGTCGACGGGAGGAAACTCCGGTGCCCGGCTGGGCCGCAATTCCGCGCCACGTTCGAACCAAACCCGCACTAGCGGAGCGCCTTCCCGCCGCGCGGCGCCAACCAACACAGCGAGCCCGCGAGGCTTCGCGCCGCGCGGTCGTTCGCGCGTCGGAACCGGCGCCGGCGGGCAGGGGACGGCCTCCCGTCGTTTCAATCTTCCCCAACCGGTGACCGGCAACCGTGCCGGCCGCTCATCGGGAACGAATGCAGCCGGCGGCGGTTCGTCCAGGACGTTCCGCCAGTCGAACCCAGTCGAGGGCAGCCGCGCCAATCGTTCAACATTCCAGCCCCGCGGCCGCTCACGGGTGTCGACATCCCGAGCACCGACCGCCCGCCAGGGTATCCGCTCGGCTCCCCGCCGCTCCGCTTCCCAAGGATTCGGCCGATCGACACCGCGCACGTCCCGACGCTCCAGCGGCGCGAGAAGCACAGGCGGATCGATCGGAGCGGCCAGAGCACCTTCCTTCCGAGGTTCGCGGCCCGCGATGGGCGGATCGCGATCCGGCGGCGGGTTCGGCGGGTCCGCAAGGCGTTCCTCCGCCCCCCGCTCCGGCGGCAGTTTCGGCGGTGATGGAAGAATGAGCCGAGGCGGCGGATCCAGATCACGTTCCGGAAGCGCGGCGCCCTCCCGCTCCCGCGGCGGGGGCCGTTCCCGTAGTCGCTAACCCCTACTCGCGCTCGTTCCAGTAGATCTTCAAGTTATGGGTGGCGCGGCCGGCGGCGATAATCTCGGGCCGGCCGTCGCCGTTGAGGTCGGCGGCGGTAACGTCTTCGGTCGCCATCCCGCCTGAATCAATGATTTCGTAGTGGCCCCATTCGCCGGGATCAAAGACGCCCACGCCGGTTTTCTGAAATTCGCCGGTGCCTTCCTGTCGCCAGCCGAAAACGAGTTCCTCGTCGCCGTCGCCGTCCAGATCACTCGTCCATAACGCATGGCCGCCCCCGAGTTGGTCGAGCAAGACCTTGCGCTCCCAGGGCTCGTCGGGTGAAGCGCCTTCGAGATAGACCACCAGATGATTGGCGTGCCATGGCTCGACGGTGGCAAGATAACGGCGGCCGTTCGCCAGACGGCCCAACTTCACTTCGCCCGCGCCCTTGTCGCCGTCGCCTTCTTGATACCCCTCTCCAATGCGTCGGCGACTCCAAACGCCGTCGGGGCCGCGATCGAGCACATGCACGCCTTCATACCCGGCGGTGATCAATTCGTCAGCCGGGTCCGCGTCGAAATTCGTGACCCAGAAATTGTGCATTATGTGGATGGTGTCATCGGCGACTTCCTCGCGCCAATCGGGCTTGGTCGCATCTTCCGGAGGACGAAGCACGAGCATTCGCGCCCCCGCGCCTTCCCACCACGCCGGCGGCGACGTGCCGCGGCCTTGCAGCGGCGCGACGAGCAACTCGCGAGCGCCGTCGCCATCCACATCGCCCCAACGCATGCGGTGCGTCGTCGGCTCGGCGCCGATCGCATGGAAACTCCACGCGCCGGTCGGATCATCGCCTTGCCGCACCCATTGGATCGTCCCTCCACCCTCGGTGTTGCGCGGCTGCCAGTCGGCGCCGAGAGCGATGTCGAGCCGCCCATCGCCGTCAACATCATGGGCGGCGAGGCAGACATTGTCTGGCATCGAAACGCCCTCGCTGACCACATGCTTTTGCCAGCTCGGATTTTCGAACCACATCACCTGTGTCTCGTTGATCGCGACAACATCGGGTTGCGAATCGGCGTTCACATCGGCAATGACCACGCCGTAACCAATGCCGAGTTCCGGTTCGATCACTTGTTCACGGAAAGAGAAACGAGGCCCGTCGTCGGCTTCGGGCGGCGGCGCCGAGCAGCCCCCCAACGCTACGAATAACGCCATCAAAAACACAAGTCCGGCTCTCTGTACCTGCATGTCGTTTCGTCCCGCCTCTTTCCCGCGGCCCCCAGTGGGGCAGGTCTCCAGACCTGCCCTCTTGCGCCGCGAATCCTATTCCCCGCCGTCCAGCAGATGATACATCCGACTGATTTCCAGCTTCCGCATCTCCGGCCGAGAAGTCTGTCCCACGGCGTAATCCTCGTACCCCGCCAAGTCCACTAGGGCGACGGCTTCGTCGATCGACAGTCCCTTGGCGTGGGCGGCCTTGACGCTTTCCCAGTATTGCCGCAAGTAGTCTTGCGTGAAATCGACATGGGCGCGGTCGCGAACAACCGGGCCGTGGCCGGGAAGGATCGTATCGAACTCGAGGCTCTTCAATTTTTCCAGCGTCTCGACGAAGTCCTCGGTGAAAGAATCGCCCAGGTAAGGCGCGCCGGCCGGCAGCAGGTCTCCGGTGAAGATGATCTTCTCCGCCGGCAAGAAGACGACCACGTCGCCTCCGGTATGGCCCCGCCCCAGGTGGTGCATCTGAATTTCGCGGGCGCCGCGATGGAGCGTCAACTTCCTCACCAACGTCGTGTTCGGCGGCGTCGGCACAACCTCGCCTAACGCCTTGGTGTGCCGCTTGAGAGTCGCGAGCTGACCTTCCAACGATTCCTTTTCGGAGCCCGACGCCGCCGCGACCTGCTGTTCGAGCGCCGCGATCTGGGTCTTCTGATATTCCTCGCCGCCGATCACGAGATACGTTTGGCTTTGCAGCACCTCGCCCAGCAATCGTTCGCGAGAGTACTCATGACCGATAATCTCGACGCCCCCGGGGAACGACTGATTGCCGTGCGCATGATCGAAATGGAAATGAGTGTTGACGAGATAGTGGATCGGCTTGTCGGTGAGTGTCGCAACCGAACTGATCAACTCGCGCGCGGCATCGGGCGTGATATGCGAATCGACAACAAGCACGTCGTCTTCATTGACGACCACCATGGCGTTGCTGCCCACATTCACGGGGCCCTTACCCTTGGCGAAAAAGACGCCGGGGGCGACCTCTTCAAAATCGTGTGTCTTTGACTCGCTCGCGCCCGCGCCGCCGCCGTTGCCTGATTCAGCCGGGCCGCCGCCGCAGCCAAAAGCCGCGAGCGTCAAAATCAGCGTGGTGGTTTGTAGCGTTGTCATGAGTACTCCTCGTCGGCGCGGTCTTGAGCAGCGGGGTCTCGCCGCAACCGGCTCGCAGGGTAACACAAGACCCCCGGTCCCCATTTGCCGTAACGGGCGCCGGGAGAAATCTTTCGCGTCCACCGAGAATTTCCCTGCACTCTTTCCCCCACGGGCGCGTCGATATAATAGAGGGTCTCCGCCGGGAGTACGTCTTTCCGCGTCGAGACGCGACTGCAAGAGAATCACCATGAGACGACGACGCCAAAACGGCTTTACGATCATTGAACTGCTGATCGTGATCGCGATCATTATGATCATCGCCGCCGTCGCGATTCCCAAGCTCACCCAAGCTCGCCGATCCGCCTACGAGATGGCGGCCATTCGCACCCTCCAAACGCTCAACACATCGCAGGTGCAGTATTTCTCGACCTATGGACGCTTCGCGCAAACGCTGATGGAGCTCGGCCCGCCCGCCGGCAACGCCGCCGCGACGGCCGCATCGAGCGACCTCATCGGCGAAGACCTCTCGATGGGCCTCAAATCCGGGTACGTCTTCACGATGGTCGGCACCCCCAGTGGCTATACCATCAACGCCGATCCGCAAGTTTATGAAGTGACCGGCAACCGCTCTTTCTACACCGACCACTCGAACTTGATCCGGCAACACGTCGGCAACGAGTCCGCCTCCGCCAACGACTCGGAGATCAAGTAGCACCGCCCCTGAATTCACGCCCGGCCACGACAGAGCCGCGACGGGACAAGCCCCAAAGCGCCCGGCGGTCAGCTCGTGGAATCGCGCGACGCAAGATCTTCGATAGGCACTTCAAAATACTCCAACGCCCACTCGCGCATGAACCGAACGCGCTCGGGGACCACGCGGTACAGAATGAATTCGGGGTTGTCGATCGTCCCCAGAAACTGCCGCAGCAATGGATTCTCGTCCCAAATGCTTTGCCGGGTCGCGACATCGGTCACCAACTCCGCGCTCCCGGTGATGCGAACCTGATCGTGCCCTTCATCCAAGTACGCCAATTCGACATGCGGCGAAGCCTCGATTTCCGCCGTCTTATTCGAGCTTCTTAAGGATGCGACGTAGATCGTAAAGCCGTCGCTATGAACCGGCGAAACCGGCCGCAGCCGCGGTCGGTCCCCGTCGACCGTGGCCAGCATTGGAAACGGCGCGCGTTCGATGACCCCGAGGGCCAACTCGACCAAGCGCGATTCATCCACGGGTTCCGGTCGAGGTTTCATGTGTGGAAACAGAGCCCCGAACGAAAGTGAGGGGTCAAGCCGCCCGACCCGCATCGTTCAAGACCAAGCGATTTGATCGAACGCCAACCGCCAACCACCCCTACGCCGACTTCATCATCTCTTCCCAGGTCACTTCACGGCGCTCGTCCGCCGCGATGCGCCCGAGAATCGCCGTCAGCGTACTGTGGGCGGCTCTAACGCCGACGTTCTCCGGCTTGCCCTCGAGAACCCGCGTCACAAAACCCTCGACTGAAATGGCGTCAATGCTCCGAGGCGGCTTTTCGACCACCGGGTCGGCGCCCCGTTCTCCGGGATAATGCTTGAGATAGTGCCGGGCCGTTTCCACCGCCATCTTCGCGCCGTGGAAGCGTTCAAAAACCTGCCGGAAAAACGGCGACGTAATGCTCGATCCGTTCAGGGTCGCCTGCACATTGTCGGCATAGTCGAAAGTAACCGCGATGTGATCGTTCATGTCGCCGGTCTTCAAAAGCGTGCGCCCGGCCGAGCCCACGGCTTTATCGGGATGCCCGCCGAGAAACCAATTCAGCGCGTCGATCGAGTGGCAGTGCGTCTCGACGATGATGCCTCCATAGAGATGCCGCCAGCGCTTCCATTCGCGCACCTTTTCAAGCTCCGTCGTCGGTCGCTCGCTCATCGGTTCGCTGCCGTTCCATTGGCTCTTGAGGAAATAGGCTTCCGCCTGCTGAATCGGACCCGCTTCCTCGATCATCGCCTTGCCCTTTTGATAAAGCGGGCTGTAGCGCTGCTGGAACCCGAACGTCAGATTCAGATGGCGAGGCGCTGAATCCGCCGCCTTCATCACGCGCCGACAGCCGGCCACGTCGACTCCCGCCGGCTTTTCGACGTAGACATGCTTGCCGGCTTGCACGGCCGCCTCCAAGTGCTCGGGATGCAGAAACACCGGCGTCGCGATAATCACCGCGTCCACATCGCTTTCGAGCAGTTTGCGGTAATCCTTGTAGACCTTCACGTCCTCGATCGAGATGCGCTTCTTGGCCTTTTCGATTTGCGAATCGAAGACGTCGCATAGAGCGACCAAGCGCGCGCGCTTGTCCTTGACGAGATGACTCGCCAGCGAACCCCCGCGCCCCCCCGTGCCAATCAAGCCGACCTTCAAAGCCGAGTTGGCGGCCGTTCCCGCAACGGCGGCAAAGGGAACCACCGCCGCCGCCTTAACGATGTTGCGGCGAGTGATTGATGCTGAAGATGATTTCATGATGAACTGCTTTCGTACTTGAAAAAATCGACGGCGGTCGACAGCCTGGATTTTGGGTTCGGGGACCGCGCTCCGGCCCTATTGTACCTTTTCTACGGGCCGGCTCCCCGTGACGCTTCACTCTCGTCGATGAGCTTTCGGATGAAATCCAACAAATCGACTCGCTCCCCGAGGCTCTGCTCCGCGCCGCGATGATCGCGAAAACTCCCCGGCCCGTGCGCCCCCACGCCGTACTTGCGCCCAACCCAAATCCTAGGCAGTAGTTCGAAGATTTCAATCGCCGTCGTCGCTTCTCCGGCCGCCTCGACATGAACGATGAAATCCGTCGTAAAGGGAGCCGGTTTCCCGTCGTAGACGTAGGCTTCGGCCGGCCAGAAGGCATCCGTCACCCACTGTATGCGCAGATCATGCCGGCGTGCCTCCGCCGGCATGGCGACATAGGGCAGCAACCATGGGTTGTCGCTCTCGGCAAGACGCCGCACGTCGAATGCCGAAAATTCGCGACTGCCGTGCTGTGTGATGAAAGACTTCGGGCTCGGATACTCGGCCTCGGGGACATAACCGGGCGGCGTGTACCGCTCCAAGCGGTCGCGGGTCTCCTCAAGCGCCCGCACAACGAGCGGCAACGAAAACGGGACGGTGCCGCGCACCACCGCATCCGGATCTCCCGGCTTCTTCTCGATCGTCTTGAGTTGGTGACAGGAAAGCGACAACGCCACCGCGAACACCGAGACGATAGGGAATGTCCTCATCGTTTACGGGTGCTGATAGGGAAGCATGGGCGCGCTGTGTCCGGAAGCTTCACTGACCCGCGCGGGAAAGTTCCGCTTCAATGACTCGTGTGAACGATTCTTTCGGTTGCGCGCCGGAAAGCAAGATGCCGTTGATCAAGAATGCGGGCGTACCACTGATCCCTAAACCGGCGGCCTCTTCACCGTCGGATTCAACGGCCGCGACGTATTTACCCGAGTCCACGCACGTTTCCCATGCCGCGTAATCCAGCTCCAGCGACTTGGCCACACCGGTATACACATCGTCGGTCACCCGTCCCAGTTCAAAAAGCGCGTCGCGATACTCCCAGAACTTGTCTTGCTCGCCGGCGCAGCGCGCCGCTTCGGCCGCCCGCACGGCGCCCGGATGAAGCCGCGTCAGCGGCAAGTCTTTGAACACCCACCGAAGTTTCCCGTCATATTCCTCGAATAACTCTTCCAGCGTCGGCTGCACTCGTTTACAGAAAGGGCACTGAAAATCGGAAAACTCGACCAGCGTAATCGGCGCGTCCTCGGGGCCCCGACCGTGCGAGTTCTCGACATTGACCGGCAACCGCGGCGGAGCGATTCGCAGTTCCAACTCGGCACCCCGACGAAGCCGAGCTACATAATCGCGGCGCGCTCGCTTCAGGTTGGTGTTGCGTACCATCGCCGCAACCTGTTCCCGCACTTCCTCAAACGGTTTCCGCAGCCGCGACTTGCGCCGCTCGTAATACGCCTTCACCTCGGCCGGATTTGGCTCGGGGATCTTGCTGTCGACCACGGCCTCCAGCAACTCGTCAACCTCCATGCCGTTCTTAGCCGCTTCCTTGTCGAGCAGCCGTAGCGCGACAACGCGGTCAAGCGCATCTTGGCGTACCTGGTAGGCCTCCTGTTCGATCTTCATCAACTCGCCCTTGATGTCGAGATCTTCATCGGTGATCGGTTCGCCGTCGAGCAAAGCGACGACCTTGTTCGGCTCATCAGCCGCCGACACCACAAACGTCTCCGGCTTCGAGCAAGCCACGCTCAGCAGCAGAACGCCCCCCGTCAACAGCGCTCCAAACCGAACTTCCCGTCCCAGTGTGTTCATAGACCAAGCCTTTCCCGCCACGATGCCTTATTGTAGCCGCCTCGACCAAGAGATTCCGTCTCGAAATCACTCGAAAGGGACGGTGGGGCATAAGATTGATCGCGGCGCCCACTGGATGAAAGGAATGGACCGCTGAAGAACGGGTCGCCGAATCGAGCCTAGGAGTCGCTGCCGGCTTGACCGGGCAGCCGGTTTTTCTCAATATTTGTGGGGGGGCAGCATCACGAGTTGGAACCAGTAAAGGCTCAGCGTGCGGACCGCGTCCATGAAATCTTCGATTTCCACGGGCTTGTTGATGAACGAATTACAACCCAGCTCGTAGCTTCGCGAAACGTCCTCGTCCTGACGTGAGTTGGTAAGCACGATGACCGGAATCGTAGCTAGTGCCGAGTCGGCTTTCAACTCCCGTAAGACCTCTCTGCCGTCAATCCTCGGCATATTCAAGTCCAACAGGATCAGATCGGGACGCGGAGCCTGCTTCGGGCCCGCGTAGCGGTTACGGCCGCGGAGATAGTCCAAGGCCTCCTGACCGTCCGAAACAACCCGGAAGTCGCATTCGATCACGCCGTCCGCGAGGGCACGCCGAGCCAATTCCTGCTCGGCGGGGTTGTTTTCGGCAAACAACACGACCGCTTTTCGACGTCTGTCAGCGTAGGTAAACATGCCGGCTAGGTCTCCTCCGGCTCAAGGTCCGGCGGCGGTAACGTGAATTTGAAGTGCGACCCCTTGCCGAGTTCGGACTCCACCCAAATCTTGCCCCCCATGCGCTCGACGTTCTTGCGGCAGATGGTCAATCCGATACCCGAACCTTGGAATTCGGCCGGCCCGTGCAAGCGTCGAAACGGCTCGAAGATGAGTTCCGCGAATTTCGGTTCCACTCCGATGCCGTTGTCCAGTACCCCGAGCGTCCAGAAGCGGCCACTCTTCTCGGCGGTGAGTTGCACCAGCGGGGACTTCACGGCGGTGTATTTCAGAGCGTTTTCGATGAGGTTCTGGTAAAGCTGGGTCAGCAGAGTCGGGTCCCCCGCCACGACCGGCAGCGTATCTTTTTCGACCCGGGCGTTGACCTCTTCCGTCCTGGTTCCCAGAGCCGCCGTCGGGAGAGCGATCGTACGAACCACTCTGTTCGGCGGGCGCCGTAAGATTTTTCGACATTCCACCCTCACTCCGTTGATCGGCGTGGATAGGGCGAAGGTTTAGGCAAGCGCGATGAGGGCCCGCGTCGCGCTTGCTCTTCACCGTCCTGTTCCAGTACGCCTCTCTTCTTACGAGATGGGTCGCGAAGCCGCGCGCGCATCGAGCACCTACCATTGCATCTCGACCCGGCGCGCTTGTACACTCGGCTGAACGAACACCGTTACGAGATTCGATTTTTTCAACGACTCCATAAGGAAAACCATGACTCAGCCGACAAGCTACTTCCGCCGCCCGCGGGCTATCACGGCCTTGACCATTCTTGTGCTCATGCTGACCGCGAGCGCACAGGCAGGTGACATCCGCGTCACTGTCTGGGACGAACGCCAACCGACACAAGCCAAGGCCTACGACAATTTCCTAGGCAACGAGATCGCCGCCTATCTGAAATCAAAACCGGGGCTCAAGGTGCGCTCTTTCGGGCTCGACGACCCCGACCAAGGCATTTCCGACGCCACTCTCGCCGACACCGATGTTTTGATCTGGTGGGGGCATGTGCGGCACCCCGAGATCTCCGTCGCGACCGCGCGTAAGATCGCCGACCGCGTCAAGGCCGGCACGCTTGCCTATATTCCGCTGCACTCGGCGCACTGGGCCGAGCCCTTCATGCAGACGATGTACGACCGCACCCGCGCCGACGCCAAACGCCGCTTTGCCGATAAGAACACGAAATTCGAATTCATCGAGCCGCCCGGCCGTATGCCGCCGACCTATGATTCGCTGGTCACCCCCGCCTTCTACGCTTTCAAAGGCGGCGGCGGCGTCAAGCAAGTTCGCGTCGACCTGCCCAACTGCGTCTTCCCCGGCGTTCGCGCCGACGGCAAGCCCAGCAACGTCACGACGATGGCGCCCCATCATCCGATCGCCGACGGGATCCCCGCCGTTTTCACAATCCCCCAAACCGAGATGTACGGCGAGCCCTTCCACGTTCCCGAACCCGACGTATTGATCTTCCGAGAGGACTTTCAAGAGGGCGGTTGGTTCCGCGGCGGAATGCTTTGGAACGTCGGAAAGGGTAAAGTGTTCTATTTCCGCCCGGGCCATGAGATCTTCCCGGTCTTCAAGGAACCATACCCGCTGCGGATCATCGAGAACGCCGTGCGCTGGATGGCCACGCAACTCGAGACGGCCCCGTAGCCAATATTGCCCAAGACGCCCTTCTCAAGCAAAACGGCCCGCCGATCGAAGACCGGCGGGCCGAAGGATGCAGACGAGGCTGTGGGACAGCCGCTATCGGCGCGCCGCCAAGCGGAGAGGCTCGGAAGTGATCGCGGTGACTTTGCCGTTCAGCGCGAGCACCACGATCTTGCGGCCCTGCTTGGTGCGGAAGGTGTACTTCTCGGTGTAGTCTTGCCCGAAGATGCCCTTGAGAACCATCGAGGGGTGGCCGAATCGCTCGATCACCGCCGCGACATCTTCTCCCAACTCGATCTCGATCTCAAGGTCGTCGTCCGCGGCTTCTTCGTCGAGCGGCCGAGGCGCGTCGGCGACCGTGCCGCCGGCCAGTAGCGGAGCGGCGATGATCCGCGTCGGACCCATCACAGTCGCCGCACCCGGCGAGTCCGAGGCAGCGGTCTCCGCGGCGGGCTGTGATCCGGCGGCGTCTTGGTCGCTTGGCTCCGGTTTTGAATCCGATGCCGCCGTTGCCGGCGCGCCTTCGGTCTTCGCCTGCCTATCTTGACTCTTATCCCTGGACGCCTGTCTTACCGGCTGAGGAGCCGCTCGCGGAGCTCCGCGAACCGCCGCTGAACGCCGTCCGCCGGAGTCGCCAACATCCCATTGCACCCGTTCCTGGGCGGCGCCGCCGACATTGTTACCGCTCGCTCCGTGCACCCGCACCGTCGTCCCGCTCGAGGTCCGGGCGTTTGAAGCCGGGACTCCCGAGATCACAACTCCACCCTTGATCGTCCGTCGGCTCGAACCCGTCGACAGCTTGGCCTGATCACGCTTAGGCAGCTTAATGACGGTCTTCGGCTCTAGGTCGTCCTCTTCAAATTCCGGCCTGTTCCGCGATGACACATTCACCGTGCCGCCGGCTTTGCCGGCCGAGTCGGTCGTTCCCTTGAGGGTAGAAAAGATACCCCCCACGCCGGCGCCGGTGCCTACACCCACCGCGCCGGCTCGCGCGACGTTGATTCCATAGCCGACGATAGCTTGCGCCTCGACCCATGCCGGAGCAGCCAATAAAGCCACAATCGCCGTGAGTGTCGTCAGTAATCTCATCGAGACCTCCGTCCCCATACGATGTTATCAGAATATTGGGTTGAACACTATACAGAAAACCCCTTACGCCGCTTGGAACTAAGTCATACTCGGGCGGGGACGCTTCCCTGCCCGGCACTGTTCATCTCGCTTCCGTTTAGCCCCATTGATGATAGGCGGGGTGACCGGGCTTCACCGCGACAAACGTGCCTTCGCAGGTGGCGCAGGCTTTGTCACCCGAGAAAAGCCGCGCCTCGATACGCGCGAGGTCATCCTTGATCTCGACGGCTTTCGCGACGAGTCGCAAGGCACGATCGATGGGAGTGGGGCGCAGCAATTTCACGGCGTATTCGGCCGTGACCGTGCAAGAGGGAGTTTCGGCCCCGGCGCGGCGCATCAGCTCCCAAGCGGCGGTCCAGTTAGAGTGGCAGTCGAGCAGAGCGCCGATGATGCCGCCGCGGAGTACGCCGGGAAAGGCGTGATGGTGGGGTTGGGGCGCCCAATCCGCGATCACCTCGGCCTCACGGACGTAGCTTTCGATACGCAGACCTTGGCGATCAGCCGGCCCGCAACCGAAGCAGATGCTGTTGGGAGCGTAGGCGATTTGCAGCGAGGGTTCGGACATGATTCGCAGAGTAGCGCAGCCGGGCGGGGCGGCGCAAAAGGGGGTCGCCTACGCGCGCATCCCCGGTAGCGACCGGCACTCTTGCCGGTCCCAGCCCACGGTCGAGACAAGCTCTCAGCTTGTCTCTCGACCTTCTCCATTGACATCCAAACTCCCTGCGGTTCCCAGTGGGGCAGGTCTCCAGGCCTGCCCAGCCACCCGCCCACCGCGCCGTGTGCCTGTACTCGAACCCCCGTGATTAATACCGGCCCTGGGCGCCAGCCCAGGGAACCCCACCAAACCAATCCCTGCCCCTCCCCCGGGCGAACGACCGCTCTCGCGGTCGTTCGGGGGCCTGGGGCGGGTCCAAAAAGACCGGCCGCCAAGCGGCCGGTCCCCTCCCCCTCGGTTCACGGTTCACGGCTAACGGCCAACGGCCAACGCCACACAAAACCCATCACGTCCGTTCCAAAAAAACTACGTCTTCCATATCAACAACTTAGAAAAACCAACCCCCGCGAAACCCACAACCCCAACGTATCCTATGACCGGGCAACAAGCCCCAGGAGAAATCGCATGTCTACGACAGAAAAAATTCGCGCCAATCGCGAAAACGCCAAGAAATCAACCGGCCCCAAAACCGACAGCGGAAAAACCCGCTCATCCCAAAACGCTCTCAAACACGGCCTGCTGGCAAACGACGCCGTCTTACCCGGCGAAGACCCCGCCGACTTCGATCAACATCTCACTTCCTTCGAGGACACCTATCTCCCCAGAAACCGTGTCGAAAAGGAAATCGTCCGCCAAATCGCCGACGTCTCCTGGAGAATGCAACGGCTCTCCCGCATCGAAACCGCCGTCATCGCCGCCGGCATCGAAAACTCCCGTCGCATCGACAACGACACCGGCCCCATGCCCGAAGACCGCGAAGCCCAAACCAAGATCCTAGGCTGGGCCATGCTCACAAGAACAAAACTCCTCAACAATCTAGCCCGCTACGACGGCCATCTCAGCCGCCGTTTTTTCCGCGGCGTCGAGCTAATGATCGACATCCGCCGCGAAGAGCGCCAACTCCGCGAAGCCTTCGAAGCCAAAAACAACCAAGCCAACGCCACCACCCCGGTTCCCGAGTACTACTTCCCCGACGAAGAGCCGGCAGCCCCCCATCCATCCCCAATAGGCTTCCGCGGCCAAGCCCAGTGGGCCAGGTCTCCAGACCTGGCCGGCGAGCCGCAAAAGAACCCCAGGGCAGCCAAAAAGGGTAGGCTCGCAACTCCCCAAAGTCAAAAAATACAAAACGAACCCAAGACCAACCTAACCTCTTATACAACAACGCAGTACGAGCCGCAACCGGCAACCACCGATCCCGCTATCCGGGCCGGCCTCAGGTAACCCCGGCCCCGAAAAGCCCCCACAAACTTGACTACTACGCCAAGGAGACGCAAAGACAGGAACCAACGACTCACCTGCTAACCAACCGGCAACCAACCGGTGCCGACGACCCACCACCGCCGGCCAACGACTCAACAATCACAAGCCCAAGGTGTCCCTCGCGGGGCGGGACGGCGGCTGGGCAGGCCTGCAGACCTGCCCCACTGTGGACTGGGAACTGCGAGGTGTGCGCTCCGCTTGGAGGCGAATCGCGTACCCGAACGCGGGCTTGGCGCACATTCAGGCCCTTGCTGCCGTAGACTGGAGCTTTCCCGTTGGCCTCATGCGGTTGCTCGAAGACTTTCTGATCGCTTTCGCCGATTACGCCTGGGGGCCGTGGCTGTTGGCGCTGCTGCTCGGAGGCGGGTGCTTCTTTCTCGTCTACTCGCGGTTCTTGCCGTTCCGCTATTTCCGGCACGCGATCGACATTGTTCGCGGCAAATTCGACAACCCCGATGACGCGGGCGACGTCACCCACTTTCAAGCGCTTTCGAGCGCACTCGCCGGAACCATCGGCGTGGGCAATATCGGCGGCGTGGCCGTTGCGATTCAGACGGGGGGACCGGGCGCGGTGTTTTGGATGTGGGTCAGCGCCGTGGTCGGCATCGCGACCAAGTTCTTCACCTGCTCGCTGGCGATCATGTACCGCGGGCCCGACAGCCGGGGAGATCTTCAGGGCGGGCCGATGTATGTGGTCGTTAACGGACTTGGGGAGAAGTGGCGTCCTTTGGGGCAGTTCTTTTGCGTCGCGTGTATGATCGGGGCCGCGCCGATCTTCCAGGTCAATCAACTGGTGCAGATTTTGCGTGACATCGCGGCGCCCGCCGCGGGCCTCGCGAATGCCGCCGACCCGACGACCTTTAATTTTGTTTGCGGCCTCGGGATCGCGGCGGTCGTTTCGCTGGTCATCTTCGGCGGGATCCACCGAATCGCGAGCGTTGCCTCGCGGGTTGTGCCTCTGATGGTCGCGCTCTATCTTGCGGCGGCGGTGTGGATCTTGCTTGCTAACTGGAGCGACGTCCCGAGCTATTTCGCGACCATCATCAGCGATGCCTTCACGGGCAAAGCCGTTCTGGGTGGCGCGGTCGGGGCGGTTGTGGTCACCGGAATCCGACGGGCGGCTTTCTCGAACGAAGCCGGCATCGGCACCGAGGCATTGGCTCATGGCGCGGCAAAGACGGACGAGCCGATCCGTGAAGGCCTTGTCGCCATGCTCGGTCCCGCGGTCGATACGCTGATTGTTTGCACGGCCACGGCGATGATCATTCTCAGCGCCGGCATGTGGCAAAGCGGCGAGGCCGACGGCGTTACTCTGACGGCTCAGGCGTTCGAATACAACCTACCGGGCATTGGCGCTTGGCTGTTGGTGATGTGCGTCGTGTTTTTCAGCACGAGCACAATGTTCGCCTTCTCTTATTACGGGACGAAGTCGTTGGGATTCCTGATCGGCGCCGAGCGACAGCACCTCTATAACTATTTCTATGTCGCCTCGATCGTGGCCGGCGCCGCGGCCTCGATTGACGCGGTGATCAGCCTGATCGACGGCATGTTCGCGCTGATGGCGATCCCGACGATGGTGTCGTCGCTGTGGCTTGCTCCGCGAGTGATGCGCGCGGCGCGGGAATATTTCGCGGAATATGAGTCGAAGTGACGGCATTCCCATCGAGAAGCGCTTGCGGGTTGAGTTATTAGCCTGAAACTTCAATTGGGGCGGATTGAGGAATGGGCAGGCCTGGAGACCTGCCCCACTGGGAACCGGCGCCGTTAAGGAGCTTCAGCCCGGCAGGTCTGTCGGTGTGAGCCGGTGCGCGGGCAGCGTTCGCCCGTTGGGACCGGAGCGGGGGCCTCGCAGCAAACGGCCGGGGCGGGCTCGGGTATCTTCGCCGTCGCGGGCAACTTCGATTCCGCGGACGAATGTGTGGCGGTAGCCTATCGAGCGCTGCACGATGCGCTTGCCGCCGGCCGGTAGATCATGCACCACTTCGGGCCGCTCCAGATGTAGCTCGTCGAAATCGATTAGGTTGAGGTCGGCGCGGTAGCCCGGGGCGATCACACCGCGGTCATGCAGGCCATATGTGCGGGCGGTCGCCGCGGTCTGCTTGTAGACCAGAAACTCGAGCGGCAGGTGAGGACCGCGCGTTCGATCGCGGGCCCAATGGGTGAGCAAGCTGGTCGGCGCGCCGGAGTCGCAGATCAGCCCGACGTGGGCGCCGCCGTCGGCGATTCCGCAAACCGTGTTTCGATTGACCAGCATCCGATAAACAACGTCGAGATCGCCCTCGCAGTAGTTCTCGAAGGTGTTGAGAAGCAGCGTCCGGCCGCCGTCGGCGAGCAGCAACTCGAGGGCCAGGTCGAAGGGGTCGCGATTCGTCGCCCGAGCTCGATTCGCGATGCTTTGGGAGAACTCGGGCTCGTAGTTCAAAGGGTCGCCCAGCTCGAAAGTGCGCTCTAGTGTCCCCGTCATTTCACGGGTCTGTTCGTCGTCGGGCCGCTCGTTGATCAGACGGCGGCGAAGCTCGGGCTCGGCGGTCAAGCGGGCGATGCGTTGCTCGTGGTCGAGCGCCTGGAGTTCCAGCCACAACGGGTGGCTCACGAAAGGATGCAGCGAGGCCTGTAACCCCAACAAGACGCCGATCGGTCGTGAGCCGACCTGCGCGGTGACTTCGAGCCCGTCGGCGCAGGCTTGGTCCACCGACGCCAAGGTCTCGGCCCAGCGTTCGGGAGCAAGGGCCATCTGGACGAGCAGCACCGACAAGGGCCGTTCGGCGAGTTCCGCCGTTTTACGAAGCAGTTGGAACTCTCCGGGGCCGAAGTCGGAGTTCACTTGGATCAGGCCGGTGCCGGCGCGCTTCATGGCGGCGGCGATTCCGGCCAGCTCGGGGTGCTCGGCGGTTAAGCTGGGGGTGGGTCGACCGTCGGCGGCGCGATGCTTGGGCGTTCGGGAGGTGGTGAAGCCGAAGGCTCCGGCCGCCAGACCTTGCTCGAGCAGCTCACCCATGCGCGTGATCTCGTCCGGGGTGGGACGCGCCCCGTGGTCCGCGCCTCGATCGCCCATCACGTAGAACCTGAGCGCCGCGTGAGGAACCTGCGTGCCGACATCCATCACGCGATCGGTTTCCTCGAGCACATCGAGGTATTCGCTGAACGTTTCCCAGCGAAAGTCGACGCCTTCGGAGAGGACAATTTCGGGAATGTCCTCGACCCCTTCCATCAAGTTGATCAGGAAGGCCTCGGCGCCGGGCCGAACCGGCGCGAAGCCGACCCCGCAATTACCGAAGATAGTTGTTGTGACGCCGTGCCACGACGAAGGCGTCATGGCCGGGTCCCAGGTCGCCTGCCCGTCGTAGTGGGTGTGGATATCCACCCAGCCGGGCAGCACGAGCAGGCCGTCGGCGTCGATGTCACGCCGGGCCGCGCCGACGTTGGGTTCCAGGGCGGTAATCAGACCGGCGTTGATCGCGAGGTCGGCGCGGCGGCGCGGCGCTCCCGTGCCGTCGATGACGGTTCCGTCGCGGATGGCTAAATCATGCATCGCGGGGCTCTCTGCTGATTCTACGCCAATGCGGGTGTTAGGTTTTCGCCGTGCGCGGTTTCGCGGCGACAAAAAACCGCAGACGCGTCTGGAAGAGCGGGCACGCGGGGCAACGGCGCAAGGGGCGCCGGGGGTGTCGGGGGGGCCGAAAGCGTTAGGAGCGGATGTTTTCGGAAGAGGGACAGGCCGAAGCTCGCGACGCCGCGGCGGGATGTTTCCATCCCGCCGCGGCAAGTGCGTCGCGTCATTGCCGGGTCAGCGGCAGGCCTTTGCCTTGCTGCAATCGGAATCGAGGCAGTCGATGAACCCGTCCAGATCGTTATCCAAATCATCCGAGCAACGCGGACCCTTTTCACTGGTCCCACCGCAATCGGGATCGGCGCCATCGACAGTGCCGTCACAGTCGTTGTCGATGCCGTCGGAACAACTAACTTCCGGCGATTCAGTTACGGTGCAACCACCACCACCGTCGCCGCCGCCCTTGCAAACCTTGGCGCCGCTCTTGCCCCGGCACTTCAGCGAGCAGCAGTCCAAATCGGACGAGCAGCCCAGGTTCGCGGGAGCGCAAACCCCGGCGCAGTCCGAATCGGCGCCGTCGGCTAAGAAGTCGCAGTCGTTGTCGAGGCCGTCAAAGCACAGCCCGTCTTCATTTGCCGTGCAGCAAGAGGATGTGTCGTAGGCGTCGCATGCCGACGTACAGCCCAGCGAGCCGCTGACGAAGCCTAGACCTAGATCGGTGCAACCCAAGCTGCTGAGCTGGTTGCCGTCGCAGACTTCCCCGCAATTGATGCTTCCGTCGCCGCAAGACGGACCGCAGTCGCTGGGGCAACTACAGGTGTCTCGGTTGCGTCGCAGGTTCCGTCGCCGCAGCCAAAGCAGCCGCTGACATCAAAGCCCGTGCATTCAGCGTTACAGGCCAATGTGCCGCCGTCGAAACCCTGCGCGATGCAGGTCTGCCCACCCAGCATTCCCGATTCGCACACTTCGGCGCATTCGACGGTGCTGTCTCCGCAGGTCGAGGTGCAGGGGTTGCAGTTGTAGATGGCGTCGCGGCCGTCGATGTCGTCCGCGGCGAGCTGTTTGTCGTTGCAGGAGCTTACGCTCGGGTACATGACGGCGGAGCCGACGCCGGAGTGTCCGAGCCCGATGAGGTGGCCGACTTCATGGCGGACCACCGGTTCGAGGTAAAACTCGCCGGAGCAACCCGCGCCGGCGGGGTCTTCCCCTTGCGTCGTCCAGGAATAGCTGTCGTTGAAGTAGATATCCGCGTCCGCGGTCTTCCGAAAGACGACGCCGGTGCACTCGTTGGTCATGCTCGTGGACCAGTAACTCCAGCGGGCTACCGCCAGGCAACTACCGGAGCAAATGTTGTCGGGATCGGTGAAGGAGAGGTAGCTGTTGTTGTCGTCCACGGCGGGAACGGCGCCAAGCGACGTCGTGAGGATACTCAAGGTGTCGCCCGCGATCAACGGGTTGTTCCACTCCAAAAGGGCATTGACGGACGCCGTCTTGCCGTTATCTCCGTCGCTGACGCTTGCCATGCCGGCGCTGGAGATGATGACGTGCCGGGGGCAGGTCGGCGTCGAACCAGCGAACCGGTACGTTGGGAAACTCATAGGCAACGGCTTGCGGCAGCGCGATGCTCGCGAGTAGGAAGAAAAGGATGGCTGTGGATTTCTTAGTCATGGCTACCTCGCTCCCGCTTGGCGAACTTGGTCGGTGAATTCTTGGATCGTCAGCCCTTCGCCGGAGCCGCCTCGGAGGACTTGGCTTCCGCCGGGGCCGGGGGTGAGTTGGGAGGTGCCTTGGAAGTATCCGATCACCTTGGCCGCCCCGTCGGGCCATTCGCCAATGAAGGTGACGACCGGACCCGCCGCGGGAAATTGTGGCGCGCCGTCGATTTCCATCGTGAAGCCGTTCACGGTCCCACCGGGGACGCGCACTTCGATGCGGTCGGAGGCTTGGCCGTGGATGGTCTGCGTGACGTCCAAGGTAACCGTGGTGAAGATCATGCTGCCGCGTTGGTTCCAGCTGCTTTGGGAGCCGACCACGCGAGCGACCACGACTGATTTGGAACGCTCGGTCAGTTCACCGACCCCAAGTTTCAAGAAGGTCGATGCTGTTGCGAGCTGGTGTCCGGCTAGGATGCCGCCGATCAGACAGGCGGTGAAAGAGAGTATCCGGTGATTTTTCTTTGTCATGAGCTTCCCTTGATCGATTCCCAGAAGCGAGTTGTCAATTGGTCCGGGGTGATGCACGATTCGTTCCATCGGGGACCTTGTCACGCGCACGGAAGGCAATGGAGCCAGTGTAACTTTCGCGGGGCGCGCCTTCCAGTGGGAGAACACCCTACTTCCCGGCGGTACTATTGATGGATGCGGGGGGGGCGGCGGAGGCGGTCCTTGTCGGCCACGTTAATGGTTTGCCGCCGCGGCTTCTTGGCGGCGGCCGCTTGATCCAGCGCAACATAGAGTGCGCGTTGGGTGGCGAGCAGGGCCGTTTCTCGACCTCGATCGTCGCGCCGCAACACTTCCTTGAGCCGCGCTTGGACCTCATCGGCCTGCTCGGTTTGATCGATCCGGCGCAGGGCGCGCTGCAACGCGAATAGGACGGAACGTCCGCCGGGCGCGAGTCGGTCGGCCACGCGCAACTGTTCGACGGCCTGTTCGGCATCGCCCAGACTCACCAGCAGCTTGCCCAACTCATAGCGCGCCTCGGCATGGTTGGGAGCCAAGGCGACGGCCTTTCTCAGCGCTTCCAAGGCCGACGGCCGTTCCCGGAGCAGATTGCGGACCAAGCCCAGCGCGAGATAGGCCTCGGCGTAGTCGGGCCGCAGCTTTGTGGCCTGTTCGTAGTGTTGCGCGGCTTCTTCCGGCCGGCCTTCTTCACGGAGCGTCTTGCCGATCAGGTAATGCCAATAGGCGGCGGCCAGGGCGTCTTTGCGAAGCTCCACGGCGCGGGATAAGCGGCCGCGGGCTTCCGCGAATTGTCCCCGCTGTGGCGGCGATCGAAAGGAAGTGGGGGATGTTGTATCCCGCCGGTCCCTTGCTGCCCAGGATGTCGTAGTAGTTCTGAACCGCCGAGCTGCCGCCGATGCCGTTTTCGGCGCCGAACCAGCCGCTTTGGGTGTCCAGAGTCTTCGACCAGGTGTAGGAGACCAGAGCCTGGAAACCGTTGGTGAAACGGCGGTTGAGTTTCATTTGCAGAGAGTCATACCAGGCTTGGCCGTCAAAGTTCCCATAGAACATGGTGGTCTGATAGGGGAACGGTCTGCGCGACCGAACTTCCTCGGGCGACCCGGCCCCGGACGTCAGCGCCGTGTTCGCCGTCCCGTTGTGCTCGAGGCGGCGGGTGCGGCTGCCGACGTAGGCGGCCGACAGCGTCAGGTTGTTCGCCATCTGCTGCTGAATCTCGATGTTCCACTGGTGGGAATAAGCCGGCTTGCTTTTGGGATTGGCGTACCAGCCCGCGCTGCCGAACGGCGAGGGATCCGGCAAGGGAGCGCCGCCGAGTTGGTTGGCCCTGACAACGTCCGTCAGCGGATCACCGATGGCGTTATAGGCCGGTTGAGCGAACTGCTTGTCGGGCCAAGTCCCGATGGACTGCTGGGAGCCCTGCATCACGCCGGTGAAAGTATCGAAGGTGATGTCGTAACCGGCGCGCGGCACGGTGTTGTCGCCGATGCGCCAGGCGAGGCCGACGCGAGGCTGGAAGCCGTCCTGATCGGGATCATAGAGATTCTCGTAGGGGCTGACGATGATGTGTTCGCCGCCGGGGACGTCGGCCAGGTTGCCGCTTCCCGGAATGCACGGCGCGATACCCACGACCGAGCAAAGGCCGGGAAGAACGCCGCCGCCGATCAGCCAATTGCCGGTCTCCCAATCGAAGCCGTTATTCATGCCTCGATTCATCTGACCGACCCAGTAGGTGTCATAGCGCACTCCAAAGTTGACGGTGACACGGGAGTTGACCCTCCACTCGTCCTGCGCGTAGATCCCCAGGGTAGGTCAGGTGATGTTGTAGTTCTGGTTGCGGATCGTGTATTGGGCGGGAAAACCGAGCAAGGCCGAAGCCACCGAGTTGCCGCTCGTGCCGGGATTGAGAGGATCCGCGGTCTGGGCGTTGTTGAAGGGAATGCTGTGCTGGGTGGTGAGAGCGTCACGCTCTTGCCAGACGTACATTCCGCCGAACTTGAGGTTGTGGTTGCCCTTGATCCAGGTAACACCCTCGCTGAACATCCACTGCCAGTCGGTTTCGGGACGAGGCGTGCTCATGCCGGAGCCGCCGTAGGGGCTCTGGAAGCCCAGACCCGGCGCGCCGAACTCCTCGATGCCGACCCAACCGTCTTGGATAAGCGGGTCGAGTCCGGTTTCGGAAAGCAAGTCCTGCTTGAGGGCTTCGCGCACCCAGCCGAACTTCGTGTCGAAGACGACATTGGGGCCGAGCACGTGAACCCAGCCGCCGGCGATGTTGCGGGGGCGGTTTTCAAACAGCCGCCCGTTCTTCACCGTCGAGGGTATTTCCTGCGGGTTGTTGAGTTGGCTGTAGCGGAACCAGAAGTTGTCCTTGTCCCCCTGGCGGTGATCGACCTTCGCGTTGAAGGTATCGGCATCGCTGGCCAGAGAGCGGTTGTTGATGACGTTGAATGCCGGGTTTACGACATTCGGACGATCGAGGTAGTTCTTCATGTAGTTCTGCGTGACGTTGCTGATTCTGCTTTGCGGAACCCGATTTCCCGCGAAAGCGTCGCGCAAAAACGAAGAGGCGTCGGAAGGATTGACGCGCGTTGTCGTCGGGTCGTAAATGACCTGATCGAGCAGCGAGTTCGAGAAATCACCTGAAATCTCGCCATCGGTCGGGTGAAAGTAGGCTTGCTGCTGCGCCCGACGGTAGCGCCATCCTTCATAAGAGACGTGGAAGAACGTCCGGTTCTTGATGATTGGGCCGCCTCCGGCCGCGCCGAACTGGTTCTGACGGAACGGCGTGGCGGCTCTGGTTGGCTGTGGTTTCCTCGGCAGTGGCGGATCGAAGCCTTCTCAGCTAGACGCGAGTGAAGATTGAACCGCCGAGGGTGCTGGTGCTGTCCGCGAACGATTCCTGCTCGATGCCTAGAGATCGCAGAATGCTGAGATACATGTTGGACATCCGGGTCTCGCCGTTTCGCCAGTAGGTCCCATGTTCGAGGCCCATGTTGGTTCCACCGGCGATCAGAGTCGGGAGGTTGCGGGGGGTGTGCGTCGTGCTCGCGCCGCTTCCGTACAGCACGATGGTGTTGTCGAGCACGCTGCCGTCGCGATCCTGGTAACCAGCCAGTCTCTCGAAGAAGTGCGCCAACCGGCGGCTCAAGAACAGATCGTACTTGGCAAACTGAAACTGCCCGTCCTTGTCGGTCGCATGCGAAAGATTGTGATGTGTCTTGGAGAGTCCGAGCTTGAGCGGGAAGGTATCGCTGATGCCCATGCCGTCTTCGCGGTTGAGCATGAACGCAACCGAGCGAGTGATGTCCGCGTCGAATGCCAAAGCGATCAGGTCGAACATCGCGCGGTAGTAATCGGCCGGCTCGCCCTCGGAGGTTGCGTCGAGATTGAGATCTGAATAATCCTGCTTTTTGAGCGGAATGTCGATCCAGCGTTCGGAGGCGATCAACCGCGATTCCAGTTCATTGAGTGAAGTCAGGTATTGATCCATCCGGTCGCGGTCGGATTTGCCTAGTTGTTGATCCAGTAAGCGCGCACTGCCGGCCACGGCGTCCACTAACTTGATGCGGCCCTGCAGCTTGTCGCGTTGCGCTTGCAGCGACGCCCGGTCGCCGCGAAACAAACGGTTGAACACGCGACGGGGGTTGTTTTCCGCCGGAATAGGCCTACCTTCCAGGTTGTAGGAGATCGTACCCGTCCGCGAGAGAAATCCCGTGCCGGCGTCGATCGACAGCACTAACGAAGGTTGCCGGCAATACTGCTTGGTGTGCCGCGCCACGACCTGGTCGAGTGCCACGGAGTTGTAGGTTGCTCGCGTTGGATTGTGCAGCGGGGCGCCGGTGAGCCACATGTCCGAGCAAGTATGCGGATCGGCCTTTCGACCGCTCGGATGATAGAGTCCGCCCAGAAAGCTAAGCTTTTTCCGGAAGGGACTCAGCGGCTCGGTCGACTTGCCAAAGACGAACTCGCCGTCGTTCTCGGCGGTGGGAAACCAACTCCACTCGTCGAGGCTGTGCTCAGTCCTCGGGAGTGACATGCCGTTCGCGGTGTAGAGCGCGCAGAAGCGGCGAGGAGCCTGGTCGGTGACCTCCGCGCCCATCGCGTCGAGGACGGGCAAAGCCAGCGCGGCTCCTCCGATACCCTGAAGGAAAGCGCGGCGATCAATCTTCACGGGAGTTCTCATCGGTCTTTGTTTCCTATTATTGCTCGTATTCGCTACTTCTCCGCTACTTCTCCAGGAACAGGTCGCTGTTGACGACATACCGGATCATGTCTTGCATACGGTAGCCGCCGGCCCGCAATTCCAGCCCACCCTCTTTCAAGTGGGTGAGTTCATTGTACGTCAGGTTGCGGCCGTTCGCATAGGTAAAGAGGTGTTTGAGAACGCTGAAGGCCACCTGATCGATGCGATCTTGAGCGAGATAACGCTTGAGATCGTTGATGCCCGACACCTCGGTGTTGTCGGGCAAGGTGGCCCGCGCGTCCGCCGGGTGCTTCTTTAGGCGGCCTCCGGCGTCGAACTCCTCGAGCGCCACTCCCCACGGGTCGATCTTGGTGTGACACTGCCTGCAGCCCGGCTGATCGCGGTGCTGCTCGAGCCGTCGGCGAAGCGACAGCCCTTCCGTATCCGCCTCTAGATCCGGCACGTTGGGTGGAGGGTCATCGGGCGGCTCGGCGATGATCTTCCGAGCCAGCCAGGCCCCGCGCTTCACGGGGTTCGATTCCCGGCCGTCGGAGAGCCCCGCCATGATCGCGGCCTGAGTGAGCACGCCCCCGAGCTCGGGTCGGCCGTGGTGAATGGGTACAAACTCGAAACCGCTCTCGGTCTTGTCTCCCAAGTCGTAGTAGCCGGCGACGACTTCATTCGCCACGACGAAATCGGACTGCACTAGATTCCGCGCGGGGAGGTTCTTTCGGATCAAATACCGGACAAACTCGACCGGCTCCCGACGCAGCTGGGCGCGGGTGTCGCGCGTAAGCCTTGGAAACCGGTCACGGTCGGGTTCGAGCACATCGAACTTGTCCAAGTTCAGCCATTGGGATGTGAATTCCTCGGTGAAATTGGAGAAACGCGGGTCCTCGATCATGCGCCCGACTTCCGAGTCCAATTGCCTTCGCAGCGCGTCGCTAGCGGCCAACCGCAAGGTTGTGTGATCCGGCGGCCCGTTCCACAGGAAGTACGAGAGCTTGGAAGCCAGCTCGCGGCCGTCGATTGGCTCGGGTTCGGGAGTGCTGCTCGCTTCAACCAAAAACAAGAATTGCGGCGACGTCAAAACGACTTGCAGGGCGTCTTTGACACTTCTCTGAAAACCGCCTCCGGCGTCGAGTGATTGCCGGAAGACCGCCATCAGCGCGGCCTCTTCCGCGGCGGTGACGGGTCGGCGGTAGGCGCGGGTTGCAAATTCGCGGACGATCTCGCGCCCGTAGGCCGATCCGTCGTATCCGCGGTCAGAGTCGACGAAGATGTTTTGATGGGACGGCGGCGGCCATTGCTCGTAGAACGGTCCCTCGAATTCCACCGACCGGATCAGCAGGCGCGGCATGTCGCGACCGTCGGTGTACTCGCTACGGACGCCGATTTCGCGAATACCCGCTAGATAGTTGACATTGTCCTTTTCGACATCCGGGCTGGGGAAATCCCTAATAGCGCCTTCAAACACAAAGCGCGTGAGCTTGTCGCTCGCCACGGTTTGAGGGGGCCCGACCGGAGCGGACGTGCTGCCGCAATCGCGGCGAAGCCCCAAATGCACGCCTACTCGCGGCAAACGCTTCTCAAAAGCGGCAAAACGTCGCGAGGCCTCGTGCTCGGCGGGGAGCGGAGTCAGAACGACCCGGTCCAACTGCTTCACGCCGGCGTGTTGCGCGTTGACGCTAAGCGTCCCAGCCTCAAGCCTTACCGCCAGGAACGCGGGCTGCTCCAACGCGCCTGAGAATTGCCGACCGCCCAGGGTCAGCGTCACGTCTTGGGGCTTTTCGGGAGGCGGCTGAGCGAATTCCCGTCCCGGTTCCACCAACGCTTGGACCTCGGCTTCGTCGAGGGCTCGGGTGTAGAGGCGCACTTCATCCAACTCGCCCTGGAACCGCGGGCCGTCGGGTACGCTGCCAACGTGAAGGTCGATCTCCGGGTTGTCGAGGTTCGCCGCACCAATCTCCCCTTTCGCGACGGCGTAGCCGTTTACGTAGAGGCGCGTTTCGCCGTTCCGTCTCACAACGGCCGCAACATGCTGCCAGGCGCCGGCGCGAATGACTCCCGGCGGGGAAGTCACACTACCGTTGGGTTGGTTGCCGGGGCCGGCTGTTTGTATCCGGAAATCACCTTTACCGCCGGCCATTTCCAGGTACCAGCCGTGCGTCCACTCATATCCACCGAGAGCAACGATCCCCGCTGCTTTCAGCTGCTTCGGGTGGATCCAAGCCGCCACGGTGAAATCGTCGTCGGCAACATTCATGGCATTGCCGCGAGGGATGATCAGCGAGCCGTAATCACCGCTGAGCGACACAGCCTTGCCGAAGGGTGAATCGACACGCTGTGCGGGGCCCTCTAGGTTGTCCTTTGTTTCGTTGTCGAAAGACCACGATCCGGCCGGCCCGTCGCCGAGCCGCGTCGAGTCCGCGGCGGGCGGCTCGTTGCGCGCCGCCTCGTGGATGTCGATTTGATAAATGCCGGCCTTTTCGATCGTGACGGAATGTTGCGATGTTGGATCGCGGATAACAACGGCATCCGCGCCGGCGGTCCCCCGGGCGGCATCGCCCGGATCGAGCAGCAGCCCGTCGTTATACTTCGCCGCCGTGACGGTGATCCGAAAGCGCCCGTACTCGGGCAATTCGCGAAGCGAGATTTTGAAGTTTGCCTTTGGGCCGTAGGTGTCGTCTTCCTCGAAAATCTCGTTGGTTGAAATGGCCGGCCTCAGCAACAGACCGTCCGGAATCGTGCTGTAAGCGTGCCCCTTGGGATAGCCGGGGTTGCCGCGCATGCAGGCAAAAACGGAGTGATAAATGCTGTCGAAGTCTCTCCAGTCGCGGACTGTCGAGTTGCCCTTGTAGCCTTCGATGAAGCGATATTTGGTCCGCATTCGGAACGGTTCGAACGAGAACGCCTTGCCGGGCGTGAGTTGCTTGACCAGGAAATCTTGGTTATCCAACAGGAGGTTGTTGGCGCCGAGAATCAGCTTGCCCGGGAGCGGTTTGGGATTGATGGACGCGCCCAGATCAACCCGGAAGTTCTGGATCGTGGGCTTCGAGTCCGGATTGACGATGGCCCGGCCGAGCGCCTCTTCGGCGATGTCAAAGTAAGCTTCCATCAGCAGCGGCGACAGTTCCAACGTTTCCGCATTATTTACGAACCCGTCTTTGGAAACGGCGTCGGGTGGAAGCGCGGCCGTCAGGTCGGCGTCGAGCAGCAACAATTCGCGGAGAGTATTGCCGTACTGTGAGACCGTCAGACGCCGCACGATGCCGTTCTTTGGCACTGGCCTCGAGCGGGCGGCGTGCAGTGCTTGCGTGATCCACTCGACCATCGCCTGACGGTGGGCGCCGGTCGGCTGTGGCGCGCCTTTTGGCGGCATCGTCTCATCGCCGACCTTTCTCCGTACGGCTTCCCACAGGCGAAGATGCCGATCCTCGATCGTCGCGTCAAGCTGGTCAAATCGAATCCCCGACATGGCCGTGTCAACGTTATGGCACTGGATGCAGTTTTGTTCCAAGAACGGCTTGGCGCGTAGCGCGAAGGATGTTTCGAGCGCCGTTGGAGCGCCGGCCGCCGCCAGGGCCTGCTTGGAACGAGTGGTCCACGCTACCCCTAACAGCGAAAGCAAAGCAAGGGTGCAAGTGGCTCGGAATCCAAACCGAGAAGTCTTTGAAGTCATAGGGCACCGCGCTCGAAGGTTGCGCCGACCTAGACCAGCCGGTTCGGCTTCACCAACAAGGTTTATGGTACTCCGAAATCTTGAGTGACCGCATCGCGTGGCGATGCGGCTCGGGTTGGCGGTGGTTTCCTCAAGCAATGGGCGGGTCGAAGCCTTCTCAACAAGGTCGGGGAAACGTCTCTCCACGCGGTCTTAGCACTAGTTTGCCGAGGTAGCGCTACGCCCAGCCAAGCTCCCGCATTGTAATCCCCGAGTGCCAGATCTTCGTCATGTGATTGATCTTGTCGCCCTCGAAGAACATTACATACACGTAGTCGGCCTTGGTGCTCTTTCCGGTAGGCGGACACGGTCCGCCCTCGCCTGTATGGGTCGCCGAGAAAACCGCGTAGGCCGAAACGTTGTTGCGCTCGGTGTCAACGGCCCACGACTTGAGGTCGTAGCCGGCGTCGGGCATAAACCCGACCAACGCCTTCATCCAATCGGCGTAGGCCTCAAGAGTCGTGACTCCGGCCAGAGGCTCGGCCTGAGCCGAGAATGAAGCGTCCGGCTTGCAGTAGGGCGCGCACGCCCCCCAACCCTTGCCGGCCTCACAGGCCTCAAAAAAACCTTTCGCGATTTGTTCCATGGAATGTGACATCGGTTGCTCCCGCGGCTTCTAAAGATACTTCCGGTGAAACCGGATTGCCCATATTATTTCACATCGTGAGAGGGCTGTTTCAGCACCCCGAGCCTGCCGCTTTACGACCCGCGTGGACAGCGCGGATACCTGACTCCCGATGGCAAGGCGCATTGTGCGCCGGCGCGCCGAGGGCTCCTTGCAATCGCTTCTGAAGCTTCGCCCAGGTGTCCCGCAGCCCGGCGGTACGATTGAAGACGAGCCGCTCGGCCGTCGACGACTTATCCACGCAGAAATACCCGAGACGCTCGAACTGATAGCGGTCGCCGGGCCGGGCATCCGTCAGCGAAGGCTCGGCTTTGCCGCCGACTACTTCGAGCGATTGCGGGTTTACATACATCGTGAAATCTTCCCCCTCGGGCGACTCATTGGGATTTTCGACGTTGAACAGCTTGTCGTAGAGCCGAACCTCCACCGGAACGGCCTCCGCCGCCGAAACCCAGTGAATGGTTGACTTCACTTTCCGCGTTTGCGGGCCGCTGCGCGTCTCGGGATCGTAGGTGCAGTGGATCTCCGTGATTTCGCCCGTAACGGGGTCTTTCACGGCATCGTGACATTTGATGATGTAGCCATACCGCAGTCGGACTTCATTCCCGGGATAAAGTCGGTGGTAGCGTTTGGGAGGCGCCTCGCGGAAGTCATCCTGTTCGATCCAGAGTTCGCGGCTAAAGGGTACTGAGCGCGTGCCCGCATCCGCGTCCTCGGGGTTGTTGACGGCTTCCATGAGCTCCACTTGGCCTTCGGGATAGTTCGTCAACACCAGCTTGAGGGGGCGCAAGACCGTCATTACGCGCGGAGAGGTCCGATTCAGATCTTGCCGGATGTAGTATTCAAGCTTCTCGAATTCCGTGAAGCCGTTCGTCTTCGACACGCCGAGATTGCGCGCGAAATTGCGCAAACCCTCGGGCGAGTAGCCGCGCCAGCGCATCCCGCTAATCGTGGGCATGCGGGGATCATCCCAGCCTTCCACTACGCCCTGTTCGACGAGTTGCAGCAGCCGGCGCTTGCTCATTACCGTGTAGGTCAAGTTCAACCGGTCGAACTCAATCTGTTGCGGATGGAAGACGCCGAGCTGATCGAGATACCAGTCATAGAGTGGACGATGATCTTCAAACTCGAGGGTGCATATCGAGTGGGTGACGCCCTCGATGGAGTCGCATTGACCGTGCGTCCAGTCGTACATGGGATAAATGCACCAACGATTGCCGGTGCGATGATGCTCGGCGTGCAGGATGCGGTACATGACGGGATCCCGCATGTTGAGATTCGGCGAGGCCATGTCGATCTTGGCGCGCAGGGTGCGCGAGCCGTCGGGAAACTCGCTGTCTTTCATGCGCGCGAACAGGTCCAGATTCTCCTCGACGCTTCTCTCCCGATAAGGACTGTTCTTTCCCGCTTCGGTCAGCGTGCCGCGCGTCTCTCGCACCTGGTCGCCGCTCAAGTCGCAAACATAGGCCTTGCCCTTTTCGACAAGGTCGACGGCCCAATCGTACAACTGCTGGAAGCAGTCGGATGCATAGAAGGGCCGGTCGCCGAAATCGCCGCCCAACCATCTCACGTCTTCGATGATCGACTCTACGTACTCGGACTCTTCCTTGGTGGGATTGGTGTCGTCGAAGCGCAAATTGCACTTGCCGCCGAACTCCTCGGCGAGGCCGAAGTTGACCGTGATGCTCTTGGCGTGGCCGACGTGTAAGTAGCCATTAGGTTCGGGTGGAAAGCGGGTGTGCACACGTCCGCCATGTTTCCCGCTCTCGGTGTCGGACCGAATCCAATCACGAATGAAATTCGAACGGGGTAAATCGGCGTCCTTCATTAGACAATTCCTAAAGCAAACTCGAGACGGGTCAGCACGGTGTCACGGCCGAGCACCTCGAGGGTTTCGAAAAGCGGCGGTGCATTCTTGCGCCCGCACACCGCGACGCGAACGGGCTGGAACATCTGTCCCGCCTTCACGCCCAGGTCGGCGGCAGCGGCGCGAAGCGCTATCTCGAGGGTTGCGTGATCGAAGGCGGATACCGTCGACAGCACTTCCTTCGCCTTACGGAGCGCCCGCGCGGCCAAGGCGGCATCCCCCTTTTTGGGGATCAATTCGGCGGGCTCGTAAGACCGCGGCTGGGTGAAGAAGAAATCGGCGACAGTGCCCACATCGCTCAAAAAACGGATTCGCTCCCGGATCAGCGGAGTTATGGCGCGAAGCTTTTCCGGCACGGCATTCGTAAACCCGGCTTGTTGGGCGTAGGGCATCAATTGCCGCGCGAGGTCATCGACATCGAGCGCCCGGATATGCTCGGCATTCAGCCACACGGCCTTGGGATCGAACGGTTCCTCGTCGCTGAAGTTGATGATTGCGTTGGCGCGGTTGATGCCGTCGAGCGAGAACAGCTCGACAAGCTCGTGGCGCGACATCTTCTCGCGGTCATTCTTTGGCGACCACCCCAGCAGGGAAAGGAAATTCACGAACGCATGCGGCAGGAAACCGGTGTCGCGATATGTTGTAACGCTAACCACCGGGCCGTGGATGCGTTTGGATAGCTTTGCGCCGTCGGGCGCCATCAACAGCGGCAGGTGAGCCATCAGCGGCGCGTCGACGCCAAGCGCTTCGAAGATCAGCACGTGTTTGAACGTGTTCGCGAGGTGTTCTTGGCCGCGCAGGATGTCGGTGATGCGCAGATCGGCATCGTCGGCGCAGGAGGCCATGTGATAGGTCGGCATGCCGGTCGAGCGCAGCAGCGCGAAATCTTCGAGGTCGCCGGTAGCCTTGCGCACGGTCCCGTAGACGAAATCGGATACAACAACCTCGGGGCGTGAGTCGCGCGGCACTCGGAAGCGTAGGACGAAGGGTTCGCCCGCGTCGGCGCGGCGATCGCTCTGCTCGCGGGTGAGCTCGCGCATGCCCGGATTGAAAAGCCATCCTCGGCTCGGATTGTCAAGCGCCGCGGAGGCGGGCGTGAAGTCGCGATAGGCGAGCCCCTTTTCGAAAATAGCCCAGGCGGCCCGGCGATGGAGATCGAGGCGTTCGGATTGACGGTAGAACTCGTCCCAGCCCAGTTCGAGCCATTGGAGACCTTCTTGGATGGAATCGAGAGAGGTCTGGGTGTTCCGTTCGACGTCAGTATCGTCGATGCGGAGAACGACGACACCGCCCTGACGGCGAGCATGAAGCCAATTAAAGATGAATGTTCGAGCGCCCCCTATATGAAGGTAACCGGTGGGCGAGGGCGCAAAGCGGGCGCGTGTCATTCTCAAAACATTAAGAATAGCTCATCGAGCGAGTGGGCAGGACGAGCAGAAACCGTCTCCATTGGGGGCTTTGGACCGGCCCGAGAGCCGGTCGCAACCGGGGATGCCGGCGACGCCACTCAGGGTTAGAGTTGGTGTTTGTCGCACAGAACGGCCGTATTTCTCGACGGCGTGCAGAGTGACGAATTCGATATCGGTGTCGTCCAAGCTTTCGACGACAAACATTTCGCACCTCTCCAAATTCCAGTTTTCGCCGAACTCAAGCTTCGACTTCACTCAGAAACTGATCTACTTCCGCGCGTGAAGGGACCGAATTTTGCGCCCCGGGTCGAGTGACCGACAGGGCCGCCGCCGCGTTGGCGAATCTCGCCGCGAGGGGAACCGTCAGACTCTCGGCCAACGCCGCGGCAAAGGCGGCGTTGAATACGTCTCCGGCGGCGGTCGTATCCACGGCGTCGACTTTGAACCCGGGGACCCGGTGACCGCCGTGCACGCCGGCGATCAGACAACCTCGGGCTCCCAGCTTCAGCACTACCGTCTTGGGCCCAAGCCCGAGTAGTCGACCGGCCGCGAGTTCCATGGCGGAATCGTCGTCCACCGAGAAAGCGGCCTCACCCAAGAGGGTCGCGATTTCCGTTTCATTCGGCGTGAGAAAATCGACTTGGCGCAGCAGCTCGGGAGAAAGCGAGCGGGCCGGCGCCGGATCGAGGATCGTTGTCGCCCCCCGCGCCTTGGCGACCGTCAGCGATTTCTCAACCGATTCGATTGGAATTTCCAATTGGGCCAGCAAGTAGGCGCCTTCCTTGAGAATGCTCAATCTCTCGGCGGCGACCGCGGGCGTGGCGGTCGCATTCGCACCCGGCGCGATGACGATCAGGTTTTCCCCATCGGGCAAAACAAAGATCACGGCCGCGCCGGTCGGCGAATCCGAAACGCCCACCGACTCGGTGTTGACCCCGGCGGCCCGCAAACTCTCGAGCAAGAAGGTCGCGAGGCCGTCGCGGCCCACCTGGCCGATCATGCTGACGCGCGCCCCCATGCGGCCGGCGGCGTAGGCCTGGTTGGCACCCTTGCCTCCGGCGAAGGTATCGAGATTGCCGCCGATGATCGTTTCGCCCGCCTTGGGCAGCCGGTCGACGCTCTGAACCAAGTCGGCGTTAAGACTGCCGATCACGACGATTTCAGGATGCTCGCTCATGGTCCTTTACTATTGCGGTCGGAGTTGTTTCCCGGCAAGGGCGCCGGCGCATCGAGCCCGGGAATCCGCCCGCGAAGACGAGTCGGTTATCGAAACACAACTAGTTGGGTAAGTGCAACGTCGCTGCCCTTCGATGTCCTTCGAGTGTCGCTGCCCTTCGAGTCCGAGTAGGGCTCGCCCGCACCACGATGCGCAGCGTGTGTTTGCCGGCCTCGAGACAGTAGTCGCGCCACACGGACTCCCAGCCCTTGGGGGCGGGCTCATCGGGGTAGACGTCCACGGTTCGACCCAACTCGCCGTCGAGAAAGATGTCGGCCGTGCCGCCGGTTGGCGGATAAAAGCCCGAGATGACGGCACCGATTCCCTCGAATGCGATCGTCGCCTCGTATCCCTTGCGTCCGCTGGTCTTCACGGTGTGTTCGGGACCCCAATTGGAGGTCGTGTCCTTCCAGTTTCCCTTCCAAGACCATCGCGGGTCGGTAACCGGAACGCGCTCGACCGGGGAACCGTAGTCGTCCCAAATTTCGAGCTTGGCCAGGACCGCGTCCTGGGTCTTGACGAGCAGTTGGTCGCCTTCGACGCGGCCGCCGTGTCGATCGCCTCGGTGACCGCATCGGGCGGCGCGCCGGCCCTTTTGCCGTTGCGCCTCGGGGGCCGGATTACCGGCGCTCGGCGGAGCTGACTACCGGGGCTATGAGGTTGTCGACGGGGGCGTAGTCGTCGGTTAGGACTAGGTTGTTGGATCGTTTTCGGAGAACGGCCAAATGGCGCGGCTCCAATAGGTGGCCCTCGGGGAGATCGAAACCCATCTCGTCGAGAGCGAGGGGGCCGGCGGTACCGACGACCACGAATGTGTCGCGTGGGTCGTTGTCGTCGGGGCCTCCGAGGACCGTGCCCAATACATAAACGTGGGGGAAAGTCCGTTCGAAGGTGTTGATCATTGCCCCGAGGAACTTCCCGGAACGATAGATGTCGATCACGTTCGCCAAGAAGACGCCGTTGGGGCTCATCAGGCGACTCACCTTTTCATTGAACTCGTGCGTGGTGAGATGGAACGGCGGCGAGTAGTGGCTGAAGGCGTCGCCGTAGACGAGATCGAAGCCCCCAACCTGCTCGCCGCTCTCCCGTCGCTCCAGCAAATCGTCGACGTGATTGCGGGCATCCAAGTTGAAGATCTTCATCGGCGTGTTGAGCGGCAGGCCGAACACCTCGAAGGCGGCGCGGGTCACCTCGGGATCGATCTCGGCTACCTCGACATAGCTCCGCGGCCAACGGCGGGTCATCCAATTGGGAAAGACGAATCCCCCGCCCCCGAGCATGAGGGCGCGTGGAGGGCGGCCCTCGGGAAAGTCCCGCAGCGCCAATTCGGTGACGCCGGCATAGACTTTTTCGTATTCGTAGATCAACTCGTCGGGCGCGTCCATAAAGACGTATGCGTGCACCAGATAATCGAGGGTCATCGATCGGACGCCCGGCATCTCGGGTTCGTCTTCCACCAGAATCGAGGAGTACTGCGATTCGGTGAGAAAGTGGACGGATTCGTCGACCCGGTCGCGCACGCCTAATCTTTCGCCGATGAGGCGTGCCCAGTCCCAAGGGCCGGCGTGGGCGACTAGGGTGGCTCCGAAAACGCCGACCCAAAGAAAGGGCAGCATGTTGCGAGCGCCGAAAAACAACGCCATGGCCAGCAGAACGCCCGAAACGCCGAGCACTACCGACACGGTTCCCATTTCGGCGATCAGGAAATAGCCGGTCAGGAAAGTACCGACGATGCCGCCAACCGCTCCCCAGGAGTAGACACTGCCCACGGTGCGTCCGGTTTGGGTGCTCAGGCCCAGCGCCATTTTCGCGGCCACCGGGCTGATGGTCCCCATCAACGCGGCCGGCGGGAAGAAGACGAAGAAGACGTGCAGGGCGATGCGCAAGCTCCATTCCTGACTGCGCAGAAACGGGAGATAGCCGACGCGGTCGTTGAGCAGAGGAATCAGTAAACAGGCGACCGAGGAAAGCAGAAACAGCGAAGCCAGGGTTTCCCGCGCCTTGTAGCGGTCGGCCAGGCGGCCTCCGATGTAGTTACCGGCGGCAATGCCGGCGAGCACGATGCCGATGACCGAAGTCCAGGTGTAGAGCGAGTTGCCCACGTGGCGGGCGATCAGGCGGCCGGCGACCAACTCGACGACCATGATACAGAGGCTCGATATGAAGACGGTGAAATTGGGAATCAGCCAAGCCCAAGGGGAGAGGGGGCTGTGTTTCGACGAACTTGGTTGGGGGTCGGAGGAGGGTTTCGTCTCCGCCACGCTATCGTTCAGAGCGTCGGAGTCGGAAGCCATGACGAAGCGATTCTCCGGTCGGCGGCGCCGGCGCTACACTTGACAACTGAACACGAAGGCCGGGGGAAGATTGCGCCAAACCGTGTGGCGATCGATTCGGCGAAAGTGTTGGCTGAGCAAATCGGAGACGTCAAAGTGCGATAGTCGCCCGTCGAGGTACTTCATTCGGTGCGCGTATTGAAACAGCGAGAGAACGCTGTCCTTATCCATGAAGGGCGTTAGGCCGGCGAAGATTTCATGGACCTTTTCATCCGACATAAAGCCAAAACCCAGCGAGGCCACGACGACGTCGACGCGGTCCCACCCCCGCCGCCGGAGCTCGTCGCCCGCGGATCCGGCGCATGTGGTGATGATTTCAAGCCGCGGATCGGGCAAGTTCTCGTGAAGATAGTCGGTGAACTTTTGATTGATCTCGAAGGCGAGCAAACGGCCCTGGGCGGGCATTTGGTTGAGAAGTTGACGCGTAAATACACCGGTCCCGGGACCGAGTTCGACGACGCGAATCGCCCTCTCCATGGGCAGCGACCTCAACATGCCCTTCACAAGGAACTTGGAACTTGGTGCGACGGCGGCCGTTTGCCTAAAGTCCGCCACCGCTTCTGTTGCAAATGCGTCCAAAGCCACGTACTCACTCCCAGGCCGAAGAATTGTTCCCATGAGACACCGGGAAACGGCGAAAGGTCGATGATAACACAGGGTTGCGATGGGGCATCGTCGTGACAGAGCGATGTCAACGCCAAGTAGAAATGTCGGGTTGGGGCGGACGGGCCGAAGAGGGTTCGAAGCACATGATAGGCCCGCCATTACTTCGTTGCGCTTGCTCGGGGTGCTCACCGTACTGTTCAAGTACGCCTCTTTGCTTAAGAAATGGGCGCCAAGCGGTCCGCGTCTCGTACTGACGGCCCTCTCACGCACTTCGCCTCGGCACTTGGTGAGAAATGCAGGCTTGGGGCCACCGGCCGCGCCGGATCGTTCAGGGGAGAAACTTGGTCGAAGGGTTCGCCGGGACCGCGCCGCGCGGCGGCGCGGCTCGGGTGGGTGAAGGTCCGATCTATTGGTAGCAGTTGTGAATCTCCCGGTAGCGCGAAATTTGAAGTCTCGGGTCTGTCGCTTGGCGGCGAAGCTTCGTCAGCAGCCGCCTGACGCCGTTCGCTGACGCCCATTTGCCGGGCGGTTTCCGACACATCGCAAGCTCCAAGGACAACGAGAACCTTCAGAGGGAACCTTCAGATCGACAAACAGCGACCGCAACGATCGGCAGTCGGCGGGAGCCCGCCGGGCGGGCTCCCGCGCCGAAAGCCTTTAGGAAGATCGACGCGATCGGCCGCGACCCGCGCCGCCCCGGCCGCCGCAATTGGCGCCCGGATTCGGACCCTTGCCGCCGCGGTTACCGCGCGGTCCCTGAGGCCTTGCGCCGTTTCCGGGGCCCCGCGCATAGCCGCCGCCGGGCCGCCGGCCGCGCGAAGACGGCCGCCGCTCCTCGGAGGGTCCCGCTTCCGTCTCGAACTCGGGTGCCCGCACTTGCGTGATCGTCGAGCCCAAACTGCGCTCGATGGCGCGCACCGCGCCGGCGTCCTCCCTCGACACGAACGTGAAGGCCTTGCCGCTCTGTTCGGCGCGGCCGGTCCGCCCGATGCGGTGCGTGTAGGCCTCCGGCGTCGTCGGCACGTCGAAATTAATCACGTGCGACACACCGGCGACGTCAATACCGCGCGACGCGATATCGGTCGCCACGAGAATATCGAAGCGTCCTTCTCGAAAGCCGGACATGGCGTTGTCGCGTTGCGACTGGGACATATTTCCCTGGAGCGCGACGGCATTATGGCCCATCCTGCTTAGTTGCAGACCTAACCGACGCGCGCGATGCTTGGTTCGCAGAAAAACAATACCGGAGGTGAAGTCGTCGCTCTCGAGCAGGTGTTTGAGCAGATCGACCTTGCGATCCGACGCGATGCGATAAACCGCGTGTTCGACCGTCGAGGCGGGCTTGGAGTGCGCCAGTTCAACGACATGCGGATTGTCCAAGATCCGATTCGCCAGTATGCGAATTTCGTCCGGCATCGTAGCCCCGAACAAAAGGTTCTGGCGGCGGTCCGGCAGTCTCGCCAGGATGCTCTGGATGTCGGGCAGGAAGCCCATATCGAACATTTGATCGGCTTCATCGAGAACAAGAATCTTGATCTGCGCCAACATCGCCTTGCCCTGCTGCAGTAGGTCCAATAGCCGCCCGGGACAGGCAATGACGATATCCGGTTGATCGCGCAGGCCGCGAACTTGCGGGCGCTCCGAGACGCCTCCAAAGACCGTGATGGCCTTGAGGCGGGTAAACTTCGCCAGCTTTTCGAAATCGCTGTGAATTTGCATCGCCAGCTCCCGAGTAGGAGCCAGGATCAGAGCGCGCGGCCCCGGCCGCCGCTCAGCGAGTAAACGCTCGATAATCGGCAGCGCGAAGGCCGCCGTTTTTCCCGTTCCGGTCTGCGCCAGCCCGAGAATATCGGAACCGGCCAGCGTCGCCGGGATCGTTTCTGTTTGAATCGGCCAAGGCTCGGAAAAACCGGCCTCGGCAATGCCTCGCTGCACCAGGGGCCCCAGTGAAAATTGGGGGAACCCGGCGGCGGGGCTGGAATTATTCTGTGACATATAAAAGAGATTGTTCCCGCGGATGCACGAACCCGAATACGCGTGCACCGCGCTCATTCGAACCCATACAACAGTGATAGGCAGATACGAATAGAAACGGCGCGATCCTGGAAGGGGTCCTGTTGTGCGCCGTCGGCCGCGAGAGTGCGGCCTATTGAAGTTATAGATTCAGCATACCATCCCGGCCGCCGGGGTGACCAGAATAGAATCGTCCACCACGAGATGGGGCCTCCGCCGAGAAGAGTATTGCCATCCCACATTCATGTCGCGCGGCTGTCGGCATGCACTCCAAATGCCCCGTCGTTATAATGGTCGAAAGAGCGTAATCTCTATCTAGATAGTGGGGATTCGATCGATCGGGGGAGATGCCATGGCCACAACCGTAACCGACGTCAACAGCGATCGTTGGGCGCACCTGCCCGAGGAAATGCGCAACGAAATCGACGTCTACGAGACCGAGCTTCGACGCGTGCAAGCCGGCCAAATGCCCGAGAACATCTTTCTTGAGTTTCGCCTGCGGCACGGGGTCTACGGACAGCGTCAAGACGGCGTCCAGATGCAACGGATCAAGATCCCGATGGGCTTACTGGACAACGCTAAGATGCACGCTCTGGCCGACCTATCGGAGGAATACGCCGACGGCGTCAGCCATGTGACGACGCGTCAGGACATTCAGTATCACTTCGTCGACATCAACGACACGCCCAATCTGATGCGCCGCCTCGCCGAGGCGGGCATCACGACGAAAGAAGCTTGCGGCAATGTTGTGCGCAATGTCACCAGCTGTCCCGAATCCGGCGTGTGCCGCGATGAAGCCTTTGACGTGACGCCCTACGCCCAAGCAATGGCATACTTCCTGCTGCGACATCCGGACGCGCAAAATTTCGGGCGCAAGTTTAAGATCGCGTTTTCGGGTTGCGAGGACCACGCTTGCGGGTTGGCGATGATGCACGACATCGGCGCCGTCGCGAAGATTCAAGAGGTGGATGGGAAGCCGGTACAGGGCTTCCAAGTCTTCCTCGGCGGGGGCCTGGGGTCGCTGCCTCATCTGGCGGCGCTCTACAAAGATTTCGTTCCCGCCGACGACATGCTGCCGTTGGCGCAAGCTTGCGCCCGCGTTTTCGCGCGTTTGGGCGAGAAGCAGAATCGCGCCAAGGCGCGCATGAAGTTTCTGGTCGCCCGGCTGGGGATGGAGGAGTTCTCGCGGTTGCTCGAAGAGGAACTCGCGCGGCTGCCCCAAGACGAGCGCTGGAGCCGGGAGTTCGCGGAAGCCAAGGCCGCCTACGCCGATCGGCCGTTGAAGCCGGGATCGGAGTTGACGGTTCCCGCCGACGCCGACGCCGAACTGGTGCGCTGGCTTGACGTCAACGTGCGTCCCCAACAGCAGGCCGGTTATTCGATGGTCGAGATTTTCCTGCCGCTGGGCGACATCTCGGCGGACCAATTGCGGGGTCTGGCCAGGCTTTGCGAAAAGCACGTCAAGGATACAGTGCGAACGACGGTCAGTCAGAATTTCCTCGTCCGTTGGGTACCGAACGGAGATCTGCCGGCTTTCCATGAAGGGCTCAAGGCTCTTGAGATTGCGGCGGCGGGCGCGGGTCGGCTGGCCGATGTGACGGCTTGCCCGGGTACCGATTCCTGCAAGCTCGGGATTACTTCGTCGCGCGGGATGGCGGCGGTGCTGCAAGAGAAATTCGCCAACGGCATGAGCGACATCGCCGACCGTGATGATTTGAAAATCAAGATCAGCGGATGCTTTAACTCCTGCGGCCAGCACCATATCGCCGACATCGGTTTCTTCGGGTCGGTGCAGCGCAAGGGAAACAACATCGCGCCGGTGGTGCAGGTGGTCTTGGGCGGGACGACGAAACAGAACGCCAAGTCGTTCGGGTTGACGGTGGGCAAAGTGGCCACCAAGAACGCTCCGGACGTGGTACGCAGGCTGAGCGATTTTTATAGCGCCGAAAAGGACGGCGACGAGACGCTGGCCGATGTCGTCCACCGCGTCGGCAAAGCGCGGCTCAAGACGGAGTTGGGCGAGCTGGTGCAACTGCCGACGCATGAGGAAAACCCGGAGTTCTACCGCGACTCTCGCCAACCCTGGGACTATACGAAGAACATTGGCGTGGGTGAATGCGCGGGCGAAGTCGTCGACCAGGCCGAGTTTATGCTCGAGGATGCCGACCGTCTCAATTTCGAGGCCTCGCTGGCGCTGGACGAGGGACAGCACAAACAGGCGGCGGAGCTTTCCTATCAAGCGGTGACGAAAGCAGCCGACGGAATCCTATTCACGCGCGGGCTGCTGCTTTCCGACAAATACGATACGGTTAAGGAATTTCGGTCGCACTTCTACGACGGGGGCCTATTCTGGAAGCCATTCGCCGAGAACTTCTTCCGCACCGAGGAGGAAGGGATCGACGACGTGACGCCGGAGCGCGCTCGACAGCGGGTCGAAGAGGCTACGCTGTTTATCGAGCAGGCGCAGACGGTCTACAGTCAGTCGTAGGCGGAGCGGGTCCGCGCGACGAATCGGCGAACGGCCCCGCCGCCGGCAGGGTCGCCATCTCGTAGAGCAACATGGCAATCGATCTCCAACGAATCCACCTCAAGCTACTTGCCGATGCTCCGGCCGATTTCAGCTTGGATCCCTTCCTGGCTGTCTTCGGGCGGTTGCGCCAAGATACGGCAAACCCGGAGGAGTGGGTCGACATGGCCGATTACGCCCACATGCCGAAAGGCGTGGGGATGCTGCTCGCCGGCCACCGGGCGAACTTCTCGATCGATCAGGGTGATCCGGGCCCCGGGTTTCTCTATGCCGGGAAGTCGGGCCACGAGGGCCCGATTGACCAGCGTGTTCTCGAAACCTTCCGCCGCTGCATCGCGCTGGTTGAACCGCTGCTCGCCGAACCCGAATATCCTTCGGCACTCCAACCGGTTTGGGGCTCTTGGGAGCTGGTTATCAATGACCGCTTGGAAGCTCCGAATACGGACGCAACCGACGCCGAGTTGCGGTCGGGCATCGAGACGGCTCTCGATCAATTGTTCGGCCGCGGCGGCTACACCGCCGAGCGGGAACCGGATCCCGGGCGGCGCTACGGATTCTCCATCCGAGCGGGCCAATCGCCGACTCTCGAAGACCTCAAGAGCAAGCTGAGCTAAGGAACTCCAATCTAAGTTGAATCGTGCGCGGGCGCGCTCCCTTGCGTGTCCGAGTGCGTCCAGGCGGCTGCCATGAGACGGTCCGGGGTGGATTTCGTCGGCGCGGCGGCGGAGGTCGACGGACAGAAAAGTACCAGTATATTATTGACTTAGTGCCCAAACAAAACTTGTGATTCCGTGACCCTGAAGTACTGTTTTTATCTCATTTAGGCATTTCCCCCAATTATTTCTTGCTCTGAAATCGGTCCGAGGGCAAAATGGATTAGCAGTCGGGTTGAAGTCCGACTAGGCAAGAGTTCGTCGTGGTCATGCGTTTTGCCTGCCATCGGGTTTGTCAGCAAGGCGGTAGGACGAGCCAAAATCGAATGCCGGTGTTCCTTATTCTCTCGAGGGATTGAATGAGGGATGTCGACCTCGCCTTGAGAACGGAGCCTCGGATGAAGATTAACACGATTTGGGGTAGAGGGGATTCGTCACAAGCCGATCCGGCTTTGGCCGGCAGGGACCGCGCGCTTTCACAGTATTCTGAAAAACACTCCGTGTTCACGGAGCTTGTGGAATCGGTTCGCGCTATACCGAGGCCGACGTTTTGGTGGCGTTAGCGGCTCGGGCGGTTGTGGAGGAACCGGCGTTTTCGGCAAATCGGGTTCGTGGCCGCGGTGTTGGTCTTCGCGGGAAGCTTCAGCACGGAGTTGTCGAGTTGGGGCAGCGGCACGCTCGACAGCGTGCGGGGCCCGGCGGCGGCGTATCTTCGGACGCTGCAGCAACCCGTGCGGGAACGCTCGGCATTTTTCATTCGCGATGGATTCGAGAAAGGCCTTGAGCGGTGGACCGGCGCCGGCACTTCGCTGAGTCCCGGGGGTTATTTGCGGGTCAACGGTTTGGCTTTTCACAAAGAAACGATGAAGCTGCGCGACTACCGGCTGGATTTCGACTTTCGAATCGACCGGGGTACGCTGGGGTGGGCTGTCCGCGCGGTCGATGACAAGAACTACTACGCATTCGAACTGCGCCGCGACAACGCCCGAGACGACAGTGGATACCAATTGAAGCGATACCTCTTGGCGGACGGCCGCGAAGTGGAGTCTTCGGTGAGCAAGCGGTCCCTGGGGCCGGCGGGCAGAGGGTTGAATCACATGTCGGTGCGGGTCAGCGGCGACACGATCCAGACGCTCTTAAACGGTTTCGGGATCGATCATTGGAAAGAAGACCAATATACCCAGGGCGGCGTGGGCTTTTATGGCGGGGCGAACGATACCGCTTTTTTGCGCCGAGTCGCGGTTCGCGGCAATGAAGACAGCATTTTCTCATCGAAGGATGAGCCTGAAGACGGGGGTTGGGGCTTTTTGAGTAGCTGGGGCTCCTTTCTGGTTTTTTGGTTTTGATTTGGGAAGGGGAGAATCGTCGTCGGGGTTGTGGGAATGTGGGAATCGCGGAGCGATTTCCAAGGGCGGTGGGAAACGAAGGGAAACCTGGTTTTGGTTTTCCTCGTTTTCCACCGCCCGCCATTTCCACAGCCCTCTTCCTGCTGTTCAGCACGGCGTGTTCGCGGACCGGAAACTGGCAAACAGCTTGTGTTTGGCTCGCTGCATCCGGCGCGCCGCCGCAGTGTCGCTTTCCGCCTGGGCAATGCGGCCCAGAGCCTCAAGCGTGTGCCCTGGCTTGAGGTAGCCGGCGGCCTCGGGCAACTGCTCGAAAGATTCCCAAGGCGTCTGGTAGTGGCGATACACCCGCTTCTGCTTGCCTTTGGCGTCGGTCTTGATCTCGGGCTGTCCGCAGGGCCGGTGGAAATTCAAATAGGGATTGAAGTGCTGTTGGTAGAAGCGCTGGATGCGCCCCGCGTGCGGCGCCGCGATGTGCGTATATCCCATGTGTTTGCGGATCACCGCGCCGTTTTTCGATTCCACCAAGCCGTTGTCATTGGAGTGCCGCGGACGCGACTTGGTCTGTTCGATCAGCAGCTTGTTCAATAACTTCTCCACCGTGCGATTGAGGAACTCGCTGCCGTTGTCGGAATGGAAGCCGCGGATACGAAAGGGAAACTGCTCGATCATGGCTTTCAGCAACGGCTCCAGCCAGGCTTCACTGATCGCGGCTGTGGCGCCGACCACTTGCCACTGGGTGACTTCATCCACGGCATTGATGTGGTAGACGCCCTTGACGCCATCGCGATCCCCTTGATGCACCGTATCCACTCGCAGAAAGCCGGGTCGGCCTTGCGGGTCGGGCCGGCGCCGCTCGCCGATCGACACCGCTGTGGGCCGGGTCTTGGTGAAATGCAGCCGCCGCCGGCGGTAGGCACTGCGCCGCCGCAGGCGATAGATCTGGGCCACCGAGATCCCCGCCAACCGCTCGTATTCGCGCTGCTGGTACTGCTGGTATTCCCGCTCGAGGATCTTGCGCGTGGCCGGGCCGCTGAGGGTTTCGTGGGCCTCGTCCACCGCCGCCAGCAGTTCGACGTCGGCGGGCGTGTACTTGCGGGCAAAGCGATGCCGCCGGTAGCGGGCGGGTTGGAGTTCTCCGCCCTGCCGGTACTGCTGGATCAGCCGCGTGATTTGCGCCCGGCTCAGTCCGGTCATCTTGACCAGATACTGCCGCAGCAGCCCTTTGTCGGCGCGGTTCTGGCGGCTGTAGCCGTGCCGGCCAAGCGTGCGCGCCACCCAAGCGTAAATCTCGGCCCGCCCTTTGCCTTTGAATCGAATCTCCTGGCTGGAGTGGAGAAACTGCCGGATCTGTTGCGGATTCAACTTGCCGGCGTTTTGCACTTGGATAGTCAATCCCCAGCATGCCCACTCCCCGATCCTGCAGGCTCATCTTGTGTGAGAAACAAACTCCTCGTTCAGGCTCATCTTGCATGAGACAAGACTAAGACGTTCTGGGACTGTTTCTTTTTGGGACGATGGAGACGATGCGCTCGGTGCGCGAATTTCTGGCCGCGCCGTTGGCGTTCGCACTGAAGCCGGTTCCCACCGGCCCGGCGTTTTAGGCGACAATCCACACTGAGTGCCGGCGAAACGTCGGTTGCGACGGTTCGCCGCGACGCTCCTCCGGCGTGAACAAGGGAACTTTCCCGTGCTTCGCGGTGTCTTTGGTACTTATTGAGTCTCGCAAAATAAAGTGACACCTTTTTGGGGTACGTACGTCTTTGTATGTATGGGAAATACAAAAGGCGTACGGCGGGATTTCGAGGCCCTGGAGAAGCGCCGTTTCAAAGCGATCCGGTTGGTCGAGCAAGGCTGTAGTCAGTCCGAGACAGCGAGGCGATTGAAGGTCGCGCGGCAAAGCGTCAGCGAGTGGCTGCGACGATACCGGCGTGACGGCGAAGCCGGGTTGCGCCAGGCCGGCCGCGCCGGCCGTAAGCCGCTGTTGGACGCCGCGCAGCTCGAACGCCTCGAGGCGTTGCTGCTGGAAGGCCCCGAGGCGCACGGCTTCCCGACGCCGCTGTGGAGCTGTCCGCGGGTCGCTCGTCTGATCGGAGACGAGTTCGGCGTGCGCTATCACGAGGGCCATGTCTGGAAGATCCCGCGGGCGCTCGGTTGGAGCCCGCAACGGCCCGTCGGCAAAGCGCGGGAGCGCAACGAAGAGGCCATCCGCGGCTGGCAGCGCAAGACTTGGCCGGCCATTAAAAAATAGCCCGCCAAGAAGAACGTACGATCGTCTTCATCGACGAAAGCGGATTGAGTCAGAAGCCGCATCGTTGCCGCACCTGGGCGCCGCGCGGCGAGACACCGGTGTTGGAGTTCAACTTCAACTGGGACAAGCTGTCGGTGTCGGCCGGGCTGACGTTGCGCAACTTTTACTTCCGGCTCTATCCCGGCGCGATCGGCGAGTTGGAGGTCATCGACTTCCTGAAGGCTTTGCTGCGCCACATCGACGGCCCACTGCTGATCGTCTGGGACCGGCTGCCGGCGCACCGCAGCCGCCTGCTGCGGGAGTTCATCCAGCTCTCCGAGGATCACATCGCAACGGAGTACTTGCCGCCCTATGCGCCGGAGTTGAACCCGGTGGAATACATTTGGGCGTACTGGAAGCAGCACGAGTTGCCCAACGTCTGCCCGAAGGACTACTGGGAACTCGACGAGCGCGCCCGCAAAGCGCTGCGGCGAATGCGCCGCAAACCGCGCTTGATTACCGCTTTCTGGAAACAGTCTTCTCTTTGTCTCGATTGACAGTATATTATGCGAGACTCAGTAGACAGCTAAGGAAGAGCGCAAGTCGTTTGCCGCGGCGGGAACTGGTTGATACTTTAAAGGCAGTCCCCTCCGTCGAGAATGGGAGAGACGGGTGCACGATTTTGTAGTTAACTCGCTGTGTCCAAGCGAGGACGCGGCACTGATTCAAGGGTTGCGGCTGGGCACGCCGCAGGCTTTTGAAACTCTTCTGGAACTGTACGAACGGCCGGTTTATCGGTTCGTCTACCGCCTGCTTCGAGATCCCGGCGAAGCGCCCGACGTCACGCAAGACGTTTTTGTCAAGGTGTTTCGGAAAGTCGGCGAATTTCGCGGTGACTGCAGTCTCAAAACTTGGATCTATCGCATTGCTGTTCGCGAGGCTTCGAACCAGCGGCGCTGGTTTGTACGGCATCGCAGCCGCGAAGTTTCCGCCGAGGCGCCGCCCACGGGCGAGGTCCCTTGCGCGGATTGGCTGGTCGATCATCGCGGTACGCCGTTTGACTTTGTGATGCGCAAGGAACTGGGCATGACGATCACCGAAGCCTTGCAAGAGCTGGACGAGCGATTGCGCGTCGCGGTGGTGTTGCGGGACGTTGAGGGTCTACGTTACAGCGAAATCGCCGATACGTTACAAATATCACTTGGCACGGTGAAGTCCCGCATTTTGCGCGGTCGCGAGGCGTTGAAATCGAAGCTACAGCGGCGGCTGGGGAGCGACCTGCCGGGTGGCTATGTGGTGCAAGCGGAGTAAGTGATGAATTGCCGTTGGACAGGTCGAAATCTCACAGCCTACGTCGAAGGCGAGCTCACAGCCGTCTCCACTTGGCTGATGCGCGGCCATTTGGGCGGCTGCGAGGCTTGTTTCCGGCGCTACGAAGAGGAAGACCGCCTTGTGCCGGAGGTGAGGCGACTACAAGCGATTGGCGTGCCTCCCAATCTGCGGACGAAATTGCTCGTGGCTCTCTCTCATGCCAACGAGAGTTCCTGGGGTTATTGGAAGATGCGTTTCCGCAACGCGATGCGGCCCATCGCGGTGCCGGCGACCGGCGGGGTGTTCGCCGCCGTAATCCTGTTCGTGGGATTGATGGCGAACTTCTACTTTGTGCCGCCCAATCTTGACGCCGACATACCCTTGACGTATCTGACCCGGTCGCTAATTAGCGGGCCGAGCGTAAGCGTGGCGCCGTCGTTCGCCGTGGCTCGCCATATCACGGTGGAAGCTTTCGTGGACGTGCAGGGCCATGTTTACGATTTCCGTATCATTCGATTGCCGGGCAGCTACCCGGAACCCGACCGGATGCTGCGCGCGCAACTGGCGCAGGCTCTGCTGAGCACTCGTTTCGATCCGGCGACGCACTTCGGCCGTCCCCGGTTGGGCCGAGTGTTATTGAGTTTTCGCCCAACAACTCAGGTCTATGTGCAGGGTTGATGCGGCCTTGCAAGAGGTATTTCGGAGAAGGTCGGTTCCGGGTCGCCAGGAACTGACGCCCCGGCCGCGAATCAATAAAACCGCAACGACCGCGGGCCACCCCGGCCCGCTTCTCGCCCAGGGGTCGATCGGCTAGCTTAGTTTGGTTTTCAGGGCGGGGGATGACTGCCCGTCCCGGCTTGCGGCCGCGCGGACGTTGAACTTCAGTCCGGCCAGACTCGACACATGTTGGCTCCCGCTTGTTGTCCCCGTTCCATTTTTGCCGCAGTCCCGCCACCAGCTCTCGATCTGATGGGCCGGTTGGGCTTTGCTGAAAAGCCAACCTTGCCCCTGGGGGCATCCAAGGGAACGCAGCAAATCCAATTGACTTTTCGTCTCAATGCCTTCGACGGTAACGTCCAGTCCCAGTCCGCGGCCCAAGCCCGTGAGTGACGAGATAACTTGGCCGGTTCGCTCGCGGTCGTTGGCGAGGCCCACGACGAAAGAACGATCGATCTTGAGGGTGTGGACGGCGAATCGGCACAGATAGCTCAGCGAAGAGTATCCGGTTCCGAAATCGTCGACGGCAATGCGAACGCCCAGGTCTCGAAGACTCTCGAGAGCTTTCGAAGCCGCCTCGGGGTTTTCCATCAAGACGCTTTCGGTAACCTCGAGTTCCAGGTGCTTGGGCCCCAGCTTGGTTTTCTTCAAAGCCTCGCGGACGACGTCCGGGAAATTCGCCGAATGAAGTTGCCTAGGGGAGACGTTGACACAGATACGCAGACCCTTGAGCCCGGCGGCGTGCCAGGCCTGAGTCTGACGGCAAGCCGTCTGGAGCGCCCATTCCCCGATCGGCAAGATCAAGCCGGTTTGCTCGGCGGCAGGGATAAATTCCAAGGGAGAAATCAGACCGCGATCTGGGTGAGTCCAACGGATCAACGCCTCGCAACCGATAACCTTTCCACCGTCGAGTTCCACGATGGGTTGGTAGAACATCACGAACTCGTTTCGCTCCAATGCGCCCCGCAGATCCTCTTCCAGTTGCAGACCCGAGATCGCGTGGGTATGCCTGCGGATGTCGGTGAGCTCGTTGTAGCCCTTCCCCAGGGCCTTGGAACGATACATCGCCGTATCGGCGTCGTGGAGCATGTCTTCGGGCCGCGCATAGCCCGTCGTGCTGCAAGCGATACCGATGCCCGCCGTCGCGGCGACGACTTCGCCTTCCAATCTCAAGGGCTCGGCCAGCTTGGTTTTGAGCCGAGCGGCTACTTCTTCCGCCTCGGAGCGATTCTTGATTTTGGCGAGGAAGACGGCGAATTGGTCGCCTCCAAGCCGAGCCGCGACATCGCCGGGGCGGAGTTCCTCCCGCAACTTTCGAGCGACTTGGATTAAGAATTGGTCCCCGGCGGCGTGTCCGAATCGGCTGTTGAGCGTCTTAAAGCGGTCGAGGCCGATCGACAGGACGGCGAACGAGTTTCGCAGCAGGCGAGTTCGGCCGTGAGCCCGTTTCAGGACGTTCATGAAATAGATACGGTTCGGCAACTCCGTCAGCGGGTCTTGCAAAGCCTGGTTTCGCAAGCGTCGCTGAACAGTTGACCGAACAACACGACGGTCAAACACAACAAGAGGCTGACCGAGAATTCCGAATGCGAGGGGCCCAAGGTGATAGCCCAACTACCCGTCATCAACGCCACCGTCTGGTAGAGCGTCACCAACATCAACAAGCCCCTCAACGGCGTGCCGCCCCAACGGCTCTTTTTCCCGCGAGCGAGTACACAAAGCATGGTGACGACCAGCACGGTCAATACCGACACCTGCATCACCATCGCGTCCCACTCCGACAGATGAGGAAGCATGGGCTGCAGCGCCATGATGAGCAACAACAGAGGAAGGAAAGAGAGCCGCCAGTCGCGTGAACGGACGACCATCGCGATCGTCCATACCATAGCCATTAGCCGGATAAGAACCGACGGGATTGTGAAAACAGAATCCATTGCCTGCGTGGAACGGTGATACTCTACCGTTCGAAATAGCCTACACCGATAGCCCGCACACGGGCGTTCCGGTACACCAAAGGTCCGATTAAGACCTATGACTCTAGAGTGGATTGAACGCCGCCCCGCGTCAATGTGGCCCTGGAGGCGTAAAACGGGGGGCGGGTATCCTACTACGCTTCTAGGATATTCACCGTAATACTAAAGTGTCGTCCAGTGAATAGATGGGCAGTTCATCGGAGAGACCCTGGCTCGCGGCCGGCAAAATAGGGCCGCGTAGCGCCACCTGTTGAGAGGTGTCACGGGCGTTGAGCCATTGCCGAATCCGCTGCCGCTCCGAGGGCGCTCATTCATGTCGCGCACCGACTCGCGGAAGCGGAGTTCCCGAGAGCACCATGCTGATATCATGGGTCACATGAGTGCGAAGACGTTGCGGCGGTTTCCAATTTGGGCCTAGGCCCGATTCGCGGCTATGGCGGCAATCGTAGCTCGGGATTCAGACGGGGTCCCCCAAGAACCCAAAGTAGACGCACACGACGACGCCGAATCGCTCGTAACTCATTGAAAGGGCGCGTAGCTCAGCCGGATAGAGCATCTGCCTTCTAAGCAGACGGTCGCAGGTTCGAGTCCTGCCGCGCCTACCAATTCTAATTTCTGTAAGTGGCTCATTAGCCGCCACTTACGGCGAAGTTTCCGCCGATTCTCTCGCCGGCCGACGCACCAAGAAACGGGCGGATGCTCGCTGTTTTGGACCCATTTCGGACCAGTCGGCAACCGGCCGCGCCGTTGGCGGCCGGCGTTTCGCCAAGGGCCCGCCCTTCCCGGGTGAAGGTAAAACGGCGTTGGGAATAAGCCCACGCGGCGCGTTGACGCCTCGGTTCGCATCGCGGGGCTTCATCGAAACACGACCCTACCCTTCTTTCGGGTCACGGCGACACGGCCGCGCGCCCGCCAGACACACGCCGGCCCGACAGTCTCCGCCTAAGTGACTGATTACACGTATTGACAACAGTGCCGCGACTTTGGCCCCCAAGATGCTTCCTGAGCGGGCGAAGCGGTGAATATGACACTTCTTCCGCCTCTTCAAAACTCGACTCCGCCGGATTCGGCGCGGCAGTTACGATGGCTCGTGAAATCGCCCGGCAGGGCGGTGGATACCCGGTAGACGAGGCGCGGCGTTGCGCGGGCCGGGTTTGGCGGAGTCGATGAATGGGTTTGCATTCCCCAATGGGGACGTGGATCCGCGGGCGGCGGGTGACTTTTCGGCTGTTGTTCAGACGCGGACGGGGTCGAAAAGTATGAGCGGGCACTCTCATCCGCCGCCGTGGAGAAACGTCCCCACGAGCCACCAGCGCTCATGCGGTCCGGTGTGTGTTCCGACCCGAGTCTCCTCCCTCTCGGTCACACACCGGGCCGTTTTTCGTGGCGCGGGCTCAGGGCTGTGAAAAAATCGGGCACAGTCCACTTCGCGCCGGATGCGGTTACTGATTCAATGGAACTTATTCGGTCGGCCCTCGGTACAGTCCCCATTTTTTCACAGCCCCTCAGAAGCTGTACCGCATCTGAAATTCCATCACCCGCGAGCCGACCAACACGCTTCCCAAGCGACCGAATTGCGGCGAGCCAATGGTGTGACTGCCCGAGAAAAACGAAGGATGATTGAGGGCATTGGCGATCTTGACGCCGAGCAGAATCGAATGCGTTTCCTTGAACCGAATCGTTCGGTCCAACGCCAAATCGAAAGCCAGGGCGGAGGGACCGGAAAACAGTCGTTGCTGTAGGCTGCCCAACTCGCCGGGCCCCGGGTGAAAGAAGATTTGCCCCGCGAAAGGATCGTCGCCGTCGGCGGCCACGCCGCTATTGTCGCGCGGACTGATGGCCGAGGCATCGATGAAGAATGGCCCGTCGTCGGTCATGCGGAGTCCCACGACTTGATCCAGTTCGCCTTTCGTCAGGGCAGTCGAGGCGGTGTTCTTAAAAGAGCGCGCGGTTCGGTTCAACGTCCCCCGCCCCGAAAGGATCGACAAGGGCGCGCCGGACTGCCACGTCAAGATCGAAGACAACGTCCAACCCTCCACGAGCCAACGCGCCTTGGAAGGATTCAAGGCCTGCCCCGCGCCGAAGGGCAACGGCCAAACGAAATTGGCGTTGAAAACGTGATTGACGTCGAAGGTCGCGCGGGCGCGTTCGAGTCGCGGCCGCGCGAAATCGAGGAAGGGGTCGAAACGAACGCCGGTGCCGCTCGAATCCGTCAGAACTTTTCCAAACGTGTAGTTGGCTTGGAACTGCAATCCGCTCGCGGCGCGTCGGCGTAGCTCGACCTGGAGGGCGTGGTAGCTGCTGTTTGAGAAATTGGTAATCAAATCGGCGACGAACGTATCGGGGTTGGGGCGGAAGCGCACGTCGCTTTCCGCCAGAAACAGGTCGGCATTGAAGATGTAGAGCGCGGCCAGCGCGCCGGCCTCGCCGGATCGGATCAGCGAGCGAATACCAGGGTCTGAAATCAGCCCGCCCAGGTCGAGCCGCGGAAAGACCGTCAGGGGTCGGCTTCCCAAAATGGCCGGATTGAACTCGGGATCAAACTCTCCAAAACGATCGAGTGCCAGAAAGCCGTTGTTGCGCGCCCGAATTACGTCCTCCAAGAAACCGTTCTCCCGAACGATCACCTGATTGAAATCGAAGCCGCGCAACAGCTTGGTCCCCTTGTTGCCGACGTAGCGTACATCGAAGACGGTGTTACGCATCACTTCGTGTTGGATGCCGAAGTTCCACTGCTGCACATAGGGGGTGCGCAGGTCGGGATTGACGGCAAAAAGCGCCGAGCCGGGATTGGCGGCCAGGTTTTCGCTCGATCGGCGGGGCACTTTGAACTCAGGAGCTTCAAACGCCGGCAGCGCGCCGCTCAACCGCAGGTTCAGATTCAGCAAATTCGGAAAAGCCGGCAAACCGTCATTGGCGCCGGTGGCATTGTCGATGGTCTGCATCAACTCGTCGACTACGTAGTTAATGCTGTAGCCGGCGCGCAAGGCCGTCTTACCGTTACCGAAAAGGTCGTAGGCGATGCCGATGTTCGGTGAGAAATTATTGAGGTCTTTTCCATAGAGCGGGCGCCCGACCGCCGAGCCCGCGAAGTCGATGGTGGCGTCGCTCATCAGCGTATCGACGACGCCTCCCGGCCCGATCACGGGGCTCAGCGTAAGCCCGTCGCGCTCTTCGACGCGGCCGACGTCTTCCCATCGCACGCCCACATTCACGGTCAGTCGCGGGCGAACGCGCCAGGAATCGGTGAGGTAGAAGGCGTGGCTGTTGAGTCTGAAATTGCGCCGCAGCTCGGCGCCGGGAATAAATTCCCGGTCGCGCGACGGAACGTTGAAGGTCTGTGAACCGCTTGACACCAGGCCGCCGAGGGTCGCGAGCAATGTCTCGGCCGCCGCCATATCGACCCCGGAGATCCCGCCGGGGAAAAAGCGCGTGCTGAGCGCGAAGGGGCTGTCGAGGCTGACGCCGAGACTGAAGCCCGGCGTTGTCCCGGCACTATTGAAACTTTCAACGTAAACACGCTGCGACCAAGCGCCGAACCGCAGGTTGTGATTGCCCCGCTGATACGACGTGTTGTTCATGAAATTGAAGGTGTCCGTAAATCGGCCCTGAGGCTCGAAGTTGACAACGGGATTAGTGAAAGAGAAGCCCTCGATCAACGGCGAGCCGCGCTGCTCGAAGGTGCGAAATTCTCCCGGCGCCATGTTAAAGCCCCCGCGCAGCTCGTTCGACCATCGGGGGCTCGGGCTCCAGCGCCAGCCGAGCGAGAGCAATTGTGTATGGCTGAATTGCTTAATGACCGGAACGCGGTGGAAGCCGTTGCCGATGTCGGGACGGTCTGGCTCGTCGCGGGAATATTGGTACGTTCCGCTGATGATATGTTTCGTCGAAGCGACGTAGTCGAGACGATTCGTCACAGCGTCGCGATCACCGTTATTTTGGACGTTGAAACGGTACCCGGCGGTATTCCGGAGCAAATCGCGATCGCTATCCCCGGCGTCGAAATTGTTGATCCGCTCGGGCCCCGGAACCAAAGCTAGAATGTTCGTCACCTCGGGATCTTCATTGATAGCGACAGCTCGCAAGACATTGATCTTTTGGACACGGTTTTGGTTGTCGCGATAAGTGAAGATGCCTCGGCGAGCCTCGGGGGTGAGGATCACGGCATTGACCAACGTCTCGGCGCGTTGCCGAAACCCTTCGTAGTTCGTATAGAAGAGCAGCTTGTTCTTCACGATCGGCCCCGACAGCGAGCCGCCGAACTGATTCAAATTCAGCAAGGGCTTGGGCAGACCCGTCTTATTGCTGAACCACTCATTCGCGGAGAATTTCGAATTGCGGTTATGCAAATAAACGTTGCCGTGAAAATCCCCGGTTCCAGACGGCGTGCTGAAATTCACTTGGGACGACCCGCCCCCGACCGCGGAGCTCCCGTTCTGTGTCGTGATCGTGAACTCGCTGATTTGGTCAATCAGCACGCGGTTGGGAATGAAATCCAGCGCGTTAGAGCGAATGAAATTGTCTTGGATGTTGATGCCGTCGAGGGTGACGTTGCTGAAAGACGTCCGCATGCCGTTGATGACGGTTGGGTTGGCTCCCGCGTATGCGGTGCCTGCCTCGAGAGAAACCAGGGAAAGCGGATTGCGACCGATCAGCGGGAGATGCTGGATCTGCTCTTTGGTGACCGTCGAGGTTAACTCGGCGGTCGTCGTTTGCACTTGGTTGACGCCCGCCTCGACTTCGACGACCTCGCTGATTTCCCCCAACTCGAGCCGCACGGGCGGCAGCGACGTCTCGCCGGCAATGTCGACCTTGACTTTTGTTGCGACGTGACGGCGAAAACCCGGGGCCTCGATCTCGACGGCGTAGGTGCCGGCCGTCAAGTCGATCACCGAGAAGCTTCCCGAGGACCCGGTCGCAACGTGGAAAACGGCCCCGGAAGCGTCGCTGCGAACCGTAACCGCCGCGTCTTGAACGGCGGCTCCGCTGGGGTCGAGCACTGTACCTGAAAGACGACCCGCGGCGGTTTGGGCCGAGAGGTGGAGGGGGGCAAGCAAAAACAACGTAACGACGGCAAGACATGCCGGGCCGGGGGGCTTGCTCCACCGGCACCCCACCGCTCTTCCGGGTCGAAAAAGAAGTCTTACCACGGGCCCTAAGCTCAAGAATAGAGGAAAACCGCCGATGACGCCAAAAAGGCCGTAAATTTTGCATTACCTTGAAGTTAGCCGAGAAGTTGGCCACGGTGGGTGGCTCACGTGAAGACAGGTTCGTTACAATCGAGACTTCCATGAAAATCGCAATCGGAGCTGATCACGGCGGCTTCCCGCTTAAGGAAGAGTTGGCCGGCATCCTCCGTCTGGCGGGGCACGAGGTCGAAGACGTCGGAGCCCACCAATACGATTCTGAAGACGACTACCCGGATTTCGCTCTAGCCGTGGCGCGGGCTGTCGTTGGCGGCAAGGCCCGGCGAGGCATCGTTGTCTGCGGCAGCGGCGTGGGGGCGTCGGTAGCCGCCAATAAAGTCAAAGGGGCGCGGGCGGCATTGTGTCACGACACTTACTCCGCGCACCAAGGCGTCGAGCATGATGATTTGAACGTCCTGTGCCTGGGCGGGCGCGTCATCGGCGTGGAGTTGGCGAAAGAAATTGTCGAAACCTACCTCGGAGCGGAATTCAGCGGCGAAGAGCGCCATCAACGGCGACTTTCGAAGATCATCGCGGCGGAGTAGCGGCGGTTAGCCGGCCAATCGGCCCACGAGACCTCGCGAGAACGTTTACCCTTAAAGGTCAGGTTCCGGGATCGCTGTCTCGCAATGGCCAATATCCTCTACCTTCACGGTTTCGCGTCAAGTCCGGAATCCACCAAGGCCCGCTACTTTCACCGGAACTTCGCCTTGATCGGCGGAACGGTCCATACACCTGATTTGGCGCCGGACTTCGAACGGATGACGATATCGAGTCAGCTCGATGTCGTCGATCAAGCCGTCCGAGAACTCGAGCCCATGATGATGATCGGGTCGAGCATGGGCGGCTACCTGGCGGCCTTGTACGCGGCGAAGCATCCCGAGACAATTCGGCGGCTCGTGCTGCTCGCTCCGGCGTTCGCCTGCGCCCGACGGATGGCTGAAGATTTAGGCGCCGAGGAAATGGCGCACTGGAAGCAAACCGGCACTCGCGAGGTCCATCAGCCTACGGCTATGGATTTCGTCCCGATCGGCTACGGGCTCTATGAAGACGCCTTGCGATACGACGAGTTTCCCGACGTTCCCCAGCGCACGCACATCTACCACGGCCACATGGACGATGTCGTCCCGCCTCAATTTTCGGTGGAATTTTCGTGGGGGCATCCGAACGTCGAACTGGAGTTAGTCGACGCGGATCATCAGTTGCTCGATGCGCTGGAATTCATCTGGGGGCGGATCTCGGTTTTCTATCAGGATTTTGAACCTCTTGCCGACTAACATGCGTAACAAAGAGCAAGAGCCGATGGAAAACGCGCCCCGAGATTTGGTGGACGCGGCGCTTCGTGATCCGGAGGCGTTTGGGGGGATCATCGACCGCCATAAGGCGATGGTCTTTAGTCTCGTGTTTCATTTCTTTCAGAGCCGCGGGCTCGCCGAGGATATTGCGCAGGACGTCTATTTGGAGTTGCATAAGAACTTGCACCGAATCGTCTCCGATATCCATCTATCGTTCTGGCTGCGGCAAGCGACGACGCGCAAATGTATCGATTACAGCCGGCGGTTGAAGCATCGTCGCTACCAACCGTTGGAAGACGTGGATGAGCCGAGTGTTGAGGCCGCCCCGCGCGACCCCCTGTTGGCGGAATCATTATGGACCAAGGTCGCGGCATTGCCCGACAAAATGCGATTGGTGATCATCCTGCGTTTTCAGGAGGACTTGAAGCTGACCGAGATTGCGGAAACTCTCGATATTCCGGTGAATACCGTCAAGACTACGCTGCGGCGGGGGTTGGCCCGCCTGCGCGAAAAATCACAAGACTTGGAATGGGAGGTGTCTTATGGATCCACGCAACGATAAGCCTCTAACCGAACAGTCGTCCGCCGATGGCTCGATTGCTCAAGAGCTTCGGTCTCGACTTGCTCCGAAAACGCCGCCCGCCGATTTCACCGCCCGTGTGATGGCACGCATCGAGCGAGATGCGATGAGTGACCACCCGGTTCCGCCGGCGGTCAGAGCGTTTCCGAAACCCCGCTGGGTCTTGGCCGGTGCTTTGGCGGCATCGCTCGCGGCCGCGGTTTTCGTTGCCCGAGAAGGGGTTTTTCGCACGGCGCCGCCCGAGGCCGAGGCCGAAACGCTGTTGTTGCTTTCCTTGCAGTTGGCGGGCCAGAAAATCAACAAAGCGCGCGACGCTGTGTTGCGTCCTCCTCGGGAGAATGCACCCTGGGAGGATGAACGATGAAGACATCAACAGCAGGATGGCTGGTCAGCGTGTTGTTGATCGCCCTGCCGGGATGGAGCCAAGCGGCAGCGGACGAGCAAGCGCAGCTCAGCATCGACTTGCCTGAACTCGAGCAACGAGCCGACGAGGTGGTCGAGGTCAACCTCGAGGGGCGTTCGCTCCACATGGGACAGAAACTGTTGACCTTGCGCAAGGGCGTAAGCCGTTCGGTGAAGGAATTCGTGAAAGGCCTCAAGGGCGTCTATGTGCGGCGTTTCTGGTTCGCCCATAAGAAGGCGTATTCGCGCGAAGACTCCGACCCGATCCGCAAGCAACTCAAGGACGACGGATGGGTGCCGATGTTCGATGTCCGCAACCGGCAAAAGACCGAAACCGTGGCGATCTACTCTTACGTGGAAAACGAAAAAGTAGCCGGCGTCACCGTCGTTTCCGAGGGGCCTCAGGAGTTGACGGTCATCAACATTGTCGGTCCGGTCGACTTAGAAGCCCTCTCGGAATTGGGCGACCAAATGGGCCTGCCGGTGATGAAGCTGGCCACCCGCGACCTGCCCAAGAAGAAAGCCCTGCCCGAGCCGCGATAAGAGGAAGCCGCGCCTCGCTAGCGGCACGACCGCTTGAAGAAGTTTGTTTGGTGGCAAAGCACCATTCTTGAGTGACCGCATCGCGAGGCGATGCGGCTCTGGTTGGCAGCGGTTTCCTCCGCAATGGCCGATCGAAGCCTTCTCAACAAGGGGGCAAAGGTGTCTTTTCACGTGGTCTGAGTACTAGCGGCAGCCCCCGACGTGGCGTGAGGCACCGGCCGCGGCCCGACGGGCTGGGCGTCGCTTGGACCGCCGCTTCACGAAAGGGACGCGAACCGACGAATCGGTTCGCGGCAAGCGTGGACGCTCACGCCACGTCGCCTCAGGGGCGCGCTTTCGGAACTCCGGCCACCGAAAAGTGGCTCTTTGGGATTTCCCGCACGATCACCCGTACGCTTTCCGGGGGCGCTTCCAACGTTCGCACCGCCGCATCGGTGACTTCGCGCATCAGCGCCTCTTTCTTTTCGTAACTGCGTCCTTCCACAATCGTAATGTCGATAATCGGCATCGGCGGATCTCCTTTCGATTGGACACCCGATCCTATCACGCGGCTCCAAGCGAGCCATGGCTAAATGTCTTGTCCGCCAACGCCCAAAGCCAACTCACCAGCGCCGGCTGCTCGAGCAGGCAATGGATTTCTAGATCCCGAGTCGACTTGCTAACCTGATTTCAGAATTGGGCCTCATGAAAACAACTCTCCCGCCGCTCGCAATCGTCGCCGTTTCACTCGCCGCATGCGGCGGCCCTGACTCGTCCCCGAAATCCATGGACATTCAAGACAGCCTCGACAACTACACCACCTTTCGGCTGGAAGCCGACCTCGACGCTTTGACCGAGAAGCAACGTCAAATGCTGCCCCTGTTGATCGAAGCCGCCGACATCATGGACGGCCTGTTTCAACAGCAAGCCTACAGCGACAAGAGCGAGTTGCTGTCGGGCATCGACGACCCCGCTATCCGCCGCTACATTGAGATCAACTACGGCCCATGGGACCGGCTGGCCGGCAATGAACCTTTCGTCGACGGCGTCGGTCCGAAACCGCTCGGCGCCGGTTTCTATCCCGCCGACATCACGAAAGAGGAGTTCGATGCGGCCGTTGCATCCTCGCCTGACGCCGGCGAGGCCCTGCGCGGCCTTTATACATTGGTGCGCCGAAATGCCGCGGGCGGCCTTGTGACCGTACCCTATCGCGAGGCTTTTAGCGAGGAACTGCAATCCGCCGCCGACAAACTTCGCCAAGCAGCGGAACTGGCCGAAGACCCCGGCCTCAAACGCTATCTCGATCTACGAGCCAATGCCCTCGTGAGCGACGACTACCAGCCCAGCGATTTCGCCTGGATGGAGATGAAAGACAACACGATCGACGTCGTGATCGGTCCCATCGAGACCTACGAAGACCGCCTTTTCGGCTACAAGGCCGCCTTCGAAGCGTATGTGCTGATCAAAGACAAGCAATGGAGCGACCGGCTCGACAAGTACACGCAATTCCTGCCCGAACTACAACGGGGCCTGCCCGTCCCTGAAGCCTACAAGCAGGAAACCCCCGGCACCGATTCCGACCTCAACGCCTACGACGTGATCTATTACGCCGGGGATTGCAACGCCGGGCCGAAAACCATCGCCATCAACCTTCCCAACGACGAAGAAGTTCAGTTGAAGATGGGCGCTCGGCGGCTGCAGCTCAAGAACGCCATGCGCGCGAAGTTCGACAAGATTCTCGTGCCGATCGCGGATGTCTTGATCGCCGAAGATCAGCGTAAACATGTTTCCTTCGACGCTTTTTTCGCCAACACGATGTTCCATGAAGTTGCCCACGGGCTCGGCATCAAGACCACTCTCAACGGTCGGGGGACGGTTCGCGAGGCGATGAAGGAACATGCCTCCGCCCTCGAGGAAGGCAAGGCCGACATTCTCGGGCTCTACATGGTGACGAAGTTGCACGCCGAAGGCGAGTTGGGCGAAGCCGACTTGATGGATAACTACGTTACCTTCCTTGCCGGCATTCTTAGGTCGATCCGGTTCGGGGCCGCCAGCGCGCACGGAGTGGCGAATTTGCTGCGGTTCCATTTTTTCCAGAAAGCCGAGGCCTTTTCACGCGACGAAGAAAGCGGCGCCTATCGCGTGCAATTCAAAAAAATGGAAGAGGCTGTCGGCGCGTTGTCGCGCAAGATCCTCATGCTCCAAGGCGACGGCGACTACGACGGGGCAAAAACTTTCGTCGACGAAATGGGAAGTATCGGGCCGGGCCTGCAGGGGGATCTCGATCGGTTGGAAACCGCGGGGATTCCGGTGGACGTGGTTTTCGAGCAGGGGCTCTGAGGCTCGAACCGTCAGAGAGCGTGCTTCTTGACCATCTCCTCGGTCAACGCTGTTCCGAAGCCGGGTTTGTCGGAAGGATAGTAATACCCGTCGCGAAACCGGCCGCTCATCGCGTCCATCAGCTCGGTCCCGTTATCGCCGGTGCCGAAACTTTCCGCCAGCGGGCAATGCGGCGTTGCAAAGACGAGGCTCAGCCCGAAAAGGCTGCCGCCGCGGTGCGGGATGATCGGCAAGGAGTGCTCGGCGGCCATCGCCGCGATCCTTCGCAGCGACGTCAAACCACCCGACCATGTAATGTCGGGCTGCAAGATCTCGACAGCTTCTTGGCGCAGCAACTCCGCGAAACCGAATCGCGTGTACTCGTGTTCGCCCGAAGCAATACGCGTGCTGTCTACTTCGCGGACAAGCCGGGCGTAGCCCATGACGTCGTCGGGCAGCAGCGGCTCCTCGATCCAGCGAAGACGAACCTCTTCGAGGCGGCGAGCCATTTCGACCGCGTAGTCGACGTTATCCCAACGGCCCAGGCAATCGATCATCAAGGAACTCTCGGGGCCGACGGCCCGACGGGCGCGAGCGAGCATCTCGACGGTGCGTTTCATGCCGGCCGCTCCCTGGTCGACGCCTTCGCGAACCGGCATCTTGAAATGGCGGAACCCGAGACGCAGTCCGACTTCCGGATCGGCGCTTGTGAAATAGGCCGGGACCTTGTCCTTGGTGAGGCCGCCAATCAGGCTGTGAACGGGTTTTCCGGCATGCTTCCCAACGATGTCCCAAAGCGCGTTGTCGATGCCGCTGAGCGCCATCACAAAGACGCCTCGTCGGCCGTAGAACTGCCCCGAAGTGTACATCTGATCCCAAAGCAATTCGACGTTGAGCGGATTCGTACCCAGCAGCAGATGCTGTAGATGACCGTCGATGATTTCCGCCGCCACGCGACCTCCACCGCCAAGACCGTAGCCGGTGATGCCTTGATCGGTGCGGACGACGACCATGACGGCACCGACGAGTTGCGCGAAGGGGCCGTAGTAACGCCGTCGCCGAGGGTCCCGGTCGGAAGAGAAGACGGGACGTTTGCCTTGCTCGGTCTTTGTCCAAAGCCGCACCGGGTAGGCGTGGACCGAGGTGATTTTTAGAGGCGCCGCGGCGCCTTGCGCGGTTGCGGTGGCTGGTCGAGAGCCGACCCAAGAAACGGCAGCGGCCGCCGAAAGGCCACTGAGCATTTGTCGACGGGTGAGACGCGCGGACGTAGTCGATCGGTAGGAGAATTTCATGTGGACCCGAAAATCACGCCCAGTGTATCACCACGACCGCCGGGGAGCCGGCGACGATGAATGGCGGCCGCGAACCGCGCGATTGATCCAGGGACACCGGACGGGAGGCCCCGGCGGGGTGACGGAACAAGATTTTCCCCGCCCCTCCAGGGCTATTTCGTTGATTGCCTTCGGTCCCGGGGCTGAAGCCGCGGGCTAAATTCCGGGGCCCCTGCCGGGGCCGCTGAGCGTCCGGGGCCCCTCGGTCCGAGACGGTTTCGATTGCAAGAGCCTTTTGCGGCGCCCACGACCCGCCACTTCCCCCACATTGATGTCACGCACCTTCGCGAGACCGCCGCCGGCATGGTGTGATAAGTTCAAAGTACATTCAGGCGAGCGCCGGTTCGTCCCCTCCAAGATGGCTGACAAAAAAGACATGTTGTCCTCGATTCCGCCGCCGCAACTGTGGGCGGCGCCGCTTTTACTGGCTTGGCTCGTCCCCGGCGGCGGGCATTTCTACCTCAAACGCTGGAATCGCGGGGCGCTGCTGCTTTTCGCCGTTGCGGGAATGTTCATTTTCGGCCTGCTGATGCGGGGACGCATGTTCGAGCCGGAAGTCGGCGACCTATTCACCACGGTCGTCAACTGCGGGGGCTACATTGGCGACCTCGCGACCGGCGCGCTTTACTTTCTCGCGAAGTGGCTGGGATATCACCAAGAGCAGCTCGCTACCGCCGCGGCCGATTACGGCACGAAGTTTCTCGTCTGCGCCGGACTGCTGAACATCCTAGCCATCGTCGACGCCGTTGAGATATCCGTTGGAGAGAAATCCTGATGTATCTTTCGCTCTCCCACTTCGAAGCGGCGTTGCTGTTTGCTCTTTTCACCTCGATCGTCATGGGCGTTGTCGGCCGAAATTCCGACCCTGAGCGATTGCACTACGGCCTGAAGGTTTTCGGGTATTTCGTGGCCGTGATCTTCGGCCTGGGCTGGGTGATGTACCTGGGCCACGGCTAATCCTTTCCCGCCGACCTCGGCGGGCCCGCCGCCGCCCGAATCCGTCGCAACAGCAAGCAGTGCGTGAGCGCGTGCAAACCTGTATCCTGTGCGCGTGGATCAATTATTAAGAGCCGCGCTGCTGGTCGTCGGGGCCTACCTGGTCCTCATGCTGGGAAGCGGGTTGGTGATTCAATTCGCCGTCTCCGGATCGGCGTCGGAGACGATTCGCGCTCAGCTTGAAGAGAACATCCTGGTACCTATTTCGCTGGGCGCGGGTGACTTCGATCTTTGGCAATGGTTGTTGCTGCGTCCGGCGATTTCCTTGGCCGATATCTCGATCGGCAACCCCGGAGGTTTCATCGCCCCGAATATTTTTGAAGCCGACGCCGTCGCGGCGCAGGTGTCGCTCTTGTCCCTGTTCGGTGAACGCGTCGATGTGCGGAGCATCCGAATCTCTCGACCGGTGATCCACGTGGAAAAAGACCGGCGTGGAAGAACGAACCTACAAGTGCTCGCCGAACAATTGGCTCAAGCGGCCAAGGCGGCGCCCACCGAAGAGTCCTCGGCGGAAGCGACCCAAGGACGCTCGCTTGCGATCGACGGCTTCTACATCGATGCGGGCGAGGTGCGCTACCACGATCCGGCTTGGGGCGAAGAGCCTGTCAGTCTCGAAAATATTCAGCTGCGACTGTTCGACTTCGCGACCGACTCGACATGCCGCCTTTTGCTGGAGGCTTCGTTATTCGGAGGCAGGCGATCGGGGATTCAATTCGAGGGCCGGGGAGGACCTTTCCGCGCAACTCGAGCACCGGCGGCCGGCGAGCTCTCGCTCGACCTCGCACCATCCGAAATTCCGGCCGGCTTGCGTGAGGCCTATTTTGGGAAGCTGCTGCGCGAAGCGCCTTCCGGCAGTCGCGTGGCCTTTACGACCCAGATGGAAGGCGATTTGATGGGCGATTTCTCGGGAGACGGCCGCATCGCGTTTACCGATTTCTCCGTGGGAGACGATGCCGACAATCAGCTTCCCCTCAACGGCGAGGTCCCCTTGAATCTCTCCGCGAAACGCCTCATTACGAATCCCGCTTTTACGGTCACCGTGCCCGGAGGCGAGATTTCGCTCGGTAGCGGGATATGGAAGGGTCCCGCTGCAATGTCCTATGCCGACGGCGGCGTGCGAGGTCGTCTCGGCGGGTCGATCAGCGGTGTCGAAATCGACGAGCTGGTCAGTGCTTTGACCACGGCGCACGAAAAGATTTCCGGAACCTTGGCGATGCCGCAATTCGAGCTTCGGTTTTCCGGCCGCGATGCCGATGCCCTACGGAACTCACTTCAGGGAACCGCCCGACTCACGCTTGAGGACGGCAACATCAGGCTATTCAACATGCTCGCGACGCTCGAAAAACACGCCAACAAGCTGCTTGGCGGCGAGGAATCGGAAGAAGGAGAAACCGAGTTTACGCGACTCCAAAGCGACTTGGAAATTCGTGACCAACAGCTCTTCGTCAAGGGGTTGATTATCGAAAGCGCCGCCGCCCGGATCCGAGGCCAAGGCACCATCACGTTTGAGAAAGTTCTCCGTTTCGACCTGCGAACAACCGTCGAGGGAGGCCTCGCCGCCGCTCTCGGCGCGCGTCCCGACGCCGATGGAAAACAACAGGCCACGATTCCCGTGAAAGTCCGCGGCACGGTCGACTCGCCCAAGGTCTACCCCGACATCAAAAGCATCGTCAAAGATAAAGCCAAGCGATTCCTCGATTCATTCTTGAATCCCGAACCTTCACCCGAAACCGAGCCGCAATGAGGAGGCATGGATCGGTAGCAGCTGAATCTCAAAGCCTGTAAGGCACGCGAACGTCATGCCGGTCGGGCGGAAAATCTTTCGTGTTTCGCGTTACCAACAGAGCGTCGTTGACTTTCGCAGCGGCCCAGATGATCGCGTCGGGCAGGGCAATTTTTTCATCTCGCCGAAGCGCGACCGCGATCTCACTAACCTCTTGGTCGATAGGGACTAACGGAAAACGCCGAAGAAAACGGCGCGCCCTTTGCTCATCGGCTCCCGGCTTCGCACCGACCAAGACTTCCATCCAACTAATCGGACTCAGCAGGATCACATCGTGTCGGCCGAGTTCGAGCCGAGCTTGGTCGAACCCTTCGAGGTAATCGATCAAAATATTCGTGTCGACGACAACCTTCATCGCGACCACTCACGACGAAGTTTTCTCTGGTAAGTCACCCCATCGATCTTGCGATCCCGCCACATTCCAAAGGCGTCGTCGTCCGAGGCGGGTGCCTCGTCGAGAAGATACGACGCGATCGCGCGACGAATAGCTTCAGCGCGAGAGATGCCTTCACGGCGACACAATTCGGCCAGCGAATCGACCTGTTCCTTGGGAAGATCAACAATTGCTCGCATGATGCTTGATATCATTATCTGATATCACTAGAGGTATAGCAAGGCATAATCCCAGCCGGCTGTGCCTCCCTGCTCGCTTAGGCCAATCGAGTTCGTCGGGTAGGCGGAGCGATGCGCCCGGTAATATATTGGTAGGAACGATAGTTTCCGCGATCCTCGGAGCGGTGGGCGGTGGTCCGCTGCGACCATCGACGCAGCATCATGATCCGCAAAATCGTCAAATACGGAGACCCCGTTCTCGAAACCGTCTGCGAACCCATCACAGAGTTCAACACACCCGAACTCGACGAGCTCGTCGCCGACATGTTCGAAACGATGTACGACGCCGGCGGCATAGGCCTGGCCGCGCCGCAGATCGGGCTGCCCAAGCGGCTTACCGTCATCGACGATACCGCCGGAGAAGAGCCCGACAACAAGCTCGTTCTGATCAACCCCGAGGTCACAGCCGCCGAAGGCAAACAGGTCGGTGAGGAAGGTTGTCTTTCGATTCCCGGTTTTCGTGAAGACGTGATGCGTGCTTGCCAAGTCACCGTGCGCGCGCAAGACCCCAAGGGCGAGTGGTTCGAGGCCGAAGGCGAGGAGTTACTGGCCCGCGCGATCCAGCACGAAAACGACCACCTCAACGGAGTCCTGTTCCTCAAACACATCAGCCGACTCAAGCGCGAAATCATCCTCCGCAAGATCAGGAAACTGCGGCGAAACGACGAGTGGGATTAGCCCCCATGCGTGTTGTCTTCATGGGGACCCCCGCGTTCGCGGCAGCCACGCTTGACGCGCTTCACGAGCGCGGCGATGACATCGCCTTGGTCTTCACCCAGCCCGATCGTCCCGTAGGCCGCGGCCGTAAACTCTCCGCGCCCGCGGTGAAAGCCCGCGCGATCGAGTTAGGGCTGAAAGTCTTGCAACCCAATCGAGTCAAGGATGCCGCGTCGATCGAGCGGATCGACGGCATCAGACCCGACGCGATTGTCGTCGTCGGTTACGGGCAGATCATTCCGGCCGCGATCTTCGACCGCCCGGGCCTGGGGTGCATCAACGTCCATGCCTCGCTGCTGCCGCGCTATCGCGGAGCCGCGCCCATCAACTGGGCCATCGCTCGAGGGGAAACCGTCAGCGGCGTGACGACCATGCGAATCGCCAAACGCCTCGACGCGGGCGACATGCTGCTCAAGCGCGAGACCGCGATCGGCCCACTTGAGACCGCTTCGGAATTATCGGCCCGACTGGCCCCCATGGGTGCCCACTTATTGCTCGAAACCCTCGATGCGCTCGCGGAGGGCAGTGTCACCGGCGAACCGCAAAACGAGCAAGAGGCCACCTATGCGCCGATCATGAAACGCGAGGACGGCTTGATCGATTGGAGCCTCCCCGCGCCCGAGATTTTCAACCGCCTGCGCGGCTTCGACCCCTGGCCCGGCAGCTATACGCGCTTTCGCGGGAAACGCTTGCATATTCATTGGGCACTGGCGGTCGGCAAAGCCGCGGGCGAACCCGGCGAAGTCACCTCCATCGATTCCGGTTTTCGAGTCGGCTGCGGCGGCGCTACGTCGCTTTCCGTCGAGGCTGTCCAACTCGAAAGCAAGAAGCGCGTGGCCGCCGCCGAATTTTTGCGCGGATACCCTCCCGCGCCAGGTGAAAAGTTAGGAGAATAGTCTTCGTGATTCCTCAGGGCTTTCGATTTGCCGCAACCTACGCGGGTATACGTAAACATCCGGACGACGATTTGACGCTGATGGTTTCCGACGTGCCGGCCTCTGTCGCCGGCGTGTTCACGCAAAACCAAGTGTGCGCCGCGCCGGTGACCGTCTCCAAGAAGCATCTGAAAAAAAGCGGAGGGGTCTGCCGCGCCGTGGTCGCCAACGCCGGCAACGCCAATTGCGCCACGCCCACGATGAACAAAGTCGCGACGGCGACCGTTCGGGTCGCCGCGAAGCTTCTCAAAGCGCCGGTGAACCAAGTGCTGGTAGCCTCGACCGGCGTCATCGGCGAACCTATGGACGAAAAGTTGATCCTCGACGCCCTGCCGGGACTCAACGCCGCGTTGGCCCCCGATGGCTTCGAACCCTCGGCGGCCTCCATCATGACCACCGACACCTACCCCAAAACCGCGTCGGCCGAAATCGAAAGCGCCGCGGGGACGATCCGGATCGCCGGCATGGCCAAGGGCGCCGGGATGATTCATCCCAACATGGCGACGATGCTCAGCTTCCTGTTCACCGACGCCCGGATCGAGCCGACCGACTTGCGAAAGATGCTGCGCGCGGCGGTCGAAAACAGCTTCAACCGCATCTCCGTCGACGGCGACACCTCAACCAACGACACCGTCTTGTTGCTTGCCAACGGCGCGTCGGGAGTTCGACTCGCCGGCCGTGACCGCCGCCGCTTCCAAGCGGCGCTTAACAAGCTGGCCGAAGAGTTGGCCGTCGGCATTGTCGGCGACGGCGAGGGCTCCAAGAAAGTTCTCACCATTGAAATCGAGGGCGCGGCAACCAATGCTCAGGCGGTGCGTCTGGCCCGCGCCATCGCCAACTCGCCGCTGGTCAAAACCGCGCTTGCCGGCGCCGATCCAAATTGGGGCCGCGTTCTCTCCTCGGCGGGAGCGGCGGGCGTGCCCTTTGACGCCACCAAAGTCGACGTCCATCTCAACGGGCACTTGATCTGCCGCCGGGGGGTGCGGTCGGATTTCGTCGAGGCCGAAGTGCAAACCACCATGGAGCTTGACGAATCGACCCTGCGATTCCGCATCCGAGGCGGGGGCAAGGGCCGCGCCCGGTTTTGGACCTGCGACTTCACCAAGGAATACATCGACATCAACGCCGAGTATCGGACGTGAACTCTCTCACCCAATCGATCCCTCCGCGTGCGCGGCGACTCGTCCGGCGCCCCGATCCGGAGTACCGCCGATACCGAAGACGCACTCTGGGCCGGCTTGCTTTCGCGGCGGCCGTCGCCTTAGTGCCCTCCCTCGTAGGGCCGGCCCGCCTGAGCGCTCAGGACACCGACCCCTCACGCAAAGCGATAACCCGAATGCTCAACGACGCCGGGCGCGCCCTCGGCGCGCGCAACGCGACGCGATTCCTTTCCTGTTTCGACAAGCAAAGCGTCAGCGAGTACGCGCGCCTCGAAACTCACGTGTCGGCATTGACGGAGCAAGCCGACATCGCCTCGTCGCTCCGAATCACCAATTTGGAACCCGTCGAAGGGGGCTATCGAGCAACCATCGATTGGATTTTGCAATTGACCCTGGTCGGCGCGCCAGGCCGCGTCGAATCCCGCCGCGCCTCCGTTCGTATAGCCGTCGTACAAGCCGGAAAATCCAAGGTACACTGGAAGCTCTCGGCGCTTGACCCGATCGACTTTTTCCGACCGCTCTAACAAGAATCCCCTGAGCTTCACGAAGCATGGCAGGGGTGTATTTGCCTTTCATTCGCCTTCGTGGCATAATACCAAAACAAAATGATCAGCAAACGTTTTCATCTTGAAGGCTGCAAGACACTAGAACTAAAGGGTTTACCTTGCAGAAGCTGTAGGTGTCACGACCCAGGGTCTTTTCACATGTTTTCCACAGCACCTAACCGATTTGTTTTCAATGGTTTGCCGCACACGTTGGGCGAAGAGCCCAGGCCGTTTTCGCCGGTCCACAGCGTAAGACACAGAAAACAAAGGGGGTTCCGGCGATGGAAAATTTCCTGCTACGTCGCCGCCCGGGGACGGCATACTAGTGCCACGACCGCATGAAAAAGTTTGTTTGGATGCAAAGCACTATTCTTGAGTGACCGCATCGCGAAGCGATGCGGCTCTGGTTGGCAGTGGTTTCCTCCGCAATGGCGGATCGAAGCCTTCTCAACCAGATAGGGGAAAGGTGTCTTTTCACGTGGTCTGAGTACTAGCGCAATCAACTGAAGCTTCGCATGGCTACGAACGGTACAGCTCTCGCCCTTGAAAGAGGTCTCCCGACCAATCTCGAAGCCGAGCAATTCGTGCTCGGTTCCGTCCTTCTCGACGACACCCTTTTTCCGCAGGTAGCCGGAGCGGTCGACTCCGGTGATTTCAATGTCGAAAAGCACCGCCGCATCTTCCTGCGCATGGAGGATTTGCATACTCGCGGCGAGCGCATCGAATACCTCACCCTGGTCAACGAACTCGAAAAACACACCCAACTCGAATCGGTTGACGGCATCGCCTACGTCTCTTCGCTCACCGACGGGCTCCCGCGGCTGGATTCGATCGACAGTTACCTGAAGATCGTCAAAGACAAGTCGCTGCTGCGGAATCTGATTTTCACCGCCCAGAACATCATCAACAATTGCATGGACGGCGGCGAGGAAGCCGAGGATCTGATCGCCGAAGCCGAATCGGCCGTCATGCGGGTCGGCGACGCCCAGTTGCGCTCGGGATTGTCGAACCCGCGCCAAATCGTGGAGGAGTACGCCGGGGGCGTGGCCGCCTTCCTCGACCCCAGCAAGCGCGTGCGAGGGATCTCGACTCCGTTTCTCGAATTTGACGAGCGCACCACAGGCCTTCATGCCGGCGAGCTGATCGTTATCGCCGCGCGCCCCGCCATGGGGAAGACTGCTTTAGCGCTCAACATCGCGCAGCACGTCGCTTCCAACCGTCCCGACAAGCCGGGCCAACCCGTGGCGATTTTTTCTCTGGAAATGGGGAAAGAGTCACTGCTGACGCGAATGCTGTGCGCCACGGCGCGGGTCGATAGCCATCGTTTCCGCGGAGGCTATTTGAACCAAGACGAACGCCGCCGTCTCAGCGCCGCGTTAAGCCAACTGGTCGACGCGAAACTCTTCATCGACGATTCCGCGGGAACGACGATGATGGACATCAGCGCTAAATGCCGCCGTCTCAAGTCGGAACACGGGCTCGCACTGATCATCGTTGACTACATTCAGTTGATGTCGGCAAAGGGCCGTTATGACAGCCGCGTGCAAGAGATTTCGGCCTTGACTCGGGGGCTAAAATTGTTGGCGAAAGATTTAGGCGTTCCCGTCATCGCGCTTTCGCAGCTCAGCCGCGCCCCCGAAATACGCACCGGCGATCATCGTCCGCAGTTGAGCGACCTGCGCGAAAGCGGTTCGATCGAACAAGACGCCGACCTGGTCGGCTTCATCTTTCGCGAGGAAGTCTACAAGCCCGACCGCGAAGACTTGCACGGCGTGGCGGAACTGATTATCGGCAAACAGCGCAACGGCCCGACCGGCAAGATTAAGCTCGCCTTCCTCCACAAATACGTCAAATTCGAAAACCTCTCCGAGGGCCCCCTCGACGACCCCGAACCCGAGCCCCCCGAAGGCGACGCCCCGTTCTAGTGCCACGACCGCATGAAAAAGTTTATTTGGCTGCAAAGCACTATTCTTAAGTGACCGCATCGCGAGGCGATGCGGCTCTGGTTGGCAGTGGTTTGCTCCGCAATGGCAGATCGAAGCCTTCTCAACAAGGTCGGGGAAAGGCGTCTTTTCACGTGGTCTGAGTACTAGTAGCCCGCATTTCTCATCGCCTGAACGGATAAAGCACACGATAGGCGGACGCGCCGCTCACTTGCGGATCAGCAGGTTGCACTTGTCTTCGCCGTTGCGAATTGTCAGGACGAGCCCCTTCAGTTTTTTCAACTTGCCTTTGTAAGCGAAATAGACGTACCCGCCCGAGGGGTGATCGGCGGGGTCGGCTGAAAGGGCGTGGATGGAAAGAATCCGGTCGGGCCGTTCGTCGGCGTGAGGAGGTTTGGGCGTAACGCGGGGTTCGGCGGGCACTCTCGGCAAAGGCGGGCCGTCGCGACGTGGGTCGTCGGGGAAGCGCGGAAAGCGCGGAGGCCCGCCGATCGTCACGCCTTCAAACCCGCCGCGCTGATTCGGGCGTCCGACGGACACCGTCGTACTACGGTCCCCTTGGCTGTACTCGGGGCGCAGCAAGGAGGCAACAACGTATTGCGGGTGAACAGGAAGCAGCGGCAGATCCGCTTTCTTCCAGTTGAGTTGGAAATCGCTCGACCCGAGAGCAATCGCTTTTCCGCGCTCGGGAAAGACGCCGATCTCGAAAATGAGCATGCCGGGAATGAACCGGATTCCCCGAGGTGTCGGCAGACTGCGATGCAGGTAGTCGGCGCCGATCGCTCCGTCTTGGAGCCGGCAGGACGTTAGGTAATCCTTGACCGAAGCTCTCGGTTCGAGTTGCGCGCGGGCCGCGACTCCGCTCGCTAGAAAGGCGAGGACACAGACGCCGATGCGTGTCGTTTGTTTCATCACAGTCCCGCGGTGGAGGTCGGGCTTCCGTGCAACGTTGGAACCATCTTACCGCCGCCACTTCACTCGAAAATGATAGCGATCGTCTCCTCGCTTGGGGTCGGAAATTTCGATGACGGCGAGGTAGTGATTACCTTCCCAGGGCCTTTCGAGCAAAACGACCTTGCCTCGGCCGTCCTTCTTCTCGACACCCATATCGCGAACTCTCGATGCCGGCACGGGCTGCGAGAACGAAAAGCTCTCGACACCAATCGGGCGGCCGGCGGTGTTTTCCGCCATCACGCGATCGGCCCGGATGCGCAACCGCACGGTGCCGTCGACGCGGCCGCGAAATTCGAACAGGCCTTCGTTGCGGTCGTCGTAGCTCGACGGGTCGTTGTCGTCGGAAAAGATTTCGGTGCCGGGCACGGCGGGCGTGGAAGCAGCCGCTCCGGCGGAGGTAGACACCGGGGCGGGCGCCGCGGGCGGTGGGGAGGTTGCCGGAGGCGCGGGCTCCGGCCGAGCCCCGCGGCGCACCGCCTCCATGTGTTTCGCCAAGATGGTGCTGCCGCGCGAAGCGGCCCGCGGGTCGTCGGGGAGAGTGGGCACATTGCTGGCGGAGGAAGGCGCGACCGAGGAGCCGGACTCGCCGGCAACCGCCGTGCGCGGCGCTTCAGCCAACGGTTGTCGCGTCGGCTCGGACGGCGCCAACTCGCCTCGTTCCCAACTCAGCCGAGCATGATAACGGTCTTCCCCGCCCTTCGGATCGGAAATCCGTAACTTCGCGGTATAGCCATTTTCCGGCGTGGGCGGCTCGACCAGGGTGATCTTGCCACGCCCGTCCTTTTTCTCGAGTTTGAACTGTCGAAACGCCGCCCTCGGCAGAGGCTGCGTGAATTCGGAGCCGTCGTTACGCGGCGGCCCGCCGTTCAAGGCGCGATAACCGACACTCGCCGCTCGGACGAAGACATCCAGCTCGCCATCGACGTGCAGGCGCAAGTCGAACCGGCCTTTCCTCGAACCTTCGTCATATCCACCGGCACGCGTCGGTTGAAAACTCGTCAGGCCGGAAAAGCTGTCCGCGCCGGCCACGTCGGACGCGGTGGTGTCCGCCACCCGGGTCCGCGCGGGCGTGGCCGCGGTCAGCGGCGTCGAAACCGGGTCGGTCGCGGCCAGCTCGCCGATTCCCAAATACGGGTTGTAGGTGTAGTCCAGCGAAAAGCGCCTGGGAAAGCGCAAATTCCTTGATACCGCGTATGCCGGATCCAGTCCCCACTGGCCGGTGGCGAGCACCTTGCGTTTGCGAGTGCGGTTGTCGTGCCATCCCCAGAACGGTTTAGCTTTGTTGGAACCGTGCTTACGGCCAAGAAAAGACCCGGCGATCTCGGCAAGCCGCGGACGGGGCCGACCGCCTCGGGGTGCGTAGGCGTAATAGGCGTCGAAAGCCCGACCTTGTTTCGACGGGCCATGCGCGCGCAGCCACCAATGCTCATAGATGGGCAGTAGCTCATAGCCCACGTTGCGATCGTCCGGGTGCCGAGGCCGCTCGGCCTTGCCCTTGAAAACGTAGGTCACGCCGGTGCCCTCGAAAAATTCGTCACCCCGAACCGAGTAGCGCGAGTGCCCGCCGTCGGTACCGTAAACGCCGTGTCCGCCGGATTCGATAAACACCACCGGGTGCGAGCCGTCGCTGAACTCGACTTTGCCGTCAAGGCGGTGGACGCCCTTTTTGACCGCGCGGTCGTTGCGGTAGGAATAGATATTGTTGTGCGCCAGCGTCTCCATGGTTTGGAGTCGGCCGAACTCCGAGCCGTCGCGCTCGACGGTCAAGATCATGCCCTCGTTGTCGTTTTCGTGACATGTGCCGGCGAAGCACTTGTCGGAGTAATCACGCGGGTGGAAGAAGTTGTAGATCAGAAACCAATGCGTGGAGGTCTCCATCGCGGCGTAGTACACATAGCCCTGCGAGGAGCCGACTTCGGCGCGATCCCAATTGTTGTCTCCCCGCCAGTCGCCATCGAGGTCAAAGCGCGCGAGATAGTCGCTTTTCGGCTGGAACCAAGTTTCCCCGGCCACCTTGGGCGCGTAGTGTTCAGCCAAGTGTCGGTACCTGTCACGAGAAGGAGTTTCGGCCGGAAAAGTAGTGCGCTCGTCCGGCTTGCGGCTCGCGGCATTCTCGGCCACTTCGATTTCGATCGAAGCGGTCTTGCCGTCGAGAGTCGTTTCGACCTGAAAGCGCCCGGATTTCTCGCCGGCCGTAAACAGCACAGCGTCCTGGAGAGTAAATTGACCGGTCGCCCGACCCAGTAAGACAGCCCCCAGACCTTGGCCGCGTTCCTGATAGAAATCCTCATCCTCTCGACCTTGGAAGCGAAAGAGTTTTGACAGCCAACCGGCGTCTTTGTCTCTTAATTCGAAGCCTCCGGCATTTCGCTGCAGGCGCACCCGTTTCGGCTCGCTGTCGGGGGCCTCGGCGACTTCGCCGTATGCCCGCATTTGAATAACCAGAGACTCATGGGGCCGCACCCGCGCCTCGGCGAGATCGGTGTAGAGCTGGATTTCGGTGACGGGTATTCGGGCCAAAAGAGCCGCCGGCATCAGCAAGGAAAGCAATAGCAACAAACGCGGAGTTCCAGGCATCGGTCACCTCTATCCATTGACCCGAGCGAGCGGCCCTCGGTTACTTCAATTTGAGCATAGCGTGAGTGGCGACGAAGGGAGGAGAAACCGCTGAATACGCCCCACGCGGCCGGGGATCATACGTGTACTCGCGGGATGCCGCGAGCCGCGGTGTTTCGATCGGCGGACGGCACGTAACCGACCGGCGGCGCGTAACCACCGCGCTCCGAGCCGCGCTACTCCAATTCCTTCACCGCGATGTTCCGAAAGCGGTGGTAGCTCTCTTCCCCGGCCCAGCGCGAGCCCGAATGCACCTGCACGGCGATCATGCCGTCCTCGGCCCCGCCGGCGGCGTGATTGGCGGTGTCTTGGAAATCAGTCACTTGCTTCCCATTGAGCCAGACGGTGATGCGCGGAGGATTCCCCGTGATCCGCGCACGCAGCGCGTTCCAGTCGTCCTTGCGCCAGACCTCTTGCCAGCCTTCCGAGGGCGTCCTGTTCACACCTTCCAACCGTTCCCCGTAAATGCCGCCGACATTCTCACCTTCCAGATAATCGATCATCACCTGGTAAGCCTGACCGGCTCCGTTCGAACGCAGAAACAGTCCCCCGTCGCAGCCCCAATCGGGCTTGATTTCGAGATAGACCTCGAAGTCTTTGTAGCGCTTATCGCTGAGCAACACCCCGCCGTTGCCCTGGGGGCTCTGGCGTCCCGTGAGCACGTCGTCAAGCACACGCCATTCGCGTGTATTGCCCTGGTGGGTGGTCATGCTGATGTGCCAACCGGCGATGTTTTGATGATTGAAAATTGACGTGAACCCGGGCGGAATCGATCCGATCTCGTGCTGCTGGGACGGGGCCGTGCCAGGGGCCGCGACCAGCCCGACGACGAAACCCGCAATGACCGCGAATCGGTGCATGAAAATGCCTCTCTCGGTGCCTAGCCTAGCACGATGGCCCGGTCTGCTTATTGAAACGCGCTGAATGCCGCTGGACCAACGGAATCCCTCAAACCCGCCCGAACGCGACCGATAAGTAAAGCAGTCTCTCCTCCAACCGGGCGCGCTGTCACGGCAACGGGTAAAACCGGGCCGGGCAGCGCGCCCACTCCTCGACGCGAGGAAACACAAAGACCGCAACCCTCACGACGAAAGCCGCTCCGCCAGCAGTTCCGCCACGTCCGCCACGCGAACGTCGTCGCGGCCGGCATGCTGCGCCGCGTCACTGAGCATAATCGGGCAATAGGGACAAGCCACGGCCACCGTCGAGGCTCCGGTGGCGGCAAGCTCGGCGAAGCGCTTGTGATTGACGCGGCCCCCGGGCAGCTCGACCCTGTCGTCGGCGATGAAAATTTGCGCTCCTCCGGCGCCGCAACAGAACACGTCCTTCCCATGGCGCGCCGGCTCGGTCAGCTCAACGCCGCAAGCATCCAGCAGGGCGCGCGGTTGCTCGGTAATGCCGCGGCCGCGCGCCAGATAGCAGGGGTCGTGGTAGACGACGGGCTCCGCGGACGGTTGCACCTTGAGCTTGTGTCGCAACTCCTCGATCAACTCGGTGTGATGGACTACACGGATACCCAACTTCTCAAATGCCTCGTTCTGGCGATAATCGACATCCAGCATACGCGTGCAATGCGGACAGCAGGTCACCAAGTTCTTCACGTTGTGCGACGCGAACGACTCGATGACTTTTTCAGAAAGCTCCATGTAGAGGTATTCATTCCCGGCCCGGCGCGCCGGCTCGCCGCAGCAGGTCTCGCGGCGGAGAACACCCCAAGAAACTCCGGCGGCATCGAGGATCTTCGCCATCGCGCGGGCCACATCTTGCCCATGCGGGTCGTAACTGTTGCCGCAGCCAAGCCACAGCAGCCAATCCGCGGTTCCGTCAAAGATTGGGAACTCCTCGCCCTCGATGAACTTGGCCCGCGTGTCGTGAGAAACCTTCCAGGGGTTATGCGGTGCCCGCTCCATCGCCGTGAACAGTTCCGACACTTTGTCATTGTGGGTGCGGCCTTCGCTGACGAGCCCACGCCGCAGGTCGAGAATTTTCGCCCCGACATGCTCGATGCCGACAGGGCAAATCTGCTCGCAGGCGCCGCAAGAGAGGCACTGGAAAAGATCGTCTTCGCGAATCCAGGCTTCGCCGCGCTCAACCTCGGCGGTCGTTCCGGCGATCACTTCCGCGCCCGCCAACAGCCCGTGCTGCATTTGCAGAATGACTTCCTTCGGGTTCAGCGTCCCGCCAATCGCGTTCGCCGGACAAGCATCGCCGCAGCGGCCGCATTCCACGCAGGAATTCACATCGAGGATGTCCTTGGCCGAAAGGTCGCCAAAGTGGAGCATCCCGAAATCGTCGTCGTCTTCCTCGCGCAGCGGGCGCATGCCGCTGGTCGTCTCGCCGCGGAACAAGATCGCGATCGGCCCGGTCACGAGATGCAAGTGCTTCGAGTTAGGGATCAAAAACAGCATGCCGGCGAGCGAAACCGTGTGTAGCCACCAGTTGATGATCCATGCCGTCGAGCCCGCTTCCAAGCCTTGTCGGCCGGCCAGGTAGGTCACCATGAGCAGAACGATCAGAACCGCCACGAAGCCCGACGACGACGAGATTTCCCCCAATGTCGGCGGCCGCACTATAAAGCGGCGATAGGCAAGGCCGACAATCCCCACCAAGACGGCGACGGCCCAGACGGCGGCGAATGTTCCGTACCAGCTCTGAGCCGGCGCGGCCTCCTCAAGCCCGACGAAGCCCTGGTGGATGTGCTCGATACTGACCCATCCAAAAGCGAAGAAGCCCCACATCACGAGCGCATGCAGGAGCCCCGCAAGCGGCCGGTCGCGAATAACGCGAGTCTGGAGCATGACCTCGAGAAAGGTCGAGACCAGGCGACGCCGGAGGTCGATACGCGGAAGAGGCGGCTCGGCCCGGCGCATTTTTTCCAAGCGGGTGTAGACCGTTCGCAAGAAATACGCGAGCGCCGCGAGCAGCAGCAGCAAGAGTGCGATTTGGGTGATCATGATCGGCGACCCTCCATGATTGTTTTCATTTGCGTTGGCGGTGAAGAAACGGGCCCGCGCGGCGCGGACACGCGCCGGTTCCGCCGAAAAAGTTCAGCCGCTGAACGATCCGCTAAAATTGAATGCATTGATGCCTGACTCCGGGCCCGCCTTTTGCGACGTTGCTCTTCCCGTTCCCGTCGATCAGCCGTTCACCTACCGCTTGCCCGAGCCCTTGCGGGAACGCGCCCGGCCCGGTGCGCGCGTCCTGGCGCCGTTCGGGTCCCGTAAGCTGACCGGGGTCGTTCTCGAGCAACACAAGAGCCCGCCCCCCGGAAAAGTCCGCGACATCATCCGCCTGCTGGACGACGAACCGGCACTCACTCCGGAACTGCTCAAGCTGGGCCGCTGGATCGCCGAATATTATAGCGCTCCGCTGGGCGAGGTTCTCAAAACGATGTTGCCGCTCGGCGGCACGATCCGAGCCGGCAAGCTGCTCTCACTCACCGCCGCGGGGCAAGAGGCCGCCGGCCAACTCGCCGACGAAGACGATGACGACCGGGTCGTGCAGGTGCTCCGAGCCCTCCGCAAGCGGCCCCTGAGCGAGGCTTATCTCAAGCGTAAGATTGCGGGCGTCGTGGGGGTCGTGCGAAATTTGCGACGCAAGGGGTGGGTGGCAAGCGACCCGGTCGTCAAGCAAAGCGATCCGCTGCGAGCACGTTCGGGAACGCTGATGCTGGCGGCGGGCGTTCTCGACGCGGCTCTCGAAAAACCCACCCGCGGCGAGAGTTGGTTGATCGACTACCTACAACGAGACCCCGGTCCTCATCGCGTCGACGCCCTGACCCAAGAGCGGAAAGACGTCAAGCGCGTCGCCGCGACTCTGGCGAAGGCGGGCGTGGTCAACCTATGGCGCGATTTCGCCACGCCCGCCGCCAAGAGCGCCGAGCACTCTCCGGCGCGCGTCCGCGTCTCGCTCAATGACGATCAGCAAACCGCGTTCGACGCTCTCTGCTCGTCGCTGCAAGATGGAAAATACCGGACGTTCCTGATCCACGGCGTGACCGGCTCAGGCAAAACGGAAGTCTATCTGCGGGCGATCGAGGAAGCTTTGCGGCTGGGGAAGAGCGCCTTGCTGATGGTCCCCGAAATCGCCTTGACACCGGCCGTGGCGGGACAGTTTTTCGCCCGTTTCGGAGACCTCGTGGCGATTCTCCACAGCGCCTTTTCCGGCCTCGAGCGATCGGACCAATGGAAGCGGCTGCGCGAGGGGAAAGCGCGAGTCGCGGTGGGAACCCGCTCGGCGGTCTTCGCCCCCCTGGTCGACCTAGGCCTCATCATCGTCGACGAGGAACACGACAACAGTTACAAGCAAGACGAGACGCCGCGCTACCACGGGCGCGACGTGGCCGTAGTGCGAGGACAACGCGCCGGAGCCACCGTCATTCTCGGGTCGGCGACGCCGAGTCTCGAAACTCGCTACAACGCCGAGCGCGGCAAATACGACTTGCTGAGCATGCCGGAAAGAATCGAGCGACGTCCGCTCCCCGAGGTCGACATCATCGACATGCGGCTTGAGTTCGTCGAGACCAAGCGCCAAGACCTCTTCTCACGGGCCTTGGAAGAAGCACTGCGAGCCCGTCTGGACGCCGGCGAACAAGTCATGATGTTGCTCAACAGGCGCGGGTTCTCAAGCTTCGTGGTCTGCCGCTCCTGCGGCGAGCGCATCGAGTGCCAAAACTGCTCGGTGACGCTGACGTTTCATCGCCGCGAACAAAAGCTCTCTTGCCACTACTGCGACTACGCCGAACCAGTGCCCAAGGCATGCCCGAAATGCGAGAGCGAATACATCTATTTCATAGGCAGCGGGGCGGAGAAAGTCGAAGACTACCTACGCCAACGCTTGCCGAAAGCACGCATCGCGAGGCTCGACCGCGATACGGTGCGCGGACGCGACCACTATGAATCCGTGCTGGGAGCGTTTCGCGAAGGCCGCTACGACATCCTCGTCGGCACCCAGATGATCGCCAAGGGACACGATATCCCCAACGTCACCTTGGTCGGCGTCGTCACGGCCGACATCGGCCTCGGCATGCCCGATTTTCGCGCCGCCGAAAGGACTTTCCAACTACTCACCCAAGTCGCCGGACGCGCCGGGCGCGGAGATCTCAAGGGCAGAGTCCTGCTGCAAACCATCAACCCCGACCACTACGCGATCCGTTTCGCGGCCGCGCAAGACTACGACGGTTTCTACAAGAAGGAGTTGAACTTCCGCCGCCAACTGCACTACCCTCCTCTGGCGCCGATGGCCGTTTTGCTGGTGCGTTCGAAGAAGCTCGAGGAGGCCTTGGCCTTAAGCGGAAAGCTCGGCCGACATTTGCACGAAAATGTCCCCGACGGCTTGCGGTTGATGGGCCCCGCCGCCGCCCCCGTCGTGCGGCTCAAGACTGAGTACCGCTATCAGTTTATCCTCAAGGGCAGAAATCGCAAGCTGGTCGCCAATGTCGTCACACGCGCCCGCCGCTTCGCCGTCGACGAAAATTGGCCCGCGACCGCCTTGGTCATCGACGTCGACCCGACGAGCGTGATGTAGGATGCCCCTGCTCCAAAACGTTTACACCTGGTCCGCACCTAACTAACCAGATCCGCCGTACACTGGGAAAATACCCGGAGGAGGTTCGATGGCGGATTACTACAACGACGAAGACTTGCCGCGCTTTGAAGAGGTCGGGAAGAACGCGCCCGAGCTTTGGAAGAAATTCCAATCTTGGTACGGCGCGGTCTTTCAAGAAGGCGCTCTGACGGCGCGCGAAAAAAGTTTGATTGCCCTGGCGGTCTCGCACGCCGTGCAATGTCCTTACTGTATTGACTCCTATACGCAGGATTGCCTCGAAAAAGGCTCGAACCTCGACCAGATGACCGAGGCCGTTCACGTCGCGGCGGCGATTCGCGGCGGCGCGAGTCTGGTCCACGGCGTCCAAATGCGCAACATGGCGGAAAAGATCAGTATGTAGGCGGACTTCCCTCGGAGACCACCTCGCCGACGAATCACACCATGACACCGAGTCTAGAGCGTCAAGATCATCAATTGGCTTCGGCCGCCGAACAGCTTCGCATTCTCAACAACGGCGATGCCGGTTCGCCGCGCTTCGACGACGCCTTGGCTGAGTCCGGCTCATTCCCCCTGACCGCGACAGGCATCGAGATTCTTCAAATCAACGTCGGCAAGCTTTGCAACCAGACCTGCGGGCACTGCCATGTCGACGCCGGCCCCGACCGCACCGAAAGCATGACCGCCGAAACGGCCGACCTTTGCCTGGCCGCCTTGGCGACGACCGACATCGCGACCCTCGACATCACCGGCGGCGCTCCCGAGCTGAATCCCAATTTCCGCCGCCTCGTCACGGAAGCCTCCACCCTGCGACGCCACGTCATCGACCGCTGCAACCTCAGCATCTTGCTCCTGCCATCTCAGAAAGGCCTGGCCGAGTTTCTCGCGCGGTATCGAGTGGAAATCGTCGCCAGCCTGCCCTACTTTCTCGCCGAACGAACCGACGCCCAACGCGGCGAAGGCGTGTTCGACAAATCGATCGAAGCGCTACATCTGCTCAATTCCCTCGGCTACGGCGAGGAAGGCTCCGGTCTCGACCTGAACTTGGTCTACAACCCGACCGGCGCGTTTCTTCCTCCGCCCCAGGCCGCCGTGGAAGCTGATTTCAAACGCGAATTACGCGACCGTCACGGCGTCGTCTTCAACTCCCTTTACGCGATTACGAACATGCCGATCAGCCGCTTCCTCGAGTTTCTGCTGAGGAGCGGCAACTACGATCGCTACATGCAAAAGTTGATCCAGGCCTACAACCCCGCCGCCGTGACCGGCGTGATGTGCCGCAATATGCTTTCGGTCGGTTGGGACGGTACTCTCTTCGACTGCGACTTTAATCAGATGCTGGAGCTGCCGGTGGGGTTCGGCGCTCCGGCGCATATTCGCGACTTCGCGGCGGGGCCGTTGGAGCGGCGCCGCGTCGTCACCGCGCGGCATTGTTTCGGGTGCACGGCCGGCGCGGGATCAAGCTGCGGGGGCACAACGGCCTGAGCCGACGGCAAGAAGACGACACCATTCAGATTCAGTCAGCTGTCGGATTCAGTCACCGCGCCGCGAAAACCGCAAATGCCCTTGCGTCAGGCCCCGATCAACTTCGACTCGAAGCTCTGATATTCTGGGGGCGTTGAAGAATTGAGACCATCCCGGTGTTTGAGCGTCATCAACGTAAAGCCGCCGTTCTGTTTGCCGTCGCCGATGTCTTGCTGACTATCTGCGCGTTCGAGGCGGCGTATCAGACCCGCGTCGCGTTGCCTCTGGATCGCGTTTTCTTCATCGTCGCCCCGACGAAAGCGCTTCTACTCGCCTTCACGCTGCTGTTGTGGCTGAGCCTGGGATCGTGGATCGGCGTCTATCGCAGGCTCTACGACGCGAACGCCGTGGCGGCCGTCACCGATACCCTCGTCCAGGTGTCGCTGGGGACGCTCGGCTTGGTGGCCTTCCAGTATCTGATCGACCCCAACCTCGCCGTCAGCCGCCTTTTTGTCGGACTTTTCGCCCTTTACAACCTGGTGTTTCTGTTGCTCTATCGGTTGCTTGCCGGAAGGGTGCGCGGCTATATCCGGCGGGAGTTTGGGGCGGAAGTCTATTACCTGATCGTAGGCGTCGAAAGCAACGCGCGAGAGATGGGACGCCGTCTCGAAGCGGCGCGCGAGTCCGGCATCCAGTTGCTCGCCTTCGTTGACCCCTCGGGCAACAGACCCGCGACGGTCCAACTCGAGCGCGAATACCCGGTGCATCTCCGATCCCGACTCCCCTCGTTGTTGCGTGAAAATGTGATCGATGAAATCATCTTCGCCGTCGATCGCGACAAGTTGGCCGACCTCGAGGAGATCTTTTTGCTCTGCGACGAAGAAGGCGTGCGGACGCGGGTGGTGATGGATATCTTCCCCCATGTCCACAGCCGTGTTTACTTGGATCGCTTCAGCGGTATTCCGTTGCTGACGTTTTCCACGACGCCGCACGACGAATTGCGACTATTTCTGAAGCGAACAATCGATGTGACGGCCTCTCTCGGCGCGCTCATCGTTTTGGCGCCGCCACTGGCCGCGCTGGCGGCGGTGGTCAAGCTGACCTCCGCGGGTCCGGTCGTTTTTAGCCAGGTACGCTGCGGGCTGAACGGGCGAAAGTTTACGTTCTACAAATTTCGCTCGATGGTGGACAAAGCCGAAAAGATGAAGGCCGACCTCGATCATCTCAATGAAAAAGACGGCCCGGTCTTCAAGATCGCCGATGACCCTCGCCTGACCCCGATCGGGCGCTACTTGCGCCGTTTTTCGATCGACGAGTTGCCGCAATTGTGGAACATTCTTCGCGGCGATATGTCGCTTGTGGGACCTCGCCCGGCCGTCCCTTCCGAGATCGAGCAATACGAAACCTGGCAAAGACGGCGGTTGCGGATGCGTCCCGGGTTGACCTGCTTGTGGGCCGTGCGGGGGCGCGACAAAGTGGATTTCGACACTTGGATGCGACTTGACCTCGAATACATCGACAGCTGGTCGCTGGGGCTCGACTTGAAGATCATCTTGCAGACGATTCCGCGCGTACTAGCGGGACGGGGCGCGAATTGAGCGGTCGGCGGCGAGTGGGCGAACAGGGCCGCGCGGCGGCCGCTACTCTTCCACGTTGATCTTGAGGGCCTTGAGAAAGGCTTGATCCTGATCGGTAAAGGTCAGCTCGGTGGGCACCCGCGATATCTTTTCCGGAGCCGATGACTTCTCTTCTCCGTCGCGCTTATTGAAGCCGATCGTCGCTTCAATGACGAGGAACACATCGTAGCCGCTTTCGCGAATTTCTCCGATCACTTCCGCAAGGCTTTCCGACTCCGACAAGGATTCGTTGATGACATTACCGAGCTGTTGAATCAGCTCTTTGAGGCGATCGTCCAAGGCGACTCTCCGTTGCGGCACTTGACTCGGGCGCGGGGGGAAACTACGCGCCCACCCCGGGTGTCGATCTCATTCAATCAAATTCGCGCGGTGGGGTGCAATGGCTCCCTAGTACGCCTTATCGACGCAAGCGGGACGGAAGTGGCATTCTTCGAATCGGGCAAGGGAGCGCAAGCGACGGGCCAAGGATACAACGGCTCGAGCACGCTAAAGATCATGCGGGGATGAAAGACAGTTTCCAGAGTCGCCATTCCAGAGCACCTCCCGGTTGGTTGTGCTTGACCCGATTGGGCTCCGGCTTCTGTTTCCGCGTTAGGAATGGAACTACTTGCCGCCCAAGATTTCGCCGTGAGGTTTCCCCAACGTGATTTCCTTGTAAGCCGCGGTTACCTGGTCACCGAGTCGGTCGCCAACCCAATTGGACACTTCGTCGGAAAGGCGAATGGAAGTCGTTACGACGCCGCCGTCGGTCGTGGTGATGTCCTCGAGCTTGCTTCCCTTATCCACGGCGGATCGCACGGCGCCGGTTAGTTCGCGGAAGAAGCGCAGTTGGCCGTCCATCAGTTCTCGCCCCCCGAAATCCCCGTGTCCGGGGAGAACACGGTCGACGTCGAGACGCCGCGCCGCTTCGAGGACATTCGGCCAGTTCAATGTGTTGCCGTCTCCGGTGTAGTTAAACGGCCCGTTGACGATGGCGTCGCCGGTACAGAGAATACGTTCCTTCGACAAAAACACGAAGCCGTCGCCGCGAGTGTGGGCCCAGCCAAAAAAGTGAAATTCCACCCGCCGCGTTTCGTCCTCGAGGATGTATGGGCTATCACGGAAAGTCTCGCGGGGCGGCTCGGCGGATTGGAGATTCAACTCGGCGACGCCGGGGCGGTCTTGGGCGGCTTCGCGCCAGCGTTGCGGCTCGTAGCGTTTCATCTCTTCGGCGACGCCAACATAGGCAAGCGTCGTCGCGCCCGCGGCGGTCCAAACCGGATTGCCGTAGGCATGGTCGCCATGATGGTGCGTGTCGAAGACATACCGCACCGGTTTCTTCGAAAGCTTCTTGATGTCATCGAGGACAAGGCGGGCGCCGCTCGGGAAATTGGCATCCACCACGATGAGGTAGTCCTTCATTTCGATGATGATGTTGTTGCAGTGGCCCATGGCCGCCTGCTCACCCTCGCGGAACCACACGCCGGGCGCGATTGTTTTGACCGTTCCCGGTTGACCGTCACCGCGGTTAGCCTCGCTTTGGTAGGCCCAAAACGTGAACGAAGCCAATAGAACGAAGGGGAGAATCAAAAAGAGCCGTTTCCCACGCATCACAACCACCTTTCGGAGGGATAAGCTTTCTTCCGTGCGGACAGTGTCGCGAAATCGAACGGCAAGTGCCATCCTCGTGATCAAAATTTGTCAAGAGGCGATAGAAATGTCCCCCTCGGTAGGGCGATAGAAATGTCCCCTTGGTTAGCCCGGTAGAAATGTCCCCTTTTAAGTAAAAGGATAGTAGTCGTAGGGGCTTGTGGGAATGTGGGAATCGCACAGCGATTTCCAAGGGGCTGGGGGAAACGTGGGAAACCCGAGCGATGAGGTTCGAAGCTCCTCGTCGGCTGCCGAGGGTTTTCCTCGTTTTCCACGGCCCCGTCATTTCCACAGCCCTCTTCACGCGGTCGCCGCCCGTTTTTTCGGCTTCAACGGCGCGCGCCAAGGGTGATTCGCCGGCGGTGTGCGCGGCTGCGGCGCCAGGCGCGGTTTCGGCTCCGGCCGCACCTTGGGGAGCGGCTTGGCGATCTCGTCGAACGCCACCGTTTTCCCCTCGAACACCACCCGCAACTCGCCCTCGCGCGCTTGCTGCACGGTTACTCTCGCGCCTGCGCCCAGAGCCTGATTGCGCTGCGGTTTCAACTGCGGAAAACGGTTCTCGAAACGTACCACCAGGTCGTTGGACACCACCCGCTCTCCCTCCAAGCAAAACACCCACTTCAAGTCCAAACGCTTCGATAAGCGCCGATGAAAGTCCGCTCCCGCTGACGGCTCAGAGGCGAACTTGGCGTTGTGCTCTGGCAGATACTGCTCGTCGAGATAGCGGTTCGCCGCCTCGTAATCGGCAATGCCTTTGAGCCGCATCTTCTTGATCAGGCGGTCTTGATGGGTGCCGTGATGGCGCTCCACGCGGCCCTTCGCTTGCGGTGACGAAGCGGCGATGATACCAATGCCGAGCTTGGCGCACATGCGTCCGAACTGCGTCTCGGGCTCGATGCCTTCCAGCGCTTCACGCGACGTTGGCCGGCGCTTGTAGACGTTCTTCCAGTCGCAATACAACGCCTTCGGAACGCCGTATTGACGCACCCAGGCTTCGAGCAGATCGGCCGCCGCCCAAGTCGTTTCCTCGCTCGAGAAACGGCACAGCGCCAGACCGGTCGCATCGTCGACGAAGTTCATCAGGCAACCTTTCCGCCCGCGCGCTTCGAGCCACTCGTGGTGCGAACCGTCGACCTGGATCAGCTCGCCCAAGTGCGCTTTACGCCGCCGCCGCGAGCGATGCGGCCGGCGCTTGCGGCGGCGGCTCCACAGGCCCTCGGCGAGCATCCAGAGCCGCAGTGTTCGCACCGATAGTTTCAGATCGTGGTCTGTCCACAAATGCTCGGCCGCCAGCGTCGGCCCGAAGCGCTCGTGCGGCTCGCCGGAGTAGTGTTCGCGCACCAGTTGCAGCACTCGCTTGCGAACTTCCGCCGGCTTGGCGCGGTTCGATACCCGGCCCACGTTGCCGTGCTTCAATGCTTTTGTCCCTCCCGCGCTGTAGCGCCTCCAGATCCGCTTGGTCTGGCGATAACTGATATCGAGTATCCGCGCCGCCTCGCTCAGCTTCAACTCGCCTCGCTTCACCCGGCCCAGTACCTCGCCCCGTCTCAATTCCTTGTCGTTCATCCATGTCCTCTCCAATCTAGGCTCCTCCTTCGGAGCCTTAGATTAGGGGACATTTCTATCGCCCTCTCAAGGGGACATTATCATCGCCCTTCAACATCCTCGTGATCAAAATTTGTCAAGAGGCGATAGAAATGTCCCCCTCGGTAGGGCGATAGAAATGTCCCCTTGGTTAGCCCGGTAGAAATGTCCCCTTTTAAGTAAAAGGATAGTAGTCGTAGGGGCTTGTGGGAATGTGGGAATCGCACAGCGATTTCCAAGGGGCTGGGGGAAACGTGGGAAACCCGAGCGATGAGGTTCGAAGCTCCTCGTCGGCTGCCGAGGGTTTTCCTCGTTTTCCACGGCCCCGTCATTTCCACAGCCCTCTTCACGCGGTCGCCGCCCGTTTTTTCGGCTTCAACGGCGCGCGCCAAGGGTGATTCGCCGGCGGTGTGCGCGGCTGCGGCGCCAGGCGCGGTTTCGGCTCCGGCCGCACCTTGGGGAGCGGCTTGGCGATCTCGTCGAACGCCACCGTTTTCCCCTCGAACACCACCCGCAACTCGCCCTCGCGCGCTTGCTGCACGGTTACTCTCGCGCCTGCGCCCAGAGCCTGATTGCGCTGCGGTTTCAACTGCGGAAAACGGTTCTCGAAACGTACCACCAGGTCGTTGGACACCACCCGCTCTCCCTCCAAGCAAAACACCCACTTCAAGTCCAAACGCTTCGATAAGCGCCGATGAAAGTCCGCTCCCGCTGACGGCTCAGAGGCGAACTTGGCGTTGTGCTCTGGCAGATACTGCTCGTCGAGATAGCGGTTCGCCGCCTCGTAATCGGCAATGCCTTTGAGCCGCATCTTCTTGATCAGGCGGTCTTGATGGGTGCCGTGATGGCGCTCCACGCGGCCCTTCGCTTGCGGTGACGAAGCGGCGATGATACCAATGCCGAGCTTGGCGCACATGCGTCCGAACTGCGTCTCGGGCTCGATGCCTTCCAGCGCTTCACGCGACGTTGGCCGGCGCTTGTAGACGTTCTTCCAGTCGCAATACAACGCCTTCGGAACGCCGTATTGACGCACCCAGGCTTCGAGCAGATCGGCCGCCGCCCAAGTCGTTTCCTCGCTCGAGAAACGGCACAGCGCCAGACCGGTCGCATCGTCGACGAAGTTCATCAGGCAACCTTTCCGCCCCGCGCGCTTCGAGCCACTCGTGGTGCGAACCGTCGACCTGGATCAGCTCGCCCAAGTGCGCTTTACGCCGCCGCCGCGAGCGATGCGGCCGGCGCTTGCGGCGGCGGCTCCACAGGCCCTCGGCGAGCATCCAGAGCCGCAGTGTTCGCACCGATAGTTTCAGATCGTGGTCTGTCCACAAATGCTCGGCCGCCAGCGTCGGCCCGAAGCGCTCGTGCGGCTCGCCGGAGTAGTGTTCGCGCACCAGTTGCAGCACTCGCTTGCGAACTTCCGCCGGCTTGGCGCGGTTCGATACCCGGCCCACGTTGCCGTGCTTCAATGCTTTTGTCCCTCCCGCGCTGTAGCGCCTCCAGATCCGCTTGGTCTGGCGATAACTGATATCGAGTATCCGCGCCGCCTCGCTCAGCTTCAACTCGCCTCGCTTCACCCGGCCCAGTACCTCGCCCCGTCTCAATTCCTTGTCGTTCATCCATGTCCTCTCCAATCTAGGCTCCTCCTTCGGAGCCTTAGATTAGGGGACATTTCTATCGCCCTCTCAAGGGGACATTATCATCGCCCTTCAACATCCTCGTGATCAAAATTTCTCCAAGACCCAGCGTTTGCGGGCATGATTTCATAGCTCGGCACGGGCGCGGAGGCCGCACGCCTGAACACGCGCCGTTTCCGGGCGGATGGCGATGTTACAATCGTCCGTTGCCGAGACTCGCGCCAAAGTCCTATGTTTCGCAAGATCCTGATCGCTAATCGCGGAGAGATCGCCGTACGAGTGATCCGTACGTGCCGGGAGATGGGAATCCCGACGGTCGCGGTCTTTTCCGACGTCGACCGAGCCGCCCGGCATGTCCGGATGGCCGACGAGGCGGTGCGGATCGGCCCGCCCCCGGCGACGGAGAGTTACCTCTCGATTGACCGCATTTTGAAGGCCGCGGAGAAAACAGGCGCCGATGCCTTGCATCCCGGCTATGGATTCTTGAGCGAGAACGCGGATTTTGCCGAAGCCTGCGAACGCGCCGGGGTTAAGTTCATTGGTCCCAGTCCTCGCGCGATGCGCTTGATGGGATCGAAGACCCGCGCCCGCGAGACCGTCGCGGCGGCCGGCGTGCCGCTGGTTCCCGGCACCATGAGCGCTGTCGAAGATCCCGACGAGGCGCTTGAGAGCGCCGCCGAAATCGGTTTTCCGGTGATGCTCAAGGCCGCGGCGGGAGGAGGCGGCAAGGGGATGCGCCTCGTGCGCACGGCTCGCGAATGGGAGTCCTGTTTCGCCCAAGCGCGCGGCGAGGCCTTGTCGGCCTTCGGGAACGGCGACATCTACGTTGAAAAGGCGATTGAGACGCCAAGGCATGTCGAGGTGCAAATTCTGGCCGACGAGCACGGCCATGTCATTCACCTGGGCGAGCGCGAGTGCTCGCTACAACGTCGACATCAAAAAGTCGTCGAGGAAACGCCCTCGCCGCTGGTCGATCCCGAACCCGCCGTGCGCGACAAGCTAACCGCCACCGCCGTGCGCGCCGCCGCCGCGGCCGGCTACAGCAATGCCGGCACGGTGGAATTCCTGATGGATGGCGACCGCAATTTCTATTTTCTGGAAATGAATACGCGGCTGCAGGTAGAGCATCCGGTAACGGAGATGGTGACCGGCTTGGACTTGGTCAAGGAGCAGATTCTGATCGCCGCGGGCGAGCCGTTAGGGTATCGCCAATCCGACATCCATTTCCAAGGCAGCGCGATTGAATGCCGCATCTACGCCGAAGATCCCGACAACGGCTTTCTGCCCTCCCCGGGTCTGATCACGGCCATCGAGCGGCCCTCGGGTTCGGGGGTGCGAGTGGATTCCGGCGCCGACGCGGGTTGGCGGGTGCCGCTTGAATACGATCCGCTGATCGCCAAGCTGGCCGTCTGGGCGCCGACGCGGCCGGAGGCGATTGCGCGGCTGCGGGGGGCCTTGGCCGAGTACCATATCGCCGGGATTCGCACGACCATCGGATTCTTCCGCGACCTTGTGGAAGACCCCGCGTTTTGTGCCGGCGTCATCGATACCGGGTTTATCGAACGCTTTTTGTCGAACCGGCCGGGGGCCGCGGAGTCCGGCGTTGACGGGGAAGAAGAAGCGGCGATCTTGGCGGCTGGACTGCGTTTTCGAAGCATGACCAACGCGCCCGACAGGTCTCGCGCCGCCTTAAGCGCCTGGCGCTCCGCCGCGAAACAAGCGTCGTTGCGATAGCCATGGGTTTTCGGCTTGCACCGCCCCATTGGGGCGGCTCGTGAGGAGCATGAAACTGATCGTCGAGTTGGAGGGTGTCGAGCGCGAACTGGCCATGGATGCCGGAACGCCTGAATCGCCCTGCTCCTTCACCATTGACGGCACCGAGCACGTCGCCGATGTCGAAGCCGTCGGAGCTGACGCCTACTCGATTCTCATCGGCCACAAGAGTTTCGAGGTGCGCTTCGAAACGGTCGCGGGCCGGGAGTTCGCCAACGTCAACGGGCGGCGATTCGCTGTCGCCGTGCGCGACCCGCGCCGTTTTTCCGCGAGAAGATCCGGGCTCTTCGCCGAGGGTCGTCAGGAAGTCGCTTCCCCGATGCCGGGCAAGCTGATCGATGTCTTGGTCGCCGCCGGAGACGACGTAGAGGCTGGCCAGGGATTGGCCATCGTCGAGGCCATGAAGATGCAAAATGAGATCCGCTCGCCAAAAACCGGCAAGGTGACCGCGTTGCCGATCGACAAAGGAGCATCGGTCGCCGCCGGAGACGTCTTGGCTGTGGTGGAATGAAGGGACGCGATGAAGCCGAATCCCGATTGTCCCCACTGTGACGGCACCGGTTGGAAGCAGGTTGTCAACGACGGCGTCGAGGCGGTCGAACGGTGTGATTGCTTTCAGAGTGAACGAGGGGACACGCTGGTCTCGCGGGCGCAAATCCCGGAGCGATTTCGCGAGGCCGATTTTGATAACTTTTCTCCGGGCAGCCCGCGCGAAAACCCGATTGCCCACGAAGCCCTGATCAAGGTGATGCTGGGGGCGAAGGCCTACGCCCGCGATTACCCCTCGTTGTCGCAATTAGGCCTGCTGCTTCAAGGGGGCACCGGCGTCGGCAAGACGCATCTGGCAACGGCGGTGTTGCGGCAATTGCTGTCGCGGGGCTTTGAGTGCGTCTTTTTTGACTACCAAACTTTGCTTGACCGAATTCGCCAGAGTTACAATCCAACCGCCGGGGCCGCCGACAAACAAGCCTACCGCGCGGCCCTTGACACCGAAGTTGTCTTGATTGACGATCTGGGATCCCATCGCGTCACCGATTGGGTGGAAGACACAGTCACCGCGATCATTAACCACCGCTACAACGAGCGCAAGGCTCTGATCGTGACAACCAATCTTCCCGATCCCGTCCTGGGAGACAGTAGCGTCGAGAAAGACGCGATAGGAAAGTACAGCGTCAAGGATACCCTCGCCGACCGCATAGGAGCCCGCGCGCGTTCGCGTATTTACGAGATGTGCCGAGTTATCCAGGTTCCCGGACGAGACTACCGGTTGCGAAACGTTGGGGTTCCGCGGTAGTCGCCCGCTCCGGTCCTCGCCGCGGCCGACGGCCGCGAGGCGTTGAGGCTGATTGACGGTCAAGTCATCGACCTGGTCATCACCGACATCGTCATGCCGGAACAAGACAGTTTCGAGGTTTTGGAGCGGTTGCGCCAAACTCGTTCCACGATTCCAGTGATCGCGATCTCGGGAGGAGGAGCCATGGACGGCCGCCATTACTTGGCGGTGGCCGAGCAACTCGGCGTGCGGCGGACGTTCGCCAAACCCTTCGACCTCGATGAGTTCACCCGCGCGGTCACTGAAATCGTTCCGCTCGACATTCCCGTCGGGTCTTAGCCGCCCGCGGCAAAGTGTGTTCGCCCGAAAAAGTCGGCCGGCTTTCGTTTGTCGAACCACTTCGTTTCCAACACCACCTTCAGGCGAATTGCTGTAGCGAAGGCGTGATAATCAGCTCCGGCACCGTCGCGCGCGGCGGGAGCGTCGCCACGAAAAGCGCGGCGTGGGCGAGATCCTCGGGCTGCAACATCACGGCGCGCTTTTCCGCCGGCGGCACGACCGGCCGGTCATCGAGAATCGGGGTATTCACCTCTCCGGGACAGATATTGCAAGAGCGAATTCCGTTCTCCCCTTCTTCGAGCCCGACCATGAGACTCAACGCCGCCGCGCCGAACTTGGAAGCGCTATACGCGGTCCCGCCGAGCACGCTGGCCCGTACGCCCGCCACCGAAGTCACGTTGATGATGAGGCCGTCGCGACGCCGGCGCATGTGAGGAAGCACGGCGTGAATCGAGTGAAACACCCCTCGCAGGTTGACGTCGACGATCCGGTCGAAGTCTTCGGGTGATAGTTCGTGGAGAGCGCGCTTGGCCACATTCGTGCCGGCGTTGTTGACCAGAATGTCGACTCCGCCCAGCACCTGCTCGGCCTTTTCCGCAGCCTCGCGCACAGCGTCACGGTCCGCCACGTCGACGGCATGCGGCAGCAAGCGCTCAGCGGCTTCCGCGGCCTTGTCGCGGGCACGCTCGAGCTTGTCGAGGTTGCGGCCCCAGGTCACGACTGTCGCGCCTTCTCGGGCAAAACAGGCCGCCACGGCCTCTCCGATACCGCTGCCCGCGCCAGTGACAATCACGCCCTTGCCTTCCAGTTTCATACTTTATCCCTTCCCTTTGACGGTCCCAGACGTTTGGGGAGTATATCAAGATATCGGGAAAGCCGGGCGAAGGCGAGACAGCCCGGTGTAATGAATGGGCAGCGCGCCCAATCGGGATGCAGCTTCCCTGACAAGTCGACTCGAATCGACGAGAAGGCCTACGCAGCGGTCCGCAGTTTGTACTTCTTGATCGCAACGGCGACGTTGCCTTTTATGCAGCGCACCGTCACCCCCTGGACAACAAGATTGACGTCGGGCCCTTTCCCCAAAGCGGATCCCATTCGCACCACAAGCTCGATGCGCCTGCCTACTTTGAGATCTTCTTCCGCATGGAATAGAACGCCGCGACGGCTGATGTTCAGTGTACGGCCGGCCCCAACGACAGGACCGGCTGTGCCTCGGATCTTGTACTCGAGCGGTCGATGTATCTCGTATCTGTTTGGGCGCTCCAGCATCTCTGTACTTAGTTTTGTACAAGTAGAACCCTATTGAGTCTCGCAAAATAAAGTGACACCTTTTTGGGGTACGTACGTCTTTGTATGTATGGGAAATACAAAAGGCGTACGGCGGGATTTCGAGGCCCTGGAGAAGCGCCGTTTCAAAGCGATCCGGTTGGTCGAGCAAGGCTGTAGTCAGTCCGAGACAGCGAGGCGATTGAAGGTCGCGCGGCAAAGCGTCAGCGAGTGGCTGCGACGATACCGGCGTGACGGCGAAGCCGGGTTGCGCCAGGCCGGCCGCGCCGGCCGTAAGCCGCTGTTGGACGCCGCGCAGCTCGAACGCCTCGAGGCGTTGCTGCTGGAAGGCCCCGAGGCGCACGGCTTCCCGACGCCGCTGTGGAGCTGTCCGCGGGTCGCTCGTCTGATCGGAGACGAGTTCGGCGTGCGCTATCACGAGGGCCATGTCTGGAAGATCCCGCGGGCGCTCGGTTGGAGCCCGCAACGGCCCGTCGGCAAAGCGCGGGAGCGCAACGAAGAGGCCATCCGCGGCTGGCAGCGCAAGACTTGGCCGGCCATTAAAAAAAAGCCCGCAAAGAAGAACGTACGATCGTCTTCATCGACGAAAGCGGATTGAGTCAGAAGCCGCATCGTTGCCGCACCTGGGCGCCGCGCGGCGAGACACCGGTGTTGGAGTTCAACTTCAACTGGGACAAGCTGTCGGTGTCGGCCGGGCTGACGTTGCGCAACTTTTACTTCCGGCTCTATCCCGGCGCGATCGGCGAGTTGGAGGTCATCGACTTCCTGAAGGCTTTGCTGCGCCACATCGACGGCCCACTGCTGATCGTCTGGGACCGGCTGCCGGCGCACCGCAGCCGCCTGGTGCGGGAGTTCATCCAGCTCTCCGAGGATCACATCGCAACGGAGTACTTGCCGCCCTATGCGCCGGAGTTGAACCCGGTGGAATACATTTGGGCGTACTGGAAGCAGCACGAGTTGCCCAACGTCTGCCCGAAGGACTACTGGGAACTCGACGAGCGCGCCCGCAAAGCGCTGCGGCGAATGCGCCGCAAACCGCGCTTGATTACCGCTTTCTGGAAACAGTCTTCTCTTTGTCTCGATTGACAGTATATTATGCGAGACTCAGTAAGCACAATAGAACTATCGGCCTAATTAATGAGTACCAAGGTACTAAGAACGGTGGCGAGACGCCTTCGGGGAGTTCTTTCGGGGGCAAGGTCACAAAGGATTGCATCGCCGGCGGCGAACGGATATTCTATCCGTGCCGGGACGTCGACAAGAATCTCGTCTGTATGCGACTCTCACCAAGCATTGTATTGTGCGCCGGGCTGGTCGGCTTGGTAGGGTGCGATCAGTTGAGCGCGGAAGAATGGCCCCGTTTCCGGGGTCCGAATGGGTCCGGAGTGTCAACAGCCGGCCACGCCCTTCCCGAGTCGGTTGATCCGGCGACACACCTGCTCTGGCGCGTCGAAGTTCCTCCCTCGTTGTCTTCACCCGTAGTGTCCCAAGGCCGAATATTTCTAACCGCCCACGAAGGCGACCGCCGAGTCCTGTTGTGCATTGCTTCCAAAACCGGCAAGACCCTATGGAAGCGAGAGACCGTCGCCCCGCGAGAAGAACATCGGTATATCCACGGACCCGCCACCCCGTCGCCGGCGGCCGATCAAGACAGCGTCTATGCTTTTTACCCCGACTACGGACTCGTCTCCTACGACTTTACCGGGACGCTGAAGTGGAAGGTTCCGCTGGGTCCCTTCTCCAGCCAGCACGGCTTAACGGGGTCGCCGATTCTCGCGGGCGACTATCTCGTTCTTCTCATCGACCAAGTCTCCGATTCCCACGTCGCCGCCTACGACCGCGCCAACGGCCGCCTGGCATGGAAGACCGCCCGTCCGGACATGTTTGGAGGTTACTCGACGCCCATCGTCCGAGAAGTCCGTGCGGGAGAACTCGAGGTCGTCGTTTCCGGGGCGTCCGAGCTTACCGCCTACAACGTGAACACTGGAGAAAGGGTTTGGTGGTTTCAAGGCATTTCCCGCCAACCGAAAGCAGGGCCGCTGTTGACCCCGAACACGGTCTACGTAAACCGGCCCAAGACCGACTTGGGCGGTAATACATTCGACTTCGCGGCGATCGTAGCGCGCCGAGATCGAAACCGCAACGGAGCGGTCGATCTCGACGAAGTCGACGGAGCCCTGTTGAATCTCGTGGACTTCGTTGACCGCGTGACCGGCCCAAGGGATGGGAAGGTCGACGTCGAAGAGTACCGCAATCATCTGCGGGAGACTCGCGAGGCGGAGGCATTGCTGGCGATACGGCTCGGCGACAGCGGCGCGCTGACCCAATCGTCGGTTCGCTGGAAACTGTCGCGATCTCTGCCGGACTCGCCCTCACCGCTGATCCACGGCGGCGTCCTTTTCCTGTTCAAACACGGCGGAATCGTCACATCGGTGGACGCCGAGACAGGCGAGGTGCTGAAGCGGGGCCGGATCCGGGAGGGAGTCGACTTTTACTACTCATCCCCCGTGGCCGGCGATGACAAGGTCTATATCGCGAGTGAAACGGGCAAGGTTTCCGTGCTCACCGCGAAAGGCAACTGGGACGTGCTGTCGACGATTGATCTCGGCGAAGAGATCTACGCCACCCCCGCCATCGCGGACGGGCGCGTCTATGTAAGGACCGCGACGGCCCTGTGGGCTTTCGGGACCGCGGAATAGGGACGCAATACCCTGCTACCCGGGTCGAACGCGGCGGTGCGCGGACTTACGCCCACGCACCAGCGGCTTGAGCGGCGGACAAGCCAACACTCGATACAATCGCCAGGCTCGCCATGACGTAGATCCACCGGCTGGGGCACGGGCCGAGCTCGGCCTTCGCCGTTGCATGGAAACGCTTTCGCATCGGATTACTTTGCTCCCCGTTGGGCGGGGGATGCGCCCGCCGCCGGGAGGTTGAGAGCACTGCCGCCGTAAAGGTGATCCACTCCCTTGAGGTCCTTCTCTTGTTGCTTCGCGGTGAGTTGCTTGATGATTTGCCGCTCGCGCCGGAAGTCTTCTCGACGTTTTAACTTGGCGTACACCCGAGCCGGCATGACGTGCGCCGCCATAAAGTCCGGCTGGGTCGCGACGACTTGCTCAAGCAGGTCGCCAGCCGGTTCCCACTCCCCGCGAGAGTGATGGACCTGCGCCAGAAGATACCGTACGCCATTGTCGCTTTGTTTCACGGCATAGGCCCGGCGCAGCAACTTTTCGGCGCGGTCGGATTCGCCGTCTTGTTGGTTAAGCCATCCCAGAAAAGCATTGGCGTTGTAGTCGTTGGGACTGATCGTCAGTTCCGACTCGGAGTGCTTCATGGCCCGTTCGGAATAGCCGGCGTGGAGCAGCGCCACGCCCAATTGCGAGTGCAGCAAGGGAAGCTCGCTGTTGGCTTGCTCGGCTTGTTGAAGAGTCCGCAGCGCTCCCTGATAGTCTTTCTTGGCCAACTGAACCGACCCGGCGATCAAGCGCGCTTGGGGCGATTGGTCGGCCGCGAGGGCTTGCTTCACCAATCGATCGGCGGCGTCGACACGCCCGACGCTGATATAAGCCGAGCCAAGCGTGTAGGCGGCGGATCGATTCGACGGATCAGCCGCGATGACCTTTTCGAGGGCCGCGATACCGGCGTCCAATTTTTGCAATTTGAGCAGGCAGAGACCGTGTAAATGTCGCGCCTTGGCGTTGCCCGGTTGCGTGGCGATCACGCCGGAGAGCTGTTTTTCCGCCTCGACGAAACGTCCGAATTGAAAATAGGCCAGGCCCAGAAAATAAGGGATGCCGGGATGTCGCGGCGCCGCCGCTCGCGCCCTTTCAAGATTGGCAACAGCTTCTTTGGGCCGGCCGAGCTTGAGGTGGACGAGCGCCAGGTTGGACAATGCCTCGACACGATGCGGAGCGGCTTTGAGCGCCTCTTCGTAGGCCCGGCCGGCGCCTTCGAGGTCGCCCTCTTGTTGCAACCGGGCCCCTCGCGTGAAGGCGTCGGCGGCGGTTTGCGTCAGCGCCGGCTGCAACGTCCCCGATAGAGCCGCCATGAAGCAAAGGCATGCAATCCGACCCGAGACGACGTCGGCAAACTCGCCGATACAAGCTGAAACAAAGTCTGCAATCAGGCGTGTCCCCATTCTGTCACGCCGCCCTACGAGGACTCCAACACGACAACCCAGTCCCTTTGGAAAGGGAAGAAATCGAGCTGATGCTCGCCGCTCTCATTCCCCTGAATTGTCCCGAGGTCGCTCTCTTCACCGTTACCGGGATTAAACAAGGTCACGCGATACGACACGCCCGACTCGAGAGCCGTCAACTTCGGTGGGTTCCACATGGTGGGGATGTACACGACGCGCAGCCGACCGGGAATGCCGGCGGCGTAGGGAAGCTCATAGTTGTCGCTGGTCCAGTGCGGGGTGACCCATTCAGGATGCGGCTCCATCTCATGCCACGGAAGGCGACGCAATAGACGCGCGGCTAGGCCGAGCTGACCGCTGCCGCGATACGCCGCCGCTTCCCTCCAGGGAGTATTCCCCCAGTTGCGCCCGTGCGGAGACGGCCCAAAGGGCTTGCCCGGCAGATTGACCTGCCAGATACCATTGGCGCCGTAAGTATGCCCACACGTTCCGTTCAAGACACTCGCCCAAAACATGAAGCGTTGGATGTCGTGCCTCGAGCGCCCGAGTATGCCTTCATAGCAAACCTCGGAATTGATGTAGGGCATCAACGGTTCGCGGTGACGAGCCTTGGTAACTTCCGTCACCGTGCGAGGAATGCTGGCGTAGTCGCTATGCCCGGTCTGCAACATGTCGAAATCGAGCACGCTTGAATCGGTCACGACATCTCTCCCCGCGCGTGATGGATGCACTGTGATCAAACGGTGGTAGGGATCGGTACGGCGGACATAGCGGGCCATGTCCGTCCACCCTCGCTCGAGTTCAGCGCGTTCGGCATCCTTGCGCTCGGAGAGATACCACGGCATGCTGCCTTCCCCGGCCAAGCGCCAAACCACCGGGTAGGCACGCCACCGAGCAATCAAATAACGCCAGTGACGTCGCATCTTTTCGGGGCCCATCACGCCAAGATAGTAGCCCCAACATCCCAAGATGCACGGCATCAGCCCGACATCGACCAGGTGCTGGATCCGCGGATCAGCCATGTCGAAAAAACGAGGGTTGACGCGGGTGAAATCTTTCTCCCAGGAAAGCCCGCCTTCGTTCGCGCCGCGCGGGTCGAGCGGCGCTATATCCGGGTATAGGCCCGCGACGATTTGGATGACGTTGAAGCCCTTGGCGACGCGGTCGGCGGCCAGTTCACGAAAATCCTCGGGCCAACGAAGTCGCTCCACCAGCCCCATCCACCAGGTATCGCCCAGCCAGAAAAAGGGGGTACCGTCGGCGTGTTCGAGGTAGAGTTTGTTTTGCGAGACTCGAAGCGCGCCCCGGCGATAAAGCTCGTTCGCGCCGTTGTAGGGTTCGGCTTCGAGCGTCCCGGTGACGCCGTGCAACCCGCCGTTGGCGCGGTCGCTCGATTCGGTTCGGAAGCTATACCGGCCCGGCCGCTCCGCCGCGTAGCGCACCTTCCAGGTGTCGTCACCGGCCCAGAAAGCCGGGACGCGATGCTCGCCGCCCGGCCCGCTGACGATAACGTCAACCTCGACACCCTCGAAAGGATTGTCGTAGACCTTCGAGGACGAGAAGGTCCACTCCATGACCCGCCTCGCGCCGCCGTGCAACTCGCGCGCAGGCAAGCCCGCCGCCGCCATGCCGCCCAGGGCACCGACAAACTGTCGTCGAGTCACCATATGCAAATGCCGGTCGATCCGCGCGAGCCGCCGGCCCGATTTACTCTTCCTTCTTTAACGCGAAGCAATAAACAGTCGACGAAAAGTCGACTGCGTACACCTGGCCCTCGGCCACGGCGATGCCGGTGAAGTGGGCCCAAGAGTTGAAAACGTCGGGACCCGAGTCGTACAGGGTCTTGCCGGTTAGCGCGTCGAGCGCCCGCAGTTCAGCCGTCTTCTTGTTATCGGCCCGAGTTGAGTCCGCGAGCAACTCGTCCACATTGAACGTCCCAAAAGGCATAATGCCCGCATTGACCGACTGTCGAGCATTCTCACCGTTCGAAAGAGCAAAGACGACATCGTTGGCGACCACGACGGGCTCGGGAACGGCGAAATCACCGCTCACCCAGGCGGGTTTGAGATAAGGCTTGCCGCTGTCGGGATGGTCGGCAACGGTGAAGGCCATGACCGAGCCGTTGGGATTGGGGCCGTTCGTCATCGGGAACGAGGGAGCTTGCTTCGCCACCGCCCCCCAGCTGGGCACGTAAATCCAGTTGCGCCCCTGATCGTCGATATAGTGGGAAAAAGCACCCCACAACCCCTTCGCCTCGAACCACTCTTCTTCATTCGAAAGCAGCGGCGTCGTGTAGAGGTTCTTGTGATGCGTCGCGCCGCCCATGTTCGCCGTGTCGATCAGGTAAACCACGCCCTCCTTGCCGCCGACGACCATCAGTTCGCGGTCACCGTATTCGAAGACGGTCGCCGAGACGGTGATATCGAAATCGCGCTTGTAGACGTAATCCCAGTTGGGCGGTGTGAAGTAGTCCTCGAGCTTGAGGGTCTCCGGGTTGAGGCGGAACATCGTATTGCCATAGAGGCCCTGGGCGGCGTTGAAGGCACCGTCCCCGGTGCCGGCATAGATCGAGCCGTCCTTGCCGATCGCCACTCCGGCGCGTCCCCACACTCCGGAGGCGTAACGAGGCGTGGACCGCCAGTGGCGAATCACAATCGCGGTCGGGTCACTGACATCGATCGACGCCACGCCCGAGGGCGTTTCACCGCAGTTTTGTGAAAGCGGCGTGTAGAGAGTGTCGCCGATGCGGTTCAAGCTCCAGGTCTTCGCGAACGCGGGCACAAACTGCTGCGCCCGAAATTTTTCCCTGCCGGTTCCGAGATCAAGCCCGTAGAACTTGCCGTCGACGGCAATGACGTAAATCGTGTTCTTCTTGACATCCACCGTGGGCGTCGCGTTGAGGCCCTTGGGGCAGAGCCACCCTCCTTCGGATTTGGCTTGAATCTGGGTCGTGAATTTCTTCTTCCAAACGATCTCGCCGTTGGCCGTATCGATGGCATAGAAGACGTCGCCACTGCCGGCGACATAGACAAGGTCTTTCTCGCCGTCGGCGGTTCGCACATCGGTGATAACGATCGGCGCGGTCAGCGCGGTCAGCGATTTCGTTTCGTTCTCGACCGTCTTCTTCCACTTAAGGGTCAGGTTCGCAACGTTATCGCGGTTGAGAATCACTTCATCCCGCGCCCAGCCGCTGCGCCGCTGATCGTAGGCGAAGGTCGACCAGTCGCCCGCCAAACACGGCAACGCAGTCGTCAACAGCAGGACCAAAGAAATAAGATTTCGTTTCATCAAAGCTTCCTTTCGGGCTTCAAGGCCCTTCCGACTTGAGTTGTTGAGCGGCCGGTTCGGGCCTACCCCCCGACAAAATGGATTGGTCCAGGTCTCTGCTTTCCGCTTGCAATCGGCGATAGACCCGCAGCTGCTCGCGGCGGCCTTCGTCGTCCCCGGCCCGGCGATACACTCGCGCCGGCAAGTAGCGAGAAATCGCGTTTTCGCCATTGGAGGCCACGGCCTGTTCCAGATATTTTTTCGCTTCCGCCGGGCGTTCAAGTTCCATCAAGACCGCCCCAGCACAAGCAGACTCTCCTCGAAGTTGGGCCGCAGCCGAACCGAAAGCTCAAGATAGGGCAGCGCCTCGGCGGGTTGCGACTTGCCGCGATAGATCTCTCCGGCTTGCAACGCCGCCGCGGCATGATTCGGGTTGTTGTTCAACTCCATCTGAAATTGTTCGAGGGCGTCGTCGGCTTGGCTTGGATCTTCCGCCCGGCCCAACATTGCTTGCCCGAGTCGAAAATGCAGCCCGGAGCGGGCGGGATCTTTTTCGAGGGCTTTGTTGTACTCGGTGATCGCCAGATCATAGAACTCACGGCTTAGATAATTTTCGCCCATCACCTGGTGAACCCACACTGAATTCGGGGCGGCTTTGGCGAGTTGTTCGACGGAGTGCAACGCCAGTTCGCGATAGGTTCTATTGGCGTGAAACAACACCTCGGGGTCATCGGGATAAGCGAGATGAAGTTCTCCGGTCAGGCGCCCGGCTTCGGCATATTTTTCGAGGCCGAGGTAGGTTCTTTGCAGTTCAAGGCCCACGACGCGACGGCTGCCCTTGGAGAGCGCAAGCTGCCAAGGCGAGTACGGGCACGGCGATCTTGGTTCCCGCCTTCATTCAGAATCGACTCCGTCTCTATTGTCACGTAATAGGCTCGTTGTCAGCATGCGGCGGAGGGTCGCGCTTGCCGGCCCTGATCTAACCTGCATTTCTCACCAACTGACGGCCGCAGCTCGATGACCGTGTTGAACTCTCGCTCGGCCGCCTCGAAACGATTCGTCGTGTAGTAGTGCAGCCCCAAATAGAAATGCGCCATGAAGTCATCGCGGGCAAGCTTCACGGCGATTTGAAAGAACGGCCGGGCCAACTCGGACTTCTCGAGTTTCGTGAGGCAGAGACCCATGAGTTTGTGAACATCGGGGTCACTTTCGTTGAGCGAGAAACTCTCGCGCAAATCTCGAAGCGCCGCCTCGTAGCGCTCCTCGCGGTAAAGAATCGTCGCCCGGATCAGCAGCGTCCGCGCCGTCTTCCCTTCCATCGCCATGCAATCCCGCAGCCGTTCTCGAGCCTCCTCGATCCGACCCAGGTCAACAAGCTGATCGATGCTCTGCTCCGGCGAACCCGGAATCAGAACCCCGACCCGGTCACTCTTCTGAGGCGGCGCGGAGAAAGCCAAGCCCGCCGCGAAAATCGCACCGGCCACAACGTCGATGAGGATTCGGTGAACGCTCATGGTCTTATCCGCTCACGACCTCCTCCTAGCCTACTCAGCGGCCCGCGCCTTTAGAAAGTGCCCGAGCAGGTCGGCCTCAAGGCGAGGGGACACTTCGCCACGCAACCATAAAGCCCTGAACGCAAGCGATGGGCCAACCTTTCGAGCCCCCAAATCCACCACGACCAACCGAAACGCGCCTTCGAAGATGTGCGTCTAAAGCTGCGTCATGCTGAAGCTCTCGGCAATTTCGCCAGTCGTCGCCCTGCTCTTGGCCACCGCGCATTCCCTCCCCGCCCAACCTGACCGGGAAGAGAAACTCATCGGCGGCCCCTGCCAAGCCCGTACTCAACTCGGTCCCGGATTCATGGCCGCTCAACGCGCGCTCAACCGCGAACACGATGCCGCCATGAAGGCAGGCGATCATGACGCCGTCATTGCCGCCCGTCAGAACCTGATTCGACGTCAATGCCGAAACCAATATCTGTGGTTCTACTTGACAGAGTTTTACGTGGAAATCGGCAAGAACGCCGAGGCCGTCGAAATCCTGGAGTATCTCTACGACAAGACAAACAACGAAGTCGATCGACGCCTTCTAACCGAGGGAAATGCCCTTCACCCGCTGACCAAGACGCCGACGTTCCAACAGTCCGCCCTCGCGAAAAACCTCGCCGAAGACCGAGCTCGTATGACGCAGCGACAACAGCAGTTTCAACAACAGCTCGACGGCCTGCCCTCCAGCCGGAAACCCCGATCACCGCACATTGCCAAAGAGGCTTGTCCCTTCGAATGTTGCATGTTTCGCACCTGGGATGTCCTCGCCGACACCGTCCTCTACGACAAGCCCAACAGTCAAACGGTCGTTGGCCGCGCTCATAAGGGAGAAAAAGTCGAAGGGCTCACCGGCGAAGTGCACATCACACCCGTTCCCGTGGGTGTTCGCCACGCAGACTCCTACTCGAAGACCAAAGCCGGTTCGATCGTTTTTCTGCTGGACCGTCTGGGCGAAGGCATCGGTCGAGTTTGGGTCGAGGGAAAAGTATTCGAACTAGGCGTCTCGGGGAACGTTCACGACCATTGCCCGTTTCCCGACAAGCGTTGCTGGGGCGAGTATATTGGTCCCGTTCCCACTAGAGAAGATCTTTGGGGGATTTGGTGGGTCAAGGTAGAGACGCAAGACGGGGTCGTGGGCTGGACCAAGGACCGTAACCAATTCGGCAACATGGGCGGCTGCGGATGAACGGGGAAGATTGGGCCCGAGAGGTTCGCGTGCCGGCCTGGAAAGTGCCTTCTCCTTACCTACCCTCAAGCAACCGCCGCCGCCGCCCGCGGCTTGCGGACATCAAGCCGCACCTTCTCACTGGTGACCTTGGCCTTCTTCGCCCCCCCTTGCCCGGCCAGACATTCAAAGCCACGAGCCCCCAAGGATCGCCCCATTGAGCCCGCGATTCCTTGGCAACCTTCCCTACCTTGTTGGCCAGTTTCTTCTGAAGACCCTTGAACTCGTCACTGTCGGGGTCCTTGGTTCCCGAACCGAAAAACGGCTCGGCCTTCAGCAACACGTCGGCTAGTTCAACCATGGCGTCGCGCCACGAAAGGATCTTCACGACCTCGACTCCTAAACGCTCGCTCTGCACCGCGTCGAGTCCCTTCGCCTTTCCAACAGCCCTCACCGGACCCAGCGCCGGCGCCTGCTTGAGCGCGGGCCAGTTATCCTTCATCACTCGCCATCGGCGCTCGTTGTCTTCATCGCCTCGGTAGAGTGCCCCCAAGGCCCGTAACCCGGCATCATCGAACTGCGTCGCGGTCTTCGCTTTCGTCAAGTTCGGGGCCGAATCACGAACAAACATCGCCCGGAATTCGCCGTCGTTGAAATTCGTTTCGAGGTAGAACGTAGACGTCCCGAACTTCTTCTCGTCGGCAAGCAACTCGCGCTGTTTCGCCCTGGTGATCAAACCCAGCGACGCGACGACGTCGAGGTTGTCCTTCATCCGCCGCCGACCGGTCTGCTGATGCAGCTCAAAATAGGTGTAGCTCGAATCGAGGTCCAACTCCCCAACGGCATGGCGGGCGCCCCGGTAAATCGCGGTCACGAGCATCGCCTCGTCCATCAAATGCCGTAACGCCTTCTCGCCCTTTTTCAGGTTGTTCAGATTGGCCTTCGTTTGGGTCGCCGTCACCTTATCGACAATCGCGAACTCGCCGCCCGGAGTGTTCACGATTTGACTGTCCTTGAGGAGCTTGCTTACCGAGATGTAGTTGAAGATCCCGAAGAGGTTAATCCGCAGCGAGGTTTCCTCCTCGCTCAGGTCCCGAAAGATGGATCGCAGCACCTTGACTCCCAGGGGCGATTTCACTCGGTCGCCGTCCCCGAGCCCCGAGATATCCTTTCGCAATGCCTGCCCGATCGCTTTCCGGCCGGCGCTATCCAGCGCCGCCAGGTCAACTTCGAAAAGGAAAGCCGCCGAGCCCTTCTTCAACCGGCGAAATGACGCCGCGAGGCTCGCTTCCACTTTGCGGCTCATGCCGTTCTCGACAACCTTGGAAATTGCCTTGATCCTTGTCGGCGACAGGCCCGCGTCGGTGAGATGTTTTTCGTTCACCGTCTTGTTGCCGCTTGCCAGCCGCACTAACTCCGCCGTTGCGCTACGGTCCCCCACGCCGACTTTCAACGCCACCTCGGCCGCCAATGTGACTGTTGTTTCGCGTCCATCCATTTTGTAGTACCCGAGCCGGATCTTATCGGCGTTACCGACGCGCCCAATTCGCAGCTGATAGTCGCTGAACACCCGAAACTTCCCGCTTACCGCGACCTTGGTTCCGGCCTTGACTGCAATCGGGCCTGCTCCCCCGGGCACGTCGAGGCTCGCGAAAGGTTTGGGAGCGCCCGAAAAACTCACGCCGCCGTGAACCTTCAGCTCGCCCGCCGATTCCACCGTTACCGTGGTGCCCTTGGGAATCTTCCGCAGATCGGCGAGTTTCGCTGGAATCACGAACTCCTTCACCGTCCTCGAAACCGCCGCCCCCAGCGACGGCGAAGTGTCGGTGACGGCGAATTCCACGTAATTGGCGAAGGTCAGCTTCTTGCTCTTCCCGACTCCGAAACTCAGTGGGCCCGCGTTGCCCTCGACCCCCGCCCGCACCGTCGGTTTCAAGTCGAACGCCAAAACCGCCCGGCCCTCGGCCACCTTGCTTGGCGCCAAGGACCCCTCTCCCGACCCGCTCAGTACCGCGGGCCCGGAAAAGTGATCGGCGAAGACGGTACTTCCGGCCTTGAACAAGCACAGGCCGACGCTCTGTTCAGCCGCCAGCTTCAACTGGGCCTTCGTTTCGCCTTGGTCGATCAAGTCAACGCTCTTTTTGAACTTGAAGCCGGCACGCAACGACTTCAGCGGAGCCTTGACCAGCGGCGTATCCAACGACAAGGTCGTCAGAAGCGACAGGGGATTCTTGAGATATTTCGAGAGGGAGCCGCTCGGTTTCACATCGATCGGCAACGAAACGTTATCGGAAATTGTGATATCCGGCATGCCCGCTTTATAAATCAGCGAAGATTTTGAGTCAAGCTGTCCACGTAACTTTTCTCTTTCGCCGAGCCCAAGAATATCGAGAGTCGTTAGCCGGGCCGGTAGGGCGTCGGTGCTACAACACTCCCAAGTCCAATCGCCGCACGTCCGCCGCGGCATTCTCAAATGCCGCCGGAAATCGTTGTCGGACCAGCGGATCATGCCCCGGAACCACCAACTTGCGTTCGCCCGCCAGCCTCGTCAGCACGTCATAGCCCTTCAGCATGTCCTCGACATCCACAACCAACGGAAACGGATTCCGCGCCTCGTAATTCTCGTAGTAGTGCGCCGCGTCCGACGCCAACACCAACGGCCCGCCCGCCGTCTCCACCAGCACCACCTGCAACCCTCGGCTGTGGCCGCCGACTTTATGGACACTCACTCCCGGCGCAATCTCCGCTTCCCCGTCATGAAAAACAACCTTTCCGGCATAAACACGCCGTACCATTTGGCACACATGTTCCGCCGTGAAGGGCTTCTGGAGACGCTCATGGCACATGCACGGACCCGTCGCGTAGATCATCTCCGCCTCTTGCAGATGGAACCGCGAATTCGGAAATTGGTCAAGCCCGCCGGCGTGGTCGTAGTGGAGGTGGGTGATGATCGTCTCGCTGATGCTCTCCGGCGCAATGCCGATGGCCGCCACCGCCGCGGCCGGCTCCAGAAAGATCGGGCGATCCCGTTGCGCCCCTTCGCCCGCGTCAAAGCCGGTGTCGACGAGAATCGTCCGCTGCTCATTCTTAACGACCCAAATAAAGTAGTCCAGCGGGTAGGGGACGTCGTGGGTCGTGTCGAAGATGAACGCATCGCCCCGCGTGCGCTCGGTAGTTTCGGCGTACCGGATCGCGTATACCTCATACCAGCTTGGATTTGACATGCTCTTCCTTGACTCGGTACTCGAAACCGCTCCGTCCCACCGGCGGTTCGGTTCCGACCGCCGTCTCCGCCCTGCTGACTTTTATGAGGTCGCCGACCAATAAGCGACGCCGTCGGGTTGAGAGCGTTCCACCCGCCCGTTCCGCCTCAGATGCTCCAGGTGCGAGAGCGCCTCGGCCATCGCGAACCGCCGGTCGATCAGCGACCGATCCTCGCCCCAAACGACGCCCGCCACCGCGTAAGCATGCAACTCGTCTCCCGCCACAACGCCGTGAATCTTATCGAGCCGTCGCGCATGGTGTTGCTCGACAGCCTCGATGCGCTCGGCATGGCCGCCAAAAGGCTTGCCGTGCGAAGGCAGAATCCGCTCGACGGCGAGCCCGCCCAACCGTCCGAGCGACTTCAGGTACTCCGACAGCGGGTCTCCCCCATAAAAAGGATGCACGCCGATATGGGGTGTGATCCGTTCCAGCAGAGCATCCGTCGAGATCAGCAGCCGCGCATCGGCGTTGTAGAAACTAAGCAAGGCGGGCGAATGCCCCGGAGTCACCAGAACCTCAAACCTGCCGCCTTCGTAGGAAAGCTCGTCTCCCTCGTTAATTTTCGAATCAGGAACGAATCGCTCCATATCGTTCGCCACCGATCGAGCGCCCTTTTTCATCGTGGCGATGTGCTCCTCGGGAACACCGTTTTCACTGAGGTAGATCTCCGTCTTGGCGAAGAAATCACTCCCGTCGCGCGGCACCACCAGTACGGCCTCGACCGGATGCATGCGTACCGGCGCTCCGGAGCGCCGCCGGATCTCCGCCGCCGCTCCCACATGGTCCGGGTGCATGTGACTGATCACGATCTCTTGAATCGAAGACCACTGTAAGCCCAGTTCCCCGAGCGCTTCTTCGAGCGCCGACAGAGACTCCTCGGTCTTCAGGCCCGTATCGATCAGCACGTAACCATCGTCCCGCCGCAACAGAAAGACGTTGACAATCGCAAGCGGCCAAGGCAGCGGCAAGCGAATCAGCCAAATGTCTTCCGCCGCCTTTTCGACGAGAGGTGCGCGGGTGTCACTCATGGGAATTGCAAAACCGGGTATCCGACCCTTCATTTCAATATGGCACAGCGGTCGGAGGCGCCCGTACCGGCGCAACGTCGCCCGGGCCGTACTTTCCAATACCGCTCGCTCCCGGCAAACATGCGAAAATGCCTACCAGGCCGCCCCGCCCGGTTTCGGCCGTGGAGGAGAACATCATGACGCACCGCTACCCCCTGTATTTCCTTTCCGCGCTTCTGTCGTTACTTCCGCTTTCGGCCGAGACCTACAAGATCGACAAGACCCACTCCGTGGTCGGCTTTGAGATCCGGCATTTGTTGACGAAAGTTCGCGGCGGCTTTTCCGATTTCGAGGGGATGATTCAATTCGACCCCGCGAAACCCGAAGCCTCTTCCGTCACCGTCACCATCCATGCCGCCAGTATCGACACCAATCACGACAAGCGCGACGAGGATCTGCGCAGTGACAGCTTTTTCGACGTCGAGACCTATCCGGCGATCACCTTCGAAAGCTCCGCTGTCGTCAAGACCGGCGACAACGCCTACGACGTCAAGGGAACCTTCCGCATGCACGGCGTCTCGAAGGAAATCACCCTGCCGGTCGGTTTCCTCGGGTCGATCACCGACAATCGAGGCAATCACAAGGTGGGATTCGAGGCCGCGGCATCGGTCGACCGAAAACACTACGGCATCGTTTGGAATCGTGCCCTCGAGGGAGGCGGCTTGGTCCTCGGCGACGACGTCGAGATCTCGATCAACATCCAAGCCGTTAAGACCGACGAAATCACCGCCGCGCCCGCGGCCTCCGAAGGCGAGCGTCGCCACACACCGGGACGATTCGGCGGCGGCCAACGCGGCCCCGGTGGACACGGCGGCTTCTTCGCCCGCTTTGACGCCAACGAAGACGGCAAGATCGCCAAAGACGAACTCCCCGAGATGATGCAAGAGCGTTTTCCGATGATGGACTCGAACGGCGACGGCTTCATCGATCAGCCGGAAATGGAAGAGATGCGAAAGCGCTTCCGCGGCGGGCGAGGCCCTAGGGGCGCTGGTGAGGGTGGTCAAGGCGGCCCCCCGCAATAGAAAGCCCTTGGTCGATTTCGCCGCGAGCACAACGAACAGCGACCGCGTCAAGAGTTGGGGCAACGGCGGCCCGCGAGCGTGTATTAAGCCTCGGCCGAAGAGGCTTCACGGGTAGACCGTCGGCTGCCGGGCCTTCCGGTCGACACGTCCTCGCGCGAGAAGGAGAAAGTGTTCACTAGGCGACGAACTGCTCAAGGCCGCGGCGACTTTTGATACGCTTCGTCGAGCAGTTCGACTACGTGAACGACGCGCTTGGCGCCGCCGAACATTTGGGCGCCGGCTCGCATTTGGAGTAAACAGCCGGGGTTGGCGGTGGCGATCGTGTCGGCTCCGGTGAGTCGAGTCATTTCCATCTTTTTTTCAAGCAGGCTCATCGACATGTCGGTGTGCTCGACGTTGTAGATGCCAGCGCTGCCGCAACAGATTTCGCTGAAGGGCAGTTCCTTGAAGCGGAGCTCGGGAATGGCCGCCAGCAATTCTCGCGGCTGCGTCCGCACCTTCTGGCCGTGCAGCAAGTGGCAGGAGTCTTGGTAAGTCACGGTGATCGGCAAAGGCCCGAGATCGCGGTTGAATTCAATGGCGCAAAGAAATTCGCTGACGTCGGTGACCTTGTCGGAAAATGCCTTGGCTCGCTCGTGCAGGGATGGATCGTGTTCGAAGAGTTCGTGGTATTCCTTGAGGACTGACCCGCAACCCGCCGCGTTGGTGATGTAAGCGTCGTAGTCGCCTCCCTCGAGAGCTTCGATGTTTTGCAAGGCCTGCCGACGTCCCATTTCACGCAACCCGGCGTGAACATGCAATGCTCCGCAGCAGCCTTGCCCGGCCGCGACGGTGACTTCGCAACTGTTGTGCTGGAGAACGCGCACGGTCGCTTCGTTGAGCCGCGCGAAAGAGACGTTGGCGATGCATCCCGCCAAGAACGCCACGCGATGCTTGGTTTCCCCATGGGCGGGAAAGACCTTGCCGATTTGGTCGAAGAAGAAGGGCGGTTCGGCATCGGGGGCGAGCCGCTCGAGTTGCCCGATGCGGCCGAGCTTATCGAGAATCCCCGTCTTTCGAACCAGCGCTTGCAAGCCGGACCGCTGGTAAAAATAGGTCATGTACCCGACGAGCTTCAGTAACGCGGGCGTGGTCAACAAGTGTCCGAAAACGAGCCATTGCACGAGCCTTTTTACAAGGGGCGGTTTCGTGTTGGCCGCGATTTCAGCTCGCGCGGCCTCGACCAGCCGTCCGTATTGCACTCCGGAGGGACAGGCCGTCTCGCAGGCGCGGCACGCCAAACAGAGATCAATATGCTCGACGTAGTCGTCGTTGATTTCCATGCGCCCTTCGGAGACTTGGACCATCTGATAGATGCGCCCGCGCGGGGAATCCATCTCGACGCCCAACTCGCGGTAGGTCGGGCAAGCGTTGAGGCAGAGCCCACAGTGGACACACTTGTCGAGGTCGCGCTGTTGGGGTCTGTCGAAGAGGGCGAGGTCGGGGGTGGGAGTCATCGCAAGCGTGAGCGCCGGGATCGAGGCGGCACTCAGGGTAAAAGGCTTAGTGTAATACGAAGCGGGGAGCGTGGGGCGGGCGCATGTGGACGGGGCCGACCCTCTGGGGTGCTCGATTGAGGAAATCGGAGAGAGAATGGTCAGCGAACGATTCCCACGAGGCGCTGCAGGCTTGGACGGAGGGAGTGGAAGAGATTTGGGCGGCAAAGTCGGTCGAGAAGTAGGCCTTCAAGCTGGGCTTTTCGTGCCTGAACCGGAGCACAAGGCGGGATGCCCGCTGCAGTAAGCCGCCCGGCCTCCGGCCTACGCCGCCGGCAGGACGGCGTAAATACGAATTCGGGCCCTATCCCCGATCTCCCTTTTTGCCACCCGCGACCAACGGAGGGCCAGGGACAAACGAATTTGTGACATAATCGACCAGCGGCTGTCTGGGGTGCATAGGAGCATGACGGCCTACTGAGTCTCGCATAATATACTGTCAACGAGACAAAGAGAAGACTGTTTCCAGAAAGCGGTAATCAAGCGCGGTTTGCGGCGCATTCGCCGCAGCGCTTTGCGGGCGCGCTCGTCGAGTTCCCAGTAGTCCTTCGGGCAGACGTTGGGCAACTCGTGCTGCTTCCAGTACGCCCAAATGTATTCCACCGGGTTCAACTCCGGCGCATAGGGCGGCAAGTACTCCGTTGCGATGTGATCCTCGGAGAGCTGGATGAACTCCCGCACCAGGCGGCTGCGGTGCGCCGGCAGCCGGTCCCAGACGATCAGCAGTGGGCCGTCGATGTGGCGCAGCAAAGCCTTCAGGAAGTCGATGACCTCCAACTCGCCGATCGCGCCGGGATAGAGCCGGAAGTAAAAGTTGCGCAACGTCAGCCCGGCCGACACCGACAGCTTGTCCCAGTTGAAGTTGAACTCCAACACCGGTGTCTCGCCGCGCGGCGCCCAGGTGCGGCAACGATGCGGCTTCTGACTCAATCCGCTTTCGTCGATGAAGACGATCGTACGTTCTTCTTTGCGGGCTATTTTTTAATGGCCGGCCAAGTCTTGCGCTGCCAGCCGCGGATGGCCTCTTCGTTGCGCTCCCGCGCTTTGCCGACGGGCCGTTGCGGGCTCCAACCGAGCGCCCGCGGGATCTTCCAGACATGGCCCTCGTGATGGGGATTATATCGAATAGTGACGCACTCTGAAGCAGCGTCGTTTCCGTGGCCGGTCGATCCTGCGCAACTTGACCGGCTGTAACAGTTCCCTTGCCAGAGTCTTCATGCGTTCGTTCACGGTCTTGCCCGGTACGTCGAGAGGCTCTAATTCCTCTTCCAACTCGGATTTGGTCGGCTGGTAGTCGGATCGAACGATCTCTACTGTTTTGGGTTTTTTGGTCTTTCCATTAATCATCGAAACTTCCTCTCAAGCTGTTCCAGCACGCGAAACTGATCCTCGCGCTTGGCACTACGAACCGTAGCCATGACTCGCGTATATGTCGGCGGTTGCGCGGTGAAGTCCTTTGCACCAGCGTTGCACTCGTGGCAGAGGACGCGCAGGTTGGAGTCGGCGGTTGCTCCGCCATGCGTACGGGCTTCGTGATGGTCGATGACAAGCCGAACGGTGCGACCGTCCGACATCTTGTCTTCGACGCCCGCGCCGCACGCTTGGCACGTATAACCGTTGCGCTGAAGGATGCGGGCACGTTGCGCCTGCGATATGTCATGGAACACGTATGTACCGGGTGCTGGTGGATCGCCAGTCAAACGGTATTGCCCAGGTTTCAGGTCGGCGTCATCGTTATTCGTCTCAATCGGCCAACCCTCATCGCGCCGCAATTCACGAACACGGCGTGCCCACTCCGTTCGGTCATTACCGATCACCGCCTGCAACTGCGCGGATGTGAGAACCAGCCCCTTATTCGCAAGGAAAAAAGCCTTGAGTATCGACTTTATGCTTTCGCGTTTTGGCACGTTTTCGATCTCCCGTTTGAGTTGATCTCCGATCCAGTGCGTGTAGACAGGCGGAATCGCCTCATTGATCTCCTTTTTCGTCATCCATGGAATGCCCATCGCGTCTCGTGCGGAAGCGACAGAGCAGTTTCCACCGCCGTTGACACTGACATAATCCTTCCATTCGTCTGTCCTGCCGTAGTGCGCCTTGCGCTTGTCCAACGTATGACAGATCGGATGCGGACGGTGCGGCGGCGTGATGATGCGAAAGTTTGACTCGAACAGACGATGCCGAAGCACGCGCAGTTCATGGAACATCGTTCCGCAGAGAACAACGTAGTCCCGTAACGGTGCCCCATCAACGTTTTCGATTACATAGGGCTTGCCGGTTGCCTTCAGAATGTCCCGTACCGGCTCAATCAGTTGCGGCCATTCATCGGCGTTGCCGTTGCGGGCCGCGAGATCGGAATAGGCTTGGCATGGCGGTGATGCATGAACCGCATCAAACTGATCGAATACCAGAGACGGCAGTGCTAGCGCATCCGCAACCATCATCGGATATGGATAGTTCGGCTGTTCGACCACATCGACGCCGAACACGTCAAACCCGGCCTCGACGTAACCTGCGGCCGCGCCTCCCGCACAACAGAACAGATCGAGCAGTAGCGGTTTCACCTCACCAAGTCCTTGTAACGAAGTTGAGCACCGTCCATGCTCAAAACAACGAAACGCATTTGATCGAGAGTGCCCATGCTGCGGATGTTGTGGCGTCCCGCAAACTCACTCACGTAGCGGTGAAGGTGTTTGGCTGACAGCTTGTGGAACGTTCCCTTGTGAGCGCGTTTCAGCATGGACCAGAAGGATTCAATGCCGTTCGTGTGGGCCTGCCCGCGAACGTATTCACCAACCGAGTGCTTGACCGATTTGTGTGACTTGGCAACGCCAGTGTAGGCACTTGCTTCATCCGTGTAGACAGTGGCTTCAGGGTCGGTATTGGCGCGAACGAAACCTTGAAGGGTTTCTGCATTTGTACGCTCGACCACTGTAGCCCGGACCTCGTTCGTGTCCCGATCCTTGACACCTACAACAGCGGCTTTCCCAACCGATCCACGACTGGCCTTCAACTTCTTGGACTCGTGCTTGTTCTTTTCCAGTCCGCCGATGTAGACCTCATCCGCCTCAACAGGACCATTGAACAACTTATGGTCAGAAATGGTCCACACCTTTCGGATTCTGTGAACAAGATGCCATGCCGATTTCTGGGTGATTCCCAACTCCCGGTGCATTTTCATGGATGCCACGCTCTTCAGGTTGGTAACGACAAGGTACATGGCATAGAGCCAATCCTGATAGCCGAGGTTCGATGCTTCCATGAACGTCCCGGTCTTGACGCTGAACGGTTTCCCGCAGGTTCCGCGCTTCTTGCTCTTGCGGCAACGGAACGGCATGGTCTTGTGAGCCGTTCCAGTCTGTACGTTGTCCGATCCACAACGCGGACAGGTAATGCCGTCAAACCAACGGTACTCAATGAACCACTGTTCGGCGGATGCATCGTCGGGAAACATGCGGTAGAAATCCTTGGTCGAAAGTCCCTGTCGGAAGTGCTTGCCCGGTGCCTTGTTAGCCATTGCGTATCTCCTACTTACAAGACAAATTTACAGGATAGTGACGTAGTTCGTCAAGTGTTTTTCGTCACTATCGTATATAATCCCCGTCACGGGTGTACGCTACTGTTCGGGGTTACGTGGAAATCGCCAATAAGGCAGCCGCACACCGTCGATGAAAACACGGTCGGCGCGTCGCTCGGGTGACGGTTGGAATTGTTCGGCGCCCGCCGCCGAAACGTAGTCGTCCTGCTCGACGCCGTCGCCCGACACGCCCAGTCCCCCGACCAGCCGATCGTTCTTATAGAGAGGCGACGAGCCGGGAAAGAAGACGATGCCCGACTGATTCGGACCCGCCGGTTGGCGGCCCTGGGTGCAAGGGTTGGCCAGATCAAAAAGAAACAGTTCGCGGAAGGGGCCCGGCGTCGATCCGTCGATGCCCGTGGGGAAGAACGACTGTGAGCCGAAGCCAATCGTCCGCGCCGTCACGGCCGTTCCCCGAGGTACCCCGGGCAGGTCGTCGGGCAAGCGATCGTCGCTCGAAAAATAGACGGCGTTGCGCGCCTTCGTCGCGGCCACGTCGATCGAAAAGACCGTCGCGTCGGGCATGCGAAACAACCCCAGAATATTCCCCTCCAGGTCGCCAACCGCGATCGCCATCCGCGAGCGGCTGCCCAACGGCAAACGAATCACCGCGCGGGTTCGCTCGGCGCGCTCTCGGGCCGCTGTGATGATTTGCTCGACTTCCGCCGCCGTCAGAGTGGTGCTCTCGCGCGGGGCGATCAGAAAGCCGTCGGGCGCCGCGGCCCCGGCTCTCGGTGCAACGACGTATTCGCCGCCGGGCGCCGCCGCCGCCCGGGTTCCTTCCGGGCGAGTCGTTTGTTCAACGAAGGGCAGCCGGATGCCGTCCACATAGACTGCCCCCGGCGTCGGCAACGGCAGCGCCACGAAAAACTCGGTCCCGAAGGTCGCGGCCACGGCGGCAAACTCCGCCGCGTCCGGATCGATGCCGGCTACGCCGATCCCGCCGACCAAATGTTGTCCGCTGTCCTCGGGGAGGTTCTTGAAAACCGGCAGTCCCCCGGGAATCGTCGTCACCCCGAGCCCCGGCCCGGTTCCCGCCAAGTTCGTCGCCGCCGGGACGCTCTGGCCCGGCTCGAACGAATCGGAAAGACGGCAGCCGCGGTTCGTGTTCTCGATGCCGAAAAGCGCCGCCGCCGGCTGATTCGGCACGTCGTTGGGGAAATTCTCGCGGCTCAGAGTGCGAACCGTACGCGATGAAAGAGGTGCCTGGTTGTGACTGAAGAACGCCCCGGTCCGCGCCAGGCTCAGGGCTGTTTCGACGGCCTCGTCCGAGGCCGTCGGCTTACGGTAGACGCCCAGCGGACGTCCCGCGCGGTCGCTGACCGCAATCGCCATGGCGGGGTCGTCGATCGCCGTCGCGGCCCGTTCGATCAGTCCCGCTACATCCGGAGCAGTGAGCTGCAACGGGTCGGCTTGCGCGGGGTTAACAGGAATGGTCGCCGTGTTGCCGCGAACGCCGTCCGACATCAACGTGAGCTCGACAAAACTGCCTCCGGCATCGGTCGGCACGGCGAAAGCGACCTGTTGCCGCGTCGGTTCCCGCACCGCGGCGGCCGAAACAGACCGTAATCGCGAACTTCGTGAACGCCGCGCGCGCGCGGGCGACCAGGCAATTCGCAACCGCCCCGGCACTTCGCTACCGCCGACCAACACCCCGACCGGCGCCGTCGCCCCGTGCACGTCGACCAGCAAGGTTTCTCCGGGCAGCGCCGGGTCGGCGTCGCTAACCGGCAGACCCGTCGCGGCGTGATAGGCAACGGCCCGCTGAACGCCTTGTCGCGGCTGGGAATGCACGACCGGCTGTGCGCCGACAGTCCCGGCCGCGGCGAGAAGAGCAGCCCCCAGGGCCCATCGACCTTCTAGGACTTTCGACAGCGCCCTCCAGTGGGGCGGATCTCCGGGCCTGCCCGCGGGTCTTCGCCCGAGCAAGAAAGCCGCAACCCATCGGCCGATGCTACAAACCACCTCAGCGCCCCCCCGCCGGAGCCCCGGGGGGCTCATCGGTCACCGTGTACACCTTGCCGTCCTTCATATACAGCCGACGCATCTCGTCAAGATTCAGCGGTCTCGCTCCCCGACGCCCAAAGACCGCGATTTGGTTGCCGCTCTCGTCGACCGCGCGGTCGCGATCCAACCCCTTCGACAGCGCAATCGCCGCCCCCTTCGTTTCGTAAGTCGCGATCAGCCGCGGCTCGACCGTTGGAGAGAACCCCCAAAGCCCCGGGTTCTCGGGAGTAATCAACTCAAGCACCCGCAAACCGTTCTCGCCGTCGGCGACATAGGCGAACACACTCGCGCTCGTCATGCCGACCTTAACCGCGTGAGCGTCGTTGATCGCCCCCTCGGCGGTGAAGAAACGAGGCTTGCCGGGCTGTTCGGGCCGCTCGATGTCCACGATCGCCAAACCTTCGCGGCCCGCGGCGACATACGCGTAAGTCCGCGCCAGGTAGACGTCGCGGGCGTTATCGATCTCGACCGAGGCGCGAACGGCGGGCTTCTCGATATCAGTGATGTCGATGACCTTCAATCCGTCCTTGTCGCAGACAAAGGCATAGCGGAATTGAATCGCCGCGTGCCCGGCGTCTTCGAGCGGAACCGTCGAAACGACTTGCGGCTCCAACGGATTCGACAGATCGACCACGACCAATCCGCGATCACACGACACGAAAGCGTGCACGCCCGCGAGCACCACATGATTCGCGCCGTCGAGGATGCCGTCCGGGTTGAACGTCACCGCGCGTTTGAGAAAGTTGTTGCGCGGATCGCCGTCGAGCAGAGTCGCCGCCCCGATCAGAATCAAACCCTCCTCGTAATCGGCGACATAAAGAAAGCCGTAGCTCAAGTGAATCTCCGGCTCCTCGTTCACCGGGTCGCGCCGCCGTCCCGGGTCGACGCCCAGAGTTGTCGGCGAAGCAATCCAGCGAGCATCCTTCGTCTTCACATAGAAACGCTGGCCCAGCGGCGAGACCGGTGCCGAGACGATTCGTTCCGGCAGCGTCTTGTTATCGATATTGGCGATGTCGTAGACGCGAATCCCCTCATGCCCCTTGGCGACATAGACGTACTCCCCTCGCATCTGAATGCTTTGCGCGTCGTGGGCATGGTGGTGAAACGTCGTCGCGAAACGTCCGTCTTTCTTGACGACGCGATCGCGTTCGAGGTGGCGGGCATGTTCCTCGGGATAGGCCATCTCGTGCAAACCGCTGCCGATCACCGCCTGCGGCTCCTCGCGTTCGGTCACCGCGACGGCCTCGAAACCATGATCGCCCTCGGCCACGTACACGTAGCGACCCATGAAGTTGACGAAGTTGGTTCCTTGCAAAAGCACTTGCGCCATCCAGGCGTTGTTGCCCCCGTCGGCCGACAGATGGCAGTCCGTGCAAGTCTTCGTTTCACGCTTGCGAACACTGTGCGGGAAGTGTGGATTGAAAGCCTGTCCGCTCAACCCCTCGGAGGAAATCGTCTGCTGCTGCGAATAGAGCCATTCGCGCTGCGCGCTCTGCGAGGAAACCAACACCGCGCTCGACGAGCGCACCGGGACAATCTTGCCTTCTTTCGCCGTGCTGTCGCGGCCCAGCATGAAAACGTCGTCGCGCAGCACTTGATAGTTGTACGTCGTGAAGTTGCGCGTCGCGGTCTCGCCCTTGCCGTGCAGCGGCGGACGATTGGCGTTGGCGCGCATCGAAAGATGGCAACCGAAGCAACTGGTCATCCACGAGGTGTGGCAGGTGTAGCAAGCCATCTTGTTGTCGGAATGCGCCAGGGCGTCGTCCGCCGCCGAGCGATCGCCCCAGCTCGTCCCGTCGCGCTTCATCGTCTTCGCCGAGCGAGCCTTCTCGTTGTATTCAGGATGCCCCGGCGTGACCGAATGAACGACTTGCGAAACCCGCCACTCGGTATCGGGCTCCACCATCGAACGCTGCACCAGCTTGTCGCCGACCCACTCAAAGCGCCGCGCCCCGAAAGGCGTTCGCAAGATCGACAAATCATGCGGCGGGCGGGTCGCCGCCGAATTCGTCATCTTCAACCGGGCCCGCTCGCGAAGGCTTCCGTGGCAGTCCGCGCAATCGATCTCGACCGCCGCCCGCGGCTCGCCGTAGAGCATGCCGTTGCCGTGAACGTCCTGCTCGAAATGGCAATCAATGCAATGCATGCCCTTTTCGAGGTGAATGTCTTTAAGATGGACCGCTTTGTCGAAACGCTTCGGGTCGTCGAATGCGATCGGTTGATCTTCCCCGTCAAGCCAGACACCCTTGCGGTCGTGCTTGAAGACCGCGCGGTAGAGCCAACCGTGGCCGTTGAAGTCCGCGAAACGCGTCTGCTTCATGCCGCCGGCCAGGTCGCGTGCGTTCGAGAGAAAATCGACGTCCGCCCACTTGCCCCGCAATGACGCGGCTTCCGGGTTACGCGCCAGCGAACGCGCCCGCTCTTCGTCGTTCCACTTTTTCTGCTGGTCCGGATACAGCGCCGCGCCGTCGGTCTCGTTGTCCCACCACATATAGCCGGTGTATTGCACGGCGTAAGAAGTCCCGGGGTGAACATGGCAAACGATGCATTGGCTGCTTGGAATCGCCCGCGTCAGCCGATGACGAATCGGATGGCCGGACTCGTCCTTGGGAATCGTCGGGTCGGCGGTAAAGCTCCTCCCAAGATGTCCGTATTGCGCATACGACCCGGAGTGAAACGGATCGCGATCGTTGGCGTAAACGACGTGGCAGGCCGTACAACCCGAGGAACGATAGTCGCCCGGTTGATCGTTCGTGCCCAAAAATGACAACAATGGATCGTGCAAGCGGGTCTTCTGCATTCCCTGGAACACCGGGTCGGTGCGCGTCAGAGTGCCGAAGCCGCGATTGCTTAGCCGGGCGTCCCCGCGCTCGAAAACGCGCAGCGTGTTGCCCGGCTCGGTCGATTCGAAATTCGGCAGCGGATCGAGAAACGGCAATAGGCTTTGGGTGCGCTGTTGCTCGGGCGTCACCTCGGGTCGGCTGACCAGCCGCCGCGGCGTCCCGTCGGGAGCGTAGCTCTCCCCGAACCGCGGATCCTTCAGCGGATAGGCCCCATTGTTATAGAGTGCGGCGCCCCACAGGAACGCCCCATGCGTCATCAAGCTTCGCTCGACCTTGTAGACCACATCGGCGTGGCAACCGCTCGACCCGCAGGTCTTGGGCGCGGCGCGCAGGTCCCCGGGATTGATAAACCGCACAAACTCCGGGCGTTCGTCATTCAGCAACGTATAGGTGCGCTCCGGGTTCGCCGAAGACAACCAGCGCTTGGGGTATTTCGGCGAAACATGTGCCGCCGCCTTGCTCGTCGCCGAGACGTCGCCGCCGTGACAATCCGTGCATCCCAACCGCACCGCCGCCGACGCATGCATCGGCTCGATGCCCACATGGCAGCCCGAGCTCGTGCAGCCTGCGCTCTTAGATTCACGCGCGGCGGCCGTTTGCCCAACCAACGATTGCGCCCGTCCCGACGCGGAGGCCGTAATCAGCAGTACGGGCAAAATCAGCCGGCGATGTGTCCACCAGGTCAAAACAGGAACCTCGTATTCAAAAACCCCGAAAACAGCGTCACGTCGGGATAGATCCGCCGCAGGCCCGCGCCCGGCTTCAGTACGCCGAAACCGCCGGTGATCACAATGTTGTCGTTGAGAAAGGGACGGTATTGGATGCCGAACCCGGCGTCGACGCCGATGCTCTTGTTGATGCCGCTTTGAAACAAGATCGCCTCGAGTACCTCGGTGCGGTCAAAGCGTAGATAGTTGACGTTGATTTGCGCCTTGAGTTTCGGCGTCAGCTTGGCGTCCGTGCCGGCGTTGAAAATCATCACGCCGGGGTTCAAGAAATTCGCCTGCCCCTGGAATTTATTGCTTCGTAACGACGGCAGCAAACTGTTGAAGCTGAAAAGCGCCACCCCCGCCCCGGTAAGAGGAATCGTCTGGCGGTTGAGCAAATTCGTCCCGCCCCCTTCAAACAGAGGATTCAGCAAGCCGCGGTCGGCCAGCGCCGGGTTCCCGAGAAAACCGCCCCCGGCGAATTGCGGGTTGTCGACAATGGCGTCGAAGCCGCGGGCTACTCCATCGTTAATATCATCGTCGCCCGAAGCGTAGAAGAACGAAACGCGATAGCGCCGCCAATCGACTTCGTAGTCAACCTCGACCGCCCCCATAAAGGCCTTGATGTGCTGTGGGTTGTTCAGCGGCGGCAAGGGGTGAAAATCGTCGCGTCCGAAGGCATAGTAAACAGCGTGCGAGACGTTGTACCGTCCCAGGTGTCCCTCCCCGGCGAACCCGGCATACCCGGCGCGAATCTTGTGCGGTCGCGGGTCGCCGATCGGAGCCGGACGCACCAGAAAGCCGTTGCGGTCGAGGTGGAAGCTCGGCTGGTCGTTGTTGTAATGCAGGCTGAAGTTGAGGTTGTACCCCAGGCTTGGCAGATCCTGTAAATAGAGGTTGGCGATATAGACCGACTGATCGCGCCCCCGCCAACTGTTCAGCCCGCTGTTCGTATCTTTTTCAAGCAGGTTGAAATAGGCCAGGTTGTACTGCAGCTTATTGTTGCGAAAGGTCCCGAAAAGCCGCGCACCCGGCTGTTCGTCGGAAAAGATGAACCCGCGAAAATCGCTCGTGAAGCGTTGAATGCCGACGCGCGCGGCGCTGAAGTCGTACTCGGCGTCGCCCAGGTCGTCGAAATCCTTCTTTCCGCCACGCAGCACTTTCGAACTGTTGGTTGCAAAGCGCGTTTCGAAGAACATCTCCTGCAAGCCCACATGCGTATCCACCCGCGTCACGCCGGCCCGCGGATCGATGCGGACGACGTTGTTTTCACGCGCCCCCAGGTAGTTGATGTTGAACTCCGGCGTGATCTTGAGGCTGAAATCCACCGGCTTGAACCCGGCGCTGCCGCGGAAGAACTCCATCGCGACCCGGAAGCTCTGGCGCACAAAACTTTGCCCGCCGTCGCCGAAAAACTCCGAGCTGTCGGGATTGGCCGTACTCACCGCGTTCGGCGTCGGCACCCGCCGCAGCTCGACCAGCGTGTCGCTGCTGGCGGCGAGGTTCAAGAAATTCTTGCGCCCGAAAAGCGGAACATCGCCCTTGACGCGGTTTTTGTTATAGGGGTCGTACCAGCGGGGTCGCGAATAGATCAGGTCGAGCTTTTCATTCCCATAGCGTTTCGGAAACGGAAACGACGAGACCCAGCGGTTAGGGACGCGGTCCTCGGGGCGGTGTTCGGAACCGGGAGGAATTTCGAACGAAGGCAGAATCCCCGCCAGCGAACCGTCGCCGGCGCCACGCCGAGGCCTCGGGTAGAGGGCCTCGATGGGCACTTGGACAAGTGGTGGCGGCGCCGACGTTCGGGGCCGCCGCCGCACCAACGATCGCGTGCGATCTTCGGCGAGAGGCGGGGGCGGCCCGAGAGCTTCGCGCATCCGTTGCCGTTCGACCTCGTCGGGATTCGGCGGAATGACGATCTGCTCCGCCCCGACGCGGCGCGGCAATCGGTGCGTCGGCGACGCGGTCGCTTGGCTACGCCTTGCCGACCCGGCTTCGCGCGTGCGCCCCTTGACGCCGATCGTCGCCACTTGCGCGGGAACGCGGGGCAGCGCCAAGGCGACCAACGCCGCCACCAAGAAGTAGTGGGGAATTCTCATCGCCCGCCGGGTTATCTGATGCGGCCGCGGCTTCTCCCAATTCACGGAATCAAACCCGCCGCGGCTCGGAACCGCTTCGCGAATTCGGCCGGACGATAGGTCGAGGGATGTTCCAAGTAATCGTAGAGCCCGCCGATTTGCTGCTCCGCGGCGCCAACCCCTTGCGCCGCCGCGATCGCGTCGAGCGCCATCACGGCCTGCTCGGCCGCGTTGACGCCGAAGTTGCTGATGCGCCGAATATCGGCTTCGAGCGCACGTGCCATCCCCGAGGCCGCTGCTGACGTGAAGTCATGCGTGGCGAACCGCCCCGCCAGCGCCTCCGCCTGCGCGGCAATCGCACGAGCCTCGTTCGCAATCGCCTTCCCGTCGCCCAACTTGCCCGCGATCGCCTCGCTCAGAGTTTCGAGCGATCCGCTGAGCCGGGCCGCCGAGCCGCCGGCAGCCTGCCGCGCCACGGCTTCGAGCACCACGAACCGAGAAACGTTCAACAACAGCCCGCCAGGCTTTCTCCCACCGTAGCCGCGCACGATCCGCCAACTATCCCGCCGCAGATCGTGGTGGCATTGATAGCACTCCAAGTGCCCGAACTCAGGCCAGGCCGCCGACCCGGCGTCGGCGGCGAGCTGCCGCATCCCCTCGGCCAGAGCCATCGCCTGTCCCACGGCCAGCGCCCGCAAAGTGGGAAGCGTGTTGCCCGCCTCGCCCTCGGGCGCCCGCCAATGCCTCGGCAGCGCCGCGCTAAAGGTGTCGAGCTCAAAAACGAGATCGGGATGCCCGGCCGCAATCAATGCGTGGTCGACTCGCCGGCCCTTTCCGCCGATATGGCACCCCAAGCATTTCGCGGCCAGCACGGCGAGGTCTTTTGTGTCGTCCATCCCGAGCGAAACGTTATTGGCGTGGCTGTTGTCGGCGGCGGTATGGGGCCCCAGCCACTTTTCCGCCGGCCCGTGGCAGCCCTCGCACGACACGCCGTCGGAGATGAACTTCTCCGTCGACCCGACCGCGTGGCAGCTCAAGCAGTCTTTGGCTTTCGTGGGGTCGCCGACGCCGGCGATCTCCGCCATGCGCTTCGACCGCTCATTCGACAGAACGCTGTAGGCCTGCGAATGCTTATCGCGCACCGACCAAATGGAATACTCATTGCCGAGAATACGGCTTTGGCTCACCGGCGCCGGAGTCGTCGCTCCGTGGCAATTGGAAGACGCGCAGCCGCCCGCGCCGATATACCCCGGCGCCTGAGCGCTCGCGGCGAGCACTCCGAGCAGCCCCGCCAGGACCACCCGAAACGCTTACTGAAGGGCCGACCGAGCCGGCCGGCTATGTCCGCGCATGGATGACCACATTTTACAGCTTTTAACCAAACGCGGGCCGTGAGCGACCGCTACTCGCGCCGCTGCCGCCGCCCCTCCCTTCTTCCACATCGCGCAACCTAAACGGTAGGAACTTCGCTGTGGGCGCGTGTCTTGCGATAGACTGAGTTTCCCAAGATCTTTTCGAAGAGGGTAAGTGACGTTTTACTCCACGGCTCTCGCGGCCTTGCGCGCTATCTGTCTGGTTTCTCTGTTGATCGGAGTCATTCTTCGGCCTCCCGAGACACTCGCTCAGGGCGTGGCGCATGTCCGCTACACCGAAGCCCGTGAACACCGCATGCGCGGCGAGGTGCGGCTTCCCGGCACGGTCGAGGCTCCGAAGATGAGCACGATCGCCGGTGAGATCGACGGGCTGGTCGTCGAGAAACCGGTCTGGATCGGCGACCCCGTCGAGAAAGGCCAGGTGCTGGCGCGCCTTCGCACGACCCAACTCGAGCTGACTAGGCAAGCGCAAAAGGCCGACCTCAAGGAAGCCAACGCTCGACTCGAGCTGGCACGGCGGAATCTGGATCGAGCCGGCGAATTACTCGAATCCGAGATCTTCAGCCGCCAGCAGTTCGACGACACGCAATCGGAATTCAACGCCTGGGAAGGACGCACCGAAAGACTGCGGGCCGATATCAGTCGCCTCGATGACGATCTCGAACGAGCCGTGATCCGCGCGCCCTTCAGCGGCGTAATTGTCGCAAGGCACACCGAAGTCGGCCAATGGCTCGGTGCCGGAGACCCCGTCGTGGATCTGCTTTCTTCCGAGCGCCTGGTCGTTTCCGTCGATGTTCCCGAACGCTATTACAGTGCCCTGCGTCGCGGCACCCGGGTCACGGTAACCTTCGAGGCATTGGACGGCCGACAATTCGCCGGAACCGTCCACCGTGTCATTCCTCGCGCCGATCCCCAGGCGCGCACCTTCCCCGTCAAAGTCAACTTTCCGCACAAAGGCGTGGTTGCCGGAATGCTGGCCCAGATCACGATTCCAGACGCCGGCTCAAGCGTCGCCACCATCGTTCCCAAGGATGCCGTGGTTCGGCGCGGCCCCGACGAGTTCGTTTTCTTGTTTAGCGAGGACGGCAAGGTAAACCGCATGCCCGTCCGCTCCGGTTCCGGGGTCGGCAATTGGATCGAGGTGCGGGGCGGGGTCGTTCCCGGCCAAAACGTCGTCACGCGGGGGAATGAACGCTTGCGTTCCGGGCAGCAGGCCCAAGGCCAACCGATCGAGTACGACCTGCCATGACCATCGTACGCGGCGCGATTAAGTATCCGGTCACCACGGCCGTCGGCGTCATGTTGCTGACGCTGTTCGGCGCCATTGCGCTTTTTCGTATCCCGGTTCAGCTGACTCCAACGGTTGAAGACCCGGAGGTCACCGTCATCACTCGGTGGCCGGGCGCCAGCCCGCATGAGGTCGAGCGCGAGATCGTCGACGAGCAAGAAGAGCAGCTCAAAAGTCTCGAAGGACTCGTCGAGATGGAGAGCGAGAGCCGCGAACACGAGGCGCAGGTCACTCTTCGTTTCCTGGTGGGAACGAACTTGGACACGGCCGTTCTCAAGGTGTCCAACGCACTCGAGCAGGTTCCCAGCTACCCTGACGACGCCGACAAGCCGATCATTCGCACCGTGGATGTTCGTGCTAACGCCGTCGGCTGGTTCTTGTTGGCGCCGACCGAAGAAGACGGGTTCCAGGGCGACATCGCCACGCAGTACGACTTCCTCGACGATTTCGTGAAACCCGAATTCGAGCGGGTCGGGGGAGTGGCAAGCGCCAACATCATGGCGGGCCGGGAAGTCGAGATGCACGTCATCGTCAACCCGGCCAAACTTGCCGCCAGGCAAGTTACCTTCAACCAACTCGGCGCCGCGTTGGAACGCGAAAACCGAAATTATAGCGGCGGTGATTTCGACGAGGGCAAGCGCCGTTACCTGGTTCGCACCGTGGGAGAGTACACCTCACCGGCCGACATCGAGGACGTTGTCATCACGGTGCGCAACGGCGTGCCGATTTATGTTCGAGACGTCGGTTACGCGCAGATCGGCTACCGCAAGGCGACCGAGAAGGGGGCCTTCTACGGCCGCGAAATAATCGCAATGAACGTCGTCAAGGAGCCGGGCGCCAATCTGCTCGACTTGATGACGGCATTGCAACAGCGACTCGCCGACATCAATGAGCGGCTCCTGAAACCGCGCGGTCTGCATCTGATACAGGTCTACGACGAATCGACCTACATCCACAGCTCGATCGAATTGGTGCAACAGAGCCTCATCATTGGAGGCTGCTTGGCCATCGCGGTCTTGCTGACCTTCTTGCGCAGCTTCAGCAGCACGCTCGTGGTCGCGGTCGCCATTCCGATCAGCGTCATCGGCACTTTCCTTATGATGAATTTGTTCGGGCGCACGCTGAACGTCATCAGCCTGGCCGGGATGGCGTTTGCCGTCGGCATGGTGGTCGACAACTCGATCGTCGTTCTCGAAAACATCTATCGCCACCGGCAAATGGGGAAATCGCGCTTCGACGCCGCCTTCACGGGTGCGTCGGAGGTTTGGGGAGCCGTCCTGGCGAGCACCTTGACGACGATCGCCGTCTTTCTGCCGGTTCTGTTCATCGAAGAGGAAGCCGGCCAGTTGTTTCGCGACATCGCTCTGGCGATCAGTTGCGCGGTGGGCCTGAGCCTGATCGTTTCGATCACCGTCATCCCGAGTCTCTCGGCGAAGATCCTGCGCGCGGCCGAGGGCGACCACGCGCGCTTCGGGTTCCGTAACTTGTTCGGGTTGGTGCACCTGGGCGAAGTCGTCACCAACGCCGCGACGGCGGCCGTTTATTGGCTCTGCGGCGGCTTCTTCCGAAGGCTTTTGACGGTGACCGCGCTCACGGCGGCATCGATCGGTTTGAGTGTTTGGTTGATGCCCAAGGCCGAATACCTTCCCCGAGGCAACCAGGACTTCGCCTTCGGCATCATACTTCCGCCGCCCGGCCACAGCGTTGACGAAATCTTCGCCTACCGCCACCGAATCGTCGAGGAACTGGGCTATCTCTGGCAGACGCCCGACGAGGAGGCGGCCGCTCTACCGGGCGGCGGCATTAGCGGGTTGTTCTTCATCGCCAATCCGAATCAAACCATGATGGGATTCCGCTCCGGCGATCCGGGGCGGGTTCGCGAACTGATCCCCGTGGTGCAAGGGGTGATTCAGTCTTTCCCGGGCGCGATCGCGTTTTTGCAGCAATCCAGCATTTTCTCGAGAAGGTTGGGAGAGGGGCGCGGGATCGATATCGACATCACCGGGCCTGAAATCGAACGTCTCATCGACTTGGGCGGTGAAATTCTAGGCCGAGCGATGCAGGGTATTCCGGGTTCACAGGTACGCCCCATCCCGAGCCTTGACCTGGGCAATCCGGAGGTTCGCGTCGTCACAAACCGCCGCCGCGCCGCCGAGGCGGGGGTGACAAACCGCGATCTCGGGTTCACCGTCAGCGCGCTGATCGATGGGGCCAAAGCCAGCGATTTTCAATACCAGGGCGAAGAGATCGACCTCATCGTCAAAGCCGAAAAGACGTTCGCCCACCGCACGCACTTGATCGAGCAAATGCCGATCGCCACCCCGGACGGCCGCTTGATCACCCTGGGATCGGTGGCAGACCTTTCCCTGGTCAACGGACCGGTGCAAATCAACCACACCGAGCGGCTGCGCACGATTACGATTCAGGTCACGCCGCCCACCGAGACGCCTCTCCAGGAAGCCATGGACTTCGTTGAGGCGGGCATCCTCGCTCCCATGCGGGAAGCCGGAAGATTGGGCGGTCTTTATCAAACGCGGTTGAGCGGGACAGCCGACAAACTTTCCCAGACGGTCGAAGCGTTGAAGTGGAATTTGGTACTGGCCCTCATCATTACTTACCTGCTGATGGCGGCATTGTTTGAAAGCTTCCTGCATCCTTTCGTCATCATGTTCAGCGTTCCGCTGGCGGCATTGGGGGGCTTTCTCGGGCTGGCCGCGCTGAACAAGTTCCTGACCTTCCAGGCACTCGACGTGCTGACGATGCTCGGGTTCATCATCTTGATCGGGACGGTGGTGAACAATGCCATCCTGATCGTCCACCAAGCGCTGAACCACATGAAAAAAGACGGCATGGCGCCCCGCGAGGCGATCCGCGAATCGACCCGCACGCGCATCCGCCCGATCTTCATGAGCGTCTCGACGAGCGTTTGCGGCATGCTGCCGCTGGTCTTGTTCCCCGGCTCGGGCTCGGAACTTTATCGCGGCCTCGGCAGCGTCGTCGTCGGCGGCCTACTGTTATCTACCGTATTTACACTGTTCCTGGTCCCCGCGCTCTTCAGCCTCACCCTGGATATCAAACAGGCAATCATCAACGGCCTCCACAACCTTTTCGGTCACGCAAGCGAACCGGCGCCGGGCGACTAGCCCGCGTTCTTCTTACTTTTCGCGCGACCTGACGACGTCAAGTGTCGTACTCTATGTAGGTACGTTGGCGGCCGTATCACCGTCGCTGAATCATCTTCCAAATCGGACGCTGGAAATCTCCCATGACTGACAACAAACGACGCGATTTCCTCAAGACCCTCGTTGCTTCCTCGGCCGCCTTGTCGGCCCCTTCGTGGCTCACCACCCTCGGCTACGCCCAATCCGGCGGCCCCACCAAGGTGACCGTCAACGCCTCGCGCGTACGCGCCCAAATGGACCCGCGCTTGATGGGCGCCTTTCTCGAACACCTTGGCCGCTCGATCTATGGCGGCGTCTACGAACCCGGTTCGCCTCTCGCCGACGAGAACGGCTTCCGCAAGGACGTCGTCAAGGAAATGCAGGAGCTGCAGTGTCCGATCATACGCTATCCCGGCGGAAACTTCGTCTCCGGCTATGACTGGCTGCACGGCGTGGGCCCCAAGAAAGACCGCCCGACAGTGCTCGAGCGCGCCTGGAATTCGCAGGAAACCAACCAGTTCGGGACCAACGAGTTCATGGACTGGTGCAAACTGATCGGCACCGAGCCGCTGATGGCGACCAACCTAGGCACCGGCACACCCGAGACGCACGTCGCGCTCGTCGAGTACTGCAATCTCGAAAAGGGATCCCGCTGGGCCGACCTTCGCCGCGAGCACGGCTACGAGAAACCCCACAACGTCAAATATTGGTGCCTCGGCAATGAGATGGACGGCTGGTGGCAGATCGGCCACATGCCGGCGCGCGAGTACGGCCGCCGGGCGCGCGACGCCGGTAACCAGACCAGTATCGTCGATCCTTCGACGGAACTGATCGCCTGTGGGTCGAGCGGACCCTTCATGCCGACGTATCTCGTGTGGGACCGCGAGGTGCTTGAGGAATGCTATCCCGAAGTCGACGGGCTGTCGCTACACCGCTACTACGGTAATACCCCACAGGAGACCGGTGGCGAGACGACGCGCTTCTTGGCGCTTAACCTCGACATGGAGCGGCAGATCCAAGAGACCGTGGCGGTTTGCGATTATGTCGGCGGCCTTTTGAACTCGCCCAAGAAGCTGTGGCTGAGTTTCGACGAATGGAATGTCTGGTATCGCGCCCGCGGCGGCGACGATGCCAACGGTCACGGCAAATTCGCGCCCAAGTTGCTTGAGGAGATGTACAACCTCGAAGACGCCCTACTCGTTGGCGGCATGGTCAACTCGCTGTTGCGGCAAGCCGATCGAGTGAAGGTCGGCTGCCTGGCGCAAATCATCAACGTCATCGCGGCGCTGTTCACCAACAAAGACAGCGTCATGCGCCAGACGATCTACTACCCCTATGCCTGGGGCATCAAATACGCCAAGGGTGACGTGCTCGATCTGTTGGTCGAGTCGGAAACCTACGACATCGAGCGCAAATACGGAGCTAACTACACGGGCACGGCCGTCGGCAGGAAGGAGCAAGTTCCCTTTGTGGATATCTCGGCCACGCACGACCCCGCCAACGGCAATTGCAGCCTGCTGTTGCTCAACCGCGACCTCGATAACGAGCGTGAAGTGGAAATCACCTTCCGCGACATGACGCCGACCAAGGTACTCGCCTCCGAGACGCTAACCGGCAAGGACCTCAAAGCGGCCAATTCATTCGCCAAGCCGACCAACATCTCCCCGGCCACCCTAGACGCCCCAAGCGCCGGCTCGAAGATGACGCTGAAGTTGCCGGCGCGTTCCTATTCGGTCCTACAAGTAGCAACGAGCTAACCAAACCGAGCCGCGCCCGACGGGCGCGGCTCGGTTTGCGACGTCATACCCACAACCTGGTCGGCGTGCTCTCACGGCGCGCCTTTACGGTCCCCTATTCCAGTTCCTTCCATTTTGGCCGATAACGTCCAGAGACCCCATTGGAACCTCCCGGCCATGGCAGCCCAAAACCGCACCTTTCGAATCGGCAACCGCGTCATGCACGCCGTCCTACTGCGGCAACCATCGCGCAGCCGCTGGAACGCCTTGTTCTGGGGAGGCGGGCTTTCCCTGGCCAACACATTCGCCCGGCGTGAAGCCGCCGAACGCTGGCTGGGTCGGCTCGTCGAGCATCACCTCCCGACCCTCGCCGGCTCCGACCAAGCGACACCCCGTACGTAAAAATGAGCCCGTTACACATGTAACAGGATCAAGGCGAACCAAATCAACAGCAAAAAAGGAAGCTCGAGAGCGGGGATCCACGCCCTGTAACCAAGGCGCAGCCCCGTCTCGAAAATCTGTCACAAGGCGGCCGATCCCCGGCGGGAAAACACCGCGGCCCCGTGCGGGACCAGTCTCTACATCTTCAGCGAATCAATGTGGATGCTGTCGCCGTCGACTTTGCCGGTCACGGTGACTTTGTGACCTTCGTGCCCTTTGGCGGCATCCTGATTGTCAATCTTGTAGACGCTCTTGTCGGCGTCGTTCACGAATACCATGGCTTGTCCGCCCTCGACGCACTTCTTGGCGCAGCCGGCATGGGCTTCTTTCGCGCCGTTGGCGCCGCACTTCGCATCGGAAATCCAGCCGACCATTTCACCAGCCAGAGCTGTACCGGCCACGAGGGTCAGCAGCATCATCAGAATCGCAACTTTTTTCATTTCTATCCTCCTAAGATCAGACGAGTAGTCTCCCAAAGAAAACTTTTGTGCAATTGGGCCATTATAGCCCCTTGGCGATCGGCGGGCAACTTTCTAAGGATCGAAAATCACCGCTTCGCACGCCCAATTCTCAACCGAGGTGCGGCTTCAGTACATCGACCAACTCGTGAACGGCGTCGGCGCTGTGGGCCAGCGCGGCCTTTTCGTCGTCGGTCAGGTCCAGTTCATAGATCTTTTCGATGCCCGACGCCCCAAGCTTCGTCGGCACGCCGACAAAAATACCGTCGATGCCGTATTCGCCTTCCAGAAGCGCCGCGCACGGCAGAACCTTCTTCTTGTCCTTCAAGATCGACTCTACCATCTCGACCACCGCCGCCGACGGCGCATAGTAGGCGCTCCCGGTCTTCAAGTGCTTGACGATCTCCGCCCCGCCGTCGCGAGTGCGCTGCACGATTTGATCAATCGTCTCCTGGTCGAGAATGCTCGTAATCGGAATCCCCGCCACGCTCGTATAGCCAACCAGCGGGACCATCGTATCGCCGTGTCCGCCGAGCACAAAAGCCGAAACGTTTTCGACCGACACGTCGGCCGCCTCGGCGAGAAACGTCCGGAAGCGCGCCGTGTCGAGGATCCCCGCCATGCCGATCACGCGGTTCTTTGAAAATCCGCTGACCTTGTACGCTACCTGGCACATCGCGTCGAGCGGATTCGAAACCACGATCAAAATCGCGTTAGGCGAATACTTCACCGCCGGCTCGACACAGGCCTTGACGATCTCGTAGTTCTTCATCAGCAGATCGTCGCGGCTCATCCCCGGTTTACGTGGAAAACCCGCCGTCTGCACGATGATGTCGGAATTCGCGGTGTCCGCATAGTCGTTGGTGCCGGTCACCTTGACGTCCGATCCGCCCACCGGACACGATTCCAGCATGTCGAGGGCCTTGGCCTGCGGCACTCCTTCCACGATGTCGACTAAAACGACATCAGCCAGTTCCTTGTCGGCCAGCCGTTGGGCGCACGCCGCGCCGACATTGCCGGCGCCGATGACGGTTACTTTCGGTCTCATAATTCTTCTCCGGAAACGATTTCGGCGGCGCGGTCTTTCACGGTGCCGCCCATAGGAAACGACAGCAATCAGGCTGCCATGTGCTTGGCGATTTCCTCGGCGAACTCGCTGGTCTTCACCTTCGTCGCCCCTTCCATCAGCCGATGCAGGTCATAAGTAACGGTCTTGGCGGCGATGGCTTTCGTTATCCCCTGTTCGATCAAGTCGGCGACCTCGGGCCAGCCCATGAAACGGAACATCATCGCACCCGACAGGATCACGCTGCTGGGGTTGATCACATCCTTGTCGGCGTATTTGGGCGCCGTGCCGTGGGTGGCTTCGAAAACGCCGTACTCGTCACCGATATTCGCCCCCGGCGCCATCCCGAGACCGCCCACTTGGGCCGCGCAGGCGTCGGAGAGATAGTCGCCGTTGAGGTTCGTCGTGGCAATCACGTCGTATTCGGCGGGACGCAGCAAGACCTGCTGGAACATCGAATCGGCAATGCGGTCCTTGATCAGGATCTTGCCCTCCGGCACGTCGCCTTCGAGGTCGTTTTCGGTGATCACTCGGTCGGCGAACTCTTCCTTCGCCAGCTCGTAGCCCCAATCGCAAAACGCCCCCTCGGTGAACTTCTGAATATTCCCCTTGTGGACCAACGTTACGCTCTTGCGGTGGTTGTCGAGGGCGTATTGAATCGCACGGCGCACCAGCCGTTTCGAGCCCGTAATGCTGATCGGCTTGATGCCCACGCCCGAGTCCTCGCGGATGCTCTTGCCCATCTCGCCGTTCAAAAATGCGATCACCTTGGCGGCATCGGCGGTGCCCTGGCGCCATTCGATGCCCGCGTAAACATCCTCCGTGTTCTCGCGGAAGATCACGACGTCCAGCTTTTCGGGCGCCTTGACCGGCGAGGGGACGCCCTTGAAATAGCGCACCGGGCGCATGCAAACGTAGAGCGTCAACAGCTGACGCAGGGCCACGTTGAGGCTGCGAATACCGCCCCCCACCGGGGTTGTCAGCGGCCCCTTGATCGCAATGTGAAACTGCCGGATGGCGGCCAGCGTGTCGTCGGGCAGCCAGTTTTCAAATTCGTCGTAGGCCTTTTGGCCGGCAAGAATTTCGTACCAACTGATCCGCCTCTCGCCCCCGTAGGCATTCTCAACAGCGGCGTCGAAGACGCGTTGCGAGGCCTTCCAGATATCGCGCCCCGTCCCATCCCCCTCAATAAAGGGGATGATCGGGTTGTTGGGGATGATGAATTTGCCGTCACGAACCTCAATGCTTTCGCCGTCGGTGGGGACCGGCAGATTGTTGAACGTCATGCATCCATACCTTTGCAATTCCCAAAAGCGATTTCGCCGGCCGGACGCGAAACTTCTCGGTGCGCCGTGCGGACCGGCGCGCTTTGTTCTGTAAGACCGGCGGTGAAGAGGGGCCCAGCCCGGCGACAGCTCCGAACAGCCTCGCCCAAGCGGCGATAAACCGCGCCGGAGCCAACTATGAATGTAACAGGGCCGCGGCCGGGCGGGCAATTAGGGGCGGTTTGGCTAAAAGCACGGCCGGCCGGCCGGCCCGCTGTTGGAGGCTACTTCGAACCGCCGTGCCTTGGTGGCGGCAGGCTCAGAGATTCAAAGACCTCGTCGAATCGGCCTGACCGAACCATCTTCCCGAGTACGTTGTACGGATCCGTCTTGTGGCCGGCTTTGCGCAAAGTGTCGGAGATGAAAAGAATAGTGATCTTCCTGCTGTTTGAGTTGCCAATGTAGCAAATGCGGAGCCGGCCCTTCTTGACCCGAAAGATGCCCGAGAGAGTCCCGGATAGCGCTCGCCGCGGATGGAAGGGATCGTGGGGAATAATCTTTTCGATGACTTCTTCAAGCATGCGGACGCGGGTCAACTTTGCATTCGTTTCGTCGCCCGCCTCGATACATCGTTCGGCCTCTCGACAAGCGCGCCGATACGCTTGTTCGGCATGTTTCGTCAAGCGAATTTCATAGTCCCGACGATCCATCGGCGTCGCGTCTCAGCCTCGGGTCTACTGCTGGGTCCGTTTCTTCAACGACTGCTTGATTTCGTTAAGACCGCGGGTTTGCCCGGCCTTTGCCTGTTCGAGGCCCTTGGCAAGCGATTCGCGTTCTTCGTCATCGGAGAGAACCTCGATTGTCGCTATCAGGCTTTCGATTTTCGTTTGCATGGCCAGGAACTGCGCATAAGAAAGCAACACAGCGACCGGAGTGTCGGCATCTTGAATCACCAGTGTCTTCTGTCGGCGCAGATTGGACGAGTTCAACTTGCGAAGACGACTCACGCCGACATGCTCGACATCCGGGTCAATGTAGGGGACTGCAACTTCGTTGGCCATGACTGCTTCCTATGATTGGATTCGTAATCCTGATTCATCTTAGCTTACTCTATGGCGGTATGATGTCAAAATAAGTACAATCTAACGACAGAACGATGTCAAATTTTGCTCCTTTCGATTCCGCTCCCACGATTCGCGGATCCGTAGGCGCGCTGTCTGTCTTCGACCTCTACAATAGAACCCATGGCGAAACAACCTACCCGCCGCGACGCAATCAAGACCGTCGCCGCCGGGCTTGCCGTCCCCGCGGTCGGCTCCGCGGCCGCGACACCCCTCGTGCAAATCGCGACGGCCTATCGGCCCCGCAATTTCTCCAGCGACCAATTCCGGCTCGTGACCACCTTGGTCGAGATGATCATCCCCGCGACCGACACCCTGGGCGCCGCGGCGGCCGGCGTCGATCGCATCGTCGATGAAACCCTGAGCAACGACCCCGATCGCCGCGCGAAATTCCGCCAAGGCCTCGTCCTGCTCGATGCCGAGAAATTCTCCGAACGCGACGCCGACGGCCGAGTCCGCGTGCTCACCGAGTTCAGCAACAGCGAAGGGGAAAAGGGTGATTTCTTCACCCTGCTCAAGGACCTGACCATCGACGGCTACTATTCGACCGAAATCGGAATGGTTCGCGAACTCGGGTACCGCGGCAACACGTTTCTCAAAGAGTTCCCCGGCTGCACCCACGAGGAGCACCAATAATGGCCGCTGAATTCGACCACGACGTGTTGGTGATCGGCAGCGGAGCGTCGGGCGGCATTACCGCCTGGAACCTGGCTCGCCAAGGCGCCAAGGTTTTGATTCTCGATGCCGGGTCGAAATTCAACCGCGGCGATTTTTGGACCCACGTCTCGCCCTGGCAAGCCCACGAGATGAGGCGCCAGGGGAAGCGTCCGCCGCAATTTCTTCTCTCGACCCAAGAGCAGCCCTACGAATGGGAGGACGATCGCTATTTCGATTTGTGGCGCGTCTGGGGCATCGGCGGCAAGACCAACATCTGGGGCCGCGTTTCGCTGCGCTATTCGGATCTGAATTTCAGCGAACCCGAACGCGACGGCTGGGAAGTCGCCTGGCCGTTCACCTACGACGACATCGCGCCCTACTACGACAAGGTCGACCAGCTCATCGGCGTCTGCGGCGGCGACGACAACGAGCCCTGGCTCCCCGGCAGCAGCCACCACATGCCGCCGCCCAATCCCCGTTGCGGCGAGATGCTGCTGAAAAAAGCCGCCACCCGCATCGGACATAAGATCGTCGCCGGCCGCCGCGCCGTCATTACCCGCGACCACCGCGGTTTCGCCGCCTGCCATTACTGCGGTTCATGCGGTAAGGGTTGCGACACCGGGAGTTTCTTCAACTCCGCCGACCATTTGCTGCCCGAAGCCGTCGAATCGGGCAACCTCAAGATCGTCGAAAACGCCGTCGTCGCCCGTGTTCTCGTCAACGACGAAGGCCTCGCCTCGGGCGTCCAATACTTTGACCGCTATACGGGCAAGGAGCGGGTCGTCTCGGCGAAGCGAGTCGTCGTCGCCGCCTCGTGCGTCGATTCAACGCGCATCCTACTCAACTCGAAATCGAGGCAATACCCCGCCGGCATCGGCAACGGCTCGGGCGTGATCGGCCGATACTTGTGCGAGCAGGTACGCTTCCATCTCCAGGGGTTCGCGCCCGAATTGACGGGCCGCGAGGCCTCCAATGACGACGGCATCAGTGGTGGGCACATCTATCTGCCGCGCTTCGACCGACCCGGCGACAGGAAGGATTACCTGCGCGGCTTCGGCGTCCAGCTCTGGGGCATCGGTTGTCAGGACAACGCCGACTTCGCGAAAAAGCTCCCCGGGTTCGGTTCCGATTTCAAGACGGCCGTCAAGAATCGCTACCCGGCGTTGGTTCAATTACATCCTTACGGGGAAGTCCTGCCGCGCGCTTCCAACCGCATCACCGTCGAAGGCACGCCGACCGATCGCTACGGCGTTCCCATCCCGCGCATCATCTACGACATCGGCGACAACGAACGCAAGATGATCGACAAGATGTACGACACCGCCGAGGAAATTCTCCACGAGATGAAAGCCGAAGCTTTGCCCTATAAGCGCGGGGAGATCGACCAACTCGGCAGCGCCATTCACGAACACGGGACCTGTCGCATGGGCAAAGACCCCAAACGCTCCGCGCTCAACGGCTTCTGTCAGATGCACGAAATCAAAAACGTCTTCGTCGTCGACGGCAGCGCCTTCCCGACCGCGACCGAAAAGAACCCCACCCTAACGATCCTGGCAACAGCCTGGCGAGCTTCCGATTACCTAGCCGAGCAGATGCGCAAAGGCGACGTGTAAGCAGCAGCGGCCGATACCGCGATTCCAGTCGCGGCACCGAGACTGGGATTCCCGACGGCTATAGCACGCTCTCATTCCAGTCTTCGATCACGGCCTTCAACCGACCCACGAACAAGTCGGCCGCGGCGCCGTCGAGCAGCCTATGGTCGAAGGTAAGCGTCACATAGCAAACCGAGCGAATCGCAATCGCGTCATCGATAACCACCGGCTCTTTGTGGATTGCGCCGAGACCCAAGATGGCCGACTGCGGTTGGTTGATCGCCGGTGTAGCCAGCAGGCTGCCGTACGAGCCGTAGTTCGAAATTGAAAACGTCCCCTGGCGAACTTCCTCGGGCCGAAGTTGCTTGTTGCGTGCTCGGAAGGCTAGGTCGGCCACGGCTTTCTGCAAGTCGACGATGCTCTTCTCGTCGGCTTTCCGAATCACGGGAACGATCAACCCCGGATCAAGCGCCACGGCTACGCCGATGTTGACGTCGTTGTGATAGACCACTTCCTCGCCGTCGAGCGAGGCATTGACCAGCGGATAAGCTTTCAACGCCGCCGCCGCCGCGTGGAGCAAGAACGGCATATAAGTGAGCTTCACGCCGTTACGTTTCTCGAACTCGATTTTCTCCCGCTCGCGGAGGCGCGCCACCCGAGTCACGTCGACTTGGTGGATCGTCGAGACGTGCGGAGCGACCCGCTTGGTCATCACCATGTGCTGGGCGATGCGCTTTCGCATGGTCGAGATGGGCTCGACGCGGTGATCGCCGAAACGGGCTTCGGGCGACGCGGAAAAGGCTTCAACCGCCCCCGTGTCGGTAAATCCCCCGGCAACGGCCCCGGGAGCGGGCGCGTCGGCGGTCGAAGCCGCCCCTTGCTCGCCGGACGCCAGATACTCCTCGATGTCCTTCTTCGAAATTCGCCCGCCCTGCCCGGTACCGGCGATCAAGCGCAGGTCGATGCCGTGCTCCTTGGCCAGGCGGCGCACCAGAGGAGAAGATCGTGGGCGAGGTCCTTCGTCGGCTTGGCGCTCGGGGGAGGGCGGAGCCGTGATGGTCGCGGCGTCCCCAACCGAGGCCGCCGACCCGTTTTGTACGGCGTCCCCAACGGAGGCCGCCGACGCAGCCTCGCCGTCACCTAGAATCCGGGCCAAGACAGTATTGATGACGACGGTCTGTCCTTCGTCGACCAGCACTTCCGACAGCACGCCGGCACTTGGCGCGGGGACCTCCGAGTCGACCTTATCGGTTGAGATTTCCAGCAACGGCTCGTCGCGTTCGACTGCGTCGCCGACATTCTTCAACCACTTGGTCACCGTCCCTTCGACGATGCTTTCCCCCATCTGGGGCATCACCACATCGGTCATCAAATTCCTCGCCTTGGTCGGCCTCGATGAGCCGGCGCAAGCTCTATACTACCCTGCTTTTCTCGTAATGCGGGGCGAAAGAAGCGGCAAGTGACTCCCTCTCATCCTGTTTCTTGCCTCGGCTTCATACACCAAGCCGGCGGTGTGCCGCATGGTTAAGAAGAGAAGAGCGGCGGCAACTAAACCAACGCCCGAGAATCGTCGAGCCTTCAACGGCGGGCGGTAGACGATCGCCCAACCATGCCATAATAGGAACCGACTTTCTCGACACCGGTCATGCTCAGGAGAATCGCATCTCTCCTAGTGGCCGCCCTTCTAGCGAACGCCGTTTCGCCGGCCCTGTCGGCAGGTATCCCCGGCAAAAAAGCTGTCTATCGCGGCGGAACCCTGCCTCTCCCAGAGGTTTCGACCGTCGGTACGATGGCCACAACCGACCTGCGCCATTTCGTCTTTCGCCACAAAAGCGGGGAGCTTCGGATACCCTACGGCAAGGTGAATTCTCTCGAATACGGCCAAAAATCCGGGCGGCGGCTGGGGCTCGCCATCGCCTTTTCGCCCGTCTTTCTGCTGTCGAGAAAGCGCCGTCACTATCTGACGATCGGCTACATCGACGTCGAGGGCAACCAGCAAGCGGCGGTCTTCGAGTTGGGCAAGAAGATCGTGCGCGTAACGTTGGCGGGGCTTGAGGCCCGCAGCGGACTGAAAGTGGAGTTCGAAGACGAGAAAGCTCGCGCGGCATTGAACAAATGAAACAGTTCGTTCACTTTCTCATCCTCGCCTGCGCGGCCCTCGTCGGCGTGGGTGGGTTGGGAGCCGCCGAAGCGCCCACCCCGCTGAAGCAAAGGCAACTGCTGCAGCTTCTGAAAATCGAACGAATCCACGTCGACCCGCTCAATGGCGCCGGTAGCGAGCCTCTCCGCGACTTGCTGATCGGCAGCTTGCAGAGGGCCGGAGTCTTCGCCATTGTCGAAAACGAGGAACGCGCCGACGCCTACCTGCGGGGGGCCGCCGAGGACCTCGTCTATTCCGATTACTACCGTAGCCGCGAGGGCCTCAATGTTCGTGGTTCCGGTTCCGCCAGCGAGCGGGAGTCGGGCGAATCGCAATACTTTTCCGGCAGCTTCGGCATCGGCGAGACCGAAGCCATCTCCCGCCGCGAGCGCAAACACGACGCCATGGCGGCGGTGCGATTGGTGTTGCGCAACGGCGACGTGATTTGGTCGACGACCCAGGAAAGCTCCGGAGCCAAGTACAAGGGCGCCGCCGCCGCCGTGGCCGACAAAGTCGCCAAAGAGCTCGACGCGGCTTATCGCTGGGCCCTGAAAATCCAAAAAAAGACCGACGCGTCTCCGGTTTTCCAAACCCCGGCGAAGCCCTAGTACTCAGACCACGTGAAAAGACACCTTTCCCCCGAAGTTGTTGAGAGGCTTCGATCCGCCATTGCGGAGGAAACGACTGCCAACCAGAGCCGCATCGCCACGCGATGCGGTCACTCAAGAATAGTGCTCCGCGGCCAAACAAACTTTTTCATGCGGTCGTGGCACTAGTCATCTTCCGCCGGGCCTGGGGCCTGGTGTAGAATGGAAAGGATTTCGGCAAGGAGGCCCTCTCATGGCACAAGATGCTTCGCGGCGTGATTTCTTCAAAACGACTTTCGGCGGCGCGATGACGGCGGCGCTGGCGCAAAACGCCCTGGCGCAGCAAGACAGCCCAAACGGTCTGCCGACCAGAAAACTCGGGCGCACGAATGAGCAAGTGTCGCTGCTGTGCTTGGGAGGCTGGCACATCGGCGACGCCGCCAACAAAGATCGCAAGGAAGCCATTCGCATCATGCACACCGCGATCGACGAGGGTATGACGTTCTTCGACAATGCCTGGGACTATCACGACGGCGGTTCCGAAGACGTGATGGGCGAGGCGCTGGCCTCGAGCGGTCGCCGCGACAAAGTCTTCCTGATGACGAAGAACTGCGAGCGCGACTACGAGGGCAGCAAGCGCAATTTGGAAGAGAGCCTCCGCCGCCTGCGCACCGACCGCCTCGACTTATGGCAGTTCCACGAGATGGTCTATGACAACGACCCCGATTGGGTGTTTGACAAGGGCGGGCTGAAGTTTGCCCTCGAAGCGCAAAAAGCCGGCAAGGTTCGCTACATCGGCTTCACCGGCCACAAAGACCCGCGCATTCATCGCAAGATGCTCGGCAAGCCCTACGATTGGGCCAGCGCTCAGATGCCGATCAACATCATGGACGCCCACTATCGCAGCTTCCAAAAAGACGTCGTTCCGATTTGCCTAGAGAAGAATGTCGGCGTCATCGGCATGAAAAGCCTGGCCGGCGGCTCACCGGGGCGCATTCCGACCGAAACCAAGGTGACGGCGGAAGAGTGTATCCGCTATGCACTGAGCTTGCCGGTGTCGACCCTATGCGTCGGCATCACGTCGATGAAGGACCTGCAACAAAGCCTCAAGATCGGGCGCGGCTTCAAACCATTGTCCGACAGCGACAAGGAACGCCTGATCTCAATGACGGCGGGCGATGGCGCGGACGGCCGGCACGAGCTCTTCAAGTCGAGCCAGAGGTTCGACGGTCCTCATCACCGCAAACAACACGGCTTCGAGATCGCCTAGTCAGCGTGGTCCGGCATTCCGGGGAGCCCCGGGCGAACCCGGAAAGGGCGGCGGGAAAGTCCTGCCCAACCGTTCGACACGTGCCGGCGAAAACAGCGGCTACGCGCCGAGATAGTCCCAGTTACGTCCGCCATTCGAGGCGGTGAGGATGTCGCGCTTCCAGTCCTCGAGCCGCGGACCCGACAGCTTCTGCGCCTTGTCTCGCATCAGCGCCATCTCGGCCGCCTCGAGCGGCTTGAAATCTTGCGCGAAGCGCACGTCGTCCTCGATTTGCCCCAGCGTCGTGCACCCCAACGTCAAGCAGTGAATCGGCAGACTCAGCGTATAGTGAATGCACTTCTTGGCGCTGAACATTTGCAGCAGCTTGGCATTGGCCGTGCTCTTCATGCCCTGGATGCCCATGCCGCGCTCGACGGCTTTCGGCAGAACCTGGTGCTCGAAACTCATATAAGAGGGGTCGGCCGCGTTGAGCGGCATCAGAATTGTGTCGTAGCCGTCATAGAGTTCGAGCATCTTCAGGTGAGCGGCCGGGTCGTGATGTCCGGTGAAGCCGATAAAGCGGCATTTGCCGGCTTTCTTGGCGGCCTCGAAAGCTTCAATCGCCCCGCCCGGCGCGAAGATCTTTTCGAGATCCTCGTCGGAGGTGACTGAGTGAATTTGCCATAGATCGACATAGTCGAGCTTCATGCGCTTGAGCGACAAATGCAGTTCCGCTTCCGCGCCTTCGCGGGTACGGTCGGTCGACTTTGTCGTGATGAAGACGTCCTTGCGGACTTCCGGCAACACAGCACCGTAGACTTCCTCCGAGCGCCCGTGCCAATAGCCGTGGGCGTTGTCGAAGTAGTTGATGCCGAGATCGTAGGCTCGCCGCGTGATGGCCTTGGCTTCCTCGAAGGTGTTCAGCGGGAAGCGCCCGCCCGCCTGGCCGATCACGGTGAGCCTTTCGCCGGTCTTCCCGAAGGTTCGTTTCGGGATATCTCCGGGCTGCAGTTTCGCGCCTGAACCGGGCACGGCCGCGGCGGTCAACCCGGCCAGCGTACCTCCGACAAAATGACGACGTTTCATGATCCCTCCTTACCAGAAGCCTCGATCGCGAGGCCGCTGCTAGGGGCATCATAACATGGGCAAACCACGCAAACCGAGCCGCGCGCGTAAGCAAGCGGTATGCGATGAGGCCGCCCGGAAGCTCGGCTGCAGGTGGTCCCGCAAAGGTCCCCCGGGAGCTGCCGCCGTTCCGGCGCGAAGTAGACGACGCGGACTTTCTCCGATCTCGTCACCGCCCCTGACTTGCGTGGTGTGAGACGGGGGCGGGCGGAAGCACGTAGGTGCGCCCGGCCTTGCGCGCTTCCACCACGTTCCCTTGGCGCTGAACGGCCTCATCGCATACCGCTTGCTAACGTGCGCGGCTCGGTTCGCGATGCCGTCGCGTAGGGAACAAATGTTACCCTGCCGACGTAGGTAGGGCTGAGAGGAGAGTGTCATGTTGCGAAGTGTTTTGGCCGCCGCCGTTGTTGTGTTCCTTTCGGCTTGCGGCGAGCTGCCCTTGGGTAACGATGTTCACGAAACGTTTGAAACAACCGTCCAGCTTGATTTGGACGGGCGCCTGTCGATTGAGAACACCAACGGCTCGATCCTCGTCGAGACCTGGGACCGCGATGAGGTTCATATCGAAGCCCGCAAGTCGGCATCCAGCGAGCGCGCCCTGGAGCGGATCGAGATCGAAGTGGAGGGCGAGGGTCGGCGAGTGGACGTGCGCACCCGTCTTCGTAAGCTGGGTTGGTGGGGAAGCGGAGGCGAGGTGGAGTACCGGCTTCGGGTTCCCGAGACGGCCGATGTCGAAGCCGAGACGGTCAACGGAACAGTGCGGATCGAAGGTCTGGCCGGTGACGCGCTCGCCAAGACCGTCAATGGCGGGGTGCGCCTGGTAGACTGCGAAGGCGCTGTCGAAGCCGGCACGGTTAACGGTCACGTCGAGGTCCGTTACGCCGATGTTTCCGTCCGCGGGGATCATGACTTTGCAACCGTGAACGGCGCGGTCGACGTGTATCTGCCGTCGGATATCGAGGGTCAATTCACCGCCAGGACAATCAACGGGAGCATCAAGACCGATTTCCCGCTCAAGGTCCACGGGATGAAAGTGGTCGGGCCGAAATGGGTCGATGAGACCATCGGCGAAGGCGAGGCGGAGTTCTCATTCAACACGGTCAATGGATCGATTCGGATCCATCGGGCGGAAACGGAGATCTAACCCGGCCCCGTCGGGGCTGCGAAAATTGCGGACCGTACCGAGCGCCGACCGAATCAGTTCCATCAAATCAACAATTTTCGTCTGGTGCGAAGTGGACTGTCCCCCATTTTTTCCGTCGGAAACATGCGCCCCTCACTTCTTGAAATCGCGCAAGATTTCCCCCGCCGCGTTCCAACCGGCCGCCGCCATCACGCCGCCTCCCGGGTGAGCGCCGGCGCCGCACAGATAGAGATTCTCAACCGGCGTTCGATAACGCGCCCACCCCAACAGCGGCCTCGCCACGAAGAGCTGATCGAGGCTCATCGCCCCGTGAAAGATATTCCCGCCCGTCAGCCCGTAAACCCGTTCCAAATCGAGCGGGGTGAGCACTTGCCGATCGAGAATGATCGACGGAAGATTCGGCGCGTACTCGGCGATCAAGTCGATCACATGATCGGCATAGGATTCCCGAATGTCGTCCCATGTGCCCTCGCGCAACGTATAGGGGGCGTATTGCAGAAAAACGCCCATGACGTGCTTGCCCGGCGGCGCCAACGACGGGTCGTAGACCGTCGGGATGGTCATCTCGATGATCGGGTTGCGCGAGGGGCGTCCATACTTGGCGTCGTCCCAAGCGCGCTCCATGTATTCGATCGAGGGACAGATGTGCATCGTCGCCCCGTGATGCGGACCCGGCCCCGGCGCGGCGCGAAACTCCGGCAGCCCGTCAAGCGCCAAGTTGATCTTGAGCGATGTGCCTTCCGAACGATAGCGCTCGATGCCTGTGCGAAACGCGGGGTCGAGGTCGTCCCGCTCAAGCAAGCCCAAAAAAGTCCGCTTTGGATCGGCGTTCGAAACCACGGCGCGCGCCTCGTATTCGTCGCCCGAGGCAAGTACAACGCCCCGGGCCCGGCCGTTGCGAACGACGACTCGGTGCACCTCCGCCCCGCAACGGATCTCCGCTCCGCGAGCCCGCGCGGCCCCCGCCATCGCGTCGGTCAACGCGCCCATGCCGCCGCGCACGAAACCCCACAGCCCGGGGACTCCCCCGACGCCGCCCATCACGTGATGCAGTAAGACGTAGGCGGTGCCGGGCGAAAGCGGGCCGCCATTGGCGCCGATCACGCCGTCGGTCGCGAGCGTGGCCTTGATTTCGTCCGATTCGAACCATTCGTCGAGGAACTCCCCGGCGCTCTGGGTCATGATTTTCAGCAGTCCCGAGAGATGACGCCGGTCAAGCCCGCGCAGTCGTCCGGCGAGGCGCAACGTTTCGATCACATCACGCGGCGAGCGGGGAGGAACGTTCGGCGGCGTGGTGAGCAGCATCGGTTCGACGACACCCGCCAATCGCGAAACGAAACGACCGTAGGCGGGGTAGGCCTTGGCGTCGTGCTCGGAGAAGCGCGCCAACTCGGCGAGCGTCTTCGTCTCGTCCCGCCACATTGTCAACGTGCGGCCGTCGGGGAAGAGCGAAAAGAAGGCCGGATCCTTGGGGTCAACGCGGTACCCGAAAGACGCCAAATCAAGTTCGTCGACAACCTTCTGTTGCAACAGGCTCACTAAGTAAGCCGCCGTCGACACCCGAAAGCCGGGGAAGATTTCCTCGCTGACCGCCGCGCCCCCGACGATTTCGCGGCGCTCAAGCACGAGCACACGCAAGCCCGCCCCGGCCAACCGTGCGGCGGCGGCGAGACCGTTATGGCCGCCGCCGATGAAGATGACGTCGTAGCACGAGCACATGCAAGCCCGACGGCCAACCGTGCGGCGGCGGCGAGACCGTGGCCGATGAAGATGACGTCGTAACGATGGGACGCAGTGGTAGTGGTAGTGTCTCAGTTTGGATTCGCTCCAGCTGGGCGGATCGGCGACCGCATGGGATAATAAGCGCACATGCCAGAAGGCCCACACAAGAAACGGCCACGCGATGCCAGCCAGCTAGCCAAGCTCATTGTAGACATCGCCTCAGGCGAGGTCGAGGACAAGCCGGACTACGGGGATAAGAACCCCGCGTCTGTCGAAGGTGGTAGTGTCGGCGGCAAGAAAGGCGGCAACGCTAGAGCCCAAACTCTATCGCAGGAAGAGCGTTCAGAGATCGCACGCGTTGCCGCTCAGGCACGTTGGAAGAAGGATGACTAGGCAAGCCCTTCGTCATCCGCTGGTGCGTTGAGTCGCCAACTAACATCGTCCCTGAGGTCTGTATCGAATGGTAGAGGCATTTGATCAGGGTTCTTCCTGTTCCAGTGTTCTGCGGTGTTCTTTCCGATCACGGCCTCTGCAACCATCTGCTCCCGATAAAGGTGCAGACCCTTTGCCATCCTGTGACGCAGAGGGTTATCGTCCACATCGATCCACAGGGTTAGTTGGCGGCCATCCTTGGTACGTTCCGTGATCGCGAGATTGGCCTTGTAGGACCTCTTCGTTTCTTTGTCTACTCGCGTTTCTTCACCCGCCGCCTGCGAAAACTGTTTTGCTAGCATGTCTAGCGGGTCCGGCGGGACGGGCATCTTCCAGCCCATTTCTTTAGCCAGGGCGGCCACATCTCGCATGACCACTTCCTGCGCGTTGTTCACTTCTTTGTAGTAGCGGATGAAGCGTTGACGCTTCTCATTCATAGTTGCCATGAAAACTCCTTAGGCTCCAACCGGAGCCACGTCCCCCCAGCCATCCACCAATGACCCTTGGGCGACTATCGACCTAACCTTCACCAGGTGTTTGCGGAACAGGTCGTATCGGCCGATGTTCCGCTGAAGCTGCCCTGCGACTAGTCCAGGGTGGATGTCCAGGGTCTTTGCAAAACCCAAAATATCGCGCTCCGCAAAATACGGTGATTTGCGCGAGATAAACCGCTCCAAGGCTGCCTGCGGAACGCAGAACTCCGCAGCCGCGGAATCAGCAACACGCTCTTCCTCTGAGAGGTCCAGATCCGCACGATTTCTTTCCATATTGGTGTCCAAGATCGCCGCAGACCTCCCGTGGTTTTGCACAACATGCTCTAGCTCATGACGCAACACAAACCAGAAATTGTCGATTCGGTCGAACCGTGTTGACATTCCAACAACCGGAGACTTGTCATCAAGCCAAAGACAAACCCCGTCGATCTTTGTAGAAGGAAGCGCCTCGACGATGACGAATCTAATCCCAGCGTTCGTAAGGATGCGAGGCACCTTACGGGCCGCGTCAGGGGAGACCAAAAGCTTACTCAGTGATTTAATTGCACTCTTGACAGATGCCGAGGAATACTTGGCAACGAGCATCTCGTCTGCTAGTTGCTTCACGCGATGCAGCCATGCCAGCTGTGCGGAAGTCGGATCGCCTAGAGACTCTGTTTTCTTTGGCCGATGCGGAAGTATTGCGATCTCATCGACGGAAGAAGTGCTGAAGAATTGGCACAAGGCGCTTTCCAAGTCAGGATCTCGTACGTCGGTGATCCCGGTAAGCCAACCGCGCTTCACCATGTCGGCAGTGGGTAGCCCGCCGAAGATAGCCTTACGGCGCGAGAGCGTTGGATCAATCCGTGTCTCGATCTTGGCCCTGGCCAACTCGTAACTCTTCTGCAGCTCCAGCAGTCGTTCAGGCTCTATGCCAAGCGCCGCATCCAGCGTTAGGGCCAACTCCGCATCGATGGGCTTTGCCCCGGACATGATGCGGCTAACCGTCTGTTCGTTCATGCCTAAAATGAGAGCCAGAACTCGCTGCGTCCACCCGTGCTGCCGAAGATGCACCTCAATCAACTGTGAGGGCGTAGCGCACCCGTCGTTTCCCATCGCTCCAATATAGCGTCCTTGAAGACTTGCGTCAATTCGGGAATCACATATTTACGCAAACTGAATGAATTGCTTGACATCTTACTGTTTGTCAAGCATAATGTTCAGTATGAACAAGCTGAGCACCGCCAAGCGAGTCCAGATTCTTTCGGCTTTGGTCGAGGGTTGCAGCCTCCGATCGACAAGCCGCATGGCGGATGTGTCGATCAACACCGTCACCAAGTTGTTGGTGGACCTCGGTCTTGCGTGCGCCAAGTATCAGGACGAAGTCATGCGAAACCTGCCTTGCAAGCGGATTCAGTGTGACGAAATTTGGTCGTTCTGCTACAGCAAGCAGAAGAACGTACCGGAGAAAAAACAAGGGGAGTTCGGCTACGGCGACGTCTGGACCTGGACGGCTATTTGCGCTGACACCAAGCTGATTCCCAGTTGGTTCACCGGAGACCGGGACGCGGGCAGCGCGTGGGAGTTCATGAACGATCTAGCACCCCGACTAGCGCGTCGCGTGCAGTTGACCACCGACGGCTTGAAGGTTTACCTGGAAGCCGTAGGGGACGCTTTCGGGGCGAACATCGACTACGCGATGCTGGTCAAGCTGTATGGCGAAGACAAGACTCAGGAGCAGCGTTACAGTCCCCCGAAATGCAACGGCACAAAACGGCGCACCGTCCAGGGCAACCCCGATGGCGACCACATCTCGACCAGCTACGTGGAGCGCCAGAACTTGACAATGCGGATGGGTATGCGGCGGTTTACGAGGTTGACGAACGCGTTCAGCAAGAAAGTCGAGAATCACGCCCACGCCGTGGCAATCCATTTTATGTACTACAATTTCGCGCGGATTCACAAGAGTCTGCGAGTCACCCCGGCGATGGAGGCAAAAGTTTCGGACCACGTTTGGTCGCTCGAAGAAATCATCGGGCTGCTAGATTCAAACTGAGACACTACCGTGGTAGTGGGTCAGTTTGACCAAATCTCGAAATGTGCTATGCTCTGATGTCGCAAAGCTCAGACACGGGTCAGTTTGCCGCGATTGGGTGAGCGGGCTTGGCGGGGCATGTTAAAATACTAGCGGCTAAGCCGCTAGTATTTTGGGAGCAGCGAACGCGGACTCAAAACCCTGCTAAGCTATGTCTATGCGCTCAAGCAAGAAGGTCCGCCGTCCACGAGATCTCAACAAGCTGGCCGCCTCGATTGTAGCGGAAGCGGTCGATGAACGATCTAGAGAAGAGAGATTGCGCGCTGAGGGTAAGAATCCAGCCGCCGTCGCACTGGGGCGATTAGGCGGCAAGAAGGGCGGTAGGGCACGCGCTGCTAGATTAACTCCCGAGAGAAGGCAGGAGATCGCCAGGAAGGCCGCCCAGGCCCGCTGGTCTACGGAAAACGATGAGTAGCACGGCAAATCCTGCTGCTGAGTTCGCTCGCAAAACTCTCGACACCCTCCGGGGTGAGGATCGCGACCTGTTTTTATACAGTGGCGGTATCTATCCGCAACCGGCAAACCAACTCGTCCTCTCTGTCTTGCAGAGAAATCCTCGCAAGAAGAACGTTTCTCTGCTCTTGACCACCTACGGAGGCGATGCGCATCAAGCGTATCGTCTTGCTCGGCTATTTCGTCGGCTGTATAAGTCCTTCCGGGTTGTTGTGTTCGGCCCCTGTAGGAGTGCAGGAACGTTGATTGCCGTCGGGGCGAACGCGTTGTCCTTCGGCGTCATTGGCGAACTGGGCCCGTTAGACGTTCAGTTACCCAAGCCAGACGAGATCGTACTACAAAGTTCAGGCTTGGATGCTCTTGAGGCACTAGCGATGCTCAGGGAAGCAGCCTTTGACGCCTTTGAAAGCTACATGGTTGAGATCGTCAATAAAAGTAGCGGTCGGGTATCGACCAAAACTGCGTGCGATATCTCAGCTCAACTGGTTATCGGTTTGTTTCAACCGATATCTCAACAAATTGACCCCCACAAACTGTCCGAAGTCAATCGCATGATGAAAATTGCCAAGGACTACGGAGAGAGGCTGGGGACCCCAAACCTAAAAACTGGCCAGCTTGACCATCTTATTGAAGATTACCCGTCGCACGGGTATATCATTGACCATGAAGAGGCAGGAGACATCTTCGACAAAGTTCTAGCGGCTTCTGAGGCAGAATCAGCTACAGCCGGTTTCCACTCAAACGAAGTAGTGACTCCGGCGTCGCCCGCGACCGCGAAGGTGATTGATATAGTCTCTGAACTTGAGAAATTGGCAGAAACTGACAGCAATGGAGATCAGAATGAAGCGGATCAAACGAACACCAAGAGGCGAGCCCGCCGCAAGGGTAATCCGGCGCCTCGTAAAAGAAAACAAGAAGGCTCGTAGTCAGCCTGAGGCCCAACCTAACTGGGCCCTCATTCAAGCAACTAGAGATACTGAAGCTTCAGCGACTCACGAGAATAAAACTGACCGAAATGCTTGACAAAGCGTAAGCGCTCAAGTATAATGGTCAGTATGAACAAGCTGACCAGAGAGCGCCGCATCCAGGTCATCGCCGCCCTCGTCGAGGGCAATTCCATAAGATCCACAGTCAGGATGACCGGTGTCGCGAAGAACACGGTCACAAAGTTGTTGATAGATGCAGGCGCGGTCTGTTCTGACTACCAGCACCGCGTGATGCGGAAGCTTCCCTGCAAGCGAATTCAGTGTGACGAGATCTGGTCTTTCTGCTACGCGAAGCAAAAGAACGTCCCCGAGGATAAGCGCGATCAGTTTGGCTACGGCGATGTCTGGACCTGGACCGCGATTGACGCCGATACGAAGCTTGTGCCGACTTGGTTTGTGGGCAATCGAGATGCTGAATCCGCGCGGCTCTTCATCAAAGACTTAGCGCCTCGACTCGACAGCCGCGTTCAACTGACCACTGATGGCCTGAAGGTTTACCTGGAGGCCGTAGATGAGGCTTTCGGAGTCAATATCGACTATGCGATGTTGGTCAAGCTCTTCGGCGATGACAAGACCGAGGAGCAACGCTACAGTCCCCCCAAGTGCAACGGCACAAAGCGCAGGGCTGTTCAAGGCAACCCGGACCCCACACACATCTCGACGAGCTACGTAGAACGGCAGAACCTTACGATGAGAATGTCCATGCGCCGTTTTACGCGCCTGACCAACGCGTTCTCCAAGAAGGTTGAGAACTTGGCTGCTGCTGTGAGCCTGCACTTCATGAACTACAATTTCGTGCGGATTCACAAGACCCTTCGCGTGACGCCCGCCATGTCCGCTGGGGTGAGCGACACGCTCTGGTCTGTTTCGGACATCGTGGAACTATTGGAGCGGGCCGAAGTTTCAAACTGACCCACTACCGACGCAGTGGACATAGGTTAACGCGGCAAAGGCATTGCTACACTATAGAATCTCGTGCGAAGAGCGCGACGCTCCCTGGGGGGGGTTGAAAAAATGGGGGCTGTGCCGAGCGCCGACCGAATAAGTTCCATTGAATCAGTAGCCGCATCCGGCGCGAAGTGGACTGTCCCCGATTTCTTCTCTTCATTCAGGAGCTGCTTATGAAATTCGCCAAGATCGCTCTGCTGTTCGCTCTGACGGTCGCGTTGATTTCCCTCGGGTGCGGATCGTCGGCCCCGCCGGAAACCGAACCCGAAACAGGCGAGGTGAAAGAACCTCCGCCGCCTGAAGCGGCTGAAGAACCCGTCGAGACAGCGGAGCTCAAGCCGCCCGAACTGAAACCGGAGCCGCCCGCTCCCAAGCCGAAGCCCAAACCGAAAGTCGAGGACACCAAGCCCGTGGTCATCATGGAAACCAGCAAAGGGACGATCAAGATCGAGCTCGATGCTGAAAAAGCACCCGAAACCGTCAAGAACTTCCTACAGTACGTCGACGACAAGTTCTACGACGGCACGATTTTCCACCGCGTCATACCGGGATTCATGGTCCAAGGGGGCGGCTTCAGCCCCAGCATGAACCAAAAGAGCGCCCGCGGGATGATTCAAAATGAGTCAGCCAACGGTCTCAAGAACGAGCGCGGGACCGTAGCCATGGCTCGCACATCCGCCCCTCACAGCGCCACCGCGCAGTTCTTCATCAACCACGCCACCAGCGGCTTTTTGGATAGGGCCCAAGCGCAGGACGGCTGGGGCTACTGCGTTTTCGGCAAGGTGATCGAAGGGCTGGACGTGGTCGACGAAATCGCCAAGGTCAAAACGGCTACCAAGGGCGGGCACCAGAACGTCCCCGAGCTCGCCGTCGTGATTAAGTCCGTCACGCGGGCGGAATAAGCCGCCCCTACCCCGACAGCTTCCAGCCGCGACAGGCAACCGTTCCAGCCTTCGTTGTGCTTGTCGCGCCATTCGGCGCTGGGGAACCCGGTGTGCGGCGAACGGAGTCTACCCCCACCCGAGCCGCGCCGCCTCGCGGCGCGGTCTTTTTGCGCGGGGGAAGACCGCGCCGCGAGGCGGCGCGGCTCGGGTGGGGGAGGTGTCCGCTACTAGGCCGGCCGGCGTAGTTAAGACGGACTTCTAATCCCTCCTACTTCTCCAAGTTCATTCTTCGCCGCAGGGCGTGGAATCGCGGATCGTCGCGGATAGGGTCGAACATCGGAAACCCAGTGTAGCAGGCCACCCCCTCGTGCCCCTCGACGGAATCTTCATAAGCGCCCAAAGCTTCGTCGTTCTCTCCCAATCCGACGTCCACCGATGCAATGAGCCAAGAAGATGGAAGGCCTTTCTCCCCGCGCGCCCGCAACCCCGCGAGAATCTTGCGCGCTTCATCGTGTTTTCCCGCTCGACCGAGGACATAACCGAACCAGGCATGCAACAAAGGATCATAGGCCAGCGAGTCACAAGCCTTTCGCAGCGTCTCCAACGCGGCGTCAACGCTCCCGGCAAAGCATTGGGCGAAGCCGAGATACCCGTAGGAAAGCGGATACTGCGCGTCGAGATCCAGAACCAGCCGGCAGCTGTCAACACAAGCTTCGTAGTCGCGCCGGTAGAGCTGCACCAGCGCCACCGAGCGATTCGCTTCCACCGACAGGGGATCAAGTTCGCAAGCCCGCCGCGCCTCGGAGAGAGCCTCGTCAAGGCGGCCGGTGAGAACCAGTAACTCGGCTAACCAGGAACGGGCGTCCGGGCTTTCCGGGTTCAGATCCACTGCTCTGCGCAGGGCGGCCTCCGCCCCGGGCCAGTCCCAATCGGCCCACATCACCGCCATGCCGTAATACAAATGCGCCTCGGCCAGGCTGTCGTCCATCTCGATCGCTTTGACCGCCAGAGACTTTCCTTGCTTCAAGGCCTCGCCGGGGGCCGTCCAACCCAGTATCGTGAGGCCCATATACCCGAAGGACTCCGCGGCGTACGCTTGTACAAAATCCGGATCGAGTTGGCGAGCCTGCTTTACAAGGTCGAGACCCTTCTGCATACTGTCCCCCGTCAAGCGGTAAATAAGGTGCCTGCCCCTCAGGTAGAGTTGGTAAGCCTCCTCGTTGGACGTTGGTTTCTCGACTAGCCGTTGCTTGCTGATCAGCTCGATCTTGAGCTGACTCGCGATCGCCTGCGCGATCTCATCCTGGACGTCAAAGATGTCTTCCAATACACGGTCGTAACGCTCGGTCCAAATCTGATCGCCTTCGACGGCGTCTACGAGTTCGACCGTAATTCGCACGCGATCGCCCGCCCGCCGAATGCTGCCTTCCAAGACGTGGCCGACATCGAGCGCCTCGACGATTTCGTGCAGTTGCGGCCGCTTGCCCTTGAAGTGAAACGCGGAGGCGCGGGGAATCACGCGTAGTCCCTTGAGCTTGCCGAGCGCCGTGATTACGTCCTCGGTGACGCCGTCGCTGAAGTATTCCTCCTCCTCGTCGCGCCCGCGGTTTTGAAACGGCAGAATCACGATCGACGGGCGCAATTCCTTCACCGCCGAGGAAGACCGGCGCGCCGGGCGAGACTCGCCGCTTTGGCGCAGGGCCCGCAAATCGGCCGCGAGATGCCCGATCGTCTCATAGCGCTCCTCGGCCTTCTTCGCCAGGCACTTGTTGACGATGCGCTCAAGCTCGACCGGGACCCCCGTGCGCAAGTCAGTGATTGCGTCGGGCTGCTCGTGGAGTATCGAGTAGAGAATCGCCTGCTCGTAAAGGCCTTCGAAAGGCAGACGACCGGTCGCCATCTCATAGAGCACCACGCCGAGGGCCCAGATATCGGTGCGATGGTCGGTCTTATCGCCCAGCGTCTGCTCGGGCGACATGTAGGCCGAGGTACCGACGGTTGTGCCCTCGCGGGTCAGCTTCGACGCCGCCGAGGTCAGTTGCGCCAATCCGAAATCCATGACGACGGGTCGGCCCTTGGTGGTGACCATGACATTGGCCGGTTTGATGTCGCGATGGACGGTGCCGTTGCTGTGGGCTTCCTCGAGCCCCTCGGCCATTTGTATCCCGAAATCGATCAATCGCTCGACGTCGAGCGGCCCCTCGCCGATCACCGCCGTCAGCTCGCGGCCTTCGAGATAGGCCATCGCGATGAAGGTCTGCCCGTCGACCTCGTCGATCTCATAGACGGTGCAAATGTTGGGGTGATTCAGCGCCGCCGCCGCGCGTGCCTCGCGAAAGAATCGGGCCTTGGCGTCCGCCGAGCCGAGCGCCTTGGCGGGAAGGAATTTGAGCGCAACCAGCCGTTGCAGGCGCAAATCCTCGGCTTTATAGACAATTCCCATCCCGCCTTCCCCGAGTTTTTCGAGGATCTTGTAATGGGAAATGGTTTGCCCGATCACAGCAGAGTAGTCTACCCGAATGCGGAGCCGACGTGGCGCGTGCACGATATAAACACGAATGCGAGCCATGGAAACCGAGGCGCGGACAGAAGTCCGCGCTCAACCCGGTTCACCGGGCTTGCATTGCATATAGGCCGGTCCTTCGAGGGCCGGTCTTGAGAGCCGCGTCGTCCGGCATGAGGCCGTTTCAACGGCCTTTACCCATCAGGCTTTAGCCATGGCCGATCGGTATTTTTTCGTGGCTACCCGCGTCGCGATCACAACTCCATCCCGATCGTCTGAACCATTTGCTTGAAGCGGCGATCGGCAACCAGGGGCTCGAACCCTTTCCACAGCTTGATCCAAGTAACAAGGCTCAGTAGCATGTCTCGTTCCTCGAGCGCTTTGTCAAACCATTCAAAAGCCTGATCGAAGTCTTGAAGAGCAGCGTAGATACACGCGATAAACGACGCCGGGGCATGCCCGTTTTCCCGTCTTCCCTTGAACGTCTCGATTAGTTCCAGCGCCTCCTTCTGGCGGTCTCCGAAGGCGCATGCCATGCCGAGAAAACCCTCGAGCAGTTGATCTCCGGCGCCAATCGAGAGCCCTTTCTCAAAAGCCGCGATCGCCTCCGGCATTCGTCCCTGTGAGCCTAAAGCGATGCCAATCTCGTAGTAGATCGGGTGAAAGTCCGGGCTGAGCCTCACCACCGCGTTGCACGTCGCCAATGCAGCTTCGTGGTTTCCTTCCACCAGATACGGTATCGCCAGACATCGGCTGCCATTGAGGAAGAGGGGATCATTCGCAACGGCTTTTTCAAGCATCTCGCGGGCTTCCGTTACTCGCGAGGGCCGCCACCAGCACAGAAATTCTCCCAAGTAGCGGCGCGCCACGGAATCGTTAGGGTTCAACTCTATCGCCCTCCGAAATTCCTGCTCCGCCGCGGCCCAGTTCCACTCCCAAAAAAGGAGGTACATGGCCATCACAAGGTGGCTCTCCGGCGCTTCTTCGTCAAGGGCCAGGGCGCGTGTCGCGGCCTGTCTGATTTTCGGTATCCGTTCATCGGGCCGGCCCCGAGCCACGGCTATGCTGATCGCGTACGTCTCGGCGGTGTAAGCATGCGCCGCCGCGAACTTGGGATCAAGCCGGATCGCCTCCTCAAAACATTTGAGGCTTTGCTCAAGCGACTCGCGGCGATACTGATTTGCGAGGTGACGGCCCTTCAGCACCAGGTTGTAGGCTTCCACGTTGCTAGTGCCCCGCCGCGGCGGCCGTGTACCGGCGTCGCCAAGCAGCTTGACTTTCAAGGCATCGGCGACCGCCCGCGAGATTTCATCCTGCACGTCGAAGATGTCTTCCATCACGCGGTCGTAGCGCTGGGTCCAGAGCTGCTCCCCTTCCGCGGAGTCGATCAATTCGACCGTGATTCGCAGCCGGTCACCGGCTCTCCGCACGCTGCCTTCAAGAACATGGCTGACGTTCAACAGACTCACGACTTCGCTCAGGCTGGGGCGCTTCCCCTTGAAGTGAAACGCCGAAGCGCGCGGAATAACGCGCAGACCCTCGATGTTGCCGAGCGCCGAAATGATGTCCTCGGTGACGCCGTCCGAGAAGTATTCGTCCTCCTCGTTGCGTCCGCGGTTTTGAAATGGCAGGATCACGATTGACGGGCGAACCTCTTTCACCGCCGAGGAAGACCGCCGCGCCGGGCGAGACTCGCCGCTTTGGCGCAGGGCTCGTAGATCGGCCGCGAGATGCCCGGTGGTCTCGTAGCGCTCCTCGGCTTTCTTCGCCAGGCACTTGTTGACGATGCGCTCGAGCTCGACCGGGATTCCCGTGCGCAAGCCCGTGATCGCGTCGGGCTGCTCGTGGAGTATCGAGTAGAGAATCGCCTGCTCGTAAAGACCTTCGAAAGGCAGCCGTCCGGTCGCCATCTCATAGAGCACGACGCCGAGCGCCCAGATATCGGTACGGTGGTCGGTCTTGTCGCCCAGGGTCTGCTCGGGCGACATGTAGGCCGAAGTTGCCGACGGTTGTCCCCTCGCGGGTCAACTTCGATGCCGCCGAGGTCAGTTGCGCCAATCCGAAATCCATGACGACGGGACGGCCTTTGGTGGTGACCATGACATTGGCCGGTTTGATGTCGCGATGGACGGTGCCGTTGTTGTGGGCTTCCTCGAGCCCCTCGGCCATTTGGATGCCAAAGTCAACCAATCGGTCGACGTCTGTCAAGAGGCGATAGAAATGTCCCCCTCGGTAGGGCGATAGAAATGTCCCCTTGGTTAGCCCGGTAGAAATGTCCCCTTTTAAGTAAAAGGATAGTAGTCGTAGGGGCTTGTGGGAATGTGGGAATCGCACAGCGATTTCCAAGGGGCTGGGGGAAACGTGGGAAACCCGAGCGATGAGGTTCGAAGCTCCTCGTCGGCTGCCGAGGGTTTTCCTCGTTTTCCACGGCCCCGTCATTTCCACAGCCCTCTTCACGCGGTCGCCGCCCGTTTTTTCGGCTTCAACGGCGCGCGCCAAGGGTGATTCGCCGGCGGTGTGCGCGGCTGCGGCGCCAGGCGCGGTTTCGGCTCCGGCCGCACCTTGGGGAGCGGCTTGGCGATCTCGTCGAACGCCACCGTTCTCCCCTCGAACACCACCCGCAACTCGCCCTCGCGCGCTTGCTGCACGGTTACTCTCGCGCCTGCGCCCAGAGCCTGATTGCGCTGCGGTTTCAACTGCGGAAAACGGTTCTCGAAACGTACCACCAGGTCGTTGGACACCACCCGCTCTCCCTCCAAGCAAAACACCCACTTCAAGTCCAAACGCTTCGATAAGCGCCGATGAAAGTCCGCTCCCGCTGACGGCTCAGAGGCGAACTTGGCGTTGTGCTCTGGCAGATACTGCTCGTCGAGATAGCGGTTCGCCGCCTCGTAATCGGCAATGCCTTTGAGCCGCATCTTCTTGATCAGGCGGTCTTGATGGGTGCCGTGATGGCGCTCCACGCGGCCCTTCGCTTGCGGTGACGAAGCGGCGATGATACCAATGCCGAGCTTGGCGCACATGCGTCCGAACTGCGTCTCGGGCTCGATGCCTTCCAGCGCTTCACGCGACGTTGGCCGGCGCTTGTAGACGTTCTTCCAGTCGCAATACAACGCCTTCGGAACGCCGTATTGACGCACCCAGGCTTCGAGCAGATCGGCCGCCGCCCAAGTCGTTTCCTCGCTCGAGAAACGGCACAGCGCCAGACCGGTCGCATCGTCGACGAAGTTCATCAGGCAACCTTTCCGCCCGCGCGCTTCGAGCCACTCGTGGTGCGAACCGTCGACCTGGATCAGCTCGCCCAAGTGCGCTTTACGCCGCCGCCGCGAGCGATGCGGCCGGCGCTTGCGGCGGCGGCTCCACAGGCCCTCGGCGAGCATCCAGAGCCGCAGTGTTCGCACCGATAGTTTCAGATCGTGGTCTGTCCACAAATGCTCGGCCGCCAGCGTCGGCCCGAAGCGCTCGTGCGGCTCGCCGGAGTAGTGTTCGCGCACCAGTTGCAGCACTCGCTTGCGAACTTCCGCCGGCTTGGCGCGGTTCGATACCCGGCCCACGTTGCCGTGCTTCAATGCTTTTGTCCCTCCCGCGCTGTAGCGCCTCCAGATCCGCTTGGTCTGGCGATAACTGATATCGAGTATCCGCGCCGCCTCGCTCAGCTTCAACTCGCCTCGCTTCACCCGGCCCAGTACCTCGCCCCGTCTCAATTCCTTGTCGTTCATCCATGTCCTCTCCAATCTAGGCTCCTCCTTCGGAGCCTTAGATTAGGGGACATTTCTATCGCCCTCTCAAGGGGACATTATCATCGCCCTTCAACACCAATCGGTCGACGTCGAGCGGGCCCTCCCGGATCAACGCCGTCAACTCGCGGCCTTCGAGATAGGCCATGGCGATGAAGGTCTGCCCGTCGACCTCGTCGATCTCATAGACGGTGCAAATGTTGGGGTGATTCAGCGCCGCCGCCGCGCGGGCCTCGCGAAAGAATCGGGCCTTGGCGTCCGCCGAGCTGAGCGCCTTGGCGGGAAGGAATTTGAGCGCAACAAGCCGTTGCAGGCGCAAATCCTCGGCTTTATAGACAATCCCCATCCCGCCTTCCCCGAGTTTTTCGAGGATTTTGTAATGGGATATGGTTTGCCCGATCACAGCAGTGTTGTCTACCCGATTGTCGAGCCAAGGGGGACGGACTGAGTTACAATGTGCGGGGTCGCGCGGATGCCTTGAAAAAATGGGGGACAGTCCACTTCGCGCCGAGTGGACTGATTGATTCAAGCGAACTTGCTCAATCGGCGCTCGGTACAGTCCCCATTTTTTCAAGGCATCCGCGCGACAACGAAGCAAAGGGAAACGAAATTGGAATCGTTGCAAGTCGGCGTCATGTTTTGGACCGGCGGGGAGCTGGGCGTTCAAGCCTCCCCGGCTGAGATTGCTCACATGGTCACCGGACTCGGCGTCGGCTGCGGGCAACTCGGCATTCACGGCGACGCGGCGTTGAGCACCGAGGCGGCGCGAGATTGGAAGGCCGCGGTCGATGCCGAAAGGCTCGAAGTCGCCACGGTCTTCGCGGCCTATCGCGGTGAAAGCTACGCCGACATCCCCACCGTCCAAGAGACGGTCGGGTTCGTACCGCGCGCAACTCGGGAGGAACGCGAGGCGCGTACCTACGAGTGCGGCGATTTCGCTCGCGAGATGGGGGTCCGCGGCTTGGCGACGCATATCGGCTTCGTCCCGGAGGATTCCTCCGACCCCGATTACATTGCCGTGCGGGAGATGGTCCGGCGGGTCTGCGATCACTGCCTCGCCAATGGTCAGACCTTTGCGCTCGAGACCGGCCAGGAGCCGGCCGAGACACTCAAGGAGTTCATCGCCGATGTCGATCGCGAGAACCTCGGCGTCAACTTCGATCCGGCGAATATGATTCTCTACGGCTCGGGCGAGCCGCTTGAAGCGCTCGAGATCGTTCGTGACCATGTGATGACCGTTCATTGTAAGGATGCGAAGTGGCCCGCCGAGCCCGGTCAATGGGGCGCCGAGACCCCGCTCGGCAAGGGCGATGTCGGCATGGACCGTTTTGTCGCGAAGCTCAAGGAAATCGGCTATAGCGGTCCTTTGACGATTGAACGCGAGGTTGTCGGCGAGGCGCAGCAGGCCGATATTCGCGAAGGTGTCGCGTTGCTCGAAAAGCTGCGGGGCTTGTAAGCCGTCCGTGTTGTAGGTCCGACTACGCGAAAAAAGGGTACAGCCACCGATTTTCGGTATCGAAGGGTGTAGGAGATCAGAGATGTTCATCGAACGAAAATCGGATGGCAGTCCCCCTTTTTCGCCCGAACAGACTATCGCCGCGGACTGCCGGCTCGCACAGCTGGGAACCCCCACCCATGTAAGGAGTTTGTCGTGAAAGATCGATCGGAAGTCAGTCGTCGAAGTTTCGTAAAGTCTCAAGCCGCCGTGCTTGCCGCGGGAGCGCCGGCTCTGTTGCCCGCGCAGTCGCCCAACGAGAAGATCCGCGTCGGGGTGATCGGCGTCGGGGGACGCGGAACCGCGTTGCTGCGACGCATTCTCAAGTCGCCGAATGTCGAGGTCGCCGCGATTTGCGACAACGACGAGATGGCGCGCCTGCGCGCGGCCGCCAGGGCGTCGGAGCACCAGCCCGACCTGATTCGCGACTTCCGCGAACTGCTCGACCGCAAAGACCTCGACGCGGTCTTTGTCGCGACCCCCGTCAACCTGCATAAGGAAATGGCCGTGGCGGCGCTCGAAGTTCACAAGAACCTCTATCTCGAAAAGCCGATGGGGATCGACCCAGCCGAGGTCGCGGCGGTGCATCAGGCGGCGAAGGCGGCGCGCGGGCTGCTGCAATTGGGTTTTCAATTGCGCTTTCATCCCGCGCGGGTGGCGGCGATTCAACACATTCACACGGGGGGCATCGGCAAGGTTCTCTACATGCAGGGCAACCGTCATACGGGTGATCTGCCGCGCGAGACGAAGTGGTTCTTCGACAAGAGCATCGCCGGGCAGATGATCGTCGAGCAGGCGGTGCACATCGTCGACCTGATGAACTGGGTGGCGGGCACGCACCCGATCCAAGCTTATGGCGCGGGCGGGATTAACCTTTATAACGATGTCCCTCCCGGGCGGACGACCTGGGATCACTATGTTGTGATTTACGAGTATCCCGGCAACTTGCAATTGTGCTTCACCCATATCTTCTTTGACCCTCGCGGTTTCAGCGGCATTCAAGAGCGCGTGTGGGGTTCGGAATACGCGGTCGATCTGCCCAGCGGCACGGTCTATGAGCTCGACCCCACGGGACGCAAACCGGCCAGGGCCGAGAAGCTCTACATCGACGATGACGGCCGGGACGCGAGCCAGCGCGCCGTCGATGCCTTTTTCAAGAGCATCCGCGACAGCAAAGAGCCTTTGAACAACGCCGACTGGGGACGCCTCGCTACGCTGACCTGCATCATGGGCCGCACGGCGGTCGAGGAAAAGCGAGTTGTGAAATGGTCGGAGGTCGCGGGGTAGACCCTTGCGCCATGCCGCTGACCGAACGATTTGAACAAGCTCTTGTGTTTGCCGCGCAACTGCATAAGGAGCAGCGGCGCAAGGGCTCCGGCGTGCCCTACGTCTCGCACCTGCTCTCGGTCGCCGGGCTCGTCATCGAACACGGCGGCGACGAGGATGAGGCCATCGCGGCCTTGCTTCACGACGCCATCGAAGATCAAGGGGGCGACGAAGCCCGCGAAGAAATTCGACGCCGTTTCGGCGACCGCGTTACCGAGATCGTCGACGGATGCACCGACGCCGACACGAACCCCAAGCCCCCGTGGCGGCAGCGTAAAGAGACCTATATCGAACGGCTTTCGACGGCCTCGCGGTCGGTGCGCCTGGTTTCGGCCGCCGACAAGCTTCACAACGCCCGCTCGGTCTTACGCGACTATCGCGAAGTGCGCGAGGAAGTCTGGCTGCTCTTTCAAGGCGGCCGAGACGGCACCCTGTGGTACTACCGCGCCGTAACCGATGCTTTGCTCGACGGCGCCGCCACGCCGCTGGTCGAAGAACTCAACCGGGTTGTGACGGCGCTCGAAGACGCGGCCGCCGAGGGTCGCAACTCATCCTGAAGTCGGGTCTCCTTCGACGAAGAACTTCGTGTAAATCTCCAAATCAAACAGGTGTATGCTCGAAATGCGGGCGAGGGGAATCACGACCATGAAATCATTGCGATCGACCCCTTCTGATTTATAAGAGGACAGATAATCCACACTGAAGTGGGTTCGGAGGGTCTGGGAATCGCGAAAACCGCTCAGAAGAGGAACAAGTCCCATATGAACATTTTCCTGCTCCAAGGCCGACGTAGACCTTTCGGTTGTCGAGGGTCACAAAAACCGGTTGGCGCTTTTCGATCGCGTTGTAGACCAACTCTAGCATCGGATCGTTGAGTTGCTCGACCGCCGCCCGTTTCGAGGTTGACTTTCCCAAGATCCACGAATTGACCAGGAAGGCGAGTGATATACCCAGCAAGAACGCCGTTACCGCCGTTACCGCGAAGGGAAACGGGAACAACTCCGAGCAAGCTTCTATTACGGGCCGGAGCCAAACGATTTTCGCCAAACCGTTAGGTTGCGACTCGCGCCAGACCGGAAAGAACGACTCCGGCAACCGCGGATTCGATCAGGAGTCGGTACCCCGAGAGGCGTTGCGCCCGGAAGCGAAAGCGGTAACAGATATTGAGAAAACAGAACCCTCCCAGCAGGGGTAGGATGAGCAAATTCCAAGGCATCTAGGCCGGTTTGAATATTAGGTCGAACTTGGTGTCACCGCGAGCCGTTGTCGGCGCCGCGATCCAAGATCGCGTCGCGGTGTTCTTCGAGCAACCGCAACAATTGCTTCACATCCTCTTGCTCGAATAGTTCGTTAGCATCGACCACCGTTCGGCCGGTCGATGTCGTCGTGGTAATGCTTCGCCTTTCGCTGGGAGGAATCACGCGGGTTCGCTTCCCTTGAGGGCGTGTTTGAGTCTCGCCGGGCATCGAATTATCTTCCGCCTCTATCGTAGCGCATCCCCAAAACCGGGGGAATAATCTCACTCCCCCTGCCCTTTCCAGGGCGCTCACGGGCCTCGACCAATCGACCCGTTACACTAACTCCATGTCTCAGGCCCCGCGGCTGTTTTTGATCGATACTTTTGGTCTGATTTTTCGGGCTTATTACGGGCGCGCGCGCGTCGGCGCTCCGTTGATGCGAACGTCCTCGGGCATGCCGACCGAGGCGATCTACATCTTCGGCAACATGTTGCGCAAGTTGGTCGATGATCATCGGCCCGAATACATCGCGGCTATTTGGGAAGGCCGCGGGCCCACCTTTCGAGACGAGATCTTCCCCGACTACAAAGCCAACCGCGACGAGACGCCGGACGATCTGATCCAACAGATGCCCTACATCGAGCGTCTTTTAGAAGCTCACGGCGTTCCAGTGCTCGCCGAGGACGGCTACGAGGCCGACGATGTGATCGGTGCGCTGGCCCGCCAAGCCGAGGGCCACGATATCGACGTCTATGTCGTGAGCAGCGACAAGGATCTGACGCAGCTCGTCGATGAGCGCGTCTTCGTCCTTAACCCGATGAAGGGCGACCTGGTCTACGACGCCGAAACCGTCAAGGAAGTCATGGGCGTCGAGCCCTCCCAGATCGTCGACTTCCTGGCGCTCAAGGGGGACTCGGTCGACAACATCCCCGGCGCCCCCGGTATCGGCGATAAAGGCGCCCGCGACTTGATCGCGACCTACGGCAATGTCGAAGGCGCGATCGAGCACGCCGACGAGGTTAAGCGCAAGACGTATCGCGAAAGCCTGCAAAACAACAGTGACCAGATCTTGCTGAGCAAGAAGCTGGCGACGCTGGCGACCGATGCCCCGGTACCGCTCGACCTGGAAGCTCTCAAAGCCGCCCGGCCGGCTCTCGAGCCGCTACGGGCGCTTTACAAAGATCTCGAATTCAACAGTCTGCTCAGCCAACTCGACCAAGCCGCCGAACCCGAGATCGAGACCGAGTTCCACAGCTTTACCTCCGCCAAGGCCTTCGAGGATTGGATCGCCGGCCGGCCCGCCGACGCGGCTTTGTCGGTCGCCGTCGATCTCGCGCGACCGGACGCGGAAGTGGCGATTGACGCGGGCGGTATCGGCTTTTGCGCCGATCCCGACGCGGCCTATCTGTTGCCCGCCGAGCACGTCTCGGCCGCCAAACCCTTTCTCGAAGACGCGGCGCGGCCCAAGCGCGTCCACGACGCCAAGTCGGCCGAGCACGCTTTGGAAGCGGGCGGCATCGCGCTCGCCGGTGTCGTCGACGACACGATGTTGGCGGCCTTTCTCGTCAACCCGATCCGGGCTGACTATTCGCTGGAGAAGACCGCGGGCCGGCAGTTTGGCGCGACGCTTGACGCCGGGGCCGGAGCCGCCGCCGCGATGACCGCGCGACTCGGGGCCGCGTTGAGCGGCGAGATCGACCGGCTCGAGTTGCGCGATCTTTACGAAGACATCGAACTCCCGCTCGCCGCCGTGCTGGCGCGCGTGGAGCGGGCGGGCATCCAGCTTGACCGCGAACGCTTGGCGGAGCTTTCCGGCCGCCTCGAGGGAGATATCGCGCAACTGAGCGACGCGATTCATACGCTTGCCGGCGAAGTTTTCAACATCAACTCGCCCAAGCAACTCGCCCATGTGTTGTTCGAAAACATGGGCCTACCGAAACCCGGCCGGCGCGGCAAGACCAAGACGCCCTCGACGGCGTCCGATGTGCTCGATGGGCTGGCCGAGCAGCACGAAATTGCTTCGAAGGTTCTCGAGTTCCGCCAATTGACGAAACTCAAGAACACCTATATTGACGCCCTTCCGGTGTTGGTCGATTCCTCGACGGGTCGGCTGCACACGACGTTCAACCAGACCGGCGCGGCCACCGGGCGGATCTCGTCGGCCAATCCCAATCTGCAAAACATCCCGGTACGGACCGAGTTGGGCCGTGAAATTCGGGCGGCCTTCACGGCGCGGCCCGGGTGGACGCTCGTCAAGGCCGACTATTCGCAAATCGAGCTGCGCATCCTGGCCCACCTGTCGGGCGACAAAGTCCTCACCGATGCTTTTCAGAAAGGCGAGGACATCCACACGCGCACGGCGGCGGAGGTCTTCGGCGTGCCGCCGTTGATGGTCGGCCCCGAGGAACGCCGCCGCGCCAAAGCCGTCAACTTCGGCATCGTCTACGGCCTCAGCCCCTTCGGGCTCTCGAAGCAACTGGGCATTCCCGCGGCCGATGCGCGCGAGTATATCGACGCCTATTTCACCTTGTACTCGGGCGTCAGGACGTTCATCGACAAAGCCATTGCCCGCGCCCGCAAGAGCGGTCGGACCCGGACGATGTTCGGGAGGCCGCGGCCGATTCCCGACATTGACGCGAAGAACCCCAATCAACGTGGCTTCGCCGAGCGCACGGCGATCAATTCGCCGATCCAAGGCTCGGCGGCGGATCTGATCAAGTTGGCGATGATTCGCGTCGACCGACGACTGCGCGACGAAGGCCACCGGGCATTGATGTTATTGCAAGTCCACGACGAGCTGCTCTTTGAAGCGCCCGACGAGGAAGTCGCCGATCTTGCCGCCATGGTGAAGACGGAGATGGAGAACGTCGAGAAGCTCAGCGTGCCGCTCATCGTCGATGTGAAACAGGGACCCAACTGGCGCGATATGGAAGCAGTCTAAGGGCTCAATCTTGCGTGGTTTCGTGGGACGCGGGAGACACTACGGGCGTTGGCTTCGTTGTCCGGACTCGTATCTTCAAGAAATTCGTCGACTTCGTCGGCGTTTGGGAGCAGTCCGATCAAGTCGATGTAGGCGCGGCGGATCAGCGTCGCTTTTTCAGCGGAAGGCGAAGGTTTCAAACCTTCCTCGTCGAGGCGGGCCAGGATAAAGCGGTCGATCGGGTTGCGCGCCCAAGATGGGTCGGAGACTGGGGGCTTGGCGGGGCGTTCGATGGGTTGGAACGACCAGTGGCCGGCGGCTTGGCTTGCCTCGGCGGCCACGCCGCCGTGCGCGGGCCATGGCAGGCCCATTTCGATCCAGCGAGCGAGCGCGGCGATCTCGCGGGGAGCCAACTTGGCGGCGGGGGGCATCTTCAACACGTCCTGCCGGCGGACGGCCCGAATCAGCCGGCTTTCTCGCGGCAGGCCGGGTGAGACGGCCGCACCGCGGTTACCGCCTTTGAGAATGTCCTCTCGGCTTTCGACCGACAGGCCGCTGGTACGCAACTCGTCGTTGTGGCAGCTCGCGCAATTGTTGAGCAGAACCGGCCGAACCTCGCTTTCAAAAAAACGAACAGCTTCGGGAGAAAACAATTCGCCGGCGGATTGTTGGCCGAGGAGCGGGAGTGCGACGAGGGCCGGGAAAACGGCCAGGGGGGCCGCAAGGCAACGTCTTAATCGTTGAATCACCGATCTAAAAGTAGCATAGGAGGCGGCTGGTGCGCGTGCGGGTAGCGCCGCTGCCTCCAATGCTTCTCGAGGTTGGCTCCAATTCCCCGTAAGTTACTGAAAGGTTGGTACTGGCGGGTGGAATCGATCCAAGCGACCCAGGTGATGAGAAGGGACTCGGAAAACGACCAGACCGTTCTATTCGAGAAAATCCACGACGACCTTCCCCTCGATGCGACCGGTAAGGTTGCATGGTAGGCACTCGCTGGTTTCACCCCGCCCGCATCCGCCGACACAACACCCCTGAGCGCGTGTCCCTGTGGCCTTCCGCGTCTGGGCCGCCTGTCGCAGCCGTAGGCGCGTCCTGTCGGCATCTATGCAGGGCATTGGCAGCACGCAAGGGGACATCCTGCTCGTCGATCCGGCCGCCCGAACAACGTAGCGGTAGGCCGGCTCGCCGGCTCAAAGACCGGCACACCCGTGCTAAACTTTGCGGTAAATGGAACGAGCAAGTTATAATCTCTCCGGCTGACACCCAAGTATTCGTCGGCATATGATGCAACTCTCTCACGTCATCGTCAGCCAATCTATCCTGTGGATCATCGCATCCGCCTTGCTCTTATTCTTTCCATCCGAGTTCCTAGGACTGCTCGGTCCCCGCCTATCCGCCTTCGGCTTGGTTGTCACGCGAATCTTCGGAGCTGAGTTGATGGGGTTTGCGATCGCTAGCTGGGTGACCCACGCCCAGCAAGGTTGCCGCACGGGTTTGATTTGGGCCTACATAACCTGCAACACCCTGGGCTTCCTGATCTGCCTGCAGGGCGTGTTGAGCGGCGTCATGAAACCGGCGGCCTGGATCTTGGCGGGGCTCTACCTCTGGTACGCCGTGTTGTTCGCCTACTTCCGCCTCGCGCCGCGCAAGCAGGACTGACGCTTCCGGGTCCCGCGCCGCCCGCCTGAGCCGTAGACGCGTCCTGTCGGCTTCTTGCCGGCCAAATGGCAGCACACCGAGAAGGGCGGCAGCGCGGGCACTCCGTCGAGCCAGGCGAGAATTTCTTCGGTGTGACGGCCGCTCAGCAGGTCGTTAGGCGTTCGGCAACTCGTGTTGCTTCCAGTACGCCCAGATGTATTCCACCGGGTTCAGCTCCGGCGCATAGGGCGGCAAGTACTCCGTTGCGATGTGAGCCTCGGAGAGTTCGATGAACTCCCGCACCAGGCGGCTGCGATGCGCTGGCAGCCGGTCCCAGACGATCAGCAGTGGGCCGTCGATGTGGCGCACCAAAGCCTTCAGGAAGTCGATGACCCTCAGCTCGCCGATCGCGCCGGGATAGAGCCGAAAGTAAAAGTTGCGTAACGTCAGCCCGGCCGACACCGACAGCTTGTCCCAGTTGAAGTTGAACTCCAACACCGGGGTCTCGCCGCGCGGCGCCTGGAAGAACATGCTCGATCCGGAACCTGACCGCTCATCCACAACTTTCGGTTATATCTCTCGCTGAGATATTGTCAAATGTTGTGGATGGGCGAGGTCAGGCGGCGTTTTCCTGAACCATCAATCCATCCTTGAAAACCTTTCCCTCTAAGACATGAACAATCACTTCCGAACCGTTCAGGCGTCGCCAGTGGCGCTCGGCTTGGCGGGCCAGCATGAAGACCATCGTTAACGACGCTTCGCGGCTGCCACAACCCTTCGTTCGTCGCTGCCGCAAACGGACCGTCGCAAAGGTGGACTCGATCGGGTTCGTCGTCCGCAAGTGCCCCCAGTGCTCGGCCGGAAAGTCGTAGAAAGCCAGCAGCACTTGGCGGTCTTTTTCCAGGCACTCGACCGCTTTGGGAAACTTCTTCTCGTATAGGTTCTTGAAACGGTCCAGAGCGGCCTCCGCCGTCTGCCGACTCTCGGCAAGATAGATGTCGCGCAGCGCCTGCTTGGCTTTGCCCTGCATGCTCTGCGGCAGCTTATTGAGCACGTTGGCCGTCTTGTGGAGCCAGCAGCGTTGCTCACCGGTCGCCGGATAGACTTTCCGCAGTGCCGCCCAAAACCCCATCGCTCCGTCGCCCACCGCCAACTTCGGCGGCAGCTCGAGCCCCTGCCGTTTCAAGTCCTCCAGCAACTCCTGCCACGACAGTTCGCTTTCGCGAAAGCCGTCGTGCACCGCCAGCAGTTGCTTGCGACCGTCTTCGAGTGCTCCCATCACAACCAGCAAACACTGCCGTTCATCGTCCAGACGAACATTCGAGTAGATGCCATCGGCCCAAATGTAAACAAACCGCTGGCCGCTGAGGTCACGCTTTGACCAAGCCTCGTACTCGCGGCGCCAGACGTCTTTGAGACGCACCACCGTCGTCGCCGACAGGCCCGGAGCGTCGGGCCCCAGCAAGGCCTCCAGCGCTTCGCTGAAATCGCCCGTCGAGATCCCTTTCAGGTACAACCAGGGGATCAACTCCTCCACACTCTTCGTGCGCCGCAGATACGGCGGCAGGATCTGGGAAGTGAAACGAAAGCGCCGGCCCTGCTCATCGACTCGGCGATCGTCGACCCGCGGCGCCTGGATCTTCAGCTGCCCCACGCCGCTGACGATGGTGCGCTCGCGGGCGTGACCGTTGCGCACCACCAGCCGCCGGCCGTCCTGGTCGACTTCGTGCTGATGCGTTTCGATGTAGGCGGTCACTTCGGCTTCCACGGCCTTGACGAGCATCTGGCGCGCTCCTTGGCGCAGCACCTCATCCAAGGGCGAGCGTTCCTTTCCATCAATGACTTGGGGGTTGACTTGACTGCTGCTCTCAGCAGCTTCACACTGACTCATGGCGTATCCTCCTTGTTCCTTTCCAGAAAACGATTGAGTTGCTTCCTCAATCGTCAGGATACGCCGCCTCCCCTCAGAGGCTCATCCACAACTTATGGTTATAGCTCGAAATCGCTACAAGAAAGATCGTAAGAACCTTAGGCAGCCCACTGTTGGCCGGCAGAAGTTGAGCGGTGGACGCGAGAAAGAGCATCGCAAGCAAGGGTGCCAGGGGTACTAAATAACGGTGCGGGTCTGTTATAAGGCTCCAGGCAAGAAAGTACGAGGTGAGCACAACAACCGAAAAAACGCCCTCTGCATGCGAGGCCCTTCGGTACTGCCCGCGGCAAACGAAAGACAACAGGCCGGCGATCAGCAGCAAGAGAACGGATCCGCCAAATCCGTTCACGTGGCCACCACTGTCAGGCAGCATGGTCACAAGGTCATAAGCGGCACCGACGACGTCACTTACGGTGCGTTGGTATTGGAATAGTACGAGCCCATCCGTCTGCGTCGCGGATTCACCGTTGGGGGAGAAATAGGGGTGTAGTGGCGTTCCCGTGTGGAGCCACGATCGAATCCACCATCCCGATCCGACTAGGCCGGTGAGTAGTACCAAGAGAAAGCAAGTGTGGGCAAGACGCCGCATCGGAATTCGCGCAGCCCAAGCCGCCATGCCGTAGCCCACCAGAACAGCCGCGAACAACATCAACCCAAGATGTTTGCATGAAACGACGAACCCGAAGACCAAGCCGGAAGGTACCTGGAGCTGCAGGCGGGGGTAGCGAAGCTGGTGCAGAAGCAAAAGAATTCCAAGCCCCGAGAAAGCCGCGAGTGCGAGATCGGCGTACTCCACCTTCGTTAAAAAACAGACGATCGGCATGCTCGTGAGGTACAGGATCCCAACAAACCAGAAATCCGGTCGGCGAAGCTTCCGCGCCGCGGCGATAAGAGTCAGCCAGAGCATGAGTGAGAATTCCAAGTTCGCTAACTTCAGGAGCGTGTCGCCGCCAAGGAGGAACCAGTAGCGGAGATAAAGGAGAACGGTGAGCTGAGGCTGCCCGTTGTAACGGATGCCTGGGTCGTAGACAAGCGCTTGCTGCTCTCGGTAGAGCTTTGCAGCGCTCATGTGGTACATCGTGCTGTCGAACTCCAGTACTGGTAACAGCAGGTCGAAAGTGTGAACAGCGATTGCGGGCAGCAGCATGAAAGCTGATGCGATGATAAGCGTGCGATTGCCTCGCGACGGGCGGAACGCCGCCAAGAAGGAAAAACCCCAGCGCCAAGCACGTTGCCGAGACAGTCCCCATACACCGACGGCGGCCATGAGGGCCGTGACGCCGATAACGAAATCTCTCGTGAGTCGGTGACAGGCCCCTAGGTAAAACATGGCCGTGCCGGCCAGTCCGCAACCGAGCGCTAAGGCAACGGCGGCCCTAAGAGCGGGGGGCAGGCGACATGAAGTCTTGCAGGATACCCGGCGGAGCAACGCCAGCCCAAACGTCAGGTCGATAGCGATGATCAAACAAGCCCATAGGTAGCTCAGGGCGGTATGAGAAACCAGACCCAGCCCGCCGTCAGGCAAGGCCCGGCTTATCCGCAGAATCGTAGACCCGTAGGCTGGGAGCAAATCTGCTAACGGAACAGCTCGAGTGAACGGAGACTCGAAGTAGAGCCCGAATATGAGGGGTAGGGAACACAAGAGGACGATGCGCAGCGGACGCGGAGAAATACCGCGACGTGCAGTGGCATTGACGAGGAGGCGGAACCGGGTCATGGGGTTCTAGTCCCTTTTCGAGGGGCGTTTCGGTCCTGAGGGCCGGCGTTTTCGCCGCATCCACAGGCTAGCACCGCCCGGGTACGGAGCTGCGGTTGGGAACGTAGCTTTGAGTTTGTCGAGGTGATAGTGGGTGAGGTAGCTGTTCGCCAGCAACACTTCGAAGTCCGAGTTGAAGGCTAAAAAACCTTGGAGCAGATACTGTTCGTTGTAGAAGAGTCGGTTGGCGGTCAGCCAGGATGGCAGGTAATCGGCGGGCAGAAAGATGTCGTGTACATGGACAACAACCCCGGGCTTGATCCGTGGCAGGACTTCCAGGAACAGGTAGTTAACGTCGCTGCCGTATTGGGAGACGTGAGAAGAATCGATAAAGACGATGTCTCCCGACTCCAGCCGCTCGAAAATGTCGAAGCCGACCTCCTGAACGGGTGAGACAACGAGCGAGACTCGCGCCGGCAGCTTGCGCGTCACGTAGGCTGGTGGAAACGGGTCGATACAAACAATCGACGTATTGCCGTTCCTGGCGGCAGCAGCAGCGGACACAAGAGTCGAGAAACCCCCTCCGACTTCGACAATCCGATTAGGCTTGCCGCGCCGAACCATGCTGTACAGCACCAACGGGTCCGCGCCCTCGAACGCGCCGTTCTCTAAGTAAAAGCCCCTTCGTTGCGCGTGGGCTTTGCGGGGAATGCAGAGTACTCGTCGCGGCAACGCGGAAACTCTTCCCTTAGCAAGCGTATCTGCCGTCGCTCATTCATCTCGATCCCGACCAGGCTCGATTCTTGTTGCCAAGAGTAACGCGGTAGATTGTTGGTGTTTGGGATCGGAGACTCATAATGCACAGGAAGAAGATGAAAGCCGTGGTCTTCCCAGAAACCGAAGTGCTCGCGGTAGTTGGGTTCACTGAGAAGTGAAGCGTTTAGACGCGCGGCGAATGCTAACGTCCGGCGTAATGACTCGGATGTCGAGCCGAAAGAAGAGGCTTCCTGTGGCTGTGCCGGATCGAGCCGGAATTCCTCGGGTACGGTCGGGAACTCTAGGTCGAGACCGGCGGGCAGACTGAATCCTCTTAGCGGGATAAGGCACAGCCATTTGAGGAACTCGCGACGCTCCCTCCAGGTGCCTGCTAGCAGCTTGCGGTAAGCATACCGGCAAAGCAGCATGATTTTCCAGGAGGGTTGCGAGCGATACTTCGCAAGAGCGCAACGATAGGCTTCCCGAAAGCGGCGCAGTTCTGCCCGTTCTCGATCTCGGGCGATAGCGAGAGCATCGGGGTTTTCTACAGACCGTACGGATTCGGTATCAGCCTGCACGGTGCCGCGTTCACCGGGAAGCTCGTTGCGAAAAGGTGGTGCACCTTCCATCTGAGTTCTCGTGGCCGGATGACTAACCCACGCCGATGGGACAACAACTGCAACCAAAGAGCCCGGAACCGCTAGCCCCCTTAAATCATACCGTTGGACCATCGGTTGTGTCGGTGGACGGAGAGTGGTGCATTCGCGACCGCACTCCGCCCGGCACTAGTCTGAGTTTCAGGCGCGTCACCCGCTTCTTGGGTCCATCGGGCGCAGATGGAGACCGGCAATGTTGTAACTCGTACACCGGAGACGACGATCCGTGTCGGACTCGGAGCGCGAGCTGGATGTAAAGTCACGGGTGCGTTCCCTCTGCCTTATAGACGACACCCATCCCGCCCTCACCATGCTTTTCGCTGATCTTGTAATGGCTGATGGTTTGCCCGATCAAGATGGGGCCATCTTAGCGCTGTGAAGATAGGTGGCGGGAACAATCGATGTCATGAACTATGATATTTTTTCGTCCCCAGGTGCTTGAGACGGCTTGGGTTCCCGTCAGGCGGACCTCTTGTCGAGGGATCCCCGCCGCCTATTGTCGAGTGGGAAATCATTTATCGACAGGAATCGGGCCGTGACGCCGGCCGCGAGCACCTTGCCCAAGAAATCAGTTCCGTAGACCCGTCGCGCATTGGTCGAGGGGTAAGTCTATGGTTGTCGCGCGATTGCCTTTGTTTGCCCCCGTCCGGGATGGGACCCATCGACAAAGGGACCCGGCGGAATGGCGACATCCGCTTTCTCTTCCGTTCAGGGTTCTCTGGTTCCGAGGCAAGCGTGTAGAGGGGCGGTCGCCCGCCCAAGGAGCGATCTCGCTGACATTGTGCTGACACAAACCGAGGGGAGGGAGGGAAGTTTTTTGTAAGTTACTGAAAAGATTGGTACTGGCGGGTGGAATCGAACCACCGACCTCTTGATCCACAATCAAGCGCTCTAGCCATCTGAGCTACGCCAGCGTGTGAAATTTCGACAAATCCGTCGGCTTGAGGAAAAAATGGGGGACAGTCCACTTCGCGCCAGAATAAAATGTTGATTTGATGGAACTTATTCGGTCGGCGCTCGGTCAGGCCCCAATTTTTCACAGCCCCGCGGACGGATGGGTCCGCAAGGTCCTCAGTTTATCACAGCGTCGGCGCGGTCCGGCCGCCGAAAACGGCACTTTCGGGGCCCGGATCGGGATGAGATCGAGGTCAAGCGGCCGGGCTTGTTTGGGACCGGGACGGAGCTTGCTTCGTGCTGGGGCGGGGACGGGTTCGAGGCTCTTGGGGCTTGGCGGCGGGAGCCGGCGGGAGCCGCTTTTGGCACCGGAGAACGCAAAGTTCTAAAGTGACGGCGCAACTGGTCGATTTCACTTACAAGCCTAGCCTGGAGTGTGTTGATGGCGAATTCGACGATATCATCAAGGAATTTCTGATCGAGAGTAATGAAAACTTGGCGCGCTTGGACCAGGAGTTCGTGGAGCTCGAGCAACGTCCCGACGACCAGGATCTGCTGTCGAGCATCTTTCGGACCATCCACACCATCAAGGGAACGTGCGGCTTTCTGGGTTTTTCGACGTTGGAGTCGATTACTCACCGTGCCGAGAACCTATTGAGCCAGTTGCGGGAGGGGGAAAAGCGTTTGACGCCGGACTTGACGACGCTGCTGCTGGAAACCGTGGACGTCGTCAAGTCGATACTCTCGCGGATCGAGGAGAGCGGCACCGAAGGGGAGGACGTCTACGAAGCGCTGCGCGTGCGGCTCCAAGCCGCCTGCGACGCGGGTCGTTACGAGAGCCCGAGCGAGCCGGAAGCCGCGGCCTCGAGCGCTGCTCCCGAGCAAGATTCCGAGCCCGCCCCGCCGCCCGACGCCGAGTCGGACCCGGTGGTCGAGCAGGCGCCGCCGGAATCGCGGGCGCCGGCCGCGGTGGCGAAGAAGCCGGCCGAAGGCGGCGCTCCGCGAAGGGCGGTAGCCGATTCGACGATTCGCGTGGATGTCGATCAACTCGACAAATTGATGAACCTGGCCGGGGAGCTGGTGCTTGCCCGCAATCAGATTCTGCAGCACGCCGCGTCGCAAGATGACGCGACGTTGACGGCCACCTCGCAGCGGCTGAATTTGATAACGACCGAGTTGCAAGCGGCGGTGATGAAGACGCGCATGCAACCGATCGGGCTGCTGTGGAACAAGTCTCCGCGCGTGGTCCGCGACCTGGCCAACTCGATGAACAAACAGATCACGCTCGAGATGGAAGGCGCCGAGACGGAGCTTGACAAGACGATCATCGAATCGATCAAGGACCCGCTGACGCATATTGTCCGCAATTCTTGTGATCACGGCATTGAAACCCCGGCCGAGCGCGAGGCGGCCGGGAAGCTTGCGGGAGGAATATTGCGGTTGCGTACCTACCACGAAGGCGGGCAGGTCAATATCGAAATCATCGACGACGGCAAGGGCCTGGACCCCGAGGTACTCAGGGAGAAGGTCGCAGAGAAGGGTTTGCTGCCGGCCGACCGGCTGGAACGGATGTCGGATCGTGACGTGATGAACCTGATCTTTCTGCCGGGCTTCTCGACGGCACAAAAGGTCACGAACGTTTCGGGACGCGGCGTCGGCATGGACGTCGTCAAAACGAATATTGAAAAGATCGGCGGCACGGTTGATTTGCACAGCCGTCAGGGCGAGGGAACGACGCTGAAGATCAAGATCCCCCTGACACTGGCGATTATCCCGGCGCTGGTGGTTTCATGTCGCGAGGAGCGTTTCGCGATTCCGCAGGTGAGTTTGCTCGAACTGGTGCGGCTGGAAGTTAAAACGGCCAAGACGGCGATCGAGTGGGTGCACGGTTCGCCGGTCTACCGCTTGCGCGGCAAGCTGCTGCCGCTGGTGTATCTGAATGATGTATTGGGCTACGCGAACAACCGCGAGGAGGAATCGGAAGAAGCGGTCAATATTGTGGTCTTACAAGCCGACGAGCGAACCTTCGGGCTGGTGGTGGACGGCATTCACGACACTCAGGAAATCGTCGTGAAGCCGCTGAGCACTTTACTGAAGGGCTTGCACAGTTACGCCGGCGCGACGGTGATGGGGGATGGGCGAGTGGCCTTGATCCTCGATGTCTTCGGGGTGGCGCAACTGGGCCGCGTGTTGGGCAAGGAGCACGAACACTCCTCGGCGGCGCAGGAAGAGCGCCACGAGGCGACGGCGGACCGGCAATCGATTTTGCTGTTCCGTAGCGGCTCGAACGAACGTTTGGCGGTGCCACTTTCGATGGTGGCGCGGCTCGAGGAGTTTCCGGCCGACAAGGTCGAGCGATCGCGCGACGGCATGGTGGTGCAGTACCGGGGGCGCATCCTGCCCTTGGTCGTCTTATCGGAGCAACTGGGCCTGGGGCCGAGTGAGACGAACGGCAACAGCGATGTCCACCAGGTCATTGTTTTCAGCGACAAGGAAAAGCAGGTCGGCATTGTGGTCGATCAGATTGTCGACATTGTCGAAGACGTCGTGAAGGCGCGCACGAACTCCGAGCGCGCCGGGATTGTCGGGTCGGGCGTCGTTGCCGAGCGCGTCACCGACTTCTTGGACTTGCAATATCTCATCGAAACCTTCGACGCGGGGTGGTTCGGCGAAAAACCGGACGACGGTCGGTCGGGCGCTCGGGTGCTGATCGCCGAGGGGTCGCCGTTCTCGCGCAGCATTCTGCGCAGCTACCTCGAAATGAACGGTTGCCGCGTTCTCGAAGCGGGCGACGGCGAGCAGGCGCTACAACTGCTTTCCCGCGAGCAGGTCGATGTCGTTCTATCGAGTCTTGATTTGCCGGGCGTCAATGCCTTCGAGGTTTTGCGGCGGATCCGCGAAGAGCCCTCGCTGGCGCGACTTCCGGTGGTGGCGCTGGCGCACAGGATGGAGGAAACCGAGCCGGCCGGTGACGCCCCCTATCACTTTGACGACTACCAACTGATCCATAACCGCCAAGAGATGCTGCAATCGATCGAAAGATTGGCGGCCGCGATCGAAGAGACGCAACTCGTAGAACAAGAAGCATGATCCTCGGAGGTATTGATCCCATGGAGCAACCCACAGCCACACAAGCGGAACACGCCGCGGCCATCAACCAACAATTCGCCACCTTTTTCGTCGACGAACTGTTCTTCGGGGTCGAAGTGCTGCGCGTGCAGGAAGTACTGCGTTACCAGGAGATGACGCCGGTGCCGAGCGCGCCGGACGTGATCGAGGGCCTCATCAATCTACGCGGGGAAATCGTAACGGCGATCGACTTGCGGCAGCGATTGGGACTGCGGCCGCGCCCCGACGACCGCCGTCCCATGAACGTCGTCGTGCGCTCGGAAGACAGCGCGGTCAGCTTACAGGTCGACGAGATCGCCGACGTACTGCAAGTCACCGAGAGCGACTACGAACAGCCTCCGGAAACCCTCCAAGGGACGGCGCGCGACCTGATCTCGGGCGCCTACAAGCTGAAGGACCGCTTGTTGCTGATCCTCGATACGGATAAGACCATTCATTTCGACGAGATTCCGACGAAGGCAAGCCCGGTCGAGAGTGCTTAGCGCGGATTCGCCGGACCGCCCTTCTCGGCGGGTCAGGGGCGGTGGAAAGCGGGGCCGGTTCCATGAATCCGCGGGATTCTTAACCCGCATTTCTCATCGCGTGGCGTTCCCGCCGCTCTTTCAGGGCTCGGACCGGATGGGAATTCGACCCAGGGTTCCGCCGTTTCGGCTCCATCCCGGGCTATATTCCCGCCGCCGCTTCGCGGCTGAGGAGATTCGCGAATTTCAGACCCTTGGCGACGGTGCTGTATCGGAGTTTTCGGGCATCTTGAATCGTCCTCCCCCTCCTAGCCTGCATTTCTCACCACCTGACGGTCGAAGCACGCGATAGGCCTGTCATTACTTCGTTACGGTTGCCTGCCGTGCTCACCGTACTGTTCAAGTACGCCTCCGCGCGCCAGGCGGCCCGTGCCTTGTCCTGACAGGCCTCTCACGCACGTCGCCTCGACACTTGGTGAGCAATGCAGGCCTAGGATCCGAGTGTCCCCCCATGGTAGAGAGACCGCCGATTCGAGCGGATCGCGCTTGTAAGGCGGCCGCGGTCGCCGCTGCTAGAATGAAGCATCGGAAATGGACTTTCTCGCCGCCTTAAACCCCCAACAGAAACAAGCCGTTCTCCACACCGAAGGCCCTTTGCTGATCCTCGCCGGGGCAGGCAGCGGCAAGACGCGGGTCGTGATTTCGCGCATTGCTTATCTGGTCCGTGAGCAGGGCGTGCCGCCGTCGGCGCTGCTCGCCGTCACCTTCACGAATAAAGCCGCCGAGGAGATGCGCAATCGCGTGGCCTCGCTGCTCGACCGGTCCGGGGCGGCGGCGGGTTCCCTGCCCACGGTTTCGACTTTTCACTCGTTCTGCGTGCGGCTGCTGCGGGGATACGGTGGTCCGCTGGGCGAGGTGCGATCGGGCTTTACGCCCCATTTCAACATCTACGACGACAGCGACCAACTGACGGTGGTCAAATCGGTCTACAAGCAGCTCGGGCTCGACGAGCAGTTCATGAAATATCGCGCGGCGCTTGCGGCGATCAGCCAGGGAAAAAGCCGCGGAGAACACTCGGAGCATTTCTACGCCTCGGCCACCGGTCCGCAAGCCGAGAAGTTGGCCGTGATCTTTGAGCACTATCAAGCCGCGCTGCTGAAAGCCAACGCGCTTGATTTCGACGATTTGTTGCTGGAAGCCGTGCGGTTGCTGCGCCACAGCGAGGCCGTGCGGGAATCGATTCGGGGGCGGTTTCGCTACCTCACCGTGGACGAGTACCAAGACACAAACCGGCCGCAGTACGACCTGATGCGGCTGCTCGGCGGCGGGTCGGGGAATGTGTGCGTGGTGGGCGATGAAGATCAGTCGATTTATAGCTGGCGCGGAGCCAACATTCAGAACATCCTCGATTTCGAGAAGGATTTTCCCGGCGCGAAAGTGATTCGACTGGAGCAGAACTATCGCTCGACCAAGAAGATTCTCGCCGCCGCGGGCGCGGTCGTCGAGAACAATATCGAGCGCAAGGGCAAGACGCTTTGGACCGCCGGGGACGAGGGCGCGCCGATCACCTTCTATCGCGCCCCGGACGGCGAAAACGAGGCCCTCTACGTGGCCGACGCAATTCATCGTTATCTGAATGAAGACTCCGCGGGAAGCGCCGCCGTGCTCTACCGCACCAACTCGCAGTCGCGCCAAATGGAAGAGGCCTTGCGGCGTTACAACCGCAAATATGTCGTGGTGGGCGGGGTAAGTTTCTACCGCCGCGCCGAGGTCAAAGACCTGATCGCCTATCTGAAAGTCACGGTCACGCCGAGCGATACGGTCAATCTGCTGCGTGTGATCAACACCCCGGCGCGAGGCATCGGGCGGGCGACGGTGGAGCAGATCGAGGCCTACGCGCGACGCGAGGATCTCTCGTTGTGGGAATCGATCGGACGCATGCTCGACGAGGGCGTTTTTTCCAAGCGCGCCCACAATGCGCTCAAGGGTTTCAAAAAGCTGATGGATCTGGCCCGCGAGGAGCTGACCCGGCTGCCGGTGCAGCAATTGTTGGCATGGCTCTATGAGCAGACCGGCTACCGCGCGATGCTTGAAAACGACACCTCCGTTGACGCCCCGGCGCGCATGGAGAACATCAGCGAACTGCTCAATGCCGCGACCGAAGCCTCGCAGCGCGGCGAGGACGTGCATGCCTTCCTCGATCACGCCGCGCTGGTTTCCGATACCGACGACATCGACAACAAAGCGGTCGTTCTGCTGATGACGTTGCACAGCGCCAAGGGTTTGGAGTTTCCCTTCGTGGCCATGATCGGCATGGAGGAAGGGCTCTTCCCGCACAGCCGCACTCTGGAAAGCAACAGCGAAATCGAGGAAGAGCGGCGGCTGTGTTATGTCGGGATGACGAGGGCCCGCAGCCGGCTGCTGCTGACAAGTGCGCGGACACGGCGGCGCTACGGCGCGGGAACGCCGCGGCCTATGACGGCGTCGCGGTTTCTCGCCGAGATCCCCGCGGAGTTGATCGATAACCGCTCGCCCGACGCGGCCTCGGGGTGGGATGACGGTGCATTGGATCTGTTCGCCGAGCGGGATCAGGTGCGAAGGACCGTCGAAAACCGCGTGGCGGGCGGAAAAACGTATGATTCCGTCGAGAATATCGCGGACTTTTTCTCCGAGCGCGGCGTTCCGTTTTCGCGCGGCGGCAAGAATGCCAAGGGCGCGCCGGCGGTGAAGAAGAGGCTCGCCGAGAACCGCGTTCTCGAGTTTCCCGGCACCGGCTCGGGCAGCGGGACCGCGCCGGGCAGCGGCGGCGCGAGCGTGCCCACGCGGGCGCCCGCGAATCGGAACCCCTACCGGATTGGCGCGCGGGTGCGACACGGCAAATACGGCGTGGGCACGGTGCTACGGCGGGAAAAGACCGGCGACGACGTCAAGTTGACGGTGCAGTTCCCCCGGCACGGGCTCAAGAAGCTGATGATGAAGTTCGCCGGGCTGCGGCCGGCGTAGGGTAAGGATAGCGTCGACCCGATCTCGACAAGCGCCCGAGCCGTTTCGCCGATTGGCAATCGGCTGGCCAAGCGTGGAACTCATTGCGCATGAAGAAAGCTTTCTTTCACCTTCTGGCGCTTTCGATGAGCTTGCTCATTGGGCTGGTCGGGGCCGAGATCATCATTCGTATCCAAGAAGAAAACGGCCCGCGCCGCGCTTGGACCGCTTTCATCGAGGGTGAGGTCCCGATCTCCTATGGCGGAGACGATCAGCGGCTTGTCGCCGACCCGGTCTTGGCTTTCCGCTACAACTCGAAATTCCCCAAGACGAATTCCCTGGGCCTGCGCAACGGCGAGATCACGCGCGCCAAACCCGCCGGCCGCGAGCGCGTTATCATTCTGGGCGATTCGGTCAGCGCGCTCTGCAACGACGAGCCCAATACCGAGGATGTCTACGTCAACGTTTTACAGGACCGCTGGAAAGACAAGGCGGAGATCATTAACGCGGCGGTCATCGGCTACACAGTGCATCAACAGCGCCTACTGCTCGAGACCGTTTTGATTGACTATGAGCCGGACCTGGTGATCGTGCAATACACGCTCAACGACAACACCCGTTTTCTGAACCGTTGGTACGTCGAGTCGGTGGAGGGCCAGGGGCTGAAAAACACCGAAGCGGGGACCCGCACGATGCTTGTCGGCACGTCGGATCCGCTCTCTTGGCTGCCCGATGGAAGCTATGTAGCGACCCGATTGCGTATGGCGCTGGTGGCGTCTGAAATCGCACAGTCCCCATATCCTTGGAAACGCGCGCCGGGGTTCAACCTGGCCTGGGTAGAGCAAAGCTGGGCTCTGCTGGAGCAGGAACTCGGCTTGATGAAGAAACTCGCCGACCAGGTAGACGCGGATCTCCTGATCGTGGCGGTTCCCTTTGGCCCGCAACTCAATCCCAAGCTGCTGGCGGGCGACCGTGAATACGTTTTGAAGCCGCAACGGCTGCTGGGCGAAGTCTGCGCCCGGCTCGATATCGAAGTGAAGGATTTGTTCGAGGATTTTCACGCGGTCGACGGAGAGCGCTTTTTCTACGACATGATCCACATGGATGAGAAAGGGCATGAAGTTGTCACGGCCGCGCTCAACGCTTATTTCGAGAAGCGCTTTCCCGAAGAAAGCGGCGAAACGGATCGCTGAGTAGGCTCGGGCCGGCTGCGATTGCTTGCTGTATGCCTACGCGGGTTTGATCGGACGGTCGTGAAAATGAGAGTGGCAGGCGTCGTCGGGTTAGCCTGCATTTTTCACCAACTGACGGCCCTCTCACGCACTTCGCCTCGACACTTGGTGAAAAATGCAGGTTAGCGGCGCCACCGGCGGCGGCGGATCATTCAGGGGAGAAACTTGGTCGAAGGGTTCGCCGGGACCGCGCCGCACGGCGGCGCGGCTCGGGTGGGTGAAGGTCCGATCTATTGGTAGCAGTTGTGAATCTCCGGGTAGCGCGAAATTTGAAGTTTCGGGCTAGAAGGAGCTATATTTCCTATCGGTCGACATCGCATCGCTCCACCGCCACGGCCAGCTCTGCTTGCAAATCCACGAAGGGCTTCGTGTCGCGCCTTCGCGGCGGCAGTGTATTGACGTGCGCGAGGGCCTCTTGATAGCTCGCGCGAGCTTCGTCGTGTCTCGCGGCGCGTTCCAGCAAGGCGCCGCGCCGCTGGAGAAACCGCTCTTTCGGCAACCGATCGAGCATCCGATCGAGGCGCGATAGAGCTAGGTCATAGCGACGCCGCTTCGCCTCTAGTTCGATCGCGTAGGACTCGATCGTGAGGATCGGCCCTAACCTCGTGACTGCTTCGTCGAGTCCCGACAGGGCGCGTTCGAACTCCCCGGCGTCGGCGAAGGCGCGGGCTCGATCGAGAAACAGTTGCGGCCCGGGGCGATCCGCGGCTCGGATGCCGCGGTCATAGTCTTCACCGGCCGCGGCGTGTTCCCCCATGGCGCGAAGCACGCGCGCTCGGTAAATCATCCCGAGGGCGTGATTGGGTCTCAGCGTCAGGAAGCGGTCGAGTTCCTCGTGGGCATCGGTGAGCTTACCGGCGTCGAGCCACATGCGGCCGCGGGCCAGGTGAACGTCGGCGAAACGGGGCGCCAACTCCGCGGCGCGGTCAAAGTCGGCGAGAGCCTTCTCCCAGTCGCGGTGTTCACGGTGAAGACTGCCGCGGCGCAAGTAGAGTTCGGCGTCGTTCGGGCGGACGTTGATCTGTTTCGTGACCGCGGCAATGCGGATTTCGATGTCGGGATGGGCGGTGCAAACCGGCACGAGCGCGAACGCCGCCGTCAGCAAGGCCGCCGAGAGCATCCACGGGAATCGGTGAGCGCGCGTCACGGTGGTTGCGGGAGATAGGCCGGCGGCAGGTCATTGATGCCGCGGGCTTCCCCTTTAGGTTATGGGACGACCGCCGAGTCCGTCACCGTTACATCCGCCGACGAATCATAGGGGATGGTTGCATGGGTGACGTTCGTGACCGTGAACGCAAAGGATTGGCTCGGCAACGCGGCTACTTTGGGAGAATCAATGACCTCGATACCGGCGGCATCCGTGGTTCCGGTGTCAGGAATCGAGCTGCCGTCAGGCATCGTCCAGGTCCCCTCTACCGCGGCACTCGATACACCAATGCCGGCACCGTCGAGGATGGTCGCAACGGCGCGTCCGAAGTAACGCTTACCTCGCTTGATGACTTGGACTTGCACGTTCTCGACGTGCAGCATCGCGCCGGTTGGCGCCGTTGGGACGGCCGAAACCTGGTTCGAAGCCGCGGACAGATTACCGCTTGTGTCCTCGGCCTTGACGATGTAGAAGTACGTCGTGCCGGCGGTCAAGCCGGTATCGGTGTAGGCGCCGGCCGCTCCGATTTGTGCGATCGCCGGGTCGGAGAAATCACCCGAAACGGTCGAGCGAAAGACTTGGTAGCCCGCCAGATCCCCTTCGCCGTTGTCGTTCCAATCGAGTGTGACCGACAGAGACCCGGCGGTTGCGCCAAGACCGGTGGGGGCGGCGGGCGGATCGGTGTCGGGCGGGCCGCAGGCTGCTCCGTTGGTGTCGATGCAATCCGACGTTTCCACGTTGGCCGCAACGTCGTAAGTCAACCCCGCTTTCGTGACGCCGGCCACCGTCAGAATGAAATTTCCCGCGGACTGTTTCAAGACGCGGTCGGAGGCAAATGCGGCGTTCCCCGTACTCGACGTCGTCACGGTTTGAACGTTCGTCGCCAGCCCGCTCCATTGGGCGAGGACGGCGGCATCGGGGACGGGATTGCCAGACTCGTCGCGAATCGAGACGGTCGCTCGCGCGAGCTGCTTCCTCCCAGTGACTTTGTGCGAGATGGCGATATTGGAAACATGCATCGCCGGATCGGTCGGCGGATCGGTCGACGAAGTCGAGGTGATGGAAAGAATCGGGCGGTTTGTCGCCGTCCCCGCGTCGCTCGAGTTGAGGTCAATGCCGTCGGCAGTGTCGGGATTTGCGATCACGAAGCCGAAGTTAGTCGACGGATCGCTGACCCAGGCTTGCACTACCGCGACGCCGGCCGCGTTCAACGTGAGGGTATAGGCGCCCGTCGCGTCGGCGGCCAGATCGCCCAGCACCGTCGCGCCTCGATCGCTTGCCCCCTGGGCCCCCGGCAGCTCCCACAACGAACCCGACGCCGCCGTTGTCCAATTCGCGACGTTTTCGTCCCAGGCACGCTTGACCTCATAGACCTGATAGGCCCCCGATGATGCGTTAGTGACATTGAAAATGATGTCCGCCGATTGCACTGTGAAGTTCATCGGAATCGACGAGATATCCCAGCGGATGAGCGAAAGCTTGTCGTAGGGCGAAGGGTCGCTGCCGTCAACCAGCAGAACAATGTTCGATCCGCTGTTGAGCGTCGGCGCTTCTTCCGACAGATATGTGTCGCTCGTCCCGCTGTAGGATGCATCGGGCGAAACGCCGTCTTGGAAGTCGTAATTCTCAAAGTTTTCGAATTGAAACGGCTGAGAGGACATGGAGGCCGCGTTCCCGGTGTGATCGACGACGCCGTTGACGGTGAGAGTGGGCTCGATGCCCGCCGGTATCGGGCTGGTCGTCAGCACGACCGCGCGGCGGTCGGGATTCAGTGACGCGGCCGAGACGGTGACGCCCAAATCGATGGCGTAGTTCGAAGCCGTTTCCGCGGACGTTGGTTCCACAGGCTCGGAAAAGACCGCGACGAGCTTCGTCGGGTCGGATGTAGCTTCGGCGGCAATCAGCTCGGGCGCGGTACCGTCGGGGCCCTTGAGCAATGTGTAGTAGTCCTGGATGGTGCCGTTCGAATCGAGGAAGGTGGCGTCGAGCCGATTGCCGTTCACATCGAGGACGACCGAACCCAGGGCAGCGATCGAGAAAAACATAGCCGGGTGGGCGAGCGTTCCGCTGGTGCTGACCTTGCCCGAGCTGCCGGCGACGGTGTAGACGGCTCCATCATGGGAAGCGTTGATGGTTGTCGTCTTGGCGTAAGCGCCGCTGTTTTCCTCTTGCCCACTACCGGCGTCTTTTTGCATCGAGGGCCCGAAGGTTGTGGAATCGCCGTAGTGACTGTCGAGCAGGAACGAGCGCTCGTAGGAATGGCTGTGTCCGCTAAAGACCAGATCAACGCCGTAGTCCTCGATGATCGGCAGCGCGATGGTTCGCATATCGATCAATTGGCTTTCTTGATCGGAATTATGCGAGCCCTTGGTATACGGGGGATGGTGCCAAAACGCAATGACCCAAGGCTGCGTGTTCGCTTGCAGATCGGCAACCAGCCAAGTCATCATCGCGCCCCCCAGCGCGCGAGGCGTTTCATGGGAATCGAGGCAGATGAAGTGGATGTTTCCGTAGTCAAATGAGTAGTACGCTTCCGTGCCCGAGGCGACGCCGCCCGCCTGGCCCGCGGTTGGCAACTTGAAGATGTCGTAGTAGGGACCGGTTTGGGTCGAGGAATTCGCGCTGATGCCGTCATGGTTGCCCAAGGTCGACCAGGTCACCGTGTTGCGCAGCATTTGCGGATACATGGCGAAAACGGCTGCTTGATACTGGGCGTCGGTCCCGTCGTTGTAGGCGTTGTCACCGAGCATCAACAGCAAGTCGGTGTTCTCGGCGCCGAGAAAACCCTGGTAGGCGTCGCGAACCGCGCGGGCATTGTCGTTCGCCGTACCCGCATCACCGATGAGCCAGGCGCGGATGGGTTGTTCCGTCCCGGTGAGCGGGGAGGTGACGAAGTAGTGATCGGAGTCGCCCCCGGCCAGCGGCCCCGAGGTTGTTCCGACGGAATAGAAGTATTTCGTGTTGGGCGTCAGGCCCGATACCGTGACTTCGTGCTCGGTAGTCGAGTTCCCATCGGTGACCGAGGAGGTCAAAGCGGCGGGATCGGCGCCGTAGGAGACCTTACTGTTGGTAGCGCTGTTGGTGCGCCACTTGACGACGACGCTGGTGGGGGTGCCGAGTTGGAGGTATGGGCCTCGAACGACTTGTCCGAAGAGGCCGGCGCAACCGAGGGCAACGATCGTGGCCGGGACTCGCCACCAGAGCGCGGGGAATTTCAACACTACGCTGCCTCCATCGAAAGGGTAAGCCTCTTGAGGCCCCCGATTCGTTCTCATAGGTCACTCATCGTATCAGCACTTGGCTGGCCATTCCTATTCACCGGAAGTACCCTTTTGGACCAGACGGCAATAGTACAAAGGTGCCTATGATTCTATCAACTCATTTATTTTCAGTTACTTAATGGTGTCCTGCAGCGACCTTCGGGAGGGCACGAAAAGGACACTGAGGGAGAGAACTGACAGCCCAACCCTCAGCCGAGCTCGACCATGTGACGGTCGGAGTGGTCGAGCGAGAGGTAGACCAGCAGCCAGTTTTTCAGGCTGTGGGGGAGTAGGAAATTTTGCCGGATATGTTGGCGGCCCATCTCACCCATGTGGCGGGCGCGTTCGGGGTCGGCGAGCAGCTCGCGTAAACGCCAGGACATCCCTTCCACGGTGTTGACGAGATAACCGGTCACGCCTTGGATAATCTGGCTACGAATGCCGCCGACATTGCCGCCGATGACGGGATTGCCCTTCCACATGCCCTCGGCGACGGTCAGGCCGAAGCCTTCGCGGATCGATTTCTGAATGACGACATCGGCGGCACGTTGCAGGGCGTTGATGATGCGGTGAGAGTCGGGCGGCAGGTCGAGTACGAAGACGTCGGGGTCGTTGCCCTTGCGCTCCATCACTTCGGCGAGCACGGCTTGGCTCTCGGGGTCGTCGGGCGCGCCGCCGCCGGCGAGAACGAGTTGGCAATCGGCGTAGCGGCGCGTCATCTGATAGCCCTCGATGAGGCCGACGGGGTCTTTGAGGCGGTCGAAACGAGAAACCTGCACGGCGATGGGGCGCTTGGGATCAATGCCGAATCGCTCGAGGACTTGGTTGATTTCCTCGGGCTGCAACTCACAGTTTTTCTCGGCCAGCGGGTCGATCGCCGGAGGAATGATGAACTCGCGAATGGGCAGGTTGTGGGCGTAGTCCACGAGATGATAGACGGACGCGTCGCACTGGGTGATGAAGCGTTCGAGGAAGCGCCAGACGACGGGGTCGGCCTGGGATACGTCGATGTGGCAGCGCCACACGGTGCGGCCCTTGAATCCGTCGCTCATCGTCACCAGCCCGACCGGTTGCGGGTCATGCAAGACCACTATATCGGCGTCGCGGTCGAGTTTGCGCTCGTTCGCCGCCGTCGTTTCCATGAAAATATCGAGCATCCCCTGGGTGATTTCGACATGTTGGCCGTGCAGGGCGTTGTGGAAGCTTTTCGTGACCTCAAAGAAAGGTTGCTCGCCGTCGACGATATCCCAATTGACGTCGAGGCCGACTTCGTTCATCAGCGGAATCAGGCGGTCGAGAATCTCCGCCACGCCGCCGCCGCTGAATGTCGAGTTGATCTGTTGCACTCGGCGGCCCTTGAGATACCCGGCCAGGCGGCGGATGTCGTTGATCTCGCCGGGGCCGACGATCGGGGCGTAGGAGTCGAGATTCAGCTCGCTCATTTCGACACTCTCGCCTCGACCAACTCGGCGATCTTCGCCTTCAAATCTTCAAGGCCGTAGCCGTAGGGGTTCAGTTCATCGATTTCGCGGGCCAAGGCCGTCTCGCCGTGGGTCTGTTCGAGCCAGCTCGAAAAATCGTTCGCCTTCTTGTGCAGCCGCAGGCGGGCTTCGACGAGGTGATAGAAGACCGATTCCACGCTCACCTGCCTCACCGCGGCGGCGAATTCCGCGAGTGTTTCCGCCTCGATGCCGCTCGGATAGGAGAAGCTCTGCAACTCTTGAAAGCGAAATTCCTTGCCCGGCGGCACGCGCACATAAGATTGCGCCGGGCCAACGAAAACTTCGACGTACTCGATCAACTTTTCTCGCGCGGTCCGGATCATGGCGAAATCCATCGGGTCGACGGTCGCCAGCCTTTCGGCCAACCAGGGCTCGCGCAATTGCTCGTCCGCCCAGAGGGCGAAGTCGTTTTGGGATTCGGCTTTCAGGAAATGCCGGCGCAACAGAGAGTGATAGAAATGATAGAAGATCGACGAGCTGTCAACCCTTCGCAGGCAATCGAGCAACGAGGGCAGACTATCGGCCTCGAAGGGCGTAGTCTGCACCAGGCTCGCGGCGCTATAGAAAACGAAACGGTTCGACATCGCCGACTTCTATCCCTTCCGGAGCGGGGCTCGGTGCCCCGGCGCGCTCGGCCGGTTTAGGCCGAGGCGCGAAAGTCCACAATTTTACCAAGGAACTCAGCGACTTGCTCCGGACCGTCCAATCGATAACGCGCCCGTGAGAGCTTGCTTCCGTTCCCGACATGGATGGAGAGCGCCTCTCGGGGCAGGGCTTCGAAGACGGTCTCGTCGGTTGCATCGTCGCCGCAATAGATCGGAACTACGGCGCCGCCGCCGCCCTTTTCCTTGAACAGCGTGAGAGCGAGCTTGCCTTTATTCTGATTGTCATTCGGCAACAGCTCGAAAACCATCTTCCCTTCCTCGACGTGGATTCCCGGGCCCAACCGCGGAATGAGCGCCTCGACCGCGCGCCGGACATCGGCGTGACGGGCGGGGGGAACTTGCCGGTAGTGGAGCGCCGCCGTCAAGCCCTTGTCTTCGACGTAGGCACCCTCAATGCCATCCACCGCCTGGGCCGTCGCTCGCGCCGCCGCGGCTATCTCTTCTTGGACCTCATTGCGGAACTCGATTTGGTCCGAGCCGGGGCGAAGGCGCTCGCGGCCGTGGTTGCCGCTGTATTCGATTCCCTCGAGCCCGATGCGGGCCCGCAGATCGGAGACCGCACGGCCGCTGATGACGGCGAGATCGACGCCGGAGGCGGCCGCCAGCTGTTCCATGCGCAGCTTGGTTTTCTCCGGAAGAGCGGCAAGATCGGGATGCGGGACTAACGGGGCCAGGGTCCCGTCGAAGTCGAGCATGAGGAGAAGGCCCGGCGCGGTTTCGAGCGTCGCGGCGGCTTCGGACCAGGCTTCAAAGAGGTGCTGCATGATGCGTCAAGCGGTGCGGAAGCAGGGGAGCGAGGCGGCCGCCGGCCAAGGGGTGCGCGACAAGAATATGGGCGAATCGGCGGCCCGGGATCGAGCGTTCCCCTGCCGGCAATTTCCCCTTGGTTCGGCCATGGCTAAAGCCGTGTGGGGGAAGGCCGTTGAAACGGCCTCGTGCCCGACAAGAAGCCTGTTGAACCGGCCCTGAAGGACCGGCCTATTTGGGAAACCCAAGCCCGGTGAACCGGGCAGGCCGTCCGCGCCGCGGCTTCTCTTGCTTGCATGGCTGGAGAGACGTCCCACATTTATGTAGCGCACCGCTAGCCCAGTCCCGTCAGTTGATCGAGAAGGTGGAGGGTCCAGGTATAGATATTGTTCTCGCGAACTTGCGTTCGCAGAGCCTGCATTCGGGAGGCTTGCTCGTCCGGGGACATTTGGGCGGCGTCTTCGATACGGGCGGCGAACTCGTCGTGGGCGAAGGGGTTGAGCAACAGAGCCTCGGGCAACTCCGAGGCCGCGCCGGCGAAACGACTCAGCAGCAGCACGCCTTGCTGGTCGGCGCGGGCGCTGACAAATTCCTTGGCTACCAGGTTCAAACCATCTTGCAGGCTGCTGACGACGCAAGCGTCGGCCAGCCGGTAGAGCGCCAGAACGGTCTCCCACGACAAGTGCTCATCGAGAGTCACGATCGGCTTCCAAGCCCCGTCGCCGTGACGCCAATTGATCTCTTCGGTGAGGTTTTCGACCTCGCTGATCAATGACTTGTAAGCGGGAATACGGTGTCGGCTCGGCACCGAGGCTTGGATGAAGACCAGTTTGCCGATGTAGTCGGGGCGGCGTTCGAGAAATAGATCAACGGCGCGTAAGCGGTCGGGGATGCCCTTGGTGTAGTCCATTCGGTCGAGCCCGAGCAGCACGAACTTGCCGTCGAGCCGGAGTTCCTTTTTGACCGACTTCATACGGTTGGCACAGGCTTCGCCGGCGGCTTGCTCCGAGATCGCCTCGAAATCGACGCTGATGGGAAAGGGCCTCACGCGCGTGGTGTGGTCGTTGTAGACCACGGCGATCATCTCGCGGTCTTGGCGGGCTTCGAGCTCGCGGTCGACGGTTTCGAGAAAGTTATTGCACGAGGCCTGTAAATGAAACCCCAGCAAATCGTTGCCGAGCAGACCTTCGAGCATCTCCCGCCGCCAGGGACAAATCGAGAAAACCTCGGCATTGGGCCAGGGAATATGCCAGAAATGAGCGCAAACCGCTTGCGGGCAGCGCTGCTTGACCATGGCCGGCAACAAGGCAAAGTGGTAGTCCTGGACGAACACGACGGCCTTTTGATCGCCGACGACGCCCGCGACCTTGTCGGCGAACTTGGCGTTAACCGATTGGTAGACTTCCCAATCCGACTGACTAAACAGCGGCCGCGTATAGGAATTGTGGCAAAGCGGCCACAGTGCCTGATTGGCGACGCCGTAATAGTAGCCCTCTTCCTCTTTTTTCGACAGCCAGACGCGATGTTGCTTATAGCTGGGAGCATCGGGCGGGACGCCGAGACAGCCGTTTTCGGCGGCCGATTGGCGATCGGCGTCGCCCGAGCCGTGGGCCACCCAAGAGCCGCGCAAGGTTTGCATCATCGGGTCGAGCGCGGTGACGAGCCCGCCCAGAGTGCGTTTCCAGCGGACCTGGTCGCCCTCTAAGTAATGGATATAGGGTTCGCGGTTCGAGACAACGACGAACGGCAACCCGGCGAACTTTTCGGCGACGAAACTCTGCAAGGTCTCGCGCCCGGCCGGTTGAAGAAACGGTTGCATTCAGCGCTTATTCACGAGGGGACGGCCCCTTCCTTTGAGTATGGAAGAAAAACTCCGGGTCGGGCGGGAACCGAATGCAATACAATCGGCCGGCAGGGCTTGGTTTTGCACGGCGGTGGGCCCGGGCGGCGTGCGGGCCACCTTCTCAATAAGCTAAGCTAGCCGATGGTGCGGGACGGTCGGCGGCCGGGGGGGACTCGATGGCCTTGCGCGGTTCCCGTTACTGGTTTATCTGAGGAGGTGACATGTGCGGATTTGCCGGATGTTATCGCTCGCGTTGGTGCCGGTCGTAGCCGGAGCTCTCTCGCTCGGGGCCCAAGAACACGCCGGGCAAGACGGGGCTAACCCCTTTACTTCGGCGGAGGACGCCGCCGCCGGAGGAAAGATCTTTCGCGGCCATTGCGCCAGTTGCCACGGCCTCGACGGCAGCGGCGGCGGTAAGGGCGCCGACTTGACCACCGGCCGCTATCGCCACGGATCGAGTGACGAAGAGCTCTACGAAACTTTCTCCAAAGGCATTCCCGGCACCGAGATGCCGGCGACGTTTTTCAACGGTAAGCAGTTGTGGCAGGTCGTTTCATTCGTTCGGACGCTGGTGAAAGCAGAGCAACCCGGCACGGCCTCCGGCAACGTCGAGCGCGGGGCCGAACTCTTCGGCTCCAAGGGCGGCTGTCTGCAATGTCACATGGTGGCCGGGGTAGGCGGTCGTGGAGCGCCTCCCCTTGGCGACATCGGCGGATCACGCTCCGCCAAGGCGCTCAAGAGGTCGATCCTGCGGCCGGATGAGCAAGTGCTCGCGACGGACTGGACCGTCAAGATCGTTACTAACAGCGGCGAGAAGGTGTCGGGCCGGCGTCTCAATGAAGACACGTTCTCCGTGCAGGTACTCGATTCGAAAGGCCGTTTGCGGTCGCTGGTGAAGAGCGAGTTGACCAGCTACGACATCGTGAAGAAATCCGGCATGCCTTCCTATGAGGGCGTCTTGAGCGCCGACGAGGTGACCGACATCGTGGCTTATCTATCGAGCCTGAGAAGGAGGCAGCTGTAATGAAAACGCTCCGTATCCTCGTTTTAGCGATCACGGTTTTAGCGATCACGGCCGCCGCCGCGGCCTTCGCGCAGGTCAGCTATGAGCGCCTTCTCAACGCCGAGAACGAGCCCGAACAATGGATGACCTACTCGGGCAGCTACAAAAGCCAACGCTTCAGCAAGCTCGATCAAATCAATCGCGAAAACATCAAGAACCTCGAGTTGAAATGGGTCTTCCAAGCCCGCTCGCTTGAGAAATTCCAAGCCACGCCGCTTGTCGTCGACGGCGTGATGTATTTCACGGAACCGCCTAACAACGTCGTCGCGATCGACGCCGCGACCGGCCGGCGCTACTGGAAATACACCCACAACGACCCCGAGAAGGTCAACGTCTGCTGCGGCCGCATCAATCGCGGTTTGGCGATAGCGGGCGACAGCCTGTTTATGGGAACCGTCGACGGCCGCCTGCTCTCGATCGACGCCAAGACCGGATCGGTTAACTGGGACATCACCGTCGTTGATTATCTCGGCGGCTATTCGATCACCCTGGCCCCGCTGATCGTCAAGGACAAGATCATCATCGGCACCGCCGGCGGCGAATACGGCATTCGCGGTTTCATGCAAGCCCACGACATCAAGACCGGCAAGAAACTGTGGCGCTTCTATACCATCCCAGGGCCCGGCGAAGCGGGCCACGAAACCTGGGAAGGCGATTCCTGGAAGCGCGGCGGCGGCTCGGCTTGGCTGACCGGCTCCTACGATCCCGACCTGAACTTGATCTATTGGGGGACCGGCAACCCCGCGCCCGATTGGAACGCCGATGTTCGCAAGGGAGACAACCTCTATAGCGATTCCGTCATCGCCCTCGACGCCGACACGGGAAAGCTCAAATGGTATTACCAGTTCACGCCGCACGACGAATGGGACTGGGATTCGGTGCAAGTGCCCGTCTTGGTGGACCGTGAATTCCAGGGCAAGCAGCGCAAGCTGATTCTTTGGGGCAACCGCAACGCCTTTTTCTACGTGCTTGATCGAGTCACGGGCGAATTCCTGCTCGCCAAGGCTTTCGCGTATCAGAACTGGGCCAAGGGCATCGATGAAAACGGCCGACCCATCAAGGTCGCCGGCGCCGGACCCTCCGCGGAGGGCACGAAAACGTACCCCAGCGTTCAGGGGGCAACGAACTGGTACTCGCCGACCTACAGCCCCAAGACGGGTCTGTTCTATCTCCCGGTGTGGGAGAGCTACCCGAGCATGTATTACAAAGGCGACCCCAGCTATACGCGCGGCAATCGCTACGTCGGCAGCTTGCCGGAGGGCATCTATCCCGACCCGGCCAAGGACGCCGAACCCGGCTACGGCGCCGTGCGGGCGCTCGACCCCGAGACGGGCGAGCTCGAGTGGGAGTTCAAGATGGCCGAAGTCTCCGAAAGCGGGTTGATGTCGACGGCCGGCAATGTGCTGTTCTCCGGAAGCATACAGGGGCAACTCGTGGTGCTCGACGTCTTTAACGGCAACTTGCTGTGGAAGCTGAACCTGGGCGGCCGCATGACGAATTCACCGATGACCTACCAGGTCGGCGACAAGCAATTCGTCGCCGTCAGCGCCGGGCACTCGTTGTTCGTTTTCGGGCTGAGGGATTGATCGAGGGTTCAATGGGCCGGGCGGGGTTCTTGATCGCTCGGCCGGCAGTCGACTTGCAACAGGTTCGGGGAAGCCCGGCGAACACAAACTTCGGGGGTTGGGACATGATTGCTCGGTATTGTTTCGCGGGGGCGAGAGCGCTACAACTGGAGGTTCATTTGGTCGTCGGGTAGTCCCCTTAGCCGGCATCTTCAAAGACCGCAATTGTGTCTTTTTGGTAACGTCACGGGCGTTTTCGACCCTTCGACAACCTATAATAACCACTGAAGTTTGATGTTGGAGGAGTGGGCGGCCATGGGGCTTCCCCGCGGATGGTCGCGGCTATCCGTTTTGCAGCGCCTTCCCGTCGCCGCCTCGCGTGGGATTTCAACCGTTTTCGACGAACGATGGAATTTCGTGCGCGTCGGCGTGACAAGCGCCGCGACTCAACTCCCCGGCGTCGGGCGCGGTTGGGAATCTTAAATCATACGGTCCTGACGGACAGGAAATCTTATGACGAGTGTTATGACGATGGAAACGCTGCTGTGGTTTGTCGGGTTGGCTTTCGCCATCGCGCAAATCTCGACTTTTTGCACGACGATTTATCTGCATCGTTGCTTGACCCACACCGGTCTCAAGCTGCATCCCTTCTTGGGGTTCTTCATGCATCTGGAGCTGGCTTTGGCGACCGGGATCATTCCCCGCGAGTGGGCGGCGGTGCACCGCAAGCATCACCGCTTCTCCGACGAGGAAGGCGACCCGCACAGCCCCTACATCGAGGGCTTGTGGAACGTGCTCTTCCTCAACGTGATGATGTACAAGAGGGAGATCAAGAATCAGGCTACGATCGACACGTTCACTCCCAACTGGAAAGACGACCTGCTCGACCGCGTTCCTCGAATCGGGAAGCTCGGCCCGGCTCTGGGCATGACGGCCTTGGCGCTGGCGTTCCCTTGGTTGACGGGGGTGAACTTCTGGATCGGCGCCGTGATGGGCGTCGCGTTGTGGTGGCTCAATGCCGGTTTTTATGTCTTTCTCAACGCCATGATCAACAGCGTTTGCCACAAGGTCGGCTATCGCAACTTCGATAACCGCGCGACCAATCTGCGCTGGGTGGCATTCTTGACCGGCGGCGAGGGCTTCCACAACAATCACCATGAGTTCCCGATGTCGCCTCGCTTCAAGGCGAAAGCCAGCGAGATCGACTTCGCGTGGATCTTCATTCGCATTTTCAAGGCGCTGGGTCTGGCGGAGTACAAAGAGGCGGGATTGGCGACGACCGACAAGGCGCTCAAGACAGCGGCGTAGCGGAATCACCAGTGAACCGGGGGCGTAGCGTGCCATGCCCCAACCACGTCGAGGCGATCAGCGGCCCGGGGCTTTCCAGGCCGTTCCCCCGTTCCGAGGTAAATACGAAATGGCTGACACGAAAATCACCGTAAGCAATCGCGGCCCGCTGCGCATCGAGGGCTCTTTTACGATCGAAGACGCCGCCGGCAAAACCTTCGGTTTAGCCGGTAGAACGGTTATCGGCTTGTGCCGTTGCGGCCATTCCGACAACAAGCCGTTTTGTGACGGCACGCACGGGCGCGTCGGCTTCCAGTCGGCCGTCGAGGCCCGCGAACTTCCGCCGCCGAAGCCCAAGGCCTGAATCGGCGAGAGGGCGGGGACGCCGGGGGCCGGGCGTGGGGGAATTCACGCCTGTTCCTGTTCCAAGACCCGCTCAAGGTTTGTTGCGGCGCGGCGGTCTTACAGCCGCCCGGTTTCCCTGAAATAGCGCTCGGCGCCGGGGTGGAGGGGAATGCCGGTTTTTTCGATCTTGCCGCCTTGGTCGGGGTCGAAGGCCAGCCATGCCTTGTGGGCGATCGCCATCTCGTCCTTGTTTTCGCAGACCACTTTCGTGATGCGATAGGCGAGATCTTCGGGCAGGTCTTTGTGCGTGATCAGGACGGTGCCCATGTCGACGGCCTGAGTCGGTCCCGATTGCCCCTTGAAATATTCGGGCATGGGGATGGGAGTTATGCCGGGTCCCTGGATCTTTTCGAGAAAGGCGTCGGGCAGGTCGACGAAGCGAACGTCGGTGGTGGTCGTAATTTCAGTGACCGCGGGGTGACCGCGAATGGCGGTCTCGAAGTAGAGGTCGGCGCGGCCGTCGCGTAGAATCGAAGCGATCTGACTGGCGGAAACCTGGGTGATCTCGCCGCCGCGTTCGATGATTTGGCCGCGGCTGGTTCCGAATGCATCGAGAAGCATGTCGGCAAAGACGGGAACGACGCTGCCGGCCGGCTTCATCACGACGCGCAGCGGCGCGGGGTCGGAGAGAGCTTTCTTCAGCGTGTCGTTGCCCGTGCGGGCGATGTATTCCTCTCGCAGCAATACGGTCAGCCAGACCTTATTGAGGCCTCCAACCAGGGCGCGGATGTTCTCATGCTTGCGCCCCTTATAGGCGACGGGGTGGCCGGATTGAGCCCATGCGGAAGTCGCCGCTTGGGCGATGGCGATGGTCGCGTCGCCGCGATCGACTAGGATCGGGTTGCCAATGGCGCCGCCGCGGGCGATGACCTCGACGGGGGTACCGGGGGGGAGTTCCTTCTGGAGCAATGTCGCGAGAGTGGCCGCGAAAACATACCAGGAAGTTCCGGGGCGCATGGCGCCGATGGTGATTGTTTCGTCTTCGGCGGCCGGTTCGGTTCCCGCGCCGCAAGAGAGCAGGAGAGCGGCGACCATGGGAGTCAATAGAAGTGTTCGGAGTCGTTTGGGTAACTGCATAGTTGATACGGAAATGCCGTGACTAGATTCGGCCGAGCGGACGGCGGTTGCGATGGAGTTCGTCGACGAAGGCTTCGGCGGCGGTGAGCATGCTTTCGATTAGGTCGGGGTGCAGTTCGCGCCGGTCGAACTTTTCGCCCACATCTTCGTGAAGATCATAGAGAGCCGTCGCTTTTAGCTTAGAGGGGTCGGCTCCGCGCCTTAGGTGCAGTTTCCACTTGCCGCGACGGACGGCTTCGATGCGGGGCAGCTGATTCGGTTGGGCGCCGTTGAAATAGTAGAACTCGTCGTAGGGGGAGCGGGCTCCGGGGCGGCCGGAAAGCAGCGGCCACAAGTCGCCGCCGTCGATGGTGCGATCGTTGGGAATCTCGGCGCCGGCGAGCTTGGCGAGGGTCGGCAGGATGTCCATGTTGGAGGCGGGCTCGGAGGTCACTTGGCCGGCGGGAATCTTGCCGGGCCAACGGAAAATACCGGGCACGCGCATGCCGCCTTCCCAGGTCGTCGCCTTGCCGTGACTCAGCGGACCGGCCGAGCCGGCGTCGACGCCGTACTGCAACCAGGGTCCGTTGTCGGAGGTGAAGCAAATCAGGGTCTTGCCGTCGATGCCCAACTCCTTGAGCTTGGCGACGATCTCGCCGACGCTCCAATCGATTTCCTCGATGACGTCGCCGTAGAGGCCGCGAATCGATTCGCCTTGGCGCGCCGCGCCAACGAACAAGGGCACGTGGGGCATGGCGTGCGGCAGGTAGAGAAAGAAATTGCGGTCTTTGTTCTCCTCGATGAAGTTGACGGCGCGCTCGGTGTACATGGTGGTGAGTTTGGTTTGGTCGGGGTCGAGCGCGACGATTTCGTCGTCTTCCATCAGCGGCAGCGGCTCGGGGAATCCCTGGCCGCCTTCGACGTTGTAATAGCGGCCTTGGCCAGCGAACCCGGTGTAGTCGGCTCGGCGGCGGGCGGCGCGCATGCGTTCGTCTTCGTTGGCGGTGGGCGGCATCAGCGGGTGGTAACGCCACATGTCGTTCGAATACGGCAGGCCGAACCAGTGATCGAAGCCGTGACGGTGGGGCAAAAAGGGCGCCGCGTGGCCAAGGTGCCATTTGCCGATCATCATCGTTCGATAGCCCTGTTTCTTGAGAATTTCGGCGATGGTGATTTCGTCGGGATGAATGCCGGTCTCTCTGGTTTTCGACCCGTGATTGAAAGCCAGGCTGTTGCGCGGCGGATAGGTGCCGGTGAGTAGAGCGGCTCGGGAGGGGCCGCAGAAGGGCGCGGCGTAGAAACTGGTGAAACGAATGCCTTCGGCGGCGAGCCGGTCGATATTCGGCGTGCGAATGTCGGGAGAGCCTTGGACGCCGAGATCGCCCCAGCCCTGGTCGTCGGTGAAGATGACGATGAAATTGGGGTTTTCCCGGGCGGTCGCGGTCAGGCCGAGGCCGAGGAGGAGGGTTGGGGTGATGAGGAGTCGAGCGAGAGTTTGCGTCATGGAGGGGGGCGAAACGGTTGGGTGCGCTTGGCCCGTCGCTTGCGCTCGGGGCTCTGTTGCCGCGTTATGAATTACGTGCGCGATTAGTCTTGTTCCTCGGGGGGGACGAGGGCGTCGAGGGCGTCGAAGATTTGACCGCGGCTGGTGAATTTTACGCGCGGACGGCGGCCGGGCATCCCCATGGCCATTTCCAGCCGATCGATATCTTGCCACTCTTCGAAGGAGACGTAGCGCACGCCGCGCTCATCGAGGAGGCTGTCCATGCTTTCCCGTTCCGGGCTGCGCGGACTGAGGAAAGTGCCGTCTCGCAAGTCGGCGATCAGATTGGCGACAGTTTCCTTGGCATCGGCTTTGTTGGTGCCGATGACGCCGAAGGGGCCTCGTTTGATCCAGCCGCTGACGTAGATCCCGGTCAAGGAGCGATCGGCGAGTGGGTCGACGACACGGCCGCCGTCATTCGGAACAATGCCCCTGTCGTCGAGAAACGGCAACCCGGCGAGCGGGATGCCCTTGTAGCCGACCGAGCGCAGTACCAAGCCGGCCTCGATCGTTTCGACCTCATCGGTCGGACGCGAACGGATGCGGCCTTGTGCGTCGGTGTAAAGTTCGTTGCGGACGGTGCGCACGCCCCGGACGCGGCCTTCGTCGTCGCTGATCAACTCGACCGGGGAAGTGAGGAAGCGCAGAGTGATGCGGCGAGACTTGACTTGTGGACCGGAAACGGCGTAACCGCGCAATATTTCGAGCTTGCGCGACAGAGTGGGATTGTCGAGAGCGGCGGCCTGGCTCTCTTCATCGACGACAAGCTCGTCCGCCAAGGTACGCACTTCCGCGTCGGCCAACTCGCCGAGTTCGGAGATTTCCGGATTCGAGAAGGCGGCTTGCGCCGGGCCTCGGCGGCCCAGCATGTAGATCTGCTTGACGTTGCTATTGCGCAGTGCCTCGAGGGTGTAGTCGGCGATGTCGGTCGTCCGCAGCTCTTCGACAGTCCTGGTCAGGATACGCGCCACGTCGATGGCGACGTTGCCGACACCGACGACCACGGCGGTGGGGTGACTGAGGTCGAATCGGCGGTCGGAGTAGTCGGGGTGGGCGTTATACCAGGCGACGAATTCGGTGGCGGCGTGGCTGCCGGCGAGGTCTTCTCCGGGAATCCCCATGCGGCGGTCGGCTTGGGCTCCGGTGGTGAAAACGATGGCGTGATAGTGGGTGCGCAGGTCGGTGAGCGAAACGTTTTTTCCGTACTCGACGCTGCCGAAGAAACGGAATCTCGGATCGGCGGCAAGCTTGTGGTAGACCTTGACGACGGTTTTGATCTTCTGATGATCGGGGGCGACGCCGAGACGGACCAGCCCGAACGGCGTGGGCAAGCGGTCGAAGACATCGCATTCGATCGTCAGCCCGGCCGCCTCGAACAGGTGCTGCACGGTGAAGAAACCCGCCGGGCCGGAACCGATGACGGCGACACGCAGAGGGCGCTCGGGATTCCCCAAAGAACTCATCTGCGGCATACCCTACCAGACGATCGGGCCCCGCGGCTACTAGGGGTCATCAAAACAGCCCCGAGCCGGATGCGGCGGCTGACAGGATTCCGGGCGGGCAGCATGCTGTCGTGCTCGTCCCCGAGAACTATTTTTCAGGATAGAATGGACAGGCCTCCAAGGCTCTGGCGGAGCGGCGCCCATGATCGGCCAAATCATCAGCCATTACGAAATCACCGAAAAGCTCGGTGAAGGCGGCATGGGCGTTGTCTACAAAGCCCGGGACCTGAGGCTCGACCGCCCCGTCGCCCTCAAGTTTTTGCCGCCCCATCTGCTCGGTAACGAGGACGTTCGCAAGCGCTTCGAGCGCGAAGCTAAAGCCGCGGCGGCCCTACAGCACCCCAACATTTGCCCGGTCTATGAAATCGATGAGGTCGACGGGCGCATGTTCATCGCCATGGCGTTCCTCGAGGGCGAAGAACTAACCAAGCGCATCGAAGAAGGCCCTTTGAGCGTGGAGCGGCTGCTCGACGTCGCCATCCAGGTAGGGCGGGGCTTACAGGAGGCGCACAGCAAGGGCGTTGTCCACCGGGACATCAAACCGGCCAACATCATGGACACCACAAATGGTCAAGCCGTGCTGATGGACTTCGGCTTGGCGCAACTTGCCTCGTCGTCGTCAAAACTTACTCAGGACGGAACGACAATCGGTACGTCCGCCTACATGTCGCCCGAGCAGACGACCGGCGAGACGGTTGACCACCGTACCGACGTCTGGGCTTTCGGCGTGGTGCTCTATGAAATGGCCACGGGGCAGGTACCGTTTCAAGGCCATTACCAGCAGGCGATTCTGTATTCGATACTCAACGAGCAGCCGGAGCCGATCACGACGGTCCGCACAGGCGTTCCAACCACGTTAGAGCGGATTGCCGACAAATGCTTGGCCAAGCGGGCTGACGAGCGCTATCAAACCGTCAGTGACCTCCTTGCCGACCTCGGCGCCTTAAAGCGCGGCGCGGAATCAGCCGCGGGCAGGAGGCCCTCTTCAGGGACAATCGACGCGCGGCCCTCGATCGCGGTGCTGCCGTTTGAGAACCGCGGCCGCGGCGACGAAGACGAATACTTCAGCGACGGCATCAGCGAGGACATCACCAGCGCCTTGGGGCAAGTGGAGCGCTTGCAGGTGGCGCCCCGCAGCATGGCTTTTCAGTTCAAAGGGAAACGCCCGACACCTCGGGAAGTGGGAGCCGCGCTCAACGTCGGGCACGTTCTCGAGGGCAGTGTGCGGCGATCCGGCAACCGCGTGCGGATCAACGTCGAACTGATCGCGATTGAGGAGGGCTACCAGGTCTGGTCCGAGCGCTACGACCGCGTGATGGAGGACATCTTCGAGATCCAAGATGAGATCTCGCAGGCGATTGTCGAGAAACTGAAAGTCAAGCTGGCGGGACGGGAGAAAGAGCTGCTCGCCAAGCGCTACACGGAAAATCTTCAGGCGTACAATTTGTGTTTGCGCGGACGCTACTACTGGTACAGGCGCACTGCCGAGACGCTCCAGAAGGCAATGGGGTTCTACGAGCAGGCGCTTGCGGAGGACCCCGACTATGCACTCGCCCACGCCGGGCTCGCCGACTGCCACACCAGTCTCGGGTTTTATGGCGTGCTACCGGCAAAGGAGACGATGCCCAGAGCCGAGGCGGCCGCGTTGAAAGCGCTTCAAATCGACGCTGATCTGGCCGCGGCACACGCTTCCCTCGGGGCGGTCGAATCTCTTTATCACTGGAACTGGGCAGCGGGAGAACGCGCGTTCCAGCGGGCGATCGAGTTGGACTCCTCTTACCCGGTGGCCCATATGTGGTACTCAGCCTTCGTCTTATGGCCAGCGGGGCGCCTGGACGAAGCCTATTCGGAGTGGAAACGCGCTGCCGAACTGGATCCCGTCACGCCGCTCGTAAACGTAGGCCCTGCCTTGATCCTTTTGCATCAACGGCAATACGACCGGGCCATTGAGGAACTCCAGAAGACGCTGGAACTCGACCCGAACTACTTCTGGACGCACTTCGGCCTGGGGGTGGCGTACCTGCAGAAGGGCGAATACGGCAAAGCCATAGCCGCGCTGGATCGAGGGAACGTGCCTCAGTATCGGGAGGGCCACCTGGGATACATCTACGCGGTTTCAGGCGAACCGGAGAAGGCCCTGAAACTGATCGAGGAACTGCAAGCGGGTTCCCAGCCGGAACATCAAGCGCCTTATCATCTCGCGATGATTTACTTCGGTCTGGGAGAGAAGGACAAAGCGTTCGAGTGGCTGAACAAAGCCTGCGAACAGCGCAGTCTGCAACTTTGGTGGATCAAGACCCTGCCTGAGGTTGACGGTGTTCGCTCCGACCCACGGTTTCAAGCCATTCTGCGCCGCATGAACCTGGCGGACTGAGAAGACGTCGATGATCGGCCAAACCATCAGCCATTACGAAATCACCGCCAAGCTTGGCGAGGGCGGGATGGGGGTGGTCTATAAGGCCGAGGATACGAAGCTCAAGCGGGCCGTGGCGCTGAAGTTTCTGGCGGCTCATTTGCTCCAAGACGAGGAAGCGCGGAAGCGGTTTCATCGTGAGGCGCAAGCCGCGGCGGCGCTCGATCATCCCAATATTTGCACCGTCTCACGAATCCCGCCACGGCACGCTGAAAGCGTACGCCACGTCGGAGCGAAGTGAAACATAGGATACGTTCGGAAGAGGATTTTCGGAGGAGTCCGTCTCTCTGAACATTGACGTTCATAAGACCGCAATGAAAATGGGGGGGAGTGCGCTCCTGCCGCCCCTTCAGGGCTCCCACCGAATTTGTCCGGTACCCAGGGTTCCGCCTTCGGCTCCACCCTGGGCTATTTTCCTGCCGCCGCTTCGCGGCTCAAGAGATCTGCTAGTTTGGCGATCTTGAGAGTAACGCATCATCGTACGCACGCGGTGTTGTTATTTTCGGAAGAGACTATTCACTTTGCGCGAAGGCGTACAGGGCGTTTTGGGTTCGTACGTAGAGGCGGCCGGCGGAGATGGCGGGGGAGGCGTGGCAGGGCTCGGCGAGGTCGTTGACGGCGAGGACTCGCCAGTCGGCTCCGGCTTCCACAACGCCGAGCTTGCCGTTTTCCGAGGCGAAGTAGATTTTGCCGTCCGCCGCTACGGGCGAGGCGAAATACTTGTCGATCGCGCCGGTTAAGCGGGCTTGTTTCAAGACTTTTCCGTCGGCGGGGTTGAAAGCCGTGAGAATACCGCCGTCCTTGATGGTGTAGAGGATTCCCTGATAGAGCAGCGGCGATGAGACGACGGGGACGGCCTTTTCGTATCGCCACAAGGTTGCCTGGTCGGTGATATCCCCACGTGCGCCGGGGGGCGGGCGGAGCGCGAAGGTGGCGTTGTGGGCGGCGCGGCGGGCGCGGAAGAACTCCCAATCGCGGCGGTCGAGCAAACCGTCGTTGTCGAGATCGATCAACCCCCAGCCGCCGCCGTGACGCCAGCCGTTGTCGACGGCTTCTTGCTCGGAGATCTTGCGGTCGCCGTCGGCGTCGCCTTTCTTGACGGCCGTTTCATAGGGCGGCAAACCCTGACGCTGACCGGGATCGGCTCCGGGAGCCCAGCCGGTGACGTAGATCGTCTCGCCATCGACGACGGCGACGGGTTTCATCTGCCAGGTAGGACCCCGTGACCACCAAAGCTGCTTGCCGGTAGCCGCCGAGTAGGCGCTGACGCGGTAGGAACTCGGCGTGATGATCTGTAACGGAGCGTCGGCGGGCCGATAGAGCGTCGGGGTCGAATAGCCGTGGACAACCTCGGGGCGCTCGGTTTTCCAGCGAACGGCGCCGGTCTCGCTGTCCAAGGCGAGCAGGAACGACATCTTGTCTTGGTCGGACATCAGGATGACCATGTCGTCGGCGAGAATGGGCGAGGTACCGTGGCCGTTGGGGGTGCTGAAGGGGCCGAGCGGCAGGCGCCAGCGTTCGTTGCCGTCGGGCCCGTAGGAGATGATTCCGAAGTCACCGAAGAAGACGAAGACGTTCGAGCCGGCGGTAAGGGGGCTGGGCGAGGCAGGGCCGTTGATGGGATGAAACGGCTCGGCGCGGCCGCGGGGCGCTTCACGCCGCCAAAGAATCTTGCCGGAGGCGCGGTCGAGGCAAATCGTGTAGAGCCGCCGCTGCGCGACGCCGGTGACGAAAATCCGGTCCTCGGTGAGGACGGGCGAGGAGTGGCCGGCGGGCAACTCCCTGCGCCAGACGAGGTTGCGCGAGGGTCCGAAGTGCGTCGGGAGGCCGGAGGTTTCGGTTACGCCCGAGCCGTTTGGTCCGCGAAATTGGGTCCAGGTCTCGGCGTGGAGAAGACCCGCGAGGCAGAGAACGCTCGAAGCGGCGACGGCAACGAATCGCCCAGGCGGCGGAAATTGAATCGGGCTCATCTCACAAGAAAGATCGCAGGGCAAGGCGGGTGATGTCAAGGAAAGGTCGGCGGGGCGACGAGCGGTTTCCTACGCGAAATTCTCCCTTGGTTCGGCTATGGCTAAAGCCGTAAGGAAAAAGGCCGTTGAAACGGCCTCGTGACGGGCGACGAGCTCTTCCAACCGGCCCTGGAAGGACCGGCCTATTTGCGAACCCAAGGCCGGTGAACCGGGCTGCCGCGGGGCAAGCCTAGCGAAAGAGGAGCGGCCGGCGAGGCGAGTCGGACACTCGCCGAAAAGGAACCCGCGACAGCTGAGGAGGCACGCTTTCGGACCGGAGGAAATAGCCCCCTGTGGTACCATAAGGGGTCTTTTAGCGGGCTCCAATGGCTCAAGCAATAGCTTCCCTCAAGGCTCCTTTGCGTCAGCACGGTGTGCGGTTGACGCGCCAGCGGGAGCTGCTGTTCGAGATCATTCACAACTCTCACACGCACCTAAACGCCGACGGCCTTTACGAGCTGGCCAAGGCGCGCGACGCCAAGATCAGCCGCGTCACCGTCTATCGAACCCTCAAAGTTCTCAAACAAGAGGGCTTGATTGACGAGTTGGATTTGCTGCATCACGAAGGGGACCAGCACTACTACGAAACTCGGCTCAAACGCGAACACGCGCATGTCGTCTGCTTGCGATGCGGCGCGGTCCAGGAGTTTTTCGGTCGGCCGTTGCAGAACCTCAAAGAGCAGATCGAGTCGGATTTCGGCTTCAAGATTCTGGTGGCCCGCACGGAAGTGGGCGGGTATTGCGCCGATTGTCAGGGACCCGCTGCCGAGGAGGCCGAGGCGGTTCCCGAGCCGGCCGAGGACGCGACGCCGAAGAAACGTCGCCGTGGCTCCCGAGGCTCGGTCGGCGCCGGGTAACGGCCCACAACGATGGCGTCCCACGGTTCTTCCGGTTTGCAGCCCGCCTTTTCCGCGAAACCTCTCCATTTGAGCGTCGTCGACTCCGAAGGGGATCGCCGGGAAGTCGAAGTCAACCGCAGCCCTTTCCGCATCGGCCGATTGCCCGACTGCGACTTATCGTTGCGCGACAACCGCGTTTCCCGCACTCACGCCCAGATTCTGCTGGAAGACGGAAAGCACTTCCTCGAAGACCTCGACAGCCGTCACGGTGTGACGGTGAACGGTGTCAAGGTCAAGCGTCATGAGCTCTCCACGGGTGATCGCATCGAATTCGGGGTCGAGGATTCGTATCAAGTTTTCGTGGGTGCCGAGCCCGGCTTTTCAGCCCCGCTGATGGAAAAAGTCGCCGCGCTGCCGACCGAAAAGCGCCCCGGGAATTTGGGGCAACTCAGTGCCGTCCTCGACGTCGCGCTGGCGCTGCAGTCGTCTTTGGCCGTCGACGACGTGTTGGCGGCGGCGGTGGACGCCGCCTTGGTCGTGACCCACGCCGAACGCGGTTTCTTGATGCTGACCGATGAGCAGGGCGAGCTGTCGATCCGGGTGGCTCGCGACCGCAACGGCAAGATCTTGAGCGGGGACGATCTGCGGATTCCGCGCTCGATCATCCGCCAAGCGCTCGAAAGCCGCCGTGACTTGCTGTCGATGGTGTTCGATCCCTCTGAAATCGAGCACGACGGACCGGAGGAAGAAAGCACGGTGGAGGCGCTGGCGCTGCGCAGCGTGGTGTGCGTGCCGTTGGTGAGGATCCGAGTCGGCGAACAGCATGAAACCAGCGTGCTGTCGGCCCGCCAAGATACGCTCGGGGTTCTCTACGCCGACTCGAAGCAGGGCGAGCTTTCGAGCGGCAACCGCGAGTTGCTGCAGACGCTGGCGATCGAAATTTCGACGGTTCTCGAAAACGCCCGGCTGATCGGGGAAGAGCGCAAGAAACAAGACATCGAGCAGGAACTCAAGATCGCCCGCGATATTCAGCAGTCGATGCTGCCGGCCAAGCTGCCAACCGAGGGCTGGCTGATTGCCGACGGCAGCAGCGAGGCCTGCCAGCAAGTGGGAGGGGATTACTTCGACGTGATGCCGCTCTCGCCCAATCATTGGGGCGCGGTGCTGGCCGATGTTTCCGGGAAAGGCGTTTCGGCGGCGTTGCTCACGTCGTTGATTCAAGGCGCGTTCTTCGCGACGACCGATCTCGACGCGAGTTTGGCGGACATCGTGGCCCGCATCAACAACTACATCTGCGAGCGCTCGCGGTCGGCCAGGTTCGCCACGGTTTTCTATTGTCTGCTCGAAAGAGGCGGCCTCATGCGCTGGGTCAGCGCCGGGCACTGCCCCACGATCGTGGCGCGCGCGTCGGGCGAGGTCGAGTGGCTCAACCCGACGAGTTTCCCGATTGGTTTGTTCCCCGACGCCGAATTTCCCGAGAAAGAAACCCACCTCAAGCCCGGCGACAAGTTGGTCATCTATAGCGATGGCGTGTCGGAGGCCGAGGACTTTGCCGAAGAGCAGCTCGGCGAGGAACGCCTCAAGGAAGTGGTGGCCCGCAACATCAAAGCGACGCCGCGGGAGCTGTTTCAAGCTGTTCGCGACGACATCAACGTTTTCACCGCCGGGGCGCCTCAACGCGACGATCTGACGTTGCTGGTGTTGGGGTATCAGGGATAGGCGAGCGCCCGCGCCCCGAGCCGACGAGGTGACGGTCGGCGGCGCCCTCGAGCAGGAGCAACGCTTCGACCCGCTCAAGCAGTTTTTCCGCCAGCAGGAAATTGGTTTCATCGTAGACGTGGACGACGTCCCAGAAATGCTCCTCGCCCGGTGACAAGACGCGGCTGAAATCGAGAATCGTTGCCCCGACATGGCGTTGGCGCAACTGCTCGACCTGCCGGGACGCCTCTTCGTAGACAAACCCCAGCGCCCGGACCCAAGCTTTGGCGCGTTCTTCCTCCAGGCCGTACCCCTCGGCGGTGATGCGCGGGCCGAAGACGTTGTCGAGAACGGCCGTTGGCTGTAACACACAGACGACGTCGAAGCCGTAGGCCCCCGATAGCTTGATTAACTTCTCCCAGTTGGAAAGATAACCGGTCACGTAGTTCCGCACCCATTCGGGATCCGCGAGAATCTCCTCGGGCGAGCGGGCGTTCAAGCCGACGTAAAGACCGGGTTTCGGGTCGTCGTCGTCGCCGAAGCGCGCGCGCAGGCCCCGGTAGAGCCGGCTGCGCTCCAAGATCACACGCCAAAGCGGGGCTTGATGTTCGTCGCGGTAGCGCTCCCAAGCGGCTTCGAGAGTCTGAAAATTATAGGGGAAGTTGGGACGCGATTCGTAGTTAAGCGGCAGCATCAAGTCGTTAAATCCGTCGTAGAGGACGACGAGATCGGGATTGTAATCGTTCACCGTGAAGAGCAGGTGGGCGATGGTCTGCCGGGAAACCGCCGATTGAATGCCGGCGTTGATGACCTCGATGTCGCGGCCGCGGTGATGCCGCCGCAACGCGGTTCGCAGAGCCCCCGGGAGAGAGTCCGCGTAGGTGGTTCCCAATTGAACCGCCGAGGAACCCAACACCGCCGCGCGCCACTGCCCTGGGGGCTTTTGCTTGGGCAAATCGTAGTCCAACGCTTCGACGCGCAAACCGTCTTGGTTGCTGAAGTGGTGAACAACCCGCTGGTTCCGAGACATGATGTTCGACGCCAGATTGACGTCGTGGCTGATGAAGCGAGTGTTCTCGTGAGGCCGGAACATTACATAGGGGTAGAGGCGGTTGTAGAAGGGGATCGACAGCGGCCCGGCGGCTCCGCTTGACAGGATCCATTCGGCCGCCAGGACGGCACCGAGGATAGCGATCGAGACCGGGGCCAGGTAGGGTCGAATTCCGCGCGGACGTTTCGGCATCGACCTCTATCTTATGGCGCGAAGTGCGCCGCCGTGACCCGACGGCGGGTCGGACGCGGTTGATTTTCGGGCCTTCACGGGCGGCGTCGCAGCGACCGGCCGGCCGCTGAGTCGACACAGACACCCCTTAAAACAAACGGCTTCCAAGAGCGGCCGTGCGCCGGAAAAGGAGCAAAAGTTTTTCTATCGCACCCATAACAATTATCTTCTTGCTGTGTTGGCGGATGTGGCTTAGAGTGAGATTGACGGTTGAGGAATTTCCAAGACGAACCTCCGCAGCCACGCGGAATTCCCGCTCCAACCGGGAATTCCCCAGTGGATTCGAACCGCGAATCAACAAGCGCCCGCGGATAGGCGACTTGGTGGAGAGAGGAAGGATTCAGGTGGTCAACAATGAAAAAGTTTAAGACACTCTTGGTAATTATTTCGCTGGCGGCATCATTGGGAGTCGTTAGCGCTCAAGCGCAGGATGAGGAAAAGGCATGGAGCGTTTCGTTTGACAACGCTTTTACGAGTAAGTACATCTGGCGTGGTCAAAACCTCAGTAATACCGCGTCGATGCAACCGGGCTTTGGGTTCAGCTACGGCGGCTTTTCCGTCTCCACGTGGAGTAACGTCGCCCACACAGCATTCGGGGACAGCGACATCGCGGGGAATCACTGGACCGAACACGATCTTACGCTGGACTACGGATTCGCCTTGACCGACAAAGTTTCGCTCAATGTAGGCTACATCAATTACGCCTTCCCGAACTTTCGTGAAGGCCGTTATACGAATGAAGTGTACGGCGCCATTTCGGTGGATACCATTCTGCAACCGACCGTCGCCGTCTACGGCGACATGCACAATGGCGACGGCATGTACTACAACTTCGGCGTAGGCCATTCGGTGGACGTTGGCAGCGGCGTCGCGTTGACTCTATCGGCCGCGCTCGGTGTCAACCAAGGGCAATGGATCGAGAAGACCGCCGTCAGCGACGTTGTCTTGGCCGTGTCACTCGACCTCCCGGTGGGAAGCAACGTCACTCTGTCGCCGTTTTATAACTACATTACGGGCGACGAGAGTTTGAGGACCTGTGTCGATTGTTTGTATTACACCGGTTCGATCGCCGGCGTCAATTTGAACATTAGTTACTAAGTCTCTCTTCGGGGACTTAGAGGAATCAGAAGCGCCGTCCGAGCGCCCCGCGGAATCCGGTTCTCAACGGATTCCCAGCGGGCGAGGGCGGCGCTTTTTTCTATTTCGGCGGCAGCGAGGAAAAAGTGGGGACAGCGCGAACTCCGGCTGAAGCCCGGGGCTACTTTCCGGTCGCCGCTCCGCGGCTGCAAGCCCGTTGCGTTTCGAATTGGCTACATCGTAATCCACCGTAGGTTCGAAGGTGATTTTCGGAAGAGTCCCCATTTTTTCACAGCCCCTCACTCGCTCGGTTTCTCGGCCCGCGGCTCGACCGCGAAACGTATCGCGGCCACGCGATGAAAGACGCCGGCGGCTCGAAATTCATGCATACTGAAGATCCTCATGCGACATTCAGCCCGTCTGATCTGCTTGCTCTGCTCCTGCCTGGCGTCGACGGTTGTAACCAAAGGCGGTGAATGGCCGACCTTCGGGCACGACCCGCAACGGACGGGTTGGGCCGTCGATGAAAGATCGCTCAGCCCGGAAACGGCTCCCCATCTCGAGTTGCAATGGAAAACCAAGGTCGACAATCAAGGCTCCTTGCTTTTCGCCTTGACAGCTCCGATCGTGGCGGTGGATGTGTCGACGCGACTCGGAATCAGAGACGTCGTCTATGTAGCCGGAAAAGAGGGGAAGGTCTTTGCCCTGGATTCCGGCACGGGCGAGCTGTTGTGGGAGTGGGAAGTTCGCTCCTATGCGCTGCCCAACAACGTGGGACTCCAAGGGAGCGTCTATTGCCCCAACGGCGTCAATGCCACGCCGACTTTCGACAAGCGAACGGGCATCCTCTATACGCTCGCCGAGGACGGCGCTCTCTACGGGTTGGACATGGGCAGCGGCAAGGTCCGCTTCGGGCCGGTGCAGTTTGTCACTCCTTTCGCGAAGAGTTGGAGTTTGAATCTTGCCGGCGACACGATCTACACGACGCTGGCGCAAGGCTGTGGGGGCGGACTGGGCGGATTCTATTCCATGGATATCCGGGATCGGCATCGTCCGGTCGTGCGGCAGCTGCTTCTCTCCAACAACACGACGGGGGGCATCTGGGGCCGGGGCGGCGCGGTGATCGGGGAGGACGGCCGGGCCTACGGTTCCACGGCGGATGGGCCTTTTGATCGCGACCTGGGCGATTACTCGAACAGCGTCGTCGCCGCGTCGCTTGATGAGCTGGAACTGGTCGACTACTTCACGCCCCACAATTGGTGGGAGGTCTTCCGATACGACTTGGATTACGGCTCCGCCAGTCCGGTATGGTTCGGCTGGCGGAATTACAATTTGTTGGCAAGCGGCGCGAAAGAAGGCGTCTTGTACCTGCTCGATGCCGACTCGCTGGGGGGCAAGGACCATCAGACACCTTTGATGGCGGGAATGAAACTGGGGAACGATCCGAAGGCGAGTACTTCCTATGGAATTTGGGGCGGGCTCTCGATGTGGCGGGACGAAGAGGGCGACACCTGGCTCTACGTGCCGCTCTACGGGGCTGTCTCCGAGTCGGCGCCGGAATTCCCCATGGACCACGGCGCCGGTCCCGACGGCAGCGTCATGGCCTTCAAGGTCGTCGCGGACGGCAAGACCGACAAACCCGCCCTTGAACCGGCCTGGATCTCAGCGAACTTCAGGGTGCCGGATCCCGTCGCGATCGCGAATGGAGTGGTCTTCGTCCTCGAGACCGGAGAAAATCCCGAACAAAGGGGCCACTCGACGCTCAAAACAGCGGGGTCGCGCCTAACGAAAACGAAGCCCGCGGTTCTCCACGCGCTCGACGCCCGCACGGGAGAGGAACTCTACAACAGCGGCGGAGCCATGGAAACGTGGGTGCATTTCAGCGGCCCGGCGATTGCCGAAGGTCGGATCTATACGGTCGACTACAACTCCAACGTGTACTGCTTCGGGCTCAAGAGCAAGTAGCGGCCGCGGCCTTCCCGAAACCGTCACGATCGCTGAACGAGCAGCACCCCGGCCGCCAGAAGAACCAGCCCGACTACTCTCTGCAAATTGATCGAGTGTTGCTGAAAACCGACCCAGCCGAAATGATCGACGGCGACCGATGCAACCAACTGCCCGAGAATAAGGCACGCCGCGAAAGTAGTCGCGCCCAAACGATAGGACAAGACAACTCCGGAGAGAACGAGCAGCGCCCCCATCGAGCCGCCGAGCCAACACCACCAAGGCACCTTGGCGATCTGAGAAACCGCCGGCAACTTGACTTCGGTCACGAATGCATAGCCAATAAGCAGGCTCAGCCCAACGAAGAAATTTGTAGCCGCGGCAAGAATCGGATGGCCCAGCCACAACCGCAGCGACGAGTTGACCCCGGCCTGAACCGGGAATAAACAGCCGGCCGCCACGGCGAGCAGAACAAAGAGGAGAGTCATACAGCTATCTTACGGGGAACCGAGGGCTCGTCCCCTTTCGACAGCGGTATCGGCCCGACGAGGCCGCCCATGTCGGCGGTGGATCAGTCGCCGCCGTCGGCGGTCGACTCTTGCTGCTCTGCCTTGGGCTTGTCTTTCTTCAGCCCCTTGTACAACTTGTCGGGGTCGTGATCCATATCCACCGCGAGGCTGAAGAAGCCGATCATCATTTCTTCCCAACTCTGATCGCCCCAGCCGACCTCGACCGAGGGATCGGGGTTATTCGGGTTGTTGGGCGAATTATCGAAATAGGCCGTGGCCTCGATGATGGTTCCCTTCGGCAGCGGAATCGGTTTTTCGAGTTCGTAAGTAATCTGCCAATTGAAGTCGTAGTTGGGGACGCGCGCCAGGATCTCCGATGCCCCGGTCGGATAGATCGCCCGAAATTCGAACGACTTGCCGCGAAGGTGCATGTGCGGCGTGAGTGCGAGCAGCGTGACGTCCTTCTTGAACTCGACAGAGGCATCAACGCGATGGTTCGAGGCATTGGGAGGAATCTTGAATCCGCCATTCACGACCGCGCCGCCAACCAGGCGCCTCTCCGGCGGCTGCTCGGCGATTCGGATCCCCACCGAGGACCGATCGCGAATCACGGTCCCATCCGGCGTATAGTGCAACTCGAAGATCAGGTCCGACCCCGCCGGAATCAGCTTCGCTAAACCCGACCCGTACCTCTGCGGGCGCACGCCGGGCGCGTACCCCGCCACCCACCGTCGCCATTGAGAAGGGCTGAGGTTGGGCGGGCGTTGTTCCTTTTTCTTCCTGTCCTTGGGAACAAAGAATTGTCCCGGCTCATAACCTTCCAGCCAGGTCGATTCCGGCGGGCGGGCATAGGCGATGATGTGATGCACCACCGAACGAGCCTCGGGACGAACTTCCGAAGCTTCCACCCAGGTGTCGTCGGGGAAGGCGTTGGGGATGATGTAGTAGGTGTACTCGACCGTGCCGCTTGCCGGAATTTCAAACGGCTCGGGAAGACGCCAGACCTTGTCGGGCTCGCCCATGATCCAACCTTCGACGAACTTGACGGGCGCGGGGGCATCGGCCGCGTCCCCGGCGGGAGCGCCTTGGTCGGCCCATACCTTGAGAATTTCGATCTCAGCCTGTTCGAGACGCCGGTCGTTGCGAAATTTCCTTCCCACGCCGGACTCGGCGCCCCAGGGCGGCATCTTTCCCAATGCTGTCGCCTCTAGTATCGCCCGCGCCCATGGCCGCGTCTCTTTGTAGGTCAGAAAAGACATCGGAGCGGCCTCTCCCGGGCGATGGCAGGTTTGGCAATTTTTCTGGAGGACGGGAAGAACATCCCGATGAAACGTTACATCCTCGGTCTTTGGCTCGCTCCAGGCGTTGGAACCCGTCAGGGCCATGAAAGTGAAAACCAGAGCTACGGTGCGGCGCATAGCATTTCTCCCGCGGGATGGTCGGAAGTGTCGAACTGATCCACTTCACGAAGCTTATCATCGGACATCCTTTGTGCCAACCTCCCGTGTGACAGTTTCGCGAGTGGCCCATGCTTTCAGCGGACCGTCGCGGGCCCGGCGGCTCGGTAAGTCTTCATACGGTGACGGTTGACAGTATGCCGGAGCGCCCCTAGAATACCCTTTACGGCTCTTGCGGCCAACTTTAACGTTAACGTGTTTCGGTTCCATGCGCAAGACACAATTAGAGAAGTACCGTCGGCGGCTCGAACAGGCGCAGGAGGATGTTCGTGCCTTGATCTCGCGCAGCGGACAAGCGATTCGGACGACGCGCGAGGATGACCCCGAAGACAGCGCGGCGCAGGCGGCGAACTCCTATTCCAAGGAGTTTCTCTCGCACCAGAGCGACACGAGCCTTTCGCATCTCAACCTAATTGAGGATGCGCTGCGACGGGTTGACCGAGAAGACTTCGGTTCTTGTCAATCCTGCAATGAAAAGATTGAACCCAAGAGACTTAACGCCGTTCCTTGGACGCTGCATTGTCGCAACTGCCAGGAATTGGCGGAAGAACTGAGCGCGGCCGAGCCGAACCGCGGCATTTCGGTTCGGAGTTGATTTTCGGAGGACTCGCCTTCCCCAGTACGCTGACCAGTACGATTGCAAGAGTTCTCCCCGCCGCGGTCCCGCGCGGGCCGTTCGATGCGCTTTTCCGCGCCTTTTTCCCTGATGACTGTAGGTTGTGCGAGCGCGAGTTGACGCGCATCACGGCGGTACCGGTCTGCGGCCCCTGTTTGGAAGGGATTGCAAGCCGGCGGGCGACCGCGGGGTGCCTTCACTGCGGCCATCCTTTTGAGGATGCCGAAAAGGCGCTCGATCGTTGCGGAGCTTGCCGCGTGGATCCGCCGTCATTTGACCGGGCGCGCAGTTTCGGAACGTATGAGGGGGATCTGCGAAGACTGATCCACTTGATGAAGTACGACGGAATGCGTCCGTTGGCGAAACGGCTGGGACGACTGATGGCGGCGACGGCGGACGATTTCGAGGCACTGGATTATTTGGTCCCGGTGCCGCTTTATCGCCGCCGGCGGTGGAGTCGGGGGTTCAATCAAGCGGGGCTGTTGGCGGCCGCCATGGCGGAGGCGACCGATATTCCGGCGCGGGGAGGGCTGCTTCGGCGTACGCGAGCTACTGAATCGCAGGCGGGTTTGTCGAACCAGCAGCGGCGCAGCAACGTGGCGGGGGCATTTTCGGCGCCGAGGCCGGGGGAGGTTCGGGGGCGGCGGATTCTGCTGATCGATGACGTGATGACGACCGGGGCTACGCTGGAGGCGTGCGCGAAAGCGTTGAAACGGGCCGGGGCCCGCTACGTTGGGGCTGTCACCTCGGCGCGGGCGAAGCGACGTATGATTGAGGTAGGCGGCGCGACGCGGCGGGTTGAGGCTCGGCAAGCGGCGGCCGGGTCGGCGAGTGAGCCATGGTGAATACGGTTGCATTGGGAGCGTCGGTGCTCGTGCTCAATGCCAGCTACGAGCCGATCAATGTCTGCGGGGCTCGACGGGCGTTGGTGTTGCTGTTGAAGGGCGTCGCGGCGGAAGAAGAGCCGAGTTCGTTCGCGGTGCGTTCGGCGACAAGGGTGGTCAGCGTGCCGTCGGTGATTCGGCTGCTCGAATATCGCCGCATTCCGCGTCAGACGCGCGCCCTGTCGCGCAAGAACATTTTGGTCCGAGACCGCCATACCTGCCAATACTGCACCAGGACCTATCCGGCCAACGACTTGACGCTGGATCATGTGGTGGCGCGCTCTCGAGGGGGCAAGAGTACGTGGGAGAATCTGGTGGCTTGCTGCCGCCGCTGCAACAACCGCAAGGGCGACCGAATGCCCGAGGAAGCCGGGATGACGCTGATGCAGCGACCGCGGCCGTTTTCGCTTCACACCAGCCGCAGTTTGATGCGCCAGTTGGGCGGCCGGCAACACAGTTGGCGCAAGTATTTATTCTATTAGCGGCGGGGCGCGACGCCTCTTGGTATTGATTTTTGGCGGGCCGGGAAGCCGGCCCGTTTCTTGCTTATGGATCGATTGAAAATGATGTTTGTAGCGAGTTCTTTCAGGCGTCGGGCGCGAACGGCCGCCGGCGTGGTCGCGGTCATGGGTTTGGCGGCTTGTTGGCCGAGCGGTGAGGCAACCGACGGAGCCGCCGATACCGAGGGGCGCGAGCGCCGCTTCGAATTCCGTTATCAAGCGTTGTTGCCGGCAATGCCCGAAGGGGCGAAGACCTATCGGGTCTGGATCCCGCTGCCGGCCGAGACCGAGGAGCAGCAAATTCACGATCTCAAGATCGTCAGCCCGGTGCGCTACGAGCAGAGAACCGAGGAGCTATTCGGGAATCGCTACGCCTATATCGATCTGGAGCCGGGGAGCTATCCGTGGCCCTTGTCGGTGACACTGGGTTTCGAGGTGACGCGGAAGGAGAATCGGGTGGATCTGGGGGCGAACGCGGTGTCATTGGAAAAGGCCGCTCAGGCGGCCGGGGGCAACGTGGTCCATGCGGCCGAGGATCGGGAGAAATTTTTACGGCCCAACCGGTTAGTGCCGCTCGACGGCGTAATCGGGGAGCTGTCGCGGCAACAAACGGCGGGAGCGGAGAGTGATCTCGCGAAGGCTCGCGGCATTTACGACTACGTTGTATCGACGATGAGCTACGACAAGAGCGGCGAGGGATGGGGGCGCGGCGACGCGCTGTTTGCCTGCGACGTCAAGAAGGGCAACTGCACGGATTTTCACGCGCTGCTTATCGGAATGATGCGGGCGGCGGGAATCGCGGCTCGTTTTGAGATCGGGTTTCCGTTGCCGGCCGACAAGAACCGCGGTGAGATCGGGGGGTATCACTGCTGGGCGCAATTCTATATCGAGGGCGTCGGTTGGGTTCCCGTCGATGCTTCCGAAGCTTGGAAAGACCCCTCGCGCAAGGACTACTTCTTCGGGGCGCACGATGAGAATCGCGTGCATTTCACGACGGGCCGTGATTTATCGCTCGATGATGATCGACAGGGCGAGCCGCTGAATTACTTTATCTATCCCCGGGCCGAAATCGACGGCGAGGTCGCGGAGCCGATCGAGAAGCGGTTTTGGTTCCGTGATTTGGCGGCGGCGGACTGAGGGCGGCCGGTCGCTGATCGATCCTTCATCAGCGGTGGAGTTGGCTTTTCCACTCTTCGACTTTTCGCCGCGCTTGTTCGGTTTTGGGATCGCCGATTTCCTCCAAGATGATCAGCGCTTGGGCGGCTCGCGAAAGCGCGTGATCGAGTGTGCCGAGCTGCTCGAAGGCCAAAGCCTCTTCAAACAAGACACGGGCTTCACTCCGGCGGTTGCCGCTGTCGCGGGCGACACTGAGAGCTTGATGATAGGAGCGGATAGCCGCCTTCACGTCGCCCATGGCTGCGCGCGCTTGTCCCAGTCTCTCGGCGGCGATGCGTTGGGATTTCCTATCGTCGAGGCGTTGCGCGGCTTTGACGGCCGCTTCGAACCAGGGCGCGCGTTCTCGCGGGCTGAGACGGCGTTCGAGGATCGAGCCGGTGCGTAGCGCGTAGTCGCAAGCCATGGTGGCCGCGTTGTCGTCGCTCTCCGTGTGGCGGGCCGCCCAGTCTTGACCGGTTTCAATGTGCGGCCGATCGCGGTCGAAGCATCGCAACGCCTCGGTCACACCATCGCCGCCCGCCGTCAGCAAGCGTTCGGCGTCGAGGGCAATGCGCAGGTAGTACTCGGCGTGTCTCTGCTCAACGACCGCGAGTTCATCGGCGACGCCGACGCTTCTCGCCGGTTCGAACAACAGCTCGTGCAGGCAGGCGCGTTCTTCGACGGGGTCATAGCGCAGCAGGTTACGGGCGACCAAGTCCTCAAAGTCACCTTTTTCGAGTTGGGCGACGATTTCGCCGGCGATGCGGTCGAAAGCCGCCGGGAAGACGGAGAGGCGGCTCCATCGGGCGGCCCGCGCCGGTGAGCGAATGGCAAGTTGCTCGGCGGCGTCGGGAGCGATCGAGTTTTTGTCTTGTTCGCTGCCGGCGCCTTTTTCAAGCCTTTCGACATAGGCCTCGACCGAACTGGATTTCGAGGCGAGCAGTTGCCCGCCGGCGAGGCTCAGCAACAGAGGGTCGCCGCGGCAAACTTCCAACAACTCTTGGACCGCTTCCCGAGAGCTGCCGGCGGCGGGGCCCGGAAGTCCGAGCAAGCTTTCGGCTTCTGCGGGTTCCAGAGGACCGAGCGGAACGCTCTCGACCCCGGGTGCGTCGAAGGCCCGGCTCGCTGTCGCGAGCAGGGCGGCGGGCTCGGGGGGGGGGTGAGCGCTTCCAGCTGGCGGGGGTCACGGGCATTGTCGGCGACGATGAGAATTTGTTTGGACGCGAGGATCTCGCTGTATCGCTCCGATAACTGTTCGGAATTGGGGGCGGGTGTTCTTTGGGGCTCGATCGCCTGGAGGACGCGGCTCATCGCTTGTTCCGGGGTAAGCGGTCCGTGAGGCGGTGGGTCTAGATCGAGAGCGATGCGGCCGTCGGGGTAGACGTGTTCGAGGTCGGCCGCGACCGAGAGGGCCAGTTCCGTGGCCCCGAGACCCTTGCGTCCGCCTTGGGGAACGATCAGAGCACTTTTCCGGTTTTCGAGAAGTTCATGCAAAGCACGGGCCGGCAAGTCGCGGCCTATGAAATCGGAAATGGGGGCGGGGATGGTAGGAGTAACGGCTTGGGCGGCGGGAAGCGAGCTCTCGGCCTGGTCGGGATCGTCCGAGGTCAAGTCGTCGAGGTCTTCGTCGTCGCTTTCGGGTTCGCCGGAGTGGGTGCGGGCGGCCGTTTCGGCGGAAGAGCTTTCGTTAGTTGCGCCTCGCTTGCCGAGCCGAGCCGCGATCAGGACGAAAAGGATCGTTCCGGCCGCCGCCACCCACAAGGAAATGCTTTCGTCTTCCAACATCTTCGGCCGTATTGGGAATAGAGGGTCCCGGGTATGTCTAGGAGCCCTCTTTTCTACGTATCGATCCGTGAGTCAAGAGGCTTAACGTGCATTTCTCACCAACTGACGGTCGAAGCACATGATAGGCCCGCCATTACTTCGTTGCGCTTGCTTGCCGTGCTCACCGTACCGTTCAAGTACGCCTCTCTTGCCTAAGAAATGGGGCGCCAAGCGGCCCGCGTCTCGTACTGACGGCCCTCTCATGCACTTCGCCTCGACACTTGGCGAGAAATGCAGGTTAACGGCGCCACCGGCCGCGCCGGATCGTTCAGGGGAGAAACTTGGTCGAAGGGGTTCGCCGGGACCGCGCCGCGCGGCGGCGCGGCTCGGGTGGGTGAACGTCCGATCTATTGGTAGCCGTTGTGAGTCTCCGGGTAGCTCGAAATTTGAAGTTTCAGGTCAGCCGGTGGAGGGCCGGCAGGGTGGAAAATTCGGGGCGGCGGCGCCAAACGCTCGCTGGATGCGGTGGGTGCGCGTACGGCCTGCCGGCTTGCGGGCGACGCCGGTGTTGGTCGCTATCGTTCCAGGGCCATCTTCCGATGCTAGACGAACAACAAAGCAATGGCGACGGTGGTTAGACCCACAACCCAGCCGGTCCAAACTCCCGGCGCGCCCCACCCCCAGGTGAAACCAAGCCAGTAGCCGATCGGCAGGCCCAGCACCCAATGACCGACGAACGTGCTGACCATGGGGATGCGGGTTTCGCCGGCGCCGCGTAGGATACCCGTGGCGACGATCTGGATACCGTCGGAGAGTTGAAACAAGGCGGCGACGTAGAGCAAGGTCACTCCCATCGACAGAACCCCCGCGTCGGTCGTGAAGGTCCTCAAAATCACGGCCGGGAACAGGAAGAAAGAAAGCGCGGCGCAACCCATGAAGCCCGTTCCCAGCAGCAAGGCGGCCCATCCGGCGGTGCGCGCTTCGGCGGGTTGTCCGCGACCCAGGGCATGACCGACGCGAACGGCTCCGGCCGAGGAAACGCCGAGCGGAACCATGAAGGTCACGGCCGCGCAATTGAGGGCGATTTGGTGGGACGCGAGCGGGACCGCGCCGAGTTTCGCGATCAGGGTTGTGCCGGCGGCGAAAACGCCGACTTCGAGAGCGATTTGCATCGCGGCGGGGAATCCAAGTCGAATGATGTTCCGAATATCGGCCGCGGCGGGGCGAAGCGATGTTTCGTTGAGGCCGGGCGACTTGCGTCTTTCGCGAACGACGACATAGGCGACGACGGCCAGGAACATGTAGATTCGCGATGCAAAGGTGGCCCAACCCGCGCCGGTCGCCCCCATCGCCGGAAAACCCAGGTTCCCGAAAATAAAGATCCAATTGGCCGCGACGTTGATCAGATTGGCGCTGACCAGCACGACCATCACCCAACCGACCAGGCCCATGCCCTGCAAGTAGCGCCGAAAAGCCGTGAAGAGCAGCAGCGGCGGAATGCTCCAAATCAGTGCCTCCATATAGGGCCGCGCCAAGGCTTCGACGTTGTGATCAACGCCGAAAGTATCGAGAAAAGGAATATAGAGCCACACCAGGCCCATCAAGATGGGAGAGAGCACAACCGTGATGTAAAGAGCCTGAACGAGAAAATGGTGACAGTCACGAAGTTTTCGGGCGCCCCAAGCTTGGGAAACAAGCGGATCGAGTCCCAGCAACAGGCCGACGCCAAAGACCGAGACCGCGTGGACAACCGCTCCCCCGAGGCTTACCGCGCCGATGGCTTCGGCGCTGATGCGGCCGACCATCATGGTGTCGACGACGACCATCGCCATCCATCCGAGCTCGGAGACGACAACCGGCCAAGCCAGCCGCAGCATCGGCTTGATTTCTTGCCTAAGGCTCATCTTTCGGTTGCTCGGATTGGCGGGCGCAAGACGGCGCGTGCCACGGACGAGGCGGGGCGGGGCCGCGAATATGACCCGAATCCGCCGGACGTCCGATCTCGTTCTCGGGAATATCCGGTGTAGGCTAACCCGGTTTCATTGTACCGAGCCGTTGTTTGGGCCTCGGCGAGCGATGGGCGACAAGTCGCCAGACGGCGACGCGGGCGCGGTCTTCACGGTTGACGGTCGCGGCACTGGAGTACACGGTCAGCCTTGCCGTAGAATAAGGAGTTGGAGAAAAGCGAAATGGCGGAACGAATGGTCCAATGCGTAAAACTCGGCAAGGAGTTGCCCGGTCTCGATGAGACCCCCTTCGACAGCGAGATGGGGCAGCGAGTTTTTGAAAACGTTTCTAAGCAGGCCTGGGAGATGTGGGCCGAGCACCTCAAGATGGTGATCAACGAATATCGGCTCAATCCGGGCACGCTCGAAGCGCAAGAGCTGATCTTGAAACAGATGGAGCAGTTCTTTTTCGGCGAGGGCGCGCAGGCGCCTCCCGAATATGTGCCGCCCGGCCAAGGGCAGCCGTCTCAGTAAAGTCGGCGCGAGTTATTGGCGTTGCAAGGGGAGATTTGACTCTTCGCGACCGTGATTTCGTTAACCGTGAGCCGTGAGCCGAAGACGCGACTGGGTCGTTAATCAGTCGACTCAGAGGCGTTCCATTACTTCCAAGAGAGCTTTCAAGGACGCCTCGCTGGCGCGCATTTTGCTGCCGGCAATCTTGTAGTGCGTCTCGAGCGATAGGGTCTCGCGATAGCCGTCTTCGAGCAGCGCGCGCAGTTGACCCAGGTGGTCGAACTCCCCCTCGCCGACACCGCACCATTCCATCCGACCCGACCGACGGCGACAGTAGTCGCGGAGATGGACGTGGAAAACGCGGGCGGGGTCAAAGCGGGCGTAGCCTTTCGGGAAGGCTTCGCCGCCCGAGCGGGCGGAGTTGTTGGGGTCCCAGGTGAGACCGAAGTTGTCGTCGGGCACGGCGTCCAAGATACGGGCCGCCTCGGCGGCGGTCGAGACGTAGCTGCCGCCGACGTTTTCGAGCGCCAGGCGGAAACCCTTGCCGGCGGCGCGAACGGCCGACTCACGAACCAGTTCAACAATGCACGGCCAGGCGTTGGGGTCGGGGTGTTCGTCGCGGCGATAGGTAAAGGCGAAGGTGCGAATCTTGTCGACGCCGAGAATACGGGCGCGCTCCATGGCCCCGTCGAGCAAAGCCCACTGCTGGTCGAGGATCTTGCGGCCCGCCGGGGTATCGCCGGGCAGGGGAATCTTGAAGAACGAAGTGTCGAGAATAGCGGTTTGGATGCCGTGCTCATCGAGCAGCCGGCGGGCCTCGCGGATCTTGGCAAGTGGTTGCGCGGTGTTGTAACGACCCCAAACCTTTCGTATCTCGGCGTGCCGCAGCCCGAAGCGCTTGAGAAAGCGGACGGCGGTCAGCAGATCATCGTCAATCTCGTCGGTCGTGACGGCCAGCTGAAATCGGTCGGCCGCGCCGCGCGGCGCGGCCGTGAGAACAGCGGCGGCGGACGCGGAAAGGAAGGCTCGTCGCCCGATCGTTCGCATGACGGGATTATACCGAAGCGGCGGGCCGGGGTTGATGGACGCCGTCAGAGCCTCAGACCGCTTTCGCGGCAAGGTCGATGATCAAGCGAGCCAAGCGGGCCGGGTCGTGGCGGACGACCTTGCCTGGCGCCAGAAGGCTGGAGGACACAACTTGGACGCCGAGTTTATCGAGTTCGGCTGAGTCGGTTTCGACAGGCCAGGCGTTCTGCTCGGCATAACGCCGGCGCGCGGCGGCCGAAGGGTCGCGGGAATTGACGACGACATAGTCGATCAGCCGCGCCTCGGCATGCTCGTGGATCGCGCGAACGTGATCGGCCGCCGAGTAGCCCTCGGTCTCGCCGGGCTGCCACATCAGATTACAGATGTAAATCTTGACCGCGGAGGAGTCGGCGACGGCCTGGGCCACGCCGTCAACCAGCAGATTGGGAATTACGCTGGTATAGAGCGAACCGGGGCCAAGCGTAATGGCGTCGGCCCGGCGGATCGCCTCAAGCGACTCGGGCAACGGCGGACAGCGGCGCGGTTTGAGACGGATCGACTTGATGCGCTCGGGCGAACCGCTGATGCGGGTTTCGCCGGTGCGGGAGCGGCCGCTTTCGAGCTGCGCCTCGAGGCGCACATTCGTCAACGTCGAGGGGAAGATGCGACCGCGTATGGCAAGGACTTCGCTCGAGAGTTGAATCGCCTGGTGAAAATCTCCCGTGACGTGGGTCAGGGCGGTGAGGAAAAGATTGCCGAAGCTGTGACCTTCCAGGCCCTTGCCGTTGGAGAAACGGTATTGAAACAAGCGCGACAAGAGGGCTTGGTCTTCCGCCAGCGCGACCATGCAATTGCGGATGTCGCCGGGGGCCAGAATATCAAAGGCACGACGTAGACGCCCGGAACTACCGCCGTCGTCGCTGACGGTGACGATGGCCGACAAATCCACGGCCGGCCCCGAATCGATATGACTCGAAGAAGTCGCGGCGGGGACGGTATGGTGCTTCAAGCCTTCGAGCAAGGCGGAGAGACCCGTGCCCCCGCCCAGCGAGACGAGACGCAAAGTCCGGCCGGCGGCCGGAGCGGATGGTTTCTTAGAGGGTCGACCGGCTTGGCGCATCCGAGGAAATCAAATTAGTCCAGGAAGGGTGATCCCGCAGCGAAGAAAGGTCGACGTCGGTGCGAGCCATTAGGCGATTACGACCGTTTAGCTCGATCGCTCGTTCCAAACTCCGTATGGCGGCGGCGGTATCCCCGCGCAGCGCCCGAACGATCGAGGCCGCGTAGTGAACATGGTCGGCGTCGGCGCTCAAGCGGAGTGCTTTATCCAGACAGCTTTCGGCCTCTTCCAGTTCGCGGTCATTGATCAACTTGACCGCGTAGTTATAGTAATCATCGGCGGTTTTGAGTTTCACCTTCTTAGAGTTCACGCGCTGTTCGCAAATGCGGGCATGAATGTGCGCCCGGTGGCGGAGCGTCGGCTCGGGGCCTTCGGCTGCCTTCGCAAACCACTGTAGGGCGCGGGAAAACTTTCGCCTGTTGAAGTAGCCGACGCCTTTCTCGTAATTTTGAGCTTGCTTTTCCAGGGCGTGCCGTTCAGCGGCCAGCCGCGCGGCGTGAGCGGCCTCCTGCTTCTTGCGGGCGGCCGCGGCCGCACGCTGCACCAAGAGATTCTTTCGCCTGGCGACGATCTTTCGGGGTAGTGGGGACGGCTTTGGGGCGCGGGCGGCCGCGGCGGCCTTCGCCCGCGGCTTCGGGGCCGTCTTGACGGATTTCTTCTTGGGCGCCGAGGACACTTTGGCCGCCTTGGCCGGCGGCTTCTTCTTAGCCGGCTTGGCCGCCGCCGGGGTCTTTTTCAGGGCCTTCTTTTTCGCGACCGGTTTCGAAATCTTCTTGGCTTTTTTCTTCTCGGGGGAACGAGCCGCGACCGTCTTCTTCTTGGCGCTCTTCTTGGCGCTCTTCTTAGGTTGCGCCGCCTTCGCCTTGGCGGCTTTCTTCTTTTGAACCTTTCGTGCCATGAAATTGTCCAGCCTTCGACCTAGGCGCCGAGAACCAAGTCCTCGCCCAAGCGGGCGGCGACGGACCGATTACTTAGAGCGCTAACAGAGTCGAGTTGCCAAGGGTTATACCAGATTCGAGGATTCGAGGCAACCCGGACGCAAATGCTGTATTTTACATTACTTTAGAGATCGCTGCCTTGCTCGCATCGGGCTTCGGGCGACCGGCGCGGGCGTTCCGCGCCGGGGGAGAGGCCGCGAGCTGAAACAGCAGGCCGCTGTCGACAGTATGGTGGACGCGTCATACGCCATCGAAGGAATGGAGACATATTTCGTTCGCGCGACGGTCTCGCTCGGAACAGGTGATGTAATCTAAGGGTTGCTTCACTGCGTTCGGTTTTTCCCCCTCACAGCCAGGTCCCCTTTCATTTTGGCGATCGTGGTGTGCGTTGGGGCGGGTACGAGTTGCTTAGTACGCACTCGTGTCGAGCGGGCTCTGCCTTCGGCCCACGCCACCGCTACGATCGAAGAACTCAGTGAGAAACTGGAAGTCTTTGGCCGTATCCGCACGATGAAATCGACGGTCGAATTGCGGCTGTCGGTCGTTACCGAGGACCAGGCGAACCAAGGGAAGAGCGGTGGAGGGGAGAGTGAGCTTCGGCGGGTTCAGGAATTCACGGAAGTCCGCGGTTTCATTTTGATCGAGCGCCCCGCGAAGATCCGCACGATTGCCGAGCTGCCCGTCGTCAAGAGTAAAGCGTTCGACATGGTCTCCGACGGCATCGAGTTCAAGGTCCATATCCCGCCGAAAAGCCGTTTCTTCGTCGGCAACGCGACAACGAACGGACTGTCGAAGAGACGCGTCGACCGGGTTCGACCACAACATCTGCTGGAAGCCGTCCTGATCGACCCGCCTCGGGAGAACGAGCCGCACCGCATGCTGGAAAACGTACTCTACGGGGACCGGGCCTATCAGATCGTTCATCTGATGCGGGCGGGCGCGGAGGGGAAGCTGACGCTTTCGCGCAAGATTTGGTTCGATCGCGATGGTTTCCACATTGCGCGGATGCAGGCGTTCAGTAAACAAGCGGACTTGATGACGGATGCTTTCTATACCGATTGGAGGGAGGTGGACGGGCTGCCCTACCCGGGGACGATTTTTCTGTCGCGGCCCAAGGACGGCTATGAAGTGCAGTTGCGCATCGTCAAGCCCGGGCTGAATGAAAAGCTTGCCGAACACAGTTTCGAGCTGAAGGCCCCGAAGGGCGTCGAAATCGAGCGGATCGGCGATACAGCGGAGAGCCCGCCGGGGAAGGCGGACGGGCATGATTAATCAGATGATCGCGCGCAATCTGACGCACCGGCCGGTGCGGACCGGGCTCAGCGTGCTGGCCGTGGCGGTCGAGGTAACGATGATCTTGATGATCGTCGGTGTCTCGGAAGGTTTGCTGTGGGAATCGCAGCGCAGAAGCCGCGGCGTGGGGGCGGATATCGTGATTCGTCCCTCGACCAGCAGCGCGGCGCAGAGCTTGGGAAACGCCGACATTCCCGAAAAGCTGCTCGACCGCCTCGAGGAGACTTTCCCCGATATCCGCATCGCGACCGGCACGACGCTCACGACGCTCGGCAACTTGCAGACGGTTACCGGCGTGGAGTGGGAGCGTTTTGTCGAAATGTGCGGCGGCATCCGCTATCTCGATGGTGGACCGATCGAAGGCCCCTACGACGCCGCGGTGGACGAGGTCTACGCGCGCTACAAGAAAGTCGGGGTTGGCGACACGCTCAATTTCCTCAACCACGATTTCCGCGTGGTGGGTGTCGTGGAGAGCGGCAAGATGTCGCGCATCTTCATCCCGCTCGATACGATGCAGGAATTGATGGGCTGGCACGGCAGGCTGAGCCAACTGTATTTGAAGCTGGGCGACCCGGCGGCGACGCAGCCGGTGATCGGCAAGATCAAGGCTTTGCTGCCCTCCTACCCGGTGTACGCGATGGAGGACTTGCTCTCGCAAGCGGCCGCCGACCTGCGGTCGATGTCGTCGCAATTCATCAACGTGATTATCGGTATCGCGGTCATCATCGGTTTCATGGTGGTGATGCTGTCGATGTATACGTCGATCCTCGAGCGAACCCGCGAGATCGGCATTCTGAAATCGATGGGGGCGTCGAAAGCGTATATTACGAAGCTGGTCATGCGCGAGACATTGGCGGTTTGCACGGTCGGAATTCTTGTGGGATATTTGTTCGCCTTCGGGGCCAAGACGGCGGTGGAAATCTACTTCCCGCTGCTGACGATTCTGATCCTGCCGTCGTGGCTTTTCTGGGGAGCGTGCATAGCGGTGATCGGCTCGCTGGCGGGGTCTTTCTATCCGGCGACAAAGGCGGCGCAACAGGATCCGATCGAAGCATTGGCGTACGACTGACAACACCGTGGCAAACGAACCCATCATCGAAGTGGAAGCCTTGACGAAGGTTTACCACATGGGGGGCGTGGAGGTGCCGGCGCTGCGCGGCGTCGACTTCAACGTCGAGGCAGGCGAGTTCTTGGCGATCCTGGGGCCGTCGGGCTCGGGGAAATCGACGTTGTTCCACATCATCGGCGGCCTCACGCCGCCGAGCACCGGGAAGGTAAGAGTCGCCGGACGCGACCTGACCGGCATGACCGACAGCGAGCGGACCTCGCTGCGCTGCAGGGGCGTGGGTTTCGTCTTTCAGCGCTTCAATTTGCTGCCCACTCTCAGCGCCGCCGAGAATATCGAAATCGCCCGACACATCGCCGGCAACCACGAAACCGACCCGGCCTTCGAGGAATTACTGGGCCTGCTGGGCATAAAGAACAGACTCCACCACAAGCCCTACGCGCTCTCGGGCGGCGAACAACAGCGTGTCGCGATCGCGCGCGCGATCGTCAACCACCCGCCGATTCTGCTGGCCGATGAGCCGACCGGCAACCTGGATTCGCAGAATTCCGAAGCCGTCCTCTCGACGCTGAAAACCCTCAATGAGAAGCGCGGCCAGACCATCCTGATGATCACTCACAACCCGGAAGCCGCCGGTTTCTGCGGTGCGCGAACGGTGCGCATGCTGGACGGCAAAATCGTCGACGAGTAGCCGCTGTTCCGGGAGTTCGGCGCGGAGAGTGGACCTTTCTCACAGCGTCGCTTTGGACGGGATCGGGGTCGCGTCCGGGTCGCGCCGGCGCGTGCTACAGTGAGATTCACCCCGTCGTCCCGTGAACGAAGCCGACTCCTCCCGACCCCAGTCCGACGATGTTGTCGGCAGCCCGGAAACCGCGTCCGCCGCGGTCGAGAATGATCGCCCGGATTCCGATTTCACGATTCAAATCGAGCGTTACGAGGGTCCTCTCGACCTGCTGCTGGATCTGATCCGCAAGCACAAGCTCAACATTTTCGACATCCCGATCGCGCGGATCACCGACCAATATCTGGACTACGTTCGCAGCGCCGACGAGTTGAATGTCGACCTCGGCGGCGAGTTCGTCTTCATGGCGGCGACGCTGATTCAGATCAAGTCGAAGATGCTGTTGCCGCGGGATCCAACGATCCCCGAGGAACAGCAGGAGGACCCGCGGGAAGAGTTGATGCAGCGGCTGATCGAATACGACACGTTCAAGCAAGCATCGCAGATGCTGCTGCAAAAGCGCGTCGTCGAGGAAAACACTTGGTCGAACCCTCCCCTGGAGGCGTTTCTCGACGAGGACGAAGATCCCGGCTTGGCGGTGTCGGTCTTCGACCTCGTCCGAACATTTCAAGATGTTCTCGAGCGCGCGAAGAATCGCCCCCGCTTCGACGTCCCCGATGATGACGTCTCGGTGGAGAATCGGATCGCCTATCTGAAGAACATGTTGTTGAGCGAAGGGCGGGCGATTCCGTTGCGCGGCATTTTCGAAAGGCAGCCGAGCCGCCGCGCTCTGATTTCCACATTCCTGGCGGTGCTCGAAATGGTCCGCATGCAAGCCGTCGTCTTACGGCAGGATAAGCTCTTCGGAGAAATCGTGATCCGCAAACATAAGATGTTCGATGTGGTCTTCAGCGGCGACCAACCGCAGCCCGCTCTCGAAGGAGAATCAGGATAAGTGAGTGACCAGGAACAACCGGTTTTGCCCGGGACGTTGCCCGACGAAAAGGTCCGGCGAGCCCTACTCGAAGCCGTTATTTACGTGGCCGATCAGCCTTTGACCCCGGCGCTAATCAGCGAGGGTTTGGGGTGGCCCGTTGACACCGTGAAAAGCGACCTGGGCGCGCTGATCGAGCAATATCAAAGCGCGGAACGCGGCGTCGAGGTTCGCGTGGTCGCCGGCGGCTACAAGATGTTCACCAAAGCGGAGCACCACGAGGCCGTGCGCGGTTTTGTGAAAACGCTGCGGCCGAAGTTCAAGTTGTCGCTGCCGGCGCTCGAGACGCTCTCGGTGATCGCGTATAAGCAGCCGGTCACGATTCCGGAAGTGCAAGCGGTTCGCGGCGTCAATGTCAGCGGCGTCGTCCACACCTTGCTCAACCGTAAATTGATCACCACCGCCGGGCGCAAAAAAGTGATCGGGCGCCCGATGATGTACAAGACGACGAAGGAATTCCTGGTGCAATTCGGGCTCAGCGATTTGTCGGAGCTGCCTAACTTGAAAGAGCTCGAGGAGTTGAGCCGCGGGGCGTTGGGCGAAGGCGAGGAGCAGGAAGACTCGGCGGGAGAGAAAGCCGCGGCGGAGCCCGCCGAGCAGCGAGAGGATAGGCCGGTCGAGCCAACCGACGATCAGGCAGCGGCCAATGAGCCCGCCGATGAAGAGGGCGAAAGTGGCAGCGTGGCGACGGCGGACAGCGCCGAAGCCGAAGCCTAACCCGGGGGCCCTCGAAACTGCGCGGTCGAAACCTCCGTCTCACAAGGCGGCGGCAAGGTATATCCGGGTAAGATACTTGCGATGAAACGAAGAACCTTTTTGGCCTCGGCGGCCGCGGCGGCGGCGATGCCGCGCGGCTTGGCCCAACTGAAACCCTTCTCGCCGCGAGGGCTGAAGCTCTCGGTCACCTGCGATATGTTTCGCGGTCCCGACCGCGGCTTGCCCGAGGATGCCCATAAGCCCGAGGCCTGGGGCCGCCCGGCGCAAGGCGTTCAGCAGCGAAAATACACGCCCGAGCAGGCGCTGGCCCTGGTCCACGCGGCCGGATACCAAGCCTTCGAGATGTTCAACTGGCGCGATGCCGCTGAACTCGAGGCCTATCAAAAAGCTCAGCGGAAATATGGTCTCGATTGCGCCTGCTTGGTCGCCAACAAGGGCGTGCGCGCGCCGGGCTGCGGTTTGAACAACCCCGCCGAGCACGAGGGTTTTCTGCGTGAGATCGAAAACGCCTCCGTCGCCGCGAAGACGGTGGGTTCCAAACGACTCGTAGTGCTCAGCGGCATGGAGCGAGAGGGCGTTTCCCGCGCCGAACAACTCGACCATTCGGTCGCCGGGCTCAAGGCCGCCGTGCCGCTTCTTGAACGCCACGACATGACGATCGTGGTCGAGACGATCAACACGCTTGTCACGCGGCCCGGTTACTTTCTGTGCTGTTCCAAGGAAGCATTCGGCGTGATGGAGCGAGTCGCGAGCGATCGCGTCAAGCTGCTGTTCGACATCTACCATGTGCAAATCATGGACGGGCATTTGATCCCGCAGATCCGCAACAAGATCGATATGATCGGGCACTTCCAGGTCGGCGATCACCCGGGACGCCATGAACCCGGAACGGGTGAAATCCACCACCGCAATGTTTTTCGGCAGATTTACGAGCTGCAGCAAGCCGGGAAATTCGACGGCTATGTCGGGTTGGAATATCACCCCATCGTGCCGTTGGGTCAGACGTTGGGCGCGGTTCGCGAGCTGGCGAATTTCGATTAGTCCGGCCCGGCGGTCGGGGTTCGTGGGGTTCCGCGCGACATAAGTGTGGGCCTTGCCTCTCGCATACGAGCCCTAACCTGAAACTTCAAATTTTGCGCTACCCGGAGATTCACAACTGCTACGAATAGGTCGGACGTTCACCCACCCGAGCCGCGCCGCCGTGCGGCGCGGTCCCGGCGAACCCTTCGACCACGTTTCTTTTCTGGAAGACCCGGCGCGGCCGGTGGCGCCACTAGCCTGAAACTTCAATTGGGCGGGTTGGCGAATGGGCAGGCCTGGAGACCTGCCCCACTGGGAACGGGCGCGGTTGGACGTCAATTTGGAAGATCGAGAGACAAGCTGAGAGCTTGTCTCGACCGTGGGCTGGGACCGGCAAGAGTGCCGGTCGCTACCGGGGACGTGGCTGTTCGAAATTCAATTCGTTCCTACCAATCAACGAGGAGTTTCGCGATCGGGAGTGGGGTTGAATACGTTCACTTGGACCGACACGACGCGGGGTTGTACGCGACCACGGGTTGTAGGCGACCATTGGTTCAGCCCAACTCGCCCTTCTTGTGTTGGTCGGCGATGTAGTCGCAGGCACGCGCCGTTATCGCCATCATCGTCAGGGTTGGATTCTGACAAGCGCTCGACACCCAGGCCGCCCCATCGGTGACGAAGAGATTCTTGACGTCGTGAGCCTGGTTGAAGCGATTGAGGACCGACGATTTCGGGTCGGCGCCCATCCGCGCCGTGCCCATCTCGTGAATGCAAAAGCCGGGAACCGAGGGCCGGCCCGTCTCCCTGACGTTGCTATGACCCGAGGCCTCCAACATTTCGGCGCCTTGTTGGCGGGCGTCTTGCCACAACGCCAGTTCGTTATCCGACCAGCTCATGTCGATCTTGACGGAGGGAATACCCCAAGCGTCGGTGCGGTCTTTGTCGATCGTGACGCGGTTCTCGTAGCGCGCCAAACACTCGGCCCAGACGCCGATGCCGGTTCGCCAGCGCGCCTCGTCATGGACGGCCTGTTTGAAGTCCGCCCCGAACCCGGAAGCCCGGAAACCGAAGGCCGGGGAAGAGCGCCCTTGATAGCCGTATCCGCGAATCATGCCGTTGGTGACGGCGCGGTCGACATTGCGGAAACGCGGAATGTAGATGCCGTTGGGCCTGCGCGGCGCCCCGACCCAGGCCTTGGCCGTGAGTTCGGGGAGGTCGCCCGATGCGCCGCCGCCGTAGATGTGGTCCATCAGGTAGCGGCCCAGCACGCCGCTGGAGTTCGCCAATCCTCCGGGAGCCGAATTGAGCAACAAGCGCGTCGATTCGATCGTCGAGGCGCAAAGCACGACGACTTTGGCGCGAATCTCGCGCGGCGCCCGCGTGACGCGATCAATATAGGCGACACCCGATGCACGGCCGGTCGAGCGATCCGTCGTAACGTGACTTGCCACCGCGTCGGTCACGAGGGTTAAGTTGCCCGTATTCGCGGCGGCCGCCAGGGTCGTGAAGGGGCTGGCGTAGTAGGAATGCGTAATGCAGCCCTGCTCGCACGGCCCGCAGTAGTGGCAGGCGGCGCGGCCGTTGTGGTCCTTAGTCAAGATCGCCACGCGGCCGATCGTCACCACGCGGCCCATCTTGTCGCGAACGCGCTGGGACAACAGCTTCTCGCCGCGCGTCATCGCCATCGGCGGCAAGAAGACGCTGTCGGGCAATTGGTCGAGGCCTTCCTGTTGTCCGCTGAAACCGATGAATTTCTCGACCTTTTCGTAGTAGGGGACCAAGTCTTTGTAGGAGATCGGCCAATTGTCACCGTAACCGTCTCGCGAGGCGGCCTTGAAATCGATGTCGCCCATGCGATAGCTCTGCCGTCCCCACGACAGCGACCGCCCGCCGAGCACGCGCATGCGAATCCAGTGGAACGGTTTCTCTTTCGGCGTCCGATAGGGGTTGTCGATGTCGTTGACGAACCACTTGTAGTTCGACTCTCGGCAGGCGTAGACGAGGCCCTGGATGGCGCGCTCCCGCAACAGCTCGGGGGATTTCGGGCCGCGCCGAACATAGTCGGAGTTGCCCCGATACTTGAGTTCGTAGGGCTGAACGTGCTCGGTGTAATCAGCGGGGGTGATCTTCGCGCCGGCTTCGAGCACGGCGACCTTCATCCCGGCCTCGGTCAATTCCTTGGCGGCGAGGCCGCCGTTGGTGCCGGAACCCACGACGACGGCATCGAAAACATCTTGGTTGCGGGTGATCGTCTGCAGCACACGTCCAGTCTATCAAGGGCGTTTCCCGAATACGCGAGCTGAGCGTGTCGCCGGCCCGCGCTTCTCATCGCCTGACGGGCAAAGCAACGCGTGGTCACGACGTGCCCCTTCAAGGCGAGCGATAATCGTGTTTGCCGTTTGGGAGACATCATCATGCGAACTTTCTTGGCCGTGACTCTGGCCGTGATCACCGCGGCATGCGGGGCAACACAACAGGAGGATTCGTTGTTGTGGCTTGAGGAGATCGAGGGCAAGGCTCAGCTGGACTGGGTGCGCGCGGAAAACACGCGCACTCTGGCGGAGCTTCAAGGCGATGTGCGCTACGAGGAGCTCTATCAAGAAGCACTCGAGATCCTGACGTCGAACGATCGCATTCCGCTGGGAACCATTCACGCCGATTTCCTTTACAACTTTCGGCAAGACGAAGACCACGTACGCGGCATCTGGCGCCGTTCCGCTCTGGATGCCTATCGCGGAGGCAAGCCGGAGTGGGAAACGTTACTCGACGTCGACGCCCTGGCGGCATCAGAAAACGAAAATTGGATCTTCCAAGGCGCCGATTGTCTGCCTCCCGATTACGACCGCTGCATGATCAATTTGTCGCGGGGGGGCTCGGACGCTTCCGTCGCGCGTGAGTTTTCGGTCGCGAACAAGACTTTCGTCGAGAACGGGTTCATCACCCCCGAGGGCAAGAACGGCGAGGCCTGGCTCGATACCGACACGCTGCTTGTCGGCTCCGATTGGGGTGAGGGGCGGACGGAGTCGGGCTACCCTCGATTCGTAAAGACGTGGAAACGCGGCAGGCCTTTCGCCGACGCCGAAACGATCTTCGAAGGCGCTCGGGAAGACGTCTCGGTCAGTCCCGCCGTTTACCGCCACGGCGCCGAGGTTTACGCGGTCATTGTTCGAGGCGTCACGTTCTACGAACGGGAGTACCACTGGCTCAAGACGGGCGGCGGCGACTCCGGTTCCGAGCTCGTCCGCTTGCCGCTGCCCGCGCGCGTTCGGGTGATTGGGGCCTTCGCGGGGCGGCTCATCGCACTCTTGCGAGAACCCTGGGATACCGACGGCGGGGCCGTCCCCGAAGGCTCTCTGGTCGCTCTTCACTTAGCGGACATGACCGCCGAGGAAATCTTTCGGCCCAACGACCGTCAAGCGCTGGTCACGATTTCGATCGGTAAGTCCTCGATTTTCGCCGAGCTGCTCGAAGACGCCGGCGGCGGGGCGATGCGTTTCCGGCCGGGTCGCGAGGGTTGGACGGCGACCAAAGTCCCCATGCCCGCCAACGGCGTCGTACGCATTGCGTCGGCGAGCAGCTCGCGCGACGATTTCTTCCTGCTTTACGAAAGCCTGAATACTCCTCAAAAGCTTTTCCACGTTTCCCCCGAAGACAAGACGTCGAAGGTCATGGAGTTGCCGGCATTCTTCGATGCCTCCGGCGTCGTGGTCCGACAGCATTTCGCGACCAGTCGAGACGGTACGCGAGTGCCCTATTTCGTCATGGGATCGGAAAAGGTGCTGGCCCGCGGAAACGCGCCGACCGTGCAATACGGCTACGGCGGCTTTCTGATCCCGATTTCGCCGGTCTACTATGAAGAACCTTCGCGGCCCCAGCACGGCGCGCCGGCCGGCAAATTGTGGGTCTCGCGAGGCGGCGTGCTGGTGCTGTCGAACATTCGCGGCGGGGGCGAATACGGCCCCCGTTGGCACCAAGCCGCCCTCAAGGAAAACCGCCAACTTGCCTATGACGACTTCTTCGCGATCGCCGAGGATCTCATCGCGCGCGGCATCACCAGTCCCGAGAAGCTGGGCGCGATGGGCCGCTCCAACGGCGGACTCCTGATGGGCGTGGCGTTGACTCAGAGGCCCGATCTCTACGCCGCGATCGATTGCGGCGTGCCGCTGTTCGATATGAAGCGCTACAACAAGCTGCTCGCCGGCGCCAGTTGGATGGGCGAATTCGGTGACCCGGACAAGCCCGAAGAGTGGGCGTATATTTCGAAATACTCGCCCTATCACAACCTTGAATCCGGCCGGCCCTACCCCGCGGTTTTCTTCTACACCTCGACGAAGGACGACCGAGTTCACCCGGGACACGCCCGCAAAGCCGCCGCTAAGTTAAGAGAACTCGGTTACCCTTTTTACTATTACGAGAACATCGAGGGCGGACACGGCGGCACGGCCAACCAAGAACAGCTCGCCATGCGCACCGCGCTCGAGTACGTCTATTTCATGCGGCAACTGATGGGAGGTCCGGCGTTCAACGCGCCAACCGCCGGCCGACCATGAGCCGGCGCCTTGCGACAAATGGCCGCGAGACATCCGGTATACTGGTGCGGGCTTTTCGGGAGCCTGCTTTTCGGCGCGTGGAGGAGGTTCGTTTGAAGTCGACCAAGGACATTACCAACGACGAGTCGAAGTCCGGGACCAGGCGCCGCTTTTTGGCGTTGGGAGCGGCGCTGGGGGGGACGCTGAGTTCTTGCAAAGAGCCCGGGGCCGCCGATAACGCCGCGCGGCTGTTGGGCGAGCCGACCCGCGAATACGGCAGCCGCTCCGAGTTCGAAAAAGCGGCCCGCCATATGCGCACGACCAAGACGCCGGAGGCCGCCGCGAGCCGCACGCCTTTGGCCGATTCGCACGGGATGATCACGCCATCGGCGCTGCACTTCGAGAGACACCACGCCGGGGTTCCGAATATCGATCCCGCCGAGCACAAGCTCCTAATTCACGGGATGGTCGAGCGACCCATCGCCTTGACCGTGGATGAAATCAAACGTCTGCCCTCGGTCTCTCGCATTCATTTCATCGAATGCTCGGGCAACAGCGGCGGGGAGTGGGGTCCGAAGACGGCTCCCGAAGTCCGACTCAGTCACGGGCTGGCGAGTTGCAGCGAGTGGACGGGCGTGCCGCTGTCGGTGCTGTTAAACGAGAGCGGGGTCGACCCCGCGGCGACGTGGTTGCTGGCCGAGGGCGCCGACGCCTGCAAGATGCAAAGAAGCATTCCTCTGGATAAGGGGATGAAAGACGCTATCGTGGCCTACGCGCAAAACGGGGAGGCCGTGCGGCCCGAACAAGGCTATCCGCTGCGGCTCGTGGTGCCGGGCTGGGAAGGCAACCAGAACGTCAAATGGCTGCGGCGCATCAAGGTTTCCGATCAGGCTTACATGACCAAGGACGAAACTTCGAAGTACACCGAGCTGTTGCCCGACGGACGGTCACGGCAGTTCAGTTTCGAAATGGAAGTCAAATCAGTCATCACTTATCCCTCGGGCAGGCAGCAGCTTCTCGCGGCGGGCTATTACGAAATTCGCGGTCTTGCGTGGTCGGGTCGCGGCGCGATCGAGCGGGTCGAAATCTCGGTCGACGGCGGAGAGAGTTGGGAAGCCGCCGAAGTCCAAGAGCCGAGTTTGCCGATGGCCTTCAGCCGCTTCCGCTTCCCGTGGCGCTGGACAGGCGACGAAACGGTTCTGCAGTCGCGGGCCGTCGACGATCAAGGGTACGTCCAACCTTCGACCGAAGCGCTGATCGCGGCGCGCGGCCGGAATTCCATCTATCACCACAACGGCATCAAAGCCTGGAAAGTGACCCCAGACGGACAGGTGAGCGCGGCCGACGGGTAGCCGACGGTTGACGGATCATACGCCTTAGCCTCATTCGAGGGGAACCGCTCGACTTGACGGCGGGGCGCGGTCGCCTCGGCATTCAGCTAAATCTTACGCGTTTCGTGGTACGTCGGCCGTGTCGGCGTGAACCGGCGGTGAGAGATGGACCCGGATCCCAAGCCGCGCATTGCTTCACAATTGTTCACATTTGTTTGCAACATTTTAACGACGCGACCACGTACGATGGTTTGAGATTCAACGGATGAGGCGTACGAAATTTGGTGCTGAACCGTTGGGGGGAGGCACCGGCTTTGCTAACGATGCCGGGGCTGGGAGCAGCACGATGACAGGTCCATTTCGCTTTCTCGAATTCGCGCCGGATCGCCGGGACGTGGGTCAAAGTTCCAGGAGTCTCGGGCTCTATCGCGTGTTGCAACACAAGGGCGCGGGCCCGTGGGTTCCGCGAGGGGTCTATTTTCGGGCCTACGACGCGCCGTCGGACCTGGACCCGAATCCGCCCGCGATGCCGGCTCACGAGGCTCCCGACCCGCTGAGTCTCTCTCGGATGGCGACGGCGGTTTCCGCCGCGGCGGCAAACCCGCCGGGCACCCGACGCCCGAACGGCATGCAGTCCTTGGCCGCGTTGGTGAACGGACAGCTCGTGGCTACCGCTTCGGTTCCCGCCGGCGGAGCCCGTCGAGCGGTGATGTCGAACTTCAATTTGCGGCGCGTTGTCGGTGAAGTCGGCTGCGTACTCGATGATGCGGCTCGCGCGCGGGGAGTGCGGCTCTTGCTGACAGTCAACAGCGATATCCCCGCGAGCTTGCAGGGGGACTCGACCGTCATCCGCCAAATGCTCTTCGAAATGGGGAGCCTGGTGATTCGACACGCAAGCTCGGGTTCGGGCGCCGTGACGATCCGCGTCAGCGAGGAACCGTCAATGGCGGATGAGATCAGGCTTCGGTTCATCGTGAAGGCCGGAGACGCCGCGGCGGGCGCACGGCCAAAGGTCGCGGCGCGCGGCGGAGTGGACGAGGACGGCGAGACACTGGATACTTGCCGGCGCTTGCTGGGGCAGGCTCACGGAGAATTCGGCGCCGAGGAGCATTCCGATGAGGGACCGGTGCTTTGGTTCACGATTCCCTGCCGGAAGGTTCGGGAAAGAAACCCGGCAGCCGCCCGGGACAACGCCGCCGCATGAAGAAAGCGGGAGTCGCGTGGCGGGACACAGGAAATGATGAGGCCGCGCATCGAGTGGCGACGCGGTCGTAAACAGTTTGATAGGAGAGAACAATCATGGCAGCTATTCGCGTATTGTTGACGGACGATCACACTTTATTTCGTAAGGGTATTGGAACCGTGCTGGACGCCGAGCCGGATATGGAAATTGTCGGGGAAGCGAGCAACGGCACCGAAGCGGTCGAACAAATCCGTGAACGGCGGCCCGACATTGTACTGATGGATATCGGGATGCCCGGACTCTCGAGCTTCGAAGCAGCCCGTCAAATCAGCAAGCTTCGGCCGGCGACGAAAGTCATGTTCCTGACCATGTATGACGATGAGGACTATCTCATGGAATGCATGCAGGTCGGCGGCAACGGCTACATGCTGAAAGACAGCCCGGCGCCGTCGTGGAGAGCAGGGACGCAGCCGAAGTGTTGAGCGTCCGCCAGAGAGTGATTATTTGGTTGCTTTGTCAGGGTCTCAGCAACCGCCGGATCGCCGAGCGGTTGTTCATTTGCGAGCAGACCGTCAAAAGCCATCTACATCACATTTTCAAAAAGGTCGGTGTGTCGAACCGGCTGCAATTGGTTCAGTACGCGATTCGATCCAATATTCAACTCCGCCCCGAGGCCGGCTCAGCGGTATTGGGCAGAGTTCCTCCTCAATGATGGGCTCCGCCTCGAAAACGAGGCTGTACTCCTTCTCCTCTTGTCCTGAAGTGAGAACCCGACCGACGAACGGTCGCCATTCCGAGACCGACTTATTGCACGCCGGCGAAGCGGATACCGGCCAGCTCGGCCGTTTCGCGCTTCCACGAGCACAGGTCGTCGGGCGTGAAGCGCCGAAAATGGTCGTGGCCGCAGGCGCGGGCGAGGATGCGCATCAGGTCGACGGTCGAGGTCAGATATCTCTCCAGGCGCTTCGCGGACTCCTCTACGATCAGCCTTGCCCGTAAATCCTCCCGCTGAGTCGCGATGCCGACCGGACAATTGTTCGTATGGCAGGCCCTCATGCCCAAGCATCCGATCGCCTGTAGCGCACTGTTGGCGAGTGCGATGCCGTCGGCCCCCAGCGCCAGCGCCTTGACGAAGTCCGATTCGGTGCGTAGGCCTCCGGTGATGATCAACGTCACTCTGCTCTCGCGGGCGTCGAGATGCCGCCGCGCCAGCGCCAACGCCGCGATGGTCGGCACGGAAATGTTGTTCTTGAACAGATTCGGCGCCGCCCCCGTGCCACCGCCTCGACCGTCAAGAATGATGTAGTCCGCGCTCGCTTCCAAAGCGAAGTCGATGTCGGCCTCGATGTGCTGTGCCGACAATTTGAATCCGATCGGAATACCGCCCGACGCCTCACGCACTTGGTCGGCGAGGCGGCGAAAGTCTTCCGGAGTGTTCAGGTCGGCGAACGTCGAAGGACTGATGGCGGCGGTACCCTCGGTCAGGCCTCGGACTTCCGCGATCTTGCCGACGACCTTCTTCGCGGGCAAGTGTCCCCCGGTGCCGGTCTTAGCGCCCTGGCCGCCCTTGAAGTGAAACGCCTGACAGCGCGCGGCCCTTTCGAGACTCCACCCGAACTTCGCCGACGCCAGTTCGTAGAAGTAGCGCGAGTTGGCCGCCTGCTCTTCGGGAAGCATGCCGCCTTCACCCGAGCAAATGCCGGTCCCCGCCAACTCCGCCCCTGTCGCCAAGGCCACCTTGGCTTCCTCGCTCAAAGCGCCAAAACTCATATCGCTGACGAAGAGCGGAATTTCCAACCGCAAAGGTTTCTCAGCGTCGGGTCCGATCACCAACTCGGTCCCGACCGGGGTGCCGTCGAGCAGCGGCTTACGGGCGAACTGTCCGGTGAGGATTTGGATGTCGTCCCAGCGCGGCAACTCGGTGAGTGCCACGCCCATCGCCGAAACTTGACCGTGTTCTCCGACTCGGCTCAGGCCGTTCCGCGCCAGCTCTTGAATGTGCTTGTTGTACGGTTCTTCGGGGCCGCCGTGAATATCCGCGTAAAGGCCCTGGTAGTCGTCGCGGCGATAGGCTTGCGGGTTCGCTTGCTCCCATGCCCGAACTTCGTTTTCGTCCACGAAGACCGCGTCCTGCTCGTCGTCCACCCAGGCGCGGAATTTCTTGAGCGCTTCGTCGTTGTTGTACTCGCTAATGCCGGTATCAACGCGGTAATCCCAGCCATGGACGCCGCAGATGAGATTGTCGCCTTCGATCGACCCGTCGGCCAGCAGCGCGCCCCGATGCAGGCAACGCCCATAGAAGGCGGAAACTTCGTCGCCATGGCGAACCAGCACCAGATCGACATTCGCGACCAAGGCATAGGCGGGCTTGCGGTCATCGAACTCGCTCCAAACGGCGACCTTTGCGGCTTTCGCTTTTAGATCGAGAGCGGAGGGCATCATCGACATCGTCAATCTCCTTCTTTTTCCGGAGCTGCCGGCGGCGAATCGGCTTCGGTTGATTGCGGTCCCCGGCGGCGATTAGCCGGGCCGCTCAGACCTCGCCGATGTATTGTACTTCCTCTTCGACTTCGATGCCGAACCGCTGTTCGACTCGCTGTTTGAGTTCGCCAATCAGGTCGCGCAATTCAACCGCCGTGCCTCCGCCGGCGTTGTAGATCAGGTTGGCGTGGTAGTCGGCGATGCGGATGCCGCCCTGTCGCATGCCTTTCGCGCCCACTTGTTCCAGGAAATAAGCGGAAGCGACTTTCCCTTCAAGCACGACGCGAGCCGGCACTTCGGCGGCCGCCGCGGCGGGGAGGTCGTCTAAGTAGAGGTTCTTGAAGATGCTCCCCGCGCAGCGCATCGAGGGAGGGAACTTCTCATCGCGAACCGCCGCAATCTCGGCGGCCTTGGCGCGCAGGTCGTTTCTGTTGCCGGGCTCGAGCTCGCATTGAAGGGCAAAGATCATCCAGTCCTTGCTTTGTTTGAAAACACTGCCGCGGTAAACGAAGTCGCATTGGGCGTTGCTGATGTGCCGCACCGCCTCGCCGTCGAAGATCTGAACCGACTCGACGGTTTCCGAGATCGAGTGGCCGTAGGCCCCGGCATTACCGTAGACCGCCGCGCCGACCGAGCCCGGTATTCGGGCCAGCGTTTCAAGCCCCCGCAAACCGTGATCGACTGATGTGGCGACGAGAGCTTCCAGGCGAGCGCCGGCGTCGGCATTGACGCGGGCGCCTTCGACGCGAACTCCGGCGGCGGTGAATCGTAGAACCAGCCCGCGAAAGCCCTCGTCCGAGACAATTACATTGCTGCCGTCACCCAAAATATAGAACGGCAGCGTCGACTCACGACAAACCGTGACGGCTGCGGCGAAAGCAGCGGCGTCGGCGGTTTCGGCGAACAGATCGGCGGGGCCTCCAATGCCGAACCGCGTGTGGGGCGCCAACACGACGGATTGGCGAACGTGCAAACCGTCGATCTCGCGCAAGCTCGCGTGCGCGTCGGAGATCGACGATGCTGCATGCTGGGAACCGGCGGCGAAGTTCATCTGTTTCATTGTAAAAGGCTCTGCAATCCCAAACCGAGCCGCGCGCGTCAGCAAGCGGTATGCGATGAGGCCGGTCGACGCCAAGGAAAGTGATGGAAGCGCGCTGTCCACGACACGACAACGGGGCATTCGCCACTCCATTCCCGCGAAGGGGCAAGGGGCCCTAAGCAACTGCTGTACGATCGCCACCCCGGCTGCTTCCGGGCCGCGGCATCGCCATACCGCTTGCTGACGCGCGCGGCTCGGTTTGGCTCGGCTCCACCGGGTAGGGTTTGGTTCACCCCCCACGACAACTCAGGAGCCACAGGTGTTGAAGGGCGATGATAATGTCCCCTTGAGAGGGCGATAGAAATGTCCCCTAATCTAAGGCTCCGAAGGAGGAGCCTAGATTGGAGAGGACATGGATGAACGACAAGGAATTGAGACGGGGCGAGGTACTGGGCCGGGTGAAGCGAGGCGAGTTGAAGCTGAGCGAGGCGGCGCGGATACTCGATATCAGTTATCGCCAGACCAAGCGGATCTGGAGGCGCTACAGCGCGGGAGGGACAAAAGCATTGAAGCACGGCAACGTGGGCCGGGTATCGAACCGCGCCAAGCCGGCGGAAGTTCGCAAGCGAGTGCTGCAACTGGTGCGCGAACACTACTCCGGCGAGCCGCACGAGCGCTTCGGGCCGACGCTGGCGGCCGAGCATTTGTGGACAGACCACGATCTGAAACTATCGGTGCGAACACTGCGGCTCTGGATGCTCGCCGAGGGCCTGTGGAGCCGCCGCCGCAAGCGCCGGCCGCATCGCTCGCGGCGGCGGCGTAAAGCGCACTTGGGCGAGCTGATCCAGGTCGACGGTTCGCACCACGAGTGGCTCGAAGCGCGCGGGCGGAAAGGTTGCCTGATGAACTTCGTCGACGATGCGACCGGTCTGGCGCTGTGCCGTTTCTCGAGCGAGGAAACGACTTGGGCGGCGGCCGATCTGCTCGAAGCCTGGGTGCGTCAATACGGCGTTCCGAAGGCGTTGTATTGCGACTGGAAGAACGTCTACAAGCGCCGGCCAACGTCGCGTGAAGCGCTGGAAGGCATCGAGCCCGAGACGCAGTTCGGACGCATGTGCGCCAAGCTCGGCATTGGTATCATCGCCGCTTCGTCACCGCAAGCGAAGGGCCGCGTGGAGCGCCATCACGGCACCCATCAAGACCGCCTGATCAAGAAGATGCGGCTCAAAGGCATTGCCGATTACGAGGCGGCGAACCGCTATCTCGACGAGCAGTATCTGCCAGAGCACAACGCCAAGTTCGCCTCTGAGCCGTCAGCGGGAGCGGACTTTCATCGGCGCTTATCGAAGCGTTTGGACTTGAAGTGGGTGTTTTGCTTGGAGGGAGAGCGGGTGGTGTCCAACGACCTGGTGGTACGTTTCGAGAACCGTTTTCCGCAGTTGAAACCGCAGCGCAATCAGGCTCTGGGCGCAGGCGCGAGAGTAACCGTGCAGCAAGCGCGCGAGGGCGAGTTGCGGGTGGTGTTCGAGGGGAAAACGGTGGCGTTCGACGAGATCGCCAAGCCGCTCCCCAAGGTGCGGCCGGAGCCGAAACCGCGCCTGGCGCCGCAGCCGCGCACACCGCCGGCGAATCACCCTTGGCGCGCGCCGTTGAAGCCGAAAAAACGGGCGGCGACCGCGTGAAGAGGGCTGTGGAAATGACGGGGCCGTGGAAAACGAGGAAAACCCTCGGCAGCCGACGAGGAGCTTCGAACCTCATCGCTCGGGTTTCCCACGTTTCCCCCAGCCCCTTGGAAATCGCTGTGCGATTCCCACATTCCCACAAGCCCCTACGACTACTATCCTTTTACTTAAAAGGGGACATTTCTACCGGGCTAACCAAGGGGACATTTCTATCGCCCTACCGAGGGGGACATTTCTATCGCCTCTTGACAAACTCAGGAGCCACAGGTTGACAACAAGACATATATAGGTTACAATTTAAGTCCTAGTACTGAAGTACCATGGACGAATGTACCCTTTTGAACCTTGCATCAGCTCTCGGGCTAAAGCTAAGATGAGGGGTTTGTCGCGGGGGCGTTTCATGCCCGCACCACTCCAAAGGCGTAGATTACGTCGGGGCATTGAAAGGTTACCAAGATGATTTCACTTGAGCGAGCGGAGGAGTCGTTTCTTGCGGCTCAGGATCCGATGGTCGTTCTTGTCCTCCGCGGCTGCAGGCCACTTTTTATCAACCAGGTCCACATGCACGTTGTGGGCAACGGCATCCCCAGTGTCAAAGATCCAAGAGAATTTGACGCCAAGGTGCGTTCCCCTGATCAAGCAGGGTCCAGCTGCTACTGTGAGGCAGTCCAGGCGATCCTGGCTCTCAGGCCTGAAGATTGCGTGTTTGAAAGCCTTTACTCCCGGCTAGTCTCCGAACAGAATCTAGTTTACGAAATCGGTCTAGACTTTCATCTTCAAGAAGAGCATAACGGCGCTCGCCGTTACAGCATCTCGAGGGTACACGCTGCACTCATTGACACCGGGAATAGGGATCTTCTTTTGGTTCGCCTTATCCCAACTCCTTTGACCATGGAAGTGACATCAGAACATCTTGGAGGGCCAAACGGCTTGTGGACGGCCAAGGTCCACCTGGAGCCCGTCACAGTTACCTACATTGGGGAAGATCTTCCACCCGACAAGGTGCTCCCATATTCTGAGTTTGACGGTGCGCTCGAGGAGGCGCATCGAAGACCTGAGGACGCGAAGAGGATTCTAGAAACGGCGGCGAAGACTATTTGCCGCGGCGGCGAGTACCCTGCGCTGGAGGACTTTATAGAGGGACTTGATTTCGATGCGTGGGAGAGGGATGGCAAGCTTCGACCTGAGCTTCAGAAGATTAGAAAACGGCTTTGGGATGCCCCCGCAGTGGCTGAGGGAGTACGAACTCAGCTCGAAAAGCAATTGAAAAAGTGGCAACCCGAAGGCAGCCCGGGAGACCCTGAAGACTATTACTTGTATCGCCTTAAGGCATCACCTTTGAGCATTGAAGATGCTCAGCGCAAGCAGTTTGCTCCGGGTGTGGGAGGGGTCACCGGTGAGGCTAAGGAACTGGAGAGAACTGAGAGTCTTGTCCGAAAGCTACGAAAGAACGCCCCGCCGGAGTTCATGGACCTTTTCCCGGAATAGACTCGACTGTTTGAGTTGTGTTGTCGAGGTAGGAATGAGTGCACAGTCTTGCCCCACGCTATCCGCTCCATAAAGATAGAGAACCCTGACAGAATCTGGGCCCCCTTTGGGGAAATCTGCATCCGTGAGTGCCTCGGGGAGACGGAAAGGCAGGAAATGTACAAGTGCATTGAGCGGGCACTCAGCGCACTCCAGTTCCACGATTGGACCCGAGGCGACCTGGGTATCTCGGAAACATCCGCTCCATTTTTGAAGTGGCTCCCCGGCCTGAAGAGCGAAGGGCGTTGGCGGTATCCCATTAGGGCGGGGCGGCGAACTCTCGTGCTCACGTTCAACATTGTTGAGCGGGCTACGGGCATCCAACAATACGAGCTAGTTACTCTGAAATGTATTGGCGAGACTCAGCAGGAACCCGACGCAGAGGAAGCCAAAGCCGGTCAACGCTAGATTCAGGATGGTTTCGACAAAACTAAATTCAACATATTCAGGCGGCTGTGCTAAACGGATCCCTATCAAGGATTTGTTCGAAGACGTCTGCGACGCCCTTGAGATAACCCCGAGTGCGATCATCTCAAAGAAATGTTTTGTCCCAAGATAAGCTCCCCGAGCCGCCAGCCCAGCTCCAATTAAGTTGCACAAGCCCGCAACTGCATCTAACCACATGTTTGTCCCTCCCGATTAGGATACACAATCATTGTCCTGCCTCAGCTGGAGCAGGAGAAAAGCGTTCCGCCGTTAAGCTAACGGAGAGGACGCATGGGAAAGCACGAAAGCACTACACCGCCGAAGAGAAGGTCGCCGTTCTGAGGCCGCGTTTGATAGACAACGAGCCGGTTTCGAAGCTCTGCGACGAGCTGGCACTTCAGCCGACGGGAAGATCGGCGAGATCGGGGACACAGCTCCCGAACTCGGAACCCTATTTGACGCAGACCGCCATCCTAAGGACGAGGATTGTCGGCCAGGTGTTCCCATATCAACGTCTTAACAGCCTTCCCGCACGGCGAATGGCCCAACTCAAATAAAGGATCCTTGCCAAAGAATGGAGTGCGGGCGTTTTGTGAGACCGCGAAAGAAGGGGCAGGTTGCCGTTCGCTGCAAAAGGGTTGCCTTCACGGCGGTTTCGTCGCATCCTGAGCCTAACCGGGGAAGCGGAAGCGGGCACTGCGGGAGCGCAACCCGCCAAGGAATACCCGGCCGCGGACTCATCGAAACGATGGGTGCGGGGTGCGGCCCCTTCGCCGCATCCCGCCTCGCCCGACACCCCATCGGATCGGTAGATCCGCCCATGCCTGGAAAACTCCGGCGGCCTCAAGCCGCCGTCATGCCGGCCGCGAACGCCTCTTCGAACTCCACCGGCCGCACATAACCCAACGCCGAGTGTAGTCGCTTGCGATTGTACACCGTCTCGATAAAACCGCCGATCTCCGCCTGCGCTTCGGCCAACGTCGCGTATTCGTTGCAATCGACCTCCTCGGTTTTCAGCGTCTTCATGAAGCTCTCCGCGAAGGCGTTGTCGTAGGGATTGCCCTTGCGGCTCATCGAGATGCTCACGTCGTTTTCGCGCAGCTTGTCGACGTACTGGTTCGACGCGTACTGCGTTCCCTGGTCGGAATGATGAATCAATCCCGCTTGCGGTCGCCGCTCGGTCAACGCTTGTTCCAGCGCCGCCAACGGCAGCCCGGTCTCTAAGCTCGGACCCACCGCCCAACCCACCACGCGACGAGAGAACAAGTCTAAGATCACCGCCGCGTAAACAAACTCGTACACCAAACGAACGTAGGTGATATCGGCCGCCCAGAGCTGATCCGGACCCGTCGGCGTGACATCGCGCGCGAGATGGGGATAGACGCGTAAACCATGCCTGGAACCGGTCGTTTTCTTTACGCGCCGCTTGCGCAAGCGCAAGAGATTGTCTTCGCGCAGCAGGCGCCGGATCCTGGTTTCGCCGACTTTCCAGCCGCGTCGTTGCAGCTGTTTGGTCAGTCGTCGATAGCCGTGGAACGGGTTTTCGAGCGCTGCTTGGTGTAGCGCGTCGCGCAGCTTCATTGCCCACTCGCTCTCGCGCCGCGGCTTGCGATACAAGCCGGCGCGAGAGAGTCCGCCGAGTCGGCACATCGTGCGTTGGCTCAGTTTGCCTTGCCACGCCGCGGATCGGATGAGTTCGCCGATCCGCCGCCGCCACTGACGAGAGTTTTGGGGCGTAGATCGTCGACACGTTGCAAGGCTTGCCGCAAAAAATCGATCTCCAGGGCTTGTTGACCGATTTTGCGCTCCAGCGCCGCGACGCGCGCTTCGTCTTCGCGGCCGCCTTCGACGCGCGCTTGTCCGCCGGGCCGTCGGCCGGGACCGGGAAAGGCGTCATCGCCGTAGCGCTCCAGTTGCGCCGTCCACTCGTAGAGTTTGCCACGCTTGACGTCGAGCTCGCGGGCCAGCGCCGAACCCGACGCCCCCGCCAGCAGCCGTTGCGCGGCCGCCACTTTGAATTCCTTCGTGAATCTTCTTCGGGACATTCCATCCTCCTCTCCATTCGAGGGTAGTTTGTCCCTCCTTCAGCGGCCTCGTTTTCCGCCCGCACTCCACACTGTCCCCCATTTTTTCCCGTGGTCCTCGAAAGATGAGGAACCCAAGGGGCTATTGAAGGAGCCTCTCGGTACCCTCAACGAACCTGCCGGACAAAGAGTCACGCGGCTGCGGCGGCGATGGTATCTCGACAAGCTGTCATGGCAAGCACAGGACGGGAAAACTTGCATCTGAGTCCCCTTAGTGCCCGAACTGAGACGACGTCTATAGGACAACGTCGTAGCGAACTTCATCAATCAGTCGGCACGGAACCAGTCACCGCCAGTGCCATCACTGGGCCTTGGCTCCATCTTCCACATAGGCGATCGCCCGATCGAGAGACAGATTCCCTGCCGCCGGTTCATCCGCGGACGCTGGCGGGATCGAGATCGCGCCGAAGTGGTACTGGTGTACCCGGTGGTCGCGTTTCTTCTCCGCCTGAAGCCCACAGCCGAGCAGCGATGTGGCGACAGACAGTACTATTCCAACGCGAATGAGTCCCATGGACGAGAGGTAGTCTACTACACCACGCCGGGCACCGGCCGTTAGTCTCAATCAAGTGGACGTATAATCAGCAAACCGGACAGGGTGCCGTGATCGCGGCTCAGCTTACCGCACTGCCGGCAACGCCAACGACGCCACCCATTGCCGTATTGCCCGCGGCAAGCACTCTCGCAATTCTTCCAGCACAATCCGCGTCCCTCGGATTGTCTCGTTCTCCTCGTCTTCATCCCATTCGACGCCGGGACCCGTCCCCAACGGCTCAATCACGATCGTTCCGCGGCCGGTCTGAAGTTGAATCCGTGGACCATCACCCGGCCCCCCCGCCAGCGTCGCCGAACTTCCTTGTCGCGCGGTCCGCACTGTAGGTCCCAGGAAATTACGCACTCTTCCCCTTTCGGTCCGCGCATCCACGGTGAACCGAGCCTTTCGAGGAAGCTGCAATCGAATGTCGCCCTTGTCCACTTCGGCTCGAATCTCGTCGAACTCCTCGCCGACCGAAAGTTCGACATCCATGCGTCGGCCTCGTATTTCCGTTTTGCCGCGCAGCTTTTCCAGACGCACCCGCCGCCAACGGTCGCTTTGAAGTCGCACCCCGCCGTCAAATCCCGAGCCGGAGACCGAGCGCACCTTGATCTCGACTTGCCCGGGAATCGCCCCGGCCTCCAACTCTCCGTAGCGCGTGCGCACCCGCGCCGAGCCCTCCACCGCGGCTAGGCGAACCGTCCCAAACAACTCGCCGCGGATGTCAACATCCCCCGCGACCGACTGTAAATCGAGGCTGCTTGCATTGCCCTCCAGCGAGAAACTCGAGGCCAGTCGCTCTGCTTCGATGTGCCGCGCCCTCCCGGCGTCAACACGCACCGGCCCGCCGATGCGTCGCAAAGCGATTTTGCCGCGTCCGGCACGGATCTCGACCGCTTTGGCGACGTCTTCGACCACCAGATGGGCGCGGGCGCTATTGGAACGCAAGCCGGCGTGCGCCGGCAGCCCGATTTCAACGTCGTAGCGAATGTCGCGAGAATCGATCTGCGTGGCCTCGCTCGTTTTCACCCAGGCCTCGGTCCCTCGATGCTCGATCTCGATCAACGGCGCGGGCGCGTCGTCGTCACCGCGGCCCCAAAGCTCGGCGCTGCCGTGAATCCGCAACCGCGGCCCCTCGACGCCGGTGACTCGGATCGTGCCGCGCAGGTTGTCTAAAACAACCGTCGTGCCCGGCTCGATTGCGGAGGAGTGATCGACCGCCAGTTCCACCGACGGCTCAAAAATCCCGAATCCGCGCGCCTCGATACCCAGGTCGAAAGAGCGCTCGGTGTCATGCCGCGCCGCCGTTCCCGCAGCCGCCAGTAAGAGCACTGACACGACCGCGCCGAAACCCAATCCGCGCGGCGACGGGCGGCCGATGCCACGATGGACGAGCACTTCCACTAACCGGAAACCGCCCCAGGCGATCAAGATCCACGGCCAATATGCGGCGAACCAAGCTCGCAGCAAGATGTTCGGGGCCAGATTTTTCGCCAATAGGGCGGCTCCGATTCCAATCAAGAGGATCGGACCGAATAGCGACTTACGGCGAGGTTCGGGTAAAAGCCGAGGGGTAGAGCCGGTAGGGGCCGTGAGGCTCTGAAACACAAGAATCAGCCCCAGAAGGATGATGATCAGCGGCCAGGTTTGGCTGACCGCGTAACCGCCCGAGTATTCGTAAAGAAACATCGCCCCGAGCACGATGAGCGTCAGCGGACGACCGACCGCACCGATCGTTTCACGAGCACCGGCAGGGGAAGCCATGGTGTTTCTCACTCGCTCGTCGGGGCTAACCCGCCGAAGCCGTCTCTCCGGGCCGGGCTTCGTCGGGCAAGTCCGAGGCGTCCGCGGCGGCCGGTTGCTCTTCGTGCGAGGTTCCATCCGTCGACGGATCGGGCTTGATGCTCGGCCATGGTGCCGACGAAACGTTCTCCGCTTGCCGAGCCGCCGATTGCTCCTTGACTCTTCGGTAGAGGATGTGGCCGCCGAGAGCGATCAGGGCCAAGGGCCAAAAGCGAACGACATCCGCGAGCCGCCAATACCCCAACGAATGCAGCAGAAAGACAACGCCGAGAACGATCAGCACGACGCCGCCCACGGGCGAAGAAGTACCTAAGAGCCCCGACATGTCATCGAGTTCCTCGCCACGCCGCAGAGCCCGCGCGGTCTGCACCGCCTCAATCGGCATATATAGGCTTGTGAGCGCCAGCAAGACGACGAACACGGCCACGCCGCCTGGTTGATCGGCTTGTCCGCTGGTGATGGCGGCGCCCAGCAGTCCGCCCCACAATAACGCGTGAACGACTCCCTTGGCATACTGGCCGTTATAGACGGCTCCCACGCCCGGAATGAAGCCCAGGATGAAAGCCAAGACCGGAAGCGGACCTTCCTCCTGATAGCTCGGTTGTCCGAAATTCTCCGCCCGCCGCCGAGCGTCCTCGTTGCTCGCCGTCGCTTGAGGGGATGCCGGCTCTTTGTGTGTCGTGTCGGAGGTGAAACCCACGGTCGGCTGCTCGAGCGCTTCCAGCTTTTCGTCGCAGGCCGGACAATGGGGCACGCCGAGGCGGTCTTTGCGACACTCCTCGCAGACGGCTCGGCCGCAATTGCGGCAAAAGCCCGCGGCCGGGGTTTCTTCGTGTGTTGCGCAGTTCACGGAACCTCTCCCATTGGCGCATCCGCGCCGTCCTTCTTGTCGCGCTCCCCGGCGGGAAGCCGAGCCGGCGCCGCCGCCGGGTCGGTGATGTACATTTCGCCATCCCCGAATTCGGTTTGCAGCCGATAGAGCATTACGGTTGTTTCATAAAGCTCCAGTCCGGTTTCCCAAGCTCGGTCGAGTCCGTCGGCGACGCCGGCCGCCAAGACCGCCGACCCGCCCTCTTGTGCACCCAGACGCTCCCAAGCACCTCGACCGTGGAAAGTCATCATCGACAGCCACAAAAGCGTCATCGCCACACTCATCGCCAGACGCGGCTGCATCAAGGGATGGATGAACGGTCGCAAGAAGCCGAATACCCCCGCCAGTCCGCCGGCCGCCACCGGCGCGCCCGCAACGAGAGTGCCGTGAAGAATGGCATCGACCAACTCGGCGGGAGGGTCGACCTTGGGGGCGTCTTGCAGCAAGCCTAGGGCTAGCTCGGCGTCGGCCAGTTTGTCGCCGCAAGCACCGCATTCGGCGCGATGATGCTCAATCCCGCGGCGCTGTTCGAAATCCGCCGTCCCGTCGAGATAGTCGCACAAGACGCGGTCGAAATCACGGCACTTCATGGGCGTACCCCCAGGGTGCGAAGCTGTTTGCCGAGCTCCGAGCGGCCACGATTGATGCGGGACTTCACGGTACCTTCCGGAATGCGCAGCACCTGCGCGATTTCCTTATACTCCATTTCCTCGAGGTCGCGCAAAATCACGGCCTCGCGCAGCTCCGGGGACAGACGCTGTAAGCCCGATTGCAATATCTCGCTCGTCTCGCGTCCACGAAGCGTCTGATCGGCTTGCCCACCCGATGACGCCGTCGCTTCAAGCACCAAGATTTGATCCTCAATGGAATCGAGCACGCGGTGCTTTTTCGTGCGCCGGTAGTTGTCGATCAGCAAGTTTCGCGTCAGGCGCAGCAGCCAGGTGCGGAATCGGCCCGCGCGAGCATCGTAGGTGTGCAGGCTGCGGAAGACCCGCAAGAAGACTTCTTGCGTGAGATCGTTTGATTCCTCGGAATGATTCGTGAACCGATAGCAGGCGCTATAGACCAACCGCGTGTGCGATCGCACTAGGTGCTCCCACGCACCGCGGTCGCCGTGACGGCAGCGCTCGACTAAATCGGCGTCTTGGCTCATCCGCGCTTCGGCCGCCCTTTGTTCGGCGGCGCGGCCGGGGTCGGCCGCCCACCATCCGCTCCAGCTATCCAGTGTCGCTTCGGACATCATCTTTCTACCACGTCCTCGTACCTAGAGAAACGAGCGGCCCCAGAGGAAAGTTCATGGAATCGAAAAAAAGTGTCCGCAAACGCGGCGGCCGTCGTTTCCTTCAGGGCAGTCTTTCGGTTCTCCGCCGGAATGTATGATAGGCGTAGCATTGCGAGGCGGGTCCGGACAACGGAGAGGAAGAGGAACTTGGCCGACACGATTCGACTGACGATCAACGGACAAGAGAGGTCCACCGAGACCGATCCCCAACGACCTCTGCTCGAGGTTCTACGCGAGGACTTTCAACTCACCGGCACCAAGTACGGTTGCGGCGAAGGACAATGTCGGGCATGCACGGTCTTGCTCGATGGGCGTCCGGTGACCTCCTGTCTGACGCCGACTGCCGCGGCCGCCGGCAAACGGATCACCACGATCGAGGGACTCGCGGCCGCCGACCGGCTGCACCCGGTACAACAAGCTTTTCTGGAAGCCGGCGCGATGCAATGCGGGTATTGTGTTCCGGGGATGATCCTGACCGTCGCCGTTTTGCTCAAGGGCAACCCGAACCCTAGCGACCAAGAAACCAAGGAAGCTCTCAACGGCAACCTCTGCCGTTGTTGCGGCTATCGAAACATCATGGCGGCTGTTCGTCTGGCCGCCCGGAAAGGCCGGCCCTCGAGATAGACGGGGAGAAACCGTATGACGACCCGGCCCGAGACCGAAGACCTCCACGAGCCCGAACGCTACGAACTCACGGAAGGGCCTCCTTATCGATTCGAGGTTGACCGCCGGGAGTTTCTCGGCGCCGCCGGCGCCGGATTGCTGATCACCGTCTCGGGAGCGGTTGCCTGCCGTCAACAAGGCGCCGCGGCGGGAGGTGACGCCGCGCCGAGCCGACTTCACATCGCCAATGACGGCGTGATCACGGTCATGACCGGCAAAGTCGAGGTCGGTCAAGGGTCTCGCACTCAGCTGATGCAGGCCGCCGCCGAGGAAATGCGTGTTCAGATTGACTCGTTGCGCCTGATCATGGCGGATACCGACCGCGTGCCGGATGACGGTGCGACCGCGGGAAGTCGCACGACTCCTCGGACCGTGCCGGCCGTGCGCAAGGCCGCCGCGGCGGCCCGCGAGGCTCTCCTGCGCGCGGCCTCCGAGAGCTGGAGTGTGGATATCGAGCGGTTGCGAGTGAGCGACGGCGTTGTATCGCTTCCCGGCGATACCCGGAAACTCACCTACGGCGATCTTGCCGAGTCCGAGCAACTCACCACCATGCTCGCTGAGTCCGCGCCGGAGGATGTTTCTCTCACTCGCGTCGAGAATTGGGCAGTGTTGGGACAATCGGTCCCGCGCGTTGACGGTCGCGACATTGTGACCGGCGCGCACCGTTTTCCTTCCGACATAGTCCGCCCCGGCATGCTCTATGGCAAGGTTCTTCGCGCGCCTTCCTATGGGGCTACGCTCTCAAAGATCGATCTTTCCGTCGCCCGCCGCAAGGTGAACGGCGTAATCGCCGTGCGTGACGGAGACTTCGTGGGCTGTGCCGCGCCCACGTCCCACGGAGCCCGGCAGGCACTCGAAGCCGTTGCTCAAACCGCCCAATGGAACACCGCCGATCACCCTTCAAGCCAAGAACTGTTTTCCCACCTCAAAGAGCACGCCGTGAAGGAGGGGACCGGAAGACGCGGACCGCGTCGTCGAACCAAGGGCTCGGTCGAGGAAGGTTTTTCGGCCGCGACACAAACGCTGACGGCGACCTATCGGATTCCCTATATCCAACACGCCCCCATGGAGCCACGTGCCGCCGTCGCGGAATGGAAAGACGGCAAACTCACGGTTTGGACCGGCACTCAGCGACCCAACGGCGTCCATCAACAGTTGGTCGAGGCCTTCCGGCTTGCCGCCGACAAGGTCCGCGTTATCGTTCCCGACACAGGCGGAGGTTTCGGAGGCAAGCATACCGGCGAGACAGCAATCGAAGCCGCGCGGTTGGCCAAGGAAACGGGACGCCCGGTTTCCCTGCGCTGGACGCGGGGAGAAGAGTTCGCGTGGGCTTATTTCCGGCCCGCCGGTCTGTTTGAGGTTCGCGCCGGAATCGACCGCGGCGGTGCCATTACGGCTTGGGAATTTACGAATTACAATGCGGGAACGGCGGGGATTGAGTCACCGTACAATATCCCCAATACCGTCACCCAATACTTCCCGTCTCAGTCGCCGTTGCGCGAAGGCTCCTATCGCGGAATCGCCGCCACGACGAACAACCATGTTCGGGAAGCTTTCATGGATGAACTGGCCGCGGCGGCGAATCTCGAACCGTTGGAATTTCGGCTGCGAAACCTGGAGGATTCGCGGATGGAAGCGGTCCTGCGCACCGCCGCCGAGCGTTTCGGACCGCGGGCAAAGCGCGGTCGAAAACCAGGCGTGGGCGTAGGGATTGCCGGTGGTTTCGAGAAAGGTTCCTATGTCGCGACATGCGTCGAGGTCGAGGTGGACGAACGACGGGGAAATGTCCGAGTGCTGCGTCTTGTCGAGGCTTTCGAATGCGGCGCCGTCCAGAACTCGCGTAACTTGAAGGCGCAAGTCGAAGGATCGATCATTCAAGGGCTGGGCGGCGCCTTGACCGAGCAGATCCGTTTCGAAAACGGTCGTTTGCTCAACGGCAGCTTTGCTGACTACCGCGTGCCTCGTTTCAAAGACATCCCCCCTATAGAGACAATCCTGTTGGATCGCAAGGATCTGCCTTCGGTCGGCGGGGGCGAGACACCTATCATCACGGTTGCTCCGGCAATCGCCAACGCCGTCTACGACGCGATTGGCGTTCGCGTGCGGTCACTACCGATCGCGGGTGAAGTCCTCAAACCGGCGTAGATGGCGGTCATGTAGCCGGCCGTAGATTCGCAAGCAGGGACAAAGGCAGGTTCAGCGCTCCCAGCGGCGTCTTCGACTTCTCCTCGCCGTGAAAGTCACTCCCGCCCGTCACTTTCAGGCCGACCGAAACCGCCGCCCGGTACAGCAGCTCGCGTTGTTCCGGCGTATGGTCCCCGTGAAAAGCCTCCACCGCGTCCAACCCTTTCTCAGCCAATTCCGAGAAAAGCTCTTCGGCCGGACGCCCTTCCTGCTCCACGAAACGCATCGGGTGCGCCCAGGAGGATAGGCCGCCGGCCTCGCGAATCCAGCGCAACACGTTTTCCACCGAAGGATCGCGGCGCTCGACGTACCCCGGTTGGCTTTCGTCTAAATAGCGGTCGAAGGCCTCGCGGTAATTCGGCACGTAGCCTTTGTTGACAAGAACCTGCGCGAAATGCGGACGCCCGGTTTGCGCGCGGCCCAACGCCTCGGCGTCTTCCAACCGGATACTCAGGCCTAATTCGCGCAATCTCGCTGTGAGTCGCTGGTTGCGTTCGCGGCGCCCCTGTTGCACGCAATCGAGATGTTCGCGAAAAGCTTTGCCCGGCGGTTGATCCAAGAAATAGCCGAGAACGTGAATCGCCCGCCCATGCAGGCTCGTGCTCAATTCCACGCCACAGACCAAATCAAGACCGCGGCCGGCGGCATACTCCACCGCCGCGTCGTAACCTTCCAGACTGTCGTGGTCGGTGATCGAAAGGGCTTTGAGGCCCTTTTCGCAAGCCAAATCGACGAGTTGCTCGGGCGTCAGAGAGCCGTCGGAGCGGTCAGTGTGAGCATGCAGATCAACCATTAGGCGACAAAAGATCGAGGTCTACTAGTTTAGCCCAAATTTTCTCGGCGCTTTCGTCAGGAGTTTCCTTGCTGGAATCAAAAACGATTTCGGCGTTTTCCGGCGCTTCGTAGGGGTCCGAAACACCCGTGAAGTTCTTGATCTCCCCGGCCAGGGCTTTCTTGTAAAGGCCCTTGACGTCGCGTTCCACCAAGGTCTCCAAAGGGCAATAAGCGTACACTTCGACGAAATTGTCAATCCGCTCGCGTACGAAGTCACGTACTTCGCGATAGGGAGAAATGGCCGCCGTGACGGCGATCACGCCGTTGCGCGAAAGCAGCTCGGCGACGAACCCGATACGTTTGATGTTCGTGTCACGGTCTTCCTTGCTGAAACCGAGCCCCTTCGAAAGATTCGTGCGAACGATGTCGCCGTCGAGAACCTCTACTTTGGCGCTGCCCTCGCGCAGACGCTTTTCCAAGATCTCGGAAACCGTCGTCTTCCCGGAGCCGGAAAGACCCGTGAACCAGAGTGTGAAACCTTTATGAGTCATGTTCAATTCTTCCTTCTTCAAGAATGCCGGTGCCGCAACCGAGCGTTGTCGGGAAACCGTCGGACCTCGCCGGCCCAACCTTCAGATTAAGTCGAGAGGACGCCCTACTCCCCGGCTTTGCGGAGCAACTCCCGTAGATTCGCGTCGAGTTTGCGGGCCACCGTTCCGTCCGCGTTGAAGTGGATGCCGCACTCCTTGTCGCCTTCTTCTTCCCACCACCAACGCCCGGCGCGGATGTTCTCTCCGTCAAAGTTCGCCCGTGTGCACGGAGCGCAACCGATGCTTGTATACCCCTCGGAGAACAGCCGGTGCTTGGGAACATCGTAGCGGCGAACATATTCCTCGATCTGCTGTTCGGACCAGTCAGCCAGTGGCGACAACTTGTAGATCCCACCGTGCTTCTCGTCGATTTCGACTTTCTTGACGTCCTCGCGGCTTTCCGCCTGTCCCCGCCGCAGCCCCACGGCCCAAGCGTCAAGCTGCCTCAGCTTTCTTCGCAGCGGCCGCACCTTACGAACTTCACAGCACAAGCGACGATTTTCCACCGACTCGTAAAACAAGTTCGGCCCGTGCCCGCTCACCATCGTGGTCGTCTCGAGCGTGTCGGGATAAAGTACTTCCACCGGAATCCCGTAACGCCCCCGCGTCCGTTCGATGATCTCGTGGGTCGCCTCGGGCAGCCTTCCCGTGTCGATCGTGAACAGTTGGAACTTGCCCAAGTCGAGCCGCACTGCCATGTCGATAATGACCATGCCGCCCAGTTGGAAGCTCGTGCAGATGCCGAAACGTTCCCCGAACTGCTTCATCCCCCAGGCGAGGATTTCCTCGGCCGGAGCGTTTTCCGGCGGGACGTTATCCAGCAGCTTCGCCGCCTGGGCCATCGTCAGCTCGATGCCTCCAAGAGAATCTTCGCCACCTCGGGCCGGGTGAATTCCGGCGGCGGCAACTTGCCTTCCTTGAGCATGGCGCGAACCGCCGTGCCGCTCAAGTGAACATAGTTTTCCTTGTCATGCGGACAGCTCTTCGGCGACGTCATGCCGCCGCAGGCCTTGCAGTAATGGACAAAGTTAAAGAAGAGCGGCTCGATCCCCAGTTCGTCGCGCCCGAACTCCAAGAAGATCTGCTGGGCGTCGAAAGGACCGTAGTAGTTGCCCACCCCGGCGTGATCCCGGCCCACGATGAAGTGCGTAATGCCGTAGTTCTTGCGGACTTGGGCGTGAAAGACGGCCTCGCGCGGCCCGGCATAGCGCATCCACGCCGGGAAGCCGGCCAGCAGCGTGTGGTCGGGCGAGTAGTAGTTGTCGATCAGTGCGTGATAGCAGGCCAGGCGAACTTCCGCCGGCGTGTCATCGGCCTTGGTTTCTCCCAGTAGCGGATGAACGACGAGCCCATCGGCGGTCTCCAGAGCAATCTTCGTTACGAACTCGTGCGCCCGATGGATTGGATTGCGGGTCTGAAAGCCGACGATCTTCTTCCATCCCTTTTCCTCGATCGTGGCTCGCACCGCACTGGGGGAAAAAGGCAAACCGCCGGGAATATGAAACTGCCAGTCGGGAAACGTCTCGACTTCTCCCGCCAGGCTGTACTCACCAGCCTCCGCAAGCCAAGCCACGCCCGGGTGCGCGGCGTCCTCGGTGCGGAAGATGTTGCGAGCGTATTGAGATTTGTCGATTTCAAAAACGTCTTCGATGTGCAGCGCGCCCGCCGGCGTGTCGCCATCCATCAAAATGACGCGTTCGGCTTGGCGTAGCTGCTTGGCCTGCTCGGCGCTGATTGGGAAGACGATCGGGATGCTCCACGGCTCTCCCGTCGTAAGGTGCATTTTTTCAGCAACATGAGACACTTCCGTGCCGGGCAAGAAACGTTTGACCGGGTGATAGCCGCCCTCCGAAAGCAAGAAGAGATCGCTCAATTGGCGAAACGTCGCCGTGATTTTGGGTGGATTGTTTTCAAGAAGAGCCGAAGCTCTCTCAGCGGATACCAACATGGAGGGTCAATCTCCTATTTCCTATCGATTTAGTAGAGATTCTTAGAGTAGCAGAGCGGCGGCCCTGCGGCAAGTTGACCGTCGGGGAGCCACCACTCTACGGTGGGTGGGTTTTAGGCCTCGGCCGTCCTCGAAATTTTGGTGGAGCCCTACAGCCCCGCGAAGTCCCATCGAACTTTGAAAGACCCAACGGCAACGGCCATGCCAACACTATGCGAAACGACCCGCAAATCGCCCCAGCCTCGTCCCGGCTTGAGGGTGGCGACTCTTCTCCAGGACGAGACCATCTGCCCGCGCCTGAGAGTGCTCGGAGGCTTGTTGAGAAGGCTTCGATCCGCCATTGCGGAGGAAACCACCGCCAACCAGAGCCGCATCGCCACTGGGCTGTGAAAAATTGGGGACTGTACCGAGCGCCGACCGAATAAGTTCCATTGAATCCATATTTTCGTTTGGCGCGAAGTGGACTGTCCCCCATTTTTTCATGCGGTTGTGGCACTAGAGGGTGTGCGACATGAATGTGAACGTCCCGTGCCATGCGAGCGATACAGGTAAAGGCCCGCGGGGAAGTCCTTCTTAGCCCTGGCGGCCCAGGCTAGAACAAGGGCACCGAGGCACGGATATTGGAACCGCGGCCGGGGTTCGACTCCAGGGTCAAATCTCCGCCCAGGGTGCGAATCCTTTGCTTGATGCTGCGTGGTCCGATCCGCAGCAACTCGAGTTCGTCGAGCGTATACTTGCCCACGAACGAAAACCCCAAGCCGTTATCGTCGACCGAAATGCGGAGGTCGCCGCCGTGTTTTTCGAGCGACAACAAGACGCGAGTCGCCTGGGCGTGTTTGTAGACATTGTGCAAGGCCTCGCGCACGATTTGGAGAATCTCGACGCCGAGTTTGCCGGGCACGGCCAAGTTGCCGTTTTCGCTTCCCACAAACGTTACCGCGATATTGCTTTCCCGTTGGAAGCCGTCGACAAGTCGGCGACCGGCCACCAATAGCGATGAATCGGCCGCTTCGAGCGGGCGCATACCATGGACAAAGGTCCGCATCTCGGAAACTAGATCTCGGGAGAACTTCTGCAAGGAAGACAAGTCTCGGGAGGCGGTCTCCGCGTCGCGTTGGAGCAGCTTGCGAATGATCTCGAGTCGCATCTCGAAACTGATGATGCTTTGCAAAGGGCCGTCGTGGAGATCTTGGGCGATGCGTCCGCGCTCACGCTCGTAGGCATCCTGTTCGGTGTGTTTGACGACCAGAAGGTGGCGAACGATGTCGCGAAAATGACGGCTGACGCCGCGAACCTTCCTCCAATCTCCGCGGCCGACGGCGGAAACACTGTTAAACAACAGTAGCCGGCCGATCGGCTTGTTGCCGTCGAGCAGCGCGCATCCGATCGCGTTGTAGGTTTCGAATTTTTGGATGACGTAGGGGTGCAGATCGAAATCACGCGGAACGGGTTTTCCCTCCGAGTCGACGAGCGAGAGGTCGTTGGCGTAGAAGTCGAGTCGATTGGCGCGCAGGCAGTTCCATTCCCGGCCCGAGTCAAACCGCGTAGGGGGGGCGCCGGTAGCATCGCGCTCTGCGGGAGTTTGACAAACAGCGTGATATTCAAGCGTGTCGTCCCAGAAGGCCAGCATGGCGCGGGAGCACTTTCGCCAAGTCCTGAGATCCTCCAAGGCCTCTTCCACGGCGCGCACTAAATCCTGTTCGGACTGCCCGGCGGCACGGCGCAGGCCGGCTCCGATGCCGGCCTCCACTCGGTGAGCCTGATCAGAGAAATAGTAGGCCAGGACGCCCGCCACGACCAGCAAGAACATGAACGAGCCGTAGGAAAACTGAAATACCTGGGCCTCGCCGCTGGTCATCCAGCCGGTGTAGAACACGAGGATGACGGCGGTGACCAGCAGAACCTCGCGACCGCTGTGGAGCAAGGAACTCTCGGCCAGTACGAAGTAGAAAAGCAGCAAGGGCAGGGCCGCGTCCCCGGGCTTCGCCATCAGCACGAGAAGAACCGTGAACAGCAGATCGCCGAACTGAATCGACAGCGCCGAACTGCGGATTCTCACCTGCGAACGATAGACCACGATCAAGATCGCGTACGCGGCGAAGGCAACGGAGAGAAGCGTCTTGAAGGAGATCAGGTCTTCAGGCGCACGGGCGAGCTCGAGGATCAGGTAGGCCAGCGAGAGGGTCAAACGCACCGTCGCCAGATGCGCGAAACGTCGCCCGCGAACAGCGATATCACCCGTAAATGTTCCCGAAGGCATTAGGTCTGAGAATCCGGATTGATTCAGGATCCGCTGGGGGTATTCTGCCCGAACCGGGTGTCCAAGACTAATCGGGTGGATACCGTAAATCGAACTCTCTTTGTTCCATGGCCGCGATTGGCAACCGGCACCGATTCATCCGCCCCGCCGGGGGCCGGATTCCTACCGGAATTTCTCACTGTGTAGTGAGAAAACACTTACTGAAATCCGCTCGGGGTGATCCAGTAGCTCTCTTGCCAGGTTGCGCCCGGGGCGATGATTTGGAGCTCTTTGTAAATTCCCTGATGGGCCAGATTGAAGGCATTGGTGATGCCGCTCATCGGCTCGAAGCATATGAAGTCTTGCCCCTCGCCGGTCGGTGCGTAGACGACAGCGGCTTGGTAACGAGGTCCATAGACGACATCGATTTGTTGCTTGGCGCCGCGCACGGAAAAAGTCGCTCGGTCCCGGTTGTCGCGCACGAGGCCGCCGAAGACGTGATCGAGGAACAGCCCCTCGAGAGATAGAGCGGCCGGATCGCCGAGCACGTCGGGAATCGGCTTCGTTTCGCCGGTTGGGATGAGCTTGTCGCTCAAAGTCCAGACATACTCGGCGGCGAGACGAACTTCCCATTCGTCGCGCGGGGCATCGTCGAGCTGAAAGTAGGGGTGGTAGCCGATGGAAACAGGCATCGTTTGGGCACCAGTATTCTCGATGCGGGTGGCGACTTCGAGGGATCCGCCGCTGAGACGGTAGGTCATCTCGATGGTGTGAGCGAACGGGAATTGGGCCGTCCGGTCGGCGTAGCGCGTGAACTCGAGGCGGCTGGTCACCGAAGCGCTTTCGCCGTCCGCGCGGACCGAGGTCACTTCCCACTCCGAGGCGAAAAGAAGCAGACCGTGGATCGGTTGGCCCGCCGGGTCGGTGCCGTAGTTGCCCAGATCCGGGTTGAGTCGGTACCTTTTTCCCCCGCTATGGAAGGCGTGTTGATCGAGGCGATTGGCCCAGGGCGCGAGGAACGGATTGCCGGATAGTTTGGGGTCCGCGGCGAAAGCGCCGACCGATTCATGGGGAAACCAGAAAATGTTCTTGCCCGCGACATCCATGCGGTAGGCGATGTTGCCGATCGAAGGCGCGATGGAGACCGCGGTGTCGGCGGCCCGGTCGGCGAGGCGGACGATCTCGACGCCTTCCGAGACGGCTCTGGTTGCGGTGTAGGGCTGGGCGGAGGCGGTCATGTGAATAAGGACGCCGAGAACAATGCAGGGGGCGGAGACCCCGCCGGATGTCATGGCTCGGGAGTCTCTTGGAGCTCGGTTTCTTCCTGGCAGCACATGCAGCGGCCAGGTTCGTGCGTGTAGATATGGCAAATTTCGCAGTAGTACGTTACGCGGTGACGCCGGCCTTGCTTTATCGTGAAGAGCTTGCGGATTTCAAAACGGCCGTCGGCGGCGAAGGAGCCTTCAAACTCCCATTCGCGCCCCGCCAGGCGAGGATCCCGAAGCTGCCCCTCGGAGAAGAGGTCACCGAAAAGCGTGGTTTTCTGATCGCCGGCGCCGAGCAAAGTGAGCGGTGAGTCCTCGGCCGGTGCCCGGCCCGGGTCGGCCTGTAAACGCCCGCGCGCGACAACGGTCTCCGAAGCGCCCGCGGCGCCAACGGCGGTGATCAGCAGCGCGACAACGATGTGGAAATAACAGGTTGACCCGAGACGGGCAAGGATACCCGCCTCACCTGGTTTCGGCATGGAAACTCGGTTCTTCACGGCCCTTCGCGCCGTTAGGCGTTTCCGGCGGCTTCCACCCGCCCCGTCAAGCGCTGCACCATTCCGCCGACGACGTCGCGGCCGCGCTCATAGGCCTCGGAATAAAGACGCCTCTTTTCGTCGCGGCTCAGTTTACGCCCGATGCGGAAGAAATGATCGAGCCCCTTGCCGACGACGTAGGTTCCGGCGAGGGAGATGAGGCCTTTCGAGATCAGGCCGCCGCCGGCGGGAATCTTCGAGACCAATTCCCGGGCCGCCGCCCGCCACCCGAAAGCCGCCGCGACGATCGAACCGATCTGCATGCGTTGCTGGGAATAACCAACGTCGTAGTCGCTTGCTGCGGCGATGAGGAAGGCCATGCGAACCTGATTCATCGTCAGAAACGCGGTATCGGAGGCGAACTCGCCCGCTGCCCAGGGCAGGCTGATCAAGCTGGGAATGACATTCGGCAGCGCGGTGGCCACGGTGAATAGAGCATTTTCCTTGCTGATTTTCCAAATGATGCGTTCAATCACGCGGTCGCGAAACGCCGGCAACCGGCGCGCGGCGGCAAGCCACAGGTCTTCGTGATCGTCCAGCACGCGCTCGATCGTTTCGCTGGGGTGATAGAGATCGAGTGCGTAAAAGTGCTGCGGATGAGGCAAACCCGGTTCCGCGAACCCGAAATCGCAGCGCCCGAAGTCTTCCTCGGAGGTGAGCCGGAGAATATGCCGCCCGGCGTCGCGCGCCTTGGCGTCCGAGACGCTGTCGGGGATCAGGAACGAAACCGTGTGGTTGAAGAACGCGTCATCGAGCGCGAACACCCCGACCGTGAGCGGTTGATCGGCGAGCGCGCGCACCTCGTTCGAGTTCAGGTGTTTGAGGGCGGTCCCAATCTGCTGAATAATCGCCGTCGACACAATTCCATTTTAGCGGGTCGCTACAAGTCGGCGGTCTTGAGCGAAGTGATCCCGCGGCCGAGTGGCTTCGTTTCGTTGTTTTGGGGTCTTAGTGTTACGTCGCGCGGGCAACCCGATCGTCGGGCGTCCCCGTTCTCATCGGTATACTGACGAGTGGATCGGGCGGCGGGAAGGCAATCGGACCGTTGCACCTCCGATCGGGTTGGAGGAGCGCTGATGTATTTAACCGACGATTTTCGACTCAAAGTCGGGTTGGCGGAGATGCTCAAGGGCGGCGTCATCATGGACGTCACCAATGCCGAGCAGGCCGTCATCGCCGAGCAGGCCGGCGCGACGGCGGTGATGGCGCTGGAGCGGGTTCCGGCCGATATTCGTAAAGAAGGCGGCGTGGCGCGGATGGCCTCGATCGCGAAGATTCGCGAGATCATGGAAGCGGTCAGCGTTCCGGTGATGGCAAAGGTCCGCATCGGCCATTTCACCGAAGCCCGCATCCTCGAAGCATTGAAAGTTGACTATATCGATGAGAGCGAAGTGCTGACGCCAGCCGATGAGGCGCACCACGTCGCCAAGCGAGACTTCAAGATTCCCTTTGTGTGCGGCGCGCGCAACCTTGGCGAGGCTCTGCGCCGTATTGGCGAGGGCGCGGCGATGATTCGCACCAAGGGCGAAGCGGGGTCGGGCGACATTGTCGAAGCGGTGCGCCACATGAGAACGATCCAAAAGGACATGAAGCAACTGACCGTGCGGTCGGCCGAAGAGCTGCCGACGGCCGCCAAGGAGTTGCAATCGCCGCTCGAGCTGGTGCAATACGTTGCTGAACACGGCAAACTGCCCGTCCCGAATTTCTCGGCCGGCGGCATCGCAACACCGGCCGACGCCGCGCTCGTAATGCAACTGGGCGCGGAAGCAGCCTTCGTGGGCTCGGGCATTTTCAAATCCGAGGATCCGGATCGCCGTGCTCGAGCGATCGTCAAGGCGGTGACGTACTACAATGATCCCGAGCAGTTGTTGGCTGCCTGCGAAGAGTTGGGCGAACCGATGCGCGGGCTCGACACAGCCAAGATGGACGAAGCCGAGCTGTTGCAAACGCGCGGCTGGTAGTCTCGGGCCCGCAACAGGGCTGGTCGACGGGTCTCTCCATGAAAATCGGCATTCTATCGCTGCAGGGCGACTTCGAAGCCCATGCGGTGGCGCTGCGGCATGTCGGGGCCGAGCCGGTCGAGGTGCGGCATGCCGAGGAGTTGTCTCTGGTCGAGGGGTTGATTCTTCCCGGCGGCGAAAGTTCGACGGTTCTGAAACTGCTCGACCGAGAGAGGCTGAGCGAACCGCTGCTGGAGTTCGCGGCACGGCGAGCGGTTATGGGCACCTGCGCGGGGGCGATCTTGATGGCGACGGAAGTTAGCTCGCCGACGCAGCGCAGCCTCGGTTTGATCGATATGGCGATCGAGCGCAATGCTTACGGGCGGCAGCTCGACAGCTCGATTCGACGAGTCGAGCCGCGGGAGGCGTTCGTTGAACGGACGACGGCGGGCGCGATGGAAGCGGTTTTTATTCGGGCTCCGAAGATTCGGCGCGTGGGCGAGGGAGTGACGGTGTTGGCCGCCGACGAGGGGGATCCGATCTTGGTCGAGCAAGGGCGGTGGATGGCCGCGACGTTTCACCCGGAGTTGAGTGCCGATCAGCGAGTGCATGGATTCTTTCTTGATAAAGTCCGATCAAGGAAGTAGGCTGATTTCTCCAAACATCCCCGCTGTTCTACTACCGACCAATAACGGCCACGCCGAAAACAGAACCATCATGCAGATTCCCGCGCGTGTTCTCTTTGTTTGTATCGGCAACTCTTGTCGCAGTCAGATGGCGGAAGGTTTCGCGCGGGCGCGCTACGACGATCTGATGGAGGCGGAGAGCGCGGGCGTGCATCCGGCGGCGATCGTACAGCCCGAAACGATCGACTCGATGGCGCGGGCCGGGGTCTCGCTCGACGGGCAATTCCCCAAGAAGCTTTCCGAACTCGAGTCCTCATCGATCGATCTGGTCGTGAATATGAGCGGCCTGCCGATTCTCGAAGCAATGTCGGGCTTTAAGGGGCTCAATCTAATGTGGGCGGTTGAGGACCCGATCGGCAAATCCGACAAGATTTATGGGAAAGTACGCGATCGGATTGAAGGGCTTGTCGACGACCTGGCGCAAACCCTCCGCAACCGCTTCGCCGCCGGCAGCGCCTGAGCGGCGGGCTTCCTCGCTTATGTTTTGGGCCGGCTCGCTTCGCCGCCAATCGGCTAACGCTCTCGGCGCCTGAGGTCGATCAAGAGTTAGCCTCCCGCTGGATCGGACTTCGTACGCCTGTGACCGCTCGCCCGGCGGTGCTTATTTGGTGCCTGACATGAGCGGCGTTGCGTGAATTCGGCGGGTTCCTTATGGAGCCTCGAAGGTGGTGTGGGCTGAGGACATGTCCGGCTCAAAAACCTGACACGGCTCGCCTGGAGGGCCGCATCGGGCGGGCCGGTGCTGTAGGGGTGATCACACGACCGATAGCTTCATGGATCGACAACGACAGCGGAGCCCTGTTCAAGTCGTTTTCAACCTACCTGGTCACCAACGTGCTCAGGGTGGGACTGCCGTTTCTCTTACTGCCGTTTCTCACGGCCTATTTGACGCCCGCTGAATACGGCGTCCTTGCGTTGTTCCAGGCGCTGGTACAGTTTGTCCTACCGTTCACGCCGATGAACGTAGATGCCGCGCTGGGCGTGGCGTACTTCCGGATCGAACGGGGCCAACTGGCCTCCTATCTTTCGTCGGCGATGTTGGCGCCGTTGGCAACAACTGCTCTGGCGGCTGTCTTAATGGCCGCGGCGGCGGAGCAGATCTCCGGAGCTACGCGAATTCCCTGTTGGTGGGTCATCTTGATCCCGGCGTTCGGCTTGGTTCAACTGGTGCCGAATGTCGTACTGAAGCTCTTTCAGATCCGCGACCAACGGTTGGCCTATGCGGGTTTCAACTTGGGATTGGCGACTCTGAACATCGCGCTGTCTCTGGCGGCGGTGATGGTTCTTGGGTGGGGCTGGCCGGGACGTGCGCAAGGCATTTTCTTCTCCTATTTCGTGTTTTCGTTGATCGGGCTCGGGGTGCTCTACAAAGGCGGTTGGCTGAGCCGCCGGATCCGGCGCGAACACATCGTCGATGTTGCCCGGTTCTCTCTGTTGTTGGTTCCGCACTCGCTGGGCGGCGCGCTGATGGCGCTCGGCGACCGCTTTCTCTTGTCTGCGCTGGTCGGCATTGAAGCCGTCGGAGCGTATGCCGTCGGCGTGCAGGTTGGCTCGGTGTTGCTGCTGGTGGGAACATCGGTGAACCTCGCGTGGGCGCCGTATCTTTTCCGACGATTGGGCGCGGCGACTTCCGAGGATCGCGGTCGGTTGGTGCGCCAGTCGTACTTAATCGCTGGAGCTCTCATCTTGGTGTGCTTGACCTTGTCGGCCTCGATGCCGCTGATCTTCGAGTATTTTGTTTCCGAAAGCTTCGCCGGGTCTCGCCGCTACGCGAACTGGATTGTGTTGGCCGGGCTGTTCAACGGCTTCTACGTTTTGGTGGGCAATTACATCCTCTACGAGAAGAAGACGTACATCTTGAGCGGGTTGACGTTTGGAAGCGCCTTGGTCAACATCGGGCTCAACTACTGGTGGATCCAAGAGTGGGGAACGATGGGCGCCGCGTACGCGACCGTTGCCTCATCCGTGCTGCTCTTCCTGCTGAGTTGGCTCGCGGCTCAGCGAGTTCACCCGATGCCGTGGCTGGCCGCGCTGAGGCCGGGGCGGAATGATTAGTGCTACCTCTTCCTCGCTTTGGAAAGGTACTGCTTGAGCGCGACCGCATTGTTGTGCCGTTCGTCGCGGGCCGAGTAGACCAGAGTGACGTCTCCCTTCGACGCAGCCGCGCGGATTTGTCCCGTCGCGTCTTCCTTATCCGCCAGTTCGGCGAAATACCGTGAGCGAAACTCTTCCCAACGCGCCGGGTCATGACCGAACCACCGGCGTAGTTCCGTACTCGGAGCCACCTCTTTTAGCCACAGGTCAAGGTGGGCGGAAGCTTTGCTCACCCCGCGCGGCCAAATGCCGTCCACCAGGATGCGCGTGCCGTCCTTGCGCTCGGATTTCTCGTAAACGCGTTGGATTCTGATCATGGGTCTTCACCACGAGTTTCCGTGAATCCGCCGTTTCATGATAGCGCCCAGAAAATGGGTGTCCGTGGGCCAGATAAGGTTGGGTCCGAGATTCCTCCCGCCCTTTCAGGGCTCGTGGGCATTTAGGGCGTTCGACTCTGTCGGCGGTGGGGTGCGGACGGCTGGATCGAGGGACCGATCTTGCGCTTACCATCGAGCGTTGCTCGGACCCCTCCCTTGCGGTCGGGGCTCTGCCGCTGCTTAGGAAGCCACCTCTTCTAGGGCGGGCATTTTGTGTTTGCACTCGCTGTTGGGGCATTGCAGAAATGACCCGCTTTTGAGATTCTTGGCTTCCATGTAGGGGTTGCCGCATTCGGGGCATTTCATGTCGATGGGCTTGGCCCATGCCGTGAAATCGCAATCGGGGTAACGGGTACAACCGTAGAAGGTCTTGCCGCGCTTGGATCGCCGTTGGACGATTTCGCCTTTGCAAGCCTCGCGGGGGCAGGCCAGCCCGATAGTCTCCTGTTTGATGTAGCGGCAATTGGGGTAGTCACTGCACGCGGTGAACTCGCCGAATCGGCCCGTCTTGCGCACCATTTGGCTGTCGCATTGGGGGCATTTCTCGTCGAGCGGGGTATCGGGCTTGCGCTCTTGTTTGCCGACTTGGCGGGTGGTCTTGCAATCGGGATAGCCGGTGCAGGCGTAGAACATCCCGAAGCGTCCGCGCTTGAGGGCCATCGGCCGCCCGCAGTTGTCGCAGTAATCCGTCTCGCCTTCCAACTTCGAAAGGTCGGCGCTGTCGACATCGGGCAGATCGACCGTCAGCTCGCGGGTGTTGGTGCAATCGGGATAGCCGCTGCAAGCGATGAAGCTGCCGTGCTTGCCCCAGCGAATGACCATCGGCTTGGAGCACTTATCGCATGTTAGGTCGGTCGGGCGCTCCATCCTCTTCATGTCCGTCATGGTCTTGGCGGCATTATCGAGGTCTTTGGAGAATTTTTCGTAGAACGCGCCGATCGACTCGCGCCAACTGCGCTTGCCGTCTTCGATGTCGTCGAGCTCTTCTTCCATCTTCGCCGTGTAGGCCACGTCGAAAATGTCATTGAAGGCTTCGAGCAGCAACTGGGTAACGACCATGCCGAGTTCGGTCGGGAAGAAGCGGCCGCCGGTCTTCTTGACGTATTCGCGGTCTTGAATCGTCGACAGGATGGCGGCGTAGGTGGACGGGCGGCCGACTCCGCAGGCCTCCAGTTCCTTGACGAGCGTGGCTTCGGTGTAGCGCGGCGGCGGTTCGGTGAAGTGCTGCTCGGGGAGCAGTTTCTTCAGCGAAAGCTTGTCGCCCTTTTCGACCAAGGGCAGCTTGGTCTTGAGATCGGCGTCCTCTTGATCCTTTTGGTCTTTGCCTTCTTCGTAGACGCGGCGAAAACCGTCGAACTTGGGAACCGATCCCGAGGCCCGAAATAGGTAACTGTGTTCGTCACTTCCCGCGACGCCGATTTCGATCGAGGTCTGGTCGAAGACGGCGGGCTTCATCTGCGAGGCGACGAAGCGGTTCCAGATCAAGGTGTAGACCTTGAACTCGTCTTCGCCCAAGTGCTTCTTAAGGAATTCGGGGGTTCGTTCGACCGAGGTGGGCCGAATCGCCTCGTGCGCGTCCTGCGCTTTCTTTTTGGTCTTATAAGCGTTGGGCTCTTGGGGCAAGTACTCGCCGCCGTATTGCTTTTGGATGAAGCCTCGGCACTCGGTAACGGCGTCGTCGGAGACGCGGACCGAGTCGGTTCTCATGTAGGTGATCAGACCGACCGCCCCTTCGCTGCCCAGCTCAATACCTTCATAGAGCCGCTGTGCCAGCATCATCGTGCGCTTCACGCTGAAACGCGCCCTTCGCGCGGACTCTTGTTGCAGCGTCGAGGTGATGAAGGGCGCGACGGGATTGCGCTTGCGTTCCTTGGTGGTTACCGACTCGACCGCCCAATCGGCTTCGTTGACAGCCGCGACGATCGCGCTCGACGACTTCTCGTCGCCGACTTCGATGTTCTTGCCGTCCTTGCGGGCGAACTTGGCGGTGAATTGCGGCGGATTCTCGGCACGCAGGCATGCTTCGATGGTCCAATATTCCTTCTTCTCGAAGGCCTTGATTTCTTTCTCGCGTTCGACAGCCAGTCGGAGAGCGACGGTCTGCACGCGACCGGCGGAGAGGCCGCGGCGCACTTTATCCCAAAGAAGCGGTGAGATCTTATAGCCGACCAGGCGGTCGAGCACGCGGCGGGCCTGTTGCGCGTCGACGCGGTTGAGGTTGATCGTTCCCGGCTGCTCGAAAGCCTTGGCGATACCCTTCTTGGTAATCTCGTTGAACAGAACGCGGTAGATCTTGAGGGTTTCTTTGCGTTTACCCTGCAGCACTTCGGCGAGGTGGTAACAAATCGCTTCGCCTTCGCGGTCCGGGTCAGCGGCGAGATAGATGGCGGAGGACTTTCGGGCGTCCCTGCGCAACTCTTCGATCAGACCTTTCTTGCCTTCGATGACGGCATAGGTGGGCTCGAAATCGCCGTCGACATTCACCGCCAAGTCGTTCTTCGGCAGGTCTTGGACATGCCCGAGCGACGCCTTGACGATGTAGTCCTTACCCAGATACTTGCCGATCGTACGAGCCTTGGCCGGGGACTCGACAACAACAAGGGCCTTGTTCTGTGCTGCTTTTGCCATGGTTTCGCTTCAAGCTCCTACAAGATCGAGACGCTCATGGGAAAGGATCATCGAGACAACCGAAGACCCCCTTCCTTTACTTATTACCATGGTTCACGACCAGATGCGTACGAAATGCTTGCCGGGAAGCTGCTTGACCACTCCGTAGAGCTCGAGTTCGCTCAGCGCGGCGAGGACTTCAGACGGCGAGCGATCTTCCATCGCGTCGATCACGTCATCGACCTGCATGGCGGTATCGACTCGGAGCAACGAGAAGATTTTCTTTCCAAGCGGCGAGGCCCCGCCCTTCCAAATGGATGCTTGCGAGGGGGAAGAAGTTTCAGCCGCATGTGCACTTTCTTCTTCCATGGCCTTTTCGGCCCGGCGCGCCAACTCCGCCCGCACTTCGGCGGGAAGCTCCTCGATGACGTCCTCGACCTGCTGTACCAACTTCGCCCCCTGCTTGATCAAAAGGTTCGGGCCCCAACTGGGCTTCGAAGCGATACTGCCGGGCACCGCGAGCACTGCGCGGCCCTGATCGAGCGCCAGACGGGCGGTGATCAGCGAGCCGCTGTATTGCGCGGCTTCGACCACCATCACACCGTAGCTGAGGCCGCTGATAATGCGGTTGCGGATCGGAAAGTTCTGCGGAAAAGCCGTGGACCCCATTGGGAATTCCGAAACCACCAATCCGCGTTGGGCCACCTCGTCGATCAGCTTTCGATTCTCGGGCGGGTAGACCACATCGACGCCATTGCCCAACACGGCAATGGTTTCTCCCGAACCGGCGGCGGCGCCCCTGTGAGCCGCCGAATCGATTCCGCGCGCCAAACCACTGACGATCGTCAATCCGGCCAAAGAAAGTTCGCGGCCGAACTTTTCCGCTACGCTTCGCCCGTAAGGCGTCGGACGCCGCGAGCCGACAATCGCCATCGAGTCGGTCACCAGCAGCTCGGCGCGGCCGCGGGCATAGAGCAAAATCGGCGGATCATAGATTTCCTTCAGGCGGACGGGATACCTGGGATCGTGGAACGTCACGATCTCTACGCCGGCTTCGGCGACTTTCTTGAGTTCCGTCGCCGCGTCCTCAAACGACAGCCCCGAGTGAATGGCATCCGCCACGGCTCGGCGGATACCGCACGAGCGCAGTTCACTGAGCGAAGCATGGAAAACCGCTCCCGGATTTCCGAACGCTCGAATTAACTTGAGTGCGTTCCGCGCTCCCAGCCCCGGAACAAGGTGTAACGCCGACCAGTCAAGCTGCGCTTCCCGGCCGGACGAAGCGGCTGCCATCCAGTTCCCTGAAGTACGGACTGTATCAGTCGGCGGCGATTAGGTCAAGCGGGTTATTGGGTTGAAAAGGCTTACTTGGCGTCTCCGGAAGGGCCGGCGGCGGCCAATCGAGCTTCCACTTGATCGAGGGAGAGGCCTTCGACGGCGATAAGCTTTTGGCGGCTTGTCTTGCCCTGGGCGACGCGAACCGCCGAGCGTGGGACGCCCAGGGTTTTGGCCGGAAATTCTATGCAGGCGCGATTGGCTCGGCCTTCCACGGGGGGTGAGGTGATGGCGAGTTGCCGGCCTCGGGCGGTCTTTTCGCCCAAGCGGTTGCGGGAGGCGCCGGGTTGCAGGTGGATGGCGATGAGGGCGGGTTTTTCTGGTGAGTTGGGCGGGGTGTGGCGGGTGTGGCGGGTCTTCATCGGTTGGTGCCGGGGGCGAGGATTGGTATGTAGTGTACGCCGGCGGGCAACAGGCATTCTCATCGCGGGGCGTGGGAGCGGTTGTTCAACGCCTCTTCTGGATGACGAGACCGTTCACCGATCCTGGCGGCGGCCAAACCCTGAAATGCGAAACGAACCCAATTGCGTTGTCAATGCCCCGCCGCGACCGTCATTTTCGCGGCCGCGGTTCCAGACGACCAACGGTAGACACAAGGACAATCTGATCGGATAGCTCGGCCCTCCGATAGCCAATCCGAACGGATAGCCCGACCCGAGATTCCACCGGGGCCGGTCAAGCTCCCGGAATCTTTAGTTGTGCGGCATCAGTAACTTACAACAATTCGATCCCTTCCCGGCCAAATTGGCCCGGCGCATGCTATAAGGGATACGACGCGCAAAGGAAAACGAGGAGATCGACAATGCTCAATTACCGAAAAGTTTCTATCGCCACTCTGGCGGCCCTAGCGGTCTTAGCCGCCGAACCGGTCCGCGTCACGGGGTCCGACTTTTCCGCTTTGACTGACAGCGAGAAGGAAGAGTTCTTGCGAAACGCCGAGGTGAAGCGCCAACGCGACATCGGCATCGGGATCAACAACACCGTAAGGGTCACCCTCACCGATGGCCGCCTCACCCACGATGCTCATGTGCAAACCGTGGATATCCACAAGACGTCCTACCCGACGATTAACGGAGTGGAGCTCAACTTTCGCGACCGCTACCAGTTCAACATCGCCGCCTACAAGCTCGACCGGCTGATTGGCCTCAACATGGTCCCCGTCTCGGTCGAACGCAGGATCGGCCGGAACACCGGCTCAGTGACGTGGTGGGTCGACGACGTCGCCATGATGGAACGCGAACGCCTTCACAAGAAGATGCGCGTACCGCCCCAAAAGAACGCGGGTTGGAACGACCAAATGTTCCAAATCAGGATTTTCAACGAGCTGATCTACAACACCGACGCCAATATCGGCAACATCTTGATCACGAAAGATTGGGATGTTCGGATCATCGACTTTACGCGCGCGTTTCGCACGCACACGAAACTGCGGGCGCCCGAAAACCTGCGCCGCTGCGACCCCCGTGTGTTGCAAGGGTTGCGCGACCTCAACATAGACGTCTTGCGGCGTGAAATGGAGGGGCTTCTTAGCAAGGGCGAAATGAAGGGTCTGTTGGCGCGCCGCGATAAGATCGTCGAATTCTTTGACCGCGAGATCGCGTCGAAAGGGGAACAGGCCGTCCTGTGCAGCCGCCCGGGGCACTAAACCGGTCGCCGTGTCTCGTCGAGACTACCAAGATGATCCGGAAATAGGAGAGCAACATGAATAGCCAAACAAGACCGCACGACCGAACAAGCACTCACTGCAAATCGCCGGCAAACGGGCGCATAGCCGCCGTCGCGGGCCTGATGTTGTTCGGCTTGACAGCCGCCGCCTCCCAACCCCACTCTTTATCGGAAGCCGAGGCTGAGCGGGTTCTCGAAACAACCTCGATCGTTTCCGAAAACGCCGCCGCCAACTTCCCGAAAGCCGTTTCCACCTCGCCGGTCTTGATCAATTCCAACGGGCCGGCCCCGGTCAATCAACGCTGCTTCGATTCCTGGCGCCGGACTTTCCAGCAGCTCGCCGAAAAAGGCTACCTGTCGGAGTTTCATGAGATCGACGACCGTCTCGGCGTCGATGTCGGCCATCTCACCGCGACAGGTAAACGCTATTTCCGCTCGCTGATGCCCGGCAGCATCTATTGGCTCGTGCGGGTCGCCCCCGCCGACGCGGCCCACGACGTAACCGTCACCGACATTCGCCACGAGAAACGCAAGCGGGCCGTGGTCGAGTTTCGTTATGCCGTCTCCGAACCCTTCCACCTCATGTGGAGCAACCGCTTGTTCGACGGCGAGTGCCGCGGTGAAATGGGCGAAGGCGTCGTCATGGAAGAGGCCGGCCTGGCCGGCCACGCGCACTTTCGATATCGCCGCGGAGCTTGGGAGGCGAGCGACGTGATCATGGCCGCCCACGAAGAGGACGAGTAGGCACGCTGGGCCGGGGCGACTAACCAGGCCGTGTTCCCGATCGCCGAGCGAGCAATTCGATAGACCCTTCATTCGCCGCCAATCACCATCTTGAGGCTCTCCAAGTAGGTCCATTCAGGGCCCTTTGTCAGGTATAGTAACGTAGGACATTGGTATTAAGGAACCATTTACACTGATGGCTTCCGCGGCCTACCATGACGCTGGTAGCGGTTTGTCCGCGAGCCAATGGAGAAGCGTCGATGAGTGGGAGTATCGAGAACGTGCCGGCCATGAAGTTAGACGTTGGGCAGACGGTTGGGGGATACGAGTTTCTGGAACTGCTCGACAGCTCGCCCACCGGGGTGACCTTCAAGGTCCGCAACGTGTTGGTGCAGCGTCTCGAACTGCTTAAAGTGCTTCCCAAGGAGTTGCAGGAAGACTCCAAACGCGTCGACCGCTTCCTGCGGGAAGTCAATATCCGCGCCAGATTAACGCATCCCAACATCGTCGGCTTCTACAACGCGATGCCGATCGAAGACCAGTTGGTGATGACCACCGAGCTGGTCGAGGGTCCGACCCTCGAGGAAGTAATGGGGCGCGGCGCGATCGCGCTGAAAGAGAGCGTCGACTACGTTTGCCAAGCTCTCTCGGCGCTGGTGTACGCCCACGCGCAAGGCGTCGTTCACCGCGACATCAGGCCTTCCAGCATGATCATCACCGCGTCGGGCAAGCTGAAGCTGGGTGACTTAGGGTTGGCGAAGATGTACGCCGACCCCCAGCTCACTCAGCCCGGCACGGTCCTGGGTACGGTGTACTACACGGCGCCCGAGCAAGTGAAGGGTAAGACGGACCTCGACGAGCGAGTCGATATCTACTCGATGGGCGTGGTGCTCTATGAGTTGCTGATCGGGCAAAAGCCTTTCGCGTCGAAGAGCCATTTCGAAGTTATGCAAGCGCATGTGCAGACGCCGCCGACGCCCCCGAATGAATTGCGGGACACTTTATCGGGCGACTTGAGCGACCTGGTCATCAAGGCGCTCGCGAAAGAGCCCGAGGGACGCTTCGCCTCCGCGATGAGATTCCGCTCGGTGTTGCAGACCGTCCCGCTGACTCTCGTCGAGGAACGGGAGCAACAGATAGCGTCGATGGGGCACCCGAAGGATCCGCCGCCTCCACCCCCACCTCCTCCTCCCGCTCCTCGGGAAGTCTCCGCTGTCGATGAGTCGGAAGCTCCGCCGGCGGAAAAACCCTTGTCTTTCGGTTCGGAGGCCCCCGCTCCCCGGGAACCGCAAGCGCATCGGGAAGCGGACTTATCAGCTCTCCGGTCGAGTCTAACTCAGCCGCCGAGCTCGACGACTGAAAAACCGCCCACGCCGATGGCTCAGTCCACCATGCAACTCCAGCAGATGCGCAAGGTGGCTGGAGCCGATGCGTCGCGGAGGCTTCCCGAGCTGCCCGCGGATCTCGACGATCGGCGCGCCCCGAAGCCTGCTGGCGAAACCGACATTCTTCTCATTGCGGCCGTGACGTTCGTGGGCGTCGCGCTGCTGTTCTTTGCTTTCCTGTCGCTGGTTGAGTAGAGGGTCACCCACCGATCCGCCGCGGACGCGTCGGTATTCGGAGTCAGATCGTCGGTTACTCGCGGACCCCTCTCGTACGCTCGGGGCTCTATTGCCGCATCACGCGGTTTTAGCTTAGGCGGGCGAGGGCTCGCCGCCTTCGGATAGGCCCGGCACGCTCGGTCCCGTCGGCGGCTCTGGACTCAGTACTTCCTGCTGCGGAGTGGGGGGGTCCTTTTCGCCCAGCGGGCCCGGAACGTCGGGCAGTTCGCGGCCCTCGATGAGCGCCAGGACTTCGTCCCCGTCGATCACCTCGCGCTCAAGCAGCGCTTCGGCGATACGAACTAACGCTTGGGAGTTGTCGCCGATGATCTTCTTGGCTTGGTCGTAGCCCGTCTTCACCAAGTTGGTGACTTCGGCGTCGATGCGAATCGCCGTTGCCTCGCTATAGTCGCGGTGCTGGGCGATCTCGCGCCCGAGGAAGATCTGCTCTTCCTTCTTGCCGAAGGTTAACGGCCCCATCGTACTCATGCCCCACTCGCAGACCATCTGGCGGGCCATCGCGGTCGCCTGCTCGATGTCGTTGCCGGCACCGGTTGTCACGTGATCGAGGAAGAGTTCCTCGGCAATGCGTCCGCCCATCAGAATGGCCAAGCGGCCCTTGAGGAAATCGAGTTCGTAGGTGTGCTTGTCGATTAGCGGCAACTGCATGGTCACGCCCAGCGCGGAACCGCGCGGGATGATCGTGACTTTGTGCAGCGGGTCGGCGTCGCCCACCAGAGCCGCCACGAGCGCGTGACCGGCTTCGTGATACGCGGTGTTCTTCTTTTCCTCGTCGGTAAGGATCATCGAACGCCGCTCGGTGCCCATCATGACCTTGTCTTTGGAGAGCTCGAAATCGTGCATGGCGACGACTTTGCGGTTTTGGCGGGCCGCGAACAAGGCGCTTTCATTTACCATATTGGCCAGGTCGGCGCCCGAGAAACCGGGCGTCCCGCGCGCCAAAACATGCAGGTCGACATCAGCCGCCAGAGGTACTTTCTTGGTGTGCACGCGCAGAATACCGGCGCGTCCGCGAACGTCGGGACGGTTGACGACGATGCGGCGGTCGAAACGGCCGGGCCGTAACAGCGCCGGGTCGAGAACGTCGGGGCGATTCGTGGCGGCGATCAGAATGACGCCTTCGTTGGAGTCGAAGCCGTCCATCTCGACCAGCAACTGGTTGAGAGTCTGTTCGCGCTCGTCGTGGCCGCCGCCCAATCCCGCGCCGCGGTGGCGTCCGACCGCATCAATTTCGTCGATGAAGATGATGCACGGGGCGCTCTTCTTGCCCTGCTCAAACAGGTCGCGCACGCGGCTGGCTCCGACGCCGACGAACATTTCGACGAAATCGGAACCGGAGATAGAAAAGAAGGGGACGCTCGCTTCGCCGGCAATCGCGCGGGCCAGCAAAGTCTTCCCCGTCCCGGGAGGTCCCACCAACAGGACGCCCTTGGGGATTCGGCCTCCCAGCTTTTGGAACTTCTGCGGTTCGCGGAGGAACTCGATAATCTCCTGGAGCTCTTCCTTAGCCTCTTCGACGCCCGCCACATCCTTGAATGTGATCTTCTTTTGCTGGCTGGTCAGCAGCCGAGCGCGGCTCTTTCCGAAGCTGAGGGCCTTATTGCCGCCGGCCTGCATCTGCCGCATCATAAAGATCCAAAAGCCGAACAGCAGCAGGAAAGGCGAAGCGTTGATCAGGAAGCTCAGCCAAGCCGGCGTACTCGATGCCTTGACCTCGATGGTCACGCCGTTTTCTTGCAGAACATTGATGATGTCGGGGTAGTCGGAAGGCAGGACGGTCTTGAGCGTCTCGCTGCCCGACCTGAATTTGCCGGCCACCTGAACGGAATTGGTGATCGTGACCGACTCCACATTGCCCGATTGCACCTCTTTGTAGAACTCCGTAAAGGTGAGGTGCTTCTCTCCGGCGGCGGTGCCTGTCTGGACGACCCTCCAGAGAAGGATAGCGGTGCACAACATCACCACCCAGAAAACGGCTGTCTTGACTGTGGAATTCACAGTAATCGTTCCTTTCGCCGCGGCGCGTCTTGGCGGCCGCGGCTCTCCCGCGCTTCGGGATCTAAAAGCTTAGACGCCCGGCATCTTCGGACGGATCCAAAAATCGTCATTCGTCGGGCGCCACTTCCCGGATTTCGAGAAGCACCCGACTGTTTTCTTCCGCGCCGAATCTCGCGGACGGTCCGAACGTTCTAGCCCAAATAATCTCTTCGGCTTTCGGCTCGTTGCCTTCCGGCTCCGAGTCGATCCGACTCTGCTCGGCTCCGACCAGCACCGGCCAACCGCCGCGACGCCAAACCGCGATTCGCTGCTCGTGGAACAGCGACTTGAGCTTCTTGGCGCCGGTTCGCCCGGCCGGTCGGTAACAGTCTCCAGGCCGCCAGTTACGCAAACGCAACGGCCGCGGGAGCTTTTCCCAATCGAGCAAGCTCCGCCACTTCCCATTATACGCCTGTTCGGGAGCTAAGTTCTCTCGGTAATGCAACTTGAGTATCACTAAGGATGTTCCCCAGGGGCCCGAAAAGCGGCCTGGGGCATCCACGTTCAGGTCGTAGGGCCCCGGCTCTTCGCCGCTTGGGACCCGCGCGGGCGAGAGCCGCACCTCTCCAAGCGACCGTTGAGCCTTCAGGCCTGGCAGATCCAACTGCCCGCCGCCTTGTGTTTCGTCGCTCAAGCGGCGTAGAGATTCGACATGGTTGAAGTCGATTCCCCGCAGGTCACCGCGTACCTGTTCGATGGCATGGCGCAGCAGCCGCCTGGTCGCGGCGAGCGAGAGCGGCCGCAGCGAATCAACCTGGAAGCCGATCCCGCCGTCGGCAGCGGTCAGGTGAGTTTTCGCGAGCGCCGGCAGCCTTGCGGTCCAGTCTTCTTCCTCGGCGCGGGACCACTCCGCCATATTCGCCAAGGTATTGACAATATTAGGGTTCCAGTTACTTCGAAGGTGGGGCAGCAGGTCGTGACGCAAGCGATTGCGGTCACGTCCCGGGTCGAGGTTGCTTGAGTCCAGCTTGTAGTCGTAACCATGCCCGCCAAGATAGGCCATCACGTCTTCTCTTGTGACTTCGAACAGAGGGCGAACGATATGTTCCCCAACTACGGGACGAACCCCCGCCAACCCGGCGCCGCCGGCACCTCGCAAGATTCGGAAGAGCACGGTTTCGGCCTGGTCGGAGCGAGTATGGCCGACCGCGATCTTGTCATATCGGCCCTCGCCGACCAAGGACCGAAAGTATTCATATCGGATCTTACGGGCGGCTTGTTCGAGATTGTCACCGGTCCGGCGGGCTTCCGCGGCCACGGCACAAGACGTTAGACTCGCCTCGAACCCGAGCTTGCACGCCAATTCGGCGACAAATTCACGGTCTCGGTCTGATTCGGAGCCGCGTAACTGGTGGTCAAGGTGGACCACGCCCAACGTGACGCCGAGGCGGGGACCGAGTTCGCGCAGCGCATAGAGCAACGCCACCGAGTCGGGGCCGCCGGACACCGCCACGCCCACGCGCTCACCACGACCCAGCATGCCGTGCTTGGCGATCGTGGCTTCGATGCCGCGAATGAAGTTTTCGATTTCCACGTCGCTTACGCCACGTTGTCATTGTAGCGGCGCGCTTTCCGTTCCATCGGTCAAGCCAAGGCGATAGGATGATACCTTCATGCCCGAACCGCTTGCCCTGCTGCGCCGAGAACTCGACATCATGCCCTCGCCGGTTCCCGAGCAACCCGGCTTGCTGCTGCGTGATCCTTTTCGTTACACCGAGGCGGTCATTATTGTTCCGCCGTTGCCGGCGCGGACGCTGGCGCTGTTTGACGGCGAGCACACCGAGGCTGATTTGAAAGCCGCTTTTGCGCGCTTTAGCGGCGACATTCTTCAGTCCGCCGATGCGGCGCGACACTTGGCCGATTCGCTCGACGAGTACGGTTTCTTGGAATCACCCGCCTTCTTCGAGATGAAGGAACGTAAGCAACAGGAGTTCGCCCGCGCGGAGGTTCGAGAGCCGGCTCACGCCGGGACGGGGTATCCCGACGACGCGGAAGCCCTTGGGCGGCAACTCGAGGAGTATGGGGCGTCGCCCGAGGAGCCGTCGGGCGGGGATTCGATGATCGGGTTGGCCGCGCCGCATGTCAGCCCGTCTGGAGGGTATCGCTCTTACGCGGCGGCGTATCGTCGCTTGAACCCGTCTTACGCCGAGAAGACCTTCGTGGTGTCGGGAACTTCGCACTACGGCGAGCCCGAGAAGTTCGGGCTGACGCGAAAGCCGTATGTGACGCCCTGGGGGCCGATAGAGACGGATGTCTCGATGGTGGATCGGCTGGCGGCGGCGGCTCCGGCGGCGGTCGAAATGGAAGATTACTGCCACGCAAGCGAACATTCGATCGAGTTTCAGTGCATCTTCCTCGCGCATGCGCTGGGGACGACGAATTTCAAGATTGTCCCGATTCTGTGCGGCCCCTTAGCCGAGAGTCTGTATACCGGGCGAGCGCCGGAAACCAACGAGCGTGTGGGCCGATTCTATGATGCGTTGGGTGAGATGGGCGCCGAGCGCCGAGATGACTTGGTTTGGATCCTCGGAATCGACATGGCGCACATCGGGAGGCGATACGGGGACTCAGCTTCGGCAAGGGCGGAGCAGGGTCAGCTGGTGGAAGTACGTGAGCGCGACGAGCAGCGGCTTGAACGGGTGTGCTCGTCCGACCGAGAAGGCTTTTTCGAATTAGTTCACCCGGGCCAGGACGAATTGCGCTGGTGCGGCTACTCACCGCTCTACACGTTTCTCAGCTGCGTCGGGCCAACCGCGGGTCGAGTGCTGCGCTACGAGCAGTGGAATATCGACGAGGAATCGGTCGTCAGCTTCGCGGGGATTGAGTTTCGGTCGGCGGGTTAGCGGGAAGTGGCCGGCGGCGCGAGCGCCCGAGCACCAGCGCCGCCGGATAACCGCATCAAGCCGGTTAGTTCGTGATATCGAAGGTGCGGCTTTTGTCGCGGGCCGAAAGGTAGACCTCGTACCATTCCTTTTGGGCATCGCTGCCGGCGTAGTCCTCGAGCGCCTTCTCGTTCTTGAATTCCATGACGAAGGCGGCGGTGACTCCCGACTCTTGACCCTGCACTTTGATCGAACGAGTCCACACGCGGGTGATGCCCTCGTACTTCTCGGCCAAGGTTTTGACGCCATTCAAGGCGGCGGCAATCTGTTCCTCGGTGGCGTCATCGACCCACTTGAGGGTTACGACGTGGATCACGCTTTCGGGTGTTGTCGATTCAGCGACTAGGGGCGCGGCGGCTACCAGGGCCATGGCGGCGATCAGCATCAGAGCTTTCCAGTAAACGAATTTTTTCATAGTGGGGTTCTCCTTGTCCCCGTGAAGGGGATTTGATGGCGTGATGTCCGCGGCATACCCGGTCGCCGGATGCGGCCAAGGGCGTGTGCGCGGAAAACCCTTCAAGTATATCGGTCGCATCGGAGTCGTGGGGTCGTGCTTCGTTCATGTTGAAGGGCGATGATAATGTCCCCTTGAGAGGGCGATAGAAATGTCCCCTAATCTAAGGCTCCGAAGGAGGAGCCTAGATTGGAGAGGACATGGATGAACGACAAGGAATTGAGACGGGGCGAGGTACTGGGCCGGGTGAAGCGAGGCGAGTTGAAGCTGAGCGAGGCGGCGCGGATACTCGATATCAGTTATCGCCAGACCAAGCGGATCTGGAGGCGCTACAGCGCGGGAGGGACAAAAGCATTGAAGCACGGCAACGTGGGCCGGGTATCGAACCGCGCCAAGCCGGCGGAAGTTCGCAAGCGAGTGCTGCAACTGGTGCGCGAACACTACTCCGGCGAGCCGCACGAGCGCTTCGGGCCGACGCTGGCGGCCGAGCATTTGTGGACAGACCACGATCTGAAACTATCGGTGCGAACACTGCGGCTCTGGATGCTCGCCGAGGGCCTGTGGAGCCGCCGCCGCAAGCGCCGGCCGCATCGCTCGCGGCGGCGGCGTAAAGCGCACTTGGGCGAGCTGATCCAGGTCGACGGTTCGCACCACGAGTGGCTCGAAGCGCGCGGGCGGAAAGGTTGCCTGATGAACTTCGTCGACGATGCGACCGGTCTGGCGCTGTGCCGTTTCTCGAGCGAGGAAACGACTTGGGCGGCGGCCGATCTGCTCGAAGCCTGGGTGCGTCAATACGGCGTTCCGAAGGCGTTGTATTGCGACTGGAAGAACGTCTACAAGCGCCGGCCAACGTCGCGTGAAGCGCTGGAAGGCATCGAGCCCGAGACGCAGTTCGGACGCATGTGCGCCAAGCTCGGCATTGGTATCATCGCCGCTTCGTCACCGCAAGCGAAGGGCCGCGTGGAGCGCCATCACGGCACCCATCAAGACCGCCTGATCAAGAAGATGCGGCTCAAAGGCATTGCCGATTACGAGGCGGCGAACCGCTATCTCGACGAGCAGTATCTGCCAGAGCACAACGCCAAGTTCGCCTCTGAGCCGTCAGCGGGAGCGGACTTTCATCGGCGCTTATCGAAGCGTTTGGACTTGAAGTGGGTGTTTTGCTTGGAGGGAGAGCGGGTGGTGTCCAACGACCTGGTGGTACGTTTCGAGAACCGTTTTCCGCAGTTGAAACCGCAGCGCAATCAGGCTCTGGGCGCAGGCGCGAGAGTAACCGTGCAGCAAGCGCGCGAGGGCGAGTTGCGGGTGGTGTTCGAGGGGAAAACGGTGGCGTTCGACGAGATCGCCAAGCCGCTCCCCAAGGTGCGGCCGGAGCCGAAACCGCGCCTGGCGCCGCAGCCGCGCACACCGCCGGCGAATCACCCTTGGCGCGCGCCGTTGAAGCCGAAAAAACGGGCGGCGACCGCGTGAAGAGGGCTGTGGAAATGACGGGGCCGTGGAAAACGAGGAAAACCCTCGGCAGCCGACGAGGAGCTTCGAACCTCATCGCTCGGGTTTCCCACGTTTCCCCCAGCCCCTTGGAAATCGCTGTGCGATTCCCACATTCCCACAAGCCCCTACGACTACTATCCTTTTACTTAAAAGGGGACATTTCTATCGGGCTAACCAAGGGGACATTTCTATCGCCTCTTGACAGGTCGTGCTTCGTTCATTGCGGAGTGAGGGAGTGCGGGCGTATACTCTCTCCACGGTAATTGGGATTCGGAAAAAGGTGAGGTGTTTGATGAAACCGGTTGTACTCGTTGTTCTCCTAGTCGCTTTGGTTGGCTGCGGGGGCGACGGCGGGCCCCCGGTGGTTCGTCTTGTTGACCAGTTCAACGCCGACTCGGTCGAGGGCGCGCCGGCGTCGAAAGCGCCCGAGCCTCGGGCGCTTTGGAACTTTGCCGAACCGAGCGAAAGCGACTCTCCGTTGCTCGGCTGGAAGGTCGGCATCGGTGTGACCGGGCTGAAGGTCGTCGACGGCAAGCTGACCGGGCGGACGACGACCGACACACCGATTATCTATACGGCGAGGCCGGAGGCGGTCGACGGGTCGGACCTTTTTCATTCGCTTGAGGTCAAGGCGCAAACTTCGGAAGCGACGGAGATCCGCGCTCATTTGGATAATTCCGATGAGCCTGATTTCAAGAGGCTGGCGGCCGCCGAGGGTTTTAGCTGGCTGATGGAGGGGCGGCTGGAGGGTGATTGGGTGCAGTCGGTCACGCTGACCGAAGCACGGGTGCTCGGCTTGGGGGCGGTGAAGTCGGTGATGATTCGCCCGGCGAACAAGGCCGGTGTGACGTTTGAGATCGAGTCGATTCGGCTGGTTTCCCAGCGGGAGCACCGGGCCTCGATTCCTTCGGGAGTAGGGTGGCAAGGATTGGGTGAAGTCTTTCGCGAGACGATTGTTTCGCGCTCGCCGGAGAGTTTCTCGATGGATGTCGAGATTCCCGCGGATGGGTGGCTCGATATGCATTTGGGGACGGTCGAGGAAGCGGTGGTGACGTTTCGTATCGATGACGTGACAGGCGGGGGAGAGACGACGATTCTCGAGCGCACGATTACGATGCCACACCGCTGGGAATGGGCGCCGGCGGACCTATCACAACTGGCCGGCTCGCGGCGGCTGCGCTTTTCGCTGGATGTAGAGCAAGAGAGACTGATCGGGTTCTGGGGGTCTCCGTCGATTCGCTCCGGCGTTGGGCGGCCCGCGGCGCCGGAGCCGGCGGCCGCGGCGTTGGGCGGCGCCGAGCCTTCCCAGGGCGTGATTTTGATCATGATCGACACGTTGCGGCGGGATCATCTCAACGCCTACGGGTACGAGCGTGAGACGGCGCCGAACTTGGCGCGCATGGCCGGCGACGGCGCATTGTTTCTCGACAACATCTCGCAAGCGGCCTGGACGAAGGTTGCAACGCCGTCGATTATGACGTCGCTTTATCCGCAAACGCACGGGGTGCAGCGGGTCCCGGATCGGCTTTCGGCGGCGGCGGTCACCGCGGCCGAGGTTTATCGAGAGGCCGGATACGCCACGGCGGGTTTTTGCTCGAACGCATTTACCGGCCGGTTCACGAATCTTCACCAGGGATTCGAGGAGATGCACGAGGCCGGGTCGCTGACGACCGAGACGAGCGGGAGCAAGACGTCGCGGGCAGTCGTCGACCGGGCGATTGACTGGCTCGAAAAACGGCCCACGACGCCTTATTTCCTGTTCCTGCATTTGTACGACCCGCACAGCGATTTCGAGCCGCGAGCGCCCTATAACACCTTGTGGTCCGAGGCGGCCGGGAAAGAGGAGCACGAGAAGCAGCGCGAAGCGGCTCTGGCGGCGGCGAAGAAGAACGGGGAAGACCGGCCCTTTAACGAACTGCCGTTTCCGGTGGATTTCGAACAGGCGGGTCTCGATGCGAAGTCTTGGATGGACTACGAGAAGGGTTGGTATGACGGCTCGATTCGCGGCATGGACGCCGAGATCGGTCGGCTGGTCGAGCGGTTGCGGACGCTTGGGATCGAGGAGCAAACGCTGATCGGGGTGGTCGCCGATCACGGCGAGGAGCTGCACGAGCATCGCAAGATCGGCCACGGGCACACCGCTTACGGGGAGATCGTGAACGTGCCGCTGGTGCTCTACCGGCCGGGGACGATTCCCGCTGGGGTGCGAGTCGAGGAGACGACGCGCAGCATCGATCTGATGCCGACGCTGCTGAATGCGAGCGGGTTGACGGTTCCCGAAAACGCCCAAGGGCAGAACTTGCTGCCGCTGGTGGCCGCGTATCGGGACGCCGAAGGAGAGGCCGCTAAGGACCGAGCGGCGGCGCTGGGGTGGGAGTCGCGTCCGGCGGTGAGCGAGGAGCACAGCCGTGATGATGAAGATGAAAAGGATGATGAATCCTACGCGGTGGTTCTCGAGGGTTGGAAACTGATTCATAACGTGAAGACGCGGGATAAGCCGGAGTTCGAGCTGTTCGACCACAGTGCGGACCCGTTTGACGCGACGAACGTGGCGGAGGAGCATCCGGATCGCGTGAAGGCGCTTGCGGCGGAGCTGGTTGCTTGGCGCGAGATGGTGACGGCGGCGAAGTTGCCCGATGACGAGTCGACCGAGGGGATGAGCTCGGAAGAGATCAATCGGCTGCGGAGTTTGGGGTATATCCAGTAGCCGGAATCACGCGGAACAAACGTGAAACCCAAACCGAGCCGCGACCGTGAGGGGCTGTGAAAAAATAGGGACTGTACCGAGCGCCGACCGAATAAGTTCCATTGAATCAATACCCCCATCCGGTGCGAAGTGGACTGCACCCGATTTTTCCTGAGGGACTCTCTCGAAAATAGGGATGTAAGTCCCTTGTTTTCCACGTTTGTTGTGGCTGACTTGGCGACCATGATTGACCGTGAAAAATTGGTGACTCCTCCGAAAATCCCCTTCGAGAGTACGGTGGGGTTACGGTATGGGCCAATCAGGCCGCACTTGTCGTGCAGCCGCGGAGCTGCGACGGGAAAGTAGCCCCGGGCTTCAGCCCGGGCTTCACTTCCGAAAATAGACTCGCTAGGTATGGTGCATTACGTTTAAGCCTTGTGAGGCCGCAAATATCCTCGAGCCGCGAAGCGGCGACCGGAATCATAGCCCAGGGTGAAGCGAAGCGGAACCCTGGGTACGCGCCCCTACCGGGCGGAGCCCTGAAAGGGCGGCGGGAACGTCCTCGCTCCCATTTTGATGGCGGTATTATGAATGCCGCGCTTTCACAGGAACCGACTGTCCCCCATTTTTTTCACAGCCCCTGAGCGGTATCCGATGCCGTGCCCCGGAAGCGCGGCAAGTGATGACCCTACAGCCGTCTCCCGAGGGCCTCCCCCCGGGGCGCAAAGCCCGAAGCAGCCCCGAGGCCTAAAAAGTGTTTCAAACGACTTCGATGCGCCGATAGGCCGCCAAGTCTTGTCGAAAACTGCTCACGAGATTCCAGTCGAAGTTCCTCTCGGCTTCCGGCTGCGCGTGACGCCGCAGTGCTTCCGCGACAACCGCGTTGACGCCTACGTGGGCGACTACGGCGACGGTTCTGCGGCTGCTTGGCGGAATACCGCCGGTTGAAGAATGGGCAGGCCTGGAGACCTGCCCCACTTCGGGGTCTCTTGGGGGATCGAAAGCTGCCGGCTCTGTTGCTTGGGCCGTGGGGAGATTGGCGTTCCCCGACAAGTCGCGAACGGCGGCTTCGACTCGATCACGGAATTTCTCGAAAGGCTCGCCGCCCGGGGGTGTGACGCCTTGCCAATCGTCGAGTTTGGCTTGAGCGGCGGCGGGATCGCGGCGTTCAATTTCCGCCCAGGTCAGCCCATCCCAATCGCCGTAGGAGATTTCGTTGAGACGGGGGTCGGTTGCGGGCTCGATCCCGAGGCGGAGGCCGAGAACGCGCGCTGTCTCGGCGGCGCGTTGTAGTCGGCTCGACACGATCATTTCGATTCCGGCGTTGGCGAGAGTTTCGGCGAGGGCTTCAGCTTGCCGGCGGCCTTCGGGCACGAGGGGCGGGTCGCTGCTTCCTAAGAAGCCGCGGTGGTTTTCCGACATGCCGTGGCGGATTAGATAGAAGACGTGGCGGCGGGGGGGCTCGGTGTCCGGCCTCGGGGGTTGTTGAGACATGCGCGATTAGGCCGTTGCCGAGCCTAGGGGTCCTCGATTTGAACCGTCGGGAGAGTCCGCCGCCTACCGGCGCTACCATGGCGAGCGTGCATGCCGCTTCGGACAAACCGGCAGGCCACCCTTTGCCGAGACGCCGCCAAAACACGCCGCGACATGAACTATTGGATGTAGCCCAAGCTTTTGAGCGCTTTGACGTCTTGGTCGCTCAGCGAATCCGACTCCCCCGATCGAGCCCCGACTTTCGCGGGATTCTGGGCGTAGTATTGCTGAATCAGATGCATTCTGTACGCCCACAGCTCGTCACCGACTTTCTTGTGGTGTGGATTTCTTGGATCGAACAGGTTCTCGGAAAGGTCGGTCGAAGCGGCCAAATCGAACACTTCGAACCGCCATTTCGACTTCGCCGTCAATTTCCAGCGATAGAGGGTGTTCCCTACCTTTCGGCTTGCCCAGATGTCCTCGATGCGATCCGAAAAAGATCGGTTCCGGAGCCGCACGTTTCCGTGCGAGTCCGCCGCCGGCTCCGGAAACACGGCGCGGCCGCGAAGCGCCTCGGAGAAATCAATCCCCTGTAGCCCCGCCTCCTTGGGCACGTCCACCCCGGCCAGACCGGCGATCGTGGGATAGACATCAATCGATCGAGTCGGGCTGTCGATTCTCTGCCGAGGCACGCCGGCTGCTCGAATCATCAAGGGTACATTGATGACCTCCGGCACGAGCTCCGGTGAATGGGTCCACTTGTAGCGGCGGTTTTCGTCATACAAGGTTTCCCCGTGGTCCGCCGTGAAGGCGATCAGACTCTGCTCGGTCAATCCATACCGATCGATCTCCTTTAGAACCTCTCCGAATATCTTGTCCAGAACTTTCACTCTGGATTGGTAGACCAGATCCACTGCGCCGACCAACTTGGTTATCTCCTCCGGCGACAACCCCAGGCGGTCCGCGGTAGCATCGAATCGGGCCATGAACGGATGGTAATTCGCGGTAAGCAGCTTGTGGTATTTCCGGACCTCATCAGGGCCCATCCGACCGGCCAAATGCGGATGTTCCGCCAAGAAATCGGGCACGGCTCCGGTCACGTATGGCGCGTGGGTGATACTAAACGAGGTCAGGACAAAAGCTCTGTGCTCGGGATTGTCCCGCAACTTCCGCAACATGGATTGAAACTTGGGGTGGCGAGCGCGGATAAGCTTTCGAGATATGTTCCGCTTCTTCACACCTTGGCTGTAGTTGAATTTCGGGATTGTCATTGGGTGCTCAGACCAATAGTGGCTTTCATACCCTCCCGCGGAAAAGGCTTCGGAAATCAAGAACAGATCGCCGGGCAACCGCCGGGGATGCCAGAACACCCCATGTCGATCCGCCTGTGTGCCGGAAAAGATCGAGGCGAACGCCGGCCCCGACAATCCGCTCTCGGTTTGGTGATTCGTAAACACCGCCGATTCCCGGGCGAAGGCGGCCAGGTTCGGAGTAATACGCGTCTCGTTGTACGGCTGAAGGTAGTCCTTGTTCAGGGTACAAGTTGCGTACAGGAGCACAAGACGCGGCACCGGGGCGCTATGGTTTTGGGGTGCGCGAGCACAGGCCGAACAAAGAATCACCAGTCCCGCCAGCAAGGGCGCAACTCGATTCATCCGGTCTCCCGCCGCTGACCGTTTGATCCGGATTTCCATGTGGATTCTATCAGGGAGAAAGTATACATCAAACCCGTCCGAACGCCGCGTCTCCTCGCGCCATCGTCCCGGGCGGCCCAGAGACATCAAACGCGAGCGGCTACCCGTCCCGCGCATGGGGCACAATTGAGGCTGTCCCGCGACAACCACGATTTTCGCGTTGAGCTGCGTTCGGCAATAGAGAACTCGGCGGGCGAGAATTGGCGGCAGTCCCCATCTTCGCCCGAACACGCTGAATAAGGGCTGCTAGCCCCTCGCGGCGACGAAGCAGAACAACACGGCGACTTGTTGAACTTGCTCGATCGTACCCAGGCAATCGCCGGTGACTCCTCCGATTCGGCGGCGGAAATATTCGCCCAGCAAGGCGACGACCACAAGGCACGCGAGCGAAACCATGCAAGTGATGGATCCGGCGATGACGCCAGTGAAACCAGCGCAACGCCGATCACGACGGCAACCACGACGGGTCCGAACGTCAGGCTCGCCGCAAACGCGCCGCCGAGGCCCCGCGAAATCGCCGGCCCGGCGGAGTAGGCCGCCAGGACGATGCCGGCTCGCGGCAGGACTTGGCTCGCGATCAGCGCCGCGGCCGCGGTGCCTTCGAGCACTAATGCCGTACTTTGCCAGCGGATTCCCAATCGCCGGTGACTCCTCCGATTCGGCGGCGGAAATATTCGCCCAGCAAGGCGACGACCACAAGGCACGCGAGCGAAACCATGCAAGTGATGGATCCGGCGATGACGCCAACCAGCGCAACGCCGATCACGACGGCAACCACGACGGGTCCGAACGTCAGGCTCGCCGCAAACGCGCCGCCGAGGCCCCGCGAAATCGCCGGCCCGGCGGAGTAGGCCGCCAGGACGATGCCGGCTCGCGGCAGGACTTGGCTCGCGATCAGCGCCGCGGCCGCGGTGCCTTCGAGCACTAATGCCGTACTTTGCCAGCGGGCGAACAATGCCAGCGTCAGGCCGACCGCGCCGTAGGTTCCTATGCGGCTGTCTTTCAAGATGCGGAAGATCTCTTCGCGCGGCCTTGGGCTCCCGAAGGCGTCGCATACGTCGGCTAAGCCGTCCTCGTGCAGCGCGCCTGTCATCAGTACCCACGCGGCGAGGATGCACAGGGCGACGATTTCGGGGGGTAGGCGCGGGGAAAGCAGTTCGTCGAGCGCAATCGCGGCCCCGGCGGGCAACAAGCCGACCAAGGGGTAGAAGACGGCCGACCAAGCCAAGACACGCCCCTCGGGAGCGATTGCGGGGGAGGGAACCGGAATCCTCGTGAGGGTTTGAATCGCGGTGAGAAGTGAGTTCAGCATTGGTCTTGCTCAGGAATTTTCTCCCAGGGCCGGGGACTCGGCTTTCTTCACCTCGACCGGGATGCCGAAGACCATCCAATAGACTTCGTCGGCGCGGCGGGCCAGCTCTTGATTCAGGCGGCCCGCCAAGTCCCGAAACTCTCTGGCGATATCGCTTTCCGGTACGATGCCGCAGCCAACTTCGTTCGTCACAAGAATGATCGTTGTGTTGCGTGGCTCGTCGAGGGTGTTGAGCAGGCGACGCATCTCGGTCTCGGTGTCGCGCTCGGCGGCGAGCAGAATGTTGCTCAACCACAAAGTGACGCAATCGATCAGCAGGAGATCGAACTCGGCCGAGCGCGAGCCGAGCACGTCGGCGAGGTCGCGGGGTTCTTCGATGGTCGTCCAGCCGGAACCGCGGCCGGCTTGGTGCTCTCGGATGCGTTCGCGCATCTCGTCGTCCCGGGCCTCGGCGGTGGCGACGAAGGCGCGGCGTTGAGAGGGGTCCGAGGCATAGTCGAGCGCAAAGCGACTCTTGCCGCTACGGGCTCCGCCGCCGATGAGGATGATGGCCATGGTGAAGTTGATCCGAGCTTCCGACCAAGAGCTAATGCCGGCCGCGACCACTATCATGTCAAGCCAGATTCTTCCCTTGACAAGGCCGCCCGGCCCCTCCATTCTCACGGCTCACGGCTCACGGCTCACGGTCCTCACACCCACAGGCTGCCGCGGCGCGAGCGCAGCAGCCAAATGAAAAACGGGCCGCCCAGCAGCGCCGTGATGACGCCCACGGGAATTTCCACCGGGGCCATGGCTGTTCTGGCGACCGCGTCACACCATATCAAAAACCCGCCACCGATCAAGAATGAAGTCGGCACCAGGATCCGATGATCGGCGCCCAGCCGCAGCCGTAGGGCATGGGGGATCAACAGGCCGATGAAGCCGATCGGTCCGGTGAACGCCGTCACCGAGGCGGTTAAGAACGACCCCAATAAATACGCGATCAGCATTAGGGACGTCAGATTGACGCCCCGAGTCGCCGCCCACTCCTCGCCAACCGACAGGACGTTCAATTGGTTCGACTTCCAAATCGCGATGCCGAGACCGAGGAAGATTCCCACCGCCAGCACGGTCAGCGTCGTGTAGTCGCGAGATTCGATTCCGCCCATCAGCCAGCGCACGATGGCGAACGACTGCGTAAAACCCGCCGTGTAGTGCAAGAACAAAATGGCCGCCATGCAAATCGAGTTGATTGTCACGCCGGTCAGCAGCAACGTGAAAGACGACATTCGTCGCCCCTCGGCCGCGATCGAGACCACGACGGTGATCGTGATGGCCGCGCCGATGAAGGCCGCGGGCCAGACGGCGGGAAAGACGCCGATCGTTTGCCACCCGAAGCAAATCGCGGTGACGGCGCCCAGTGCCGCTCCGCTTTGGACGCCTAGCGTGAACGGCGTGGCCAGGGCGTCTCGCAATAGGGCTTGGAACACTACGCCGGCCAGTGCCAGCGCCCCGCCGGCCAACGCCGCTAAGATTACGCGGGGCAGGCGGGCGTAAAAGAAGATTTCGTGGTCCGGCGACTCGCCGCGCCAGGCCCGGCCGACATCGATTTCCGTGGATCCTATGAAGGGAGTCACGAAGGCGGCCAAGAGGAAGAACCCGGCGGCGGCGATGACGACGGACGCGAATTTCTTGCGGCTCAGCATTTCCAGTTGATGGGGCTCCGGTGATCTAGGAAATATCTCCTTCAACCCCGTCACCGGTCGCGGGACGGTCTGAATACGCCGGCGCCGCGGCATCGTAGAAAACCCACGGCCGACCCGTCGGCCCCGCGCCGACTTTGGCGTCGACTTCAAACACCTCGGCCAGCATGTCGGCCGTGAGGACTTCATCGGGCGGGCCGTTGGCGGCAATCTGTCCGTCTGAAATGACGATCACACGGTCGGCGAAGTGCGCGGCGAGATTGAGGTCGTGGGTAACGGCGATGGCGCTCATGCCCGTGCGCGCCAGGCCGCGCAGCAGCCCGTAGGCTCCGAGTTGGTGTTTGAGGTCGAGAAAGGTCGTGGGCTCGTCGAGCAACAGGACCTCGGGTTCCTGGGCCAAAGCGGAAGCCAGCACGACAAGCTGTCGCTCGCCGCCGCTCAATCGGCCGAACTCGCGCGTCGCGAACTCGACCGTGTCGGTAATCTCCATCGCCCGTCGAACGGCCTCGCGGTCTTGCTCGGACTCGAACAGTCCGTGGCAATGCGGCGTGCGTCCCATCATGACGACCTGCTCGGCCGTAAACGGGAACTCCAACCGGACCAGTTGCGGAATGAAGGCCATGCGGCGCCCGAGCGAGGATTTTTTCCATTCGCGCAATTCGACATCAAGAAATGCGCAGCGGCCTTCGTAGCCGTCGCGGTAGCCGGAAAGAATCGACATCAGCGTCGATTTGCCAGCGCCGTTAGGGCCGACGACGGCGGTCATTTCGCCCGGTTGCAATTGGAGGGTGATGCCCCGGAGCACCTCGGCCGGGCCGAAGCGAAAACGCAGATCGTCGAGCGCGAAGAGATTCACCGCGCGGCCTCCGGGTGAATCATGGCGAAAAATCGGCGGGCCGCCTCGACCACCCGCGGGCCCGGCACAACGAAAATGTCCTCGGCGACGGGGTACACGCGTCCCGTCCGGACGGCAGGCAATCTGGGCATTCGCTTCCACAGTTCGGCCACGGCGAGGTGATGGTCCTCGGTGACATCGTCGGTGTTGCCCATGTCGCCCATATCGATGATCACTTCGGGGCCGCGGGCGTAGACCTCCTCGCGCGGGATGCGCGGGTAGTGGGTCAGCGCGCCTTCGAAGATGTTGCGGCCCCCGGCGATGTCGATTAATTCGTTGAGAAACGAGCCCCGCCCGACCACGACCAGGTCTTCGACAGTGGCGGGGGTACGGCCGATGACGAACATGACGCCGCGCCGGGGCAACTCGGAGGTTCGTCGGCGAATCGCGGCGAGTTCGGTTTCGAGCGCGGCGATTCGCTTGGCGGCGCGGTCGGGGACCCCGGCGGCTTCACCCAGGCTTTCGAGTGAATGAAAGATGCCCGCCAGATCATTGTGTTGTAAGGCGAGCAAGGGCAGGTTGAAGCCGCGCAGCTTTTCGACCAAAGTGCCGTGCTCTTTGAGGACCACGACGAGGTCGGGGCGCATCGACAGAATCGTCTCGAAGTTGGGATTCATGTAGTTGCCGATTTTAGGCTTTTGGCGCACCGCCGGCGGGTAGTGGCAATACGTCGTGACGCCGACGACGCGGTCTCCCAACCCCAGTGCATAGAGCATTTCCGTGATGCTCGGGGCGGCGGAAACGATGCGCTGGGGCTCGGCGGGGGCCGGGGTGACACTCCAAGCGACCGCCGAGACGGCAAGCAGGCCGAGCAGGGCCCGTCGCGTCGCCCCGCGTGTCCCTGGGCTCTCTACACGGGTGGATTTCGTGCGTTCCGACATGAAGAAAAGACTTGACATTCGACCGCTGCGGAGGAAACCGGCTAGGCGCGGGCAAAGACGCTGAGCTTGAGACTCTTGCGGAAGGCCGAGGCGAGTCTGCTTGGACCCAAAAACTCCAACTGGCCCGCCCGCATTGCCGTAGCCATCGGAATGTATCCCATCCAGACATCGGCGAGAGTGCGGACGCCGGCGGTCAAGTACAGATTCACGTCGTGTCCCGGATCTTTCATGCAAAGGTCGACGTCGCCGCCATCGAAGACCAGCCACCAACGGCGCATGGCGCGTGGGGCGCCGCCGAGATCAAATTGCACGACCGTTCTTTCTTCCGGTAACCGTGCCTGGTCGATATTGCGGCGAATGTCCCACATCAGCAGGCCGGGATCGTAATCTCCTTGCCGCAGCCGTCCGCGGGCCCAGCGGGCGCCCCAGAAACCGAGTGACTCAATAATCGGCCGCAAATCCTCGCCCGCCTCGGTAAGAAAGTATTCCCAGCCGCGAACCTCGCCGGGGCGTCGCTCAATCACGCCCGCGTCCACAAGTTCCCGCAGACGTTGAGAGAGCAGGGCCGTGGACATGAGAGGAACGCCTCGATGCATTTCGTTGAAGCGGTGACTGCCGGCGATCAGCTCGCGCAACACGAGCGGCGTCCAGCGCTCGGCCACAATCTCCGCGGCTTTGGCGACCGGGCAAAACTGTCCATAACCCTTCTTGTTGGCCATGACGTGTCTATCCTCTCCGGCCCTTTTTGTGGCCGCCCCGAGGCAATGTCGTGACCTACAGTCTCCCACATCGAAGCTTCAGATATTGAACTAGTCGGGCCCCGCGATCCCGCCTAGACTGACACAAGGAAGTATGGAACGGAGGGAAACGAAAATGATGATCACGACAGCCGAAATCGAAAAGACCGAGAGGGCCGACCCGCGGGAAGTCATCCGCGAGTTGGGCCCCGACTTCGCCGCGCGAGCGGCGGAGAACGATGAGAACGACCGCTTTGTCGCCGACAACTATGAGGCTCTCAAGCAGGCCAAGCTGTTTTCCGCCATGGTTCCGGTGGAGCTTGGCGGCGGCGGCGTTTCGCATAGCGAGATGTGCCGCCTGATCGTCGAGCTGGCCTCCTACTGTGCCTCGACCGCCTTGGCCTTTTCGATGCACCAGCATCTGGTCGCCGCCGCGGTCTGGAACTACCGGCACGGCAAACCCGGCGAAAAGTTGTTGCGCAAGGTCGCCGATGGAGAAACCGTTTTGGTGAGCACCGGAGCCAAGGACTGGTTGCACTCGAGCGGCACGCTTGTGTCCGCCGAGGGTGGATTCAAATTCAGCGGCAAAAAGATCTTCGCCAGCGGCAGCCCGGCGGGCGAGCTGCTCATCACCAGCGCACGATACGACGACCCCGAACTCGGCCCCCGAGTCTTGCACTTCGCACTGCCGATGAATACACCCGGGGTGAGCATCGAGCCGGTCTGGCGAGCTATGGGCATGCGTGCCACCGGATCACACAACGTCGTGATCGAAAACGCCTTTGTCCCGGCTGAAACCATCGTGCTGAGCCGCCCGCGCGGCGAGTACCCTCCCGTCTGGAACGTCATTCTCACGGTGGCGATGCCGCTGATTTGCTCGGCCTATGGCGGAGTAGCCGAGGCGGCGGCAAGCAAGGCTCGTCGTAGTGCCGCCAAGCGTGGCGACGACAGCATCACTCCGTTACTTGTCGGCGAAATGGAGAACGAGGTGGTGACGGCGCGGATCGGCATTGACAGTATGATCGGCATAGCGAATGATCTTGACTTTGAACCGACAATCGAAAGCGCGAATGACATGCTGATCCGCAAGACGATCGTCACGCAAGCTGTGATCCGTGCCGCGGAGAAGGCCTTGGAAGTGACCGGCGGCGGCGGATTCTTCCGGGGCATGGGCCTGGAGCGCCTTGTCCGAGACGCCCATGCGGGCCAATTCCACCCCTTACCGCCGAAGCCGCAACAGCGCTTCACGGGAAGACTCGCGATGGGCCTCGACCCCGTCGAGGAATAGGGCCGGCGGGCTAGTACACTGACCACGTGAAATGACACCTTTCCCCGACCTTGTTGAGACGGCTTCGATCCGCCATTGCGGAGGAAACCACTACCAACCAGAGCCGCATCGCCACGCGATGCGGTCACTCAAGAATAGTGCCTTGCGGCCAAACAAACCTTTTCATGCGGTCGCGCCCCTAGAACGTGTAGCGAAACATGAGCTGAACCTTGCGGCCGTCGGCGGCTCCGACAATGCGGCCGAAGATGCCCGAGCGCTGGTTCTCCTGCACGCGACTGAAGTTCGTGTGGTTGAAGAAGTTGAAGAAGTCAACTCGAAATTGCAGCCGGTGGCGTTCCCGGAGTGAAATGACCTTCCGCGCCGCGAGGTTGAGGTTCTGGAAACCCGGCCCATGGATCGACCGCCGACCCAGTGTCCCCGGCCGCCGGTTTACGCCTCGCGGGTCCACCGCCCGCGCTGTTGGCCGGCGAATGGATCACCCTGCCTTTGCTGATCGGCGTGGGGGCGCTCGGGGGGCTGTTGTGTGGTTTCGCGCCGGGGCCGAAAGCGATCTGGCGCTTACGCTGTTTTCCCCTTCACGATTTCAAATTGGGTATTGCGGAATCTACGGACTTCGCGGAGCGCGTTTCAGATGTTGCTGCTGTTCTCGTGCTTGGTGGTGGAGTTCATTCGCACCAGTCCCGGGCACGGCTTTCATTCGAAACAGTGGCTCTTCACGCTCTATCCGGCCGAGCCGCCTCCGGGCGCGCTGACGGTTGTGGCGGTCTATTCGACCACCGTACGGTGTGTGGGGTTGACGCTGAAAGTCTGGAACAGTACGGCTCGGGCGTTTTTCCGTCGGAAACCTATTCTCATAGCAAGTGCCGATCATCGGGGCTGGCTGCGTCCGCCGCCGCCGGCACTACAATAGTTAGTTCCCGCCATGAAACTCTCCGGCGTCTTCGCTTCTCTCCCCACGCCTTTCGATCATCGCGGCGAAATCTACCGCTCTAAGATCGCTCAGAACGTCGGCCGTTGGAACCGCGCCGATTTAGCGGGCTATGTCGTGGCGGGTCGCGCCGGCGAAGCAGCGTTGCTAACTCCCGAAGAAAAGCGCCTGGTTTGGGAACTCGTCGCGGCCGAGGCCAAGTCCGACGCGCTCTTGTTGGCCGGGGCGGGCGCGGCGAGCGTGCGGCAAACGGTTGAGCTGACGAAGCAGGCCGCGGCGATCGGTTATCACGCCGCCGTGATTCCACCGCCTACCCCGGTCGGTTGGGGAGCCGAGCCGCCTGAGACGGCCCGCCTTTACTATCGCGGGGTGGCTGATCAAGCCGCTCTTCCGGTCATAGCGGAGAACCCGGCGGCCGAGCCCGCACGCTTGGCGGACGACGATGTCGCGACACTCGCCGAGCATCCGAATATCATTGCCGTCATCGACGAATCGCCGGAAGGACGGCCGGTCCCGCCCGACGGATTTCCGGAGACTTTCGACATTCTCGCCGGAGAGTCGCCGAGCCCCGCTTCGCTGCTCATCTCGGGCGCGTCCGGGATGGTCAGCGGTTTCGCCGCCGCCGCGCCGTTCTTCTGTTTGAATCTGGAAGGGGCCGTTCGAACCCGAGAGTATGACGCCGCACGCGATATCGAGCAGCGCGCGCGGCCGGCAATCGACCTGCTGCGGCTTCGCTATGGAATCGCGGGCCTCAAATACGCCCTCGATCTCAATGGCTATTACGGCGGTTCCGCGCGGCTTCCCTTACCGCCGTTGACGCCCGAAGCCAAGCAGAAGATCGAAGCGGCATTCCACGGAATCGGCGGCTGAGACCGACCTACGCCTTGGGTCCCGCCTCGCGAATCTCCGCCGCCGCCGAGCTAAATTGCTCGAAGTTCTTTTGGAACCGCGCGGCCAGATCGGCCGCGGCCGCGTCGTAGGCGGCGCCGTCTTCCCACATCCCTCGCGCGTCGAGCTTTTCGGCCGAAACGTTCGGGCAGCTTTTCGGCACGTCAACACCGAAGACCGGGTGCGACTCGAAATCCACGCCGTCCAAATCCCCGTTCAACGCCGCCGTCAACATGGCGCGCGTGGAGGGTAGATCCATACGCGATCCCACGCCGTAAGCGCCGCCGGCCCAACCGGTATTCACCAGCCAGCAGCTTGCTTGATGCCGCCGCAGCCTCTCGCCCAGCATCTCGCCGTAGACGCTCGGGTTGCGCGGAAGAAACGGAGACCCGAAGCAAGCGCTGAAGGTCGCCGCCGGTTCGTTGCCGAGCCCCCGCTCGGTGCCGGCCACCTTGGCCGTGTAGCCGCTCATGAAGTGGTACATCGCCTGCTCGGGCGAGAGCCGCGAAATAGGCGGCAGCACTCCGAACGCATCGGCGGTCAAGAAAACAACATGAGACGGATGCCCGCCGATGCCCGGGATCAGCGCGTTGTCGATAAACTCCACCGGGTAGGCGACCCGCGTGTTTTCGGTGATACTGCCGTCGTCAAAATCGATCTCGCGGGCGGCATCGATCACAACGTTCTCGACGACGGCCCCGAAACGAATCGCATTCCAGATCTGCGGCTCGTTTTTCTTGGAAAGACGAATGCACTTGGCATAGCAACCGCCCTCGAAATTGAAGACGCCGCCGCCACTCCAGCCGTGTTCGTCGTCGCCGATCAAACGACGCTCCGGGTCGGCCGACAGGGTCGTCTTCCCGGTGCCCGACAGCCCGAAGAATAGCGCCGTCTGCCCGTCCTCGGTCGCATTCGAGGAGCAGTGCATGGGCAGCACGTCGCGCTCGGGCAGCAAATAGTTGAGCACGCTGAAGATCGACTTCTTCATCTCGCCCGCATAGCGTGTGCCGCCGATGATCACCAGCTTGCGGCTGAAATTCACGATGATGAAGGCCTCCGACCGCGTGCCGTCCGCGGCCGGGTCGGCGGTGCACCCGGGCGCGTAAAGAACCGTGAACTCGGGGACGTGTTCGGAGGTTGACCCCGCCTCGGCCCGCACGAACAGGTGCCGCGCGAACAAGCTGTGCCAAGCCAGTTCGTGAACCGTCCGGATCGGCAGCCGGTAGTTCTCATCCGCGCCGCCGAAGCAATCCTGTACGAAAACGTCCTTTCCGACGAAATAAGCCAGCAGTTTGCGGTGCAGCCCGTCAAAATGCTCGGGCGAGATCGGCTGATTGACCTTGCCCCAATCGACGGTTGATTCGGTCGTCTCATCGCGAACAACGTAGCGATCGAGAGGCGAGCGGCCCGTGTATTGGCCGGTCTCGGCGACGAGCGAACCGTTGGCGGCCAGACGGCTCTCGCCGCGGGTCAGCGATTCCTCCACCAGTTCGGCCTGGTTGAGGTTCCAGTAAACCTTCGCCACCCCTTTGAGTCCGTGATGAGATAGATCGTGGTTGCTGGGTGAATGTCCGGTTGATTCCATAGTTTTTCCAATCCGTGGTTTTCGTGCTCAGTGGCCCGTCGACTTTTGAAAAGACCGCCCGAGCCGATACAGACCTGTACCGATCCAAGCAAACCGCTGCAATCCCAAGACCGTTTCTCGCGTCGACGCCGGTCAAATCTTGGTGCGGTACTTGGTTTCCAGCAAGGAAAGTTTTTCGTCGAGGGAGAGCTTCCCGAGTTTCTCGGCTTCGCGGGCCTGAGCCGCGCGATCCGGGCCGTACAAGCGTTTTGTGATACGCGGCTCACGGTCGGGGGCCTTGCCGCGCCTGCGCGGCCCTTCCGGCCGCCGGCTCCCATTTGCCGGCCGAGGGCCGCCGCCACGCGGTCCCCGGTTCATCTCATCCCGATCCCGGGTCGTTAAGGAAATTCGGTCACCGTCGTTTTCCACCGCCAGGACTCGGACCTTCATTCTATCCCCGGCCTTCAAGGTGAGTTGTCCCTTTTCCCGGAACTTGTCGGCGATACGCGACAGGTGAACCAGGCCGTCCTGGTCCGCGCCGATATCGACGAAGGCGCCGAAGTCCGTGACGTTCGTCACAAGACCTTCCACTTCCAAGCCGACTTTGAGCTTCTCGGCGTCCAACAGAGCGACGGGCGGTTCGTGTGCTTCGAGCGGCGGCCGCGGATCCGCCTTGCCGCCCGCTAGTTCGCTGACAACAGCATCAAGAATGGCGCGCGGACATTCCGCGGTTTCCAACTCATCGAGGTTCACCGAAGCCAGCGCCTCCGGCTTCCCGAGCACCTCCTCGATCGAAGTGCCGGCCGCCGCGACGATCTTCTCGACCGTGCCGTACCAGTCCGGATGGACGCCCGTGACGTCGAGGGGCTTCTCCCCGGCCCTGACGCGCGCGAACCCGACAGCCTGCCGGTAGAGATGATCACTCATCCCCGGTACTTTCTTGAGTCCCGCGCGAGAAGAGAAGTTCCCCTGCTTGTCGCGGTACTCGACAATCCGTTTGGCCAGCCGCTCGGTGACACCGGGAAGACCGACCAGTAGTTCCAGAGAAGCCGTGTTGAGATCGACGCCGACCTCGCGGACACAGGCTTCAACCGTTCGCCGCAGTTCGTTTCGAAGCTTGCCCGGCTCGATCTCGCCATGGAACTGACCGATCCCCAGCAATTTCGGGTCGAGCTTGACGAGTTCGTTCAGCGGGTCCTGCAGCCGCCGCGCCAACGAGACGGCGCTGCGAACCGCCGGCTCGACCGCTGGCAGCTCTTTCCGGGCCGCTTTGGAAGTCGCGTAGATCCAACTGCCGGCCTCGTTCACTATCGTCCGGATCACTTTCGGAGCGCCTGCCTGACGAAGGGCCGCGCGGACAATTTTCTCGCTTTCCCGAGCGCCGCGGCCATTGGTGACCACCAAGGCTCCAACGTTGTGCGCGCGGATCAGATCGCCAAGCGAGCCGGGGGGCGTGTCCGGCGCGCGGTCGCGCTTACCCCGCCGCCGATCGCGCCCCGTCGCATTTTCCGAGGCCTCGGCCGGGAGTGGCGCTCCCGGCGCGACGGCCTTTTCCTCGTCCCTGCTTTCCGAACCCGGGTCTTCCGAACCCGCGGCGGCGGGGACTTCCGGCTCGGCCGCTTGCTCCGCTGCGTCGTCCCGGGCAGCCGCCCGATCCGCGGATGATTCGACGCTTGCCGCGACGCTCTCGGCAACTTCGGCTTCGAGCGGTCCTGCTTCGGCGTCACTCGTGGCCGCGGGCTCGGCCGACGAGGCTCCGTCGGAATCGCCGGAATCGGATGCCGCCGCCTCTTTCTCGGCCGCTTCGACTTCCACGGCGTCGCTTGTCGGCGCCGCGGCCGCCGGTTGGTCATTCGGAGCTTGTTCAGCGACAGCTTCCGGCGCCGCCGACTCGTCTTTCGTTTCGAGTGGTGCAGCCTCGTCGGTCGCCGGCGCGACCTCGGCATCGGCCGCCGGTGCTCGCTCAAAGCCGTGCACGATCGCCGCTTCCAGAAACGTTCCGTCCGCTCCGATGACGGCGGCGCGCCAACCGCCCGGCTTCCCTGTTTCCAACCCGATCGTCGCGACCGGCCCCGCCGGTGGCGCCAGCAGAGCCTTGCGCAAGTTCTTCTTGAAAAGTCGCAGCGCTTCGGCGTCGGCACGGTCGGTCAGCCAATGAACGACGTCATTCTCCAAGACCGGCACCAGATATTCGTGGTAGGCAATGTAGGCGGCCGCTCCCAGGTGGGAACAGAAAAGCGAAGTCCGGTCACGCAGCAAGTGCTCGAGCATGAACGCCACGACGCGATTTTCCGGCAGGACCAACTCAAACCGCAACAGCCGCTCGCGCACCCCGCGCCGCAGCGCCAAATGATGCCGCCACCCGACCTTGTTGACCGGCGAGCGGTAACCTTGCAACCATTCGACCTTCTTGCGCAATACGGCGTCCGCTCGGCGCGACTCTCCGGCGTGGACCCGCAACTCCGTGTGCGCGAAGGCAATCCTCCGCAACTCACCGCGGATTTCGGCGTCGTCCGCCAGCCGCTGGGCAACGATGTAGCGGGCGCCCGCCAGCGCCGCCCGCACGTCAGCGACGCCCCTCTCGGCATTTACATACTCCCCGGCGGCCGCCTCGATATCGGCGTCCGCCGGTTCTTGATTCCATAGAAAACCGGCCAGAGGCTCAAGTCCTTGCTCGAAGGCTTGGTCGGCGGCTGAAGGTCGCTTGGGGCGGAACGGAAGGTAGAGGTCTTCGAGGGTCCGTCGCTCCGACGCCGCTTCGATACGCGCCCGCAACTCCGGCGTCAGTCCGTCCTTTCGGCCGACCGCCGTGAGGATCGTGATGCGCCGATCTTCCAGATCCAGAAACGAACGTAATCGTTGGAGAACGTCGTGAAGACGTTCCGCATCGAGGCCCGCCGAAATATCCGGGCGGTAGCGCGCCAAATAGGACGGCAATAGTCCCGACTCCAAGGCAGGGACCAGCTTCAGCAAATCCGCCAATGGCACCTTGACTTGCTCGGCGACCATCAAATAGGCTGACGTCGGCAGCCCTGTCAAAGCCTTCATGTTAAGAACGACCCGTGAAAAAACGCTTTCCTGTATCATAGTGGAATGGCGGGGAAGCGGGAAACTCTGCCGATTTTCTTCACGGTTGGCCTTGCCGTCTGCCTCGTGCTCTTCGCCGTTTCCCCCTCCGCCCAAGTCATCGAATTTCTCTCCAACGGACTTACCTATCAGGTCTTAACTCGGCAGGGGCTCACCTTGATGTACGCCCCGCTGCCGTTGACGGTCCGCGACTACGCGGTTTTGCAAATCGCCTTCAGCAACGGCAGCGATCACAAGTGGTTGATCCAGCCGACGGATTTCACCTACGAAACCGAAGACGGCTGCCGCATCCGGGCCGTCCCCGAAAATACAGTCATCCGCGAACTGTTTCGCACGGCCGGTCGATCGGAAGTCGTGAAGCTACAGACCGCCTACGAAAAGTCCCTGTTCAGTAATCAGTTCATTCGCTCCACCAACGGCTATGAACTACGCCGTCAAGCCGCTCTCGCCTTCGGCGGACGACGCGGGATCAAAGCCGCCGCGGCGGCCTCGACCATCACTTTTGTTCGCACCAAACTCCATGCCGGCGACTCGACCGACGGCGCCGTATTTTTCAACACCCATGGCAAGCACATCGGCCCCGGCAAACTGATCGTGCGCGTCGTGACGGCGCGCGAAGGCGAGTTCGACTCCGCCGCGCCCCCCCCGTCAACCGACGAGCCCCGCTTCGCCGCCACATTCGAGTTTCGCCGCCCCTAGTCCGCGACCGACTCGATTGACTTGTTTAGCCCGCCTGCTATACGCCATTGGCGTATAGTGAAAAGCGTGGTTCGACCGGTCACGGTCGTGGAAGTCGAACGGATCTGAGCCCGAGGGAACGAAGCGTCATGAAAAAACTCGTCGGAGAGTTGAAGGCTGCCTATGGCAGGTAGGAAACAACAACCGGCGGAATCCTCGGTCGGCGAAGACGTGATCGCCGGACTGCGCAACGCGGTCCACTATTCGAAAGGCCGCAATCCTAAGGCGGTCGCTCACCGAGTCGAGCTTCCCGAGCGGATTGACGTGAAACTCGGACGTCGAAAGCTCGGCCTGTCACAGAAAGATTTCGCCGCGCGCTTCGGCATCAGCACGGCGACAGTACGAAATTGGGAGCAGGGTCGACGCCGACCCGAGGGGGCCGCTCGCGTCTTGCTGACCATCATCGATCGCGAGCCGGCGGCGGTCCGGCGAGCCTTGGAGGCATGAGGCCGCGTCGCCCCGGCTTGAAAAGAACGGGCTCACGCGCAAAGCGTTCGAGTGGTTCAGCAGATTAAATGCCTCGACGCCGACCTGCACGATCGCGCGCCCGTCCTTAACCCAAAAGCCTTTCATCAAGCGCAAATCGAGATTCACCGTCCGAGGTCCGAAAAAGGCGTTGCGCGCCGTCCCCGCCGGCCGGGCTGAAATCGGGAAAGCCCCAGCCCGGCTTAGCGACTCGCCGGCTTCAATTCCGCGACCACGCGGCGGGCTCGGTAGATCTTGCCGAGAGCTTCCAAAATGCCGCGGCTGTCGACGCTGACCGCGCGGCCCTGCGAATCACTGTAGTGAAAATCGTTTACCAATTGGTGGATATTCCCGTCAAAGATGATCCCCACGATCTCGCCCGCGCGATTGATCAACGGACTGCCCGAGTTGCCGCCCGTAATGTCGTTGGTCGAAACCAGATTGTACGGCGTCTCGAGTTTCACCTGCCGTTTCCGGGTCATGAAACGCTTCGGCAGCTTATACGGCGCTTCGTCACCGGCTTTCTCAAACAGCCCCTCAATCGTCGTAAACGGTGGAATCGTCATCCCCGCTTCCCGGTAGCCCTTAACAACGCCCGAGCTGAGCCGCAACGTGAACGTCGCGTCGGGATAAACTCCCTGGCCGCGGGCCGCGAAGCGCGCCTGCGCGATGCGGGCGCCGTGAGCGTTTTCGGCCGCCTCGACTTCGTCCTCGTAGCGCTTACGAATCTCCCGCGAATACTCATCGACAGCCGCCGCGAGGCGGATCAACGGGTCCTTCGATTCGGCGGCCGCGGCGGCCCCGTCAGCCGCCAGCTGTTTGCGCACCGCCACATCCTTAAGCTTGGTGCGCGCGATGAGCCGCTTAGCGACCAGCGACGCGTTCTTGTCGCCCAGGGCGGTTTCGACCACCGGGTGATCGAAGCCCAGTCGGTCACGCATGAACTGCATCGATTCGGCCAGCTTGATCGTCTCGACATCGTCATAAATCGGGGCGGGGGAGTAGAGGTTCTGGTAGAGCGAATCCAGCCCTGAATCGCGATATTCCGGCAGACGATCTTCGTTCGGCTTGGCGAGTTCGGAAGACAAGCGATAAAGATGACGCGCGATCGAGAACAGCCGCGAATAAAACCCAAACCCTCCGAGCAGTCGCTGCTCTTCGTAAATCTCCCCCTTGACGCGTTGGGCGGTCGCGATGGCTTTCCAGGAGGCCGCGTGTTTCTCCGCGTCGGCGCCTTCCGCAACGACCGCCATCAAGCGCTCTTCCGACAGCTTCTTGGCCCGCACCAGCTCTTCGAGCCGCAGCCCCCGGATCTGTCCCCGGTAGTTCTTGACCCCATTGTTAAAGCGGAAGAGTTCGTCGCGCGCCAGGCGTTCGGCGTCTCCTCCGCCTCGCCCGAAACTACGGAAGGCTTCGGTCATCGCGTCGAGCCAGTCGAGCGAAAACGGAATGCGGCGGTCGCGTTGAAACAGAAACTGCGAAACGGTCAGCAGCCGATTCGTCGTTCCCGGGTGTCCCGAGACGAAGACCAGATCGCCCGCTTCGGCCCCGTCGCCCCACGGCAGGTAGGCGGGCGATTCAATCGCCGCGCCCTTCTCGTAAACCCGCAAAAACGCCACGTCGAGGCAATAGCGCGGGTAGGTGAAGTTATCGGTATCGCCGCCGAAAAACGCCGCTTCGTATTCCGGCGCGAAGACCAGCCGCACGTCGGTATAGCGCTTGTATTCGTAAAGGTCAAAGACACCGCCCGAGTAAAAGTTCACCACGTCGCAACGGTTCAGCGTCGAATCGCGGCAGTCTTTTTCGATGTGCGCGGTGGCGGCTTTCTGGGCGTCTTGCCGCTGTTTGTCGCTCATCTCGGCCGTGACGTCGGCGTTGACCTGGTCGGTGACCGGCTCGATGCGTTTGAGGACGTTGAGTTCTAGATTGGGGCACTTGAGTTCGGCCGAGCGTCGCGTCGCGTAGAAGCCGTCTTGCACATAGTCTTTCTTCTCGCTGCTGAGTTGGCGAATGCAACCCGATGCCACATGATGGTTCGTCATCACCATCCCGGTCGCGGAGACGAAAGAGCCCGACCCCCCGTTGTTAAAGCGCACCGAGGCGGACTGGAGCTTGTCGAAGAAACCCGCTTCCGGCTCAAAGCCGTAGCGAGATCGAAGATCGTCGAGCGGTAAGTGATTGTAAGGCCACATACCCTCGTCCGCCCACCCCGGAGCAGCGGTCAGCAAGACGATGAGAAGAAGCGTGCGGGCACGAAGCATAAAGAGACTCCCGTGGAACGACGACGACCTTTGATGAAGGATACCAAACGACATTCGACCGAGACTTCGGCGGCCCCCGCGAGCGACTGCGAGATCATAACCGCACCCGGCTCGAAGTGGACTGTGCCCGATTGTTTTACAGCCCCTGGGAGCGTGAGGCTCACGAATTCCGTCGCTCTTGCCTCGGCGCGAGAACGTTACAATCGACTTCGACGATCGCCCTGCCGGAGACAGCCATGCCGCATCGACAGTTTCGCGGAAAGTTTGTCGTAAGCCTTCTTGTTCTGTTGGTAACGGGGCAAGGCGCGTTTGCGCAAGACGCCGAACCGGCGCGCCGCCTCCATCGCGAAGCCTTCGTCTTCGACGCCCACGTTCACATCATCAATCGGCAGTTCCATCAAGGCGGACACATCGCCGACCGTTACACGGACGGTCATGTCGATCTGCCGCGCATGATCGAAGGCGGCGTCGACGCATTACTCTTTTCACTCTATGTGCCGGAACTCTACTATCCCGGTCGTCACGAAACGAAACACGTGCTGCGGCTGATGGACTTGGCGCTGCGGCAGATCGAAGAGGCGGACGACCGCATCGAAATTGCGCTCGACGGCGACGACATCGATCGTATACAGCGAGCGGGCAAGATCGCCGCCGTTCTCGATCTTGAGGGCGGGTTCGACCTCGACGGGGATCTGGGGATTCTGCGCACCCTCTACCGTCTCGGGCTGCGTTCGGCGCAACTCCCCGCCCACAACTGGGGCAATGCCTTCGCGGATTCCTGCTGTGCGCCCGCTCGCTGGGGCGGTCTCAACGGGCACGGCCGCCGCGTCATCGAGGAAATGAACCGGCTCGGCATGTTGATCAATATTTCCCATGCCTCCGACCAAACGATCGATCAGGCGATCGACGTCAGCGCCGACCCGCTCGTCGCCACCCATCACGGCTTGCGAAGCCGCAACGACATTCCTCGAACCATGCCCCCGCGGCTGCTCAAGAAACTGGCCGCCAAGGGAGGCGTGCTCGGCATTCAGATAGGCCACTCGTTTCACAGTCCGGCGTTCCATGATTGGAAGACGCGGCGGGCCGGAAGAGCGTTTTGGGATACCTCATCGGTGGAGGACCAAGTTCGCGGCCTCTCGATTGAGCAGGTCGATCGAATCGCGGCACGGGCGTATCCGTTTGTCGGTCCCACCCCGCCCGACGACCTGTTTCTTTCGATCGATGATTGGTTGGAAGTCGTGGAAGAGGCCATGGCGACGGCCGGGGAAGACCACGTGGCTTTAGGGACGGACTTCGACGGCGGACCGACACCGCCGCGCGGCATACGTGACATCAGCGACCTGCCCCGGCTCACCGCCGTGATGTTCCGGCGCGGTTGGACCCAGACGCGCATCCGCAAATTTCTCGGAGGCAACTTGCTGCGCGTATTTCGCCAAGTCACAGCGAAGTCGACAACCAAATAGAGTCAGTCGCCCAATTTCCCGGGTGGCGAGGGTCTGAGCTGGGGTTCGGGAGCTCTCTTCCGAAAATAGACGCGCGAGCGTACAGTGCATTACCTTCAAGCTTCGTGGAATCGCCAATAATCTTGAGCCGCGAAGCGGCGGCGGGAATATAGCCTAGGGTGAAGCGAAGCGAAACCCTGGGTACGAGCCTCACCTCGGCGAGCCCTGAAAGGGCGGCAGGAAACACCCCTTCCCCCCGTTTTCATGGCGGTATTATCAATGCCGCGCTTTCATGTCCCCGATCGCCCTCTCTCCCCCCAAAAAAAAGAAACCTTCGCCCCGCCTACCCCAACAAGCGCCGCAACAGAAAGCCCCCTAACAGCGTTCACCCAGTATCCAAGCGCCTCGAATCAATACTGGGCCGGTCCGTAAGGGCCGGCACCCACCGCCAAACCCCCAACCTCTTCCGGGCGAACGACCGGCAAGCCGGTCGTTCGGGGGCCTGGGGCGGGCCGAGGACGCGATCGGGGAACCCGATCGCGCACCGCTCAGGGAATCGGCCCGCCCCGATTCGACACCACCGCTACAAGCTCGCAAAAACCGACTTGACAAGCCCGCTATCCTGAGCGCGGCCTCCCCAAACCCAAGACCGTTAGCGGCAAAGCCAAGGAGAGAAAAAAACACCCCACACGTGGCCCCGCGGATTCCGCCAAACGAAATTGTACGAAACGAAGCCAAGACTACTCTATATGCCCCGATATCAACAGCTTAAGAGACCTCCAGCGCACTGGTCGGCCGGTCTCCAAGGAAGAATCACCGCCAAACCACGTCCCGCGCTCTGGAGGCAGGGCCTCGTTGACAGACCCCCAGTGGCACAAGCCGGTTTCAGGCGCTCGCTGCCCCGGTTCCCGCCGCGGCCCGCGGCCAACCAGGCGACCGGCCCGGTCTCCGAAACCCCGAACGTCACCGGCCGGCCAAGAACAGGCACTCCACAAATGGCCATGAAACGAATTTTGCGAAACGAAGCCAAATTGGCACTATGTCACACGATATCAATATGTTAAAAGGGCTCCCACGCATCGGCCGGTCGACCTCGGAGGAGGAATCGGGGACGACGAGATCGGCGGCGATGTGGCGTGAGCGTCCACAGTTGCCGCGAACCGATTCATTGGTTCGTGTCCCCGGATCTCGCCGCAACTCTCGACCCCAGGAGATCGGGGGGATCGGACAGCTCCCGATTAAGGAAATCTTCGCCTCGCGCGCCCGACAAGCGCCGCCATCGAAAGCCCGCCTAACAGCGTTTACGCAGTATCCAAGCGCCTCGAATTAATACTGGGCCGGTCCGTAAGGGCCGGCACCCAGCGCCAAACCCCCAACCTCTTCCGGGCGAACGACCGGCAAGCCGGTCGTTCGGGGGCCTGGGGTGGGCCGAGGACGCGATCGGGGAACCCGATCGCGCACCGCTCAGGGAATCGGCCTGAGCCGATTTGACACCACCGCTACAAGCTCGCAAAAACCGACTTGACAAGCCCGCTATCCTGAGCGCGGCCCCCCAAACCCAAGACCGTCAGCGGCAAAGCCAAGGTGAGAAAAAAGAACCGACGAGCGGCCCGACAAACTCCGCCAAACGAAATTATACGAAACGAAGCCAAGACTACCCTATGTTCCACAATATCAATATCTTAAGAGACGCCCTGCACATCGGCATGCCGGTCTCAGTGGACGGATCGGCGATGCCGACACTCGTTCGACCTCGCATACGACACTATCCACCGCTCGGGCCGATTCGCAGCGGATGTTCCCCGGCCGATCCGCCCTCCGGCATCGAGGGCTCGCACGTCATCGTCGTATCGATGCGCCGGCCGTATCGAGAAGCCGCCGGCCAGCGCTCAGACCATGAGCAAAGACGCCGGCCAAAACAGTGACGATAGCTACGTGGAAGATGGTCTCCGAGGCCGCTGTCTTGATCTCCTCCAATACCAATACCAAGAACACATACAGGATCGACGCAAGGCCGCGCGGACCAAACCACCCCGGAAACGCATGGGTGACCGACGCGACTCCCGAACCCGGCATCCAAACACGCCCCCAGCCACGCACAAGGAACTCTCCTCAGCGGCGCCGATGTATACTGGAGGCGCGCCGGGGTCGAGATGGAAACTCTGGCGAGGTATCGATGATCGGCCGAATCATCTCCCACTACAGAATCACCGAAAAGCTGGGTGAGGGCGGTATGGGGGTCGTTTATAAGGCCGAGGACACCAGGCTGGGGCGCGCGGTCGCCCTGAAATTCCTGCGGTCCGACGCGCTGGAGAACGAGGAACACAAGGCGCGCTTCGTCAACGAGGCTCGCGCCGTCGCCGCCCTCGATCACCCCAACATCTGCACCGTCTACGAGATTGACGAGGACGACGGACAACTGTTCATCGCGATGGCTTTCATCGAAGGCCAAAGCCTCGGCCAGAGGATCGCATCCAAATCCCTCCCGCCGGCCGAGGCTCTTGATATCGCGAGCCAGATCGCTCTGGGGGCGCGGGAATCCCACCGTGAAGGCATCGTTCACCGCGACATCAAAGCCGGCAACGTGATGGTGACCGACAGGAGTGATGGAGAACTCCGCGTCAAGCTGATGGACTTCGGCGTGGCCTATCTCGCCCGAGTCAAGACCCTCACCAAGGAAGGCACCACCCTCGGGACGGTCGCTTATATGTCTCCCGAGCAAGCGCGAGGACAAAAGATCGATCAACGCACCGATATCTGGGCGCTGGGAGTCGTGCTCTACGAGATGCTCAGCGGACGGCTGCCGTTTCGCGCCGACCACGAGCAGGCGGTCCTGCATTCGATCAAACACGAAGACCCCGAACCCGTCAGCAGCCTCGTTTCCGGTCTGCCGAGCGAGTTGGACAGCGTCCTGGGAAAGTGCCTCGCCAAGAATCCCGACAAGCGGTACAAGAGTATGCAGGAGCTGCTCGACGCAATTCGACCGGTGGCCGCGCTCGAGTCAGCCGAGACCATTCAGTTCACCAGGCAAGCGGAAGTCTCCGCCGACGCCAGGACTGCTAAGCGCCTGGTTCCGGCGGGGATTGCGTTGGCCCTGGCGGCGGCGGCGGGTGCTTGGTTTTCAGGTTTGATCGGTCCTTCGGAAAGGGTGCCGGAACCTTCCCTCAGGGTCATTCCCCTCACCAGTTACGCGGGTGACGAGGAGCAACCGAGCTTCTCTCCCGACGGCAACCAAGTGGCTTTCTCATGGAATGGCGATGGGCAGGACAACTTCGATATCTACGTCAAGCTGACGGGTCCGGGACCGTCGCTGCGGCTGACGACGGATCCGGCCGGCGATCGCAGCCCCGTTTGGTCGCCGGATGGACGACAGATCGCTTTCCTGCGGGAGACGAGCCCCGGCGTCGCCGCGGTCCTGTTGATCCCTCCCATCGGCGGCCCGGAGCGAAGGCTCGCGGAATTGCGAATCCCGCCATCCCGCGACGCCGCCTCGGCCTATTTTGGTACGACCATAGATTGGTCTCCGGATGGAAAATACCTAGCCGTCCCTGATCAAGACTCCTCCGATCAGCGGCCCGGCATTTTCCTGCTCTCGGTGGAGACCGGCCGGAAGCAGAGGCTGACCGCGCCGCCCGGCCAAGCCATCGATGATCGCGCGCCTGCTTTCTCTCCCGACGGTTCAACGGTGGCTTTCGAGCGCTACAGCGCTTCGTCGGTCACTCACGTCTTCTCGGTGCCCGCCGCCGGCGGCGAACCGACTGAACTTTCCTTCATTTCCGGCGAACCGCGGGGCGTGGCCTGGACCGCCGATGGCAGCGAAATCGTGTTCTCGCGTCCGGACGGTCTGGCGAGGATTTCCGCTTCGGGCGGCGAACCGCGGCGGCTGGTCGGTACGGAGACGAATGCCGGCGAGCCGGTCATCTCGGGCCCGGCCCGACGCCTCGCCTACAGTCGGCGAGAGCGCGACATCGACATTTGGCGCCTGGCCTCGCGGGCCGGGGGAGAGGATGCGCCGAGAAGATTGATCTCTTCCACGCGGCCTGATTCGGGCCCTCAGTTCTCTCCCGACGGCGGACGGATCGTTTTTTGGTCATCGCGCTCGGGAACTCCCGAGATTTGGATTTGCGACCAGGATGGAGCGAACGCTCTCCCGCTGACTTCTTTTGATGGTCCCCACACCGGCACCCCCCGCTGGTCCCCCGACAACCGAAACATCGTTTTCGACTCGCGAGTCGGCGATAACCCTGAAGTCTTCGTGGTCAACACGTCGGTCGGCTCATTGCGGCGCATTACGGAACAGCCGTCGGAGGACGTCGTGGCGAGCTGGTCGCGAGACGGCCGCTGGATCTACTTCGCCTCGAACCGCGGCGGAGAGATGCAGGTGTGGAAGACGCCGTTTCCGGGCGACCGGGCCGAAGCCGGCGCCGCGGTCCAAGTAACGCGGCACGGCGGCTTCGCGGCCTTCGAATCTCCCGACGGCAAGTTCGTCTACTACGCGAAGAGCCGCTCTGTCGAAAACGCCATCTGGAGAATCCCCGCGGGGGGAGGAGAAGAGACGCCGGTTATCGAGAATATGTCCTCCGGTTGGGGCCATTGGGCGGTCGTGAATAAGGGTATCTATTTCGTTGATCCCGTGGAGATTTCCTCGACGGAAACAAGATGGGACGTGAAGTTCTTTGACTTCGATTCGCGCGAAGTCTCTCGGGTCGGCCGGCTGCGGCACCGGCCGCCGATCGAGGACGCCGGGTTCGCCGTCTCTCCCGATGGACGTTGGATCCTCAGCGCGCAAGAGGAAACCAGTTCGGATTTGATGTTGGTCGAGAACTTTCATTGAGTGAAGAATGGCCTGTTGCGGGGTAATGTGGCTCGGGGAGAGACGGGGGATGCTCCCGAACTACGCGACGGACCCCGGCGATACGTGAATCGCCGACACGTGTTCGGGCCGCGCGGGCGAACAAAATGTTGAAGGGCGATGATAATGTCCCCTTGAGAGGGCGATAGAAATGTCCCCTAATCTAAGGCTCCGAAGGAGGAGCCTAGATTGGAGAGGACATGGATGAACGACAAGGAATTGAGACGGGGCGAGGTACTGGGCCGGGTGAAGCGAGGCGAGTTGAAGCTGAGCGAGGCGGCGCGGATACTCGATATCAGTTATCGCCAGACCAAGCGGATCTGGAGGCGCTACAGCGCGGGAGGGACAAAAGCATTGAAGCACGGCAACGTGGGCCGGGTATCGAACCGCGCCAAGCCGGCGGAAGTTCGCAAGCGAGTGCTGCAACTGGTGCGCGAACACTACTCCGGCGAGCCGCACGAGCGCTTCGGGCCGACGCTGGCGGCCGAGCATTTGTGGACAGACCACGATCTGAAACTATCGGTGCGAACACTGCGGCTCTGGATGCTCGCCGAGGGCCTGTGGAGCCGCCGCCGCAAGCGCCGGCCGCATCGCTCGCGGCGGCGGCGTAAAGCGCACTTGGGCGAGCTGATCCAGGTCGACGGTTCGCACCACGAGTGGCTCGAAGCGCGCGGGCGGAAAGGTTGCCTGATGAACTTCGTCGACGATGCGACCGGTCTGGCGCTGTGCCGTTTCTCGAGCGAGGAAACGACTTGGGCGGCGGCCGATCTGCTCGAAGCCTGGGTGCGTCAATACGGCGTTCCGAAGGCGTTGTATTGCGACTGGAAGAACGTCTACAAGCGCCGGCCAACGTCGCGTGAAGCGCTGGAAGGCATCGAGCCCGAGACGCAGTTCGGACGCATGTGCGCCAAGCTCGGCATTGGTATCATCGCCGCTTCGTCACCGCAAGCGAAGGGCCGCGTGGAGCGCCATCACGGCACCCATCAAGACCGCCTGATCAAGAAGATGCGGCTCAAAGGCATTGCCGATTACGAGGCGGCGAACCGCTATCTCGACGAGCAGTATCTGCCAGAGCACAACGCCAAGTTCGCCTCTGAGCCGTCAGCGGGAGCGGACTTTCATCGGCGCTTATCGAAGCGTTTGGACTTGAAGTGGGTGTTTTGCTTGGAGGGAGAGCGGGTGGTGTCCAACGACCTGGTGGTACGTTTCGAGAACCGTTTTCCGCAGTTGAAACCGCAGCGCAATCAGGCTCTGGGCGCAGGCGCGAGAGTAACCGTGCAGCAAGCGCGCGAGGGCGAGTTGCGGGTGGTGTTCGAGGGGAAAACGGTGGCGTTCGACGAGATCGCCAAGCCGCTCCCCAAGGTGCGGCCGGAGCCGAAACCGCGCCTGGCGCCGCAGCCGCGCACACCGCCGGCGAATCACCCTTGGCGCGCGCCGTTGAAGCCGAAAAAACGGGCGGCGACCGCGTGAAGAGGGCTGTGGAAATGACGGGGCCGTGGAAAACGAGGAAAACCCTCGGCAGCCGACGAGGAGCTTCGAACCTCATCGCTCGGGTTTCCCACGTTTCCCCCAGCCCCTTGGAAATCGCTGTGCGATTCCCACATTCCCACAAGCCCCTACGACTACTATCCTTTTACTTAAAAGGGGACATTTCTATCGGGCTAACCAAGGGGACATTTCTATCGCCTCTTGACAAGAGAATGTTTTTTGAGTTGACGTGATGGGTTTTGTCGGGGTAGGTGTCGCCCGGGGTACGTGTCGCCGGAGTGTCGTATGTTCGCGGTCTATTTTCGGGTTCAGAGCGGTGAGGGCTGGAGATCCGCCCCAGCGGCGAGGTGGGCCGTTCCGGCTAGTGGGCGCGGTGGACTTTGCTGGGGACCGAGTGTACACTCGAACCGGCAACATGGGGCGGCGGCCGGTGCGTTATTAGGGCCCCATCTTGCGCCGGCGTCAGGCCAAAGGAGCAGGTAAACAATCATGGAACGACGAGACTTTCTGGGGGCCGGGGTGGCGTCAACGGCGCTGGCGAGCCAACGTGTTCTTGGGGCGAACGATCGGGTGCGGGTTGCGCTGATCGGGGCCGGGGGGCGCGGACGGGGGGTGACCTCGAATGTCCCGAAGATCAGCGGGGCGGAGGTCGTCGGCGTCTCGGATGTCTATCTGCCGCGTCGAGAGCAGGCGGCGGAGCAATTCGGCGCCGGGGCGAAGCAGTTCAAAGACTACCGCGCGGTGCTCGACAGCAAAGACGTCGATGCGGTCATCATCGCCACGCTCGACCATTGGCACACGCCGATGACGATTGCCGCCGTGCAGGCGGGCAAGGACGTCTATTGCGAAAAGCCGGTCACGCAAAACCTGTCGGAAGGCGAGGGGCTGATTCGCGCGGTGGAGGGATCGAAGCAAGTGGTCGCCACCGGAACCCAACAACGCAGTTGGGACCACTTTATCCGGGCCAAGAAGCATGTCCAAGACGGCGATCTCGGTAGGATCGTTTTCGCTCGCTGCTATTGGTATCAGAACTACACGCGCTGGAGGAACGAGTTCAAGGATATCAAGATCGACCCGGGACAACTCGACTGGGAGCAGTGGCTGGGCTCGGCGCCGAAGCAACCTTTTGACCCGGTTCGCTATCGTTACTGGCGCTTCTTTTGGGACTTCGCGGGCGGCAGTTTCACGGACCTGATGACGCACTGGATCGACGTCATTCAATGGTTTATGAAAAGCGAGCGGCCGACGCTGGTGCAGGCGTCGGGCACGACGTATGTTCAGGACTGGCTGGAGACACCGGACACCGTGACGGCCTCGATGCAATTCCCGGAAGGCTATACGGTGACCTACGACGGGGCGTTGATGGCATCGCTGACGGGGGGCGGGATCGTCTTTCGCGGCGACAAGGGGATGATGACGCTCAATCGCCAGGGTTTCGACATTTATCCCGAGGGCGTAAAGCCGGCGGAGGCGACCAGCTTGCCCCAGCCGACGACGCACTTCCGGCGGGGCAAGCGAGGCACGAAGCACCACCTGGTGGACGGCAATGGGACCGGCGACAATGTGAAGAATTGGATCGAATGTATTCGGAGCCGCGGGATGCCGAATGCGCATATTCGGGCGGGGGTTGAGGCGGCGGCAACGTCGCATTGGGCGAATAAGGCAATGCGGGAAGGGCGGACGATTACGCTGTAGGGGGCGGCGGTTGGGTGTTAAGGGGTGCAGGCCCGCAGTTGCCCCGCGACGGCGGGCAAACCGCATAGCTTGTTGTAGATCATGGCGGCGAAATGCTCGTGGCCTTCTTCGGAATAGTGGCCGGCTCGAAATAGGGAGCCTTCGGGGTTCTGTTGGATGAAGAGGAGTTCGGCCTCGTGGGGCGGGGTTCCGCGAAAGGGCTCGATGAGGTCGAGGTATTGGATCTTGCGAGTGTCCATGGCGGCTTGCATCTCGGTGCGCCAAGCTTCGAGCCCTTCGGTGGGTTGGTAGTCGACAGACGTGGGCAGGTAGATGGCGACCAGGCGGGCGTTCTTTTGGCGGGCCGTGGCGGCCATCTCGTCGAACATGGCGAAGATCAGCGTTTTGAGGGCGTCGTCTTGGTGGAGCGTTCTGTCGCCGAGCGGCCCGGTGGCAAGCTGCCGAATGTAGAGTTCCGTGAGGACCTCGAAGATGCGGAACTCCAGTAGATACTTGGGCGCGGTCGCCAACCAGGTTCGGGTTTTCGAGGGTTTCGGCAACGGTTCGTTATCGATGATCAACCCGTCTTCACCGTGGGCCAGCAGGGGTTTCGCCATGCCGAAGAACTCGTCGTCGCGCATGCGATCGAAGTCCATCCCGATGAAGGCGAACACATGAATGTCGTGCTCGAATCGCGCGCTCTCTCGTCGGTAGCGTAAGAAGGCTTGGTCGGCGCCGTAGCCGTTCTGGGCGATGTTCATGACCTCGAGGCTTGGGTCGCGGCGGCCGATCAAGTCGGTCCAGCCATAACCGTTGCCCACGCCGTCGGCCCATGTGAAGGAGTCGCCCGAAAACAAGATGCGTTTTTTGCCGGCGGGGACGGTCTCGCTGAAGTCGGCGTCGGCGCGGAAGCCCTGGCCGTTGATGCGGATGTCTTTGCCTTCCCCGAAGGCGTCGATCACTTCGAGGCCGGGTTTGCTGACCCAGCCTAATTGCTCATCGAAGTCGAAACGGCCGGACTCCTCGGCCTGCTTTTCGGTGAACTTGTAAACCTTGCGTCCGACCAGAAATACGCCCGAGGCGCCCTCTAAGACGAGGAATACGACCACACTGCGTAGGGCCAGGTCGAACACGATCGAGATCATGCTCTGTTGCTTGTCGGGATTATTCTTTGAATCAGCCACGGTGTTTTGGTGAGAAAACGGCGCGATCGGTTCCGGCCGTGACGGCAACGTTTTTAGTGTGACAAAACGCCGGGCTGATTACGATCGGGTGATTCCCTTACCGTTAGGTGGCCGTCTAACGGGCCTCTTGGCCAAGGATTTCCTCGACGGTCGCGACGGCAATGGGGTGATAGAAGGGTTTGGCTTTGGCGTAGATCTCGGCGGCTCGGCGGCGGCCGTCGGGCGTTTTGACGAGGTCTTCGTAGAGCGGCTTGAGAAACTTTCGTCGGCCCACGCCGGTTAGGAATTTCCCGAGCGCGCGGTCGGCGGGCTCGTAGCCGTTGCGCACGGCGATCCGCAGCCACTCGTGGTGAATTTCGGAGTTGCCCGAGCCGGTGAATTGGAAGGCGTGGTCGAGTTTGGCGAGCTGTGGCGGTTCCAGTCGTTCGGGCTGGGCGCGCAGCCAGGCGAGCCAGTGTTGGGTTGTCCAATCGGAGGTTTGTAAAGCGTCGAGAGACAAACTGCCGGCGAGCCATTGCTCGGCCTGGCGGGTGACGGCGGACAACTCTTCCGATTGCGGACGGGCGTAACCTTCGGGTAGGCCGGGCTGCTCGATCCACTCGCTGACTTGAGCGGCGGCGGCGGGATGGGCGGCCAATAGGTGTTGTTCAAGATAGGTGATGAAATCCGCGGTTGTGATGCTTTGAAACGCGAAGCGATCGAAGTAGCCGCGCAGGAAGTCGTCAAAGACTTCGCGGCCGACGGCGTGCTCGAGTTGCAGCAAGAAGAGCATCCCCTTGACATAGGGGACCTGGGTGAAGCCGTCGTCGGGGTCGCGGCCGGCGAGATCGACGTGGAGGATTTGATCCGGTTCCGGCAGGTCCGCCATTTCCTCGATTAGCTTGTCGACTTCGAGCGACGATTCCATGGCCGCGCGGGCGGCGCCGAAGACTTCCTCTTGGATGCGGTTTTCCAAATAGACGGTGAACCCTTCGTTGAGCCAGAAGTCGCGCCAGGTAGCGTTGGTCACCAGGTTGCCCGACCAGGAATGCGCCAACTCGTGAGCCACGAGCGAGACCAAGCTCTTGTCCCCGGCGAGGATGGTGGGGGTGGCGAAGGTGAGGCGGGGGTTCTCCATGCCGCCGAAGGGGAAGCTCGGCGGCAGGACCAAGATGTCGTAACGGTCCCAGCGATAGGGTCCGTAGAGCTTTTCGGCCGCCTGCATCATGGCCTCGGTGTCTTCGAATTCGCGCGCGGCTTGTTCCACCAGCGCGGGCTCGGCCCAGACGCCGGTGCGTTCACTCATGGGTCGAAAGACGAGGTCACCGACGGCGAGGGCGATCAGGTAGGACGGGATGGGCCGCGCCATCGAAAAGCGGTATTCTCGGGCGCCAGCATCGGAGGGCGGGTCGAGAGACCCGTCATCGAGAGCTTCGGCGCTCATGACGGCGCGCACTCCCGCGGGCGCGCGGATCACCGCTTCGTAGGTCACCCGGACACCGGGGGAGTCTTGTAGGGGAATCCAACTTCGCGCATGAATGGCTTGCGATTGGGTGAAGAGGAAGGGCCGCCGTTTGCCGGCGGTCTGCGCGGCTTCGAGCCACTGCAGGCCGGACGCGCCGGGGCGGGTCGCGTAATCGATGCGAACCCGAACGGCATCGAGCGGCAGATCGATTGTCAGCGCGCGGCCGAGCACCGGGTCCGACTCCCCAAGTTCAAAGGATGTTTCGGTGAAGACGTCGTTCCGCGTGGCGCTTTCCACGGATCGAATATCCAGATCTCGCGTATCGAGGCTCAGACGATCGGCGCCGGGGGAGACGTGTTCGAGGCTGAGCACGGCGCGGCCCTCGATGGATCGTTTTTCAAACGACACGCTGAGATCCAACGCCACATGGCCGACGCGAATTTCGTCAGGCCGAGAGTGGGAATGGAGGTCGCGGCGGGCTTCGGGACGGATCGTTTCATGGGTCATAGGCGCGGAACAGGCGGTCCACAACACGCACGTTGCAACAACGATGACGTAGCGGATCACGGTAAAGACTCCGGCATAGGATCTTCCGGGTCGGGCAGCAGGCCCTCTTCGATGAGACGTTGCCCAAGTTGATCGCTCACGATGCGGTGGCCGGCGCGTGTGAGGTGGATCTTATCGTAGAACAAGTTCGGTCCTCCGCCCTCATGCAAGGCCTCGAATAGGTCCAGTAGAGGGATGTCGTGCTTGGCGCATACAGCCGCCATTTTTCGCTGCGGCTTCAGGACGTAGTCACGGTCTTGAGCGAGCAAGTCTTCGCGAAGCTGCGGGCCGTAGGGAACCATCATCACTAAGACGCGCCCGCCCACACGCTCGGTCACATTCTTTATGGCAACCAACTGCTCTTCGAGCAACGGCCAACTGTCGTCCCGCCAGGCGCGGATGAACCCGGGGGCAAACTCCCACTCGTAGGCCCGCTTATCAATCAGCAGGCTGACGTTGTAGACAACGCGCGTGAGTAAGTAACTGCCCCCCGGCAACGCGGCGAGCGGATCGCCGTCGCGCATCAGCAACGTGCGTCGAGCGTATTCGGTGAGCTTGAGCTTTCGGGCGCGATGCCAGCGGTGCATGAACTTCTCGTTGTCGTTCAGGGTGTACTGGACCACGACAAGGTCGGGCTTGTAGTCGACGAGATCATGCTCGAGCAGCAGCCGCTCCTGGTAGGAGGTATAGCCCATAACCGCGGCGTTGACGATTTCAGCGCGCGATCCGAAGTCCCGGGTAAGGAGTGAGGGAAAGATCTTGCCGGGGTCGTATGTTTGGTCGCACAGGAGAGATACCGAGTCGCCGAGAACAACGACGCGGCGCCGCCCGGGCGTCTTCTCCCGGCTTGGCTCGTCGCCCTTAAGGCCCAGGGAATTGACGTCCGCTTCCGCGGGATTGTAGCGGTAGCCGACTATGGGGTCGGCGATCACGGGTTGGTTCGTACCGTGATAAGAGCGCGGAACCTCGCCCTCCGTCGCCGCGTACCAAGCCTCGGCCAGGCCCTCTTCGCTGCGAATTCGAACGATGATTTCCCCGATCGCGAGGCCGACAAAGATACTCATCGAGAGGCCGATCACATGGAAGAGCACTTTCTTTCGTTGCATTGTGATCACATCTCAACGGATCGACTCGGCGGAGGCGTTGGGGCAGTGTCGAAGGGCGAATTCTTATCTTATCCGCTCTCCGGGCGAGTTATCGGCGTGAGGGGCCGCTCGGTTTCGAGTCCGCCCTCGACGAAGACAAACGGTGTCGCTGAAGCTTGCCGAGCGCGTTGCGGGGCAGTTCATCGACAAAGATGATCTTGCGTGGAACTTTGAAGGATGCCAGGGTGCGCCGGCAGGCGTCTTGGAGTCGCGACGCTTCGAGCGTGGCGCCGTCGAGCGGTTTGATATAGGCGACCGGGACTTCTCCACGAGAGGGCTCGGGCTCGCCGACGACGGCGGCCTCGGCGACGCCGGGCTGCTCGAGCAGTAACTCCTCGATTTGGCGAGGGTAGATGTTGAAACCGCCCGAGATGATCAAGTCGCCGCGGCGGCCGACGAGGGTGTAGTAGCCGTCGTCGGAACACGTCGCTAGGTCACCGGAGCGGAAGAATCCGTCGTCGCTGAAGGCGGCCCGGTTGGCTTCGGGTCGGTTGCGGTACCCGGAGAAGACATTGTCGCCGCGGATGAGCACTTCGCCGGTTTCACCCGCGGCGACCTGCTCGCCTGTTTTCGGGTCCGCCAAACGAATCGAGACACCGGGGAGGGGCTTGCCGACAGACCCGGGGCGGCGCTCGCCGTCGTAGGGGTTTGAAATGTTCATGAGCGTCTCGCTCATTCCATAGCGTTCGAGAATGTCGTGGCCGTAGAGATCACGAAACCGTTCGAGCGTGGCGGCCGGCAAGGGCGCGGACCCGGAGACGAAAAGCCGCATGGAGCCGCCGATCTCGCGTGCCGTCTCGGGACGGACGTCGAGCAATCGCTCGTACATGGTGGGAACGCCGAAAAAGACCGTCGGGCTGAAACGCGGAAACTCGTCGGCGATGGTTTCCTTACGAAAGCGTTCGAGCAGTCGCGCACGAAGTCCGCTTGCCAGCCAGGTGTGGACACCGTTGCCAAGGCCGTGGACGTGGAATAGCGGCAGGGCGAGGAGAAGACGGTCTTCGTGGGTGATCCGCCAGGCTTCGATCAGGGTTTGCGCGTTGGCGGTGAGATTGCGGTGATTGAGCACCGCGCCTTTCGGCGTGCCGGTCGTGCCCGAGGTGTAGACGATCATGGCGGGGTCTTCGGCTGCCGCCGGGCATGGGACGGGCGCGGATGAAAGATCGGCGGTGAGCTTGTCGAAATCGTCGGCGCGGTAGAGCGGGGCGTCGCTCACGTTTTCGTTGGTCGCCGTTGGCAAACAGGCCGTGAGACAAGCGGCGAGGTCGAGGGACGTAATGGCGGCGCTTGGTTCCGCGTCGTCGATAATCCGCTGTATCTCTCGCTCGCGATAGAGCACGTTGAGGGGAACAAAGACGAGGCCGGTTTTCAAGACAGCTAGATAGGCAACGATGAACTCGACGGAGTTGGCGAGGTAGACGACAACGCGGTCGCCGGGGACAAGCCCGTCGTCGGAGAAGCGGCGGGCCAAGCGATTGGAGCGGGCGTCGAGTTCGGCGAAGGTGAATTCGCGATCGGCGAATTCCAGACCGATTTGCGATGCGCGGTCTTCGAGCGACGGGCGAAAGGATTCAACGATGTTCATCTGAGTCTTGGACTCGCGCGTGGTCGAGACGTCGGAGACTCAACAGGGCGGGCCTGGAGACCTGATCCACCGCCTGGTCAGGCGGGGGCCTCGACGTGCCGACGCAATGCCAAGTTAATGCCGATCAGGGCAACCGACATGACCGGCAGCAGCAGCAGCGCGGAGCCGAGCGAGGTTCGGTCGGCCACGAAACCGATCAGGTAGGAGCTCAACGTCAGCCCCACCCATCCCGACGTAATCACGATGCCCATGGCCGTGGCGGTCATCTTTGTGAAGAGATTGCCGCAAATTCCGAGCGTGGTCGGGAACATCGGGGCCATCGCCAAACCGGCCGCGAAGACGGCGACCGCGATCAGGGTCGGATCGTCGACCCTCACCATCGCGAACGTTGTAACGGTCATCACGATCGACGCGGCCAAGGTGACCTTGATCTCCGATACGCCCAAGAGGATGCGGGAGGCCGCCACGCGGCCGATAAGCAGGCCCAGCGCAAATCCCCAGGCAAGAATGTTCTGCGCATCGCCCCGGGCGACGCCGCGCTCCTCTTCGAGGTATTTGACCAGCCAGGTCAAGACGCCGACTTCGCAGGCGACGTAGAGAAACAGCATCGAGCAAAGCAAGTAGAGCGACGGCTGCTTGAGCAACGCGCGTGCTTCCGAGGCCGTGAAGGCGCGGTCGCCGGTGGGAGGCGGCATCTTGGTCCCGACATTGACGAGCAACGTGACCGCCGCGATCGCGGCCAAGGTCAGCGACAGCGCGTGGGTCGATCTCAAGGCCGCGACATTGGCCGCGAGCAAAGGCGTAACCATGGTCCCCAGCCCGAACAGCATGTTGAGCAGGTTAAGAGCCGAGGCGCGTTTCTCTTCGCCGACGTCGCTGATCAAGGCGTTCGAGCCGGTCACCAACATGCCGCCGCCTAAACCGAGCACGAGCAGGGAGACGGCGGTCGCGGGGTAGCTGCCTGCATAGATTAGTCCCACGAGGCCCAAAGTGATGCCGCTTAGGCCCGCGACAATGCCTGTCTTCTTGCCGTGGTTGTCAACGATCGGGCCGATCGCGACGGATGCGATCATCAGACCCAGCGCCTGCATCGCGCCGATCAGGCCGCTCTGCTCGGCGGTCAGGTTGAAACGTTCGCCCAGCTCGGGCAGCACGGTGCCCAGCAAAGCGGCGATCAAGCCGTACGTGAACACGCCGAGGACCATCGCCGGAATCAGCTTCGACTTGGAGTAGCTTGTGCTCATGAGACTCTTTGGGCCGCGGCGCTCCTTCGGCGGAGCCCTTTCACAAAGGCTCGTATAGTCCGCCAATCATACCGCAAGTTCAGGTCGGCGGGTGCTGGAATGCCAAGCGGCGCGCGCCTCGTACAGACAGGCCTCTCATGCACTTTGCCTCGCCACGCGATGAGAAAAGCGGCCCGCGAAAAACACGAGTGTTCGTTGCTACTTGTTGAGAACCTCGTCGAGGTTCATGATCTGGTTGGCGACCATGGTCAGAGCAGCCGACTCGGCCGGCGGCAGATCCATGTCGGGTTCGGAGTCGCCGGTATCGAGCAGACTCCGTGCTTCATCGGGGTTCGACTTATAGAAACCGACAAAGCCTTCGTAGGCCCGCCGGGCGACGCCGAGCTCTTTCCCGCCGAGGGGCCGGGCCAACAAACGCATCGCCATGAAGTCGAGATGCGAGTCAATGCCCTCGCCTCCCTGCTTCATCGCGTTTTGGGCCAGATAGCGAGCCGCCTCGACGAATTGCGGATCATTCATCGTCACGAGCGCTTGGAGAGGCGTGTTCGTGCGCTCGCGCCGCACGGTGGTGTGCTCGCGGGTAGGCGCGTTGAAGATGTCCATTGACGCCGGCGGGGCCGACCGCTTCCAGAAAGTATAGAGGCTGCGTCGATAGAGTTTGTCGCCCGCATCCTGCTCATACGTACGGGTGTTGCTGGTGGGCATGGCGACGGTCGACCAGACGCCTTTCGGCTGATAGGGTTTTACGCTCGGCCCTCCGATTTGCTGGGCCAGCAAGCCGCTTGCCGACAAGGCATAATCACGAATCATTTCAGCGGACATGCGAAAACGCGGTCCGTGGGCGAGCAGCCGGTTTTGCGGATCGGCTGCGATCTTCGCGGCCGTGGTCTCGGCCGACTGGCGATAGGCCGCCGAATTAAGGAGCAAACGGAAAAAGTCCTTCGTATCCCAGCCCGATTCGCGATAGTTCACCGCTAACCAATCGAGCAATGCGGGATGCGATGGCGGCTCCCCCTGGGATCCGAAATCGTCGCTCGTCCGGACGATCCCGGTTCCGAAAATTTCCTGCCAATAGCGGTTCACGATCACACGGGAAGTCAGCGGATTCGAATCGGCGACCAGCCATTGCGCCAGCCCCATGCGGTTGCGCGGAAAAGACCCGGGAATCGGCGGCAGGAAGCCCGGCGTCCCGGCCTTCACTTTGTCTCCTGGTTGGTCATAGAGGCCGCGATGGAGAATATGCGCTTCCGGTTCCTTGTCCGCGATTTCCTGCATCACGTGCGTGACCGCGCCGCGTCGACGAACTTCGCGCCACTCGCGGTCAATTTCGCGACGGCGCGTCATCAGCCCGCGGTACTCCGTGTCTTTCACGGCCAGAAAATAGTCTCGAAGCGCCTCGCGCTCCGCGTCAGCGAGGTCGCCCACCGCTTTTTCGCGCGCGGTCTTGAGGGCGGACCAATGCCATACAACCTTGGCCTCGTGGGAGGTGAGCGGACGATTGAAGATTCGAAAATCCGCGAGACCGCCGTCGGTGAAGTAGGTTGTCCTTACGTCGCCGCGGCGCTCGAAGACGCCGCGGCCGAATACGATCGGCTTGTCGGTGCGAATCGAGCCCATTACGTTGGTGAAGTATTCACTACCTTGCTCGGGAATGACCTCGCCGTTCATGTACACCCGCATGCCGGCGCGTTCGCCCGTGCCGTCGTAGGTAAAGGTGAGATGGGTCCAACCGGTAGGCAGACGCAGGATATTGTTAGGCCCCGCCTGGACGGATGACGCCGAGATCTCCCCGACGTCGCCGCCCTCGCGCTTGTCGCCGGTCAAAGTCAGGAAAGACTGCCGGGCGGGAAGAGATATGGCCCAGCCGCGGTTGTTGTCTTTCGGGTCGTTCTGGGAGATGACGGTGAAATTGTCTTCGTTCGCCGGATGGTCCACCCAAAACGCGAACGAGTAGGGGGTATCGGAATCAAGCTCCGGACCCTTGACCTCGGCCCATGATTCTTTTGGGAATCGCAGCGCGGGCTCGTTCGGGGCCGGGCCCTTGCCCACCACGGGGTCGCTATGGAGCGTTACTTCTCTTGTTTCCCCGTCCACAACGGCTTCGACCTTGTCGCCGAGCGAGAGGGTCATCCACTCAGCGGACTTCTCGAGCGGCGACTCGATCGAGCGATACTCGCCGGTTGCGAGCCAACGATCAAAACGCTCTTTCGACGAATCGACTTCTTTGTCGATTCGCGCATCCGTCTCAGCGGCTTCGGCGCGCAATTTGTGCCACAGATCGCGGTCTTGGTCGGTCGGCACGATCAGAATCGGCGGCGGATCCGACACATTGCCGTCCATGACGTATTGCGTCGTGTTGCGGAAGAACGCCGTCATCGAATAGAAGTCTTTTTGGAGGATGGGATCGAACTTGTGGTCGTGGCAGGTGGCGCACCCGACCGTCAACCCCAGAAACACCGTCCCCGTCGTATCGGCACGGTCTTTCGCGTAGATCGCTTCATACTCCTCGGGAATCACGCCGCCTTCGTTGGTGGTGGCGTTGCAACGGTGGAAGCCGGTGGCGATCAATTGGTCGAGCGTCGGGTTGGGCAGCATGTCCCCGGCAATCTGCTCGACGGTGAACTGATCAAACGGCAGGTTGCGGTTGTAGGCCTTGATTACCCAATCGCGATAGGGCCACATCTCGCGGTAGTTGTCGATGTGGATGCCGTGGGTGTCGCCGTAACGCGCGGCGTCAAGCCAATAGCGGGCGCGATGCTCGCCGTAGGCTTCCGACGTCAGGTAATGCTCGATGAGATTGTTGTAGGCACCGGAGGACTTGTCGTTGACAAAGCGCTCGACGACCGCGGGTTCGGGCGGCAGGCCGGTCAAATCCAGCGCCACGCGCCGCGCCAGGGTGTGCCGATCGGCTTCCGGCGCGGGCTCGATACCTTCGGATTCGAGGCGCGCCAGGATAAACCGATCGATCGGGTTGCGCACCCATGATTCTTTCTTGACCGCCGGCAGTTCCACGTTGACGGGGTTGCGAAACGACCAATGCTCGCTCCACTCGGCGCCCTGCTCGATCCAGTTGCGAATCACGGCGATCTGCTCTTCCGTCAGCTCCTTGCGCGAGTAGAAGGGGGGCATCCGCAGCGCTTCCTGCTCGTGAGTCAGGCGCTTGATAATGAGGCTGGCGTCGGGATCGCCCGGGACAATGGGAGTACCGTTGTCGCGGTGGTCGAACGCCCCTTCGCGAACGTCGAGCCGTAGGTCGGCCAAGCGCGTACTCGCATCCGGCCCGTGGCACTGAAAACAGTTGTCCGAGAGTATCGGACGCACTTCCCGTTGGAAGTCCACGCGCGCCGCGGCGGGCTCGGCCGCCGCGGGTGTGATTCCCATTGCCAAAGCCGCCGCGATCGTAAGGATTTTTGCCGGTGTCATAACGTCCATTATTGTAGACCAATCAGCGCCGGAGGGGCGGTTTCTTGGTGAGTGCGGGGCCCCGCGCGGGAGTGGCCTTTCGACCACTCGCCAACGGCGCGTGGCGAGGCCGCGCACCCGAGTCGGCGCCGGCGTCAACGGCCGCCGCGGCCGGGCGCGGTTCGGCCGCGGAACGCGGGTTAGGCCGGCGAAGCTCCCACCTGTTGAAGGGCGATGATAATGTCCCCTTGAGAGGGCGATAGAAATGTCCCCTAATCTAAGGCTCCGAAGGAGGAGCCTAGATTGGAGAGGACATGGATGAACGACAAGGAATTGAGACGGGGCGAGGTACTGGGCCGGGTGAAGCGAGGCGAGTTGAAGCTGAGCGAGGCGGCGCGGATACTCGATATCAGTTATCGCCAGACCAAGCGGATCTGGAGGCGCTACAGCGCGGGAGGGACAAAAGCATTGAAGCACGGCAACGTGGGCCGGGTATCGAACCGCGCCAAGCCGGCGGAAGTTCGCAAGCGAGTGCTGCAACTGGTGCGCGAACACTACTCCGGCGAGCCGCACGAGCGCTTCGGGCCGACGCTGGCGGCCGAGCATTTGTGGACAGACCACGATCTGAAACTATCGGTGCGAACACTGCGGCTCTGGATGCTCGCCGAGGGCCTGTGGAGCCGCCGCCGCAAGCGCCGGCCGCATCGCTCGCGGCGGCGGCGTAAAGCGCACTTGGGCGAGCTGATCCAGGTCGACGGTTCGCACCACGAGTGGCTCGAAGCGCGCGGGCGGAAAGGTTGCCTGATGAACTTCGTCGACGATGCGACCGGTCTGGCGCTGTGCCGTTTCTCGAGCGAGGAAACGACTTGGGCGGCGGCCGATCTGCTCGAAGCCTGGGTGCGTCAATACGGCGTTCCGAAGGCGTTGTATTGCGACTGGAAGAACGTCTACAAGCGCCGGCCAACGTCGCGTGAAGCGCTGGAAGGCATCGAGCCCGAGACGCAGTTCGGACGCATGTGCGCCAAGCTCGGCATTGGTATCATCGCCGCTTCGTCACCGCAAGCGAAGGGGGATTATATCGAATAGTGACGCACTCTGAAGCAGCGTCGTTTCCGTGGCCGGTCGATCCTGCGCAACTTGACCGGCTGTAACAGTTCCCTTGCCAGAGTCTTCATGCGTTCGTTCACGGTCTTGCCCGGTACGTCGAGAGGCTCTAATTCCTCTTCCAACTCGGATTTGGTCGGCTGGTAGTCGGATCGAACGATCTCTACTGTTTTGGGTTTTTTGGTCTTTCCATTAATCATCGAAACTTCCTCTCAAGCTGTTCCAGCACGCGAAACTGATCCTCGCGCTTGGCACTACGAACCGTAGCCATGACTCGCGTATATGTCGGCGGTTGCGCGGTGAAGTCCTTTGCACCAGCGTTGCACTCGTGGCAGAGGACGCGCAGGTTGGAGTCGGCGGTTGCTCCGCCATGCGTACGGGCTTCGTGATGGTCGATGACAAGCCGAACGGTGCGACCGTCCGACATCTTGTCTTCGACGCCCGCGCCGCACGCTTGGCACGTATAACCGTTGCGCTGAAGGATGCGGGCACGTTGCGCCTGCGATATGTCATGGAACACGTATGTACCGGGTGCTGGTGGATCGCCAGTCAAACGGTATTGCCCAGGTTTCAGGTCGGCGTCATCGTTATTCGTCTCAATCGGCCAACCCTCATCGCGCCGCAATTCACGAACACGGCGTGCCCACTCCGTTCGGTCATTACCGATCACCGCCTGCAACTGCGCGGATGTGAGAACCAGCCCCTTATTCGCAAGGAAAAAAGCCTTGAGTATCGACTTTATGCTTTCGCGTTTTGGCACGTTTTCGATCTCCCGTTTGAGTTGATCTCCGATCCAGTGCGTGTAGACAGGCGGAATCGCCTCATTGATCTCCTTTTTCGTCATCCATGGAATGCCCATCGCGTCTCGTGCGGAAGCGACAGAGCAGTTTCCACCGCCGTTGACACTGACATAATCCTTCCATTCGTCTGTCCTGCCGTAGTGCGCCTTGCGCTTGTCCAACGTATGACAGATCGGATGCGGACGGTGCGGCGGCGTGATGATGCGAAAGTTTGACTCGAACAGACGATGCCGAAGCACGCGCAGTTCATGGAACATCGTTCCGCAGAGAACAACGTAGTCCCGTAACGGTGCCCCATCAACGTTTTCGATTACATAGGGCTTGCCGGTTGCCTTCAGAATGTCCCGTACCGGCTCAATCAGTTGCGGCCATTCATCGGCGTTGCCGTTGCGGGCCGCGAGATCGGAATAGGCTTGGCATGGCGGTGATGCATGAACCGCATCAAACTGATCGAATACCAGAGACGGCAGTGCTAGCGCATCCGCAACCATCATCGGATATGGATAGTTCGGCTGTTCGACCACATCGACGCCGAACACGTCAAACCCGGCCTCGACGTAACCTGCGGCCGCGCCTCCCGCACAACAGAACAGATCGAGCAGTAGCGGTTTCACCTCACCAAGTCCTTGTAACGAAGTTGAGCACCGTCCATGCTCAAAACAACGAAACGCATTTGATCGAGAGTGCCCATGCTGCGGATGTTGTGGCGTCCCGCAAACTCACTCACGTAGCGGTGAAGGTGTTTGGCTGACAGCTTGTGGAACGTTCCCTTGTGAGCGCGTTTCAGCATGGACCAGAAGGATTCAATGCCGTTCGTGTGGGCCTGCCCGCGAACGTATTCACCAACCGAGTGCTTGACCGATTTGTGTGACTTGGCAACGCCAGTGTAGGCACTTGCTTCATCCGTGTAGACAGTGGCTTCAGGGTCGGTATTGGCGCGAACGAAACCTTGAAGGGTTTCTGCATTTGTACGCTCGACCACTGTAGCCCGGACCTCGTTCGTGTCCCGATCCTTGACACCTACAACAGCGGCTTTCCCAACCGATCCACGACTGGCCTTCAACTTCTTGGACTCGTGCTTGTTCTTTTCCAGTCCGCCGATGTAGACCTCATCCGCCTCAACAGGACCATTGAACAACTTATGGTCAGAAATGGTCCACACCTTTCGGATTCTGTGAACAAGATGCCATGCCGATTTCTGGGTGATTCCCAACTCCCGGTGCATTTTCATGGATGCCACGCTCTTCAGGTTGGTAACGACAAGGTACATGGCATAGAGCCAATCCTGATAGCCGAGGTTCGATGCTTCCATGAACGTCCCGGTCTTGACGCTGAACGGTTTCCCGCAGGTTCCGCGCTTCTTGCTCTTGCGGCAACGGAACGGCATGGTCTTGTGAGCCGTTCCAGTCTGTACGTTGTCCGATCCACAACGCGGACAGGTAATGCCGTCAAACCAACGGTACTCAATGAACCACTGTTCGGCGGATGCATCGTCGGGAAACATGCGGTAGAAATCCTTGGTCGAAAGTCCCTGTCGGAAGTGCTTGCCCGGTGCCTTGTTAGCCATTGCGTATCTCCTACTTACAAGACAAATTTACAGGATAGTGACGTAGTTCGTCAAGTGTTTTTCGTCACTATCGTATATAATCCCCAAGCGAAGGGCCGCGTGGAGCGCCATCACGGCACCCATCAAGACCGCCTGATCAAGAAGATGCGGCTCAAAGGCATTGCCGATTACGAGGCGGCGAACCGCTATCTCGACGAGCAGTATCTGCCAGAGCACAACGCCAAGTTCGCCTCTGAGCCGTCAGCGGGAGCGGACTTTCATCGGCGCTTATCGAAGCGTTTGGACTTGAAGTGGGTGTTTTGCTTGGAGGGAGAGCGGGTGGTGTCCAACGACCTGGTGGTACGTTTCGAGAACCGTTTTCCGCAGTTGAAACCGCAGCGCAATCAGGCTCTGGGCGCAGGCGCGAGAGTAACCGTGCAGCAAGCGCGCGAGGGCGAGTTGCGGGTGGTGTTCGAGGGGAGAACGGTGGCGTTCGACGAGATCGCCAAGCCGCTCCCCAAGGTGCGGCCGGAGCCGAAACCGCGCCTGGCGCCGCAGCCGCGCACACCGCCGGCGAATCACCCTTGGCGCGCGCCGTTGAAGCCGAAAAAACGGGCGGCGACCGCGTGAAGAGGGCTGTGGAAATGACGGGGCCGTGGAAAACGAGGAAAACCCTCGGCAGCCGACGAGGAGCTTCGAACCTCATCGCTCGGGTTTCCCACGTTTCCCCCAGCCCCTTGGAAATCGCTGTGCGATTCCCACATTCCCACAAGCCCCTACGACTACTATCCTTTTACTTAAAAGGGGACATTTCTACCGGGCTAACCAAGGGGACATTTCTATCGCCCTACCGAGGGGGACATTTCTATCGCCTCTTGACAGCGAGCCCAATGACGGCTGGACAGAAGTATCTTTCTTTCGTTAGACTTATACGGAACAATTCGGTGGATGACGCCGGTTGAGGTCTAGGGTGAATCTCTCGACGTTCTGGAGCGAATGCCGGAGAGTATTCCGTAGGCCGAAACGGGTAGCATCAACATGGAAGTTCTTTGTCTACCCCCTGCGTATGTCTAATGCTCGTGTCGAATACTCGCTGAAGCTGTTGACAGTTTTCGCCGTTGGTCTTGCTTGGCTCGCGACCGGCTCGCTTTCCGCACAGACTCTGGGCCAGCCCCCCGTGGAAGCTTGTAAGCCCGGCGATTTCACCGTGGTCGGCTACCCCTTTGAGTTTGGTCCCAAGGCCGGCGCCAATTTCCCTGTTTTGATCGACGAGAAGTTTGAGGGAGAATTCCTGACGACCGAGAAGATTTGGGTTCCGGTCATTAACAAAGCGGTTGACAAGTGGAACGGGATTGGCGGCTCGGATTGGAGTTTCACCATCGAGGGTTTCGGCGGCGCGGATGGCGGAGACGGCAAGACGACCATTGCCGCGTGCGGTTTTAACTTTAACCTGTCCCGGCGAAGTCCCCGAGCCCCCCGGCGGGGAGGTTCCTCCCGGAATTCCCGGCACGGTCGCGCCCCAGTCGGTGATCGCGGTAACCGTGATTTTCGGCGATGACACATTGAGCGACCGTATCATCGACTCTGATATTTTCTTTAATCCGCAGCTGCCGGTTTGGACCGAGCCCACGAACGCGCAAATCGATTTCGAGTCGGTTTTGCTGCACGAATTAGGGCATGCGCTGGGTCAGGGACACAACGACAATTGCGTGGTTGGTCCGACGATTATGGAATCGCTGGTCGATCTGGGCGAGATCAAGCGAACTCTCTCGGACTCGGAATTAGAAGGTGTCAGGTACCTTTACCCAAGCAGTTCCTCCGCGGCGATTCGGGTGTTTGAAAGTGATGTGCCGGTGCGGTTCGAGGCGGTCGATGGCGAGCCTTCGCCGTTTCCGCAGACGGCCAACATTTACGGCACGCGAGGCGGCCGCTGGAGGGTCACGACCTCGGAGCCTTGGTTGACGGTTGAGCCGGTGGGTAACGAGGCGCCATGGTTCCCGGGACGAGGCGTGAGCGAAGTCGAATTCATCGTCGACACGAGCAATCTGGGCGGCGGCGAAGAGGGCTTCGAATATACCGCCCTCGCCACCTTCGCCGTGGACGGCCACGACGGCCCGGCAACCAATATCGAAGTCAGCGTCAATGTTTCGCCGACGGCTCCGGCGGGAGTTGCGCCGTTTTTGACGCGGCAGGGTATCGTCAACGGGGCGAACCTGCTTTCGCAATCGTTGGCGCCGGGGTCGCTGTTCAGTTTGTTTGGGGAAAGGCTGGCGGGATCGACGATGATCGCGACGGACTTTCCGCTTCCTGAAACCCTGGACGGGACTCGGGTGTTGATCAACGCCAAACCGGCCCCGCTGCTCTACGTCTCGCCGACGCAGATCAACGGCCAGGTCCCCTTTGGTACCCATCTCGGGCGAGGCGGCGTCATTGTGAAGACCGGTCTGGGGATGACGTCCTCGGTGCCGGCCGATTTCACCGAGGCGGCTCCGGAGCTGTTTCTCTTCGGCGAAAATCAAGCGATCGTCTTGAATTCGGACTTCACGCTGAATACCCCCGACAATCCAGCCCAGCAGGGCAGCAAAATCAGCGTGTATTTCACGGGACAGGGTCCGGTTGATCCTCCCGTGACGGCGGGTCGGCGGGCACCTTTCGAACCTCTTTCCTGGATCACCGACATTGACGAAGCGATGGCGAGAATCGGCGGCGTGGATTCGAACGTTTTCTTCATCGGCCTGGCGCCGGGATGGGCGGGTTTGGCGCAAGCCGACCTCGAGGTTCCGGTCGGCTTATGGAGCCAGTTGCCGATTCGTCTGACGATCAAAGGCAACCAAAGTAATATGGGCTTCGTTTCGGTGAGTGAATAACGACCGAGCGGGAGTGACGAATCGATGAAGGCACTCAGATACTTGATTTTGCTCTCGGCCCTGGCGGCGCCTATCGCGGCCTCGACCGTGGTCAAGATGAATTTCGCTCAGTTGAGCCGCGCGGCTCACAACGTGGTGGCGGGTCAAATTATCGACATCACGGCGGAGAAAGACCCCGCCAGCGGGTACATCTATTCGCGCGTCACGTTGTCGGTTTCTCAAGCGGTTCCCGCGACTCTGGTGGGCCGTCCCTACACTTTCAACATGATCGGCGGCACGCTGAACGGCAAGCGCCTGCACATCGCCGGTTTCCCGCGGCTCGAGCGTGATCAAAAGGTCATTCTGTTTCTGAACAGCCGGACCAAGAATGTCTTCGGCCCGACGACGGGGCTGTGGCAAGGCGTTTTCTTTGTGAAACCGGAGAGCGCGGGCGGCACCGAGATGATCACCGACCACGAGGGCTACCCGATCGTTTCGATCGAGGATCATCGGCTGATCCGCGGAGCGCCTCCGGCTCCGGAAAGCAAGGATGTCGTGGTCAGCGGCCCCCAGCCCGCGCGTCTCGCGGTGACGGACTTCTTCGACACGGTTCGCGCGAATCGGGTGTTGACGCTCGGGACCGCCGACGTGACGAAGTAGGGCTCGAACGCCCTGTCCCTCGCGGGGGCAACCCCATTCGATTTCATAGAGTCAGCGACCTGGTCGGGCTGAGCGGGGACTTTCGCCACGCCTCTGTTTCCGTTGCTCGTATCGTGGAAAGGGTCGCGGCCGCCGCCGGCCCGCATTTCTCACCGCCCGACGGCCAAAGCTCACGGATAGGCCCGCCCTTCACGCCCAGGTGGTGCCTAGGGGTGCCCAGCCTCTGTCACGCCGCACTCCCGGCAATGAACCGACTCATCGTTACGGCCGGCTCTCCGCGGGTTGTCTTGCGGTGCGGTGCGGTGCTAACTTATTGAGTCTCGCAAAATAAAGTGACACCTTTTTGGGGTACGTACGTCTTTGTATGTATGGGAAATACAAAAGGCGTACGGCGGGATTTCGAGGCCCTGGAGAAGCGCCGTTTCAAAGCGATCCGGTTGGTCGAGCAAGGCTGTAGTCAGTCCGAGACAGCGAGGCGATTGAAGGTCGCGCGGCAAAGCGTCAGCGAGTGGCTGCGACGATACCGGCGTGACGGCGAAGCCGGGTTGCGCCAGGCCGGCCGCGCCGGCCGTAAGCCGCTGTTGGACGCCGCGCAGCTCGAACGCCTCGAGGCGTTGCTGCTGGAAGGCCCCGAGGCGCACGGCTTCCCGACGCCGCTGTGGAGCTGTCCGCGGGTCGCTCGTCTGATCGGAGACGAGTTCGGCGTGCGCTATCACGAGGGCCATGTCTGGAAGATCCCGCGGGCGCTCGGTTGGAGCCCGCAACGGCCCGTCGGCAAAGCGCGGGAGCGCAACGAAGAGGCCATCCGCGGCTGGCAGCGCAAGACTTGGCCGGCCATTAAAAAAAAGCCCGCAAAGAAGAACGTACGATCGTCTTCATCGACGAAAGCGGATTGAGTCAGAAGCCGCATCGTTGCCGCACCTGGGCGCCGCGCGGCGAGACACCGGTGTTGGAGTTCAACTTCAACTGGGACAAGCTGTCGGTGTCGGCCGGGCTGACGTTGCGCAACTTTTACTTCCGGCTCTATCCCGGCGCGATCGGCGAGTTGGAGGTCATCGACTTCCTGAAGGCTTTGCTGCGCCACATCGACGGCCCACTGCTGATCGTCTGGGACCGGCTGCCGGCGCACCGCAGCCGCCTGGTGCGGGAGTTCATCCAGCTCTCCGAGGATCACATCGCAACGGAGTACTTGCCGCCCTATGCGCCGGAGTTGAACCCGGTGGAATACATTTGGGCGTACTGGAAGCAGCACGAGTTGCCCAACGTCTGCCCGAAGGACTACTGGGAACTCGACGAGCGCGCCCGCAAAGCGCTGCGGCGAATGCGCCGCAAACCGCGCTTGATTACCGCTTTCTGGAAACAGTCTTCTCTTTGTCTCGATTGACAGTATATTATGCGAGACTCAGTAGTTCGCTGAGACTTTACAGATTTTGGGGTGAACGACATGGCGGAGATTATTGGCCGGCGAATGACGGCGGAGATGGACGGCGAGTTTGTGGTGTTCTTGATCGGACTGCGGATCAACAAACCCTGGAAGCTTCACAAATGGCTCCCGGTGTTCCTTGCGATGCCTCGCATGATCAAGGAGCTGGAGGCGAATCCGGATTCCGGATTTCTCGGCCACAATGGGATTTCGATGGGTACGATCGTGCAGTATTGGCGGTCTTTCGAGCATTTGGAAGCTTATGCCCGCGACAAGAACCAAGAGCATTGGCCGGCGTGGGTGGCTTTCAACAAGCGAGCCGGAGCGAGCCGCGGCGATGTGGGCATCTGGCATGAAACGTATGTGGTCAAGCCCGGGCAGTACGAGGCTGTTTATAGCGGTATGCCTGCTTACGGGCTGGGGCGCGTCGGTAAGCTGATGCCGGCGTCGGGCCGTATGGAACATGCGCGGGAGCGGCTTGGGGCGGGGGCCTGAAGATGGGAGCAAAGGCGTTCCTGCGCCCCCACAGGGCTCTTCCGGGTGGGGGTTCTACCCAGAGGGCAATATTCCTGACGCCGCTTCGCGGCTGACGGCATACGCGATTTTGTGGGGCTTGAACGTAATGCATGAGATGGTTTGAAGGTTAGCCCGGCCACCGCCCTGCGCGGTTGGGCGGGTCGTTCAGGGGAGAAACTTGCAGGGGAGAAACTTGGTCGAAGGGTTCGCCGGGACCGCGCCGCACGGCGGCGCGGCTCGGGTGAGTGAAAGTTCGTTCTATTCGTAGAGGTTGTGAATCTCCGGGCAGCGCGTTCGAACATATTTCTGATAGGCGCGTCGACCGGCACGCGGTCTGGTTTTGACTCCTCCCTGACGAGTGAGGTCTGACGGCGGCCGGCGGCGGGGGCGGGATTCCGCTTACAATCGATTCGTGTTCTCTCGGCTGATTTCCCTTTCTGTTTTGCTTGCCGTGACGGTCGGCGCGGCGTCGCGGGCGCCGGTGCGGGCGCGGCATGCGATGGTTGTGACGGCGGAGGCGCATGCCACCGGGGTCGGCGTCAAGGTGCTTGCGGAGGGCGGCAACGCGGTGGACGCGGCCGTGGCGGTGGGTTTTGCGTTGGCGGTGACGCATCCGCGGGCGGGGAACCTGGGCGGCGGCGGTTTCATGCTGATTCGGCTGGCGGACGGGACCTCGACATTCTTCGATTTTCGGGAGCGGGCGCCGGCGAAGGCGGACCGCGATATGTACTTGGATGCGAGCGGCGAGGTGACCGAGAAGAGCTTCGTGGGGTACCGGGCTGTCGGTGTCCCGGGGACCGTGCGGGGATTGGCGGAAGCGCTCCGCCAATATGGGACGCGGCCTTGGAGCGAGCTTGTGGGGCCGGCCGAGGAGCTGGCTCGCGCCGGTTTCGCGGTTTCCGACGAGTTGGCGCGTGATCTGGCCGAGAACGAGCGGTTGCGACGGTTCCCGGAGTCGAAGCGGGTTTTTCAGGGCGATGGGAAGCCTTTGGAAGTGGGCGAGACTTTTCGTCAACCCGACCTGGCCGGGACGTTGGCGCGTTTGCGGGCGAAGGGGCCGGATGAGTTTTACGAGGGCCGCACGGCTCGGCTGATTGGAGAGGACATGGCGCGTAACGGCGGGTTGATTACGCTTGCCGATTTGAAGGCGTACAAGATCGTGGAGCGCCGGCCGCTTGCGGGGACCTATCGCGGCTATGGAATCTTGTCGGCGCCGCCGCCAAGCTCGGGTGGGGCGGGGATCGTGCAGATGCTGAATATGCTCGAGGGCAGCGGCTTCGCGGGCGAGGGCGCGGGGTCGGCCTCGGCGATTCACTACATGGCCGAAGTGATGCGACGGTTTTTCGCCGATCGGGCGGAGTTTTTCGGCGATACGGATTTCGTGGATGTGCCGGTTCGGGGTCTTGTCGAGAAGAAGTACGCGCTCGAGCGGCGTGCTTCGATTGACCGGGACAGGGCGACGCCGAGTGCTCGAATCTCAGCCGGAGGGCCCGCGGCCGCGGAGAGCCGGGAGACGACGCACTATTCGATCGTCGACAAGGCGGGCAACGCGGTGGCGGTGACCTATACGCTCAATGGTTCGTTTGGTTCAGGCGTGACGGCGCGGGGCACGGGCGTGTTGCTGAATAACGAAATGGACGATTTCACGGCCAAGCCCGGCGCGCCGAATCATTTCGGGCTGTTACAGAGTGAGAAGAACGCCATCGAGCCGGGCAAACGGCCGCTGTCGGCGATGACGCCTACGATCGTTACGCGCGACGGCAAGCCGTTTCTCGTTGTTGGGGCGGCCGGTGGGCCTCGCATTATTTCGGTCGTCTTGCAGGTGATCACCAACGTGATCGATTTCGAGATGAACCTGCAACAGGCCGTCGACTTTCCTCGCTTTCATCATCAATGGATGCCCGACGAGCTGCGCATGGAAGACCACGGTTTTTCGCCGGACACGGTGGGGCTGTTGCGGGAGCGCGGGCACAAGGTTGTTTTTTTGGAGCCGATAGCGCGGCTGATGGCGATTCAGGTTGACGGCGAGTGGTTGCTCGGCGCGGCGGATGCGAGGTCGGAGGGTCTGGCGGCGGGGTATTGAATCTGGCGCGGAGTCTCGCCAGGGGAAGCCGCGCGCGACGTTCGTCTGTAGATGCCGTGACTGCTCGTTTCGCCCGACCAGACCGCACGGCTGTAGCCCAAACCGAGCCGCGACCGTGAGGGCCCTTCAGCGGTAAGAGGGGTCGGAACCGCCATACCCGGGATCGCCTACGCGGCACATGGCCGGAAACGAGGCCGACCGGACTGGTGATCCTCACGTAACCCTACAGGATCACTACCTCCCGCGCTTCAGAATGGCCTCATCGCATACCGCTTCCTCAGGGTCGCGGCTCGGTTTGAGGGGGCGCGTTCGACGACCTAACTTTAGCCGGCGGGGAGTTGGCGGAGAATTACTCACTTCGACCGGTCGAAATCGCGACTCTCAAAAAGCGCACCAAGCGGCCAGACGCCGCGAACCTCGGCGCCCTCGCTCCGGAGGCGGCCGCCGCGCAGGACGCGGCTCCATGGTTGCGCGGACTTCCCGCCGGACCCGATCATGGCGGCGCCGAAGGAAGAAAGGCCCTTGAGGATGCCGTTCTGCTCGCGAGCGGCCGCGGGGGTCGCGAACTCGGCGCCGAGATGGAGCTGGATCTTGCCGGTTTCGGTGGCGGTCCGAGCGGTGGCGGTGAGAGAAAGATAGGCGACGCGGGCGGGGGCGAGGGCGCGGGTGATGAGATCGAGGGAGTTGCCCGTCCCGGCTTCGACGCCCGCCGCTTGAGGTAAACGACTTGGGATGATTCGGGCCCAGGCGATGCCGTCGCCGGCAAGGGCGAGGCGGGCTTGAGGGATTCGGTCGACTTCGGCGGCGGGAATGGGACGCGAACTTTCGCCGCCGTCGGGGTCGGTCGATTCCGAGAGCATCAAGGTCCCCGGATCGGGCATCGTCACGGTGAGTCGACGGTCGGGATCGGACCTGGGGACGATGCAGGGGGCTTTGTCGAGCGGGTCGGCGCAGTTGATTTTTGCCGCGGTCAGGCGTCGGCGCAGGGACTTTTCGGTGAATCGTCCATGGGGAAAAAGCAGCAGTAGCGTCCGGCGGTTTTCATCGGCCGCGAATGCCACGGTGTCGACATCGGCCAACGGCGGCAGTCCGGCTTGGTTGAAGAAGCGGGAAGTGTGGGTTTCGGGGTCGCTTGACCCGGCGGCGATTTCCCATACACGCTCGATCAGCCGGGGCCCGGCTTTGGCGACATCCACATAAATGACGACGGCCTGATCGGGTGGGAGTTGCCGAAGGGTCTTTTCGATCGCATCGGGCGCCGGCGCTTGGCAATGGGAGCAAGCGAGCAACAGGGTGACGGCCGCCGGGCCGGCGAGGGAGTGAGGCGGGCGTGGCAAGGGTGGTCGGTCCTCGGTATGGGCGCGTTGGCTCATGGACAGTTAGAGTTCGGGTAATCCGTTTCCATGAATCCCGCGGATTCATCATACCGCCATGAAAACAAGGGCGAAGCCGGCATACAAGCCTCCAAGGCGTCGAAGTGTCAGGCCTCGGCGGCTGCTCCGGGGTGTCTGGCCGACCCTGGCATGGTTCCGCAACATATTGATTTAAAATAGGTTAGTCTTCATTTGGGTTTGTTTCGTAGCTTTCTTCGCGAGATCGGTGGGGCTGAGCGGAATGATTCCATTTCCTCACGCGGCCTCATTTGCGCTTTGGGAGGCGTTGCGGCGCGGCAGCCGGCTCAGGTATCATGCAAACGAATAGACGTTTCAAACAATTCGGGGTCGAGTTGTTTGCAAACGCAGCGATGAGGGGGTATTCGGTATGGCCTCGACGGTTTGGAAGGGCTATCTTAGTTTCGGTCTGATTTCGGTGCCGATCCGGCTCCATGTGGCGGCTCGGGGCGAGCGGGTCGGATTTAACCAGATCCACAAGGACTGCAACTCACGCATCAAGCAGAAGCTCTATTGCCCGTCGTGCGACCGGATCGTCGAGCGGGCGGAGCTTATCAAAGGGTACGAGTACGAAAAGGGTCAGTACGTTCTCGTCGAGGAAGAGGAGATCAAGAAGATCATGCCGGCCTCGGGCTCGACGATGGAGATTCTCGAATTCGTCAAGCTCGACGAGGTCGACCCGCTCTACTTTGACGCCTCATTCTTTACCGTGCCGGAAGAGGCCGGCCGCAAGGCTTACAAACTCTTGGTCGAAACGATGGAGAGCGCCGGGTATGCCGCCATGGCCAAGGTCAGCATGCACCAGCGCGAATACACCGTATTAGTTCGGCCGCGCAAGGGCGGGCTCACCTTGCACACGATGTATTACCCGAATGAGATTCGGGAGCTGAGCGAATACGGCGCGCCCGCCGAGGTCGAGGTCAAGCCGCAAGAAGTCAAGCTCGCCAAGCAACTCGTGGAAAGTCTGGCGGCGCCTTTTGAGCCCGAAAAGTACCACGATTCCTACCAACAGCAACTCAAGAACCTGGTCGAAGCCAAGCGCCAAGGGCAGGCCGTGGCGGTTACCGAAGCGCCCCGCCTCGCGCCGGTCATCGATTTAATGGAAGCGCTGCGGCAAAGCTTGGCGTCCCGACCCGACAAGAAACCGCCGTCACGCACGGGTGATGTCAACGGCGGCACGGCGATCGAGGAGGGTGGGGAACGGACGGCGCGCAGGAAGACCGCGCGCTGAAGGACGGCCCACCGAGAAGCCCAGCGAAGCCCGGGGCTAATATCCCGCGCCCCCTTCCGGGGGCTGACGTCCGCCATGGGGCCGGTGCCGGTCCCCCGACGCAAAGCAACGCCGGTGAGTCAGTCGGTGTTAGGCGGACAGAGGAAAGTTTCCGGCCGCGGGGCCGCGGCCGGAATCGTTGGAGCCAATCGTTCTACTTGTTGTAGTAAGCCGCGTTCCGGGGTGTGAATGCGTCCCACTTTTCCGGGAGATCTTCGAGAGCGAAAATCGCCGAGACGGGGCAGACCGGCACACAGGCGCCACAGTCGATACATTCGTCGGGCTCGATGTACAACATTTCTTCGTTGTCGAAATCGTCTTCGTCCGATTTCGGATGGATGCAATCCACCGGACAGGCATCGACACAAGCTGTGTCTTTTGTCCCGATGCAAGGTTCGGCAATCACGTACGCCATAGGTTTAACTTTCTCCTTCGCCGGAGGAAACCGATCCTGTCGGTTAAACTCCCCGAAAAACCGGATTATAGCATAGCCGCCGGAAATGCAAGCCCGATTTGGAGACCCTCGCGGGGAGTCCGGTTCCCCTATCGCGGTCTCCGGGCTCGGCCCAGCCGACAGGAAGCCGGCCGGGGCGTGTCATGACGGCGTAGTTCATAGCTCTCGCGCCAGCTCGACGGCCTTGAGCAAGGCCCGGGCCTTGTTCATCGTCTCGTCCCACTCGCGCTCGGGGTCGGAGTCGGCGACGATGCCGCCTCCGGCCTGTAGATACGCTTTCTTGCCTTGAACGACCATGGTGCGAATGGCGATGCAGGAGTTCAGATTGCCCGAGAAATCGAGATACATGACGCTGCCCGAGTAAACGCCGCGAGCGGAGGGCTCGAGCTCGGCGATGATCTCCATGGCGCGCACTTTCGGGGCGCCGGAAACCGTCCCGGCGGGGAAGCAGGCGGCCAGCGCGTCGAAGGCGTCTTTATCGGGACGCAGTCGGCCGCGCACGCTCGAAACGATGTGCATGACGTGCGAATAGTACTCGATGATCTTGAATTCCGGGACGCGGACGGTCGAAAACTCGCACACTCGACCTAAGTCGTTGCGGCCTAAATCGACCAGCATCACGTGCTCGGCCAGTTCTTTCTCGTCGGCGAGCAGGTCTTTCGCGAGGGCTCGGTCTTCGGCTTCGTTGGCGCCACGCGGTCTGGTCCCGGCGATCGGCCGGTAATGGACTTCGCCGTTTTCGACCTTCACAAGCATTTCGGGCGAGCTGCCGAGAATGACCGTGTCGTCCAAGTGGAGGTAGAAAAGATAGGGCGAGGGGTTGACCATGCGCAGAGCGCGGTAGATTTGGAAGGGCTCGACGCCGGGTTCCATTTCGAGCCGCTGCGAGAGGACGACTTGGAAGATGTCGCCGGCCAGGATGTATTCCTTGGCTTTTTCGATGGCGCGGCAGTGCGCCTCTTTCCCGACATTGGAGCGAACTTCAAGCGGCCCCGGCTTTCTTTTCGTCTTGGGAAGAGGCACCGGGCGGGCCAGCGCGCGTTCGACTCGCTCGATGCGGCGGCGGGCGTCGTTGTACCCCTTGCGAAGTGACCCCTTCCATTCATCGCGGCGAACGTTGGCGATGACGTGGATCTCATGCTTGACGTGATCGAAGGCCAGCAGGGTTGCGAAGAAGAGAAAGACGGCGTCGGGCATCTTAACGTCGTCGGTTCGGAATTTCGGTACGCGGGGTTCGAGTAAGCGCACGACGTTATAGCCGGCGTAGCCGACCGCGCCGGCCGAGAAAGGCGGCAGGCCCTCGGTTCCCACCGGGTGAAACTCGGCGGCCAAGCGGCGTAGAATCTCCAAGACGTTGCCGCGGCGCTTACTGGTCTTGCCATTGCGCTCGATCTCGACCGATTTGCCTCGGGCGGTGACCGTCAAGAAGGGATCCGCGCCCAGGAAGGTGTAGCGGCCGACTTTTTCGCCACCCTCGACGCTCTCGAACAGGAACGAGTGTTTACGGCGCGCCGAAAGCTTGAGATAGGCCGACACGGGGGTTTCGAGATCGGCGGCCAGCACTTTGTGGACCGGGATCACGTTGCCCTGTTGGGCCAGTTGCTCAAAAGTTTCGAAGTCGGGAGACATCACTTTGCTCGAAGCGCTTCGAGGACGGCGCGTTTCATGACGGCTCGCGGGGCCGTTTCTCCGGTCCAGATCTCAAACTGCGCCGCGGCCTGCTCGAGAAACATCTCGAGGCCTTGAATAACGACTTTACCCTCTGAGCGCGCCTTCTTTAACAGTAACGTCTCAAGCGGGTTGTAGACCATGTCGAAAACCAGATCGGCCGGGATCGCGCCGTCGAAAAAGCATTCGTTGCCGCGTGGATGCATGCCGATGGGAGTGGCGTGAACGAGCGCGTCGAAGTGAGTCCCGGCCAGCGCTTCCCGCTTGAGCGCGGTGACGCCGCAGGCCTTGGCGAGCGCCAGCACACGGCGCGGGTTGCGGCCGCTGAGAGTAACACGCGCGCCTTTCTGCTTGAGGGCAAAGGCGGCCGCCCGCGCCGCGCCGCCGTTGCCGACGACGAGTATCGAGGCGCGCTTGAGTGGAATGCGGTTAGCGAGCGGAATGGTGACGCCGGCGGCGTCGGTGTTCGTCCCGCGCAGTTTTCCCTTACGGCGATAGATTGTGTTGACGGCGCCGATCTTCGCGGCCAACGGGTCCAAGGAATCGAGATAGCGCATCACGGCGCGCTTGTGGGGAATCGTAACGCTCAGGCCGTGCACGGGGAGCGCTTCGGCGAAGCGAAAGAAATCCGCGACGCGGCCCGGCTCGACCTCGAAGGGCAGATAGACGGCGTCGACACGACGCGATTGGAACGCTCGATTGTGGAGCGCCGGCGACATGGAGTGACCGGCGGGGTAGGCCACAACGCCGAGGACGCGGGTATCGGGGCTGAGCTTGGTGGGGCGATAGCGCTTGCGCAGCAACGATGTCGTCATCTGTCCCGGCGCGGTGGGCTGCGCTTGGCGGCCCCGGGCGGCGGGGGCGGGGTCGGGAAAGGCGAAGGTAAACAGCGACCCGCGGGCGGGGCCGAGCACACGGGTGGGCGTGCCGGTTGCTCCCATCGCCATCACGGCTAGGGGAGTGTCGGGATGCCGCGAGGGCAGCTCCAGAATGCGCAGGTTGTCGCCGGGGGCTTGGGCCGTGGTGGCGATTTTGTAGATGTCGGCCGGGAGCTTCGTCAGGCGGCGCATCACTCGATCGAGAGGCGGGGTCTTTTCGAAATCGTGATAGGAGAGGACCAGGCGCGCCTGCTTCCCGAGGCGCTCCGCGATTTCAGGAGCCGCTTCGGCGCTCTCGATTTCGAGATCCACAAGGGCCGCGCCGGCCGCGGCGGCTTGTTCGAGAAGGTCGGCTTGCTGATTGAGGCCGCCATGGAAGCCGCCGCCGTTGGGTTTTCGGCGGCAAGTGGCGAGAATGGTGACGCGCGGGAAGCGGCGCGCGGTGCGGCGGATCACGGCGATGCCGCTTGCGGGGTGGTCGAGCGAATCGAGACGAAATTCGAAAAAGCGCTCCCCGGCCTGGGCCGAGCGGCGCGCCAACCGTTCTAGTTCGGTGGCTTTTTCGCAGCCTAGGGCGACGCAGATCGGTGGTAATTGCTTGAGACGAGCCATGGATGGGGAGACCTCTGGGAACCTAAGCCCGCTTCCCGTTGGGCTCGCGAACGGCGATGCTCAGGTGAAAACGAGCCACCGTAGAATATCACAGAGTTCGCGGCGGATTTTCGGGGCCGGTGGACATGCAAACCGGCCCTCAAGGACCGGTCTATTCCGAGCCAACCCAAAAGCCCGGTGGACCGGGCTGAGCGTGGACTTCCGTCCACGCCTCGGTTTCTATTGCTCGCATGGCTGGATGTACGCCCCGTATTTGTGTCGCGCACTCCGGGCCCGCGGGGGCTTGCTCGTGCTTGGCTCGTCGCTTGCGCTTGGCCCGTCGCTTGCGCTCGGGGCTCTATAGCGGCGTTGTGAACCGCCGGCGGGCCGGGAAATTTTCTATAATCGGGGGGGATTCCAAGGGAGTAAGTGAATGCTGATTAAGATTCCGAAGGGCTGGGAAATTCCCGAGCGGGAGGCGACACCGGAAAGTGTTTACCTCAATCGGCGGTCGCTGATCAAATCGGCGGGTTTCGCGGGGCTCGGAGCGCTGGCTTCCGGGCTGCCGGCGGCCGCCTCGACCGACGACCTCTATCCGGCTAAACGCAACCCGAAGTACAAGCTCGATCGACAGCTTTCCCATCCCAAGATCGTAACCGGGTTTAACAACTTCTACGAGTTCTCGACCGAGAAGGGACGCGTCAAGGACTTGGTCGGCCGTTTCAAGACCGAGCCTTGGACGATCAAGGTCAAGGGGCTTGTCAACAACCCGGGTAAGTACGACCTCGAGGATCTGCTGCGGCGTGTAACTCTCGAAGAGCGCTTGTACCGCATGCGCTGCGTGGAAGCCTGGTCGATCGCCGTGCCGTGGATCGGCTTCCCGATTTCGGAGTTCATTAAGATCGTCGACCCCAAGCCCGAGGCTAAGTTCATGCGCATGACGACCGTCCAGCGTTTCGCCGAAATGCCGGGCATCGCTTCGCAAGACCACTACCCCTGGCCCTATTACGAAGCGCTGCGGATGGACGAGGCCATGAACGAAACGGCGCTGTTCGTGACGGGCCTGTACGGCAAACCGTTGCCGAAACAAAACGGCGCCCCGTTTCGGTTGATCACGCCGTGGAAGTACGGCCTCAAGAGCATCAAGTCGATTACGGAGATTCGTTTCACGAAGAAACGCCCGGGGACTTTTTGGACCGAGGCCGGGCCGGACGAGTACGGCTGGTATTCGAATGTGAATCCGGCTAAACCGCACGTTCGCTGGTCGCAGGCGACGGAACGATTTTTCGGCCCCAGGGGTGAAGAGAAGCGGCCGACATTGCCCTACAACGGCTATGCGGAATTCGTGGCGTCGATGTACACGGGTAAGGAATTCTAGAGTTTTCGCTTCCGTTGCTTGGCCCTGCTGCTACCTCTTCGACCCCGAGAGCTCGGCGGGACAGTGAAGCGGGGCTCCTCTCCATCATCTTTGTCGGGCACCGTCCGCTGTCGGCGCGGCTTGCGGGAATTGGTGGATCAGTGGATGTTCGACGCGCCTCCGGCGACGAGCTTTCAAGCCGACGCGCTGGTGAGTCCCGAGTTCACTTTTCCCTTGACTTTCGACACAGTCGCTCTGGGGCTTTCGGCTTGGTGTCCATCTTCCCACGGCTGAAGCCGCGGGCTAAATTCCGGGGCCGGGGCCTGAGGCAAACGGTTTTCATGGGCCAATCGGTGAATGTCCATTGTTGTCCGTTGTCTTAGAGTGATTGCTGCCGTATGCTTGGGCTGCGAATCGAAACGAGGCAGCGACGATGACGGAGAATCCGACCCCAATTCCCTCGAACCACGGCGCATACGATCCCCTGACCGGCGAAAGACCCCTCCAGTCATGGAAGGAAATCGCGGCCTATCTGGAGCGAGAACCGCGCACGGCTCGGCGTTGGGAGAAAACGCAAAGCCTTCCGGTGCGGCGGCACGGCGACAGCAGTCGCGCAAGCGTCTACGCCTACCCGAGTGAGCTCGATGCTTGGCGGGTGGCTCATAAACCCAGGGCCGCCGAGGATCAGCCCCGGCCGATGCGGGTCCGCCCGGCACCTCTGGTCGCCCTGGCCGCGATGACGTTGATCGCCACGTTCGTTGTCTTGCAGGGTCCGATTCTGAGTCCTGTAGACCCGCTGGCCGAGGCGGCCGGTACGACCGTGCAATTGCTCTTCGACGACCCGGAGGGAGACGTCGGCGGCACCATCAGTGCCGACGGGCGTTACCTTTCTTGCAGCCATTGGGCAACCGGCAATGCGGGGATCTGCGACATAGTCAGCGGCGAAAAGAAAGTGCTGACGCAATTCGGCGACTGGACCGAAGATGATGCCTGGAAAAAGTCGGGGTTCGCTGATGCGAACATCATTTCGCCCGATGGGAAACAGATCGCCTTCACCTATTACACCTCGTCGTATGAGCCGAATCCCACGGTGGAGTTGCGAGTCATCGGCTCCGACGGAAGGGGTGAGCGAACGCTCTATCGCAAGTCGCCCTATTCCGAAGCCGGGTGGATCACCCCCGATGCATGGTCATCAGACGGAAAGCAGATCCTGGCCCGGATACAGTTAGCGGGCGAAGGTTGGAGGCCGCCAGGCCGAGGCAATTACGCAATCGTGCTGGTTTCGGTGGAAGATGGTTCCCTTCGAACCCTCAAGGAACTGAAATCGCCCCGGCGCTATCGCCGCCGAACTTTTCTGTCTCGTGACAGTCGTTACGTCGCGTACGATTTTCCTCCGGACCAGGAAGTCTCCGCCGGTGACGTATTCATCCTTCCGACAGCCGGCGGAGAGGCCGTGTTGGTGGCGCCCCATGCGGCCGATGACTATACGCTCGGTTGGACGCCCGACGGGGGCACGCTCATTTTCGCGAGCAACCGCTCGGGCAGCTATGGGATCTGGGCTGTCACCGTCAGAGAGGGCGAGCCGGTGGGAGAACCGGAGTTGGTTCGGCCCCATGTCGGCGAAATTGTGTCAGCCGGTTTCGATCGCGACGGCTCCTTGTACTACTCACTCAAGAGTGAACCAACCGATGCCTATATCGCGACGATTGATCGCGAAACCGGCAAGGCGGTCGGCGAACCTCGACGCGTGACCGATCGCTTTAGCGGTTCGAATGATTGGGCCGCGTGGTCCCCCGAAGGCAAGAGACTCGCCTACCGCAGCTGGCAGGGCCCTTCCGACAAATCCGGAATGAAAATCTCGATCCGATCCCTTGCGACCAACGCCGAGCGCGACATCGTGCCGCAATTAGCTACTTTTTCGCGTTTGCGATGGCACGCGGACGGCAAGTCATTGCTGGTCGTCGGCCGCACGAGCAGAGCGCGGTCTCCGGGGCTTTACCAAGTTAACGCCCGAAGCGGAGAGACCAAGTTGCTGTTTGAGGAGTCCTCCGCGGCGATCGCTGATTCGACCTCTGACGCGGCGGAGGTCATTTTGCATCACGGCAAGCCGACCCGGCTCACGCGCAAGAATCTCGAAAACGGAACCGAGACCGAATTCTATAGGCTCCCGGATGAATACAAGAGGCTTCACGTAGCCGGCCTTTCCCCGGATGGAAAGACGGTAGCCGTTGCTCGATGGCGTCCGACCGGTACCTGGCGGCTCACCTCCATAGCAATGGAATCCGGCAAAATGCGTGAACTCTTTCAGTTCGAGAAATCGTTCTATGGTCGTCATGAAGGGTTTTTTGCGTGGGCGCCCGACAGCCGCGCAATCTATTTGGTGTTGCGGCGAGAGGGGCGAATCATGCGGGTTCCGACGGAAGGCGGGGAGCCCGTAGACACGGGACTGATTCGCGGCGTTTGGCCCGATAGGTTCCCGGAAGACGTGCCATTTTCCCGTCGAATCCGGACCGTCAGCATCAGCCCGTCCGGCACGCAACTATCCTTTTCGTTTCGGGAAAAGTCGCAATTCGGCCTTTGGGTTATGAAAGACTTTCTTCCCAAGTTGACGACGGCCAAACAGGAGGATCGCCTGTGACGACGAGGCGGACGGCCTCCCGTTTCCGTGGCGGCCGCTTCGTCGGCTCGTTGTTTCGCATAACCGGGGGCAGCCTGTTCTTTGTTCTTCTAGCTGCCTCGCTCGGTCTGCCCGCGGACAAACGTCCGGCCCATCGCGGCGCGGCGTCGGCGGATACCGGACGTCTTGTGGACTTGAGACGTTGGCATGGCGGCTACCTGAAAGCGGGAACGTACCGCCCCCGAACCAACGAACGGCTCGTCGCTAAAACCGTAGGATCCAACTGGAACTAGCTTTTGGACTAGCTCGTTGGCGCGGGCGTCTTCGTGCTCGGCCACAGTCCGACCCATGCAGCCAGCAGCAGCAGCGTTGCGGTCGCGACCACGAGCAGCGGCAGCGCAAGTTTCACCGTTGTCGGCAGGGCTGCTAGCGGCGGCGTCCCTCCAAAGAGCGCGTAGAGCAATAACCCGGCCAGAACGCTGAGAACCGCCCCTCGCGCGATCCGAGCGAACGTAGGTGACCGCACACGCTCCCCAGCCTGCCTCTGCCGGCGGAACCGAAGGGCGTACGCCGCTTGACCGACGAGCAATAATACGGCTGCGGCCACGAATCCCATCGCCCAGTTATCCGGAGACTCCGCGCCCGCGGTCCGGCGGGGTTCCGGCAAATCCAATCCGGCCATACGGCGGATGACGGCGCGCGCGATACGGTTCGCTCGATTGGTGCCGAGGTTGGCAAGAACGACGACCCCGGACCGGGTTCGCGGTACAAGGATTGCCGCCGTATTGCCGCCCCAGATGTCGCCGCCATGCTCAAGCGCGAACTCACCGTTCAACCAATGCGCCTCGGTTTGGACGTACCACCCAAGGTCATAGCCGCTTTCCATGCGTTCCCACCAGGCCGGCGAGAGAAAGGGCGAGCCCGTCTGCGGCGATGAGAGAAGATAGGTCAGGTAGCGGCCCATGTCCGGTGCATTCGACTTGACCAACGAGGCCCCGAACCACCCGAAAAACAAGGATGGGCTGACTTGAACCCGCCCCCATTGCCACTCGTGCGGATCCGCCAAGCCCCAGGCCCCCGCTCGCTGACGGTCCACGGTGGTGCGCGTCATACCCAGTTCCGCGAACACTTGTTTCTCCATGAAGTCAGGGAATGAGCGGCCGCTGACCCGTTCCACCAACGCCGCGGCCAAGATGTAGTTCGCGTTGGAGTAGGAGAACACTTCTCCCGCGGGACTCGCCAAGCGCGCTCGGGCGATGCTCCGTACGGCGAGTCGGAGATCCATCTTCTCGCGTTGGCGGCAACACGGCGCACGAAAATCATCCGCTCGACGCAATCCGCTGCGCTGTTGCAGCAGGTGGCGAACGGTCACTTCCCGCCAACGGGGGTCATCGCCCGCGAGCAGATCGGGCAGGTACCCGGCGATGGGCTCATCCCTTTCGAGCAAGCCTTCGTGTTCGAGTCGAAGCACGGCAAGAGCCGTCAGCGACTTACTGACCGACGCCAGCTCCATCGGGGCATCGGCGGTTAGCGGTTGACGCGTCGCAACGCTTCGCACACCGTAGGCTTTCGTCCAGGCGAGTTTCCCATCGTCAATGACCGCGAGCGATACACCCGGAATGCCGTTCAGCTCCATTTCAGAACGAATGTAGGCGTCAATCTCAGCGTCGGCGTAGAGGGTCAGTGTTGCGGCTGACAGTAGAATCAGTCGCGCCAACAATCGGTACGACACAGCAACATTGTAGGCAAGCTCAATCGGCGCGGCGGATCACTCCCTGGTTTTCAGATCGCGATCCTCGGGTTGGGCGATAGCCGGCCTGGCTAAAGCCGGTAAGCGCGGCGGGCTGAATCGTGAAACAGAGCCTGTTTCTCGTCCTCGGAGGCGTCGGCGACCATCTTCTTGAAGGCGTTCCACAACACGTGATAGGAACAGCTTCGTTTGTCGACCGGAAAATTGCTTTCGAACATGCAGCGATTCACGCCAAACGAATCGATCGCATGCCGATAGTAGCGATCCGCGGCCGCGACGATCTCGTCCGAGGTCGCGGGTAAGTCCCGCTTGTGGAACCCAAAGCCGTTGATCGGCATCACCACCCCGCCCAGCTTGGCGAATACGTTTTCGCATTGCGCCAATTCCGCGACGTCGTTGCGCCACAGCGGGAAGATCTCCTCGCGCTTGCCGGCGTAGGGGCCAATCCCCAACGGCCCGCCGAAGTGGTCGAAAATGATGGTGGTTTCGGGAAAAGCCCGTGCCAGGTCGGTCAGCTCGGGAATTTGCGGATGGAACATCCAGGCATCGAAGCTGAGGTCGCGCTTGCCGAGTTCCGCGAAGCCTTCGCGAAACGCTTTGTCGAGGAGAAGGCCCTGGGGGGGATCGGTGTGGGATTTTCTGATTTCGGGACTGCGGTCCCAGGCGTTGGCATGACGAATGCCTCGAAAGCGGGGGCTTGCCGCCCGGTGAGCATCGAGGACCTCCCCGGCCGCGGCGCCGAGGCGTAGGTCGGCGAAGCTCACGATCCCGGCGCAGACGCGGCTGTCGCCATATCCTCCGCTTGCCGACATGGCGGCGACTCCGTTGACGAACTCGGTCTCGCCCACGGGTTTCATGGCTTGGGGGCCGTCGGCGCGATACATTGACTTGCACTCGACGAAGACGGTGCTGACGACATTGTGGCCGCCGCCGATGTCGGCGAGAAGGTCGCCGAGCAGGTAGCGGGTTTCGGGGCGATCCCATAGGTGGTGATGGGGGTCGCAGATCTTGCGCTCGGGCTCGATGATTTCTTCGGTGACCTGCGCTAACCAAGCGGCTTGATCCACAATTTTCCTCCGTTTTGGGGCTGAGTGCGCGCTTCGGCCGGTGATGGCCGGCGGGTCGCGCTTCGGCATCGAGGAAACTATAGCGCAGTGGTTGGCGGCGGGAAAAACAGCGCACGGACAGACCGCCGGGGAGGGCGACAGGAGAAGACGTCGTTGGGAGGATGATTTGGGATCACCACTCTCGTCGGCTTCGGGGTAGTGCGTCGGATACCGCTTACTAACGTGCGCGGCTCGGTTTGGGGGATTGGCGCATGATGCGCTGGTCGCTTAGATCTTTGCCGCCGATGCGCTTGGAGAGGGTGGCGAGAGCGGAGCCGCCCATCCGACATCCAGCTCGCCGATGCCGCGGAGCATCGTCCGCTGTCACTCGAAAGTAAAACCAATCAAGGCCAAACACATCTCGTCGGTGGTTTGCGGCCCCCAGCGCACGGCCTTGGGAGGATTATTCGGATTATGGGGATTCGAGGACGAGTTGTCGTATATAGAGGTTAGCTCCAGGCGGCTGAACGGAGCGAGCGAGATTGGTTCCTTGAAGTAATAAGTGTCCTGCCACTCAAAATCCCAATCGTCGATGTAGATCAACGGCTCGACTTGCCCGCCGGGATGAATCAGATCCAGCTTGATCTCCCGACCCAACAGATGCATGTGCGGGGTCACGTTGAAGATCGTCGCGCTCACGAGAGGCGGAACCGTCACCGTCGCCTTCACCTCGTGCCGCTTTGCCCCGGGCGGGATCTCGAACCCGGTGTTCACGAGCGGTAGAACCAGAAACTGCTTGGGAGACGGGTGGCTGCTGAAGAAAAGACCGACCCTGGTTTGATCGGATTGCGGGGTCCCGTCAGGGTGATAGTGAACTTGCACGACGATCCGGCTGCCGGCCGAGACTGTATAGGCGGCGTCCTCGGGCAAGTCCCGCGGCCGATTGCCGGGAGCCCAGCCTCCCAGAAATCCGGTCGGCGTGAAACCGGGGTCGCCGAAGCATTCATAACCGGGCTGGGCTTGGCCGGGCGGCTCAAAAGCCGCGGACAGATTCAAGGGGTCGGGAAACAGAAGCACGTGGTGGACAATACGCCGATTCCCGGGCCTGACCTCGACAGCGCCGACAAATCGGTCCTCGAGCAAACCGGACGGGATGCTGAAGCAACGGTAATCATCTTCCCCGAAGGGATCGGGCGCGTAGGGGCGATCCAGCGCAATCACCAGGTCAGGTTCACCGAGTGTCCATTCGTTGGGGAACACCAGCGGCTCCGGCAAAACTCGGGGGTCGCCTTGCGGGGCGCCCCCATCGACCCAACGGGCGATCAAGTCGATTTCGCGGTCGATCAGCCGGCGCTCCCCCTGGAATTCTCCAACGCCCGGCACGGGCTTCCAAGGAGGCATGTCCCTGCGTTGGGTCTGCTCTCGGATGGCCTGGGCGTAGGGCAGCGCGGTTTCATAGGTCATCAGCGAAAAGGGCGCCACTTCGCCGGGATCGTGGCACTCCTGGCAGTTTTGTTGAAAGATCGGCGCAATCTGGTTGCTGAAAGTGACTTCGGCGACCGGCGCGGAACGAGCGGTGCTGCGGGATCTCGCCGGCACGCGAGGTTGTTGGGCGAAGAGCGCGCCGACGATGACCGGCAGCACGAGCAGCCCGCGAAGAACGATAGCGAACATATCCGTTGCGTTTATTCTAAGCGATCCTGAGCGAGAAACATGGACGTGCGGCCGACGTCATGTCCGGGCCGAGAGTGGACTATGGCTGCTCATCCGCTCCGGATTCAACCGGTTCCATGAGCCAGATGTTGCCGCTGAGTTCGGCCAGGGGCATCACGATCTTGTCGCGGGCGACGCCGATCTCCCGCATGTTGACCTGCACCGCGCCGAGTGAGTTCTGGAATTGGTGGAAGTGCCGAATGGCTAGGGCGGGGCCATTGGGATGCTTGGTTTCCGGGTCCAGCGGCTGTGCCCACAGGCAGGTGAACCCATCACGGTCCGAGGTCATGTAGATCAGATTGCCATTGGGCGACCAGCGTGGCTTGTCGTCCAACGCTTGACCGTCGGTTACCGGGATCCACTGATCCGGATCGTTGTGAGTGCCTTCGCGGAAAGGCGCGATGGAGACCTGCGTCTTTTCCGGCGTAGGGTGCACGTGGAATACGAGCCAATCGTCGTCGGGCGAGAGGTGCGCTTGGTAAAGGTTGTGGTCCGGATGTGCCAGAGTGGCTACGGTCTCGCCGGAGGCGATGTTGACTACGCGAGCGGCAGCCCGTCCGCTGAAACCTCCATTCAGTACCACCAAGCGGCCATCCGAGGAAAAGTCGATAGGCCATTCCGCCTGGTCCGAGATTTTCCGCGAGACTTCTTCAGCTATGTTTCTTAGCTCAACCCAGGTGTTGCCGCGCAAGTCGGGCGATTCGAAGACCAAATAGGCCACGGTGGAACCATCGTCACTCACGACTGCGTCGAACTCCGCCCAAGGAGTGAGCGTCAATGCTCTTAGGTTTCCGTTCACCAGGTCCTTTGCCCAGAGATCGGAGTTGCCCGAACGGTTCGACGCAAAGGTGATCAGCCGACCGTTGCCGGAGATCGAAACATTGTAGTCAATCGCCCCACTCGTTGTTAGCCGTGCCGGCTCTCCGGTAACCCGGCCTTGATCGACATCAATCGGTAGACTCCAGACATCAATGTTGCGTGCCACGCCGGCGAAGGCGATGGCGCCGTCGGCAGCGAGAGAGGCCTCTGTTTCGCCAGACCCCCTTGTCAAACGCACCGGCGAACCCTCCACCCGCCATGTCTCGGAGGAGATCGGTACTTGCCAGATGCCGGCCGTGTCCGCGGACTCACCCAACGTCGGTGTGGAGAAAACAATGTGGCCGGCTTGATCCCAGGCTTCCGGGGTCGGGAGTTCCAAGTCTGATCTTTCCAAACCGTGTTTCCCGGCCACTTCGCGGAAGTTAGTTTTTGTCAGTTCGCCGGCCTTGACGGACGTTACCCACCAATCCCAATCAGGCAAAGCTTGTCGAGAACCTGCGAACATAAGGTGCGTTCCGTCCGGCGACCAAATCGGATACAGCGTCTCTCCAAGGTCTGCCGCCAGTCGCCGCGGCTCTCCCCCCACGGCTGAAACCACGCCGATCTCCCCAATGATCGCGCGACTGGATGGACCAACCCAGTAGGCGACGAGGCTGCCGTCGGGCGAGAACCGAGGCCGGCGGCCGTTCTTCACCAGCAGCCGGCTATCACCCCCGAGTGCGGGGACCAGGTAGACACCGCCACCCTCCCGCTCGGAGCGGAACGCGATCGTGCGGCCGTCGGGGGAGAAGTGCGGTTCGGAGTCATCGGCCGGGTGGTTCGTGAGGCGAGTGGGCTCGCCGCTGCCTCCCAATTGTTGGACCCAAATATCGAGGTTGCCCTCGCCACTACGGTCCGACGAATAGGCCAGGAAGTTGCCATCCCGCGAAAGGGCGGGTTGATAGGTGAGCCCGGGATCGAAGGTGACTTGGCGGACAGAGTAATTGGGCGCGGGCGGCGATATGCGCCCTGACGTGTTCACGTAACCCAGCCCGCGGACGATGGCGGCGCCAAGAAGAAAGGCCGCGAGGATGGCGGGAAAACCAAAGCGCTGAACCGGTGCGGGGGGCGGGCTCTGTGATACTGCCTCGGAGGGACGCGGCCCATCGACCGCGCCGACGAACCGGTAGCCCCGCCGCGGCAACGTCTCGATGAAATGGGGATGGGACGCGGAATCGCCCAGGGTGTCGCGCAGCTTCCGAATGGCCGTATTCAGGCTCTGATCGAAGTCAACAAACGTATCGTCGGACCAAACCTCTTCCCGCAATTCTTCCCGTGTAACCAGCTCCCCGGGCCGTTGGAGCAACACCCGCAACACCTGAAACGGCTGCTGCTCGAGCTTGACGCGGACGCCGCTCTTGCGCAGCTCGCCGGTTGTGAGGTCGGCTTCAAATACGCCGAATCGCACGACGCGACCTGTTGACGGTTGATCGGACACCGATGGCTCCCCTCCGGCGTACACCCTGCCGAAGGGGCATTATACCGCCTGGGGGTGCGGGCGGACGGTGGCGGCCCGATCAACACGATCGACACCCGCCTCAGCCCACGCCGTCAACAATACCCGAGCCGTGCCGCCTCGCGGCGCGGTCTTATCGCGCGTGTCGTGCGTGGAGGAAGACCGCACCGCGAGGCGGCGCGGCTCGGGTTGTCCGTAGTTTCGGTGCGCGGAGGAAACAGCGCTTCCATGGCCGGCCGTCAAGGGCGGTCGTCCGATCCGGCCTCAACCCGCTCCATGAGCCAGATGTTGCCGCTGAGCTCGGCCAGGGGAATGACGATCTTGTCGCGCGCTACATCGCGGTCAAGCATCACCACATGGACCGCGCCGGGCGATCGTTGCGTGTGGTGAAAGTGTTGCACGGCGAACGCCGCGCCCGCAGGCTGCTTGGTTTCCGGGTCCAGCGGCTGAGCCCAGATACACGTAAATCCCTCCCGATTCGAGAGGAGATACATGAGATCGCCGTTCGGCGACCAACGCGGCTTATCGTCCAAAGCACTCCCGTCGGTCACATTTTCGAGCGCCGCGATCGCAACCTGCGTGCGGTGCGGCTCGGGTTGTGCGCGGATGAAGCGGAATGGCTGGTTCAGTGTCACCCGTCGCGCCAATCTTTAGAAGGCTGATCGGACAACGATGGCTCCCCTCCGACGCGCACTGGTGAAAAGGCATTCATAGCGCTTACGAACCCTAATGGGGCTTTCGGTAATGCCCTGTGTTGCTCTTCATCCTTCCTTGTAACTCCTTTGTAAATCAACGAATTGCACCGACAGGAAGCGTTCAGCCCTTCTTCAGCGACGCTTCACCGAGTCTCCATGGTCTAGCGGCCTGACCTCGCCAAAACTCGCACTCATCAACCCCCGGAGGTGAGTGCGATGAGAGGAAGCCCTGAAAGCGCCGGCCGCCCGGAATCAAAGCCCAGTCGATCGTGCCGGTTGACCGTTCCCTTACGGTCACGGCTCGGAAAGCAAGAGGGCAATTGCCGCTACCCGGGACAGCGTTACAGCCGTGGGGGTGCGTTCGTCCACGGACCCGCCCGCCGCGCGGCGATTCTTGGGTTGCTCATGGCGGCGGCCGGAATCAGCGCCCTCAACGCCGCCGACCCCCGCACGGCGGCCCGTGATTTGGTCTTCGCGGTTAAAGTCTACAATTACGCCGATGTAAGTCCGAAAACAATGCTCGACGCCAAACGCCACGCAGCCAAGGTGTACCGCAAAATCGGCATCTTGACAACATGGGTCGACTGCCCCTTCAAGCCCGAACAAGCGGACAACTACCCGGAATGCGCCGCGCTGGGCAACGGCCCGTCGGTGTTGAATCTGCAAATCCTGTCGAAGGAAATGACCCAGAAACTCGGTTTCAATACCAAAACGTTTGGGTACGCCTTACCGACCAGGGGCCGGGAATTTGGGGTCCGCGCGAGCGTGTTCGCGCATAAGGTCGAAGAACTCGCCTATGTACGGCGTCCTTCCAAGGCGGAGATCCTGGGGTACGTGATGGCCCACGAGTTGGGTCACCTATTCCTGGGCCCGGGAAGTCACTCGTCGTCGGGATTGATGGGCTTCCCTTGGGGCAAGAGGCGGCTGCGGATGGCCGGCGAGGGTTCATTGAAATTCACCAGGCGTCAGGGTGAAGTGATCCGAGCGCGGATTAGAGATCGGCTTGCCGGAGATTGATTTCCCCGGCAGCCGGGGTGAAAGTCCGACTACGCGAAAAGGGGAGCCGGCCATGAAAGCGATGAAAAGCGTCGCGGCCGGGGCGGCTTTGAACCTTTGAACCAGACATGTCGCCACGAATGGCGACACGGCACGCAAGAATGCGCGCGCCACGTCGGAGCATCGGGATCCGAAGGCGTTCCGGGGCCGTTTTTTGGAGGAGCCCGTCTCTCTGAACGTTGGCGTTCATAAAGATCGCCATGAAAATGGGGGCGAGGGCGTTTCCTGTCGCCGCTTCGCGGCTCAAGAGATTTGCGACGTTGGCGACCATGAACGTAATGCACCGTCCGCTCGAAGGTACTTGAGCCGCGGGCTGCCGGGCGGCCGTTCGTCAGTTCGAGGCGGCGGGTTTAGCAAGGCCGAGGAGGCCGTCGGTTTGTCTGGGCGGGTGTGCCTTGAGGGCTTGCTCGTTGGGCTCGGTTCCCCAGCCGGGGGTTGTCGGCACGGTCAAATAGCCGTCCTCGATTTCAGGCGCCGCCGTGAACAGTTCGTCGCGCCAGGGCACCGCGTCAATGTCGATTTCCATGATGCGGAAGTTCGGAACCGCCGCCACAAAGTGGGCGTTCATCATCGATGACCAATGGCCGTAGAAGTTGTGCGGGGCGATGTTGACTTCGTAGGCTTCGGCGGCCGATGCGATCTTCATCGACTGCCAAACACCGTTCCAGACGGCATCGATAATCGCGACATCCATCGATTGATTTTCGAAATAGGGTTTGAACTCGCGAAGCCCGACCAGGGTCTCGCATGAGCTGATCGGTGTGGCGCTTCGCTGTCTTATGGACGCAAGGGCCTTGGGATCGTAGCTGTCGATCTCGATCCAAAACAGTCCCAGCGGCGCGAGCGCTTGGACGAGCTGGATATAGCCCTCGGTCTTGAAGTTGAAATTCAGGTCGAGCAGGATGTCGATGTCGGGTCCGGCGCCTTCGCGGAAAGCTTCCAGTTGCGCGACGAGGGCGTTGATTACGCCGCGTTCGGCGTTGAGCTCGTGATAACCGCCGGGGCGATTGAACCCCGGGGCGAAGAGCCTGGGTTCGGGATCGAATTGGAAAATGTTCGTCTTGAGCGCGGTGAAGCCTTTTTCGGCGACTTCGCGCCCCTGGGCTCTCACGTCGTCGAGGGACTCGAGGGGCGGGCAGTCATGGACGTCGGGGCGGGAAATGCGATAGGTGCCGCAGTGCGACCAATAGACGCGGATGCGTTCTCGCAGGGCGCCGCCGAGCAGCTCGAAAACGGGTACGCCGTAGTGCTTCGCCTTGAGGTCGAGCAGCGCGTTCTCGATGGCGGCGACGGCTTCGCCCGCTATACCGCCGCCGGCGGGGCGAATCGCCGCGTAGAGATCCCAGTAGATCGTTTCGGTGTGGCGCGGATCCTTGCCGAGGACGACGGGTTTGAGGCCTTCGATGGCGGCGGTGACTCCGGGCGAGCCGAAGCCCTCCTGGAACTCGCTCCAGCCGACAAGCCCGGTGTCGGAGGTCAGTTTCACGAAGGAAAAATTCCGCCAACCGGCGTCGCAGTGCAGCGTTTCAATGGATGTGACTTTCATGGGGTATCCGTCGCGCGCGCAGATCTTGAGACGACGCCATCGTAGCACTCCCGCTTCTTTGCGTGGGCTCGGAACCCCCTGGGAATGCCGGCTTTTCGTTGCCGTACTCGCCGACGCGACCGGCGCGTGACGCAGCTTCGCCCGTGAGAAGTTCGGATTAACAGCGGTAGGATTGTTCCATGCCCAAGTTTTCCGCTTTCCCCGGACGCTCGATCCGCTTTGGCGTGCCGCTTGTTGCCGCGGCCCTTGTTGCCGTTGCCTTGACGCCGGGCTGTGGCCCGCGCGCCGACCAGCCCGCCGGCAAACCCAACGTCGTCGTCATCTTTCTCGATCAGATGGCTTTTTTCGCCCTCGGCAGCCACGGCAACCCGCTTGCCCCGACACCGAACATAGATCGCCTGGCCGCAAGCGGCGTCCGTTTCGAATTGGGAATCACGAACAACCCGCTGTGTACGCCGGCTCGCGCCGCGCTGCTGAGCGGCCAATACAGCCGCACGGCGCTCGGCGCGGTCGGCAACGAACCCGCCGACGAAGGGTCGCTCGACGAGCGCACCGCCCTGCTCGACCCGACCCTGCCGGAGCTTTTCCAACAGGCCGGATACCATACCGCGGCCATCGGCAAGTGGCACATGCCCTCGGACCCGTTTCTGCTTGGGTTCGACTACGCCCTGCACGCGGCCGACCCCTCGGAGAAATACTACGGCCGCACGTTCTTAGAAAACGAGCGCAGTCACTCGGAGCTGTCGGTCGCCAACGCCCGCGAGACTTTCGTCGAGGGGTTCGTCTTCGATTTTCTCAGCGACAAGGTTCGCGAGTTTATCGCCGACCGGGCGGATGCCGCTTCTCGCGACGACAAGCCGTTCTTCCTCTACTACACGATTGAGCTTCCGCACATGCCGATCGGCCCGGGCAACCTGCCCGACAGGTACGTGACGATGTACGATCCCGAGACCGTTCCGCTGCGGCCTAACGTCTTTATCGACGGCAAACCGGCCTACGACGAGTGGTGGTTCAAGGTCTATACGATCTGGGATTACATTTTCCGGAACGTCCCCACGCCGGTGCCGGATCGTGAGTCGGACAAGCTGCCGGAAGGGTTTGATCTGCGCGATTTGACGGCCTACTACTACGGCGCGGTCACGGCGGCGGATGACTTGGTGGGCGACGTCATGGATTCCCTTGAAAAGGCGGGTCTCGCCGACAACACGATCGTCGTCTTGTCGTCCGATCACGGGGAAAACCTCGGCAGCCATCATTGGTTCAACAAGGATTTGCTGTTGGAGGAGTCCTACCGCGTGCCGATGGTCTATCGCTATCCGGCGGGGCTCGAGCCGCGGGTGAATCGCGGGCAGATCGCGTCGATGATCGACGTCATGCCGACGCTGCTCGATCTGGCCGGCCTCGAAGGAGCCGAGCACGTCGATGGGCAGAGCTTGCTGCCGGTCTTGCTGGGCGAAACGGAAACCTTGGCGCGGAACCAAGCCATCATCGAGACGGAGTTTTACCACATCGGGATTCGCACGCCGACGCATTTGTATGGGATGGAAATCCGTGACACGGAATTCATCGACGAATGGCCGTATTTTTCGAACGCGCCGGGAGCGGAGAGGATTTGCCTTTTCGATCTCGAAAAAGACCCCTACCAGTACCGTAATCTCGCGGGGCGGGGGGAGCATACCGAGGTGGAGGATGAACTGCGGCGTAAGCTGACCGCCTGGAACGATGGGACGCCCTGGCCGGCGGGCGGGCCGCCGGCGCTGCCGGATTGGATGCGGAAACGGTAGGCGGTGATTTGATCGTCTGGGGCGGTCGCGGGTTCGGGAGGGCAACCGGCTGAGAGCCGGCCGCGACTTTGAACTGGGACCGGCACGAGTGCCGGTCGCTACTGAGCTAGGGAGTTACTGAGCCCTCAGCATTTTCTCATCGAAGGATGAGCCTGAAGACGGGGGTTGGGGCTTTTTGAGTAGCTGGGGCTCCTTTCTGGTTTTTTGGTTTTGATTTGGGAAGGGGAGAATCGTCGTCGGGGTTGTGGGAATGTGGGAATCGCGGAGCGATTTCCAAGGGCGGTGGGAAACGAAGGGAAACCTGGTTTTGGTTTTCCTCGTTTTCCACCGCCCGCCATTTCCACAGCCCTCTTCCTGCTGTTCAGCACGGCGTGTTCGCGGACCGGAAACTGGCAAACAGCTTGTGTTTGGCTCGCTGCATCCGGCGCGCCGCCGCAGTGTCGCTTTCCGCCTGGGCAATGCGGCCCAGAGCCTCAAGCGTGTGCCCTGGCTTGAGGTAGCCGGCGGCCTCGGGCAACTGCTCGAAAGATTCCCAAGGCGTCTGGTAGTGGCGATACACCCGCTTCTGCTTGCCTTTGGCGTCGGTCTTGATCTCGGGCTGTCCGCAGGGCCGGTGGAAATTCAAATAGGGATTGAAGTGCTGTTGGTAGAAGCGCTGGATGCGCCCCGCGTGCGGCGCCGCGATGTGCGTATATCCCATGTGTTTGCGGATCACCGCGCCGTTTTTCGATTCCACCAAGCCGTTGTCATTGGAGTGCCGCGGACGCGACTTGGTCTGTTCGATCAGCAGCTTGTTCAATAACTTCTCCACCGTGCGATTGAGGAACTCGCTGCCGTTGTCGGAATGGAAGCCGCGGATACGAAAGGGAAACTGCTCGATCATGGCTTTCAGCAACGGCTCCAGCCAGGCTTCACTGATCGCGGCTGTGGCGCCGACCACTTGCCACTGGGTGACTTCATCCACGGCATTGATGTGGTAGACGCCCTTGACGCCATCGCGATCCCCTTGATGCACCGTATCCACTCGCAGAAAGCCGGGTCGGCCTTGCGGGTCGGGCCGGCGCCGCTCGCCGATCGACACCGCTGTGGGCCGGGTCTTGGTGAAATGCAGCCGCCGCCGGCGGTAGGCACTGCGCCGCCGCAGGCGATAGATCTGGGCCACCGAGATCCCCGCCAACCGCTCGTATTCGCGCTGCTGGTACTGCTGGTATTCCCGCTCGAGGATCTTGCGCGTGGCCGGGCCGCTGAGGGTTTCGTGGGCCTCGTCCACCGCCGCCAGCAGTTCGACGTCGGCGGGCGTGTACTTGCGGGCAAAGCGATGCCGCCGGTAGCGGGCGGGTTGGAGTTCTCCGCCCTGCCGGTACTGCTGGATCAGCCGCGTGATTTGCGCCCGGCTCAGTCCGGTCATCTTGACCAGATACTGCCGCAGCAGCCCTTTGTCGGCGCGGTTCTGGCGGCTGTAGCCGTGCCGGCCAAGCGTGCGCGCCACCCAAGCGTAAATCTCGGCCCGCCCTTTGCCTTTGAATCGAATCTCCTGGCTGGAGTGGAGAAACTGCCGGATCTGTTGCGGATTCAACTTGCCGGCGTTTTGCACTTGGATAGTCAATCCCCAGCATGCCCACTCCCCGATCCTGCAGGCTCATCTTGTGTGAGAAACAAACTCCTCGTTCAGGCTCATCTTGCATGAGACAAGACTGGGCGATGGCCGACTCGCGGCGCTGTGTTACAATTTTTCCGGCTCGGGGGATGCGTTTCTCTAGGAGGTTCTTATGTCTGATCGATCTACTCGCCGCCGTGATTTCCTCGCTGCCGCCGGCGCCGCGCCGCTCGTGCTCGCGCAGTCGGCCAAGGGCGCCAATGACCGCATCACCTTCGCGCTGATCGGCGCGGGCGGTCGAGGCCGCGGCGTCGCCGGAACATTCATCGAATTCGGCGGCGCGAAATGCTTGGCCGTCGCCGACGTCTACAAACCCAATCTCGAGAAAGGCCTCGAAGTCGCCGGCGCCGATGCCAAAGGCTACGTCGACTATCAAGAGATTCTGGCCCGTGACGACATCGATGCCGTCTTGATCGCCACTCCCGACCACCATCACGTACCGATGATGCTCAACGCCGTCCACGCCGGCAAGGATGTCTATTGCGAAAAGCCCATGACGCACTCGATCGGCGAAGGCGTGCGGGTGATTCGCGAAGTGCGCGCCACCGATCGGATTGTGCAGATCGGCATGCAGCGCCGCAGCACGCCTTGGATTCGGGAAGCGAAGAAGATGGTCGATGACGGCGTGATCGGCGAGATTTATTCCGCCAAGGCGCAGTGGAATTGGATCTTCGCCCGGCCGCTCGACAACTCGGCTCTCGAAGGCGAACTTGACTGGGAACGCTTCCAAGGGCGCGCGCCGCATCGTCCGCTCGAACCGATGCGCTTTCGCTCATGGCGTAATTTTTGGGGTTATTCGGGCGGCAACCTGACCGATCAGGGTACGCACCTGATGGATGTCATCCAATGGCTCTCGAATCAGGGCACGCCGAAAGCGGCAACCTGCGTGGGCAAGGTTTTCGCCACCACCGGCGCCGAGACCCCCGACGTTTTTTCGGCGGCTTACGAATATCGCAACATGATCGCCACCTGGACGCTCAACTACAACAACGACTTCGAGAACGGCTGGACCATTCGCTTCGAGGGAACCGAGGGGACTTTGGTGCTGAACAATGCCGGCTACAAGGTCTACGACGCGCCCTGGAAAGACAATCGCGAGCCGGTCTTGGTCCACGAAGGCCGACTGCCGACGCCGCCGCATGTGACGAACTTTCTTGATTGCGTCAAGTCACGCGAGCAGCCCAATGCGCCGGTCGAGGTCGGACATTCCGCGGTCTGTGCGCCACACCTGGCGAACATCGCCTTTCACACCAAACGCACGGCTTATTTGAACCCGTTGGCGACCGAGGCTTACTGAGGGGTTCTTCGACAGGAGGGCTGTGTCGGCGAAATGCGGCGCCGCGGCACGCGCGAATGTGTGCGCGGCCGAGAATTTCTTCGCGGTCGTGAAATTTTTGGGCGGCTTCGGCCATGGCTTAAGCCTGATGGGAGAAGGCCGCTGAAGCGGCCTCGTCGCTCGCCGGCACACCCATAGCGGCCCTTAAGGGCCGGCCTATTTGCAACCTAAGCCCGGTAAACCGGGCTCTCTCTTCGACATCCTTGTCACGCGCCCGACCTTGACTGTCGATCCGGCGATTACGATACTGATTGGTATGTAGGGGCTTATGGCGGCGCGACAACGAAATCCGGTTCAAACTCGGCGGGTGCTGCTCGATGCGGCGTTCGCGGAAATCTACCGCCGCGGCTTCCAAGCCGCGAGCCTCGACCACATCCTCGCCACCACCGATGTCACCAAGGGCGCTCTCTACCACCACTTTCCTTCCAAGACGGATCTGGGATACGCCGTAATCGACGAAGTTGTCGGTGAGATGATCCGCGAGCGTTGGTTGCGGCCGCTCGCCAAAGCCGAGGACCCGATTGACGGGCTGACGAGTCGGCTGCGCGACCTGAGCCGGGAAGAGATCGCCCAGGCATGCGAGTTTGGCTGTCCACTGAATAATTTGGCGCAGGAAATGTCGCCCCTCGACGAGGGTTTCCGTCAGCGGATCTCTCAACTGTTCGCGGACTGGAGAGCGGGGGTCGCGGATGCTCTCGATCGCGGCCGACGCTCGGGACAAGTGCGAACCGATGTAGACCCCGAGAAGACGGCGCTTATGATCGTGGGGGGAATCGAAGGCGGAATCGGGCTGGCGAAGAGCGCGGGGTGCGCGGAATTGGCCGCCCAAAGCCGCGACGCGATGATCGATTTCCTCGAGAGCTTGCGGCCCCCAGCCGACACATCGGGGCGGGCGGCATGAATCCCGGGGGGATGAAAGAATGCCGGAGGGTCTAGTTTCTATGAATGCGCGGGATTCATAATGCCGTCATGAAAATGGGTGTCGGGGGCGAGTCAGGTTGAGATGGCAGGCTTCGTTCCTGTCGCCCCTTCAGGGCTCGGGCTCGTTTGATTCGGCACCCAGGGTTCCGCCTTCGGCTCCACCCTGGGCTAAATTCCCGCCGCCGCTACGCGGCTCAAGATGTTTGCGCTTTTCGCGGACACAATGTAGTGCCAGTACCCTTCAAAGAGGATTTTCGGAGGAGCCGAATACCTGTGGGGCAGGTTATTGATTCAAAGGAACTTATTTGGCGGCGCTCAGGACGGTCCCTATTTCTTCGCAGCGCCTAGTTTTTTCACATGCCCCAAGAGCGGTTGACGGCCAAAAAATGAAATTTTTTCGCAACTTTCGCACATGACCCGGGTTTCTAATGAGGTGGAAGTATTGGCCGCGGTGGAGCAAGACACCCCCCCGATTGATGCTCCAGGTGAAGGAGGGGGACGGAACAAGCTTCGAAGTCTTGCTCGGAAAATATCGGCGGCCGGTGGTGAGTTACTTGAACCGCATGGTCCAAAATCAGTCGATTGCCGAGGAGTTGGCGCAGGAAGTGTTTCTCCGTGTCTACCGGGCGCGGGGCAGCTACGAGCCGACGGCGAAGTTCACGACCTGGCTGTTTAAGATCGCAACCCGCCTGGCGCTCAATTCGGTTCGGGATCGCAGGCACGAGAGGCTGCACAAAAGCTTGTCGGAAACGGTGGAAGACCGGCAGCCGCTCGACGTGCCGGACCGTCGGCGTAACCGCGAGCAGGAAATGGTCGCCGATACACGTCTACAGCTCGTACGAGACGCGATCGCGGCTCTGCCGGAGAAACAACGCGCGGCGGTCCTGATGCACAAGTACGAAGAATTGGACTATGCGCAAATCCTGATGCACAAGTACGAAGAATTGGACTATGCGCAAATCGCCGAGGTTCTGGGTTGCTCGGTTTCCGCGGTGAAGTCGTTGTTGTTTCGGGCTTATGAGATGCTGCGGTCCAGGCTTGCCCACCTGGCCGTCGAACAACAGACGACACCGTGCTGAGCGAGACGGGGCCAAAGGGAGGCCGCGTTGCGGGAACGAAGAGGCGGGAAGAAGAGAGGCGGAGGAGTGTCATGACTCGCGAACAAGCACTGGAGATCATCCTCGATCCCCGAGGAGGCCCGACGGAGGGGACCTCGCGGCATCGAGAATTGATGGCTTTTCTCGAAGGCTCACCGGAGTGCCGTGAGATCTACCTTCAGCAGCGGCAAGTTTGGGAATCGCTCGATCTGTGGGAAGAAGTCGAGCCCTCGGCGGGATTCGATCGTCGCTTGATGGCGGAGGTCGAGCGCGGCGGCGCGGATTTGCCGTGGTTCGCCCAATGGACACGGCATTGGCGGCCGAGTTTCGCGGTGGGCCTGGCGGCGCTGGTGCTGATCGCCACGGCCATCACCAGCAGGCAGCCCGGCTTGGTTCCCGAGCCGCGCGAGATCGCCGAGGATGCCGCGTACGTCGAGGAAATTCACGAGACATTGGACGATTTGGAAATGTTGGCCGACTTTGATGCCTTACCGTTAGGAGGCTGAGGAGAGGCTGGACGATGAAAACGAGATCCATCGTAACCGGGGCGGCTTGGGTGCTCGGCGGCATGTTGCTGTTGGGCGCCGCCGTGCCCCGTCTCGATGCGCAGGCGGATCGGGCAGTTCGGCGCGCCACTCGCGACGTGATGCGGAAGGGTCCGCCTCGCGGGGGGCCCGGCCGCGGCGTGCTGCCGGCTCGCAAGCGTCCCGGCGACCGCGGGCGGGCGGGGAGGCGAAGGCCCGGCGGCCCCGGCCAAGGCCCCGGGTTGGTGGAAAGATTGATGCGGATGCCGGCTCCCCAACGGCGGCGCTTTCTCCACAACAATCAGCGTTTCCAGCGGCTCCCCAAGAACGAGCGGAAGCTGATTCAACAAAGATTGCACGAGTTCGACCGTATGAACCCCAATCAACGCGCGTTGATGCTCGAGCGTTATGAAATCTTCCAGAGTATGCCCCGCCATAAGCGGCAGCAGGCGCGCGGCCTTTACGGGCAGTGGAGGGATATCCCCCAACCGCGGCGTAGGGAATTGCTCGATGAACTCAAGCAGCTGCGACATGCGGCTCCCGATGCCCGCCGCCGCCGATTCGCGGACAAGGATTTTGCCGAGCACTACACGAAATCGGAACGCCGCTTGCTTCAGGATTTGACTGATCTCGCGCCGCGCCGCCGGATCGATTGATTGCAAGGCGGCCGCTCAGGCGCGTCACAACCCCTCCCCAAGACCGACCTGCTCCAGCCGGTTCTCGAGAATTTGCTCCGCTCGAAACGTCGCACGGAATGCCGATGGAGCAGACTCGATCGCCTTTCTCGGGATCAGTCCGATCAACTCCGTGCCGGCGACGTCAACGCCCAGCCCGCGCGCCTCGGTTCGAACCGTTTCGAAAACCTCGTGAGGCGGGGTCTTTTCGAAATCCGTCAAATTCATCGAGACTTGGGTGCGGTTGCGCCCCGCGAGAGCCAAGCCCAAGGCCTGGACCGCCGGCAAACCGCCGGATGACTCCCGCACATGCTTTGCGATTTGGCGGGCAATCGACAGATCCTCGGTCGTCAACCAGACGTTATAAGCGATCAGAAACTTGCGTACTCCGAGGGCGCACGCGCCCGCGCCGGCATGGAGCGCGGGACCACCGATATCGGGCCGCCGAGAGATATCGGCGGGCAGGGCATCACGAATCCGCTCGAAGCCGCCGCGCCGTATGTCTTCGAGTCGTCGGCGGTCCTCCCGTCGGGCCGCCGCGCCGTAGAGATACGAGGGCAGACGCAGTTCGTCCCAAAGCCGTTCGGCTGTTTGCTCGGCAAGGCTCACGCACTCTTGTTGGGTCGTCGACCCGAGGGGCACGAACGGAACGACGTCGATGGCTCCTAGGCGGGGATGCACACCATGGTGGCAGCGTAGATCGATGCGCTCGACGGCTACCGACGCGGCCCGCCATACGGCCTCGCCGATTGCTTCGGGCTCGCCGGCGAAGGTGAAGACCGAGCGATGGTGGTCGGCGTCGGCACCGTGATCGAGCAGACCGATCCCTTTCACCGAGCTGATCGCTTCCGCGATAGCGCGGATGGTCTCGGCGTCTCGACCTTCGGAAAAATTGGGGACGCACTCGATTAGGCGTTTCATCGTTTCGACGGCAAGCGGCGGAGGCTGTCGGGCGCCCTCGATGATTCTAACCTCAATTTCGGGGGTGGGGGCCCGAGCCGAGACAAGTTGAGAGCTTGTCCGGACTTTGGGTTAGCCCCGGGCCAGGGCCGGGCGAGAGCCGTTGGCTACACTGGTAGGGAACGCGGCGACCCTATCTGGAGACTCCGATGCCGGCCGGACTCGAAACCATCATCGAGCAAGGACCCCTCTCGGCACTGCGAGCCGTTGTCGAAATCCTGCTGATTAGCTATTTCTTTTACCGCTTCCTGGTCGTGGTGCGGGGCACGCGGGCGGAGCCGGTGTTGGTGGGCGTTGCCGTCATGGGCGGCTTCTATCTGCTGACCGGCCTGCTGGGCTTGGATGCGCTGCACGGAATGATGAGCGCGGCGGGCCCCTACGTTTTCGTCGTCTTGATCATCATTTTTCAGCCGGAAATTCGAACCTTATTACGACAAATCACCCTGCAAGTCTTGCCCTCGCGGCGCCTCATCGGATTGCGCCGGGACGTGTATGAGGACGTTATCTTCGCCGTCGGGCAACTCGCCCAGACCCGCACGGGCGCGTTGATCGTTCTGGAGCGTGAGACCGGCCTGCGCACGTTTATCCAAAGCGGGGTGGCGCTGGACGCCAGATTGTCGTCCGACCTGCTGGTTAGCATCTTCCAGCGGCGTTCGCCGCTTCACGACGGCGCGGTGATCATCCGTCGGGAACGAATCGCCGCCGCCGCCTGTTTTCTTCCGCTGACCACCAACCCGGGTCTTGTCGCCACGCTCGGCAGCCGTCACCGCGCCGCGATCGGCGTGACCGAGGAAAGCGACTGCGTGACGATCGCGGTCAGCGAAATCAACGGACGTATCTCGCTCGCCATCAGCGGACGCATCGAACTCGACGTTTCGCTCGATCACATCCGCGAAAAACTGAATCTCTATTTCGGCCGCGTGGTCGCTCCTCGCGCGCCGCAAGAAGCGGCCGCTCCCCCGGCGGCCGACTCGGCCCCGACGACGGCGGTCCCCGGGACCGATGCGGCGAGTCAATAGGGATCGGGAAGACTCCGCCGGCTGCGGCGGATCGTTCAGGGGAGAAACTTGGTCGAAGGGTTCGCCGGGACCGCGCCGCACGGCGGCTCGGGTCGGTGAACGTCCGATCTATTGGTAGCAGTTGTGAATCTCCGGTAGCGCGAAATTTGTAGTTTCGGGTCAGCGAAACCAGTTTTTGACCCAGTCGACGGCGAGGTGGAAGTTGGAGTACTCGGCGCCGACACCGGACTGATCGTTCAAGCCCCAGTGGTAGTCCTTGAAGCTGATGCGGAGTTTGCGATCCTCCAGGGCGGCGGCGGTTTCCGGCGAGGCGTGGCGACGAACGAATCCTTCGAGCCCTCCCGGGTAGGAGGTGAAATCGTCGTCGTACCAGTTGAAAATCGGGCTCAATTGGGCGCGACCGGCGGCGTCGATTTCGTTCAAATCGGTATCGGCCAGCCAACGGCGGGTGTTGTCGTCGAGTTGCTCGTCGATGCGCTCGGGGAAATAGGCCTCGGTGCGCAACGGCGGACAGCTTCGAGCGGCGCAGACGACGGCGGCGTGGATCCGGGGATCGCCGCCGGTCCGAAGCCGTGATTCGATTTCGTCGAGTGATATTTTCTCGCCCGCGACGGTATGGCGAGCCTCGCGGAACGGATTCGGCGTCGCCATGATGCTGTTGGCGGGATAGTTTTGGACGATCCAACGTACCGTCAGCGCATTGTAGGCATTGATCAACAGGGCCTTGCCCGCGGCCGCGGCCGGATCGGGCCGGGGGGCTCGGGCCAGCTGATCGGCGTAGGCGTCGAGGCGGTCGGTGGCTTCCTTCTTGAGGCGCGCGTAGTCGACACGGCTATCGTCGTCTACGTATTCGGCCAGCAGGCCGTTCCAGAGTTCGTGGTCGGGTTCGCCGAGGCGCGGGGTCGCCGAGCCGGCGGCCGCGAGAAGGCACAGAGTCAATAGGATTCTTGCGAGCATCGTCGGGTTGGGGCGCCTGGGGCCTGCGGCCGGCACTCAATTACAGTCTACCCGGCGGATCGGGTTGGGAACGAGAGCGGCGCGGCCCCGACTAGATTCCAACCGCGTAGGTTTTTCTTGCACGGGCGGCCTCTTTGATGGGGACCACGGGTTCGAGATGAGGCTTGGGACGCGCCCCTTCGTTACGTTGCAGAACATAGCCCTGCCTGACAACGGTATGGATCAGAATGTCGTGCCTTTGCCGCAGCTTCTTGCGCAGCCGGCTGATGTGTACGTCGACCGTTCGTGTGCGCGCGTTGTCGCTGTAGCCCCAAATCGTTTTCAAAAGGTAGGGGCGGGAAAAGCAGCGGCCGGGGTTGTCTTCGAGCAGACGCAGCAACTCCTTTTCCTTGTGGGTCAGCGATGCAGCTTGATTCCTGGACCTAGTACCGGCATTCATGGTTTCCTTACCCCCTGGGGGCTAACCTGCATTTCTCACCAACTGACGGTCGAACCCCCGTCCCTTCTTTCGCAGTGTGAGGGGGTGAGGTTACGGAAAATTCGGCGTGGCTCGTCGAGTGGGGCCGAGCAGCCGGGCGGGGTCGCCGGTGACGCGGTAGGGATGGGAGGTTTCGGCGCAGCGAGGCAGCCGGTTGGCGCTGTAATAGTCGAGTCCGTAGACGACGTGACGCCGGACGTCGCCGATGCAGGTTTCCGATTGACGCGGCTCGATCGCCCTCCACAGCGAGCGGCTGCCGGCTTCGCGGTCGATAGCCGGGAAAGTGTTGATTTGGAGATAACTTAGGTTGACGACGGCGGTGACGCCGAGCAGCAGAACCGCCATCGATCGCCTACCCGAACCGGCGGCCCAGGCGATGACGACCGCGGCGAGAACGGGCAGGGCGACACGCCCCCAAACGATGTCTTCGGGAGGCCAGGCGGAAAACAAGCCATGGGATAGAGCGCGGGGCAAGAGTGCTTCCGCCGGCGGCAGCAAGGCCAACGACAAGGCCGCCGCGACGAGAACGCCGCGACGAGGACGCCGGTCGGCGAGTTGCAGGGCCGCCAGGATCGCCAGCGGCGGAAACATCGGCAGCACGTAACCGGGTAGTTTGTTCGTCGAGATCGAGAACAACAAGAATGTCCCCAGACACCAAAAGAGAAGAAAACGGACGCGCGGGTCGCCTCGCAGCGAGGTGGCGGGGCGCCCCAACGCCAACGGGGTCCAGGGAAGAACGCCGAGGGCCAAGACGGGCCCATAGAACCAAAACGGCTGGACGTGCTGGAGCGTTGGGTCGGTGAAGCGCTCGAAGTGATGCCGCCAGACGAATTCCTCGAGAAAGACCGAGCCGTTTTGGGCGTAGCACAATAGGTACCAAGGAGCGGCTATGGCGACAAAGGGCAGCCAGGTTCGGGGCCGGGCCAGATCGCGAGTGACCGAACCGAACCCGTGGTCGCGGCAGACCGGAAGCAGCGCGAGGGCGGCGAGGGCCGGTCCGACCAAGCCCTTGGCGAGGACGGAAACGCCCAGTAGCGCGCCGAACCAGGGCAGGGCTCGGCGGGTCGAAGGGTCGGATTTTTCCACCCACGGGAGAAGTACCAGCAGAGCCGCCGCCAGGCTTGCCGCCAACGGCAGGTCGAAGACGCCGATCTGGCTGAAGGCCGTCCAGCCAACCGAAGTCGCCAGAATCAGCACGGCGTATTCCGCGCTGGGCGAACCGAAGTGTTGCCGAGTAATGCGGTGGAGAAAGAAAAGAAAAACAACGCTGATCAGCACCGCGGGCAAGCGCGTGGCGCGGTCGTCGTCGACGCCGAGCGTTATCGATAGGGCGCCGAGCCAGTAGAGCAGCGCCGGCTTTTCGAACCAGGGCTCGCCCCCCAATCGCGGCGTGATCCAGTCGCCGGATGCAGCCATTTCTCGGGCAATCGAGGCGTAGCGAGGCTCGTCGGGACCCACTAACCCCCGCTCGTCCATCGCGTGGAAGTAGAGCAGATAGACGGCGGCGAGGGCCGCGGCGACGATGGCGGTCTTTCGAATCAGCGTCAACGGATTTCTCGACGCCGGCGCTTTCGGCGGCAGGTCGTCTCCGAATTATTTCACAGCGCGGCGGGGAGGTCGGTTTCAGCGGGTGTGCGATTTAGACGAGGGAGAGTTGGTGAGGGCGATCGCGATGGCGAACAGGCCGGGAATTGGACGGCAGGCGGACGCCGGATTTGCGGGCCGGTATTGAGTCGGGAGGGTTGGATTGAGGTAGGGGGGTTGCGGAGGGCGGGTTGGCGGGCAGGCCTGGAGACCTGCCCCACTGGGACGGGCGATTTCGATGCGGTAAACGGGCTTGGCGAATTGATCGTGTCGCGCTCGGCCGGCTTCGCGACGTAGCGGGAAGGCGTTCCGGGTTTGCGGAGTGGGGTCGACCGACCATTCCTACGCCCTGTCCGGGGCTCTCGATGATGTTGCCGGGGTGATCCACAGTTGCGCTTCGCTTCACCGCGGGCTACTACCCTTGCCCCCGTCCGGGGGCCCGCGGATCGAAGAGAACGAGACGGCCGCGTTGACCGGGTTTATGAACGAGCGGCGATTCATCGATCGAGGCTCCCGCCGCCCTTACAGGGCTCAACCCGATTTGATGCCGTACCCAGGGTTACGCCTTCGGCTCCACCCTAGGCTATATTCCCGCCGCCGCTTCGCGGCTCAAGGCATTCGCGGCATTGTCGGATACGATTTTGGATGTCGAGAACGTCATCAGGATCTTTACGTGAAGGGTGTGGGGGCTTGAGTGGAGAGAGTTGGCGGAGGGGGACGCGAGTAGGGGGTTTCGGGGGGAGTTGTCGATTGGGGAGGGCGGGTTGGCGGGCAGGCCTGGAGACCTGCCCCACTGGGGACGGGCGCGGGTGGGGTCGCCGCGTCAGGCGTCGCGGCCGAAAGCGAGCGAGAGTTGGCCGTCGTCGATCTCTTCGGGCAAGCGGCTCTTGATCTGTTGATAGATCGCTCGCGTCGCGGTCGAACGGTTAAGGGTGTAGAAATGCAACCCGGCCACGCCGGACTCGAGCAAGCCGGCGCACTGCTCGACAGCGTGATAGGTCCCCAATTGGCGCACGGCCTCGGGGTCGTCTTCGACGGCTTCCATCTTTGCAAGCAGGTCGGTGGGGATCGTCGCGCCGCACATATTCGTAAAGCGCTTGACTTGCTTGAGGCTGAGGACCGGCATGATGCCGGCGACGATCGGGATCTTGATGCCGCTCGCGGCCGCGCGATCGCGAAAGCGCAGGAAATCATCGTTGCCGAAAAACAGCTGGGTGATCAAGAAATCCACCCCGGCATCGACCTTGCGATGGAGATTTTCGAGGTCGGTGGCGGCGTCGGGGGCTTCGGGATGATTTTCGGGGTAGCAGGCTCCGGCGAGGCAAAACGGATACCGCGGCCGAATGAAATCGGTGAGCTCGGAAGCGTAGGCGAAGCCGCCCTCGTGTTTGACGAATTCGGTCTCGCCGCGCGGAGGGTCGCCCCGCAACGGCAAAACGTTTTCGATGCCGGCGGCCTTGAGCTCATCGAGCACGTCGGCGATTTCCTCGCGGCCGGCCCCGACGCAGGTCAAGTGAGCCATGGCCTCGATGCCGATCTCGTGTTTGATCTTTTTGACGAGGTCGACGGTCTTGCGACGCGTACTCCCGCCGGCCCCATAGGTCACCGAAACATAGGAGGGTTCGAGCGGCTTCAACGAGGCAATGGTCTTGAATAGGTCGTCGAAAGCGGCGTCGTCCTTGGGAGGGAAGAACTCGAAGGAGACGGTTTGCTTTCCGGTGTTGAGTATGTCGATGATTTTCATCGTCGGTTGGATCGGGATTTCGTCGTAGGCGGCGCGGCTCGTCGCTTGACCTAGCCCGCTTTTCTCACCACGTGACGGGCCTTTCATGCGCTTTGCCTCGCCAGGTGGTGAGAAAAGCTGGCAAGCGGTTCGTGAAACCCCTTTATATCACCCTTGAACGCCGAGCTTCACGGCTCGTGTGCGACCGGGAAACGTTGCGGGCGCCTTCTTTGAGAATCGGCGGAAGCTCCCCGCGACGTCACACAGCGCGGCGGCAAGTGCCACGACCGCATGAAAAAGTTTGTTTGGCTGTAAAGCACTGTTCTTGAGTGACCGCATCGCGTGGCGATGCGGCTCTGGTTGGTAGTGGTTTCCTCCGCAATGGCGGATCGAAGCCTTCTCAACAACGTCGGGGAAAGGTGTCTTTTCACGTGGTCTGAGTACTAGTCGGCCGAGTCGACCGGGCCGGTGGCCGGCTCCCCGGCGAATGGCTTTGGATTTCGATTGGCGAAGGCGCTTGCACCAGCGTCAGCCCGGACGGATATTGCGGTGGATGGCGTAGAGCGCCAATTCGAGTCGGTCCGAGACGCCGAGCTTGTCGAAGATGTTGTGCAGGTGATTCTTGACCGTCTGTTCGCTGATGAACATGCGCTCGGCGATTTCCTTGTTTTTGAAACCCTGCGCGACCAGCGCCACGATCTCGCGTTCGCGATTGCTCAGGCGAGGTTTGTCGCGCTCGCGCGGCCCCAGATCCCCGGGAGACGCAAACTGCCGCATGACGGCCGCGGTTGTCCTGGCGTCGAGCCAGATCTCGCCGCCGTGAACTTTGCGAATGCTCTTGATCAGCAGCTCTGTCGCGGTCTGCTTCAGCACAATGCCCGAAGTGCCGAATTTCATCGCTTGGACGTATTCGCCTTCATCGTCGGAGGCGGTGAGCACGATGATCTTCGTTTTCAGTTTTTGCGACTGAATGCGCTGCAACGCCGAGAGTCCGTCGAGTCCGGGCATTTTCAGATCGAGCGGCAAAATATCGGGCTCATGATCGCGAACGAGGTCCAGCACCTCGGTTCCGTTCTGGGCTTCGGCGATGACGTCGAAATCGGGTTCGAGCGACAGCAGTCGCCGCAGACCGTCACGAAAGATCGTGTGATCGTCCGCGAGAGCGATTTTGATCTTGTCGCTGACGGCTTCGGTTGCCGTCGCGGCTTCACTGCCTGTTTTCGCCTGGGCCATGATCGTGGATACAATCGTCCCCGAAACTGGGGGGACGGAACCTCACACGAATATTGTATGGTCCTGTTAGTACTGTGTCAACGGGGAGTCTTGTCTCATGCAAGATGAGCCTGAACGAGGAGTTTGTTTCTCACACAAGATGAGCCTGCAGGATCGGGGAGTGGGCATGCTGGGGATTGACTATCCAAGTGCAAAACGCCGGCAAGTTGAATCCGCAACAGATCCGGCAGTTTCTCCACTCCAGCCAGGAGATTCGATTCAAAGGCAAAGGGCGGGCCGAGATTTACGCTTGGGTGGCGCGCACGCTTGGCCGGCACGGCTACAGCCGCCAGAACCGCGCCGACAAAGGGCTGCTGCGGCAGTATCTGGTCAAGATGACCGGACTGAGCCGGGCGCAAATCACGCGGCTGATCCAGCAGTACCGGCAGGGCGGAGAACTCCAACCCGCCCGCTACCGGCGGCATCGCTTTGCCCGCAAGTACACGCCCGCCGACGTCGAACTGCTGGCGGCGGTGGACGAGGCCCACGAAACCCTCAGCGGCCCGGCCACGCGCAAGATCCTCGAGCGGGAATACCAGCAGTACCAGCAGCGCGAATACGAGCGGTTGGCGGGGATCTCGGTGGCCCAGATCTATCGCCTGCGGCGGCGCAGTGCCTACCGCCGGCGGCGGCTGCATTTCACCAAGACCCGGCCCACAGCGGTGTCGATCGGCGAGCGGCGCCGGCCCGACCCGCAAGGCCGACCCGGCTTTCTGCGAGTGGATACGGTGCATCAAGGGGATCGCGATGGCGTCAAGGGCGTCTACCACATCAATGCCGTGGATGAAGTCACCCAGTGGCAAGTGGTCGGCGCCACAGCCGCGATCAGTGAAGCCTGGCTGGAGCCGTTGCTGAAAGCCATGATCGAGCAGTTTCCCTTTCGTATCCGCGGCTTCCATTCCGACAACGGCAGCGAGTTCCTCAATCGCACGGTGGAGAAGTTATTGAACAAGCTGCTGATCGAACAGACCAAGTCGCGTCCGCGGCACTCCAATGACAACGGCTTGGTGGAATCGAAAAACGGCGCGGTGATCCGCAAACACATGGGATATACGCACATCGCGGCGCCGCACGCGGGGCGCATCCAGCGCTTCTACCAACAGCACTTCAATCCCTATTTGAATTTCCACCGGCCCTGCGGACAGCCCGAGATCAAGACCGACGCCAAAGGCAAGCAGAAGCGGGTGTATCGCCACTACCAGACGCCTTGGGAATCTTTCGAGCAGTTGCCCGAGGCCGCCCGGCTACCTCAAGCCAGGGCACACGCTTGAGGCTCTGGGCCGCATTGCCCAGGCGGAAAGCGACACTGCGGCGGCGCGCCGGATGCAGCGAGCCAAACACAAGCTGTTTGCCAGTTTCCGGTCCGCGAACACGCCGTGCTGAACAGCAGGAAGAGGGCTGTGGAAATGGCGGGCGGTGGAAAACGAGGAAAACCAAAACCAGGTTTCCCTTCGTTTCCCACCGCCCTTGGAAATCGCTCCGCGATTCCCACATTCCCACAACCCCGACGACGATTCTCCCCTTCCCAAATCAAAACCAAAAAACCAGAAAGGAGCCCCAGCTACTCAAAAAGCCCCAACCCCCGTCTTCAGGCTCATCCTTCGATGAGAAAATGCTCGGGGCTACTCTGGTGATGAGCCGAAAGTTAGGTACGTTTTCGGAGAAAACAGACGGCCGCATCTCTTGTGAAACGGCCTCGGGAGCACGACATCAATAGGGGAGAATTGGCGGCATCGAGGCCGAGTGCTTCCCCGCCTACAATGTTTTCTCGGTTCCGCTTCCTCGCGGCTGAAGCCGCGGGCCGGGAGGCCGGAGACGCCTCGCGACCCGCGTGGGAACCCGATCTCCCGACTTATAAGAGTTATAAAGTGTAGCTATGGGTTGGTGCTTCCACGCTCGCGGCCGACGGGCGGTCACCGAGCGTCGTTGTCTCATGGCCACCCGCGGGGCTGACCGGATGCAGCCGGTGATGGCGCTCACCAGGTCGATTGTTATTCTCGCCGCGGTTCCAATTTGTCTCGCCGCCGATGCCCCCGAGCTTGTGGCCAGGCTCGATGCCGTTCTCGAACGGGCCGTCGCGGCCGGCAAGACGCCCGGGGCTGTTCTTCTCGTCGCGCGCCAAGGCAAGGTCCTTTATCGCAAGGCTCACGGTTCGCGGTCACTTGAACCCGAGCGCCGGCCGATGGAGATCGACACGATCTTCGACTGCGCTTCGTTGACCAAGGTGCTGGTCACCGCGCCGGCGGTAATGATGCTGGTTGAGGAAGGGCGCTTGCGGCTGATCGATCGGGTGACGAAGCACCTGCCCGAGTTCTCGGGCGGCCAATCCGCGATCACCGTCAAGCAACTGCTGACACACTTTTCCGGCCTGCGTCCCGACGTGGATCTCGAACCCGTTTGGTCCGGCTATGAGACGGGCATTCAAAAGGCTTACGAAGAGGTCCCGATCGTCGAGCCGGGTTCGCGGTTTATCTACAGCGACATCAACTATATCTTGCTGGCGGAAATCGTTCGCAAGATCAGCGGCAAGCCCCTCGATGAGTTCGCGCGAGAACGAATCTTCGCGCCTTTGGGTATGAGCGAAACGAGTTTTCGCCCGGCGGCGAGTTTACTTCCGCGCATCGCTCCAACCGAGCGGCTGCCCGACGGAACCCTACTGCACGGAACCGTCCACGACCCGACCACGCGATACATGGGCGGCGTTGCCGGGCACGCGGGCGTGTTTTCAACGGCCGACGACCTTGGTCGCTTCGCTCAAATGATGCTTGACGGCGGGAGACGAGACGACGTGCGCCTACTGAGCCCACTGACGCTCGCGAAGATGACCTCGCCGCGAAGCCCGCCTGCTCACCCGGCGCTGCGCGGGTTGGGCTGGGATATCGACTCCCCTTACTCCTCGACGCGCGGTGATCTATTCCCCTCCAACTCCTACGGCCATACGGGTTATACGGGGACATCGATGTGGATCGATCCGTTGACGCGGACCTACATCATCTTGTTGACGAACCGCGTGCACCCGGTTGTTAAGGCATCGGTGGTTGATCTACGCGGCCACGTCGCGAATGTCGTCGCCGGTACGATCGAAGACGGGGACGCCGACTCGCTGCGCGTTATGTACGGGGCAAGTCACCGTCGCCGCGCCGCGCTGGCGGCCCGCATACGAGCCCCCCGGCGAGCGCAAGTTTTGACCGGACTCGACGTGCTGGTGCGCGATGAATTCAAACCCTTGGAGGGTATGCGCGTCGGCCTCATTACCAACCACAGCGGTATCGACCGCCATCGACGGCGCAATGTGGATCTATTCGCTGAAGCGCCGAATGTGCGCCTCAAAGCGGTATTTACCCCAGAGCACGGGCTCGACGGCGGGCGCGATCAGGCCGACATTCCCGATGCGACCGACGCGGGCGCCGGCGTGCCGGTCTACAGTCTCTATCGTAAAAACCACCGCCGCCCAACCTCCAAGATGCTTGAGGACCTCGACGCGCTGGTCTTCGACATCCAGGACATCGGCGCGCGCTTTTATACCTACGCAACAACGATGGCCTACGCGATGGAAGAGGCAGCCAAGCACGACATCGCTTTCTATGTCCTCGACCGGCCTAACCCGATCACGGGGCGAGTGGTGGAAGGACCCGTCCTCGACGAGGAGAACCGTTCGTTCATCGGCTATTTCCCGATGCCGGCGCGCCATGGGATGACGGTGGGCGAGTTGGCGGCGATGTTTAACGCCGAGCGGAAAATCGGCGCGGATTTGCGAATCATCAAGATGGAGGGCTGGCGGCGAAATCTTTGGTTTGACGAAACGCGCTTGCCATGGGTCGATCCGTCGCCGAACATCCAAACCCTCGATCAGGCGCTGCTCTATCCGGGCATCGCCTTGCTTGAAAGTCTCCCCAACTATTCGGTCGGTCGCGGCACCGGAACGCCTTTTTTGTTCGTCGGCGCGGATTGGCTGGACGCGGAAGCGCTCCTCGGCCGGCTGCGCCGGGCGAACTTGCCCGGGGTCGCGTTTTACTCGGTACGCCGCACGCCGCGCGCTTCTCGTTTCGCCGGAGAGACGATCCCCGGAATTCAAATCAGCGTGCTCGACCGTGACGGTTTGCAGCCTACGCGGGTGGGGTTGGAAATCGCGTCGGCGCTCCATGAACTCCACGGCGACCAAATCGACCTGGACCGCGCGATAAAGCTAATCGGAGACACCGAAACAATTGAAGGGCTCAAGGCCGGCAGGAAAGCCGTGTCTCTGTGGGTTGATTGGCGGAAGCAAGGGGCTGAGTTCACGGCCTCGCGGGCTCGCTATTTGCTCTATTGACAAGGTGCCGGTCTAGACCGCGCCGCGCCGAACGATGCCGCGTATAAGGTGGAAATGAATCTCTCAAGCTGGTAAGTTGGAGGCGGGCCTGTGCCCTGGAGGCATTGTTGTGCAGCGTTTCCGCGCAGCCGGCGGGTTTCTCCTCATACTTTTCGCCGGGGCCGTTTTGATTGTCGGCAGTGTCGTTCCCGCTGCTGCCGCGACTCCCGAACAATTCGATTTTTTCGAATCGAAGATCCGGCCGCTGCTCGCCCAAAACTGCTACGGATGCCATAGCGCGTCGGCCAAGCCTCGATTCGCTAACTTACACCTCGACAGCCGCGAGGGCATGCTGCGGGGCGGCGATCGCGGACCGGCACTCGTGCCCGGTGACCCCGACGCGAGCCGCTTGATCCAAGCCGTGCGGCACGAAGAGCTCAAGATGCCGCCGACCGAGCCGCTTGCGCCGAGGCAGATTGCGGCGCTGGCCCGCTGGGTCGAGATGGGGGCGCCGTGGCCCCAAGATTCCGAAGAGGAGCAGACAGCGGGGGATCCCGTCGACGATTCCGGCGATGGGCCGAAACATTGGGCCTGGCAGCCGGTGACGCCCGCCCCTGACCCGGAAAGATCCAAAGCCGAAACCGAAGCCGCGGAAACCACGGCCGAGGCAATCGACCGGCTCGTTCGCGCCCGGCTCGAAACCGCGGGTTTGACCGGCGCCGGCGAGGCCGACCGTTATACGTTGCCGCGGCGGATTACGTTTGACCTAACCGGGCTTCCGCCCACGACCGAGCAGATCGAGGATTTCGTGAACGACGACTCCGCCGACCGGTTTGAAAAGGTCGTCGATCGCCTGCTTGCGTCGCCCGGTTTTGGGGAGCGCTGGGGGCGCCATTGGCTCGACCTCACCGGTTACGCGGACAGCCTCGGCCTGGGGCGCCGCATTCCCGCTAAACAAGCTTGGCGCTATCGCGATTACGTCATCGACGCTTTCAACCTCGACAAGCCTTATGACCAATTCATTCGCGAGCAGGTCGCCGGGGATGTCTTGGACTGGGAGACCGACGCCGAGCGGCGCGAGCAGTTGATCGCCACCGGCTTTCTCGCCATCGGTCCGTTTGCGTTGGTCGACGCCGACAAAGTCCAGCTTCGAATGGACGTGATCGACAACCAGATCGACACGGTAGGCAGGGTGGTGCTGGGCCTGACACTCGGTTGTGCTCGTTGCCACGATCATAAGTTCGACCCGGTTTCCAATCGCGAATACTACGCACTGGCCGGTATTTTCAGAAGCACGAAGACCCTTCACGGCCGCCTGAGCGGCGTCTTCAGCGGCGTGAATATTCGGCCGCTGCCCGAGACACCCGACGAGCTGCGCCGGCGGGCCGGGGCGCTGGAGCGTTTCGCCGAGAAGCTGGAGCAAGTGAAGGCCGAGGCCGCCGCGCTTCAGCAAGAGAAGGACCGCCTCGACGAGATAAAAAAACAACGGGAGGAAGCCGAGGGACAAGACGGCTCGGAGCTGTCCGCGGAATCGGAATCAAAGGAAGGCGGCGAGGATTCCGCATCCGACGAATTGGCGGAAAAGATCAAAGACGTTACTAAGAAATTGCGGCGGGCCAATAACCACGTCAAGCTGCTCGATTTCACCAAGCCCGCGGTCCCGACCGCGATTGCTCTCGAAGACCGCGACGTACCGGTCAACTCGCCGATTCATATTCAAGGGAATCCGCACGTGACCGGCGAAGAGGTGCCGCGCGGGTTCTTGGCCGTGGCGACGAAAACGCCTCCCGAGCCCTTCGCGAATCGGCGCGATTTTCGGGGAAGCTATGTGAAATCGAGCGGTCGGCTGGAGTTGGCGCAATGGCTGACCGAACCCTCCAACCCTCTCACCGCGCGCGTGATGGTCAATCGGATTTGGGGCCATCTATTTGGCGCGGGGCTGGTGCGTTCGGTCGATAATTTCGGGTTGCGCGGCGAGAAGCCGAGCCACCCGAAACTACTTGACTTGTTGGCCGCGCGGTTCGTCGAACGTGGTTGGTCGATCAAAGAAACCGTGCGCGAGATCGTGCTGAGCCGCACCTACCGCCAAGCGGCAACGCACAACGTCCCCGGCCATCAGGCCGACCCGGAGAATCGCTTGCTCTGGCGCGCCAATCGGCGGCGGTTGGAAGCCGAGGCGTTTCGCGATGCGCTGTTGTTGATCAGCGGGAAGCTCGACTCCGGCCGCGGGGGGCCTTCGCTTCCGCTCCACTCGCCTGACGAAATCAATATCAACTTCCCGAGCTTTCTGGTCGCGAAAGCCAAGCTCGGCGAAGACGTTCTGTATCGCCGGACGGTTTACCTTCCGGTGGTTCGCAAGAGCCAACTTGATCAGCTCGATGTTCTCAACCTTTTTGATTTTCCCGACCCCAATCAGATCACCGGCGCGCGGGCGGTCACGACGGTTCCCACCCAAAGCCTCTATCTGATGAACTCCCCGTTCCCGAGGAGCCAGGCGCGTGTGACCGCCGAGGCCTTGCTTGCCGATAAGAAGGCCGGTGACCGCGAACGCATCGAGCGCTTTACAATGCAGGCGCTGAATCGACCCGTCACGCCGACCGAAATCGATCGTGCGTTGACGTTTCTGGCCGAATTCGAAAAGGATTTGGGCCATTCCGACAAGCCGCCGGAATCTCCCAGGCTTGAAGCCTGGACGCGCTACTGCCACGCTGTCTTTGTCTCGAATGAGTTTTTGTTCCGAGGATGATTGCCATGCCGACACTCAAAGGACCGCCGTTTTCGCGGCGTGAATTTTTACAGACCAGCGGTTGCGGCTTCGGCGCCGCGGCCTTGGCTGCCTTGTGCCAACAACAGGTGCAAGCGGCGGCTGGGCCTCTCGTGCCGAAACAGCCGCACTTTCCCGCTCGCGCCAAGCGCGTGATTTTCTTGTGGATGCAGGGCGGCCCCTCGCAGATCGACATGTTCGACTACAAGCCGCGCCTCGAGAAAGAGAGCGGCGACGCGCTGCCCTATGCCTTGCCGGCGAACCGTTCGGACATGCCCGGCTTCGAGGGCTCGCGGTTGCTGGGGCCGCTGTCGGGGTTTCAGCGCGCCGGCGAGTCGGGGTTGTGGATGACCGACATGCTGCCGAACTTGGCCGCCCATGCGGACGAGCTTTGCGTGTTGAACGGCATGCAGGCCGACAGCGAAGCCCACGCGCCCGCGGTGCGGCAGCTTCACACCGGCGCGACGCAGTTCGTGCGGCCTTCGATGGGCTCCTGGGCGGTCTACGGGCTGGGGACGGAGAACCAGAACCTGCCGGGATTCCTGACCGTATGCCCGACGCTGAGCGGCGACGGCGGCAGCGTGCAGCTTTTCGGCAACGCTTTTCTACCGGCCGTCTACCAAGGAACGGCGATTGGCAGCGCCGAGAGCGGCGGGGCCAAGGAAGCGCGCATCCGCTATCTCGAAGATCCGACGATCTCGCCAACTTTGCAACGCCGTCAAATCGACCTGTTGCAACAGATGAACCACGACCACCTGGAGCGCCTCGAAACCGATCGCCGCATGGAAGGCGTGATCGAGTCGTTTGAGCTGGCGTTTCGGATGCAGTCGGAAGCGCCGGAGCTGATGGACTTGTCACACGAGTCCAAGCCGACGCTAGATCTGTATGGCATCGGCGAAAAAGAGACCGACAACTTCGGACGCCAATGCCTGCTGGCGCGGCGCTTCGCCGAAGCCGGGGTGCGCTTCATTCAAATCACCGACAACGGTTGGGATCACCATGCCGCCATTGCCGCCGGCCTGCCGAAACGCTGCAAGGCGGTCGACAAGCCGATCTCGGGTTTGCTGGCGGATCTGAAGGCGCGGGGTTTGCTCGACGAGACGCTGCTGATCTGGTCGGGCGAATTCGGACGCACGCCCCACTACCAAGACCTTTCGGACGGCAAGGACGGCGCGGAGACCTACGGCCGCGGTCATAACCCACACGGCTTTTGCGCATGGATGGCCGGGGCCGGCGTGCAGGGGGGGAAGGTTTACGGCGTCAGCGACGAATACGGATTCCGAGCGGTGGACGAGGAGGTCCACATCCACGACCTGCATGCGACCATGCTGCACCTGCTGGGCATGGACCACAAGAAGCTCACGTACCGCTACAGCGGCCGCGATTTCCGCCTGACGGATGTCGCCGGGCGGGTGGTGAAGGAGATCTTGGCGTAATCAGCCCGCGGTTTAAGTCCGACTACGAGAAAAAAGCATACCGCCGGTTTCGATGAATCTGCGGGTTCATAATACCGCCATGAAAATGGGTGCCGGCAGCGTTCCCGCCGCCCTTTCAGGGCTCGATCTGATTCGTTCCATCCCCAGGGTTCCGCCTTCGGCTCCACCCAGGGCTATATTCCCGCCGCCGCTTCGCGGCTCAGGAGATTTGCTGCCTTGGCGGTCTTGAACGTAATGCATCGTACGATCACAGGGCTTTAAGAAGAGTCGCCGATTTTCTGTCCAGTGGTTGAAAAATAGAGCAGTTCAACGAGCGAAAATCGAATGGCAATCCCCCATTTTCACCCGAACAAACTCTTGCCGCGAGACGTTACGGCAGCAGCAAGATCCCCCGCGCCAGCAAAATTAACGCCGCCACCACGCCGAAGGCCAGCACGAAACCGTTGATGTCGACGCGGAAGCGCCGATAGAAGGTCCCCAGCCCCCGGCCCAACCGGAGGTTGAAAATGTTGGCGACGAGCAGGTCGTGACCTTCCTCGGTGACCGCCGTCTCTTCGCCGGTTTGTTCATCGAGATAACTCGGGCTCTGGAGTCGTTCGTAAAAGACGTCCAGCATCGCTTTCGGTTCGGGTTTCGTCATCAAGCTGACGGCGATCAAAGTACCGAAGCCGACCAGCATAGAAACCCCGAAGTTCGCGGCCTCCCAGCGCAACAGGACACCAAAGTCGCTATGGGTCATCCAGAAAAACACCGCGCTCGAGACTACGAGAGAGGTGAAAGCACCGTAGCGGTTGGCCCGCCGCCAAGCAATGGCTCCCAGCATGCTGATCCCCATGAAGGCCGCGATCGTTTCGGTGAATAAGAAGGCCTCGAGCACGATGTCCACATACAGGCCGAAGACAACACCGAGCGTCGTCACCGTCACGCCCGACAAGCGGCCCACCGTCATATAGTGGTGATCCGAACGGCCTCGCGCCACAAAGCGGCGGTAGAAGTTCTGTGTAAACAAAGCGCCGCCGTCGACGGTAAAAGCCGAGCAGGTGGACATATTCGCCGCCAGCACACAGGCGATCATCAGTCCCACGGCTCCGGGGAACAGCAGCTCGCGCGTGGCGTACCCGAATGCGTCTTCGCGGTCGGCCAGCACGTCGCCGGTTTGGGTCAGCATCACGACGACGATCAGCCCGACGACCGCCCAGCCGATGGTGCAGAAGCGCTTGACGAAGTTGCCGTAGGCCATGCCGATACGGCAGCTGCGCTCGTCCTTGCCGGTCCCCACGGCGGCGAGCATATGGGGTTGCGCCATGATGCCGATCAGCCCGTTGAGTGTCAGCATCACGATCGTAAAGACGCCGACGTCGCCGGGCGTCACGAGCGAAAGCATCGCGGGTTCGACGCTTTCGCGAATCCCTGAAAATCCTCCCACACGCACCAGCCCCAACGGAATCAACAGGAACGAAAGCCCTATGATGAAAAAGCTCTGCACAAAGTCGGTGTAAGCGGCCGCCACCAAACCGCCGACCAGGCTGTAGGCCAAGAAAGTCGCGGTCATCACGATCACGACCATGTTGGGCGTCACCGCTTCTCCGGCGGCCACGCTGACGAGTTTGCCCGCGCCCTTGAGCATCGCGCCCATATTGAAAGCGAAGTAGGATAGCGCGAAAAGCGTATAGACCGCCCCCATGGCGACGCCATAACGGTCTTCGCAAACCTCGCCAAGAGTGGTCCGACGCATGCGGCGAAACAGCGGCCCCAGCAGCCAATAGAAAGGCGTGATGAAAAGGTTTTTCCACTGGTACCAGATCGCCGAGTAACCGGACTGAAAGACGGCTCCGGCCAGCGATACCGGCATTTCGGCGTGAGTGCCGACGCCGAACGCTTGGCCGATGATCAGCCAAACGCTGAAGCCGCGATTACCGAGAAAGTAGTCTTCGGTGTTCTTGACGCGTCGTGAAACGAACAGCCCGATGGCGACGATGCCGGCGAAGTAGACGGCGATCACCAACCAGTCGAGCCAGTGCAGGGTAATGCTCATGCCGGAAGCGGTTGGCTATTACAACACAGTCACCGGGGTTGGCGAGAGGGAAGGAGGTTATCCGGTCGGCGGCGCTGATCGGCTGCTCATCCAAAGCGAGCGAAAGCCAGAGCGAGAGCCGCCGCCAGCGAAACCGCGACAAGCCCCCACAGTAGACGCAACCGTGCTTTGGAAACGACCACCTCGGAGGGGCCGGGTCCGCGAGAGGCACCCTCCGGCGGGTGCTCAATGCGGCGAGTCGGCGCCGAAACCGGGGTGGCGGTCTCGCTTGCGGGAGGGGGCGCGCGGCTCGACACGATCGGCTCGGCGCCGGCTACCCCGGCGGCTGCCGCCGACCCTCGCTGCTTGCGCAGACGTCGCAGATCGACCACCATGTCGTCGACGTGCTGATAGCGCTCGTCGGGGCTCTTCGCCAGCGCTTTGCCGAGAATCCGGTCGAGATCGGCGGGCAGGCCGGCGCGGCGGGCGGTTGGGGGTTGGTGCTTCGCGTTGACGATTTCGTAAAGAATGACCTGTTCGTAATCGCCCACGAAAGGCAACTGTCCGGTCGCCATTTCATACAGCACCACGCCGAGCGACCAGCAGTCGGAGCGCCGATCAGGCGGCTGTCCCATGGCCTGCTCGGGCGACATGTAGAGCGGCGTCCCCAGAGTCGTGCCCGACTTTGTCAGCTTGCTGCGATCCGCCAGCAAGGCCAAGCCGAAATCCGTGATCTTCGGTTCGCCCTCGGGCGTAACCATGATGTTGGCGGACTTGATGTCGCGGTGAACGATCTTACTTTCGTGGGCTCGTTGCAAACCGCTGCCCACGCCCATCGCGACCCGTAGCGCTTCGTCGAGCCCGAGAGCGCCTTGGGCGAGCTTTTCCTGTAACGATAGGCCCTCGATGTAAGCCATGGAGATGAAAGTTTCTCCCTCGGCCTCTTCGATTCCATAGACGGCGCAGATATTGGGGTGATCGAGTGAAGCAGCGGCCTGCGCTTCCCGAGAAAAACGCCCCCGATCTTCTTCACCGAGATTTTGTCCGGAAAGGAATTTCAGCGCGATGACGCGGCGCAGACGGAAGTCCTCGGCTTTGTAGACGACGCCCATCGCCCCCTCGCCGACTTTTTCGAGGATCTTGTGGTGAGATAGGGTTCGGCCCGTCATGGGACGTTGGGCATCAGGCAGTCGTGGAGAGGGCGCGAGAGGGGCGCTGCGTGACGCGCGGCGCCAACCGCGACCGTCCGCAATACTTCCAACATTAGGTGACAGGCTCACCCTTGTCAAAGAGGAATCGCGGCGAGACCCGTGCCCGCGGAGCGCGGCATTACGGCCAGGTGCGGTTCAGCAGCTCGGCGAGGCGTAAGCCGCCTTTGGTCAATTGTTCATCGATCACTTCGCGAGCCCGCCTTGCATACTCCTCATCGAGAACCTTGGGCGACCCCGCGGGCAGCGCCGCGTAGGCGACGCGAATGGCGATCAAGTGGGTTTCCCAACTCCAATCCCGTAGCACGCCTTTTCGCCAACGGCGCTTGAACTCCGGCGTGATGCGACGGCTGAGCCTTTCAGCCAGCTCTTCTTCGCTCTCGCCGCCGAGCTTGAGGATTCCCGAGTCCCAAGCTTGGTGAAGGTTCATCGAGCGACCGTCGAGCTCCACGGGAATGTCGTTTCCGCCGCGATCTTGCGGATGGCCCAGATGCAGCGGCTGGTGCAGATCTCCGCCGAAATGAATGATGTATTTGATCGGTTCGAGCAGATCGTCCTTTTTGCGCATGGCGAGGCGTGCGATCCCGATAAATTCCCGCGTTTTCCAGGCGATGCAATTACCCTCGGGACAGTCGCGCTCCATCACGAGCGACGTTGCCTCGGGTGCGATGTCGAGGTAATGCCAGGGGCCGCTTTCGGGACGCTCCGCGCGGATCTCGTCCGCCCAGAGGGCCAGATCTTCCAAGGCGAAGTCTTTCCCGAAATAGAACGCCAGCCGGCCGCGCGCCTTGGGGTTGAGATGCTGCTGTGCGATGCGGGCGATGACTCGATGTCCGAGCGGACCCCAGGCGCGGGCCGGGCCGGGCAGAACGACTGCGAGAATCGCGGCGGCAACAAGCAGCAGGAACCCCTTGCGCTTCGGGCGGCGCGAAAACCGTGGGACCGTCATAACCTTGTTACGATACTAGAAGTTCGGCGCTGTAGCAGCGCCGTTTGGCCGGGTTCCGCGAAAAAAAGCCGTTCGGAACCCGCGTTATCGGACCCATCCCATCGAGCCGACCCCATGACCGTTGCCGAAATTGCCCAGTTGGTAAGTGGCTCCGTCGAGGGCGACGCGGATTTCGAAATCCGCGCCGGCAACGCGATCGAGGCGGCCGCGGCGCACGAGATTGCCTTTGTGCAAGGCGATCGGGTCGAGCAGGCGCGGGACGCCGCGGCGGGCTGCCTGCTTGTCCCGATCGACCAGCCGGCACTCGAAGGCAAGACGCTCATCCGCGTCGACCAGCCGCGCAACGCGTTCGCCAAAGTGCTGCAGGTGTTGCATCCGCCCGATCGGCCGGCCCCGGGCGTTCACCCTTCCGCCGTCGCGGCCGACTCGGCAAAGTTGGGCGAAGGCGTCGCGGTAGCCCCGGGGGCGGTCATTGACGAGGATGTCGAAATCGGCTCGGGTTCCGTTATCGGCCCCCGCTCCGTCATCGGACGGGGCTGTCGCATCGGAGCCGATTGTCGTTTGTGGGCGGGCGTGGTGCTCTATCCCGGCGTGACGCTGGGCGACCGCGTGATTCTGCATTCCGGCTGCATCGTCGGGGCCGACGGCTTTGGCTACGTCTTCGAGGGCGACCACTACGAGAAGTTTCCGCAACTCGGCACGGTTGAAATCAGCGACGACGTGGAACTCGGGGCCAACGTCTGCGTTGACCGGGGAGCGCTCGGCGCCACCACGATCGGCGCGGGAACGAAGCTCGATAATCTGGTCCATATCGGCCACAATTGCCGCATCGGACGGCATGTCGTCATCGCCGCCCAAACCGGGTTGTCGGGCGGCTGCGTGGTCGAGGACTATGTCGTGATGGGCGGCCAGGTCGGGATGGGCGAGCAGGCCCACATCGGAGCCAAGGCCCACATCGGCGGCCAAGCCGGGGTCCTTCCGCATCGCCGCATTCCGGCCGGACAAACTGTCTGGGGGACTCCCTCGCGCCCTCATCGCGAATATTTAAAAAAGCAGGCCCTTGTTGAGCGCTTGCCGAAGATCGTCGCCAAACTGCGCGAGATCGAGGAGAAGCTCGACGCCGAGTCGGCGGGGGAGCCCGAAAAGTGAAACTCGTCGTGATCGGCGGCCACAGCCGAAGCGTCGGCAAGACGTCGCTGGCGGCGGGCGTGATCGCGGCTTCTCGCGAGCGGCGCTGGACGGCGCTGAAGATCACGCAGTACGGCCATGGTGTCTGTTCCGACCACGGCGGAGAGTGCGACTGCGCGGTGGAAGACCCCGACTGCCCCTATGCCGTGACGCGAGAGACGGACCCGGCTTCGGGCTCCGACACGTCGCGTTTCTTGCAAGCCGGGGCGGCCGAGGTCTATTGGGTTCGCACGCGGGTGGGGCAACTCGACACGGCCCTGCCAGCATTGCGACGACTGCTCGACGAACGCGAGTTCGTCATCATGGAGTCCAACAGTATCCTGCGGTTTCTCGACCCCGACGTCTATTTGCCGGTGCTGCGGTTCGGCGTCGAGGATTTTAAACTCAGCAACAAGCTCTATCTCAACCGCGCCGACGCCTACGCCGTTGTCGGCAAGCTCGGGGAGGGCGCGAAATGGCCGGGAGTGGATCTTGATCTTCTCAAGAAGCGGCCGGTCTTCCCGATCGAACCGCCGACGTATTTTTCACCGGACATTTCGCGGTTTCTCGGCGAACGCCTAGCGTAACGTCGGGTACGGAGGCATTGCCGGCGAGGGAGACCTTCTTGACCGAAGGCGCGGGCCTGCCCGTCAATCGTGCTTTCGGGGCTTCCGTTTGTTACTATCTTGTTTTGCCGCCCCTTCCCGGTCGTGCCGACGAAGGCTCGGTGGAGCGCGATGGATTGACCGCCGCAAAGCGACACGCATAGGGAGATGCTACACATGTCCGCTTTACAAGAAGCCAAGAATTTTCGGATCTTCATCACCAACCCCGCGCCTGCCGCGGAGAGAATCGACTTCTCGTTCATTACGCCGCGCGCGTTGCCCGTTCTAGCCGCCGCCACGCCCGACAGAGACTACATCAAGGGCATCCGGCTGATCGACCAAAGTGTAGAAGCCTTCCCTTGGGATGAGGTCGAGGAGGGAGATCTGGTCGGCGTCAGCATGCACACTTTCAACGCCATTCACGGTTACGCCCTGGCCGAAGAGGCGAAGAAGCGTGGGGCTACCGTCGTTTTCGGGGGCCCTCATCCCTCGATCTTCCCCGAGGAGACGCTGCTCCACGGCGACGCGGCCGTGACCGGCGACGCCGAGGATATCTGGGCCGATGTACTCGATGACTACGCCCACGGAAACCTCAAAGAGCTCTACCGCGGAGGCCAAGTGGATCCCGAGTCGTTCACCCCGGCCCGCTGGGATTTGATGAATACCGACCGCTACCTGACCGGGTCGGTGCAGACCGTCCGCGGCTGCCCCAAGCAGTGTTCGTTCTGTTCGGTCTGGGTGCAGGACGGCCGCGTGCCTCGTGTCAGGGCGAACGATGCGATCATCCTGGAGCTACAGGAGCTCTACCGCGCCGGATTCCGTCTCGTCATGTTTTCCGACGACAATTTCTACCCCTACTCGCTGGCCGACATCGCCAAGGCCCCTAACCCCGAGCAAGCCAAGGCGATGGAGGCCGGCCGCGCCAACCGCTTGGAACTGCTGGCGCGGTTGGAAAAAGAACTCCCCAACGACATGCATTTCTGTACGCAGATCACCATGGAAGTCGCCGATGACCCGGAATATATGGCCGCCATGCGCCGCGCCGGCGTCTTGGGGGCGCTCATCGGAATCGAATCGGTTACCGAAGAAGGCCTCAAGGCGACGAACAAAACCTTCAATTCGGCCGGCAAAGAGTTGGCGCGGAAGCTGGAGACGATCCGCACCCAAGGTTTCCCTTACATCCTGGGGGCGTTCATTTTCGGAATCGAGACCGATACGGAAGACTCGCTCGACTACACCATTCAGTTCGCGCGGGAGAGCGGCATTGCCATGGCCCAGTTCGTCCCCATGACGCCATTGCCCGGAACCGTCGACTTTCACATGATGCGGCGGGGGCGCATGGCACTGAAGCTCACCCGCGATAACTACGACTATTGGCTCGACCTCAATCACCCCAGAATCCTTTACGAGCACCCCAACCTGAGCGAGAAGGCGTTGCTGTCGAAGCTCGAAGACGCGTGGGGTGATTTTTACAGTCTCGCGTCGGTGCTGGCGCGCTGCCGCCGCTTCGGGATGTTCAAGGACTGGCGCAAGGCGATGACCTACATCGTGGTTTCCCGCGGCCTGCTGTCGCGCTACAAGCGCTACGGGCTTTCGGCCGACAGCGCCGTTAGGGGGACGAAGAAAAAACTTGCCACTTTGCTTGGACGAACGGCGTTGTCACTGATGAGGAAGCCGGCTATCCCGGCGCCGGTCGAAGAGAAATCCACCGCCGCGGCGGCATAGGCGGTTCCGGCTCTCGCGGCCGAGGAACCCGTGAAGCATTGGGCGGGTGTGAAAACGCCCTCGAATCAATTATTGCGGTAGTTGGTGAACTCCATGTGGATGCCGATATCCTGCTCTTTCACCGCCGCCATCACAGCCTGCAAATCGTCGCGCTTCTTCCCGCTTACCCGTACTTGATCGGCTTGAATCGACGCCTGCACCTTAAGCTTCATTCCCTTGATTAACTTGACGATCTCGCGGCCCTTTTCCACCGGAATTCCCTGTTGCATCCCGATCTCTTGGACCACCGACGCCCCGGCCGAAGGTTTCGGTTCGTTGAATGTCAGGCCGCGCATCGGAACGCCGCGTCGAATCAGTTTCTGCTCGAGCACTTCCCGCACCTGCCGCAACGTAAAATCGTCGGGCGCGCGAACTACGATCTTCGAGCCGGCCTCGTCCAGCTCGATCTCGCTTTCGGTGTTCTTGAGGTCGTAGCGCGTACGTAATTCCTTGTCCGTCTGCTGGACGGCGTTATTGACCTCTTGCAAATCGATGCGCGATACGATGTCGAAGCTGCTTCCCGCCATAGTCTTTTGCCTCGTGCCGCTCCCGAGGGCGCTCTACTTGCTGTCGCCCTCAGGGCTTCCTCATGGCTTTCAGGATCTGCTCGGAGACCTGATCCACGATTCCCGGAACGGCGGCCTCGACCGCCGCCGCGACCGCCGTGCGCACTTCCGCCGCGTCCATGATGCCGGGAATCTTCGTCAGCGCGGTGTGCACAACATCAGCGAAAGGGTCATCTTCCGGCGTCGAGATCTCGGGCCGGGTCGATGCCTTCGTTTCCTCGGATGCCGTTGATTCGTCAGGCTGACCTGAGTCGGCGGCCGGGCCGTCTTGCGGCGCGGGTGCCGGAACCGTCATCAGGTCGGCGGCCTCGGCGTTGGTTTCTTGAAGCGGCGAGTGGTCGTCCGGCTGATCGGCTCGCTCCCCATTACCGTCAAGCAAGCCGCGCACGACGCGAATGACCGACTCGGGATCCAACGGTTTTCGCAGCATGCCGTCGGAGGGGGGCCCCGACTCCGGTTCGGATTCCAAGGTTTCTCGCGGACCGGCCAACAGAATCACGCGCACATGCCCCAACTCGGGATCCATCTTGATGCGGCGGCACAGGTCGAAACCCGACAATCCGTTCATCCGCGTGCCCACAATCGCCAAGTCGGGCCGATGTTCGAGCGCCCGATCGAGCGCCTCATCGCCGTCCGATGCAAGCCAGACCTGGTAGCCCTCTTCCGCGAGGACTTGTCGTCCCATGCGGCGAGCGTGAGGGTTGTCATCGGCCAACAAGATGGAGGGCACGGCGGGTAAATCCGAGAAAAGCAAACAGCGGCGCTTCGAGGTTATTGTACGCGACCCGAGCCGACCGCGCCGAGGAACATCGGGATGGGGCAGCGGCCGCGGCTAGCCGGAAGACTCGTCGGCCGAGGTTTTGGTCCGCTTCGCCGGCACGGCTTTCTTCGCGCGCTTCGCGGCTTTCTTTGGCTTCGCTACGGCCTTCTTGCTTTTGGCGGCCTTTTTAGACGCGGGAGCCTTCTTACGCGCCGGAGCCTTTTTGCGCACAGGGGCCTTGGCGGCGGTTTTCTTGGGTTCGGGGTCCGGCGCTTGCTCTGGTTTTGCCTCGGACGGTTTCGCCTCGGATGCGGGTTCAGGCCCTTCGCCGGCCGCGGCGTCGGAGGTAGGCTCCGCGGTTTCGACTTCCGGTGTCACATTCTCCGAACCGGCCTCACCCTCGGCCCCGGCCGAAACCTTTTCCTCGGATTCCCGGGGCTCATCTTGCGGCCCGTTGGCCGCGGCGGCGCTCCCCGAGGCATCTTCCAAAGTGGCTGCCGCCGGCGCCGCGGGGGTTTCGCTCGCCATTTCGGCCCCGCTCGGTTGCGCCGTGGAGTCGCCGCTCTTGGTCCCCTCGGCGGCGGCCTTTTTCTTACGGGCCGATTTTCTTCGCTTGGCGGATTTTCGCGGTTTGGGGGTCGCCTCGGCTCCGCTTGCGGACTCAGCCGCTGTTTCCTGCTTCGGCTTGACCTCTTGCGTCGGCAAACCCCACCGAGTCAGCCGCACCCGCCGCTCGAGGTCGTCCATGTCGAGGATCCGAAACTGATAGACGCACCCTATGGTCGGCCCTTTGCCGCTTCGCTTGCCTCCCCCTCCCAGTTCCGTCGAATGACATAGCGCTTCGAGTCCCGGCGCCGGCTCGACGAACACGCCGAAAGACGTTCGCCGCAGTACGCGGGCCTCGATGACGTCGCCGACGAAATGCGTGGCGAAGAAATCATCCCAGGGGTCGGGTTCGAGCTGCTTCATGCCCAACGAGACGCGTTTGTTCTCTTCGTCGACATGAAGCACGACGGCTTGCACCGAACGCCCCTTCTGAAGCAGATCCTTGGGGTGTCGTACCCTCGCGTCGCGCGTCAGGTCGGTGATATGGACAAGTCCTTCGATGCCCTCCTCCAAGCGGACAAACGCCCCGTAGGTGGTCATCGAAAGCACCCTGCCTTCCACGATCGTCCCCGTCGGGTAGCGTTCGGCGACGGTCGTCCAGGGGTCGGGAGTCAGCGCTCTTACGCTCAACGAAAGACGCCGTTTCGCGGACTCGATCTTCAAGACCGCGCAGTCAACCGTTTGGCCGACCTTGAACCGTTTTGAAGGATGTGGAGGCCGCTTGGACCAACTGATTTCCCCGGCGTGCAGCAAGCCCTCCAAACCCTTCTCGATCTCCAGGAAGACGCCGAACTCGACGGTGCGCGTCACCCGGCCGCTAACGCGGTCGCCCTCGTTGTAACGGTCCTCCAGACCTTCCCACGGGTCCGGCTCCATGGCTTTCAGACTCAGAGACACGCGCTCGCGTTCCGGGTCGAACTTGATCACCTTGCCGCTGATTGACTCGCCGACTCTCACGATGTCGGAAGGATCGTTGACGTGGCTGTAGGAGAGATCGGTGATGTGCAGCAACGCGTCGATGCCCCCCAGGTCGACGAAGGCGCCGTAGCTGGTGAGATTCTTGACCGTGCCGCTAACCACCGCGCCAAGGCTGATCCTTGACAGCGTTTCGGCTTTGCGGCGCTGAATCTCTTCCTCGATCAATACCCGCCGCGAGACGACGATATTGCCCCTTGATTTGGAATACTTGACGATTCGGACGGGAAAGTCGGTGCCGATCAGTGCCCCGGCGTCCGCCGGCGGGCGCAGGTCGAACTGCGAGGTCGGCATGAAGGCCGGCAGGCCAATATCGACTTCCAACCCTCCCTTGACGGCCGCGACCACCCGCGCCTGCACGGGGTTCCGGTCGTGGTGGGCTTGTTGGATGCCTTCCCACAGCAGCATTCGCCGAGCGCTTTGGCAGGAAAGGGAAGCGTAGTCGCCCGTGCTCCCCCGACCTTGAAAGATAACGTCGATTTCGTCGTCGAGTCGCGGCAGATCCGAGCCGTCCGGGAATTCTTCGATCGCGACGAGCCCTTCCGTCTTTCGTCCAATGTCGACCGCCACGCCGCTCGGAAGAATTCCAACCACGCGTCCCCGGCAAAGATCGCCTTCGCGCGGAGAGCTGCCGGCGCCCTCATCCGGGGGCGGGGGGTTGTCCTGGGGCAATAAGGCTTCGGGAAGGGGGAAGTCGGCCGCGCCGTTGTCATCGGGGGAAGGGGGCCCCGGGATTCCCGGTGTGGCGCTCTCCCGGCCGGCCGGCGGACCTTCGGACGCTTCGCCGCCCGCGGGCGCGGATGAGCCCAACGGACTATCCGCCGCCGAGTCGGGCGGAAGATTGTTCGGATCGCCGACCATCAGAAAACGCTACTTCCCACCTAGTCGGGTCGTGGAGGCGATAGCTCGACCGGACGGAGCCGACAGGGGCTTGCCGTCATCATGCCGACTACGACTTTGAATCGAGTCGCGGATACGAACCCGGTCCCTCACGACGGGTTGCGCGGGCGACTCGAAATCCCTGCCCAGACCCCTCATCTCCGGCATCCTCACATGAAGCCCGCGCCCCTGTTGCGCGGTCTTCGTTTGCCGGCCGGGTTCACTATAGCGGAGCGTCCGGCGCGATGTCAATGAAAGTCGGAGCGCCCCGGGGAGAGAGATTTCCGGGTTTCCCCAGGGCGCCTCCGCTCTCATGAAACCCTTGGGGGATGCCGATGAACAAGCAGGGACCGCTCCGTCTTTCGGAAACGTTGCCGACGAGCCGACAGGGGCGTGGAAAACCGAGGACGCAATGATCGTATTTCTTCGTTTGCTTGTCGCTGCTTGCATCGCGTTGGTGAGCTGGTGGCAGCTCGGCGGCGTGTTTGAGGACCGTGCGGCGACCTCGGTTGCGCTGTTGGGGATTAGCGGACTGGCCGTTCTGCTGGTGTGTAAAGGCAGCCGAATCGGCATGTGCATGACGCTGCTGCTTGGAGTGGGCCACCTGACTGTTTTGTTGTCGCGGCTTTCTTCCGATCAAGTCCTTTTGGCGCTGCCCTTCTTGGCGTGGTGTTTCCTCGCGATCAGCGGCAGTGCCGCGTTGCTGGGTCTGTCGAGGCAGCGGCGTGACAAACAACACCCGGCCTACGAACGCTACCCTGAATTCTGATTGGCCACTTTTCTCTCCTTCGGCCGCGCCCCCAACTCGGAACAACCTCGGGGCTTCGGCTTGCGTCGCCGCGGCGCGAGAGGTATAAAGAGGGCTCCGCCAACGGGCTCGCGTGACTGGCGAAAACGTGGAATCAACCACGAGGGAGCGCCGCCCCGCGGAAGAAGCGCCGTTCGCCTGGGCTGATCTTCCGGTCCGGGCGTTTTTGTTTTCCGGACGCGCCGATTCGACGCACCTAATTCCACGCACCCAATTCCAATGGAGCCGCGGCCATGAACACCAATCGCGATCTTCTTCGAGACAACGACCCCACCATCCATGACGCTCTCGTCGGCGAGGAAAAACGCCAACAGGCCGGCATTGAACTGATTCCGTCGGAAAACTACACCTACCCGGAAGTGCTCGCCGCGCTGGGATCGGTTTTCACCAATAAGTATTCAGAAGGCTACCCGGGTCGGCGCTATTACGGCGGACAGCAGTTCACCGACGTCATCGAAAACGTCGCCCGCGACCGCGCCAAACAATTGTTTCGCGCCGAGCACGTCAACGTCCAGCCGCTTTCCGGATCGCCGATGAACCAAGCCGTCTACATGGCCTTTCTCAAACCGGGCGACACGGTTCTCGGCATGGACCTCTCCCACGGCGGGCACCTGACTCACGGCGCGCCGGTTTCGCACATGGGAAAAATTTACAATTTTGTCCGCTACAAGACGCAACCCGAACAGCAAGGCCGCATCGATTTCGACGCATTACGCAAGACGGCGATCGAGGCCAAGCCCAAGATGGTCTTGTGCGGGTATTCGTCGTACCCCCGAGACTACGACTACGCTTGCTTCAAGGAGATTGCCGACGAAGTGGGCGCGTTGACCATGGCCGACGTTTCGCACATCGGTGGTTTGATCGCCGGCGGCGCGATGCGCAACCCTTTCGATGCCGGGTTCGATTTCGTCACCACCACCACGCACAAGTCGATGCGCGGGCCCCGCGGAGGGATGATCCTTTGCAAAGCGAAACACGCTAAGGCGATCGACAAGAGCGTCTTCCCGGGTCTACAGGGCGGGCCTCACATGAACGCCGTCGCCGGCGTCGCCATCACCCTCGGCAAGGCGCTCGAACCCGAGTACCGCGAATACTGCCGCCAGGTCCTCGACAATGCGCAAGTGCTGGCCCGCACGCTGATCGATAGCGGCGCCGAGCTCATCACCGGCGGAACCGAGAATCACATGATGGTGGTCGATACGGTCAAGAGTTTCGGCATCAACGGGCGAGTGGCGGAGGAAACCCTTGACGCGGTTTCGATCACAACCAACAAGCAAATCATTCCCGACGACCCGAACCCCCCGCTACGCCCCAGCGGCATTCGCCTGGGAACGCCCGCCGCGACAACCCGCGGCATGGCCGCGGAAGAAATGACGCGGCTTGCCCGGTGGATCACCGAGGCATTGAAAAAGCACGAAGACGAGCAAGCCCTCGAAACGATGAAGGCCGAGGTTGAAGCGCTCTGCGGGCAGTTCCCGGTGCCGGGGATTGTCGACTAGACCATTCCGAAATAGGCCCGGAACCTCGCAAAAAGAAGGCGATTAGCGCTACAATTTCAGACTGGTTGCCTTTCCGGCGCGATGATCGGCCAAACCATCTCCCATTACAAAATCACCGCCAAACTCGGCGAGGGTGGGATGGGTGTGGTCTACAAAGCCGAGGACACCAAACTCGATCGCCCCGTAGCCCTGAAATTCCTGGCGCCGCATCTGCTACGCGACGACGAAGCCCGCAAGCGTTTCGAGCGCGAGGCCAAAGCCGCCGCCCGGCTCGACCACCCCAACATCTGCACCGTCTACGAAATCGACGAGGCGGACGGACGAACCTTTATCGTCAGGGCCTTTCTCGAAGGCCGTCCGCTGAGCGCGAAGATCAAGGAAGGCCCGCTCAAGCTGAACGAGGCGCTTTCCGTTGTCATGCAGTTGGCCGAGGGCCTGGAAGCGGCGCACGAAAAAGGCATCACCCACCGCGACATCAAGCCTGACAATTTAATGCTCATGAAGGGCTCGCGGGGCCTCGTCAAGGTGATGGACTTCGGCTTGGCGCAACTCGCGGGCGGCTCAAAATTCACCCGCGAAGGTACGACGCTCGGGACGATGACCTACATGTCGCCCGAGCAGGCGGCAGGCGCCGAGACCGACAGCCGCACCGACATCTGGTCGCTCGGTGTAGTGCTGTATGAAATGGTCGCTGGGCAACCGCCCTTCCGAGGCGACTACGACCAGGTCGTCGTCTACTCGCTGATGAACGAAGACCCCGAGCCGCGGACGGCGGTCCGCACGGGCGTCCCTAAGGAACTCGAACGTATTGTCAACAAATGCTTGGCCAAGGAGGCGAGCGATCGGTATCAGCGCGTCGACGAACTGCTGGTTGATCTCCGAGGCCTGCAAAGAGAGCAGCAAACCGAGGCCGCGACCCGCGCAAAGTTGCCGGCCGGCGCGCCGCCTGCTCCCCGAAAAAGCCGCTGGGCCGTTCCGGCCGTCGTCGCCGCGGCGTTGGTGGCCGCGGCCGGAGCCTGGGTCGGTGTATTCGAGCGGGACGAAAAGGCACCGGCGGAGGCGATGCAAGTCGTGCCGCTCACTAGCTACGCGGGTATCGAGACGCAAGCGACTCTTTCCCCGGAGGGGGCGCGGGCCGCCTTTGCATGGAACGGTTCCAAACAAGATAACTTTGACATATACGTCAAGAACATTGATGCCGATGTCCAAGAGAGGTTGACCAGTAACCCCGCGTTTGACTTATGGCCCGTGTGGTCGCCCGACGGGAGATATATTGCTTTCCTGCGGGCGTACAACTCGATCGGCGCCTTCAATTCCGGCGGCAAACTCGAGGTGATTCTTATCCCGGCGATCGGAGGCCCCGAGCGAAAACTAGGTGAGATCGGTGCATTTCCTGTCCCCACCCCCGTTTGGGGCCCCTTTCACACATGGCTGCCTGACAGTGACGGCCTCGTCGTGGTGGATAGAGATTCCCCCGATGAACCTTTTGCTCTGTTTCTGTTGCGGACCGAAACCGGCGAGCGGCGTCGCTTGACCTCGCCGCCCGCCGCGATTAGCGGGGACAGCAGCCCCGCCTTCTCGCCGGACGGAACTTCGCTGGCATTTATCCGAACGGCCGGCTATGCCGTTACGGATCTCTATGTCGTCGACCTAGCCGACGACCTGACGGTGCGAGGAGAGCCGCGGCGACGGACGTTCAAGAACGAAACGATCCATAAACCGGATTGGACACCGGACGGGCGTTCGATTGTCTTCGTATTCCGTGGGGCGCTGTGGCGAGTTTCCGCGAAGGGGACCGATCCACCGGAAGCGTTGGCCGCCGCGGGCCAGGACGCCGACCTCCCAACGGTTTCGCGGCGGGGCAATCGATTGGTGTACGTGCGAAGGGTATCGGATCCGAATTTTCAGCTTATGCGCAGGCCGGATGCGGCAAGCAAACCGGGACCGCCGTCCCGCTTCCTTTCCTCCACTCGTTATGAGGCTTTTCCGCAATATTCCCCGGACGGCAGCCGCATCGCTTTCGAATCGCGCCGAGCGGGAGTCTTGGGCGTTTGGGCGGCCGACGCGGACGGCTCGAACGCCAAACTGTTGCATTCCGAAGAGGGCACTTGGTCGGGCGTGCCGAGTTGGTCGCCGGACAACCGTCGCGTCGCGTTCAATTGGAATTCCGAAGGCCATTTTGATATCTACGTCGTGGGTGCCGGCGGCGGTGAATTGCTGCGGCTCACGACGGATCCGGCCGACGACTCGTGGCCCAGTTGGTCGCACGACGGTCGCCTGATCTACTTTGCTTCGGGACGCAGCGGTGAACAACAGGTCTGGAAAGTGTCGGCGGCCGGCGGCAAACCGGTCCAAATTACGCGCAATGGTGGACGCGTCGCTTACGAATCCGTTGACGGCAGGCATGTCTATTTCGACAAAGTGGAGCAAGGCGGATCGGCCAGTCTGTGGAAAGTTCCCGTAAATGGAGGCGAGGAGACTCGAGTTTTCGAACCGGTGTTCTTGGTCGGCAATTTCGCGGTCGTGGAGCGCGGGGTCTATTTCATCCCCGAACTGCGTGCGGACGATCCTGACGCTCGCTATTCGCTTCAGTTTTTCAATTTCGCGACGAATGACATCGAAACGGTCGCGGTGTTGGAAACCATCCCGGGAAAGATAATGGTAGGCCTCACCGTCAGCCCCGACGAACGCAACATCGTGTACACGCAGGTCGACGAAGAAAGCGGCGACCTGATGCTGATCGAAGGCTTCCGGTAAGGCCGCGGCAAAGGGATTGCCGGCCGACCCCTTACCGAAACGGGAAAATCCACTGCCCGATGAAATAGACCGCCAACGGAATTATCGCCAGGGCGATCAAATCCAGCATCACTCCGGCCCTGAACATGCGCGGAATCGTGATCCAGCCACTGCTGAAGACAATGGCGTTGGGCGGCGTCGCCACCGGCAACATGAAAGCAAACGACGCGATGATCGCCGCCGGGATCAACAACAAGTACGGGTGAACGCCGATCTCGGTCGCCGTCGCCGCCAACACCGGTGAAATCATCAAGACCGTCGCGATATTCGAGGTCGTTTCCGTCAGCAACACCGCCAGCAGGCACGTCAACAGCACCAGCATCCACACCGGCAGTTCCCCGGCGATCGTCAGCCGCGAGCCCAGCCACGCCGCCAAGCCGCTCTCTTGAATGCCCGCCGCCAGCGCAAACCCGCCTCCCAACAGAACAACGATCCCCCACGGGACCCCCTTCTGAATCGTCGGCCAGTCCACGATGAATTGCAGCCGGGGTTTTCCGCCGTTTCCGCTCGCCACCCATGTGGGCAGTAAACACAGCAACACGGCCATGGCGATCGCGACCGTGGCGTCGTGCAGGCTGCCGGGGGTCGAAAAGGCGCTCGACCAACCCGGGATGACCAACGAGCCCAACTCGAGCGGGCGCCGAAAGATCCACAAGAACCCGGTCATCGATGCTACGACCAAGACGATTTTCTCGGGTTGCCGCATCGGCCCCAGCTTTCGCCGTTCTTCGCTAATGACGTCCTGCCCGGTGTTGAATCGAATGTGACTCAGCGGCACTTCAGCCCCGAAGCGACACAAGTAGAGCCACATGATCGGTAGGAATATCACCACGATCGGAATGCAAAGCATGCTCCAATCGGCGAAGGCGATGGGCGGTTCATCGGGAAAGCGATCTTGCGCGAAGCCGATGAAGGCAACGGTGGTCGGCGAGCCGATCAACGTCCCGATGCCGCCGACGCTGGCCGAATAGGCGATCGCGAGAAGCAAGATCACGCCGAACGTCGAGCGCACTTTCTTCGGCGTCTCCTCGGGCGATACGCCTTCCATCTGCGCCAGCTCCGCCATTTGGTTGACGACGGCCGCCGCGATCGGCAGCATCATCATCGTCGTGGCGGTGTTCGAAATCCACATCGAAAGAAACGCCGTGGCGCACATGAAGCCGAGCACGAGCCGATCAGGCTGCGTCCCGAAAAGATGGATCGTCCCCAGCGCCACGCGGCGGTGCAAGTTCCACTTTTCCATCGCGATGGCGATGATGAATCCGCCCACGAAAAGGAAGATGATGTGGTTGCCGAAATGCGGCCCGACCTGACGGCTGGGCATGATGTCAAGAGCCGGGTAAAGCGCCAACGGCAGCAGCGCCGTCACCGGGATGGGGGCGGCCTCGGTGATCCACCAGACAGCCATCAGCGCCGCGACAGCAGCGGTGCGCTGCGCGACAGGCGGCATGCCGTCGGGCGTGGGCGCGACCAATATCACGACGAACAGCAGCAGGCCCAGCGCCAAGCCGATCTGCTGGCGCGGCCCATAGCCGTGGTCCTGCTCGCCCGCGGGAAGTGCTTCCATAACCGTGAAAAGAACTCAACACCCTATCACGGTTCATCACCGCGAGGGAACGCCGGAAATGCCGCGCAGCGTCCGCATAGAGGTTGGAATCGTCCGTCGGCGCCCGACGTGGCTATTCGTCCGCCCGGCTCTTTTAGGCTTGTTGGAAACGTTGGGCCGCCTGCTCGATCTCCGCCTCCACCTCCGGCCCCTCGTAAAACCACAACCGCCCCTTGACGCGAACTGTTGTCCCCGGCGCGCAGTCGGGCAAAACCGGATCGGTGTGAAAACACGGGCAGTCGCGATTGCCCCAACTGCGTCCGGTGCCCTCCCAAGCCGTCAGGATCCAACGCCCCTGCTGCTCATCGCCGACGGCCGCGACGGGTTCCCGGAACCGCTTGTTGTCGAGGGTCTGCTCGTTGAACCCCGGAGCACCCTTGAGCATCACGCAAATCTGCGTGCGCAACCCGCTAAGCGCGGACGGCGTTCCATTGCGCAACCACAATTCCATATCAACGCGATCCGTCGCGGGTCGCATGACAGCACCGAATTGCACATCGTTCGGAAGCGTCCATTCGTGACGCAAACCGCCCCCTTCGATCCGTTCCCAATCGACATTTTCAAGGACGACGTTTTGCTCGTTCCAAATCGTGGGGACGTGCGTATGAGCCAGAAACAGCAAGCCGAGATTGCTGAAGATCGCCTCCGGCAGATCGACCACGACTTAGTTGTTCGGTTCCCAGGGCAGGAAGACGCTTGCCTTCGTGCCTCGCATCGGATCGATCGCTCCGTCGAGAAAGCCGATGCGCGGATGGCGTCCTCCCGGGTAGGGTTCGACCCGGAGGCCGTCGTCCGGCTCGGGAGCAGCCGTCGCGAAACGCTCGGCGTACGCGCCGACGTCGCTCTCGTGAAGCCCGCTGACCGCTGACGCCTCGGCGGCCGAGAAGCGGTGATGAAGAAACATCGTCTCCATCCAACCGTTGAGATCGGCCCGCGTCGCTTCCATTTCGACGGGAAGCGCCGCTGTCGTGCCGGCCTCGGTTTCGGGATAGCGGAGCCCGGTCGTCGGGTCATTGGGCGGCGATGAGCTTGTGAAGTAGGGCTCGATGTCCCGTAGAGCGAGAGTTTCAAGACCCTCGCTCTTCAGATGCTCCATATAACGTTCGAACATCTCAGGCGGCGTGTGAACCCATGGATGCGCCGTATCGGGCACTCCGTGAAACTGCAGCACGGTGATCTCGCCGGGGCCTGCCTGCCCGAGGACCCGTTGAAAATGCTCGAATGTCCAGTTGGGATAGGCGTCGCCGGTGGTTGGCATCAACAGCACATCGTGACGCGACGGATCGAGGGCCGGGCCGGGAACGATTTCGCCGTAAGGAATTTCCGGCTGCATGCCGCGGCGAGCGAAGCGATAGCCGAGTTCGCGGAGCTTCCCGAGCGCTTCCGGCCCGAAACCGTTGCCGCACCAGGCGAAGCTCACCGGCTTGGGCACACCGACCCCGGCCAGGGCGTTTTCCACAAGCGCCAATTCCCCGGCCAAGCGCGCGGCGTTGCGGGGAATCGAGAAGTTCGCGTGAGTCCAGCTATGGTTGCCGATCTCGAAACCCATCTCATGGATTTCAGCGATCTCCCGCCAAGTCATGAAGTTCTCGGTGTCGGGCATCCAACGGTGGCTGACGAAAAAGGTGGCCCGGAAGCCAAGGTCTTTGAGAAGGGGCGCGACGAAGTGGCGGTGCGATTTGACGGCGTCGTCGAAGGTCAGCACGACCCGAGGCGGTCTCGCCCCACAGGCCCCCGCCAGCGCGGCCGAGCCCCCGAGAGTCAGGAATTTCCGTCGCGTCAGCGCCGGGAATTCCCGATTCGGTAAAGGCGGTCGCCGGGCTCCGAAGCCCAGCCGGCCGTCTATCGAGTTGATGTCTCCGCCGCCATTCATCGCCATTGCTCGGTATTGTCCCAGAAACCGCGCCACAGAGCGTATTTTGGGGCATTTTCACGCCTTTCGCGGCTGCCGCCGAAGCCCCCGCTACGCTACAATAAATGAATAACTTACGCCGCTTGTTGACGCTCTGACGAAAGGACGTTTCTTTGGCCGAGCAGCCCCCTTCCAATCCCACCCAACTGCCTCTTGGAGGCAACGGTTCCCCGCCGCCGAATTTGATTCCCATCGACATCGAAGTCGAGATGAAAAGGTCCTATCTCGACTACGCGATGAGCGTAATCATCGGGCGTGCCCTGCCCGACGTGCGCGACGGGCTCAAGCCCGTGCAGCGGCGCATTCTCTACGGCATGCTCGAAGCCGGGTTGCGCTCCAACCGCGGTTTCCGCAAGGCCGCCAAGATCGTCGGCGAAGTGATGGGTAATTACCATCCCCACGGCGATTCCTCGATCTACGACACCTTGGTCCGGATGGCGCAGCCGTTTTCGATGCGCTGCCGCCTGGTCGACGGACAGGGCAATTTCGGCTCGGTCGACGGCGATCCGCCGGCGGCGATGCGCTACACCGAAGCGCGTATGACCGCGCTGGCCGAGGCCCTGCTTGACGATATCGACAAGGATACCGTCGACTTCCGTCCCAACTACGACGACACCAGCGAAGAGCCCGAATGCCTGCCCGCCGCCGTGCCGAATCTGCTCGTGAACGGCGGCACCGGCATCGCCGTCGGGATGGCGACCAATATCCCGCCGCACAATCTGGGAGAGATCATCGACGCGGCGATCACCGTGATCAACCGCCCCAAGACGACTCTCGAGGATCTGCTCGAAATCGTGCAAGGCCCCGACTTCCCCACCGGCGGCACGATCTGCGGGACCGAGGGATTCCTCAATGCCTACCGCACCGGCCGCGGTCACGTGACCACGCGCGCCAGGGCCTTGATCGAGGAAAAGGGCAACCGGCAGCAAATCATCGTCAACGAGATTCCCTACCAGGTCAACAAGTCGCGGCTCATCGAGCACACCGCCGCGCTAGTCAACGATAAGAAGATCGAAGGCATCTCGAACATCTGGGACGAGAGCGACCGCGACGGCATGCGCATCGTCTTCGAGCTGAAACGCGGCGAGCAGCCCGAGGTCGTCCTCAACAACCTCTACAAGCACACCCAGCTGCAAACCGGTTTCGGCATCATTGTGCTGGCCATCGTCAACGGGCAGCCCAAGGAACTCGGTCTGCTCGAATACCTGCGCCTGTTCGCCGAACACCGCATCGACGTCGTCCGCCGCCGAACGAATTACCTGCTGCGCAAGGCCCGCGACCGCGAGCATGTGTTGCTGGGGTTCCAGAAGGCGCTCGATCATCTCGACGAGGTTATTCAACTTGTCCGGCAATCGAAGAGCCCGGCCGAGGCGCGGCAGGCGCTGATCGGCCGCTTTGAGTTCACCGAGCGCCAAGCCCAGGCCATCATTGAACTGCAACTGCAACGCCTGACGGCGATGGAGCAGCAGAAGATTATCGAGGAACTGGCGGAGATTCAGAAGAAGATCGCCGGCCATCTCGAAATCTTGGGTTCCGACAAAGTCCTGCGGAAAGTCATCGTCACCGAACTCCGGGAGATCAAAAGGAAATTCGCCGACGAGCGCCGCACCGACATCGGACCTCCCGTCTCGCAAATGTCGATGGAAGACCTGATCGCCGACGAAGACGTCGTCATCACGGTCACCCACAACTCCTACCTGAAGCGCACGCCGGTGACGACCTACCGCCAACAAATCCGCGGCGGACGCGGCCGTATCGGGATGGGAAAGCGCACCGACGATTTCGTCGAGCACCTGATTATCGGCTCGACCCATTCCTATTTCCTGGTCTTCACCAATCTTGGGCGAGTGTACTGGCTGCGCATCTACGACATTCCCGATGTCGGCATTACAGGCCGCGGCAAGAACATCGTCAACCTGTTGAACTTCCAGCCCGACGAGACCGTGCAGGCTTTCCTGCCGGTGAAAGAGTTCACCGAGGGCCGCTACATCGTCATGGCCACGCGCAACGGCGTGATCAAGAAATGCGACTTGAGTGTTTTCAAGCGGCCGCTCTCGCGAGGCATCATCGCGCTGGCGCTCGACGAGGGCGACGAGCTAATCTCGGCCAGCCTGACCGATCCGGGGCGCGAAATCTTCGTCGCCACCCAACGGGGCAAGGCGATCCGATTTCACGAGGACGCGGTGCGAGCCATGGGCCGGCCGGCACGAGGCGTGCGCGCCATCAGGATTGACCCCGACGATCGCGTTGTCGGCATGATCGCCGTCCCCGAAGACGTGCTCGTTCTCAGCATTACTGAAAACGGTTACGGCAAACGCACCAAGATCGACCAATACCGCTTAACGCAGCGGGGCGGCAAAGGCGTCATCAACATCAAGACCACCAAACGCAACGGCAATGTTGTCGCGATCATGGAGGTGTCCAAGGATATCGACTTGATGTTGATCACCCGCGGCGGCAAGATCATTCGGCTCGAGGCCGATAAGATCCGCGCCACCGGCCGCTCGGCTCAGGGTGTTACCTTGGTCAACGTCGAGGATGGGGATCAGATCGCGGCCGCCTGCGCCGTGCCGCATTCCCAAGACGAAGAAAACGGCGCCAACGGAGTCCCCGAGCAAGGAACGCTGCTCTAGCTTCAGCGGCCTCGGAGCCCCGAACGCAAGTGAGGGGTCGGCGAGCCGCGCGACAGATTGGGGCTGTGAAAAAATGGGGGACAGTCCACTTCGCGCCGGGCTAAATTGTTGACTTGATGGAACTTATTCGGTCGGCGCTCGGTACAGCCCCCAATTTTTCACAGCCCCGGATTGGGCTCGGGCCGGGCGGCCTCGGCCGGGCCCCAGGGAGAGAGTTCATGAAAAACCTTACCGCCTCAATCATTCTCATCGCATGCCTCGCCGCGAGCCCATCACCGGCCGAGCAGGTTACGCTCGAAGGCTACCTCGTCGACCGCGAATGTTCTTCGGGAATCATCGAGCAAGGCGCCCAAGCCGCCGCCGAGCACGACCGCTCCTGCGCCCTGATGGAAATATGCATCGGTAGCGGTTTCGGAATCTTGACGGCGGCCGGGGACTTCGTCATCTTCGACGACGCCGGCAACGAGAAGGCTGTCGCGGCGGTCGAATCGGCGAGCAAGGACAAAGACTACAAGATCCGCGTCAGCGGCAACCGCCAAGACGACGAAATCCAAGTCGTATCGCTGACGATCGAGTAGGATCGGGACCGCGCGCCTTAGACGTGGCCGTTGAGTAGAGTGGCTACTTTCTCTTTGCCGACCGCGCCCACCAGTTGGTCGACCACCGCCCCGTTCTTGAAAAGCAACAACGTAGGAATGCCGCGCACCTTGTAACGCGTCGCGGTTTGCGGATTATTGTCGACATCCAACTTGCCGACTTTGGCCTTGCCTTGATATTCGGTGGCGACTTCGTCGACGACCGGCGCCATGGCGCGACACGGGCCGCACCAAACGGCCCAGAAATCGACCAGCACGGGAATGTCCGATTGCAAGACTTCCGCGTCGAAATCGTTGTCACTGAAATTCAAAGTGTTGGGTCCGGCCATCAAAATCCTCCGCGCCCTTTGGCGGCGCCGTTACGGGGTTGAATTATCAGATTAGCAAATCGTCGAAATCCACAAATCCGGACACCGCAACCGATGTAAACTTCCGGCCCCGATAGTCATAGCCGCCTCCCGCGCGGCTCCGCGACGAGTCCGCTGCTTTCCACCGCCATGACGACCGGATTAAGGATAACCACGCGCAAGGACGATGAGCCTCTTGGGGGGAGGGGTACACTTCCCTGGAGGCAGTGGTGAATCAAGATTCGATTGAACAAATCAGCGTCAACACGATTCGAACCTTGTCGATGGACGCGGTTCAGCGGGCCGGCTCGGGACATCCCGGGACGGCGATGGCCATGGCTCCGGTGATGTACAGCCTCTGGCAGCGGCACTTGCGCTTCGACCCCGACGACCCGATTTGGCCCAATCGCGATCGCTTCGTGCTTTCGATCGGTCACGCCTCGATGCTGCTCTATTCCATGCTGCATCTCGCCGGCGTGCGCAGCGTGAACCCGAAGTACGAGACGTTGGGCGAATTATCCGTCTCGCTCGACGACATTCGCACCTTTCGGCAGTTGGGCAGCAAGTGTCCCGGGCATCCGGAATATCGCTGGACGTCGGGAGTCGAGACGACGACGGGTCCGCTCGGGCAGGGCGTGGCCACCAGCGTCGGCATGGCGGCGGCGGCGAAATGGATGGCTGAGTATTTCAACCGCTCGCGGTATGAAATGTTCAACTACGACACCTACGCGCTGTGCGGGGATGGTTGCATGATGGAGGGCGTCAGCCAGGAAGCGGCCTCGTTGGCCGGGCACCTCAAGCTGTCGAACCTTTGCTGGATTTACGACAACAATAAAATTTCGATCGAGGGGCACACCGACTGGGCCTACAGCGATGACGTGGCGACCCGCTTCATCGGTTACGGCTGGAACGTGACGCGGGTGGGCGACGCCAACGACCTGGACTCGCTCGACCGGGCCTTTAACACTTTCAAGAGCACGCGAGACCGGCCGACGTTGATCATTGTCGACAGCCACATCGCCTACGGATCGCCTCATAAGCAGGACACCAGCGCCGCCCACGGCGCGCCGCTCGGCGAGGACGAGACGCGGCTGACGAAGAAGAACTACGGTTGGCCCGAGGACGCCGCATTCTTGATTCCCGACGGCGTGGAAGAGCATTTTCGGCAGGGCATCCGGCGGCGCGGCCGCGGGTTGCGGCAGGCCTGGATGGTCAAGTTCGAGGAGTATCGCGGGGAATACCCGGAGTTGGCCGACCATCTCTACAAGATGCAGCATCGGCAATTACCCGAGGGTTGGGATGACGGCTTGCCTGAGTTTGAGCCCGACCGGAAGGGTGTGTCGGGACGGGACGCCTCCGGCAAGACACTCAACGCCGTCGCCGAGAAACTGCCCTGGCTGCTGGGCGGCTCGGCCGACTTATCCCCCTCGACCAAGACGCGGCTGGAATTCGAGGAAGCCGGTGATTTCACCCCCCAGAACTTCCGAGGCCGCAACTTCCATTTCGGAGTGCGAGAACACGCCATGGCGTCGGTGCTCAACGGCCTGTCGCTGTCGAAGGTTCGGCCCTTCGGGTCGGGCTTCATGATTTTCAGCGATTACGCGCGGCCGGCGATTCGGCTCAGCGCGCTCATGGAACTACCGGTGGTCCATATCTTCACTCACGATTCGATTGGCGTCGGCGAGGACGGGCCGACCCATCAGCCGGTGGAACAATTGGCTTCGTTGCGGGCTATTCCGGGGCTGATTACTTTGCGGCCCGCCGACGCCAACGAAGTCGTGGAAGCCTGGCGGGTGATCGCCGAGCTACGCCACGAACCGGTGGCCTTGGTGCTCTCTCGCCAAAATCTTCCCACTCTCGACCGCGCACGTTACGGTTCGGCGGCGGGCCTGGCGCGGGGCGCCTATGTGCTGGTCGACGCCGAGAACGCACGGCCGGATGTCGTACTGATGGCGAGCGGCAGTGAGGTAAGCTTGTGCTTAGAAGCTCATGAACAACTCCAGCACGAGGGAATCGCCGCCCGTGTCGTCAGCATGCCTTCTTGGGAGCTTTTCGAGCAACAGCCCGAGGCCTACCGCCACAGCGTGATTCCCCCGTCGGTCAAGGCCCGCGTTTCAGTCGAACAGGCCTCGACGCTGGGCTGGGAACGCTATGTCGGGATCGAAGGCACCGCCATCGGGATGACGACGTTCGGCGCTTCCGCGCCGCTGAAGGAACTGCAACAGCGATTCGGCTTTACGCCCGACAACGTCGTCGACGCGGCCAAGCAGCAACACCGGCGGGTGAGCGCCGGGGAAGCCGTCTTAGTGTAGCCGTGCTTGGGTCTCGAAGCGGGCTTCCGGCGCGCCGAGAGCGCGGGGAACCATCATGAATCCACTTCAACAACTTTCCGAGCGAAACCAATCAGTCTGGCTCGACTTCATCCGCCGTGACTTGATCGAGGGCGGGGGTCTGAAACGCATGGTCGACGAGGACGCGCTCGGAGGCGTCACGTCGAATCCCGCGATTTTCGAGAAAGCGATCGCCGGGAGCGCCGACTATCAAGCGCTGCTCGACGAGCTTTCCTCCGCGGGCGACCACGACCCGATGGGGCTGTACGAAAAGGTTGCCATCCGCGACATCCAAGACGCCGCCGACGTGCTGCGGCCCGTCTACGAGCGGACCGACGGCCGGGATGGTTTCGTCAGCTTGGAAGTCTCTCCCTTCCTGGCCCACGACACGGCCGGGACGCTCGAACAGGCCCGCCGGCTGTGGGCGGAAGTCTCGCGGCCCAACTTGATGGTCAAGGTTCCGGCCACCCCCGAGGGCATCCCGGCGATCGAAAAATTAGTCAGCGAGGGCATCAACGTCAACGTCACGCTGCTGTTCGCGCAACAAGTGTACGAGCAAGTCGCCCAAGCCTACCTGAGCGGTCTGGAGAAGCGCGCCGCCGCGGGCGAGCCAATCAACAAGATTGCCGGAGTCGCCAGCTTCTTTATCAGCCGCATTGACTCCGCCATTGACGAAGAAATCGCCGCAAAGCTTGCCGGCGCCGATGCGGCGGCCGCCGACCGCCTGCGCGGGCTGTCGGGCAAGGTCGCTATCGCCAACGCCAAGCTGACCTACGAGGTCTACAAGGGACTTTTCTCGGGCGATCGCTGGAGCGCGTTCGAGGCCAAGGGCGCACAGCCGCAGCGCGTTCTGTGGGCCAGCACGAGTACGAAGAATCCGGCCTTCAGCGACGTCCTCTATGTCGAGCAACTGATCGGGCCCGACACGGTCAACACCATTCCCCCGGCTACGATGGACGCCTTTCGCGACCATGGCCGGGTTCGCGACAGTCTGGAAGAGAACGTCGATAACGCCCGCCAAACGATGCAATCGCTGGCCGACGCCGGTATCTCAATGGACGCCGTCACCGGCACGCTGTTGACCCAGGGCGTGCGGTTGTTCGCCGAGGCGTTCGACAAGTTGCTGAACGCCGTTGACGGGCGTTGCCGCGCCCTCGCCGGAGCGGAGTACAATCCTCAAAGCTATACCCTGCCCGCCGCGGCCAAAGCCAAGATGGAGGACGCTCTCGACGATTGGCTGGTTAACGGAAAGATCCGCCGGCTGTGGGCGAACGACCCCTCGCTGTGGAGCGGTGCCGACGAAAATCAATGGCTCGGCTGGCTCCACATTACCGAGGAACAGATCGCGCATCGGCACCATTTGACCAATCTTGCCGACGATGTTCGCTCCGCCGGTTTCACCGACGCCATGGTGCTCGGCATGGGCGGGTCGAGTCTTTGTCCGGAGGTTTTTTCGCTCACCTTCGGCCCCCAGGCCGGCTTTCCCCGACTGCATGTTCTTGATTCGACCGACCCGGCCCAGGTCAAGACCTTGGAAGAGAAAGTCGATCTCGCCAAGACGATCTTCATCGTCGCCAGCAAGTCGGGCAGCACGCTCGAGCCGAACATCTTCCAACAATATTTCCTTGGCCGAGTTCAGGAGATTGTCGGCGCCGAGCAGGCTCCGAAGCATTTCATCGCCGTCACCGATCCAGGCTCGCAGCTCGAAAAGACGGCCCGCGAACTGGGTTTCCGGCATATCTTCCACGGTGTCAAGTCGATTGGCGGCCGCTATTCGGCGTTGTCGGATTTCGGCATGGTCCCGGCGGCGGTGATGGGCGTCGACACGTCGCGCTTTCTTGACCACAGCGACCGCATGGCCGCGGCCTGCTCGCCGTGTTCCTCGGCGCCGGAGAACCCCGGCGTCGTGCTCGGCACTTTGCTCGGCACGCTGGCGCTCGAGGGCCGCGACAAAGTCACGATCCTCGCCTCCGCGGGCGTTCATGATCTCGGAGCTTGGCTTGAGCAGTTGCTGGCCGAATCGACCGGTAAGCAAGGCAAGGGGTTGATCCCGATGGACCGCGAGCCCGTAGGCCCTCCGGAGGTCTACGGCAACGACCGTGTTTTCGTTCATCTACGGCTCGCCTCGGACCCGGATGAGGAACAAACCCAAGCCCTCGAAAAATTGGAAGCCGCCGGGCACCCCGTCCTCCGCATCGAGATCCGCGACGTTCATGATCTCGGGCAGGAGTGGTTCCGTTGGGAAATCGCCACCGCCGTCGTCGGCTCCATTCTCGGAATTAACCCCTTCGATCAGCCCGACGTCGAGGCCGCTAAGATCGCGACGCGTAAGTTGACCGACGAGGTCGAGCAAAGCGGGGTGTTGCCGGCCGAAACGCCGTTCTTTGAAGCTGACGGCGTGAAGCTTTTCAGCGACGAAAACAATGCCCAAGCGTTATCGAAAGCCGCCGGCGAAAACCCTTCGCTTGTCGACTATTTGCGGGCTCATCTCCAGCGCGTCGGCGCGGGCGATTACGTTGCGCTGTTGGCCTATGTCGAGATGAATGAAGCGAACGAGAAATCGCTTCAGGCAACTCGTGTCTCGATCCGAGACGCCACCCGTGCCGCGACCTGCTTGGGCTTTGGTCCGCGATTTTTGCACTCCACCGGACAGGCTTATAAGGGCGGACCCGACAGCGGCGTGTTTCTCCAGATCACCTGCGACGATGCCGCCGATTTGCCGATCCCGGGGCGCAGCTATACCTTCGGCGTCGTCAAGGCCGCGCAGGCGCGCGGGGACTTCGAAGTCTTGGCCGAACGCGGCCGGCGCGCTCTACGCCTGCATCTGAGGAGCGACGTCGAGGCCGGGTTGAAGAAAGTTCAAGCGGCCGTAACCGAGGCACTGAAGTAAGAGAGCGGTGAACCTCGGGGACGACGACCGGCATGAAACTCGCAACCGATTCCACCTTTGCCGCGAGACTTCGCGAAGTCTCCGACCATGAGCCGATCGAGGAAGGTCTGCTCGCGGTTCTCGATCAGCTCGCGTCGGCCGGCAAGCGGATCTCACGAGAAGTCGCGCGCGCTGCTCTTACCGGCGGCCTGGGAGCCTCGGGGAATGAAAACCCCACCGGCGACTCACAAAAGAAACTCGATGTCGTCGCCGACGAGATTTGTTTCGACGCTCTGGCGGAAAGCGGCTCGGTCGCCGCCATTGTCGGGGAAGAACGCGACGAACCGGCTTCGCTGCCGAATTCGGATGCCGCCGCCTACGTCGTCTATGTTGATCCGCTCGACGGCTCGTCGAATACCGACATCAACGGCTCGCTGGGGACGATTTTTGGGATCTATCGACGTCGCGATTCCCCGAGCGACAGTAACGAGTTCCTCCGGCGGGGCAGCGATCAGGTCGCCGCCGGGTATATCTTTTACGGGACGAGCACGATGTTCGTCTACACGGCGGGTCGAGGCGTCGAGGGATTCACGCTGGATCGTGATTCCGATGAATTTGTTTTGTCCCACCCCGATATCCGATGCCCTCGGCAAGGCAAAACCTATAGCGCCAATCTATCGCGCTATTCGGAATGGGAGCAAGGGATTCGCCGCCTCAGCGACGCCCTCAACGCCGCCGACCCGACTCATCATCGATCCTACTCGCTGCGTTACACCGGCGCTTTGGTGGCCGATTTCCATCGCTGCTTGCTGGAAGGCGGTTTCTACTTCTACCCGGCCGACAGAAGTTACCCAAACGGTAAGCTGCGCCTGCTCTATGAGTGTGCTCCGCTCGCTTTGGTCATTGAGCAAGCCGGCGGCGCGGCCGGGACCGGAAACAGCCGCGTGCTCGACATCGAAGCCGACTCGATACACCAGCAGTCACCGCTCGTTATCGGCAGCGCCGAAGACGTCGCCCGCTACGAAGAGCAAATCGACAAGTAGATCCGCCCACGTCCCGGCTAGAAGAAAGGCGTGGCCATCATCGATTCGTAAGCCCGATAGAAAGAGTAGGCGACGACCACGAGCGCCGTCCCCGCCGCCGTTTTCCATATCGACTCGACCGGATGCGCGTAGCGCGGCGTGCCGGCGAAATAAGCGATCACGAAGCCCGCGGCCATGCCGCCCAGATGCGCGGCGTTGTCGATGTGGAATCCCGGCATGAGTCCGATCAGGACGATGATCACCGCCCAGCGGATGTAAAAAGAGCGATAGGTGGACATCCCTTCGCGGTAGCCGTGCGCAATCATCGCGCCGATCAGCCCGCAAGCAGCGGCTGATGCGCCCACCGAAATGGAGTGGGGAGACCAGAACAGGCTCGCTACAAATCCGAAGAAACTCGAGACGAAGTAGATCACGAGAAAGCGCGAGGTGCCGTAGACTTCCTCGGCGTGCCGGCCCAAATCAAACAGAACCCAGGAATTCATCGCGATGTGAAACACGCCGGCGTGCAGGAAACCGGCTGTAACAAGCCTCCACCACTCGCCATGCGCGATGAAGAAGGCGTCCTTGGCGCCGAACAGCCGCAGGATACGACCGTCGACACCCATGAGGAAGCCGCCGCCTTCCGAGCCCTTCATCGTCATCAGCATGGTGGCGATAAACAGCCCGGAATTCACCAGGAGAATGACCATGGTCGTGAAATTCTCCTGGGGGATCAGTTTGCTGATCGGCCCCGGTTCGCGCCGCGGCTTGCCGAGCTCGATGCCGCAATACCCGCAGACGCCGAGCTTCGGGTCGAGCAAGGCCCTGCAATTGGGACACATTCTTACATTCGCCATGAGGTGCGCCGAGTTCCTTCATCTTCCCGGCTACGGGCCGGTCTTGGCAACTTGATCGCCGTTCGGCCACGCCGGGCGGTGGGAGAAAAAACGTTGGTACGTACGCTTTACGCTCCACCAACCCGCGCTTCGACTCGGTCTCCCGGCTATTGGAAAGGATGCCGCCGGCGCAAACCCGGGAAGCGCGCATAGTCTCGATCCGCTGTGATCCACTCGCTTCCGGACTCGATTGCCAACGACGCAAAATACGCGTCCGGAATCAGGTTTCCTTTTGCTTTGGCGGTCCGGCTGAGTTTTGTGAAAATATCCCAGTGGCGCGGCCCTGGGGAAACCGTCACGTAATTGGGCAGGGAGCGGATATGCGCGACAAACTCAAGGGCCGTCTCCAGCGGTGTCGGTGGGTCGAAGATCCGAGGATGCGTGACTATTCGCAAAAAACCCGACAGAACCAAGTCGGAGATTCCGATCGCCTCGTCCGAGGCAATCCGTGCCTCCCACCAACGAGAAAAAGCGAGATGATCCGGCGCATCTTCCCGGTGGACATAAACAAGGACGTTCACATCCGGAAGGATCACGCATTTCCTTCCATTCGATCCAACAACCCCGCCGAATCGTCAAGGTCGACTCCCGGCAACAGGCCGTTGCCGCGGAATGTCGTGAACTTGACGGGGCGTCGGCGGCTGCTCATTTTTCGCCTTGCGAGCGACTGCCGCAGAGCATCTTCCACGATGGCGGTCAAAGTGCGTCCGCTCTCGATCGCCGCCCGCTTTGCCTCTCGCATGAGAGCGTCGTCCAGCTGCAAAGTAGTCCTCATACATAAAAGCATATCATCTAATCATAAATCTGCCAAGAGGGGTCGAGTAAGGTCGTGACGGCTCGGTAAGCATCAACCGCCACTCTCCACTCCAAACGGCCGCTTCTCCCGCCGTCCCACCCCGGCGCTCAATCTCCCCACTCCGTCAATCCACGCTTCCACTTGGTCGCCCGGCTGAATTCGCGCTCCCTTCGGACAACCCGTCGAAAGAATATCCCCGGGCTCAAAGGTCATCACTTCGGTATGAAAGGCGACCAGCGGAAACGGTCGGTGACGCATGTTCCCGGCGAAATCTCGCGAAAAATCCGCTCCGTTGTGGCGCGTTACGACTTCGAGGGCGTCGACGTCTTCAATCTCGTCAATCGTCGTGATCACCGGCCCGAAGCTGAAAAACGTATCAAAGCTCTTCGAGCGCTGTAGATAGCGCGGGTTACGCGCCAGCACGTCGAGCGCCGTCATATCGAGCGTCGTCGTGTAGCCGAAAAGCACGTCGGGAACCGCTTCTAATGGGACGTCGCGGCATCTTTTGCCGAAGACCAACCCCAGTTCTCCCTCGGCATCGACTTCTTTCGTCATCTCGACCGGCGGCAGCTCGATCGTCCCACCCGGCTCAAACAGCGCCGATGTGGGTTTCATGAAGCTGCCCGGCTCCTCGGGCTGTACCGCGTTGATGTCCTCGGCGTGCGAGCGGTAATTGAGCCCAATACACCAAATCTTCGGTGGATCGGGATAGGGTAACCGCAACCGAACCTCCGAGACCGGCAGCTCGGCCGCCGCATCCCGCGCGCCGGCCCGCAGTTCCTCCAGGCAATCCGCGGCAATCAGCAGGCGCAGTTGCTCGGGAATCTTCGTTCCCGCGCGAGCATTGACCTCTTCGACGGGAAGGATCTTGTCTCCCGCGATAATTCCGGCCCGCGAGCGACCATCCTGTTCAAAAGTGCAAAGTTTCATGGCGAATACGAAGTCCTCAATCATCTCGGCGTCAAACGCACCAACGCCGACCGGCTTTTCATTCTAGGCGAGAACCGCCACCCGCTAGGCGGGAACCGGCGCTCGGACCGGGCGGAGGTTTCAGGCCGCCGATCCCTTCCCCTGCTCCGCCCGGCTCGTTTATCATGGGCAATCATGGTCAAACCCGGCATCACCCTCGAACAAAAGCGGATCGTCCTCCAAGAAGACGCCATCACCTTCCTCGGCGTCGACGTCCAACCCTCGCTCGCCACGCCGTCCATGATCCGCTGGATGGAATTCGCCGCCAGGGATGCCGTACTGCCGCACCTTGACGCGGGGCATGACACTGTCGGTACGGTCGTCCACGTCTCGCATCTCGCTCCGACACCGCTGGGCGAAACCGTGACTTATCGAGCTACCGTCACGGCCGTCGACGATCGCAAACTGACGTTTACCGTGGAAGCCGAGGACTCCCGCCAAGTCGTCGGTAAGGGAACCCACGAGCGTTTCATCATCGACATCGAGCGCTTCGCCGCTCGTCTCCGAAAACAATTCGGCCAAAGCTGAATCGCGGGTCTTTGCGTAAGAGCCGATAGCGGACCGTCGGGAAACCGAACGCCCGCTAGGCGCGTCTCAATGAATGCTTAACAGTGCAAGGCTGTCCGGAAGCTTCGCCCTAGGGTGAAACAGAAGAACGTCCTTGCCATTCTCTATCTCCTCTGCTCGTTGAAGCCGGCCTCGATCACAACACGGGGCCGGCTTTTTTTACCCCGGTCCGATAGACACGTCTCGCGGCTTCCTGGAACCGTCGATTCCGGCTCTTGGTAGACTGGTCTTACTTGGCGTGCCCTCGCCTCGTGGGTTTTAGGTACGTTGGTGGGTCGAGGTTTCTTGCAAAGTTGGCTTGGGCGAATAGCGGTCTGCGTGTCCGCCTGCGCGATCTTGTGCGCGCAGCAGGGCCGTTGGGAACAGCTGATCGCCGACGGCCGTCAGGCGCTCGCGGCGCGTGACTTCGAGACCGCTGAAACACGCTTCGCGGCCGCGCTCGACCAAGCGGCCGGTTTCGCCGCCGACGATCCCCGCAGAGCCGACGCCCTGGTGAACATGGCGCGCTTTCATCGCGCGCAAGGCGACTTCGCCAAGCCCGAAGCACTCTACCGTGATGCTCTCGCCGCCGCCGAAATCGCCTTTGGCGCCAAAACGGCGGCCTGCGCCGTTTACAAGCATGAATTGGGGGGCTACTATCACGCCAGACGCAAGTACGACCTAGCCGAAGGGTATTACAAAGAAGCCTTTGGCCAACGGGTCCGTGAGTTGGGCCGCGAGCATCTCGATGTGGCCCAAAGCATCAACGACCTCGGCGTGCTCTATGAAAACAAGGCTGTTTTCGAGAAAGCCCGCGCCTACTACGAGCACGCTCTCGCCATTCGCGAGAAGCTGCTGGGACCCGGTCATCTCGAAACCGTCGCCACCGTCGAACATCTGGCGCGGCTGTTCAACAAAACCCGCGAGGGCGGCAAGGCCCGCGAACTGGCCGAGCGAGCCCAGGCCGTGCGCGAAGGCCGCGTCGACAAATACAACCGCGGCGCGGTCGAGCCCAACGAAACTTTCTCGCTTCGGGAAGTGCGCCGCGAGCCCCGCGTTGACGGCCGGGTAGAACCCGAATACACCGACGAAGCCCGTATCGCCCGCCATCAAGGCGCCGTGTTGCTCCAGGTGACGATCGATCGCGAAGGCCGCGTCGCCCGCTTTCGTTTGCTGCGCAGTCTCGGTCTCGGTCTCGACGAAAAAGCCGTCGAAGCTGTCCGCCAATGGAAATTCAGGCCTGCCCGCAAGGACGGGAAAAGGGTAGCCGTCGTGGCCAACCTGGAAATTCTTTTCCGGTTGATGTAAGGTTCCGGGGCGCGGATTTCTTTACGGTTCCAAGCCGAACCCATCCACGAAAGACCCCCGCCGCGGTGGAGCCGATCGGCCTTTCTCGATCGCCGATAATATGAACCCACGCCTACGGACGAAAAGGACTCACCGATCCCTATGAAAATCACGGATGTTGAAGCCATCTATCTACGCCTTCCCGATGTCAAGCAGCAATGCGACAGCGGTCAGGACGCCCTGATTGTCAAAGTTTCGACCGACGCCGGCATCACCGGAATCGGCGAAGTCGATTCCGCCCCGCTCGCGGTCAAGGGCGCTATCGAAGGACCCTATTCGCACAGCGTGACCTGCGGACTGCGCGAGCTTGTCGTCGGCGAAGATCCCTTCGAAACCGAACGCTTGTGGTACAAGATGTATCGCAACAATACCTATGGCGGCCGTCGTGGGGTCGGCTTTCACGCCATCAGCGGCATCGACTTGGCGCTATGGGACATCAAGGGCAAGGCTCTTGGACAGCCTATCTGGAAGCTTCTCGGCGGCGGATTTCACAAGAAGATCCGGCCTTACGCAAGCATGCTTTGGGGGCCGACCCCCGCCAAGACCAGGGAACTCGCCGAGCGCTTCCGCGACCGCGGATTCACGGCCGTTAAGTTCGGTTGGGAGCCGATGGGCGAGGATGAGAAGACCGACATCGCCTTGGTCCGCGAGGCTCGTAAGGGGCTGGGCGACGATATCGATCTGCTTGTCGACGCCGGCCTGGTTTGGGACGCCAAGACGGCGATCCGGCGGGCCCGAGCGTTTTCCGAGTACAACGTCTTTTGGATCGAGGAACCGTTGCTGCCCGACGACTACGAGGGCTACCGCAAGCTCGCCGAGGCCACCGACATCCGCATCGCGGCCGGGGAAGAAGAAAGCAATCGCTCGTCATTCATCGAGCTGATGGACCGCGGTCGCGTCGATATCATCCAAGTCGACCTGACCCGCGTCGGCGGCTTCACCGAAGCCATGAAAGTAGCCTCGCTCGCCGTCGACCGCGGCATCCCCGTCGTGAACCACGGCTTCACGACCTATATCAACGTGGCCGCCGCGCTGCACTTCCTCAACTCGATCCCTAATTCGTTCATCCTCGAGTTCGTCGCCGAGGAAGAGACTACCTTGCGTGATTTCGTGACCAAGCAGAAGATCGTCGCCAAGGATGGTTATCTCGACATTCCAAGCGAACCGGGTCTCGGCGTCGAGCTCGACGAGGAAGCGATCGCGAAATACCGTGTGGCTTGATTAGCCCGCCGGCAAATCTGATTCGCGACTTCTCCCGATTACGGGTGATGAGCCGAAGCCAACCGCGGGGTCAGCCGAAATCCTTGACGGCTTGTTCGATCGCCGGCCCGGCGGCCGCCAGGTCTTCCGGCAACATCACGGGCTGCATTTCAATCGAAGCGTTCAAAGCGAGGAACCACGGTTCAGCGAGCCCGGGAATCTCGGAAGTATTGTCCATGTTGACGATCAGAAGCGCCGTTCGCCGGCCGCCCTCGGCGAGGAAGTACGCCGCTTCCGGCTTGACCTGGTCGAGAATCCGTGGGATCACTTGAAACCCGTCGCGCGCCGCCCTATTCGCGCTTTCGACAGACATGGATACTTTCATGAGAAATCGCATATGGCCCTCCTAAAACTGCAGCCATCGAGATGGTAGCAGCTTTGAGTTCTCTCGGAGGGCACGGCAGGGCCGAGCATTCTCTCAGGCCTTGCGCAGGCGCCGCAGAAGTTGCTCCAGAGCGGTCTGGGCGGCCAAAGTCCTGACGAAGTCGCGATCGCCGGGAAACCGGCGGTGGAAGATTTCAACCTCGTCCTCGGGGCCGCAGACGCCGATGTAGACGGTGCCGATCGGGGTTTCAGCGCTACCGCCGTCGGGGCCGGCCAGACCGGTGATCGAGACCGCGACCGAAGAGCCCGCTTTCCGCTTTGCCGCCGCGCTCATGGCCGCCGCCGTTTCTTCGCTGACCGCGCCGTGCTCGGCGATCACGGCTTCGGGAACCCCGAGCCAGGCCTTCTTGGCGCTTTCGTTGTAGCTGACCCAGCCGCCGACGAAATAATCGGAGCTGCCCGGCACCGCCGTCAGCCGGTGCGCGAGCAAGCCCCCCGTGCAGCTCTCGGCGACCGCCAGAGTGAGCCCCAGCGCCCGAAGGCGCTGCCCCACGATTTCCTCGATCGACTCGGCCCCGCGGGTGTAGATGTTGTCGCCCAACTCGGAGTCGACCTTCGCGGCTAAGACCTCGGCGACCGCTCGGGCTTGCTCGACCGTCGAACCGCGGGCGCGCAAATGAATCTGGATATCGCCCGGCGCCGCGAGAATCGTTGTCGCCACGTCGGGCTCGACGGAATAGATCGGGCCGATACGCTCGTCGAGCTCCGATTCGGGGACCCCGGCGACGCGCATCACGAGTGTGAAGTATTGGTAGGGCGACTCGATGCGCTCCAGCCGCGGCATGCATTCGTTGTCGACCATCGGCTCGAGCTCCCGAGGCGGTCCGGGCAGCAAGATGAGAATACCCGCCTCGTCCTCGAGCCATTGTCCGGGGGCGGTGCCCTTGGGGTTGTCGAGGATCTCGGCTCCTTCCAGGATGTAGCCCTGCCGGCGGTTCACTTCGGCCATCTTGCGCCCGCGCCGCGAAAAGCGCTCGCGAATCAGCTCGACGATGTGCTCGTGGTATACCAATCCTCGGCCGACAGCGTCGCACACGGCGTCGCGCGTGATGTCGTCGAGAGTGGGGCCCAGCCCCCCGGTAAGAACGACGAGGTGAGATGATTGCCGCGCCCGCCGTATCTCTTCGCTCAGACGTTCGCGGTCGTCGCCGACAATCGATTTGCGGACGACTTCGATACCCCGTTCATTCAGTTTCCTGGTCAGAAACAGCGAATTCGTATCGATCCGTTGCGGAGTAAGCAACTCCGAGCCGACGGCGATAATTTCCGCGGTCACGAGATTCAGTCGCGAGAGGAGAACCCGTTGCCGACCCGGAAGAGCGAGCTGGTCGTGGCGATGACGAGTTCCTTGGTGGGAAGAAAGGCCAGGCCGACAATGCCGGGCCCGGAAACGACGCGTTCAGGCTCGGCGCCCGGACGAAGCAGAAAAACTCCCTTGCGGCCTCCGTAGGAGGTGGCCAGATACAGGTTCCCGGCCTGGTCGAAAACCATGCCCTGCGGACGGCCAAAACCGCGGCAGACGACGTCGACTTCGCCGTTGGCATGCACGCAATAGATCGCGTCGAAGCTCGACGTGGTGGGCCCGCTGACATAGAGTTCATTGCCCGGTCCCATGGCCAGGTGATAAGCCGCGATCGAGGGCTCGATCGTCGCGAAGACGAAGATCTGACGACTCGGGCTGATCTTGAAAATCGTTCCGGTGCGATCGCCCACGTAGAGGTTGTCTTCGCTGTCGAAAGCCATGCCGGTGGCTACGCCCATCCCTTCGGCGTAGACCTCGACTTGGCCTTTCGAACTCACCGAATAAATCGTCCCGTTATCGCGCGAGGAAATCAGCAAGTTGTGCGACTTGTCGAAAATCAGACCGGTGGGATTGATGATGTCGGAGACAAACGGCTTGACGTTGAAATTCAGGTCGACCTTGAAAACCGAAACCGGAACCTTTTCACCGCGCGCACCGCTGCGGGTGGTGTAGATGTTGCCTGCCTCATCGACAGCCGGGTTCGAAACCGGGTGTAGATTTTCGGCGATGGTAATACCGAGCGAGCAATTGTAGGGGGAGCTTTCCGCCGACTCGTTTTCGAGTGTCAGGCTGCCGTCGGTGGCGTCCTCGGGAACTCGGATCACCAGGTGCCGGTCGCCGCTGATTACCAGTCGCGCGTCAACCGACCCGAAACGGGCGCGCACGCGCGAGCTGCCGTTGTTGAAAAAGCCTTCTCCGTGAACCTCAATCTCGCCACCGTAGATAGCGGCCGACGGCTCGACTCTTTCAATGAGAGGCTTGTCGGAGGAAGTTTTGTGTTGTGAACTCATGCTATTCGAATGACCCGCGAGGTCAACCCCACCACCAACGCAGACCGGCCAAAATCATCATAGCGTACAGACCGGCGGCAGCGTCGTCGGCGACCACTCCCCAACCCCCGCGATAGTGCTCGAACCGCCGTATTGGATAGGGTTTGAGCACATCGAAGACGCGGAATAAGGCGAACCCCAGCACCCAGTGCAGGGGGTTGTCGGGCGCCGCCGCCGCCAGTGCCAGCCACTGCCCGACGACCTCGTCGATCACGACGACTTGCGGGTCCGTGCTTGCAAGGTGCTTCTCGGCAATCTCGGCCGCCCGCGCCGCGGGAACAAACAGCAATGCCGCGGCGAGAATCAACCAAAGGGGAGACACGCCGCTGTACGCCGTCAGCGTGTAACCCGCTCCCAGAGCGACCAGAGAGCCGGCCGTTCCCGGCGCCCAGGGCGCATAGCCGATACCGCAACAGGTGGCCAGCAGGAGACCGGCGCGGTTACTCGTCATGGGAATCGGACGGCGAATCGACCGGGGAGTCCGAAGGGTATTGCGTGTCGAATTGCTCGTCGGCTTCGGTGAGCGGAGAGTACGCGACGTACTTTCCCGACGACCAATTACCCAGGTCGATCACCTGACATCGTTCACCGCAAAAAGGGTAGTAAGCGTCGCCGGGCGCGACCCCTTTGCGGCAAATCGGACAATGTCTTAAGGATTCGGTCACTGCGCCAGGATCGGAAAAGCCGTGGTCGGCGCAACATCGATCGCTTGCGTCGGGATAACTCGTTCCCGCACCGACTCCAGGCACCCGAAAACATCATAGTCGGAAGCCCGCGTAATGCGGATCGTTCCGAAATCACCGGGCCGCGGAACGTCGCCGGCGAATTCGGTGATATACGTCTTGCCGTCGATCTCCTCGGCCTGCGCGGCCAACCGGCCTTCCCACAGCAAATCGGTTTCCTTCGACGGGCCCGTGATCAGAATGGGCAGCCTTTTTCCCACCCGCTCGCGGTTTCGCCCTCGCGAAATCTTCCGCTGAATCGCCATCAGCCGACGACGCCGATTGTAGATCGCGCGGCGATCGACCTTACCGTCCAGATGATAGCTCTCCGAGGTCTCGTCGTCGGAGTAGCCGAACACGCCGACGTGATCAAATCGAGCGGCCCGAACGAAGTTGCAAAGCTCTTCGAAATCTTGATCCGTCTCGCCCGGGAACCCGACGATGAAGCTGGTCCGAACGGCGACACCGGGAATCGTACGCCGGATGCGCTCGATCAAATCCAGGAATAGGTCGCCCGACGCGCCTCGCTTCATCCGTTTTAGGACGCGCGCCGAGGCATGCTGCAACGGGATATCGATGTAGTTGCACAGCGGGTCGTGCGCCGCGACCGTATCGAGCAGGCGCTGGGTGACGCGATTGGGATAGACATAGAGAAAGCGCACCCATCCGGCCCCCTCGATCGCCGCGAGTTTCTCGAGCAGGGTCGGCAGACCGTCTTGCAGGCCCAGGTCGTCGCCGTAGGCCGTCGTGTCCTGTCCGATGAGATTGAGCTCGCCGACCCCTTGACGAAAGAAGTTCTCGGCCTCGCGGATTACACTCTCGAAGCGCCGGCTGCGGAACTTTCCGCGGAACTTCGGGATGATGCAAAAGCTGCAAGGGTGATCGCAACCTTCGTTGATCTTGATGTAGGCCATATGCCGCGGCGTGGCCGGCTGGCGCGGCGTCAGGTCGTGATAGAGGTAGGGCTCGACGGCCGCGGAATCGGGGTCGAACCCTTCGCAGTGAGCAATGATGTGGTCGAGTTCGTTCGTCCCCAAGACGGCGTCGACATCGGGAATTTGCGCGCGGATATCGTCGCGGTAGCGCTCCACCAAGCAACCGGCGACGATCAACCGGCGGGCGGCGCCGGACTTCTTGTACTCGGCCATTTCGAGAATCGTGTCCACCGATTCCTGTTTGGCCGGGTCGATGAAACTACAGGTGTTGACGACCAGCGCTTCGGCTTCTTGGGGGTGCGGGGTCAGCTCGTGTCCGCGGGCTTCCAATAAGCCCATCATGACCTCGCTGTCCACCAAATTCTTGGGGCAGCCCAAGCTCACAAAACCGATTTTCATGGGAAAAGACGCCCTTGGCCCGGAAGCTTCATCTTAGCATCGGCCGCCGCGGATGCCCGCCAAGAGCCACCCGCGCGGACTAAACTCGCACGACCATAAATGATCGGCGAAATCTCGTTGCATACGCACGAACACTCTGTGTCCCAACCACAAGGTCATCAGCGACACCAGCGCCAACTTCGGAAAAGCCGAGCCCGGGTCCGTGTCGTATAGCAGGATGCGCCGCATAACGAGCACCACGGCCGCAACGGGGTTGATCTCGAACAACCAAGCGTATCGCGGGCTGATTTGATCGAAGCCGTAGAAAATCGGCACCATCCAGAACAGCACCATTGTAAGTGCTTTGACGACGTACTCCATATCTCGGAAATAGACGTCGATCGCCGAGGAAAGAAGCGCCCAGCCGCACACAAAAGCCAACTGAAAGATCACCACCAGAGGCAGCCACAGCCATTGCGCCGAAAAACCGACGAAGTATCCGATCCCGGCCAACAGCAGGATCAGTTGAAGACCATAGTGCAGCGAGTTGGCCACCACGACCGATATGGGTACCAGTTCCCTCTGAAACGGCACCTGCTTGATCAGCGAGGCGTTCCCAACAATCGAAGTCGTGCCCGTTACCCAGGCCAGCGTGAAGAAGTTGAAAGGCAGCAGCCCGATGAGGACAAACAAGGGGTACGCCTCACGCGAACCGGCAAAGACCGCCGTAAACACAAACGTGAGCAGCGACATCATGATCAGCGGATTCAGCAGCGCCCAAAACACGCCCAACGACATGTTGCGGTAACGCACCTTGAAATCCTTCGCGATCAAGCTCCCGAGAATAAACCAGGGGTCATTCTCGGGCCGAAGCAGGGCGTGGCGAGGAGGGATAGGGCGAGTTGGAGCGTTGGTTTCGCTCATCAGAGGAACAGTCATTCTAGCGGAGTCGCGCCCGGTGAACCAACTACGGCCTTGCCGGGAAGCCGGCCGCGCCGCCGCGCCGAGGCTGATTCCTGCCCTCCGCGCCATCCCTGAACCTCGCGCCGGCTGATCACCTGGTGGGATGGCTCACAACCGCGTTCGAGCCCTCTAGAACCTCGTGTTATAGTCGAAATATGTGGCCTTCGCGGTTGCCCCGCCGATGGATATTCGCCTTGTCGACGCTGCTCGTCGCGGCGGCGCTGCTTTCGGCTCAAGGCACCTATCGAGGCATGCCGTTGTTGGGACCCGGGGTTGCTTTCGTCCCAGAGCCCGAAGACGGCGAAGTGCCGGGCGAGTTTTCCTTCGTGCGGCTGGCCTATAGCGACCCCTACGGCGCCAGTGCCATGGGCGAACGTCCATGGATGATCGACTCCCCGGCCGCCGAACGGCACTTCTTGCAGGGGCTGAAAAGGCTGTCTAACGTCGACTGCCGGTCGATGGAAGTCTATCACCGCGCCGAGGATGAAGAGTTCTTCGACTACCCTTGGCTCTACGTCGTCGAACCGGGACATTGGGAGCTCGCGGACGAAGAGGCAGCGCGCATTCGAGAGTATCTGCTGCGCGGCGGCTTCATGATCTTCGACGATTTTCACGGCACCTACGAGTGGGCCCGGTTTCTCCAAGGAATTCGTAAGATATTTCCCGATCGCCCGGTGCTCGACGTCGACCCGAGCCACGAAATCTTCCACACCGTCTACGATCTGGAACCGCGGGAGCAGATCCCCGGAGTGCAAGTGCTCTACACCGGCCGCACTTACGAGAAAGACGGTCTGACGCCGCACTGGCGAGGGATCCACGACGACGACGGCCGACTGATGGCGCTCATCAATTTCAACATGGATCTCGGCGATGCCTGGGAACATGCCGACTGGCCCGAGTACGCCGAGCGGTATACCGCGATGGCCTACCGGCTCGGGATCAACTACATCGTGTATGCGATGACCCACTAGCCCGACAACCCGAGCTAGTCGCCCGCGGGAATCGCCGGTTCCGGCTGGGCGGCCAGAAGGGCCCAGCGATCGAGGGTGGCTTTGAGGGCGGCGGGTTGCACCGGCTTGGCCAGGTAATCGTCCATGCCCGCGTCAAGACAGCGTTCGCGGTCACCGACCATGGCGTTCGCGGTCATGGCGATGATGCTGGTGCGACGCCGGTCTCCTTCGAGGCGGCGTATTTCCGCCGTGGCTTGATAGCCGTCCATCTCCGGCATCTGGCAGTCCATGAGCACAATGTCGTAGTCACGATTCCGTATGCGCTCAACGGCGTCGAAGCCGTTTTCGACGACATCCGCTGAATAGCCTAGTTTGGCGAGCAATCGCACCGCCAACTTTTGATTCACGGCGTTGTCTTCCGCCAACAGAACGCGGCATTGGAGGCGCGTTTGCTCGGAAATCTTTGAGCTTGCGTGTTCCGCGGCTTTCAAGGGGCCGGGATCCGCCGAGTCCAGCGCTCTGCACACGGCCTCGGCCAACCTGGTCGCCAAAACAGGCTTCGGCAGCACGACTCGCACGCCCGCAAGACGTACGGCCGCCGAATCGGGCCGCTGAGCAAATGGGCATATCGTGACGACCCGAGTTTCGCGGAGGATTGAGTCGTCGTGGATTCTCATGGCCAAATCCATGCCGTCCATGTCGGGCAGCTTGGAAGCAGCCAAAATCAGATGATACGGTGAACCTAGTTCGACTTGGCGATAAAGCGCCGTAAGCGCCTCTTGGCCGCCGGAAGCCAAAGACGTTCTCACGCCCCAGCCTTTGAGGTAGTACTCCAACAGCCTCGTGTTGGTAGGGCTCGGGTCGACGATTAGAGCCTTTTTGTTGGCCGGAATCCGCTGCGCGGCATCGTCTTGCTTCGAAGCCTCCACGGAGGGCAAGTCAAGAGAAAATTCGAAGGTTGAGCCACTTCCCAACGAGCTCTCCACGCCGATGCGCCCACCCATCGCTTCGACCAATTCCTTGCAGATCGCCAGCCCCAAGCCCGTCCCGCCGAACTTGCGCGTGGTCGTGCCGTCGGCTTGCACGAAGGGCTCGAACAACCCGGCTTGGGCTTCCGGCGTAATCCCGATACCGGTATCCCGGACCGAGAACCGCAATCGGCCCGCCGCCGAGCCCTGCGTCACCGTCTCCACGCGCACGCCGACGGTGCCGCGGTCGGTGAACTTGACGGCGTTACCCGCCAGGTTCAGCAAGACCTGCCGCAGCCGGGCGGGGTCGCCGCGCACCGTTCGGGGCGTGTCGCGGTCCATGAAGATAACCAGCTCGATTCCTTTCGATTCCGCCCGCTCCGCCAGCACTTCCACCACCGACCCCGTCGTTTGGTATAGGTCGAACGGAATGGATTCGAGAGTCAGCTTGCCGGCTTCGATCTTCGAGAAATCAAGCGTGTCATTGATGATGTTCAGCAGCGACTCGGCGCACAGGCTGACGGTCTGGGCGTATTCGGTCTGCTCGGAATCCAAATCCGTGCCGAGCAACAGGTCGGCCATTCCCACGATGCCGTTCATCGGAGTGCGCATTTCGTGGCTCATCGTCGCCAAGAATTGACTCTTGAGACGAGTCGACTCCAGTGCCTGGTCGCGTGTCGCCGCCAGCTCATGCTCGGCCCGGACGCGCTCGATCGCGTAGCGCACCGTGCGCGCCAATATGTCGCTATTGACGTGTTTCTTGACGAGGTAGTCCTGGGCGCCCTGCTTGATGAGCTCCAAGCTCATTTTCTCGTCTTCAATGCTCGTAAGCAGAACGACGGGAACGCCGCTGCCCTGGTCCCGCAACCGCAGAAAAGTGTCGGCCCCATCGCTATCGGGGAGCATCAAATCGAGCAAGACGCACGAAATGTCGGGGTTGCCCGCGAGCGCTTCGATTCCCTCTTGGAGTGTCTTAGCCGTCAGGACGTCGATGTTCTCGACGAAAGCCTCGTTGAGGAATCCCTGCATGGCGTGACGAAACGTCATGCTGTCTTCAATAAGAAGAATCCGAATCGGATCGTCGCTCATCGTGCGGTTGTCAGGCCGGTCTCGCATCGAGACGGGTCGTGTCCCTCTAAGTACTGGTATCGACAGTTTTCGCCCATTTCTGACGCGGAGTCGCAGTTTCCCGGTTTGCGGTTGCCGAAACCCTATCGCGGGTTTTGAGGGTCAGATGGTGAGAACGGCGGATTTAGGTCGCCTGAAGAGTCTGCAAGATCCCCCGGATATAGCCAAAGCCGTAGGCGAAAGCTTGCCGGCCCTGGGAATCGTCGGAGTGTCGCGGCATGTGATCGGGCATCAGCATGTAGGGGTAGTCGATCTCCCAGAGCGTCTTGGCGACGTCGACCATATTCATGTCGCCCTCGTCGGGATAGACCTCCTGAAAATCATCGCGGCGGCCGCGAATATTCCGGAAGTGGATGTTGAATATTTTGTTCCGCCCGCCCAACTCTCGGATCACGTCGTGAATCTGGGTCGCCGGGTCCTGAAGCATCTCGGCGGTCGTGCCCAGGCATAGATTCAGCCCGTGATAGGGGCTTTCCTTGATCGCAACGAAACGTTGTAAGCCGGCGGGCGTTCCCAACACTCGCGGAACGCCTTGGTAGCCCTCCGGCGGCACGCCCGGGTCATGAGGGTGGCAGGCCGCGCGAATCTTGAACTCGTTGCAGACCGGGATGACCTTCTCGAGGAAATACGTAATACGCTCCCAGCACTCGTCTTCCAAGAGCCGACCGGCGCGGGTCAGCGGCGGGTCAGGATTTGCATCGGCTAACTTCCAGGTGCTGTAGCTCGAACCGCCTCGCCCCGGCGTTCGCTCGGTGCGCGGCACGCCGAGCAGGCTCATGTTGTATTTGAAGGCGGGGACTCCGGCTTTCGCGCAGGCTTCGATCATCTTGTGGATGTGGTCGATATCCCGCTCGCGTTCTGGGTCGTCGGCCAGCATGATCGCGCCGCGCTTTTCGCGATCGATATGGCTGGAAGCCAGAAACGGCAACGCGACCATGGGCAACTTGACGCCGTGCTTCTCGCACAGTTCGCGCGTTTGCGCGACGTCGTCGGGAGTCCAATAGCCGCGATCGCCAGGGTCGGGCGGATAGCCGCAGCAGTGATTGACGCCGTGGCGCTTGAAGAATTGGAGCAGTTCGGGGGAGGTCGGACCGCGCTGGGTTCCGACGTGCATGCGAAGCGGTTTCGGTTCGGCGCGCGGTTGGTCGGCGGCCGTGTCGGGGTCGGCGGAACATGACATGGCCAGGCCGGCCGAGCCGGTCGCGGTTACCAGAAAACTACGGCGTTGCATGGCCTCTCTTCTACCACATCGCCGCTCGGTGGGACAGGGTCCGGCCTGTGCGGCAATCAACGCGTCTTGGGGCGGGGCGGGCAACAGCCCGCCCGCCCCGCCGATTGGTGTTGGCTCCTTGAAAATCTCAGCGAAGGTCGTATCTCATCAGCATATAGACGGACGTCGTTGCAGTAACATCAATCCGCATTCGGCTGATGTTGACGTCCTCCCAGTTCACTAATGATGGAGTTACAAAGATCACGTACATTCCCGGAGGGCCTCCAACCAGGGTGCTGGTGTCTTCGAAGCACGAGGGACAAGTCCCGACCGATGGGATGGAAAACGGAATCCCGAAGCGCCACTCAAAATCGAAATCGCCCGAGACGAGACCGGTTACCGGTGTGCCATTGGGTGCGATAAGGCTTAGCGTGAGGCGAATCGGATTCGTGTTCCCCGGTGCGGCCGCGTCCGAGGAACCGAGATCTTGACAGGGGACGTGCGCGGGTGAATGTAGGCAAACATCCGTATCCACAACCGCCTCGATGATCGAGCCGGTCAGAATCGTGGCACCGAAAGCACCTGGCGCTCCTGCAAATAGACCGATCGCTAAGGCGGCAAGACTTGCGTATCGTGTTCCGGATCGTGAACAACTACCTGAGATCATGCGCAACATAGTTAATCTCCTTTCGGTTCATGAGATGTGCGCCGCGAGTCCGGCGACCCGCCAGGGGGCTGATGACACCTGAGGTCAGGTGGGCAACGGGCAACTCGGGATCGAGTATCTAATCGGACTCGGCCGAAATTACCCCATAGCGCCGGCGCGACCCCAGTATACGGGCGGCTCTTACGTTGATTGAAGCCATTATTTTCGGGGACCGCGATGGAGCCGGCCCCTTCGCGCCTTGCGACTTTCAGTCGGGGAATGCGGGTTGGGTACGGTCGCCGCCCTGAGCGGCCGCGTCGGGATCATCACCCTCGGGCGTTCGCCGAGGCTTCATCACATACCACTCCCTCACGGTCGTGGCTCGGTTTGTGAGGCGGTCGCCGCTCGGATTGGGGTACGGCGCGCGGCACGGCGGCTCGGTTTCGAGGCTACTCGAGGTTCAGCCTGTGTAACAGGTCTTGGTAGCGCGGGTCGGAAGAGACGGCAATCGAGAGATTCTCGGCGGGCCAGGACTTAGCGTAGGCCAGCCAGCCGTCGCGCTCTTCGACCGCTTGATCGATCCACTTCCAAGATTCTTCGGTTTCACCGACGCCGTTTAGCGCAACGGATATGGCGAGAGCGGACACGTAGCGCTGCTTGCGCTGCTCGATTAGGTCACGAATCATTTCACGCGCGCGGCCCTCCTGCCCCAAGCGGCCATAGGCCCGGGCGAGCAGCCCCTGAAAATACGCGGATTCAGTCATCAGAGGAGCGCCTGTTTCGAAGGCACTCGCTGCTTCTTCCAGTTCACCGGTAAGGATTTGAACGAGTCCCAGTTGCAGGTAACCGCCCGGGGAGTCGGGGTGGATCTCGATCAACTCTCGTGCCGCTCGCTTTGCCTCCTCGTGGCGGCCCGCCAAACGCAATGCATTGCCCAAACCAAACCGCGGTGTCGACGCCGTCGGGTCGAGAGCAACCGCGCGCTCGGCGGCCGTCAGGGCTTCCCGAACGCGGTTTTGAGCGATCAAGTATTGTCCATAGCCGTAATGGACCGTCGCATCTCCCGGCGCCAGTTCGATCACGCGACGCCAAACCTTCTCCGCCGCTTCCCAATCCCATTCATACATGCCGAGCACCCAAGCCAGCTGGACCTGACTTGGCACGTGATCCGGATCGACCTCCAAAGCCCGCAACGCGAGTTTCTTGGCGACCGGCAAGGTTTCCCGCGGAGGAGCGATCGCGCGTAATCCCAGGTTCGCGTAGGTGGCCGCCAGACCCGCATAGGCGTCAACGTAGTTTGGGTCTTTTTCGATCGCCTGCTCGAACGCCTCGATCGCTTTCCTGAAACTGTCCCGACCATACTTCTCGGACTGTTGTTTGCCGACCAAGTAGAAGTGATAGGCTTCCTCGTTCTCGGTGCCCCGCTCAACCATCGGCTCGTCGGATTCGACCATAAGTTCGACCTTGAGATTCTCGACAATGGCGCGCGCGACTTGGTCTTGGATGTCAAAGGCATCCATCATCTTCATGTCTTCGAATTGTCCCGACCAGAGTTGAAAGCCGTCGTCGACATTGATGAGTTGGGCGGTGATGCGAGTGCGCCCGTCGGCCATGCGGACGGTACCCTCGAGCACGGAATCGACCGAGAGCATTTCGCCTATTTCTCCGATATCGAGGCCGCGGTCCTTGAGCCGGAAGACCGAGCTGCGGCCGATGACGCGCAGGCCGCGAACGCGGCCGAGCGAGTTGATCAACTCGTCCGTCATGCCGTCGCTGAAATAGTCGCTGTCGGGGTTGCCGCTGATGTTGACAAAGGGCATGACGGCGACCGAGGGGAGGTCGCGCATGCCCGCGGGCATGGCCATTTTGCTCTTGCCGGATTCGGGGGGGGGCGCGTTGGGGGCGCGAGTGAACCAAGCCGCCAAGGCAATGGCAACGACGCACGCGCCGGCTAGGACGAGGCGGCCGGTCCGGCGGCCGGGGATTGTTCCGGAACGGGCTTTTTGAGAGGCGGTCGCTATAGGTTGGCCGGCATCGGCCGGCGAAGCGGTCGCCGCCGAAGAGCTGAACGCTGCTTTTGCGGCTTGTAGGTCGGCGATCAACTCACCCAGACCCTGATAGCGCTCATCGGGTTTCTTGGCCAACACCTTTTCGATGACGACCTCGATGTCGTCGGGCACGTTCGGGCGGGTTTTCCTGAGCGGCTCGGGGGCTTCGTAGACAATCGAATACTGAATCGCCTGCTCGTATTCGCCTCGAAAAGGTAATGCGCCGGCGAGCATTTCATAGAACACCACGCCCAGCGCCCAAATGTCCGTCCGCCGGTCGACCGTTTCGCCGCCCATCTGCTCTGGCGACATATAGGCCGAGGTCCCCACGGTTGAGCCTTCGCGCGTCAGCTTCGCCTTCGACGATGCCAGTTGGGCCAAGCCGAAATCCATCACCACGGCACGGCCTTGTGACGTGACCATGATGTTGGCCGGCTTGACGTCGCGGTGGACGGTTCCGTTGTTGTGCGCTTCCAGGAGGCCCTGGGCGGTCTGGGTGGCTAGGTCCAGGGCGCGGGCAATGGGTAGGGGGCCTTCCGCAATCTCGTCGGCCAACTCGCGGCCGTCGATATAGGCCATGACGATGAAGGTTTGTCCCTCTTCCTCGTCGATTTCGTGAACGGTGCAGATATTGGGGTGTTGCAGCGCCGCCGCCGCGCGGGCTTCGCGCAAGAAACGCTCCGTGGCTTCGGGATCGCCCAACGCACGCGCGGGAAGGAATTTCAGCGCCACCGGGCGCTGGAGCTTGAGGTCCTCGGCCTTATAGACCACACCCATCCCGCCTTCCCCGAGTTTTTCGAGGATTTTGTAGTGGGAAATGGTCCGGCCGATCATTGGTCGTGGCTACAGCCCTATCTCGCCGTCCGCCTCGATGGCAAATACCTTGAGCCGCGTAGCGGCGGCGGGAGCCTAGCCCAGGATGGAGCCAAAGCCGGAATCCTGGGTAGATCCCCACCAGGGGACGAGCCCTGAAGGGGCGGCGGGGACGCCGTTGCCCCCTTTCTAATGGCGGTATCTTGAATCCGCGGATTCATCGAAACAGATTTTCCCTTCTCTCGCGTAATCGGATCTACACGCCGGGCTCCTAGAGAATAACAAAAGCCTCTTCCGCGAGAACCTCGGCCCGCGCTGCCTGAAACGACCTCTTCCCAAGGCCAACGGGCCAGCGGCCCAAACGAAAGATTTCGAGCTTCGGTTGAAATGGGTTTTCATGATTCTCGGCGGAACCCGCCGCCAACGCCCAGACGATCGCCTGGGAGGCCGTCCACAAGGCAGCGCCGGCGGCGACTCGGGCAAGCTCTTCATCTTCGACCCGCGGCCGAACGCTCTCATACCCCACAATGCTCAGCCGGTTCAGCAGCTCGTGAAGCTGATCCTCTCGACCGGCCGCCCGGACGCGCGTCAACGCCTCGTCACGCAGCTCTTGTTCCCGTCGCCACAGCCGCTGCTCCTGCCGCAGATCCGCCGCCGCGGCCCCGGCTTGTTCCCAGCTTTTCGCCCACCGACATTCCGCCTCCGCGAGGCCCAAGCCCGCGAGATAGACCCCGGCCCAACGAGTGGCGTCGTCGCGCCCGTCTTGGGCCCCAACCGTGGAAAACCACGGAGTCTCGGCGACCAGGGCCGGTATTTTCCTTGCTTGTGCGAATGCTTGGTCCGATTGCAACATGGGTTGAGGGCTTCGCGGGGGTCGGGACAAGGAGTTCACCCGACTAAACACGTTATTCTAAGTCTAAGTTTCCATCAAAGGAGCCAATGGAATGATTCAAATCACCCGACCCGCCTGGATTCTTGTTGGCCTGCTTGCCGTAGTCGGGTCGTTGACTGTAAGCGTATCGGCCACCAAGGACGCTATTGTCTTTGACGACGCGAAAGCACAGACGCGGCAATTCATGGAATGGGAGAGGATGATCCGCCTCACCCCCGAACAAGAGGCCGTCAAGAAAGACGCCTTGACCCGAATGCCGGCTCCGTGTTGCGACGACAACAGTGCCTACACTTGCTGCTGTCCCTGCAACGTTTCGCGGACGATCTGGGGTTTGTCGAACTATCTGATCGCGAAGCAGGGCGCCGACGCCAATATCGTCGAAAAAAGGGTCAACGAGTGGATCACCTTTGTGAACCCCAACGGCTACAGCGGCAAGACCTGCTACACGCGAGGCTGTTCGCGGGCCTTCAAGCGGGACGGTTGCGGCGGAATGCGACGGGACAACGTCGTCTTCTAATGCACTATTAACGCGCCATGGCTGACGACTACCGATTCCGACTCGCCGTCTGCAACGAACTTTTCGAGAAAACGGATTTCGCCGCCTCCTGCCGCGCCTTGAAAAAAGCGGGTTGGCAGGGCATCGAGATCGCTCCGTTCACGCTCGAAGACGAAGCGACGACGCTGTCGGCCGATCGGCGCCGGGAAACCCGCGACATCATCATCTCCGAAGGCCTGGAGTTCGTCGGCCTCCATTGGCTGACCGTCGGCCCCGAGGGCCTCCACGTCACCACGCCCGACGAGACGGTCCGCAATAGCAGTTGGGATTTCGTTCGCCGGCTGGTCGACTTGTGCGGCGACTTGCGGGCCGACGGCTCGGGCGGCGTCATGGTGTTTGGCTCGCCTTTCCAACGCCGCACCAACGGCGAGTTTCCCGCGCAAGTCGGCGTGCGCAACTTCACCGACGGCGTACGCTCGATCATTTCGCGGCTCGAGGCTCGCGGAGTCACGCTGTTGATCGAGGCGCTGCCGGCCGCGCAATCGGACGTCATTCTCACGCTCGACGAAGCGGCAAAAGTCGTGGCCGAACTCGACAGTCCGCATGTCAAGACGATGTTCGATTCCCACAACGCGATCGATGAAGTCGATCCTCACGGCGAGATCGTCGCGCGCCATTGGGGTCTAATCCGTCACATTCACGTCAACGAACTCGACGGCAGCTGCCCGCGGCCCGACGGCGGCTACGATTTCAAGCCTGTGCTGCAGGTCGCCAAGGACCGCCGTTTCGAGGGTTGGGTTTCGATGGAAGTGTTCGACTTCACGCCGGGCGCCGACAAACTCATCACCGAGGCTCACGCTTATCTGACGGACCAAATCGCGCGGCTTCATTAACCCCACATGAAAAATGTCCTCGTCACCGGCGGGGCCGGGTTCATCGGATCGGCGTTGGTTCGAGGCTTACTGGCCGAACCCGGCGTCGAGCGCGTCGTCGTCCTCGATAATCTGCTGACCGGCAACAACACGAACCTCGACGAAGTTCGCTCGTCGATCGACTTTCACGATCGCGACATTCGCGACGCCGAAGCGATCACGCCTCTGTTGGCGGGCATCGATGTCGTCTTCCACCAGGCGGCCATTCCGTCCGTCCCCCGCTCGATCGCCGAGCCCGAGCTTTCCCACGACGTGAACGTCAACGGCACGTTCAACGTCTTGCTCGCCGCGCGAAACCAGGGTGTACGGCGCGTCGTCTACGCCGCTTCCTCCTCGGCCTATGGGGACACGCCGACGTTGCCGAAAGTCGAGTCCATGCCGCCGCGACCGAAATCCCCCTACGCCGTGCAGAAGTTGCTCGGCGAGTTGTATGCCAAGACGTTTTGGGATGTCTACGGGCTCGAAACCGTCGCCTTGCGCTACTTCAATGTTTTCGGGCCAAGGCAAGACCCCAACTCCCCTTACTCGGGTGTGCTGTCGCTTTTCTGCCGCGCGGTTATCGACGGGCGTCCGCCAACGATTTACGGCGACGGCGAACAGTCGCGCGATTTCACTTTCGTCGACAACGTCGTGCGCTTAAATCTATTGGCCGCCAGGGCGCCGGAAGCGGTCGGCAATCTTTACAACGGTGGCACGGGCAAGCGCTACACGCTGAACCAAACCTGGGCGACGCTGAATCGAATCGCGGGAACGTCGATCGACGCCGAATACGCGCCGGCTCGCGAGGGCGACGTGCGCGATTCCGAAGCCGACACAACCGCCGCCGAGCGCGACTTAGGTTACCGGCCAAGCGTCGATTTCGAAGAGGGTTTGCGGCGCACGGTGCAATGGTATCGCCAAACCGAGCCGCGCACGTAAGTAAGCGGTATCCGATGCCGTCCCCCGCAAGCAAGGCAAGTGATGATCCTAGATCCTCCTCACTAGGCCTCTTGCGAAAATAATACTGAGTACGTACGATGCATTACTCTCAAGATCGCCAAACTAGCAAATCTCTTGAGCCGCGAAGCGGCGGCAGGAAAATAGCCCAGGGTGGAGCCGAAGGCGGAACCCTGGGTACGAAACAATCAGGTCGAGCCCTGGAGGGGCGGCAGGAACGTCCCGGCGCCCATTTTCATGGCGCTATTATGAATCCGCGGATTCATAAAAGCGGCCGCATCTTGATTTCCAAGGCAGTCGGCGCCGTTCTCGGCTCCATCCCGTCGCCCGTCACACTTCGAGTAAGCTCAGAACAGCATGGCGGAGACGGTTTTCGAGGCGCGCGGCGTTACCAAGATCTACGATATGGGCGAGACGCAGGTGCACGCGCTGCGCGGCGTTGATCTCGATCTGTACGAGCGCGAACTAATCGTCTTGCTGGGGCCTTCCGGCAGCGGCAAGTCCACCCTGCTGAATATTCTCGGCGGTCTCGACACCGCCAGCGGAGGGACCGTCACCTATCACGGCAAGGAGCTGACCAGTGCCGGTGACCGCGAGCTGACCGAGTACCGTCGTTTCCACGTCGGCTTCGTCTTCCAGTTCTACAATCTGATCCCAAGTCTGACGGCTCGCGAGAACGTGGCGGTCGTTACGGAAATCGCGCGCGACCCGATGACGCCCGACGAAGCGCTCGGGTTGGTCAACCTCGGTAATCGCGTCAACCACTTCCCCGCGCAGCTTTCCGGCGGCGAGCAGCAGCGTGTCGCCATCGCCCGCGCCATCGCCAAACGTCCCGCCGTGCTTCTTTGCGACGAACCCACCGGGGCGCTCGACTCGGCGACGGGGGTTTTGGTGCTCGAGGCCCTCGAGCGCGTGAATCGCGACATGGGAACAACAACCGCCGTGATTACGCACAACGCCGACATCGCCCGCATGGCCGACCGCGTGGTGCACTTGAGCGACGGCAACATCAGCAGCATCGAGACGAACGCCGAAAGGAAACCGGCGAAGGAATTGCATTGGTAATCGCGTGAGCGCGCTCAACCGCAAATTATTTCGCGACCTATGGCACATCAAGGGCCAGGCGTTCGCGATCGCGCTGGTGATCACCGCCGGCGCCGCGACCTTCGTCATGGCGCTGACGACGCTGGGTTCGCTCAAAGTCACGCGCTCGACCTTCTACAACGACTATCGTTTCGCCGATGTTTTCGCGATGCTCAAGCGCGCGCCCGACGGGTTGCGGTCGCGGTTGCAGGCGATTCCCGGGGTGGCGCAGGTCGAAACGCGCGTAGTGGCTCCGGTGAATCTCGTCATCGAGGACTTCGCGGATCCGGTGACGGGACTGATTCACTCGTTGCCGGACTTTTCCGACCCGCTTCTCAACGGCGTTTTTCTCCGAACCGGCCGCTTGCCCGAATCGGGTCGCGACGACGAAATCGTGGCTCATGAGACTTTCACGCAGGCTCACGGTTTCGAACCGGGCGACCGTCTGCACGCCATCATCAACGGCCGGCGAAAGCGCTTGACCATAGTCGGCATCGCCTTGGCGCCCGAGTATGTCTACGCGATTCGCCCGGGAGATTTGTTCCCCGATTTCTCCGGCTTCGGCGTTCTCTGGATGCGGCGCAAACCGTTGGCGACCGCCTTTGACATGGATGGCGCTTTCAACAACGTCTCGCTTACCCTTGCCGCCGGCGCCAAAGAGGAGGAAGTGATCGACCGGGTCGACGACTTGCTGGCGCGCTACGGCGGCCTGGGCGCCTTCGGGCGAATGGATCAGGTCTCGCACCGCTTCCTGTACGAAGAGTTTCGGCAACTCGAGCAGATGGCGACCGTCTACCCAATCATCTTTCTGGGTGTCGCGGCCTTTCTACTCAACGTTGTGATCAGCCGGCTGATTCGCACCGAAAGGGAGCAGATCGCGACCCTCAAGGCGTTCGGCTACTCGAACTTCGCGGTCGGTTGGCACTACTCCAAGCTTGTACTCGTGATTACGGCGATAGGCATTGCCGGAGGCATCATCGCCGGCACGCGTTTCGCCCTCGGGATGTCCCATATGTACATGGAGTTTTACCGCTTTCCGTTCCTGCGCTTTACGGTTGATCCTCAGGTCGGGATCACCGCGGCGTTGGTGGGGGCGGTGGCGGCATTGACAGGGACGCTTTACTCGGTGCGTTTGGCGGTGCGGGCAGCGCCGGCCGAGGCCATGCGGCCCGAGCCGCCGGCCAAGTATCGCGAGACTCTCGTCGAGCGCTTGGGGCTAAAGCGATGGTTGGCGCAGCCCACGCGAATGATTATCCGCAATATCGAGCGACGTCCGCTCAAATCGTTTCTTTCGAGCCTGGGGATCGCTTTTTCCTACGCCATCTTGATGGTCGGCTTTTTCTTCGGCGACGCGATGGCGTTCATGATCCGATTTCAGTTCAACTTCACGCAACGCGACGACATGACCGTAACCTTCGTGGAACCAACATCGCGTCGCGTAATCCACGACCTGCTGAGCTTGCCGGGCGCCGAATCCGGCCAAGTATTTCGTACCGTGCCGGTCCGGCTCCGTTCCGGGCATCGCACTTATCGCACGACGATTCAAGGTGTCGACCCCGACGGTGATCTGTATCGGCTGCTGGACGAGGATTTCAACTTGATCGAGATTCCGCCCTCGGGCATGTTGCTGACCGGTTACCTGGCCGATCTGCTGGGGGTCGAGCCGGGCGATGAAATTACCGCCGAAGTACTCGAAGGCGAGCGCCCTCTCAAGCGGATCGTCGTCACCGGAACGGCCCATCAGTACTTGGGCGTCGGTGCTTACATGCGCTTGGACGCGTTGAACCGATTGATGCGCGAGGGGCATGCCGTCTCGGGGGTTTACTTGGCGGCGGATTCGCTCCACGAGCAGGAGATCTACGCCGCGCTCAAGGAAGCGCCCCGAGTAGCGGGCGTGACCGTGGCGCGCAACGCCATCAAGAATCTCGAGGATACGATGGCGGAACAGATGCTGACCTTCGCTTTCTTCATGACGCTTTTCGCGGGCAGCATCGCGGTCGGCGTCGTTTATAACAGCGCCCGCATCGCGCTTTCCGAACGCGCCCGCGAACTGGCCAGCTTGCGAGTGCTCGGCTTCACGCGCGGTGAGATTTCCTACATCTTGCTGGGGGAGTTGGCCGTGCTGACGCTGGCCGCGATCCCATTGGGTTTCCTGTTGGGGCACGCGTTGAGTTTGTATATCGTCGAAGGCATCCAGACCGACCTTTTTCGGATTCCGATGATTAAGTCTCCCAAGACCTACGCGTTTTCGGCGACGGTCGTGTTGGTTGCGGCGACGATTTCTGCTCTCATGGTAAGAAGGAAGTTGGATCGACTGGACTTGGTCGAGGTTCTCAAGACGAAAGAGTAAACCATGCGCTGGGGAAGAAAAATTGGCCTGGCCGTGCTTGCGCTAGTGATCGTCCTCGCGATCGTGAGAGGCTTCCAACCGCAACCCGTTATCGTCAACGTGGCGGAGGCCTCGCGCGGAGCGATGCGCGTGACGGTCGAGGAAGAGGGCAAAACCCGCGTCATCGACCGCTTCGTCGTCTCGGCGCCCATCGCGGGTTTCGCCCGGCGCGTCGAGATGGATGTCGGCGACCTGTGAAACGCGGCACGGTTTTGGTGCGGCTCGATCCGCTACGCGCTCGCGTCTTGGACCCTCGCAGTCGGGCCGAGGCGACGGCGCGCGTCGCGGCGGCCGAGGCGTCGCTGAGCGCGGCCAAGCAAGACGTCGAGGCGGCGGCGACTGATGCGAGTTTTCGCGAGAGCGAACTCAAACGCACGCGCGAGCTTTTCGAGTCGTTGACGATCCCCAAGCAGAGCCTTGACAAAGCCGAAACCGATTCCCGGCGCGCGCATGCGACGTTGCGTTCGGCGAAATTTTCGGTGGAGGTCTCGCGTCACCAACTTGAGGTCGCCCGTACGGCCCTGCGTTACTCCGCCGCCCAGCAGGCGGGACGACCGTCGGAAACCGTTGCGATCAGCTCGCCGGTTTCCGGACGTGTTCTCAAACTGATTCACGAAAGCGAAGGCGTCGTGCAGGCCGGCCAAGCGCTTGTGGAAATCGGAGACCCTCGCGGCCTTGAGATCGAAGTCGAAGTTCTCTCCGCCGATGCCGTCAAGATCACCCCCGGCACGAGAACTTTGCTCGAACGCTGGGGCGGGGAAGAGCCGCTTGAAGCGGAAGTGCGCACCGTCGAGCCGGTCGGTTTCACGAAAATATCGGCCCTAGGCGTCGAGGAGCAACGCGTTCTGGTGATCGCCGATATCGTTTCTCCTCCCGAGGAATGGCAACGCCTCGGGGATGGCTACCGCGTCGAGGCGCAATTCGTATTGTGGGAAGAGGCCGAGGTCTTGCAAATCCCCGGCAATACGCTGTTTCGCCGCGGTGATGGTTGGGCGGTCTTTGTGATCGAAGCCGGCATGGCCCGGCGGCGCGAAGTGACCTTGGGTCGGCGAAACGGCCTGACGGCGCAGGTCCTTTCCGGCGTCCAGCAGGGCGAGACCCTCATTGCCCATCCCGACGAGGCGATTGACGAAGGGGTCGAGGTGGCGTCCCTCGACGAAGGGATCTAGGTGAATCGAGGCGAAGCGGCCCCCCAAGGGGTTTCGGTGGGACCTTGGCGAACATGAGTTGGCTTACGTTGATCCCAAGCATGGACAGCGCGTTTGCGATGCCATCGGTCCCGCCGCTCAAGTAACCTAGAGGAGCACGCGAACGCCCACGCAAAGGGAGATTCCATCATGAAAACCTTTCGCCTCTTCGTTCTTACCACCGCCTTTCTCATCCTCGCCGGCGCTGTCATCGCCGGCGCGCCGCCAACCGTCGAGGAACAAAACTGGGCGCGTTGGCGCGGTCCTTACGACACCGGCATGGCCGCCGGGGGTGCTCGCACCGAGTGGAGCGAAACCGAAAACGTCAAGTGGAAAATCGACGTGCCGGGCAAGGGTCTATCCTCACCGGTCATATGGGGCGACAAGATATTTCTCACTACCGCTGTTCCCACCGAGCCCGTCACCGAGGCGCAACCGATGCGCCGGCCGTTTCGCAAACGGCCCTCCGGCGAGCGGTCATCCTCCGATAAGCGGCCGCCTCGAAAACGAGCCGGGAAGAAAGGCTTCGGCATGCGGATCGGAAAAGCCTCCGGCGTGGAGCATCGCTTCGAAATCTGGTGCATCAACAAGAACACGGGCGAAACGTTGTGGAGCAAAGTCGCCAAGACGGCCACCCCGCATGAAGGCTATCACCAGCGCTACGGCAGTTTCGCGTCCAATTCCCCGGTGACCGACGGCCAACGGGTCTACGCCTATTTCGGGTCCCGCGGCATCTTCGCCTATGACCTCGACGGCAATCCAATTTGGGAAAGAGACCTCGGCGTCAAGATGGAGAAGATTCTGCAATTCGGCGAGGGAACAGCCCCCGTTCTCCACGGCGATACTCTCTTGCTGAAACTCGATCATCAAGGCGATTCGGTGATCGTCGCGCTCGACAAGAAAAGCGGCAAGGAACTCTGGCGGCACAATCGCGATGAGATGTCCTCATGGTCGGCGCCCTTGGTTGTGGAACACGACGGGCGTAAACAAGCCATCGTCAGCGGGACAACGAAGACGCGAAGCTACGACTTGAAAACGGGCGAGGTGATCTGGGAGGTCGCCGGGCTCGGCCGCAACGTGATTCCAAACCCGGTCAAGCAAAACGACACCGTGCTCGTGATGAGCGGCTACCGCGACCCCAATCTGCAAGCTATTCGTTTGGGGGGCTCGGGAGACATCACGAATTCCGACCAAATCCTGTGGACCAACCAGCGCGCCAATTCCTATACCGCCTCGCCGGTTCTTTATGAGAACAGGTTTTACTTCGCCACCGACAACGGCTTTTTCAGTTGCCTGAACGCAACGAACGGGATGCCCTACTATCATCAGCAGCGGCTGCCGGGTTCGCCCACTCTCAAGTCCTCGCCGGTCGGCGCGGGCGGCCATATCTACATTGCCACCGAAAACGGCGCGGTGATCGTGCTCAAGATGGGTGAAGAGTTTGAGGTCGTCTCGGTGAACGAGATGGGCGACCATTCTTTCATCGCCTCGCCGGCGATCTTGGACGGCGAGATTTTCCTGCGCAGCGAAACGTCCCTTTTCGCCATCAGCGCCAAGTAGCGCGGACGCTTCCAACCCCGAGGAGTTTCTTTCATGCCCCAGCATCATCTAAACAGCCAGGTATCGAAGGCATGCCGGCTCCGAACGATTGCCCGAAGCGTTTGCGCGCTCGCCGTTCTCACGGCCTGGTTCGCCCTTTCCGCGGTCGAGGCCCGCGCCGAACTGCGATTCTCCTCCTTAGGCGATTTCCAGCTCGAGAGCGGCGAAGTCATTCAAGATTGCAAGATCGGCTATCGCACCTTCGGCACGTTGAACGCCGAGCGTTCGAACGCCGTCCTGTTCCCAACCTGGTTCACCGGGAACACGAAAGACCTCGTTGCATTCATGGCGGCCGACGGCATGGTCGACACCTCGAAATACTACGTCGTGGCCGTCGACGCGCCGGGCAACGGCATTTCCTCTTCGCCCTCGAACAGCGTCAAGCAGGCAAGAGGAGCATTTCCTCGTTTTTCGATTGGCGACATGGTTCGCTCACAATACAAGCTGCTAACCGGCGAACTAGGCATCCGGCATTTGCATGCGGTGATGGGTATTTCGATGGGCGGCATGCAGACGTTCGAGTGGATCGTCGCCTATCCGAAATTCATGGACCGCGCGATACCGATCATCGGCTCACCGCGGCTGGCCGCGTATGATTTGTTGCTGTGGCGCACCGAACTCAATGTGATCGAAGCCGTGCTCGCGGCCTACTCCGATCCCGCCGAGCAACGCCGCGTCGCCATGAAGCTGGCGAATGACGTTCAGCAGTTGGCCCTGATGTCGCCCGGCCGATTTAACGCCGACGTCTCGCGAGAACAAATCGAAGTGAAGATGGCGACGACCGAGGCTGAAACCATCAAGAAGATGGATGCCTATGACTGGGCAAGCCAGTTGCGAGCGATGATCGGCCACGACGTTTCGCGCCGTGTCGGGGGCAAGATCGAGTTAGCCGCCGCAGAAGTGGAGGCCGACGTCTTCGTGATTTCCGCCATCCAGGATCATATGGTCACCCCGGAGCCGTCGTTCGATTTCGCCGCGCGGCTAAAGGCTCGCACTTTCAAAATGGAAAGCGATTGCGGCCACTTGTCATTTCAGTGCCAAGCCGACGAGGTCAAAACCGCCGTCCGCGAGTTTTTGGCGGAATAGCTTGACGCCGTCAGCACGCCGATGGACGATCTAGACGTTCTCGGCTTTCAACATCGGCGGAACAAAGGGATGCCGCTTCGCGAGATCGACACCATTGAGCAGTTGACGTATCTGGAAGCCCGCGACGATCAGGTGCGAGTATTCGATAGCGGTCGAGGCGTTAGCTTCAAAGGTGGGCAGCCCCGATTCGGGGAATCGCACGGCCCAGCCGTGACGCCCCTCATAGAAAGCCGGGCGTCCCATCCCCCACGTTTCGAAAACGTTCGTGGCCGGCGCAACCTGTGATTCGTCGAAGCCTTCCGGAATGCCGCTTCGTTTGAAGTATTCCAGATCCTGATCCCAACGCCCGCGAGCGGCTCGGTAGGCCGTGACGCCGTCAAAATCGCGGGCTTCCGGGCGAGACCCGAAGACAGCCAGGAATTCTTCCGTGGGTTCGCTGGGCCGGCTGCCGGCGGACGCCTCCACCGGCCTCCAGGGCTCGGACCCCGTAAAGGGGTTAACCTTCCACCATCGGCCGCCGAACTCCTCCGGGGCCTGTTGGTAGGGGCCGATGGGCCATTTCCATGCGTCGGGAACGTCTTGGTAGCGGGGAGTATTCGGCTGAAACGTCGGCTCCGTCTCCACGATGGGCGCCGCGAAGGAAGCCGCTGCTCCGTTGGAGGATTCCACGCCGTCGGGGTCTCCAGACTCGGTCGTCGACGAGGTTTCCGGCGCGGGGTCGGCCGAAAACGCCGGCTCGGCCGGTGAGGTTTCCGCCGCTGGCGTGCCGCTGGCGCCTTCATGCGGCGCCGGGTTGGGCACGGGTAGTACCTCGGTACCTTGGAAGTCGCCGACAAAGGGCTTTCCGTTGGCTACTTCGTGGGCGCGTGCCCAGGGCGGCGGCGATGTTCCCTGGTGCGGATCCCAATCGAACCGTGCCGGCGGAGGAAATGCGCGTGCCCTCTCGCCCGCGTGCTCCGCGGCCGGCGAGTCGGCACCGGCGCGAGCGCGGAGAAAGGCTGTGAACTGCTCGGCGCGCTCGGTGTCGTCGATCTCGATGCGCTCGGGAAAAGGGCGATGCGAAACGGGTGCGGGAAGCGTGACGGGTTGCGGCATGGCTGAAAATTCCTCGAAAGTTGCTGAAGCGTCGCCGGGGTTCGGGCACGCCGCGTGCCATTCAGCAGCGGGAGAGGCCGCGCGGGGAAACGCTTTTGGATTCATGAAGTTAGTCGGGCGGTCGAGCTGTGACGAGAGCCGCCGCCGGCGACGAATTTTCGTCCAGCGGCAATTTTTTGCGCGCTGGGCGGCGAGGTCGACTCGAAGTTCCCGAAGGTGAAGGTTCAGGCGCTTACCGACGTCCGAGGCTTTGCCCGCCTTGCGCGAGCGGCCCCCAAAAAGTTCCACTAACCACGAGGGATCGAGAGCGCTTACACCAGCTTGTAATAGACGAAGTCCGCGCTATCGCCTCCGACGAGCGTCTTTCTAATCTCGAAGTGGTTTGTCTTGTTGGGGTCGAAAAGATCCCCGATGTGCAACAGGAACCGTGCCGGGTCGAAACTGGGGTTGTTCTTGTCGATGTCAAAGGTCAACGTAATGGGTCTTATCGGCGACGTCGCCGGGCGGGATCGCCACGACGGCCTGCATCGAACTGGCGACATCTTCACGGTAGCTCCGTAGCTCGAAATCCTCCGCTCTCGAATGGGGAATCCTTGCGAGCAGCCGCTTATGCGTCGCGTGGATCGTCGCGTCTTTGTTGAAAGTTCTCTTGATGATCTTGAAAAAGTCGGGCGTCACGGCGCAATAGACGCGGTCCATCTCACAGTGGAATACATTGCGGACCGAACGGTTGAGTCGCCCGCGCCGAGTCGGCACCGCGGCCAATTTGGCAAGGATGTTCAACAGACAAGCCTTCCGTCGATCCTGGTTGGTTCGGGTCGTCAACCAGTCGACGGCGCTTAGCCGGTCAAGCTTGGAGGCTTTGTGGTTCAGAATGTCGAGGGAATCCTGGTCGAAGTCCGAGAATGGGCTCAGCGAGATCGTTTGCTTGGGCGGCTTGGCTTCGAAAACTACTTTCCGCGCGGGGGACTTGGAAACCGTAATCACCTGTTTTCACCTGACGAAGGGGAGTTCGCCCACTGCCAGTTTTAGATCGTAGCGGCCTTCGGGCAGCGATTCGTTATCCACGCCCTCGAAGCGAATTCCGCCGCCGACCTTCCCGGCCTCCAAGTCAAAGCGATTGATCCATCCGTGACGTTTTTGCACCTGCTTGAAAAGGATCTTCGTGCCGGCGTCGATCGGAGACAGGCTGAGCGAGAGCTTTCTGGGGAAAGCGCTGGTTTCGCCGTCCAGTACGATGCCTTGCTCGTAAGCTTGCGGTGGGGTGGTGCGAAACTGCGTGATCGGAACGGCTTTGCCGCCCCTTTGGAATTGAATGACGAAACTTGCGGCCATAAACGCCTCCTCGTTTGCGAATGGTTACGACGGTTCGCTGCAAGTATATCCGCTATTCCTTTTTGAGTAAATACAAAAAATGTCGCCGGACCGGACTCGGCGGACGCGCTGAAACCCCCGGCGTGGCGCGGTCAGGGACTCGTCGACGCCAAGCGCCTCGGCGCTTTCCGCGCGAGAACCGAACTGCCGTGCGTAAACAGCGGTGAACTGCGCACCCAACAAAAACACGCGCAAGGAATAGTAGAGCCACACCAGGACCAACACCAACGACCCCGCCGCGCCGTAAACCGACGCCAAGCTGCTGCGCCCCAAGTAGAGCCCGATCAAGTAATTACCGAGGGATAAAAGCAGCGCCGTGACGAATGCGCCCAACCACACATCCCCCCAACGAATATCGGTTTCCGGCAATATCTTGAAAATGACCGCGAAAAGAAAAGTCATCAAAGTGAACACGATCAGGACGGCGCCGAGATGCAACAGGAAACCGGGCACTTCGAAATAACGCCCCAGCAGATCACCGGCGGCGTGCAGCGCGGTGTTGGCCGAGACGGCGACCGAGAGCAATCCGCCCAGGCTCAGTACCATCAGGAAAGCCAGCAGCCTGCTTGTGAGGTAACGCAGGAGGGCCCTCCTCTTGCCGGGGGGATGCGTGACGTTCCAGATATCGTTCAGGGCGCTGCGTAGCTCCGCGAACAAAACCGTTGCCCCAAAGAGAAGCACCCCCACGCCGATTAGTGTTCCTAACGTGCCCGAAAGTTCTCGGTTGGCGCGTTCCCCAACGGACAATACGAAGGCCGCGCGACCCGGCCCCATCAGGCCTTCCAGGTAAGCCAGGGTTTCCTGCCGCGCCGCCGATTCACCGATCATCGCCGAGGCCACCGCGATGATCATCAGCAAGGCGGGCGCCATCGAAAACAACGCGTAGAACGCAAGAGCGGCGGCAAGGCGCGAAACCTTGTCTCGGTGCCAGGTCAGCAAGGCTTCGAAGATTAAGCCCCAGGTCGCCCGTAGGTACGACGAGGGAGCTTCCGACGTGTTCATGCGTTTGTCAGTGTAGACGTTTTGCGGCAACGAGTTGGTGGTGCCGGCGTGCCCGCGGAATTCGTCTGGGGAAATTGGCGGCGCCAGCCGATCCCCTGAAATAGGCGAAAGGTTCTAAGGCGTCCAACTCGGTCGGCTAAGGTAGAGTGTTCGCTCCGCCGGGTTGCGGGTCCCGCGATGCCGTCGCTAGATTGAAACTAACGAAAAGAGCGCCTCTTGCGAAAACCTCAAATCTTGAAAATCATCCTCTCCTGCCTCGTTGCGAGCCTCGCGTGTCTCTCCTGCGGCCCCCAGGCTGACGGCGATACCGTCGCCCGGAGCCTCACGCAAGCGCAAACGCAAGACGGGCGCTACATTTCCTGGCAAGAGCATCTGATCGACGACCAAACCTTAGGCGGGACGGTCCCGATCAGGGGCGGAGACGGTCTTCACATGGCCGACCTTGACCACGACGACATTCTCGACATGATCTCGATTCACGGCGAGAGTAGTTATGTTCGAGTGGTCTTCGGTTCCGATGACGTCGACACCTGGTTCCGTCTATCGCTCGCCGAGGGTAGGGAAGTGCGTCAGCCTCTCGACCTCGCCGTGGGTGATGCCGATGGAGACGGCTTCGACGACGCCGTGGTCGCAACGCGTGACGGACATCTCTTGTATCTCGAAAATCCCGGGGGTACCGTGCGCGGTTTTCGCTGGGGACGCACCATTCCGCCCGCGACGACGGGACGGGGTTCTTTCGACCGTGTCTCGTTGGCCGACTTCGACGCCGACGGGCGTCCGGAAGTTCTCGCGGTCAACGGAGGCGAGGGGCGCGATCCAAGTCACGACGCCCCGGGCCCCGGTATCTCCTGGTTCACTCTCCCCCCCGACCCGCTCGATGGAGACGGCTGGCGAGAAAACCTTCTTCTCTCCGGCAGGCAGGCGGTCAACGCTCGTCCGGTCGATCTTGACGCCGACGGAGATCTTGATGTGGTTGCCGCCCTGAGCGAAGGTCCGCCGCTGGTTTGGTTTGAAAACACGCCCGCGGAATCGGGCGCCGAGGGAGAAACCGGCGGCGGAGTCGTCTTCGCCGCGCGGGAGTTCTGGAGTGAAGAAGGCCCGAGCGGCCCCAGACCCGACGGCTCTCGATTGGGCGCCGGCGACCTCAATCAAGACGGCCGCGTTGACCTTGTCGCTTTGAGTGCCGGCGACGCCTCGGAGCTTCTGTGGATCGAGCAGCCCGCCGACCTTTCACAGCCCTGGGCGATTCATTCGCTCGGGACGATCGCACCCGATCGCGTGGCGGACTTCGGAATCGCGGACATTGACGGCGACAAGGCGCTCGACGTCATCGTCGCAGTCGCGGCGGCGAGAGTTCCGCGAAAGACAAGGCGGATGAAGACGAAGCGGATGTGACAGCCGGCGACCCCGCCGGTCGTATCGCTTGGTTCGCGAACCCGGGCGAAGCCGGCGAAAGCTGGACGCGTCATGACATCTCTCGACGAGCCGCGGGTTCTTATGTGGGCTTTGTTGCCCACGACATCGATCAAGACGGCGATGTCGATTTCTTCGTCACCCGCGGAGGGAGTGGCTCATTCGACGGGTTGATTTGGTTGCAACAACTCCATTCCACCGCTCCGGCGATTCAATTCACGCCCGGCCGCGAAGAAGGCGAAAAAACCACTCGGTTTGCCGTCCGCGGATTAGGCTGAGCCGACCCGCGCTAAGGTCGCTTCGTGATCTTCGGCAACGCCATCGGCTCGGCCGCCTCGAAGAGCCCAAAGGCGAAGACCGCCGTGGCCGAGGCGATGGCTACGTATTGCCGGCCGTCGACTTCGTAGGTCATCGGCGATGCGGTCAGCAGCTCGCCCATGTTGAAATTCCAAAGGTGGTGGCCGGTCCTTGCGTCCAGCGCCAGCAACTGCCCGTCGTCGTCGCCCGAGAAAAGCACGCCCGTCGCCGTCGATACGGTACCGCTCCACATGCGCCCAAGCCCGGTCATCGGGTACTCCCAGGCAGGCTTGCCGGTCTTGGGGTCAATCGCGCGCAGAATGATCTGCCCACCCTCCTCGGTGGCGCCGCCGCCCGAAAAATTCTTCATCGGCACCGGCTCTTGCTCCGACGTGGTGTACAAGCCGCATTGCTCGAGCGTGAGCACATAGAGCAGGCCGGTAGCCGGGAAATAGGTCTGCCCCATCCAGTTCGTCGCGCCCTTGACGCTGGGACACACCCAGTTGCCCTCAGGCGTGGGGTCGGTGCCCGGTATCACGATCGGGCGGCCGTCGTCGCCGATTCCCTCGGCCCAGGTTAGTTTGTCGACCAACTTCGTAGCCCGCAAGTATTCGCCTGTTTCGCGATCCAGCACATAAAAGAAACCATTACGATTCGCGTGCAGCACGAGCTTGCGTTCGCGGCCTTCCCAGGGCAAATCAACCAAAATGGGCCAGCTCTGAGCATCCCAATCGTGTGTGTCGTGGGGCGTGAATTGGAAGTGCCACTTGCGCTTGCCCGTTTCCGGATCGAGCGCGAGCAACGACGACGTGTAGAGATTGTCGCCCGGCCGCACTCTCGGGTTGAAGTCCGGCCAAGCGTTGCCGGTCGTCCAATAGAGGGTGTTGAGCTCGGGGTCGAACGTGCCGGAGAGCCAAGCCGCGCCGCCGCCCCACTCGATCATGTCGCCCCAGGTTTCAGATCCCGGCTCGCCCTTCGCGGGAATGGTGTAGGTGCGCCAGAGGATCTCCCCGGTCTCGGCCGAAAGAGCCGCGATAAAGCCCCGTACGCCGCTGTCGCCGCCCGTGTTGCCGACGATCACCTTGTCCTTAACAACGAGCGGAGCCGCGGTCGAGGTTGCGCCGTCGTCGACGCTTGCGTATTGCTTGCTGAATAGCACGCCGCCGGTTCGCCGGTCGAGCGCGGTGAGATAGTTGTCGGTGGTGCAGAAATAGACGCGGTCACCGAGAAGGGCCACGCCGCGGTTGACGCCGTGCTTCTCGGCTCGCGGATCGAAGTAGCTCCAGATCAGCTGGCCGGTCCGGGCGTCGAGAGCAAAGACCGTGTTCACGCTGGTGACGTACATCACGCCTCCGTGGACAAGCGGCGTCGCGCGCAGCCCTTGGGCTTTCGGCACGTGGTAGACCCACTTCGCGACCATCGACCCGGCGTTTTCGGGCGTGATTTGCTTGAGCGGGCTGTGCCGCCAGCCGTTGTAGCTGCCGGCGTAGGTCAGCCAGTCCTTCCCCGGTCCCCGGAGAATGTCTTTGTAGGTCACTTGCGCGGAGGCGACCCCACACAGCGCGAAAGCCAAGATCCAACGGCCGGTCATTGCTCGGTCTCCCGAGGCTTGGCCTCCCTGGCGGGCCGTGAACTCCGGCCGGCCAGGTAGGCGAATAGGTTTTCAAGCTCTTCGTCGGACAGACGGCCCTCATAGTCGCCGGGCATAGGCGAGCGGTCGAGCAGATCGATTTGTTCCACGTCGCGCATCGAGATCAAATGCAATTTACCCTCTTGGTCGATGACTTGCAGCGAATAGTTGTTGCGATTGCGCGCGACGCCCTCGATGACCGAACCGTTTGCAAACGTTACGGTGACGCCCTCCTGGCCCAGCCGGTCGATTTCCCTTGAAGGATTAAGTACTGATTCCTTGATGATGGCAAGCGGCCGCACCCCGCCGATGTTCGTCAGATCGGGCCCCATGCGTCCGCCTTGGCCGTGAATCGCGTGGCACGCGGAGCAGCCCGCCTTGTCGCCCCAAAAGACATCGGCGCCGGCTTGGGCGTTGCCGGGCGTGGGGTTTTCGGCCGCGGGACCAATGAGGGCGTGCAAGAAAGCGACGAGTCGCCAGGTCTCCTCTTCGGAGAGATTGGTCGCGGGCATATCGGCGCCGGGCAGACCGTTGCGAATCACATTGAAAATTCTTTCGTCGCTAAGCGGATGCCACAGGGGTCGCCGCACCAAGTTGGGTCCGCGGCCGCCCGAGCCGTCGGGCCCGTGGCACCCGGCGCAGGAGAGCGCCCACAGCTTCGCGCCGGCGGCGATGGCTTCCGGATTACCGATAGCCGGGTGGTTGGAGCCGCCGACATATTTACTCGGAGGGCCTTCCTGGGCCCAGGCCGAAGGCAGTAGGGTCAAACATAACCCGAAAACGAAACCCCTCATGTCCAAATAATGATAACAACCAGGCAGGAGCCTCAAGGCTCTGAAAGGCCGAGTCGGCGCGAGCCACGCCCCGGCACCCTTTCGTATACTGACTCGGTAACCGCTCTTCTTCGCAATCAGCGGAGATGGGCGCTGAGCGAGAACGCGATCCGAGAACGCCGCCGCGGCAGCGTGAACCGGCACTCCGTTCGGACATTATGGACAAGTACATCATCTTCGGACCCCAGGGCTCGGGCAAAGGCACGCAAAGCGGGCTTCTTTGCGAAGAGTTCGACTTCGTTCACATCTCGATCGGTGATATCCTGCGGCGGCACGTCGCTCATCACACGAAACTGGGAGCGCGGGTACAAAAAATCGCGGACCAAGGGTTGCTCGTTTCCGACGAGGTCATCGAGCCCGTTCTTCGCGCGCGGCTGGAGGAGCACGACTGGAACTACGGTTTTGTGCTCGACGGTTTCCCGCGCACACCGCCCCAGGCCGAGTATCTGTTTCGGAACTGGGACATCGACCGCGTCATCTATCTGGATCTCCCCGACGATGTCGTCTACCAACGAGTGATGCGCCGCGCGGGCCTCGGCGAGGGCGCGGGCTTCACCAAGCGGGCGGATGACAATCCCGAAGTGCTCAAGACACGACTTGCCGAGTACCACAGCCAAACCCAGCCGCTGCTTGCTTTCTATGAAAGGAAGCATTTATTGCTGCGAGTCGACGCCGGCCGGCCGATCGAGGATGTCTACACCGACATTCGCGCCGGGCTGGGATTACCAAGAAACAACAGCTGATGTAGCGAGGTGGAGAGCCCGCGGCCTCTTCCGCCCCTCAATTGCACCGCTTACGTTGTCGCTCGAGGACTCACGAACAGCCTCAGCCGCGAAGCGGCGGCGGGAATATAGCCTGGGGTGGAGCCGAAGGCGGAACCTCAATCTCGCCGATCGACGGAATCCGACTACGCTCTCTTGCGCAGCCAGGCACCGGGCCAATAGGTCGGCGTCTCGCCGACGCCGCCTTCGGCGACCGGCCGCGCGGGTTCAACCTGTTCAAACTCGTCGTTCGCGGCAAGAAAGTCGCGAGCGGCCGAGCCGGGGTTATCTTCCGCCCAACTCGCATCGCCTCCCGGAATATCGGCCAGGTCTTTCATCACGCCGTCGGTGACGACGAGATACGACCCCGGCGTGACGAAATCGGCGTAGGCCGCCAATTCCTTTCTCACGTGCTCTTTCGTGTGATTCGAATCGAGAATCACCAGCACGGAGCCGGCTCCCTCCGCCTGTTTGGCGACCTGATTAACCACCGGAGCCGCGGCCGAATCGCCTTCAATCAACGTAATCCAGGGAGCCAGAGCGTGTTGCTCGACGGCGCTTCGTACCTCTTTCGGAATTTCGATATCGACCCCCACGACGCGGCCGCTGCCCAGTGCCTTGCACAGCGTCGCCAGAAACATCAGCGAACCGCCGCGGTAAACGCCGGTCTCGACGATCACCTCGGGCCGCAACTCGAAAAGTACTTCCTGTAAGCGCAGCAAGTCTTCGGGAAGCTGAACGATCGGAAGGCCCATCCACGAAAACGTGAAATAGTATTCCAGGCTCCAGCCGACCCGCAGCCATTGCTCGGAGAGCAACTCGAAAGCTTCCTTGCTGTAAAGGTCGTAGGTAACCGCATCCGGGCCCTCGTCCGTGACCAGCGTACGGGCCGCAGTGTCGATAGTGATCTTCACGAGCCCGATTCCCCGTCTTCGACGTCGCTTTCGGGATCAAGGCCGCGCAGAAGCCGCTCCCATAGTTCAGGGTCGACGCGTTGCGGGCCGGGGTGAAGAGGGCCGCCCGGCTTGGCGTAATTCGGGAAGACCAGCTTGGGATAGACCGTCTTGCCCAGGGGACGATCGGGGCGTCCGACCAGCACCTGATTATGTGGCCGCGCCACGACTTCGATACCGGCGCTGCGCATCATCGGCTCCAGCGCCGTGTGGGAGGGGAACCACCAATTCGTCGGGTCGTCGTTATAAAGCCCCTCAATGAACTTCATGTGTGGAAAGGCCGGGTCGGCGATTTCTGTATCGCTTGCCTCGGCCCCCTCGGGCGGCTCAAAGTTCGGGCGGTCTTCGTCCCCCACCGAATAGGAGTGAAAGTAGATCCGCTCCTTCGTCATTTCCGCCAGCCGGTCGAGCACGATTCCTGGATATTTGAGGTGATAGAAAAGGCCCAGGAACAAGACGTAGTCGAAGCGCTCTTCCGTTGTCAGGCAATAGGTGTGAACGTCTTCGTTGACGATTTCCAACTCCACGCCAAAAGCCTCGGCGGCGTAGTCGGCCTGGTTCACGAACTCCTCATAGGGTTCGAGTAAGACACAACGCCCCGCGCCGCGTAGTTTCATTTGAATCGAGAAGTACCCGGCATTGCCCCCGACATCAAGCACCGATTTGCCCGCTAGGTCCGGGGGGACAAAGGGTTCGATGACGCGCCAGCGTTCCTCGGGACGATAGGAGGGTGCTTTGCCCGCGCCGGTACGCACGCCCGAGGGTAGTTCGAAATCCTGGTACCACCAGCCCAGTTCCCGCAGGCGTTTTTTCTGGTCGGTCGAATTGGGGGTGGTGTTCGTCTCCGCCACGAATCAGCTATCGCCTCCTTGTCGCAAGACGTGTATCGGTTCGCCTTCGGAGCCTTCGGTTTGGGTGCGGTGATCGTTGATGATCGCCCGCACGATGAAGCGCGGACGCTGCTTGACTTCCTCGAAAACCCGTCCCAGATACTCGGCGATGATGCTCAAGCTGAATAGCTGCACGGCGCCGAGAAACAGAATCGCGGTCAGCAATGTCATGAAGCCGGCCGGGGCGTCGGGATTGGCGAAATAGCGAATGATGTAGAGCACGATCGCCGCGCCGGCCAGCAAAGTGACGAAGAAGGCCAGCGTCGAAATCATCTCCAGCGGCTGATAGGAAAACGAAAAGACCCCCCGCTTGGCCCAACGCAAATTGTCGAGAAAAGAGTTCGTCGACTCGCCGGCGAAGCGCTCGGCCCTTACATAGGAAACGCCTGTCTGGCGGTAGCCGACCCAGCTTCTGAGCCCTCGCAAAAAGCGATCGCGCTCGGGCATGGCGAGAACACTTTCGACCACGCGCCTGGTCATCAGCGAAAAGTCGCCGGCGTCGAGCGGCATGTCGATGTAAGAGAGCCTACGATAGACGCGGTAGAAGAGCTTTCGCGCCGCCTCGGTGAGCGGGTTCTCCTTGCGCCGCGTCCGGACGCCGTAGACCACGTCGAAGCCCTTGAGCCATTCCCGCACCAGGTTGGGGATAACCTCGGGCGGGTCTTGCAAATCACCGTCCATGAGAATGACCGCTTCGCCGAGCGACTGTTCCATGCCGCTGGTGAAGGCCATTTGCGAACCGAAGTTGCGGCTGTGCGAGATGACCGTCACCCTTTCATCACGCGCGGCGAGCGCTTTCAACAGTTCCTCGGCGTTGTCGGGACTGTTGTCGTTGACCCAAATCAACTCGTAATGCGGCGAGACGTGGGTCATCGCCTCGGTCAGGCGGCGATACATCTCCTCGACGTTGCCGGCATCGCGGTAGCAAGCAATCACAATCGAGATGTAGCGATCGGTCAGCAAACTTTGCTTTCCCTTCTACCCGTGTCGCTCGGGCCTTGTGAAAAATTGGGGACTGTCCCAAGCGCCGGACGAACAAGTTCCACTCAATGAACAAGCTTCGCCGGCGCGAAGTGGACTGTCCCCCATTTTTTCACAAGGCCCCGGCCACCCGGCGCGCGATCGATTCGGCGTCCAGTCCGTTTCGCCGCCGCAGCGAATCGGCGTCGCCCACATCGTTGGCGAAAGCGTCTTCGGCGGCAATCGCAAGAAGCGTGCCGGCGCCATTGCCGGCCGCCATCCATTCACCCACCGCGGAACCGAAACCTCCCACGCGGCTATGTTCTTCGATCGTAACCGTTAGGCGCGTATGAGATGCCTTCTCAAGGGCATCTTCATCGAGCGGCTTGACCGTGTGCATGCTCACCACCCGCGCGGCAATGCCGCGTCCCGTCAACAACTCGGCCGCTTTCACTGCTGTCGGCAACATCCCGCCGGTGGAAAGCAAGGCGCAGTCATCGCCCTCGCGCACCGTGATCGCCCGGCCGACGCTGAACTCCGGCGGCGATTGGTGGACCACCGGATCGCCCGCCCGTCCCAGCCGCAAATAGCTCGGGGCGTCAGGCAGGGCGGCAACCGCCAACTCGGCCTCCACCGGATCACCCGGCGCGACGACCGTCATATTCGGCAGCGCGCGCATCACCGCGAGATCCTCGGTGGCGTGATGCGTCGGCCCGTTCGCGCCGTAACTGAAACCGCCGCCGACGCCCACCACCGTAACGGCAAGGCCGTTGTAACAAACATCGTCGCGAATCTGTTCCAAACAACGCAATGTCGCGAAGGTCGCAATCGAATAGACAAACGGCCGGAAGCCTTCGAGCGCCAACCCCGCGGCGACGCCGACCATATTCTGCTCGGCCACCCCGGCATTGAGGAAACGGCCCGGAAAGCGCTCGGCGAAGTTGTCAAATAACTTGTAGCCGAGGTCGCCCGTCAGGAACACCACGCGGTCGTCACGCTCGGCGAGCGCGGTCAATCCCCGGATGAAAGCGTTTCGCACGCCGCCTAGCCCCCCGCCTCGATCTCGACGAGCGCCCGCCGCAAATCGTCGTCATTCGGCGGACGGTAGTGCCATTCCAAATCGTCCTCCATGAAGGAAACGCCCTTCCCTTTCACCGTGCGCGCCACGATCGCCGTCGGACGCCCCGGCACGGCCGGAATCTCTTCCATCGCCGAAAGAATTTCGCGCAAGCTGTGGCCGTCCACCTCCAACGCCGCCCAGCCAAAGGCCGTCCACTTTACCGCCAACGGTTCCAGAGCCGTGTCGGTGCGGCTCATCGCCGACCAGCGATTGAAATCGATCAGGCAGACCAAATTATCGAGCCGGTTCACGGCGGCGAAGACAGCGGCTTCCCAAACGCTCCCTTCGTAGCACTCCCCGTCGCTCAGCAAGGTGAAAACACGATGATCCTCGTCCCGCATTTTCGCGGCGCGCGCCATACCGGCCGCGATCGGCAGACCATGGCCGAGCGATCCCGCGGCCACTTCGACCCCCGGCACGCAGTCGCGCGAAGGGTGCTCGGCCAACCGGCCGCCCTCTTGCGCGTACTCGTTCAACACTTCCACCGGGAAATACCCGCGCTCGGCCAACACGGCGTAGTGCGCCATGCAGCCGTGGCCCTTGCCCAACACGAAGCGGTCGCGAGCGGGGTCGCGAGGGTTTTCCGGATCGTTCTTCATGCGGGCGAAGTAGAGCGCGACCAGCAAATCCACGCACGACAACGCCGACCCTACGTGCGGCGTCCGGCCGTCGTGAGCCATGCGTACCACGCGCGCCCGCGCACGGCGCGCAACGGCGGCGAGAGAAAGAGCAAGAGGAAGGTCGGCCGGCATCAGCTCTCTTTCGTAACAGACAGGAAACGCCCGCGGAACCGGGACGGCCCCGCCGGCTGCGGCAAGAGTGTTCTCGGCGAAAATGGGGGACTGCCATTCGATTTTTGCGTATTCAACTTCACTATTTCTAATGCCCCTGCGAGGCGAAAATCGGTGGCTGTCCCCCATCTTCGCGTCGGCAAGACGCGCGCGGCCGGCTCCTCTACCGCCGCTTGGCCGCCATCGTGTAGACCGAGCAACCCAGCGCTCGAGCCAACGGCACCGCTTCCAGCGGCCCCTCCACCGCTTTCATCGCCTGCGCCACGAAATCAGGACAAAACATCGGCACGAACCCGGCGAAGCCGTCGGCGGTTACCACGCCGCCCGCTTCTCTCACCCAATGCCGCAAGCGGCGCGGGCGGTAGGACTTTTCATTGTGTTCGATGTGATAGCGTGATGTCTTCTCAATAATCTTCAATCCCAAGTTATTGCCGTTCGGATCGTGGATGACGACACGCGGCGCAACTCGAAAAGCCTCGCGGACCAGCGTCGCCGGTTCCGCGGCATGGTGCAGGATGCTTTGCAAGAGCACGACGTCGAAACTGTCGTCGCGATAGGGCAAGCAGGCCGCGTCGGCCGCGGCAAACACTATGGAACGCTGCTTAGTCGCTTCTCTCGCGACCCGCAGGGCTTCCGGAGCCGCGTCAATCGCCGTGATGCGGCTCGGCCGTCCGCGGTCCCAATAGCGAATGGTGTAGTAGCCGTCGCCGCAACCCACGTCGAGCAACGAACAGTCTCGAAAGTCTCCCAGCCGAAGCACTTCGTCGGTCGAGCGCCGGGTGGCCAGACGGCTGCTGAGTTGATCGGCGAGGGTGTAGCCGTAGCCGCGGTTTTCCGCGGCGTCACGATTGAAGACCTCGACATCACCGCGCGGAGGCGTCGAAGCGGGTGCGCTCACGCCGGGCCCCTGGCGGCGGCTTCGGCGAGCTGCTCGCGGTGCCAGGCCGCGGTCTTGGCGATGCCCTCCGGGAGCTGCGTCGTCGCGGTCCATTCGAGCAGGCGTCTGGTCTGGGTGCAATCGGCGACCCAAGTCTCCGTGTCCCAGGGCCGTGCATCCATCGCGCCCCAGCGAATCGGCGGGGCCTTTCCCGCGACTGCGACCGCGGCCTCCACGATATCCTTTACCGTTGATTGCAACCCCGTGCCGATATTCAACACCTCGCCGCACAGCGAACCGAGCTTTTCAATGCGCAGGAAAGCGTCGACAACATCGTCGACGTAAACAAAATCGCGCGCCGTCCCCGGAGAAACCATCTCCAGGGCACGGCCCTCCAAACAGTGGCGCACGACCGTGGGTACCAGCCTCGTCGGTTCCTCATAAGGTCCGTACACCGAAAACAGGCGGAAGGTATTGATGGGCCGTTGCTCGATCCGCGCCGTGTGGCGGCAAACCAATGTCTGCGCCGATTTCGCCACCGCGTAGTAGCTGTTCGGCTCGAGCACGTCGGTCTCGCGCATGGCGTGGGGTTTCGAGCCGTATTCCGATGAGCTGCCCGCGTTGACGAAAACCTTGTAATCGATCGACGCGCAGGCTTTCAACAGATTCCAGGTTCCAAAGACATTCGTGCGAATCGTCTCATCGGCATCGGTCTGAAACGGATAGGTCCCGTGAACCGCCAGATGGTAAATCACCGTCGGCTGAACCGCCTTGACGATCGATTCGAGTTCGGCGCCCGTCAGATCGCCAACGTGAAATGTGAGCTTTCCATCGACGCCTTTCAGGCGCCCGCGGTCCGCGCTTTCCCGCACCAGCAGATGAACCTCCGCTCCGGCCTCGACCAGCCGCCTGGCCAAGCAAGCGCCGACAAAACCCGTGCCGCCGGTAAGGAAGAATCGCTCGTGGGAAAGGTCCATCGCCTCGGGAGTGTTTCGCGGTACCACCGGCCCTTAATTCTATCGCGGCTATCGCTTTACAGGCGGTCGCCCCCGACGTGGCGCGCGCCTCCAGGCGAGCCGTGTCGGGCTTTCGAGCCCGACATGTCTTCTCCCCGCCCCCCCGATAGAGGAACCGTCAAGCGCCGAGGATCCTTGCCAAAACGTGGTTTTGGGTTGCGCTATGATTGGCGGATCGCCGCGGATGCCGCCCGGCGGAAAATCATCATGCCCGACACCATGCAAGCCGTCGTTTTCCACGGAGAAGGCCGCTGGGGCCTCGACGCCGTGCCCATCCCCGCTCTCGCCGGAGACGATGAAGTTCTGCTGCGCGTTGACCGCGCTGGAATCTGCGGCACCGACCTCCACATTCTGCACACCCCGCCCGGGCACCCCGCGACGCCCGGCGCTATCTTGGGCCACGAATATGTGGCTACTTTGCTCGACGCCGGCGACGGCGTGCGCGGTCTTGAAAAAGGGGACCGCGTCATCGTCGACCCCAACCTGATCTGCGGACTCTGCCCGCCCTGCCGGATGGGCCGAACCAACGCTTGCGAGAACATGACGACCCTCGGCATTTTTCTCAACGGCGGCTTGGCGGCCTACAATTTGGCGCCCGCCCGGGCATTGCACAAGATCAGCGCCGAGGTGCCGGTCGAGCAAGCGGCCCTGGTTGAGCCGCTCACATGCGTCTTGCACGCCTTTGAGAAAGCCTCGGTGCAGCCCGGCGAAAGTGTGGCGATCTTCGGTGCCGGGCCGATCGGCTTGCTCTTCCTGTTGTTGTTTCGGGCGGCCGGGGCGGGGTCGATTATCGTCGTCGAACCCTCGCCGTATCGGGCGGGCAAGGCCAAGGAGTGTGGCGCGGACGAGGTGATCGATGTCACCGGGCCCGAAGCCGTCGAAGCGATTCGCTCTATCTCCGGGGGCGGTGCCGCCATCATCGTGGACGCCGTCGGCCGTTGCCTGGCACAGGCACTCGAAGCCGCCTGCCCGGGCGCAAGGGTGATCCTATTCGGCATGGATCAGCATGCCTCGCCGGCTGTGAATCAATTCGACATCTCGCGACGCGAATTGACGATCTTCGGGTCGTTCATCCAACAAACGGCGTTTCCAAAAGTCGTGCGCCTTCTCGAAGCCGGCACCTTGCCCGCCGCGCAATTGATCACGCATCAACTGCCTCTCGGCGAATTCGGGCAGGCGGTCGAACTGCTCGAGTCCGGCGAAGCCGTCAAGGTCGTCCTGAATCCCACCGAGACGTAGTCCCCAAACCGAGCCGCGAGGGTCAGGGGCTGTGAAAAAATGGGGACTGTACCGAGCGCCGACCGAATAAGTTCCATTGAATCAGTACGCGCATCCGGCGCGAAGTGGACTGCACCCGATTTTTTCACGGCCCCTAAGGGGCGCGCCGGCGGCGGCGTGCCGCGGCAGGCCTGGAGGCTCGTGCGCTCACGCCGCGTCGGGACCCGGTCTCTAGTCCTCGACACGCAACGTCACCGGCAGCCCTTTCCGCACTTTCAGCCGAATGGTATCCCAATAAAGATAGCCCGGCCTGAATTTTATCCCGCGGCCCTTGTCGCGCCGGCTTGTTGGGCCGCGGCCCGGAAACCGGTCAGGCTACCAAGGATCGTGAGTCCGACGAGCGCGATGCACTTGTTCATCGAAGAGCCTTTCGACGCCTACCAACCCACGGCATAGGCGACGCGTCGAGGATCCGCGCCGGCCGCGAGGGTTCCTTTTTCCAGATCCGCGAGAATCCCTTGCATGCTGCCGAAAGCGTAGCCGTCGACGCGTTCGACGACATGGCCCATGGCCTCGAGCTTTCGGGTGACTTCAGCGGAGATTCGCCCTTCGGCCTGCAGCGCAATCGCCGAACCCGACTTGTAGAAATTCGGGTCGGCGGCGAGCGCGATGCGTGGGGCGGCGACGGCCTCTTGAATCCCCATACCGAAATCGAGCACGTTGAGTAGAGCCTGAAACTGCGTTTGTCCGATCGTCTCCCCGCCCGGAGTTCCGATGGCGAGCACAAACCGTCCGTCTTTCAAAACGATAATCGGCGAGTTGTTGAGCAGCGCAATCTGCCCGCCGCGAGCGTAGTTGACGTGATCGGAGTAGGGCGCGGTCGAGCCGACTCTCGTGCCGTTGTTGAAGGTCAGCCCGGTATCGCCGACCACGACGCCGGTCCCGAATAGGCTGCCGTGGGTCGGCGTGCAGGCTACGGCGTTGCCCTCGGCGTCGACGATCGAAAAGCTGTCGGTGTGCCCGGCGGGGTCGATCTGTTCGGGGAAGCGAGCCCGGTAGACGCTCGCTGTCTCGGTTTCAGGGGCGCCCGGCGGGGAACCGGCCTCCGGGAAGGCCATCACGGCGTCGGGACTGATCAATTCGCGGCGCAGGGCGGCGTAGTCTTTCGACAGCATCCCCGCCACAGGCATCTCGGTGGTCGCCGGATCGGCGGTGTAGCGATAAACGTCGGCTTTGACGACCTTGATGCACTCGCTCACTAGGTGCAGCAACTCGGCGCTATTGTGGCCCAGCCGGGCGACGTCAAACCCCTCGATGCAGTTGAGCTGCATGGTAACCTCAAGCCCGCCGCGCGAGGTCGAGGGACTGCTGTAGACGTCGTAACCGCGATATTTCGTGTGAACCGGCTCGGCCCAAATCGGCTCGTAGGCGGCCAAGTCGGCGGCGGTAAACAATCCGTCGTGTTCTTTGTAGAAAGCAACGATCTGCCGCGCGATATCGCCGCGATAGAAACGATCAAAGGCCGCCTGCAGCGCCGCGGAGCGCGACCGGCCGCGCTGGAGCGCCTGCTGCTCGGCCTCGGCGAGCTTCTTGAACGTCGCGGCCAGCCCGGGCATGGTGAAGCGCGCGTTCGGTTCCGGGACTCGCCCGTCGGGCAGAAACACGCCGCGGCTCGAAGCGAACTTCTCGAAGATCTCTTGGGAATCGGCGATCGCCGCGGTGACCGACAGCTCGATGGGGTGGCCGTTTTCGGCGTAATCGATGGCGGGTTCGAGAAGTTCGGCGAGACTCATCGTCCCGAAGCGGTCGAGCACGGTGATCCAACCGCCCAGCAGCCCCGGGACGACGCCTGCCTTGATTCCTTTGTAGAGTTCGTCTTCGGTGAGCTGAGAGGCATCTAATGCTTGGGGCGCCGCGCCGGTGGCGTTGAGCGAATAGACGTTCCCCGAAGGCTTGTCATGAATCGTGAAAAAACCATTGCCCCCCGCCCCCGACATTTGCGGACGAACCACATTGAGCGTGGCCAGAACGGCAATCGACGCATCGACGGCATTGCCGCCCTTGAGCAGAACCCGCATGCCCGCCATCGAGGCCAACGGGTGGCCGGCCGAAACGAGGCCGTGCACGCCGGGCACCGAGGGCCGGTGCGTCGCGCGTAGCTCTTCCGAGCCGGTCTCATCCACCTGGTCAACCGGTCCGGACGAGCATCCAATCGGTAGCAAGAACACCGACGAGAGCGAAAGCAAGCAGAGCAAACAATAACGCATGACAAACTCCCCCAAGATTGTAGCGGGACTCCAAACCGAGCCGCGCGCGTTAGCAAGCGGTATGCGATGAGACGGCTTCAGAGGCACCCAAAGTGATGATCCCAACAAACCGCCCCAGCCCATCGCCCCCACCGAACAACCTCAGCCCAGCCGTGTTTCTCCAGCACGAAGAACCACGCCTCCCGTGACCGAACAGCACGCTCCCGCCACCTTACTTCGTCGGCGACAGCCTCATCGCATACCGCTTGCTAACGCGCGCGGCTCGGTTTGGGGGCGTCGCTGTTCGCTCGAACCATTGCGCTCGGTGCGCGACCAAGCCAACGGTCTTCCGGCGGACAGACAAGGTAAAATGGTTGCTCTGAATCCTAATCAGCCTTCTAAGCGACCTTCGTTTACGGGAGACAATTTACCACCGTGTCGGTTGACGTTCAACAAATCGCCGAGAAAATCCAGAAAGAGCACGTCCTGCTTTCGAAGCTCCGCGAAGCCGTCGGGCGCGTCATCGTCGGGCAGCGCTACTTGAGCGACCGCCTGCTCTTAGCCCTGCTCTCGAATCAACACGTTCTGATCGAAGGCGTGCCCGGGCTGGCCAAAACGCTTTCCGTGACGACTCTCGCCAAAACCATCGACGCCGATTTTCAACGCATCCAGTTCACGCCCGACCTGCTGCCCGCCGACCTGCTGGGCACGCTGATCTACAACCCCAAGGACGGCGATTTCTCCACGCGCAAAGGCCCGATCTTCGCCAACATCGTTCTCGCCGACGAAATCAACCGCGCGCCGGCGAAAGTCCAGAGCGCCCTGCTCGAGGCCATGCAAGAGCGCCAAGTCACCATCGGCGATGAGAGCTATCCGCTGCCCGCGCCCTTCATGGTCTTGGCTACCCAAAACCCCATCGAGCAAGAGGGGACCTATCCGCTGCCCGAGGCCCAGATCGATCGCTTCATGCTGAAGCTCAAGGTCACATATCCGAGCAAGGCCGAGGAACGCGAAATCCTCAGGCGCATGGCGCGCTCGGCGCCCGACACTGAAGTCGAGAAAGTTCTCGATCCCGCCGACATCGTCCGGCTGCGCTCGCTCATCGATGAAATCTACATGGACGACAAGATCGAGGAATACATCGTCAACGTTGTCGAGGCCACTCGCGACCCGGCCGCCTACGGGCTCGATATCGCCGACCTGTTGCGCTACGGCGCCTCCCCTCGCGCGACAATCTTTCTCGCCATGGCGGCCAAGGCGCAGGCCTTCCTCGAAGGCCGCGGCTATGTCAGCCCGCAGGACGTCAAGACCATCGGTCCCGACGTATTGCGCCACCGCGTCATCGTCAGCTACGAGGCCGAGGCGGAAGAGAAGACCTCCGAGGACATAGTGCAACAGATCTTCGACACCGTGGAAGTTCCATGATCCCCAAGGAACTGGCCAAGAAAATCCGCTTCATCGAGATCTATACCAACAAGGCCGTCAACGACGTTCTTGCCGGGGAGTATCACAGCGTTTTCAAGGGCCGCGGGATGGAGTTCGACGAAGTCCGCGAGTATGCGCCGGGCGACGAAATCCGCTCCATCGATTGGAACGTGACGGCGCGCACCGGTCAACCCTACGTCAAGCGCTACGTCGAGGAGCGCGAGCTGACCGTGTTTTTCGTAGTTGACTTGTCGGCCTCGGGAAGTTTCGGCAGCCGCGAAAAGCGCAAGAACGAAGTCGCCGCCGAACTCTGCGCGCTGCTCTCGTTTTCCGCCATCAAGAACAACGACAAGGTCGGGCTGATCGTCTTCACCGACATCATCGAACTCTACATCCCGCCCGCCAAGGGCGTCTCGCATGTGCTGCGGTTGATTCGCGAGCTGCTGAATTTCGAGCCCCGCCGACGCCGCACCGACATCGCCCAAGCGCTCGACTATCTGGGCCGCATAACTCATCGACGAGCGGTCGTCTTTCTCGTCTCCGACTTTCTGGCCGAGGGATACGAAAAGCCCCTGCGCATCGTCGCAAGGCGGCACGACTTAATCGCCGTTTCGTTGAACGACCCGCGCGAGCAAAGCCTGCCGCCGGTTGGGCTGGTCGAGTTGGAAGACGCCGAGACGGGCGAAACGATGGTCGTGGATGCCGGAAACGCCGAAGTCCGCCGGCGCTGGAAAGCCCTGGCCCGCGAACGCGAAGACCGCCTGTCCGAGCTGTTCCGAGCAAGCGGCGTGGATGCAATCCGGATCGTGACAGGCCGAGATTACGTCCGCGACTTGACGGCTTTTTTCCGCCGTCGCGAGAAGAAGTTGTAGCCCCCCCTGTGACCCATTCGAAACGCAAAAACAGAGCCCCGAACGCAAGTGAGGGGTCACGAGCCCGCAGCGCATGTCGAGAAGCGCACGCGCTTCGGCCTGCTTGGCGTTGCACCTCCGAAGCACGGTTGCTGCCGTGCGAAAAATTGGGGACTGTCCCGAGCGCGAACCGAAAACGTTCGTCCGGTTCGAAGGCTTCATCGGCGCGAAGCGGACTGTCCCCCATTTTTTCGCCGCGCGGGGCGCCTGCGTTGGTCTTCGCGAGTGTTTTCCTAATCGGCTGCGCCTCATCGAGCGAGACCCAATCCTCGCCACGTACCCCAATCGAGAAGACCTACGAAACCGAAACTGCATCGGTGCGAATCCGAGTAAGCCGCTCGGAACTGACCGTCGCCGACCGCATCGACCTGCTCCTTGAAGCCTCCTCGCCCGAAGACCGTTCCGTCGAGTTTCCATCTCCCGAGGAAAACCTCGGAGAATTCCGCGTCATCGAAACCCGCGGCGGCTCGCCAAAGCTTCTCGAAGACGGTCGCGTCGCCGAAGACCGCACCTACGTTCTCGAACCGTTCTTGCCCGGCGACTACACCATTCCCGCGATGTCGGTTCGCTTTCCCCGAAAGGTCGACGACGCCTCTACCGATACCGAAATCACGATCGAAACCGAGCCGATCCCCATTCTCGTTACGTCGGTTCTGCCCACGCCGCCGGCCGATCCCGGGGCGTCGGGCGACGACCCCCCGACGCACACAGCCCCCGATATCAAAGAGGCTTCCGGCCCGTTGGATCTACCGGGTTGGCCGCCATGGGTCTACTGGGTTGCCGGCGGGGCGATTGTCGCCCTTCTGATCGGTGGAATCTACTTTTGGCGCCGCCGCCGAGCCAACGCCGAGACCGCCGCGCCGCCGCCGCTCGCGCACGAGACGGCCTACCGGGCGTTGGAAAACTTGTTGACCGATCGGCTGGTCGAAGCCGGCGATTACAAGCTCTTCTACTTGCGCCTCTCGAACATCCTGCGGCACTACATCGAAGACCGATTCGCCCTACGTGCTCCCGAAAGCACGACCGAGGAATTCCTTCTCGACCTACGAAAAGACGACCGCTTGGACGCGGGTCAGCGAAACTTGTTGCGGCAATTCCTCGAGCACTGCGATCTCGTGAAATTCGCGGAACTCGAGCCCGCATCCGCCGACATTCAACGAGTCATTACAACCTGCCGCGGTTTCATCGACGAAACCAAGCAACAACCCGGACCGCCGGCCGTCTCCAGCATTTTCTCATCGAAGGATGAGCCTGAAGACGGGGGTTGGGGCTTTTTGAGTAGCTGGGGCTCCTTTCTGGTTTTTTGGTTTTGATTTGGGAAGGGGAGAATCGTCGTCGGGGTTGTGGGAATGTGGGAATCGCGGAGCGATTTCCAAGGGCGGTGGGAAACGAAGGGAAACCTGGTTTTGGTTTTCCTCGTTTTCCACCGCCCGCCATTTCCACAGCCCTCTTCCTGCTGTTCAGCACGGCGTGTTCGCGGACCGGAAACTGGCAAACAGCTTGTGTTTGGCTCGCTGCATCCGGCGCGCCGCCGCAGTGTCGCTTTCCGCCTGGGCAATGCGGCCCAGAGCCTCAAGCGTGTGCCCTGGCTTGAGGTAGCCGGCGGCCTCGGGCAACTGCTCGAAAGATTCCCAAGGCGTCTGGTAGTGGCGATACACCCGCTTCTGCTTGCCTTTGGCGTCGGTCTTGATCTCGGGCTGTCCGCAGGGCCGGTGGAAATTCAAATAGGGATTGAAGTGCTGTTGGTAGAAGCGCTGGATGCGCCCCGCGTGCGGCGCCGCGATGTGCGTATATCCCATGTGTTTGCGGATCACCGCGCCGTTTTTCGATTCCACCAAGCCGTTGTCATTGGAGTGCCGCGGACGCGACTTGGTCTGTTCGATCAGCAGCTTGTTCAATAACTTCTCCACCGTGCGATTGAGGAACTCGCTGCCGTTGTCGGAATGGAAGCCGCGGATACGAAAGGGAAACTGCTCGATCATGGCTTTCAGCAACGGCTCCAGCCAGGCTTCACTGATCGCGGCTGTGGCGCCGACCACTTGCCACTGGGTGACTTCATCCACGGCATTGATGTGGTAGACGCCCTTGACGCCATCGCGATCCCCTTGATGCACCGTATCCACTCGCAGAAAGCCGGGTCGGCCTTGCGGGTCGGGCCGGCGCCGCTCGCCGATCGACACCGCTGTGGGCCGGGTCTTGGTGAAATGCAGCCGCCGCCGGCGGTAGGCACTGCGCCGCCGCAGGCGATAGATCTGGGCCACCGAGATCCCCGCCAACCGCTCGTATTCGCGCTGCTGGTACTGCTGGTATTCCCGCTCGAGGATCTTGCGCGTGGCCGGGCCGCTGAGGGTTTCGTGGGCCTCGTCCACCGCCGCCAGCAGTTCGACGTCGGCGGGCGTGTACTTGCGGGCAAAGCGATGCCGCCGGTAGCGGGCGGGTTGGAGTTCTCCGCCCTGCCGGTACTGCTGGATCAGCCGCGTGATTTGCGCCCGGCTCAGTCCGGTCATCTTGACCAGATACTGCCGCAGCAGCCCTTTGTCGGCGCGGTTCTGGCGGCTGTAGCCGTGCCGGCCAAGCGTGCGCGCCACCCAAGCGTAAATCTCGGCCCGCCCTTTGCCTTTGAATCGAATCTCCTGGCTGGAGTGGAGAAACTGCCGGATCTGTTGCGGATTCAACTTGCCGGCGTTTTGCACTTGGATAGTCAATCCCCAGCATGCCCACTCCCCGATCCTGCAGGCTCATCTTGTGTGAGAAACAAACTCCTCGTTCAGGCTCATCTTGCATGAGACAAGACTTCTCCTTGCACCCTGATGCGGCCTGAGGTATTCTGAATGCAGCAGTCGGTTCCGGGCTGTCTCCCCCTTTACAACCTCGGTTGTCTCCCTCCTCTCGCCCGAATTGTTTTCATGACGATTTCCGAACTGAAGCACAACAATATCACCGAACTGACGACCATCGCCCGTGACTTGAACATCGCCGGCGTGAGCGGTCTGCGCAAGCAAGAGCTGATTTTCAAGATTTTGCAGGCACAAGCCGAAAAAGAAGGTCTGATCTTCGGAGAAGGGGTTCTGGAAACCTTGCCGGAGGGATTCGGGTTCTTGCGGTCTCCCGACTACAATTACCTGCCCGGCCCCGACGACATTTACGTTTCCTCGACCCAAATCCGGCGCTTTGACCTGCGCACTGGCGACACCGTCTCCGGCCAGGTGCGGCCGCCCAAGGATAGTGAAAAGTACTTCGCGCTCGTCAAAGTGGAGGCGGTCAATTTCGAATCGCCCGACCAGTCGAAGAAGAAGATTTTCTTCGACAACCTGACGCCGTTGCACCCCGACCAGCCGTTCAAGCTCGAGACCACGAAGGAAAACCTCAGCGGCCGGGTCATGGATTTGCTCGCTCCGATCGGCATGGGGCAGCGCGGACTGATCGTTTCACCCCCGCGAACCGGCAAGACCATGCTGTTACAGTCGATTGCCAACTCGATCACGGCCAACCATCCCGAGGTGGATTTGATCGTCTTGCTGATCGACGAGCGGCCCGAAGAAGTTACCGACATGCAGCGTTCGGTGAAGGGCGAAGTCGTCAGCTCGACCTTTGACGAGCCTTACGTTCGCCATGTGCAGGTGGCTGAGATGGTCATCGAAAAGGCCAAGCGGCTGGTGGAACACAAACGAGACGTCGTCATCCTTCTCGACTCGATTACGCGCCTGGCCCGCGCCTACAACACGATCGTGCCCTCGTCGGGGAAAGTGCTGTCGGGCGGCGTCGATTCCAACGCCCTGCAGCGGCCCAAACGCTTTTTCGGCGCGGCCCGCAACATTGAGGAAGGCGGCTCGTTGACCATCATGGCAACGGCGCTCATCGACACCGGCAGCCGCATGGATGACGTGATCTTTGAAGAGTTCAAAGGCACCGGCAACATGGAGATCCACCTCGACCGCAAGTTGGCCGACAAGCGCGTATTTCCTTCCTTCGACATTCATCGCAGCGGCACGCGCAAGGAAGAGCTGTTGCTGTCGAAAGAGGATCTCAATCGAGTTTGGGTGCTGCGGAAAGTGCTCAGCCCGTTGGGAACGATCGAATCAATCGAGTTGCTGCTCGACCGCATGGGCAAGACCCGCAGCAACGCCGAATTCCTCGATTCGATGAAGAACTGATCCGGGGCACTGCCTCGGAAGAGAACGGGCCTCTAGCGGAATAAGTCGATTAAGCGGCCGAAGAGGCCCTTTTTTTGTTTGGGAGCTTGCTCGGGAGGACTCGTGGGGCGTCCCGATAGCGGGCCTCGCGCGCGGCCCGTTCGGCCGGAGCCCGTACGGTCGCCTGCCCACGCGACTTCGGGCTCCTCCGCCGGCCTGCGCCGCGGTGAATTGTCCCATCCCGCGACATTGGTGGCCAGCAGGGTGCGGCGGCCGCGAACGCCGTGCAGGCGGCAATATTGCATCGGCTGGGAACCGGCGATGAAAACTTCCGTGCGTCGCTCGGGGCATTGGTAGGTCGCGATTTCCTGGGTCACCGGATCGACGCCGAGAGTGACGATCCCCTCGACCGGCTCAAAGGGCTCGGGATGGCGATATTCGCGCAACTCATGGGCGCGCTTCATGAACTCCGTCCAGATCGGCAGCGCCGATTTCGAACCTTCCACCTTGAGGTCGACATTGTCGTCGAAACCCACCCACACGATGCAGAGCAGGTTCGAGGTGAAACCGACGAACCAGCCGTCATCGTCGGTCCCCGTCTTGCCGGCGGCCGGTTCCGTGAAACCCATGCCGCGAACGCGCACGGCGGTGCCCCGCCGGATCACGTCCTCGAGCATGTGCGTGACGACGTAGGCGACGCGCGGATCGAGCACTTGCTTGCCCTCGGGGCGGTTGCGCACCAGCGGCGAGCCGGTGCGGTCGCGGACACTGCGCACGAAGTAGGGCGTCATCATCTCGCCGCCGTTCGCCAGCGATGTGTAAGCCCCGGCGATTTCGAGCGGCGTTGCTTCGTAGGCGCCCAGCGATATTGCCGGCGTCGCGAGAATGTTCTCGCCCAGCCCCACCCGCCGCGCTATCTCGGCCACGCGGTCGAAACCCACCAACTCGCCAACTTTCACGGTGGCGATATTCATCGACTTATAGAGCGCCTGGCGCAGCGTGACTTCGCCGTAGATCTTGTTGGCGAAATTCGAGGGCTCGTAATATTGGTTGTCGAAGTGGAAAGTCGTCGGCACGTCGTCGACGGTTGAAATCGGCGTCAAGACGAGTTTCGGGGCGAACCCTTCGTGGAGAACCGGGACAAGCTTGCCGTCCTGTTCTAGTTCGCTGTCGGCGTCCTCGGCCTCGCCGTCTTCCCAACCCTCTTCGTATTCGTCGTCGATAAACTCATCCTCGATCGCGGTGCCAACGGCCGCGGCGTAGACGAAGGGCTTGAAAGCCGAGCCGGGTTGCCGTTTGGCGAGCACCCGGTTGAGCTGGCTCAGCCCGTAGTTTCGCCCGCCCACGACGGCCTTGACCTCGCCCGTCGTCGGGTCCAAGGCGACCAGCGCCACCTGCGCTTTGGGGGGCTCTTGGCCGCGGAAACGTTTCTGCCTGGCGACCCGTTCGTCGACCTCCGCCATGCCGACTCGCACGGCCTCCACGGCCGCTTTTTGCAGCTCGACGTCGAGGGTTGTGTAGACCCAGTAGGACTCGGTGATCAGTTCGTCGGAGGTGAACCAATCCTGGAGTTGATCGTTCACCAGGTCCACGAAATAGGGCGCCGCGCTGGATTCGATCTTGCCGATCGCCAATTGCAGTTCCTCTTGGTCGGCCTGCTCGAACTCGGCTTGGGTGATGACTTCGTCGCGCAACATCGCCCGCAGTACGCTGCCGCGCCGGTTCGCGGCGCGCTCGGGATGGCGGTAGGGGTTCAAATAGCTGGGCCGCTGGATCAACCCCGCCAGCAAGGCCGCTTCGGCCAACGTCAATTCACGAGTGTCCTTGTCGAAGTAAGCCCGCGCCGCCTCGCCCATCCCCAGCACGTTGAAACTGCCGCGCCGGCCCAGGTTGATCTGGTTGATGTACAGCTCGAGGATCTTCTCCTTGCTCAGCCGCGCTTCCAGTTGTAGCGCGATCATCAGCTCGGCCAGCTTCCGCGTATAGGTCTGTTCCGGAGTGAGGAAGAAGCCTCGGGCGAGTTGCTGGGTCAGCGTCGAAGTTCCGCGCGGGCGACGGCCTTCGACGACAAAACCGTCATAGGCGGCTTTCGCGGTGCGGATAAAATCGAAACCGAGGTGATCGAAAAAGCGGTGGTCTTCGATCGCGACGACAGCGTCGACAAGCACTTGCGGGATCTCTTCGTAAGTCAAGATCCGTCGCTTCGACCGCTCTTGATCGAACAAATTCGTGATCAACTCGGGCTCGAGTTCATAGACGGTTTGGGGGTTGTTGTCGCTGAGCGAAACGATCCTCGTCACGGCTGTCTCGTCGAAGTACAGCACGGCCGGCTCTTGGCGGAAATACGACATTCCGCCGGGATAGATCTCCACGCTGTCCGGCTTGCGCAGGAAATGCCCGATGCGGTTGTGCCGCGATTCCGAATACCCGGCCTTGCGCAACAGCGAAAGGACTTCTTCCGGCGCAATCTCGTCGCCAACGTAGATGGCCTGCGGCGCGGCCAGAATTTTCGAGGTTCGATTGAAAGGCCCGTGCGCCAGCTTGGCGTCGATCACCTTGGCGTATTTCCAGTAGAAATGGCTGAAAGTCGCGCCCCCGGCGATGACGGCGATCAGCATCAATGCCGCGATCACCTTACCGAAAGGAGTTTTGGCGAAGCGACCGACGCGCCTCGCCGCGGACGAAATTCGACCCCGCTTCCCGGAGCCGCGAGACCGTTTCTTACGAGGCATCAGGTCGTGTTGAGCCGCCGGCCGGCAGGAGATGATAGGACTGAAGAAAGCGGTCTAGGAAGCCGCGGGAAGGGCTGCTCGGACCTTGCGCTGAACGCTGTCGGCAGCTTCTTCGAGTGTAACATCGGTCGATAGACGTGTCGAGCGCTCGGAGAGTTCCACCAGGCCTTCGGTAATCTTCCTTCCAACGGTGATGCGGAAGGGGATTCCGACCAGTTCGGCATCCTTGAACTTGACTCCGGCACGCTCGGCGCGGTCGTCGAGCAAGACGTCGAGTCCGAGTTCGCGGCATTCGGCGTAGAGCTTCTCGGCGGCCTCGCGTTGCTCGTCGTTCTTGAGGTTCACCGGCGTGATGACGACCTCGAAAGGCGCGATCGACACGGGCAGCGCCATGCCGGCTTCGTCATGGTTCTGTTCGATAGCGCCGGTCAAGATGCGTTCGATACCGATGCCGTAAGAGCCCATGATCGGGGCGACTTCCTTGCCGTTTTTGTCGAGCACGCGCAAACCCATCGACTCGGAGTACTTATAGCCAAGTTGGAAGATGTGGCCGACCTCGATGCACTTGGTAAGCTCCAGCGGCTCGCCGCATTGTGGACAGCCGTCGCCGGCCTCGACTTCGCGCAGGTCCTCGAAACGCGCCTCGAAGTCGCGGCCCGGCGTGACGTTCTTGAGATGCCGGTCTTGGCGATTGGCTCCCGCGATGAGGTTGCGCCGACCCTCGAGCGCGCGGTCGGCGATGATTTCCATATTCGATACGCCCACGGGGCCGATCGAGCCGACCTCGGCCCCGAACCATTCCTGAACTTCTTCGGGGTGCGCCGGACGCGCTTCGGTGGAAGAAACAAGGGTTGACAGCTTGGCCTCGTTGAGCTGGTGATCACCACGCAGCAGCAGCAGCACGGGCTTGTCGCCCGCATCGCCGGGAACAACCATGACAAGGCTCTTGATGTGCGACGCCGCGGGAAGCCCGTCGAAGCCCGCCACTTCAGCGATCGTCTTTTTCCCCGGGGTCTCGAACTCCTCCGGCGAGCCCTCGCCGGCCGGGTCTTCCACGGCGGGTGCTTTTGGTTTGGAATCCGCTGTCTCGAGGTTGGCCGCGTAGCCGCAACCGCCGCAGACCGCCACCACCTCTTCGCCGGCGCCGGAGGGCAGGACGAACTCGTGCGATTTGCTGCCTCCCATCGCGCCCGAGTGCGCCTCGACGGCAAGATAGCGCAAGCCGCTGCGCGAAAAGATGCGGCAATAAGCGCCGTGGTGCTTCTTGTAGCTCTCTTCCAAACCCTCGGCATCGATGTCGAACGAGTACGAATCTTTCATCGTGAAGCGCCGCATCCGCATCAGGCCCGACCTGGGCCGCGGTTCGTCGCGAAACTTCACCTGGATCTGATACCAAAGCTGCGGCAACTGCTTATAGCTGCGCAGCTCGCCTCGAGCGATCGTCGTCATGACCTCTTCCTCGGTCATGCCCAGGCAGAGGTCGCGTCCCCAGCGGTCCTTGAGGCGGAACATGTCGTGGCCCATCGTCTCCCAACGACCGCTCTCGCGCCATACTTCGGCCGGGTGCATCTCGGGCAGATGAAATTCTTGCGCCCCGATGGCGTCCATTTCCTCGCGGACGATGCGCTCGATCTTCAACAAGGAACGCTGGGCCAGGAAGAGATAGCTATAGATGCCCGCGGCCAGTTGACGAATGTAGCCCGCCCGCAGCAGCAGTTGATGGCTCGGCGCCTCGGCTTCCGAAGGCGTGTCGCGAAGGGTGGGAATGAAGAGCCGGCTCCAGCGCATGATCTTGACTTGACGGATCGGCTTCGAGGCCGCAAAAAAGAGCGGCGGGTCGTGGCCCGCCGTCGTCTCCTAGGAACTCGCGAGCCGCCGATCGAAAAGGCTGTCCCCGCGAAAGACGCTCATTGTAACACGCCGCGTTTCCCGCCCAACCGCCCGCCGCGGGCGAGCGCCGGGCCTCGGAATCGAGAGGATCGGCGGCGACCCGCCCCGCCATGCCGAAGCCCGGCGTGGTCACTCCCCGATCGGAATCAGCGACTCCTGACTCTCCGCGCCGACTATCGAGACTTGGAGTATGGCGTTACCGCTCGGCAGAATGATCGGGATACGGAAGTTGATCTGGTAAGCGGTGGACAACTTTGGCGCGTAAAAGCTGCCCAACACTTCCGCCTCCACGCCGGCGACGAGGACCAAGGGGTCGTTGACGGTCACCGCGGGCGGTATGGGACCGGGAACATTCGTTCCCACCGCCGGACTTGTCGGCCCCAGTCCGGTGACGAACAGCAAGATCACCTCGCCGGGCCGGGCGGGGTTCGAGGGTGTGACCACGGAAAAGTCCGCGTGCAGGGCCGCCGCCAGCAAGTTGGGATCGAGGAAGTATTGGAAAATTCCCGGCTGAGCGGCCAACGTCTGAATGTTGTTGAAGGTCGCGGTTGCCCCGTTGTTGTCAATCATCACCGCCACGTCGCTCGACGGCGCGGGGACCTCGAAGGGCACTTGGAAATTAAGCTGTTCCACGCCGTTGACGTTGGCGATCGAAACCATCGGGGCGGCGTGACCCGCGACGTAGACGCGCACGCCGCCCAGAGTCGTCGGGAAAGGCGCGGTCGGCGCCGCCTCTACGCCGTCTAGGTCCCGCGTCAATCCTGTTCCGAAGATCGAGCCCAGACTGCCCGGCACCAGGCCGCCTCGGAAACTCGCGCCGTTGACAAACCCGCCGAACGGAACCGCGGGGACTTGCTCGACAACCTGTAGCCGGAACTGAACGAGCAGGTCGAGCGCGCGCGCCTCGACAACGACGACTCCCAATTCGGCGCCGCCTATGATGTTCGTCGAAGCTCGACCGTTAGACCCGGTTACGACCCGCGCGCTGGTCAGCGTGCCGGAGCCGCCAACGATCGCGAAGTCGACCGGCACGCCGCCGGAAGGCGCGCCGTCGCTGTTGCGCGTTTCGACCGTGAGCGGAATGCGGGCCTGTCGGCCTCGGCCGACACTTTGGCCGTCACCTTCCACAATCAGGATTTGAGTCGGAGCAACGTTCGCCGTTACCCGAAACGTCGTCGCAACGGCGCCGACTCGGGCGTTCACCAAGATGCGCGCGGCGGTATTGCCGAGTTTCACGCGCGTCGAGAGTTGCCCGGCCGGGTTGGTGGTTGAAAAGTTGCCGAGCAGCTCCGCCGATCCGGGCGGCTGCACGTCCCAAATCACCGCTTGCCCGCCCACCGCCGTGCCGCAGACATCGGTTACGACCGCCTGAAGGGGTTGCGGCAGCTGATCGCCGGGAGCGCCGCTCTGGCCGTCTCCGCCGGTTTTCGTAAGAGCGGCGGCGGGGCCGATCGTTGTGGTGTAGCCAACTTCCGACGATTCGAGTTTATCGGTGGCTTGCGCGATAGGAAGAACTTCCCCTCCCCCATCGCAGCCCAGAATGGCGTCGGCGCGGGCCACGCCCAGCGAATCCGTCGGCGCCACGGGCGGATCGAAGGTAATGTCGCCGTCGGTTTCAAAGCGGATGCCCAGGTTGTCCATCGCCTGCCCTTTTCCACTGGCGACTTGAAACACCATCGCATTGGGAATACGTTCTCCGACCACCCCGCTCAAACTGCTTTTGCTGAAGCGAACGATTTGCACGGGCAAATCGGTTTCATCGGGCACAACAACCGCATGAAACGGGTCGCCGAGCTCGCGACCACGCTCATCCTCGACTTGAATGGTGAGCGGCAACTTGCCGCCCGCGTTAACGGCATCGCATTGGATCGACGCTCTGCCATCGGGGCCGGTGGTCGCCATGGCGGGGCAACTCACCAGGCCGAAACCGCTGGTGCTGCTGATCATCAGGTCGACGCCTTCCAGCGGCACGCCTTTTTCTCTCGCTTCGACGATCAGCGGGAACGGGAACGGCTTGTTTTTGAGGATGTATTGGTAGTCGCCGTCGATCTTGATCAAGCCCTCGCGGACCGCCGGCGCGGTGTTGAGCTGAAACGTTACTTCCTCGTCAAGAGGCTCGACCAGGGCAACCGCCTCGAAGGGTTCGTCGGTTCCCGGAGTCGCACGCGTGTGGGCCACACCCCGCGCGTCGCTGATAGCGGAAGCCGGGTTGAAAGTCACGTTCGGCTCGTCACTGCTGAACTCGACGGCTTGGCCCATCACCGGTCGCCGGTCAGCCCCGCGAACCCGCACCGCCAGCGGCCCGGCGAAAGGCGTCCCAAGCTCGCCCAGCTGCTGGTCGCCGCCATAAATCTCCAGACTGGTCGCGGTATCGCCCGGCAGTGCCGGCACGTCAATGCCGAGCGGGGCGGCGGGAAGGTCCCAACTATTGAGAATCGTCGTCCCCGCCGCGTCCATGCGAACAATCGACGCGGGATCACGGAACGCAATGTAGAGACTTTGCTCGCCCGCGCCCAGCGCGATGTCCACCGCCGTCCCGCTGAATGGGAACCCCGTCTCGGGGTTATCGAGGGGCAGCTGCGCCCGGGTATTCCGATCGATCGTGAAAATCCTTCCTTTGAATTCCGTCAACACATGGTCAAGCCCTGACCCGGGGAGAGCGATTCCACGACGTCGCTGGTCGTAAAGAACGCATCGCCCGCCTTTCGATCGAGCATCGAGTAGGTGACGATCGAGTTTTCCTGCTGAAAAAACGCCGTTTCCACGGGCCCGTCGGGGTCAAATTGAAAAGCAGCGGCCGCCGGTTCGAGGGTCTCGATTTCCGCCGTGATTTTGTTCGTGAACGGATCGATCTCGAACAGGAAGTCGTGCGCCAGAGCATAGATCGCGAAGCCGTTTGGAGCCGCGACGAGTCCCAGAGGCTCGGCCGGAAGATCGGGTGGTCCGCCTAGAAATTGCGGCGGATCGGACGCCAGGCTCAAAAGACGCAGCGTCGTGGCGTCGGCTCTTGCGATGTAAGCTCGCTCCCCATCGATCCGCACCGCAATGCCGGTCGCTTCGCTCTGCAATGTCAGAGAAAGGGGCGCCGGCGCTCCCGGACTTGCCGTGTCAATCACATGGACGGTGCTTCCCGCAAGCACCAGCAATCGCGAGGCATCGGGCGTGAGTACCGCATCAGCCCTCGGATCGGCCACGCCTCCCGCCAGTTGACTGACGCCCAGCATCGGAAACGGCGGCGCGGGACCGAGAACGGCGACGGTGCTTTCCGTGAGAACAACGATCTTCAAAAGCTTGTCGGGATCCGCCGGATCGGGAATCACAAAGGCCCGCGAGGCGCCGGCGCCCACCGTCGGCGTTCCGAGCAACGCGAAGGTGTCGGCGTCGTGGATCGCGACTGTGTCGCCCTCGCCGAACACAAATAGGAGATCCGTCGCGGCCGCCGGCATCGCCGACATGAGCCCGAAACAGAATAAGAATGGAAGCCGCCGAAGCAGGCGCACGGTCATCACCTCCCGAAACCGGATGTTCGGAGAAAGTCTCATCCGCTGTGAACAGGATAAAACATAGCAGCGGTGCCTTGTTGCCGCGGCTTGCCCGGCTCACTCGTCCATTCATGTTACAAATCAGGCCTCGGCTCCAAGCGGATGCGCCGAGGGCCTGATGCTACCATGACTATTCGATGAGTCGATGGACTCGCAGGGCTTTTCTCGCCGCGACCACCCCTCTACCCGCCGCCGTCGTCACGCCGGCCCGCCGCGGCCTCAAGATTGCTTCGGAAAGAGTAGAGATCGAAGACCCTCTGACCGGGCGGGATGTGGTTCGCTTTACCGATCCGTCGATCCTGCACCACCTGCCTCACTATCATCACCGTTTGATCGAGCGCAATCATTCCTTTCTGCTGGTCGTCTCGGAGCGCTCGGGAAGCCGCCAAATCTACCGCCTGAATCTTCCCGACGGCGACATGGTGCAGCTCACCGACGGTGGCGGCGTGCATGCCTATTCCCCGGTCCTCGATCGCCGCGGACGCCATTTCTTCTATTTGCAACGGGATTCTCTATTCGAGGCCTCCGCGCGCGGCGGACGCGGGCGCGTCCTTTACCGCTCGCCCGACGGTTGGCGCCCCAGCGGACATCTTTCGGTGTCGCGTGACGAGCGCTTCGCGGCGCTTGTCGAGATGCGTGCCGGCCACCAGGTCGACGGTTTCGAGGCCCAGTTTGAACGCCGCCCGCGCTGTCGCATTCAGATTATCGAGATCGGGCGAAAGAAAGCCCATACCGTGATCGAGGAAGATCATTGGCTGAGCCATCCGCGCTTTCGGCCTCGCTCGTCCGACTTGCTCTATGCCCGCGAGGGTCCCTGGGATCGTGTGGACGGCCGGCTGCGCTATGTCTCGTTCGACGGCGATTACAAGAGAAACCTACGGCCGCGGCGGGGCGACGAGCAAATCGGCCATGCCTACTGGTCGCCTTCAGGCCGCGAAGTCTGTTACGCGTTTTTCCCCGATCGTTCGAACCGACGAGCCGAAATCCGCTGCGTCGACCCCAAGACCGGCCGTGAGCGCACTCTTTCTCGCTGTTCGAAATTCGGGTGGCTCAGCCCGAATCCGGACGGCTCGGCGATCGTCGGCGCCAGCCGCAGCGTGGCCGGGCCGAACATCTATCTTCTCTTCCCGAAATTAGGAAGGGAGATCACTGTCGGCGAACACGCCGCAAGTTGTAAGCCCTACCCCGTCGCCGGTTCGAAAACGCATGACCCCTTCGCGGCCTGCCCGGAACCCGTCTTTTCTCCCGACAGTAAATGGGTCTACTATGTCACCGACCGCGAAGGCAAACCGGCTCTCTACGCCATGGATGTCTCCGACTTCGTTGAATCCACGTAAGAAGCGCCAAGGCCCTCAGCCCGCCGCTTCGCGGAAATCATCCAACACAAGCTGCCAGCCTCCGTAGTAGGTATCGGGCTCAATCGAATAGGCCGCGGCGATCCGCGTGTCGCGCTTCAGACCGCGGCCGCGCTCGGCCATACGCCAGCCGATCGCGCTCATCGATTTGCCCGCCGACGAAAGAAACAACTTCAGGTGCTTTTCCTTCACAATGCGCGGGTCGCCGGCCAGCTGGAGATTCGCCGTCGAAAAGCGTGGCGAGGGATTGGCCAGGCCGTGAGGCGCCAGCCGCGCCAACTCCGCCATCGTGGGGTCGTTGATCGACGAAAACTCCAGTTCGGCGTCAAGCTGCAGCGTCGGAACGAAGTCTTCCGCTTTGAGAACCCCGCGACCGTATTCGTTAAGGCGGCCGCGCAATTCCGGGACCCGCTCAATCGCCAGCGTGCAGCCGGCCGCCTGGCGATGGCCCCCAAAGCGCTCGAAAAGGTCGGCCGTCGATTCCAGCGCTTCCAGCATGTGAAAGGCCGGAATACTTCGGGCCGAGCCGGTCGCGGTTCCCTCGGCGGCGTTCGCGCTCAACACCAACGTCGGACGATGAAAGCGCTCGACCACGCGGCTCGCGACGATTCCGATGACCCCGGCGTGCCAACCCTCGCCCGCCTCGACAATCACGGGCAACTCGTCGGGCGGCGGGATCTTTTCGAGGCGCTCGATGATTTCGCGCAGGATGGCTTGTTCGGTTTGCTGTCGCTCGGTATTCAGCGTGTTGAGCTTGGCGGCGATCTCGGCGGCTCGGGCGGGTTCGCGCGTCGTAAACAGCTCGACAACTTCTCGGGCTGTATCCATGCGCCCGGCGGCGTTGATGCGGGGCGCGACGCGGAAAGCCACCGACCCGGCGCCGGGCGGCTTCGCGGCCGAGAAGCCGGCCGTGTCGAGCAGGGCCTTGAGGCCGAGGTTGCGAGGGTCGCGCAAGCCTTCGAGACCCAGCTTAGTGAAAACGCGGTTCTCCCCGATCAGCGGAACCACATCGGCAATGGTGCCGATCGCGACGAGCTTTAACAGCGACTCGACGACCCGCGTCAGCTTCGCCTCGGGCCATCCCAATTCCCCTAGAAGCGCCTGCGCCAATTTGAAAGCGACGCCGACGCCGCACAGACTCTTGTCGGGATACTCGCAGCCGGGCTGGTTGGGGTTGAGCACGGCCAACGCCCGAGGAACCGCCGCGTCGGGCAAGTGGTGATCGGTGACGATCGAGTCAATACCCAGTTGGGTCGCCCGCTCGACGACGGCCGTTTCGCGAATCCCCGTATCGACGCTGATCAGGAGCCGAACATTGTCGCGAGCGGCTTGCTCGATGACGTCGGCTCGCATGCCGTAGCCGTCATGCACGCGATGAGGCACATGAAACTCGGCGGCGCCGCCGGCGAGCTCGATCGCGGCCCTCAACACGACGACCGCGCTGGTGCCGTCGACATCATAGTCGCCGTAAATCAGAATGCCTTCATCGTTGGCGATGGCCGCCCGCAAACGCTCGATGGCGGCGCGCATGCCGAGCATGCGATAGGGGTCGTGAAGGTTCGCGAGTCGCGGGTTCAGGAAGCGATCGGCGTCCTCGGGAGTGCGGACGGCCCGTTGCGTCAACAGCCGCGCGGCGAGCGGGCCGATCTTCAGCTCGGCTTGGAGTTGATCGGCCGCCGCGGGATCGGAGTCGCGATAGTGCCATCGTTTCATCGAGTGGAGTCCCAGGGCACGGGAAGCCTCTAGGGTAGCGAAGTCCTCGCCGGGGTACGTGTTGCTGAACCACGTGTCGCCGGGGTACGTGATCGTTTCAGTGTGTCCAGGGATTCCTCGCACCGCCATGAAAATGATCCGTCAGGCGGGCCGAGGGACGGGCGCGAGCTTCCCGCCGCCCTTGCCCTCTTGCCATGTGGCACACCGTCGGTGCTCGAGGGGCGGGCGGAAGAGACACTACGAGCGTTTGCTTGTGCATGGTTTGGCTGCCGGTGGGCGTCAGAGCATTTCCGGCGGTGTCGGCGAGTGGGTTGTCGGGGTATTTTTCCTTTCTTGAAGTCTCCGTCGAGGCCTTGCGATTCCTCGGGGGTGGTTTTCGCTTAGGTTCTTCTCGATTCGGCGGTTATTGGGCGGGCTTCGATTGCCTCGTACCGCGTTGCTATATATGACGTTAGGTTGACCTTGGGTTCGTTTTGTATTTTTTGACTTTGGGGAGTTGCGAGCCTACTTTTTTTGGCGACCCTGGGGTTCTTTCGCGGCTTGCCGGGCAGGTCTGGAGACCTGCCCCACTGGGCTTGGCCGCGGAAGCCGATGGCGGTTGGATGGGGGGCTGCCGGCTCTTCGTCGGGGAAGTAGTACTCGGGAACCGGGGTGGTGGCGTTGGCTTGGTTGTTTTTGGCTTCGAGGGCTTCGCGGAGTTGGCGCTCTTCGCGGCGGATGTCGATCATTAGCTCGACGCCGCGGAAGAAACGGCGGCTGAGATGGCCGTCATAGCGGGCTAGGTTGTTGAGGAGTTTAGTCCTTGTGAGCATGGCCCAGCCTAGGATGTGGGTTCGCTCTTGGCGGTCTTCCGGCATGGGGCTGGTGTCGTTGTCGATGCGACGGGAGTTTTCGATGCCGGCGGCGATGACGGCGGTTTCGATGCGGGAGAGCCGTTGCATTCTCCAGGAGACGTCGGCGATTTGGCGGACGATTTCCTTTTCGACACGGTTTCTGGGGAGATAGGTGTCCTCGAAGGAAGTGAGATGTTGATCGAAGTCGGCGGGGTCTTCGCCGGGTAAGACGGCGTCGTTTGCCAGCAGGCCGTGTTTGAGAGCGTTTTGGGATGAGCGGGTTTTTCCGCTGTCGGTTTTGGGGCCGGTTGATTTCTTGGCGTTTTCGCGATTGGCGCGAATTTTTTCTGTTGTAGACATGCGATTTCTCCTGGGGCTTGTTGCCCGGTCATAGGATACGTTGGGGTTGTGGGTTTCGCGGGGGTTGGTTTTTCTAAGTTGTTGATATGGAAGACGTAGTTTTTTTGAAACGGACGTGATGGATTTCGTGTGGCGTTGGCCGTTGGCCGTTAGCCGTGAACCGAGGGGGAGGGATTGGTTTGGTGGGGTTCCCTGGGCTTGCGCCCAGGGCCGGTATTAATCACGGGGGTTCGAGTATGGGCGCCCGGCGCGGCGGGCGGGTGGCCGGGCAGGCCTGGAGACCTGCCCCACTGGGACCGGGGATGTGCACGGGTTGGAGAGCTGCTCCAGTGCATCGGGATCAGGCTAGTGGCGCCACCGGCGGCACCGGCTCGTTGAGGGGAGAAACTTGGTCGAAGGGTTCGCCGGGACCGCGCCGCCGCGGCTCGGGTGGGTGAAAGTCCGATCTAGTGGTAGCGGTTGTGAATCTCCGGGTAGCTCGAATTTTGAAGTTTCAGGTTAGGATCTTCTCGACCACGTTGCCGTGTATGTCGGTCAATCGGAAGTGGCGGCCTTGGAACTTGAAGGTGAGTTTCTTGTGGTCGATGCCGAGGCAGTGCAGGATGGTCGCCTGTAGGTCGTGAATGTGGACCGGCTCCTCGACGATGTTGTAGGAATAGTCGTCGGTCTGTCCGAGGCTGACGCCGGGCTTGATGCCGCCGCCGGCCATCCACATCGTGAAACAGCGGGGGTGATGGTCGCGCCCGTAGTTGGTCTCGGTGAGGGTCCCTTGGCAATAGACGGTGCGCCCGAATTCGCCGCCCCACACGACCAGCGTGTCGTCGAGCATGCCGCGCTGTTTCAAGTCGAGAATGAGCGCCGCCGAGGCTTGATCGGTCGCCCGGCATTGTAGGCCGATATCACGGGGCAGGTCGCCGTGTTGATCCCATCCGCGCATATAGAGCTGAACGAAGCGGACGTCGCGCTCGGCGAGCCGGCGAGCGAGCAAGCAGTTGGCGGCATAGGTGCCGGGCTTGCGGGAATCGGGCCCGTAGAGGTCGAAGATGTGCTCGGGTTCGTTCGATAGATCCATCAGACCGGGCACCGACGATTGCATCCGATAGGCCATTTCGTATTGCGCGATGCGGGTGTTGATTTCCGGATCGCCGAAAGCCTCGGCCTTGATTTGGTTGAGCTTCGCCAGCCCGTCCAACATGCGGCGACGTGACTTGCGGTCCATGCCGGGAGGATCGGAGAGATGCAAGACCGGGTCGCCGCCGCTGCGAAACTTGACGCCCTGGTAGCGCGACGGCAAAAAGGCGCTGCCCCACAAACGCGAGAACAAAGGCTGGGCGGCGTTCTTCGCCGTTTTCTGCGACACGAGAACAACGTAGCTGGGCAAGTCCTGATTCTCGGTGCCGAGTCCGTAGCTCAACCAAGCGCCCATGCTGGGACGCCCCGGCTGCTGACTGCCGGTCTGAATGAAGGTAATCGCCGGGTCGTGATTGATGGCGTCGGTATGAACGGTCTTGACGAGGGCGATGTCGTCGACAATCTTGCCGTGATGCGGAAGCAGCTCGCTCAGGTACGTGCCGCTTTGTCCTTGCCGAGTGAACGGGAAGATGGACGAAGCGATGGGGAGCGAGTCTTGCCCCGAGGTCATGCCGGTAATGCGTTGGCCTTGGCGAATCGAATCGGGCAACTCGGAACCGTGAAACCGCTTGAGTTTGGGTTTGTAGTCGAATAGGTCGATCTGCGAAGGCGCGCCGGATTGATGCAGGAAGATGACGCGTTTCGCTTTCGCCGCGAAGTGAGGCAATTCGGCGAGACCGCCGGTGGCGGGATTAATGGCGCGTCCCATGGGGTCTTGACGAGGCGCGGCGAAAAGATCGGGGTTGAGCAACGAGCTGAGCGCGGCAACGCCGATCCCTGTACTGGCGCGGCCGAAAAGCTGTCGGCGGGTCATCATCAAGTGTTCGGATTCGGAGAAACTCACGGCGGCACCTCTGGTTTCGCGGATCAGGGTCAGAATCATTATATCCTCTGTCGGCGGTCGTTCCATGTGACCGAACAGGACCAAGCCATGAAACGGCGGCGGGGGGTTCGGCGGCGGTTCGGCGGTGCGCAACTTTCGCCGCCGAGACGGGTTTATGAAACTATGCGCGTGGGGAGCCATAGGACTACCACCCCGGTTGACCGCTCAGTTTACGAGGGCTAAGCACTTTCCCCGAGTGGAGCATTCCTTCCGTACCATGCCTTGGCCCTTTTCGGAGACTGCTCGCGCTATGTGTTGTTGTAGAATGAAAAAGCTTCGATGGTGGGGTCGTCTGAAGAAGTTTACGCAACGGTCTGTTCCCTTGCTGTCGGCGCTCTCCTTACCGTGTCGGCCTGTGTAGTAGCGATTGGTGGTCCGTTCAACCCATGGATCGAGTGGCGGCTGTAACCGCGCCTGACTAAAGAGGGGCGAGGTCCGCGTTTGATCCGAAGCTAGGGCGAAGGAAAGCCGAGGAATCTGTTTGGCCGTAGACAACGACACCCGAAAAGGCATGCGCGGCGCCAGCCCGGTGGACCGTCTGCTCAACGATTACGACGCCCGACAGCTCGAAACCCTCGAAGAAGTACCCGCCGCGGAAGAGAGTCCGGACGCGGACGCCCAACCCGCCGACAGCGGCCCCGATCTGAGTGTCGCGGCCGAAAGCGAATCCAAGACGACCGACACGGTTCGTGTTTATTTACGCGAGATGGGCGCCGCGCCGTTGCTGACGCGCGAGGGCGAAGTGGTCATCGCGAAACGCATCGAGCGAGGGTGTCGCCGTGTTCATAAAACGTTGGCTCGATCTCCGTTGGCGACGCATAACTTGGTTCTGGTGCGGGACGAGTTGGAAGCGGGCAATCGCACGATTCGCGACATCATCTCGCTGAACTTCGAGGACGTCAACGAGCAGTTTCTCAGCAGCCAGACAAGGAACTTCATCGAGACGATCAACGATGTGGAGCGGATGCAGAAGACGGCCGAGACCGCGCGGCGCAAGTTGATGGGGATACCGCACCGGCAAAAGCCCGCCGAAACGCGGCATCTCCAGATGGAGTTGGGTCGGACTCGCGTGCGGATGTCGCAAAAGATCCGATCCCTTGACCTCACCAACAACGAGCAAGATCGACTGATCGCGGAAATCCAAAAAGTTGTCGATGCGCTCAAGGCCCTGGACGGACCGCTGGCGCAACGCCGTCGCGAACTCGAACAGCTCGTGCGCACCCGAGGCGAGGACGCGAACCGGATCAAGAACGAAATCCGTGACTTAGAGCAGCAGACGCACCGCATGGAGGACGAGTCGGGCGCGGAATCCGCCGAACTTCGCACGACGCTGCGGGTGATTCGCAAAAGCCAAGTGCAAGCCGAGATCGCCAAGCGTGAATTGGTCGAGGCGAACCTGCGTTTGGTGGTTTCGATCGCCAAACGATACGTCAACCGAGGGCTGCAATTCCTCGATTTGATCCAGGAAGGCAACCTCGGGTTAATGAAGGCGGTGGATAAGTTCGAATACCAGCGCGGATACAAGTTTTCGACGTATGCCACCTGGTGGATCCGGCAGGCTATCACGCGAGCCATTGCCGATCAAGCGCGCACCATTCGCATCCCTGTTCACATGATCGAAACGATCAATAAGGTGATCCGCACATCGCGATCGCTGGTACAAGAGCTGGGGCGCGAGCCGAGCAGTGAAGAAATCGCCGCCAAGATGGGAGTCTCGGTTCCTAAAGTCCGCAAGGTGATGAAGGTGGCGCAGGAGCCGATTTCGATTGAGACGCCGGTGGGAGAAGAGGAGGAGTCGCACCTAGGCGACTTCATTGAGGACCAGCATCAGGTTTCCCCCGCCGACGCCGTCATCAACCTCAACCTGCGGGCGCAGACCTCTCAAGTGTTGCAATCACTGAGCCCCCGCGAAGAGAAGGTCATCCAGATGCGTTTTGGGCTGGAGGACGGCAACGAGCATACGCTGGAGGAAGTGGGCCAGCGCTTTCTCGTGACGAGAGAGAGAATTCGGCAGATCGAAGCGAAGGCGCTTCGCAAGCTGCGCCACCCCAGCCGCAGCCGGCGGCTCCAACCCTTCGTCGATCCGGATGTGCAAGAGTAAGCCGGCCGGCCTGGTGCAAAGGGTCTAACCTGAAACTTCAATTGGGCGGGTTGAGGAAGGGCAGGCCTGGAGACCTGCCCCATTGGGAACCGGTGCCGTTGGATGGCGATGGAGAAGATTGAGAGACAAGCTGAGAGCTTGTCTCGACTGGGGGCTGGGACCGGCAAGAGTGCCGGTCGCTACCGGGGACGCGCGCCTGTTCGAAATTCAATCGTACTACCAAGTTTCTTGTCTGAATGAGCCGGCTAGGCTGGTGGCGCCACCGGCTGGGCCTGATCGTTCAGGGGAGAAACTTGGTCGAAGGGTTCGCCGAGCCGCGCCGCCACGGGGCTGTGAAAAAATGGGGGACAGTCCACTTCGCGCCAGACGAAATTGCTGATTCAATGGAACTGATTCGGTCGGCGCTCGGTACAGTCCCCAATTTTTCACAGCCCCGCGGCGGCGCGGCTCGGGTGGGTGAAAGTCCGATCGATCTATTGGTAGCAGTTGTGAATCTCCGGGTAGCGCGAAATTTGAAGTTTCAGGTTAGAGCAACAGGGCGTTTTTCGATTGCAGCTTGATGTCGATGGTCTGCTTTTCGCCGTTGCGAATGATGATGAGCTGGAGAGTGTCGCCGCCGTGTTTGAGCGAGAGCGATTGGCTCAACACGCGGCGGTGAGTGACCGCGCGTCCATCGACGTGGGTGATGAAGTCGCCGCCCCACGGAATCACGTAATTCCCGAGAACGATTTCGCGTTGCGCGCCGCGAAGGCCGGCCTGGGCGGCGGCCGAACCCGCCGCAATCTCCGCCACCAGATAACCCGACCCGCCCGGCAACTCGAGGGCGCGCATGAAGCGCCCGGAAAGAAACAGGGTTCGGAAGCCGGGATGACTCGGTTGGCGAGCGGCGCCGCCCGTGCGCTCGTACTCGAGCAAGGGGACGGCGCGGCTGATGGGCATGGCGAAACCGATGCCGAGGTTGCCGCGGCCGATGATGGCCGTATTGACGCCGATGACGTTGCCCGCGCTGTCGAGTAACGGGCCGCCGCTGTTGCCGGGATTGATGGCGGCGTCGGTCTGAATCATGTCTTCGAGGAAACTTTCGGCGTCGCGAATCGAACGCCCCAGCGAACTGATGATGCCCGTCGTCAAAGTCCCCTCGAGACCAAACGGATTGCCGATGGCCAGCACTTTCTGGCCGACCTTCAGATTGTCGGCTTGGCCGAGTTTCAGGGATGGAAGAGCCCGCTCGGCGCGAATGCGGATCAGCGCCAAGTCATTGGCTTCGTCGACGGCGAGGACCTGGGCCTTGTAGCGCGACTTGTCGCTGAGCGTAACCTCGATCTGAGGAGCGTTGCCGCCGATGACGTGATGATTTGTCAGAATACGGCCTTCTTCGTCGATCAGAAAACCCGACCCCGAAGCCGCGCTCGGTTGCAGCTCGAGAAACCAGCCGCGTTGGAGCACGGTGCTCGTGATATTCACGGTGGCTTGGTTGGCGCGTGTGTAAATGTCGATATTGGACTGCTCTTCGGCCGTCAGGCCGGTGGCTTGCGCTTCGGTCCAATAGGGTGAAGGGTAATCGGGAGCACTGGGGGCGGGGCGCCAAGGGACCCCGCGAGGCGAGGTTGTCCACAGCACGAAAACAGCCGTGATGATCGCGGCCAGCCAGAGCGGACGGAATCCGATGGGTCGACGACCGTCCCGACCGCCGGTCATGCGGCCTCCCGCAGAAGTTCTTGGTGAATCTCGCGCACTTGGCGTTCGGTTTCCTGTTTCGTTCCCGAAGTATCAATGACGTAATCGGCGTATTTGCGTTTCTCTTCGAGGGGCATCTGACGGGCCAGCCGAGCGCGGGCATCGGCCTCCGACGCGTCCTCTCGGTCGCGATAACGGCGGATCTGCAACTCCTGCGGGCACACCGTAATCACGATGCGATCATAGCGGCTGTAGCTGCCCGACTCGATCATGATAGCGGCTTCGGAGACGACGACCGCCTGGGGGTCGCGGCGGGCGATTTCGGCGAAAAGTTTCTCTTGCTTGTTGAAGACGTGGGGGTGGACGAGCGAGTTCAGTTTCTTGAGTTTGTCGGGGTCGGTGAAGACGATCTTCCCCAAAGCCTTGCGGTTGATTTTGCCGTCAGCGCCGAGAATCCCTTCGCCGAATTCCGCGACGACGTCCGTGAAAGCTTCGCCCTCGCGCCGCAATACCTCGTGGCCCAAGCGGTCGGCGGAAATCACGGCGCAGCCCAACTTTTCGAACTCCCGGGCAACGAAGGTTTTGCCGGAAGCCAAGCCGCCGGTCAGTCCGACTCTGAGCATGGAGTTATTGTAGCGAGGGGGATTGGCGGGCTCTCGCTTGTTCAAAGGCGGGGCCGCCCAAATCGCTCCGCGGCAAACCGGGCGGTTGTTGTCCGTAGGCAGTTGGGTTACGCTAGTCGGAGTCCGATGGCCGGCTTGGGGATTTCCGCCGGCATAGGCTATCTGAACACGAGGAGTAAATTTCATGAGACTCTACCTGGTAACCGCATTCGTTCTGTCTCTTGGGCTCGTTGGTCCCGCCTGCGCCCCTGCCCCAGAGCCACCGCCGGCGGCGCAAGCGCCGACTCAGGCCGCGGACTTGGCGGCGCTCGAAGCCGACGCCGCGGCGTACGAAGCCGCCTACGCCGCCGGCGACGCGGACGCGCTTGCGGCGCTCCACGCCGACGATGCTGTTCGCATGCCCCCGAACGCAGCGCCCGTCATTGGCAAGGAAGCGATCAGGGCCTCTTTTCAGGCCACCTTTGAACAATTCGACGGCACCATCACACTGTCTTTGGCGGAGGTGGAAGTGGCGGGTGATTGGGCCTTTGTGCGGGGCGCTTCCCCGGTCACGTTAACCCCGAAGGCCGGCGGCGAGCCGCTGCAAAGCGAGGGCAAGTACATGTCGATCAGAAAGAGGCAGCCCGACGGCTCGTGGAAGATCTTCCGGACCATCTGGAACAGCAACGACCCGCTTCCCGGTGCCGGTGATTGACGCGCTGGTTCTCGCGCCGCGGCTGTGCCGAGACAGCAGGGCAGCCCGGCGGCCCGAACACGCCCGTGACAAGTTGTATGGCCGGAAGCCCGGTCGTCGGCGAGTCAGGCTGAGTTGTTGTAGCGGCCGGTCGCTGGGGACCTTCTCGTGAGCGCGGATGCCGCGGCCTGCCGTTGGGCTCGACGCCGCTATAATGGCCTCGTGTCGGCTCCGCGTTGTTCTGTTTCTTCCCGCAAACTTTGGCGCGTGCCGCGGACTTGGCCTGTCGCGTCCATCGTTGTTACCTTGCTCGCCGGAGCCTGCTCCTCGCCTCGTCCGGCTGATTATTCGAACATGGTCCTGATCGAGGGCGGCGAGTTCTTGATGGGAACGGACACGGGTTACCCCTATGAAGGGCCGCCGCACCGCATTGTCGTAGACAGTTTCTATCTGGACGCGACCGAAGTGACCAATCGGCAATTTTCCGAGTTTGCCTCCGCAACCGGATACGTCACGGAATCGGAGAAGCAAGGCTCCTCGGGCATTTTCGACGGAGCGAGCGGAGAGTGGAGCCTGGTCGAAGGCGCTGATTGGCGGCACCCCGGCGGGCCCGATTCTGATTTGGATGGTCGGGATGACCACCCGGTGATCCATGTTTCCTGGGACGACGCGACCGCCTTCGCCGCCTGGGCGGGCAAGCGTTTACCGACCGAAGCCGAGTGGGAGTTCGCCGCCTCGGGAGCTGGGCAATATCCGTGGGGCGATGAATTCATGCTCGATGGCCGACATGCCGCCAACTGGTGGCAGGGTGACTTTCCCGTACGCGACCTTCAGGAAGACGGATTCGCCGCCGTCGCCCCGGTCAGCCAATTCCCCGCCACGGGGCCCGGGCTCTATGACATGGGCGGCAACGTTTGGGAATGGGTGGCCGACTGGTACGCCCCCGATTATTACCGTGCCGCGCCGACTAGAAATCCAAGCGGCCCCAGTCAGGGAGGCGAGAAGGTCCATCGCGGGGGCAGTTGGATGTGCAGCCGCAACTATTGCCGCGGCTTTCGCGTAGCCGCGCGACAGAAAACCGCCCCCGACACCGGACTCAACAACCTTGGCTTTCGTTGCGCCGCGGATGCAGGCTAGCGGGGCCACCGGGCGCGGCGGGTCGTTCAGGGGAGAAACTTGGTCGAAGGTTCGCCGGGACCGCGCCGCATGGCGGCGCGGCTCGGGTGGGTGAAAGTCCGATCTATTGGTAGCGGTTGTGAATCTCCGGGTAGCGCGAAATTTGAGGTTTCAGGCTAGGCTCAGTGCTATAAGACCGGCTTGTACCTCTCCATCAGCGCCTCGATTTCCTGGCGCTCTTGCGGGCGCACATTCGGCAGCGGCGGGCGTACGGGACCGGCCGGTTTCCCGAGCACTTCCATGGCGGCTTTCATCACCGAGACCTCGTAACCCTTGCGCCGCGCCCGCAGTCCATAGAGCGGCAACACGTAGTTCGACATCAGCCGTTCCAGACTGGAGTTATCAAGCATGGAAGCCCGCTCATGTAATTGCATGGAAAGCCGCGGCGCGATCGCGGCGATGCTCGAGGTGTAGGTTCGAATGCCCAGCGAATAGTAGGGCCGCACCATGTCGTCGCCGGCGCCCCCGATCCAGTGCAAGCGGTCGCCGACGCGCTCCATGATCATCTGGTAACGCCGCACGTCGGCTTGCCCCTCTTTCCAAGCCGTCAGCGTGGGAACGGCCTCGGCGAGGCGGTTGACCTCGCCGGGGCTGAAGCTCGCCCAGTCGCGGTTGTAGATCAGCATGCCGAGCGGCGTGCTTTCCCCGACGGCTTGGTAGTAGTTCAGCATCCCCTCGAACGGGGCGTTGGGATAATACGGCGGAAAACAGAGAATACCGTCCGCTCCGGCGTCGGCGCTCTGCTTCGCCAGCTCGACGGCTATTTGGGACCCGAAGCCGGTTCCGGCGATGACCGGCATTTTGCCGTCGACTTCCTGGACAACCGCCTCGACCACTTGGCGGTGTTCCTCGATCGAAAGAGAATACATTTCGCCGGTCCCGCCCGCCGCGACAATCGCCGCCAGCGGGTATTCGGCCATCTCAGCCGTGTTGCGGCGCAGCCCGTCGATATCGATCAGCAGATCGTCGGTGAAGGGCGTGACCGGAAAAGCGATCACCCCGGAGAGTTTCGAGCGAAGTTCACTGGGTTCCATCATGATGCGGCCGACTCGTCTCCTCTGCTGATTCTACGGCAATGCGGATGCGAGGTCTTTGCTGTCCGCGATATTGCGTCGACAAGAAAGCCGCGTCGGGGCGCGGACCCGACCGCAAGGAGCAAGCGGCCCTCGGGCGCGAACCTTGCCGCGGCATGGAGTGCCTCGGGAGAGGCGTTGTAAGTCGGGGGTAGGTCCGAAGGGGGGATTACAGGAATTTAACAATTTGGTTAGAACGGTTTCGGTATATGGTGCGTCCAATCCCATAAGACGCCCGAGAGAATCATGAACCGTTCCGCCACAGTCTTGATTGTTCCATTGCTGTCGTTGCTGGTGGCGGGGTTGTTCGCGCCCCAAGCCGATCAGGCGGCGTCGGCCCCTCGGGTTGAGATCTTCGAGGCCGGCGTGGTCCATTGGCTGGTCTCGGCGGCGACCGATTTCGCCGGCGGGGGATCGGGGCCCTGTTCCCGCACGACGGGGTACGAGACCTTTCCCGAGTTGCAAGTCTTCGCGCACTTCGTCGAGACGGATTCAGCTGAAGCCTCGAAATAACCCGGGTCCGGCGCGCGCGAGACGCGGCGTCGACCCTGTCGTCCGGCGAAGTCTCGTCCGACGTTGGCCGCCGGAATCCGGTCCCCTCGTCCTCGTCCTAACCGCTCATCATGGGGATCAACTCGAAGAAGATCTTGATCAAAATCGGTCCGACCGTCACGACGAAAAGGGACGGCAGGATGCAGAAAAAGATCGGGAAGACGAGTTTGATGCCCATCTTGGCGGCCTTTTCCTCGGCGCGTTGACGACATGTGGTTCGCATGAATTCCGAGTGTGTACGCAGGGTTTCGGCGATGCTCGTTCCGAAGCGATCGGCCTGCACCAAGGTTGAGACCAGCTTCTTCATATCGTCGACGCCTGTGCGGTCCCCGAGATTGCGCAGCGCCTCGGCGCGACGCTTGCCATGCCGCATCTCTAGGTTCGTGATAGCGAACTCGCTACTGATCTCGGGGTTACCCTGCCGGAGTTCCTTACTCACTTGCAGGATGCTCTGATCGAGCCCCAATCCGGATTCGACACAGACCACCATCAGATCAAGCGCGTTAGGCAGCGCTCGCTCGATGCGGTGCTTGCGGCGCTTCACCATTTTCAAGACAAACTCGTTGGGCCCGAGGAAACCCAGTCCGGCCGAGAGCACGGTCAAACCGATGCGGTTCTCGGTGGTGACTCCGAAATGCGTCATGGCGACCCAGACCAAAGCGGGCAGGGCCAGGGTCAGCACGACCTTGACCCCGTAGAAGATTTTCAGCGCCCGGCCCGAACGAAAGCCGGCGTTGTAGAGGCGTTGTTGCGAGGTCGTCAGGTCCGCCGGGGATGCCGGAACCCAGTTGCCCACCTTCGCCAGGACTTGTTGGAAGGCCAAGCTCGGGTGGACGGGCGCGGCCTCGCCGCCGCCTTCTTTGAGACGGTCGAGCATAGTCTTGGGGTTGACCCAGAATTTCATCCCGAATAGATATAGGAAACACATCACCATGACGAACAGAGCGACGGACATGACTAAGACCATGATTTCCTCCTAAACCTGCATTTCTCACCAACTGACGGCCGAAGCACATGATGGGCCCGCCATTACTTCGTTGCGCTTGCTTGCCGTGCTCACCGTACCGTTCAAGTACGCCCCTTTGCTTAAGGGATGGGGCGCCGAGCGGCCTGCGCCTCGTACTGACGGCCCTCTCATGCACTTCGCGTCGACACTTGGCGAGAAATGCAGGCTAAACCTCGATGTTCACGATTTTGCGCATGATCAGATAGCCGAGTACTTGCAGCCCGATCGCCAACCCGGCCATCCACTGGCCCATTTCGTTATCGATGAAAAACTGCATGTGCTCGCGGTGGACGAACCACATCAGCACGCCGACCACGGCGGGAATCGCCGTCAGCACCATGCTCGAAAGCTTCCCGTGCGCGCTGATCGTTCGGATCTGACCGCGCAACTTGAAGCGCTCGCGGATCAAACCGGCCAGCCCGTCCAGAATCTCCGCCAAGTTGCCGCCCGTTCGCTTTTGCAACAGAACGGCGGCGATGAAGAATTGGACGTCGATCAAAGGCATCCGCGCGCCCAAGTTTTCGAGAGCCGTCTGCATCGGCAGGCCGAGGTTCTGCTCTTCGAACGTTCTTCGAAACTCACCCCCCAGTGGATCGGGGAACTCCTGATGGACCATATCGAGCGAAACCGAGAAGGCGTGACCCGAACGCATGGCGCGAGCGATGAACTGCAACGAATCGGGGAACTGTGCCTCGAAGGCTTCGATGCGCTTGGTCCGTGCCCGCCGAACGTAGAGAAACGGCGCCGCGCCGATCACTCCGGCCGCGGCCGTCGCCGGAATCAAGCCCAACGGGGTCATATACCAGACGGCGTTGAACGCCGCCAAGGCCCCCAGCAAAGCGACAACGCAGACTTGCCCCGGCGGCCAAGACAACCCGGCTTGCTCGATCAACGAGCGCAATTGCCGGTCAATATTGAAATGCTCGAGGACGCGTTGCAGCAAATGCCGCGTGGCCCCCTCGTCAAGAAACAGCGGCGTTGCCGTCTGCGTGGCGGAAGTCGCCTCCGCGGTGACTTCCGAAAGCCGGTCGCGCACCTTAGCCGTTTCGCGTTGCAGCAAGGTGCGGTTGACCAGCAGGTAGGTGCCCGCCGTGAGTGTCAACGTCGCGACGAACAGGATCAGCAGCAGTGTCAATGTCTTCCTCCTTCCAAGCCGCCCCGATCTCTTCCGGGGGCGCGCATCGTCAATTGATCTCGACGATGGATTCGAAAAGGTCGGCCGGTAGATGCAAACCCGACGCCAACATCTTTTCGTAAAAGCGGGGGCGGATTCCCGTGGCCGCGAAACGGCCTTGCACCCGGCCTTCGGGCGAGATGCCGCGTTTCTCGAACACGAAGAGGTCTTGCAGCGTCACCACGTCGCCTTCCATGTGACCGACTTCGGTCAGGCAGGTCACTTTGCGTGTTCCGTCGCTGAGCCGGGCGGTTTGCACGATGACGTCGATGGCCGAGGAGATCTGATGGCGGATCGATACGAGGCTGAGATTCGAAGTGGCCATCGTGACCATGACCTCGAGGCGGGCGACGACGTCGCGGGGCGAATTAGCGTGCACGGTGGTCATCGACCCGTCGTGTCCGGTATTCATCGCCTGCAACATGTCGAGGGCTTCCTCACTGCGGCACTCCCCGACGATGATGCGGTCGGGGCGCATGCGGAGCGCGTTGATCAGCAGCTCGCGCTGACGAATGGCGCCGCCGCCTTCCATATTGGGAGGGCGTGTTTCGAGGCGCGCTATGTGCGGCTGTTTGAGCTGCAGCTCGGCGGCGTCTTCGATCGTGACGACCCGCTCGTCCCGCGAAATGAAAGCGGAAAGAGCGTTGAGTAGAGTCGTCTTTCCCGAACCGGTCCCGCCGGCGACCACGAGGTTCAGGCGGCACTTGACGGCCGCTTCGAGAAGCTCGAGCATGGGCCCCGTCATTGTATTTTTGTCCACCAGATCGGCCGGCAGGAGCTTATCCGTGCCGAAGCGGCGAATCGACAGCAGCGGTCCGTCGACGGCGAGCGGGGGGATGACCGCGTTGACGCGCGAGCCGTCCTCGAGACGAGCGTCGACCATCGGGGACGACTCATCGATCCGCCGGCCGACCTGTGAGACGATCTTGTCGATGATGCGGTACAGATGCCCGGCGTCCTTAAAGGTGACGCTGGTTAGTTCGAGTTTGCCGTGCCGCTCGATGTAGACCTGCTCGTGGGTGTTGACCAAGATGTCGCTGACGGTCTCATCATGCAGCAGCGGTTCCAGCGGCCCCAGCCCGAAGACCTCGTCGAGAACTTCCGCGACGATCTGATTTCGCTCGGCGGCGCTGAGCAGAGTTTGTTCGTCATCGATGAGAGCAGACAGCGCGCCGCGAACTTCGCGCCTCAGCTTCTCGGTTTCGATCGACGCGAGAGCATCGAGGTTGATCTTGTCCAGCAGCTTACGGTGCAGGGTGAACTTCAGTTCCTGATGTTCGGGGCCGATACTGCCGGCGGGATTGGCGGCGCCTAAGCGGCGCAGCTGGCTGGGTGCGTCGGAAGTCACCGCGGAAGGCGGTAACACCGGAGCTTCGATCAAGGGCATTCGTCCTCCTCGGATTTTCGTTATCGCGGCGGGTGCCTCCGAAACGAAACGTCCGATTACCTTATCGGCCGGGCCACGGGAGGTTTAGACGGTTCTTGCGGGAGGAGGCGGAAAGCGGGTTAGCGGCGCCACCGGCCGCGCCGGATCGTTGAGGGGAGAAACTTGGTCGAAGGGTTCGCCGGGACCGCGCCGCACGGCGGCGCGGCTCGGGTGGGTGAACGTCCGATCTATTGGTGGCGGTTGTGAATCTCCGGGTAACGCGAAATTTGAAGTTTCAGGTTAGTGGCGCCACCGGCGGCGGCGGATCGTTGAAGTGAGAAACCAGGCGAGCGGCACGCGGGGCGGATCGTTCGCGGGTGAAACTTTTCGGTCAGTTGGCCGTGGAGGGAGTCCGAGGACGCGAAAAAAGGGTACAGCCACCGATTGCCGTGTCGCGACAGCATGGAAGAGGACGCGGTTCGGCGGGCGGCAATCGGAGGCAGTCCCCTTTTTCGCCGCGAAGTTTCAGGTTAGCGGCGCCACCGGCCGCGCCGGATCGTTCAGGGGCAAGACTTGGACAGCGGCGCGTCGCGGGTCAAGGTGCGTGGTGTGGCTCCGCGCCGGATCGAGATCCCGCCACTTTCCTCGCTGTCGAACGGCCTCATCGGACACCGCTTCCTTACGGTCGCGGCTCGGTTTGGCGGAAGTTTCAGGCTGGAATGGCGAAGCAAGAGGGGGGATCATCGAACAATACCAGCGTTTCGAGCAGGAAATCCTCTCGGCGTTTGACTGATCGAGTGTGTGAATTAGTTAGCGGACTAACGGTCGCCGCCGGCGGTCGTTGAATCCGGCAACGCAAAGGCCCAGAAACCCAAGCCCGACGCGATCGCGACGTACTGGCGGCCGCCGACCATGTAGGTCATCGGCGAAGCTTTCCAATCTTGATTCACCTGCAAATGCCAGAGCGGTTTGCCGTTTCGCGCATCGAGCGCCGCGAAGGCGCCGCTGTCTTCTCCGAAAAACACCAGGTCGCCGTCGGTCGAGAGAATACCCGAATAGGTTTCGGCCTTGCCGGTCTGGGCATAGCCCCACACCGTGCGACCGGTTTGAATGTCCAACGCGCGGATGAACTTTTGATTGGGAGATCCGTCGGCCAGCCGAATCGTCCCTCCCAACCAAGCGCTGCCGCGCCGCCAACGGCTGTCGTCCTTGGTATAGGTCATGCAGGATTCATGGGCCAAAAGATAGAAAAGCTTTGTCCCCGGGTGGTAGCTCGTCGCCCACCAATTGGTGGCGCCGCGAATGGCGGGGCAAACGTCGGAGCCCTCCTCGGTCGGGTCGGAGCCGGGCAGCACGATGGGCCGGCCCTTTTCGTCGATGCCCTCGGCCCAGGTTTGATGCACGAAGGGCTCGCCCAGAAGAAACTCGCCGTTGGTGCGGTCCAGGACGTAGAAGAAGCCGTTGCGGTTGCCTTGCAACAGCAACTTGCGCGGGCGGCCTTGGAACTCTTCGTCAACCAGCAGCAGCGGCTCTTGGGCGTCCCAGTCATGGGTGTCGCGCGGCGTGAACTGGAAATACCATTCCAGCTTGCCGGTCTTCGGCTTCAAGGCCAGCACGGAATTGGTGTAGAGATTGTCGCCGGGGCGCCGCTCGGCGTTGAGATCCGGGCAGGGGTTCCCCGTCGCCCAGTAGAGAAGATCCAACTCGGGGTCGTAACTGCCGGTGAGCCAAGTCGCGCCGCATCCGAGACGAAGAACTTCCTCGTCGCCCCAGGTCTCCGACCCCGGCTCGCCCGGCGCCGGGATGGTCCAGAAACGCCAGGCTCGCTCGCCGGTGGCGGCGTAGTAAGCGTCGAGGAATCCGCGCAGACCCATGTCACCGCCGCTGATGCCGGCGATCACCAAATCTCCGACGACCAACGGAGCGGCGATCGCGCCGTAGTGATCGCGGTGATCGGCCATCTCGCTGTCCCAGATGAGTTCGCCGGTGAAGCGATTGAGGGCAATGACATGGGCGTGGTCGGTGACGGTGAAGACAAGGTCTCCGCGAACGGCGACCCCGCGGTTTAGCCCGATGCCGGGGTCCCCGACCACGCCCGGGGTCCTTGGCCGCGAGTAACGCCAGATTTCCCGGCCCGCGGCGGCGTCGAGCGCATACACCTGATTCACCGCGGTCACGTACATCACGCCCGCGATCACCACCGGCGTGCCCTCGATCATGGGCATCTCCGCGACCGGATAGAACCAGCGGGCCTCGAGCTTGTCGACATTGCCGCGGTGGATTTGGTCGAGCGCGCTGTGACGATTGGAAGTGTCGCTGCCGTTATAGGAGGACCAGTCGACCGAGGGCTCGATGTTCGCTTCGCGAAAAACATCGCCCTCACGCCGAAGCAGGTGAATTTTGCCGTCCGCGGTGCGGACTTGGGCGTCAAAGCCGCTTTCGTTGAGAATGACGCCGCTCAGCTCGCCGCCCTCGACCAGTGGGAGAGACCCTTCTCTAGGTTGAGGCGCGCGCGGGTCGCGAGCCGAGGGAGGGGCGGCGGCCGCCAGTTTCTTGAGATACGCGATGAGGAGGTTGAGTTCCTCGGCGGGTATGTCGAACGCCGGCATACCCTTGAACGCAACTCCTTGGGTGATGATCGGGACGAGTTCCTCGGGACCTTTCGCGTGGACCGCCGGCAAGATCGACCGTGCTCGGTCGGAGCCGGTCCCGTCGCCGCCGTGGCAAAGCACGCAGCGGGTGCGGTAGGATTCCTCGCCGTCGGCGGCGACGAGGGGCAAGGCGGAGAAGGCAAGAAGGGCGACGAAGATTGGAACTTTCATAAGGGGCTTGTTTGCGCCCGGAATTTCTATTGTCGCCCTCCGGTCACGGAAAAGTGAAACGCTTTCGCTATGTTGCGTCGCCGGATCGTCGACGGAGCCAGGTCGACACTATCCACAACAGGCCGGCAGCGACCACCATCCACATCAGCCATCGAATTGAGTCGGCCAACTGCGCGGTTGTCAGCCAGGCCCAGTCGAAGGTGTATCGACTTAACTGGTCCGCTCGTTCGGTCATCCAGTGCCAAGCGGTGTGGGCGACGAGCGCGGAAAGGATGATCGTCCCGATTCTTTCGGCGATCACAAAGCGGAATAGGCCTTCCAGCGCGGGGACGAGAAGGAGCAGCACTAAAAGCTGGCCCAACTCGACGCCGAGGTTGAACGCGATCAATGAGGTCAGCAGGTGGGAGCCGGCGAGCTGCAACGTCTCGCGGAGCGCGAAGGAGAAACCGAAGCCGTGGATCAAGCCGAAGCCGCAAGCGATCATCCAGCGGCGATGCACTCCCGACACGCCCACGATGTTCTCGAGAGCCATATAAACGACCGTGATGGCGATCAGCGTTTCGATCAGCGGCGGAAACCATATCGCGCCGGGCGCGAGGTCGAAGGCGGAAACGATCAGTGTGAACGAGTGAGCAATCGTGAACGCGGTCACGATGAGAACCAGCGGACGCAAGCGCCGAAACGGAATCACCAAGCAGAGCAAGAACAGCAAGTGATCCGGGCCGGCGAGGATGTGAAAGAAACCGAACTCGACGAACCGCCAGGCGGCTTGCAGCCAACTGGGGTCGAGCGGGACTCGTCCCGGGTCTTCCAGGAACTGATAGGCGCGCAGCGAGCCGTCGGGTGTATGGAAGCGTAGAACCGTGCGCACCCGCGCCGCCAGATGCTCGAGCCCGGGACGCATCGAGAAGGCCGCTCGATCGGATCGGATCGGGTACTCGAGCAGGACGTCGAAGAGAACCTGGTCGGTCACAAGGTTCTCGTGACCCTCGGAGAGCGGCCGGCTAACGTGAGCCAGCGCCTGATCGAACGACGCGAAAGACTTGTCGGCGGGAAGCGATATTCGGGTGGCCGCGATACGAGGCGGCGGCAGTCGCACGCCATCTTCATGGATTTCAATGAACCCGGCGATCCACACCGTTGCCAGGTCGGGGAGCCGGGGAGCCAATTGTTCCGCATCCAAATAGCCGTTGGGCAGGGCGGGGAACTCCACATCGCGCATGGAACCGAGCGGGACCCGCGCGAGCACCTGAAGCTGGTCTCCGGCCGGCTTGACGATCAGGTGAGCCGTCACCTCGGTCGGGATTTCGTGGGCGAAAGCGACGCCGGCGAGCGCCAGAGCAAGCCATGGTGCCGCCAAATTTCGACGAAATCGAATCACAGCGTTGTTCTCACGAGACTGAACGGGTATGATAGCCGAGACTGGAGTCCTTATGAACATCACCAAACGCGAGTTACGAATCGCCGCCGCCCTGGCTGTAACGGCGTGTTTGCTCGGGGCGATCTCGTTGGTCCTTGACGAAAGAGCCGACGTGGAGGCCGCCGCTGTGATGGCGCCGCGGTTGGAAGTCGATCCGCTCTGGCCGAAACCGCTGCCGAACCACTGGGTGCTGGGAACCGTGATCGGCGTGGACGTCGACGCGGACGACAATGTTTGGATCGTCCACCGCGGAGGTTCCCTCGATCCGAAGGAGGTCTATGCGACGTGGGATCCGCCGGCCTCGGACTGCTGCTATCCGGCGCCGCCGGTGCTCGTGTTTAATCCCGAGGGCGAGTTGATCCGCCATTGGGGCGGGCCGGGCGAAGGGTACGACTGGTCGGCTTCGAACCACGGTATTGACGTCGATCACAAGGGTAATGTTTGGATCGGCGGCAACGGTTCCAAGCGTCCGGGGAAGGCCACGCTTCCGCACGACGAGAGCGCCATGGGCAAGGGGCGGGTTCACGACAGCATGGTGCTGAAGTTCACCGCGGCCGGGAAGTTCCTCATGCAGATCGGCAAGCCTTTCGAGGGCGCGGGCAGCCACGATCTCAAGAACTTTAAGCTGCCGGCGAAAACTCTTGTGGATGGCAAGACCAATGAACTCTACGTGGCCGACGGTTACGGCAACCGCCGCGTGATCGTGCTGGACGCGGACACAGGCGAGTACAAGCGGCACTGGGGCGCCTACGGAAACAAGCCCGACGACACCCAGCTTCCACCCTATAAGCCCGGCGAGCCGCCGCCCAAGCAGTTCCGGACCCCGGTGCACGCCATAGCACTGTCGGACGACGGCTTGCTCTACGTCTGCGATCGCACCAACGACCGCATCCAAGTGTTCAAGACCGACGGCACGTATGTGAAGGAAGCCTGGGTGGAGCCGGATACGCTCGGGGACGGAGCGACCTTCGACGTCGCCTTGTCCAGAGACCCCGAGCAGAAATTCCTCTATGTCGCCGACGGGACGAACCACAAGGTGCACGTCCTCGACCGCGATTCGCTAGAGGTGTTGACGACCTTCGGGGACGGCGGCCGCCAGCCGGGACAATTCTACGCGGTACACAGCATCGCAACTGACTCCAAGGGCAACGTCTTCACCACCGAGACCTACCATGGCCGGCGCGTCCAGAGGTTTGTTTACAAGGGTCTGGCGCCGGTTACTAAGAAGGATCAAGGGACTGTCTGGCCGAGTGACTGAGGCGGGCGGGTCACGACGGCGCTTGAGCGGAAGCGGTTTCCGCCTCGAACCACATTTTCAGATCCTCATGACACGGTTGATCGTGGATGTCACCGCGGGTTCCGGGGAACACACGACGCGAGGGGGGAGACACTGAGCGGCGAACAGCAATCCCGTGCAGACGACGCGGTCATCACGCTGGATCGGGTGCGCAAGGAGTTTGGCTCGTTCGTTGCGGTTCGAGAAGCGCACTTCTCGATCGCCCGGGGCGAGTTCTTCGCGATGCTCGGGCCCTCGGGATGCGGAAAGACCACGACGCTCAAGATGATCGCCGGTTTCGAGCGGCCGACCCGTGGCCGGGTGCTGCTCGACGGTGTCGACGTTTCGAAGGTTCCGCCCTGGAAGCGCAACGTCAACACGGTGTTCCAGCACTACGCGCTGTTCCCCCACCTTTCAGTCGCCGATAACGTGGCCTTCGGACCGCGCAGCAAGAAGCTGCCGCGCCACGAGACCGCCCAGCGTGTGCGCGAGATGCTGGAGGTCGTGAGGCTCGAAGAGTTCTCTTCTCGCAGGCCCGGCCTGCTCTCCGGGGGCCAGCAGCAGCGAGTGGCGCTCGCCCGAGCGTTGGTGAACCTGCCAAGCGCACTCTTGCTCGACGAGCCCCTCGCGGCTCTCGACCTGAAGCTGCGCAAGCCATGCAGCTGGAGCTCAAGCGGATCCAGCGCGAGGTCGGCATAGCGTTCCTGTTGGTCACCCACGATCAGCGTGAGGCGCTCACGATGAGTGACCGCATCGCGGTCATGAGTCAAGGCGTGGTGGAACAGATCGGCACCCCGGAAGACATCTACCACCGGCCGGCCTCGCTGTTCGTGGCCGGGTTCATCGGCTCGGCCAACCTGTTGCCGGGAACGGCGGCGGGACACGATGGCGAGGCCACCGTGGTGCGGTTGAACTCCGGTGCATCGATCCGCGCATCCGGCGGGCCCGCGATTCCGTCATCGGGGGAGCCGTTGTCGGTGATGCTGAGGCCGGAACGTCTGCGACCCACCACGGAAGCTCCGGCCGACGGGCACGGCCTGCGGGCGACCGTAGTTGACCTCATTTTCCAGGGCGCCACTGCCCAACTCCGGCTTGCGCTGATCGATGGCACCGAGGTCGTGACCCATGTCGAGTCCCAGGCCCAGCTGCCTTTCCTGCGTCCGGGCGAGCAGATCTGGGTCACCTGGGAACCCGGCTCGGCGTATCTGTTGTCCGGCCGGCCGGCCAAGGCCGGCACCACGAGCACCGACGTCGATAGGATTGAAGCGTCGCTGTAACCAATGACGTCAGTGTGAACACCAACATGGAGAAACCACACATGGCCAACCGCAGTCCACGAACTCAGTCGTCGATCAGCCGTCGGCAGTTCTTCTGCCGCTCCAGATCGCTCGGCGCCGCCGGGTTGTCGCTTTCAGCGCTGCTCGCGGCGTGCCGCGGCGACAACTCGCCCGGCTCCGGCGCATCGGCGCCCGCGGACGGTGGCGGCAACAGCCTGTTCTTCGAGAACTGGGCTCTCTACATCGACCTCACGAAGGACGGGGCAATCGGCACGGTCGACCGGTTCAGGGAGGCGACGGGCGTCGACATGCGGTACACCGAGGCCTACAACGACAACAACGAGTACTTCGCCAAGATCCAGCCGATCCTCGGAGCCGGCGACGCCATCGACCCTGACATCTTGGCTCCGACGTCTTGGATGGCGGCGCGGCTGATCCGCCTCGGCTGGGTCGACAAGCTGCCGCTTGACCAGGTGCCGAACCTCGTCAACCTGGAGGACGGCTTCCAGAACCCCACCTGGGATCCGACGGGCGAGTACAGCCTACCGTGGCAATCGATCATGGTCGGCGTTGCGTACAACCTCGACACGACCGGTCGCGAGCTGGGCAGTGTCGACGACCTGTTCGACCCCGAGTTCAAGGGCAAGATCGGCATGAACACCGAGATGCGCGACACGATGGGCGTGCTGATGCTCGGCCTCGGCATCGACCCCTCGACCGTCACCACGTTCGCCGAGGCGGCGCCCGCGTTCGAACAGCTCGAGCAGGCCAAGAACGATGGCCAGATCCGTGCCTTCCACGGCGCCGACTACCTCGACGACCTGTCCAGCGGGAACTTCGCCGCCTGTGTCGGCTGGTCGGGTGACATCCTGCAGCTCGCCAAGGACAACCCGAACGTCCGCTTTATCATCCCCGAAGAGGGTGGCATGCGCGGCTCCGACACCATGGTGATGCCGAAGGGGGCCAAGAACCGAGACTCCGCGGCCAAGTGGATGGACTTCGTCTACGACCCGGTGCAGGCGGCGCGGATCACGGCGTCGGTGCAGTTCATCTCGCCGGTAAAGGGCGTGCGGGAAGAGCTGGCGAAGATCGACGAGGCGCTCGCGGCCAACCCGCTGCTGTTCCCCGATGCCGCCACCAACGCCCGGCTGAAGAGCTTTGCGAGCCTCACCGAAGAGGTCGAGCAGGAGTTCGACGAAGCGTTCTCACGCATCACCGGCGCCTGACACGTCGATGACCGCCCCCACCCCGTCCGCGCCGGCCGAGCAGCCGGGTCTCGAACACCGGCTGGCCCTTCGGGCCGACCTCTATGGCCTGTTCGGCCTCATCGGATCGGGCGTCCTACTCGTCGCGATCGGCGCGGGTTGGGTGAGCGGCCCGCTCGCGATCCCGGCACTGGTTCTGCTGCTAGGGGTGGTGGTCGCGCTCATCGGGATCGCCATCATGGGAGGCCCCGAGTCGCGCCGGGCGCTCGCGCCCTACGGCCTGTTGACGCCGGGCACGCTATGGCTGGCATTGTTCTACCTAGCGCCTCTGTGGACCCTGCTGCGGATCTCGCTGTCGTCCAAGGAAAGCCGATTCAGCATCGACTACCAGTTTACCTGGGAGTTTGTGAACTATCAGGTGGCGTTCACCCAGTACGGCCCTCAGTTCACCCGTGCTTTTCTCTATGCCGGCGCCGCCACCTTGCTCACAATCGCTATCGGCTATCCGCTCGCGTACGTGATCGCCTTTCGGGGTGGTAGGTACAAGAACGTTCTGCTCGGGCTGGTCGTGTTGCCGTTCTTCACCAGCTACCTCATCCGAACTATCGCCTGGTCGTCCATCCTGGCCGATAGCGGCATCGTCGTCGGCATGTTCGAGCGCTTGGGGCTCGTCGGGTTGCTCGAGACGTTCAACATTATGGACAACGGGCGCTTGCTCAACACTCCCGCGGCGGTGATCGGCGGCCTCACCTACAACTTCCTGCCGTTCATGATTCTGCCCATCTACGTGAGCCTTGAAAAGATCGACGTTCGACTGGTCGACGCCGCGAAGGACCTGTACTCCACGTCGGCGACAGCGTTCCGGAAGGTGGTGCTGCCGCTTTCATTACCGGGCGTCTTCGCGGGTACTCTGCTCACCTTCATCCCGGCCGCCGGTGACTTCATAAACGCACAGTTTCTCGGCAACCCCAACACCACGATGATCGGCAACTCGATCCAGGACCAGTTCCTGCGGCAGAACAACTATCCGCTCGCCTCGGCGATGTCGTTCGTGCTGATCGTCATCATCACCGTGTTCGTCATCGTCTACAGCCGCTTCTTTGGTACGGAGGACCTGGCATGAGCGGGTCCACCGGTGCTCGGGGTGAGCTGGGCCGCTGGGCCCTCAACATATACGCGGCGCTGGGTCTCGTCTATCTGTTTACCCCGATCCTCTTCATCGTGCTGTTCAGCTTCAACCAGCCCAGGGGCAACTTCAACATCGAGTGGCAGCAGTTCACCCTCGACAACTGGAAGGAGCCGTTCGCCGACAGAGCGCTCACCGATGCGCTCTGGGTCAGCCTCAAGATCGCCGCCATCTCCACCGTGGTGTCTACCCTACTCGGATCGCTGATCGCGATCGCGTTGTCCCGTCATCAGTTCAGAGGGGCGGGACCCTTCAACCTCTTCCTGGTGTTGCCGGTGACGACGCCCGAGATCGTGCTCGGCTCATCCCTGGCCACCCTGTTCCTCAGCCAGGACATCGTCGACTTCGGTTTCACCACCGTCGTAATTGCCCACATCACGTTTCAGGTGAGTTTCGTGGCGCTCATCGTTCGGGCTCGCATCCGCGGCTTCGACTGGACCCTGGAGCAGGCTGCGCAAGACCTCGGCGCCTCGCCGTTCCTGACCTTCTGGAAGGTGACATTCCCGCTGATCCTGCCGGGGATCCTCTCAGCGGCCCTGCTGGCTTTCGCGCTGTCGATCGACGACTTCATCATCACGTTCTTCAACTCGGGATCCACAGTGACTTTCCCGCTACAGATCTTCGGGGCGTCGCGGGTGAGTATCCCTCCTCAGGTCAACGTACTCGCCAGCGCGATCCTCCTCGTGAGCGTTGCGCTCCTGCTCACGGGCACCCTGTTCGGCAACCGGCGCGGACGGTCTCTCGAAGGCCCCTGAGGCCGGCGCGTCCAAAGGTTTGTCTACAAGGGTCTGGCGCCGGTGACCAATGAAGGATCAAGGGACTGTCTGGCCGAGCGACTGAGACCGGCGGAGCCTGGCGGTAGCCTTTTGGTGCGAAATAGTCCGGCCGATCACGAAGGCTCTTGAGCTGGAGGGGTCTACGCCTCGAACCACATTCCCAGGTCCTCAGGGCGCGGATCGATAGTGGTAACCCGACAGTAATCCGCATGCGGGCCCCTGATGGGCCTCTCGTGCACTTTGCCTCGCCACGCGATGAGAAAAGCGGGTTAGCCCCACTCGTGCTTGCGGAGCTATTCGTAACCAGGTTTGGGTGACGTGAATCCGCGACTGGTCGGCGTCGTAACCCCAGAAGCCGGATGAGCCGGCAGTAAGAGTACTGATCTGTGTGTGGCGTGCCGGGTGATCGGCGTCCCTGCCGCGACCAGCTATCGGCAGATGAGGTAGGAGAACTCAGTTCGGGTGAGGCTTACTGAGCACTCGGGAGCTTGTAGATCTTGATCGCAACAGCGACGCTGCCTGGGTGCAGTGCACCGTCACGCCCCAGACAAGCGGCATCGACCTTATTTTTCAACAACCTATTGAGTCTCGCAAAATAAAGTGACACCTTTTTGGGGTACGTACGTCTTTGTATGTATGGGAAATACAAAAGGCGTACGGCGGGATTTCGAGGCCCTGGAGAAGCGCCGTTTCAAAGCGATCCGGTTGGTCGAGCAAGGCTGTAGTCAGTCCGAGACAGCGAGGCGATTGAAGGTCGCGCGGCAAAGCGTCAGCGAGTGGCTGCGACGATACCGGCGTGACGGCGAAGCCGGGTTGCGCCAGGCCGGCCGCGCCGGCCGTAAGCCGCTGTTGGACGCCGCGCAGCTCGAACGCCTCGAGGCGTTGCTGCTGGAAGGCCCCGAGGCGCACGGCTTCCCGACGCCGCTGTGGAGCTGTCCGCGGGTCGCTCGTCTGATCGGAGACGAGTTCGGCGTGCGCTATCACGAGGGCCATGTCTGGAAGATCCCGCGGGCGCTCGGTTGGAGCCCGCAACGGCCCGTCGGCAAAGCGCGGGAGCGCAACGAAGAGGCCATCCGCGGCTGGCAGCGCAAGACTTGGCCGGCCATTAAAAAAAAGCCCGCAAAGAAGAACGTACGATCGTCTTCATCGACGAAAGCGGATTGAGTCAGAAGCCGCATCGTTGCCGCACCTGGGCGCCGCGCGGCGAGACACCGGTGTTGGAGTTCAACTTCAACTGGGACAAGCTGTCGGTGTCGGCCGGGCTGACGTTGCGCAACTTTTACTTCCGGCTCTATCCCGGCGCGATCGGCGAGTTGGAGGTCATCGACTTCCTGAAGGCTTTGCTGCGCCACATCGACGGCCCACTGCTGATCGTCTGGGACCGGCTGCCGGCGCACCGCAGCCGCCTGGTGCGGGAGTTCATCCAGCTCTCCGAGGATCACATCGCAACGGAGTACTTGCCGCCCTATGCGCCGGAGTTGAACCCGGTGGAATACATTTGGGCGTACTGGAAGCAGCACGAGTTGCCCAACGTCTGCCCGAAGGACTACTGGGAACTCGACGAGCGCGCCCGCAAAGCGCTGCGGCGAATGCGCCGCAAACCGCGCTTGATTACCGCTTTCTGGAAACAGTCTTCTCTTTGTCTCGATTGACAGTATATTATGCGAGACTCAGTAGGGAACAACGCGCGCCCAGGATAAGAGAAAAGTACTAGGGTTAATGCAAAAAACCATGTCAGATAATCGAACTAGTTGTCTATTGACAGGAAGTGTTAGGAAACGTAAGGATAGTACTGCGGTTTTCTGTTAGGGGACCATCTGAGGGTAGTACCAGGATTCACTTATCCCTGGGCGTAGGGCAAATCATCATGAACAAGAACAGTAACTGTAGCGGCACGTCGACAGCTTGGGCTTTCAGAGCGATGAGTTCGCTGGTGCTGACGATCGGCATGCTCTGGGGCGCCCCGCCAGCGTCGGCGGAACATTTGCCCACTCCCACGGATTGCCAGGACGACATTCAGGGCGCCGACGACCTAGTGGGCCAGGGCGACCTGACACAGTTCTGCGTAGCGGTGGGGGAGGCTCCATACGAACTTCACACCAAATGGAACTGGGACGACACGACCATCCCCGGTGGCAACACGGCTGATGGATGCAGTCTATACGACACGGACGCCGACGGCAACGCCGACCTGGCCGTTTTGTCAAGAGGCGATAGAAATGTCCCCCTCGGTAGGGCGATAGAAATGTCCCCTTGGTTAGCCCGGTAGAAATGTCCCCTTTTAAGTAAAAGGATAGTAGTCGTAGGGGCTTGTGGGAATGTGGGAATCGCACAGCGATTTCCAAGGGGCTGGGGGAAACGTGGGAAACCCGAGCGATGAGGTTCGAAGCTCCTCGTCGGCTGCCGAGGGTTTTCCTCGTTTTCCACGGCCCCGTCATTTCCACAGCCCTCTTCACGCGGTCGCCGCCCGTTTTTTCGGCTTCAACGGCGCGCGCCAAGGGTGATTCGCCGGCGGTGTGCGCGGCTGCGGCGCCAGGCGCGGTTTCGGCTCCGGCCGCACCTTGGGGAGCGGCTTGGCGATCTCGTCGAACGCCACCGTTTTCCCCTCGAACACCACCCGCAACTCGCCCTCGCGCGCTTGCTGCACGGTTACTCTCGCGCCTGCGCCCAGAGCCTGATTGCGCTGCGGTTTCAACTGCGGAAAACGGTTCTCGAAACGTACCACCAGGTCGTTGGACACCACCCGCTCTCCCTCCAAGCAAAACACCCACTTCAAGTCCAAACGCTTCGATAAGCGCCGATGAAAGTCCGCTCCCGCTGACGGCTCAGAGGCGAACTTGGCGTTGTGCTCTGGCAGATACTGCTCGTCGAGATAGCGGTTCGCCGCCTCGTAATCGGCAATGCCTTTGAGCCGCATCTTCTTGATCAGGCGGTCTTGATGGGTGCCGTGATGGCGCTCCACGCGGCCCTTCGCTTGCGGTGACGAAGCGGCGATGATACCAATGCCGAGCTTGGCGCACATGCGTCCGAACTGCGTCTCGGGCTCGATGCCTTCCAGCGCTTCACGCGACGTTGGCCGGCGCTTGTAGACGTTCTTCCAGTCGCAATACAACGCCTTCGGAACGCCGTATTGACGCACCCAGGCTTCGAGCAGATCGGCCGCCGCCCAAGTCGTTTCCTCGCTCGAGAAACGGCACAGCGCCAGACCGGTCGCATCGTCGACGAAGTTCATCAGGCAACCTTTCCGCCCGCGCGCTTCGAGCCACTCGTGGTGCGAACCGTCGACCTGGATCAGCTCGCCCAAGTGCGCTTTACGCCGCCGCCGCGAGCGATGCGGCCGGCGCTTGCGGCGGCGGCTCCACAGGCCCTCGGCGAGCATCCAGAGCCGCAGTGTTCGCACCGATAGTTTCAGATCGTGGTCTGTCCACAAATGCTCGGCCGCCAGCGTCGGCCCGAAGCGCTCGTGCGGCTCGCCGGAGTAGTGTTCGCGCACCAGTTGCAGCACTCGCTTGCGAACTTCCGCCGGCTTGGCGCGGTTCGATACCCGGCCCACGTTGCCGTGCTTCAATGCTTTTGTCCCTCCCGCGCTGTAGCGCCTCCAGATCCGCTTGGTCTGGCGATAACTGATATCGAGTATCCGCGCCGCCTCGCTCAGCTTCAACTCGCCTCGCTTCACCCGGCCCAGTAGCTCGCCCCGTCTCAATTCCTTGTCGTTCATCCATGTCCTCTCCAATCTAGGCTCCTCCTTCGGAGCCTTAGATTAGGGGACATTTCTATCGCCCTCTCAAGGGGACATTATCATCGCCCTTCAACAGGACGAAGCCGGGCCGACTTGTTCGTTTTCCACCGTTTCATGTCCTACATGGGACGGAAAAGTACGTTGCAATACCGCGGTCAACTCGCTCAATTCGCCGCGGCCCGCACCGTCCCGGTAAGCTAGGTGGAAGATGGCGATCAGGCTTCGCGGACGAGTCGCGGCGGCGAGACTGGCTTTGACCCTTCTCTGTTTGAGTGGGACGGCCGCGCGCGGCGATGAATTGCTAACCGATTTTCAACCGTCCCCGCTGACCAGCGAGCACGGTCTCGTCCTCCGGGTCGAGTTCAAGACGCCTCGGCTGTTAAGTATTGACTCGGATGTTTTGGCCGCCCATGCGCCCGGGTCGATGCTGCATTTTCGATTTGACGAACCGGTTTGGCTCGTAGCGTACGAAACAGAAATCTACGACGCCGACGGCAACGAGCCCGAGGAGAACTTTCTCTGCCACACGTTCTTCGGCAACCAGAACGTTGAACAGCTTAGGACACCCGACGGCAAGATCATTAGCCGCGAGATGAAGGTTCTGTTCTCCGACGCCTTTACGCGAAGCATCCGGTTGCCCGAGGGTTTCGGACTCCGGCTTTCCTCCAACGACAAGATCGACTGGATGCCGATGTTCAACAACCGCAGCGAAGACATGGCGCAAGTGGGCATGTCGGCCAAGGTCCATTTCATCCGCGAAGCGGACCTAACAAAGCCCCTGCAACCACTGCACGGCATCTTGAAAGCGGTCCAAATGCCACATCTGTTCTTTGTTCCGCCGGGGCGGCACAAAAAGGAAACGACATTTGAACTGCCGTTTGACGGCAGGATTCATTTCGCCGGAGCCCACATTCACCCCCATGTCGAATCCATCGCGCTGTTCAATGTTTCGCGAGGAGAGTTGATGTGGAAAGGGATGGCCAAGGAGGATGAAGCCGGCCGGACAATCGGGATGGCCACCTATTCCGACGTGGAGGGCTACCCGATCCGGGCGGGTGAAAAGTTCAGATTGACGAGCGTTTACGACAACCCGACCGACTTCCCCATAGACGCGATGGCCGGGGCGTTCATCTACTACACAAAGAATTGAAACTCTCCAGCCCCGCCTCCTCGAAATGGGGAGGCACACCCTGTAAGCTGGATGCAGGACGGCCCCGCGCCGGCAAGGCTGTGGCGTACCCGTGAGAGTCCCCTCCCCAGGTCCTCGTCTCCGACCGCTTACTCAGATCCTCGTCGGCTCGCTGTTGCTCTCCGCGGCCGCGGCGGCGCAATCCGATCGCGACACCTACCAACAAGCCGTCGGACACATGCAAAAGGGCGAGTGGAAGCCCGCCGTCGAACTTCTCGAAAAGGTCGTGGAGGCCGTTCCCGGGAACGCGAAACTCCACAACACGCTGGGCATCGCGCTTTCGTCGAGCGGGCGGGCGGAGGAGGCGGCCTCGCAATTCAATCACGCCCTCGAAATCGAGCCTCGTTACCCATCCGCCCACAAGAACCTCGCCCTTCTCGAGATGTCGCGCAAGCGGTTCGGTGCCGCGGGAGGTCATTTCGAGCGGCTGCTGGAACTCATGCCCGGTGATCCGTTGGCGCATCTCGGGCTGGCGGAAATCGCATTCGCGAACAACGACTTCGGCGCCGCGATCCACCATTTCGAGGGCGGAGCAAGCCTGCTGCCGAGTGATCCCAGGCTCATCGTGAAGTTCGCCTCGTCTTACGTTCGAACGAAACAGCCGATGAAGGCCGCTCGCATATTGGAGACCCTAGCACCGGGCGCGGCCCCGGATATTCATTACGAGGCGGGCCGGATCTTCGCCGGACTGCAAATCTTCGCGCCCGCCGCGCGAGAGTTTGAGCGAGCTAAGGGGAGTTCCGCGGACCCCTACGAGCTGGGCTTCAATCAAGCCCTTGCTTATCTCAAGGGCGATCAGCCCAAGCTTGCCGTCGACGCCGCCGAGCAACTGTTGAGTAAGGGTTTTCGCAAGGCCGAGCTATACAACTTGCTTTCCCGGGCCCACGAAAAAGCCGGCGACACCAAGCAGGCCTACGACGCACTCCGCACAGCAACCGACGTCGACCCCGGTGAGGAGAAGAATTACATCGATTTAGTCGCGCTGTGCTTGGACCATCAGAACTTCGACCTGGGTTTGGAAATCGCCGACATCTCGGTCGAGCGCATTGCCGACTCTCATCGGCTACACCTTCAGCGCGGCGTCGCCCTCGCGATGAAGGGCCGTTTTGAGGATGCCGAGACCTCCTTTGACCGCGCCACCGAGTTGGCCCCTGGCGAGAATCTTCCCGGCGTCTCTTTGGGTCTGATCCTGCTGCAGCAAGATCGCGTGCCCGACGCGATCCGCGTCCTGCGCAAGCGTCGGGAGCAGAGCCGCGATGATTACATGGTCCACTGGTTCTTGGGAGAGGCTTTGAATCGTTCCGGCGCGCGGCCGGGCAGCGACGAGGAAGCCGAAGCGGTCGAAGCCGTTCGGAAATCGATCGAGCTGCGGCCGGATTTGTTTCAGTCGCGCGTGTTGTTGGGGAAGATGTTGGCTCGCCGCGGCGAGTTTGATGAAGCCGTCGAACATCTGGAAACAGCACGAACGATCGACCCGGCCGACGTATCGGCGACCTATCAGCTGGCGCAGGTTTATCGCAGAAAAGGTGACCCGGAGCGCGCCAAGAAACTGTTCGCGATTGTGGGCCGACAAAAGGCCGAGGACCGCGAAGAGTTCACCAAGCGCGGGTTGCTGCGGATCGTTCGCGAAGGGTCGCCGTGAACTTTCCCGCCAACCATTGGGACGGCCTATTCCGAACTTTGGGTCGCGGAACCGCTCTTTTCCTTGCCGCCGTTCTGTGTTTCGCCGATTCCGCGGGCTCAAGACCCGAGGACGTCACCTTCGTCGATGTCGCCCAAGAGTCAGGTATCGGGTTCCGGCATGACAACGCCGCGTCGCCCGAAAAGTATTTGATCGAGACCATGGGCAGCGGCGCCGCTTGGCTCGATTTCGATCAAGACGGACTGCTCGACGCCTACCTCGTCAACAGTGCCGCGACGGCTGCCTACACGCCCTCCAAACCGTTGCGCAACTCTCTCTACCAGAACCAAGGGGCCGGCGTATTCAAGGATGTCGCGACGCAAGCGGGCGTCACCGCCGAGGGGTTGTTCGGCACGGGCACGGCCGTCGGCGACTATGACAACGACGGCGACCCGGACCTTTTCGTGACCGGCTATCCGCGGTCGATCCTCTACCGCAACCAGGGCGACGGCACGTTCGCCGACGTCAGCGAGCAAGCGGGCGTCGAAAACCCCGGCAAGTGGGGATCGAGCGCGGCCTGGTTCGACTATGACAACGACGGCCGGCTCGATCTCATCGTCGTCAACTACCTCGACTGGACCGAAGACAACAATCTTTTCTGCGGAGAAAAGCGCCCGGGGTATCAGTCCTACTGTCACCCCAACAAATACAAGGGCCAAACGCCGGCGCTGTTTCGCAACCGAGGTGACGGAACGTTCGAAGACGTCAGCAAGACGTCGGGCATCGGCGGCAGCGCGGGGAACGGCCTCGGCGTCGTCTGCTTCGACTTCGACGATGACGGTTGGATGGACGTCTTTATCGCCAATGATTCGATGACCAACTTCCTGTATCGAAACCGCGGCGATGGGACGTTCGAGGATGTCACTCTGGCCGCCGCCGTGGCCTACGGCGAGGACGGCAAGGCCGAAGCCGGCATGGGCGTCGATGCGGCCGACTATGACGGCGACGGTCGGCTGGATCTCTACGTCACTCATCTCGATTTCGAATTCGACCGCCTCTACAGAAACCTAGGGGACGGCAGTTTCGAGGACGCGACGTTTCTCGGCAAGATCGGCTATCAGACCTTCCATGTCAGCGGCTTCGGTACGCGGTTCATCGATTACGACAACGACGGGGCGCTGGATCTCTTCGTCGCCAACGGTCATGTACTCGACAACATTCACCTCTTCCACGAAAAGACGACCTACGCGGAGCCGAAGATCGTTTTCCGCAATACGGGCGGTACGTTTGAAAATGTGACGGCCCACTTGGGGGCCGATCTTTCCCGCCCCCGCGTGAGTCGCGCCGCGGCGTTCGGGGACTACGACAACGACGGCGATATCGATGTTCTCATCAACAACAACGGCCAAGCCGCCGAACTGCTTCGCAACGACGGGGGCAACCGGAATCACTGGTTGCAAGTGCGGCTGATCGGCACGAGGTCAAACCGTGACGGCGTGGGGGCGCGAGTGAAGGTAACGGCGGGGGATCTGGTGCAATACGAGCAGCAAAAAGGCGGCATGAGCTACCAGGCGGCTCATGATCCGCGCCTGCATTTCGGATTCGGCGAGCGAACACGGGTCGACCGGATCGAAGTTCGCTGGCCGAGCGGCGCGGTGGATGAGATCACGGATGTAAACGTCGATCGCGTCGTGGTCGTGAAAGAGGGAACAAGCCCGCCGTCAGCCGCGGCCGGCAGGGATGCGAGCAGCGCGGGCTCTGAGGCCGCGAAATAGAGTGCGTGACGGGCTGAGGAGCGGAATCGTGTTTCGCGGAGGGCGGCTTGCGTCCGTGTTGGTGATGCTTGGCCTGACTCTCACTTGGGGCGTCCCGACCCACGCCGCGCCCCAGGACGATCGGGCCGCCAAGGCCGCCCATCACCGGGAGCAAGGCCTTTCGTATGCCAAGCAGGGGAGCCGCCAAGCCGCCCTCGGGCACTTTCATTCGGCTTTGGAACTTGACCCCGACGACAAGATTTCCCACGACAACATCGGCATGATCCTGGCCGAGGGGGGCCGCACTCGCGAAGCCCTTTCTCATTTCGAGAAGGCGATCGCCATCGATCCGAAATTCATCGACGGCCACCTCCACCGGGCGATGACCTTGGACCGTTCGGGCGATTCCAACGGCACCCTCGACGCTCTCCACCAAGTCCTCGGTTTGCAGCCGGACCTGCTGCCGGCGCGCTACATGCTCAGCGCAACTCTGCGCAAGCGCGGCGATACGCGCGGCGCCGAGCGTCTATTGCGAGGGATCGTCGAACAAGCGCCGGAGTTTGCCGAAGCTCGTTATAACCTCGCTGTTTTGTTGCAGCTGGACGCGAAAACCGAACAGGCCGCGAAACACCTCGAGAGTGCGGTCGCCGCCGAACCCGACAACCCGCGTTTCCTTCAAGCGCTCGGCATCGCGCAAGCCGAACTCAACGACATCGAAACGGCTTCCGACTCTCTGCGCAAGTCAATCAAGCTACAGCCCGCGAACCCCGAGGCGCACTACAACCTCGGACTTGCCCTCACCAAGCGACAGAATCTGGACGAAGCGATCGAGAGTTTTCGGACAGCTTTGAAAATTCATCCCCGGCATCCCGCGGCGCGACGGGCGTTGGGCGTCGGCCTGCTCCAGAAAGGCGACCTCGATTCCGCCGCGCAAGAGCTGACTCGCGCGGTGGCGGATTACCCGGACGACTTCGAGGTCCATAATTCGCTCGGTACGGTGTTGCTGCGAAACAAGGACTTCGACAAGGCGATCCACCACTTCAAGGAAGCGATCCGATTGAACCCGTTGTTGTTGAAAGCCCGCCGCAATCTGGCGCGGGCCTATCAACGCTCGGGCCGCCCCGAAGAGGCGCGCGAAGCCACCGAACGATCGAACGAGGTTGCGCGGGTTAAATCCAATCGCAGCCGATCGATGTTGCTGGTGCAATCGGGAAAGCATCTGCTCGGTACCGGCGACGCGACCAAGGCCTTGGAGCAGCTTCGAGAAGCCGTCGATCTCAGCCCCGACTACGAAGACGCGCAGCTTTCTTACGGCGTCGCCTTGCGCCAAGGGAGAGAAGATCTCGATGAATCGCGCCAGGCCTTGGAAAAAGTGTTGAAACTCAACCCAACGCGAGCCGAAGCGCATTACCAACTCGGCTTGACTCTCTTAAGAATCGGGAACTCCACTGATGCCCTGAAGAAACTACGAAAGGCCGTCGAACTAGCCCCCAGCTTGATCGAAGCCCAACGCGCCCTGGGCAACCTCGCCCTCCAGTCCGGCGAGTATCCAACCGCCAAAGCCGCCTTTGACGCGATTCTCGCCTGGAAACCCGACGACCCGCCCGCCCTCGCCGCCCGCGAAAAGGCGATACAGGAAAACCTCTAAGCGCCGGGCTCCCCAAACTGAGCCGCGCGCGTTCGTAAGCGGTATCCGGTGAAGCCACCCCGGACCCTCAAACAGCGGCGACCCTCAATAAATAACCCCAGGGTCTCCCGCTCGAACTAGAAATGCGGTTAGTACCACGTGAACAGACGCGTTTCCCCGACCTTGTTGGGAAGGGGTCGAGCTGCCGGTGCCGCCAAACGAACTGTTTCAAGCGCTCGTGGCACCAGCCTCGCTGACCCCTACGCAATCAGCTCATTGATAACCTGGCCGCCGGTTTGCGAAAGCTGCTTAAACCGCCCGCCATGGAAATAAGTCAGCTTGTTATCGTCCAAGCCGAGCAGGCGCAGCAACGTAACATGCAGGTCTTTAATCGGATGAACGACCTCGACCGCCTTATTCCCGATTTCATCCGTCGAGCCGATCACATGGCCGGCCTTCACCCCGCCCCCGGCGAAGAACATCGACTGCGCATGGGCGTTGTGGTCGCGACCGATCGCGACCCCGCCGCCGCGGTAGTGGTTGTCGGGGCTGCGTCCGAACTCTCCCAACCAAACGATCAACGTGTCGTCTAACAGGCCGCGCTGCTTGAGGTCTTTGATGAGCGCGGTGACGGGCTTGTCGATGCTGTATATGCGGGCCTTGTGGGAACGCTCGAGATAGTCGTGCGAGTCCCATCCGCCCGAGAAGATCTGCACGAAGCGAACGCCTTTTTCGATCATCCGGCGAGCCAGCAAGCAGCGCCTCCCGAACGACTCGGTTTCCTTGTTGTCGAGGCCGTACATCTCGCGGACCGATTCCGCTTCGCCCTCGATGTCGATGATGCCGGGCACCTCGGTTTGCATGCGGAAAGCCAGCTCGTAGCTGGCCATGCGCGCGGACAACTCGTCGTGCTCGGGATGCTTGGCTTGGTGGGCGCGATTGAGGTCCGCCAACATGTCGAGATTGGCGCGCTGGTGCTCGCGGGTCTTCCACTTCGGCGGGTGAATGTCGAGGATGGGCGATCCTTCGGCGCGTAGCGGCGTGCCTTGGTAGTAGGCGGGGAGAAAACCGTTGGTCCAGTTGCCGGAGCCGCCTTGCGGGAAGCCGGCTTCCGACAAAACGATGTACCCGGGGAGGTTCTGGTTCTCGCTGCCGAGCCCGTAGGTCACCCAAGACCCCACGGCCGGGTCGCCGCCGAATTTGTTTCCGGTGTTGATGTGGTAGAGCGCGGTCGGGTGGTCGACCGACTCGGCCTGACAACCCTTGTAGACGCATAGTTCGTCCGCCACTTCCGGCAAGTGGACGAAGTGTTCACACATGTCGATGCCCGCTTGGCCTACCTTGCGGAACTTGTAGGGGCTTTGGACGTAATACCGCTCGCCCTGCGACATCCCCGAGAAATGCTCGCCCACTTGCTCGAAGTGCTTCATGTGGAGCTGTTCGAGTTTCGGCTTGGGGTCAAAGGTGTCGATGTGGCTGGGACCGCCTTCCATGACGAGGAAAATGCAGGCTTTCGCTTTCGGCGCCAGATGAGGATCCTTAGGCGCCAGGGGGCTCCCGGCCTCTTTCGCGAGAAGATCGCTGAAAGCCACGCTGCCGAGCGAAGCGCCTAGGGTGTAGAGAAAGCCTCGGCGAGTCTTCCCCGCTGCGTCTATTTCTTTGTTCCGCATTTCCAGCTACCTCGCCCCGCGAAAAAAGGGGACTGCCATCCGATTTTCGCGGGCAGAAATCGCGCACTTTCCGATCATGTGAACAGCGAAAATCGGTGGCTGTCCCTTTTTTCGCGGGGCCACCGCAACCGCCAATCAGTACGCCAATCAGTAAACATAAACAAACTCATTCGCATTGAACAACGCCATGCACAGGTCGGCCAGCGCTCTTGTTCCCGGCCCGACATCCCACGGCTTCACGTGTGGGACGTAATCGTCATAGGCGTCCAACGGCTCTTTGTAATGAAACGCTACCCCGGACATCTCTTCCACGACCGTGCGGTCGATCTCGCGCGGCAACGGAACCGGTTCCGGCGGATGCTGCTCGTGGTACTCGGTCATCTTCCGAACATGAGCCGACATCTTCGCTCGCTCTTCGTCGGTGGCGGCTCTTCCCAAAGCCAACTCGACCGCATGGTTGATTCGTTCATCCAGCGTCGCGGCTTCCTTCTCAATGCGGCGGGCCATGGCGATCGACCGGTCGATCGAGTTGCCGCTGTGCATCAAGTTGAACACCTGCGGCGTGACGGTCGAGCTGTCGCGGCGTTCGCACGAGATATCGTAGTTCGGCTGATTGAAGACCTCGAACATCGGATCGGTCTGCATCCGCATGCGGTAGACATAGAGCGAGCGCCGGCTGCGCTCGTCGGGGGTCCGCGAAGGCTGATAGGCCGGCGTGATTGTCGTTTGGTTCATGCGCGGTTGCGAGGCGAATTCGTGGTTGACTTCCGGAAAGACCGCCAGGCCGCCGATTTCCCGGTTCAGCTCGCCTGACGCGACCAGCATGGAGTCGCGAATCTCCTCGGCCGTGAGTCGGCGCGGCCGGAAGTAGCTCAGTAAGTCGTTGTTCGGGTCACGCTCACTCACCGCCGCTGGAACGGCCGGCCGGTCGCCACGCCGATAGGCTGCCGAGGTCATGATCCGCCGATGCAGCTTCTTGAGCGACCAGCCTTCCTCGACGAATCGGCCGCTCAGCCAGTCGAGCAACTCGGGGTGGGTGGGCTTCTTGCCCATCTTGCCGAAGTTATTCGCATTGCCCGCGATGCCCTTGCCGAAATGGTATTGCCAGACGCGGTTCACGATCGAGCGCGTGGAGAGCGGGTTGTCGGGATTCGCGATCCATCGGGCAAGCGCCAGGCGGCGGCCCGACATCGTCGTGGGGATCGCTTGCTCTTCCACGCCGTCGCCGCGGCTGTAGCGAACGGGAACGGCGCTGAGCACACCGGGGGTGACCTTGTCGCCGCGCGAGTAAGGTGAACCGCCGGCCAGGACGAAGGCCTCGGGCGGTTCGCCCCGCATATCGTCCGGCTTCGGCATGCGCAGCTTCACCGAGCCTTCGTGCTTGTCCGGTCCTTCGTAGACGGTTTGCGCGATTGGTTGGTAACGTTCCAGCCGCCGCTTCCAAATTCTCGCGTCGGTTTCCCGGACCTTGACGTACCCGAGGTCGTCAACCGTTAGGCCGATGTGCCGAGGGGGCTTTTCGCCCTCGGGTTTGTCTTTCAGCTTTTCACGAGGTTGGTAGGGTATGCCACGCTCTTTGCTCCAGGCGCGAGCGGCTTTCTCTTCCTTGGCCTTGATCTTGGCGACATCGGCTTCGGCCCGGGCCAGCAGCTTTTCGAGCCGCCCGCGATTGTAGTCGAAGTTGTTGAGGTTCTCTTCCTCGATAAACGCCGCCGGGCGCTCGGCCAACTGCGTGGTCGCGAAAATCGAGTAGAAACGATAATAGTCGCGCGTCGGAATCGGATCGAACTTGTGGTCGTGGCACTTGGCGCAACGAAGAGGCAGCGACAAGAACGACACCCCGACGTTGTTGGTGATGTCGTCGAGATAAAGCTGCCGTGAGACGACTTTTTGCATCATCGTCGTGTATTCCCACGGGCCCATGCGCAGGTAACCGGTGGCGACCAACATTTCCGGATCGTCGGGCTCGAGAATGTCGCCGGCGAGCTGCTCGATGACGAAGCGGCTGTAAGGCTTGTCGGCGTTCAGCGAACGGACGACGTAGTCGCGGTAGCGCCACGCGTTCGACCGTTCCCAATCGTTCGAATACCCCGACGTATCGGCATAGCGAACGACGTCGAGCCAATGACGTCCCCATTGTTCGCCGTAGTGGGGACTGTCGAGCAGGCGGTCGATGACCTTTTCCCAGGCATCGGGCGACTGGTCGTTGACGAAGGCTTCGATCTCTTCCGGCGTCGGCGGCAGGCCGGTGAGATCGTAGGCGGCTCGACGAATGAGCAGGCGTTTGTCGGCGCGCGGCGCGGCCGACAGCTTTGCCTCGGCGAGCCGGCGGTCAATGAAGGCATCGATGGGGTTTTCTCGGTCCGACTCCGGAGGGGCGATCTTCCGCACCTTCCGAAAGGCCCACAGGTCGTCTTCTTGGTAGCGCCGCTTGGTCCAATTGTCGGCGAGACCTCCGCTCGTCTCGACCATCACGCCTTCCGCGGTTCGCTCCCGGGAGCGCTCTTCGCTCAGGAAGGCTTGCTCGGTTTCGGCGTCGGGCCAAGGGGCGCCGCCGTTGATCCAATCGCGGATTTTCGCAATCTGCTCTTCGCTGAGCCGGTCGTTTTCCTTGGGCGGCATCAGGAGCTTCGGATTCGAGCGGAGGACGGCTTCGTAGAGCAGGCTCGCCGCGGCGTCGCCGGGCACGAGAACTTGCTTCGAGGAAGCGCCGCCCCGAAGCATCGATTCGCGCGAGGTAAGGTTGAGTCCGCCGAGAATCGCGGTCGGCTCTCCTCCATGGCAGACGAAGCATCTCTGGGCCAGCAGGGGCTTAATGTCGAGGGCGAACAGACGCTCGGCGTCAGGATCGGCCCCGGCGGCCGGCGGGCTTACCACAAAAAGCGACAGGAAGAGTGTTGCAAGCGATAGGCGAATAAAAAGCACGTTTTGGACCCGATTCCCTCCCCCCAAATCCTACCAAGATCGCGGAACTCGCGCACCAATTCCCGATCACTCGAAAGGCTTCGATCTCAGCCGTAGCGCTCCGCCCACCCTTGGGAGACTCTTTCCCCGAGGGCGAGAACCGCCGCCATTTCTTCCTCCGACAGCGGCTCGGTCTCGATGGCGATTCGGATGTTCGTCTGAATCTCCTCGGTATCAAACACGCCGATCACCATGCCGGTCACGCCGTCGAGACTCTTGGCGAAGCGCTGCGCATCGCGGAGCGCGTTCTTATCGAGTTGCACTTCCATCTGCGAGGGGTGGCGAACCGGGTCGTTGTAAAAATGGAAACCGCCGGTCGGCCCGGCTTCCAAACCTCCGTAGACTTTCATCGCCATCACGCCAACGTTCTGCTTTCTAGCCAACGGCAGCACCACTTCGTCGAACGAATAGGTATGGTGATCGACAAAGTTCATCAGACACATCAGGACGTCTATCTCTTCGTTTTCCAAGACCCTGACGAAATTGGACGGGTTGTTGTGTCCGGTAATGCCGCAAAATCGGGCTCGCCCGACCTTCTTCTGCTCCATGATGTACGGCCAAACCCCGTCTTTCGAAAGCGCGACGTCCAGGTTTCGCTGCCCCGCGCTATGCATGTGCAGGACGTCGACGTAGTCGGTGCCCAGCCGCTGTAGCGACCTTTCAAACTGCTGTTGGGCTTCTTCTCGGGTATCGGTCGAGAGTTTGGTCGCCACGAAGACTTCATCGCGACGGCCGCGCATCGCTTCCCCTACCGCTTCTTCGGCCCGGCGGTACCCGGCTGCCGTGTCGAGATAATGGATCCCGTGATCGACCGCCGCCGTGAAAGTTCGGGCCATGTGGTCGTAATCGTAATCCGGCCCCTTAAACAGCCCCAGCTTGGATGTGCCAAGACCCAGGATGGGGATTGTGACGCCTGTTTTCCCAAGCACGGCCCTGGGCAGACTGCCGGTTGAGCCTCCTTCGTCCGGCCCGCGGCCATCCGCGCCCGCCGGCGAAGAGCCCGTGTCACTGCAGCCCGGCAGAAGTCCCAGCGCCGCGGCCGCGGACAAGAGCCCGCCCTTCAGGACGGTCCTTCTTTGAAAACCCTTTTCCTTCATGACTCTCCCTCCTCCCTGGGTTGGCCGGCGATCTCCCGTTCGTTGTGACGCCCTAAGGCGGCTACTTCACGAATGAGGTTAAATGGATGCCGCCGAAGAAGCCCAAGCTCTCCGAGTCGAAATCCCGCAACATCGCGCAACTCTCGACGGCGGACCCGATTGCCTTCCCCCAAAACCTTATCAAGTTCGACCGAGGTTTTCACAACCGATTCGCGAAACGGTAAAATTGGACCTTCGTAGTCAGCCGACCCATTTTCCAATAGCCTGGAAGCTCGGTGGGGTACATATTCGAGGGCACATGAGGATGACACACGGAAAATGGAGAAAGACAAAGCGCTCGGCGAGAATGCTCGCGGCCGCGTTAGTGATGGGCCTGACGCTTGTGGCGGGGCCGGCCGCCGCTCAAAGTGACGCCGCGCCGCGCCTGTGGGACGGCCGACCGGACCTGAACGGCATCTGGCAGGCGATCGGTACGGCGCATTGGGACCTGGAAGATCACCCCTCCGGGCCGGGGCATCCCGACCTCGGCGCCCTCGGCGCGATTCCTCCCGGGCAAGGCGTCGTCGTCGGAGGCGAGATCCCCTATAAGGATGCAGCCCGCGAACAGAAGCGGAAAAACTTCGAAAAGCGGATGACGGACGACCCGGAAGCACGGTGCTTCTTGCCCGGCGTGCCGCGCGCCGCCTATCTCCCCTACCCTTTTCAGATCATCCAAGGCGACAAGAAAATCATGATCGTTTACGGCTTCGCCGAAGCGAATCGGACTATCCATATGGACAAGCAAAACCCCGAGCCGCCGCCGCTCGACAGTTGGATGGGGCGGTCGCACGGAAGGTGGGAAGCAGAGACGCTCGTCGTCGACGTCGAGGGCTTTAACGGGCAGGCCTGGTTCGACCGGGCGGGCAATTTCGCAAGCTCGGCGCTCACCGTCGAGGAGCGATATACTCCGATGGGGCGCGACGCGATGATGTACGAGGCGACCATCGAGGACCCGGCGATATTTACGCGGCCGTGGAAGATCCGGATGCCCCTTTACAGGCGCCTCGAAGAAAACGCCCGCGTGCTGGAATTCAAATGCGTCGAGTACGCCGAAGACCTCGTGTACGGGCATCTGCGAAGGGAACCGACCCGCTGATTCGGCTCTGGGAAGGAGCGGCCTCGTGATCACGCCAAAAAAAATCGCGCCAATGCTCGTCGCCGTCGGCATGGCCCTTGCGGGGCCGAGCAGGGCTCCCGCGGCCGACTACCACCACGTACAAATTACGGCCGCGAGTCCGCTGGAGGGCGTGGCTTGGTACGCCCGCTATTTGGACTGCGAACCCATCGCGAAACGCACCGACGCCGCCGATTGTGACGGCGTTGAACTCATCTTCGTTTCACAGCCGACGATGGGAAGCACGCAGGGAACCGGCGTCGACCATATTAGCTTTTCGTACGCCGATCTGACCGCGAAAATGGTGGCACTCGAAGCGGTTGGGGTGGGCGGCTACGGAGTGCGGCTGCAGCGGTTCGACGACGGGGCGACGTTGCGCGAGGAGCCGGGGTTGTTCAAACACGGCTTCATCTTCGACCCCTGGGGCACGCGGATCGAGTTGGTGGAAGACGGCGAGCGCACGGGATTTCACCATGTCCATTTGAGCGCGGTGGACCCCGAGGCTACATTGACGTGGTATCGCGAGGCATTTGGCGGCAAACCCGCCCAACTGAAGGGGCGCGTCGCCGGGCTGCTTTTCGGCGACACTTGGTTGCTGGCCTCACGACACTCGGAAGGCGTACCGGCGGCGACCGAAGGACGAGCTGTTGGTCACATCGGATTCGTCGTGTCGAGCATGGACCGAGCAGCGCCCCGAATGAGGAAACGCGGCGTCGAGTTCGCCGCGGAACCTGGGGTACCGGAGAATGCGCGGTCGTCGGCCAAGCGCGCCTTCCTCCGCGGGCCCGACAATGTCACGGTCGCGGTCGTCGAAAAAGGATTCGCCGGAGTCGAGGTCACAATGCAAACAGCGGCGGGAGATGAACCGAGCGAGCCTTACACGACACCTCGAACACCGTGGGGTGAGCCGGACTTTCAGGGTGTCTGGACCGGCAACGCCGCGCACGGTATCCCGCTCGAGCGTCCGGACGACCTGGCGGATATCGAAGAATTGTCGCCCGAGCAAGCCGCCGCGCGCCGCGAGCGCGGTACGCTCGGCAGCATCTGGGGTTACGAGCGAGAATGGCGCGACACCACTCTCGGCTACGACAAGATGGTTCCGTCGACGCAAGTGGCGATGATCGTCGACCCGCCCGACGGCCGACTGCCCGAAATGACGGCCGTGGGCAAGCAAAGGGCGGAAGAAGCCCGCCTGGCGCGACAGCAAAGGAAAAGTGTTCCTCCAGGGGGGCCCGAGGACCTGAGTACGTGGGAGCGATGCATCACACGTGGGATGCCGGGCCTGATGATGCCGATGATCTACAACAACGGCCTACAAATCGTGCAGGGGCCCGGCCACGTGGCCATCCAGAAAGAGATGATTCACGAGACGCGCGCCATCCCGACGAAACCGCGCGATAGGGTCGGCGCCAAGCTGACGTCGTGGCTGGGTGATCCACAAGGCCGTTGGGAAGGCGACACGCTGGTCGTCGAGACGAAACGCTTCAACGACAAGAATTCGTTCCGCGGATCAACCGCCGGCTTGACCCTGACCGAGCGTTTCAGGAGAGTCGGCCCGACGAAGTTGGCGTACGAGTTCACGGTCGATGATCCCACGATATGGACTCGGCCCTGGACGGCTGTCTTCACCTTTGACTTGGACGACGATCAGTACGAGCTGGTCGAGTATGCCTGCCATGAGGGCAACTACGGCATGTTCAACATGCTGAGCGCCGCGCGGACGAGAGACAAACAGGCGGCGGAAGCCGGTCGATAGAGAGGTGTATTTCATGCGGAGGACGGTAGCATTCACATGCATCGGGGTTGGTCTGGGCATCTTCACCGCCTTGGCGCCGGTCCTGGCGCATCATGCTTTCTCGTCCGAGTTCGATGCTAAAAAACCGGTCAGGCTGCGCGGCAATATCACCAAGATGGAGTGGGTCAACCCCCATGCTTGGATGCACATCGAAGTCAAGAATGACGCCGGCGTGTCCGAGAACTGGATGATCGAGGCGGGCCCTCCCGGCGCGCTCGTGCGGCGCGGCTGGCGCAAGGACTCCGTCAAGCCCGGCGTCGAGGTCCTGATCGAGGGCTACCGGGCGATCGACGGCAGCAACAAAGCCAACGGCCGCGACGTTACCCTACCCGACGGCACGAGGCTCTTTGCCGGGTCGTCGGGAACCGGTGCCCCCTACGACCGGCGTTCGTCGAAAAAGTAGAAGACAAGCACCGTGTTCGTCGTAGTGCCACGACCGCATCGCGTGGCGATGCGGCTCTGGTTGGCAGTGGTTTCCTCCGCAATGGCGGATCGAAGCCTTCGCGAGCAGCTACAACCGCGAAGTGGTAGTGGGAATATAGCCTGGGGTGGAGCCAAGGGCGGAACCCCAGGTTCGGCACTCAACTAGATCGAGCCCTGAAGGGGCGACAGGAAGAACCGCCCCTCAACCCCAATCGAGATATTGTCAAATGTTGTGGATGGGCGAGGTCAGGCGGCGTTTTCCTGAACCATCAATCCATCCTTGAAAACCTTTCCCTCTAAGACATGAACAATCACTTCCGAACCGTTCAGGCGTCGCCAGTGGCGCTCGGCTTGGCGGGCCAGCATGAAGACCATCGTTAACGACGCTTCGCGGCTGCCACAACCCTTCGTTCGTCGCTGCCGCAAACGGACCGTCGCAAAGGTGGACTCGATCGGGTTCGTCGTCCGCAAGTGCCCCCAGTGCTCGGCCGGAAAGTCGTAGAAAGCCAGCAGCACTTGGCGGTCTTTTTCCAGGCACTCGACCGCTTTGGGAAACTTCTTCTCGTATAGGTTCTTGAAACGGTCCAGAGCGGCCTCCGCCGTCTGCCGACTCTCGGCAAGATAGATGTCGCGCAGCGCCTGCTTGGCTTTGCCCTGCATGCTCTGCGGCAGCTTATTGAGCACGTTGGCCGTCTTGTGGAGCCAGCAGCGTTGCTCACCGGTCGCCGGATAGACTTTCCGCAGTGCCGCCCAAAACCCCATCGCTCCGTCGCCCACCGCCAACTTCGGCGGCAGCTCGAGCCCCTGCCGTTTCAAGTCCTCCAGCAACTCCTGCCACGACAGTTCGCTTTCGCGAAAGCCGTCGTGCACCGCCAGCAGTTGCTTGCGACCGTCTTCGAGTGCTCCCATCACAACCAGCAAACACTGCCGTTCATCGTCCAGACGAACATTCGAGTAGATGCCATCGGCCCAAATGTAAACAAACCGCTGGCCGCTGAGGTCACGCTTTGACCAAGCCTCGTACTCGCGGCGCCAGACGTCTTTGAGACGCACCACCGTCGTCGCCGACAGGCCCGGAGCGTCGGGCCCCAGCAAGGCCTCCAGCGCTTCGCTGAAATCGCCCGTCGAGATCCCTTTCAGGTACAACCAGGGGATCAACTCCTCCACACTCTTCGTGCGCCGCAGATACGGCGGCAGGATCTGGGAAGTGAAACGAAAGCGCCGGCCCTGCTCATCGACTCGGCGATCGTCGACCCGCGGCGCCTGGATCTTCAGCTGACCCACGCCGCTGACGATGGTGCGCTCGCGGGCGTGACCGTTGCGCACCACCAGCCGCCGGCCGTCCTGGTCGACTTCGTGCTGATGCGTTTCGATGTAGGCGGTCACTTCGGCTTCCACGGCCTTGACGAGCATCTGGCGCGCTCCTTGGCGCAGCACCTCATCCAAGGGCGAGCGTTCCTTTCCATCAATGACTTGGGGGTTGACTTGACTGCTGCTCTCAGCAGCTTCACACTGACTCATGGCGTATCCTCCTTGTTCCTTTCCAGAAAACGATTGAGTTGCTTCCTCAATCGTCAGGATACGCCGCCTCCCCTCAGAGGCTCATCCACAACTTATGGTTATAGCTCCCCCAATCGACTCCTTCGCGCGTCGAAACGTATTTTCTTGACGATAATATGAAGCCGCGGCCGAGCGCCGACTCAAGAAAAGCTCCATGGCAAGAAGAACTCGCTCCGACGCTAACCGGAACAGCCGCGCTCTTCTCACGGCAACAGCCCTTCTGATATTGTTCGGCGTGGCGCAGTTCACCGTCTTGCAAGCCCAGGACTTCGGCGACAGGAACTACGTCTCGCGCGTCGAGAAGCTCCCCTTGCCGCCTCCGGAACAGCCGATTCCCTATAGCCACAGGCTGCACGCCGGAAAGCTCGGGTTGAAATGCGCCGACTGTCATCAAGGTGATCGGGACGGCTTCATGATGGAGTTCCCGAGCGAGGAAAAGTGCATGGCCTGCCACGCGGCCGTCAAGACCGAGAGTCCGCATATCCAAAAGTTGGCTGAGTTCGCTACCGCGGGCAATCCTATACCGTGGGTTCGGATCTACCGCGTGCCCGATTACGTTTGGTTCGCGCACGCTTCCCACGCCGACGATGCCGGTATTGCCTGTGAGACGTGCCACGGGCCGGTGGCCAAGCGGGAACGGTTATTCAAGGAAAAGCCAACGAGCATGGTGGCCTGCATGGATTGCCACACCGAGACGAAAGCGCCGAACGAGTGCGATTCTTGCCACGACCCGGGGTAGGCTGGTTTTGACGGGAGCGATCTTCGGTCTTCACAAGACCCCTGTCGCGCGGCACATTCACGACGATCCCCTTTTGAAGAACGTATTGGTTGTCGGGAGACGTCGCCATTTCATGTCCAGTTAGAGATGGACAAGACCCACCCTTTGGCGCAAGTTCGAGGAAGACACTTGATTCAGGGCCGCGTGGTTCGAGTGTTTTGTTCCGACGGACGATTGGACGTTGGAGACCCTGCCGGCTTTTCCATTTGGGTGTGTGATGACCCAGAAGCAGCGCCGACCGGCTTCGCATCATTGTCCGCGAAGCCCTGACGCGGGCCACACACATCGAAGCTTATCTCCACGACGCCCCCCCGAATTGTGAGCTGGCCGGCTATGAGTTTTGTGTCGTTGACGGTCCCTTGGAAGAGCCGGCTCTCACTGTTGACGGGCTAAGGAACGGACTCGGCGTGCCGGGCGAAAAGGACGAGCCCTTGCCGGAATCAATGCGATTCGACGAGTCGGACGCCCCCCGCCCGGCGACCACCCCGACAAAGAGGTGGTGGCGGTTCTGGAAGAACTGGCGCGGTGCCTATTCGGCGTAAGTTGCTTCTGACTTAGGCGTCTTGTGTGCGAGCGGGACATCGGGAGCGGTCTCGGAGTAATCAAATCCGCCCTCGGCTGTGGTCGTCCGTTGGTTTCTTGAGCCGAGGGAATGGGGCGGCGCCCGGAACGGCGATAGGGGACCTTTGAAAAGGTGGGGATTGCTCTCGAACGGTTACTGCTCCGACGATTCGCCGTAGTCGACTTTAACGGCCCGGCCGGTCTCGTAGGACCGTAGCGCGGCGTTCGCCAGAATCAAAGCGCGGCGCCCGTCCTCGAAAGCCGGCGGCGGCGGCTCGCCTTTTTCGACGGCGTCGAGAAACGCCGCGACCTCGGCGACATAGGATTCCTGTTGGCGCTCCGTGGAGAGATAGGTCAGGGGTTCTTGGTCCGCGGTCGTATTCTGTTGGTCGATCACGGCCGCCGAGCGATTGTTCTCGATCACCATCCCTTCCGAACAGAACGCTTCCACCCGTTGATCGCGCCCGTAGGCTGAGCGGCGGGAGCAATGGATCGAGCACAGGGCACCCGACCCCATGCGCATGACGACGATGGCGGTGTCGACGTCGCCGACGCTTCGGATTTCCTCGGAAATGATCGCGGATCCCATGGCCGTTACCTCGACCGGCTCTTCGCCGGAGAGGAAACGAGCCAGATCGAAATCATGAATCATCATGTCGCGGAACAAGCCGCCCGAAACCCGCACGTAGTCGAGCCACGGCGGCTCCTCGTCACGACTCGTGATGATCAGGTTCTCGAGCCGCCCGATGTCCCCTTGGCCGATCGCCTCCCGAACAACGAGATGCGGGCGGTCGAAGCGGCGGTTGAATCCGATCTGCACGCTGCTGCACGCCTCGCCGATCGCCCGGCGGCACTGCTCGACGCGCTCGATATCCAGATCGATGGGCTTTTCGCAAAGCACTCTCTTCCCCGCCCCAACCGAGCGCTCGATCAACTCGCAATGGGTCGGCGTGGATGATGCGATCAAGACGGCCTCGACGCGGGAATCGTTCAGGATTTCGTCCGGATCACGGGCGACTTTCGCCCCAGTCTCTTGCGCGGCGGCGGCGGCTGACGGGGAATGAATGTCATGGATGTAGGCGAGCTCAACGCCGGGCATCGCGGCCAAGTTCCGCGCATGCATAAGGCCGATGCGGCCGGCGCCGAAGAGTCCAAAATGCAGCATGGTCTTACAGGGTTTCGACAGGGCTCGACGGTCCGCGCCTCGCCCCGGTTAGCGGAATCTCACAGATGAGGCCGCACCAGCGAGGTCCACAGTTTGTAGCCCTCTGCGCTCAGGTGCAACCCGTCCTCGACGAAGAGTTCGGGGCGAGGCTTGCCGTCGGGACCGATCATCGGCGTGTCGATGTCGACGAATGCAAGCCGCGAGTCCTTGGCCGTAGCGGCTCGAATTGTCTCGTTCGCCTTGCGCATCGCCCCAACCAGGTTCCAGCGGGCCAGGCTCGGTTTGACCGCAATGAAAACGATGCGCGTCCTCGGCAGCGGGTCATGCACTTTCGCGACAAACGCACGGTAGTCGGAGGCCACCTGGTCGGGCGTCTTTCCCATACTGATGTCGTTGTCGCCTGCGTAGAGGACAACCACACGCGGCGCTAGGGGCAGAAGAATCCGATCGGCATAGCGCGTCGAGTCCGCGATCTCGGAACCCCCAAAGCCCAGGTTCACAACCGGCGGATCCGGAAACCATTTCGCCAGGTCCCAAAAGCGGATACTCGAGCTGCCGATGAATACGATGGCGCCCTTAGGCGAGGGCTCCGCCTCTTCGCGCGCCTCGAATTCCCGAATCGTCGGCTCCCAGCGGTCGACGTCGCTCTGAGCGGGTAATCCGCACACGAGGATTGCGCCCATCACCGCAACAAACCCACCCAAACAAAAACCCCGTCCGAATCTCGCTCTAAGCATGGGGGAACTCTATCACGTCAAAACGAAGTGAATCGCTCAACAGGGAACAAAGATTGCGTGCGCGATATGAGCGACCGCGCGCGAAACTCCGGGGCGCGACAGCCCGGTTCACCGGCCTTGGGTTTGCAATTAGGCCGGTCCTTGTTGTTTATGAGCAGAGGGAGGGAGTGGGCCGCCCGCACCAATTCTCCGATATCTATGTCGCGCACCTAAAAAGATTCAACTCACCAGTTGACGCCGCACGGTAGAATCGAACTGTCGTGGTCGGCGCAACCATCAGCCACTATAAGGTCCTCTCTAAGCTCGGCGAGGGAGGCATGGGCGTTGTATACAAAGCCGAGGACACGAGGCTCGACCGCCCGGTCGCGCTCAAGTTCCTCGCCCCCCACCTGTTGAAGGACGAGGAAGCCCTCAAGCGTTTCCATCGAGAAGCCAAGGCCGCCGCGGCCTTGCATCACCCTAACGTTTGTCCCGTCTACGAAATCGGCGAGGTTGACGGGCAAACCTTCCTGGCCATGGCCTTCCTCGAGGGTGACAGCCTCGACAAACGCATCGAGCGCGGTCCGCTGAAGATTCCCGAGACCATCGACATCGCGCATCAAATCGCCATGGGCCTCGAGGCCGCCCACGAAAAGGGAATTGTCCATCGGGACATCAAACCGGGCAATGTGATGATCGACGAAAAGGGCCATGTCACTGTGATGGACTTCGGCCTCGCCCTGCTGACCGAGGGATCCAAGCTCACCAAGCTCGACATGATGCTCGGCACCGTCGCCTACATGTCGCCCGAGCAGGCCGAGGGCGCCGAGGTCGACCACCGCACGGATCTGTGGGCTCTGGGATGCGTGCTCTACGAAATGGTCTGCTCGCAACGGCCGTTCAAGGGTCTCTACGATCAGGCGCTCGTCTACGAGATTCTCAACGAGGATTACGATCCCGTCACCGCTGTTCGCGCGCAAGTCCCGATGGAGTTGGAGTGGATCATCGGCAAGTGCCTGGCCAAGGATGTCGGCGAGCGCTACAGCGGCGCCAAGGACCTGATCCTCGACCTGACGACCTTGCGCAAGAAGCCGCTGTCAGGGCGTTCGACGGTTGTGCGCACCCGCCCCGCTGGACTCGCCTCCGATGCGGGCACACAAGATGCCCCGGAGGCCGAGACGTCCGCCCCATCCACGACCCCCGGGACCCGCCACACTCGGCCCGACGCCGGCACGCTCATCGAGTCGGGCGGTCCTCCCGCCCGTTTCGACCGACACAAAGCCGATTGGCAAGCAGCGGGAACGTATCGTGTTGGCCATCGCGGCGCTCGCCGTCGCCTCCTCGATCGGGCTGTCCGTCCTACACTTCAGCGAACTCGAACCCCGGTTTGAAACCCGCCGCTTCCAGATCCACGAACCCGAGGGCGTTCGCTTCGGCATGCGTGCCGCGGAAATTTCCCCGGATGGTCGCCACCTTGCGTTTATCGGGGTTTCGGACGGTGTAAGGCGCGTCTGGGTGCGTTCTCTCGATTTGTTGGAGGCGCGGGCTCTGGCGGGCACGGAAGGAGCGCAACATCCTTTCTGGTCGCCCGACAGCCGCTTCCTTGGGTTTTTCGCTGACGGCAAACTCAAGAAGATCGAGGTTGCGGGCGGCCCCCCGCAAACCTTGTGTGACGCACGAGTCGGTGTCGGTGGGACCTGGGCGGAAGCTTCGAATGATGGTGAGGGCGTCATCGTTTTCGCGCCATCCCCGCGGGGCAATCTGCTGCGGGTTTCGGATACCGGCGCCGAGCCCACGCCAGCCACGTTTCTCGACACGTCAGCCGGAGAGAGTACCCATCGCTATCCGCATTTCCTTCCCGATGGACGAAATTTCCTCTACTCCGTTTGGGGGAGTCGCAACAACCGGTCGGGTAACCTCGGCAGCCTTGATTCCGAGCCGGCGCAGCCGCCCGGATCGAAAGCGGGCACACCCCTACTCCGGGACAATACGCCCGTTCGCTACGCACCTCCGTCATCCCAACACCCCAAAGGGTATTTATTGTTCGCGCGAGAGCACAGCCTGATGGCTCGGGAGTTCGATGCAGACCGATTGGAAGCGACCGGCCAACCGTTCGCGGTCGCCGGCGGCGTTCGCGCCAACTCGTCGAATGCACGTCCAAGTGATTTTTCGGTGTCACGGACCGGAGTCCTGGCCTATCGCTCGAGCGTGGGCTCGCGGAGGTATCAGCTTGTTTGGTTTGATCGAACCGGCAAGCGTCTGGACGCAGTCGGGGAGCCGGGCCCCCATACGGCACTTTCGGTCTCGCCCGACAAGACGCAGATCGCTGTTTCCCGCATGGATGACAACCGCGACATTTGGATTCACGATCTGAAACGCAAAGTTGCATCGAGATTTACGTTCGATCCGGACATGGACTTTAGTCATACTTGGTCGGCCGACGGCCGGTATTTAGCCTTCAGCGCATCGCGGGGCGGTTCTGCGTTCGACCTTTACCTGAAACCCACGAGCGGGGCGGGCGAATCGGAACTGCTGCTCGATAACGACAACGACAAGGGCCCCCGCGATTGGTCTCACAATGGGCGGTTGCTTCTCTTTGTCGAACAGAGCCCCGAGACGGATTGGGACTTGTGGGTGTTACCGCTGGAGGGTGAAAGGAAGCCGGTACCGTATCTTCAAACAGAGTTCGCCGAATCGCTGGGGCAGTTCTCGCCGGACAGCGGGTGGGTAGCGTACGTCTCGAACGAATCGGGCCGGGAAGAAATCTACGTCCAACCATATCCCGCGGACGGCGGCAAATGGCAGGTTTCCACCGACGGCGGGACCCAGCCGCGTTGGCGAGCCGACGGCAAGGAGCTTTTCTACTTAACCGTTGACAACAAGGTGATGGCCGCGGACATTCAGGCCGGAGAAACATTCCGGGCCGGGGTGCCGCGCATGCTGTTCCAAGCCCCCGAAGTGAACTCTATCTTGCCGGAAACGATCTTTCATTACGACGTTGCCGACAACGGCCGGCGTTTTCTCATCGACGTCGTCGCCGAGGACACGGGGCGCACACCGGTGACCATCGTCCTCGATTGGCAAGCCGAACTGGCCCGTTAGCGACGTGGCGTGAGCGTCCACGCTTGCCGCGAACCGATTCATCGGTTCGTATCCCCGAATTCGCAAGACCTCGCAAGACGGCGACCCAAGACCCGCCCCGACGACTCGGGGCGCGGCAAGGCCGGCCCTCACGCCACGACGGGGTTAGACCCGAATGGCCTAACCGCGCATGAGAGGGCGAACGACCGGCATCGCCGATCGTTCGGGGGCCTTGGAGACCCCAAGGCCGGCCACCAACCGGTCCGTCCCTCTCAACTGAGCCAACAGCGCAAAGGAAAAAAGGAAAGGTATCCAGCACCAAAGGAGTACACGCTGCCGGCCCAACGGAACGACAAAACCGGCCGCCCAAAGCCGGCCGCCGCTCCGTCCGCGGCAGGGTAGAGATCGACGTTTCAGGCAGGTTCTCACCCGTCCCGATTTCTCTCTCCCCCCTGCCTTGAGAATAACGGGGCTGTCAAGCCCCACCCCTCCCACACCCCAAAACTTCCGCGCAAGCTGTAGCTTGGGAAGCCACTTTTCGCATTTCATGGAACCCACGCGAGCACCAGGGCGACAACCCGCGGACCGCGTCTATAATGTTGAAGCCCCGCCATGCCGAACCGTCCTACTCGAAGAACATTCCTCAAACACAGCGCCCTCTCATCCGCCGCCGCGGTTTACGCCTCGTCGGCCCGCGCGGCAACCGGCGCCGCTTCCCAAGACTGGCGCTACTACGGCGGCAGCCCCGAGGCAACGCGCTATTCCCCACTCGACCAAATCAATCGCTCGAACGTCGCCCACCTCAAGGTCGCCTGGACCCATGCCACCGGAGACAGCCGAAAACGTCCCGCGACCAAGATCCAGTGCACGCCGATCGTCGTCGACGGCCGCATGTATATCACCACGGCGCAGCTTCAGATCCGCGCGCTCGACCCCGTGACCGGCAAGATGCTGTGGAACTTCGACCCCTACGAGGGAATCGTGATGCGGCGTCCCAAAGGGGTCAGTCGCGGCGTAACCTATTGGACGGACGGCGAGCAGCGGCGCGTCTTCATGAGCGCCGGTTCCAATATGTACTGCCTCGATGCCGACACCGGCAAGCCGGTCGCCGAGTTCGGCGATGGCGGCGCCCTTGATATGAAAGCGGGCGTGGACCGCGACCTTGCGAACTCCCGGCTCAGCCACCCCACGCCGCCCGTGATCTTCGACGATCTACTGATCCTCGGGAGCGCGGCCGGCGAGGGCCCCGGGCCGGCGGCTCCCGGACACATCCGCGCCCACGACGTGCGCACCGGAAAACTTCGTTGGATCTTTCACACGATCCCGCATCCGGGCGAATTCGGTTACGAAACTTGGGGCAAGGACAACTGGAAGACCAGCGGCGGCTGCAATAACTGGGCCGGCATGACGGTGGACGAGGACCGCGGCCTGGTCTTCGCCTCGCTGGGCTCGCCGGCCTTCGACTTCTACGGCGGCGGCCGCCCCGGCGAAAACCTGTTCGGAAACTCCGTCCTCGCGCTCGACGCCCGCAACGGAAAGCGCGCCTGGCATTTCCAGACCACTCATCACGATCTGTGGGATTATGACCTCCCCGCGCAGCCCGCGTTAGTAAAGGTCAAGCGCGGCGACGGTTGGCAAGACGTGGTCGTGCAATTGACGAAGACGGGTTTCCTATTCGCCTTCGATCGGGTTACAGGTAAGCCGCTTTTCGACATCGAGGAACGCGCGGTTCCCGAGTCCGATGTCGAGGGTGAGCGGATCTGGCCGACGCAGCCGTTTCCCACCGCGCCCCCGCCCTTCGTGCGCCAAGGGTTCACCGAAGACGACATCACGGACATCTCGAAAGAGTCGCGCGAGTACGTCCTGCGGCAGCTCGAGGATTTGCGTAACGACGGGTTCTACACGCCCCCGAGCGAGCGCGGAACCGTGTATTCACCAGGGACCTTGGGTGGTGCGCTTTGGGGTGGATGCAGCTTCGATCCCGAGACCGGGTGGATCTACATCAACGCCCACAATATTCCCAAGTACTTCACGCTGCTGGACGCGCCCGAGGACCGCTCTTACCCCTATCGAATACCGGGTTACCCGTTCTTCAATGATCAAGACGGCTACCCCGCGTCGAAGCCGCCCTGGGGCGAGTTGCTCTGCCTGGATTTGGCCGCCGCCGAATACCGCTGGCGCAAGCCCCTGGGCGAGTACGAAGAGCTCACCGCCAAGGGCATACCGCCCACCGGCACATTCACGGTCGGCGGATCGATCTGCACGCGCGGCGGATTGCTCTTCATCGGGTCCACGCGCGACGCCAAATTCCGGGCCTTCAACTCGAAAAACGGCAACATCCTCTGGGAGCACCAGCTCGAAGCGGGCGGATACGCGACACCCTGCACCTATTCCGTTGACGGCCGACAGTACGTCGTGATCGCGGCGGGCGGCTCCGGCACAAGCCGCGGCCGGAGCCATACCGGTTCGGGCGACCAATTTGTGGCGTTTACGCTCGACTGAGCGCGAAACCGACAATCACGGGTAGTCACGCCGCGGGGAGCTCCCCGCGCGACAAGCCCTGGGCCGGCCCTGGTTGAGACTCATCCTCAGGCCCCGACATGGGCCGCGGAATTTAAGCCCGCGGCTTCAGAACGTATGCGAGCGCGTCTACTTCCAGGTCACTTCCATGGCGAAGAAGTGGTCGAAGACTTTCCGGCCCGGGTTGTTGCGCTCGTCCATCTCGGGGCTTCGGATAAAGAAATCGAGTTGCTGCATGGTCGGGTTGACGGCCCCGGCGCGGCTCTTCTTGTTCAGCAGCGGATAGTTGACCTTCAACGTTTCGCGGTCCCGCATCCCTTGCGTCACCATAAAGTGAATTTGGTAGTCCTCGTAGAGTTTCTTGCCGTTCAGCAAAGCGTGCCCGTAACCCCAACCGGCAACGTAAAGCAGCGATTTGGGCCAATTAGCATCGCCGCACCCCGAGTCGCCGTGCTCGTAAATGAAGGCCGCGACGCCACCGTTTTGGCAGGGACTGAATTCGTGGAAACGGTCCATCACGATCTCGAGGCGACCCTGGGGCACGTCGAGTTTGGCGCTGAATGAGCCTGTGTTCTTGATTTCATCGACGTCGATCGAGATCACGCCTTTCACCGAATGCGCGTTCTCGGGGTCGTTGCCGATGTGGTCCCAGCCGGCCGCTTCGTTGAGTCGGCCGACCTGGTAGACACGGCCGGCTTCGAGGACAAAGCGGCCGTCGTAGAGGTCATGTTGCTCGGGTGAGTAGATGCTCATCTCCGCGCCCGGTTGGGAACGCGGTCCGGCTTGGGCCTCGGCGAGTTCGGCAAAGGACGCCGCGAGCAGCAGCGCCGGCAGGGCGATGATCAAAGGCGTTGGAGCGGTTTTCTTCATAGTGTTCTTTCCTAACTGTCGGTCTTATAAGTGATGGTGATTTCGGAGGTCGCGGACGGCGCGACGGCGATGCTTTGCTCTTGGGGGCCCCAGCGCTCGTGCCAGATCTCCAGGCGATGGGTTCCGGTCGGCACGCCCTCGATTCGAAAACGGCCGTCGGCGTCGGTGACGGCATGGAAAGGGTGCGGGTCGACGCGAATGTAGGATTGCATCCAGCCGTGGACATCGCATTTCACAATCAGGAAGCCGGGGCGATTGGGAAGTTCAATGAGCTTGGACTTGGAAGTGTGCAAAGACACGTTGAGTTGTTTAGGTCCGTAGAGATGAACCGAATGATAGAACGGGTCGCTGTTAAGAGCCTCGATGACACTACCGACCGTGAGGACCGCCACGTGCGGTTCAAAGCGGCATTGGCGATTGTCGACAACCAAGCGCGAAGGCGGCGGCTCGTAGCCGGTCGGCAATGAAACGTCGGCCAACGAGACGATAACGTTGCGGACGCCTCGGTTATCAGGGTTGACGAGGGTGTCTTCGAGCGAATGGACCTTGCCGCAATCGTCGGGGTCGGTGCTGTTTTCGAGATGCGTCGGCTCGGGGATCGGCGCGCCCTCGAAGACGACGCGTCCCTCGATCACCCCAACCGGCCCAAGCGATGTGAAAGCTGTGTCGTCGGCCGGGGCCGGGCGATCACGTTCGGGGACGGACGAGCAGGCCGGCAGAGCGGCGACGAGAGCGAAAGCGAAATGTCGGCGGTAGGTCACGGCGTCCGCCGGGCGTCGAAACCGGCGCGGCTTGACCGCGGAACGGCTCGGAAAAGGCGGCCAAGACCGGAGCGGCTACACCATTGTGCCTGAACGGTGTAGCAATTGCCCGGCCAAAGTGGTCAATCGTGGGGAGCGGCGCTTGTCTGGATCATTTGACTCTCCGCGGCGGCGCGGTCAGATGGGGCTCAATTGGGGCTCAATCCGATTCGGCGATCGCCAAGCGATGGTTCGGCGTGCGGAGGCGCGGAGCCGGGCGGCGGGTAGTGGGGTCTTAGGGTGGAGATGAATCAGATCGTTTCCCAAACAGGACTGAGCCTCCCCAGGTGAAAAGTACTGTTCCTTTCGTACCAAGCAAGTACCAACTCTAGAGTCTCCTACTGAGTCTCGCATAATATACTGTCAATCGAGACAAAGAGAAGACTGTTTCCAGAAAGCGGTAATCAAGCGCGGTTTGCGGCGCATTCGCCGCAGCGCTTTGCGGGCGCGCTCGTCGAGTTCCCAGTAGTCCTTCGGGCAGACGTTGGGCAACTCGTGCTGCTTCCAGTACGCCCAAATGTATTCCACCGGGTTCAACTCCGGCGCATAGGGCGGCAAGTACTCCGTTGCGATGTGATCCTCGGAGAGCTGGATGAACTCCCGCACCAGGCGGCTGCGGTGCGCCGGCAGCCGGTCCCAGACGATCAGCAGTGGGCCGTCGATGTGGCGCAGCAAAGCCTTCAGGAAGTCGATGACCTCCAACTCGCCGATCGCGCCGGGATAGAGCCGGAAGTAAAAGTTGCGCAACGTCAGCCCGGCCGACACCGACAGCTTGTCCCAGTTGAAGTTGAACTCCAACACCGGTGTCTCGCCGCGCGGCGCCCAGGTGCGGCAACGATGCGGCTTCTGACTCAATCCGCTTTCGTCGATGAAGACGATCGTACGTTCTTCTTTGCGGGCTTTTTTTTAATGGCCGGCCAAGTCTTGCGCTGCCAGCCGCGGATGGCCTCTTCGTTGCGCTCCCGCGCTTTGCCGACGGGCCGTTGCGGGCTCCAACCGAGCGCCCGCGGGATCTTCCAGACATGGCCCTCGTGATAGCGCACGCCGAACTCGTCTCCGATCAGACGAGCGACCCGCGGACAGCTCCACAGCGGCGTCGGGAAGCCGTGCGCCTCGGGGCCTTCCAGCAGCAACGCCTCGAGGCGTTCGAGCTGCGCGGCGTCCAACAGCGGCTTACGGCCGGCGCGGCCGGCCTGGCGCAACCCGGCTTCGCCGTCACGCCGGTATCGTCGCAGCCACTCGCTGACGCTTTGCCGCGCGACCTTCAATCGCCTCGCTGTCTCGGACTGACTACAGCCTTGCTCGACCAACCGGATCGCTTTGAAACGGCGCTTCTCCAGGGCCTCGAAATCCCGCCGTACGCCTTTTGTATTTCCCATACATACAAAGACGTACGTACCCCAAAAAGGTGTCACTTTATTTTGCGAGACTCAATAAGGTCTACACTCGGTGCCTGCGCATGGAGGCGTAGAGTGTGCGCGAGCGCTTAGCCTCGAACAATCGCGAAGGACGGAGGATTACCTAATGAACCCACGAACGTATGCCACCAGGTTTTTATTGATTATGACCGGTATCCTGGGCTTTGCTGCAGCCCAGGGGACCATTTACGCCGGGACCCTATGTGAGTGCTTGACGGAATTCGTTGATGCGAAAACGTGTTTCGATGACAACACGGGGGCCGTTACGTCGGTAACGTTAACACGGTTTGGACAGAACCAGTTTCAATGCGAGATTAGAAGCGGGGGCGCCCGTATAGCTCTAGTCTCCGATATCTTTGGGCTCGGCCCCCAACCCGGGAATTTAGTATGTCAAACACAGGTAAGCGGCGTGGGCGCTGGAGGTTGTAACGGCACTCGCTCGGCAGATGACCTGACGCAGGCGGATCAAGCGGCGTGGAGGGCGGTAGTGAGGTCGGAATGCAGGGACGCGCAGTTGTAGGTGCCCACCGCCTCAGCCATCACACAGGCACATACGATACCATCGGCCGGCTAGGCCTGCACGGGCCCAACCCTCCCGCCGCCGCACGTACGCTCCAAGCCCGCTTTTCGTTCGCCTTGGGGTTCTAATCTTGCGTTGCCAGCAGTTCGGCGATCGTCCACACGTGATCCGTGATTCCCGCTTCCATCGCAGGCGTCACCCGCAGCGATCCGTGAGCAAGACGAGCAATAGCTCATCTCCACGCTAAGACCCCACTACCGGGCGGCGACGCCGTCGATGTCGCGGGGCGTATCATAAAGCCAACGAATAGGAGCTGCGTCCGCCATGGCCGTCCTTGGAGTTTTGCTCGTTTTTTGCTTGCTGCCCGCCGCGTCGGCGCAACGCAACACGCGTTTACCGAACGGCAAATCACGGACGATGGCGATCGTCAAACAGGACCTTGAGAAATCGAAACGCGACATTGCCGAGGTGATCGAGTTGGCCGAAAAGCTGCGCGAGAAGTTCGAAGACGGCAATGAATTCGTGGTTGATTTACAAACCGTCCGCAAGGCCGAGAAAATCGAACGGCTGGGCCGCAAGATCAAGAACCGGCTGATCCGGCTGCAGTAACCGGCGGCGGATCGCGGGATCATTCATGGAACAGATGGGCCTAAATTTCGCCGCGCAAGCGGAGCGCAAGGTCTTCACCGTCGCGGAGATCACGGCGGCCGTCCGCGACATGCTCGAAGGCGAGTTCTTCGATGTCCGCATCGAGGGCGAGATCTCGAACACCCGCAAGGCGCCGAGCGGCCATTACTACTTCACGCTCAAGGACCAAGACGCCCAGATCCGATGCGTGTGTTTTCGTCAAAACGCGCTCTACCTGAAATTGAAACCGAGCAACGGGCTGAAGGTCTTGGCGCGGGGACGCATCAGCGTCTACGAAGCTCGCGGCGAATATCAGCTCTACGTCGAATCGCTCGAACCGCAAGGGCTCGGAGCTTTGCAACTCGCCTTCGAGGCTCTGAAAAAGAAACTGGCCGTCGAAGGACTCTTCGACGACGACCGCAAACGTCCGCTGCCGGTTTTCCCGCGCCGTATCGGCTTGGTAACGTCTCCGACCGGCGCGGTGATCGCCGACATGATACGGGTCATCGAGCGCCGCTTTCTGGGCGTCCGGCTGATTCTCTACCCGGCTCGCGTGCAAGGGGAATCCGCCGCCGGAGATATCGTTCGGGCGCTGAACTATTTCAGCTCGACCGATTCCGTTGACGTGGTGATTGTCGGCCGAGGCGGGGGCTCGCTCGAAGACCTATGGCCTTTCAACGAAGAAGCCGTTGCCCGCGCGATTGCGGAGTCGACCGTGCCGGTGATCTCGGCGGTGGGACACCAAACCGACTTCACAATCGCGGATTTCGTGGCGGATGTTCGAGCGCCGACGCCCTCGACCGCGGCGGAAATGGTCATCCGCCCAAAGACGGATTTCGAAGAGATCGTGCGAGGCATGCGCGACCAACTCGCCCAGACCATGCGCCTACGAATCGCCCTCTGGGATCGCCGCATGAATCGGACGGGGCTGGAGCGAGCCGCCGGCCTGCTGCGGGGTAAGTTGAGCTCCGGTTGGCAGCGCTCTGATGAACAAGGATTCCACTTGCGGCAAGCGATCGGAGTACGCCTGCGGAGCGCCGAAACCCAACTGCGGTCCGCTGATACCGCTTTGATGGCGCGCGACCTGCGGCTCTCGATGGCCCGCTCGCGCTCGCGACTGGAAGGTCTGGGCAACCGCTTGGAACCGACTCTTCGCCGACGCCTGGAAAGGTTGGCGGCCACCCTGGATTCACTCGATAGCCGGCGAGCGAGCTTGAGTCCGCTGAACGTGCTCGAGCGAGGCTACGCGATTGTTCAGGACCAACAAGGAGCGGTTATTCGCGAGTCGGCGCGGACCGACGTGGGCGATGCCCTGCGAGTGCGGCTGCATCGCGGCCGCTTGCGAGTTCGCGTTGATGAGCGTGAAGAGGAGTAACTCGACGCCGCTCCCGACCGAATAGATGATGTAGGATGCGCGAATCGTTCCGTGCCGGCGCGCGACGCCCCCGGAAGAGCTTTCGGCCGGCGAACTATAATCAGAGAGAACCTTGGGAGAAAGCATGAAAAACATTTACGCGGTATCGGGCTTGCTGGTTCTCGTCGCTGTCTTCGCGGCCGGTTGCGGCGATGTCTCGAATCAAGCGTCCACCGAAGCCGCCGCCGCGGCGAGCCCGCGCGAAGCGGCCCCCGATTTTAGCCTCAAAGACATTGAAGACCGCGACGTTACGCTGTCGGACTTCGAGGGCAAAGTCGTGTTGTTGAATTTCTGGGCCACCTGGTGCGGTCCTTGCAAGATCGAAATGCCGTGGTTCGTGGAATTTCAACAGAAATACAAAGATCGCGGCTTTTCAGTGATCGCCGTCTCCATGGACGAGGAAGGCTGGGACGTAGTGCGGCCCTTCGTCGACGAGCTGAAGCCGAACTTCCCCATCGTGATCGGCAACGACGAGATGGGAGACGAGTACGGGGGCGTGGTGGCCTTGCCGACAACGTTCATCATCGACAAGGAAGGCAAGATCGCCTCCAGCCATCAGGGTCTGGTCAGCAAGGGCGATTACGAAGAAGAGATCGAGGAGTTGCTCTGACGTCCTGTTCGGCCGCCCGCGGTAAGCGCAAGACCGGCATCGCAAAAATGACCTTCACGAAGATCGGGGCCTGTTTCGCGGCGACGGTGCTGCTCGGTGCCTGGGCAAGCGCCCAATCATTCCGCGGCTTCCAGGCGCTCTCGGTTGTGCCGCCCGAACCGGTGTCGCTGGAAGCCGGCAAGGAAGTCGTGGTTCCCGTGACGTTGCGGATCCGGCCCGGCTATCACGTCAATTCCAATCGCCCGGCCGAAGACTACCTCATTCCCACGAAACTGACCTGGGACGCCGCGCCGATCACGCTGCGGTCGGTCAACTACCCGGATGCCGAGAGCGTGACCTACTCGTTTTCCGAGAAGCCCATGTCCGTCTACTCGGGCAAGATTCGGGTCGTTTCGACCTTCAAGGCCGCGGAGTCTCCCCGGGCTGATTTCAAGGCCTTGACCGGCAAGCTGCGCTACCAAGCATGCAACGACAAAGCATGTCTCCCACCCCAGACAATCGCCGTCAAGGTTCCGGTGTTGCGATAGGGCGTTGAACCTGGTCGCTTTCGGCGGCACATGAGATCGATGAAAGCTCGATGCTTGGTGCCCAATTGGACGCCGTCACCCCGACGAACTCGCCTGCTCGGATGCCGAAGTCCTTTCCCAATAATGCGGGGACGGGTTCTTTCTTCTCCCGCGCCAAGACGACCGCCCACCGATCCGGAGCATGAGCCAAACGATCCAATTGAGTACCCGAAAACCGTTGATCTCCGTGGACATCTCCCGGAAGAGTCTATCCCAGGAAGCCCTGCCGGCCGGTTTGTCGCATCGCGTATACGGCCCGCCGGGGATGGATTGTTGAAGCAGGAAATCATAACGATACGCGAAGTCATGCACCAAACTTGGAAGCAGCAGAATGCCGACCGGCGACAAGAAAAATCGGAACGGTCGCGGTATTGAAGCGGCATCAAATCGAAAGCCCTTGGGAATAACGATTTCGTGTTTTTCCGAACCCGGAAGTGTGTGGCGCCAATCCTCGACAACGTCCCACCAGCGAACCCATGTGAGCCAGCGCCATCGGGCAGTGACATAACCCTTTCGCTTGGTCCGCATCCGAACCGGTTTCAGGATCGGCATCTCAAGCGAATCCGACGGCGGCGTGTTGGTCATCGAACGGCTCCTATTCGGGCGTCTAAGGCTTCTAAAGTGTAACGCGATAATCGGGGGGAAAAGGGGCCGGCGGGCCGGCTAGGGTAATTCAAACCAGTCACCCAAGCACCATTGATTCTCCAGGTGCTTCGTGGGTACCATGACTGAACCATGCCTTCGGGTGTTCTAAGCCGGGCCGGCGTGATGTTGGTGCTGATCGTTTCGGGCGAGGCGATCTTTGTATTGCCGTTCGTCTTGCCGCGCGTCTTTCGCCCGACTCTCCTCGACGTGTTCGGCCTATCAAACCTGCAGCTCGGCACGATGTATTCGTTCTACGGAATCGTCGCCATGGCGTCCTACTTCTTGGGGGGACCTCTCGCCGACCGCTTTTCGGCCCGCCGCCTCATGGCCGCCGCCCTGGTCGCCACCGCGGCGGGCGGAGCAGTTTGCGCCACAACCCGCCGGCCGGGACGCTTGGCGTTCTCTACGCCTTCTGGGGCGCCACAACGGTCTTGCTTTTCTGGGCCGCGATGATTCGGGCGACGCGAGAATTCGGCGGGCCGGCCAGACAGGGCCTATGGGATTCTCGAGAGCGGGCGCGGCTTGACCGCCGCGTTGCTGGCGTCGGTAACCCTCGTCTTGTTTGCATTTCTGCTCCCCGATCCGTCGGAAGCGACCTTGCAGCAACGCTCCGACGCCCTGAGCAAAGTGATCTGGGTCGGAGTCGGCCTGACCTTTGGGGCGGCCGGCCTGGTTTGGTCGGCCTTGCCCGAAGGCCGCCCGACGACCCCCGGCGGGCGGCCAAAGCTGACGCTCAACGGATTGCGAGCCGTCGTCCGCCTGAAAACGGTCTGGCTGCAGGCAGTGATTATTGTCTGCGCTTACGTGGCCTACCGGAGTACGGATAACTTCTCTCTATTCGCGCGGGATGCGTTGGGCTACGACGACGTCGCCGCGGCTCAAATCGGAACGCTGTCGCTATGGATGCGCTCCATCGCGCCGGTCGCGGCGGGGTTGCTCGGCGACCGAATCGGCGTTGCGCGAGCGGTGTCGCTAACTTTCGCCCTGTCGATCGCGGGCAACGTCGCCATCGCATGGGAGTTCTGAGTCCCGGAGTCCCCTGGAACGCATTCGTCGCGGTGATCGCCGGCGCCGGCGTAGCGACGTTCGCCCTGCGAGGGCTCTATTTTGCCCTGTTCGAAGAGGCGAGAGTTCCGGTAGCGTTTACGGGATCGGCGGTCGGACTCGTTTCCGTCATCGGGTACACGCCGGACGTTTTCGCGGGCCCGATGATGGGTTATCTGCTCGATCGCTCCCCGGGAGCGCTGGGACACCAACACGTATTCGCCCTCGTCGCCGCGTTCGCGACCGCCGGGCTTGTCGCCGCTCTGCTATTCGAGAGGGAATCGCGCAAACCCGCTCCCTCGCCAACGGGCCGCGCCCGGGCCGAGCACACTTAGCACGCCGAGAAAGGCTACGCGGGGAATCTGGATTCGGCTCGGACGGAGTCCGTTGCTCAAGAATCGCGCTACGTCTCTCGTCTCGTCGAGCCGATCGTTCGCCGCCACTGCAGCACCACCTCGGTGAAAACCAGCGGGATCGTCCAGCACAACCAACCCGCCGTCGCCAGGCGTTCCACTCCGGGACCGGCGAGAACCGGCAATTCGACGATCCAGCGGAAGTTCACAAGACCGTAGGTGACGACGTAACTGCGGATCACCCACTCTTTGTGAATCTCGATTTGACCGTTGCGGATCGCCAAGTAGGCCATCGTCGATGTCACGAGCCATGCGACCCCCAGTCCGGAGAACGCAATCGCGAACGTCGGCCGGTCGGAGACGGCGGCTAGATAGAAGGCCGAAGTTGATCCCAGCAGGACGCCGCCGAAGTAGGTTTTCCCGATCCAGCCGTGATGGCGGAGTTTGACGCCGCGCAGCCCCGACCAAATCTGAAACAGCCCGGCCGACAAAGCGAGCGACCCGCCGATCACATGGGCCAACAGCCAATTCGCATGCGGCCAGTACCGCTCACCGTAGGTCGCTTCGGAATAATTGAAATAACGAAACGCGGCGGCGAAATAGAAGACCACGGCCCCGAGGGCGACAAGGTCGAAGAACACCCAGCCCCAAACACCGCCTGATCGCGGAGCCGCCGCCCCGGGCGCCTGCGTGGAACCTCTCGTCGCCATCGAATTACCTTCCTCCCGCGGACGATATTCCACCTATGCCTACACGCTACGCGAACCGCCTAACGAGCGCAGGTATCGCGTCGCGGCGGCCGCCCCGGCTCTACGTTCCCCTCCCCCGCCCCTACAATGAATGGACCGATGCCGGACCGCCCCACGCCCTTCCGCGAGCCTCGCCGTGAATACTCGAGTCGCTTGGAATCGCGCCGCGACACGCTGGCCCATCACGTAAGACAGCACCGCTCGTTGGGTAACTTTCGGGTTCTCCTGCTTTTCGCGGCCGCCGCGACAGCCTTCGGCGTTTTCGGGCGCGAAATGTTTTCAAGCTGGTGGTTGCTGGTTCCGGCCGGCGTCTATTTTTGGCTGGGCTCGCGGCTGCAACGCGTCGAGACCGAATGCACGACCCTCACCCGAGCGATCGCTTTCCACGAACGAGCCCTGGCCAGGCTTGACGGCCGCTGGCAAACCGTCGGCGCCGACGGCGCCCGCTTTCTTGACGACCATCATCTCTATGGCCGAGACCTTGATGTCTTCGGGCAGTCTTCACTTTTCCGCCTCCTCTCCAGCGCCCGAACCCGCATGGGCGAAGACACTCTCGCCGCCTGGCTGAGCGCTCCATCGACACCCGACGTTGTCGAAGAGCGTCAGCGGGCCGTCGTGGAGCTGGCGCCGAGTCTCGACCTGCGCGAGGACCTGGCCGTGATGGGAGAGGACGTGGAGGCCGGCGTCCACCCCGATGCCTTGGCGACTTGGGGCGAGCGGGAGCCTCTGATCGAGAACGGCCCGTTTCGCGCGCTTGCCCGCCTGTTGTCACTGCTGGGCGCGGGAGCGATCGCGGCCTTTTTCGTCTACATCGCGGCGGGCTTGAAAGTCATCGAACTCGCGCCCGCGACCCTGGTCGCGGTGGTCGTCTACTTCGCCGCCGTCGCTTTGGTGGCTGTGATGCTGCGGTTCAAGAGCCGAACCGACCGCATTATCGAAGAGGTCGATGAGGCTGCCGCCGACCTCGCGCTACTCTCCGGCGTGCTCGCCAGGCTGGAAGCCGAGCAATTCACGTCGCCGCGGTTGCGGGCGTTGCGGGCCGAGCTGGAGGTCGAGAGAAAAGCGCCCTCCCATTGCATCCGACGGCTGAATATTCTCACCGACATGGCGGATTCTCGCCACAACCAGTTCGTCGCCTGGATCGGGCCGTTTCTATTGTGGGACCTGCATCTCGCCTACGCGCTCGAGGATTGGCGTCGCGGGTCGGGGCCGGCTCTGCGGCGTTGGCTCAACGCGGTGGGAGAGATGGAAGCGCTCTCGTCGCTGGCCGGTTATCGCTATGAGCACCCCGCCGACGTGTTCCCCGAATTCGTTACGGAATCACCCGTTTTCGACGGCGAGCGGTTGCGGCACCCGCTGCTCGCCGAGGACGTCGCGATTGCGAACGATGTCAAGATCGCCGGCGACCTGCGGGTCCTCGTCGTCAGCGGCTCAAACATGTCGGGCAAGAGCACCCTGTTGCGCACCGTGGGCCTCAACACCGTACTGGCGCAGGCGGGCGCGCCTGTGCGGGCGAAACGATTGCGACTTTCGCCCTTAAGCGTGGGCGCGTCGATACAAATCCAAGATTCACTGCAGGAAGGAACTTCGCGTTTTTTCGCCGAGATCACCCGACTCGGCCGGATTATGGCGAAAGCCCGCGGCGAGAACGCGGCGAACCACAAGACCGCGTCCGGCGTGCAGGAAGCCGAGCCGGCCGGCACGGAACGCGGGACCAACACGCCGCCGGTGCTGTTCCTGGTCGATGAACTTCTCCACGGCACCAACTCGCACGACCGCCGCATCGGCGCCGAAGCGATCGTGCGAGGCCTGGTCGACAGGAGCGCCATTGGGCTCGTGACCACCCACGACCTCGCCCTGGCGCATATCGCCGATGCCCTGGGTCCCGCCGGTAGGAACGTGCACTTTGAAGATCACCTCGAAGACGGCCACATGCGTTTCGACTACCAATTGCGCCCGGGCGTGGTCGAGAAGAGCAACGCCATCGCCCTGATGCGCTCGGTGGGGTTGGAAGTGTAGGTTCCCTAATCCAACGCCGCCCGCCGCGGAGCTGCCCTTTCTTGGGCGCCCGCGCTAACTCCCCGGCCGGCCCGCCACACTCCAAAACACGGGGCAAGATGGGATTTTGCGTGGGTGCCCCTTTTTGCCGCTTGCAAGGCGACGATAATCGCGATAGTCTGCGAGCGGCGACCGAGCCGGCGGAGGCGAAACCCGCATGAAACCCCATCCCGACCAACCCGATCAGCCCAATCTTGAGACCGATGTGGCCAGCAACGCGCCGCTGCAATCGTGGAAAGAAATTGCGGCCTATCTCGACCGCGACGTGCGAACCGCCCGCCGCTGGGAACAGGCCGAAGGGCTGCCCGTGCGGCGTCATCGAAGCGGCGCGCGGTCGAGCGTTTACGCCTACCGCGCGGAACTCGATGCCTGGCGCGCGGAACGCCGGCCGAAGACCGCCGCGGCTGGTCTGCTGCCGCGTTACGCCTGGGGTTTGGCCGGCCTTGTGGTGCTGGTCGGCTCGTCGTTCTGGCTCGCGCGAGGGGTGGGCGTGGGGCCGCTGGTGGACGCCCAGGAACCGGGAGTGGGAATCGCACGATCGAGGTCTGTGACTCTTGCGACTGGAGCGGCTCAACGTCGCCCGACGGGCGGTACTTGTCGGTGGCGGACTGGAGTTCCGGGGACTTGGCTATCTATGACTTCGAGACAAAAGAACAACGCCGGCTCACCAACAAGGGCTCTTGGGAGGCCGGCCCCGGCGAGCCGGGCGGGTCCGTCTTTTCGCCCGACGGTCGACTCGTCGCCTACTCATGGCGCGTCAAGGCGGACGAAAACTGGCACTACGATCTTCGCCTTGTCGCTGCCCATGACGCCGATGCCGAGCCCCGCATTGTCTACAGCAACCCCGAGTTCTATTACATCGAACCGTCCGGGTGGTCACCTTCGGGCGAGATCTTGATTTCCGGCACGCGTGACGACGGCAGCACGGCCATCGGCTTCGTCGCGGTGGAAACCGGGGAGTTTCAGGCCGTCAAGACTTTGCAGTGGACCCCGCCGCGGCTCTCCTTGTCGCCCGACGGCCGATGGATAGGTTACGACGTCCCCTCGACAACGCATCAACCGCGCCGCGACATCTACCTGCTGGCCGCCGACGGCAGCCGGGAAACGTTGCTTACAGGCCATCGCGCCAACGATGTCGTCTTGGACTTCACGTCCGGCAGCGATGTGCTTTTGTTCGCGAGCAACCGCACCGGCTCTTACGGACTATGGGCCGCAGCAATCTCGTCCGAAGGCGTACCCGACGAGCCGCGATTGTTGCAGCGGGACATCGGGTCGGTAGAACCTCTAGGCGTCACGCGGGATGGATCATTGTTCTACGCCAGGGCGATCGGAGCCAGAGACGTTTACACCGCCGAAGTCGATCTCGCAACAGGCCGACTGCTTTCGCAACCGGCTCTGGTCGAGGGTCTCCATCAAGGCTCGAATGGACTTGCCCCCAAAAGTGAGACAACGAGTTTAGACTCAAAATCCATTGAACGGAGGATGAGTGATGAGTTTGTCTCGACGGAGATTCACGCCAGAGTTCAAGTTGTCGGCAGTGGAACGGCTGGAACAGGGCGCCTCGGCAGCCGAGGTCAGCCGGGCCTTTGAGGTCAATCCCAACCTGCTGCACCGTTGGCGGCGAGAGTTCCGCCAAGGCCCCGCCAACGCCTTCCCCGGCGAGGGCAAGCGCCGCTGGGAGGAAACACGCACGGCAGAGCTGGAGCGCAAGGTCGGCCAACAGACCATGGAGATCGATTTTTTAAAGGGGTGCTTGCAGCGCATCGAACAACAGCGGAAGCTGCAGGCATCGGCTGGAAAGCCGCTGTCGGCCAACAGATCCTCCAACAAGTCCGGGAGAAACCGCCGATGACGATCCAACGGATGTGCCGGCTCACGGAGCTGTCGCGCGCGACCTTCTACCGTTTGCCGCCTCACAAGCAGAGGCCCGATCCGGACCTGGAACTGCGCGACGCCATCCAGCGCATCGCCGTGGAGTTCCCCAGCTACGGACGGCCGCGCATCACCGCCGAATTGCAGCGGCGCGGCTGGGTGATCAATCCCAAGAAGGTGTACCGCATTCTGCGGGAAGACAACCTGCTGTGCCTGCGGCGACGGAAGTTCGTGCTGACCACCGACTCGGGTCACGGTCTGCGAGTCTATCCCAATCTAGCCCGCGAGACCGTCCTGAGCGGTCTGGACCAGCTCTGGGTGGCGGATATCACCTATATCCGGCTGGTCTGGGAGTTTGTTTATCTGGCTGTGATTCTGGATGCGTACTCGCGGCGAGTGGTCGGCTGGGCGCTCGAGGACACGCTGGAAGGGAAGCTGACGATCGCCGCGTTGCGGATGGCGCTGGATCAGCGGCGTCCCGCTGCAGGGCTGGTGCATCACTCCGACCGCGGAGTACAGTACGCCGCCAACGGCTATGTAGAATTGTTGAAGCAGCACGGAATCACCCCCAGCATGAGCCGCAAAGCGAACCCCTACGACAATGCCAAAGCGGAATCTTTCATGAAGACGCTGAAGTACGAAGAGGTCTACCGCTCCGAGTACCGCGATCTGGCCGAGGCGCGCGCCTCGATCGGGCGTTTTCTCGAGCAGGTGTACAACGAAAAGCGCTTGCATTCGGCGCTGGGCTATTGTCCGCCGGTGGAGTTCGAGCAGAACTTGGACGCCCAACCGGCGGTTTCGGCGGCAGCAGCGGGAGAAGTTTTCTGAGGCATGGGGAAATCTTTCGATCCGATAGGGCCGGCTGAGCAGATGCGGGACGCAGAACTGTGCAACTCTACGCCCCGCCCCATCGTCTCGATGAGTTTCCAGTTGGCTATTCCTTGGCGGGTTGCGCTCCCGCAGAGCCCGCCTCCGCTTCACCAACCGGGAGCCATTATGCAGCAAAGGGCCGCCGCCGGCAATCAAAAACCAGCGAACGGTCAACTGTGTCTAAACTATTTGTCTCACCCCAGGGGGCAAGCCCAGAGCGTCCAAGGAGTTTGGTCGCCTGACGGGCGCACCCTAGCCTATCTGGCGACTCCCGGATCCGTCGGCGGATACGGCGACGAGGTAAGGGTCATCCTAAGAAGCTGGCCCGAGGGTCGGGAAAGGGAAATCGCTCCCGACATATGGGTAAATCCCTGGCGCATGATATCGTGGTCGCCCGATGGGGAGCGGTTGATGATCGCGTCGATGTCGGCGCGTGGCGCGCGGAACGGCATATATGCGCTCGATGTCGAAAGCGGCGAGACAGCATTGCTCGTTCGAGAGCCCACCGACCAACGCGTCGGCCTGCGGACGGTCGGTTGGGGGGCCGACGGACAAACATTCCTTTATCGGATGGTGTATGAGTTGGCGGAAGATGGAGAGACCGAGCACGCGTTCTATCGCGTGGATCCCGGGGCGTCGGAGGGCAAGCGAATTCACGTCTCCAAGCGGGACAAGATCGTTCTTTCCGTCCTTTCGCCGGATCGCGATGAGATCGCCTACCGCGTGCTGGGCCCGAATCGACGGGTCGAGATCATTTCGGTGGAGGGGGGCACGCCCCGAACGGTGTGGAAGCCGGACGGGAAATCCGTGGACCGAGGCTTTTCCTGGACCCCGGACGGCAAAGCCCTACTGCTGCTTCGGCACGTCGGTTGGGGTCAAGAAGATTCCAAGGATAATGCCTACGTTGAGCTGTGGGTCGTTCCGACCGACGGCAGCGCCCCGCGCAAGACAGAACTGACAAGCAAAGGCTTTTATGCGCTGAGCGTCCACCCCGACGAAAAGACCGTTGTTTACACCGAGGGCTCGCCGGACTTTCGGATCTGGAAAATGCAGAATTACATCGCCGCCGAGCCGAACTCCATGAGCGAATAGGAGGCGGGGAACGTGCTTCGATTCATGAGCCGACTGAGCGTCGTGGCGGCCCAGGCGCTGATTTTGCTCGCGCTCGCCGCCACCATCGGCATTCCGGGCGACCGAGGCCCCGCCGCGAAGACTGTTTCGTTCAGCCTTCTTGATTCGGCGGCGGGCTATTGCAATCGTTGCGAGCCGTTTTTGAAATCGTAGGTCATCCCGCGAGGGGACGGCCGGTTCCGCCCGCACCCCCAAACGGTAATCCCACATTGACTACTGTCCGCAACCGGCCGCCCCCGCGGTGTCGGGCTGCAAAAACCCGGGCTTTTCCCTGTTGACTGGCCTGTTTAGGAGCGTTAGGCTGAGGGTGAACCGACGCCGAGATCACCCGCCGCACCGCGAACCGTACTCTAGGAATACCTAATTCGGAGACACGTACCCCGGCGACACGTAATTTGGCGATACGGACCTCGACACGTAACATGAACCGCTACCACCCGGCACGACAGCATCTCCCGGCCGCCTTGGTCGCTGCCGGCCTGGGACTGTTCTCGACCTGGTGCGGGATGAGTTGGCGTCCGGCCTTCATCCCGGCCTCGCTCTTCATGGTGTGGTCGGTGATCCTCTACTACCTGTCGACGCGGCCCGCGGTTGAAGTGCGCGAAGCGGGCTTCCGGATCGGTTCGGAAATGTTCTATTGGCACCACCTGGCCCGAGTCGATTCGACCGTGTGGAACTCGCCTCTCTTGCTGAACATCACTCTGCGCAACGGGCGCAAAGTCCGCTTGCTCTATCCCGGCGACGTGGAATCTTGTCGACGCTTGTTGCGTCAGATGCGGCGAATGGCTCGCGACGCGGTCATCGACGGGTTGCCCTACCGCGAATACTGGGGCGAGACCGCGCCAACGCGCGTGGATCACGAAAAACTCACGGCGCCGAAACCGCGCATCGTCCGGCCCGACGACGAAGAAGAAATCGAACGCCTCTTTCAGCAATTGAAAACCGCCGGCAGCTTGGATTCAAAAACCTCGGCGGAAGATCGCCAAGATTGACTCGTACCCGCCCTTCCGCCGAAGCCTGGGGGGCTGACCAAACCGAGCCGCGCACGTTAGTAAGCGGTAGGCGATGAAGCCGTCCACTCCAAGGAAACTGGCGGGAGCGAGATACCCGGGGACCAACCGGGCTTGCCCCCTGTGGTGAGACCAACAGTGTCCGCCGCGGCGGCTGGTCAGGCGTTTCGGGGTGGCCCGTCCAACCGAAGAAGAGGTCCTGGGGCCGCTGCCTTCGGATCACCACTCTCGGCGGGCCCGGAGCCGCGGCATCGCCTACCGCTTACTAAGGGGCCGTGGAAAAATGGGGACTGTCCCAAGCGCCGACTGAATAAGTTCCATTGAATCAATAAGCGCATCCGGCGCGAAGTGGACTGTCCCCCATTTTTTCACGGCCCCTAACGTGCGCGGCTCGGTTTGCGGAGACTCTCGGACGGAAGAACCCACTACACTGGGAAATTGGCTTTTTCGGGTCGAACTCTCCTCCTCGTCGTGTTGTCGGCGGGGATCCTTCTCGCTCTCACCCACACGATATGGCTGGCTTGGTTGGGGCGTTTTCTTGTGAAAACCGACCCCCCGGAAGCCGCCGGCATCGCCGTCGTTCTCTCCGGTGACGGAAACGGGCATCGCTTACTCCAAGCTGTCGAGGTCGTCGAGCAGGGTTTCGCGCCCAAGGTGCTCATTACAGGGCCCGAGGGTTCCTACGGCGCGCGCGAGTCGGACCTCGCCATGGCGTTCGCGCGGCGGCGAGGCCTCAATACCGAGATCCTCGATCCGTTCGTAACCGACATTACCTCGACGCTGGAAGAGGCGGTGGCTGTCGACGAAGAGCTGCGTCGCCGCGGCATCGACAAAGCGATCGTCGTCACATCGGAATTTCATACCCGTCGCTCCCGCTTCATTTATCGCCATCGCACGTCGGGCCTCGTGAAGTATCTGGTTGTCGCCTCCGACGATCCCCGATTCGACCCCGACGCCTGGTGGAAGACGCGCGACGGCAGGGAGATCTGCGTGATCGAATACGCGAAAACGCTAAACTCCTGGTTTGAGTAGTCCACGCCGATGCTTTCGCAGCTTCGTACGCTTTTCCCCTATTTGATCCGCTATCGCTGGCGGTATGCCGCCGGGTTCGGGGCGCTGATCTTCAAGACCCTGCTGGCGGCGGCGGTTCCCTTCGTGCTCGGCTTCGCGGTGGATTCGCTCACCGAGGCCTTCACGATGGAGATCTTGTGGCGCTGGGCGGCGCTGCTGCTGAGCCTGGCTCTGGTCAAAGGAATATTTCAGTACTGGATGCGCCTGTTGCTGATCGGCATCTCGCGCGACATCGAATACGACCTCCGCAACGACCTTCTCGCGCACCTGTTGCGGATGTCGCGCAAGTTCTTCCACTCCTACCGTACCGGCGATTTGATGTCGCGGGCGACGAACGACATGAACGCCGTGCGCTTGATGGTCGGTGCCGGCATCATGCACACGGCCGATGTCGTGCTGACATTCCTCGTCGTGCTGGCGGTGATGAGCTCGACCGATTGGAAACTGACTTGTCTCGTCTTCCTGCCGATCCCGATGGTGTCGTTCACGGTGAGTTATTTCGGCCGTCGTATTCACGACCGTTTCCAGAAGGTGCAGGAGAAGTTTTCCGACATCAGCGCGCTGGTGCAAGAGAGTCTCAATAGTGTCCGCATCGTGCGTGCCTTTGCTCGGGAACGAGGGGAAATCGAGCGTTTCGCGGGGCTGAACCGCGAATACGTCGACGAGAACCTGAAGTTGATTTGGCTTTGGGGCAAGTTCTATCCGCTGCTCGAGTTTCTTGTCGGCTCGACCTACGTCATCGTGCTTTGGTACGGCGGCCGCCGCGTCATCGAGGGCGACTTCACGCTGGGATCGTTCGTGATGTTCATGACCTATATGTCAATGCTGACCTGGCCGATGATCGGGTTTGGCTGGGTAGTGAATGTCATTCAGCGCGGCACCGCTTCGCTGGAGCGAATGAATGAGCTATCGAGACAGATTCCCGATATCGCCGACTCCCCGACCACCAACCCCGGTATCTCGAGCATTCGCGGCGATCTGGAATTTCGCGGGGTCACGTTTCGCTACCCGGGTTCGGAACGCACGGCGCTCGAAAACATCAATCTGGAAATTCACGCCGGTGAATCGGTCGCCATCGTCGGCCCCACCGGCAGCGGCAAGAGCACGCTGGTCGACCTGGTGCCGAGATTGATCGACCCGTCGGAGGGTTCGGTCCTGATCGACGGCGAGGACGCTCGCTCCATTCCCTTGCACGTCCTGCGAAGCGGCGTCGGCATGGCTCCCCAAGAAACGTTTCTCTTCAGCGAAACGATCCGTGAAAACATTGCCTTCGGCCGCCCCGACGCCGAGGATTGGCGAATCGAAGAGGCGGCTCGCGTTGCTGATCTCGACAAAGACATCATCGAGTTCCCGAAAGGCTACGACACCCGGGTCGGTGAACGCGGGATCACGCTTTCCGGCGGCCAAAGGCAGCGCACCGCGATCGCCCGCGCGGTGTTGCGCGACCCCAGAATCCTGATCTTGGACGACGCGCTGGCAAGCGTCGACACCGTGACCGAAGAGCGCATTCTGCGTCAGTTGAGCGACGTAACGCGCAATTGCACGACGCTGCTGATTTCGCATCGCACCTCGACGGCGCAATACGCCGACCGCATCGTGGTTCTCGTTGAAGGCCGCATCGCCGAAAGTGGAACCCACCAAGCCCTGCTGCTCGCGCGAGGGCATTATTACGAGCTCTACCAAAAGCAGTTGATCGAGGAAGAACTCGAGTTGGTGGAATCATGATCGAGGAAGATTCCATCGGCAAGGTTTACGACGCGCGGCTAACCGCCCGGCTGGCCGCTTACCTCAAACCCTATCGATTCTGGGTGGCGGTCTCTGTAGTGCTCTTGGTCCTCCATTCCGCGTTTGCCGTCGCGGGCCCTTATTTGACGAAGATCGTCATCGACCGCTACCTCGAACCCTCCGGGGCGGCGCCGTCGCTGATCGATGATTGGCTGCCCTCTGATGCTTTGTCGGGACTCGATACGGCGGCGGTCATCTACCTCGCGATTCTGGCCGCCGGCTTCTTGTTCCGCTACGCGCAGATCCTCCTCATGCAGTACACCGGCCAGCGCGTGATGCTCGATCTGCGGGTTGAGGTCTTCTCTCACCTGCACAAGATGGGTGTCGGCTTCTTCGACCGCAACGCCGTCGGCAGGCTGGTGACGCGGGCGACCACCGACGTCGATACGCTCAACGAAATGTTCGCCTCCGGCGTTGTCGCGGTCTTCGGGGACCTGCTGACGCTGATCTTCATCTTGGCCGCGATGACGCATCTCAGCCCTGAGCTGACGCTGGTTTGCTGTGCCGTCGTCCCGCTCGTCATCGGCGTCTCGGTTTGGTTTCGCAGGCGCGTACGCGAAAGTTTTCGAGAAGTCCGCGTCGCCGTGGCAAAGATCAATGCCTTCCTGCAGGAGCATTTCAGCGGCATCTCCGTCGTGCAGCTTTTCAATCACGAGGCGGCCGACCTGGCGGAGTTCGACGGCGTCAACGCCGACCACCGCGCGGCCTATTATCGGGCCATCCGGGCGCACGCTTACTTCTATCCGATCATTGAATGGCTCGGGGTGTTGGCGGTAGCGGTGGTGTTGCTCTACGGCGGGTGGCGGATCACCGACGGCGCCTTGACGATCGGCATCGTCGTGGCCTTTATTCAGTACGGAGCACGCGTGTTCCGGCCGATCCAGGACCTCAGCGAAAAGTACAACATTCTGCAAGCGGCGATGGCGGGTGCCGAGCGCATTTTCAAGCTGCTCGACACGCCCCCCGATCAGGAACTGCCCGCGCTCTCGCCGCCCGCGGACAAAACGACGAAGAACGGGGCGGCGAAAAGTCCTTCGCCCAAGCTCGACATCGAATTCCAAAACGTCTGGTTCGCCTATCAGGACGAGGATTGGGTATTGCGCGACGTGAGCTTCCACGTCAAAGCCGGCGAGACGGTCGCTTTCGTGGGCCACACCGGGGCGGGCAAGACGACCGTCATCAGTCTGCTGCTGCGTTTGTATGATCCGCGAAAGGGTCGCATTTTGGTCGGAGGCCGCGAGATCCGCGACTGGCCGATCGACGCGCTGCGGCGTGCTTTCGGCGTCGTGCTGCAAGATCCTTACCTGTTTGCCGGAACTATCGGGGGAAACATCCGTTTCGGCGACGAGACAATCTCCGAGGCGCGCTTGCAACAGGTGACCAAGGACGTCAATTTGGCGGGTCTAATCCGCTCGCTGCCGGGCGGCTTCGACGAACCGACCCTTGAGCGCGGCAGCTCGCTTTCCTCGGGCGAGAAGCAACTGATCAGCTTTGCCAGAGCGCTGGCGCCCGACCCGCGCTTGCTGATCCTCGATGAGGCGACATCGAGCGTCGATACCGATACCGAGTTGAAGATTCGCGAGGCGCTGGCGCGGATGGTCACCGGGCACACGGTGATCGTGATCGCGCACCGCCTTTCGACCATCCGGCGGGCGAGTCGCATCATCGTGATGCACAAGGGAAAGATCCGCGAGAGCGGCACCCATCGCGAATTGCTCGCGAAACAGGGGATCTACTGGAAGCTTTACCAGCTGCAGTATCGCGATCAGGAAAACAGCGGGGGAGTGCGGGGAAACCAAGTGGGAGCCGCGACGCCGCTTTCCGCGGACAAGGCCTAGGCCCAATACCCTTCACTTAACGATCCTGACGCGTTCTCGCCATCCAAAGCCTTGTCCGACAAGACCGCAAACCTCTTGAGCCGCGAAGCGGCGGCAGGAATGTAGCCCAGGGTGGAGCCGAAGGCGGAACCCTGGGTAGAACCCCCCACCCGGAAGAGCCCTGAAAGGGCGGCAGGAGCCTCAATTTGTGAATTGCCGCGCGTTCATAAGTGTGTGTGGGTTCGGTCAACTCTCGTCCTCAGGCTCCGTCAGGAGCCCCTGAACATGGGCTCAGGGCTTCGTCCACCTCATTGGTTCATGTCGTGTTTGCGACGAAACAACGGCGGTTCGCTCTCCATGAAATCCTTAAGTGAAGAGCATTGGGGCTAGCCCGCTTTTCTCACCGCGTGGCGAGGCAAAGTGCATGAAAGGTCCGTCAGTACGAGGCGCGCGCCGCTTGGCGCCCATTTCTTAAGCAAAGAGGCGTACTTGAACAGTACGGTGAGCACCCCGAGCAAGCGCAACGAAGTAATGGCGGGCCTATCGTGTGCTTTGCTCGTCAGGCGGTGAGAAATGCGGGCGAGCATTGACGCCCTCTCGTTGCCGCTTCCTCAACCTTCGGCGGGTTCCACGAGGGCCGCCATCGACCCTTGACAGCGGGGAATTCTCGGATCGGCGCCGTAAGCGTGAATCTGATCGCGCTTTCCCTCGGCCTCGCGCAAACCACACGTGAGCAAACGCACCATCCCGGCGGTATCCACTTCGACAGTGTGTCGGAATGCCCGGCCTTCGGTGTAGCGGAAAATTTTCATGACCATCTCGACGACGTACTCATACGAATGATCGCTATCGTCAAGCAAGATGACATGGTAAAGGCGGTCTAGCTCGGTCGTCTCCTCGGCGCCTGCAAGGATTTCCTCGTCGATGTCGGGAACAGCAACGGTTGTGCCCATCGGGCGTCTTTCGCAAAATGTGCGGCGTGACCAAATCCCCATCGTATCACCGCTTCGACTCCGGCTTAGTGCTCGATAGGGCGGGGAAAACACGTCGTTCGCCACTGCCCACCAGGAATTCGGCGCCCCGGTGACCGTGATACCGACGGTCGTATCCGCGTCGCGATCGGGTTTAGGAGGCCGTCGGTTTCGCGATGCGTGGTTTACGACAGCACCTCGCCCCTGTATCGTGAACTCTTGCAACTTCCCACCGCCGCACGCAAACTCCTCACCACCGCGCTACTCGGCTGGTATCGCCGCCATAAGCGCGACCTGCCCTGGCGGCGCGCCAAAGGCCCCTACCGCATCTGGCTTTCGGAAGTCATGCTGCAGCAGACGCGCGTCGCGACCGTGATCCCGTATTACGAACGCTTTCTCAAACGTTTCCCAACTCTCGAAAGCTTGGCCGCGGCCCCCGAACAAAGCCTGCTCGAAGCCTGGAGCGGATTGGGGTACTATCGACGCGCGCGCCAAATGCAAGCGGCGGCACGGCAACTTGTTACCGAAAACGACGGCTGTTTCCCGACCGACTACGCCCAGCTGCGAGCATTGCCGGGGTTTGGGGACTATACGGCCGCGGCGGTTGCTTCGATCGCCTTCGGGTGGCGCCATGCCGCCGTCGACGGCAATGTCGTACGCGTGTTGGCGCGGCTAGGGGATGAAGACCGCAATGTCGCCGAGACAGCCGTGCGCCGGGATTTGCGGCGGGCGGCCCAAGCGTTGGTTGAATCGGTCGGTCCGCGCTCGGCGGGGACGTGGAACCAGGCTTTGATGGAATTGGGCGCGACGGTTTGCACGCCACGGGCTCCGCGTTGCGAACAATGCCCGATCAGTCGATTGTGTCGGGCCCGTCGAGCAGGCACGCAACATCTCCGTCCGGTAAAGAATCGGCCCCGCAAGACGGAACGAGTCGTCACCTCGGTGATCGTCTGCGAGAGCCGGGGACGGTATCTGATGAGGCAAAGGCCCGCCGCTGCCGCCCGCATGCCGGGGTTCTGGGAGTTTCCCGAGGTCGAGGGAAGAGCGCCGCTGGAATCCGACCTTGCCGACTGGGGAATGAGTGACGCGGCGCGGCTAGGTAAATTTTCACACAGCATCACGTTTCGGGTGTACGAAGTTAACGTTTATCGTGCGATGCTGGTGGGAACAAGACCGAAACTGTTCCGTTGGGTGTCGCGTAAGAGGTTGTTGACGATGCCTATAACGACAGTCGCTCGGAAAGCTTTGGGGGTCGTTGGGGATGTGCTCGTTACATAGGGGTCGCGAGCAAAACCAAGTGGGCCGAAACTTTTCGCTTCGAAGTGCGCTTAATTAGGTAGGGCCTCGGAGTGCTCGGATGCCGGAAAGCGGATGCCGTCTCTTGAGGCCGATTTGTGTGAGTGGATTCTCACAAAGTTAAGGACGGAGCCATGAAGAAGAAATCTTCGCATCGGATTTTGGCAACGTTGTTGCTGACGCTGTTCTTTTGCTTCCCACTCTATTTGATCTCAAGGCCATTCGGGGTCGAGATTGAATTGCGCCGCACTGGAGGAGCTTTCCCCGGGGAGAGCTTGTGCACGAACTCTGGATGTCACCAGGACAGCCCCGCCGACTCAGGACCCGGTGGCTTGTCCGTGACGGCGAACGGTACGCCCATTCACGAATACGAATACACGCCGGGTGAACTAGTTTCGCTGATGGTAAAAATCAGCGATCCCAGCGCGGCGCGATGGGGTTTTCAGATGACAGCCCGGACTGACGACGGTTGCCTCCAGGCGGGAAGTTTCGCGCCCGGCGAAGGGGCTGTGATGGTCCTGTCGAACAAAGCGACCCTTGCGCCCTGCCCTGAGGCGGAAATTGATTTCCCGGTCCACCAAGTCGCGAAGGAAGGGCGCACCGGTGAAGTGACTTACCTGGTGAATTGGACCGCCCCGGCGGAGGATATCGGCCCCATCAAGTTCGCCGCCGCCGGTAACGCGGCCAACGGAAACAACCTCGACACCGGCGACCATATCTACACCTTGCAAGCAACCGTGGAGCCCGCCGCTCTGCCGCCTCCGCCACCGCCGACGGTGCCGGCGATCGCCCCGACAGGAGTTGTCATCGCTAATTTGTTGCCGACGATCAATGCTATTTCCAACGAGAGCATTATCAGTATCTTCGGTTCTGATTTCGCGCCCTCGGGCTTCAGGGACCTCGATACGCAAGTCGATCCGGCTACGGGTTTGGTGGCGACGAACCAGAGTGGAGTTTGCGTCGAGATCGATGGTCAGAGATCCCCGATGTTTCACGTAATCTCTAATCAGCTCAACGTGCAGGCACCGACGCTTGAAGGCGCCGGACCGGTGTCCGTCGTCGTGATTACCAATTGCGGCACCCCCGAGGAACAGCGCAGCGCCGCCGAACTGGTGCAATTGGTTGACCGAACGCCGGCCTTTTTTCTAGAGCCGTTCGTTGGAGATGGCGGCCAGATCGCGGCTTTGCACCCCGACTTCAGCATCGTGGGTGACCCGGCACTCAGGCCTGGCTCCACGCCGGCGGAACCCGGCAACTTTATCAGCCTTTTTGGCACAGGATTCGGGCTGACAAACCCGGACGTTCAAGCAGGCCAGATCCCAGGGAACGTGCAGGAAGTGCAAGATAACGGCTTTCTCGCCCCGCTTGTCGGAGATTTCAGCCTCACGATCGGGGGGATGCCCCTCGAAGGAAGCCGGGACATCCCCTACGCGGGTTTGGCTTCGTGTTGCGCCGGTCTGTACCAAATCGTGGTCCGCGTACCCGATGGATTGCCGGACGGCAGACACATGGTCACCGCCATGATCGACGGTGTTTCGACCACGGGTGACGTCTTCGTTCAGGTGAAGACGGTGCCCGAACCAGCCGCCCCCGGGGCCGGCTCACCCGAGGGCGAGGAGCCCGGTGGTAGCGACGTTGTCGACGACGACGGCTCGGGCGGGGGCGACTCCTCCGGAGGTGAAGGAGACGGCGACACGTCCGGTGGTGGAGGTTCCGGCGGTGGGGATACAGGCGGTGGTGGCGGTTCCGGCGGTGGGGGTACCGGTGGTGACGGGTCTTACCTGCAAATCCCCGGCGCGGGAACCCGCGGCCCGACGCTCTTTCCGCCAACGTCGAGCTCCCGCGGACGCTGACCGCCGCGCGTTGCGAAATATTCATAACGGCGCCACAGAGCCCCAAGCGCAAGCGAGGGGTCCGAGCGTCGGAGCAGGCCGTCGCGGGTGAGATCACTTGCGCCTCTGTTTCTACCGGCCCACCAGCCGATGCAGCTTGAAAGCTTTCAGAGATGCCCAGATCCTGTCGAATCAACGCCGCTGTGGCGCTCTCAGTGGATATCTCGGGGGTGCCGCGGGGCTGTCCGCACGGTATGGTCGCTTACAGGCTTCCTTTCGCTCCTGTCGTTGGGTCCTTCTCGATCATCCGGCGGGTCCCTCTGAGGATGGGTCCCATCCGACACGGGACCCAAAAAACGCGATCGGCTGAGAACGATAGACTCTACCCCCCGATGAAAGCGTACAGAAAATTTTGCGAATTTGGGTACGCCGCTCGCGTATAATCGTCGTAGGCTGCAGATCCGCGATGCCTGGTTCTCAACTCGTTTTCGGAAGGGGGGTTTGCCGGCGCAAAGCGAGAGATATTGTCAAATGTTGTGGATGGGCGAGGTCAGGCGGCGTTTTCCTGAACCATCAATCCATCCTTGAAAACCTTTCCCTCTAAGACATGAACAATCACTTCCGAACCGTTCAGGCGTCGCCAGTGGCGCTCGGCTTGGCGGGCCAGCATGAAGACCATCGTTAACGACGCTTCGCGGCTGCCACAACCCTTCGTTCGTCGCTGCCGCAAACGGACCGTCGCAAAGGTGGACTCGATCGGGTTCGTCGTCCGCAAGTGCCCCCAGTGCTCGGCCGGAAAGTCGTAGAAAGCCAGCAGCACTTGGCGGTCTTTTTCCAGGCACTCGACCGCTTTGGGAAACTTCTTCTCGTATAGGTTCTTGAAACGGTCCAGAGCGGCCTCCGCCGTCTGCCGACTCTCGGCAAGATAGATGTCGCGCAGCGCCTGCTTGGCTTTGCCCTGCATGCTCTGCGGCAGCTTATTGAGCACGTTGGCCGTCTTGTGGAGCCAGCAGCGTTGCTCACCGGTCGCCGGATAGACTTTCCGCAGTGCCGCCCAAAACCCCATCGCTCCGTCGCCCACCGCCAACTTCGGCGGCAGCTCGAGCCCCTGCCGTTTCAAGTCCTCCAGCAACTCCTGCCACGACAGTTCGCTTTCGCGAAAGCCGTCGTGCACCGCCAGCAGTTGCTTGCGACCGTCTTCGAGTGCTCCCATCACAACCAGCAAACACTGCCGTTCATCGTCCAGACGAACATTCGAGTAGATGCCATCGGCCCAAATGTAAACAAACCGCTGGCCGCTGAGGTCACGCTTTGACCAAGCCTCGTACTCGCGGCGCCAGACGTCTTTGAGACGCACCACCGTCGTCGCCGACAGGCCCGGAGCGTCGGGCCCCAGCAAGGCCTCCAGCGCTTCGCTGAAATCGCCCGTCGAGATCCCTTTCAGGTACAACCAGGGGATCAACTCCTCCACACTCTTCGTGCGCCGCAGATACGGCGGCAGGATCTGGGAAGTGAAACGAAAGCGCCGGCCCTGCTCATCGACTCGGCGATCGTCGACCCGCGGCGCCTGGATCTTCAGCTGCCCCACGCCGCTGACGATGGTGCGCTCGCGGGCGTGACCGTTGCGCACCACCAGCCGCCGGCCGTCCTGGTCGACTTCGTGCTGATGCGTTTCGATGTAGGCGGTCACTTCGGCTTCCACGGCCTTGACGAGCATCTGGCGCGCTCCTTGGCGCAGCACCTCATCCAAGGGCGAGCGTTCCTTTCCGTCAATGACTTGGGGGTTGACTTGACTGCTGCTCTCAGCAGCTTCACACTGACTCATGGCGTATCCTCCTTGTTCCTTTCCAGAAAACGATTGAGTTGCTTCCTCAATCGTCAGGATACGCCGCCTCCCCTCAGAGGCTCATCCACAACTTATGGTTATAGCTCGCAAAGCGACTGTAACCCTGAAGCGCGACGCTTGTTCCGGCTTCAAGCGGCTCTCACGGAAGGAGAAAAACAACCAGTGACTACTCACAGCTATGTCAAGCAAACAATCTTTCTCGTAGTGTTAGGCGTTTTGGCGGCGGTGCCGACGACGGCAGCGGACCACGAGGCGCAGCCGCCGCCACCACCACCGACGGTGCCGGCGATCGCACAGACCGGAGTTGTGATCAGCAATTTGCTACCGACGATCAACGCGATTTCGAGCGAAAGCATCATCAGTATCTTCGGTTCCGACTTCGCACCCGCGGGCTTCATAGACCTCAATACGCAAGTCGATCCCGGTACTGGTTTGGTGGCGACGAACCAGAGTGGAGTTTGCGTCGAGATCGATGGTCAGAGATCCCCGATGTTTCACGTAATCTCTAATCAGCTCAACGTGCAGGCACCGACGCTTGAAGGCGCCGGACCGGTGTCCGTCGTCGTGATTACCAATTGCGGCACCCCCGAGGAACAGCGCAGCGCCGCCGAACTGGTGCAATTGGTTGACCGAACGCCGGCCTTTTTTCTAGAGCCGTTCGTTGGAGATGGCGGCCAGATCGCGGCTTTGCACCCCGACTTCAGCATCGTGGGTGACCCGGCACTCAGGCCTGGCTCCACGCCGGCGGAACCCGGCAACTTTATCAGCCTTTTTGGCACAGGATTCGGGCTGACAAACCCGGACGTTCAAGCAGGCCAGATCCCAGGGAACGTGCAGGAAGTGCAAGATAACGGCTTTCTCGCCCCGCTTGTCGGAGATTTCAGCCTCACGATCGGGGGGATGCCCCTCGAAGGAAGCCGGGACATCCCCTACGCGGGTTTGGCTTCGTGTTGCGCCGGTCTGTACCAAATCGTGGGCCGCATGCCCGACGGATTGGCCGACGGCAGACACACGGTCACCGCCATGATCGACGGTGTTTCGACCACGGGTGACGTTTTCGTTCAGGTGAAGACGGTGCCCGAACCAGGCGCCCCCGGGGCCGGCTCACCCGAGGGCGAGGACCCCGGTGGTAGCGACGTTGTCGACGACGACGGCTCGGGCGGAGGCGACACGTCGGGCGGCGGTGGCGGCGGTGGCGGCAGCATGGGCGAAGGCACGGGCTACCTGCGAGTCCCCGGTGCGGGAACCAGCGGCCCGACGCTTCTTCCGCTAACCTCGAGCTCCCGCGGACGCTGACCGCCGCGCGTTGCGAAAATATTCATAACGGCGCCACAGAGCCCCGAGCGCAAGCGAGGGGTCCAAGCGTCCGAAGAAGGTCCGAGCGTAGGAGCACGCCGACCGAGTCCGGCCTGGGTCGTCCTGTAGCCGGCCCCTCGCTCCCTGCTGCTGCTCTCGCCCCTTCCAGTGAAGTATCATCGCTGGAACGCATGGCGACCGACTCCAGCAGTTCTTCGCACGCTTCCTCCCACAGCGCGCCTGACCCGGAAATGATCCGCGATTGCCTCGATCGGATCGTCCGCGGCAAGGGCTTTCGGCGCTCGCTGCGCATGGTGCGGTTTCTGCGCTTCGCGGTGGAGAAGACGCTCGAGGGCAAGGGCGACGAGTTGAAGGAGTACGCCGTCGGGGTTGAAGTCTTCGATCGCGGCGAGTCGTTCGATCCCGCCGCCGACAATATCGTCCGCGTCGAAGCCAACCGTCTGCGATCCAAGCTCAAGGGCTACTACGAAACCGAGGGCGCGGACGACCCCGTCGTAATCGACTTCCCGCGCGGCGGCTATTTCGCGGAATTTCGGTCCGCCGAGGCTCGACCTGACGGCGGCGGGGCCGGCGCGCCAACCCACTCCCGACTTTTCGAAGAGCGCGGCAGGCGTCACTTATTGCGCGGGACCGAACAAGAGATTGGCAAAGCGCTGGCCTGTTTCGAGCAATGGAGAGCCGCGGTCCCCGGCGATACGGGCCCGTTTGTTGGGTCGGCGACCGCCCGCATGGCGCTCGCCGAACTCGGTTTCGACCCGGCACCCGGTTTGCTCGACGCCGCGGGCGAGGCTCTCGGCCGCGCCCTGCAAATCAATGGCTCGGAAGCGCGAACCCACGCCGCCATCGGTCGCCTGCGCATGCTCGAAGGCGATTGGACGGCGGCGCACAGCGCCACGCAACTAGCCGTCTCCCTCGACGGGGATTCGGCGGAAGCGCGAGTTTGCCGCGGCCTCTTGTTCACACGGCTGGGGCGATTCCCAGAAGCGGCGGGGGAGCTGGAGCGCGCCGTCGAGTTGGACCCGATGGACCCGGCTGTCCGCGTCGCGCTCGCTGACGCTCACTACTTCGCTCGCGAACCGGGCAAGGCCCTCGATCAAGCTCAAGCGACGATCTATTTCGAGCCCGATTTCTATCCCGCTTTTGCAACGGCCGGTCTGGCCTATGCCGCCGAAGGCGCTTTCGACGACGCCGTTACCTCCCTCGATCACGCCGTCGACCTCAGCGGCGGCGCACCGCGGGTCCTGGCGTCGCTCGGTTGCGTATTGGCGGTGGCGGGGGATTCCGACAGAGCGGAAGAAATCCTCGTGGCTCTCGAACAGCGGCGCGAGGAAGGGTATTCGTCGGCCTACGGACTCGCTTTGGTGTCGGCGGCGCTCGGCCGCGATGACGCCCTCGATTGGCTCGATCGCGCCCTCGATGAGCGAGCACCCGGATTGGCGGATTTGGGCGTCGAGCCGGCGTTTGACCCGTTTCGAGATGAACCTCGATTCCTCGCCCTCCTCGGCAAGGTCGCATTACGCCGCTGACCCGAACCAGCCGCCGTGCGGGAGTCGCGGAAAGGGCGCAAGCCGTTCCGTCATTTGCGACAAGCCCCCCAAACCGAGCCGCGCACGTTAGTAAGCGGTTTGCGACGAGGCCGTCCACTCGAAGGAAGGCGGCGGGAGCGCAAGACACGAGAGCCAACGGCGCCCTTCCACCGCATGGTCAGGCGTCTTGAGTACGCGGCTGTAAGATGACTGCTCTCGGCGGGTCGCGGGCAACGGCATCGCAAACCGCTTACTAACGTGCGCGGCTCGGTTTGGGTGGGCCCGCGCGCGACCCCTACTCAATACCCAAGCGCTTTTGAATTTCCTCGAGCGGCACGCCCTTGGTTTCCGGCATCATACGCACCACCCAAATCAACTGCAGCACCATCATCGCCGAGTAGAAGGCGAAAATATGTCCGCCCGACATTTCGGCGATGATCGGGAAGGTCCAGGAAATCAGCGCCGCGAAGAACCAGTGCGTGAAGCTGCCCAGCGCCTGCCCGCGAGCGCGCACACGGTTCGGGAAAATCTCGCTGAGAAAGACCCAGATCACGACCCCTTGCCCGAAAGCGTGCGAGGCGATGAAGACCAGCAAACTCCCCAACACCACCATACTGCCGAAATCGTCGAAGTCGGTTCCGTAGGTGTAGAAGGCGGCGGCGGTGGCGGCCAGGCTCAGGATATAACCAATCGAGCCGACGATCATCAACTTACGGCGCCCGAAGTGGTCGATCACCAACAGCGCCCCCATCGTGAAGACTAAGTTCGTTCCGCCGACGGCAACGGCCTGAAGCAGCGCCGAATCCGCGCCCGCGCCGGCCATCTGAAAGATTTGCGGCGCGTAGTACATCAACGCGTTAATGCCCGAAAGCTGATTGAATGTCGAAATGGCGACAGCCAGCAAAATGGGTTGCCGATAGGTCGCCTGCAACAACGGTTCTTGGACACTGTGGCGCTCGAGGGCCAGTGATTCCTCGATCTCCGTTACTTCTTTCTCAACCGACGCCGCGCCAAGCGACTCGAATACCGCGACCGCCTCGGCGCGTCGGCCCTGCGCCACCAGCCAGCGCGGACTGAACGGCGTTGTGAACAACAGTACGAAGAAGAGAGCCGCCGGCAGCGCCTCGACGCCGAACATCATGCGCCATTCAGCATCGCCAAGCTGAAATTGCGCGATGAAGTAGTTCGACATATAGGCGACCAAGATGCCGAGCACGATGTTGAATTGCGTGACGGCGACCAGTCGTCCGCGAAAACGCGGCGGCGAGATTTCCGCGATGTACATCGGCGAGACAACCGAAGAGGCCCCAACCGCCAGCCCGCCCACGAGGCGAAAGATCAGCAGCGAATACCAATCCCAGGCTATGGCGCAGCCGAGCGCGGAAATGAAATACAGCACGGCGACCCAGCTCAGCGTCTTGCGGCGGCCGAGCTTATCGGAGGGCTTGCCCGCGCCCAGGGCTCCGATGACCGTGCCGATCAGCGCCGCGGCGACGGTGAAGCCCAAAGTATTCGCGGTCAAACCGAAAATCTCGCGAAGCTGATCGGTGGTCCCCGAGATGACGGCGGTATCGAAACCAAAAAGCAGCCCCCCGAGGGCGGCAATGATGGAAGCACGGAGCAGAGTCAGGTTCATGAAATTCTCTCTTCACCGGCAGGGCGCGAACCTACGTGGGTCGGTCGTATAGGATCGCACAACCGATAGGTGAGGGGTGGACCTCGCGACCGCGGAGTCTACGAATTCAGCAGTTCCGCGACCTCATGGAGATAGGGAACCCGCCCCAGCTTGCAAAGCAGCGCCCCGGCGGCGGCGGCGAAACGCAGCGCCGCCACTTCCTCTTGGCCCTGCGCGATCGCCAGCACGAAGGCCCCGTGGAAGACGTCGCCGGCGCCCGTGCTGTCAAGCACCGTTACCGCATGGGATGGGACCGAGCCGCCCGCGTAGGCCGCGCCGCGCTCGCCCAGCGTCACCGCTCCCCAGACCCCCAACTTTCCGATCTTGGCGATGAGGCCCTCAATACCCCCATGAGCGGCGGCCATGTCTTCATCGGCGATCACGTGGGTTGATAGGCCGGCCAATTCCCAAACGGCCGGGGAATCGATATCGAAATCGAGGACAACCGGCAGCTTGCGGCGGCGCGCTTGTTCAGCCAGGCGAACGGCTCCTTCCACCCAGCGGCCGTCGATCAGCACGGCGTCAGCGTCGTCGGCGGCGTCATCGGGCAGCCAGTCGGCTTCCGTCGGCATGCCTTCGCCCCATGAGGGGAATAGAAACCGCTCGCCGTCGGGACGAATAAAGACTTCACAGCGTGTGCTGACCGCGCCCGGAAATTCCCGAAAGCCGCGAATGTCGACGCCGTCGTCCTCGAGGAACGTGCCCGCTTGTCGGCCCGAGGCATCGTCGCCGCGACGCCCGAAAAAGGAAGCCCCGCCCCCGAGTCGAGCCACGGTCACGGCGCCGACCCCGGCGGGACCGCCGAGAGCGTCGTTGCGTTTGGGGACTCGCTCACGACGAAGCTCGGGCGGAAATCGATCGACAAACAGACGGTTGTCGAGACAACCCATGCCGAGGCAGAGAACATGAGGACGTTCAGTGGTGTCCTTTTCCATAAGCTTTTCTGGTCAACTCCGGGCAACGCGTACATCCAAACATACCGCGCAACGCGGTATCATCGACCATAACGCCGACGGCGTGGGAAACTTCAACCGCTCGGCCGGCGTCTGTTGCTTAGCATACGGTCTCTCATCGCCCTAACGGTCCGCGGCTGTCTCGTGTTGGCGCTGGCGATTAGTCTCTCCACCGTCGCCGTCGACGCCTGGGCGCAAGCCCCAGGCCCGCTTTCCCCCGGCCGCCGCAAAGCCCGCCGTCCGACGCGCCCGACCACAACCACGCTAACCGGCGAGACGATCATGATCTCGGGGAAGCTGATCGAGGTGTACACCACGACGCTTCTCGTCGAGACCCCCCAGGGCAACAGCATCACGGTTCTGCTGAGCCCGGGCACGCGCTTCGTCCTCGAGGACCGCATCATTACGGTTGAAACCCTCAGGGTCGGTGACGGCGTCACTGTCCACGGCGTCAAACAGAGCCCGGGCAAGCTCAAGGCGATCCAGGTCGGCGTGCACCTCGGTTCGCTCACGAAATCCACGACCTCCGCGCCGACGCTGATTCGCTCGGACACGAAAAGTTCGGAAACTCGGCCCGGCCCGCCGGTGGCCGAGGATGACGGAGGTCCGCCGACCTTGCGTCGCCGCAAGCCGGGAGAACGCCGGGCATCCACCTCTTCCCCGAAGTACCCGACAAGCGACCCCCCGAGCGAGCCACGGCCCGGCGAGACCTATCCGGCCGATGCCGAACCCGCGGAAAGCGAGCGGGCCGAGTCTGAACCGAGCATCTCCGAGCGACCGACAGCCGCCTCGGACACGGCATCGGAAAGCGCCCAAGGCGAACCCATCGAGATCGTGTCGGATCCGTCGATCATTACCCTGAGCGGGCATGAGGTCGACCCGGTCATCGCCCGCACCCGCGAATGGGTCTTTTCCTACAGCGAGCGGCTGCCCAACTTCATTTGCCGCGAAGTGATGACGCGCATGGCGAAGCAGGGGCCTCACGGCTGGCACACTCTCGACATCGTCGAGGCCGACGTGGTGTACGAAGATCAGAAGGAGAGCTACCGCAACATCAAGATCAACGGCAAACCGGCGGGGAACGAAATGGATCAGCTGGAAGGAAGCTGGTCGATGGGAGAATTCGCCTCGACCTTACTGAGCGTTTTCTCGCCGGGTTCTCGAACCCGCTTCCGTTTCAGTCGGTTTTCCGACGTCGCCGGGCTTCCCGCCAAGGTCTATAAGTTCTCGATCAGCGAGCCGAACTCACGGTGGCACGTCGCCGCCGAAGGGGGAACCATCACGCCCGCTTACGACGGGTCGGTGTGGATTCACGAAGAGACGGCGCATGTCTTGCGGGTCGAAACCCACGCCGTCGATCTTCCCGACGATTTCGAACTCGACGCCATTGAGATGACGGTCGATTACAACCGCATCCGCATCACCGGCGGCGAGTATTTACTGCCGGTCGCATCGGAGAACCTGGGTTGTTGGCGCGGCACCGGCCGTTGCGCCCGCAACAAGATCGAGTTTCGAAACTACCGCCGCTTCAGCGCCGAGTCGTCGATCGTAACCACCGATTCCTCGATTGATTACGGAGACGAAACCGAAGGCGAAACGCCCGAGGCCAACAAAACTCGCTGACATCCAATCCCGCCGCCGCCTGGAGCAACAGAGGCGCGGACCCAAGTCCGCGCTCCTCGTTTTCCGAATGTTCCAAGCCGACGATCGAAGTCCACCTCACCACCCACCAGACGTTCCGCCCGTCGCTCTTCCATAACCGCTAAGTCTTTGCTGTTGAAGGGCGATGATAATGTCCCCTTGAGAGGGCGATAGAAATGTCCCCTAATCTAAGGCTCCGAAGGAGGAGCCTAGATTGGAGAGGACATGGATGAACGACAAGGAATTGAGACGGGGCGAGGTACTGGGCCGGGTGAAGCGAGGCGAGTTGAAGCTGAGCGAGGCGGCGCGGATACTCGATATCAGTTATCGCCAGACCAAGCGGATCTGGAGGCGCTACAGCGCGGGAGGGACAAAAGCATTGAAGCACGGCAACGTGGGCCGGGTATCGAACCGCGCCAAGCCGGCGGAAGTTCGCAAGCGAGTGCTGCAACTGGTGCGCGAACACTACTCCGGCGAGCCGCACGAGCGCTTCGGGCCGACGCTGGCGGCCGAGCATTTGTGGACAGACCACGATCTGAAACTATCGGTGCGAACACTGCGGCTCTGGATGCTCGCCGAGGGCCTGTGGAGCCGCCGCCGCAAGCGCCGGCCGCATCGCTCGCGGCGGCGGCGTAAAGCGCACTTGGGCGAGCTGATCCAGGTCGACGGTTCGCACCACGAGTGGCTCGAAGCGCGCGGGCGGATAAGGTTGCCTGATGAACTTCGTCGACGATGCGACCGGTCTGGCGCTGTGCCGTTTCTCGAGCGAGGAAACGACTTGGGCGGCGGCCGATCTGCTCGAAGCCTGGGTGCGTCAATACGGCGTTCCGAAGGCGTTGTATTGCGACTGGAAGAACGTCTACAAGCGCCGGCCAACGTCGCGTGAAGCGCTGGAAGGCATCGAGCCCGAGACGCAGTTCGGACGCATGTGCGCCAAGCTCGGCATTGGTATCATCGCCGCTTCGTCACCGCAAGCGAAGGGCCGCGTGGAGCGCCATCACGGCACCCATCAAGACCGCCTGATCAAGAAGATGCGGCTCAAAGGCATTGCCGATTACGAGGCGGCGAACCGCTATCTCGACGAGCAGTATCTGCCAGAGCACAACGCCAAGTTCGCCTCTGAGCCGTCAGCGGGAGCGGACTTTCATCGGCGCTTATCGAAGCGTTTGGACTTGAAGTGGGTGTTTTGCTTGGAGGGAGAGCGGGTGGTGTCCAACGACCTGGTGGTACGTTTCGAGAACCGTTTTCCGCAGTTGAAACCGCAGCGCAATCAGGCTCTGGGCGCAGGCGCGAGAGTAACCGTGCAGCAAGCGCGCGAGGGCGAGTTGCGGGTGGTGTTCGAGGGGAAAACGGTGGCGTTCGACGAGATCGCCAAGCCGCTCCCCAAGGTGCGGCCGGAGCCGAAACCGCGCCTGGCGCCGCAGCCGCGCACACCGCCGGCGAATCACCCTTGGCGCGCGCCGTTGAAGCCGAAAAAACGGGCGGCGACCGCGTGAAGAGGGCTGTGGAAATGACGGGGCCGTGGAAAACGAGGAAAACCCTCGGCAGCCGACGAGGAGCTTCGAACCTCATCGCTCGGGTTTCCCACGTTTCCCCCAGCCCCTTGGAAATCGCTGTGCGATTCCCACATTCCCACAAGCCCCTACGACTACTATCCTTTTACTTAAAAGGGGACATTTCTACCGGGCTAACCAAGGGGACATTTCTATCGCCCTACCGAGGGGGACATTTCTATCGCCTCTTGACAAACCGCTAAGTCTTTGCTTGACAAAGCCTTCGAACCTCGCATAGCATAAATCTCGTGACCCGGCCCATCGCCGGGAAAGGCAACGAACATGGTAAAACACGACATCGTCACCGAAGTGGTCAACCGAACCGGCTTAAGCAAGACCAAAGCCGAGATTGCCGTGGAGACCGTTTTCGAGACGATGAAGCGTGCCATGGAGCGCGGTGATCGAATCGAGCTGCGCGGTTTCGGAGTCTTCAACATCCGCCCGCGAAAGACCGGCATCGGTCGTAATCCACGTACCGGCGAAGAAGTCATCATCCCGCCCGGCAAAGCCGTCCGCTTCAAACCCGGCAAAGATCTACAGTCGCTATAGCCGCGGAACGCCGGCCTTTTTCTCTTGAGCCGCGGAACGCGGGCCCTCTTTTCTTGAGCCGCGAAGCGGCGGCGGGAATATGGCCCCGGGTGGAGCCGGAACGGCGCAACCCTGGGTACCGCCCCCCCACCCGGACGAGCCCTGAAAGGGCGGCGGGAAACACCCCGTCAACCCAACCTAACGCGACACATCGTCGCCGAGCGGCGATGGCAGCCTAGCCTCGGGCTTCAGCCTGCGGTCCCCGCCAAAAATCAAGATAAGCCCCGGATGGGGCGTAGGAACCATTGCGCAATGCAACCCCGGCCGACAGGAACGTTCATCCTCCCCACCCGCCGCCACCTGCTGCTTCGACGCCTCTCTAACCTGAAACTTCAAATTTCGCGCTACCCGGAGATTCACAACTGCAACGAATGGATCGGACTTTCACCCACCCGAGCCGCGCCGCCGTGCGGCGCGGTCCCGTCGAACCCTAGCCCGTATGACGGCCCCGCCCCCTATTTTTGTGGCGGTCTCATGCGGCGGACTCATAAAAACGGACGGCCCCCGGTCCTTCCACCGCCCCTCTCCGCCGTGGCGCCGTTTGATCCCCCCCCCCAAAAACGCAAAAGAGCGCGGCCCAAAGGCCGCGCCCTTCGACAGAACGAGAACCGACACTTACTTGCAGGTCTTGTCGCCGGGTTTGCCTTTGCATTTATTCGAGCAGCACGCGATGTTGTCCACGCATCCAACTCCGACAACCGCTCCCCCCGGGTTCACACAAGCGTCAACCTGGCAATCGGAATCATCCCCATCGGTCAGCCCGTCGCAGTCGTTGTCAAGACCGTCGTCGCAAACCTCGTCGGCCGGCGTGCAGCCGCCGCCACCGCCGCACTCCGGATCAGCACTGTCGCTTAGCGTGTCGCAATCTTCGTCCGCCCCTCCAGCGCAAACTTCCACCCTGGGGTCACAGCTGCCACCACAGTTGTAAAGGCGATTGAGGCCTGCAATGTCGTCTGAATGAAGCCCGCCGTTAACACAAGAGGCAACACTCGCATACATCACTGCATCGTTCACGTCACTATGACCCAGCCCGAGCAGATGACCGACTTCATGAGTCGTCACGGTTTCAATGAAAAATTCCAAGCCGCAGCCGTCCCCTTCGTTTTCGCTCGTCCATCCATTCCACGGTCCGGCCGGTTTTTGGTTGAAAACAATATCGGAGTCGAAAACTTGCACTACCGGTAGGTCGCCCCCGGTACTCCCGCAAATTCCCGAGACCTCATCGTTAAAGAAGCCGGTGAAAGTGGCCGCCAGACAATTCCCCTTACAGACGTTGAGCGGATCGTCAAACACCATCGTGCTGGTCCCGTCGCCGAGAGAAAATGTCGGGTTGGACGTTCCCTGCGCGTCGATAACATTCCCTGCCCCAACTCCATTCCAAGCCTCGGCGGCTCCGACAGCCAGGCCTACACCACTGTCACCGTCGCTAATCGTTGGCATGCCCGCGTTGTCCACCAAGATCACGCGCGCCAAGTCGTCTCCGAACCACCGTCTAGGCGGATTCAACAGAACAAAAGCAGCGGCGGTCGTGCTAAGCGTTAGCAGAGCCGCGACAAACGAAAAAACTCTCGTTCGCCTATTCATCGTCCACCTCCCGCCAACTGGCGCATCAGGTCGGCGAGGCTCAATCCGTCCGCCGAGCCGCCGCTAAGGTTCTGCACACCCCGATTGTTGAGAACTACTTTGGACAGCCCCTGAAAATAGCCCGCCACCATCGGGACACCATCGTCCCACGCACCAATGAACGCCACAACCGAACTGCCCTTTTCGAACTCCGGCGCTCCGGACATCTTCACCGTATAGTCACCCACGGTACCGCCCGGCACTCGAACACTCAGCTGCTGTTGGGAATTCCCGTGCAGCGTGCGAATCACGCTGAGCGTCACGCTCGTGAAGATCATCGTGTGCTCGGAGTTCCAGGCACTTTCGATGTCCGTAACCCGAGCGTGGACAACAGACTCGGAAGTCTGCTTCAAAGTCTGAACGTCAGCCTTGACGAATGTAGAGGCAAAGCCTCCGCCTGCCAGAATCGCAGCAGCGAACACCGCGACGATCTTGTGCTTCCATTTATTCATGAACCACCTTCCCCGTGCGCCCGAACCCGCGCCAACCTGTCTGTGACAAGTGAAGCTGGGAATGACTCGTATCACAGATCCCGGATCGAGGCTAGACCCTAAGAGTCATATGACGTTCGTACCGGTTGACCAGGGCCCGCATGGCCTATTCCTAGGGCGCGGCCCCCACTCCGAGCCACAAATAGCTTATCGGTTGGAGCCGGCAGTCCCTATGTATTTCGATCGCAAGCGACGGTTGAGGGTCGGCTACAGGGAAATTCAACCGACGCCGCCTGGAACGCACATTCGACTGTGATCCTCATCACTTTGCAACCCGCAAAAAACCGTCGCGGGTTCGTCCTAATCAGTAGAGGCCGCACGCCGGGCGGTGACGCGAAAACCGTCGGAATCGTCTGTCTCGCCCCCTCGGCCGGCCCAATCTCGATTCGTCCGCACTGTGAACCCACACGACCCCGGCGCGGGAGGTTTTACCTCCTTTTCCCCTCCCGCGCCGGCGGCAGTCCTCTTACGGCATCGCATCTTGTTGATTCAGAAAAACTTACCATACTCCTCCGCCACTCGAAACAGGCCTCAATCCCCCAAACCGAGCCGCGCACGTAAGTAAGCGGTATGCTAGGAATCCGTTCCGCCCAAAGATCCCTAGCGGAAGCACGATACGGACGGCAGCCAATCCTCTCGTCCCCGCCACCGAACCGGCCCAAAGCGCTCCGCCCACACCCCACGAAACCCGCAAATAACCACAGCGCGAAGCGGCGTCGAGAGTCCGACCCGAAACTTCAAATTTCGCGCTACCCGGAGATTCACAGCTGCTACCAATAGATCGGACGTTCACCCACCCGAGCCGCGCCGCCGTGTGGCGCGGTCCCGGCGAACCCTTCGACCAAGTTTCTCCCCTGAACGATCCGGCGCGGCCGGTGTCCCACTAGCCCTCGAGCCGGTCCTCAAGCGCCCCCCCACCCGCCGACTTAGGACACTACACGGTTGTTGCAGTAAGATTGAGCGATGACAAGCAGCGTGAAAAGGGCGGGCTTGCCGCGGTTGATCGCCGGCGCCGTGTTCGACGTGACCGGCGTGGGCCTGATCGCTTTCTCCTTGCTCCAGCAACCCAACGATCTGCTCTGGGTGGGCGTCGGGCTGATGGCGGTCGGATCCATACTGATCGTCGGTTGGGCTCGCGAACAGTCGCGCCTGGAAGCGGCAACGTCGACCGAGCAACCAGTCGCCACCTGGTCGATCGAGCCCGAACTCGCTCTTCCGCCGCCGCGCCGTGTCCAGCTGACCTCGCCGGGCCGCTGGCGGCTATGGCTCTGGCTGGCCGCGGTCGCGGCGGCCGTGCTCTATACGAATGGATATCCGCGACGAGCCCAGCCGATGGAAACGGCCTTTGCCGAGTTCGGAATCGTAACCGAGGCCGTCGTCCACGACAAGCAGCAGCGCACAAGCGCGGGCGGCGAACCCCGTTACTATCTCTACTATCATTTCGAGGGTCGCCGGGGCGAACAGGTTCGCGCTTCAATGGCGGTCGGCGAGAGCGCCTACGCGTCTCACGGTGAAGGCGATAGGATTCGGGTGGTCTATCTTCCCGACGATCCGCATTCGCATCAGGTGCAAGGCGTCAAGAACGACCGTTTGCGGCCGGAAGGGCTGGCGGCCTTGGTCGCGCTCTCGGCGGCGTTGACCGCGCTCGAGATGCAACGCCGTAAGCACAAGCGCCTGGTCGCCTCGGGATCAACGCTGGGCGGAATCGTCTTGGACGTGTCACGAATCGGCGCGGCCTCGAAGTACACCGTCTCTGTCGAGACGGGCGGCGAGGAGAGGAGACTGCGGCACTCCGAGCGGGCTTGTCGGCTACGGGCCGGCGATCGCGTGACGGTGCTCTATTCCCCGCATAAGCCGTCGGACGCAGTGTTGTATCGGGCAGCGGTCTATCGGGCGCTAGGCTGAGTGATTGGGGGCGGCTTGAGGCCGCTTGCCGGACTGGCAACAGTGCCGATCGCCATCGGGGCCGGCCGGTATCGAATAGGGTTAAATGCTTGCTTTTCACGGGTTTGATGGTGCATATTGAAAGCGGCATTCCTCCGCTTCCAACAGTTCGAGGCGCCACGACCATGACTTTCGGGCGGTTGAAGCGCGGGCGGTTAAAGCAACTGACAGGCGATATGGACGATGGAGAGCCCCAGAGTAGACGCACCCATCGTCTACCTCACGGAGTTGACCGGCATGCGCGTCGACGGCCCCAAAGGCAGGCGCATCGGACGCATCCGCGAGGTGGCGATCGCTCCGGGCGAACATGCGCGACGTGTGTCTCGCTTTTTGCTCGGCGGCGGCAAAACGGCCTTCATGGTGCGTCAGGATCAGGTGCGTTCAATTTCCCCCGAACGCGTTGAACTCTCCGACGACCGCTTCGTTCCTTACTATCCCGACGAAGGCTTGCTGTTGCTCGGCAAAGACCTTCTCGACCAGCAAATCGTCGACGTCAACGGACGCAAAGTCGTTCGCGTTAACGACGTCGCGCTGCGCATCGTTTCCGTCAACGGTCACGACGAGCTGTGGATTCAAGAGGTCGGCGTGGGGCTGCAGGGAGCTTTCCGCCGACTCACCGAAGGGGTCTTGCCGGCAACGCTGATCAGGCGGCTGCAACAGCACATCAAACCCAACTCGATTCCCTGGGACTACTGCAATATCGTCGAGCCCGACCCGCAACGCCGCCTCAAGTTGAAGATTTCGCACGACCGCATCGGCCGGATTCACCCCGCCGATCTCGCCGACATCGTGGAAGATCTGCCGCCCGCCGAGCGTGAGGCGCTGTTTGAAACCCTCGACGATCACGTCGCCGCCGAGGCGCTCAGCGAAGTCGATCCGAAAATTCAGGTTTCGATCGTCGAACACCTCGACAAGGAACGCGCCGCCGACATTCTCGAGGAAATGGCGCCCGACTCCGCCGCCGATGTGCTGGGCGAATTACACGAGGAAACGAGCCTGGAAATCCTCAAGGATATGGAAGACGTTCCGGCCGCCGAGGTCGAGGAACTGCTCGAGCACGAGGAAGATACAGCAGGCGGATTGATGAACACGCAGTTCGTCGCCCTCCAGGAACATGCGCTCGTCAAAGACGCGGCGGAGGCGTTCGAAGACCACCCGAATCTGCTGCCGACTTTGACCCACATCTTCTTGACCGACGCCAAGGACCACCTGATCGGCGTCGTGCCGGTGGCTCAACTTACCGTCGCCCAACCGCGCACTCCGTTGCGCGAGCTGGCCGTGCTCGACGCCGTAACGGTTGACGTCGACGCGGACGAGGAAATGGTCGTCGAACTTTTCGATAAGTACAATCTGTTCGCGTTGCCGGTGATTGACGACGATGAAGAGCTCTGCGGCGTAATCACGGCCGATGACGTGATCGGAATACTGACGCCGGATCGGTAAGGGGTCGCGGCCGGAATGTGTTTGGGCGAAAAAGGGGACGCCCATTCGGTGAGCGGGTTAGACGAGTTTCATGCTGAAGAGCTTGCGACAGCGGATCATTGTGTTTCTGGGTGTATTGGGACCCGGCGTGATCACGGCTGTCGTCGACAACGACGCCGGCGGGCTGCTGATGTATTCCGAAGCCGGCGCGCGCTGGGGCTACGTCACCCTCTGGACGATGATCCCGGTCACCCTGATCTTGATCGTCACCCAGGTCATGTGCTCGCGCATGGCGGCGGTAACGGGCAAAGGGCTCTCGGATCTGATTCGGGAAGAGTTCGGGCTACGGACCACGTTTCTGGTCATGGTCGCGCTGCTGATCGTCAACCTCACCAACGTCACCGCCAATTTCGCGGGCATCGCCGGCTCGCTTGAATTGTTCCACATCGACCGCGCGATCTCGGTGCCGTTGGGGGCGCTGCTGGTGTGGACGTTGGTCGTTCGCGGCACCTACCGGGTGGTGGAAAAGATCTTTCTCCTGGCCGGCTTTTTGTTCGTGGCCTACGCGATTTCGGCGTTTCTGGTGAAGCCGGATTGGGACCAGGCGCTCTGGGCGACCGTAACGCCGGTGGTGAAATTCGACGGGCCTTACCTGACGATCTTGATTGGCCTCGTGGGAACATCCGTGGCGCCCTGGATGCAGTTTTACTTACAGGCCTCCATCGTCGAAAAGGGCGTGGATCTCAAGCAGTATCCCGAGTCGCGAGCCGAGGTCATCATTGGCTGCGTGGTGATGGCGTTCATCAAGTTCTTCGTGATCGTTGCCTGCGCCGGGGCGATCTGGTCGCACGGGCCGCGAGAGATCTCGGACGTCTCCGAGGCCGCCGCGGCGCTACGCCCCTTGGGAGAGTACGCCTACATCCTGTTCAGCGCCGGGTTGCTCAACGCCTCGCTCTTGGCGGCCAGCGTTCTGCCGCTCTCCACGGCCTACTCGGTTTGCGAAGGGTTGGGATTTGAGTCGGGCGTCAACCATCGTTTTTCGGAAGCGAAGGTTTTCTATTGGCTCTACACTCTGCTCATCGTGGTGGGGGCGGGGTTGGTCTTGCTGCCGTCGTTTCCGCTGGTGCGGATGATTTTGCTTTCGCAAGTGCTGAACGGAGTACTGCTGCCGCCGATTCTGATCTTGATCTTGATCTTGGTGAATCGGCGCGGGCTGATGGGAAAGTGGGTGAACTCGCCTCTCTATAACTTCGTCGCCTACGGCGCCGTCGCTATGATGATTGTCTTGTCGGCGACGTTGGCTGTGGTTTCGATCATGGGGTAGCGACTGTTCCCCGCCCCGCTCGCCCCCCGCTCCCCTCGCCCCCGCTCCAATGAACGGCCCGATGCCGGCGCGTTAATCATGGATTACTTTGTTGTCGGGCTGGTTTCGATGGCGGTCGCGGCCCTAACCCTGTTTTCGGGGTTCGGGCTGGGGTCGCTGCTGATGCCGGCGTTCGCGCTGTTTTTTTCCCTGCATGTGGCGGTCGGCGCCACGGCGATTGTTCACCTGGCGAACAACCTATTCAAGCTGGCCCTGGTGGGCAAGCATGCGTCGCTGCCGATCGCCTTGCGGTTCGGCGGACCGGCGGTGCCGGCGGCCTTCGCGGGAGCACTGATTCTCGGGTCGATCGCCGCCGGGGATGCGCTGCTGACCTACACCCTGGCGGGCCGCTCGTTTTCGATTACGCTTGTCGGGTTGGTGATGGGATTGCTGATCCTAATCTTTTCGCTCGCCGACTTGCTGCCGTTCTTCGATCGGCTCCGGTTGGGGAAGCCGTGGCTGCCGGTCGGAGGCGTTCTCTCGGGGCTGTTCGGCGGAATCTCGGGGCATCAAGGAGCATTGCGGGCGGCATTTCTGATCAATTGCGGCTTGGGGCGAGATGCATTCATTGGAACGAACGTAGTCTGCGCGGTGATGGTCGATGTGGTTCGGCTGACCGTCTACGGCACGACATTTCTTTCGGGCAGTCTCGCGGCGACCGACGGCCCCCCGATCGTCGGGTTGGTCGTGACAGCAACGGGATCGGCCTTTTGCGGGTCCTTCCTGGGCGCTCGCTACATGAAAAAAGTGACCTTGGCGACCGTGAGGCGCTTAGTCGGGGCGTTGCTGTTGCTGTTGGGATTGGCGGTCGCCGCCGGCTGGGTTTGAGAGTTTTCTTACGCGGAACCGAGCGTCGCGGCGGGATGCAAAGCGGCACTCGCCTTGAACGCCGCAACGTCAACAGCCACGGTTTCCCCATTCAGCCGCGAAAAATCTTCGTTCAGCCCATTTTTCCTCGCGATTAGGGTTATTTCTGTTGGCCTGCATGGTTGAACCATGCTATTCTGACCTTGTCTACACAAGCAAATTTGGTTTCAAACCTTGGTCGGGCAGCCGCTTTGCGATTGCCCGACTTTTTTGTGGCGTGAAGATGCCTCCGTGCCGGGAGAATGGACTGCGGGCCTTCCGACGGCGGCCTCGCGGTGTCACGTTCCGCCCGCCGAAACCGCAAACGATTGCAGCCGCGAAGCGGCGGTAGGAATATAGCCCAGGGTAAAGCGAAGCGGAACCCTGGTAGCCACCGCGCCGGGACGAGTCCTGAAAGGGCGCTGGCAAGGCCGTTGTTGAACCAACCCCGCCGTCTACTCCCGTTTTCATCCCGAGCGTCTCCGCCTCCGAGCAAGAGAAACAAAAAAGAGGCGGAAAACCACGGCCTCCAAGCGGGGGACCGTTTCAGCTCAAAATGTCGTGTATAACATGGCCGTGGACGTCGGTGAGGCTGACGTCGCGACCGCCAAAGCGGTAGGTCAACCGCTCATGGTCCAGACCAAATAGGTGCAGAATCGTGGCGTGGATGTCGTGCACCGTCGTAATCTTCTCGACGGAATGCATGCCCACATCGTCGGTCGCGCCATGGACCGTGCCGCCCTTGATCCCCGCGCCGGCCATCCATATGGAATAGGCGGTTTCGTGATGGTCGCGGCCGTGCACGTTGCCGGTGTGCGGCGTGCGCCCGAACTCCGTCCCCCAGACGATCAGCGTTTCATCGAGCATGCCGCGGGAACGTAGGTCTTTGATCAGCGCCGTGACGCCTTGGTCGGTGATGTAGGAATTGTTCTCGTGACCTTCTTTGAGGTGAGCATGCTGGTCCCAAGTGCCGTTATTGCCGCCGTAGAGGTCAGGGCAGGTCACTTCCACGAAACGCACACCGGCTTCGATCAGCCGCCGGGCCCGCAGGCACTGCAGGCTGTAGTGGTACTTGGGTTTGTCGGTCGTGTCCAGCCCGTAAAGCTTCTTCGTCGCTTCGCTCTCCCGATCCAGATTCAGCACGTCGGGAACGAGCGATTGCATGCGGTAAGCCAGCTCGTAGTTGTGGATCGCCGACTCGATCGCGTCGTTTGAGCCCGTCGAGGCGAGAAACGAGCGATCCTGCGCCAGCAGGGCGTCAAGCTTCGCGCGCTGCACGCGCGGATCTTCGTCGGAGGGAACGATGTTGTCGATCGGCGTCCCCTTGGCCTTCACCGGCATGGCCTGATACGTGGCCGGCAGAAAACCGTTCGCGTAGCTTTCCAACCCACCCGGCGGAATCGTGCCCCCATGCAAAAGGACATACCCGGGCAGATCCTTGTTCTCGCTGCCGAGGCCGTAGTTGATCCATGACCCCAAACTGGGGTGACCACCAACCGAGCGGCCCGTGTGCATCAGGATATTGCCCCGCGGATGCAGCGGAAAGCCCGTCTTCATCGAGCGGATCACCGCCAATTCATCGGCGCAAGTCGCGATGTGCGGGAATACGTCGCTGATGGGAATCCCGGATTCGCCGTGACGATGAAACTCGAAGGGGCATTTCATCCATTTGCGGCGCCCGTCGGGCGTTTGATTTTCTCCGTGCAGCTCGGCCAGCTTCGGCTTCGGGTCGAACGTATCGACGTGCGACACCGCGCCCGGCATATAGCAGAAGATGATGTTTTTCGCCTTGGGCGCGAAATGCGGTCCGCTGGGACCGCTGAGCCCGGCGTACGAATCCTCGGCCATCAGCGAGGAAAGCGCCAGCAGACCAAAGCCGTTCGAGGCGTAGGTCAGCATCTCGCGCCTCGTCATCGGACGCGCACCGTAGCCGGGGCAACTTGCCTTCTGTTTCTCCATGGCGAGAGTGACCCTACCGCAACTTTAACGTAGGTAGATGAACTCCTTCAAGTTGAAAAGCGCGTGAGCGATGTCTTTCCACACCGCGCGCGACTTCAGCAGCTCCTCGCGATTGACGCCGTGCAGCGAGCCCAACTCCGCCGCCAAGCCTCGCAGGCGGGTCAATTCCACGGCCTCGGGCCGACGAGCCAGCGCCCTTCGAAACATATCGGCAATGCGTCGCTCAACGTCCGTCTCCGAATCGGCCATCACGCGATCGGCCCAGAAACCGGCTTGCTCAATCACGAAGGGGTGATTGAGCAGCGCCAACGATTGCCCGGGAATATTCGTCACGTCGCGACGCCCCCGACTCACGCCGGGATTCGGGAAATCGAACAGCTCGAGAAAGCGGTCGCCCTCATGACGCGTGACTTTGATGTAGAGGCTCCGCCGCCCGCCGCCGTCAAGCGGCCCCGAATAGAGCTTGCGATATTCCTGCGGGTCTTCGCGGTAGGGATGAATACTGCTTCCGAACATCTCGGGGTTCAACGTGCCCGCTGTCGCCAAGATCGCGTCGCGAACCGATTCCGCGTTCAACCGCCTGACCGGATAACGATGCAGCAAGTGATTGCCCGGGTCGCGCGTCGTTCCGACTTCCGAAAGCGTACTCGACTGACGAAACGTTTCGGTCAACACTAGTTGCCGTACCAATTTCTTGATCGACCAGCCTTGTTCAATGAACCGCCCGGCCAGATGATCGAGCAATTCCGGATGCGTCGGCTTCTCGCCCACGCGCCCAAAATTGTTGACCGTCGCGACAATCCCGCGGCCGAAAACGTAGTGCCAGATGCGATTCGCCATCACCCGCGCGGTGAGAGGATTTTCGGGGTCGACGATCGCTTCGGCGATTTCGCGCCGACCGCTGCGCTCGACATTGAAACCGTTGGGGGCTTTCGTGATCAATTGCAGAAAACCGCGGGGCGCCGGCTCACCCAAGTTCTTGGGATCCCCGCGCTTCATGATCGGATAGTCGCGACCTTCTTCGACATCGGCCATCCCGTAGACCACGCGGGGCTCGGGGACATCCGATTCAACCGCCCGATATCGCCCCACCAAATCCGCCAGCCGTCGGTCGACGTGTACCGAGTTAGCGACCAGTTCGTTGTCCACCAACCAGTCCACCCAGCGGGCATCGTCGTCACTCGCGCGGCCGGCGGCCCAGGCCTCGATCGCCTCGGCGCCCTTGGCGGCAAAACGTTGGGCCAACTCTTCAAAGCTCTTCGGCGGCGCGCCGTCGAAGAGACGCTTCAGATGGGTTAGTTCGTCCTCGGGGACGGCCTCGCAGTCGTGCACGACCACGCGAGCAATCCCAAAATACGAGCGTGGCTGGTCAAGCAACGAAAGGTCGAGCCCCTCCATGCGCCCGGGCCGATCCGGGAAGCGCGGGTTGTCGTGTCGCGTCGCCATTTCGACATAGAAGGGGTAGGAGTGCCGCTCGAAGCGCGTCGGAATCCGAATCCACTCGAGATTGTTGTTGTCGATCGGCTTGTAGTCCTCGGCCAACATGCAGTTGTCGAGCGTGGCCCGCCAGGCCCCGAGCTTGCCGCCCATCACCTGCATGCTGACGAATAGCTTGTCTTGCGGCACGAAGGGCGACCGGATTGCCGCGTTGAATTTCTCGGAAAGCGCGTGGGTGTACAGGCCCGCGGGAAAGACGCCGCTCAGCACATGAGGGCCTTCGGGAGCAATCGTAAATTCGCCCGCCGGCGAGGCGGCGTCCGTCAGCCCCTGCCCTTCCCCGGACCAATCATCGAGCGCGCTGTCTCGGAAGTCGGCGAAATCTTCAAAGTAGACCCGGTTGAACTCCACCCGCGAAGCGCTTTCCTTGTGGTAGCGCGTCGCGATGCTCTTCCAGTTCTCGGCGAAATCCTCGGCGCCCTCTTCGGCAAGCCGAGCCAGCTCGATCCACGGATAGAGCGGATCGTCCCAACTGATCTTCTCGCGCGCGAAAAGAACGGGCACGGGCGTGTCTTCTTTCTTGCCGTCCTTGGCATCCTTGTCCGCCGGCTTGTCGGCGTCGGCGTTTTCCGTTTCAGCGTCGGCGTCATTGTCTACGCTTTCCGCCTCGGCGGGTTTGTCGTTTGCGTCGGCCGACTTGCCTTCTTCCGCCTCTTCTCCCTCCGGATCCGGCCGGGGACGATCTCTCCACGCGACGTAGGCCTCGCTCAGTCGTGTCGCCATTTGACTGTTCCGCTCGCTCCACAGCGAAGCCAAGGTGTCGCGAATCTTGGGCTTGAGTTGCCGCAGCTTCTCGCGTCGGTCTTCGTTGCGCTCGCGCGTGTCGAGCGTTCGTGTCACCAAACGCGAACTGCTCAGCACGCTGTAGAGCCCGTAGTAGTCTTTCGTCGGAATCGGGTCGAGTTTGTGATCGTGACAGCGGGCGCAGGCAATCGTCAGTCCTTGGAATGCCTTGCCTAATACATCGATCTGGTCGTCGACGACATCCGTTCGGACCTCGCGGAAGAGAATGCAATCGTCGTGGCCTTGTTCGCCGAGGCGATAGAAGTTCAGCCCGGCGAGCGATTCGTTGATGCCGTCTTGCTCGTTGATGCGCGGCTCGTCGAGCAGATCCCCCGCGACATGCTCGCGAACGAGCTGATCGTAGGGGACGTCTTGATTGAAAGCGCGAATCAAATAATCGCGGTAGTGCGACGCCCCGTTGAGCTCGTAATTCCAATCGTTGCCGAAAGTTTCGGCAAAGCGCACCACGTCCATCCAATGCCGCGCCCAGTGTTCGCCGAAATGCGCGGAGGCCAACAGCTCATCGACCGCCCTTTCGTACCCGCCGGGCGAGGGATCGGCGGTGAATCGAGCCAACTGCTCGGGGCTGGGCGGAAGGCCCGTCAGCACGAAACTCACACGCCGAAGCAACGTGGCCGCGTCGGCCGCGGGAGCGGGCGAAAGTTCGGCCTCGGCAAGCTTGCGGCGAATGAAACGGTCAACCGGCGAAAGCGCCTTCGCTGAGGGGTCCTGTCGCGGTGGCGCAACTTTCTTGACAGGCTGAAACGCCCAATGCTCCCTCGTGATCTGTTCATAGAAATCCGGGTCGCCGGAGCCGAGCGGTCGTTCTTTCTCGGCGGACCAAGGCGCGCCGATCGAGATCCACTTTTCGAGCGCCGCGATTTGGCCGCCGTCAAGCTTCCGGCCGGGAGGCATCGCAAAGCCTTCATGACGGACAACTCGGGCAAGAAGACTGCTTTCGGCGTCGCCGGGAATGATCGCCGGTCCGCGGCTGCCGCCCGCCAAAATCGCCTCGCGCGAATCGAGCCGCAATCCCTTCTGTTGCAGTTGCGGGCCGTGGCAGACATAGCACTGTTCGGCGAGAACAGGCCGGATTTCTTTCTCGAAAAATTCGAGGTCTTCGGGAGAACTATCGGCGGCCTGCAGGGGGGAGACCGAGGCCGATACGACAAACAACAAGACAGCCGCGCCGAGCCGGCCCGCGAAACAAATCGTCCCCCGAAAAATCATGCTGGTTCCAGTGTACCGCCGCCCCGTGTGGCGCGCGCCTCCAGGCGAGCCGTGTTCGGCTTTCGAGCCGGACATCTCTTTCCGCGCAAAGCTCCGACCACAATCGGTCGTTCCTCACCGCGAGCCGGTACCCGATCGAACCTGTTCGACGACCTCCCGAATCGCATCAACAACCAGCTCCGGTTCATCGTGTTGAATATAATGCCCGCTCTTCTTCGCCATAATCTGTCGGCCATTCGACGACAGCTCGGTCAGTTCCGTGTGGAGTTCCAGCCACACCTTGCGTATGTCCGCTCTTAGTTCATCAGTCATCCACGGTGGCTGTGGACCCTTGTTCTCCGCGCCCGCGGTGAGAACAATCAAGGGCAAATCATCGAGGGTCCCCGTCCCGCGCACCTGCTCCATGCTTTCTTCGATGGCTCCCATCTCGTCAACAACGGCCCCGGTCGACCGCGATTGGAATGCAAGGTAGGGTGCAAGCTCCTCCTCGGTAGCCCATTCAGGGGCACCGAACCCCGTCACCCAAAGCATGAAGCGCTGGGCGCCGCAAGCAACGGCGGCCTTTATGAATTGCCGCGCCGCGGGTGGGGGCGGTCCCGCGAGCTCTCGCATCTTCAACGGCATGCGCGACATTTGGCCGGGATGAGAGGAATCGACAAAAACCATTCCCGCCACGTCCGAGGGATACTCCTGCCTGAAGACGCGCGCGTGGGGGCCGCCCAACGAATGTCCGACCAACACGAATGGTCCGGCAACATCCGCCGCCCCGAGCAAACCGTGTAGCTCTTCCGCGATCCGCCGACTGGTTCGCGGTTGCGGACCCGGCTCGCTCCACATCATCCCCGCGCGGTCGTAAGAGCAGACTCGCGTGAACTTAGCCACCTCCGGCTGGACGAGAAGCCAAGCGAGCGACCCCATCGCATCGAGGCCCGATTCAAACACAACGGTGGGGCTCCCTTCGCCCGAGCACTGAATGTGGAGCGAGTGCCCACCGATGTCCAGCAATCTCCCCGGTGGGGGGTGGTCGGCCGCGGCAAGGACTTGTGCTGTTTGCTCGTAAACGAAACCTCCGAGAGCTAAGGCAACTACGCCGCAAACAACGACCAACACCAACCGCTTGGTCCACTTCCACAACTTCGTTCGAAGACGCACGGTCTTCTTCGCAGGAGCTACTGCGCTCTCATCGGCCATGGCAATGTCTCCTTACCCAAGAGCCTAGCGTACTCCCACCCGTCGGACACTATCCTGAGATCCGTTTCTTACGGCGCCAGGTGAGCGCTTCGATGGTGCGAACGATTGAACGGTGTCTTCTCCTTTGACGCCGGATAAGGATGTGCTTGACCTTCTAAGGTCATTGTGTGCATTCGAGTAACGGTTGGACCTTCGGTGCCAGCCCCTCTCGGCTAAGCTTGCGGTCGTGGGTGCGCTTTTTTAGGCGTTAAGAGCAGACAAATCTCAAGGGCAGCCCGTAAACCGTCACGCGGCGAGGGTGGCCCTCAAGGCGGATAGCGTCATAGCGACGCTGATTTGGCGGGGGCGGGGCATCCCTGACATTCGGCTTCCGCATCTCAAAGACGCTGGTTTGCCGAGGATTGCCCGGTTTTGTCGATCAGTCGCCTAGACCGGGCCTGTATCGCAGTTGAACTGCCCTAGACCGACTCCGTTAGCGTCCAGGCAACTTAGTAATTGGCCGCACTCCGCGGGAATTTCGCATTCGTAAAAAAGAGTGGGGTCTCCTGGGTTCTCAAGGCATTGGTCCAACGTACAATTTGCCGGTCTGCAGGTCTCCAACGCTACATCGTCACAGGCCCGGCATTGACCTAGGGAATCTTGGGCATGGTTCGACAGGTGTGCTTCAGCCGCGGCCGCTCCGACGGTTTTGGTTTCCGCATCCGCGGGGTCGCCGGGCGGAACATGACAGATAACCACTGTCGCTTCGGCAGTAAGCTGATCATAAACAGTAGGTGCGACGAGCATCGCGAACAGCGTAATTCCAGCTAGTACAGCAAATTTCATTGTTTCTCTCCTCGGGTACCTGTCGGAAAGCATCCATGATACCACGGCTTCATCACGATATTCCTTACCGAAACCAGGCAGCGGATCGCGGGCGTTCCAGCGAGGATTTCCGGTCTGGCCATCCTCACCGGATAGGGAGCTGCTCCGCTCTCATCCGCCATGGCAATGTCTCCTTGCCCAAGCCTAGTGCATTAGCGTTCGCCCGACGCTACCCCGGGGAGCTGAGTTCGTAACGCGATGTGGCGACCGGGCGTAGGAGTAGAATGGGTTGGCACTCTACTTCCCTAAACCACCTATTCGCGGAGCGCCATGTTTCATAAATTCCAATTCCATGTCCTTCTATGTTCGTTGATCCTTGGTACCGGGGCCTCGCTCGTTCCCGCCGCCGATATCGCAATCGACGAGCTGCCCCCGGCGGCCGACCGCGAGATCGACTTCGACGCCGACATCGAACCTATCTTCCAAAAGCGTTGCTACGCCTGCCACGGCGACGATGTCGAAATGAACGGCTACAGCCTTTGGCGCAAGAAGGAAGCAATGCTCGGGGGGTACTCAGGGCAGCCGGCCATTCTCGCGGGCGACAGCGAACACAGCCGCTTGATTCACCTGGTCGCGGGACTGGAAAAAAACCTCGTGATGCCGCCGGCCGGGGGGAAATTGACCAGCGAGGAAATCTCTGTGCTGCGGGCTTGGATCGATCAGGGCGTGAAATGGGCGAACGATCCCGACCGGGAGAGACGCCGCGCCGAAGAGACGCAATGGCTTGAGATGGATTACGGTCCCGTGATTTCAGCGGCGATTACGGTGCGCGAGCCCGAGGACCCGCGCGCCGATAAAGGTCCCGACGACAACATCAGCTATAAGTCCCACGCCGTCCGGCTTCCGATCGATAGTGACCACGGCGCGGCCAAGGGCGGCATCATCTTCGACACCGAGCTACTGCGCTACTCCGCCGGGTGGAACGGCGGGTTCTTGAACTTGAAAGGGACGGTCTATGACTGGAGTCACGGCCCGCACCCTTTCATCGACGGCAAACCCATTTTCGAAACCCCCGTGGCACCGGGTTGGGCGCGTGACGGCAGCTTCACCGATCCACGCGAGGAGGGCTTCGGCCCGCTCCCCGCCGAATGGGCGAAATACCGCGGACGCTACGTTCACGGAAAGAAGACGATTCTGTCGTATACGGTGGCCGAAACGGGCGTTCTCGATCTGCCGGGTTGGCTGGAATCCGAGGGCCTCGAAATCATTACGAGAACGCTCGAGATTGAACCCTCAAAACGAGACCTCCATCTCGAAGTCGCCGCAAACACGGCCGGCGAAGCCCGGGCCGTCGCGCTGGGTGATTTGACCCCGAGCGAGGGCGCGGCGCGCGAAACCATTGCGGTGCTCGGCAAGACGATGCCTTCGGTCGCGGGCGTGGTGGGAGCGGGGGGATCGGCCCGTTGGGTCTTCGACGATGCGAATCACATTCGGCTACGCTTGCCCCCCTCGAACGAAACTCGGCGGTTGACCCTACTCTACGCCAAAGTGGGCGAGGATCAAATCGCGGCGTTCGCTCGCGCGGTGCGTCTCGCACCGAAACCGGAAGAGCTAAAGCCCTACACGCGAGGCGGCCCCACGCGCTTCCCCGAAACCATCGAGTTGGCGGGCAAGTTAGGTCGGGCAAGCGACACCTACGCGATCGACGAAATTACCCTGCCGTTTGAAAATCCTTGGAAGTCCTGGATTCGCCCCGGCGACTTCGCCTTTTTCTCCGACGACCGCGCGGCGCTGAGCACCTGGAGCGGTGATATCTGGATTGTCGACGGCGTCGACGACGACCTCGATAAGCTGACGTGGAAGCGTTACGCCACCGGCTTTCACATGCCGATGGGCCTTGAGGTGGTCGACGACGTTCTCCACGTTCTCGACCGCGACCAGATCACGCGCTTACACGACCTCAATGGCGACGGCGAGCCCGACTTCTACGAAAATTTCAACAACGACTTCCACGTCACACATCATTTCCACGAGTTCACGCTTGACCTCGACCGTGACCACGAGGGAAATTTCATCTTTGCCAAAGCCGCGCGCCACGCTTTGCCCGCCAAGGTGAAACACCACGGGACGATCATGAAAGTCGACCCCGAGGGCAAGAACCTCGAAATCGTCTGCACCGGGTTCCGCGTCCCGAACGGCGTGGCCGTGGGTCCCAACGGCGAGATCACAACCTCGGACCAAGAGGGCCACTGGATTCCCTCAACGCGCATCAACTGGTGTAGTCCCGGCAGCTACCACGGCTACAAGTGGGGCGGCAGCATTCCCGACCGCGAAGACTACGACAACCCGATCACGTTTCTGCCGATCAACTTCGACAATTCCGGCGCCGGGCAAGCCTGGGTGCCAAGTGATCGCTGGGGACCGTTCAAGGGACATCTCGTCCACACTTCGTTCGGGCGCGGCAAAGTTTATCTGGTCCTGATGGAAAGAGTCGGCGGAGAGATCCAAGGCGGCGCCGTCGAGTTCCCCGTGCTCACCAATACCGGCTTGATGCGGCCCGACTTCCGCGAAAAGGACGGCCAACTCTACCTCACCGGCCTTTGGGGTTGGGGCACGAAGCGACCCGACGCCGGCGGTTTCTATCGCATGCGCTACACCGGCAAACCCGTTTACATGCCGGCCGCGCTCAAGGTAAACAAGACTGGCATCGCCGTCACCTTCACCCAACCGCTCGACCGGGCGTCGGTCGAGGATCTCGCCAACTACACCCTCCGGCGCTGGAACTACAAATGGACCACCCGTTACGGCTCCGATCTCTTCAAGCTCAACGGCGAACTAGGAACCGAGGAAGTTACGCTGAAGGCGGCGAGTTTATCGAAAGACGGCAAGACGATTCTGCTCAAGGTCGACGACCTCAAGGAAGTCATGCAAATGCAGTTGAACTTCAGCCTGAAGGCCGCCGACGGAACCAGCCTCAAGCAGGTTTTGTATCACACCATCAACACGCTGTCGAACAAAGCAGGGACCCCGGTAACGGCAACTTTTCGGTAAGCGGAATCAGAGCCAGAGCGCAAGCGACGGGCCAAGGGCACAAGATTTCGAGTAGAAATGGGGCCATGAAATCGCGAGCGCCTTGAGCCGCGAAATCGCGGGCGCCTTGAGCCGCGAAATCGCGGGCGCCTTGAGCCGCGAAGCGGCGCAAGGAATATAGAAGCCGAAGGCGGAACCCTGGGTACGACACAATTCAGGTCGAGCCCTGCAAGGGCGACAGGAACAGGCCTGCACCTTTTTTCGCGTGCCCAGACATTCACCACGGGCTGCCCGAGCCGCGAAGCGGCGGCGGGAACCGCGCTCCGTACCTCAGTTAACCCGACGATAAAACTGTGCCGGGATGGATACTTGCCTGGGCTCAGCCGCCTTTTCAGCCAGAGCCTCGGCGGCTTCTACACGCTTTCGTCTTTCGATGGCGGTTCTTCTCTTCGCTTCACGAACCGCTTGGCGGTATTCGAAACCGTGTAGCCGATCACGCACCCATTGTTTCCGTTGGGCCGCCGTCATGACAATTGCCGGCAACTCTAACTGAACCGGTCGGCGTCTTTCCATCGATCAAGCCCTCGCTGTTCCTATTCTATGGTGGGCGTCAAATCAGGGCGTTGGAAATGAGGTTTTCCACGCGGCCTCAACGGTTTCCCCAGGGCCGGGGCTTGCCTTGGTCCGACCAACCGTTCCCTTCGGCGAGCCGGCGCAACCGCTTCATCCGATCCTCGCTCCATGGGTGCGTGGAAAGGTAACTCGCGGCGCGAGTATCCCAGGCACTATCTTCGTCGGCGAGGTGTTTGAAAAAGTCCTCCGCGCCGCCCACATGCCCGTACTCTTGCTGGACGATCTCAAGCCCGAAGCGGTCGGCCGCGAACTCTTGCTCCCGGCTGAACCGCCGGTCGGCCGCATGATGGGCGATCGTCATGAAATCGGTGACGCCACCGCCGCCGGCCGCGACTCCGATCACCGTCATCGCCAACGCCGTCACCACCTGACGCCCCAAGCCGCGCAAGTGATCGCGGTTACGAAAATGCCCTAATTCATGCCCCAGGATGAAGGCCAGTTCGTTTTCGCTCTCCACCCTTTCGAGCAACCCCGCTGTCACCACCACCGCGCCGCCGGGCAGTGCGAAGGCATTGGGAAGCGTCTCCGCTGTCACTCCGGTACGAAAGCGATAAGGGACGTCGGGCCAATGGACCGCCAGCCGGTCAATGAGTTTCTGCAAACTTTCGTCGACGGCGTGTGCCTTCACGCCCGCGGCCGTCATCATCTCTTGGTCCCACCCGTCGACGGCTCGTATTTCCCACGAGAAGGGAACCCACCCCATCAGCAGGTCCATCGAGAAAGAGATCAGGGCCAGGAGTACGACGACACAGACGCCGACGCTGACCACCAGAAACAGGGCCTCTTTGCGCGGGTCGGTTTTCGAAACGTTGATTCCGTCGCTAGGAAGCCGGGCGGTGTATTTCATCGATCCGACGAAAAAAAGGGGGCTGTCCCGAGCACCGACCGAACTTCCCTTGCAATCAGTCAGCCCGTTCGACGCGAAGTGGCCTCTTCGAAAACAGCCTTCAAACCCTATCATGCATTACATTCGAGCCCGGCGAAATCGCGCCTGCCTTGAGCCGCGAAGCGGCGGCGGGAATTTAGCCCGGGGTGGAGCCGAAGGCGGAACCCTGGGTACGGTATCAAATCACGTTGAGCCCTGTAAGGGCGACAGGAACGCGGAAACGGACTATGCCCGATTTCTACAGAGGCAATCTTATGAACCGATCAGTTTTCAGCGAGCTTCACGGCGGTTCCGAAAGCGAGGATCTCCACCCCGGTCGTGCCCCGGTCGGCCGACCCCGCTATGCGCGACGTTTCGAGCCGCACGTTGATGATCGCCTGGTAGCCTTGCGCGGTCGCCTCTTCTTTCATGCGCAGCAACGCCTCGCGCCGGCCTCGATCGAGCAACGATTCATAGGATTTCAACCGTCCCCCAACGAGCATCCGCAACCCCGCCAGGAACCGATTGAAGTAGTCCACCGAAACCACCACACTGCCGGTCACCAATACGCTCGATTCAATCTTCCAACCGGCGGGCGGGGAACGGAAGTTCACCGCCGGCATCGACTTCATTTCCAATTCGCGGGCGCGAATGCGCTGGTAATGTTTCGCTTCCAGATAACTGCCGGCGAGATAACCGAGCAACATCAAGAGCAGGAAAATGCCGAAATTAAAGCCCAACTCGAACATGGTCAGTCTCGCCTCTACTCCACACGAACGGCCGTTCCGTAAGCGAACAATTCCGCCGCCCCCTGCGCCACCGAGCTTGTCGAAAAACGAACATTGACGACCGCGTTAGCCCCAACCGATTGCGCCTCGGCCGTCATACGTTGGATGGCCTCTTGCCGGGCTTCGTTGAGAAGCTCGGTATAGCTGGTCAGTTCTCCACCGATAATGTTCTTGAGTCCGGCGAGCAGGTCTTTACCGAAGTGCTTGGCGCGCACGGTGCTGCCGCTGACCAGGCCGAAAAACTCGACGATCTGCTTGCCCGGTACTTCTTCGGTATTAGTGATAATCACGTTTGCTCCCGTCTCGCCGCTCGCGGTCGCACTCCGACAAATGTCGGGACCACGCGCCCCAGTAGTGCTACCTTAGCATAGCCCCGGGCATGAATGGCTCTAAGGCAAACACCGTAAATCGTTTGAATTGAATGAGTTTTCGCGCACAGGAGTGTTAGCGAACACCAATAAGCGCGGCTGACGACCGCGAACCGGGATCACTCCTCGGTAGCGACAAACACTCGTGTTTGTCCTAGCCCCCAGTTGAGACAAGCTCTCAGGTTGGCTCCCCCTCGCACCGTTCCACGCTCCGATCCGCTACCATGCTTGGCAATCCCATGCGCAACGACAACAGACGATCCGACGAACCACGTCCCAGCTCCATCCAACCCGGCTTTCTACCCACCGCCGAAGGCTCCGCGCTGATCGAGGTCGGCAACACCAAAGTCATTTGCTCGGCCTCGATCGAGCAGACCGTACCCGGCTTCCTGCGAGGCAGCGGCCGCGGCTGGGTCACCGCCGAATACGCCATGCTGCCGCGCGCGACCTCCACCCGCACCCAACGCGAAGTCAGCCGCGGTCGAGTCGGCGGCCGCACCCACGAAATCCAGCGATTGATCGGACGTTCGCTGCGCGCGGTGACCGACCTCGACAAACTCGGCGAGCGAACGGTCTTCATTGACTGCGACGTCATCGTCGCCGACGGCGGAACCCGCACCGCGGCGATCACCGGGGGCTGGGTCGCGCTGGCGCTGGCGGCCAAACAGATGGTGGATTTCTCGATGATCAAGGCCATGCCGCTCAACGATCACGTCGCCGCCACCAGCGTCGGCATCATCGACGACACCCCTTTGCTGGACTTGTGTTACGAAGAGGACTCCCGCGCCGGCGTCGACATGAATGTCGTCATGAACTCGGCCAGCGAATACGTCGAAGTGCAAGCCACCGCCGAAGGGCAGCTCTTCAGCGGCGATCAGTTACAGGACTTGCTCAGGTTGGCCGGCAAAGGCGTCGAGCGATTGATGGAGTTGCAAAAGGAAATCATCACGCTGTGAGCGCGCTCGACCTCTATTGCGCCACCGCGAACCCGGGCAAGCAGCGGGAGTTCCAACAGGCCGCCGGCGACGATTTCGTTGTTCATCGCCTCGACCCCTACGACTGCCCCGAAGAGGGGCATAGCTTCCAGGAAAACGCTGTCTCGAAAGCGCTTTGTTACAGCCGGGCATTCCATCCCAAGGATGCTTCGGGAAACGAGGGGCTGGTCTTCGCCGATGACTCCGGGCTCGTCGTCGACATATTGGACGGGGCTCCGGGGATCTACTCGGCGCGCTTTGCGGGCCCCGGAGCCGACGACCAAGCAAATAATCGCCTGTTAATCGAGAAGCTCTCGGGAGTCCCCAAAAGCCAACGCGGCGCCCGGTTCGTTTGCTGTATCGCGCTGGTCCGCGGCGAGCAGGTGTTGGGCACTTTCGAGGAAGGCGCCCAGGGGCGAATCCTCGATTCCCCGGCGGGCAAGGGCGGATTCGGCTACGACCCGTTGTTCTTCTTTCCCCCGCTGGGGGTGACCTTTGCCGAAGTGGCCGCCGAAACCAAGTGGCAACGCAGCCACCGCGGCAAGGCGTTTCGAGCCATGTTGGAAATGCTCAAACGCGAACCGCCCGCGAGCCCGCTACAACCATCCCCAGCCGCGACACGAATATAGCCCAGGGTAGAGCCGAAGGCGGAGCCGTGGGTGGAATCCCCACACGGGCGAGCCCTGTAAATGTTGCTATATGGCACACCGCTCGGTGTATGTCGGGTTGGAAGCGCCGGGGCTCCGCCTCATACTCCGAGGTTTACCGCTTCGAGGCCGGGACGTCTTGTCGCCTCGGTCTCCGTCCCCGGCAGGGGGCGCGGATAGTAGCCCATGGGCTTCAGCGCGGGGTTCACCTTCGACGTCTTCCTATCCTGTTTCTTGCCTCGGCCTCCACGCGCCAAACCCGGCGGTGCCATATGGCAAGCAGGTATGGGCGGCAGGAAACCCTCGTCCGGCCACTCAGTAGTCAGCCCGGCGGCTATTCCTCGCCGCTACTCCACGGCGGAACAACTTTATTGACCCGCGCGTAGGCAATCGCTTGGCCCAGGTGTTCGCTGAGGTGCTCGAGCGAGGCCCAGACGGCTTGCCGCATCGTCATATCCTGGCCGAACATCTCCACGCCGTCTTCCGACTGCTCGGCGCTCAGCTTTTCGATGGCGCCCCGAATGTGCGCGAAAGACTCCTTGACCTTCGGCGCGATCTCGGCCTTGTCGGTGGTTTGTTTGTCGTAGCCGTCGAAACTGAAGCCCTCGGGCGGAGGAGTTCCGAAGTAATTCGGAATTCCGTAATTCGCGGCGGCGATGTGCAAGAGCACTTCGCTGACCGAGCGAACACCCTCTCCGGGACGCCAGGTGTAGGTCTCCGCCGGGAGGGCGTCGGCCAACCCAACGACTTTCTCTTCAATGGAACCCAGCCTCTTCAGCGCTTCATCGCGATACGCCGGACTCGCCGGCTCGGCTTCAACAGGCGGCGGAGCGGGCGCGCAGGCCGCCAAACCGATAAGGCTGACAATCACCAAAACTTTGTACATGATCTTCTCCTCTTTCAGGGGCACGAACGAAAGCATAGCCTACTTGCACACCGGCATGCGAGGCTCCCGATGCCTCGGGCCGCCGTTGGAAGCCTATCCGCGACGTGATCGCGGATTCCACCCTTCCCTACAATGAACGGGTGCTGCTCAGCGATTTCGACTACGAGTTGCCTGAAGACCGCATTGCGCAGGTGCCGTTAACCGACCGCGCGGCAAGCCGCATGCTCGTCATCGACCGCGCTTCGGGGAGTTGGGAAGATCGCCGGTTCCGTGATTTGCCGGCCTACCTGCGAAAAGGCGATCGCCTGGTTCTCAACAATTCGCGCGTGATCCCGGCGCGACTGTTCGGGCGTCGAGCGGGAGTCCATGCGACGACATCGAAGAGCGACATCAGCGGGCTTGTCGAAATCCTGCTGTTGAAGCAACTCCAATCCAACCCGGCCCGTTGGCAAGCACTCGCGCGGCCGGGCCGCAAGATGCGCATCGCTGAGCGTATTCGCTTCCCCGAGGACGTCGAGGCCGTGATCCTCGAGCGCGGCGAATACGGATTTCGCGTGGTTGAGTTCTCCCTCGGCGGATCTGATTTCACGGCGTGGCTCGAAAGGGTCGGCCACATGCCGCTGCCGCCCTATATCAAGCGATCCGACCAGACCACCGACCGCGAACGCTACCAAACCGTCTTTGCCGACAAGCCCGGTTCGGTTGCCGCCCCGACCGCCGGTTTGCATTTCACGCCCGAGATTCTCGACGACTTCGACCGCGCCGGAGTGCGGCGTGTCGAAGTAACGCTTCACGTCGGACTGGGAACATTTGAGCCGGTCCGCGCCGAGCAAGTCGCGGATCACCCGATGCACGCGGAGTCGTATGAGATCTCGGAAACGGCGGCCGAACAGTTGCAGGGCTCCGCGCGTCGCGTCGCCGTCGGCACGACCGCGGTTCGCGTCCTCGAGCACACCGTTCGCGCCTCCGCCGCCGGAGTCATCGAGGCCGGGAGGGGCGAGACGGATCTCTTCATTCTTCCCGGATTCGAGTTCCGAGCCGTCGACGCCTTATTGACGAATTTCCACCTGCCTAGGTCAACCCTATTGATGCTGGTTTGCGCCTTCACGGGCCGTCAGCTAACGCTCGCCGCCTACCGCCACGCGGTCGAGAACGACTATCGTTTCTACTCCTACGGCGATTGCACATTGATCATCTAATAAAGCGATCAGCCCGGGGAGAACCGGTCGCTGACGTTCTCGTCGCTGACGTTCTCGCCCCTGAGGTTCTCCCCCTGACGTTCTCAACGACGCAATCCGAAGACGAAGATGGCGTTCTTGGCCGTGATCGCGATGTATTGGCGGCCCTTGTGGAAGTAGGTCATCGGGGAGCTTCGGATCGTGCCTCCCGTGTTGAAGTGCCACAGCAGCTTGCCTGTTTTCGCGTCAGCGGCCATGAAGTTGCCGACTCGGCTCGAGAAGAAGACGAGTCCGCCCGCCGTCGTCATCGTTCCCGCGAAGCTCACTTGCTGCGCCTCGTCGCCTAGAAAGGGGATCTCCCAGCGAACCTTCCCGCTGCGGAAGTCGATCGCCCGAATCATTTGCCGAGCCTCCATCTCGCGATGGTTGATGCTGTGGCCGGTGCGGTAGTACATCCCGCAGGCGTCGCGGGCCGATACATAAAAAAGCTCCGTTAAAGGGTTGAAAGAGGGCGCCTGCCAGTTTGTCGCGCCGTGGATATCGGGGCAGACGAGAGTTCCCTGAAAGCTTGGCGGTGAATCCTCTTCGAGCACCGGCCGGCCGTCGGGCGCGATTGTTTTCGCCCAAGTCTGCTTGGCGAAAGGCTCGGCGAGCAACATCTCGCCGTTGGTGCGGTCGAGCACGTAGAAGAAGCCGTTGCGGCTCGCCTGCAGCAGGAGTTTGCGGAGTTTGCCGCCCCAGTCGGCATCGACAAGCACGGGGGTTTGGTTGCCGTCCCAGTCATGCTCGTCGTGCGGCGTGAACTGAAAGTGCCATGCCAGGTCGCCGTTGTCGGGATTCATGGCGAGCAGCGAGGCGGTGTAAAGGTTGTCTCCTTCGCGGTCGCGCCCGTCGAAGTCTTTTGGGCCGGGGTTGCCGGTTGTCCAGTAGATCAAGTTCAGCTCGGGGTCGTAGGTCCCGGTGGTCCAGGGTGCGCCGCCTCCGGCTTTCCAGGCGTCGGTGTCGTCGGGCCAAGTCTCCGATCCGGGTTCTCCCGGAGCGGGCACGGTGAAGAAGCGCCATACGCGGTCGCCCGTTTCAGCGTCGAAGGCGTGCAAGGCGCCGCGCAGCAGGCCGGTGTCGCCGCCGCGGGTGCCCAGCAGAACGCGGTTGCGAACGACGAACGCTGCTCCGGTCGCTCCGAAACAGTTCTGCTCATCGGTGAGAAGCGTTCTCCACAGCTCGGCTCCACTGCGGGTGTCGATCGCAACCACATGGCAGTCGAATGTTCCCAGGTAGAGTCGCCGGCCGGAAAGCCCGAAACCACGGCTCCAGTTGGGCGGGTGGCCGTCGCCGCTTTGCTCATGAGTGTATTCGTATCGCCACAGAACGCGGCCGCTGCCGGCATCGAGGGCGTGGGCGATCAGTCCGCCGTTCGGCACGTACATGACACCGTCGCGAACCAGCGGCGTGGGCTCGGTACGATGCGGCGGAGGCACGAACTGAAACGCCCACTCGACGACCAGGTCGCCGACGTTCGAGACGTTGATGCGGTCGAGCGGGCTGTAACGCCGGCCGCTGTTGTCGCGGTCATAACTGAGCCAGTTTTCGGGAGCGCGATAGCGGTCTTCGAGGAGCGTATCCACGTCGGCCGCCGCGACGAGAGACAGGCAGGCGACGGTTGTGCAAATCCACGATATGTATGACCACTGCATTGGTGACTTAGTAATTCGAAAAATTGCGCGGGATTGGAATATAGGGGTCTCGCCGCCGATCGAGGTAGGCGAGCAGGTTCCGTAACTGCTCGTCGGAAAGCCGGCTTCGGTAGTCGGCGGGCATGACCGACTCGGGCGGCTTGCGGAGCTCGGCGAGGTCACCGCGATCGAGCAGCCGGAACCGCCCGTCTCGCATCAGGATCTGGACGGAAAAGGTATCCTCGTTCTTGAGTATTCCCTCGATGCGATCGCCTCCGCGGGTCACGGCGAAGACGGCCTCGTAGCCGACGGGCCGCGCGACGTTGGGATCGAGAACATCGCTTCGGATCTGGTCGGAGGTCTTTTGAGCGGCGATGCTGTCGAGGCGCGGCCCCAGGAAACCGCCGGAGCCGGCGACCTGGTGGCAGCCCGCGCATCCGACGTTTTCAAAGACCTCGCGTCCGGCCTCGGGATCCCCGGGAAGAGGGGGCTCGAAACCCGGCCGAGCCAGGCTGTGCAGGTACGTGACGAGCTGCCAGATTCGCGTCGGCGCCAGATTGCCTTGAGGCGGCATTTCCGTTCCGGGAAAGCCTTCCGAGATGACTTTGAACAGCCCGGCGTCAGCGCCCCGTACGGTGCGGCTGGTAACAAGATTCGCCGCCATGCTTCCCCGGGCGTCCTGGCCGTGGCAAACCGCGCAGCGCTCGAGGTAGAGCGCTCGTCCGGCTTGCACGGCGGCCGGATCACGGGTGAGTGGGTTTGTTCGCTCCTCGGCGGGTTCGGTTTGCGCGAAGGCCGCGGCGAGCAGGACGACGCCGGCGAGCGTAACGTGGACGCCTGTTTTGTGGGCGCCTGTGCTGAATGAGGAAGACAGCATCCGATGGTAGCCGGCATTGTAGTACGTTGTGACCCGGCGCTGCCCGGACTAGTCTTGTCTCATGCAAGATGAGCCTGAACGAGGAGTTTGTTTCTCACACAAGATGAGCCTGCAGGATCGGGGAGTGGGCATGCTGGGGATTGACTATCCAAGTGCAAAACGCCGGCAAGTTGAATCCGCAACAGATCCGGCAGTTTCTCCACTCCAGCCAGGAGATTCGATTCAAAGGCAAAGGGCGGGCCGAGATTTACGCTTGGGTGGCGCGCACGCTTGGCCGGCACGGCTACAGCCGCCAGAACCGCGCCGACAAAGGGCTGCTGCGGCAGTATCTGGTCAAGATGACCGGACTGAGCCGGGCGCAAATCACGCGGCTGATCCAGCAGTACCGGCAGGGCGGAGAACTCCAACCCGCCCGCTACCGGCGGCATCGCTTTGCCCGCAAGTACACGCCCGCCGACGTCGAACTGCTGGCGGCGGTGGACGAGGCCCACGAAACCCTCAGCGGCCCGGCCACGCGCAAGATCCTCGAGCGGGAATACCAGCAGTACCAGCAGCGCGAATACGAGCGGTTGGCGGGGATCTCGGTGGCCCAGATCTATCGCCTGCGGCGGCGCAGTGCCTACCGCCGGCGGCGGCTGCATTTCACCAAGACCCGGCCCACAGCGGTGTCGATCGGCGAGCGGCGCCGGCCCGACCCGCAAGGCCGACCCGGCTTTCTGCGAGTGGATACGGTGCATCAAGGGGATCGCGATGGCGTCAAGGGCGTCTACCACATCAATGCCGTGGATGAAGTCACCCAGTGGCAAGTGGTCGGCGCCACAGCCGCGATCAGTGAAGCCTGGCTGGAGCCGTTGCTGAAAGCCATGATCGAGCAGTTTCCCTTTCGTATCCGCGGCTTCCATTCCGACAACGGCAGCGAGTTCCTCAATCGCACGGTGGAGAAGTTATTGAACAAGCTGCTGATCGAACAGACCAAGTCGCGTCCGCGGCACTCCAATGACAACGGCTTGGTGGAATCGAAAAACGGCGCGGTGATCCGCAAACACATGGGATATACGCACATCGCGGCGCCGCACGCGGGGCGCATCCAGCGCTTCTACCAACAGCACTTCAATCCCTATTTGAATTTCCACCGGCCCTGCGGACAGCCCGAGATCAAGACCGACGCCAAAGGCAAGCAGAAGCGGGTGTATCGCCACTACCAGACGCCTTGGGAATCTTTCGAGCAGTTGCCCGAGGCCGCCGGCTACCTCAAGCCAGGGCACACGCTTGAGGCTCTGGGCCGCATTGCCCAGGCGGAAAGCGACACTGCGGCGGCGCGCCGGATGCAGCGAGCCAAGCACAAGCTGTTTGCCAGTTTCCGGTCCGCGAACACGCCGTGCTGAACAGCAGGAAGAGGGCTGTGGAAATGGCGGGCGGTGGAAAACGAGGAAAACCAAAACCAGGTTTCCCTTCGTTTCCCACCGCCCTTGGAAATCGCTCCGCGATTCCCACATTCCCACAACCCCGACGACGATTCTCCCCTTCCCAAATCAAAACCAAAAAACCAGAAAGGAGCCCCAGCTACTCAAAAAGCCCCAACCCCCGTCTTCAGGCTCATCCTTCGATGAGAAAATGCTGGACTGGGGGACTATGGCTGATTTTCCAATTGCCGTCATTACCGACGAATTCACGCAAGACATCGAGATGATGTGCCGCGCCGCGGTCGACTTGGGCATCCCAGGGCTTGAAATTCGCACCGTGTGGAACAAGAACATCGTCGACATGAGCGACTCGGAAATCGAGGAAGTCGGGAAGCTGGTGCGCGCCGCGAAGCTGACCGTCTGCTCGATCGCCTCGCCCGTCTTCAAGTGCACGCTGCCGGGAGGCGGCGACATCGACCACCGCTTTGAGCAGGACGCCTTTCATTCCGCGCACACCTACGACGACCAGCCGCGAATTCTGGGGCGGGCGCTCGATATCGCCGAAGCCTTGGGCGCCGACATCGTGCGTGTTTTCAGTTTCTGGCGGACGGTGGAACCGAGCGCGGTCACCGAACGCGTTGTAGAGACTCTGGGGCCGGCTGTCGAGCAAGCCGCTTCCCGGAAGATTCGGATCGGCCTCGAAAATGAACACGCCTGCAACGTAGCGACCGGCGCGGAAACCGCCGCCGTGCTCTCGGCCATCGACCATCCGAATCTCGGCATTGTCTGGGACCCGGCCAACGCCTACGTTTCGGCGGAAAACCCGTTTCCCGAGGGTTACGAGCGGCTTCCCGCCGGCCGCGTGCTGCATGTCCACGCCAAAGACGGCGCCATCCCCGCGGGCGGCGATCGCATGCAGTGGGGCGAGTTGGGCGCCGGCGAGGTTGACTGGCCGGGCCAGTTGAGTCGGTTGGCGGTGGACGGCTATGGCGGCATGATCAGCCTAGAGACGCATTGGGGAGGGCCGAACGGGCGCAAGTTCGAGGGCAGCGAGATCTGCGCGCGAAATCTACAGCGGTTGGTCCGCGAAGCGTAGCGCCCCGCGGCCCATTCAGGGCGTCGCACCGAACGACGACCCTCTTGAACCGGCCCTAAAAGGACCGCCTATTGGCGGTTCAAACCCGGTGACCGGGCTGCCGCGCCGCGGAGTTTGGTGCGCGGCCGCTTGGCCCGTCGCTTGCGCTCAGGGCTCTGATTCTATTGTTCGCATTGCGAGAAGGGCTTCCACGTTTATATCGCACACCCGATCTTGATTTCGCCGGCGCGTCGGCGGGTGGAAATGGTAGCCTGTTACTTTTGATTCACCAATCTCCAACCTCCGTCAACCGGGTTGTTCTCAGGTGGTCTTCTCGAAAATTCTTCCGGCCAAGATGCCGCCCTAACCGCGTCTTGTTATTCCAACGACCATGGACACTCTGATACCCCTCACCCCCATCATCGGTCTCTGCGGCCTCGTCTGCGCCCTGATCATTTTCATCCTTAACGACCGACACTCGCCCGGCAATGAGACGATGCGCGAGCTGTCGCAAGCGATTCACGACGGAGCGATGGCGTTTCTGAAACGCGAGTACAGCATTCTGATCGCTTTTGTCATCGCCGTCGCCGCCCTCATTGCTTGGCAGCTGAACCGCGAAACGGCTCTGTGTTTCGTCACCGGCGCGGCCTGCTCGATTCTGGCGGGCTTCATTGGCATGAAATCGGCCACGCGCGCCAATACGCGGACTTGCGAAGCCGCGCGCAGCGAAGGGGTCGAAAGCGCTTTGATGGTCGCGTTTCAAGGCGGAGCCGTCATGGGACTCGCCTTGGCCGGGCTGGGGCTGCTGGGCGTCGGCGTCTTCGCGCAGGTTTTCGCCGGCATCGAACAAGCCGTCTATATCAATGGATTCGCGATGGGCGCGAGTTCGATCGCCTTATTCGCGCGCGTGGGCGGCGGGATCTACACCAAGGCCGCCGATGTCGGCAGTGACTTGGTCGGCAAGCTCGAAGCCGGCATCCCCGAGGACGACCCGCGCAACCCCGGCGTGATCGCCGATAACGTCGGCGACAATGTCGGCGACGTGGCCGGGATGGGAGCGGACATTTTCGAGTCCTACGTAGGGTCCATGATCGCCACGATGGCGATCGCGGCGACATTGGGCGCCGAGACGCTGGCGATGCTCGGCGGCGAGGGGGCTCGCGAATCCTTGATGGCTTTGCCGCTGGTGCTGGCCGGGGTCGGCCTGATTTGTTCGGTGGTCGGCATCATCTCGATTCGCCTCTTGAGCGGAATGGGACCGGCCGCGGCCCTGCGCTATTCGGCTTGGTTGGCGGCGGCGTTGTTTCTGGCGGCGGCCTACGGGGTCATCGACGCTTCGATCATCAACGACGGCGTCTTCTGGGCCATCGTGGCGGGAACCGTCGGAGGCGTGGCGATCGGCTATGTCACCGAGTACTACACCTCGATGAAGCCCGTGCTCGGTATCGCCGAAGCTTCGAGGACCGGCGCGGCGACCAACATCATTGAAGGCCTCGCGGTTGGCTTTCGGAGCTGCGCCGGGCCGGTGCTGATAATCTGCGCCGCGATCTATGTCGCGCACGGCGTCGCCGGGCTCTACGGCATCGGGCTGGCGGCGGTCAGCATGCTGGCCACCGTGGGTATCACGATGAGCGTCGACGCTTATGGGCCGATTGCCGACAACGCCGGGGGTATTTCGGAAATGGCGGGTTTGGGACCGCGAGTCCGCGCCATCACCGATACTCTTGATTCGCTGGGCAATACGACCGCCGCGATGGGCAAGGGGTTCGCGATCGGATCGGCCGCGCTGGCCGCGCTGGCGCTGTTTTCGGCCTATACGCAAGCGGTCGATGCCATTCGCCTGGCCAACGGATTGCCGGCCGTCAATATTCAAGTCAATGACGCACGCGTCGTGATCGGCTTGCTGATCGGCGGCATCCTGCCCTTCTTTATCGCCGCCCAGACGATGACTGCCGTCGGACGCGCCGCCGGCAAGATGGTCGAGGAAATCCGCCGTCAGTTTCGCGAAATCAAAGGACTGTTGGAGGGCGAAGAGGGTGTGAAGCCCGACGCCGCCCGTTGCGTGGATATCGCCACGTCGGCCGCTCTGAAAGAAATGGTCGCGCCCGGGCTGGTGGCGATTATGGCGCCGGTGGCGATGGGTTACCTGCTCGGCCCCGAGGCGCTGGGCGGTATGCTGGCCGGGGCCACGGTGACGGGCGTGTTGCTGGCGCTTTTCATGGCCAATGCCGGGGGCGCTTGGGACAATGCCAAGAAGCTGATCGAAAAGGGTGAGATGGAAGGCGAAGCGAAGGGTTCCGAGACCCACAAGGCAACCGTGGTCGGCGATACGGTCGGCGATCCTTTCAAGGATACTTCCGGTCCGTCGATGAATATTCTGATCAAGCTGATGTCGATTGTGGCTCTCGTGATCGCTCCGTTGATCGCTGTCTGACGCGGCCGCGACCCACTCGCCGGAGCCGACACCGAGGCACTCGGCCGGGTTCGAGCTTCCATCGAGTCATATGCCATTGGTAATATAGGGGCACATGCCGAGTCGCTATGAACAACCTCGAAGGCCCGCCCCGCGGCACCATGCTACGCTCGGCCGAACGAGGTTGCGAAAGCGGACCTCGGCGGATAAGTTAAAACCCCGTAAGTAGTTAGGTGAATCCCTGATTCCCCCATGACGGTCTTACTGAGTCTCGCATAATATACTGTCAATCGAGACAAAGAGAAGACTGTTTCCAGAAAGCGGTAATCAAGCGCGGTTTGCGGCGCATTCGCCGCAGCGCTTTGCGGGCGCGCTCGTCGAGTTCCCAGTAGTCCTTCGGGCAGACGTTGGGCAACTCGTGCTGCTTCCAGTACGCCCAAATGTATTCCACCGGGTTCAACTCCGGCGCATAGGGCGGCAAGTACTCCGTTGCGATGTGATCCTCGGAGAGCTGGATGAACTCCCGCACCAGGCGGCTGCGGTGCGCCGGCAGCCGGTCCCAGACGATCAGCAGTGGGCCGTCGATGTGGCGCACCAAAGCCTTCAGGAAGTCGATGACCTCCAGCTCGCCGATCGCGCCGGGATAGAGCCGGAAGTAAAAGTTGCGCAACGTCAGCCCGGCCGACACCGACAGCTTGTCCCAGTTGAAGTTGAACTCCAACACCGGTGTCTCGCCGCGCGGCGCCCAGGTGCGGCAACGATGCGGCTTCTGACTCAATCCGCTTTCGTCGATGAAGACGATCGTGCGTTCTTCTTTGCGGGCTTTTTTTTAATGGCCGGCCAAGTCTTGCGCTGCCAGCCGCGGATGGCCTCTTCGTTGCGCTCCCGCGCTTTGCCGACGGGCCGTTGCGGGCTCCAACCGAGCGCCCGCGGGATCTTCCAGACATGGCCCTCGTGATAGCGCACGCCGAACTCGTCTCCGATCAGACGAGCGACCCGCGGACAGCTCCACAGCGGCGTCGGGAAGCCGTGCGCCTCGGGGCCTTCCAGCAGCAACGCCTCGAGGCGTTCGAGCTGCGCGGCGTCCAACAGCGGCTTACGGCCGGCGCGGCCGGCCTGGCGCAACCCGGCTTCGCCGTCACGCCGGTATCGTCGCAGCCACTCGCTGACGCTTTGCCGCGCGACCTTCAATCGCCTCGCTGTCTCGGACTGACTACAGCCTTGCTCGACCAACCGGATCGCTTTGAAACGGCGCTTCTCCAGGGCCTCGAAATCCCGCCGTACGCCTTTTGTATTTCCCATACATACAAAGACGTACGTACCCCAAAAAGGTGTCACTTTATTTTGCGAGACTCAATAGATCGCACTATGAGCCTTGGAAGCTGATATGATCGGCCGAACCTCCCCCTGCCCCTCAACGTCCTTCTTGCGTCTGCTTGCCCTATTGCTCCTTGTCTCCGCGGCCCCGCTGGCGGCCGCCACGGCATTGACGAATGGGCACCCTATCTTCGTGAAATTTCCGGAGATTGAAGAGGAGAGGACTCTTCTCGCCGGTGAAGACAGTTTTACGATTCTCGTCCCCGAGGGGGCGACACGATTGATCGTGGAATTCGTGACCGACCCCGAGACCCTCATCGAGTTGGCCGTCGAACCCGGCCAAGACGTCGGCACCGACGGCGACGGGAATTTCCTGGCCGACTTTCGAGCCAAGCCCAATCCACGAGGCGTAGCCCGTATCGAAATCGACCTGGTGCGGTTCCCGCGCTTACGGGAGGGGACGTATTTCATCGCGTTCTATTTCAACGTTCCAAGCGGCCCGACCGAGGGATTTCTGACGGCGACTGTCTCGGGGCCGCTGATCGACTCGGTGAAACCGCTCGCCGAATCGACGTTTGACGAGGGTCTCGAGGGTTGGACGCGCAATGACACCGCGAGCCCCTACCCGGGAACCAACGTCGGCGACAAAAACGCGACAATCGAGTTCGTTGCGTCGGGCGGAAATACCGGCGGAGAAGCGCCGGACGGCTATGCGCTGATCCGAACGCGTCGTGATCCGGCCGAGGACTGGTTCGTCGCGCCGGACGAATTCCTCGTTGATTTCCTCGCCCTCAACGAACCGCGAATCACCTTTGATTTGACGGCGTTGACAGCTTTCAAGGAAGGCAATCACTTCGTCGAGGCACGTTTGATTGGGGAAGACGGGGCTTGGCGCTGGGTCGCTCCCACCGGTGCGCCGGACCCGAATGGGGATTGGGTTTCCTACTCCATAACGATGACCGAGGAAAATTGGCGAGTCTCCGAGGGTAATTTCATGGCCTTCGAGCAGGTGTTTTCAAACCCCAAGCGTCTTGAAATCCGCGCCAGTTACAACTCACTCGGCAACCAGGCGGCGCTTGATAATGTCAGGCTCTTCGCGCGCGGTGATTTCGCGATACCGGTCTTACCGGCGATCACGTCATTCTCGGCGGGTATGGACGGTTGGTCCCGTAACTATCCGGCATCGGAGCAAATCGACCTGGCCACGCTGGGCGACAAGAACACCCAGTTGATCTGGAATGAATTCGAAGGGAATCCGGAAGGCTTCCTGCGCATCGTCGAAAACGGCGGCTCGGCGCCGGACGCTTTCGTGGTTCCCGAATTTTACTTGGGGAATTATCACGGCCTGGAAGCGCCGCGTCTGGAATTCGACTATCGTCATAGGTTCCTTTCCGGGGCGGCGAAACCGGTCGAGATTTTGCTCATCGGAACGGATACGGCGTTTCGCTGGACGGGTGTGCTGCCGGGCGACGTATGGAGTCGCCAAACCGCCTTCTTGGACGAGAGTGCTTGGACAAGAGTCGAGGGCGACCAGTCGTTCTTCTCCGCGCTGGGCTTCATCAGGCGCATCGAAATCAGCGCGGATTTATCAGAAGGCGACGAGCTGAATTCGATTGACAATTTCGCGCTGCTCACCGCCGACACGCCCCCGCTGGTCCAAAGCATCAGCGCCCTGCCCTCGACTCTGACGTTCGCCGGGGTTGCGACCGGCCCCAGCCCTGTAGCGATCGAACTGAACATCACCGCTTCGAGCGGTGTACTTCGCTGGGAAGCGACGCTGGAAGGCTCGCTGGCGGATCGCATTTCGCTCTCCGACGAAGAGGGCGACACGCCGACGCAAGTCAGCGTTCAAATCGACACCCAGGGCGTGCCGGCGCAAATCGGCGAAGTGGCGACGATCACCTTTACCGCTGTCGGGGTGACGACGGATACCGCCGTGGTTCCGGTGACGTTGATTTTGGGCGACCAGCCGAACCCCACACCGGAGATTTTTGACGGCGGGATTGTGAATTCGGCCGCTTACACCCTGAATTTCGCGGGCGGCACTCTGGGCTCCATCTTCGGACGCTTCCTCGGCGGGACCGAGGACGGAACCAATGCGTCCTTCGTCGGGCGAAATAATGACACGCTGCCGACTCAGATCAACGGCGTTCGCGTTTTGGTCTTCACGCCGGAAGGCTTGATGATTGCCGAAGCGCCGCTAACGTATCTCGGTGACAACCAGATTAACTTCCAACTGCCCTTCGCGGCGGCCGGCATGGGGCTGGTGAAGATCGCTGTCGACAACACCGGCGCTCGGAGCGGAATGCAAAGCATTCCGGTGGCGAACGCGGCTCCGGGCATCTTCACCTATAACGGTGGTCGGGCGGTCGTGAGGGATCCGCAAGGGAATCTGATCACGGCAAGCAACCCGGCCGACCGCAACACGATCGTGACGGTCTACATGACGGGCCAGGGGCCGGTTGCCCCGACGTTGGCCGACGGCCAGGCCGCCACGGCAACTCCTCTAGTCCTAGCGCCGCTCAGTGCGAGCGTCCAAATCGCGGGCCACGACGCCGACATTCAGTTCCTCGGCATGACACCGGGGCTGGTCGGCGTCTTGCAGCTCAACATGCGTCCCAGCTTCTTCACGCCCAGCGGCGACCAGTCCATTCTGGTCAACATCGGCGGGCATGAATCAAACATCGCCACGATTGCGATGGAATAGAATCCCCGTTTCGAAAAGTCGGCGTTTTTTCGTTTCCCGGCGTGCCCGCGCGGGGGGGCATGAACCCGACAACCCTTCCGCTTTGACCGGCTGAGAGTCGGTCACAACCCAATTCTTAAGCGCTCGGTCCGTTCTCCGCTGTAACCGCTCTTTCGACCCCGCGTCTTGTCGGCGCCGGGTACGTTTGACTTAAGACCCCCTCATTGGTACCGGTTACGAAATGTAGCTTTGGCGTCATGTGTTTCGCCTAGGACTTGCCGCAAACTAGCTCTATCAAGCGACACGCCGGCGGCCCAAATCAAGGGGCCGCACTTTGAATCGGCGGCGTTGCTCAAGGAGCCGCCATGTTTACCAAGTCCCTCACCACGCTGAAGTTTTTCTTCGTTTGCGCCCTCGCCATGGGCACATTGTTGATGATCTCCGCCCCGGCCCAAGCGGCTGACGCCGCGGTCGCGGCGCCGCTCGATCTCGACCGGGCCGACACTTACGAAGCTCCCGCGGTGCGTTATAGGCCCTACCTGACCTCACGGCCCGGCACGGACGCCCGAGAGCGTGGCAAGAAGCGTTGGAAGAAGGCCTGGATCGCCTCCTGGATCGCCTTTGCCGCCGTCAACCTGCTCGACGCCCACTCCTCGATGGGCCGTCGCGAGTTGAACCCGTTGCTGCGCAATGCCGACGGAACTTTCAGTGGTCGCAAGGCCGCGATGATCAAAGCCGCGGTCGGCGGAGGGTTCTTCGCCTTCCAATGGTGGACTCAACGGAGAAACCCCGAAGCAAACCACTACAAGGCGTTCACGATCGCCAATAGCGCCGCGGCGGCGAGTTTCGGGGTGGTCGCGATGCGCAACTACGGCAACGCGAAAGTGACCGGGAGTTCCGGGCACGCGGGAGCGGTTGAATACCTACACCGCCCCTCACCTGTTGCATCGAGGCCTTGAAGTTCGGCACGCTCGGCGCGGATCGAACTTTCGGTAGAGCGGGCGGCTTTTGACGGACTGAACATGCCGGCCTTTACCGGGGCCGAGACCCTGAACCGTTCGCGCTTTCGGCGGCTCGGACGGCACACCCGAGGCTGCTAACCAACCGATTACCGCACGGAACCCGATATTCCGCCAACCATCGGCGGACGGGCGCTATGTGCTTCGTTGCGGTGAGCTTAGTCCTGCTCGCGGTCGCGAGCCTCAGCGGGCCAGTTCTCAACAACACGGATGACGCTCGGGCGCATCTCGTGCGGGTGCGGGTCTGAGGGGCCGTTTCCCATCAAGCGAGCTGTTTTTGCAAACGCGGCAAAGACGGGGCATCTTGTGCGCCGGGCCTCGACCGCTTGAACAGGGCCGGCGTCAAAACTTCAGCCGGAGCAGGCCGACTGAACAGGTATCCTTGGCCCCGGTTGCACTGCAAGGACTGTAAGGCGGTCAATTGATCGTCCGAGCTGATGCCTTCGGCCGTGACTCCAAGGTTTAGACCGCGGGCGAGCGCGATCAGAGCCTCGACAATGCTATAGCTTCTCGGGTCGTCCCCCGTGAGGCCGTCGACAAACGTTTTATCGATTTTCAAGGTGTGCAGCGGGAAACGGAGCAGATAGCTCAGCGAGCAGTAACCCGTTCCAAAGTCATCCACCGCGATTCGTAAGCCTAGATCCTTCAACTTCGTGAGCATCTCGGCAGCCTTTTCCGGGTGCTCCATTAATAGACTCTCCGTCAACTCCAATTCGATCGAATCGGGCGGCGAGCCGGTCTCGGCCAAGATCTCGGAAACCGTGTCCGCGAATTGTTGCCTATACAGCTGCCGGGCGGAAACGTTTACGGACATACTTAGCGACGGCAAGCCGGCTTGTCGCCAGGCTCGATTTTGGGCGCAGGCGGAGCGCAGGACAAACTCCCCGATTGGGAGGATCAAGCCCGTGCTCTCCGCGGCCGGAATGAACTCCGCCGGCATGAGCAACCCGCGGGTGGGGTGCTCCCAGCGGACCAAGGCTTCGCAACCGGTTATTTCGCCACTGGGGAGTGCCACGATGGGTTGGTAATGGACGACGAATTGCTTGTCCCGGAGGGCTTGCTGTAGGTCTGCCTCCAACTGTAGCTGTGAACTGGCGCGGACCTGTCGTTGCACGTTCACGATCTCGTCATAGCCGTTTTGAGAAGCCTTCTGGCGATACATGGCCGTGTCGGCGTCGCGCAACAGGTCTTCGGGTCGCTTGTATTGCGTCGAACTGAGAGGCATTCCGATGCTGGCCGTTGTGAATATGACGTGCCCTTGTATGTTGGCGGGTTCTTCCAGGTCCGTTCGCAACCGATCGACGATGCTCTTTGCTTCGCCAGGCTCGGTCAATCCGTCCAGCAGTACCGCAAACTCGTCTCCGCCCAAGCGAGCCACGGTATCCCCCGGCCGCAGAGAGGCCCTGAGTCTTTGCGCGATGTGAATCAAGTATTGATCCCCCGTCGCGTGACCGAATTTGTCGTTGAGGATTTTGAAGCGATCCAGGTCCAGGAACAGCACTCCAAAAAGGTACTCTTTCCTTGCTCTTGCTCGACGGTGGGCCACTTTCAGCAACTGCATGAACCGGATACGATTGGGAACCCCGGTGAGCGCGTCGCTATGACTCAGCTTTGTGTGTTGTTCGAACACGCGCCCGGATAAGATCACGCCCGCACACAGCGCGAAACTCACGGACAATTCAGACCCCAGGACGACCGGGATGGGTTCTCCGATGAAAAAAGAACCGAATTGATACCCGGCCACCAGCACGAGCATGAGCCCAAGCACCTTATTCTTCGAGCCGAACTGAGACCATCGGACCAGGATGTAGAAAACCAAAACGGCAGTCGCGTTGAGGATCACTACCCGAAACGCGGACCATTGTTCCGCTGGAAAGTGGGGCAACAGTGGTTGCGACGCGGTCAAAGCGAGCATCAAGGGTAGGAACACGAGTTTCCAGTCCCCTGTGCGCCAGACCACACTCCACGCTGTTGCCAGAAGGCGTAACGAGACAGAAACGATGGCGAAAGAAAGCTCCATGAGAATAGCCCCGGGGGGAGCCGAATCGATGACTCGAAATCCGTGTTAACTCTTCCAACCGTTACGGCAGGGATATGGTTCGCCGGCGATTTCGATTCCGAGGATGAATTTTTCCCCTTCCTCGCGACAATACCGGACGTAGCCCAAGCACTCCAACGTTCGACCGAATAAGCGAACGACCGACGGGATCGGTACTCGCGTGGCTATCTCCAATTGCATGCCGCTATCGTTCATATCCCTAGCTTGGACCGCGCAGGTTCCGCGTTCGCCGAACGAGTTTGTCCAGTGGAGCGTGCCCTCACCGGTGGTCGGATGTCGTTTCGATGCACGCCGTTCGATGCCTCGAACTCGACCTAACCACGATTTCGTACTAGGTAGATCCCTGGGGGTCACGGCCCCATGACGGCTCAATTCGTCGAAGAGTACGGCGATATCGGTTTGCGTTGCTGCCATATCTCACTTCCTCCGGCTCTGTAAATGACTGAGTAAACACTATCTTCGGGTCGGCACTTAACTTTAGTCAATGAATCTATCGGTTCAATTTCAGAAACTGTAGTACTGGATGGAATAGGTGTTTACACCTATAAGTACACGGGCAAAGCCGTTCGACGACGGTCCCCAGCCCATCAACCAGCGGGCTCGCCCGGTCGAGAGGGTGTCTGGGGAACCGCCGAGGCCTCCCGCGGATCGAGTACACAATGCACAGGTTATGAGTCTTGGGGTGCGATTCCGGATCAGGTGAAGTTGATATTCGCGGATGTGGGAAGACCCGGATGTTTTGCGCCTTCCGCCCACCGGAAAGAGGTGCGACAGATTGACCGCTGGATTGCCTGAACGCGAAATCGAGGGGGAGGCGGCAAATCCGGGAGACAAGCTGAGAGCCTGTCTCAACGGCGGGCTAGGACAAACACGAGTGCTCGTCCCTACCTGGCGCTACACGCCCCAGCAGTAGTCTTCGACGGTCTTTTCGAGGCTCTTGTCGGTTTCGGCCAAGCGGAGCAGCTCTAGGCGAATCGAGTCGACCAGAGCGTTCCAACTGGCTTCGAGAACGTCGTCGGAAACGCCGACGGTCGTCCAGCTCGTCTTGTGGTCACTCCACTCAACGAGAACACGGACTTTGGCGGCAGTGCCGCGATTCGGTTCCAGCACGCGGACTTTGTAATCCTTCAATCGAATGTCGGCGATTTGCGGATAAGTCTGCGATAGGCACTTGCGCAAGCACGCCGACATGGCGTCGAAAGGCCCGGAAGCGTCCGAGGTGGCGGTGTGCAACCCGTCCCTCGCGCGCACCGTCATCTCGACTTTGCATTCGGTGCGTTTGCCGTCCTTCTTCTCGCTGACGAGGTTCATGTTCTCCAGCTCGAAGAAGAAGTGATTGGGCTGCAACACCTCGCGCACCAGCAACTCGAAGCTGCCCTCGGCGGATTCCAACTCGTAGCCTTCGTACTCGAGTTGCTTGATGCGGTCGAGCAGTTGCCGGCGCTTGGCGTCGTCGAGCAACTCTTCAAGACCCTTTTCCTTGAGCTTGTAGAAAATATTGCTGCGTCCGGAAAGGTCGCTGATCAAAACGCGACGGCGATTGCCGACCGTTTCGGGCTCGATGTGCTCGTAGGTGGAGGCGTCTTTCAAGACGGCGCTGACGTGGATGCCGCCCTTGTGCGCGAAGGCGCTGCGGCCGACAAATGGTCGGTCGTTGGGAAGCGACAGATTCGCCGTCTCGCTGACGAAATTCGAGACTCCCGTGAGATGCTCGACCCTCTCCTTGCCGACTGTCGTGTGGCCCAGTTTGAGTTCGAGGATCGGGATGATCGAACACAGGTTGGCGTTGCCGCAACGCTCGCCGTAGCCGTTGATGGTTCCTTGCACATGGGTCGCGCCCAACTCGACGGCCGTGACGGCGTTGGCGGCGGCGAGGTCGGAATCGTTGTGTGTGTGAATCCCGATGACGCCGTCAAAGCGTTTACGAATCTCGCTGAAGATTTCGCCCAATCGATGGGTTACCGTGCCGCCGTTGGTATCGCAAAGCACCATGGCGTCGGCTCCGGCTTTGTGGGCCGCTTCGAGAGTGCGCAGAGCGAAATCGGCGTTGGCTTCGTAGCCGTCGAAAAAATGCTCGGCGTCGTAGAGAACTTCGCGGTCGTGCTTCTTGAGATACGCGACGGTTTCGGAAATCATCGCCAGATTTTGCTCTTCGTCAATGCCCAGAGCCTGGCGCGTGTGCAGCTCCCAACTCTTGCCGAAAATCGTGATGACGGGCGTTTCGGCCTCGAGCAGGGCGATGACGTTGGGGTCTTCCTCGACCGTGTTGCGGGTGTAGCGCGTCGAACCGAAAGCGGTCAAGCGAGCATGCTTGAGCTCGATGTCCTTGGCCAGCCGAAAGAACTCCTTGTCGCGGGGATTCGAACCCGGCCAGCCGCCCTCGATGTAGTCGATCCCCAGCTCGTCGAGTTTGTGAGCGATCTGCAATTTGTCATCGACGGAGAACGAGACATTCTCCCCCTGCGTGCCGTCGCGCAGCGTCGTGTCGTAAATCAAGACTCGCATGGCTTGCTTTCCTTTCGGACCCGACGGTCCGCTCCGCCGGACGCTCACGGCGGCCCGCGCGCATCCGCCTGTCATCATGGCGAACACAACGCCCCGCCGTGTCACCCGCCTAGCCAATCGGCGAGAACGCGCGCCGCGTCACTCTAGCTCGATGCGCCCTTCTTCTTTAAGAAGGACATCATCTCGCGCAGGTTTCCGCCCACTTGCTCAACCAATTGGTCTTGCTGCGCTTTGCGGGTGTCGAGAAACTTTTGCCGTCCGGCTTTGTTTTCATCGATCCATTCCTTGGCGAACTGGCCCGACTGCACTTCGGCGAGGACTTGCTTCATGTTCTCGCGGACGTGATCGTCGATTACCCGCGGGCCGCGCGAGTAGTCGCCGTACTCGGCCGTGTCGCTGACCGAATAGCGCATGTAACTCAGGCCGCCCTCATAAATCAAATCGACGATCAACTTCACCTCGTGCAGGCACTCGAAGTACGCAATCTCGGGCTGATACCCGGCTTCCACCAGTGTTTCGAAACCGGACCGAATCAGTTCCGCGGTTCCGCCGCACAGCACCGCCTGTTCACCGAACAGATCACTCTCGGTCTCTTCCTTGAACGTCGTCTCGATAATGCCCGCCTTCAGGCAACCGAGCGCCATCCCGTAAGCCAGCGCCTGCTGCTTCGCTTTACCCGTGGCATCCTGGTGAACCGCCAACAGTCCGGGAACGCCGACGCCCTCGGTGAAAAGCTCGCGGACGCGGTGCCCCGGCGCCTTCGGAGCGATCATCGACACATCGATGCCCTCGGGCGCTTCGATCTGCTCATAGTGAATATTGAACCCGTGGGCGAACATGATCGTGTTGCCGGCCTCGAGCCCGGGTGCAATTTCGTCCTTGAAGAGATCGCCCTGAATGTGGTCGGAAACCAAGATCATGATCACGTCGGCGGCCTTGGAAGCATCGGCGGTGGTCATCACCTTGAGCCCGGCTGCTTCGGCCTTGGGCCACGATTTGCTCCCTTCGTAGAGTCCCACGACGACATCGACGCCGTTGTCCTTGAGGTTGAGGGCATGCGCGTGCCCTTGGCTGCCGTAACCGATGATGGCCGCGGTTTTGCCCGCGAGATCATCGAGACTGGCGTCCTTTTCGTAGTAAATGGTTGCTGCCATCAATTGCTCCTGTTCTGTCTATCGATTCGACACGGCGCCGGTATCGCTGACCGATCCTCTTGTAACTCCGCATCCCCGGGGTGCCCCCCGCTTAAACTTCCCCGCGACGGCTAGGCCTTCAGCACCCCTTTTGTGTCGCCGTTGCGGCCGGTAATTTCCATAAACGCTTCGTGCGATTTCGTCATCGGCGAACGCGACATCGCCATCGCGCCGGAACGAATCATCTGAACATCGCCGTAATTATGCAACAGCGAGATCAACGCATCGAGCTTTTCGCCCGCGCCCGTCACCTCGATCGTATAGGACGACGGCGAGGCGTCCACCACGTGTGCCCGGAAAATGTCGGCTTCTTTCAGCAAAGCCGGACGCATCTCGGGCGAGACGTCGATCTTAATTAGCGCCATCTCGCGGCACACGGCCTGCGACTCGGTCAGATCGACGGTCTCCACGACATTGACAAGCCGCTTGATCTGCTTGATCAGCAGCGACTGCATCGCCGGGTCGACGTCGACGACGATCGTCATGCTCGAAAGCGTCGGGTCGAGAGTACGCGCCACCGTCAGACTTTCGATATTGTAGCCCCGCGCCGTCAGCACGCCGGCCACCCGCATCAAAGCGCCGGGTTTGTTTTCCACCAATAGGGATATCAGTTGATTCATGGTCAATCTCCCACCGTCACCGGCTTGGGCGGTTCGAGGATCATCTCATTCACCGCGCCGCCGGAGGGAATCATCGGGAAAACGTTTTCCTCGGGCGTTACCTTGACGTCGAGTAGGAAAGGCCCGGGCTCGGCCATGGCCTGCTCGAACGCGTCGTCGAGATCACCCGGCTTTTCGACGATGCGTCCCTTGATGCCGAAGGCCGCGCCGAGCAGTTCGCAGTTGGGGAAGCAATCCATCTCAATCTGGCTGTAACGCTTGTTGTAGAAAAGCTCCTGCCACTGCCGCACCATCCCCAGCGTGCCGTTGTTGAGAACAACCATTTTCAGGGGCAGTTTGTTGCTGGCGATGGTCGCCAACTCCGGCAGGCTCATCATGAACCCGCCGTCGCCGACCAACGCGAAAACCACCTTGTCGGGCCGGCCGAACTGCGCTCCGATCGCCGCCGGCAAACCAAAGCCCATCGCGCCCAAACCGCCCGAAACCACCCACTGCCGCGGGCCGTTGAAACGCATGTACTGCGCGGCCCACATCTGGTGCTGCCCGACGTCGACCGACATGACGGCCTCGCCGCCCGAGATCGCGTCGATTTTTTGCACCAACGCTTGCGGCTTGATTTCGTCGTCGCTCGGCTCGTAGCCGTAGGGGTGCTCGCGCATCCAGCCGGCGATCTTCTCCCGCCAGGCCGAACGCGACGCCTGATTGCGGCCGCCGCGCGAGTCCTTGGTTTCTTTCAGGCGCTCGGTCAGCCGCCGCACCACATGCTTAACGTCGCCCACGATGCCGACGTCGGGTTTGCGATTTTTTCCCATTTCAGCCGGGTCGATGTCGACGTGCAGCACACGGGCATTCGGGGCGAAGGCATCCAATCGGCCGGTGACGCGGTCGTCGAACCTGACGCCGAGCGCAATCAGCGCATCGCATTCGGTCACGCCCATGTTGGCCGCGTAGCTGCCGTGCATCCCCAACATGCTGATGTAGTTCGGGTGGCCGCTCGGGATCGCGCCCAACCCCATCACCGTCGTCGCGGTTGGGGCGTCGAGGGTTTCGGTGAAGTCAGCAAGCTCGGCCGAGGCTCCCGAGGCAATCACGCCCCCCCCGGCGTAGATATAGGGCCGCTCGGCCTGCCATAGAAACTCAATGGCGGCGTCGATCTCGTCGTCATCGGCGTCGAGACGCAGCTCGTAACCGCGCATTTCCTCGATTTGATCCGCCGGACGATATGTGGCGTTGGCGAGCAGAACGTCCTTGGTGGTGTCGACCAAGACCGGCCCGGGGCGTCCCGAGGACGCCACGTAGAAGGCTTCGTGGATCGTGTCGGCCAACTCGTTAATGTCCTTGACGAGATAGTTGTGCTTGGTCGCGCCGCGCGTGATGCCGAAGGTATCGGCTTCCTGAAACGCGTCGCGCCCGATCAACTTGCTGGGGACTTGTCCGGTAATCGCGACAATCGGAATCGAGTCCATCAGGGCGTCGACGAGACCCGTCGTCAGATTCGTCGCCCCCGGACCCGAGGTCGCCATGCATACGCCGACCTTGCCGGTCGTTCGAGCATAGCCCTCGGCCGCGAAACTCGCATTCTCCTCGTGCCGCATCAGAACGTGCTTCAGTGGATGGTCATAAAGCACGTCATAGATCGGCAGCGTCACGCCCCCGGGGTACCCGAAGACGATCTCGACGCCTTCCCGCGTCAAGCTTTCCACTAAGATTTGCGCACCTGACATCAACGACATAATTTTTTCTCCTCGCCACTGACCGCCCAAGAACACCGTGATCGGTTTCTTCGTGGCGGTCTAAAAACAAAAAAGACCACACGACCGGTTAGTTAGCCCCGGTCAGTGGCCCCTGAATTCTTGTCTTCAGAAGCCCTTAACCGGGGCTGCGTACACTGACAAGAATAATGACGTTGTTAATGCGAACAATCGCTAGGCGGGGTTTGTCGATCGAGAGAGGGGCGGCGGAAGTCGAGGAATGTTGCTTCGGCCCAGGGGCGGTCGCGCCGTGTCGACACAACGGCATCCGACCTTCTTGTTGTCCCTTGGATTGTTTCACGGTCCGGCCTTCCCCGTAGAGCGCTCTCGGTCTACATGTACCAGTTTACCGGGGTGCCGAAGCGCGGTCAAGGGGGGAATCCGTGTCGCCGGGGTAGGTGAGCCGTGAACCGTGAACCGAGCTGCCGGCCTTGGCGACCGTAGCCCGGTTCACCGGGCTTGAGCACTCCCCATAGGCCGGTCCTTCCAGGGCCGGCACCCACGCCCGGCCGGCTTCCCACGGGCGAACGACCGCTCAAGCGGTCGTTCGGGCGCCTGGGGCGGGCCAAAGACCGGCCGCCCGCGGCCGGTCCCCTCCCAACTCGGCTCACGGCTCACGGTTCACGGTTCACGGCCAACGGTTCACGTACCCCTGCGCCATCGCCTGTTGAAGGGCGATGATAATGTCCCCTTGAGAGGGCGATAGAAATGTCCCCTAATCTAAGGCTCCGAAGGAGGAGCCTAGATTGGAGAGGACATGGATGAACGACAAGGAATTGAGACGGGGCGAGGTACTGGGCCGGGTGAAGCGAGGCGAGTTGAAGCTGAGCGAGGCGGCGCGGATACTCGATATCAGTTATCGCCAGACCAAGCGGATCTGGAGGCGCTACAGCGCGGGAGGGACAAAAGCATTGAAGCACGGCAACGTGGGCCGGGTATCGAACCGCGCCAAGCCGGCGGAAGTTCGCAAGCGAGTGCTGCAACTGGTGCGCGAACACTACTCCGGCGAGCCGCACGAGCGCTTCGGGCCGACGCTGGCGGCCGAGCATTTGTGGACAGACCACGATCTGAAACTATCGGTGCGAACACTGCGGCTCTGGATGCTCGCCGAGGGCCTGTGGAGCCGCCGCCGCAAGCGCCGGCCGCATCGCTCGCGGCGGCGGCGTAAAGCGCACTTGGGCGAGCTGATCCAGGTCGACGGTTCGCACCACGAGTGGCTCGAAGCGCGCGGGCGGAAAGGTTGCCTGATGAACTTCGTCGACGATGCGACCGGTCTGGCGCTGTGCCGTTTCTCGAGCGAGGAAACGACTTGGGCGGCGGCCGATCTGCTCGAAGCCTGGGTGCGTCAATACGGCGTTCCGAAGGCGTTGTATTGCGACTGGAAGAACGTCTACAAGCGCCGGCCAACGTCGCGTGAAGCGCTGGAAGGCATCGAGCCCGAGACGCAGTTCGGACGCATGTGCGCCAAGCTCGGCATTGGTATCATCGCCGCTTCGTCACCGCAAGCGAAGGGCCGCGTGGAGCGCCATCACGGCACCCATCAAGACCGCCTGATCAAGAAGATGCGGCTCAAAGGCATTGCCGATTACGAGGCGGCGAACCGCTATCTCGACGAGCAGTATCTGCCAGAGCACAACGCCAAGTTCGCCTCTGAGCCGTCAGCGGGAGCGGACTTTCATCGGCGCTTATCGAAGCGTTTGGACTTGAAGTGGGTGTTTTGCTTGGAGGGAGAGCGGGTGGTGTCCAACGACCTGGTGGTACGTTTCGAGAACCGTTTTCCGCAGTTGAAACCGCAGCGCAATCAGGCTCTGGGCGCAGGCGCGAGAGTAACCGTGCAGCAAGCGCGCGAGGGCGAGTTGCGGGTGGTGTTCGAGGGGAAAACGGTGGCGTTCGACGAGATCGCCAAGCCGCTCCCCAAGGTGCGGCCGGAGCCGAAACCGCGCCTGGCGCCGCAGCCGCGCACACCGCCGGCGAATCACCCTTGGCGCGCGCCGTTGAAGCCGAAAAAACGGGCGGCGACCGCGTGAAGAGGGCTGTGGAAATGACGGGGCCGTGGAAAACGAGGAAAACCCTCGGCAGCCGACGAGGAGCTTCGAACCTCATCGCTCGGGTTTCCCACGTTTCCCCCAGCCCCTTGGAAATCGCTGTGCGATTCCCACATTCCCACAAGCCCCTACGACTACTATCCTTTTACTTAAAAGGGGACATTTCTACCGGGCTAACCAAGGGGACATTTCTATCGCCTCTTGACACTGTCGTTGCTGCTGCCCGAAGCCGTCGAGGTAGACCAGCGTTTGATCGGCCGCCACCGTGGGACCACCGCCGTTCTGCGTGATCGGGAAAGCCTCCCCTACCGCGCGCAAGCTGCTCAACGAAAAAGGCAGCGCCCAGAGTTCGTCGGCGCCGAGATCCGACTGATAGATCAGGTGTCCGCTCGAGGAGTAGAACGGCTGGGTTCCCGGCCCCAGAATCTCTCGCCGTCCGCCGTCAAGATCTTGGAGCATCATAGTTCTTCGCGTGGCTGCTCCAAACGTGTAAACCAGGACGCGAGTGCCCGCCCCGGCCGGCAAGAAATGCGGTTGAGCCAAGAACCCGGTTGGGCCTCCTTCCGTGGAACCGGGTTGCTCCTTCTCGATCACAAGATTCGCCTCCCCCCCGCGGGCGGGCACTTCGTAGATGTCGTAGCTACCGGCGCTGAAAGCAATCGATTGGCCGTCGGCGCTCCACGATCCGCCCGCGAAGGTGAGGGAAGGTAGCGGGCACAGCCGGATCGGGATGCCCCCGGCGACCGCGATCTTCTTCAGCTCGCCGTCGGCGGCAAACCCGACGAAGCTGCTGTCTGGGGACCAAAAGGGCAGCACCGCCCCGTCCGTGCCTTCCAGAACGCGCGGCTGCGATTGATCGAGATCCCGGATCCAGAGCTTGCCCTCCGCACCGGCCCGGGTGTAAGCGATGTGCCTGCCGTTGGGCGAGACGGCGACGCCTGCCTCGGTGGCGCTCGTCGGAACGTCAACCGCCGGCGTAATAGCAAATCGGCGCAAGGGCGCTTCGTGGGCCGGCTGCCGGAGGTGGACCATGGCAAGCGCCAAAAAAGCGACCGCCGCGGCGGCGAACAGCGCCTGATAGAGACGCAGGTGTTTCCTCAGGGCCGTTTCCGGCGCGGCAGCCGGTTGCGCCTCTGTCTGAACCGCGCCCGCGGTAGTCATGGCGGCTGTCGCGCCGGTGGTCGTCGCGGGCGTCTCAATCCCCGTCTGACTCGCCACCGGAGCGACTTGAGAGCGCAAGATGGTCGAACGCCCCGACTTCAGCTTCTCCTGGAGCGTTCCCAGATCGATCACCAACTCGTCGGCATGCTGGTAGCGTTGACCGGCGTTTTTCGCCAGGCATTTGTTGACGAGCAATTCGAGCTCGACCGGTATCCCCGTCCGCAAGCCGGTCATCGGCTCGGGCTCTTCGTTCATGATCTCGTAGACGAGCGCCTGATCGTACAGGCCCCGAAAAGGCCGCTGGCCGCAAACTATTTCGTAGAGCACGCAGCCCAGAGCCCAGATGTCGGTGCGGTGGTCGACTTTGGCTCCCTCGGCCTGCTCGGGCGACATGTAGGCCACCGTGCCGAGAGTCATGTCGAGCTTGGTGAGCTTCGAGCCCTCGGTCAGTAGCGCGAGGCCGAAGTCCATCACGGTGACGTGGCCCTTGTCGTCGACGATCACGTTGCCGGGTTTGATATCGCGGTGGACGATGTTCTTCTCGTGAGCCGCGGCCAGGCCCTTGGTGATTTGTTGGGCGAAGTCGAGGGCCTCGGGGATTTTCAGCGGCGCGGATTCGATCCGTTTGTCGAGGGTGTCGCCTTCGATGAAGGCCATCGCGAGAAAGGTCCGTCCGTCGGCCTCGGCGATCTCGTGGATGGGACAGACATTGGGATGATGCAGCGCGGCGGCGGCTTGCGCTTCCCGATCGAAGCGCTTGCGGGCTTCTTCGTCCTTGAGCAGGTGGGCGGCGAGGAACTTGAGCGCCACGGCGCGCTTGAGCTTGGTGTCCTCGGCTTTGTAGAAGACGCCCATCCCGCCCTCGCCGAGCTTGGCGGTGATCTTGTAGTGCGAGATGGTTTGGCCGATCATGACGGGCTCGAGGTTACGGATCGCTTGTGGAGATTGTAGCTCCTTGGGCAAGGATTATGGCGGATTGGGGAAGGGCTTTTCGGGTTCGTTTCGCGGTTTTGTTGGGGCGTGGGGAAGACACGTCGGCACGAATGCCGACGCGGCACGTCTGGAGACGTGCGCCACGTCGGGGCTCCGGCTTCGGGTTTGGGGCCGGAGGCGTTATGGGGCACCAGCTGGGAAGCCGGCTGCTTACCGCTATCCGGCGAGGCGGAAGAAGGTTCGGAGGGTCTTCTTTACTAGATCTGTAGTTTTGCGGTCGTATTCCCAGATGGCCAGCCAGCGGTTGATGCGGCTGGCGGTCGGATAGGCGTAGGTCTTTTCGAGGAGCTTGCGCAGCGGGATCTTGTTCTGCTTGGCGAGGACGAGTTCTTGAATCAGCTCGCCGGCGCCGGGGGCAATCATGGTGCCCCCTAGGATGTGGTCCCCTTTCAAATAGACCGTCAGCTTCGACTCCGGGTAGTGATCGGTGGTTGCGCGATTGACGTCCTCGAAGCCTTGCACGACACGGCGGTAGCGGATGCCGCGATCTTGGAGTTGCTTCTCGGACAGGCCGAAGGTGGCGACTTCGGGGTCGGTGAAAGTCACCCAGCTCAGATCGTCGTAGCTGAGTTTCTTCTTGATCGGCGAGAACAGGTTCCAGAGAATCACCGAGCCGTGCAGTTCAGTGACATGGGTGAGGAAGATTTGTCCCGCGGCGTCGCCGCAAGCGTAGATGCGTTTGTTGGTGGTACGCAGGTAGGGGTCGATCTTCATTCGGCCACCGTCGACTTCGATGCCGGCCTTTTCGACGCCGAGCGACTCGTGGACGAGTTCCTTGCCGGTGGCGATCAAGACTTTGTCGAAGCGCTGTTCGATAACGCCGTCGGGGGTTGCGATCTCGGCGGTATTGGGGGTGGGGAAGCTTGTCAATTCGGCATTGCAGATGAAATGTACGCCCTCGGCGCCGAGGTGGCGGCCGATCAGCTCGCCGGCTTCCTCGGAGTCGCGCAACAGCAGCCGCGAAGCCTTCTCAAGAACGGTGACTTTCGAGCCAAGGCGGGTGAAGGCTTGCGACATTTCCATGCCGATTGGGCCGGCGCCGACGATCAATAGCTCGCCGGGGAGTTGGTCGAGGTTCCAAAGATTCTCGTGAGTGAGGTAGGCGACGTGCTCGATACCGGGGATTGGCGGAATACGAGGACGGCCGCCGGTGGCGATGACGATGCGGCGCGCGGTGTAGGTTTGGTCGCCGACCTGTACACTGTCGCGCGAGACGAAACGGGCCTCCCCGAAGGCGAATTCGACGCCGAACTCACCGAGGGCCTCGGAAGTTTCGTGGGACCGGATTTCGGCCTGGACTTCGCGGACGGTTTCGAATACCTTGTGGAAATCGATCTCCCCGCTCGTCTCGATTCCGAAGGGAGCCAGCCCGGCGGCATCGTGGGCTCGCTTGGCGATGTGGAGCAGGGCTTTGCTCGGCACGCAGCCGGTATTGAGGCATTCGCCGCCGACGAGGTTGGGGTTCTTATCGATCAGAAGCGTCTTGAGGCCTAGTTTTGCGCAAGGGACGGCCACGTTGAGGCCGCCTGCTCCGGCGCCGATGGCAATGATGTCGTAGTGCATGGTGTCCCCGATTCTAGCCGTTCAGCGTCTCAGATGCGTCGGTGAGGCGTATGACACGTATGACGAATGGCGGCGGGTCGGTAAACGTTCGATTGGCGGGGGTTGCGTCGGACGATTGTTCCCGCGCCCCATCCGGGGCTTATCGTGATTTCTCGGCCGGGACCCCGGGTTCCGCTTCGCTTCACCCGGGGCGAGTATTAACTCTGACGCCGTTCCGGCAAAGCCGTTTCACGCCAACCTGCTCTCCAATCGGGTCAGTGCTCATGTTCCTCAGCCGGCGGCTAACCGGCGATAGCGCTCGACTTCTTGGTCGCTTGCCTGGGAGCCGGTCCAGGTTTGGACGCCGTCGAAGTCGATTGTGACCGGCCAGACGAGCGCGCCCATGCGCTCGGCGCGGCGCAGGCATTCACGCCGTCGGCCGGGTTTCGTGAAGACCAGCATGACGCCGCCGCCGCCGGCGCCGCAGGTCTTGCCGCCGAGGATCACGTCGTCGAGATCGTCAAAGTATCGGCGGTGGGCTTCGCTGTCGCAACTGGCGTGCAATCGGTAAAGGTTGCGGCAGGAGGCGTTCAGCGAATCGACGTAACCGTCGAGATTCCCGGCCTCGAGCGCGGCGGCCATTTTCTCGGCCTCTTCACGGAGCCGAATCATGGCGGCGACGGTGGGTGAGTCTTCGAGGGCGTAGGAATCCTTGATGTCCCGGTGAATATTGCCCGACACATGCGCCTCGCTGGTGTAGATCAGCAGCGAGCTGTGTTCGAGGGCGCGGCGCGCGTCATCGGGAACGGCAATGCAATGCGGGCGAGTGCCGCCGCCTTTCACATATTCGAGACGGTTGATCCCGCCCAGCGCGGCTCCGAAGGAATCTTGATCGCCGCCGGGATAGCCTAGATCATCTCGCTCGACCGAGTTAGCCAGCGTCGCTATTTCAGCTTGCGAGCGTTGCCGTCCGTAGGCACGGTCGATGGCGGCGACGGCGGCGACTCCGACGGCGCCCGAGCCGCCCAGGCCGGCACCGGCGGGGACGTCGGACTCGGTCACCAGCAGCAATGAGTCCGCCGGGTCGGCCAAGCGGCGCACAAACGCCTCGAGAAATTCGAGACGCCCGGGAAGCTCATCGACGGTCGGTGCCGTTACGCCGACGCCCAGATCCTCGGAATAGATGATGACGCCGCTTCCTCGGGGCAGCCGGTCAACCGAGGCGAAGGCGTGGCGGCCGATGCCGATGTTGACGACCATGCCACCGTGTTCGACCGAGAACGGCGGAGCATCAGTGCCTCCACCGGCCGGGTCAACGCGCACGGGGGCGCGGGCGTGGACTCTTTCCATATCGGGGTTACTTTATCAGAGGCGGATACTTGACGTAGGCCGTGATCTTGGACGAGACAAGCTGAGAGCTCGTCTCAACTTTGGGCTGGGACGAACACGAGTGTTTGTCGCTACCGAAGGGCGCGCCGCCGGGTCGATTACACGAAGGCGCGCCAGATGGTGGCGACTAGGAAGGTGACGACAAAGGCGAATACGAGCGGCATGAGGGCGCCGATGGTGGTCCATTTAGCGCTGCGGGTTTCGCGCCAGATTGTCAGAATCGTCGTCGCGCAAGGGTTATGGAGGACGGAGAACAGCATCAGGTTGACGGCGGTTAGAAGGGTCCAGCCCTGCTGATCGATCAGCAAGACGCGGATCTGGTCGAACGACGTCAGCTCAGTCATCATGCCGACGCCGAGGTAGACCATCATCAACGTCGGCACGACGATTTCGTTGGCCGGGATAGCGATGACGTAGGCCAGTAGGATCACGCCGTCCAGTCCGATGGCTTGGCCCAGCGGGTCGAGGAAAGCGGCGGAATGCTGCGCCAGGCTGGCGCCCCCCGCATCGATATTCGCCAAAACCCAAATTACCGCGCCGGCGGGGATGGCGGTCATGATCGCTCGGCCCAACACGAAGATCGTGCGATCGATCAGCGAGGTGTAGAGGATTCGCAAGATGCTCGGCCGCCGGTAAGGCGGCAATTCCAAGGTGAAGGCCGAGGCCTCGCCCTGTAGCACGGTCCGCGCCAACAGCCACGAGGCGAGCAAAGTAAAGGCGATGCCGATCAAGACGACGCCGACAACCGCTCCGGCGGCCGCGATCGAGGCGAGCGCCGGAGGAAAGGCGGCGGCGACGAAAATCGTGGCCAGCATGATCAAGGTTGGGAAGCGACCGTTACAGGGTACGAAGTTATTCGTCAGAATCGCGATCAGTCGTTCTCTGGGGGAATCGATCACACGCGTGGCGATGATGCCGGCGGCGTTGCAGCCGAAGCCCATGGCCATCGAGAGCGCCTGCTTGCCGTGTGCCCCGGCTTTGCGAAAAAGCCAGTCCATGTTGAAGGCCACCCGCGGCAGATACCCGAGGTCTTCCAGGATCGTGAACATCGGAAAGAAAATCATCATCGGCGGCAGCATCACGCTCACCACCCAGGCCAAGCCGCGAAAGGTCCCGTGCCACAGAAAGCCGGTGATCCAGCCGGGCACGCCCCACGCGGTGAAGGCCGCGGCCGCTTGTCCCTCGAACCAGAAGAAGCCGTTGGCGAGCATGGCCGAGGGATAGTTGGCGCCAAGGATCGTCAGCCAAAAGATGACGGCCAAGATGAACAGCATCATCGGCAGCCCCAGCATGGGCGAAGTCACGATGCGGTCGATGCGCTGGTCGAAGTCCCACTTGGGGCCCTTGCCGCGCCGCACTACGTGATCGGCGATCCGCTGCGCTTCGTCGTAGAGCGAAGAGACGACCTGGTCGCGGAAATCACCACCGAGTCCGCGGCGCAGTTCGTCGCCGCGGTCGAGCAGGTTCTGGGGCGTGGGGGCGGCGGCGCTCACTGGGCCCCCTGAATCGAAATCACGCTGCTGAATTGCTCGCCGGCCTCCGCCTGCGCGGCTTCGATCGTAGCCAGCTCGCCCGAAAGGAAGGCTTGCCGTACCTTGTGATCGCCATCCAGCAGGCGAAAGGCGACCCAGCGGGCGTTGGGAAGGTCCGGCGCCAACGAAAGGATCATCGGTACCAACTCGTCAAGCGCCGACTGCACCTGCCGCGGCGGCTTGGCGCGCTTCGGTCGGGTCGCAATCTCGCCGGAAATGACGTCGGCGGCAACGCGCACCAAATCCTGCAGGCCTTCTTTCGTTCGCGCCACGGTGGGGACGGCGGGCACGCCGAGATCGCGGGCCAGCGCGCGCGTGTCGACTTCGAGGCCTTTGCGGCGGGCTTCGTCCATCAAGTTGACGCAGACCACAACCTTGTCGGTGATCTCTAGAACCTGTAAGACGAGATTCAGGTTGCGCTCGAGCGCCGTTGCGTCGACGACAACGATGGTACAGTCGGGCTGCCCGAACAAAAGAAAATTGCGCGCGATCTCTTCGTCTTGGGACGCCGAGAGCAAAGAGTAGGTCCCCGGCAAATCGACCAGCTTGTAGCGTTTTCCTTGCAGCTCATAGCCGCCCTCGGCGCGCGTGACCGTCTTGCCGGTCCAATTGCCGACGTGCTGGCGCAGCCCGGTGAGGGCGTTGAAGACCGAGGATTTCCCGGTGTTGGGATTACCGGCCAGCGCGATCAGGTGATCGTACTTGCCGATAGAAACGCCCATTTGCGCGAGCTGGGCGTGCGCCGGGCAGCTTTCGCAGTCGGCGTGGGAGGTGGGTTGCGTGCTCATGCTTCACCTGCTCCGCGGGCCTGATGGGCCGAGCCGTGATGGGCGTCCTCGGCTGATCCATTGAAACCGGGCGGCGAGTCACTTGTAAGGGCGGTCTCTTTCTCAACGGGGCGAACCCAGATTTGATCCCCCTGGTCTTTGCGAAGGGCGATCAGGGTTCCGCGCACTCGAAAGGCTCGCGGGTCTCCGAACGGATTCTCGAGCGCTGATTCGATGCGGGTCCCGGGGGTAAGACCGAGATCAAGCAACCGTCGGCGGGAGAAGCCGCGGCACAGCGCGTCCAATTCAATGATTTCGGCCGCTTCTCCTTCCGGCAACTCCGACAAACGTTTTGAGCCGGCGGGCCGCTCGGGGACAGTCGGGACGGCCGAGACCTGAATGTTGGCCGCGACCACGGGCGCCAGACGGTGTTCCTGTTCGCCGTCGCTGATGACGAGCCGCTCGGGGAGGTTCTCGAGGACGCGGATGTTCTTGCCGGGGCGTAGGCCCGCGGCGAGAATCTGCCGGAAGATGACGTCGGGCTCGTCCTCGATATGTGTCACGCGGGCGGCGCGGTTCAGCGGCCAATCGGTGAGCGGAAGGGCGTTATCTTTTTCGATGGAACCGTCGGCCCGCGGAATCGGGTCGCCGTGCGGATCGCGCTCGGGGTGACCAAGGTGGGCGTCGAGCGCGTCGATGCGTTCGCTGGTCAATTGGTGCTCGGCTTTCTCGGCCGCCTGATGCAGGCGCGCCATCGGAACGCCGGCGTCATCGGAGAGATACCGTTCCCAGAGCCGGTGGGCGCGCACGACATGGAGCGCCAGCCGTTGGCCTTCGGCGGTCAGGCGCAGTCCACCTCCGGCCGACTGGATTAGATTACGCTCTTCCATATGGGTGATCAATTCGAGGGTGCGGCTTTGCGTCATCCCCAAGGCGCCGGCGAGGGATTCGGGGGTGGCGTCTTGCGCTCGCTGATCCCAGGCCAGGACGTGTTTCAGAGCGTCCTCAAAGCGCTCGCGGCGACGCAACTCCTTCCAGCGCCTGGTTAGTGTGAGCAGTCCCGCGCCGGGCCACAGCACGACGCCCGCCGCGAGGAGCGCGGCCAGAGCGAGCCAACCGGGCCAGTTGTTCTCCATCCCCGCGTTACTCCCTTTCCTCGACGACGGCCTTGGCCGCCGGCGCTTGCTCGGTCTCGACGGGGGACTGATCCGCGTTGCCCTCGCCGTTGCTCATAGCGTCGCTCAGGGCGTTGCTCAGGTCACTGCTCAGGTCACTGGCATTGAGCGCCGAGACGTGGATTTGCCGTGCCACGCGCGTCCCGAGAGCACGCCCCTCGGGTTGGTCGGCCACGTGGAGAATCAAGGGCCCGTCGAAGGGGCCTCGTTCGGTTACTTCGATGCCCGCGCCCGGTACGATGCCCAGCCCGAAAAGGTAGCGCAAAATATCGGGGTCGCTGTCGGAGACCCGCGAAACCGTCGTCTCGGTGCCGACGGCCAAGTCGAGCAGCGGGATCTCGTTGCGTTCGGGGATCGTGCCGTCCTTACGTGGGATGGGGTGACCGTGCGGATCGATTTCCGGGTCGCCGAGTTTTTGCGCGATGCGATCCTCGAAGGTTTCCGAGATCGCGTGTTCGAGCTTTTCGGCTTCGGCGTGCACTTCATCCCAGCTATAGTCGAGCGAGTCGTGGAGAAAGAGCTCGATCAGGCGATGATGGCGAATCACTTCAAGCGCGCGCAAACGCCCACGCTCGGCCAAGCGGACGCCGCGGTGCTTTTTGTATTGCACCCAAGGCGGGTCTTGATCGGCGAGCTTGCGCAACATGCCCGTCACCGAAGCCGGAGCGACGGAAAGGCGCTTAGCCAGCGCGACAGTACTAGCCCTACCCTCGTCGCCGGCGATTTCAAAGATCGCCTTCAGGTAGTCGTCTACTGCTTCGGTAACCGCTTTCATGGTGAAACTGAGATTTAGGCAACCCTAAATTCGTAGTTTACAGCAGGTTTCCAGCCCTGTCAATGGGCTTGGGCGAGGGGTGCCGAGAACGTGGCGAAGTCGGTGAGGGAAACGTTCTGGGCCCGCCGAGTCGCCCATCGTCGTGCGAAAAAGAGCGGAAGCCCGCGCCAGGGTCTTTCCAAGCATGAGCAAACCGAGCTAAGATGACAGAAGAGGGTTTATTCGTCTGGCTGGGCGGAAGCCGTCCACCGCCTGGAAGTCGTTCTCGTTTCGGCACTTTGACCGATTTTTGACCCTTTTTCATCTCAACCCGCCAAAGCTTGCTCGCTTCGGGACGAATTGCGCCCGTAGTTGGAGGACGCTTTGATCTAATGGGAACACGAGGAGGAAAGCTGATGGAAGCGCCCCAGGTCGTTGAGGCCGAGGCTGTTGGAACCGAGCGCAAGGAGGCCGTCGTGATTCGTTTCGCCGGCGATTCCGGCGATGGTATGCAGTTGACAGGGAACCAGTTCACGACGACTTCGGCGCTGCTCGGCAACGATATCGCGACGCTGCCGGATTTCCCGGCGGAAATTCGCGCGCCCGCCGGGACGGTACCCGGCGTGAGCGGTTTTCAAGTCCAGTTTTCCTCGCAGGAAATTTTTACGCCCGGCGACGAGCCGGACGTGCTGGTGGCTATGAACGCGGCGGCGCTGAAAGTCAACCTGCCGACGCTGCGCAAGGGTCGCACGGTGATCGTCAACACGGACGGTTTCGACGCCGGGAATCTCTCGAAGGCCGGGTACGAGAACGATCCGCTCGAGGACGGCACGCTCGACGGGTATCAATCGATTCCGGTGGCGCTGACGACGAACACCCTCAAGGTCCTCACGGAGTCGCCGCTACCCAACCGCGGCAAGCGGCGCTGCAAGAATTTCTATGCGCTGGGCATCATGTACTGGCTCTATTCTCGCCCGCTCGAAGTGACCGAGCAGTGGATCGAACGCCAATTCAAGAAGAACCTCGACATCGTCGACGCCAATGTGACGGCGCTGCGGGCGGGCTACGCCTTTGCGCAAGTCAGCGAACTGTTTCAGGTTCAGTACGAAGTTCCGGCGGCGCCGCAGGCAAGCGGAGTCTACCGCAACATCACGGGCAACAAGGCGTTGGCGCTGGGTCTTTACGCGGCGTCGGTGAAGAGCGGCGTACCGTTGTTCGTTGCTTCGTATCCGATCACGCCGGCCTCGGACATTCTGGCCGAGTTGGCCGCGATGAAGGCCCAGGGTGTCCTGACCATGCAGGCCGAGGACGAGATCGCGGCGGTTTGCGCGGCGATTGGAGGTTCCTTCGGGGGCAGCTTGGGCATCACGATGACCAGCGGTCCGGGCCTGGCCCTGAAAGCCGAGGCGATCGGGCTGGCGGTAACAACGGAATTGCCGTTGGTGGTTGTCAACGTCCAGCGCGGCGGGCCGAGCACCGGGTTACCGACCAAGACCGAGCAGTCGGACTTGTTGCAAGCGCTCTTCGGCCGCAATGGGGAGTCGCCGATCGCGGTGGTGGCGGCCTACAGCGCGGGCGACTGCTTTGACGCGGCCTTTGAGGCCGCCCGGATCGCGATGCAGCACATGACACCGGTCGTCCTGCTTTCCGACGGCTACCTGGCCAACGGCTCGGAGCCTTGGAAAGTGCCCAGCGTCGACTCGATCCCGGATCTTCCGGTGGAGTTTCGCACCGACCCGGAGGGATTCCAGCCTTTCCAGCGGAATGAGGAAACCTTGGCCCGCCCGTGGGTCAAGCCGGGCACGCCGGGGTTGGAACATCGGATCGGCGGCCTCGAACACACCGACGGCCCCGGCAATGTTTCCTATGACCCGGACAATCACGAGCAGATGACGCTGCGGCGCGCGGAAAAGATCGCCCGCATCGCCCGGTCCATCCCCCTGGCCGAGCCCTTCGGTGATGACTCGGGAGACTTACTTGTGGTCGGATGGGGGGGCACTTATGGGTCGCTGCATGCCGCCGTCGCTCGGGCACACGAGAAAGACCTAAAGGTGTCGCACGTCCACCTGCGCCACATCAACCCCTTCCCGGCTAATCTTGGGGATCTGTTGAGGCGGTTCAAGAACGTTTTGGTCGCGGAGTTGAATATGGGCCAACTGGACATGCTGTTGCGGACCCGCTTTCTCGTTAACACCATCAAACTGAATAAAGTCCAAGGGCAGCCATTCGGCGTGAGCGAAGTGCTCGCGGCGATTGAAAATGCTGTTGAGGGAAGTGAGCAATGAGCCTAGGTTCAAACGGCAACCTCCCCGTCGTAGGCGAGACGCCAAGCTATACCAAGAAAGACTTCATCTCGAACCAGACGGTTCGGTGGTGTCCCGGCTGCGGTGACTACGCGGTTCTCGACGCCGTCCAGAAGTCTTTCGCGACGATGGGGATTCCGCGTGAAAAGTTCGTGGTGGTTTCCGGGATCGGCTGCTCCAGCCGTTTCCCTTACTACATGAACACGTATGGCTTCCATACGATTCACGGGCGCGCGCCGGCGTTCGCGACGGGGCTGAAGACAGCGCGGCCCGATCTTTCGGTGTGGGTCATTACTGGGGATGGCGATGGGCTTTCGATCGGCGGCAATCACTTGCTGCACGCGATGCGGCGCAACATCGACATCAAGGTCTTGCTGTTCAACAATCGCATCTACGGGCTGACGAAGGGGCAGTATTCTCCGACTTCCGAACTCGGGAAAAAGACAAAGACTTCGCCTCTCGGTTCGGTCGATCGGCCGCTGCAGCCGATTTCCATCGCGCTCGCCGCGGAAGCGACCTTTGTCGCCCGCAGCGTGGACGTGCATGGCGCGCACCTGAGAAAGGTGATTCAGCGCGCGGCGGACCATAAGGGATCGGTGTTCGTCGAAATCCTGCAAAACTGCAATATCTTCAACGACGGCGCTTGGGCGGAGCTATCCGACCGCAAAAGCCGGGACGATCACATGATCCATCTCGAGCACGGCAAGCCGATGATCTTCGGCGCCGATCGGGATAAAGGGATTCGATTGGGAGAAGGGTTCAGCCCGGAGATCGTGAAGCCGGCCGACGAGGGTGTGTCCGAAGACGACTTGCTGCGCCATGACGAAGAAACCACCAACCCTTCGCTTGCCTACTTGTTGAGTCGCATGGGGCCGCCGGAATTCCCCACGCCGTTGGGCGTCTTTCGGGCGGTCGAGGAGGAGACCTACGAGGGAGCGGTGCATCGCCAAATCCAACAGGCCCGCGAGGATTCGCGGCCGGCCGATTTGGACACGATGCTGCGGTCGGGAGACGTCTGGGAAGTGCCCTGATCGTCGCGCCAATCGCACCGCGGCCCGCCCCGGCCGGGTGCCGGACTACGCCTTGTCGCGGCGTATTGATAGAAGGCGGCCTCCCCGACCAGGCACGCTGCCGGCTCTTCCAGCCCCCGAGCGGCCACCAACGCGGTGAGATATCCGGCGTGGCGGAGACTCCGACTACGAGGAGGTCATTATGAGCACCGGCTACGAAGAAGATCTTGCGATGTACGAGGAGGCCCAGGGGCCCAAGCGAAAGCAGCTTGACAATCGCGCGTTGTTGCGCCCCATCAGCGACACACGTTACCCGCGACAGCCAGTCAGTTTCGGCCCCGACGCGCCGCTCGGCGATGTCCTCGACGCCATGGCCAATAAGCGCATCGGCGCCGTACTGATTGTTGAAGACGGCAAGATCAGCGGCATTTTCGCCGAGCGGGATACGCTCATCAAGCATATCTACCGCTGCGACGACATCAGCCGTCCGGTGCGGGAGTTCATGACTCCCGATCCCGATTGCCTCACGCCGCACGACTCTATCGCCTTCGCGCTCAACCGCATGATTCAGGGTGGCTACCGCCATATTCCGCTGATGGATTCCGACGGCGCCCCGGTCGGGCTGCTGTCGATGCGGGACGTTGTCGGCTATATCGTTCAGTATTTCCCCTCGGAAGTTCTCAACTTGCCGCCGCACAGCGAGCACAATCCTCCCGACCGCAGCGCCGTCGGCGGATAACCGGTTGGCGCGCCAAGCGACGTTCCATGACCAAGGTTTTTCCCTTTCGCGCTTGGCGCTATTCCCAAAAAGCCGGGCCGCCGGCCGATCTCGTCACCCAGCCGTACGACAAGATCCCGCCCGAGCTGCGGGAAAGCTATTACAACGCCAGTCCGTATAACTTCGTTCGTCTCGTCAAGAGGAAGGACGAAGAAGACAACGTCTACGAGGGCGCGGCGCGAACGCTCGAGGATTGGATCGCCCGGGGTATTCTCGAACAGGACGCCGAGCCCGGTTTCTACGCCTATTTCCAAAAGTTTCGCCATCCCGACAGCGGCCGGGTCTTCACGCGCAAGGGCTTTATCGGATTGCTCCAAGTCGAGGACTACAGCGCGGGAGTTGTCCATCGCCACGAGCTGACGCATTCCGGCCCCAAGCTCGATCGGCTGCGGCTGACGCGCCACACGAAAGCGCACTTCGGGCAGTTGTTCATGCTCTATGACGACCCGGAAGCGACCGTGGACCGTTTGCTCGACGACGCGGCGCTCGATACGCCGCTGATCACCGTCGACGACGAGTACGGGGTGACGCACCGAGTTTGGCGCATCGACGACGCGGAGGTTGTGGCTCAAATCCAGGCTTCGATGGGCTCGCGGAAGTTGCTGGTCGCCGACGGGCATCACCGCTATGAAACGGCGCTGGCCTATGCTCGCGAGAATCCGGATCTTCCCGGCGCCGATCGGGTCATGATGACTTTCGTCAACATGCGCGCTCCCGGGTTGGTGGTGTTGGCGACGCATCGGGTCTTCGACGAACTGCCGTCTTTCGACCGAACCGATTTCCTTGGGCGAGTGCGTGAGCAATTCGAAGTCCAAGCCTTCGAGGCCGTGGAAACTCTCGAACGCGCCATGGAGGAAGCAGCCGCTGACCATACTGCGATCGGGGCGGTTTTCGTCGGTGACCCACGGCATTATCTTTTCACCGAGAAGGCGGCCGCCGCGGCGTCCGACGGGGAGCAGGCGCCCCGGCTCGATGTCGTCGTCTTGCACGACGTCGTGATCGAACACATGCTGGGGATATCCGAGCACGACGTCAGGGAGTTGAAGCACATCCGCTACATTCGCGGTCTGCAAGCAGCGGTGGAGGAAGTCCGTTCCGAGCGGGCGCGAGTCGCCTTCTTGTTGCGTCCGGTGGCGGCCGAGCAAGTGGCGGCAATTTCTTTCGCGGGCGGTGTGATGCCGCAGAAATCGACTGATTTCTACCCCAAGCTTCTGGCTGGATTGACTACCTACCGATTTGGATGAGGAGGGCCCAAATAATCCACAGGGCCGGGATCGAGGCGAAGATCACGATCAGCACGCGCCCGGGGTCCACGGGCAACCGGCGGTCCCGGGCGTTGAGGGATTCAGCGCGCGCGACCGAGGCGACCGAAGCCAGCGGCGACGCCTCGGGGCCTTGTTCCTCCTGGAAATTCGAGGTTTCGTCCCCGCTGAGGATTTGATCGTAGACCGTCTGATTGGCGATCAGAATGGTGCGGACATTCGGACCTTCGATCGCCTTGCGAATGCGGTCGCGTAACTCGGGGGGCGCGTCCTGAATCGAGCGGTAGACGCGGTCATCATCGGAGGTGCCGACGCGGACCGACGAAGTTTTCAGTACCCACTTCATGAGGCCTTGGAAGTCTTGCCCAGCCTTTCGGGGCGGCTCTGTTTTGTTTGCGTCTCGCGAGCGAAGTCGGCGACCACCTCGATCAGCCCCAGTCCGGCCTTGGAAAGCGCCTTGTCTTTGCGGTAGATCAAACCGATCGTTCGCATCATGGGAAGCGGCGCCAGCCGGATCGCCCGCAACTCTCCCTTCTGAATTTCAGTGCGAACGTTGGAGGCCGCCATAAACCCGATCCCCAGCCCCGCCATGATGAAATGTTTCGTCATCTCGGAAGATTCCAGTTCCATGGCGATCTTCAGATCGTCTTCCACCAAATCGAGATATTCGTTGATGCGGCTTCGGGTTCGGCCGCTCTTGGGCAGCAGCAAACGATACTCGACGATTTGCTCGGCGGTCACCGAGGTGGCTTGAGCGAAGGCGTGGTCGGGCGGCACCAGCAACCGAATCTCATCGGTGTGAATCTGGACCACTTCGAGACGCTTTTCCCGCACCGGGAGTTGAGTGATGCCGAAGTCGACCGAGTTATCCATGACGGCCTGGATCGTCTTGGAGCTATAGGATCGAATGACCTGCACCTGGACTTCGGAGAAACGCTCGCGAAAGGTCGCGAAAACTTGGGGCAGAACGTTGACGCAGGTCGCTTCATTGGCGGCGATCGCGATTTCGCCCTTGGGGATACGGTCGAGCTCGCGAACGGCGTCGAACCCCTGCCGCTTGAGGTCGAGAAGCTGCCGCGCGTAGTCCGCGAAAGTCTTGCCCGCGGTGGTCAGGGAGATACGGCTGCCGAAGCGTTCGAACAGCTGCGTACCCAACTCCTGCTCCATCTGGCGAATTTGAGCACTGATGGCGGGTTGGGTTCGGAAACACGTCTGCGCGGCTTTGGAAAAACTCTTCAGCCGAACGATTTCCAAGAACGTGTGGAGCTGGTCGAAATCCACAACAACGCGCGAAGCCGTCGCGGCGCGACACGCCTTCGCCCCCCCCATGTCTTGCCGGCGACGACACCCCCCCCGTGGTGAAAAATGCGGCGTTGAGAAGCCGCCCGAAGGGGTTATCGCTGCGGTGACTACTATAGCACCCGCCGTTTCCGAGCGTGGCGGCGCGGCGTTTAAAGACCGTTTGCTTGAGGGTTGCGCGGGTCTTCGTTTCGATTCAGGCCGCCGGCTGACGGGTCACGATTCATCTCGCTGAGGCGCCGGTCCACGATCGGAGCCAGTTCCTTGAACAATATCTTGGCGGCTAGGCGGTTGCCCTGGGCATTCCAGTGCGTGTCCTGTCGACGGTACAAGCTCCTTTTCGCCGACGCTCGGCGAAAGCGCGGCGTCAGATCGACAAATGGGATACGTTCCGCTTTCAGGTGTTCAATGAGAAGGGAATTGACTAGGTTGACATCGAAGTCGGCGGCGGACCAGTGATGAAGCTCCAGCACCTGTTCTAATAGTGCCGGGTCCACCTGAACCCTAGCCGGATAGAGGCCCACATGCAGCGTCGCCCCGCGGTCTTTCACGAGACCGTTCATCTCGGAGACGCTTTGACGGACAAGTTCGACGCTGATATGATCCCGAAACGTGTGGTGAGAAACGTGCAGCATACTCCCTTCCGTTCTCAGGTACTGTTCCAAGGGCATCCAAGGTGAGGGGTCCGGACGCTTCCGGGTGTTCGGCCTGGGCGGTTTCTTCGCTGATTTCTCGCGGTGTAAGCGTCGTTGCTCTTGACGATTTGCCTCGTAACGATTGCGAAGCACGATGTAGTGCTGCTTGAAGAAATGCAACAGTCTTGACTGTCCGACAATGGGGTAACCCAATAGAGTGACCTCTTCTCGATCGTCGATGTCGAAATAGGTGCCCCATACGACGATTCGTTTTCTATGCGATGTGTGATGGAGGAAGTCGTTACCTAGAAAAAAACCTAGAAATACCATATGTGGGTTGTATTGCAGACCGTATTTCTTGAGCATCAGGACGTGCTCCCCGGTGTGGGTCATCGGATAACCGCCGTTGATGATATCTACCCGGTGCCTTCCGTGGTGCCGCTCAAACATCCGCTCCAATATGGCCGCGTAGTTCTGTTTGATTCCCCCGCCCCAGCTGAACGAGTCGCCCACGAATAGGATGCGCAGAACGCCGGCTTCCGGTTCCAGGTCGTACTCTTTGTCGTTGAAGCCGAAGCTGTTGGAGTTGAGACGGCCGGGCCGAACCCGGAACCCTAAATCCGCGTCATATTCGAAAGCGCCGCGGTGAAGGTACGGTTCCGCGACGATCATGAAGATCTCCAGAATCACGAAACAAAGAGAAATCGCAACGCTGGAGAAAAGCATCCGTTTCATCGTTATTGGAAATTTCGGCACCGTCCGGACACGAATCGCTCTACCCGGGACTAAGATGCCCGGGACTTTTAGCCCACAAGCATACCCTATCGGAGTATAAAATCCGCGACCACCCCTCCAAGACGAGCCCATCCGCATTTTCGTGAAACGGTGGTGGAATGCGTGGGCGACATCCCACTGTGTTACGCTGACCACAATTGGAGGCTCATCCCATGAAGCGTCGTGATTTCTTACGCAAAGGTTTGGCTATCGGCGGGACCGCGGCGGCGGCAACGCATGCCCTCCACGCGGCGGCCCGCAAACAGACGCCCCCGCCGCGGCGACACGCCAACGACGTCGTCTATCTCGGACCTGACAAAGTCAAGCTGTCGCGTCTGGCCATGGGCACCGGCACCAGCGGCTTCGGCGGAGCGTCGAATCAAACCCGCCAACTCGGCCTGGGCGGCATGGCCGACCTCTATTGGTACGGCTACGACAACGGCGTCACGTTCTGGGATTCCGCGGACCAATACGGCAGCCATCCCCATTTGAAAGGGGCTCTCGAGAATGTTCCGCGCGAAGGCGTCACGATCCTTACCAAGACCCACGCCCGCACCGCCGATCAGATGCGCAAGGACCTCGACCGCTACCGTCAGGAGCTGGGCACCGACTACATCGATATCGTCCTACTTCACGCCATGCGGGACGCGAATTGGCCCGAGCAACGCCGAGGCGCGATGGACGTGCTCTCGGAGGCACGCGAAAAGGGCATCATCCGCACTCACGGCGTCTCTTGCCACTCACTGCCGGCCCTGCGGACGGCGGCTCGCACTCCCTGGGTCCACGTCGATCTGGCCCGTGTTAATGCCTTGGGCGAAAAGATGGACGCCGACCCGGCCACGGTGATCAGCGTGCTCAAAGAGATGAAGCGCGCCGGCAAGGGCGTGATCGGCATGAAGATTCTCGGCGAAGGCGTGATGCGCAACCGCGTCAGCGAGGCTCTTTCCCACGTTCTCGCGCTCGACTGCGTCGATTGCTTCACGATCGGCGCGGAAAACCGCAACGAACTCGCCGATCTGGTAAGCCGCATTCCGGAAGCCTCTCAACGGGGTTGGGAAGCTTAAGCTACGCGATGCCGGCCGCTCCAGCGGCGCGTCGCGAGCCGGGGCGCGGGCCTGGAGACCTGCCCCAGTGAGGTCAATCGGGGTCCTTCCATTTCAATTCGGCATCGGGACGCCGGATGTAATTCGCATCAACTGCCTCGGGGACCAGCACCCGACCTTCCTCGAACATCGAGCACGCCGACCCCGCAACCGCCGCCGCAAGCGGTTGCTCGGCAACGACGATTCTTTTCCCATGGCTGCTCCCTGTTGGCGACAACTCCGCCACCCCCCCCTCTTCGAACAAGCTCGCGTCAAGCGATACGAAAGTCACCGCACGATCGCCCAACGAAACCAGAAAACTCCGCCAGGCGCTAACCGCCTCGTCGATCACCCGACGCCCACGATCGTCGTAGACCCCGGCGTAGACTTCTCCCCGCCGCGCGTCCATCACGGCGGCGCGGTACTTTCCGGCGCCCGCGAAGGCCAAGGCGCGTAGGTTCGAAACCGACGCGACCTTTTTCCCATGGACCTCGGCCAGCGACTTGACGACGCTCAACCCCACGCGAATCCCCGTGAACGACCCCGGGCCGGCGGCCGCCGCGTAGCCGTCGATGTCTTGGAGAGTCAATCCGGCCCGGCCAAGCAGGGCGTCGATCGCGGGGTAGATCACCGAGCCGAAACCATCCGGCGCCTCGATCGAGACGACTTCGAGAACCTCACCGTCACGAGCCAGAGCGATGCCGCCGGAACGGTTCGTGGTGTCGATCGCAAGCAGGTTCATCGTCCGTGTCGCCGAATTACGTGTCGTCGTGACGCGGACGTCGCGGTCCCGAAAGGGCGGCGAATGGAGAGCCTTTCCGCCGACTACCGCGATGCGTTACGCCCAGCATCCAACCGCTCGCCGAAACGTTCATGAGGAACGTCCTTCGTATCCGATTGAGCCAACATGGAAGCGCGGTGAATGTTGGAAGGGCACAGCATAGCGAAAGCGGCGCGCGCCCCGCAAGCGCGTGAACGCCATTTGTCAAGAGGCGATAGAAATGTCCCCCTCGGTAGGGCGATAGAAATGTCCCCTTGGTTAGCCCGGTAGAAATGTCCCCTTTTAAGTAAAAGGATAGTAGTCGTAGGGGCTTGTGGGAATGTGGGAATCGCACAGCGATTTCCAAGGGGCTGGGGGAAACGTGGGAAACCCGAGCGATGAGGTTCGAAGCTCCTCGTCGGCTGCCGAGGGTTTTCCTCGTTTTCCACGGCCCCGTCATTTCCACAGCCCTCTTCACGCGGTCGCCGCCCGTTTTTTCGGCTTCAACGGCGCGCGCCAAGGGTGATTCGCCGGCGGTGTGCGCGGCTGCGGCGCCAGGCGCGGTTTCGGCTCCGGCCGCACCTTGGGGAGCGGCTTGGCGATCTCGTCGAACGCCACCGTTTTCCCCTCGAACACCACCCGCAACTCGCCCTCGCGCGCTTGCTGCACGGTTACTCTCGCGCCTGCGCCCAGAGCCTGATTGCGCTGCGGTTTCAACTGCGGAAAACGGTTCTCGAAACGTACCACCAGGTCGTTGGACACCACCCGCTCTCCCTCCAAGCAAAACACCCACTTCAAGTCCAAACGCTTCGATAAGCGCCGATGAAAGTCCGCTCCCGCTGACGGCTCAGAGGCGAACTTGGCGTTGTGCTCTGGCAGATACTGCTCGTCGAGATAGCGGTTCGCCGCCTCGTAATCGGCAATGCCTTTGAGCCGCATCTTCTTGATCAGGCGGTCTTGATGGGTGCCGTGATGGCGCTCCACGCGGCCCTTCGCTTGCGGTGACGAAGCGGCGATGATACCAATGCCGAGCTTGGCGCACATGCGTCCGAACTGCGTCTCGGGCTCGATGCCTTCCAGCGCTTCACGCGACGTTGGCCGGCGCTTGTAGACGTTCTTCCAGTCGCAATACAACGCCTTCGGAACGCCGTATTGACGCACCCAGGCTTCGAGCAGATCGGCCGCCGCCCAAGTCGTTTCCTCGCTCGAGAAACGGCACAGCGCCAGACCGGTCGCATCGTCGACGAAGTTCATCAGGCAACCTTTCCGCCCGCGCGCTTCGAGCCACTCGTGGTGCGAACCGTCGACCTGGATCAGCTCGCCCAAGTGCGCTTTACGCCGCCGCCGCGAGCGATGCGGCCGGCGCTTGCGGCGGCGGCTCCACAGGCCCTCGGCGAGCATCCAGAGCCGCAGTGTTCGCACCGATAGTTTCAGATCGTGGTCTGTCCACAAATGCTCGGCCGCCAGCGTCGGCCCGAAGCGCTCGTGCGGCTCGCCGGAGTAGTGTTCGCGCACCAGTTGCAGCACTCGCTTGCGAACTTCCGCCGGCTTGGCGCGGTTCGATACCCGGCCCACGTTGCCGTGCTTCAATGCTTTTGTCCCTCCCGCGCTGTAGCGCCTCCAGATCCGCTTGGTCTGGCGATAACTGATATCGAGTATCCGCGCCGCCTCGCTCAGCTTCAACTCGCCTCGCTTCACCCGGCCCAGTACCTCGCCCCGTCTCAATTCCTTGTCGTTCATCCATGTCCTCTCCAATCTAGGCTCCTCCTTCGGAGCCTTAGATTAGGGGACATTTCTATCGCCCTCTCAAGGGGACATTATCATCGCCCTTCAACAGCGCGTGAACGCCATTCGTCAAGGCCCAATGGAAATGTCCCTCTCTTGCGCAAGCGAGATAGTTGTAGCCAGAACCCGTGAAAGGGACGGCGAGAGGGGCATTGGTGACGTTTCGATGAAGGTGTCGGACGTTCGTTGACGGCGGCCGGTCTACAATAGAACCGAGGGGCGACGCGGCCGAGTTACCGTCCGGACACGTCGCCCTTTATTCTTATCCGCCGTCAGGAGAACCTCTTGGAACGCGTTTCCCAGTCGATGTCCGCGATCTTGCTCATTACTCTCATTGTGCTCGCGGCTTCCCTCTCGGTCCGCGCCGCCGAGGTGACGCCCGAGCGGCTGAACCAAGCCGCGAGCGAACCCGAAAACTGGCTGACCTACAGCGGCACGTACGCGGCTTGGCGTTATAGCAAGCTCGACCAAGTCAACCGCGGCAACATCAAGAAATTGATTCCCGTCTGGTCGTTTCAAACCGGCGTCGTCGACGGCGGGTTGCAGGCGACCCCCATCGTTGTCGACGGGGTGATGTATCTCACCGGTTCTCTGAACCGGGTGTTTGCGCTCGACGCCGTCAGCGGTGAGAAGATCTGGCAGTACTATCACCCCAAGCCCACGGCCTTTCCGGCGATTTACGGCACCTGGAACCGCGGCGTCGCGATCGGACACGGCCTGGTTTTCATGGGGACGGTCGACAACTACTTGGTCGCGCTCGACGCCAAGACGGGGCGCGAAGTCTGGAAGGTCGAGATCGAGGACGCCGGCCAGTGCGGCTGCAGCATCACCGGCGCGCCGCTCTTGGTGAAAGACAAAGTCATCATCGGTGTCACCGCCGGCGACTCGGGCCACCGCGGCTACTTGAATGCTTTCGAGGTCGAGACGGGACGCCACGCATGGCGCTTTTGGACGATTCCCGGCCCCGGCGAACCCGGCCACGAGACCTGGAAGGGCGACAGTTGGAAATACGGCGGCGGCTCAACCTGGTTGACGGGCTCGTATGATCCCGAGCTCGACTTGCTCTATTGGGGCGTTGGCAACCCGGCGGCCGATTTTTACGGAGAAGATCGCGAAGGCGACAACCTCTATACCGATTCCACGGTCGCGCTCAACCCCGATACCGGCAAGCTGGTTTGGCATTACCAGCAGGTACCTCACGACGTTTGGGATTTCGACTCGGCCTATGAGCTGGTCCTGCTCGACTTGATGCACGAGGGCGCCAAGCGCAAGTTGCTCGTCACGCCTCATAAGAGCGGCTATGTGTGGGTTCTCGACCGCGCGACCGGGGAATTCATCAACGCCTGGTCGTTGGTCGAAAACTCGAATTGGATCAAGGGTATCGATGCAAACGGCAAGCTGATCGGCCGCAACGAACCGATCGTCGGCGAGACGAAACTGCTGTGCCCGTCGATCGCCGGCGGACGCAGTTGGAATCACGCCGCCTACAGTCCCAAGACCGGGTGGTTGTACTCGACCGGTTTCGAGTGGTGCCAGCAAGTCAAGGCGTTTCGCGAGGAAGCCCGCGAAGGGATGAGCTTCTTCGGCGGCGAGTTCAAGCTCGTGCCGCCGCCGAAAGGAGAGGCCCATTCGCACCTCGGCGCTTACGACCCGATTACGGGCGAGCGTCACTGGCGCTACAAGTCGAAGTATCCCTTGCTGGCCTCGCAGCTTGCCACGGCTGGTGATTTGCTTTTCACCGGCGACGCCGAGGGACGCTTTCTCGCACTCGACACCCATACGGGGAAGGAATTGTGGTCATACCAAACCGGTTCGGGCCATCGCGGGTCGCCGATCGCCTACTCGGTCGACGGCAAGCAATACATTGCCACGCCGAGTGGTTGGGGATCAGCGGTGGCCGGGCTGCTGCCGCAACTGTGGCCCGAGACGGAGTTTTTCCAAAGCGGCGCTACGCTGTTTGTGTTTGCATTGGCGGATTTCGAGGATTCCGCCGAGGCGGGTTCAGAATGATGAAGTTTCGACGACGCATATTGACGGAGGCGCTGGGGCTGTTCACGGCCGTGTGGGGCGTGGTGGAATTGCCGGCGCAGACGAAAACGATCGATCTGCGCGACGCTGAGTTTGTCGGATTGGGCGCGCCGCTTTTCGCCAAGAACTGCGCCGTGGGCTATTGTCACGGTTCAGAGGGCGCGGCCGGCCGCGGCCCCCGCCTCCAAACCCGCCATTGGAATTCGACCGCGCTTTTCAACGTGATTCACGACGGTATCCCCGACACGACGATGCCGGGCTGGAGCGCGATTTTGAGCCGCGAGGAGATTTGGGCCGTTACCGCTTACGTCATCAGCCTAGGGACGGGCGAGTTCGAGCCGGCCTCGGGCAAATTGGAAATCGACGAACAAACAGCGGCAAGCGAGCTTTCCGCCGAGGCAAAACGCGGGCGATCGCTTTTCTTTGATTTGACGAACGAAAAGCGCTGCGCGATGTGCCACCGCGTCGGCTCGCAAGGCGCGGTGATCGGTCCGGAGCTGACGGCGGCGGCCTCGAACAAATCGGCGGCGGATCTACGCCGCGACATCACGGACCCCGGCGCTTCGATAGCGAATGGGTTCGAGCAGACGGTGGTCGTGGCGACCGACGGGAAGATGATCGCGGGTATCCAAAAGCACCGCGACGAAGAGCGCGTTCAGCTCTATGACACGGCGGCTCTGCCCGCTCCGTTGCGCACGTTCTACAAGGATCAAATCAAGAGCGTCGCCGACCGGCCGACCAGTTCCATGCCCGCCGGCTACGGCGAGATGTATTCAAGCGACGAGCTCGACGCCCTGATCGCTTTCCTCAAATCAGGCGGGTAACAAGCGGCGCGCCCAACCCGCGGGCCGGGCCACGCCCGCCCTGTTCGCGTCCACCGCAATCATGGCGTTCCGTTAGACTGGGAAACGTTCACCCGGGAGCGAAAGTCGTTTCTTCTCTCAGCATTTGCGGGTGAATGCCGAAGACCGTTTCAACCATGGGAGGTTCCGATGAGACAAATCGCGGGACTATGCTTGACGGGTTTTCTTGTTTGTGCCGCTTTGAACGCGGCTGATCCTATTGAATCTCGGAAAGAATCCGAGAGCGCCCCCTCCACTACGACCAAACTGCTCCGAAAAGTAATGGAGGGCGGACCCTACGAAAAGCCCTGGAAGATGGAGGGAATCGGGAAAGCTCACTTTCCGGTCACCTCATCGCATCCCGATGTGCAGCGATGGTTTGATCAAGGCGTTGCCCTGAAACATTCCTTCTGGTGGTTTGAAGCGAAGCGATCCTTTCGCTGGTGTCTGAAACTGGATCCCGAGTTTGCGATGGGCTACTGGGCTCTGGCCACTCTGCCGGGGGTCCCTCCCGAACTGCAGCGAGAATTGCTGCGGGAAGCATCGAAACGAAAGGACGGAGTCAGCGAGCGAGAGCGGCTCTACATCGAAGCATGGGCTGAGCGTTCCCGGCCGTTGCCGCCCGATGCCGACGAAGGCGAGCGAACCCGTAAGACGGCTGAGTTCAGCCGAAGCTTGGAAAACATCATTCTCGCCTACCCCGATGATGTCGAGGCCAAGGCTCTCTATTGGGGCGAAGCCACGGGTCGTTATGCCGCGGAGTTGGTGCTGCAACAGATCCTCGAAGCCGAACCCGACCATCCCGGAGCTCATCATTACCGCATCCATAACTACAGAGACCGTCGGTCCGAGCACATCCTCGACAGTTCGCGTCGACTCCCGGGGATCACGACAAAGTCAGGGCATACGCGACACATGCCGGGGCATGCGTTCAGCGGTATCGGCATGTGGCACAGCGCCTTGATCGAGATGGATGCCGCGAATCGCGTCGAGCTGGCCTACCAGCGCGACCACAACATGATGCCCTTCGACTCATGGAATTACGTCCACAACCGCACCTACCTGAGCTACCTGCAAGGGCAACTGGGGATGCCCGAGGCCGCCATCCGAGGAGCGAAAGATTTGCTGGCGGCGCCGGCGATCGAGAAGCCGTCCTGGACGCGAAGAAGTCCCCAGGAAAATGGCGTGCTGACCCTGCTCTTGGCGCTCGTGAAATTCGAACGCTGGGAAGAAATTCTCGCTCTCGATTGGTTGCCGGGGAAGGACGACATTGCGCTGAAGGTTCCCCGTAAGCACGCCGAGACGCTGGCTCATCTTGGGCTGGGCGACCGGCACGCAGCCGAAAGGAGCGCCGAAGAGCATATCGACCTCGCGAAAGAGATCGCCGAGAATAGAGAGCCGCGGCAATCCCATGAGGTGCAAGCGCTGGAGATCAGAGCGCTGCTGCTGCTTGCCGGCGGCAAGACACTCGAAGGGCTGACCGCGCTCGGCGAAGCCGCGGATCGCGAGGGCAAGCAACGCGAGCGAATCAACGACCCGCCGCGCCATCCTCGTGTTCTCTACAACGTTTTGGGCAAGGTCTATCTCGAAAATGGGAGCCCGGCCCTCGCGGTCAGGGCATTCGAAAAGGCTTTGGAGATCGTACCGAACGACGGGTTCGCCTGGGCCGGATTGGTGGAGGCGCACGTCGCCCTCGGGCAGCGTGAAGAGGCTCAAGAGGCCTACTCGCGGTTGTTATTCGTGTGGTCCGACGCCGAGCCCGGGTTGGCCGAGCTGGAGCGGGCCAAGGCCGCCGCGCAAAAGCTCGGTTTAACCCAAGAGCCAAAAACCGCCGGCAAACGAGAGCAGCGTCCGTATAGCAGCGTTTCGCAACAGCATCTTGGGTCGGACCGTTGGCTTCCGAACCCGGTGCCGGACGTAGACTTTGTGGATGGCGACGGTAAAGCCGTTCATCTCCGGTCCTATCGAGGGAAGAACGTTGTCCTGGTGTTTCACCCCGGCGGGGAGTGCGCCGCGTGCTCAAAGCAGCTCAAACAATTTGCCGGCCGCGGAGAAGATCTCGATAACTCGGAAACCGCCCTTGTCTTTGTGAGCAACGGTAAGACGGCGGATCTTGCCGAGACTCTCGGTGAAGCAGCGCGGGAGGCTGGGATTCTTGTCGACCGCGACCTTACCGCGGCCAAGAGTTTCAAAGCCTACGACGACTTCGAGGAGAAGCCCATTCCCGCGACCGTCCTCATCGACAAGGAAGGACGCGTCTACTGGGCCCGCGCGAGCCACGAGCCATTCGGGAATTTCGATTTCTTGATGGAGCAGATCCGGTACCTCAATGACGTTGTCCAGGGGCCGGAGGGGCTGCTTGCCCGCTGACGCTGGGCGAACCCGTTCCACCTCACGAATGAAAGCATCAACGCGCTATTGGCTTTTTCAATTGCCTGGTTGGATCGTCACGGCGGCGGTGCTCTACGGTTTTCATCAGTCGTTCGAGCTTCCGGTGTGGGCGGCGGGCGCGATCATGATTCTACTCGTTGTGAAGGATGCCGTCCTATTCCCGTTCCTACGGCACGCCTACGATCCCGACGTAAAGACCGGGGTCGAACAGCTTGTCGGACTCAGCGCGGTTACTCAGGAGGATCTCAACCCGGATGGGTTAATCCGGATCCGCGGCGAACTCTGGAGGGCCCGCCTCGGCGACCCGGGGCAAACGGCTCCCGCCGGTTCAACCGTGCGAGTCGAATCCGGCAAAGGCCTCACGCTGATCGTCTCAACGAGTCAAACCGAGCCGCGACCGTAAGGACCCGCGGCGGAATCGGGTGCGGTCGGTTTCCATGAAAGCGCCGGTTTCATAATACGGCTAGGAAAATGGAGGAGCGAGAGCTCCCGCCGCCCTTTCAGGGCTCGCCGCGTGATGGCGGGACAACCCAGGGTTCCGCTTCGCTCCACCCCGGGCTACGGTTCCCGCCGCCGCTTCGCGGCTGAGGGGATTAGCTATTCCAGCACGCAGAACGAGAAACGGCATAGGTTCGCGGGCCGCCGCTTCGCGGCCGAGGGGGCGGCAGCAATGCTTGCTGAGAATTCTCCCTTCGAGATACAGACGTCGCCGGCCAAGCGCCCGCGGTGCCGATAGGGCGCCAACGCGCCGCTACAGCAGCTCGTCCAGCTTCTTCCTCAATCCCGGTCCATATAACGGGTCGGCCAGAGCAAACTCGACAAAGGTCTTGAAATAGCTGCCGAAATTCCCGATGTCATAGCGCTTTTCGCCGGGGGGCAACTTGACCCCCATCACGCGCTCGCCCGATTCGCAAAGCATCCGAACGGCGTCGGTCAGCTGGATTTCCTGGTGGGCATCGGGTTCGACCCGCCGCAGCATTTCGAAAATCATCGGCGAAAAGACATAGCGCCCGGCAATGGCGAGATCGCTCGGTGCATCGGCGGGCGACGGCTTTTCGACCACGTCGCTGATGTCGAACACATCACCACTGGATTCGGGCTTCACGACACCGTAGAAACCCACCTGGTCGGGGGACACCTGTTCCACGCCGATCACGGCCGCGGCTTGACTGTCCTCATAAGCTTCGGCCAAGCGACTACAGATCGAGGAGGTTCCGTTAAGGCCGATGATCGAATCGCCCAGAGCGACCACAAAGGGGTCGTCGCCGGCGAAGGGCTCGCCGCAAAGGATGGCGTCGCCGAGGCCGCGTTGCACGCTTTGGCGCGTATAGAGGTAATGAACATCGATGTTTTCGAAAGCCAGCTCCTCGAGTAAATCGTCCTTGGCGGCGCGGCGCAGCGATTCAGCCAGGTCGGGATTATGATCGAAGTGGTTTTCGATCGAGTCCTTACCGCGGCCGGTGACGAACAGAATTTGCTCGCAGCCCGAGCGCGCGAGTTCTTCGACGACGTACTGCACAATCGGCTTCTTGCCGACCGGCAGCATTTCCTTTGGTTGTGATTTCGTGGCCGGCAGCAAGCGCGTGCCAATGCCGGCTACGGGGACAACAGCATTCTTAATCAATCGGTGAGACTCCTTGCGCCGGGAATGCGGGCGCACGACGGCGCCTTTCCGCGTTGTGATCGTCCCGCCGACGGCGGGAAGCGCGAATTTCTATTGTGTCAAATCGTCGAGAATCGGCGGCCTACGCACCCGCGAACCGACCGTCGACCTCCGACAGCGCCGGCTTCGAAGCGCGTCTCTCGCGGCGATTGACTAGAGCCCGCATTCCTCATCGCCTGCCGGGCAAAGCACACGATAGGCCCGCCATTACTTCGTTGCGCTTGCTCGGTTTGCTCATCGTATTGACGGGCCTCTCCTGCACTTTGCCTCGCCACACGGTGAGAAAAGCGGGCTAAGCTGAAGTCTCGCCGAAGTAGGCGACGTTCTCAAGAAAATCCGACATCTCAAGAAAGCGCTTTCTTATATGGCAACCACAATGCAACCGGACGCCTCCGATTGGCGACACCCTGAAATTGTCGAGGCGGTCCGCCGCGCGTTGGCCGAGGATATAGGGTCGGGTGATGTGACGACCGAGGCCTGCGTGCCGGCCGATGCCGCCGCAAGCGGCTTCTTCTTGGCCCGTGAGGCGATGGTTGTGGCGGGCGTGGAGCTGCTGCCCCTTCTCTATGAGCAGGAAGAGCTCGAAGTGCTCCGCCAAGACGGGGAGTCGGTCGAGGCGGAAGCGGTTTTCGCTCGTGTTCGCGGCTCGGCGCAACGACTGCTGACGATCGAGCGGACGGCGCTCAACTTTCTACAGCGGCTCAGCGGCATCGCCGCTATGGCGCGGCGGTTTGTCGAAGCCGTCGACGGCACCGGCTGCGTGATCCTCGACACGCGCAAGACGACGCCCGGGCTGCGACGTCTCGAAAAACTCGCGGTGCGGGCCGGGGGCGCCTCGAACCATCGCTCCGGACTTTTTGACGCGGTGCTGATCAAGAACAACCACATCACAGTCGCCGGCGGCGTCAGCCAGGCGCTCGAAAAGGCGCGGACACAACCGCTGCCGATTGAGGTGGAAGTACGCAGCTTCGGCGAACTCGAAGAGGCCATGGCGGCCGGCGCCAAGCACGTCCTGCTCGATAACTTCACCCCCGGCGAGGTTTACCGCGGCATGGGTCGCGTCGCCGGCCGCGCCGAGGTCGAAGTCTCGGGCGGCATCACGCTCGAAAACGTGCGCGAATACGCCGAGGCCGGCCCGGATTTCATCTCCGTCGGCGCCCTAACCCACTCGGCCCCGGCCGCGGACATCAGTTTTCGTTTGGAGTGACGGCGGTCGGTCAATCCGACGCCGATAGCGGTTCGAGCGCGACAAGCGCGGTGAAGACTGCCAGGCCGATCAGAACCGCCGACAACGTGAAAGGGTCGAAGCTCTCGACCCGCGGAAACAATGACCCGCCGGCAAGAAGCGCGTCGCTGAGCGACAGCTTCGATAGGATGCCGTCAAGAAGCGACGCCGCGGCGGAACGGTTCCAAATCAGCCAAGCGCCGCCCGCCGCGCAGGCGAAAGCATGCGGGGCGATCTGGTACATGACGAAGCGTCGCGATTTCTTCACTTCGGCCTCTCGCCGAGCGATCAATTGGGCCTTGAGTCGGATCAGCTCGGGATCGGGCAACACGACGGGCCGCGGGGCGAGCGAGGCAACAGCTCCGCTCACGAGAACTGTTTCCCGGCAAACGTCGCAGTCGGCGACATGCCGCTCCAAATCGGCGGACCACAGACCGCCGCGTGCCGCATGGGCCGCTTCGATTTCGTGCCTGCAAGACCGTCTCTTCATTCCTTGATTATTCTCCGTTTCCGCCGGACCCGCTTCCCGAATCGGATTCCCGCGTTGGTCGTTCGGCGAACCCGGCTTCCTTCAACAAGGCCGCCATACCGCGGCGTGCCCGAAACAACAGCACGCGGACGCTGCTTTCGCTGATTCCCAGTGCCTCGGCAATCTCGCCATGATCGAAGCCCTCGACATAAGCCAACCACAGTAGAGCGCGCCGGCGCGGCTTGAGGCGGCCGAATAGGCGAGCGACGTCACTGCTTAGCTCGATGGAGGGTTGTGCCGTTCGACCCGAAATAAGATCCTTCCAATTTCGGCGTCGTTCGCGGTCGAGGCGGCGAGCGTGATCGATGATCAGGCGACTCGCAATGCGATAGAGATAGGCTTTCGATTGCGCCGGCCCGAGGTCGGCGGGGGCCGCGCGCAGGTAGCGAATGAAGGTGTCTTGAAGAAGGTCGTCGGCCGCGGTCGGATTGTGCGCGCGCGCAAGATAGGCGTGCAAGCCGGGCGCGGTTTGCTCGTAGAAAACGCGGAAGGCGGTTTCGTCCATCAGTGCGGCGGCTTCCGCCGTCGTCCCCTCGGCGTCGGGCAGCGACAAGGGCAGTGCTGTTTCCGTCAAGTGCATCGGTAGCGGCGGGGCCGGTTGGTTTGTCCGCCGGCGTCGATGCGCCGGCGTGCTTCGTGCTACATGCCGTGTCCACTTGGGGCCGCGGCGTCGGGTTCCGTCTCCTGCTTGTCGTCGCTCCTCGTCAGGAGCCGCGTCGTGATCGCCGCGACGACAAAGCCCAGACCGAGGGCCAGGCAAACGCCGCCCGGAACGATGAGGTCCTCATCGGCACCGAACTCCTCTGTCAGCACGGACAGTCCGAGCCCCAAGAAGGCTAGTACAATTCCGGTTCGCAAGCTCTTGAGCCAGCTTTCGCGGGGATCGATGCGTTCCGACCCCAGGTCCGCCAGCATTTTCTTGCCGCCCTCGCTTTCGAGAAACGTCGTTAGTTCCCCTCCCGAGCTAAATTTGTCGAGCAAGTGCTTATGGAGTTCCGTTCGTGATTGAACCCTGGCTTGCCGCAGCCTGATCGAAAAGAACACGATCAGTACGATCATGGTGCATCCGGCGAGCGGAATTAGTATTTCGGCCATGTGGTCCATGTTAGCCTCCTGTGCGCGTCGAGCTTGGCCGCGGCCGCGGCCGCGCCCGAGCCGCCGTGCATTGGTGCGTATCCGATTTCAAGCTCTATAACGCCGGCAGCAGGCGCGGCGTTAACAACAAGAACGAATGAACGGAAAAAATGTTCGTCGGTCGCTCCTCGACGAGCAAGACCCTTTTTCAAGACGGCGCGCCGCAAACCGAGCCGCGCACGTTAGTAAGCGGTATGGGATGAAGGCCCTGAGCCCCAAGGGAGGTGGTGGGAGCGTTCTACTCGCTCGCGGATACCAACTGCAATACCGCGACAAACTGCCGATGCCGGCTTCGACGATGCGGGATTGTCGCGAGCTATCCGCTCCAATCAGCCGGGTCAAAGCCGACGATGACTTTGCCGCCCTTCTTGATGAGGGGACGGCGGATGAGATTCGGATTCTCCGACATCAGCCGCAGCGTTTCGGCGCGGGGCGGGGGATTGGTCTTCATCCCCATCTCGCGATAGAGCGCGTTGCGGGTGTTGAGGAACTCGCGGTAATCGCGACGGCCGATTAGTTGTTCGAGTTCTTCGACACTCAATCCCTTATTCAGGTCGACGAACCGCAGTTCCGCGCCTTGGTCGAGCAAGAAACTTCTTGCTTTGCGGCAGGTGGTTCAACTGGGTTTTTGGTAGAACGTGAGTTTCATGAAGCAGGCCCATTTGGAAAGAGGATTGGATGAACCTCCAAACGTAACACACGCGCCCCAATTGAGGCCGCAAGCGAATCGCGGGTTCCGACCGGCCCGGCCCCGGCACAGCCCGTCAAGCGCTTTTTTCGTGATCCATGAAGTGGTAGGCGATCATGTGGCAGATGATCATGTGGCCGTCTTCGGCGCGGCCCATGTGGTGGTCGGCAACGTGGACGTTGAGTTTCGCCATCTCGCCCAGCTTGCCGCCGTCGCAGCCGCTTAAGCCGATCGTGTAGCAGCCGATCTCGTTAGCGTGTTCGATGGCGCGTACGACATTGGGCGAATTGCCGCTGCCGCTGAGGGCCATCACGATATCGCCCGGGCGGGCGAAGTTCCGCAGCTGCTCGAGAAAAATGACGTCATAGCCGACATCGTTCGAGTAGGCGGTCATGGTCGGGACCTGTTCACTTAACGCCATGATCCTGAAGCGTTTCTCGCGCCCGTAGCTGGCGCCCTTGACGATGTCGCAGGCGAAATGGTTCGCTGTGGCGGCGCTGCCTCCATTGCCGAAGACGAAGATTTGGCGATCTTCGTCGCGGGCCTTACGGAAGGCTTCGATGGCTTGGTCGACCTTGGTGGTGTCGATCGTGTCGAGGGCGGCAAGAAGTTTCGATTTGTATTCGATAGGGAAACTCATGGTGTTGGTTGTGCGGCCGCCGAAACGCGGCCAAGTGGTTCCCGCCGCCCTTTCAGGGCTCGCTCGGGTTTAACTTCATACCTAGGGTTCCGCCGTTCCGGCTCCACCCCAGGCTAAATTCCAGTCGCCGCTTCGCGGCTACACCGTATCGAGATAAAGGCCGACCTGCCCCACCGCGCGGTATTCGTAGCTTCGTTAAGCACCCGCGGCGTCGGCTCGGGCCAAGACCTCCTCGGGCTTTGCCGTGCCGGTGCCTCTTTTCATGATAGTGACGCTCGATACCAAGCCGCCGAAACGGATCGCCGTCTCCACGTCGCCGCCCGAACCCAACACCAGGGCCATGCCGGCGGCGAAACTGTCGCCCGCGCCGCAGATATCCACCGGTTTATCGATTGTCTCGACCGGAATCTCCCGCAAGCCTTCGTCCTCCACCAGCAGCGCGCCCTCGGCGCCTCGAGTGACCACGAGCGGGCATCTCCCGATGGTGTTGCGTAAGCGCGGCAAGTCAACTGTCCCAAAGGTTCGTCGGCATGCGGCCGTTGCCTCGTCGATGTTCGGTTTCGCGATGACGTTTCGGAATTGCTCGATGCGGTTGCGCGAATCGACCACCACGATCTTTTCGGGATTTCGCTCGGCGACGTCGGAGATGACCTCTCGAAAGGCGTCGCTGATGACGCCTCCCTGGTCGGTTTCCGCTTGGTCGGCGACCATGATCACATCGAAGTGCTCGTAGCAGGTATGGAAGTTGGCGATGAGCTGATCCTCAACCTCGTCGGGCAGCGGCTCGGTGTTGATGAAGTCGAGGCGGGGTTGGTCCTCGCCGTCGTTGTCGGTGTTGATGACTTTCGTGTACGTGAAGGTCTGCATGCGCGGCGAGGCCACCAAGGGGCGGTAGTCGATCTTGCGGCGCGCCAAAGCCCGCTCCAGCTCGAAACCGAATCCGTCTTGGCCGATGGCTCCAAGCACTGCAACCTTTCCGGCCCCGAGCGCCGCCAGGTTGTTCGCGACCGTGCCGCCGGCGCCCGGCGTGACTTGGGAGCGGACGATTCCGATCCGAGGAATGCCGGTCTCGCGAGAAGGCTCGCGCGCGGAAGGGTCGTAGCGGCACCAGCGATCCAAGCAAATGTCGCCCACCACCAAGACATGACGGCGCTTGAATTCGTCAATGACGGGCGTCCAGTTCACTACCGCCCACCCACGATAGCGGCGTGGAACGCGGGCAGCGCCCGACGATGGTCGCCACACAAGTAATAGCTCTTTCCGCCGTCGGCCACCGTACGAACAAGTATCGTCTTGTGCGGGCGGAAATAGTAGCCGGGGTCGGTCTTCGGCAGCTCTTTGTGATAATCCCCTTCGATCGGCACCAGATCAAAGACCGCGGTCGTGAAGTCCCTGATCTCGCGGTCCTCGCGGCGGGCGACATTGCGCGCCATCGACAGCGCTTTCAAATAGACCTCGGGACCCATGATCGCCGAACCGAAGTTCAGCATCACGCCGCCCTCCAACGCCTCGACGGCGCGCGTGAAAATCAGGAAATCGCGGTAACTCGACGCCCCCAACGCCCCGCCGTCACAATTGGGATGCTCGTGAATGATGTCGTACCCGATGCCGACGTGGACCGTCACCGGAATCGACAGCCGATAGGCCGCCGCGAAAATGCTGAGGTCTTTGTAGGGGTAGTTGCTTTCGGCGATCCGGCGGCCGACGTTTTCGCCGAACCCCAGCCCGAGATCGGCCGCCTCTTGCACCCAGTTATTGAGTAGGCCGGTCTCCTCCCAGAGGCCGAATTCCCCGTCTCGAATATAGTGCGCGACGCTTTCCGTCGTTGCTCCAATGCGGGCCAGCTCGTAATCGTGGATCGCACCCGCGCCGTTCACGGCAATGTGCGTCAGGACGCCTTTTTCGAGCAGGTCGATGAGGTGGCGTGAGACACCCATCTTGATGACATGCGCGCCCATCATCAGAATGCGCGCCGCGCCGCGGTCGCGAGCTTCACGAGTGGCGCGGACGACGGTTTCCAGATGCGGATGTTCGAAATCCACGGCCGCGTCGAGCGGCAGGACGTAGTCGGCGTCCATGTCGTGGTTGCGTTCGGCGAGCGGACGCAGACGGAGTTTCGAACGATCGAAAACGGGGTATTTCGACTTCATGAGCCAGGTTGGGCTACGAGAAGAGTTTCACGGAAATCACGAGGGAAAAAGAACGCCGAGCAACTCGTCAAGCTTATTGTAATTGGGAACGATCCAATCGGCGCCGGCCGCGGCAAGCCGCTCTCTCTTGACCGGATCGACTTGCTCGCAAGCGGGTTCGTCGGTCGCCGCGCCCACCGCGCGGCCGCCCACTTCCTTAACATTTTCGATTTCCACGTAGCCGTCGCCGAAGGCTAGGAACTCCTCGCCGTCGAAGTCGCTTTCACGCAGAATGCGCTCGATCAGCATCCTCTTCGAGAAGCTCTTGTAGTCGTCGAGGGCTCCGTAGATACCGCCGCCGAAATAGGAATCGACCTGCAACAGTTCCGCCTCCGCCTTCATATAAGGCTCGTCGGTGCCGCTGGCGAGATAAAGCCGCATGCCGCGTTGCTTGAGGGCGTCGAGTAGCGGGCGCGAGCCGGGAACCATCAATGCGTCGGCCGACACCGCCCCCGAGCGCAGGCCTTCGACGCGGTCTTTGATCCGCTCACCGAGCCGCTCAAGGTAGATGTGCTTGTACTCCAACGCGTCAAGCGGAACACCGCCGCGCAAACGGATCTGCTCGGTCAGCTCGATCATCTGGTAAATCGTTTGGCGGCCTGTCAGGCGCGAGACAAACTCTTCGACCACCGTCCGGAGCCGCGCTTCCGATTCCCCGCTATCGAGTTCGGACAAGAACCCGACCATCATCGGCACCATGACGTCGACCCACCCGGCGCGAATCAACGACAGTGTCCCGTCGAAGTCAAACAGGACGACGCGGCAGGCCGAGGCGTCGGCACCGGGGGAAAGAACTTCCACGGTTCCGGAATTGAGTTTCTTCATTTGCGAACAGCACGACCCGCGGACCCCGCCCGCCCGGCTCGAATTTCGACGAAGGCAGTGGGGCCGGTCTCCAGGCCTGCCCATACACCACTCCGCCCTGATTCGACCCTCGCTTAGGACAATGCATCCTTATCGTGGTCGCTCACTCCCGCCGCGCCCTCGCGCCAAACCTCGCGAGGAGCTGTTCGCGTTTTCGAGTAAAACAGGCGCCCCGCCGCCGGAATCCATTGCAGGGCGTGAATCGCGCCCGCGCCCACCGCCGGCCGACACAGCAGCGCCGACGCGCATCCTCCCCAGCGGGCGGTCTTGGTAAAACGAGACCGCCACCACTTATCGTATCGGGCCGCCGCCTCGTCGGCGTCGAGATCACCGCTCAACCAGGCAGCCACGGTCTCTCCGCAGCGCAAGCCCGACCTTAGCGCCGCCGCCACGCCGACGCCCAAGAACGGCGGCGGAACACCCGCGCTGTCGCCGGCCATGAAGACGCCGCGCTCAACGCGACGCTTCGGCCCGAAAGGGACTTGCCCGATGCTCATCAAGGTTTCCTCGATCGGCCGCGCGCGCGGGAACCATTCCCGGAAGGCGCTGTTATGGCGCGCGACGGACTCGATTACCGCCATCGGACGGCCGCCGCACGCGGTCGGCACTTCGCGGCGGGCCAGCAAGCAGACATTCGTTTGGCCTTGCTCGATGCCGACGACGCCGCAATAGCCGCCGGGAAACAGGTATAACTCCACCCGATCCCCGCGATCCGCACCCTCGAAACGGCATTTGACACCGACGTAGCGGCTCGGCCGGTGAACGAACGGCCGACCCAGCAAGCGGTCGATTTGCGAGGCCTTGCCGTGCGCTCCGATCACGGCGCGGCAACGAATTTCGGTTCCCGAAGCAGCACCGCCCAATCGCAGTCGATAGCCTTGGCGCGCGTCGCCCGAGAGGTCCTCCACTCCCGAGTGTTCGATCAGCTGAACGCCGCGCGAGAGCGCTTCGTCGAGCAGCGCGCCGTCGAGAGCGCGGCGGCTGAGGCCCCATCCTCGCGCACCCAGTGGGAGCTCAAATTGCCGCCCCCCCCGCGACAGCATTCGAACCCTAGCGATCGGCGTCGGGCCGAGCGCCTCGACCGATTTCAAAATGCCCAACTCCGTGAGCGCCGTCCGCGCCTCGCCCGAGATGAATTCGCCGCAGAATCGATCGCGCCGCGCCGCGCCTCTTTCGACCAGCGTCGCTCTCACCCCGGTTCGTCCGAGCGCCAAAGCCGCCGCGCAGCCCGCCGCGCCGGCACCGATGACCGCAACCTCGGTTTCAATCTTTCGCTGCATCAACTTCCTCAGGGGCGCGCCCCTCCGCGACCAGGGTCATTCGATAATAGCGCCAATCGCGGTGGATGCCGGCCGCCCCCACGCCGGCTCGCTCGATGATCGCGCTCATTTCGGCCCGCGTATAGGCCCGCAACAGCGACACCCGCCCGTCATGGCGTGTCAATCGACTGCGCGCGAAGAGCGGTCGGGCGGCCAGGAAGAAATAATAGGGGACCCAATCGCGCACAAGGTCGTTGAGCAGTAGCCGACCGCGGCAAACCCGCGACCAGGCCCGCATCATCCCCTCCAAATCCGGGGGCGAGAGATGGTGCAGAAACAATGTCGAAACGACCAAGTCAAACGCCCCGGATTGAAACGGAAGACATCCGGCATCGGCGCGCAACAAGGTGATCTCCGGATAGCTGTCGGTGCCTCGGCGTGCGATCTCCGCGCGAGCAATCTTCAAATGCCGCGAGCTTCGGTCAAGCGCCACAATCTCCACTTTCCGCCCCCGGCGGCGCGCCCGGTCGGCGATCCAGCGGGCGCAGACGGCCGATCCACAAGCGATATCGAGAATACGCAAAGGTCGCGCCGCGTCGGCTTCGTCGAGCAGCGGGAAGACGTGGCGACGCATGAACGCCTTTCCGCCCAGGTAGCGATTGATGCGCTCAAGATCGCGAAGGCTGCGAACAACCTCTCGGTGGGACCCCTCTTCGAGGTCGAGCAGCTCGTCTTGGTCAATGCGCCGGGCGGGGGTCGTCCATTGAAAGAGCCGGCTAAGCATGGGATGAGGTTACGCGGGGCGAGCCCTAGATTCCGCCGAATCCGCGCGGAAGCTTACGTCGGAACTTTTCGAAACCCGCGAGTGCTTTTCAAACTCGGCGCTCTTTTCCGGGAAATCGGACCGATAGTGACAACCGCGGCTTTCCTCACGCGCCAGCGCCGCCCGTGTGATCAGCGAAACGACCTGGTACATGTTATCGGCTTCGAACCCTTGACGGCTGTTGCGCGCCAAGCCCTTGTCGAATGCCCCTCGAAGCCGGTCAAGTTCCTCCAATCCCGCTCGCAGACCTTCCCCCGACCGCGTGATCCCGGCACGCCGCCAGGCCAACCGACGCAACTCGAAAACGGCGTTGGCCGGCAAGGGCTGGGGTGTCGGCATCTCGGGAAGCGCCGGATGCCGGAGCGACGCTCCCGCCCGACTCGTCAGGCTCCGCCCGGCCCTCGCGCCGTACACCAACCCTTCGAGCAGCGAGTTGCTGGCCAGCCGATTGGCTCCATGAACTCCCGTACACGCCGCTTCCCCGGCCGCGAAAAGACCGGCAATGCCGGTCGCCCCCTCGCCGTCTGTCGCGACGCCTCCCATCGCGTAATGCGCGGCCGGGTGCACCGGCACCGGCTGGCGCGTCAGATCGACACCGTAATGCCGGCAGGTTTCGCAGATCCGCGGAAAACGACGCGGGACGAATTCCGGATCCAGATGCGTCAGATCCAAGTACACCGGACCCGATTGCGTACGGTGCAACTCGGCCACAATCGCTCGCGAGACGATGTCGCGGGGCGCCAACTCTTCGCGCTCGTCGTAGCGCCCCATGAATCGCTTGCCAGCGCTGTTTCTCAGGTACGCTCCTTCGCCTCGCAAGGCTTCGGAAAGCAAGAAGCACGGCGCACCTTCCAGAAACAACGCCGTCGGGTGAAATTGGATCATCTCCATGTCGGCGATCTCGGCGCCCGCCCGAAACGCCATTGCTACCCCGTCACCGGTGGCGACATCGGGATTCGTCGTCTCGCGGTACACGCAGCCCAAACCGCCGCTGGCAAGAAGTACCGCCCGCGCGTGGATCGGAATCAGCCGACGGTCGGCCTCGCTCCAGGCCAGCGCGCCGCGAACCTCCCCCTCGTCGATCAGCAAATCAACCACGGCGGAATAGCTTTGAAAACGGATCTTCTCGATCGCGCGGGCTTTTTGAGCGAGCGTCCGGGCGATTTCGCGGCCTGTGGAATCACCGTGGGCGTGGAGCACCCGTCGGCGGCTGTGGGCCGCTTCTTGCGTGAAGGCGAGGCGCGTCCCCTCGCGGTCGAACTCGACGCCCCATTCGATTAAGCGTTCGATCTCGCGCGGGCCGTGTTCAACCAAAGTGCGAACGGCGTCGGGGTCGCATAGCCCCGCCCCGGCATTGAGCGTATCCTGTTCGTGAAGGCTCACCTCATCGTCGTCGCTCAGGGCGACCGCGATGCCGCCTTGCGCGTACTCGGAAGCCGATTCCGTCAAGCGGTCCTTGGTGAGCACGAGCACGCGTCCGGCTTCGGAGGCTTCAATCGCCGCCCGCAGCCCGGCCACCCCGGCCCCCACGATGAGAAAGTCGGTTTCCACGAGTAAGCTCACTTGGCGTTGACGGTTCGACGGCGTTATTGGCGGACTTGGGATTCCGGAATGTTTTCGATCCAGGCCGTGCGGACGCGGTCGAACCCCTCGCTGAAGTCCCTCTCGAGAGCCTGCGGGGCCAGATCGGCGACCACTTGCGCGGCGTGGAGCACAAAGGGCGCCAAGCGGGAGTCGGCCACGCGCTCCTCCGACGATGGAAACGGAGTGAAAGCGATGACGCCCAACACAATCACCGCGCTGACCAGCAACCCTCGAACCGCGCCGAAAGCCACGCCCAACAGCCGGTCGAACCAGCGCAGCCCGGTCCAGCCCATCAGTTTACCGATCGCCCAAGCGACGATGCCGCCCGCAATCAGTGAACCTACCAAGAAGATCATAAAGGCGGCGAATTCGGCGAGCCGACGATTGTCAATGTAGGGTTGGAGGAGAACCGAGAGTGGCCCGTAATACCACAAACCCCCGACGATGCCCACTATCAGCGCGGCCATGCGAACGACTTCGCGGCTGAGGCCGTTGCGAAAGGCCCCGAACATCGAAGCGATCAAAACCAAGCCGATCAGGATGTCGAGCCAGTTCATGGGGGTGCCGGTTGACTCGCCGGTGCGCGCCGAGGGCGTCCTTGCTCGGAGTATATAACAGGAACCGGCCGGAATGTTTGGGCCCGATTGTATTCCCTCCGCCGGCCTCCCCCCGGGGCGAATCGATTGGCGTACACTGTGTCGAACAAAGGAGCGGCGGATATCGCGGCTCTTTTTGGGGCAGGGAGGAATTTCATTATGAAGCAACGAGTGATCGGCATTGTCTTGGCGACGATAGCGGTTTATCTTTGGGGTTTTCTTTACTGGGGAATTAGTCCTGTACCGTATACAGCTTGGAAGCAGACCAATGGGGATGAGGCCGCGCAGAAGGCGCTGCTTGAACACTTCCCCGAGTCAGGGACCTATTACGTCCCGGGCAGGTATCACGACGAGGAAACGATGAATCGGCTTTTCGCGGCCGGTCCGGTGGGGTTCGTCCATATCAATCTCGAGGGCAGGCCGGCGGTTGATCCGTCGATTATGATCTCGGGCTTTTTCTTTACGGCGGTAGCGGTTATGCTGATCTCGGTGTTGATGACCAAGTCGGCGGCGGCGTTTTCTTCTTATACCGATCAGGTCAAGTTCGCGGCGTTGACGGGCCTGACGGCGGTGGTGATGATCGAGTTCGGCGAGGCGGTGTGGTGGCAGGTGCCGTGGCAATGGAAAATCTTCCAAGCGTTTTACAATTTCGCTGCTTGGACGACGGCGGCGTTGGTGCTGGCGAAGTTTCCGGGGTCGCGAGAAGAAGCCTGAAATCGCGGCGTGGATGGGCACGCCACCCAAAAGGAGACAGAACTGATGGCGGCAACAACGAAGGAAACGAGCATTGAACAAAGCAGTGGTAATATCTTCGCCGACCTAGGTTTTCCGCGAGCGGACCGCGAGCAACTCAAGGCGAAGCTCATGTTGGAAATCTACCGGGCGATCAAGGACCGCCGCCTTACCCAAGCGGAAGCCGGAGAAATCCTGGGCATTCAGCAGCCGCACGTCTCCGCGCTGATGAACGGTCGCTCCGGCAACTATTCTCTCGGTCGCCTGTTCGAGTTTCTCAACGCTTTGGGCCGCGATGTCGAGATAGCCGTGCGCCCTAAAGCATCACGAGCCAAAGTCGCCCGTACGAGAGTTGTCGTGCAATCGTCGCGAGAACCCTTGGGGCGAAATTGCGCCGGTTCGCCGGTGTGTCAAACATCCACCGCGAGCGACCAACAGATAGAATCGAGGGGTAAGACGCCTGGCGCGTGCGCGGCGCCAATCGGCCTCCCCCGCCATGAATACCCACACTCTCATTGAATTCCTGCTGTTGCTGTTGATTGCGGCCTCGGTGATCGCGATCGTCACGGCGCGCTTCAAGGTCCCCTACACGGTCTTTCTGGTTTTCGGCGGGGTCTTGATCGACCTGTTCCATGTCCCGATCGTCGACAAGCTCGGTGAGTCGGCGGGGCGGCTGCTCACGCCCGACGTGATCTTCATGGTCTTCCTGCCGGGCTTGTTGTTCGAGGCCGGGATCAATATTCACATTCGCCATTTGCGGGCGAACCTGATTCCGATCGTGCTGTTGGCGATCGTGGGCATTTTGCCGGCGGCCTTCGTGGCGGCTTACTTGGTTCACCTAGCGGTCGGGATTCCCTTGCAGGCGGCTCTTGTTTTCGGCGTGCTGATCGCGGCGACGGATCCGATTTCCGTCCTGGCGCTTTTCAAGGAAATGGGCGCGCCCAAGCGTCTCGCTGTGATCGTCGAGGGCGAGAGTCTGTTCAACGACGGCACGGCGGTGGTGTTGTTCCAGATCCTGGTGGCGGGCATGGCGGGGGGCAGCTTGAGCGTGACGGACGGGATCGGGCGATTCCTGGTGGTCGCGTTGGGCGGCGGCGCGCTGGGCCTAATGCTCGGGTACGGCGTCAGCAAGCTCACGAAACGAATCGATGAACCCCGCGTCGAAATCATGCTCACCACGATTCTCGCCTACGGGTCGTTTTTGCTGGCCGAGCAACTGCATGTCTCCGGCGTGATCGCGACGGTTGGCGCCGGGTTGATGGTCGGCAACTTCGGGGCCGAGACGGGAATGAGCTCCCGCACGCGCGTCGCGCTGTGGAGCTTTTGGGAATACTGGGGTTTCGTGATCAACTCGATCGTTTTCCTGATGATCGGCATCGAGGTTCATATCTTCGACTTGATCGGTCACGGGACGGCGATTGGCATCGCGATCGCGGCGGTGCTGGTCGGCCGGGTAGTCGCCGTGTATGTGCTGACGCCGCTGAGCAACGCGCTTTCCGAGCCGATTTCGTGGGCCTGGCGGCACGTGCTGGTGTGGGGCGGAATCCACGGCAGTGTTTCGTTGGCGCTGGTGTTGACGTTGCCCGAGGATTTCCCGGCTCGCGAGACGGTGTTGGCGATGACGTTCGGGGTTGTGGCGTTCTCGATCGTCGTCCAAGGGTTGACGGTTCAACCCTTGATGCGCCGGTTGGGAATCAAGATGGGCGAGGAGGACGAATACGACCACATCAGGGTGCGGCGCATGGCGTTGACGGCGGGCCGGGAAGACATCGAGAAGCTCCATGACGAGCATTTGATCTCGGAGCCGGTCTTCGAAAAGTTGCGGCTCGAAATCGAAGCGGAGATCGGCGAGATCGGGCAAGAGGTCAAGGGTCTGCACGAGCGGCGGCCCGAGCTGGCACAAGAGGAAATCCGAGCCGCCCGCGAGCACATGATTCTTGCCGAAAAAGGGGCGATTCAGCGAGCCCTCGGGGAAGGATGGATCTCGCTGCACGGCGCCGAGCAAATACTGGCGGCGGCCGATGACGAGTTGGAAAAGTTGTCGGGCGGGCCCGGGTAAGGGGCTTCCCGCCCCCCCGAGCTCCGATCAGTGCGTGCTGGGGGCCGGGGTTTCGGCCGGCTCCGACACCGGGTCGGTCTTTTTGCCATTGCTGAACAGCGCGGTGAGCAACGGCGGGGTGGCGAGGGTGGTGACCATCACCATGACGACCATGGCCGAGAAGGTTTCGGCCCCGAAAACGGGTTGCCCGGCGACGAAAAGCGAGGCGCCGATACCGGCGAAGATCAGGCCCACTTCGCCGCGGGGAATCATTCCCACCCCGACCACCAAGCGGTTCAAGCCCTTTTCCATCACGCCCAATGAACAGACCTGCTTGCCGATGATGGCCGCCACGCACAGTGCGGCGGCGAACTGCATCACCGAAGCCGAAGCGAAAGCGCTCAGATCGACTTTGAGCCCCATGAGCACGAAGAAGACCGGCACCAACGTTGAGTTGATAGGGCCCAGCACTTCCTCGATTTTCTGTTTCTTCATGGAAGCGTAACCGCGATAGTGCGTTTCATCGAGCACGAGCCCGGCCGCAAACGCGCCCACGATGGGCGCCAATCCCGCGACTTCGGCGAGACCCGCTACGAGAAAGCAATAGCAAAGCGTCAACACGACGGGAATACCGCCCACGCGGAAGCGCGACCCGAAAGCCAGAACTCTCCCCGCCAGCGAGCGGCCGACGATCACGGCCACGGCCAAAAAGCCGACGGCTTTTCCAATGATGGTCAGCACGGGCAGGAGTGAAATCTCAGCTGCCCCGTTTTGCGCAATCGAGCTGACCAGGCCGCTGACCACGGCCAGGATGATCAGCCCAAGAACGTCGTCAACCACGGCGGCGCCCAAGATAATGCGCGCCTCCTTGGTGTCCATCTTGCCGATATCCTTGAGAACGCGGGCGGTAATCCCGACGCTTGTCGCGGCCAGCGTCGCGCCGACAAAAAGATGGACGTACCAGGCGGACTCGGGCAAAAACCATGCCGAGACGCCGTAGCCGAGAGCCACGGGAGCAACGACACCCAAGACAGCCACCAGAGCCGCCGAGGAGCCCACGGCGAGCAGTTCGTCGAGGTTCGATTCCAGCCCCACCTCGAACAGCAGCAAGATGACGCCCACTTCGGCCGCGAACGCAATGCCGGGGTGGGTCTTAATCGCTTCCAGCCCGCCATAGCCGAGCAGGACGAGGTTTCCCAAAATCACGCCGAAGACGAGCTCGCCGAGTACCGCCGGCTGGTTCCAGCGCTCGAACAGCTCCCCCCCGACCTTGGCCGCCAACAGCAGCAGCACGAGCGAAAAAAGGACGTCCGCCACCTTTATGTGACCGCCGTGCTCGCCGCCTTCGGCAAAGGCGGCGGGGACCGTTACGCCTAGAATCACGATCAAGAGGAATAAGTAGGGGATGAACCGATTTGCCGGCATTTGCTTACCACACCGAAGCCTGTCAACCGGGAGCTGACCCAAAAAGATGCCTGCCTTGGCGTATCGGTTCTCTGGACCAATTCCAAGTCCATCCGCCCGCCCGGTCGGCCTGTTTTAACTTCATCGACTATTTCGGGGCGAGTCTGCGATGGTTGGAATCGCTTTCCTTACTTTATCATCTCGTCCTTCGAGGCCCTCTTGAGGGCCCTGACGGCGCCGGGTCGATTCAGAGCCCAGAGCGCAAGCGACGGGCCACGAGCAGGCGGAGTTGACGTCATAGAGAAAGAGCCGCGCAAATGGTGAAGTACGAATACGACGGGCCTCGGGAATCGCCGAGCGTCTCGCGGCGTTTCGGAGCGCCGCCGCCGAGGGTGTTTGACGCGTGGTCGAACCGGAGACAGCAAGGGCAAACAACCGCCACGCACTCCGGTGCCGCGCCTCCCCAAACCTCCCCGCATTTCGGCGTTGTCTTCGGTCTACTCGAAACCGTTGTGTTCTTGGCCCGTCGCTCGCGCTCTGGGCTCAGTATCTACGTGCTGAATTGTGTGCACGGGCGCGAGAGGCTCTCCCGATTTCTTCACAGCCCCTCAGCCCTGGGCTTGCGCCGCCGGCCAATATTAACCTTGCAGCTTCCCCAAGACCTACCGACGTAGCATCTAAGCAAGCAACCGATGAACCACTTCGCCGTGCACGTCGGTCAGACGAAAGTCGCGGCCGGCGTGGCGATACGTGAGTTTCTTGTGGTCGAGGCCCATGAGATGCAAGATCGTCGCGTGCAGATCGTGGAAGTGGACTTTATCCTCGATGCTGTAATAGCCGTACTCGTCGGTGCGGCCGTAGGTTAGGCCGGGTTTGATTCCGCCGCCGGCAAGCCACATCGTGAAACCGTGCGGGTTGTGATCGCGGCCGTCGGTGTTTTCCGCCGTGGGCGTGCGGCCGAATTCGCCTCCCCAGATGACGAGAGTTTCATCGAGCAGGCCGCGGCTTTTCAAATCGGTCAGCAGACCCGCAACGGGCTTGTCGATTTCGCCGGACTTCTTCGTTATATTTTCCTTGAGCTTGAGATGGTGATCCCAGCCGTTGCTGTTGCATTGCACGAAGCGCACGCCGCGCTCGCAGAAGCGGCGGGCTAACAGACATTGTCGGCCGAAGTCCTCGGTGGCCTCGTCGTCTAACCCGTAAAGGCGGCGAGTCGCGGGAGTTTCGCCGCTGATATCCATGACCCGCGGCGCCTCGGCTTGCATGCGAAACGCCAACTCGAAGGTGGCGATACGGCTTTCCAGTTCGCTGTCATAACCCACGCGCTCGGTGTGGTATCGCGACAGGTCGCCGAGCAAGTCGAGCTCGAGGCGCTGCAGATCGGCGCGATTCTTTTCGCTGCCCTTTCCGTTGCCGATAAAGGGGAACTTAGCGTCCTTGGCTTTGGTGTTCCCGTAGCCGAGCGGCGTTCCCTGGTGCGCGGCCGGCAAGAAAGCGGAGCTGAAGTTATTGGCGCCTCCTTCGGCCAAAGCCTGCCCCATGGTGATGTAGCCGGGGAGATCTTGGTTCTCCGACCCGAGCCCGTAGGTGAGCCAGGAGCCCATCGCCGGCCGAATGAACGTATCGCTTCCGGTGTGCCACTCAAGAACAGCTCCGCCGTGCCGGGGGTTCGAACAATGCATCGAGCGGATGATGCACATCTCGTCCACCTTGCCGGCCAGATGGGGGAAAACCTCGCTGACCCAAGCGCCGCTCTCGCCGTGCTGTTTGAACTCAAAGGGCGAACCGATCAAGTTGCCGCTACGCCGGGGGAATGAGACCACGCGGGGCTGGTCAAAGGGCAAGGGCTTGCCGTTGTCTCGACCGAGTTGCGGCTTGGGGTCGAAGGTGTCGAGGTGCGACGGCCCCCCGAACATAAAAAGCATGATGACCCGCTTGGCGCGCGGGGCGAAATGAGACGCCCGCGGAGCAAGCGGATTCTTCGACGCGGCCAAGGCTTCCTCGGCCAACAGGGCGGAAAGCGCCACGGACCCGAAGCCCGCGCCCATTTGATCGAGGAATTCTCTGCGTGAAGACCGCGCCATCGGATTTGGCCTTATCGCCCGAAATTTCCGCTTCGTTCGGTCATGGCTGAAGCCTTACGGAAAAGGCCGTTGAAACGGCCTCGAATCGGCCGGCAACTCTCTACACCGGCCCTCGAAGGGCCGGCCTGTTTGCAATGCAAGCCCGGTGAACCGGGCTGTAGTTGGCGACCTCGCCTTGACCCAGCCTGAAACTTCAAATTGGATCCGATTTTCACCCACCCGAGCCGCGCCGTCTCGCGGCGCGGTCCCCCGCGAACCGCTGCCCCAGTTTCTCCCCTGATCGATCCGGCGCGGCCAGCGGCCCCACTAACCCGGTGAACCAGGCTGCTGTTCGCGACCTTGCTCGGTGAACCGGGCTGAGCGCTATTGTTCGCGGGGCGGGAGATTGCTCCACATTATCTCGCTTAGCCCGCTTCATTCTACCCCACTGACTCACATCACATAGACAAACTCATTCGACGAAAACAGCACGCGGCAAAGTGCCTGCCAGGGTGACGGCCGCTCCCCCGCGGACTCACCCTCGGCCACCCCAACCGCCTGCTCGTAGCGTTTTAGGAAATCCATGGCGCGCTTTGATTCATCGCGATCGGGCGGGCGCAGATGGACTAACCGATAGGCCGCCCGCAGGCGATCGACATCGCCCTCGTTTTCGCGGACGATCCGATCGGCCAGCGACCGCGACGCCTGCTCCATCAACTCGCTGTTCATCATGAACAGAGCTTGCGGCGCGACGGTGGTGGTCTGGCGTCTTCCTTGAATCGTGGAAGGGTTGGCGAAATCGAAGGTCTCAAACACTTCGTAGAGCGCGCTGCGAAGCACGGGCAGGTAGACGCCGCGGCGGTTCGAGGCGTAGAGCGCTGGATCGCGCGACTTGCCGTCGCCGTTGAGGTTGACGAAGTTGTCGTGTGGCATGGCCCTGCCGCCGCGACGATCGTCCAGGTTTCCCGCCGCGGCAAGCAGCGAATCGCGGACGACTTCGGCTTCCATGCGACGGCGGTGCATTCTCCACAACCGCCGGTTTTCCGGGTCGATCAGGGCATGGGCGGCGTTCGGTTGACTGCTCATCCGATAGGCGTCGGAGAGCATGATCAGCCGGTGTATCGTCTTGATCGACCAACCGCTTTCGACGAATCGCGCGGCCAACCAATCGAGCAGCGCCGGGTTGTCGGGGCGGTCTCCCAGGAGGCCGAAATTGTCGGTCGTGCGCACGATGCCTTCGCCGAAGTGTCCCTTCCAGACGCGATTGACCATGACGCGGGCGGTGAGCGGGTGGCCGGGGCTCGAAAGCCACCGGGCGAGTTCGAGGCGACCGCTGCGGTTGGGCGCGATGGAGTGCTCGCGGCCTCCAAGAATGGCGGGGAAACCGCGCGGCGCCGGGGCGCCCGGCGTGAGGTGGCTTCCGCGAATCATCACCGGCAGGTCGGCGATTTCACCTTCTCCGACGGCCATGGCCTTGGGAATGCATTCGTATTCCTGCTTGGCGATTCGGATCGCTTCCTCATGTTCGTCGAAAACTTCTTGAGGAATTGTCGCCAGGTTCGAATTCGTCACGAAATCGTCGTGAAAGTCGTACTTGTCCTCGATCTCGCTGAGACGCCGTTCGTCGCTTGCGCTGTAGAGCGCGACAGCATTGAGCTTGGACGTCACACGATACGTCAGCACGGTCTTCGTGCTCGTGAAAATGCCCAGCAGCGAGTAATAGTTTTCGGTCGGGATGGGATCGAACTTATGGTCATGACAGCGGGCGCAGTCGATCGTCAGTCCCATGAAAGCGCGAGCCGTGGTCGCCAATTGTTCGTCGGCGACGTCGAGCTTTTGCTTGACGGGGTCGTCCTCGCCGACCATCTTCGGACCGAGCATCAGGAAGCCGGTCGCGATCAGCGATTCGGCGCGATTGTCGTCGCCCCAGTCGGTCATCAAGTCGCCGGCGAGCTGCTCGCGCACGAACTGATCGTACGGCTTGTCGTCGTTGAAAGCTTGAATGACATAGTCACGGTAGCGCCAGGCGTCGCCGTGGACGATGTTGTCGTCCATGCCGTTGCTGTCGGCGTAGCGGGCGACGTCGAGCCAGTGACGTCCCCAGCGTTCGCCGTAGCGCGGCGAGGCGAGCAAGCCAATGACGACTTTCGCGAAGGCCTCGGAGGATTCGTCGGCCACAAAGGCGTCGACTTGGGCCGGCGTGGGGGGGAGGCCGTGCAGATCGATCGTGGCGCGCCGGATGAGCGTACGCTTGTCGGCCGGGTCGGCGGGAGTGAGGCCCTGGGCGTCGAGAGCGGCGCGCAGGAAGCGGTCGATGGGCGAGCGGGGCTGTTTCGAGTCGGCGGCGTCGGGAAGCGGGGGGTCGCGGACGGGCTGAAAGGCCCAGTGGTCGATTTGGGCTTGGCTGTAGCCGGGTTGTTCGCGAGGGGCCGCGCGCGCTGGACCCGATTGTCGCGAAAGCGCTGAGTCGGGCCACCGCGCACCGGCTTTGACCCATTGAGTCAACGCCGCGATCTCGGCTCTGGGCAGCTTTTTCTTCGGCGGCATTTGGACCAAAGTGTCGTGATTGACCGCAAGGATGAAAAGGCTGCGATTGGGTTCGCCCGGCACCACGGCGGGGCCGGAACGTCCGCCGCGCAACATGCCCGCCGACGAGTCAAGCCGTAGGCCGGCCTGACCCTCGCCGGCCGCCGGACCGTGGCAGGGGTAGCAGTTGTTGGCCAGGATGGGGCGGACTTGCTTTTCGAACAAGTCGTCGGCTTGCCCGTGGGCGAGGGACGGCGTCGCGACGATTACCCAAGCGAAGAATAACGCCCTGAAGCCGAGGGTTTCGTGGAGTTTGGTGCCGGAATATCTCACGGAAAAATCAGACGTCAAGCCGAGCGTAACACAGTTGATAGCGCTGTTCGCGAAGACGTCCGTTGGCGATCACTTGGGGCCGGTCCGCTCGATTTCGCCTACATCAATTCGATCGGTCGCGGCGTCTTCGGGTCGTGGGAGTAAGTACGGGCTCGACCGGTCCGCATCGGTGGGCAAGACCGAAATCAACTCGGCGTACGGGGCACCGGTTCGCGCGCGAAATCGAGCTCTTTGGAAGGAAAGTCCCGACTCGGCCAGGGCGCGCTCAAAACCCGCGGTCGCTTGGGGGAAGTGACGCTTGCCTTCTGCGTTCGTTAGATAAAGATCCCCGACCTGGAGATGATCGAGCCACGGTTTCCCGGCGGCGACATTTTCGGCGTCGGCCGCCCAGAATAACTCCGCGGCCTTGATTTCGCCCTTCGAAAGAACGAATAGGTTGTTGTGCAAGCCCCAATCGAGGATCTTCACCTCGCTGCCGCGCTTATGGGTTTCGAGGTAATCGTTCACAAAGTAGATCGCATCGGACCAGGAATCGGTTCCGCCGGTCCGTTCGAGCCCCCGAATCAGCGCGACGTTCCAAGACATCGCCGCGCAGAAATAGACCAGAGCAAGAGCGCCGGCGACAACCTTGCCCAAGCGATAGCGAGTCGCCAACCAACCCAACGCCAAGACGACAACGACCGCCGCGGCCGGCAGCAGCGCGATCAGGTGATGGTGCCCGATAGGCAGTCGCGAGAACACCATGACGACCCCGAAAGCCAGGCAAAACAGGGCCGCCAGACGGTGCCAAAGCGCCGCCGGCGTCTGGTCCTTTCCGAGCAATGCCATGAGAAGCCCGAAGACGACGCCCGCGCCGAGGACGGCCGACAGCCAAAAAGGCGACGAGGCCGGACCATCCCAAACCGCGCGGCAGTCGTGGTCGCACAAGACCGCATCGAGCAGCATCGGCACGCGTGCCTGAAACAAACTCAACAGATCCAAGTCGAGCCGGGCGTCTTCCATGAAAGCCAGCGTTCCTCCACGAGAGAGCAACTCATAGACGATCAGCGGGAAGCAGCCGATCAGCCCCCCGGCGGCGAGTGCGCCGATGTGGCGGCGGGGAATCCAAACCTCGCGACGAAGCACCAGCACGGCGGCAACTCCCGCCGACAAGAGCCACCAAGCGAAATTCAGCCGGTTCCACACCGCTATCCCCGCCACCAGCCCGACCAAGCAGGCACGGGCAGTTCCGGGGGATTTTAAATACGCGTTGACTGAAAGCGCGAGCGCGCCGAGCGATGCTGTCCAAACCGCGACATTGCCTTTGTCCAGAACCGTATGAAACAGGAATGAAGGATGAACAGCGAGGGCAAGCGCCGTGAATGCCCCCACCGCCGGGTGGACTTGTTCTCGCAGCAGTCTCGCCAGAGCCCAAATCCCGAAAGCGCTCAACAGCGCCGCGAAAACTCTTGCGACGAATGGATCGGCCCCCCATAAGGCAAAGACGGGAAGCAGCAAATAGTAGCGGCCGGCCCCGACGTAGGGCATGATCATCACGGGCCACCAGCGCCCCGCCACTTCGATCCACCCGCCGGGATCATAGTGCGCGAACCTCGGCTTCCCCTCCGCGTGCAGCATGTGGACGGCGCCGTGCTGATGAATCGCTTCGTCGTAGTGGAGGCCGACGTCCTGCCAAGCAATACCCATTGCGAGCAGCAGGTGGAGCAGGACTGCCGCCGCGGTGACGAGCGACCACAGCTTGCGGTTGGGGTGATTGGCAACGCGCACGAGGTCAGGCTGCGAGCTTTTGTTCGCTCAAACGGCGTTCCGCGGCGAGACGGCTTAGCGACTCTTGGCTGCTTGTTGGGCGGCTTTCTCTTCGGCGCGCGCTCCGCGAAGAACGAGCTCGACTGCCGTGTTGCCCTCATGGCAGGCGTATTCGTACATCCGATAGCCCGGGCTGCGCGTCAGCGGCATCGCGATCTTCCAAGGGCTCGTATAGATTTCCGGATCCTCGATCGTGACCTCGTAGTTGATCGTATCGGCATTGACGCGGCTGAAGCGTTCGACCACATGCAGAGCCTCGGTCTGCGGAATACCCTTGATGCGGCGGGAGGCGGAGTTGGACGCGATCCAACCCTTGTTGGTGAAATTCGTCGTTTCGATCACCAACGTATCGCCTTCCCAGCGACCCCGCGAATCGCCCATCCAGAGACGGATTTTCGGGCTGACATGAGGACGCCCGTCCAGCGGAATGACGCGCGTATCGTGGATCATCTCGTAAACAATGACGACATAACCGGGGATCTGCAGAATGTGATAAGCGTTGTTGTACCCGGCCGGGAAGATCGAGCCCGGCACGCCGCGAGTGATGCAACGATCCCACACGCTCATGTAGTCGTAGGAATCCTTGGCACGGGCCTTGTCGTGATCTCGTTTCGCTTCCGCGGACGGTCTTGTCGGGACGCGGCCGTCGGGCGGATCAACGACCAGCGATGTCTGGCGAGTAGAAAGGAACCGCGTGCCCGCGTCAAGCCAGATTTGGTTGTACGCGCCGACGCTGCCTTGAGCCGACTTGCCGTCTCCGGCGGCGCGTCGTTGAGCGAGTCGCCCTTCAATTTCCGCTGCTTCCGCTTCGGTCAAGAACGGTTTTCCCCGGCTTTCAACGGGCCGTTCAAAAGGCGTGATGGTCTCGTTCGTCCATATGGCTTGCAGGTCGGGATCACCCCAGGCAGTTCGAGGGTGAGTCCACGCCTCGTCCGCCGCCGGCGCCGCAGCCCCGAAGGCGATCATGGCGAGCACAAGCCCGATGGAAACGAGAAACCGATGGTTCATCCCGTAGCTCCTTGTTCGTTGGCCGCGTCGGACCGCCGGTTCGGCGGTCCGGAATCGTCTCGGCAACCCAACTTTAGCGAATCCAATGTGTCTCGTGGCACGCTTCGAAGACTACTGGGAAAACCACGCCCAGGCCGCCTGATTGGCACTTTTATGTCGCACACCCAGGTCGGCGGGCGGGCGGGCTTGCTCGGTTTGGTTCGCTCCTCCGAAAATAGGTCCCACGGTGTCGAACCCGTCTGACGTGGCGCACGCATTCTTGCGTGCCGTACCGGCATTCGTGCCGGTATGTCTTCTCCGAAAACGCCCTGACCAAAGCGAGTTTTCATGGCGGTATTATGAACGCCAACGTTCAGAGAAACCGACTCTTCCGAAAATAGCATTCGAGAGTGTTGTGCATTACGTTTATGGCTGGCAACATCGCGAACACCTTGAGCCGCGAAGCGGCGGCGGGAATATAGCCCAGGGTGGAGCCGGAACGGCGGAACCCTGGGTGGAATCCCCCCCGGGGGCGAGCCCTGAAAGGGCGGCGGGAACCCCTTGTGCCCGACCCTTCGGCCTACGCGTGATCTTCCCCATCTACAGGCGGCTGAACCGTCAAGCGCCGGGTGTGTCGCCGTAGCCGCCGCCAGGCTTGCGTGATCGAGCTGACGCTCAACAAGAGGCCGCCGACCAACAGAAAGATCACAACCACATCCCACAGCGGGCGCCGGTAATAGAGAAATCGAAAGTCCAGGTTGTGCAGGCCGTGATAGAGCCAGCGGTTGAGTCGGGTGAGCCGCTCTTCTTTTCGCAAGATCAAGCCGCGATAGGGGTCGACATAGAGCCAGGTCCGCCCGGGATCGTCAAAACGGAGACGCAAGACCGGAAGAGGAAGGGCGCGATCTCGGCTGTAGTAATAATCGTCGTATTCGTCGAGCCAGGCGGCGTCGGCAACTCCGCTGTCGGGCATGGCCGTGCGCGCCGCGGCAAGCACTTCGTTATCGGCGAAGCGAGTGAAAGTCCCTCGCTCAGGCTCGAGGACCGAGACGGCGAGATGTTCGAACGCTTGCACCGGCGAGAGAAACGACGCCGGACCGGCGCGCGGCCGGGGGGAGCTTGCGTTGCGCGTGGGGGCGCGATAGGCGACGACAAAAGGCTCGCCCTGAAACTGCATCACCTCAAGTTCTTTCGGCGTAAAGGAAGACGCGATGGCCTCGGCCGCGAGGCGAATCCGTTCGGGCCTCAGCAGCTCGAGGCGCAGTGGCCCACCCGCCACCGCTTCGATTTGCTCGCGAGTCGGCGTGGTGCCCGCGTGCCATCTCCAGGGATCGAGCGAAAGACAGCCGCTAAGAATCCAGGTAAAACTCGTGAGTCCGAAGACCAGCCCGGCGTAATGGTGCCAACGCATCCAGCCGACGTAAGGAGAGCGGGCGGGGTCCCCTTTCACGCGGTACCGGGATTTCACCGATAACCGCCAAACGCCCCAAACAAGCCCCGACAGCGAAAGCAGGCACCCGACGATCGACAACGCAATGACGGAATTGATCCACAGGGCCGAATGGCGCCGAAAAGGCGTGAAGTAAAGCCAGTGAAGCACGGCCCCCAGATATCCCCAGAGGCGGCCCGAGCGCGTCGTCCGCATCACGACTTCGCCGGTACGGTCGGAAACGTACAGCTCGGTATCGTTGGGGTCGCCGAGCGCGACGCGATGCGTCGGGGATAAGGAGCGAATACCGAGCGCCCATTGATCAGCGTCGGCCAGGTGCGCGTCGTAGCGAGCGCTTGCGGCGAATTCCGGCGCGAATTGGCGCATGAGAGTCATCGCCTGCTCGGCGGTCAGGCCGTCGAGAGGTCGGCCGTTGTCGGCGAAAACGGCGGACCACTCGCTGCCGCGCGCGAAGCGGTAAACCGGCCGTTCGCCGAGCATGCCAATGCGAAGACGGTCGGGACGGAATCCGATGCTTTGGGCGGCGTCGATGGGAGAGACCGCGAGATTCGAGAGATCAAGGGCCGGAAGCCGGCTCATACGCTCCTCGGGCGTCAGGCTTGGCAAACGCTCGTACATCATCACGAGTCCCGAACCGAACCACATGATGAAGAGCAGTCCCCCGGCGATGCCCAACCAGCGATGAGCGTAGATCAGCGCCTTTCGGAGGGCGTATCGCGGTATGCGGAGAGCCATCAAAAGTCTCTTATCAAAAAACGAACGCAGTTGTTACCAAGACTTGGCGAGGCCGGCCGATGTCCGCCGACTGACCGCTCGAGATGTCGCCGTTCCAGAAATACTCGGTATCGAAGAGATTGTGCGCCGCGAGCGTCAGACGCAGCGGCCCGCGACGCCAGGTCACGGCGGCATCCACCAGCGTATAGGGGTCGAGTTCGAAGGTGTTGCGTTGGTCGATTTGCACTGTGCCGACGTGTTTGACGTCAAGAGTGAAATCAAGGAACGATCGCGGCGAGAAAACCGCGCCGCCGTTGATCACCCGATCGGGCGAGATCGGCAGGCGGTTGCCGGTCAGCACGGTGTCGCCGCTCGAGGCTTCGATTACGAAATCGTCGAAACGGTTTCTGTAAAACGACGCATTGAGGTACGCCGTCAATTTGCGGGTCGGCCGCCAGCGAACGGCGGTCTCGAAGCCCTTGTATTTGTGCTCGCCCGCATTGGTGGGCAGGAAAACTGAACCTTGGCGAACCGTCGTGACAATGCCGTCGCGGTGCATTTGAAAATAAGCGCCCTCGAAGGAAAGCCTTCCGTCGAGGACGCTGCCTTTGATACCCGCTTCGTAGTTGTCGATATCTTCGGGAATCAGTTCGATCTGTTCGTCGCTAGGTCGTAATTGGCTGGGTCGACGCGGCGGCAGGAAGGCTTGGGAGTACGTTGCGTAGGCATTGACGGTGGGGCCGCTGTCGTCTTCGACGCCCATAAGCCGAAACGTCGAGCTGATTTTGGGACTGAATGCGTCGAAGGTGTCTTCGACCCTTGGGTCCCCGTCGCGAAACGTCAGCGTGTTGTCGAGCGCGAGGCGATCGTATCGGCCGCCCACCGTCATCACCCAGCGGCTTGTCGGCTCGATCCTGTACTGAGCGAAAAGGCCGGTAATGCCCAAGTTATAGTCATTGCCGCCAAAACGAAAGAACCGCCACTCGTCGCGCGGGGGGAAGATCGGATTCAGATAATTGAGTGTCCAACCAAATAGATCGGGGTCGGTGAAGATCAGATTGCCGGAGCTAAAGCCCCCGGTTTGTTCGTAAGAACCGCCTACAATCAGGGCACTCTTGACAGAGCCGAGTCGCGGCGCGGCTTCGAGTCGCACTTCCTGATAGAAAATGTCCTCGTTGGTTTCGAGCTCGAAAGGAAACATGCTGAGGGTGTTGGCTTCCAGATCGAAAGGGCCTCCGATGACGTCGCCGTCGTCGATGAATTCGTATCGGATCGGGCGGTACCCGAAAACCTCGATCACCCGGACTCGCTCCGCAAGTTCCCGCGTGTAATTGACGGTGAATCGGGTTTCCTCCTGGTGGTAGTTTGGACCGGGGAAGTTCAGGCTCGTTCGGCGTTGAAAACGCGGATCGAGATCGCTTAGCAACTTTCCGCCGATGATGGGAACGTTGGTGGGGGTGCTGTTGTCGGATACCACTCCGTTGATGCTGACGCTTCCGAAGGATTTCCGGTCGGGGGCGAAGGTGAGCTTACCGAAGGCCGCCGTTTCGTCGACATTGAAATCGATGGGGCCGGTGAAATAACCGCCATTATGCTCTCGTGCAATCGAGACGTAGTAGCCGACGCGCCGCCCGATCGGTCCCGAGGCTCTGCCCAGGCCTTTCAAGGTTCCGAATTCGCCGCCGGTGAAGTCCACGCCGAAACGGTGTTCGGGCGTCGGGGAGGCGGTGAGCACGTTGATCGCTCCGCCCACCGCCGTGCGGCCGTAGAGGGCGGAATTGGGTCCGCGCACGACCTCGATACTGTCGGCGTCGTTGATTGGGAGGTTGACGACCCGGGCACTGTTGCGCGAGTCGGTTTGCGGCACGCCGTCGATTAACAGCAGCGTGTTGGTGAACTCGTTGCCGTCGCGAGGCATTCCGCGCAGCGCGACGGATTCGAAGGAACCGGCCTGAGTGCTGATGACCAAGCCGGGGATGTGGGCAAGGGCTTGTGTCAGCTCTTGGTCGCCGCGGCGGTCGATGGTTTCGCGGTCCACGATGTCGGTTTGCGCCGGAACCTCGCCGATGCTCAGAGCCGATTTGGTCGCCGTCACTTGGATGCGTTCCATGAGATTCGGAGTCGCCTCGAGTTCGACGCGAAGTTCCAATGGTTCATCGGCGTTGACCCGCAGCCCGGGAACCCGCAGTTTCAGGAAACCGGGGGCTTGGACGACGACCGTCGTTTCCGCCGCGGGGACATGGCGGACAGAAAAGCGGCCCACGGCATTGGCGACGGCGCGCAACGCCGTGCCCTCGACCTCGATGACCGCGCCGGGGACGGCGGCGCCCCCCGCCCGCTCGACGACGACGCCTTGGATGCCGCCGAGGGGCGCCTCTTGGGCCGGGGACGTCAATGGACCCAACATCATTCCGATGGCAACCCACAAGACAAGCTCGAAAGGAGGCCGCTTGAAAGCGCTTTCCCTCCGAAATCTTGCAGCCGAACAAATGTCCATCGTGGGCTCGTGATCGTATCTTTGGTTGGAGTAGACTTGTTCTGTGCGGAGTCGGGTCGTTCCAAGAACCCGTTACTGTACAAAAAATTCGCCTGGAGAGCCCAAATCCCGCCGACCTACAGCCTTAGGGTAGGTTTATAAGCTGCAAGAAGTGTACCGTTTCAACCGTCTCTCGCCAAGACTGTGTAGGTGTATTTTGACCTGGAAAATCGGACTCATTCTCCTAGCGCTGTTCACGGCGGCTTGCGGTGGGTCGACTGACTCCCCGACGAGCGCCCAACCACCGTTTCAGCCGATTTCGAGCGTCGAACAAATCATGCATGACGTGGTCTTCCCGAACGCCGATGCTGTCTGGGACTCGGTCGGTACCATCATCACGATAGAGGGCACCGAAGAGATTTACCCCCGGACCGAGGACGAGTGGATTGCGGTCCAGGGCCACGCCCGGACCCTGATGGAAGCGGGCAACCTGCTGATGATGGAAGGCCGCGCCAAGGACACCGACAAATGGATGCAACGGGCGACGGCCTTAATCGAAGCCTCTCAAAAGATCCTCGAGGCGGCCGAAGCCCAAGACGCCCAAGCGGTATTCGACCGCGGCGAACTGATCTACAACGCCTGCCAAAACTGCCACTGGGATTACAACTACGAAGTCGATCCGTCCATCATCCGGATTTATTAGGACTGTCCCCGAGCACGTACACTTCGCCAACCCGTCATGTCGCAAATCGCCACCACTCCCGGCAACGAACGTGAAACGCAAACCGCCTCGCGGCGTGGCGGTTTCGGAGGTCACCCGCCCGGGCTGACGACGCTGTTTTTCACCGAGATGTGGGAGCGCTTCAGCTACTACGGGATGCGGGCTTTGCTGGTGCTGTTTATGACGGCGGCGGCGGTCGGTGAAAACCCGGGGCTCGGATTCGACATCGCGAAGTCGACGGCCATCTACGGGCTTTATACCTCGATGGTCTACTTGCTGACACTGCCCGGCGGCTGGGTGGCCGACAAACTATGGGGCCAAAAGCGCGCCGTCTTCGTGGGGGGCTGCATTATTGCCGCGGGCCATTTCTCGATGGCGGTTCCGATGGTCCCAACATTCTATGCCGGGCTGGTTCTCATCTCGCTCGGGACCGGTTTATTGAAACCGAATGTGAGCACGATGGTCGCCGACCTCTATCCCGAAGGCGGGGCGCGGCGCGATGCGGGTTTTTCCATCTTCTATATGGGAATCAACCTGGGCGCTTTTCTCGGAACGATACTCTGCGGCTTCATCGGCGAGGGCTACAGTTTTCACTTGGGCTTTTCGCTGGCGGGGATCGGGATGGTCTTGGGGCTGGTCCAATACAAAGTTGGTGATCAGCGCTTGGGCGATGCGGGGAAGCTCAAGGGCGACGACAGTCAAGAGGTCTTGCGTGAGCGAAGTCGCCGCTTCTACGGCATCAGCGGGGTTGTCGCGGCGGCGATCACTTTGCTCGTGTTCCTAGGCATCAGCGGCGTGATCGAACTGAGTATTCAGGAAATCGCCACCTGGCTCGGCTACGGGATTCTCATTCTCAGCGGCTTGTACTTCCTCTATTTGTTCACGGGCGCCGGGTTGACGGTCGTTGAAAAGAAGCGCGTCGCCGTGATCGTTTGGCTCTTCGTATTGGCGGCCGTCTTCTGGTCGGGCTTTGAACAGGCCGGCTCGTCCATGAATTTATTCGCCCGTGACCTGACCGACCGCAATATCTCCGGGTGGGAAATGCCGGCGAGCTGGTTGCAAAACGTCAACCCGATCCTTATCGTGCTTTTCGCTCCCGTCTTCGGCTGGCTATGGACCTGGCTGGCCACCCGAAAAGCCAATCCCTCGACGCCGTTGAAATTCGCGCTGGGGCTGTTCGGCCTCGCGGCGGGATTTTTCGTCCTTGCCTGGGGCGCGGCGAATATGGGTGAAGGCGCGTTGGTTTCGCCGGCCTGGCTGGTGGTGACTTACTTCCTGCACACCGTCGGCGAGCTGTGCCTTTCGCCGGTTGGGCTTTCCTCGGTCACCAAGCTCGCCCCCGCCGGCCGCGTGGGTCAGATGATGGGAGTATGGTTCATCGCGGCGGCTTTGGGGAACTTGTTCGCCGGTTTGGTGGCGGGCCGTCTTGAAGAACTCACGCCCGACGCTCTGTTCTGGAACGTCGCGCTGACGATCGCCGCCGCGGGCGTCGTCGCGCTTGTCGCGAGCCCGTTCATTCGACGCTGGATGGGCGACATCGAATAGCGGCCCGTCGCGGAAAGAATGTTCGCCGCATCGAGCGACATATCAAATCGCCAGCCACTGCAGCCGCGAAGCGGCGACAGGAGCCTTAGCCCAGGGTGGAGCCGAAGGCGCAACCCTGGGTAGAACCCCCACCCGGGAGAGCCCTGGAGGGGCGACAGGAAGGCCCCCGGCACCCATTTTGCCGGCTCCGACGCGCGGGGAAAGGCGCTCCGTCGATTGCGGCGTCCGCCGACTGGCGCGGATCGGCGCCGCCGATGCCTCACGGCGCGACCGGCGCCCGCATCATCTCAACCGCCTCGCCCACCAAGAAGATCGATCCCGCGATCACGATCAAATCCTCGGCCGCCGCTCGGCTCCTTGCTTCGTCGAGCGCCTCGCCGAGATTCGGCGCCATCGAGATCGACGGGTGATGGTGATCCACCAGATCCGATAACGTTTGCGGGCGCACCGAACGCGTCACCCGCGAGCGCGTCAAGATCACTCGATCCACCTTTGGGAACAGCACGCCGGAGATCTCGTCAACCGCCTTGTCTCGCACCGCGCCGTAAATCAAATGAATCGTCCGGCCGCGCTCGTGCCGCTCGAGGAACCGCGCCAGGCTGCGCGCCCCGGCCGGATTATGCGCGGCGTCCAATAGAATTTCCGGCGAGCCCGGAATGCGTTCGAGCCGTCCCGGCCAGGTCGTCGCGGAAACACCCCGCGCGATCGATTCCGCGTCGACGCCGGCCAGATCGAGCGCCATGATCGCGGTCAACGCATTGACGACTTGATGTTCCCCCGGCAATCGCAGGGAGACGTCGATCCCGCCGGACGTCGCCGCTTTGTTCGCGCCGGTGTCTTGGTTCTCCGCCGCGCTCGAGTGTCGCCGTGCTTGAAAGCCGTAACAGCCCCGCTCGTTGGTGATCCGGTCCGCGACCCAATCCACGCCGGCGCGCACCAGCGGAACGCCGAGTTGCGCGCCCCGCTGCTCGAGTGCCGCTTGGGCGTCGGCGTGCTGCCGGGCCACCGCGACGCGCATGCCGGTCTTGAAGATGCCGGCTTTCTCCGCCGCGATCGAGGCCATGTCATTTCCGAGAAATCGCTCGTGGTCGAAATCGATCGGCGTCACCACGCCCACCGCGCCCTTGATAACATTCGTCGCGTCCAGCCGCCCTCCGAGTCCGACTTCGACGACGCCCCACCCGACACCGGCATTGCGAAACGCCGTGAACGCCGCGGCCGTCACCGACTCGAAAAACGTTGGATGCTCGGCGGGGCCCCGTTCCGCCGCGATCTGCTCGTTGGCGGCCCGAACTTCCTCCACGGCGCGGGCGAAATCGGGATCCGATATTTCTTCGCCCTCCAGGCGCACCCGCTCGTTGAAGCGTACTAAGTGAGGCGAGGTGTAGAGCCCCACGCTTCGCCCGGCGGCCCGCAGGCCCGCTTCGATGAAGGCCGCCGTCGAGCCCTTCCCGTTCGTTCCGGCCACATGAACCGCTCGAAACACATGATGAGGGTTGCCGAGCAACGCCAAGAGGCGTTCCATACGAAGCAGTCCGAAGTTCGCGGCGCGGATGTCGCCCAGCAGCGAGAGGAGGTAGCGAACGGCCTCGGGATAGGTCATTCGATCGGGCCGCGGAAAAAGCCGAAAGCCTGGGCCAGAAAATCCTTCATTTCCGGGCGCGGTACAACGGCATCGAGCATGCCGTGATCGAGTAGGAATTCCGACGTTTGAAAGCCCTTGGGGAGCTTTTGGCGAATCGTTTGTTCGATCACGCGCGGGCCGGCGAAACCGATCAACGCACCCGGCTCGGCGATGTTGAGGTCGCCCAGCATGGCGAAACTGGCCGTCACGCCGCCGGTCGTCGGGTCGGTCAATATGCTGACATAGGGGAGCCGCGCTTGCACCAGCTTCACCAGAGCGCTCGAAATCTTGGCCATCTGCATCAGGCTGACCGCGCCTTCCATCATGCGCGCTCCGCCTGAAGCCGACACCACGATGAGCGGCTGCTGCTTCTCGTGAGCAAACTCGATGGCTCGCGTGATCTTCTCGCCCACGACGGCGCCCATGCTGCCGCCGATGAAGCGATATTCCATCACGGCCGCCACCACCGAACGCCCCTTGATCTTGCCCTCGGCGCAGATCACGGCGTCATTGAGCCCCGTCGCCGCTTGCGCGGTTTCAAGGCGCTCTTGGTAGGGGCGCTGATCGACGAATTCCAGCACGTTGGTGCTGCGAAGGCCCGCGTCGAACTCTTCCCACTGTTCGCCGTCAAAGAGCAAATTCAAGCGGCCGCGCGCGTTGATTTTGAAATGGAAGGCGCATTTCGGACAGACCATCGCATTGGCTTCGAGGTCCTTTTTCCAAACGGTCGCGCGGCACGAATCGCACTTAATCCAAAGGCCTTCGGTACGAACCCGCCGTTGCGGAGGTGACTCTTCGGAGCCCTTATCCTTGTCAAACAATGCCATGGGCCGCCAATCGCCTGATCATAACAGATGACATCTCAAATCGAGCCGCCGCCGGGTTGCGCGGGCCATGGGTCAACTCGAAGCGCTCGAACCGTGTGCCCTCGACTCCGCGCTGACGGCCACGAAGGTCGCCAACACATGCGGCACCAGAAAAACGCTCCGCAACTCCGCCATGAAAGCGATCACCGATGAGATGCCGATCGTCACTGCCGCGGCGAGCAAGATCCGCTTGTCGACGCTCGTCAAAGCTGCGCGGTTCACGAAGACCCAGAGCGCGGTAGGCAGAGCCAGCGCAACCAACAGCACCGGCCATCCCGAAGCCCAGGGATGAGCTAGAAACTCGAGAAACTGCTCGATCGTAAGATAGCCGTTAACCAGGTAGCCCCACTCGGTATCACCGCCGACGACCCATTTCGCGAGCCAACTGGTGACGTAGCTCGCCAGGATGAGAAAAACCGCGTAAGCGCTTTCCGCCGGGCGAAATTCCTTGCGTGACCCGAAACCATGCAGACACAACCAAAGAACTCCGCCGAACGCGGCCGTCTGGCGGTTGAGACTCGCCACCACGGTCGTCGCCAAAGTCGCTGCTTTCCAGCCGCGAATCGAAGACCCCAGGAGAAGAGAAAAGAAGATCACCTCGGGAAAGTCGGTCGGATGTTCCCAACCATGGTTGAAAGTAAGAATCAATCCCAGCGCCAACCATCCCGATCCGAAGGCGGCGACTTTTGGGGAAGCTCCCAAGACCTTGATTGAAACCCCCGAAAACACCAGGAACGCCGCGAAGGCCGTCGCCAAGCGCAAGATGACGAACCAAGCTTCCGGCGGAAGGATTTCCACCTGAATCACCGCCGCCAGCAACGCCGGGAAAAGAATTCTACTTCGAAACGGAGGCCAGTCCGCCTCCTTTCCTTGGATCGAGTACGATTCTCCGGCCAGCAGGGCGAGCTGCTGGTCGACGGTTTCCGCGCGGTTTTGGAAGCGGTCGTGTAGATTATTCGATACGAAACAGACGATGATCGCCAAGCTGAGGCTGATCAGCGCAACGGCGACGAAAGGTTGCGTTAGTGGCGTCGAGGATTTCACCGGCCTGCGGTCCTATCTTCCAAGCGTACCGAAGGAACATCAAAGAAACTCGCGAAACATGCGTTCGACCAATGAGCCGGATCAGCCGTGATGTCCTCCGGCTCGGGACCGAAGATCCTGGGCCGATCCGGCAGTCTCGCCAAGTCCAACGTCGTCTCTCCTCGACCTCGTGTTTCTCGAATCAAGCGATAACGCTCCTCCATCGCCTCACGCCAGGGAGCGGCTCGATGCACGAGATCGTGGATGGCGACACGCGAGTTACCCGTCGCCACGATGCTGAGCGAATAAAGCAGCAGCAGCGACGCCCGTATCATCGGCATAGGCGCCTTCGGGAGCATCGCTTCCATGTCGAGCTCCCGTGTGAACACAAAAACGTTCGCGAACCACCCGACCAAAAAAACCCAAAACACCGTGCTCAGCGTGCGTCCCGCCATCTCGCGGCCCATGATCCAACTCGGCGCGCCGAAGCCGATCAGCAGCAACAGCACCCACACTCCCGGCACTACCCATCTCCACTTCGCTCTGTCACGGTCGAGCCAAGCCGGCCGCGTCGCGCGAACGGCCGGGTGCATCACGAAGAGCAATGTTGCCGCCAATAGCTTCACGTCACAAACCCAGCGAGTGCCCGCCTTCAGCGCCTGCCAAAACGTCAGCCAAAGGGTCAAGAGGATGTCGTGGCTGTCCGCAAAGCCCGCCGCCTGACGAAGCTGGTTTCCAGGCGCGAGTCCCGTTACGAGCAAACCGACGATGCTGAACCCGGCCGCCAGCGACCACAGCCGCCACCCGTCCCGTCCCGTCTTCCACGTAAAGACAGCCCCGGCGACGAGAGCAGTCGCCAGAATGCAGCCGCTAAGCTCGTGGAGGCCGGGGATTAGGAACCCCAGAACCGCCGTCGCCGCCGCGCCAAACCAAAGCCGTACCCCGCTCCATTCCGATCCACGCCACAACAGCGCCCACAACAAGAAGATCAAAGACAGATTGAATTGATACTCCACCGATCCGGTGAACCAATAGAAGCTCTGCCCCGGAGCCGGATTCATCGACCAGAAAAGTACGAAGTACGATCCCGCCATGCTGACAACGGCGGAGAGTTTAGCTCTTCCTCCCAGAAAGGCCCGGACAAAAACCGAAGCGCAGATCAAGTGCAACAACGCGAGAATCCCCGCGATCCAGGGATAGGAAACGGTCGGGTCCCAGGCCGAGAGCAGGGAAACCTCCATCCCCTGCGCCAGCCAGCGTCCGGACCAGTTGTCATAGCTCCACTGAACGTGGGTGAGGACACTCTCGGCGACGCCCGCCCCACAATAGTCATCCGCGTAGGGCTTCGCGAAAGCAAAGACGGTGAAGGCAATGCCGAGGACAAGGAAATGGCAAGCCTGCGTGGTCCGAGCCACCCACGACCGGAGCCGTTCCGTCCTCGTAAGAAACGATTGCCGGCTTTTCAATAGCGTTCACTCGAACAAAGAAGCGTCAAACCGCGTTCGCGGGACCCCAGGTCCGGGCGACGCCCATCATGGGTACCCGGAAGTCCAACAGCTTAGCTCGCGAACGAGCGCCACGCAAGGGTGGGAGCTTCGCCGTGTCAAGAGGCGATAGAAATGTCCCCCTCGGTAGGGCGATAGAAATGTCCCCTTGGTTAGCCCGGTAGAAATGTCCCCTTTTAAGTAAAAGGATAGTAGTCGTAGGGGCTTGTGGGAATGTGGGAATCGCACAGCGATTTCCAAGGGGCTGGGGGAAACGTGGGAAACCCGAGCGATGAGGTTCGAAGCTCCTCGTCGGCTGCCGAGGGTTTTCCTCGTTTTCCACGGCCCCGTCATTTCCACAGCCCTCTTCACGCGGTCGCCGCCCGTTTTTTCGGCTTCAACGGCGCGCGCCAAGGGTGATTCGCCGGCGGTGTGCGCGGCTGCGGCGCCAGGCGCGGTTTCGGCTCCGGCCGCACCTTGGGGAGCGGCTTGGCGATCTCGTCGAACGCCACCGTTTTCCCCTCGAACACCACCCGCAACTCGCCCTCGCGCGCTTGCTGCACGGTTACTCTCGCGCCTGCGCCCAGAGCCTGATTGCGCTGCGGTTTCAACTGCGGAAAACGGTTCTCGAAACGTACCACCAGGTCGTTGGACACCACCCGCTCTCCCTCCAAGCAAAACACCCACTTCAAGTCCAAACGCTTCGATAAGCGCCGATGAAAGTCCGCTCCCGCTGACGGCTCAGAGGCGAACTTGGCGTTGTGCTCTGGCAGATACTGCTCGTCGAGATAGCGGTTCGCCGCCTCGTAATCGGCAATGCCTTTGAGCCGCATCTTCTTGATCAGGCGGTCTTGATGGGTGCCGTGATGGCGCTCCACGCGGCCCTTCGCTTGCGGTGACGAAGCGGCGATGATACCAATGCCGAGCTTGGCGCACATGCGTCCGAACTGCGTCTCGGGCTCGATGCCTTCCAGCGCTTCACGCGACGTTGGCCGGCGCTTGTAGACGTTCTTCCAGTCGCAATACAACGCCTTCGGAACGCCGTATTGACGCACCCAGGCTTCGAGCAGATCGGCCGCCGCCCAAGTCGTTTCCTCGCTCGAGAAACGGCACAGCGCCAGACCGGTCGCATCGTCGACGAAGTTCATCAGGCAACCTTTCCGCCCGCGCGCTTCGAGCCACTCGTGGTGCGAACCGTCGACCTGGATCAGCTCGCCCAAGTGCGCTTTACGCCGCCGCCGCGAGCGATGCGGCCGGCGCTTGCGGCGGCGGCTCCACAGGCCCTCGGCGAGCATCCAGAGCCGCAGTGTTCGCACCGATAGTTTCAGATCGTGGTCTGTCCACAAATGCTCGGCCGCCAGCGTCGGCCCGAAGCGCTCGTGCGGCTCGCCGGAGTAGTGTTCGCGCACCAGTTGCAGCACTCGCTTGCGAACTTCCGCCGGCTTGGCGCGGTTCGATACCCGGCCCACGTTGCCGTGCTTCAATGCTTTTGTCCCTCCCGCGCTGTAGCGCCTCCAGATCCGCTTGGTCTGGCGATAACTGATATCGAGTATCCGCGCCGCCTCGCTCAGCTTCAACTCGCCTCGCTTCACCCGGCCCAGTACCTCGCCCCGTCTCAATTCCTTGTCGTTCATCCATGTCCTCTCCAATCTAGGCTCCTCCTTCGGAGCCTTAGATTAGGGGACATTTCTATCGCCCTCTCAAGGGGACATTATCATCGCCCTTCAATAGCCGTCATTGGGCTCGCGACATGAATGCGGAGGCCCTTCTCGCACCGCGAACAACAGAATCAGAGCCCTCGGCGCAAGCGACGGGTTAGCCCGGTTCACCGGCGGTTCAAGAGGCTCGTCGCCGATACCAGCCGGTTTCAATTTCAGCGGCCTGCTCCCCTGCGACTTTAGTCGTCGTCCGCGAGTCGGGAATTCACGACGACCACTTCTTGAGCGCTTCGACCAGTAGCTTGCGGTCGATCGGCTTGGTCAAGAAATCATCCATGCCCGCGTCCAGACACTTTTCCCGGTCGCCCCGCATGGCGTTGGCCGTGAGGGCGATGATGGGCACTCGATCCCCGCCGCGCTGTTCTTCGCGGATTGTCCTCGTTGCTTCATAGCCGTCCATTTCGGGCATCTGGCAATCCATCAAGATCAGGTCATAGGCGACTCGGTCCAGGGCTCTGACAGCCTCCAGCCCGTTGACCACCACATCGGCGGAATGGCCCAGTTTCCCGAGCAAATTGATGGCTACCTTCTGGTTGACGATATTGTCCTCGGCGACGAGAACGCGCAGGTTGCGCCCAGTGATCCGCGCCGGGGCGGGCTCCTCGAGACGCTTCGACGACAACTCATCCGCCGACCCGAACGTCCTTTCGAGCGCGGTAACGAGGCTGTGATGCAGACGTGCCTTTCGTACCGGTTTGGTCAGGTGGGCGGCGGCATACCGTTCCAAGTCCGGGGGGCTCTTTCGACCCTGCGGGCGCAAGAAAACCAGCGGCGGACGGCACGACGCGGGGTCCGCTTCAAGCGCTTTCGCCCAAGCCAACCAGTCCATATCACCGATCTCCAGATCGACGACGGCAAGGTCGTAAGGGTGCTCGGAAGCGCTTTCGGCGCGCATCATGGCAAGAGCTTTGGCCCCGCTTTCCGCCCCCTCGCCGGAGATTCCCCAGCCTTGCAAATAGCCTTCAATGCTCCGGCGGGACGCGCCGTTAGCGTCAATTACAAGCGCGCGCAACCCCTTCGGTCCGATCGCCGGAAGAGTCGAACCGCGGCCCTTCGGCTGTTGTTCGAACCAGGCCGTGAATTGAAACGTGGACCCGCGACCAAGCTCGCTCTCCACGCCGATTTCACCGCCCATCATCTCCGCCAGTCGTTTGCTGATCGAAAGGCCCAATCCGGTCCCGCCGAATTTCCGCGTGGCGCTTCCGTCCACCTGACTGAACGCTTCAAACAGCCGCTCTTGTTGCTCGGCGGGAATTCCGATGCCGCTGTCGTTAACCTTGAATCGCAGCTTGACGCGCGAGTCTTGCCGGTCCGCGACTGCCACGCCCACCCAAACCTCACCTCGATCGGTGAATTTCACGGCGTTGCCGACCAAATTGACCAAGATTTGCCGCAGGCGTCCGGCATCGCCCACCAGCGCCGTCGGCACCGCGTCGGGAATGAAGGAAAACAGGTCAATGTCCTTACCCCGAGCGCGTTCCGCAAGCAACTCGACGGAATCCTCGACGGCCGCGGTGAGATCCATGTCGAGCTTTTCGAAGGCGAGCTTACCGGCCTCAATCTTGGAAAAATCCAAGATGTCGTTGAGAATCGCCAGCAGCGAATCGGCGCTCGATCGAACGGTTTCGGTGTACTCGCGCTGCTCCGCGGTGAGATCCGTGTCGAGCAAGAGGTCCGTCATCCCGATCACTCCATTCATCGGAGTGCGGATTTCGTGGCTCATTGTCGCTAGGAATTCGCTTTTCAGACGCGTCGAGGCGACCGCCGCGTCGCGGGCGTCCGCCAACTCTTCGGATTGCACCCGCAGCGTCGCGGCTTGCACCTCCGTCGTCTTGTGCGCTTCATCGAGATTCATGACCATGCGCTCGGTTTCCGCGTTGTGTCGCAGTAAGTCCAGGCGCGTTTGTTCCAGCTCCGCCACGGCGGCCTGCTTGTCGCGGTAAGTCCGCACATAGTCAAGCGCAAGGCCGGCGAGCGGCACCAAATAAGCAACAATCTTGAGAAAGTGAGCGATGTTGAAATGATTGTCGTGGAGTGCCGCGGACCCGAACGCCATATGCAGTTGCGTCGCGACTTGCGGGAACGTGCTGATGACCAGGGCATGAGAGAACAATGTCGGTTCCCGGCGATGGAAGCGGGGGAAGATAAATATGCCCGCCGCGACAAATAAAACAAGCGGCGCGACGTCCCAGGGGCGGGTCACGAGCGAGTCGGGAAACATCGTCTCCGGCAGCGTGCTGCTCGTGGCGCATAGATGAATTACGGCGTACGCGGCGGCGCCGAAAGCGATGCTGGTGGCGATCACAAAGCGCGCCACGCCGCGGTGCCGCGCTCGCGGGCGGGCCAATAACACTCCCACGCCGCACAGCATGATCAGAATGTTGAACAAGCGGCACAGAGCCCACGTGAAGGGAATCAGATTGCGGTTGTCGGCAACGGCGGAAATCAGACGGTTGGCCGCGAGAGTATGGAAGGCATCCATCGTTCCGGCGCATAACAGGGCGACTCCAATAATCGGCGTCGTCACGTCGCGCTTAATGCTGAAGTGAATCAGGGCCAGTAAGACGGTAAACAGGGCTGTCGCGAAAGCGCTCCATTCCAGAATGGTGTGCGTGAAACTGCCCCGCATCGTGTGATACGAGGCGGCGGCGCGAATAGAGCCGACCACGTCGATGGAGAGCGGCTCCGTTCGAGATCCGAAGTCCACGCCGAACAAGTTCAGCGCAAACGGCAGCCCGCAGACAACCGCGACCGCGGCGACCAATGTGTTGGGCAGTTTTTCGGAATCAACCCCGACCGCGCGCAACGGTGACGTGGACGTTTCCAGCATCTACCAGTGCTTATCGGAAGCTTGGCGGCGAAATCGCGGCGAATGCGAGTGAAACGAGGATCCGCTGGCGCGCCGGGAGCGTTCCCGATAGAATCAGAAGAGCTCTTCCGCCCTCCCCACCCCGGCCACGGTAGCTCAGTTGGTAGAGCAGCGGTTTCGTAAACCGCAGGTCGTCGGTTCGAATCCGACCCGTGGCTCCATTCTTTCAATAACTTAGGAGACCTGCCCGTTCTCCCGGACGGTCAGTTGCAACCATTTTGCAACCCTAGGACACTTTGCTCCGCTGCTTCTCGATTTCTCGACGCAACACCGTATCGATCTTCTGGGCAGCTTCCTCTTGGATATTGGGCATCACGCCGCTATAGCGATCCAGCGTGATTTGGACGCTCGAATGTCCGAGCCGCTCGCTCACAACCTTCGGGTTGACGCCTTGCCCTAGGAGTTGGGTAGCGTGCGAATGCCGGAGGTCGTGAAACCGAATCTTGAGCCCGCACTTCTTGCGGAAGCGCCCGAATGCGGATGAGAAATCATCAGGGGGCCACGGCCGGCCGTCTGGCAGCGGGCAAACCAAGTCGTGGTCCCGGTAATCCTTCCCGAAAAGCGCCTTCAGCTCGTCTTGAGCCTTCCTGTGGCCGCGCAGCACATCAACAGTGAGCTGAGGCAGGCTGACAGGCCGTCCTTTCCCGTTTTTCGGCATCTTTTCCTTGAGCCCCGCCCTCGTCTGTTGAAGAGAGCGGCAAATCGTTGCCATGGCAGCGCCCAGGTGAAGATCCGCCCATTTGAGCCCGAAAATCTCGCCCCAGCGGATTCCGAGGGTTGACTCCAGCACGATTGGAAGATAGAAGCGAGTCCCCTCGGCTGCGGTGAACAGCCAGACGGTAGCTGATTCGTCGAGCGTCTTCATTTCTTTGGGCGCTACCCTTGGCGGTTCCACCGCGTCAACCGGGTTTCTTGCCAGAAGTTGCCGGCGAACCGCTTGCGTCAGAGCCGCCCGGAGGACGCGATGGATATGGAGAACGGTTTGGGGCGAGAGCCCGCCTGCGCCCTTCCGGCGTCCGTATCGTAACCTGTCCTCGTAGAATTCTTGGATTGCTAACGGCGGCAACTTTGACAGGGGGATTGTACCGAGACACGGGATGATGTGGTGATCAGCGAGCTGCTGGTACCTCTCGATCGTTTTGGCGCCGACCTTGCCTTCTCTTGACCGAAGCCAACGAGCGAGAAATTCCTTCACGGTCATTCTTGCCGGCTCGACGTACTCGCCTTTATCGAGTTGGTGGAGCAGTTCGTTCCGCTTGCGCTCCGCGTCCTTTTTGTTGCCGTGTACCGTTTGCCATTTGCGGCGGCGCTTGCCGTCTGGCCCTCTTGGCAAGTCCAGGAGGATTGCCCAACTTCTTTCGCCGCGTTTACGAATGTGTCCTGTCATGTCTTTGTCCACCTTGTGATTGTCTTAGTGTCAGACTCTAGCCGCCGTGCGATTTCTCGCACGGGTACCCCTTCGCTCCGCAACTTCCGCGCGATCTTCTGTCGTTGCCGGTAAGCCTTTGATCGACAAGAATTCTGGCAGAACTTGGCGTCCTCTCTCTTTTCCGCCGCTACTTCAAACCAGCGGTTGCATTGCTCACACTGACGGTATTCTTTATCGCCTTCAATAGCTTTGGCGAACTGCAACCAAAGGGCCGCTGCCAGACTCTTGGGCACCACGTGCAGGCTTTGTCTACGGTAGCTAGGGTTCCACAGCAGTCGATTTGAGATGCCGCTCTTGTCCAGCCGTTCGGTCACCCTAGTGCGAACGAACTCAAGTGCCGGCCGAGCCACCGTGTTGATTCTCCATCACTCCGGCAAGGCGGACACGTCAAAGGTCTACCGGGGCTCCAGTGATATCAAAGCGAGCGTGGACATGGGCTATCATCTGCGGGCCTAGGGGCGTCTCGCACCGGGGCAGAGCTTCGGTGTCCGATTTGTGCGGACAGTCTCCATCCGTCGCCGACGTCAATCAAGAGCGGCTCGGCATGCCGTACGTCAGCGGTCCCGAGCATGCCGAGGACACCAAGTCAGGCGCAGGGCAGTACTTCACGCCGCGGGCGCTGATCCGCGCCATGGTCGAATGTGTCCGGCCGGAGCCGGGCAAGACGATCGCCGATCCGGCCTGCGGCACCGGTGGATTCTTCCTGGCCGCGTATGATTTCATAACAAACCAGGACCACTACCAGCTCGACAAGCGGCAAAAGGCGTTTCTGAAGCACGATGCTTTCCATGGCAACGAGATTGTCGCCAACACGCGCCGTCTCTGCCTGATGAACATGTTCCTCCACAATATCGGCGAGATCGACGGTGGCGTGTCGATATCCCCGAATGATGCTCTCGTTGCGCCGAGCAGACAGACTTACGACTACGTACTCGCCAATCCGCCCTTTGGCAAGAAGAGCAGCATGAGCTTCACCAACGAAGAAGGCGAGCAGGAGACCGACGATCTGACCTATAACCGGCAGGACTTCTGGGCGACGACGTCGAACAAGCAGCTCAACTTCGTCCAGCACATCCGCACGATGCTCAAGACGACAAGGCGTGCTGCCGGGAATCGAACGAGGAATCCCGACACGACCTGTTTGTGGCCGAGATTCTGAACCAATGGGTCGTTGAGGGCTTTGAAGTCGATGGATGGAGAGGCGAACACGTCCCTGACATCGCATTTGTTCAGGTCGGCATGAACGGGTTGGCGGCGCTGGAACTTGCAGGCGAAGCCGGCGTCGCGCCCATCGGCACCTCCGTCGCCACGCTTGGGTTTCCTCTTGGTGCCGTCCCACTCACTGTGCACGGACGCCAAACGGTCCCAATGCTAAGACGCGGTATTGTTAGCAGCGCCTATCCGTTCAACGTTCCTCAACCACACGGGTTGACCATCGACATTTCCCAGCAACCTGGTGCCAGTGGGTCACCCGTGTTCTTGGACGACACCCCGAAAGTCATTGGAATGGTTCACTCTATTTCTCCGGGTACGAATCTGACCTTCGTAACGCCTTCCTGGCTGATAAAGCGGGCCCTCGCCTCTGCCCTGGAAGAGAAACCGATCAGTGTCGTGAAGGCCGACAGTGCGAGGAAGCTCTTCAGTCGGGACGATGTCGCTCCAGAACCTCCGTGGTCGCCTATAACGTTTCCGAACACATGGTGGCTGCGTGGGCGGCGTTGAGGGAGTAACCCAGACCCCGCTCGGGCTGCTGCGTCACAATGAATTCAATGCTCGCAAGTGTCCCAATTGTCCCACTTAAAAAAAGGGGCGGCCGTCACGCTGAATTCACGCAGGCTCAGGTGGAGCACGCGCTCACCTCGGCCGGTGGGTTTATCACGTCCGCAGCGAAGCGTTTGGGCTGCAACCCCAAGACCGTTTATCGGTACCTCCAGCGGTACCCGTCCCTCAAGGACGTGCTGACGGAGGCACGGGAAAATACGCTGGACTTCGTCGAGTCGAAGCTCATGAAGGCTATCGACGACGGCAACGTCACCGCGATCATCTTCTTTCTCAAGACGCGCGGCAAATCGCGGGGCTACAGCGAGCGCGGTGAGTTCGGAAACACTGCCGGTAACGAGCCTGTCAAGGTGACGTTCAAGATCAACGGGGAGGGCCGCGACAGCTTGTAGACTTCGCCCGCAACTCGGCTTCGATAGCTACCGAGAAGTGATTTCCGCACCCCTGGCGGACAGCTATCCGCAGATGGGCGCTATGTGGTTTGTTTCAAGGAGTTTAGTCCTGCTCGCTCTTCGTACCAGTTCTCTGTAATGTGAAGTGCGGGCTTGCGTTGTGTCTCGCCTTCGTGCGGACTGTCGCACGCGCACCTGAAGACTGGGCAGGGTCTATTCCAGGCGGGTCCGATCAGGGGCTTCGCACACACCGCTTTCACACCTGTTAGCAAGCTTGTAGCGATGCTTCGCGACCCAGCCATAGCCGGAGCGAGAGATCCATTTCAGGACCGGGACACGATACAGCCAGGCCACGAGTTTCCAACCGCTCAGGCGGCGCGCGATCTGGTACACCGCGTCAGCACCCACGTCGATTGAACCGTCGGCGTTGACCAGCCGCATGCCCGAGTTGAAATCGCCCTCGGCCAGCTTGGGAAACCGCTGCTTCAGTCCCTCGGACTGGCGCGGCACGTATTCGAAAACGCCAGCCGTGTCTCGCCGCTTCATCCTCTCGACCTGCTTCAGGCAGAACGGACACTCTCCGTCGTAGACGACGACGAAGTGGGCAGGTTCTCCGGTGGTTTGCACCGTGGGCATCGCTTTTAGTGTACCGATTCGGTATGGGGCGGAATTACTCGCTCTGGCCTAGGGATGGCTTGTTGGGGCATTGTCAAGTTAACGGTGGTCGGTGACAATTGACCAATGGAATCACTGTATCGACGTCACCACTTTCCACCCGAGATCATCAGCCACGCGGCTTGGTTGTACCATCGGTTCACGCTGAGTTTCGCGATGTCGAGGACCTGCTCGCTGAGCGGGTAGGACGTCCCTGCGTGATGGTTTACCGGGCCCCAGCCGTGGCCCAGGCCCGGTGCAGTCGCGATCGCATCGGTGATGTACTTTTTCGCCGCGGTCACAGCTTCCGGCAGTGAACGTCCTTTGGCAAGCTCGGCGGTAATGGCGGCCGAATACGTACAGCCAGTGCCATGCGTGTGCGACGTTTCTATTCGCCGGGTCCGGAAGTGTTCGAAGCAGTTGCCGTCGTAGAGCACATCGATCGCATCTTCTCTCAAGTGGCCCCCTTTGACCAGGACAGCTTTGGCCCCTTGGTCGGCTATCTTTCGGGCGGCGTCTTCCATCGCGGGCACGTTCTCTACCGCGGCCCCCGTCAGCGCGGCGGCCTCATGCAGGTTTGGTGTCACAAGGAAGGTGTGCGGCAGAAGTTTTGCGGAGAAAGCCTGGCGAGCCTCCTCGGCGATCAGTGGCGCCCCGTGCTTGCTAATCATCACCGGATCGACGACAAGAGGAAAGTGGATTGTTTGTGCCCAAGCCGCGACGATTTCGATGATTTCGCTCGTACCCAGCGCCCCGGTTTTCGCCGCCTGAGAAGGAATATCTCGCGTAACGACCTCAAGTTGCTTTTCGACATACCCCGGCCCCAGAGGATCGACCGAGAAAACGTTCTCGGTATTCTGGACCGTGAGCAGCGTGACCACACTCATCCCATAGACGCCGAACTGGTGGAAGGTCTTCAGATCAGCCTGGATGCCAGCTCCCCCCGACGGATCCGAGCCGGCAATCGTCAAGGCGACAGGCTTCACCGCCGCACCTCCGAAACCTGGGCAGGAGTTTCCATGGCAGCCGAGAAAAAACCCACCTCGCATTGCATCCCATAGCGATAGGCTTGCTGAACGGCTGGCGTGTCTGTGGAGAAACGGTCGAGTAGGCTTTCGATGTGGTCGGCCGGCTCCTGCATGTCGGGTCCACTGTACGTGGTAATCCAGCGTTCGTAAGGGTGTTTCTTGACTTTCCCCTCGCCGCCGATTTGTAGCAACAATTCCTTCCCCAAGAACGCGTACAGCCGCATGCAAGGCGTCATGGCTGCCAGGACTTCTCCCAGCGAACCACGCCAAGCGGTGGCCAGAAGAAAATCCGTATAGGCCCGGCAAACAGGATGGGGCTGCACCTGGCTCAGATCGATCTTCAGTTCGGCGGCATACGCGGCGTGCAGCTTGAGCTCGTCGCAACACCGCCGATGAGTACATGAAACAGGCCGATTGGCTCTGAGCCTCGGCTGCGGGCCAGTGCCAAAGCATACGCCCGGGCGAAGGCTTCGAGAAAGAAAGCGTCTTGGGCTATGTAGCCACGAAATGCCGCTGGCGCCCAACGTACCATCACGCAACGCTTCGACAAACGAATGGCCGAGGGAAGCCTGCGCCAGGTCTTGGTTTTGCTCCCACAGGCGCTCGTGCAACACCTACCCCTCCCAGGCCATCGTCCAGAAGTCGCGCTCGAACTCAAGGACTCTGTCGGCGGGTGTGGCTGTCGTTGGCCGAAGGCTGGCCGTGGCGGGAGATGTTTGACGTGGTCTGGCGAGCGTTGCGGGCCGGGTCGGGACCGCTACCTGCTTGAGAACAAACGAAGAGGAAAAACGGGCTGCTCAGGCGGTCATTGTCGAAGTGTATGAAAAATCGAGAAGAGGCCGAAAACGGGGCTTGCGAGGAGCGCACGGCGGCACATGGGCGGGCAGGAAGACGCTGGCGGCGGTGCAAATACGCTTCCCCGGTGCCGGCCAGCCTGCCCAATCGATCTCCGCGCCGTTTCTCGTGCCCGTGGTGAGAGAAGGGGGCTAGGGTTGCCAGCTTTCGCTGAGATAGAAACGAAGCAGAACCGGATGCATCAGACGGTTCACTTCCGTGGAGTGCGAGTCCAGCATTCCTTTGCCGAACGTTAGGGCACTGCGAAAAGCCTCGGGCGTCAAGTACCGCAGGCGATCTTGGGGAATCCCAAAATGATCGAGCCGCGCGATCTCGTTCCGAACGTCTCTGACCGCCTTCGGAGAATGCCATGCAAGAATCCAGCCCCAATCTCCGAAGCTCGGGACGTTGTCGTGGTAGGGAACCGTCTCATATCCGGCACTGTCGAGGGTCCGCCGAATACACAAGAAAGATTCCTTTGAGTGATAAGGAGACGTGCTCTGAACCGCCATGATGCCGCCGGTGGATAGGATACGCCGCAACTTCAAATAGAATTCGCGACTATAAAGCTTGGCAAGTTCGACGCTGTTGGGGTCAGGAAAGTCGACCACGATCACATCCCATGATCCTGATAAGCGCTGGACCATCTTGTCCGCGTCGACCGTGTATACGGATACCCGAGCTGCCTCCTCGAGGATAGGTTTTCCCGAATCGGGCAGAGTGTCAGCGTAGTCGTAAATGGGCCTCGTGGACGTCTCCGAAGCGACGCTGGAGGCACCCGCCGCCACGACCCGCGCGTCCGCGAGGGAGCCTTGGTTGAGCTCGCTGAGCACGTCATCTTCGCGTGCCAGCGCAATCATGTCGGGATCGATGTCGATGAGCCACACCTCTTCCACATCAGGATGCTTGAGCACCTCTCGCAGCGCGAGGCCGTCTCCGCCGCCCAGAATCAGTATCCGATTGCGACGGGCGGCCAAACTCATAGCCGGGTGCACGAGCTGTTCGTGGTAAATGTGTTCGTCCCGGCTCGAGAACTGCAAGTTGCCGTTGATATAAAGGCGGTAATCGACGGGGTTAAGGCCGGCCGTCATCACGATATGTTGGTACTTCGTCGTCTTGGAATAAACAATCGGATGGTCATAGAACCTTTGTTCGAGAAGGAGGTTCCAAGCTCGGTTTTGGGTGTAACCGTAGCCCAGCGCGGCGGCCGTCAGCAGGATCATCAGTAATGAAACAAGCGGTCGTGCCACAACCCGATGGCGCATGAAGTACAGGTAAGTAACCACCGCGACGACAAAGTTCACTCCCGCCACAAAGAAACTGATTTCGGTGAGTGGAAAATATTTCAGGAAGAAGTACACCCACACCAAGGCGCCGATGAAGCTGCCGATATAGTCCGTGCTGAGGACCGTTGCGATATTCGATTTGAGGCTGGGAACGTAGTATCGATTGATGCGCAAGACGAGGGGAATCTCGAGGCCGATCAGAAAACCGATCGCCAGGACAAAGAAGTACTGCACCAAGGGGAAGTGGCTCTCCATCGTCGCGTAGGACGCGTACGCCGCGGTCGGGGCGAAGCCGCCCAGCATCGCCAAGAGAACTTCGACCGCCAGGAATTTCTCGACCAAACGGCGATCGCTGAGCCTCTGCTGCCAGTAGCCCGCTACGCCCATCATGAGCAACATGAGGGAGATGGTTACGGAGAATTGCTCGATGCTGTTGCCGAGGATGTACGTGGCGACAGTGCTGAGGACGCACTCGAAGATGAATCCGCTCGCGCCGGTACAGAACATCGAGAGAGCAAGCAGGGCGGTCGCGACGCGCGGGTGGATTGTCGAAGCGGAGAGTGTTTGCGAATGAGACGTCTCCATCGGACCGGGCACAGAGTGCAAGCCATTCTACCATCCTGATTTCGGCCGGCGACCGGCAACTTGTTTTGTATACTGAGGTTCCGTTTTCACCCCGACTCCTGCGGCGATGGCAAACCGACCCGGCATCTCGCGACGAAAACTACTGCAAACGGCCGGTGCGGGTGGCGTCGCCGCGGCAGGTACGGCATTCCTTTTTCGCCCTGACCGCCCGATTGAAGGCTCGTTTGTCGATCGGGGCCACGTCGCAGGTCACCGCATTCGTGACTCGCAGTCTGCTCCGCCACCTCCCGAACGCGTGGCCGCCCCTGTGGTCGTCGTCGGCGCCGGTATCGCCGGGCTTTCCGCTGCCTGGCGCATGCATAGGCTTGGGTTTCGGGATTTCGTCGTTCTCGAGCTGGAAGACCAAGCCGGCGGAAACTCCCGCTGGGGAGAGAACGAAGTGAGCGCCTATCCATGGGGCGCACACTACATCCCGGTGCCGGATAAGAGAATCCCGCTGGTCCAGGAGCTGTTCGAAGAGCTGGGTGTGATCCAGGAGGGCCGCTGGGATACGGCGCACTTCTGCAGAGAGCCTCAGCAGCGGCTCTTCCTCGATGGCCACTGGCAGGAAGGGCTGGAACCGGGTCCTGAGGCTTCGAAATCGGACCGTGATCAGTTCGATCGCTTTTGGGACCGCATGGATTACTACCGGCAAGGGGGCGAGTTTACGATCCCCATTCAGCGGCCCAGGCAAAGCGAGGGCTTGGATCATATTTCGATGAAGACCTGGATGGTCGAGCAGGGGTTTTTCTCGTCCCACCTGCGGTGGTACGTGGACTATGCCTGCCGTGACGATTATGGCGCGTCTTACGTAGACACCTCGGCTTGGGCGGGCATCCACTACTTCGCGGCACGCCCCAAGGAGGACATCGGAGTCCTGACCTGGACCGAGGGAAACGGTTGGATCGTCAAGCGGCTCTTGGAGAAGTTGCAGCCGTACCTGCGAACGTCGGCTCCGGTCCATCGGATCCTTCGGTCCCCCGGCGGCCTTGAGGTGCTGACCGAGGACGCGGTTTACACTTCCTCCGCTGTCATCTTCGCAGCGCCGACCTTCCTGGCTCCCTACATCATTCCTGAGATCGGCCCTGGCTTCCCCTCGATGGCCCGGCACGAATACTCACCTTGGTATACGGCCAATGTGACGCTTGACTGTACTCCACGGGAGAGCGGCGCTTCCCCGGCCTGGGAAAACATCCTGCACAACTCCCCCGGGCTCGGATATGTCGTAGCGACACACCAAGGGCGCCGGGCGGCCGGGGCGGAGACGGTGTGGACGTACTATCGGGCGCTGACGGAGGTTTCCCCCCGCGTGGGACGGGCCGCCTTACTGGAGACGAACTGGGATGAACGCAAAGAAGAGATTCTGCGCGATCTCGAGCAGGCCCACCCGGACATCCGCGATTGCACACGCCGGATGGATGTGATGCGACTGGGACACGCCATGATTCGTCCCGGCGTCGGATTCATTACCTCCGAAGCACGAAAACGGCTCGAAGAGTGGGACGGCCCGATCCAGTTTGCGAGTTCGGATCTAAGCGGGATTTCGATCTTCGAAGAAGCGCAGTATCGTGGGGTGCGAGCGGCGGACCGCGTGCTCAAGCGCTTCGGTTTTCGGGATCTCGACTACGCCTGATTGTCAGAGCTCATCCCAAGCGACTTCCTGGGGCAGGATTCGCCGGCGGGCGATATAGAAAAGCGACGTTCCCTGCTTGACCACGAAATCCGAGGCTGGATTGAGATCCACGTCGCCATCCGAATCGCCCGATGCCACGGCCACGAGCGTGGCGTCAAGGCGATCTTTGAACGCCCGCTGCAAGGCGCCGAAGTTCCAGGTGCGGCTCGTATTCGAAACGTTCAAACGGTAGATCGTGTTGTCGGTCGAGTTGCTCAACAAGGATGCGATCAACGTCGTCGCCCCGGGGTCCTGAAGCGACTGAACCATGAGGGGAATCGAAAGTGGCGTGACACATTCGATGTTCGGGTCAATTCGCCTCAGATGCATTTCGTTTTCGGGCTGCCGCAGCAGAGCTACGATGTGGGCGTGAGAGTTGACGCTGCGAGCCGCGAGGGTAACAACGATCGTCTCATTATCGTCGTGGCCGTGGATGAGAATGCCGGCCGCCCGTGCGACGCAGGCGCGGTCCAGCACATCGTCCGAAGCCAAGTCACCGTTGACGAACTTCACTTCGTCCGGTACGGGGTTCTCTTCAGCCAGGTAGGAGCAAAGAACGATCGAGAGGGCTTCCGCGCTTCTGTCTTGTCTTAATTCCCGGAGGAGTCTCTCGGTTTCTCCCTTGGTGTAGCCGAAGATCACGAGGTGACCTGCTTCGCTCAGCTGCGTCAGACCTCTCATGCGCCTCCTTCCAAAATCAAAAACCGACTCGGCCAACTTTGCCACGGCGACGGCAATGACGCCGATGCCGAACAGCATGATGACCACCGCGGTAGCCCTCCCGCCCAGCGAGCCGGGGGCGATATCGCCGTAGCCCACGGTCGTAGCGGTCACAACGAACCACCAGGTGTAATCCTGTATCGAAGCCAACGGGCTGTCAGGCCCCTCGAAGAAGGGCATCAGGACCGCACCGAGCACGTAGAGTGTCAGCAGCAGGGTCCCGATCCATGCCCAGCCGGCCTTGTGGACGATGCGCAGCAGAGCGTCGCGAAGCCGGCGAAAACGAGCATGAGCCGTCACTGACGCCCCCGGGCCGCTAAGCCGCCACCAAGGCGCCGATCATGATGGCTAGCGCAATCTGGGCGCAGACGGTCACTGAACAGGCGGCAAGGTTGCGATCACGCTCGACCTCGATCTTGAGGGTCGTATGCGGCAGAAAAGCCTTGTCGATCAATATCTGGAAGGGAATGAGCAAGGCCATCCCAACCAGCGCGCTGATGGCGAAGCCGGTGATTCCCTCCGTCCACCCAGTAAAGGGACCGGCGATAGCGAAGCTGAGGATGATACCCAACGTAGTCAGAGTGCCGCCAAGCATCAACCCGGCGGCCGCGTTGCCTTTCTGGATCTCGTCGACGATGTTGAACGGCGTCACCCAGTCGTAGATCAGCGCGAACAGGATCAAAGCCGCCTGCCCCATGAAGAAAAAGCCTGCCGCTGTGTACCACGCTCCACCCTCGCCCTGAAACGAGCCAAATGCGATCAGGCCGGCAGCCGTATAGCTGCCCAACTCCGCGAATCCGACGGCGGTGTTGCCATTCTTGAGTTCTCGAGTGTTGTGAACATGGCGCAAGATGATCTTTTCAACAACGAACTGGGCCACGAACAGAAAGACAAGCAACAGGAGACAGGAGAGCAGCAGTTCTCCGGTGTCTTGCAGCACGACTTCCCATCCTGCCGAGAAGCGACTGACCCCTCCGCTGACGACTCCGGCTAGACCGAAGCCGAAACCAATGCTCAAGCCACAGCGGCGCAGAGCCACCGCCAGATTGCTCTCTTCTTCGATTTGGTAATCGGCGGCGTATTCCACGGAATCGCCTCCGTCGGCCGGAGCCACGGCGGCACGAAAGCGTGCGTCTCGAAGCTTCTTGGCCAGCAGAAGGATCAAGAAGACCAAAAGGGTGTCGAACGCACCGTGCACTAGGGTCTCAATGAATTGCATCACGTCCTCGCCTTACTTTCCGCTGCCACCGAAACCGCCTCCGCGGCCGCCCGGTCCCGCTCCTCGTACTGACGCCGACACCCGCCGAAACCCTCCCGTTCGGCCAAAGGCGGAGTTCTGATACCTGGGAGAGGTTTGGGTCGTCTTACTTCTTGTTCCGTACAACGGTGCGGTCGCCGTGCCGCCATAGTAAGGGCGTGAACCCCGATAGCCGCCCGACCAAGTGGACCAGGTACTCCGACCGTAGTGGTAGGGCGTCCCGAACAGGCTCCGGTAGAGCAAGTAGGGTCCTACCCAGGTCCAGACGCTCCCTCCCCGGCCGTCCGAGGCCCAGTGACCGTATCTCGGGTTCCCGACGTAGGCCATCCCAGGCGGGGCGGCGTGGGCCAGTTTTTCATCCTCGAAGCTGCCGTACGGTTTCGCCTCGACATCCATGCCCAGGTTGTCGACGTTGGCGAGGAAGAGTGCCAGGCTGACCGCAACGAAGCCGGTCTCGGAGGTCTCCCCGTTCTCTACCACCATGTACTTGTGGTAGTAGTTCACCTTGTCGTCCTCGACCCAGTATTCGGCAGCGTTGTCGTAGCGGCTGGGCCAACTCTCTTGGGGGTTGATCCGTAGCGTATCCCATCGCCTCGGGTCGACTTGCCTGGAGAGCTTCAGTCCGCTCCCGAACCAGCCGGCCGTCCACTGCCCTAGGCCCACGGCTGTGTTGCTGGTGAGGTTGTTGTACGTCTCCAGATCCACCTGACGCGGCCGATAGTCGTAGTGATGCACCGCCGGGGAGTTGCGCGAGTCATCCCAACTGTACCGCCGGATGATCACGGTATACACGGCCTGCATGTCGATCAGCGTCTTGGAGTAGCTCCGCGAAAGCTCGCCCAGCTTTGCGGTGACCTGTGCGCCGGACTCCTCAAATCTCGTGGCGTTCTCCGAGAGGATTTGACGGTTGTCGCCGATCAACGCATAGTCGGCATCATCGGACCCGACTTTGCCTGACTCGCCGCGGATCGCTTCGTGTGCCGTCTCTGATTGGTTCACAAGTGCCGTCAGGGGCTGGAGCAGTTTGTCGATGTCCTCTTTGCGAGCCGGAAACTCGCGGGCGGTCTGGGCCGCGATCTTGCTTACAGCCTGATTTTGATCCCTCTGCTTTTGCATGTCTGCATTTGCGCTGCGGATCAGCGCAGGCGCGCTCTCGCGGCTCTTGGTGATGAAATCGCTTCGCTCCTTCCACTCCAGCGACATCTTGCGAGCGCCGGCGATCAGCGGTGAGATCTTCTTGAGGTTTTCGTTGAGAGCTTGCAGCTCTTTTTCATCGTCCCTTTCGAGGATCGGGGCGACGGTCTTCTGATAGAGAGTTTCCGCCGAGTCGAGAATCTTGCGAGCGGCGGTGAACTTCCGCGCCCAAGATTCTTTCTCGGCGTATCGCGCGAGGGAGCCGTATTGAGCCGACTCCTGGAACTGCCGGTACGCCTGCTCCTGCGCGTCCACCTCCTGCCTGGTCTGCTCGACTCGCTTGTGAAGGGCTTCGGCGAGGCTGACGCTGACGTCAGGCAGGCCCCCGCATGCCGTCAGCAGAACCAGGAGAGTGGCTGTCGGATATCTGCTCATAGCGGATCCACACACGGCCCGTCACGCGGGGCCGCGGACACTAACCCACGATTTCAACAGGCCGCCGCACTTCTTGGATCGGGGACGTGACGTGTCGCGCGCCCACAGTCCGGACGGCCGACGACCGCGTCCACACCACGGAGTCTTCCGACGGATAAGAATGAACCGTCTCGATCTCGGTCCCCGCGCCCCCCAGCCGCGCCCACAGCAACGTCTCCGGAGGCTTCTCCAACCGGACTTCGGTAGGAAATTCGAACGAGAGCCCGATTTCGTCCGGCCGCGTCCGCGCCTTAGCAACGCGGGTCTTGAGATTCCCCAGCAGCCTTTCAGCCGCGCCGCGGCGCAGCAGTTCTCCGGTGAAGCGATACACGACGTTGTCCAACTCCAAATCCAGCGGTCCGGCGGCGGGCTTGTGCGACACGCAGCCCCCAGGCCATGTCTGCAACGCGGTGTCCGAGCATACCAGAACCTCGCTCAGACAACCAGCCTCCGCCCGAAAACGGATCATATGGCTGGCTCCAAGAATGTACGCGTCGATCCGCATCCCGTTTGCCGACACGCGGCCTTGGCACACTACGGTGAACAGAGCCGGATCGACGAGATTACTGAAGAGACGAAGCCGCAGGTCGCCGGCCGACCTGTCTTTGTAAACGACCTCAGCCACTTTTGCCGCCTTCGGCAACCAAGACCTCGATGGCACTTGGATCCAAGTATTCGCTCAAGATCACGTTGTGCTCATAACCGTCATCTTCGTCGCCCCACTCTTCAATGCCGATAAAAGCCTTGCTTCCCTCCTCGGCGAAGAGGTATTGGTGGAAGGGCACGCCCTGCCCGCCGTCATCGCGGTAGAAGGTCACCGCGGAGTCCTCATGGTAGTGGAAGAGCCTCTCCCCGTATCTCGCCACGCCTTCTTCATCTTCGGAGATCTTCCACAGCTCTTCCTTGCCTTGCAATCCGACCTGGGCGAAGCTGAGCTTTTCCCGCGAGACGTAGACGGAGACCTGGTCTTCCTTTTCCCATTCGGCATACCGCGTCTCGCCGTCGTGCAGGCAGTAGAGGACCAGCTCGGGCCAGCGATAGCCGCTTCGGTCATACACGTTGGTACTCTCGACACGGTAGGATTTGCCTTCGAAGCGGATGTAGGCCCCATTCTTAACGTCTTCAATCGAGTATTTGTGGCGGTCGCTGGACGGAACCGGCTGCGGCATTTGACGGATCGCCGCGAACTGCTCTTCATAGCGTTTGCGCCGGGCGGGATCGAGGAGGGCTGCCATGTGAGTCGTCTGTCCCGGAGAAAGCTTTGTCGTACTCGGGACGGCAACAGAGCCGCGACCGTGAGCACCTGCCGAGCGAAATCCTTCCTCAATCCGGCGGAAAATTCAGAGCCGGAGGCGCAACCACGAGGCTGCGCCGGCGCCCTTACGGGCGTGGCTCAGAGACTCCGTCCTACGATGCCGGCTGCTCCGGCGGCGCCTCCAATTCTGCCGGCGTCGCCCCGGGGAGTTGCGCCGGCGGAAGATCGCGAGCCGCTTGCAGCGCCTCGACCTTCGGCTCAAGCGCAGCCGACATCTTGTTCAACTCAGCGATACCCGCTCTTGCTTTCTCGGTTCCGACGGCGCGGATCTCCTCCATCTTGTCCATCGCCTCAATCAAACTGTTATGGGCTTTCTTCACGCTTTCGAGAGCGATCACGGGGTTGTTCTGCATTTCGCCGATCTCCACCGTCTGTCGGCCGATCGCCGCTGCGTTGGCTTCAAGCATAGCCGCGGTGCTCTCTTGGACACTCTTCACAGCGGTGGCGATCTGCTTCTGACTCGCCAGAGCCGCCTGGATGGCCAACCCGACTGTCAACAGGCTTTGCGTCACCATGACGGTGCGGTCGACCTGCTCGCAGAGCGTGTCGTTGTTTTGGATCGTCATGTCGATCGAGGCGAAAAACTGCAGGTTGACCTGCTCCATCGTGCGCAGGTCCTGGACCCGCATGGCGACCCTGTGCATCATCGCTTGCAGCTTCTGCCGCTCGGCCGGATCCGTCGCTTCCGGCAACTTGTCTTCAATCTTCTGCCACAGCAGCTCTCCGATGTAAGCGCTCTCCTGCACCCCAAGCTGCGCCTGTCCCACCTGCTCATAAAGTTGTTCAAGTTCAGCGTTGTCTTGCAGTAACTTGTCCTTGCCGTGACGCAGCCCGTTCATGATGTGGTCGATTTGTGTTTGGACGGACTCGTACTTGACCGCAATCCTCTTGAGGATCTTGCCCACGCCGGGTGCTTTGCCGACCCACTTTGCGATCCCGCTCGGCTGGCTGAGGACGTTCGGATTGATTTCGTCCATTGTGTGGCGCAGCTCGATCAGCGTTTTCGGGATCTCCGCGCCTTCGCCTTCGAGCTGGCCAAGCATCGTGCCGACGCGCATTTTCAGAAGGCCGATCTCCTTGGAAGCCTTCTGCTGCTCGCGCACGCCGAGAGCGCTCAGCCGCCGCGCGACCTGCCGGTTGCCGGCGTCCTTGTGAACCTCGCCGGCGAGCTGCAGCGCCGTTTCTTGCAGCCGGGTCTCGTCTTCGGATGCCAGCCCTTTGGGCTTCACCGGAATCAGAGCGGCGGGCGGTGGCGGAGCCGCCTCGGCCGGGGTTGCCGGTTGTGTCGGGTTGCCTGTGCTCATGGTGGATCGATCCTCCTCTCTTGGTCGCTAGGACTCTTGAACAAAACGGGCGCGCAAGAACGCCGCCTTTGCCCTGAAGTCTCCCCTCTTGTCGCCCTGAACCAGGTCCGCAACGTTGTCGACTTCTGCTTCCACTCCGTTCAAGCTCTTCAGCAGCTCTTGTTTCCGCTCGGCCCGATCGGCCGCGGACAAAGCCACGTAGGGTCGAACGACCTTGCTCAAATACGCCCTGGCCATCTGGTTGAGAGTCCAGGCCAAATCATGTCCAGGATACCGCTCATTGAGCTCAGGAAGGAGATCGCGCAGCTTGTCAATGATGGTCTCCACCCTGAGAAGCACGTCCGCAGCAAGCCCTGCTTCGCGGATCTCGATGTTGAGTGCAACAAGGCGATCGAGCAGGGACATCAGCTCTTGGCGCGGATCGGTCTTAGCCGGCGCGTCCGTCACTTTGGTCTGACTGTCGAAATAGCGGCAGACCCCAATCGCCACGAGCGAGCTCACGACCGCGCTGACGACGGCAACGACGATCAGCGGGAGCATCAGGTACACGCCCGCGCCGACGACAATCCCGGCGCCGATCGCCAACAGCCACTGCTTGGAGTTCATCTTCATCGCAGTCGTTACGCGATCATCATATACTACGATGCCCCCTTCATGATTCTTGATTCTTTCGGGACATGGAGGGAACTCCCGGGAGAACGTCACCGGATGAGACCCGGCCCGAGGAAACGTCGGTGCTCCGAGCCACCGACTTCAACCTTTCCTTCCGTTGGGCGCCTCTACCGGTTTGCCCCCAAGGGTGCCGGTATCCGTTATTCTGCTGCTTGGCCCGCTCCAGTGATTATTCTTCTCATTGCTTCTTCTTTCGTTTTCTAGCTCGGGTCGGTTGCTTGGTCTCTTCCGTGTTCTTCTGGAGCGATTCTACCGCTTTGGTCAACTTGCTGACTTTGTTCTGTAGCTTCTTCATCTCTGTTTGACGCGCCCATCCGAGGTCCTCCGCCATTTGGAATATTCCACTCTGTGCCTCATGAACTTCCTTGAGCACCTTCTTTCTGAAACGCGCACTCGATTGCTCTGCCTTGTCCAGGAGCTCGAGCACGGCGTTCTTGCGGTCTGATCGACTGAGCTCGCCCTTCTGGATGAGATCATCGATGATTCTTTCAGCGCGCGCTTTCGTGATTTCAAACAAACCAATAGAAGCTAGCACCGTGTTTTTCAAAACCGACATCGATTGGTCTCCTCCCTCGAGTGAGTCTTGGAAACCCCATTCGTGCATTCGTGGCTGTCGTGCGGCATCATCCCGCTTTGTAGGTCTTTATCTCAGTGGAATGCAGAGAGCGAGGCGGATCCTTCCCTCATCCCAATTCCAGCCGGCCTCAAGACTCGATCCTGTTCCTCGGTCAAGTGCCTGTAGTATACCCGAGCCTGACGTCCCAGCCCACTGGCACACAAAACTCTGACTACACAGGTCGCGCCTTGGACGACCGCGACCGAGGAGACCCGACGGTCCGCACCTTGCTTACGCGCGGCTCGAAACCAAGGCACCGCGCCTCGGCTGGCCACGTCCCGCAGCTCCGGAGGTGGGCGAAGAAAGACGGCGGCCCGCTCGAAGGCCGCCTTACGAAATGACCAGTAGGGGCTCCCATAGGGAACCGCATTCACGCGCGGGGAGGGATTGGGGCTGCCGGATAGAAGAAGCTTGGACTGCCCATACTGTGGGACTCCGCTCGAGCCTGTCCGCTGGACGACACTGGCGGCGCTTTTCCTCATACTTGCCATCGCCATTGCGGCTCGGAAGCTGGTCGAACCCCTGCTGGAACCGCTGCTCGACTGGAGAACGATGGCGATTCTCGTCGGCTTGGTTGCGGCGCATCACCTTTGGGCGATCTGGCGGTGGAGGAAGGCGCGGCGGGAGCAGGACGCGGCGAACCGATTCTCGGGACGCGAAAACTAATCCGTCACTCGCCGTTCGCCAATCTCCGCGTCGTGCATCGCGGAAGTCAGCCCGCTGCGCCGGCAGTCTCGGCGCTTGTCCAAATCTCTGATTTAGGATGCAGTTCCGTGAAAGCTCCGCGGGTAGATCCTCCCTTGTCGGCAAGGGTTGATTCATCAACGTGGGCGCTCGATCGACGCGCCGCGCGTGATAGCTAGTGACAACAATCGATGTCATGAACAACCGAATTTTTTCGGGCCAGGAAGCTGCGTCAGAGCGGTTTCTGAGTCGGTCGCAGGTCGTGAGCGCCCTCAAGCGCCGGATTGCTCATGCGATCGGGATTTCGCGACATCTAAGCTATGCAGTTTGTTTCGCTGAACTTAGTCCTGCTCGACGGTCGCGGAACTCGGCGAACCAGTTTTGGATCACGTGGATTGACGGCTGGGCGGCCTCTCCCACTGGCCCGCGTAAGAGGAACCGCTGCCCGTCTGCCAAGACGTCGTATCGGGGAGCTGTGAACCGAAAAACGCGCTAGTTGACCGGGTGACTGACTTGGTAGCGACCGTCGCGAAAACCGCTGAAGAACGATGACAACTCTTGGTGGCTGATGGGTTCCCGAGAGGAGTCCTCTTCCAAGTTTCGCTGCGCGACGTAGGTTCGACCGTCTCCACCATGCACCAATACGTGGTACCAAGGCTGATCTTTCGGCGGCTTGGATTTCGCTACATGCTCATACCATTCCCCTGAGCCGAGAAAAACCGGATCGACATCGACGATGACGCCTCGATAGTCGAACAAACGGTGATGCACGAGTTGCCCGATGGAGAATTTCGCTTGCGCGTCCATTAAAAATGCTCTGCCTCCCGCGTCCAGCGATTCGATCATAGCACCACCAAGCCCCTGATCTGAGCGGTGTGGGCCCCCACGATAGTCGGGACAGTAATTCACGATGACTGGAACCGGGGACGCCGTCAGGCCCGACCTCAACGTGGAGGCGTGCATGTGCATGTCGATGATGGGCGGCTTCTGCTGAGCTGCGACTGGCGTTGCCGCGGAAGCCAAGAAGAGTGTGACCATCAGCAGGGGGCGTTTCATGTCGGTTCTCTTCGGCCTTGGACTTGTGTTTGTTACGGGCCGCGGTGCTTGGCGATTGTCTCAGACCGCAAGCGGACGGTATTCCCGACACGCCTCAGGTCGCTCCGATACACGTGCGCGGGCCCCAAGAATTCGTGTGCTGTCGCATAGCTGGCGCGAACAATCGATCCGTTGAGCAAAGATTTTTTCTGCGCTCAGGCTACTGGTCTGCGGCGGTTTGCGAACCCGCCGATGGCGTTTCGAGGCGCTCTAGCGGGCGGAAACTCATGCGAACCCGATATCCCGACAGTTATCCGCAGATAATCCCTATGTAGTTAGTTTCAAGGGACTTAGTCCCGGTCGCGGAACTCTTCGTACCAGTTGTGCACGATCCGAATACGGTCCGGCGGGGCTTGGCCAATGGTCTCGACGGTGACGAAGCGCCGGCCGTCGAGCGAGACATCGTAGATGGGGTGTTGCCAGACCCAATCGAGGTCCCTGGAGGTGAAAAGCTCGGTGGTTTCACCCATCGTAAAGGTAGGGCGAGTGGATACGGCGACTGTGTAAAGGGTGTCCTTCTTTACGTAGAATAATTCATTGCCGTCACGGCTCCAGCGAGGTTGGGTCCCTCCATCCAGCGACACCTGCCGCTTCCCAGGACCTTTGGGAAACGGGCCCACGTAGACCTCATGTCTTCCTGACTCATTGGAACAATAAGCGACAAAGCTGCCGTCCGGCGAAAACTGCGCCGCGATTTTGGCAAAGCTGCCGTCTGTGTAAGCAACAGGCTCCGTCCACGTCCCGTCCGTCCGGCGCTCCACCGAATGCAGGTTTAGATCGTCACCATGGAAAAGAAGATGCCTACCGTCGGGTGCCCACGCATCGGGAAACTCCAGGCGTCTCGGCGTAGCCAAAACCTCTGTTGCTTCGGCGCTTCCATCGATGGGCTTGATGAATAGGTCCCAGCTTCCGTTTCGAGCCGAGGCAAAGGCGACCTCCTTGCTGTCTGGTGACCAGATCGAGCGGGAATCCCACACCGGGTCAAACGTGAGCCGGATCTTGATAGGCCGCTCTACGTCGTGGAGCCAGACATCCCTGCCCGCGCCTTCCTCCAACCCCTCCACGCCCACATAGCGGCCATCAGGAGAAAGTGAAGGCACTATGATTTCCTCTTGTGTCTGACCGATCTCGCCTACTTTCGCCCCCCAGCGGTCTCTCCACACGAGTCGCTGCAACCCGGTCCGCGCCCGCTCGAAGTAGACGAGTGTGCCGTCGGAGGCAACAGAGGCATTCTGAGCGCCCTCGGCGACGGGGAACGGCTCGCCTTGAACTTCTAGATCCTCCAGCGAGAAAGGCAGCGCCCAGATGGTACTGTCAATCGGGCTGCGTTGGCTAAGGATGTGACCGCTCGACGAGTATACGGGAGCTACGCCGGCTCCCAGGTCAGTCTCTTCGTTGTTATCGAGGTTCCGAAGGATGATTCGGTTGTCCGACAGACTGAGCCCGGCCACGTAGAGCAGGTAGCGGTTTCGCGGGGCGGGTAAAAAATGGGGGTGGAAGAAGAGACCCTCCTTTTCAGCTAGCTGCCTTGGGTCTCCACCAACGGCGGGAAGCTCGTAAAGTTTGGCCCCATTCAACCCAGCAGTAACCACCATCGATGCGCCGTCCGGGCTCCACGCCCCTTCCCGAACAGCGTCCTGCCTCCACACTGTAGTCGGCGGACCACCCTCCACCGACACCTTCTTCAGGTCATGGCCGTTACTGAAAGCCAGGAACCGGCTGTCCGGAGACCAGAAGGGTTTCACCCAGTCCATGACCGGTGCAATCTCGCGGACTGTATCCTTGCTCAAATCGCGAACCCGGAGCACGAATTCGCCCTGCTCCGCACGCGCGACATAGGCGACGTACCTGCCGTTCGGAGAGACCACGACCGGTGCCCCCTGATTCGTTGTCCGCAACTCGGCCGGCGCAAAGGCGTAGCGGCGCACCGGCGGTGTTCGAGACGGCTCGTCGGACAGCAAAGCAACGAGGAATCCGACGGCCGCGATTGCGAGGACCGTCGCCAGACCGATCAGGCCCAGGCGCTGCCTCCGGATAGTCCGTTGCGGGGCTGCCGTTGATAGGGAGCTGTCCACTGCTGTGCGCTGAGAGCTGACGACTCCACTCGGAAGAATAGGCGACTTGCCCGAACGCAACTTCTTGTTTAGACCTCGAAGATCGACGATCATATCCTCGACGTGCTGGTAGCGCTCGTCGGCATCCTTGGCCAAAGCCTTGCCGACAATCCACTCCAGCTCCATGGGTAGGCCTGCGCGCAAGGCTGTCACCGGTTCCGGTTCTTCATTGCCGATAGCGTAGAGAACGGCCTCCAGGCGCTCCCGCTCGAAGGGCAAGGTGCCGGTAACCATCTCATAGATCACGACCCCCAGGGACCAGATGTCCGTGCGCCGATCCGTGGCGCTTTTTTGCGCCTGCTCGGGCGACATGTAGGCGGGAGTGCCTAAGATTGTCGCCGTCTTCGTCAACTGCGACCGCTCCGCCAACTGCGCCAGCCCGAAGTCCATAATCTTGACTTGGCCTTGCCGGGTGACCATCAAGTTGGCGCTCTTGATATCCCGATGGACGATGCCCTTCTCGTGAGCGGCCTGGAGGCCCTGCGCTGTCTGCACGGCAATGTCGATGGCTTCGTTGAGTTTGAGCGGCCGCGCCTTGATCTTCTGCTTGACGCTCTCGCCCTCGACCAGCTCCATGGCGATGAAAGGCGAGCCGTCCGCCTCGTCAATCTCGTGAATCACGCAAATGTTGGGGTGGTTGAGAGACGCGGCGGCCCGAGCTTCCCGCAGGAAACGGGCTTTGTGCTCTTCATCTTCGAGGGTGTCGGATCGAAGGAATTTCAGCGCGACGTGCCGTTTGAGCTTAGTGTCTTCGGCCTTATAAACGACACCCATGCCGCCCCGGCCGAGTTCGGAGAGGATCTTGTAATGGCTGATGGTTGTGCCGATCACGACGGTCCAATTCTACCGTTTCACAGATACCTGGTGATAACAATCGATGTCACTCGCTATCGGCCCCGACGCTCACTAGCCGCCTGAGAGAACTCGCTTTCGGCCCTTGCGGCGGCCCGGTCGCGGCGGATCTGACGGCTGATTGCTCGACGGGAAATCATTTCTCAACATCTATCCGACGGTGACGCCCAACATTCTAGCGTGGGCAGGTAGTACGAAGGTCCTCCACCCCGTGAAGGATCCGTTTGCCCATATGGCACTAGATCCTCCCAGACGGCGAAATCTTGATCCAAGCGGACACCAGCAAGTTCACCCGCTATCGTGTCGCTGCCTGAGGGTTGAGAGGGGCTTAGATTGGATCATGCGCACGATCTCGTCTCGGTAGGCAAATAGCGCCGGCGTGCCGCCGGTGTGGATGAACACAATCGACTGATCCGGCGCGTACCGGCCGCCACGCACGTGATCAATCAACCCCGCCAGCGCCTTTCCCGTGTAGCTCGGGTCAAGCAGAATGCCCTCGGTGCGAGCCGGCAGTGCCATTGCGTCCATGCACTCGGGAGTTGGAATCCCGTAACCCGGCCCGATGAACTCGCCATCCACAATGATTTCGTCGGGCGTCAATCGATTTGGCAAATCGATCAACTCGGCCGCTTCGTTTGCCAGTCGGCACATGTCTTCCGCTTCGTCCCAGGGCCAGTCGATCGGCAGCATGTTGAGCAGCGGAGCTTTCACTCCCAACGCGGCTCTGCCCAGTGCCAGGCCCGCTCCGGTTGCCCCCGCCGAGCAAACGTAGATCGCCGCGGGTGCAACCGCCTGCTGCTCGAGTTGCTCAACTAGTTCGGCCATGCAGAGCGTGTAACTCACGGCCGCTCTGGCTCTCACGAGATCGCGGTCCCAGTTGTAGACCTTGCGGCCCTGCGCGCGGAACCTCTCCGCGGCTTGCGTGATGAGATCATCCAGGCCCGGACCGATTGCAGCATCGACGATTTCGTACGTCGCGCCGAGCAAGTGATCCAGCAACAGATTGCCTTGTACCTCGTCGCCATGGCTCCCGCGGCTGAGCACCAGATGGCAATCCAGGCCAAGCTTGGCGCACGACGCAGCAGTCTGCCGGCACTTGTTGGACTGAACTCCCGCACCCCACACGAGCATGTCCGCCCCTTGCGCGAGGGCGTCAGCCAACAGGAATTCATTGTGTCGCGTTTTGTTTCCACCGAAGGCCGGCCCGGTGCAATCATCCCGCTTGATGAAGACAGAGGGTCCACCAAGAGACTTGGAAAACCGCGGCAACGGCTCAAGGGGCGTCGGCAGATGGGCTAGCCGAACACGCGGCAAGCGTTCGACGCGGTCACGGATATCTTGCGGATGAAGTGTTGCTTCGGAGGTAGGCATGGCTGGTCGCTCGACGAATCGTACGGGGCTGTGGACGGGAGCGCCTCGGTACAAGGCCGTTTCTCTGCTTGTAAATCACGGGCGGTGGCAGATTTGCAGCTCTGGCCCATCGTAGCGCGGCGGTACTCGTTTTTGAAGCCGCGACACTGAGAAGTTAGAGCCGGGCTAGGGTGAACTCTGCAACCCAAATTGCAACCCCAACGTGCCAACACGAGCCGATATCAGACTGGACAGGGCAGGACGGCAGTTCGGCTAAACCTTCAACGGATCAGCACGTTCCAGCACTTGCTGACACCAGGCAGTACGCCTGACTACGTATTCGTAAACCGCAGGTCGTCGGTCCGAGTCCGACCCGTGGCTCCAGATCTTCCCCGGTATGCCCGAGTTGTTCTAGGCCGCTGTTTGTTGGGTTAACTCCGCCAGCTTCTCATCAACGGCGCGGCGGACTTTTTCGATCGACTCCGCCTTGATGTCTTCGTAACCCCGAATTTGATCGGGCAGCGCCGCGACATAGACGGCTAAATCGAGGTTGTCTTCACGCAACCCGGCCAGCAAAACCTCTACCGTGTCACGGTACCAATCGATCAGCTCGCGTTCCTGTTTGCGAATCGCCGCCCTTCCGAAAAGATCGAGCGGCCCGCCTCGCAAACCCTTGAGTCCGGCCAACAATCGTAAAACGGGCCGGAACCACGGGCCCAGGGCGAGTTTCTTCTTGAGACCCAACTCGCGCAACAGCGGCGGATGCAGGTGATAGATCACTTTCCGCGGCGCTTCAAACCGCTCGCCGGGTTGCCGGTCAAACGCCGGGTCGGTCAACAGTCGTGCCACCTCGTACTCGTCCTTATACGCCATCAGTTTGTAGAGATAGCGGGCGACAGCCTCGGTCAGCCGCGTGCTTCCAGGCCGCACGCGGTCTTCCACGCCGCGGACTCCTTCCAAGAAATGCCGGTATCGGTCGGCGTATTCGAGGTCTTGGTATTCGATCAAGTCCTCCGCCCGGCGACCGATTAACACGGCCAGGGCGTCGCCGTCTTCGCTCTCAAGCGAGACGGCGGGCTGCTCTTCGCCAACGTACTCGGCGACGCTTTCGGGGTCTTCGTGATGCTTACGGCCCCAACGGAAAGCGGCCACGTTGCGCTCGACCGCGATCCCGTTAAGGCGAATGGCTTCTTCGATCGAGGCGACCGTCAACGGCAGCCGCCCGGCTTGATACGCGACGCCCAATAAAAATATGTTCGATTGCAAGTGGCTGCCGAAAAGCGCCTCGGCCGATTTCGAGGCATTGGCGAAGACATTGCCGTCCGAACGCGTGGCTTGATTGACGACATGCGCCAGGTGCGCTTGGTCGGAAATTACGGTGAGTCCTTTTCGCACCGAATCGGCCGTAGGCGTTTGGTGGGTGTTGAGAATCGCCGTCGTCCGTCCCGTATCCACCCGTTTCAGCGTGGCCCTCGCGGCCGCTCCGATGATGTCAAAGCCGAGCAACAAGTCGGTCGCGCCGTAACTGACTCGATTGGCCGCTTCGATCGGCTCGGGGCTGATGGTCAAGTGAGAAAGAACCGCCCCGCCCTTTTGCGCCAGCCCCGTCTGGTCCAGAGTGATCACATGGCGTCCGTCGAGCAGCGCCGCCGTCGCCAGCAAGGCATTAATCGTCACGACGCCCGTTCCCCCAATTCCCGGCATCAGAACGTGATAGGGACCGTCTAGGGGCGCTTTCCGAGCGGGCTCCTCAACGGCGACTTCAGGCAGCTCGGGCAAGGGTCGATGTTTGAGACCCGTTCCCTCGTCGATCATCACCGACACAAACGACGGACAATCGCCCATCACGCAGGAATAGTCCGCGTTGCACGAGGATTGGTGTACCCGCGTCTTCGCTCCAAACTCCGTCTCCACCGGATGCAGCGAAACGCAGTTGGATTGCGTTACGCAGTCGCCGCAGCCCTCGCACACCCGCTCGTTGATCATGATGCGGCGAACCGGTTGCGGCAGCCGCCCCCGTGCGCGGCGGCGGCGTTTTTCAGCGGCGCACATCTGGTCGTAGACCATGGCGCTCACGCCTTCCCGCCCCCCCAGTTCGGCCAGCACGTCTTCCAAGTCTTCGCGCGGACGAACCTCGGTCGACTCGGCGAGCTGAGAACGGTCTTCGTAGCGCGACAAATCCTCGGTCAGTAAATAGATCGGGCTGACCCCGTCGGCCTCGAGTTCGCGGGTCAACGCGGGAACGCTCAGACCCCCCGCTACGTCCTGCCCCCCGGTCATCGCCACCGCGTCGTTGTAGAGAATTTTGTAAGTGATGTTGACGCCCGCGGCCACGGCGGCATTCACCGCCATGCGACCGGAGTGGAAATACGTCCCCTCGCCGATGTTCTGGAAAATATGCTCGCGGTCGCAGAACGGCGCCATGCCGATCCAAGCCGCCCCCTCGCCGCCCATCTGACCCAGATACGCCACGCCGCGATTGTCGCCGAACCGCGCCGCCATGCCGTGGCAGCCGATCCCGCCGCCGGCGATCTGCCCTTCGAGCAGCAGCGTCGAGCGATTATGCGGACACCCCGAGCAATACCCCGGCGCGCGGGGCGGCACTTTCTTTTCCTGCCGCGGACCGCGACGGTCCCGCGCTTCAATGGCTTCGAGCCGCCGTTCAATCTCCGGCGTCGGCTCCAGCCAATGTCCCAGACAGCGCGAGATCGTCTCGGCATCCAACTCGCCGTGGGCCGGAACGAATGTCTCCCCGTCCCAATCGGTCTTGCCATGGATCGCCGGCCGCGGGTTGGCGTTATAGAGCAATTCACGAAGCTGCAATTCCAAGAAGCTTCGCTTCTCCTCGAACACAACCACCTGCTGCAGACCCTCGACGAATTCGTTGACGATCGTCGGCTCCAGCGGGTAGACCAACCCGAGCTTGAGAATGCGGATCCCCAGCCGCTCGAGCGCCGCTTCGTCAAGGCCGAGGTTGCGCAACGCGCTCCGCAAATCGTAGTAAGCCTTGCCGGCCGTGACGATGCCGAGCCGGTCGCCCGCGTGCGAAACCTTAATTTCGTTCAAGCCGTTAAGGCGAGCGAACTCGCGCGCCGCGACCAGTCGCCGCTCGTGCATTTCCCGTTCCAATTGCAAGGTATTGGGGACGATCAGACGCGGCTGCATCACCTTCTGGTAAGGTTCGCCGTCGAAGAGCAGTTCCGGCTCTTCAATTGGGCAACGCTCGGGCGAAACTTCGATTGTTCCGCCGCCGTCGCAAACATCGGTCGTCAGCTTCAAGCCCGCCCAGGCCCCCGAGAAACGCGACATCGCGATTCCGTATAGGCCGTAATCGAGCATTTCCTGCGTACTCCCGGCATGCAGCGTGGGAATACCGAAGTTATAGAGCGAAAGCTCGCTTTGGTGGGGAATCGTCGAACTTTTCGAAATGTGATCGTCGCCCGCCAGGACCAGCGCGCCGCAATGCTTGCCGGTGCCGGCGAAATTACCGTGCCTGATCGCGTCACCGCTGCGGTCCACCCCCGGACCCTTGCCGTACCAAATCCCGACCACCCCGTCGGTATTCGCCTCCGGCAATAACTGATAGGTCTGGCTGCCCATCACCGCCGTCGCCGCCAGGTCTTCATTGACCCCGGGGACAAAGCGAATGTTGTTGTCGTCAAGTAGGCGGCGGGCGCGCTCGAGAGCGATATCGTACCCGCCCAGCGGCGACCCCTCGTACCCGGAGATGAAAGTGCCGGTCCGCAAGCCGCGCTCGCGATCACGCCGCATCTGCTCGATCGGCAACCTTACCAAGGCTTGAATGCCGTTCACATAGATGACGCCCTCTTCGAGCGTATATTTATCGTCGAGGGAGAATTCCTTTCCCACAATCGCCTCAGTGGACCGCCGGATGCACCGCGGATCCCAACCGTACTCGAGGTTCCCCGGTGCTGATCCGTTTATGACTAGTACACCACTCTACACCAACTGATCAGGCCGACGACCCGGAATGAGGTTCAAACCGAGCCGCGCACGTGAGTAAGCGGTATGCGACGAGACCTTTGTTGTCGAAGCAAGGGGGGCGGGAGGGTGATGTTCGATGGAAAAGCCGGGGAGGTTCCACTAGGATCGTCATTCTTGGGCGCATCGAGGGGGCCTGATCGCATACCGCTTACTCACGTGCGCGGCTCGGCTTGAACCCCGAAACCTTGAAACGCCGACACGATCCAAATTGATGTCTCTCACCTGCCCCGAATCGAAATGCCACACTGAACCCAGCCCGTGCCGGACCCTTTCGAAATTCTCGAACACACCGCCGACATCGGCTTCCGCGCCTGGGGACCGACCCAGGCGGTGCTGTTCGAAAACGCCGCCCGGGCCATGGGCGTGATCGCCGCCGACCCCGACGCGGCCGAACCGCGCACCGAACTCGCCGTCGAGATCAGCGGCGACGACTACGAATCGTTGCTCGTGAACTGGCTGAGCGAAATCGTCTACTTATTCGACAGCGGACGTTTCGCGCCGACGCGCTACAAAGTCGACGAGATCAATCCCGAAAAACTAACCGCCCGTCTGATCGGCGAACCACGCGACCCTGCTCGGCACCCGTGGCGGCTAATCGTCAAGGCCGTCACCTATCATGAAATCGAAGTCGCCGAACGCAACGGCCGTTGGGAGGCGCGAGTTTTCTTGGATATCTAAACGTCGCCTGCCCCGTCATGAGCCTGGCTGACCGACTCGAAAAGATCGACGACTACCGCCGGCGACTGCCGCGCGGCACGCTGCCGGCGATGCGGACCGATGTCGTCGTCTACGCCTCGCAATCAATCCTTGACAAGATCGCGAAAGACAAATCCCTCGAACAAGCCGCCAACGTTGCCTCGCTGCCCGGCATTGTTGGTCCCAGCCTCGCCATGCCCGACATTCATCAAGGTTATGGCTTCCCGATCGGGGGCGTCTGCGCGACCGATTACGAGCGAGGCGTCGTCTCGCCGGGCGGGGTCGGTTTCGACATCAATTGCGGTGTCCGCTTGGTGCGCTCCAACCTCGCGGCCGCTGAAGTGCGCCCGCGCATGCGAGAGTTGATCCACCAAATCTTCCGCGATGTTCCTTGCGGCACCGGCGGATCCGGTTTCGTTAAGATCAACTCGCGCGACCTCGAAGGCGTTCTACTCGAAGGCGCGCGCTGGATGGTGCGTCACGGCTACGGCGAGCCGCGCGACGCCGAATTCGCTGAAGCCGAGGGAGCCCTGCCCGACGCCGATCCTGGCCGTGTTTCCGACCGCGCCAAGGAACGCGGACGTCCCCAACTCGGCACCCTCGGCAGCGGTAATCACTTTCTCGAAGTGCAATACGTCGAAGCGATTCATGACGCCGAGGCCGCCGCGGCTTTCGGGCTGACCGAGGGACAGGTCGTCGTCTTGATTCACTCCGGCTCGCGCGGCCTGGGACACCAAGTCTGCACCGACGCACTGCGCGAGATGGGCGCGGGCATGAAGAAATACGGCATCGAATTGCCCGACCGCCAGCTCGCCTGCGTCCCCTCCGTTTCGCCGGAAGGGCAAGCCTATCTGGGCGCGATGCAGGCCGCGGCTAACTATGCCTGGGCCAATCGCCAAGCGATCATGCACTTCCTGCGCGGCTCGTTTCGCAAAGTGCTCGGCGGTCAAGCTCGTCTCGATCTCGTTTACGACGTTTGCCACAACATCGCCAAGAAAGAGCGGCACGTCGTCGACGGCGTCGAGCGCAACGTTCTGGTGCATCGCAAGGGAGCCACGCGTGCTTTCCCGGCGGGTCGGCCGGAAGTGACCGAGGCCTACCGCAAGGTCGGCCAACCCGTCTTCATTCCCGGCAGCATGGGGACGGCGTCGTGGGTATTGGCCGGCTTACCCGGTTCGATGGCCGAAACCTTCGGAACCACTTGCCACGGCGCGGGGCGTTTACTGAGTCGCACGGCCGCCCGCAAGGGCCGCAACGTCAAGCAGGTCGTCGAAGATCTCGAGCAGGCCGGAATCCTCGTTCGCGGGGAAAGCAAGAGAGGGTTGCTGGAGGAAATCCCGGAAGCCTACAAAGACGTCGACGAAGTCATCGAGGTCGTCCACAACGCCGGGCTGGCCAAGAAAGTAGCCCGGCTCCGCCCCATGGGCGTCATTAAGGGCTGACCCGAAACTTCAGATTTCGCGCTACCCGGAGATTCACAACTGCTACCAATGGATCGGACTTTCACCCACCCGAGCCCCGCCGCCGCGCGGCTGTGAAAAATTGGGGACTGTACCGAGAGCCGACCGAATAAGATCCATCAAATCAATAAGTTATCCTGGCGCGAAGTGGACTGTCCCCCATTTTTTCACAGCCCCCGCGCGGCGCGGTCCCGGCGAACCCCTTCGACCAAGTTTCTCCCCTGAACGATCCTGACGCGTCCTCGACATCCAAAACTTGAGCCGCGAAGCGGCGCCGGGAATATAGCCTAGGGTGGAGCCGAAGGCGAAACCCTGGGTAGGATCCCCCACCCGTGCGAGCCCTGAAGGGGCTCTGGAACCCTTCCCGGACGAGTTCGTGTCGATATTCGAATGGAACGAAGCGGAGTTTGACGTTCTCGCACCCTGCCCACTGACCATTCACCGCCGCGGCGCAAGCACAATCGGTGCCCCCTTCACGCCTCCCAATTCACCACTGTAGAATGATGGGCAATGCGCTGGTTCCTTTCGCGCGGAGCCCCTCCGGTTTCTCACCTCCTATTCGTCGAGAGCGGGCCGCGCCGCGTCGCTGAAAAGGTTCTCCCACGTATCCGCGAAAGCTTCGGGCACGACATTCGTATCGATCTGTTGACCTGCCTCGCGACCGATCCCGCCGAGCCGCGGGCCGGCAACCGGCATTCCGCCAAGGCATGGCGCGTGACGGAATGCCGCGACGCCGATTCGCGCTGGGAGCTGCTTGGCCGTATCCGCCGAGAGCGCCATCCCGTGGTCGTTATTGTGTGCGCCGACAGCCCGGTCATGCTGCCTTGGAAACTGGCGGCTGTGCTGCTGCTGCCGGCGAAGTTCATCATCGTCAATGAAAACGCCGACTACTTCTGGCTCGACCGAGGGCATCTCTCGAATCTCAAAAACCTCTTACTCCAGCGAGCCGGGTTACAGCCCGATCTCGCGGTTCGCCTCCTGGCCCGCGCTCTCGTATTTCCTTTCACCTTGGCGTACCTGCTGGGCTATGCCGCCTGGGTTCACTCCCGGCGAGCGGCGCGGCGGGTCCTCGGCTCACGGTCCTGAGCTACAGCGAGAGAACCGGGAACGATGGCGGGGCCGAGTGGTCCCGCGACTCGTTTGTCGCCGAGCCGGCGTCGGTGCTACAGTGTCTGAAGTCAAATGGCCGCAGCCGCCGGCCTCCGAATTAGGGAGAGAACTCATGGCTACCTCCGCCGTCAGCCTACAACAAAAACTCAATGAATCCCTCGCCGCCGAAGGGATCGAACTACGAGGCCGCGTCACCGCCGAGTACGCCGAAATCTTAACACCCGAAGCGCTCCGTTTCCTCGCCAAGATGGCTGGCCAATTCGAGGCGACACGTCGCGAGCTTCTCGATCGCCGGGTCGCGCGCTACGAGGAAATCAAAGCCGGGCAATTGCCGGACTTCCTGCCCGAAACCCGGCACATTCGCGCCGGCGATTGGACCGTGGCAGCCATTCCCGACGACTTACAGGATCGCCGCGTCGAGATTACCGGCCCGGTCGACCGCAAGATGGTCATCAACGCCCTCAACTCGGGCGCGAGCGTCTTCATGGCTGACTTCGAGGACGCCCACACCCCGACCTGGGACAACAATCTCGAAGGCCAAATCAACCTCCGCGACGCCGTCGTCGGCTCGATCAGTTTCACCAATCCGCAAGGCAAGCACTATCAGCTCGGCGAAAACCTCGCGACCTTGCTTGTGCGCCCGCGCGGCTGGCACCTCGTCGAAAAGCACCTCCTGATCGACGGCGAGCCGATTTCCGCCTCGCTCTTCGATTTCGGCTTGTACTTCTTCCATAACGTCGAAGCCCGGCTGCAGCGAAACACCGCCCCGTATTTCTATCTCCCCAAGATGGAGAGTCACCTGGAAGCGCGCCTGTGGAACGACGTCTTCACATTCGCCGAAAAGGAACTGAACGTCCCCAATGTCTGTCGCGGCACCGTCCTGCTCGAAACCATCCTGGCGGCCTTCGAGATGGACGAAATCCTCTACGAGCTGCGCGACCATTCGGCCGGCTTGAACTGCGGACGCTGGGACTACATCTTCAGCTTCATCAAGAAGTTCCGGCACGATCCGGCCTTCGTGCTTCCCGACCGCGTCAACGTCGGCATGGACCGTCACTTCCTCGACTCCTATGTGCAGCTTTTAATCAAGACCTGCCACCGCCGCGGCATTCACGCCATGGGCGGAATGGCGGCGCAGATCCCCATCAAGGGCGATCCCGAAGCGAATGAGAAGGCGATCAACAAAGTCCGGCAAGACAAACTGCGTGAAGTCCAAGCCGGGCACGACGGCACCTGGGTAGCCCACCCCGGCCTGGTCGGCGTCGCCAAGAAAATCTTTGACGAGCACATGGCGACGTCGAATCAAATCTGGCGCACCCGCGATGAGGTTTCGGTGAGCGCCTCGGATCTGTTGACGGTTCCCCAGGGCGAGATTACCGAGGAAGGCTTGCGTATCAACTGCGACGTTGGCATTCAATACCTGGAGAGCTGGTTGCGCGGGGTCGGCTGCGTGCCGATCTACAACCTCATGGAAGACGCCGCCACGGCTGAGATCTCGCGTTCGCAGGTTTGGCATTGGGTGCAACACGGCGCCAAGATGAACGACGGCCGCACGATCACCGCCGAGTTGGTCAGAGAGACCATTCCTCAGCAATTGGAAAAGATTCGTGGCTCGATCGGGCCCGAGCGTTATGACGCCGGAAAGTTCGACCTCGCGTCAAAGATCTTCGAAGATATGATGACCAGCGACGACTACTCCGATTTTCTGACGCTGATCGCCTACGAACACATCGAATAACCCACGCGATGGGCGTTGGGCCGCTGGGGCCTCAGCCGCCGTTCGACGCCAGGGGCGGTGCGTCCTCCGATTTGCCGCGCAACTGCTCCTCGAGCGAGGCAATCCGCGCGTGAAGACTCGATAGCGCCTGACCAACCGGATCAGGCAGCTTGCCGTGCTCGAGCATGGCGTCCTCTTCCTCGGAAATCGCCACCCCTTTGATCGCGACAACCCGGCCCGGTATACCGACCACCGTCGAGTGATCGGGCACCGAACGCACGACCACCGAACCCGCCCCCACGCGTACCCAATCGCCAAGCGTGATATTGCCGAGCACGTTCGCTCCCGACCCAATCACGACATGGCTGCCGAGCGTCGGGTGCCGCTTGCCTTGCTCGTGTCCGGTACCCCCCAGAGTCACGCCCTGGTAAAGCAAGACGTCGTCGCCGATTTCCGCCGTCTCGCCGATCACCACCCCCATCCCGTGGTCAATGAAGAAACGTCGGCCAATGGTCGCTCCGGGGTGAATCTCGATGCCGGTGATCCAGCGCCCGAAGTGAGAGAGCAAGCGCGCGATTACGTACAAGCCCCAGCGATAGAAACGATGCGATACGCGGTGCAACAGAATGGCGTGCACGCCCGGATAGCACAACAAGACTTCAAAGACATTCTTCGCCGCCGGGTCGTCGCGAAAGACGACATCGATCTGTTCCCTGATCGTTTTCCACATAAAGAATGGACTCGTCGAAAGTCTGGGTTCCGTCACGTAACGCCCGACCGTCGGGGGCGCGGACAAGAGGGCACACTTCGAAACTTAGGGAAAGAAGAGGCCGACGTATATCGGCTCGGAAGGGCGTGGCCCAACCAACCGACGCTTAGGTCGGCCGGCGACAACAGCAAGTGGCGGCTAGCGGCGTGATTCGATGAATCGTCCAGGTCACTTTCCTCTGATGCTAGGTCAAACAGGAATCGTTGTCAAACACACAGGCAGCCCGCCGGGAAATGCCGTGGGGCCGCTTCGATCCGCCATTGCGGAGGAAACCACAGCCAACCAGAGCCGCATCGCCACGGGGCTGTGAAAAATTGGGGACTGTCCCGAGCGCCGACCGAATAAGTTCCATTGAATCAGTAGTCGCATCCGGCGCGAAGTGGACTGTCCCCATTTTTTCACAGCCCCCCCCGATGCTTTCACTCAAAAATAGTGCTTTGCGGCCAAACAAACTTTTTCATGCGGTCGCGGCACTACCGACCAAACAGCTTTTCCGTTCCGTCGAGAACTTGCTTGGCGATCGTCTGCAACTGGATATTGCTCGTTCCTTCGTAGATCGTGCCGACCTTGGCGTCCCGATAGAGCTTTTCGACCGGATATTCTTTCGTGAAGCCGACGCCGCCGAAAAGATCGACGGCTTGGGAGGTGACGCGTCCGGCGACCTCCGAGGCTTCCAGCTTCGCCATGGCCGCCTGGGTGAGGAATTTCTCCCCGGATTCCTTGAGGCGAGCGGCGTTATAAACCAGCAAGCGCGCGGCTTCCACGTCCGTCGCCATGCGAGCCAGTTGAAATTGCAAGCCCTGAAACTCCGCGATGGGGCGTCCGAATTGTTCGCGCTCGCGGGCGTAGCGAACCGCGTGCGCCAACGCCGCTTCCGCCACCCCGAGCATTTGCGCCCCGATCCCGATGCGCCCTTCGTTGAGCGTCTCAATCGCGATCTTGTAGCCCTTGCCGACCTCCCCCAAGACGTTGTGCTTCTCCACGAAACAACCGTCGAGAATGAGTTCGCAGGTCGAGGAGGCGCGTACCCCGAGCTTGTCTTCCTTCTTGCCGACGGTGAGGCCCTCCGCCTCGCGCTCGATCAAGAATGCCGTGATCCCGCGATACCCGGCCTCCGGGTCGACGTTCGCGAAGACCAGAAACAGACCGGCCTCCCGCGCATTGCTGATCCAAAGCTTGCGGCCGGTCAGACGGTACCCGTCACCCTCTTCGACCGCCCGCGTCGCCATCGCGAAAGCGTCGCTGCCCGAAGCGGCTTCCGACAAAGCGTATGAACCGACGGTATCCCGGGCCAACCGAGGTAGAAAGCGTTGTTGTTGATCTTCCGTACCCCAGCGCAGCAACACCGTGTTGACCAGGGTGTTCTGAACATCGATCAGAACCGCCGCCGAGGCATCCACGGTCGAAATCGCCTCGACCGCCACAACGGCGTTGAAAAAAGAACCCTCTTGCCCGCCAAACCGTTCGGGGATCGTAATCCCCATCAGTCCAAGCTCGAAACACTGTTTGAGAATGTCGGAGCGAAACTCGGCCGCTTCGTCCATTTCACGGACGTACGGCCCGATCTGCTCGACCGCGAACTGTCGAACCGTGTCGCGAAACAGGACTTCGTCTTCGCTGAGTTCGGTCAGAGCTTGGGTGGACATGGTAGAAGCCGAGTCGAGCACGGGAAAACCGCCTGACACTGGGTGTGCGACACAAATGTTGGAGGCACCTCCAGCCATGGGAACAGCAGAGGCGTAGACGGGAGTCCACCCTTAGGCCGGTTCACCGGACTTGGATTGCCAATAGGCCGGTCCTTCAAGGGCCGGTTCAAAGGGCTCGTTGTCCGGAACGAGGCCGTTTCAACGGCCTTTTCCCATACGGCTTTAGCCATGGCCGAAATCAAGAGAAAATCGCAGGCGGGTAAGCGCTCGACCCCGGCCGGCCGATTCTCTCGGATTATGTCGCACACCTCCCGACAGCGGCGCGGAGATAGGGCCGACCTTCCGGTCAATCCGTGCCCGCGAACGCGACCGACAGTCTCGTCGTCAGACGTGACAACGCGCTTATCCCGCTACAACGTTCGATTCACCGGCGGGGTCTTCGAGCGGTGTGTCGTCCAGATCCTGGCTGTAGAGAATGCGGCCGCAGGATTCGCACTTGAGAATCTCTTCGCCCAGCCGCAGTTTCTGCGCCACATGCGGGCGCAACACCACATTGCAGACCATGCAGCGGTCGTCGGAAGCCGCGGCCACGGCCGTGCCTCCGCGCAACTTGTAGGCTCGCTCATACACCGACAGTACCGGCCCGGAAACCGACGAGGCCAGTTCGCTCCGCTTGCCCCGCTCGACGGCCAACTCGTCTTCGTCCTTGGCGACGCGCGTTTTGGTCTGCTCCACTTCCTTCGCAACCACGGCGCTTTCGGCCTGAAGCGCTTTTTCCGCCTGCCCGACATTCCCTTCAATCGTGTCGGCCTCGACCATCTTGTCGAGAATACGATCTTCCGTCTGACGGATTTCCTTTTCAGCGAAGTCGATCTCTCTTTGAAACACCCGAAACTGCTCGTTGGTCTTCGCCTCGCCCATCTGGACCCGCAGATGAGACATCTTTTGCTGCCAAGTGGAGATTTCGCCGTCCATCAGGCGGCGAGCTTTTCGATTTTCCTCGAGAGCCTCCTGATCCGCGGCCAAAGCTTGCTTGTGCGCTTCGAGTTTACTCTCGATTTCAGCGACGTATTTCGGCAGCCGGGCGATTTCTTCCGCCAACTCGCGGACTCGACTATCGACGAGTTGTAGTTGACGCACGAGGGCAATATCAGGATTCATGACGTCTTTCGGACCCGGTCGGCGCCCGCCCGCGGGCTCGGCCTAATATTCGTCGGAGTCGATTCTATCATAGCGGGCGCGATCATCCGTCGACCATTCCCACCGACCTCGAAAGCGGCCGATCACGGCTTGTTGGGCCGCGTCCAGCTCTTGCACATGCAAAAAACGACACATCCCGTACAGCACCGCCAACCCTAGCGGAACCGAAAGCGCTAGATCCGCGAAACGAGCCGCCGTCGACTCGCCAATCGCGTACCGCAGCGCCGTCGAGGAAAGCCAACAATTGGCCCCCATGAAAGCCGAGGCCGTGACGATCTTGACTACGCTCCAGCTCAAGCGGCGGCCGTGAATACCGCCCAGCTTGATTTTCATCATCCAACACAACACCACGAAATTGAACACAGCCACCAGCGATGTCGAGAACGCGAGGCCCCCGTGCCCCCACCCCAATACCCGAATAAATGTCCAATTCAGCCCGTAGTTCAGAAAGATCGACGTGATCCCCGCGGTCATCGGAATACTCACGTCGTTGAGAGCATAGTAAGCGGGAGTCAACACCTTGATCGCCGCGTACGCCGCCAGCCCGAGACAGTAGAAGGATAGGGCCGCCGCGGTTTGCTCGGTGTCGTTCGCGCCGAAGGCTCCGCGCTGGAACACCACGCCCACAAGGGATTTACTCAGAATCGTCAGGCCCACCGCCGAGGGAATCGTCAGCAAAAAGACCAGACCCAGCGAGCTCGACAACGTATCGCGGAATTCGTTCATGCGGCCGCGGCCCGCGCTTCGCGAAATCGCCGGCAGAGTGGCCGAAGCCACCGCCACGCCGAATAACCCCAGCGGTAATTGCATGAAACGAAAGGCGTACCCCAGCCAAGAGACCGGACCGTCGATCACGCTCCCCGCCGCGTCGGTAATCTGCGAGGCGAAGATGCTGTTGACGACCACGTTGATCTGTACCGCCGCGGCCCCGATCACCGCCGGCCCCATCAACAGAAGCATTTGCCGCAACCCGGGGTCGGAGAGGTCGAAATCAGGGCGAAAACGTAAGCCGATCTTGCGCAAGACGGGCCATTGGCAGCCGTATTGCGCCACCCCGCCCAAGAGAGTTCCGATCGCCATGCCGACAATGGGTTCGATGCCCAGCAACGGCCCGACCGCAAAGCCCAACGTCAACCCCACCGCCAACGACGTAATGTTGAAAAAGGCCGAGGCCAGCGCCGGAACCCCGAATACTCCCTTGGCATTGAGAACCCCCATGGCCTTCGCCGCCAGCGCGATGAACAACAGAAACGGAATCATGATCCGCGCCAGCTCGACCGTCAAGTCCTTCTTGCCCGGAACCTCGGCGAAACCGGGAAACATGACGTCGACGAGTTGCGGCGCGAAGACCATTCCCAACAAACAAATCACGGCCAGCAGCGGTACCAACACCGTCGCCAGCCGGTTCGAGAGTCGATAAGCCTCCTCTTCGCTCTTGGTCGCCAAATATTGGGAAAACGTCGTGACGAAGGCGGCGGATAAGGCGCCCTCCGCCAGCAGATCACGGGTTAGATTGGGAATGCGAAAGGCCGCCAGAAAGGCATCAAATACCATTCCGGCGCCGAAATACTTCGCGAAGACCACCTCGCGAATCAGGCCGGTCACGCGGCTGAAAAGAACCGCCGCGCTCACCACCCCGGCCGATCGCACGATATGGGCGTGCCGCGAAGCCCGCGGAGCGTCGGGCGACTCAGCTTCCTCCAACCCGACCGGCGGCGGCGCCTTAGTGGCCATTGATGGTTAGCTTATCACGAGGTCAAAGCCCGCAAGACTCCGCTCGACGAACGCTTCCTAGGCGCTCCCGTCGGCAGGTCGTAAGAAATGCGGCTAGCCGAGCCAATACCCGTGCACCCATCCAAAGATCAGCCCCCACAAGCCCGCTCCGAGCGGGAAAGACGCCAACGCCCAAAACAAACGTCCCCGCGGCGTCATCTTCCCCGGATAGAAGGACAAGAACGCCTGCGCCAGCAAAACAAACCCAAACGTGACGAACCCTCCCAGCCCGCTCTCTAAACACCACGGACAATGCGGCCCCTGGGCGGCGTGGATGTTGCAGGCGGCAGCCGCGCCATTCCACCACGATCGGCATCCGCACGTATAAATCCAATCACAAGCGCTGATGAACCACGCCGAAGTGACCCCCGCGGCGGCGACAAAAGCGGCGATGCGCGACAAAAGCATAAGTATTTTCCGCGTGCGACAAGCTCGAATCGCTATGGCGTCGTGCCCGTCCCCTCATCGAGCCTACCAACTTGGCGGCGTCGTTCGCGCCGGTTACGCCAAACTCGACCCCGTAAGTCCTATTTATTACGAGTAAATCGAACAGACGATTTTGGCGGAGATCAAGACGAGTACTGTTACCCTTGGCGAGCCGTCGGCCCCAACGGCCTAAGCGATCGACTACACTACGGCCCCCGTCCGCCGCCCGCCCCACCGACCAGACCTGCTTCGAACCCCCGCCGCTTCAGCTTGCGGTCTTACGAAACGGGGGTCGCGCAGTACTTGCCGGCGGTAGGATTCACGGTACTTTCGTAATCTTGACAACACTTCGGGCCCTTCGCATAATCGACTTGCTGAGCAATACCGACTTGCAAAGCAGTCAGGCGGTCGAATTTCGGTTGGGGAGACCGTTTCGACGGAGGAGCCGTTCGCGCCGATTCGTTGACCCGGGCGCGGGTTCCGGAACGTCTTCTTTAGGCCCCACCAAACCGCCGAACCGGGCCGAATGTATGCGGCCGGGCTAATGCATGTCGAACAAGGATAAGATCAGAATCGTCGTCGCCGACGATCACACCATCTTCCGCGAAAGTCTTTGCCGCATGTTGGAGCTGGAAGACGATTTCGACATCGTCGGCCAGGCGGCAACGGGGAAACAAGTCGTCGAAGTCCTTCTCCGCGAACACCCCGACATTTTATTGCTCGATCTGCGCATGCCCGATCCCGACGGCTTGGAGACGCTTAAGCAACTTCGCGCCAGAAGGCTGTCCACGAAGATCATCGTCCTTACCGCGGTCGAGGAAGAACAGCAGTACGTGCAAGCGGTCAGAAGCGGTGCTCGCGGCGTGGTCGTTAAGCAGACAGCCACGGAATTATTGATCAAGAGCATTCGCAAGGTTCACGAAGGCGAAATTTGGCTGGACGCCAAGACGACGGCCGCCGTTGTGCGAGCCTTCACCGAAGGAAAATCCGAAGTAATCGAACAGCGAAGACCGCTCCCGTTGAGCAACCGCGAGCAAGAGGTCGCCGCTTTGGTTGTGCAGGGATTCTTGAATAAGGAAATCGGCGAGAGGCTTTACATCAGCGAACAGACCGTAAAGAACCACCTCCACAATATTTTCGAAAAACTGAGCGTCTCCAATCGCCTCGAGTTGGCTCTTTATGTGATGCAGAGTGAAGGCACGCCCGCCTAACCTCCCCCCCGGGCACACAGGTCCTTACAGAAAATTGAACGCGCCGCTCGGTTGGTCCGACGAGACCGCGGGCGTAATCGCCGTCAGCCAGGCTGCCCTGGAATCCTCGTTGCCATGAAGATCGACTCTCACCACCATTTCTGGAATTACAATTCACGCGAATACGGTTGGATCGACGCCGAGAAAGCCGCCCTGCGACGCGACTTTCTTCCCCATGACCTCAATCCCGAACTCGATGCCGCGGGCATCGACGGCGTCGTCTCGGTGCAGGGGCGGGAAACCGTCGAGGAAACCGAGGTCTTGTTGGCCTATGCCGCCGAACACAGTTTCATTCGAGGCGTCGTCGGATGGGTCCCGCTCGCCGGTCCCGCCGTCCGCGACGACCTGACCCGCCTCGCCGCCAACCCCGCGCTCAAAGCCGTCCGTCATGTGGTCCAAGACGAACTCGATGACGACTTCATCTTGGGGGCCGAGTTCAATCGCGGCGTGGGGCTCTTACACGAGTTCAATTTGGCCTACGACATCTTGATTTACGAACGACACCTGCCGCAATCCATTCAGTTCGTCGACCGCCACCCCAAACAGGTCTTCGTCCTCGACCACATCGGCAAACCGCGCATTCGAGACGGCTCGTTCGCCGCCTGGCGCGAGGCTGTCGCCCGCATCGCCGAACGCCCTAACGTGAGCTGCAAAATCTCCGGCCTGGTAACCGAGGCCGATCTGCTCCATTGGACCGAGCAACAGTTACAGCCCTACCTAGAGGCTGTTCTCGAAAGCTTCGGCCCCAAGCGGCTCATGTTCGGATCCGATTGGCCGGTCTGCTTGCTCGCGTGCCCGTATCAGCGTTGGGTCGGGATTGTCTCCGATTTCCTATCGCGCCTTTCCGACGCCGAACAAGCTCAAATCCTCGGACAGACGGCAACCGATATCTATAAGCTGTAGGGATGTTCAGGACCCCGTCGCTCTCGGCGCGCGCGTCGGTCCGCCTAAGTTTGTCGAGGGAGGCGCTCGGTTGGCTCCCCGGTCTTTCGCGGATTCGAACCGTGAGCGACCCTGCCGCTCCCTACCCCGTCTCGGGGCCGTGGTCCTCCAAAGCGGCAACCGCATGAGCAACGAAGTAACTCTACCGATCCGCTAGCGCGTCGGCACCGAGAAGACCAATGCCCGACCCGGCGGCCATCGAACTCGAACGCAAGAACGTCAGACGACTACAGTTGATGATATCGATGGTCATGAGCACCATCAGCCAAGACGATCGAATGCCGGTCGAAGAGGCAAGCGAGTTGATCGCCTCGGCGCGAAAAGCCGCGCTGCGCATGTTCCCCGGCAAGGAATTCACCTACGACCTGCTCTATCGCCCGCGATTCCAACGCCTGATGCGCGAAAAGTACAACCTCCAGTAACCCGACCGCGGCCGAAGACACGCTCGGTCTTCGAACGCTACAATGTGTTAACTGAACCTGATCTTCACGATTCAGTCGTGCAACCTGAAATCGGCCTTGCAAGAGTTGATAAGGACCACGGGGCAAAAAGGAGCGAGCTTCGAGCCCTCTCGGGCTTGCCCCATCGTATCTGATTGATTCTACTAGCCTGCATTTCTCACCAAATGTCGAGGCGAAGTGCATGAGAGGGCCGTCAGTACGAGACGCGGGCCGCTTGGCGCCCCATCCCTTAAGCAAAGGGGCGTACTTGAACGGTACGGTGAGCACGGCAAGCAAGCGCAACGAAGTAATGGCGGGCCTATCATGTGCTTCGGCCGTCAGTTGGTGAGACATGCAGGCCGGCGCTGGAGTGGCGGAACTGGCAGACGCACGGGATTCAAAATCCCGCGGGCTTTACGGCTCATGAGGGTTCGACCCCCTCCTCCAGCACCAGTTTTTCAAGCTTTGTTTTCATTGTCTTAGCGCCCCTCGTCGGGGTGGCGTACAATTCGCGCCATACGATCCGAGAATCGGCGGCCATCAGTCCGGCTTACTCGCCGCGGTAAGCAGTATCAAGGAAACGCTTCGCTATGAGTTCCGTCGCAGACCGGTTTAACGCGAAGGTTCCGCTTCCAATTCGGGTGATTCTCTTGATCGCGGTAGGGTTGTTGATCGCCCAACCCACGATTCTGGCGCCGGGCATTGGGACGCTGTGGGCCGTCGGGCAAAAAATCCTCGGTCATGCTCCCGACTGCCCCTGGAGATCCATCATCACCTACTACTACGACTTGGAGAGCTTCAGTGGTTGGGTCTCTTATCACGAGAATCAAATCGAAGTGCGACGGTACGACCAGGCCTTCGATCTCGAAGAGGTCTATCACCCCCAGCGAAGCTTTTGGATTCGCAAGAGCGGCTCTCACGAGGGGGCGTCGCTTCTGGCCTACCACTTAGGCGAGCAAGATCGAATCCAGGAACGGTTCGGGGAAACCCTGATTCGCGAAGGAGACATCGTTATCGACTGCGGCGCTCATGTCGGAACGTTTGTTCATCATGCGTTGGCCAACGGCGCCTCCAAGGTAGTTGCGATCGACCCCGATCCCACGCAAGTCGAATGCTTGCGGCGCAACTTTCGCGAGGAGATCGCCGCGGGCCGTGTGGTCGTCGTGCCCGAGGGTGTTTGGAACGAACAAGGAACGATGACGCTCTATGTCGTGTCATTGCATTCAGGGGCAAGCAGTCTGTTGGAAAAACCCGGCGAAAAGGAAATCACGGTCAAAGTCACGACGATCGATGAATTGGTGGGCCGTTTGGAGCTCCCGCGAGTTGACCTGATCAAGCTCGACATCGAGGGAGCCGAGCGCGAGGCGCTGCGTGGAGCATCTGAAACGCTGGAAAAATACGGTCCCGCGCTGTTGATCGACAGCTACCATCGTCCCGACGACGCGGAAGTTCTGCCTCGCCTCATCGACGCCGCGGGAGTTGGATACCAAGCCTCCTGTGGCTGGTGCGGCTTGGAAAAAGGTCGATCCAAACACCTGAAGCCCCACGTTCAGCTCTATCGCTCCGCTCCGCGCTAGTACTCAGACCACGTGGAAAGACACCTTTCCGCGACCTTGTTGAGAAGGTTTCGATCCGCCATTGCGGAGCAAACCACCGCCAACCAGAGCCGCATCGCCACGGGGCTGTGAAAAATTGGGGACTGTACCGAGCGCCGACCGGATAAGCCCCATCAAATCAATAATTTCGTCTGGCGCGAAGTGGACTGTCCCCCATTTTTTCACAGCCCCCACGCGATGCGGTCACTCAAGAATAGTGCTTTGCAGCCAAACCAGCTTTTTCACGCGGTCGTGGCGCTAGGCGATCTCACGGCCCTCGATAGTCGAACAAAACCCGCTCTTCCCCCAGCCGCTCGATGCGCTCTTCAAAGTGGGCCACGATGCGGTCTCGACGAGCCAGCAGCGCACGCACTTCGGGCTTGCCCAAGTGCCCCCGCAACGCCGCCAGCGTCTCTTTGAATTCCAGCGCGCGCATCGCCTCCAGCAGCCTACGGTCGCAGCGCGCGATTTGCTCCGGCTTCAGCAACTTCTTGCGCAACAAAAACGAACGTGTGTGGTCGATCATCCAAGCCTTCCAATCCTTCGTGATGACCAAGTTACCGAGGTTCCTGTCCACGTTATGGATCAGCCGGTCAAAGACGCGAATACGATGAATCTGCTGGTTCCACCTAACCGGGTCGGGAGGCTCGATCTTTCGCTGATAGCGGCGCTTTTCCGTCATCAGCACATCGTCGATCCACCACGTCACGGCCCCCATGCGGCCGTCGATTCTGCGCTCCACGCTCACTGGTATCGCGTCCAGACCGAGCAAGCGACTCACACGATAAGCGGCGATGTTGAACTGATAGCTGTCGCGGAAATCAAGCTCATACCCGGTGGCCGTCTGAAAGCTGGGGTGGACGACGTCAATGCGTTGGATCTGTGCGTCGTGCGTGAATTTGCCGTCGCTCAGCGTCGCCCGCAGGGTGTTCGTGACGCCCTCCGCCAGCGGTCGCGTGGAGACGACTTTCGCTTCGAGCAAGAATTGCTCGATCCGAGCCGGCGTCCACTCGGCGGGAGGTTGAGCCGGGGCCGACTGCGCGAGCGCGGCCGCGCCGAATATCGCAAGCAGTCGGACCAACCGACAGGGGGTGTTATGGCCGTCAAAATCGCGCATGCCTTGAGCCGCGAAGCGGCGGCGGGAATATAGCCCAGGGTGGAGCCGGAACGGCGTAACCCTGGGTGCCCCCCCCTAACCGAACGAGCCCTGAAGGGGCGACAGGAACGCCTTCGCTCCCATCTTCCTAACGGTATTATGAATCCTGCGGATTCATAGAGGATCTACCCCCGGATCACCTCGTCCCAAGTCACTTCGCGCTTCTCGTCCACCGCCATTTGCGCCATGATCGCCGTCAGCGTGCTCTCGGCCCCCCGCACGCCGACATTCTCCGTGCGTCCTTCGGCGATGCGGTTAATGAAGGACTCGACCGAATCGATGGCGATATTGCGCGGCGAATTCTCCTTCTTGAAATCGTTGAGGCCGTTGCGGTAGTGGACCCAGTGCTCTTGCGCCGTTTCGACGGTGCCGGTGTCGCCAAAAAACAGCTCCTTGACGTCCCGATACCGCGGCGAAGCGATAAATGATCCCGTCAAGCCCGCGTGCAGGCCGTTCTCCCAAGTGAACACCACATCGACATGGTCGAGAATATCCCCGGCTTTCAGAACACTGCGGCCGCCCGTCCCATACGCGGACTTCGGGTGCCCGCCCAGAAACCAATTCAACACATCGATCGAGTGGACAAACGTCTCCACCAGCGCGCCCCCGAATAGATCCCGCCAATACTGCCAATAGCGAACCCGTTCGAGTTCGTTCTTCGGGCGCGGCATCGCCGGAGCCAGATTTTGCGCGCCGAGATTCTTGATGAAGTGCGCGTGGGCGTTATTGATCTTGCCGATCTCACCGGAATCGATGAGTTTCTTCGCCCGCTGGTAGACCTGGCCGTAGCGACGCTGGAAGCCGAATTGAATATTGAGCTTCGGGTCGGCCGAGTCGGCGGCCTTCATGATGCGTTTGCACTCGGCGATCGTGCCCGCCGCCGGCTTTTCAATGTAGATATGTTTACCGGCTTTCACGGCGGCTTCGAAGTGCTCGGCGTGGCGGAATACCGGCGTCGAAATGATCACCGCGTCCACATCGCTCTCGAGCAGCTTGTGATAGTCCTTGTAAATCGTCCGCTCTCGTTTGGGAAGCCTCTCGGTCGCCCGCTCAATCGCGGAGTCTTGGATGTCGCAAAGCGCCACAACGATGCCGTTGGTGTTGCGCTCCATGTGACCGGCCAGCGTCGTGCCGCGCCCGCCCGAGCCCAGTACCCCGACCGTGATGGCCGAGTTGGCCGCCGTCCCCGCAACGGCGCTAAACGGGACAATCGCCGCCGCCTTCATGGCGCTGCGTCGTGAAATGTTCGAACCCGTGCTTTTCATCTCGTACTCCTTGCTACACTGATCGCGTTCCCGTAGCCGGCCCCAGGGAGATTCCAAGTGCCTTGAGCCGCGAAGCGGCGGTAGGAATATAGCCCAGGGTGGAGCCGAAGGCGGAACCCTGGGTGAAATCTCCATCCCGTGCGAGCCCTGAAAGGGCGACAGGAACAGCCCGACACCCGATGTCGTGGCGGCGTCATCAATCCGCTTCCCACTTAACCAGCCCCGCTTTGCGCGTAGTCAAACCGACGCCAACGACCTCCTACGTCGAAAGCGGCTTCAAATAGTCATAGCTCTTCCGCACCGCATCCGCCACCGACATAATCCCCGCGAAAGCCTGATGGACGGTCACATACCCCCCATATTCAATCCCATGCAGCGTCTCGAAGACTTCCTCGAAATTAACGCCGCCCTCCTCCCAAACCCCGATGTGGTCGATCCCAACGGGGCCCTTCCCCCAGGTCTTGATCGTGCCTTCGGCTTCGGTGTTGAGCCTGTGATTCTGGACATACACATTGAAAATGTGGTCCCGCACCGCCTCGATACCGTGCTTGCCGTAATCTTCGCCCGCCACGAACCAGTTGGCCGGTTCGTAGATGATCCCGAAATTCTCACGACCGACGGCCTTGAGCACCCGCAGCGATCCCTCGACGGTTTCGAAAGGGCTCGAGTTATGCGACTGATGCGCCAGGCGGATATTGCGTTCGGCGGCCTCGTCGCTTGCCTTTTGCGCGAATTCAATATCCTCGTCCTTCTTCATGCAGATGCGAATCAGCGGCGCCCCGAACGTTTCAGCCAGATCGAGATAGGGCGTGATATTGCGCAGCCCGTCGGGACCATGCTCGTCGTTTTGAGGAATGAAGAAATCCCCGGTCGCCATCGAAACAACCAAACCGGCGGCGCGGATAGCCTCGCTGATCTCGGCAACCTTTTCCGGAGGCGAATGAACGCCCACCTGCGAGGCGCGCATGCAGAGCGCGTCATAGCCGATCTTTTGAGCCAGCGCGATCAACTCGTCAATGTTCAGCGACGCCTCGCGCTTATTGCTGAAAGACTCGGCAACGCGTGCCGACAGCGAAAGTTTCATGCGCGGCGCGGCGGCGGGTTCGGGCGCGGCTTCCTCCGGCGGTGCCGAGGGCGAGCATCCGGCCGCCGCCCAAGCAGCCGCGCCGGCCGCGGATCCGAGAAAACTACGACGAGTGGAATCAGACTTCACGAAAAGACCTCCTGACAGCGAGCCGTTGGTCGACGACCCGTAAAATCATAGCAACTTGGGACCTCCCCGGGAGCGCTGATGAGCGGCCTGAGCGGCCGGCGAAATTTACGTGGAACGTAACTTTACGGCTGCTGGGCGAGTCTCCGGTCAACGCTCGCCCTCACGCTCCGTCATGAGCCATGGAAAACTTTCAGCGTGCCCGGCACAGATCAAACCGAGCCGCGCGCGTCAGCAAGCGGTGTGCGATAAACCCGCCCCGGATGCGATGCCGGTGATGCGGTCACAAAGCTCGCTCGGGCGGCTCCCTCGGTACCTTCTCACTTGACGCGCGCGGCTCGGTTTGATCCGACGGTGGGGCCGGGCCGGGCTTCGCCGTTCAGCAAGTAGATCCCCTCTTCGGGCGAAAAAAGGGGGCTGCCACCGATTTTCGCCCGCCGACCACGCTCATGTCCAAATCAGTAAAAGCGAAAATCGGCTGGCTGTCCCCTTTTTTCGCGTAGTCGGACCCACGACAACAGCGGCCGCCAAGCCCCACCCTACTCAAACCCCTCCAGCAGCATAATGTCGTTTCGCACGTTGTCGTAGCGGTCGTAATGAAACCCAGCCCGCCAAGAGTCACGACACGCGCCCCCGGCGAAAAACACGCCTGCCTTGAGCCGCGAAGCGGCGGCGGGATTATAGCCTAGGGTGGAGCCGAAGGCGCAACCCTAGGTACGAAACTGAACCGGGTTGAGCCCTGAAAGGGCGACAGGAACGCCTTCCCTCCCCTTCTCATAGCGCCATTGCGAATCCCGCGACTGCCGTCCCAGTGGGGCAGGTCTCCAGACCTGCCCGGCAACCCGCCCACCCCAATGAACCAAGCCTCCCAAAACCCCTACCTCGGTCCCGCCCTACTTGGGAATGCTTTGCAAAGCCGCCGGCGTGGGCTGCGTTTCCGGCTCGGAGCCCGAAGCTCCCAACCAATAAGCCGCGCCCAGACCACGATCGCCGCCGCCGCGGCCAGACCGCCGTAGAGTCCCCGCTGCCCGCCAACCGGTGCGACCGCTTGCGACGCCGTCTCGGTCTTTCCGTCAACCGCCCTCCCCGACGCCCTCTTGCCTGTCGCGGACAACCCGCTCCGCAGCGCCCGCAAATCAACCAGCAATTCGTCGACATGCTGATACCGCTCGTCGGCACTCTTCGCCATCGCCTTGCCAACGATGCGGTCGATCTCGATCGGCACACCGGCTCGTCGCGCGGTAATCGGCTCGGGCTCCTCGGTCGTGATCGCGTAGAGCGCGGCCTGCTCCCGCTCGGCCTCGAACGGCAGCCCGCCGGTGAGCATTTCGTAAATCACCACCGCCAGCGACCATATATCGGTGCGCCGGTCGGTCGGCTTGCGTTCGACCTGCTCGGGCGACATATAGGCCGGCGTCCCCAGGATCGTCGCCGTCCTGGTCAACTTCGACCCCTCGGCAAGCTGCGCCAACCCGAAATCCAGGATCTTGACCTGGCCGCGCGGCCCGACCATCAAGTTCGAACTCTTGATATCGCGATGAACAACCCCTTTCTCATGCGCGGCCTCCAATCCCTGCGCCGTCTGCACGGCGATATCGAGGGCTTCTTCCAGCGGCAAGGGGCGGTCTCGCAAACCGGCCTTCACCGTTTGGCCTTCAAGAAAAGCCATCACGAGAAAGGTCTCGCCCTCGACCTCGTCGATTTCGTAGATCGTGCAAATATTCGGGTGATCGAGCGCCGCGGCGGCTTTCGCTTCTCGTACGAAACGCGCGCGGCTGTCGGGATCTTCGAGGGCTTGCGCCGACAAGAATTTCAGCGCAACCGTGCGATCGAGCCTCGTATCGATCGCTTTATAGACCACACCCATCCCGCCCTCGCCGATCTTTTCGACGACGTTGTAGCGGGAAATCGTGCGGCCGATGCGCGAGTCGGTCATGTGAATGCCGGCGGAATCACAGCTTTGTCATCGAGAACCGGAACGGGAAATCGCAATCAGGATACGCTACGTGGGTGGTCCGCCGCATAGGAAGTGCCTCGATGGAATCAGACGCAGGGTCGGGCGATCGGCGGGCGGCCTGTCTGCCTACTCAAACCCCTCCAGCAGCATAATGTCGCTATGGACGCTGTCGATGCGGTCGTAGGCAATCCACCGCTCGTCGGGAGAAACGGTGAATTGCAAGGCTAGCGAGTCCGTGTCTTCCGCGAGCCAGGCGACCGTCTCGACCTTCTTTGTGGCAAAGCTGAAGAACTCGATGCGGTTAGCACCTGCGCGGCCCTCGTCGTTCAGCAAGTAGATTCCCATTTCGGTGATCTCCCAGCGACCGCCGCCGCCATGGTCTCGCTCAAGGACTTGTTCTTCATCGCCGCCGTTGACCGGAACGCGCCAAATGATTTGAGTCTCCCGCGGCTTCGTATAGTAAACAAACGCTCCGTCGGGAGAAGCCGTCGCTTCTTTGCCGCCGCCGCGCGTGACCCGCACGGGCTCGCCGCCCTCGAACGGCGCCTTCCATATTTGCCCGTCGCCGCCGCGCTCCGATCCGAAGTAAACCCAGCGGCCGTCATGCGACCAAGCGGCGCGTAGGTCCTGGAAAGGTCCGCTCGTAAGCTGCCGCGGGGCGCCGCCCTCGGCGCTCATGACGTAGACATGAGAGCTGTATGCCCGACCCTCCGGATCATCAACCACCATGCTTATCACATCGAACGCGATCCAACGACTGTCTGGAGACCAGGTAGGGCCGACCGGCCAGGTAGGGCTGACCGGGACCGCTCCCTCGAATGAAGTCACTTGAACCGGATTCATTGCGTCGGCGTCCGAAACCCAGATCTGTTCCGTACCGGAGCGCTTCGATTGGAAGGCGATCTTCAAGCCGTCAGGCGAAAAGTTGGGCGCGAGATCAGAAAGGGTCGAGGCGATAAATCGGGACGCCTTTCGTTCGTCCGCCGCCGAAAATCCCTCGTGCCCAAGTCCGGGGACCCGCCAAATGTTGTCGTCAAATTGCGATCGTTCGTAGACAAGCCGATTTCCCCGCCGGGAGATCGAAGGGGAAGTCGCGTTCTCAGCGGCGGCGGCGACCGGCTGCGGCACGCCGCCGGAAGCCGGAACTTGCCACAACGAATCAGAACCGTCGTCATTCCTCGCCGAAAAAACGACAGATTGACCGCTCGCCCTCCAGGCCAAGCCCGAAATTAGGCCCAAGGGTTCGAACGGTATGGGGCGAGGTTCGCCGTCGGGGCCGCCGTCCGCCGCAAGATCGAGCACGTTGAGATCGACTCTCGTCCGCGCGAAGGCGATTCGGCCGCCATCGGGGGAGAAGGTCGGCGCCGGTCTGGTATTCGCCGAAACCGGTGCGAGCCGACGCATTTCTCCGGTTTCGACCGACAATGAGTAAATGCTCCTACGTTCGAGGTCTTTCTCGGGCTCATGGAGGACAGCCAGAAACTTCCCGTCGGGAGACCAAGACAGACCTACTGAGTCTCGCATAATATACTGTCAATCGAGACAAAGAGAAGACTGTTTCCAGAAAGCGGTAATCAAGCGCGGTTTGCGGCGCATTCGCCGCAGCGCTTTGCGGGCGCGCTCGTCGAGTTCCCAGTAGTCCTTCGGGCAGACGTTGGGCAACTCGTGCTGCTTCCAGTACGCCCAAATGTATTCCACCGGGTTCAACTCCGGCGCATAGGGCGGCAAGTACTCCGTTGCGATGTGATCCTCGGAGAGCTGGATGAACTCCCGCACCAGGCGGCTGCGGTGCGCCGGCAGCCGGTCCCAGACGATCAGCAGTGGGCCGTCGATGTGGCGCACCAAAGCCTTCAGGAAGTCGATGACCTCCAGCTCGCCGATCGCGCCGGGATAGAGCCGGAAGTAAAAGTTGCGCAACGTCAGCCCGGCCGACACCGACAGCTTGTCCCAGTTGAAGTTGAACTCCAACACCGGTGTCTCGCCGCGCGGCGCCCAGGTGCGGCAACGATGCGGCTTCTGACTCAATCCGCTTTCGTCGATGAAGACGATCGTACGTTCTTCTTTGCGGGCTTTTTTTTAATGGCCGGCCAAGTCTTGCGCTGCCAGCCGCGGATGGCCTCTTCGTTGCGCTCCCGCGCTTTGCCGACGGGCCGTTGCGGGCTCCAACCGAGCGCCCGCGGGATCTTCCAGACATGGCCCTCGTGATAGCGCACGCCGAACTCGTCTCCGATCAGACGAGCGACCCGCGGACAGCTCCACAGCGGCGTCGGGAAGCCGTGCGCCTCGGGGCCTTCCAGCAGCAACGCCTCGAGGCGTTCGAGCTGCGCGGCGTCCAACAGCGGCTTACGGCCGGCGCGGCCGGCCTGGCGCAACCCGGCTTCGCCGTCACGCCGGTATCGTCGCAGCCACTCGCTGACGCTTTGCCGCGCGACCTTCAATCGCCTCGCTGTCTCGGACTGACTACAGCCTTGCTCGACCAACCGGATCGCTTTGAAACGGCGCTTCTCCAGGGCCTCGAAATCCCGCCGTACGCCTTTTGTATTTCCCATACATACAAAGACGTACGTACCCCAAAAAGGTGTCACTTTATTTTGCGAGACTCAATAGGTTCATGAACTGCCATCCCGACAAGTCGCCCAGCTTACGCTCAACCCCACCGAGGGCGGGCACTTGGATCACCTCCGCCTCCGCCCCTCGTCCCACTCTTCTAATAAAGGCGATGTAGCGGCCATCAGGCGACCAGGCGGGGTGACCCTCTTCGGCCTGGTCATTAGTCAGCCGCAGGGGCCGGCCCGCGCCGATCAACTGCACGTAGATGTCGAAGTTGTCTTGATCGGGGCCGTTCCACGAATAGGCCACCTGGTTGCCCTCGGGCGAAATCGCCGGCGTTCGCTCGATGCCGGTGTGGCTGGTGATGGGAACGGGCCTGAGCGCTGTCGGCACGGGTTGCGTTCCCGGTTCCGAACTCGAAGACCCCAACCAATAAGCCGCGCCCAACAACGCGGCGGCCGCAAGCGCCGCCAGACCGCCGTAGAGCATTCGTCGACCATTGCCGGTGACGGGCGGTCGTACCGCTTCCGTGGGTCGTCGCGCCGTCCCTTTCGTCGTATGCCCCGAGAGCGCACCCCGCAGCGCCCTCAGGTCCACCAGCAACTCGTCCACATGCTGATAACGCTCGTCGGGCCTTTTCGCCATCGCTTTGCCGACAAGACGGTCCAGGTCGGTCGGCACGCGTGTTCGCAGCGCCGTCGGCGGTTCCGGCTCTCTATTGACGATGGCGTAGAGAACCGCCTGCTCCTTTTCGCCCTCGAAAGGCAACTGTCCCGTGACCATTTCGTAAATCACCACCGCCAACGACCAAATATCAGTGCGCCGGTCGGTCGGCTTGCGTTCGACCTGCTCGGGCGACATATAGGCCGGCGTCCCCAGAATCGTCTGGGTCTTGGTCAACTTCGACCCCTCGGCAAGCTGCGCCAACCCGAAGTCCAGGATCTTGACTTGCCCCCGCGGCGTCAGCATCAAGTTCGAACTCTTGATATCGCGATGAACAACCCCTTTCTCATGCGCCGCCTGTAGGCCCGAGGCCGCTTGTATCGCGATATCGAGCGCTTGGTCGATCGGCAGCGGACGATCGAGGACCATCTGTTTGACCGTCCGTCCGTCGACGAGGGCCATCGCCATGAAGGTAACCCCGTCGGCCTCGTCGATTTCGTGAATCGTACAGATGTTCTCGTGGTCGAGCGCGGCGGCGGCCTTCGCCTCGCGAAAGAAGCGAGCCTTGGCGTCGGCGTTTTCGAGAGCCGCCGCCGAAAGGAACTTCAGCGCGACAGGCCGCTCGAGTTTGGTGTCGACGGCTTTGTAAACCACACCCATCCCGCCCTCGCCGAGTTTCTCGGCAATGCGGTAGTGAGATAGAGTCGTGCCGATCATGCCCAGTGCCAAGCGCCGCGAATCCGCCCCTCCGCAAAATTGTACCGCCTAGCGCACCCCTTTCTAGGAAAAGCCGTCGATCTTTTTGGCTGTTTCGTGCTTAGCCTATGCTTAGCCTGCATTTCTCACCAAGTGTCGAGCCGAAGTGCATGAGAGGGCCGTCAGTACGAGACGCGGGCCGCTCAGGGAAGCAGTCACCGGCCGCGCCGGCTCATTCAGACAAGAAACTTGGTAGGACGATTGAATTTCGAACAGTCTTGTCCCCGGTAGCGACCGGCACTCTTGCCGGTCCTAGTGTAGTGCGTCAATCAGACCGTAACTTATCGTGAACTACTTTGCCGCGTAGCGATGGGAGAGGGAGGCCGTACCACCCAAGGCGCCCGCTCTGACGCGGGAGACTTGAGCCGCGTTCACGCGGCTTGGTGTTCCCTAGACTAGACCAGTCGTTTACGGCTGGTGGGCCAAGCACCCTGAAGGTCGTCAGCCCGTTTCAACGGGCTTACCCGTTTAGCCACCGCGATCGATAAGTTGCGGTATTAGTGACCCACTACACTAGCCCACGGTTGAGACAAGCTCTCAGCTTGTCTCTCGATCTTCTACATCGACATCCGGCAGCGCCGGTTTCCCGTGGGGCCCGTCTCCAGGCCCGCCCATTCCTCAACCCGCCCAATTTAAGTTTCAGGGCGAGCCCTCCTCTACACGATTCCGCAATTCGTCCGGGAGGACTCAAAATGCGTGGGGCAGGTGCTCGACCGCGCGCTTCGCTGCCTCTTCCTCGGTCAACTCGATTTCACCCTGCCCCGCCCACTGCGGCAGAAAGTCGAAATCGCAGCCCTCGTCGGCCTGTAGAGTGTGGTCGATATACAGCCGCCCATAACCGCGGTCGTAGTGCCGCGGACGCGGCTTCCAGGCGGCCAGCCTTTGCGCGATCTCCTCGTCGGAAACCAGCAGATTGATCTTGCGGTTTTCAACGTCCAGCTCGATCTGGTCGCCGTTTTGAACAATCGCCAGCGGCCCCCCGATCGCCGCCTCGGGCGAAATGTGCAGCACGACCGTGCCGTAGCTCGTGCCGCTCATCCGAGCGTCCGAGATCCGCACCATGTCCTCGACGCCTTGCTTGAGCAACTTCGCCGGGATCGGTAGGTTGCCGTATTCGGGCATTCCCGGCCCGCCCGTCGGACCGCCGTTCTTCAGCACCATCACGCAGTTCTCTTCGATGTCGAGATCCGGATCGTCGTGACGAGTCATGAAATCGTCGTGGTCTTCAAACACCACCGCGCGTCCGGTGTGCTTGAGCAAGCGCTTCGTCGCGGCGCTTGTCTTGATCACCGCGCCGTTGGGGGCCAGGTTGCCGTGGAGAATCACCGTGCCGCCCTTGCTCTCGACCGGGTTGTCGAGCGGGCGGATCACGTCGGGGTTATAGCATTCCGCCGAGGCGACGTTTTCTCCCATCGTCTTGCCGGTCACCGTAATCGCGTCGCCATGCAGCAGTGCCTCGAGCCGTTTCATGACCACCGGTATGCCGCCGGCATAATACATGTCCTCCATCAGGTGCTCGCCCGACGGCACGACATTCGTAATCATCGGCGTCGTGCGCGAGATTTCGTCAAACAGCGACAGCGGCAACTTGATCCCCAGCCGCGCCGCGATAGCGACCAGGTGAATGATGGCGTTCGTCGAGCCGCCGATCGCCATATCGACGCGGATAGCGTTTTCGATCGACTCCTGAGTCAGAATTTGTGACGGCCGTAGATCTTCCCAAACCATTTCAACAATGCGCTCCCCGCTGCGCTGCGCGCTTTCGTAACGGCGCGAATCAACGGCCGGGATATTGGCGCTACCGGTCAGCGTCATGCCCAGCGCTTCGGCCAGGCTCGTCATCGTCGACGCCGTTCCCATCACCATGCAATGCCCGGCGCTGCGCGACATGCAGGACTCCATCTCGCACCAATCCTCTTCGCTGATGCGGCCGGCCCGCAGTTCGTCCCAGTAGCGCCAAACATCGGTTCCCGAGCCGATCTCCTTGTTCTTGAACATGCCCCGCAACATCGGCCCGCCGGGAACGACGATCGCGGGTAAGTCGGCGCTCGCCGCGCCCATCAACTGCGCCGGGGTCGTCTTGTCGCAGCCGCACAGCAAAACCACGGCGTCGATCGGGTTGGCGCGAATCGATTCCTCGACGTCCATCGCCATCAAATTGCGGAACATCATCGAAGACGGCCGCATATAGGGCTCGCCGAGCGAAATCGTCGGGAACTCCAGCGGGAACCCGCCCGCCGACCAAACGCCCCGCTTGACGGCCTCGGCGACTTCTCTCAGATGGGAGTTGCAGCTCGTCAACTCACTCCAGGAATTGCAAATTCCGATGACCGGTTTGTTTTGGAAGACAGTGGTCGGGTACCCCCTCATCCATGAGCGATGGATGAAGCCGAGCTTATCCTTGCGCCCGAACCAATCTTGACTGCGCAGCGTGCGTTTTTTGTCCATAAAGCCTGATTGCTCCCCGACCCGAGATTATACGTGCTTCCCGCAACCCCGCGAATGGCGCGCGGGGTAAGAACACAGCCGCGGACGGAAGTCCATGTTCCCGAACGGCCGGGCACTGGGTCAGATCGTGACCTTCGCCCATTTCTTGCCCATTTGCAGCGTCAACTCCACGTCCGCCGGACTGAGTTCCAAGCTCATCTCGCGATGTTTCACGCCGTTAATGGATACCGCGCCCTCGCGCAGTTTGCGGTTGGCCTCGCCGCCTGATTTGCAGAGCCCGATTTCCCGCAGCAGCTTATCGACGCGAATGGTTTCACCGTCGCGCAACGCCTCGGGCAGAGCGAAGACGGGCATGTCGGCGGGCGCTTGTCCTTGTTGCACGACTTTGCGAAAAGCCTCCGCGCCGCGTTCGGCTTCCGCGGCGGAATGAAAGTCGGTCACGATCGAGGCCGCCAGATCCATCTTGGCCTGCATCGGGTGTAGCTCGCCCTTTTCGACCTTGACGCGTAACGCGCGAATGTCGGCCAGGCTGGTGTAGGTCAGCAATTCGTAATAGCGGTACATCAGCTTGTCGCTGATCTGCATCACCTTGCGGAACATCACCTCGGGCCGTTCGGTAATCCCGATGTAGTTGTCGAGCGACTTCGACATTTTTTGCACGCCGTCGAGGCCTTCGAGCAACGGCAGGGTCACGACGATTTGCGGCGGTTGTCCGAAGTCTCTTTGAATCTCGCGCCCGACCAGCAAGTTAAACTTCTGATCCGTGCCGCCCATTTCGACATCGGCTTCGAGCGCGACCGAATCGTAAGCCTGGGTTAGCGGATAGAGAAATTCGTGGATCGAGATCGGGTGCCCGCCCTTGAAACGTTTGCTGAAATCGTCGCGCTCCAAGATGCGCGCCACTGTGTAGCGCGAGCAGAGTCGAATGAGATCCTCGAAGCCCAACTTCATCAGCCATTCGCTGTTGAAACGGACCTCGGTCTTCTCCGGGTCGAGGACCTTGAAGACCTGCTCCTTGTAAGTCTCGGCATTGGCCGCGATTTGCTCCTTGGTCATCGGAGGACGCGTGGCACTGCGCCCACTGGGGTCACCAATCAAGCTTGTGCCGTCGCCGATCATAAAGATGACCGTGTGGCCTAGGTCCTGGAAATGTTTCATCTTCCGCAGGATGACGGTGTGGCCGACGTGGATATCCGGGGCGGTGGGGTCGAAACCGACCTTCACACGCAAGGGCCGACCCTGCTTATCGGCGTCGATCAGGCGTTGCCGCAGATCCTCCTCGCGGATGATCTCGACTGCTCCTTTCGAGAGGTATTCGATTTGTTCGTCGAGCGTGAGATTCATGGAATTGAGGCGAGGCCGGTCGGTGCTCGCCGCGATTAGTTACGGATCACCCGTCGGCCCTCGACGCGGAACTTACCGCTCAATACCAGGTTAATCGCTTCGGTGTAGATGCGGTGCTCCTCTCTAAGAATGCGCGCCGAGAGGGTGTCTTCGGTGTCGTCGTCGAGGATCGGCACCGCGGCCTGAATCAGGATCGGCCCGGCGTCGAGATGCTCGTCGACGAAATGCACCGTGCAGCCGGAAAACTTCACGCCGTGTTCGAGCGCCTGATGTTGCGCCTCGAGCCCGGGGAACGACGGCAGCAGCGAGGGATGAATGTTCAAAACGCGGTTCGGAAACGCGCTGACGAAGGAAGCGCTCAGCAACCGCATGAAACCCGCCAAGCAAACCATGTCGACGTGCTTTTCCTGGAGCAGCGCGACGACTTGGCGATCGTAGTCTTCGCGTTGAAGGCCCTTCGAGGGGATACACACGGCCTCGATGCCGCGTTCGCGGGCGCGTTCGAGCCCCCGCGCCGTCGGCTTGTTGCTAACAACAACCGCGATTTCGGCGGGTATCTTCCCCTCGGCCACGCTGTCGGCGATGGCCTCGAAGTTCGAGCCCCGGCCCGAAAGCAAAATCCCCAGCTTTTTCATTCGTAACGGACCCTTCGACGCCCTTTCGCGATCGAGCCGACTAGGTAGGCCGGTTCGTTGATTTCGGCCAATAGCTCCAAGGCGCGTTTGCGGCGCCGGCCGGGTACGGCGACGATCATCCCCAACCCCATGTTGAAAGTCCGGAGCATCTCGTCGCGCCCGACATGACCGATTTCGTCGAGCAACTCGAAAATCGGCAACACCGGCCACGAGCCGAGCGTAATGCGGGCGCCGAGGCCTTTCGGCAGCATACGCGGTGTATTGTCGGTAATACCGCCTCCGGTGATGTGCGCGGCCCCTCGCAGCAGCTTCGCTTCCATGAGCGCGCGTAACGGCCCAAGATAGCTGCGGTGTACTTTGAGCAGCGCGGCTCCGGCGGTGGTTCCGAGCGCCGCGACCTTGGTTCCGGGCTTGAAGCCGGCGGTTTCGAAAAACAGCTTCCGCGCCAGCGAGTAACCATTGGTGTGGAGCCCGGTCGAAGGCAGCCCGATCAGCGCGTCGCCCTCGCGAATCTTCGTTCCGTCGAGGACCCGCGCCCTCTCGGCCGCCCCGACGATAAACCCGGCCAAGTCGTATTCCCCGGCGGCGTACATGTCGGGCATTTCGGCCGTCTCGCCGCCGATCAGCGCGCAGCCGTTTTCGCGGCAGGCCGTGCTGAGCCCCTTCACGACGGCGGCGGCCACCGTGCTGTCCAGTTTCCCCGTGGCGAAATAGTCGAGGAAAAACAACGGTCGCGCTCCCTGCACGGCGATATCATTGACGCAGTGATTGACCAGATCTTGCCCCACCGTGTCGTGCCTGCCCGTCGCGAAGGCGACTTTCAACTTCGTCCCCACCCCGTCGGCCGAGCTGATCAGTACCGGTTTCTTGAATTCCCCCGGCAGCGCGTACGAGGCTCCGAACGATCCGATCCCGGCGAGAACGTTGGCGTTGAAAGTCCCTCGAACCAGACGCTTTATCTTCGCCGTTGTCCGGTCGGCCTCCGCGAAGCTGACGCCCGCATCGGCATAACGGATGGAGGGAGCTTTAGCCATGGACGATCATTATCCCCTACTCGGCGGGACTATGCGTCCGTGGCGACACAGGCAGAGGCCTAACCTGAAACTTCAAATTTCGAGCTACCCGAAGACTCACAACTGCTACCAATAGATCGGACTTTCACCCACCCGAGCCGAGCCGCCGCGCGGCGCGGTCCCGGCCAACCCTTCGACCAAGTTTCTCCCCTGAACGATCCGCCGCGGCCGGTGGCGCCACTAGGCCGGCTGGGGCGTATCCGGCTCGGGTCGTCATGCGTCTCCGCCCGAGCAATACGCCCCAAAAAAACTTGCGTGAATTCCATACTTTAGGGGCTTGTCGCAGTCGATACTGCGTATAATAGGATCGGGTGCTGGTGTGCCCGCTACTTAAGGAGGGCTTGGTTATGTTACGGATTCCCGGCCGCTTGACGGCGACATGTGAAGGCGTATCCCGCCGCGATTTTCTTCAGGTCGGCTCGCTCGGGCTGATGGGGATGCAGTTGTCCCAGGTGCTGGCAATGCAGGATGCCGCGAAGGCCGCGGCGCCGCGTTTTGCCGGCGCGCAGGGTTTCGGCGCGGCGAAGTCGGTGATCGTGCTGTTCTTGCAGGGCGGTCCCAGCCACATTGATATTTGGGACCCCAAGCCCGATGCTCCCTCGAACGTGCGCGGCGAGTTCAAGCCGATCAAGACGAAAGTGCCGGGCATCGAACTCAGCGAAACGATGCCGAAGCTGGCGCAGTCGATCGACAAGGCCACGCTGATTCGCTCGATGAGCTACACGCCGGCCGGACTGTTCAACCACACGGCGGCAATCTACCAGATGCTCACGGGTTACCCGCCCGACAAAGTCTCGCCCTCGGGTCAGCTCGAGCCGCCCTCGCCCATCGATTTCCCGACTGCGGGGAGTTGGGTCAGCAAATTCCTGCCGCCCACCGAGCCGGTTCTGCCCTTCGTCGAGATGCCCAGGCCTCTCCAGGAGTCGAACGTTATCGGCAAAGGAGGCGCGGCCGGATTCATCGGAAAAGAATACGACCCCTACCGGCTCTACCAAGACCCCGCCAAGCGGATCAAACTCGACGACTTGGCCTTGCGCAAGGAAACTCCCAAGGAGCGACTGCAAGACCGCTTCGAGTTGCTCAAAGGCATCAACGGCTCGATGAAGGACCTCGAAAAAGCCGTCGACTCCTATGCTCTCGACAAGTATTACGAGAGGGCGTTCGACCTGGTGCTCTCGGGCAAGGCGCGCGACGCGTTTGATCTCGAGAAGGAATCGTCCGCGACGCGTGACCGCTACGGGCGCTTCACCTTCGGGCAAGGCGCCTTGATGGCCCGCCGCTTGATTGAAGCCGGCACGCGCTTCGTGCAACTCAACTGGCCCTCGGTTGCCAACGGCAATCCGGAAACGACGGCCTGGGACACGCATGCTTCCAACTTCGGTCCGCTCAGGGATCTGCACTGTCCGAAGCTCGACCAAGCCGTTTCGGCGCTGCTCGAAGACATGTCGGATAGCGGCTTGCTCGACGAAACGCTCGTCGTCGCGGTTGGAGAGTTCGGGCGCTCGCCGCGGCTGGGCGTCAGCACTTCGGGCAACACGAATTCACCCGACGGCCGCGACCACTGGCCGTATTGCTACACCGCGCTCGTCGCCGGCGCGGGCATTCCCGGCGGACGCCTTTATGGTGAATCCGACGACACCGCTTCCTCCCCGAGGGAGAAACCGGTACACCCGAACGATCTGCTCGCGACGGTGTATTTCGCGCTCGGCATCGACCCGGGTCAAGAGATCCACAATCACATCGACCAGCCCCGCACGCTGGTCAAGGGCCAGCCGCTGGCCGATTTGTGGGTCGGTTGATCGGCGTAGTCGAGTAGACCGAAACAGTTTCGCGATTTCAACAACGCCCGCGGCACCCCGCCGCGGGCGTTTTCTCATGAACTTGATAGAAAGGGACCTCCTCCGAAAGTAACCTTCGAGAGTATTGTGCATTCCGTTCGTGTCCGGCAAGATCGCCAACACCTTGAGCCGCGAAGCGGCGGCGGGAATATAGCCCAGGGTGGAGCCGGAACGGCGGAACCCTGGGTGGAACCCCCACCCCCACGAGCCCTGAAAGGGCGGCGGGAACCTCGCGCCCAACCCTTCAGGCCACCGGGTCCCATTTTCATGGCGGTAGTATGAACGCCAACGTTCAGAGAGACTGACTCTTAGGAAATTCCCCGGAGTCTCCTCGATGCCGAGCCCCGACTCCCCAAGAAGAGCGGGATCCCCGTGGGAACGCTCCGCGGTATTCTCAGCCAAGCGCACATCGATCACGAGCAGTGGGTGAAGCTAACCTGAAACTTCAAATTTCGCGTTACCCGGAGATTCACAACTGCTACCAATAGATCGGACTTTCACCCACCCGAGCCGCGCCGCCGTGCGGCGCGGTCCGGGCGTTCCCTTCAACCAAGTTTCTCCCCTGAACGACCCGCCGCGGCCCGTGGCGCCACTAGCCTGAAACTTCAAATCTCGCGCTACCCGGAGATTCACAACCGCTACCAATAGATCGGACTTCCACCCACCCGAGCCGCGCCGCCGTGCGGCGCGGTCCCGGCGAACCCTTCGACCACGTTTCTCCCCTGAACGATCCGGCGCGGCCGGTGGCGCCACTGACCTGCATCTCTCACCAAGTGTCGAGGCGAAGTGCATGAGAGGGCCGTCAGTACGAGACGCGGGTCGCTTGGCGCCCCATTTCTTAGACAAGAGGGGCGTACTTGACCGGTACGGTGAGCACCGGCAAGCAAGCGCAACGAAGTAATGGCGGGCCTATCATGTGCTTCGGCCGTCAGTTGGTGAGAAATGCAGGCCGGCCTGATGCATCGGCCACGTCGGGGGCATTCGACATCGACGAGATTCCGGCCCATTTCTTGGGAGAGAAGCTCATTCCCCCAACGCGAACACAAACACCGTCGGCGCCCCGCCGTTTTCGTCAATCCAGAAAGGTGACGGCCGGCCGGAAACCGCCGCGACGTATTGCTTCCCCTCCAGCTCGTAGGTTACGATCCCGCCTCCCATCGGCCCGCCCGTGTTGAAGCGGTAAAGGACGTCGCCGGACCGTGCGTCCAGCACAAGGAAGTCGCCCGTTAACTCGCCCGTAAAGACGACGTTCCCCGAAGTCGTTGTCACCGCGGCGAGCAAAGGCTTGGCCGAGCGATATTTCCAGGCGACCTCTCCGGTCGAGGCATCAAGCGCGGTCAGCCAACCCTGCCATTGCTTGACTTCGGTGACCTGGTCCTTGTCATGGGTGACCTTGCCTCCCATGTAGAGCCTGCCGGGAAGGTAGCGAACCATCTCGGCGGCTTGGAAGGTCCCACACCAATCAATGGCGGGAACATAGAGGTGGTTTGTTCCGGGGTTGTGGGCCGGGCCGTTCCAGGCCACGCCCCCTTGCACGCCGGGACAGACGTGAATCGCCTCGTGAGTGGTGACCGGCTTGTCGGCGTTCTTGAGGGTGGTCACCGCCGCCGCCCAAACCACCTCGCGCGAGTTGCGGTCGATCGGCCGCAGCACGCCTTCCTTACCGACGGTGGTGACGAGGCTGATTTTGCGTCCCTCGATCGACGTCTCGAGCAACGGGCTGACCTGGGTCAGGTCCCAATCATGCGAGTCACTGCGAACCAGCTGCTTGTACCAACGCAGCTCGCCCGAGCGAATGTCGAGAGCGATGATCGAGTTCGTGTAAAGGTTCGGCCCCGGCCGCAGGTGAGCGGGCAAGTCCGGGGCCGGGTTCGTGACCGCGACGTAAAGCTCTCCGTCATCGGGATCAAAGGACATGGGGGTCCAGATCCCTCCACCGCCCACCTTGATGCCTTCGGCGTGGCCCCAGTTTTCCGACCCCGGTTCGTCCGCCCCCGGAACCGTCTTGAACCGCCAGACGGGCGACCCGTCCGACAGCCGAAAGGCGCCCACCCAGCCCGAGATACCGTTTTCACTACCCGCCGGCCCGATGACGATGAGGTCTTCATAGATCAACGGCGGCATCGTGAAGGTTTCGCCGAGCGCGGGATCGGCCACTCGCCGCGCCCAGATCAACTTTCCTGTTTCCGCGTGGAGCGCCAGAAGGTACCCGTCGGCGGTCCCTCGAATGACGCGCCCCTCCTTGATCGCCACGCCTCGGTTGTTGAGCCAGACTTCGCGGTCGCGAGGCTCCCAGGTATAGCGCCACTTGGGTCGGCAGGTCGCGGCATCGATCGCAACCGTGTTGCGGGCCGTGGTGACGAACATCGTGCCGTCATGGACGATCGGCCCGCTCTGAAAGTTGGCGATCTCGCCGACCTGAAACGCGCAAGCAACCTGGAGCTTGGCGGCGTTCTCGGTGTTGATTTGGTCCAGTTCGACGAAACGCGATCCGGAGTAGTCGTGCGTGTGATGCAGCCAGTCTCGGGTGGAGTGCGCGGCGTCGGTAAGCTCCGCCTGGCTGGGCCCGGCGTCGGCGGGAACCGGCCCGGCGTCGCCCCGGATAAACAGAGCAACGGGCTCGGGCTCCGTGCCGGCGTCTCGCACCTTGACTTCCTTGAGTCTCGGCGACCCCGCAAGCAGCGTCGTCGATCCCGTCGGGTGCCCGTTCCGCTCGAGAATGTAAGACAGGACCGCGACATACTCATCGTCGGCCAGTGACCCGACGGCGCCCGCGGGCATGGTGGATCGGATCACGTACAGCAGATCGTTCGCCGTGAGAACGGAGCCGCCCCAATCCCCGATTAAATCGGGAATCCTACGGTTCTTGACGAAATCGGGTCCGGCCAGCGGCGGGGCCGTTCCTCCCCCGCTCAGGTCGGCGCCATGACAGTTTGCGCACGCGGCGGAGTAGACCTGCTCGCCCCGGGCGGCTTGCTCGGCGGTGTAGATCCCTTCGGTGGTTTGCTGGGGCGCGCCGAGGAGAAACCCCGGCGTGAGAAGCAGCAGCGGAGCAAGTCGTTTGCGAGTTCGGTGTCGCGACCGAGCACGAGGGTGGCCGAACTCAGCTCCGTCGGTGGTTACAGCTCCAATTGACATCGACCATTTCCTTTCGCGAAACAGGCACATGGTGTCTTAGGCCGTCAGCCCCGCGGCCACTCCTATACCCCCGCCACCGCGCTTCCCGGAATCTTGCGATAGCTGATCGTGAGGCCGATCGAGATGCGAACATTGTACCGCTATACACTGATACTCGACGCCATTCCACGACGCGTATGAGACATAAATCCGCGAGCCCTTCTCGCAATGCGAACAACAGAATCAGAGCCCCGAGAACAAGCGACCCGCCCAGCAACCGCGCACCAAACTCCGGGAAGCGGCGCTCGGTACCGCCGATTCTCCCACGGAGGTCGAGCACTCAAGATCGACGATTCACAGCCGATCCCCGCTTCTTCGCGGTACAATTGCGGTGGGCGGCCCATGCGGTCTTTGTTACAATGTTGCTCCTCATTTCGGTGGACCTCTTGGCTCCGCGCGGCGCTGTGTGTTCCCTTGTGCCTTTTTTCGCTCTTCGGCTTCGGCTTCGCCGCCGCGCCTGCTCCCGCCGATGAAAATCTCGAAGCCGCCGCTCTCACGCTGATCGAGAAGCGCTGCCTCGCCTGCCACAATCCGGGAACGAAAAGTTCCGAGCTTGACCTTTCGACCCTTGAGGCCGCGCGCCGCGGCGGCACGAAAGGACCCGCTCTGGTCGCGGGAACCCCGGACGAAAGCCTGCTCTATCGCCGCGTCGCCGCCGGAGAAATGCCCCTTGGCGACCCCCTACCCGAAGAAGAACGCGAACTCCTTCGCCGCTGGATCGAAGCGGGCTCACTCTGGAGCAAGACGCTCGCTTCGGGTCCGCCCGCCGAGGGCAAACGCCACCGCGGCAACGCCGATTGGTGGTCGCTGCAACCACTCCAACGTACCCCGGCGCCCGACACGCCCGCGGCCCCCGCGGCATGGCAACGCAGTCCGATCGATCGCCGCGTCTACGCCACCCTGGCGAGCGAAGCCTTGGAGCCTTCGCCGCCCGCCACTCGCCGCGCGCTGATCCGCCGCGCGAGCTTCGATCTGCTGGGCCTGCCGCCTACGCCGGCCGAGATCGAGGCCTTTGTCAACGACCCAAGTGACAACGCCTACGAAAAGCTGATCGACCGCCTGCTGGCGTCGCCGCGTTACGGCGAGCGCTGGGCTCGCCACTGGCTCGATGTGGCGCGTTTCTCGGAAAGCGAGGGCTTCGAGCGCGACTGGATGCGCGTCAATGCCTGGCCCTATCGCGACTACGTGATTCGCAGTTTCAACGCCGACAAATCGTACCGCCTGTTCGCCAAAGAGCAAATCGCCGGCGACGTGATGGACTCGCCCACCCGCGACGGCGTCATCGCCACGGGCTTTCTCGTCTCGGGCCCCTATGACGCCGTGGGCCTGACTTCGGCCGTCAAAGACCAACGCAAGCAAGTCCGCGAAGATCAACTCGAGGAAATGCTCAGTGTCGTGGGGCAGACCTTTCTCGGCCTCACCGTCAACTGCGCTCGCTGCCACGACCATAAATTCGATCCCATCCCGCAGCGCGACTACTACCGCGTCAAGGCCGCCTTCGAGGGGGTTTGGCTCGGCGAACGCGACTTGCTCACCGAGCCGGAAGCCGCCGCGCGCCGCGAGAAGACGACCGCGCTCAAGAACGCCTACGCGCGGGTCGAGGACCAAATCCACGAACTGCTGGAGCCTGTCCGCGAGCAAGCCTTGCGCGCACGAGGCTCCGGGCCCGTCGCCGGTCTTCCCAAGCCCCTCGGCTTGTGGCGATTCGACCGCAATTCCCGCGACCAAGCGGGCACGATGCATATCGAGCTTACCGACGCGTTCGAACTCTCCGACGGGGTGCTGCGCCGCGTTCACGAACGAGTCGTGACTGACGTTTTTCCGGGAATCGCCACGGCGAAGTTGCCCCACGATGTTCGCGAAAAGACGATCGAAGCCTGGGTTGCCGTCGACGAGTTGCCCGAGAAATCCTCCGTCATCGTCAACATCCGAAGCCGCGAGGACTATCGAGGCGCCGCCCTCGACGGCATCCGCTACACCGGCGAGAAAGACGGTCATCATTGGGAAAACAGCAGTACAGCCAATTTCCGCACTCTTGACGTCAAGGGGCCGAGCGAGGACACCGCGCCCGGCGGTCACATACACCTCGCGGTCGTCTACCGGCCCGACCACACCGTCGCCATCTATCGCAACGGCGTTCCTTACGGGGAAGCCTATCGGCCCGAGCCCGCCGACGACCGCGATCTGCTCCAAACCTATATCGCCGGTGACGCCGAGGTCTCCTTCAACAACGTCATCGGGCTCGCTGTCGACGAAGCACGCCTCTACGACACGGCTCTTTCGCCCGAGCAAATCGCCGCCTCGTTCCAGGCCGGCGCCCCGAGCATTCTCAAAGAAGAGCTGCGCGGGCTGATGACGGGCCAACAGCGAAGCCGCTTTGACGCGCTTGACGCCGAGTCGGTCCGAGTGACCACCGCGCTCGCGGAGATGGGCGAGCCGAACAAGATCTATGCGGCGGAAATCCGCGAACCGGAACCAACCCACGTCCTCGCCAGGGGCCACGTCGGGAGGCCGGGCGAACTCGTCTCGGCCGGCGGCCTCTCGAATGTCGCGGGTTTATCCGCGGAACTCGGACTGGCTCCCGATGCACCCGAGGGCGAACGCCGCAAGCGCTTCGCCGGGTGGCTCACCTCCGAGAACAATCCGCTTTTCGTGCGCGCCATCGTCAACCGTGTCTGGCACTACCATTTCGGCCGCGGCTTCACCGCGAATCCCAACGATCTCGGGTTCAACGGCGGCCCGCCCTCGCACCCGGAATTGCTCGACGCGCTGGCGCTCGATTTCGTCGCCGACGGCTGGAGCCTCAAGAAACTCCACAAGCGCATCATGCTCCTGGCCGCCTATCGGCAGTCGACGGCGTTTAACGAGCAAGCCGCCGCCCGCGACGCCGACAACGAACTGCTGTGGCGCTATCCGCCGCGACGCCTCGAAGGCGAGGCGGTCCGCGACGCCATGCTCGCTGTCAGCGGCAAACTGAATCGCAAAATGGGCGGCCCCAGCTTTCGCCCCTTTGAAAGTGAACGCATCGGCTCGCTCGAGCATTACAAGTTGTTTGATAAGGACGACCCCGAGCTCGACCGCCGCACCGTCTACCGCATGAACATCAACTCCGGCACCGACCCCATGCTCGACGCGCTCGACTGCCCCATCCCCGCCGTCAAGACGCCGCAACGCTTGGCGACCACAACCCCGTTGCAGGCGCTCAGCCTGATGAACAATGCGTTCGTGCTGCGGCAGGCGAAGTTCTTTGCCGAGCGCGTCGCCGAGCAAGCCGGTGAAGATCCCGCAGACCGCATCGACACGGCCTTCCAGCTCGCGCTCGGCCGGCCGCCCGATGAGCCGGAAGCCGCCTGGAGCCGCTCCCTACTCCGCGACCACGGCCTCGAAAGCCTCTGCTGGGGCCTGTTCAACACCGGCGAGTTCCTGTACCTGAATTAGCTCAGGCCCGCCGCCCTCCGAAGCATTCTTGAGGGGCGGTGGTAAGATCAAGGTCGTGAAGTTTGTTCAAGCAGGGGAACGGGATCTGATCGAGCTGGAACCCGATCACGAGACGATCCACAACCTGGCTTCTCAGGCCGGTTTCGATTGCAACATCGAAGAAAATGACCGTGCCCTCACTCTTGAGGCCAAACCGCAAGCAACCCAAGACCCCCTCGTCCTGTTCGACGCCGGCGATCCGGCCAACGTCGGCTGGTTCTCTCGATGTCAGTTCTATGTGGACGGGCTCTCTGGGGCGGTCTTGCAAACGCCTCTCACCCTGGCCAACTGCCGCGATACGCGGGGCGACCTGCTCCAACAAGTGCGCATCGGCGTGTCCAAAGAGCTGCCGGCGACCTTCAAGCTTCCCGGTAACCAAACCGTCAACGAGCAAGTCGTCTACGCGCTGCTCTACAACCTGCTCGTCGCCCTACGCGATACCGGCGTGGCCATCTGCGGCCAAGGCGCCATATCCCCACTCGCCGGCCGCGCCGAGAAAATCGGCCCCCAAAACTGATCGCCGCCGACCGAATCAATCTCCCACTCCCAGTGGGGCAGGTCTCCAGGCCTGCCCTTCCTCAACCCGCCCAATTGAAGTTTCAGGCTAGGGCCGCGACGCCCTTGGCGGCCTGACGTTTTGCTAGGATGTGTTGTCTCGGTTGCTCCGGTTCGGGAGTGTCGAGACAGGCCGTTTCGCCACCGGGAGAATATCCGTGAAAACCGTAACCAACTACTGCAGCCGTGTCTTACTCGCGCTGCTGATCTCAACGCTCGCCGCATCCGCTGCCGGGTTGGTGACCAAGAAAGCCCTCACGCTCTCGGTAGCCAAGGAAGTCGCCGCCGCCGCCGAAGCCCACGCGAAAAAGAACGGCTGGAAGGTCGTCATCGCCATTCTCGACGACGGCGGAAACCTGCTCTACCTCGAACGCATGGACGGCGCGCAGAGCGGCAGCATTGAGGTGGCCATCAAGAAAGCCGAGTCCGCGGTCGCCTACCGCCGCCCCACGAAGGTCTTCGGGACCGCGTTGTCCAACGGCGCCACCGCGCTGCTGGCCCTGCCCGGCGCGATTCCATTTGAAGGCGGCATTCCCTTGCGCGCCGGTCACGACCTACTAGGCTCGATCGGCGTCAGCGGAGCCACCACCCAACAAGACGGCACGATCGCCCAAGCCGGCGTCGACAAGTTGGCCGCCATCGCCGGCAAGTAGACGCCGAGATCCCATCGCCCTCCGGCCACACTATAGGAACGAAAACCTTCGAGTTTTCGACGCGGCACGCAGTGGGGCAGGTCTCCAGGCCTGCCCTTTCGCGGCCCCTAGGCGAACATCCCCAAGAGGATCTCGGCGATGCACCCTCAGCGATAAGCCCGCGTCACCCATTCGGCCACAACACTCGGCTTCTCGAATCCCTCGACTTCGACCCGCGCCTCCCAGACGAACTGCAACCCGCCTTCGATTTCATCGAGCGATTGCAAACCCACCCGCGCGCGGATCTTCGCACCCGCCGGCACGGGCGCGGGAAAGCGCACGCGGTTGAGTCCATAGTTAATGCCGCGGTTGAATCCGGCGCTCACGTCCACCACTTCCTTGATGAAGCCCGACAGCAGCGAGAGGCTCAGGAACCCGTGCGCCACCGTCGTTCCATACGGCGATTCGGTCGCGGCTCGATCGGCGTCAATGTGGATCCACTGGTGGTCGTCGGTGGCGTCGGCGAAGACGTTGATGCGCTCTTGCGTCATCGTCTTCCAATCCGTGACGCCGACCTCGCCGCCAACCAGGCCGCGAAGTTGTTCAAGATCCGTGATGACAGTTGCCGGCATATTCTCTCCTTGCCCGTCTCACCGGGCCCGCCTACGATTGTACGCGGCGCTCAGCGGCGACGCACCCGGCAGCGAGCGTCGGCTCACGGTTCATGGCTCACGAAACCAAAACTTTCGCCGCGTCCGACGTGGCGCGCGCCTCCAGGCGAGCCGTGTCGGCATTCGTGCCGACATGTCCCGCCGCGCTTTTGCCACCGTTGCCACTCCGATTTTGCGATCATCTTGAGAGGTAACTGTTCCCCAATCGACCAAGGACCATTCGAATGAAACTCCACCCACACTCCAATTGGAAGACCATTGCGTTCGCCGCCCGCCGCTCAGCGGCCCTGCTCACCCTCGGGCTGTTGTGCCTCGGCGGCGCCGTGCCGAGTGCCGGCCAAGACCCGGCCCGCTGGAAAGCGCACGACATGAAACGCACGCCCCCGCGCGTCGTCTCGTCGGCTTTGCAGCTTCCTTTCCCGCCGCCCTCCGACGCCGTCGTGTTGTTTGACGGCGGCGATGTTTCCGAATGGCGCGCCGCCGACGGCTCGCCGTCGCAATGGATCACGAAGGACGGCTACATGGAGTCGGTCCGCGGCGCCGGTTACATCTTTTCGCGGGTTTCATTCGGCGACATCCAGTTGCATTTGGAATGGGCTTCGCCGGCGAATGTCCAGGGCAAGAGCCAGGGCCGCGGCAACAGCGGCGTCTTTCTGATGGGGCTCTACGAGGTGCAGGTGCTCGATTCCCGCGACAACCGCACCTATGCCGACGGCCAGGCCGCGGCCATCTACGGCCAGTATCCCCCTTTGGTGAACGCGAGCCGGGGACCGGGCGAATGGCAGAGCTATGACATCTACTTCCGTCGTCCGCGTTTCAAGCGCGACGGCAGCGTGGCGAAGCCCGCCCGCGCCACCGTCGTTCACAACGGCGTCCTGGTGCAAGACAACGAAGAGATCCGAGGCCCGACGCAGTGGCTGCAGAACAAACCTTACTGGCCGCATCCCGACCGCCTGCCGCTGTCGCTTCAAGATCACGGCAACCCGGTTCGCTATCGCAACGTTTGGGTCCGCGAGCTTGACGAGTGGGTTCGGCCCGGCCCGACGAGCGACGACACGCCACCGCTCGTGACGTTGAGCGAGAACGTGCTCGATCGCTATGTCGGCAAATATGAAACGTCGCCCGGAGCCTTTTACGAGATCACGCGCGAGGGAACGCAACTGTTCTTCGTAGTGATCGGCCCGCCGAAACTCGAATTGATGACCCATTCCAAGAAGGAGTTCTCTCTGCGCTGGACCGCCGGCCGCATGGTGTTCGATCTCGACACCAAGGATAGGCCGACCGGGCTGACCTTCCATCTGGGCGGCGTGCCGATAAAGGCGAGGAAGATGTAGCGTCTTTGCATTGCCGCGGGGCGGCCGGTCCGCCCGTGATATCGACACATGCCCGCCAACAAGCAGGCAATCGACCCGAACGGCCTAGACGCCCGTCTCGATCGGTTCGAACGAAACCGTGTCTCGGGCGCGGTCGACCTCGCGCTTGAGGCCCTCTCGATCGCCGACGGCTGGATAGCCGCCGGGCGAGACCTCGACGAGTTGGCCGACCGCCTGTCGGCCATGCACCGCGCCATCGCGACGGTTTCGAATGTCGCCACCCTGCTCGTGTCAGATCGAAGCGGAGATGACCCCGCCCGCGCGCGCATCGAGCAAGCGCGGCGTTCGTTGGTCGAGGGCAATGCCCTGATCGCCCGCAACCTGAAGCCCTTAATCGCACCGGGCTCGACGATCATCACGATCAGCAATAGCTCGACGGTGCGAGCGGCCGTCGAGGCGCTGGGCATCGGGACGGTGTATGTGCTCGAATCGCGCCCGGGCGGCGAGGGCGCCCGGCTCGCGGAGCAGTTGCGCTCGGGCGGTTTGCCGAGCCTCGAAGTCCACCTAACCCCCGACGCCGCCATGGGCAATGTCGTGCCGGAGGTCGACTGCGCCCTTGTGGGCATCGACACATTCGACCCCGCCGGCACGATCCTTCACAAAGTCGGCACGCTGCCGTTGGCTCTTTGTTGCCGTCACTTCAACAAACCGCTATTCGCCGCCGGTCACAGCCTCAAGCGAGTCGAGCACCGGATCCAAGCCCCGCCCGCCCCACCCAAAGGCGAGCCGCAACTTTTCGACCGCACCCCCACCGAGCTGATCACCAAACTCGTGACGGAATAGCCCTCCCACCCTGACCCCGTTGCGCTCGGTGAAACCGCAACGATCTCAGCCGCGAAGCGGCGTAGGAATAATAGCCTGGGGTGGAGCCGAAGGCGGAACCCCAGGTACGGAATCAAACAAGATCGAGCCCTGACAGGGCGAAAGGAACGAAGCCCGTCATCCAACTGCCTCGTCGCCGACACCCACTTTGATGGCGGTCTTGTGAATGCCGCCCGTTCATGGAACGGACCTGTACCTATCCCCGGACCCGCGTCCCAAAAGGGTAAGAAAGAGCCCCGAAAAACGTTTGCTCAAGAACCTGTTTCGTCTAGCATGGAGTCAATGCCTTCGGGCGATTCCTCACTCGCCGCTTTGCGTCGCCTCCGCCGGGCCGCCGGTCGAGGCGGTTGGGTTGTCTCGATCGGCCTAGGCATTGCACTGTTGGGCACTCTTGTCCTCTCTTGGGCCTTACCGCGCACCACTGATCCTCTTCCGGGCACACCGTCTGTTTTCTTGTGGGCCTGGGAACGTCCGGAAGACTTGCGCTTTCTCGATCCCTCCGAAGCCGGCGTCGCATTCCTGGCGGGGACGATCGTGCTTGCGGGCGACGAGGTCGTCGTCAAGCCCCGATTTCAACCGCTTCAAACCGCGCCCGGCACATCGTTGATCCCGGTCGTGCGAGTTGAAACGGATGAACCCGACCTGTCGTCGAGCCAGGTCCGGCAAACCGCCGACGCGATCGAGCAGCTGACGTTCTCCGATCACGCCGACGCGGTGCAGATCGATTTCGACGCGACGACCTCCGAGCGCGCGTTCTACCGCGACTTGCTGCTCGAACTCGACAAGCGCCGCGAACCTCGACTTCCGCTCACGATCACGGCCTTGGCGTCGTGGTGCCTCGGCGATCCCTGGATTCGCGATCTACCCATTGCCGATGCAATCCCGATGTTGTTTGAGATGGGCCCCGATGAGAGGATCGTCCGGACACGCCTGGGGCAAGGCCGAGACTTCTCGCTCTCCGTCTGCCGGCAAAGCCTGGGGGTCGCGACCTACGAATCGTTGGGCGAAAGACCCGCCGGGCGCCGCACCTACGTCTTCCATTCCAAACCCTGGAACCGGCATAAGGCGCGAGAAGCAATTCGGGAGGCCAAGTCATGGCAGTGAAAACCTACTTCGCAACCAAGGCACGCTTTTGGTGCGCTGTTTGCGCCGTTCTGGCGACCTACGCGATCGTAATTGAAATCCAGTTCGCCTGCGGCGTCGGGCGGTCCGCGCCCTCTTTCACCCACCTTGACCGGCCCGACCTGCCGTTCCAAGAGTACATTGGCGGGGACCTCGGCATTGTCAAGCCCGGGTTTCAGCACGCCTACCTCTTCTTCGCGTACCGGCACTTGGCCGGGATCGGGTTCAGCGAGCAAGCCAAGGCTGAATATCAGCCCAAGATCGTCCAAGCCAACAACGGGGTAAGGCCCGAACGGGGCATCGACCTTTGGGAATCCGCACTCCGTCGAGTTGGTATCTCTCGAAAGCACGACTGGCGCTTTGGCCGTCGAAAAGTGCCGGGAGAGGAGTGGCAGTATTTCCTCAATTGCCCCGATCACGCAATTCGCACGGCGGCGTCGACACTCGAACGGCGCGCCAAGCAATTCGGACCCGAAAGCGGGGAAGTGAAAGCCTGGGTCGAGGCGCAAGACATTGTGTTTGCCAATTGTCAAGACGGCGAGGATATCCCTTCCGAGGCACGCGCCGACCTTGACCCTGTGATCCGAGCCGATCGCGCCTATCAGATAGCCGCCGCCCACTTCTACGCCGGACACTTTACCGAGGCGGCCACGCGCTTCCAAGCCATCGGGCACGACAGCGATTCACCTTGGCGACCGTGGGGCACATATCTCGCCGCCCGCTCTTGGATTCGCAAAGCCACGCTCGAAACCCCGCGCGACCAGATCGACGACGAAAGCTTAGCCAAAGCCCTGGAGCTTGTCGACGCCGTGCTCGACGATCCCGACCAAGCCGAGCGGCACCCTTCCGCCGAGGGCCTGAAAAGGTTTGTTGAGGCCCGACTGCGGCCGACCGAGCGTATGGGAGAGCTGGCAACCCTGCTCTTGCAACCGAACCCGGAGACCCCTATCAATCCGGTGTGGACGGACTACCACTATCTGCTCGACCGCGGTTACGGCTCCGGCCTCGAGGATGATCTTACCCGTTGGATCCGCACCTTCCGCGTTTCCGGCAAGGACGCCCTTGATCGATCGATCGGTGATTGGAGGCGAACCGGCGGTCTACATTGGCTGGTCAACGTCTTGACCAAGATCAGGTCCGATCACCCGGATCTCGACGAAATTCTGAAAGCCGCCGCGGCGATCCCGGAAACGTCGCCGGGGCGGCTTACCGCCGGCTACTATCGTTTCCTCTTGCTCGCCGACCTGGGTCGGGTGCAAGAGTTGCGCGACGAACTCGACAAGCTGCTCGATACACCGCTGCCGGCGGTCTCGCGAAACCAGTTCCTGGCTCTCCGAATGCCGCTGGCTCGTAGCTTTGACGAGTTCCTACGCTTCGCCCCGAGATCCTCCACTGGCGGGTGGTACTTCGGAAGAAACCCGGAGGCGACGATTCTCCTCGACCACGATTCCCTCCGGGTGTTCAACGCACGACTTCCCTTGACCTTGCTAGAACAAGCCGCCCAAAGCGAATTGATCCCCGCGCCCATTCGCAAGGAGATAGCGCTCACCGCATGGGCTCGGGCGGGATTGATCGACGAGCCCGAGATCCAGCGGCGGCTTACGCCGCTCGTGAAGCAGCATTGGCCGGCCGCGGCGCGGGACCTCGATCTGTTCGCCGCGGCAACGGACCCGGTTGAGCGGAAACGGGCGTTTCTTTATGCTGTGCTGCGGCATCCGGGCATCCGGCCGGTTCTTCGAGTCTCCACGGTTCGCCGCACCCCTGTCGACGAAATCGATTCGTTCCGGGATAACTGGTGGTGCGGCATGGAGAAGACCTTGTATTCGCTCAAGTCAAGCTGGGAACAATACACGCTCGCCGATCACCGACGACGACACCCCGGCTTCCATCGAGCACACGAAGCACAAGCCGAACGCCCAGTTGATGGGCCGGTGTTCCTGACCGAAAGCGACAGAGCGGAACTCAACCGCCAAATTGAACAACTAACGACGATTGAAACCGGCCCCAACTACCTAAGCGCCCAGGTCATCCAGTGGGCCAAGGAAGCCCCCGACGACCCGCGAGTTCCCGAGGCCCTTCACCACGCCGTTCGGACAACGCGTTTCGGCTGCGTGGATGAGGCGACCACCGATTTCTCGAAAGCGGCGTTTCAACTGCTGCACCGCCGCTACCCGAAAAACGAGTGGGCTAAGAAGACAAAGTATTGGTATTAACCCGCCCGCCCGCCCATACTCGAACCCTCATGATTAATACCAACCCTGGGCGCAAGCCCAGCGACAGCGCCCGCCCCAACCACATCCTCTCCCCCCCGGGCGAGCCCTGAAGGGGCGGCGGCCCCGGTAGCGACCGGCACTCTTGCCGGTCCCAGCCCACGGTCGAGACAAGCTCTCAGCTTGTCTCTCGACCTTCTCCATCGACATCCAACATCCCCGGTCCCAGTGGGGCAGGTCTCCAGGCCTGCCCAGCCACCCGCCGCGCTGCGTGCCTGTACTCAAACCCCCGTGATTAATACCGGCCCTGGGCGCAAGCCCAGGGAAACCCCACCAAACCAATCCCTGCCCATCCTCCGGGCGAACGACCGCTCCCGCGGTCGTTCGGGGCCTGGGGCGGTCCCCCAAAGCAATCCGCCCAACAACTTACGGTTAGCTGTCACGTCCGTTTCAAAAAAACTACGTCTTCCATATCAACAACTTAGAAAAACCAACCCCCGCGAAACCCACAACCCCAACGTATCCTATGACCGGGCAACAAGCCCCAGGAGAAATCGCATGTCTACAACAGAAAAAATTCGCGCCAATCGCGAAAACGCCAAAAAATCAACCGGCCCAAAAACCGACAGCGGAAAAACCCGTTCATCCCAAAACGTTCTCAAGCACGGCCTGCTGGCAAACGACGCCGTCCTACCCGGCGAAGACCCCGCCGAGTTCGATCAACATCTCACTTCCTTCGAGGACACCTATCTCCCCAGAAACCGTGTCGAAAAGGAAATCGTCCGTCAAATCGCCGACGTCTCCTGGAGAATGCAACGTCTCTCCCGCATCGAAACCGCCGTCATCGCCGCCGGTATCGAAAACTCCCGTCGCATCGACAACGACACCGGCCCCATGCCCGAAGACCGCCAAGAGCGAACCCACATCCTAGGCTGGGCCATGCTCACAAGAACAAAACTCCTCAACAACCTAGCCCGCTACGACGGCCATCTCAGCCGCCGTTTCTTCCGCGGCGTCGAGCTAATGATCGACATCCGCCGCGAAGAGCGCCAACTCCGCGAAGCCTTCGAAGCCAAAAACAACCAAGCCAACGCCACCACCCCGGTTCCCGAGTACTACTTCCCCGACGAAGAGCCGGCAGCCCCCCATCCATCCGCCATAGGCTTCCGCGGCCAAGCCCAGTGGGGCAGGTCTCCAGACCTGCCCGGCGAGCCGCAAAAGAACCCCAGGGCAGCCAAAAAAAGTAGGCTCGCAACTCCCCAAAGTCAAAAAATACAAAACGAACCCAAGATCAACCTAACCTCTTATACAACAACGCAGTACGAGCCGCAACCGGCAACCACCGATCCCGCTATCCGGGCCGGCCTCAGGTAACCCCGGCCCCGAAAAGCCCCCACAAACTTGACTACTACGCCAAGGAGACGCAAAGACAGGAACCAACGACTCACCCGCTAACCAACCGGCGCCGGCGACCCACCACCGTCAGCCAACGATCCACGAAGCCGGCGCCCGTAGTGTCTGTACGTTGTCCCCTCAAGAAGAGCCCCGACACAGAGCTGTCGGTCATCGAGCAGCTTGCGGCGATTCCGTGAGGCCGGCGTCGCACACCGCGCGCGCGGGCGGGTTGCCGGGCAGGCCTGCGGACCTGCCCCACTGGGGACCCGGGATGTGCACGGGTTGAAGAGCTGCTCCAGTGGGAGACTGCGATTTTCCGCTGGGTTGGGCGCGGGAGGGCGGCCGGAACGGGCCGCCCCGTTACATACTTCGCCTCGGTCGATGGTGAGCCTATGCGGACTACACGTCGAGGGGAAAGTTGTGTTGCTTGCGGTGATGCGGGCCGTCGAAGCGATTGGTTGACTTGAACAGCTCGTGCCGCCCGTCGCTGCCTTCGCCGGCGGCCATCGAGATCAGCCGCTCTTTCTCGCTGTCGGGAAGAGGTTTGAACCCCCGCGCGATGGCAACGTCTTGCTTGAGGTCCTCCATCGACATGATGCCGCAGCACAGAGTCGAAATCGGAAGACTCAGCGCGTAACGGATGCACTCTTCCGCGCCGATCTTCGTTTCGGTCGGGATGCGGCCCCTGGGGCCTCCGCCGGCGAGGCTCTTCATGCCGATGATGCCGACGTTCTTCTCGAGACACACGGGTACGACTTGCTTTTGGAAGCTGCGGTAGTGGGCGTCCATGATGTTGATCGGCATTTGCGATGTCGCCCAGTCATAGGGCTTGCCGAGCATCTTGAGGTGAATGCGGGGGTCTTTGTGGCCGGTGAAGCCGACATAGCGGACCTTGCCGGCCTTGACGGCCTCCATGGCGAACTTGAATCCGCCCTTTTCGAAGACCCAGTCGGGGTCGTTGTCGTAGACCATCTCGTGGAACTGCCATAAGTCGAGACGGTCGGTGCGCAGGCGGCGAAGACTGTCTTCGAGGTTGCGCTTGGAGCCCTCGTAATCGCGCTCGCAGTTTTTCGTCATCAGGAAGACTTTGTCGCGGCGGCCGGCGGTCGAAAGCGCTTCGCCCATGACCTCTTCGGCCAAGCCGTCCGTATAGTCCCAGGCGTTGTCGAAGAAAGTAACGCCTTCGTCGATGGCGGCATGCATGACGTCGATGGCCTTCTTGCGTTCCTTGCGGGCCACGCCGCCGATGTGCCCGCCGCCCAAGGCGATGATCGAGACTTGTTCGTTGGTTCGACCCAAGCGGCGCGTGGGAATACCGTTTGGGCTGTCTTTCTGGGCCAAGGCTTGCTGCGCCAAAGCGGCGGTCATCGCGCTGCCGAAGGCGGTGCGGAAGAAATCGCGTCGAGAGCTTTCGTCGGCCATGGGGTCCTCCTGGGAGTCGTCACTATTCTACAGGGCGTGGACGGGCCCGTAAAGGTGTGGAGCGGAGGGGCGTGAACCTAATGTTGGCCGACCGCGAGCCGCACTTGGCTCCGAGAGCGATTCCTGCAAGAATATCTAGTTCGCCCCACGGATTTTCCATGCGCCCTTATCTCGACCTTCTGCGCGACACTCTCGAAAACGGTACGCCGAAGAGTGATCGAACCGGGACCGGCACCCGAAGCCTCTTTGGCCGACAGATCCGCTTCGATCTCGAGCAAGGCTTCCCCGCCCTTACGACGAAGAAGCTGCATTTGCGATCGATCATTTACGAATTGCTGTGGTTCTTGCGAGGCGACTCCAATGTCCGCTATCTCCGAGAAAACGGTGTTTCGATCTGGGACGAGTGGGCGGACGAGAACGGCGAACTGGGTCCGGTTTACGGTCGCCAGTGGCGCGGTTGGCCCGCGCCCGACGGCCGCGCCATCGATCAACTGACGCAGGTGGTCGACCAAATTCAATCCGACCCCGATTCACGCCGCTTGATCGTCAGCGCTTGGAATGTGGCGCAGATTCCCGACATGGCACTGCCGCCCTGCCATGCGCTGTTTCAGTTCTACGTCGCCGACGGACGGCTTTCGTGTCAACTCTATCAACGAAGCGCCGATGTCTTCTTGGGCGTGCCGTTCAATATCGCCTCCTACAGTTTGTTGACCATGATGGTGGCTCAAGTGACAGGGCTTCGAGCGGGTGATTTTGTTCACACGTTCGGAGATGTTCACCTCTACAACAACCATGTCGAGCAGGCGGAGTTGCAACTCGAGCGCGAGCCGCGGCCCTTGCCGGTGATGGAGATCAATTCGTCGGTCACTAATCTGTTCGACTTTGGCTACGAAGACTTCAACCTGAAGAGCTACGACCCCCACCCGCACATCAAGGCCCCGGTCGCCGTATGATTCTTTCCTGCATCGCGGCGGTTGCCGAAAACGGCGTCATCGGAAAAGACAATGAACTTCCCTGGCGGCTGTCGCAAGACCTGAAGCGCTTCAAGAAACTCACGGTCGGTCATGTGATCATCATGGGCCGCAAGACGTTTGAATCGATCGGGCGGCCGCTTCCCAACCGTGTATCGATCGTTGTCACGCGCGATGCCGAATACGAGGCGCCCGGAGCCGTCGTTGTGCATTCGGTCGAGCAGGCGATCGAGCAGGCCCGGCGAACCGAGCAAGCGACCGAGGGGGAGCCCGAAGCTTTCGTGATTGGGGGAGAGGCGATCTTTCGCGAAGCGCTTCCGTTGTGCTCGCGGCTTTACTTGACACGGGTTCATGCCGAGGCGCCCGGCAACGTCCGTTTCCCCGAGCTTGACTGGACGCGCTGGCGCGCGGCGGATGAAGAGTCGCGGCCGGCGGATGAAAAGAATGATCACGCCACGACGTTTGTGGTTTATGAGCGGGTCAAGAAGACAAAACCTTAGGGTCTTTTGACAGCGGGCGGGCGGCCGTCGATTCGGCGAAGAGATGGGCAGGCCCGCAGTCCTGCCCCACTACCCGACCGTCCTCAGCGCCGGGCGTCGATGTATCGCCCGACGGTCTCGACAGTTTCGAACCAGATCTGGTTGTTGGGGTCTTTGAGATAGGGGATCAACTTTTCGAGCATCTTGAGCCGCGTTGTCTGGTTGCCCGAATCTCCCGTCTCGTGGCCGGCTAGGATGAGCCACTGCCCGGCCTGGCGGGCGCTTTCGAGCAACGGCGTGATCCGGTCGAAATCCTTGCCGTCCATCTCGACGCCGGTGACCCGCGCGGGATCGAGAAAGGCGGGGTCGACGGCGGTTTCGTCGAGCCAGGTCCTTCCTATGAGGAATAATTCGGCCACGACGGGGACGTAGCTGCGGGTCTCGCGACCGCGGCCGACGAAGGTCTGGCCGCAGGGGTAGGCAAAGGTCACCGGCTTGACGCCGAGCAGTTCCTCGATGCGGCTATTGGCGTCGATCAATTCCTTCCGCATTCGAGCGAGGGTGTAGTCCTCGAGGGCGGCCTCCCTCGACCACTCAAAATTCCCGGTGCAAGGATGGCGCAGCGAATGGTTGCCGATTTCATAGCCGCTCGCGACGAGCCGCTTCCAACCTTCCAGGCGTTCTTCCATCCTCACCGGGACGACGTAGAAGGTCGCCTTGGCCCCGAGACGGTTGAGTACGTCGAGCCCGACATCGACTTGGCTGGGCCGTGCGTCGTCGAAGGTGAGGCTGACGGCGGCGCGGGCGCCATTGGGCCAGGAGAATGGGGCGGGCGTCTGCGGCCAGGCGGCTTGATGCGAGAGCAGAGCGATTGCGAGGGATAGAAGAAGAGGTTTCACGGGAGCTATCTTACCGATTTCCGGCGAGAGGCACCATCCGCGATGAGTCGCTCTGGTGTGAACCACCCGTGAGGGTGTTAATCCGAAGGCTCGCGAGCTACGTATCCTCGTTCGCCGAATCCGTCGCGAAAGCTCTCTCGGCGAACTCGACGGCTTGCTGCTGGGCCCAAAAACGGGGTGCGGAGCGGGCTAGGAAGGCGACATGGCCGCCGCATTCGGTTGCCACCAATCGAATGTGCGAGCAGGTTTCGATCCGAGCGTCTTCGAAGACTTCGAAAGGAATGAAGGGGTCGTCCCTGGCTTGCAGCATCAGGGTCGGTATCCGAACGCGATCGAGAAAGCGCGCTGACGACGCGTGCTCGTAGTAGTCGTCGGCGTCGCGAAAGCCGAATGCGGGAGCCGTCACACGGTCGTCGAAATCATAGATGCTCGTGGTTCCCGAGGAGGGTAGGGATTGAAACAGCTCGGGCATCAAACGTTGCTTGATGCGAACCGTGCGCTCCAGCTCTCGCAGAAAACGGATCTCGTAAATTCGATTGCGCCGGTCGCCCAATCGCCGGGCGCAAACATCGAGCCGAATGGGAACGGAAATCCCGCACACTCCGCGGACATGGGAAGGAGGCCGATCCGCCCACTCGCCGGCAAGCTTGAGAGCGATGTTGCCACCCATCGAGAAGCCCACGATCACCAGCGGCTCGGGGCTCAATCGCTCGACGACCGCGCGAAGATCTTCGGTGAGTCCGGAGTGGTAGAGAGTCGGCGCCAAGTGCTCGGTGCCGCCGCAATTTCTCACGTTCAGGCGGATGACGTTGAGACCGCGGCCGAGCGCGGCGCGGGCGAGTGATCGCATGTAGGACGATTCGCTCGATCCGGTGAGCCCGTGCACGGCGAGGAGCGTCCCCGCGCCGCCGGGCGACGATGGCCTGTTGATATGGGCGAGGACTTCGGCGTTCTCGGATGTGCGAAACAGGCGCGTTTCGGTTGCATGCGCCGTCTCGTCGAAAGGGTTGGGCCAATAGCGGCCGACGATCGTCTGGAGGTCGCCATTGCGGATCAAGGGGCGGTAGGAGGGGCCGAGGTCGTTCAGGAGGCCTTGGGCCGCCGCATTATCCATGGAGGTCGAAGAGGGCAAGGATGCCGTGGGGCGAGCAACGGACCGAGGCCCATTCGGCTTCGGTCAAGCTTTCACCGGGATTCACCTAGGTCGGCTCTTTCAGCAAGGCCTCGATCGCGGTGCGAATATTGCGGTCCTCGGCGCGGTAGAAGGCGCGGTCCGATCCGCCGTGCTGCTCGCGAATCATGCCCTTGCGATCAATGAAAAACACGTAGGGCACGTAAAAGCGAGTCATGACGGAGATGCCGGCAAAGCCGGTGCAATCCCCGCGGGTGCCTAGAGCAAGAGGAAACTCCGCGCCATATTTCGTCGCGAACGCCTTGAGGTTCCCGGCCGCGGCGGGGTTGATCGCAATCCCGACCACCTCCAGGCCGCGCGGCTTGAATTCGTCGTAGATCGGCTTGAGGACCCGCGTCGTGCGCTGGCAATGCGCGCAATCCGTCGAAAAGAACATCACCATGACGACCTTGCCCTTCAATTGATCGAGCGTCAGGTTTTGGCCTTCCAGCGTCGTGAACTTCAGTTCGGGAGACGGGCGCGGCTCACCGGCGGCGACCATCGGGAGCAGCAAGATCAAGCAAAGAGCAATGAATCGGATAATCGGCATGAAAGAACCTCGATCTAGGCGAACGAGGCGGCCACGCCCCGTTCGTTCAAGCAATTGAGTTAGGGCGCAAACCGCCCCGGGTGTGCTCTTAATCTATCATTCGGCAATCCCTCCATGCCGGCTACGCGCAATCCGTCGAGCGAGAGGATGAAAGTTTGCTCGCTTCCGCGCCCCACGACGCGGGTGTCGGTCTTGTCGGTTTTCTCGGGGCGCCACTTTTTTTGACAGATCTTCTCGTAGAGGGCGAAGAACTCTCGTGCGCGTTCGGCGCTCGACCATTCGACGGCGTAGGCCAATACGGGCGTCTCGTCGTCTCGCTTGGACACAATCTTGTATCCGCCGCCGCGCCAATGAGGACTGACCCGCTCGGCGGTATCGCGATCAAAAAACTGCTCGATCAAGATGGCGTGATCCAGTTGGCCGACTTCGCCTTGCGAGATGGTCCTATAGCCGCGGCCCAAGCGCAAGCGAGGCAAGCGGGGCCGCGTCGAGCGCCGTCGCCCAAAATAGGTATCCGGCTCCAAGATGTGCTGGGACGACATGGGCGGATTTCGAAAAACTTCGGCAAATCCGGCCTTGCCCCGGCGCGAGAGAACCTGTTGTTGAAACAGCAATCCGCGAGTGTAGGGGAACAGCATCGACTCGCGCAGATACAAGGGCGAAGAGGCGAAGGCGGTGTATTGCTCGGCTTCGAAGCGCGACGCTGTCGCCGCGGCAACGGCCAACAGCGAGTTATTGAGCAGCGACTGACCGCTCTGACGCATCGCGTATTCCATCATGATCCATGACGCTTGCCCCTCGATAACGGCGGAGCGCGCGACATCGCCGTCGGCGCTCTTGGCGCTCTTGACGTACTTTTTCAGATCGAAATGTTGATCGGCCAGAGCGTGAGCCAGTTCGTGGACCAGAGCCACTTGTTGTAGGTCCTTGGGGGTCCAGGTGGCCAGGTAGAGTTGTTTGGTCTTGTAGTCGTAGAGGGCGGTGGCTTGCTCGGTCAGGACTTCGACGAATTGCTCGGCGAGATTGAAGTCGTCGTCGACGTAGCCGAACATCTTCAAGAAGGTCTCCTCGGCTTGGATCTGCTCGGGGGCGGCGTCTTCGTCAATTCGCCGCTCGATGAGTCGGCGAATTTCCTCTCGGGTGATGACCGAGCGGCGCACCGGGCGCTTCAGCTTCAGACCCGTGATGTCGGCCATTTCCTCGAGCATGCCGTCGATTTGCGCGAAGAGTTCCTCGGCATCGTCGGGGGGCAATGAATCTTGGGCCGGCAGCGTGACGGCTACCGCTATCGAGAGCAGCGCCGGCAACAAGGTCCGGCACAGCCGAGATAAGCGGGAGAAGATGATCGAACGGCTCGTCATGGGCGGGCGTAGTGAAAACCAGATTGGGTCGCGGTGAAAGCAAGCCGGGGGGGAAACCCTTCGCGAAAGTCCGGGCACATAAACGGGATGAATGGCGCGAGGGGATCAGCCCCCCCCGGTCGATACCCGTTTTTGCCGGTACTTATTGTAGGACGCGCGGTGGAACCTATGGTTTCCAGCGCCGGATTCACGGGCGGATCGAGAAGAGGGCGGACCGGGAGACCTGCCCCACCGGGGGCGCCGTCACGACTGCCGCCGCCGGCCTTACGGAATCGTTGGGACAAGAGCTTGCAGTTGCGGGCGGGAGTCAGCCGGCTAGGGAAGCAATGTCTTTCGAGCCGCTGTCCGTCTTTGTGCGCTTCTTGTCGCGGTACATTCGGCGGTCGCTGAGATAAACCAATTCTTCGCCTTCGGAGGCATCGGAAGGATAGACGGCCGCGCCGACGCTGACGGTGGTCCCAATCCGACGATTCGGTCCGACGGCGATCTGATTCCGGGCCACTGCCTGCTTGAGGGCGATGATGCGTTTGCCGACCTGATCCCCGGCGATGCCGGGCATGATGGCGAGAAATTCGTCGCCGCCCACGCGCCCGAGAAAGTCGTAAGGGCGAAGCGAAGTCCGCAGGGTCTCGGCCACTCCGGCGAGCAAACGATCGCCGGCGCCGTGCCCCAACGAGTCGTTGACCGGCTTTAGCTCGTCGAGGTCGAGGAAGAAAACCGCCAAGCTCTCTGAACGACGTTCGGCCCGCTGCAATTCCGTTTCGAGCCGCCGGAAGACGGCGCGGGCATTGGGTAGTCCGGTCAAGGTGTCGGTCTCGGCTTCGAGATAGATGCGCCGCAGTGTCCGAGAGGACGAAACGGTGGACGCCACCTTGTCGGTGATCAGCGTCAGCGATTGCGCCTGTATTTCCTGAAAGGCGTCGGGCGACTTGGAGCAAAGCGCGAGCATGCCCATCACTCGCCCGTCGACAATCAGGGGCGCGACCAAACTGGACTGCACGTCGTCGAGATAGCGAGGCGGTCGACCGTCGGGCCCTTCCCCGGGCGGAATATTCGCGATACGAGGAAGCCCTTGGGCGGCTGAAGCCCTCATCAACCCGCGATCACAAGCCGTCTGGAGCCGCGAGATACAGTGGTCGGGGAACCCGTCGGCCTGCGACAGAACGTAGTCGTTCCCTTCCACAATGAAAATACCCACGCGGTCACAAGGGATGGTCCGCCGCAAAATGCGCAGACAATCCTGTAAGCCCTTGTCGAAATTGAGGTCGGCTCCCAAGACACTGAGCATTTCGTAGAAAGCGGCTAAGCGATCCGGAGCATTCACGAGCGCTTGGAAACCGCGCCGGCGCGAGCCTTCCGCATTGGGCTCTTCGTCGGCAAGCTCATCGGGCGGGAGCGAAGACGCAGGCACCGCCGACTCGTCCCAGCGGGCATGGATCGCGGGTAACTCCGTCAAGAAGATTCGCAGCAACTCGGGATCGAAGATCTTGCCGGCCTGCTGCGTCATCAGACGAGTTGTCTCGGCCAGGTCCATGGCGGGCCGATAGGGACGTTCGCTGAGCAAGGCGCTGCAGCAATCGACCACGGTCAGCCTGCGCGCCCAAAGTGGAATGGCGGTTCCCCGAAGGCCCGCCGGGTACCCGGATCCGTCCCAGTGTTCGTGATGATGCAAGACGGCCTCGCGAACCTTGGGCGACAATTGGGCGGCCTCGACGATCGCGGCGCTGAACGACGGGTGGGCGGCCATCTTTTCGAATTCTTGGTCCGTTAACCCGGCCGGCTTCCTTAAGATGCCGCGCGGCACGACGACATTGCCGACATCGCGCAAGGCGGCGGCGAGTTCGAGGTTACTCAGTTCGATGTCGGAACACTTCCAGTGGGGCGCGATCTTTCGCAACAGGAAAAGGATCCGCTCGTTCTCGGGCTGATGAAGTCGTTGCTTGAGGGCTTCGGCGGATCGCACCGCGCCGTCAACGGCGACATCGGAGCCGGATTCGGTGACGTAATCGGCGGTGGCGCGGCCCGGCGCGGGGCGGCGCGTAAGATACACGGTCGCGCCGAACAGCACAAACCCTCCGAAAGCGCGCTCCAGAGGCGTGGCTCCCTCGACCAACAGCGCCACCACGCCGACCAGGGCCGGCAGTAATAGACACAGTGGAATACAACGGTAGAATTCGTCAAACCAGCGCCTTGCCGGCGAGCTTACGTCCGACGGACCGGATGCGACGCCGACGGCGCTGAGAATTACGTAGTACACCAACGTAGCGGCCAATCCGGCCGCCATGAAGCCTGATTCGGATGCGCCGGCGAAGAGGCGATAGGTCAGCAGCATCCCTACGATCGCGGGGGCCTGCATGAGAGCGGCGGGCCTTGGGCGGGCGGCGGAGCCGTATTGTTGCCAGGCAAGAGCGGCGCCCCCCACGACGTACAGCGGCCACGGCAGTTGGTAGGCAATGGCCGTAAGAACCGGGAGTATGCCAATTGAAAGAAGAGTCCCGGTACCAGGTTCGCGAAGCGGCGTCCTACGAGCGGACACCATAATGCCGAGCGAAACCAGCAAAGCCGTCCAGCCGGGAGCGAGCGGAGAAATGAAGGCGATGAGAACAGCGGAGAGGGTCAAGACGAGCGCGAGGATCGCGGACCCGTCCCAGCGCGACACTCGCGTGGGGACCTGCGCGGAACTCGATTTCTTACGAAATATCTTCACGCCTTCTTACGAAATATCTTCACGCCGGCCCTATCGGCCACGCCATTAGCGGATCGTTCGACCTACCGCAGATTCAGGTCGGACCACGCTTTCCGGCGGCCATTCCCGCTAGGCCCCAACCCCAGAACAAATAGTACTCAACCTTACAGAATCGCTTGGCGGATGATGTTGAGGCTAAGGGGTTACTAGTACTTTTGTCACTATACTCCTCTTAGGCATTCATTGCAACCACATTGGAGCTATAACCATAAGTTGTGGATGAGCCTCTGAGGGGAGGCGGCGTATCCTGACGATTGAGGAAGCAACTCAATCGTTTTCTGGAAAGGAACAAGGAGGATACGCCATGAGTCAGTGTGAAGCTGCTGAGAGCAGCAGTCAAGTCAACCCCCAAGTCATTGATGGAAAGGAACGCTCGCCCTTGGATGAGGTGCTGCGCCAAGGAGCGCGCCAGATGCTCGTCAAGGCCGTGGAAGCCGAAGTGACCGCCTACATCGAAACGCATCAGCACGAAGTCGACCAGGACGGCCGGCGGCTGGTGGTGCGCAACGGTCACGCCCGCGAGCGCACCATCGTCAGCGGCGTGGGTCAGCTGAAGATCCAGGCGCCGCGGGTCGACGATCGCCGAGTCGATGAGCAGGGCCGGCGCTTTCGTTTCACTTCCCAGATCCTGCCGCCGTATCTGCGGCGCACGAAGAGTGTGGAGGAGTTGATCCCCTGGTTGTACCTGAAAGGGATCTCGACGGGCGATTTCAGCGAAGCGCTGGAGGCCTTGCTGGGGCCCGACGCTCCGGGCCTGTCGGCGACGACGGTGGTGCGTCTCAAAGACGTCTGGCGCCGCGAGTACGAGGCTTGGTCAAAGCGTGACCTCAGCGGCCAGCGGTTTGTTTACATTTGGGCCGATGGCATCTACTCGAATGTTCGTCTGGACGATGAACGGCAGTGTTTGCTGGTTGTGATGGGAGCACTCGAAGACGGTCGCAAGCAACTGCTGGCGGTGCACGACGGCTTTCGCGAAAGCGAACTGTCGTGGCAGGAGTTGCTGGAGGACTTGAAACGGCAGGGGCTCGAGCTGCCGCCGAAGTTGGCGGTGGGCGACGGAGCGATGGGGTTTTGGGCGGCACTGCGGAAAGTCTATCCGGCGACCGGTGAGCAACGCTGCTGGCTCCACAAGACGGCCAACGTGCTCAATAAGCTGCCGCAGAGCATGCAGGGCAAAGCCAAGCAGGCGCTGCGCGACATCTATCTTGCCGAGAGTCGGCAGACGGCGGAGGCCGCTCTGGACCGTTTCAAGAACCTATACGAGAAGAAGTTTCCCAAAGCGGTCGAGTGCCTGGAAAAAGACCGCCAAGTGCTGCTGGCTTTCTACGACTTTCCGGCCGAGCACTGGGGGCACTTGCGGACGACGAACCCGATCGAGTCCACCTTTGCGACGGTCCGTTTGCGGCAGCGACGAACGAAGGGTTGTGGCAGCCGCGAAGCGTCGTTAACGATGGTCTTCATGCTGGCCCGCCAAGCCGAGCGCCACTGGCGACGCCTGAACGGTTCGGAAGTGATTGTTCATGTCTTAGAGGGAAAGGTTTTCAAGGATGGATTGATGGTTCAGGAAAACGCCGCCTGACCTCGCCCATCCACAACATTTGACAATATCTCACCACATTGTTACCCCATTACGTTTTTGGTACCTACATTTATGTGGGTTGCCGCAGCCGGCACCGGGCCGACCGTAACGGACCCGGTTGGTTCGGTCGATTGAAACAGCGGATGCGCCATCCTCGACGACTTGTCGTTCTCTCGCTGATATTGGCTTGGTTGACCGAGCCGGTCTTCGGCCAACTCAAGAGTTTTCCGTGGTTTAACCGGGGCGACCCCAAGATCACGACACGCGTCTACACAAGAAACCCGGGGTTGCGGCTTTCGTGCAAGGACGTCGGCGTGTTTCCGTTTGTTGCCCGGGAGCTGACCGGACCGAGGGCACCCGATTTTTCGACTGCCATGCGGCAAGCGCTGCTTAGGCAGGGTGCGGCGGAAACGATCGCCCATGTGTCGACTCTGCCCTGGGATGAGGTTCCGGCCTGGAAAGTACGGGAACTGAGCGAGAGTGACAAGCTCGGCGCGATCGCCGCCGACGCGGCCGCCAGGAAACTGGAGCTGGCGGTGGTCGGCCGGCTAGGCTCGGCCTTTCGCAAGCCGGGGAAAGGGTTGACGGTTCGGGCCACCGTTTGGATCCTCGACGCGCGAGATGGGGAAGTCCTGTGGTACGGCACGAAGCGAGCTGACTGGATCCGCTACTTCCCCCTTGAAGAGTGCCTCTATCACCTGGCCTGGTCGTTTGTCCTCGACTGGGGTCAGCCCGGCGGCTAGCAGCACGACCGCCTGGAAAAGTTTGTTTGGCGGCAAAGCACTATTCTTGAGTGACCGCATCGCGTGGGGCCGTGAAGAAATGGGGGACAGTCGGTTTCCATGAAAACTGGTATTCATAAGACCACCATGAAAATGGACGCGAGGACGCTCCTGCCGCCCTTTCAGGGCTCAGCTGTGGTGGCGGGACGACCCAGGGTTCCGCTTCGCTTCACCCTGGGCTACGGTTCCCGCCGCCGCTTCGCGGCTCACGAGATTTGCGACGCTGGTGATCCTCAACGTAGTGCACCGTACGCTCAGCGGCTATTTTCGGAAGAGTCCAGTCCATTCTTGAGTGACCGCATCGCGTGGCGATGCGGCTCTGGTCGGCTGTGGTTTCCTCCGCGCCGGTGCGCGACATAAACGTGGAGATGTGCGGGGATGTCCCGCGCCCCTTCAGGGCTATTTTGTTGATGGCCTTCGGTCCCACGGCTGAAGCCGCATAAGAGCTAACTTAAGGATTGGATCTGAGGTGGACGATTGCGAGAGGGTTCCCGCAAGTCGTGGGCGATTTGATTCCAGTGCGTCAAAACGCCCGCCAGCGAGAGCCGCGGCTCGATAGCGCTACAGATTTGATGGAACTGAAACTGGAATTCACGCCGCGGACTGGCCGCTCGGTGGCTCCAGCGGGTAGCCCCAGGGGGAAAAATCGCGGCCCAGGCGGCCCAGCTTTTGTCCCAAAAGCGCCAGCAACAACTTGCCGTAGAGCCATGCCCGGGAGCTGTCCGGATCGTGTTTCGGCAAGTGGCCCAATTCCGCCAGTGATTTCAGGCGCTTGACGGCCAACTCGATCCGCCAGCGCTGACGATACAACGCCAACACCTTCTCGGCGCTCCAGGCGGCTTCGAGATTCGTCCACACCAACACGTAACCGGCGAGCTCCAGCGTCTGGGGGCGCACACTCACCCCACTTTGTTGCGCTCGACGGCGAAGCTTGCGACGCGCCTTCTCAGCCGACTCTTCGCTCTTGGCGACCGCGCACAGCCGACCGCGCAGCAAACCCTCGGCCGCGCGAACGTGGACGCGCCATTCCGCGACCCGCCCCGGCCTCAGTTTGCGCAGCCGCGACAACAGCGGCCAAGCACGCCCGAGGGCGTCAAACAGAGGCGCCGCGCCACTATTGTAGCGGACCACCAGGCCGACCTTCCGCCGCACCGCCCAACTCAACGCTGGGGGGTGAATGTAAGCGCGGTCGGCCAGTACGATTTCTCCAGCTTTGAGATCGAAACGGTCCAGACGTTCGCCATGGCCCCGGCCCACCGACGGCGTCAATTCAAAGTGGTCACACTCGAGCGACGGCAACCGCAGGCTGTAATGCAAGCGCCATTGACTGCCGGTCGGTCCGGGCTCGCAGATCACGCTGCCGTCAATGACCCGAACCGGATCCGTCCCGGCATCCCCGCCGGCCTGCTCCCGCAGCAGCTCGACGCACAACAGTCTCCACCAATCGCCCGCCTTGCGCAAACGCTTCAGCAGAGCGACATCGGAGACTTCAGCCAACCCGGCGGCCTTGGCGCGCACCGCGGTTTCTCGCAGCGAATACCCCGCTCCGACGTGAAGCAACAGCGTCCGCACCAGATCGCTCACTGATGCGAAGCCGCGCAACCGCCCCACGGCTCCCGTACTTCGCGCCAAATGTTCCCAATGCGGCGGAAACAGTCTCAACAACACCTCCCAATCTTCGTCGTGGACTTGTGTCATCGTCTCCAGCCTAGACGATTCGGCCCCAGCTGTAGTCTTGTCTCATGCAAGATGAGCCTGAACGAGGAGTTTGTTTCTCACACAAGATGAGCCTGCAGGATCGGGGAGTGGGCATGCTGGGGATTGACTATCCAAGTGCAAAACGCCGGCAAGTTGAATCCGCAACAGATCCGGCAGTTTCTCCACTCCAGCCAGGAGATTCGATTCAAAGGCAAAGGGCGGGCCGAGATTTACGCTTGGGTGGCGCGCACGCTTGGCCGGCACGGCTACAGCCGCCAGAACCGCGCCGACAAAGGGCTGCTGCGGCAGTATCTGGTCAAGATGACCGGACTGAGCCGGGCGCAAATCACGCGGCTGATCCAGCAGTACCGGCAGGGCGGAGAACTCCAACCCGCCCGCTACCGGCGGCATCGCTTTGCCCGCAAGTACACGCCCGCCGACGTCGAACTGCTGGCGGCGGTGGACGAGGCCCACGAAACCCTCAGCGGCCCGGCCACGCGCAAGATCCTCGAGCGGGAATACCAGCAGTACCAGCAGCGCGAATACGAGCGGTTGGCGGGGATCTCGGTGGCCCAGATCTATCGCCTGCGGCGGCGCAGTGCCTACCGCCGGCGGCGGCTGCATTTCACCAAGACCCGGCCCACAGCGGTGTCGATCGGCGAGCGGCGCCGGCCCGACCCGCAAGGCCGACCCGGCTTTCTGCGAGTGGATACGGTGCATCAAGGGGATCGCGATGGCGTCAAGGGCGTCTACCACATCAATGCCGTGGATGAAGTCACCCAGTGGCAAGTGGTCGGCGCCACAGCCGCGATCAGTGAAGCCTGGCTGGAGCCGTTGCTGAAAGCCATGATCGAGCAGTTTCCCTTTCGTATCCGCGGCTTCCATTCCGACAACGGCAGCGAGTTCCTCAATCGCACGGTGGAGAAGTTATTGAACAAGCTGCTGATCGAACAGACCAAGTCGCGTCCGCGGCACTCCAATGACAACGGCTTGGTGGAATCGAAAAACGGCGCGGTGATCCGCAAACACATGGGATATACGCACATCGCGGCGCCGCACGCGGGGCGCATCCAGCGCTTCTACCAACAGCACTTCAATCCCTATTTGAATTTCCACCGGCCCTGCGGACAGCCCGAGATCAAGACCGACGCCAAAGGCAAGCAGAAGCGGGTGTATCGCCACTACCAGACGCCTTGGGAATCTTTCGAGCAGTTGCCCGAGGCCGCCGGCTACCTCAAGCCAGGGCACACGCTTGAGGCTCTGGGCCGCATTGCCCAGGCGGAAAGCGACACTGCGGCGGCGCGCCGGATGCAGCGAGCCAAACACAAGCTGTTTGCCAGTTTCCGGTCCGCGAACACGCCGTGCTGAACAGCAGGAAGAGGGCTGTGGAAATGGCGGGCGGTGGAAAACGAGGAAAACCAAAACCAGGTTTCCCTTCGTTTCCCACCGCCCTTGGAAATCGCTCCGCGATTCCCACATTCCCACAACCCCGACGACGATTCTCCCCTTCCCAAATCAAAACCAAAAAACCAGAAAGGAGCCCCAGCTACTCAAAAAGCCCCAACCCCCGTCTTCAGGCTCATCCTTCGATGAGAAAATGCTGCTGTCAATCGTTAAGTTAGCGCTTATGGGGCTTCAGCCCTGGGCTAAATTCCAGGGCCCCGCCGGGGCCGCTGAGCGTCCGCCACCCCTCGGTACGAGACTACGTCGTTGCGCTTGCTCGCCGTGCTCGGCCCGGTTCACCAGGCTCGAGTCGCAAATAGGGCGACCCCATGTATGTTTATGAGCCAGGGGGAAGGAGTGGGCCGTCGACTCTCCGAATTGATGTCGCGCACCCGAACTCGACGATCTACTTGCGGGCGCCGCGTTGGGGCTTCTTGACGCGAGACTGGCGCAGCTTTGTGGGTTTGCGCTTCGGCTTGGAAATGCGGAACGTTCCGCTGCCGGCCGACTCGGATTGGTAGAGCTTGTCTTTTTCAGCCATGGATTTACCCTCACCCGACTATTCTAGCGGAGAACGGCGGGGCGTCGCCGAAACGCTGTTTACCGGCGAGACACCCGACGCCGCCGCGCGATAGGCAGGCCTGGAGAGCCGCCCCACTGAAGTCTAGAAAGTTACCGTCGGCGGCGAGGAGCAGTTGGCAGCGTCGCCGGCGACGCAGACTTGGTAAACGTATTGCGCCCCGCCTTTGGCAATCGGCCCGTCGGTGAAAACACCGCTGCCGCTCCCGCCGGCGGCGGGTGAGCCCACGAGAAAGGCGCCGCCGCCGTCATCCCGGAAAACGTCGACAAAGCCGGCGGGAGCGCCCGACCAGCTCACATCGACATACTGCCAACCCTTCTTTTTGTAGCCGGCGGCATCGGCCGTCAACCCGAGCGGAGTCGTAATTTCACCCGATTGCACCCAGACGGAATCGCCCGCCGCGTTTGTCGCGGCAACGCGGTAACGATAGGTCGCTTGCGAAAGCAGTCCGCTGTCGGTGAACGAAACCGTGTCGGCCACCGCCATGCCGGCCGCGGTCCAGGCGCCCCAACTCAAGTCGACGATCTGTGTTTGCCGCTCGACTTGGAAACCGGATTCGGTATCACCCGTGTGATTCCAAGTCACTTCGGCGCTGCCCGCGGACAAAGCCGCCCCGCTCACACCCGTTGGGGCGGCGGGCGGATCGAGGTTCGTGGGACTTTCAACCCGAACAAAGAGATGGTCGATCGTCACGGAGTCCAACGACCGCGCGCCCGTGCTTTGGTCGGTGTCGCGCAGGCGAAGGCTCAAAATTCCGGCGGCGCCCGAGGGCAGTTCGAGGGTTTGGTAGGTATCGTTATCCGCGGTCTTGTCGAGAACAAGAACATCGCTCGACCCGGTTGCTGTCAACTCAAACGTGTCGCCGTCGGCCGAAGGCGTAGTCCAAGCGTCGATCCACACCGTGACGATGCCGCCGCCGGCGCCGATGTCGGCGGTCCATTCGTGGTCGGCGAAGCTGTAGCGGTTCTTCGGTTTGCCGCCGCTCTCTCTCTCCGTGATGACCTCTACATTTCCTTCGTTTTGCGCGGCCGTGTCGGCATAGGTCCCCTGCTGCGTCCCCGCGAAACGCGTCTCGCCGCTGATCAAGAAATCAGTGTAGGCGGGTGGATCGCCCGACCCGGAACAGTCGCCCCAAGTGGCGGTCGCGGTCCCGCCGGACGCTTGGTGGACCTTCGCTTCAATACACGTCGCGGGCCCGACCAATTCCTTGAAAGTCAGGTTTAAGTTGTAGTTGTCTTCGGTGTACTTTGTCGGCCGAATCTCCACACCGTTGAATTCCCCGACCAAAGGATAGAGCGGCAATTGACGGTCCAGGTGAACATGCGCGGAATAATTTGTCGGATGGTCGGCGTGATAGGGGCATTCGTTGGCCCCGCCGGCGGCGAAGCTTTCCCAGGGGAAGTTCGTGCTGTTCTTGTGGCTGTACTGAAAGTTCCAATCGTTCATGCCGAACCACGACGGCGAAACGTTGTACCCTTTCGCGTCCGCGGTATTGCCGGGCTGCGTGATCGGATCGCCCGCCGCGTCAAAGAGAGTCAGCTCGATGCGTTCGATATCGATGCGCGACGTGTTCACGCTCAGTTGGACGATCGGGTTGGCGGAGCTCGGCGCGCCGACCGAGTCAAACGCGATGGTCGGAACCGCCGTGCTGCTATACGGAAGCACGCCGACCGGATGAATACAATCTCGCTGCCAACGGCTCGACGGGTCGAATCCCGGAGCGTTTCGGATTTCGAAATGCAGGTGCTGGAAGTTGCTCGCGCTTTTTCCCGAGTAGCCGATCAGGTCGCCTTTGCCGACCGTCGCATCCACCAAGACCAGGGCTTGGCTTAAATGCATGTAGTTGCTGTTGTAGCAACCCACCGTGCCACAGGAAGTTGTACCGGGCCGATAGTGGCGCAATTGGACCAGCGGATCGGAATAGCTCGCGTGATCGCCCGCGATTTTCACGATGCCGTCGGCGATCGCGAACACCGGCGTGCCTTCGGGCGTGGCGATGTCGAGGCCGCGGTGGAAAGCGTAACGGTCGTCCTCAGACGCCAGCGGACGTGGACCGAAGGGAGAGGCGATCGGCGAATCGGTGAAGTTGCTATTGCCCCATCGATCGCCGGGGCAGCCGTCGGCCGTAACCCAACCCGCCGGCGGTGTCGCGGCAATTCGCCCGCAAAGAGGCCAAGCCGGGGCAGGGTCGAAGTCCTGTGCCCACGAGGTCGTCGGCACGAAAACGGTCCATAGCAGTAGAGCGACAAATCCAGGGCGAAATCGCGCCATGGCCATCCTTGCTCGCTTCTTCGGAGCGCCGTAACACGGCCCGGCGAGACCGTTCCCCGCTCAACGTTGGAACCAGTCTTCGTCCTCTTCTTTGGGAAACGACGCTTGCAACCGAGGGGACAGGTTCGGACGAGGGGTACCGCTCTCCCGTTAAACCACATCCATCATCGCAAACAGGCACGGCGAAGGGAATAGTACGCCCGTACCAGCTCGGGGCATGGTGGCTCTACTTCGCGGGCCCCCAAGCCTCTTCCGGTGCACGCTGAGCAGCGATATTTCCGAGCCTGCCGAGGGGTATTGGGAGCCCCAATCGGCCGGTATACTCGGATAGGCGGGAGGCGCGCGGGGCGACCTCCAACTCTCGGGCCATGCTGCCTTATTCTCCAGCCCGCTTTCGCCGATGGGGGCCGGTGCTCGCGGCACTGCTGCTGTTGAGCGGCCCCGGCTCTCTCGGCGCACAGCGCATGGAAGGCGACCTCACCATATGGGTTCGCGATTCCACCGGTCTGGCCTTGCCGGCTCGTGTCACCTTGACGAATCGCGCGGCCGATTTCGCGGCCGATGCGAATTGCGACATTGCCGGCCGAGCACGCTTCCGGCGGCTCCCGGTGGGTTTGTTCCAAGTAGAGGTTCGCCACCCAAACTTTCAACCCCGCGGCGAGCCGATTGCGATCTCCTCGGCCCTTCCGGTCACGCGGCACATTGTGCTCGACGTCGCCTCGGTCGAGACGACGCTGACGGTCCGAGACGCCGCCCCACTGCTCGACATCGAACAAACCGGAACCGTGTTTCGAATCGGACGAGCGCGCCTCGACGAGAACGCTTTCAATACCCTCGGCCGCGGCACGATCAACGCCATCAACAACCTGCCGGGATGGCTGCTCGAGGCCAACGCCGTGCTTCACCCGCGCGGCTCGGAATACGACACGCAATACGTCATCGACGGCATGCCGCTCTACGACAATCGCTCGCTGGGTTTCGTGCCGGCCTTCGAGAGCGACGAGTTCGAGGCTGTTCACGTCATGACGGCGAATATTCCGGCCGAGTTCGGACGCCGTCTGGGCGGCGTGATCGAACTCTCGACGCGCCGCGCCGCCGATGAGGGTCGGCACACCGAGTTCGCTCTCGAAGGCGGCAGCTTCGGAACAAGCGAGGGCACATTCTCCAACCAATACCGAAAAGGCGGAACGGTTTACTCTTTCGGCCTGCACGGCGGGCACACCGATCGCTATCTCGACCCGCCGTCGCTTGAGAACTTCACCAATCGCGGCAACGCGGCGGGACTCAGCGCCGGGCTGGACCACGACCTGAGCGAGAACGACCGTCTGAGGTTCTATTTCCGTTCGAATCGCGTGAATTTCCTTGTTCCCAACGACCTTGAACAGCAGCTTCACGGCCAGCGCCAAGACCGCCGAGGAGCCGAAGCCGCCGGACAAATCCACTATCAACACGTCTTTTCGCCGCGCGCGCTCGCGGAGGCAAGGGGCATGGTTCGCGACGTCGCCGCCAAGCTGTGGAGCAACGCCCTGGCGACGCCCGTCTTCACCGAGCAAGACCGCGGATTCCGCGAAGGCGTAATTTCGGGAGCGATTACGTTCGCGGTCGAGCGGAATACGGTGAAGTTTGGCGGCGACTATCGCACGAACGACTTGCGAGAGCAATTCATCTTTCGGCAAACCGGCGTCGTCAACCCGATCGGCCTTGGCGTCGCGGGCTTCGGTTTCAATGAAACGCTGCGCACCGCCGACGCCGGGGCGTTCTTCCAGAATCACTACCGGCGCGGAGGACTGGTGATCGACGCGGGTGTGCGGGTGGATCGCAACCGTGCGCGGACAAGCGAAAGCGGCGTCAGTCCGCGCTTGGGGCTCGCCTATTATTGGGAGCGGGCCGACCTGATGCTGCGAGCCTCCTACGACCGGGTCTTTCAAACGCCGGCAATCGAGAACCTGTTGCTCAGCAGTTCCCTGGCCGCGCAAACCCTCGACAGCGTGGAGGGGTTTCTGCCCGTGCCCGCGGCGCGAGCGAACTATTACGAAGTCGGCTTTCGCAAGTCGATCGGCTCGGTCTTACGGCTTGACGTGAATCACTATTGGCGCGACTTCAGCAACTATTACGACGACGATGTCTTTCTCAATACCGGCATCGGGTTCCCGATCAGCTTTGACGGCGCCCGCATCGAGGGCACCGAAGTACGCCTCGAGATGCCGCGCTACCGCGGATTAAGCGCCTACTTGAGTTACTCGAATATGCTGGGCACGGCGACCTCGCCGGTTACCGGCGGGTTGTTTATCGAGGGCGGCGAGGCGGAGGAATTGCGTGACATCGCCACAAGGTTCCCGATCACGCAAGACCAACGCAACACCGTCAGCTTCATGCTGCGCTACGAGCTACACCCGCGGTTGCGGTTGTCCGCCGGCGCCCGCTACGGCAGCGGTTTGCCGGTCGAGCTCGCGGAGGACGAGGAGAGGGATGAAGACCGAGATGCCGCCGTGCCGGCGGCGACCAGCCTCGACGAAGATGAGGCCGCGTTGATCCCCGGCGAGATTCTCGAGCGGATCAATTTTGCGCGCGGCCGCGTGCGTCCCAATTTTCAACTTGATTTTTCCGTCGGCGTCAAAATCTGGGAACAAGACGAGCGTTCCGTCGACTTACAGTTCGACATCACCAACGCGACGAACCGTCTGAACGTCATCAAACTTCACCGGCCTGTTCTCGGGAACCGCCCTCGCAGCGGGCCGAATGATCGGCGTGCGGCTGCGGACGCGGTTCTGAAGGGCACGGTTGCGTTCGGGCTTTTGCTGCTTGGAACAAACCGGGATTGGCGTTAGGATTGAACGGCTTGCTCGCGCGGCGCCGGCGCGAGTTCTTATTCCGATCTGGAGGACTTTCGTCCGCGGCTTGGTTCTTGGTCGCTCTGGGGATGCTGCTTGTGATCGTGCTTCTCTTGCGGGGCAAGAAACGGTAAGGACAGGGTCCGAAGCGGGTCGCCGTCTAGTAGAGGGCGAGTTCCTTGATGAGGGCGTCGAGACCGCGGCGGCGGTAGAGGTCGGTCAGGCGCTGCTCTTCAGGCGAGGCGGGGAGCAGATCGAGCAGCTTGGCTTGGCGCAGGTCGTCGCGGCTGGGAATCCAGATGCTTCCGTCCTCGAACTGCACCTGAGTAATGAAGCCCCGCATGCCGCCTATCGCGAAGTCACGATCGTCTCCGTCCATGGGCCGGAACGAGAAGAGGCGGTCGGCGGACGTTACGACCGAGTCGCCGGGAGCGAGGCGAATCGGCGTTGCCGGCGCGGGCAACGACCCGGCGGCATACCGCTTACCGCCGGCATCATCGACCACCCAGCCCAGCTCGAAATATTCCACCGGTTTCGAGGAACGGTTTTTGACGGTGATCCGCGGCGCACGGGCGGTTCTGCCCGACACGAGGGCCGAGCCGTTAAGAGCGGACAATGGCGATTCGGGAATGTCGAAGAAAGCCAAGGCCACACGCCGTTCGGCAAGATTGCGCGCCGAGGTCGACAGCGTTCGTCCAAGCGGCCGAGCTTCGAGGCGAGGACGCCGTTGTTGCGCGGCAAGAGCGGCGAGGACCTGCTGCTGAAGCTGCTCGGGGCCGCCCGAGGCGAGTGCGGCCCGCATCGCCTCGCGGTCACGGTTGGCCTGCATGGCCCACACCGTCAGTCGGCGTCTGGAGTCCAGCTTGTCAGGCCCATGGAAGCGGAAATTTTCGAGCAGCAGTCCGTCGACCTCGACCGTCACAACGCCTTCGGGCAGGTGCCGGCAGGGGCCGCAACAGCCGAAGCGCGAGCTTCACCGAGAATGTTTCGCCAGACGACACATGGAGGCCCGGCACCGCCACCGAGGCTTTGCCGCCTAATGTAGTTTCGGCCGGTTCGAACGCCGAAACTGACGCCGCGAATAGGGCCGCGGCCATCGTTGCGCAGCCGCACTGTTGCCCGCAAATCGATGACCAACGCGCCGCCGCGAGGCTGCATCACCGTTTCCGAAGCGTCGATCGAAACCAGCGACACGGGCACATCGTTGGACGTGACGAACCGCACCGGCGATGGTGTCGACGAGCGTTGCCCCGGAGCATGCGCCAGGCCCGCGGCAAGCAGAGCCAACGCGATCAGCGGCGTTGGTTTACGGAAGGTAAACATGCGTAATCGTCACCGTATGGGTCGCCGAATCGAGTGTACGAATCGACATCGAGCCGTCGGCCGCCACGCCGATCTCGGCTTCTTCATAACGTAAGCCCTCGGGGAGCAATGAAAACTCGGCGTCGCGCGACCGTCGCGAGGACTCATCCTGGGCGGCGCTGTTGCTTGCCGTTCGAGCGCTTCCGCGCCGCAATTCCGATCCGGCGTCCCGAAACGCCCGCGCTGCTTCGCCTTTTTCCAATGCCGCCCTCAATTCCGGGGGCTGCTCGGCACTCTCGCGACGAGGCGGAGGAGCCGACGCGGGAGGCGCATTCAGCGCGAATTGTTCTTGCCGAGCAACGTCGGCTAAGGCCGGTTCGGATTCCGTTTCCACGAAGGCGGCTTTCTCGGCGTGTTGTTCGCGACTCTTCGCCTTCGTCAAGGTCGACCCGGCGCCAAGCTCGTCGGCCGCGGTCAATCGGACCGGCGACGGCATCTCTTCCTCCACTCGATGCCGGTCCGTGTCTTGCTCGTTGCCGATCTCCGACGCCGCGGCCAAGACTCCACCGACGATTCGCCGTCCCTTGCGCTGAGGATCCGCGCCCAAATCGGCGGCGCCCGCGGATCGCTTGTTGCCGGTAGCGGAAACTACGTCGGCGCGAAGATCGGTTTCTCGCTCGAAGGATGCCGTTCGGCGACTAAAGCCTCGGTTCTCTTTCGCTGCCGCCGGGCTATCGGCGAGGGCACGGGTAGTGATCTTTTCGGCGTCGACGGCCGCGGTCGAAACGG